>CBDHGL010000008.1:0-64761 GCA_965263105.1 Bacteroidia bacterium | reverse complement strand
AATTGGAAGTAACCAATTTTTTTGATGAAGAGAAGAATCTCATTAATCGTATTTCTGCTTCCAAGGGAAGGGAGGAAAACACCTTGGATGTCCGCTATAATTCCACCTTGCTCACCTATGAATTGGAAACTCGCCTAATAGAAAAAACGGAATATATCAGCAAGAAGCCCCACGAAATCGTCCAAAAATTCTGGAATGAACGATACCAGCGTATAAGTACCTTTATTAGCCAGCAGTTAGAAAATTTAAGCGAAAATCGTCCTTCAGAGATAGATTCTCTTGAGCAAAACCTCTTTGTCGACCCAGAGTATGCAGATATTGTGAGGAGTAACTACGACGATGTGGTAGCCCATTTGAAAAAGCTACAGATGAGCCTGGAAAAGGTCCAGTTTACCTACACCCATGTATGAGTTTAGGGAGAGAGTTGCTCTTGGTAGTAAAGGTCTGAACTTCAAAAATAGAATCCTTGATAGAAAAGGACATAGAAAAAGAACTGGAACAGGAATTCAAGCGCTTCATAGAATTTGGAAACCTATTGGATAGGCGCAGGAGAGTCTACCTAGTCCAGTACATTCAAAATAAATTCCATCCCGACCAGCACCTAATTCCCGGATTGAAAGAACCCTATTTTGAATACTTCCAACGGGCCCTGGATGGCATCTTTCTCATTGAAGGATTAGTGGAGGTGATGACTTTTAGTCCTCTCATCAAAAAACAGGTAATTATTGATATCCTGTATTTCTTGCGTAAAGCCTATAGAAAATCCCGAACCATCAACCTATACGAAGAGGAAAAACAACGGCTGGAATCCTGGGCCATTACCCCACTCCCTATTTTTATCCAGCGATGGAAGGCCTTGCCGGAATACCTTGGTGGTGTTTACGACCGATCTGAGCTAGATCATTTATTTTTTAAGGAAAAATTTGATCAAGCAATTTCCCACAATGAAATCCACGCTATATCGGAGAAAAATCAGGAACAAATAGAATTATTGATCCATGAGTTACTCGCCCAATGGGATGCCCTTCTGCACGCCAAAATTCTGGAACAGCAACTCGCAAAATTTGAGGAAGAGAAAGAGTCTTATGTAGACTTGTTATCTGAGAAAGTAATTGAATACAAAAAAATCCATGATTTTGTCAACCCTTTTGCAGACTATATGGGGTGGGATCTTTCTCGCAAACTGTGGCAGGATACCTCCTTTGATGTCCTACATCATTACAATGAGCTCCTCGAAAAGGAGGAGTCTATCAAAGAACTCGTGGATTTGTTGGGGAAAATGCGTGAAGCCGAAATAGAAATCGAAGAGGAAATCATGGAGAAGACTATCATTCGGCAAAAATGGGAGCTAGATGAATTGAGTCGGGCTGAAATTGTAGGGATAAAGGAAAGCAATGAACTCACCCATATGCTCAGTTCTGAAGCCAGTCTCTTAGGGGATGCTGAAACGGAACTGCTTTTCCTGAAGAAGTATGCCGATAGCAAATTGATTACGTTCCGCTATGAGGATAGCAAATTGGTGCCTAGCGAAGACCATTATACAGAAATCCATCAGCGGGTAAATCAAAAGGAAAAAGGACCGTTTATTATTTGCGTAGACACCAGCGAAAGCATGCAGGGTAGGCCTGAGCAAATTGCCAAAGTACTCATTTTAGGCATTTTGAAGATGGCGATGAATCAGAATCGAAAAGCCTTCTTGATTAATTTTTCTATTGGAATAAAAACCTTGAACCTACATGATATTGCCAAGAGCATTGATGACATTGCTGAATTTTTGAAAATGTCCTTTTATGGGGGGACAGATGCTACACTTGCCTTGCACGAGGCTATCAGGCAGTTAGGTACCCATGACTATGAGGATGCTGACGTCTTGATGGTCTCCGACTTCATCATGTCTAAGACCAATGAGGATGTGCTGGATAAATTCCGCTACCACCAGCAGAATAAAAACACCCAATTTCACTGCCTCATCTTAGGAGATGAGGTAAATGAAAATGTGCTAGCCTATTTTGACACCAAATGGGTCTACGATCCCCAGGAAAAGGGGGTGATTCGTTCATTTACCCAAGGTTTTAAGCATATCCAGGCGCGTTACTAAATCTAGAAAAAGAACCCAGACCAAGCTTTTTATTTTCCTTCTTTCTTAATTTACGTGAGTTTTGGATAAAATCCTTTCAAATGAATTGAATTAGGCTATTTTCACTTTCTTTCAAAAATTTTTGCTACCTTTTTTAGAAAAACGTAGCACCAAAAATCGCAAAATTCCAGCCCCCCTATAACACTCCCGGTTCCCAACGAATTTTCAGGCCTACACACTCAATCTTTCTTCCCGAAACTATTTCCTTATCCAAGGTTCAAGTTAGTTAGGCTTTCCAATAATTCCCTTCTCCTTTCAAGGAGTAAGCCTAAGATAAGTCTCTCGTTACGGCATGATAGTAATACTATTAGTTATTAAAGTTAATAATAATTACAAAGTAATAAAACTATATTTATTTATAGTCGTATAGGATGTAAACAAAGTTAAACTCCAACTAATACGAGTATGAGTGAACAGCCCTTTTTTTACCTGACAATCGGTCTTTTCGCCTTTGCTTCCATAGGTTGTGCCACCATTCGACCTGGAGAAGTTGGAATGAAACAGACCATGGAAAAATTACAAGATAGGAATAATCGGAATATGGTACTTGTGAATAGGTGTTAATTAGTAGAACTCAGTAGTAGGGAAGTCGGCCGGCTTCCCAGATAGGGGGCCGGCCGCACGATGTTCAACTCTTTAAAATTTGAATCCTATGAAACCGATGCTAAGATTTTTTATGACGCTTTTCGTATGTGCTGGTTTGTTGATCCCTAGCCTTTATTCTCAAGATGTGTCTTATCAAAGCTACCTTAAATCTCGGATGTATTTGAGCAACTTACAGCCAAGTATTGCACTCACTCACATAGAAGTAGCCATAGAATTGAATGAGACTCGAGGAGAATATTTTATACTTAGAGCCTTTTGTTGGCTTAAACTGGATAGATCGGATTTATTTATAAAAGACTACCAGAAGGCGCTTGCCATTAATCCAAATCTGATGATGGCCTCTCTAGACCCATACAAAAATTTGCCAGAATTGATAGCTCCCTTCGAGCTCGATACCAATCCTTTCATTATTGATCCCGGGGAAATAGAACGGCACAGACCTCAATTGATTGGTATTAAAACCCAGGTGCCTATTGCTTTTTAAGCTAATAATGAGATGCCTTTTTCAACCTATTCAACCGCTATTTTAATCTATGCCCTGACTACCCATGGATTTAATTAACAAGAAGCCTATGAATTCTCAAAACGGATTCTACAAGGGGCAAAATTGGAATAATTACCAATTCCCGATTAGTGAAGCCCTTTATATAGAGGATCCCCTTCAATCTGAATTTGGAGAACTCCTCCTGGCAGAAAGTATACACTTACTGAATAACATTGGAGTGGCGGGGATGAATCTGCACCTGTTAAGTGAGAGGATGGGCGTATCTTATGAAAAGGTTTCGTACTACTTTTCTGATAAGTACCAGCTACTCGCTTATCTAAATGAGTTTTACTGGAATTGGATGGCACATTGGATTTCGGTTTACCAGTTGGAGTCCAATTCTCAGAGACACAAGTTGATTATCTCCCTGCAATGCCTTTGTCATGAATATAGTCCCCTTAGAGAAAACCAGGAGCCTTACATTTATCCCCTGTTCAATGTGTTAGTTCGAGAGCCCTTAAAACAGGAGGTCTTCTTTTCTCCCAATTACTTTTATTCTGGCATGAATCAAGGGTATAAGAAGCTCTTAGCAATCATTTCAGAATCCCTGGAAATAATTTGCGAGGAGTATCCTTTTGCTGATAACCTGGCATTAACCATCATAGAAAGCGTAAATCAGCATTGGTTTGTCCGACAGAATATGGCCGAATGTCCAAAAGAAGACCAGATTTTTCTTCCACGTTTATCCAACTTTTTGATTGACTTGTCTTTTAATGTGTTGCTGGAATTTAAAGATTAATCTGAATTGTCTGAATGCTGTCTTCAAGGGCTAGGGTAGGGCATTAAAAAATAGATTGGGTTTAGTTAGTTTTACAAAGAGGAGAAATTATTTCTCCTCTTTCTCTTTGGATAAGCTGTAGGGAACTAACAGAAAGATTATTTAGGGGTATTCTTTACCTGCTAATACCTCTTGTTGATTCTGTCCCTAAAAGCTGACTTACATAAGAAGAATAGAATTAGGTTGGAGTATATAATAGGCCCCTTACCCAATTTAGGTAGGTGCGTGCCTTAATCCATTTGAACTCCAAATCCAGTTGCTTTTGCTCTGCTTCAATTAGCTTTTGCTGCCGGGAATTGATCAAAAAGAGGGTACTCTCACCCGCTTCGAACTTTTGTATTTCTCCTTCATATAAGAGGCGATAATTTTCCACCTGAATAGCTATTCGCTGAACTTGCTGTTCTAAAACTCGTTCTTGTTCGGCATAGGCCAAAATTTTATTGCGGAGCTCTTGTTGCTTATTTTTTTGATAGAATTGGGTATCCCGTATTTTGATTCGCGTTTGGGCAAGCTCTCCACGTTCCTTTCGGAGGAACAAAGGATAAGAAAAATTTACCCCCCATTTATAGTTTTGGGGACTTAGGCTGTAGGTTGAACTGAGGTCTTCTCCTCCCAATGAGTTCGAAAGGAGGTTGTAATTGAGGTCCAGTTTTGGTTTAAGTTTATCGGCTTTAAATTTCCGATCAATCTCTAAGGAGGCCAATTTGAATCGGATTTTTTGAAGTTCTGGATGCTGGTCCAAATTGGAGAGTAGTTCCGTCAGATCCTCAGGCAGGTCTGAGTCTTGATAAACCAATTCCTCCATGAAAACGGCTTCTACACTATCGGGGAGGCTAATCGGATCTTGGGTAGGATTCCATAGAAAAGTCTCAACCAATAATTTCTTCATTTCTGTTTCGAGAGAGGCTTCTCTTTCTAACAGGGTGAACTGTTGGACTTGGGTAAAGGCCTCTACCGTATCAATCCCTGCAGCATCTCCTGCAAAGAAAGTGTTTTTTAATGCCAAGAAGCGTTCTTCAGCCGCCCCTAAGGCCTGGCTAAAAAGTCTTTGTTGTGCAGAAGCCAAGGACCACTCCCAATAGGCGATTGAAGCCTCGAATAGCAGGTCATTGAGTTGGAGCCACCGTTCAATTTGGTTGGATTGCTCAAAAATTTGGGCTTGCTTGAGGGCTGCCCTTCTAGCGTCAATGATTAACCCTTGGCCAATGGGTACCTTTGCCCCCAGAAGCAATTGCCCATCAGAAGGAATACTTCGCTCGGGGTTGAGGAAATCACCATCTTGAAATACAAAGCCTCCTTTAAGTTCTATTCCCAAACGGGTTTTCATAGAAAGCCCTCCATCAAATATTCGCCAATAATTGCGGCCTTTGAAATACTTATCGTCATAGTCGCCGTAGAGTTTGGGGTCAAATCCTCCTCTAGAGCTTCGGAGCACTGCACGCGCTTGCTCAGTAAGTAGATCGCTCTGTAGGGCTACAGGATGGTATTGGAGGACTCCATCCAGGTAGTCTGCCAATCGAATAAGGGATACATATGCAGTGGAATCAGCCTTATCAACCGCAGATTGTGCCTTCATAGAAGGCATAGAAATACCCAGTCCCATCAGGAAGAGTAGGGGCAAACATTTTGGTAATAACCACATCATTTTTTTACTAATCTCCAAAGCCAGTATCCTTCGTTTTGGTCTTTTTGGATTTAGAAGGCTTTGCTGGGCCTTCATAGAATTCGGGGGGAAAGCCATTGAGCTGGCGCCAAATTTCAAACCAGACAGGCACACGATTAAGTAAGGCGAAGGCCTTCACCCCAGAACCAATGCGTATGGCATTGGGCCAGGCCTCTTTATCAGGGTCCTCCATTTCAATAAGAATGCGGTAGGTTCCATTTTCGCGCATAGCATTTTCTATGGCAAAAACTTTTCCTCCGAAGGTTCCAAAGGAAGCCGTGGGCCATCCTGTACCAAATATAATGGCTGGCCATCCGTCGAACTCCAAGCGAACAGGTTGTCCCTTTCGTACGAGCGGCATATCTACAGGTCTAACATATATTTCAGCAGCTAAGGCAATCTTCAGGGGTACCACGCTTACAACGGCGTCTCCTTCTTTGATGGTTTCTCCGATTCCGGCTTTGAGGGCCTTGTCAATAATGCCCGATTGTGGGGCCAATACGTATCGATACTGACTTCTCTGGGCATAGTTGGACAACTGATTTTCCATTTTTGCCACCTGGGCCTGCGTATCGTAAAAGGAACTTAGTGAGCTTTGTCGTTCAGACTCGGCTTTTTGAAGTTTTTCGCCGTATTCATTTTGTACATTATTGAGTTCGATGCGAGCATTCTGCAAGCCTGCACGGGAAGAGGCCCATTTATTCTGCTGGGCGATCAATTTGGTCTGAGTTTCTCGCCGTTGTTTTTTCATTTTTTCCAATTCCGTCCGAGACTTAAGGTCCTGTTCAAAGAGACTTTCCCATCGAGTCAATTGCAAAGCAGCTATAGAGTCAGCTACCCGGGCAAGAACCCAATCCACACTGTCAGCTTTTTGTTTGAAATAGGCTTGTTGCAAATAATTTTCTGCCGCCTGGGTTTTCAATGTCATAGCCTGCTGGAGATTGGTCTTCTGGGCATTTAAGGCTTGGGCCTTTTGGGAATACGAGTCTCCTGCCATGTTTTTGGCTTGTATTTGCTGTGCCGTACGTTCAAGTAGCTTAGGATCGAAATAGGCGTCTTTAATCTCAGAGAGGTGTAGAATAGTATCTCCCGCTGAAACAGTATCTCCTTCGTTTACAAACCATTTTTCAATCCGTCCTGCCAATGCAGATTCTACTTCCTGAGGACGCTGAGAGGGGTACAGGGTAGTAACCTTACCTGATGCCTGTATATTTTGGGTCCAGGGAAGCAAAAGGATCACAAATCCCATACAGATAAAGATGCCTATCCAAATGAGTAGACTTCTCGCAGGTTTGGGATCAATAATATGATCCCAGGAGCCGTATTCATCCACAAGCACCTCATCATTTATTCTATTATCAGATATATTTAGCATGTGCTCGAGGTTAATGGAAAATTTCTGAGTGGTAAGATTTAGTGGAGATATTAAAGTAAGAATCGATATCTACAACCTGCCCTTGATCCAGGACGATCACCCTATCGCAAAGAGAGGCAAACATTTGGTCGTTGGATATGGCCACAACCGTTTGCATCTCTCCACAGGTGAGAAATTCACAAATTTGCTTTCGGTCAATAGGTTCCCAGAGGGAGAAAAAGTCTTCCATAACCAGCAATTGAGGCCGTTTAGCCAGACAGCGCGCCAAAATCAATTTCCGGGCGATTCCTTGAGGAATCTGAATACCCTCAGGGACTAGCATGGTATGTAGGCCTTGCGGGAGGGATTGGACAAATTCAGTTAGATTGAGTCTTTGCAGGGCCCATTGCACATCCTTCATTTCAATCTCAGATCTCCCCATGTTGAGATTCTCAAGGACCGTTCCTCTGAAGAGAATTTTCTGAGAGAGGCAATCCCCTATATAGGACCGGACTGTCAATAAATCCAAGTCCCGAATGGAAAGGTCATTGTAACTGATATTTCCCGTGTAGGAGTCATAGAGCCCAGAAAGAATATTGATTAGAAGGGTTTTCCCTGCACCTGTAAAGCCTGAAATGCAAACTTTCTCACCCGGTTGAATCTCAAAACTAATATTCTGAAGCCCCCCAACGGGACTGTCGGGAATAGAAAAGGAAACATTACTTAGGGACAGTTTTAATCCATCTTCATGATTTACCTCCTTGAAATTTATTCCCGTATGTCTCTCAAGTGGAAGATCCATCACCTTGCCAAGTTTTTCCACGGCTGTTAACACATCATAGATGGTTTCCATACTGGAAATGAGCTTTTCTACGGAAGAAAGTACGATCAGGATAATGATCTCGGATGCGACAAATTGACCTACATTGATCTCCCTCCTAATAAGCAGGACGCTACCCAAGATCAGCAGACCAGCCGTAATAAGGGTTTTAAAGCCGACCGCATAGGCGAATTGGGAAACAAGCACTTTGAAATGCTGTTTCCGAGCCGTGATATAGTTTGAAACGAGTTCATCCGTTTTATTCATGGCCAAATCGGTATTTCCCGCAAGCTTGAAGGTACTAAGGGTACGAGCAATCTCCTCCAGCCAGTACACTACCTGGTACTTGTAGTTGGATTCTTCTAAGCTGGTTCGCATTCCCTTGGCCCCCGTAATCCAGATGATCAGTAACAGAAGGACTAGCAGACCTACTCCAAAAAACACGAAAAAGGGATGATAAAAAGAGAGTAAAATGAGACCAAACAGGATTTGAAGAGAGGCGGTCGAGAAATCTATCAGAATCTTCGGTAGTCCCTTTTGAATATTCTGGGTATCAAAGAAACGGTTTACTAATTCGGGGGGGAAGTAATTTGCCAGGGCCTCCATCTTCATTCGGGGAAATCGAAAGGCAAATTCAAAGGCAGAGCGAGCAAAAATACGTTGTTGAAGCATTTCGGAAATAGCCATTTGCATGATCTGAAGGCCTCCGAAGACAGCCGTTCCTAGGGTCACCACAAAAATGAGGATTACCCAAGAAGAGGAAAGCTGATTGGCCAGGACCTGGCTAATAATGGCCTGTATTCCAAGAGGGAGGGAGAGGTAGATTACGCCGTTAAGTCCAGCATACAAATAGATGTAGAGTATCTCTTGCTTGTCCAACGAAAGCAGCCGCAGAAATCGGCGAAGAGGGGAGGGTGCTTCATGTGTTGTAACAGGTGAATCTGCCATTCGGTTTTGATAGTTTTACTATTAAACGCGATATGCTTCTTAAGGTTTCGTTTAATATTGCTACAATATTAACAAGTATTTCTTAAAAAATAAACCTAATGACTTTTATTTTACCTGAAAATAACATAGCTTTACTATCAAGTTCGATGGTATACCCTCAATTTTCATGAAAACCAACGAAATTTTTCTTCAGCTTCAAATCAATGAAAAGCTTTTTACACGGGATCCACAAAAGACGGAACTGGGAAAAAGGATTTTTGTTAACAGCGTCTGTATGATCAGTTCACTGGGATTTGAGCATTTTACGTTTAAAAAGTTGGCAGATGAAATAGAATCTACAGAAGCCTCTATTTATCGGTACTTTGAAAACAAACACAAGCTTCTGATATACTTGGTTTCCTGGTATTGGAATTGGCTATCCTACCGATTAGCCATAGAAGTCCATCGGGTGAAGGATCCCCGTTACAAGCTGGAGATTGCCATTGAGGTATTTTGTCATACCCTTGATCCCCTACCTCAAACGCGCATGCCGGTTGACCTTGCTTTATTATATCAGATCGTAATTGACGAATCTCCCAAAGCCTACCTTACGAAGGAGGTAAATGAAGACAACAAAGAAGGTTCCTTTCTGGGGTATAAGCGCTTTTGCATGGAAGTTGCTCAATTTGTCAAAGAATTCGCTCCCAGTTATGAATATCCTACCGCGCTAATTTCTACGGCTGTGGAAGCCGCACACCATCAAAAGTACTTTTCGGAGCACTTGCCTTCTCTCACAGAAGTATCTGGGGGGAATAGGGAAGAGATTGCTTCTTTCCTTAAGCATATGATCTTTTCTACGGTGGAAGTGGGGGGATAGGAGTAGTAACGGAAGAGATTTTTATTATTCTGTGACTTTGAATTTTGATAAATTTATTTCCCTAAAACGTATATAGGTGAGGTAGTTTATGCGCTGAAATTTTGTTGGAAGGTGGCAACCGCATCCAGAGAGAGGCGTTATTGGGGTATGAAATGTCCATTTGCCCCTCCTTTATTTATTTTATTTCTTCTTCAGTTTACCTTATCTCAGTCCCAGGAAAGAGAAGTCATCCAAATCAAAGGAGAAGAGGCTAAAATCAAAATAGAATCCGTATCCATCGAGATCCAAATTGTCGGAAATTTTGCCACCACAAATACTCAAATCACCTTTTTTAATCCCAATGATCGAGTCTTAGAAGGGGAACTTAATTTCCCTTTGGAAGATGGCCAAAAAGTTTTCCGTTTTGCTATGGATGTAAATGGGAAAATGAGGGAAGGCGTGATAGTGGAAAAAATTCGAGGCCGCCAAGCCTTTGAGGGAATAGTTCGACAATCCATTGACCCAGGGCTACTAGAACAGACAGAGGGTAATAATTATAAGGCACGAATTTATCCTATTCCGGCCAATGGACGGAAGACTATTACAGTTGGGTATCAGGAAGAATTAAAGGGTATTTTTCGCGCCCAACTACCCTTTGGGGAAGTAAAGTTTTTTTCCCTAAAAGCAGAAGTATTTAATACCGCAGGTGCCCCTAGCTCCCCGAAAAGTAATATAGGAAAATTAACATTTGAACAAAGTAACAATTCTTTTGTAGCTGAATTGACTAAAAAGAAGGTCAACTTATCCGGAGCTTTAAGTATTATTCTTCCTCAAAGGAAAACGGGAAATATGTATCGTCAAGCAGGGGAAGAACTGGATTTTTTCTACGCATGCCTTCCCATCGAAATTCCCGAAATAGAAAAAACACCGCCTTCTTCCATAGGTCTTATTTGGGATGTTTCTCATTCCATGACTGGAAGAGACTTGTCTAGGGAATGGGCTTTTATTGAGGCCTACCTTCAGTATATTTCAAATGTTAGTTTACACCTTATTGTATTTAGCAACAAGATTCATTTAGAACGTCATTTGGAGATAAAAGATGGTCAATCTCAGGAACTTTATGAGATTTTGAAAGAGTTGAAATATGATGGCGGTACTTCCTATGGATGTTTGAACCTTGAAAGACGAAATTTCGATGAGATTCTCCTGTTTTCTGATGGGATTTCCAATTTAGATAAGCCTATAGTTTCATCCGCTTGGCCCCCCATTCACTTCCTAACTTCCACCTCTTCCCTAAATACGGATCTCGCTCGAGCCATTTCACAAACTACTGGAGGAAATTTTATTAACCTGGCAAAAATGGGATTGGACGATGCCATACTTAAAGTCCAACGTGAGCAATACAGATTCTTGGGGGTGACTGGGGATACAAATTTAATTCATGACTTTTTTCCCTTCCCAAATAAATCGATCCAGCTCGATAAGCTTGTTTCATTAGCTGGAAGAATTAACAAGGAAAAGGCAGCTACCCTTAACATGCATTTTGGCGTTCCTGGGAAAGTCATGGAAACAAAAGAGATTAGCTTATCCAAAGCTGCAGAAAAAGTAGAAATCGCTCGTATTTGGGCAACAATTAAACTTGATAACTTATTAAGGGATCCCTTTCATAATAAGGAAGGAGTGGTTGAATTAGGAAAGTCCTATGGACTTGTTACCCCCTATACTTCGTTGATTGTATTAGATAGAGTTCAGGATTATGTCGAATATAAAATTCAACCTCCTGAAGAGCTAAGAGTCGAATATGATAGCTTGATGGCTAGCAAAGAACAAATTTATGAACGGTCTCTGAAGGAACTTAGGCTAGAAACCCTAAACGATTATCAGGAGAGGATTGATTGGTGGGAACAGAATCATAAGGATTCTACTGTGTTTGTTGAAGATCCCAATGACCCGGAGGAAAATAATAATCAATCATCTCCTCATGAAGAACCTGATAGGGAGATTCCAGTAGAAGAGCAAGTACAGGAGACGGCAATTCCAACAGTTACAGAGGATAATCATAGCCTCACGCCGGACACTTCAGATGGGCCTGGTATCTCTGGGAAAATATTGGATTCATCTGGTAAACCTATCCAGGGAGCATCAATTATAATAAAAGGAACTAGGATAGGTATAATGACGGATTCCTTAGGAGCCTTTAACCTACCAATGCCTCCGAGGCCAATAGATAGCATGGCTATAATCGTAAGTTTTATTGGATTTTCGACAGTTGAATTACCGGTTGATAGCCTGTCATTGGGAGAAATTGTACTTGAAGAGTCCATCCTGCATTTGGATGAAGTGGTTGTTGCAGGATATTCAGTAGTTAAATCCAGCCTACAGTCTAATGCATCTGTTATTACAATAACTCCTAGTCCCCCGGTGGCAATAGAAGGAATAAGCATAAGTCAAACAGGCCAATCTACCCTGGTTGTACGTGGCAGTACCTCTGTTCAGCTAGGTGCTGATCCCCTCTACATAATAGATGGGGAAGCCGTATCTTCAGAAGAATTAGCCTATTTGACGCAAGATGAAATTTCTTCTATTAATGTTATTAAGACTGAAGAAGCTACGGCCATATTTGGTAGTAGGGCAGCTGCAGGAGTAATAGTTATTACAACAAAATATGGCTCGGATTCAGAGGAAGAAATTAGTTTGCCGGACTCCATTGTAACAGCATTTGTACCTAGCTTTGTGGTTGAAGGGTGGGATCCTAATAGGTCTTTTATTGATTCATTTGAGAATTTACCTCCTCAGGAATGGTATGATAAATACCTAAGCATGAAAAATGAATTTAGCCATATGCCAGGTTTTTATGCAGTGGTTGGGAATTATTTTCATCAGAATGACCGAGAAGTTTTAGGAGAAAGAGTTCTCTCTAATCTGGCTGAGCTGGAATTGGAGAATCACGAATTACTAAAGATCCTGGCTTGGAAATATAAGGACTTCGACAAGGAGGAAACATATAGGTATCTATACGAAAGGATCTTAGAATTAAGGCCGGATGAACCTCAATCAAAAAGAGATTTAGCTCTCTCCTTCCAAGCTGCTGGGAAATATCAGGAGGCTTTGGACCTTTTTGGGGAATTGCTTAGCTCAACAAGCGACTGGGAGGATAGGTTTCCCATGATTCGCATGATTATTCTTCAAGAATTAAATGCGTTAATAGCTCGGCATAAGGATGAATTGGACCTCTCTAATGTTCCTCAAGAATATTTGACAAATTTACCCGTCGATATCCGAATTGTATTGGATTGGAATACCTTGGATACAGATTTAGACTTATGGGTAACTGAGCCAAACGGGGAGAAATGTTTTTTTAAAAACGAGCTGACTTCGCTAGGGGGGAGATTGACTGAGGATTTTATGGATGGTTATGGCCCCGAAGAATACATAATAAAAAATGCGAAAAAAGGGGAGTATAAAATCGAAGTAGACTTCTTTGATGATCGGGTACAAAAGCTTTCAGGGCCTGTGACTCTTCAAGTTTCAATTTTTACGCATTACGGATCAAAGAATCAAAAAGAAGTAAGGCATACCCTTCTTCTTGACAAGGAGAGTGATACCATTGAAATTGGTTCCGTAAATTGGGAATATTAAGGAAGCTATTGGGGCATTACCCTCAATAACTCCACTTCCTGTACCTCCTGGGAAATCCACCGCACATAATAATTCCCTGGAGATAGCCCCTCCAAATCCATCGAAATCGTCTGGGGGATTCCTGCCGGATATTCCCTTCCCATGGTTCGAATCCGCCTTCCGGCTGGATCATACAATTCGATGCTTCCGGGATAAATTCCTTCTATATCCAGGCTAATCGTTACCCGATCAACTGCTGGATTGGGGTAAAGAGCTAAACTCCCTGGGGGAAGCCCTCCAGGCGAATCTGGGTGATCATGACCAATTAGGGGTAAGTGCCTGTATTCGTCAAATAGGAGTTCTTTAATTTCTTCCTCTTCAATTCCCATCCAGTCTTGCAAAACAGTTCCAAAAACCGATCGAAAGTCGTATTGCATCGGGAGGTTATCCTTTACATTAACCGAAGCTGATATCTTTGGAGAATCCCCATGGATTCGGGGGTTGACCTGGGTTCCAAAAAGGAAGAGAGGAGCTGCTGTACCATGATCCGTTCCATTACTGGCATTAGAAGCGATTCGCCTTCCAAATTCTGAGTAGGTCATTCCCAGTACTCGGTCTTCAATGCCCATCCGACTAAGGTCATCTTGGAAGGCCGATACCGCTGTAGAAACTTGTTCCAATAATTCTGCGTGATTCCCCTCGGTGTTGGGATCGTTTGCCCGTACCTGATTGGCATGGGTATCAAAGCCCCCCAGATTCACGATATAGATGGGGGTTTGCAATCCTCCGTGGATTAGTCGAGCGACAATCCGAAGTTGATTCGATAGGCTATTTCCCCTATCCGGATAGAGTCGAGAAAGGTTTTTACCTGTATCAGCAGCTTGTTGGATGGTTTCAAAGTATTGGTTGGTCTGTTTTAAGGACTGCCGAATGAAACCGAGCTCCCTTTGGTAGAGGGTGCTTCCCTCGACGGACTCTTCATTTAAAGGCAGTTGAGCAAATTGGTTGAGGTTTTGGAGCGCCATGCTCATATTGGAAACGGGTCCCTGGCAGGTGGTAGAGACCACGGAACCCAGGGTTATGGCCAGTGGATCGGGATACTGAGCATTGGGGTAATTGTCGGGAAAACCGGAATGTTGCTTATCTATATACCTCCCCAGCCAGCCCGTTTGGAGTACCTCATCTGAGGCGGAAGCTGTTTCCCATATGTCGGTAGACCGGAAATGAGATTTGTTAGGCAGTGGGTATCCCACGCTTTGGACGATCCCTACTTTTCGATCTTGAAAAAGGCGTTGTATTCCTTCCATTTTTGGGTGGAGGCCATTGTTATGAGATAGCGGAAGGATCGCTTTTTCTGGAAGTATCACTTCCGGCCTTGCCTTGTATAAGTTGTTGTATTGATCCAATGGAATGAGGGTATTCAATCCATCATTCCCACCTCTTAGCTGAATGAGCACCAAAACCCGCTGACTTTCCTGCATTTTCTCATACAGGGCCCGACTTCGACTTTCGAGGGCGAAGAGGGGGACTTGATTCAATAGGAATGGGCTAGTTCCGGCAATGGCCCCTGTTCGGAGGAAGTTTCTTCTTTTCATGATAAATGAAATTCTGGCGTCTGCAACATAGACTCCATCAAGGCCAGTAACTTGGATTCAATCGCTTTTCGAACGGCAAAATCATTTGGGTTGAGTAGGTATTCTCCAAACTCCAAAGACCATTCAAAATCGGGTAGCCCTGGGAGTAATACATCTTTAAATTGAGCCAGTTGAGTATCATTAAGTTCTAGGGGAAGGAACAAACACGCCAAGGACCTGACTACTTCATTGGGATCGGTGGGATCATCGAGTTGGTCTAAAATCGCGACCAGATCAAACTTGAAGCTAGCTCCTCTTCTTTCTATTCCTTGTTTGAGTAACTGATGAAGGGTATTGCGTTCGAATAGGGTTACAGAATTTATCCAAAGGCCATATTGCTGGGGTTGTTGATAAAAGGCTGGCCAGCCTGCTACACTTGGGGGGTATAACAAGGGCATTTGTAACCTATCCGCGATTAAAAACAAATATTCTCCCAGTACTCCTTCAAGGAAATAGTCTTCCCCTTCCGGAAAAGAAAGAGTAAGGGGTTTGATTTGAGAATAAAGGAAATCCAGCGGCGTTTTGATTTGTGTTCCCTGGAAATAGGGATCAAAGAAAAATTCACTTTGGAGCAGGGTCCGTAGGACGGGAGCAATTTCGAAATTATTTTCTCGAAGTTGGGCGGCAAGAGGTTCCAGAACCTGCGCCTCAACTTCTTCATCTAATTCATAGTGAAGAAACCAAGTCAATAGCTTTTTACAGATAAACCTAGCACACACATCTTGAGCAAAAATGAGGTCGATTAGGGTCTTGTATTCATCCTTCCCTGTTCCCAGGGTTTTAATTACTGCTCCCCCAAAACTTTCCGAAAATTTCTTGTCGGAATTGTCATGCCTTGCGGTGAAAAACTGCGCACGAATAGGGTCTCCTACGGCATTTCCCCCAAGGTCTCTCCATCCTGTCAATACCCTGGCAGCCGCCTGAATATCGGCTTCGGTGTAGGTGCCATAATTTCCTTCTCCCAGGGTTTCCCCTTTGCCCAGGGTAAAGAGTTCAAACAACTCTCGGGCATAATTCTCATTGGGAGATTGAGCCGTATTTTGGTTGCCATTGAGGTAGCGCAACATGGCCGGGTTAATGGTAACTTCCTCGACGAGCTGTTTGAAATTGCCCAGGCAATTTTCCCGTAAGAGGGTTACGTGTTGATATCCATAATCGGCCCGTCCATATATGCCCAATTCGGTAGCAAAGTGGTTGTGCCAAAACACGGTCATTTTCTCTGTTAAAGACATTCCTTGCTTGAGAATAACCATCATCCACCAGGATTCTAGGGAGCGTTTCTTGTAGGCATTGGTATTATCTGACCGAGGTTGGCCTACCCAGGTAGTTCCCAGGGGAATGGCTGTATCCTTTTCGTAACGATAATTGACTGGTGGATTGGGAAAGGCTTGGGGTTCAAAAAGGCGATCGAGGGTCCCTTCAAGTCCCAACTGTCTGGCTTCTCCTATCATGGAAGGAGTCATTCCATACAGGGCCCTGCGGAGTAAGTGGGCAATTTGTGCATCCTCCCACGGTCCTTG
Source organism: Bacteroidia bacterium (assembly GCA_965263105.1). Classification (GTDB taxonomy): domain Bacteria; phylum Bacteroidota; class Bacteroidia; order J057; family J057; genus JBCCTX01. Next base: position 48,304 of record CBDHGL010000008.1, on the reverse strand, counting down.
ATAAGGGGCTAGGCTATAGCTTGCTGGATGAGACATCTGCCCCATCCGTTTCTCGGATGTTACCATTTAAATCCTTTTCCGTTAACGTTCCTTTCAGCATGATTAAAAGAAACTATTACCGGAAATTACGAAATATTTCTGATTTTTTCAGAAACCTCTTCCATGAGCCACATGGGGGTTGAAGTAGCGCCACAGACTCCTACGCTTTCAGCCTGATCAAACCAGGAGAGGCTTAGTTCTTCAGATCCTGAAATAAAAAAACACTGAGGATTTTCTCTTTTGCACGCTTGAAATAGAGCCTTGCCATTAGAACTCTTTTTTCCCGCGACAAAAATTATGACGTCGTGTTCTCGGGCGAATTTCTTCAACTCGGGTTCCCGGTTGGAAACCTGTCTACAAATGGTATCATTGAATTTGAACTCGGAATACCGTTCTTTGAGGCTGGTGTGCACATCAGCCAGTAAACGAGTGCTTTTGGTCGTCTGGCTAAATAGGGAAAAGGGTTTCGTTAACTCTAATTGATCTGCCTCCTCAACAGAGGAGATAACTATGGCCTCTTTTTGAGTTTGACCTATGAGCCCATTGACCTCGGCATGCCCAGGCTTTCCCAAAATGACGATCTGTTGGTCTTCATCATATGCTTGTCTGACCCGGTTTTGCAGTTTTAGGACAACAGGGCAGGATGCATCGATGAGATTTAAGTTATTTTCCAGGGCGGTTTTATACGTAGCTGGAGGTTCACCGTGTGCCCGAATTAGCACCGTTTCATCCCGTAATTGATTTAATTCTTCGTGAGAAATAATTTTCAATCCCATTTCCTGAAGACGCTTGACCTCTTTGTCATTGTGAACGATATCTCCCAAGCAGTATAGGGAGCCATATTCTTTTAGGTAATCCTCAGCCATTTCAATGGCATACACTACCCCAAAACAAAAGCCCGAATGTTGATCAATTTCTACTTTCATGAAGTCAGAATTTCTTGGGCAAGCTCACATACTAAATCTACCTGCCTTTCTATTGTAATATATGACGTATCTATAACCCGCGCGTCAGGTGCTTGTTTCAACGGACTAATTTTCCGATGTGAATCGATATAATCTCTCTCGCGTAAATTCTTTTCTATTTCTTCCAAACTGGCCTCTACTCCTTTCTCTTCGTATTCTTTTTTCCGCCTCATAGCTCGAATCCTCAGGTCGGCGATCATGAATAATTTGAGTTCTGCGAAGGGAAATACCACTGTTCCAATATCCCTGCCATCCATTACCACCCCCTTTTCTTCTCCCATTCTCCGCTGCTGACTCACCATCTCTTCCCGTACCGAGGCAAGGGTACTCACTTGGCTGACCACCTGAGAGATAGCCTGGGTTCTGAGCTGATCTTCTACCTTTTCTCCATTGAGATAGGTATCTATCCCCATCTCTTCCTGTTTGAGTTTTTGCTCAATATAGATATTTTGCAGAGCATTCTGGATGTGGTCCCCATCTTCTTGGAAAGGAATCTTCATTTGCAATAAAAACAAAGATACCGCTCTATACATGGCTCCTGAATCGATATAGGTATACCCTAAGCGATGAGCTACATATTTTGCCGTAGTGCTCTTTCCGCAGGCGGAATACCCATCAATAGCGATGATTATTTTATTCAATTCTTGAAGCTTCAATTTCATGCAAAAAAAAGCTGATTTTCCTAGAATAGCAAGCCTCATTCTCCTCTTGAGAAAGCATAGCTACTGGAATTACATTTTTTTCTGTAGCTTTTTAATAGCCTGTTCATTCTCAAACTCCTCTGGGGATAAGCCTTCAGGTAATTCACAGAACCCCTCTGCCTTGAAGGTTGTCTCTTTGGCCCCTAACATTACGGAAATAATATTCGCTTTGGGAGCGGGGCAAAATTTACTAGCCAGGTCCCAGGCCTGCGACTTTCCAGAAGAAGCCCTGGATCTTCCCACTTTGAAAACCTATCCAATGGTTGATTGGGAACAAATCCTTTATTACCAGCCGGATATTGTATGGGCAACAGATGAGCTGTATTCCCCAGATGTGATCGACCTCCTAAAGTCCAGAAAAATTCCCCTTAAAATTCAGTCATACCATAGCCTGGAAGACCTCTATGGCGGTATCCAGGAGATTGGAGATGCCATGGGATATACCGATCAAGCCCATAAATTGATAGATTCTTTAAAACAGTTAGGAGATAGCTATCGAAATAATTTACCCGACTCCCCTGAAGCGATGTTTTGGATTAGCGATGAGCCCTTAGTAGTGGCGGGTGGGGTAGGGTATATGCAGTCAATGTTGGCCCATACTGGCTGGACCAATATCTATGAAAATAGTACAGAACCCTATGTAAAAAGCACAGTTGAAGAACTTTTGTATAAGAACCCCCCAATTATTTTTTTTCCTACTAGTAGAAAGGGCCATTTAGCAGAAGTTTTTGCTACTTTTCCAGTACTTAAAGACCTAGAGGCTTATAAGAAGAAGCGTATCTTTCTACTGGAACCCGACCTGATTTTTCGTCCGGGACCCAGATTGATCAAAGGCTTGGAACGCTTGTCTAGCTACAGGCGGAAATTTGAACAAGAACGTGAAGAATAGCAGCATTTGGAAGTTTGGGATATGGGTAGTAGGCCTTATTTTTCTCCTTTGGGGACTCAAGATTGGCCCCTTTCCCCTTTCCTATGGAGATATATTGGCAGCCATTTTGGGAAAGGCGCCAGAATATGATTTGGTGATATTTCAAATTCGTTTACCTAGGGTATTAGTGGCCTTTTTGAGTGGGGCTATCCTGGCCTTGAGTGGCTTTTATATGCAGGTACTGATACGGAATCCCTTGGCCGATCCTTATATAATGGGAGTTACAGCGGGTGCTGGACTGGGTGTAAATCTGTTGATTTTAAACCTTATTTCCCTACCTGTGGTATCCTTTTTCTCCTATCCCCTGTTTGCTGGAGTAGGGTCCTTGCTCAGTTTATTGCTCCTATTGGTTTTGGGCTATAAAACACTTCTTCACGATACCTATAAACTCCTAATTGCAGGCGTTGCGGTTTCTTCCATTTGTACAGCCTTAATGGGGCTACTCATTTACCTATATGCGGATTCAGATCAAATCAGTAGAATCGTGTATTGGACCTTTGGCAATCTGGAAAAGGCCCAGATGTGGGAGGTAATTTATATAGGGGGATTCATGTGGATTATTTCTTTAAGCTTTGGCTTGAGATATGGAGCCCACCTGGATGTATTGGCCATGGGGGAGATACAGGCCAAGCAATTGGGTATGAAGGTACGTCAAATGAAATTTGGTCTATTGGCAGTCTCCACCCTTACTGTAGGCGCCTTGGTAGCTTTTACAGGCCCTATCGGGTTTGTGGGGATGATGGTACCCTCATATTTCTCGGACCATGTTTGGGCCTCTTCACCGACAAAATCTTTTTTGGGGCTCCGTATTAGGTGGAGTTTTCCTAATGGCTGCTGATGTGTTGTCAAGAATTATTCTGCCTCCAACTGGCATCCCAATTGGGATCGTAACAGCCTTAGTAGGCATTCCCTTTTTCCTATACCTTCTTTTTTCGGATAGTAAATTTTTGGCTTGATATGGCACGGCTATTTTTGGGTATACCTCTTTCCCAGCAGACCTTCCAGGAGTTGCTCCCCATTTACCAAACCTATAAAGGGAGCCTAGGGCTACGGTGGGTAGTTCCAGATAATTATCACATCACGGTTTATTTTATGGGTGAGGTGATAGAGGAAAGTTTAGACAATTTCCAGACAGCATTTGTGAGAGGCTTCTCTGCGTATAGTGCTTTTTCTCTTACCTTTGATTCCTTTTATTTGGCTCCTAGAGCCCAAGAAGTCCGAATGCTTTGGGTTCGTTGGAAGAAACATCCCCAATATACTCGTTTGGTCCAAAGGGCAGACTTTTTATACACACAATTAGCTCCCAGCTATTCTCACCGAAAGAATCCAACGCCTCATATAACTATTGGGAGATTCAACCGAATAAAGGCTAGAGAAGAAATTTCCCTACCTGACTTTCCCCGCTTGTCTAAGCTGGACGTAAAGGAATTGGTCCTTTGGCAATCAGTCCGAAATCGTGAAGGCGAGGTTCAATACCATGAAATCTCTCGAATTCCCTTGCTCAAGGAAGGTCAGGGATCGAGCGAATTTGGTTCCGAAAATAGGTGAGGGACTGGCTGTTGTGGTTGAGCTTTAAGTTGGGAAATTCTTCCAATAAGGACTCCACCTCCAAAGGATCCAGAAAGCGACGCTTCTTGGTTCTTTGGTTATAGACGACCCATTGCTCGGAAGATTTTCTTATGTAATACATTGTATGATAAGTTGGGGGAGTTGCTTGCTGTTGAACACCGTAAATATATTAAAATATCAGATTATTCCAATAGATAATAGTCAAAAAAATATAAAAATACATTCAATGTATTAATGCTAATCCTTAGTTCCCTAAGATCCTTAAAAAAAACCTGAAAAAAAAGTCCAATAAATAAAAAATATTACCTATGTTTTTTACCCTTATTTGGGCAATCGAATCGTGTAAACCTTTCCCGCCTTTACGGGAAGAGAATAATCTATAGAAGTAATCCATGGGTTATATTTTTTTATTTCTCTGTAGGTGACTCCGTGCTGTCTTCCCCAGTCCGGCAGGGAAGAAATCGGGGTTGATATTTCTACAGAACGAGTTTCCCAGGGTTCATACATAGGTGATTCTGGAACATGAAACCCATATGCTTCCGGTTCACTCAAAATTACTTTATAGGCAAGAATTTTAAATAGATAGCGGTAAGTTTCTTCGTGTAGATAGAGGTCATAATATGTGTGTACTCCTTGGGCTTCCAAGGCATTTAGAATTCCCCGAGTACCCCGATTATAAGATGCAGCTACCAAGGTCCAGTTTTCAAGCTGCTTATAAGCTCTCTGAATATATCGGATAGCGCTTTTCGTTGCGAGAAAAGGATCCCTTCTTTGATCAACATAGGTAGATACCTCCAAACCTAATTCTCTGGAAGTTTCCTTCATAAGTTGCCACATCCCTACTGCTTGGGCTGAGGACCTGGCTGTATTAGAAAGGCTGCTCTCGGCCACTGCAAGGAAAAAGAAATCTTCCGGGATTTGAGCTTCCTGTAATTGCTGTTGAAGGAAAGCCTTCCATCGCTTGGATCGTTTGAGCACCAATAGGGTGGAAGCATGGTAATAGGAGAGTGCCATTAGCTCTCTATCCAACCTTTCAGCTATTTCAGGGTCATCTATGGGGACGCTTTCTCCGGCAAATTCCAGCGAAGGAGGGAGGGGAAAGTTGAGAATATACTGTTTTCTGATCGTTTCTTGGGTATCACTTGGAGGGTCCTGGGCGGGGATACAGCCAATGAATAACATGAGGACGCAGAAAAAACTACTGGTGTGGAGAAGTAGCACTTGAGGCATATAAATGGAGTTTAAATTGGCGGAAAATTGTAAAGATATTTGGAATTTCCCTACATTAGCAGCGTTTTAACAGATTGTAAACCTATTTACATAAAATGAGTATTCGTATTGTAGGATTTTTTGTTTTGACTCTTGTGGTCTGGGCCTGTTCAGGTAACCAAGCCGGGGAGACTGAAGCTCTTAGAAAAGAGGTGATTGATATTCACGATGAGATTATGCCCCATATGCGGGAAATCGGGGAGCTAAAGGAAAAATTGCAAGCCTTGGAAGGAAATTTGGCAGCAGGAAATGGCGAAGAAGTTTCGGGGCATATTGCCAAAATCCAAGCTGCTTCACAGTCGCTTACCCAGGCAGAAGATGCCATGCGAAATTGGATGCAGACCTTCAAGTATGAGATATCCGAGGATTTGGAGCATGAGCAAGTAATGGACTATTTGAATGCTGAAAAGGATAAGATAACCCAAGTAAAACAAATGATCAATCAAAGTGTTGATACCAGTAAAATCCTATTAACAGAATTGAGTAAATAAGATTGTGTGTAGATGAAAAGAGTTATCTTAAGATCTGTACTAGGTCTGGTGGGAATAATGGCCTTTTTATCCTCTTGTCATACTGGTCCAAAAACCCTTCCCATTCTTGGACAAAAGCAGATTGAAAACGGAGATACCTTGTATCACCAGATTTCAGATTTTGCCTTCTTGAATCAGGATAGCAATGTAGTTACCCAGGAATGGGTAAAAGGCAAGGTCTATGTCACGGACTTTTTCTTCACTTCCTGCCCCACCATTTGTCCCAAAATGAGTCAGCAGATGCTCAGGCTTCAAGAGAATTTCGCTGATCAGCCAGAGGTTTTACTGATCTCACACTCGATAGATCCTTATTACGATACCCCACAAATTCTGGATAAATATGCGGATAAAGTGGGAATCAATACGGATAAATGGCAGCTACTCACCGGCTCTTTCAAAGAGATTACCAGCATCTCAGATGAATACCTGGTCAGCGTAGTCAAAGATTCAACCGTTGCAGGGGGATATATACATGGAGGGCATTTTATTTTGCTAGATGGTCAACGTAGGATAAGGGGATACTACGATGGTACCCAAGCCACACAGGTAGACAAACTGATGGAGGACATAGAAATTCTTCTAACAGAGCCGAGTTCCCAAGCGGGAGACACATGAATAAATGGGTGAATTTCCTCTGGCCCCTTCTTCTTTTGGGGGCCTTGCTTATTTTACGGACGTATATACAATCTCCTCAAGGTTCCCGCGGGGCCAGGCTCTACCAGCAACAGTGTCAAAATTGCCATATGGAAGCGGGACAAGGATTGGGTCAACTGATCCCCCCCTTAGCGGGCTCAGATTATTTGATCCGCTACCCTGAACGGGTTCCTTGTATAATTCGATATGGCCAAGAGGGGGTGGTAGAAGTAAATGGAATCCTGTACGACCAGCCCATGCCTGAGAACAGTTCTCTTTCAAATGAAGATATTTACCATCTCATGAAATTTCTCTACACCTCCTGGAACAATGAGAAAAAAGAATTTTCTAGAAAAGAAGTGGAGGATTTCCTTGATTCATGCATCGAACCTTAACCTGTTAACGTTTATTATAAAAAAGCATTAAAATGAATATGTTTTTCTCAAATAGATTGTTTCAGGTATTAGGCGTCAGTTGTCTATTGCTTCTTTCCTCCTGTTGTGATTGTGTCGATATAGGCTGTTTTATTCAAACTCCGGAACTGATTTTTCAAGCACAGGTAGGCTTACAGGCAGATTTTCGGGAGGAAGACCTGCAAGAGGTATTTGTTGTCCGAACTACTAAAGATTTTCAACGGCTGGACAGTGCGGCATATGCCTTTGCTCCTGAAGCATTTGGCTCAGATATCTACACTATTTTTGTAACGGAAGGTCCTTTCAATCTGGCTGAAAATGAGTCTTTTAAGGACTTTAATTACTTGATAGTCAATCGGGCTGTAGCTCAAGTTGATACCCTAGAAAATATGTCCTATACCCTTATTGAAACAGTTGAAAGTTGTGAAAACTGTTCTGGACTTTTCTGTTCAAGTGATGACCTGATTAGACGCGAATACCGAGATTTTCAAGTGCAATTTAACGGTACCCTTTTTTCAGAATTGGAAATTCAGTATTTTAGGAAATGAAATCTATCCTAACTAAGTCAACCGGCTTTTTCCTTGCTACCTGTTTCCCCATTATTTATTGGCATCTTGTGAAGTTACCTACCTGGGCTGAGGCAGTTGACGGTTTACTTTCTTCCTTTGTCTTTAGCCTGCCTTTTGGACTTGGACTTCTACTTGGGCAAAGCTTGTTTTCCAAACGGCTTTATCCTTTGAGGCATGAATGGGCTATTGGTGCATTTTTTGCCGTTTTGATGTGGACCTTGGCAGGGATTTTTTGGACCTATATGCCCCATACCCTAGTAGAACCGTTAAGAAATAGTGCTTTTGCGATACATCTTATCCTATCCTTGTTAATAGGCTTTTTAGCTAGTTTTTTTTCCAACATATCTAATCAATCACTATCTACCTCAGCTCATTAGGCAACACCTTATCCATATCTCCATAGTCCAAGTTTTCCCCAGCCATCCCCCAAACAAATGAATAGCGATGGGTTCCAGACCCACAGTGAATAGACCAGGGAGGAGAAATAACCGCCTGTTCATTCTGCAGCCAAATGTGTCGCGTTTCCTGGGGCTGCCCCATAAAATGGCACACAGCTGCTCCTTCAGCTAGATCAAAATACAGGTAAATTTCCATGCGTCTATTGTGGGTGTGGGCGGGCATGGTATTCCAGACGGAACCTTCTGCCAACTCAGTCATCCCCATTTGTAGCTGGTTACTCTTCAGGATACTGTTTACCAACAATTTGCGAATCGTTCTTACGTTTGAACTGCCCAGGTCTCCCATGTGGACGATCTCTGCATTTTCGGAGTCTACGAGTTTTGTGGGATAAGCTTGACCTGCTGGAGCTGAGTTTAGGTAAAATTTAGCGGGCTTTTGAGGATCTTTGCTCGAAAAGCTAACGCTTGATTTTTCCTTTCCAATATACAAGGCTTGTTTATGTCCGACCTCATAGACTTCTCCATCTACCACAACTTGCCCAGAGCCACCGATATTGATAATTCCCAATTCCCGCCTTTCCAAAAAATAATCGGATTTGAGGGGATCGATACTTTCTAAGCTGAGGGAGCTAGTTATCGGAACGGCAGATCCCGCCATATAGCGATCAAAATGGGAATAAACCCAATGTACATTGTCTGCTTGGAACAAGCTATCGATAAGGAAATCCCTTCGGATGCGCCCAGTATCATAAGACTTAAAATCCTCAGGATGACAGGCGTAGCGTTCTTCGTAGGTAGTAGACATAGAGGAGGGTAATGTTAAATTAATCGAAATTTACGCCCAATAATACAAAAGAAATTTTGCGTTTCCCCCCTTTGTAAATTATCCTGGACAGAGAGGATTATAAGTAATTTATATTTAGCTCCTTACTCCTCTCGCAATTGGGTCACTGGATCCAATCGAGCAGCCCGCAAGGTCTCATAGCTGACGGACAGCATGGTTAGTAGGATTAATGTCAAAATAGCTCCCGCAAAGAGCCACCAGGGGAGTTCTACTTTGTAGGCAAAATTCTGTAACCAATCACTCATCAAATAGTAGGCTACGGGTATTCCTATCAAGGTGGCTAGGCCCAAGATTACTAGAAAGGTTTTGGAAAGAATAATAAGGATTTGGGACAGGGATGCTCCCAGGATTTTTCGAATGCCAATCTCTTTGGTTCGCCGTTCAGCTAGATAGGAGGCCAAGCCATATACCCCTAAGCAGGCTACCAGGATAGCCAGGAAGGAAAGTACTTCCGCCAAGTCAGCCATGCGGTCTTCATTGGAGTACATACGACCAAATTCTTCATCGAGAAACCAATAATCAAAGCCCACCTCAGGGAATACTTGCTTCCATTTAGCTTCTAATACGGCTAGCTTTTCGCTTATTTTGCCTTTGGGGAGATTGACATAAACAATCTTATCTACCGGGTGGGGCCAGGTGGTCAATAGAGTGGGTTCAACGCGGGTTTTCATCGATCTATAGGGAAAGTCTTTTACGACCCCAATTACCTGACCCGTTTGGGTTCCTCCCTGATGCCTTATAGACACAAAGGTCCCTAATGCTTCTTCCGCAGTTAGTCCCAAATTCCTCACAGCGGTTTCATTCATGAGGAAGGGCGAACTGCTGGTTGTGTCTCCTGGAATTCGATCATCGAAGTCCTTGCCCACCACCCATTCGAGGTCAAACATTTGGGGAAAATTGGGTTCCATATTCAAGATGCTCCAATCGTATTCCTGCTCATTGAGATTGGGAAAACGAATGTTCCAATTGATGGGTCCAAAATATTCTTGCCGTGGTAGGTGATTGGCGAGGCTTACTTCCGACATTTCTGGATCCGTTTCAACCTCCTGCTTAAATACGGAATATTTCTCCACGGGGGCACTTCCCCCAAAGCGTATGGAGACCATGGTGTTCCCTATTTCTCCCAATTTAGACGTGTGGATGTATTTCATCTGCATGAAGATGATACCCGTACACACGATGAGAATTACCGAAATGGCAAATTGGATAGTAACTAGGAATTTTCGGAGAAATTCCGGCCCTTTACCTGGGCTAAAGCGATTTCGTAAGACCTTCACCGGAGCAAAACCCGAAAGGTATAAGGCAGGATAAATACCCGATAAAAAGGCAACTCCTAAACATCCTAATATGAGAACCCCCCAAATCCATGGATTTAACAAAAAGGATAGGGAAAATGATTTGCCGGATAATTCATTGAAAAAGGGGAGAGCGGTGGCTACAAAGAGCAAGGCTAGCACCAAAGACAAAAAAACGGTGAAGAGCGATTCCCCAAAAAATTGGGTAATAAGTTGTATCCTTCTTCCTCCAAGCGTTTTTCTTAAGCCTATTTCCTTGGCCCTACGGGTGGATCTGGCCGTGGCTAAATTCATGTAATTGATGGAAGCTACGATAAGGATCAACAGGGCTATGGACCCAAAAATATAAATGTAGTTCATGTCTCCTGCTCCCTCACTTACCCACTCAATTTCTTCATCAAAATGGGTGTCTACTAATTTCACAAAGAATGGAGAAAAGGCTTCCCTATCTTCCTTGATGTGTATATCCAGCAATTGATTCATTTGGGAGCTTAATTGCTGTGCATCGGTACCAGGCTTGACTTTTACATAGGAGGCCATGGTAAAGGTATTCCAGCGCCGATGGTAATCTTGCCCAAATCGCTGTTCCAAGAGGTCCATGTTTATCAGGTAATCCGGGCGGAGATGGGAATTTGTTGGATAGTCCTCAAATACACCGTTTATGGTAAGCGGATACTTTTCCCCATTAAAAAAAACATGAGAGATTTCAACAGTCTTTCCGATAGGATCGGTATTCCCGAATAAGGCCTTGGCTATCGAAGCAGATATGGCCATGGTATTAGGCGAATCAAATAGTTTTTCCTTATCACCTGAGATGATGGGCATGTATAATACTTCCGTATAAGTCGAATCGACCCAGTACAACTTCTCTGACAGCAAGATTTTATCGGCTTCCTTATTGTGGATAGAGACCGGGTAGCCGATCCAGAAATTTTTTGTGGAGGCTTCGACGTTGGGAAAATTTTCAACCATGGCCTGAGCCCACCTTCCAGGAGCAGAACCAGCCTTAATCTCTTCTCCATCGTCCATTTGATAGGTTGCTCCTATGCGATAGATCCGATCAGCATCGGGGTGTATCTGGTCAAAGTTAAGTTCATCATGGATAAATAAATAGATGAGAATAGCTGCTGCCAAGCCAATGGCCAGGCCGGTGATGTTGATGAGGGTAAATACTTTTTGAAGGAAAAAGTTGCGGGAAGTGATTTTGAGGAAGTGGGAAAACATGGTTGTAGGGGTTATGGATGAGAGTGTAGTTAAGGAGTATACATATGGGAAAAGAACTTTTTTGATAAAGCCTTAGATGGGGGGCCTTACTTAGGATGTAAGATAGGGGGAAAAAGTTTCAGACTTGGTATAAAAAAATGAAGTTCATACTAAGCTAGTCTAATAATGTCACTTTCCTTAAAGAAAGGAGGAATTATGAGCCGATCTACCTCGATCATTTGTTTGGAGCTCAGGTGCGGTACGGGCCCAGTATAGGTTGGGATGGGGTAAGGGGAATTAGTCACATTTAAATTTGGAGATGTTGGTCAAGTTTACCTAAAACGGGTGATAATATTTATTACCGGGAGATGCTGGACCGAGCCATAACTTGGCCCTACTGTATTACAAACCCAGCGGTCAGGGTAAAAAAAGTGACTCGAAGGTCCCCATCTGAGCGTGAATCCCTTCCTCCACTTATTTCGGTCTCAATGTCAAGGTCATGGGAACCCAAACCATAAAAGTTCAGCTCAACCGAAATATTTTCCTCGATCATCACCCCGCCACCTATGCGAACCCCTACGTTACTTGCTAGGTCGTACGTAAAAGTGGTTTCCGTATTATTGGCCCCTTCGATGACCGTATTGGTGATTTTTAAGAAATTTAATGCCAGACCAAGATTGGAAAAGACAGGCAGATTCTCTCCTAGGTCAAAAGCATAATGCAGACCCGCAGATAGGGGCAAATTGAAATGCTTGGCAAATTTTATGTCTGCGTTATTGCCGACGAGGTCTTCAATATCGTCTCGGTAAGCCTTTTTAATCCCATGCAGATTAAGGTGGGCACTTCCATAGAGACTTAATCCCTCCTGGCTTAAGGGATATAGATAGAGAACCCCTGCTGAAATCCCGATACTAGCTCCCCCCGCATCGTCGTCGAAAGCATCATCATCGCCGTAGTCTGCTGTGGGGAAAGCAGGCCCTATATGGGCAGACAAACTTCCTTGTGCCGGCAACTTGGTAAGCCCTAGTAAAAGGCTACTGAGGATTAACATTTTCTGGATTATAGTATTCATTGGTGGCTTGGTTTTGGAATAAAAAGCATTCCTTAAAAAAATGTTAAATATGTTAAATAAAAGTTAAATTTATTGGAAAATATCGGATTCATTTTCATTTTAATTTATGAAAAATTTGCTTAAGCTCTATAAGTATAATCTCATTCGATTTGTTCAGTCTCATTCCCGTCAGGTATATTCATTTATCGCTCTTTCCTTGTTGGGGATTATACTTTTACAAGTCTACCTCATTTACCTCATTATTGATTTGAGGAAGACGGATTTTTGTTATAGAGTAGAGGAGGCACTTACAACCATCCAACAGAATGTGCAAGGTAATCAGCTTTTGAAAAGAAAGATGGAGCATCTGGTCGACCAACACCAAGCTCCTCATAGCCCCTTAGATCCTGTCATGGTAGGGCAGGTCTTGGATAGCCTGAAACTGCAAATCTATGACGCCCTGGAAGCCCAGGATGTCATGCCTTCCTCCGTTGAGTTTTCTGTTTTTTCAAAACGATCTCAGCGATTGCTTTTGAGTTCCCAGAAAGACGTTGGAGACTTGGGAAATTATGCAAAATACACATTTGATTTCCCTTATGTCTTTGTCCAGGGAAGGGGAGAGACCTATGTAATGGGGCTATATTTTCCAAAAGAATTAGGGTATATACTGGGCCAACTTTGGCAGGTATTTCTACTTTCCCTCCTCTGGTTGGCCATAATTTTGGCTTTATTTTGGAGCGCTATTTTGACCATAGCGAGTCAGGAGCAATTGATTTCCTTTCGCAATGAGTTTATCAACAACCTGGCCCATGAACTCAAGACCCCCGTATTTGCTGCCTCTCTCATTCACAAGATTGCCAAGAAATCTTTGGTTAATCAAAATTATGAGAAGTTGACCAAGCAACTGACCTTATTGGAGATGGAAAATAAGGACCTCTCTAAGCGGGTGGAGAGAATACTCGAATACTCTATGCTAGAAGAGGGCAAGGTATGGGTCAATTACCAGCCTATCGATCTCAATGAAATATTAGACCGTTGCGCCAATCTGTATACGCCCATTGTTAATTCGAAAGGAGGAAGCCTAATCCTCGAAAATCAGGGATTGCCGAGGACCATGCACCTAGACCCAATTCAAATTAAGAATGTCTTCCACAACCTGCTGGACAATGCGATCAAATATGCGGGTCGGGAGCCCTTCGTTTACATCCGTTGTGAAACGGAGGGGCAGGAAGTAATCATCAACATTCGAGACAATGGTAAGGGAATATCTCCGGAAGATCAACCCTTTATTTTTGAGAAGTTCTATAGAGCTTCCCAGGGGGATTTGCACAACGCCAAAGGTTTTGGCTTGGGACTCGCCTATGTAAAACAAGTAATTGAAGCCCATCAGGGCCGAATTAAGCTTGACAGCAATATCGGGATGGGAACGACCTTTTCCCTTACCCTTCCTATAGAACCCAATCATCAGCAATGCTATGCGACAATCGAAAATACTCTTGATGGAAGATGATGCCATTTTGGGCTATGCCTTGAAAGAATACCTGGAATTACATAAGTACCAGGTATCCTGGGAGCAGGACGGAACTACCGGGGTAGACCGCTTTGCCGCAGAACCTTTTCACCTCTGTATCATTGATATCATGATGCCAGAGAAAGACGGATTTTCTGCTGCCAAAGAAATTAAATCTCTGGATGAGCAAGTGCCCTTTTTATTTTTGACTGCCCGATCTCAGAAGATTGATAAGCTCAAAGGCTTTAGCCTGGGGGCTGAGGATTTTATCGTTAAACCGGTAGATGAAGAAGAACTGATCGCCAGGATCGAAGTAGTCATGCGAAGAGGGGCAAATGGCTCCCTCAACAGAGAACCCCATTTCGTATTGGGAGCCTTTAGCTTCTACCCCGAAAAACAACGGCTAGTAAGGGAGGAAAAACGGATCGATTTAACCAGTAAGGAGACACAATTGCTTCAGATGCTCTGTGATAAAATGGGTCATTTACTCACACGAGATGAGGCCTTGACCCAGATTTGGGGCTCCAGTGATTATTTTACCCGGAGGACCATGGATGTTCATATTGCTCGCTTGCGCAATTACCTCAAGCCCGAGAAATCTGTGAAAATCAAGAATGTTCATGGAAAAGGCTTTATCCTGGAATGATCGGTAGCTACGCCAACTTATTTTGCACATGAATGACAACTGTTTTGAAATAGAAACCAAAGAAAAAGGGACTGCCTTTGCGACAGTCCCCAGTGCTAACTTAACAGGGGTATTACTGCGGAGACGTACAATTGTTAGTTGGCCTGCACGAATTCGAGGCACTAACAGAAACCAGCAATCCGGTGCAACAATATTAGGAAAATTTATAATATTTAAAAAAATTATTTTCAAAAAAATAAAAAGTTAAAAATAAATAAATTATCATTTTGTAATTTGTTAAGAAATGCTTAAAACTTACCTCCTTTCTTTATACGTGGGGATTTGGGTAGTTTTCCAAATGGGGATGAAAACCCAAGCTCATGGTTTGGATAGTCTGCGCCAAGTGCTGGATCAGTACCAGGAGGCTTCTGAGTTTTCAGATTCTCAAATGCTGCTGGATCTGCACTTGCAAATAGGTAAGGCCTACATGGCCGAGCGGAAATTCGATTCGGCACTTATGGTCTTTCAAAAGGGGATACCCTTAAGTCAGGATCCGATTTCTCTGGCGACCCTGTACTATGAAATGGGGTATTGTTACCAGGTGGAGAGCAATTATCCCAAAGCCATTAAATACAACCAGATGGCCAGCGAAACCATTTCGGAGGAGGTTCCCCTCCAGTTGCGGGTGGGCATCCACCACCAATTGGCACAATTATATGTAAATCAGTCTCGGCTAGACACAGCTTTGGTCATAGAATTCCGAGGCCTCCTATTGGCTGAGGAATCGAGAGATTCCCTCAGTTTATCCAAGGTATACGGGGGCTTGGCACGTATTTATCACTATGCCGAGTTTAAGGAGAAGGCCCTGACCTATGATTTGAAGGCTATGCGGATCAAATCGAAAATCGGTAAGCCGATGGACCGGTACCGGGGCTATGTGGATGTGGCCTCTTCCTACCTGGAATTATCCCAGTTGGATTCCACCCTGCGCTATGCACACCTTGCCCAAGGTCAAGCACGCCAAATGGAATTTGGCCATGGGGTTGCCTTTTCCTCCCTGCTTCTCGGGGAGGCCTATAAGCGCATGGATAGCTTGGACTTGGCCCGTAATATGCTGGATCAGTCTCGCTCCGACTTTCGGGAATTGGGGCGGCTATGGCCTATTGCCGATGCCCTTTCTTCTTATGGGGACGTGCTGGAGCTAATGAATAAACCCCAGGCGGCAATTGATACCCTCCTTTCGGCCCTGGAACTGGCAGAGCACCTGAAAAATCACGATCTGCGAATAGATATTTCAAATAAATTGTCTCACCTGTATCAACAGGTGGGAAAGCAAAATAAAAGCCAGGAATTTGCAGCAGAATTTGGCCGGTTAACAGCTAAATATCAGGCTGAAAAAGGGGATAGTCTGAGGATTCTGGGAATGAAGTTTCAAATAGCCGAAGCCGAAACCAAATCTCTTGAAGAAAGGGCCTTATACGAGCGTAGAATACTGGAAAAGGAGCAAAAAATTAGGATTCAAGGATTACGCCAGACCATTTTGGCACTTGGGCTGTTGGGGGTAATCTTTTTACTGGCTTTCGTTCATTCAAAATACCGGATTTCCAAAGAGCGAAACCAATACCTCACACGGGAAAAGGAGGAAACCCTGTGGTCTATCCAACACAAGGCCCACCTGTCTAAGGATTGGAAGCAACTGTCCGATCGCATCTATGGGGAGATACACGAACGCCTAAAAGCCCTTTGGCAATCCCTGTATGCGGAAGGGGTTGAGCAGGGAGTCCCTGTCTTTACTGGTTTGTCTCCCAAGTTTTCCTCTCTGTATCAGGAAATACGCTCCATTGATGGATCCCTAACCCAATTGCGTTATTTTATGAACGTAGGGATTACAGAGGAAAATTATGAAAATCTGGAAAACCTGACCATGAAAGAGCTCTTGTCTGAGAGTCAACGCTTGCTAGATACTGAACAGCGAGAAAGACTGCAGGTATCTCCCTATGAAATGAAGTCCTTCAAAGGAGACCGACAAAAGTTTGTCCTGCTACTTCAACAATTGCAACTCTTTATACTAGAGAGTGTTTCTGCTGATTCTGTTGATATACAGATTCGCAACAGCTTTGACAAGGAAGCTGGCTCCTATGATATGGACTATCTTCTTTCTTTCGAGATTTCTAAAGCCCAATCGATTAATCTTGATCTTGAAAGCTGGCACCTGGATATTTGCCGACTCATTATCAAACCCTATGGAGGCAAGTTGTGGATTGAAGAGAAAGGCTCTTCGGGTTTTGTTGTACACATGTCCTATCCCTGGGATAAGGTAAAGCATGGTTGACCACCTCCCCCAAGCTTCACTTGGGTACTCCTCCTAGATCCGTCGCATAGGCAGGGCTAGGAGGAGAAAGATTGAAGGCCCAGGCCCACTATCTCAACTTACCTTTTTCCCAGGATGAATAGTTAGGGTATCCATATATTCAGGACTCCTCTTTTTTCTCCTCCCAGTTATCCCGCCTAGTTGTCCGCTTATGGATAATACATTTCCTAATAAGGTAGGACTATAGATAAGCCCTTTTTATAGGTGCAAATTCGATGAATTCCATCATTTCAATAGAATTTAGTTTCGCCTTTTTACCCCATTTATCTTGAAATTTTTGTTTCCGTATGTGATTCTTTTATCTATGTGTCTTTCATCTACCCCTTCTTTGGCAATCTCTTGAAAAACAATTGAGGCCTTCGTCCATAATTGCTTTCCCCAACCCCTATCGGGAGAACTTTACCCCTCAATTTAAGGGTTCCTTAATCGCTAAAAGCCAGGTAACTATGGTAAACAGCATGGACAGGCCGTCCAACACAACACACAACAAGCCACTGAGTAAAGGAAAGCTTATTCTGGGAGAGGGATTATACCGACCACGGCCCCCTTTAGCCAACTCGCGCATTTTTAATACATAAGCCTGATATGATACACAAAAGGGTAGGAGAAAATCCTCCCTTTTTTTGATTCCCATCCCCTATAATTATCATGAAATATTATTCATTTTATTTTAAATTTGATAAAAAATAAATTACATTTGAATAATAAATGTTTTCCGCTGCATCATCTAATACTAACTCTTTTTTGAGGTCGTAATCAATATTTTGTGTAGAAATATCTGCATGAGGTATAAAATTCGGATAGTAAATCTAGTAATAGCCTATTGAAAATGAAGGTTCATTTTACCCTATTTCTGTACACTTGTTTGTTTGTCCTTTTCTTGGTTCCCGGCGTATCTCAGGGGCAAAACGAATTTACTACCACCTGGAAGACGGATAATCCAGGGACTTCGGGAAATAATCAAATTACCATTCCCACTTTTCAAAGTGAAACCTATAATTATACCGTTGATTGGGGGGATGGAAATATTTATACCGGGGTAACTGGCGATACGACCCATACCTATAGTGTGGTAGATACTTATACAGTCAAAATCAGCGGAGTTTTTCCTCGGATTCATTTTAATAATGGTGGGGATAAAGAGAAGCTTCTCAGCATTGAGCAATGGGGAGATATTGCCTGGTCTTCATTTGAAGATGCCTTTAATGGTTGTATAAATTTAGATGTAGTAGCTACTGATATACCAGACCTTTCTTCCGTAGTGAGAATGACTGATATGTTTCGGAACTGTTCCTCCCTGGTAGCGAACAACACAATTAACAGTTGGGATGTTTCCAATGTGGAAGAAATGAGAAGCCTTTTTACGGGTTGTATTTTATTCAATCAAAACATTGGTTCCTGGGATGTAAGCAAGGTAACAGACATGGGAGTTATGTTTTTCGGGGCCAGAAATTTTAACCAGGATATTGGCTCCTGGAACGTGAGTTTGGTAGAGCGTATGGATTGGATGTTTCGGGGTACGGTTTCTTTCAATCAAGATTTAGGATCCTGGGACGTAGGAAGCGTTGTGGATATGAATCAAATGTTCCTTGGAGCAACTAGCTTCAACCAAAATATTGGCTCTTGGGATGTGAGCAAGGTTATATCGATGAATTCTATGTTCAATGTAGCAACTAGCTTCAACCAGGATATTAGCTCTTGGGATGTAGGGAATGTTGAATCTATGTCCAATATGTTCAGCGTGGCAACTTCTTTCAATCAGCCTATTGGATCTTGGAATGTAGGGAAGGTGACTGAGATGCGCAGGATGTTTAGAGATGCAATTGCTTTTAATCAAGATATAAGCGCGTGGGATGTTAGTAGCGTGATAGATATGCAGGGCTTATTTTCCCGAGCGAGGTCTTTCAATCAGCCGATTGGTGTTTGGAATGTGCAGAACGTTGCTACCATGCAGGCCATGTTTAATACAGCTACTTCCTTTAACCAGAATATCGGTTCATGGGACGTCTCAGGGGTGACCGACTTATCTCGTATGTTCTTTAGAGCGAGTTCCTTCAATCAAAATATTAGTTCCTGGGACGTGGATAGTGTAGTAACTATGGAAGGGATGTTTGAAGAGGCAGATTCTTTCAACCAGGACCTAAGTTCTTGGGATGTGAGGAATGTTGTAGATATGGGGAGAATGTTTTCTGAGACGAGCAATTTTGACCAGAATTTAGGAGACTGGAATGTATCCAAGGTTACCAACATGGCTTCCATGTTTTTCCAGACGGGATTATCCACTACAAACTATGATTCCCTTCTCATGGGATGGAACAGCTTGCCTTCATTACAAGACAGCGTAATCTTTGACGGAGGAAGTAGCGAATATTGTTTTGGAGAATCTGCTCGTCAAAATTTGATCGATACCTATGGATGGACGATATCGGATTCTGGCTTTGTGGCAAATTGCGATCCGGCTTGTAAGGATACCACTTTTCTTACAGTTACTGTGTGTGATACATCATTGATTGGGATGAGCTCCAGTCTATTAAGTAATAAAAGGGGCTGTGATAGTCTGGTAATTACTTCTACCGTTTTAGGAGCCCCCATTGTACTTACTCTTGAGCTAGCAGACACCCTTTGCCTGAGCGCGGGGATACAAACAGGGCTGGGCGGTGGCCTTCCCGAAGGAGGGGTATATAGTGGGTTTGGGGTTGCGGATGATGGGAATGGACTCACCTTTAGTTTTGATCCAACAATCGGAGGAGTAGGGGCTCATGAAATAACCTATTCTGTAGCTCAACGCGACGAATGGATGCAACTTGGCCTGGACATAGAGGGATCGCGGCCAGAGGATGCAGCAGGTCATGCCGTTGCCCTTTCCCAAGATGGACAACGTCTGGCAATAGGAGCCCCTCAAAACGATAGTTCGGGAAATGAGGCCGGACAAGTAAGAATTTTGGAATGGGACGGGGCATCTTGGGTCCAGCTTGGCCAGGACTTATTGGGCGAAACCACAGGTGATCGTTTTGGCCATTCACTAGCTTTGTCTTCCGATGGGAACCGAGTCGCTGTTGGGGCCATAAACAATGGAGGTACAGGACCAGGGGCAGGTCATGTTCGAATTTTTTCTTGGAATGGCACTTCCTGGGTCCAGCTCGGGCTGGATATAGATGGAGAAGCAAGTGGAGATCAATCAGGATGGTCTGTGGATCTTTCCGCGGATGGAAACCGAGTGGCCATTGGAGCCAGAAGCAATAATGGCAATGGAGGAAATTCGGGTCATGTCCGAATATTTTCTTGGAATGGCACCGCATGGGTGCAACTAGGAACAGACATCGATGGAGAAGCGGGAGGAGACGTCTCTGGGCATTCCGTATCTCTTTCCGCTGATGGAAACAGAGTAGCGATAGGGGCCATAACGAACGATGGAAATGGGCCGGATGCCGGACAGGTGAGAATCTTTGGTTGGAATGGCACTGCCTGGACTCAAGTGGGCCAAGATATAGACGGAGAAGCCACTCTGGACCAATTTGGGTACTCGGTTTCCCTTTCAGCAGATGGCCAACGGATAGCCATCGGGGCCATTTTCAATAATGGAGGAGCCACCAACTCTGGTCATGCCAGAGTATATGAACTGCTTGGTTCTACCTGGACCCAGTTAGGGGGAGATATAGAGGGAGAGGCAGAGGATGACCGCTTTGGCTGGTCTATTTCCCTTTCTTCCGATGGAAGTCGGCTAGTCGTAGGTGCCAGGTTAAACGACAGTAATGGCCCAGGTTCAGGACAAGCTAAGGTATATGAGTTGATAGGAAGCACTTGGACCCTCATCGCTTCAATAATAGCCGGAGAAGCTGGGGGGGACGAAGCGGGTTATTCCGTTTCCCTTTCCGGGGAGGGAAATAGGGTGGGAGTTGGTGCTCCACAAAATGATGATGGAGGAGATTTTGCTGGGCATGCCCGCGTTTTTGAACTGACGACTTTTTGTCCCAATTCTGTTGTGGATACCTTGCTGGTAGTGCCGAATGATACGACTCTATCTAGTAGAATTAGCATGTGATTCCTTAAGTTTAGGAATTGATTCCTCCCTATTTACCAACCAGTATGGCTGCGATAGTTTAGTGATAACACAAACGCTTTTGGGTCTCACAGATAGTGTTTCCTTTAATGCCATAGACTCAGCATGTGTAAGTGGAGGCATCCAAACAGGGTTAGGAGGAGGCCTTCCAGTAGGAGGGGTATATAGTGGTCCTGGGGTAACAGATGAGGGGAATGGAGAAACGTTCAGTTTTGATCCCACTTCTCTGGCTGGAGGTACCTATGAGTTGACCTACGCCTATGAGCACTTTCCCTTTCAAATTGGACAGGATATCGAGGGGGAAAGCGCGAACGATTTATCAGGACGAACCCTGGCCATGTCTGCTGATGGCAATAGGATGATCATCGGATCCGTCTTTAACCAAGATGTTGGCAATAATGCGGGGCAAGTTCGCATGTATGAATTCAACGGTAGCCAGTGGGTACAGATGGGACAGGACATTGAGGGAGAAGGAATAGACAACCAGGCAGGTGCCTCTGTGGCCATGTCCTTAGATGGAAATCGCATAGCCATAGGAGCCGTTGGAAACGGGACCGCCGGAAACTTCGCGGGTAATGCCCGCGTTTTCCAGTGGAATGGAAGCTCCTGGGCGCAGGTCGGCCAAAATATCAATGGAGAAGCAGCCGGAGATGAATCTGGTTTTGCCGTGGCCCTCTCATCTAATGGAAATAGAATAGCGATTGGCTCCCCTCGACACGATACTAACGGAAATTCTGCAGGCAGGGTACGAATATTTGATTGGAATGGCAGCAATTGGCTTCAAGTCGGGCAGGAGTTGGATGGAGAGGCTGCCGAAGATTTATTTGGTAACGCTGTTTCTCTATCTGCCAATGGGAATATACTGGCAGTTGGAGCAAGGGAAAATGATGGAGCAGGGGCCGAGTCAGGCCATGTGCGCCTATTTGAGTTGCTGGCTAATACCTGGACCCAAATTGGCCAAGACATTGATGGGGAAGCCAGTGGAGATTTATTTGGCTTTTCCGTTTCCTTGTCCGCCAGTGGAAACCGAGTTGCCGTTGGTGCCAGAGACAACAACGGGGGAGGCACCGGTTCGGGGCACCTGAGGATCTTTCAATGGAGTGGAAATGCCTGGCTACAATTGGGACAAGACCTAGATGGAGAAGTTGGGGGAGATCAGTTCGGTCATTCAGTCTCTCTGTCTGGTGATGGCAGTCGGGTCGCGGCAGGAGCCCCCGGGAACTCCAGCGGTAGAGGGCATGTTCGAGTTTTCGATTGGGACGGATCCGCTTGGACTTTATTGGGAAGAAATATTCAAGGGGAAAACAATACGGATTTAGCCGGATGGGGAGTAGCCTTGTCCTCTAATGGATCATTGGTGGGGATGGGTTCTCCAAATAATAACAATAGCTCTGGGAATGCAGCGGGGCAAGTCCAGGTTTTTAGCCTCGATACGATTTGTGTAACGGAGGCTACTGATTTGGTCGTGATTCCTCCCCCAGATACCACTTTCCTTACCACCTTTACCTGCGATTCTACAGAGATTGGAGTTGTCACGCAACGGCTTACCAGCCAGTTTGGATGCGACAGTACTGTAATAACGACAACCCTACTAGGTGATCCTGTAGAAGTTAGGTTAACTATTATGGATTCCCTTTGTATAAGTGAAGGGATACAAACGGGCTTATCTGGAGGACAACCACAAGGAGGTCTTTATGCTGGACTCGGCGTAACCGATGATGGGAATGGAATGACCTTTAGCTTTGATCCCGCAGTAGCAGGGATAGGACCCCAGGAAATTTCCTATACCTATAGGCCTAATACTTCGATTTTATGGACACAACTGGGTCTCGATATGGATGGGGAATCAGAAGAGGATAATTCGGGTATCTCGGTTTCCATTTCGGGAGATGGACAACGCCTGGCCATAGGAGCCAATCAAAATGATGGAAGTGGGGATTCCACGGGTCATGTGCGGGTCTATGAATGGAATGGTTCTGTTTGGAACCAATTGGGTAATGATATTGATGGTGAGGCAAATGGAGACAACTCGGGGATTTCTGTTTCCCTTTCTTCCGATGGGAGCCGATTGGCCATAGGCGCTCACCTAAATGGAGGAAATGGACCAGAAAGTGGCCATGTCCGTGTATATGAATGGAATGGTGCTGCCTGGATACAGCTTGGAGCAGATATAGATGGGGAGGCAGCCGGAGACCAATCTGGCTGGTCGCTTAGCCTTTCGGCAGATGGCAATCGTCTGGCTGTGGGAGCCAATTTAAATGATGGGAATGGCAGCTTTAGTGGGCACGTTAGGGTCTACCAGTGGGATGGTTCTTCATGGACTCCATTAGGAGGAGATATAGATGGGGAAATGGCAAATGATCAATCGGGTTGGTCGGTAGCATTCTCTTCCGATGGAAACCGCTTGGCAATAGGGGCTATATTCAATGGAGGAAGCGGAACGGAAAGCGGGCACGTTCGGGTATTTGAGTGGAATGGGACTGTTTGGACTCAACTAGGAATGGATATAGAGGGAGAGACAGCCAATGATTTTTCAGGATATTCTGTTTCGCTTACTGCCAATGGCTACCGACTTGCCGTTGGAGCCATAACGAACGGAGGGAATGGTTCAGAAAGTGGACAGGTACGCGTGTATCAATGGAACGGCACAGCCTGGACTCAGTTAGGTTCAGATATAGATGGAGAGGCAGCCGGTGATCGGTCTGGTTGGTCCGTAACGCTATCTTCCGATGGAAGTCGTCTTGCGATAGGGGCTCCTCAAAATGGAGGTAACGGAGCGATAAGTGGACAGGTTAGGGTGTATGAATGGAATGGATCGAGCTGGATCCAAATAGGACCGGATATAGAGGGAGAGGCTGCCGGAGATTTTTCCGGTAGATCGGTCTCTTTTTCTAGTGATGGAAGCCGTTTGGCCATTGGTGCTCCTTCCAACAATGGCAACGGGAACAACAGTGGTCATGTTCGTGTCTTTGAACTAAATGGTTTCTGCCCTAGTACATCAATCGATACCATTCTAGTCCTTCCAAATGATACCACCCACATTGCAGCTACGACCTGTGATCCAAGTCTGGTAGGTGTGTTGGATTCCACCTTCATTAATCAGTTTGGCTGTGATAGTACAGTGATTACAACTACAATTTTGAATCCCGGTCCTACGATTATTTGTCCATCAGATTTGACTATCAACTGTGTAAGCCAAGTAGATACATCTTTCACAGGAACCCCCCTTGTCATTGGGGATTGTGGCCCTGTAGATTTGCACTTTTCGGATACAGTAATTCCAGGACCATGTCCTGATGATTTTACTATTATTCGTGAATGGATAGCTAACGATAGCACGGGTTTGATTGACACCTGTTCTCAGCTTATTACGGTAATTGACACGACTGCACCCCAAATCGTAAGTTCAATCCCACAGGATATGTTCCTAAATTGTACTTCGGATATTCCTCCCCCAATGGACCTGACGGCCGAAGATAATTGTGGAGGCCAAATTACGGTGTCGCCCAGGCAGGCGTTAACCTTCGGCGACTGTCTAAATGACCTGACCCTGGTACGCACCTGGACTTTTGCCGATACCTGTGGCAATGTGACCAGCTATAGCCAGACGATTACGGTATTGGATACCCTGGCACCGGTGATCACATCAGAACTTCCCCAGGATTTAACTCTCGAATGTGCTTCGGATATTCCTCCCCCAATGGACCTGACGGCCGAAGATAATTGTGGGGCCCAAATTACAGTGTCGCCCAGGCAGGAGTTAACCTTCGGCGACTGTCTAAATGACCTGACCCTGGTCCGCACCTGGACTTTTGCCGATACCTGTGGCAATACGACCAGCTATAGCCAGACAATCACGGTATTGGATACCCTGGCACCGGTTCTTACGGATCTTCCCTCTGATATAGTTGTATGCGAAGGGGAGCCAGTTCAGTTCTCCCTGCCTTCCGCTATTGATAATTGTGATGGGACTGTCAGAGTATTCTGTATCCGTTCTGATGGCTTGGCTTTGTCCGATCCTTATCCACTTGGGGAGACCCTGATTACCTGCTCGGCTGCAGATACATGTGGGAATACTGCTTCCAGTAGCTTCTCAGTTACAGTTAACCCCAATGCCTTTGCCGGCCAGGATACCAGCCTGGTGGTTTGCGATACCATTACGGTTGATCTGTCTCTGCTAGTGAGTGAAGCCGGCGGAAGTTTTGAAGATCCAGGCGCTACAGGTGGGCTATCTGGCGATAGCTTTACTACTGACGGACTGGCAACTGGTATCTATACCCTTGACTACATTGTTCCCGGTGAAAATGGATGCAAAAGCGATACAGCTCAGATAAAACTGGAGGTGATAGAATGTGTGCCGGAATGTGTCGTGGAGAATCTGGCTTTGGGCAAACCCACAGAAACGCCCTGTGATTACGGAAATAGCTATTCCGGGCTCGGGGTTGACGGAGTCCTGCAAGGTTCCACCCCCTGGACCTCCAATCCTGATATCGTTCATATCTGTCAGGAGCATGAGGATGACTGGTGGCAGGTAGACCTGGGAGATGGCGACCTCGCTGAAACCTTTGAAGATATCAGAGATTTGCCTTTATAATCGTTCATCCAGCAATTCTGGCATCGTCAGATCGCTTGAAGGAATATTACATTTTCATCTCCTGTAATCCTTTTGATGCCAGTGCAACTGTTGATGAGTTGCTGAATGATCCTAGACATTTATAGCCAATTTGTACCCGATGTTGCAGGCTTTCCCAGTTGCCTCCAGATACCTGATGTGATTGGTCAATACGTCAGGATACAGCTACCAGGGAAGAAACCCTTGCATTTTGCAGAAGTACAGGTATTTGGTTGTCCTGCTGAGGGGGACTGTGGGCCTCAGCCCGACCCCTGTGCCTTCCTGGAGCAGCCCTTCATAGACCCCGTGGAGGTCTTCCCGCCATGGGATACCCTCATTAACCTGATCGCCACTCCTAGCGGAGGAACCTGGATGGGACCAGGAGTAGATAGTCTAGGCAGATTTAATCCGAGCATTGGTATAGGGACTTATGCCATCGCCTATACGATAACCGATGGCGACTGTGAAAAAACGGAAGTAATTGAAATCGAGGTTGCAGATCCTGCTTCCTGTACGGCTCCCACAAACCTGGCTTTGGGTAAGGCTGCGATGCAGTCCAGTACCTATGGCAATGGAGCAGCCAGCATTGCAGTCGATGGCGATGTGGATGGCTCTAGAGGTCCCTGGGCCAATGCCTCGATCCAACACACGAAGAATGAGAACCAACCCTGGTGGAAGGTAGACCTGGGAAGCAGTTCAGACATCAGTTCGATCAAGCTCTACAACAGAACCGACTGCTGTAGCAACAGACTCAAAGACTTCTATGTCTTTGTATCGAATAGTCCGATCAATGCCTATCAATCGATGGAGGCCCTGCTAGGCGATTCCAACATAGCTTCCTACTACTATGCAGGCAGTATAGGGGCCCAGCAGACGATCGATTGGGAAATAACAGGCCGTTATGTGGCCATAAGACTAAAGGGTAAAGGACCCCTGCATATGGCAGAAGTTCAGGTGATGGGTTGTGAGGAAGGAACGGGTGGAGGCGATCCCGATCCAGAACCAGTAAGTTGTCTGGAGGGGGGAACTGTCGAAAACATCGCCCCACTGGGTACAGCGAGCCAGTCGAGTACCCGAGGCAATGGCGAAGCCAGCCTGGCCATCGATGGCAACACGACCGGGGCTACTCCCTGGGCAGGCGCAGACCTTCAGCACACCAATACCGAGACCCATCCCTGGTGGATGCTGGATTTGGGGGGAGTGGCTGACCTGGAAGAAGTGAAGCTCTACAACCGAAGCGACTGCTGTCAGAACCGCTTGAAGAACTTTTATGTCTTTGTCTCCGAGACCCCAATCGATCCCGATCAGAGTATAGAAGACCTGAAGGCAGCAGCTTCATCTTATGAATACGTAGAAGGTACCATCGGCTCCAATAAGACGATCGATTTCTCAGGCACGAGTGGCAGATACATCATCGTCAAGTTGACGGCAAGGAACCCCTTGCACATGGCCGAGGTAGAAGTCTATGGCTGTATGGGAGACAACAGCGGAGCACGCTTCACCAATGCCCACAATGGAGTAGGGGAGGCAAAGCGCATCCAGATGGAAGCTTATCCCAACCCATATAGTGAGACCTTTACGCTGAAGATCGCAGGTGAGTTAGCCGACGTAGGCAAGCTCCAACTAGTCAACACCCTGGGGCAGATCATAGAGCGCAGGGAGGTATCAGGAAACGAAGACCTGATCCTGGGCAAGGGCTTAGCCAAGGGCGTTTACTTCGTCCAACTCAGAGAGGGGGATCAGGTCCATCAGTTGAAGGTGGTGAAGGTTAAATAGTCGGTGGTCCATAGTCGGTGGTCGGTGGTTTTTTGTGAATTCTTTCACCTGAGTAGATCAAGCTACGGACCCCTGACTACCGACCACGGACTCCTACAGCCAACTCTCGCATTTTTAATACATGATCTGTTCTGTAACACGGAAGGGAAGGAGGAAACTCTTTCCCTTTTTTTTGGTGCGCCAGGCATGGCGCAAGTCTCAAGGGTGTAAGTCCCGAGTTCACCCGGTAAGGGGAAGAACTAGCCAAGCGGCAAGGTATGCACCGCGAGGTGTAGGCTAAATGCAAGATTTAGTCTGGGGTTGGGTACTTCTCCTTGGTCCATCAAACAAGCAGGGAAAGGAGAAGATAGGATTGAGGCTTGATAAATATTCAGCCTGATCTCCAGCGACATAGGGCACCCCATATATTTTCTCCTCCTCTCAGGAGGAGTACCCGTTTCGCAGAAACGGGGGAGGTGGCTAAAAAATCACTTCCCCCCAAATTTCTTTCTCAAAAAACATAGCTATAACCCGAAATAATTTAGCCAATAAATTACTTGATAGTGAATCAAATAGGCTTGTAATGAATATTTGGAACATATTTACAATGGAAAAATCAAAATAATTATATTATCATTTTGTTTTTATTTAACCTAAATAAATATTTACTTACATACTGGAATAGGTCTATGCTGCATACATCAAATTCCTTTGCTTAGTCCCATTTCCTCCCTTTTGTAGGGAAAATTTTGTTTTACTAGTAATTCGCATCACATCACCTTCACTCCTAAGTAAAATTAGCTAATGAAAGTACATCTACCGCCTCAGATCCTATCTTGTTTATGCCTATTATGGTTGTTCCCAAATTGGAGTTGGGCCCAAACGGTAGAAGAAGCTACTGGATCTTGTGAGGTGATAAACATTACTGTCAGTAATATAGGCGAATGCGACGACAATGGTACAATCGACCCTTCGGATGACTTCTTCACCGCCGATGTAAGGGTTGACTTTAGCAACGCTCCGGGCTTTGGCTTCTTGTCCTTATTCGGCGATGTTTTTGCGTTAGATTCTACCTTTGTTGCCTCGGGCAGCCCGGTTACCTTCAGGGGCCTGGTCTTTTCAGCAGATGGGGGTCCAATCGCTTTGGGAGCTAGTTTCAATTTAAGCGCCGATACCAGTTGTTCGCTGTTTATCCCGAATGTAGGCACAGCGCCTGGACCCTGTTCCACGCAATCGATCAGCCTTCTTCCTGCAACGACAATGGTACAATCGATCCTTCACTTCTTCACCGCCGATGTAAGGGTTGACTTTAGCAACGCTCCGGGCTTTGGCTTCTTGTCCTTATTCGGCGATGTTTTTGCGTTAGATTCTACCTTTGTTGCCTCGGGCAGCCCGGTTACCTTCAGGGGCCTGGTCTTTTCAGCAGATGGGGGTCCAATCGCTTTGGGAGCTAGTTTCAATTTAAGCGCCGATACCAGTTGTTCGCTGTTTATCCCGAATGTAGGCACAGCGCCTGGACCCTGTTCCACGCAGCCCCTGTGTTCTATTGATTCGATCAGCCTGAGCAATGTATCTTCCTGCAACGACAATGGTACAATCGATCCTTCGGATGACTTCTTCACCGCCGATGTAAGGGTTGACTTTAGCAACGCTCCGGGCTTTGGCTTCTTGTCCTTATTCGGCGATGTTTTTGCGTTAGATTCTACCTTTGTTGCCTCGGGCAGCCCGGTTACCTTCAGGGGCCTGGTCTTTTCAGCAGATGGGGGTCCAATCGCTTTGGGAGCTAGTTTCAATTTAAGCGCCGATACCAGTTGTTCGCTGTTTATCCCGAATGTAGGCACAGCGCCTGGACCCTGTTCCACGCAGCCCCTGTGTTCTATTGATTCGATCAGCCTGAGCAATGTATCTTCCTGCAACGACAATGGTACAATCGATCCTTCGGATGACTTCTTCACCGCCGATGTAAGGGTTGACTTTAGCAACGCTCCGGGCTTTGGCTTCTTGTCCTTATTCGGCGATGTTTTTGCGTTAGATTCTACCTTTGTTGCCTCGGGCAGCCCGGTTACCTTCAGGGGCCTGGTCTTTTCAGCAGATGGGGGTCCAATCGCTTTGGGAGCTAGTTTCAATTTAGGCGCCGATACCAGTTGTTCGCTGTTTATCCCGAATGTAGGCACAGCGCCTGGACCCTGTTCCAGAGATCTTCCTACAGCACCATCGGATGTCTTTGCGGAGTGTGCATCAGATGTACCTCCTCCGGTTAATCTTACGGCAGTTGGTAATTGTGCCGATTCCATAACGGTATCGCCAACGATTCAAATTACCCCTGGCGTCTGTCTCAATGATTATGTAGAAATTCGTACCTGGACCTTTACCGATACCTGTGGTAACACCAGCAGTGTGAGCCAGACGATTAGGGTACTGGATACCTTGGCACCGGTGGTTATAGATACGATACCTCCGAACCTATACCTCGAATGTATTGATGACGTACCAGCTCCGGTGAATCTTACTGCAGTAGATAATTGCGGGGATTCAATAACTGTTTCCCCAACCTCCCAATTCAACTTTGGATCCTGCGTAAATGACTTCACGGAGATCCGTACCTGGACCTTTAGTGATACCTGCGGCAATACCAGCAGTGTGAGCCAGACGATTACGGTACTGGATACCCTGGCACCGGTGATCGTGAGTGACCTTCCCCAGGATTTAAATCTTGAATGTGTTTCGGATATTCCTCCACCAGTGGACCTGACGGCCGAAGATAATTGTGGAGGCCAAATTACAGTGTCGCCATTGCAGGAGTTAACCTTCGGCAACTGTCTAAATGACCTGACCCTGGTACGCACCTGGACTTTTGCCGATACCTGTGGCAATGTGACCAGCTATAGCCAGACGATTACGGTATTGGATACCCTGGCACCGGTGATCACATCAGAACTTCCCCAGGATTTAAATCTCGAATGCGCTTCGGATATTCCTCCACCAATGGACCTGACGGCCGAAGATAATTGTGGAGGCCAAATTACAGTGTCGCCCAGGCAGGAGTTAACCTTCGGCAACTGTTTAAATGACCTGACCCTGGTACGCACCTGGACTTTTGCCGATACCTGTGGCAATACGACCAGCTATAGCCAGACGATTACGGTACTGGATACCCTGGCACCGGTGATCACATCAGAACTTCCCCAGGATTTAAATCTCGAATGCGCTTCGGATATTCCTCCCCCAATGGACCTGACGGCCGAAGATAATTGTGGAGGCCAAATTACAGTGTCGCCATTGCAGGAGTTAACCTTCGGCAACTGTTTAAATGACCTGACCCTGGTCCGCACCTGGACCTTTGCCGATACCTGTGGCAATACGACCAGCTATAGCCAGACGATTACGGTATTGGATACCCTGGCACCGGTGATCACATCAGACCTTCCCCAGGATTTAAATCTCGAATGCGCTTCGGATATTCCTCCACCAGTGGACCTGACGGCCGAAGATAATTGTGGAGGCCAAATTACAGTGTCGCCATTGCAGGAGTTAACCTTCGGCAACTGTTTGAATGACCTGACCCTGGTCCGCACCTGGACCTTTGCCGATACCTGTGGCAATACGACCAGCTATAGCCAGACGATCACGGTATTGGATACCCTGGCACCGATCCTTACAGAGCTTCCCTCTGATATAGTTGTATGCGAAGGGGAGCCGGTTCAGTTCACCCCGCCTTCCGCTATTGATAATTGTGATGGGACTGTCAGAGTATTCTGTGTCCGTTCTGATGGCTTGGCTTTGTCCGATCCTTATCCACTTGGGGAGACCCTGATCACCTGCTCAGCTGCAGATACATGTGGGAATACTGCTTCCAATAGCTTCTCAGTTACAGTTAACCCCAATGCCTTTGCCGGCCAGGATACCAGCCTGGTGGTTTGCGATACCGTTACGGTTGATCTGTCTCTGCTAGTGAGTGAAGCCGGTGGAAGTTTTGAAGATCCCGGCGCTACCGGTGGGCTATCTGGCGATAGTTTTACTACTGACGGACTGCCAGCTGGTATCTATACCCTTGACTACATTGTTCCCGGTGAAAATGGATGCAAAAGCGATACAGCCTTGATCACTCTGGAAGTAATCGAATGCTGTGTGATCAGCAATGTCGCCCTGGGCAAACCCACAGAAACGCCCTGTGATTATGGAAATAGCTATTCCGGGCTCGGGGTTGACGGAGTCCTGCAAGGTTCCACCCCCTGGACCTCCAATCCTGATATCGTTCATATCTGCCAGGACCATGAGGATGACTGGTGGCAGGTAGACCTAGGAGATGGCAACCTCGCTGAGACCTTTGAGATATCAGAGATTTGCCTTTATAATCGTTCATCCAGCAATTCTGGCATCGTCAATCGCTTGAAGGAATATTACATTTTCATCTCCTGTAATCCTTTTGATGCCAGTGCAACTGTTGATGAGTTGCTGAATGACCTAGACATTTATAGCCAATTTGTACCCGATGTGGCAGGCTTTCCCAGTTGCATCCAAATTCCCGATGTAATCGGCCAATACGTAAGGATACAGCTACCAGGGAAGAAACCCTTGCATTTTGCAGAAGTCCAGGTATTTGGTTGTCCTGCTGAGGGGGACTGTGGGCCTCTGCCCGACCCCTGTGCCTTCCTGGAGCAGCCCTTCATAGACCCCGTGGAGGTCTTCCCGCCATGGGATACCCTCATTAACCTGATCGCCACTCCTAGCGGAGGAACCTGGATGGGACCAGGAGTAGATAGTCTAGGCAGATTTAATCCGAGCATTGGTATAGGGACTTATGCCATCGCCTATACGATAACCGATGGCGACTGTGAAAAAACGGAAGTAATTGAAATCGAGGTAGCAGATCCTGCTTCCTGTACGGCTCCCACAAACCTGGCTTTGGGTAAGGCTGCGATGCAGTCTAGTACCTATGCCAATGGAGTAGCCAGTATTGCTGTGGATGGAGATATAGATGGCTCTCGGGGTCCTTGGACTAATCCTTCGATTCAGCATACAGCTCAGGGAGATTTTCAACCCTGGTGGAAGGTTGACTTGGGACAGGTATCTGATATCCAATCGATCAAGCTCTTCAATCGCACCGATTGCTGTAGTGGCCGACTGAAGGACTTCTACCTCTTTGTTTCCGATTACCCTATTGATGCCAGCCAGTCCATCGCCCTGTTGACTTCTGATTCCGACATAAGCTCCTATTACCATGAGGGTTCTGTAGGGGCCTCAAAGAGCATCGAATGGGAAGTCCAGGGCAGATATGTAGCCATTAAGTTGACAGGCAATAAGCCCTTGCACATGGCTGAGGTACGGGTAATGGGTTGTCCTGCCAGTGCTGTTGAGCCTCCTACAGGTTGTGATGAGGGAGGAGATCCTAGCAACATTGCCTTAGGCGGTACGGCTATGCAGTCCAGTACCTATGGAAATGGCGTCCCCGAGTTAGCTATCGATGGCAACTTGGTGGGCGACAGTCCCTGGTCAGCCAACCTGCAGCATACAGATACAGAAGATATGCCTTGGTGGATGGTAGACTTAGGTGCCGATGCCGATATCAGCAGCGTGAAGATCTACAACCGGAGCAATGGCTTCATGAATCGTTTGAATAACTTCTACGTCTTCGTCTCTGTTGATCCGATAGATGTAAGCAAGTCTGTATCCGAATTGGCAGCAGATCCCAAGGTCGCTAGCCAGTACTTCGGTGGCGCCGCAGGAAGCATAGAAGAGTTCAGCTTCGATGTAGCGGGTCGCTATGTGATGATTAAACTCAGTGGTATGGGTAAGATCCACGTGGCTGAGGTAGAAGTGTATGGCTGCTTCCTGAATTCAGGCTTACGTTTTGTCAATGCCACAGAAGGCTTTGAAGCAACTAGCACTTTCGAGCTGGAAGCCTATCCTAACCCCTTCTCCGATCGCTTTAGGGTGAGAATCAATGGGGACTTGACAGAAGGTGCAAGACTGAAACTGCTTAATGCTTTGGGGCAGACGATTAGGGATCGTCAGGTAGCGGGTAACAACACCTACTACTTAGGTGATTACCTAGCCAAGGGCATGTATTTGGTCCAACTAGTAGATGGGGATGAAGTGCGGCAGATTAAGGTTGTGAAGGTTAAATAGTTAATAGTTGATAGTCCACGGTCCACGGTTTTTCTGTGAAGGTTTTCACTTGCTCAAGCTGTGGACTGTCGATCGTGGACTAGAAGCTAGTTTCGAAACTTGTATGAAAGATTAGGAGCCAATTTTGGCTCCTGATTTTTTTTAACGAGTTTCCTTTAGGAGAGGGGGCCCGGTAATTGACACTCGCCACTTAAGGTAAATTATCTACCTACTACTTCCCAAAGCCTACATGTAATCCCATGTATAAGGGAAATGATTGCCATTGCCAATTATTTTGTAGCATAAACAAACTCTGGTTCTTAATCGATGAGGCCATTACAAAGTGCTTTCTATCGTACAGTCAGAATTTAGATAATATACTAATTATTGAAAAAAATATTTTTCTAAAAAATAAATGAGTATATTTTATTTTCTCATAAAAGTACCTAGATGAGGTTAATATTCTAAAGTTCAATTCTCAACCCTACCCCATGCTATCTACCCCAGCTTTCCTACTTAAATCTCTTTGTGTTTTTGCCCTGTTCATGTTTTTATTGCCCCATGTCTCCATGTCTCAATGCAGACCAGGGGAAAGGCCCATCAGATTTTCATTACCCTCAGAAAGATTCTGTGAAAATATAACTGCTCGAAGGTTTTTCAGCGTTGGAGCAGAGCCATTCGGAGGGATTTATTCTGGGCCTGGTGTGGAAGATCTGGGGAATGGTAGATCATTTTTCTTTGACCCCAAAGAGGCTGGTGCTGGTATAAAGGAGATCACCTATACGCTCACTCGACCAGATGAATGGAATGAATCCAGGAGCATACCCAATGTAGGAGGAACCGAAAGCCAATTTGGTCATGCCTTAGCTTTTTCAGGAGATGGACAAATACTTGCTGTTGGGATGCCCGTTAGCACCCAGGGGAGAGGAGAGGTAAGGGTATTCCGACGAGTAGGGGATGAGTGGATTCCCTTGGGGAGTAGTATATTAGGGGAAGAGGAAGGGGATAACTTTGGGGAGTCTGTAGCTATTTCAGTGGAAGGGAATATCCTGGCTGTTGGGGCTCCTGGGAATGATGGAGCTGGGGCTGAAGCAGGTCATGTACGTGTATTTCAATTAGCAGAAGAAGAATGGATTCAGGTAGGTCAGGACATGGATGGGGAGAATGAAGGAGATGGCTCAGGAACGTCTTTGGCCTTGTCTGGAAATGGACTTACAGTTGCTATTGGGGCTCCTGGAAATGATGGAGCGGGTCTTGGTGCTGGCCATGTTCGTATCTTTCAGAGAGAGGGAGATGCATGGATTCAACAGGGGCAAGACATTGATGGGACTGAGGGGGGGGATCGCTTAGGAAGATCGGTTTCTCTTTCAAACGATGGGAGGGTAGTGGCAATTGGGGCTTATGGTGTTTCAGGTGGCAATGCGCACGTGCAGATTCTTCAACTAAATGGAGATTCCTGGCAACAAATAGGGAGTGATTTAACCGGATTTGGTTCGGATGATAGATTTGGATTTTCTCTTTCCCTTTCTGGTGGAGGAGAAAGAATTGTAATAGGTGCCCCAACAGGAGAGTTAAGTGGAAATATTTTCGAAAGATTTTCCGGGTATGCGGCAGTTTTTGAATTTAACGGAATTAGGTGGGTAAGTATGGGAATTCCCCTTCAGGGAGAACCAGAGGATCGATTGGGGCATGCTGTAAGTATGAATTCGGCAGGGGATAAAATAGTAATTGGGGCCCCTCCTACAGATGAACGCGGCTCCGGCTATATATCTATTTATCATTTAGTAGACAGACAATGGGAGGAAATTGGGGGGCCAATTCGAATTAGGGAAATAGGATTCTCTGTTTCTATTTCCCCTGAAGGCAATAGAATCGCCTCTGCAGGGCCATCTATGGTGATAAATTCCTCCCAAAGTCAAGCCCTTAACTCAAATATCACACTCTTGGATCTAAATCCGGCCTGTACAGAATCAGCAAGAGAATTTTTAGAAGTTCTTCCAAGGGAAGATGCCTCTTTTAGCTTTCCCAATTCCGTCTGTTTGGGGAATTCTCAAAACCCTAGACCTATCATTTTGGGAGACGAAGGAGGCCGCTTTTCGGTAGACCTCGGAGCATCAATCAATAGGGCTACAGGGGAATTGGACCTAAGTAGTACCCAGGCTGGGAGGACCTATAGGATTACCTATCAGACCCCCGGACCCTGCCCAGAATTTCAGACCCGTATGCTTACGGTTCAAAGTCCTCCAGAGATACGTTTTCAAGGCCCGGAAGACCTGTGTATAGCTGAAGGTGTACAGGAAGGATTGGGCGGAGGCTTCCCGAAAGGTGGGGTGTATAGGGGGCCTGGTGTAATAGATGGGGGAGATGGCTTAAGCTATAGCTTTGATCCAGCCTTGTCTGGATCAGGTCTTCATCAACTCACTTATTCTTTTCCTTTGGGTTGGAGACCAATTGGTCAATCATTGGAAGGACTCAATCCTGGAGACCTTCTGGGGAATGCCATTTCCATGTCAGAAGATGGGCAATGCATAGCCGTTGGAGAAATGGGCTTTGATGGTAATGGAAATAATGCGGGCCGTGTCCGTGTATTCAAATGGAGTGGATCTGCCTGGGTACAGAGGGGGTTGGAAATACCAGGAGAAGTGAATCAAGACCAGGCCGGATTTTCGCTAGATCTTTCAGCAGATGGTTCCCGCTTGGCGATTGGAGCGATTGGACATGATGCCAACGGGGATGAATCCGGGCAGGTACGGATATACGAGTGGCTGGGCTTTGGCTGGCGACAAGTGGGACAAGACCTCTTGGGAGAGGAGGCAGGTGACCTATCGGGGTTTTCTCTCACGCTTTCCGCAGATGGAAATATAATAGGGATAGGTTCCGTCAGCCATGAGGGGAGAGGGCAGCTGCGCATATTTGAATTCGACCAAACCCAATGGAATCAAATAGGGGAAGATATTGAGGGAAATGCCTTCGGAGAGCAATTTGGGTTTTCCCTGGATTTCTCGGAGGATGGGGATCGGATAGCTGTAGGAACAAAGGATGAATTTAGAGGAAGGGCATATGTGTATGAATTGCGGAGGTCCAACTGGGTCTTGCTAGGTGAGCGAATAATAACCAATGCACTTTCGGATCACTTTGGTCACGCAGTATCCTTATCTGCCAATGGAACTAGACTGGCCATAGGAGCTCCCTTCAATGATGAAAATGGTACGCATTCGGGTAAGGTAGTCCTGTTTGAATTAGCAGGAGATTCCTGGAATTCAATCGGGGAGATAAGCGGAGAATCCATAGGAGATCAATTCGGAATGGCTGTGAGCCTTTCCAGCGACGGCCATAGGGTAGCTGTTGGAGCAGATAGAAATGCTCAAGGGGGAGATTTCTCCGGGCACGTTCGCGTGTTCGAACGGGACGGTCCAACAGGTAACTGGAATCAAATAGGGGAAGATATTGAGGGAATAGCTCCTGGAGGCCTGTCCGGAAATTCTCTTGCCTTCTCGATTAATGGCCAGCGCCTGGCAGTGGGAGCCATCGGGGTAAATGAGAATGCCGGACAAGTCCAAGTCTATGACTTTTTTGATGGCTGCATAATTGCTGCTTCAGATAGTATTCAGGTATTTTCATCTTCAAGCGCTGCTTTTAGCTTTCCGGCATCGCTATGTTTGGAGGACTCTGTCTCCCCCCTTCCCCTCCTTCTGGGCGCTGAAGAAGGCACCTTTAGCATAGACAAAGAAGCTGTGGTAGATCCCCAAAGGGGTGAGTTAGACTTATCAAGCTTGATTCCTGGAGAGAGCTACCTCCTTTCCTACTCGATACCGGGCAACTGTCCCTCTATTAGTAGCCATGTGTTTGAGGTTCTGAGCCCACCAGAGCCGGGTTTCTTACCCCAACTGCAAATATGTTTTACAGAAGATACCCTAGGAGGTATTCCTCTTGGCTTGGAAAACCCAGGAGGGGTTTTTTCGGGTCCGGGGATCATAGATGGAGGGGATGGGATCACCTTTGACTTTGCGCCTTCGGCTGTAGGAGTGGGCT
Source organism: Bacteroidia bacterium (assembly GCA_965263105.1). Classification (GTDB taxonomy): domain Bacteria; phylum Bacteroidota; class Bacteroidia; order J057; family J057; genus JBCCTX01. Next base: position 10,824 of record CBDHGL010000008.1, on the reverse strand, counting down.
CCTATAAAGGTATTTACTCCCTACCGGAGCGACATGATTGGAACCGCATTGGCTCATTTTCGGAAGAGGATGCCTTCCTTTCAGATAATATGCAAGTATTGGCCTACTCTGCAGACGGGAAAAGGATGGCGGCAAAAATTCTGGGGAATGGTTCTTCGATTTTGAAGGATGAGATCAGGGTTTTCGAACTTCAAAACTCAGAGTGGATTCAGTTGGGTTCTCCTGTAATGGCTGAATCATTCTCCGATGCCTGGGGACAACATCTGACTTTATCTGCTGATGGAAACAGGCTTGCATTTACTGCGCCTTTTCACAGGGTAAATGTATTTGAGAACACTGTAGGTCAGGTTTTCGTATTTGAATGGACCGGGAAGGATTGGAAGCAACTCGGTCCCACTTTTCAAGCAATTAGACCAGGAGACATATTGGGTCTATCCATGGCACTTTCTGCCAATGGGAAAAGGCTTGCCATTCAGAATGCCACTTCTCGATTGGAGGAATTTTTCATGCGTATTTTTGAGTGGGACGGAATGCAGTGGCAACAATTGGGAGATTCCATTTTAGGGAATGTAAATCTATCAATCTCCATTTCTGCTGAGGGAGATAGAATAGCCACAGGAAGTATCGACCCTTTTGGTATTCCTGAGGTTCAGGTTCACCTTTGGACAGGTAGAGAATGGGTACAGGAGGGCGAAAACTTGATGCGCCAAGGGTTTTCAGAGGTACGCCTTTCCGCAAAAGGAGAAAGGCTGGTTGTGCAAGACGAAAATGGATTATTGATCCTTGAAAGAGCAGGGGAGGAGTGGATACCAACCGAGGAAGGGATCGCCCTCAATGAGGGGGAAAGCATGTTTTCATTGGACCTATCCAGTTCCGGCCATGCCCTGGCGTTGGGATTGCGATCTAGGAATGGGGCAAAACTCATTAGAACCTATCAATTAAGCGGGCGAACATGGGAACAAACAGCAGAATTATTCCCAGAATTAGCGTCTAATTCTGATGTGATAAGTATAGATGTATCGGGTAATGGCGAACGCCTGCTGGCGGGTTTCGGGAGAGGAACAGTATCAGCCTTTTTGGGTTCCTTAGATAAAGTTCAGGCATTTGAGTTGAACAGAACCTGTCCTTCCCTAGATTCTGTTTTTATTGAGGTAAATCCTCTTCCTAATCCCGAAATTTCTGGATTGGATGCTTACTGTACGGGAACGGATGGCGTTACCCTGGAGGCAAAAGAAGGATTTGAAAGCTATTTTTGGTCAACAGGGGAAACCGGGCAGGCCATACAGGCCTTAGTAGGGGCCTATACCGTAAGGGTACGCAATGAATTCTCTTGTGATGCCACTTCGGACAGCTTTTTTGTCAAGGAGAATCCTTTGCCTAGTGCGAGTATTTCTACGTCAGCCAAGGGATACTGCGAAGGCGCAGCCGGTGTCGAATTGACAGCGGGCCCCGATAATGCTTCTTTTCTGTGGTCAAACGGAGATACGACCCAAGTCACCCTTGCCCAAAAAGGGCTAATCAGTGTGACGATAACAGATTCCAATGGTTGTATGGATACGACTGAAGAATTTGAAATTCAGGAATTCCCCAATCCCACCCCTATTATTTTAGGTGACTCCACCTATTGCCCGGGGGACCCTGGAGTGATATTAAGCGTTGATTCCTCTTTTGCGGACTACGAATGGTCGCCCAACGGAGAAGGATCTGAACGCATCGAGGCACTGGCAGGAATCTATTCAGTGGAAGTATTTGATGCCTTGGGATGTAGAGGATCTTCTGAGGACTTTGTCGTTTCAGAAATCCCCCTTCCAGAACTGATCTTTGAAATCGAGCCAGCTACTTGCGTGGAGGCCGGACGCATAATCTTGCTTAACTATACGAGGGAATTCCCTGGAATCCTAGAATATTTGGCAGAAGGAAGGTTGCGCTTTTCCCCCTTGGAATATGAGGAAGGAATTGCGGGAAGAGGCTTTATTCCACTACAGGAAGGCCCCCAAGGTGCTCAATCCTTTATAGTGCGGGCGATTCTTGATGACTGTGACATGGTGGAAAGTATTTTGATAGACTCCTTGTCTTGTGAATTACCCTGCGAGCCTAGCAACCAGGCCTTGAATAAACCCACCCGTATGATTTGTGCTTATGGAACGAGTTCTTCAGACTTGGGGGTTGATGGAGTGGTGGATGGAATCACGCCTTGGACAGATAACCCTGATTTGGTTCATTCCTGTCCAGATCTTACGGACCCCTGGTGGGAGGTGGATTTGGGAAATGGGGTAGCAGACTCCTTATTCGAGATTTCAGAAATCTGTATTTACAATAGGATCACTGGCGGTGAGGAGGTTCAAGGCCGCTTGTCGGGATACTATCTTTTCATCTCCTGCCAGCCATTTAGGGAAGAAACTTCCCTGGAAGAGTTGATAGCCGACGAAAGTATCTATAAAGTCTTGGTAGAAGAAACAGCCGGCTTTCCCACCTGCATCCCAATACCAGAGGTAGTAGGTCAGTACGTTCGAATCCAACTTCCCGGGGATTTACCGCTGCATTTTGGGGAGCTGGAAGTCTACGCCTGTCCGGCACCAGGAGTCGATTGCTCGCCAGAAATACAAGTCGAAAATGATGCTCGTACCCAATTCGCGGAATCCCTGTTTAATCCAATACGGGGAAGGGGTTTTTCTCTTAGTGCCTACCCAAATCCTTTCTCGAAAGAAATACGGGTGGAAGTCGCAGGTGAATTCTCTTCTGCCGCTAAGATTCAGATCGTAAATACCTTGGGGCAGGTACTTGAACAAAAGGTGATAGGACAGGGGCGTTATTTTTCCCTTGGGAAAAACTATGCAAAAGGCATTTACATTGTCCAAGTCCTAGATGGAGCCTATGTAGAGCAAGTGAAAATTGTCAAGACAGAATAGAATCAAATTCAAAAGCTTGTTTCCACGGGTTGTAGAAAATAACCCCGTTCAAATTCCAGGAGCTCTTCGGTGGAGATATTTTTCGCAACGATGACACCCCCCGGATCTATTAAAAAAGAGGAGGGAAAAGCACTGATTTGGAAGGTGGAAGTAAGGGGATTGGCATTAGTACTGAGTAATTGATTCCAGGGGATAGGCTTTTGATATAGCATTCTGGCCAGGTCCGTGGAATCATCATCAGCAATACCCAGAAAAGAGATTTTGGCAGGGTCCATCCTCTTGTAAACCTCTTTCAAGTCTGGCAGCTCCTTTAGACAAGGTCGACACCAAGTACCCCAGAATTTGAGGTAGGTATACTTCCCTTTCAAGGAATCAGAATGGATGAAATTTCTCCGAGTAAATTCCTTTCCTGAGAATTGAGGGACATGAAATCCGATTTGGGGAGAATGTAGGATCGAATCATCGGGCATGCGTTGAAGGATTAATTTTTTCCGATAATAATCAATGCCCCGATTTTGAAAAATATTCCCTTTTATGGATAAAAATTCGCCAATTCCTATGGATTCAGCTGCAGAGGGAGTATCTTTCCCTTTGGATAGGATATGGGCTTCTTCCTCAAATATAGGATTGGTAAAACCTGAGCTAATGGCTAGGGTATTTCCCGAGAAATCGGCCTGGGCGTATTGAGGGAAGTTATACATCAAAGCCCCACGCGGATGTTGGAGAATAATCAGGGGAAGCTGTATGCTTTCTATTCCCTCCTCAAGAAGGGCTTCGAAGCTAATCGCATGGGCGAAAGTTAGTAAAGAATCCAGGGGTGAATGTGGGGTATAGGGATGTGCCCAAAAAAGGCTGTCATTCGAAAAGTCCCAATCGTTATTCGTATCAATTTTGTATTCCAGTTGGCCCTGATTGTTTAGCCGAAAAACTACATGAGAAAAGCATTTGAGGAAATCCATGTGGAAGCTTCTAGGAAGGGTTTTTGCAGGTTTTTCTGCTTGTTTTCCCAAGTACTCTTGCTCCGAAATAGTTCCCTTTTGATAGTTTTGAAACAGCTGTTGGCCTACATCGAGTGGTAGTTGTTTGACGGTAGTCTCAGGCCATTCTGTGGGAATACCTGTTATAGGTACCTGCATTTTGCTCCAAATGCTACCTGACCGAGTAGCTCTCCTGGTTAATATGCCAAAAAGGGGTTCAAAAGGACCAAAACCCTTTTTCAATTCTATAGGAACTTCGATGAGTTGGTAATCTCTATATAATTGCGCATACTCGGTTGAAGGCTTGGTACAGCCGATTATCAAAACGATGGCCCAGATGAATAAGGGGGATATATTTTTCATGATAGTTAATTTGGGTATTGAAACTCTGTTATGAGGCTAAGCCCACTTTTGGTCTTCCCTGGCGAAATGCTTTCAATTCTGCGGAACCAATGAGGGAAACAATAGGAAAAGTAGGATCTAATTTTGAAAATAACTGCCTTTAATACGCTACTTCGAACGGGAGGACCAATCCCACAAAGGTTCCTTCCCCAATAGGTGCTCCACAAAATAATTCCAGCGTTTTTTAGTGAAATATTTGCCTGTTTTTCCCCAATATCCGTGGCGTTGGCTAGGAAAAATCAGCATATCGAAATCCTTTCCTGCCTGAATTAAGGCTTCTGCCAACTTGAAGGTGGCGGAGGGATTTACATTTTCATCCATGCCTCCATGTGTAATGAGAAGCTTGCCTTTTAAGTTCTTGGCCAAAGTAATATTGGAAGCCTCGTGGTAGGTGGAGTCCACGGGCCATCCCATATACATTTCTGGCCACCAGGCCTTCTCCATGCGGAAGTCATGATCGGCAGAGCTGGCTACTCCCACCTTGTAAAAATCGGGATAGGCCAAAAGGGCATGACCCGCATCGTAGCCGCCTGCGCTATGCCCGAAGATCCCCACTCGAGTAGTATCCACCCAGGAGTAAGTTCTGCCCAGGTGTCGTATGGCCAGGACGTGGTCTAGCAGGTTTTGCCCCATGTTTTTATAGGAAACATCGTGAAAGGCTTTGGATCTGCCATAGGTGCCCATGCCATCAATTCTCACGACCAAAAAACCCAGCTCAGCCAGGTCTTGGATACCCCCATAAAGATTTTCTGCAAAGCGATTCGGAAAAACCTGGGTATGGGGACCCGTATAGCTATTGTCTATAATGGGATAGCTTTTGTTGGGGTCAAAATGTGTAGGCTTGTAAACAACTCCATAAATGGGAGTTTTTCCATCCCGACCCAGGCAGGAAAAGGCTTGGGGAGGAGACCAATTTTGGGCTTTGATAGAGTCAATATTCGTTTGGGCCAATTCTTGTAAAATTTTCCCAGTAGCTGCTTCTCTTAGATAAAATTTAGAAGGAGTTTCGTGGGTAGAAAATTCATCCAGGAAGTACTTTCCGTCTGGCGAGAAGCGAACCTGGTGATTTCCCTGTTCGGGGGTGAGAATTTTTAATTCTTTATCCCCGATGGAAACTTTTCCCAAGTAGGTGTGATAGGGGTTTTCCTCCGGATTCATCCCAGAAAGGCTAACATATAATGCTCCTGCTGAAGTATCAGCAAATACGGTCTGGTGAACTACAAAATTTCCCTGAGTGAGGGGAGTGTGTTCTTCGGTCTCAAAATTGTAACTGTGTAAGTGTTGCCAACCGCTGCTTTCCGAAAGATGAACAAAGGTTTGATGTTTTTCGAACAAAAATCCCCCTATACTCCTGCCGATGCGGGTATCGCTCGTTTCCTCAAATAGCGGCTCTTGTGTGCCCTTATTGAGATCCAGCAAAAAGAACTCCCTTTTTTTATATCCTCGTTCTGTGTCTGCTAGGAGAATTTTGTCTTCCTTTTCAAACCACCAGTGAACATAATTGTGGATGTATCCTCGCTTATTCAAGTAAATGGGAACTTCCTTTTTCGTTTCCAAATTGTAAAATCGAGGAGCCATTTGAACGATGGTGGAATCTCCGGGAGAGCCTCGATAATAGGAATACAACTGGGGGCGAAATAGGGTATCTACACTGTAATCCAGCAAGTACATCTTTTCCGCTTGGCGAGTGTCACATATGTAAGTGAAGAGCCATTGGGAATTGGGGGACCAATATGCCTGAAAGTGCTCGGGACGCTTACCTTCTTCTCCTTGCATCAAATCATCCCAGCCATAGTAACTCCCGTATTCATAGTGTTGTTTCCCTTCATGACTTAATAGGAAGGTGTCCTCAGTAGCAGTCGATTGAAGGGCCAGGTTGTAGTCTTGAGGGAATGCTTTCCATTGCTTGTCTGGAGAAAGAGAACTAAGCTCCAGATCTACTGGAGATTTCTCTTTTTTAGCTGTTATGCGATAGGTGCTCTTTTCCCAATGGTAATTTTTGCCGCGGATGTTGAACTGTAAACTATCTGGAGATAGGTAGGTGATTCGGTTTATGGGGAGTCTTTTGGCAAAAACGGTATGGTTCAAAGCTGAAGAGAGACTGTCAGCTATTCTATCGTGATCGAATAGAGGGCTTACGGAAATATCAGGAAAAGATACATCGTAAAAGGTCTTTCCCGCGCGTTGGTAATCTATAAACCACATTCCGCTAGAATCGGGGTAATAACCTGAGGTGAGCACCAGGTTATATACTTGCTTGTTATTCAGGTTTTCCCATAAAAAGGACTGGGCTCTCCTGTAGTCCCCAGAACTTAAGGGCTGAGCCTGTAGGAATAAGGGGGAAAAGCTTAGTAGAAAGACGAAATAGGCTTTTGATCGAGGCATAATTAATGAATTAATCTGCAAAAATATTCCCTCAGCCAAAGGGTTGGGTAACTTATTTACAAGAACAATTTGATAGGAGATGGCTGAATAGAAAACTAAAGAATTTATGCCACATGGAAAAGTGCATGGAAGCTCGGGGGTTTGTCCTCTTCGAAGAGTTTCTCCTGGAATTGGAAAGGCAATATACTCCCAGTTTGCTAGAGTTTAGCAGCTTATATCCCCAACTTATAGAATGGGTGGATTCTGTAGATAAAAAATGAGGACATTACCGGGAAAGCAATGACCTCATAAGTCTATTCATTTGCTACGCACGAGAAGGAAAATGCCCTTCCAATGCGATAATATAATTGACCACTTGATAGGGAAATGAATCCGAAGAGGGTATGCCCACAGGGATGGAATCCTCGCCTTTTTGTCCCAGGTGCCTTTGGGGTAGTCCAGGTCCGGTACCTTCATGCATGGCCACGCGACCTCTGAGATCGGGTAGGGCAAAGGTAGTGCGTCCATCTCCTCCATAGGTTGTTCCCAAAACCGAAAACAGGGCATGATGATCAGCTATAGGGAGTATCTGACCATCACATGAGGCCCAACCCCTGGGGGCAAAGTTTCCGGCAAACATGATGATTTGTCCAATAAAAGGTTCCATAAAATGAGATTTTTGTAGGTTAATTGCTTAAAAATACCATCGATTGTCTGATCACGGTATAGACTCAGGACAAGTGTCAGCTTATTCTGGATAATAGGAATAAATGGTGGTAAAGGTGGTAAAGGTTCTTGATCCTATAAGAACTCTCGCTTAGAAAAGTATATTTTTCCATTTTTCAACAAATAGATGCAGCTAATATCAGCATGGATCCGTCGAGTAATAAAAACCACATGAAGCCCAGGTATTTTTTTCATATAGTTTTGCTGATTCTTGCGGGGATTTCTTGCCAAGAAGAAAGGATAGATCCAGCTTGTGGGGGGGCAGATCCTATTCAGGACTTAGCTTGGCTTAAGGAGTTATCAGAAGAATGGGAAGATTTCGTCGAATATACCAGTGTCAAACGCTTTGTCTTTGAAGAAGAAGATTTCTTCATGCTTCTATCTTGCCATCCCAATTGTTTTTGCCCTCCCCTCATTTATACTTGTGAGGGTGAGTCCATTAGTTTTGAGGATGATCGAATGGAGGGCCTACAGCAAACTTGGAGGGAAAGCGGGAAATGGATTCAATGTGGGGAAAATTGTTCTTGTAAGTGAGGCAATAGGGTGAACACACTCCTTGCACCTTAATTAACCTGAGTTTTGGATAAGAAGCTAGGATAAAATTACAAACTTAGGTGTGTAGGCCTGCAAAATTGGTAGGGAACCGGGGGGGCTTGTGTACCCCCCTTCTTTTCCCCCCTACTAGGGCTAGGTATTATACACATCTAATTTTGCATAAATAAAGTCCATGCTTCAAAGTAGGTATTAAATTTATCTACTCCTCTTTTGAAAGTCAGAGGTCCAGGCTTTCCCTGACTAGCTAACCCTTTCCACCCTCCCAATCTGGCAATAATCCAACAAGCCCAGCTAAGCTGATCCCTTGGATAGGGGTTTTTCTGTTTCTGGGTATTACCCTGATATTCCTCGTTAAGTTTTTTGAGGCATTTAATCTGTTCAAGATTGTATAAGTCTCTCAGCTTTCGTCCCTGTGTCTGATCCCTGGCTAAGATTAACTCCATTACCTGAAAGGCGGCAAAAAAACTTAGGATAGTCTGTTTATAAATCGAATCAAGGTACTCTAGCTCAGTTTCTTCTATCCGAAATCCCTTCTTTTTCATCATGCGAAAAAGTTGTTCAATCTGCCATCTGGCTTTGTAATAGTGTATAACTCGAAGTGCATCTTCTTGCCTTTCAATCGGATGAGTAGTAGTAAGTCGCCAGTGAATAGGTTTTTCATTAGGGGGAACGAGGGCTGGCGTTTCAATGGCTTCTACTACATAAACTGCAATGGGCGGATGAGAACTCCCCATCGGACTATTGACTTGGCACTTACCAAAACGTACATCCATAGTGGTTTGCCGTGCTTTGCGCACATTCTTAGCTTTTCTTTTGGCATATCTACCAGGCTTCTTCCCTTCTACTTCTAACTCATAACTTGCTACAAAGGGAAGGGTCGATAAAAATTGCTCCATTTCCATTTCCCCCTCATTGGTCCCTACCTTGCGATTGTAATGACTGCGAATAAGCAACTTTACCTCTAAGTCAACTGAGCTACGAAGAATCTCAAAAATATCAGCTTCTCGATCGAAAATGAAGGTAAGGCTTTGAGCAGCATCAAGCCGTCGGGTGCTGTTTTCCATCCCCATTACCCATTTATAGGACTCTTTCTCTCGAGCGACTCGACTATCTTTTTTCCCTTCCTGACTCTGGGGTTGAAACTTGCGAGACCATAGAATCAAATCACTTAGACCCAAGCCTTCGCCACTTTGAGCATCTATGGCTAGGTGTACATGAGCTAATATCCCAGGACTCTTATTATCACTTATTACTCCTACACGTTCCTTATCAACAATATTTTCATATTGTCGATACAGGTTGATCTCTGTGGTATCTCCAATAACCAATAAGTGCCGATTCTTGCTCAAGGACTGGACTTGGCTACATCCTAAATCTATCAATTCTTCCATCTTTACACGTTTATTACGATAAAATCGATAACTGCTGATGGCGGTATTTAAGTCCTTACTAATCTGATATACAACATTGCTTTGCTTCTTTACCATGGAGCTATAAAGCTCTCTGTATTTTTTAACAAGTCGTTGATCGTTGAAGGCCTGGGAGGAGCAAATCATTTCACAATTCCCACTTATGGGCCGAAAACTAAGTTGTGCCATCTTTTTATGCAAGATAATTCAATATATCGAAGTACTTGTGTATAATACCTAGCCCTACTAGGGGGGAATAAAAAGGGGGGTGTTTTGCGATTTCACGTTTTTCTAAAAAAGGTAGCTAAGTAAGTGGACAAAAGGAGGTGGGTATTTTTTCATTGAATGAAAAATCTACCCTGTAGGGGTAGCCTATGGGTAGATTCATGATGCCCCCATATTCCGCCGGCGAGGTATCCAAGTTGATACCTCGCCGGCGAAAACAAAGGGATGGGGGACCTTTTCTACCCATATTGGGTACCTAACGGCACCGGGATTCTCTTGCGAGAAGAGGGCCTTTGAACTCATATTTCTAGTTTTTTAGAGAAATCAGAGATATCAATTCCTGATTTCTTTTGTCGACTTACCTAACTCATCAATGAAAGAAAAACAGTTATCTATAACTTGCGGATAATCAAGGATAATTATCTAAAACTCAATTTAAATTAAGAATCTGCATCCTCCATTTTTTCTTCCTCCCCAGATTTATTCTCCTCTTTCCTAAGTTTGTGATAATTGGAGCGATACCTTCTAATGATGAGGAAAGCTAATACATGACTAAAAAGTAAGAAAACAATAATAAAAATAGCTACCTCCATCTTAAGCCAGAATTTAGTGGATACATAGTAAATCAGGATAAAAAATTATCCTCGATACAGACCTGTTCAAATTGGGTCTTTATGAAAACAGCTATGATCCTCCTACTAAATGACTTAATGAAGGGTACCTAATGCGTGCATGCAAATGGATTATCAGGCTATATATCCGTATACAACCTGCTTTCCGTAGGCTAATATGTAAAATAAAATATTATTAAAAAATTTTTTCTTTGGAAAAAACGAACTATTTACAAAGTGGCCTGCTACTACTAGAGTTTGATTAGCCCCGGCCTACGAAGGGCATTCCCGAAGCCATCACCGTCATAAACAACACATTGGCTTCTAAGGGTAAATTGGCCATGTAGACGATAGCCTGTCCAATGTGTTTGACATGCATGGTAGGTTCAATAGCCATCTCCCCATTGGCTTGTGGCATGCCGGTTGTCATAGATTGAGCCATATTCGTTAAGGCATTTCCAATATCAATTTGGCCGCAGGCGATGTTGTACTTTCTTCCGTCCAGGGAGGTAGACTTGGTCAGTCCCGTAACTGCGTGCTTGGTAGCTGTATAAGGGGCTGAATTCAATCGAGGCACCTGTGCCGAAATGGATCCATTGTTGATGATTCTTCCGCCCATGGGATCTTGGCTCTTCATCAGTCTAAA
>CBDHGL010000007.1:0-36894 GCA_965263105.1 Bacteroidia bacterium | reverse complement strand
CACGGAAGAATTGATTTGATAAATCAACTACAGCGATACCTTGTTTTATAAAAGGAAAATATGAAAGAGAAAGGAACTTGTAATATGTTTATCTCATAATCCCTATCTTTCCTCCCCAATCCCTAAGAAGACAATGGCTTATGTGGAGTCCCAAAGTCAAGAGAAACATCGCCCGCATCTTCCCCTTTGGCGTGATCTGGTTTATCACGGGATGTGTATTCCTCTATGCGGAATATGCCGCAGCCGGAGGGAGTTTTTCAAATGTCCCGGAAACAGCCATAAAACTAAGCCCCTCTATCTTTGCCTTTGCCATGGTTTTTGTCTTTTTCCTCGGCTTATTCATCGGCACGATAGAATTGGTGTATTTGAACAATGCGTTTATCAAGAGAAGCTTTTGGCAAAAAATCCTTTTCAAGTCCCTGGTCTACGCCAGCTTGATGTTCATCATCATAGGAATAGCCTATCCGATTGCTGCGAGTATGGAAGAAGGCATCCCTGTTTGGGATAGAGAAATTTGGAAGCGTTTTGGAGAGTTCTTGACTACTATTACCTTTCGAAGCACAGCCCTCCAGATGTCCTTTTCGCTACTCCTTTGCCTTTTCTACGCTGAAATCAGTTCCAATATAGGGCCTCGGGTTTTGGTCAATTTTCTCTCGGGAAAATACCATCAGCCCCAACAAGAGAAACGGATCTTTATGTTTGCCGACATGAAATCCTCAACAACAATTGCCGAAAAACTTGGGCACAGCCTCTATTTCGAGCTGTTGCGGGAATACTATTTTGACCTGACTCCTGCCATCGTTAAGTATGAGGGAGAAATTTATCAATATGTGGGAGATGAAATAGTAATTTCTTGGAAATTGGCAGAAGGGCTGCGCAAGAACCAGTGTATCCAATGCTATTATGCCATGAAGGAAGGCCTTAAAAAGAAGAAACAAAAATACTTGGATAAGTTTGGGGTCCTGCCTGACTTTAAAGCAGGTTTTCATGTAGGGGAGATAACTACTGGAGAAATTGGAGCAGAGAAAAAAGAAATCATTTTCACTGGCGATGTCCTCAATGCTACAGCTCGTATACAAGCCCTGTGCAAAAGCTTTCAGGTAGATATTATCTTGTCAAAAGACTTGGTAGACAAACTCGACCTGGACAAGGAAAGCCCTCTTCAATCCTTAGGGTTTCAAGAGTTAAGGGGCAAAGAGGAAAAACTGGAATTATTTACGCTCACATGAACATTGCAGGTGCACAAATACAGTCCTTCAAAGGGGATATAGAAAAAAACATTGCGCATCACCTGAAATGGGTGAATAAGGCCATCGAGCTAGGGGTAGACTTATTGGTCTTCCCAGAATTGTCTCTAACGGGCTATGAACCCACTTTGGCAAAGGAATTGGCGTTGGACTTACAGGATCCTCGTTTGGACATTTTTCAAGAAAGGAGTGATGAGCACCTGATCACCATAGGTATAGGGGCCCCTATCCTATCCTCCAAGGGAATCCACATCAGCTTGGTCTTTTTTCATCCTCACCAAGTAAGGAGCTGCTATTCCAAACAGTATTTACATCCTGACGAGGAAGCCTATTTTGTCCCGGCTGAAAACCGTGCGATCCTAGAAGTAGGTAAAAAAAGAATAGCCTTGGCCATATGCTATGAAATTTCGGTGGAAGCGCATTTGGAAGAGGTGCTTTCCTTTAAACCGGATGGCTATATCGCCAGTACAGCAAAGGATGCTCAGGGGGTGGAGAAAGCTCATAGGCGCTTGGCAGAAATGGCTCAAGTTCATTCATTTCCAACGCTCTTTGTCAATGGCGTAGGGCCCTCAGATGATTTTGTGAGTGCTGGGAGGTCAACTGTATGGGATGAAAAAGGAAATTGGGGGTATGAGTTGGATTCGAGCGAAGAAGGTCTATTATCACTCAATATTAGTTCTAACTTAGACTGGAAATATTAGGCCTAATACCCTCTTGTGATAAGCGTAGGAATACAGGAGTTTAATACGCCCAAACTGGCTTATATTAAATCCATGCTTCTGGTCATTTCTCTTCCTTCAAAAAAAACGTATAGTCTGAAGTCCAATTCTCCTCCTCTCCCGGAGCCACAGAAATCCAGATAAAATTTTCAGGACAGAGGGTAGTCTCACAGGCCCAAAATGCCATTTTGTGAATCGGTTTATCCACGGTGAAGCTAACCCCAGCACCAGATATGCGGTTGAAGACGGTGATCTGATGATCAGTGACTTCCTCACTATATCCTTTAAGCGTAAGGAAAACACTTGTATTCCTGAATTCCTTAATTAAGGAAAGCTCCTTATTGTGAAGCTCAATATAGCCTTTCGGATCATCTTCCGTCGAGACCTCCCAAGGAAAGCTGACGTTGAATGCTGGCCCGCTCTTTTCTCCGTCGATCATAAAAAAATTATGATTAAACTGATCTGTCTCAATGATCTTGTCTCCTGTATTATGTAGGCTATGTTCTATTGAAAAACCATCATGCTTTAGCCTGATGGTTTTCGTATATACATATCCAAAGCCAAAGCTGCTGTTTAATTTATGGGTAAAGCTGATTTGGTCTTTTCTCTGCTTTACCTTCCATTTTCCGTGATCCAGTATCTTGTATGTTTTTGTCCATTGGTATTCCGCTTCGGCTTCCTTTTCTAATACCCCTACCCCTATCCGAATAAATCCATCTCCTGGATTCGCGTCTTCATAACCCAAACCGGGCTTAATATATCCTTCCACCGGTCCAGGAAGATCCTCATGAAACGCTGGATCATGCGTATCTTTCCAATAACCAAAATACTCATGGCCTTGATAAGTGGCACTTTCGATAACACCAGACCAGTCGAAGCGGGTAGCCCGATAAAGACCTTCTACCTGATCGGGAAGGAATACCTTCATCTTCACATAGTCATTTGCTAACGTAACATTTGGAAAATGGTCCAATGAGAGTTCCTGTGCCGGGCTATATGCCCTAAGTACCAGCAATCCAATTAATAGTAGCAGCTTCTTGCTTTTCATAGGATAAATTTTTGGGATCAGCATTAGGATAAAAGTAGACAATTCGTTCATTAATTTAGGTGATCTTATACAAGGTTCCTCTAAGTGTATCAATTTAATAGTCCCACAGCTTGCATAATGTTTGATTCGGGGGACCGGTTCACAATTCGTAACAAGCAGCGAGAAGTCCAGTTGTTCCTAAGGCAGTAGTACCTAGAAAATTGCGTCTACTAAGGTCCATAATGATGTTTTATTGTGATGGAATTTATTATGTCAATCCGAATCCGGTCGAAAGTATACTCAGCCCATCAAGGGATTGGGCCTCAAATAGGATCCTTCCGCCCACGGAAACTTCTTCGCTGGGTCCTCTATCAGTTCTACTCCATATCCGGGTTTGTCTGAGAGTTCCATAAAGCCGTCCACCACTGTCAGGGGTTCCTTGAACAGTTCTTCCTTGAATGGATTGAACGTCTGATTGAGTTCACACATATGACCATTGGGGGCGCTGCAGATGAAATGAATATTGGAAAGGGTGGTTAGGCCTCCATGCCAATTGTGCGGGCACTGCAGTCGGCCAAATAAATGAGCCATGCGGGCGATGTGCCAGTTCTCGCTAATGCCCGTAAAGTTGCAGTCGGTCTGGATAAGGTCATAGCCCCCTTCAACGATCCAGGGCTGGATCTGAAAACGATTTACAAAACGCTCCCCCCCAGAGATCATGACACTGGGCATAACTTCTTTGATCTTCAAATGTCGATCTAGAGAACCCTCTTCCCATTGATTCATGGGTTCTTCATACCAGTAAAACTTTAGGTCCTCTAGTGCTGGGGCCAATTGCTCCGTAATTTGCTCAAAGGTCCAGTTGTGCTTTTCCAGCATAAGTTTGAAGTCCGGACCTACCGCTTCGCGCAGCCTTTGTAAGATGGGAATATACTTATCCAGGGTCATCCCGCTGTATTCCCAGTTTGTACCATTGCGCAGCTTAAAGGCTCGATATCCTTGCTCTTTGTAGCGAAGCGCTTCTTCAATAAGGGCTTGTTCTCCCTTGTCATACCAAGCATGTTCGACTCCTCCCGAGGCATAGATTTCCATCTTTTTTTGGGGCTCACAGTCCGTAGCTAGCAGCTTGTAGACGGGTTGGCCTTTGGCTTTGCCGATGATGTCCCAACAAGCGTTGTGGACACCCGCCCAGGCAGCACGCGCAAGGTATTCACGCCAGGGGCCCCCACAGGTGAGAAAGTCTACATCAAAGGGATTCTTTCCTTTGAGAAAGGGAGTGATGTGCTGGTCTGTATAAGCCTTGATCTGAGCAGGATTGCTATAGGGACTTCCTTCGGCAAATCCGACAATACCTTTGTCCGTAAATACCTCTACCAAGGCAGAATCTGTTTTCCACACCTCATAGCTATTCACTCGCCATAAAGTTCGACCATCTGGTGGCACATAGGAGAGGGGTGTAACCCTGATATCGGTGATGCTAAGGTCTTCCCGTCCAATGAGATCGAGTGGTCGTTGGAAGCTTGCTCTGCCAACAGGAGTCTGTTGTTCATGTAGGGGGGAACAAGCAGCTGTAGCTCCAAGTGTCACGGCTCCAGCTTTCAGAAAGTTTCTGCGTGTAGTAGTGCTCATAATCAGAAAATTGGAAGTTCAATTCTTTACATAAGAAATAAGTTTTCCAGAATTTACCCCAATAAGTAACATTTCCTCACCAGAAGTTAATTCTAAGAATCCCAGGGATCTGACATCCTTATTTAGGTACAATCCGCTCTCCTTTGGTGATAGCGCCTTAAAATGGCTCTTTCCATCTCCCAACAAACAAACCCCCAAAGAAGCATCATGCCAGCCGTAGGTAGTTTCGGAGGCATAGTCATTCCCAGCAGCGATAATATCCAGATTCCCATCGTGGTTGACATCTTGAATGAACACATCCTGAATGGGTCCCAATTGGGCAGGAAGGGGCAGTTCTTGCATGTCGAATTCTCCGTTGCCCTTGTTGATAAACAAGGTTGATGCAAAGGTAAATGCCTGGAAGCGCATCGCTTTATTTTGTGTTTCCGTCGGAATCACTAAGTCTAACGTTGCTTCAGCATATTCCTGATAGGTATTAAAGATCCTCTTGAAAGCCACGATTTGACGATTCAAATCGTCCCGCCCATGAAAGGGAAATAACTCGTAAGCACTCCCCACTTTACTTCTCATGTAACAGGCATAAAGAGGATCAATCTTCCCATTCTTGTCAAAATCATCGGCAAAAAGATAAAAAGGTCTTTCTTTACTTGCGGTATAATCCTGATTTAGGCCTAAATTTCCTGCCACATAATCCAAGTCTCCATCCTTGTCAAAATCACCTGCTTTGACCACATTCCACCAACCAAAACTCATGGATAGCCCAAGTATTTCAGCCTTTCTCAAGCGCCCTTGATCATTTTTAAAAATAGTCAAAGGCATCCATTCCCCCACTAATACAAGATCTTCCCATCCGTCTTGATCATAATCCGACCATACGGCACTAGTGACCATACCAATCTCAGAAAGACCGTCTTGGTTGGCTGCCACATCAGAAAATTGTCCCTTATTGTTTTGAAGCAAATAACTTCGGGGCGGAGTAGGATACCTCCCTGGCACCAGCCTTCCCCCAACAAATAGGTCTATATCTCCATCTTTGTCATAGTCAGCTCCCACTACGCAGGAACCGCTAGAAGTAAGCTTAGGTAGTTGATTTGATCGCTGATAATTCCCCTGGCCGTCATTCAAATAAAGTCTATCCTGATAATTGGGTGAAGCAGGAGGAAACTCACTTCCCCCACTTACTACATATAAATCCAGGTCCTGGTCATTATCTACATCGAAGAGCAAAGAGGCAACATCCTCGTAGACTTCTTCCCCAGTAGGGAATTCCTTTGGGTTAAATTGGCCCTGTTTGTCTTGAACATACAAAGAAGATTCCATTCCATGGCTTCCTCCTACAAAAATATCTCCTCCTTCATGATTGTCTATTTCACCAACACTTATACAAGGTCCTTGCATGGAGTACTTTTTCAACAAAAGGGGATCGTGCAAAAAGTCGTTATATTGATTTTCCTTATGTAGATGCGTAATAATCCCCTCCTTTTCCTGAAAGATCGGTTTTGCTTTAGGCTTTTTTCTCTCATTAGTATTTTCAAGCTTCGCATATTTCACCTCCAGACTCTGATTGGCTTCAACCTCGGTTAGAATCTGTTCATTTCCATCTGGCCAAATGATTTTCAACATGCTCACAATTGAATCCTGCCCTAAGCCCAAGTGGGTTTCTCCATGAATGCTAGATAAATAGCCTTTGGTAGGGGAGACATATATATAGGATTGTGTGGAACCATACTCAGCATATATTTTTGCTCCTATTCCATACACATTCAAACCTTGTCCTACCAGCTTTATTCTCAAGTAATTATGGTCATTATTACTGGTATTTTTAAACACAAGGGCCTCACCGTTGATGTCATTGCAAATGAGGTCTAAATATCCATCCCCATCCAAGTCGGCATATACAGCCCCAGTTGAAAAAGAGGGTATTTCTACTCCGGCGCTTTTGCTGACATTCTGAAAATTATATGGGCCTATATTCTCATAGAGAAAATTGGGTATTTTCACTTCTGTAAGCGCATCCATTAAATTTTTCTGCCGGTCAATTTTAGCCTCCTTTGTCCCAAAATAGGAATTACTGGAGGTATAATTGATATAGTCCAAGTCTGTCATATCCTTGACATAGCCATTGGATATATAGAGGTCCCGGTCTCCGTCATTGTCAAAATCAGCCAGAAGGGGAGCCCAACTCCAATCTGTGGCATGGACGCCTGCTAATTGACTAATCTCTGAGAAATAAACATTTCCCTGCCTATCTATACCTTGATTGAGCTGTAACGTGTTTCGGATATACTGAGCTTGATATCCTGCTTCTTTTCTTAAGAGAAAGCCTTGATTTTCCATCCCCCCTATCATAGATTTTCTCCGGTCGTTGTTGTCCGGCAACATGTCTAACACCATGATATCTGGTTGCATGTCATTATTGATATCTGCGATATCGACTCCCATCCCATTAAAGGTCTGATGCTGGAGAAAATCCTGGGCACGGTCCTTAAAAGTACCGTCTCTTTGGTTAATGTAAAGCCTGTCGTTGGGCAAGAAATCATTCGCAACATATATATCTGGCCAACCATCATTGTCCAAGTCTGAAATGGATAGCCCCAAGCCGTACCCTTCTTGCGTAATTCCTGTGCCTGCTTTCTTATGGACAAAATAGGGATGCCCGAGGCTATCTACCCATCCTACATTTTCATACAATTTGTCAATTGTCTTCCCCTTGGTCAGGCTCTTACCATTTTTGTGGATATAGGCTTTATCTACCTCATCTACCAGGTTATTTAAGATAAATAGGTCGATGTCTCCGTCGAGGTCATAATCCAAAAAGGCACTATGAACACTAAAGGAGCTATCGTGGATCCCATAGGCTGCTGCTGCTTCTATAAAATGGGGCATACCGCCTTCGTCTATGCCTTGGTGGACAAATAGCAAATTTTTTTGGCTATACCCTTCTATTTGAGGTCCAGCTACGCTGGCATAAATGTCTAGCAAGCCATCGGCATTAATGTCCACAAGACTTGTACCCATGATCCAATTATGAGTGCTGAGGCCTGCCTGTTGGGTTATATCTTGAAAATGAAAGTCGCCCTGGTTTAAGTACAATTTGGAGCTCACCATATTTCCCCAAAACAGGTCTGGCAACCCATCATTATTGAGGTCTCCAGCGGCAACACCCCCACCGTTATAGATATAGTAGTAATCAAATAAATTTACTGAATCATCTTCTGTAATGGTATTGGCGAAGTCCAGACCTGTTCGTTCAGAAGACATTCTCTGAAACTTCAGGGAAGGCTTTTCTTCTACCCTACAGCAGAGCAGGAATACTGTACATATGGAGAAGAAATATAGGCGAGCCATAAGAGAAGTTAATATATTTTTGATAAAAGCGTGAGAGTTCATACAGAAGTACGATCTCTCACGCGTCCTAACGTTCACTATTCTTACTTATCTACCTATTAATATCCAGGATTCTGGTTCAGGTTGGGGTTACTATCCACATCCTGTCTTGGGATAGGATACCATTCGTGCTTGCCTGTTACAAAGACTCCCCCACTATTAGACCTCAATTCAGGGTTATTTTGGAAACGATCAGCAGCGATCCCCCAGCGATTCAGGTCCCACCATCGGTAGCCTTCTATGGCGAGTTCTCGGACCCTTTCATCTCGGATCGCCTCTCTTAAGGTCTGCTGGTCCATCCCGGAATATTCGGGCATATTGGCCCTTGTCCGTACTCGGTTGATGGCTGCAAAGGCATCTGGAGTAGGACCTGCACTCTCATTAAGAGCTTCTGCATACATTAATAGTACATCCGCCAGTCTAATCAGTCGCCAGTTGTTGGTATCTCCTGCCCAGCTTCCAGGCGCAAGGGAGGTTTCGTTTTCAAAATTTAAGTATTTCCGAACCCAAATACGGTCCAAATCGGGTCCAGAGAAGGCATCTGTAAAAGATTGCTGGTACATCATGGCCCCGGGATAATTCCAAACGATGGTTGCCTTTGCCCTGGGATCTTCTTCACCATCAACGGTTTGTTGGGCCATGAACAGATCAAACACAAATTGGTTTACCGAAACACTTTGCTGGCTGGAAAAGGCTCGTGGGGCGAGATCTGCTTCCCATGCCTGTCCCCTCCATACATTTGCTCCTGTTCCTCCCCACCCACCGGTGGTGTTACCATCGTATTGAACTTCAAATATGGATTCTATGTTATTGGGAGTCTCTTCCCTAAAATTGTCGGCATAATCTGCTGTAAGATCATATAACCCGGAATCGATGATTTTCTTAAATTCCACGGCGGCTTTATCCCATTCTTGGGTGTACAGGTAGGACTTTCCTAAGAGGGCAGTAGCTGCTCCCCAAGAAGCCCTTCCTACCTGATCATCAGGCCAGGTTTGCGGAAGAGAACTTTGAGCGTTGAGTAAATCACTAATGATACTTTCATATACTTGTGCTGGTGTAGAATTGCCGATAAAAATATCCTCAACTTCTGAGACTTCTGCCAGTTGTAAAGGAATATTTCCCCATTGGTTAACAAGATAGAAGTGGGCATGTGCCCTGAGAAAATAGGTTTCCCCCAAGATTTGCTGTTGCCTTTCAGGATCCATGTCGATATTGGGTACGTTTGATATTACCTGATTGGCAGCTGCCACTTGCTTGCTTAACTCTCCCCATGTTTCTCTCAACCGGGGAAAATCAGGGGTTGCATTAAATATTCCTCCATCATTTACATTGATTTGAGGGAAGGGGTTTACTTCATCAGAGCGGTGCATTAGTAACAGGGCGACCCCTATCCTTCCAAAAGCAGGAATCGCAGGCAAAGAAGAATATACTGCTGTCAATCCTGCTTCCGCATCTGCTTCGTTTCTCCAGAAACTATCTGGGCTAAGTCTGTTTGGATCTACGATGTCTAGGCTGTCTGTGCATTGTGTGATGCTTAAAAAAAACACCAGCCCTGCCATTGAGATAAATATTTTCTTAATGTATTGCATGACTTTTTTCTTTGTATTTGGTAAAAATTCAGGTTAGAAAGACAATTGGATACCAGCAAACCAAGTTTTGGCTTGTGGATACGCTCTGCGGTCTACCCCCCCATTAAAAATACTGTCGTTTGTCCCAATCCCTCCGCGGCCAATCTCTGGATCATAGCCCGTATAGTCGGTAAGGGTTAATACATTCTGGCCACTGATATAAACCCTGGCTCGGCTTAATGAAAGGGATTGAGAAATGGAGGAAGGAAGGGTGTAGCCTAACTGTATGCTCTTCAATCGGATGTAGGAACCATCTTCCACATAAAAATCGGAAGACCTTCTGTTATTGGCCTGATCGCGAACCGTAAGTCTGGGAATATCCGTATTCGTGTTTTGAGGGGTCCAAGCATTTTGAACATCTGCTATTTTATTTCCTCCACTGCCATCCAAAATGAACTGTAAGCGTTTGGCATTCCATATATCTACGCCCTGCACACTTTGAATAAACAGGCCAAAATCGAAGTCTTGATACGTAGCATTAAAATTTAAGCCAAAGGTAAAGTCTGGTATTGCGTCTCCTAAAAAGGTTCGATCGTCATCATCGATATCCCCATCATTATCCAGGTCGAGGTAATTAAAATCCCCTAGTACCGCATCTGTCCTTCCATCTGCATTAATCTCTTGTTCAGTTTGATAGAGCCCTTCCACTACATAGCCGAAAAAAGCAGCGACAGGGTGCCCTACGTCTGTTCGGGTAGCTAGTACCCCAGACTGACTGAAGCCTCCGCCAGTAATGGGATTGACCCCTTCTCCCAAAGCGATCACCTCGTTATTTAGGGTTGTGATATTCAGGCCAATGTCGTAGTTGAAATCCCCAGAACTCGAAGCGGACCGGTAGGTTGCTCCCAATTCAAAGCCCTCATTGTCTATGGTTGCGGCATTACTTCTCAATGAGGAGCCCAAACCTCCATGAAGGGGAATAGGAAGATTCGTCAAGATATCCTCAGACCTTTTTTGAAAGTATTCCAGCGTTACAACCAGTTTATCATTCCAGATTCCGGCATCAATCCCCACATTGGTTGATTTGGTCGTTTCCCATATCAGATTGGGGTTAGCCAAATTCCTGACGATTGATCCAGGGGAGGTTCCGCTATTTACGCCAGCATAATTGTATCCATTGTTGATATTGATCCCACTTACTATGTCAAAGTTGCCAATGTTCTGAGAGCCCAACTCTCCGTAACTACCTCGTATTTTCAGGTTGGTAATAGCTCCAGATGGGAAAAAATCCTCATCACTGATACGCCAACCTACTGAAACTGAAGGAAAGGTACCCCATCGTTTATCTTCCGCGAATCGAGAGGAACCATCCCTTCTCACCGTTGCACTGAGCAAGTATTTCCCTTCAAAATTGTAGTTGATCCTACCCAGGTAGGATAGCAGGGCATTCTTTTGTAGCTGCCCGGTTACATCGGTATCATCTGTAGCTGCAGATAACACGCGCAAGTCATTTGTGGGAAAGTTTGTACCTAAAGCCCCTACTCCCCGAGATTCACCCGTCTGGCTAATATAGCCCCCTAAAATGTCTATATTATGGCCTCCAAAAGATTTCTTATAGTTAAGGGTATTCTCTATCAGAACCCCTAAAAAGCGGTTATAGCTCTCATTCAACCGAGCTATGTCATTGGAAGCCTCCTGAGAGGTACTTAGGAAAAATACGGGTTGGAAAGCATAGTTGTGTCTAACGGAATAATCCAGACTTAAATTCAACTTATATGTTAAGCCAGGAAGAAGTTCAAGTTGTGGCGTTACATTTCCTATAATCCTATCTGTAGTAAACAAGTTTTCTTCTAATTGAGCCCGTCCATACCAGTTTATTCCCCTTGCCACTCCATGTAATACAGGGTCTATGCCAGCAAATCCCCCAATATTATCCTCATTAAAAACGGGAATAGTTGGAATTTCGCCACGTTCTCTGCCAAAAAAAGTATTAGGGTTATTTTGTTCGCGTATAATGGTCAAGTTCTCCTCCATGGAAAAGATCCCTTTTTTGAAAGTCGAATTGGCTCTGACATTGTATCGTTTAAAGTCTGAGTCAATCACAATCCCTTCCTGGTCTAAGAATTGACCCGAAATATAGAAGGTAGAATTTTCATTACCGCCAGAAACACTCACATTATAATCTTGGTATAGGGCTGTGTTTAGGGATAGGTCCTGCCAATCCGTATCGATGCTTGGATCAAAACCTGTATCATTGGGAACTGCCCTCGGATCCCCATCATTATCGTTGGCAGCATTTCTATAATCTGCATATTCCCTCGCATTCAGGAAATCAAAGGTATTGGTTGGGCTTTGTGCGCCCCACTTGGCATCGAAGTTTATTTGAATTTCTCCCGCTTGCCCTTTTTTTGTGGTGATCAGTACTACCCCATTCGCAGCCCTGTTCCCATAAATGGCAGCAGCCGAGGCGTCTTTCAAGACTTCTACAGATTCAATATCATTGGGATTGAGGAAATTCATAGATTCCACGATGTTTCCATCAACTACATAGAGAGGTTGGTCATTGCCGAAGGTACCAGATCCTCGTATGACAACGTTAACACCAGCCCCTGGAGATCCTCCATTGGTCTCCACTCTTACACCGGCTACTTTTCCCTGAAGTAAAGCACCCGTACTTGCATAGGTTGTGTTATTCAGTAACTCGGCTGAAACAGATCCTATGGCTCCTGTAATATCGGCCTTCCTCTGGGTTCCGTAACCCACTACTACCACCTCATCTAGCGATGATTCGCTTTCTACCAAGGTAACATTGATTACAGAACGTCCATTAATCTCTACTTCTTGCGTGGTGTAGCCCAAATAGGATATGATTAGGGTGTTAACATTATCTGGAACAGTGAGTTGAAAATTTCCAGACTCATCAGTTAGAGTTCCCTGAGTGGTGCCTTTTGCCCGGACTGTAGCACCTACAAGCGCCTGTCCATTAGCATCGCTTACCGAACCGGAGAGGGTTTGTTCTACCAACAAGTCTTCAGTAGCGCGGATTACATTGGCTAATTGTGTATCTCTCTCTTTTGCCGTTTTTTGAACGCTCAAAGATTGACTCTGCTCCAATTTTTGAATTTGTTCAAATTTGCGGGTGAGCTTTTTTATTTTGTGCTGGCTCGTCTGCCCCTCTTTGAAAACAATCCCGTACTTTTCGGTTAGCTGTTTGTATCTGAGCTCTGTCTTTTCCAAGGCCCGGTTAACAGCCGATTCAAAGGCCTCTTCCGGGAAAAACTCAAAATTGATCTCAATTTTGGATAACAATTTTGCATTGTAAGTAATGATTACCTGATACTTTTCACTGATTTGGTCCAGGACCTCATTTAAGGGTTGGGATTGGCTCCTCTCCCCTTTTGCATTCAATTGACCAATCCCTATCAAGCAAATCATAGCCAAATGCACAATTTGCTTGAAAAATGGATTGAGTAGTAGTCTTTTTTTCATAATTTCGGAGGTTTTTAAAAACTTTATTATAACTGGGGCGGATTGTGAGGATCTGCTCCAGTGCTTTGTTACTTCTTTGTCATATTATATACATAGCTTATTCCTGTTTGCCTGTTATAAAATACCTTTTTCCTTTGGATCGTATGTGAATGCCATAAACCTCACTTAAGGTCTGCAAGCTTACCTCCAAATCTTTGATAGGGACCCCACCTGAAATAACTTCGTCCTTTACCTTTTCCGATTGGATGATAAATTGAATCCCATAGATATCCTCGATTTCATACAAGGCCTCCTGCAAGGGGGTGTTATTGAATACCAAGGTACCCGCTTTCCAGGAAGCATTTTCAAGGGCGGATGCATTACTCCTATTCTCTTTTAATTTATTTTGTTTCTTCGAATAAGTGACCAGATCTCCCGGATTCATCTGGATAACTCCAGTTTCAGGATCATGAACCTCCAGATCCACCTTCCCTTCCTCTAGAAATACCTTGGTTTGGTCATTGCGTGCATTTACATTAAAGGATGTGCCCAAAACCGTAACCATCAGGTCTTGGGTATATACCTGGAATGGGGTTTGTGTCTCCGGAATTTTCTTTATTTCAAAAAAGGCTTCCCCTTCTAAGGTGACCTTTCTGGGATTCTGGGAATAATAACTCAAGTAAGAATTCGCATTCAAGGTAACTTTTGAGCCATCAGGTAAAACATATTCACGCTGCTCTCCATAATTCGTACTTATCAGCACTTCCTTATGGTGAAAAAACTGGAAATAGGTCATCCCTGAAATGAGCAATACTAAAGCGAGTGTTGCTGCCCATTTCCAGGTATTTTGAAAGGAGGACCTTAGGGGTATAAGTGTTCTTTCATTTTCTTCTTCCTTTCTACCCAATCTATTCATCAATCTCTCTAAAGCCACTTTTGTTTGGGTAGATTCCTTGGGGATCTCGTTAAAGGGAATCCCTTGTACCAGGATTCTCCCTGCTTTGCCCAATTCCCAATGGTCGGGGTTTTGGTTAAAATATAGCTCCCAATTTGCCATATCATTGTCATTACTCCGCATTGCCCAATTGATGAAGCTCTGATCTTCTAACCATAGCTCGAGCAAAAGTCTATCGTCTTTATTTATTTCCATTTTCAGCTTAAACCCAATAAAAGTTGATGGTTTCCATTACGACTAGTTATTAGCGCATCTTATTGTAAGAAGGGGAATTGGCATTTTTATACTAGTGTTTTTTCAAAAATTTTTAAAGGCTATTCAAAAGCCTCGCAATTCTCACTCCCTTTAAGCAAATTTGCCCAACCAAATGATGTACCTCCGGCTTCGACAAGTGGGGAATACCCGGGAGTCCTCAATAATATTAAAGAGCAGAGCTAATCCTTCGGTACTTAGTGGGGAAGGGAAGATATAGGTTAATCCCAAGTTAGTAAATCCACCAATACAAATGGTTAAGAAATAGCCCCCCAAGTGCCAAGACTTGAAAAACTTTTTTCAGTTCTGTATTCTTTCGTATCCTTGTTAAGGCTTGATGGAGGGTATTTAAAACAGTCTGATTAGCGATTCCCATGACCTCAGCAATTTCCTTTGTACTGAGTCCATTGTGATACCGCAAATAAATGGCTTCCCTCTGTCTCCATGGTAATTGATTTAGGTCCCGGGCCAAAGTCCGATAAAGGCGCTGCTGGCTTTCTTTTTCTAAAAAAAGGTCGGCAGGAGAAAACAGTATATCTGTTTCTTTAAGAAACTCATTCGCATAGCCTTCCTTTCTCCTTCGTTCTTTTTGGGCTTTTTCAACTAAGCGTCTTCTCAGAGAACGAAATAGATACGCTTTAACCAGTTTGACGTTTCCCAGTCGTTCGTGGGATTCGAAGAGGTAGATAAATAGCTCTTGAATGCAATCTTCGACGAGGCTGGAATCTGGAATTATTTTATTCCCAAAATGCTTCAAGTGCTCATAATGCCTTATGAAAAGGGTAGCCAAAGCTTCTTCATTTCCTGCCTTCATCTTAGCAAACAATTCCGCATCATTCCATTCGTTCATAATATTTAATTTAACAAATCAATTGGTGAATTTCAATTCACAGGCACTTAGGCTATTATCTGGAGAATAATCGAGAAATAGGGAAATGCCCCCTTCCTGTTCTCCTATAGAATTTTCCTTCTTCAAAGGAATTATTACTGTTTTACCGAATCCAAAAGTGCCCCTAACTCTCCTACGATCTCGGGATGCTCATTGTACAGATTGGTCCTTTCTTGAGGATCTTTCTGAAGGTCGTACAAGGTTCCATTTTTTCCTGCTTCCTTGGGATCATCATTGCTGGGCTGGCTAAAGCCTCCCGAACCCAGGTGAGGGGTGAGTTTCCAGTTGCCTTTTCTAATGGAAAAATGTCCGTTGAGGGAGTGGTGGATGGTGAAATCGCGAATGGGATTTCTCAATTCTGTATTCGTAAATGCTGTCAGCATGTTGTAACTATCCTCTCCAGAACCTTCTGGGAGGGGCTTCCCCACTATTCCTGCCACCGTAGCTAGGAGGTCGGTAGAACACATCGTCTGAGCTGACTTAGACCCAGGGGCGATCTGTCCAGGCCAGCGAGCTATATAGGGCACCCGGTGGCCTCCCTCATAAATATCGGCTTTTTGTCCCCGATAGATATGGTTGGCTCGATGGGCAAACTCGGCCTTATCCTCTGGAGTCCAGTGTGCACCATTATCTGAGCTTACTATGAGGAGGGTTTGATCCTTGAGCTCCAACTCATCCAGGGCTTTCAAAACGGCTCCCACCGTTTGATCCACCAGGGTAACAAAGTCGCCATATCGGCCCGCCTGGGATGTTCCATTTACCGCATCTGTAGGCAGCCAAGGGGTATGAGGAGCGGTTAAGGGGAAATAGAGAAAGAAGGGTTCTTGCTCATTCTCACGGCTATGGAGGTAAGCCACTGCCTTTTCAGTTAGGGTAGCTAGTACATGTTCAAATTGGAAACTGGGAGATACTTCCCCAGAGCGCCAAAAGACCCCTCTCCCATCCTCTTGTTGATTTTTCCCTGGCGTAAAAGCTGTAGGCAGTTCAACTACGCTTTTGTTTTCAATATAGACATAGGGAGACATGTCCAGGCTAGCGGGTATGATATAGGAATAATCGAAACCCAAGTCAATTGGCCCTCCCGCAATCTCTTGACTAAAATCCACATTGCTATCATCCCCTTCTTCAAATGCATGATCCCATCTGAATTTCGTATCGATAGGCTTTTCAGGATTTTTCTGTTGCCAACCCAAGCCCAGGTGCCATTTTCCCACGCAGGCCGTATGGTAGCCATTCTCCTGAAGAAAGGAAGCAACCGTTACCCTTTCTGGCTCAATGAGTGGGGGGTCGTATCCCCACAAAACCCCTGTCTTCAAACTAGATCGCCAGGCATAGCGGCCTGTCAAAATTCCATAACGTGTGGGGGTACAAACAGCCGAATTGGTATGAAAATCAGTAAAATGAATTCCTTCTTTCACAATCCTGTCCATATGAGGCGTATGGATTCCCGCCTCCGAGTTTAAACTACTCAGGTCTCCGTAGCCCATATCATCTGCCAGTAGGTAAATGATGTGGGGCAATTTGTTTTCCAAGGCCTTTTTTTCTAATTCTGAGGAATTTACTCCGCAGCCTATCAGTAAGGCAATGAGGTACAAAAAATTTATCTTTTTCATAGTGAGTTGGTTAAAATAACCTGAGTTTTGGATAAGAAGCTATCTTGGGAACCGGGGGGGCTTGTGTACCCCCCTTCTTTTCCCCCCTACTACTGCAGGGGGGAATAAAAAGGGGGGCGTTTTGCGATTTTTGGCGCTACGTTTTTCTAAAAAAGGTTTTCATAGTGAGTTGGTTAAAATAGAGACCTTTCTGACAAGTATTCCCTTAATCCTTGACTGTATTTTTCAATAAAAGGAGATGGGTTTTTTTATTCTTCCAGTGCTTCATTAGGGTTTCATAGGTATCTCCTGGCAGTAGCAAAAAGGAGCCCAGCATAATATCTATATCCCCATCCCCATCATAATCCCCATCTTCCATGACTAACCATCGTCCATTGGTGGCCTCCTGCAAGGTGTGGGGCTCAAACTGAAATCGATTGGGGTCTTTGTTTTCCAAAAAAATAAATGCTTCCTCAGGGGAATTGTCAAAGTCAGGAAAATAGGCCATCACAGCAAAGTCCCAATCTCCATCCAGGTCATAATCTTCTGCCAAAACCCGAGTGGCTCCATAGATGGGATAAAACCATTGCTGTTCAAAAGCATTCTGCCCATCATTGAGAAACAACCGCACCCCATGATAGGGCTTCAGAAAAATGGAAAAATCGGCATTGTCTCCATTGGCTATTACCAGGTCCAAATCCCCATCTCTATCGTAATCGAGCATTTCGAACCAACTGGATCCATATTCAGGCCCCATCTGGATGACCTGCTCCTGCCTAAATAGGAGATCTCCTTCCTGGTATAGAATATATATGCCTTCATTTCCTTGAGTAGCCAATACGACGATGTCCTTGCGGCCATCGCGATTCATGTCCTGGATCTCGACCTTGATCGTTCCGGCTTCTCCCAAAAGGGTCCTTTTTTCATAGCCTAAATCCGTTTTTACCAACAAGGACAATTCTCCCGTCAAGTCTCCAAACTCACAGATCAACATCTCATCTACTCCGTCCTCGTTGAGATCTGTTAGTTCAGAAAAAACGGGGCGATGAAGCGCCATGGCTATGGTATCCATTCCGTCTGCCCCAATCCTATAGATCTTTCCTCGGCTTTCTTCACTAGGATCCATGTATCCAATTTCAGTTATAAATAGGCCTTCCTCAGTATTATTCTGAAAAATCACCGGGGATTGAAATCGAGGACTTAAATTATCCCCATCGGGCCAGGTAAAAAGCCTTCCATAATAATCCCCTATTCTAAACTGCTTACTGATGGAGTCAAAAGCCATATGGGTAATTCCTCCTAGTTGGCTATTGCCCAGGGAAATGGGCTGTGGGCTAAATTGAACCAAGGGACTATTTCTCCTATTCCTATGTCTTTCTACAGGAATTGAATCTGGGGCATGTGTCTGTATATATTCCTGGATTTGTTGCCAGATAGAATCGTCAAGGTCTGGGCTGAGAGGAGCTTTCTTTTCTGAGCTGGAAAATAGTTCTTCCTCCATGGAGTAAATGGATAACGGGTTTTCATGCTCCTGGTAGGAATATCCCATCCGTTCAGCCATATTGGGTAAAACAAATTCCGTCCAGATGGTTGAGGGAATTTGGGCAGGATCAGGGGCCAAATGACAGCTGCCGCAATAGCGGAGATAGGTAGCTTCCTCGGCAGCAGGATTAGGCTTTCTTTCACAGCAAATGATGAATACTGCTGCTATTAATAAGATGAAGCAATGAGCTATTTTTTTTCTAATCATTCCCTAACACTCTTTTCGAATCGCAACCCTTTGATTTCGGCTACCTGGCCATTGGGGATATTCGAGGTACAGAGGAAAATCTTTTGGGGGATCTATATCAACTAAATTGTAGCCTCTTTCTATTCTTTCGCTAAGCGAAAGGCCATATACACATCCCCAGACCTCGTCCCATTTTTTCCTCCTCCCCCACATCCTATCACTACATACTGTGTACCCCCTTGTTCGTATATCGCAGGGGTAGCATAGCCTCCGTAGGGCAATTGAAACTCCCAAAGAACCTGGCCCGTAACTTTGTCAAAAGCCCTGAATTTTTCGTCTTTCGAAGCTGCTACGAAAACCAAGCCCCCAGCAGTAGCTACACAGCCCCCCAAGTTTTGGGTACCCGTAGGGGGGATCCCTTTGGCTGAGAGTTCCGTAAATTCCCCAAGAGGTTTTTTCCACAAAAGTTTGCCCGTATTGAGATTTATCGCTGCCAGGCTCCCCCAAGGGGGCCTGTTGGCTGGATAGCCTTCCTCGTCTCTGAATTGCCGGTACCCATCAATCACATATCGCTTTTGTGTTGGGATTGTAGCAGCAATGTCTCTTTCAGGAGGAGCGGCTAACAAATAAGTGGCTAACGCCTGCAATTCGAGAGAATCAAATTGAGTATAGGCCGCCATGGTACCTTTCCCCTGGCGAATGATCTGAGTAACTTCGGGTACTTTATACTTTTTTGACAAATTAGTTAACGGTGGATAGACGGGCATGGCCCCTTTTAACTCAGCCCCGTGACAATTGGTACAATTCAGTTGATAGAGAGATTTTCCACTGGCCAATAAGCCCAGCTCTCCAGCCTCCTCTCTGATTTTCGGGATTAATTCTACTTCTTTGAGCTTTAGAATATTAGCAATTTCGTTAAAATTGAGATAAAGAATTCCCGCTTCCGTATCCATCGAGGCACCACTCCACTCCGCCCCACCTCGGGTTCCCGGAAAGGATAGAGACCCTGCTATACTAGGAGGGAGAAAAAGATCCCCCCCTTTAAATTCTTCAAATGCCTGAGTTGCGTAGGCCTGGGCCTCTTCAGACAACTCTGTTAATCGCTCTTTACCAAATCCAGGTTCGGTAAAGAACTCGGGAAAGGTGGGAATGGGTTGGGTTGGCCAAGCTATTTCTCCGGGAATATCAGATGGGGGGACTTCTCTTTCTTCTACCGGATACAATGGTTGGCCAGTCTCCCGATCTAATAAGAAGATATACCCCATTTTGGTGGGCTGGATCACGGCCTCTACTGCCTGGCCATCTACCTCTATGGTGGCTAAGCTTGGGGCACAGGGTAGGTCCCAGTCCCAGAGGTCATGCCGCACCACCTGGTAATGCCAGATGCGTTCTCCAGTAGATGCATTTATGGCCAATACACAGTTGGCAAACAGATTTTGCCCCTGCCTCCTCCCACCAAAAAAATCAAAGGCGATGGAGCCTGTAGCGGCAAATACCCAACCGCGTTTTTCATCCAAACTTAGGCCTCCCCAGGCATTGGCCCCTCCAAAAGATTCGCCGGGCTGAGGGTCCCAATCTTCGTATCCAAATTCTCCCTCTTGGGGGATGGTATGAAAAACCCAGGCTAATTTCCCTGTTTTTACATCGTAAGCCCTAATATGACCGGGAGAAGAGTTGTAACCCTCTCCTACAGCTGATCCCAGAATAATCAGGTCTTTATAGATAATGCCAGGAGAGGTAACACTCATCGTGATCTCTTCTGGAGGAAGGCCTAAATCCTGACGCATATCGACCCGGCCCTCTGTTCCAAAACTTGGGATCGGTTTTCCCGAAAGGGCATCTAGCGCATATAGAAAATGCCGCCCTGTAAAAAGAATTCGTTCTTCCTTTCCATCGGTCCAATAGCTTACCCCTCTGTTAACCCCACCCATTATGTTTTCCTGCTCAGGATCAAATTGCCACAATTCATTACCGGAACCTGCCTCCAAGGCGATTACCCTCAAGTCAGGAGAAGTGATGTACATCCGGTCCTGAATGATAATGGGATTGCACTGGATGGTTGAGCGCTGGGACTGCCCTCCTGTCTCATAAGTCCAGGCGACTTCTAATTGATTGACATTCTCCGTATGGATCTGATCTAGTGAGGCATATTGTAAGGCAGCCTTATCTCCTCGGTATACCTCCCAATGATTAACAGGAGTCTCCTCCAGAGAAGTACAGTCGGTAAGACTAAGTACATAAAGCAGGGAACAGATACGGGTAAGCAAAGACTTCATTTAGGCTATTAATTCATTTATAACTTCTCCCCCAAATTGGGAAAGTTGCTTGTACCTTCCTCCGTGGAAGTAGGTCAGTTTGTTGTCATCTAATCCTAACAAATGAAGCAAGGTAACATGGACGTCTCTTAGCGGATGAACCACCTCTACGGCGGAATCTCCCAATTCATCTGTTGCTCCTATGATATGCCCAGCCTTTACACCGCCCCCTGCCATCCACATTGCCATGGCATTGGGATTGTGATCCCGACCGTAGGCGATTCCGCCTTCTCTCAAGCCGTTATCTGGGCTGCGCCCAAATTCTCCAGACCATACAATGAGGGTCTCGTCCAACATCCCCCTACGTTTGAGATCTGTAATCAGGCCTGCAATGGGTTTGTCAATAGATCGGATGAGCGCCCCATGAGCTCTTTCCAGAAAGTCATGCGAGTCCCATCCTCCTGAATAAACTTGGACAAAACGCACCCCTTGCTCAATTAAACGCCGGGCTAGCAAGCACTTTCTTCCAAAGGCATCTGTCTCCTTCCCACCAATGCCGTAGAGTTCTTTCGTTCTAGCATCCTCCCCTTCAATATCCATTATTTCGGGTACTTCCATTTGCATTCGAAAGGCCAATTCATAGTTGTCCATTCTGGCAGAGAGCTCATCGTGGAAGGAATGTTGAGCTTGGTGTTCCTCATTGAATTTTTTGAGTAAATCGAGGCTCTTTCTTTGGTGATAGCGGCTCACTCCCGGTGGCGGTTCAATGTTGAGAATGGGGGATCCAATAGGCCTTAGGGGAGTTCCCTGATAATGAGCGGGTAGGAACCCATTTGACCAGTTGGCTGCACCTCCTTGTGGAAAGGCCAACTCAGGCAAGACCACAAAGGAAGGAAGGTTCTGGTTGATACTCCCCAACCCATAGGTAATCCAAGAACCCAGGGCTGGGTCTCCGCCAAAACGGTTGCCTGTATTCAAATGATACATCGCCGTAGGATGGTTAACGGACTCTCCCTGGCACCCTCGATAAAAGCACATCTCATCTGCAACCTTGGGCAAATGGACAAATTGTTCCGACATATCCATCCCCGAATTTCCCACCTTTCTGCTGTCAAAGGGACTGCCTACCAAATAACGATTCCCCGAAGACATCGCCGAAAAGTTCTCCCCTTGGCGCGTAAACTTTGTCAGGTGTTTTTCTGTTAACTTGGGTTTGGGGTCAAAGGTATCGATGTGGCTGGGCCCACCTTCCATCAGCAGAAATATGACATTCTTTGCCTTTGGAGCCAACATTGGGGCCTTCTGAGCCAGTGGGTTTGCAGAAGACTTTTGGAGGAGTTGTTCTTCACAAGCAACCAAGCTGCTCAACGCAACCGCTCCCAAACTGGAGCCCAGGCCATATACAAAGGATCTTCGATTCATGGTTATAACTCAATACACGTATATGAATTCATTAGCATTAAAAAGAACCAAGCAAAAGTCTGCCAAGGCCCGAGTTGAGGCGGATACATCCCAGGGCTTGGCATCTGGAACGTAGTCTTTGAAGACATCTAGCTGCTCGGTAAACTCGAAGGCCTCCCCGGTCATCTCTTCGAACATATGTCGCTTGATCTCTGTGGGATATGCTTCCTCGCTAGGCTTGTTTTCTAAATGGTAGGCCAACATCTCTTCTAGATAGGCTTTTGAATAGGCAAGGTCTTTGGAACTAGCCGGTCGATTCCAAGCTAGTTCAATGGCCTGTTTAATTTGGTCTTCTAACTCTCTGGATTCTTTTTCAAGTTTAATCGCTAAGGCAATGGCTCGATCTCGGGTATTTTTTCCATTAAACAGGGTAAAGGCTTGGGGGCTGACTGCTGAGGTAGTCCTTCTTTCACAGGATAAGTCCGGGCCCGGCTGGTTGAACACTTCCAGCATAGGGTCTGGTAAGCCGCGAATACGCTCGGCATAAATGGTCCGGCGGTTTCGTTCCGCTGGCGTACGAGAGGGCTGATAGGCACGAGCCACTGAACCCATAATATGGCGGGGCTGCAAGGCTACCTCCATATTGATTTCGGGTCGAACGGGAATGCCCCCCAAGGTGGGATTCAATTCTCCAGAAACATGGAGCATGGCGTCTCTCAGTTCCTCTGCCTCCAGCCTGCGCGGTGAAAATACCGCCAGCAAATTATTATCGGGGTCTTTTTCGCTTAAGCTTCTCATATTGCTTGCCAGGCTACTGCGCTGATATGCTTCAGAAGTCATGATCAATCTATGTAGGGCCTTGAAAGACCAATCATTCTCCACAAAATACTGAGCCAACCAATCCAGCAGTTCTGGATGGGTAGGTTTTTTCCCCGTTACCCCAAAGTTGTTGCTATTTTCGGCAATGCCTTTCCCAAAATGATATTGCCAGATGCGGTTGACAATGGATCGAAGTACGATGGGATGATCATCTTGGGTGAGCCAGGTAGCAAATTTTAGTCGCCTACCTCCCATGCTTCTGGTTAGGGCCCGGTCAAGCGGCACCAGCTCTTCCTCAGATTCTGTATACTGGATGGAGGGAACTGCACTCAATATTCCTGGACTAACCTCTTCCGACTTTGCGTATACTGAACCACCTGTCAAAATAAACGTTGATGCAGCCTCTCCCTCCATTTTCTTGGGCATGAGGAACGGACGGGCAGAGTGTTGAACCTTGTCGGGGCCATTGTATACGGAAAAGGCAAGCGGTTCATATCTCCCCAACTCTCGGTTGAGGGTTTGCCTATGTTTTTGTAATACTTTTCTATATCCTAAGTCTTGAAAGGTGAGGCCTAAATAGCGCGGAGGCCGCTGTTCTTCAGGCAATTTCATCCTTTGCCTTTTGGGGAGGTATTTTTTCCCATGGGTACGGTACCATTCCTTTGCTGCGCTTTCCTCTTTTTCGGTAATCTGTCCTTGCTCCTCTTCTACCCGTTCTATCCAGGCCTTTATCTGCTCGTATTCCGCCTCCATCCCGTCAAGGTTTTCTGTGGGTAAAAAGGGCGCTTCCCGGCTGGCAAACTGGGTACTGGCAAAAACTGCCTGAATCCGGTAATAGTCCTTGGTGGGGATAGGATCGAACTTATGGTCGTGGCATCGCGCACAACGTAGGGGCATCGACAAAAAGCTCTCTCCTACTCCATTGGTAACATCGTCCAGATAAAATTGGCGCGTTTCCGCGGCCACGCTCATCCCTGTATGTTCCCAGGGGCCCATCCGAAGAAAGCCCGCTGCTACCAGCATCTCCGGATCCTGTGGATCGATCTCATCTCCCGCAATTTGCTCCATGATAAATTGCTTATAGGGCTTATCCTCATTAAAGGAGCGAATGACATAATCTCTGTATCGCCAGGCATTGGGGCGTGCATAATCATTGGCAAAGCCATCCGTATCCGCATAGCGAACCACATCCAGCCAGTGCCGCCCCCATTGCTCTCCATAGTGAGGACTTGCCAGCAGGCGCTCAAGCACTTTTTCAAAAGCATCTAACGACTTGTCCTGTAAAAAGTCTGCTAGCTCCTCAGGCGTGGGAGGTAGACCGGTAAGGTCATAGGTAGCCCTTCGAATCAGGGTTCGTTTGTCTGCAGCCCCAGCAGCTTTTATATCTGCTTCCGCCAGTTTTTCTTCAATAAATGCATCGATAGGATGGGCATCCTTGCTACCAGTAGCTTTCCAAGGCACTTCTACAGTCTGCAAGGGATAAAAGGCCCAAAGGTCCTCTTTTTTGTAGCGTCGGTTGGCCCAATTTTTTGACAGGGCTCCACTGGTTTTCACAACAATTTCATTTCCCCAATCCCAATCTCCTTCTGCCAGGAGTTGGACTCTCTTTTCTTCCGCTGGCCAGGGTGCCCCTCTGTCTATCCATGCCGCAAGCATATCCATTTGGTCCCTTGTCAAGCGGTCATTTTCCTTGGGGGGCATTTGGAAATCGGGGTCTACCCAAGTAGTAGCTATATACAGGGGACTTTGCTGGGCTTTCCCGATCTGTAGGGCTCCATGACCTGATTCTCCCCCTTCCAGCATACCCTCAAGGGTCCGTATGTCAAATTCCCCTTCAATGTCCTCCGGATCATTGCCATGGCAGGCGAAGCATTTGCTTTCTAAGAGAGGAAAGACTTCGTGGACGAAAAGTTTTTCGGGATCGAGTTGTTGGTAGGGATTGGCTTTCCTTTCCTCACAGCCACTTATAAAAAAGGATAAGCTGAAACAAACCAAGAAAAAATTTAGGTAAGAGAAGGACTTAATGAACATATACTAAAACAGTTTTGAAAGGCTATATATACCCCTGATTGAAATTGCTAAAAAACGACCGTGGCTGCTTATTAATACCATAGGCTATACTTCCTCTTATGCAAGTAAATAGTTTAGTAGTTGAAATCACCCGGCAAAATTATTCCTTTACTTAACCTAAATATAACAAAAAATCACACGTGTGATATAGTTTAGGAAATTTTGCAATCTTTATGCATTATAGGCTGTTAGATTATGCTAATTGTATTTAAGTAAGTAATTTGGAAAGATATTTAACGTCAGAACCTGTTTGGGATTCAATGGTTATTCACGGAATCTTCAACTTCCATTCAAATAGGAAAGAAAAATAATCTTGTTTTTTCCAGCAGACTTTCCATCCAATGGATGGAGCTTTCTCTTTTATGAAGGGTGGATTGAGTAGCGTACTTGACTGGGAGCTATTATTTATAATTCCTTGAAAAATAAATCATTAGTGATCCAAACATATTCTTAAAAAAACCAGTGTATTGAAAATTACTCAAAAAGATATCGCAGAAAAATTACAGCTTTCCAGAGTTACCGTAACAAAGGCCCTACAGGATCATCAAGATATTTCCCTTGATACAAGAAAGAAGGTTAAAGCCATGGCAGAGGAAATGGGCTATATCCCCAATAGTATTGGTCGCAGTTTATCTACTCAAAAGACCCTAACCCTAGGCATTGTCATACCCCAAATCAACCACTCCTTTTTTTCCTCTGTCATTGAAGAAATGTATGCTAAGGCCGCTGAGCTGGGGTATCAAATTATCTTAATGGTTTCTTATGAGGATGAGGCTAAAGAATTAGCCCATGTGAAAACCTTGTTATCCATGAACGTGGATGGCATCATCATAGATACCGCTTCCTCGACCAATTCCTCCCAAGCATTTGACCTGATAGGAAAGCACCAGGTTCCCTTCTTATTTTTTGATCGGAAATATGTAGAATCAACATTCCCAGGAGTTTATTTTGACGACTATCAGCTGTCTTATCAGTTGACCCTTGAATTACTCAAAAAGGGTTATTCCCAATTGATGTACTTGGCAGGACCCTTGCAAGTTAATATCAATCAATTAAGGCTTAACGGGTTCCTGGACGCCATGCGGTCCCAAGATCTGGTCGTCCCTAAAAACTGGATATTACATTCCCCCATAACTAAAAAAGGGAGCTATGAAGTTTTTAAATCCTTTTTGGAAAGCAATAATACGCCCGCTGAAGCCATTCTTTGCGTATCAGATACAGTTGCCCTGGGAGTTTATGAGGCCTGTAAGGAGAAAAATATGCGTATTCCTCATGACCTGGGGGTGATTGGCTTTGGGAATGTGTTGGTCTCGAGTTTAGTTAGCCCGCCCCTATCTACAGTGGATCTTGACATTCGATCAGCTGCAGAAAAGGTGGTAAAGAACCTCGTCCACTTGATCCATCATAAAAACGGTGAAATGAAGGATGAATTCTTCCGGGGGAAAATTTTATTCAGAGAAAGTACCAAATAGGTATTGGGAGATAGGTAATTCCTTGGATTCCCCCTTGCAGAGATGGAATTGCGCCAGAGAAGGCCGAATGTGAGATGAGATATAACGCATAAATAGATTGAAAATCACGCACCTAAAATTTTCTCCTGTATAGAATCACTAACTACCACTTATGCTAGCTTCTTGCTCTCGGGCCCAACTTTGGGCGTTTCTGCTTTTCTCTAGTTGCCTCTCCCCTTCAACAAGCTGGGACATGCATATCATCGACAATACCTCTTCCGGAGCGGACGGGACCAAACTGATCGATGCCAATGGCGATGGATTCCCCGAAATCGTAACTGGTTGGGAACAAGGGAATGTGGCACGAATGTATTTCAATCCTGGAGAAGTACGGGAACACTGGGACTTCATAGAGGTTCCTGCCCCCAATGTGGAAGATGCCCTGCCCATTGATCTCGATCAGGATGGTTGGGTGGATATGGTGACCTGTTCGGAAGGAGAACACATGCGCGTTAGTATTCATTGGGGCCCAACAGATTCGAAAGCCTATACCCAATCTGATAAGTGGGAAAGCCAGGATTTTCCTGTCACCGTAGGCAAAACACGTTGGATGTTTGCCGTTCCTATGCAGGTAGATGGTAAATATGGGGTGGATCTCATTGTGGGTTCAAAAGACCCTAATGGCACCCTAGGATGGCTGGAAGCGCCAGCTGAGGCCAGGAAGGTGGCAGACTGGATCTATCACGAAATCTCTCCGGCCAATTGGATCATGTCGATCTTTACCCTAGACATCGACAAGGATGGCTTACTAGATATCCTAATCTCTGACCGCAATGGACCTCACCGTGGGGTGAAATGGTTCCAAAACCCTGGATCTACATCAGAAATGTTAACCGAACATTGGCCAAGTATTCCCATTGGGATGCTGGATGCAGATCCCCTATTTTTGGATGTAGCCGATGGGGATGATAATGGCCTGCTGGAAATGTGGGTCCCCAACCTTCGGGAGTATTTCATGTATTTTGAGCAAGGCAATGCCTCTGGTACAGAATGGCAATCCACCCGGTGGCCCATACCGGATATAGCGGGCCTAATAGGCAAATCTGCTGCGATTGGGGATATGAACCAGGATGGCCTTCCCGACTTGGTTAGCACCTATGATCATGCAACGGATAAAAGCGGGGTCCTTTGGTCCTCCTATAATGCCACACGGCAAGAATGGATCCACCATGATGTGAGTGGTCTCCTGGGAATCAAATATGACTTTGCCTCCTTGATCGATATGGACAGAGATGGAGACCTGGATATACTCACCAGTGAGGAAGCCAACAACAGTAAAATGGGGCCTGGGTTGGGAGTCATATGGTATGAGAATCCTTTACAATAAAATCATGATGAATCGACTGATTTTCCTCACCTGGGTCCTCCTCTATATATCCTGTACGCCATATCGTGAAGAGGTCCATATTTTACACATATACGATCCTTCCAATGAGTATCTGGAATGGGAAAAGATCTGTAAGAACGACAACTTTCTGTTGGATCAGCGAACGGACTTTTCTTCCTTTGACGAGGATTCCCTCGATCAGATCAGTGCCATCATTCTGGATCAAGTCGATTTAGATCCCTTAGATCATTTTCAGGCCAATGCCTTAAAACGCTACTTGCAAGCGGGAGGAGGACTGCTTAATAATCAGTCAAAAGCTCCCAAATCGGCTCAATACAAATGGCCCTGGCTGTATCAATTTATCCAAAAAAGCAGCTCCAGTATCCAAGTAAACCATTCGGAATCCTTTGGTATCAG
Source organism: Bacteroidia bacterium (assembly GCA_965263105.1). Taxonomy (GTDB): domain Bacteria; phylum Bacteroidota; class Bacteroidia; order J057; family J057; genus JBCCTX01. The sequence continues at coordinate 8,632 of CBDHGL010000007.1, read as the reverse complement.
CCTTCTTCAAAATGGAAGAATGGTTCAGCCCTATTCTCATTCCTCTTCTTCGGAAGAGTTGCTATCTGCTCTAAAAGCCGCAATCGGCTCTAACCCCATGCTGAATTACGATGAGGTGATGGAAGAAACCAGCCCTCCCGAGCACTGGTTTGAAATCCAAAGTCTGGCTTCCAACTTCAATGAGCCCCAGGAAATGGAGGTATTGCCCAATGGAGATGTGCTATTCATCGAGCGGGGAGGCGATGTTCAGTTATATGAAGCGGTAAAGAAAAAAGTACAACTGGCTGCCCATATCCCAGTTTGGAGTTCCCAGTCTAATGGACTTACTGGTATGGCGCTTGCTCCTGATTTTGAAGAATCAAGCTGGGTATATTTTCTTTTTGCGGGAAAAGAGGATTCAACCCATCTCCAGGTGGCACGTTTCCGATTGGAGCAAGACCAACTGGATCTAGCAAGCAAACAGCTGATCTTTGAGATACCCATTCCACTCCGCCTCGGCTGGCATGGGGAAAACTCTCTGGCCTTTGATTCTAAAGGAAATCTGTATATCAGTCTGGGAGATTTCACCTTGCAAAGTCGGGATATAGCCGGCTATGCCCAAATCGATGAACGGCCCGGCAAGGCGGTTCACGATGCCCAGCGCACCTCAGCTAACTCCAATAGCTATTTGGGGAAAATTCTCCGGATTCATCCAGAGCCGGATGGCGGCTATACGGTCCCCGAGGGCAACCTGTTTCCCCCAGGGGACTCCCTGGGCAAAGCAGAAATCTATGTCATGGGCTGCCGCAATCCCTATCGTTTTTCCATAGATCCCAAAAGTGATATCCTGTATGTTGGAGAGGTAGGCCCCGATGCCAAAAGCGACCACGAAAAAGGGCCTAGAGGCTATGACGAAATTAACGTAGTCCGGGAAGCTGGATTCTATGGCTGGCCCTATTTTGTCGCAGACAACAAGCCCTACTTCGACTTCGACTATGCGAGCCGACAGGTAGGGAAAGCCTTTGATCCCCAGCATCCCCTGAACCATTCCCCCAATAACACGGGGATACAAGACTTACCCCCTGCTAAGCCAGCAGCTCTTTGGTACGAAAAAAGCGCCAGTGAACAATTCCCCTATATGAACGTGGGAGGGATGAATATCATGGGGGGGCCTATATACCACGCAGATCTATTTCCCCCTACCCAAGAAAAACTTCCCGCCTATTACTCTGGAAAAATGTTCATCTACGACTGGGTGAGAAACTGGATCCGGACTATTGAGTTCGATGAAAACGATGAAGTTCTCACGATAGAACCCTTCCTGGACAGGCAGCAATTCAACAAAATCATTGATATGGAGCTGGGACCCGATGGCAGTCTGTATATCCTCGAATATGGCCAATTGGGATTTCGACAAAATGCCGATGCGGCCCTGCGCCGAATCGTTTATGCAGAAGGAAACCCCAAACCCTTGCTTACTGAAGAAACAAGGCCTGTCCCCTCTGCCTTCTTGCCCCCAATCTCAGGATATGAGAAAGGCAAGGAACTCATCGAGGCCCATAATTGCCTGTCCTGCCATCGGGCAGAAGGGCAGCTCATCGGACCTGGCTTTAAGGAAGTTGCCCTACGCTATGGAAACGAAGACTTCGTGGTGGATTCTCTTCCCAATCGGATCAAAAATGGGAGTAGCGGCAATTGGGGAGGCAACGTCATCATGCCTGCCCATCCGAGGCTTACTGAGGCTGAGCTCGAGCAGATGGTGGGGTATATATTGAGTTTGGGGTTTGTGAGTGAGAATTAGTTTCTCAGATCATACCCTACCCCATCATCTCGAAGGACATTAGCAAGATTCCATATTTTCGATATGATCGTTGAGTCGGTCATTGTTGGTTACGATTTAAGACACTAATAATCAGTCGTTTCACAGTTTCCATCTCTTCTGGTTTACTGCTTGCTATATATAGCGTCAGTGCAGCCAACGCTTCATTACTAATTATGGGGAGGCCGTCTTGCGTATAGAGTAATTCGTTGTTTTCAAGGAAGAGCAGGAAGCATGCAGCTGCTATTCTTTTGTTTCCATCTACAAATGAGTGGTTCTTAGTGACGAGGTACAACAACATGGTGGCCTTTTCTTCGATAGAAGGGTAAAAGTCTTTATCACCCATACCTTTAGATATTTGAGCAACAGAGCTTTGAAAATTATCATCCTTTTCTTTTCCAAACACGGAAGAATCGAATTCTGCTCTCATGGCTTCAACCACTTTATAATAATCCTTTAGCTCAGGATAAATGGTTTCCCTTTTACTAATTCCCGTCTTATCCAATGATTCATGATCATAGTCATCCAACAGACCTAAGCCAATCGCATACGTGTCTAACCATGCGTAACCTACTTCTTCAGCTTTTTGCTCTATGGCTCGTCCTATGATTTGAATACCTGATTTAAGGACTTGTACTTCTTGCTCTTTTTGTTCGAGTCGTTTTTGGTTTATGACATAGCCTTCGACCAAAAGCTCTTTGAGCTTTGAGGTAGCCCATATTCTAAATTGTGTGCCTCGTAATGATTTTACACGGTAACCTACTGATATAATCATATCGAGGTTATAGTGGTCCACGCTATAAGTTTTTCCATCAGTAGCAGTTGTCGCAAATTTTGCGACAACTGAATCCTTGTCCAGTTCGCCCTCCTTAAAGACATTATTGATATGCTTTCCTATTGTCTTGACATCTCTGTCAAATAGGACTGATAACTGTTGTCTATTTAGCCAGACGGTCTCATTATCAAAACTTACGGTTAGTTCGATTTGCTGGTCTTCAGACTGATATATTTCTATGCTTCCTTTCATGTGAACAATTCGTTGAAAACCTGATGTAATAATGTTTTTCCCATTCTTTTTAGTATCCAAATAGGATGTTGTAGCTCTATGCCATTTGTGAATTTTACAGGAACACATTTAGTTTCCTTCTCTGAATTAAAGAAGCCCAGTGCCTAATACAAGCATGCGTCCATGCTCCTAACGTCGGTACGGTACATAGCAAAACCTTGGAGGGCCATAATAAGAAGGAAACGTACTTGTGGATAAAATAGTGAAACAAGCTTTTAAAAATCAGCTCGCTTAGTCCGGGAGGTAGATATGGATGAAATTGCCTTCATTGCCATGTCTAAATATGAAAATAAAGAACAGCCCATCAGCTAGCACGTACCGTCTCCATATGTTGGCCGTCCGGTAGCCCTATCGTTACGCACCTCATCACCGAATCATCACCTCCCAATAACGCGTCCTCTTCGAACTCCCCCCAGGCCCGCTGACTTCCAGGGTAATAACCTTATGCACCCCTTTTTCTGCGAAGCGATGGATCGGATGTTGTTCTTCTGAGCTAGTTCCATCTCCAAAGTCCCACTTCCATTGGGAAATTTCTCCCACAGATTCATCCCGAAAGGCGACCAAACCCTGGTCCATGTCTACCACCTCAAAGGTCCACGCTGCCTGAATCCCTGGCTGGAATTCTGCTTCCAAAGGCATGAGTTGAAAGGCACAGAGATAGGAAGCATCCTTCACCATTCGGGTATCATGCGCCAAATTGATATGGCCTTCTCGTTCTCCTCCATCGAACTCTAAGAATCGACCAGGAAAGCCCGATCACCTTGTTCTCTTCTAGTTGAGACTCAATGGCCTGTTCGGGGCCTTCATAGGGGGCATAATCATAGGGAGTGATCCAGCACTCCAATACCAGTTTTCCACTTTCCCCTGGTTGGAAGTCGTAATCGTAGGCATAGTTGGCTTGGGGAAATTCGGCTATCCAATGCTGATTACCCCATATTAAGACCCAAGCATTATTGACAGGTGGGGTATAAATGTGATAGTTCTGGGCATGTACCCCACTAAAGGTGAAGTGGTTTTCCAAATAAGCGGGTGTATGACTGGCCCATTTCATTTCTTCTGGATCATAGATCGGGTTAAAAATAAAGGGTCCACCTGAGAGGTCCCCGTCTACGGCAATTTCAAAAATATCATTTAGATAGCCCTCAGGATTGAAGCGCCCAAAGTCCCAGTAATCGTCATAGGCCTCGTACAGAAAATACAGGCGATTCAGGCCTTTTACCCAGCCCACGCTTACTTGTACCTCCAAATCGTTTGGATCAATCTCCGTTCCCAGTCCATCCTCAGTATCCTTGAGGAGATCTGTCCCATACTGGTATTCTTCGGGAACCATCTCCCAGTCTCCCGTTTGTCCATCAATGCGGGGCATCTGGTCTCGAGAAAACTGGAAGACCTTGAATACCTTCCCCTCTCGGGCGAGTTGGTAGCTTGGGTGGGGCTGTGCCTGGATGCGAGGAATTACAGAAATGCAGTAAGCCATAAGGAGGCTTGACAGGAATCGTATTTTCATCATTAGTTTGATTCAGAGAGGTCAATTACAGTTTTTCCCAAAAAACTACGAGGCAATTATGTATGAGTTTAACCCAAGAGTTTTAGGTAGACAAATAAATTTAACCGCAGAGGGCTAGGAGGAGAAAAGGAGGCACACAAAGAAAAAACCTGACTTTTTAGCCAAAATAGACTGTTTCATCAAATGAAACCCTCTTCTCTGCGGTTAATAAAAAATTGCACCAAAATCTTGATTGAGATAGAAGAGTTTAAACACATAATTTTCAAGGAATTCAACTCCACCAAAGGGGTAAATCCAGGCCCTTAAAAACGGGGTTAATCTTATAATAAGGCCCCGGTTCAAATGGGAACTTTTTCTCTATATTGTCTATCAGCTCTACCCCAAACCCCGGCTTATCCGGAATGGTCAGGATTCCATTTTCAATGGGATAGGGATCCTTGAAAATGTCCCATTTCAGGGGATTATAGGTTTGGTTTAATTCGCACATATGTCCACTGGGCACACCCGCCACCAGATGAATATTGGCAATCGTGGTGAGGCCTCCAACCCAGTTATGGGGACAATACAATTGGCCATGCTCGTGTATGGTTTGGCCGATAAACCAGCCCTCTGTAATGCCACTGAGGTTGGCGTCGGTCTGAATGATGTTCATAGCCTTGGCTGCGACATAAGGACGTACCTGTGAGCGATTCCACCAGCTTTCCCCACCGGATACCATCACCGAAGGCATCGCTTCATTTATGGCTATATGTTGCTCTAATGATTTAGGCTCTGTCCAGTGAATGGGTTCTTCGTACCAATAAAATTTCAAGTCCTCCAACACTGGGCACAATTCATTGATGATGGTTTCAAAGCTCCAGGGAAATTTTTCAATGACCAACTTAAAATCAGGACCTACCGCCTTGCGCAAGCGTTCTAGGATCGGGATATATTCCTTCATGGTCAGTTTGCTGTACTTCCAACTGGTCCCGTTTCGGAATTTGAAGGTGTCATAGCCGGCGGCTTTGTACCGAAGGGCCTCGGCTATTAATGCCTCGTCTCCTTTGTCGTACCAGGCATGGCTTACTCCCCCACTGGCATAAATCTTCACCTGATTTGAAGGCTGTTCTTCGTGTGACAGCAGTTTGTATACGGGTTGGCCCTTGGCCTTACCGATGATATCCCAGAGGGCATTATTAATGCCCGCCCAGGCGCCTTCTGCGAGGCTACTATGCCCTTGGTTGTTACACAAGAAGTCCACATCAAATACATTGGCTCCTTTTAGCAAAGGGGTGATGTAGCTGTCTGTGTAGGCCTTCAGTTTATCCGGCCCGCGGTACGGGCTGCCTTCGGCGATGCCCACGATTCCTTTATTGGTAAATACCTGGACCAGTGCTGCGTCTGATTTCCACACGTATAAACCTCCACAGCGCCAGAGGTATTCTCCATCATGTGTATAGGAAAGGGGTGTGACTTTGATGTCGGTGATGCGAATGTCTTCGCGTTCCAAGCCCTCTGCTGGATGGGAGCGATTGCGCTTATCTATGGAGATTAAGCCTCCCTTAGGTGTTGTCGTAATGGCAGAAGCAGAGAGTGGAGCGCTAGCCCCTATAGGAATCATCCCAGCCATTAAGGCTGCGCCTGAGTTCTCCACAAATGATCGACGAGTTAATTTTTTCATGGGTATATTTTTTTAATCAGTTGAATAACCTAAACTCCTTTGAAGTATTCTAACACTTGGTTTTTAAGCGGGTTGGCCCTCGGAAATCCAGCGGGGTGGATGGCATTGCAGGGTAGGCCTTGGTTTGGATTTCCTTGACTTTTGCGCTACTTTTTGTCAAGAAAAAGTAGCATAAAGTACCCCTTACCAAGTCCGCTGTTTAAAAAACTCATCCAATTGCGCCCTTGTCATTTTAACCTTAGAGGGATTGGCTTCCAACCAAACGAGAAACTCCTGTCGGATTTCATCCTTCCAAGCCCCATCTATTTCACCCGAAGTGTAGCGTTGTTCACGAAGACATAAATGACCAAACTCATCCTTTAAGGCGATAAATTCCCCCTTAAGGACTATCTCTTCTGCCAAATGCGGGGGGATAAAGATCACGCCTTCACGCTTGGCCAGTACCACATCTCCTGGCATTACCGTCGCCTCCCCTATACGAATTGGGACATTGATTCCAGTGAGCATCATTTGCATTTGGTAGGAAGGATGCCAACTTTTCACAAAGGCATTAAAGCCTTCAATCTGTTCCAGCCCTTCCAGGTCCCTGAGCCCTCCATTGAAGACGACTCCGTTCTTGGACTTGGCATAGATGGAGGTACCTAAATTATCTCCTATGATGGGGCCTTCATTGTATTTCCCATAGGAATCGGCCACATACAGGTCTCCTTCTACTAATTCTCCAATGGGCCAGTTGACCATATCTCCTATCCGGCCCGTTCTTTCACCCTCCTCTTCCAATACCTCCCTTATGACTTGCCTTTTAGGCATATATTGCGCCGTTAAGGCCCTGCCCGTCATGGCCTGCTTGGGGTGAATGATTTTCCATTCTTCTCCTGCATATTGGTTCATGTAGCCGTTGTTACGCAACACAGCCCAAGCTTCTTCCAGGGAGATGGCTTTCATCCTTTCTACCAAATCCTTGGGGAACCTTGGGTCGCCCATCGGGAAAACGCTCCCCTTCCCACTTGGGGGTTAAGGGCGATAAGTTGCTCTTTAGACAACTTGAGCAATTGGGCGTTTAAGTCGGCTCCCCAACTTATGAAGAGGATGATAGCAATGAAAATTTTTACAGTGAATTTCATGAGGAGTGTGTTTAGGGTTAATGCCAGGGAAACGTATAGCTAGGGGTATTCACAAATCGATCTATATCCAACTCAACCTGCCCCACAGCCCCCGGTCCTAATTCTATTTGAACATACTTCTGGTCAATGGTGTAAAACTGGTAGGGATAATCTATCACTTGCCGAACCCTTTTGATTTGGTGTTCGCCAAACATGCCTCCTTGAATGATTACTTTTCGGCCTAGGGTGGGGTGTAGATTCACCAGTTTTAGGGTGATACTCTGGGAAGTGATTCTTTCCACCAAGGCAGCTACGTCTGCGGGTATTCCCGGACGCTTATTTTCTGGATCAAAATAGCGCACACTACTGTGCAATAAGCCTCCATGATAGATATGATTAGGGGCGCCCAACATCAACTGTACCAAGCCCTCCAAGATCACGGGATTCCGTTGGAAGAAATGGTGAACATCCTGTTCATCTGGTTGGGTTTCATCCTCGCGAATCATTTGCAGGCGCCGGAGAAGTTCCTGGTAATTGGCTTTCAACATTTCCACAGGAAAATCGGAATTCTTCCCTTCCAAAAAGCCCATCCAAGGAGCCGTATTTTCAGAATCTCCTTTGCCCTTTTGGTAATGGGTATCGTTCCATTTTACGGGATCTGTGAGTCGTTTGGCCCTGTCCCAATCTTGCGTCTCTCTAGAAATATACCACAGGTGCGTAGGAAACTTAGGCCGCATAGGACGGTAATCCCACCAACCTCTGTCATCATACCGGTAGGGAACTAATAGCTGATCATTTTCTATTTTACTTTGTTTTTCTACCAATTCGATCACCGACCTGCGGGAGTGCCAAGTAGGATTTTATCCCCACTTACGAGATAGGCATTGCTAGCCCCAATTACGGTAGCCTCCATTTGGTTGTGCAAGCCATGTGGCCAGCGCCATCCGTAATAGCCGCCCCATTTCTTCCCATTCATAGTTTCTCCCACCTTCCCCGACAAACCCTACATTATCAGGGAGAAACCCATCATTTTCCTCCACTCGCTTCATCCAGGTAGCCGTGTATCCCTCCACCCATTTCTTATACTTTTCCTCTCCTGTGTACATGTAGGCATTCAGGATCAGGGAGGTGGACGCAAGATTTAAGGGGACATCTCCCTTCATCATTCGCTCATTCAAGGCATCCAAAATTCGGGGAAAGAGGTCGTCATTGTTCCAAGCAGAACTGGAATCAATTCCGGGAATGTCTTCGTAGGGTAAGAGATAATTGGCCAAAATAGGACGATGGGTCACCCAATCCTCAGCCGTATTGACGAAGCGAGGCCCTTTACTTCCATTTAAGGGGGACTTGATCAGCTTAAGTTCCGGATCATAATTGCCATATGCAGGGTCCATATACATTTCGGCAAATTTGAGGGATCGCTGTTTGAAGGCCTCATTCGTCGGATCTGTCAACCCAAAGAAATACAGGTAGGTATACGATTCTCCGTGGTGCATCC
>CBDHGL010000006.1:0-541083 GCA_965263105.1 Bacteroidia bacterium | reverse complement strand
GCGTTAATGCATTTCTGAAAGGATTCTATCAAGAAAATACAGGAAGGATGCATACGGAGCTGGCAACAAACCCTAATGAACTGATGCCTAGCTCTCAGCCATTTGGACAAGCTCCCTGGAACTACCAGGGGAGTGAGACCTTGACAGCAATTCCCGATACCATGGTTGACTGGGTACTTTTAGAATTGAGAAGTAGCCAGGATGCTACTGTCATACTAAGTCGGAAAGCCTGTATCCTGGCTGAAGGGGGGACAGTCGTGGATGTCTCCGGTTCTTCAGCAGTCCCCATGGATTTTGTTGGAAATGCAAGTGCTTATGTGGTTTTACGGCACAAAAGCCATCTATCCGTGATTAGTGCCTCCGCTATCCAACCAGGAGGAAGTTTTGATTTTTCAAGCTCCGTTGATCAAGCAAGTGGAACTGCACAACAAACTTTATCCCAGATTACGGGAAAGGCCTTGCTGTTTGCAGGTGATTTCGATGGGAATGGGCTTATCAACAACCTGGACTTCAACCTGTGGAAACAGGATGGAGCCACCATTAATCAATACCTATCCGTCGATGTCGATGGAAATGGCATTGTGAATAACCTGGATTTTAACCTTTGGAACGCGAATCCTTCCAAAGTTGGCGTTCCTGCAATTAGTCTTTAAATGAAAAGAATTATAGCCTTATCTATATGTTCGTTGTTACTTTTTGCCAGTTTTTTTTCTTATCTCATATCCAGCCAAAGTGGACAACCTGCTGGATACTCAGGAGAACCCGGTGGCAATACCTGTGTTTCTTGCCATAACTCTTTTGCCTTAAATTCAGGGGCTGGGACCCCTAAGATTTTGACCAATATTCCCCCCTCTGGTTATGTGCCAGGGCAAACTTACACGATTACTACGCGAATCGTTGATCAGTCTATTAGCTTATTTGGATTTCAGGCAACTATTTATGGGGATAATACAAATATGGGAGAAGGGACAATCCAACTGCAAGACCCCAGTACAACCCGAATTATGTCCAATGCTCTGGCAGATTACGTGACCCATACGATTACCGGAAACTTTGGCATGGATAGCCTGAGCTGGAGTTTTGATTGGACAGCTCCACAAGCGGGTACCGATGCTGTGACCATCTATGCTGCCTTTGTATCAGCTAATAATAACGGGACCAACAAAGGTGATGATGTCTATTCAACCTCTATACAAATTCCCGAATCCTCTGGGCAGGTAGGAGAAGTCAAGGCCTTTTTGGCAGGCTATTATAGCCAAGCATCCGGTAATATGAACAATAATCTGCAAGCTAGCGGCCTATTGCCTTCAGCCCAACCTTACAACTATCCCCCCTTTAATTACAATGGCAATGAGACCAATCAGTCTTCTCGGAATGATATCACAGATTGGGTTTTGTTAGAAGTGAGGGAGAACCAGAATCCACAAAATGTCGTCCAACGTCAAGCGGTACTGTTAACCCAATCCGGACAATTACTCTCTGCCGATGGGAATACCAATATTCTTTTTCCTTCCCTCTCCACTGGAAACTATTACCTGGCTATTAGACACAAAAGCCATCTGGGAGTAATCAGCAGTGTAACCATTCCTTTGGGTCCTACAACCCCGGTTTCTTATGATTATACGAGTGCTGTAAGTCAAGCTCTGGGGAATGAGCAATTAGATAACCTACCGAATTCTAATCAGGTAGGACTATTCGCAGGGGATTTTGATAACAATGGCCTAATCAACAACGTAGATTTTAATCAATGGAAAGTCAATAGCGCTGCCGTAAATGTTTACCTTCCTATAGATGTAGACGGCAATGGGATTATCAATAATATTGACTTTAATAAGTGGGCAGCTAACCCCTCAAAGGTAGGAAATAGCGACTTATAATACCGTTGCAGAGGGATTATTTTCGTTTGGGAAAAGAGGATGGGTGCTTGGTGTAATTTTTTATATCTTGCGCGAAAATTACACAAGCACTCAATCCAATATTGATCTAATGGTGAAGCCCACTTTATGTATCCTTGCTGCTGGTATGGGGAGTAGGTATGGAAGTCTCAAACAAGTAGAAGCCTTTGGCCCTTCTGGTGAAACGATAATTGATTACTCAGTCTTCGATGCCATTAGAGCCGGATTTGGAAAGGTTGTCTTTGTCATCAGAGAAAGTATCGAGCAGGAATTCAAAGAAGTCTTCGGAGATAAATTTGCCAAATACATAGACGTAGAGTTCGTATTCCAGGAATTGGACAATATTCCTGAGGGCTTTCAAGTAAACCCCGAACGGACCAAACCCTGGGGAACGGCTCATGCCGTATGGGTGGCACGTAAGGTGATAAAAGAACCTTTTGGCGTTATTAATGCAGATGATTTTTATGGAAGAGATGCCTTTATGCGTTTGGGAGGGTATTTGTCTTCCATTAGTTCAGGAAATACTTCCAATTATTGCATGGTAGGCTTTGAACTCAAAAATACCCTTTCAGCATACGGCCATGTGAATAGAGGGGAGTGTGTAACTGACGAAAAAGGATTTCTCCTCTCTGTTACAGAACGATTGAAAATTCAACGCAATGAATCGGGAATCATTCAATATCCCAGTGAAAATGGGGAGATGATAAGCCTGGCAGAGGATACCCCGGTATCGATGAATATGTGGGGCTGCCTTCCGAACATTTTTGACGAATTCCAGCATAGATTCGAGCAATTTTTGGCCGAAAGAGGAGATGAACTGAAATCGGAATTTTATATTCCCACCCTCATCAGCCAATTGATTGATGAAGGGAAAATCTTTTTAAAGATGATAAAGACGGACTCCCCTTGGTTTGGAGTGACCTATAAAGACGATAAACCTCAGGTAGTAGCTAGCCTCAATAAACTCACCCAGGAAAATGTCTACCCTTCTCCTCTCTGGAAATAATTCTCCAAGAGAGGATATATATCCAAGAAAATCTTTCATTTAAAGACTAAGCCCTTACCCTTCTGCGTTATAACCAAGAATGATAGCAGGTTAGCAGCATTTTTTTACTTAAAATGCCCATAACTACTTTATTTCATAAAGTTTTGATGTTTATTAAATTTTCAAGTAGGTAAAATTTAATAGCTCATAAGGATTGGAAATTAAGCATTTCATTCAACAGTAAAGGGCTGTAGCAATTATTTTCAGTTTATGCGGAAGAGAAAACCAAAATCTAAGCCCATAGATGAATTCTTGCATTCTTCTGTACGGAAAAAGCCCGTACGGAAAAACAGAAGCAAGCTTTTTGGGATTTTGCTCTTAGTAGCTGCCATTGTCATTATTGGCTTAATGTGGTTCAGGTTGGGGTCTGGTCCAGCACCCCTAGAGGTATACAGCTTGAATGACTTAAGTATTGAAGAGGTCAGTGAGTATTTAGAAATGTATCCTGCGGGTATATTTATTAACGATAGGGACCAGGGAATAAGAGATACAATTACCTCTCTCACAGAGTTTTTAAGCCTTATCCCTGAAGCAGAGGACCTTTCAACCAATGATTCAGACCCCTTTAACAATAACCTTTCACTGGATACCCTTACCCTGGTAGAAGAAGGGGGATTGGGATTCACAGAAGAGGTGACAAATGAAACAAATGAGGTAGAGCCCGAATTCTTGGTAGATAATACAAGCCCTGTTCGGGAACCCCTTCCCCAACCTGAAGTCTCAAAGCCCCGGGTTGAAACCAGGCCCAAGGATACATTTAACGAGCCTCCCATCGCGAGTACATCCAAAGTAGAAAGTAGGCCCCCTGCTAATACCAGTGCAGATGATTCTCCTGAGTTTAAAACCTATGAAATGGAAATTACAGGAGAGAGAAAGCAGGGTTTTCCCCTAACCATTGATATTAAGGACTTTGATCCCCAAGTTTCCTATTTCATGGATTATGGTAATGGAGTTACCCAACGAGTTAAACTCAGGCATTCCTTCTCCTATGAGAATCCCGGTAATTATGACATGAAACTAATTGCCATTGATCAAAAAACTGGAAGGAAAAGTTCCTATTCGGAAAATCTCATCATTTTGCCTGGCGAAGAAATACCGGTTGAGGCAGAACCGATGGCAGTGGAGGAGGAGACGGCCGAGGAGACTTCTATGGAAGAGATAGCTACTCCCCCTGAAGCAGGGCCTTCCGCAGCTATTGTAGAGGATGCAGAAGACCCCCTCTCTGAAAGAGGAATCCTGGAAGGGAACGAAGGGGCTATTGATGAATCTTCTGCAGAAACAGCCGAAGCAGAAGAGGCAGGAGTTCCAGCCAATTTAAATGCTCCCCTAAAGATAGTAGAAGTTCTCCCTTCATTTCCGGGAGGCTTATCCGCTTTAAACCGCTTTATTCAACGGGAACAACAATATCCAAATATTGCCCGCGAAAACGGGATCAAAGGTAAGGTTTACCTTCAATTCACGGTAAGCGAACAAGGCAAGTTGGAAGATGTCAAAGTGCTAAGAGGAATCGGGTATGGATGTGATGAGGAAGCACTTCGACTTTTAAGCATAATGCCTGATTGGATTCCCGGAAGGCATTCAGGACGAGTAGTTCCTGTGCTATATACACTCCCTATTTCGTTTAGACTCAACTAATTAGCTGCTTTTGAAGGATTATTGGCGATGAATAAAATTATACCTTTTCTTGTAACCTGCTCGCTTCTCTTTTCCTCATTGGGGATAGTAGGCCAGACTTATATCTCTGGGATTGTTTCAGATGATGAAAATGGAGAGACAGTTATCGGGGCAAAAGTCGTTATAAAAGGCACCCTTATAGGAACCATTACGGATGTCAATGGAAACTTTTCTCTGGCTACTAATTATGAGACACCCTTTACCCTGGAAATTTCCTCTATTGGGTATGAGACAGAAGATTTAGAGATTTTCAAGACAGTCGAAAACTTTGGAATCACCCTCTCAGCCACCGAATATTTCGAGGAGGAAGTCGTAGTTTCTGCTTCTCGGATCGAAGAGAGAATTATGGAAGCACCTGTTGCTATCCAAAAGCTCAGCCTATTAAATATCCGCTATTCCCCTGCTGGAGATATTTATAGCTCCCTGGCCCAATTAAAAGGCGTTCAAATAAATACAGGTAGCTTGCTATTCCCTTCTATCAACACACGGGGTTTTGGCGATATGCAGAACTGGCGCTTTGTCCAGCGAATCGATGGGGTTGATATGAATTTACCTGGGTTGAACTACCCCATTGGTAATATCAATGGAACTTCTGATTTGGACATTCGCAGCATGGAAATCGTACCTGGAACAGGATCTGCCCTTTATGGCCCCAATGCCTTTAATGGGTCCTTAGATGTATACACCAAGAGTCCCTTTGAATATCAGGGCCTAAGTGGGGTATTAAAAACCGGGGCTCTTATCCAAAGTGGTGTAAATACAAGGCCTGTCTTGGAAGCAGGGATTAGATATGGATATAAGGTGGACGAAAAGTTTGCCTGGAAGTTGGACATCAGCTACTTAAATGCCTATGACTGGGAGGCAGCTGACAATTCCTTCCATATTACCCCTGCTCGTATACCCATTCAGGATTCTTTGCTTGCCCTTCCAAGGACTCACCCCAATTTTGACGCGGTCAATATTTATGGAGATGAAGTCCAGGTGCCTGTCTTTCTGGGGGAAGAGAACCTGACACTGATAAACCGCTCAGGTATCCAGGAACGAGACATTATCAATTATAAGATAGATCACCTCAAAGCAACAGGGGCTATGCATTTTCGTCCCAATCCCACGCTAGAGGTCATTTATGCCTTCCGATATGCTGAAGGGGATGCCATCCTTCGACATACAACCATTTATCCTTTCGTAAACGTTTCCAATATTACGCATAAGCTGGAATTCAAAGGAGATAACTACTTCTTTAGAACCTATTATGCAGGAGAGAATGCCAAAGACTCTTATGCTATGTTGGCTACAGGAGCCTTTATTCAAGAAGGCTTGAAGTCTAGCCAGGCTTGGTCCCAGGATTACTCCAATGCGTATTTGGGAAATATCCAAGGGGTAATAGCGGGAGATCATTCGGCAGCGAGAAATTTTGCCGATAGAGATATACCTGGTCCAGAATCTGAAACCTTTCAAAACCTGCGTCGTCTGACCCTATCCAATCCAGAAATCAGTACAGGAGGCTCCAAATTCGTAGATAACACCCGCATGGTACATGCAGAGGGGATGTACGATTTTACCCCCCAATTGACATTTGCATCTATCCAAGTAGGAGCACTAGCCAGGAATTATTTTCTGGATTCTGAAGGACAAGTATTCAATGATGGTCCTAATGGATTTGGAGAGCCCATCTCGATTTTGGAGTACGGGGCCTATGTGCAAGCCTCCAAGGCGCTACTAGGAGATAGGATTAATTTGAGGGGCTCGATTCGTTATGATAAAAATCCCAACTTCGATGGGCAGTTTACCCCTAGATTATCAGCCGTTATTAATGTGGGATCTGAAAGGGAACATTTTATTCGCCTTTCGGCTCAAACAGGTTTTAGAAACCCGGCTGCTCAGGAGGCCTATATTGCCCTTGATGTACGCGATGCCATCCTGCTAGGTGGAACCTTGGATAATATTTCCAATTACAACTACATGAGATCCGATGGTACCCTGATAAATGGATCAAATATTTTCAATAACTTGATGACCATTCCTTCCTTTTTCGCTTTTTCTGCGAGTGGCGGCCAAAATGCCGAGTTGCTAGTCCCTTCCAATATTCAACCCTTGGTGCAAGAGCAAATCTCTACCGCAGAAGTCGGATACAAAGGCTTGGTCAACAAACGACTTTGGGTAGACGCCAGTGTGTATTACAATATCTATGAGAACTTTGTTCAGCGGGTAAATGGTTTTAGCCTGGCCACAGAACGGGTGTTCTCTGTGTATACGAATATACCCGACCAGATAACCTCTTATGGGGGAGGGATAGAAATTGGTTACCTTACGCCCTCAGGTTTTCGCATTGGGGGTAATTATGACTATACTTCCTTTGATGCAGATGAAGCTATAGCCAATAACCCGGGTTTTTTACCAGCCTTTAACACACCTCCCCACAGAGGAAATGTATTTGTAGAAAATAGGGACCTTATCAACGGCTTAGGCTTTAATATTATGTACAGATACTCTGATGCCTATCTGTGGCAGTCTCCCTTTGGTCAGACAAATATTGAGGCCTATGGGATTCTGGATGCTGGTCTATCGGCCAAATTTAGCCAAATAAATTCCCTGGTTAAGGTAGGAGCTACCAATGTGCTCAATGAAGGATACCGGCAAGTATATGGAGGCCCCTTCGTTGGAACTCAGTTGTATCTCACCTTTATTTACGATCCGTTCATTAAGTAGTCGGGACCTAAAAAGTAATAAAGAGAATCCCTAGCTCCCAGGATGGGGACTAGGGATTTGAATTTTAGGTATACGAGGGCTTAAAATCCTAATAAGTATATTGCTCAATCCATTCTTGCCTTACCGTATCCGTAATCCCATATTCAGCTTCCAGAAAAGCATTAGTTCCTCCATATAGGGAGTCAATGGTACGAAAGGCCGCATTTAGGTATTCGGGCCTTACTTCCATCAGGGGTTCCAAGACTTCTCGTTTGAGCCCCAATAACCAAACGAAATTCATCCGAAAATTCCCGTGGCCAGCACGATAGTAATTGGACATGAGAAAATCCTGCATAATCGTCTCTCGGCTTACCCCAAGGGCAGACAGGATCAAAGCAGCTGCAAAGCCCGTACGATCCTTTCCAGCAGTGCAATGAAATACCAGGGGAATATCCTTTTCCTGTTGAAGCAAATTGATGAAGGGAAGGTAATCTTTGGCGGAAGAGCTCGCAAATAGCTTGTTCGCTTCCAAAAGAAGATTGGCAGATTGGCTGGGTGTCATCGTCTTGAGGCTATCCATCAATTTGTCTTGGTCTATAGCCTCGTCTATTCCGATAACCATTCGTTTATAGGCAATCTGTTTGGGAAGATGATCGGGTTCATCTTCGACTTCCTGATCGGATCGAAAATCCACTACGGTTTGAATACCTAGCTTGTCCAATTGATCCCTGTCAGACGAGGAAAGCTTATGGAGTTTCCCTGAGCGATAGAAAAGACCCCACTTAACCCGCCTCCCTTCCTGAGTGGGAATCCCTCCTAGGTCTCGAAAATTTATGGCCT
Organism: Bacteroidia bacterium; assembly: GCA_965263105.1. GTDB lineage: Bacteria > Bacteroidota > Bacteroidia > J057 > J057 > JBCCTX01. The sequence goes on along the minus strand of CBDHGL010000006.1, from coordinate 532,941 downwards.
TATCAAATGGAATCTCTCGTTCTGATGCAATAAGGGTATCCCCTGACGAGGAAACTAAGCCCCAGAAGGTTCTAGGTTGGAAGGGAACAGATACAGTGGTATCCCGATGCTTTATAGCAAAACGGGGTTCATTCCAGTCAATTTCTTTTGAGGAAGGTCCAGCAAAAATATGCCACGGGCCTCCATTGGAGAAAGAAAAGGTATAGGAATTCTCCGCTATCCTTTCGATCAGCACTTCCTCCTCCAAGGTTCTAGAGGGGATTTCCTCTACGGATGAAGTACAGGCCGTTACACTCATTAGCACAAACAGAAAATATCCCTTGATCCTCATAAGCAAACGATAGATGGAATGAAATGGGTTCCTGGTAAATTTATATAGGAACTTGAATAGTATCTCTACTTTCTACGTACTTTCCGAGCTTATTGGTAATTGGCGCAATTCCAATCCATTTCTGAGTGGCAAACCCTAATGATGGGAAATCCTTGAATCCTTCGTATCCAGGGCCAGAAGGGTAACTTCGTTCGTGGACCCTGTAACCTCTCCCTTCTCCAACTCCTGTGATAGCAGATGGATTAATGAGCTGTCCATTTTCTTTATTGTCATTCCTTCCATGAAAAAGTTGGTACCGGACTATTTCATCCCCCTCTTTGATGACATTTACGACGACCCCCATATGGTTAATCGCTTTTAGGTCCCCTACGTCATAACTTTCTTTCTCATCGATAAACTTATATCCATAAAACATGACCATCCCAGGTTTAATCATATCTCTGTAAAGCTTTTTTTCTACATCCCCTGGCCCAACACGGATAAATTGCCCTAAGTCTGCATACCACTTTCCAAATTGCTTAGTGTTCCTGACGAGCTCTTGGCCTTTGGGTAGGGTATTCTTATACTCCTTTATGCTTTTCGAATATGCACTATTATCTAAACCTGGTTCGGGAATAACCCAATTTGGATCTGGAATAGTAAGGTCTTGATGGGTCGCTGCTCGGAGGGCACTCAAGTATCGGCGAAACATCCCAGAGCAGTCTTGGATTTTTTGGGGGTAGTAATCGTATCCTTCCAGGCCCTGGGCTGTTTTATACAACAGGTCTTGAGTAAGAGGAACCAATTTATCTTCTGAAATAAACTGGAGCACCTTGAGATCAGGATCGGCCAAAGTTTCTACCGAATTTAGATGCTCAATCGCAACGGGAGTTTTCGTGATGACTACACTGTCTTTCATTTTAGGCGTAGAAGAAGTCCCAACTCCTTCCTTCCCAGCTTTTTTGCAGGAAAAAAACGATAAACTCAGTGCCAAGCCCAGACATAGGGCAATTTTAGCAGAAAGTTGATTTTTCATTGAATATAGTGATTGATTTTATCGTGCGTCATTAAATAGCGCAATTAGTAATCCGATTTCCGGTAATATACGGGAAAAATTTATCTAGGGAATATTCATAATATTAATTCTGCCTTCCAACATTTTCTCTTCCCTGAAATCCCTTAAATTGTGTAATTTGAATCGTTTCACTTTGAGTAAATAAAAATCAGTCAAATATATGGCTATCCGAGTAGGCAGATGGGACTGTATGGTGTGCGGAAATAAGGGAAATTTGGGGCCAGAAACCCATTGTACCAATTGTGGCTCTTCCCGTCCTCCTAATGTGAAATTTTACTTGCCCAGCGATGCGGAAATCGTCCGGGAGAAAGTGGGATTGAAAGCAGCGAAAGCAGGGGCTGACTGGATTTGTGGGCATTGTGCTTCTCAAAATAAAGCTACGGCCACCTTTTGCGGTTCTTGTGGCAATCCCAAAGACAGCCAAAGCGGAGACCAAGACTTACAATCGAGAACCTTTGCCCCAGATGCCGTTCCTACTGAAGGAGGGCTTCATGAATCTACTGCTGCGGGAGAACAATATCGGAAGGAGCATAGAGCCAAGATAGAGACCAAGCCTGGATATAAAAGAAAGCGGCCCAAGGGACTGCTGGCCTTGATCTTATCTTCTCCCATTTTAGCGGGAATACTTTACTACTTGTTGCAGGCATTTCCGCTATCCATAGAGGTAGAGGTAATTGGACATGAATGGGAGAGAAGCATACAGTTTCAGCACTATGAAGCGGTTACCCAAGAAGCTTGGGACCTACCTTCCGAGGCTTTTAATGTTTCTTCCTTTCGGGCCATCCATCATTATAACAAGGTATCGCGTGGATTTGAAACGCGTACCCGAACAGTAAGGGATAAGGTTGGAGAGGAAACCTACGTATGTGGGCAAAAGGATTTGGGGAATGGGTATTTTGAAGATGTTTACTGTTCTCGTCCCATTTACAAAAATCGAGAAGAAACCTATCGGGCAGAGGTATTTGAGGATGTACCCGTTTATCGAAAAAAGTATAAGTTTGATCTCATGCAGTGGGTGGGCCGACCGGAATACCGAATCACCAATTCCGCAAAAGACCACAGGCCCTCTTGGCCAGAGGCTCCCAACAAGGGTAAGCAGGAGGACTGGCGGGAGGGAAACAAACAGGAAATGTACCGCATAGTGGTGAGAGAAGAGGATGGGGATGAACATTCAGAAGAGGTGGGGTATCGCTATTGGACTACCCGAAGTATTGGAGATAAACTTCCTGCTGAGAAATCTCGCTTTCTGGACATATATTACGGAATCACAGAATCTGGCAAGGAAAGGTAAATGAAAGAAACCCTTTGGGGGGGCTCTCCGTTAAGGATTACAGGGATACAACAATAATACACGTAGATAACCTAAGTAACATATCATGAATAGATTTCTCTCTACCGCCGGTATATCATTATTGGTGAGTTTGATTGCATTGACCACTTACCATTTTACTTTTTCTCCTTATGGAGGGGCATTTAACCAACAGACCTCGCAAAAGGAACTCATTAATCCCAAAACAGACCCTCTTTCTGTTTTGACCAACTTTTCAAATGATCCTACCCCTACCAATGCGGGTAATACCCTGACCAATATTCCCGACTTCCGGAAAGCAGCTCAGCTTACTATGCCCGCTGTGGTTCACATCAAGTCTAATCAGACCGTTGTGCGCAGGCGAAGCAATAGCGTTTGGGATGAACTTTTTGGATATGGGGGAAGAGGCGGAGGACGCCAGACAGTTTCAACAGGATCTGGTGTTATCATTAGTCCAGATGGGTATATTGTTACCAATAATCATGTAATCGAAAGTGCAGACGAATTGGAAGTTACCCTCTTTGATAACCGTAGTTTCAAGGCCCGGGTAATCGGAACTTACCCCCTGACGGACTTAGGAGTTATAAAAATAGATGCCCTGGACCTTCCTTCGGTTGAGTTGGCTAATTCAGATGATGCCACCGTAGGAGAATGGGTATTGGCCGTTGGAAATCCTTTTAACCTCTCTTCCACAGCAACAGCTGGGATCGTCAGTGCCATTGGTCGCGACCTGGATATTATCAAAGAGTCCAGCTATGATGATGGCATGGCCATTGAATCTTTTATCCAAACAGATGCTGCCGTAAACCCTGGAAATAGTGGGGGAGCCTTGGTCAACCTAGATGGAAAACTCGTGGGAATTAACACGGCTATAGCCTCTCCCACAGGTGCTTATGCAGGCTATGCCTTTGCCGTGCCGGCCAATATTGTAAGAAAGGTTGTAGAAGACCTTATCGAGTTTGGGCGTGTACAGCGTGCCTTTATTGGTATCCCCGCAAATGGAATGAAAACAGTTAACTCTACCATTGCCAAGGAGTATAATCTGGACCTTTCTGAAGGAGTGCTTATCTCCGGATTGGCCCAACCTGGAGGTGCAGCCGATGCAGGAATCCGCGCTGGGGATGTAATAGTTAGCATCGACGGCGTTCAAGTAAAAAATTCAGCTAAACTCATGGAGTTGGTGGCTAGAAACAGACCAGGCGATGATATTTTAATTACTGTCAGTCGAAAAGGAACTCCTCAGACTTTCCGCGTCACTTTGACGGATGCCCAAGGCAATAAGGAATTTAAGGCTACCTCCCGAAGTACAGCGCTTACAGATTTAGGCGTAGAATTTAAAGATGGAAACCTGGATGAATTGAGGCGCTATGGCTTCGAACATGGGGTAGAAGTGACCAAATTGGTTGCAGGCAAGATTCGGGAGCAAACAGATATGCGTAAGGGCTTTATCATTATCCAGGTCAATGGCGACGATGTAGGTACAGAGGAATCCCTCACACGCAGGTTGGAACGTAGTCGTGGCCGAATCCATTTCAAAGGGTTTTATCGCGGGGATCGCTATTACTCAGAATACGAATTAGAACTGTGAGTACATTCTTCTTTACCCAGGAAGCCTTGGTCCCCCTTCGAAAAGAGGCAAGCGAAGGATCAGAGATGGTCAGTCAATTAGTCTTCGGAGAGTATGGGGAAATCTTGGAACAACAAAAATCCTGGTGTAAGATTAGAAATGCAGAAGATACATATGAGGGATGGGTAGATAGTAAGATGATTTTATCCATCCCTTTATCTCGTTATGAAAAGCGGCCTGCTCCTCAATATGCCTTGAAAGGCTCCCTTATTCTCTCTGATGGCTCAGAATTACGTCTTCCTTTGGGTGCGAGATTGCCTTTCCCTCCAGGATTAGATACCATCCAACTAGGAGAAAACGTATGGGAAAAGGCTGATTCCCTCCGCCTACAGTCTGTACAACCCTTTTCGAAGGTGCTGGATATCGCCCAGTTATTCCTCAACACCCCTTACCTTTGGGGAGGACGTTCCGGAGCAGGAATAGATTGTTCAGGCTACACCCAGCTTGTTTTTCGAATGTGCGGCCATACACTCCCCCGAGATTCCCGCCAGCAGGCACTGCGGGGGGAGCCGATCCCATTTGGAGAACATCAGGCAGGCGATTTAGCCTTTTTTCGGAAGCAGGACCAAGAGAAAATCAGTCATGTGGGGATCATAGGTAAAGGAAATGTTATTTATCACGCTTCTGGCAAAGTTAGACTTGACTTTTTGACAAAAATTGGCATACTTAAACATCCGACAGGCAACGCGACCCATATCTTGGTAGATATTAAAAGATACTAGCCGATGTTGGCACGAGAAAGTGTACTTGTCCTTAACCAAGATTACCAGGCGATAGGGGTCTGCTCTGCTGAAAGAGCTTTTGTCCTGGTATTCTTACGCAAAGCAGAAATGCTCACTGATGTTCCTACCCGTCAGCTCAGATCAGTAGCCTCCAACTTTAAGTTCCCTTCCATCATACGTTTGTTCCAATACGTACAGATACCCTATAAAAAGGTCAATCTGTCACGGCAAAACATCTTTAAACGAGATGGGATGAAATGTGTGTATTGTGGGACCAAAGAGAACCTAACCCTCGATCATGTTATACCCAAATCCGGAGGAGGGCGGGATACCTGGGATAACCTGGTAACCGCTTGCCAAAAGTGTAACTCCCGTAAAGGGAGTATGACACCAGAAGAGGCCGGATTGGAACTGAGATATGAACCATTCCGGCCTAGTTTTGTAATGTTCCTGAGTAATTTTGCCGGGAACATCCGCGAAGACTGGAAACCCTACCTGTATATGTCCTGACCCGGGAATACCTCCTGCCTTATGCTTGCTTTCTGCTGGGAGCAAGATTCACTCCTGTGACCCAATTTTTCCTCAGTTGAGGCATAAATACCAACCATCGAGGAAGTGCTTGGCTCATCAAATACGCACATTGTATATATTCATATTGTATAATATAAATAATTTTAAATAAATTATTCATGAAGGAAACGCGGACCACGAAAAACTATGTGAAGGTCAAGCTTATCGAGTTATACCAAGCGATTAAGAAAGAGCCAGACTTTCGGGAAAATATTTTGCTCTTTTGTGACCAACGTGGGGGAAGTACATGGCTGATGGAACTGCTCAACAATATTCCTAATACAGCTGTAGTGTGGGAGCCCCTTCATGAAGTGTTGGGATCAGTGGATCCCAAGCTCAACTTTGGCTGGAAGCAGTATCTGGCACAAGAGTTGGAATGGGAGGCCGCCAAAAAGGATTTACAACGTATTATTTCTGGGCGAAAGCTCAACTGCTGGGGGGTATCACGAACACCCGTCAGAGACTTCTTTACCGCAGAGCGCTATGTTGTGAAATTTGTTCGAGGCAATGCCCTTTTGCCCTGGTTTGTGGAGCAATTTGACTTGACGAGAAAGCCCATATTTCTGCTGCGCCACCCGATCTCCTGTAGCCTGTCTCAGATGAAGGCCTTCAAAAACGATGCGCCCTTTGAAGACTACTTTAATTGGGGACGGTATGAGTTTTCTGAATATTGGGAAGCGCACGAACCCCTTATCAAGACCCTGAACAGTAAATTAGAGACCCATGTGGTCCTGTGGTGCTTACACAATCAACCCTCGCTAAAGGCGAGCAATTCCGATAAGTTTGTTCGTGTCTATTATGAGAATCTTCTACTTCACGGTCGCCGGGAGCTCGATCGCATGTTGGAAGGATTGCAAATCACCCCTCCCCAATCCATCTACGATAAAATTTACGAACCAAGTAAGACGGATTTTAAGGGAGACATGATGGCAAGCCCCGCTGCCCAAATTGAGAAGTGGTTGGGCAAGATTTCTGAGTCCGATCAGAAGAATGTGCAGCGTATCCTCGATTACTTTGAGATTACTGAGTACAACGCCTATTCGCCCTACCCAACAGAAGAAGAGTCTGTAGGGCAAGCGCTTTGAAGCTATCCAATCCTGTCAAAGCCTGTATAGGGCTGTAAAACAGAAGGAATAAGGATGCTTCCATCTTCCTGTTGATTATTCTCCAGCAAGGCAGCCACAATGCGAGGAAGTGCCAATGCACTCCCGTTGAGCGTATGGCACAGATGACTCTTCTTTTTCTCATCCTTATACCGCAATTTCAGGCGATTGGCCTGAAAAGTCTCAAAATTACTCACCGAACTGACTTCCAACCACCTGCCTTGACCTGCACTAAACACCTCCAGGTCATAGGTTTTGGCAGACGTAAAGGTCGCATCACCTGTACAGAGAGCCAGTTGCCTATAGGGTAATTCGAGGGCATCTAGAAGACCCGTAACATGCTTTGTCATGGATTCCAAAGCCTCATAAGAGTGATCTGGAAGGGTTACCTGAACAATTTCTACTTTATCAAACTGGTGCAAGCGATTTAAGCCCTTGACATCTTTCCCGTATGAACCCGCCTCTCTACGGAAACAGGGGGTATATCCACATCGCTTGATGGGAAGTTCCGCAACGGCAACAATTTCCTCCCGAAAGAGATTGGTGATGGGAACCTCCGCAGTGGGAATAAGGTATAATTCATCCTTCTCTATGTGGTACATTTGCCCTTCTTTGTCAGGCAACTGACCTGTACCATAACCAGAGGCATCATTGACCAACAACGGGGGTTGGACCTCTATATAACCTGCCTCAGCAGCTTTATCCAAAAAATAGGCAATCAGGGCCCGTTGTAGTTTGGCCCCTTTGCCCATATAAACCGGGAAGCCAGATCCTGTGAGCTTTACCCCGAGCTCCCAACTGATCAGCTGCTGTCTAGTTGCTAACTCCCAATGGGGTAGCGGCTCAAAATCGAAAGTAACTTTTTCCCCAGCTTCAAACATTACTTCGTTATCATCCTCTCCCTTTCCTAAGGGAACGCTAGGGTGGGGCACATTGGGAAGCTTGATAAGTTCTGAGTGGAGAGATTGTTCTATTTCCTGGACATCCTCTTCCAGCTTTTTGATGAGGGAACGGAATTCTTGAGCCTGAGATTTGGCTTGCTCAGCTTCCTCTTTTTTGCCCGATTTCATCAATTTTCCAATTGATTTGGAAATCTGATTCATTTCCCGTTTGGCCCCTTCCATGCGGGTAATGGACTCTTTTCGATTATCATCCAGAGCGATAATGCCATGAACGGCCTCTGCAGCACGATCCAAATTCCGGGCTTCTAGGCCTTTAATTACAAGGTCAGTTTCTCTTCTTATTCTCTGAATCTCCAGCATGAGATCAAAATTTGTATGGTTGTTGCGACATTATCTGCGAAGTAACAAAAACCTTGTTACTTTCGTAAGGATTATCAGAGGATTTGGATGAAAGAGTAAAGAAAAGTTTTGGAAAATCAGATTTAGTTTCCTTCTTTTGCGAAAGAACAATCCAGCACTCACATTCCCTGCGTTCATTCTATCGTTCAAATTATTTATATCCCCCTTATATTTTCCCTCCGGAGCTATGAGAATTCATCATAAATCCACCACCTAATATTTAATGGTTGTTAGTTAAGAAGACGAAAATTGATAGTTAAGCATCTGTATGTACGACATTATTGAATTGAACAACAACGAGATCTCAGATTTACAGGAGATAGCGAAGAAGCTTGGTATTGAAGGACATGAGAAACTCGCCAAGCAGGACTTGATTTTTAAAATCCTCGATATGCAGGCCATAATGCCCGCAGGAAAAGTCCGACCCACCCTCACTGAAGAAGCGCCTGCTTCCCCGCCTAAGAAATCCGCCCGGTCAAAAAAGACTACCAAAGCTGCTGCCAAAAAAACAGAGGAAGCTGCCCAGGAGAAAGAGGATGAAGGAGAGGTAGAAGCCTCTAAAGAAGAGGAAAAGCCCAAACGAAAAAAACGCCAAACTAAGAAAGAGGTAGAGCGTGTTGAAGCCGTGGAAAATGGTCAAGCAGAAGGAGTAAAAATCAAAGAAGAAAAGGAAACTGACTCCAAAGTTGAACCTGAAATCCCATCTGAAGAGGATAAGCCCAAAAGAACCAGGAGGAAGCGGGCGAAAAACGACCGACAGGATTCTTATTCTGACAGAGGAGATTCCCACGCAAATGGGAAGCATTCTCAGCAGTCAAATAGAGAACGGGAAGAAAGCATTTCCAATGAATTGGAAGGCGTAATTAGCAACCAAGGTGTGCTGGAAGTGATTCCTGAAGGCTATGGCTTTTTGCGTTCTAGTGAATATAATTACCTCTCTTCCCCTGATGATATCTATGTTTCCCCTTCCCAAATCAAATTATTTGGTCTGAAAACGGGAGACACCGTTTTTGGTCAGATTCGTCCTCCTAAAGAGGGAGAACGCTATTTTGCCCTTCTCAAAGTGGAAAGCATTAATGGCCAACCCCCCCAGAAGGTGAGAGACCGTATCTTATTTGACCATTTGACTCCCCTGTTCCCAGAAGAGCGCTTCAAATTATCCGACTCTGGCTCTGGGCACAAGGACGATTTATCCCTTCGGATTATAGATATATTTTCTCCCATTGGAAAAGGGCAAAGGGGCCTTATTGTGTCCCAGCCTAAGACGGGTAAAACGATCCTGTTGCAAAAGGTGGCCAATGCCATCGCAGCTAGCCACCCCGAAGCCTACCTCATTATCCTCTTGATCGATGAGCGTCCGGAAGAGGTAACCGATATGGATCGGAATGTCAATGGTGAGGTAGTTGCCTCTACCTTTGATCAGCAGGCAGATCGGCACGTTCAGGTAGCCTCCATAGTTTTGGAGAAGGCCAAACGCATGGTTGAGTGTGGGCACGATGTAGTTATCCTGTTGGATTCTATCACGCGTCTTGCAAGGGCTCACAACACCGCGATGCCCGCCTCAGGTAAGATTTTGTCCGGTGGGGTAGACGCAAACGCACTCCACAAACCCAAGCGATTCTTTGGGGCTGCCAGAAATATAGAACATGGAGGCTCTCTCACCATTCTTGCTACAGCTTTGATTGAGACAGGTAGTAAAATGGATGAGGTAATCTTCGAAGAATTCAAAGGAACGGGTAACATGGAACTGCAATTGGATCGCAAACTGGCCAATCGCAGGATCTATCCCGCCATCGACGTTACGGCCTCCGGTACCCGGAGAGAAGATCTCCTGATGGATCCCAACGATATCACCCGTATTTGGGTGCTGCGAAAATTCATGGCAGATATGAACCCCGTAGAAGGGATGGAATTCCTTCGTGGAAAGATGCAGAATACCCGCAACAATGAGGAGTTTCTGTTATCCATGAACGGCTAAGAATAGTTTTATAGTCGGATAGATAGTCCACCGTCCACGGTTAGGGTTGGTAGAAGGTTAGCAGACTAACTTAAAAACCGTTGTCAGTGGACTATTTAACTAATAATCTCCTGACTGAATGAAGCCAACCTTAACCTTACTGATTGCAGCGTGCTTATTCTCCTGTGCCCCAGATATCACGGCTCAAACCCAGGAAGAATCTGAACCCCGTATGGATTGGGAGACCTATGACCCCGTATCCACCCTGGTGGTTCCCGAAAATCCACGAACGCGGTCCAAGTACCCCTTTATCGATGTTCACAACCACCAATTTCGCATGCCTACCATGGACTTGCAGAAGTTGATCGATGAGATGGACAAACTAAATATGGGGGTTTTGGTTAACCTCAGTGGCCGAGGAAGGGGGTCGAGGGAACATTTGATTAAATCCATTGAAAATGTCAATGGACATTTCCCAGACCGTATCGTCATCTTCACCAATGTAAATTTTGCCAATATAGATGACCCCAACTGGGAGGAGAATATTGCGGCCCAATTAGCGGCAGATGTCGAAGCGGGTGCCAGTGGGCTCAAGGTGTACAAAAGCCTGGGCCTCCATACAAAAGATAAAAATGGAAATCGAATTAGCGTCAATGATCCTCGCTTGGATATCGTTTGGGCAACCTGTGGCAAATTGGGAATCCCTGTACTTATCCATACCGCTGATCCCGCTCCTTTCTGGCTACCACACGATGAGAAGAATGAACGATGGTTTGAGTTGAAACAACGACCTGGCCGGAAACAGGATTCCGAGTCAGGACCTAGTTTTGAAGAGCTCATCGCTGAGCAGCACGATATCTTTCGCAAGCACCCCGATACCAAGTTCATCAACGCCCACCTGGGTTGGTATGGCAACAACCTGGGGAAACTAGCCGAACTGATGGATACCTATCCCAATATGTACACCGAGATCGGAGCAGTACTGGCTGAGTTAGGACGCCAGCCCCGAGCGGCAAAAGCTTTTCTCACCAAATACCAGGATCGAGTGATGTTTGGCAAGGATTCCTGGCAGCCTGAAGAGTACCACGTTTACTTCCGCTGCCTGGAGACCGCCGATGAATACTTTGACTATTACCGCAAGCGCCACGCCTTCTGGAAGATCTATGGCCTCGACCTGGATGACGAAGTGCTCAAGAAAATCTACTATAAGAATGCCATTGCGGTCATTCCGGGAATAGACGCCTCCCAATTTCCTGAGTAGGAAAATATGGTCCGTAGTCGGTAGAATAAGGAGTGAGGAGAGAGGTGAGAGGGGAGAGTATTGCTGACTTTTCTACTCATTCCTCGCCCCTCAAACTATATAGTCTGGCCGAGAATGGCTTTTCTATGAAAAAACCTACATTCCACTCTGCCCCTTTAGGGCGCAAGTGAGTCCTGAAGGGACGAAATATCATCAGGTAGGGGAGTTATCCAAGGATATAATCCCCTAATCTGTACGATAATTTCCGTTTTCGGCCACCCTGCGTGGACTATCCTACTATTTAACCCTCCCCCCTCCATTCGTCTACCAAATCCCACCATCCGTATATCATTTTTCTCTGTATGAATAATAGAGCCTAATATGAGTTCATATCAAATACACCATATGAACTATATGAAAACTCTAAAATTAATTGCCTTACTGTTTGTACTTCCCTTGAGCATGAATGGCCAACAGGTCCTGGACGGAATTCAGGATTCCCTGCTCATGGCATTAAACTATTCCTTCCCTGCCCAGGAGAATAAGGTAGCTCCTTTGATCCAACAACTAGCCGATGCCCAGGCCCATGCCGAAAAGCCCAACCCCTGGCTGAACTATTGGCAGGCGTACGGACACTATTATGAAGGGGTATACTTCATGAAAATGCAAAAAAAGGATCAAGGGATTGCGGCCCTCAGAAAGGGGATTGAACTCCTGGAATCCCAGGACAAACTCAATTCAGAAGAACATGTAATGGTGGCTACCCTGATGGGCTTGTTGATGGGCCTTTCCCCCGGGGAAGTCATGAGCCTCTCAGCCAAATCCGGCAAACACCTTCAAAAGGGCGTAAAATTGGACCCTCAAAACCACAGAGCCCACCTGGCCTTGGGGAAAAGCGATTTTTATACCCCAGAAATGTATGGAGGAGGAAAAAAAGTAGAAGAACACCTCATGAAGGCCCTGTCTCTCCAGGACAAGCACCTGGACGACCCCCATGCGCCTTCCTGGGGTAGGAATGAAACCTACATGTTTTTGGTCCAATACTACCAGCGAGAGGAGCGCATGGATGAAGCGAAGCTCTACTGTAAAAAAGGCCTAAAGGAATTTCCCCAAGACTATATGTTGAATGAACTGGATAAGCAGTTGTAAGGGATTTATCCCTTGGTATTCTTGATCTATAGCCAAAAAGATTGGCGATTATGTACAAGTTTACACTAAGTAAATCAATTTGCTATTCCCCCATCGGCCTTAAAATTTTAAGGCCACTTGTCCGCGTAATGAACTATGTGCTACAAAGGGGCAAATCGCTAACGCGCTTTGGGAAAAAACCCCCAACGTCCATTTTCTCCTCCTTTCAGGAGGAGTCCCCTATCTAAAAGTTAGGGGGAGGTGGTCTCAAATCCAGGAGGAGTCCCCTATCTGCAAGTTAGGGGGAGGTGGTCTCAAATCCAGGAGGAGTCCCCTATCTGCAAAAGTGGTAAATCCAGGAGGAGTCCCCTATCTGCAAGTTAGGGGGAGGTGGTCTCAAATCCAGGAGGAGTCCCCTATCTAAAAGTTAGGGGGAGGTGGTCTCAAATCCAGGAGGAGTCCCCTATCTAAAAGTTAGGGGGAGGTGGTCTCAAATCCAGGAGGAGTCCCCTATCTGCAAGTTAGGGGGAGGTGGTCTCAAATCCAGGAGGAGTCCCCTATCTAAAAGTTAGGGGGAGGTGGTCTCAGAACCCTACAAGATTAGCTCGATAGAGGGGGGGCAAGAATTGGGATCGCGTGAGGAAAATCTATTAAAATAGAGCAAATGAAGCTGCAGCGAGAGGGTACCTAAATGGCAAAAAAGAAGAAATCTCTCTTATTCAACCTCGTTTTTATAAACGTACTCCCATGAACAAAATCCTGCTATTTTTCTTATTGATAGGATACGCTTTTTCCTCCTATTCCCAAACCCTGGTCTCTGGCCAGGTGCTCGATTCCAAGGGCAAGCCGGTAGCCTTGGCCAATGTATACCTAAAAGAGATACTCGATGGCGGAACAACCGATGAGGAGGGAAAGTTTTCCTTTTCCACAGAAGCGACGGATACCGTGGTGCTGGTTGTGAGCCATATGAGCTTCGAGAAAACCGAGCAAATACTGGACCTTCGGGCCCTACCACCCTCCCTGGTTATCCAGGTGAGTAAAGGAGCCGTGAAAGTTTCTCCTGTCGTCATAACAGCGGGGGCCTTCGAAGCGAGCGACGAAAAAAAGGGCACCATTCTCAAACCCCTGGATATCGTTACCAATGCGGGAGCACAAGGAGACATTTATGGGGCCATCCAGACCTTACCCGGCGTGAGTCCCACAGCCAACGAAACGGGAATTTTCGTTCGAGGGGGAGGTGCCTATGAAACCCGAACCCTGATCGACGGAACCATTGCGCCCCAACCCTTTTTTACCACGGTGCCCAATATCCCTTCCCGAGGTCGCTTTGATCCCTTTTTGTTCAAAGGAACCCTATTCAGCACAGGGGGATATTCGGCGGAGTATGGCCAGGCCTTATCTTCCGTTCTCTTACTCAATACCCAGGATATGCCCGAGCGGACCAGTACCGGGATAGGGGTGAACCTGGTGGGCGTAGATGTATCTCATACGCACTTGGGGCAAAACAAAACAGCCTTCCTAGCCAGTGGAGGGCTTAGCTATTTAGACCCCTATTTTGCCATGATCAATAACAACCGAGACTGGCGAAAGGCTCCTAGAGGCTACAACATTTCTTTGGGAGCAAGAAAAAAGACCTCCTCAGGGATGTTCAAGAGCTATTTGCAGCACCAGGCGGGTAACCTAGAGTTGGGACTGGCAAATTTGGAGTCTCCGTCTAATCCCGATCTCTTTACCAACCGCAACCAAAACACTTTCTGGACCAGTTCCTACAAAGGCATACTGGGAACTTCCTGGTCGATCTTTGGCGCCTTGGCCTATGCCCGTGATATCGATGAGGATCAGTTCAATCAATACGCCAACGATGAAGACCGAACCTGGCTTCAGTCCCGCCTCACCCTGGGGAGAGACCTCAACAACAAGGTCTACCTCAAATTTGGGGGGGAACTGCACTACCAGCGAGACGAGCTTTTCAAGGGCTTTGACGGAGGCAGTTTTGATACTACCTACTCTGGGCCCTATACCGCCTTTTATGCCGAAACCGATATTCAACTCAATAAAAACCTGGCCTTGCGGATCGGGGGGAGAGGGGAATATTCCGATGTCATCAAAGAGGTGAATTGGGCCCCCAGAACTTCCCTGGCCTTTAAAACCGGGAAGTTCAGTCAGGTCTCCCTGGCCTATGGCAGCTTCTATCAAACTCCCGAAGCAGAATTCCTCTGGAGTACCACGGACCTGGAATATGAGCGTGCCGAACACTATTTGATCAACTACCAATGGCTGACAGAAGAGTATACCCTGCGTATAGAAGCCTATGTCAAGGACTACGATCGACTCGTCAAATCTACCGGCAACTTTGCCTATAACAATGCCGGCTCGGGCCTGGCCCAGGGGATCGATTTCTTTTGGCGAGACAAGGCCAGTATAGAGGGTCTGGACTATTGGATCACCTATTCTTATGTAGACAGCGAGCGGGATTACCGCGATTTTCCCTTTTCGGCTACCCCCTCTTTTGTGTCAGAACATACCTTGAATGTATTAGGGAATTATGAGATCGATCCCATCAATACCCAATTGGGCATGAGTTATACCTATGCCTCAGGCAGGACCTTTACCAACCCTAATAAGGAGGGCTTTCTCAATGACAAGACCATACCCTATCACAACCTGAGCTTCAATGCCAGCTACCTGACCGCACTTTTCAGTAACTTCACGGTAGTCTATGCCTCGGTTCGCAACCCTTTCGGTTTTGAGCAAGTCTTTGGCTATAGTTACTCAGCCGATGGCAGCTTGAGGCGTGCCATCAATCCGACGTCGAAAAGGGCCTTCTTTTTGGGGCTGTTTATATCGTTGATTTGAAAAGTCGGTAGTTAGTAGAACTTCCATATATTCCCCCTTGCGGAGATGAATGGAACCTAAAGGTTTTGTGTAAGCGATTTTTTTTTAACCACAGAGTTGTGAGAGAAGAAAAGGAGATATGCAGAGAATTGACCTTTATTATTTTCAAAAAGCATGAGAGTCATGCCTGAGCGCGTTGGAGTGCACGAATGCGGGGAGGATAGCATTGCAGGGAAGGCCTTGGTTTATTCGTGCGAGATTTTTTTGATTCTTTTTTTTCGGCAACCCCGAAGGGCTCATGAAGGCATTTGAAAATAGACAGAGACCTGAACTAAAAAAAGAATTGATAAAGAAGAAAGAAGAATTTAAATATTTAGTTGAGAGTGTACTAGTCTGGAATTAAAGCTTATAAGCGTACACAAGTATAAATATACCTAAAAATAGAACCGGATTGGCAAACGCAACACATCCCAACGAATCCCGACCCAACAAACTCGGTCTCCACTGGGGCTATCAGGTCCTGCTATGGCTGATTTACTGGGTGTACTCAGCCGTACAATCCCTGCCCTTTTATCCGGACCTTCTTCAAAACTTTGCTACAGAGGCAATTTTTTGCCTAGCCATCATTTTTTGTACGTACGTCAACCTTCTGTATTTCATCCCTAGGTTCCTGATTCCTCGGAAGTATTTTCTCTTTATTCTCTTATCTGTGGGGCTCGCCTTCGGAACTTCCTGGTTGACCAATGCACTGATGGCCTATGCCTTTCTACCCATAGAAATCCCCTTTTTCCAGACCTGGCAGGGCAGGCTCGTCTTGTTTACCGATACCTTGTTTATCATGGCCCTCACAACGGCCATGCAATTTCTGTGGAAATGGCAGGAACGGGACCGCTATGCTCGTGAACTGGAACAGAAGAATATCGAAACCGAACTGGCCTTGCTCAAGAGCCAGGTGAATCCCCACTTCGTTTTCAACATCCTCAATACCGTTTACCACCTGATATCTCGCAATAGCGAAAAAGCGCAAAACCTCTTGATGCAGTTCTCGGACATTCTTAGCCACCAGATTTATGACTCGGCTAAGGACCGCATTCCCTTAGAAAAAGAAATCAATTACCTGAAAAACTATATCGAGGTGGAAGAACTCCGCAGCAGCGAATTCATGGCGCTGACCTGTGAACTGCCCCAATCCGTAGAGGGTTTGGAGATTGCCCCGATGCTCATGTTGCCCCTGGTAGAAAATGCCTTTAAGCACAGCAAGCGCGCAGAAGGCTACGAGGTGAGTATCGTCATGAAAATAGAGCACAAATCCCTGATCCTGGACATCACCAACTCCCTCAACGAAAAACTTCCCACCAAGCACCGGGGCATAGGCCTGGCCAATGTCCGCAGGCGCTTGGAACTTCTCTATCCTGAGCAGCATACGTTTTCTGCTGAGCAGACAGGAGAGGATCATTTCCACACCCATTTAAGCCTCCAACTACATGAAACTTAACTGCCTGGTCATAGACGATGAGCCCATCGCCCGACAAGGGATAGAGGGCTTTGCTGAAAAACTGGATTATTTACATCTGGTGGGCAGCCTTTCTCATACCTTGAAAGCCTCCCAATTTCTCAGGGCGAATCCCGTAGACCTCATCTACTTGGATATACAGATGCCCGACCTGAGCGGACTGGAATTTTTGCGCAGCCTTCCCCATCCTCCGATGGTCATATTCACCACCGCTCACCGCAAATATGCGGTGGAAGGCTTCGAGTTAAACGCCATCGACTACCTGATGAAGCCCATTTCCTTCGAGCGCTTCCTCAAAGCCAGTAACAAAGCCCTGGAAGCCTTTCAAGCGAGTAAGCCGGCAACTTCAGAAGACTTTTTCTTCATCAAATCCGACAAGCAATACATCAAAATCGCCTACGAAGATATCTGCTTCGTCGAATCCGCCAAAGACTACGTCTATATCCATACCCCAGAGGCCCGGCACCTGGCCTTGCTCTCCCTCAAGCAGCTCGAAGAGCGCTTACCCGGACAGCAATTTATCCGCGTCCACCGCTCTTACCTGGTGGGCATAGCCCACATCGATGTCCTCCAGGGCAACCGCATCTTCGTCCAGGGCCAGGAGATCCCCATCAGCCGCAGCCTGCAAGAGGAAGTATTCAAGCGACTGGTCGATGACAAGCTGTGGAAGCGCGGGGGCTGATGGTTTTGACCATCCAGCGTGTCGGCGTAGGGGCAAGGCCCCAACCTACTGTCTCCTCCTGCCCGCGAGGGAAAGGAGGAGTACCCTTTGCTTGCAAAGGGGGAGGTGGTTCATAATCTATCCAGGGGAAAAAGCCCCTAGAAATTTCCCCTTTACCGGAAGGAATCTAAGCAGATAAAAAATCCCATTTCTTCCGTATATTCCCCCTTTACCTTAATGTGAATTTTGGATAAGAAGCTAGGATAAAATTGCAAAACTTAGGTGTGTAGGCCTGCAAAATTCGTAGGGAACCGGGGGGGCTAGTGCTGTTGTCTGGAATTTTGCGATTTTTGGTGCTACGTTTTTCTAAAAAAGGTAGCTAACTCATCAGGAAAGGAACATAGTTATTAATAACTTCCTGGTAATAAAGGGATAATTATCCAAAACTCAAGTTACCCTAAGACCATGCCCCAAACCAGCCCCATACTCCTCCACCAACCCTACAGCCCCACTCCCTATCCCGAAATGGTGGAGATCGAGGGAGGGACCTTTATGATGGGGAGTGAAGAAGGAAACACTTATGAAAGGCCCGTTCACGAAGTTCGCATCAAGGATTTTAAACTAGGCAAATACCCCGTTACCAATGCCCAGTTTGCCTTGTTCCTACAAGCCTATGGAAGTGATGAGGTAAAGGAAGGAGAATATCAAGGGATCAAAATATGTTTTATGAAGACCGTTTGGGCCATGCAAAAGGCAGGAGAAAGCTGGGTACCCGCCCTCGGCTATGAGCACTATCCTGTACAGTATGTGACCTGGTATGGGGCGGTGCTATATTGTCAATGGCTGACCGAGAATACGGGGGGCCGCTACCGACTTCCCAGCGAGGCGGAATGGGAATACGCGGCCAGGGGAGGGAGAAAAAGCCAGGAAAATTTTTCATTTGCAGGAGGCCATAAGCTGAAGGAAGTAGCCTGGTATAATCAAAATAGCATGGGTATTACTCAACCTGTAGGGATGAAACTCCCCAATGAATTAGGACTCTATGACTTGAATGGTAACGTCTGGGAATGGTGTGCCGACCATTGGCACGAGACTTACGCGGGTGCCCCCAAAGACAGAAGCCCCTGGCTATCAGGCGATAATTCAAATCGCCGAGTGGTTCGTGGCGGGTCCTGGGACCTCACTGGTTTCCCGATGTCGGGTCTCGGCGCGCGACTGGGTCGACCCAGAGCGACTGGGACAAAATTCCTAGTATCAGTCTGGGTTTTCGCGTTGCGGGGCATAGGGAAAATGGATAAATGATAAATGAGAATGGATAAAGAGAACTTGACTTGCGCTTTACGCTCAAGTTAAAATTTATTAGATTTCAAGAAACTGAGAGTATATGAGCCCTGCGCAACGCTTGAAAGATATTTTTGGAGTAGATTTCCAGGAACAACCCGATATTACCCGCCTCCGTCAATTCCATGCGAACAATGCATTTTGTTGTAATGAGCAAGAGGAAATTATCGGCATCTGCGCCTGTGAGAATGTCTTTTCGTCCTTAGATCTACCGGTAGCAGGCTTGGAGCAACTCATCTACCTCAACCTGAGTGATAATCAATCTCTTGGTGAGCTTTCCTTTGAAGGGCCGCTGCCTCAGCTTCAGCACCTGGACCTGAGCGATAGCCAAGTACGAGAACTGGTCTTACCCGAGGGCTTCGAGTCGCTGACCTGGCTGGACCTCAGCCGAAATCAGATCCAAAAACTGGACCTACCCGGAAGACTCCCGTCCCTGTGGTATGCAGATATCAGTGGCAATAAATTGTCTGAGCTTTCCCTACAAGCCCCCAAGCTCCAATACCTCTACCTCAATAGCAATGAACTGACGAAGCTGGAATTTCCCACGGTTCCGGAAGCCCTGGAGGTCCTTCAAGTCCGGGATAACCAGCTCGACAAGCTTCCTGACAATTTTCTGGAATTCAAGGCGCTGAAAGTCTTGATGTTACATGGTAATCCCATGAATTCTCTCCCTCCGGGAACCGTTGAAGAAGGGGAAACCACTAATTCCTTCGTAAAGGTCCAAAGCTATCTATTTCACCTGGAGGGAGGGAAGAAAATTGAAAATGACGAGGTAAAGTTAGTCGTTTTGGGTAACAGTACTACAGGGAAGACTTCATTAATTCGTTTTCTCATAGAAAAGATCTTTGTGGAGGATGACATTCTCTCCACTCATGGTATCCAAAGTAAGCCGTGGCCCGTTGAGAAGGGACTGAATGTAAATGTATGGGATTTTGGGGGACAGGAGTACTATCACGCTACTCATAGGCTTTTTCTTACAAAAAATACGGTATCCTTAGTGCTGTTTGATGAGAAAACCAATGAGGTGCCCTCTGTCCAAAAGTGGATGAAATTTCGAAAAAACAAAGAGCCCGCTGAAGACATTTTAGAGATTCAATGTTTTCCCTATTCCTATTGGCTGGATAGCTTACATTATTATGCACAGGGGCTCAAAAAAGATAGAACCCTTATCGTCCAGTCTCAAATAGAGGGGGCAAATGCGATTGAAGTGAGTATCGGCAAGGAGGTACCATATAAAATTGATCCAGGCTTGGTTTTTCGTATAGATACCAAGCAAACTGCGGATAAAAAGGAACCTTATATCCAAGAATTTGCAGGGTTTCGGGCTAAATTGATACAAGTTCTGAAACAAGTTAAAGCACAATATAAAATTCGGGCTGAGTGGCCAGCAATAAAAACATCTATTCGTTCTACTGCCCAAAAGGAACCCTATGTCTCCTATAAAGTCTACACCAATTTGTGTGAAAAAATACTCCCCGGGATCAGTCAGAAAACAGAGGAGGCAGGGATGACTCATTTGGATAATTTGACCTCTTATCTACACGAGATTGGAGTGATCCTATACTATGGAGAGATACCTTCTCTTAAGGACTTTGTATTTATCAATCCCGAATGGGTTACAAATATTATTTATGAGGTTCTGGATCGCAAGGTAATGGATGAGGAATTGGGAAAATTCGATAGAGCCCATGTTAAAGAAATGTTGGGGGAACAGGTAATTGAAGGCACTTTCGGACCAGATCAGGTTATTGGCCTAATGAAAGAATTTGAGCTGATTTTTCCTGTGGATGAATCTGAGATCCTATTTGTCGCTCCTCAGTACCTACCCGATAAAGGGGAGTCCGTGGAGGGAATAAAACATCTTATTGCAGAGGGCTGTAACCAATTAGCCTTTGTATTAAATTATCCTCGATTTCTTCCCAACAGTCTTATTACGCGCTTTATTTGTAGGTATGGGAAGTTGGATAAGCAGAGGAAGAAGAACTATTGGAAAAAGGGAATTTACTTCTATTGCTTAGATTCCTATTTCTACGTTGAGCAAATTACTCCAAGCCAAATTCATATATGGTGTCAGAATGAACATTCAGAAGGCGTTCAGGATATTTTCCAGACCTTCCAGGAGCTCAATGAGCGTAACCCCTCAGTAGAAATTTCAGTGAACGGGAAGGATTTTATTCCTGTATGGGAGCTGGCAGACTCGGGGGTTCGAGAGACAATCCGTACAATAGGAGGGGAATTGATTGATTTTGAACCCTTCAAAAAATTTACAGAAGGCAGGGGACAGCATGGAAAACAAGCTTCCCAGGAAGCATTCACGCCGCAAACTATCATAAATAAGCTCTATCGCCTTTTTGCTAAGAAGACGTCTGAAAATAGTATCCCCAGATATCTAGCGGGGGCAGAGATAGATGAAGCGCAAGTTCCCTTAGACGGGTCGGCCTATGATAAATGGTTTAATGTGGTAAATGTGGCCCATAAAAATGGCCGTTTGTTAGCGCTTATCTCTGAGGTGCAAGAAGAATTAGAGGAAAAATCTGATACTTTCAAGGAGTTGCAAGAATTGAGAATCGCCTACGAAAAAGCCTTCCCAGATACATCTTCCCCTCGATAATTTCACTGTAAATAGTCTACTATCCCATGCCCCAAACCTCCCCCATCCTCCACCCACCCTACACCCCCACTCCCTACCCCGAAATGGTCGAGATAAAGGGGGGAACCTTTATGATGGGAAGCGAGGAGAGGAAGCAGGAGCAACCCATTCACGAAGTCCAAGTGGCAGATTTCAAACTGGCCCAATATCCCGTTACCAATGCCCAGTTTGCCAGCTTTCTTGAATGCGTATGGAAGTGATCGGGTAAAGAGCGGAGAGTATAAAGGGAAGAAATTTGCACCGAATATCGATGGGGCGTACAAAAGGAGGAAAATAGATGGCTTGCTGCTTTGGGATATGAAGCCTATCCCATGATTCGAGTTTCTTGGTATGGGGCCATTACCTATTGTGAATGGTTGAGTGAAAAAGCAGGAAAAAGCTATCGTCTTCCCAGCGAAGCAGAATGGGAATACGCAGCTAGAGGCGGGAAAAAAAGTAGGGAAGCTTTTCTTATGCGGGTTCCCAAAGGCCCAAGGAAGTAGCTTGGTATAAGCAAAATAGTTTGGGGATGCCCCATCCGGTAGGAATGAAACTGCCCAATGAGCTAGGCCTCTATGACATGAGTGGAAACGTTGACGAATGGTGTGCCGACCACTGGCACGAGACTTACGCGGGGGCACCCAACGACGGAAGCCCCTGGCTTGCAGGCGGAAATTCAAATCGCCGAGTGGTTCGTGGCGGGTCCTGGGACTACACAGGTAGCTACTGTCGGGTCTCGGTGCGCTTCGGGGACCTCCCACTCAGCAGGTACTTCAATCAGGGTTTTCGCGTTGCGGGGTACTAGTCACCCTTGATCCCTTTTAAACTTTTACCCTTTTCTTTGCGCGCAGCGCAAAATTTTTGAAAAAATTAATCCTCTATAACCGATCTTGATCGGAGTACTGCTATTTACCACCTCCCCCTACTTTTCAAGCAGGGTACTCCTCCTCGAAGCCTACCCAAGTTCCTATCGAGGAGGAGAGCTTATGGAGGTTAGAACCCATTTTGGGGGATTTTGGTGAGGCTTGATCATACTGTGGACCGTGGACGGTCAACCCCCAAATATTTCTCCTCCTTGTATGGCCTGTGCCTGGATCAAGGAGGAGTACCCAATTCAAGAATTGGGGGAGGTGGTCTAATTCTCCACCGCCAGCGCCTTGCGCAGCACGATATCCTCCTCGTGCTTGCGCACGATGTAGTCGAAGAACAATTTAATCTCCTCGTACTCCTGGGGGATGTAGTGGGTCTTGGTGATGAAGATCGTGCTAGATACGTGGAGGAATTCCTCGTCCCGAATGATGTTGAAGGAAAATTCTCCGGCCTTGTTGGGCATGACCACACGGATGGGGGCAGGGGTCTGGACCACCTCATAGCCTTCGGGAATCTCCAGGCCCAGGAGATAATACTCCCGGACCGGGCAGGGGAGGTCTATAGGAGCGACGCGCTCTTGGGAGGAAAAGGGGTTATCGAGGATAGACTTGGTAAGGAGAGGCTTGACGAAAAGCAGGCTGTCCGCTTCCATGACATAATCAGGGGTGGAGAGTTTGCACAGGATGGTTACCGGGCTTTCTTTCTCAGGGGGATTATCCACCGAGTAGGAATGCATTCGGGCTTCGGGTAAGCCCTCCAGGAATTGTTCTCGGATGTAACTAGCCTCATTTCCTACGAATTTCTCCAGTTTTCCGCGTTCCGTTGCGGCACTGTATTCCTTGAAGATTAACTCGAGTTCCCCGTCCAGGGAGCCATCCTCATTCAAGAAGAAGCGGGTATAGGTATTGCGGATAACTTCGTGCTCTGGGACTATATCTACCCAGCCCCAGTTGCGCTTGTCTACCAGGAAGCCCATGTCGTTTAGGTCCTTGCGGGGAATCATGTCAAAGGGGACACCCTCACTGTTCAAGGCATCCAGCATGTAGACCCTGCCCCTTACCTTGGTCGAAACGATCACGTGGTTAAACTGAAAAATATCAGGTCGATATTTTTGGGGTTTGCCGTGGTCCCGTGTGCTGATCAGGATAGGGTAGGCGTCAAAGCCTGCCCCCTTGAGCAGCGCACATAATAAGAGGTTAATATCAGTACCATTTCCCAACTTTTTATCAAGGACATCTACTATTCGCTGGGTCCCCAGGGGGGCATAAAAGCCATCCCATTCTACCCGATTCTGGACGAATTTGAAAATGGCTTCCAGGCGATCTTCAGGCTGTCGAACCCCTTCGATCTGCCTACGAGCGATGTTGGTGAATTTCTCGTCTTCCAGGTCTCTGCCGAAGAAGTTTTCACGGAGCAGGGAGCGAGAGAGCATCTTCCAGGTTTTTACCTGGTTTCGACTGCCTAAGCGCAGATTGGCTAGCTCCAGCGAAACCCGAGCCACATTGTCCTCGGGGATCGTGGTATAGGGCTCTGGACTCAGGGGAAGGATGTCTTCCATGACATAGGAAACGGCATTTCCATAGATGATCCCTTGTTGGTAGCTATTGCCGGTAGAAAGGGCAAAGCGGTCGTAGTTATGCGTCGGGCGCTGCCGATAGTTGAAAGAGTACCTACCTACAGAGCGCTGAATCTTACGGGTATCCCCCTGGAATACGGGTACGTAGGAGATTCTTCGGGGCATATAGGTATCAAAGCGGCTATACAATACAGGAATATCCTTTTGGAAGGTCCAGGGTTTGAGCGACTGGATATCGTCAGAAGCAAACTCATAGATATATTCCACAACGGCTCCAACTTGGGCACCCGGCATGGGGAATTTATATATATAGCCCTCATCTCCTTTGTTTTCCTTGGAAACGGTCTTTTTATTCAACTTAATCTGCTCTGGTCCCCCATCTGTTCCCCAAAAGTGGGTAGCCCCCTTTTGAAGCCGTACGTCTTCTCTCTTATCGCGATTGAAAGGGACTTCTATTTTGGCCCATTCCAAGCCTTCTTCCTTTAGAATTTTAACCCTTCGATGAACCCGATATATGGCCTGTAGCTTATTGGATTGATCGACGAGAGAAACCTCTCCCAACTCAAACAGGACAACAGCAGGCGCATCAGGGTAGGGCTCAAAGTCGGTCATCAACAACTCTTCATCGCTTATCTTGCCATAATCTTCAGTAGTAGGTTGGGCCCAGAGGCCAGACAGAGTCAACAGAAAGCAAAGCGTAGTGGTGTATAGCTTCCTCATATAAATGAGCTCTTAAGGGGATGAATGAAACGGGAGTTAAGGAAAAATCCGCTAGATTCTTGTCACAATTAAGACATTAATTGCCCAAACTGAATCTTGTAGAGTTAATCCCATACTTTCTGTAAGATAAGGAATAACTCCGTTGAATCCATGATTCTATCTATTTAACTGCTCAGCCAATAATTTGTTGACCTCTTTGGGGTTTACTTTTCCTTTGAAGGCCTTCATCACTTTCCCAACAAAAAAACCGAGGAGCCCTTTTTTCCCTGCCCGATAGCGCTTGGTCTCATCGGGATGATCCGCTATAAGCTGTTGGATGAAAGAGCTGAGTTCAGAATCGGAGGTATCTACCCATAAATCCATTTTCCGGGCGATTTCTTCAGGCAAAAGGGTGGGGTCATCGAGTAAGGCTGGAAAGATAAAGCGCTTAGCTGCATCGTGGGTGAGTTTGCCGGCATCGATGAGTTGGATCAAGGCCCCGAGTTTTTGGGGAGAGACAGGGAATTCCGAGATGGCTTGTCCTTGCTCATTGAGGTAGGTTTTCACAGGACCCAGGGCCCAACTGGCCGCTGCCTTAGGGCTGTTGGCTTCCTGAGAGAGGATTTCAAAGAAATCGGAAAAGCTGCGGTCTTCGGCCAGGGCAGCAGCCTCATTCGTCGGGATTTGCCATTCCTCCCGATATTTTCGAATTCGTTCTGCAGGCAGAATGGGAAGGGTCTCGCGTATTTCCTCCAGTTGTTCTTGCCGAATGCAGACGGGCAAAAGGTCGGGCTCGGGAAAATAGCGATAGTCGTCGGCAGTCTCTTTATCCCGCATGGGGGCGGTAAGGCCTTTTTCTGCCACCCAGGTTCTCGTTTGCATGTCCACTGACTCTCCTGCTTCAAGAAGGCCAATCTGGCGGTCAATCTCGTATTCAATGGCCTTGCCCATGAAGGAGACCGAGTTGATGTTTTTTACCTCTACCCGTGTTCCATATGCTGTAGCTCCTTTCTTCATCACAGAGATATTGGCATCGCAACGCAAGTGCCCTTGCTCCATATTCCCCTCACTGATTTCGAGGTAACGAGCCAGTTTGCGGATTTCCAAAGCAAAGGCACAGGCCTCTTCGGAGCTTCGCAAATCGGGATTGGTCACCATTTCCAGTAGGCCCATTCCCGCACGATTGAGGTCTACCTGGGTAAACCGTGGGTCTCCGTTGTGAATGGATTTGCCCGCATCCTCTTCCAGGTGGATATGATGCAGCTGGATGCGCCTGTGGGTTCCAGAAAGATGTAGGTCCAAATAGCCGCCTATGCAAATGGGAATGCGGTCCTGAGATATTTGGTAGCCCTTGGGGAGATCGGGATAAAAGTAGTTTTTCCGGTCAAAATAGGTCTTGGGGCTGATTTCACAGTTCATCGCCAGACCTAGCTTAATGGCATGGCGGATAGCCTGGTGGTTAATAGAGGGCAGCGCACCCGGATGGGCCAATGTAATGGGAGACAAATAGTGATTGGGAGAACTGCCAAAGGAAAAGCCTTCTGTGGAAAAGATTTTACTGTGGGTGTGAAGCTGGATATGGACCTCCAAGCCGATGACCGGCTGATACTTCTCACGAGGTGAAGCACTACTCATAGCCTGCAAGTTTAAACATTGCTATGCAATTGCCAAAGAGTTGGGGGAAATAGTTTGCTTGGTTTTATCGTCCACGGTCGACGGTCCATAGCATAAAACGGGTCTGGAGAAGACCCTAAAAATGTGTGTGATACTTATCACGAAAAAAACTGTGGACCGTGGACTGTCGACTACGACTAATTCAGCTACTACTTTGAACTTGATCAGGAGAACCCCAGCAATAAATGCAACCACGCCTTCTTCTCCAACAGCACTTCTTCGGTCTCTTCGTGATCGGGGTCGGGGACACAGCAATCGACTGGGCAGACGGCGGCGCACTGGGGCTCCTCGTGAAACCCTACACATTCTGTGCACTTGTGGTTGACTATATAGTATACTTCGTCAGATACAGCATCGTGTTCTTTGTCGGGAGAAATCATCTCCCCCTCAAATTCAATCTCACCCGGCATTTCCGTCCCATCGGCAAACTTCCAGGTAACGCCGGGTTCATATATCGCGTTGTTGGGGCATTCGGGTTCACAGGCCCCACAATTTATGCACTCATCGGTGATCATTATAGCCATAACAGGTATCCTTCTTTATTGCGGTGGCAAAACTACTAAATTCTCTCTTACGTAACCAAAAAAGGGAGGTTTTGTTGCTGACCTTATTTATTTGCCCGGGTCTAAACCTTTCGACATCCGGTATTTTCTAGTACGTCTAATATGCTTATATATAAGGAAGGGATTTTCCTTCAGAAGTTTGTATTTATGGCATTATAAGTCGTATTTTGTATGAATTGAAAAGTAAAAAATTTGTGATATTAATAAGTAGATGAGCATAATATCCATTGCTAACCATAAAGGAGGAGTCGGTAAGACGACCACCGCGATTAATCTAGCCGCGGGATTGGCCAGAGCGGGACGTAAGGTGTTGTTGATTGATATGGACCCTCAGGCCAATGCCACTTGTGCCCTAGGGCTTGCTAAGCAGGATCAGTCCATCTACCAAGTGTTAGTATTTCAGGACGATATCCGGAGGTTCGTAAAACCCCTAAATAGCAATTTGGATATTATCCCTTCCTCTATTCACCTGGCAGCGTTCGAAAAGAACATGGAAGTAGGGAAAGAGTTTATCCTTCAGGAAAGCTTGGGGCTCATCTCGGATGAATACGACTATGTGATCATCGACTGCCCTCCTTCCTTGGGGACCCTCACGGTTACAGCACTTACGGCAAGTGATTTTGTCCTGGTGGCACTCCAGCCTGAATTCCTTTCTCTGAATGGGATGCAGGAGTTCATTAAGATCCTTCGTACAGTCAAAACCCGGATGAATACGAAACTTGAGCTACTGGGGATCGTAATCACACAATACGACAGCCGCAAGGTGCTGCACCAGGAGATTGTCGAACACGCCATTAACACTTATAAAGACATGGTCTTCCAGACTCGAATTCGAGGCAACGTATCCCTTGCCGAGGCACAGAGTTTAGGAAAAGATATTTTCGAATACGACAGTGAATGCAATGGGGCCGAAGACTATTATTCTCTGACTCACGAAGTGATTAAGCATACATCCCAATTGGTGGAAAGTTGAGATCGATATTGCAGGTAGAAAAATGATAATTTCTTTTGGAAAGGAATGGGAGTGGCTTAAAACTCATTTGAAAGTTTTTAACTTTTCCCGTTTTAAGCGGGTTGGCTCTGGAAATTCGGCGCGGTGGATGGCAAGTGAGTAGGCCTTGGTTGGAATTTCCTTGATTTTTGCCATACTTTTCATCAAGGGAAAGTATGAAATAGATTAAAAAAATGACCTATTAGAGTTTTTAAAAAAACTGTAAATGTCTTTTTATAGAAACAGATAATCGATATCAAGTTAGGCAAACGAAATGGCAAAGAAGTTTATAGCAAGAATAGAGCAACCGATGTCTGAGGAGGTGTTGGCCGACTTGTTTACATCGAGAAGGAGGGGAATTAATTCCTCCGAAAACTCCCCTGTAGATAAGACTCAAAGTACTTCGAGCAACCGGAAGAAAAGTTTCATGAAAGCCATGAACCGCTCAAGGGATAATAAATCTTCCTCATCGGAATACGCTCCCACTTCAGAACGTCGCTTTCTCGATGCCATGGAGGACGTACTGAATGATGAAGCCTTTGAGAGTATTTTCCCTACCAAAAGACAAGGGAAGGTCAACCCTGAAACACCGATCAGTACCGATGTGCCTTTTTCCTTAATGATCAGCGAGAATATTTTCAACCGCGCCAAAGAGATTGCCCAGGAAAAAGGAGTCCGTATCAAAGATGTGATCAATCTGGCCCTGGAAAGATATATCGATCAGGTAAAAACCTAAAGAAATGAGCCATCCCCATTGGAGATGACTCATGATTTTTAAGATCTGTTTACCCGCCTCACTTAAGGAAGCAAAACTCCATCTACAACGTGCACCACTCCATTTACGCCTTGAACATCGGTGGCAATAATGTTTGAGGTGCGATTCTGCGCATCGGTAATGCTTACATCGCTCCCAGATATATTGATGGTGAAGGTGGCGTCGTTGGAAATTGTCGTTACCGTTTGCCCATCTGTTAAAGCTGAAGAGAGTACATTGGCGCCAGACACCACATGGTAATTGAGGACAGCTTCCAAGGTAGCCAAAGGAATGTCGTCTAGCGAATTCCAGTCCGTATTGCTGTCCAATAAGGCTTGGAAAGCATCATTGGTGGGCGCAAAAACGGTAAAGGGACCATTGCCAGAGAGTATGCTGACATAATCTGTCGTATGATCCTGACGCGTGAGAGCTGCTACCAAGCTGGTAAATCCTGCGTTGGCTAAGGCATGGGTAACTACCGTAGGTAAACCAATTACCGCATCCACAGCGTGAATTACCCCATTGCTGGCTTCTAGGTCAGCCTGTTCAACAGTAGAAATACCGTTTATTTTCACCCCAGAGCTAAGATCTACATAGGCGCTCAAAGGATTGTTTGTGGAAGCCTCGGTAGCTGAAGTGCTGAGATAGCCCGTTGCCAGATCTGTAGAAAGTGCTTTTCCAGCCACTACGTGGTTGAGTAGAACCGCACTCAACACATCTCCTGGTACTTCGTCCAGAGAGGCAAAGTTATTATCAGAAAGGAAAGTGCTAAATGCATTGTTGGTGGGGGCAAAGACCGTGAAAGGCCCAGCACCTTGCAGGGTACTAACCAGATTCGCTTGAGTCAAGGCAGCAACCAAGCTGGTGAATCGACTATCACTTTGTGCAAGTTCTGTGATATCCTGAGAAGGACTAGGCGTGTCATCAGAATCTTCGTCACAGGCAGTGAAAGAAATACTAAAAAGCAATAGAAGGGCTAAGACCCAGTGAGTTTTGATCGATTGGATGTTCATACTGATTTTCATTTTCGATTAGTTTGTTTAATGTTTATCAACGAACGCTCAACAAAACTTTTCCGAAAATGGTTGGCAGCCCCTTCCTTAACCCCGCTTTTGGGCCCATAAACAGGGGGTAAAAAAAATGGGATGATTTTTCCCATTACAGTTTCTCACGCCAACCCTTACTTGTGGTTAGGCTTTTCATTTTACAATTCACTTCCTCCATTATACAATTCATTACATTTTGATTTTTCCTCTGCTCATTCCTACGCACCTTTATATTGCAACACAGAAACAAATGAAGACTCTATTCAAAAAAAATATTCTCCTTTGCTGGATGCTCGCTACAGCCCTATTCATTTTGCTGAATCTCCACAAGAATGAAGGCACATCTGTTTCCTGGAATACCTCAGTATGGGGAACGCAATTAATGGGCAGCGTTGAAATGGGGGAAATTCAAGGAGTAATCGAATTGGAAACGAGAAAATAGGGTCAAATTATCTGCTGAACTTTCCAGATAGAAAGATAGATTTTATAGCTTTGGATTTTATGTGGCTATCCACTGGGAGGTGGATGGCCTTTTTGATTTAGGGAGCCTGAAAAGAAATTTCTGTGGGGTCCATTTTCCTCACGGGATTCGATTCACTTTCCCAATAAATTTTTGAGATGCTTTCTCGATCCCCTTCCAATCGTACAAATACGATGGCTTGACTGGGATCTGTAGGAATTAGCTTAAGTCGAGAAGATTGTTTCTCCCAGTGGGCAGTATAATCTCTAGAAAAGAGCCCTGCACCAAAGCCTAAATGCTCACCAACTTGTAGGCACCCTTGTATGGGGTCTGATCCATGATTAATGTAGAGTTCTACGTCTTCCTTGAGAATTTCAATCAGTTGGTGGAGGCTATTTCCCTTACAGACTTCTACAAAAGACTCATACAATTTTAGGTGCTGGTCTGAACTAACTTCAAAGCGCTGTTTTTGGACACTAAGGTGTCGTTTAGCTCGGGCCAGAATCTGGCGCGAATAGGTCTCTGAGATTCCGAGGATTTCCGCTATCTCTTTGTGGGAATAGCCAAATACCTCTTTGAGAAGAAAGACGGCCCGCTCCATAGGGGTCAGGCGTTCCATCATCAGCAATAGGGTATGAGAAATTCGGTCTTGATTTTCAATCAGGGAAGGAAGGTATTCGACCAATAATTCCGGGGCGATATCGATTTGTCGTTCTCTCTTTTGAGAACGGAGTCTATTGAGGCATCGATTGATCAAGGCCCGGACCAGGTATCCCTTTATATTCTCAATATGCTTGAGGTCCTTACTGAGCCAGGCGAGTATGGTATCCTGAACCATGTCTTCAGCCTCTTGAGGGTCTTTGAGTAGGTTGATGGCTATGGGAATCAAGAGTTGCTGGTATTCGTAAACGAGTGGATTTTGCATCATGGTATAAAGTTGTTCAACTTAGAAACTATACGGACCTAAAAACTTCTGGTTGGATAGCCTACGGCTTTTCACTATTTTCGTCGAAGCCTCCTTGTGATGATTCGAGGTTTCTTGACATGCAGACAATATTTGAAGCGTATATACTCCCGCACAAAGAGCAACATCGCAAAGGGTTTGCCATCCTTGTAGATCCTGACAAGGTGTCTGCGGATAAACTGTCAAGGCTGACAGATTGGGCCCTTGAGTTTGGAGCAAGTTTTTTTTTGGTGGGGGGCAGCTTAGTGGGCAATCTGGAAATTCATTCTGTGGTAAGGCAACTGAAATCTCTTAGTCCTCTTCCTGTCTTACTATTCCCTGGTAGTACCCACCAATTGGTTGAAGAGGCGGATGCTCTATTGCTCTTGTCTTTGTTGAGCGGTAGAAATCCCGATTACCTGATCGGCAAACAAGTAGAAATCGCTCCCTTGCTGTTTCAAATGGATCTGGAGGTGCTTTCCACCGCTTACCTCCTCATTGACTCAGGGAGTATGACCACAGCCCACTATATTAGTAACACTCTCCCCATTCCCTATGACAAGCCCGATATAGCCGCTTATACAGCCCTTGCCGGTCAATATCTGGGGATGAAATTGATATACTTAGATGGAGGATCGGGTGCTCAAAAGCCCATATCTTCCCCCATGATTCGGGCGGTTCGCTCCTATTGCCAACTGCCACTCATAGTCGGTGGAGGCATTCGAAGCGCCCAGCAGGCCATACAAGCATGGGAAGCTGGAGCTGATTTTGTGGTCTTAGGTAGTGTCCTAGAACAAAATGACTCAGGGGCTATCTTGTCTGATATGGCTAATTTTTGCAATAAACCTTCAATCCCTTTACGATGACTTCTATCCGTTTTTCTCCGTTAACTAGCTGGATCTTTTTTCTTTTTTGTGCCAGCGCCTGCTCGGTGCCCCCACCAGAAGAGGCTTTTCTAAAGGAGAAATTGATCGGTTCTTACTGTGCCAATGGCGAAAGCGACTATCGACTCATTTTGGCAGATAGTACCTATTACAGCATCCGTAGGAGTCCAGGTATACTTCAAACGCAAACCAAGGTGAGGGAGTCCTGCAAGGGAAAGTATGACCTCGTTTTCGATGGAACAAAGTGGGACATCGTATTTGAATCCGATCCCGACCCAGATGCTGTTTTGGAAAATTGCCAGCTTAGCTATACCCTTTGGAATCCCAAAGAAGGTTTTGTCGTAGGGGAAGTAGAGATAACGTTGAAAGAACTCTTTGATGAGGTACCAGTAAAAAAGGCCGAATGCGATAAATTGTAGTAAACTGTCTAGGTATTCAACGAATGAAAATAATAGGCATAGGAAGAAATTATAAAAAGCATGCAGCGGAATTGGGCAATGCTGTTCCCGATTCCCCGTTGATATTTTTCAAACCCGATACGGCGCTTTTGAGAAACAACAAAGACTTCTACTATCCCGAGTACAGCCAAGACATTCATTATGAATGCGAACTGGTCGTGCGCATAAGTCGGGAAGGGAAATATATACAGGAAAAATATGCTTCGACCTATATCGATGGGGTCGGTATAGGAGTAGACCTCACTGCCAGAGACATTCAGCAAAGTGCAAAAGAGAAAGGATGGCCCTGGACCCTGGCCAAAGGCTTCAATGACTCTGCGCCCGTTTCTTCCTTTTTGCCGCCAGAACAATTCCCTAACCTACAGGATGTGCATTTTTCCTTCAAAATAAACGGTGAATTAAAACAAGAAGGGCATACCGCCCAGATGATATTCCCCATTTTTTACCTCATCTCTTACGTCTCTCAATTCATCACATTAAAAAAGGGAGACCTCATATTCACAGGAACGCCAGAGGGAGTCGGGCCTCTTCACGTCGATGATCACCTAGAGGGCTTTTTAGAAGGGGAAAAAATGCTTGATTTTCATGTGAGATAAGGCTTAAGCCCAATAAGTCCCAAATAAAATTTGCTCATTTACCGAATAGAAAATAATTAATACACTATATGCCGCACATGGGTTCTCCGAAAATTCTCAAATTCAACATATTCATATCCCTCTTGGGTTTTTCTTTGATCGTTTTCCTAGCCTTTGACCAAGCTAAGCAGGCATATATTTACCCGGTGGATATCTTTCGGTCTATTACCGGGACCTTTGGAGAGCCACGCAGCAACCACTTTCATTCGGGGATGGATATCCGCATAGGGGGTAGGATAGGGACTCCCATCAAGGCTTCAAGAGAGGGATATGTGTATCGCATTAATGTGAGTCCATTTGGTTTTGGGAAAGCCCTATACCTCAGACATCCGGATGGCCAATATTCGGTCTATGCTCATTTGGATGGCTTTGCCCCCAAAACTGAACGTCTGGTTCACCGTCGGCAAGTGGAGGGAAAGCAAGCAGAAATACAACTATTCCTGCGACCGGATGAGATTCCAGTAAGGAAAGGCGAAATCATCGCTTATGGAGGAAATAGTGGATCCTCAAGGGGCCCTCACCTTCATTTTGAAATACGCGACCCTCAGGAACGGATTCTCAATCCCATGACCTACTTCCAGGATGATTTAGCTGACAATATTGCCCCACTTATTCAAGAGGTAATGTTAGTGCCGCTAGACCCTTCTGCTCATATTCAAGGCCTATATGCTCCCTATCGTCAGTTGCCCCGCCGCCAAAAAAATGTGTATTATTTACCCAATGTAATCAAGGTTTCCGGTCCAGTCGGCTTGGCTTACCGCGCCTATGACCTGCTGAATAGCGCACGCTTCCATTGTGGGATTAACTACGTTCGCATGTTTTTAGATGACAAGCCCATTTATCGCTTTATGCTGGACCGTTTTGCTTTTTCTGAAACCCGTTACCTCAATCACCACATTGATTACGGCATCTATCAGAGGGAGGGCAAACGCTTCGAAAAAGCCTTTGTCGATGAGGGGAACCGTTTCTCCGCCTATACTCCCTCCCGAAATAAAGGGGCGATCCTATTATCTGATAATGAGGTACACAGCCTACGCCTGGAGTTGGAAGACTATCATGGAAACAAGAGTTTCTTTCGCATGCAGATTCAACGCGGCGATGCCCCGCGAATCGAAGCCGCAAATATCACCTTTTCTGATCAACCCCATATTCACTCAGAAGTCTATCGCAATGTGCTGAGCCTGACGGTGGATTGTCCCAATGAAGAAATGTTGGAAGGCTTAACAGTTACCAATATCTATGGGACAGATGTGATTTTGAAACCCAGTTATGCCCGAGGAGATATGCTCCAGTTTTTGTATCCATTGGACTCCCTCTTGTTTCCCTCGGCTGTAGTGGACCACATGGATAGCCTTCGCAGAAGTTTTTCATTTGAGCACCTGGTTTCAGCCGATAAAGGAACAAGTTATAAAAATGGACAGCTCCAATTGAATTTCCCTCCAGGGGCTGTATACCAAGACACCTACCTGGAAATTTCTTCCTCTCCGGCCTTAGAACAGACCCTTGGAAGGGTTTTTCATATTGGGGAAGCCGAAACTCCCTTGCACAAATATATTACCCTGTCCTTCCGCTTGCCTGAAGGGGTATCCTCCCAACATGCCTTTATTGCCTATAGAGATGATGACGGAGAATGGTCTTATCAAGGTAATCGTATAGATAAGTCCGGTTTTATAAGTGCACGTGTTAGAGATTTTGGGACCTTTGCTTTGTTGAAAGACCAGGAGGGTCCCCGCATATCTCCCCAAAGTTTTCGCAGCCTCCAGGTCCTTCCTAAATCGCCTGCCCAAATTCGGCTGACCCTAAAGGATGAATTATCTGGAATTGCCTCCAAATCGATTCGCGCAACCCTGGATGGCAACTGGGTCCCTTTTTATTACGATTATAAAAATGAGCAGATAGTTTATCGGCTTCCAAGCCCTTTAGCCTCAGGTTCCCATCAAGTGGCGGTAAGTGCCAAGGATGAAGTCGGGAATTGGGCCAATGAAACCTTTCAATTTGAAATCAGGTAATGAAACGTAGTCCATGGATTATCTTATGTTTTCTCCTATACCTCAGTTGTTCTGAAACAGAGGAACCCCAAATTCAAGAGATACGCCTTACAGTAGACAAAGAAGTAGCCCTCAGTAACTTGGATACCGTACGGATCCAGGTAGATGTCCTTGATGGTTCTTCCCAAAGGGTCGAAAATGCAGCAGTTGAGTATTTGGTAAACGGTCAGCCTCTTGGAAGTAATGAATTCATTCCCACTGAACGAGGCATATATACTATCATAGCCCAATTTGATGGTATTGTAAGTAACGAAGTACAAGTGGAAGTACTGGATTTACAGGAAGATGCTGAGAGTCTAAGCCTTGCCTACGATGGCTATTCCTTTTTGACAACAAATGATTGGTCTCTGACAGGAGATTTTGCTGTTCAAGTGGATGTGGGAGGTCGAAGCGTTGAAGTGGACGAATCGGGATTCACCCTGATTATCAATGATCAGCCCGTACCTGCTATTAGTAGGATTCATTTTGATGAAGCGGGTCAATACTTGATACGAGTAGAGACTCCTAGTCTTAGTTCTAACACCCTTACTGTGACAGTTCGGGAAGAAAAGTCCTATCCTCTACAAACCATACCTGTAGTATTTCATAACTACGGGGTAGACTTGCTTTCTGGGGATTTGCAGAAGCTTATTGACACCCTCAATGCTTCCTTCAATAGGCAAGTTTTTACGCGGGAAGAGGTAATTGCTGGGGATCTCAATCCCAATGCAGTAGATTTATTTCTCCGCTTTGAATTGGCAGCTAGGGATCCAGATGGATTCTCTCTAGCCTCCCCCGGCCTTCAGAATATCCCGTCGCCAGATAATGAATTTCCAGAACTTACCCTCAACCTATTCCAGTCACTAGAAGAAACATATGGCTGGGATCCAGAGGCCTATGTGAATATTTGGTTAGCGAATTCTTATGGATTTGAATTTCCCGAGGTCAATCCCTCAGATGAAGGGCAGGGGTCAGATGCTAGAGGCTTAGTCAATGCCCCTTTGTTGGAATTCGGGGAAATGGATGGCCTCTTATCCCTGGAATTTCCGAATCCCAGAATCCCGGTTAATAACCCAGAGGAGATTTCTCAGCATATCCTGCTTCGATCTATCTCTGTTTTGACCGAGCACCCCGACTACATTGTTAATCGTATGGGCTATTACTTAGGATTATTTGACACCTTTGAATATCCCTGCAATCGCTTGGGTGATTTTGCCCCGGATACCTTTGTGCCAGATTTGAGCCAGGGAATAGGCCCATTTAGCCTCGTCGCTTCCTGTGAAGGGCCTGTCTTTCGAATGAACAATCACATGTCTATCAACCGAAATTATAGGTGCTTCACCTATGATCAGCGGGAACGGGTACAATTTGTCTTAGAGAATGGATGGGCGAGACCTTAAGCGTAGACAATTATACGCAAGCCTATCTCCTGATATATCCTAAAACAATCAGGTATTGGGCTAACATATAGGTAGCCATGACCGTAAATTGCCTCAAGGGAATATCAAACACAAAGCGATTGATGGCGATCAAACTATCTGAGATGATAAAGAAAAAGGCTCCAATGACCACCCATCCGAAGCTTTTGCGGCTCACATTCGGCTTGCGGCTAAGGGCACAAACACCCATAACGGTGATGGCACTGGCATAGATGCTAATGGGAATACGCATAAACTCCAGGTAGGGCCATAGAAAATGCATGAGGCCAACGCCGTATCCGATGATAAAAAGGATTCCTATTTCCCGAAAAACTCTCCAACTCCCTTCTTGAGCAAATACCCAGGCATACATGAGTTGAGCAATAAAGAAAGCAGCTACCCCTATGAGAAAGGCCACTTCCCCTTCAAAAAGTAAGATGACATCTCCAAGGAAGGAGGCTACAATAGCGCCTAAGAATATCAGATTTTTACGATCGAGCAGAGGACCCTCGATTTTGACAAAGAGGTACCCCAGCGAAATCATAATCAACGGTTTGGTCAGCCACAATAGCAGGGACCAGATGGGTATTTCAGGGATGCTGATATGAGAAATGAGGACCCCAACAAAGATCACCGCATAGATGAGGTTGAATCGTTCAATAATGGATTCTTTGTTGACCGTGTGTATACTAGACATGATTCCGTTTTGTTCCTTGATGCAATGGGCCTGAAATCTATCTTGGAGAAATTTACGAAAAAAAATTTTTCTTCAACCTAAAAAGCTTATGGTAAACATAAAATTATCCAATAGAATATCCCTACCAGCTTTAAGGAAGTTTGATTTCAAACCCTATACAAAAGGACTATTAGCACTAAACACAAAGTAGACAAAAGCAATTTGCTATGCAAGCACAATTTTTAGAAAAAACCTAACATCTCTCAAATTACAATTTTCAGTCTTTTCGGGTACGTTCTTTCTTCAAATTGATATACATAAAGGTGTACAAGATAAAGAGGGCAAATACGCTTAACAGTAACGCAGGCATGAACTAAGATTATGTGGGATTTAATACAAAAGAAGAAATAATATCATATTGAATAATTTTATTTACATATTCTGCGAAAATATGAGCATGAATGGTTGAAATTGGTCAAAATGTAAGGAAAGCCCCTTCAATTTTTTTAACTTGCGCCCGAATTCTGGAAGGAGAATTAAAGATAGCCTAGATTCATGATTGAAGTATCAAATTTATCTCTCCGCTTTGGTAAGCGGACCTTGTTTGAAGAAGTAAACCTAAAATTTACTCCGGGCAATTGTTATGGCATCATCGGAGCCAATGGAGCTGGGAAATCTACTTTCCTGAAGATTCTATCTGGCGACATCGACGCCAACACAGGTGGGGTTCATATACAGCCGGGGATGCGGATGAGTGTATTGAAACAGGAACACAATGCCTACGATGCCTATCCTGTTCTGGAGACGGTAATCCGTGGGAATGAAGTTCTGTGGGAAGTCAAATCTGAGTTGGATGCCATCTATGCCAAAGAAGATTTTAGTGATGAAGACGGAATTCGGGCGGGTGAGTTGAGTGGAACATTCGAGGATATGAATGGATGGAATGCCGAAAGTGATGCAGCCGAGTTGCTCAGTAACCTGGGGATTGAAGAAGCGCTGCACGACAAGCCCATGTCGGACCTGACAGGGGTTCAGAAAGTACGCGTACTTCTGGCTCAGGCCCTTTTTGGGAATCCCGATATCCTATTGCTTGATGAGCCTACAAACGACTTGGATATTCATACAGTAAGTTGGTTGGAAGACTTTCTGGCTGATTTCAAGAATACCGTAATTGTCGTTTCACACGACAGACACTTTCTGGATGAGGTCTGTACCCATATCGTAGACATCGATTTTGGAAAGATTAAGCAGTTTGTAGGAAACTATACCTTCTGGTACCATTCCAGTCAATTGGCCGCTCGTCAATTTGCAGACAAGAAGAAGAAGGTAGAAGATAAGCGGAAGGAGCTTCAATCTTTTATCGAGCGATTTAGTGCCAACGCCTCTAAGTCCAAACAAGCCACAAGCCGCAAAAAATTACTAGAAAAGCTGACCCTAGAAGATATACAGCCTTCGACTCGCCGCTACCCGGGGATTATTTTCCAGCCAGAACGAGAAGCGGGTAAGCAGGTCCTGGAGGTCAAACAACTGGCTGCTAAGCACGGTTCTGATAAGCTATTCTCAAATGTCTCTTTTGAAGTAAATAAAGGAGATAAGATTGCCATTCTGTCTGAAAATAGCTTGGCAATTGGGCGTTTCTTTGATATCCTGGATGGGAAAATAGAGCCGGATGAAGGCTCTTACAAATGGGGGGTTACCATAACCTCAGCCTACCTGCCCAACGACTCTTCTGAGTATTTCCTGGACGATATCAACTTGGTAGATTGGCTGCGCCAGTACTCTACCAATAAAGAAGAAGCCTTTGTCCGGGGATTTTTGGGGAAAATGCTCTTTTCTGGGGAGGAGTCACAGAAAAAATGTACGGTACTGTCTGGAGGAGAAAAAGTGCGTTGTATGGTTTCCAGAATGATGTTGGCTGCCCCCAACTTTCTCATGCTCCACGAGCCGACGAACCACTTGGACCTGGAGACCATTACAGCTTTCAACAATTCCTTGATCGATTATCCTGGGATGGTCATGTTTCACTCACATGATCACCAGTTTATGCAGACAGTCGCCAACCGAATCATCGAGATTACCCCCAATGGGATGCTAGACAAGCTCATGACCTATGACGATTACCTGAAAGATGAGACGGTCCAGGAGCAGCGCAGGGAACTTTATATGCAGCCGGTATAGAGAAGTTAAGAGTCGACAGATCCAGTCCACAGGTTTAGGGGGCGAGGAGATTGGAGCGAATTTATTAATGGAGTACTTGACAATTCTCTTTCCTCTAGGTGCTTACCTAGAAAGAACTGTTAACTTCGACCATGGACTATAAAATATAAAACTATTTAGTCGATAGACTTCTATGCGACCATGCACCAAAAGGTGCGAAAAAACCGTCGACTATTACAGTGTCAACGAAGTTGATAGTCATTTGTCAGTTGCATGAGAATCATGCTTGAGTGTGCTGGAGTGCACGAATGCGGGGAGGATGGCATTGCAGGGAGGGCCTTGGTTTATTCGTGCGAGATTTTTTTGATTCTTTTTTTTTCGGCAACCCCGAAGGGCTCATGAAGACCATTGAAAATAAGCAGAGACCTGAACTAAAAAAAAGAAGATATAAAGAAGAAAGAAATCATATAAATATTTAATTGACAGAGTACTATCGACCACGGACTATAAACCATTCTACCATGCCTCAAACCTACATACTCGCACTCGACCAGGGAACCACCAGTTCCCGTGCACTCCTCTTCGATCAACAAGGATCTGTTCAGGGCGTAGCTCAGAAAGAATTCACACAGTTTTTCCCAAAACCCGGTTGGGTAGAGCACGATGCGGAGGAAATTATTCGGACTCAGATGGAGGTTGCTCAGCAAGTGCTCTCGGATACGGGAACTAGCCCGTCCCAGATAGCTGCGATTGGAATAACCAACCAGCGGGAGACAACCGTCATTTGGGACCGCAATACCGGTAAGCCTATCCATAAAGCCATCGTCTGGCAGGACCGTCGAACGGCCGCCATTTGCGACCAACTCAAGGCTGATGGAATGGAACCCTATATACGTGAAAATACAGGTCTTGTAGTAGATGCCTATTTTTCCGGGACGAAAGTAAAGTGGCTACTCGATCACCTGAGGAAAGAGAATCCTGGCTTAGATGTTAGTAACCTGTGTTTTGGGACCATCGATACCTGGCTGATTTGGAATCTTACGGAAGGGAAGGTGCACGCTACAGATTACTCCAATGCTTCCAGGACCTTGCTCTATAATATTCATCAGCTAACTTGGGATGAAAAGATTTTAGATAAGCTATCTATCCCTGCCTCCGTTTTACCCGAAGTTCGCGACTCAAGTGGGGATTTCGGATCTACAGCTCCCAAATGGTTTGGCGGACACAGCATCCCCATTAGGGGAGTAGCGGGAGACCAGCAAGCAGCTTTATTTGGTCAGGCCTGTTTTGATCCCGGAATGAGTAAGAATACCTACGGGACAGGTTGCTTTCTTCTAATGAATACAGGAAACAAAGGGGTAACTTCTCAGAATGGTCTCTTGACTACCCTCGCCTGGGGCTTAAATGGGCAGGTTACCTATGCCCTGGAGGGTTCTATTTTTGTTGCTGGAGCGGCCATTCAGTGGTTGCGTGATGGCTTGAAAATAATCGATGAAGCCCAGGACTCAGAATATATAAGTAGCAAAGTGAGCGATACAGAGGGCGTCTATGTAGTACCTGCTTTTGTGGGGCTGGGGGCTCCCTATTGGGATATGTATGCCAGAGGAGCGATTCTGGGACTTACGCGTGGTACCACCAAATCTCACCTGGTTCGGGCTACGCTGGAAAGTCTTGCCTACCAAACTCGTGATGTAATTGGTGCTATGGAGCAGGATGCTAATACCTCCTTACAAACCCTTAGGGTAGATGGAGGAGCTACCAACAATAATTTATTGATGCAATTTCAGTCGGATATATTGGGAAAACCGGTGGAAAGAGCTGCTGTAGTGGAGACAACGGCACTGGGTGCCGCCTATCTCGCGGGTCTGGCAGTGGGCTACTGGGAAGAATCAGATATTCGAAAAAATTGGCAGGTAGGAGCCTCTTTTAGCCCGGGAATGGATACGGAAAAAAGAGAAAAGCTCTATAAAGGTTGGAAGAAGGCTGTAGAGCGAAGCATGAATTGGGAGGAATAAAAAAAGAGGCTGACCCTGACGGCCTACCTCTTCTTCTGTTCATCGTAGTAGAGTAGTCCTTGAAAATAATCAAGCCTGACCAGCTGTGCCCGTAAGCATCTGCTTGGCCATGTCGATTATTTCGCCGTCTTGTAAATGTACAATTCCTCCGTCGGGGCCAGGCTCAATGTGAAATCCCATTGATTCCCCTCTGTCATAATGTTCTCCTCCAAAATAATTTCGAATAGTCTCAACATTCAAACCTAGTTCCCGGGCAATTCTGTGCATGCTACCATTAGGTAAACTGTCTTTGATTCTACGAAGTTCATTGAAGGTAATTGTCATATGCTTAGGTTTTAAAGTGGAAGGATAAATTACAAGTTAGGGGTTTTGTTGAGAAAAGCAAGTGACAGTCAATCTTTTAATTCCGAAAGCATAAATTACGATTTTGGCTGAAAATTGGGAATGATAGAAATAACTTCTCATAAGTGTTTAATAACCAGCTAAATAAAAATCTGCCAGATAACCTGGGAGGAAATCTGACAGAAGTATTTGGGGACAGGTAGGAAAATTTGTTCTAGTCTCAAGACCAGAATCTCATAAAAGGCTTATGGCTGTTTGGGCTGGGGTATTCATATATTAGCCTTTCAATCTAATAGACGAATGCAGGTCCAAAATTCCTTTTAAAAAAAATGTTTTCTTGAAAAGGAATTCAGTTGGGCAGTCCGTCTTTATCCCGAGAGCACAACCCAACATATTGTTTGATTCAATTATTTAACCAACTATTTTTCATCTATTTTGAAAAAATGAACAATTAATTTAATCGTATCATCGTTAAGTGACACACCCCAGTTTTAATTCTACACACCACACGTAACGACCATGAATAGAGCTGCTATGTATTTTTTTGATCACGGAAGCTACCCACAGGAGTGGGCCGAGCTATCCGATGAAGCTTTGCTTGAACAATACAAGGAAACAAGCGATCAGTTGATTGTATGTTTTCTCATGAAGCGCCACAAAACTCCTATTGTTGCTATTAGTTACAGCTATTTGAAAAACCATGAAGCTGTTGAAGATTTTGTGCACGATTTATTTATCCGTCTGGTTGCAAAACTCAAGGACTTGAACGTTCAAAATTTCAGCGGGTTTTTAGTAACCATGGTAAAGAATAAGCACAAAGATGAACTTGGCAAACACAAGGTAAGGGAGGGATATGAAAATGCGGTAATCCGTAAGGGAAATTCCTTCAAGGAGGAAGAAGATAAGTGGGGGTTTATCATTGATAATCCCCTGGCCGAACAAAAATTGGCTGGATATTTCCAGGAGGGGACGCTATCCGAGATGGAATTTACTTGTCTTCGCTTTAGAAGCCAGGGCTTGAAGCCCGCCGAAATTGCCAAACAGATTGACCCTAGCGTCCTGGGTCTTTATCCTGAGAAGGAACAGGTAGATTGTCCAGATTTTATTAACCACATGAAGAAAAAAGTATTCGGAGCATTGGAACGCTCCTACAAAAAGATGAGAGACAAGCTCGGAAATGACTTTGAGGGTTATTTCCAGACTTAAGTAACTATTTTGAAGCCACGACAATGAAAAAGACACAAAAAAGCCACGATTCTACTTCCCGGATGTCTCTATCTCTGGAAGAGTTAAGCGCCTACATTGAAAATCGCTTAAGTCCCAAAGAACGAGACTCTGTGGAGGAATTTCTGAAGGATAACCCCCTTTACCAGGAGACTTTAGCCATTCTCCAGGAGAGTTATGCTGAGGAACCTGCTAGCATTCAGGAATTTGCCCATGCAGAGCAACATTTTGAAAAAGCCCTGGAAAGAGAAGTACGTCAGATTCGCGCAGAGAAAGTCCAATCCACAGATCCGATTGACTTATTTGAACCGATCCCTGGTAGCAGCAGTTGGGAAACTGCAAAGACCTTGCAGCCATCATCCGCCATCGAGAGTCCCTGGTATACCCAACAATGGGTGAAGCTTGCGGCCTCTTTTATTCTAATTTTAGGGATTGCTGCGGTGCTATTTGGAGGAAGCTTCTTCCAATCCCCGGCCATGCAATTTGCTCAACAGAGTATGGTTCATTATGAACCCCAGGCCCAGATGTCCAGCACTTCCGATGAAGCCCTGGGCTTATATCGAGCGGAAAGGTATCAGGAGGCCCTCCCGGTATTAAAAGCAGCCTTGGCAGAGGGGAATACCTCCGAGATGCAAGAGAAGCTTAATATGTTTGTCGGAGTATCCTATGCCCAACTCGGTCAACTTAGAGAATCTATTCCTTTTTTCCAGGAGGTGTTGACGGCAGAAACGGGTGGGCTGAAGCTGGATGCCCAATGGTATTTGTCCTTGGTGTATACCCAACTCAAGGAAAAGGAAAAGGCAATCCCCATTTTGCAGTCAATCGGGGATTACCAGGTACAAAGTCGGGAGCAACAACATTTGGTGGATAAGGCCCAGGAACTATTAGGGCTGATACGTTAGCAGCCATCTCTATTGTTGCTTGATAGGGAAATACAGGGCCCTAAACCGTACATACTAGGAACTTAAGCTTGCCCCAATAACCGCATTGAGCTTTTTGGGATCAGGAACCTGGCTTAGCTAAATCAAGAGGGGATTGGTTTCCCACGGAGATAAAGGTCGCCCAGGCATAGGGAAACAAATCCTCTCTCCACCCCTTTTCTTTGGCCTTAGCAAGAAATTCCTTTTTGGCTTCCTGTAGGGCCCTGGCCTTGCTGTGTTTCTTGGTAAGATTTTCCACAAAACCCGGCAGGATATCAAGAGAAGTCGTAATGTACTGTGCTTTCCACAGACTCATGACCAGAGAAGGACATCCTGCATAGGCAAAGGCACGACCCAAACTGATCATCCCCTCACTCCGTTCATAAGCCCCAACACCCGTTTCACATGCCCCCAAGATCGTAAGGTGGGCCTTTAAGGAATAATTATACAGCTCATATGCATATAAGAAATCCCGTTCCTTATCCATGGGAGGTTTTTCTGGGGTAAAAGCCAAATTGGAGAAGAGGGGAGAAGTGGTATCCATTTGGGCATGGGTAGCAAAATAAAGAATACCATACTCTTGGATGTGCTTCAATACATTGGCTTTTGTAGCCATTCTCTCTTCCAGAAATTTACCAGAAACTCGCTTTTTAATTTTTCTTAACCCTTCGGTAGTTCGATCGAGGTTAACGAGTTCAACCTCAGAAAAATCGGGTGTTACTCCAAGGATCTTAAGGGGGCCATTTTGTGCATGTGTCTTTCTTGCCCCGGAGACATGGGTGGTCCCCGAAAAATCATAGCTTATTGTGACATCATTTAGGAAATAGGGAGGATCAAGTGGGTCTTCA
This sequence comes from Bacteroidia bacterium, assembly GCA_965263105.1. Classification (GTDB taxonomy): domain Bacteria; phylum Bacteroidota; class Bacteroidia; order J057; family J057; genus JBCCTX01. Next base: position 488,440 of record CBDHGL010000006.1, on the reverse strand, counting down.
AAGTTGGCTTGAGTAAGTAGAGCACTGGTGGGAACTTTCATCAGTATTCCATCAGGAACAATTTTTACCTCTTTTTTTTCCTTCAGATCTCCCATAAGTTCTTGGTACAATTCCTCGTACACCCGATATCCATAATTTCTATAGAGGTCCCAGGCTAAATCAAATCCAATACCTTCTTTGGGATTAACAGAAATTATCTGTTGAAGAGAATCTACAGCAAGGACAAGTTCATTGGTTTTGGGGAGAGTTTGAACCCAGCTAGAATCAGATGTTATTACAAATTGATAAAGGGTGGTCTCCCCATCAAAATACTGAATGAATACCTGATCAGGGGACAAGGTTGTTTGGACTTGGGGTATCGAGGAAATGGGTAGTTTGTATTTTAATTCATAATATTTGGGATACTGTTCTTCCAACTCTTTGACATAGGCAATATAAGCTTCTCTTGCCTGATATAGTCGTTTATCCAGTTCTGGTAAGTCCTCGGAACTGGCATTTATTAAGGCTGTTCTGGCAAAAGCTAAATCTTGTTTTAGCTTACGCTCTTGTTCCCAAGAAGTAGAATTAAGTCCGGCTTCTGATTTTGCGAGGAAATCTTGTTGACTCTGTCGCAGGACGTGAGCCTTACTTTTCTCGGCATATTGGTAAGCCGAATCCAAGGCATGTGAGCTAGGATCAAGTTTCCACAATTTTATGGAAGTCTGTATGGCTTCTTCATATAAAAAATACCAGGAATTTCGAAAGGCAAGGATGGAGCTTTCCGTGGCAAGTTGAGACATATTGGAACTCAAATATTGGTCTGCCTTTCGGTATTGATCCAATGCCTGGTATAACAAAGAAATTTCACCCCGTCGAGAATACCTTTCGATTAATACCTTAGCAGCTAGGTCATAAGCCTGCGCTAGTACGGAATAGGATAGGACTAAATCCCCTTGAACAGAGAGTTCTTTTGAAATATTGGGGGTAACTGGAGTAATAACAACTGCAGATAAGGCATCTTGAGCGTAATTCCATGCGAGATTCAGTTTCTTTTGTTGCCAGGCTTGACGACTGAGGTTAATATAAGCCTCACCAATCCCTTCATACTTAGCTCCAAAAAGTTTTTGGTAATGATTAATCGCCTTATTTGAGGAAATCTCTGAGTCAATGAAGTTACCTTGCTCCTTTAATAGTTTCCCTCTAGTCGCATATATCTTACCAAGATATTTTTCAGTCACCCTGGAGGTATGAGTCATATTATCTAGCATCCATTGGGCACTATCCAAGTTTAGCTGAGCAAATGCCATTTGGCCCAAATTTAATTGGGCTTCACTTTTATTTAGAAAAGCCTCAATCAGTTGTTGCTGGGTGTCGGGGAGTGTTGATTTTACATCATGCACAGATAAAACCTTTATGGCAGCTTCTAAGGCTTCTCGATCTTTTCCCATAATCAGGTTCAAGGGACTGACTTGCCCCCAGGCGATGGCCTCGTGATTAGGGCTTCTGTAGCTAACAGCTTTCTGTAGGGCTTGATTAAAAGCACTCAGAGCTCGGGGATAATCTCCATAGCCTTGATAGATCTTACCTAAATTTAATAACCATAAGTACCTCAGGACTGGGGAATCATTCTTTGGATGATGCACCAGCCACCTTTCAACTATATCCGAGTAGACCAGCGCGGAATCGTATTGATGTTCATTGATAAAGCACTTAGTTAGGAAGGTGAAATCACTAATTATACCAGCAGTAGTATCACCAGGGGAGCGAGAAAGCATGAAATCTATCCGTTCCTCTATATAGATTCTAGATGAGTCCCATTCAACATCATATTCATAAACATAGGCCAGTAATCTAAGGAGGAAACCTTCAATGGGTACATCCACTATATTATTTTGCCGTAATTTTTCTAAGGCATTTTTGGAGAAATTGATGGACTTATCGACCAGGCCTCGGTAGGAATAGTGTATGCTAAGGTCTCTCCAGGTTTTTACCAGACCTATGTGGTTTGTAGAGTCCCCAGGCCCACCTTCATATAAATTGATTACTTCTTGAAAAACGTGCATGGCACTATCATAATGCCTTTGTGAGCGTTCGTAATTTCTTTGTTTGTAAGTTGTAAATCCTTCTGAAGTTAGAGAATTTGCCAGGATATGCTTGAAGCGAGTATATTCGGCCTTATTTAAGGAATTTAAAGGTACTTCTTTGAATAAAGAGTCCACGTTTCGGAGTGTGGCTAATGCTTGTCCTGCCTTCCTCATTAATAAATAGCAGTCGCTTAAATTAACTGCGTCAGAAATATAAGAGGAGGAGTCAGGAGACATGGCAGTCAGACTCCTTTCAAAACAAGGTGCGGCTTTTTGAATAATTCCTGCTTCAAATAGGGCTGTACAATCTGTAGAATCAATATCTGAGCCTACAGCCTGGCTCACTAAGGGAGAGCTTGAGTCTGAACCACAATTAACAAAGAAGACCAGGGATATCAAACCCAGACTATATATGGAAAGGCTTCGCATATTTATTTTAAAATGCGCTTCTAAAGTGGAAATATCACTTAGAAAGGCGTCAAATGTATAGAAAGTTCCATTTAAAGCTAGGAAAATTTAATCTTTGCCGAAAATCCGTAATAAATTTATATTTAGAGCCCTACAATTCTTATAACCCATTCACTATGAAGTTAATTATATCCCTTCCTTCCTACTTATTGTTAGGAATTTTTATTTTTTTATGTCAACAAGTAGATGCGCAATATTGGCCCCCCAATGTTGATGAGAATGGAGTATCCGGAAAGAGTGGAGCCCGAAGTGTCCGTTCTGCCCAGATTATTCCTCCACAAGAAGCAATTCCTTTTTTTCCCGTAGAGGATATTAGCCTGATTAAAAACTCCCAACAGTCTTTTACCATCAAGGCTGGATTAAATAGAGAATTAGGGGTGGCAGAACAAGACTTTGGGGGAACCCTTGGAAATAATTTTTTTGTAAGTATCAGTTTGAATAGGCGGCCCTTATCTCTGACACCTCTACAAGACTTTATCGGAAACCTACCTCCTCCATATAATGACATTCCCCAGCCCGATGAAGAATTTGTCTTCATACAACAAAGACGCTTTTACTATGAACCTGAGATAGTATTCTCAAGAATGGAATTTGATAGGTTCCAGACGAACTTTTCCTTGACTTATTTTGAAGTTTTTCCCTCAACTATCAAATACAATTTTGATAAAAACCTTTCGGTTGGAGCTGGTGCAGGTTTTAGCGTGCTAACAGGAGTAACCGAAAATGGAGAATCGTTAAATGATTTAGCAGATAATGGCTACGAAACCGTTGAAGGACTCGGAATCCTAAAAGCCTCCTATTATTTTGGCTCGCCCTGGCATCTGGAACTTCGATATATATACAGGCAGGCCCGATATGCAAGGAACAGACTTCCAGTGAATACTGTCCAATTAGCTATAGGTTATAGTATTGGAGGAAAATTGGTGACTACGAAAAGTTCTTCTTCAAATTAAGAAGGTTCTACTCACACGGAACTATTTTGTCGCATCAAAAGGAATAATCCCATTTGTTCCGTCTTAAATACGGAAAGGGAAAGGTTGAGGTCCCACACTGGCTAGGCCGGAAGTGGGACCTCCTATTTTTTACTTCACCTCGAAGGAAACTTTGAGATTTACGCGGTATTCTTTGACTTTCCCCTTATCGACCACCACACTTTGGTGCTGGACAGAAGCAGAACGGATATCGTTAATAGATTCCGAAGCCTTCTTGACCCCATTTGCAACGGCATCCTCCCAACTTTTCTTGGAGTTACACATGATCTCAATTACCTTGATAACGGCCATAATGTTCTTATTAATGGTTATAAATGAAGGTGTTCACCCAGAAAGGTGAAGAATAATTAACCTTAGCTTAATGATTTATTAATACAAAAGCAAAAGAAGGGAGAATAGTCCGTAGTCGGTGGTGGGTAGTCTGTAGGTACCAATGGGAGGAAAATTATTGATCACACCTTGATAAAGATCTTCCTTTTATTCAGCCACCAGGCCAAATACCAGACAAAGGCTAGGCTCAACACGGCTGAAAATAAGTTGACCCAGACCTCCTCGATTCCCCATGTACCTATACTGTCGCGAAAGAAGATCTTGAAAAAAGGATTAAACCACTGTTTTCCAATCGTTTCCATGAATACATAAACAAAAATCGAGTTCATTCCCACGATAATGAAAAGGGGAAATCCTTTGTGTAAACTTTTGACATCCCAAATCCAATAAAACAAGGTCAGTCCCAAGAGTGCCCAGCCACCGGAAGCCAGGACAAAGGAAGAGGTACAAATGCGTTTGATGATGGGGCTTATCCCACTCAAATCCAGCCCATACCCCAATACCAACCCCGTGATTCCCCCTATGAGCAGGTAGCGAATCTTTTCCCTGTGAGACCATTTTTCCGATAAAAGCTTCCCGCACAACACGCCCCAGATCGTATGAGCCGCCGTTGGAATACAATTGATAGCCACCCATCCCCCACCGGGATTGATTTTCCCCATGAGGATCATATCCATATAGGAGCCAAAATTGTGGTCCTTGACAAAGGCCTGATCATAGCCTTCGATGCCCGTATATCGGTAGAGAATTTCTGTCAATAGCAGTAGCCCCAGAGAAAACAACAATTGATCGCGGTAGGAAAATCTCATAACGAGGTAGGCAATCAGGATGGTAACCGATAGTTGAGAAAGGACATTCCAGAGTTCCCACACCAACTGTTGATTGTATCCAATATGTAAGGTGACACCCAAAGCCAATAAGATCAGGCATCTTCGCAGAATGTGGGTATTGACCTGAGCTCTCGTACCTTCTCGGAGTCGTTTATTTACTGAAAACCACATAGCGACCCCTACTATGAACATGAAGAATGGCTGGATTAAATCCCAAAAGCGAAGGCCATGCCAGGGGTGATGGTGAAACTGCTTCATAACTTGGGCCCCTATACTTCCTTCTTGGAATAATTCTGAAAGCGCTTCATAAAGGCCTGATCCCTCGGCCAGCAGTAAGAACATGGTCAGGCCACGAAAGAGGTCCAGCGAAACCAGGCGGTTTTGTTTGAGCAAGCTAGTAGTCATGGGATATAAGATAGGGAAAAGTTAGATAGTCCGCAGCTTGAATAGGAAAGAGGGGCGAGCAGTTAGGTGAGAGTTGGGTGAATTTTTTTTACCTAAACCCTTACTCCTCTCCCCTCGCTCTTTTTCTTTGGACTAACGACCAATAAACCGCCCCTACCTCGGCCTATCCAAGACCCCTATCACCCAGTCATATCCGTGAAGCGCTTTTTGGGCTTGTTTGTATGCCGGATAGTAGGTCCCCACCCATTGCCAAAAGGCGGGGCTGTGGTTCATTTCTCGTAGATGCATGAGCTCGTGTATGATCAGGTAATCTACCAGGGGGGGAGGGAGCAGAATCAAATGCCAGTTCAGGTTCACGTTGCGCTTGCCACTACAACTTCCCCATTTGGTCTTTTGGTCTTTGACAAAAATCTTGTTCAGCTCTGAGTCTGTTTTTTCGGCCAAGTCCTGGGTCCGGCTGACGAGATACTCCTTGGCCAGGAGGCGCAGCATCTTTTTAATATGTGACACATGGACTTTTTCGTTTCCGCTTTTGCGGATTCCCAGGTGAATTTCTCCCTCTTTTACCTGAGCTTGGAAGGCTGATTTGTAGAAAACCCGAATTCGATGTTTTTCCCCCAGATAGAGCATTTCCCCTGAGCGGAGCATTTCCCAGAAAGCCTGTTTTTTTTGGTCCATTTCAGAAAGCCTCAGGTAGGTTTTGAGGATCCATTTCTCCTTTTGCTCTATAAAGGCTTTTGCTTCTCGGGATAATTTGCCATTGGGGGTCCTGACGACTAAAGCGAGAGATTCCGGATGGACTCGTAAGCGTATGCGCCTTCCTTGGGAACGCTCCATCATCAGGGGTATTTCTATATCGTCTATTTGGATCTGCGGCATAACCATTCATCAACTACAGACATAAAAGAAGGGGATTTCTCGGAAGTTTCAAAACCTTTTACAAGGGGAGGATCTGCTAAAATTTCCCTGAGCTTCAATCTCGATTGTAAGGCAATATGAGCCAGGTTTTTTTGTTTCATCCTGTGTGCCAGGTATTCTTGTTCGGTCTGCCCAGGGGTGGGTACCAGGATAACTTTTTTGAGCCCCAAAGCTGAAAAATCCATCAGGCTGCTGTAGCCAGAACGAGAAAGGACCCACTCCGCTTGTTGGAGGGCAAGGTATAAATCATGCTGGTGCATATGAGGAATTAGGGTGCAATTACCCTTAGTCTGGACAGAAGATGACTCCCATTTTCCCTGTATTATCCAGCAAGGTTTATCGAGGGATTGTGCTTGTATCCTTATCATTTCTTCAAGGAGGCTCCTCTGAGGCTCTGGACCGGATAAAACGGCTAAGAGATAGGGTTTTTTTCCCGATAAGGAAGCCATAGAAATATCATGGTTAGGGGGGGCATAGCCATAGAACCTGGAAAGTGGGCCCAGGTGACACATGTGGGGAAGGTCTTTAACTGGTCGAGACATTTTCCCAGATAGAGAAGCCTCTCCCGGAAAATCGGGGATCCATATTTCTTGAAAGTTCCCTGCAAAACGCAGGTGAAGACGGGAAAGGGGATACTGAAAAAAGGATAAGGACTGAGGGAGTTGGGGGCTGAGTTGGTGGCAGAGGAAAACGGAGGGGAGCTCTGGCTGCCAACATCCATATCGATTATCTGAGATTATCCCTGAGAGGGGGTGAGTTTTCATCCATTTTTTGAGGGTGCGGTGTTCCTGTCGAATAACTCGAAGAAGTCGAGGGACTTGCTGGCCAATTTTGCGGGTTTGTCGAGAATTGTAGGAATAAGAAACCTTATAAGCAGGTAACTCCAAAAAAGGAAGTTGTGGATAAGCCTCTTTGAGGAGCTTCAAGCTATCTCCTGCTCCTCCCAGATAAACCTGCAGCCCCCGTTCCCGTAAATGGTCAATTAAGGGAATACATCTGGTGGCGTGGCCGAGTCCCCAATCCAAGGGAGCTACCATCACATGTTCTTTCATTTTATCTGGAAGGTAGGGAAAAATTGGAAACCAGACCTCCCCTTTGTAGTATCGCATAAGGCAAAGAGGAGAGAGGGAACAGCCTTGGGAATCCGTGAGACGAGATAGAATTAAGGGAAAGACCGAATGGCGAAAAAAATTGTTTTTGAGGACCTGATCCTATATGAAGATGACTATATAATGGCCGTGAATAAGCCAGTAGGCTTATCCAGTCTGGCAGACAAGGAGGCCAAAAGCCTCCAAGATATGGGCAAAGCCTATTTTGCGGATCTGCACTTATGTCACCGTATTGATAAGATGACTTCTGGAGTGCTACTTATGGCCAAGTCTATGGAAGCCTATAGAAGCATTTCTATACAATTTCAGCATCGAAAAGTCAAAAAACGATACCAGACCCTGGTTTCGGGAGTCCAGAATTTTGAGCAATATGAAATTGATCTACCCCTTCTTGTTTCTACCAATAAGCGTGTACACGTAGATATGCAAGAGGGAAAGAAGGCGCTAACCATCATAAACAGCGTGGAGTACTTTCGTAGCCATACTGTATTGGAGTGCGAACCGGTAACAGGTCGCACCCACCAAATACGCGTACACTTGGCTGCCATTAGGAGTCCTATTGTAGGAGATAAATTATATGGGGGAGAAGATTTATTTCTATCTCAGATGAAGCGGAACTATAAACCGAGTGGTAGAAAGGAAGAGCGTCCCATAAATCATGGGTTTCTCTTGCATGCCAAAGGCATCAACTTTCATCATCCTCATTCAGAAGACCCGTTAGCTTTAGAAGCCCCCCTTCCCAAAAATTTCCAGGTAGTACTTAAACAATTGAGGAAATACAATTGAATTTCGGAGGAATTAGCTCCCTACACTTCCCTGGAGATAGAGTTGCTCCAGAGTTGGCGTTTCCCGACCACCCCGTGGCTCGAGGGTAATGGCAAAAGCCTGGGCTTCTCCAGATATGGATAGAACTTTTTGTAATTCGTTGTTACTAGCTAATATGCCTGCATTGACAGGAACTCCATCTTGTAGGGCCCAAAGCTGATACTGTAGTCCTTCCGCCGGAGTAGGGATGGAGTGGATTTTAATAAAAACTTCATTTGACTCGGCACTCCAATACACAGTAGCAGAAGCGTCTTCCGCCCTTTCTGTACCTGCCATTAGGGCCCTTTTATAGGTCTTGTCTTCATATACTGCGAGACGCACATCTTTTTGGCGGGTATCAGCTTTAAGTTCATGGTATTCCCGCATCAAGGTACTTACTACCTTTGATAGATTTTCATGTCGTTGGTATAAAAAGAAATTGAGTACCATACTCGCCAATAATAAGATGGTAGCAGCAATGGGATAGAAGTTCCGGCTCAAAAAACTCTTCTCTGGGCCTTGGGATGGAGTTAGTTTCTCTCCAAAGAAAAACTCCTCTTCCTCTGGAGAAAGATCAGAATCTTGTAGTTCTTCTCCATTATCTTTAGGGGGGCGGGTATTTTTAGGCACTCGGGTGCTAGATTTTATGCTTTTAGGTGCCTCGATGACCGGGGGCTCATGAAGGCCATTGGTTTGAAGCTTGCGAGGGCTATCTTCTTCCAATTTTTGCATGACTCCCTTCAAAATATCCGATTGAGGGATACTATCCGTGGTATGTTCTGCATAGCTTTCCAAAGCCTCTTCAATCTGTCGAATTTCTGTACCCACCTCAGGATGCTCTTCAGATATGCGTTGTACCTCCTTAACCTCCTCTTCGGTGAGTAGGCCAGCTACGTAGAGCTCCAATATCCCTGATGCTATGTAGGCTTCAATATTCAACGGTCAGTAAATTTTCTGAGTTCCATTAATGCATTGCGAACACGAGATTTCAAGGTCCCAAGGGGAATTCCCAGCACTTCGGCTGCTTCCCTATGGCTATAACCCTTGAAGTAAATGACTTCTATAACCTCTCGGTAGCGATAGTCAAGTTGCTTCACCCAGTCAAAAACCCCTATGGGATCGATATTCATTTCATACGAACCCCCTAGTGTTTCAATAGCTACGTTTTCACTAGAACTTTGGATGTTGGCTGCCTGCTGAAATTCTTTAGTGCGAGTCTTATCGATAGCCGTATTTCGGCAGATTCGAACCATCCAAGTAAATAGTCGCCCCTTTTCTGGCTGATACTGAGCCCGCTTTTTCCAAATTTTCACCAAAGCCTCCTGAAACACATCTTCTGCCACTTCTTGGCGTTTCACAATCCGCTTGATATTCCCGAATAGGACCGCTTTGTAATTGGAATAAATAAGGGGAATGGCATCCTTGTCCCCTTTTTGAAGGAGATCTACGATGATGGACTCAATCTCTGTTCGACTATTTTTATCAGCAGCCAAATAAGAATTATTTAGAAGGCCCAAGACCAATATATGTTCAATATCTGAAAAAGAAAAAAAATCTAGCATCCAGATTGAGTAAGGTTTACGTAGGTAAAGCATCCTTAGGAATTAACGTGGATAGCGCTATTTACTGTAGATGGGAATCAGATCAGGCAGGCCATAAGACTAAGCCTCTCCCTGAATCCGGAAATCAGGGTAAGATGTGAGACCCATCACTTGAAACCTTAATTATTAACCATTAATTGAAATTAACCCAGAATTATGTCCACAAATCATTTGTTTTGTGCCCGGCTTACTAGCCTATGTCTGGTACTAGGAATATGTTTTTTTGGTATGTTTCCATTTGACTTGATGGCCTCTAGCCATCGAGAAGCCCCCTTGATTGCAAATGATCCCTTAGCGGATAATACAGATCTGTATGCTTTTCGAAGCCCAGATAATCCGGAAACCGTCACCTTGATTGCATGTTATATTCCCTTGCAATTTCCCTTTGGAGGGCCCAATTATTACCAATTTGGAGAAAATGTGCGATACGAAATCCACATTGACAATGACCTTGAAACGGCAGGAGATGACATTATTTATCGCTTCACCTTTTCTCAGACGAATGAAGATCCCACTACGTTTTTCAATATTCGCCTGGGAGCCGAGAACCTCAAAACAACCTTTACCCTGGAGAGAAGTGTGAATGGAGGGGATTATTTTGAGACCATTTTAGAGAATGGGGTGGTCCCTCCCTATAACATAGGGCCAAGGTCCATTGAAAGCCCAGTGGGATTGAATGCTTCTTCCTATGAAGAGCTCTTCAACCAGGGCATACAGATGGCCTCCACAGGGGAGCAGGTATTTTGTGGGCCCTCCGATGATCCCTTTTTCGTGGATTTGGGAGGCGTCTTCGATTTGGGAAATTCTCCTAGAGAGAGTGGAAATAATGTAGATGCGATAGCAGGATTAAACGTCAGTACGATTGCCCTACAGGTTCCTATTTCAACCCTTCAAAAGGATGGGAAGAAAGTTTCGGAAGCAGCTAATATCTTGGACTCTGACTTCGTCATAGGGGTGTGGGCTTCTGCAAGTAGACCCTCCATGCGAGTTTTCAATGGAGATGGCACAGAATCTCATATGGGGGATTGGGTACAGGTATCTCGCCTGGGTATGCCCTTGACCAATGAGGTCGTTATCCCCATTGGAGATAAGGACGAATGGAATGCCCGGAGCCCTTACAATGAAAATCCTGAGCACTTTGAGTATTTCTTTAATCCTGAGTTAGGCTTGTACATGGATGACAGCTTGTTTGGAGGAGCAGTCCCCTCTTTCTCAGCCTTACGCATTCAGAGAAGTGCACTCCAGCAATTTGACTTTGGCAATGGGCAAGACGGGTTGTTTGGGCTTAAAGGAGCGGAGGCACTGGCTGGTACGGCCCTGGATGACGCAGTATTTGGCACCCTTCTTCTACCCGATTCGGGCAAGCCTCGTTCTGTTGACCTGTGGCCTGCGTTTCACACAGGAGTCCCCAATGTCATTCCCTACCAGTTGGCTACGGGAAAAGAAGGGAACCCCCTCGCAGCAGGGAAGCCTTTTGTCAATAACTTTCTCCCCAACGGTGGAGATATGCTTCGCTTGAACATGGCTGTGCCTCCTACCTATAGGGATAATCCTCAGTTCAGTTCTCTTGGCCTTATCCAAGCAGCGGTCCTGGGATTGACAGACCCCACATATGCCAATACAGACTTGGAGTTTATCCCCAATATGGATGGCTTTCCCAATGGTCGCCGATTGGAGGATGATGTCACTCGAATAGAACTACAGGCGGTGAGTGGGGTAGTTTTAGCTGCTATTGGACTTTGGTACGATGATTTTCAGGCGGGAGACTCCAATCCAGTTACCCAGGACCTCTTAGATGTACTGAGCTATACGACTGGGGTGGAAGAAAATGATACCACCTTTAGAGAGCAGTTTCCCTATGTGCAACTACCCTGGAGAGGGACAGGCGTAGAGAATAATAGCTTGACCTCCAATAGTGCCCCCATAGGCCTGGGATTGAATGCTCAGTCCGCTCAGTTAAAAGGCTTTCCCAATCCAGTAGCGCAAAATAACCGACTTTCTTTCAGCCTTTCCCAAAAGGCTAAAATTCGAATAGAGCTATTGAATCTGGAGGGTAAAATTATCCAAACCTTATTCAAGGGCAAGCAGATAAAGGGGCAGCATGAAATCGAATGGGACAGCCCTGATTTGGCTTCAGGTATATATGTGGCCAGACTGGTCAACGAAGGTACAGGGGAAATTCATTCGATAAAATTGGTTAAGCCATAAGTATCCACCACGATTAACAGAAGAGAATGGAAAATTTTAAAACCATCCTATTTTGGAGTTTAATGGGGGTAGTAGGCTTTTTTCAAGCCTGTAATAACCCACGATTGGAGAGTTCTACAGAAGCTATAGCCCCCTTGTGGGCTATAGCTCCCTTCCTCGACCGTCCCGAAGGGCTGGGCTCCGAAGAAGAGGAAATGTATTACAAAGATTCTTACCATCAGTTGAAAAACCAACTTGTCCAGGAGCCTAAAAATTGGGATGTATACCTCAAGATTGCCCAACTATTCATGCTGGAAGCACGTGTAACCGGTGAACATGGGCATTATTATCCTGCAGCTTTACAGATTTTGGATCGGGTCCTGCTCTATTCCAAGACCGACGAGGACCAGTTCCAAGCTTCTTTTCTAAAGGCATCTGTATTGCTGTCATTGCACAAATTTGATGAGGCTCTTTCCTTTGCTGAACAAGCCCTGTCCTACAATGCCCATCACGCTCTTACCTATGGCACCTTGGTAGATGCACATGTAGAGCTAGGAAATTATGACAAGGCGATAGAACTGGTGGATAAAATGAATGCAATCCGTCCCGATTTGCGTTCATATGCACGTGTCTCCTATATTCGGGAGATCCACGGGGATGTGGAAGGGGCGATTGAGGCAATGAAATTGGCTGTTAAGGCGGGGCTTCCAGGGCAAGAAGATGCCGCTTGGTGCCGCCTTACGCTTGCGGACTTGTATTTTGCCTATGGCAGAATAGAGGAGGCAAAAGAACAGTACCTACGAGCCCTGCAAGAAAGGCCCAAATATCCCTTCGCCCAAGCGGGATTGGCCCAAGTCTATGCTTCAGGAGGGAACTACCAAAATGCCTTGGAGTTGCTGGACAAAGCGAGTAATATGATTCCTGAGGTGTCTTTTTATGAGCAGAAAGCACATATATATAAAGAATTGGGAGAAGGGGAAAAAGTGCAGCAGCTGGCCGGCGAGATTGTACAAATGTTGCAAGACGATGAAGCCAATGGACACATAATGAACCTAGAGTTCGCCGATGTATATGCCGATCTATATGAAAATGATTCCTTGGCCTTGGCCTATGTACAGAAGGAATACCAAAAACGTCCCCAACACATAGGGGTAAACCACAGCTTGGCATCTATTTATTTCAAGCAGGGCAAACTCAAAGAGGCACTGGCACATTCACGTGTTGCCACCAGGACCCAAACCCAGGATCCAGAAATTATGGTATTGCATGGACTCATCCTTTATAGGAATGGGGTAGAAGAGGAAGGCTGGGCCTACATTCAAAAGTCATTGCAAAAGAACCCTCTTTTGAAAGCAAAATATGCGGCACAATTGAAGCAGCTTTCGGGGTATTCTTAGGGAAGTAAAAAGGCTTTCGGGATTTTTTTTGAAGGTGGGGGGTGATTCTCTCCACCTTTTTATGTTTTTTGCCTTCGAAATACGTTCTAAAATTGCTGCAGTAGAGATGTATATCTAGTAATCAGTTTGTTTATGAATTTTTTGTATTTGCTTGTAGTATTACCGGGTATGTTTTTCGGGGGGCTTTACCCTACCGACTCTGTCAATAATGACCATCGAAGTGAAAGCAAAAGTATGTCAGTCAGTCCCGAGCCTAGATTAGAGGCTGCCCTTCAAAATAAATTTGCCATTTGGGCGAATGTCCAAGGGCTTAGGCCTTTGGATAAAAATGCCTATCGACTGACAGATGCCCAGGGGAATGTGATTCCTCTCGCGACAGTTTTGCCCAACACTTCTACAGAAACCCTCATTTGCCCATCTGAGGCGATAGATATGGGACGAATTTATTTCTTAGAAATTCCTTCGCAGGGGCTGAAAACAATATGCTCGCATGACCAGTGGTTTAGGTCCCTATATTCTCATAAACCATTAGGAGCTAACATTTCTGGGGACCAAACCTATATTCGGATTTTTGCTCCCAGAGCCAAAGAGGTCCGGCTCTATCTCTATAGAGGACGGGGAGATGTGGAAGCCTATCGGGTCACCTCGATGGTTCAGGATGAACAAGGAGTTTGGGAAGCATTTTTTAGAGAAAATCTGCACGGGATTTATTATGACTTTACCGTCCACGGAGTCCCCGATCCTGGGAACGAGTTTTTTGAAACCAATCCGGTTCACATTACAGACCCCTACGGACGGGTAAGCGACAATACTTGGGGCAAGACCCGTATTTGGGAAAAGACAGTTCCTGCCAGCCCCTTGGAAGGAGGAATCCCCGCTCTGGAAGATGTAATCGCTTATGAGGTACATGTACAAGATTTTACCGATCAACTTCCCATATCAGATGAACTGAAGGGAACCTTTCAAGGGATGATAACCCCTGGATTGACCAACAGAAGAGGGCAAAAAATAGGATTCGATTATCTGGTAGACCTGGGCATAAATACAGTTCACCTCATGCCTGTCCAAGAGTATCTCCACTATCCTGATGAGGAATGGCGAGCTTCCTTTGGAGAAGATCCCTACATGATCGAGCAAGGAGTCAGCGAAGAGAACTACCAGTGGGGCTACCGGACCTCCCATGCCTTTGCGGTGGAGTCTAAGTACCGAACCAAGGGCAATGAACCCGGTTCAGAACGAGAAGAATTCAGGGACTTGGTCCAGGCCTTCCACGACCAAGGTATAGCCGTAATCATAGACATTGTCCCCAATCATACGGCAGAGAATATGGATGGAAATGAATGGTACTTTCATTTCAACGTCTTAGACAAATTGTATTACTACCGGACCAAGGATTTTGAACATATAGGCGACTTTGGGAATGAGGTGAAAACCGAAAATAGGCCCATGGTTCAGCGCTGGTTAATTGACCAGTGCAAGCATTTTATTGAAGAGTTTGGGGTAGATGGTTTCCGCATAGATTTGGCAGGGCAAATTGACCAGCAGACCTTGATTACACTTCGAGAAGCCATAGGCCCCGATAAAATTGTGTATGGTGAAGCTTGGATTGGCTCCAATGATCCCGCATATGAGGCCAATCCCGATTGGGACTGGTACAAGGAAGATTCCCCCATTACCTTTTTCCAAGATGACGCGCGCAATGCGTTTAAAGGGCCTGTCTTTGTGCTTAAAGATAAACAAAAGGATAGAGGTTGGCCAGGAGGTAACTTTGAGGAAAGAGAGAAGGTGATGTTGGGACTGACAAACTCTTTTCCAGAGGAGAAATCTCCTCTCAGTGGAATCAACTACCTCGATATTCATGATAACTTTGCCCTGGCAGACCAATTTGCCACCCAGGACTTTGACGGAAGGCAGGGAGTGGATCAAAATCTCTATAAATTAGCCACCACCCTTCTATTCACCAGCCTTGGCCCTATTGTCTTACATGGTGGATCTGAAATCATGCGGAGTAAGGGAGCTGCTCCGTTGGAAGAGGTCGTAAAAGAAACCCTTTCTGGATACAAAATCTATATGCATGGCAAACGGGATACCTACAACCACCGCTTTGCCAATCAGTTCGTTTGGGACCAGGTGGGTCAACGAGCCACTCGCTCCCGCCCCAACGACTATAGGAATATGCATGCCTTTTGGAAGGGATTGATCGCTTTTCGAAATAGCGAATACGGGAAAGTGTTTCGAGTGGCAGAAGCCGTTCCTAAGGGATACTACCAATGGCTTGCGCCTACCAATAAGGCTCAATTGGGGTATGTGGTCAATGGGCAGGTATGTGTGTTGTTAAACGCGGGTGAAGTGGTAGCCGCTTTTCAAGACCTGACCCTCCCGGAAGGAAGTTGGAAGCTCATTGCGAATATTCAGGAAATCAATTACCTGGATGGGGTGCAGGATGAGCGGGAATTAATGAACCTTCAAGGGGGGAATCCTTCAAATATCATTATGCAGCCAGAAAGTCTGTATATTTGGGTAAAGGAATAATTCCTGCTACTAACCCGAGATAGGATCTCTTCGTAAGATAAGAAGTACATACTACTTCTAGCTCAAATTATATTATCACCTATGAAGTCTATCAACTATCTTTTGATGGGAATGCTCCTGTTCTCAGCAACTCTTGGCTTTTCCCAAACGAATTCTGAGTTCTCCATACAAGAGTTTCCCAACCTATCATATGTGGAAGGAGGAGATAGCCTTCAACAACTCAACCTGTTAATTCCCCAAAAAGAAAGTCCTGTCCCCCTATTTATATGGATTGGAGGAGGGGCTTGGTCTTTTGTAGACCGTCATATGGAGATGGATTTTGCTAGGCAAATGTGTAAAAGAGGTATTGCCGTGGCTTCAGTAGGCCATCGCCTAAGCGCAGCAGTGTGGAAGGATCCGCAAAAGAATACGGGGGTGAAACACCCGACACATATTGAAGATCTTGCCCAGGCCTTTGTCTGGTTGTATGAACAGGCTGAAACATATGGCTATTCACAGAATGCTATTTTTATAGGAGGTTTCTCCTCTGGTGCCCACCTGGCTGCACTATTGACTATGGATGCCAGTTACCTAAACGAGTTGGGGAGTTCACCAGAGAATATCAAGGGGGTGATCCCCATCGGAGGAGCTTTTGATATTGCCCACTACAGAGAATACCTGCTCAATAGCGCCCAACCCAATTTAGCTACGGAACACGTTGATGCCGTATTTGGCAATACGGAGGAGGCACATGCCCATGCAAGCCCCTCTACTTATTTGGATCAACTCAATACGCCCATGCTGTTGATTTCTGACAACAGCCTGTATGCCTATACCAAGGTTTTTGAGGAACAACTGAAAGAAGCCGAATATACCGATTGCGATATCCTTCACATAAGTCGTTATGGTCATGGCGCTTTATGGAAGCATCTATCCTTTGATGAAAATAGCGAATACCGCGAGATTATGGTTAATTTTATAAAAAAACGGGCCTTAGAAGATTCGTAAATCAAAAAACTTTCTCAGCAATTTTCTGAAACGCTATAATTTCCACCTTTATTCCCCTATGTTTATGCTATGATCGTGTACAGTATAACCTATTCGGTGGATCAAGCACTGGTAAATGACTGGTTGGGATGGATGCATCTTTCCTTCATCCCTAGGATCATGGACTCGGGTTACTTCCGTAGCTTTAGGTTTCATAAACTTATAGATCCCCCTTCCCAACAGGGTACCTTTACCTATAATGTGCAGTTTTTCTGCGAATCCCTTCAGGAATTGGCTACCTATAAAAACTCCCTGGAACCTGATCACCTAAAATTATTTGAAGGACGATACAAGGACCAGATCGTATTCTTTCAATCTGTGCTGGAGCAAATAGATTTCTAGGAATCTAAGGGTTTATTCTGTAAACGCCGGACCATTCGCTCTAAGGTGAGACCTTGGACGACTAGGGAAAAGAGGACTACAGTATAAGTCATGGCGACAATCAAATCCTTTTCCATTGCAGGATCTAGGGATAGCGCAAGAGCAATTGAAATTCCCCCTCTTAGACCTCCCCAAGTCATAATACTTAAGGTGTTAGGAGGGAAGGTTTTATAAAGTTTAAACAAGTAAGTGGGAAGCGCTAGTGCTGTATAGCGAGAGGCTAAAGAAATCGCAGTTGCAATTAAACCCAGTATAACAAAGGTATAGCTAAAAGGAATGATGAGTAGTTCAAGTCCTATAAGGACAAAAAGAACGGCATTAAGAATTTCATCCAACATCTCCCAAAACTTATTGACGTAGTCGGCTGTGATATCGGACATGGAACCTCGATGGCTTGTGTTGCCAATAAAAAGGCCCGAAACCACCATCGCCAAAGGCCCGGAGAAATGTAGGTAGAGGGCAATGCTATAACCTCCCATTACAATGGCCAAAGTCATCATGACTTCTGTGGTGTAATGGTCTATACGCTTCATGAGTTGGAAGCCCAGATAACCCAGTAGCAATCCCAAGCCTATGCCGCCTAAAATTTCTCCTACCAGTAACTCAACAATGTACTCTGTATGTATTTCTTCTAACCCTTTTCTAGCTATTTGGAAGATGGTTAAAAAAACGACTACACCGATCCCGTCATTGAAGAGTGATTCACCTACAATCTTTGATTCAACCGATTTTGAGGCTCCTGCTTTTTTGAGAATCCCTAAAACCGCAATCGGATCTGTAGGAGAGATGAGCGCCCCAAACAATAAACAATAGATGTAATCAATAGGCATCCCAAATAGGATAAGCCCATAATACATAAGCGTTCCTACCAAGAAGGTAGAAGTAATTACCCCCAATGAAGCAAAGCTTATTATGGCCCATCGGGCCTTAGCCAATCTATCGAAATCCGTGTGGAGAGCCCCTGCAAACAGCAAGAAACTTAGCATAAACTCCAATAAGAACACCGAAAAATCCAGACTTTCTAAAGATTCTGTTACAGCGTTATAAAATCCAGGAGATAGTTGCCCAATTCCTTGAACGACCAAGGACAGAATCATTCCCGCTAACATGAGGGCAATACCAGACGGTAGGCGAATGTACTTTACATTGATAAATGCCAGGATGGCCGAAAGGGCCAAAACACCTGAAAAGATATGAAAGAGTTCCATAGAGAGGGTTAATAGTCCATAGTCAATGGTCCACAGTTTGAGCAAATATTTGCACATGTATTAATAGTGGACTGAAGTCTTCAGTGGGAAGTTGATAAATGATAATGGAAAATGAAAAAGTGTTGTTGAATTTTTAATTCAACCCGTGGACTGTGGACTAAAAAACTGTGGACCCAGCCCGATTGAATAACTGGAAGAAACGCTGTTCCAGTTATTCAATCGGGCTGACAATATTTGTCTAAATAATACCCCGCATTAAAAGCGTGTAAGTCAACCGCCCTAGCAAAATCTTCACAGGCCAGGTCTATGCGCTCTAGTTTAATCCAGCATATCCCTCTATCTCGATAGTAGTCCCCAACACGGGGCTCTTTTTTGATGGCCAGATCAAAGTCCTCAATGGCCGTAATGTGTAGGCCCAAACTGCCCTTGCTCATGCCACGGTAGTACAGATACTCAGGATTCCTGGGTTCTATATCCAAAGCATTATTGTAATCTACTATGGCTTCGTCGTGTAACTGCATTTTCGCTTTAGCTCGTCCCCGGTAAAAATATGCCTTTGCGTGTAAAGAGTTGATAATGAGGGAATAGCTAAAAGATTTAATGGCGTCTTCAAAATATTCTAACTCATACTGACACAGCCCTCTATAGTAGTGGAAGCTGCCATTGCGGGGATTTAAGCGAACTGCTTCGTCGTATTTGATCAAAGCATCTTGGTATTCTCCAAGTTTGGCTAATTCAAAGCCTTGCCGACTAAAATAACTGGCGGTTTGACTCCATAGGGGGAGTGAGCAAAAAAGGAAAACGATTTGCAGCAAAATACGGGGGTACATAGAATCCAAATTATTGTAACAATATACATAATTTTTTTCGCTTAAAATGTATGCACAACCCTTACTCCTGGCGACCGAAATAAATTTAACTCCATAAGTGCCTGAGGTACTTGTGCTAGCGAAAGGGAATCTCCCAGAAGTTTTTTTAAGGGGAGGCGCCCTGTTTGCCATAGATTCCAGATTTCAGGAAATACATGAGCCTGCATGCCGTGGCTACCCAGGATTTCGAGTTCATCTGCGATGACTCTGCCCATCGGAATAGGAGGATCCGAGTGCGCTCCGGCCATCAGGCCTACTTGAATATGCTTGCCTTGCTTGCGTAGGCAGGCGATGGATTGATAGCAGGTAGTTTTACTACCCAGGGCGTCAAGAGAGACATTGGCTCCTCCCCGAGTGAGGTCTCGTATGCTTTCTGCTACAGGCGTTTCACCGGCAAGAATCAATTCTTCTGCCCCTAAGGCTTGAGCCATTTGGAGTGCTTGTTCCTGTATATCAACAGCGATGACCCTTGCCCCTAAAGCCTTACCTATCATGATGGCAGAAAGACCCACTCCTCCACAGCCATGAACGGCCAACCACTGTCCTGGTAGCAACCTACCTTGGTGGACTACTGCCCGGAAAGAAGTGATGAAGCGACAACCTAAACTCGCGGCCTCCACATAACTCATTTCAGGAGGGAGGGCCACCAAATTGTGATCTGCGTACTGTATGGCTACATATTCCGCAAAGGAACCCCAATGAGTGAAACCCGGTTGAAATTGCTGATCACATATCTGTTGATTCCCAGAGTAACAATAGCTGCAGTCCCCACAGCCACAGACAAAGGGGAGGGTAACCCGATCCCCTACCTTCCAATTGCGAATATTTGAATCAACCTCTACTATCTCCCCAGCTAATTCGTGCCCGGGAATATGCGGCAAATGAATGTCCGAATCATGTCCCATCCATCCATGCCAATCGCTTCGACATAAGCCAGTGGCTTTGACTTGAAGAACAACCCCGCCTTTTGGGGGAATCGGGTCGGGAACCTTTTCGATAGAGATAGGTCCTTGAAATTCGTGGTAGACGCAAGCTCGCATGGTAAAAAAATATGGGACGGAATTAACAATATAGACAAGATGGAGGAAAGTTGCGACCTTATTTTAACATCCTTTTCCTCCTCTATATTCCGTCAAGAGCTAATTTTTGGTGGGAGGATGAGGAGGGGCTACCCAATTTATCTATACGCCTCAATGAAATTGATTACCTCCTCCACAAATTTATCTGGTTCATTTGACATGGGAGAATGCCCGGATTCCTCA
Organism: Bacteroidia bacterium; assembly: GCA_965263105.1. Classification (GTDB taxonomy): domain Bacteria; phylum Bacteroidota; class Bacteroidia; order J057; family J057; genus JBCCTX01. The sequence continues at coordinate 468,058 of CBDHGL010000006.1, read as the reverse complement.
AAGTATACCAATCGCTTATCTTGATTGGGCGTTCCCACTTTTATGAAGGCATCTAAGCCTTGGTTAGGCGGTACGATGAAGTCATAGGTGCCCCAAAGCAGTAAGGTGGGCAGGCTTATCCGATGAAGATCATCACTTAATGGATCTGCGATGGCCTCATCAAGTATTTGGGTATTGCTGATTTGGAGTTTGTTGGTAAGGCCTGTAAGGGGGTTGTGTTTACCAAAAAAGAAGGAAAGAAGACCCTTAAGCAATTCATTGGGATCCTCCTCCCCATCACTTGTTAGGCCGTCCGAAAAAGCGAGCTTTTCCGCTTTAATAGCTTTTAGATTTACTTCTACAAAGGCATCAGTATCGATGAGTTGATTCCGGTTAAAGGTAGAGGCAAACTCGTGAAGGTCCTCCCAATTTTTTCGGTTGTCGCTATTGATATTTATTTGCTGGAGACTTATATCTTCAAGCAGATCCAGGGCATCTCGCGTCAGACCGGGTATGTTATGGGCCCCATCTACGTCTATCCAGCCGGCAATTTTAGCCTGACGCAGGGGGTCGAGTAAATAATAACTCCCCAAGTAGCCTCCCCAACTGTGCCCTAAGAGAAACACCCGTAGATCGGCCCCATATTGGTCCTTTAGCAGGTCTACCACCAAATCCAGGTCCTCCGTCATCAGGTCTACTGTGACCTCATCAGCATCAAAGGAACCCCGCGAATTACCAGAAGTGCGTTGGTCCCAATAGGCAACTCCATAGCGAGTTTCGAGTTCCGTAGCCATGGTGATGGAGGTCTCATTATATATCAGGGCATTGCCCCCAGGGCCTCCATGCAAAATGAGGATCATGGTGCCCGAAGCTGTATTGCCTTCTACCCAGATAGGCATTTGGGCCCCTTGATGTTCCAGCCAAAGCAAATCCCGACTCTCGCTGTTAGGACGGATAGAATCCGGGGAACAGGCGACCAGAACCCATGTCAGTAAGGGGATAATATATGTACGTAATTTCATAGGGGGGATACAGGGGTTTTAGTTTGAGAAAAGGGGAAAACAACTCCAGATTCCAACCCTAAGCGCATTTGAAATCCAGTGCCAAAAGGTACTTCATAGAGGGTATTGATCTTAACATAAATGAAGCCCGCTTTGGGCTTGGCAGATCGTAGGCTACGTCCCCAACTGAATGACAAGGAGGGCATAAGGGCAGTGCCCTGTCCTCGGCTAGACTCAAAACCCCCGTTAGTAGGTCTAAACGTTGTGCCGGTTAATAGGTAGTGGTAATAGCCAACACCTAGATCTATCTCCCAAAGGGTATATCGAGTACGACGGAAGCTTTTATGCTTGATCCTCCTTCTTCCCAATTCCGCATTGACCAAAAAACCGTTGTGGTTATGGGGCTGGTGATAAAAAATGAGATTCCCTCCTGCTACCCACTGATGTTTTTTGAGGAGTTGGTAAGGACCTTTATAGGGTTTTAGCTTTTCCTTTACCTTCAGACGATGCCCAAAAGGATAGTTGGCTCCCAACTTGATACCCGGGTGAGTAGCTAATTCTCCAAAATAAGCTGCTTCCCATTCTAGCCTGTCGAAGCCCGTCATAAGGCTATCCTGGGCCTGTAGGGAGGGAAAGGGGCAAGAAATAATTCCCAGAAACAAAAATAGGGATATGCAGCTGAAAGCTTTCATGATTCTTTTAAACCTAAAAAAGAAGTCCTTTTAATGGCGTGGTTGATTTGCAATAGATCTATCTGTAGGCGCTTGCCTTCAATTATAAGGGCTGTGGCCTGTTCCTTAAGGCGGTGGTATAGCCAGAGTGATATAAATTCAATGGGATCGCCTTCTCCAAAAGTGATGAACAGTCGAACCGTCTCATTGAAACCTATGCTGGTCCCTTGGTGATCCTCATCCATGACAATCTTGGCTTTTGTCTTGGGAATGGAATAGCTTTCCCCTCGCTCCAACCAGCGGTAACGAGAACCAAAAAGGTGATACTTGAGGTCCTTGTTGCGGGTAATGATTTCGATCTGCATGCGTTCAAAGGCAAAGCGTGCCTTTTCCTGATGAATATCTTCGACTTCCTGTCCCAGGTTATACTTTTTGTCCAACAGCAACTCCAGTTTGTGGGAAAGCGACTCAATTCGCTGAAAGCGTTCTGTTGCTAGCTCCTTTACCGTCTCATCTTCGAATTTTTCAAATTGGTCCGGATGATACTTAACCTGTAGCTCCTTGCGGATCTTTTTGAAGTTTTCCAGGTCCAGGTCAGAGAAGGGACCAAAGTATTTTTCTGCCTCTTGTAGCTCTTCGGAACTTAGAATGGGATCAGCCATAGGATATACGGATTGAAATGCGATGAATAAACACAAAGGTAGGAACATCTTGGGAGGTTCCCCTTAGCCATAACACGCATTTACCTTCCTATGTGACGGAGGAGGACAAAAAGTGTGAATGTGGCTATTCGGTTTTTAATTCATTAATGATTCTTTCGGGTGCCTCTTCTTGTGGGAAATGGCCGACTTCTTCTAATCTTATGACTTTGGAATTAGGCCAGTGTTCAATCCAATAATGTAATTCCTTCTCTCTAAATGCGATGTCTTTCATTCCCCAGATAATTGTCGTGGGAATGGAGGTTATTTTTCCTTTTTGTTGCCAAAGGCTATCTAACCATTTGCTTGATCCAATGATTTCTTTTGGGAATACGTAACACCCTTTTCGATCTTTTGGGGTTTCTAGGTGCTTGTAATAATGCCTATGGGTATCCTTTGTTAGCTTTTTTCTATCTCCTACGGCTTTCTTTACCACCATTTTTCCGAAAATGTTGAAATGCTTAATCATGAACCTACCAAAGCTTCCGCCCATCATTTTGCTAAATTTTTGGTAATAAGGGTCATTTTCAACCGACCACATCCACGTGTTGAGAATGATAATCTTTTTGATTTTTTCTGGGTGCTTGATTGCGTAGGAAAGTCCAATGGGTCCGCCCCAATCATTAAGCACCAAGGTACCAGGGTTCAAGTCCAGACTCTCCATGAATGACTCAAAGTTATCTGCATGATTCTTGGGCAAGTAGCTCCAGTCAAAAGGTTTGTCAGAAAACCCAAACCCGATATGGTCTGGGACAATACATCTATTAAATTTAGCTATTTCTCTAACTACTTTTCTAAACTCAAATGACCAACCTGGATTACCGTGTACCATTATGATGGGTTCTCCCTCTCCTTCATCCAAATAGTGCATTTTTCCCATGGGGAGTTCAAAGTAATGGGAGTTAAATGGATATTCATTTCGGTCAAGCCACTTTGGGAGATGATTGTTTTGTGCAGATAAATTCATATAAATAAGGGTTAAGCTTAATAGCATTATTCAACTCATTTTGCCATTTATCTTTTTAGACGATTGAGCCTAAGAAAACGGTCGAAATACTATTTTTCTATTCGCTTATCCACTATAAACTCCTTTTTCCATTCAGCAATACTTCTGCTAATATCAAAATATTCATCAAAGTCGTCTTTGGGAGTATTTTCGTAAAATTGATTTAAGCTATCCAAAAAGTCTACAAGATTTGGGGCAATTACAGGTCTATCATTATAATAACAGGGAATCTACCCCCGCATCTACTCCACCCTAAAAGGAAGTTGATGTATCGGATAGCTGCGGGTCTCCTCCTCCTCCTCAAAGCCTGTGACCAGAATAATTTCATCGATGAAATCAATAAAATTCTCTTCTCCAAGTAGGCCCATAGCTACCCGATCCGCCGCTTCAAACTGGGTGTCTTCATCTAAATAGTCTATGTTGAGTGCTTTTATGACGAGTTCAAATCCCTGATTGGAGTCCCCATTCAGGGCGAATTCCCATTCCTGTGCGTCAATTTCACAAGTTCGATAAAAGTTGTCGTACAAATTAAAGCTAAGGGGTGCGTCCAGAGTCTGCCTGCCTGGAAATAGCTCCCAATGTTCGAGGGAAGGAGCAGAGCCAATAATTTGTCGGCTGATATGTAGGCGCTCTTTGTCTCCATTAGGGGAGATGAGGAAGTAATAGGGCTGTTCCTTTCCAGGTCCTATCTCCCAGGTGAACATACCAAAATCCAAAACCCGGTTATTCATCGACTCAATGATAAGGTCTTTGTTTACGGGTTCTTCTTCTGTAAAAAAGGAGCGAATAGGCCCTTCCATCTGGACAAACCAGGACCAAAATTGATCGATCTTCTTTTCGAGTATGGAGGCCTTATTCATACAGACTAAGTTACGTATTCTCAAAGGGAATTTAAGACTTCTTTTCCCTAAAAAACACAGGGGAAAGAAACTTTAAGTGGGATGGCCTGCAAAATTCGTAGGGAAAATGGGGGCTGAATGTGGGGTTGTCTGGAATTTTGCGATTTTTAGCGCAACCTTTTTCTAAAAAAGGTTGCATATTTATCGAAAGCTCAAACTCAATGAAAAACCTGTATTTCCTCCTCCTAATCGCTTTCATCGCCTGTAGAACTTCCCCAGCCCTACAGGAAACAGAAGAACAACAACACTGGAAAGCCCAAGCCGAATCCATCACCATCATTCGGGATGATTATGGGGTACCTCACATATATGGGAAAACGGATGCGGATGCAGTTTTTGGAATGTTGTATGCCCAATGTGAAGACGACTTCCCCCGAGTTGAGCGCAACTACATCTGGGCTACGGGTAGATTGGCAGAAATAGAAGGAGAAGATGCCCTGTATAGCGATTTGCGCGCCCGTTTATTTATGACAGTGGAAGAGGCCAAGCAGGCCTATGAAGAAAGTCCCGACTGGTTGAAGAAGTTATGCAATGCCTTTGCAGATGGAATCAATTACTATTTGTATACCCACCCTGAGGTCAAACCCCAGCTATTGACCCGTTTTGAACCCTGGATGCCCATGTACTTCAGTGAAGGGTCCATTGGTGGGGATATTGAGCGGGTTTCTACTCGGAAAATACGAGAGATGTATGAAGGGAAAGTCTCCACGGGAATGAATGTGACGGAGGAAGAGGCCCAATTGGCTTTGGCTGAGGAGGAACCGAGTGGGTCCAATGGTTTTGCCATTTCCGGAGACTTAACTGAATCTGGAAATGCCATGTTGTTGATCAATCCTCATACCTCCTTTTATTTCCGGGGAGAGGTGCATATGGTGAGTGAAGAGGGTCTGAATGCCTATGGTGCGGTAACCTGGGGGCAGTTTTTCATCTATCAAGGCTTCAATGAGAAGACAGGTTGGATGCATACCTCTACTTATACCGATGTGATCGATGAGTTTGTGGAAGCGGTAGAAGAAAAGGAGGGTAAATACTATTATGCCTACGGGGAGGAAATGAAGGAAGTGGAGGAAAAATCCGTTAGCCTCAAGTACCTAGAAGGAGGAGAATTAAAATCCAAGACCTTTCCTCTATATAGAACTCATCATGGTCCCGTAACACAAAAAATAGGTGAGAAATGGGTGTCTACTGCGCTTATGTGGGAACCTGTTCAAGCCTTAGCTCAATCTTACACAAGAACCAAACGGCAAAATCATGAGGAATTTCGGGAGATGATGAATATGCGTACGAATTCTTCCAATAATACCGTCTTTGCGGATGCAGAGGGAAACATTGCCTATTACCACGGGAATTACATCCCAATCAGAGATACAAAATTCGATTACACCCAGCCTGTAGACGGCAGTGATCCCGCCACGGATTGGCAGGGCTTACACCCTGTAGAGGAGGCCATTGTCGTGGTGAATCCCGCTAATGGATGGATACAAAATTGCAATTCCACTCCCTTTACCTCCGCGGCTGAAAATAGCCCCAAGGTGGAGGATTACCCCCGATATATGTCGCTAAACAGAGAGAACTTCCGAGGAATTCACGCCATTCGCTTGTTGGAGCAGCTAGAAGAAAGGAAGGATCTCACGCTGGACAAGCTTATTGAAATGGCTTATGATCCCCGGCTACCAGCATTTGAAGCCTTGATTCCAGGTTTGATTTCCGCCTTCGATCGATCATCCCATAAAAGTGATGACCTGAAAGGCCCCATTGAGGCTTTGCGAAGCTGGGATTACAGGGTATCGGCAGAATCCGTTCCCATGTCCTTAGCCTATTATTATATCTCTCACTACAACCAAAAGGGCCAGGCTCCTTCGGGCCTGAGTAGAATGCAGCGTGTCATCCACTTTGGGAAAAAATCTCCCATGACAGAGCGATTGGCCATTTTTGAGGAAGCCGTGGCCCAGCTTTCAGAGGACTTTGGAAGTTGGGAAACTCCCTGGGGAGAAATCAACCGCTTTCAGCGCCTGAGTGGCGCTATCGATGCCGGCTTTGACGACTCCCAGGCCAGTTTGCCTGTAGGACTGGCTTCCGGACGTTGGGGCGCTCTTGCAGCCTATGGAGCCAGACGAGGAGAGAACACCAAACGCATCTATGGCTATCGAGGCAACAGCTTTGTGGCAGTGGTAGAATTCGGCGACAAACTGAAGGCCAAAAGTCTTCTGGCAGGTGGTCAAAGCAATGACCCGAATTCCCCCCATTTCTTCGACCAAGCACAGCCCTACATAGATGTGAAGTTCAAGGATGTGGCCTTTTATCGGGAAGAGGTGGAGGCCAGGGCGAAGCGGACCTATAGGCCGGGAGAATTTGACAATTAACCCGTCCTGCTCAAGCTCAGTTTCCGCATATTCCTACCAGTTATAGTCTATTGCCTACCAGTTACCTTCGGGCTCTGGCAAGACCCTTTGTTCTCCAATAATTTCATATTGAACAAGCCGATGTTCCCAATTATTTGGCTTCCATCGGTATAGTCTTATGAAATATGTAACCATATCACCATGATTTTAACAAAGCAATTTTATTTCAAACAAGCGTTTTATTCGAGACTCCTTATCGTATGTACCTGGTGCCTTTCCTGTATATTTTTGGGAATGGGACCAGCCTCTCCGGAAAGGGAGATCCTTATGAACTCATCCTGTGCCGAATTATTTCCCGCAACGGGGAATTTGCAGGCCGCCATTTATGATCCCATAGACGGAGGTACCTGTTGGTCTTGCCCCAAGGGGTATACCCGCACAGCAGCCTCTGTCAAAGCAACTAATTCCTGCGTACGATATGCCAGGGCCGATCAAATTGGCCGCTATGGTTGCTCAAATAAATATGGTCGCGGAGCTTTTTTCGATCCTCGCAATGGAGGAGAATGCTGGACCTGCCCAGGCGGGTATAAGCGGACCTTGGAAGCGGTTACGAGCTCCAAGGCCTGTGCAAAGGACTTAATTTTTGGCCCCTTTAGTAGGGCTACTCGCAAAGGCAGTGATGGGTGTAATTCAGGGATTGCCGATCCGATTAGTGGAGGAACTTGCTGGACCTGTCCTTCTGGGACTGAACGAACCGTATTCCCAGTACATGAAGGGAAGGCTTGTGAAGGGATAGCGAGGGCCCAATTGCGAAGTCCAACTAATTTAGGCTTACAGCCATTGGCGGCAGAAGCTAGTTCACATGTTGAGCAGGTGACCCAAGACTTAGTCAATACGGGAAAGGAGGTGATTGCCAACATTGAAAAAGTTCACCAACTCGTCAATGGAGAGTATGGAAATTATTTCCTCCGAGGACAATTTGAAAGAGATATAGAAAATGGGAATTACTATGCCATTTGGCAACGAATAGAACCAGAGGTAAAACCTTTACTTGATCAGGTATTAGAACAAATTCGGACGTTAGAACATTTCAAAGAATTTGGAGCCATCACCTTGGGCGTATCTGGAAGCGCAGGAGTAATAGGAGGGGTAACTACCAGTACGGGACTAGTCATCATTTTCGATGGACCTGAGGTACAGTTTCGAGGTTATTCGGAAATGGGAGGTACCATCGGCACCTCAGCAGGTGTTTCGTCAGGGGTATCTGTAGGCTTTTGGCGAATTGATTCAGGTGACGAATATCCCTTTGACTGTGGATCAGGGTTTAGCGTGAGTTTGGGATTTGGTTTTGATACACCTGCCCAGCCTCTGGGAATCGGAATAGCTGGGGGTATTGCGATTGATCCCCATTTGCCGTGTCAGGGAAATTGGGAAAAATTACTCACTATGGAGGGAATTGATGGAATCTTTATCGATATGAGTGTTTCTGCCGGACCGGAAAAATGGCCTAATGTAGATGTGGATGCAGCTTTTACCACCCAAATTGTTTGGGAAGCAGGTTCTTCAGGCCCTTTTTCCAGTTGCTCGGAATGTGGAGGACCTGGAAAACGTCCATGTTCTTTGTTAGAGGCATATCCCTCTTGTAGAGATGGGCTAATTGAGCGTTGTGATGTATGTGCAAGATAGGCTCCTGATGGGAGCAGCACGTAGATTAGTGGATATAATAGGCTGTTAAAGCTCTAACAGAGGGGTCATTCATTTGGCCCCTCTGCGATTTAATGAAATTGGGGGACTAGGGATTTTTTAAAGGCCAATGAGCCTTTCACTCCTCTCAATCAACTTCTAGTCTTTTCCCATTTTCTTTGATTCCTGATATCCTTTCAAAAAGGGGTGTAGTAGCCATTGGAAAATTTGAGATCGAGTGATACCTCATTCATTTACAGTCATTTTGTGCCATTTATGGCTAGTAGCCTGCCAGTTATCACAGGCTTATGGGAAAAAGGGATGGGGCCGGGTACTTTTATATTGAACACGCTGATGTGTACAAATCCAAGTGTGGAATCAGCGTCCATATGTGAAATTCTTAACCCTAGTATCATGACCTCCCAAATTTCGTTTTCTCATCAACAGACAGCAGGATTGTTTAGAAACCAGAGGAACTATCAGAGCTTCCGTTTGAGATATAAATTGATAACGCCAAATGGGATATTCTATTCTGAAGTTTTCTAAGGATAAGAACCAGAATCCATTAATAGTTTCCTGAAAATTAGACGCTCAGGGTGGTTGAGTTGAAGCAATTTAGAAGTGGCTTCTCCAACAGGAGATTTGCCAATGATTTCACCCTCTAAAATGTAAAAGTGCTTATCCCATTTATCATTCCTAGGGTTAAATAGTGGAATAATATTTTTATAAGATGCCAAATAAGTAGCCAGATCAGTTCCTTTATGTCTATTGCAGTGGGGACAAGAATAGGCTAAATTTTCAAGTCCATCCCCTCCTCCATGTTTTTTGGAAATGATATGATCTAATTGGAATGGTAAAAAAGAATCTGCCTCCCTAACCAAGCAATATTCACATCTATATTGTGCTCTTTTAGCTACAAAATGTTTCGTTGCCTTTGAGGGGTAAGCGCCATTATGAGGTTAAGAGCTTTTTTGCTCGAGCCTTAGCCAGATTAATTAACAAATCGAGAGATAAATACCTCTCCAGTTCAATAGATTCGTCAGAGCTTAATGACTCTTCTTTTTGTTTGCTTATGAGCCATTCTACTCGTTCAGCCATTTTCTCAGAGGCTTTCAACCCAACTACTTTTTCTGGACTTAATTGAGCCAAAATTTCTGCAACATCTTCATATACCTCAGTAACCGTCATAAGCAACTTTTCCTTAAATATACGAATTATGATAATTAGGTTGATTATTTTTACTCTCCCCCCAAATATACCTCCATTCTCTCGGTCAGTTCCTGAACCTTTTCCATCTCCCCCAACTGCTGGTAATACTGCATACCCATAAGAACAGCCGAAAAGGCCATCTCCTGAGGGGAAATCTGTCGACCCGATTGTTGGATGAGGGCCAACTCTTCCAATCCCTTTTTGACAAGTTGATCTACACTCATAAGCAAGTCCTCTTTCAATTCAGCCTTTTCATAGATCTCGACCAACATCGCCCACTCATTGTAGGAATAGGGAACTTGGTCTTGAGGGATATGGGCAAACATAAAGTCGAGGAGTTCCTTTACCTTTTCCTGCTGGCCCTGAATTTTCTTCGCATATGTCTCAGAAGAATCTCTTATGGCTTGGGACGGAATATCAGGTTTATTCAGAAGAATTTTTGCTGTTTGATCCTGTAGCTTCCGAATTCTATCGCTATTGGGTTCATTGATTTCATCCATGGCAAGGGGACGGTCCTCAAATCTTTGAAGAGAGTCAAGCCAGGTATCGGGATTATTCACCACAAAATCGTAGAGCGCTTGTTGGCCCTGCAAGGCTTGGATCTCATCCCCGTAGGAAAGACCTAGGCGGAAGAAGGTATTGAAATAACTCCCTCCCAGAATGACCTGCCGGATGTGTTCATCCAGGTAGGTATTTTTATCCAGACCTCTGTATAGGAAGGTCTCCGTCAAATTCTTGTGAAGTATCTCCTGGCCTATCCAGCCCAGATACAGGTCATTGGGCGTATCTGTAGAGCGGGGCACCGGAACCAGGCGATAGGCCATGCCCTCCAGGCGAAAATAATCTTCCAGGCCTAGATAGGATTCAGGTGACATCATACTGGCAAAGTAGATGGGGCGTTCCCAATTACCATTGGCCACTTGGCGAACAATGTCGACCAGGACCAGGTCTTTGCGAAGCAGATAGGGATTGTCCCGGCTCCCTCGTGTAGGGAAGTTAAGAACCAGGGTATCAGGAGTCCATTGGCTTTCTAGCCGAGACAAAATTTTATGTTCTACGAGCTTCTGCGGATCAAGGGGGATAGAAAGCTTCATCGGAGAGGCATTGCGGATGACCAAGCCCCCTTCTCCTCGGTATTCTTCTTCGGGAATGCTTATGGGGACCGGGGGAGCTCCATTTTGAGTTTGCCTTAATTGGTTTACGTACCAATCCGAGATGAGCAGTTCCAAATTCACCACTCTCACATCCGTTCTGACCCCTTCTACTTCCTGGATGTACCAAAGGGAAAAGGTATCATTGTCTCCTCCAGTGAATAAAATGGCATTGGGGGCGCAAGAGTTCAACAGATTATAGGCAAAATCCCGGTCGATGTATCTACTCCCACGGTCATGGTCATCCCAGCCTTGGTACCCCATGAGAAGGGGAGGTACAAGGCTCAAGCCAATAGCCATATATCGCCCAATTTTCCCTCCAAGGCCTCTCATCCAATCCATCAGAAACAGAGATCCCAATCCTATCCACACACAAAAGGTTTGGAAGGAGCCGGCAAAGGAATAGTCCCTTTCACGCGGCTGAGCCGGGTATTGATTCAAATAGACAATAATGGCGACCCCTGTAAGGAGAAACAATACCCCCAAGACGAGGGCATCCCGCTTGTGATGGATGAGCTGCCAGACCAATCCCATCATCCCCAGCAGTAGCGGAAGGAAATAAAAGTGATTTTTGGCTTTGTTATCCTGCTGCCAGGTAAGTAGGGAAGCAGGCTCAAAGCCCGATTCCCAGGTGTCATCCTGCAAGTCGCTTGATCGCCCTGCAAAGTTCCATAGGAAATATCGAAAGTACATGTGTCCCAACTGGTAATCTAAAAAGAACACGAAGTCTTCCCATCGAGTAGGGGAATCATCCAGGGGATAATTGGGATCCTCCCCTTTGTCTGCTACATAATTGACATACCCATAGGGGCCTACTGCATATCGATTGACTTCGTACATTCTGGGGAATAGTACATAGTCCTCCGGTCGATAGAGGTATTCGTTTCGATTTACATCTTCTACATAGCGTTCTTCTCCTTCCAACTGCATATAGCGCATTTCTCCCTCCTCAATTCCCACCACTTGCCCGCTGTACATGGGGCCATATAGCAAAGGCCTGTCTCCATATTGCTCTCGTTGCATATAGGAGAGAAAATGATGAATGTCCTCGGGATTGTTCATATCGATGGGCGTATCAGCCTGTGATCTGAGGAAAATCACTGTGTAGGAAGAAAAGCCTATATAAATGACTGCTATACACAATAAGACCGTATTCAGAACTACCTTTCCGGCTCTGTGGCTATAAACCAATAAGCCAATAAGAATAGACAGGATGATAAAAGCCAGCAATGCAGCCCCAGTCCCTTTGGGAAATCCTAGCCCCGTCATCATGTTGCCATCAGCAGAAATGGTCCCCGTCATCCATTTTTCAAAGAGCCAAGCCAGTTGAAAGGTGTATTGAATGATGCCATACTGGATCAGTAGTAAGGCGGAAAGGGAAAACAAAAGGGTGAGCAAAAATCCTTTCCAGGAAAAGGAGAACATCCTGAAATAAAAAATTAAACTTAAGGCTGGAATCGTTAGCAGGTTCAATAGGTGTACCCCAATGGATAAGCCCATGAGGTAGACAATCAATATGATCCATTTTAAATGATCAGTTTCATGAGCCCGTGCCTGCCACTTCAACATAAGCCATACCACAATGGCCGTAAAGAAGGAACTCAGGGAATAGACCTCTGCCTCTACGGCATTCCACCAAAGAGAATCCGCAAATATACAAGCCAATCCTGCGACAACTCCAGTACTAACACTTCCCCATTTTTTTTCCTCCTCCGAACACGAAGCCTTTTCCATTCCCCTATTCGCCAATATCATGGCTATCCAACAGGTAAACAGAGCTGTAAAAGCTCCAGCCAGCACGCTAAGTAGGTTAACCCGAAAGGCAATTTGGCTCACATCCCCCGTGCTCATGGCGAAGAGCCTGCCGAGTAGAATAAAGAAAGGGGCACCAGGGGGATGACTCACTTCCAGTTCATTGGCACAGGCGATGAACTCTCCACAATCCCAAAAGCTGGCGGTTGGAGCCATGGTAAGTAAATAGACAAGAAGGGCAAGGGAGAATACCCCCCATCCTGTCCAATTAATATGTGATTGTTGATTCATGTGGAATTTGCCCCTTTATGGAAGAGGCTAAGATACGCTTAGTTTTTACAACCCTTGACAAAAAAGTGTATCTTTAAAACAGTTAATAGTCAACAGGGCATAGTTTTTTGAGGAGAGAGCTAAGAGGGGAGAAAATTATGAACAACTTGAAAAAATACTCGCTCCTGACTCCTCTCACCTCATTCTATGGACTGCCGACTATGGACTAAAAAACCAATTTAACCCACATATGAAATCAATAAATTACCTTATTCTATTGGGCCTTTGTTTGAGTATTTCTATCTCTGCTACAAGCTGCTTTAGTTTGAGTAAAGAGAAAGAAGAGGAAAAAGTTGAAATCGAATATGACTCCGATTCTGATGAAGATATGTCCATCCATATAGATTCGGAAGAAGAAGGAGATATCAAAATAAATATTGATATGAAGGACCCCGCCAAAGCTCTGGAAGGCCTGGCGGATAAAATGGAAGATTTTGCTGATAAGCTTCAAAATGGAGACGGTGAGTCTGTCGAGGTGATAAATTTTCGGGAGCTCAAAGAAATGCTTCCCAGTCGTGCTGCCGGTATGAGACTGGATGATAGCTCTGGAGAAACTTCTGGAGCCCTGGGCTTTAAAATTTCTACCGCAACAGGGGAGTACCGGGATGATGATCAAAAAATAGAAATAACCATTGCAGATGTAGGGGCTTCCCCCATGGTCTTGATGGGTATGGCTGCTTGGTCAAACGTGGAATTCGAGCGAGACAGTGATGAAGGCTACGAACGTACCACCACCATAGAAGGACACAAGGCGTATGAAAAATACGACTCTGAAAGAGAAGACGGTCAAATTTCCCTCATTATTAACAAGCGCTTCCTGGTGAATATTGAAGGTCGAAATGTATCTGAGAAGGACCTGAAATCTGCATTAAAAAGAATTGATATAGATGACTTGGAACGCTTGAGTAAAAAATAACCTACAACTTTTCCAACTTTCTCCTAATGTGTGCCATCCCGATTTTCGGGATGGCTTTTTTTATTTATGCTCACCCCAAGCCCTTCTCCCGGCAATCCTACTTGGCATTGCAGTTGGCCATTTAAGAACAAATTTCATAACCACATGCAGATAATTCAACCATTCATAAGCAAGCGGATGAAAAATACATTATGATTAATATTTTTATACATCCTTAATATATCCATGTATATATATTATAATGGATTTTTCAATAATATTTAATACATTGCAATAGATTCATTTTTTAAATAATTATATATAAATAATATATGGGTCGCTTAACTGTCTCTCGGACATTGAGAATCCATAATGCTGCCAAAACCTTGGAATTATGGGAAATCCCAGCCTTATGAAGCATAATCAACCTAGAAAACCTATCTGGTCTCGTATTCAAATTACTTTTTTAGGCCTTTCTTGCCTGTTGTGGGCCTTCTCCCCTCCTCAGCAGGATGGAGAGCCTAGTTTTAGCCATGAAGCTGCCTGCTTTGGAACAGGGAACTTGTTGATGGAGGCCTGGTTAAATATCGGCGATAGCCATGCAGTGGCAGATATCCCAGTGGACCAAGCCCCATCTTACACCCAGTTACTTTCCCAATTTGAAATTCCTTTGAATGCGCATGATTCTTATGGAGTTCGGCTCAGGGGGTATATTTGCCCTCCCCAAACAGGATATTATACCTTCTGGATGGCCAGCGACGACAATGGAGAATTGTGGTTAAGTACTGACAGGAATCCGGCCAACAAACGTAGAATTGCCCATGTCCCTGGTTGGACAAACCCTCATATTTGGGACAAATATGCCGAACAGCAATCTCGTGAGATTTATCTGGAAGCGGGGCAGTCTTATTATGTAGAATCTTTGATGAAGGAGGGAACTGGGGGCGACCACCTTTCAATTAAATGGCTCAAGCCAAATGGAACCTACGATCATCCTATTCCGGGAGCCTATCTTTCTCCCTTTGAAGAAAGTAAATCTGAAACGGCGGCTTGTTCTGCTACCGGGGAATTATTTATGGAATCATGGTTGAACATTGGAAACAGCTATTCTGTAGCAGATATTCCAGTAGATAAAGAGGCATCTTATACTCAGATGCTTACTCACTTCGAAATTCCGTTAAATGTCCATGATTCCTATGGAGTACGAGTAAGAGGTTATATTTGTCCTCCCCAAACAGGAATTTATACCTTTTGGTTGTCAAGCGATGACAATGGGGAGTTGTGGTTAAGTAGCGACCGTAGTGCAGCCAATAAGCGAAGGATTGCCCAAGTGCCTGGCTGGACAAATCCGCATATATGGGACAAATATGGAGAGCAAAAGTCTCAAGATATTTACTTGGAAGCAGGGCAGTCCTATTATGTTGAAGCCCTTATGAAGGAAGGGGGCGGCGGGGACCACCTATCGGTAAAATGGCGTAAGCCAGATGGGAAAGAGGATCTCCCCATTCCCGGAGCCAACCTTTCTCCCTATAAAGAGGAAGAATCTACTGAAAGCCGCCTGCTATTAGTTGAAAGTCAAGATGAAGTTGACCTTTGTTCTACCGGAGGGGAGAGGGTCTACCATTTTGCAGACGCTTTTGAATCCGGAGATGCAGGATTCTCTTATACCGATGACCCCTTTAAAGGGACCCAGTCATCTTTTTACAGTTGGGGAAGGTGGAGCCAAGGTGTTGGACCATCTGGAGGCTCTTCTCTTGGGGTATTTTTGGGGGGAAGAGATAACCTAAGCATTTGGGGTATGTCTGGTGGATGGACCCATTCCTTTTTCCTGGATCAGGAAGCAGAAGTTGACCTATCATTTTGGTACAATCTGATTCAAGCCGCCGGTTACGAAGAGGATGAATATAGTGAGGTAATCTATTCTTTAGATGGTCAAGAATTTATTGTAGCTAGGGTAAGGGGAGATGGAAACGGAGGAAACCCCAGAGGTACAGGTTGGAGGGAGGAAAAGCGGAGTCTGGGAAGGCTGAGCCCTGGGAGACACGATCTGGTTTTTGGGGGCTATAGCAATAAGAAAACATATAACACCGAATTAACCCAGGTCTACATAGATATACTGGAAATTGAGGCATATTCTGTAGAGAATTTGGCTCCAGAGGCAGAGTTTTCCCTGTCTAGAACTTCTGAACAGGCCCCGCTTGAAGTATCTGTCGATGCTTCCGGTTCTCAGGACCCAGACGGAGATTTTTTAACTTACAAATGGGACTTTGGAGATGGAACACAAAAAGAAGGGAAGCAAGTAAGTCATGTATACACACAGTTAGGGAATTATGCGATTACCTTAGTTGTTAAGGATTCTGAGGGTTGTGAATCTGAGGTCAAAAAATCCTTTAATGTTATTCAGCCCAAGGTTATTGTTAACCCAATGGAAGTGGAAGTGATTCCCATTCAGCCGAGTAGTTGTGACGAGTTAGGAAGGGTTCAAATTATAACAAATAGGGGAGAAATTTCAGTAAGTCATAACGGCCAGGCCGTTGAAGATCTCGATAAACTCCTTCCAGGAGTCTATACTTGGTTGGTAGTAGACGGGAAGGACAGTCAATCTGGAGAATTTACCATTTCTTCTGCTTTTATGAGTCCTGTGATTTCTTCGGTCAATTCTACAGACGTATCCTGTGGTGATTCTGATGGCGGTATTGAAATTAGCTTTGAAAACAATGTAGACCGAGTGAATATTGCTTTTAGCTTGGATGGAGGGAAGACTTATTCTTTGAAAGTCCCAGTAAAAGAAGGAAAGGCTTCATTCAATGACTTAAATGCAGGAAGCTATGACCTTTGGGTTCGCTGGGGAAATGGAGATTGCCCACAATCTGTACAAAGGGTAGTTTTAAACAAATTGCCAGCTCCTAAAGTGACTATTGATCCGGTAGGACCCTTTGCAATGGATGCTGGCATACAAACCCTTACCGCCAACCCTCAGGGGGGCACCTGGTTGGGAGCCGTAAATGGCAATGGGAACTTTGATCCCAGTGTAGGTGAGGGAAGCTACGAAGCCATTTATGTCTACGATTTTGGCAATGCTTGTATTGGGTCCGATACGATCAGAATTAGGGTAGGGGCTCCTTCGGACCCCTGTTACAACACAGCAGAGGTACTGATTCCCCCCGTGGGTCCTTTTGCAGAAGATGCCGGGAGCCAAACGCTTATAGCAACTCCTGTTGGAGGTACTTGGTCGGGGGCCGTCGATATCGATGGCGATTTTGACCCAAGCATGGGTAAAGGAACTTACGAAGTAATTTACACCTATGACTTTGGTCAAGGCTGTATTAAATCCGATAAAATTAATATAACGGTAGGTCCTCCCACAGATCCCTGCTTCAACGCAGCAGAGGTGCTCATTGACGGAGCGGGACCTTTTACTGAAGATGACGGAGTATATAGATTGGTGGCATCTCCTGCAGGCGGTAGCTGGTCAGGCCCAGTGTCTGCCGATGGTACCTTCGATCCCTCCATAGGTCAGGGCTCCTATAAGGTAGAGTACACCTATGAGAATGAAAATGGATGTATACGTAAGGCGGAGATCAACATACAAGTATTGCCAGGTTCAGATCCTTGTCAGGCAAGGATTGATCCCATAGGGCCAATAAGCCCTAGCCAGAATGTTATTCAACTAACAGCCAGTCCCGAAGGAGGGACCTGGAGTGGAGATGTAACCCCAACAGGGGCCTTTGATCCAGGATGTCCGGGGGTATATACTGTGATTTATACCCATCAAAGTGGGGCAAATTGCCAAGATGCAGATACCACGACCATCTGGGTAAAACCCCAGGTATTGGATATTTTTATCGTAGCAGGCCAATCAAATGCAGTAGGGGTCAAGAATACCCTCAGTATTCTGAAGGTAGGACCCGATCCAAAGGATTCATATATACAGTATGCCTGGCATATCCCAGGGGAAAACACTTCAGGTTCCTGGGATATTATGCAACTCCTTCCTGTGGAGGTAGATAAATTTGGTTTTGGTCCTGAACTGTCCTTCAGTAGGCAGATGCTTAATAAGGGCTACAGCAACCTGGGGCTCATCAAAGTGGCTAAAGGAGGTACGAATCTGGATGTCCATTGGGATCCTACGGCCTCTATTCCGGCGAATGATTCAGATGGCAAATCGGGTATGTTCCCCAAATTGATCTCTTATGTAAGTGATCGTCTCGCAGAACTGGATCAACAATCTATCCCCTATAGAGTAGCGGGTTTCTTCTGGCATCAGGGCGAAGGAGATATGAACGCCGCCCGAGCTCCAAAATACCAAGCGAATTTGGAAGAATTCATAGCTGCTTTAAGAACAGAATATGGCTCAGAACTCCCCTTTTTCGTAGCTTCAGTATACAATCCCAATGCCAGTCAGGCAGAAGAAGAGGCTGTCCAATTGGCCCAGAAACAAGTAGCTTCTTTAGACCCCAATATATTCTACATAGACTTGGATACAGTTTATTATAATCAAAATAACCTACCCAATGGCGCTAATTTGAATTCGGATCTATTGCATTACAACCCTACAGGCTTGGTCAAAGTAGGGAATAGCTATGCGAATACTTACCAAGAAACCTTTCCAATCGATGGGTGCACGGAGGGGATTGGCGAATTATGCGAACAAGCCACAAATTTAGCCTTTGGTAAACCTACCGATCAATCAAGTACCTATGGACTGGGGACTTCGGATATTGCGGTAGATGGAGTTACTGAAGGCACCTCCCCTTGGGTTCCCGATCTGGCCCATACAGAGGTAGAAAACCAGCCCTGGTGGCAGGTTGATTTGGGGGCCCAGGTTTCTATAGAACAAGTAAAGATTTACAACCGTACTGATTGTTGCTTTGGACGTCTCAACAACTTTTCAGTCTTTGTTTCTAGCAAACCTTTCCCGACCAATGCAACCTTGACTTCCTTAAGGAATGACCCAGAAATCTACCATGTGACCTTTTCGGGATCTGCAGGATTGACAGAACTGTTCCAGATAGGAATGGACGGACGTTATGTGAGGATTCAGCACTCTAGAGAAATACAACTTCATGTGGCGGAAGTAGAGGTATGGGGATGTAGTGAAAGCAGCCAGGCATCTAGGTTTGTGGGTGCAAGTGAAGGGATAGATTCAGAATTGGATCAAGTAAGGACGAGAATAAAGGTATTTCCTAACCCAGCTAAGAAAGTCTTGATTGTCCAAACCTTACAACCGACCCCCCAAAACCAAGTGGAGATGATACTATATAATTTGGCTGGTCAGCGGGTCAAGGAAGTGAGAAGCACTGAAGGTGTTACTTCAATAGATGTGAGCAAATTGGCAAGGGGAATATATACCATACAGGTGAATGGAGAGCAGTGGTCTGATATCAGTCGAGTTCAGTTAGAATAGTGATTCGAAAAATAATATATTTTTTTAATTAAAATTAGCATAATTTTAATTAAATTTGTGTGTAATTTTTTGCACGCTCGCACATCGATTCTGTAAGTTTTTATGCACATCCTTATGAGAAAATCATATACTCATGGGTATGGATATGCTCTATTGGAGCAGTTTCATACTAATTCTAGAAATCTTCTCAATGGCAGCTTCCGAAGCCTACTCTTTCTTTTCGCATGGGGGATATTTTTTTCCCTGGGCTTAAAAGGCCAGGTGAGTTTTAGCAACCAAAGCTCCCTTTACCCCGGTGCCATTTACAGCGGGGCTCCTATTGGTATAGCCGACATGAATGGGGACGGAAAAGATGACATTATCCACTTGGATGACCGAGTTACTTTGAAAATCTCTTTCCAAAATGGCTCTGGCCAGATTTTTTCCCAACAAAACTATGGGACCCTCAACTCTGGTTCCGAATGGGCCCTTTGCGTAGGGGATTTTGACGAAAATGGGATCAATGATATCATGGCCGGGGGAGCCTACAATAATATAAAGCTGGTTACGGGGAATGCTCAAGGACAATTCACCTCCTCCATTTTGAGTAACTCCAATATTTTCGTTCAAGGCAGTAACTTTGTCGACATCAACAATGATGGCTCTCTGGACATATTCGCCTGTAGTGACGAAAGTGATAGCCGTAAATATCGAAATACAGGCAATGGAACTTTTGTCCTGGACAATAGCCTAATCAATACCCAATCTCCTGGTAGCGACCACTCTGGGAACTATGCCTCAATCTGGACCGACTACGACAATGATGGAGACCTGGACATGTATCTCTCTAAGTGTCGTCTAGGGGTAAGCAGTTCCAGCGATTTGAGGCGGATCAATAAGCTCCTTCAAAATGACGGCAACAATGTTTTCACGGATGTCGCAGGCTCCGCAGGATTGCGTATTGGCGCTCAAACCTGGACGACGGATTTTGCAGATATAGACAATGATGGAGACATGGATGCCTTCGTCAATAACCATGGAGATGACTGTAAACTCTACCGCAACAATGGGAATGGAACCTTCTCAGATATTACTTCGGGCAGTGGTTTTCTCCCAACCCTTCAGGGCTCTTCCAGTTTGGAAGGAATTCAAGCTATTTTTCGGGATTTTGACAATGATGGCTATGTAGATCTCCTTTTTGCAGGTACGGACCACTACCTCTTCTACAATGATGGGGATGGGACGTTTACCCGGGCTTCTAACCCCTTTAATTCTTTTACGGTTCACTCTTTTGCAGTAGGGGACCTCAACCACGATGGCTTTTTGGATATATATGCGGGCCATGGGCGTGGATTCAATTCTCTTGGAGGGGAGCCAGACGAAATTTTTATGAACAATGGAAATAGCAATCACTTTATTGCTATTCAATTGGAAGGGACGCAAAGTAATATCAATGGTATAGGGGCTCGGATAGAAGTATATGGCCCTTGGGGAAAGCAAATCCGAGAGGTGCGCTCGGGGGAAGGCTATGGCATCATGAATACCTTTACCCAACATGTAGGACTGGGAAGCAGCACACAGATCGATAAAATCGTTGTAAAATGGCCTTCAGGGCTGGTAGATGAAGTATTAAACCCTGCTGCTGACCAGTTTTTACCCATCACAGAGACAGGAATTGTCAATACTGCTCCTTTCGCCGTATTTACGCCCAGCGCAACCTCCGGAGATGCTCCACTCTTTCTGACCTTTGATGCCAGTGCATCATCTGATCCAGATGGAGACCCGCTCACCTATAGTTGGAACTTTGGAGATGGCAATTCGGCCTCTGGTGCTACTGTTTCCAATACCTTCAATGATCCGGGAGTATATACGGTTATTTTAGAAGTAAATGATGGGCGGGTTTCTGCCTTTGCTGACACGGTAGTCGTGGCCATCGGAGAAGGGGATTGTATCCCTGAAGTGATTAATTCAGAGGACTTCGAAACAGGTTGGGGTATTTGGAATGATGGAGGGGATGATGCCATCCGACTCAACGATGTGACTTTTGCCAATAGTGGTACTTATTCCATTCAATTACAAGATAATTCCAGTTCCTCTTTGATGACTACTGACAACCTGGATTTAAGTGCATATTCAGAGGTTACCGTCAGTTTTTCCTATATCACCAATAGCTTTGATGGCTCGACCGAAGATTTTTGGCTTCAACTATCTTCTAATGGAGGGGCCAGCTTTGCTACCATGGAAGAATGGAATTTGGGGGATGAGTTCCAGAACAACCAACGTGAAAGTGCCTCGGTCGTTCTTTCAGGTCCTTTTTCTTCAAATACCCAGTTTCGCTTCCGTTGTGATGCTACAGCCAACGGGGACCAGGTATATATTGACGACGTAGTGATTACAGCTTGTGCGCCTATTCCCAACAGAGCCCCGGAAGCGTCTTTTAGCTTCACCCCAGCTTCTGGAACTACTCCCCTTCAGGTTAGCTTTGACGCTTCAACTTCTACAGATCCCGACGGCGATAACCTAACTTATTCTTGGGACTTTGGGGATGGAAGTACAGGTAGTGGAGTCAGTCCAAGTCATACGTTTACCGACGCAGAGAACTTTACGGTTACCCTAACTGTCAGCGATGGCTCATTGTCAGACCAAGACTTTGGAAGCGTGGCCGCTTCAGACCCCTATGTGTTTGACCCCAGTCATTCTGTTGCGAGAAAATGGAATGAGGTGGTATTAGAAGCCATACGCAATGATTTTGCCCGTCCAACTGTCCACGCCAGAAATCTTCACCATATTACAGGAGCCATGTACGACGCATGGTCTGCCTATGAAGAGGTATCCCTCCAGTACTTTCTTGGGAATACCTTAGATGGTTTTTCTATACCTTTTGATGGCATACCAGTCGCATCTAATCCGATAGCTGCACAAGAGGAGGCCATGAGTTATGCCGCCTATCGCCTGGTTCTACATCGTTTTGCCAACTCTCCCGGCCGCGATTACATCCAAAGTCTGGCCAACCAGCTTATGCAGGAGTTGGGATACAATACCGGCATAACCGGAACCAGTTACCAGGGAGGTTCTCCCGCTCGATTGGGGAACTACATTGCCGACCGGGTGATCGCCTTCGGCCTTCAGGATCAAGCCAATGAGGCCAATGACTATGGCAATACCTTTTACAGCCCGGTAAATAATTTCATCGAAATTGCCCGACCCGGTAACCCCAATCTGACAGATTTCAATCGATGGCAGCCCATTGCCTTTGATGTATTTATCGATCAGGCAGGGAATGTGATCGAAGCGGCCGTACCAGAATTCCTAAGTCCAGAATGGGGGCGAGTAAGTCCTTTCGCCCTCACAGATGGAGACAAGAATACCTATTCGCAAAATGGAGATACCTATGAGGTTTACCACGATCCCGGAACCCCTCCTCAACTAGGAGGAGCAGGAGATGATGTTTATAAATGGGCCTTTAGCATGGTAGCTACCTGGAGTGCACACCTGGATCCTTCCGATGGAGTCATGTGGGACATTTCGCCTGGAGCCATTGGCAATATTGATGTAAGCCAAATGCCCACTACTTTTGCCGACCATGACCAGTTCTACAATTATCTGGATGGTGGGGTGATTGGGAATGGAAGAAATATTAATCCTAGAACAAATGCGCCTTATCAGGCGCAGATGGTTCCCAGAGGCGACTATGCCCGAGTGTTGGCAGAATTTTGGGCGGATGGCCCCGATTCAGAAACACCTCCCGGACACTGGTTCACGATCTTAAACTACGTTCGAGACCATCCTCAATTTAGTCCCAAATGGAAAGGGCAGGGGCCGGAACTTTCCGACTTGGAATGGGATATCAAAAGCTATTTTACCCTGGGAGGAACCATGCACGATGCGGCTATCACGGCTTGGGGGGTAAAGGGATATTATGACTATATCCGCCCCGTATCAGCCATTAGAGCTATGGCAGACAAAGGTCAAAGCTCAAATCCTGGATCGGCAAGCTATGATCCTGACGGCATTCCCCTGGTACCGGGCTATATCGAACTCATTGCTGCAGGGGATCCCCTGGCAGGACCGGGAAATGTGAATGTGGGAAAGATAAAAATTAAAGGATGGAAGGGACCCAATTACATCCTCAATCCTGATACAGACGTAGCAGGAGTAGATTGGATTTTGGCAGAAGAATGGTGGCCTTACCAACGCCCTTCCTTTGTTACCCCTCCCTTTGCGGGTTATGTGTCAGGACACAGTACCTACTCAAGAGCTGCGGCTGAAGTTATGACCTTTATGACTGGAGATGAATATTTCCCTGGAGGCATGGGCGAATTTCTCTGCCCAAAAGATGAGTTTCTAGTCTTTGAAAATGGCCCGAGCATAGATGTTACCCTACAATGGGCTACCTATAGAGATGCCTCAGATGAATGTAGTCTTTCCCGGATTTGGGGAGGAATTCACCCTTCTTTAGATGATGTCCCTGGACGGCTTATGGGAATTGAGGTGGGCATTGATGCCTTTGCTTTTAGCGATAGCATTATCGCTCCTCCCAGTAATGGTACTTGTGATACTCCACAAAACCTGGCCTTAGGGGAAGATGCCAGCCAATCCTCCACCTATGGAGCAGGACTGGCCACCTATGCCAATGACGGGAATACCAGTGGTTCCTCTCCCTGGACAGCGGATTTACAACACACCACCAATGAGTCTCAGCCTTGGTGGCAAGTAGATTTGGGACAGTTGAGTGATATTTCCTCCCTTACGATCTACAACCGAACAGATGGTAGCCAAAATCGACTGAAAGATTTTTATGTACTCATTTCTCAATCTGCCTTTGATCCGGCAGCTTCGTTAAGTGATCACTTAGCCAATGGGGCCATCACACAAGAATTTTTCTCTGGCCCTGCGGGTGCTCAGGTGACTCTTCCCCTAAGTGTTTCGGGGCGCTTCGTCCGCATCCAACTGTCGGGAAGTAGCATACTCCATATGGCGGAAGTCGAGGTATGGGGCTGTCCATCTGATTCCGATCCCTGTGAAGGGGCAGATCCCGTAGAGATCGTTGCTGCAGGTCCCTTTGCCGAAGACGCAGGCCCTCAGCAGTTACAGGCTACCCCAGCAGGGGGAACCTGGAGTGGTGCGGTGAGTGGAACCGGAGTATTTGATCCCGCTCAAGGACCGGGTACCTATTCTGTGAGCTATACCTTTACAAACGGAGCGGGATGTACCCAAACAGATAGCAAAGAAATAGTAGTTAACCCTGTTGGCGGATGTAGCGGGACAAGCAATCTAGCTCTAAGCCAGCCCGCCAGCCAATCTTCCACCTATGGAATAGGTTTAGCCACCATTGCCAATGATGGCAACACAACGGGCTCCTCTCCCTGGACCGCCGATCTTCAACATACCACCAGTGAAGCCAATCCCTGGTGGGAAGTCGATCTGGGCGTTTTGAGTCAAATAGATCAAATCAATATTTTCAATAGAACGGATGGAAACCAGGAAAGGCTCAAAAACTTTTATATCCTGGTGTCTTCCTCTCCTATGACGAGTGCTAACAGCTTATCTGAGCTGTTGAATGATCCTGCTGTCGAGCAGATCTATTTCCCGGGTTCAGCCGGGCTCCAGGAGAGCATCTTAACGAATGTATCTGGGCGCCATGTGAGAATCCAACTGAGTGGTAATGGGATCTTGCATATGGCAGAAGTAGAGGTGATTGGTTGTACCTCTGGGAATGATCCCTGTTTGGGAGCTGCGCCTGTTGTTATCAGTTCCGCGGGTCCCTTTGCGGAGGATGCAGGTATCCAAACTCTCACAGCTAGTCCATCAGGCGGTACCTGGGGAGGTGCAGCTGTAAGCAATGGAACATTCGATCCTGCACAAGGCCCTGGTACCTATACAGTAAGTTATACCTATACCAATGGAAATGGCTGTACCCAGACAGATACGGAAGAAATCACGGTTACACCCGTTGTGGCAGGCTGTTCTAACCCGGTCAATTTGGCCTTGAATCAACCGGCATCCCAGTCCAGTACCTATGGGATAGGGGAGGCGTTGTATGCCGTTGATGGTAATACCTCTGGTACCTCTCCCTGGACGGCAGACCTGCAACATACAACCAATGAAGCTCAGCCCTGGTGGGAAGTAGACTTGGGAGCTACCAGTCAGGTTGTTCAGGTAAAACTATATAACCGAAGCGATGGTAGCCAGAACCGTTTGAGAGACTTTTATGTCATGGTATCCAATGATCCCTTTGACGCCAATGCCAGTTTAGCAGATCATTTGGCAAATTCTTCCATCAACAAAACCTTCTTTTCAGGTCCTGCAGGGGCCCAAGAACTCATCAACACCAATATGTCGGGGAGATACCTACGGATTCAACTGTCAGGCAATAATATCCTGCATATGGCCGAAGTAGAAGTATGGGGCTGTGTGGGAGGAGCTGTAGATCCTTGCCAGAATGGAGGTAGTCAGAACCTGGCTTTCGGTCAACCTGCAGAACAGTCTAGCGTCTATGGCTTTGGAAATGCCTCGGTAGGGGTAGATGGCGATACAGATGGAACACGCGGTCCTTGGGGGAATGCCTCTATTTTACATACCCAACGTGAGGACCAGCCCTGGTGGCAAGTAGACTTGGGTACAGAAAGTAGCATAGACGAATTGGTACTCTACAACCGGACAAATTGCTGTCAGGTAAGGCTAAGCGATTTTTACATCTTTGTATCAAATACGCCCTTTGCCAGTGATGCAACGTTAAGCGGTCTATTGGCCGATCCCTCCATCACTTCTCAGTTTTTCTCAGGGGCAGCCGGCGATCAGGAGTCTATTTCGATGAGTGCCTCTGGACGTTATGTCCGTATTCAATTAAGTGCAAATAATGAAATTCTCCACCTGGCTGAAATTGAAGTGATGGGCTGTCCTATAACTTCTCAAAGTGCTCGATTTGGACTAGCACAGGCAGGGGTTGAAGAGGAAGCACAGAGTCCTGAGTTGTTAGTCTATCCCAATCCCGCTACAAGTGAAGTTCATATAGAGCTACTAAATGTAGCTCAAGGAGAGATTCTCCACTATTCGCTCTTCAATCTTACTGGGCAGCAGGTCTGGACGAAACAGGGCACTAGGAGTATCTCTACTACGATTAATCACTTGCCTCGTGGAATATATCTACTTCGGATTAAGGGAGAAGACTGGACAGGAGTGAAACAATTAATGGTGAGATAGTAGCAAATAGTCGGCAGGCTACTCTATCTGCAAGCTAGGGGAGGTGGTCCAAAACCCTACCCGACCAGCTCCCAAGAGGGATTTGAATCTGGCAAATTGCCTTTTTAATCTGTCTTCCCTGGGGAAGTGGCCTTGAAATTTAAGGTCAATCTGTATATTACTTATTTAAATAAAATGCAAGCTAATTTAAATTTATAACTTGAAATAAGTATTTAAATAATTATATTTGAAAATAATATTTCGCTGCACTTGATTCCGCATAATACGCAATCTTAATGAGGGCTTATAGCTGAAGATTTTCTGCTTTTTAGTAATTACGCTAACGCACATCACATGTATCCTTTTTACTCCTTACGCCAACAAGGGAGCTTAGGTAATAAAAACTCGTTGCGCAAATTTCGGTGGTTCATCCCCCCGATAGTGCTCTTTTTTATTACCACCGCTTTCAACAGTTCCTTTTTTCAACTTGCCAATGAACCTTCTCCTGAACCGGAGTTCATCAACTATGAGACGGCTCATGTACATCCTATCGATCTAACCCCAGACGGGAATACCTTGCTGGCAGTAAACACGGCTAATTACAGCTTGGAGGTATATGATATCAGTAATTCGGGCATTTCACATAGGGCCAGTATCCCTGTAGGTATGGACCCCGTTACGGTACGAGCTAGAAGCAACTCGGAAGCCTGGGTAGTCAATGCGATCTCAGATGATATCAGCATTGTTGACTTGAATAATGAGGTAGTTACCCAAAGTATACAGGTAGCCAATGAGCCGGCTGATGTAGTTTTTGCCGGGACGCCCTTAAAAGCCTTTGTCTCCAGCTCGGAACCCAGTATCATCAGTGTATTTAATCTGTCAAACCTTGATGCAGCTCCCAGTGAGATACGCGTTATTGGAGAAGAGCTCCGTGCACTGGCGGTTAGCACAGATGGCCAAACGGTTTTTGGCGCTTTTTTCGAGTCCGGCAATCAATCTACCATCGTTCAAGGAGATATTGGATCAGAGGTGGCTTCCGTCATTGGTGGCAGTGATATCCCTGCGGGTCCTTATGGCAATGTAGTAGTTCCGCCTAACAATGGGAACTCGTTCAACCCTCCTCTGGGACCGGCGGGTTTACCGCCTGTTCAGACCCCGATGATTGTAAAAAAGAATGCGGCGGGTCAATGGCTGGATGACAACAACGGAAACTGGAGCAACGTCATCTCTGGAGGAGCAGGCGTACGTGTACAGGGCTGGGACCTTAGGGACCGGGATGTTGTCGTAATGAATGCCGGCAATAATAGCGTTTCTTACCAGCGTAATTTGGGGAATATCCTCATGGCCATGGATGTAAATCCCCAAACGGGAAGGATATCGGTTGTAGGGACGGATGCGACGAATGAAGTTCGTTTTGAACCTGTTTTGAATGGGAAATTCCTTCGGGTAAATATATCCAGCTTCAATGTCAATCAAAGCAACCAGATTATTGATCTCAACCCCCATTTAACTTACCAAACTTCTTCTGTACCTGTAAGTGAAAGAGAAAAAAGTATTGGCGACCCTAGAGGGATCGCCTGGCGAGCCAATGGGAACAAAGCTTATATCACGGGTATGGGCTCTAATAATGTGATTACCGTTGATGCCAATGGAAATCGCTTGAGTACTCAACCTATAGAAGTAGGAGAGGGCCCAACCGGAGTAGTGTTAAGCGAAGGGAGAAATAGGGCCTTTGTTTTAAACAAATTTGATGCGAGTATTTCCGTCATTAACATGGGGAACGACCAAGAAATTGACCGAGTCCCATTTTTCGATCCGACTCCAACGGTAATTAAAGTCGGAAGAAAACACCTCTACGATACCCACCTTAACTCTGGAACGGGCCATATTGCCTGTGCTTCCTGTCATATAGATGGGAAGCAAGATCGCCTGGGCTGGGACCTGGGAGATCCCTCAGGGGATATCCAACCCTTCTCCCCCAATGCGCAACTGGGTATCAACGGCGTATTTGTCCCTACCTTCAATGGATTTCATCCTATGAAAGGGCCCAAAACTACCCAAACCCTACAAGATATTGTCGATCAAGGGCAGTTGCTACACTGGCGTGGGGATAGGGAAAATTTGGCTGCCTTTGCCGGGGCTTTTGTTCATCTTCAAGGAGATGATGTAGAACCTTCCAATGCAGCATTACAGGAGTTTGAAAACTTTTTGAGTACTATACATTTTCCCCCAAGCCCTTTGAGAAACCTGGACAACAGTTTTAGTACCTCCGTACCTGTCCCAGGCCCAAATAATACGGTAAGATTCAACCGAGATGCAACTCAAGGGCGAAATTTCTTCCAAAATGCCTTAGCCGGGGGAGGAAATAACTGTATCAATTGCCATGAAGCCAATACAGGTAGAAGCAAGACTCGACTTACATTCAGAGATGCCCGCACAGCAGGTGGCTTCCGTGGGAACCTAGACAAGGTGGGGCTTTTTTATAATTCTATTGATGGCAGTACTGCAGGATTTGGCTTCTTCAACGATGGATCAATGGACTCGAACTTCCCCTTCCACTTTCCTAGTGCGAACGGAAATTTCATTGCTTTTGTCATGTCATTCGAAGGGAGTGAACTCGGCTTCAGTGCTAACCAAATAACCCAACCCAGTCAGGATTCTCACGCGGGGGTAGGGCAGCATACCACGGTTAATGGCTCCTTTGCCTCAGGCCAGCAAGCCTTTCTCAATCAATTGAAAAATATTGTGGACCAAAGCTCACGCGTGAGTTTCATCGTTCATGGGGTATTTCAAGGAGAACGCCGGGGCTTCTTTTATCAGGGCGGAAATACCTACCAATCGGATAGAAATGGTCAAACCGTAAGTCATAATGACTTGGTCAATGCCGCCACTTCCGGTGCAGGTGCCTTGAGCTGGCTGGTAGTTCATGATGAAATTAAAGTCCGGGCAGGCGTAGATAAAAATAGCAATGGCATTTTTGATGGAGATGAAACGGTTGCAGCTGCCTTTACGGCAGATCGCACTCAAGCCTTTCCCCTACCTGCTAGTATAAATTTTGATGCCTCATCTTCTTCCTTTCCTCCGGGAGTTACGGGAACCTATGCCTGGGATTTTGGAGATGGAAATACAGGAAATGGTGAGACGGTAAGCCACACCTATACTACGGCAGATACCTTTACGGTAATACTCACCGTAACAGATCCAAATTCTGGAGAATCCGATACAGAAAGCCTGACCGTCATCACAGGAGAAAGTGTAGATGACTTTCCAGAACTTGATATAGACAAAGATAATGACGGTATTCCTGATGTAGCTGAAGGCATACAACAAGTGGTTCGGAATACCAATAACCCTGGCGCAGGAACCTATACAGTTGAATTTTCAGGCGAAATTGAGTTGAGATTGATAGGAGGAAGTGGAGGTGGAGGGTCAACTACCCAAGGTGGAAAAGGGTCTCAGATAGACGGGCGTTTTCTTGTATCAGCGGGGGATGTTATTCGCTATGTGGTCGGAGAAGGAAGTAATGCAGGAGCTACTTCTGCTGGTGGCGGGGGGAGTTCGGGCCTCTTCATCAACAACGAATTGGTTATGGTGGCTGGCGGAGGCGCTGGTGGAGACAATAGCGCTGGCGCCATTGGTCTGGGGGGAACTGATAATTCAAATGGAGGCGCTGGAACAGGCACCAACCCAGGAGCAGGCGGGAGCAATGGAAATGGCGGTGGAGCTGGGTCTGGAAATAGCAATGGAGGAGAAGGAGCTGGCGGAGGAGGTATAAATTCCACCGGGGCCAATGCCGTAACCGGGGGCGCTACAGGTGGAGGGGCTGCTGACTTGAATCCTGCAAACGGATTGGCAATTGCTAGTGGGGGGGTGGCAGGTACAGGCGGCTCAGCAGGAGGTTCTGGATTTACAGGCGGTGGTGGCTGTGGAGAGTTTTATTCTGGTGCAGGAGGCGGATATTCCGGGGGAGGCTCTGCTGGAGCAGTAGGAAGCGCAGGGGGAGGAGGATCATTCTTGAATACCAGTAGCAGTCGATTTGTTTCAGGAAATATCACGGCAGGAGCCAATGGCGCTGCCACGGGTGGAGTCGGAGTGAATGGAGATGATGGTAGTATTCGAATTACCATATTCTCTGCAGATACGGATGGAGACGGCATCCCCAACCAACTAGATTTAGATTCAGACAATGATGGCATCTGGGATGTAGTAGAAGCAGGCGGAACAGATGCAGACCAGGATGCCTTTATAGACGACCTAAGCCAACAAGGTACCTTGACTTCTCCTCCCAATTCGGACGGAGATGGCTTACCCGATTTTCTGGACGTCGAGAGTACCAATGCCAATAACAATGGAAATGGACCCTTTGATATCGCTGCAAGTGGTTTTGCCAGTTTCGATACAAATGGAGATGGAAGAATTACTTCAGCAGATAATGGAGGGGGAGTAGATGGAGACCAGGATGGTCTGGATGACCTGATAGATGGCAATCCAGCCCAACCGGGTTCTGCTGCTCCAGGATCATGTTCCAGTCCTCAAAATCTCGCACTTGGAGGCCCAGCTTCTCAGTCCAGTACTTACGGAATCGGAGAAGCCAATCTCGCCAACGATGGCAATACTTCTGGCTCTTCCCCTTGGACGGCTGATCTCCAACATACTACCAATGAAGCTCAACCCTGGTGGGAAGTAGATTTAGGTCAATTGAGTGATATAGAAACCGTTCGCATCTTTAATCGAAGTGATGGAAACCAAGCTCGCCTGAGAGACTTTTATATCTTGATTTCCTCGTCTCCTTTTAGTCCGGGAGCCTCTCTAACAGACCTCTTGGCTAACGGCTCCATTTCTCAGCAATTCTTTTCAGGTCCTGCAGGCGCATTGGAGGTCATACCGATGGAAGTAAGCGGTAGATATGTTCGCATACAACTTTCGGGGAATAGGGTTCTACACATGGCAGAAGTAGAAGTAATGGGATGTCCTGCTGGGAATGACCCTTGTGATGGCGCTGATCCCGTCGTGCTGAGTCCGGTAGGGCCTTTTGCAGAAGATGCAGGCTCTCAACAATTGACAGCTACCCCAGCAGGAGGGAGCTGGACAGGAGCTGTATCTGCGGCAGGAGTCTTTGATCCAAGTCAAGGTCCAGGAACCTATAGCGTGACCTATACCTTTACCAATGCCAATGGCTGTACCCAATCCGATACGGAAGAGATCACCGTAACGCCCGTAGGGCCCTGTACGGATCCTACAAACTTCGCCCTGGGACAACCCAGTAGCCAATCCAGTACCTATGGGGTTGGTGAAGCTCTCTATGCCAATGATGGCAATACGAGTGGTTCCTCGCCCTGGAGTGCTGATCTACAACACACCCAAAATGAGGCCAATCCCTGGTGGGAAGTAGACCTGGGCTCCAGCCAGCAAATCGATCAGATTATCTTATATAACCGTAGCAATGGCAACCAGAATCGCCTCCGGAACTTCTATATTTTGGTTTCGGAAAGTCCCATGACGGGTGCTAGTAGTCTGGCTGATTTACTAAATGACCCTTCAGTTGAGCAATTGCACTTTCCCGGAATAGCAGGAGCAACAGAGAATCTCACAACGAACTTATCCGGTCAGCATGTGCGCATCCAATTGGGCGGAAATGGGGTTCTGCACATGGCTGAGGTAGAAGTCTTGGGCTGTGGGGAAGTTATAGATCCTTGTCTGACAAATGGAGCTACAAATCTGGCTTTGAATAGACCCGCTGATCAGTCCAGTGTATATGGTTTTGGAATTCCTTCTATTGGCGTAGATGGAGATACGGATGGTACCAGAGGCCCTTGGGGAAATGCTTCTATCCTTCATTCTCAACGGGAAAATCAACCCTGGTGGCAGGTAGACTTAGGGAGTCAAAGTGATATTCAGGAAGTCATCATTCACAACCGATCAGATTGTTGTCAAAGTAGGCTGAAAGCCTTCTACATGATGGTATCAGCTCAGCCCTTTCCTGTAGGAGCTACCCTAAATGATCTTCTAAATGATCCCAACATAAGTAAAACCTTTTTCCCTGGTGTGGCAGGAGATTTGGAACAAATCAGTTTAAGTGCTGCTGGGAGATACGTACGGATTCAATTGACTGCCAATAACGAGATTCTCCACCTGGCTGAAATTGGGGTGATGGGCTGCCCTCAAAGTACCCAATCAAGTAGATTTGCGACAGCTGACCAGGTTCAAGAGTTAGCAGAAAATCCCTTTATGGAGATTCAGCCCAATCCGGCCCGAGGATATTTCCGGGTAGATATTTCCCAATTGCCTCAAAGTGAATCTGTAGAGTACATTTTATATGATGTAGCTGGAAAGGAGATTTGGAAAAAGCTGGGAGGGATAAGGGAAACCTTTGGTGTGCAAAGTCTGCCTTCTGGGGTGTATTTGTTAAAGGCCAGATCCCAGGAATGGCAAGATACCCAAAGATTGTTGGTGGATTAATGAGATTGAATACCTATTTGACCTTATATAATTTTTGTGAGCGAGTGCCATCTCATTAAGGGATGGCACTCTTTTATTCTGGTTTTTTGTAGTCGAAAAAAGTTAAATCTCTTGAAATAGTCAGCAAAAATATTATTTTTAAGAAATATTATTTGATTGTTCATTTCAATTAAAGGATAAATCTGAAAATTCAATGAGCTAAGCTCTCGCCTTATGAAATCTATGCGCATCTTTTCTACTTCTCCCAGAGGAGCTAGGCCTTATCAGGCTAGTCTTTCCTGTATCTTGGGGCTCTTGCTTTTTTTGCCACTTACCCATTACGCTCAGCCAGCAGGCTTTATAGACCAGCAATTTGCCGGTTCATTTAATACAGCTGTAGGGATGACCTTTGATGCAAACGGACGCATGTATGTATGGGAACGAGGTGGGCTTGTCTGGACCGTCGAAAATGGAGTCAAATCAGCTCAACCCCTTATAGATATAAGTGAAGAGGTAGGGAATTGGAGAGATTTTGGCCTCTTAGGGGTAGCCTTGGATCCCGATTATTTGTCTAATGGATACATTTATTTGCTATATATAGTAGACCGGCATCACCTCCTTTATTTTGGAACGCCCAACTACAATCCCAACACAAATGAATACTTCAATGCGACCATAGGGCGAATAACGAGATATAAAGCTCAGGCAAGTACAAATTATACTACTGTGGACTATAGTTCTCGTAAGGTATTATTGGGCGAGAGCATTACTACAGGTTTTCCCAATTTACACGAATCTCATGGGACAGGACATCTGGTTTTTGGAACGGATGGGACCCTCTTGGCAAGTTTTGGTGATGGGGCAAGCTATAGCTCTGTGGACCAGGGTTCAGCAAATGAAACCTACTGGCAGCAAGCCATCGCAGATGGAATTATTCCGGCTTCTCATAACATAGGAGCCTATAGGAGCCAAATTCTAAGTTCACTTGCGGGTAAGATTGTTCGCTTAGATCCCGAAACGGGGGATGGAGTTTACAATAACCCCTACTACAATGCGGCCAATCCACGGTCTCCTCAATCTCGCACATGGGGTAGGGGGCTGCGTAACCCTTGCCGTTTTAGCCTCAAACCTGGTACAGGTAGCCACGATATTGATGATGCAGATCCGGGAACCTTTTACATCGGGGATGTGGGATGGGGTACCCGGGAAGAGATGTCCGTCTGCGATGGCCCAGGGATGAATTTTGGTTGGCCCAAATTCGAGGGGATGACCTATCAACCTGGGTATAATAACAATACTTATGCGCCCAGTTCTCACGATAGACCTAAACTCGATTGGAGGGTGGGGACGGCTCGGGGGCTGGTGAATGGAAACATTGTAAATGTCGGAAGCGGTCAACTTCCTGGACCCAGTTTTTTGGGAAATTGTTCCATCGGAGGGGTATGGTATACGGGAACGGATTTCCCTGTTGAATACCAGAATACCTATTTTCATGCTGAATACGGAGGAAACTGGATCAGAAATTTTGCCTTTAACAGCCAGGATGATCCTACTTTGAGCCGGAGCTTTAAGCAAAATGTTAGCCGCCCCATCTTTATTGCTACTGATCCCAATCAGGGGGGATTGTACTACCTGACAGTTGGGGGAAACAATTATGTGCGGAAGATTAGCTATTCCCCTGGGAATTTGCCCCCTAAAGCAGTGTCTTCGTCAAATATTGCGGGGGGAAACAGTCCCTTGACCATACAATTTGTCGGGGCAGAATCTTATGACCCCGATGAGGACAATATCTCCTATTCCTGGGATTTTGGTGATGGGAATTCAAGCAACCAAGCAAATCCCCTTCACACTTACACTCAAGGGAATGGAAACCCCACTCAATATACAGCAACGCTTACCGTTTCGGATGGGAGCCTTTCAGATGAGACTACTGTAGCCATTTCTATTAACAATACGCCTCCACAAATATTATCAACCAGTATTGATAACCTGAATACCTTTTCGTATACAAGCCCAACCAACCTCAACCTGAGTGCTACGGTTAGCGATGCTGAGTCAAGCAATTCTCAATTGGAATTTTCCTGGGTAACTTCGCTATTTCATAACGACCATAGCCACGATGAACCGCCAATCACCAGTCCTACAGGTTCTGCAGTCTTATCCCCCATTGGCTGCGACGGAACTACCTACTGGTACCGGGTTACCTTGACAGTTACCGACCCTCAGGGACTTTCAACAACCGTTTATAGAGACCTCTTCCCTAATTGTAGTGGGAATAATCAGAATATTACATTCAACCCTATTCCGGATAAACTCACAACAAGTCCTACCTTTAACTTAAACCCAAGCGCTAGTTCTGGCTTACCTGTTACCCTCTTTTTGGTATCTGGCCCAGCTTCCATTTCGGGGAACAGGGTGACCCTATTAGGACAGCCTGGAGAGGTAATAATAAGGGCTGCCCAAGGGGGAAATGGCTCCTTCGCACCAGCGGTAGCTATCGATCGATCGTTCCAGGTTAGGCAACCTGGTCCTTTGAACCAAGCCCCAATAGCTTCATTCGCAGCAAACCCCAGCTCTGGCCCGGCCCCTTTACAAGTAAGCCTGAATGCCTCGGCATCTTCTGATCCTGATGGAGATCCCTTAAGCTATGCCTGGGATTTTGGAAATGGGCAAACAGGTGCTGGGCAAAGTGCATCGATTACTTACCCCAATCCGGGGACCTATAATATAACCTTATATGTAAATGACGGGCAATTAATGACTCAGACTATTAGGACAATATCTGTATCTCCTCCTGGAATTTGTTCAAGCCCTCAAAATCTCGCCCTAAACCAAACAGTAAGTCAATCTAGTACCTATGGCTTCGGGAATGCTTCTCTGGCAGTGGATGGTAATCAAACAGGTTCCTCCCCATGGATTGCAGATTTGCAACATACCCAGAACCAATCTCAACCCTGGTGGCAAGTAGACCTTGGCCAGTATAGCCAAATTGATGGGCTAACCCTATACAACCGTAGTGATGGCTTCCAAAACCGTTTAAAGGATTTTTACGTCTTAATTTCCAGTTCACCCATTAATTCCAGTTCGCTATCTTCCTTATTGGCAGATCCAGCTATAGAACAGTTTTTCTTTTCCGGATCTGCGGGGGCTACAGCCTCTATCCCTACCGATGTAGAAGGACGCTATGTGCGGATTCAGTTATCGGGAAATGGGGTCCTTCATATGGCTGAAGTGGAAGTAACAGGCTGTCCTGCAGATGGCGACCCTTGTGATGGGGCTCAACCGGTAGGGATCACTTCAACTGGTCCTTTTTCGGAAGATGCGGGTCTACAACAGTTAACGGCCACTCCTTCTGGAGGAACTTGGTCCGGGGCGGTATCCGGAACAGGGATATTTGATCCTTCTCAAGGGCCTGGAACCTATTCTGTAACCTATACCCACACTGATGGAAATGGCTGTACCCAATCTGATACTAAAGAGATAACGGTCACAGCGGTAGGCTCCTGTTCCAGCCCAAGCAACATCGCCTTAGGGCAACCCAGTAGCCAATCGAGTACCTACGCCCTTGGGGAAGCTCGCTATGCTAACGATGGCAATACCAGTGGCGCTTCTCCCTGGTCAGCAGATCTGCAACATACGCAAAGTCAGGCCAATCCTTGGTGGGAAGTAAACCTTGGATCGGTCCAGCAGATAGACCAAATCAATGTGTATAACCGAACCGATAACTACCAAAATAGGTTAAACAACTTCTACATTTTCATATCGGATAATCCGATGACAGGGGCGGCTAGTTTGGCAGCCTTACTCAATGATCCTTCGGTATCTCAGATCTACTTTCCAGGAACAGCAGGCGCAGAGGAAAGCTTCTCCACAAACCTTACCGGGCAATATGTGCGGATCCAGTTGGGGAACAACGGAATCCTCCACATGGCGGAAGTAGAGGTCTGGGGCTGTGGCCAGGGACCTGATCCCTGCGCAAACAATGGTTCGAGTAATTTGTCCCTCAACCAAACGGCAGAACAATCCAGTATCTATGGATTCGGGATTCCTTCAATAGGCGTAGATGGAGACACGGATGGCTCTCGGGGTCCCTGGGCAAATGCCTCCATATTGCATACGCAAAGGGAAAGTCAACCTTGGTGGCAGGTAGACCTGGGGGGGCAAAGTGATATCCAGGAAGTGGTGATTCACAATCGTTCGGATTGTTGCCAAATCCGACTTAAAGATTTTTACATACTGGTTTCTGGACTTCCTTTTCCAACGGGTGCTACGCTGAATGATTTACTAAATGACGCCAATGTAAGCAAGACCTTCTATCCCGGAGCAGCTGGTAATATTGAAACCATTCCGGTATCTGCCTCAGGGAGATACGTGCGCCTACAGTTGAGTGCAACCAATGAAATTCTCCATCTGGCTGAAGTAGAAGTAAGGGGTTGTCCTGCTAGCCAAAGCCAGCGTTTGGCTGTAGAATTCGAAGAAGAAGGTCTCTTTAGAAAGCCTGTCTCTCATGTCTTTCCAAATCCTGCTCAGACTCAATTAACCCTCAGGGTTGAAAATTTGATTCCTGATTCCAGGGTAGAGTATCGTATTTATAATACTATTGGGCAGGAGGTACAAAGTTTAACGGGCAGTGGAAGAGAAAAAATGCAAGTAGGCCACTTGCCCAGGGGAATTTATTTTTTGAAAATGCAAGCTGACAACTGGACGGAAGTAAGGCAGATATTATTAGATTAAACAACCCGATATTCAATATGTAAAAAGGCTATTCCGTTTTAGGAATGGCCTTTTCCCTTATTAATACTCACCGTATGGAATGTATTCTTCTATTCTTAAGACCTTTGCTTTTCCTTGGGATCATGATCTCTGAGGGGAGGGATGAGTTTCCTTGTGGAGATTTGTTGGAGAAGTATGCTTCTAAACCTACGAATCTAGAATTTGTAAAATGTGAGCAAGGAGAGGGCCAAACCGTGGTATTGGCAGAATATCGGGTCTCAGGGATGGAATCAAAGGGAGTAGAAGACTTCTTGGTCCAAGAATATGGAATGGGCCAATTGAAGTGGGTCTGTTGTGGGTGGGAAAATCAAGGTAAATATGGAAATTTCACCCATGAAGCCATCCTTTCGTCAAATGAGAACTATGGGGTCATAATTTCCATGTTCGGCTCCGGTGAAATGGAAGATGGAGGGGGAAAAACCTACTTGGAATTTGATAGAAATAAGGTTCCTTATTTCTACGTATGGGTGTCTATAGTGGAGGTATGATGCTTAAGTAGTCCACAGCCTGATAGGGGAGAGGAGAAAGGTGCGAGCCTTTGTTAAGTATGACCCATCTCACCCCTCATTACTCGCTCCTAAAAGACTAAGCTGTGGACTGTCGACTATTTAACTATTCTGGCCTATAACAAACTCACATCCTGAATCACCTCCAGCAAGGCGGGCCCTTCATGGGCAAAAAACTGTTTCATTTTCTCATCCAGTTCATCGAGCGTTTCAACCCTTAGCCCCATGGCCCCGCAGGATTCTGCATAGGCAGCAAAGCTGGGATTGGTCAGGTGGGTATGATATACTTCCAGATCAATTCCGCGCTGTTCTTTGCTAATTTTCCCCAATTCTGAGTTATTGAGAATTAATACCTTGATAGGGAGATTGTAATTCACTAAGGTGGTAAATTCAGCCAAATACTGCCCCAGGCCTCCATCACCCGCAACTGCCAATACGGGGCGTTCATGCCCCACAGCCGCCCAAACACCAATGGAAGCAGGCAAGGCAAAGCCAATTGAGCCCAAATAACCTGACATGACAACTGAATTGTTCTTGGGTTCAAAATAACGACCAAAAGAATAGGTATTGTTTCCTACATCTACTGCGATAGCTGCATTTTCTGGAATTAAGCGATTCAGGGCCTCAAAAATGTGGATAGCCCCTAATCCTTCACCCCGGTATTCCCCCAGGCGTTTCTGTTTCTCTGCCCGCCAGATGGCCCAACGACTGGCCAATTCTGCTCGTTGATCTTCTGCTGGCACTTTCCCTTCAATGGCTTGAGCCAAAAGCTCGCAGCTTACAGAAATCTCTCCGTAGACCATCCCCTCTATAGCGTGGAATTTTGCCAGTGCTAGCGGGTCGTAGTCAATCTGTATAGTGGGAATCTTAGGAGTAATTCCTGTATGGTTGGAAAAGGAAGCTCCTATGACAATGAGTAGGTCAGCCTCGTTCATAAACCAAGAAGCTACGGGAGTCCCACTCCTTCCCAGAACTCCTCCCGCTAAGGGATGTTGATCCGAAATTTGGCCCTTGGCCTTGAAAGTTGTCAAAATTGGACAATTGAGCATTTCTCCAATAGTCACCACTTTTTCCATATGGAATCGAGCCCCGTGGCCGACTATAATCACGGGTTTTTTTGCCTGTTGTATCATTTGGATGGCCCGATCCAACTGCTCCTTTGGGGGATGAATCTTTAGGTCTGTCAGGCGATTATCGGCATTCTTACTCTTGGA
This sequence comes from Bacteroidia bacterium, assembly GCA_965263105.1. Taxonomy (GTDB): domain Bacteria; phylum Bacteroidota; class Bacteroidia; order J057; family J057; genus JBCCTX01. The sequence goes on along the minus strand of CBDHGL010000006.1, from coordinate 428,943 downwards.
TCTGCCAGCCTCGGTGAACTGAACCTCATCAGGAAAAGTAAGGTGGGAAACGTTTCTGTTCAGGATGGCATGTTTAACTGCCAAGCTCATCAACTCACCGTGTTTGGAACCTTTTTGGACGCGGTGGTTAAATTTGGCTACGGCCGCAAAGGCTGACACCAAATCCAGCTCCTGGAAATTGCCCGTACCCACAACCTGGGTGGCTACCTGGCCTGTGAGAGCCAATAGAGGAGACCTGTCTACATGGGCATCCCACATACCCGTATACATATTGGTTGATCCTGGGCCAGCAATGCCAAAGCAGACCGCAGGACGGCCTGTCATTTTGCCATAGGCAGAGGCAGCAAAGGCCGCGGCCCCTTCATGCCTGATCCCGATAAAGCGCAATTTGCCCTTTTCCTCTTGTCTGCGGAAGGCATCCGCAACCCCAAGATTAGAGTGTCCCACCATGCCAAATACGGTATCTACTCCCCAGTTGATCATGGTTTCAATCATCACATCTGAAATGGTAGGATTATGGGGATCTTCCTCTTCCCTTCCGACATAAACAACCCCATCCTCAACCTTGGTCTGATAGGTAGCGACCCCATCATCAAACCCGGGGGCTTTACCGGTACAGGGATGATAATCCCATCCGTGCCAAGGGCACCTCAGCAATCCATTCTCGATACTACCTTCTCCTAAAGGTCCACCTTGATGGGGACATTTATTGTCTAGTGCACAAAACTTGCCTTCAAAATGAGCCAAACAAATATCGTGATGACCTGCCTGGACGGTCATTACACGTCCTTCAGGAAGTTGAGAAGCATTGTCTAAAACTTTATGCCAGATGATTTGTGCCATACAAGAAAGGTTGAAAGAGTGGTTGAAAAAATAGGAACCAAAAGATAGGATAAGCTTACAAGAAGAAAAAGAAAATTTCCCCAAAAAGCGAAAAATGGAGTCGTCTGACTATCGAGCGTTTTCTACGGTTCAGGGAGGTATAATTTCCATTCAAATGAAAGGTTATTATTATATTTTTCATAATCACATATCTTACAAATATTTCTTTAAGCATTATTTATAAATTACAATAACTGGAAAAATAATAAAATATAAGTTATATTTGTGCCTAGTTGCACGTTCTTTCCTCAGTTCACATCACATACTTTTCTAGGGTCTATTCTGACCGGATAACTTCTTAGGTTATTAACTGCATTATTTATGAAACATCAGCTGTACACAAAGAAATTGTATCGGCACTCTGTATTCCGTAAAATTTATGGTTTTACCTTGTGTCTGGGGCTTTTTGCCTTGACGGCATTTAGGCCAATAGTGGACGAAGAAGTCGCTGTTGCCGATTGTGGGGTAAGCACTACTCTGCTCAATGCGTCCTTTGATTCCGGGGCTCAAGGGCTCTCCTATCAAGACGATGCCTTTCAATCAACTTCCCAACCAAATCTCGCTAGTGGAACCTGGTCTGCCAATTCAGGTAGGTCAGGTGGTGGCTTAAGCGTTACCTTAGGGGGCGGGGCCAATGCTACCGTCAATAATATGTCTGGTGGCTGGGCTTACACCTTTAACTTAAGCGAGGCAGCCTCTGTTTCTCTCTCATTTTATTACGACTTACAATTAGCTGCGAATTACGAGACAGATGAATATGGCGAAGCCTACTATTCTATCGATGGCAGCGAATCAGTCTTAGCTCGCCTAACTGGAGATAACAATGGTGGGAGCTTAATGAGTACAGGGTGGCAATTGGTAAATGCGAATCTGGGCCAACTTAGTGCAGGCTCACACACCATTATTATCGGAGCCTATAATAACAAGAAAACATGGGGGGATGAGGTTACTCAAATATTTATCGATGATCTCACACTAAGCAGTATTACGGGACTCGATGTGATTGAAAATACCAGTTTTGAGGCTGGTTATGGAAACTGGGTGGATGGTGGTTCAGATGCCACCCTATTAAATGATGCATTCTATGCGAACAGTGGATCCTATTCAGTTCGCTTGAGAGATAACTCTGGATCAGCTTCTTCAACTTGGAGGAGTTTTGATTTGAGTGCTTATGACGAAATAAGCATAGACTTTTCCTACTATGCCAATAGCATGGAAACAGGGGAAGATTTCTTCCTGGAACTGTCCAATAACAACGGAGGAAGTTTTTCTGTCATTAGAGATTATGATTCAGGGGATGAATTTTTTAACGGACAGCGCAACAATGAATCAGTTACGATTTCAGGTCCCTTCAGTGCCAACTCCATTATCCGTTTTCGTTGTGATGCCTCCGCAAACAGCGATCAGGTATATATCGATGATGTTGTCATCTCCGGATGTGTAGCAAATACGGGAGATACCCAAGCACCAAGTATTCCTCAAAATCTGAGCGCTCCTAATATTACGGGAGAATCGGTAGATCTTTCCTGGTCTGCCTCCACAGATAACGTGGGAGTTACAGGATACTACATATACCAGGATGGAAACCTGACGCCTGTTGCTACAGTAACAGGCACCAGTACAACCATCAATGGATTGGATTTTGGTTCTACACACCAGTTTGCGGTTGCTGCCTTCGATGCCGCTGGAAATGTTTCCAGCCAATCTCAGGCGATTCAAATCACAACGCTGGGAAATGGGGCACCCGTAGCCTCAATAGTCGCTAACCCTACTTCGGGGACAGCCCCACTTTTCGTAAACTTCGACGCATCCGGTTCTACTGATCCCGAGGCAGATCCCATGACTTTTGCCTGGGAATTTGGAGATGGAAATACCGCTTCTGGTCCTTCTCCTTCTCATACCTATCAGAGTATAGGTGCCTACACTGCCATAGTCGTAGTCAGCGATAACTTTGGCAATACAGATACAGCATCGGTAACCATTTCAGTTACCGCTACTCCTGACACCGAAGCTCCCAGTATTCCTCAGAACCTGATTGCTTCGAATATTACCGAAACTTCAGTTGATCTGGATTGGGATGCCTCTACAGACAATGAGGCTGTAGCAGGGTATTATGTCTATCAAGATGGCAATGCAACACCTGTTGCAACGGTAACAGGAACTAGTACCAGCATTCAAGGATTGAGCGCAGGAACTGTTTACTCCTTTACTGTTGCAGCCTTTGATGCAGCTGGAAATATATCTGCTGAGTCTCAAGTGGTCCAAATCACCACGGACATAAATGAGGCTCCTACGGCTTCCTTTATAGCAAATCCCACAACTGGGGAAGCCCCTCTATTGGTGACTTTCGACGCATCAGCCTCAACTGATCCAGATGGGGATCAATTAAGCTATAGCTGGGACTTTGGAGATGGTAATACGGGTACTGGCGTATCGCCCAGCCATACTTACCAAAGCGAAGGAAGCTATACCGTTACCTTGACGGTAGGAGATGGACAGGGGAATAGCGATCAAGCGACAGCTACAATTACAGTTACTCCAGGTAGCGAATGCTCCCCCATTCTGGTTGATTCCGAAGACTTTGAGTCGGGATGGGGTATATGGATTGATGGAGGTACAGATGCTGCAAGGGTCAATAACGCCGCGTTTGCCAATAGTGGAAATTATTCAATAGAACTCAGAGACAATAGCGCTACCTCCTTTATGACGACTGGCGCTTTGGATTTGAGTGCTTACGGAGAAATCATTGTCGAGTTCTCTTTTGTTTCCAACAGTTTCGATTCCTCTACGGAGGATTTCAGGCTGCAAGTTGCTAACGATGGTGGAGCTTTCAACACGGTTGAAGAATGGAACTTAAATGACGAATTTGTCAATGGACAAAGAGTAAATGATGCCATTACGATAACCGGGCCTTTTTCCACCAATACACAACTCCGCTTCCGCTGTGATGCTACAGCCGATGGAGATCAGGTATACATTGATGACGTGGTCATCCGTGCCTGTCCTGCAGAACAAGTAGCTCCTAGCATTCCTCAGAATTTGGTAGCTGGAAATATTACAGAAAGTTCTGTTTTCCTTAACTGGGACTCCTCCACCGACAACGTAGGTGTAGCAGGATACTATGTATATCAGGATGGGAACCCTAATCCTGTAGCAACTGTAACGCAGTCTCAGACCACTGTGAGTGGATTGAATTCACTTACCTCATACAGTTTCACGGTAGCAGCTTTTGATGCCTCTGGTAATGTATCAGGGCAATCGCAGCCGGTTCAGATTACTACAACTGGGGCCTGTACACAGGTAACTATATATGAAGATGACTTTGAGGAGGGCTTGGGAATCTGGCAGGAAATAGTACCTCCCAATGGCGCTTTCACTCCCGGATCTTTCCGCGTTGAAAATCCAAGCGCAGCTGCGAGCGGAACATATGTATTGACCATTCAGGGAGACTATGCAGACTCTCGGGTAAGCACAAAGGCCATTGATCTGAGCGCTTACACGGATATACAATTCAATTTTACCGTAAAACCCTTTGAATATTTCAATGACAGAGATGGCTTCTTCCTTCAAATGTCAACGGATGGGGGTAACACCTACACGAATATTGAAGAATATAATATTGGAGCAGGAACCCTGATTGAAGCGGTTTCCATGGATAAGCAAGTAAACATTACTGGGCCTTTTACCAACCAGACCAAATTTCGCTTCCAGGCAGATGTAAACAATACGCGTGGATATGGTCCTGCACGCTTTGATGACATTTCTATCAAGGTATGTAAGCTGGATAGCTGTATTGGAACGGGAAATATTGCACTCAACCGCCCTGCAACCCAATCTAGCACCTATGGAAATGGGGCTGCAGACCAGGGAGTGGATGGGGTGTTGAGCGGAAATTCTCCCTGGACCCCCAACATTGTTCATACGACCAATGAAGCTCAACCTTGGTGGGAAGTAGACCTAGGAGCAAGAAGTCAATTGGATTCTCTGATCCTTTTCAATAGAGAAACAAATCAGAATCGCTTGAAAGACTTCTATGTACTTGTTTCTGACAATCCCATGAATGGTAACCTCGCTTCCTTATTACAAACTACGGGGGTTCAGTATATGTATTATCCCGGATTTGCCGGGGCCATTGCCCACTTACCTATCAATTTGGAAGGTCGTTATGTACGCATCCAGTTGGAAGGAAGTAACTTCCTCCACTTTGCCGAGGCACAACTGATCGGCTGTAACCTCGATCAATTGTGTGTACCTCCTACCGTATCGATCGACCCAGCAGGGCCTTTCAATGAAGACGGTATCATGGAGCAGCTTAGTGCAAGTCCTGCAGGAGGCATATGGAGTGGGGCAGTAACTCCTAATGGCATGTTTGATCCCACCCAAGGGATTGGCTTCTACGAAGTTATTTATACTTACGAGTCAGCTCCTGGTTGTAGCGGTGCCGATACGATTCAGGTTGAGGTAAAACCCGTATCTGTAACTTGTGATAACCCCACTAATATCGCACTGAACCGTTCTGCAAGTCAGTCTAGCACCTATGGAATTGGCGTCGCGGACTTTGCCGTAGATGGAGCTCTGGGTGGATCTTCCCCCTGGACAGCAGACTTGCAGCATACGACCAATGAGGCTCAACCTTGGTGGGAAGTAGATTTGGGAGGAAATAGCAAGGTAGATTCTGTTATTATTTTCAATAGAAGTACGAGCCAAAATCGTTTGAGAGATTTCTATGTCTTGATTTCAAACACCCCAATGGATGGCACCTTGGATGCCCTATTACAGACCAATACAATTACAGCTATATTTCATCCTGGCCCTGCGGGACCAGTAGCCCGTCTGGGAGCCGATGTAGAAGGAAGATATGTGCGCATACAACTTTCTGGAAGTAATATCCTTCATATGGATGAAGTGGAGGTAATTGGTTGTAACCTGGAGCAGATTTGCACAGTTCCAGTCGTACAAATTGATCCTGTTAATCCCGTTGAGGAAGGAAGCTCAGCCTTCCAACTCACAGCTAATCCTGTTGGTGGAGTTTGGAGTGGTGCGGTAGCAGCAGATGGAACCTTTGATCCAGTGGTTGGGATTGGGACTTACCAAGCCATCTATACCTATGAAGAATTCCCTGGCTGTAATGGTGCAGATACTGTACAGATTCAGGTAGCACCAGCCGGAAGTGTTTGTTCTTCACCAGTGAATTTGGCCTTTAATAAATCCGCCCTGCAGTCTAGCACCTACGCCAATGGTGTTGCGGGAATAGCAGTAGATGGAAATACCAATGGCTCCTCGCCCTGGACGGCAGACCTCCAGCATACCAACACGGAATTTCAACCTTGGTGGCAAGTGGATTTGGGGAGCCTTTCTGATATTCAGGAAGTAGTAATCCACAACCGTACAGACTGTTGTCAAGGAAGATTGAATAACTTCTATGTATTGTGGTCAAATCAACCCTTTGATACCTCTTCAACCTTGGATCAGTTGTTAGCCGATCCTAATGTAAGTAATGTGAACTTCTCCGGTTCTGCTGGCCTACTAGAAACCATTGCGGTAGGGGCTGAAGGAAGATATGTACGCATCCAACATACCCGCGATATCCAATTGCATATGGCTGAAGTGGAGGTAATGGGCTGTATTTCTCAGAATGACCCCTGCTTTGGTGCCCAGACGGCAACCATTGATCCCATACCCACACTCGCACCCAACTCTGGTGCCTACCAACTTTCAGCTTTACCTGTAGGAGGAGTTTGGAGCGGAGATGCCAATGCTGATGGAACATTTACTGCTGACGCTTGTCCAGGGACTTATGAAGTGATCTATACCTACCAAAATGGGGGACAGTGTATTACCGCAGACACAGCAACTGTTCTGGTTCAAGGAGATACCATGGATGTGTTCATTTATGCAGGACAATCCAATGCAACGGGTGCCCAGAATACATTGAATGTTCTTCGTGTGGGAAACAGTCCCTACGATTCCCAGATTGCCTATTCCTGGAATATCCCCGGAACAGTAACCAATGCTTCCTGGGATACGCTCCAGGCGATCCAGGTAGATACTTCTAGAAGGGGACATGGAGCAGAGATAAGCTTTGGTAGAACCTTATTTGACGCTGGATATAATAACCTCGGCATCATCAAAGTCGCTAAAGGAGGGACAAACTTGGCCAATCACTGGGATCCCAATTCCCCACTATCTGGTGCTCAGGGCAATGATGGCATGTATCCGGAAATGATCAGCTACGTTAATGCACGTTTGGCCGAACTGGATGCAGCAGGTACTCCTTACAGACTAAAAGGCTTCTTATGGCATCAGGGTGAAGGAGATATGAATCCTACCATGTCCGGCATTTATGAAGCGAATCTGGCAGAATTCATCGGAGCCTTACGTACAGATTTTGGAAGTGATTTATCTGTATATGTTGCCTCTGTGTATAACCCTAACGCTACGGTAGAAGAAGGGGAAGCCGTAAGAAAGGCACAAAGAGATGTGGCAGCTGCCGACCCCCTTACCTTTGTGGTGAACCTCGATACGGTGTATTTCGATGCAAACTTCAACCCTGATTCTGAAAATCTGATCGCGGATAACTTACACTATAATTCTACCGGTCAAATTAAAATAGGAAATTCCTTTGCTGGAACCTTCTTGGTATTTAATCCGTTGGATGCGTGTGAGGATACGACAAGTGGAGGATGTTCCTCTCCCGAGAACTTAGCCTTGAACCAGCCAGCTGAGCAGTCTAGCACGTATGGAAATGGCGTCGCAGGCTTGTCAGTTGATGGCAATAGAACGGGTTCGGACCCTTGGAGTGCTGACCTGCAGCATACTACCGTTGAATTCCAACCCTGGTGGCAGGTAGATTTGGGAGAAGTTAGTTCCATTGAAGAGGTAGTTATCTATAACCGTACCGATTGTTGTGCTGGCAGATTGAACAACTTCTACATCATGTGGTCGGATCAACCCTTTAATTCCACTGATAGCCTGGATCAGTTATTGGTCGATCCCAATATAAGTCATGTGAACTTCTCCGGCTCTGCTGGATTGTTGGAAAATATTCCAATCGGCTCTACTGGTAGATACCTACGCCTTCAGCATACAAGGACCATTCAACTTCATATCCCTGAAATTGAAGTGTTGGGCTGTCCGATAGTGGCTCAAGGAAACAGGTTGGAAACCGTAGAGGAGACCCCTTTTGCTCAGACTTTAGAGCCTGTAGTCTCTGTTTTCCCCAACCCTGCAACTACGCGGGTTGATTTCCAGGTCGCCAATGTCGAAAGTGATGCTATTATTGAATACAGCTTGTATAACCTTACCGGGCAAAGAGTATGGCAGAAACTAGGAGGAAGAGTGGAAAAACTCAATGTGGAGAATTTACCTTCTGGAACCTATCTCGTGAAGATTCAAGGCGCAGGATGGGCTCGGACCCAAAAGCTCATGGTGTGGTAAGCTTCTATATGTAGAAGGGAAAATGAGTATAGAAAAGAGGAAGTCATTAGAATTGACTTCCTCTTTTCCCTTTAATAACCGAAAAGGCGATTTGTATATGTTGATGCCAAGACTCTACTATATCCGGGTTATAGGGGGATTTATACAGTTCAGGGGTGTTTATTTTCTATTTAAATGAAATTCACAAAAGCACTTTGATGTTTGTGTATTTTCCCTCAAAAGTTTAATTCATTCTCATAAATAACATTGTTTTTAATTTTCCACTCGATAATGCGTATATTTGTACCTAGTTGCACGTTCTTTCCACCCATTATCCACCAAGATCATTGAACTATTGGAATTCATATTTCCAATAGTACTTAATTGCACATTTCATGACACATCAGTTGCGAACAAAGAAATTGTATCGGCACTTTGTATTCCGTAAAATTTATGGTATCCCACTATGTCTTGGGCTTTTTGCCCTGATGGCATTTAAGCCATCTCTTCCGGTAAATAGCGATAATTCGGAATCGAATTTAGCTCTTGAATCCTATCAAGCAATTCAACTTTCAGAAATTGTCCTTTCTCGTTCCTCCTTTGGGGCAGACTCCTATACCATAACTGAAACCGGAGAGATGAGTATCAGTATCAAAGGGGGATCAGGTGGTGGTGGCTCAAATACCTTCGGAGGGCAAGGGGCTCAGGTAGATGCTGTTTTCAGCGTTTCTGCAGGAGATATTATCCGATTTGTTGTTGGACAGGGAAGCCAGGCGGGTGCCACTTCTGCTGGAGGGGGAGGAAGTACAGGGGTTTTCATCAACAACGATCTGGTTATGGTTGCTGGCGGTGGTGGCGGTGGCGACAACAGCACAGATGCTGTGGGGCTTGGCGGAACGAATAATACAACAGGTTCCTCTGGTACGGGGACCAATCCAGGCCTTAATGGCACCAATGGAAACGGTGGAGGCAGCAGGTACAGTGGAAATAGCAATGGAGGTGAGGGCTGCTGGTGGAGGAGGGATAAATTCTTCGCTGGTGCCAATGCGGTTACTGGTTCTGCCACAGGAGGCGGAGCTGCGGACCTAAATCCTGCTGATGGCTTGACTATGGCTATTGGTGGAAGTCGGGGGTAACTCAGGGTTCTGCTGGAGGAGCTGGATTCACCGGAGGAGGGGGATGTGGTGCTTATCTACTCTGGAGTGCTGGAGGTGGATATGCTGGAGGAGGGATCTGCCGGAGCCATAGGGGGCTCAGGTGGGGGAGGATCTTACTTAAATATGAGTTTATCAAGCTTTCTATCTGGAAATATAAGTGCTGGTGCCAATGGAGCTACTTCAGGAGGGGCTGGACAAAATGGAAGTGATGGATTTATCACGTTGGATTTTACTTCTACGTTTGTTAATCAGCCGCCTAGTGCTTCTTTTTTAGCAAATCCAAGCACTGGAGAAGCTCCTTTATTGGTAAACTTTGATGCTTCAGCCTCTTCCGATCCAGATGGGGACGCCTTGTCCTACAGCTGGGATTTCGGAGATGGAAATACGGCTTCGGGGGTATCTCCAACACATACCTTTGTGAACCCGGGTTCTTATACAGTCGACCTTACGGTAAACGATGGCGTAAGAATAGGGACAGGCTTGAATGCTACCTATTTTGATGAACTAAATTTTGTCAATCAGGTATTACAGAGAGTCGATCCTGGGATTGATTTTAATTGGGGACTGAATTCCCCAGATCCATCCGTTGATGCTGAGACTTTTTCGGTGCGCTGGGAAGGATTTGTTGAGGCTCCTACCACGGGGACTTACACTTTTTATACGGAATCTGATGATGGAATAAGACTTTGGGTGGATGATCAACTCATCATTGATAACTGGACAGACCATGGCCCAACAGAAGATATTGGAACTATTACTTTGACTTCAGGTCTGGCAGTTCCTATTAGAATGGAGTATTATGAAAACGGAGGAGGGGCAGTTGCCAGGCTCCAGTGGTCAGGCCCTAGTGTGCTTAAACAAATTATTTCTAAGGATTACTTATTTCCCACAGCACAATCCTTGTTGGGAGAAGTGGCCACTACCTCACAGCTTATTGTGGTGGACGCTCCGGATACGGAGGCACCAACAACACCCCAAAATGTGGGTGTTTCAAATATTACCCAAACTTTAGTTGACCTGAATTGGGATGCTTCCACGGACAATGTTTCCGTAGCGGGATACTATGTATACCAGAATGGTAACCCTACTCCTGTGGCTACGGTCTTCGGAACAAGTGCGACTATCAGTGGACTGACTGCTGTGACTACCTATCAGTTTGCCATCGCGGCCTTCGATGCTGCTGGGAATGTATCAGGTCAGTCTCAGGCTATCCAGGTTTCCACGACAAATTTCAATGAGGTCCCTTCAGCGAACTTTGCAGCTACACCTACCACAGGAACCGCTCCTTTGGCCGTTAGCTTTGACGCATCAGCATCTTCTGATCCAGATGGCTCTATCGTAAATTATACCTGGGACTTTGGAGATGGAAATACAGGTACAGGTGTAACAGTCAATCACACCTATGTTGCTTTAGGGAATTTTACTGCTCAACTTATCGTAACGGATGATAGTACGGCTACCGATACATTTACGGTTACTATTAGTGTGAATGAGGCCCCCGATACAGAGTCTCCTACAACGCCTCAAAACTTGATTGCTTCGGGGATTACGGAATCTTCGGTTGACCTAAGTTGGACAGCCTCTACCGACAATGTTGGAGTACAAGGATATATTGTTTACGAAGATGGGAACCCAGTTGATTCTACTACAACAGCCAGTATCTCTATTGTTGGGTTAAGCCCTGGTACAAGCTATCAATTTTCAGTAGTAGCATTTGATGCAGCAGGGAATCAATCCGCTTCTTCTCAGACAGTTCAAGTAACAACAAGTACAGGGTCGAGTTGTGCTACTCCCACAAATATTGCACTGAATCGTGAAGCCAGTCAGTCCAGTACCTATGGTAATGGGACTGCCGCCCTGGCAGTAGATGGAAATACCACTGGAAGCTCCCCTTGGAGTGCGGATTTACAACATACCCTGAATGAATCCCAACCCTGGTGGCAGGTGGATTTGGGACAACAAAGTCATATTCAATCACTCAATATTTTTAACCGGAGTGATAATTACCAAAACAGGTTAGCTAATTTTTACATATTGACCTCAGAATCCCCCTTTGATCCTACAGCAAGTCTGGAAGATCATTTAGCTAATGGATTAGTTTCGCAGGTATTTTACTCAGGTCAAGCAGGTGCAGAAGAATCTGTTTCTGTCGATGCATTAGGTCGTTATGTGAGAATACAGCTTTCTGGATCCACTCCTTTGCATATAGCAGAAATTGAGGTTATCGGCTGTCCTTCCGAAACCGATCCCTGTTTTGGGGCAGAACCCATCATGATCACTCCGTTGGGAGCCATTTCAGAGAATGCCGGGATTCAACAGTTGGTGGCTAGTCCCAGTGGAGGTTCATGGTCAGGAGATGTAAATGTGGATGGAAGTTTTGATCCTTCGCAGGGACCTGGGACTTATATGGCTTTTTATGCCCATACCAATGCCAATGGATGCAGCCAGGTGGATAGCCTAGAGCTAATTGTAAACCCTGCAGGAAATTGTAGCAATGTGTCAAATCTGGCCTTGAATCAAGCTACCAGCCAATCCAGTACTTATGGGAATGGATCTGCCAGTTTGGGAGTAGATGGAGATACAACAGGCACTTCTCCCTGGAGTGCAGACTTACAGCATACAGCGCGGGAAGTGCAACCCTGGTGGGAGGTAGATTTGGGGCAAATAAGCAATTTGGAGACTTTAGTCCTCTACAATAGAACTGATGGAAACCAAAACCGGTTGAGGGAATTTTATGTCCTGATATCGGATTCTCCCATGGATCCCTCTGCGAATTTAGCGGACCACTTGGCTAATGGAGCCATCACTCACATTTATTTTTCTGCTGCTGCTGGGCTCAAAGAAAGTATTGATTTACTTACCGAAGGAAGATACCTAAGAATACAACTTACCAGAACGGATATACTACACATGGCTGAAGTGGAAGTGTATGGATGTCCCTCTGCCAGCGATCCTTGTGTGGGAGCTCAGCCTGTTGAAATTACCTTTGCAGGTCCCTTTATAGAAGATGCAGGGATTCAACAATTAACAGCCAATCCAAGTGGAGGAACCTGGAGTGGTGCAGTAGGGGCCACAGGATTATTTGATCCTTCTCAAGGACCTGGGACCTACACCGTAAGTTATTCCTATACAAATGGCAGTGGATGTACGCAATCCAAGGATACCATCGTCGTAGTTAGTCCGGCTTCAGGCTGTGTAAATCCAACAAATGTGGCCTTGGGTAAGACGGCAAATCAAATCTCTACATACGGAAATGGGGTGGCCAGTATTGCAGTTGATGGAAACACAGAGGGAAATTCTCCGTGGAGTGCAGATTTGCAACATACAAGAAATGAAGTTCAACCTTGGTGGGAAGTGGATTTAGGGGCATCCCATGACATTGAAACCCTTTACCTTTACAATAGAACCCAAAGTAATCAGAATCGGCTGAAGGATTTTTATGTACTGCTTTCTGATTCACCCTTTGATCCCAATGCTTCCCTCAATGATCACTTGACAAATGCTGCGATAAATTCTTATTTCTATGATGGTCCTATTGGTGCCGAGGGAAGTTTCGATATTTTTGGAACAGGCCAATATGTTCGGATTCAGTTATCGGGTAATGGGATATTGCACATGGCAGAAGTGGAAGTCTATGGATGCTCTGATACTGTTGATCCCTGCTTGGGGATGGAGCCTCCAGAGATAAGCTTAGCTGGACCATTCCAGGAAGACGCAGGCCTTCAGCAATTGCTAGCCACACCCACTGGTGGCAGTTGGTCGGGATCAGTTAATTCCAATGGTACGTTTGACCCCTCTCAGGGAGCGGGAACCTATACAGTTTATTACAGCTATTTTGATGGTCAAGGCTGCGGAGGGAGTGATACGCTTCAGATAGAGGTGCTTCCTGTCTTAGATCCTTGTGAAGGGATTGGAGCTCCACTGATTAGTGCTGCTGGACCCTTTATGGAAGATGCCGGCCTTCAGCAATTGCTGGCTACACCCACTGGTGGCAGTTGGTCGGGATCAGTTAATTCCAATGGTACGTTTGACCCCTCTCAGGGAGCGGGAACCTATACAGTTTATTACAGCTATTTTGATGGTCAAGGCTGCGGAGGGAGTGATACGCTTCAGATAGAGGTCCTTCCGGTCCTAGATCCCTGTGAAGGGATTGGAGCGCCAGTGATAAGCGCTGCAGGTCCCTTCCAGGCAGAGGCGGGCATTCAACAATTGCAAGCCACCCCTATTGGCGGCAGCTGGTCAGGAGCAGCCAATACGGATGGCACCTTTGATCCCTCTCAAGGAGCAGGATTCTATACGGTTTACTATAGCTATTTTGATAACCAGGGATGTGGAGGGAGCGATACCCTTCAGATAGAGGTGCTCTCCGTGGATACGACTTGTTCGACTCCCACAAACTTAGCCTTGAATAAAGTAACGGAACAGTCAAGCACTTATGGAAATGGTGTTTCTAGTATTGCTGTTGATGGGAATACTACAGGCTCCTCTCCCTGGACGGCAGACCTACAGCATACGAATAGTGAGTTTCAACCTTGGTGGCAGGTGGATTTGGGGAGTAGTTCGGATATACAAGAGGTTATCATTCACAACCGAACAGATTGTTGCCAGGGAAGGTTGAACAACTTCTATGTATTATGGTCCAATGAGCCATTCAATGCTTCTGCTACTCTGGACCAATTGCTCGCAGATCCCAATGTAAGTAAGGTAAACTTTACAGGTGCTGCTGGCTTAGAAGAATCTATTGCTGTGAATGCGGAAGGGAGATATGTACGCATCCAGCATACACGTGATGTTCAATTGCATTTAGCAGAGGTGGAAGTAATAGGATGTATTTCTCCGAATGATCCATGCTTTGGGGCTCAGGAAGCCGCTATCGATCCGATACCAACACTCGCTCCCAATTCGGGTGTGTACCAACTTTCAGCTATACCAGCTGGAGGTGTTTGGAGTGGAGACGCCGCCGCAGATGGAACCTTTACAGCAGATGCCTGTCCAGGAAATTATGAGGTAATATATACTTACCTTAACTCAAGTCAGTGTGAAACAACAGATACTGCGACTGTGTTGGTTCAGGCAGATACCATGGATGTATTCATCTATGCGGGTCAATCCAATGCTACAGGGGCGCAGAATACACTAAACGTACTCAGAGTGGGCAATAGCCCCTTTGATTCACAAATCTCTTACTCCTGGAATATTCCTGGGACGGCTACAAGTACGGGATGGGATACCTTGCAGGCTGTTCAGATTGATGGGACGCGGAGAGGGCATGGTGCCGAAATTAGTTTTGGTAGGACCTTGTTTGAAGCGGGATATAATAACCTAGGTATTATCAAGGTAGCCAAAGGAGGAACGAATCTGGCCAATCACTGGGACCCCAATTCCTCCCTTTCTGGTGCCCAGGGTAACAATGGGATGTATCCCGAAATGGTCAACTATGTCAATGCACGTTTGGCCGAATTGGATGCTGCGGGTATGCCCTACAGAATAAAGGGCTTTCTCTGGCATCAGGGAGAAGGGGACATGAATCCAACCATGGCCAATATATATGAGGCAAACCTGGCAGAATTTATTGGAGCCCTGCGTACAGATATTGACAGTGATTTATCCGTGTATGTCGCCTCCGTGTACAATCCCAATGCTACCGTGGAGGAAGGAGAAGCGGTCAGAAGGGCGCAGCGCGACGTGGCTGCAGCAGATCCCCTGACCTATGTCGTAAATCTTGATACCGTATACTTCGATACAAACTTCAATCCCAATTCTGAAAACTTGATTGCGGATAACTTACACTATAATTCTACTGGACAGATCAAAATAGGAAGTTCTTTCGCAAGGACCTTCCTGGTATTTAATCCTTTGGTTACATGTGAGGATACGTCTATAGGAGGGTGTAGCTCTCCGCAAAACCTGGCCCTGAACCAGCCTGCAGAGCAGTCAAGCACCTATGGCAATGGAGTAGCAGGTTTGGCAGTGGATGGAAATAGAACGGGTACGAGCCCCTGGAGTGCAGATTTACAGCACACTACAGTGGAATTTCAGCCCTGGTGGCAAGTGGATCTGGGAGAGATAAGTGCTATCGAAGAATTTGTTATCTATAACCGTACCGATTGTTGCGCTGGGAGATTGAACAACTTCTACATCATGTGGTCAGATCAACCCTTTAGCACCACCGATAGCCTAAACCAATTATTGACTAATCCCAATGTGAGTCATATGAATTTCTCTGGCGCTGCGGGGCTGTTAGAAAACATCGCCATTGGAGCCACAGGGAGATACGTAAGGTTACAGCATACCCGTAATATCCAGCTCCATATCCCGGAGATCGAAATCCTGGGCTGTCCCATCATTGGACAGGGAAGTAGGTTTGAATCAGTAGAAGAATCGCCAATTGCTCAATCCCTCCAACCCGCCGTGGTGGTATTTCCCAATCCATCAGTTTCACGTGTCGATATACAGGTTTCTAATGAAAGGGATGATGCCCTTATTGAATACAGCTTATTTAACATGACTGGGCAGAGAATTTGGCAGAAATTGAGTGGAAGGGTTGAAAAACTTAACGTGGAGAACCTAGCTAAGGGAACCTATATCCTCAAGATTCAAGGTCCAGACTGGACCCGATCTCGAAAGCTTATGGTTCATTAAAGCTCCTTTCGTAAAAGGGAAGATGAGTATATATAGGGAGGCTGTCTCATGAGTTGAGATGGCCTCCTTTCCTTTCATAAGTGAGTTCCCCAAATTTGACCTCCTCTTTTATTCTTTTTCTTGAAATAAACCACAATAAAGAACAATTTGTATAACTTTCAAACATGTATTAATACATTTTTATAAATAATATTATTTTTGATTTTCCATATGTTGTTTATGGCTGGATAATTTTATGATTAGTTGCGCGTCCCTTCTCATCATCTTCCAGAAAGAATGTTAATCTATTAGAAATAGGCTATACCCATAGCATGTTAAAATAAATTTCATGGCGCATCAGCTACAAAGAAAGAAGTTGTATTCTCATTCTGTTTTCAAGAAAATTGAATTCCTTACTCTGTATCTGACGTTTTTCCCGTTGATGGCCTTCACGCTATTTATTCCGGAGGGTTATCTTGATACGGAAGCCCCTAGTGTACCACAAAATGTAACAGCTTCGAATATTACTCAAACTACTGTCGATCTTGGGTGGGATGCTTCCACAGACGATGTCGCCGTGGTAGGGTATTATGTCTATCAGAGCGGTAGCACGATTCCCGTAGACACAGTTATGGGTACGAGCACCACTATAGGAGGCTTAGCTGTTGATGGTACCTATCAGTTTGCCGTTTCAGCCTTTGATGCTGCCGGTAACGTATCAGGTCAGTCTCAGGCGATACAGATTTCTACTTCAAATATAAATTCACCTCCTACAGCGAGCTTTACAGCCATACCGACATTTGGGATAGCCCCCTTAGTAGTAAGCTTTGATGCATCTGCATCTTCAGACCCCAGTGGTTTCATTGTGAGCTATGAGTGGGACTTTGGAGATGGAAACACAGGTACGGGAGTTACGGTCGATCATACCTATACGGCTGTTGGGACTTTTACCGCTCAGTTAGTTGTAAGTGATGACAGTGGAGCGTCGGATATATTCATAGTGAAAATTACCGTTACTGAGAGCCCTGACTTAGAGGCTCCCACTACCCCTCAAGACTTAATTGCTTCTGGAATAACCAATTCTACAGTGGATTTGAGTTGGGCAGCTTCCACAGACAATATCGGAATACTAGGATATATTGTTTACCAAGATGGAAATCCCGTAGATACCGTCTCAGGAGAAAATGTATCTGTAGGGGGCTTGAACCCCGGGACTACTTATCAGTTTTCCGTGGCAGCCTTGGATGGCTCAGGAAATTTGTCAAATTCTTCTCAAGCAATTCAGGTTACAACTGAGTGTGATATCCCCCCAATAATCCGCCGAGCAGGTCCCTTTTTTCCAGATGAAGGTATCCAGCAGTTGGAGGCCACTCCTGCCGGAGGATCCTGGTCGGGATCAGCCAATTCCGATGCCAGTTTTGACCCCTCTCAAGGGGAGGGGTTCTATCCTGTTTACTATAGTTATTTCGATAGCCTGGGTTGTGGGGGGACTGATACCTTCCTGCTTGAGGTACTCCCCATAGACACGCTTTGTCCTTCTCGGACAAACTTAGCCCTTAATAAGGCCACTGAGCAGTCCAGTACCTATGGGAATGGAGTCTCGAGTATCGCAGTTGATGGGAATACCACGGGTTCTTCTCCCTGGGCAGGAGATCTGCAGCATACCCTGACAGAATTCCAACCCTGGTGGCAGGTGGACTTGGGGAACTTAGCCAATATTCAAAAAGTACTCATCTATAACCGTACAGATTGCTGTCAGGGAAGACTAAACAACTTCTATGTGCTGTGGTCAAACCAACCTTTCGATAGCTCTGCTACCCTAGACCAATTGCTGCTTGACCCCGATGTGGGCAAGGTAAATTTCTCTGGTTCTGCCGGGCTAGAGGAAAACCTTTTTATTGGTGCAGAAGGGCGATATGTACGAATTCAGCATACGCGTGAAATTCAAATGCACCTAGCTGAAGTAGAGGTCATAGGCTGTATTTCTGAAAACGACCCCTGCTTTAACGCACAGAAAGCCGTTATTGATCCCATTCCTCCCCTCGCTCCCAATTCAGGGGTATACCCACTCTCCGGTTTACCTGCAGGAGGATTTTGGAGCGGGGATGCTAACGCAGATGGTACCTTTACAACAGAAGCCTGCCCAGGTACTTATGAAGCAATTTACACCTTTCTAAATGGAGGAGAGTGCGAAACCGCAGACACAGTAAGCATCCTGGTTCAAGCAGATACCATGGAAGTATTCATATATGCTGGACAATCCAATGCAACGGGGGCTCAGAATACCTTAGAGGTTCTTGAAGTGGGAAACAGCCCCTATGATTCACAGATAGCCTATGCCTGGAATATTCCTGAAATAGCGATTAGCGCTGGCTGGGATACCCTGCAGGCAGTGGAGACCGATTCTATGAGGAGAGGACATGGTGCGGAGATTAGTTTTGGGAGGGCCTTATTTGAGGCAGGATACAATAACCTAGGCCTTATCAAGGTAGCCCTTGGGGGAACAAATTTGGCCAATCATTGGGATCCCAATACCAGCCTTCCTGGGGTAGACGGCTTTAATGGAATGTATCCGGAGATGGTCAATTATGTTAATGCAAGGTTAGCGGAATTGGAATCCTCTAATATTCCTTACAAGATCAAAGGCTTTCTCTGGCATCAAGGGGAGGGAGACATGAACCCTACCATGGCCGATATCTATGATACCAATCTGGAAGAATTTATTGAGGCCTTAAGAGCAGATTTCGGAAGAGATTTATCTGTATTTATCGCCTCTGTATACAATCCCAATTCAACTATAGAGGAAGGTGAAGCAGTAAGAAAAGCCCAGCGAAATGTGGCAGCTGCCGATTCACTTGCCTTTGTTGTCAACCTGGATTCGGTATACTATGATGCAGATTTCAACCCGAATGCTGAAAATCTCATTTCAGACAATATTCACTACAATTCTACAGGTCAGATAAAAATAGGAAATTCATTTGCCAATACATTTTTGGTGTTCAATCCATTGGGTACTTGTGTAGATAATGACAGTACAAGTGGAACATGTAGCTCTCCTACAAATTTAGCCTTGAACAAAGCCACTACACAATCCAGTACCTATGCAAATGGGGTAGCCAGCCTCGCTGTAGATGGAAACAGAGCAGGTACAAGTCCTTGGACTGCGGACTTACAGCATACGAATATTGAATTCCAGCCCTGGTGGCAAGTTGACCTAGGAGAAGTAAGTGCTATTGAGGAACTGGTCATATATAACCGCACAGATTGCTGTTCTGGAAGGTTGAACAACTTCTATATCTTGTATTCCAACCAGCCATTTGATACCGCTGCAACCCTAGATCAATTGCTCCTTGACCCTAATGTAAGCCACGTGAATTTTTCAGGGAATGCAGGATTATTAGAAAACATTGAAATCGATTCTATCGGGAGGTATGTCAGATTACAGCATACGAGAGAAATACAGCTTCATATTCCAGAAATTGAAGTAATGGGCTGCCCTGTTGAAAATCAAGGGAATCCAGGTGATTCCACAGGGGGAAGCACTGTTTCTCAGACCTTGGAACCCAAGGTTTCGATCTTCCCAAATCCGACAAATTCAGAAGTCACCCTTCAGGTTGTCAATGTGGATAAAGAGGAGACAATAAATTACAGTTTATACACCCTCACCGGGCAAAAAATTTGGCATAAACAAGCGGGAATAATAGAGACGTTAGATGTTGGGCAATTAACTCCGGGAACCTATTTTGTGAAGGTACAGGGTTCAGGATGGACACAGACAGAGAAACTCTTAGTGCGGTAAACGCACTTGTAGAAAGGGAAAATACATACAAAAAAGAAGGCCATCCGATTGGGTGGCCCTCTTTGCTTTATGAGTTAATGGATATTTTTTACCAAATCATCTAGGGACCTATAAGAGCCTAGCTAACTTGAACCTGGTGCTCCTTTTCTGCTAACCATCGCTCAGCATCCAGGGCAGCCATACATCCTGTACCTGCTGCAGTCACAGCCTGCCGATATACGTTATCCGCGGCATCTCCACTAACAAAAACTCCAGGAATATTGGTCTTGGCGGTTCCAGGATTGGGCAGGATGATGTAGCCCTGAGCATCCATATCAATTTGCCCTTTGAAAATATCCGTATTAGGCTTGTGGCCAATGGCGACGAAAAAAGCCGCCGCCTCAATCTCAGACTTTTCTTGGGTCTGATTATTGAGGATGTGAACCTTTTCTACCTTATCGCTCCCACTGATGTCATAAGCTTCGGTATTCCAATAGATCTTGATATTCTCAGCCCCCAGTACCCTGTCTTGCATAATCTGAGAAGCACGCATCTCATCTCTCCTGATGAGCATGTGTACAGTTGGGCAAAGTTTTGAAAGGTATAAGGCCTCCTCTGCTGCTGTATCTCCTCCGCCTACAATGACCACTTCTTTCTCCCGGAAAAAATACCCATCACATACCGCACAGGCACTTACCCCTCGGTTCGCAAAAGTTTGTTCGGCTTCCAGACCCAGATACTTTGCAGTAGCTCCAGTGGATATGATAACGGTTTCAGCCTCAAACTGAGTTCCATCACCTGTCCAAAGTTTTTTGGGCTGGGCTTCGAGGTCCACTTTCTCAATGATCTCATACTTAATTCGAGTTCCAAAGCGCTCTGCCTGCTTGCGCAGGTCTTCCATCATCTGTGGACCCATAATTCCCTCTGAATAACCTGGGAAATTTTCTACATCTGTGGTTGTCATGAGCTGACCACCTGGTTGAAGTCCACTGAAAACTAGAGGGGTAAGATTGGCTCTGGCAGCGTAAATTGCCGCTGTATATCCTGCAGGACCAGATCCAATAATTACACATTTTTCAGTTGTTACAGTTCCATTTTGGCTATCCATCTTTCTTTTTTTTGTGAGGTCAAAATTAACGAATAATAACGGGATCCTAAAACCCAGTTATATTAGACAAATGTAATATGTGTAGCCTTGTCCTACTGTCAAAACCCAGACAAATTTTAAGCCGTCTAGGAATACTTTTTGGGAAAAAAGCCCTTCATTTTTTTGAACTTCCCATATTTTTGGCCATTTTCTCGGTTCCTTAAATTGGATGGAAGAGAAATCGGAATCTGAGGTTCCGATTCTTTTAGTTACAAACACTATGATACCGGTAATTGGACTCCTACACATGAAGGGCAACCACGTCTGGACCACTGGACCAGAAGTATCTGTACATGATGCCCTGAAACAACTCGAAGAGAAGAATATAGGTGCTCTTCCGGTACTTGAGCATGGAAAATTGGTGGGGATGTTCTCAGAAAGGGACTATGTCCGGAAAGTAGCTCTCCAGGGAAGAAGTGCTTATGATACTCCTGTAAAAGAGGTCATGACCCCCAAAGTATATTTTGTCGATCCTCAAATGAAGTTGGAAGGCTGCATGCAGATGATGACGGAAAAGCATATCCGACACTTGCCGGTCCTGGATGGGGAAGAACTCGTTGGGATCATCACCATTGGGGATGTGATCAAAACCATCTTCAACGAACAGGAACGCGCCATCAAAGACCTGGAGAACTACGTGTTCAGATCTCTTTATTAATCCCCCGCCAACATCTTTTCAACCAGCTGCTGGGTATCGTCCACGAAGCGCGTATACAAAGCTCCCGTTCCAGGCCCATTAAAACCCGTATGTATTTTCCGAACCCGCCTCTTTTTGTCAATAAAAATACTCGTGGGGAAGGACATGATGTGATTGAGCATGGGCAGGCTCTTTGCTGCTGATGATTTATCGTCCGTGCCGGCGAGTAGGATCTCATATTCTATCCCAAAGCGCTGGGCCAGGCGATCTATGTTTTTTACTGCATCATCAAACGCTGCTTGACGCTCATAGGCCAAAGCGACGATTTCCAGTCCCTGATCCTTATAACTCTTATAGAGTTGAGAGTAAAATTTGGACTCGTCCATGCAGTTGGGACACCAAGTACCCATGAGTTGGACGATAATGGCTTTATCTTGGAACTGGGGATCTTCCAGGGACACCAGGGTGCTATCCGTATCGGGAAAAGAAAAGGCGATCTCCGAATAACCGGGCTTTAGGAAAGTGAGGGACTCCGGATCTCGTAACTCAGCGTTTTCGTCCCGTACGGCTATCCAATTCTCCTCCCAGTGGATCCCCGAGTAATAATTTCCAAATAGGCTGTCATTTCTGAGGTTACCATGAAATAGAAATGCATGAGATCCATCAAAGGCAGATAGCCGAAGCTGGGTTCCTTCAGCCGACCCCTCTAGATACCTATAATCCCCCGTTTCAGTTAGAATAGTACCTGACACGATTCCCTCGTTTTGCTGGAATATGCCGATAGCGGGAAAGGCAGAGTCTGTTTCCGGACTGAATTCCATTCTCCAACGCCCTTCGAAGTTTTCCCTACCAGTTGTTTCAGGCCAGATAAATCTACTGCTATCCCCTTGTTGTGCTTCAAAGGGCATTCGATAGCTTTTGCCCCTGCTGTAGTCTTGGTATATACCCTGAACCTGAGTAGGGGATTCCATCTTCCCCCAAAAAATGGAATTAAAGATAGGCATGCGTATGATGAGCGAATCGTCTCGCTGTTCGATTTCATCCACCGTAATGCGTTCTTCTGCATTATAAACAACAAAGTTTGGAACCCCTTCATGTAGGGTATATTCAGCCTGAAAGGGGAGTTCTACCTCATTCATCTGTAAAGCAAAACGCCAAAGGCCTTGTTCGGGGCCCTTAGGCTTTGGAGGGGGAGTATTACAGGACAATAGCCCTAGGGATAAAACACTTACACAGCAAATGGTAAATACCTTCATGAAAATAGTTTGTTGAAGCTTGATCCGGTTTGAAAGATTGAACAATATACAGGTTTTGGGGAATATGGGCCCTGACACTTGTGTCCCTTTATAGAAAATGAACCTGCTACAAGTATTCCAAAATGAAGGGATTACTCACCCGCTCCCGACCCAAGGTAGTACTAGGGCCATGCCCCGGATACACCATTACGGAATCCCCCAATGGGAGGAGTTTTTGGATAATAGAATCCATGAGGACTTGCATGGAGCCTCCTGGCAAATCCACCCGACCGATACTGCCCATAAACAACACATCTCCAGAGAATAACAGCTTGCTGTCCTGATGGAAGAAACTGATATGTCCAGGGGAATGGCCAGGAGTGAAATAAACCTCCAGTTCAATTTCGCCAAATTGTACCCTATCTCCCTCCTCTAGTAGTTCCGTGGGATCTGGGGAAGGCCGCGGATTAATCCCAAACAAGGGGCCATATTCTATGGCTGCGGCTAACTCCTGTTTCACAATCTCGTGGGTAGCGAAGGGAACCTGCCAGGTCATCACGACAAAGTCATTCCCCAGCATGTGATCAATATGCCCATGGGTGTTGAGGAGTTTTACCACCTTTAGGCCTTTATTTTCCACAAAATCACGCAACTCGGCTTGTTCGGAAGCCGTATAGCATCCCGGGTCAATGATTACGCATTCCAGGCTTTCGTCCCAGAGCACATAGGTATTTTCCTGGTAGGGGTTAAAGGTGAAGGTCTTTGACTGAAGCATGGCGGATAGGGGAAATTGAGAAATGAGAATTGATAAAGGAAAAAAATGATAGACAAGTGATGTCTTGTCTTCCCAAACGAAAACAGTTTTTATGATACTACAAAAAAGCCGATCTTTGGGGAAAAACACTAATACTATGAAACGAATATTCAATTTCTTCCTTTGTTTGGGCTTCGCAACCCTTTCTTTTGCCCAGCAGGGCCTGCCCGCCGATAGCGTTTCTGCCGATGGCCTCCGCAGCTTCCACGGTCAGCGCATCTCCGAGGAAGGAGCCATTCCGGCCAATCAACTCAGTGAGAAATTAGGTTTGATCGACATAGAGCAGATCGAGGACATCAAACTCACGGGTACAGTAGAAGCTTGTTGCCAAGCCAAAGGCTGCTGGATGTCTATGCGCGTAAATGACAACCAGGAAATGCGGGTTACGTTCCGCGATTATGGTTTCTTCGTTCCTTTGGAATCTGCTGGTAAAACCGCTGTAGTACAAGGAACCCTCAAAAAGGAAACCACCAGTGTAGAAGATCTCAGACACTACGCCATTGATGGAGGCATGTCTAAGGAAGAGGCCGAGAAGCGCTTCACCGAGCCGAAGGTGGGGATCACCTTTGTCGCCGATGGCGCGGTGATAATTGAGAAATGAGAGAGGAGAAAGCAGAAATGAGAATGGATAAGAGTTAAATCCATGAAAAATGTAGGGAAAGAGAAGAGTTTCCAATTTGCTGTAAGGGTTGTTAATACCTGCAAATATTTGGAAAGCGAGTTCAAAATTTTTCCCTTATCCAATCAATTGTTGAAGTCAGGAACTGCAATCGGTGCTTTGATTAGAGAAGCCGAACATGCACAAAGCACAGCAGATTTTATCCATAAGCTTCAGATATCCTTAAAAGAAGCGAATGAAACTTTGTATTGGATAGAGTTACTTCATGGAACTGATTATCTCTCGGCAAAAGAGTTTCATTCTCTATACCATGATTGTGAGGAATTGGTGAAAATTTTAGTCAGCAGCATCAAAACGGTTAAAGAAAAGCGAAATAGATAAACTTAATTCACATATTCTTTCTCATTTCTCATTTTTTATTTCAATTCTCTTGCATCCAGATTTAATCCACAACACCTCCTTCACGGTCCGCACCTACGAGGTGAACAGCCGCAAAGAAGCCACCCTTCCCGCCCTGGTGCGCCTCATGCACGAGGCCGCGATGGAGAACGTCCTTAATCTCAAGATGTCCGTTTGGGACCTGGAACCTATACACTTGGCCTGGGTGCTGATGCGCAAGCACATTCGGATCTACAGGATTCCGTTGTTGGGGGAGAAATTGCGGATGCGCACCCATCCTTCCGGCTTTGAAAAGGTCTTTACCTATCGGGACTATCGCGTCTGGGACGAGGAAGGTAATAAAGTAGCGGAAGTCAGCACAACCTGGCTATGTATGGACACCCAAACCCGGCGCATGACCCGCATTCCAGACCACATTCGGGCCATGGAACTTCCTCCCAAGGATACCTGTCTCCCCATTCCAGACCGGAAACCCCTGGCCTTTGAACAGGCCGACCAGCAACTCTCCTATCGGGTCAACTGGTTTGACCTCGACTTCAATTCCCACCTCAACAACGTCCAGTACGTCCAGTGGATGCTAGAGGCGGCCCCGGAAAGCCTCCTGAAATCCGCCCAAGTAAAGGAAATGGAACTCCAGTACAAGGCCGAGGCCTTATTAGGGGATGAATTGCTATCCGAGGTGGAAATCGTAGGCGATTTCACCTGTCGGCATCGGCTGGTACGGCCCGCCGATGGGAAGGAACTGGCCGTGGGCCAGTCAGTGTGGGGCGGGAAGGGATAAGCTATCCCTGCAGCACGGCGTAGGGTCAGGCCACGGCCTGACCAATGGGTATATCGGCTAATGGCAAAGCATAATTATTCTTCGTAGGAGTAGGATTTTTGCAAATAGAGAAGGGCACAGAATCCGTAGGAAATATACCTTACGGTGGGCGTAGGGGGTTGAATATTTCTGCCAAACGAATCTCCGATTCCAAGCTCCAGACCCCTGTCAAATCTCCCCTTCCAAGCCATTCAACAAGGTCTGAGTAGCATCCCTCAACTTATTGTATTCCAGACGATAGTCTTCCTCTTTGAGAATTCCCTTTTGATTACTTTGTTCCAAAGCTCTAAACCGAGCCATTATTCCATCCAGGTTGTCCTTATTTCCCTGATCTAATTGGAATTTTTCCAAGCCCTTCCAAACCTCCGGTAACTGCCCAACAGGGATAAGCGCTCTCAATTTTTCAATTGGATTGGATACCTCTTGAGGACTAATTTCCTTTGAAATTCGGGTAAAAGAAGCCTCTAATAAGGCCTTTACAGAAACATCCTCAAAACTTTCATCACAATTTACAGTCTCTCGTCCTGCTCGTTTCCGCTTCAATAGGTTGTCATACAAATAGAAATGGGGCTTTTGACCAACTTTTATCCGCTGGGCACAATGCGAACAAATGCAGGGAATTAAGAATTTAGCTTTAAGGTTGGGATAGGTATCGTGAATGGCTTCAAACTCCTCCTTGATGATCGTCATGAGGATTTGGGGCTCAGGCCCTTGGACCCGTATGCGGATATAGGAATTGCCATAAGTTTCAATGATTTCGGCTTTGGCTTGCCCAAAATGAAGGATCACCCCACTACGCCAGGCATCCTTTCTGACGTCCTGGATGTATCTATTTTTTCGAACAATGAATCGGCCTATGATGCCTTTGGGCATAAACTCGTAGCGGATCCTCAGTTCCAGGTTTTGGCCTTCTTCCCATGTATATGCAGGTTTTTCCTTTGACAGCAGTTGGGGAGAGATGAAGGCTTTAGGCTTATGGGTATCTGGTATGTGAAAGCAGAGTTCAAACTTTTCCATCAGGGCAATGAGTTGCCCGCGCATTTTCTTGTAGGAAGCTTTCTTCCAGATGTTCAGGGCATCCTCCATCGTAAAACGTCCATTTTCCTTCTGCACCTGGGGGTGATCCAGGATTTTGTATACGGCATCAGTAGCCCATTCATTTTCTAAGATCACCGTTTGATACAAAAACTCATCTTCCTGGAAGTGGAGAAATACCCCCAGATCGTGTAAAAATTTGCTTAAAAACATCGCCCGTTCTTCTTCTTCCATCCCTTCCTCACGGCAAATTTTGAGATACTCTTCCTCACTGATATAGGGCCTTTGTTGAGCCAGTTCTTCCAAGCGATTCCGGATTTTTATCCAAATTCCCGGCAACTCGGAACCCACGTGATCCAAATCTTGTATGCGGTGATGGATTTCTCTTTCTAATTTCTTCAAGCCCTCCTCATCCTTTAGTAAATCCACATAGAAAACAGGTTTGATAATATTTTGGAAGCGTGCTTGTAAGCCCCGAAGGTCTATATCCTGTTTGCGCTCATTTTTTACGTTTTGGAGGATAATCAAGGGGCTATTTCCCGTCCACATTTCCACCGTGCGAAGCCAGTAATTAAAATCCGTGTCTTCCTTTCGCCCATCCGTCAATAAGATATAGAGTGAGCGCTTGGTGAGGAAAAATTGATGCGTGGCGTGGTAAATTTCCTGCCCTCCGAAATCCCAGAGATTGATGCGAAAAGGCTTAGCTCGGTCACAGTCAAAATACAATTCATGAATATCGATCCCTTCGGTACTTTCATTTTCTCCTGGGGCTTCGTTCTTGGGATCCTGGAGCTTTCTGAATAGGGTGGTTTTGCCCGATCCTCCTTCCCCAATGATGAGCAACTTGGCTTCATACAACTCATCGGTCTCTCCATGGGTCTGGGCTTCATCTAACTCTTGAAAATAGTTGAGTATAGCCGCATTTCCTTCTTTAACCACTTCGACAGGTGGGAGGAGGAGTGGACAATTTTCAAGAACAATTTCTGGAGAGGATATATGCTCGTTCCCAGCTTACAGGAATTTCCTTTTTTATGAAAGCTAGAAGTGGGCGAATACTCTCAATTTTGTTAGAGCTGAGGTAAAGCGTCTGTAGTGCTGTGAGTTTTTCGAGCACCGCTATATCCGAAAGATTGTTATAGCTGAGGTCAAGCGTCTGTAGTGCTGTGAGTTTTTCGAAGTGCTTCGAGCACCGCTATATCCGAAATCTTGTTATAGCTGAGGTAAAGCGTCTGTAGTGCTGTGAGTTTTTCGAGCACCGCTATATCCGAAAGATTGTTAGAGCTGAGGTCAAGCGTCTGTAGTGCTGTGAGTTTTTCGAGCACCGCTATATCCGAAATCTTGTTAGAGCTGAGGTCAAGCGTCTGTAGTGCTGTGAGTTTTTCGAGCACCGCTATATCCGAAAGATTGTTATAGCTGAGGTAAAGCGTCTGTAGTGCTGTGAGTTTTTCGAGCACCGCTATATCCGAAAGATTGTTATAGCTGAGGTCAAGCGTCTGTAGTGCTGTGAGTTTTTCGAGCACCGCTATATCCGAAAGATTGTTATAGCTGAGGTAAAGCGTCTGTAGTGCTGTGAGTTTTTCGAGCACCGCTATATCCGAAAGATTGTTATAGCTGAGGTAAAGCGTCTGTAGTGCTGTGAGTTTTTCGAGCACCGCTATATCCGAAATCTTGTTAGAGCTGAGGTCAAGCGTCTGTAGTGCTGTGAGTTTTTCGAGCACCGCTATATCCGAAATCTTGTTAGAGCTGAGGTAAAGCGTCTGTAGTGCTGTGAGTTTTTCGAGCACCGCTATATCCGAAAGATTGTTATAGCTGAGGTAAAGCGTCTGTAGTGCTGTGAGTTTTTCGAGCACCGCTATATCCGAAAGATTGTTAGAGCTGAGGTAAAGCGTCTGTAGTGCTGTGAGTTTTTCGAGCACCGCTATATCCGAAAGATTGTTAGAGCTGAGGTCAAGCGTCTGTAGTGCTGTGAGTTTTTCGAGCACCGCTATATCCGAAAGATTGTTAGAGCTGAGGTCAAGCGTCTGTAGTGCTGTGAGTTTTTCGAGCACCGCTATATCCGAAAGATTGTTAGAGCTGAGGTCAAGCGTCTGTAGTGCTGTGAGTTTTTCGAGCACCGCTATATCCGAAATCTTGTTAGAGCTGAGGTCAAGCGTCTGTAGTGCTGTGAGTTTTTCGAGCACCGCTATATCCGAAATCTTGTTATTGCGTAGGTCAAGCGTCTGTAGTGCTGTGAGTTTTTCGAGCACCGCTATATCCGAAATCTTGTTATTGCGTAGGTAAAGCGTCTGTAGTGCTGTGAGTTTTTCGAGAACTGATATATCCTGAAGTCGACTATAGCCTAAGCTTAGGGTTGTGAGCAAAGATAGCTCACCAAGGAACTCTGTGGTATCTCCCCCCAGGTTCCAAACGTCGTTATATATTCTAATCCGACTAGGAGGGAGGTATTTGGTTTTGGCCAAATACCGTTCGGCGGCAGGGTCATATATGCTCCCACTTCCCCCCAGGTGCAATACCCTGAGATTCTTCAATTGAGCAATATGGGGAGAA
This sequence comes from Bacteroidia bacterium, assembly GCA_965263105.1. Classification (GTDB taxonomy): domain Bacteria; phylum Bacteroidota; class Bacteroidia; order J057; family J057; genus JBCCTX01. The sequence continues at coordinate 399,836 of CBDHGL010000006.1, read as the reverse complement.
AGACTCTCCAGTCGATTGAAGAGCCCACTCTCTGCCTGCATAAGCCAATACCCCTTCTCATAATCCCAAATCCGATTGCTTACAATCAATTCCTCCAACCAGACACATTCAAACAATTCATCAGGCAGTTCGCTCAACCCACAGCGGGCCAGGTTGAGTTTGGGAGACTTAGTGCGTTTATTCTCGGCGATGAGGCGGAGGGCTTTTTCGGACATGGGGGAAAAGTTTAGAAGTCCACAATCGACGGACTACAGGAAGAAATTATTTGAAAGGAAAACGAAAAGGCTAGCTGGACCATAGACATCAGCCCATGACTTAGTTTAAAACTTGTTCAATCATAGTTTTTAATTGATCTAGCCCATTATTTTCGATCCATTTTTTTAAGCCTGCTCCAATCCCAGAATCTATACCTTTTTCTAGTCTCTCTCCCGTAAACTTCCGCCCAGCCTCCAAGGCTTTCCCCAACCAACGACTCCATTTGCGCTTTTGCCTGTCTGTAGGGGAGTCTTGGCTCTCCTTGAGTTCTTCAAGGATATCCAGAAGTTCTTCATATTCTTCGTGGTTGATAAATCCTGCCTCTTTTTCGGCTTCTACGAGTTCCTTAAGGGGCATGGATTCTAAAGAAGCCGCTCCTATAATGGTACGTTGATCTATATGTTGGGTAAAATCTCCCCCTACTTGCGTATCTACCGCTCCGACAGGCCCATGAAAGTGGTATTCCTTTTTGACCAGTTGGTCGGGTTTATTAAGGGGCTCTTCCGGAGCCTCCAATTTCTTTGGATCCACCTCGACTTCCTCTTCAAACTTTGCGGGAACCTCTTGTTCTAAGTCCTTCATAAGACTATTGGTAGAAGCCAGCAGACGATTGGTCCGAAGATTTTTCTGTTCTTCGGAGATAAGACCATGCGAATCTTGCCTTAGGCTGTTATATTGACCCATTAGTAGGATACTTGTATTCTCGTAATAGGTGCCGTCGGCGATTTGGCTGAGTTCTTCCAAGGCATCTCCGGTTCGGCCAAGTTGGATGAGTTTTTTTAGGTACGCCTTCCGTGTCATGATAAGGGGTTAGGGGAAAGATGATAAAATATAAGATTAAATTAGCTTTTTGATATCCATAATAAAGTTTTCTGTTAAGGAAATCAAAGGAGTAACCTCTTCTTTTTTTAGATTTCGAAAATCTTGGTAATCTGCATCTTGGCGAAGGCCAAATAATTTATTGTATAAAAGACCATGGTCTTTTGAATTACACAGGTACCCCATCCTTTCTGACTTCTTTAAAAAAGCTTGTTTGCTGTAAACGAATCCAGGAATCCGGATGCTCAAAAATCGGTGTGATAACTTGACCTGAGATCAATTCTATTTCATACAAAGCCTCTCTGATTTTATCTCTATGCTGAATACTGTCTCCTTGTCTGCTAAGAATCAAAAAATCCCAGTCAGATTCCATACTATGATCTCCTCGGGCCCTGGATCCGAATAATATGATTTCAGCATCTTGATCTATTTCTTGTAGGGCGGTCTTTACCATTATAGGGATATCCATAGTCTTAACCTTTTCTCTAATCTATCTAATTTTATCCTAATTCTTAAGAATTAGCCCTATATATACGAAGAAATATCCACCATATACACCTGCCTGCTCCCCTCATGAACCGAATCAAAGCTCACTATCCGCCCATCATGAGAAAGCCGGGGATGCAGGTCGCAGCGAATTACGCCTTTGTATTGGGGGGGATGAGGAAACTTACCCAGGCTTACCTTTTTGTTGGTTGGGATATAAAAGAGAAACAATTCCAGCAGCCTCTCTGGCCCCAGGGCATAGGTATCGGATATGATCCAATTGGGGTCGTGGAGGTAGCTACAATGGCCGTCGACAGTAAGTATACCTTGACCGATTCGCCTGAATTCCTGGGTATTGTCCGTGAACTCCAGGTATTCCCGTTTGCCCAAGACATCAGAGGTTACCAAGATAGTTTTGTCATCCTTCCAATCGAAGTGGGAAACCCAGTTCCCAAAGGGAATCTGACAGCGTAAGTCAGAACCATCCTTATTGACCGTCCATAAGGACGTCAGAAAACCTTTTTTCTCCTTGCGCACCCGGCAGAAAAATAACAGGCGTTCGCCTGAAGGGTTAAATAGCACATGGTTGAACCAGGCAGGTCGATCGGAGGGAAACGCTCCCGGAGCTTGTTTCATGACTTCTGCTATGGATAGGAACAGGCTGGATTCTCCGGTTTTTAAGTCCAAGGTGTACAGACCATCGTCCTGGGGGCGATTGACCAATTCATATCCCTCCTCCTCATGGGCATAGCCCACCGTAGCCCGGCAGTAGGACATGCGTTGAAAGTTGAGCCCTATGCCCTGCCGTTGGTTAGGTGAAATGGCCGCAATGGCTCCTTGGATGAGTCGCTTTTGGTGACCTTGAAAATGGAAGGCATAAGAGACCAATTTTCCCTCCTCATCATAGCCGTTGTAGGTAAACTCCTCCCCATCTCCCACATCTATCCAGTGCATCATGCTGCCCTGCTGTAGGTTGAAGGCCGAAGTCTGGGTAAGAGGGGTAAAGCTATGTGAGTCTTTGTCGATGTATCCAACCCGAGCAAGATCCTTTACCTCAGGTCTTCTGTCATCAAAGTTGCTTTCTAGGGCCAAATGATATTGCATGCTTTTGTCCCAGGGATTGATCCCGTAGTAGCCAAAAAAATGGTGTAAAGGTTCCTGAGATAACCTTTTTATAGAACCCTTCTCACCTAGGGTTGAATATTCCTGCTGTCTGAGTATTGGGCTACTTGCGAGCAGAATGCTACTTTTCGCCAGGAATTCTCTTCTTTGCATGGGTCTCATGTGGGCTTTTAAGGATCAGAAGAAACATGTTAAAAAATTCTCCCCTAATTGCCTAACTTGTATTGGCCTTTTGAAGTTGTAAAGAGGAGTTTCAAAAAATCCAGCTAAAGAACTTCAGCCGCATCTCATGGATTAGTCCTATATTTACCAGAACTTTTTAACCCTTTGTTCAAACCTACTCCTATGTCGCAGAAATATCCTCACCTACTTGCCCCACTAGATTTGGGCTTCACTACCATAAAGAACCGAGTCCTCATGGGCTCCATGCATACGGGCTTGGAAGAGGCCAAAAACGGCTTTGCCCGCATGGCTGCCTACTTTGCAGAGCGGGCTAAAGGAGAGGTAGGGCTCATCGTAACCGGTGGAGTAGCTCCTAATCGGGCAGGATGGGTGGGACCCTTTGCAGCGAAGTTGAGTACTAAGGGGGAAATGCGTAAGCATCAGGTGGTTCCTGAGGCTGTGCATGCTGAGGGCGGAAAAATTTGTTTACAAATTCTCCATTCGGGTCGCTATGGATACCATCCCTTTACGGTTGCTCCTTCCGCGATACGTTCTCCGATTACCCCTTTTAAACCCAAGGCCTTGAGTGCAAGGGGGATTGAAAAGACGATAAAGGATTATGCCAATTGTGCATCTCTGGCACGGGATGCAGGATATGACGGCGTTGAAATAATGGGCTCCGAGGGCTACCTCATCAACCAGTTTATCGTTCAGCGAACCAATCACCGGGACGATGAGTGGGGTGGCTCTTACGAAAACCGTATGCGCTTCCCGGTAGAAATTGTAAAGCGGGTCAGAGAAGCCGTTGGGCATGATTTTATCATCATCTATCGCCTCTCCATGCTGGATCTGGTAGAGGGGGGAAGTAGCTGGGAGGAAATAGTTCAGTTAGCAAAGGCTATAGAAGAAGCTGGTGCAACTATCATCAATACGGGCATTGGTTGGCATGAGGCCCGTATACCTACCATTGGGACCATGGTCCCAAGAGGAGGCTTTAGCTGGGTCACCGAGCGCATGATGGGGGAGGTTTCCATTCCGCTTATCGCGACCAACCGGATTAACTCCCCAGAAATGGGGGAAGATATTATCGCCAAAGGCCACGCGGACATGGTCTCCATGGCCCGTCCCTTCTTGGCAGACGCAGACCTGGTGAAGAAAGCTATAGAGGATCGCTCAGATGAAATCAATACCTGCATAGCCTGTAACCAGGCCTGCCTGGACCATACCTTTAACCGAAAGATTGCCTCTTGTCTGGTTAATCCCAGGGCCTGCCATGAAACAGAGTTGATATATGCCCCTACGGAAAGGAAAAAGAAAATAGCCGTAGTAGGTGCAGGACCCGCGGGGCTAGCCAGTGCCACGATTGCCGCAGAGCGCGGACACCAGGTAGACCTCTTTGAGGCCTCTCCTGAAATTGGCGGGCAGTTTAACATGGCTAAGCGGATCCCCGGTAAGGAGGAGTTTTACGAAACCCTACGCTATTTTTCCAAACAGATAGAACTCACCGGCGTAAACCTTCACCTCAACAAGAAGGTGAGTGCTGAGGAGCTGAAATCAGGCAATTACGATGAAGTTATTTTGGCAACCGGAGTAAATGCACGGAAGACCGGTATTCCTGGAGAAGACCATCCCTCTGTCCTTACCTACATTGACGTGCTCTACCACAAAAAGCCTGTAGGGAAACGCGTAGCCATCATCGGGGCGGGAGGCATAGGTTTTGATGTAGCTGAGTTTTTGGCTCATGAGGGAGAATCTCCCAGTATGAACCTGGAAGAGTTTCTCAAAGAGTGGGGGGTCGATACCCTATATACCGATCCTGGGGCTTTAAAGTCAGCAGAACCTAGCCCTTCTCCCAGAGAGATTTATTTACTCAAACGCTCTAAAGGAAAACACGGAAAAAACCTGGGAAAAACCACCGGTTGGATTCACCGGGCCAGCTTGAAGATGAAGCGAGTCAATATGATATCCTCCGCAACCTATCAGAAAATTGACGATGAGGGCTTACATATTACGGTCAATGGGGAGGACAAGGTCCTGGAGGTAGACAACATTGTTATCTGTGCAGGTCAGGAATCCTTGAGAGAGCTCTTCGATCCCTTGAAATCTGCTGGAGTATCTACTCATTTGATAGGGGGGGCAGACGAAGCGGCGGAGCTCGATGCCAAACGAGCCATAGATCAGGCGGCGAGGTTGGTGGCGGAGTTGTAAGTTAGTTTATAGTCGACAGTCCATAGTCCACAGAATTAAACATGCGATTCATCGCGATAAAAACTGTGGACCATCGACTGTGGACCATTAAACCATTTTGCTAGTTCCTATCCCTCTGATCATCTCCCTCCTCGATCTTGTACCCCATTTCCGCTAGCACGTCTTTACTCAAGTCATAGGTGGGATTGGCAAATAGCCAGCTCACCTCACCCGCCTTGTCAAAGACGAAGTCCAGGCGCTTTTTGCGAGATACAGCTTCTACAGCCTTGAAGACCTTATCCTGAATGGGGCGGACCTTGCTATCCTGTAGCTTGAATATTTCTCCTTGCTGGCCAAACTTCTGCTCACGGAATTCTTTGGCTTCCCGCTCAGACTCAAAGATCTCTTCTTGGCGCTCCTTACGGGTTTCTTCTGTCATCAAAACTTCTCCAGCTTGGTATTCGCTGTACAGGCGTTCAATGTCTTGATACATTTTTTCTAGCTCTTCCTGCCAACGCTCCGAAGCGTCTTCAATTTCATCTTGAGCAGCTTGGTATTCTGGGATATTTTCCATTACATATTCGGAGTCGATAAAGCCGATCCGTTGGGCAAAGGCGGAGCTGCCCAGGAATCCCAATATGCCAAAGAGTATGAGTGCTTTTTTCATTGTGTAATTTTTGAATGTCAACATCTACGTACAAATTTATAAGGTTTCGGCATTTTCCAAGTACTTGTGGAGGAAATGCCGTTAAGTATACGTAGGGATAGCTAATAATTTGATGGTATTTGATAGAAAAACGTACACGTATATGCAGAAATATTCCCCCATTTTTTCAATAGGAGGCCTATTTCTTGTTTTGATACTTAAAACTGCTGCCCGAGGATGAAGTGGAATTGACTACCAGATATTTCATTTACCCCATCCAAGCGATCGAAACCATAAGCCCAGTCAAGTCCAAGTAGGCCCACCATGGGAAGCATTACGCGCAGCCCGACACCAGCAGATCGCTTCAGGTTAAAGGGATTGTATTTGCGTATGGTGGTATATCCATTCCCCCCTTCCAAGAAGCCTAGCATCCAGATAGGCGAACTTTGGTTGAGAGATAGCGGTTGACGCAGCTCCATAACGAAGCGGTTGTAGATGGGATAGCCATTTCCTCCATCGGTGATAGAGAAGTCATCATATCCCCTAAGAGGGATGATCCTACGCCCATCAAAGCCAAAGCCTGCGTTCATCCCCGATCCCCCTAGGAAATATCTCTCAAAGGGAGACAAGCCCAATTTTTTATCATATGCCCCAAGGAAGCCTGATTCAATTTTGGCTGAAAATACCATGTTCCCAACGATATTGAAGAACCAGTTACTCATAAACTCCCATTTGTGGTATTCAAGGAACTGAAAGCGTTCCGCATCGGAATTGGTATCGTAGAGGTTGCTTTTGTCTGTAAACAAAGAGTATGGAGGCGTAGCTTCAACCGAGAAGCTCATAATAGAACCACTTCTCGGATAGATCACGGCATCTACACTGCTACGCCCCAGGGTTTCCTTGAGGGTAAGCACATTGATAAAGGCCTTGTCATCGTTTTCAAAGCCCTGGAATATCCCTCCTCTTGTTCTTGAGGGGTTTCTAATGTCGTAGTACTTATAAGTGAGCGAGCTATTCAGGGTGAAGAAATCATCCGGGAAGGTCAGGCGTTGTCGGAAGTCGACGGAGGTAGAGACAATCGCATTGCGAAATACCTGAGTGAAGATACTGCCATTTTGGAAGATAAAATAGGAAGTACTTACGCCCAAGGAATTGGGTTTTTTACCTCCCAACCAGGGCTCGAGGAAAGACATGGAGAAGTTCTTATATCCCAAACCATTAATCTGTACCGCAAGGTTGAGTTTTTGGCCATCACCAGAGGGTACGGGTCTCCAGGCCTTAGGCTCGAATATCCTTCGGCTAGAGAAGTTATTAAAGGCCAACTGTACGGTACCAATAAAGCCCCCACCGATTACGTTTCCATTGGCATCTCTGAAACGCTGTCCCCATCCGCCTTGTAGCTGCAATTGGTCAGAGGAACGCTCGGTAACATTGTAGGCAATATCAACCGTTCCTGTTGCCTGATTAGGGATGGGTTCAACGCCAAGGTTTTCTTGATCAAAGAAGCCCAGGTTAATGATCTCACGCTGGCTACGGATCAGATTGGTCCGGCTAAACTTCTGGCCGGGAGAGGAACGCAATTCCCGAACGATGACGTAATCGCTGGTTTTGTTATTTCCAGTGATGTTTACCTTCCTAATTGTCGATTGTGGACCTTCCTGGATGCGTAGCTCCAGATCAATAGAATCTCCTTCTACAGCAACTTCTACGGGATTCACATTAAAAAACAAGTAACCGTCATCCAAGTATAAAGAGGCTACATCTGATCCTTGGGGGTCTCCATTCAGGCGTTTTTGAAGCAAGGATTCATTGTAAATGTCTCCTTTTTCAATGCCCAATTTATTGGCAAGAATAACAGAGTTGTATTTCAGGTTTCCTGCCCAGACTAAGTTGCGGTGGTAGTACTGGTTCCCTTCATACATGTCCATCTTTAGTTTCAAGGTCTTATTGCTCTGCACGGTTACCGTATCAAAGAGGATTTTTGCATCGCGATAGCCTTCATCGTTATAGGTTTGGACTAAATTATCCTTTGCTTCCCGAAAAAGCTTCGGAACATATTTGGAGCGAGCCCAAAAACGCCAAATGCGCTTCTCATTGATTTTTTTGAGTAGTCGCTTAATTTTCTTGTCAGAGAAGGATTCATTTCCCGTCAGGAGTATTTCTTCAATTTTCGCTCTACGACCTTTATCTACATCGATTTTAACTGTAACCCCGTTTTTTATTATCTTATCAGGAACTCCTTCAATATCCACCTTGATATTGAAAAACCCCTTTTCTATGTAAAAATTTCGGATGATCCGACGGGCTGTTTGCTCTTTGGATTCAGTGAGAATGGTTCCCCGTATGAAATTGATTTTTTCCTTTAAGTCTTCAGACTGGGACTTGGAGATTCCTTTGAAATCAATGGAGGCTATACGAGGTCTTTCGGTTACCTCAATTACAAGCTTTACTGTAGTACCTGAGACTTCTGTTGCACGGACTTCGATATCTGAGAAAATATTCTCCCGCCACAAGCGTTTTACCACATCTGCAATGGCATTGCCTCCTAAGAGCGTCTCTCCAGAGGGAAGGGTGCGTTTAATCAATGTAACGGAGTTACCAATAGCTAATCCACTAAAGTTGAGAATCGCATTTTCATCACTGTAATCGGCTCCCACTACTTCTATATCTGCTATGAGGAAGGGAATCCGCTCCTCAGGATTATCAGGGACCTGCTGAGCATTTACCGGCTGAAACAGCGACATGCCACAGACCAAAAGAAACCAACAATAAGCTACGTACTTCATTTTTCGACTAAATTTGTTCACTTAGTTTTCCAAACCTGCGTTCTCTACTCTGGAAGTTGAGGATAGCCTCATACAGGTCCTCTCTCCTAAAATCTGGCCAAAACTTTTTGACAAAAAATATCTCTGCATAAGCGATTTCCCACAAAAGGAAGTTTGATATCCGCGCTTCACCAGAAGTGCGAATCAGCAACTCCGGATCGGGCATTTCAGCGGTACTTAAAAATCGGGCGACGGTTTCCTCCTCAATGTCTTCTGGAGCAAGGGTTCCTTTTTTAACCGCTTCAGCAATCTTTTGTACGCCCGATACGATATCTGCACGAGCCCCATAGCTCAAGGCCAGATTCAAGGTCATCCGGCTATTGTTTTCGGTAAGCTTACGCGCCTCATCTAGCTCCTTTCTGCACTTTTTAGGGAGACTTTCCAGATCTCCAATTGCGTGAAGTTTGATATCGTTATCCATCAAAGTTGCTGTCTCCTTTCGTATAGTTTCTACCAGTAGCTGCATAAGCGCATTGACCTCTCCCCGAGGTCGTTGCCAGTTTTCGGTAGAAAAGGCAAACAATGTAAGGAACTTAACACCCAATTCCGCCGCACCTTCCGTGGTATCTCTTACCGCTTTTATAGCCGAACGGTGACCGAATACACGGATATTTCCTTTACTTCTGGCCCACCTGCCATTGCCATCCATGATGATGGCAATATGTTGGGGTAACCTTAAGCTATCGATTTGTTCAAAAAAGCTCATGGGCAATTGCCAGATGATTAATTAACGCATATAGAAATGAGACGTTGCCAAGGGAAAAAATTTAGCATACTGGCCCCACTTTTGGGCCTCAAAGGTACAAAATGAATCTGAGCAATCAAGCTACGAAAGGCTTTTTCCTTCTAAGCTCAAAGTATCTCACTTCAATAATAGTTGGTATTTGATGTTCTTAGGTTTGTTAACTTATTAAAAAGTTGTAATATCATATATGAAGAATCGTGTGTACATTTCTGCAACCAATCAACATGTAGGAAAAACTACCACTACCCTGGGTTTGGTTAAAACCCTTGACTCATTGAATCTAAATGTAGGCTATTGTAAACCCGTTGGGCAAAAGTTCGTTATGGTGCGGAATGGGCAGGTAGACAAAGATGCGGTCCTATTTGAAAAGGTAATGGGATTCGACTTGGAGCCCAATATCCATAGCCCCGTGATTTTGTCCAGCAATAATGTGACGGATTTTATTGAAAATTCAGAAGGATTTTCCTTTCCCCAAAAAATCGAAAAGGCATCCAGGGTATTGAGTCAGCGCCATGAATTCGTGGTATACGAAGGAACAGGGCACCCGGGAGTAGGGAGTGTGGTAAACCTATCTAATGCAGATGTTGCCAAACGCCTAAATTCAGGCGTAATCATGGTCGTCGAAGCCGGAATTGGGAGTACCCTAGATAGACTCACAATGAGCATGGCCATTTTTGAGCAAAGGCAAGTGCCCATTATTGGTGTCATAGTTAATAAAACAAAGGAGCAGAAATATGAAAAAGTCAAGTACTTTGTAGGCAAAAAGCTGGAAGAAAAAGGAATCCCCTTGCTAGGAGTGATACCTTATGAAGAAGAATTGGCTTTACCACTCATTCAATCCGTTGTGGAAAGTATCAACGGGAAAGTATTATATAACCAAGAAAACCTTTACAATCGGGTTCAAGAAATGATTGCCGGTTCGTTAATAGATAAAAAAGTACTTAAGAATACTTCGAACCTGTTGTTAGTAGTCAGTAGCAGCAGACTGGATGACGCATTAAAAAAATTGAGACAGGTATCTCAAGCTATGGGGGCAGGGGAAACAATTTTGTCAGGTATTGTCTTGTCGGGACAGCCTGAATTGAGCCCTGTATCCTTAGAGTACGTGAATAAACACAAGATTCCCGTTGTAACCTCCTCCCTGGATACCTATGAGTGTGTGAAGAAGATCAGTCAGATTGAGGTGAAAATCAATACACGTACCCCCTGGAAAGTGGCAAAGGCAGTGGACTTATTCAAAAAGTACGTAGACATAGAATTGCTTTTTCGGCAACTCGATTTTTCTTCTACCGTATAGAAAGGGGCGTTGAATAGGGGATCTTTTAGGGACCAAATAAGCATGAATTTTGGCATTTGACCTGCAAAAATTTGTTTTTGCCAGAATTATCGTGTTTATGACTTATGAAAGCGGTATCTTAATGCATCCAAATTCACATGCTATAATTTTGCTATATTCTTTATTTACCTGACCTATGAATAGTAATCCCCGAATCTTGGTGGTGGAAGACGATGAAGTGAGTTTGATTATTGCTGAGCATGTATTAAGTAATCATGGCTTCATAGTCGCTACCGCAGATAATGGAGAGGATGCCATTGAAATGGTAAAAAATGAGCAGTTTCAACTCATACTCATGGATATTGAAATGCCCATTATGAGTGGATTGGAAGCCACCCCTCAGATTCGTTCATTGGAAAATGGTCAAAGCATCCCCATTATTGCCCTTACGGCTCATTCAACCCCTGAAAAGATTAAGGAATTTACAGCTGCCGGGATAGATGCATATATTCTCAAACCCTTTGATCCAGAGAAATTTACCCAAGTGGCAGTTCCCTACCTTCAAGGTAGTGCTTAAGCAGTAGGAATTATTCCATGATATAGGGATACTCTCCTACATATATATCTTCATATAGCTCCGAAGGGTCAGGATAAGGCGAGTTTTCTGCAAATTCCACACATTTTTTCACAGTTTCTTTTATAGACTTATCAATTTTGGCCAATTCCTCGTCTGAGGCGAGGTCATTTTCCAAAATGTAAAGCTTGAGGTTGGCGATTGGGTCTTTGCCTTTATAGCCTTCTAACTCTTCACGCGTTCTGTATTTGGCTGGATCGGACATGGAGTGCCCCCTGTATCGATAGGTTTTCATCTCTACGAGATACGGCCCCTTTCCCGAACGGATATGTTCGATTACAGGCTGTAGTTCTTCATAAACAGTGGTAACGTCCATTCCGTCAATAGGCTTGGATGGCATGTCATAACTCTCACCTAAGGTATATAGCTCTGTTACGTTAGAAGTCCGCTCGACAGAGGTTCCCATAGCATATTGATTGTTTTCAATAATGTATAGTACAGGAAGGTTCCAGAGCATAGCCAAGTTGAAGGCTTCGTGCATTGCTCCTTGGCGGGTAGCACCATCTCCCATCATCGTCACACATAATTTGTCCTCCTCTTTATACTTACTGCCAAAGGCAATGCCTGTGCCCAAAGGAATTTGCCCACCGACAATACCATGTCCACCCAAGAAATTATGTTCCTTAGAGAAAAAGTGCATCGAGCCTCCCCTCCCTTTAGAACATCCGGTGGCTTTGCCAAATAACTCCGCCATACAGGCGTCGGCGGATACCCCTCGCGCCAAAGCTGGACCGTGGTCCCTGTAGGCAGTGATTACATAATCCTCAGGCTTAATTGCAGTCTCCAAGCCCACAGCAACCGCTTCCTGACCAATATATAAGTGGCAAAAGCCTCGAAACTTCCCTTGCATGTATAGCTGACTCGCCTTTTCTTCAAACTTCCGCATCAGCAACATGGATTCAAACCACTCTAATACCTGTTTTTTGGAATATTTAGCTCGTTTTGCCCGTGTCTTGGTTGAAGTATTTGCCATGTATCGACTGGATTAATTGTTATTATTTACCCTATCTAAATTGGACATAGTTTTTTGGATACGCAAGTTAATAAAAAAGTGATTCAAGTTTGTCTATAAAACCAAGAAAGAAAAGCTGCCAAAAAATGTATCAAATGCTAAAAAATGCTCGTATATTGCAAAATATACAAGCGATAGTACATACAGATAATAAAAAAATTGGCATGAAAAGATTTTCTTTAAGTCTATATCTCCCAATCCTCTTATTACTCATGGGGGGAATATTCACTCAAGAAGCTAATGCACAAGTTCGCTCTCAATCGACTAAACCTTATACGAATGACTCCTATGTACTGCAGAAGCAAGTTCCTGACAGAGAGCCACCTGCTGTTCGAGGAAATGGGCTTCCCACCCCACTATTTGTCGTTCAACTAGCGCGCTTTGAAGAGATGCGTAATTACCCCGAAAGGTTCCCCAAGGGGACTATGTTGTGGGTAAACCCAGATATACCAACAGAGAAATTTTTACTCGTAGGTTTTTACAATTCTTTCCTAGAGGCCAGCGCTGCTGCCAGAGAATGGAAAAAAAATAAAATGTTCCCCGGCGCCTTTGCCATCAAGGAACCCTTTATGATAAAGTATGATTAAGGTAGGGGGGAAGGGTTAGATGGTTGAATAGTCGACGGTCTAGGTTGGTTAAATGGTTGAATAGTCGACGGTCTAGGTTGGTTAAATGGTTGAATAGTCGACGGTCTAGGTTGGTTAAATGGTTGAATAGTCGACAGTCCACAGATTGTGGGTAATTGGCTCATGAGTTACCATACTCTTTCAACCCAGACTGTCGACCATGGACCATTATACTATCAAACCCCTCTCAAGACTGTCGACCATGGACCATTATAACTATCCAACCCCTCTCCAAACTATTGGCCATGGACCATTATACTATCCAACCCCTCTCCTAAGTTGCCACATAAGAATTGAGCATGATCGGCATGATCAGCATCAGCATATTTTCCCCTTCTTCTTGAATATTGGGTAAAATAATCCCAGCTCGGTTGGGCTGAGAAAGCTCAACAGTTGCTTCTTCAGTCTCCAAATTAGAGATGACGTCAATCAAGAGGGAGGCGTTGAAGCCAATTTCTATGTCCGAACCTTCATAGTGGCATTTGAGGGTCTCCTTTGCTTCATTGGAGAAGTCGGGATCCTCTGTAGAGATTTCCAATTCGTCTCCCTTCAGGGCAAAGCGAATCTGGTGAGTGCTTTTGTTAGAGAAAATGTTGACCCGGCGTAGGGTTCCCAGCAATTCCTGCTTAGCAAAAAATAATTTGTTGGGATTGTCTGTAGGGATCACATTTTCATAATCCGGGTATTTTTGGTCTATCAGCCTACATACCATCAAGAGGTTCTCCGTCTGGAAAAAGGCGTTATTATCTGTGTAGTGAATAATGACGTCTGTATTGTCATTGGGATCGAGGGAACTCTTTAAGAGATTTAAGGCCTTTTGCGGAACGATGAAATTAGTAGGAGTAGGGACAGTGATATCCACCCTGCGATAGCGTACCAGCCTATGGGCATCTGTTGCGACAAAGGTGGTCCCATTTTCACCCAAATCGAAGTAAATCCCATTCAGAGCGGCCTTATCTTCGTCAGTTGAGGCTGCAAACAAGGTTTTCTGAATGGCTTTGAGCAATATGTGTAAGGGCATTTGGATAGAATCAGTTCCCTCTGGCTTGGAAATCAAGGGGAAATCCTCTCCATTCTCGCCACTGATTTTATACTTTCCATTCTCCGAGTGAATTTCAATGCCAAAAGTCTTCTCATCGATGGTAAAAGTAATGGGTTGTTCTGGAAGGGCTTTCAAAATTTCCGAAAGGATTCTCGCGGGAATAGCCACCTTGATAGAGGCCCCTCTTGCTTCTACGGGCATCTTTGTCTGCATAGAGATCTCCAGATTGGTCGTAGAAATGGTCAGGTTATCCTGATCGATTTCAAAGAGAAAGTTCTCGATGATGGGTAGAACAGACCTCGTGGGGATAGCCCCGGAAATTTTACTCAATTGCTTGTGTAAAGCAGTGGAGGATACAATGAAATTCATAGGCTTTTAGCATTAAGCAGAGACACACCTGTGCAATGGCAACATAATAGACGTCCAAAATAAGAGAAATTGGACGAATATATAAAAGTAATAGAATTTACCGGGAATACGGAAAAAGAGGAAATAAAAATGGGTCGTTTTTTCGACTTTTTTATTGCTTTACAATTCGGTGGATCTGGGAGGGCTGATCGGGAAGCAGGAGCTCAAAGATATAGGTTCCCCTGGAAAAAGAGGACAGGGAAAGTTTGGTAGTACTTCCATTCAAGTGGGAATGTTGTAGAACCCTTCCTTGTAAGTCTAGAATTCTGTATTGACCTATAATAGGACTGACTCGTATAAACTCCGTGGTGGGATTGGGATATACCCGAAAGTTTTTGACTAATGTTCCTGGGTCCAGAACCACCTCTCGAATATCGGAATAGTCCGTATCTCCGTTGAAGTCCTCCTGCCTAATTCGATAGTAATTATACCCAATGCTGGGAGAGGGGTCTATAAAGGAGTAATCTCGAAATTCCTCTGTGGTACCAGCCCCTTCTATAAAACCTAATTCTTCCCAATGGAGTGCATCAGAGCTACGTTCAACGTAAAAACCTCTGTTATTTTCTTCAGTTGCAGTCTGCCAGTAAAGGTGTATCTGCTGATCTTTTAGGGTGGCTTCAAAGTTTAGCCATTCAACTGGGAGTCCCAAAGAACCCGAGCCATTTGCCGCCCCCTGGACCATGATAAAATCTAGGCTGTAAATCCCAGCCGTTCCTGAAAGATTTTTGATAACGATACTATGATAGTTTCTTCGATTAATATTCTGTACGGTGGCACCTATGGACTTAGGGATAATAATAGTGGTGTCCAAAACTGCTGATGCCCGAGTAGCTCCAATATATTGCCTCAACTCAATACGATAATCATAGGAACCTATGCCGAAACTGTCAATTCCAACCAAGCGCAAGTCTCCCAAAAAGCTGGTGTCAATCGTCCAGCTTGCACTATCGGGAATATTCCAATAATCAACGGTATCTGTAGGAACGGAAAAAATCACATTTCCGTTAAAATCAGTTGCGCTTGGTCCAAAAATAGAAACGGTCTGAGCTGTACTGGGGGAATCATTTGGCTCTATTTCATTTTGAGAAAAAGCCATATGCCCCAATAGAAAAAGGAAGGCTACACTTAGAATTTCTTTTACACCCAATTTCATAAGCTTTATTGGTTGAGGATTCAATCGGCAGCGAATGTATTAAGGTACAGAAAGGAGCGAAAGTTAAGTTTTGAAAAGACTTTCTTTCTGGCCTTTATTTAATTTGACGCAAAAATCTTGTAAAAGTCATCTTATCATACAAAGTATAATAATTTACATCACAATATATATACGATTGGAAATACTAAAAAGATTAAAATTATGGGATAGGCGTAAGCTTTTCTTTAAAATGATTAGTTTTTTTGGATTGAAAAGGAACTCCTAGACCCTTTAGTAGGATATAGTTGCAGGAGATAAACCCCTGATGGATAAGAAGATAGGTCTAGTTGAGACCATGAACCTTGAACTTGTCTTTCTTGAAGAATCTTCCCTGTAAGGTCTCGCAAAAATAGTCTTCCGACAAGGGGGCTTATCTGGATCAGATCTACAGTTGGGTTGGGATAGACCTGGAAAGCGGTAGAAGAAGTTTCTCCCTGCTGGATGACTTCCCGTATTTCAGAGTACTCAAAATCGCCGTTATAATCGATTTGCTTGAGGCGGTAATAGTTGAAGCCCCAATGGGGTCTATCGTGAACAAAAGTATAGGTATTTAATTCAGTCGCTGTCCCATTTCCTTCTACAAAGCCTAAGCTTTCCCAATTGAGGGCGTCTTGGCTATATTCTATAGAAAAGCCCGAGTTATTCTGCTCCGAGGCTGTAGACCAAAGGAGCTTGACTTGAGCGGAAACCAGGTTAGCAGAAAAATCCGCCCATACTACAGGTAAGGCTCCGCTATTTCCAGAACTTCCAGAAGATTGGATGAAGGTCAGGGTATACAGGTTAATGGGATTATTGATGGCGACTTGTAATACATTTTCTACAATTGTAACAATACCTGGTGCTAGATTAATTCCCCCATCATTAATTTCATCGATGATTTCATCTTCAAGGAAATTTAAGCCAATTTGAAGGAAGAAAATTAATAAGGGAGTGGGACTTAATTGACTAGCAATATTATCAATTTCTGATTTTGTAGAAGAAACCAGAATGAGTAGGTCCGAATAGGAGGTAATCGTATTTGGAATAGCAACGGTAGGCGTTCCAGAATTGCTGCTCACCCGTAACGAATAAAACTTAGAGCCATCTAAGGTAAATTCATCAGACTCCGATAAACTTTGGCTTACCAGGCCTGAGGTCCTGGCAGAGTTGGAATACTCCTGAAGTTCTACCTCTGTGGAGCCAAATAGAAAATTCACAAAGAATATATCTGCCAGTTGGAAGTTACCAGAGGTCCCATCTGGGATATTCCAAAAATCTATGTCGCTTCCCGTAACCTCTCCAGAGAGTTGATTGGGGAAACTGCTTATCAACTGACCCGTCCCGGGGGTCTCATTTGGTGAACCCGACTCAATTTCTTGACCCATTAGGGGAGAGATTCCCCACAATAGAGACATCAAACAAAGAAATTGGGATATTTTTCCAATTAATGGTAAAATTTTCCGGTTCATAGTCTTGGGATATGAGTGTACAACGAGATTTCTGTCCATGTCATGAAATAAAATCAAAAACAATTATCCACAATATCTTACATAACGCTTTACCCAAACATATATTTTACTCCAAAAGCCTTTATCCATACCTGAAAGGTAGCATTTCCCCACTTATTGGTTTGCATGGAAGAACGTGCAATCGGGAATTTGTAACGGGAAAGGTATTGTTCTAAAATTTAAATTTTTGTAAGTAAAAAATACCAAAATACACCATAAACTGCCTGAGTGTGAGACTTCTGGAAGCTAAGATTGAAGGAGTCAGAATACCCCCTTTTTTAGAGCCCATTGACATTTTTGGCGAAATCGTTCTTCTAGTCTGAACCTATGGTCCCTAGATTATCCGAGATGTAAGGAATATTCAAGCGTTTTTATCCCAGGGATATCTAGGCATTAGAAATGCAATTCAGGGAACGATCCTGTGCCTAAAACACTAGAAATTTTCAAAATATACAGCTATGTAAAGCGATAGTTACTGTGCAGTTGCTAATATCTTACATCACGAAGTTAGAGAATTATGAATTAATTTCAAAAAAACGAACTAAACAATAATTCAAAATATAAATAAATGGAATACCCAAACGAATATTTTTGTGAATTAATTATTGAAGCTAACATTTCTCCAAAGCATAAAATGGGAGCGAAAAAAAAAGATTATGCCCTTTACCTTTAATTGGAAGGCGTTTTCTAACAGATATGATACAAAGGCTCGATCATATTTCCTTATTCAATGACCACCGTTTTGATGTTCACAAATTCCCTTAAGCCGTAACTAGACAGTTCTCGGCCATAGCCCGATTTTTTTATCCCCCCAAAGGGAAGCCGTGGGTCTGATCGGACCAGTCCATTAACAAATACGGCTCCACTTTCTATGTCAGCCGCCAGATGTTGGGCTTTTTCCAGGTCTTGTGTCCAAAGCGAAGCTCCCAGACCCAGATCCGATTGATTAGCCAAGAAGATCGCTTCTTCTTCATTAGCTGCCCGGACCAATACGGCCAAAGGACCGAATGTCTCTTCAGCAAAAGCAGTCATCCCCGGGGATACATCTGAGAGGAGGGTAGGTTGAAAGTTGGCCCCCTCTACGGCCCCTCCTGTTAATAGCTGTGCCCCCTCGCTTAGGCTTCTTTGAAGTTGTTGTTTGAGTCCATTGGCCAAGTCCAGCCGAGCCATGGGGCCTATCTGGGTTTCGGTCTTTAGGGGATCACCCTGTATTAAGGCTTCCACACGTTTCTGGAAGGCCGCTACAAATTGATCATATATTCCTTCCACTAGGATAAAGCGCTTTCCTGCGATGCAGCTCTGGCCTGCATTTTGAAAGCGTGCCTTTATGGCTGTATCCAGTGTAGCCTCCAGGTCAGCATCGCCTAATACGATGAAGGGATCACTGCCGCCCAACTCCAGCACAGTCTTCTTGACTTGCTTACCTGCAATGGAGGCTACCGCTGATCCTGCGCGTTCGCTCCCCGTGAGCGTTACCGCTTGAACAATTGGGGATTTGATTACATCTGGAACATCGGAAACAAATATGAGCAGGGTCTGGAATACCCCCTCCATAAACCCTGCTTCGTCGAAGAGTTCTTCAATGCGGCGGGCAACTTGAGGGACATTAGGTGCGTGTTTGAGCAGGGCCACATTTCCTGCCAGTATGGTTGGGACTGCATAACGAAGAACCTGCCAAAACGGATAGTTCCAGGGCATAACCCCCAAAACTGCTCCTATGGGGTCAAAGCGTACATAGCTTTTTTGGGCATCCGTCTCAACTTGCTCGGGTCTTAAGTACATTTCAGCATGGGTAGCATAAAATTCACACAACCAGGCACATTTTTCTATTTCCCCTACGGCTTCACCCAGGGTTTTTCCCATTTCCAAGGTGATGAGCTTGGCCAACTCTTCCTTTTTCTCTATTAACAGGTTAGCCAAGGTTTCAAAGCGGGTTCTGCGATAAGAATTTGGGGTTTTCCGCCAGATTCTATACGCTTCTTTAGCAAGTGTTAGTTTTTGATCAATCTCCTTGTCGCTGAGGGCTGGATATTCAGCCAGTACTTCTTGGTTATATGGATTTATACTTTTGAATGCCATGGGAAAGGATAATTGAAAAATGAGAAGGGAGAAATGAAAAATTATAAATGAGAAAGAAAAAATAAAATAGATGTTTTATTCGGTCACTTTAATGACGCTACAGCAAAATGGTATTTTTTGTCAAAATAAAAACGCTTTTTCCCGAGAATTTGCATTTTTGAAGAATTATTAGCGTTCTTCGTTTGTAAAGGGCATTCTATGAAATCTGGATTTGTCTTTTTGGAGTCTCTAGTGGTAGGAACAGGAACTTTCTTGTTCTTGGTATTATTGCTATACATGGTCTTTGAGATTGATGCTTTTGCATTAGAGGGCGTTTCAGAGTTCATGTCTTGGGATATGTATGGCTGGATTCTCTTGCCCCCTTTAGTAGGATTTATCTGCATTTTGGGGATCATTACAGAGCACCTTTCCTTTGTGGTATTTTGGCCGTGGGAAAACCTGCTTCGTCGTTCGATCCAACCCATGGGAGCTACTGAGGATCAGCCCCCCAGTAAGACCTTTTTCTATGAGTTACGTGCTTACATGTTTACCAGTACAGATGCAGCAGAATTGGCTCGCATGTATCATTACCTGAGGGTAAAGATTAACATTGCGCGAGGTAGTGCCCTGAATGCCCTCTTCATATTTGGCTTGCTGACCTATACAGAAATGCAAATAGAAGGATTTCATCCCCTTCTGATGCCGGGAATTCTCTTATCTGGGCTCATATTCTTGGGAGGTTTATTTACCTGGTATTTGTTGGTAACGCATGAGTTGCGTTGGGTGGAGCGTTACAACGAGATTTTGCTAAAATAAGCATGAGAAAGCATTTGGGGTGGATTCTTCTGGTATTTCTATCTCTCATTTGGGGGAGTTCTTTCATTTTGATGAAGAGAGGTCTGCTGGCTTTTACGCCCCTTCAGGTAGGCGCTTTACGGATGCTCATTTCCTCAACTGCCTTGTTACCCTTCCTGATCCTTCGCCCAATTTCTTTTCGGAAAATTACCCTCCGCACCTGGATAGGCCTTGCTGTGGTAGGCTTTTGTGGTAATGGCATTCCCGCCTTCTTATTCCCCATGGCCGAAACCCAACTCAACAGTGCCACGGCGGGTATATTAAATGCCCTAACCCCGATGTTTACCCTAATCATTGGAGTTTTATTTTTCACCCTTCCCTTCACTCGGAGAATGGTCTGGGGGCTCGCCCTCGGACTAATCGGGTCTATATTACTTGTGGCCTTGGGGAGCGAAGAAATTCAATTGATTGATCGCTTCTCCTATGCTTCCTTTGTTCTCTTAGCCACGGTTTGCTATGGGATTACCGGCAATGTGTTAAAGCAAGTCGTTACCCGTAGCAAATTAGATGCACTCAGTATTACTTCCATTGCCTTGGCCATTACGGCTATTCCCTATTGGATCTATTTCTTTGCCTCTTCCTTCCATCTGGCCTTTTCTGCACCTGGGGCTTGGGAAGCCTTTGCATTTATCGCCATCCTAGGGTTGATAGGTACCGCTTTTGCTACTGTGGTGTTCAATCATCTCATTAAGATCACCGACCCCATCTTTGCCAGCTCAGTTACCTATCTGGTCCCCATCGTTGCCCTCCTCTGGGGCATCTGGGACGGTGAACAAATGAACTATTTGCAAGGCCTGGGCATGGCCATTATCCTCGTGGGGGTGTATGGGGTGACGAGGAAGTAAAAGGGTCCATGGTCGATAAGCTAAAGAGTGGTTTTTTAGTCTAATAGTCCATTGTCGACAGTCTGGATTTGAAGAGTTTGATAGTATAATGGTCCATGGTCGACAGTAGAGGGGTTTGATAGTATAAGGGTCCATGGTCGACAGTTTGGGTTGAAAGAGTATGGTAACTCATGAGCCAATTAACCCACCCAATCTGTGGACCGTCGACTATTCAACCATTTAACCCACCCAATCTGTGGACTGTCGACTAATCATACCATTTAACCAACCTAGACTGTGGACCGTCGACTATTTAACCATTTAACCAACCCAAACTGTGGACCGTCGACTAATCATACCATTTAACCAACCTAGACTGTGGACCGTCGACTAATCATACCATTTAACCAACCTAGACTGTGGACTGTCGACTAATCATACCATTTAACCAACCTAGACTGTGGACCGTCGACTAATCCATACCATTTAACCAACCCAAACTGTGGACTGTCGACTAATCATACCATTTAACCAACCTAGACTGTGGACTGTCGACTAATCATACCATTTAACCAACCTAGACTGTGGACCGTCGACTATTCAACCATTTAACCAACCTAGACTGTGGACTGTCGACTAATCATACCATTTAACCAACCTAGACTGTGGAACCATTTAACCAACCCAAACTGTGGACCGTCGACTATTCAACCATTTAACCAACCAAATCTGTGGCCTTTCGACTATTAACCCCTCATACCTCCACAGCCGGATTTCCAAACACTGTTATCTCCGGCGCTACATCTCGCATGACGATGGAGCCTACTCCGATAATGGCCTGCTTGCCAATATGTACCCCCGGATAAATGACGGCTCCCATACCGATTTGTACTTCGTCGTGTATTTGCACCCCCTTACCGATACTTACGCCGGATTGAATGGTACAATAGTCTCCTATAGCGACATCCGGTTCCACACTGACCCGGCTATCCAAGATATTGAAGCTGCCCATCATGACATTGGGGTTAATGATAGCCCCTGCATTTATGAGGTTGCCTCTCCCCAATTTGGCATAAGGGCTGACAACGCTTTCTGGGTGAGTCAGGGTAATTAGTTCGGGTTTGAATTCGCTCATATAGGAGACTAACCCCTTACGTTGGTCTATGTCATAGGCCGATATGACCACTTTGACGTGTTCATCACTGAGCAAAACATTGCTGTCTTTGGAATCCAGATTAGATACAACCAGGATATCGTTGATCTCCTGGCTTTGGAATTCTTCCTCATCGGAAAGGAAGCCGTAGACCAGCACATCCATCGCATTGGCTATATCGAGGGCAATCCGGCCCCAGGGGCCTGTACCGATGATAATTAGGGGAACTTTGTTATCCATAGGGTAAAACTGGGGAAAAATTTAGAATAAAACGGAATTGCCTTCTTGAGAAATTATTTGAGGGGGTATGAAATTAGTTGAGCCTATAAATTAAGATAATATAGAGCTTTTAACTTGAATAGTCCTCATCTTTAAATGATGAATATTAGTATTTATTTATATATTGAAATAATATTTGTTGAATTGATAAAAGCCAATTAAGTGATCACTTCGGAAAGAATCGATAAAAATGAAAGAACGGAGATAATTATTGCGTCATCGAATTTCGAGAAAACAAAGCTTATTAAGCAGTTGGTAAAAGAAAACCTAGAAGAGTTGGCAGTATTTAAAGATTGGGTGATTGGTTACTCTGCTCCAAATAGAAATATGGGAAGTAGTTACTACAGCTCAATTGATTGGGGGAAATTTGTAATTTTGATAGGCTCTTATGAGGATTTTTATTTAAGTCCTAAAGAACAAGCCATAAGGGATACTATTCTACATGATTTAGGATTGTTTCGTGGATATAAGGATTTAGATAATGTATTCTTGATTATTCCGGAGAGCATAGATTTACATCTCCCATTAAATGTTTTAGAAGGAAACGTTTATAAATATGATTTTAATTCTAATCAACAAGATATTACAACTCTCTGTGAGCAATTAAAAATGAGGATTAGGAAAATCTTAGAAGGAATAAAAAGTGAGTTTGGAAAATCACTTTTACCGAAAGGGATGGAAGATGAGGAAACTACTTATGATTTATTCATTTTAAATGAGTTAGGAGATTCATTTGTTAGGAAAAACATTTCATTTTTCGTTAAAGAGGGGGAGCATATCTCCAGAGACCACGATTTTTTTGCAGATTCCCCTCAAACTTTTAAGGAAATGAGCCCTCAAGCATTTGAAAGAGTTTCAGAGTCTGAAAAGAGGTCTTTAATAATTCGGAAAATATGGGAGAATGAATATAAAAAACGGTTTCAAGTTAGATTTGGAAAGGTAATTACTGAAGGGGAGCGATTTTCTTATGAAGTGTGGTGTAAATGGAATGCTATGTTTCCCAAAGACGAAAGCTTTTTTAAGACTTTATTCACTGCCAATAAATTAGGATTTAACCTCTTTTTGCCAGATTTCTGGAAACTGAAGTATATAAAAACTGAAATAATTCATTTTGATGATAATCTTATCTCAAATGAGTTTAAATCAGATGATTTAGTTCGTTTAGACCAAAAAGGACCATTCAGAGGATATCAGGTGCCTTTTATTTTCAAAGAACCAGGAATGAGGGAGATTAAGGTAACCTGGGAATGGAAATAATTGATCCTTGACTCTATTATACTATTTTCACCAGATTTAATTAAGGTAGCTCTAGCTCTAGTCTAAACTTATCAATACTAGTTTTACTGATGGGGATAAATTTTATCAATTCATCCCTCCTCCCCCATGTTGTATTGAATACAGATTTTGGGTGTAATTTCTTTCCTGAAAAGCGTAAAGAAGGGATTGTGTTGACATGGTAATTTTCATTGAAAAAAGCAGAGAGGGATTTTTAAAATTTTTAGATAAGGTGCACTTTTATTAAGGAAAAGTTGTAATTTACAGAACTTTTATTGAATGACACGTCAATATAAGTCATTTATGCAAAAAAATAAAATTTTTTAAAAAAACAGATTTCCACTTTTGATAAATAGGAAAATAGGCTAATGGTAAACGACAAATCTAGAAAAGAAAATATCCTAAAAGAGGTTTTAACAAGAGAGGGGATATCTCAATCAAAGCTCCAAAAAATTACAGATTTGAGTTTGACAACAATCAATAAAGTTGCTAATAATAGGAGAAGAGTTTCCGACACTACAAAAAGTAGAATTGTTATCGGTATCAATAAACTATTAAGGGAAATTCATGAAGAAAACAGGTCATATAAAGTTGAAGACATTTTCCCTGTTGAATCTAAATAATATTTGAATTGAATTTATGAAAACCGACCGAAGGAGGTATTATTTGGTAATTAGAAATAGATTTTACTATCTTCGCGAATTAATTTTTAGAGGTAAATAGATCCTTTTTAATTTATGGCAAAAAATAAATTTGCAGAAATACTAGCAAAAGAAAACTTGTACAAAGGTCAGGTAAGAAGTAAAGCCAATCTTAGTAAACGAACTATATATCGGCTTTACTATCAGAGAAGGAATGAATCGCCATATATCCTTGAACGGATAGTAAATGCAATAAATTCACTCAGCACCAACTCCTACTCTATATCTGATGTTTTCCCAAATTATATAGGAGGTGGGATGCAAAATTGGGAATATATTGTGGCTGTAAAAGAAAATTCGGCAGTTAATTCTTAGAACTCTTTTTTCTAAATGAAGATTCTTGTTCTATGAAAGAAAATAGTTGGTCTTGGATTCTGTAAAAAAAACAGCATTTATTTGATTAGCATCTACTTATAGATTGAAAGTCCATGATTACCCCGGAGAATTTAAATGATCTCTTTAACTCTTTTGATAGAAAAGATACTCATTTAGACCTTTCCTCAAAGGAATTAGATGTTCTTCCTCCACAATTAACTAGTTTTCGAAACCTCAAACCAGCATAAATCTTGAAAAAAACAGGATTTCTGATATTTCCTATTGTACCCTGAATTGTACGGAACGCTAAAAAACCTTAATCTTTTTAAAAATGAAACTTATAGATATTTCCCCGGACATTTCATCCTTTGAAGAAAATTGAACCAGTTTAGACTTAGCGGGAAATCAAATTTCTGATTTTTCAGCACTAGATTACCTCTCAAAATTACAATTTTTGGATATTAGTGATAATTTGATTGAAAGTTTGAGCCTCTTAAAAGAAAAATCCTTAAAGGGTTTCCAATTAAATGGAGGGATGGGAACTACTTTACTTCTCTGGGAGCTTATGTGATAAATAATCCATTTATTGAACCTCCTATTGAAATAGTAAGCAAAGGATATGCGTCAGTATTCAATTATTTTAAAGAAATTGAAGAGAATGGAGATGTTTATGTAAATGAGGCAAAATTACTAATAATTGGAGAAGCCGGTGTTGGGAAAACTGGACTTTAGCTAGGAAAATTCGTAACTCAGAAGCAAGCATGCCTCAAAAAGATAAAGGAACTTAGAGGAGTGAATGTAAAGCCGACATATTTCCAGCAAAGTCGAAAAGTAATCCGGAATTTAAAATGAATATATGGGATTTCGGTGGACAAGCTATCTATCATTGCTACGCATCAATTCTTCCTCTCCAAACGCTCTCTTTACGTAATGGTTTTAGACGGACGGAAAGATGAGAAGCCCCAAAAATACTGGTTGAGAGTTCAAGAACTATTAGGTGGAGATAGTCCTTTAATAATTCTAACTAATTTGAAGAGAAATTTAGGAGATAAAATTCCTTTTAAAGAACTCAAAATGGAGTTTCCTAATATAGCTGAGCATGTTTTAGTAAACCTGAAAAGTGATAAAAAAGGACTTGATAAATTAAAGAACATAATTGAATTCTCAATAAGAAATTTACCACACCTAAAAAGGGAAAAACTTCCTAAAAAATGGGTAGAGGTTAGAAATAAATTGGAGAAAATAAAGTATAAAAATCATATCTCTCTAGGGAAGTTTAGAGAAATCTGTAAGAAGGTTGGGATTAAAGATCAAGGTAAGCAAGATTATATTGGCGAATATCTACATGATTTGGGCGCGAATCTTACATTTCAAAGATCATCCTATTTTATCTGAAATGGTAATTTCCAATACAAGTTGGGCTACAAAAGCAGTCTATAAAGTTCTTGACCATACAAGAAGGATAAGAAAGTCTAAAGGAAAGTTTAGTAGAGAGATATTACATGAAGGTCTGGGGAGAAGGCGTAAAATACAAAGGAGTCTTTGAACAATTATTAGCTTTGATGGAAAAGTTTGAACTTTGCTTATAAACTTCCAAACAAAAAGAATTTTTTGTATTCCGGAATTATTACCATTTGATCCCCCTACTTATCATGGGAAGAGGGGGTATTTTGAAATTATATTATAGATATGATTTTCTTCCTAAAGGGGTACTTACGCGCCTAATAGGTTGATTGTACGCTTGCATCATTTAATTTATTCTGAAGAAATAAAAAAGAAGAATAAAACTGAATTTGTGGATATTGTATGGAAAAGAGGAGTAATTCTCAAGCATGATCAAAATACAGGAGCTTTCGCCCAATCTTAGAGAATAGCATAGATGAAAGAACGAAATTAAAGTTCAGGGGGCCTTCCCGAGGGATTTAATGGGGGTAATTGTAATGAACTCGGAATTAATTAATAGCACCTTTAAATTCGGTGAACTACAAAAATTCAAGTTTCAAAAATGGTTCCGTGTATATGTAAAGAGTGTATCCAATTGATGAACCTTATTTTTTTTCTCAACAGAAATTAGATAAGCTAAAAAAAGGAATGCTAAAATTGCAATGTCATAGAAGTTTCTTGAGCGTTGATTTGGGAGATACTACTACCAGATGCCTTTATTTTCAGTTCAAAGGAAATAAAGACAATTAGAGTCATATGAGCAGTCTCTCGATTGAATTAGGCGGGAATAATCAATTTGGAGTTGCGATTAAGCCATTTAATAGATTCAGTAGATCCAGAAAATTATCAGATCTGCTCTATTCTCTACAGGGTAGATAAATGAGGTTGAAGAAACCTATGACAGGTATTTTGAGTGGAGATGAATTGGAAAGAAGGAGCAATCAAACTGAGGCTAGCATATTTATTCGGTTTTAAAAAACTAAAATTAACTTCGCCGAATGTATAAAGTTTATAAGGCTTCAATAACTCCCTCTAAACATGCCTCTCAATGATTTAACCACCATCTTCCTCACCTTTGCCCAAGATTATAAGAATTCCGATAGATTTTTAAAGAATTTGGGGCGAGAGAAAGAACAGCTTAGAAGAACCTTTACAAGCAGAAAAGAATATATCCAGGCAAGGTTTTCAGGGTCAGAGGAACCGGCAAATTGGGTAGCAGAGCTCCAGGATTGCAGAAAGGAAATGAGCATATTTCACTTCTCCGGTCATGCGAATTCACAGCTGCTATTATTCATGCAAGCTGATGGCAGTCCTGCAAAGGTAGAAGGATCGAAGGTCGCTTCCCTATTTGAAAAAGATCTCGCTCCTTCCCTCAAATTGGTATTTCTCAACGCCTGTGCCACGAAAGCACAGGTGAGATTTTTTCATCAAGCAGGGGTGGCAGCCGTGATTGCTACTCCGAATAAAGTCTTGGACAAAGACGCATTCAATTTTTCAGATATCTTCTATAGAGGCCTCTTGTCAGGTCTGACCTTAAGACAAGCCTTCAATGATGCGATATTCCCGGTGAGTCATGTGTTGACAGGTGGAGGCATACATCGGGGTTTCGAGCTAGATTTTGATGAAATTAGCGAGGACAAGTGGGGTTTATTCGCGACAGATGAGAAAGCCGAAAATTGGCGATTGCTTGAAACTTCCCCCTCAGAGGAGAGCTCCAGAAGTCCAGTTTTTGCCCCTCCCCCCGATTGGAAACAACTCCAAAAGTATATCACCCGAAATCAATTTCGTAGGGTATTGAAAATACTCGATAATTCTGTTTCGGAAGAGGATCAATTAGAGCTAGATGGTCTCACTGGTAGGCTAGAAGGCATCGAAAGCAAATACATCCAAGGGATTCACTCTCCATCAGAGGATATGACCGCTAAAAATCAGTTTCGTTTTGCCTTATTGCAGTTTGTCAAAAGACTCAAAGAGGATTGGGAATAGAGTGATTGGTAGTCCCATAAACTAGAGTTTATAGATAAATGAGAAATCGAGTGAATTCTATCACAAAAATACTGTGGACCGTCGACCATAGACTATAAAACTACCGTTCCCTCACCAACCACAGCCCCACAAAGGTCAACAAACCATTGATCGGCAAGATCAAAAAGCCTACATCCACACTCGATTGGGCGATAAAATAAGTGAGGATCGGGGCAACGATACAAACCACGGGCACCCACAGGTCTTTTACCTTCCATGGGGTAAACATCCCAAAGGCAAACATGCCCAACAAGGGGCCATAGGTATAGCCTGCTGCGCGAAAGACTTCCCAGATGACCGCATCGTTGTTGAGGGCATTGAAAATGAGGATAGTGAAAAATAGGACCGTGGCAAAGCCGATGTGGACCAGGTAGCGAGTCCGAAGTTTGGCTTGTTCGTCCGTCTTCTTTTCAAAATTGAGGATATCCACACAGAAGGAGGTGGTAAGCGCTGTAAGGGCTGAATCCGCACTGGAATAGGCTGCCGCAATCACACCCAAGACGAAAATGGAACCCGCAACAGGTCCCAGAAAGTTGAGACTTAATAGAGGAAAGAGTTGGTCGGTTTTTCGGCAAAGCATCTCCCCAGTTGCAGGGTCTAGCACTTTGATGGCACAGTCCGCTGCCTGAGTCAACTCGACGATGCCTTTCTCAAATCCATACACATAGAGCAAGACGCCCAGGCTGAGAAAGAGGAGGTTGGCAAAGATGAGAACCACAGAAAACCAAAAGACATTTTTTTGGGCCTCTCCTAAGTTGCGACAAGTCAGGTTTTTCTGCATCATGTCCTGGTCCAGGCCGGTCATGGCCACGGCAATAAAGGCACCGGAGATAAATTGCTTGAAAAAGTTGCTTCCCGGCGCCCAATCCCAGACAAAGACTTCTGAAAGGCCACTACTTCTAATGGTATTTGGAAGGTCCCCCAGGCTCAAGCCCAATTCACTACAAATCAGATACACCGTAATGGCTGCACCGGCCAGCATGAAAAAAGTCTGAAGGGTATCTGTCCATACCACGGTTTTGATCCCGCCACGGAAGGTATAGAGATAAATCAAAATGATCGAAATCAAAACCGTTACCGCAAAGGGAATTCCGAAGGCATCCATGATGGCCAACTGGAGAACCAGAACCACCAGGTATAGGCGAAGGCTTGCGCCCACGATACGAGAAAAAAGGAAGAATATAGCCCCCATTTTGTACGACCGAATTCCCAGACGCTGTTCTAAATATCCATAAATGGAGAGTAGGTTTAGCTTATAGTAAAGGGGCATTAAAACCAGAGCTATAACTGCATAGCCTAGCAAATAGCCAAAGACGATCTGAAAATAATGCCAAAGGTCATTGCCTACAGCTCCAGGGATAGAAATAAAGGTAACCCCAGAAAGGGAAGCCCCAATCATCCCAAAAGCCACCAGGTACCAGGGGGAGGACTTATTGGCATTGAAAAAGGTTTTGGCATCAGCTTTGCGACCCGTCCGCCAGGAGATAATAAACAAGAGGGCGAAATAGCCCAGAATCAAAAACAAGGTAGTGGTAGGATTCATGGGGGGAAGATAGTTAATTTGTGAATAGAGTTAAATAGCTTGATAGTCCATAGTCGACAGTCTGGATTGAAAGGGTGTGATGGATCAAAAGCCAAATTACCAACCTAGACTGTGGACCGTCGACTATTCAACCATTTATCCCCTTATGCTAAAACAACACGCCAACATATCCGAGCGGCACCGTCAGCAAGTAGAAAATTCGCGGAATTATGTGCTTCCCTTTATGGAGGAAGTACTGCCAATAAAGCCGGGAATGCGGGTAATGGAAGTGGGCTGCGATGCAGGGGGCGTACTAGAGCCCTTTATGGAGAAAGGGGCCTGGGTAATGGGGGTTGACCTAAGTGAAAACCCGATCAAAAAAGCCCAGGAAATCTATCGTGAGGAAATCCAGGAGGGAAAGGCCAGTTTTCGGGTTCAGGATGTCTATGATAAAGCTTTCGTTGAAGAGTTTCGCGGATCATTGGATTGGGTTTTGCTAAAAGATACCATCGAACATATCCCAGAGCAGGAGCGGATGATTCCCCACCTCAAACAGTTCCTCAAGCCTGGTGGCAGAATATTTTTTGGCTTTCCCCCTTGGTATATGCCCTTTGGGGGCCACCAGCAGATCTGTACCAAGAAATTTTTGTCCGTATTACCCTATTACCATATCCTCCCCAGACCCCTGTACAAAGGAATTTTAGCCATAGGAGGAGAACAGAAGCGCGTCATAGGCGCCCTGATGGAAA
This sequence comes from Bacteroidia bacterium, assembly GCA_965263105.1. Lineage (GTDB taxonomy): Bacteria > Bacteroidota > Bacteroidia > J057 > J057 > JBCCTX01. The sequence goes on along the minus strand of CBDHGL010000006.1, from coordinate 369,713 downwards.
TCAAAGATACCGGAATCTCCATCGAACGCTTTGAGCGGATTCTCTCCCAAAGCCAATTGTCCGTCGTTCACAAAACCCATTTTCTCATCAATCCCATCTACCTATACAAATTCGGCCTCAAAGCCCGTAAACAAGCCAAATGGGTAACTGCCATTCCGTTTTTTCGGAATTTTGTGACTACCTGTGTGTGGTATGTGGTGGAATAATTTGTCCACAGTCCACGGTAATTAGTTTAGCCTAATAGCCTAAACAATTCGAGTGAAAATATTCACGATAAAAACCGTGGACTGTCGACTATGGTCTATTAACTCCCCACCTCTTCCTCCACCTGAATGGCCGGCATTCCCTGCATTTTTTCATTCAAGGATTTAACCGGACCTTCCATAAAAGTCTTAAAAGCTTTTACGGCTGCTTCCTTCTCCTCGGTCAACTGAACCGCCCGAGCAGCCTGAGGCCCCGTAGGCTTGGCAGGCGTGCCATCAATGGAATACATCTGAGATAGGATTTCTTCTCGCAAGCGAGGCCTTTGCCGATAGGTCATAGCAGGTGCAGGACGGGTAAGCTCATTGCGTTGCTCAACCAGTTTTTCCATCACCTGGTCAATTTCCTTTAGTAAAGTAGTTTGATCTCCTTCCTCCAACTTAATTCGCTTTTTAAGCGCCTTGAGCTGATCCTGCATCGCATCCATGCGATTGAGCATGGTATGGGTTTCGTTCAGCAAACCCCGAAGCTTGGCTACGTGTTTAGCCTGAGCTACATAATCGTCTTGCGACAGTTCCAATCTCGGGTCCGCTAAGACCGTAATCGCTGTTTCATGAGATTCACCTCCCACCTTCAGAACAGCCTTATATTTCCCAGGAGGAACCAAGGGGCGAACTACCCCCGAGCGCCATCCCCCTTTAGGAGCCCCATTAAATTTTGCCGCGGCAGTTCCTTTGAGGTCCCACACAATTCGGTTGAGTCCTTTTACAGCCGTACTGTCTTTGATTTCTCTCAGGGTATTGCCCTCCGAATCCTGAATTTCCAGGGTGACAGCTTCTTCGGGTTTTTCGCTGGCAAAATAATTTACATAGGCCCCAAAATCGGGATTTTTGGCTCGATATACCCGTGTGCCCAGGTTTTCAATTTGCTGATAGGCATGCCAACGAATCGCAGGTCTCACCTCAAATAGATGGGAGCTTTTTGATTGGGCTTGGTCGAGGGCCAATAGGGAGCTAGCATCATCCAATACCCATACCCCTCTTCCATGAGTACCCACGATGATATCCCCTTCACGAGGATGAATCCTTAAATCTCTAACAGAAACGGGGGGGAGGTTGTGATTGATGCGAGACCAATTGGCCCCCTTGTCATGAGAAATGTATACGCCATGTTCCATTCCGATAGCTAGGACATTGGGACGATTGGGATCTTGGCGAATGACTTTTACATAGTCATCGGCGGGTAAACCCTTGGTAATCTTAGTCCAGGTTTGACCGTAGTCGGTGGTCATAAAGGCATAGGGACGAAAATCGTCCATACGATGTTGGTCTACCGCCAGGAAGGCAGTTCCTGCATCATGCTCAGAAGCATGGATTTTCCCTATCCAGGCAAAGTCAGGCATCCCGCTTACCCGGTCTTTGAGGTTGGTCCAGGTTTTTCCGCCATCTCTCGTGAGCTGGAGATTTCCATCATCCGTACCTACCCAAATGACTCCTTCCTCTATCGGAGATTCGGCGATATAGAGGATAGAGCAGTGGAATTCCGCTGCGGTATTATCTTGGTAAATTTCCCCTCCAGAAGTTCTTTGTTTGTCTTTGTCATTGGTAGTCAAATCGGGACTGATCTCTTTCCAGGTGTGGCCTCGGTCCGTACTTTTGAAAAGGACATTTCCCCCAAAGAAGACGGTATTGGGGTCATGAGGGGAAATATGGATAGGGGAGTCCCAGTTGAAACGGTACTTGTGTTTTTCAATGGCATCACCAGCAGAGCCCGTAATTTTGGGATAGGGATGTATGCTGCGAACGATGCCTGTACGACTATCGACGTGAAAGGGAACTCCGCCTTGAAGGTTGGTATAGACCTCGTGCTCACTTCCGGGAATGGGCACCGCATAGTAGCCATCTCCATAGCTCAGGCGCTTCCAGTGCCGTTTCATGATGCCTGCACTGGTGAGAGAATTGGAAGGTCCTACCCAGCATCCGTTATCCTGGAGGCCTCCATAGACATTGTAGGGCTGGAGCATGTCTATATCCAATTGGTAGAATTGGGAGAGTTCCACATTGTTGATGATATCCCAGGTTTTTCCGGCATCATAAGAGACTTGATAGCCCCCGTCGCTTCCGCTGAGTACCCGCTTGGAGTTCATGGGATCAATCCAAAGGGACTGATGGTCACCGTGGACGTTGCGGGCGATGGTTTCAAAGTTCTTGCCTCCATCCGTAGATTTTACCAATCTACCTGAAAGAGAGTAGACCACATCGGGATTGTTAGGATCTACACGTATGTCGCTGTAGTAAAAGGGGCGAAAATTGATATTGGGATCTTTGTTAACCATGCGCCAGGAGTTTCCTCTATCATCAGAACGGTAGAGCATGCCCGTATTCTTGAATTCCGTGATCAAATACACGGTATTGGGTTGGCTCTGCGCCACAGCTAATCCAGGGCGCGCCATGGGCATATCGGGTAGACCCTTCATGATTTTCTCCCAAGTGGCACCTCCGTCTTTTGAGCGATAAACCGCCGTTTCTTTTCCCCCATCGTCAAAACGCCAAGGCCTACGACGAAAGGTCCACATGCCTGCATACAGAATCCGGGGATTGGACATATCCATGGCAAGGTCCGAACAACCTGTATCTTCATTTATGGATAGTACATGTTCCCAGCTTTGGCCTCCATCTGTGGTTTTGAAAACCCCTCGTTCTTTATTGGGCCCCCATTCTCTTCCCAGGGCACAGACGCAAGCTACATCCGGGTCATTGGGATGTACCACAATTCGCTTAATGCGTTCCGTTTTATCCAATCCGATGTGATCCCAGCTTTGGCCTCCATCAATAGACCGATACATACCATTGCCATACCCTACAGAATTTCTAGGGTCGCCTTCTCCACTGCCTAGCCAGATAACATTGTGGTCAGAGGGAGCAATGGTCAGGGCTCCTACTGAATAGGCTCGTTGCTTAGTGAAAAGGGCTTCAAAAGTAGCTCCCCCATTGGTGGTTTTGAAGACGCCTCCATCTGCTCCTGAAATATAAAAGGTGCTAGGATCTCCAGGTATACCATCGATATCGGTTACGCGCCCGCCCATATTGGCCGGGCCAATGGCTCGCCATTTGAGGTCGTTCATGGCTTCTTCTACCGACTGAGCAAATCCAGCAGGGAGGATAAGTAATACGAGTACGAAAAAATGAATGGTTTTTTTCATCGTTCAGCTTGGTTTGGATTGAATAATTGGGAGTTTTCTTTTGGGCTATCCCCTAAGTTCATATCTAAATGGAAATATAGCAAGTTAGATTAATGGGGGTAGATAAGTAAAAATAGATAATTGCCTATCTTTATGGAAAGAATTAGCTCATCTACTTAATTAGATAATTCCCATATTTGTTTCATGAAATGGAGTCAAAAAGCCTGGGAAGCTAGTCTTCCCATTTATGAGAATATATTGAAACATCCCTTCAACCAGGAACTCATGAAGGGGACACTTCCCAAGGATAAATTCGAGTTCTACCTTCAGCAGGATGCCTTCTATCTCATCGAGTTTGGGAAGGTACTGGTGGGAATTGGCATGAAAATGGAAAATACAGACCATGCTAAGGCCTTCCTCACCTTTGGAAGTGAAACGATAGCGGAAGAGCAAATACTCCACGACACCTACTTCAAGCAATTCCAAACGAATCCCGCCTCACAAGCTTCTCCTACCTGCCTGTTATATACCAGCTATATGCATACGATCTTGGCGAATAAGAGCCTTCCGGAAGCATTAGGGGTGGTACTTCCCTGCTTTTGGATTTACAAAGAGGTAGGGGATTACATTTACCAGCATCAAACCCAAGAAACCAATCCCTACCAAGCTTGGATTGATACCTATGCAGGCGAAGAATACGGAGAAGCCGTGCAATTGGCGATAGATATCTGCGATGAGGTGGCTGAAGCTTGTACTTCTTCCCAACGGGATCAAATGACCCAAACCTTTGTCATGTCCTCCAAAATGGAATGGATGTTTTGGGACAGTGCCTATAGACTGGAAAAGTGGTCAGTATAGAGCAAATTTTGGGAAGTAAATTAGGTAATCCCTCAACCTGGGTTTACCGACGATAGCTCTACTTCTTCTTTCGGAGGCCCCACCTTCCCCATTTGCCTCATTTCCCACCAAACTGCAGCTACTAAGAATAGCGTGACGACCAGATCTATCCCGGTTGCCCCGTAATAAATTCCTTTCATGCCCAAAATCCCTGGGAGAAACCACATGACCGGTACATAAAATATCAATTGGCGAGCCATGCCTATCAGGCTGGCAAATTTGGGTTTTTCTATAGCGGGCAAAAAGGTGAGTGACATGAAAACCACGGGAAGTACCGGGAGCATAATCATATAGATCCGGAAGTGGAAAATGTCTGTACCTGAGAAAGCCATATTCGGCAAAACCAATCGAAGGCTCAGTTCTGGAAAAATCATCATGAATACCCAAAAGGGGAAGATGATGAAAAAGCCCGTTCGGGTGAATAAGTTGTAAGCCTTTTTTACCCGCCCGTATTTTGCTGCGCCGTAATTCACGCCCACCACAGGTTGTAAAGCGCGCATTAGGCCGAATAAAGGGGTCATTAAGAAAAGCTGAATCCGGTTGGCAGCAGCGAAAAATGCCAGATCATTTTCTGTCCCTACTCGAACGATGGCGTTGAAAACAACAATCGCCTGGATCAAGCCCATCATGGACATGATAAAGCCAGGGAAGCCTAATTTTGTGATGGAGCTGAATACGGATTTATCATAAGCCAAGGAGTCAATTTTCGTGGGGAAAGAAGCCTTCCCGCGTTTGAAGTACCTGTATCCAACGATGCAATAGACCATCATGCCCAGATTGGTACCCCAGGCAGCCCCGGCAATCCCCATATTAAAAACGCCCATGAACAAAGGACTTAGTACTAGGTTCAGTCCCAAACCATAACTCATCATGATGGCAGCTTGCTTCATTTTTCCCTCTCCTCTCACAATGAAATTCAAGCTTAAGCCATAGACCCAAAAGGGAGCCCCGATCATAGCAATGCGAAAGTATTCTACCCCATATTCCAAGACCTCTCCTGTTCCTCCCATCATGCGGATAAAGGGTTCAGCCGCGAAAAACCCTGGAAGGGTAAATAGGAGGGAGCTTATAAGGATAAATATAGTAGCGTTGCCCAGAAGTTTTTCTTGGGTTTCTGTATCCTCCTTGCCTATGGCAATACTCAGTAGGTTTCCTGCACCGGTCCCCGCCCAACTTCCTAATCCTAGCATAATAGAAGTCAGGGGATAGGCGAGTGCGACGCCCGCCAAAGCGGTTTCATTTAGCAGTTGCCCGATATAGACCGTATCCATAAAGGCGTTGAGCCCAAACAAGACCATGGCCGCTATGGCAGGAAGAGATAAACTCCACATCACCTTGCTTAAGCGGGCCGATTCCAGAAATCCTTTTTGGGAATGTTGCATACCCCAAAGGAACTAAAAGTTTGGGATTAAAGTTTGCTTCTGGCATCTGTTCTTTGAAGGGAAAAATTCCTGGATAAAAAATGGACAAATGGGTTTTTCCGTAGAAGTAATTAGGAGAGATAATGGGTCTTGGGGGAATAAGGCTTATATTAATAAAAAGAGTATTCCTTTGAGCTCCAGGGTAGCGTGAAAATTTTGCTAAGCCTCTATGAAGTATTTCTTGCTCTTATTTCTAATTGCCGGGATCAGTGCCTGTTCAAAAGTAACTGAGCCCAAACCCAATATTCTCTTCATCATGATGGATGACCTGGGCTATGGGCAATTGGGAATTTATAATGATACCTTATCAACATCAGACTTCGATCCATTTTTTGTCCATTTGGTAGATAGTATGCAAGACTATTCCCCGGAGGAAGCCTTGGAATTTTCTAAAAAGGCAATTCCGACCTTGAATAGCCTAGCCAAAGAAGGGCTGATTTTCACAAAAGCATATGTTACCAGTAGCCTATGTGCACCTTCTAGGTTAGGCATGGCTACGGGAATTCACCAAAATAGGCTAGGCGTGTATTCCAATGCAGATGGAGAAGAAGGGGGCTTTGCTTCTGGGACGCTTCTGGCGGAACGCATTAAAAAAGCGGGGTACAGAACCGCACATATCGGCAAGTGGCATATAGGTCGAAGGAATTCCAAGGTACTCACCGGAATATTGTCGCGTCATGGGCTGCCTGCAGAAACTCCCTTTCACGAATTAGCCCAAACCCATCCAGCGGTGTATGAAGAGGTAAAAAATTCGGGCTATTACGGCTCGGTGGTAGAAGAACACCATCCGTTGAACAACGGCTTTGATTATTATTTTGGCTACAATACCTGGGCAAGCCAGTTCTACCATTCAACCTTAGTCTGGGAGAATTTTGAACACGCAGGCAAACAGACAGGCTACAATACAGACGTTTTCACTGACAAAGCCCTGGCCTTTATTGACAAACAAGATCAGGAGGGCAGGCCCTTTTTTCTCCAACTGCATTATCACGCCGTCCATGATTCCTTAGAACCCAAGGCGCCGGATCCCTATTATCAGCATTTTTCCTCCCCCTCTTCCGACTTAACTAATTTCTACGCGCATATCTATGGGGTAGATCAAAATGTAAAGCGGATTATCGACTACCTAAAGGCCAATGATCTGTACGACAATACCCTGATCGTCTTCACTTCTGACAATGGAGCCATGGCGGCTGGAAGGCATAAGGGACATAAAATAGGTTCTCCTCTACCCGGCAATGCCCCCTTTTCCGGTCATAAGGGGAATTTGTACCTGGGAGGTATTCGCGTTCCGATGTTTATCCATTGGCCCCAAAAAATTGAGCAGCCCTTAGTCTTGGATCAGCTGGTTTCAACGATGGATATCTTACCGACAGCCCTTGAGGCAGCCAAGGGGGAATTACCCGGAAACTTAGACGGGAAAAGCCTATTGCCTTTGTTCAACAAGCCCCATGCCGCCGAAGTACACGAATATTTGTTTGGTGCAGGAGTTCATGCGAGTGCCTGGGGCTTTCTCATAGAAAAGACTACGAAGGACCATATAACGGAAAGACCCTTTGCACCTCCTGCCTGGGTACTCATCGAGCAGGACTACCTTCTTAGGTTTACAGGTACCCTTCCCCCCGGAATTTACCATGAACATATGCAGGGTAGGGGCCCAGTTTTGGAGCTGTTCGATATAAATAAAGATCCTGCAGAAACCCAGGACCTGTCCCAACAATACCCAGAGAAAGTGTCCCAAATGTCTAGGGTATTTTACGATGAAGCAGCCCATCTTCCTCCTCCTGTTGTTTGGGATCAGGCGAAGTGGGAGGAATTGGTGAAACCTAACATACCAGAAAATGCTGAGTAATTTGATTCAGATGAAACCCTCAATGAATATTAATCTCATATGCGTTATCCTGATCCTTTGGGTCAGTTGTCAACCCAAGCCGGAACCTCAAGAAATTACCTTTGAGCGTCCCAACATCGTATTGATTATCGCGGATGACATGAATTGGGACGATTGTGGGGCCTATGGCCATCCTCATATCAAAACTCCCCATATCGATGCCTTGGCTGCAGCCGGAATGCGTTTTGATCATGCCTATGTTACGGCTAGTTCCTGCTCGCCCTAGTCGGGCTAGTATCATTACAGGGAAATATCCCCATAATACCGGAGCTGAACAGCTCCACTGGGCTCTCCCTCCAGGAACAAATACCTTTGTAGAACAATTGAAATCAAGGAGGATACTATACAGCTGCTGCAGGTAAGTGGCATATGGGGAATAACATACGCCAGCATTTTGATTCCATTTATGAAGCCGGAACAGCAGGTTTTCAGTTGCCCAGCAGTTCCGATAAGGAGCCCGTAAAAATGGTTGCCCAGCAGCCCTCTGGCTGTGAAGATTGGCTTCCGGCGTTACAGAATCGCCCTATGGATAAGCCCTTCTTCATGTGGTTTGCCGCCCTGGACCCTCACAGAGCCTATGAAAAAGACATACTGGAAGCCCCCCACCAACTATCTGATGTCCGTGTTCCCCCTTATCTACCCGATATCCCTGAAGTACGGGAAGACCTGAGACAATATTATGACGAGATAGCCAGGCTGGATTCCTATGTGGGAAAGGTAGTGGCGGAACTGGAGAAGCAAGGCGTGGAGGAGCAAACCCTGATATTATTTATTAGTGACAATGGCAGGCCTTTTCCTCGTGACAAAACGACTCTCTATGACGGAGGAATAAAAACTCCCTGGATTGTTAAATGGCCTGAGCTTGTATCCGCAGGGAGCCACACCCAAAGTCTGGTGAGTACGGTAGACATTGCGCCTACCTTAGTCCATGTAGCTGGGATAAAGCCCTTGGATAGCTACGAAGGCGCCAATTTTTTACCGGTACTTAGGAATCCTGAGGTAGAAACGCGCTTCTATGCCTTTGGCGAAGACCATTGGCATGACTTCGAAGACCACGGTCGGGCCATTATGAACCAGGAGTGGAAGTTAATCTTGAACAATTATAACGATTTGGCAGGGACTCCTCCAGCCGATGCCCTGAGGAGCCCCACCTTCAAGGCCATGCTTCGGCTAAAAGAAAAAGAGCAATTGACGGAAGCCCAATATGCCTGCTTTCAGGTTCCTAGGGGGAAATATGAATTGTATCACTTGGCGGAAGATCCCAATGAAACCCATAACCTCATCCATGATCCTTCTCTTGCCTTGACAAGAGAAGAACTGAAGAAGGCCTTGAATGACTGGAGTCGGGTAACGGGAGATTTCATTCCTACTCGGAGAACACCGGATGAATTTGATCGAGAAAGTGGTGAGCCTGACCATTCAGTCAGGAAAAGACCACGGCCTGATAAGAAAGCTATGTTTGGAAGCTATGGGACTTATTAACATGTACCCTCATATCCTTGCCTTATGAAAAGAACGCTGTCGTTTATCTTAAGTATCTGGCTTATTTCATCCTGTTCTCCAACTGAGGAGCAGACTTCCATGCACACTGTAGACGGTTTTCCCTATGGGAATATTCCCCGAGAAAAACCCAATAGACTTTTGAGTAAAGCGATGAATCGGGTGTATGAGGGCAGCTTCGATTCCTTAGAATTGGCTACCAATGAATTGTTCTCCAACTTTAAATACACCCGCTTAGCAGGCTTTGACTACAACGGGGGCGATGGCACCCTTTCTCGCCGAGATGCAACCAAAATCATCCGACATGAGGGGAAATACTACGTGTGGTACACCCATAGACAGACTAAATATCCCCCTCAAAACACTTCGATTGTAACCGATAGCATTCCCTCTCGGGATTGGGATCTAGCTGAAATCTGGTACGCCACTAGTAAAGATGGCTTTGCATGGGAAGAACAAGGAGTAGCTGTACCCCGCTTAGAGAAGCCCTTTCCCGGTTGGAGATCCGTTTCAACTCCGGACATACTGGTTTGGAAAGGGAAGTATTACCTCTACTATCAAGCCTACACTCAAATGCCAGGAGGCCCCGGTACGAAAGGAGACGATTGTCCTGTGGCTTGTTCGGTTGCGGATTCTCCTGAGGGCCCATGGACACCTTCCAATAAAACGGTCATAGAAAATGGGCCTGAAGGTACTTGGGATCAGTATGTCATTCATGACCCCTATCCCTTGGTTTATAAGGGAAAAATTTATGTATACTACAAAGGAGAAATGGGGGGCAATCCCAAGGTAAGAGCGCAAGGTCTAGCCATTGGAGAGCATCCCTTTGGTCCCTTTGAAAAACACCCGCTAAATCCGGTCATAAATTCAGGTCATGAAACGGCATTATTTCCTTTCAGGGAAGGAGTGGCAGCACTGGTAAGCCGGCATGGTTTAGAGCACAATACGATCCAATATGCTCCTGATGGGGTGAATTTTGAAGTGGCAGCCATCTCTAGTTTATTTCCAATCGCCCCAGGAGCCTATGTGCCAGATGCTTTTCTGGACAATGGAAATGGAAGAGGGATTACCTGGGGCCTATGTCACTTCCGCAACATCGGCTTGGCCGAAGGAAAAAGTCATAGCATGTTGGCCCGTTTTGATTGTGACTTAAGTTTAGATATACACGACCCGGAAATGAAGGAGAGCGACATTTTCAATCATCCTGAAGTTAATTTTCAATTTGGATTGAGCACAAAACAGCGGAGGCGAATTGAAACTAAAATGCTAGAATAAGATGGCTAATAACAAATTACCCTCAAATTTCTATTATATTATATTTCAACAGATGAAGACTTATATGCCATTGCTGGCAAAATGTGAGAGGGAGTCGCCATTCTTATACCATAGATTCACTTATCACCTATTCATATAAACTCGAGATTGACGGAACCATCAATCTCTTAAACACACACACAAAATGATTGAAGGAGTATTATGGGCTATTTTCGCGGGACTCATGCTGGGCCTGTACGCGTTACCCGAAAAATTCACAAAGGATTTCAAATTTGAAAATACCTGGGGACTATTTTTTATGTTGACAATGTTTGTTGTTCCTCTCGTCGCGTCCTTTGCTTTAATAAAGGACTTTGGGCAGGTTTTCAGTTCAGTGTCTTCAGATGTTTTGGTAAAGATGGCCATCGCCAGCCTTTTGTGGGGAACTGGTGTGATGATGTGGGGGAAAGCTATCAACCATATTGGCCTTTCCTTAGGATTCTCGCTGTTTATTGGTACGGTAATCCTAGTAGGTTCTATTCTCCCCTTTTTAGTAGATGGCTTGCCGGAGAATGACGCTTTTCTGACAATCATGGGTGGGATTTTGGTTGTTTTACTCGGAGTGATCGCCAATGGTAAAGCCGGATTGTTGCGGGAAAAGGATGAGGCAAGAAATGCCAAGGACTCAGGCGAGGAACAGCCCCAAAAAGCTTCTATGCTTACCGGTATACTTATAGCGGTAGTGGGAGGCCTTTTGGCAACCGGATTCAGTTACGCCAATGCAGTGGGACGTCCCCCCCTACACGAAGCAAGCCAAGCTGCGGGAAATGCCGAATGGATTACAGCGGTTGCCGTCATGTTCCCCATTTTTATTAGTGGAGGCATTTTCATGGCTATTTATTTTGCCTGGGAATTGAGCAAAAAGCGCTTATGGGGAGGTTTTAGAACGCCTGCCTTTTCTAAAAACTTTGGCCTTATTCTCATCATGGCCATATTTCATTATGCTGCCTCCGCCTTATTTGCTTACGCAGCCTTCCAACTGGGAAGTGCAGGTAATACCGTGGGATATGCCATTTTTAATACGGCCTGTGTTGCTACAGCCATAGTAAGTGGGTTGCTTACTGGGGAATGGGAAAATGCCTCTCCCAAAGCACGTAGATATCTCTACCTAGGGCTAAGCTGCATGATCGTGGGAATCCTTATCGTTGCCTATGGCAACAGCCTTTCTGTCTAACAGCTATAAACCCCATCTTTCTTGAGAGAGGAGGGGCTAGAGGGTGAGTTCAAAATTGGGCATTTTTGATCACAGAGCTACCCATCTAAAATTTTGTCCTGTACAGATGGCTAAAGCATAAACCTATCTACCTATGAACCGAAGAAAATTTGTTGAAAAATCCTCCGCAAGCTCGCTGGGAATCCTCTCAGCCGCTTACCTACCGAATTGGAACGCGGAAGAAAAAGTAAGAATTGGCATGATTGGCTGTGGCTGGTACGGCATCAAACTAGCCAAGGCGGTGATGGGGATTGAGGGCTTTAACCTGGTATCCCTATGCGATATTGACTCTGAGCATCTCAAAAGTGTGGCCGATGAAATTGAGCAAAAACAAGGCAGCCGGCCCAAAGCCTATATAGATTACCAAGAACTCCTCGAAAAGGATGATTTGCACGCAGTGATCATTGCAACCCAACCCCATTGGCATGCCTTACAATTTATCGCAGCCTGTGAAAAAGGATTGGATATCTATTGCTGCAAGCCCTTGGCCTATGACATACATGAAGGCTTGGCCATGATCAAGGCTGCTAAGGAAGCCGATAATATTGTTCAGATCGGCTTTATGCAGAGAAGTAATGTCGTAGGAGATAAGATACGGTCGCTCATCAAAGAAGGTCGTCTGGGAAATATTCATCAGATAGGCGCACAGATTCACTACAATCCCAATCCGGGAGATCCTACCATTCAAGACCCGCCCCCTTCCTTGGATTGGGAGACTTGGTGTGGGCCGGCCCCCAAGTTGCCGTATCGGCCTAGTATTGGGCACTTCAATTGGCGACTGGAGAAGGAATACGGCAACGGGCACCTGGTGGATTGGGGCATTCATTATATAGATTATTTGAGGAAAACGATGGACTTGGGAACCCCCCTATCCGTACATGCTACTGGTAATATTGTAGCCCACAAAGGCCAGATTACTACCCCCGATACCTTGCATGTCCGGATGGATTTTGATACCTACCCCCTTATTTGGCAGCACAGAATGTGGGGTGCAGGGGATCTACATCCAGAATTCAACAGTGGCTATACTTTTTATGGGGATGAAGCCACCATGTATGGAGACTTCAAAAGACTCATCATCCAACCGAAAGGTAAAGGAAAGGATTCGGAAGCGATAGACATTCCTACGCCCGGCGTATTGGGGAAAGATTTAACCAACTTCCTGGAAGCTGTTAAGTCGAGAGACAAAACCCATGTCCTTTGCCCCATAGAGGATGGATTTCAGTCCACCGCTGCCGTACAATTAGCCATGATCTCTTACTATACCCACAGCAAGGTAGAATGGGATCCAGGGAAAAAGACTATCACGAATAATGAACAGGCAGCGAAACTGCTAGCAAGACCCTATCGAGGTCCATATAAAAGACCCCAAATTTAATACTCATGAATACTCATGCATAAAACTAAAACCAGTATTCCCAATTGGCTTTGTGCGTTTTTACTAAGTAAGTGGACAAAGGAAAGTGGGTATTTTTTCGTTGAAGCAAAAGTTTACCCTGTAGGGGTAGCCTATGGGTAGATTCATAATGCCCCGATATTCGGCCGGCGAGGTATCCAAGTTGATACCTCGCCGGCGATAAAAAGGGATGGGGGACCTTTTCTACCCATATTGGGTACCTAAAGGCACCGGGATTCTCCTGCGAGAAGAGGGCCTTTGAACTCATATTTCTAGTTCCTTAGAGAAATCAGAGATATCATTCCCTGATTTCTTTTGTCCACTTACTTATTTGCCCTGACGTTTGTTGCAGATTGAAAGGCTTAAGTCCATGTCAGAAAGGGCCTTAAATACTAAACAATAGTATCAATAAAATCTTCCAGGTTCACATGCTTTTCCAGCTTGAGTTTTTTTCGCAGGCGATAACGGGATTTGTGTACACTTTCCACAGAGATATTCATTAATCCAGCTATTTCATTGCTGTTCAATTTTGATTTTATCAAGGCACACAACCTTTTATCACCTTGTGTGAGAGTAGGATAATCTTCCTTTATTTTTTCAAAAAAGCCATTGTTGATCGAGATGAACTGGGTTTCAAAGGCTGCCCAAGTATGGCTACTACTAATTTTTAAGGTATTGATTAAACGGGTTATCTCTTTAGGGTCTATCGATTTGTTATTCGCGCCAAATCGACTTTTTAATTCCTGCAGAAATTTCTCCTTCTCAAATAGTTTCAAGGTAGAGGTCGCCAATTCTTTATTTTTCAACTCCAGCAATTCTTTATTGGTCTTGACCTCAAGTTGGATGAGCTTTTTCTCAACCCGATGTTTATTCCTCAAATAAAAGAAAAATAGAATCCCAAAAAGCAGGAAAGAAAAAGCCAAAACAGAAAAGATGATATTTCGCAATACCCGTTCTTTATTTTCATGTTCCAATTGGGCAAGGCGCTTTTCTTTAATAAGCTGATCCTTTGCTTCCATGGCATTTCGAAACTCATCCTGAATTTCCAAAAGTGGTTGATTGTATTTGCTCCTGCTATCAAAGATGGTCGCTTTTAAGGCAGAGGCTTTCTCCTGCTCTTGGTAAGCTTTTTGAAACAACTCTTGATCAAAGTATACACGAGCCAGTTTTTCATAAATCTTAATGGAAAAGTCCATATGACTATGGAAATTTCTGGATATATCTAAGGATTTTTCATAGCTCTTCATGCATTTTTCATACTCTCCTTTTTTCAGGTAGGCGTCTCCCAAATGGCTATAAATGATTACCTGGTAGGAAGGTAACTTTTTCTCAAACCAAGGGATCAATTCTTCCATATCTTGAATGGCTTCCTCTACTTGGCCTAATTCATTTTTGATAAAGGCTTGCCTCATTTTCAAGAAGGGAAATTTAAGGCTCCTCACTTCCTTTGGGTCGTAAAACAAAAAACAGCTATCTAAGTAGGTTTGGGCAAGTTCGATTTTTCCAAATTCTTGAAAGGAGGTACTTAATGCGAAATACCGATGAGCTAAGGAAAACTCTTCCATTTTCCCATTTTTTGCAAGAGTCTTATTTAGCGCCAAAGCTTCGGAAATAAGATCTATGGCTTTTTCTTGCCGTTGGTAGTAAGCATAAAACCTTCCAATCCTTTGTTGGAGAAATACTTTATTTGAATCCGATTGAATCTGGTCCGCAAGTAACAAGGCCTTCCATAAACCATTATAGGATTCATTATAATTTCCCATGTTTCCATGAACGGCTGATAGCGATGCAAGTACTCTAATTGCCATTAAGGTGTCCTTCTCATTTATAAGCTCGTCATAGAATGCAGTTAATTCCTGAATCGCGCGATCTGGATTTTTGAACCGGATATTTTGGACCCCTCTCAAATGGGAAATTTTCAGGGAATCTCCAGAAGCCTTGGCAAATAAGGGAAAGGTAATAGTGAAGAGAGTTGTCCAGAGGAATAGTCTGGATTGTTTGACCACTTTATACATAACAATTAAGTAGAGTATATCCGTAAGTTATTGTTTATCAAAAATATATATTGAAAATCATTTTATGGGGGATCAATTTTGTTTTTATTGTTTGTCCATGATTTGTCCAGGTGGGAGATTTTGAAATATACCCCTTTTTTGCAATATTTAATTTGCCGGTTTATAATAATCCCATATGGGAATTTTGTTAGTTTATCTTAAAGGCTAACTCATTAGAAGCCAGGTTTTCTCATTGGGGCACGAGTTCCCAATCTTCCGTTCTTTTCATTTTTACTACCACTACTAAGACTATTACTATGACAAAACTTCAACTTAAACTCATTCAGTTTCTACTTCTAGCAGGTTGTTTTTTCATTTCACCCCATCTTATAGGACAGAGCACAGTCTCTGGTACTGTAGCTGATGAGGGGAATGACCCACTTGTAGGGGTTACCGTGATAGAGGAAGGAACGACCAATGGAGTCATGACGGCTTCGGATGGGAAATATGAAATTACTGTCCAGGAAGGAGCCAGCCTAATCTTCACTTATTCTGGTTACCGAACACAGACCATTCCTATCGAGGGACGAGCACTCATTGACGTTCAACTAGTAGAGGGAATTTTGCTAGACGAAATTGTTATTGTGGGTTATGGTCAGGAGAAGAAATCCAATTTAACGGGGGCAGTAGCCGCTATTGATAACAAACAACTCACAGCGGTTCCCGTTGCAAACACAGCGAATTTGCTAGCGGGAAGAGTACCGGGGGTAATGACCCGACAGAATTCGGGCTTACCCGGTTCTGAGAATACCCAGATCCGAATCAGAGGCTATGCGGGCTCTCCCTTGGTTCTGGTCGATGGAATGCAAACGAGTTTTGACCGCATCGATCCCAATGACATTGAATCTATCACCGTACTGAAGGATGCTGCCGCAGCCGTCTACGGGGCACGTGCAGGAAATGGGGTAATTCTGGTAACGACTAAGAGAGGACAGCAAGGCCCTGCAAAAATCACCTACAATGGAAGTTATACTTCCATGTCTGCTTCTCGCTTGTTCCAGCAGGTAAATACGGATCAATATATTGAATTGGTCAGGGAATCAGACCTATTGGATGGTGGGGGGCTCGACGCCACTTTTACGGAAGAAACGGCTCAGCGTTTTGCAAATAGGGAACCAGGATATGAAGGGGGAGATTGGGTAAATGGCTTGATCAAAAATAATGCCCCCATGCACCAACACAATATCAGTGTGTCCGGGGGCAGTGAGGATATCAAATACTTTACCTCCTTTGGCTATGTAGATCAGGAAAGCTACTTCCGGTCTAGAGATTACGATTACAACAGGTATAATGCCCGGTCAAACATAGACGCAAAAATTAATGACAACCTCAGTTTCAACCTGGATCTTACTTATAGATTTGAGCAAACCGAAAGACCTGGAAACAACATAGAAGCCTTGATGACGGAGCTTTCAACTACTGAACCGGTTTTCCCTATATCCCTACCAGACCCTTCCATAGGCGAGGCATTTTCTGGATTTTCCCAAAGAAATCCCATATCCTCTAGCAAAAGGGATGTTGCAGGTTTTTGGGATAGAGACGAAGATGTTATACAAGGTCGACTCGGAATGCAGTACGACCTACCTTTTATTACGGGGCTTTCGGCAAGAGCAGAAATAAACTTGATCAGATATAATCGGGCGATTAAGCGATTTGCGAAACCTACGGACTTATATGAATACCAGCCGGAAACGGATACTTATTTATTCCAGGCTACCCAGCGTGTTGCTTCTTCCGTCTCAGAAGATCAATTCAGGAGAACCCAGTTGTACCCCCTGGTTTCTTTGACCTATGATCGGTCTTTTGGCGAACATGAGATAAAAGTACTGGGACTATACGAGCAGATTACACGAAAATTCAGTCAGTTCAATGCGGCTAGATTGGACTTACTTTCTTTGAATATTCCAGAGTTATTTATTGGCTCCCAGAACAACCAGACCAATAATGGGTCCTCCGGATCCGATATCGGTAGAAAGAGTTTTGTGAGTAGATTGAATTATGCGTATCAAAATAAGTACCTATTTGAAGCCACCTTCAGAGCAGATGGCAATGTATTGTTCTCCCCAGAAAATAGATGGGGCTATTTCCCGAGTTTTTCTGCCGGATGGGTCCTATCGGAGGAATCCTTTATGAACATAAACTCAGGAGGATTTTTGGATTACTTGAAGTTGAGAGCTTCTTTTTCTCAACTGGGAGATGATACGGCCAATGGGCTGAATGGCTTTGACTATATTACTGGGTATTCGCTGGAAAGTCCCATTATCCTGGAGGATGGAACAGCCTTTCCTACTATTCGTACCCGAGGCTTGGTCAATCCCCTGTTGACTTGGGAAGAAATGACGGTGTATAATTTGGGTATAGAAACCAGATTCTGGGGGGGGAAACTCACGTTGGAAACAGAATTGTTCTATAGAAAACGCGAGGGGATCATTGCGCAAAATATCGAAGACGTGCCCTCTACTTTCGGTGCTGATCTTCCCGTTGTCAATATCAACAGCCAGGAAAACAGAGGATTCGAAATATCGGCTATTTACCAAGAGCGCTTTGGCGATTTCTTTTTAGTCCTCGCACCGAATTTCTCTTTGGCGCGGGCAAGATGGATAGACGTGAAAAGTCAGGAAGATTTTGAGGATGAAGACCAAAAGAGGTTATTTGAGTTAGATGGACAGCGAGTAAATAGATTTGTGGGATATAGGTCTAATGGGATCTTCATGTCTCAGGCAGAGATTGATAGTCATCCGGTTGACCAGGACGAAAATGGGAATTCGACTTTAAGACCGGGCGATATCAAATACCTAGATAGAGATGGGGACGGGGTGCTTACCTTTAGAGATCAGGAGGAGATTGCCTACGCCCAAGGGATTCCCGAAATGGTGTATGGCATGAACATGGACCTGGAGTATAAGAATTTTAGATTGAGTGCCTTACTACAAGGGGCCTCCATGTTTAGCATTAACGTAAGTGGCTCGGCGAGAACGATGTTCAGCAACCAGTCTATCCCCTTGACCTATCAATATGACCTCAGGTGGCAACCTGATTTGAATGACCCAACGGTAAACGTGAATCCTAATGCCCAGCTTCCAGCTGCTACACAGTCCCCCAGCTTCAATAATGGGCGTAATTCTGACTTCTTTGTGAAAGACGTTACCTATTTCCGCTTGAAGAACATGAATCTTTCCTATTCCATTCCCAGAAATGTCATTCAGAAGCTGAACATGGATCAGGCTGAGATCTATGTTGCTGGTGAAAACTTGGTCCTATTGACTAACTTAGGAATCTATAAAAACTCCTTTGATCCTGAGTATGAGCCAGGGCAAGCTCCTACACGCAGATTGCCTATTACCCGCTCTTTTGCGGCTGGAGTGAGAATTACTTTATAGAAATTTGAAAGCTAACTTTAATAAAATATTTAACCCAATATATATGAAAAAGCTACTGTTAATATTCACCATAATGGTTCTCACACTTTCTTGTGAAGATCCCTTTGACCTTACCCCAACGGATGTTATCTCCAGCGAGCTTGTCTTTGAAGACCAAGGCCTCGCAGATGCTTTTGTAGGTGATTTATACAACCGAGCACAGTTCCATATGACCTCTGGTGGAACCAATATCAATATGGGCTTTATTAATTCCTGGGGAGGCGAACATAGAAATTTTGCTCCCTGGCAGGCGGCCTTTGGACAGGTTACCAATACTCCTTACAATGAAAGTGGAGCTCGTTTATTGGACTATTGGCCCTACAATAACATCAGAGAGGCCAATGTATTTATCGAGAACATTGTTCAATCCACTACGCTTGATGCAGAGTATACGGCAGTAAGAGCCGCTGAGGCAAGATTTGTTCGCGCATGGGAATATTTTGAGATGGTTAAGCGCTTTGGGGGAGTACCCATTGTAACAACTGCCCAGGGTATAGACGCTTCGGATGGAGAATTGTTTGTCCCCAGAAACTCTGAGAAAGAAGTATATGATTTTATCGGAACGGAGATGGATGCCATTGCTCAGATTTTGCCTGATGTGGCAGATCAGGAGGGGCGAGCTACCAAATGGGCGGCTTTAGCATTAAAAAGTAGGGCGATGTTATATGCAGCCAGTGTGGCCCGCAATGGCACCCAGCAGCTCGATGGCTTACTAGGATTTCCTGCATCAGATGCTCAGGGATACTTTCAGCAATCCTTGGACGCATCAAGAGAAATTATGCTAAGTGGCCCCTTTTCTCTATATCGAAAAAATCCAGACAAAGTCCAGAATCTCATAGATCTATTTCTGGATGAAGGCGATAATCCTGAAGCAATTTTTGTGGTAAAGTATGACTTTGAAGGAGGTAAGAACCATGCTTTTGATATTACCGGGACGCCGGCAGGATTTGGCTTTGCCTGGAATTCTAATTACCCCGTCTATCTGGAGAAAATGGAAATGTTTGATTTTACAGATGGTACTACGGGTAAACTGGACCGAGCTATGTACAATGGAGAAACCCCATTGGATCCTGCTAGGTTCTTTGGAGAAAGAGATCCCAGGTTTAGGGCATGGGTTTTCTATCCTGAATCCATATTTAAAGGACAACCGGTATTTTTTCACACGAGTACGGTATATACGGATCCTGCAGATGGACAACGCAAGACTACTACCAAACAACCTGGCTTCATTGTTCCTGGATCAGCGGGATTCCCAGGAGCGGGACATGCCAGACATGGCTATGCAGGAGGGAATAACCCTACAGGTCTTCTCCGACGCAAGCATATTAATCCTACTACTCCTGATGGTACGGGCTCCGGTACAGATTGGATCATCATGCGTTTAGGAGAAATCATGCTCAACTATGTAGAGGCTGCTTTTTATCTCGGAGACCCCAATGGAGATATGGCGATGATTCTCAACGACGAAATTAGAGAACGAGCTGGAATGCCTGCCTTATCCCCCGAGGAAATCACGGAGGATAAGATTCGCCAGGAAAGACGGGTGGAGTTATCCTTTGAAGAGCACGTATTCTGGGATTTGAGAAGATGGAGGATTGCCGTTGAGGAATTAGACAATAAACCTAGACATAAGACCACTTGGATAAAGGACTTTGATACTGGCATGTATTATTTGCAAATGGAAGATGGAGATAAAGGAAGAGTAAGGCTTCATCCAGAAAGAAACTATTACTATGCGCTTGGTTTAGGGAGAATTGCAGATAATCCCAATTTGGTAGAAAATCCGGGGTACTAATGCCCTTCCCCTGACAATAGCATAACGTATTTTTTTATTTACTCATACTACCTATTCCTGCTTCTCTGTCAAAGAGAAGCAGGAATTTATCTCATAAAATCAGTAGGAATGCCTAAAACCTAGAGAAATATTCTATGAGACAGTTTTCCCTTTATTGCCTGTTCTGCTTGTTGGGAAGTTTTCTAGCAAAGGCACAAATTAGTCCTAAACCCAATGTACTGGTCATATACACGGATGACCATCGCTATACGGGCGTACACGCCTTGGGTGGGCAGGCCTTAAGAACACCAACCCTTGACCGCTTAGCTGCTGAAGGCATTGCCTTTACCAATGCCTATTTACAGGGGTCCTTTCTGGGGGCTACCTGTGTACCGAGTAGGGCCATGTTACTTTCCGGCAGGAATTTGTTTCAGTTGGAGGGGCCCGGGCGGAACATTCCTAAGGAGCATAAGACGATGGGAGAAGCCTTCATGGATGCAGGTTACTATGCATACCATGTAGGGAAATGGCACCAGGATGCCAGCGTACTAGCTCGCTCCTTTCATAATGGGGCCAAACTCTGTGGCATGCCCGCCTACCTGACCGATCAATACAGAATGCCCTTCAGTGATTGGAACCCGGAGGGGAACTACAGCCGTGAAACCTGTTACTTGTTAGAGTATACAACAGAAGGGGAAGTGAAAAGAAGGCCTCTAACAGATGAAGACAAACGGGGACCCACGGCCAATGAAAAAACAGGTCCCCACGTCTCAGAAGTCCTGGCGGATGAAGCGGCTTCCTTCATTAAAGATTACGACAAAGAGCAGCCCTTTTTCCTGTACCTTGCTTTCCCTACCCCACATGATCCACGGCAAGCCCCAGAAAAGTTTAAAGCGTTATATCCAGAAGAAAATACAGCCTTGCCTCCCTCTTACATGGCTCAACACCCCTTTGATAATGGCCATATAGTCTTGCGGGATGAGTTACTGGCTCCCTGGCCCAGAACTAAGGCAATTGCCCAACAACATCTATCTGATTATTATGCTATCATCACTCATTTGGATGCCCAGATTGGCAGGGTAATTAAGACACTGAAAGCAAGTGGACAATATGAAAGTACCCTCATTGTCATGGCAGGCGACAGTGGTTTGGCGCTTGGGAATCATGGCTTGCTGGGAAAGCAAAACATTTACCACGAAGATGGGGTTCATATTCCCTTTATCCTTTCCGGGGGCCTTATCGAGGAAGAAAACAAAGGAAAGTGGATAAATGCCCTTTGCTACAACTACGATATTATGCCAACGATTTGTGAGTTGGCAGGCATCGAAATACCTTCGAGTGTAACAGGCTCAAGTCTAGTTCCCATAGTCAAAGAAGAAGTGGAAGAAATACGAGATCACACCTATCACGCCTACCGTCAGCACCAGCGGGCCTATCGCAAAGGGGATTTTAAACTAATCGAATACGTAAGAGCCCCTGATTATCATAAAAACCGCGGGGATTTTATAGCAGGATCCCGTGTTAGCCAGCTTTTTAACTTAGCAAAGGACCCTTGGGAGACATTCAATCTGGCGGATTTTCCTGAATACAAGGAAACAGTAGATAAGCTTCGTGCTGAAATGAAATCTAAAGCCATCGAATTGGGAGATAGAGCAGATGGGAAGCGAACAGAGGTGGACTTCTGGGAATATTATGAGGAGAAGTAAGATCTGGAAGTAGCAAAATCTATACACACAATGCAGATCCATACAATGAGAATAATTTTTATACTAGTAGCAAGCCTCTCATTAATCGCTTGCCAACAACAACAGGCCAGGGAACTGACCGTAACAGAAGAATTTCCCTTCTTGGTTCCTGCTGAGAAACCCAATCGCCCCTTAAGTGCAGCCGTAAAGCGCAACTACGAAGCTTATGAGGCCCTACGACCCGAGCAAGCAGAACTGTACTCTCAGTTCAAATACACTGAACTCAAAGGTTTCGATTACAATGGTGGAGACGGGACCCTTACGCGTCGTGACCCTTCCAAGCTAATCTTCGAGAATGGCAAATACTACGTTTGGTATACCTACAGAAACACCCCGGTAAAGCCTGTGGGGATGGCACGAGCGAAAGAAGCCAATGACACTATTCCCTCCAGCGACTGGGACCTGGCCGATATCTGGTACGCCACTTCAGAAGACGGTTTCACCTGGGAAGAGCAAGGGGTGGCTGTTCCTCGCCCGCCAAAGCCCGAACCGGGTTGGCGATCCGTAACTACCACAGATATCCTGAAATTTAAGGGGAAATACTATCTGTATTATCAAGCCTTTATGGAAGCCAGTGGCTTACGGGGAGACTTTTGCCCCGTGGCAGTTTCTTATGCGGATTCTCCAGATGGTCCCTGGACATCCGCCAATAAGGTTGTACTACCCAATGGACCAGAAGGCTCATGGGACCAATTTTCTATTCACGACCCTTATCCCTTGGTACATGACGGTAAAATTTATATCTATTATAAGGGAGATTTCGACAAAAGACCCGAATTAAAACCTTCCAAAATACGCATGCAAGGCCTGGCCATTGCGGAAGATCCTTTGGGACCCTTTGTAAAGCACCCCTTAAATCCGGTTATCAATTCCGGACATGAAACTACCTTGTTTCCGTTTAAAGAAGGAGTTGCCGCTATCGTGCAACGCGATGGGCAAGAGCATCATACGATTCAGTATGCTCGGGACTGGGTGAATTTTGAAATTGCCTCCATTACAGAATTATTGCCGGTGGCTGCAGGGCCCTTTGTCCCTGATGCGTTCACCGATACTCAGTATGGAAGAGGAATCAGTTGGGGGCTATCGCACTTTATCAATGCAGGAGGAGATTGGAAGCGCAATCATACCATACTCACTCGTTTTGACTGCGACTTAAGCTTGGATATTGATGACCCCGAAATGAAGGGCCATTACAATCAATATCGTCCTGAATTTTACTACACCCACGGGCTAAGTGCCAAACAAAAGGAGCGGATTGAACAACAAACGGAGGATCTGAATAAAGAAAAGTGAGTTCAGTGAAAAATATAGTCATAACCGGAGCAAGCGGAGGAGTAGGAGGAATGCTGGCCAAAGGGCTGGCACAAAAGGGGCACCATGTTATTTGCCTGGGGCGGAACAGGGATCGTTTGGAAGAGTTGGTGAAACGGATCCAATCAGCAGGGGGAAGCGCTTCTTGGCAAGTAGCTGATATGATGGTCGAGCAAATGGTCCTAGCGGCTGGCAGTAGGATTCACACCGAATTAGGTCATATAGATGTCTGGATTAACAATGTGGGGGTAAATAACCACAATGCC
Source organism: Bacteroidia bacterium (assembly GCA_965263105.1). GTDB lineage: Bacteria > Bacteroidota > Bacteroidia > J057 > J057 > JBCCTX01. Next base: position 346,130 of record CBDHGL010000006.1, on the reverse strand, counting down.
ATTGGCCCCACCTGGGAACTGGAGCCCGAGCATTGGTGGACCGAAGTTTCCACAAACCTCTATACCGCCTTCTTAGGGACGCGTACCGCTATACAACTCATGAAAGAGAGAAACTATGGTTATATTATCAATTTGGGAGGGGGAGGCGTACAAGAACCCAAACCCTTTGGTTCGGCATATGGTGCAGCAAAAACGGCCTTGGTGAAATTCACCGAAACGGTAAATGGGGAGTTGGAACAAGAAGGACTAAACATCAAACTCTTTGCCTTCAACCCCGGTTTCATTCGGAATAAGCGGACGGAATTACTAGTGGAATCAGAAGTAGCCAGAAAATACATGCCCAAGCTAGCGCAAATTCTCAAATTCGGGAAGATGTCGGAAATACAGGATTCTATCGTGTTAATAGAAGCCTTAATCAGTGGAAAAGCGGACCCACTTGGGGGAAGGTATTTTTTGGCAGATGATAAGAATATAGGCGAGGCTATGCAGGATTCTGAGGCCTATCAAAGAGACCAAAGGAATTTATTACGGGTACGATAGAAATTTCAAAAAACACCACAAAAAAGTTAACCTATGTGGAATAGTACAACATACCTCATCACAGGGATAATAGCTGCCACCCTTCTTGTGGGATGCGGTCCAGATTTGCCTGAGCCTATAGCCAAGGAATACCAGACCCTATCTGCTGAGTTAGACTTCAACAAGGAAGTGAAACCCATCCTTTCCGATAAGTGCTTTTCATGTCATGGTCCCGATAAGGCCAAGCAAAAAGCGGGCTTACGCCTGGATGACCCTGATGGGGCCTTTGGGGAGTTGTCAGACTCTCCGGGTAAGTTTGCCATACGCCCGGGCAGCCTCCAAAGAAGTGAAGTGTACCACCGGATTATTTCCGCAGATCCGGAGTATATGATGCCTGATCCAGCATCTAATTTGAGTCTTACCGCAAAAGAAAAGGCCATCCTCATCAAATGGATAAAAGACGGGGCCAAATACCAACCCCATTGGGCCTTTCAAAAACCGATAAGTAAAGAACCTCCTAAAGAGCCGAATACGGAATGGGCTCGAAATCCCATTGACCGTTTTATTGCCCAAAGATTGGAAGAAGAAAATATGAGCCCCTCTCCTGAGGCCTCAAAAGAACTACTCCTGAGAAGGTTGTCTTTTGACCTTACCGGACTCCCCCCCACCGAAGAGGAAATGAAGGGCTTCTTAGAAGATACCTCTCCCAATGCCTTCGAAAAACAAGTGGATAGGCTGTTGGCCTCTCCCCACTATGGGGAAAAAATGGCGGTTGACTGGCTGGACTTAGCAAGGTATTCGGATACCCATGGCTATACAGTGGACTATTATAGAGATGTAAGTCCCTGGAGGGACTGGGTCATTGAATCCTTCAACCAAAATAGGAGATACGACGAGTTCATTCAATGGCAATTGGCTGGCGATTTGATGCCCAAGCCTTCTAAGGAACAAATCCTGGCCACTACCTTCAATAGATTACATCCCCAAAACCTGGAAGATGGCATCATCGATGAAGAATACCGAGTAGAATATGTAGTGGATAGGACCTCTGTGTTAGGGACTGCATTTATGGGACTGACAATAGGCTGTGCCAGGTGTCACGACCACAAATATGACCCCATTTCACAAAAGAATTTTTATGAACTCTACAGCTTCTTTAACAACATCAATGAAGCCGGTCTGATCCCTCGTGAATCCTCCACCCCTGTACCCACCCTCTTGCTCCCAAATGAAAAGCAGGATTCTATCATTTCCTACCTGGAAACCTTGTTTAAGGAAAAGCAGAATCAATTAAGCTCCATCGAAAAGGAGGAAGAAGCTGTTGCAACTGACTGGATAACTTCCAGGGCTTACCAAGGGATAAATCCCCGTCTTCCTCGCCGTGGATTAATTGCCCATTATCCGTTGGATAGGAACTTAAGAAATAGGCTTCAGCCCCAACTGGTGGGCAAAATGGATCGCATGCGCTCAAAAGGGGAAAAGCCTACTTTTATCCAAGGGCATAGCGGTCAGGGACTGTTGATGGATGGAGATGCGTGGTTGGATTTGGACAAAGTAGGGATCTTTCAGAGAAAAGATCCCTTTAGCATCGGACTTTGGATACATATACCTGAGGAGTTGTCGGAAGGGGTAATTTTCCACAAGGGAGTAGGCACCGGGCTTCATGCCTACCGAGGCTATCATCTCTACCTGAGGGAAAACAAATTGGAACTCATGCTGTCTCATACCGCTCCAGATAATGCCATTTTTGAGCGAACCCTTGAGGATATCCCCAAAAATGAATGGCTGCACCTGATGCTTACCTATGCGGGTTCTAGCAGGGCTTCTGGGGTGAAATTGTACCTCAATGGAAGGGAGATGAATACGGAAGTCATAACAGATAACCTCTATAAGGACATTATTTTCTTTGACTACGAAGACGTGATCTATCCCGAACCCATAGAGCCCGGACTACAAATCGGTGCGCGCTGGAGAGGAGTAGGAGTTAAAGGGGCTAGAGTCGATGAACTCGTTGTTTACAATAGGGAATTAACGGAAATTGAGCTGTTACAAATAGCGGATCCCGAAACCCTCAAATCCCTCAATTCCAAAGGGCCAGACTTACTCACAGAAGAGGAAAGATCCTCATTGAAAAAATTCTATTTGGCCACCCAATCTACTCCTTATCAAAAGAAGTTTGACGCCTTGATAGAAGCGAGGGGAACTCTCTTTGATAGCACAGAGCATATAAAAGAGATCATGGTGATGAAGGAAATGGCCCAGCCTAGAAAGACCTATGTGCTAGATCGTGGCCTCTACGATGCATATACGGAAGAGGTATTCCCCAATATTCCAGGCCATATTCTCCAATGGCAAGATAGCCTACCCCAAAACCGGTTGGGATTGGCCCGTTGGTTGACAAGTCCCGATCATCCCCTTACAGCACGGGTGGCTGTCAACAGGTATTGGCAAAATTATTTTGGTAGAGGGATCGTGGGAACTACCGAGGATTTCGGTAACCAGGGGGAGCTCCCTAGCCATCCGGATTTGCTAGATTGGCTGGCAATAGAATTTGTAAATTCCGGTTGGGATGTGAAGGCCTTACAAAAGCTGATCGTTATGTCCGCTACTTACAGGCAAAGCTCCCTCACCTCTAAAGAACTGCGGGAGAAGGATCCAGAAAATATTTTGTTGGCCAGAGGTCCTAAACTTAGGCTGAGTAGCGAAATGATGCGCGATAATGCCCTTGCCGCAAGTGGATTGTTAAATCCAACCATTGGAGGGGAAAGCGTAAAACCGTATCAACCTAAGGGTTTGTGGAGAATGAATTCTAATACCTATGTGCAAGACCAAGGGGAAAAGTTATACCGAAGAAGTATGTATACCCTTTGGAAACGCACGGTTCCCAACCCTACCTTATCTACTTTTGACCAACCAGATCGGAATGTATGTACCGTGAGAAGACAGAAGACCAATACGCCTTTACAAGCATTAGTCTTACTAAACGACCCCACCTATGTAGAAGCCTCCAAAGTTATCGGGGAATACATAACGAAAGAGGGCGCTAACCGGGAAAGTATTGCCAGAGCCTATCGGAAAATAACAGGGACACAAGTGAGTCTCGAAGAATTGGAAGTCCTAATGGAGTTGCAATCGTCAGAGTATGCTATTTTTTCAAGAAACCACAAGAAAGCCAGAGGAATACTGGAAGTAGGGGCCTATGAAATTGATGAATCCCTGGATCCCAATATGATAGCTGCTAATACCATCGTAGCAAGTGTGATCATGAATTCAGATGCAAGTATTACCAAAAGATAGAAAAATCACCTGATTCTCCAATGTATAGTTGAAACCCAAACTCACCAAAATGAAATATATACCCTTGCTGGCAATTCTGATTTATTTTTTGCCATCTGGCTGTCAACAACCAGGGGAGGATTATCTTCACCTACCCCAAGTTCAATTTGCCCTAGAGCGAATTGAAGAATCCCTAGCCACACATGATCCAGATAAAAGCCCCGAGATATCCTTTCGCTTAGACTCCCTCCACCTCCCAAGCGAAGCCTACCAAATAAAAGTGGGAGACAAGGCAATTGAAATTAGGGGCGGAGATGCCAAAGGCCTGATGTATGGGGGCTTGGAAGTGGCAGAACAACTTACCCTAAATGGGAAAGTTGAAGAGACGAAAGGGGAACCCTATCTACAAAACAGAGGAATTAAATTCAATATTCCCCTGGATGCCCGCACACCGAGTTATGATGATACCGGAGACGCCGCGCAAAAAAACTATGTCCACATGTGGGACTGGGATTTCTGGGAGGAGTTCTTGGATGAAATGGCCATACACAGGTACAATACCCTCAGCTTGTGGAATCCTCATCCCTTTCCTTCCATGGTGAAGTTGCCCAATTTCCCAGAGGTAGCCCTAAATGACATAATGCTTACAACACTTAAGCCCATAGGCAAAGAAAATGAATGGGCTGAGCCTCAAATGGTCTCCAGCAATGTGGTTGAGAACCTCAAGGTGGTCAAAAGAATGACCATAGAGGAAAAAATTGCCTTTTGGCAAAAAGTGATGAACCATGCTGCGGATCGGGGCATCGATATCTATTTTATCACCTGGAACCTATGCGCCAATGGAGCAGCGAAACCCGTACCTCCCTTCTACAGGACCTATAAGCAACCCCTTTGGGAGGAAGAGCCTGGGAAGCATGGGATCACCAACCAAATGAATAACCCAATTAATGTCGATTACTATCGGGAATCGGTAAAAACCTTCCTACTGACCTATCCTCAGGTAAAAGGGATTGGGGTTACAGCCGGGGAACACATGCTGGATGAGGCTGGGGGCTATACCCGCGAGCAATGGATTTGGGAAGCCTACGGCAAGGGGATGATGGATGCTCAGAAAGAAGATCCCAATCGTGAAATCAAATTCATTCATAGGGTGTGGAATACGGACATGGATAAGATCATGGCTTATTGGAAAGAATATCCCGGACCCTTTGAAGCGAGTTTCAAGTACGCCAAAGCAAGGCTATATTCCTCTCCCTACCTCCACTTTGCAGATTCGCACATCGAATCCATGAAGAAGTACGGATTGAAGTCTTGGTGGAATTTGCGCAATGACGACATCTTTGTCCATCGTTGGGGAGATCCGGAGTATGTCCGGGCCTTTATTGGGCATTTTCAAAGAGAGCATACAGCGGGGTATTACATGGGCTCCGATGGCTATGTGTGGGGAAAGGAATTTATTAGTAAAAATCCAGAACTATCTGGCCAACTGGAGATCAAGAAACACTGGTACAACTTCATGCTATGGGGCAGATTGGGTTATGACAATAAGCTAGATGAGCCCTTTTTTATCAAAAAGATTGACGCTCACTTTCCCGGAATTGATTCAAAGCAATTATATACTACCTGGCAGGCTGCCTCTAAAATCATTCCTCAGGTAAATGTTTTTCACTGGCGAGACTGGGACTACATGTGGTCTGTAGAAGGATGTATAGACGAGCGGATGCACTTCCACGATATCCTACAATTTGTGCGTAATCCTACTTATTCAGAAGATAGTATATTGAATCCTGTTGCTTTTGCGAAAGCCTCCCAGGCGGGGAAGGAAATTAGTCAGATGACTCCCCTGCAAGTAGTGGCTAAGCTGGATGCATATGCCCAATCCTCTCTTGAGGGAGTAGAAAAACTGCGATCTGAAGACCATGGACCAGAGCTTCAAGCCTTGCTAGATGACATAAGCGGTATGGCCTACCTGGGACAGTACTATGCCCGAAAAATAGAGGCGGCTGTTGAATTGGCCTTTTTCTCAGAAAGCAAGCAGAAGAACCGTAAGGATGCTGCGATTTTACAGCTTAAAAAAGCAGAGGAATTTTGGGATCAATACCGAAGCATTTCTGAGAAAAACTACCATCCGCAGATGCTAGCCCGAACCAAGATGCTGGACTGGACAGAAATTAGGGAATATGTTAAAAACGATATCAGACTGGCCCAAAATTTCAAAGGAATATGAAACTTTTTTATGGTGCAACCCTCCTATTTTCGCTTTCCTTAAACTTGCTTTGGGGAGTAAACCTGGATATCAATTATTCCGCCGAAAGTAAGGTGACAGAAATCGCCGTGGCCAAACTCTTGAAGACACTTGACAAACTGGATCCTGAAATAATAGGAGAGGGAAAATGGGGCATGGACCTCATAAATGTAGAACTGGAGACAGCAAAGCTGAGAGGCTTAAAGCTCCCAATAGAAAGTCTCGGCCCAGAGGCGTTTCAAATACTCAAACAGGAGAAAACGGTATATATAATTGGGGGAGATGAGCGCGGACTCATGTATGGGATACTGGATCTGAGAGATCAGCTTGAAATGGGCTATAGCCTTGGGCGAGTAAAGGAAAAAACCGAACGAGCTCGCTTCCCTTTTCGGGCGATTAAGTTCAACTTGCCTTGGTCCTCCTATCGCTTAGGGGAGTCCTTGCAGCTGCACATGGAAACAGTCAAGGATACCACCTTTTGGGTGGATTTTCTGGACATGATGGCGGATAACCGCTTCAATGCCCTTACCCTTTGGAATTTGCATCCCTATACCTTTATGATCCAGCCCAAGGCCTTCCCCGAAGCCACCCAGTTTACCGGGCAGGAATTTGCCGACTGGCGGCAATTTTGGAAAACCCTTTTCCGTATGGCCAAGGAAAGGGGGATTGAAACCTACATAGTCAATTGGAATATCGTTACCTCTCCCCAAATGACCGAGGCTCATAATGTGGCCAATTACAAGGATGACCTGGAGTGGCATTATGGCTTCACGCATGCAGATACCTCTCAAATCATTGTGGACTACATGCGGGAATGTATTACCCAGGTCATCAATGAATACCCCAACCTGACAGGGGTGGGGGTGAGTATTGGGGAACGTATGAAAATGCCCATAGAAGACGCCATGGAATGGGTGAAAAACACCTTTGTGGAGGGGATCCTACGGGCAGACAGGAAAGCGAAATTCATTCATAGGGCACCCTTTTCCATTGATCCAGAAGTAGCTCGGGAATATGTAGAGTCCTATACGGAGTTTGATGAGCCCATCATCATGGAGTTTAAGTTCAACTGGTCGCATGCCCATTCCTCTCCCCATCTCTCTATCACCCATGGAGGGCGCATTAAAGACCAGTACTGGAACCCCAAGCCGACTACCTATCAAATGGCCTGGATGATGCGCAATGAGGACTTTATCATGCTGAACTGGGGAAACACAGATTTCATCAGAAAGCATATGGAAGTCAATGGACAGGATTTTGTGGCAGGCTACTTCGTGGGTTCCGAAACCTACATTCCTGCGAAAGAATTTAGGATGAAGTCAGGACTGGCCTATGACTGGAAATACGCCTTTGAGAAGCAGTGGGAATTTTACCAAATGTGGGGCAGGCTTTTGTACAATCCTGATCTCCCCGATGATTTTTTTATTCAGCAGGTTGAATCTAGGTATGGAGAAGGGGTAGGAGCCAAAATGTTTGAGGCCCTACAATTGGGTAGTCGCATGCCCCTGGCCTTGGCCTCTTTTTACCAGGGTACCTGGGACTTTACCTTGTATTGCGAGGGCTTCCTCAATGGCAAACAGCTGTATCGCACCTACAAAGAAGCTACCAAGGCCTTCATCAATGTGGAGGAGATGATTACCCATCCTACCTTGGATGCCCGGTACCTGACGATTGACGAATTTGTCAATCGGACCCTTCAGAATGAGGCTATCCAGGATGAGGAAATCACACCACTCGAATTGGCCGACGAAATGGAGGGCAATGGGAACAGGATTTTAACTATTTGCCAAGAAATAACAGATAGGGCTTCTAAGAATAAAGCCAATTTTCAAATCGAATTGAACGACATTAAGACATGGGCACATTTGAGTAAGTACTTTGCCGCTAAATTGAGAGGAGGCGTCTACCTGGATAAGGCACGTAAAACCCAGAATCCAGACTTGCAACAGCGTTCTATAAAGCAGCTCCAAGAAGCTGTAGGACATTGGGAAAATATCATTGAAGTTACTTCCGCCCAATACCAGGAAGTATCCCTTTTACACATAAAAACCACTAAGTTTTCCTGGAAAATGTTTCTCCCCCAGGTTCGAAAAGATATAGAAATTGCCCAGAAAAAATTGAATTAGGGCTATTACCTAAATATTCTCCTATGAAACCCAATATGCGATTATTTACAGGAATCTTAATTCCCCTGCTCTTATGGGCAAATGCTTATGCCCAAGACCAGAGCAAACCCAATATTCTGTTCATCATGTCTGACGACCACACGACCCAAGGCTTTGGAGTGTATGGCAGTCGATTGGCTCCCCTCAATCCCACCCCTACTATTGACCGTTTGGCTCATGAAGGAATCTTGATGGAAAATGTTTTTTGTACCAATTCTATCTGTACCCCTTCTCGCGCTACCATCATGACGGGACAGTATGGCCACGTAAATGGAGTCCATGACTTGGGCGGCAAACTGGCTCCTGAAAACCAGACCCTGGCCCTTGAGATGAAAAAACTGGGCTACCAAACGGCCATGATCGGCAAATGGCACCTGAAATACGCCCCCGAAGCCTTTGATTATTACCAGGTTTTACCCGGTCAGGGCGACTATTTTGACCCCGTTTTGTATGGAAGAGAAGGGGAAGAAAAACGGGAGTTTCGATTTGCACAGGATATGGTTAGGGAGGTGAATTGTACCCAATATGAAGGACACTCTTCCGATATTATCACAGATATTTCTCTCGAATGGCTCAAAGAAAAAAGGGATCCCTCCAAACCCTTCTTCTTAATGCACCATTTTAAAGCCCCCCATGACTTTTTTGAATTTGCCCCTCGCTATTCCGACTACCTGGAAGACGTCGAGATACCCGAACCATCCAGTATGTGGTACAATGCCAATAACGGATCGATTGCCACACGAGGAATCAACGATTCTCTTACCGATTCCATAGGTTCCTCCATAGGACATAGAAATATCATTCGGAATATGGGGATGCACATGAAGATCGATCCGGACATCCCAGACCCTGAATACAAAAAGTTGGCCTACCAGGAATACCTCAAGCGCTACCTCAGGTGTGTAAAAGGAGTAGATGACAATGTGAAACGGCTGTTTGACTACCTGGAAGCAGAGGACCTCATGGATAACACGATTATCGTCTACACGGGAGATCAAGGGTTCATGCTAGGAGAACACGACTATATAGACAAAAGATGGATGTACGAAGAATCTCTACGTATGCCTTTCCTCGTCCGCTATCCTCCCAGCATCGAGGCGGGTACACGGAGTGATGCCATCATCAACAACACAGATTTTGCCCCCACCCTGATCGATTTCGCTGGCGGAAAAGCTCCTGCATCGATGCAGGGGAGTAGTTTTAGGCAAATCCTGGAAACCAGGCAGGAACCCAAAGGCTGGCAACAGGAAAGCTACTATCGCTACTGGATGCACATGGCCCATAAGCACAATAACCCCGCACATTTTGGCATCCGAACCAAGGACTACAAACTCATTTTCTACTATGGAGTAGACTATGTGCAGCGATCTGGCGATGCACAAAAATGGGCCAACAATCCCGCCTCTATGTCCCAGTTCCAGACTCCTGCTGCCTGGGAATTTTATGACCTTAGGAAAGATCCAGAGGAAATGGATAACCGCTATGGACAAGCAGCCTATGCCGAAGTGATTGCGGAGTTAAAAGAACGGCTGAAAAAGTTAAGAAGTACCGTCAAAGAAAATGATGCCGATTTTCCTCACATTCAGAAGATCGTGGCCGAACATTGGAATGATTAAGCTAAAATCAGATTAATTATCCTTTCGTTCATAAAAGAGTATACGCTTACAAATCCCTATCATTGTGAATAAGATATTAATCGGACTTCTTTTGTTGACTGTCCTTTTCTCCTGCGAGCAAGCACCTGTAGAGAACCCCGGAGGCTTCCCTTTCCACCTTCCCCAAGAGAAACCCAACAGGAAGATGAGTGCTGCAGTAGAACGGATTTATACAGATTATTCCGCCCCTAGACCGGATGACAATGAATTGTTCAGTCAATTCAAATACACCGAATTAGCGGGTTTCAACTACAACAATCACGACGGAACCATTACCCGCCGAGACCCTTCCAAAATCCTGTTGCATGAAGGGAAATACTACGTATGGTATACCTATCGCCATACGCCTAGCCCCCCGCAGGGAGCTGCCAGGTCCAATGACAGCATCCCTTCCTCGGACTGGGACCTGGCGGAAATCTGGTATGCAACTTCTTCGGATGGATTTACCTGGGAGGAGCAAGGGGTGGCCATATCACGACCGGAAAAACCGCTGGTGGGGTGGCGTTCCGTTACTACTACCGACATACTGGTTTGGGAGGGGAAATACTACCTCTATTATCAGGGCTTCATGGAGGCCAGTGGGAAGCGGGGGGATGACTGTCCCGTTGCCGTTTCCTACGCTGACTCTCCCGACGGTCCTTGGACCCCTCACAACCAAATTGTGATTCCCAATGGAGCCGAAGGAGAATGGGACCAATACTCCATCCACGATCCTTATCCCTTGGTGCATGAGGGGAAAATCTACCTGTACTACAAATCCGATTTTGGGGAACAGCCAGATTTAGTTCGCATGCAGGGACTCGCTATTGCAGAAGATCCCCTAGGCCCCTTCACCAAGCATCCCTTAAATCCTGTGATAAGTTCGGGCCATGAAACCTCTCTCTTTCCCTTTAAGGGGGGAGTAGCTGCGCTGGTGTACAAAGATGGCCCAGAGCATAATACGGTACAATATGCCTCCGATTGGGTGAATTTTGAAATCGCCTCCATCACTGAATTAATGCCCTATGCAGCTGCTCCTCACGTTCCTGACGCCTTTACCAATACCCAAGATGGGCGGGGGATCACTTGGGGGTTGGCCCACTTCATTAATGTTGCAGACGATTGGGAGGCCTTTAGTTCCAAACTCGTTCGCTTCGATTGTGATTTAAGCCGCGATATTCATGATCCTGAAATGAAGCGCCACCGGGTGAACCATAGGCCAGATGTGTATTATCGCCAAGGCTTAAGTGAGAAGCAACGGAAAAGGATACAGCAAGAGAGCCTAATCGAGAATCCTGAATGAAGTCTCAATACCTAAATGGAACAAATTAGCGTTAATTCGTTCAGCTAATTGAGTGAATTTGCGTAAATTCATTCAAGATATGCGTAATGGACTTTATCCCTCGAATCCTAGAACCCCATAGAAAGGAGTACATTAGCCCCAATAAAGTAGACATGCAATGGATACATCGAATTGGATTAGTTCTTTAGACAGCCATACCCAAAATTTCCAAGAGGCCTTTGGAGACCTTACAGAAGACCAACTCAATTGGAAGCCCGATCCCAATACTTGGAGTATTGCCCAAAATATCGATCACTTGATCACTATTAACAGAACCTATTTTCCAGTTGTGGCATCTATACATCAGGGAAACTACAAACTGTCTTTGATGGGAAAAGTGGGCTTCATTGCCCCGGTAATGGGAAAAATGGTACTTAATGCGGTTGGCCCTGATAGGAAGCGAAAGACCAAGACTTTCCCCATTTGGGAACCCCAAAGCAGTAGGATAAGTGGAGATATTGTGGAAAGCTTCACCGCTCATCAGGAAGAGCTCAAGCAAATGATAGAAGGGGCCTCCGATCTGCTCGATCGCGGGGTAATCATTTCTTCACCAGCGAATAAGAATATCGTCTATTCCCTGGAATCGGGCTTCGATATTATCGTATCACACGAAGAGAGACACCTGGTTCAGGCAAAAGAAGTGTGGGCTATGCAGGTAAATAGTCAATAGGCCACAGTCCAAAGAAGCAAGTAGCAGGAAATGGAATAATATCCATAAATTTAATCAATCCGGGATGACAATCTCAAGCGACCGATCTGCTCCAGCTTTCATGTAGCAGGCGTCAATATCATTGTCTTTATTATAGGTGAAAATACCCGTGTAAAGGCTTCCCCCTTCGTCTTTTCCAACCGCCTTCCTCACCTTAATTCCAGAATCCAACTTTGTTTTTTCAATGAATTCATCAAAAACAATTTTCCCAGTAGAAGCTCCCTTAACGGTGAGGTTATGTCCACTTCCTACATAAAACCTAGGATGGCAGTATTGTAAATCTATATCACCCGTTTGGCAATTATCAATTTTGATCCATTCATCTGCTACAGAGGATTCACAGCCTTTGATGATGAGGGCATCACAAACTTGGCTGTGTAGAAGATTTCCAGAAAAAAAGAGCACCAGGCTAAATAATACTAAGGTTTTTGACATGATTAGGCTAAGTCTAAGTTCGAGAATATAGTCTAACTAAAGAGGACTAAAAATATAAGTGGGAAGATCATTCCTACCAGCGCAAGCTTCCACCCACGTTTTTTAAATCCCTTCTTCCCCAAGGGAATAAACATGCCCGTAATGGCAATGAGTAACATGGCCGCCCCAAAAATATCAGAATACCAGATCCAAAAATTATTAGTGGACTTGTGCAAAAACATGGTATGTCCTAGAAAAGGAACCTTCCGCTTTGATTCCAAAACGCCTTCCCCACTTGCCATGCTCGCATCCAGTATAGTATTCCCTTTATAGAAAACCCGCAATTCGTCCTCTCGGATTCTATGGCTATCATAAGTAAGTCCTTCTGAGATGGGTAAGGCTAGGATGAAGTCTTTGGTGACTGCTTCTGGGTCGGAAGGAAGCTCTAGGGTAACTTCATTTGCCTCGTAAGTGTAATCCATCGGATACCAATCCTGTCTATGGTTCAGGATAATACCCGAAAATGAAAATGCAATGATAAGTCCTACGTAGAAATAGGCAAAGTCTCTATGGAGACTGCGGTTAGTGATTTTTGCCATGAATGGTTAAAAGAATTTAGTTTGAACAAGAATGAACCAAAACCTAAGCAAATGAATATCCCATAAAGGAATCTGAAGCATAATTCATGCTTAAAGCTCCTACAAAAAATGGCTTTATCCAAATGTGTGGGTGTGTTGGATAAGTTGAGTTTAAGTAGCCAGTATGAATTCAGCAACTGATTTAGATGAAGTTGACAATACAAAGAGAACTTAGGTCTGCTTGGGGAAGGAGAGGAAAAAGCTACTGCCTTTTCCGACCTCACTTTTTAAGGATATTTCTCCTTTGTGTAATTCCATTATCTTCTTACAAGATGCCAAACCCATGCCCGACCCTCTAAAGCTATCATAGGGATTCAGCCGTTTAAACATCTTGAAAATATCCTGTTGATATTCTTCTTCGATCCCTATACCGTTATCTATTATTTCAATGATTTCCATCGATGAAGATTCCGAATACCTTATCATGATCTCAGCCTGCTGAGAGGCGTTGAATTTGATTCCATTCTGAATAATATTGTAAAAAACAGAGGTGATTAAGGAGGGATTTCCCTTGATCACAGGTAAGGATTCGGAAAGGATTACATTCTCCCTTTCTGAAGGGGTCGACATAATTTGATCACAAACAAAACAAACGATTCCATTTAATTCTACAGAGTCAAATTGTAATAGGGTATTATTGATTTTCGAATATTCCAAAACGCTTTCTACCAAATTATACAGCCTGCTAGATCCCGCTTGAATAAAGGAAAGATAAGTATCAACCTTGTCTTCCCTTTTTTCAGTTTTCAACTCTTTCTCCAATAACCCAGAAAATGACATAATATTTGTCAAGGGCTCCTTCAGGTCGTGAGAAGCGATATAGGCAAAACGTTCCAACTCTTCATTAGACTTTTTGAGCTCCAAATTGGAGTTTCTCAACTCTTTTGTTCTCTCTTCAATCGATTCTTCTAATCGTTTGCTGTGCTTTTTCTTATAACTCAAAGAATTATAGAAGGAAAAGGCGAGAACCAGGCCGGTGAGGGCCAAAAAAGAGCTTGCAAAGTATAGATACCGTTGATTCTTTATCCGCCGCTTATCCAATTCCACCTCTCTCCTTAACTGTTCGTTTTCCCGTTCCTTCTCCTTAATATTGTAGTCCACATCTAAGCGCATGGCAATTCGTTGCTTATCTAAGGCAAAAATTTTGTCTCGGATGACATTATAGGTGTTCAAGTAGTCCAAAGCTTGTTGAGGGGCCCCTAACTTCTGATAACTATCACTTAGTATGAAATAAAGCTGATCTACATAACGGGTAGTTAGGCTAGTATCGATCCCTTTTATCCCATTTTCCGCCACTTCTATAGCTTTTTTATAGGCACCTTGACGATAATATGTATTGGCAAGGGCATATTGGGCAGCCGTGATTCCGTCGGGGATAGTCAATTCCTGAGCAATGGCCAAACCTTTTTGGGCGGATTCCAATGCTTCCTCATATTTTCCCAATCCCGCACATACTTGGGCGTTGATCGTATAGGCGATATTTTTTTCAAATTCCTTTTCCCCTCCAAGATAGTGATCAAGGGATAGATCGATATATTCCCTCGCTTTTTCATATTTCTCTTGATCCAGGTATATATAAGCAGTATTTATATCCGCACGAGCGACCATAGCCGTGTCTCCATTCTTCTGCGCCAAGGTTTTCATTCGAAAAATAGCCTTCAAGGCATTATTATAATCTTTTAATTCCCTTCTAACGAGTGCGATATTGTTCAATTGTTTGACCATTTCTGGAACCTTCCCCAAGCGACTATTTATTTCTAATGCTTCGTGGAAATTGAGGAGGGCAAGGTCATATTTGCCGAGAATCTGTAGGGCAAGGCCTTTGCCGTGCAAGGCCTTTGCTCTCAGGTGGTCGTTTTTTAGTAATTCGCTAATAGCAATCGCGCTATCAGCATAGACAACGGCTAGAGCCCTATCCCCATACATCAGGTGATAATGCGCATGGGTAGTTAGGGCAAGTGCCTCTCCTTCCCGATAACCGATCCGTCTGGATTCTTGTAAGACCTCTGCAGTTGTAGCAATTCCCGAAACAGCCCTGGCAAAGAAACGGGTATTTTCCAGTTCTAGGATTAGGTCAATTTTTCTTTTGGGATCCAGGGTGCTTTCAATCTGTTTAAGAAGGCTATCTTCCGAGGCAATAGCAAAAGGTTGAGAATAGCTTAGAGAAATAGAATAAAATAGAATAGATAGCCATATAAATTCCTTTAGCCACTTTGCCGTAATGAACTTTTGAAAGAATAATCCGATTGTGAGCACCATATACCGAAAACAGTTTAAAAGTCCCCGTTCAAGTCGGGAAAAATATGTTTGTTGAAGTATGCTAAGTACTTCTACCCAACTTTAAAACAGATGTGGGGTTGACAGCTTCTCCAAAGCAAAATATACCTACGAAATAACTCTGGAAACAAAAAAAAATTGTTTTCGGCAAAAATACGAATTTTGCAAGGAATTTATGTTAACAATATGGTAAAACAGGGATTGATACTTGAAATAACTCTAGGGGTAAATAAGCTCCTTTTCCAGGGAACATGAGGTTTATTCTTAAATATAGTAGGTCCAAAGAATGAATGTGAAAATGTGTTGTGACTTCCTATCTCCTGCCTCTACCTCCTCCAGGCCCCCCTCTTTTACTACCTGAAAACTCCATGGCCTCTCCCTTGCCGAAGCCATAGCTAAAGCCCAGTGTGAGGAAGCGCCCACGGAACCTTCGACTGTAGAGGAAAAAGTCAGGTTGATTGGTCTCAGATTCAGAGATTCTGGAGGCAAATAGGTCTCGGACACTTAGGTTGACTATGGCCTTGCCCTGCATGATTTTCTTCCTTAAGCCGAGGTTGGCAAAGAGCATATCCTCCATGACCCGTTGAAAGGTTTTGTAATCTGAACGGTAATCTCCACTGACTTCCAGGTCAATATCAGCTGGTAGCGCAAACTTCCCCGTAAGTTGGGCAGACCACTGGTCTGCATTGAAATCAAAGGAGGTCGTCTCAAAGGTTCCTTTTCGGTTGAAGTACTGGAAATTAAAATCTCCATTTAGGGTAAACCATTTATTGGGGCTGTATTTTCCATTGAGTTCTATCCCCGTAGCTTGATTGGTCCCAATATTCAGGGGCATAGAGGTCGTCACATTATCCTCAAACGTTGCTACCCGCTCAACTACATCAGTGGTGTACCGGTGGTAAATACCTAGGTTAAAGGAAACCTTGTTAAACACATAAATACTGGTAAGTTCGTAGGAGTCCGTGAATTCGGGCAGCAAATTGGGATTTCCCGTCCGTATGCTAAAGTTATTTCTCGGATTAAAAAAGGGATTCAGGTCCCACATGCGAGGACGAGAGATACGGCGTGAATATCCCGCTTGGAGGGAGACAAATTCTGAAAATTTATAGGAACTGTGAAAGGAGGGGAATAGGTTGGTGAAAAGCTGTTTATTGGACTCATTGGTTGTGACCAGCAGGGTTCGAAGATCCGTATTCTCTACCCGTAAGCCTAGCTTTGCCCCCCAGCGTTCTCCTTCATAGGCTCCCGTTCCGTAGACTCCCAACACTTTCTGGTCGTAATCAAAATCATTGGTCAAAGCGGTATTTTCTATCCACTCGTTGTCAATCAAGTCCTCTAAGGAATATTCGTTTCCTACATCCATGATCAGGTACTGCGCACCTGTTTCCAAGGTCCATTCCTCATTGAAGGGTTTGGTATAGTCCAGCTTAAAGGTGTACCGAGCTTCCTTGAAATCGGAACGGGTTCGTTGGTTGTTATTGGGAAATTCCCCTAAAGTATTCTGATTGGAAAAGATCGAGGACTGATCCTTCGCAAAGGAATTGCCCAGCGCGCTGAAGAGCAGCATGTGGTCTTCGTGGTCTGGGAAATCGCGTTTGTATTGTAATTCGTATTGAAATTTGGGATTGGTTGCATCCGTTTCTTCCATTCGGGACCAACGAGAAGTAAGGGTTCCTGTCGAATCTTCAAAGCTGAAATTGGTTTGGGAAGGTTGGTCTTCCAGCTCTAAGGCATAGCTCCCCGATAAGGTGATAATATTATTTTTGTCGATCAGGTAGTCCGTCCCAAGGATCAAGTTGAAAAAAGTTTCGTTTCGAAACTCTTCACCATCAGAAATAATAGCCGTATTGTTTCGCAGATCTCTGTTAATATTCTCGGTGTCATTGGGCAATTCTCTATAGCCCCCTCCCAGTTGGCTGAAGAGGTTGAACTTCTCTGTCCGTCGGTTTAAGCTCAGTCCGAAGCTGTGGTTGTGAGGCGTACCGGTATTTAGAGATACTGACCCATTTATTCCTTTCCGCTCCTCTTTCTTAATGACGATATTGATAATTCCAGAGGTCCCTTCAGCCTCATACTTAGCCGAAGGATTGGTAATGACTTCAATTTTATCAATCATGTCAGCCGTGATCGTTCCCAGGGCATTGCCCCCTTCACTCGCGAGTACAGAGGGCTTTCCATTGATTAAGATCTGAACACCTTGACTTCCTCTCAGGCTGATCTCGCCTTCTATATTTACATTGACTGAAGGGACATTGTCTAGTACTTCTAAGGCACTGGCACCAGAGCTACTCAGGTCCTTGCCGACGTTGAATACTCGTTTGTCCAATTTGAATTCTGTTTTGGACTTTTCTGCCCGGATTTCTACCTCATCCAGGTTAGCTATGTTTTCGGATAAGGCGATTTCTCCCAAATCCAACATTTGCCCTTCTACCTGAAACTCTTTAAGGGTCAGGGCTTCAAAGCCGATAAAACTGATTTTGACGTGAAAATCTCTGGTAGGCGAGCTTAATTGAAATCCTCCATCTGTATCAGTTGTAGTACCGGCCAAGGCCTTTTCTGTAAGGGGATTGACCAGCATAATGGTGGCAAACTCTAATCCCTGCCCATTGGTAGCGGAGACCACTTTGCCTTTTACCTGAATGGCAGCGTTTTGAGGACGAACCAGCTTCACCACCAATAAAAGGGAAATGAAGAGAATAACTCTGGGGAGATATGTTTTCATCTTTTGCTAGCTTTAGCTTTTGGGTTCAAATATCAGGAGGAATTCTGAAGTTGATCTGAATACCCTTTTGTAATCCGCCAATCCTGGAAATTGTTGTGCTTATGAAAAAGATTTTTGGTCCCAGTACCCTGGTTGCTGCGGCTTTTATCGGCCCGGGAACCTTAACCACCTGTACCTTGGCAGGCGTTCAAAGTGGCTATACCCTACTGTGGGCTATGTTATTTGCCATTATAGCTACCATCGTTCTTCAAGAGATGGCTGCTCGCCTGGGCTTCGCTACCCAGGAGGGCTTGGGAGAGGCGTTTAACAAGCAATTTTCTAAAGGAATAGCTCGCTATGTAGTATTCTTTTTGGTGATCGGAGCAATTCTCATTGGAAATGCGGCCTACGAGGCGGGAAATATCTCCGGAGGGGTATTGGGCCTAGATGTGTTGGTCGGGGAATCTTGGATCTGGCCTTTAGCAGTAGGTGCTTTTTGTTTTCTACTGCTGTTTTGGGGTAAATATAAATGGATAGAAGGGATCCTGATTGGCATGGTCATACTCATGAGTATGTGTTTCCTCATCACAACCCTGCTGGTTAAGCCTAGCCTGAATGACATCCTCAAAGGGTTTATACCTGGTCCCATTTCTGGGGACAATTTCTTACTGATCATGGCCATTATTGGTACTACCGTGGTCCCATATAATCTGTTCCTGCATGCCTCCACTATCTCCAAAAAATGGGGAAAGGATTCCTCTCTCAAAGAGGTGAGAATTGAAAACACCGTATCCATTATTCTGGGAGGACTCATTTCCGTATTGATCATGATCACCGCAGCGAGTTCTCAAAATGTGGGGGAAGAAATCACATCCGCCAAAGATTTAGCCGTTCAATTGGAGCCTTTATTTGGGGTGAGTGCCAAATGGTTCATGGGGATAGGGCTAATGGCGGCGGGGATTAGTTCGGCTTTGACAGCTCCTTTAGCTGCCGCCTTTGCTGCAAAGGGCTTATTCAACTGGTCGGATGATGAGAGGGACTTCCGGTTTCGGGCGGTCTGGATGGTGATCTTAGTCATTGGGGTATTAGTAGCCATTACCGATATGGAACGCATTTTGATAATTAAGTTTGCCCAAATCACCAATGCCTTATTGCTCCCCTTTATTGCCATTTATCTATTGATCACCAGCAATTCAAAGAAAATACTGGGAGAATTTACCAATGGATGGTTTTCGAATATATTGGCTATATTGGTCATACTGATTACCATTTTGCTGTCCTTGAAGACCCTTAACAGTTTCCTTTACATTTTCTGACCAGATTTATTCAGACCTAACCCCCAAGCTCACTATCATGAAAGAAATTCGGAAAGAAGACATCAAGCAAGAAGTATTCGATCTCTACGATGACTATGCCCATAGTCGCATTGACCGTAGGGAATTCATGGAAAAGCTATCCCTCTATGCCGTAGGAGGCATGACGGTGGGATCATTGTTGAGCTTTATCATGCCAGACTATGAAAAAAAGATCCTCATTCAGGAACAAGACCCCCGCCTCAAGACGGAGTTTATCCTGTATGACTCTCCCAAAGGGGGAGGGGAGATACGGGGACAACTTTCTCGCCCTGCTGAAGCAGAGGGAAAGCTCCCGGGAATAGTAGTGGTTCATGAAAATCGAGGACTCAATCCGCACATTGCCGATGTGGGGCGGCGTGCAGCCCTAGCAGGTTTTATCTCCCTTTCTCCAGATGCCCTATGGCCGCTCGGAGGCTATCCCGGTACAGACGATGAAGGAAGAACTATGCAACGGAAGCGCGACAGAGATGAAATGCTGGAAGACTTTATCGCTGCCTTTGAATACCTCAAATCTCATCCAGGGTGTACGGGAAAGGTCGGAGTAGTAGGCTTTTGTTTCGGAGGCTGGATTTCCAATATGATGGCTGTAAAAGTACCTGATTTAGGGGCTGCAGTGCCCTTTTATGGAAGGCAGCCTTCTGCTGATATGGTTCCGGATATTCAGGCCCCCTTACAACTTCACTATGGGGAGTTGGACAAGCGGGTAAATGAGGGCTGGCCGGCCTTTGAAGAAGCGCTTAAAGCAAACGGGAAGGAATACCAAGCCTATATGTATGAAGGAGCCAACCACGGCTTTCACAACGATACGACGCCAAGGTATGACGAGGAAGATGCCAAACTAGCTTGGGAAAGAACGGTGGAATTTTTTACAGAAAAATTGAAATAACCTTTTTTAGATATGGGGGAGGACCTCTGTTAAGAAATGGGTTAGGGAACAGATATGAATCCCATTGGAACGAATAAAGGATTCTCTTCCTGGCGTGATGATGTAAAGAGAAATGGGATCCAAATCTTGTAGAGGTCTCTAACAAGTAGGGGGGGTAAATTTCGAGGAATCATACCTAACTATATCGATTAGCCTGCCAAATTGTAAATCTTCTTTACAATTTGGCAGGTTAATCAAGGCCTTGGTAGCAGGAAAGAGAAAAATCTACCCATACCCCTACGGCAGCGTCAACTCCAAGGTCCCTATCTGAGAACCATTTCGCCTCCATAGGTTATAATCCAGGTTATTATTCACTCCATTGGCATCTCCATCTGTATTTAAGTACTGATTGATAGCCGCGGCATTCAGTTTCCACTGGTTAAAATCCAGGTTATTGATAATGGCATTGCCATCGTAATCTCCCACATAAAGTAAGGCTTGATTCCCAAATATGGCTCGAGCATTGCTTCCCATTACGGGGGTGGCCGGATCACTAAGGTCTAGTAGCCCCATTAGGACGACAGGGCTAGCGGTAATAACCCCTAAATGGGACTTATGCAAGATCGCCACGTAGGCTGACTCAGGTAGAGATTCTGGGATACGAATCCCGATAGATCCATCTGGGCTCAAGACACTACCATCTTTCTGAATAGGGAAAGCTTGTTGTTGAAGTATGAGGGTATAGTCTGAGGGAGAACGAAACTGGACCAATACCCAGTCGACTACGTCTGGCGGGAGGTTAGGGATGGTGGTTTCACCTAGATAAGGATCGGTAAGTGGGATCAAAGCCCCCAAAATTGTGGTCATTTCCCCATTGGCAAAAGGACCTTGCAGCATGGCAATCAAGTTGAGGATGCGGGTGCTATCTGAATCACAGGCGAGGCTTTCACTAACAGTGAAAGTTGTATCAAATACGCAACCTTGAGTTGTACTTATTCGGAAAGTCCATGTACCGATAAAAGCAGATAAAGGATCAACTACAATCGTTTGATCTCCATTGGTGACATTGTAGATAAGGGTGCTGTCGGGATTGATAAATTCCAACGTAAAGCCCAAAGGAACGGGCTCTGGAACTGCCCCCATTTGGATGGTATCTCCTTCGCAGAGAAGTACATTATTGCCGATATCCAAGGAATCTCCATTTCGCAATACATAGGGAATATAGGGAATCCTTGCATCAGTAGAAGGACTGAGGAGGAGTTGAGGCCTCCCGCTTATTTGAACATTTTCTGAGGATTTTATATCAAAGTCATTCCCCCCGGCACTTTGAACCAAAATGAGACTTACTTCTCCTGGGGAGAGCTGTCCCACAGGGATATCGAAGCGAATAATTCCGCCTACATTGAAGGTCCCATTTTGACTAGCTAACAGGGTGGTCTGTTGTGGGGCATTAGCTGTGCTCAGGGTAGTTTCCGTCCAGTTAGTGCTACTGCCCTTATATAGGCTCACCGTTCCATTTCCGCCATCAGTATCTACTTGGAGTTGTAGTTCCGCTGATGCAAAGGCCAGATTGGGTAAGGTGAATTTCAAATAACTCACACGATTTCCAGCCTCCACCCTGAGGGAGCTATTATTAAAAAGTTGACCTCCCTGCAGATAGGCATCGTCCGTAGGAGTTAAAGACACCTGATCAAGAGAAGGAAAACAATCATCCGGAGGAGGGGCTTCTCCATTGCTGATCAACGCTACCCAATCGTTGTTATCAGGGGCAGACAAAGTATTCCCCAAGCTCACTGCATTCCCATTGAAAGTGCCGTTTCTCGGGTTATACCAGCGTACAGACCAATCTCCAGTGGGTAAGTTAATATCCGTAGATCCTCCATCAGGTCTATACACCGCATAGATTTCCCCTGTTTTAGCAAATACATAGTCGCCTCCATCGGAAGTAAGACCATCGTTGGCTACCATCTCATGGAAGGGCAGGTTTTCATTGAAAAACTGTAGCGCATAAGCTGCTTGACCGTATTTGGTGTCGCGTGTACGATGATCCTGGCATTCCAGATCCCCACAACCCGACTGATATCCATAGTAAAACTCTACCCCAGCACCACCCGCCATGAGGGTATTCCAAATTACTCTTTCTCGAACCAGATCGATTTCGTTGGGATCGGAATGGACCCCAATCCCCGCTGTACCGGGTTCATCCAGAGCTACTACCCATTTTTTACCCGCATTAGCCGATTTACCTACCCATTCCAAGACATCGCTCCTTACTTCCGTGAAGTTTCCATTGGAGGTTTGAAGGGAAGCTCCATCTACATCGGAGTTAGGGCCGAGATGACTATCATACCTATCCTTATCCCCAGGATAGGTATGAAATACGATAATATGGTCATAGGGATCTATGGCTTTTATCCACTCTGCCGTATTCTCGATAACTCCAGAGGAAAGGGTGATCTCTTCACTTATATTCCAGTTTAGCCCCAGGTGATGTCCAAACCTTGCCACCAACTCCCGGTAATATATTCGACGTTCCCTACCAAAGGTATTGTTGTCCATGATATTGTCGTTCTCCGTTTCCAGGGTCTTGAAGTGCATGAACATGCCTTTCTTGTCAGCATACTCAAATATTTTTTCCCACTGATCTAGTCGAGAGACATCAAATCTGTCATGATGGACCCCATTGTTCCATTGCTGACCGTCATTGTAGCCATTGTAGGTACTTACCGGTACCCGTAGGAGATAGGGAAATACATTTTCATCATCCCCATGAAGACTAAGGGTTAGAAAGGAGAATACATTCATCCCCTTGTCAGATAGGTATTTGATGGCCCCTAATAACTCAGAGCCTTTGCCGTTTTGCCAGGTATAGGTACTGGCATCGGAGGCTAGATAGTCTCCTGCATGAGGATTCCAGTTTTTTCTGCGATTCCCTCTATTAGGAACCTCATCAAAGTCTTCATAGGCCAGGGTATTCTCCGGGGCATCAGCGCCCATTTTTACAAAATATTCGCCCGTTTCACCGTACCGTAGGTAGTGTTCTCCCACATACTGTAGCCTTCCCTTTCCTCGATGGTCCCGCCCACTTTTGTCTGTCTCTCCTATAGTAAAGGTCCCGGTTTCTCCGTCCATAAAGCCTGCACTGCTTCCTGTATTGGCTGCCAAATCAATTGCGATATCTGTTCCCTGTCGGAAGGAAACGCTGTAATTCCAAACCCCTACTTCATCAGGGGCAAAATGTACGCGCCACTTGTTGCCAGTATTGGAACTTGTTTCCGCAGCATTGCCATCACCTGCATAGAAACCATGTACCGTATACCTCTTATTCCCCCTGCTGAAGGTCACCAAAAGCCGGTAGTCTGTAAAGGGATTGGTATTGGCTGTCTCAGAACTATTAGGTCCGTCAAAGGTAAGGCTGACTTTGTGCCACTTCTTTAATTCACCAGAAATATCAGCTGCTCCAGAAGGCGGGGGAGAATCACTGGCTTCGCACAAAGTCTCTTCCTGATTGGTGCTGCGTGCATCGTTTTGTGAGATCAAAGAGGGATTAGATAATACCAGACGATCCAACATATATAAGGAAGACCTGGCAGCAACCTGGACATTATAAGTGCCAGGTGAATTGAATGTTACCTTGATTCTATGAGCATTGTTGTCATAGGTGTTACTATACCAGGTGAAGTTATTCTTATTGCCACCGTAAGCTTTGAAAAAACCATTGGTAGAGGAGCCCTCTGGGCATTCCACGTTGGAATTATTTTCGCATTGAGGTCGAGGCTCTACTTCAGACCCGTTCTTGTCAGCAAACATCCGTGCTCCATCAGCGACTTTTATCCAGACGTCGTTGTGTTCGGTATTGTTTTCATTGGATTCTGAGGATATTCGGGCCCGAAATTGAATATCATAGGTACCGGGATTATTTATTCTAACGGGGATCGTAATAACTCCATTACTGGCATTATTGAAATATTGGTTTCCTCGCCAAAGGATATACCCTGTTCCTGTAAAGCCCCCTTCCACGTTCTCATAGGCCCAACTGCTGCCAGTAAAGGAGGTGTTCTCTAGTTCGATAACGACCAGGCCATTTTGTTCCTCATAGTCTGCGTCTGGGCAGTTTACGGCCGGCTCGGCTCGGCAAAGGAGAGGGAGTAGGATCAAGGATAGAAATGTGTAGAGTATATACTTCATAGGGTGCTGGAGGTTGAACGTTTATCTCAAAACTACAGCACTCTTTTAGGTTTCTATAATTTTATATGAGTTAAATATTACATATGTTGTTAAAATGCAGGACTTTAGGGAAAAGCTTGTCATAAGGGCCTGACATTCACCTTGGAGATTATCGATTCTGCCGAATAACCCTTTCCCAGAGGCAGAAAAAGAACTTTTAGGGAAAAAAATAATATGGGAGTAG
This sequence comes from Bacteroidia bacterium, assembly GCA_965263105.1. Taxonomy (GTDB): domain Bacteria; phylum Bacteroidota; class Bacteroidia; order J057; family J057; genus JBCCTX01. Next base: position 321,579 of record CBDHGL010000006.1, on the reverse strand, counting down.
GAAAAAAATAGTCGTAAGAAGTGGATGACTAAACGTAGAAAAATGCCTTAATTTGATCCGAAAATTTAATAGCCTTTCATTCTCTGGCTAAAAGAAGAGAGTAAAACATCCCTGAGTATCAACCTATGAAACTTCCCCGATTTCGTAAAAAACCTCTTATCTGTGTGGTATTTCTACTCATTTCTTCCCTTGGGTGGGTATGTTCCGTATCAGGTCAAAGCCCCAACGACATAAAAGCCCTCAAAAAGCAAAAGGCCCAAATCATGAGCCGCTTTCAGGGGAAGGTAGACAGCATGAAAAAGCAGATCGATTCTCTGGATACCCAATTGAAAGCCATTGCTAGCTGGAAATTAGGCGCACTTGGGAAGGTGGGGTTCAACTTCGACGAGTTCAATGATTGGCTCTCCCGTGATAAGGCCAATATTCGCTCTGCCACGATAGGTCTATCGGGCAATGCTTTCGCCAATTTCAATTCCCAAAAGGGCTTTTGGCGCAATGCACTAAATCTCAACATGAGTTGGGTACGCTTTGACGATAAAACGGATCCAGACGACAGCAATGAGTTCCGAGAATCAGTAGACGTAATCAATTTCTCTTCTCTGTACGGATACAAATTTAACCCCAAGCTGGCGGTATCCCTTTTGAGTGAATATCGATCCACCATCTTGAACAATTTCAATAATCCGGGATACCTGGATGTAGGAACGGGCCTCACCTGGAGCCCTAGAGACAACTTGGTGGTTGTCCTCCACCCCCTCAACCAGAACTTCGTATTTTCTATGGATGAATTTGAGTACAAGTCCTCCTTCGGAGCCAAGCTCCTGGTGGACTATACTCAGCAGTTTTTTAAAGTCCTAAGTTGGAAGTCCAATCTGTCCGTCTTTCAAACCTATCGCGACCAAAACCTCTCCAACTGGACCTGGGTCAACAGTGTCAATATGAAACTAGTCAAACGCGTAGGAGTCGCACTAGAGCTGGGGCTTCGGGATAACAAACAAGAGGCATTGGCCGCCGCTCAAAAGACCGATCCCACTACCACCTTTGAGACGCTGGATGAGAACCCCTTGCAGTCTTACTATGTGATGGGGGTGTCGTATAATATTGGAACGAAGTAGGGGGGAGTAGAGAATTAGTTTGCCACTTCATCTAAATCTCGTAGCAGTTATTAAGAAGCGGATCTATCATTTATCCTTGAAAATTTAACCTCAAGATTTAAATTTTCAAGGTAAATACATGCTCCTGATCCCCCTGGAGTATTCACTTTTGTCCCCAACCTCCTATTCATTCATCGATCCCAACTATCCATTCGTCGAAGGAATGGAGGGCTTTATCGTAACATTCCTTCAAAAAAGGCTCCCATTCCTCACTTTTGTAGCGTTCATCTCTAATTTCCTAATGCATGACATTCATTATAGTTCTTCTTGTAGCCTTCTTCTTGCTCACAGTGGTACTCGGCAAAAATACCCGGGATTTCCACAGGGATATTGAACAGATGGGGTTGGGGGAAGCCTATAACCATTTGGTTCAGACTCCTACACAAGGATAGCCTCAGTCAAAGCTTTCCTTTTACATTCTTCTCCACATAACAAAAACAGCAAACAATGAAAGTTATTCTTTTCCTCTCTATAGCTGCCTTTCTAGCAGTTCATGCCTTAATCAAAACCATCAGAGAATTTCAAACCTAGTCCTCTAATCCTCAAAAGGTTTATTCATCGGTTTTGAGGATTTTAACGATTTCTATATGAAGGCCGCTCCGTAGCGTAAGCCAGTACACACCCTCTGTCAACTCTTCTCCGAGATCCAGGGTATTACTTCCATTGAGGTCTTTCACATAGAGAACTTGTCCAAGTGGATTGGATATCTGAATCCAGGCATCTTCAGAGATTTCTCCTAAAACAGTCATCTTGAAACTGCCATTGAAGGGGTTCGGCTGAACAGCTACCGTCACTTGCCCCTCTCCGATAGAACTGCAATCACCAGGCTTAGCAATTTCTACGGTCTGACTGGCAACACAATTGCTGTTTTCCCCTTCTCGGATAAAGATGAAGTAGGTTCCAACGCCGAGGTTTTCAAACCGATTTGTATCATGATAGAAGGTACCTCCGTCTATACTATACTGGAGACTTTCACCTGTTGCGTTTATTTCTATGACCCCATTGGCTCCGGTGCAATTAGTCACATCAGAAGACGTAATTCCATTTATAGTCGGAACATCGGGTGAAACTAGGTCTATGGATTCCGATACATCACAGTTTTGTGTATTTACCTCACGGATAGTAACGTCGTAAGTTCCTCTAGTCAGGTTTTCAAACAAACTGGTAATTTGATAGGTGGTTCCACCATCAATACTATATTCCAAGGCATTCCCTGTAGCAGTTACTTGAATAGAGCCGTTAGATTCCCCACAGTCAGGATCTTGAGTAAGTACCTCATTGATGACGGGCACCACTGGAGACTGGAGAATGGCAACCTCCGTAGTAATACAGGGTTGATCTTTGGAATCTTTCACGACGATTTGATAGGTGCCTTCGGCTAAATCGGCATAACTGGAGGAACTCTGGAAAGTCTCCCCTCCATCGATACTGTATTCCAGTCCTTCTCCGCTGGCTTCAATAGAAATAGATCCGTCTGTCAGTCCACAACCGGAGGGATTGATGATCTTAATTCCAGTTATTTCAGGAGCGAAAGGTGCGCTGAGGGTTACCCGATCTGAGGTGGAACAAGTAGGGTTGTCTGCAGAAGTGATGACCAATTCATAGGCCCCTCCTGTCAAATCGCCAAAGCGATTGGAGGTTTGGAAGGTGGTTCCTCCATCTATACTATAACGGAGATTCTCTCCCTCAGCAAATACCGTAATGGATCCATCTTCTATGCCACAGTCAGAAGGATCTGCTGTGTTTATCGAACTAATCTGCGGAGCCAAAAGGGCTGAAAAGTTGACTATGCTCGTAGAGACACAGGTGGGATTTGCCACCTCACGAACATAGACCGTGAAGCTTTCGCCCAGTAAACCACTAAATACAGGAGCCGCCTGATAAGTCTGTCCCTCATCGATACTGTATTCGAGGCTTTCACCGGAGGCAAAAACGGTAATAGAACCCCGAACCTCTCCACAGTCCATCGGTTCTATCACATCAAGAGAGTCAATAATCGGAGCACCAACCCCAGTTACAATTGCTGTATCGGAGGAAGAGCAGCTTGAGTTATCCTGATCTTGAACAACGACAAAATAAGTTCCTTGAGATAGGCCTGTAAAAGTCGCCGAATCCTGGAAACTTGTTCCCCCATCAATACTGTAGACCAGGTTATCTCCTGCAGCCTGGATAGATAAAATTCCATCACCTTCTGTACAGCCGGAAGATCCGATTATATCAATAAAAGATATAGAAGGACCTGGGCCTTCCTCTAGGGATACTGTCGTATCTACAAAACAATCTGTGTACCCTATTTCGCGCACGCGTATCGAATAACTACCTGCCCCAAGATTTTCCATCATAGGGACTGCCTGGTAGCTAACTCCATCGTCAAAACTATATTCTAGGTTGATTCCCAACATTTCCAAAGATATGGATCCTGAGAAGGGATCGCAGGCACTGGGGTTCAGGAGGTTTACGGCGACAATCTCAGGTAGGGAGGGTACAATAAAGGTAACCGTGTCTCGTGCGATACAGGAAGGATTGGCGGTGTCTCTCACAGCAAGGGGATATAAGCCTCCTCCCAGGCCAGCAAAGATATTGGATACCTGGTAACTACCTCCTCCATCTATGCTATATTCTAAGTTACTTCCGTCTGCAAAGATGACGATTGATCCATCTTCAGCACCACAAGCAGTGGGATCTGTAGAGTTGTTGGTCGAAATGATCTGAGGTTTGGCAGACTCATCTATAGTAACTTGAGTAGAATCCAAACAGTCGCTTTGGTTAGCCTCCCGAACGAATATCTGATAGGTTCCGGCTCCTAACCCTTCGAAGACATTTAGCTGTTGATAGCTTTGCCCTCCATCGATACTGTACTCCAGACTATCACCATTGGCCTTGATTGTGATAGAAGCATCTCCTGTTTCACATCCCGATTCCATCTCTGAAGTGGTCTCCGTGATTTGCACATTGCAAGAAAGGGTTGTTACATTAATTCCTTGGGATTGTAAGGAGATATTACCTGATTGGTCAAAGGCACTTATGGCAACCTGATATAGGGTTCCAGAATTCAAGTCGTTAAGGGTTGCAGTGGTTCCTACCGTTATGGTATCATGAGGTGAATTGTTTCCATCGAGATAGATATAATACCCAGCTACGCCGACATTATCTGTAGAAGGATCCCAACTCAGGGTGATATAGGTAAAGCCTGAATCGGTAACCGTGAAATTTGTCGGGGTAGACGGAGCTTCCTGGTCCTCCAACAAGGTAACCAGTATATTCAAGGTATCTGTTACGGAACAACTGTTGGTATTGGTAAAGGTATAGTATACTTCATAATTACCTTCTCCCATCCCGGGGTCAAACTGCCCTTGAGAATTAGCTGCACCTCCCCAGGTTCCTCCTTCAGGACTAGCTGTAAGGGTTTGCACAGGCTGATCATTGGTAAAGGGCCCGGCAGGATCAATGGTAACCACTGGCTCTTCTGGTCCATCTATGGTAAAGCTCCCCTGTTCTGTACAGGCAAAAAAGGCATACTGCCAGGAGTAGAAACCGGGTTCTAACTCGCTTACATCTGGAACTTTGTTCCCCAAGGCATCACGTACGGTCCAGGTGCCACCACTAGGAGTTGCGATCAAGTCTACGCTTCCTGTTCCTCCACAAGATTGGGCGTCAGAGGGAGTAACTGTTACAGAGGGAGGATTGAGGCAGGTACCACTATTGCAGCCATATATTTCAATTTCGGCGAAATGCAAGAGGGTAGTAAAGGAGATCTGAAGGCGAACATATCTGGCGGCTTCATCTACCTCCAAGTAGAGAGAATCCCCTACTGCAGCTACCTGAGGCACAACCGAAACATTGGGGTCTACTAATAGCTCATCCAAAGTTGCCTCTGCATCAAAGGGTTCGTCTGAGAAAAGTAGGTAAAAATCCCGAAGACGGTTTTTGCAACAGTCTGTTCGGTTGTAAAGCCTGATTTGGGTAATCCTCGCCAAGGTATCTAGGTCCACCTGCCACCAGGGTCTATTCTCCTGAGTAGTATGAGCTATAGAGGCATTCTCCCAGGGACCACGAGTTCCATCTTTGTCCCCATCTACAGCCACAGAGGCTATACCAAATCCATAAACGGTAGACTGGGAGGCAGATTTTCCCAGAGCGAGGTTGACCACATCGCTACATGCTTCTGGGGCACCATCTTTTGTTACTACTGATAGAGGTCCTGCAGGATCAGATAGGTTACCTGCGACGTCGTAAGCCACCACCCAAAACAGATACTCTGTGGAGGAGGCGAGGTCTTCGACGAGCATTCCAGGGGTCGTTACATTTCCTACCTGGTTATTGAGGGTGTTTTGATACACATAATATCCCGCTACCCCACTCTCAGAGTCTGTAGAGGGATCCCAGAGCAGATTGATACTGCTTTGAGTAATCTCCCCAGCGGTAAGATTGGCAGGAATTGTCGGAGGGGTGAAATCCGTATTGGGTGTGATGGAAATTAGGACCGAATCTGTATGGGAGAGTCCCAAAATATCCGTTACAGTCAGGGTAACTGTGTATTCTCCAGGCTCATCATACAAATGACTAAGGAGTAACTCTGTACTTGTACTTCCATCTCCAAAATTCCACTGATAGGTGATCGGGTCATTGTCAGGATCAAAACTGGCACTTCCGTCGAAATCGATAGAGATCGGCTCCATACCTCCCTGGGAACTGTTGGCAATGGCAGCCACAGGAGCTTGATTAGTGGCAGGATCTCTTAGGCTATAGAATTTAGCAGGTCTTTCAAAAAGGAAATAGTGTATAGATTCTCCGCTATGCGTGTTTTCCCCATCACCGCAGACTTCTTCTTGGAGGAAAATAGTGGTTTTGCGATCAGTTTGATTAGTTCCCATGTACCGGAAAGAAGCCGGATCCGACTCATTGGTAGAGGCTTGAGAGGCAAAAATAAGTGGGTTCCCACTGTAACTCTGTTGGTGGGTGAGGACATAGTTCGAAGAACCTACCCCTATAAGGGTACTGGCTTCAAAACCAAAGGTCCTATTATTTCTTCCCTCCTCCAAAGCAATCCATGATACCTGTTCTGCAGCATGGGTCCCTCCTCCTTCTTTCTCAACGATACGGACAGAAAATCCTTCATTGGTGAGAGAAGAGGGGTCAAACTGACTCAGGGCAGCATCAGACTCCGCATAGCTGGAAAGCTGAGTAAATAATAAAGGGGCAGTGCCAAAGGCTTCAGAAAAGCTAACACCCGATAGGGTACTCCCTACGCTGGACTGGTTCCCAGCGATGAGTTTTTTTCCATTGGGTAATTCATGAACCCCTGCTTCCATAACCCAGTAGGCAACTTGTTCTTCTACATGAGTCCCATCTTCACAATCCCATTCCTGCAGTCGGATTTGAAAAGTGTTCGAGTTAAGATTTTGAATACGAACTACCAGGGGATCCATTTCTCCGTTGCTTACCGCTCCAGCAATAAGAACAGGATCTGTGTAGACTCTTTGGAGGTTGATTGTCTTCCAATCGCTACCTACAGATGCTTGTCCCACTTCCCCCACTTCATAATGTGTGGCCTGTGTAGGGGCCAAACCATTCACCCATTCGGTAAGGGCCGTAATGTAGGGCTCATCTACCCGATTTCTCCCAATGGGAGGCATCAGATTATTCGTAAGGCTTTGATCCCGTACCCACATGCCTGATTCCTGGGTGTTTCCAGGAGCTACGACAAAGGGATGGGTTGAATTGGGACCTTCTGAAACGGCACCGATGATTTTTTGCTCTGACAATGGAGTAGCAATTCTTGCATCAAAGGCCCCTTCTACGCCATTGGGCTGATGACAACTTGAGCAGTTTCCATCCAGGTAGGATCGGATTTTTTTCTCAAGTGTCGCATTGGGATCGGATAGGGCATTGGATTTAAAATACTGCTCGTGATCTCCAATGTCTTCGTGGAATAAGTCCAAATGATTTAAGGTCTCCAATTGGTTGGCTACAATACCCGTAGAGGGATACAACATTTCCCCATTAAGTTGCTGAGGGTTGAATCCCAGTACCCCACCTGTATTAGAGGTATGACAACTAAAGCAATTGATTCGACTCGGGAAAGTCCAGGTTTGTACATAAGACTTGCCTTCTTCATCTAGTACGGAAATATCTCTTGTTTCACTGGTTGTGAGCAAATTTGCATCAGTTTGAGCTTCATTCCATCGGTAGGTCACTGAATAGTATTCCTTATTAGGGCCTAAAACCGTAAAGCGCGTTTCCAGGCGGGTAGTCAAACTAGGGTTATTGGCATCCAAAGGAAGTTCAAAATGCTTGATAAACACAGTCCCTTCTGGGAAAGACCACACACTGTCCGCAGAAAATACAATTTGTTCATCAGGTGAGTCGGGTGTCCCATCATTGGGAATCGCAATCCACCTTTTCTTTAAAGCGTCGTCGGAATATAGTTGAGCCTGCGTTTCGTAAGGAATCAGCCCAGCAGAAGGGGTGAGAGTCGCTAAGTTCGAAAATGCTCCAGTCTGAGACAATAAGGCTGGAGGCTCTGGATTGGGAGTACCTTGGGTAATCAATTTATAAATTCTTCCTCCATCTGCGCCATTTCCATTCATTTTGGTGATATAGATCTCCCCATCTGGCATAAAGGTAAAGTTGGAGATACCCGCGTTACCATAAGATCCTGGGATGGACGCAACAAGCGTAATATCGTCTTGCGTAATAGGTCCTTGTTCTTCCGCATCTATGATGTATATAGTGCCCTGGGCATGATCAGCAAATAAGAACTTTCCCACAAGACTAGGGAACAAATCTCCTCTATATACGCCCCCGGCGATCACTCCATTGGAAGTGTTTCTATCTAAGGAAACAATCGGCCCTTTACGGGTTCCCAATACATCTTCGAGGTTATTTGGCTCATAAGAGAGGGTCGTAAGATGGACCTTGCCGGCTTCCAGAAAAGGCCATTCGTAATTGGCTCCTTTTTCAATTTTATTGATTTCTTCAAAAGTAAGTTCCCCAATGTCTCCCTCCCAGATTTCTCCTCTATCGGGATCATACTTAATGGAATAGGCATGGCGAATCCCAATGGCAAAGAATTCTTCTAAATAAGCCCCATTTTCATCAATCCAAGGGTTGTCATTAGGAATGTAATAATTGGCTGTGAAAGAAATGGGCCAGCCAGCCGGGATAACCCCATTAGAGATAGGTTGCCTGCGGATAGGATGGCTCCTGTTGGGATCCTGATCTACATCTATTCTAAGGACTCCTCCAAAGAGCCATTGATCATAGCGCTGAGTGGAGTTTTGTTCACAACATAGTCCCTCATCCCCCAAGCCCAGGTAAAGGAATCCATCTGGGCCAAAAAACATCCCTCCGCCCCCATGGATATGACTTCTAGCGAATTGATTGATTAAAACAGTGGCTGAATTGGGGTCAGCGACATTAGAACCATCAGGGATATTGTACCTTACCAATCTCCTGTATGCAATCGTATCAATGTGTCTGAGGGCAGTATCAGGTGTATGACGATAATACACATAAAAATATCCCCTATTAGAGGAGCCAGGTTTACCAAATTCTGGATGGAGTATAAAACCCGTCAAACCATTGGTCCCTGTTCCTTGAGTAGTATTAACTTCAATATCTAATACGGTAGTAGTGGAATTCACACCCGGTACGTCTTCAAAAGAGACAACTTTCCCTCTTTTTTCAGCAATATAAATACGGTTGTTTATAGTATCCTTCCGTAAATTTACAGGACTGTTAAATGATAGGTCGGGATAAGCAATTTCTGTAGCGAAATTGGCATTTCCACTTGGTCTATTGGGGGGGAAGTTGTTGTTCAAATAGGGACCAATAGCCTCCACAGAATCTAATCCAAATGGAGGCAAAATATGAGGGACATAGGCAACTAAAAACCCCGTTCCTACCAATAAAAGGAGGACTTTTTTTAGCAAGTTGACATTATTCCGAACGCTCACAATACCAGACATATACAGCAGTACTTTTCCCAGTTTCTTTATTGAATATTTTATTCAGGCCCATTTTCATTTGGCTTTTAGCTATCCTATAATAGCGAAATGGATAGTATATTATTGCATTTCGCCAGGTATGGAAATATTCAACCTAATAGAAAACCAAATTAAAATATATATGTTCAATAAAATATGTAAAAATATCAATTATATTACCTACTATATATTTTATTTGAATATTTCAGCATTACAGTTCTGCAGGTTCCTCAAAAACCAGGCCTTTTTCTGAAAAAAAACCTGGTTTCGCGCTAATAAAGAATAGGGAATATCGTGTCGTCAAAAAATGTAATTTCAATTTACAATTTTTACTACCATATCCATTGATTACCCTTTTACCTGGACCTGAAAAATTTCTAACAATAAGGTTTCCTTATTGTTGGTTTTTTAGGTACTTCACCAGCAAAGAACATGTTAAAGGTGCTTTCATAACAGCTACATACTTTAGGACCCGACGTTTGATCAACCTAATCACACCTGCTAATTTAACGAGAAGAAAGCGTCCTTGTACTTAGTTGAGGTCTCTACTTTCTACTTGTCCTGCCTGATCAGGGAAATAATCGTTCTGAATGGTTGAATCACTTTACTGGGAAATCAGGACTTGAGGAATCAAGCAATTGCGCGCGCATTAAACGAAATTCGTTTAATTTAATTTGCGAATTAAAATATCATCATTTATATTTGCATCAGATTGAAAATAGACAATGACTTTCTTCGAGTCAATCGTCTTAATAAATGAAGCACACATCACTATAGTAATTGCATTAATATTAGCCGCACATGAAAAATTTTAGTTTTTACCACCTCAGCAGGGAGGTTCATCCTTCCAAACGATCGGGAAACTCGATTCACCTATATTTTCCCCAATCCCTACTTCTTAACACATATTCTGCCTCCCGAGTATGTTGGATTCCTAGCAGAGTTTAATGGGAAAGAGGTCTTTCATAGAGCGATTAATTTGATTTATGGTATTCTATGTAAGATTTTTTACCGTTTCCATGGATTTTTTAGCAATTCGTGAATTCTGTTGAATTTCTACTGGGTAAATAATATAGATTTACGTAGTAAGAAATTAAAGCTGTCGCTTACTCATTGCAACAGAGGGAAGTATTTATCCCAATCTGTTGAGGACAACAAAACGATCTTTTCCAATTTCTTCTAGTAGTAGCACATTCGTTTTGGGAAAGACTTTAACCTTAGAACAACTATTTCAAGTAATTAGCCACAAGTAAGAAAAAATGAAAGTCAAAAAGCAAGGCGTTTTATTTACCTATTTCCTCGCTGAATTGCTTCTCCTGAATTTAGCCTTTTTCACAGTTTCCTTCTTCAAATATGGGGAAGTGATACGTCCCGGATATTTAATGCTTATTGCCCTATTCAACGTGAGTTGGATGGCCATCGTATTCATTAATGGTCCTCAAGAGTTGTATTTACGATATAAGATCCAGAAGCGGATTAAAGATCACGTATTAAATTGTTTTTTGTTGTTGGGTATCGTTTCTCCTCTTTTACTTTTGTTTGGTGAAGATGAGTACTCCCGAACCATGATCTTCGGAACTACCCTGTTGTTTTCCGCTATGAGTTTTCTCTTCTTCTTATTTTCCTCCAACTACTTTAGTTTGGCCAGGAGAAACCGCTCCACCTCACGCGTACTAATTTTAGGGGCAGAAGAAAAGGGCAAGCAGGTATTTAATTTCACACAAAAAAATAGACACTTAGGCTATGAAGTTGTGGGCTTCTTAGACGATAAGGTCCAAAGCAATGGAATCAATGTTCTGGGTAATATCAATGACTTACCTAAAGTCCTGGAGACTTCTGCAATCGATGAAATAGTCATCACGATGCCATCCACTAAGGAAAAGCAGATTCAGTATGCAATTGAGACAGCTGACTTCAATGGGATTCGAGTCAATGTGATACCTGATGTAGTGCAGCCTACCTTTGGAACTAACCAAGCTGCTGTTCAGATAGATGGTATGTCCGTAATTGAAATGCACCAGGTTCCCCTGGATCTTTCTCACAATTATTTCCTAAAGCGGATATTTGACATCCTATTCGCGGGAACAGTCTTACTGTTACTATCGCCAGTGTTGTTGACCATTGCAGCCTTGATTAAGCTTAATTCTAAAGGACCTGTTTTCTACAAACCTGTGAGAAAAGGGCTTGGGGGAAAAGAGTTTACCTGTTTTAAATTTCGCACCATGTATACGGATATGTGTGAGGATCCTAAGAATGGTTCCAAGTCCACTACCAAGGATGATCCAAGGGTGACGCGTGTGGGAAAGATCCTCAGAAAGAAAGACCTGGATGAGCTTCCACAGTTTATCAATGTTTTATTAGGAGATATGAGTGTAGTAGGACCACGCCCACACCGTGTAAACCTCAACTCGGAACTTCAGCACGACGTGGATAGATATATGTTCCGCCACTATGTAAAACCCGGTATAACGGGCTGGGCTCAGGTGAATGGCTGGAGAGGTCCTACCATAACCGAAGAGCAGAAGCAAGAACGCGTCCGCCATGACCTAATGTATGTAGAAAACTGGAACTTCTTCTTCGACCTGAGAATCATCTTCATGACTGTGTTTGGAAAGAAGACCCGAATCAACGCATTCTAACTTCATTATCACAGACTTAGGAGACAACTCTCCTACATAAAAAATCACAGAAAGTCCGACTATTTACCCCACGGGGTGTATAGTCGGACTTTTTGTGATAAAATCTGCTCCCCTTAAGACGAGAATTTAAACCATATTATACCCTTTTTTAGCACTTCATGAAAGTATTTAAATTTCTGTGGGAGAAATAATATAAAATTACGGAACATAATTAGTTAGCAAATGAAAGTTAAAAAACAGGGAATTTTACTATCCTACTTTTTGGTTGAGATTCTTTTACTCAATCTGGCTTTCTTTATAGTATCCTACTGGAGTGAAGGAGTTCTGATTAAGTCTGGTTATTTTCTCTTATTGGTTCTCTTCAATTTCAGTTGGTTATCCATTGTATTTATCAATGGCCCGCAGGAAGTATATGTGCGCTACAAGCTCAAGAAGCGATTGAAAGACTTACTACTCAACTACTTCCTATTTTTAGGGATTACTTCTCCCCTTATTATGCTCTTTGGAGAAGATGAATACTCGCGAAATATGGTTTTGGGTACAACCTTGCTATTCTCAACCTTTAGCTTTCTATTTTTCCTCTTATCCTCCAATTCTTTAATGGCCATCAAACGCTCCAACTTTTCCTCTAAGCTGCTTATTTTGGGAGCAGAGGAAAAGGGAAGAAAGGTATATGAGTTTACTCAGAAAAATAAACACCTAGGTTATGAGGTAGTCGGATTTCTCGACAACAAAGTATCTAGTAACGGGATAAATGTCCTGGGTCGGGTAGAGGAGTTGCCAGAAGTGTTAAATAAAACCGTAGTAGACGAAATTGTCATAGCGCTACCCTCTTATCAGGAGAAAGAGATCAAATATGCTATTGAAACGGCAGATTTTGAGGGCATACGGGTCAATGTGATTCCCGATTTTGTAAACTCTTTTGGGATCAATCACCAAGCGTATACCTTGGATGAGATACCCATTATCGAGATGCACCACATCCCCTTAGACTCCTCTCACAATTATTTCTTGAAGCGTCTGTTCGATATGGCCTTTGCGATGTTTATTCTGATCCTTTTTTCTCCTTTTCTCATCGCAATAGCTCTATGGATCAAATTGGATTCAAAAGGCCCGGTATTCTACAAACCCGTTAGGAAAGGGCTCAGCGGAAATAAATTCACTTGTTTTAAGTTTCGGACAATGTATACAGATCTCTGTGAGGATCCCTCAAATGGCACGCGTTCTACGACCAAGGACGATCCCAGGGTGACTCGTGCGGGTAGGTTTTTGCGAAAGAGAGACCTGGATGAGCTTCCACAATTTATTAATGTGCTATTCGGCCAGATGAGCGTGGTAGGACCAAGGCCTCACCGAGTGAATTTGAATTCTGAGCTACAACATCACGTAAAGAAATACATGTTCAGAACCTATGTTAGACCTGGTATTACAGGTTGGGCACAGGTGAATGGCTGGAGGGGTCCAACGGAAACGGAGGAACAAAAGCTGGAAAGAATTCGTCATGATCTGTGGTATATAGAAAACTGGAGCTTTATGCTGGATCTCAAAATTATCTTTTTGACTGCATTCGGGAATAAAGTGCGCAGAAATGCATTCTAGTCTGTTAAGATATGCGCTTAAGTTATTCCACTACCCCTATAATTCCCCTACTACCTTACTACCTAGCAATTTCCCAACAGGGAAAGTCAACGATTTATTTTGCCAATAGTAATATATAGGCTAATATTGCATTTCAATGGAGCACATTTATCCAATTTTCGATCAAATCCTTGCTCGAGTGGATAAGGAAAGGCAGCTTGAACAACGCGCTCAGGTAGTCTGGTTTACGGGTCTATCTGGATCAGGAAAGAGCACTATCGCTCGTTCCGTAGAAGGCTCTCTTCACAAAATGGGCTACTTCACCAAATTACTGGATGGAGATAATGTCCGGATGGGCCTTTGTAAGGACCTCACCTTTTCCCAAGAAGATAGAGAAGAGAACATAAGAAGGATAGCCGAAGTGGCTAAGCTTTTCTTTGAAGGAGGAATTATTTGCCTCTGTTCTTTTGTAAGTCCTACTTATAAGATAAGGGACATCGCCAGAAATATCGTGGGGCCAGATAACTTCCTGGAAGTATATGTTAATGCTTCTCTGGAAACTGCCGAGCGACGCGATGTCAAGGGCTTATACAAAAAAGCGCGTGCAGGCGAAATCAAGCAATTTACAGGAATAGATGCCCCCTACGAAGTACCGGAATCTCCCTTCTGTGAACTCGACACCAATGTTAAGGATTTGGATACCTGTCGGGAAGAATTTCTGACCAAACTCCTTCCCCTTATTCAATTCAACGCATAATTTAAACAACTCAATCCCAGAGCCTTTCTCGGATTAATTATTTTTAATAACTCATAGCCGTTTTCAATCCTATTTAATCATAAAATGTTTTATGGATTATAGACTCACCCATTTAGAACAGCTCGAATCAGAAGCCATATATGTAATACGCGAGACAGCAGCTCAGTTTGAGCGCCCTTGTTTGTTATTCTCTGGTGGAAAAGATTCTATTACTGTTGCACATCTTGCTAGAAAAGCCTTTCATCCTGCCCGTCTTCCTTTTCCCTTGATGCATATAGACACGGGACACAATTTCCAAGAGACTTTGGAATTCCGTGATCGTTTCATATCAGATATGGGAGCCGAATTGATCGTAGGTTCTGTTCAAGAATCTATTGACAAAGGCTTGGCCCAGGAAGAAAAAGGCCCTAACCCCAGTAGAAATTCTATCCAAAGTGTTACCCTACTGGATATGGTTTCCCGTCATAAATTCGACGCATGTTTGGGAGGAGCTCGCAGAGATGAAGAAAAAGCTCGGGCCAAAGAGCGTTTCTTCTCACATAGAGATGAATTTGGTCAGTGGGATCCCAAAAACCAACGCCCAGAATTGTGGGACTTATTCAATGGGTACCTTGCTCCAGGAGAAAACTTCCGCGTTTTCCCTATTAGTAACTGGACTGAGTTAGACGTATGGATGTACCTCAAAAAAGAAGAGATAGAATTGCCTAGTCTTTACTTTGCCCACAAAAGACGTGTGGTTAGAAGAGATGGGGTATTCTTGGCAGAGAATCCTTTTATCACTCTGGTAAAAGAGGAAACTTATGAGGAGAGAGAAGTTCGTTTTAGGACTATTGGAGATGCTACCTGTACAGGGGCTGTACTTTCCGAAGCCAAAAGCATTGATGACATTATAGAAGAGGTCGCTGCTACCCGTGAAACCGAGCGTGGAGGAAGAGCAGATGACAAGCGTTCTGAAAGTGCCATGGAAGACCGCAAAAAGCAGGGTTACTTCTAGACTCGTGTTATTTCTTTCTTATAAACAGCAAAAAAAATATAAACTATAAATGGACTTATTAAGATTTTCTACAGCAGGGAGTGTGGATGATGGAAAGAGTACGCTGATTGGACGCTTGCTTTATGATACAAAATCTATCTTCCAGGATCAATTGGACTCAATTGAGCAAACCTCTAAAAATAGAGGAGACGATTACCTGGACTTGGCCCTCTTAACAGATGGCCTGAAAGCGGAACGCGAACAGGGAATTACGATTGATGTAGCCTACAGATATTTTGCTACGCCTGATCGTAAGTTTATCCTCGCAGATACACCTGGACACATCCAGTATACCCGGAACATGGTTACGGGTGCATCTACTGTTAATCTCGCCATTATCTTGATCGATGCAAGAAATGGAGTAGTAGAGCAAACACGTCGCCACTCCTTTATCGCTTCTCTTCTGGGAATCCAACACTTGATTGTAGCCATCAATAAGATGGACTTGGTTGACTATAGTGAAGAGCAGTATGAGAAAATAAAAGAAGAATACGAGTCTTTTTCCTCTAAACTGGATATCCCCGATATTCGCTTTATCCCAATGAGTGCACTTGTTGGAGATAATGTGGTGAATAAATCTGAGAATATGCCCTGGTATGAGGGAGGCACCTTCCTGTATACCCTGGAGAACGTTCACATCTCTCACGATTACAACTTTGTTGATGTGCGCTTCCCCGTTCAGTATGTAATTCGTCCCCAATCCGATACCCACAGAGATTATCGTGGATATGCTGGAAGAGTAGCTGGAGGTGTCCTCAAGCCTGGAGACGAAGTAGTAGTTCTGCCATCGGGCTTCCCAACGAAGATTAAGTCTATAGACTCTTTCCACGGACCTTTGGAAGAAGCTTATCCTCCTATGTCTGTAACCATCAGATTGGAAGATGAAATTGATATCAGCAGAGGAGATATGATTGTCAAGCCTCAAAACAGGCCTACAGTAAGCCAGGACCTGGAATTGATGGTTTGCTGGATGAATGAAAAGCCACTTACTCCTAATGGGAAGTATATTATCCGCCATACCACCCGCGACGCTCGTTGTATTGTCAAGGATGTACGGTACAAAGTGGATATCAATACCCTCCATAGAGACGAAAGTGATCGCTCCCTTGGGCTCAACGATATCGGTCGTATTCGTGTTAGGACTTCTGTCCCTTTTATGCACGATGATTACAAGAGAAATCGTTCCACTGGTAGTGTCATCATCGTTGATGAATTTACTTATGAAACTGTAGCTGCAGGCATGATCGTCGATCGGCAGTAGCAGATAAAGATCATTTGAAGATATATCAAAATGGCCTGGAAATTTTTCTCCAGGCCATTTTTAATATATCCATATCTTCAAAAAGGAGTCTATATTAACCTGAGTTTTGGATAAGAAGCTAGGATAAAATTACAAACTTAGGTGTGTAGGCCTGCAAAATTCGTTGGGAACCGGGGGGGCTTGTGTACCCCCCTTCTTTTCCCCCCTACTACTGCAGGGGGGAATAAAAAGGGGGGTATTTTGCGATTTCACGTTTTTCTAAAAAAGGTAGCTAACTCATCAGGAAAGGAACATAGTTATTAATAACTCCCTGGTAATAAAGGGATTGTTATCCAAAACTCAAGTTTTATTAGGAAAGCAACTCCTTCAAAACAGGGAGTGTATTGTCCATGATTCTTTCCTCTATTTGATCGGAATTACCCGCAATGAAAGCCTGACCTGTTACCTGTTCGTAAAGTTGGACATATCTCTGGCTTACGGTTTCAACAAAGGTATCATCCATCGTGGGCATTTGTTGTCCTTCCTTTCCCTGAAAGCCGTTGGCCATCAACCATTCTCGCACAAATTCTTTCGAGAGTTGAGCTTGCTTTTCTCCTGCCGCCTGTCGGTCTTCATACCCCTCTAAAAAGTAATACCGCGATGAATCCGGGGTGTGGATCTCATCGATCACGAAGATATCATCTTCTATATAGCCAAATTCATATTTGGTATCAACCAGAATTAAGCCCCTATCCTGGGCCATTTTCTGTCCCAATTCGAACATCGTAAAGGCGTAATATTTGATACGCTCCCATTCTTCTGCGCCAATTAAGCCCGATTTGAGTATTTCACGTTCAGATATGTCCTCGTCGTGCCCAATTTGCGATTTAGTAGCTGGAGTAATTAGAGGTTCTGGAAAGGCATCCCCTTCCTGCATTCCATCGGGCATCGTTACCCCGCAGAGGACACGCTCTCCTGAGGCATATACCCGCCAGGCATGGCCAGCCAGATAGCCCCTTATGACCACCTCGATAGGATAGGCCTTACATTTTCTGCCAATAGTCACATTGGGATCTGGTACTGCTAGGACGTGTGAGGGTACCTTATCTCCCACTGCTTCAAAAAAATGGGCAGCGGTCTGATTGAGCACCTGACCCTTTAGGGGGATAGGACGAGGTAAAATGTGGTCAAAAGCAGAAATGCGATCGGAGGCGACTATAACTAGGAGTTCTTCATTGATGTTGTATACATCTCTTACCTTACCCTGGTACCTCGAAACCTGGTAAGGAAAACTAAATGAAGTGGAGGAAATGCTCTTCATGGGGCAAATATACGCAGTCGAGTCATTTTTGATCCAAAAGCAGAAGAAAATAGGGAATAATTTATGAATTGAAGGGCAGGATGGAAGTTAAGGGTATTCCCTAAATGCTATAAGATTCAATAAATATTCTATTTATTTAATTTATATTTCCATTTTTAAAATTAAATCCCTACTTTTGTAAAAGTAATTAGCACATACACTTTTTCAAGGCTGACATTTGACTGGATAGATTTACTGCACACATCACCTATCCTGGCGTCTGGAAAGCCGTTTGTTGGACATCTAAAGTAGTAATCATGCACATCGTACATCTCTCAAGGGTAGCTATTACCCTATGCACTCTCCTTACCTTTTTCGCTAAAGGTTCTTATTCTCAGAATTCTGTAAAACCCTTTTCAAACGTCGATGGATTCTTCGTTGAATACACGCCTGGACCTCCTCCTCTTTCTGTAAGCTGTGGGGTAATCATTTCTCAATCTAGTTCAGAAACACCTCTTACTTTTACCTGGACTTTCGAAGAGGGAGTTCAAAGCTATGGTGCCTATTCTTCTCATATGTATCTGGTACCAGGTGAATATACCGTCAAGTTAGTTATAAGGGATGCGCAAGGACATATCCTGGAATTTGAAAAGGTCGTTCAGGTGGGAGATGCAGAAGAAGAAATCCCCTTACTGGCACCCGTTATGGGATATAGAAGTCTTCCCAGGGAAAAAAATCTCTTGGCCCATCCACTCCTCCCTCGGAGAGATGCGCTATGTACCGTTGAATAACCCTTTATACCCCGTTTTCTTCCCCTTAAACCAGATGAGGAAGATCCCTTCCCACGGAAATTCCTCCCTGATATAGAAGGGCCTCTTAAAACAAGCCTTTCTATCAGAAGCAAGCCCGCTGGAAAACTGACTTAACCCAGCAGTTTTTCCAACAGATCCCCCACATAGTAGGCAACAATCGCTGCTGCTCCCCCGAGTAGCAGCGTTTGTCCTATTCCTTTCCAGATAGAACTTTGGGTAACATAGGCTTTCAACCACCCAATCCCAATAAATCCCAAAGCAGTAAACACACAAGAGGTCCAAAACAATTGGGAAGTTTCCAATCCAAAGAAATCTCTAAACACATAGGAAAGGAGAGGGATGAATCCTATCAGGACAAAGGAAACAAAGGTTACTCCGCCTATGGTTAAGGGAGAACGCGTATCTTGAATCAATTCTAATTCCTCCTTCATCATAACGTCCACCCAGCGGTCTTTGTCGGCACAGATAACCTCAACCACTTGATCGAGTAGTTCTCCTTCAAAGCCTTTGGACTCGTAGATTTCCCGAACTTCCTGTCGCTCAATCTCCGGAACACTTTCAACCTCTTCATATTCAATCCGCCGGTGTTTCTCGTAGTTTTGTTGCTCAGACCGAGCGGCGAGAAAAGCCCCTATAGACATGGAAAACCCATCTGCTATGAGATTGGCAAAGCCCAAAATAAGTACAATAGGGATGGATAGTTCTGCGCCAGCAGAACCCGCTACGACCGCAAAGGTAGTCACCAATCCATCGATCCCTCCATAGACAAACTCTCCTAAATAATCTTGAAAGCGCCTGACTTCATGAATACTATCTTCATTATGGATTGGGTTCATAAGAATTAATTAAGGTATCTATAAAGTTTCCAAGCCTGGAAAAAGAAGGCAAGAAGATTTTTACTTTGGAAACATAAATCTGTAATTTCGAATTTCCAAGTGGTAACAACCTATTTTTCCATGAATACTGCAATCTATTCTCGACTTAGCTCACTATTCATTCTATTCAGCTTGCTCATTTCTTTTTCTTGTAAGCGCTCCTCCACTCAAAATGAGGCTTATGCGGTCTTTAATCCAGAATTTGCTTCCTTTGTATCAGGCTATACAGTGGGAGAAATATCGCGGACGCAACCTATCGAAATTTCCTTTACAAAAGCGTTGATCGCTGCAGATAAAGTAGGGGAAGAAGCGGGAGATTGGTTGAAAATCAAACCCAACTTATCGGGTAAACTGCAGTGGAAATCCATCCGATCCCTGGAGTTTGTCCCTGATCAGCCCATGGAGTCTGGGACCTTATATCAGGCTGAACTCAAAACCAAAGCTTTAAGAGACAGTTTCCCCAATATCCCTTCCCCCTTTCAGTTTCAATTTAAAACTTTACCTCAAGGACTCAATGTAGAGTTTGCAGGCCTTAAAAATATCGACCTGAAAAACTTTCAATGGAATCAACTCTCAGGTAGAATAAGCTCAAGAGACTTTGAATCAAACGAAGTGATTGAGTCCATTTTTGCAGCAAACCTGGAGACCACTCCCCTGGAGATTTCCTGGGAGCATGAAGAAGATCATTATGTTCATGCCTTTACCATTGACAGTATTCCCCGTACTGACGAAACCCAATATGTAGATGTCAAATGGGATGGCGCTCAAAAAGACGTCTCTTTGGCGGGGGAACAACAAATAGAAGTTACAAAATTGGGTTCATTCAAACATGTGGGAACACTGGTGTACAACCACCCTGAACAATACGTTCAATTGGAATTCTCTGACCCGCTGGACAGCGATCAGTCCTTAAAGGGATTGGTGTATATCCCGGGAGTTTCTGTTTCCCTTTCTGTCAACAGCAATCTTCTGAGGATTTACCCTAAGAGTCAATTATCTGGGGCCTATGCCTTGCATATTGAACCAGGAATAGAAAACCTTGCTGGTACATCCTTAGGGCAGGGACAAAAGCTAGACGTTCAATTTGAAGATCCTAAGCCCGATATCCGGATTTCGGGAAAAGGGGTTGTAATCCCTCAAGGAGAATCCTTACCGTTTGTTTTTGAAACCATAGGATTGCAGGCAGTAGACGTTCGGGTTATTAAGATTTATGAAGACAATATTCTTCAATTTTTACAAGGGAATGACCTGGACGGCAGATCCGAAATTAATCGAGTAGCTCAGGTAATTACCCGTAGTTCCGTCCCCCTGAACAACCTCAATGGACAAGGGAGCATCTGGACCCAACATGCCTTAGACCTCAGTAAACTGGTACAACCTGAACCCGGGGCCATCTATGAAGTAGCATTGGGCTTCAGACCGGATGATGTCTTGTACAAGTGTCAGGAGAAAATGGAAGGGAGGGAAGAGGTAGATATGTTGAAGGTGGGAGACAACTTTAATTCCTTTTATTGGTACGAAGATGAGTATTATTACTATGATTGGGATGAGCGCGATAATCCCTGTAACAAGGCCTTCTATAGAAAGGATCGAGTCGTCAAACGCAATGTGTTGGCTTCTAACCTAGGACTGGTGGCGAAACAGGGGGATGCGGGAAACCTATTTTTTGTAAGCGACCTGGTCACCACCCAACCAGTAGCCAACGCAACAGTAGAACTATTCGACTTCCAGCAACAGTTGATTGGGAGCGCCCAAACGGATAAAGAAGGGAAAGCCCGAATTGCCACAGATAAGACTCCCTTTGTGCTCCTGGCCAAATCGGGTTCCCAAAGAGGGTATCTCAGGCTGGATGATGGCCATTCCCTATCTCTGAGTCGCTTTGATATAGGAGGCTCTACTTATCAGGAAGGGATAAAAGGATTTATCTATGGAGAACGAGGGGTTTGGAGACCTGGAGATGATATTTTTCTCACCTTCATCCTGGAGGATAAGGCAGGCAAACTCCCGAAGCAACATCCGGTAAACTTTGAACTGCGGGATCCTAAGGGGAAGTTGGTCGAACAGCAGGTAAAAACAACTGCTAATGGAGGCTTTTATACTTTTCCGACTAAGACGGACTCAGATGCCCCTACAGGAAACTACCGGGCAAAAATAAGCGTAGGAGGCGCTCATTTTTATAAAACTGTTAAGGTAGAAACCATTGCTCCGAATAGGCTAAAGATTCAGTTAGACTTGGGGCCTCAATCTTTTTCTCCTTCAGCGAAGGTCGATAGATTCCAGTTACAGGCCAACTGGCTGCATGGGGCTGTAGCGAATAATCTCAACGCAAAAGTAACGGCAACACTCCGGGCCAACCCTGGCTCGTTTTCCGGATATGATGAGTATGTTTTTTGGGATCCTATTCGGAGATATGAGGGAGAAGAAACGGTTGTTTTTGAAGGAAAACTCAATTCTTCCGGGCAGGCGTCTATCCCTACCAACTTCTCAATGGATCGCGTTGCCCCTGGTAGATTAAAGGCCCACATTCGGACGCAAGTATTCGAACCAGGAGGGAATGTCAGTACGGATAATTATTCCATGGATTTCCACCCCTATAGTACCTATGTGGGCATAAAGGCTCCCAAAATCCAGTCTTGGAGTGATATTCTGGCCCTCAACGAAGCCCATGCTATCGACATAGTCACCCTGAATGACCAAGGACAAAAGGTAGACAGGCGAGGACTCAAACTGAAAGTGTATAAATTGGACTGGAAGTGGTGGTGGGACAGATCTTACAATGAGCTGGCAAATTATCAGGGGAAAATGTATTCCCAGCCTGTACAGGAGCATACCCTTCAAACCCGGGGAGGCGAAGCCACTTGGAAGCTACAAATCAATGAGCCCGATTGGGGTAGATACCTCATTCGGGTGGAAGATCCAGGGGGACACGTAACGGGTACTAACGTTTACGTCGATTATCCTGGATGGGGAGGAAGGGCTCGTACCGGAAGCAGTGAAGGAGCCCAAATGTTGAGCTTCACGGCCGATAAAGAATCCTATGAGGTAGGTCAGAAAGTGACCTTGAATATCCCATCGGGTTATGCGGGAAGAGCCTTGGTAAGTCTAGAGAAAGGAGCCGAAGTGCTGGAAGCATTTTGGGTGGACGCAGAACAAGGGGAAACACAGTTTTCTTTCCCCACCACGGAGAAGATGGTTCCCAATATTTATGCCCATGTAACCCTGCTGCAGCCTCACGCCCAGACGGCCAATGACCTTCCTATTCGGATGTATGGGGTAATCCCTCTCTTCGTGGAGAATCCCAAAACGCTATTGGAACCTACAATTCGGATGGCGGATCAATTAGAACCTAACAGCCCCTTTGAAGTAAAGGTAGGAGAAGCTGATGGTAAGGCGATGACATACACGCTGGCGGTGGTTGATGAAGGATTGCTGGACATTACGCGATACAAAACCCCAGACCCCCACTCAGTCTTTTACCAACGGGAAGCACTGAATGTAAAAACCTGGGACATGTATGACCATGTGGTAGGCGCCTATGGAGCAGAGATAAAAAGCTTATTGAGTATAGGGGGGGATGGAATGGCCGTAGAAGACCCTGATAGGAGCAAGCAAAATCGCTTTCGGCCGGTAGTTAAATTTTTGGGACCTTTTTCCTTGGCAAAGGGAAAGCAGAATTCGCATTCCATTGACATGCCCAATTATATTGGCTCTGTTCGGACTATGGTGGTGGCCGGAGAATCAGGAGCCTATGGCTTTGCAGAAAAGGCAACTCCTGTAAAACAACCCCTTATGGTTTTGGGCTCGTTGCCCCGGGTATTAGGTCCTGGAGAAAGTTTGCAATTACCCGCAACGGTCTTTGCCATGGAAGAAAATATTCGCCAGGTAAATGTGAAGGTAGAAACCAATGACATGCTGGAAATAGAGGGGGAAGCGAGCCAGGGGCTCAGCTTTTCTCGAGCAGGCGACCAACTTGCAAACTTCTCCCTAAAGGTAAAGCCTTACTTAGGGACTGGACATATTAAAATTACAGCTAGTAGCGGCAATTTATCTGCCATTTATGAAACAGATATAGAAGTTCGGATGCCCAACCCCCCTGTAACCAAGGTTATTGCCAAGACCCTTTCCCCTGGAGATACCTGGGAGCAGATCTACAATCCATTGGGAATAGAAGGCAGTAACCAGGCCACTGTGGAAGTCTCGGCTATTCCGCCCATCAACCTGCAAAATCGTCTGCGTTACCTTATTCGCTATCCCTACGGTTGCATTGAACAGACAACTTCGAGTGTATTTCCCCAATTATATCTCAGCCAACTCACCGAACTAAAAGGGCAACAAGGGGAGGAAGTTGCCCATAATATTCGAGAAGGGATCAAACGACTGCAACGCTTCCAGGCCCCACAGGGAGGCTTCGCCTACTGGCCTGGGGGTGATATCAACGAATGGGGGACCAATTATGCAGGGCACTTCCTGTTGGAAGCAGAAAAGGCCGGGTATAATATCCCCTTTGATTGTATCTCTCAATGGAAAAGCTACCAGCAGGGAGCGGCAAATTCCTGGACACCGGATAATCGCTATGAGTGGCGTTCGAGATCTACTCAACTCACTCAGGCTTACCGCCTGTATCTACTGGCCCTTGCAGGCTCTCCTAATGTAGGCGCAATGAACCGCTTGCGCAAAACCAAGAGCCTGTATACTCCCGCCAAATGGCACCTGATAGCAGCTTACTATTTGGCTGGACAGAAGAAGGTAGCTGAACGAATGGGAAAAGAGTTAAGCGTAGACATTCCTACCTATGCCGAACAGTCCTACACCTATGGCTCAGACCTCAGAGATCGTGCCATTATGGTTTCCGCCCTAAGCCAAATGGGCAACAGAGAAAAAGCCCTGCCTTTGACAGAAATAATTTCGGACCGCTTGTCAGCCTCGAGGTGGTTGAGTACCCAGACAACTGCCTATTGTCTGGTTGCTATGGCCCATTTTATAGGCCTGGATGCCTCCCCCAATCCCCTATCTTTTTCCTATGGGCTTGCAGGACAAGGAAATCAGCAGGTAAACAGCAAAAGTCCTATTTGGCAACAGGGCCTTCCTGGTGAGAAATCGAGTACCCTAAGTGTGAAAAACACGACAGGGCAGGTTCTCTTTGCGCGGATTATCCAAGAGGGCACCCCCTTACAAGGAGACGAAACCCAAGAAGCGAATGGAATGACTCTGTCAGTAACTTACAAAAGTCCTAAGGGTGAGCCAGTAAACCCTAGCAGGCTTGAACAAGGGACAGAATTTTTGGCGGTAGTGACCCTCACCAATACAGGTAGGAGGGGTACCTATCGGGAAATGGCCCTAAACCAGATGTTTCCATCTGGATGGGAGATTGTGAATACCCGCATGTACGACCAACAGGAGGGAGGAGATAGACCTACTTATCAAGATATACGCGACGACCGGGTTTATACCTTTTTCGACCTGCCCCAAGGGAAGAGTAAAACCTTCCAGATCCGACTCAATGCCAATTATCTGGGTCGGTACTACTTGCCTTCTGTGTACAGTGAAGCTATGTATGATAAATCTGTTAATGCTAGGACAGGAGGTAAATGGATCGAAGTCGTAAGAGCCCCAAATGGATAAGAAAATTTTATTTCTGTAGCAATAGGATGTATCTTTAAGGTAAGATGATTAGTCGCCTTTCAAAATTTGGGCTATTTCTCGTCGTCATTTTGGGGTATTCCTGTTTGGGAAAAAGGACAGCTACGACAGAAATAGATCAAGTCACATCAAAAACTGCTTCCCTGGAAGAAGTTTCCAGCGGTAATTACTGCGGAATTACCGATTTCCAAAACCTTTGCATTGGTACAGAAGAAGAATGGGAAAAATATTGGACTTTAATCCACTCCCAGACAATTCCGGTACCAAAATTGCCTGAAATTAACTTTGGAGAAAAATTGTTGCTTGCCTGTTTCATGGGCTCAAAGAATAGTGGTGGTTTTTCCGTTCAGGTAGATGAGGTAAAGCAATTAAATGGAAGTTTAATTGTGCAGGTGGTACATACATCTCCAGGAAATAACTGCTTCAATTCCATGGCTATTACTCAACCTTATGTAATCGTTCAGATGGCCAGACCCAAAGAGGCAGTTTGCAAGTTTGATATAGAGGAACAGAAGCTAGACTGTAAGTAAGAGATCAAATTTGATGCAGGAATTTCGCTTATATCGCTGGATACGTATATGTAGCTTTCTGGGAGGTATGCTTATCTCTAGCCTATCGGCTCAGGATATGACCGACTACCAGCGCCTCCGGGCATCAGGTAAGGTGCCTGCCTACTTTCAGATTGCATTTTTGGAAAAGTTCAATCCCTTCGTAGTTGAAGGGGATAGCTCTATTTCCCGAGAAAGCCAAGAAGAATTCTGGGAAGAGAGCAATCAATACATTAATCAATTATTACTCAGCGGGAAAGTCCTATACAATGACCCGGTAACCACCTACATTAATAAGGTTGCAGATCATTTACTCCGCAAAAATCCAGACCTGAGAAGGAAACTGCGCTTTTTTGCAGTTCGGTCCCCTTCGGTAAATGCGTTTTCCTCAAATCAGGGGGTAGTTTTAGTTAACCTGGGACTCATAGCACGATTGGATAATGAAGCGCAATTAGCCTATATCCTCAGCCATGAAATCAGTCATATCATTGATAAACATCAACTGGACTACTTCCTGGCTTCTCAAACACTAGAGTCTCAACTCCAAAAAACAAAAGACCAGAATACCATTAAGCAGTTGCTCCTTAAGCACAAATTGTATTCTCAAAATACAGAAAGGCAAGCCGACCACAAAGGCCTGAAATTATTTTTGAATTCTAGCTACAACCCTGAGCTGATCTCTAGGTGTTTTGATATCCTGATTTCCAATCACATTGCCTATGAAGACAAAACCTTCGACCCACATTTCATAGAAAGCAATCAGTTCACCTTCCCCCCCCCTTACTTTGCCTCATCGCCTGACTCCTTTTCAGCCCAGTTATATGCCTATGATCCGGAAATAAATAGCTCTCACCCAGCAGCTATGGATCGAAAGGAAGGGCTGGAAAAACTATTGCAAAATACCGGTCGGTCAAGGAGCATCAAGAAGGATTTTTTGGTTGGAGAAAATGATTTTGAGAAAATTCGGAAAATGTGCCGCTTTGAAACGTGTTTTTCGTTGTTAGCGGAAGGTGAATACGAAAAAGCCTTGTACTGGAGTTTCCTTCTCTCCCAAGAATACCCGAACAATATTTTTTTACAGAAATCTGTTCTAAATGCACTTTATGGCCTGACCAAGTACAAACTTTCTGGGAGGTTTTATGACATCCACACGAACTACGAAGAAATCCCAGGAAAAGCACAAAACCTATTCTTTGGATTTGAGCAGCTTACTCCCAAAGCCACCCTGGCCCTCTCCTTGAGCTATGCTTGGGATATTTACCAAAAACACCCCGAAGATCCGGAGCTGACCTTGATTTTCCAAGACCTTCAATCAGAACTGTTAAATCATTTCCCAGACCCTATCAACCATTTTTTACCCTTACCCAATTCCCATAGGGACTCTACTCTATACAGGAAAATATTATATCAATTATTTCAGGATAAAGCCTTTCGAGACTTATTTGAACCCCACCCCATGAATTTGGGTATCGTCAAGGATAGTTCTTCATCTGAGCCCCTGAAGCAAGAAAAGGGAATGGGAAATCTTTTAGGGCTGAAAAAGTTAGCAGTTGTCAACCCTTCCTATTTCAAAATCGATGATCGGTTTTCCCGCACGGAGCAATTTAATATAGCCAGTCGCCAAGAGTACCACTTGCAATCCATTTTAAAAGACCATGCACTGGCCCTGGAGATAGATTTGCAAATTGTAAGCAACAAGGGGCCCGAGGCCACTCCAAAATTTGATTTTGAAGACCTGCTTATTTTGAGCGAGTGGTTTGCCGAAAAAAATCAACATGCAGGCCTCAATATGGTGAGCCTCTACCACAATGAAGTTCAGCATTTAGTGGAAAAATACAATACCCAACACTTTATGTGGCTAGAGGCAGGAAATTTGGCTCGGTCGCCATCGGGAAAAGGCCTGGTCATATCCGCTGGTATACTCCTTCCCGTACTGCTTCCCTATACCATTCTGTATACCCGTACGCCTAAGCACCTAACCTTTATATATGCCAAAGTATTTGATCTGTCGACAGGAGAAGAATTGGCCTATTATCCCCAAAAACTTCTCATGCGGGATCGGATTGATGTATTGAGATCGGCTATCTATAATCTCATGATTCAGGTTAGTTCTGAACCCTAGTATATGAAATATATTATTGTTAGCCTAGGCATTTGGATAGGTACGTGTTCCGGGGGATGGGCACAAGTGCCTGGATATGAAGGGAAAAGAGCTATTTTAGACCTGTCCCTGGATGTCTCCCCAGCCATTCGGATTGCGAGTAGGAGAGATCTTCCTCCCTATCTCTTCAATGTTCAACCTCTGATCGATGTAGAGTATGTGATGTCCCGAAGACTTTCTTTTGGGGCTCATATCCAACCCCTATTGGCGGGGGTGATGTATGACCGAGAAGGAGGGGTGCACGGGAAGGCCTTGATCCGAGGGTTGGGCTTGAGCTTCAGTACACGACTCTACAGCTTTAAACGAAAGGGGAACATTGCTCCTTTGGGCCCTTACAGAGAGGTGGAAGTTTTTTATGTAAACTATTGGTTGAACGATAAGGACAAACGTTTCTATGACGATGGACGGACTTGGCTAGGTCGCTATGACGACCTGGGGGTAGGGATTACCCTGGGAGAGCGTAGGATGGTTGGAGATGGCCTTAGTCTTCAATATGGGGTTCGCTTTGCCACCATTTTGGGAACCTTAGGTGGAGGGAATAATGAAGATCGTATTTACCTCAAAGAGATAGCCACAGATCGATTGCAAGGCTACTTTTTTGTGAATTTTCACGTGGGCTTGGGTATTTTGCTGTTCTAGTTGTATACTCCACCTATGGGAAGAATCATAGGGATCGACTATGGAAGTAAGCGCACCGGTCTGGCTTGGACAGACCCAATGCAGATCATTGCAACGGGCCTAGGAAGTTTTGATACCTCAGATATCCGGAAAAAACTCAAAGAATTGTGGCAAAAAGAGCAGATTGACGCCTTTGTGTTGGGCTATCCCACCAGAATTGATGGGTCAGATAGCCATGTGACAGAGGAGGTACGGCAGTTTTCCCTTTGGATGAAAGAAAACTTTCCAGACGCGAAAGTGCATCTGTGGGATGAACGTTTTACCTCTAAACAGGCGAAGGAAACTTTGAGAATAGGGGGGGCATCTAAGAAGAAACGAAGAGATAAGCACCTGATTAATCAGATCAGTGCTACCCTGATCTTACAGGACTTCCTCCAGGCACAGTCTTTCTAGGGGAGTTGCGAAATATCCATTATCACCCCTATCTTTGGGGGGTAAAAGGCAAATTTTATGATTCTTCCGATTGTTGGCTATGGCCATAAGGCTCTGAGAGGGAAAAACCAAAAAGTAGAACCCGACCACCCAGATTTGGCTGAGTTGATTGAGAACCTGTTTGAAACCATGTACAATGCACAGGGGGTAGGGCTAGCTGCTCCCCAGGTGGGCTTGGCCCTCCAATTATTCGTTGTAGATGGTACCCCCATGGACGAAGAGGAAGAAAACATGGAAGGCTTTAAGATGGCCATCTTGAATCCCAAGATGTTGGACGAAACGGGTACCCCATGGCCTTTTGAGGAAGGATGCCTGAGTATCCCGGATATCCGCGAGAAGGTCATGCGGAAAGAGTCTATACGAATCCGCTACCAAACACCAGACTTCGAAACTGTGGAAGAACACTTCTCCGGAATGAAGGCCCGCATTATCCAACACGAATATGACCACCTTCAGGGGGTCCTCTTCACAGACCACATTTCCCCACTTAGAAGGAGAATGCTCAAACCCCGTCTGATCAAAATGGCAAAAGAAGGAGCAATTGCTGCGTATCCGATGAAATTTCCACCGCAAAAGAGGTAAGATATTATGGGCTTTTTAACTTTTTGTTAAAAAATATTGCTTGTTAAGTTAAATTTTACTATTTTTGCAACCAGCTTAGGATAGGTATACCTTCAAATGTAATTTTCAGTATGACTTCAACAGATTTACAAGCCAGAATTCAGGCGACCAAGAGTCTTTTGCACCGGGAAATCGTGCGTAACAAAATTGATCCCACCAATAGTGCGCTATCTTTCAGGGAGATAGGGGTAAGATTGGACATGATTCACGAAGCCGAAAGAGTAGGCGTGCGTAACTTGGGAGAGTACCAGGACAGGAAGTTGAGAAGGATGATGAAAGAGTTGGAAGCCAAAGGAATTACCAACGAAAATTAACAAGCCATTGCGCTTGTAAGTGAAAAGGGGCTTTTTATAGGAAGTTCCTTTTTTTTTGTTCCTAATTTCTGCGGCTTTCGGGTAAAAGGCGTATATTGAGCCCGAAAAAATTGTTAGAACCCGTATTTCATGGAGGCATATATACCCATTTTTATTCTGTTAGCCATCGCCATTGTGTTGGGCTTACTCCTTACCCAGCTTTCTGCCCTTCTGGGACCCTATCGCCCCAATAAACTCAAAGAGACCGTTTACGAAAGTGGAATGGATCCTGTTGGGACAGCACATGAGCGTTTCAAAGTAAAATTCTATCTGGTGGCTATGCTATTCATCCTCTTTGACATAGAAGTGGTATTTATGTATCCCTGGGCGGTTCAGTACAAGCAATTGCTAACTGAGTTTGGCTGGTTTCCCTTTGTCGAAATGCTGGTGTTTATCGTCATCCTATTTGTAGGATATATTTATGTGTATAAAAAGGGAGGCCTGAAGTGGTCTTAATCCCTTTCTTTGATTAAACAAAGAAGATCATCAAGAGTTACTTATAAAAAAACTATGGGATTAGAGAAAGCCCTCGCAAAAAACGGATTTGCCCTCACCACAGTAGATGCTCTCACCAACTGGGCCAGAGCCAATGCCATGTGGCCCATGCCTATGGGTTTAGCCTGCTGTGCAATTGAAATGATGGCTTTTGCTGGACCCAAATACGACGTTTCCCGCTTTGGTAGTGAAGTTTTTCGCTTTTCTCCCCGACAGGCGGATATGATGATCGTAGCCGGATGGTGCTCCTTCAAGATGGCTCACGCCATCAAACGCATCTGGGACCAGATGCCCGACCCCAAATGGTGTGTTGCCATGGGAGCCTGTGCCTCTACCGGCGGTATGCACCGCGTATATGGCGTTGTCCAAGGTGTCGATAACTTCCTCCCCGTAGACGTTTACGTTCCCGGCTGTCCTCCCCGCCCAGAAGTGGTAATAAATGCCCTTCAAACCATCCAGACCAAGGTCAAGGAAGAGCATTCTATTGCGCAGGATTAATAAAAGTTTATAGTCGACAGTCCACAGAAAAAGGGTTAGTTGGTTGAGTAGCCAACAGTCCACAGTCTAGGTTGGTTAGAATGGGAACATTATCCTTTCCCTACGTAAACTGTCGACTATGGACTATCAAACTAACTGACCACTCCCCCCCATGCATCATTTCCCCCCTTTCTCCCGTCTGTAGGATACAATGCAGGTAATTTAGGAGTATAGGAATGAAAAAGTTACTATTAATATTGGGACTCTCCATGAGTTTGGTGCAATGTACCTATAACGAAGGAGAAGAGCCTACTTTAGAAGAAGCGCAGAGAAACGAATTTTGGCTATCCGGGACCTTGAATGGAAGCTTTTGGGAAGGCCGGATCTTCGATACCTACGTTAATGAAGCCGGAGAACTCATTCTCAACGCCCAAATCGAAAGCCTACAGCGCAGCATAGATATCGAGCAGATTACGGTCTACGTGCCGGGATTCGATGGAATCGGTAGTTACAAGTTGGAAGATCCTGGAGGACTATACCGCGAATGGTGCTGTGGAGACCTCCTTCTCCGTTGTTCGTATACTCATACTGAGTTTGGCGATTCTGGAAAGGTCGAGATAGATGCCTTTGACCCTAAAACCGGCACACTCTCTGGTCAGATAGAGTTTACGGCCTCCCAGCGGGGAGATTGCCAAGAGGAATTTTCCACGGCCACGGATGCTCCCACCTCTGGCTTGATTCGCTTTGAGGAGGGGACCTTTCGAGCGAAGTTGGTGGAGTAGGGAAGGGAGAGGGGCTTATTAGTTGAAGGCCTATGGTCCTACGAGAGAAAAAGCATAAGGAACATTATTTCCATTATATGATTAACAACAAAATTTGCTTAGCAATCATGAAAAATATCGGTGTATTGACAATAATGGTAATAACTTTTGTAAGTTGTGACCCTGTATCCAATATGGACGCAGATATTGAGAATCTAACCCCTCAAACCCTTATAATAGATTTTATTTCATCTGATACAAGCTTAAGCAAGACACTTCAGCTGCCTCCTAATGAGATGGTACGTTTTCAGGAAGGTTTTGATGTTGGCGGTGCCTTTCTTGAACCCTATCTCGATGTATATGATTCGGTGCTTATTAAAAATCAATTGGAAGAGACGCTTAGGGTGTACAAAGAAGGTGATACCGGGAAAAATATTTATAAGATAGATGACTATTGGGAAGCAAGTGAACCATCAAAAAGATTTTATAAATACGCATATGAAATACAGGCCGAGGATATTGAATAATATGCTATTGCCAAAAGCCTGAGATTACGCTTTCAGAAATAAAGATTCGCAAACAAGTTGAGAAAACTAGCTGACAGAAAAGAGGCCATCATTTCAGTAAACGCGCGATACTAAAAAGTTAAATAGGAAAGAAATTTAGAAACTCCCTGCGCTTTTTATAGCCAGGGAGTTTCTGTAATTTAGATAGGAGCCATGATATTGCCATGTTGAACTAGTATATCTCTCACCCAAACCCTACACCCATGATGAAAAAATGGCTCTTATTAGGTTGTGTATTAAGCTCCATAGTATTTGGATGGAGCCAGACACGAGATCCTCTCGAAAAGGTAGTGATTAGCACCACTAAGAAGAAAACACAAGTTATTAGCAATGAAAATGGAGAATTAGAGGTTAGGGTAAATCTCAAAGATGTCCAAAAATTTAAGGCGGCTGGGAAGGTCCAGTATAGTGATTTTGGCGCCAAAGGCGACGGGAAAACCGATGACATAGAGGCTATTGCGGCAACTCACGCATATGCTAACCAGCAACAGCTTAGAGTTGAAGCCGACCAGGGGGCCACCTATTTCATAGGAGGGAAGGAGCGCACCGCAGTTATCCGCACCAACACTGATTTTGGAACAGCTGCTTTTGTCATTGATGATACCAACGTAGAAAACCGGAATTCCTCCGTTTTTATGGTCAGTTCCAGTCTAAAGCCATTTAGTCTGAAGGGGATCACAAAGCTTAAGCGGAACCAAGCAGAAATCGATGCTTCTCTGCCAGCTCCCTGTCTGATCACCGTGACCAATTCAGACGTCATGCACTACATCCGATATGGATTGAATCAAAACAATGGATCTCCACAAACAGACATCTTTGCCGTAGACAAAGAGGGAAGGGTGGACATGGATGCCCCTATCATTTGGGACTTCAATCAGATCACCGATATGACTGCCCTTCCCATTGATGAGACGCCATTGACCATTTCCGGAGGTCGATTCACCACCATCGCCAATCAAGCTGAGTCGAAGTACACCTACTACAGTCGCAATATTGCCATCCGGCGCTCCAATGTTGTGGTGGATGGATTGGAACACCGAATAACGGGGGAGCTAGACCATGGAGCTCCTTATGGGGGCTTTCTCAGTATTCGAGACTGTGCCTACATCATGGTAAAGAATTGTCTCCTAACCGGCCACAAAACCTACCGCACCATCGGTAGGGCAGGAAAGCCCGTCTCTATGGGCTCTTATGACTTGACAGCTAATAGGGCTGTCAATGTATCCTTTGTAAACTGCCGCCAGACGAACGATATAGATGACCGCACCTACTGGGGAATCCTGGGGTCCAACTACTGCAAGAATATGCTCTATGACAGCTGTATCCTTTCCCGCTTCGATGCCCACAAGGGGGTTGCCAATGCCACGGTTCGGAACTCGACCCTGGGACATATGGGTATCAATGCCATCGGCAGTGGAACCTTTACCGTTGAAAACTGTACCATTCGGGGAAGAAGTATTATCAACCTGCGTTCCGACTATGGAAGCACCTGGCAGGGAGAGTTCATTATCCGGGATTGTGTGTTTGTGCCTTTAGGAGGTAGACCCACCAGTCCAGTTCTGATTAGCGGATCGTATTCCAGTCAACATGATTTTGGCTATACCTGCTATATGCCTGAACGGATCACCTTCAAAAATCTTCATATCGACGATTCCCAACATCCGGAAGAGTATGAGGGACCGGCTATTTTTTCCAATTTCAATAAAGAAATGGTGGATGATTCTTACCGGGAAGAGTTTCCCTATATCAAATCCCAGGAAGTTATTCTACAGAATGTGACTACGGCCAGTGGTAAGGCCCTAAGGGTCAGTGATAATCCATACATGTTTCAGGAGGTAAGAATAGAAGCTAATTAAGGTGAATTGCTTGGCCCCCATTTTATAGCTGAGTTTATATTTTATTTATCTTTAATCCTGTCAAAACATAAGCAGGAAAGGATTATTGAGCAGTTCCAAAATACATGAATGCCCAATCAGAAATCTGACACCACGTGAGCTAATGATAGAATATCGGTTAAAACAAGTATTTGACCCTTTTTACGAGGCTCCCATTGAATCATGGAAGCGTTTTGCAGATTTATGTGAAGAAGTTTCTTTCAAAAAGAACCAAAAAATTAAAGAAGAAAATACCGTGGAGAAGTCTGGTTACTTTCTCTTAGTAGGGGCAGTGGGGGCCTTTGTCTGGAAGAAAAATAACTATGCTTGTCTGGAGATCTATTTGGAGAATAGTTTTTTTGCAGATGATCTATCTTTGACCACAGGGCGGGCTTCTCCCTTGGAGCTTATGGCGCTGGAAAACTCATCTCTTCTTCGGCTAAGTAAAGCAAACATCGAAACCCTACAAAAAACACCCATAGGGAGTCGCTTGTTTATGGTTGGTGAACAACAGGATAATGCAAAGAAGCAACAGCATCAGATGGATCTGATGACGAAAACTGCCGAGGAACGGTATTTGACTCTGCTCACCGAGAAGCCCGAAATTCTCACTCGCATTCCGCAAAAGCATATTGCGTCTCTTTTGGGGATAACTACACAAAGCCTGAGTCGGATAAGGCGAAAAATCTCCCAACAGGATTTGTTACCATAGGGTAACTTTTTTGAGAGCGGTAAACCATATTTTGTAGGGGCTTTCAATTAAGATTCTTTAAGATTCCTACAATGAAAATTAAGGTTAGTTCTATCTCTTTTATTCTCCTCCTGATTAGTTCCTCTATTTGTGCGCAGAACGATAGGCAATACAACTATTGAAAATAACCGCTTTGATAATAACATTTGGTTCTTTGTGGGGTATGAATTTTGATAAAATTCATAATTTGACACTTAGGTAATTGGACAAAAGAAATCAGGGAATGATATTTCTGATTCATTTAGGGAACATTTTATAGGAATTCAAAGGCCTACTTCTCAAATGAGAATCCCGGTGCCTTTAGGTACCCAATATGGGTTGAAAAGGTCCCCCGTCCCTTTTTATCGCCGGCGAGGTATCAACTTGGATACCTCGCCGGCGGAATATGGGGGCATTATGAATCTACCCATAGGCTACCCCTACAGGGTAAACTTTTGTTTCAACAAAAAAACACCTATTTTACTTTGTCCACCTACTTATTCCAGCTAAGCATATCCGGTGAAATTCAAAGGTTCTCAACAAGTCCTGCAAGTCAAAACCAAGAAGCTGAATGGTGAAATTAATGACTATAAGTTCACCATTAAAAAGTCAGCTGACCGATTCCTCATTACCATTCCGGGCCATGGTGGGGGACGAGAGGGGCCTCAGCATCCGGATTACCCTGAGCAGGAGAAATGGATTCGAGAGTTGGGCTTTCTCAAAGAGGTCTGGTACTTAACTTGGGAGAGTAAAGACGAGTATCAGGTTGGGCGCTTTATTCGAGCTGTGGAGAAATTAGGATGAAAAATCCTTATAAAAACAATTCCTACACCGAGGCTCATAAGCGTCTTTTTCCCCAACTAAAATTTGGCTCTGATCTGAGTCGAGACGAAAGGAAAAATTGGCTATGCTTCCACAACGCTGGCAAATCGCATGGAC
Source organism: Bacteroidia bacterium (assembly GCA_965263105.1). Lineage (GTDB taxonomy): Bacteria > Bacteroidota > Bacteroidia > J057 > J057 > JBCCTX01. The sequence goes on along the minus strand of CBDHGL010000006.1, from coordinate 285,928 downwards.
CTTGGTCACAAACTCCGCAATGGCCATGAGTTGGGGCACAGGGCCAAAGGGAATTCCGGCATAGTCCATATCCAAGCCTGCTATGATGACTCGAATGCCCGAGTTGGCCAGTTTTCGGGCAACCTCAACAAGCCCATCATCAAAAAACTGGGCTTCGTCTATGCCTACAACATCTGCCCCTTCGACCTGTGGAAGAATATCCCCAGAAGAAGCTACAACTGTAGAAGTAAGGCTATTTTGGTCATGAGATACGATCTCTTCTTCTGCATAGCGTTTGTCAATTTGGGGTTTGAAGAGGAGAATGTTCTGATTAGCAATTTCGGCTCTCCGAATTCGACGTATGAGTTCTTCCGTTTTCCCTGAAAACATGCTGCCACACACAACTTCTATCCAGCCACTGTGGGGATTTCCTGTATGAAACTCGACAAACAAAGAAGAAAAGTTAAGAGTTGGTAGATTTATCTCTTAAAAAGAGGAATACTAAGGCACTCAGTCCTAAAACAGTTCCTGCAAGCAGGAGGGTTAGAATAATTATGTCATCCATATACACTGAATTATGCTGCAAATTGCATAGAAATTAAAGCAAAAAAAAGGCCATCCATAGATGGCCCGGATAGTTTATGGTAAACGTCAAGTTTCAAACGGAAAAACTCTCTCCACACGCACAGGTGCGGGAGGCATTGGGGTTAGAGAAGTGGAAACCTTTGCCACTCAATCCTCCAGAATAATCCAACTCTGTCCCCACTAAAAACAATAAGCTTTTCATGTTGACGAGGATTTTAATCCCCCTATTTTCTATGACTTGATCCCCAGGCTGCTCTTCTTGATCAAATTCCATTTTATACTGCAAACCTGAACAACCTCCTCCTTCAACACTAACACGAAGACCAAAGGAATCGTCATACCCTTGAGATTCACGAAGGGACTTAATGTGTTCGAAAGCAGCATCCGACACTTGGATCATTGGTTCATTCATATGCTAAATATACGTAAAAAGACTAAGCTTGTTACTAAATAGTCAGGGCAAAAGTAAGCTACTGGTTTAATGAGAGGGTTCCCGGAGTTTTTCAAGGGTTTCCGAAACATAGGAACTTGCATAGGTCATTTCTGCTTCTCGGGTAAAACGTCCTAATGAGAAGCGGACGGAACTGAAAGCAAGCGTATCAGGTATACCCATAGCTTTCAGCACATGAGAGGGTTCCATAATGGCAGAGGTACACGCTGATCCGGTCGAAACTGCCAGGTTTCGAAGGGCTTCTACCAGTCTTTGGCTGTCAATTCCCTCAAAGGCGAGGTTGGAGACATGGGCCAGGCGTGGGCTTCTACCTCCATTGACCCAAACGCCAGGCAACTGCTGCATCTGTGCTTCAAATTGATCTCGAAGTTGTGCTAGCCGCTGAGCTTCGGCCTTCATTTCTGCTTCGCATATTTCCAGGGCTCGCCCCATTCCCACAATTCCGGGAACATTGAGGGTTCCACTCCTCACTCCACGTTCATGGCCACCTCCCTCCAGCAGGGGGTGAATCCGAACCCGAGGTTTTCTTCGTCTAAGGTACATAGCCCCCACTCCTTTGGGTCCATAGAATTTATGCGCGGACAGGACTAGCAGATCTATCCCGAGTTCCTGTACATCAACCGGAATTTTCCCTATGGCTTGGGTAGCATCGGACATCAGCATGGCGCCTTTCTCGTGGACTATTTCTGCGATGTCTTTCATAGGCTGGATTACCCCTGTCTCATTATTCGCTAGCATTACCGATACCAATAGGGTCTCCTCATTAATACTATCCGCTAATTCATCCAATGAAATTTGCCCTTCGTCATTCACGGATAGGTAGCTTACCCGGATTCCCTTTTTTTCCAGGCTTTTACACACATCCAAAACCGCTTTGTGTTCCGTCTGGACGGTAACGATATGATTTCCCTTGGCAGCATAGAGTTCTGCCACTCCCTTAATGCAAGCATTGATGCCTTCTGTCGCCCCGGAAGTAAAATATATTTCTTGATCGGAAACGCCCAAACATTGGGCTATCTGCTCACGGGTTCGTTCCACTGCTTTGGAGGCAACCCAGCCCTTGGCATGAGTAGAACTGGCAGCATTCCCATATTTTTCCATAAAATAAGGAAGCATAGTCTCTAGGACCCTTGGATCTACAGGAGTAGTGGAATTATAGTCCAGGTAAATGGGAAAACTTAATTCACTCATCATATCGTAATTACGACAGGGGAGTTGTATCCGTTTCGATTGAGAAAGGCAACATTGAAGGATTGGGTGGAGCTGTTTTCGTCCCTCCCATACGCCTCATGAACATGACCAAAAATATGGAATCTTGGTGCCAGCCTCACCAATTGGCGAGCCAGGTCCGCACATCCCACTTGTATTCCTCTGGAAGTTCGATCCAGGACTCCATAAGGAGGGGTATGGGTTATAAGTAAATCTAGGTTTTGAGGGATTTTCTCCCAACAGGCATTGATTTCCTTGCCTCTTTCTTTCATGAAAACACCCACAAAGGTCGGAATCCAGGGGCTTCCCCAGATGCTAAGCCCTTCTAGGCTTATGCCAGAATCTTGCAGGTAATGGATATTAGTGGGAAGCTTTTCCTGATAGCTTGAGAAATTTTTCGCTAACGGGAAGTCCATGTTACCCCCAATAAAGATTTTGTGGGGATGGGGTAGCTCTTCAAACCAAACGAGGAAGTCTTCCACCTCATCCGGATAGCCATTAGAAATATCGCCTGCATGTATCAAAAAATCCCCGTCTGGAAGCACAGCCTTTCTGTGTTCCCCATGGGTGTCTGAAATACATACGATCTTCAATGCCTTATTTTTTCACCACTTTAGGAACCAAAAAAAAGTCGCCGTCTGCCTTAGGCGCATTGCGAAGAGCTGCTTCTTTGGGAAGAGTCAATTGGGGCTCGTCTTCCCGTAGGTGGGTATCTTCCTGGGTAATATGGATGAGCGGCTCTATGCCTTCTGTATCAACTTCACGAAGCTTGTCAACAAAGTCTAATATTCGTTGAAAATCAGATTTGATCTCTTCTCGATCTTGACCTTCAAAAGTCAGTTTGCCCAGTTTGGCCACTTTGTCGATAAGTTGATCTGTAATTTGCATGCAAGAATGTATAAGGGATCTGAAAGGTAGTTCAGGATTCCGGTATATAAAATATATATACACGGGAATCCTGACTCTATTGCCTATTCTTAGGCATCTTCTATTTCCTCAGATTTCTTTTTCTTCTTACTCGTCTCTGGATTGGTATTGGAGACAGTAATCTTATCCTTCTCTGGATCGTAGTCCACGTAAAGGGTATCCCCTTCCTTGACGGTTCCCGCTAGGATTTCATCTGCAATTGGATCCTCCAAATGCTTCTGGAGGGCTCTCTGTAAGGGGCGTGCCCCAAATTGCTTGTCATAGCCCTTGTCCGCGATAAATTCCTTGCCGCGTGTGGTCAAAGAAATGGTGAAGCCCTTCTCTTCAATCCTTCCAAAAACTTCTTTGAGTTGTAGATCGATGATCTCCAGGATATTACTCATATCCAATTCGTTGAAGATGATCACCTCATCAATCCGGTTGAGGAACTCAGGGCGGAATACTTTTTTCATGGCCCCTTCTATCGTGCTTCTACGGATTTCCTCGGACTGATCTTCACGGGTCTGGGTACTATAGCCTACACCTGTTCCAAAGTTTTTGATTTCCCGAACACCGATATTGGAGGTCATAATAATGACCGTATTCTTAAAGTCAATTCGCCTTCCCAATCCATCTGTTAGGATCCCGTCATCGAGAACCTGGAGAAGGATATTGAATATATCGGGGTGGGCTTTTTCTATTTCGTCCAATAGGACAACTGAATAAGGCTTACGGCGAACGCGCTCTGTGAGCTGTCCTCCTTCTTCGTATCCCACATATCCCGGAGGCGCTCCAATCAGACGAGATACGGTAAATTTCTCCATATACTCACTCATGTCTAAGCGGATGAGCGCTTCTTCACTATCAAACATGTAACGAGCTAAGGCCTTAGCCAGTTCAGTTTTTCCTACCCCTGTTTGTCCCAGGAAGATGAAGGAACCAATAGGCTTTTCGGGATCCTTAAGACCCAACCTTGACCTGCGAATCGCTTTAACCAACTTCTCGATGGCTTTGTCCTGACCAATGATCACGTCCTTGAGGTCTTCCCCCATTTTCTTGAGACGAGTCATTTCCCCTGCAGCGATCTTGGTTACCGGTACACCAGTCATCATCGATACCACAGAGGCTACATCCTCTTCCGATACGGTATATCGCTTGTTTCGAGTTTCTTTTTCCCACTCCAACTTGGCGTGTTCCAGGTCTTCTAGCAGCCTTTTCTCCTGATCTCTCAGTCTGGCGGCCTCTTCGTATTTCTGGCTCTTTACGACCTTGTTTTTGAGTTCTTTTACCTCTTCAATCTTAGCTTCCAGTTCCAATACATTCTTAGGAACGTGGATATTGGTGATATGAACACGACTTCCGGCTTCGTCTAATACGTCGATAGCCTTGTCGGGGAAATATCTGTCAGAAATGTAACGATCACTGAGGCGCACGCAAGCATCCACGGCTTCCTCGGTATAGTTTACATTGTGGTGGTCTTCGTATTTGGATTTGATATTTTCCAGAATAGCTCGGGTTTCCTCCACAGAAGTGGGTTCTACCATGACCTTTTGGAATCGTCTTTCGAGGGCACCATCCTTTTCAATGTATTGACGATATTCATCCAAAGTTGTGGCACCGATACATTGGATTTCTCCTCTTGCCAGGGCAGGTTTGAAGATATTGGAAGCATCGAGAGAACCAGAGGCCCCACCCGCACCAACGATGGTATGCAATTCGTCGATAAAGAGAATCACATCGGGAGACTTTTCCAATTCGGCCATGACGGCTTTCATTCGTTCCTCAAATTGTCCCCGGTATTTGGTTCCCGCTACAAGGGAAGCTATATCCAGGGTAACAACTCGTTTATTGTATAGTACACGGCTTACCTTGCGCTGGATAATGCGTAAGGCCAAGCCTTCAGCGATTGCCGTTTTCCCTACTCCAGGCTCTCCTATAAGAACCGGGTTATTCTTTTTCCTTCTACTCAGAATCTGGGCTACGCGTTCAATTTCATTTTCACGACCCACAATGGGGTCCAATTTATTCTCTTCGGCTGCCTTAGTCAGGTCCCTACCAAAATTGTCAAGAACAGGAGTTTTAGATTTAGAAGGTTTTCTTGAAGATGTACTCATTTCAGAAGATTCAGGTGGTTCACTTGCAACTGACATACGGGGAGACTTGGTTTCACCATTGTCCAATTCTCTCCGGATAATGTCATAGGTTACTCCAAATCGGGCTAAAATTTGAGCAGCCACATTATTTTCTTCTCTCAGGATAGAAAGTAAGAGGTGCTCTGTTTTAATAATTTCACTCTTCAAGAGCTTCGCTTCCAGGCGAGTGATCTTTAAAATTTTCTCAGCCTGACGGGTAAGGGGGAGATTGGCCAGGTTTACCGGGTTAATTGTCCCCTTAACTGCATTTTCGATAGCCCGCTTAAGCTGGGACATATCTACGCTTAGATCTTGAAGAATGTGTAAAGCAGGGCTTTCCCCTTCCCGGATGAGTCCGAGAAGCAGATGCTCCGGGCCGATGTAGTCATGGCCCAGACGGATAGCCTCTTCTCTACTGTAAGAGATCACTCCGTTAACGTGATCTGAAAAATTAGAATCCATAAAGTTCCCTTTAGCCAAGGATGGTTGAAGTACCTATGAGTAGAATATAAGCTGATTCTATGCCAAGCTCAATTCTCTGACACCTTGTCAGAGAGTAATTGATAAAACGAATGAGCCAGTGCTAAGGTTTCGCTAAAAACGTTTACACGATTAATGCTATAACCAATGCAACCAGGACAAGGTTCAGCAAGGATAGGGGTAGGAACTTTTTCCATCCGATATCCATCAATTGGTTGTACTTAAAGCGAGGGAGAGTCCAGCGAACCCACACATAAACAAAGGTGAAAAAAGCTGTCTTCAGGGCAAACCACGAAACGGCCCAGGTTATTTGCCAGGCCATCGCCCAATCCTGCACGCCTATTGCAGCTTCAAAGGGTCCTAAATATCCTCCGAAGAATAAGGTAGAAATCATGGCAGAGCCAATAATCACATGGAGGTACTCTGCCAGAAAAAACAGGGCAAATTTCATGGAACTATATTCGGTATGGAATCCTCCGACGAGTTCTTGTTCGGCTTCTACCAAATCAAATGGTGCTCTATTGGCTTCAGCAAAGGCACAGGTGACAAAGATGAAAAAGCCCAGCGGATTGCGAAAAACATTCCATACTCCCCTTTGTGATTCTACGATAGAACTCAGCTTTAGGTAGTCTCCGTCTCCGGTAAAAGTAGCATTGGTAATAAGGATTACACTAACAACAGACAAGCCTAATGCAAGTTCATAGCTGATCATTTGAGCGGAGGAACGTAGCCCTCCCAAAAGGGAATATTTACTATTGGAAGACCAACCCGCAAGGGTAACCCCATATACGGCAATTGAGGTAACAGCCAATAGGTATAGCACGCCTATATTTATATCTGCAATAACAAAAGGATCGGGATTCCCAGCACTCCAAGTTGCTTCTGTGAAAGGATTGTTTCCTGCAATAGGAATGACCGCAATGGTAATAATGGCAATGATCACGGCAATGGCAGGTGCCAAAAAATGCACCAATTTGTCAGCCGCGGCAGGCACAATGTCTTCTTTTAGGAGCAACTTGATCACATCGACCAAAGGTTGCAACAGTCCTGCTGGTCCTACTCTGTTGGGTCCCTTTCTTTGTTGGATCAAAGCAGCAACTTTTCGCTCAAGCCATACTGTATATGCTGCGCCTGTCAACAGGACGAACAAAGCTATGCCTATAAATATGAGTGAACTGATGAGATCCATAAAGAAAAGCCGTAGGTTTAGACAACATAAATAAACGAGGTGTAAGCTAATACATATCCCGAAAAGGGGCAAGAAATTAATGGGTTAATAGTCGATAGACTAAAGTTTGGGTTGGTAATTTGGCTCTTGAGCCATCCCACTCTTTCAACACAGACTGACTGACTATCGATTCTATGGACTATTAGACTACCGAACTCTCCCCGTCTGACTCCTCTCCCGTGCCTCCATCTCTTTGAAGTAATTGACCAAGGCTTCTTTCTGAGAGGCGCTTAATTTGGCGTCAGCATGCATCAGGTCGTAGCCTTGGAGAGGCATGGCTCCCTTCTCCATTTCCTCATGACATTCTTCCATTTTATGAGCCTTTTTCTTGGCGTTGTAGGTGGTCCACACGGAGAAATTCAAATGCTCTCGCCCTTCTTCTACGTGGTGGACTGTCCACCAGGATACGGGAGCTACCTGAGAATACCAGGGATATACGGTCTCATGTGAATGACAGTCATAACACGCTGATTTGATCATAGAGGCAATTTCCGAAGGAGGATTGTGGACTTGAATGAAATCCTGGGAACTATCCACAGGGGGATTGCTGTAGTCAGGTCGAATGAATTGGGCGACGACCAATAGGATCAATAAGCCTAAGAGGATTCTTTTTATGAGTTTCATCTGATTTGCCAATTAGCATTTTGGAAGGACGAATATACGAGGAAAAGTTTATTCCCCCATCAATCGGCGATGGACAAAATCAACCCATTTGTAGGCGGGGACATCCTTTGCAATATAGTAGTCGGGTTGTATCCCTTTATCATCTATCGCCATTTCTGGTATACGCATACTACGCGAGAGGCTGTAGGCCAGTTCGAATTCCTCACAGGGAGAGGGGACAAACATCATGTTGGAGATATCCAATACCCCAGCAGTAGTGGTTCCAAAAAGTTTGACCTTTTTGCTCTGCTTGGCTGCCAACAAAAACTGCTCTGTGGTACTTCCATTGTTTTCATTGATGATGACGCCTACATTTTTGGGATAAGTATAAATACTATCCATTGTTTCTATGCTTACCCATTCATCCTCCAGGCTAACGAATTCTCCGGGCCTGGCAGCCAGTTTATCATAGGCATTTTGGGCCCACTCTTTTTCACTGTCGCTGAAGCCATAATCCGGGTTATTGACAAAGTCCAACATGCGCTTATTATTCAGCTCGGTCGAATACATTTCAACCCCTACTGTTCGGATGGGATTGGTATAGAGGAAGGGAATTAATTCGCTATAGCTCCTATCACTCCCCCCACCATTGTTGCGTAAGTCGATGATAAAGTTTTCCGACCCTAAAATAGCAGCTTTGTTGGCCGCAATCACACTATCAATGGCGGGTTTCATAGAATTGTTAAAAGAGGGAATCCTGATCAGACTGGTGGATGCATCCAGTTGCTCGAAAAAGGGTTCCCCTGTCTCCATTAAACGAAAGTATCGTTCTACAGCAGGGTCCCCGGCAAATTTTGGCGCCAGCCGCTCCAAGGTTACAAAGCCCATTTGGAGGACATTATTTCCCAGTATACTCGCTTCTTCAAACTCCCGAGGAGAGTGGTCCCGCATGTAATAAGTCGCTTTTTTCCCCTCTTTGCCTATGCGCAACTTAATTTGTCCTTCTGTCCAGTACACCCCATCTGCTTCAATGATGAAGCCCAGGTATTCATCCCCTACTTGTCTTATCCCAATTTTGTAGGGAGGGTTTTCCCATATTCCTTCATAATCTGCTTCTTTTTTCTCCGCCAAGTATGCTTCAAACGCTTTGAGGTCTACCTCTTGAGACTCCCAGTCAGCAAATCGCTTTCGAATCTCTTTGTCTGAAGGAGAAGAGCCCCCATTTGAGGAATTAGTTTCTAAAAGGTTGCGGATACCAATGTGCCCACTTCTAAAAAAAGAGAGCCACTCATACAAAGTCTCATTACACACCAAGGGATCCTTTATATCCTTTACCCTTTCTGCAAAATCTGCATTATGCTGTTGGTAGGCCTTTTCGTTCTTGCTTTCGAGGGCATAAGCGAAGCCAGCATCGTTTTCTTCGAAGGTCTTTTTAACCCATTCAAAATTGGAGGCGCAGCTACAGTCCTGTGCATTAACCTGTATGGCTATCCAGGTAGCCATCAAGAGGGAAAGATATTTCATGAGGGTTGAAATTTGGGAAGAATGGAAAATAACTGTCCTAAGGATAGGAGAAATAATCCATATTTTCAAATCCCTATTTTCTAAGCCCAGCCCCTAAGGGAGTCTCAGGTAAATGGGCAGGTCGCCGATTTTGAGCCTCTGGCATGGAAAAAGTCTCTATCTGTGGCAATACATGCTTGGCAAAGAGCTTACACTCGTCTGCATGGGGATAGCCTGAAAAGATAAAGGCCCGGATTCCCATATCTATATAGCGTTGGATTTTGGCCAACACCTGATCGGGATTTCCCACAATAGCTCCACCACATCCCGATCTTGCTCGTCCAATCCCCGTCCACAGATGCGGTTCAACAAAGCCTTCATCATCGGCCATCTCTCGTGTAGCCGTTTGGCGAGAAACCCCATAGGATTTGGCATCCAGGGCTCTCTCCCGAATTTCCTTCCCAACTTCATCGTCTACATAGCTCATGAGTCGTCTCGCCGCCGCTTGTGCCTCCGCCTCCGTCTCTCTGACGATGACATGTACACGCAACCCAAAATCCACCTTTCTTCCATAACCTGCCGCCTTTTCACTCATGTTTTCCATGAGACCAGCAAGCTTTTCCTCTGTCTCAGGCCACATCAGGTATACATCACAATGTTGGGCACAGAGATCTACGGCAAAAGGCGAATATCCCCCAAAATACAATAAAGGTCCTCCATTTTGTTGGTAGGGTTTGACTGGATCGGTTGAATCTAGCTTAATCGAGTAAAATTCCCCCTGAAAATCGATATGGTCCTGAGTCCACCCTTGTTTTAGGATTTCAATGACTTCTCGCGATCGTTGGTAGCGTGCTTCTGAACTCAATTCTGTTCCCGGAAGATTGGAAGAAATGATATTGATGGTGAGCCTGCCCTTCAACAAATGATCCAAGGTAGCGATAGTCCTTCCCAGCATGGGGGGATGAACTTCTCCGCATCTAATTGCGGTCAAAATATTGATTTGCGAAGTGAGCGGAGCAACCGCCGAGGCAAAGGTGAGGGTATCCTGCCCTACCTGATAGGAAGAGGGGCAGAGGATGTTTCGGTATCCCAGGCGATCGGCTGTCAATAGGACATTCGACGTATTACTCCAGTCGCTTTTATAGCGTATGTCGTGCCTACCCAAAAACTCGTCATCTCCATTACATAAGGGAGCAAACCAGGCCACTTCCGCACCTGTTAGGTGAGGGGAACGGATTTGAATGCTAGTCTCAGTCATATGAAATAGAATTGAAAATCTGTTTAAAATATACCTCGCCCCTGCTCACCTCTCACCTCTGCTCACCTCTCACCTCACCCCTCTCACCTCACCCCTCGCCCCTCTCACCTCACCTCACCTCCTGCTCACCTCACCCCCTCACCCCTCTCACCTCACCCCTGCTCACCTCACCCCTCTCACCTCACCCCTGCTCACCTCTTACCTACGGCACCTCTTCCCCCACAGCCGCTTCCAACAGCGTATACCAGTCTTCATGGCTAAGCACAATATCCAAGGCATCCTTGGCATGCTCAATACGTTCAATTTTGCTACTTCCCACAATGGGAATGATCCCAGCCGGATGCTTCAGTATCCAGGCCAAGAGAATCTGGTCTAAACCGGCATTATATTTTTCTCCCAGCCCTGCTGAGGCACTTTTGATCCGTTGATAGATGGCTTCTTCTGACTTCCCAAAAATCTGCCCCCCACCAAAAGGAGACCAGGCAGTAGGCAGGATTTTGAGTCTCTGACATTGGTCTAAAGTACCATCTTCCAAGGCTCTACGCTGCATCAGGGAAATTTCCACCTGATGGGTAACCAAAGGAGTGTGACCATTGAGTAATTCCACTTGTGCAGGGGTAAAATTGGAAACGCCAAAGGCTTTTACCTTTCCTTCCGAGCGAAGACGCCCAAAGGCTTCTGCAATTTCCTCAACGTTCATTAGGTAATCTGGGCGATGCAGAAGCAATACGCCAATTTGCTCCACTCCGAATTCCTTCAGGGAATTCTCTACGGAGGAAATGATGTGCTGCGGGGTGGAATCATAGGATTTTATGCGATGATGGGGCCTTCTCTCAGTTACCAGTTTGATCCCGCACTTGGTAGTGATTTGGACTTTCTGGACTAAGTCGGGTCGCCGTTTTAATACCCGTCCAAAATTTCCTTCTTCCGTATAGTGCCCATAAATATCCGCATGGTCAAAGTCCATGAAACCCATTTCAATGCATTGGTCGATAAATCGCTCCAATTCCTTGCTATCAAGCTTGACGCCCCATTCGCCCAAACGCATGGTGCCGATGATGAGGGGAGAGAATTGTATGGAATACATAGAAGTCATTTAAAGTTTTTTTCAAAAACTCTATTGGGTCGTTTTTTAATCTATTTCATACTTTTCCTTGATGAAAAGTATGGCAAAAATCAAGAAAATTCCAACCAAGGCCCACCCACTTGCCATCCACCGCGCCGAATTTTCAGGGCCAACCCGCCAGAATTAGGAAAAAGTGAAAACTTTCAATGAGTTCATAATCAAAAGTAGATTAAAAATCTCTATAGAGAAATTATATCCCGTAAATCTTTACCTTAGGCCTTCTACCGATGTATCATGATTGACCTGATTATTGTAGGGCTCTACTTTGTCCTCATTTTTGTCGCAGCATTATCAGGGAAAACGGGAAAAGATGTATCAGTTGAGCAATATTTTCTGAGTTCCCGCAACCTGCGCTGGCCTTCAATAGCCCTTTCGTCTATTGCCACCAATATCAACGGGTATCAATTTTTGGGTATGATGGGTTCGGCCTATCTCTTTGGTCTGGCGCAGGCAAGCCTGGAAATAAATGCAGTCCAGGGCATACTCATGGCGGCCTTTATTTTCGTACCGCTTTTTCTGAAAGAAAGAGTCATTACCATCACCCAATACATCAAGAAACGCTTGGGAAAAACGGTTGCCCTGGCCTATTCGATAGCCAATCTGTTAATTTTTTCTACCATTACCCTGGGGGCCGCCCTGTTCTGGGGTGCCTATGCAGCCGATCTCGTTTTTACAGATTACCTATCTGTCATCAGCGAGGACCGGATCACCCGAATTTCCGTTCTTATCCTGGGCTTGGGCATATTCTCCGCTATATATACCTATTTAGGGGGGCTAAACGCGGTGGTTAAGACGGATATTATCCAATTTGCCATTTTGCTTACCGGCGGCTTTGTGGTCCTTTTTGTTTCCATTCATCACCTGGGAGGCTGGGGAGAATTATACCGCAAAACGCCCCAATTGATGCATTTATACCTACCTGCAGACCATCCCACCCTCCCCTGGATTCATATGTTTGGGCTGTTTTTACTCAATATCAACTACTGGTGCGCGAATCAGACCATCATGCAACGCTCTCTAGCAGCCAAAAATCTCAGAGAAGCCCAAATAGGCCTCATGGTTGGGGGTGTTATGAAGTATGTGATGGCCGTGCTCATCGTAGTCCCGGGAATCGCCCTATTCGGCATCTTGGGTCCGGATGGCCTGAGCGAACCCGATATGGCCTTCCCCTACCTCGTCAAAACCTATTTGCCTGTGGGGCTAAAGGGCCTCATTCTCTGTGCCTTGTTTGCTTCTCTGATGAGTACCGTAGATTCTACCTTTAACTCGCTTGCAACCCTTTGGTCTATCGACATTTATCGAGAATACATAAAGAAGGATGCCTCTGATCAACAAGTAGTACGTGCCGGAAAACAGACCATCCTCGTAACCTTGGTTTCAGGAGTTACCATGGGGCTTATTCTGCTATACCTCAAATTTGAGAACCCGGACGCAGCCTTTACCCATACCTTAAACGAACTGCGCTATTATATCAACTGTGGAATTGTGGTACTCATTTGTACAGCGGGTTTCATGGTAGCTCCAAAGCATCGGCTTACCCTATTTGCCTTTGTTTCCACTATCCCCTTGCATTTAATCATACTCCACTTTTACCCCGAGATGAATTATTTTGTTCGGGCTATGTGGGTGATTTTAATTGCGTTTGCCATCTCTAGCCTGGGAAGTATCGGAACGGGAGGCTGGCGTAACTGGAGAGACCTGTTTCAGTCCGACTCTCCCGAAATCGGACGAATTGGGTTGGGATTATTGGCCTCGCTGGTGGTGCTACATTGGATATTTGCGTGAGGGGCTGTGTACTCCGTCTATTTCGAATAGGCTACAAACCAGGAGGAGATACCACCTAGATGGGGAGAATTTCCCACACAAGTTTCTCCTCCTAGCCCTGAATGCCCTGATGAAGTCAGGGGGAGGTGGTGGAACTAGCACATTTCAAGAGGAAGTTCCTCTCCTCTCTACAAGGGACGAGCCATGGCGTCGTCCCTACCGTATTCTACGGACCACCTACCACCAACTACTACTTTGTCAGCAAAGTATGTGGACTGATAAAAAATATGAAAATCTTATTAGAGCGGGCTGGGGTGCACGAATGTGGGGATACCCCTTGAGAATCCCCTAAGAGGGGAACGAAAGGTTTATTCGTGCAAGTTTTTTTGGTTCTTTTTTAACGACTGAACCCCGAAGGGCTCATGAAGACCACTGAAAATAAGCAGAGACCTGAATAAAAAAGAACATGAAAAAAAGAATGAACTTTATTCGTCTGAATATCAAAGTAAAGAAGTTTAAAAACTTTCCTGACAGAGTACTACCGACTACGGACCACCAACTATCAACCACCGACCACCAACTATCAAACTATTTTCCTATCTTTCCCTTCGACATGAAAACCCAAGCACAACAACACTTCACCGAACGCCTCAGCGACAGCCTTTCCTTCGACATGATCTGGGTAAAAGGGGGGAGTTTTTTGATGGGAAACAGGGAGGAGGATGCTGAAGAATTTGAATTACCCGTCCATGAGGTACAGATTTCCAATTTTTTTATGGGGAAGCATCTGGTAACGCAAGCTATCTATGAAGCCATTACAGGCCAAAACCCCTCAGAATTCCAGGGCCCCGAACACCCTGTAGAAACCGTCTCCTGGAATGAGGCAAAAGAATTCATTCAACAACTCAACCAGCAAACGGGAAAAAGCTACCGTCTTCTTACGGAAGCTGAGTGGGAATACGCTGCCCGAGGAGGAACATATTCCGAAGACTACCTCTATTCGGGTAGCGATAACCTGAAAGAAGTGGGTTGGTTTGAAGAGAATAATACCCCAAGAGGCACCAAACCTGTAGGCCAAAAACTCCCCAATGAGTTGGGTATTTATGACATGAGTGGCAATGTGTGGGAATGGTGTGAGGATGATGACCATGATCATTATAAGGGCGCTCCAAAAGATGGATCAGCCTGGATAGATCAACCTGACCGAGGTGAGTATCGTGTCCTGCGCGGTGGCTTTTGGGGCTATCGAGCGCGTGATTGCCGGGTGTCCTTTCGCTACAGGAACGAGCCAGGCATTCGCGTCAACTCCCTTGGCTTTCGTCTGGGTCTCTCCTCAGTTTAGGCAAGCTTCCGGTCATTCCCGTGAGCCCAGGCCAGCCGCCCAAGGGCCTGCCCTGGCAAGCGGAGCGCAGCAACAGCAGGGCCTGAGGCGGCTGGCGGGTTTTGGACCAGCTCCCCCAAGTTTTACTTGGGTACTCCTCCTTGATCCAGGCACGGGCCCTACAAGGAGGAGAAAATATTCTGTTAGGGAGAAATCCCTCCACGAGATTCTCCTCCTAGCCCTGAATGTGGGGTGGAGCTAGGAGGAGTACCCTGATGAAGTCAGGGGGAGGTGGTGGAACTAGCACATTTTAAGAGGAAACTCCTCTCCTCTGTACAAGGGACGAGCCATGGCGTCGTCCCTACCGTATTCTACGGACTACCGACTATGAACTATTACTTTTTTAGCAAAGTATATGGGAAATCAAAGCGCGCTGGAGTCCACGAACGCGGGGGGAAACCCCTTGAAAATCCCCTTCGAGGGGAGGGGGGGGGTTGGTTCGTGGAAAGATTTTTTCGTCCTTTCTCTTGCGAAGGAAAGCACTCTTTCATATTCCATGAGAAAACCCTATTTTTCAAAAAAGTAAACGAAACCTAAGCCTGAAAATTCTGTGAATTTTCTTCCCCTCTTTCTTGAGAGAGGGGTTAGGGGTGAGTTTAATAGCAGGTTTTCTTGAAAATAATTCAACCCAAACCAATAATAAGTCCATGAAGTCCTTCTTCGATCGCATTTTTGGGAAAAAAGACCCAAAAGAAACGCCTTCTCCGCCCGCATCTTCTTCTAGAGAGGAACCCTCCAAGGCCGTGGAAATTGAACAGGAAAAGATTTCAGTCCCATCAGAGTCAATGCCCAAGCCACCGATCATATCGGAAATCGAAAAGATTATAGGGAAAGAATTGTATGCCGCTCCGGCTAATATAGACGATACGAGGGGATGGGCCATTCCCTTTAGTAGAAAGAAAGTGAAATATCTGTGGGAAGAAGGAAACCTTATTGTGTTAAACCTTGCAGGGATAGCCCTTAATGATAGCCAATGGAAGCAAATCTTGGCACTCCCAAAGCTCAACCTCGGTAGACTAGAGGCTTTAAATCTTTTCCAAAACCAGTTGACAGAAATACGACTCACGCCTGAAATGAGGAAGCTAGAATGGATTAATGTAGAAGGTAATCCGTTAGAGTTCCCTGCAGAAGAGATTACCAAACAAGGTAATGAGGCCATTCTACGCTTTCTCAAACAGATTCTATCTCAAGGTGAGAGGGAATTGTATGAAGTGAAACTTTTGATTGTTGGAGAAGGCGGTACAGGCAAAACTACACTTTGGCACAAGTTGCAGGATATGGATCATCCTGTACCCTTATCTAAAGAAGAGCAGCCTGTTACGGTGGGAATTTCTATAAAGGAAGGGTGGTGCTTCGATCACCTGGAAGATTCGGAGAAGGATTTTTTGGTTAATCTTTGGGACTTTGGTGGGCAAGAAATTCAATACATGACTCATCAGTTTTTTCTGACGCCCAGGTCCTTTTATATACTCATGACGGATGGAAGGAGGGAAGTAGGCAATTTCCCTTACTGGCTCAAGATTATTAACCTATTGGGGCGAGACCCCAAACAAGAAGAGCCTACCCCTGTATTGGTTATAGTGAATAAAAGAGGGAATCCCACGCCAGCGATTCCTTATGATCCTCATAAAGTAAGAAAGCAGTATCCTAAATTGGAACTCATCCGCTACGATGTAGATTTCGCGGTAAGGGATTTTGAATTGAAACAGCTCCCTGAGAAAATTCAGGATTTGCTGTGCACCCGGGTACCCCATTTGCCACTGCGGATTCCCGCTCTTTGGGAAGAGGTGCGTATGACATTAAAGAGGCTAAAGGATGAAGGGAAAAATCATATAAGTTTTGACGATTTTAAACAAGTCTGTGGAGCGCATAAAATCACCAAGGAGTTACAAATGGAGGACCTAAGTCGAACCCTACATGAATTGGGCGTTATCCTTCATTACCAGGATGAAGATTCTTTTGCTTTGAGAAATTTTGTAGTGCTCAATCCTCATTGGGCAGTGAAGGCAGTGTATGAAATTCTCAACCACAAAGAAGTAGAAGAAAACCACGGGCGTTTTAATAAACGCTTTTTAGCTGACGTTTGGAGTAAAAAAAAATATACGCTTGATGAGCAGAGCCGCCTCTTAGAAATGATGAGCAAAGACAATTTTGAGATTTGCTTTAAGGCCCGGGAGAAGGGCAGAGAGATTTATATTGCTCCCCAGTTGTTACCTGATGATCCTCCAAGTGGTTTTGAATGGGACTCCGGTACACGTCCCCTCCAATATATTTATCAATACCCCTTTATCCCTAAGGGCTTAATAGGCCGACTCATTGTACGCCTTAATGAATATATCTATTCCAATCAGGAAACCAAAGTCCTCTGGAAAAAAGGAGTGCTTCTGAAGTATAAAAACTCACATAGTAAACAGGAAGCAGAGGCCTTGATAGAAGAGACCACGGCTCAAAGAACGGGAGGAGAGATAATTCACGTCAGGGTAAAGGCCGAGGAGCCCCAAGAACGACACTTTTTATTGGGTTTGATCCGAGAAGAGTTTCACAAATTGCACGAGGAGGTTTTCCCCAACCTGGAGTTTTATGAATTGGTCCCTTGTATTTGTAGTGAGTGTCTAGAAGCTCAAGAAAATTCCGATGAACCTTACTTCTTTCCGCTTGAAGGGCTTTATCGGAGAAAAGATAAAGGGATTAACCAGATTACATGCGACAATAGCTTGGAGGATGTCCCCATTCAGTTGCTTCTGGACATAATTTTTGCAGAGAAAGGGGTGACCAAGGAGACGGAACACGTGAGAAACTTAATTGCTAAGGGATTTTTAGGCGAAGCCGTAGAAGAATTGAAGAAGATTGCGCCGGAATCTTTACGGGATGAAGCTATTCAATTACAGGGTTGGTATAAAGATTTAGAAAGGAAAATAATAGGAGGGATATTAAAAGAGGGCTCCCTGGAAGAGCAAACCCAACGAAATACAATCCGTAGTGCAGCCCTGTCCTTCTGCTCCAAAATTGAAAGTCGCCATTCTCAATGAAACCTTTCACAGAAACCCTAAAAAATAACCTCTCCTTCGACATGGTCTGGGTGAAAGGAGGCAGCTTTCTGATGGGAAATAAGGAAGAGGATGCAGAATCCTATGAGTTACCTGTCCATGAAGTAGAGGTCCCCGATTTTTTTATAGGAAAGCACCTGGTAAGCCAAGCCCTGTATGAAGTCGTTACCGGCAAAAACCCCTCAAGTTTCAAGGGGATAGATCATCCTGTTGAGGAAGTTTCTTGGGAAGAGGCCAAGGATTTCATTCAACAACTCAACAAGCAAACCGGAAAAAGCTACCGGCTTCTGACAGAAGCCGAATGGGAATATGCTGCCCGAGGAGGGAAGTACTCCGAAGATTACCTCTATTCGGGTAGCGACAACCTGAAAGAGGTGGGCTGGTTTGAAGAGAATAATACCCCAAGAGGGACCAAGCCTGTAGGCCAAAAACTCCCCAATGAATTGGGCATCTTTGATATGAGTGGAAATGTAGATGAGTGGTGCGAGGATGACTATCATGAAAATTATGACGAGGCTCCCATAGATGGATCTTCCTGGATATATAGCCCTATAAGGGGTGAGTATCGTGTCCTGCGCGGTGGCTATTGGGGCTCTCGGGCGCGTGGTTGCCGGGTGTCTCTTCGCGGCAGGGGCGAGCCGGACGATCGCGACAACCCTCGGCTTTCGTCTGGGTCTCTCCTCAGTTTAGGCAAGCATCCGGTCATTCCCGTGAGCCCAGGCCAGCCGCCCAAGGGCCTGCCCTGGCAAGCGGAGCGCAGCAACAGCAGGGCCTGAGGTGGCTGGCGGAGAGAAAATTTCATTTATGTCAAATAGAAATGAATCAAGACAAAAATTTCACAGAAACCCTCAATGAATGACCTCTCCTTCGACATGATCTGGGTAGCAGGAGGCAGCTTTCTGATGGGAAATAAGGAAGAGGATGCAGAATCCTATGAGTTACCTGTCCATGAAGTAGAGGTCCCCGATTTTTTTATAGGAAAGCACCCGGTAAGCCAAGCCCTGTATGAAGTCGTTACAGGCAAAAACCCCTCAAGTTTCAAGGGGATAGATCATCCTGTTGAGAAAGTTTCTTGGGAAGAGGCCAAGGCTTTCATTCAACAACTCAACAAGCAAACGGGAAAAAGCTACCGGCTTCTGACAGAAGCCGAATGGGAATATGCTGCTAGAGGAGGGAAGTACTCAGAAGATTACCTCTATTCAGGTAGCGACAACCTGAAAGAGGTGGGCTGGTTTGACGAAAATAACAATCCAAATGGTACCAAAGCGGTAGGCCAAAAACTCCCCAATGAATTGGGCATCTTCGATATGAGTGGCAATGTGTGGGAGTGGTGCGAGGACGATTATCATGAAACGTATAAAGGTGCTCCCTCTAATGGATCGGCCTGGATAGATCAACCTGACCGAGGCGCTCGTCGTGTCCTGCGCGGTGGCTATTGGGGCGATCTTGCGCGTTATTGCCGGGTGTCTTTTCGCTACGGGACGAGCCAGGACAATCGCGACTTCAACCTTGGCTTTCGTCTGGGTCTCTCCTCAGTTTAGGCAAGCATCCGGTCATTCCCGTGAGCCCAGGCCAGCCGCCCAAGGGCCTGCCCCGGCAAGCGGAGCGCAGCAACAGCAGGGCCTGAGGCGGCTGGCGGGTTTTGGACCACCTCCCCCAGCACTTGTGCTGGGGACTCCTCCTGAAAAGGAGGAGAAAATGGGAGTTTCACCTCAAGCGCCTTAGTGATTTGCCCCCTTGTAAATGGGGTAAGCCCTGGCGAAATCAAGCTGATTTCCTGGGTCGTTTCCGGACCCCTTTTGAGTTTCCCCTAGAAGGGGAAAAAAGGGAAACGGGACCGCAGCGGAAGGGTACAAAAAGGGCCCCCAAGCGGCCCTAGCGCTTCACAAAGCCCCCACCCCCAAGCTTATTCCCCGCCTGAACCTGCAGGAAATAATTTCCTTCCGGTAGTTGGCTAACTGGGATAGCTTCTCCGGGTAATATCCTTGCAGCTGATTGCAGTTGTCGGCCCTGTACGTCGTAGATGATGTAGCTAGCCGTTTCGGATCCATCGATCCGGATATAGTCGGTACTGGGGTTAGGATATATATTAATAGCAAGGGGCTGGCGGATGCGGGAGAATAGGCCGGTGGACAGTTGTTCAGAACCCACTTTATCCACACAGAAGTAGGCAGGCGTATTCATGCCAAATTCTCCCACGTCGCTGGAACTTAAGGAGAAAGACAGGCTATCCACGGGGCCTAGCGAACTTAAATCCACGTAGGTCCAGTCTTTAATGAGGAAATCCTGGGTGTTGTCGGAAAAGCGAAAGTCCGCCAAGTAGAAATCTACACTATCTGAGGTGGTTTCTCCATCCAAGTGGCCTTTGATCGTCAGAAGGAAGAAATCAGGATCATCGCCAGTAAGGCCGCCGAATTTCTTGGAAAAGGAGTCTCCCTCCCGCATACTCAGGTAGGCATAGGTGCTGTTGGTGAGGTAGAGGCCAGGGATAGTCTGGCTTTCAATGCTGTCGGCTAGACGAAGGACATTGGCCCCAAAAAAGAAGGAAACAGCGTAGGTAGCTGAGCTATCGGCTCCCGTACCGGTGATGGCACTGTATTGGTTCATGAATCCTGGAGTCGTGGTATCAGAATCTTGGGAAATAGCCCATCCCATCCAGCTATTGAAACTGCTATCATAGTCATTGGGGAAGAAAAAGTCTCCGCTCTGGAAGCCACCGGCTAAATCGCTACCATTGAGAAAGGAGTCAGCCTCAACAGCCAGGTCTTCAAAGTCAGCCACTTGCTGTGCTTGAAGGCCACCAATGGCCAGAAGAAAGAAAAGAGTAATGGAAAATTTCATGAGGATGTGTGTTGGTTAAATGAAATATGAAGTCCCGCCTGCACTTGCAGGCCGGGCATGGGACGTCTTTCTATGATGAAATAGGATTGGTTCCAGAGGTTGTGCAACTCGACAAAGAACCTCAGGGGGATAGAGCGGTAATTATCCGTATACTGCATGCGAAGCGTAGCCACATCAAAGGCCGGGATCGCTTCATTGATTCCTCGGGCCTTTCCTACGAATCGATGGGCATAGCTGACTTTCCACTTTGCTCCTTGCAGAGATAAATTCCCAAAGCTTTGATGCTCGGGCGTATAGAGCAATTGCTGGCCGGCTTCCATTCTAGGCGCTTCCAGCGCTACCTGGTTGGTGGAGCGGATATAGTCATAGCCCAATTGTGAACCTATTTGAAGCCCATTTACCTTCGCCATAAAGGAAGTGCGGGCTTCCAGCCCTCTGCTCCAGACCTGGGTAATATTATTGGCCGACCAGAAGCTCTGGCCTTCTCGGATACTCCATAGTATCCAGTTGTCGATGTGGCGATTGAAGCCTGTGAGGGAAAAAGAACCATCAATAGTCCTTCCGTTGATTTTCTTGTTCAAGGTGGCTTCCTGACTCCAACCCGATTCGGGCAGGAGCTCTGGGTTTCCTCCGGGTCGCCAGAAACGGTCGTTAAGGGTAGGCAGGCGATAGTTTCGACTGATTTTCCCTTGAAAGCTTAGGCTGGGAAGTAGGGCATATTTCCAGCCTAAACTGGGAACTAAGGGGATGGAACGACCATCTACCCATTCCTGCCGTAGGCTACTTTGAATCTTCCATTTCCCGGACTGCCATTTCCAGGAGCTAAACAGGGCATTCCGGCTTTCTTCCTGGGCGTCATTATAGCCATTAGAGTGTGCCTGGGTATGTCGTATCGTACTGCCCAGATGAAAGATATGGCCATTTTTACTTGCTCTCTGATATCCTAGTTCCCCCATATAGGTCCGGAAATTACTTGGGGCTACCAAGCCAATCATGGGATCTGTAAACAATAGGGATTCGTCGAATAGACTGGCTTTGGCTTGAAGCTGATGGCCGGATTGTTGATGAGTCCAGGACAATATCATCCGTGTGGCTTTATCTTCTTGCTTGGCCTCGCTTCGTGTTTGGACATTAGTTGGAGGAATTTCTCGCTGGGATTCCTGTCGCCAGAAGTGCAAGGCCAACTGGTTCTGGGAATTGGGTTTCCAATACAGGTCCTGGAATAGATTCTGTTGGGAAAGGGAGGCATTCTCTTGTTTGCGCTTGGGGATTCCGGGGCCTAATTCATAGGAAAAGTCGTTTTGGGCCTGCTGGTGAATGAACTTTGTATGGCTTTGCCATTTTTCATTTCCTAACTCTAGGCCCCCTTGCTGCTGAAACTGTCCCCAACTTCCCCCTACAGTTTGGCTATGTACCTGAAAGCGGTTTTCGAATACTACCTCAGCGGACAAAGCCACCAAGCCTCCTATGGCTCCGCTACCCCATAGGGCCGTATTCCCTCCTTTTTCCAAACGAATGGACTCTGTACTTCCTACGGGAATCAAGGCCAAATCCAACTGGCCTAGCATGGGACTTGATAGGGGCATACCATTCCACAGGAGCAGGGTATGTCCTGCACTTCCTCCCCGGATGGAAGAAGTAGAAAGGCTTCCCAGGCCATAGCCCTTGATATAAATCCCTCCGGCCTCTTGTAGGAGATCGGCCAGATTCATTGAAGCAAATTCCTGAATTTGCGCCTTATCCCATTGCGTACTCAGGCTTCCTACCGTATTCTCTCGAATCTGTTCGGCTTGGATGGATACCTCGGGAAGATGAAAGATACTATCTGGCTGCTGGCCGAGGAGACTTCCCCAGGAAAGCCCTGCGCTTAATAGTCCGATAAGATAGTTTCCAATTTTCATCTGCCAATTTCCATTTCACCGGGGAGGGTACTGACAGATGTGGAGAGATAGGTAGGATTGATTTGTATCCAAGGGTCTGGATACAGGAATCCTAATGAGTCTCACATCATCCGCCTTTCCTCCGAAAGCCGATGGAGTTATGTTGCTCTGGCAGGTCTTCTGACTTACTCCGCTTTTGATGCCTTCCCATCCCTAGCAGTCGGGACAGTGGCTTGATTATCAAAAGCTTGAAGTGGAGCTTACAGCAGCGGGGACTGTTCCGGATTTACACCGGATTCCCTTTTTAAGCTTGCTTGATATAGCACCAAAGCGAAGTAAAGGTAGAGAAAAATTTTGAAAAGGGGAATTATATGGGGAACTCCTCCACTTTAATATCTCCGTGAAGTCTGAAATAAAATAGCGTAGCAGATAGCCTTAAAGGCTTTAGTTAATTTCTCTAAGTGCATTTTTTTAGCTAAAAAAATGCACTTAGATGCACAAATTCTGCCAAATTCGTGCATTTGGCCCCTCTATTTCTTCACCAACCAAGCGACCCAGTCCTTGTCGGCCTCTGCGGGTGGAGGACTTATCTTAAGCCGCCCACGAGCAGAAAGTTCTTTTCCTTGTCCGACGAATTCTCCCGTTCGAGGATTGAACCAGCGAATCAAATAGGTACCGGAGACATCCGAGATCAGGGTAGGTTCTTTGGCGCCCATCTTTTGGTAGATGATCAATTGATTTTTCTCCTGTGCCAGGACAAAGTCTTCATTTTCCGTCAATTCATCCATAGGCTCCATCTCCCAATAGGGAATCTCATTTTCCGTGAAAAATTCCAAGGCGTAGCGGCTTTGGTCCCACATCTTATCTCGCGTTCTCCAATCTTCACAGGTTAGGTCTGAGTGTTCGTGTTCGTAGCCAAAGTACCATTCGATTCCCCAGGCGCCGGCCATCAGCGCTCCCCAGAGGGCATTTTGACGGGCATTGTTGTGTTCGGGGTTTACCTTGTCCGGAACGAGAGAGTAGCGGTGGTCCCCAGGCTCATCTACCGCATTGGCCCATACTTTTTTGGCGGCTTTGGCGGCATTCCTCCACCTGAGTACGGCTCCATGTACATTGGCAAAATCCTCCCGATTGGTCTGGATAGACAAGCCGGTGTATTTGGACTCTGGACCTAAGAGGTCATAGAAAGGCTGGCCGTTGTGAATGACCACATGGTGTCTGTAGGGATCGTGGTCATAGAAATATTGGGCACAGGCCAGACGCTGGGTAGTCGTTTGCCAGGGTGTAGTATTTGCCCCTGGCCATTTGCCATTTTCTTCTCCTATATTCCAATTCAAGGCCAAGTGATGCCCAAATCTTGCAATCAATTCCCGGTAGTACAGCTTTCTTTGAGGTCCTACATCTCCATTGTCCAAAAGCCCTTGGTTTTCCGCCTCAGAGGTTTTGAAATGGAGGAATAAGCCCAATTTATCCGCGTGTTCAAACAGCATTTCCCATTGATCCAGCTTGGATACATCCATGCGCTCATAGTTTTCATAGGAAACGTAGGGAAACACATTTCTGTCATCTCCGGCAATATTCAAGGGGAGGAATGAAAAAGCATTCATGCCCTTAGCGGCCAAGTAATTGAGGGCTCCTATGAGGCCTTTTCCCTTGCCTCCTTGCCAGCTTGGGTCTCCTGCTTTCCAGTCCTGTATATGGGGTTCCCATTTTTTGATAAAATGATCTCTGTGGCCATCGTTTTTAAAGTCTCCGTCGAAGTCGGCATAAGACAAGAGGTTCTCTGGGGCATCCGCACCCGCTTTAAGAAAATACTCCCCGGTTTCGGCAAACTGGAGATACGTTTTCCCCACAAACTGCAATCGACCTTTGCCTCGGAAATCTTTGCCCCCCTTATCCGTGGCAGCAATCTCAAAACTGCCCCGTTGCCCATCCATAAAACCTGCGCTTTCGCCAGCATATCGCTCATTGGATACAGCGGCATTGGTCCCTTTCCTAAAAGAGACTTCATAGGACCAGGTTCCAACTTCGTCTGGAGCAAAATGAACTTTCCATACATTACCACTATCTGCGGAGGTCTCTCCGGCATTGCCATCAGCGGCGAAATATCCGGGAACCACATAGGTTTTGTTTGCGGACCTGAAAGTGACGTTAAGACGGTAATTTAGAAAGGGATTGTAGGTATGTAATTCCTCCGTTGCAGGGCCTTCAAAATGGAGGGTGACTTTGTGCCATTTTTTGAGTTCTCCCGTAATAGTGGCTTCAGAGCTGCTGGTTTCTGAAGGAGTTTGTGCGGAGAGGGTGAATGCTAGGAATAGCAGGTAGAAGCAAGATAGGTTTTTCATAAGAATGGGGAGTTTAAGTCCTTTTTTGAATGAATATAGCTAATTGAAAGGAAAAGCTAGGACTTTTTTATCAAACTCGCCATCAAAAGGAATAGTATACTGGTGATAAAGGACAATTCTGATAAACCAAAGTACCCCAGCTTGAGGTGGGCGACCTGATCATGAAGGATGGTTTTCTTTCTAAAAAGAACTTTTATCCCGTTTGTTGAATTACGAGGTATTTGATCAATCCATGCCCATTACTTTGCCAGATCCCAGTATATCCTTTGGGGAGAATATAATAACGAGACAAAAAGAAGGGAATGTTTCATATGATTGGGTTTCTATAGATATCAATCTTTGGAAAGCGGGATATAAACTTTAACCTGAGTGGGGATAGTGCCATTATGGGAACGGATATAATTTTTTATTTTGGAGCGCAAGCGCTTTAATTTGGGAAAGGAATCTGCATATTCCCCCTGCGTGATGAGATTCTTAACTGCCACTCCTCCACACGCTTGATAGAACGTATCATTACCATTGGTATATGATAAGCTTGCCAGAAGAAAATCTTGTTTGTGGACTGATCTAGTATTACCAAAATTTTGGTTGAACGTTGTAACAGATCCATTTTCTATTTTCCCTCCAATGATGGCTGTATGTTTGGCCGGTATACCTAGCGTAGATTCTACCTTTAAATAAGTAGAATTATCTTTATTGGTTTCTCGCAGTGTTAGGGCATAGTAGCGTGAGAACTCAATCACCTCCCCCCCTCTGATATCGCCGAGATTCTCAATCTTTCGCTTGGACCACACCCGCATGGTACTAGGTCTTGTGATCCCTAGGGGCAGGGCATTTTGTTGATCCAAGGCTGCATAAGCTAAGTCCCAACATTCTCCAACCCCAAAATGACATTTGGTATAGGCCGCTTTATTTTTCCCCCTGAAGTTATTATTGGGATTATTGTCTGAATAATAAATATGATCGGTTCCAGATTTCCATTTATCCCCGAATTGCGAACAACTAAATTCTTGATTTCTGTAAATAAATGAATCAACTAAGGGGCGTAACCTTCTGACAGTTTGCTTATTACTTCCTCCGGACACGGGGACTGCAGAGCCATGTAATTGGGCCCATATTCTACTCCCTTCTGAATCTTGAGCAAATTTTAGGACTTGTTTTCTTACATCGGCCATTTTTTAAGTATTTTACCTTCAATGATACGTATTTTTGGGGGATACTTCCAGCCAAAATTTAGATTGCGTGAATCTTTATAAGGGGAAAATATTTTATTTCGGATATTGGGTCTGAGAACCCGCGCTATTTTAAGAAATTTACAATTTGCAAGCTCCTAAACTACTCATCGCCAACCGCGGAGAAATTGCCATCCGTATCGCTCAAGCAGCTTATGACCTTGGAATCCCCAGTGTTTCTATTTATTCGGAGGATGATAGTACTTCTCTCCACATACAGAAAACGGATGAAGCCTATCCCCTTAACGGAAGCGGCCCAAAGGCCTATCTCGATATGCTCCAGATTTTGGCCATCGCCCAAGAGGCTGATTGTACCCTGGTGCATCCAGGTTATGGCTTCCTGAGTGAAAACGCAGCTTTTGCGGAGGTATGTGAAAAACAGGGGATTTCCTTCATAGGCCCCAGACCGGAGGTGTTGAGGATGCTGGGAGACAAAAGCCAGGCGAGAAAACTAGCCCGGGAACAAGGTATACCGATTTTGCCGGGGACAGAGCAACGTAGCAGTTTAGCAGAAGCCGAGCAATTTTTCCAATCATTACCGGAAGGGTCCTCGCTACTCATCAAGGCCCTTTCAGGTGGAGGCGGAAGAGGGATGGGCCTTGTAAATGAACAGGCAGAATTGGCCTCAACTTTTGAAAGGTGCCAAATGGAGGCGGAAAAAGCTTTTGGGGAGAAGGGCCTTTATGTAGAGCAATACCTTCCCTTGGCTCGCCATGTGGAGGTGCAAATTATTGGAGATGGCAAAGAAGTAGCCCATGTGTGGGAACGGGAGTGTAGCCTACAACGCCATCACCAGAAACTCGTTGAGATAGCTCCTTGCCAGGGCATGGCACCTGAGCTGAGAGAACGTATCCTACGAGCTGCCCTCAAAATGGCCCAATCGATACAATATGAAGGCGCGGGAACTTTCGAGTTTCTGGTGTCGGGTTCCGAATTCTCAAAAGATGCTTCTTTCTATTTCCTGGAAGCCAATCCCCGAATTCAGGTAGAGCACACCGTAACAGAAGAAGTTACAGGCATTGATTTGGTCGCCTTTCAGATTCAACAAGCCCTGGGCGCTACCCTTGTGGATTTGGGCTTGCGACAAGCAGACATCCCTCGTCCCAAAGGCTTTGCCATCCAAGCCCGAATGAATATGGAGTCTATGGATTCTTCTGGAAGAGTCCTCCCCAAAACAGGGCAACTTACCCAGTTTGAAATGCCCTTTGGCAAAGGCGTAAGGGTAGAGACCTTGGGCTATAAGGGCTTTGCCAATAGCCCTGCCTTTGATACCCTATTGGCCAAACTCATTGTTCATCACCCATCGGATGATTGGGCTGCTGCCCTTAAGAAATTGTATCGCAAGCTATGTGAATGCCATATAGTGGGTATAGAAACGAATGTGTCCTTCTTGCAAAACCTGCTTATCCATCCTGCGGTTGAGGCACATTCTTTCCACACGCGGTGGGTAGAAGAGAATCTGCGGGCCTTGCTGGAGGATAAAATTGATCATCCTCAATTATTTAGGAAGGATTCTAGTCTTCAGGACCTAGAACCTCAAGCGACTCCTCAGGTCCCAGAAGGGCTCATAGCCATTAGGGCAGCTATGCCGGGAAGCATCCTCCAGATTTTCGTGCAACAAGGAGAAGAAATAAAAAGGGGACAGAACCTGATATTAATGGAAGCGATGAAGATGGAATCCCTTCAAGAAGCAGAAGTTAAT
Organism: Bacteroidia bacterium; assembly: GCA_965263105.1. Taxonomy (GTDB): domain Bacteria; phylum Bacteroidota; class Bacteroidia; order J057; family J057; genus JBCCTX01. Next base: position 258,276 of record CBDHGL010000006.1, on the reverse strand, counting down.
GGGATTGTTCGGGAAATCTGGGTAAAGGAGGGGGAAGTTATCCAGGAAAAGCAGGTATTGTTATTAATTCAAGAGCTGGGAGAAGGGCTTGATGTAGAAAAAAGCGAAGGAGACTTAGACCTGGACTATATCCGCCCCGAATTGGCGGAACTTCAGCAGCGCAAAGCCTTTCTACTAGATGAGCAGAGACCGGAGGCCGTGGCCAAGCGCAGAAAGAAAGGCAAGCAAACCGCTCGAGAGAATGTGGCACAATTGTGCGATGAAGAATCTTTCATAGAATACGGCTCCCTCATTGTTGCGGCCCAGCGCAATAGACGTACGGAGGAAGACCTTATCCAGAATACACCAGCAGATGGGATTATTACGGGCATTGGAGAAGTAAATGGAACCCTATTTGGGCCTGATGCGTAGCCAAATGTATGATTTTGTGTTATGATTATACCGTATTAGCGGGAACGCAGGGCACCTTTGGCCACCACAAGACCGACAGAGTATTGGAAGTAGCCAGAAAAAGCGAGTTGCCGCTGATCCTCTTTGCAGAAGGAGGGGGAGGAAGGCCTGGAGACATAGATACCCAAGCCGTGGCAGGGCTTCATATCAAAACCTTTTCAGCTTTCGCCCAACACAATGGAATAGCCCCCAGGGTAGCGATCGTTTCCGGTTATTGCTTTGCAGGCAATGCCGCCTTGGCGGGCTGTGCAGATGTCATCATCGCAACGGAAGATACGAGCATCGGCATGGGAGGTCCCGCCATGATTGAAGGCGGAGGCTTAGGGAAATTTCACCCCAAAGAAGTGGGGCCCGTCGAAGTGCAGTCTGCCAATGGCGTCTTGGATATGGTCGTAAAAGATGAAGTAGAAGCCATCGAAAAAGCCAAGAAATACCTTTCCTATTTCCAAGGAGATATCCAGGAGTGGAAATGCGAGGATCAACGTGTACTGAGGCATCTCATCCCAGAAAATCGCCGACGAATCTATGATATTCGTACAGTGATTACCTCATTAGCCGATAATGAATCGGTTATGGAGCTGAGAAGGGAGTATGCTCAGGGGATGATTACCGCTTTTATCCGGATTGAAGGAAAACCTATGGGGCTTCTTGCCAACAATCCCATTCATCTGGGAGGGGCCATAGACGCTGAGGGGGCGGGCAAGGCCGCTCGATTTGTCCAGTTATGTGACGTTTTTGGCATTCCGATTCTCTCGCTTTGTGATACACCAGGCTTCATGGTGGGACCAGAGGCCGAGAAAACGGGATTGGTTCGACATACCTCTCGCCTCTTTACGGCTATGGCCAAGAAAACCGTACCGATTTTCACGATAATCCTTCGTAAAGCCTATGGATTAGGAGCTATGGCAATGGCCGGCGGGGGCATGCACGAAACGCTATTTTCAGTAGCCTGGCCCACCGGAGAGTTTGGGGCCATGGGCTTGGAAGGGGCCGTTCGTTTGGGATATCGCAAGGAATTGGAAGCCGTAGAGGATCCCAAAGAAAGAGAAGCCCTTTTCCAAAAAATGGTCGCCCAAGCCTACCAGCACGGCAAGGCCATCAATACAGCCACCTACCTGGAGATTGATGAGGTTATCGATCCGGTTGATACGCGCAAATGGATTATAAATGGATTGTTATCCACTCCCAAAGCCCACAAATCTGGGAAAGGCTATGTAGACACTTTTTAGGGAATTTGAATCCTGTTAATTCAAGTCATTTTGGGGGTTCTCTTTTCGAATGAGAACCCAACTCCTAGTAAACTCAAAATGAGTTAAATGGAGCGCAAAACTTAGCTTGTCCATAAATCCTATTTGAACCCTACATTAAATTATTGTGCAGTATTGTGAGGTGAATTTTTTAGTACTATCATTAGTTTCTATTTGCAGTTAGTAGAAATCTAGTACCTATAAATTGAACATTCATGAGAAGAAGAAAAGTACTAAAGAATGGATTAACTGGAATGTTTGCCTTTCCAATTTTTACCCCAAAAACAAACTCGAATATGCATGGTGATTTGCTCAAACAAGTGCTGATGCAAAGATATCCCGGTATCCGTAGAAATATTAAGAATAGTATATACGAAGAACTAGAAGAGGAGGATCTACGGAAAATGCCGAATGGGATGAACTCCATCGCGTGGAACATATGGCATATGGCTCGTGCTGAAGATGTCGGTATGAATCGGTTGGTGACAGAGGGGCAACAAGTTTTCACCGAAGGCGGCTTTATGAAAAAAATGAATATTAGCATTCGGCATTTTGGAACGGGAATGACCCGTGAAGAGGTGGAGGAATTGAGCGAGCAAATTGACATTGCCGCTTTAAGAGAATATCACGAACAGGTTGGGAAACAAACGCTTCGTGTATTTGACCAACTAGCATCTATCCAATTAGAGGAAAAACTTGACAAAGACCATCTGCATGAGGTAATGATCGATGAAGGAGTGCTTCACGAAAATGCCCTTTGGGTAGAGGAATTCTATCAACAACAACTCAGGTCATGGTTCTTGGTACATATGGGGCTTACTCACAGCTTTGAGCACTTGGGGCAAATTATGGTTATTAGGAAGTTGATCGGATACAAAGGAACAAGATAGCGTTAGAATAGTGGGTAAATCTATGGAGCGGAAATGTAGGGAAATAAGATGATGCTAAGGTTAAACCCGAACTAAATCCGCGTATTATTTAGTAGGTAGGTTATTGTTTTTTCGTGGGGCTTATTGCACCTTAGCTCATACGGGCTAACCTGGACCTATTTTCCATTTCCCTACGCTCATTTATCTACTACCTATGCGCAAACTTCCCTATTCCAAAGACAACGACTATACAGAAGAACAAGCCGACCTTCGAAGGAAAACGGTAGAAGAAGAAACGGGAACCTCTTTTCATCACCTCAAACAATATAGCGTTGATCCTAAGGCAGTTGAGGGCAATATCGAGAATTTTTCTGGGGTCGCTCAGGTTCCCTTGGGCTTTGCGGGACCCCTTCTCGTAAAGGGCGAGCACGCCCAGGGAGAGTTTTATGTCCCCATGGCCACGACTGAAGGAACCCTGGTCGCGAGCTATAGCCGAGGCATGAAAATCGCTCGCTTAGCAGGGGGAATCACCACTACCGTAGTCGATGACCGGATGAATCGCGCTCCGGTATTCATCTTCCAGAATGCCAAATATGCCCGGGACTTTGGAGAATGGGTGGAAGCAAATTTCGAAACCATCAAAGCTGAGGCAGAGCAAACTACTTCGGTGGGCAAACTCCAAGCTATCGGCCAATATCCCGTAGGGAAAATGCGTTGGTTGCGCTTCAACTACCGCACAGGAGACGCGGCAGGCCAAAATATGGTTACCAAAGCCACCCATCGGGCTTGCAACTGGATTTTGTCTCAGAACCCCAAGGTTTGGAAGATTTTTCTCTGGCAGCTGGCTTTGACACAGATAAAAAACACTCCTTACTCAACGCCTTGCAAACCCGAGGCAAAAAAGTCGTGGCAGAAATTACCCTCCCCAAACAGCTTATGGAGGAAGTCCTCCACATTTCTGCTACCAAACTCTTTAAACTCAGGCAGCTTTCCACAACAGGGGCTATCCTGTCAGGTTCCGTGAGCAATGGGGCCCACATAGCTAATGGGGTGACAGCCGTCTTTATTGCAACAGGTCAAGATGTGGCCAACGTAGCTGAATCATCTGCGGGCTACTATTTCGGAGAAATACTTCCCAATGGAGACTACTATTACTCCATTACCATCCCTGCCTTAATCGTGGCTACTTACGGCGGTGGAACAGGGCTCCCCACTCAACGCGAATGCTTGGAAGTATTGGGCTGTTTGGGAAAAGGGAAGGTCAACAAACTAGCGGAAATCGTGGCGGCTACAGTTCTCTGTGGGGAACTGTCACTTGGAGCTGCGGTGGCATCTGATGAGTGGGTGTCTTCACATGAGCAATATGGGAGGAATAGATAATGACGGTTAAAGGGCCTTGAAAAGCCTCCAGGTAATTCTCAGTGGAGTCTCTTTGAATAAATATCAGATAAAAAAATCCCTTCTCAGGTATTTATCTGAGAAGGGACACTTTTATTTGAGAGTTCTATTCGAGTTAAGCTTGATCCTCATACAGCAGATTTCCCTCCTCATCCCACTTCGCCTCCACCTCTCGGTGTTCCTGAGTAATGTATTGATTGACATATTTTTCCTCATGGGAAAAACCGTGCTTTTCGAGTACATCAGCCGGAACCCCATCCCAAAAATTCGTCACATTTCCCTGATAGCCTAAGTCTTTCACGCCTTCCTGAGAGGAATAAAAGCCGGTCATGACGAGGTCGCGGACTTTGGAAAATAGCTTGGAAGCTGCCTCGAAGCCTTCCTCCGCATCATCTGGATAGGCGATGTCCTCAATAATGGCTATCTGCTCCTCGTTGCTCAGATTCTGGAAGTTCTTCTCGTAGCGATTTTGGGCCTCTCGATCTACCCAACCAATGGCACTGCGCATGGGCATCTGATGTTGGGTCATCTCTTTTACGATATAGTCGATAAACTCAACTACCCCTGCATCTGTAGCTGAACCGGATACGCTATCTGCGGGTAAAATAATGTCGGCTAAAACCGCCATGGTACCAAGTTCATGCTCGTTGAAGATGGAAGGCATGGCCTGTATCTGCTGGTCCTGCAGTACTTCTTCTGCAGTCCGGCCATAGCCTCCTCCAGGCTTGACCTCGGGAGTATTTGTGTCTCCAGTTCCTTCTTTGGCAGGAACCTGACAGGAGCTTACCGCAGCTCCGGTACCGATGGAGCCTATCAATAAGGCTTTTAAGGAATTTCTTCTGTCCATGGGTTATATGTTCTGTTTTTTGAATTCGTCAATAATACGTTCAGAGGCTCTCCAGGAGAGGGCCATGATGGTCCAGGTGGGGTTCTTATCTGCCTGGGAAGGGAAAGAACCGGCATCCACTACGTAGAGATTGTCTACATCATGGGCTTGGCAATGCTTGTTTAATACGGATTTTTTCGGATCGTCGCCCATGCGGGAGGTTCCCACTTCGTGGATAATCCTTCCAGGGGCAGCCAGCCCGTATTGGGTGTCAGCACCAGGTTTATTCCATATTCCTTTGGCTCCCATGTTGTGGAGGATTTCCTCAAAGGTATCCATCATATGGGCCGCTTGCTTCACTTCGTGATCGGTCCATTTGTAGTGAAAGCGCAGTGCTGGGATACCCCATTGGTCGACCACTTCCGGATCGATCTCACAGTAGTTGTCATATTGGGGTACGGATTCTCCTCTTCCCGACATGCCAATTCCCGCCCCATAGAAGCGGCGCATATCTTCTTTCAACTGGGTGCCATAGCCCCCTAGCTTGTGATCTACTCCCATGACCTTCTGGATGCCTTGGATACCAAAACCGGTACCATATCCGGGCATGCCCATGCCGCCCCATACTTCGATGTGATAGCCCCGTGGGAAGTTGAGCTTCTTGTTGTCCAGCCACCAGGGGGTATATACGTGCATTCCACCAACCCCATCTTCATTGTAACGCTTTCGATCCAATAGTTCGGGGATATAGCCGCCCAAAGAAGCTCCGGTAGAATCATGCAGATAGTGCCCCAAAACTCCGCTGGAATTAGCGAGGCCATTGGCGTGCCGTGGGCCTTTTGAATTGAGCATAATTCGCGCGGTACTACAGGCAGAAGCTGCGAGCATCACCACTTTTCCCTTTACTGTATACTCCAGACGATCCCCTTTATTGATATAGGACACACCTGTAGCCTTGCCTTCAGCATTCGTTTTTACTTCAAAAGCCATGGCATTCAGGTAAATATCCACATTGTTATTTTTTACAATGGGCTTTACCAAAACCGTGCTGGAAGAAAAATCGGCGTAAGCTAAGCAACCCCTGCTACATTGGCGACAGTAGAAGCAAACCCCTCGCTCCTTATTGATTCGTTGAGTAAGCATAGAAAGACGTGCCGGAATAACTGGCACATTACTTTTCTTTGCCCCTTTCATATAATAAAATTCGTGGAGTCTCGGTTTTGGAGGAGGGAGGAAAAAGCCATCGGGTTCATTAGGGATGCCCTCTTTGGTTCCAAAAACCCCGATGAGTTTGTCTACTTTGTCGTAGTAAGGCTTTATGTCTTCGTAGGATATGGGCCAGGGCTCTCCCAAGCCATCTATCGCGCCCCGCTTTAAGTCATCCGGACCGAAACGTAGAGAAATTCTTCCCCAATGATTCGTACGTCCTCCTAGCATCCGGGAGCGAAACCAGTCAAACTCAGTACCATCCTTTCGGGTGTAGGGTTCTCCTTCAATTTCCCACCCGCCGTAGGCAGCATCGAAGTCTCCAAAAGCCCTTCGGGTACCCGCTCCCCTTCGGGGAGACTCCCAAGGCCAACGCAATTGAGTACGGTATTCGTCCATTTTGGGATCCCAATTGGGGCCCGCCTCTAAAACGGCAATAGAGAGACCGGAATCTGCCAGTACGTTTGCGGCCATACCGCCTCCTGCGCCCGACCCAACAATGACCACGTCGTACTCTTTGGGTTGAGCTTTAATTTGAAATGGCATATAGTAGTAGATTAAATATGAATGTTAGTTCCTTACAATATACTAAAGATGGGAATGGCTTTACAAGATCCCAAATTGTTTGGAATGAATCTAAGTTAGGATGCTAAGTTAAACATGACTCTTCAATAAAATTGCTCCTTTAGAGAAGAATAATCTGCATGAACTTGTCGTTGAATATCCCTCATAGCCTTAGAGAATACTTCGCGGGTCCATTTTCTCCTATTCTGAACGTACAGAGAATTCAGACCTTTGAGACGACTAGAACCCATATAGGTTCCTATATATGTTTCCTCCTTATTCAATAGCTTGACGATTGCTATGCATTCTACTCGCACCTGTTCTTTGGGGAGGCCCAGCACCATAGGAATACCTAGCAAGCCTATGTTTACAATGGAAAAAAGGGTGCTTAATCCTGTTCGCTCAGTACGAATATCCAGGTCCAAAATCGCGTATCCTGCCGGGTCTCCCGATAGTTGGGAAATTCCCCCTTCCACCATTTGGGTGAACATCATCTGGATGTCTATGGCCCTACCATCTGGTAGGCCTGTTACAAGGGAGGGATCATGTGGATCAGTCGCTGGGAAAAGGATTTGAAATTGTTGATCGTCCCACAAGGGAACTAAGGGCGGGAGTAGGGGAGTATCCGTCTCTATGGCTTCATATACTCCATCATATCAAAGGGCTTACACGCCATCATCACAGAAAGTAATAGGCAGGGGAGTAGGTAGGATAACTTCATGGGGTCCTTTTCAGGTAAGAAACTAAGTAAATCAAAATGTACAAGGAAGAATGAATAAGTGTGGACGATCAATTAGTCTCCGAACGAAAATGCCTTCCACGTGGAAGGCATAAACATATTTTTAGAATTTGGATCTTTTATAAGCGAGTGATGAGCATCACAAAAAAAGCTATGGACCATCGACTGTGGAATACTACAGTGTCAACGAAGTTGATAGTCATTTTTCAATTGCATGAGAATCATGCTTGAGTGTGCTGGAGTGCACGAATGCGGGGAGGATGGCATTGCAGGGAGGGCCTTGGTTTATTCGTGCGAGATTTTTTTGATTCTTTTTTTTTCGGCAAAAAAAAGAAGAAAGAAATCATATAAATATTTAATTGACAGAGTACTACTGACTATTACTCTCCTCCCCCTCTTCTTGAGGGAACCAATCTTCTCCTAGTTTTTTCCCTCCTTCACTGCCTCCTTGGCTACCGAGATAAGCGCCAAATACTGCCCCAATGGTAGTTCCTACGCCAGGGACAACTGAGCCAATGGCCGCTCCAGTTGCGGCTCCTCCAATAGAGCCCGTGGCAGCACCGACATTTTGAAGGGTATCTATTTTAAATTGCCGCTCATCCATATTTCCTCTGAGCCATTTTACCGTACTGAAGCTCTGGTCAACCATACCAAAGGCAATAGCGGTGAAGGCATTGTTGTATTTGATGCTTACGCGCCAGAGGTTGTGCCACCCAGCCCGACGGCTGATGGCCCTGATGCCTTCTTTTACGCCCACAGCCATACCCGCTTTCGCGCCCGCATTCAAGGCTTTATTTCCTCCTGTTTTAATGACTCGGACGATCATCTCCTTGTTATCTATCTCCCCCTCATTCATCTTATGCATACAATCTTGACCCTCCTTGACCATCCCATTGATCCCATTAACCACGGCAGAAACCATTGCAGTCTCCCCCATGTCCAACAACAATCCTTTATCCAGAGCAATGTGAACAGAGCTAGGTGTGAGACCCGCCGTATGAATGACCTTCACCTCAATATCTTTGTCTTTTTTTTCTTCCATTTGCCTAATCAATTAACATACCCACAAAATGAGCCAAAGGGGAATAGATCAATAATAATACGAGAAGACAAGAACTCGGGTTATGGTTGGATTTGAACCTTGGTTGCAAAAAACTTGTCTCCTGCCAACTCTAAGGTATAAAATCCTGGGGACAATGCCTTACGATCAATCTCTATAGTTTCCTCTTTAATATTTTCCCGTACAAGTACGATACGTCCCTGCACATCTCGGATAGTCAATTGAAAGGGCTTTTTATCGGGGTTGGTAAAAGCCAACACCGCCTTGTCTGAGAAGGGATTGGGAAAAAAGCTTACGTCTCCCTCAATGAAGGAATTCTTTAGGCTTACGGGTCCCACGTCTTTTACTTTGTAGACCATCCCTTGGTTGAGATAGGTAAGGAAAAGGTCTCCAGCAGCATTTTCGCCAAAACCGGCAATTTCGAATCTCCGAAACACTCCCTGGTCAACGATATCCCAGGTATTCACCGTATCAGGAGAAACAGTCCATATTTTCCCACTACAATAATCTGCAAACACATATACCCCATTAAGTCCGGCAAATTCAGACCCTCGATACACATATCCACCAACAACTGAACAACCATCCCCTCCAGGATTTCCATTGGTGACATAACTAAAAATAGGAGGAGTAAGCGATACCGAATCAGGAGGGCAGGAGGCCGTAACAAAGTCTAGCTCGGCTTCTTTGCATTTCCACCCATAATTGACGCCCCGGTGTTGATCAGCTGGCAGGAAATTCAATTCCTCTCGGGCATTCTGCCCTACATCCCCAATCCATATGTCATAGGTTTCTCTATCAAAGCTAAAGCGGAAAGGATTGCGCAAGCCAAAGGCCCAGATTTCATCTCGTATAGTCGTATCTTGTACGTAGGGGTTATCTGAAGGGATGGAATAATTTAGCCCATTTGAAGGCTTATCCACATCTATTCGTAGTACCTTTCCCAACAAACTCAGGGAATCCTGCCCACTATTTCGGGGATCTCCAGATCCGCCCCCATCTCCCATTGGGATGTATAAAAACCCATCGTTGCCAAAGGCAAGGTCCCCTGCATTGTGGTTTTCAAATGGCTGAGCGATATCGAGAATAATCCGCTCGGAGCTAGAATCCGCTTTATTGGGGTTGCTTGGGTCCAGGGTAAATCGAGAAATTCTTGTATCTCTTCCAAAGGTATAGTTTACATATAGGTAGGCGCTGTCAGGAAAACTGGGGTGAAAAGCCAGTCCTAGTAGCCCTTGTTCGTTCGGTGGGTTGCGCTCAAATACTCTTTCTGAAATATCCAAGAAAGGTTCTGCCAAGACCTGACCATCGCTATCAATGATCTGAATAATACCCGTTTTCCCGACGCTAAATAATCTATCATCCCCCGCATGGGTAAGGTTGACAGGCTGATTCAATCCCGAGGCAAATTCCTCGATCTCGATGACGGGCTGGGCGTACGAACAGGGGAAAATTAAGCTCCAAACAAGAATACTGAAAATCGTTTTTTCTAAAGATATCATATTTCGGTTACTTTCTCGTTCTTATATTAATTAAAGGATTTCAACTTCCTAATACGTGAAAGGTTCGAAAAAAGAGGATAATTTATCTTCCTTTTCAAGTAATTTCTAACAAGAGAGAAAATAATTTGCTTATTTCAATAAGTATGGATAAATATGCAACGAATTAAGTAAATTAACCAAACTGTAAAAAACCACTCAATTATATTGGATATTAACGTGAAAATCATGAAGATTTCAGGCATGAACAGAATTTTTGTAGTATTCTTAGCAGCAGTTACGCTTTCTGCGTGTGTTTCTAAGAAAAAATATGAAGAACTAGAATTAGCTAAAGCAAATTCAGAAGAAGCACTTAGACAAGAGATTTCAGACCGTGATGGCCAAATCAAAGATTTGGAGTCAAAATCCTCAAAACTACAGTCTGATCTAAACATGAGCGAGCAAGAAGTACAGAAGTTTGCAGCTCAGGTGAAAGAGAACAACGCAAAAATTGCGAGCCTTCATAGCTCTATCGCAGACGCTTTTGAAACGTATGACCCAAGTGATATTTCTGTATCTGAGCAGGATGGTAAATTGTATATCACCATGAGTAATGGCATCCTTTTCGACGCTGGTCGTGCGAGATTATCTAAAGATTCTAAAGCTGCTGTAGAAGCTATTGCTGCTGCATTAAAAGATAACAATGACCTCGGTATCCGTGTAGAAGGACACACAGATAACGATCCAGTAAAAATCCACAAGTACAAGTACAAAGACAACTGGGCTTTGAGTACGGCTCGTGCATTAGCTATCGTTTCTGAATTGGAGAAAATGGGTGTTGACAGCTCTCGTCTTACCGCTGCTGGTAAGGGATCTACTCAGCCCAAAACTTCTAACGATACCAAGGAAGGAAAGATCGCGAACAGAAGAACTGAGTTCATTGTAGAGCCTAAGATTGATGGACTCTACAGAATATATACTGATAACAAGGGTAGCTCTAAGTAATTAGAACTTATCCAATGAATAAAAGGCTGTATCGAAAGATGCAGCCTTTTTTTATGTGGATTGTTTTTGGTAGACTTCGTCCAAGCTAAACAAGGTGATTTCTCGTTCCTTTCCCCTCAGTAGGATCTTTCCAATGAATTCTTCCTGATATTCCCCATTAATATCTAACTGAGAAAGGAGCTCTCCTGATAAAAGCAACCTACGACCAATTCTGTTAGTTTCTGCCTGAATACGAGAGGCCGTATTGATGGTGTCTCCATGAAAAACAATGCTGCGTTTATAGTCGCCAATCTCACCAGCTATGATCTTACCTAAGTGAAACCCAGCCTTAATTACGGGTTCAAAACCTCTATATCTGTTTTTGTATCGCTTGCTTCGATTTTTCATCTTGCTTTCGATAATGAAAAAACAGCGGATGCAGTTGAGGTTTTTTACCCCAAGCTTTTTTGGCCAACTAATGACTACCTCATCCCCTACATATTGAAATATCTCTCCTTTGGTTCGTTTGATGGGTTCCGCGATATCAAAGAAAAAGTCGTTTAGCAGGTTGTGCCACTCAAAATGCCCCAGTTTTTCAGCCATATGAGTGGAGGATTTAATATCCATGAATAGAAAAATGCGCTCTTCCTCCTTGGGATGATAATACCTCCCCAATAAGTAGTTTAACAAGACATTTCGCCCCATAACCCTTGAAATCAAGGCGATAAATTGAATAATGAGTAGGAAAAAGAAACTGATCAATACTACTTCCCAATACAGGGGCTGAGCAATCAGGGTTTTAATTCTTTCCCAGTCTATCCAGATATCTGATAGACTTCTGCCATCTCGAAAATAATACAGCAAAAAAGAGGTTGTCATGATTGCTAGAGAAATGGAGATCAGATAACTTATCGTTCGGACCAATAATACGGTGGAAAAACGCCGTCTCCTAAGCCAGCCAGGAAAGACTGAATAATCTAGCATACCCGTGAATAGGCCTATTAGGCCTCCTCCTATGGCACCGGCAGGTAAATAGGACCGATTAAAGGCTATGACCACATACGCCATACCCAAAAGGATCCCTCCTATTACACGAAAAGAAATATTTGTAATTTTTTCTTCGAGCATAAGGCTGGTCAACCATAAGCGGCCCCATGTTAAGCAATTTTCTTAGCCTCTACACATTTTTTTTTTATTTGCTCTAAATCAACGGCTATTGAGGCGGGAAAACCAATATATTCCCTTTGCCTTTTCTTCCTTCATTGGAAATGTAGAGGGTGCCTGAAGGAGAAAAACAGATTCCCTCGGGTTGTTTGAAAACCTCTTTATCAAGGGCTATCGCATATTGAAGTTTTCCATCCTTCCGATAGACCAACAGAAGTTTTCCAACAGTTCCCACCACATAAATATGTTGGCTTTGGGGGTGTACAGCTATCCCGGAGGGCCGGAAGGCATCTTTGTCTGTTGCGTCAAAACTTTTTGCATAGGCTTGTTGGAAAGGGCTTTCCGCTTGCCGGGTCAGAACATATTGGATTTCCTGTCTGTTCACCAACAAAAAGGGGTTGGGGTTGAGTTTTTTGCTTGTTAGATCAAAGGCATAAATGCTGCGGTATCCAGAATAGAGCTTCCGGTCTATATTAGGAGACCCTTTACAAGCGAGTAGTAAATACTGTTGGGGAGGAAAATATCCCAGGCCTTCCACATCATTGTCTGAAGTGAGGATGGTATTGTAATTCTCCGAGTCAGAGTCTTTTTTGTGATATTCCGGAACTTCATATAGGGTTCCACTACTAGAAGTGACATAGGCCAAGTCCCCTACGATCTCTACCCCCTCATAATCGGCAGATTTTCCAAAGTCGCAATCCGAAATAATCTTTTCCTCTTCAAGGTCATAGACATATACATGGGCCTTTTCATCTTGGACAACAGCTAAGCGATTTTCAGATATATAACTCAATCCGGAGACTTCCGTCAGTACCTCAGGGAGAGTGATCTTCCGCTGGGGTTCATTTAAATTATAGGCAAAACTGTCTATGGGAAGGACAAAGGAAGAATCCAATTTGACCAAATGCGTTTCAACCTGTTCTACCCTTCCCCCTTCCTCTTCCCGAGAAAATGAGTCCCAATCGGTTATTCTCGCCACTACAATCCCTGCTACCAAAAGAATCATGAGAATGGCTGTAACAATAATTCTGTTGTAATTTCCCATATCTATCTAATTACAAAAAAATCTTATACCATTGAATCATGAGTTGGGAAAAATATATAGAATATAACGAAAGAGAGGAGATGAATAAAAAAAGCCGCCAAAGGCGGCCACTCTGCAAGGAGTTATTGGAAGTTTAACAAAATATTTGATCCTAATATATTGCTTATTCCTCTCGAAACCAAAAGGGAAAGACCTTGCTAGATTGGAAATTTCATCCTTAAGGGTGAGCCATAGTGAAGAGATAGTTCTCAATTTTGAACAGTATTTAATCACCCAATTAACAACTTTCTTATGAGAACTTATCTAGTAGCGGCTGTAGTAATGCTGGCATCCTTCCAGCTAACTTTTGCCCAAAATCGCCCCAATAAGAAGGCTTCCTTAATACTGGTCTCCTTTGACAACAGTCCCAATGCAGTATCTGACGCTTTCCAAGACCTTGTCCAAAATGCTCAGGTAAATTATTCCCATTGCTTTTCAGGGTATCAAAAAAGTGTTTTGCTCAAAAAGCGATGGAATGGAAGCAATCGACCCACGCACCACGTAACATCCAATTTAAAGAACGAGTTTTTTTCCCAACTCAAAGGTCTGGCGAGAGATGGATATATGATTGACATTTACATATTTACGCATGGATCCTCGAATACTATCCATACGGATTTTGGGACTATTACTGCGACAGATATTCGCTCCCAATTGTATAACACACCTCATACCAATCCTGGTTGTTTTCCTATTCGCATGGTCTATATGATGAATTGCTATGGATCCAGCCTCGGGAATGATTTTAGACATGTCGGCGCCAAAGTTGTAGCAGGTCCTCGTGATATAAATTTTTACCCGAATCAGTTTAACAAATTTGCTACCGAATGGAAAAAAGGCAATGTATCTGTACAAAATGCCTTGAACGCGTCCAATACAGCTTCCAGCCGTACGGTCTTTCAAACCCTAATAGTAGCACATTCCAATACCAAATTTAATTTCCGGAAGTGTATACCCGGTAGTTCAGTATTGGGAACTAGGCCCTGTGCTAAGGATTATTTTCAGAAAAACTGGATGGGAATGGGAGCAAATTCAGACTGGCAAAATGGCCAATCGGGAAAGGAAAATATGAACTATTCTTCCCAACATCTAGTAAGTGGAGAAGGGCATATCAATAAAAATAGCCGTCCCACCTGGTGTGGAAGCAGTTCCGGTACAGCCTCAGGCCCTTCTAACCCAAGTCCCGCAACTCCTACGGTGAGCTATAATACCTTATTGAATACGACAGGGAATGTCCTTTCTGCCAGAAGGGGGAAGAAAACTTCGCAAAAATCGGGAAAGGACAAGTGCAAAATCACCGTGCGGAGAACTGGGGGCAGGGCTAAGACACAAGTATCGGTGTATACCTTAGATGACAATAATAGAGAGGTATATAAGGCTGCCTATGAGTTTCCAAATACAAGGGGAAGTGTCTCCCCTTATTCAAAAACCATTACGGGTGTGAGAAATAAAAAGGTAGTAGTCTATCTGAGAAACTCTTCTGCGGCAAACACCTTTCAGTATTCTTTAACAGTTAAGGAGACGAGATAGGAGAGTCAGTCAAAAAATACTGCATTTCCCAGGAGTAATTTCCCACTGTACCAGAATTGACGGATAATCGGGGAGTCTACAAAGTAAGTAAGGCTCCCCTTTTCTATGGGTTCTACCCCAAAGGCGAGGGTATTTTCCAAGTCCTTACGGAGTTCAGACCCAGTGAAGCCACTCCGATGAGCATCTCCTTGAAAGACTCCTACATTCCATCCATTCTTGGCAAGGAAGGGATAAGTTGTACTGTTGCGTTTTAAAAGGAAGGTTGATCCCTGGATGCCGTATCCCATGGGATGGGTAGCATCCACGGTTACTTCAAAGATACTCCCTACTACCCTGCGCTTTAGCCTTTCCCGAATTCGTTGATCGTAGGGAAAATGGTCCCTGTCCACTCCAGGATTTTCTCTGGCCTCTTCATTTTCTTTCCTGTTTAACTTAGCAAGGGCTTCCCCCAATTTTGTTCGGGGCCCTTCATCGGGATTGACATGGGTAAATAGACTTATCGCTCGCTCCATTGCGAGTATTTTACCCCCTGACTCGAGATAGCTATACAATTGCTTTTCAAACTTTGTATAGGACCCAGAAGGTAGGATAACCCGATCGTACTCAGACAAGTCTACCTGAGGCAAGTATTGCGTATGAATTACTTCAACGGGATAGGATATATCCTGCTCAAAGTAATGCCAAAGCTCTCCGAAAGCTGTGGGACTTACCCCATCTCCATTAATGAGGGCGATACGGGGTCTTCGGAGGAAAGAGACATTTCGGGATCCGAAGTCATTCCCTTCATCAACCTTCCCACTGGAAACTGGGAAGAGAGGTAAATGAAATTGCTGGGCAATTTTCAATAGCTTTTCCTGGTCTCTGGGGAAATGATTGTCATTTCGAGTGATGATGAGGGTTCCGGGGGAGAAACGTTCTTTTCCGATGGCAAATTCTTTATGGGCGTACCTAACCCGAAAGTTTTCCGAAAGAACCTTAGCCAAAAAGCGCACAGATTGAAAGTCCTCCCAACGGAGTAACCAGGCATAGGGGGTAAAGGTAGGTTGACGAATTTTGGGGAGTGGGAACACAAGCTCTTGGTTTTTGATATCTATCCGAGATTCTGTGGCATAGGCCTCTAAATTGTATACATAGGGAAGGGCCCAGGCAGTAAGGTCATAGGTAATGGAGTCTTCCAGATAGGTTTCCGGTTCCATCAATACCTGCACTAACTTGGATTTGGACTGAAAGGAGCTTATGACTATGTCCTCCTTGTCCAATTCAAAAAGCTCTTCTTTCCCCGTTTGGTAACTAAAGCCCTGAAATGCTCCCTTGATATTTCGAGGATGACCATATTGGATTTTCTGCTTATCCAGAAGTTGGCAGATGGCCCTGAGCCTTTCAGGAGGATTGTTTTGAGCGGACAAAATATAGGAGCTATAAGGATCAGAAGGGTTTTTCCTTCCTTGCTCAAAAAAGGAATTGAATTCGGTCAGTAGTCTCTCCTTCTGGGCAAAGCTGGTTTTAAGGGTAGCCCAACCAGCGATGAAGTGCTGGGACAAACGGTCATGGAGTGTGAGGGTATCACCACTGGCTATGATGAGGGCTTTGCCAGCTCTTCCAGATCCTCCTTTTTCATAAGTAAAGCCTACTGCCCCATTGTAGGTCGGCCAGGTGTCTCCGTAACTAGGGTATAACAGGTCATACACCTCATGGGTAAAATATAGCCAGCCCCTTTCATCAAAGTGTCGGGCATTCTCTCTACTGACTAGGCGTTGAAACGTACGTTGCCAGGGGGTGATGACCTCGTGTAAGGGCTTAGCAGCAGGGCCAAAAAAGAAGGGAGAGTTGGCTCCCATTTCGTGGAAATCCACTGCTACCTGGGGCATCCACTGTTGGTATAAAGCGAGGCGTTGCTGGCTTTCCACCTGACTTTGCCAGGCCCAGTCCCGGTTGAGGTCAAATAAGTAGTGATTGTATCGGCCCCCTGGCCAGGGCTCATGGTGTTCATAGGAATTCTCCTGAGGAGTAGGCCATCGGTTGGCAGCTTGTTTGTACCACTGGGTGAATCGCTCTCGCCCATCTGGGTTTATACAGGGGTCTAGCAATACGATCATACTATCCAGCCATTGGGCAGTATCTTGGACTACAAGAGCATAAGCCATGGCAATTGCCGCCTCCATTGCTGAAGATTCATTCCCGTGGACGTTGAAGCCAAACCAGATAATGGGGATTTGGGGAACACTCCCTTTCTGTTCACTGAGCCCAGCTGCATATAGATTGGCCTTGCGATATGCTTCGAGCTGTTGCAGGTTCTTTTCACTGCTAATGGCTGCTACCAGCAATGGCCTCTTCTCATAGGTAGACCCATAGGGAATCAATTGGATTCGGTCCGATTGGGCATCCAAATGTTCAAAGTAATCTACCATGCGATGATGATAGGTAAAGGACTCCCCCAAGGAATATTCTAAAAAGTCTTCCGGAGAGCGGAGTTCTTGGGCTGAGACGATAGGAATAAAGCCCATCAGGCTTAGCAAGCAAAAAAAAATATCTTTCAAGTTCATAAAGAGGATAAAGACCCACAAACGCCTATCAAGTCGAAAGTTACGGGGAGTTTGGGAAAAATAAAAAAACAACTTTATAGTGATTTTTAGGATTAAATAGACAAAAAATCAAACTCTATAGTGATTATTTCGTTATAATATGTATATTGCAACCCTAAAGCAACGCTGAAATTGAAAACCCAAATGGAAGAGCGATTGTCTGAGGATGAGTTAAGCCATTTTTTAACAAGTTTTTTGGAGAAAAAATTTAGGTTCGGCATCATCTTTTTTGATAGAGAAAAAAATCTACAAGCCTTGCTCAATATGGAAATAACTGCCAAGCGGAGAGAAAAGGTTATTGATAGCTTAGAGGTCCGGGATTTTTTCAGAGGCCCTAAAAGAGATCGGGTACATGAGGGGCAATTCTATTGGGAGTTTGGGAAAGAATATAGGGGCCAAGAAATTTATATCAAATTATCATTAGGGAGGCCGGAGGAAGCGGTTTGGTGCATGTCCTTTCATCCGGCAGAACGGAAAATACATTATCCTTTAAAATCATGAAGCGTGTAAGAACAAACGGAGCGATTGAATTGCGGAAAGAGCGCTTGGAAAAAGTATTTAGGAAGGAATCTTTTTCTATTTGGCGCCATTATTACCATCACCTGAAGACAGGCGAGGAGTATACAGATACGTACCTAGATACCTTAAATGAAAGCCAGGTACACAATCAGTACCGTGCGAAATACCACATCCCCTTCCCTGTTGAGATACAACGGATTAGAACCCAGTATGGCTTATCTGCTGCCAAGATGTCGGAAGTGTTGGACTTTGGAATCAATAGTTATCGGCTCTATGAGCAAGGAGAACTAATTCCTAACCTTTCTCATTCCAAGCTCATCCGCTTGGCCGATAATCCGGATATGTTTTGGTCTTTTGTAGAAGAGAAGAAGGGAGAGTTTTCAGTCTCCCTAGTCAAAAAGGTCCAGCAGGCAGTTGAGCTTGCCAGACAGGAAAGAGAGGAAAACAAAGTAGTGGATTACATTTGGAATCACGATACAGAGGCAAATGAATTTACGGGCTTTGTGAAGCCACACTTCGAGAAGGTTGCCAATTTTGTCTTGTATTTCGCCAAAGAGGCCTGCCCTTTGAAGACTCGGCTTAATAAGATCATGTTCTACTGTGATTTCACGCATTTTAAGCATTATGGCTTTTCCATCTCAGGGATCAATTACCGCGCTATACAGATGGGCCCTGTGCCCTCCCATTACCACGAATTATTCGGGATCCTGGAATCCAGGGACTTTGTCCGTATTGAGGAAGAACTCTATGATCATGGGGGGATAGGAGAAAGGTTTTATGACAAAGCCTCTTTTGATCCTTCCTTGTTTAGCCCGGAGGAACTAGAGACAATGAAGGAAATTCTGGAATTCTTTGAAGAAATTCGCACTAAAGAAATTATTCAAATAGCTCATCAAGAAGAAGGTTGGAAACAACACAAAGAGCAAAGAGATTTGATCAGTTACCAGGCGTATGCATTTGATTTGCAAGGGGTGTAGTCCTACAGGTCCAGGGACTCCCCCTTCCTTTTTTCATTGAAACAAAAATTTACCCTGTAGGGGTAACCTATGGGTAGATTCATAATGCCCCCATATTCCGCCGGCGAGGTATCCAAGTTGATACCTCGCCGGCGATAAAAAGGGATGGGAAACCTTTTCTACCCATATTAGGTACCTAAAGGCACCGGGATTCTCCTACGAGAAGTAGGCCTTTGAACTCATATTTCAAGTTCCTTAGAGAATTCAGAGAGATCATTTCCTGATTTCTTTTGTCCACTTACTTATGTATCGTTTATGGCTCTTAAAATAGGCGGAGTTGTACGGGGCGTTGTTTATAGCCCATCTCCGTTTTTTCTTCGAGGATCTTCACAGCAGCTAAGTGTGCGTCCGTAGAGGAGGCATACCATTCTTCCTTGCATCTCCCTTTACTTCCTATTTTCCCCCAACTTTCCACAAGGGCCCATTGCCCAAAAAGGGTAGGAGTGGTATAAAGGGAATAAAACCTTCTAACTTTTTTGGTGGGTACGTGTCGGACTAAGGTAGCTTGCATCAATGCTTATATCAGCCTTTCTGGTCCAAAGATAGCAGTTTTTTGGGAAAAACGGATATTTCCCTTATTCAAAAAGCCGTTTTCGGATAAGCCTTATCCGTTTCGTACAGGTAGGTATTATCTTCAAAGCGTTTATGAGCCTCGTTATAATGAAATGTCTGAGGATCTGCATGGCCTAATTTTAACCCCATCCAATAGACTTGCTTGGCATCCTTGGCGTAGGCATCTTTCAAAGCTCTGAAACTAAGGGGGTCAGCATCTAGTATAGGCTTGCCATTGCAGTAGATATGTTGACCTACCCGAATATATTGTTCATCTAAAGCTAATACCAGTTCTGTAGGACTGTAGGAAATGGTAGTTAAGGATTCCTTTTCTTTATCAAAAAAGTAAATATGATGGCGGTCGAATATATAATGACGGCAGAGCTTATCTAGGGTTCTTATGTGGACTTTGAAAGGCTGAAATTGCTTGTCAGAATAATAGTAAGCTTGGTACTCATCTGCTGCAAAATAGGGACTGAGAATCCGAAAACTCTTATAGTCCACTCTTGCAACTTGTTCATTGAAAAAATAATGTGAATCATCCCTGGCCCAAGAGCGACTAAAAGGGTAATAACTCATTGGATTAGCTCCTGCAATGATACAAGGCTCTTCTGGATTCCTAAAGCTGTAGACATAGCTATCATCCAGGGCTAAATACTCAAATCCCTTTTGACAAAAAGACCGAAAGGAAGGAATATCAACAGAAAGGGAATCAATCTTTTGTGCTTTGTAATAGATATGTTCGTGGTCTTTGGCCAGGTGAGGAGCGAGTACTTGAAAAGTTCTCAAATGGACTTCCATAAGGCTACTTTCCCAGGCGCCCCATTTGCCGTTGCTACAGTACCGAATCTTGGTCTGGGCTTTGTTAAAGAAGTAGTGAGGAGATACTAATTTATCTATCGGGAGTCCCAAGGGACCCGTTTTGCGGGAAACAGAGGAAATTAAGGAGGCAAGGTGAGCGGAGAAACGGCTCATTAGCTTCAGCTTGGAAAAATTCTATAAGACTGTTCTTGGATATAACGGAAGAAAGGTTGATTTAGTTTTAAAAATATAGGGCCGCCTCCACCCCTAGAGACGACCCTTCTGACCACGGAATTTTCTATTTTATAAAAGCTGATCTGCAGGATTATCAGACCCGCCTAAGGAATAGGCAGTGGGAAACAAGCGCGACATTCTGCGATCAATATCGCTTACAGATATGCGACCATCCCTGTTCTCATCCAAACCAGCATTTTGGGTGTAAGCCCGAGAAGGTTTGGAAAATAAGGTATAACAAGGATCCTGATTCAAGGCCTTGGGATACAAGATGCCCAGATAGACGTCTACCAAGCTATTGTAGGGGCCGTGAGACTCCTTGATCTGCTGTAGATAGCGGTAAACGTAGTCCAACTGCTCCAGGTGATCCATTTTGCTAATCTTTTCAGAAGAAGTGTTTAGATCCAGCGCAGTGGATGGCATAAATTGGATCAGCCCAACAGCACCGCTACCTTTGTGGTTGTAAACCCCTGCATCAAAGCCAGACTCTGCATACATAACCGCCATCAACCACTCTGGAGGGATCTCCAATAGCTGAGCGACATTGCGTACCTTCTTCCCAAAAGAATGAGGATCTGGTACATATACCTTTGCCTTATCCATGAGGTATAAATCTTCTTTAGGGCTTACGATAGCCCCCATAGCCGAAAAAGCATTTGCACCGGCCTGCCCCAACATGAGGCGGTAGGTCGCATAGTTGGTTCCACCCACCAAGGCAATAAGTAATGCTGCATTTCTGAGCAATACAGGGATCTCTTTGGGGATGGCGAGCATGATATAGTTTCTCCCACCTTTGTATCGGCGGGGAAAGGGTCCATTGTCTTTCATTTCACCAGGCTTAACAGTTAATTCTCTAATCTATTATCGAACACATGCTAATATAGTTACAAATATACTAAAAAATTTAGCAAAAACAAGTAAAAAATATTAGCGCTCAATAATTACCTCCTCGTAGATTCTCTGTCGTTCGGTTTGAGCAACCAGGAAATATTTTCCAATAGCCAGTTGATTGAGGTATTCAAGGAGATTGTCTTTTCCTCCTTCAACTTCGCCAAAAAAGAGGATGTCAACTTCTCGAAACTCTTCGTCCATGAGTTTAATCCTGACTTCTTGTTTTAGTGTGGACACGAACCGGATATTGATGGATTTTCCCACATCCAATAGTTGGATAAAGAAGCGATCGCTCGTACGCCCAGTTTGGACGGAGGCAATGGGAGAGATTAAGGTAAAGCCAAATTTATCGACATTCCGTATCCGGTAGTAGTATCGGACATCAGAGAGGATATTGACGTCCTCAAACTGATACAGATATTCCCCAGCTTGCCCAAGGGCTGGTACAATTCCAATTTGTTTGAAATAGGTGCCGTCCTCGCTTCGTTCTATGAGGTAATTGTAACATTCTTTTTCGTCCAAAACCTTCCACTGGACCCTTACCTGATCGGCAAAAAATTGAGCGTCACAACTAGTAAAGGAGGTGGCTGGGATCAGGTTTTTGCTTCGAGAACTGATACGCCAATCTCCATTAATCTGAACAAAGGCCAGCGCAGGATCAATTTTTCCCTCACCTGTTTGGAGGTGCTTCCACCGCCTGTCCGATTCATCGGGAATCATCAAGATAGAGCTTACCTCCCCACTGAGAGAGATGGACTCTTGCCTGGGAAGAAAATCTACCTGTCTATTAGAAGAAAAGTAAAAGGCATCCAAGAGGGTGAATTCTGGGGAGAATAAGACGCAGAAATTGCCCATATCCGTTCCTTCTGTTTCCTTTTGTATGATTGGGATTTCATCAAAACTCAAGGAGTTTTCTCCCCATTTTTGTGAACCGATTGATAGGCTCTGTAAGGGTCTTAAATAGGTGTTTGAGGGTATTTGGGCAATGAATTGCCGGGTAATTATAAAATGTTCTGAGATTTCTACTGTAGTGGGAGAAGAGTTGAAAATATCCAAGCGAAAGCCTTCTTCTATGACTTCTAGGTCACCTATGTAGCGAGAAAAAGCTACCTGCCCCCATACGCTTAGGGGAAAGGAGGCCCCGAAAATTATTAGCAAGAGGGGGTACCTAATCCAGTTGGACAATAAATTTATTTTTTTTCCCTTTTTGGACATGTATATATCCTCCGTGAAATGCATGGGACAAATCAAGCTGCAAATCTGATGCCTCACAGGGAAGCAAGTTGACTTTGATCGAATGATCCTTCTCAATAGCTCTTCTGGCTTCGCCTTTGGATTGGGTAATCCCCAATTCTACCAAGAAGTCCAAAATCCCTACCCCTGAATTCATCTTTTCTTTGGGATAACTCTTTGTATCGCTGACTTTGGCAATCTCTTTCCACTCTGAAAGAGAAAGGGCTCTTAAGGAAGCCTCACGGGTGTTTCTGCCAAATAGAAACTCCGTAAGCTTCTCCGCTTGTTCCAATCCCTCACTGCCGTGAACTCTTTGAGTGATGTCTTTTGCTAAGGCATTGTGAAGGGACCTTTTGTGTGGGGCTTCTTGATGTTCTGCCACAAGGGCCTCTATTTCTTCTTTGCTTTTCAGCGTAAATATCTTGATATATTTCTCGGCATCTGCATCTGCTGCCTGTAGCCAGTATTGGTAAAATTCGTAGGGACTGGTTTTTTCGGGATCTAGCCAAACACTTTTTCCATCTGCAGACTTGCCAAACTTACTGCCATCCTCTCGGGTGATCAACGGGCAGACCGCTGCCAAGGCCTTTTCCTCAGAACCCAGCATGCGGCGGATCAATTCCGTTCCGGTGGTGATATTCCCCCACTGATCAGAACCTCCAATCTGCATTTTTACCCCGTGTTCTTTGTAGAGGTGATAGAAGTCGTAGCCTTGAAGCAACTGGTAGGCAAACTCGGTATAGGAAATACCCGTTTCACTTCGAAGCCGCTTTTTAACAGACTCCTTGTTCATCATGTAGGTGATCGTTATGTGCTTACCTACATCTCGCAAAAATTCCAGGAAGCCCATTTCCTTGAACCAATCATAGTTATTAATCATCATGGCGGGGTTGCTCCCAGACTCAAAGTCGAGAAAGGATTCCAACTGCTTCCGAATGCAGTTTACATTGTGTTCGAGAGTTTCTTCCTCCAGAAGCTGACGCTCTTTGTCCTTGCCTGAAGGATCTCCCACCCGTCCCGTAGCTCCGCCAACCAGCGCAACAGGCGTATGTCCATGCTGTTGAAAATTTACCAGCATCATCACCGTAGCCAGGTTGCCTATGTGCATAGAATCAGAGGTAGGGTCTACCCCTAGGTAAACCGCGACTTTATTTTCAGCAAGGTATGCATCCGTCCCAGGAATGATTTCGTGTATCATCCCCCTCCACCAAAGTTCTTCAATAACGTTCATGATCCGATAAATTTTTGGCGAAAATACCCATACTAATCGGAAAGCCAAAGCACTAGCCCTAGCTTTTGTCCACCAGCACCATTTGGATCTTATCGGCTTTGGCTACCTGTTGGTAAAATGCACGAAAATCATCGTAGGCCTCAGGGGGAAGTAAGACCTTTTCCATCCGCAAATATCGAGTAAATACGATCTTCCCATCGGTCTGTACTTCTACTTGAGCTTTGTAATGGCCGAATTCGGATTTAATTTCAACCGGCATCTTGGGCATGGCCTCTACCGCCAGATTTTGAGGTACCTCATAGGTCAATGTATCGGTATCCAGATAGGGATAGGTTAGGCGTATATTTTGGCTACGCTGCTCCATCTTGGGAGGTACAGCGTCCATCCGCTCTAATTTATTAAGCGGCAAAAAGATTCGGGGCCCCGATAGGGTAGCAAATTTTTTGCTGACAATTTCATAATCCAATTGATATGCGGGTCCCTCCCCTTCCGCGAAGGAATATCCTTTCAACTCAATGTTTTTGGCAGCGATGCGGCGCTTCAACCACTTCTCTTGATCGCGTGGACTCAGGCTGGTATGAACGGCTCTGGGCCTGTCGTACTGGTACCCAGTAGATTTTAGTCGGGCCTTGATACTTGCATTCCCCTCTGCATCGATACTAACAGTCGCCACTCGATTCTGCTGGTTGTGTTCTGGTGCTTTGGTAGGGGTTTTGACAAGTTTTCCCCCTTCGGGTGTTAGGAGTAGCACATGGCGGTTGTCATTTTTAAAGCCTAGATAACCCGGAGGCATGGTACTGCTGGTACATTCAAGCCAGGTGGTATCCTCCCCTTCTGGGACACAGAGAATTGCATGGTTGAACTGTGAGGAGGGGAAATTATAATGGATGTCTCTATCTGAACCATTGTTGTTAATCAAAGTGGAATAGGAGGTAATACCCACCTCTTTAAGCATGGACTGCATATAATTGCTTAGAGCCTTGCAGTCTCCAAAGCCATGTTCATACACATAGTCTGCAGGGAAAGTTTGCCAGCCTCCAATCCCCAACTGAATACTCACGTATCGGGTATTCTCCTGCATATATTGGTAGAGGGCAGCAATTTTTTCCTCAGAAGTTTCCAGTTGATCCGTCAGTTCATGTACTTTCGCCGCTAGTTCCGGGGGGAGTTGATCTCGACCTTCATTTAACTTGTACACAAATTCTCCAAGGGATTTCCAACTGGTCGCATCCCCAGCATACTTATCCATGGTAAAGTGAGATGCTGCTAGGAGAACACCTGGATAGGAATAAGCAGGACTGTAAGGCTCTCGTTCCCAAGCTTCCAGGTCTGTTAGTTTCCAGATGTATCGGGAGGAATTTCCATCTGAGGATACTTCTGGCTTGGGGGCATCCCCAATCAGTTTATACCGCAAGTTGGGTATTTCACAAATGACTTCCAGCCTGGCGTTTTGTAAAGAGAGGTTCTCTCCTGACTGGGGAAACCATGCTGGAAGGAACATGAGGCCCTTGTAGGCTTCCTCATAGGCATATTCTACAATGTAGGGATAGCTATGAGCCTTGTATTCTGTGTATTTTGCCCGAGAGTTAGTTATGCTCCCCGATCCCAAAGAAACATCGCTCATATCCTTTTTCTTGATTTTCTTAATCTCCTTTCCTTGCTCATCGAAAACGGTGAAGGAAGCGTCTTTTAGCTTGAAAAATTCGTCGTCATAGGAGACTTTAAGCTGGCCATAACCCGCTCCTTTTGCTGAAAGAATTTTTACTCGCCGACGTAGGCTATAGGTAGCCTCAGATGGAGAGTGGATGTGTAACTTCCGCTCATCTACCAGTACTTCTGCATATACGGGAACCTCTTGAGCGATTGCGGGACAGATGATAGCCACCAACATCAGGAACAGGATTCCTGTACGGAAATTTATGGTTTGCATGTTCATGGGTTAAGATTTTCTTCTAAATACAAGTTGCTCAGCCTGCTTTTCCACGATGAAGTCAAAGAAGTTTTTCAGGGCCTGATACTCATCGGGCCGAAAAAGGGTTTTGTGAATCTTTATGTTCGATACCAAGTTGATCATATTGCCATTTTGGGCAAAATTGTAGAGAAATTCTCCATCCCCGTTGGGGAGGGCTATACGAGTAGGTTTAGGCATAGCTTCAAATTCAATATCCTCAGGGAGGATCATAGAAAGGTTGAACTGCCAATCGATGGGAGCTCCAAAGTCTACGGGATAATTTCGCTCTTCTAACTTGAAGAAGTTTTCTTCTATCGCTGAATGCAGGAGGGGTTTTAGGTAAAACATGTCGCCCACTTCATTGAGGTATTCAGAAGTAGTGTATTGGGCTTTGAAGGCAAATTTATTCCGACTCTTCTCTGTGAATTCATAGGATTCTATTTCTAAGTCGGAATAGGCATCTTCAAAAAAGCTCTCGATAAATTTCTCTTCATCTTTTTCATTTTTGGCGAAGCGACGGTGAATATCGTAAGAATCGTATTCCATACAGTCGATATTCATGTTGACGCTGAGGGTATTCTCCTCATTGAGGACTACCATGGCCCGGGTAACCCGTTTATCAGCAAAGCTAGGCTGGATATCGACCCACTGAGAGGCACCCTCCATGACTAGATAGCCCATCTGGTTTAAGTCGTTTCGGGTGAGCATCCCGAAGGCGAGGTTTTCACTGATGGCGTCCATGGGAATCCATAAGGAATCCACATGGGCCAGGGCTATTACATGGTTGAACTGGGATACCAAGGGGTATACATCCTGCATTTTTCCATGACTACGCGTACTGATCAAAACGGGATGGGCATCAATCCCTTCTTTTCTCAGCAAGGCGATGAGCAGTAAGTTGATATCTCCACTGTTTCCCTTTCTATTTTCATGGATTTCATCCAGTTTTCCATCTGCGAAAAAGGAATAGTATCCCGTCCACTCCATTGCGCCTGAAACATAGTCTACTATAGCCTTGGCTTTTTCTCTTTGGGAAAGCTTACCCAAAGGGGTGGGACTTTCCCATTTTTTGAGTTTTCCCAATTTGTTGAGGGCCAGGCCAAATGACTCACCCTCCAATAGGGCCTCTTCCAGTTTTTCCCAAGAACCCATATAGTCCTTTGGCGTACTTTCAGGCCAGGTGATGGTCGTCAACTGAAACTTCAGCCAGGACATATGGTCCCTAGCCGTGGTCATATAGGGTTCCGCGACAAAGGCTGGAATATCCTTCATGATATAGGAGGTGGTGATAAAGAGGGGAGAGAGGGTAACGTATTGGTTAGCTTGGGCACCCCGATCTATACCGATGGTGATTCGACTTGGGGCAGAAGAAGTAGGCTTCTCTGTCAAAACCATTGGCCCATTGAGTAAGGGCGTGAAAAAAAACCATTCGGGCATAATGGTTTTGTATTCACTATAAATAACGGGAACATTTGCTAGCTGGAAATACCAGGTAGCTATCGATTGGTAGCCTTCGTCAGACTTTTCGTAAGACAATTCAATTACAGAACCTTTCTTGACTTTGGGCAGCGAAAAACGATAGCGCTGATACTCTCCATCTACATCTTCCTTGTAAATATCCTTCTTGGTCAGTTTGATCTTCTCTATGGATCCATCCTCCGCCACATTATAGGTCATCCCTTCAATCTTGTTAATGTTTTCGGTCTTCTTATGGAAGGTAAGGGTAAAATCTCCTCGGTCAACTTCGGATTCTGAAAGAATTTTCACCTGTTGGTGAAATTTATAAACTCTTTTTAATCCAGTGGCTTCCCCTACGATAGCTACTTCTCCATAATCATACAGATAAACTGCTCCTGCATTGGTATCAGCAGGGTAGCTCGTCATATGGATATAGGATTCGTCAACTTCTCCAAATTTTCGTTTCTTAGATTGTGCAAAGGCGAATTGGCTGCCTAAGAGTAATAGGCAAAGGGATAAGGTAATGGCTTGTTTGATGGACATAAAGGATTAGTTAAGGTAAAAGGGCCAAATTAAGGGCTGAGTAAGTGCAGTACAATTTTACGCTTACCGAAGGAAAAAATATGTTAAAAAACCCCCAAACAGACTAGCATATTGAAAATATCCTAGGCCTAGTTTTGTGAATAATTTAACGTATTCTCATTTTCCCTAGTATATTTGAGGCTGAATGGAGAAAAATAGCTTCTAAATAGACCAAATATGTTAATAGGTGTTCTTGCTTCACCTCAAGACAGACGCGTTGGAATTATCCCGGAGTCGATCAAAAAACTGGAACCACTTGGTTTCCAAGTAGCGATAGAAAAAGGAGCTGGAGAATCAGCATTTTTCCCAGACAAGGCATATGAGGAGGTAGGAGCAAAGCTGCAAAGCCGTGCAGATATTTTGGATAGCGCAGATATCTTAATCAGTATTAGTCCTCCAACAGAGTCCGAGTTAAAAACCCTTTCGGAAAGCCAATATGTATTGTCCTTGTTTAACCCCTTGGTTGAAAAGGACCTGTTAGAAACGGTCAAATCTCTGCCATTTAAGGCCTTTAGCATGGACCGTATTCCTCGGACAACCATTGCACAGTCCATGGATGTGCTTTCTTCTATGGCCTCACTGGCGGGATACAAAGCCGTTTTGGTGGCTGCCAATCATTTGCCCGGCTATTTTCCTATGTTGATGACGGCGGCAGGAACTATTCCGCCAGCACAAGTATTGGTGCTTGGTGCGGGTGTGGCGGGCCTTCAGGCCATTGCCACAGCCCGTAGGCTTGGGGCAACTGTCTCCGCCTTCGATGTGCGGTCAGCCGTGAAGGAAGAAGTAATGAGCCTTGGAGCGAAATTTATTGAAGTAGAAGGAGCTCAGGAAGATATTGCAGCTGGCGGCTATGCGGTTACTCAAACAGAAGACTACCAACGGCGCCAACGGGAGTTGATTCACCAGCAAGCCCTCAAGTCAGATGTCATCATTACCACAGCTCAAATTCCCGGTAGAGAAGCACCTAAATTAATATTCAAAGAAACTGTGGAGGGCATGAAACCGGGTAGCGTGATTGTCGATATGGCTGCTGTATCTGGAGGCAACTGTGAACTAACTGAAAATGATGCCACCATTCAACACAATGCTGTTACAATCGTGGGTAACTCCAACCTTCCCGGCGAAATGCCTCAACACGCAAGTAAGCTATATAGCAACAACTGCGTGAATTTCCTCAAGTACGTTTTCCCAGAAGGGAAAAATGAACTGGACATTGAAAATGAAATCGTGAAAGGAACGCTAATTAACTGAAAGGAGAAATGAAAGATAAGAATTGAGAAAGGGAAATCTATATCGAAGTTAGTGTTTCTCTTTTATCCTCTCTCCTTTATACTTTATCATTTACTCATATGGAACCCATCATCACCTTTATATCGGAAAACCTGGTCATGATATATGTGGTCGTCTTGGCCATCTTCTTGGGCTATGAGCTCATATCCAATGTCCCAACCGTTTTACACACGCCCCTAATGTCTGGTGCCAATGCCATTAGTGGAGTCGTCATCATCGGAGCGATTATTCTACTTCGACAAGCTGGTGGGGAGGACTATGTTGCCCTAGGCTTGGGCTTCTTGGGAATCGTACTTGGGACGATCAATGTCGTAGGAGGGCATGCGGTGACTGACCGCATGCTGGAAATGTTTAAAAAGAAATAGCAAATCATGTCTACAGATATACTATACGACTTAGGCTACCTGGTAGCAGTAATTCTCTTTATCCTAGGCCTTAGAAAGCTTAGCAGTCCAAAGAGCGCTAGAAGAGGAAATATCCTGGCAGCCTTGGGAATGGGTTTGGCAACGGTAATTACCCTCATCATGCCTCTTGAACAGGCCCAGGACAGTATGATGGCTTTCATCCTGATTTTTGCGGGTATCGCTGTCGGTAGTCTCATTGGATGGGTAGTTGCACGGCGGGTGGCCATGACGGCCATGCCTCAAATGGTGTCTGTATTCAATGGATTGGGGGGAGCTTGTGCGGTAGCGATTTCTATGGTTGAGTTGCAAGGGATGCAAGCTTCTTTCGAGTCTGGACAACCTATTGCTGGAGGGGTTCACTTTACCACCCTGATGGCCATGTTTGTCGGGGCTGTAGCTTTTACCGGGAGTTTAATTGCCTACGGAAAATTGCAGGGCTTGATAAATGACCGAAAGGTCCGCATTCCCCAGCCCACACTCGTTAATATGATCTTACTCCTGGTTCTCATCGGGGGTATAGCCTATAAAATGGTGTATCCTGCTACTCCCTATAGTTGGGTATTGGGGGTAATGGGAGTAGCCTTGCTTTATGGAATTACCTTTGTCATTCCCATTGGCGGGGCGGATATGCCGGTAGTTATCTCTCTATTAAATGCTTTTACTGGTGTGGCTGCTGCCTTAGCAGGCTTGGTCTATGGTAACCAAGTCATGTTAGTCGGAGGAATCTTGGTAGGTTCTTCCGGTACCATTCTCACCATACTCATGTGTGAGGCGATGAACCGATCCCTTTTTAATGTGATCATTGGGGGCTTCGGCAGTACCGGTAGCCAAGCAGCTACAGATGGGGACCAGGTAGCCAGAGAAATTACGGCCAATGATGCGGCGATACTGCTGCGCTACTCCAATCAGGTAGTTCTCGTTCCCGGATATGGAATGGCAGTAGCTCAAGCCCAAAAGGTTGCCCACGAATTGGAAGAAGTACTTGAGGAAAATGGAGTTTCTGTTTCTTATGCCATACATCCTGTTGCGGGTAGAATGCCGGGGCACATGAATGTATTATTGGCAGAAGCAGATGTTTCTTATGACAAGCTAAGAGACCTGGACGATGCCAACAAGCTCTTACAAGATACCGATGTAGTCATTGTGGTAGGGGCCAATGATGTTGTCAATCCTTCAGCAAAGGATGATCCCGGAAGCCCAA
The DNA here is from genome assembly GCA_965263105.1 of Bacteroidia bacterium. Lineage (GTDB taxonomy): Bacteria > Bacteroidota > Bacteroidia > J057 > J057 > JBCCTX01. The sequence goes on along the minus strand of CBDHGL010000006.1, from coordinate 227,732 downwards.
TCTATGGAATGCCTATTTTGGAGGTACTGGAATCCAAGAATACCATAGTCCTCAAGCGGAGTATGAGCCCTGGATATGCAGGGATACAAAATCCCTTGTTTTTCCATGAAAAGAACCGCATGCTATTTGGAGATGCTAAAGATTCCTTACAGAAATTAGTAACTGAGGTGAGGGCATTGGGGTAGGGGATAGTCGTCAGACCACAGTTCACAGAAATTAGGTCTGAGGGGAGAGGAGAGAGAATTTGAGAAATATTGACGGATCCTCGAACTCGCTCCCAAGTACTCTCTCCTTCTTGCTCAATCTATGGGCTAAAAGCTATTCTCCCAATCTCCATTCAAAATACCGAGTTCCTGGATTTGGATTCTGCCAGTAAGGGCCTATCTCCTCAAAGCCCATACGTTCATACAAGCGTTGGGCGGCTTGCATCTTGGGAATAGAATCCAATCTGAGGAGTTGATATCCCAGAACTTGAGCCTCTATTAACAGTCGTTCCATTAACTTCCGAGCGATCCCTTTTTTTCGATACGCCGGGCTAACATATAGCCTTTTCACTTCTCCTATTTTTTCTCCTAATTTTTTCAATGCTACACAACCTGCAGCTTGGCCATTCCATAGCGCTAACAGGATAATTCCTTCCGGAGGCCCATACACGCCTGGGAGTTGGGCAATTTCTTGCCGATAAGTTACCAAAGCAGGGTCTCCGATTCGTGTGTGACCATATTCTTCCAAGAGGTTTTTTACCTGAGAAAGTCTTGGGGCCGAATCTGCTGAAATTATACTGAGAGGATACTCCATATTCATGCTGAAGGCTTCATTTCTATCAGTAGCATAATAGGGACTATTCCCTCATAAACAAAAAAATATCCGGAGGAGAAACTCCCCCGGAATGACCCTAGTTGTGAAAGAATCGTATGTCTTAGTTGTTGTACGAAACAGGTATTTCTTTATCAGAGATAAGCTTGAGTTTTTTGTAATCCCACATGATCATGAGTACGAGGTTGAAGAAAATGAACGCGGACAATAATAGCACCTCTTTAATCTGTCCTGAAAAGGCATGAATCATCACATTACTCAAAATGGGAATAAGTAAAAGCGCTCCCAGAGTAGAAAGTCTTTGACTCATCAAAAACACTCCCACGAGTACCAAAAAAAGCCCCATAAACTGGCCGTAAAATCCCAGTTGACTGAGGGCATCGAGAAAATATTGTAAGGGAGGAGAATCCGCTAACCAGGTCCAATCATTCTGCCAAAGGTGAAAGATCCCCAGGACTATACATATGATCCCGGTATGGATACGCAACAACATTACAAAAACGTGTACACTTTTGATCTCTCGAAGAATATCAATAACGTTTGACATAGTTTTGTTTATTAGATGATCACTTTAGACATAACAAAGGTATCTGGCGACAAGAGAAGGACCATGCTGGATAAAAAGTGAATCTAACAGGTGTTAGGAAAAGAGGAATAGTTTATCAGAGATGCATATTTTTCAATTATTAATTTATTTAAATAAAAATTTAGGCTTTTTAAGAATATTTTATCCATGTTAGACATTGCGCCACTTGCTGTATTTCCTACCTAAATGGTTAGTTTATTGGGAAAAGCTGTCATCCTTATCAGAAGAGATTCAAAAATAAAAGACTGGGACCTAATGAATCTTAGTTGGAGAAATCCCGTTTAGAGGAGAAGTATAGTTAAATAGTCCATAGTCGAAGGTCCATGGTTTTTCGCGAGCGAGGGCTATGGCTTGTATTTTTTCTGAGGACTGTGGTCTATCAACTAACTAACCCATCAACTAATTTTCACCTATTAACTACTTAACACTATGTACAAATTAATGATGCGCCTAGTGCTGTGCCTGCTGTTGGCAAGCGCCGGGTTAGAACTTGGAGCTCAAGGCTCAGTGACCCTACCCCCAAGTGGCAACAACATGAAAAGTGTAGTCAAACAACAGATTGGACTGGCCTGGGTAAAAATTGCCTATAGTAGTCCTGATGTTGCAGAGCGTGAAGGCAAGATTTGGGGAGAGTTGGTTCCTTATGGGACAACCGATTTTCAATCTCAAGGCTTTGGAACGGCTACGGAAGGACCGTGGCGCGCTGGAGCAAATGAGAATACGGTTATTTCCTTCAGCCACGACGTGCTAGTCGAAGGGAAAAAACTAGCTGCTGGAACCTATGGCCTGCATTTAATTCCCAAAGAAGAAGGACCCTGGACGCTTATTTTCTCTAACAATTCTACGCAATGGGGAAGTTATTTTTACCAGAAAGAAGAAGATGCATTGCGAGTAGAAGTAAGCCCCAAAGAGGCTCCATACGCGGAGTATTTGAGGTATGATTTTCCCATTCGAAAATTAGATCACGCAGTAGCTTCCTTATTTTGGGAGAATCTGGAAGTTCCCTTCGAGATAAGGGTTGAAAATGTAGCTGACCAATATATCAGTGAAATGAGGAAAGAGTTACAATCAACTGCTGGATTCTCGTGGATGGGCTATCGCAATGCTGCCAATTACTGTCTGCAACAAGGAAAGAACTTGGATGAGGCCCTCCAATGGGCTGAGCTTGCTGTAGATCACCCCTTTATTGGGAACAAAAATTTTTCTACCCTCCAGACTAAAACTAATCTCTTATATGCGCTGGAGCGAAATCCTGCTGCAGAGGCCACCTTATTAGAAACGTTAGAATTGGGAACGCCTATGCAAGTCTACCAATATGGGAGCTCCATGGCCCAGCAAGATAAACCTGAACGAGCCATGAAGATATTCCAATTTGCTGCTGAAAAGAACCCCAATACCTGGCTATCTCATGCAGGAATGGCTGCTGGATACAGGATAAATAAGGAAGGTGCCAAAGCCTTGGAGCATTATAAAAAAGCCCTAGAAGATGCACCGGCTCAATGGAAAGCTTCCTTGGAGGCCAGGATCAAACAAGTCCAAGGAGAACAAGGTAAGTAAGGAACTCCTATTTCATCTTGAAGGATACCCAGAAATTACCCACGGCTGCTTCAAATTCTACCTTTGAAGCAGCTTTTTTTACTTACCATGAAATTCTCTTAGTACCCTTCAACGAATTAATTATTTTACTACGAAGTTACTTTGTATTTTAGGGTATGAAAGATCCACTTAAGCTGTCACCGGGTACACGTTCGTATAGCCCTCCCAAGCATAGTAGTATGGAAGAAAGACCATTGAGCCAGTTGGCTGAGAAGGTCCTAGCAGCCTATCGTGAGGCAGAACTGAGCCTGGTAGCGGCTGAAAGTTGTACTGGGGGCCTTCTAACGGCAACCTTAACAGATATTCCTCGGGCATCCGCCGTTGTAGATCGAGGCTTTGTTGTTTATAGCAATGCGGCTAAAATGGAACTACTCAATGTAGACGCTTCAATAATTGTCCATCATGGTGCTGTTAGTGCCGAGGTTGCGCAAGCGATGGCTGAAGGAGCATTGGAGAATGCAGGGGCAGATGTAGCTATTTCTATCACCGGTATTGCAGGGCCTAGTGGAGGGAGTGAAGAGAAACCTGTTGGGCTGGTGTATCACTGTTGTCTTCGAAGGGGACAGGTGCCCCTAATGGTCCGAAATATCTTTACTGGAGATAGAGAGCGCATACGTAAACAATCTGTGATGAAGGCTATGGAGTTGTTATTGAAGGTAGTAGTATAAGACTAGTAGACCTGAAATTTTAATGGATAATCCCTACCTTTGAAGTATGGAAAAGCTAAGAAAAATTCTCATTCGCAGTGGCCTGGTGATTCTCCTCTTGGCCATTTTGGCAGGCTCAGTAGCCGTATTTGCAAATTTTAGTGATGGATATAGAGTTGGTCGAGTGATCAAACTCAGTCGAAAAGGGTATGTATTCAAAACTTGGGAAGGGCAATTAAACCTAGAAGCCTTATCTCAGGATGAAGGGATCTGGGAGTTTTCAGTTCATCGGGGAGATGATGATATCCGCCAGCAGATCGATGAAGCAGTAGAAATGGGATCTCGGGTTAAACTGTATTACAAGGAGAAATATTTCCAGTTTGATTGGAGGGGAAAGACCAAATATTTTATTTACGAGGTTGAAAACATTGAAGAATAAAAAAAGGCCTGTAGAAATACAGGCCTTTTTTTATTTGCTATCTCGTGCCTATTCGTTTGCACGCGCTTTATCACTAATCTCTTTCTGCTTTTTCTCTAGCTCAGCTAATTTATCATCATCGTATCCCAGGTAGTAGCCTATACTTACCAATTGGCTGATCCACTCTAGCTCATCTGGCTCCATTTCGTGAAGCTTTGCCATATAGGGCTCGGCTTTTTTCATTAAAGCCTTGATTTTATCATCCGCCGCGATGATGTCCGCTTCTTTGGTCATCTTGGCTTTCTCTCCGCTCACAACTGCAGCTTGGTTGATATATTTGGCTCCTAACTGAATATTAGCATTTAAGTTTTCAGGTTCAGCCTGGATGATTTCCATAAATACCGCTTCTGACTTTTCTTCATTGCCATTTTTGCTCAGCATATCCGCATAAGCAAGCTTCAATGGGATATTTCCAGGATCTGCAGCGATGGCTGATTCAAACTTTTTCAAAGCCTCTTCAGCCAGATCTGGATTCTTTGAATAGATGTCCAGCTCGGTGAGCGAAATGTTTTTATCTGTTGGGAATTCCTCAGAAGCTTCTGCCAAAGTTTCCAGGGCTTCCTTGACATTACCCTGGGCATTCTGGATGGTAGCGATCATCAAATATGCCTGGGCAAATTGAGGAACTTCTTCTTCTCCTTCACTCGCTTTGTACAGGTCAATTGATTTGCGTAGAGAATTTACGGATTCCGTACTGTCCTGAAGCATCCAGTTAGAGAATCCTAGCATCAAATAGGAGTTATAATCCTCGGGACTCAGAATTACAGCTTTTTCGAACAAGCCTTTAGCGCGCTCGTATTCATCCACATTGTAAGCAGAGGCCCCTGCATTAAAAATGGCAGGCCATAAATTACTCTCAGTTAAAGACAGCATTTTTGTGAATTTCCCATTCGCATCTGTTTCCTTGGTCAATTCGTACTGCTCATATGCCTTCATGGCCGGATCTCCCAGTTTGGCAACTAATGCAGAATCGTTAGCAGCTTGCAAATAGGCATTTGCCAAATAATAGTGCGCTTTTGGGACTAACTTCTCTTTCAGGTCTCCTTTATTGGCAAGTGCAGTTTCCAGTTTTTCGATTGCTTCTCCGTAACGCCCATTTTCATAGGCGATTACGCCAGAAGTCACTTTGTTATTTTGAGCTATCCCTTCAAATGAAAGAATTCCGATAGCTAAAAATAATACAACGTACTTTCTCATAATGTTTGAACAATTGTTTATTTCACTAATTCGGGTAAAATCTGTTTTAACGCAAATATACTAAAGTTTTTGTCTCGATTTTATTGATTCTTACCCATAACCCAACGTAAGCATTTAAAAAAATGTTGTCTTTGGTATCGAACTTCTAAAAGGAAGTGAGCCATAATCTGCTTACGTGTGTCTATTCTTCTGATGCAGAATCTTCCTCTTCGTCACTATCTGCTACTTTTGCTACTGAAGCAATTTCGTCATCGGTCTTTAATCGTATGAGCCTTACCCCTTGGGTGTTTCTACTAAGGGTGCTTATAGATCCCACATTCAATCGGATGGTAATACCTTTCTTAGTGATGATCATCAAGTCTTCTTCTCCTTCTACTTGTTTGAGGGAAATCAGCTTGCCGGTTTTGGACGATACATTAATCGTTTTTACCCCTTTTCCCCCTCTATTCGTAATGCGGTATTCAGATACAGGTGTCTGTTTTCCATATCCTTTCTCGGAGACAACCAGCAAGTGATCATCCTCCCTATCTACGACAACCATTCCTACAACTTCATCAGATGGGTCAGACAAAGAGATACCTCTTACGCCTGCTGCTGTACGACCCATTTGTCGGACCTTGCTTTCCTCAAAACGAACAGCATAGCCTGATTTCACTCCCAGCATGATGTGGCTATTACCCGTAGTGAGCTTGGCTTCAAGCAATTCATCCCCTTCATTGATGGTGATGGCGTTGATCCCATTGGCTCTAGGTCGACTGTAAGCTTCCAAGGAAGTCTTTTTCACCTGTCCCTTACGGGTGGCCATAATGATGTAGTGGGAGCTGACGAACTCTTCATCCTGGAGATCGGATACCGTTATAAAGGCCTTCACCTTATCCCCTCGCTCGATCTGAATGAGGTTCTGTATGGCCCTACCTTTGTGGTGCCGCTCCCCTAAGGGGATTTGGTACACCCTTAGCCAGAAACAACGGCCTCTTTCGGTAAAAAAGAGCATATAATCATGGGCCTTGGCAGCAAAGATATGCTCGACAAAGTCTGCTTCCTTTTTGCCAGTTCCTCTAAAGCCTGTCCCCCCTCTTCCTTGAACCCGATATTCCGAGGCTGAGGTCCGTTTGATATAGCCTTGATGAGAGATCGTGGTGATCATGTCATCGTTGGCAATCAGGTCTTCTATGCGAATCTCTCCTTCTGCATGGACAATTTGGGTTCTTCTTTCATCTCCATATTTATCGGCAATCTCTGTTAATTCATCTTTGATAATGGTCATCCTCAGATCCTCATCAGCCAGTATCCGCTCGTAATACTCGATCTTCTCCATTATCTCTTGGTACTGCTTTTGGATCTTTTCACGCTCCAGACCAGTAAGACGCTGAAGCCTCATATCGAGAATGGCTTTGGCCTGGATATCAGAGAGTGCAAAGCGCTCCATCAGTCCAGAATGGGCTTCATCTGGGGTTCTAGAGGCGCGAATAAGTTTAATCACTTCATCCAGATGGTCCAGGGCAATGAGCAAACCTTCCAAAATATGGGCTCGTTTGCGAGCTTCTTCAAGTTCGTATTCCGTCCTGCGAATGACCACTTCATGACGGTGGTCTACGTAGTGACGAATCATATCCTTCAGGTTGAGCGTCTGAGGCCGGCCTTTGACCAAGGCGACATTGTTGATGCTAAAGGAAGTCTGTAGGGGAGTGAGTTGGTAGAGTTTATTAAGAACAACCTGAGCATTGGCATCTCGCTTCACCTCTACCACCAAGCGGCTTCCATCGCGATCCGATTCATTCCTGGCTTCCGCTATCCCCTCAATGCGTTTGTCAGCAATGAGATAACCAATTTTTTCCTCAATTTGAGAGATCCCTACCTGATAAGGAGTTTCCGTTACGACAATCCTCTCACGATCATTTTTAGTGGTTTCAATCTCTGCCTTGGCTCGCATTATCACCCGCCCCTTTCCTGTAGTGAAGGCGTCATGAGCTCCTTTTACACCATAGATAATGCCTCCTGTTGGAAAATCCGGAGCCTTCACATGCTCCATCAGTTCAGAGATCTCTATCTCATTGTTGTCGACATAGGCCTTGATAGCATCAACCACCTCCCTAAGGTTGTGAGGAGGCATATTGGTGGCCATACCTACGGCAATCCCGCTGGCCCCATTTACCAATAAATTGGGAATGCTAGCTGGTAGAACCGTGGGCTCTTTGAGAGAATCGTCAAAATTGGGACGAAAATCGACCGTATTTTTTTCCAGATCGGAAAGCAATTCTTCTGCAACCCGCATCAAACGGGCCTCAGTATAACGCATCGCGGCGGGATTATCTCCATCAGGGGAGCCGAAGTTCCCCTGTTTGTCGACTAAGGGGTAGCGGAGGGACCAAGGTTGGGCCATACGTACCATAGCGTCATATACAGCACTGTCTCCATGGGGGTGAAATTTCCCCAAAACTTCTCCAACAATACGAGCCGATTTTTTATATGGGCGATTGCTCGCTAAGCCCAGTTCAGTCATGCCATAGAGGACTCGCCTATGTACGGGTTTTAAGCCATCTCGTACGTCAGGTAAGGCGCGTGCAACAATGACCGACATGGAGTAATCGATATATGCATTCCGCATTTCATCCTCAATAACGCGCGGAATAATCTTTTCACTTTCAGCCATTTAATAAGTATGTTCAGATTGGGTATATAACGGGTAAAATTACATAAAATTATTGGGAATAGGAAGTAATATGCACGATCTAGCTATCTATGTGAGCCTTCCTTTTTCTGACTATTGGAGCTTGGATTTCCATAGATCTTTTAAGGGGTATACGCTTTTTCGCATTTGCGGTATTAAACACGAAGACAGCAAGATATGGATGGATTATTTGCTACTTTGGCAGTTCAATCATTTTGGCTATTGACTGTGGACCGTGGACTAAATAACTAAAATACCCTTATGTTAGTAAAAACCTATGGAAGTGCAGTAGAAGGGATTCACGCTCAACTCATTACGGTAGAAGTCAATGTTGCTTTGGGCGAATTTGGTATCGTGATCGTCGGCCTTCCGGATAATGCGGTAAAGGAGAGTTGGGCCCGCATTTTTACGGCTTTTCGCAATACAGGCTGGGATCGTACCCGGAAAAAGGTGACTGTCAATATGGCCCCCGCAGACCTGCGGAAAGTGGGGTCTGGATATGACTTAGCTATAGCCTTGGGAATATTGGCGGCGGATGGCCAGATAGAAGCACCGGACATTGATCAATATGTTATTTTGGGAGAACTTTCCCTGGATGGTTCGCTTCGACCGGTAAAAGGGGTGCTCCCTGTAGCGATAGAAGCCCGTGAAAAAGGATATAAGGGACTCATCGTTCCTACAGCTAATGCGAGTGAGGCCGCAATCGTCAATCAATTGGAGGTCTATGGCGTAAGCGATCTGAGAGAAGCTGCCGATTTTGTGTCTGGGAAAAAGGCGCTAGCTCCAGTAGTCCGGGATACCCGCGAAATTTTTCATTACGCCCAGCAGGACTTCCCTTTCGACTTCATGGATGTCAAGGGCCAGGAGAACGTCAAACGTGCCATGGAGGTAGCTGCAGCCGGAGGGCATAATGTTATTCTAATTGGGCCTCCAGGAGCAGGAAAAACTATGCTAGCGAAAAGAATGCCTAGCATACTCCCTCCATTATCCCTCTATGAAGCACTTGAAACTACCAAGATCCACTCAGTCGTGGGTTTGTTGGAAGAGGGAGCTTCTTTGGTAGCCCATCGCCCCTTCCGATCCCCACACCATACGATTAGCGATGTAGCCCTCGTCGGTGGGGGAGGGGTCCCTCAACCGGGGGAGATCAGCCTGGCTCATAATGGTATTCTCTTCCTGGATGAATTACCCGAATTCAAGCGAACTGTCCTGGAAGTACTTCGTCAACCCCTCGAAGATCGAAAGATTACCGTATCCCGGGCTAAGGTTTCTGTTGACTATCCGGCTAACTTTGTCCTTGTATCCAGTATGAACCCTTGTCCTTGCGGCTACTACACTCACCCTGATAGAGATTGTGTATGCGCCCCTAACCAGATTCAGCGCTACCTAAGCAAAATTTCAGGCCCCCTTTTAGATAGAATTGACCTACATATTGAGGTAGTTCCAGTTCCTTTTGAAGAATTGTCTTCCCGAGAGGCAGGAGAACCCAGTAAAGTCATCCGAGAGCGGGTTATCACAGCACGAGAAAGGCAGATCGAGCGTTTTCAGGAGCAACCAGGTATATATGCCAATGCCATGATGTCGCCCACCTTAACGCGCAAGCTCTGTCCCATAGACAAAATGAGCGAAAATCTTCTCAAAATTGCCATGAAGAAATTAGACCTTTCCGCTCGGGCCTTCGACCGAATATTAAAGGTCGCTAGGACGATTGCTGACCTAGCGGATAAAGACCAGATCGCTGCAGAACATATTGCTGAGGCGATTCAGTATAGGAGTTTGGATCGGGAAAGTTGGGGAGGATAGAATATGGGAGAATTATTAAATTTAATTCCCAAGGTTGATTAATTTTTTAGATGGAAAAAATTTAATCGTATCTGACGGGGTATATTTTTGATTAATTAATTCTTGCCTAGCTGAATTACGCCATACTGCAACGATGTTCTAGTATTAGTTGGGGAGGGAAATTGATTAACCAATATGCGCTAACAAAACAGGGTGGCCGAAGCCACCCCGTACATCCAGAACGATAGATTTATAACCTATCACAACACCTACTACTTAACTTGACACCTACGCATATATTTTTTACCCATTTTGCATCTTCTCCTCTAGGAAACAGATGTTGCTGGGCTACCATTGCGGTTTAGGAACGGCATATCATTTTTATGTAAGAAGAGGGCGAATACACTACTGACCAGGGTTACTACGGCAAGGGTAAACAAGGCTCCTCCATCATCATTGAATACAATTCCCAGGGTAGTCAAGTGAGCGCCTATAGCTCCGATCATAAGGCCTATCCCTCCAATGGCCCCTAACCAGGCTGTTCTGGGAATTAATAATAATATGGCTACGATTAATTCTGCGACACCCAAGCCAATGCGTCCCCAAGGCTCTACACCAAGCTGTGTAAATAAGGCGACGCTTTCTGGGGCGGCAGTAAACTTAAAGAAAAGGGTTTGAAGTAAAATGACTGCGGCCACGGAGCGGGTAATCCAGGAAAAAATCTTTGTAGCGTTCATTTTTTGAAGGGTTTAAGGGTTTTGATTTATATCCTGAAAAACGTCATTTTCTTTCCTTGGGTTAGGACAGCTAGCTGACAAATAGGGGCTTTTGTAAGCTGGCTGTCATTTGGCTTTCCATGAAATCTTGGATTTATATTCCGAAATTTCTTGGAAAAATAAGGCTTAGAGGGCTTGATAATGATTGATAAGGTTCAGCGAAAACCAGATATTTTTCCCCTTCTTCGATATCTAGTGGATAATTTCCCCAATCAACTGAGTTTCTTGCCCAGGATGGAATAAGCTGCAATACGAGCCGAAAGCACACAGCCGCTCAAGAAGGTGCCTTCTAGGGAGCGGTACCCATGGAGATTTCCGCCTCCATATCCAGCTGCTTCTCCTACGGCATACAGTCCGGGTATTACTTCCTGCTTTCCGGCGGAATTTGCTTGACTAAGTACCCGACTTTCCAGATCCGTTTGAATCCCCCCCAGGCTCTTGCGGGAGAGGATGAATTCTCGGATGGCAATTAAAGGCTTCGCTTTGGGGTCATCGATCTTCTGAAATTTGGAGGTGCGCATACGATCGCCTCGGTATTGGCGTGCGTGGGCTATTCTGCGAAGCTGTTCGTCATTAAAGTATTTGGGACCTCGGTCGATCTGAGCGTCGTAGTGTTCTATGCTTTCTTTTAACAGCTTTAGATCTACGTGGTTCTCGCCTGTAAGCGCATTCATTTTTTCGGCCAGTTCCTCTACGCTATTCGCCACAATGAAATCCTTGCAATCGGCCAACATGTGATCCACCAGCTTTTTATTGCCGAATAATACCGTCTTGATAAACTTAAGACGCTTCTTTTCACGCATGGCCTCGTTGTGCTCGGAGCCGGAAATGGCAAACTCCTTCATCATAATTTTTTGGTTCAGGACCTGCCAGGAATATTTTACCGGTTCCTTACATATTTGCTCAACCAAAAATCGGGTGTCATAGGCGGTAATCAAGGGCATGGGGCCAAAGCGTTTCCCCTGGTAGTTGAGCCAAAGGGCTGACTTAGGGGGGACGAGGCTAAGGCCATGGTTTTCAGTCCGGGGCTTGGGATGGTGGACCCCAGCTGCATAATTCCACTGTCGATCCAAGTGGATAACAGATCCCTTGTGTTGCTCAACCGCCTCATGCATATCGCCTACAGCAAAGGGATGCGCGCCATTTAGTATGAGCTCTGGAGGCTCTCCCCAGGGCTTATACCAGTGTTGTTTGATTTTTTCAATACTTCCACTGATCCCCCCGGTAGCCACAACAATTACCTCTGCCTGGCCAGAGAAGGAGCTATTATCTCCTTCTTCCTGGCCCATTACCCCCTTTATTCTACCTCCCTCTGATACCAGGTCCTGGACGCGGTGTCCGTACAGAATTTGAAGCTTGTCTTTTTGAGGATGGCTAAGGAGGCGCTGCGCTAATACCTTTGCCAACTCCCAGCCCGTACCAAATACCATGTGAAAGCGAGGTAAGGAATTACCCGGCTTAAATAAGCCCCTTTCCGCCCAATTAAGTACGGGAAAAAAACTAATCCCCTTTTCAACCAGCCAATCGTGTATATGAGGAGTGGAGAGGCTGACAAACTGCTCAGCCCATTTCTTCGAACCCTCATCCCCTTCCTCGAAGGAGGCATAGGACATCCAATCCCTAATCGCTAGGTCTATGCTATCCTCTATACCCGCTTTTCGCTGTATAGGGCTGTCGGCAAAAAACATTCCGCCAAAGGACCACTTTGCCAGCCCCCCTATTTCCTTTTCCTCGTCTCGGTCTATGAGGAGTACTTTTTTTCCAGCGGCAAGTAGTTCAATGGAGGCAACAATGCCCGAAATACCCGCACCGACAACGATGACATCGGCTTGGTAGGTTTTGGAGGATTGAGACATGGTGATGGGTTATAAAAATAGAAGTTAGTAAAAATATCTGGTTAGTAGATTTGATTTTCGTTGAATAACTTGAGCTTTCCAAGTATAGGCTTAAAAAGCTCTTTTTTCGTGATAGTAAAGCACAAGTACATGGATTCAAAGAGGATAAAAGCTAATGCATCACTGGATACTGCATTCTTCATAAAAACTCATAACAAATTCAGGGTCAAAACTCAGTTCATGGATTTGAAAAAAATGTATGAATATGTCTTCCTTACGTTTCTGATTTTACCCCTCCATAGCTGGACTCAAGGGGTCATTTCTTCTACCGATATGGACCTGCTAAATGAATCAGGCAGTCCCTATCTCAATGCCTGGGCGGGGGGGATGGAGACCCCCCAATATGGATCGGTAGACCTCAATCAAGATGGGAGTGGGGATATAGTTGTTTTTGACAATCGAGCTGAGCGATTCCTTACTTTTATCGATGTCGGTGAAAACTATAAATACATGCCCAAATGGAATGAAGTCTTTAAAAACTGTGACTGCCGAGACTGGGCTGTTTTTGCAGATTATAACTGTGATGGCCTATCCGATTTGTTTTGTCGTACCCGGACGGCAGAGGTAAGCGTGTTTAAACAGGAATTGGTTGGGCTTGATTCTATTCGCTTTGTCAATACTATTGCAGGGGTCCGCGTCCAGCGGAATGACAATGAATTTTTCTTAGCGGTCGCAGCTACTGATATCCCAGCAATCGTAGATGTAGATCATGATGGAGACCTGGATTTCTTCTCCTTTGGTGTGGGGAGCAATTTCATTGAGTTTGCCAAAAATGAGGCGATGGAGACCTTGGGTAGGTGTGACACCTTAGTCTACCAGATTGAAACTTCTTGTTGGGGGCATTTTAGAGAAAGTGATATCGATAATACAGCCTTTGTGGCGGATACCCTTACCTGTCCCTTGCCAGCAGGAGGGATACCCCAGAGTCGAGCCATTAAGCATGTTGGCTCAAGTACCTTATTATTGGATTTGGATGCAGACTCAACCTTTGACGCTTTGATAGGCGACACAGCCTTTGATGAGGTATATGCTTTGTATAATGGAGGTACACCTCAGTATGCCTTTATGGATTCTGTTGAGAGAAACTTCCCTCAATCGGATGTTCCTATCTCTGTGAGCACCTTTCCAGCTTGCTTTTATGTAGATATCGACCGAGATGGGATCAGAGACCTGTTGGTAGCTCCCCATTCAGCTAGTAGCTATGACAATATTCTAGGCACATGGCTCTATACCAATAGGGGGGCTGATAATGCCCCTGAATTTTCTTTCCAACAAGTTGGATTTTTGCAGGAAGCGATGTTGGATGTAGGTACTTACTCATACCCAGCTGTTGGAGATGTTACGGGAGATGGCCTCCTGGATATCCTGGTGGGAAACCGGGGATATTTTGAACCCAATGCCTTTACCCTAGAATCAGCTGTGGCCTTATTGGAGAATGTGGGGAGTGCTATAGAGCCACGCTTTCAACTTACTAACAGAAACTTTTTAGGAATTCGTGCCTCTAGTTTTTTTGCAGGGCTAACGGAAATTCATCCAGCCATTGGAGATGTAGATGGAGATGAGGTCCAGGATATCCTGTTGGGGAATGAATCAGGGACCCTATACTTTTTTAAAGGACAAAAGGAAAATGGGGCCCTTAGCTATTCCTTTGTAACTGATACCTTAGCGGGAATTGATGTAGGGAGAAATAGTGCCCCGTTCCTTTATGATGTAGACAAGGACGAAGATTTAGACCTATTGATTGGCAATCGCGATGGATACATTCAGTATTATGAAAACCTGGGGGTATCCGATGTTCCCGAGGAGGCTTTCCTTGGGCCAGTTTTTCAATTGGTAACTGAGACCTGGGGGGGAGTTAGGATTTTGGATCAATTCGGGGGACCCTTTTCCAGAGCCTTTGCCCAGCCCTGGCTGATAGACCTAGACCGCGATGGAGAGGAAGAATTGCTGCTAGGAGGGGTGGAAGGAGAAATAGAGGTATATGAAAATGTGGAAAATGCCTTGGTGGATAGTTTGGAGTTCGTGGGTATTCTGGGCGATTTAGACCTGGGTACGAGAGTAGTACCTACAGGGGGTTTTTTGGATGACTCGGGCTTTCCTACCCTATTCGTTGGCAATGAAGGCGGAGGACTTCACTTACTGCAAGTACAGGAGGGGGATATATCAACCCATAACTCTGAGGAGTTTCCTTCCTCAAGGCCTTTTACTTTGTATCCAAACCCTGTGAGACAAACTTTATTCTATGAGTGGAAAGGAAAGGGGACTTGGGGAGTTAGCGGAAGAATATTAGATGTATTGGGAAGGTCACTTTGGGAAATGGAAAAGCTAGATGAGTCTACCCTAATCGATGTGGGTTTTCTCCCTTCAGGGTCCTATATTTTTCAGGTTCAACAGGGGAGTAAAATGTATCAGGAGCGATTTATCAAAAATTGACCTTCCATGCCTATTTGTGCCTTCCTCTCAATGGATTCCCTTGGGCATTATGTAAGTGATGATGCCCTGGTAGAACCACATCTTCAGTCTATGGGATGGGACCTGGAGTGGCTTTCCTGGAGACAAGCTCATGATTGGCAGCATTACGATAGTGTTGTCGTACGCAGTACATGGGATTACCAGAAAGACCCCCAACTATTCTTGGAAACACTTCGACAAATAGAAAAAACAGGTATACCCCTTTTCAACTCTGTTTCCCTCATAGAATGGAACCTAGAGAAAAACTATTTGCAAGAAATACAAAAGCGAGGGGTAGCGATCGTACCTACCCTTTTTGAACAAGAGTGGGTTCAAAAGGACTTTTTCCAAGAATTGCGCACAAGTGAAATCGTTGTAAAACCTCTCATCAGTGCAAGTGCCCAAGATACCTTTCGAATTTCTCAGCCTGAGTTTCCATCTCTCCTGCCCAAACTCGAAACGTTGTTCTCTAATAGGGCCTTTATGGTTCAACCCTTTCGGGAAGCAATCGTGGAGGAAGGGGAGTACTCCCTATCATACTTTGGAGAAGCTTACAGTCATGCTATACTGAAAAAGCCCAAGGAGCAGGATTTTCGGGTTCAAGAAGAACATGGGGGACAGATACAGGCAGTCGAACCGTCGATAGAACTCAGAAAGCTGGCCCAGAAAGTCTTAAATGCTCTACCAGAACTCCCCTTATATTCTCGTTTAGACTTCGTCCGCAACCCAAGAGGCCATTTTGAAATCATGGAAATAGAGCTTATCGAACCTTCTATGTATCTCCGATTTGATTCGGAAGCTCCTAAGCGCTTTGCAGATGCAATAGTAAGAACTTCTTATTAAGGAAATAAATGCAAGATAGGTTCCATTTATCTCACTTTTCCTCTACCTCCAAAACTTGCCCATCAGTCAACAAACGTTTCCGAAGTTCCTCATAAGGTACCTCCTGTACGGCTAGGTTTTTGTCAATTGCCATGGAAGCCAAGGTCGCTGCCGACTGACCTAGAATCATGAACACGGGTTCCATCCGGATTGATCCATAGGCGATATGAGAGGCCGAAACACAAACCGGCACCAATAGGTTGGAGCATTCCTCTTTTTTGGGGAGGATAGCCCCCAAATCTATGGGATAAGGCCCTCCCGGATTGATTTGTACGTCCCCTTCATTTTTCACAAATCCCTCTTCATTTACATAGCGCATGACATTGTGGGAGTCCATGTTGTAAGAACCCATGCCAATAGACCTGGGGGTAGGTTCTAACCTTCTTAGGTGTCGCTCGGAGACCACAAAATCTCCCACGAGTCTTCGAGCCTCGCGTACATAAATCTGGTGAGGCCAATGGCCATTATCGACAAATTCATCCTTGGCTAGACCCCAACGGGCAAATTCTTCCTGTACATCCTGAGGTACTCGGGAATCATTGGCCAAGAAGTACAACCAGCCTTTCTGATACAGCTCATGTTCTCTCAAGATTTCTGCCCGTCTTTCGTAAGAAGCTTCTGGATAGTCGTAGTTCATCCCGATGTTGTCCGTACTAAAGGGACCATGATTGTTGGTGTCGGTCTTTTTATTGGGGATGGGGTCAAATTTGTTGAACACTTGCCGCCAGCCCGTAGCCAGAAGTCGCAGCATAAGTTCATATTGGGTAGAGTCATAGCCCTCCGGTTTGGGAAAAGGTATGCGATTTTCAGGAACCTGGGTTAGGCTCATACGGTAACAGTATGCTTGGATACGGTGGTCAGCGCTCCCCTCTTCACCGGGACTTTCCGAAGAGATCCTTGGTAACAAACCACTTTCTGGCTTCCCCGGAATGCGGTAGGGATCGACGTCCATGGTAAACTGGTGTTTGGTGGCGTTGAGGGTTTGAACGCCATCCAAGGTTTCATTATAGGCCTCATTGCTTTCACGTCCAACGAAATAGGATACCCCTGCAGCCCCCATCAAATCGCCTTCATAACTAGCATCCATAAATATTTGGGCGCGGTAGCTTGTCCCATCTGTCATACGTATGGAACGGATCTGCCCTTTTTCCTTTTCAATTCCATTTTCCCGATCCAGCCACTGGTTCTGGAATACGGGAACTTGATATTCGCTCAGCATTTCTTTGTAGACCTTTTCGGCTACGTGTGGCTCAAAGGTCCACATGGTCTCTGTTTCATCGTCAATGGCACGTCCTCCCTGGGCACGATTTCCATATTCGCTTCTATCCTGCCATCTCCAGGTACTGGAATCACGGTAGTGGGTCCATATCCGATGGTAAAACTCTTTGCTCAGACCTCCAATGACGTGTTTTTTACCCGCATCAGTCCACCCCAGGCCTCCTGAAGTCATCCCCCCCAGATGTTTCTCTGGACATACAATCGCAGCAGTTTTTCCCATCTTGATAGCTTGGATGGCGGTTGTGATGGCTGCAGAAGTTCCGCCATAGATGACGATATCATAAGAGTTTTTGGGTCTTACTGCCTGAGGAGTCGAACAGGAAAAAAGTGCAGATAAGCCAATAGTGATAATGAGAGATAGAAAGCGCATGAGCAAGTGTTTATGGGTACTTTTGTAGGTTTTTTGACAGAAATTAAAGGATGGACAGGGTAAAAAAATAGGTATTACCTTTAAGACATCCTATAAATCTTGTTAATCCTGTCTGTCTTGCATTAAGTTAAAAAAAATATGAGAGTTGGCGTCATCATACCTGACCGGGAAATAGGAGAGCTTTGTTCTTTGTTGGAAAATTTGTTGGGAGAAGCTCCGCAGGTCTACCCGCATATCTCCCGTGCGGAGGAAGTCGAAAGTCTGTTAGTCTGGAAACATCCTCGTGGAATCTTTGCGCAATTCCCCAGGTTAAAATTGGTAAGTTCTTTGGGAGCAGGCGTTGACCACATCATCGGAGATTCTTCCTTGAATGAAGAAGTGAAAATCACCCGAGTCGTCTATCCCAATTTAGGCCAGGCTATGGCGCGATACGCTGTGGGGGCTGTGTTGCAGTTTCACAAGAGTTTGTATGCCTATCATCAATGCAAAGAAGAGAAAAGCTGGGATGGGAAAATTCCCTTCGAAGTGGAAATGAAGATAGGGGTTATGGGAATGGGGAAGATGGGGAAAAAGGTGGCGGAATCCCTTTTAGCACTGGGTTTTGAGGTTTATGGCTTTAGCAAAAGCCCCAAATTTATCCCGGGAATTCGTTGCTATAGTAAGTCGCATCAACAATTACCTGAATTTCTCCAAAAAGTCAATACCTTGATATGTTTGCTTCCCCTCACACCTGAGACAAAGGGCGTACTGGATGCTTCTATTTTTTCTCAACTTCCCCAAGGCTCTTATCTTATCAACTTAGGTCGTGGAGATCATTTAGTAGAAAAAGACCTGATAAATGCCATAGAATCGGGCAAGATTGTCAGTGCTTATTTAGATGTGTTTCAGCAAGAACCCCTTCCAAGTGCTCATCCCTTTTGGACCCATCCCCAGGTATTTATCACCCCCCACATTGCCAGTATAACTGATCCTGGGGAAGCCGCCCATCAATTTGCACTCAACCATAAACGCCTGCAGATGGGGAAGGCTTTAGTAAATCAAATAGATAGGAAAAAGGGCTATTAGTTTTGTGCTAAATCAACTGTGGATCAGGGAGATATTTTTTCTGGGAGCGCTACAAAAAGCTTTTTTGAAACTAGATAATAATCTATCTTTCATCAGAATCCTCAAACGTACTTCTATGTTCTCAAAGCACATGATGGTAGGGCTGGTCCTAGCCATAACTGGGATAGGACTCTTTTTATATTACATTTTCAATATGGTCCTTTTCCAGGAGGTAGATCATAGCGATTTATTTTTTGTGGGTATAGCGCTGAATATTAGCGGAATCTCTTATTATATATTTCATCTTCAGCAGCAAAAAAATATTGGAAAGCCTGGGGATTAATAATTAGAAGAAGCTTGAGACTACTTCTCCATATGGGGATGGGCATTGCCTTATTAATGATTGCACTCTTGTTGTTCAAAAAACAACGAAAGGGGGGAGAACTATATCTGGTTGCCTGGATTGCTGCTTCTTTTTGCCAAATGCTTTTCTACGAATTCAACTTGTACCAGGATACCCTTGCAGGTATCCCAGCCATACTAGGTTTCTCTCTGGTGTTGTTAAATATGCCCTTGCTTCATGGCTATATACGATATATGATGGGGATTCCCCTTAAACTGAGGGGTTTATTGCTACACCTTTCTCCCTATTTTTTGTACGTTATTTTCTTCATAGGGATTGTCAATCTATTGAACGTAGAGCTTACTGCTAAGAGAGGATACTTGATTTTTGATAGCGATGCGCCTCCTTGGGTATATTTTTATGCGATTCCTTCTGCTATTCTCAGTACTCTGTATTGCACATGGAACCTTGTGCTATTGCAAATGCATCGGGATAGGCTCCCTCAGATCTTTTCCTACCAGGAAAAGATCAGTCTGGCCTGGATTCAATACCTCATTTATGGCTATTTGCTATTTACCATATTAGGACTGATTCTCGTTTTTGGTGCTACTACTTTTGGCTGGTTTCCCATTGATTCCATATTTGGAGTAGTAGGAGCTGTACTTGGCTTGTTGATTACCTTTACCGGATTTTGGGGCCTCCGGCAAACTGCTATTTTTTCTGATCTACCCATCTTGGATGATAAAAAGGGCAAAGTCCAAGTTGCAGCGTATCAAAAATCAGGACTGAGTGAAAATAAGGCTAAGGGGCTAGCTCAGAAGCTCTTAGAACAGATGGAGAAAGAGCAAGTTTTTTTAGAGGAGCATCTTACCCTACCTGCTTTGGCAAAGAAAATGGGAATATCTGCCTCCCACCTTTCTCAGGTAATCAATCAGCAGTTTGGCCAGAATTTTTTTGACTTTGTCAACTCCTACCGTATCAAAGAAGCTCAAAAACGCCTTCAGGATCCCCAATATAGTCATTACTCTGTTTTGGGTATAGCCCTGGATTGTGGGTTTAGCTCTAAATCTTCCTTCAATCGCTCCTTTAAAAAAATTGTGGGCATGACTCCCACTCAATACCGGAAAAATTCCTCCCCCCAGTAAGTGTCAGCGTATCGGCTGACCCGTATCACACTATCGGCTGAGCCGATGACCCCTATTTCTCGGCCCAAATTGCCAGAGTGATCAAAATGCATCAGATCACTCCTTACATGTTTCATCCATTAATTTTTTACCATGACTAAATTTATTATTTCCGCACTCGTACTTATCAGCTCTCAGGCACTTCTTAACCTCACTGGAATTGAAGGAAAGTGGACGGGTTTTGTTGAGTCAGAAATGGGGTCTTTTCCTATTTCGGTTGAGTACAACGTAGAAGGCGAAGTTCTTTCCGGTGTTTTTGAAAATGCTAATGGACCAAGTTCTTTCGAAGGGGGGCATATCGCTGGCAATACGTTTGAATATCAATGTGAGGGAGAAGGATATACCTTCACACACCAGGGAACCGTCCAGGGGGATACGATTCATCTGACTTGGTCCAGCCCGGCCTTAGGGGAGGGAAAAGGTTTATTGACTCGACAAAAGTAGACATATCAGGGGCTTTCTTCCTTTGTAAGTTCCATTTATCCCCCTATTTTAATTATCGCAATTTGGGTTTACTATACCCAGTTGCGATAATTTTTTTGCTGTATTTTAGCGATAACCTGTAATTCTCCCCATTCATGCTAAAGACTACCCCCCTTCTTTCGCTTATCTGCCTTTGGTCTCTTTCTGTTCTTGGACAATTGGAAATTCGGACTGGACTCGAATTGACTCCCGACCATTTTCCCCAAGAGGGCGTTCCCAAAGGGGAACTGAAAGGTCCTTTTGAGTTCCATAGCCAAATCCTGGAGGGAACTGTACGCCGATACTGGCTTTTTGTCCCTGCCCAATACGATGCTGCTCAGCCAGCTAGTGTCCTGGTATTCCAAGATGGTCAGCGGGCTACAAACCCCAATGGTCCCATCCGTGCACATCAGGTGATGGAAAACCTGATTGCCAAAGGAGAAATACCTGTATCGATCGGTATCTTCATCACCCCAGGCAATCGCTCAGAAAAATATCCAGATAACCTGGGGATGAAAAACCCCAATAACAGGGCCCAGGAGTACGATGCGATGAATGATCGCTATACCCGTTTCATCGTAGAGGAAATGCTGCCAGAGATAGGAAAGACCTATAAGCTGACCGAGGATCCCCAAGAACGAGCTATCTGTGGAACGAGTAGTGGAGCCATCGCTGCCTTCAGCGTGGCATGGTATCGTCCCGATATGTTCCGCAAAGTATATAGTAGTATTGGAAGCTTTGTCTCGATTGGATTTCGGCCTGATGAGTCACCCATCAAGTTGGGGGGGCAAGATTATCCTGCCCTAATCCGCCGGAATCCCATTAGACCTATGCGTATCTATATCCAGGATGGGAACCGGGATTTGAGCAATAGATGGGGGGATTGGTTTCTAGCCAATCAGCAGATGGTTTCTGCCATGAAATACGCTAACGATCATGCCGATAAGAATCAACAGGATGGACCTCGCTATGAGGTGAAAGCGGTTTGGACAGATGGTGAGCACAATGATAAACATCCAGGAGCCTTACTGCCAGAGGCCTTGAAGTGGCTCTGGGAAGACAAGAATAATTAGGGAGAAATAGGTAATATTTCTAACTTTGCGTCTCAAATTTTATCCTTCTCTATGCAAGGTAAATGCTATCGATTGATCAAAAACAGAGATCCCTTCCTGGGTAGCTAGTTCCTTTTATTCTTTCCATTTTTCAGTCTTCAGGTTCCCGTAGTTCCTTTTTTCCAGAAGGGAACCTCATTTTCCATTTAGATTAATCCCATAAACATGCAATTACCTCACATTCCCCCTTTTAAAACCAAAGTAGTAGAACCCGTTTATTTTCGTTCGAGAGAAGAAAGAGCCCAGAAAATCGAGGAAGTTCATTTCAATCTCTTTAATCTTCATAGCGATTGGGTCATCATCGACCTAATGACAGATTCTGGGACCGGAGCCATGAGTGAACAACAGTGGGCAGAGGTCATGCTCGGAGACGAAAGCTATGCAGGGTCTGAATCCTATTTCAAGCTCCAAAGAGCTGTAAAGGACATCATGGGCTTTGACTTCCTGGCTCCTACCCATCAAGGCCGTGCGGCAGAGAACATTTTGTTTTCTGCAGTTGTAAAAGAAGGAGATGTTATTCCGGGAAATGCCCATTTCGACACGACCAAGGGTCATATTGAGTTTAGAAAGGCTGAAGCCTTGGATTGCACCATTCAGGAAGCCTTTGATACGCGAAAGTATCACCCATTTAAGGGAAATATTGACCTGGATCGTTTGGAACATGTTATCCAGACCTATGGAAAGGAGCGCATTCCCTTTATCAACCTTACCGTAACCTGTAATACGGTAGGCGGACAGCCCGTCTCCCTTGAGAATATTCAGGAGACTAAGGAACTGGCCGAAAAATATGGCATTCCCGTATATATGGACATTGCTCGCTATGCAGAAAATGCCTATTTCATCAAGACCCGTGAGAAGGCGTATCAAGACTGGTCCCTCAAGGATATTGTACAAGAGATGTTTCGAGAGGTAGAAGTTGTATGGATGAGTAGCAAAAAAGATGGCCTGGTAAATATCGGGGGCTTTATCGCGACCAATGATGAAGCCCTCTACGATAAGTTAGGCCAGTTCACCATCATTTACGAAGGCTTTTTAACCTATGGAGGGATGAGTGGTCGAGCCATGGGGGCCTTGGCAGTAGGGCTTAAGGAAGGTATACAGTATGATTACCTTAATGACCGGATAGAGCAGGTCCAGTACTTAGCAGGGCAATTGCGAGATTACAACATTCCCATTCAGGAACCCGTAGGAGGGCATGCCATATATATCGATGCTAAGAAGCTTTTACCCCATATTCCTCAGTCTCAATATCCCGCACAGGTACTGGGGGTGGAGGCCTATATTGAGGGAGGCGTAAGAGGGGTAGAAATCGGGACTTTGTTGGCCGACCGGGATCCGCAAACAGGTCTGGACCGCATTCCCAAGATGGAACTTCTGAGGTTAGCTATACCTCGTCGGGTATATTCCCGTAATCACATGGATTATGTCGCTGCGACTTTGGCCAATGTAGCAGAGCGAAGAGAACAACTTTCGGCTGGCTTCAAGATAAAAAGGCAGGCCCCTATCCTGAGGCACTTTACAGTGGAGTTGGAGCGAGTGTAAGGGAAAATCCAATTAGGTTATTTTCACAACTCTTGCCCTGCATAATACCCCATGTCCATATCCTTACGAGCCTTGGTGAAATAGGTAATCTGCCCTACGTGATAGGAAAAGTGCTCGGTTGCATGGACCAGGATGGAGATTCCATTTTCTTCGTAGACCTGTACTGGGCGAACTCGAAGAAGCTCTTCTGGCGAAATTTGGGCGAGCCCCGTTTTTAATTCTTCCTCTATTTGGTCAAGCAAAGACAGGAGTTGAGAAGTGGGCAAGGGACCTCGCTCTTCAAATTCCTTGTCTCGTTCCCGTATATCGGGATTTCCAAGTAAACCACTCATAACCCATTGACGGAGATTACCCACCAAGTGTAAGGTGAGGTTACCTACAGAGTTACTGTTTTCGTTGGGTCGATACCAAATATCTCCTTCCGAAAGTTCATTCAGGCACTTGCGGAGTCGGGGAAAGTTCTCTTCGAACAGGCGCTTACGGATATCGGACAAGAAATATTCGTGGTATTGGGCTAGTTGGAGGTGCATGAAGAGGAGTTAGTTAGTCGACAGACGACAGTCCACAGTTTTTTTGTGAGAAATATCACGCGTCAAATTTACCAACGGAATTTCACTTTTACGGAATTAGTTTTCATTTTTCAAACTGCGGACTGTCCAGGGGGGCCGAGAATGGCTTTTCTAAGAAAGAACCTACGTTCCACTATGCCCCTTTAGGGCCCAAATGAGTCCTGAAGGGACGAAATATCATCAGGCAGGGGAGTTATCCAAGGATATAATCCCCTAATCTGTACGACAATTTCCGTTCTCGGCCATCCTGTGTCGACCTTGGACTATAAAACTACCCCTACTCCTCTAAATCCTCTATCGCCACTTTATTCAGAACTGAGCCCAACAATTTTTCCCGAATACCTTTCAGGAATTTAATAGATTGCTTATCGGGTTGCTTAATGGTTGCTTTGGCAGAAAAAATGGGGATTACCTTATCGACAAATTGCACCAACTCTTTGGAACCAGAAAACTGGTTGAGGGCAGGTCCTTCCAAAAAGATGTACTCGTACGTTTCAGAGAGCTTCTCGAGAAGTTTATGAAACTTTTCTGGCGGAACGAACACCTCCAAGGGGGTATAATTTCCTCCCTCTGCCCCAAGGATATCGACTCCATCTAGTCCTGAAGGAGAGATAAGGCGTTCAAAGCGAATCTCATCCGCCATGTATCGTTCTAGTGCGGGAGTGGCGGCGGTAATCCTAGTGATTTGATTGTTGTTGAAGTGGGTGTCAATCAAGAGGATGCGTTTCTTATTGAGGGATAAAGAGTAGCCTAGCGAAAATAACAAAGAAGTCTTCCCGGCTCCAGGGCGGGTACTGGTCATCAGGAACACCTTTCCTCCAGATGAGATCACTTCAAAGCGAATTTTGCGCATCAGGTGTTTGTAAGACTCTTGGTTGGGGTCGGAGGAATGATCGTTGAAAAGACCTACTAAATCTAGGTTCTCAGCGGGAAGATAGTTTAGGGAACTCAAAAGAGGAAGGTTCGCTACTCTTTCGAAATGGCTAGCTGTCTTTACAGAAGTATCCATAACTTCCAACAAAAGGAGCGTAAATACACAGAGCGAAAGGCTCAAAATAGTGGCAATCCCAATGTGGCCCCAACGCTTGGAAGGAATGGGCTGGTCTGGGGTCTGAGCATTCTCAAAGCGTCCAGTTTGCGATTCATCTCCTAAGGTAAAAGTCCGGGCAGTATAGAGACGGTCTATGACAGTACCATATTCCTTCATAGACTGGGCTACTAAATCATTTTGAAGGGAAAGGGAAACATTTTGATCCATAGAGGTAATGCGGTTGCGGATCAAACTGAGAGATTTTTCAATTTCCTCTTTGTTCTCACGGGCAAATTGCAAGGTCATTCGGCGATCTTTCTGTAGAAGTTTGAGGCGCTCCTCTGGTGGCAGTAGGTTGGATATGCTTTTTTGGGTAAACTGATAAATCTGACGATCCAGGCGATTCTCCTGAAGGGCTAGAGAATCCTCGATTATGGTATAAGGTTCTCCAAAAGTTACCCGTCGGATCAGACGTTTCCGGTATTGATTGATTTTATTTCTTTGTTGGCTTATGGCATCTGCATAAGCAGAAACAATGGGAACGGTATTAGTCGTAGGACCTAGCTGTTCATTGATTACATCCAATGATCTCACCAAAGATCGTATGTGGCTTTCTTCCTCCAAATGAAGTCGCTCTAAATGTCGAATTTTCCCCAGAATATTTCGAGCTTCTTCAGGAGTATAGTCCTTCATGATATTCACAAAATCCTGTTGAGAAGTGATTACTTCCCCCAATTTATTTCGAGTTTTGGAAGCAAGGCTAGAAAAATAGGAGATACTATTTCGATTGCGTTCGACCAACTGCGTCTCATAGTAACGTCCAAATTGATTCCCCAAAGCATTGACCGTGAAGGCTGACCTTTCTGGATCTGGTGAGGTATACCTAATTTTGATAACATCCGTTCCTGGAGTACGTTCCGTAGACAGGTTTTTCAACAAGGAGTTGATGTCATACTCCATGAACTTCAGAATATCTGCATATACCTTATTGTTCCCCCCCGTTGAAATTAAGGGTTGTAAGGAATCTAAGCGCGTTTGATAGTATTGCTGGGCATTTTTTAAGTCTGTAAGGCTAAAGGTTGCATTGAGACCATCCAAGTCTCGGAAGGGTTTATTTTTAGTATCAAGGTCGTGAAGAATCAACTCACAAGAGACCAAACTCAATACCTGCTGAGAAAGAATCTGCTGCTCAAGGGTAAGCAACTGGGACTCGATTTGAAATTGTATATCCGAGGGATCTTGCTCTTCTTCAATAGAGGGAATCGTATAAGTATTGGCAAAACCTGTAAAGAATCGAGCCTCAGCTTCATAAGACGCTGGGAGCAAGTGGGAAACAATGAAGGTCACAATTGCAGCCGTAGAAACCACAGCCAGGATGAGCCACTTCCTTCTCCCTAATACACGTAAATAATACCTCAGATCCATAATAAACGACGATCAGCTAATGGAAGGCGACAAAAACGCCCAAATTATACATAAATCCTGTAAACAGGGGTGTTTGTAGGGAAAAACTCTCCTTGTAAAAATACATAAACTATACGAATAATTATAACAATTTCTGTTATATTTCGATAAGGGTACATTGTTTCATTACTCTTATCTCTGGACATAAACTTATTTTCCAATTATTTTTTCCAAAACCTTCTCAACAGCCGGGAACGTGCCTGGCCCAATTTTTAATAGGTGGCTATGAAAATCCTGAAGGACAAAATCAGACCCCATCTTTTCCTGGGTAGCCTTTCTCATTTGCAAAAATTTATGGTATCCCACCCAGGCTGCACTTCCTTTTCCTGGCTGATGGTACAAAGATAGGAGCTCTCTTTGTATAGGGAATTCTGGGGTTAAATGCCTTTCCATAAATAAATAGGCTTTTGAATAGGACCAGCCTTGGGAGTGAATACCCGTGTCTACGATACTGCGGACAAGATGTACCATAAGTAAATGTTTGAAGCCTGCTGAAATTGCTGGAGTATGGGAAAAGGCCTGGAGCTCCCTGGGCAGGCATTGGCTGGCATAAAGGGCCCACCCTTGCTCAAAAGCAGGGAAGGAGATGAATTGACGGTGTAGGTAGGTAGGAGAAGCGTGTTTCCACATGGCCCCCTGGAGGGTATGAAGGCCTGGTGTGCCAAAAAAACTGGCGTAGGCTGGAAGGTAAGCCAAAGGAGGATAAATAGACGGGGTATCTGGGATTAACCACTGCCCTTTCCCTATTTCCTCCTGAAGTATAAACGAATAGCTCCCTCCATGAATTATATCTGGAAGAGGCTCCAAGTATATTTCAATTTTTAGGGGGGCTTCAGGAATTAATGGAAATAGGCCTGAAGAAATCTGTCTGAGGTAGCTAGCAGCCGATTGAAGAGAGTCTAGCTTTTCCTCCAATGAGGATATATCCCCTCCTTCCGTATCAAAATTTTCCTCGGCTGAAAGTAGGGAGTCAAGGCTACTCATAGCTGCCTGGTG
The DNA here is from genome assembly GCA_965263105.1 of Bacteroidia bacterium. Taxonomy (GTDB): domain Bacteria; phylum Bacteroidota; class Bacteroidia; order J057; family J057; genus JBCCTX01. The sequence goes on along the minus strand of CBDHGL010000006.1, from coordinate 200,561 downwards.
GAGGCTATCTGGCGAAAGTGAAAAACTACTTATAAATTCGAGATGTTGAATATAAGTACGGGTGTTCTGAGACCCTACTGGGAAAGCGGAGGCGATAGAATAGCTTTCCAAGCGGGAGACTATTTCTTGAAAAATAGGGGTAATTCGTTCAGTAATTATCCGTTCGACTTCTTTAAGGAGTCTCGCAGCCTCAGCCTCATTTAACTGAGTAGGGTCTGCTGCAATAGCCTTCCGAGCAAAGGCTCTGTAAAGGGGATGTTGATTCGGAGCGATTTCTATCCATTCTTTGAATTGATGGTGCACAACTCGATGGCTGAGGCTATCTAATGGGGTATGGGATGCATCATAATACTGCTTGATCTTTTCTTCGAAGCGTTTTAGTCGGGCCACATATGATTCTGCTCCTTCTTTATTATCAATTTGATGAACCTTATCCATCAGGTGGATAAATTTAATACTCTGTGTATATAAGGGATAGAATTCCTTCCCTTCAATTGGGTGGGAAAGGTGCTTGCTGACCCAATAAAGGTTCTCATAGTGATATTGTTTGATAGGTTCCCAATTTTTGGGCTGGTATCCTTCTAGGGTTTTATAGACACTTCCCCAAAATTGGGAGGCAGAGCTATTGGTTTGGGGCGCTTTATTGAGGAAACTATTGTATGGAACCAGCAGAGATGCCTGGGGAACATTTACTCGGGAAATATCCTCCGGAAATACGGGGGCATACTGATAGGGGAGGCGCTTAAAAAAAATGTGGATATTATCCGGGCGAAACCAAATAGAACGGATGACCCAAGCGGCTCCATAAGCAATCATGACGATGAACAATATTAAGGAAAGCCGGGTAAATGAAATGCGCATAGGACAAGGAGTGGGAATTCGGTGTATAATGAATCAACTAGCGAAATATGGAAAAAGAGGAATATAGAAAAATATCCCTGGAAGCATTAACAAAGTTAAAGTCATTGTTGTTGAATGATGGCCTTGGAGCATCTTATGTGCGAGAAGCGATTAAAGACAATCCCTGGTTTTCTCATTATTATATTGATGAAAGGGTAAACAACATTTTGAGTTGGTTAGGAAAGTCCCAGCTAGAGTCTTGGATTCAATCCTATCCATTAAACTCAGGACCTACAAAGAATGTTGGTCTCATCACTGCAGGGAATTTACCCCTGGTGGGATTTCACGATTTACTCACCATCCTCCTTAGTGGGCATAAAGTCCAGCTCAAAGCTTCCAGACGGGATAGGGTGTTGATGGAAAGAATTTTCTCCCTGTTGATACGGTGTAAACCAGAGATTTCCTCTCAGATTCAGTTGGTATCCGAGCTTGTCGAGATTGATTACCTGATTGCTTCAGGGGGGAATCAAGCAGCCAAGCAGTTGAGAAAAATCTATAAAGGACTTCCCCAAACCATCAGGAAGCATAGGTTTTCGGTAGCTGTATTAAAAGGAGATACCCGACCAGAGGAATTAAAACTCCTGTTAAATGATATTTTTTTGTTTAATGGACAAGGCTGCAGAAATGTAAGCAATATCCTATTACCCTATCAACAAATATCTCCCCTCATTAATGCAATAAAAACTTATCCTCAGGAGCAACTCACTTCATCTTTTCAACGAAAATTGGCCTGGGAGCGAGCAAAAAATACTACAATGGGCCTCCCATTCCTTGACGCAAAACACATACTCTTGATCCCTTCCAAGTGCCTTCAGAGTACTGAGATTGGGACCCTTTGCATCATTCCTATTGAGAGTAATAGGAATGCCGATGAAATCATTCAAAAAAATATCAACCATTTACAATGTGTAGTAAACAAAGGCATAGAATTTGGTGAGTCACAGTATCCAGCTATAACTGCTTTTGAAGACAATGTGGATTTGCTGAAAATTCTTACCCATTTATAATACTAGAATTGGTAAGTATTTGTTTTGGAACTCAAGGGATGAGAAGGGGTTAAACGTTGAAAGTAGTTTCGTGAAAGAAAAATTATTTGAAGATATAAAACGATTTTCATATTTTGGATGTCATTAATTATATGCGAGCTATGCGAGAGTATTACTTCCCTTGCTCATCATATGTGTTCCTTCTAGTATTTGTTTTCGGTAATCTCATCCCCGTAACTGGCCAAGTTACTTGGCAGCCTGATGCTTACATGGGTGTTCCCGAGTCGGATAGGCACACCGTAGTATTTGATGAGTTTCATGACAACCGAAACAACTGGAACCTGGATAGCAGGTATATGAGGATGCATATAGAAGGTGGAGAATTTTCCTGCGATAACCTTCGTGCTGAGCCCATTTCAAAAGTCAAGGATTTTGTATTTGATTCCAATAAGGATTATCAGATTGAGATCCGGATGCGCTATGTGAGAGGGGGGAAAAATACTTCCTTAGGCCTCATTTTTGGTGCTGATACCAAAAGTAATTCCTTTAATTTTTACTACACGCCCCAGGGGAATTACAAAATTACCCAATACTACAACTTTCGTAGTACGAGCCTTAAGAATTGGATACCTCACTCTTCTTTAGCATCTCATGCATTTAATATGCTTACGGTTCGGAAGGTAGGGAGGAATTGGTTCTTTTTTATCAATAAAAAGCTTGTCCACAAATCACAGGCTCTCCCTTTGTTTGGGAATGAGTTTGGGTTTTTGGTTAATGGAAATACTTCTATAGAGGTAGACTATTTCAAGATCCAGGAGTTGATGATGATGGATTCGGAAAGACCTAGCATTACCCTTACGGCTCCATCCTTAACCAATGACTATATATCTACACACTCTAATGTTTTGGATGTTCGGGGATACCTGAAAGACAATACCGGGATTAAAGAATTTTCTGTAAATGGGAAGACAGTTCCTTTTACACGTGGAGGAAATTTTTATACCCAATTAGATATATCCTCTTTTAGGCAGCATAAGCCCATCAAACTTGTCGCAGTAGACTTTTCTGGCAATCGGTCTGAGAAAAAATTCTATGTGAAGAATATTTCCGCATATAATTCTACCCCAATAGCCTCCTCGTCTAGTGATTATTCTCCTTCTACTTACAATACCACTACCGCCTTTTCCTCCTCTTCTAATAAATGGATGAACCCCAATGGTAAGAACTATATCCTATTGATTGGGGTAAATCAATACGACCATTGGGGCAACCTCAATAATGCAGTAAAAGATTGTCAGGACTTAGCCGGTGTACTCACCAATTATTATCAGTTTGAACCTGAAAACGTTATCCGGCTTTTTAATAAGTCGGCTACCCGCGAAAATATCCTAGAGACATTTGAGTCTTTACAAGATATCATTACTCCCAATGACAACCTACTTATCTACTATGCTGGGCATGGATACTACGATACGGGTTCTCATCTGGGGTATTGGGTGCCTGTAGGAGCTAGGCAAGAGAAGATTCCAGACTATATTCGGAATTCCACCATTCACGATTACCTGAAGACCATCAAATCCAAACACATTCTTTTGGTTGCTGATGCCTGTTACGCAGGTTCCCTCTTCGCTACAAGATCCGATATCCTCGGTGAGAACTTTAAATCGCGTTGGGCCTTTACTTCAGGAAATATTGAAAAAGTATGGGATGGTGAGCCGGGACAAAATAGTCCTTTCGCGGCCTTCCTTATCAACACACTCCGACAAAATATACGGACCAAGCTACCAGCAAATGACCTTATACGCCAGGTAAGCCTTAAGGTAAGCCGTAATACACGTCAAACACCTGTAGGAAGTCCTTTAAGCCTCGTAGGCGATGAAGGAGGCGTATTTGTCTTCTATAGAAAGTAAGGTCAGTAAGCCCTAACATATAAAAATCTAAAAGGTCAACCATTCGGTTGGCCTTTTTTTATAGGGAAATTTTTCTGAGAAAAGAATAAAAAAAAGAAGAGGGCGGAAGGATCCGCCCCATTCAACTAACCAAACTACTACTACGATATCTTAATATTCTTTTTTTCTTATTCTTTCTACTAATGATACAAATACCATACCTAATTTGTTTTGTACCCGTCGTAATTTGTGTACGTAAGGTTGCCTCCTAAAGTTATAAAATTTTCCATATTAAATTTGAATTTCTAATTCGAAAGATTTCATTACATAACATGAGAAAAATCCAAACAGCTTTATGTGCATACGGAATGTCGGGGAAGGTGTTTCATGCGCCTATCTTAAATGCCCATTCTGGTTACGAATTAAGTCATGTACTTGTCAGGAATCCCCAAAGATCTGTTAATCAGTATACTAACTTGAAAGTAGTTCGTGATTATGATTCCATTCTATCTGATCCTGCGATAGAGTTGGTGATTGTAAATACTCCGGAACCTACTCATTTTGAGTTAACTTGGAAGGCATTGGAAGCCAAAAAACACGTAGTTGTAGAAAAAGCTTTCACTCCAAGCTCTGAGGAAGGAGAAAAATTAATTCAGTTTGCCCGCAAGCAAAACTGTCTATTGACTGTCTATCAAAATAGGCGGTGGGATAGTGATTTCTTGACAGTGCAGGAAATTCTACGTCAAAACCTGCTGGGAAAGCTCATTTCCTTTGAGGCTCACTATGACCGCTTTCGGGATTTCATCCAAGAAGGAACCTGGAAAGAAGAAAGGATTCCGGGAACAGGAGTTTTATACAATTTAGGTTCTCACTTGATCGATCAAGCACTGCTATTATTCGGGATGCCCCAAAGTATATTCGCCGATTTACAGATTCAGCGGAAAGGGGGAAATATTATTGACAATTTTGACCTAATCATGAGATATGAAGCCTTGAAGGTCATGCTTCGGGTAAGTTATTTGGTCCCCAAACCAGGGCCCAAGTATATTCTTCATGGAGTTAAAGGGAGTTTTTTCAAATCCGGAATGGATCCGCAGGAGGAAGCCTTAAAAAAAGGGGAGGAACCCTTCGGGCCAGGTTGGGGGGAGGAAGGGAAAGATTCATGGGGGTATCTCTACCGGAAAAGTGATGCGCTCCATATGGATGCAAGGGTTCCTTCCTTGCCCGGAAACTACGGGGCTTTTTACACCCAACTCTATGAGGCCATCCGGGAGGGTAGGGAAGTTCCCGTGGCACCAGAGCAAGCCTTACAAAGTATTCAGGTCATTGAAGCAGCTCTTGAAAGTCATTCCCAAAGTAGGGTGGTCTTTTTCTGATCCCACAAAAATTCAATTGCACGTTCCGTAATTGCTTTGATTTTTTCTCCATCCTTCCCTCCCATTCCGTATGGGCTACACCAGTCAGTAGAAGGAAAATTGAGAATGACTCCACTGCTATCTGTTTTTTGAACCAGCATAATGCTTGCGGTGCCCATGTCATATCCATGAGAGGCCCTGTCATAGCCCAGCAGCTTAAAACGATGAAAGCTTATCCGAGAGCTATCTAAAATGGGTTGCTCATTCTCATAGAGAACATACTGTCCATCATATTCCTTGGTAGGCACATGGATAAAGGGAGTGCCTTGGTAATCCCACTCTCTAAATAAGATGTGTGTGGTATCCAAGAGGGTAAAGCCGTCTTTGCTGACAGGGTATTTTCGACCATAGCCTCCTAAGCCAAAGCTTACCCCAATACTCGAGAGGGGATCTTTGCCCAGGTGATCTGCCCAATTTCCAGTTCTATCCTTAGGGCTTTCGAGGGGATCATTGCCGTTTTTGAAGCAGATTAATTGCTTTTTATCCGGTGAATACCGAACCTTCCACCAAAGAGTATTTCCAGAAAGAATTAGGGCATTGCCTCCTTGATCCACATAGGCATCAAAGGTGGCCCTAGCCTTCTCCGTCCAGTATTCACTGTGCCCGATGATGACCAAAAGTTGGGTAGAATCTAGTATTGAGGAACTTTCCAGGTCCATGTCAGTAATAAATCTCAAGGGATAATCTTGTTGATATAACCATTCGAGCATGGGAGCTATCATGAATGATATAGCTGGAAAGGTGGGCCTCATAAAGGAAATGGTATCTGAAGCCTCCGAAAACATGCTGTAAAAACTTTTGCCACCCCTGATGTTGTAAGCTTGAATGGTATTGGAGGGGTACAGGATACTTATTGGGGCATTCTCCAGGCCTCGGATGATAAAGGGGGCTACTTTTTCCCAGGTATATAGGCCTGGCTTTAGGAGAGGAACTCTATATAGGGCATTTCCTTTGAACCCAAAGCCTTCGACGGCCGGATTATCTCCAATTTCCTGAGCCTGAGGAGAAAAAAACAGGCTATCTTGAATATGTCCCCCAATATCATAAAGGTAGAGATGGGAGCTGTCTTTTTCTGTTGAATGTGCATACAAGATCAGCGAATCACCTTCATTATAAGCCAATTGGTCTACATAGGCATCTGAAATAGGAGCTCTCTCATACTCCCATGCATTTTTGAGAACGTAATGGACATAGAGACGATCCGACCAGTAATTCTTGCCATAGAAGAATGCAAGCAATCCTACGATTACCAAGAACAGGAGAAAAACAAAAGCAATAGCATAGCGAATAGGTGAGCTGAATGCCATAAAGCAAAATACCGTCTGTTTCGACTTTCAAACAAAAAAGCCATTAAAAAATATTTTATCAAAATAAATGTTGAAAGGACGGGTTAGTATGTAACTTTGCCCGTCAAATTTATTCTTAATCCGCTGTTGTAAATATGGTAGAACCAGAACTTACCTCTTTTAGAGAAAGAGCAAATCGATTGAAGAAATCCAATAAAGAATTCATTCAAACCTTAAAGAAAGAGAAACCTAAGCAATTAGATAGGGCCTTTAAAGAAGCACATGAAGAGGTATTCTCAGATTTTTCCTGCCTCAGCTGTGCAAATTGTTGTAAAAGCTTGGGACCTAAATTTTCATCAGAGGATATAGATAGAATTGCCTCCTTTCTCAAGGTATCCCCTGGCAAATTTATGGAGCAATACCTGAGAATAGATGAAGACCAGGATCGAGTACTCCAGCAACTTCCCTGCCCCTTTCTAAAGGACGACAATCGGTGTAAAATTTATGAAGTTCGCCCCAAAGCCTGTAGAACCTATCCCCATACGGATAGTCGAGGGATGCACAGGTACTTGAATATCACTTATCAAAATACATTGACCTGCCCAGCTGTTTTAGCGATTGTTGAGCGATTGAAAACTTAGGCCTGGCTTCAACTGTTTTATCTTCTGAATATCAATATACAAACGATCTCCACAAGCCTTCAATAAGTCTGTAGTCGATCGAATGGCAAAGGCTCCTTCATAGGGAATTTTTAAAAGGAGATCCTTTTTCAACTCCAAAACCAAGAATTCTTTTAGAGGTTCTGCCATATAGAAGTCCCTTATACGATATTTTTTGCCGCCTTGAATTTGTCTCATTTTGTTACTGGTACTGAACAATACCTTTATGTCATAGGGCATGGCATGGGCATTTCCAGGATCACATTTCAAGGATTCCATCGTGGAATGAGCCGAAAGGGTCAGAGTATCCGTGAATGTGACGAAACTTCCTTTGGGAAGTTTTTTCAAATCTTCATAAATGACAGAATCGGGTTTTTGAGCCACCATTGAGTGAGCGACCAATAATCCCATTAGGACTAGAAAGGGATAACGCATTTTCATGACGGTAAAGTAAATGATTTTAACCTAAAATCCGTATATAATTTTTATCGAAATTTAATCAAGCCTATCTCTCTTTTAATTTAGTTATTTTCCAAGGCCTCCCATAATATTTCTACAGGATGTAGGGCTCGGCGCTGAGTCCCATCCTTTATCTGATGCCTACAACTTGTTCCTGGGGCTGCAATTACTACCTCATTCATGACTTTTCTTACGGCTGGAAATAGAACAAGTTCTCCAATTTTCATAGACAAGGAATAATGCTCTTTTTCGTATCCAAAGGATCCGGCCATTCCACAACAACCCGAAGGGATTACTTCTACTTGATAGTTTTGGGGTAGAGATAAGAGAATTTCGGTGAAGTGGGATGAACTCAAGGCTTTTTGATGGCAATGGGCATGCAAAAGAATATCCTGGGCTTTGTCAGTAAAGCGAGAAGGGGAAATATTTCCCTTTTCTACTTCCTTTGCCAGAAATTCATCTATAGTATAACAGTGTTTGGCGACGGTTTGGGCGTCGGCACGCAGTTCTTGGGGAACGAGTTTGAGATATTCATCCCTAAAGCTAAGAATGGCCGAAGGTTCTAGACCGATCAATGGCTTAGTCTCAGATATTTGCCCCTTAAAGGCCTTTACATTTCGAATAGCCATTTTTTGAGCTTCCTTGAGCAAGCCTTTGGATATATGTGCCCTTCCACTTTCTGCATGGGGAATCATGGAAATGGTATACCCGAGATGGGCAAGGAGTTTCAAGGCTGTAATTCCTATCGGGGTATCCAAAAAGTTGGTGAACTCATCGCAGAAAAAAAGAACACTGCCCCGATTTTCTTGATTGGAGGCTTTCTGGTTGAGTTCCTGCTCATTTTTCTGGTACCATTTGCGGAGTGTTTGAGGATGTATATTGGGGATATCTCTTTTTGGGGCAAATCCCATTGTGCTCTTTATTAAACTACTTGACAGGTTGTTTTTAAAGAGGAAGTTGCTCAGACCTGGTAAGAGGGAAGCCATTTGATTGAGCTTGGCAACATGGGCAAACATTCTGGAACGCAAGGGAACTCCCGTTGCCTGGTGATATTGATATAAAAACTCCGCTTTTAAGGTAGCCATGTCCACGTTGGATGGACATTCTGAGGTACAGCCCTTGCAGGAGAGACATAGATCCATCACCTCATATATTTCTTTATGAGAAAAGGGGTTTTTTCGCTCCGATCGAGTGAGAAATTCCCTCAGAATATTTGCACGGGCTCTGGTGGTATCTTTTTCATTTAAGGTAGCCATATAGCTGGGGCACATGGTGCCCCCGGAAAGATGGGATTTTCTACAGTCTCCCGATCCATTACATCGCTCTACAGTGCGTAGGATGCCCTTGCTCTCCGAAAAGTCAAAAAGGGTAGAGAAATGTTTTTCTTCCTGTCCAGACTCATATCGCAGGGAGCTATTCATAGGGGGCGCATCTACAATTTTCCCTGGATTGAAAATATTATTCGGATCCCAGGCTTGTTTAAGTTCTCTGAATAGTTGGTAGTTCTTTTCTCCTACCATAAGAGGAATAAATTCTGCTCGCACCCGTCCATCTCCATGTTCTCCACTAAGGGAACCATTGTATTTTTTTACCAGATGAGCAGTTTCCTCTCCAATTTGGTGAAATTGTTCCCTTTGTATGGGATCTTTGAGATTCAAAATGGGTCGAAGGTGCAATTCTCCTGCCCCAGCGTGTGCATAGTAGACAGATCGCTGACCGAAACGGTCCATCATTTCTGTGATTTCCTCAATATAGGCTGGTAAATCTGGGAGTCGCACAGCTGTATCTTCTATTACAGCAACAGGTTTTGCATTGCCCGGGACATTGGACAATAGCCCCAATCCCGCACTCCGAAGACTCCATACTTTCTTAATATCTTCTCCATACACCCGTGGAAAATCATAGCCCATTCCAGCCCTTCTCATATCCTCTTCTATGCTATCAAGGCCCTTATTCACAGATGCTAGAGAATCCCCCCCTGTTTCTATAATCAGGATGGCTTCCGGCTCCCCATTTATAAAAAATCGATTCTGTTGATAGTGGCGGTTTTCCTTGGTGCAATCCATGATGATGCGATCCATCAATTCTACAGCCCTAGGATGATGTTGCATGGCAACTACTGTCGCTTCCAAGGATTCTTTTAGCGTTTTGAAGTGGACGCATAGCAGCCCAATATGAGAAGGGGGAAGGGGATCCACATGGATCTTTATTTCCGTTGTGATGGAAAGTGTTCCTTCCGAACCTGCAAGTAGCTTACAGAAGTTGAATGGAGGACCACCTTCAGTGAAAGGCTGGCAGTCGAGTAAAGCGTCTAAGGCATAGCCTGTATTGCGTCTCGGAATATCTGGAGCAGGGAAATGCTCTCTGATTTCTGCTTGGATACGTTCATCGGCAAGCTGTTTATTCGTGTAGGTATATAGGTGTCCTTCTAGGCTTTTTTCCTTACACTTAACAACAAACTCATGCCCTAGAAGTGGGTGGAAATGAGCCACAGATCCATCACTCAACAGAACTTCCATCTCTATTACATGATCTCTTGTACTGCCATAGACAATGGAATAAGAACCACATGAGTTATTCCCCACCATTCCTCCGATCATGGCTCGATTGGCGGTAGAGGTATTGGGACCAAAGAATAATCCATAGGGTTTTAGAAAATGGTTGAGGTCATCTCTCACAACGCCAGGTTGAACCCTGACCCAGGATTCCTCTTGATTGACCTCGAGAATTTTATTTAAGTATTTGGAGGTGTCGACGACAATGCCATCGCCTACACATTGGCCTGCGAGGGAGGTCCCTGCCGTGCGAGGAATCAAGGAAGTGTTTTCTGCCCTTGCGAAGTGGATCAATTGTTGGAGATCTTCTTTGTGCTTAGGCATCGCCACCGCCAAGGGCATTTCCCGATACACGGATGCATCAGTTGCGTAAAGGGTCCGCATCATAGCGTCGTGGTACAACTCTCCATCGAGCGAGGCAGCAAGAATATTTAGCTTTTCTTCCTTTCTATCCAATATATTACCATTAAGAAGGGCAAATATACGGGCAAAAAGGGAAATATTTAGGGTAGATAAAGCCCATAAAAAAGCCTCACATCTCAGAAGATGTGAGGCTTTTTTTAATTTCTTTTGGGATACTAGTTCTTAACTTCTCCCAGGTCTCCTCTTTCAGCGGCTTTTTGCATTTTCTTGTTGGCGAAAATGGCAATCTCAACCCTTCTGTTTGCCGCCTTTCCTTCGGTTGTCTCATTGTCAGCAACAGGTTGGGATTCTCCATAACCTTTCACAATGAGTCGCTCGTTGGTAACGCCATGACCTAGCAGGTACCCTGCTACAGAATTGGCTCTGTTCTCAGACAAAACCTGGTTGTTTTCATCCGTTCCTACTGCGTCTGTGTGTCCTTCAATGAGAATATCGGTATCCTCATATTTGACTAGTGTCTCTGAAAGTGCAGTCAAATTCTCTCGAGTAGCGTCTTTTAAGTCGTATTTTCCAGTGTCAAATAATAGACCGGAATCAAAGGTCAACAGGATACCTTCTCCCACCCTTTCTACCTCTACTCCTTCCAGGTCTTGCTGAATTTCTTCGGCTTGCTTATCCATTCTTCTTCCGATCAATGCACCTGCTGTTCCACCTACAGCTGCTCCTATGATGGCACCTAATGCCGTATTGCCAGTGGCTTTACCTATAGCTCCCCCTACGACAGCTCCGCCTGCTGCTCCAATGGCACCGCCTTTAGCCGAACGGCTTGCATTACAGCCGGGGTTTACAGCTAGGGCTATGGCCAGGACAAACATGAGCAAAACGCGAGTCCAATGAATGCTTTTTGTGTTAGTCATCTTGGTAAGAATTAAATATGAATATGTGTTATGGTATTGAATATATTTCTTCTTTTGTCCGAAATATAAGAAATAGAAATAATTCTTGTACGTCCTTTAGATGAACAACCTATGAAAAAAGTAACAGCCGGAAAAATCACTTTCGCGAAAATTTTATCCACTCCTCATAAGAAGTCGTCTGAATTTCGATGTGATAATCACCCGGCAGTAGGTGGGAAATGTCATAAACGACGCGTTTATCTGACTTTTGGATTGCAGCAGGAGGGAAAAATACCTGATCTTCACCATATATAATCCGGGTATCCAGAATTTGACTCTCTACCGTTTTTATCGAAAGGTTATTGGCTATTATGCGAAAGACACTTCGAGGTTTATCAGTGAAGAAATTAAGGGTATCGGGCACAGCAACTGTATCTACCTCTACTCTGTTTACTTCAGGGCCCTGGAAGACAAAATTTTCAAGATCGGGAACAAACCTCAACAAGGAATCTGCCAGGGAGGCGTTGGGAATGCCATAGCCGTATAGGGAATCTGGGCTAGAATAGCGATCTCCACTCAGGCGAATGGCCTGTATAATATCCATGGCGTGCCGATTGGGATGGGCCTGGCGCAGGCAGGCCGCGAGGCCAGCCACAATAGGGCTTGAGTAAGAAGTCCCGCTGCCCCAACGAATAGTATTCCCGGTACTGGCAATAGCCGTATTCTGTCCCATAGCTACCACATCGGGTTTCACTTGACCATCTGAGGAAGGACCCACAGAGGAAAAGTACGCTATTTCTCCTTCGGCATTAACAGCTCCAATACATAGGACGCTATCCCCATCACAAGGAGCTGTGATTCTTCGCCAAGGATCGTTGCCTTCATTGCCCGCCCCTGTGCTTACGATGATCCCCTTGGAAGCAGCTCGGTCCGCAGCCCGAGTGACCAAGGTGGAATTTCCATCCATGTCTTCAAAAGAATAACTATCTTCTCGACTATCGAATTCAGAGTAAGAAAGAGAGGAATGAATAATATCTACCCCAATGGAATCGGCCCACTCCATGGCTTCAATCCAATGATATTCCTCTGCCCGAGTCTCAGTAGCGGGTAATTCCGTAATGCCCAGTATAAAGTCCGCATCAACTGCTGCGCCTACCATCTTTCCTTCTATATTGGCCGCAATCGTTGACCAGACATGGGTACCATGTGTAGAGCTAGCTGAAAATACATCTTTCCGGTCGCGTACGAAATCCCGATAAGCCAGGATTTTATTATTTTCCCATAAGGAGGAAAATACTTTCAATTGATGGGCTTCCCTGAAGCCACCATCAAATATGGCTATGCGAACTCCTTTACCCGTGAACCCTTTTTCGTGAAGCTGTTCCAAGCCCAGCATATGGATCTGTGTCTCAGATTCTCCATATTTTGTTTCTGTTATGGGAGGATGCTTTTTAGAAGTGCTAAGTACTAACAGGGGTTGAACTGGGTGAATTTTTTTTACAAAAGGGAGTTTTTCCAAATTCTGTTTTTCATCTGGATTTAGGGAAACAACAAGGGCATTAAACCATCTAGATTGAGAGATAACGGGAATATTCCGTTGGTGCATTGTCTGCAAATAAGGGGAGTATACCGGCAGATCTAATGAGTTAAGGGCGATGCCTTGTTGAGATCTTCGAGCAATAGCGGCTTCACTCAAGGCGATTTCTCTTTTTTCGACCCGTTCCTTAGGGTTGGGCCCTTTATCCTGGAAAAAGACCCAATAAGCTTGCTGAGCATAGAGCTCTGGTAAACCCAGGACCGTGGTGGCAAAGAGGGAGTGCAAGATAAGTTTTCTAAGCATTATATTCATCGTAACTTATTCGAGCTGATTAGATGGGGCATCATCCCCATTGATAACTACAAAGAGAGTCATTCAAGATACAAAATTCCTATGCTTACCCGAATTGTGAGAATGGAGTTTAGCTCCGAAGGAGAGAAAGAATTTCTTTTGTTTTTTCATAAAATCCAGGAAGATATCAGAGCCTTTCCAGGATGTCTAGATTTGGCTTTGCACCGGGACATAAATAGACCGAGGGTCTTATATACCCTGAGTATCTGGGAAAATGAAGAAGCCCTGGAAAGATATAGAAATAGTTCTTTCTTTGGTGAAGTCTGGCCTAAAACCAAGCGGCTTTTTGCCAAAAAAGCCGTTGCAGCTTCTCTAATGAAGCTTTAGTAGCGCTCAAAAGAAGAATCCCTACTTCCATTTCAATTGGAAGTAGGGATCACTTTTCTTATTGAAAAAACCAACCATAATAGATCGGTGTATAGATCAATTAGTGCCTGCTACGCAGCATTTTGATGAACTCCTGAACGACCTCGTCTCCTTTGTTTAATCCAGAATTACTCAGGATAAAACGATCTATAATACTCTCTACTTCGTCGCGATTTTTAGAATTGTTCACCTTATCTACAATAATTCTGAATCGGACATTATTGCCTTCAAATACTTTTTGAACGTATTGGTATTGACGGTGTATGGGAATATCGCTCAATTTGATCTCCTGACCTCCTCCGATAGAAGGGGAGATAGCAGGTTCCTCAGTTACTTGAGTTTGATATTTTTCCGCAATTGTTTGAGGAGAATCACTTGCTGGGCTTACAGGAGGCTGTGAAGTACTAGCTTTATATTCCCCATTATTTTCTTCTCTTACCTGACTAAAAATGGGGGGCTTAGGAGTATTGGGATAAGAATCAAATACCGGCGGTGTATAGGTGGACTCTGCAGACTCTGTAGGCGTCTCCTCTGAGATAGAATCAAAAACAGATTTTTGCGGGTTTTCTTTATTCAAAATAGCAGATAGCGCCTCCTCAACTGTCGAAGGTTGCTGAGCTTCGCTCTCCATTGAGATAGGCTCCGTAGGACTAACTTCCTCCCAAGGAGTGCTCATAAAGGTAGGTTCTATTACTGGCTCCTCCCGAGGAACAACTGGTTCAGCAGGAGACACTATAGGACTTTCTATGATTGTAGGACTTTCTTCCTGGCCAATTGTAGGACTTGGATCATCGCTGAGATCCAAGTCAAAATGAGAGTTGCCACTTTCAGCAATTACCGTTTCGAAAAAGTTAGCTTCTTCAACTGTTTTTTCCGGCTCAGCGAATTGGGCAACCTCTTCTTCCACAGTAGGGCTTGCCGTTTGCTCAGGGAGATTTTCTTCTATTGCAGGGCTTTCAGAGACTGCTTGTAACCGTTCTTCCTGAACTTGTTGAAGGATAGCATCTATGTCTTCCTGAAGCAATTTGTTCAAGGTCTGTTTTTGGTATGTCTCAAAGCTGGTTCCACTTTTTTGATTGTAGAGCTCGATCACCTTTTCCATTTTTAGAAAAAACATCCCCTTCTCTACATTTTCCAGTTCGTGTTTTTGGTGGTACCGCAGGATACTATTAACAATGAAGTCCATATCTGAAAAGAAAGGACCATACTGAGAGAATGTTTCAAGGGAGATTTGATCGCTGTCAACAAAAAAGAAGCTCTCAAAAGAATTTTCTGGATTCAACAAGAGCTTTATATTGTTGTAAACGGCCCGTTTGAGAATGGGCTGAAAATCATTTTCAGAAATTTGAATGTGACGGGAAAGGAGGTTCCTTAAGTTTTTCAAACCTTGTTCGACTTCAGGGTGGGAAAAGTCAAAATAGGCATGTTTAAGCTTACTGAGTTGCAAGGTCCAGGTCTGGTAAATTTGAAACAACAAAAATTTATTAACCTGCTGATGATCGGCGAAATCTTTTAATTCCTCTCCCCGGATCACCCCATTGGTAAAATAGTGCCCATTTAGGATCCTGGCACATACTTTATTAGCAAGCTCATCTAATTTTTCTTCCGGAAGGATGATTGGTTTCATTTCTGTTAATTATTGTAGAAAAATCGCTCTAAATATACAAGTCAAACTCTAAGGAATTCAATAATCTTACCAAATTCCAGAAAAAAACAGGATTTTTATGGAATTTGAAGGTTTATGTACTGTAATAAAAGTACGAAATTAACAAGTAATTATTTTGTAATTAGCAAATTATCAAATAAAAACCTTTGAATAATTTTCCTTTCTAAACAACGAATGAGGTTGCTATAAATTCTCTACCTTTGCCTCAAATTAACATTTGAATATGCACTTGGATGAATTGACAGCCATTTCACCCCTAGACGGGAGGTACAGAAAACGGGTAGGCATATTGGCGCCTTTCTTTTCTGAATTTGCCTTAATTAAGTATAGGGTAAAAGTTGAAATAGAGTATTTCATAGATCTGTTGAATAGTGAATTTACTCAAATTCATCCTCTCAACTCTGATCAGATTGCACTTCTAAGGGGCATACACCTTAATTTCACCCATGACCATGCCCGAAGGATAAAGGAAATTGAAAGCCTGACAAATCACGACGTAAAGGCCGTGGAGTATTTTATCAAAGAACAGTTGGGAAACCTCAATCTGGGGGGCCTTTCCGACAAAAAAGAGTTTGTCCATTTTGGCCTTACCTCACAGGATATCAACAACACCGCAATCCCCCTTATGATACGTGATGCTATCAATGAGGTTATCTTACCCAAAATCAGACACTTGACAGATTATTTACTTGAATTGGGGGATATTTGGAAGGAAGTACCCATGCTGGCCCGGACACATGGGCAGCCTGCAAGCCCTACGACAATGGGTAAGGAAATTCATGTTTTTGCCAAAAGACTTATGTTGCAACTGGCAGAATTGGAAGAGATGGCAATCCCCGCGAAATTTGGCGGAGCTACAGGAAATCTCAATGCACACTTTGTCAGCTTTCCGGAAGTCGATTGGGATAGTTTCGCCGATGACTTTATTGAGAATAAATTGGGCCTTTCTCGGTCATTCCCAACAACACAAATTGATCACTATGATGGCCTAAGCCGTATATTTGACTGCTTTTCTAGGGTCAATTCAATCCTAATTGATTTGTGCCAGGACATGTGGTTGTATATCAGCCAAGAGTATTTTCTACAAAAGACAAAGGACCAAGAGGTGGGTTCCTCTGCCATGCCCCACAAAGTGAATCCGATAGACTTCGAGAATGCCGAAGGGAATTGCGGAATGTCATCAGCTATGTTAGGGTTTCTGAGTAGAAAACTTCCCATCTCTCGACTTCAGCGAGATTTGACCGATTCTACCCTTCTGAGAAATATTGGCTCAGGCATATCTCACTTTTATCTCGCCTTGTCTTCTATTGAGCGTGGGCTTGCCAAATTGCTGTTAAATGAACCCGTGATTACTGCTGACCTAAACCGCAACTGGGCTATCTTGGCAGAAGCCATTCAAACCATTCTTAGGAAGGAAGGTTATCCCAATCCCTATGAAGCACTCAAAGACTTAACGAGAGGAAAATCAGCCATCGATCAAGGGGGGCTAAGAGAGTTTATTGGGGGCTTAGACGTAGGACCCGAAGTAAAATCTCAATTGATGAATCTTCTCCCCAGTACCTACATTGGAAATGCGGGGGGCTAAGTCATATGTAAAGGCGTTTTAGGAGAAAACTGGGATGAGGCAATCTGTTTTTTGCTTCACTTTGTACCTCTATCAGCTAACCCTAACAGATAACGAACCTATGAAGTATTTATCCTGGTGTGTGATTTGTAGGCTTACTCTGTGTTGTAACAGCTCTCCTAATAAACATGCTACCCGGCATTTTAAGGAAAGTGTTCATCCTGTTATCAGTTCTGCTGAGCCAGGAGCAAGGTGGTACTGGTGCTATGGGCATAACCAGATACTATCCTATTGATTTATTTTCTAATGATTGCTCTTTTTTCTGGGGAGGAGCAGAGAGATTTCCCAATTCGAACCAGAAGGTGCTTCCCTCTCCAGAATTAGATTCGATCCATATTTTGCCTCTATGCCTCTCAATAATTTTGTGACATAGGGCCAAGCCAATCCCAGATCCAGGGAATTCATCCCTGTGATGTAAGCGTTTGAAAATTCCAAAGACTTTTTGATGAAACTCTTTGTCTATCCCGATTCCGTTGTCCTTGACAGCAAACTGTAAGCCTCCAGAAGGCGTGTTTTCTGACCATATTTGGACCACAGGGACTTCCTGCTGGTTGAACTTGATGGCATTTACAATCAGGTTATTAAATACCATTCGAATTTGAACGGGATCACCATATCCAGAAGGCAACTGGGCTACTTCAATTCGAACATTTTTTTCCTTAATAATCTTTGATAAATCTGTAAGGCTTTCCTGAACTAGCGTATGGAAATTACATAGCTGAACCTGAAGTTCTTCATGACGAGAGGTAGAGTAGGTAAGGAGGCTTTGAATAATTTCCTTCATCCTTATCGACCCCTGGCTGATGAAATCCACATATTTGCTCCCTTTCTCTCCCAGTCTTTCCTTAAACTCTTCGCGCCTGAGAAGAGTTGAAAATGAGTCGATGCTTTGGAGAGGCTCTCTCAAGTCATGCGAAGCCACAAAGGCAAACTGTTCCAACTCCTTATTGGATTTTTCTAATTGGGCGTTTGTGTGTATCAACTCTTGCTCGATTTCCTTTCGTTTAGATATCTCTCGTATTAATTTTTGATTTTGATTCCGAACATTTTTTGTGTAAAAATTAGTGAAGAGAAAAATGAGAGCAAAACTGACTAGACCTATAAGGACCCTAAATATGGGGGTCTCCCAAAAGGCAGGTTCTACCTTGATATTTAATATCCTTGGTTTTTCACTCCACACCCCATCATTATTCCTTCCCTTTACCTGAAATTGGTAAGATCCGTGTTTGAGATTGGTATAAGAAACAGGTTGGAAAGAAGGTGTATATATCCAGTCTTCTTCTAAGCCGAGCATCCGATAGGCAAATTGATTTTCCTCTGCTTGGTTAAAATTAGAAGAACTAAAAGAAATAGTTAATTTATAATTATCGTGTCCCAGGGTAATATTTTCCTTTGACATAATTTCAATTGACTCCTCCTTAACCGGACTCGAAGTCTGTATCTGAGTAATGGTTATCAAAGGAGGTAGTTCATTTTTGATGATTTTCTGAGGCTCAAACCCTGCAAAGCCTCTGAATCCTCCCACAAATACCCTGTCAAAACGGTCGATATGTATGGAGCCTTCAAAAAAACTTATTTCCATATCCCCATAGTCCAATATTTGTCCGCTTGGCACGTGGTAATGGAGAATTTTGTCGGCAGTAATGGCCCAAACATTTGAATCGTTGGGGGAAATAAGGGAAATGATCGCATGAGAGAATAGATCTTTCCCGATTGGATTAAATTTCTTTTGGGCAAATTTATATTCCAGTAGGCCTCCCCTTGATCCCAGAACTAATCGATCTTTTAAGCATATAATAGACAACAAACGATTATCAGGGAGACTTAGGGAATCATTCGCATCATGAAGAAAGCATTTAAAATGGATTGAATCCCCTATTTCTTCTACTAGATTTAATCCATTATGGGTGGAAATCCATATCCTTCCAGTTGAGTCCTCCTCAATGTCCGTGATGGAATTGTCACTAATTGAGTTAAGGGCTTCCCCTTTCTTAAAGATCTTGAATTGTTTGCCTTCATTATAAACAAGGTATAAGCCATTTTCACTGCCAATCCATATTTTATCTTCCCCCCCTGGAGAAGTGTCTATATGAACAGACTTTAGCCGATAATCCTCCAACTGATTTAATATGGGAAGGGGAATAGCTAATTGGATAGTAGTTCTTTTGTTGAAATCAATTTTGCTTATGCCTGACCTACGGGTAATGTACAGGATACCCCGATCTGATTCGAAGAAGTGCAGGGCATCAGAGATAGGTTCAATAAAGTCATACACTTCATGGATAGGCCTGCATACCCCAGATTCCAGGTGATAATCCATAACCTCCCCTGTGAAATAGGAAATAATAGCATGTTCTTTTTGGGGAACAAAGATTTCACTTATGTAAACATTCTGATGAGATTTAGAGTGGATTTGGTAGAATTTTATTTGCCTGGCAAACCAATTATATTGAGTTACTCCCCGATCGGTTCCAATCCATACTAATTCTTGTTCATCGATCAGAATAGTAGTAATCTTATTGCTGTTGATCGATTTAATATTGTAAGGATCATAAATATGCTGCCTAAATGCAATGGGAGGTTTTTCTTCTGTTGGGGTATTGAAGTGGGAAGTATCGGGTAACTGATCGACAGGGATTTCCGAAAGCCCATAAGAAGTGCCGATCCATAGGTGCCCTCTTGAGTCTTGGCCAATATCAGCTATGTGGGTATTACTACTTATAGAGGTAAAATCTTCAGAGGAATGAGCATAATTGTGGAAATGAGGGGTCCAGGATAGCTCTTCAGCTGCTGCAGAAGCATTTTTCGGTAACTGCATAAGATACAATCCACTGAAATGACTGCAAATCCAGTACCTATTTTCTGAATCTTGAAAAACTTTCCATACGCTCTCTTGGTTCCCATCCATATTTAAAAGGGAAATCCTTTTAAAGTAGCTTTGAGGCATATTCGCTTCATTGGGTATCAATAGGGACAGTCCGCCTGCCCAAGTACCTACCCAAAGCCTTCTTGCGTGGTCTTCGTAAATACTCAGAACAGCGTTTGCAGAGAGGCTCGTGCTGTCTGCAGGATTATGGGTAAATCGAAAGAAAGAATCTTTTTCTGGCAGATACATGTTTAACCCATTTTCTGTACCTATCCATATCCTACCTTTGTGATCTTCAGATAAACAGAGAACATCGTCGTTGGACAAAGAATTACTATTGAGGGGGTCATTTATGTAGGAAGTCCAATGGTTGGACCTCGGATTATACCGGGTAATTCCCCCATGGCGTGTGCCTATCCAGATATTTCCACGTGAATCGGATAAGAGCGCTACAATAATATTGGACTTAAGTTCCCCCACATTATCGGAATTATATACCTTTAGCTCCTTTTCCGAAATGTATCGGCATAGTCCATTATTCGTCCCCAACCACAATAGGCCATTTTGATCGCGAATAATGCTGTTAATAAACTTATTGGGAAAATTTTGGGGTAGATTGAGTCTGAAAAAGGGCTGAATACTTCCTTTCTGGGCAGGCGAAGGAAGTGGTAAAATCGATAGAAATACGCAAATTAGCGTAATAAGCCCTTTGCAAAACATTTAATACCTTGTTTATAATTTACAATTATAATAAATTATTTTAAATATGTTTGGCTAGCCTTGGTAATCCGTAAAAACTGCTAAATGAATAGAGAAAATTCCACCAGGACTCTTACAATTTTGCCAGCATGTGATACGTGGGAAATACGTCGTAAAGTTCTCTGGCCCTCAAAACCATTAGACTATGTCAAATTGCCTAAAGATGAGGAGGGCTTGCACTTCGGGATAAACATAAATGGAAGGCTGGTTTCTGTGATTTCCTTATTTATTACTGGGGAAGAGGCGCAATTTCGGAAATTTGCCACCTTAACCACCGACCAAGGCAAGGGTTATGGCACTCAGCTGTTGAACCATTTGATGGAAGAGGCAGTCAATAGAGGGGTAAAACGCCTGTGGTGTAATGCTCGGGTGGAAACGGCATCCTTTTACAAGAGATTTGGGATGCAAGAGACAGAAACGCGGTTTTTCAAGGGAGATATTCCCTATGTGGTCATGGAAAAACTATTTTAGTGCAAAGCAGCCCGGATAGGCAGGCTCCTCAAAATCTTTCCTTCCACTTGGATTAACTCTTCTAGTCGTTTATATACGGCGTCTTTGTCAAAGTAGTGAAACAGCATTTCTACAAAGATGTTTCCATGTTTGGCTTCTGAGGCCCAAAGGCGGTGGTAGAATTTTTTGAGATCTCCTGGAGGAAGTTTTTCATAGATTAAGCGAAATCGCTCTGCCCCTCGACATTCAACGACTGAGGCCAAAAGCATACGGTCCATAAATCGATCCTCTCTCCCTGAACGGCATGCGTCTAGAAGTTGCTGTATATAGTGATCCTTTCCCATTCCTGCGGGTAAAGTTACCCCCCTTTCCTCCATAATCTTGTATACATCTTGGAAGTGTTCCAATTCCTCTACTGCTGTTTCGATTAGCAGGGGGATTATTTCCAACCTATCTGGATATTTTGCAACAAAACTCATAGCCATAGCTGAGGCCTTGCGCTCACAGTCAGCATGGTCCTGAAGGAAGGCATCAAAATTATCCATGACGGCTTCTATCCATTCGGGAGGACTTTGAACAACTAAATCAGCGGAAACTTTCATGAAACATACTGGTTAGAATACAAAAATAGCCTAATTTGCGCGTATGACAAGCATCTATTTTCGAACACTACTCAAGTGCCTTAAACTGGCCTTATTCTCGGTTATTATGATAAGCTGTACGAGTCGCTTGTCTTTACCCGATGAACCTTTTGCATCGGAATTGCTCCCGACAGCTCCTGACTATAGCCTTGAACAGAACTGGGCAGCCCTACCCCAAAAGGTAGATTCCGCTGATGTTGTTCCTCCTGGAGTAGATCAAGAAAGTCAGGCTACAGCCAAGGCAGATGTATTTTTTATCTATCCGACCATCTTCGAAAAAGGAGAAGCTTGGAATGCAGATATTACTGATGAGGAACTCAATCTACGGATCGACCGTACTACTATCAAACATCAAACTAGCCCTTTTAATGCCTCTTGCAAGGTTTATGCGCCCAGATACCGGCAAATGGTCCTAGGGGGGTTTTATCCCAAATCTCCTCAGGATAGCCTGGATAAAGAAAAGGCCTTAAATTTAGCATATCAGGATGTCAAGCAGGCCTTTCAATACTATTTGGATCATTATCATCAGGGTCGTCCCATTGTTATTGCAGCACATAGTCAAGGATCCTATCACGGCGTCCGCCTACTTCAGGAGTTTTTTGATGGCACACCTCTTCAAGGGAAGCTTGTCGCCGCTTATTTACTGGGTTGGCCCTTTCGCCAGTCTGAGTTTGAGGTACTTGACCTTTCGCCAGTCTGAGTTTGAGGTACTTGAGCCCTGCAATTCATCTGACCAAACCGGATGTATGATTGGATGGGCGACCTGGAAAAAAAATACCCGATTCAAACAAAAAAATATCCTGTTTTACAAAAATACGGTGGTAGTGAATCCGTTGACCTGGATGACCTCCACGGACTTAGCCTCAGCTTCTCAGCACAAAGGCTTTCTGAAAGGAGATTTCAAAACGATAAAGCGAAATTTTAGCGAAGTTCAAATTGTCAATAACGTATTGTGGGTAAAAAACCCGGTAAAGCCCATCCCGGCCAAAAATTATCATATCGCAGATGTAAACTATTTTTGGCTAGATATTCGAGAGAATGTGGGAGAAAGGGTAAAGGCGTTTTCAAAATAAATATTACGGTTCATTTATCTCCTTCCTGCACCCCTCCCAGAGACTATAAAATAAGGGTAAAAAGCACCTATTTCTATTAAGTTAGGCTGGCCTAAAAAAACAGAGAGGGTGATAATTTTCACCCTCCCCTAATAAAAGTTGTACCTATTTATGATCGGTTAATTTACTGACCCAAGGAAATGCCCTCAGCTTCCAATTCGTCCAGAAGTCCCTTGGCTTCTTCGGGTTTGCCAGTACTTGCATAGTGCTGATACAGCATCCGCAAGGCAGTTTGATAGTCTCCTTGTCTTGGGGAAGAAGCATTATTGTTCCTATAGAATTTCAGGGTTTTGATACATTCTTCTTTGGTCTGATTCATGAACTCCTGTGCCTTTTCCGCTTCTCCAAGACGTTCGTACATGACCCCTGTTCGCATAGAAAAGAAGGGGCCGGGATTAATCACATCCATTGGGAAATTTTCTTCTGTGAAGTCCAGTAGCTCCTTGGCCATGTCATTGAGGGTTTTAACCTGATCTTCTTTACTCATGGATTTTCCCTCTACTCCTAATATGGGGGAGGCGACCAAGGAATCTGCATTAGAGATCTTTTGTGCCTCCCTATAGTAGTAATTAGATAGTCTGTAGGCGATACTTTGGTAATTGATGAGGGTACGACGAGAGTTTTCATCGTAGTATACCTGAGGATTATTGAGGTTGCGGTATCTGAATTTTTCCGTAATATTTTTCCTCATCAAATCTGGTTCAATCCCTCCTACATAGAAGTCATAGGGATCTGCCGGTAACGGGTCTACAACAGGGGTAATTCTATAGGCCATCCCTTCCAGGCGCAGGTACTTATCTAAGCCTAGATAAGAACTTCTGGAAACAGTATTAGCAAAATATATGGGGCGATCCCAGCCATTTTTAGAGATGTTTTCCATCAGGTTAAGAACCACTCGGTCTTTCAATTCCAAGTATCTCATACTTCCTCCTCCCCGGGTAGGGACATCCCAAGTCATGGGATTTTGAACCTTTTCTTCTTCTCTGTCAGTGATGACTTCATTCGTCTTGAGCTGGTCTATACTGGCTGGCAGTCGCATTCGTATTCTTTCTTTGCTCCCCTGATTCCATCCTTGACTTTTTTGCCCTAGGTACTGACCTTGCTTTAAGGTTAAGGGGAGAGGCTCTGACTCATTTACTTTTTGGTACATCTGGTCTATGTACCAATCGGTATTCACATAACTCAGGCAGAGAACCCTTACGTCAGGCCGCACGTTTTCAACTTCCTGTATGTACCATAGGGGGAAGGTGTCATTGTCTCCATTCGTAAAGAGGATAGCATTGGGAGCCAAGGAGTTGAGTAGGTTATAAGCTGAATCTGGGGCCAAGTACCTCCCGGCACGCGAATGGTCATCCCAGCCTTGGTATCCCATTAATGTGGGAGGAATGACACCCAAGCCCATCGCCAGGTAGGGAGTGGCCCCCTTGGCAAACCGCTTCAAGGAATCATACAGGGCTATTACACCCAGCCCAATCCAAATGGCAAAAGTTTGGAAGGAGCCTGCAAAGGAGTAATCTCGCTCCCTAGGTTGCATGGGATATTGGTTGAGGTAAATGACAATGGCAAGTCCTGTGAAGAAAAACAGGAGCCCAATTACAATCGCATCTTGGCGCTGTTTCTTGGATTGCCAATACAGACCGAATAGCCCTAATAGGAGTGGGAGCATATAATAGTGGTTTTTCCCTGGCTCATTTTTGATATTATCGGGCATGCTAGATACCTCATTCACATTGAGCCCACTTTCCCAGTCCATATCTTGGACATCTCCCTGCTTGCCAGCAAAATTCCACATGAAGTAGCGACCATACATATGCCATACCTGATAATCCATGAAGAAATTGAAGTCTTCACCTGCTGTAGGACGGTCATCCGTTCGGTCATTGGGTTTACTACCTTTCCTTCGGACATAGTTTACGTATGCGTGGGGACCATTTAGCCAGCGATTCTGCTGGTCGTAATACATACGGGGAAACCATTTCATGTCCTCGTTCCTATATTCATATTTGCGCTTCATTCCCAATTCCCTGTAGCGGCCAGATTCCTTGTCTAGTACGTATTCCATGCTTCCATCTTTAAAGTCTACCGGTTGGGCATTATAAAGAGGGCCACGTAGCAGAGGCCTATCGCCGTACTGTTCCCGTTTCATGTAACGGAGGAAGGTATAGCTATTATCGGGATTATTTTCGTCGATGGCCGGGTTGGCATTGGAGCGAATGGGGATCATAGCGTATGAGGAGAACCCTATATAGATCACAATAGCGCAAAGAGTTGCCAAATTCAAAATGGGCTTGTTGTTTTTGCTGCTATACCAGGTGAGGAAGATTAATCCCCCAACCAAAATGGCTAGCCAGAGGAAAATTCCAGAACCCACAGGCATACCGAGGCCACTTTTTACTGAACCGTTATTGAAGGTGGTCCCTACCAGGAATTTTTCAAAGGCCCAGGCAATGTCAAAGGTGTATAGGATAATCCCAGTTTGGATGACCCCCAATATCACTACTGAAATAAAACCCGTTACCAAGAAGCCTCTCCAGGTAAAGTCAAATTTCCGGAAATAGTAAATGAAGGCTAAGGCAGGAATGGTCAATAAGTTTAGCAGGTGGACCCCGATGGATAAACCCATGAGGTAGGCGATAAGAATTATCCACCTTTCATTTCCGGGTTCATCGGCTCGTTCTTCCCATTTGAACATCAACCATACTACGATGGCCGTAAAAAAGGAACTCATGGCATAAACTTCTGCCTCTACCGCATTGAACCAAAACGAATCGGCAAAGGTACATGCTGCAGCTCCTACTACCCCAGCCCCCATCACTACCAGGGTTTGCATATTATTCAACTTCCCGTCTCTTTCTACAAGTATTCGTTTCCCCAGATAGGTGGTGATCCAAAAAGTAAATAAAACGGTAAAGGCTGCACAAAGGGTGCTGAGTATGTTCAACATTACGGGAACATTTTCCGCTGTGCCGGCAAATGTGGCAAACACCCTCCCTAAAATTAGGAAAAATGGGGCTCCCGGTGGGTGGGGAACTTCCAATTCATTGGCGCAGGCAATAAATTCTCCACAGTCCCAAAAACTGGCCGTAGGCGCCATGGTAAGCAGGTATACAATCCAGGCAAAAGCAAATACTCCCCAGCCCGTTAAATTATTTATTCGTTTATAATCCATATTTCTGTATTTCAGCCGTCCAATTTAATCAATAAACACAAAATCCTGAGGCCTTATTGCCATTTTTTCCTTGGGTATGTAGTATATTTCTTTCAAAAAGTTACTTCATGTCGCCTAAAAGCCCCTTCATGCTGAAAGTTAAGTATTTAGTATTCCTCCTTGGATTAACTTATGGTTGCCTTGATACTCCTCACCAGGCCTCTTTTTGTCAAAATATTGGGTCTTCTTTCCTGCCAGAGGAAAATCCCAATCAGTGGCTTTTGGCTCATGTAGATGTAGAGACTACGGGACTTATTCCAGGTATCCATGAAATGATCGATATGGGATGGGTGTATACAAACCTCGACGGAAAAGTGATCGATAGCCTTTTTATTCGGATCATGCCCGAGCATCCTGAAAGGACTGAAGCCAAAGCGGCAGAGATTAATGGGTTTTCGGTAAAGAAGTGGAATGCCTATCAGGCACTTTCTCCAAGAGAGGCTGTGGATTCCCTTGTAGCATTTCATCAGCAGCTAGCTAATGACAAAAATGTTCTACTTGTGGCCTACAATAGCCAGTTTGATGCGGCTTTTCTCGATCATTTATTCAGGTCCGTTGAGAGGAGTTGGAGAGAATTGTTCCACTATTTTGTGCTAGATATTCCTTCTATGGCCTGGAGTCTAGGGTATCGAGATCTTACAGGTCAAGCATTTATGGAGAATTATAAGATTCCCGATGAGCCCCACGAGGCAGATCTGCATACGGGAATTAGTGGGGCTTTAAAAAATGTCCGTATCTATCAGAGGCTGGTTCAACTTAGAAATGAGCTTTGTGACGAATAAACCTGATGTCCTCCTCTAGATATCTCTTACTCCTACTTGCTTTGGTGCCATCGATATGTACGCGAATGGACCCTACTCTGCTCATAGAGGAGAAGCGCGAATTTATCATACCCATAAGCTATGATGCAGAGTGGAATAGCTTGGATGCAGCTTTTTCAATGGCCGATCTTCCCTGGTTTCTACCAGATTCTTTTGCCTCCCCCTATGACTCTTTGTTTTTTGAACATCCAGGATTTATAGCAGACGGATTTGACTATCCCGTAGGAAAACCTCATGGCTCAGGCTATTATGTAGCACAGGGCTTCGGTAAAAATCTACACTTAGGGGAAGATTGGAATGCCGTTTCTGGGGGAAATACCGATCTAGGAGATACCATTTATGCTATAGCCCATGGCTATGTCCGATTTGGAGGGGACCCTGGAGGAAGGTGGGGAAATACCATACGGATGATCCATAAATTAGAATCGGGAGACATGCTTGAGTCCTTGTATGCCCATTGTAGAGAAATGTTGGTCAATCAGGGGCAATGGGTTGAGCGTGGAAGTCCGATTGCGACTATTGGCACTGCGAATGGTCATTTTTTGGCTCACCTACACCTAGAACTTAGAGAGGATTTGGACATTCCCATGAGGTCAGGATATTCGTCCAGGAGGAAAGGTTATTTGGCTCCCCGAGCCTTTATCCAGGCAAATAGACCCCAAAAGGAAACCATAAAGTAAAAGGGGCTCTCCCATTCGAGAAGCCCCATTCAAACAAAATCAATGACAAATTGAAAAACCTCCGTGCAGATTATTTTATTGGCAAAGGACTGGGTTAGGGTAAAATAAGGGTGTGCACCTGTGTGTAATCTCCGGAAACGATTTTCAAGGTGTAAGTTCCTGCTTCAAAGTCAGATAGATCAATTTCGAGGACTTCTGACTCGGGGGTGCTATAACTGTTGTTGAAAATTCTGCCTACCTTGTTTTGGGATAGCTCGACATTTAAGGTGGGTTGATCAACTTCAAAAATGATCAAAGAGAGAACTTTGTCAAATCCTACTGGGCTTAGCAAAATTTCTTGCTCGTCATTGGTGGCTGTTACGTCATTGGAAGGAGTGGGGGAATGAGCAATGGCCAGAGTTGAAAAGAAAGGGAGGAGGAGAAGCGTGCTAAATTTTTTCATTTGATTCTGTTTTTGTTTGTTACGATACAAAGATGGCGGGTTGAGCAGGATCTTTTCCTCCAATTAAGGTGAATTTGCGGTAGGCTTCGACGAATGACAATCAGCTTCGATAAATGGGGAAATAGGCTACTGGGCCCCATTGAGGGCTATTTTTGTGTCCAGTAGTCGGTGAAATGTAGGTTTGAATCGACGAGTGGAAGGAAATTGTCGGTGGAGGTAAAATCTGGCCTTATCTCCCCTTCATATATATCCTCCTTACCCTAGGGCTAATCCTAACAAGGATTTCATAAGGAATAGTTTGAGCTTGTTTGGCCATTTCCTCGACGGAAAGAAACTGCCCCCTTTGGGATCCAAATATGGCTACCTCGTCTCCCATCGTGGCTTCAGGAATATCGGTGACATCTATCATGGTCATATCCATACACACTCGCCCAAAGATGGGTGCAGGCATTCCCCGAACTAGAAATGAATAGGCTCCACAGCTCAGGTTACGGGGGATCCCATCAGCATATCCTAAGGCGACCGTCGCGATTCGCGAAGGCCGTTCTGTGTATTGGGCCCTTCCATACCCAATGCTGACACCAGAAGGATGTTCCTGGATTTGGCTAATGGTACTATAGAGGCCGCCAATTTCCACGAGATCAGACTGCACATCTGTTGTATTGATTCCGTATAAGCCAGCCCCTAGGCGTACCATTTCAAATGCATAAGCAGAAAAACGGAGAACCCCTTTAGAGTTGAGGATATGTCTTGGTGGCATGAACCCAATTTGTTCAGAGATATAACCTGTTAGGGCTTTAAAGGTCTGCACCTGTTGGTGGCTGAACTCGTCCGCTCTTGGGTCATCTGCAGCAGCAAGATGGGATAGCATGGAGACTATTTGGGCCCTGGGCTCCTGAACCAGGAAGGCACAAAGTCGAGATAAATGTTTTTCCCTAAATCCGAGGCGTCCCATTCCTGTCTCTAGCTTGAGGTGAAGGGGATAAGAAGTCCATTCTGAGAGACGAGCTTCCTTTATATAGGCTTCTAAGAAGTCTAGGTTAGAAATTTCTGGCTGGAGTCTATATTGGATGAGGGAAGGAATACTCTCTTTATTAGGGTTCATGACCATTATGGGGAGCTGGATTTGACTTTCTCGAAGGGCTATACCTTCTGATGTATAGGCTACAGCCAGGTAATCTGCTCCTGCATCTGCTAATTCTCTGGCAATTTCCCAAGTCCCGTTCCCATAGGAGGAAGCTTTTACTACACACATGGTTTTGGTGCCAGGAGGAACCTGTGCACAGAGGGTTTTAAAGTTATGGACCAAATCATCTAGGTCGATTTGAAAATAGGTAGCATTGGGCTTTCGGTTGAGTAGAGGAAGTAGGCGCTCCAAACGAAAACTTCTGGCCCCCTTGATGAGAACTGTGTGATGGATAAAATGGGCGTATTGAAACGCCCGAATGAATGAATCTGTGTTTGGATAATTATGGGAGGAAGCAATTTGGGCGAAAATGGGGCCAAGGGTCAGGACTTTTTCCACTCCCAATAGTTGAGTGGCTTCTTTGTAAATCTGTTCATGTCTTTCCAGAGCCTTCGATCCTTGCTGCTCCATATCCGTCAGGATTAAAATCTTATCAGGCTGTGAATCTATATCGGATAGAAGGTGGAGGGCCGTGCGGGCTGACTCCAAATCGGAATTGTAACTGTCGTTAATGACAGTAATATCCGGATTATCTGTGAGGATCTCACACCGCATTTGGACAGGGTGTAATTTCTGACATTGGGCCTGCATACCCTCCTTAGAAAGTCCAAGATAATGCGCTGCAGACAAGGCGAGGGAGATATTTTCCTGGGAAGCAGCCCCTACTACTGGAACCTCAATAGCCAGTTGTGTTTGGCCTCTTTCTAACAGGAGTCCCATGCCTGATTTGTCCTGTGTGAATCTCTGCAAACGGAACTCATCGGTCTCCCTTTCTCCTACAGCCAGTGCCTGTGGAAGCTCTTTTTTAACATACTCCCAAACCTGAGTTTGCCCACTTCCACATAAAACCTGATCTACGTTCTCAAAAAGTTGACATTTTTCGGCAAGCTTTTGCTCAAAACTATCAAAAGCCTTATCGTGAGCGTCTCCCATGTGGGTAAGTATACCAAAAGTAGGTTGGATAATTTCTCGCAGAATTTCCATTTCGTTTGGCCGGGAGATTCCGGCTTCAATGAGGGCACAATTAGCTTTGGGGTTCATTTGCAATACAGAAATAGGGACACCGATCTGACTATTATAGCTCATCGGACTTTTTACTACCTCAAACTCCCATTCCAACAATGTAGCTAGCCATTCCTTTACAGTGGTCTTTCCATTGCTGCCTGTAATTCCCACCACTGGATAGGAAAACTGTTGACGGTGGTGCATAGCCCATAACTGAAGGGCCTCTAGGGTATTTTTTGTTAAAATGTAGTTGCACGGAGAAAGGGAAATTGGCCGGTCTACCAGGAAGTTCCTAACCCCCTTGTGGAAGGCATCTCCCAAAAAATCGTGCCCATCTCTATGTTCTGTTTTTAGGGCGACGAATAGGGTTTCTGGGCCATAAGAGATGGTACGTGAATCAAAGGAGACGTACTTGATGGGAAGGGATTGGGGAAAGGCCTGGAAAAGGTCCTGGGCCAGAGCCATTTCTGCAATTCGTTGAATGGTATAGGGTATGCCTAGCACAGAGCGGAGAAATTATTTAGCCTAATAAACACATAAGTTAAGGGGAATCTTAAATTTATGATGGGAAGGTGAAGTAGTTTTTCCTAAAAACCCCTAATAAGCCTCATTAATATTGTTTAATGAAAACATTTTTTTTTTAAACAAAATCTTTCATGATGAATAGGGGCGAGATAAACTAAATTCTGGTATTTTTATGATTATCAACACATTGTAAAGGGCTAGCGAAGATTAAATGACCCAAATTATTACCTCTTTTAAGCCTTAAAATCTTTAGAAATGGAAAAAGTGATAACAATCTCCAGATTTTTCAAGTTTGTTTAATGTTTGCAAAAAATAATTAAACATTTTATCATGAAAAGATCATTGGTTGTATTCGCTTCCTTAGTATGTATGTTCTTATTATCCATGCCAAAGCTAACAGCTCAAGACAAGGATATTGTTGATTTGGCAGTCGGAACAGATGCACTTTCCACACTGGTAGCAGCTGTCAAAGCGGGAGGGTTGGTAGATGTTTTAAAAGGGGACGGTCCTTTTACGGTATTCGCTCCTACAAATGATGCTTTTGCCGCTCTTCCTGAAGGGACATTAGAGGACTTGCTAAAACCTGAAAACAAAGAGAAACTAGTTAGCATCCTCACTTACCACGTCATTCCTGGAAAAGTTATGTCTGGAGACCTATCTGATGGAATGAAAGCTAGTACCGTTCAAGGAGCAGAGGCAACAATCTCTCTAAGCGACAAAGGAGCTATGGTAGAAAATGCAAAGGTAGTGAGTGCCGATGTATTGGCTAGCAACGGGGTTGTTCACGTAATCGACAAAGTAATATTTCCTCCTTCTGGAGAGTAGTTATCCAATCTTTACGGGTTAAACCGCTAAAAAAATGAGGGAAAATCCTTGTGGAAGATTTTCCCTCAGTCTTTTTATTTGGCGTCTAATTATCTCTAGTAGATTTGAAACTTATCTCACCGCAATATCGAAGTTATTATATACTCGGAGTTGTTGTCCCAACTGCTTCAAGACAGAGTTGTGTTCCTGGATATTTTTTATGAGGGCCTTTTCTATCCCATCCATTTCCTGTTTGAGCCTTTGATGAGAAGATTCAAATTCGGAAAGCCGTTTTTCAGCGAGTTCCAATTCAAATTTACCCTTCATGAGTCGGTTTACCCATTCGTTGAATTTTTCTACCTCTTCCTCCAGACCCTCCAATTCCGTTACAAATTGTTTTTCCAGCTTTTCGCGTTCAACCATGATATTACGGTATTGGCTTCGTAAACCATAGACACTTGTTTGTCGATTGCTAGATACATTTCGCATTTGGGGCTCTATGGCATCCAGGTCCTTAGGATAGCGTCTTCGGGTGATGCTCAGCTTTTGTTCAATAAAGGTGGCCTTTTCACTTAAGTTCATCCATTGGGGCTCAAAACGTTTTACTTTATTGATTAAGGCGATATTCTCAGAACCACAACTCAGCAATAGTAATACCCATGAAAAAGCAAAAATACGGTTAATCTTATGCATGTTTAGCTTTTTTTAGACTGATTGTAAAGACAGTACCCCGACCTACCTGGCTTTCTACGGTTATTTTCTCCCCGTGAGCTGACATGAGGTGCTTGCATATAGCCAATCCCAAGCCTGTGCCACCCTTTTCCCGCGATCGACTCTTATCTACACGATAAAAGCGACGAAAAATTTTGTCTAGGTGTTCTTCCTCTATGCCGGGGCCGTCATCTTTTACAGAGACATAGATTTTTTCCTCGTCCGAATTTAAGGATATAGCTACATTTCCATTTCGGTCGCCATACTTTATGGCATTGTCAATTAAATTGGTTAGCACTTGCCGGATTCGCTCTTCATCTGCTAGGACATAAGCAGCTTCCAGTGAATTTTCCTCAATGCTATAAGCAATATTTCGGTTCTTTTTTGTGAATTTGAATTCAAATGCATCCAGAACGTCCTGGATCAAGCCCATTATGGGAAACCTTCTTACCCTCACCTCCATTTCCCCGGATTCTGCTTGGGTAATGACCAAAAGATCCTCCACTAAATTGGAAAGACGGTCAGAATTTTTCATGGCTTTTTTAAGAAATTTTTTTCTTACCCTAGGATCATCCATAGCACCGTCAATCAGGGTATGTATGAATCCTTGAATAGCAAAAATTGGGGTTTTCAATTCATGTGATACCTCTCCCAGAAACTCTCTCCTGTAAGCTTCCATATCTTTGAGCTTGGTGACCTCTCTTTGGGCATCAATGCGGAGTTCACGAATCCTCCGATAGATTATTTTTTCAAAGTAAATATAGATGGCTATGCCCACTATCAGAAAATAGCTGATCCAAAGCCACCAAGGGGCCGGTTTATGAATGAGCTCAGTAAGAAGGATGCCTACAAGGGTGAAGATGGCTGACATTGTCGCAGCAATGGCCCAGGGGGCATGTAATTTTCGTTGGAACTTGCCATCCATAATTGGGAATGTGATTAACCAAAGAGACGTATTATACCAGCGTATTTACAAATTTATATCCAACTCCTTTAACCGTTTGAATATAATTAATCCCAATTTTTTCTCTCAGCTTTCGCACGTGCACATCAATAGTTCGGTCTACCACGTATACATCTCCCCAGACTTTTTCTAGTAACTTTTCCCGGCTAAATACTTTCCCAGGCTTGGAGGCAAGGAAAAACAAAAGTTCAAACTCTTTTTTGGGAAGGGCCATGGTCTGTTTCCCTTTTTTTACCATGTATTCATCTCGTATAATCTCTAAATCGTGGATTTTCAACACATTGTTGATCTCCTCCTGCGAATCTCTTCTAGCAATGGCCTTAATGCGACTTAACAAAATCCGGGGTTTGATGGGCTTTGATATGTAGTCATCTGCTCCAGCTTCAAAGCCAGCTAGTTCTGAATATTCTTCAGATCGGGCAGTGAGAAAGATTACGCTTATCTTAGAAAGGCCTGGAAGGGTGCGAATTCTCCTACAGGTTTCAATCCCATCCATTTTGGGCATCATGATATCCAGTAAAATCATATCGGGATTCTCCTTGGTGGCTACCTCAATGGCAGCCTTCCCATCTGTGGCCGTTAAGACCTGATACCCTTCTTTTACCAGGTTGTATTCTAATAATTCTAGAATATCGGCTTCATCGTCAACAATCAAAATCTTCATATACCGCTTATATTCTTAGGTTAGAGCGCCCCTAATTTGCAAATATTTCTGCTAATTTTGCTTCTAAAGATCTGCCACGCAAATTTTTACCTATAATCTTTCCCGATTCATCCAGCAAAAAAGTCTTGGGTATAGCCGATACACTATAGGCTTGTGCTGCCTGACTTCGCCATCCTTTCAAGTCGCTAACGTGCTTCCAGGTAAGCCCATCTTGTTTGATAGCCTGGAGCCATTGTTCCCTGTTTTTATCCAGACTGACCCCCAAAATTTCGAAGCCTCGGCTCTTGTATTGATTATATAGCTTTACTACATTGGGGTTTTCCTTTCGGCAGGGGCCACACCAACTGGCCCAAAAATCCAACAATACTGTTTTTCCTCGTAAGCTTTCCAGTGAAAGGGTTTTGCCAGAAGGGTCGGGCAAATTAATAGGAGGCGGAACGACCCCTATGCTAGTTATACTATCAGCTCTGGCCTGGGCTGCGGCTAAATTTTTTATAATTTGAACTCGCCCTTCAATGGCTTGAGCTAACGCTGGCTCCGGTTTATACAGTTGGAGATATTTCTCGGCATAGCCTGGATAAGCACTGGAAGACATCTGATCCATCATATTTATCACCGAAGCCAACATGTTTTTATGAGCCAGTGAACCCTCTGGAATACGCGCTAGGAGTTTGTCGATATGCTGTTTAGCCCGGGGAAAGGGAAGTGTATTTGGATTGAGGAGCTGAGGAACAAATGTATTTATGGCCTCATGAGCAGGCAGGTATCCATAAGTAGGATCCGACAAATCTGCATGGGCAAGCATTTCTCCTCCCAAATGATCAATTTCATTAGTGTATCCTCCAGGGTTTTCTGAGGGATCGAAGAATTCCTGAAGGTTTATTGCCAGAATTTTTGCGATAAGGGGCTGTGTATTTTTCAGGGAATCAAAATAGGTGAATTGTTTTTTTGCTACCCGATTAAGGCCTTTGCGAAAAAAAATCTCCTGATTGGGATCCGATACCCTTGAGGGAACAAATTGACGGGCGACTTCTTGGGTCTCTTTATAAAAACCTGAAATTCGCCCATTCATTTCCTCGAAAGCATCGTTAATTGGCGAATTCTCAATTTTTAAATAACCAGGTAGATTGAGACAGTTTCCAGATACACTAACACCGTGTTCATTGCCCAGGATAATCCCTCTTAGGTTATTGGGGGCCTGCCCAATATAATATACCCCTTCTGCAGGAAGATCGCCGCTGAGAGAAAAGGTGAAGTTTTTGCCGTTCTTTTTTATGGGGGCTGCTAAGATGGGCGTAGGGCTAAGGCCATCTATCATGTAAATCCGCATACTGTCCATCTGGCAAGCTGAAAATTCACCGGACAAACTAAAGCTCCCTTTCTGAGTCGGGCCATCACACCCTACAAGAATGAGAAAAATAGTTAACCCAGCCAACCCTAGCAAGTGATAATATGACTTTTGTAAACTATGCATGAATTATGGAAGATTATCCGCTATTGGTACTATTCTATTTATGATTCAAAGATTTCTGAAAAGACTTTTAAGGTATTGGGATAGGAAAATCCATCGACATGAATATAGTAATAATTAAATAAAGTCTTGATCAGTGCTTGTTTCGTTTCCTGATTGAAATGAATTTCTTGGCAGTTTTCAAGGGTGCTTCCCATATATCTACGAATAAGGCCTGAAACTTTATCAGTCTCATGAGGAACTGACTCCAGAAGCCCTTCTCGAATGTTCAGGTGCACGTGTGTTGAATTCTTACTTATATCATTTGGAAAGAACCCCAAAAACTGGGTGAAATGTACGAGAAAAAATACAAAGGTTTGAATTAATTTCCTCTCAGACCTATCTAAGTGAATAATGGAGGAGGTGAGAAAGTCGTATAAGGGCTCATTAGTCGTTTCTTCCTTAACACATTGATAAAAAATTTCAATCATAGACAAGCCCAAAGATAGTTTTATGGGATGTGATTGAATGTGATACAATATTTGAGCGGTTTTGCTTTCCTTAATTTGTTGTAGTTCTCGGTTTTCCTTTTCAATGAAGATGATTTCTACGATAGACAGGGGTTGAAAATAACTGTATTTTTTGCGATTCCTGGGAGAGCGAAAGCCCTTAATGATAAAATGCTTGACCCCAAAAGATCGGGTAAAAAGGATAGCTATGAGATTGGATTCCTGGTATTTGTAAGTTCGCAGGACGATGGCATTGGTTTTACAGATCACGTGCCATAGGTTGAGGGTGAAACGATCTGTGCAGGAGCCAAGTGGAGCGCTTTACGCAGAGTCTTTTCTTCCTCCTCATACAAAGGTTTCCAATAGGCAAAATCCTGTTCAGTCATTATAGTAGGCTGCTTAGTGGCAAGAGGAGAAAGGGGGTTTTCTGGGAAAAGAATTAACTTTTCTATTGTCAATTGAGTTCGCAAGAAATTCGCTATTAATTGTGCCGAGCCCAGTTTAGGTCCATTCTCAGAAGAAATAATGGGATTGAGGATTAAAAGTTGAATATGTTCCATCAGTTGATAGATCAACTCTTTGTTAAGTTGAAAGCCCCCAGAGTTAGCGGAAATAAGGTTTCTTTGGTCTGCAGAAAAAGCATTGTTATACACCATTTGCTCACTGAAGTAAGAAGAGAGTCGCTTGGTCACAAAACGCGTATCGGCAACCTTTTCACCAAAGGCTTCATGAAGCAGCAGGATCTTTTCCGATTGAGGGAAATTATGGACGATGTCTTTGACAAAAAGACGGTCTCTGAGATTCTCCTCAGAGAGATATAGCAACTTTTGAATCTGCATACGGCTTGGGCAATATCCCCTTTTTTTTATCCTTCAAAGATAAGGGTTCATGACAAACTTGGCAATGTACTTTTTGTAGCTCCATAGCCTCATACAATTATGTATATTTGTTGGAGAGCTTACAGGGAAATTACATGAGAGTTTCGCCATCAACCCAAATTACAGATCTATTGAGGTGGGGCATAATCGCCCTTTTTCTAATGGGAGAGCTTTGGGCTCAGAATCCGCATCAACTAATGTTCCATCATTTTTCGGTAAAGGATGGACTGAGTTCCGGAAAAATAAGGGGTTTTTTGCAAGATAGGGAAGGGTTTATCTGGATCGTTACCCAACAAGGACTAAACCGCTTTGATGGTAATCAATTTAGGCGGTTTTATTTTCACCCCAGGGATACCTTGACCTTATCCTCTAATGTGTTGAAGGCCTTGGCAGAAGATGAAACGGGGCGGTTATGGATCGGGACCAAAAACGCCGGTTTGGTATATTTTGATAAGGAGTCTGAATCCTTTCATCGACTCAATGTAGGTCCCCTAGATGAAAACCTTTCCGTGAATTGCCTGCTTTGGGGGAAGGATGGAACCCTTTGGATTGGGACGCAAGGGAAAGAATTATTTGGGTATATGCCCTCTAAAGACTCGGTCATTACTTACAAAGAAACTGCAAATCCGCAAACGGGATTGAGTGGAGGGGGAATCATTGATCTGTGGGAGAGCCCAAAGGGTGAGCTATGGATCGCCTGTTCAAAGGGGATAAATATCTACGACCCGGTTAAAGATCAATTTACTTATTATTTCGAGAAGGGTTTAGCAGAGGATCAGGAACGGAATAGGTATCAATGTATCCTTCCTGATGATAGCACAACATTTTGGCTGGGTACGCACAATGGAATCACCCATTGGGATCCTCAGAATAACTCCTATGAGCGCTATTATCCTCAGGGAGATAGCCTTCCTCATATTCACAATATTATTAACGACCTGTGGGAATTGAATGATCGTTTTCTCTGGGTAGCTTCTCGAAAGGGATTGTTGCTATTCGATAAGATTGAGAAACAGTTTCACCACCTATCAAATAATTATTACAACCTGAATAACTTGAAAGATAGTCCCTATAACGCTATTTTCGAAGATAGATCTGGCTTGCTGTGGATTGGGGGCAATGATGGTGCTTATACCTGGGATCGGTATAGCCTCAAATTCTATGAACCTTACAGTGCAAAAAGCCGTCCCAGTGAAATTCATAGGAGAATGCTTTTCCAAGGAGATACGCTTTGGATGGCTTTGGAGAACGGGATATATTTTTCTACGCCAAATTTGCCTCCAAAGCGCCTTATAGAAGGAAATTTTTATTCTGTAGCCCTAGGGAAATCCGGGAATATCTATGCTGGTCCCTGGGGGAATAGTCGCTTATTTAAAATCCATCCCCAAACGCATCTTATCTCAGAATTGCCCATTCCATGGAGAGAAATGCAGGTAGATTCTTTGTTGACCTTCATGGATATCATTCGAGGAAGTCGTGATTACTTGTGGATAGCTACACGTAGTAGCCTTTTTCGCTTCGATGAGAAGACCCAAGAATATTTTGAAATTCCCAATACATCGGAGCATTTACAGGGATTTACTGGGGAAAATAACAATGATTTGTTATACGATAGCCGGTCGAATCTATGGATTGTTTCTGATAGAGGTATGTTTCTTTTAACACCTGAAGAGCAAGAAAAGAAGCACGCCGACTCTCTCTATTTTAGGCATTTCTATTATGACCCCAGAGATTCCAGCACCTTGCCCACCAATGAGATAAACACCCTTCTTGAGGACAGTCGGGGAATGATTTGGATAGGATCTAAAAGTGGATTGCTTACCTATGATCCCAAGGAGGAAAAATTCTCCCACCGCAAAGAAACGGAGGCCCTTGCCCATGGTTATATTACGTGCATACTAGAAGATTCTTCTGGAGATATATGGGTGAGTACGGACAACCTGGGTATTACTCGGATAAGGCCCGAGTCAGGGGAAACACAGATATATTTTGAGGAGGATGGCCTGCTTACAGATGCCTTTAATTGGAATTCGTGTATTTGTACTCCAGATAAGGGCTTTATTTTTGGTAGTAGAGAAGGCCTTAACCATTTTTTTCCAGACAGCATAGGGAGCATTGTAGCTGAAAAACCCAATATTTTCCTAACAGAGTTATGGGTTCAAAATAATCGCCTAAGAGTAGGGGATTCAGATAGCCTTTTACAACGATCTCTTTTACATACTGCTAAGATTACCCTCAGCCATCATCAAAGGGCCCTTAAATTGGTATTCTCTTTACTTGATTATGATTCACCTACCCAAAATGTCTATCGGTATATCCTAGAAAATTTTGATAAATCCTGGCAGTTGGCTGGGAACAAAAATGAAGCTACCTATACCAACTTAAGTCCAGGGACCTATACGTTTCGAGTTCAAGGCCGGACCAGTAGAGGTGAATTTTCAGCGGAAGTCGAAGATCAACTTATCATTCGCATCTTGCCTCCATGGTGGTGGAATATCTATGCTTGGATTGCCTATGTAATCGTGGGAATATTCCTGGTTTGGTTAATTTACAAAAACCAGCTAGCCATTAAGTTGCGTCAGGCGGAGGCAGAAAAAGTCTTGGAAATCGATAGAATCAGGAAACAACTTTATACTGACATTACCCATGAAATCCGTACTCCACTAACGATCATCAATGGAATGAATCAACTGCTGGAGGAGCGGTATGAGGACTCCGACGAGATTCAGGATCACACACGGGTGGTTAATTATAATACCCAAAAGATTCTGAATTTGATCAATCAGATTCTGGATTTGGCTCGACTGGAAGAAGGAGGCATGCCACTTGTTCTCAAACAGGCCGATATTATTCCTTACATAGGCTACATTACAGATTCCTTCCGCTCTTTTGCCCGGAGCAAAGAGATTTCTCTGGTCTTTACCCCAGAAACAGATGCAGTAATGTTAGACTTTGACGCGGATAAGGTCTTGACAGTCCTTTCCAACCTCCTATCAAATGCCCTGAAATTCACTCCTAAATCTGGTTGGATCAAGGTAGTTGCCAAAGAAAAAAAACCTCATACACTGCTTATTTCTGTCCAGGATTCGGGGGTGGGAATTGATGCAGAACGCATACCTTTTGTTTTTGATCGCTATTACCAGGCAGCCAATTCTTTGTCTTCGGATGCGGGGGGGACAGGTATCGGGCTTGCCCTTACACAGGAGCTGGTCCATCTGATGGGCGGGAAAATATGGGTGAAAAGTATGGTAAATGAGGGCAGTACATTTTTTGTTGAGTTACCCATTACCCTAAAGGCAGCACCCCTGGAGGATGGGGATCTCACCCCCCAAGACAACCTCTATCATCAGTCTTTGCGAACATCTGTCCCTGCTCCTTCATTCGATTCCGAAGGAAACAACGAAGACTTATTGGTGTTGATCATTGAGGATAGTGCAGATGTGCGTTTTTTTCTTCGAAAATTGCTTTCCCCCATCTTCCGGGTGGAATTCGCGGAGAATGGGAAACAAGGCATACAAAAGGCCATAGAAAGTGTTCCCGATATTGTTATTAGTGATGTGATGATGCCAGAAGCAAGCGGAATGGACGTTTGTGAAGCCCTGAAGAAAGACGAGAGAACCAGTCATATACCCATTATCTTATTAACTGCTAGAGTTGATCAAGCCTCTAAAATTGAAGGCCTTGCATATGGCGCAGACGCCTATTTGGGTAAACCCCTAGATAAGGAAGAACTGCTGACACGAATAAAAAAGTTGGTAGAACTGAGAAACACCTTAAGGAAGAAATACCAATTTTTCCCGCATACAACAAAACTGTCATCTGTAAGCCCCGAAGATTTGTTTCTAGAAAAAGTCGGAAAAGTAATAGAAGCTTCGCTAGAGGACCCCGATTTGGGGGTAGATGATATATGCAAAGATGTGGGAGTTAGCCGTACACAGCTCCACCGGAAACTCAAGGTCCTAACAGGTCTATCTACTACCCAGATGATTCGGAAAATTCGACTAACAAGAGCTCGTCAAATGCTAATTCATTCAAAGGAAGCTATTTCCCAAATTGCTTTTGGTGTAGGGTTTTCAGATCCCTCCTATTTCAGTAAGATGTATTCGGAGGAGTTTAAGGAAAAGCCTTCAGATACGCGCAACTCTTTAAGAAAACCAGGATAATTGGCAGATAATATGTCCCTGGAACATATTTCTTAGTATTTGGAACATTTCTCCTATTCAAATCCTCCCCAAAAGGTGATATTTACTCTTGAGTTTAGGACTTATACTTGAATTACACATCGAGTTGCAATTGACCTGAACAGCTGCAAAAATTTAGCGCCTGTCTGACACGCTGTGTCTGAATACTTTGCAAAGGGGGAATGTGGCTTTCCCCCTTTATTTTTTGGAAATAAATGTGAAGAAAATGGAATCAGGGATTGATCTGAGGTTGCACCGCTTCAACAGAGAT
Source organism: Bacteroidia bacterium (assembly GCA_965263105.1). Classification (GTDB taxonomy): domain Bacteria; phylum Bacteroidota; class Bacteroidia; order J057; family J057; genus JBCCTX01. Next base: position 159,482 of record CBDHGL010000006.1, on the reverse strand, counting down.
AATCTCAGGGGCTATTTTTTTGATAACTTGCTCTATACCCGCTTTGAGGGTCATTTCACTCATGCTACAAGCTTCGCAATTTCCCAGCAATTCTACTTCTACCACCATATCTTCGCGAATTTGGTGGACACGCACATCCCCTCCATCAGTCTGAAGGTATTCCCGGATGGAGTCTAGCGCCCGTTCTATCTTTTGTATCAAAACTTCTTGAGCCATTATGTATGAAGGTAATAAAATTGATTCAGTCCCCAAAATAGATACGAAGCCTACCCAGAAGAGTTAGCATAATGTCTTTTAGCGGTCCATTTTTACTTGTTCTGTACGGGGGAAATTGGCATTGCGTATAGCAACCTGTTGGGCTAATACCTGAGACACCTCTTCATAGGCCTTGCCTAGTGTACTATCGGCATAAACTGTAACAGGTTTCCCCTGGTCTGCATTTTCCCCAATCGCCTGTCTAAGGGGGATCTGCCCCAGGAGAGGAACTCCCAAGGCTTCCGCCAATTCCTTTCCCCCACCAGAACCAAAAATGGGATACCGTTTCTCAGGGGCATCATCTGGAATGAAAAAGGACATATTTTCTATGACTCCCAAGATAGGGACTTCTATCTGGGGGGAGCGAAACATTTCAGCCCCTTTCCGGGCATCTGACACAGCCACTTTTTGTGGGGTAGTGATCACCACAGCTCCTGTAACAGGTAGCGCTTGAACCAGGGTTAGGTGGACATCCCCTGTACCTGGGGGCAAATCGATTAGCAAGTAGTCAATTTCTCCCCAATGGGTATCAAAGATCATTTGCTGTAAGGCTTTAGAAGCCATAGGACCCCGCCAGACGATGGCTTGCTCAGGACGTACGAGTACGCCAATAGACATCAACTTAACGCCATGTCGCTCAAAGGGGACCAGGAGATCTCTCCCCTCTATTTTTTCCATCACAGGCCTTTCCTGAGCAAAACCAAACATGATCGGCATGCTCGGGCCATAGATGTCGGCATCCAACAGCCCTACTTTTGCCCCTGTGTTTGCCAAGGCTACGGCTAAGTTCGCCGCTATGGTAGACTTGCCTACTCCTCCTTTGCCAGACGAAATAGCAATAACATTTTTGACAGATGGTAGTTGGGGATGGTTTTGTGTTGAGCTCACCTCCGCGGTCATATTGACTTCAACCTGAGCTTCCTGATCCACCATTAATTTTACTGCATTGACACAGGCATTGTGTATCATGTCCTTCATTGGACAGGCGGGAGTAGTCAGTACCACTGAGAAACTAATGTGTTTTCCATTGATCTGTAAATCTCGGATCATGCCCAGTGTGACCAAATCTTTCTTCAGGTCTGGATCCTCTACATGAGAAAGGGCTGCCAGAACCTTCTCTTGGGTGATACGTGAAGACTTCTTCCCAAACATGCTAAGCGATTACGAATTATTTAGCAAAAGCGACAGAACGCTTTTCTCTAATGACAGTTACTTTTATGTGTCCAGGATATTGCATATCCTTTTGAATCTTTTGGGATATATCGAAGGCTAACTGATCAGCATTGTCATCGCTCACCTTTTCGGATTCAACAATTACACGCAACTCCCTACCCGCTTGAATGGCAAAAGTTTTCATGACCCCTGGATAAGAAAGGGCCAGCTCTTCTAATTCTTTCAAGCGTTGGATATAGCTTTCTACAATTTCCCTTCTGGCCCCGGGCCTGGAACCACTAATGGCGTCGCAGGCTTGAACGATAGGAGAGATCAGGGCCGTCATTTCGATTTCGTCGTGGTGAGCACCAATGGCGTTACAAACATCTGAAGGCTCACCAAACTTCTTAGCGAGTTCCATTCCAAGGAGAGCATGGGGAAGGTCATTGTGTTCTTCTGCGACCTTCCCGATATCATGGAGAAGACCTGCGCGCTTGGCCTTTTTGATATCTAAGCCTAACTCAGCCGACATAATAGCGCACAGGTTTGCTACCTCTCTTGAATGTTTGAGGAGGTTCTGTCCGTATGAAGACCGATATTTCATCCTTCCCACCAAGCGGATCAATTCGGGACGTAAGCCGTGGATACCCAGGTCGATGACTGTACGTTCGCCAATTTCTACAATTTCCTCTTCGATAATTCGGGTAGTCTTTTTGACTACCTCCTCAATACGCGCAGGATGGATACGGCCATCAGTAACAAGTTTATGCAGAGAGAGCCTGGCTACTTCCCGACGCACCGGATCAAAGCCTGAAAGAATGATGGCCTCAGGGGTATCATCTACAATTATCTCTATCCCTGTAGCCATCTCCAGCGCACGGATATTCCGTCCCTCTCGGCCGATAATACGCCCCTTGATTTCATCATTTTCCAAAGGGAAGACCGTTACCGTATTTTCAATGGCATTTTCAGCTGCAGTACGCTGAATGGTTTCAATGATTAATTTTTTAGCTGCCTTTGTAGCGGTGAGTTTAGCCTCCTCAAATTTGTCCTTGATAAAAGCAGAAGCTTCTGTTTCTGCCTCTTGACGCAAGGCCTCTATCATATTTGCTTTCGCTTCTTCCGGAGTAAGCCCAGCAATTTTTTCTAATTCAGCCACCTGCTTTTGCCTGAGTGCATCTAAGTCCTGAGATTTCTTGCCAATAATAGACAGTTGTTTTTCTAAATTTTCTTTGATTTTGTCAACCTCCACCTGATTGGCTTGAAGCTTTTGTTCCTTATTCCGCATCTTATCCGTTTGACTCGTCAAAGAGCTCTCACGCTGCTTCAATTTGTTTTGAAGGGTATCGAGCTTTTCTTTTTGAACCTTGGCGTTCTTCTCAAACTTGCTTTTTAAGTGTTGGTATTTTTCGTTGGCTTTGGCAATTTTTTCCTGCTTAATATTTTCGGCCTTGAGTTCTGCTTGCTCCAGTACACTGTCGGCCTTGATTTTTGCATTTTCCATCATCTTGTTATTGGCCTGGACCAGTACAAATCTATTGATGACAAATCCTATTATGATGCCAACTACCAGGGCGCCAGCCCCGATTAATAAATCAATTGATTCCATGAAATCCTCATCTTAAGGGTTATACCAAATGAAATGGTGTACGCCTTAGGAAAATATAGCCGGAAGCGAAGAAAATTCAGGATTTTTGAAATAGCTGTAGGGTTTGATCTAATTGTTCATTCAACTGATCTAGTTCCTCCCTCACTTGGGCGAAACCGCGTGTGTCTTGGACCTTATAGGTGAGAAATTCGGTCATAATTTCAAGACAACACATAAGGGCTATATCTAAATCATCCTGAGAGGAATACTCAAGCTTGTAGCTCCGTAGCTTGTTATTGATCATCTTTGCTGCATCCTGAATCACTTCAGCTTCTCTACTATCTACGGTAGCTGGGAACTGCCTTCCCAAAATATTTATATTAATTGAGTGCTTTTCCAACTCGCTTTACTTCGTGCCATATTAATCCTGCACACCAAAATATCGTAAGCAAATATCTATTTCTTTTAAGTATTTATCAATTTTTGCTATTAATTCTGTATGATCTGAAGAGGAATTTATCTCCTTTGCCAATTTGGCGGCCTCGTACTTTTCCGTCAAAAGAGTTATTTGTTGTTCTTTTTCGGCCAATTCCTGCTTTAAGAGATCCAATTCATTTGTCAATGTACGCTTTTGTGTCTGCAAATGCAGAATGGATTGTTCCAGTGTGGAAACTTTCTTTTGAGAAACGCGAAAACCCTGAAGAATCTCCTCCATTGCACCTAGACACAAAAAAACCAAGTAAATTAGTTTACTAAGCTAATAATTTTTCCTTCTTTAATCAAAAGGTATATATGGCACAGCTTATCTGCCAACTTGAATAATTGATGTGCTATAGTCAGCGGAAACAACTTGATCTAGCATCTGGGAAAGAACGGGATAAATGGAATATAGAAGATAAGCGGTAAGGAAAAGGAGGGAAAAACTTGCTATGAGAAATAGCCCTTTTGATAAGCCGGATGAATTTTGATAAAAATGGATGAGGTCTTCACGTAAATTGAAAGAATGTGGTAGATTTTTCATGCCAATCGGTTTAGCGTAAACAAAGATGGTAATGCCTCTAATCTAAACTTTTGCTCATTTCCAGCGTCTTTGATAGAGGTAGTGGTATAGTCCTTCTTTAATTTATTTATATTTTCCGAAAAAATGAAGCGAATATTTAAGGTCTTGGGATTTCTGGCTAAGGTTTTTTTATTCCTGGGCTTTCCCTTTGCCTTATTTTTGAGAGGCAATATTTGGCTACATGAGCAGTACCATTGGAATGAATGGCTGGCAATTGCAGGAATGAGCCTTGTCGTATTTTTCGTGGTTTTACTGATGACCCTCATGTTGTGGGATTGGCTGGCCGGCCCCAATAGCCTCAATCGCAAGTCAGTCCGTGTACAGAAATGGGTGGTAGGTATTCTGGTTTTGGGCTACGTTGGAATGACGCTATTCAACCTTTCTGGGGAAAATGCAAAATCGGAAAAAATCCAGCAGGAATACAGGGATTTACACCCCTTTCTCCGAATGGCGGTGGGTACTTGGGTGTGGCTAGATGGGAATTTAATGATTACAGACGGCGCCCGAGTACCTGAAGATTACAAAAAGATGGGCTTGAAATCCAAAAAGAACTCCCTTCATTACAAACAGTCTTCTGGATACGTTCATGCAATGGATTTGCGGACCAAAGGGAGAGGCGAAATACGGAATACCCTTTTGAAAACTTATTTTTATTTACTCGGCTTTAACACCCTGAGACATCATGGAACGGGGGATCATCTCCATGTGTCTCTATCCAGTAAAGATAGTCCAGGGGCGATTTAGTAGCTTAATAGTCCACAGACTACAGGCTTATAAGTGAGAGAATTGTCAAATACCTCATCACAATGCGCACGCCTGTCTCCTTGTACCCCACTCCTCAAATCATGGAAAGGACTATGAAACTCTCCCTCAACTCCTCTTAGAATAATTAGGCGCTTCCTTTACGATTTGAACATCATGAGGATGGCTTTCCCGTAGGCCCGCATTGGTAATGCGGACAAAGAGCTTTTGCTGCAAGGAAGAAATATCTGCTGCTCCTGAGTATCCCATGCCAGCTCTTAGCCCTCCTTCCATCTGATAGAGTACTTCGGAAACCTTTCCTTTATAGGCTACTCTCCCTACGATCCCCTCGGGAACGAGTTTTTTGATGTCTGATTCTACATCTTGGAAATAGCGGTCCTTGCTGCCATCCTTCATCGCTTCGATAGAGCCCATTCCCCGATAGGTTTTGAATTTTCTTCCCTCGTATAAAATTGTTTCTCCAGGACTTTCATCGGTTCCGGCTAGAAGTCCTCCCACCATGACTACGTTTGCACCAGCTACCAAGGCTTTGACCATATCGCCAGAATATTTTATCCCTCCATCTGCGATAACGGGTATCCCTTTAGGAGCAGCAGCCCGAACGGCTTCCATAACAGCTGATAGTTGGGGCATGCCCACACCGGCGATGACTCGGGTCGTACAGATACTTCCCGGTCCCACGCCCACCTTCACGGCATCTACTCCTGCTTCAATCAGGGCTTCAGTTCCACCATAGGTGGCTACATTTCCTCCGATGATTTGTAGATCGGGGAAGGTGTCTCTTATCGTCCGAATCGTGCGAAGAACACCTGCAGAATGGCCATGGGCCGTATCAATTGTAATGACGTCAACACCGGCTGTTTGTAAGGCCTTTATCCGCTCCACGGTATCAGAAGAAACACCAACCGCTGCACCTACCCTCAAGCGTCCCAGGGAATCTTTACAGGCGTTGGGGAAGGTCAGCTTCTTAATAATGTCTCTGTAAGTAATAAGGCCAACAAGTTTAAAGCTTTTATCTACGACTGGGAGCTTCTCAATCTTGTGCTTGCGGAGAATATCTTCAGCTTCTTCTAAGGTAGTCCCTTCTGGAGCGGTAATAAGATTTTCTTTGGTCATGATATCCGCTACCTTTCGATCATCTGGCTTCTCAAAGCGCATATCCCGATTGGTAAGAATCCCTACTAGCCGTCCCTCCTGATCCTGAATGGGAATACCTCCAATGCGATGTTCGCGCATGATAATATCCGCCTCAGTCAGGGTATTGTCTACCTTAAGGGTGATAGGATCGACGATCATTCCACTTTCTGAGCGTTTTACTCGGCGAACCTCCTCCGCTTGCTGCTCGATGGACATGTTCTTATGGATGATGCCCAGACCTCCATTAGCAGCCATAGCTATAGCCATACGATGCTCAGTAACCGTATCCATTGCGGCACTAATAATCGGCAAATTTAGTCGTATATCCCGCGTGAGATAGCTATGGGTGTCTACCTCCCTTGGGAGGACTTCTGAATGGTCTGGAACCAAAAGAACATCGTCATAGGTGAGGCCCTCCAGAAGTATTTTTTCACTTCCATGAGAGGGGGCAACTGTACCGTTAGAAATCAGGGAATTTTGAGGATTCATTGCAAATATCTAATGGGTGGATACTTGCAGAACAAAGGTAAATAGAATTATGTTCGGGGACAAATGAGGAAGGGGAAAAGGGGGTAAGGGTCGATAGTCGGTGGCCTATCGTTATTTAGGTGCGAGTAGGAGGGGAGAGAATAATAAAATTTGTATTTACAACACTCACTCCTATCTCCTCGCCCCTCAAACCCTGGACAATTTACTGCAATATCCCTACCTTCGCTATATGAAGTATCGCATTGAAAAAGACACAATGGGGGACGTTCAAGTCCCTGCAGACAAATACTGGGGAGCCCAAACACAACGCTCTATCCAAAACTTTAGAATTGGAGGGCAAAAGATGCCCATGGAAGTAATAAGAGGCTTTGCCTATCTGAAAAAAGCGGCGGCCCTTACAAATGCCTCGTTGACGGATTTTCCAAAAGAAAAAGCAGACTTGATTGCTCAGGTGTGTGAAGAAATACTGGCAGGTAAATTAGATGAGCATTTTCCACTCGTTGTTTGGCAAACGGGTTCTGGAACTCAATCCAATATGAATGTCAATGAGGTTATCGCCAACCGAGCTACTGAATTAAAGGGGGGGGAAATAGGAAGTAAACTCATCCATCCCAATGATGATGTCAATAAATCGCAATCGTCCAATGACACGTTCCCTACGGCGATGCACATAGCAGCCTATCATTTGTTGGTTTCTGAGACCTTCCCCAAGATCGAATTGCTCCACGATACGCTGGTTAAGAAGGCCCAAGAATTTTGGGAAGTGGTTAAGATTGGTCGGACCCATTTGATGGATGCTACCCCTCTCACTCTGGGGCAGGAATTTTCTGGTTATGCCACCCAATTGCGTAAGGGCTTGGAGGCCCTTGAAAACACCTTGCCCCACCTAGCCGAGTTGGCTTTGGGGGGGACGGCTGTAGGTACAGGGCTCAATACTCCCAAAGGCTATGCTAACCATGTGGCTGAAAAAATCGCTGAATTGACGGGGCATCCCTTTGTGAGTGCTGAGAATAAGTTTGAAGCTCTTTCAGCTCATGATGCTATAGTGGAGACCTCTGGGGCTCTGAAACGTCTAGCCGTGAGCCTAATGACCATCGGTAATAATATCCGGCTGTTGGCTTCTGGTCCAAGGAGTGGAATAGGGGAAATCATTATCCCTGCAAATGAACCAGGGTCCTCAATTATGCCTGGGAAGGTGAATCCAACCCAAGCAGAAGCATTGACCATGGTCTGTGCACAGGTCTTAGGAAATGATACAGCTATAGCCGTTGCGGGATCTCATGGACACTTCCAGTTGAATGTTTTCAAGCCGATGATGATTTTCAATCTGCTCAATTCTGCCAAATTACTCGGCGATGCCTGCGAATCCTTCAACAACAACTTGGCTGTAGGTATAGAACCCAATTATGAGCGTATTAATGACCAGCTCAATAAATCGCTGATGTTGGTCACAGCCTTGAATACACACATAGGGTATGACAAAGCCGCCAAAATTGCAAAAACGGCCTATGCAGATAACTCCACATTGAAGGAAGCTGCAGAGAAATTGGGCATATTGACTCCCTCAGAGTATGATTCTTTGGTGGATCCCGCAAAAATGGTGGGAGAATTGTGAAACTTCCTCTCCATCAATTCAGTTAAATAGGGTATTCCGTATCGTTTTTATTTGTAATTTAATACAAAAGGAAATTTCTGGAGGGTAACTCCTGGGAAAGCTAACATTACAAATCTAAGGGAGAAGCATTACTATAATAAATATGGGGATGATGAAAAAAGTTTTTACCTGCTTTGCCGGACTCTGTTTACTGATTCTGGGGGGAGAAGTCTATGCACAGGTTCCTAATCCTACGGAAAATTTTAAAGGCTGGGAATACGTAAGTACTGACTTTTTCGATGTGTATTTCATCCCAGGTAATGAGTCTCACGCGATTAAGGTTGGTCAATATGCGGAGCGGGCCCGGGTTGAACTGACGGATTTGTACGATTATCGGGCGGATCTTCGCTATTCACTTGTCTATTTCAATCATTCTTTTGAACTCATGTCCTCCAATATTCCCTTGGAGCGGATGTCGAATGATCCCGGGTCCTACCGGATGCCAGAGCGAAGAGAGTACATAGTGCATCCCGGAGATAGTCGTGGGCTATATCAAGAGGTTAAGCGGAAGGTGTCAGATCTCATCTTGGAAGAATTCGCCTTTGGCAATCGTCTGAGTTCGGTCATCCAAAGCCAGATATTGCTCAACAACCCTACCTGGTTTTGGCAAGGCTTATCCGAGTTTGTTTCGACAGGCTGGACCTTCGAAGATGAGATGTGGATTAGCAGTATGAGGAATGAAGATGTATTGGAACCTGCCTTGGATGGGGAAGGCTTGATCAATCGCATTTTGCGCAAATCTGTCTGGCAATACATCGTTTCGGAATATGGAGAAGAAAAAATTTCCGAAATTATCTACCTCGTAAACGTTTCTAACTCGATTGAATCAGGGATTATCTCAGTTCTAGGAATTCAACTCCCTACCTTTTCAGAACGCTGGAGAGAGTTCTTAAAAGATCTCAGCGACCTAAATGCTTCCGGAAGGGGAGATTTTAAAACTGTTAGTTCGAAGGAGCAACCTATTCCCTTGAAGAAGGGGTATCTCTTGACCGGCTATGACTATCACGAAGGGCAGAACCTTCTGGCCTTACAACTACAGAAGGAAGGTCAGCACCAGGTATTCATTTATGATATTGCAGGAGATAGTTGGACCTCTTTGCCTATACAGTCTGGATATATTGCTTCCTCTACGGAGCGACTCTCCTTTGTGTTACCTATAAGTTGGAATACTTCTGGCACGGCTATCGCTACCCTACAGTACAAAGGACATAAAGCCTATATGATGGTTTATAGCCTTGAAGAGAAAGAGTTGACACGGACGGAACTTCCCTCACCCCTCCGCTGGGTATCGGGGATTAGCTGGATGCAAGATGAAGACTATTTAGTTCTATCCGGTGTTAATAACGAGGGTACGGGCTTATATACCTATAGTATTTCCAATGAAACTCTAAACCCCGTAATCGAAGATGAATTCGATAATATTCATCCTGCGGTGAGCTTGGATGACAGGTATTTATTTTACGCTTCTAACCAGCCTCCTGCAGGCAAGAAAATTGATCCAGCAGTCATTCCCGATAAATTGTTATCTGCGCATTTTGATATATTTATGTTGGACCTTACGAATCCTTCTAAAGCCCCTACGCGCCTAACCAATTCTGAGACGGCAGACGAATTGTTTCCCAAACCTATTAGTGGCTTTGAAATAGGTTATCTCTCTGATCAATCTGGAATAAGGAATTTTTACCAGCTCAATATATTTCGCAGGGAATTTAAAACGCTTACTAACTTAAATAAGGGCATTTATACGTGGGATGGAGGAGAAAATGTAGGCTTCTTTGCTACTCCAGAAGTTGGTAAAGAACAGTTATTTCAGATTCCTCTTTCCAATATAAGCGCTGATAAGGTACCCGAAATTACCCTGCTTAGAGAAAACTATGACCTGAAATTTAGAACCAAAGCGCGCGAAAAACGAGAGGAAACCAAGGCAATCCCTTCTCCAAAAGAAAGCAAGCGTGATGAAAAGCAAGTAGAAACCGCTAAAGATTCTGGAGAAACCGCTGGTGTGAGATACTATTTATTTGACGAGGGTGATCAATATGAGGTAAGTAAACCACAAATTCCTTCGACTAGAAGAAACCGTAGAGATAATACCCTCTTTTCCCAGAGAGAACTCCCTTCTTTGCAGGATATTGTTGTTCAAGATGGTACACTCTCCCGTTCGAAGTGGGGGGCTCTCCGAGCAGGTTGGGGGCTTACCTATGATCCTATCAGTAAATTTGGTTTACAAATGAATGTGAGTTTTGCAGATCAGCTACGAAACCACAGACTAGATATGCGTGTGCAACCCTTTCTCAACCTCAAAAACTGGGATGGTGAAATTCGCTATAGCTACCTAAAGCACAAAGTTGATTTCTATGCAGAAGTGGGCACCTGGAGTAGGAGATACCGTCAAGAAAGTATTTTCTTCCCGCAAGATTCCCTTGCCTTTCGTTTTGATAGAGTATATGGAAAACTGGGAGCCAGGTATCCAATTACTTCACAAATTGGTATTGAAGCCTCTGCCGGATATTATCGTCTAGATCGCACCGACCAAAAGTTACTCAGACAAGAACTTGTCGACGCCCAGGAAAATGCGTTGAGAGGAAGCATCAATTTGTACTTTGATAATACTGAAATGGTGGAGGGCTATCCGATTAAAGGCCTTGCCGCTTCTGTCGGATTTGACAATTACTTTTCCATGGACTCCTCGGCTTTTCAGTTGAATATCGCCAAAATGGAATTGCGTCATTATCTGCCCTTAAAAAATAAAATCGTATTTGCTACTCGAATTCAGGCAGCGTTGAATTTATTTGATGAAGAGGATGCCTGTAGCTTTACCCCCGATGGAGGAAACATAGCGTCCTCTGGTTGTAATTACTATTTGGGAGGATTAGACGATCGTTTTCTCACCCTCTCCTTTGAAAAGAGTAGAGACCTGACGATCACGGGAAATCCGATTAACCTAGACTTGTATGGCTTCCATTTCCAGGATTTTATCACTCCCATTAGAGGCTTTTGGTTCAACTCCCGTGTGGGAAACAAATATGTTTTAGGCAATTTTGAGTTGAGGCTACCCGTCTCCCGCCTGCTTACGACTTCCCTGAATTCTGGACCCCTATTCAATGTGGATTTTATTCCCTTCTTTGACGCGGGTACCATTTGGTCTGAGGGAAATCCTTTCACACAGAAGAACCCCACGGATACCCGTATCATTGGCTCAGCTCCTGTAACAGTTGAATTAAAGACCCTAAAAAGTCCTTTTATATTCACGGTGGGTACTGGGCTTCGGGCCAACCTTATTGGCTACTCCGTCCGTCTGGATATGGCCTGGGGGATAGAAGATAATACCCTACAGAAGCCAATGTTGCATGCCTCATTTGGTAAGAATTTCTAAGAAATACCCCTTTAATAGTTGGAAAAAGGGAAGTGGGTATTTTTTCAATGAAACAAAAATTTACCCTGTAGGGGTAGCATATGGGTAGATTCATAATGCCCCCATATTCCGCCGCCGAGGTATCAACTTGGATACCTCGGCGGCGATAAAAAGGGAAGGGGAAACCTTTGTCCACCTACTTAAATATAGATCGGTAAGTATGGTAGCTCTTTATCTATTCTCCTGGAATACCACTGTCTTTCTTGTCTCCTATCCGACAGAGATCCTTCCTCAAAAAAGATTTTCAAGAAATCTAAAACATCTTTCTGTGCCTACCGTTCTTAGAAACGTAATTGAAACTATTATTACTTCAAAAAAAATTATCCTATTATGAGAAGTGTATTCACTCTTATCCTTAGTTTTTTGGTACTATTTGCTACTGAGGGACTCGCACAAAAAATGCCAGGAATGGACAAAAGTCCTGCAGATCTGGCTTATTTCAGAACGGATGACGGCGTGATGGCCCGTGTCATCTACAGCCGCCCCCAAAAGAATGGCCGTGAAATATTTGGAAAACTTATCCCTTATGGAAAAGTATGGCGCTTGGGAGCCAATGAGGCCACGATCCTAAAATTGTACAAAGACGCTACGGTTGGTGGAGAAAAAGTGGCAGCTGGAGAATACGCACTTTTTGCTACTCCCGGTGAAAAAGAGTGGGAGTTTACGCTCAATAGCCAGGCGGATCAGTGGGGAGCCTATCGCATGGACGCTAGCAAGAATGTCGCCTCCTTTAGTGTTCCTGTTGGGTCTACAGAGAGTGCCGTAGAAGCTTTTACCCTTATGTTCAAAGAAGTAGATGGTGGGGCACATTTGGTTGCTGCCTGGGACAACACAATGGTGGAAGTTCCCGTAAAATTCTAAGAAAGCCTTGTTTCAGTCATTGGTCGTATGGCCTTAGAATAATCGACAGGTACGTTTGTAGCGTACCTGTTTTTTTATGCACAAAATGCTACCTTCGCTTTCCAATGAAGGAGACCAAGGCCATGCTGGCAGTTTTGATTGCAGCCACACTTGCGGGAGGAAGCGGGGTTTTTGTCAAATTCATGGAAATGCCTGCAACGTCCATGAGTGCCATCCGCACATTCCTCCCAGTGGGGATATTAGGCTCCTACCTGCTATTTCAAGGCAAGCCTCTTTTTCGCGAAAACTATCGACTCATGCTGATAGCATCTGCTATAAATGTCCTCAGAATGTATTTATTTTTTGTGGCTTTTATCTATGCTAGTATTGCCAATGTCGTTTTGATCTTATATACCTGGCCGATCTCTGTAACCATCTTTAGTGCTATTTTTCTTAAAGAATACGTTTCGCGGAAAACAGTAGCTCTTCTTGCCTTAGCATTTTTGGGGATACTTATCGTGTTCTCCAATAAGGAGCTAAATTTTGAGAATGAAGACTTTGTTGGTATGGCCGCAGCCCTGGGCTCTGCTACTTTTTATGCCATAACCGTAGTGATTTTTAAAAAAGGAGTAAGCTCTTATAGTCCAGCTGAGATGATCTTTTACCAAAACCTCATTGCTGCTCTCATCTTCTTTACTTGGTTTTTAGCCTTTGACCCCTGGCCTTCGACTCAAGACCTTTTTATTGGCTCTACCCATGCCATCTTATTGGGAATGGTAGGATTTTTCTTTTTCTTTTTTGGACTCAAGCATTTACCTGCTTCAAAAGTATCCCTCTTAGCTTATATAGAAATCGTAAGTGCCTTGTGTTTCAGTGTCTTCTTGATGAAAGAGCCTCTGACACCCAATATGGTAGTCGGAGGACTCATGATTATTGGAGCTACTTTACTTCTTCCGAAAAAGTGAAGTAACTCAACCTGAATTCGATTTCTACGTTAAATAAAATGAACTCCTTACCCCTATCATAGTGCTTTATATAAATATAATTGGACTTACCCTTTTGAGTGTTTTTGGACTTCTTATACTCCAAAAAAAGTCAAAAAGAACTTCAGATTACCTCCTACTGGCCTTGGAAGTTTTGATAGCCATCATGCTACTGACCGATATTCAACTTCGAGAGGCTGTTCTCGCCTGGAGTTTCTTTGTCTATATTCTCATTCCTTATCTTCTCATTTCCATTTTTGCCCTCTATATCCAATTTCTTTTTTCTCCGAAAAGGAAGTTCAAGCCAAAGGATATTCTGTATTTCGTACCGGCTATTTTGGCGTCCCTCCTTGTTTTTAGAGACCAATGGGTAAATGGATATAGCCTTAGTCGCCTGGATGAATTATGCCATTTTCCCAATACCTTCTATATTCTGACGAAAATCGGTTATCAAGTATATTCTCTTGCCATTTTAGTTCCCGTACTCATTAGGATAAACAAATATCAGGAGTCTTTGAAAGATCGCTTATCCTATATTGATCCATTCCAATTGAAATGGTTGTGGCATTTTACCTGGATATATTTTGCGATTATCAGTATTACCATGGTCGCATACGGTTTATTTGCGGTGGGAATTTTAACGGGAAGTTTAGCCTATACCCATTTGTTTGTGAGTATTTGTATGGTGGTCGGAGTATGTCTGTGCTGCTATAAAGGGATACGGCAATATTCTTGGGAATTCTTTAAATATGCCCAACTCGCAGAGGATAGTTTGGCTGAGGAACCTGAAGAAAGTAAAACAGCAAAATATGAGCATTCTTCCTTGAAGGAAGAAGAAATGAATAATATTTATGAAGCTCTTTTATCCTTATTTGAAGACCAAGAAATTTACCTTCAGCCCAAGCTGTGTGTCCAGGATCTTGCCAACGAACTCAAAGTTACCCCCCATATCCTTTCTCAGACCTTGAATCTCAAGACGGGACAGACATTCTACGATTTTGTAAACGGCTATCGAGTCGAGCACCTGAAGGAGCTATTGAAGGATCCTGCCAACGCCCAGTATACCATTCTGGCCTTGGGACTAGAAAGTGGATTTAACTCCAAGGCCTCTCTCAACCGGATCTTTAAGAACCATACAGGGAAAACGCCTTCGGCCTTCCAAGGCCTCCATATCCAAAATGGATATTCCTCCAATCATAGGCACTCCCTAGGGTAAATTCCCTCGCATAGAGTTTTCTGTTTGATCTACAAAAGAGACTTTTTGTTCGTCTCAATTTCCCGGATAGGTCTCACGTCCTCGTTTTGAGGTCTCATCTACCCGGATAAGACGAAAAACAGAAGTACAACAGAGAAATTTCGTCCTCTTATCGTTAGTAATACTTAACAAATTTCTCTATGAAAACTTTTCCCACAGTCATTTTTTTGCTCATTCTTTTCTCTTTAAACGCTGTTTTTTCCCAAGCAAACTTCACGCCCCTTGATCAAGCACCCCAGCCCTTGAATTACACGCAGTTTTTAGGACAGATTAGCTATCCCGCTTCCGCGCAGCGAAGCGGGATAGAGGGCTTGGTTCAAGTTCAAATTCAGGTTGATGAACGGGGGAGTTACGTTCAGCACAAGATTGTAAGAAGTGCGCATCCTCTTCTTAGCCAAGCTGTTGATCCCTATATAGCGTGTTTACAATTTCAACCTGCGGTCAATAAGGGCCAAAATGTAAGTTCCTGGACAGCTATTCCCGTGCGTTTTAGGTTGACCGTCTTACCCAGAGCCAAAAGAAACTATGAGGTGATCTGTCCTGAAAATATCCAGGAAACGGAGAGCCCCATAGCTAGGAATTAATAGACCTTAAGTCCTAGGTGCTCCTGGATAAGGTCAAAGTCCCGGTCTGAGTGAAGAAGGGTATATCCATTTTCGATGCAAAAAGTAGCAATTATCATATCAATGGTCTTTCGAATGGTAATCCCTTTTTTTCTCAGTTTTCTATAGTTAATAGCACTCAAAATTGCGAAAACCGGGTTGAGCAAAGTGTGACAGGGAAGCTGGGTGAGATAGTTTTTGGCCGTTTCAAACGCCGGATCTGAGTTAAAGCCTTGAAGAACTTCAGTCAGGATAATATCCCCAATGCTAATGGGCTCCGTATAAAGGAGTTTTTCCAATTTTTCCGTTTGCGGAGTCTCTTTACCATTAAAAAAATCTATCCAAACTGATGAGTCTACGATGGTCATAAATTTGTTCTCATTTCTTCAAGGTTTCCCTCCCATTTCAGTTTTCCTTTGAGTTGGGCTAATTTCCTTTGATTTAGCAGCTGAACATATAAGGTTAAAGCTTCATGAACCACGGCTTTTTTTGTTTTTAGGCCGCTTAATTCTATTGCCCTTTCCATTAAAGTTTCGTCTATAACGATATTGGTTCTCATATGTCTGCTTTATACACATAAATTTAATAATTTATACACATTTCTCCAAGAGTTTCTCAAACAAAACCGAGGCTTTTTCAGTTTTTGAAAAAGCCTCGGTTTTTTAGCGTACGGATGAGAGGACTCGAACCTCCACGGGGTTGCCCCCACTAGAACCTGAATCTAGCGCGTCTACCAATTCCGCCACATCCGCAATTGGGACGTCAAATATACGGCATCTTGGAAGATTAGGGAAACTTTTCTGTGAAAAAGATGGTTTCTTTGGCATATGGATGTTGTTCTAAAGAAAGTTACCTACCAAGGGGTTTTTGTGGCCTTGATCGTGATTCTATGTTGGACATGCTTTTTGGTGTATAATTTTATCGGTCCAATATCCTGGCAATCTCCGTGGACCTATCTACGTATACTTATCCAAGCCCATCTTTTTACAGGCCTATTCATCACCGCCCATGATGCGATGCATGGAGCTGTTTATCCACAAAATGCCAAGGTAAACCATGGAATTGGGAGGCTCTGTACCTTCTTATTTCTTTTTAATCAATATAAAAAGATGCGCCCCAAACATTATGCTCACCACCGGCATGTCGCAACGGATCATGATCCAGACTTCCACAAGGGGAATCCCCACTTTTTTTATTGGTACCGAGATTTCCTTAGGGAATACATTTCCTGGAAGCAAATTCTGCTGGCTGCCATCACCTTCAATGTGGCGCAGATTTGGATACCCCAAGCCCAACTCATTCTGTATTGGGTAATCCCTTCGATCTTAAGCACCTTCCAACTCTTTTACTTCGGTACTTTTGTTCCGCACATGGGAGAACACGCCCCTGACAATCCCCATTTCTCTCATAGCCAGCCCAATAACCACCTATGGGCCTTTTTTAGTTGCTACTTTTTTGGCTATCACTATGAGCACCACGATTCCCCTAATACACCCTGGTGGAGGTTGTGGAGGCTGAAGGAGTAGAAAGGTAATTAAGTCGATAGTCCATAGTCCCTAGTACTCTGTCAATTAAATATTTATATGATTTCTTTCTTCTTTATATCTTCTTTTTTTGCCGAAAAAAAAGAATCAAAAAAATCTCGCACGAATAAACCAAGGCCCTCCCTGCAATGCCATCCTCCCCGCATTCGTGCACTCCAGCACACTCAAGCATGATTCTCATGCAATTGAAAAATGACTATCAACTTCGTTGACACTGTACTAGTACTCTGTCAGGAAAGTTTTTAAACTTCTTTACTTTGATATTCAGACGAATAAAGTTCATTCTTTTTTCATGTTCTTTTTTATTCAGGTCTCTGCTTATTTTCAGTGGTCTTCATGAGCCCTTCGGGGTTAGTTCAGGTTTCTGCTATCTTTTATATGTCTTCATGAGCCCTTCGGGGTTCAGTCGTTAAAAAAGAACCAAAAAAACTTGCACGAATAAACCTTTCGTTCCCCTCTTAGGGGATTCTCTAGGGGTATCCCCACATTCGTGCACCCCAGCGCGCTCTAATAAGATTTTCATATTTTTTATCAGTCCACATACTTTGCTGACAAAGTAGTAGTTGGAGAGTTTTTACTTCTTACACTCATTCATCAAAAATTGAAGGGCTCGGGAGGATGGTCCCCTGTTTCCACCAAGACTTCTCGTAGGTTTTTTACCCCTTCCCGATTGAGGGCCAGTTTGGCTACAGTGGCCCTACCCGTTGCAGAGATGCCAACGATTTCGAGGTAGTCCTCGGTCCAACGGAAGTGCTCTTCCCATTCATGATTGCGAGGATGATAAAGGGGGACCTTCTTCCAGGATTTGGGGTCTCGGGCTTTTCTGTGAATGTATTTCCTGCGGTTGCAACCTTGACAGGCGTAAGCCAGGTTATCGGCTTCATTGGAGCCTCCTTTAGAATAGGGAATAATGTGGTCTAAGGTGAAGGAGTCGGCAGAGAAAAATTCTTGAGAATAACAGTATTCACAACAAGCTCCCGCCCGCTGCTTGACCTCCTCTCGTACGTCCTGGGATATGTATCTGGACATGTCAAACTGGCTGAATACCCAACTCCTCCATTACGGAACGAAGAGAGGTATTGCGCAGTTTCGCTAATGCCGCCAAATGTTTCTTTTGGGCCGCGTTTGCCACTTCTTTCTGGTCGATCAGTTCCAACAAAAGCTTACGCTCTCGCTTTTTCAGGGTGCCTGAGTCAGCTTTTTGAGTCAGGTCTCGATATTTTTCCCAAAACTCAGGAGACAGTTTTGAAAGGATGATTTTCTTCATAAGTTCGGCTTCCTGAACTTGTTCGCGTATAGAGTTCATCATATCCACCTGAGATTCTAGGGTACTAACAATATAACTAACCATGGATAGCCCCTCATTATGGGCTTTTTCACGCACCTTGTGTTCCAAATCATTAGATAGAGGTATAGTTATATCCATTGATTGTTATACTAATAATTCGAATTCTGGTTTCAGCTAAACACTATACTAAATATAAATGTAAGAAAATTCTAGCTTAATTTAATTGATGTGGAGGGGAATTCGACGAAAATTTAGGGATAGGTACGTCAAATGTGGGAAAAGGTTTTTCCAATTGATTTCGCTGATGAGTTTACATTCTGGCAGATTCTGTTTTAATTAGGTACACAACACTACGATAAATGAACCCCATACAAAGACTCGTTTTTTTTATTTTACTAGGAGGACTTCTATCTTGTTCTCCCGCTGGCTCAACTGCTAGCTATCCTACTCGTCCCATTACCTACATAGTTCCATGGAGTCCAGGAGGTGGGACAGATTTATCGGCCAGGGCCTTAGCTGCTGGTTTACAAGAAGTGTTAGGACAGCCAGTGAATGTGGTAAACCGTACAGGAGGGGGGGGAGTGGTTGGCCACTTGGCCTTAGCTCAGGCAGCCCCCGATGGGTATACAATCGGAGCCATTACCGTTGAGATTACCATGATGCACTGGATGGGGCAGACGGATTTGGCTGCAGGGTCATATACGGCCTTGGGTAACCTGATGACTAATCCAGCGACGATAACCGTGAAGGCAGATGCACCTTGGAATAGTCTGGAAGAGTTTATAGCCGATATGCAAGCTAACCCAGGAAAGTATCAGGCATCAGGTACTTCAAGAGGAGGGATCTGGGATTTGGCACGCATAGGCTTTTTGCAGGCATTAAATCTCCCGGAGTCCACCATGCCTTGGGTTCCTAGTCAGGGAGCTGCCCCGGCCTTACAGGAGTTATTGGCCGGAGGAGTAGATGTAGTTACCTCGGCTATAGCCGAGGTAGACGCGATGCGGCAAGCAGGACAGGTTAAAGTCCTGGCTGTGATGTCCAATAATAGATTGGAGCAATTTCCAGATGTACCGACCCTCAAAGAACAGGGCGTAGACTGGAGCTTGGGAGGCTGGGTAGGCGTAGGGGCTCCTTCTAACCTGCCGGAAGAAATTAAACAGAAATTGGATTCAGCTATACAGGTGGCTTTTACCGAACCGACTTATTTGGATCCCATGAAAAAAGCAGGTTTTCAATTAGATCCCATGGATAGCGAGGCCTTTCAAAGCCTGCTGACTCGACAGGATAGTACCAATGGCGCCATGCTGGAATTGTCAGGCCTGGCAAAAACTAACTAGAAGATGGTGGATCAAAGAGATCTCATAGCAGGAGGGATTCTATTGGCTTTAGGGCTATGTATTTATTTCATTTCCTTGTCTTTTCCCAATTTACCGGAGGGCTATCCCGGACCTTCCCTTTTTCCTCAAATAATTGCTATTGGCTTAGGGTTAATGGGAATTGCACTAGGCATATCAGCCTTCCAAAAGCCGACTACTGCAAAAGCTTCAATCTCTCAAAACTCCGGGGAAAGAGCCCCTTGGCGCTTATTAGGGGGCTTGGGACTTATAGGCCTATATCCGCTATTGTATCCCCATTTAGCTCCCTTGCAGTATTCCTGGGGAATAGGGGTAAACCCGATGTTTCTTGTCATGGGGGTTATCCTTTTTTCTTTTGCTCGACTTACCCAGGTTCCCTTGAAAGGATCTCTTGCCGTGGCGATCTTGGGACCTTTGCTGGTTTTCGGAGTGTTTACCCGTTTACTGGGAGTGGCTTTATAAGGGATGTTTTGTTTCAAATGAATCTATGAGCAATTTATTTACTTGGGAAGGCTTGATGGCCTTATTACTAGGAGGACTATATGGATCCTTGTTTGGGGCTATTCCAGGGCTAACAGCTACGCTGGCTGTTGCCTTATTTGTTCCCATAGCATTTTTTTTAGACCCCATTATTGCTTTGCCAGCCATTATTTCTATCTCTTCTGTAGCCATTTATGCCGGAGATGTAGGTTCTGCTGTAGCGAGAATTCCCGGTACCCCTGCCAGTGCAGCCTATGCAGAAGAGCTCTACGCGTTATCTAATCGTCGAGGACCAATTTT
Source organism: Bacteroidia bacterium (assembly GCA_965263105.1). GTDB lineage: Bacteria > Bacteroidota > Bacteroidia > J057 > J057 > JBCCTX01. The sequence continues at coordinate 139,326 of CBDHGL010000006.1, read as the reverse complement.
AGGTTTGGGGCTAAGTGCTATGGCTTCCGCCGTTGGAGGAATTATCGGCACCCTGGTCCTGATCCTGAGTTCAACAGGGATCGCTGCCCTGGCGACAAACTTTTCTTCATTCGAATACTTCTGGATAGCCATTCTGGGCCTTACGGCTGGAATCTTTGCCTCTGGGGCCTCGCCCTTGAAATCTACCGTTTCTCTATTTCTGGGTTTGCTATTTGCAACTGTCGGAGTAGATCCTACGCTAGGCTATGGTCGTTTCCACTTTGACAATCCCAATCTCCTGGGAGGACTGAATTATATTGTCGCAATGATAGGTTTATTTGGATTCTCAGAGGTTTTGGAATTCTTGTACCATAAGGATAGTACGTCTTATTCTATTCCAGATAATACCCCAAATAAAAGGCAAGACTTTTTTGTTTATCCCATGCTTGCCATTTTTAAAAAGAAATGGATGGTTCTTCGGTCTTCTTTTATTGGGATCATCGTCGGATTTTTGCCTGGGGCGGGGGCAGATATTGGTGCCTGGGTATCGAGCAGTATCCAAAAAATACGCATAAAGGCCAAAAAACAATCAGAGAATCACGAGGAGGAAATTATTTTGGCTGGGACTAGTAGTAACAATGCCGCCGTGGCTAGTGCCTGGATTCCTGCTCTTTCTTTGGGTTTGCCAGGAGATACGGTCACAGCCATTGTGTTGGGAGTGTTTATGATGAAAGGAATTACTCCTGGGCCTCTACTTTTTGAGCAACAACTTCCCCTGGTATGGGCACTTTTTGGGACCTTTCTCCTAGCCAATGTATTGTTGCTACCCCTATATGGTTTCCTTACCGCTAATCTGGCTGGATATCTGGTTCGGATACCCAAAAATCTCCTAATGACACTTATCGGCTTAGTGTGTATTATTGGCTCCTTTTCTATTAACCATGCCCTTGTAGATATCTGGATTATGATGGGAATGGGACTAATTGCCTTTGTAATGAAGCGAGGGGGCTTCCCTTTAGCCCAAGTGGTGCTAGGTATGGTACTGGGGCGAATTTTAGAACAAAATTTCATGGTAAGTGCCATAAAGTCTCGCTGGGATATAAGTAGTTTTTTTGAAAGACCCATTGCCTTATTGCTCATGCTATTTACCATTTTGGTTGTCATTTTTGCCCTCCGAACAAAAAAGAAATATGTAATTCGAGATTAATATATTCTTCCATCCCTACTGATTTTTTCTCTATTTTGCATTCGATATGAAAAGGTTCATTCTTGGAAGTTTCTTAATGCTCTTATGCTTTCTGGGGCAGGCTCAATCTTTTGGTTATTTACTTCAGCCCGACTTCGTTTTTGATGGGAAGGAGATTCACAAAGGATGGTGGGTATATGTCAAAGGCTCCTATATACTGGGAGTTGGCCCTCCCGACCAGATTCCTATTCCGCCCGAGGTGGAAATCGTTTATATGGAGAATATGACCCTTATGCCAGGACTGATAGATGGCCATACCCATCTCTTACTCCATCCCTATAACGAAACTTCTTGGAATGATCAGGTACTGAAAGAATCAGAAGCCTATAGAACAGCTCGGGCTACAACACATGCCAGGCAAACCTTGGAGTCTGGGGTCACTACTGTAAGAGACTTAGGAACAGAGGGGGCTGGATACGCAGATGTGGGGATCAAACAAGCGATAGAGGAGGGGCAAGTTGTTGGGCCTAATATGATCGTCAGCACCCGAGCAATCGTTGCATCGGGGAGTTATGGCCCGCAGGGACTAAGTCCAGACTACTCTTTCCCTGTAGGAGCAGAGGTTGCCGATGGTACGGATGAATTGATGAAAGTTGTAAGAGATCAGGTTGGGAAAGGTGCCGATTGGATCAAAGTATATGCAGATTATCGCTGGGGACCTGAAAAAGAGGTTCGTCCCACCTTTCTCCAAGAGGAGTTAAATGCGGTTGTAAATGTCGCAACGAGTAGTGGCAGAAAGGTTGCCGCCCATGCTACCTCAGCGGAAGGAATGCGTAGAGCCATATTGGCAGGGGTACATACCATAGAACATGGAGATAACGGAACCCGAGAAATTTTCACCTTAATGAAGCAACGGGGAGTTGCCCTATGTCCAACCCTGGCAGCTATAGAGGCTATTGAAACCTATGGAGGCTGGACCAAAGGCCAGGACCCCGACCCCCAAAGGGTGCAGAATAAAAAGAAAAGCTTTGCTCTGGCCAAGGATTTGGGCGTTCATATTTGTTTTGGAGGAGATGCAGGGGTATTTCCCCATGGGGAAAATTATCGAGAGCTGGAACTCATGGTGGAATATGGGATGAAACCAGAAGAAGTATTGTATACCGCCACCCAAGGGAATGCCAATCTATTTGGTTTGCAAAACCAGGGTGGAATTGCCATTGGAAAAATAGCGGACCTGATGGCTGTCGATGGGAATCCCACCAAAGATATCTCTGCGATGAGAGGAGTGAGGTTCGTTATGAAAAAAGGGGAAATTATTCGGAAGCCATAGGGTTGATTTGAATATGGTTACAGGGATGAATTTTAATATAAAATAGCACCATGAAAAAAGATAAACAGGTAAATTTAGCCGCCCAAAAGGGTACTTCCAGAAGGGCTATGCTAAAGTCCAGTCTATTAGCTGGGGGAGTAGCTATGGCTAACCCGCTTTTGGATGCTTCAAATACTAAGAAAGCTCAGTTTGAGGGCCAGGTTGCCTTTGTTACTGGAGGAGCTAGAGGCATCGGCCGGGCTTCAGCTCTTCAATTTGCTAAGAATGGAGCCCATGTCGCCATTTTTGATATAGCCCAGCAGATTGAAAGTGTAAAATATCCTATGTCCAATGTGGAGGATCTAGCAGAAACGCAAAGATTGGTTGAGAACGAAGGAGTCCAATGTATGAGTTTTCAAGGAGATGTGCGGAAGTTAGCTCAGATCAAGGGAGCTGTTTCGAAGGTAATTGAGGAATGGGGGAGAATAGACTTTCTTCTGGCAAATGCAGGCATCGCAACCCTGGGACCTCTTGAGTCGATGACGGAAGCTGAGTGGAAAGATGTGCTGGATGTAAATCTTTCGGGTCCTGCTTTTTGTATTCAAGCGATAAGCCCCCATATGAAGAAGCAAAAATTTGGACGGATCGTATGTATATCTTCTATAAATGGGCGTCGGGGTTCCGCAGGGGCTCCGAGTTATACAGCCTCTAAATGGGGCCTTATTGGCTTGACAAAAAGTGTGGCCCTGGAGTTGGGAAAATTTGATATTACAGCCAATGCGATCTGCCCAACTGGCGTAAATACAGGTATGTTTAACAACGAACTCCTCCGGAATGCGATGAGTCCAGGAAACCCTACTGAAGAAGCTGTCAATGAAATCCTATACGAAGAGCATGCCCTTCCGGTAGGAATGTTGAAACCAGATGACATTGCCGATAGTGTCCTTTTCTTCTGTAGCCCCCAGGCTCAACGAATTACCGGAGTTGTGCTCGATGTGGCTGCTGGAACAACGGCCCTTAATTCCGCATAGTATGATTGCGAGAAGTTGGATTATCCCCTATGTTTTAGGCCTATCTATATTACTGTTCAGTTGCTCTTCTTCTAATTCAGAGGAAAAGCTTTCAAATATTCCGGGGCATTCGGAAAGGGTTTATAGGGTTAATAAAGTCATAAAGGGAATAACCTTAGATGGTTTGGGAAAGGACAGTCTTTGGCAACAGGCAAATCTTTTACAGGAATTTGTATTCCCTTGGCAGGATCGGATACCCCCTGAAACTTCCTTTCGAGCCCTGTACAATGAAAAATACTTTTACTTTAAATTTGAAGTAGCAGATACAAGCCTAGTTCTATGGGAGGATAGTTCAAAAAATATGGCGGTTACAGGGTCTGACCGAGTAGAGCTATTTTTTGCGGCAAATGATTCTCTCAAACCCTATTTTCAATTGGAAATGGATCCCAGAACCTGGGTATTCGATGCCCGCAGCAATTACTACAGAAAGGTGGATTCAGATTGGAAATGGGAAGGTATGCAAACGTATTGTTCGATATTCCCCCAAGGATATATACTGGAAGGAAGAATCCCTATGGACTCATTTGAAACATTAGGATTATGGAAGGATGCTGAAAAAAGTCGCTTGCTTTGTGGAATTTTTCGGGCAGAATTTGTCCCGATTAGGCCTGATTCTATTCAACACAATTGGATTAGCTGGATTATTCCCCAGTCTCTTACACCTGATTTTCATATCCCCAGTGCCTTCGGACAACTGCTTTTTGAATCATAAGTAAGTGGACAAAAGAAATCAGGGAATGATATCTCTGATTCATTTAGGGAACATTTTATATGAGTTCAAAGGCCTAATTCTCAAATGAGAATCCCGGTGCCTTTAGGTACCTAATATGGGTAGAAAAGGTTTCCCATCCCTTTTTATCGCCGGCGAGGTATCAACTTGGATACCTCGCCGGCGGAATATGGGGGCATTATGAATCTACCCATAGGTTACCCCTACAGGGTAAACTTTTCATTACATAAAAAAATACCCACTTTCTTTTGTCCACTTACTTAAGTTTTTTGAGACATATTTTCATAGGATTCGTCGAATGATTTGGAAATTACCAATGATGAATTTAATTTTGGGTGTAATTAGTTGAGCACGTCGAATTCCATTTGATTTAGTTATTCCTGAAAGTTACTATCCGTTAACTATGGGAGAATTTTACCCTTACCTATCAGGTAGCTAGGAAAGTATGTTTTGGCGTGCACTGGAAATTAATGCTTTGGATTCACGTCAAAATAGTTCCTTATGAAGTACTTAGTTGCCCATCTTTGTTCCTTTGATCAGAAGGCTCCCAAGCCCCAAAAGGCAGAATTGCCATTTTTTAGTCTCATCGTAAATTTAGATGAGGGAATTGTTCCTGAGCAGGTTCCTCATGCCATGCTTACCTGTTTGGAGATTACTCCTAAGCTCAATTCCTTGGAGCAAATGGAAAGAATTTTGGAGGAGGGGATCATTGTGTGGTTAAATTGAATGAAATACCCCAAAAAATAATCAATCGCCTGTAGGTGTTTGGAAAACGCCTATCAAAGCCTGTACCCCTGTAAGAAAGTTACCCATACGTAAATTTTCATTAGGGCTGTGTTGGTTATTATCACTATTGACGAGGGGTAGAATGACAGCCGGGATTCCCAAGGCCTGGATCATGGGCGAAATCGGGACAGACCCTCCCATGGTGCGGAGACTAATGGGAGCTTTCCCAAAGGAGTGATGCAGACCCTTTGTCAGCCAACTTCCCAATTCTCCATCCATGGGAGTCCTAAATGCTTGATAGGATATGCGGTAGGAAAAGCTACAAATCTTAGGATGGCTAAGCCGCTCCTCTAAAGTAGGTTTTCCTTCTACTAGAAAGTATCCGTGGGAACTAATATGCTCCCGAACTAAGCCCACAAGCCGCTTAGGATCACTTTCCAGGACCAGGCGCATATCTATTTCGGCCGTAGCTGATTGAGGAACAATGGTCCTGGTTTCCTTTCCTATCCAGGCAGCTCCCATGCCCCTTACATTGAGAGAAGGGTATTGGATGGCCTCCTGAAGAGTATTGCCAACCTGATCTACACTGGCAATTCCCAAGCGTTTCTTCAAGGCCTCTTCATCCGTAGGTACGTCTCTTAGTAAGGTAAGTGTTTCTTCATCCAGGTGGATGCCATCGTAAAACCCTGGAATGATCACACGGCCAGATTCATCTTTCATGGAAGCAATTAGCTGAGCCAGACGTACAGCTGGATTGGGTACATAGTTACCGTAATGGCCACTGTGCTGAGGTCCCAAGGGACCGTGGACCGTAAGAGAAATACTGGCAATCCCCCTGGCACCAAAGGTTAAGGTCGGTTGATTGCTCGCATGGGCAGGCCCATCCATGATGATCAATCCATCTGCTGTGAGCTTGGCTTTGTGATCGTCTAGGGCTTTAAGCAAATTGGGGGAGCCTATTTCTTCTTCCGGATCCAAGAAAACTTTAATCGAATAGTTGGGGGAAATACCTGCTTCCTCTGCCGCGTCCCAAGCAGCTAAAAACATAGAAATAGGGCCCTTGTCGTCCGCAGCAGCGCGGCCAAACACGCGCCATTCTGGATTAATTTCTTTGAATAATTGATTTCGATCAATTATTTCCCATTCTCCTGCCTCATTTTGGGTTTTTAATACCGGTACATAGGGACTGGGTTGATCCCACTTAGAACTGTCAACAGGCTGCCCATCTACATGCATGTAAAATAACAAGCGTCTTTTTTGCCTCCTTAACCAACCTTTCTACCAGTAAGATGGGTATTCCCTGGGTTTCAAGCCGCTGTGTCCTAAAGCCCCTTTGACTGAAAGCTTGCTCTAGCCATTGAACATTGGGCTCCAATTGTTCCGGATAATGCGCATCGCAGGGGAGAGAAATAAATTCGAGGTATTCGGGCATGAAGGCCAGCGCCTTTTTATAAGCAAGCCGCTCTATCTTTTCTGGGCTGAGCTTTTGAGCCGGTGAGAGAAGGAAATGAATAATTCCAATACTTATACAAAGATACTTTTTCATTAATAATCAATCTTTTTTCGATTCTTCTTGATTTCACTCCTCTTTGCTTTGGTCTTAAGGCGTTTTTCTATTGCCTTTTTAGAGGGGCGTGTTTTCTTCCGCTTTTTGGGGGTTTCATAGGCTTTAGCAACCAGGGCATTGAGCCGTTTTACCGCCTCATCAAGGTTTTTTCGTTGGCTTCTGGAATGTGAAACCTTAAGTTGAATGACTCCTTCCCGGCTAATTCTCTTATCATTCATCTTTAAGAGTCGCTCTTTTACCCAGTCTGGTAAGGAAGATCTACCTATATCAAAACGCAAGTGAACCGCAGAGGCGACTTTATTGACATGCTGTCCCCCCGGGCCTGAGGCACGAATAGCTTCCCATTGGTATTCCGATGGGGGGATAGGAGGGATATGATTGGGTCTAGACACTGCTGGGATACGGAAATCTTCAGGTAAAGATGGCCATTTATTCTCTTTTTCCTAATGTAAGCGCTATGACAAAAAGGGAATCCTGCAAAACTTTTGTACCGAACGTTCGTTCTGTACTTAAAACAGATTATATGCCACCTTTTAAGGTTAGTGAGTCGGAATTAATGAATGCACTCCTCGAAGTTTTCCGAAGGGAAGGATTTGAAGGAGCAAGCATGTCCATTATTTCCCAATATACAGGCTTGAAGCGTTCCAGTTTATACCATCGATTTCCGGGGGGAAAGCAGCAGATGGCCGAGGAAGTACTTGCCTACACAGGTACATGGATGCAAGAGCACGTCATAAAGCCTCTTGAGGGCCCTCTGCCTCCCATAGATCGATTGCGCTTAGCCTTAGATCAGATTTCGGCCTTATATGGGGGAGGTAAGAAGGTTTGTTTACTTAGATCCCTGGCTATGGGAACCAGTTCCCAAGCTTTCCAGCTCGGAGTTCAATCTCGATTCGAAGAGTGGATACAGGCCTTTGTAGAGTTCGGGAAGTCTGCAGGATTGTCTGAATCTCAGGCAAATGCCCTGGCACGATCGGCTGTGATACAGATTCAGGGTTCTTTGGTATTGGCTCAAGCCATGAAGGATCCATCTATTTTTCAAAAGAGTATCGACCAAATCGAACAAACATATAAACAGCATATCTCATGAAATACCATCCAGGCGAATTACAAGCGCAAAGATCTGCGGGTGTATCCGCACAGGCCTTACGGCTCAGTGGTATGATAAGTCCTGAAATCTCTTATGGAGCTCAACATTTTTTGGAAAACGTACAGACGCTGGCCTTAACCCTACTGGATAAGACAGGATGGCCCCAAACCATTTGGCTCAATGGCTTTCCAGGTATGGTGCAAGTACTGGGAAGCTCCCAAATTCTCCTAAATCGGCAGAAAATAATTCTGGCTTGGGATCAGCTTGAAAGGAGTTTATCAGATGGGGCTAAGGAGATAGGGCTTATTTTGATGGATTTTGAAACCAGAAGACGATTTAGAGTAAATGGGACTGCCCTTTACAAAGAAGAGGGAATACTTATAGAGGTTGAGCAGGCCTATGGCAATTGTCCAAAATATATCCAAAAGAGATTCTTTGAAGAAGGGCACCCTGAAAAAGAAGACTTACTAGAAATCCATACAGGAATGGAGTTAGAAGCGTCTCAAATAAAAAGGATACAGGAAAGTGATACGTTTTTCGTGGGGAGTCGAAATAGTTCTGGAAAAGTTGATACTTCTCATAGAGGAGGAAATCCGGGATTTATTGAGGTAATTTCTCCAAAGCTTATTCGGATACCAGATTATGCAGGGAACAATATGTTTAATACGTTGGGGAATTTTGTATCAGATCCAAGAGCTTCTATTCTCTTCCCCGATTTCCAATCAGGGAGTGAATTGCGACTAAAGGGGAGGGTAAGCATAGATTGGGAAGGTCAAACCCTCGATCAGCCTATCCAGCGTTATTGGACGTTTGCTATTACAGGTTGGAAGGAAACCCGACGATCATTTCCCATGGAGGCTTATCACCTGGAGTATTCACCTTTTAATCCAAGTTCAAAATCTTATACCAATGATCACACTTAATTATCTCAATCATCCAAATGAAGTGATGGAAATAAAGGAGACATTAGAAAATTTGTCTCTTTCATTTCAAATGCAAAAAGACCCCCTTTCAGATGAAATATATGTGAAAGAAGGAGGAAGAGTCATAAAAGGACCTCAGCAGATTCAGGAATTTATGGATATGTTGGAAAGAGACGCGAGGGAATGGTGCAAGTGTGTGTGTGATTGAAGCAAGTTGGGGCTTACTTATGATAAGCCCCAGGCAATGGCCAAGCCCAAGAAGTTCCCAATAGCATATCCGACGATGGCAGCAGTCATTCCGGGAGCGATTATCTCTTTGTTTCCCAACTTCCGGGCTACGGGAGCGATGAAAATGGGATTGAATATCCCGGCAACAGAGGTGATTAGAAACGTATCCGCATCAATTTTTGCCAGATAGACAAAAAGAAAATGAAGAAGTATAGCGAGGTAGGCTCCAATGGTGAAAAAGATCAAAAGGGGGATTACATCCTGCGTGATAAAATCCAGTTGGATTTGGGCGCCAATAGCCACGCAGAATACGAGTAAAAGGTATTCGCCAGTGGCAAAAGTGCCGTGAAGGTTTCGAATGCTTGGGATTAGAGAAAATAAAAGGCCCAGGGTAGTTACCAGGGAAATAATCCATGGGCCCTTTTCTGGAAAAGGAACAAGCTGAGCTATGCCAAAACTCAGGCCCAAGCAAAGAAGGCCCAGGCCTAGCGCTTTGAGAATGGAAATCCAATGGATAGCTTGTGGAGAAGATTCTTCTTCAACGGAGGAGGAATTACCCGTAGGCGAATAAGTAGGGAGGACTTTTCGAAGGAAATTGGGTAAAACAGACAAAACCAGCAGCAGGTAGATGGCACTGACAAGGGTATCTGATAGGTTGGATTTTGCGATTAATTCAGCGGGAACCCCAAGGCCCACTCCTATAGCCGTCAAATTTTGTGTTCCTCCTGTATATACGCCTACCGACATACCGGTTAACTCAGGACTATAATCCAAGCGTTCTCCCACAAAATAGTAAGCGACAAATGAGCTAATACACGCTGCCAAAGCCGCGAACCCAAAGGAAAGAAGAGTGTTCTTTGCAAGGGACAGCCAGGATTTCAAATCGGCCGAGAACAGGACCAGGGGAATGGCCAATACGGCCATGAGTTGATAGACATACTCCCCGATGGAATGGTCTCCTATTAAAGCCTGCCTTTGCCATCCGGGAATATTCCCCAAGGCGATCCCCAGCCCGTAGCAGAGCACCACTGGGCCGAGCTTTTGAATAAGGGCTATACGTTTTTCTAAGAATAATAAAGTAGCGGGTAGTCCCAGATAGACTAGTAGATGAAGGAGTATGTAGCCTATATTCATGTCTGGGAAAGCTTACATCGAAAGGATTTTATTCCAAACCTCTTCAGACACGGGAATGCCTTTTTCCGTGTTCTCTAAGCGGGTTGCCAAGGTACGTTGTCCCGGATAGAATATCCCCTTGCCTCCCTCATCAGGCTCTGCCTGTTGAAGGGAGCGTTTTACTTCTTGGATGAGGCTTTCGCCCATCTGACTGAGTTGCTTCATGTCAAAACACATGAACACTTGGCTTAACGCATATTCAATGGGTTCCTCTCCAATCTGGGAAGTAGTTTTGCCTTCAGAAAGGATCGAAGCCATTAGGTCCAGCATAATGGATAAGCCAGATCCCTTCCAGTATCCTATAGGTAAGGTTCGTTCATTCTGAATAATGGGGCCTGGGTCTGAGGTGAGTTCACCTTGGTCATCAAAGCCTCCTGGGAAGGGAAGGGGCTTTCCCTGTAGCTGGTAGTTTTCCATTTTGCCGTAGGAAAATAGAGACAAGGACATATCTAAAACGATTGGTCCTTGGCTGTGAGGCACCCCAATTATGAGGGGATTATTTCCCACAGTTGCAGATTTTGAGCCCCATGCAGGCATATTGGGTTTGGTGTTGGTGAAGCAGATAGCGGCACAGCCAGAATCAACGGCCTGCCAGGCGTAGGTGCCTCCCCGCATCCAATGATGGGTATTGCGAAGGGCGACACAGCCCATTCCATGGGTTTGGGCCAGGCTGATGGCCCTGTCCATGCACAGACTGGCATTCCAGATACCAGCTCCTAGCTTCCCATCATAGCGCTCAAAAGGACCTGCTTGCATGATGCATTCTGGTTCCACCTCCACGTGTACATAGCCCTCATCCAAGTACTTTATAAAACGAGGGAAGCGATTGACCCCATGGGAATAGACGCCATCCAGGCTAGATTGGGCAAAGACAGTGGCACATTTCTGAGCCTTGACTAGGGGTAAGCCCCTTTTTGTCAGAATACTTGCAAAAATATTCTGCATATCTTCGTAGGAAATGCGATTCATAAGGAGAAAAGATGGATTATTAGACGCAAAGAAATTTCAGTTATGGCACCAGCACTTACAGTGGGCATCGTTCAGCATCGCCCTGAGTTTTTGAATATAGAGAAAAGCCTGGAGAAAATGGAAGCCTTATTAAAAGAGGCCCAAAGTCAAGGAGCGGAGTTAGTCGTATTTGGGGAGTCCTGGCTAGGGGGATATCCTGCCTGGTTGGATAGTTCATTGGACTATGCGCGTTGGGATGATACGTCAACCAAGAAGGTATTTGCCAAAATGTATCAGGAGAGCGTTTCTATTGAGGGCTGGGCCATGAAGGAGGTAAAAAGGATGGTGCGAGCACATAAGGTATGGATGGTTTTGGGGATGAATGAGAAAGTAGAAAGCGGCAGGGGAAATGGGACCATCTACAACAGCTTGATAACCTTGAATTCGGAGGGAGAAATTCTTAACCATCACCGCAAACTTATGCCTACTTATACCGAGAAGTTGCTATATGGCTTGGGAGACGGGCATGGCCTAAAGAGTGTTGAAACTCCCTTTGGGAGATTGGGAGGCCTGATATGCTGGGAACACTGGATGCCCTTGGCACGGCAGGCCATGCATATAGAAGGGGAGCATATACATGTAGCGGTTTGGCCGACAGTTCATGAGAAGCACCAATTGGCTAGCCGGCACTATGCCTTTGAGGGGCGTTGCTTTGTCATTGCAGTTGGGCAGATGCTAAGGGCAGGAGATCTCCCAACCCTGCTTCCGCTCACACCTGAGCTAGATCAGTCTCCAGATACCTGGGTCTTGCGGGGAGGCAGCTCGATAATAGGACCAGATGGGACTTATGAAATGGAGCCTGTATTTGAACGGGAAGAATTATTGATTCACACCATACAAGATATTTCCCGTGTATATGAAGAGCGAATGACCCTGGATACCTCCGGGCATTACAACCGCTATGATATTTTCGATTTTGGGGTCAATCGAAACAGACAATCATGAGGCCTATTCCAGCGATTATTCTAGCAGCGGGAGAATCATCTCGTCTTGGGAGACCCAAGCAATTGTTGATGTATAAAGGCAAGAATCTCTTGCAGCATACCATTCAAACCGTCCAAACAGCTCATTTTGCCCCCGTTATTGTGGTGTTGGGGGCATTTCGGGATCTAATAGAACCCACCATAGCCAATCTGGAGGTGGAACAGGTGTACAATAAAAAATGGAAAGAAGGCATGGGAGGCTCGCTAAAAACAGGCATTGAATACTTGCTTACAAATTATCCTGACTCTCCTGCTTGCCTGACCCTCTTGTGTGATCAGCCCCTTCTGATTGCCCAACATTTGGGAAACCTCGCTACACAATGGGAGAAGGGGACTTACCCGATAGTAGCCACTCAATATGGAGGGATAAAAGGGGTTCCTATTATATGGGATGCGAGCTATTTTCCTCAATTAGCCAAAGTAGAGGGGCAGATAGGTGCCAGAAAGTTGTTAAAAACATATGCCTCTGATGTGGAAACAGTCATATTCGAACCGGCAGCCAAGGACGTAGATACCTGGGAAGATTACCAAAGCCTTGAAGATTAATTCGTGAGGGAAAAAAATCACCCTTTGGGGTGATAAAAACTTCCCTCAGGGACACTTACTTGGGAGGGACTATAGTTTAACCCAAAAATAATCCCCAAATGAAAGTAAGTAGATTAGTAGTATCTCTCCTAATGACCCTTTTCCTTTTCCAAGTACACTCTCACGCCCAAGTTGACGATTCGCTACCCCCTTGGTTCAAATCCCCCATCGACATTGCTGGCTTCAAAACCTTTAAAGGCGCTGATGCCTTTGATATTCTCAATCGCAGGCAGGTTCAAGCAGTTTCCGCCAGTGTCACCCAAAAAATGGCTTCTCAAAAGATCATGCTTCCTAAGCGTTTGCGTCAATTAAAGAATCCCATGATTTTAAAGAGAGGAGGAAAGTGTTACGAAATCAAATGCTTTAATGCAGGTAATTGTAAGGATTGTGGCATGTTTTGGATGGATCGTAACGGAGACAACAAGGTCCAACCCCGCAGGGAAGTACGCTGTGGATGCCCTGGGAATCCCAAAGCCAAATGTAACATGGATTGGCGTGAGGTGGATTGTAAGTAAGTATTAGGATTCTGAACAAAAAATAATAAGCCCAATTCCCTAGCAGATTTAACTTGTTTTAACCTTTATTTAACAAATTTTGTACATGAAGATTATGAAATTTCTGTCTTTAGTGACCTTATTGTTTTGCGGATTCATTTCATCCTCTCAGGCACAGGGGGGAGGTGTATTTAATGATACGATACTCGTATTTAGGCCTGGTTTGGTCGATATCGTTGGGTTCGAAGGCTTTCGCCCCAATGATTTCTTTTTAATTACAAATAGGAATCAGGTGGCCAGAATTCCCGTTGCTAGGACAGAGCGTGCGGGCCTTCCCCGAAGGACCCGCAGAATCGCCAATCCCCTCTTGCTAGAGAAAGATGGGAAGTGCTACCAATTAGGAGCTACAGGAGAAGCCGGATGTGGAAGGCCCCTTCTGTTATGGTTAGACCGAAATAGGGATCAGCAGGTTCAACCCAGAAGGGAAGTAAGAGCTGTTTGTCGGGAAAATATAGAGGTTCCCGTTACCCTGGTGTGGCGTGAGGTGCCGTGTAGATAATTTTGTATTTGATTTTGACAATCATATAACGCGGGGGACTCTTATCACGAGAGTTCCTCTTTTTTTATATTGGGTTCATGGAACACATCATTTTCTTTGCTTCCCAATCTGAATATCACCAATGGCTGTTGGATTACCATAGCACTAAAACCGAGTGTTGGGTGGGCATCTTCAAAAAGGGTGCAGGAAATAGGGGAATAACCTACCGAGAGGCAGCCGATGAGGCCCTGTGTTTTGGATGGGCCGAGGCCGTAAGGAAAAAAATGGACGCCATAAGCTATACGATTCGTTTTGTACCCAGGAAGCCTCGGAGTACCTGGAGTACAAAGAATATAGCCCGGATGGAAGAAATTATCTCCTTAGGGTTAGCTCATCCTGCAGGGATAAAAAAATTTGAGGAGAGAAGACCTCCTTTGGAACAGCCCTATTCCTATGAGAATCGCCCTAAATCCTTTCCAGCTTCCTATGAGGTCCTTTTTCAGGAGCACCAAGAAGCCTGGAACTGGTTCACTACACAAGCTCCATCCTATCAACGGGTAGCAATTTTTTGGGTCTTAAAGGCCAAGAAGGAAGAAACTCGGAAAAGGAGATTAGATCAGCTTATAAGAGATTCAGGGGAGAGAATTCGTGTAAAACCTTTAAGGAGGAAGGATAATAAGTAAATCCCCCAATTTTGTATATTCCCTCTCACCTTCAAAGCTAACTCCATCCCATGTTTTCTAGACATAATTTTTTCCTGTTCTTCCTGGGACTTTTCATTTTTTCAATAGGGTCCTTTTCTGTGAGCTATGCTCAATCGATGGCTTATGAGCTAAAGGAAGATATTCCCTACTATGAGCCTGGAGAAACAGATTCCTATCTATTAGAACGATGTAAGCTAGACCTTTACTATCCAGAAGGAGACGCTTCCTTCCCTACCATCGTCTGGTTTCATGGAGGGGGCTTAAAGGCGGGGAACAAATCTATTCCGGAAGGACTCAAAAATGCAGGGGTAGCCATTGCTACGGTGAATTATAGATTGCATCCCAAAGTAGAACACCCTGCCTACATCGAAGATGCTGCTGCGGCTGTCGCTTGGGTATTCAAGCACATCTCTGAGTATGGAGGAAACCCTAGACAAGTGTATGTCTCTGGTCATTCTGCCGGAGGGTACCTAGCAAGCATGGTCGGCTTAGACAAACAATGGTTAGGAAAGCATGGAATTGAGGCAGATAGCATTGCCGGTCTTATCCCCTTTAGTGGGCATACCATTACGCATTTTACCATCCGAGCCGAACGAGGGATCCCCGGGACCCAGGCAATTATTGACGAATATGCCCCTCAATATCATGCGCGGATAGATGCGCCTCCTTTGGTGCTCATTACGGGGGATAGAGAATTGGAATTACTCGGGCGCTATGAAGAAAACGCCTTTATGTGGCGCATGATGCAAGTAATTGGACATCCTCATACCTATTTGCACGAGTTGGAGGGCTTTGGCCACAGCGGTATGGTAAAACCTGCTTTGCCTTTGCTACTCAAGTATGTGAAAAAATGGGCTAAGGAGAGAGAATAATTAAAAAGCTTTTAGTATTTAACTTGTTTAAGTTAGGATTTGTAGGGGTTAAACATTTAGACTAAGAAAGTACACATGGTATGTATAGTGTTTAATTATTTTTTCTCTGTTTTAGCAAAACCCTCTTCTAGTTGTTCATCCATCAAATAAAATCTAGGATGAGTTGTAGAATAAATGTTCAAAAATATTTCCCACTTTAGAAGTTTTCTGATATATTTGGTGACGATTATAAAGGGAAAAGAACTTACTAACTACTACTACAATGAGTTTTCCAAGATGGCTATTTTCATCTTGCAGTATCCTTGCCGACGAGCCTTCGTTCGGATATCTTCAATTTTTCCGATTCCCCATACATGCTAATTATGCGCTGAATGATTCTGGCAACCTATCATTTGCTAGCCATTTATATATCGTGAAATCTATTCAACTCTACTAGAAAAACTAATTTTCAATTTATGCAGAGCTATTACTACCAATTTTTTAATTCGTTGTGGCGAAATGGGAAAACCCTCCTGTTGTGCCTGGGATTGATTTCCCTGGTTCATACAGGTTTTTCTCAATCGCGCAATGTGTCCGGAACCGTTCTGGACGAATCATCTGCTCCCTTGATAGGAGCTTCCGTTCTTATCCAGGGAACTACAGAGGGTTCTTTGACGGATAATGACGGAAAATTTTCCTTTAATGTAGGTCAGGGTCTTGATACCCTCGTAGTTTCCTATTTGGGTTTTGTAACCCAAAAAGTAGGAATTGCAGGCAGATCTGACATTACCATTACGATGTCTGCAAGTAATAACTCCCTCGACGAAGTCGTCGTGGTAGCCTATGGGACCCAGCGTAAAGAAACGGTAACAGGGGCCGTAGCTGGTGTGAAAGGGGTAGATCTTGTACAGTCTCCCGCAGCTAACTTATCCAATTCTCTCGCAGGACGTATTCCCGGTCTGGTGGTTATCAATACCAGTGGAGAACCTGGAGTGGATGATCCCCGCATTACAATTCGCGGGACCAATACCCTGGGTAATAGCAGCCCCTTGATAGTAATCGATGGTATTCCCGATAGAGATGGAGGGATCGGCCGTCTGAATCCCCAGGATATCGAATCAATTTCTGTTTTGAAAGATGCATCTGCTGCGATCTATGGAGCACGTGCGGCTAATGGGGCTATTCTCGTTACTACCAAGCGTGGCAAGTCTGGTAAACCAACTGTTACTTACGACCTTAACCTAGGCTGGTCTCAACCCACCGTCGTCCCCGAGATGTCGAATGCAGTAGAGTATGCCAATATCATGAACGAGTTGCCCATCTATCAATCCATTCCTGTTAACGAATGGGATGCCGCTTGGCAAAGCATTCAAAATACCGGTAGCTATGATTCCCCTACAGACGGGGTGGGAACCATAAATGCACAATTTAGCCCAGAAACTGTCCGCCTTCACGGCGAGGGATCTGACCCCTGGGGCTATCCTGATACCGATTGGTTTGCTGATGCATTCAAAACTTGGTCTCCACAAAACAGACACAATCTCCAGATCAGTGGAGGAGGTCAAAACTTTCGATACCTGGCATCTTTGGGCTATTTGGATCAGGACGCTTATTACCACGAATCAGCTACCTTCTTCAAGCAGTACAGTGGACGTATTAACCTGGATGCAGATGTCAATAAATATATCAAGACCCGTGTGGGCTTGATGGCACGTCGCGACGATCGGAACTTCCCCACAGAGTCTGCCGGAGCCATTTTCCGTATGCTGATGCGGGGTCGTCCCACAGAGCCTGAAGTATGGCCTAATGGAAAACCCGGCCCAGATATTGAAAACGGGCAGAACCCTTACGTGATTACTACAAATGCTACCGGGTATGACAGACGTCCTGAGGACTTCCTGCAGGCAAATGGTTCTGTAGAGATTTCCAATCCATGGATTGACGGACTTAAGTTGACCCTATCTGGAGCTGTAGACCACAGCCGGGAGCAGATCAAGCGTTGGCAGACTCCTTGGGAGCTATACTACTGGGATAGAGTAACTTTTGAATCTGATGGAGTAACTCCCTTGTTGGAGCCTGCTGTAAGATCGAACTTTAGAGACCCTCGTCTTTCTCAGACTTCGAGAGAGGTCTTGAACACCAACCTCACAGCGATGTTGAACTACGATGTTACCTTGGCAGATGTACATACCATAAACTTCTTAGCAGGGGTTACCAAGGAAGAATTTACTGGGAGTAACTTCAACGCCTTTAGGAGAAACTTCATCTCGCCAGCAGTAGACCAGATATTTGCTGGAGGGGCTCAGGAACAGAATACAGGGGGTAGTGCCTTTGAAAGAGCTCGTTTGGGATATTATGGACGTTTGCAATACAACTACCAAGACAAATACTTGGCTGAGTTCGTATGGCGCTATGATGGGTCTTATATCTTCCCAGAAGACGAACGCTTTGGCTTCTTCCCTGGAATCTTGGCTGGATGGAATGTTTCCAATGAAAGCTGGTTCGACGTGCCTTTTATTGATTATATGAAGATTCGTGGCTCCTATGGAGAAATGGGGAATGACCAGGTGTTCTTCCGCGGCAATCTCCAGGAATATGCCTACCTAGATCTCTATGGTTTTAATGAGTATCCCATTGACGGGCAGGTGGTAACTACGGTCGTTGAGCAATTGCTTGCCAACCCTAGCTTTACGTGGGAGCGTGCCAAAAACACCAATGTAGGATTGGACTTAGGACTATTTGGAGGGAAAGTGGATGTGGTATTGGAATACTTCAACAACAATCGCGACCAAATCCTGATCCAGCTCCAGGGATCTACTCCTGCCTCTACAGGGATCAGCGACAAGCTTCCTCCTGTGAACGCGGGTGAAGTGAAAAATCAAGGATTTGAATTTAATGTCGCCTATAACGGTAATGTTAATAATGATCTGAGATTTCGGGCATCAATTAACGCTGGCTATGCCAAAAACGAAGTGATCTTCTTGGATGAAATTCCAGGTGCGCCAGATTATCAACGTCAGGAAGGAAAGCCCATTGGTGCTTATTTGGTATATGAAAATGATGGGGTATTCAGAGACCAGGCTGAAATCGAGGCCAATACCATTGACTATAGTGGAGTTACCCCTGAGTTACTTCCTGGAGACATGAAATTTAAGGATGTAAATGGAGATGGAGTTATCGATGGAGATGACCAAGTGAGACTGGAACAAAACATTACTCCCACCTTTAATTTTGGTGCAACCCTGAATGTAGAATACAAAGGCTTTGACCTTTCTGCCTTGTTTCAAGGAGCAACGGGTGCCTCCTGGTTCATTCGTACAGAATCTGGAGACATTGGAAACTACTTGAAATATAACCACGATAATCGATGGAGAATAGATGCTCCCAGTAGTGTACATCCAAGACTTGCTAGTAGGGGAGACACCTACTATTCAGGGGGAGCCTTCGCTAACAATGATTACTTCCTCTTTAGCAAAGATTATATCCGCTTGAAAAATATCGAATTGGGATACAGACTTCCTGCGGCGGTGACGGATATAATAAAAGTGCAAGGTCTAAGGGTTTATGTAAACGCATTAAATCTGTTTACGATATCAGACCAAGACATCTTTGACCCCGAGGCTGAAAATAGCGCTGGTACCTATTATCCACAGTCTAGGGTATTAAATACTGGAATAAGTTTAACATTTTAATTCCCATTGAGTTACAGAATAAATCTAATCGCGATGAAACTGAATAGTTTAAAATTTTTGATCGTTTTTCTGATGGGAATATCATTACTTTCCTGTAATGATGATTTCCTCAACACTGAGCCACTGGATAAGATTTCCAGTGATGCTACCTGGGGAGATGGTGCCCTCTCTGAAGCCTTTGTCTTTAATGTATATTCCTTTTTGGGATATGGAGGCTTTGAAGAAGAAGGACTTTCTTCCTTGACTGATGAGGCCATGTTCACCCATGCGGGTCGTGGTCTGGAAGTTCACACAGAAGCAACCGTAACTCCCACTAACCCCGGAAATACCCGGGTGGTACGGACCTGGGACGAATTGTTTCGCGCTGTACGAGCATCCAACATTGCCATAGAGAACTTACCTATCTCTACATTTAACGATACAGAATTACGGGATAGACTTTTGGGAGAATCTCTCTTTTTAAGAGCTCATTATTACCATGAGCTATTGAGACTCTATGGAGGAGTTCCCATTATTGATCGTCCCTATGGACTTGATGAAGAGTATGCGATTGCTCGTAATACCTTTGAGGAAACGGTCAACTTTATCGTAGGAGACCTGGATCAAGCCATCGGACTATTGGATGGAAAGCCCGAAACTCCTGGTCGTGCTTCTATGGTGGCCGCAATGGCGCTGAAAGCTCGGGTTTTGGTGTATGCAGCCAGTGACTTGTTTGATGCTACGACAGCTCAGGCCAAATCTTCAGCTCACGCAGGATTTTCCGATATTGCTTTAGTAGCTTATACAGGAGGGGATCGCACAGCTCGCTGGCGCGCTGCCCAAACAGCAGCAAAGGCTGTAATTGATGCAGCTCCTGGCTATAAATTGGACCTCACCGCTCCCGTATCTCCAGAAGAGGGAACAGCTAATTACCTCTCTATAGCTATGGGAGGACAGAGTTCTCAGGGAGATGCAGCAGCAGCTTCTGAGCTCCTCTTCCAGAGAACACATACTTCTTTGTTTACTAGGGAAAATAACTGGCCTTTAGGAGGAATCAACTGGGGAATTAACAATGGACCTAATGGCTATCGTAACTGGGCAGGTAATACGCCAATCCAGCAATTCGTAGATGATTTCGAAATGATGGACGGTACCAGCTTTGACTGGGACAATCCCGATCACGCAGCAGATCCTTACGCCAACCGCGACCCTCGCTTCTATGCAACCGTTATGTATGATGGGGCAGAATGGAAGATCAGGCCTGGTGATGTGGCGGCTATTGATCCTATGAATCAGATTCAGACAGGAGCCTATGACGATGGAAATGGAGGTACCATTAATGGAGTCGATACACGCGAGTCTCCCATCGAGAACTGGAATGGGTCCAGAACGCACTACTATGTCAGGAAATTCATTGATCCAGATCCAGCACTTCCCGATAACCAGTCTACTGCTCAGACAGTTCCCTGGCCTTTCCTTAGGGTTACAGAAGCTGTGTTGAATTATGTAGAAGCTAGTATTCAACTAGGAGAGGAGGACGAGGCACGTGCATGGCTAAATCGCATTCGTTTCCGTGCAGGACTACCCGAAATCGCAGATTCCGGTCCGGATTTACTTGCACGATACATCAACGAGCGTCGAATAGAACTTTCCTATGAAGAGCATAGATACTATGATGCCAGACGCTGGATGATAGCCCCCGAAACCCTTGGAAGTGGTATCCAAGTAATTGATATCAGGGCTACCCTCAAGCCGGGCGCGACTCCCCATGAACCCTATCGACATGATAAAGACGTATATGACTATTCTTATACAGTGGTCGATAACACAGAGGTTGAGAACCGTGCTTGGGATGACAAAATGTATTTCCGGCCCATATTAAGGGGAGAAATCCTCCGAAATGATCTGCTAGTGCAGAATCCCGGATACGGAGAGTAGGGAATTAGCGTATTAGGAGAGAGGTGAGAGGGGAGGGCTTTAGAAACAGGAATTTCTAAGCATAAAATAACAGTTTAGAAAATCTATCCTCGACAATTGGGGATAGATTTTCTTACTTTTAGGCTATGATGCAAATTTCAATGGGGATGACTACGCTTCCCTATATTTCTTCTCCTGATACTCTGTTTTCCTGAGCTGTGGGAAGAAAGAAAATACCGCAAGGATTCAAAGCTTCCTACTGAGCAGGCTTCCCCTGATCCCCAGCCACTATTTAACCTTCTCCCCAGTAGCAAAACGGGAATTAGTTTTCAAAATGTCCTGACGGAGGGCTTGAATACCAATGTCCTTATGTATGAATATTTCTACAATGGAGGAGGAGTAGCTGCTGCAGATTTCAATGGGGATGACCTCATTGATTTATATTTCACCTCCAATATGGGAAGGAATGCCTTTTACCTGAATCAAGGGAATTTGAGTTTTGTAGAGGTGGGAGAACTTGCTGGTTCTCGTCGGAAGAAATGGACCTTGGAAAACGGGAGTAACGGCTGTAGATATCAATGGAGATAAACGGATGGATATCTATCTGTGTTACTCCGGTACTATGCCAGAACCCAAGCGAGCCAACCAGTTATTTATTAATAAAGGAAACAATGAAGCGGGGATTCCCCTCTTTGAAGACCAAGCTGAGCAATACGGCCTTGCCAGTACTGCCTTTAGTAATCAGGGACACTTTTTCGATTACGACCGAGATGGGGATTTGGATATGATTTTGCTCAACCATAACCCCAAATCTCTCCCTGTACTGAATGAAGCAAGTACAGCCTTGGAATTGAAGAAAGATGATCCCCTAAAAGGGATTCGCCTTTTCCGACAAGACCGGGGTAAATTTAATGATGTTACTCAGCAAGTGGGAATAGTAGGATCGGGTTTGTGCTATGGCTTAGGTATTGGGATCTCGGATCTCAATGGAGATGGTTGGATGGACTTTTATGTCTCCAATGACTATGACATCCCAGACTATCTATATATCAATAACAAAGATGGCAGCTTTCGAGACGAACTTACTCAGAGTTTGGGGCACAATAGCCATTTTTCTATGGGAAACGATATAGCTGATATCAATAATGATGGCCTCTCGGATATTGTAACCTTAGATATGCTACCGGAAGATAACCGGAGGCAGAAGCTGTTAATGGCTCCAGACAATTACGCCAAGTTTGACCTCAACATACGGAATGGCTTTCACTATCAGTATATGCGCAATATGCTTCAGCTAAATAATGGGAATGGTACTTTTAGTGAGGTAGGGCAAATCGCAGGAATTTCGAATACGGATTGGAGTTGGTCGGCTTTACTTGCCGATTACAATAACGATGGTTGGAAAGACCTTTTGGTAACCAATGGCTATTTTAGGGACTATAGCAACCTGGATTTTATCAATTTCATGGATTCCTATGTCCAGGCCAAGGGGAGGCTCATGCGGCAGGACGTGTTGGAAATCATTGGACACATGCCTTCGTCTGATGTGGTGAATTATCTGTTTGAAAATGAAGCAGGAATGGGCTTTTCCAATAAAACCCGTGCTTGGGGGATGGGGCAAGCTTCCAACAGCAATGGGGCAGCCTATGCCGACCTGGACAATGATGGAGACCTGGATATGGTAGTCAATAATATCAACCAGCCGGTCTTTGTTTACCAAAATACAGCTAATGAATCCCAGGAGAACCACTTTTTAAGCATTAAGCTTGAAGGAGAGGGACTCAATACCCAAGGAATCGGGACAAAAATTCACATATGGGCTGGCGATAGCCAACAACAAATCGAGCAGGGCTTGT
Source organism: Bacteroidia bacterium (assembly GCA_965263105.1). Taxonomy (GTDB): domain Bacteria; phylum Bacteroidota; class Bacteroidia; order J057; family J057; genus JBCCTX01. The sequence goes on along the minus strand of CBDHGL010000006.1, from coordinate 116,738 downwards.
CGAGGGGTTACCTGTCCTCGGTATCCCCGATCCTACACATAGGCCTAGGGAAACAGGAGCTTATTGACTCCTTGGTGGTTACATGGCCTACCGGTAAGGTTCAATATTTAACCCAAATACCTATAGACCAGACCTTGGAGCTCAAAGAAACTGAGGCCAGCAAGGTACGGAGTAAGTCCCGTATGGAAAAAGAACTATTTACTAGTATCTCTTCCCCCATTTCCAGCACTCATGTAGCTTTGGCAATCAATGATTTTGACCGTCAACCCCTTCTCCTCCAGGAATTATCCTATGCTGGTCCTTGTATGGTTAAAGGAGATGTAAATGGAGATGGGAAGGAAGATGTCTTTGTAGGAGGGGGGCAAAACCAGGCGGGCCGCTTATTTCTTCAATCTGGAAATGGAAGATTCAACCCTAAAAAAGTTGATGTATTCACTCAAGATAAGGAACAAGTAGATACAGATGCGGTCTTTTTCGATGCAAATCAGGATGGGCTCCTAGACCTCTATGTTGCGAGTGGAGGCTATCACCAGTTGGAGCCCCAGGATCCCTTATTACAAGATCGATTATACCTCAATGATGGTAGGGGAAATTTTAAAAAGAATCCAGAAGCCTTACCCAATATGTTGGTAAGTACTGGATCTATAGCGGTTTCCGATGTGGATGGAGATGGATTTGAGGATCTCTTCGTTGGAGGAAGAGTAATTCCAGGAAGGTATCCTGAGACTCCAGCCAGTTATATCTGGATCAATCAGCAAGATGGTACCTTCTTGGACCAAACCGCTACCTGGGCGCCTAATTTTTCTCAATTGGGAATGCTTACGGATGCTGAATGGGTAGACCTTAATCAAGACGGTAAGGAGGAACTAGTCCTGGTAGGAGAATGGATGTCGGCGAAAGTATTTGAAATAGTTGATAATGCCCTGGTAGATCGCAGCCTCCAATATTTTGACAAAGAATACAAGGGATTTTGGAATACGCTTTATGTAACTGACGTCAACCAGGACCAAAAACCAGATCTCCTATTGGGGAACATTGGGACCAATATTCAATTTAATGCTTCAGATTCGGAACCTGCTGAACTCTATTTCAAAGATTTTGACCAAAATGGCTCTGTAGATCCCATTTTCTGCTACTACATCCAGGGCAATAGTTATCCGTATATAACACGGGATGAACTGACTAGGCAATTGGCCGGTTTTCGCACCAGGTTTCCCGATTTTCAGAGTTATGCGGATGTCACCATCAGAGAACTGTTTTCTCAAAAAGAGCTTCAAGAAGCCCAAAGGCTGGAGATAAACCAGTTGCAAAGTATGCTATTTGTCCAAACGGCATCAGGAAAGTTTGAAGCTCAGCCGTTGCCCATCGAAGTTCAGTACGCCCCGGTCTATGCGATTCAGGAATTTGACTATAATCAAGATGGAATTACGGACTTGCTTCTTTGTGGAAACAATAGCCATTTCAAATTACGTTTGGGGAAGATGGATGCCAACTATGGGGTTTTACTAGAAGGGAAAGGAGAAGGAAACTTCGAGTATGTCCCTCAAAATCGATCTGGCTTTCAACTCCAAGGGGATGTGAGAAGTATTTTGAGTATAGGTGAAATATTGCTTTTTGGTATAAATGGTGCACCCATCGTTGCGTATAAGTAAGTAGGGAATTTGTAAATTAGATAGCTGATCTTTTTTTGTATGAAAAAATGGATTTGGAATAGCTTTATTCTATTGTTGTGTTTTACCCAGTCTAGCTGTGATAAGGAGCAGGAAGATTACGATTCCGTTTATATTGCCAGTTCCTGGGCCGATCTAAGTACTTACATCACTCAATTCACCCCTGCCAATTCTCCTACCTTTGCCTCGCGGTGTTTCGGGTATATAGGACTCACCATGTATGAGTCAATTGTTCATGGCTATGATTCCCATCAGTCTCTAGCAGGTCAATTGAATGGATTGCCTTCTTTACCCTTGCCAGATACTAGCTTAAACTACTCTTGGGAAATAGCTTTAAACGCAGGTCAAGCCTACATTCTGGATAGCATTTACATGCAGACCTCCGATGAGAATAAGGCAAAGATCGATTCCCTGGAAAGGGCGTTTTTGCGCTATTATTCCTCCAGGGTGGGAGATCGAGAAACTGTAAATCGTTCGGTGGTTTTCGGCCAGGAAGTAGCAGATGCCATCTTCCAATGGTCAAAGACTGACGGGGGGCATAGAGGGTATTTAAGAAATTTCGATAAAGATCTGGTCCATCCCGAACGCCCTGGTTCTTGGAAACCGCCTTTGTATGCCCAATCTTTCAGTCACCATCCTTTGCATCCCCATTGGGGAAAAAACAGGACCTTTCTTGAAGTAAATGCGGAGATCCCAACTCCCGACATGATTCCTTATGATACCACGGAGAATTCACCTTATTACCAGCAATTCAAGGAAGTTTATGAAAAAGAGCTAATTCTGACTCAAAAAGAAAAAGAGATTGCCATCTGGTGGAGCGATGATCCAGACGATACGTTTACCCCTCCCGGACACTCTTATTATTTGGCTACAATTGCATTGAAAAAGCTCGATGCCTCATTGATCACTTGTGCAGAGACCTATGCCCGTGTAGGGATGGCAGTAGCAGATGCCTTTATCATGTGTTGGAAATGGAAATACCATCATTTCTCCGAGCGTCCCAATACCTTTGTTCCCCGCTTTATCGATCCCACCTGGGAATCCTTTTGGCCAGATCCTCCTTTCCCCTCTTTTCCCTCTGGTCATGCGATCCAGGCGGCTGCTGGGGCTGTCGTATTGACTGATGTTCTTGGGGAACCCTTTGCCTTCATCGATAGTGCCCATGTGGACAGGGAGCGAGATGAACTTCGAGACACCGATTTTGTGGAACGACCCTTTAATTCCTTCTGGGAGGTGGCCCTGGAGACCGCAGACTCCCGTTTTTACGGAGGAATTCACACCCACCAAGATAACCAAGTAGGCCTGGATGAAGGAAGCCGAATCGCCAGAAATGTGAATGCGTTGAATTGGCGAAAGTAGAGACTTTGTTTGCCTTGCAAACACTCCGTGCCTTTGTGCCTCCGTGTTCTTATTCTAGTATATATTGACCAACAATCTGTTGAACTTCGTTTTTTTGGATATGAAAAGATTAGTCTTACTTTTATTGAGCTTAACGATAGTTTCCTCTACCTTCTCCCAAACCCCCTTCACTGAGGTAAGCCAAGAAGCGGGTATTGACCACCAATTTGTCGTGTATGAAGGAATGTTTGGAGGCGGGATCTGCGTCTTTGACCTCAATAAGGATGGATATGAGGACCTATACCTCACCAGCGGGATGAATGAAGATCGTCTGTATCTCAACCAGGGCGATGGTACCTTCAGGAATATCTATGAAGGCTCAGGATTGGAAGCCACACGAAAATATGTCACCCAGGGCGTTGCGGGAGCGGATGTGAATCGGGATGGCTGGGTAGACTTGTTTGTCACCACCATAACCACAAAGGATAGTGTGAAAAGAATTCCTCGTGCGCCCAATCTACTATTTCTCAATAACGGAGACCAGACCTTCCGAGAGGTAAGCAAAGAATATGGGATCGATCAGATGAATTCTTTTAGTACAGGGATAAATTTTGGGGACTTCAATGCAGACGGATATCCCGATGCCTACATAGGAAATTACTTCCGAAACTACGAAGGCGATCTCACCTATATCAATGACCAAACCATTGTCAGTGCCAACCAGATTTCTCAGGATTTCTTGTTGCTCAACAAAAAGGGAAAGTCTTTTAAGGACGTCTTTGAAGACTATGGTTTAGCCTACAAGGGCTATAGTTTTGGAGGAATTTTCACCGATTTTGATAACGATGGTGATCAGGACCTCTTTGTCAACCACGACTTTGGCTACAAGGCTACGCCGGACTTTTTACTGGAGAACCTATATCCCAAGAAGGCTTTCAAAGACATCAGCAAGGAAATGGAGATGGATCTCAAGATCAACTCCATGGGAACGGCTGTAGGGGATTTTGATAACAATGGAGTGATGGATTATTACCTCACCAATATTCGCTTTAATGCTTTCATGGTGAGTCAGGGGCTGGGAGAACCCTTTGAAGACAAGATCATAGACTATGGGATGGATTTATTCACGATCAGTTGGGGGGCAAATTTTGCAGATTTTGACCACGATGGCGACCTGGATCTCTTTGTCGCCAATGGGGATCTCAACCCCAATGACCATCCTATGGGAGACTTTTACTTTGAAAATACAGGAGAAGGATTTGAGGAAAAAGCGGGTCAGAAAGGCCTCAAAGACTATGGGATAGGAAGAGGCTCTGTCATTTTTGATATGGAAAATGACGGTGACTTGGATATCCTCGTGATCAACCAGAAAGCGGTTATGCCCTATGAACCTTCTACGGTAACTCGCTTGTATAGAAATGATTCCACCAAAGGCAATTGGCTGAAAGTAGATTTGACGGGTACTCAAGCCGAGATGAACGGGCTGGGTTCTCGGGTGGAAATTGTTCTTGGAGAGACCCGGATGATCCGGGAGATAGATGGGGGAGGTTCCAGTCACCTGTCTCAGAATTCTACCATTGCCCACTTTGGGGTGGGAAATGCAAAAAAGATTGACTCTGTAATTGTTAAGTGGATAGGAGGTTCTCAACAGGTTTTGGTGGATCAGGCTGCCAATCAATTACTGGAGCTAGTAGAACCCCAAGCAGCTCCTCGAGGCCTGACCTATCGCGAACTTTGGCTTTTCTTGCTTAGCTTTGGCGCGGCGATGTTTTTATTCTTTTTGTACAGAAGAAATAAGAAATAGTAGGCTCATTTTCCCCCAGAAGGGGTTCCGCAATTCTGTAAACTTTCACAAGGAACAGGTGCCTCCGCATAATCGTTTGCTACCCAATATTGCTCGTAAACGGAAGCATAAATGATCTCTAACTGTACATTTTCTCCATAAATGACTTGTTCAAATAGCGCATAATTTTTCTCGGAATTCTGACTTCTGAACAGCTCGATCTTTTCCCCTGCGGGGATTAGTCTTCCGGGAACTAGGCTGGAATACAGGGTAGAGCCTGCTGTGTCCCATTCTTCCATGAGTCTATCACCGATTATTTCCATGTAATTGATAAGATCCCCCTCAAAAACGGTATCTTCTTTCACCACCTGAACCTTTTTGATAAAGGCAGGACCCAGTCCATTATTCTCCAATATTACTGCCCAGTTATCATTACTTTGTCTTTGAGGCCAAATCTCCAAATAAGGTAAAACCGAAGCGTACTGCTGCTTGCGCATCAATCCTGTTTGATAGCCAACCGTGAAGAGGGTTGCTAAGCTGATCAAAATGGCAGACAGCCCGAGGAGTTTTTCAGAATTCCAGAATTTTGGAGGCATATTTGATAAGGTTTACTACATCAAAAAATACGAATCCTTTTTCTGAAAGGAAACCCCTATCTTTTTTGAGGCCCTTGGATTCCCCTTTGTCTTTTTAACTTTATATATTCTTATTGTACTTCCCTCAAAAAAGATACCCGTGAAAAAAATTTACTACGTAGGCGATTGGGCCATTCTGACTGGACCTGTTTTTGCCGAGACTCCCTTTTCATTTTTCCCACAAAGGCTTGGATATCTTTAATTATGGGAAATGGTTGAAGGAAGCGCTAGAAGAAACCGGGAAATTTGAGGTGAATTCTGTTCCAGCCTGGGATTTTTATAATAAACTAGGGCCAGGGGATTATGAAAAGGTATTGGAGGAATACGATGTGTTGATTTTTAGTGATATAGACGCCAAGCTTTTTCAATTGGCTCCCAGTTTTTTTGATCGGGGAAAATTTGGGAAGGAAATTCTCACCTTCCCTGACCGAATCCGGCTTACGGTTGAGGCCGTACAAGCGGGAAAAGGGATGCTCTTTTTGGGGGGCTGGTATTCCTTCACAGGAGAGATGGGGAAAGGGGGCTGGGGGAGAACTAGACTCAAGGAAATTCTACCCGTGCAATGCCTTCCTACTGAGGATTTAATAGAAAGTACAGAAGGGTATGCTCCGGTTTGTACGGAAATTGGAAAACCCTATTTTGAGGGGATAGAAATGGATACCTGCCCACCCATCCTAGGATACAACCAAGTCCTTCCAATGGCTGAAGGAGAAGTGCTTATGAATTTCCAGGAGACCGGGGATCCTGCCTTAGCAGTGAGACAGGTGGGAAAGGGAAAAGTATTGGCTTATATGTCAGACCCTGCTCCGCATTGGGGCTGTAACTTTGTATATTGGGAGGACTATGGGAAATTTTGGCGGCTACATGCGTGGAGTTGGTGGGGTAGGAATAGAGGACGAGAGTTGTAAGGAGAAGGGCTCAGGAGAGAGATCGTAAATATGGCCAATTATCTTTATAGCATTTTCATTGTCTTTAGGCGCTTTTCTACCTCTAACACTTCTAGGCTGGTAAGTTCGGCCAATAACTCTAGGTTCAATCCTTTCAAAAATCCTTTTTTGATGACTTAAGCTATCTATAACGATTCCATCTCCTAGTTTTTCAGGTAACCCATTCGGTATAAATTCCTGAAAATACCCTTTGCTAACTCTATAATTAAATCAATTTTCAGCTTTTAAATTTAAAAATACCCTTTGCTAACTCTATAATACCATACCCATGTCTACTCTTTCCCGCCGTAATGCCGTGAAAATGACTTCCCTAGGAGTAGGAGCTGCGTTGGCTCAACCCTCCTTCTTTTCTCAGAAACCCTATCCAGATAAAAAGCTCGGGGTTGCCCTTGTGGGTTTGGGCCGATATAGTACCTTTCAATTGGGGCCAGCTCTCCAGCACACCCAACTCTGTGAATTGAAGGGTATTGTTACAGGGACTCCCTCCAAACGGGATAAATGGGCTCAGGACTACGGGATTGAAGAACGCAATATGTATTCCTATGAGGATTTTGATGAGATCAAGAACAATGAGGAAATAGATATTGTCTACGTAGTTCTTCCCAATTCCATGCACAAGGAGTTTACGATACGGGCTGCTGAGGCGGGTAAGCACGTGATTTGCGAAAAACCCATGGGCTTGACGCCTCAAGAGTGTACAGATATGATTAATGCTTGCAAACAGGCAGGCGTCAAATTGTCAGTTGGGTATCGCCTGTATTTTGAGCCTCATCATTTAGAGGTCCGACGCCTAGGCGTTGAAAAGGTCCATGGGAAAGTGGGCCTGATGGAAGCTGGGTTGGGCTTTTCTATGGCCGATCCAAGCTCTTGGCGCTTAAACAAAGAACTAGGAGGGGGAGGAGCGTTAATTGACCTGGGCCTCTATGCCATTCAGGCCTGTAGGCGGGTCGTAGGAGAAGACCCCATAAAAGTGAGCGCAAGGGGAAAGACGCAAAGGCCGGACCTGTTTAAGGGTATCTGGGAGCACGTTTTTTGGCAAATGGAATTCCCCAATGGAGCTGTTAGCAATTCCTCCACTTCCTATTCCGTATATGTAGACCGCATGTATGCGAGTGCAGAAAAGGGATGGTTTCAACTCAATCCCGCCTTCAATGCCACAGGAGCTGCTGGCGCCACCCATGAAGGCCCACTCAAATTTTCTACTTTACCCTACCAGCAAATAGAACAAATGGACCATTTCGCCCAATGTATCTTGGAAGACCAGGAGCCCCTTAATTCTGGGAAGGAAGGTTGGAAGGATATGAAGATCATTGAAGCCATCTTTCAGTCAGCGGAGGCAAGAGAAGAGGTGGGGATAACTTGGTAATAATGCTCATGTAAACTTTTTAAGATAGAATCGGTATATTAAGGGAAAAGGATATCATCGCATGATAAACCCTGAGGAACGAATTATTTCACTGATTTATGAGCAGCTCACAGCTGCGCAACGTTATCATCTCGCCCTTGCCTTGCTTCAGGATTATGTTCCTGAAGATTCCCGAAATGAGGAGTCCTATTCTAAGGATCAGGAGGAAGAGTTTATCAAAAAGTTGTCTCGTCGAATTTTAGCCCTCAATAATGAAAAGGTAAGGTTGGTAGAAGCTGATTCCGTTTTTGACAAATTGAGAAAGGAAATATCCGAGTAGGATGGGATATCTCTACAAGTTTTCCGATCAGGTAGAAGAAGACCTAAGAGAAATAATAAGCTGAAAAATCAGGGCTACCCTAGGTACTGGGTAACCCTGATTAAGGTCTCTATCAGTGGAAAAGGTCATTTTAATCTATAGTAACCCGCGAATAAAACTGTTCCTGACCTAGTCTAATCTGAACAATATAATTTCCCGGACTCAAGGATTGGATCGGAATCGAGTGGGCTTTTTCTCCCGAATGAAATAATACCTGTTTTCGATATACGGTTTGCCCCATTAGATTGGAAATAATTACCTCACCTATTCCTGACTTTTGGGTTTGATTTTTTACGAATAGGGTTTCTGATACAGGGCTAGGGAATACCCGAAACTTAGCATGTGCTAGCCCCAAAGTCTGCCTTTCGGAAACTACATTCGACTCGCAGGTAAGGGTAATCTCATTTGTACTAGTCAAATCTAAGGTATAGGTGCTGGAGTCGCAGCTTACGGTACTGTCGACCGTCAAGGTATAAGTTCCTTGAACGAGTCCTGCAAAATAAAATCTGCCTAGGCTGTCTGTCTCCGTATTGGCGAGTTGCGTACCTCCGAGGAATAGCTTTACTTGTGGTAGTGGGTCCCCTTCAGGGGTTTGGATAAACCCTTCAATCCCGAGCCCCTCAAATTCATTGAATTCAAATGCTTCTGTGGTATACACATCGTAAAAGTTACTAATGATACCACTTGCTTCATTGTAAATGGAAAAGTTGGTCAAGGTATAGGCTCCGGACAGCCTGCTTTGGTTAATCTCTAATCCGTCAAATCGTAACTGAATGCTTCGAGTCCCTCTTCCCAAGAAGATATTTCCTTCCGTCCAATTGATGCTCTGATTGGAAGAGTCAACCAGTTGAGCACTGAGGCTGTAACTCCCCGCTTGAGCCACCTCAAATTCTAGGAAAAAATCTAGGTGATTGTAGAGTCCATTGTTATCCGTATCCTCAGCCAGGTAGGATTTCTCTTCATTGAGTTCGAAGAAAGGCCTGGGAAAATTGCTAGTCCGGTAAAAGTTGGTCCTAAGGGGATAGGAAGAAGTGTCTGCGAACTCTCCTGTTTGTAGATCAATTAATTGCAGATTGGACAGGAGGAAATTACCCGAATACCCACTTCTGCCGATGTCTAAGCCATCAAAATAGATAGAATAGAATCCTGAGCCTTCTTCTAAGTCCTCAACCTGAAAGGTTGAAGCGGCTGTACCTACATATAAGCTATCACCTGTTAACAGGTCGGCTGTGAGTAAAAAACGTCTGGACTCTATTAGGTCAATTCCCACTTGAATTTCCAGCGAATCATATAAAAAACTGAGGTTATCTCGGATCTGCCTTTCTCGGAATTGCTCATTGAAGCTACCAAAAAGGGCCCGGTAGGCTACGGGCTGGCGATGGATAAAAGGGAATGCTGTCCCATGTTGCTGTCAATTTCCAAGAAAAGATATTCTTCCTCTATTGGGCCTTGAAATGAATTGGAATAGATGCCATCATTAGCTTGAGAACATCAACAGACCCATCATCCCATAGATTGATGGTTTCCGAGATTAACCCATTGTTGCCAAAAACCTTGGCGTTAACAGGAGATTTCTGTTATTACTTGTCCATCCATTGCTATCAGAGAGGATGGCCAAACCGTTAAACCCGTTTTGCTGAGTCTCCGTTCAAAGCATCCAAGTCAATGAAGTAAAACCTGATTTTGACTGAATGACCTTAATGAGGACATCTGGTTGAAGTCTTCTAACGTAGAAAGAGATAAGCGTAAATTGCCTTGTTGAGAGGAATCAAGTAGGACTTTGAACGCCAACTTCCCAGAGCCACTTAAGCTTACCCAAGAATACCTCCCGTTTGCTTTCTCGATTCTAATATTGAACCGTCTGTACGAGTAAGGTTAAAGGATAAGGCGCTATTTCCGAAGAGATCATTTGTATTTCTGCGGAGGCTACACTTGGGATTGAGTAAGCGGAATCTCTAAGGGTACATTTTCCTCTAAGGACTACAACTTATATTATAATGTTGTATAGGTGATTCCTCCCTAACGCGAAAATTTTTGAGGTAAAAAGGGTTGGGTTAAGGGTTTTTCTGCTTGGAACGGGATTTTTCTGCGGCGTCTACCCTGAGGATATAGAATCGCCAAAGAGCGACTGTAAACCTCTGGAGCGATTTTAATACTACTATGAGATCTCGCAAATACCCCTTCGTTTATCGTTGACATAATAAGTACACTGTCATTGTAACTGTCTGGATAACAATCCCATGGAAGTGTACTGCTCACTATGAGAAACAATTCCATCATTAGGGTCTTCTAAGGTATAGACCCCCCTACAGTTCAAGCCAAAGGCGTCTGCTATCCAAAATAATTATCTGTCCCCACTATCATCATCAATCAGATTGTCCTCATTTCCATACTAAAATATGGAAATCCACTCCTTTATCTTTTTCGTGTAAATCTCGGACCTCGATGCGGGCATTCCATTATATAATCATATGGGTCTTGTAATATAAATTACCTGTTCTACCAAAACCCACGGTTACCTCCAAGTTGGTAACCCGACTCCGGTCTGCTGTAAGAGGATTCTTGATGTAGCATTTGTTGATAAGACAAGAAAATTCTGTATAAAAATGTTTAAATATTGCTTGTCTCCCAAATGGAACTCAACGAGTGCATCGGCCAAATAGGATCCATGATTCGGCGTACCCAATTGAACTACAGTATTCACCTTCTCTCCTCCATAAGTCCGGATGTAAGCCCGTGTATCCAGGCCTCCTTTGCTATGGGCCAGAATATTTACTTTTTCATAACAGCTATTATCAAGGAAGTCGTTTATTTGTTGGTTGAGTAGACGGGCATTATCTACAATAGATCCCTCTCCTTGCAAAACCGCAATGTGATGAGGAATTTTGTCTCTTTCAAACCAATTGGCAAACGTTTCAAAGGAATTACCATCACCTTGCCAACCATGAACCAGAACTATAGGTTCAACAAGGTCTTGTGTCAAAAGATCTATGCTAATCCAATCGCAGGTTACAGCCCAACCTTCACAATCAGCAATGTCACTACAAAAGAGATCGAATCGTTCTACATCGATCTCAATTTCTATGGTATTGATAGCGGGTTCCCCCCCTTGTGATTGAGGGAATTTTAAATAATTTAAGGGAATATTGACAGAAATAACGCTCCAAACATCATTCCCAGATTCCAAACGCCAAGGGTTTCCATTGGGCTCGGTCAGTAAATTACCATTAACATATACATGGTCGACTTCCATGGGATCGGCAATCCCGTCCTGATTGGCATCTACTACCGTATTATGATCTACATCAAAAACCCGCAAAGTTAAACGAGCTTCTTCTGGAAATACCCCGGCTTCTGCTAGTTCACCAACATTAGTAGGAAATCCTTCTGCATCAAATTCTAGCAAAGAAGTGCATACATTATCAATGGGAACGGTGTAAGTCGCTCGACCATTCGCAACATCTTTTCTGAAAAGGTATTCATCAAAGTCATCGCCCGTACCATTCACAAAGCGGGTCGCAGAGGATTCTGGCTGGGTCAGCAAGGCAGAACTGTTTTTATGTTGAAAGGCCTGCCGGCTGTCTTGAGCTTGAACCGGATAGTGGAACATAAGCGTCCCAATAACCGATAAACATCGTAAAAAGCGTGGATAGATAAAGGAAAGTTGTTTCAAGACTACGAATGTTTGGAAGGTTAAGTGGAAATGTGGATTGGCTAAGTATCATTTATATGATCTTATAACGAGCAATCCTTCAAGTTATTTTCACCTCCATCTATCGCAATCAGAAAAGTAATCTTAAGTAATAAGAGATATTATTTCCATAAACATATTCCTTCAAGGCAAAAAAAACCTTAGTCCCTCCAGAGCGGGGATTATAGGAATGAGTTAATGGTAGGTTAGGCTATTTAATTAGTGAGATGGGCTTTCATGTAAAATGATTTTACTATTTTGTATGTTCATAACAAAAATAGTTAAGCTATTTTTATAAATAGCCTGTAAAATAGTATAAAATGCTATTCTATCCACGAATCATTTACCCCTCTCTCCTCCAACATTTAGGGAAGAAACAGATAACTGTCTTGACAGGAATGCGTCGAACGGGAAAGACAACTTTGCTTCGGAAATTGATGGATGATTTTGGCTGCTCTTTTGACTGGATTAAGTGAGGGAGCTAAGTTCGAAAATGCTGTATTCAATCAACTCTCTCATTGGGGAAATCTTGCCTATTATTCTCTTAAGACGGGCAAAGAAATTGATTTTATACTAGAAAAAACAATGGCTTTTGAAGTAAAAGAAACGGCTTCCTTGGGGGACTTAGATAAGTTAATGACTTTGTCCCGGAGATTGAGTATCTCCCAAAACTATGTTATAGGAAGAAGAACCATAAAGGTATTTCCCGGATATATTTGGGGAGGAAATATCGGATAATTATTTAGGCGATGATACCCATAGAAGTCCAACGCGAAATCGAAACCCAACTGGAATTGAAAATTCAAGGTTCCAGTTCGTTGGGGGGAGGCTGCATACACAACGCGCAAAAAGTCCAAACAAATAAGGGCCTCTTCTTTCTGAAATACAATGCCCTTTCTTCCTTTCACAACTTTGAGGTAGAATCTAAAGGCTTGGACTTGCTAGTTCCCAACTGCACTTTTACCATACCTAAAGTTCAATTATTAGGGAAGGGAGATAAGTACGCTTTTCTGTTAATGGAGTTTATTCAGCAAAACAGTCCCAGCCAAAATTATTGGGAGGATTTTGGCCGTAAGTTGGCAGATCTACACCACCATACCCGGCCACAATTTGGCCTGGACTATGACAACTACATTGGTTCGCTAGAACAGCCCAATGGCTTGCGGGAAGCTTGGATTTCCTTTTTTGTCGAATGTCGGATTCAGCCCAAACTACAGCAGGCAGTGGATCAAGGAAGTATGCCGAAGGGATTAATTGCCTCTTTTGACAAGCTTTTCCATCGCCTAGACCATTTTTTCCCAGAAGAAGCTCCCTCACTTTTACACGGAGATTTATGGGGAGGGAATATCCTGGCAGATTCCCAAGGGCAGGCAGCTATATTTGACCCTGCGGTATATTATGGCCATCGGGAAATGGAATTGGCCTTTATGACGATGTTTGACCGACAGCCTTCTGCTTTCTATGAGGCTTACCAGGATCAAAGAGCCCTGGAATCTGACTGGGAGTCCCGTTTTGAAGTATATAACCTGTACCCCCTGCTAGTTCACGTTATCTTGTTTGGCCAGAGTTACCTGGGAGCTATCAAGCGCACCTTGAAGCGCTTTGTTTGATGGGTCTTTTCCTTTATTTTGTCTGAATGAAAAGAACGGTTTATCGGCTTAAGGCGGGCAATCTCAAGGCCATGCAGCAAAAGGAGGAGGAGATTCCTACTTTGGGAGAACAGGAAGTTTGCATCGCTATACGATCGATAGGGCTCAATTTTGCAGATGTCTTTGCTATTTGGGGATTGTACAAAGCTACGCCCAAAGAAGCCTTTATTCCCGGACTGGAATACGCAGGAGAGGTTGTAGCTGTAGGGGCAGAGGTAAAGGATCGACAAGTAGGAGATAAGATCATGGGGGTGACCCGCTTTGGCGCCTATGCTTCTCATCTCAATATCGATCACCGTTATGTGATTCCCCTTCCGGCAGGCTGGTCCTTCGAGGAAGGGGCAGGCTATCTGGTGCAGGTGCTCACGGCCTACTATGGGTTGATCGAGTTGGGAAATTTACAGAAAGCGGATACGGTGCTGATTCACTCCGCAGCTGGAGGGGTGGGTATATGGGCCAATAGAATTGTCAAAGCCTATGAAGGCTATACGATCGGTTCGGTAGGAAATGCTTCAAAAGTGGCATTCTGTAAAAAAGAAGGCTACGATAATGTAATTGTTAGAGGGAAAGACTTTGGAGAAAAATTAGCGGAAGCCATTGGAGATAAGGAGCTAAGAATTGTGATGGAATGCATAGGAGGAAAAATTCTGACAGAAAGCTTTAATGCCATGGCTCCCATGAGCCGCATGATCGTTTATGGCTCCGCCCGATACGCCTCCCCGGGCAATCGACCCAACTACCTCAAACTGATCGGCAAGTACCTGACTCGACCCAAAATTGACCCCCAGAATATGACCAACCTCAATAAGTCGGTAATGGCCTTTAACCTGATATGGCTCTTTGAACGCGTCCACATCATGCACCGGATATTGGGGGAAATCGAAAAGCTAGACCTGGGAAAGCCCCATGTAGGCCACAGCTTTCCCTTCGAGGAACTTCCCGAAGCCATACGCCTGTTTCAAACTGGGCAAACAATGGGAAAAGTGCTCGTAAACCTTCCTGGTCCCAACTCAAACAAATAGCATTTATTGTTTAATATCTATTCAGCCTTCCCTAACAAATTCTCCAAAGGAAGCTAAATCTTCTACCGATGGTATGGCCTCATTCGCCGTTTCCTGACGGTCATTTACCCACTGATGCTCGCCATTATATTTCGAATTTGGTATTTTTGAAAAAGTTAATCAATCGAGTTTTTGGTATGACTTTTCGAATTACTAATTCCTAATAAACACAATGGCATCCTTATATCCGCAAAAATGGGCTCTTGGCATACGGCTATCTAGCCACTTGCTTCGAAGATGTTCCTATAATATAAATAAAGACCGTATACGTTCCTTTTCTAAGAAAAAACCTGCTCAAGCACTAGAAGAACTCCTGAAGGAAGCCCCAGCGCCTACCGTCCCTGTACCTCCTGTCAGGGATATGGCTACGATCAATTCCTGGTGGCTCCACCAGGCGCTCTTAGATCCTACCATTACCCACAAAATGACCTTCTTCCTCCATACGGTTTTTGTGTGTGACTTTATGTGTACCGATTTTTTATTTTCCTTTCAACAACTCCAACTCCTAAAAAAATTCGCCACGGGAAATATCAAAAAACTAGCTAAGAAGATTTGCCTAGATAACTTAATGATAGGGTTCTTAGATACAAAGAACAACAATAAAAATAAGCCCAACGAAAATTTTGCCCGTGAATTACTGGAGATTTTTACGATCGGTAAAGGTCCTCAAATAGCCAATGGAGACTATAGCACCTATACAGAATATGATGTTCAACAAATTTCTCGGGTATTCACGGGATTTAAACAAGACCTTTCTCCCGGCCGGCATGATCCAGAAACGGGGCTTTATTATGGCAAGGTAGATCTGGATCTTCATGATTCGGGGGATAAGGTTCTCAGCGATAAATTTGATCACGCGACCATTCCCGGAAGAACTACCAAAGCGGGGGCTTTCCAGGAAATTAATGACGTAATAGAGGCTATTTTTGCACAGGAAGAAACAGCCAAAAATATTTGTAGAAAACTCTACCGCTATTTTGTTGGGACAAATATCGATTCCGAGATCGAAGTAGATGTTATTGAGCCCTTGGCGCAAACCCTGATCTGGAACGATTATGAACTGAAGCCCGTTCTTCGCCAACTTTTGTGCAGCGTACATTTCAACGATCAGGACGATTACTCCAACCGAGACGAAATTGTGGGTTCCCTTTTCAAGTCTCCTGTAGAGTTAATCTTAGGGACCCTGTCCTTCTTCCAGATCACTATACCCGATCCAGAATCTGACTCCGAAAACCACTATGAAGCCTTTTACAATAAGGGTATTCAACAGACCTTATTCGGCAACTCCCGGTTTTTCTTATTCATGCCTCCCCATGTAGCGGGTTATCCTGCTTACTACCAGCAGCCCGACTACTCTTATAACTGGTTCACCACAGGGTCAATAAATGCCCGATACCAACTCCCCCAAATGTTGCTAACGGGTACCAGGGTTTCTGAAATGGGAGGTTTAGGGGGCGTAATGCTCGACCCCATAGCTTTTATATCCAACCCTAAGGTGGTCTCTGACCCCTCAAATCCCTATAAAATCGTCATGGAACTGCTCTTTTTTCTTTTTCCTGAATTCCCAGAAAAAGAGCGCTTTAACTACTTCTTGCATACCATTTTTCTCAACCATATGAAGCCCTCCATGTGGACTTCCGAATGGAAAAAGTACCGGGAAACAGGTGATGCTTCCGAGGTCAGAATCCAACTCAGCCGACTCTTCAAAGCCCTTATCTATGCCCCGGAATACCAAGCCTTATAAAAACAACAATTCTACAAAATGAACAGAAGAAATTTTTTAAAATTCACAGGCACTTCAGCCTCGGTTGCTCCGCTTGTTCTCAATTCTATTCCGGTGAGGTCTTTCGCGACCTCTTCCCTTATGCAGGGTCTGGACTGTACAACTCTGAAAGAACGCGCCCTGGTAGTCATTCAATTATTTGGGGGAAATGACGGTCTCAATACGCTTATTCCCATTGATCAATATGCTTCATATGCCAAGCTCAGACCTACTTTACGAATACCTGAGTCGGGAAGTAAAGCTTATGTGAACCTTGATGAAAGCCTTTCTATTGAAAACCAGGTAGGTCTCAACCCCCATATTCCGGAGTTTAAGGAACTCTACGACCAAGGGCTCGCCAGTTTTATCCAAGGGGTAGGCTATCCCAATCATACCCGTTCGCATTTTAAGTCTACAGATGTAATTTTGTCCGGAACGGATAGCACCATAGAGACCTATTCCTATGACTCAGGATGGGCCGGTAGGTATTTGGATCACGCTTTCCCTGGCCTTGCCGGTTACTCCTCTCCGGTCATGCCCGACCCATTGGGTATTCAGATGGGCATATTAGACGCTTCCCTGGCCTTTTCTACTCCCCACAGCAAGACACATATCAATTTGGGAGGGAAAGATAATATGGGCTTTTATTCACAACTATCTGGCATAGGCGGTTGCCCGGTTCCCCATTTACCGCTCTCCGAATATGGTGAACTTCTGTCTCATGCCAACTCCATTCAGTCCAATACCTCCAACTTCTGTGGGAGGATTGGTGACCTGTTTGAAAAGGGGAGCAATGCAAAGAGCTACCCAGATTTGGATTTGGCGAACCAACTAAAGACAGTTGCTCGTCTCATGGATGGGGGCTGTCAAACAAAGATCTATTGGGTCTATCTGAGCGGGTTTGATACCCACAGCTCTCAGAGCCATACCCATACAAACTTGCTAAGAGAACTTTCCCTCTCCATCAAGGCCTTCCAGGATGATTTAAAGGCCTTGGGATTGGAGAAGCGCGTGCTTACCCTTACCCTATCTGAATTTGGCCGAAAAGCTTATGAGAATGGGAGTAAGGGAACTGACCACGGAACCTCAAGCTCCATGTACCTATTTGGGGCTGGGCTTAAGGGAGGGGTTTATGGTACCAATATCAATCTGGCGGATTTGGAGGATGGGGCACCGAAAGAACCTCAATATGACTATAGGCAGGTGCTGAGTACCTTATTAACAGATTGGTTGGGAGCCAATAGGGAAGCCCTGGAGGCTACGGGTTTCTCCTCCTTTGAGAACCAAAAGCTGGATTTAGTTTCTTCCAACCAGGTCGCAGATCCCTCTTTTTATTGTGAAGTCGACCATTATACGATAGGTGAAGTAGGGAATTTGACAGGAGTAAGCCAGGCAAATCGCAGGGAGTGGCATACGGTGAAGTTAGATAAGATGTATACTGATCCGGTTGTGATAATGGGTACCCCTTCTTCGGGCGGTTCGCAGCCGTTAACGATCCGGGTGAGAAACATAAACGCTAATAGCTTTCAATGGCAGGTGAGGGAATGGGATTACCTGGATGGGAATCACGACCCGATAGACATTTCCTACTGGGTAATGGAGGCCGGTGTCCACCAATTGCCCGACGGTGTACAGATTATAGCGGGAAATACGGGACAGGGAATAAGCCAAGATTGGAGCCGGATTTCCTTTGGACACAGCTTTCAAGCCAAGCCTATCATCTTTACTCAATGTAGTTCTTTCCAGTACCCTCAAGCCCTGGTGTGCCGGACGAAAGAGATCTTTTCGGATAGCTTTTATGTGCGCCTTCAAGGAGAAGAAGAGGGAGACATCGAAATGGTAAGGGAGCAGGTATCCTGGATTGCTGTAGCAGAGGCTAAATTTTCGGAGGCTATGCTAGGAGAGAGTGGACGTCTAAATTATGTTTCACATAAAAACAAAAGCATTCCTTTTTCCTCTACTTACAGTGAACAAGTTGCATTCTTTGCTCATGCACAGACCTTCAATGGTTCTGATCCTTTCAGCATTAGGTGCCAGCACCTCGACGGGGAGCAGGCCGTAGTTTATCTCGAAGAGGAGACATCCAAGGATTCAGAGACAGATCACTGGCGTACGGAGGAATTGGGCTACATGGCTTTTGGCCAGCCCGGGCAGATTGTGGGACGGAGCGCTGTTGCTGACCAGGAGCTCTCCAATCTCCGCTTTGGCTCTGCCTCGATTAATCCGGTCATCGCAGATTCTTTTGGGATCAACTGCTATCCCAACCCCTTTATCAGCGATTTCGTAGTCGAACTATTTCAGGCACCAGAGAAAATGGCCCAATTGGAAATGGTAGATATGATGGGCAAACGGGTTTATCAGCTAAGTTCTTTTTCAAGCGATGCTATTCTGAGGGTACCCGGAAATCAACTGGCAAAAGGCCAATATGTGGTCCGGGTTCTCTGTGGAGATCAGGTGGATACCTTTCATGTGCTTAAGAAGTAGTCCTTATTAAGCTTAGATCTTTGAATCAGTTCTATTAAATTGGGAGTAACTCAGTTAACCCCATACATAGAATGAGAACTTATACTTTCCTCTTGATGGTCCTTCTTTTCCTGCAATCCGCATGTGATCAGGAAAAGAAGGCCAAACCAACAGCTTCCCAGAAAACCCCTAGAATCCATCAGGTCATTCTAGACACCGACGCCAATAACGAATTAGACGATCAACACGCCATCGCCTATATGCTGTTTTCTCCTGAGCACTTCGATGTAGTCGGTATAACGGTGAATGCTACCTATAGTGGAGGGGGGATTGAGAAGCATATGGAGGAGGCGCGTCGGGTGGTGGCCTTATGTGGTAAAACAGAGGAAATTCCCGTAATTCCTGGGGCCTCTAAAGATTACATCGAAATCCTTCCCAATCTTGCCAATCCTGACTTTGACGGACATGAAGCGGTAGATTTCATTATCCAGGAAGCGCTCAAGGACCGAGATAAACCCTTGTGGATTGTCCCGATAGGAACGTTAACAAATGTGGCACTTGCCATTGCCAAAGCGCCCGAGATCATCCCCCGAATTAAAGTGATGTGGCTCGGAGCCAATTGGCCTGAGGCAGGCGAATATAACTTGGTCAATGATACCACAGCGGTGAATCCGATTATGGATGCAGAAGGCCTTTATCTCCAGATTTGCACGGTGCGATATGGTCGCCCTTCTGGTACGGCAGCCGTTACGGCTACAGTTTCAGAGATCCGAGAAAAAATGAAGGGCCTGGGGCCTGAAGTTCCCCCCATAGAAGGTAGACATGGAGGAACATTCACCCACTTTGGTGATTATGCTATCGATCTCTTTGCCCATATTGGCGATGAAGAGCGCGCCCTGTTTGACGTCTGTGCCTTGGCCGTTTTGAAAGAACCCCGTTGGGGGCGTCCGCTTATGGTGCCTGCTCCTAAGCTAGTGGGGCAGGGATGGGAAAAGCGACCCAACAATTCTCGGCAGGTGATTTTCTGGGAGAATTTTGATAAGGAGAAGATTCTCGCGGATTTTTACGAGACGATGGAGCGGGCGAATCGCTAGGTTCAGCCAGAAGGCTGAACCGGTTACTTTTCTAAGAGGCGGGCTATCGCAAGTTCTAGGACAGGATATTTGTTAGAAGCCATGAAAAAGCGCCTAATAATTGATAAAAACCTATCTGGAAGATGAAAACGAATAAAGAAATATTTGAAGAGTTAAGTAGGCAATACACAGAGGAAGAATTAGTTGAAAGTATTCTTTTTAATGAAGAATTGAGTCCTGGGGAGCAAAAACAGGCTAATGAGGATTTTCTAAGACTTCGTTTGGAAAGACTCAAACAGGCAAGTCCTCAAGAAAAACTGCTAAGCAAACTCCTTCAAATAAAGTATTTGATGCAGGCGTACTTCAGAATTGAAAAATTTGATCCAGCATTTAGTTTTTCAAAGCAGGTCAAGCAATCCCTCGAACTACCTTCCTGAATATCAGTAAACGAGTGCTTGTTCACAGTACATAAAAAAGACATGCGAATCCAGGCGATCGCGAATCAAACTATGTACCATCAACTGTGGACTATCGACCAATATCCTCTGACCACTTAAAGCGGTCCGCGGCTGGAAAGGCCCAGGGGGCCCCGTTATTTTCGATGTTATTGGTCATCGCAGCCCATTCCTCTGGCATGGAGGAATCTTCCAGAATCAGGTGTCTGCGGAGTTCGACGATAATCGAAAGCTGATCGATATTCACTGGACAGGCTTCTACACAGGCATTGCAGGTGGTACATGCGCGTAGTTCCTCCTCGGATATATAATGCCCTAATAGCGTATGTCCGGCAGCTTCTTCTGCTCCTTCAACCCTATTACCCGGAGTCATTAGTCCCTCCTCATTGGTGACCAACTTATATTTGCGAATCTCTTCCAGGCGATCCCGCACATCCATCACGACTTTTCTTGGGGAAAGCTTCTTCCCTGTAATATTGGCGGGACATACCGCACTACACCTACCGCACTCTGTACAGGTATAGGCATCCATAAGGCTTTTCCAACTGAGGTCCGTTACATCCTTGGCCCCGAAGCGTTTGGGGGCATTGGGATCTTCAGGAGGGGTATAACTAAAGTCAAAGGCGGCCTTAACCTCTTCTTGAATATGCTTGGAGGAAGTCAACTTTCCTTTGGCTGACAAACGACTGTAAAACACATTGGGAAAGGCCATCAGGATATGGAAATGCTTGGAGATGGGTAGGTAGTTGAGGAAAATCAAGACTACCAAGATGTGGCCCCACCAGCCAATTCGTTCTATATGTTCCAGGGTATAGTGATCTGAAATTCCGCCGAAGAAGGCTGGTCCTACAAATTGACTCACGGCAAAGCCATAAGAACCCACTTCCCCATCGGCTACGCCGACAGCATGACTTTCCCCTCTATTGTAGAGGACTTCATCAGCCCCATTCATCATGAAGATGAACACAATGAGGAGGATCTCCAGGTAGAGAATGATATTCCCATCCAGTTTGGGCCAACCCTTCATCTCGGGCATATGAAAGCGAGGTATTTTCAGGAGATTTCTTCTAATCAAAAAGATGAAGGTAGCCACAAAGGCTAAGACAGACAGGATCTCAATAAAACTCACGATAAAGGTATACAAGCCTCCCAGTAGCGGTCTGGCAATTCTATGGGATCCCGTGATCCCATCAATAATGATTTCGATTAATTCGATTTGTGTGATCAAAAAAGCCGCATAAATGAAAAAGTGCATAAGGGCGGGAAACCATTCCTTAAACATCTTTTTCTGGCCAAAGGCGATGAGAAAAACATTGCGCCAGCGCTCCCCACTATCCCCAGAAATCTCTTCAGGCCTTCCGAGTAAAATCGTCTTGCGAATACTGGCCATTTGCCGCAAAAAGAGGGCAATACCACCAAAAAACAACAGAATAAATGCAATCGTGGAAATCATATGTCTAATCTACTCAGAAATTATTCAAAAGTTAAATTAACGCCTAAAAATACCAATTTTTAGTATGCATGCATAACAAGTAGGAGCATAAATTGTTAAGTGCCTCTTAATTAGGCTAAAAAATTTGCAGAGAAAAATACGAGATAAATTGGGGAAAAACCCGAATTGTACTACTTTTGCAAAACCCTAAAATTTTTCCTTCAAAAAAGTGCCTTTAGATAGAAAGGAAAAATTTTAAGCGGTGCGGTAGCTCAGTTGGTAGAGCACAGGACTGAAAATCCTGGTGTCGGCAGTTCGATTCTGCCCCGCACCACAAGAAATGACGAAAAACCTGGTTTATATCCATATAAACCAGGTTTTTGTTTTGTTGGTTTCACCTAGTGGCCCTAAAAAAAGGGAAACGGGGATGCAGCGGAAGGGTACAAAAACGGCCGAATATATGAGAAATTTCGCTTAACCGAACGGCTATAGGGCTTAGGGAATGACTAATGAGGTAGAAACAGGTTGAAAATTACGGTGTGGAAGTTTTACTGTGAAAAAAAAATCACCCCACCAGCGCATAGCTCGCCTCCCCCCTACCCAAATCTCGCAACATCGTGAAGTGCGCAATGATTGCCTTCCCCATCCTGGGTTCATTGTGATAAGGCAGGCCAAACTCCTGCGTCGTTTGTTGGACAATCTTGGCCAGCTGAGGATAATGGATATGGCAAATATGGGGGAAAAGGTGGTGCTCCACCTGATGGTTTAAGCCACCGATCAACCAGGTCAAAACGGAATTCTGTGTGGAATAATTGGCCGTGGTGTTCAACTGATGCACATACCAATTGTCATCGATATGGGGCTCTTCGGGCTCCAGGAAGGAGGAGGACGGAACGATGTGGGCGAGTTGAAATATCATACTCAGGGTAATTCCAGTCACTACATGCATCAACAGGAACATTAATAGGATGGTGCCCGGGGAGTATGGCAGTACTGCCATAGGAAGACCCAGGATGAGAGAGAAGTAGAAAATCTTACTCAAGATAATGAGTCCGATATTTTTCCAGAAAGCTCCTGGGGTTTTTACCAGTCCCATTTTTCGGTATTTGGTCAATTTGACGAAGTCTTTCGAGATGGACCAGGCTACGGTCACCATAGAATAGAAGAAAAGGGCATAAATGTGCTGGTACTTGTGAAACCACTTCAACTCTTGGTTGGGGCTAAAGCGCAATACGCCTATGGGGGTGAGGTCGTCGTCTGCATGGTCGATGTTGGTATAGGTATGGTGAAGGATATTGTGCTGCAACTTCCAGGTTTTGGGATAGACGCCCACTACCAGCGCGGAAATGTGCATGAGGGTGTTGATATGCTTTTTTTCCGAATAGGATCCGTGCAGGGCATCGTGCATGACAGAGGTACCGATCAAGGCTTTACCCAGGCCCATGATCATCCAGAGTCCGCAAAGAAGGGGAATGCTGGGGGTATCTGCCGTGAGCATATACAGAAAGGGGAGAAAGTAGATGCTCATGATGGCAACGGACTTAAAGGCCATATGAGAATTGCCTTTGATGCTGATTTCCTCTTCCTGGAAATAGCTTTTTACACGTTGCCTCAGAACAGTTGCAAATTCCTTATCTTCAGTTTTGGAAAACTTGTATCGAACCATAGTCGAGCAGATTATTCGTTTGGAGGTCACGACAATTTCTGCAAGGCGGCTAAGCTCGGACAGCTATGGTCGATCGCAAAATAAGCGAGGCCGTAAGATAGGACTAATTGGCTTAATATCTAGTATTTATTTGAGTATCAGGGATTTTTCAGAATCAGCTCAATTCGACCTCTTGGTTTAGTAACTCTACCGAGAATTTGACTTTTGCTTTTAACGCACTAAAAACTTTAAGTATGGTAGCTACCGAAACATTGTTAGCACTTTTTTCCAGTTTAGAAATTTGAGCTTTTTGAACCCCTACCAATTCTCCTAATTGAGCCTGGGTTAATTTTCTCTCTAAACGTGCCTTTTTAATCATTTCCCCAATCAATTCCATTTTCAATTCAAACTCATACATATCTCTTTCAGGCTCTCCAATGGGCCCGATTAATTCCTCTTTTATTTGGTTAAAGGAATAGGCTTTTATGTGATTATTTTTTTCCATGAGCGGTTTTAAAGATCTAGGTACTTTTTCATTATGGAAGTAGCTTTCGCAATTTCTTTGTACACCGTCCGGAATTCCCAAATATCTGTATTCAACTTTTTAAATAGCTTAGGGTCTAGCAGAAATCGAGATTTATCAATATTATATATGATTTTATTCCTGGCCTTTTTGTCAATCTCTAATAAAAAGTTTCTCGCATTTTCAAGTAAAATTACTTCAAATAGGGGATTCATATGACTATCTAGCTTACGTAAAATTAAGGAAAAGTTTCTATATATGGATACTTTTTGGGTCTCTAGAAAAACCTTATTGACTTGCAGAAGCCATTAGGGAAAAGTGTGCTAATTTAAACAATAAAAAGCTAAATAATAATACAATTATTCTTATCTGGTGATTCTTTGAGATAATTATCGATTTATTTTTTTTTTAATAATTGTGCAAAACTATTCTCCAGACCTTTTTTATCTTCACCCTGCTATATCGATCATGTCATTCTTTAAAATGCAAACCCAATGAACCCATCTGTCATCATCACAGGAGCTTCCGGAAATCTGGGGTCTGTAATAGCCCAAAAACTTCAACAGGAAGGCTATCAGGTAATGGGAACGGTACGCTCCCAATCCAGCGCAGATAGCCTAGCTGAAGCTGGGATAAAAGCAACAGCTCTGAACCTGACAGATGAACGGGCTGTTGCCCAGTTTGTAGAATCGTATGCCGAAGGCTTGGAGGCGGCTGTACTTAGCGTCGGGGGCTTTGACATGGGGAGTTTCGCGGAGACGGACAAAGCCCTCCTGGACAAAATGTATCACATGAACTTTGAGACGGCCTTTTTCATGGTAAAAAGCCTTCTGCCTGTTTTTGAACAAAAAGGAGGAGGCCAGATCATCCTGGTTGGGTCGAAACCTGCCTTAGAGCCTCAGTCTGGGATGCACACCTTGGCCTATTCTTTATCAAAGGGCTTGGTTTTGCACTTGGCCGAATTGGTAAATGCCTATGGGAAAGAAAAAAACATCCGTGCCACGGTATTGGTGCCCAGCATAATTGATACCCCCATAAATCGGGAGGCTATGCCGGATGCGGATTTTTCAACCTGGGTCTCTCCCCAGGCCCTGGCGGATACGGTGGCCTTTCTGTTGAGCCCTTCAGGCAAGCAGGTGAGTGAAAGCGTCATTAAGCTCTACAACAAAGCCTGAGCAAATACCAGTTTCCCCGCTTTGATCACTGCCTTTACAGAAATCATGTTATCAACTTCCGTAAAAATCACATGATCCGATTTCGAGTACTCTGCCTCAGTTTCTAAAGTCTCTCGCATGAAGGTAGCTGGATAGGTAGAGGCCATCGCCCAAGCTTGTTCCAGCGAGCATAATTCTTGTTGATATAGGTGTTGGACGCAGTGCAGCAAAGAAACAGCCGATCCAGCCAGCATGTTGGTCGATGACACCATGTGTAGTTTTCCCTCCTCAGTCAATACCACTTTGCCCCCAATATGGGAATCATAATTCCCTGGTGGCATACCGGCAAACATGGTGCTATCGCTCACTAACAGGAGTTTTTCCCCTTTGGCAGCCATTGCCAGTTGGAGGAAGCTATTGGGCAGGTGAAAGCCATCTGCAATGATGCTGGCTGACAAACGCTGATCAGCGAGTTGTTGGATGATCATATTGTCATTTCGAGGTAGCATTAAGGGAGCTCCATTTCCCAGATGGGTGGATAGAGAGGCCCCGGCCTTTATGGCATGTTCAATTTGTTCTGAGCTGGCCAGGGTATGTCCTATAGCCACTTTGACTCCACTGGCAACACAGCGCTCAATGAAGGCTGCTGAATTGGGCCACTCCGGACTGAGAGTGAGTAGGCAAATTCGACCACCAGAGGCTTTTTGAAAACGTTCAAACCACTCCCAATCCGGGGCTCTAACATAGGCTTCTGGATGGGCCCCTCGGGCACCTTCTTGGGGAGAGATGAAGGGCCCTTCCAAGTGAATACCTGGTACAAAATCGGCGATTTGGGAGTTGTTTCTACATAGTTCGTCCAGGTTGCTGAGTAAGGCACAAATAGCCTCAACTGAATTTGTAATGATCGTAGGGAAAAAGGAGCTTACACCAGTCCTTAGCAATTCCTGAATTACATGGAGAAAATCTGGTTCTCGAATGGGATAGGTATTGAAATCTACTCCAGCGAAGCCATTTATTTGTAGGTCAAATAGTCCCTTACCTAAAAAGTAGTTTGAATCAGCTATGTGATGAGCAGGTTCTTTTTCTTGAAAAAATACCTTCCCATTTTCCTGTATGGAAAGCTCCCACCCTGTATGGCTATGGATGTCCTTACATAAAATGCTCTTTTTTACATACTCCTCCTTCATTTCCTCTTATTAACTCTCTTCGAAACTCTGCGGTTAAATAAAAATAGGGACAGACTATTTTGTCTTATGGATAGCCTTAAGCAGTTCCTCAACCTCCCTTTTTGGCTCAGACCCTCTATTACCAAGTCCCCATATAGAGAAAACCAATAGAGAAACCAGGGAGGGTAAGCCCACCTCTATTGCTAAAGAGGTCTGGAAATCGAAAATTTTCATGAGGGCAAAGGTGAGAAAGCCACCTAGGATAGCCCCGATAGCTGCTTTGCCGTCGCAGGACTTGAAGGGGCGAAGCATCCCCAATAGGATGGGAATTGCTACAGGGCCTACCAGGGCTGCAAACCAGGAAATGATGAGCCCTAGTATGCCTCCAAAAGATTGGTACTGTAGGGCAATCACAATGGTGAATAAAGTGAATAAAAAAGTAGCCCATTTTGCGGTTCTGAGTTCATTCTGGCTAGGTAAGAACCGTATCTTTTTACCTAAAATGGGCAAAATATCCCGGGTGATTACCGCTGAGATGGTATTTGCATCGCTGGAGGTCATGGACATGGTGGCAGCGAACATAGATGCCAGAACAAGGCCTGTCATTCCTGTAGGCAGTAACTCCAAGGTCAATCTACCATAGGACTCTGTGGGGTCTGACAGCCCAGGCAGTAAAATAGGAGCCGCCCACATAGGGAAAAATAGGATTAGGGGCCAAATTAGATAGAGGACTCCCGATAACAAAGCGGCTTTCTGGGTATCGCGCTCTGAAGGAGCCGAAATGTACTTGGTAGCCAGGTTCCAGTTTCCCCCATTGTAACTGAATAGGTTAATGACAAACATGGCAAGTACAAAGCCTTCGGTATAAGGATCTGGGAATAGGGTGCTGTGAGAGGGAGCTAAGCGTTCCCAGATAGTAAATAGGGAGTCCCAGCCTCCCAGGCGAGAAAGGGCTGCAGCAAACATGGCTATTCCCGCCAGCATCTGGATAAGAAACTGGATAAAGTCGGTAATCGTAACGGCCCAAAGCCCGCCTATGGTTATGTATAAGATGGATACTCCGCCAGATAGTAAAACCCCATAATAGAAGGGAAGCCCGGTAAAAACCTTTAGCAGGACTGCAATCGCAGCCCATTTTGCGCCAACGTCAAAGAGTTTCAACAAGACTCCACTCCATGCAATAAGTTGTTGGGTAGGAACACCATAGCGGATAGAAAGATATTCCAGAGGGGATTGTATGTGATAGTGTTGACGCAGGCGATGCCATAGCGGAGGGAATAGATGTCGGCTTAGCAGAATCCCTATTCCAATAGTGAGGGCCCACCACACATAAATGGAAAAACCATGGGTATAAGCCAGGCCCGCATAGGCTACAAAAACAGCCCCACTATATCCAGAAACATGATGAGAAAATCCCAGTAGCCACCAGGGGATTTTTCCCCCAGCGGTAAAATAGTCAGCCGTATTCTTATTCCGATTATTTGCCCATATACCGATGGCTATCATCAGCAGAAAAAATGCTGCTATGATTATCCAATCAAGAGTGGCTAGTCCTTCTGTATACATCTGTTTGTTGCATTAACCAAGAAGCCTCCTTCCTGCTAAATACAGTACATGGCAAGCTATGTCGTTAGGTGTAGGTGTAATTAACGACAATAGGGGCGATGAATCAAGTATACAGAATTTTCTACCGAGAATTTCCGGCCCTATGCGCTGATCTTCATCGGCAATTCTATCCCTTGCGGTAGCTCAAAATCCTTCGGTTGCGGGCCATTCCCCAATAAATAGGCAAAGGGAGAACGCCTAAACCGTGCATATCGACGGATAGCTTCTTGTTGCTCAGTGGTATAGTGAGTCCCATTGGAGGGGGAGGGTATTTCCAACTCTTGAGCAATTGTTTCTACCTGATTGGGAGCAACGATTACTTCAGATTCTATAAAGTCTCTCTGACTGATCCTTCTTTCATTTCTCGCCAGGGCATGAATAATCTCCAATTCTCGAATCCCTGCATACTCTTCTACTATCAATGATAAAAAGGTCCTATCATACTTAGCATCCTGCGTCGGCATGACTCGGTTACGCTGCAAAATGCGGCGAACAACGGGAAAGGGAACACCTGAAATCTGGGCCATCTCACCAGGAGTAAGATGGTTATTGTCTTTAAAAAAATACTTTCTCATAAAATATTAACGCAACGATTTAACTGTGTATACGAAATTCATGGCGTGAAGTTCGAATTCAACTCTTCCGGCGTTAAGGAACAGGTATTCAACACGATATGCCAAAAAATATTCAGAAGCTTCCTTCACCGCCCACTTCGACTAAATTTTGTTGGCTAGGCATGGAAACTTTCGAACTGACTGGGGACTCTTCGGGAATGGAGTTAGGAGAATTAACCTGGGACTTAGGGCTATTTGTTTGGGGAGGGAAGCTCTTTTTCAATGCGCTAAACCCAAATTTGTGGCGTAAAGCTTCCAAAGGTTTGAGGATATCACTTTCGATGCTGTTATATATGAAATTGAATAGGGGGTTGGGTCGTTTGGGGTTTTCATTTGCCCACACTTTTTCCATATCCAAGCTTATTTCTGGTTGTTGTACGGTTGACTGGGACCCTTTTTCCAACATAATGGGCTTATACAAAATATAACCCAAAACTTCTTGAGGAATTATCCGAGTATGACTGCCTCGAGAATATTGAAGTATGCCTGCTTTCGGGGATGCAAGCTTCCAAAGCAGAAGTCTGCCCGTTTCTGGTTCCTCAATGACAACTTGGCAGATAGGTTCTCCCTCTTGTATAGGTTGTCCATTTACCCTTAGCCACTTATAAATGAAAATGTTCCCTGGAGTGAAATGCAAGGAGGCTAATAGATTGTGTAAGGTAAGCTCGTATTGGAAAGGGTAGTCATCATGAACAAAATTCTGAAAGTGGTTGATGGGCTTCGTGGACTGAGAGCGATAATATTTTTTAATAAAGCGTTTTTTGTCTGAGCTTATAATAACGATGAGGTCTATAATACTCAGGACAAGCGGAATAAAGGTCCAGCATAGGACTGTATACAGAAAACCCAGGGTATACTGCCTTAGGTAATACCTGTGCCCCCCCACCCATCCGGTGAAAAGGGTAAGCAAGATAAGCCTGGTTCGCGATTTCTGATAGCGCATGAAGACCCTTGGTGAAATACGATGGGGAGTTTGTTCCTAATTGGGAATCAACATAAAGATAATTTTTTTTGAAAAAAAACAAATTAGGCCAAAAAGCTAACTGCCTTTAGTGAAACACAAAAAATTATGTATACTTATCGCCCAAACCACATCCTTAATGAGCTACTATAAAATCATCAATGGAAAGCGATATGAACGCTCTCTATTAGAAAGCGCTGAAAAATTCCAGGCGGACAATCCGGACAAAAAAATAACCCTTAGCGATGTTCAAGCCCTTTTCCAAGCAGCCCAGGATAGAAGGAGAGTTACGCCTACGGAGGAAAGGACTTTAACATACATCTTCGACCATTTCCCCTTTACACAAGAAGCCAAAGAATGGTTTGAAAATCAGCCGTTGACGGAGTCTGAATTTGAAAGGGAATTAATTCAGACCGTAAGAGCGCGCTTGGACCTCTCCCAACTCACCTGGAATATTGAGCAGCTAGAGGTGCAAGCGCAAGAAAGAGAGTTTGGGAGCTCAGAACCTTTTGAAGAAGTGCTCTACCGAGGAATTGATACCTTACTTCATGACCAAACCCGTGGGGTATTGAGATTAGCTCATTTGGTAGATTTTAGGTTTTTAGACAAAAAGGGGCCAGAATGGATTCCTGCTGCGGTTCGGAGCTTCGTCAATCGAGGAAAAATATCTCTCATTCCCAGAGACAGAAAGGGGGTAGAACACTTCTTCGAGTTACCCTTGGGGACCTGGGAGGAAGATATGGAAGAAAAATATTGGATATTTGGGTTGGAATTACCAGACTTACCCTTGTTCCGCTTTCTTAGCTTTGTCCCTCGTGAAGCGGGAAATGCCTATACCCAAATTTATTTTTCCAAGCAATCTCCTGCCGAAGCGCGAGTTTCCTTTGTTTTGGGGAAAATGCTAGGTTGGGACAGATATTCTTGGCGCATACTGGGGGAGGAGGCCAATAGGCAGGAATTGACCTATCCTCAGAATAAACAAAGCTGGGAATTAGCCTTATATGCAAGCCTGGACCAAGGCATTTACAACCGAGAGAGTAGTTTGTCTTTCTACGACCACCTGACCGAAGAGATTTGGCCAGACCCAAAGCGAACGGCCCGATCTTATATCGATCAATATTTACGTAATGGCTTTCGGGTATTTCTGATTTCGGAAGAAGATACTTCTTCATCTGGAGTGCCATCCTTTCCCCTTCCCCCCAATTTTTCCCTTGACTTAGACAGTTTTTGGTACTTTGGCGTTGATTTTCCTGGGCAAACCGATATTCGTGTATTGATAAATAAGGCGAGAGCAGGAAGAGGAATAGATGACAGTTGGAATGATGCGTTTATCCCCAAAGGTGCCCCTACAGGAGATCGCATCAAGGAAATTCTTCTCAAAGATTTTAAACTGGAGGCCCTCCAATGGGATATCGATCCAGGAGAATTGGCCTTGCAGCACGATACCTATGATCCCTGGTGGCGAAATATACCTTCGGTCATACGACAAATGGTTAATACCTACCTCTATGACTACTTGACTGAGCAATCCTTGTTCTATGTAGTTTCCCAGGTTCACCGAGAGGATATACAAGAAGCCTCTTTCGAGTCTCCCCAGGCTTATCAGCAAGCGATTAGCCTTCAGATTCATCGGTACCTAAAGAAAGGGAGATTGTTCCTCATTCCATCCCGCATTTACCAATTATCAGAAGATGAGTTGGGGGATATGACCCCTCCCCCCAATGGAGAAGCCTTGGATGATTATTGGATTTTCCAGCTATTTCTGCCCGATTTAGGAGATCAGGCCTTTTATGCCTGCATCCCGAGATGGCCTAGTTTTGAAGAAGCGGGAGGAAGGCCGTATAATTACAGTACCTAAACCCCAATTAACCCAAATACGTTGGATACTCCCAATCCATACATACTCGCAATTGAAAGTTCCACTGACATAGCCTCTGTGGCCCTGTTCGGAGCTACAGAACTATTGGGGGAGCTAGAATACCGTGTCCCTCGTAGCCATGCTAGGCTGCTACTTCCGATGATTCAGGATGTACTGAAAAACCTAAAGGTGGAACTTTCTCAGTTGGATGCAGTAGCAGTTAGCAAGGGGCCGGGTTCCTACACAGGCTTGCGAGTAGGGGTTTCCACGGCCAAAGGCCTTGCCATGGCGAAAGATCTAGCCCTCCTTTCCTATGACAGCCTGATGGCATTGGCTGTACAGGCTCAGACTTTGGCTCAGCAAATTGGTGCACAGATCGTGCCTATGATTGATGCCCGGCGGATGGAGGTTTATACAGCGGTTTTTGATGAACAGATGAATGTCAAAGCCCCCATTCATGCCAAAATTATCGATGAGAACGCTTTTGAGGATATTCTGAGCCAGCGAAAAGTGATTTTCGTGGGGAATGGTGTGAAAAAATGCATCCCCGTTCTAGAAGCTCAAAAAAATGCCATTTTTTTACCTGATATTCTGTCTTCTACCTCCTATATGGGGCCGCATTTGTTCGAAAAATTTCAAAGTAAATCCTTTGAAGATCTCGGACAGTTTGAACCTTATTACCTCAAGGACTTTGTCGCCACCAAACCCAAGAAGCTTTTTTAGAGGGAAAAAAAAATTGGCTATCTTAATCCTGGATCATAAACCACTTACAAATGGTACCTGCTCATGAAACTTTTGGGGGCACCTTCCCTTTCAGACCTCATTTCTCTAGGGTAAATGGCTTTCGAATGCACTACGTTGACGAAGGACAGGGAGAACCCATTATTTGCCTTCATGGTGAGCCCACTTGGGGATATTTGTACAGAAACTTTATTCCTCCTCTGTCCAAGTCTCACCGAGTCATCGTCCCAGACCACATGGGCTTTGGGAAAAGTGAAACTCCAACGGATAAGCCCTATCATTTCAAGACCCATGTCCAAAACCTGATTGGATTGGTGGAGGAACTGGACCTAGAAAACATCACCTTTGTCGCCCAAGATTGGGGAGGACCCATTGTAGGGTCTTTTGCTCTGAGACATCCTGAGCGAATCAAGCGTCTGTGTCTCATGAATACCATGTTGGGTTTTGGGAAAGCCGTGAGAGATAAGCCTAAGACTGAAGAGACCATATCTGATGTGCCTGATTTGAAAGACTCCTCCTGGTTTCAATGGGTAAAAGCCAGAAACGAGGATGGGACCTATCGCCCCATTATGGAGAATATGGGTTCTTCCGTTCTATCCATTATGAAGAAATTATACTTTCACAATTCTGCAGCTGTCACTCCAGAGTGGATTAGGGCCTATTCTATGCCTTTTCCCAATAAAGAAGAAGCCGTTGCAGCGGTAGAGTTCCCCCTAGATGTCGTGGAAAACCGTATAACGGAATATGTAGTGGAAGGGCTCAAAATGGGGAAATTGGAAAAACTGAGGGCTATACCGGCGATGTTGGCCGAAGGCATGATGGACCAGGCGATGCCCCCTGCAACAGTTATGCAGGATTTTAAGCGACTTTTTCCTCGTGGCCCCATCGTGAAAATTGCCGAGGCAGGTCATTTCTGCCAGGAAGATTGTCCAGAAACCCTGGTCGCTTTGATACAACAATTCATTCAAATGACAGATTGATATGGCATATGATGAACATTTAGCAGATCGCATTCGACTCCAGTTTAAGGAGAAAGGGGCCGGTTTTGAGGAGAAAAAAATGATGGGCGGCCTATGCTTCATGGTAGACGGGAAAATGTGCTGTGGGATTCACTTCGACAAAAAGAAGCAAATGGATTTACTGATGGCACGAATAGGGGAAGATGCTTCTAATTCTGCCATGGAGGAGCCCGGTTGTCATCCCATGGATTTCACCGGCAGGCCGATGAAAGGGTATGTATTTATTTCTCCTGAAGGCTTTGACGCGGATGAGTCGCTAGAAAAATGGATTCAGCGTTGCCTGGATTTCAATCCCCTGGCCAAGGCAAGCAAAAAGAAGAAAAAGAAATAATCATTTATAAATCAAAAAGGCGGGATTTATTCCGCCTTTTTGATTCTATGTTACTTTTCTGGATTCCCTAATTTCTAGGTCTATCATCCAGAAGGGCGATTATTTTCTGGATTCCCGGCTACCTGAAGATCTTTCTCCACCAGATCCTTGTTACGGGCAAGATTGCCTTTCACAGGTCTGCTCACTTCCTTGGCTTCTCCTATACCCCGAACCTCCAATTCTATTTCTTTAAAAGCAGCTTTAGTGCGGAAATCTTCCAATATATCCAATACATCCTGGTCAATATGAACAGAGTCAGTAGCATCAATGATAACACTGGATTTAGGAGGAATTGCTTTTAGGGTTTTAAGAATACTTCCTTTATTTAGGAAGGATACATCTTCGGAAAGGACCAATTTCAGCTTTGATCCATCAGTTGTTTCTTCACTATGCAGCCAGTAAGAATTCTGATAATTGTTCTTGAGGATGAAGAAAACGGCAGCTACCACACCGATGCCAATGCCGATCAATAGGTCTGTGAGAAGAATCGCAATAATAGTGATGACAAAGGGAGCAAACTGAGTCCATCCCAATTGAAACATTTCTTTGAACTTCGAGGGTTTGGCTAGCTTATAGCCTACCATAAACAGAATAGCCGCCAAACTTGCCAGTGGAATCAGATTGAGGATATTGGGGATCAATGCGACACAGAGTAGCAGCAGAACTCCATGGAAAAAGGCAGCGGCCCGGGTCTTACCTCCCGATTGGATATTGGTGGAGGATCTTACGATAACCTGAGTTACAGGCAATCCACCGATCAATCCAGAAATAAGGTTACCAACACCCTGGGCTTTCAATTCCGTGTTGAGATTGGTGGTCCGCTTATAGGGGTCGAGTTTGTCAGTTGCCTCCGCACAAAGCAAGGATTCGATACTTGCCACTATGGCAAGCGTAAGGGCGACCGTATAAACCTGCATGTTAGAGATGGCTGAAAAATCGGGCAGCGTAAATTGATTGACAAAACTCGTAAAATCAGAGGCTACAGGAATAGCCACTATATGTTCAGGTTCTAGCAACAGGTTGGGGAAGTTTTTGAATACCAGGTTCAACACAATACCCACAATTACAGCTACTAAGGGTCCCTGAATAATGCTGAAAGCCTTTACTTTTTTCATAAACGGGCGTTCCCAAAGAATGAGGATCGCTAAACAGACCAGGGTGATAACAATGGCCCCTGGCGTTATGAAATCCATGGCATGTATAATTTCTGAGAATGTATTGTACCCGTCTTCTTGTCTAAAGGCTAGGTCGCCTTCGTAGTCTTTGTCATACCCCAGGGCATGAGGAATCTGTTTAAGAATAATAATTAACCCAATGGCGGCCAGCATGCCTTTGATGACAGAGGAGGGGAAATAGTACCCGATGATCCCCGCACGGGCAAATCCTAAGGCCAATTGGATAAGACCAGCGATGCTCACTGCTAAGAGGAACGATTCAAATCCCAAATCTTGGATGGCGACGATCACAATGGCCACCAAGCCTGCGGCAGGTCCACTTACCCCCAGTGCGGAATCACTGAGTAGAGAAATAACCAGACCACCTACCATACCGGCAATAAGACCGGAAAATAAGGGTGCTCCTGATGCCAGGGCAATCCCCAAACATAGGGGGATGGCTACCAGGAATACGATTAGACCTGCAGGAAAATCACTTTTCCATTCTTTAAAAAAGTTATTCATTCTCGGAGAATATTAGGGTTTTACTAGGAATCTATTACAAGTTAACAGATTATAACTATGTAAATCTGAAATTTGTTTGAATATAGTTAAACAAAAGTAATGTTTGTTAGGGAGACCCGGACTTTTCCCTAAATTTGGAAAGATTTCCCGAATAGAAGCCCAATCCTTCAGCGCGATATGAATTATTCAGAATTGATCAAAGACAAGTTTCCGGAAGATGACCGCAACAACTTATTCAAAGTCCCCAACCTTCCTGCGGTAAAACTGGGAAAGTTGTTGTTAAAAGACCGAAGGATTAACAGCCCTTCGGATGTCGTTGCCATGCACGATTACGGAGGCTTGTTTAGTTCGGGCTATGTCTTATTTACCCGGGATGCCTGCTACTATCCGGGTGGTTTTTTTCTCATGGAGGATGTGAAAGAATTTCAACACGATGGCAGCAAAATCACCTTGTTTGTCAATCAAAATGCCCAATTGGTCCCGCACAAATTTTCGGTAAAAAATGAACAGGTAGCCAAAACCTTAAAAAGGCTATTCGAAGCCGTAAGACATTACGACCCCAAATCCCAAAAGCAGATGGATAAGGTGCGCGACTATTCCGGCTATAGCACCACCGAGTTGGACTGGCTCAATATGCGCGATGAAATCATGCGCACCATCGATATGCTCTACGAACGCTACAATGATGGGAAATTGACCTTTCTGGAGTATGAGAATAAAAAAGAAGAATTGTTGGGTCGTTTGTGATTTGGCCTCATTATTTCCTAAATCTTTACTCAAGAAATAATAAGTAGTGGTAATGGAATTGTCGGAGGACCACAATTCCCATTCTTCTTTTAGGCCCTTATTGAAAATCTTAAGTGCTAATCTTCCAAATGGCTCTCTATTAGCCAGGAAATCCAGTAGAATATTTGTGTCTAGGAAATACTTTTTCACTAGCTATGATTTTCATATATCATAGATCGTATAGCTTCTTTGTCATTTATATCAGTTGGGAGGCCGATACAACCAAAGATCACTTTTTCCTGAAAAAGACCTGCAAAGGAACAGACTTCCTGTGAACTGGAAATTAATATACGTATTTTTCCTCAAAATGTTGATCACTTTTTCCTGAAAAAGACCTGCAAAGGAACTCCTGTGAACTGGAAGTTTTTGCGCAACTGGTTCTCCAAATAGCGCTTGTAAGATTCTGGAATCAGTTTGGGTCGGTTTGCAAAAAACAGGAAAGTTGGGACAGCGGCTGGAATCTGAGTGGCATACTTAATGCGTATAAGGTGGCCTCGCATAGCTGGTGGATGGTGCCGCTCGATGGCTTCCAGCATGACCTCATTGAGTCGGGAAGTAGAAACCTTGCGAGACTTATTTTCATAGACCTCCATGGCGACTTCCAGCGCCTTCAAGAGCCGCTGACGTTCATGAGCCGATACAAATAGGATAGGCATGTCGGTAAATGGGGCCGTTTTATTGCGTATTTCCTTCTCCAGATCCCGGGCAGTATTGGTCTCTTTCTCGATAAGGTCCCATTTGTTGACCAGAATGACTACCCCTTTCTTATTTTTGAGAATTTGCCCCAAAATGCTGAGATCCTGCTGTTCCAGACCCAGGGTAGCATCGATCATCAAAATCGCGACATCGCAGTACTCGATCGCTCGGATGGTTCTCAGCGTAGAGTAAAACTCAATGTTCTCCTTGACTTTGGCGCGTTTGCGCAGCCCCGCTGTGTCGATCAGGATCAGGTCTTGGTTGAAAGCGCGGTAGCGTGAATCTACGCTATCCCGTGTCGTTCCAGCAATAGGGGTGACAATGTTCACTTCCTTATCCAATAAGGAATTCACCAAACTAGATTTGCCCACATTCGGTCTGCCTACCACGGCTAGTTTGGGGATACCCACAAGGCTTTCCTCTTCCTCGGGAAGTTCCGGGAGCATGGTCAGTACCTTATCCAGTAGCTCCCCTGTCCCCGAACCATTTATAGCTGAAACCGCCATCATATCTCCCAACCCTAATTCATAAAAGGCGTAGATTTCATCTATTCGGTCGAAATTATCGACCTTATTGGCTACTAAGAGTACTTTTTTGGGGCTTTGTCTTACAATATGGGCAAAGGCCACATCCAGCGGGGTGGGACCTGTCATGGTATCTACCAGGAAGATGAGCACATCGGCTTCTTCCATAGCGATATGGACCTGTTCACGAACAGCCGCTTCAAAGACGTCTTCTGAATCTGGGACGTAGCCCCCGGTATCAATTAGGGAGAATTGTTGGCCATTCCATTCAACCGACCCATAATTTCGATCTCGGGTTACGCCACTCATATCATCTACGATGGCTTTTCGCTCCTCAATGAGGCGATTAAACAAGGTAGACTTCCCCACATTGGGTCTTCCGATAATAGCAACTACATGAGACATTCTCCAAAATTAGCGAAATTTGAGATATTCGTCATCGACTCCTTTTTTTTCGGTAAATTTACCCGCTAAACCCACTTCTCTATAGGGGTTGACTCTAAATTAAGGACTCTTACTAAACCTAAACCCAATGAAGAACCTACAAATTCTCAAGACCTTGGTATGGGCAATGGTTCTGAGCTGCTCAGTACCCTTCCTTTTTAGTCAAAATCAAGGCGCCTCTTCCTTTAGATTGGATAGGCCTTCGCTCGACTATGACGATTCTCTATACAATGCGCTAGAGTGGCGCCTCGTCGGCCCCTTCAGAGGAGGCCGGTCTGCTGCAGTGACGGGCGTACCAGGCAAGCCAACGCTCTTCTACATGGGAGCTACTGGGGGAGGGGTTTGGCGGACCCAAGATGGGGGCTCTACCTGGGAGAATATTTCAGATGGATACTTTGGGGGATCTATAGGTGCTGTGGCGGTCAGCCAATCCGACAACAATGTCTTGTATGTAGGAGGGGGAGAGGTAACGGTAAGGGGGAATGTCTCCTATGGATATGGTATGTACAAGAGTGTAGATGCCGGAAAAACCTGGAAACACATCGGACTGGAAAACTCTCGTCATATTCCTCGGATACAAATTCATCCGGATGATCCCAATCTCGTATATGCCGCGGTTATGGGAGATCTCTATCAATCCTCTGAGGAAAGAGGGGTTTATAGATCAAAGGATGGGGGCTCCACCTGGGAAAAGATTTTGTTCGCCAATGCTGATGCAGGTGCAGTAGATCTGTGTATGGATCCCTCCAATCCCCGTATACTCTTTGCCACCACCTGGCGGATTCGTCGTACCCCCTACAGTCTATCCAGTGGGGGAGAAGGTTCTGACTTTTGGAAGAGTACAGATGGGGGAGATACTTGGACCAAAATTTCTGCCAATCAAGGCCTGCCCAAGGGACCGCTTGGTATTATGGGGGTGTCTGTTTCCCCAGTGAATTCCAATCGGGTATTTGTCATAATTGAGGCGAAAGAAGGGGGGGTATTTCGGTCTGATGATGGAGGGGCCACCTGGAGTAAAACCAACGAAAGCCGCGCACTCAGGCAAAGGGCCTGGTATTACTCCCGTATTTATGCAGATACGCAGGATGAAGATATCGTATATGTAGTAAATGTAGCTTAC
Source organism: Bacteroidia bacterium (assembly GCA_965263105.1). GTDB lineage: Bacteria > Bacteroidota > Bacteroidia > J057 > J057 > JBCCTX01. The sequence continues at coordinate 78,150 of CBDHGL010000006.1, read as the reverse complement.
CACAAATCTACAGACGGAGGAAAATCCTTTACGGCTTCCAACGCCCCACACGGAGACCACCATGACATGTGGATTGCACCAGAAGACAATCAGCGGATGATCATGGCTGACGATGGAGGGGCACAAATTAGCTATGATGGAGGAGAGAATTGGTCCACCTATTACAACCAGCCTACTGCCCAATTCTACCGGGTGGTTACGGATGACGATTTTCCCTACCGCATATATGTAGCCCAGCAAGACAATTCTACCCTACGTATTCGCCACCGCACGGACGGAGGTAGTATAGGGGAAAGAGATTGGGAGCCCAGTGCAGGCGGGGAATCGGCACACCTCGCTCCAGATCCTAAAAACAATGACATTGTATACGGAGGGAGCTATGGTGGATTTTTGACCCGGGTAAATCACGGAACCAATGAGGTTCGCGCCGTGAACGTTTGGCCAGATAATCCCATGGGCTATGGAGCTGAAGGGATGAAGTACCGCTTTCAGTGGAATTTCCCCATTTTCTTTTCTCCTCATGACGAGAACAAACTGTATGTAGCCTCTAACCACCTCCATGTTTCCACCGACGAGGGACAATCTTGGAAGTTGATCAGCCCTGATCTGACCCGAAATGATACTTCCATGTTGAAGAGTTCGGGAGGTCCGATCACCCAGGACAATACTGGTGTAGAGTACTATTGTACCATCTTTGCCGCCTGCGAATCTCCCTACGAAAGGGATCTCCTCTGGAGTGGCTCCGACGATGGGCTATTCTACGTGAGTAAAAATGGGGGAGAATCCTGGGATAATGTGACTTCTAGCAAGGTTCCCGAGTGGATGATGTTTAACAGTGTAGACCCCGATCCCTTCAACAAAGGAGCTGTGTATGTAGCAGGGACTCGGTATAAATTGGGGGATTATAAGCCCTATCTGTACCATGTTACAGAGTATGGTGCCAAATGGCGCGAAATCACCAAGGGAATTGATCCTTCCCATTTTACCCGGGTCGTGCGGGCAGATCCCAAACGCCAAGGGCTCTTATATGCGGGAACCGAAACAGGGATGTATGTCTCCTTTGACGACGGAATGAGTTGGAAGCCCTTTCAACTGAATCTGCCCGTTGTCCCCATTACCGATTTGGCCATCAAAAATGATAACCTTATCGCGGCTACCCAAGGGAGAAGTATTTGGATGATTGATGACTTAACCCCTCTTCATCAACTCACTCAAGAGGTGGCTTCTTCTAATCAGCACCTGTTTCAGCCTATGCCGAGCTACAGGATGTCTGGGGGAGGGCGAAGCTCCAAAACGGCAGGGACCAATCACCCTGGAGGGGTTCTTACCTACTTTTACCTAGGTCAAACACCCGATCCAGAAATAGAGATAAGCCTTGAATATTTGGAGATGGATGACAGCCTGATTAAGAAATTTAGTACCAAGGCTGAGAAGAAAGAGGAAAAGCTGAAGGTGAAAAAAGGGATGAATCAGTTTAATTGGAATATGCGCTATTCAGATGCCAAAAGCTTTGATGGCTTGATCATGTGGGCAGGCAGTACCCGTGGACCACAGGCTGTCCCCGGTACGTATAAAGTTCGATTGAAAGTAGGAGAAGAAATGATTGAACAGCGTTTTGAGATTTTGAAGGACCCAAGATCCAGTTCCTCCTTGGCTCAACTCCAGCAGCAGTTCGATTTTCTGATCCAGGTAAGGGATAAGCTTTCTGAAACCCACCAGACAATTCTAGACATACGGGATGCAAGGACTCAAATGGAGACACTCACTAAGCGGATCAAGGAAGATAGTGTCTATGCCGATATTGTAAAGGCCTGTGAAGATTTGGACGAAGAAATGTCGGAGATAGAAAAAAGTCTGTACCAAACGAAAAACCGCAGTCGCCAGGATCCGCTGAACTTTCCAATTAAACTCAATAATAAACTGGCTCATGTAGGCGCTTTGAGTGGGAGAGGAGACTTTCCTCCTACAGACCAAGCTCGAAATTTTTATCAGGAAGTTAGCGGAAAAATAGATACAGAAATTAGCAAGTGGGAACAACTGAAGTCGACCAAACTCCCGGCTATTAATGAGCTAGTAAGACAAAAACAGGTCGATGCGATTATCCTAAAGCAGACACCTCCAACGGGAGATTAAAGTTTATGAGATGAGTTGATTGATTAATAGGATTCAGGTTTATGCAAGAAATACTCAGAAATAACCCGATTTTTTCCTCACTCCAAGATGAAGAGTTGAAATATCTCATGAAGATCATGGAGCGGCAGGAGTATGAACCCAATCAACTCGTATTTGCGATTAATCAGGAAGCCCGGCATTTCTACTTAGTAGAAGCCGGGTCTTTCATTTTATACCTCCGCAACAATCAGGTAAAGACTTTTCAAAAGGGAGATTTATTTGGAGAGATTGCAGTGATAAACGAAAATGTGCGTACGGGGAGTATCCGTGCATTACAAGAATCTACCCTTTTGGCCTTCAATGGCAGTAGCCTATTTGATGATGCCATTGTTCCTCCTCAGGTTTCGTTAAAAATTATTCGTGCCCTCGCCAAGAAAGTGACCAATTACCTGAGGTCTCGCGAGCAGATTTCCACTTCTGAGCTTATCCAGGGAGGGGAAAATGACTATGTAGAGTTTAAGTCTTCTATTCGTTGGGATGTAGAAAAGCAACGAAATGATAAACTGACTGAGCGGGCCATTCTCAAGACCATTACGGCTTTTCTAAACTCTCGCGGAGGGACACTGTACTGGTAGGGGTCCAGGATGATGGAGTGGTATTGGGGATAGGTCAGGAGCGATTTCTTAGCCATGACAAAATGTTGCTTCATCTGACTAATCAAATCAAGGAGCATATTGGCGCTATCCATCTAAAGTTTATCCGGTTTGAGATTGAAGAAATTGATGAAAAGTACATACTGCGGGTAGACTGTGAAGCGGCAACTTTGCCAGCTTATTACAAGGATCATAAGGAAGATGCCCTATATATTCGGACGGGCCCTTCTACCACCAACTTGAGAGTCAGTAAGGTATACGATTATATCCAAATGCGCTTCACTGCGCCCAATGGGAGAGATATTGGGAGTTCGTAGGGAGTAGTCCACGGTCAATGATCCAGTTTTTTAGGATGTGAGCCGATAGGGGAGAGGAGTGAGGCAATAGGCCTAAGAACTCTCTCCTCTCCCCTAACACCTAATTGTTTAGCCTGTAGTCTAACCGCTTTTCCTCTCTCTCCTCCCTCCTCCAAATTCCCCCAAAAGGCGGAGGCTATCTCAAGAGTTGAGACAGCCTCACCAGTGCGTCAAAGGGGAAAGGAAGGAAAATACGATTGCCAATTAGGCAGCAATCTGCTTAGGATGTGCCTCGGATGTTTCCATAAGGTTATAAACCGGATGTACGGCCAGAGGGAGCGAACAGGGCTGGAACAGCAACTGGGAAATGTACTGGAGTTTGGCATGGGTATTGAGCCAGATGCGTTCGTCCTGACGACGAAGAATTAAAGGCATGAGCAGCCCAAAGGAGCTTAGCGACGAGCAGGCTTGCGTAGAAAAAATAGAGAAATTTTGACGCAAGACCTTTTCCTTATCCCGCCATTCTCTGTAAACACCTGCAAAGCAGAACATGCCTAATTCTGGGCAGGAGACTTTGTAAGCGAGTCCCTTGCCAGAAGATACATAGTAGGCGTCTACGGGAATCAGACAGCGTTGCTGCCGAATGAGGGGGTAATATTCATTTTTACTAAAGGCTTGGCTGGCCAGGATGTAGGGCTTGCTCTCAGGAGCCTTTTCTTCGAAACCGTTCCATTGAAAGAATTTCAATCTAACGGATTGCTCTTGCTTGATGACAACAGGGGCAAAGTCGCCAGGCTGAAACTTTCCACCCTCTAGCAGACGTAGCCTGGGCAAGGAATGCGTCTGTTCAACCGGGGGTTGGTAGGTGGAATTAAATGTGTAGGATGCTAACATAATTGGTTTTTGTTTGATCTACATGTCAAACATAGGATAAAAAAATTAGTAATGCAAAATAAATTAGCATTTTTTGTTAAAAATTTTAGCCTGCCCTTTTCCTTCTTTTCCAGAAGCTTATAAATGGGGAGTCCTGCTGTCAGCCAAACTTGTTTTTCCGTCCAATTTTACCGATCATTGAAGTATAAGCTTGCTCTGACTATGTCTGATTCCAAGGCAAAAGATTTCTCTCAAAAAGGTATGGGTTCTACTGACTCGTTGATCCTTCAGCTGATGACGGGGCTTTGGACGCTGGGGATTGTCATCGTTTTATTCACAGCTGTCTTACCAGCTTTTCAAGGAGACATGGCAGGAAAGGAAATCGCAGGAGCTGCAATTCTCCCTGCTTCTGCCTTAGCTACCCATATGGAAAGGACGGATGATGTCTCGTCAGCAAAACTCCCCGTTGAATTAGCCCCTAAACCTACTGATCCCACAGACATTAATGAGCTTATGAATCGGGCCATTAACCATTGCAATGCCGGTGATCGTTTTGCAAAGGAAATGGCTTTTGAACAAGCTGAAGCGTATTACCTGAGTGCCTATTCACTTTTAAATAAAGTCAAATCTACTTCTCCTAATAAGGTGGGATACCTATTGGATCAGGTATTATATAAAAGAGGCATCTTGTATGTCGGAGAAGGACTTTATGAGGCAGCAAATGCTACCCTTAAGGAGCTGGAGGAAAACTATCTCAGCAGAGATCCCGATTTAAAGGGGGCTACTGCGGAAGAGTTGGGGAAGCTCTATCAGGCTCTGGGGATAGTTTACAAGCACCTGGGAGAAACAAAAATGGCAAACACATACGTACAGAAAGCCGAGCAACAATTCTCCTTGATCCCCAAAGGAACTAGAATTTCCCTTGATTAAGCCTTTTTCATATTTACGGCACGAGTAGGAACAAAATTTCCAATTCTATCTCTCATGCAATCAAAGACTGTTCTGGTTACCGGAGCGACCAGTGGAATCGGTAAGGCAGCAGCCTTGGAACTGGCGACCCAGGGAGCCAAAGTTATTTTTAATTCCAGGGACAAAGCTAGAGGAGAAGAAGTTCGCCAGGAACTAATCACAAAATCGCAAAATGATTCCATTCATGTCCTTCCCTGCGACTTCATGTCTCTTACGCAGGTAAAACATTTTGCAGAAGAATATTTGGCTAAATTTGATCGCTTAGATGTACTCATCAATAATGCAGGTGCCTTTTTCCCCAAATTAATTCCCTCATCAGATGGATGGGAGGCTACTTTTGCCGTTAACCACCTGGCTCCTTTCTACCTGACCCAATTGCTGATGCCACTCATCAAGGATTCTGCTCCTTCCCGCATCATCAATGTCTCTTCTACCGCTCATAAAGGACAAGATATCCCCTTCAAGTACTGGAAGACTCCCGTAAAAGAAGGGGATGAACGACCCTATTCAGGTCTTCGGGCTTATGGCCAGTCCAAATTGGCTAATATTCTCTTTACGCGATCTTTGGCCCAACGACTTAAGGAGGAACAGGTAGCGGTAAATTCCCTTCATCCTGGGGTTATTCGCACCCGAATTACCCGTCGCGCTAACTGGTTGTTACAGGCTGGATTCTTGTCAATGGGTAAATCTGTTAAGAAAGGGGCTGAAACTATTATATACCTGGCTACCTCTCCTAATGCCGCAGAGTTAAGTGGAGAATACCTGGTCAAGAAGCGCGTAGCTCCTAGTTCCTCCACATCCCAAAACATGGAATTAGCGGAGGAGCTGTGGAACTTCAGTGAGAAATTGATTCAGTCAACTATCTGAAAAAACGTTTCCATCCTTTTTCGCGTTTTTTCCCAGCCCGGGAGAGATTCTCAATATCTTCTATGGTCAATTTCTTGTATTGTTCTGTCCTATTGCCATACAGGATCTTACCAGTAGCAATGTCCACTACATAAATTTGGGAAACGAGGGGATGAATGTGCAAAAAAGCAGCTCTGGGATCTCCAGATCTTATCTTTGCTTCCAATTGGTCTTTTTCGACAAACTTCACAGAATGTTCATAGGCCTCCATGAAGGGCTGGTATTCTTCTGCTAAATCCTGTGAAGTGATGTAAAGTGTTTTGGAGGAAAGGTCAGAAGCATCGCGATTTAAGAAACGCTTCATGTCTTTTGCATAGGTATTTTTGCGAATGTTCCCTTCGGAAGCATAGACTAAGAAATTGTGCATAGAATGGATGAGTCCCTCCAACTTGTAGAGATAGGTCTCCGACTTGTGTAGAGAGTCTACTCGTATTTTTGCATAGGCATCCCGGGCATGTAAGTCTTCATTCTCCACTATGCGATAACTGGGATAAAGTGCTATCTCGTTAAAATGGATTTCGAAATCTCCTTTCACACGTTTTTCTACCCGAACGGCTTGATTTTTCATCAGCAAAGAATAGTCTCTATTCGCGGAGAAGAGAATCTTCTTTGACTCAGTTGTAAATTTAACGGGCGTAATCTTCCAGTGTTTCTCCACGGCTTCTCGCATAATGCGATTGTATTCGCTTTCTATATCATCTAGTACCACTACCGTGGTAGTACCTTTGATTTCAAAGACTCTTTCACAAGTGAGGTGGTTGCCTGTTTGGCTTAGCCCTTCTATGAGCGCCAGAAGGAATAAAATCAGGCTAAGGATTCGAAGTCTTTCTAAAGGGAACATGGTATATTTCTAAAATAGTTAAATCCAATTGATGGATAATTAGCAACAATCAGACCTAAGCCCCTTGCTTCAAACAAAATTTTGGTATTTTGCCAATAAATTTTCTTTACATGGCTCAAATCCATACCCTAGACCTTACTTTTCACGCAGACAAAACCATAGCCTCTTATCTTATTGAGAGTTCAGAAGGCCCTATTTTAGTAGAAACGGGCCCTCATTCCACCTTTGAGCGCTTGAAAGAGGCTTGTGGGGGAATCGGTGTAAATCTACCGGAAATTCGCCATGTATTGCTGACCCACATCCACTTTGACCATGCTGGGGCTGCCTGGGCACTGGCGGAAAATGGAGCACGCATTTATGTGCATCCCTTAGGTTATAAGCATTTGAAAGATCCTACCCGATTGTACAATTCTGCCAAATTGATTTATAAAGATCAGATGGAAGTCTTGTGGGGACGCATGGAGAAGATACCCGAATCTCAATTGGAAAAAGTGGATCATGAAGCAGAAATTGTTATCGGAGAACATAAATTTGGTGCTTGGCATACGCCGGGCCATGCCCGACACCATATTGCCTGGCAATTAGGTACAACTATATTTACTGGAGATGTAGGAGGTGTAGCCATTTTTGGTGGTCCGGTGACGCCTCCCTGTCCTCCACCAGATATAGACCTTGAGGCCTGGGTCCAATCCATTAACTTACTTCGTTCTCTCAATCCTCAGGAACTATATCTCACCCATTTTGGAAAAATTTCAGATGTACATGCCCACCTAGATGATCTCGAAAAAATATTGAAAGACTGGGCGGACTTCATTCTGCAAAAGATGAAGGAGGGGCTCAATACAGAAGAAATCGCACAAGAATTTGGTGCCTACACCCATCAGCAGTTATTGGATCGGGGTATGGACGAAGCACAGGTTCACCGCTACAGTATTGCTAATCCCGCTATTTTTAGTGTTTCGGGATTGATGAGGTATTGGACAAAAAAACAAAGAGCTACATGATCTGGCGCCGGACATGGTCGCATATTCTCCTAGGAATTTTAAGTCTTTTTCTCCTATTACAAGTCTTCCTCCGGATTTGGCTCAATCCCATCGCAGAGAGAGTCGTTTCCCAGTCTCTTCCCTTACTAACCGACGGGATCTATCGAGTAGATTCCATGGATATATACATCCGCCCATTGAGCAGGACGGTCAATATCCGCAATTTCTCGGTCAGCATAGACAGCCTCAATGAGCCGGATCTAGCCGTTCTTACCCAAAGTCCCCATCTAGTCAGATTGAATGTAGAAGAGATATCCATCCGAAAATTAGATTTGACCCGACTGCTATTTAAGAAGGAGTTTGATCTTAACCTTCTCCATTTTAAAAATCCATTCCTACACCTCAGAATCCCCAATTTATCTGTAGAAAAAACAGCTTCTGGTGGGGTCGTACAGCGAGAAAGAAATCCGGATTTGTTTCCGCTGATCGCCCCGGTCATAAATGGAATTTATATGGATTCCTTTGAGTGGGAATCTGGTCAATTACTTGTGGACGAGCTGGGCGCCAAACTTGCTAAACCTATTCAGGCCAAAGAGATTACGCTATCCATAAGTAACATAGAAATTGATTCTACTTCTTATGAGCGATCAGGAAGGCCCTTGTATTCTGACAAACTGGCATTTAAGCTAGATATCACGGACTACACAGTAGTATTGCCAGATAGCCAATACCAGATTCAGGCAGGGGAAGTATATTATGGAAATGAATTCAGTACCCTACAGATTGATAGCCTGGTTCTCTTCCCCTATGAAGGAAAGAGAGCCCAAGAGCAGGCGCCCCTTAAAGTAGAAATCCCCCAGGTGGTACTACAAGGCATACAACCAGGAGAAATTCTCTTTGATCGCTATTTGGGCTTAGATTCTTTGATTGTCTATAGACCTCGGGTCGACATTTTTCCACCTTCCCAACCTGGATCGGGGAAATCCTTTCTCTCCCAAAATCCGAATGACCTTTACCCACTGGTATCAGGTGCCTTAGATGTAGTTCATCTGGACTATCTGGGCCTTTTAGGGGCAGGGATAAGGGTTATGGACTCCCCCTTGGATAGCTTATCCAATCTTTCTCTGGGAGGTTTAGACTTACACTTGCATAATATTACCATTGATTCGACTAGCCACCTGCAAAGGGATGTGCTGTTCTGTACGGAAGAAATCGAATTAGGAATAGATACCTTCTCTCTCTTGATAGAAAAACAAGATTTGGTGATTTCTGGAGGAGAAACAAGTTACCAAACCGGGAATGAGATTTTTCAAATCGAGGAAATCACAGCTGTACCAGGAGATCGGGGAGCCCCTCAAATCCTGTCGGGAAGGATTCCCCAGATTCAAGTGGACGGGTTAAATCTTGCTGAGATTTGGATTGAAAAGCAATTGGACCTTTCGGCTGTCTATATCGAGCGGCCCCTATTGGAGTATGCTGATTATCCGAATAGAAGACAAAAAAACCTGGATGCCATCGTCTCCTCACGGCCAGATACGCTCTTACAACAGGTTCTTCAAGGGGTAAATGTTGGACTAGTATCCATTTCCGAAGGCTCCTTCCTCTTGAATGACCATCAACGGAGTCCAAAGAATGCCTTAAAGGCCCAGGATATCTCCCTGGAAGTCACAGCCTTCCAATTGGAAGATTTGGAGAATAAAGAGTTGGGAAGGCTCTTTTATGCAGATCAGGTAAAAATAGAATTTGAAGTAGAAGATTATTATTTCCTGCTACCAGACAGTTCCTATGAGGTTCGCTTCCCACACCTTTGGATTTCCTCTGCTGATTCTGTTTTAATAGCTGACTCTCTTACGGTCTACCCTTGGGAAAATGGAAAAACAGTCTCCCAAACCTATATGATAGAGATTCCTCAGCTAAAAATCCAGGGCTGGGATCCTTATGAGTTGTACTTCTTTCGCAAGCTCCAACTCGACTCCATCTTAATTGAAAGTCCCTTTATCCGAAGGAAGCTATACCAAAGTGCTTCCAAAGGGGCTCTTCCAGCACTTGGAGACCTCGATCTCTATCCTTTTATCCAAAAGCAATTGGACTCTCTAAAAGTTGATTACTTAAGTTTGCAGCAAGGGCAACTGGAAGCCATAGACCTACAGAAAGACCAGCCCGATACCCTTTTTGCTCCCTTACTAGGCCTTCAAATTTTTGATTTCCAATTGGATGAAAGCTCGGAAATGAATTCTGACAATGTATTTTATACGTCTGATATCCAACTAGAACTTGCTCCTTACAGTTTGTTGCTACCGGATCAAAAGCAAGAACTCTCCTGGAACCGGATTAATTTCTCTACCCAGACGCAGCAGGTAACCTTGTCGGATGTAGCGCTGGGGGCTGTTGATTCTTCCGCAGGACCTGCTTTAAGTGTATCCATTCCCGAATTAGCTATTCAAGGGACAGATCTGTATGATATCCTCAAGGAAAAGGAAATATTCCTGGATAATGTTAGGGTTAAACACCCAATCTTAAGTATTCCTTTTGAGTTGCAATTGCCCGATGCCCAAGAAGACTCCCTTCCGCCGATTGATCTCTACCCACTCATTGAACCCTTTGTCCATCTATTAGCAGTGGATTCCTTTATCATCGAGCAGGGTACGGTGAACCTGGTCAATCCCACAGAGGTGGAGAAAAGACTCCAAATAAGCGAGATCGCCTTTGATGTGAGTGGATTTTTAGTGGATTCCCTGGCCAAGGCCCGTTCTACCAAACCCTTTTATGCCGAGCATATAGATCTCCAGGCAGATATTCCTCCCTACAGCATTATCCTGCCAGATAGTTCCTATCGGATTGAATTTAGAGATATTGACCTTTCTACTTCGGACTCAACTTTTTCTATAGATAGTTTGAGGCTGGAACCCCTCGCCGGTAGTAGGGAAGATGCCTTAGCAGTAGACCTCCTCTTAGACAAATTGGAGCTCAAGGGCATTGATCTAACCGAATTGTACTTCGATCAGATCCTGTCTTTAAACAATTTGCGTCTTTCTAAGCCTCAGATTCATTTGGTCATCAACAAGACTTCTGATGATAAGAAAAAAAGCCGATCGGGATTTGACCAACGTGCCTTCATCACAGAAGATCCTTATCCTCAATTGTCCGAAGTATTCGATTATGTAGATATTGAAAAGGTGGAATTGGAAGAGGGGAGAATTGTGCTAAGTGGTCAAGATATTCGACCTTTTGGAATCCGAAATTTCTCCATCAGGGCCCAAAATTTTCGCTTGGATTCCCTCGCTTATGAACTGTTAGACCACACCTATCTATTTTCGGAGGACCTGACCTTGGTCTTGCGAGACTTTGAAGTCCCCCTACCAGATTCGGCCATGTACACCCTTGAGTTGGGGGAGTTGGGATTGTCTACCGCAAACCGCCGCCTCTATGCAAACAATATAAACCTTATTCCCAAATATGGCCGCTATGAATTTGGGCAGGTCAAAAATGAGGTAGTAGATAGATGGAGCCTTTACAATCGTCGTTTAGAACTCCGTGGGCTGGATATTCCCTTATTACTTCGCAAACAGGCGATCCGTGCTGGGGAATTACGCCTACGAGACACAGAGCTTGAAATCTTTAAGGATAAGCGCTATCCCTTTCCCTACAAACGTCCTAAAATGCCCTGGGAGGAACTAAGGAATCTTTCCACCTACCTGCATTTGGACAGTATTACGGTGCGCAACGCCTACGTATTCTATGAAGAACGCAATGTAGATACCGATACAACCGCCTGGTTCAAATTGAGTGAATTGGATGCAAGCCTTTCTCCCGTTTCCAATGATACCTTTTTGTTGTTGCAGAACCCAGAAATGTTTCTGCATACCAACGCCATCATCATGGACACCTCGCTACTAGATATGCGGATATATATCCCCTTGACAGATACCTCCAATTACCACACAGTGGAGGGGGATGTGTATGAATTACCCGCAATTTCCCTGAATCCCATTATTGAGCGTACCGCGTCCATTAGGGCTATGGACGGGGATATCCACAGTGTATTTTTCCGCTTTAGGGCTGACAACCAGATCAGCCGAGGCAAAATGAAAATGCGCTATAATGACCTCAAGGTTAACCTGCTAAATCCCAAACCCCAGAAAAAGCGTGGCTTAGGGCGTCTATTTGGCTCTGCCTTGGCCAATACCTTTGTGGTACATTCCGACAATCCTAAGCGATTCCTTCGAGTAGGGCGGATTGAGTTTGAACGGGAAAAGAATAAAGGCTTTCTCGTCTATTGGATAAAGTCCATAGTCGATGGAATTAAGTCTAGTGTGGGGATTAGTAAAAAGGAAGAAAAGGAATTGGAATAGGGTTTGGGTTTATATAAATAAGCCTATTCCCAATAATTCAAGCGCTTATTCTTCTTCTTTTTGGCTTTCTCTACCACATATTGAAGCAGTCGGGTAGCTGCTATCGGGTCAAAGCCTAGGGTAGGGGCAATCTGTCTATCTCGGTAATAATCATAATACATCTGTTGGCCAATCATGGCTCGCTCTCCCCGGTCCAGCGGAAGGGAGTTAATGATCGCATACATGGTCTTGGGATCCATATTCCGAGAAGCAATTGCTTCGGGAGAATCGTCTGGGATTCCCATGTTCACAACAGCCGTCTTGAGTTCTTCGGGGGTATCATAGGGGAAAATGGTGACAGTTGGTAACGTAACTGTATCTTCCAAGAGGTAGATAATGACGGGAATGTACTGGGTGTTTTTATTGGGATAGTCTTCGAGGTAATCTTTAACGATCAGGCGATGGGGCTTATAGCCTACGTGATCGAAATTAAGGGTATCAGCTTCTGTAACGGGAATACTGAAAAAACCTGCGTCATTGGATAGGATCCCTTGACGGCTACGGTTGACCTGAATGGTGGCATAGGGAACCGATGCATTTGAGGTGGTCCCATAAATAACCCCTGAAAATTGATAAGCACGAGGTTTTTCGGGATCTGTCTGTCCCCAAACAAGCATTGGCACCCACAAAGCGAGGACGACTAAATAATCCCTAAAACGTTTCTTAGCAAGCATACGGTTTGAATTTCCCTTTTCTTTCTAACGTCAAAAAATAATGATGGTTGTTCCTGTAAAGATAGAAAAATGTGCATCTTTTTTTCTGGAGGAAAAAAAGAAAGTTGGAATTAAGGTTGAAAAAGGCAATATTTTTTCATTACCCGAGCAAAGAAGTAGGTCAATTTATCGGCGTAGCAGGCGAGCTTTTTCCTAGTAGAATCAGAATATCATACTCCATTACAAGTTTGGTCAGGGGATTGGGTATGCGTTCTTCCCAAAGTTCCCGACGTATAGCTTTCAGATGAATAATGCTCATGGTGTTTTTCAAGGCAATACTCCTCAAGTCTCTCATCCAGCCGGCATTGGATGTTGTATTTGCTTTTGTCGAATATGAAAGCTGAGAATTGAGGTAGGAGACTTCTGCTCCGGGGGCAGCCATGATTCGGATATTGAGCATGCGCTGCTTTTTCCCTTCGGTAAAGCGCTCCAGACGCTTGCCAAAAGCTGCGGTTCCGGTTCCAGGAATATTACCTTTATACAAATGTGCTCCATCTAGCTTGATGATGGCTCTGGGGGCGTCTGCTTCCCTACTTTGAGCTCGTAGATAGTTACGGGTAAAGCGGTTGAACATACCTTCTTCCAGCAAAGCTCTCTTTTCCGAATAAGGCTGTTGGTACCACTGAGACGACCTTTCCAGCGTGGCAATGCCGGTAGCTTCTGGAATTTCAGCAAAGGGAGCTTTCAGTGCCTCATAATCCTGGATACTGGCCTGATGCAAAAAAGTAGCCGAACTATCCAAGGTATTGCGAAAACTAGCCTCCCCCTTTTGGGCTTTTTTTGCATAGCGCTGTACCAATTTGGCCGTTTTGTTGTCAGGCGCGAATTCGGACAAGTCTTGCAAGATAGCACTGGCTCCTACAATAGATACGGGGCCCAGCCCCCATAAAATTTCTTCCGAGTTATCGGCTTGTTCCAGAAGTTTGACTAATAGGTCAATCTCTTCCTGATACTCCATAGTCGGTATTTCTCTAGGGTGGGCCTTAATATATTTTCCCAATAGCCCTAGAGCATCCGCATCCAAGGCCATAGATTCCAAAATTTGGGCGGAAAAATCGCTGACCCCCAAGGCTATATGGGAAAAGTTCAGCCCCATAGATTGGGAATGGTTATAGAGGGCATAGATCAACTCAGGGACCTCTGCCACACCCGGATCTTCTCCAATACAAACAAAATCGGCCTGAGTGATCTCATACAGGAGTAGTTCAGCACCAGGGCCATTTAATCGCCCGTCCCTCACCCCTAGGTCGTAGACGTATTCTTTGGCAATTTTGCCAAATTCCCCCGTCTGACTGTGTAGAGGTAAAAAGAAGGAAAAGAGAATACCAGTCAATAAGATTAAGTTTTTTTTAGATAAGGATGTTGGTCTCATACAGCACTTTTTAATTCTCCGTGATTATATCTCTGAGAAAAAATCAAACAGAAGTATTTTCTCCTATACGGCATTTTGATATATCCTGTTCCTCAATTAGCTTTGGGCCCAATATGTTAAATTTCCCCCTTACCCAAATCCCCGAACGAAGTGCAAAACCCAGGTCCAATGGCCTGACTATGGTGCTTGACAAAGGCCTGAGCATTCGTGAAATAGAAGATGTGTTGTCCGTTTCCGGTGAATATATAGACCTCATGAAGTTGGGCTGGGCCACTTCTTGTATCACCCCAAACTTAAAGGAAAAGCTGGCTGTATACAAAGCCCATGGAATTCCTTTTTATTTTGGCGGAACCATGTTCGAGATATTCTATATCAGAGGTCAGTTTGACTTGTATCGTAAGATCCTCGAAGAGTACGAAGCAGAATATGTGGAGGTTTCAGATGGCTCCATTGAGATTGATTCTGCTGATAAGAGAAAAGCTATTTCCCTATTGGCCAAGGATTACAAGGTACTTTCAGAGGTAGGCAGTAAAAAAGGCGATGTCATTATCCCTCCTTATAAGTGGGTGGAAATGATTCAGGGAGAACTGGATGCAGGTTCATGGAAGGTTATTGCAGAGGCAAGAGAGAGTGGAACGGTGGGGATGTTTCGTGCGGATGGAGAGGTCCGTAGCGACTTGATCGAAGAAATACTTCATTCTATTCCTGGTGATAATATCCTGTGGGAAGCCCCCCAAAAGAGCCAGCAAGTCTGGTTTATCAAGCTCCTTGGTACCAATGTAAACCTGGGAAATATTGCCCCTCACGAGGCCCTCGCCCTTGAGACCTTGAGACTTGGCCTTAGAGGAGATACCTTCTTTACTTTTTTAGATAAGTAAAAAGGGCTCATAGTCCATGGTCCACGGTTTGAGGTGAAAGGTGAGAATAGTTAGGCGTGAGTTTAGTATTAAGGTTAATTACTAAGCCCCGCTCCTCTTCCCTCGCCCCTGATAACTCCTTATAAATATTTCTGCAAATGCTCCTTGAAGAAGGCAGCACTCGTTGCCGCACTCTCCATGGGGCTATGGGTAAAATTCCCTCCTTGTTCAATGTAATAGTATTCCAGTCCTGAGGTTTCTGGATCTGGGAGAATCTCTACATAATCAATTGACCCATTGCCCAACTCGGTGTAATCGCGGCTAACCTTATCCATGTCTTTGATATGCCACATGACAAAGCGCCCTGGTTGTTTGGCGATCCACTCCTTAGGTGTTTGAGCGGATGAATGCACAACCCAATATAAGTCCATTTGGAGCTTGACAAGAGAAGGGTCGGTATTTTGAAGAATAATGTCATAACCTGTAAGCCCTTGCTCATCTTTTATTTCAAACTCAAAGCCGTGATTGTGATAGGCAAAACCCAAGCCAGCAGCATTGACTTGTTCGCCAATGACATTGAGTTTTTCGGCCAGTAATTTGAAGTTTTCTATGGTTCTGAGTTCTGGATCCAACCAAGGCCAGGTGATATAGGGAGTATGGAGAATTTTTGCTCCTTTAATGCACTGGTCAACAAAATATTTCAATGCATCTTCGGATTGGGTGAGATAGGGGGAAAAGCCGTAATGTCCACTGGTGGCGGATAGTTGTAATTCATCCAAAATGCCTTTGAACACTGGCGCATCCAAATTATAGTAGGATACTACTTTCTCATCAAAGCCATAGATTTCGAAATCTTGGTATCCCATGGCTTTTACCGCTGTTAGGGTTCCTTTGGGGTCTTGCATCATATCCTCATGGATGCTAAAGAGCTGGAGCCCCAGTTTAAATTTAGGCTGATTCATGGGAGGAGGAGTGTTGCAGGATAAGGGGAAAATACTGGCAGCTCCAAGAATGCTGGAGTTTTCGATAAATTTTCTACGGTTCATATGCGAGTAGGTATCAGGTACTAAGCTAGGAATTTATCTTATCAAATTCCCAGTGTAGGATGATTCTTGACCTTGTGGTAGCGTAAGGTCGCAGAAATGCAAGCTTTTAACTCGGCTATGGGTAAAGAATCGTCTAGCTGAAAAATAATGGCCCGGTTGCCTTCAAAGGTGAATATGTCGGTGTAAAGTGTTCGAAAGGTTTCTACCAGACGGCTAGAACAGTTGAAATACATGGCATATTGCTGGGGAGATTTGCTTTTCCAATCCATGCGGAGGGTGCTCCCATGCTTTGCAATATAGCTCGGTTCTCCCCATTTGAGGCATTCTTCAAGTGTGGTAATGCCTATTTCTTCTGCAGTCTCGATGATCAAGTTCCGTAGATTTTTCATCTTATCTTGGACGTGATCTGGGTAGGCATCCAATTTTTGATTGACCTGAGGCATGGTATGCACAGTAAGTTTTTGGGTCATTTTGAAGAGTTAAGGATCAATTTTTTCAACAGAGATACCTGCCCTAAGTGGTAGTAAGCGTGCTCAATCATTCCCTCTATATTCCGGCGATAATCCCCATATTTTTCATCGACAAATACTTCTGATAACTTTTCTTCCGGCATGTTGTCGATATGGAGGGCAAATTTTTCAGCGTTGTTCCACATATCTGCCACAAGTTTGTCCCAGTCTTCTTGGGAATTTATCGGGGGAAGGTCAAAACTGAATTTGTCTCGAATTTCCAGCTCTCCCCCTTCAAAAACGTTCAAAACCCCTTCGATGTAGTAATTGACATGGAAGGTCAAGGCTGCGATGGTATTTAAGGAGCCTATCTTTTGAATGGCTTGCTCCCAGGTGAGGGAGGAAAGAAGCTCTTTGAAATTGGTATTGGCAATCCACTTGCCATTTAACAGGACTTCTCTAAATCGATGGGCCAATTGGTTTGGAGATTCCATATTTATGAATCTAAGCAATTCATAGCTCTATTTTTACCCCTATCCCCCACAGTAACATCAACCCCCAGCCTATAATGAGAAGCATTCCTCCGATGGGCGTTACTATTCCCACCTTTGCTGAAGTCAGAGTCAAGAGAAAAATGGAGCCCGAAAAAAGTAAGGTACCGCTGATGATAAGCCAGATGGTCCATTTAAGCAATTGGGAAGGAAACCTCAGCCAAAGTAAGCCCACAGCTATCAAGGCCAGGGCATGATACATCTGAAAGCGGACGGCAGTTTCAAAGGCATGCAATTGATCAGGAGTTAGGCTATCCTCCAGGGCATGTGCCCCCATCGCCCCTGCAATTACGCCGGTAAGACCAAAGAAGGCGGCTAAGATAAAGGCGATTTTTCCCATATTTCTATGATGCTAATTCTAACTCACCCTCTTCTAATTCTTCCTCTTCCACCAAATCTTGCTCGACCTTGAGGTTATTGATAATAAACTTCTGCCTATCGGGCGTATTTTTCCCCATGTAGTACTTGAGGATGGAATCAATCGATGTATCTTCCCGTAACATGACAGGCTGTAAGCGAATGTCTTCCCCAATGAACTGTCCAAATTCGTCTGGAGAAATCTCCCCAAGTCCTTTGAAACGGGTGATCTCTGGATTGGCTCCCAGTTCCTTCATGGCCGCCTGTTTCTCCATTTCCGAATAACAATAAATCGTCTTCTTTTTATTCCTCACACGAAAAAGTGGGGTCTCCAGAATAAAGAGGTGTCCTGCGCGAACGAGGTCTGGGAAAAACTGCAAAAAGAAGGTCAGCAGTAAGAGGCGAATGTGCATGCCATCTACGTCTGCATCGGTAGAAATGACAATATTGTTGTACCTCAGCCCATCCACGCCTTCTTCCGTATTCAAGGCGTGATGAAGGAGATTGAACTCTTCATTTTCATAGACTACCTTTTTGGTTAGGCTATAACAGTTGAGAGGCTTACCCCGCAAGCTAAAGACCGCTTGGGTATCGACATCCCTTGCCTTGGTGATAGAGCCTGAAGCCGAGTCCCCCTCTGTGATGAATAGGGTAGTGGCCAGCTTTTTTTCCTCATCTCCTCTTTTGTCATTGTAGTGTACCCGGCAGTCTCGGAGTTTCTTGTTGTGTAAGTTGGCCTTTTTGGCACGTTGGTTAGCCAGTTTTTTGATCCCAGCAATTTCCTTGCGCTCTTTCTCGGATTGCTCAATCCGCTTCTTTATGGCATCTGCTACGTCCTTGTTTCGGTGCAAAAATTTATCGAGATGCTCCTTGACAAAGTCATTGATGAAGGTACGAACGGTGGGGCCATCAGGGCCCATATTTACCGAACCGAGTCGGGTCTTGGTTTGGGATTCAAAAACCGGCTCTTGCAAGCGGATGCTGATCGCAGCTATGATGGAGGCGCGTATGTCAGAGGTATCGTAATTCTTCTTGAAAAAATCCCGGATGGTCTTGACAAATGCCTCCCGGAAAGCCTGTAAGTGAGTCCCTCCCTGAGTGGTGTTTTGTCCGTTTACAAAGGAATAGTACTCTTCCCCGTAAGAATTGCCATGGGTAAGGGCTAACTCAATATCATTTCCTTTGAGATGAATAATGGGGTAGCGTACACTTTGGTTTTCCGTTTTGCGGGTAAGTAAGTCTAAGAGCCCATTTTTGGAATGATAGGACTTGCCGTTGAGCACGATGGTCAGCCCAGCATTGAGGTAGGCGTAGTTCCAAATTTGGTTGACCAAATATTCGGGCAAGAAGCGATAGCCCTTAAATACCTGGTTGTCAGGCTGGAAATAGACAATGGTTCCGTTTGCTTCAGCCGTTTTTTTGATCTTATGTTCTTTCAAAAGTAGGCCCTGCTCAAATTCAGCCGTCTTGATTTTTCCTTCTCGTATGGATTCTACTTTGAAATAGTTTGACAAAGCGTTGACGGCTTTGGTACCAACACCGTTTAGGCCTACAGATTTTTTAAAGGCTTCAGAGTCGTATTTTCCGCCTGTATTGATCTTGGATACACAGTCGATGACTTTCCCCAAAGGAATGCCCCGCCCGTAGTCTCGGACTCGTACATAGCCCTCCTTCACCTCCAATTCGATCTTGCGACCATGTCCCATCACGAATTCGTCAATGGAGTTGTCCAAAATCTCTTTTACCAATATATATATCCCATCGTCCTGAGAAGAGCCATTTCCCAATTTACCAATATACATACCTGGACGGAGGCGGATGTGTTCCCGCCAGTCAAGGGATTTTATGCTATCCTCAGTATAAGAAACCTGTTTTGCCATAAATATGAGTAAACGTTACCTAATGGATTACGCAAAATTCAAAAAAAGGATGGATATTCGCTAAAATTTTACGCACAACAAATATATATATTCTTTTGATGCCAGTCAAATTAGTAAATTCCCCTTTTGCCTAAAGGCCGAACAAATTTCTGACTTTAGGCAAAAGGGGAAGAGAAGGAAATTCTTCCTTAACTTTACCTCATCTTATGACTTGGATACCTCCCAATACAGTTGACGAAATTTATCGGGCTACCGATATCCTGGAGGTGGTATCTGACTATGTGAGCCTCAAAAAGCGGGGACAGAACTATTGGGCCCTTTCTCCCTTCACGAAGGAGAAGACGCCTTCTTTTGCGGTTAATCCTTCCAAGAATATCTTCAAGTGCTTCAGCACCGGAAAGGGAGGCAATGCGGTAAACTTCCTCATCGAGATGGAGGGATATAGCTATGTTGAGGCCCTTAAACACCTGGCAGGGAAGTACAATATAGAAATTGTAGAGGAGGAGGTTAGCCCTGAAATACAAGAACGCAAGGACAAACGCCAAAGCTTATACATCGTCAATGGCTTCGCTTCCTCCTTTTTTCACCAGCAACTCTTGGAGAGCGATGCTGGGAGAAAAATTGGCCTTTCCTATTTCAAGGAAAGGGGCTTGCTGGAACACACCATCAAGGATTTTCAACTGGGCTATGCCCCAGATAGCTGGGACGCCCTGGTAAATGCCGCAAAGGAGGCCCAATATCAGGATGAGTATCTGCTGGATTTGGGTCTGGCCAGTCGTTCTCAGAAGACAGGGAATCTGATTGACCGATTTCGCGATCGTGTGATTTTTCCCATACGCAATCCCATTGGAAAAGTAGTGGGCTTCGGGGGGCGTATTTTGAGCGAACGAAAAGATGTAGGCAAGTACATCAACTCTTCCGACTCCCTGATCTATAATAAAAGTCAGGTGGTCTACGGCCTGTTCGAAGCTAAGCAGGCCATACGCAACGAAGACTTGTGTATCCTCACCGAAGGGTACATGGATACCCTGATGTTGCACCAGAATGGGATTAAGAACGTAGTGGCTTCCAGCGGTACAGCCTTGACCATCGAGCAAATTCGGCTCATCAAGCGCTTCAGCAAAAATATGGTCCTCATATACGATGGGGATGCCGCTGGGGTGAAGGCTGCCTTGAGGGGGATAGACTTGCTCATCCAGGAGGAGATGACCGTCAAAGTGTTGGTCTTGCCGGATAAGCATGATCCCGACTCCTATGTGCGGAACTTCGGGCCGGAGGCCTTGAAGGAGCAAATTACAGAGAAAGCTCTGGGCTTTTTGGAGTTTAAAATGCAGGCATTAAAAGAGAGCCAGGCCGATCCCAACGCCCCGGAAAGCCAAGCCCTATTGGTCAAGGAACTCGCCCGGACGATAGCCTTTGTTCCAGATCGGATCTACCAACAGATGTATACCAAGCAGGTAGCCCAACAACTGGGCATTGGGGAGTCTTTGATGATTCATGCTGTAGGAGAGGCTGAACAGGCCCAGACCAAGATCCTAGAGCAGGAGATGCGTCGGGAGGAGATGTTCCGTCAACGGGAGATCGATAAAAGTGCTCCAGTAAAGGAGTTGAAGGGATTTGAACGCCTTGATTTATATGAGCAGGAGAGGGAATTAATGCGCATTCTGTTGAACTATTTTGGCCAAAATTTTGTAGAAGATGACGATGGGCCTATTGAAGATGAAGAGGGGAATCCGATCCCAAGAGAAGAAGTAGAATTGGTCGGCTTTTTTCAAGTAGAATTGGAATCTTTAAAATTTGAAAACCCTATTTTTCAGCAAATATTGGAAGAACTCTTTGGTATATATTCGGAGGGTAAGGAATTCAATATTCACCACTACCTCAACCATCCCGATCCAGGGATTTGTTCCTTGGTGGCTGAATTGCTTACCCTGTCTTATGAAATCAGTCCCAACTGGCGAAAACATGGAGCCTTCGTCCTGGACTTTGATGCGGATTTAGGAGGAGTGGTGAAAAGTGCTATGTACCACTACAAATACAAGAAGGTTAATAAGCTAATAGAAGAAGCACAGGAAAAAATTAGGGAAGCCGAACAGCAAAATGAAGAAGAAGTAGACAAATGGCTATCCATCTACCTACACCTCACACATATGCGCAGAGGATTGGGAGAAAAGCTAGGTACAGCGGGTGCCATTCATGGGAAAGACGCCACACTATAAGCATTAAAGAGTTTCGCCCTTTAAAAAATAAAATGACACAATAAAGATGAATAGTAACCCCGGGGTTCTCGCTAGCAGTTATTAATAGGTACTTTTTGTTAACTTTAGGTCAGGAGAATTCTCTACCAATCTTCACCATAATCCCAATTTCCTCCTTCACATCCTCCTCTAACCCCGCTAGTAAGCTTGTCAAGCTTTTTCTTGTCAGATTTTTTTGCTTTGTCTTTCATTTGATCTAAAGACAAGCGCTTTACCTGTTTTTTCATGTTAGCTCTAATTAAACAATCATGCCTACTCTAAACATGGTTTTCGGCATACCCATTGATATAAAGGACGCAAAATATTATAAAATTCGCAAGATTTTTTTGCGAGAAATGTATTTTTCAAAATATGTTCCATGCAATAAATGTATAAGATTAAGATAGATTATTTAATAATTCAAGATTAGGTAAAAATCGAATTCTTTTATATGATGAATAAATAGAAAGTAAGGTTGAAAGCTAGTCAACATTTTCCAATGCCTGAAGAAAGAATCATAACTTCGTTTTTGGGGAGTGAATAGATAAGCCCATCCAAAAGCAACAAAAAATGGAGGTAAGCTTTCCTGGGTAGGACAACATTTTGGAAAAAACTAGGTTTGGGTGAAATGGTGTTTTTGAGGATGTAATAGATAGACCTAAAAAGTTCCCAAAATAATTCTTGTCCTAAAGGCCTAGTTCTAGCTGATTTTTCACCAAGTTGAAATAGACCCCTTTTTTATGAGTCAATTGGGTATGGGTACCTTGTTCAACCAATTGCCCTTTTTCTAAAACCAGAATGTTGTCGGCGTTTTTTACTGTACTCAAACGATGTGCTATTACAATGACGGTTCTTCCGATAAAGAACTCATTTAATTTTTCCATGATACTCCGTTCATTAATGGCATCTAATGCACTGGTAGCCTCATCCAGGAAAATGTACTGTGGATCTTTGTACAGGGCCCTGGCAATAAGCACTCTCTGAGCTTGTCCGCCGCTTAGGGAAACTCCACTGGAACCGATTGGGCCTACCAGGGTATGATATCCTGCAGGAAGCGATTCTACGAATTCATCTAGGTTAGCCATATGGACTACCTTTCTAAGCCTATCTTTGTCCACGTAGCCGAGTGTATCGGATTCAATGATATTATTGAGCAAGCTATCATTAAATATAAACCCATCTTGCATAACCACCCCACAGGTACTACGCCAAATGGCTGCATCTAGATGAGCTAATTTCCTTTCCCCAATGCGGATGCTTCCTTGAGTAGGGGGGTACAGTTTTAATAGCAACTTTAACAAGGTAGTTTTTCCACTACCACTGGCTCCCACAATGGCTGTCACTTTTCCTTCAGGGATTTCGATATGGAGGTTCTTCAATACCATAGGACTGGAAGGCCCTCCATATTGAAAGGATAGATTTGCGCAATGAATATGTTTACCAAAGGGCAATTCTGTAGGAGAAATTTCATCATATGGTTTTTCTTCTGGTTGGCTCTGCACCTCTAATAGACGTGTCAGGCTTATTCGGGCGTCCTGGGCTTTTCGAATAAACTCGACAAATTGAATGAGTGGGGCATTGAGTTGACCGATGATGTATTGGACTGCTAGCATCATACCCAGGGTCATATCTCCTCGAATAACGGCAGTTGCAGATAAAAAGGTGATGAGAATATTCTTGAACTCATTGATGAATCCAGCCCCTGTCTCTTGATATTGACTCAGGCTCAGGCTTTGTGAAGAAATTTTGTACAGTTTTACTTGGATATTCTCCCAGCGCCAGCGCCGCTTGCGTTCGGAATTGTTAAGCTTAATCTCGTGGATTCCCTGCACCATTTCAATTAGGCTCCCTACATGGGCTACAGATTGGTCAAATCGGCGGTAATCCAGTTCTTCCCGTTTTTTCATAAAACGAAGAATCCATACTACATATAAGGCCGCGCCTATGATGAAGACGAGAAATATCCCCAAGTGATAAATGGCCAAAACAATGGAGAAAACCAGGACACTAAACAAGGAAAACAGGGTAGATAAGGAAGAAGAGGTAAGAAAGCTTTCTACTTTCCGATTGTCTTGTACCCGTTGTAACATGTCTCCAGTGGTGCGGCTATCAAAGTAGCTAAGGGGGAGTTGTAAAAGTTTGGACAAAAAATCAGAGGCTAATGAAATATTTACCCGTGCCCCCAAATGCAAAAGAAGCCAACCGCGAATAACTTGGACAGCTATTTGAGAGAAAAAGAGCATCAATTGGGCCATCAAGACCAAATAGATAAAGGAAATATTATCATAGCGGATCCCTTGGTCTACCAGAGCTTGAGTAAGGAAAGGAAAAATGAGTTGTAATATGCTGCTGAGGAAGAGACCCAGAAAAAGTTGGGTGAGATAGGATCTATATTTCCGTAAGTAGGGAAAAAGCAGTTGCCAACCAGAAGTCTGGTTAAGCTTTTGGCCTTCCTGTTCAAAAAAGGATGCACCAGGTTCCAGCAAAATTACCCAACCTTCCTCCGAGTGAGCTGCTTCAGGGGTTTGAAGCCAATTTTTTTGAAATTCTTCTTCGGAGTAGGTGATTTTCCCAAAGGCGGGATCAGCTACATATACCTTTCCAGGCTTAATTCTGTAAACCACAACAAAATGCCGGTTTTGCCAATGGACTATACAAGGAAGCGGAGCTTCATCACGGAGTACGGAGAAGGAAGCAGTCATGGGAAAGGTCTTCATTCCAATGTGCTCCCCTGCATCTACTATGCCCTGGATAGAGACCCCATCTCGGGTTATATGACACCTTTCCCTAAGATATTGGGCATCGTAGTATTTTCCATAGTATTTGGCCACCATTCGTAGGGAACTAGGTCCACAGTCATTGGCGTCCATTTGGCGATAAATGGGAAAGTTCTTTGAACTCATCTATAGTGGATTCAGAACCTAAGTATACTAATTCCTGCGATAATAATAAATTTCCAATACCTAGTATTTGGGATTAGGAATAAATGACTCTTTCAGCTAATGGGTGCAATTTTTTCGAGATTAATTCTTTTTTTATAGAATAATTATTATTTTTTAAATGTAATATCTGTATATTGCATAAACTTGGCTTGGCGCGCTTCGGATGTCATTAAGCAACAACAGTAGGGATGGGCTGCATACGGTTTCATGGTATATTCTTGCTCTCTATTTTTCATTTATTTATTTGTTCAAGAAATACATATGGCTGGGATTTCCCGCCTCAGGATAGCCTTATCCATATGATTGAGAATCCTTCTAGTTCTGATAAGGATAGACTGGAGGCCTATATTAGTTTGACCAAGTTTGCTAGAAAAACTCCCCAGAAAGCGCTTCTATTTGCTCGTTCAGGGCAGGAATTGGCCCAAGAAATTGAGAATTGGGATTCCTATTGGCAACTGGAACTATTTAAAGGTAGGATCTATAATCAGATAAATGATTTGCCTTCAGCCAAAAATGCTTATAGAAGAAGTATTGCTTATGCTAAACGCGTGAATGATAAGATATTATTAGCAAGGGCTTCCAATTTCTTTGGAATTTTGTATGGCCGAATTTCTAAAACTGATAGCTCCATCTTTTACTTTAAACAAACTAGTGCTATATGGGAAGAGTTAGACGACTCTGAAAGACTCGTGGCAGTTTACAATAATTTGGGCTTAGCATACAGTGATCGGCAAGCTTTTGCCACAGCCTTATCCTACTACATTAAAGCCTTTTCCTTACCCAATAGGTCTAAACAAGATATTCGCGAGGAAAAGCTACTAAGCAATATGGGGCTTATGTATTTTAGGCTAAAGGATTATGAACGAGCAGAAGAATATTTTCTTAAAAGCCTAGATCTTGCAAAGAAACTTGGATTGCAAGAAGAAATCTGCCTACTTCGAATAAACCTCGGTTCTGCCTTATTTTTTCAGGAAAAGTATCAAGAAGCCTATGATCACCTCCAAAAGGGGACTGAGCTTGGTATTAAAATTGGGAATACTTATCCCTTGGCTATGGGTTTTCGTTACATAGGCAAAATCTACGAAGCTCAACAAAAATACTCGACGGCTTTGTCGTCCTTTCTTCAAACTGCTAAGTTTGAAAATCAGCATCAAACCGCCAATGGGGAGACACATACTCAGATAGCCAGTATGTACTACAAACTAGGGAAAAATGACTCTGCACTTAAATACGCACACATAGGAGTGGACTTAGCTGATAAAAAGAATAAGAATGAGTTTGCTGCCCAAGCGAGTGAATTATTGAGTTCAATCTATGAAGTAGAAAAAGACTATAAACTAGCCCTAAAGTACAAAGGACTGTATACAGAATATGTATTGGATGCTCAAGACGAACGTACAGAGGGGGTATTGTTGGAATTGCAAACCGAGTTTGAAACCAAACTTGAAACCAAAGAAAGGGAGCAAGAACTACTACTGGAAAAGCAGAAAGTGTCTGAAAAGGAAGACCAAATTACCAAAGAAGCCCGATACAGAAAGAACCTTCAGATTTTATTGGTAAGCTTGGGTATTTTATTGGCCTTTTCTCTAGCCTTTGGATATAGGTTGCAAGAGACTTACAAAAAGCTGAAAAAGCTCAACCAAGCCATTCAACTGCAACATGAACAACTCAACATTCAGGCCAATGAACTTAAAATACGCAATAAAGACTTGGAAAAATTTTCCATGGCCTTGGGACACGACCTTAAGCAACCCCTCACTACCATCAAGGGATATGCGGATTTGCTCCGAAAAACAGTTCCTAAGTTCAACCCCAGGGACTTACAGAAGATTGGGCTTTATCTTCGACACCTAAACGAAGGAGTACTCCGAATGGAAAATAGGATTGAAAACCTCCTTAAATTCTATCATACCGGGGCCTACATGAATCAAAATCAGGAGGTGGACCTCAATCACGTACTGGAAAACGTTCAGAGTGATCTCCATCAGGCCATCGCCCAAAGCCATGCCCATATTAACTATGACCAATTGCCCCGTGTAAAAGGAGATCCAGACTTATATGCCCAGGTTTTCCAAAACCTTATTTCCAATAGCATAAAATACTCCAAACCCCATATCCCCCCTGAAATAGAGATACTCCCTCGTAAAAACGGGCGTTTTTGGAAAATAGCCATTCAGGATAATGGGATTGGAATCGAAAAGGATTATTTACCCGGGATCTTTGATTTATTCAGCCGGGGAAATTCCCTCAATGGCGTACAAGGTCAAGGAATAGGCTTAGCTACCTGTAAGCGAATTATCGAGCTCCATGGAGGAGAGATAGATGTCGATTCGTCTCCTGGCTTGGGGACAACATTTACCCTATATATTCCGTTAAGCAGGAATTGACTACAAGAAGGCTTAACTTTTCCAAATTCGAAGATCGAACTATCTTTGCCTCATGGGTAAACTAATATGGAGTGAAAAGGAAAGAAAGGAACCCCCCTATCTGCCGGTGAACTTCTTTTTGCAGGGTTTTTCAACGGTAAATAAGAAGGCTTTCATAGCACTCATGGTACTTTCGGGTTTGGTAGCCTTGTATATCTTGCTCATTAACCTATACCCCTATTTCTGGACTCCTGCCTATCAATCTTTGACTGAAGCCTATAAGACTCCCTTGGAGATTATCCGATTCGAAGATCCCTACCTTTCCTTACCGCTAAATTTTTCGGTATACAGAAATTGGGTTAGCTTTTTTGCTGGCCCCATGCTTGCTCACCCTACTCCTATTCTTGTATTCGTAAGCTTACAACTTTTGGCTTGGTCTATTGCCTTGGCAACAGCGACCTACATTCGTTCAAATTGGGCCTATACGGTTTACTTTTTGTACCTGATCTTTTTGTTCTTATCTGGTTCGAATAAGTATTTCTTGCCCGAATTTTCATTTCCTCTTATCGAGTCGGGTTTAAGTCTTGTAGTACTCATTTGTGCCTATTTATTCCAGTCTTTTCGTTGGAGAGGGAGTTTCTTCCTCAGGGTAGTGGTCTTTCTGCTCATCCAAATGACCCTATACGGAACCCTGCTTTATATAGGAAATTGGCAAGCCTGGTACTTTACCACCCTTAACCAATTTTTATACCTAAGTCTGCTTAGCCTAATTTTTTTGGGCTTTATCTCTAAAGAGCTGGTAAACTTCCTGCTGGTACTCGCCAACCACCAGGCTCAGCCTGGTCGGAGGTGGCCCGTTCTGTACCTCAGAATATCCTGGTTTGTGGTATTGGGACTCCTTTTTTTCCTCATACAGAGCTTTACCTCCAATTCAGAAGCCTACAAAACTAGCTCAAGCCTTTTATTCTGTCTGTTGGGGATTTTTACCCTTGCTACTCCGATACACTCACAGAATTTATTTCGGTCTATACAACACATCCTGGGCTCTCATTCTGTGTTGGCTTTTCTGCTATCTAGCTTTGGCTTACTGATTCTCAGCTTTTGGGGCATGCACTTATCTCACGGAGATCTGTTGCTCAATCGCACCTTGGCAAAACTTTTCTCTATTCTCCTTTTTTCTGTATCCCTTGCTTACATCATTTTTTTGGAAAGTAATTTTCCGGACCTTCTCCCCCAGAGGAAGACGATTTTCTTTCTAATTGGAAAAGGTCGGGTCTTTCCCTTTTGGATGATTTTCATCATGGGAGGACTTGTATTTGCCATTTTTCAGGGGTTTGATAGGTGGAAGAGTATCCGGATTTTTTCCCATTCCCGCATTGTGATGGAAGCCGATGCCTCCCTTTTGGCTCAGCAACCTGGGGCTGCTAAGGAATTATATGACTGGGCCATCACTAAGATCCCTGCTAGTCCTAAGGCCAACTACAACCAGGGAGCGCTGTATATGCTCGACCCCTTGCAGACAGCTATAGCTATCGGGTATTTTAGGGAATCATTGAGTCTGTATGATTTGCCTCATGCCCGTCTGAACGCCAGCCAACTCTTGGAAGATTTGAAGCTGCCAGGAAGTTCCCGGCAAATATTGCGAGACGGGCAGTACGCAGATCCCCTACAACAAGCCCGGATCTTTCATAACCTTTCCCTTTCCTTTCTTAAACAAGGGGAACGTGATTCGGCTATCTATTATTTAGATAAGGCCCTACAGGAAAAGCCTAATTTCCATATAAGTGAAAGTCACTTAGCCAAAATTTTCTTTGAGAATGGCCAGGATAGTTTAGGGAAAATCTATTGGACTCAATCTCTCGAAGGGGTAAATAGGAATGAGTACGTGGGGACCAATGCTATGTATTATGCAATTCTTAGGCCGGATTTGGAATGGCCAAAAGGCAAGGTGCCAGGGGATATTTTCTCCCAATCCTTGGCGACCAACTGGGTTATGGTGGAGCTAAACAATCACAACTTTGAATCGGCGCTTCAGTTAGCTCAGGCTTTAGAGGAAAAGGGGGATCTAGGAGAAATGGGACTTGTTAGGGGCTACCTGGAGCTTAAGCGCGACTCCCTTGAAGTGGGCTTGAGTAAGCTTGATTTTATAGCCAAAAGTCAGGCGGAATATTCCAGGCAAGCCCATTATCTTTTGGGGCTGGGGTATTATGAGAAAAATTTACTTCGAATGGCCCATAAGCACATGAGTCAAGCTGTTCTTCCCACAACCCCCAGGAAATTATTCGGCCGCGCTACAAGTAGCCGCCCTTTTAGGAAAAGAAGATCTTGGCCTCTATAGGGATTTACCCGACTCTATAGCTGAGACGTGGAAAAGAGAAATCTACCTCTATGAAATGGCCGGAAGTAAGGATACTGGGTATCAGAAAATGGATAACCTCTCTGACCGGGAAAAATTGAGGCTATGCAAGTATGCCAGCCTAAAGGGAAATTGTGAAATTTGCAAGGAATTATCCCTAAGCCCATCCGCTCATTCTGAGGCTCAGGCTGCCTTTTTTCTTTCCTCCATATCTTGCTTAGGTACACAGGACCAGGTTGAAAGGCTCCAAAATCGGCTTGAACAAGCCCCCCTCTCAGTCAGATTGAAGGGGAAACTCTTGGAGAATTATTTGGTGTTAGCTCAGGTAGATCTGGCAAGACAAGAAGCTAAATCCCTTTCTGGGGAGGACTCTAGCTTTATGGATCCTTGGATCTGGGGACACATGGCAGTTGCAGCTGGAGATACCAGCCGGGCTATTGAAGTCTTAAAAGCTTCTTGGCAAAAACAACCTTGGGATGAAGTTCTAGGGGAACAGTTGCTCAAACTCCTTATGGCAACAGGGGCCTATGAAGAGGCACAAGCATATCTTTCCCAAATTTTTTCTTTTAACGACCAGAATCCCGCCTTTTGGGAATATTACCAAGGTATCATGACCCAATGGGGAATGACAGAAGAAGCTGAATATGCAGCTGGGCGTATGGCAGAGTTGGCGGACTGACAATTCATCGATACCTACGGGTTATTTCGGGAAGTCGAAGAGAATGTAGCTTCAATCCTGTTGAATTGTCTGACACTATGGCATAAAATCCTGCAAATCCAGACAGGTCGTCTGAATATGCTCTTGGTGGCACCGGGATTGTTATCCTTCTGTAGTATTACAAAATGATCATTAAATCATATCATGGATAAAGAACCCAACAAGATGGATGATTATCTACGTTCGCTAAAAGACGGCTTAAATGATATTGGTACTAAAATGACCAAGATGGTAGATGACGTTTTCAGTGGGGACGTAATGACACAAGGAGAGCTGCGATTGATCGCAGACGAGTTTGAAACAGATGACCATTATGTCATTGAGCTAGAGGTGCCGGGAGTTGAGAAGAAAGAAGTTAATGTCCAGGTAATTGATGGGATTCTTATTATCAGTGGATCTAAGAAAAGGGCTTCCGAATTTGACGAAGCTAGAATACACAGAAGGGAGCGCCGCTTTGGAGAATTTCAGCGTAGTTTTACGGTTCCTGCATTCGTAGAGTTGGAAAATATAAAAGCACGTTTTGACCAGGGAGTGCTTACAGTTCGCTTCCCCAAAACGAAATCGACAAAGGAAAAAGCAACGGAAATTAATATTGACTAAAAACTCTGTACATACTATAAATTTTCGCATTCGATGAGTAAAATAATAGGCATAGACTTAGGTACAACAAATTCCGCGGTGGCGGTTATGGAAGGTAATGAGCCTACTGTGATCGTAAATGCTGAAGGAAAACGCACTACTCCTTCTGTAGTGTCTTTCAGCAAGGAGGGAGATAGAGTAGTGGGAGAGCAGGCCAAAAGACAAGCCCTTGCCAACCCTACCAAAACCATCAATTCTATCAAGCGTTTCATGGGGATGACCTATGATGAGGTTAAGGGGGAAGGAGATAGAGTTGCATATGAAGTAGTAAAAGGAAGAAATGGACTGGCAGCAGCTAAGATAGATGACAGGACTTTTACCCCTCAGGAAATTTCTGCAATGATCTTGCAAAAGATGAAAAAGACAGCAGAAGATTATCTGGGCTATGAGGTTAAGGAGGCCGTAGTTACTGTACCTGCATATTTCAATGACTCTCAGCGGAATGCCACCAAAGAGGCTGGAGAAATTGCGGGCTTGACCATCAAGCGTATTATCAATGAACCAACAGCTGCAGCCTTAGCCTATGGATTGGACAAGCAGAATGAAAATGTAAAGGTGGCTGTGTTTGACCTGGGGGGAGGAACCTTCGATATCTCTATCCTAGAATTAGGAGATGGAGTCTTTGAAGTTCTGTCCACAAATGGAGATACTCACCTTGGAGGAGATGACTTCGATCAAGTGATCATTGATTGGTTGGCGAATGAGTTCAAAACCGAACATGGATATGATCCCAAGAAAGATCCTAAGGCCGTTCAGCGCTTGAAGGATGCTGCTGAAGAAGCCAAGAAGGAACTTTCTTCGACTTCTTCAACCATGATCAACCTTCCGTATCTATCGATGGATCAGGATGGGCCTAAGCACCTTGAGAGAACCCTTTCTCGTGCTAAGTTTGAGCAGTTGGCAGACAGTTTATTCGATCGTTGTCTGACTCCCTGTAAGGAAGCCTTGAAGGCGGCCAAACTTTCCATCGATGAGATCGATGAGATCATTTTGGTAGGAGGTTCTACCCGTATCCCCAAAGTCCAAGAAATTGTTCAGGAGTTTTTCAAAAAAGCCCCGAATAAAAGTGTTAACCCAGATGAGGTAGTCTCAGTAGGAGCTGCGATTCAAGGAGGGGTTTTGTCTGGCGATGTAAAAGGCGTGTTGCTCTTAGATGTAACGCCTTTGTCTTTGGGTATCGAGACCATGGGAGGGGTATTCACTAAGCTCATAGAGTCTAACACTACCATCCCGACCAAAAAGTCGGAAGTCTTTTCGACCGCTTCGGATAATCAGACGTCTGTAGAGATACACGTATTGCAAGGAGAGCGTCCTATGGCCTCGGATAACAGGCCTTTGGGTAAATTTCACCTAGATGGTATCCCTCCTGCTCCGCGAGGTATCCCCCAAATCGAAGTGACCTTCGACATAGACGCCAATGGTATCCTGAATGTTACCGCCCGGGATAAAGCAACTGGAAAGGAACAAAAGATACGCATCGAAGCCTCTACGGGCTTGAGCGATGATGAAATAGAACGCATGCGTCGGGAAGCGAGAGAAAACGAGGCTGCGGATCAGGCCAAGCGGGATGAGGTCGATAAGCTTAATGCTGCGGACTCCCTGATATTTAGCACGGAAAAGCAGCTGTCCGAATTGGGAGACAAACTCTCTCCTGAGCATAAAGAAACCATCGAAGCCGCGGCCAAAGAGTTGAAGGAAGCCCATGCGGCCAAAGACTTCGAAAAAATGGAAGCAGCTAGTGCAGCCCTCAATACCGCATGGCAGACCGCGTCTACAGAGCTCTATCAGCAAGAGCAAGCCGCACAAGCAGCAGGCGAACCTACTGCTGAGGAAACAACAGAAAATGGAGCTGAAGCTCCAGAGGAGCAGGAGGTTACCGATGTGGAGTATGAAGAGGTAGACGATAGCAAGTAAGAACGTACCGCTAAGCGTTGATCAACATAAAAATGAGCCATCTGCTATTTGAAGATGGCTCATTTTTATTTTCCCTAAATTAATTTGAGTTTTGGATAATTATCCTTGATTATCAGTGAGTTATGGATAACTATTTTTCTGTCAATGGTGAGTTAGCTACCTTTTTTAGAAAAACGTAGCGCCAAAAATCGCAAAATACCCCCCTTTTTATTCCCCCCTGCAGTAGTAGGGGGGAAAAGAAGGGGGGTACACAAGCCCCCCCGGTTCCCAACGAATTTTGCAGGCCTACACACCTTAGTTTGTTATTTTAACCTAGCTCCTTATCCAAAATTCACGTTAAATTAATCGGATTGTCCCTGTCCCTGTTATCTATTCAACATCCCCACCTTACTATTATTTCCCACCCAAAAATTAAAATCTACTACATTGATGATCCCATTGCCATCGGCATCGACTGGCAGGTATTGATTGAGTCGAGCTCCATATTGTCTCCAGAGGTTGTAGTCCTGATTATTTACCAAACCATTGCTATCAAAGTCTCCACTGCGCATACATGCTACAGACCCTATGAGTACTTGTTGCTCTATTCCCATAGATTGCTCTAATGCCTGACTAAAGTCAAATGCTGTAAAGGGAGTGGAAAGATCCAATGGGGTAGCACTGAGGATGGAGAGAGAGCTCAAATGGGAAACAGATAAATAAAGGGAGCTAAAGGGTAAAGGGGGGAGGTTAAGACCAGGATTTCCGTTTAAATCGGTGATTTCACCTTTGTCATTGAGTAGAGCGGCCTGTTGCCAAATAATTCGTTGCACATCCGCACTGTCTCGGAGTTCCACCAATATCCAGTCTATCGTATTTTCAGGAATACTATCCAAGGACTCTTCGCCTAAATAGAGGAAAGGAGGATTTGAAAATGGTTGATCCAAGGGTAGCAAGCCTTTAGAAGCCCACTCATTTTTCATGACACCCAAAGAAGGATCATACATACCCTGTAGGAAGACTTTGGCAAGGAGAACCCGAGGATCCAGGCTATCTGGAGGCACTGTATCTTGAGGAACGGTGTCTTGGCTAAGCGTTTCCGAAAAAATATATACATCCCTGGCCATCCACTTGTACCAGTGGGAATCTCTCCCCCGAAAGCTTACTTCCTGGGTTCCTGGAGGAACAGCGATTCGCAAAGAGGCAAAAGACACCCCCCAATCATTGCTCAAATCCGTAGTGGACCCTGTCAGTCGCTCTGGCTTAAGCCAATTCTGGCCCTGATCAAAACTGAGTTCCATATCCTGAGCGGTACGGGTAATGTCTGGACTGGCAAATAACATGAAGGAATTTTCTGGAGCAGGTTTGTTAAAGCGGATCGTTGGATCATTTCCATCCGCAAAGCGGGCATCAGGTACACAAACTTCAATCGGGACAGCCGGTTCAATGAATAGGTTGTCCCAATGCCAGGTATTTTCCATGCCTTCGCCATTTTTTCGGGAATTGTATACATAATGGCCCATTAGAACTGCAGCTTTATCCCAAGGGATATTGAGGGGGTTTCCATTCTCATCTACTTCCGTATCTACCCACCAGAACTCCTCTAAACCTGAAGGATGGCCAGGTTTAAACTTCATTCCCAAACGAATTCTATTTTTGGAGATGCTTATTTCCCAGGTATCTCGTACTACCTGAGAGGGGGTGATAAACTCTTCCAAGCCCCGAAACGCTCCCGAAAGTTCTTGGTGATTGCCATTGGCATCAGTCATTTCTATGAAAGGATAGCGCATGCCATTGGCAAAACTCATTCCTATCCAGATAGCATTGGGAGCGAATCCTTCCACATCTGGAGCCCAGTCAGGGGCATGTAAGGGATTGAGCGTATTTAAGGGCATAAGGGTCATCGTCCACCAGTCCCTGTTCTGTGCAGAGCGGTCCAGAGAGGAAACATCCACTCTTACTGTCGCTTCCCCTTCCGAAATATCTACCAAATGATCCGGCATGATATTTATTAATCCGTAACCATCTGCTCGGAGATTAGTCATCATATGATTTTTACAGCTATAGATAACCTGATCATAGGCCGTAATGGCATGGGTCGTATCGTAGCTGTCGCCAGGATTCCGGAGAAAAGGGGGCTCACAATTGGGGCCATGATCCCCAATAGACGGGTAGGGCTGGTATTGAGCCTGGGGATCCCGAGAGTGGATGAAGGTGGCAAAGCCCGGCGTTCCGTAGAAGGATTGGGGTGCTGTAGGGTCTAGGTTGAATTCTGCTAGAAAGCTTTGTTGAGCAGAACTCTGCTGTATGACTCCCAAAAGGATAAAAAAAAGAAAGCTTCTCATATAGGTTCATGGGTTTGATTTGTACCCCTATAACGGGATGTGAAGAGTGTTATTTTTTTACCTGAAATAAACGATTGGGCGAAATAAGAAAGGTATTCAGGCCTTTTGTCCCATTATTCTCTCGTCCAGGCTGTATCCCAATCCTACTCAGGGTATCCTAAATATTGAGGGGAATTCGGGAAAAATCGACTCTATAACTGTATTCGATATTCAAGGGAAACCCCTTATGGACCAGATAGAAATTATCGGCCAAGGGCCCGGCTTTCTAGAGCTGGACCTCAAGAAATTGACCAAGGGGATTTATTTGGTGAAAACGAAGCGGGAGACTTACAAGGTGAGAAAGGAGTAAGGCTTTCCCCAAAAAGAGGGATACGCTTATTATCTCTTTAGTCAGCTCCGATCCTGGGACAAATCACCGGTTTTGTGCACCTGTCTGATAGCCTATTGCTTCGACTTCTAAAAAGCGTGAAAAATTGGTTCCTGATAGTTAGAGATATTACCTGACCCGAGAGTAGATTTCACTTGTACCTAATTTGGAAGCTAAGGACAGTTCAAAGGCTGGACAGCCACAGAGGAATTATGTAAATTTGCCAAATGCAAGCACCTCGTATCCCGTCTTCTACCCTCGAATTTCTCACCCAACTCAAAGAAAACAATAACCGAGAGTGGTTTCAAAAAAATAAGGACTGGTACCAACAGGAGTTAGGACACATGAAATCCTTCATTCAGGCCCTGCGGGAAAAGATGGATGCACATGATCTCCTCGAACGGCATCGCTTGTATCGAATTTACCGGGATGTGCGATTCAGGAAAGATAAAACACCCTATAAATCCGAATGGGGAGGCTCTTTTCGCAGACAAAAGCCTCAGCTTCGGGGCGGTTACTATTTTGGTATTTCTCCCGGTAATTCTGCCGCAGAAGGCGGATTTTGGGGACCAAACAAAGAAGACCTCTTACTGCTTAGAAAAAAGCTGGTTTGGGACCATGCAGAAATGCGTAAGGTATTGAAAGAACCTAGGTTTAAACAGGTATTTGGAGAACTAAAAGGTCAAAAAGTGAAGACTGCCCCCAGAGGCTTCTCTATTGACGAACCAGGTATAGACCTCATCCGGCACAAACAGTTTTATGTGATCCATCCCTTCACAGATGAAGAAGTGCTGAGTCCTGATTTTGCCGACCACCTGGTGGAAACCTTCTGCGCCTTACGGCCATTTTTTGATTACATGACAGACCTACTCACTACCGATTTGAATGGGGAGACCTTACTTTAGAGGTGCCTATCCACCAGATCAACTCAAATGTAGGGGGATGTATAGTAAAGAAAGGATAGCTTAGCCCATCCATTTTTATCCTTTAGCCAAATTTTTCTGACAATTCGTACGATACTACTTCATAAGTATCAGGGACTTTTGTTTTTTTGGGTTAATTAAACGAAAAAACAGAATATATTTTTATTGAATTTTCACTTTTTGTTTTTATATTTGCAATGTAGTAATTAGGCACAAGCTACATAATTTGCCAACTGGGATTTCCATTATGCACTGATGGAAGACCGCTAACATAATATCTGCACATCACATGGAACAATTGTACCATTCTTTTTCCTTATCTACCCTCTTTAAAAATTTCGCTAAAGCCTTTTTGAGTTTAGGACTCCTAACCTCACTGGCTTTTATCCCTGTTTCGTTTTTTCAGCCGGGGCTAAATTCCCCTAACCAGATCGGTCAGTATTTGAACGGAAACTTTCCTTCAGCTATCCAGTCTGAGTTAACCCTTCAAACACCCTTTACCCAGGCTAGCTTTAGCGCGATTTTAGCTACAGCTGCTGAGCCCGCAAGTACGCGCATCCACTTTGCAGAACGGGGAGGGGTATTCTATTGGGTATCCAAAGACGGGAATGGCTCAGATAAGACGCTTTTTATGAATATATCCGGACGTGTCTGGACAGGGCAGGATAGCGGGGTATTGGGCATGGCCTTCCATCCTGATTACAATAAACCTGGAAATCCCAATCGCAATTATGTCTACGTGTATTATGTAACCTCATATGGGGGAAATGAATATATCAGACTTTCTCGCTTCACTCGAAATGAAGCCAACAATACCCTGGATGCCAACTCAGAATCGATTCTATTTGATCAAGTGTTGGGACCTACACTCCATAGAGGGGGAGGCCTCCTATTTGGGAATGATGGTTTTCTATACCTGGCTATTGGAGATTTAGGATGGACAACGCAATCTCAGAACATTACAGATCGTCTATCTGGAGGTGTACTTCGGATAGACGTGGATAAAAGGGGAGGCAATATTAGCCACCCCGTTCGCCGTACGCTGCAGAGTGTGGGACAAGGAACTACAGGCGATTATTACATTCCGAATGACAATCCTTTTCTCGCTACCAATGGGAGTGTATTTGAAGAATATTACACCTTAGGATGCAGAAATCCTCACCGGATGACCATAGATCGGCTTACAGGAAACATCTACATCGGTAACGTGGGCTCCAACAGTGGAGACGTGCGGGAAGAAGTAAACCGTGTGGCTAAAGGAGCAAATTTCGGTTGGCCTTATCGCGAAGGTTTAACTGATCGCCCTGACCTCATGGCCCGCCCTGCTACCATTATCGGTACAGAAACAGATCCCATCCACGAGTACAATCATAGTGGAGGGAATCGTTGGGTAGTAGGAGGCTATGTATATAGAGGTACTGCCATTCCTGATTTATATGGCAAATACATTTTTGCAGATGGAGCAAGTAGGAAAATATGGGCGCTGGACTTAACGGGCTCTGCTCCTTACACGCAGAAAGAAGAAATAGTCAATAGTACGAGTACTTTTTATTCCTTTGCGGAAGACCAAGATGGGGAAATCTACCTGACAAGTAATTCTGTCCAAAAACTGTCTAGCATAGGCAATTCTGGGGCGAATTCCATTCCCCAACTCCTGTCACAGACAGGGGCTTTCCAAAATCTCTCCACCTTAGAACCTTCTGCAGGGATTATCCCTTATGATATGATTACCTCCCTATGGTCAGATGGAGCAGAAAAGTACCGCTGGTTAGCCGTTCCAAATGATGGCTCTCACAACACCGCTGCTGAAAATATTGTCTGGTCGGAAGAAGGAGAATGGGGCTTCCCAGTTGGATCTGTTTTCATCAAGCACTTTGAAATCCAAATGGACAAGCGGAATGCCAACAGCATTCGTAGACTGGAAACTAGGTTCCTGATCCATGGAGAAACAGGGTATTATGCATTGACCTACCGTTGGCGACCCGATGGAAGCGATGCAGAGTTGCTTTCCACCTCTTTTGAAGACAACCTGACCATCATTGAATCCGATGGGAGTAGCCGCCAACAGACCTGGTACTACCCGAGCCGTTCGGAGTGCTTCGTCTGCCATACAGAAGCCTCAGGAAGGGTCCTTGGACCTAAGACGCGCCATTTGAACCGCGATATTTTATATCCTAGCACAGGGCTGACCGGAAACCAGGTGGAGACCTATAATCACCTGGGAATGTTTGATCAGAACCTGAATGCAGGAGATATTTCCACCTATCTATCCGCCAAAGCCCTTGATGACCAAAGTGCCTCCATTGATGATCGTGCAAGATCCTATCTGGATGTTAACTGTAGCAGTTGTCACAGACCTGGTGCAGGAACCCGGGCTACCTGGAACGGCTTGTTATCAGAAAATTTGGCCAATGCCTTTATCGTCAACGGAGAGGTTGCTGAGGATTTGGGAATCTCTGGGGCGAAGGTAGTAGTTCCAGGAGATACTGCTAAGTCTATCTTATACCAGCGCATGAAGCAGGTCAATACCACGGCAGCTATGCCGCCATTGGCCAAAAGTGTGAGGCATGAAGAAGGCTTAGCTTTGATCGCAGAGTGGATCAATACCATGGATCCAGATGCTGGGATCTCAGAGAATGGGCTTGTAGCCACTTATTATGACAACATAGACTTCACCAATGAGGCCATGAGGCGAATTGACCCTGATATCAATTTCAATTGGGTATTTGGTGCACCCATTTCATCTATGGGAACGGATACCTATTCCATTCGTTGGGAAGGGTTCGTCGAAGCGCCTACCACAGGCACATACACCTTCTATACCAACAGTGATGACGGGGTTAGGCTTTGGGTAAATGGTCAAATGATCATTGAAAACTGGACCGTACACCCAGCCACAGAGAACAGTGGAACCATCAATTTGGTTGCAGGCCAGCGGGTACCTATTAGAATGGACTTTTTTGAGAATGGAGGTCATGCAGTAGCCCAGTTAAGATGGTCCGCTAGTGGGGTAAGTAAGCAGATCATCCCTCAAAGTGCACTATTCACTGGTGAGACTTCAAATGAAATCATTGCGCATTGGCCCTTAGATGACAATGCAAATGATATTATCGGAGATGCGGATGGCACGTTCCAAGGCGGAGCTAGCCTAATTAATGATGCCGGAAGAGGAAAAGTTTTATCTATTGCAAATAACGGAGAACATGTCTTGGTTACTCCCAAGCCTCAGCTTCAGGTAGGGAATAATGGACAGGACTTTTCCATTGCCTTCTGGATGAATCTTACCCAGGGAAGTACGGGAGCCTGGCGCTCTATCATGCACAAAGGCGAGGAAAACTATCAGCGTACCTTTGCCATGTGGATGAGGCCTTCTGATAACAGAATTCATTTCCGCATTTCTACTTCTGCTAACCCAAATGAAGGGGGAGATAGCCAAGGTGCCATACCCCTCAATGAATGGACCCATATCGCCTATGTCAAAGAAGGCCAATCATTGAAACTTTATATCAATGGGGAAGTGGATAGTGAGGTTAGGCTTGCAGGCACAAGTATTTCCAATAATGGAAACCTATATTTTGGCGATACACCATGGTATGCTCCGGCTATCAGTAGCATGGATGACATTCGCTTGTATGGTTATGCCTTAGGCGAATCGGAATTAGCGGAACTATCTACTCCTTTAGATGTGGAGGGTTCGGGTCTACTTGCTACCTACTATGACAACATCGACTTCACCAATGAGGCCCTACAGCGCGTTGATCCTACCATTAACTTCAATTGGGGAGGTGGTTCTCCGGATGCTAGCGTAGGGGCAAATACTTTTTCTGTTCGTTGGGAAGGAGAGATTAAGGCGCCTACCTCAGGAACCTACACCTTCTACACGATGAGTGATGATGGCGTTCGCCTCTGGGTCAATAATCAGTTAGTCGTTCAAAACTGGACGGACCACGGTCCTACAGAGAATACGGGTACCATTTCTATGGCAGCCGGAGAGCGAGTTCCCATCAGAATGGAGTTTTATGAAAATGGGGGAGGGGCTGTGGCTCAACTGCGTTGGTCCGCCACAGG
This sequence comes from Bacteroidia bacterium, assembly GCA_965263105.1. GTDB lineage: Bacteria > Bacteroidota > Bacteroidia > J057 > J057 > JBCCTX01. The sequence continues at coordinate 38,047 of CBDHGL010000006.1, read as the reverse complement.
GGTAGCTAAACAGGTGATACCGGCTGAATATCTTTACCCAGTAGGATGGACTCCGCCTGAAGATCCAGATCCTTCGTCTTGTACAGCTACAGGAGAACTCTTGGTAGAAAGATGGAATGAAGTACCTAAAGACTATAGAGACTTAACGGCCATTCCTGATACTACTTCTCCAGATATATCTGAGCTGTATACGGAGTTCTTAATGCCAGACTATGGTAGCACCAAATACGGTGTTCGAGCCCGAGGCTATCTTTGTGCTCCTATGACAGGAGACTACCGCTTTACCATTCAAACCGATAATATCGTTGAGTTATGGCTTAGTACAGATGCCAATCCTTTCCGCAGGCAAGTAATTGTCTATGCAGAACATGGAAGTCATTTACTTTCAAACAGAGCCTCCCTTACACGTACTTCCTCTTTTGTGAGCCTGCAACAGGGCAAATCATACTACATTGAAGCACGAGTCCGGGATAGAGGAGGAGATGAGCAAACAAAGATTGGATGGACACTGCCCAATGGATCTAGTCAATCGGTCATTCCTGGAGAATACCTTTCTCCCATTGATCTTTCCGAAACTGACCTTCCTGGTATTCCCGTGAATGTGAGTGCGGAGCTTATGAGTTTCAATGGAATTAAAGTAAGCTGGGAAGCCCCTGCAGATACAATCGGGATAGCAGGTTTCCATGTGTTTCGAAACGGTGATATGAGCCGGCCTATAGCTAAGATCCTGAATGGCAATACCTATTTGATTCAAAATGATCTTCCCACTGAAGCGGATTATCAATTCAGTGTCGCTACGGTAGATGTTGCAGGAAACCTTTCCCCTATAGCCACAACCAATACTCTCACCTTAAACAGGAACTGTGAAGAAAGAACCCTGTATCTTGCTGAGATGGAAGAAGGGACAGGTATTTGGCAAATTACCGGTTCGAGATCTTTTGTAAAAATTAATTCTCCCTCCGCTACTAGTGGATCAAATACCTTGACGGTTAATGGAGATTATGACGATTCTAATACAACTACGGTAAATCTAGATTTGGAAGCCTATGACGAAGTAGTGGTTGGATTCAATTTCAAAATATTTGAGTACTGGCGTGCAGATGACTACTTCCGTCTCCAAGTTTCTACCGATGGAGGCGCGTCCTTTACAACCGTAAGAGAATGGAGAAAAGATATTGACTTTCGGGACTTAGTTCCATATAGTAAAAAGGTGAGGGTAAAAGCTTCTTTTACCAACCAAACGCAGTTTCGTATTACCCAGAGTGGACGTAGAACGAGGGGATTTGGGTTTTTAAATCTGGATGATATCTACGTCTCGGTCTGTGCTTTAGATGGCTGTTCCGGCGAGTCCAACCTGGCCTCAAACCGTTCAGCTCGTCTATCGAGTCAATATGGGAATGGATCTGGGGATTTGGGTACCGATGGCAACTATGTGGGGAGTTCTCCCTGGAGTGCGGATTTAGTCCACACGACCAATGAGGCCCAACCCTGGTGGGAAGTGGATCTGGGAGCTAAGAGTCAGGTAGATTCTCTGGTGATCTACAACCGGACCAACGGCAATCAGGGACGCTTGAAAAACTTCTATATCCTGACTTCAGATGCGCCTATGTCAGGCTCTCTGGCCGAGTTGCTGGTTCAATCCGGAGTTAACAGTGTCTACTTTGCCTACAAGGCCGATTCTATTCAACGCATTCCCGTTAATGCCGAAGGTAGATATGTGCGGATTCAGCTGAGTGGTAATGATATCCTTCACTTTGCAGAAGTCGAAGTGATCGGCTGTAACCTGGAGCAACTCTGTGAACCTCCCGTAGTATCGATCGATCCAGTTTCTCCACTCAATGAGGATGGAAGCCCCGTTCAGTTGAGTGCCAGTCCTTCAGGAGGTGTCTGGAGTGGGGCTGTGGATGGCTCAGGGGTATTTGATCCCTCTGTGGGAGTAGGTAGCTATGAGGTAATCTACAGCTATGAAGCGTTTGCTGGCTGTGCGGGCTCCGATACCCTGGAGATCGAAGTTCTTCCCTCAGGCTCTGTGTGTGATGCCCCCGCCAATCTGGCTTCCAATGGGACAGCCAGTCAGTCTTCTACCTATGGCAATGGAGTAGCAGGCTTGGCCATAGATGGCAACAGCACTGGCTCCAATGCCTGGAGTGCCGACCTTCAACACACCACCCGAGAGGCTCAACCCTGGTGGCAGATCGACCTGGGGCAGCAAAGCAAATTGAATGAAATAGTACTCTATAACCGAAGTGATAATAGCTTCAATCGCCTGAAGGCCTTCTATATCCTGGTATCTGATGTACCGATGAGTGCTTCTAGTAGCCTGGACGAGTTATTGGCTAGCAGTTCGGTAAGTCAGGTCTACTTCCCTGGGGTAGCCGGTGCAGTAGAAAGCATCGCCCTGGATGGAATCAGTGGTCGCTATGTCCGTGTCCAGCTCTCAGGAAGCAATATCCTGCACATGGCAGAAGTAGAGATTATGGGCTGTCGTGAAGATGGAGGCTGTATCGATCCAATTGTAAGCATCGATCCCGCAGGCCCCTTTGCAGCCGATGCAGGTCCTCAGCAACTGGTAGCTAGCCCAGTCGGAGGTAGCTGGAGTGGAGCCGTGAGCTCAACCGGGATCTTTGACCCCAGCCAGGGAATCGGAAGCTATGAAATCCTTTATACCTACACCGATCCCAATGGATGCAGTGCCTCTGCTGTAAGCACGGTAGAAGTCATCCCAGGAGGCTGTGATGCGACAGTGAACCTGGCCTTGAATAAGCTGGCAGAACAGTCAAGTACCTATGGCAATGGGAATGCTTCCATCGCTGTAGATGGCAATAGCCTGGGCACCTCTCCCTGGTCGGCAGATCTTGCCCATACCAACAACGAGGCCCAGCCCTGGTGGCAGGTAGACTTGGGAGCGATCTCCAATATCCAACAGGTGAAGATTCACAACCGGACAGACTGCTGCCAAGGCAGACTGAAGAACTTCCATATCCTGACTTCTACTGAGCCTTTCTCCTCGACAGCGAGTTTGGATGAGCTCCTGGCAGATCCTTCCGTAGAGGACTACTTTGTAGCCGGAGCGGCCAGCGTTGAGAATACCTACAACCTGATCAAGGAAGCACGCTATGTGCGCATCCAGCTATCAGGGAGCAATATCCTCCACATAGCTGAGGTAGAAGTCCTAGGCTGTGCCTCAGAGAATGATCCCTGCTTTGGCGAGCAAGCTGCCCAGATTCTGGGAGCAGAAGATCAAACCATCGGCTTTGGCTCCTACCAACTCACTGCCAGCCCAGCTGGCGGAAGCTGGAGTGGAGACGTAACAGAAGCAGGCCTCCTGCTGGGTACTACTTGCCCAGGCAGCTATGAGGCGATCTACACCTATGACAATGGTCAGGGCTGTGTGAGTAGAGATACAGCCACGATCGTCGTGAAACCTGAAGTGATGGATGTGTTCATCTATGCCGGTCAGTCCAATGCCACCGGGGCTCAGAATACCCTGGATGTGTTGAGGGTAGGGGATAGTCCTTATGATGAAAAGATCTCCTATGCCTGGAACATCCCCGGTTTGGCCACCTCCAATGGCTGGGAAAGCCTCCAGGCCATCGAAGTAGACCCTGCAACCAACCGCAGGGGCCATGGAGCAGAGATCAGCTTTGGACGTACGCTTTTCGAAGCAGGGTATAACAACATTGGTATCATCAAAGTAGCCAGAGGAGGAACCAACCTGGCCAACCACTGGGATCCCAACACGACGCTGACAGGAGTAAGTGGCAACTTCGGGATGTATCCCGAGATGCTCAATACGGTCAATGCCCGTCTGGCAGAGCTAGATGCTCAAGGCATCCCTTATAGAATCACCGGCTTCCTCTGGCATCAGGGAGAAGGAGATATGAATCCAAGCATGGCCTCGATCTATGGAGCCAACCTGACTGAACTGATCAGTGCCCTGCGGAGTGACTTTGGGCAAGAGTTGAAGGTCTTCCTGGCCTCGGTCTACAACCCCAATGCCACAGAAGAGGAGGGAATGCTGGTACGCAATGCCCAGCGGGATGTAGCTACAGCCGATGCCCAGGCCTATGTAGTGAACCTCGACACGGTTTACTACGATGGAGACTTCAATCCCAACTCGGAGAACCTAATAGCCGACAACCTGCATTACAACTCCATCGGCCAGATCAAGAACGGATCTTCCTTTGCCAATACGCTGTTGACCTTCCATCCAGTAGAAGGATGTGAGGATGAGAACACAGGCGCCTGTGCCAGTCCAGAGAACCTGGCCTTGAACCAGCCCACAGAGCAATCGAGTACCTATGGTCTGGGAACAGCAAGTCTGGCCGTAGATGGCAACCGGACAGGAAGCTCTCCCTGGAGTGCAGACCTACAGCACACCGAGGTAGAAGAGCAGCCCTGGTGGCAGGTAGATCTGGGAGCAGTGAGCAACATCGAGCAGGTCAATATCTACAACCGAACGGACTGCTGTGCAGGAAGACTGAACAACTTCTACATCCTGGTATCGGACACTCCCTTTGATCCCACAGCTAGCTTAGATGAGTTGAGAAATGATCCGAATAACTATGTCCACACCTTCACAGGGAGGGCAGGACTATTGGAGAACATCACCATAGGAACCACGGGTAGATATGTGCGTATCCAGCACACAAGGACTATCCAACTCCATTTGGCAGAAGTAGAAGTGATAGGCTGTGCCATTGGCACCCAGGGCAACCGCTTGGCCAATGCCAATGAGGCAGAGGCAGGGGAGAACATTGACTTTGACTTGCGGGTTTTCCCCAATCCCAGCTCAGGTAGAATCACGATCAGCATAGACCAATTGGCTCAAGGAGAGCCGGTAGAGTACAGCCTCTACAACCTCCAAGGGCAAAGAGTATGGCAGACAAGAGGGCAGAGGACAGAACAGGTAAACCTCAGCCATCTGGCTAAGGGAGTGTATCTACTCAAGGCTGAGGGAGCTATTTGGACTGAGGCTAAACAACTAATTATAAACTAAAAAAAGAGTGGAAAGAGGCATTCAGGATTCAGGTATACCTTGTAAATACTGATAATGCTATAAATCATAAATATTATTTTTTGTAAAGTTTATAAAATGTATTAAATTTGTATGCACATTATTAGCGCGCATCGTTCTCATCTTTTTCTTGAATTTACTGGATGAAATATTGAGATAAGATTTCAGTAGCTTTTCGAATGGTCGTCAAATTAGAGCCGAAAGCCCTATTTTTTTGACTGTTTGTACAGATAGCTTACATATTTGAAATAAACTGAAGTATAATTGTCCTGCACACTTAAATAAAAACAGCACAGCTGCAAATGCTTATGAATTCTAATTACACTTTATCTCTATCAAAGAGATTGGTTATTCTTTTGACTGTAATTTTTTCTGGATCAGCTACTATATGTCTAGGTGTCCCACCTAAAGTAACGGAATTAGAAAAATCTAAAGTTAGAGATCTCTCCCTAGCATCAATTGATTCTTTGGGAAGTTGTTCCGCCTTGGATTTTAGCTCGCTCCCCATCTCCAGCCATGGATTTGGACAAGATCAGGGATCAGCTGAATCTGTAGAAAATGGATCAGCCATTAAGATTACGGGTAACTCCTGGAAATCAGTACCGCTTACCTATACCATCACACCCAATACGGTTCTAGAGTTTGAGTTTAAAAGTGATCTCATGGGAGAATACCATGGGATAGGTATGTCTGCTACCCAGAATTGGCAAGATGAATATGCCTTTAACTTATTGGGTACTCAGGGCTTTGCGGATGATATAGAATGGACAGATTCTACAAGGTACAACGGAGGATACCAACACTATATAATTCCTATCGGGCAGTATTACACAGGCTCTGTAGACCGTGTATTCTTTCTGAACGACCACGATATCGCTCCATCCGATGCAATTTCCTATTTCAGAAATGTGAGAGTCTATGAGGAAGGGACGTGTGATACCCTGGTTCAAGAACCTGAATGTCCCAAGGTTCCTTTGTATTTGACTGATTTTGAAGAAAGTATTGGCGTTTGGGTGGCTGAACCAACTAGTGGTCCTGCTACTCCGGGTTCTTTTCGCTCTAGTGGAGGTAGCTGGGCCTATAGTGGGGAATATTTTATATTAATCCAGGGAGATGGAGAAAAGTCGCATGCTACCACTCAATCTCTGGACTTAAGTGCCTATTCCGAGCTTAGGTTTAGCTTTACAGTACGCTTCCTGGAGCATAGCCGTATAAGAGATGGAGTAAGACTCCAAATTTCTACAGATGGGGGGCAGACCTTCAGCGATATCAACCACTGGACATTCGGCAACGGCGATTTGGAAATAGTCAGTACCTACACATCCAATCGCCTTTTTGCAGATATTTTAGTTACGGGAGAATTTTCTTCCCAAACCCAGTTTCGGCTTCAAATAACTGAAATCGGGGCAAGGGATTATATTACTGCCCGTTTCGATGATATATCCATAGATGTTTGTCCTCTTGATGGCTGTAGTTCCACAAGCAACATTGCCTTGAACCGGACTGCCCGTTTGTCAAGCCAATATGGAAACGGAAGTGCAGATCTGGGTGTGGACGGCATTAGAACTGGAACATCTCCTTGGAGTCCGGACCTGGCACATTCAACTAGAGAAGTACAACCTTGGTGGGAGGTTGATCTGGGAGCAACTAGTCAGGTAGATTCACTGATTATCTTCAATCGGACTGATGGAAACTGGGAGAGGTTGCAAAATTTCCATATTCTCGTATCTGATGCACCGATGAATGACTCTTTGGATAATCTTCTTCTCCAACCGGGAGTTGAAAGTGTATTTTTTCCCTACAAAGCAGATTCGATAGAGCGGATTTTTGTAAACGCTGTAGGTAGGTATGTTCGGGTTCAATTATCTGATGAAAATACCCTCCACTTTGCAGAGATGGAAGTTATCGGATGTAACCTAGAGCAAGTATGTGATATTCCGACAGTTGAAATAGAGGCAGCAGGACCCTTTAGTGAAGAAGCTGACCCCTTTCAATTGAGTGCTACTCCTTCTGGTGGTATATGGAGCGGAGCTGTAGATTCTTCTGGGGTGTTCAATCCATCTATCGGAATAGGAACATACCAAGTGATTTATACTTATGAAGCCTTTGAAGGATGTGAAGGATCGGACACTTTGAGTATAGAAGTTTTACCAGCTAGTTTGGTCTGTGATAATCCTACGAATATTTCGCTTAACCGTACTGCCCGTATGTCTAGCCAATATGGCAATGGGGTAGGAGATCTTGCACTGGATGGAAATAGGGTAGGTAATTCTCCCTGGAGTGCAGATCTCACTCATACCACTAGAGAATTTCAACCTTGGTGGGAAGTTGACTTGGGAGGTAATAGCTTGGTAGATACAGTGGTAATATTCAATCGCTCGAATGGAAGTTGGGGAAGGTTAAGAGATTTCTACATTTTGGTTTCGGATGCTCCCATGAATGACTCACTGGATAACCTCCTAATTCAACCTGGGGTTACGAGTATATTTTCCCCTGGCAGGGTCGATTCTATTGGCAGAATTCCTGTTAATGCAGAAGGAAGGTATGTTCGGATTCAGCTTTCGGCAGAAAATACCCTACACTTTGCTGAAGTAGAGGTTATGGGCTGTAACATAGATCAGGTGTGTAATATCCCTCTTGTATCAATCAGTCCTGCTGGACCCTTTGTAGAAGGGGGAAGTACAGAGCAATTGAGTGCCACTCCCTTAGGAGGGGTATGGAGTGGAGCCGTTGACACCTCGGGAATTTTTGATCCTTCTCAGGGAGTTGGTACCTATGAAGTTATCTATACCTATGAAGAATTTGCAGGTTGTGTTGGAGCTGATACTACTTACATTACGGTGAATCCATTAGGAGATCCCTGTGATACTACAGGAGCTGTTCTTATTGATCCTGCTGGACCATTTGCAGAAAATGCAGGCGTTCAAACCCTTTCAGCGAGTCCGTTGGGCGGTGTATGGTCAGGTTCAGCCGATTCCAATGGCAACTTTGACCCAAGTATTGGTCAGGGGACTTACGAAGTGATCTACACCTACGACTTTAACAATGGCTGTATCAAAGCAGATACCATAGATATCGTAGTTAATCCGGTCGTTGACCCCTGTGATACCACCGCCGCTGTGGTGCTTGATCCCGCCGGACCTTTCTTGGAGGATGCAGGAATTCAGGCCTTAACGGCTAGCCCACTGGGGGGTGTATGGTCAGGCTCTGCCGATTCTAATGGCAACTTTGACCCAAGTATTGGTCAAGGAACTTACGAAGTGATCTATACCTACGACTTTAACAATGGCTGTATCAAAGCAGATACCATAGATATCGTAGTTAATCCGGTCGTTGACCCCTGTGATACCACCGCCGATGTGGTGCTTGATCCCGCTGGACCTTTCTTGGAAGATGCAGGTATTCAGGCCTTAACGGCTAGCCCACTGGGAGGGGTATGGTCAGGCTCTGCCGATTCTAATGGCAACTTTGACCCAAGTATTGGTCAAGGCACTTACGAAGTGATCTATACCTACGACTTTAACAATGGCTGTATCAAAGCAGATACCATAGATATAGTAGTCAATCCCGTCATAGATCCCTGTGATACCACCGCTGATGTGGTGCTTGATCCCGCTGGACCTTTCTTGGAAGATGCAGGAATTCAGGCCTTAAGTGCAAGTCCGCTGGGTGGGGTATGGTCTGGCTCAGCCGATTCCAATGGCAACTTTGATCCAAGTATCGGTCAAGGCACTTATGAAGTGGTCTACACCTATGACTTTGGCAATGGCTGTATCAAAGCAGATACCATTGATATCGTAGTTACTCCAATTGTAGATCCCTGTGCGGGAACAGATACGGTGTTTATTTCTCCTGCTGGACCTTTCACAACTGACCAAGGGATACAACAATTGTTAGCAAGCCCTGCAGGCGGAATATGGTCAGGTTCGGCTAATTCCGATGGGACCTTTGATCCCAGTCAGGGAGAAGGAACTTACAGCCTAATCTACACTAAGGACTTCGGTAATGGCTGTATCAAAGCTGATACGATAGAGGTCGTAGTTGATCCTGTTGTGGATCCTTGTGATAATACTGCGGAGGTTCTGATAGATCCTGCAGGCCCTTTTGTTGAAGATGCCGGGATTCAAACCTTAACGGCTTCCCCTCTTGGAGGAGTATGGTCAGGTTCAGCCGATTCTAATGGCAACTTTGACCCAAGCATCGGGCAAGGGACCTATGAAGTAATTTACACCTATGACTTTGGGAATGGCTGTGTAAAATCAGACACGGTGAGCATAGGCGTCTTACCGGTTGTTTCAAGCTGCGCAAATCCTACGAACATTTCCTTAAACCGTTCTGCTCGTATGTCAAGTCAATATGGCAACAGTGTGGCAGGATTAGGGGTTGATGGGAATAGGGTTGGGTCTTCTCCCTGGAGTGCTGATTTGGCACATACTACCAGAGAATTCCAACCCTGGTGGGAAGTAGACCTTGGGGGTACTAGTTCTGTAGATACGTTGGTGATATTTAATCGCTCAAATGGAAGCTGGGGAAGGCTGAAAAACTTTTATGTCTTGGTTTCCGACGCTCCTATGGATGGTTCTTTAGACGACTTACTCCTTCAATCTGGGGTCAGCAATACTTTCTTCTCAGGAAAAGCCGATTCCATAGCCCGCATTCCCGTAAATGTACAGGGTAGATATGTACGTATCCAATTGTCGGATGAAAATACCCTTCACTTTGCCGAAGCAGAGGTGATTGGGTGTAATCTCGAACAGATTTGTGTAATACCCACCGTTTCCATTGATCCTGTAGGACCTTTCGAAGAAGGGACTGGTCTCCAGCAATTGACTGCAAGCCCTGCAGGGGGTGTTTGGAATGGGGCGGTAAGCGCTTCAGGAGAATTCAATCCTTCTCTAGGAGTCGGTACCTATGAGGTAATCTACACGTATGAAGTCTTTGCCGGATGTGTAGGAGCTGATACCCTAATGCTTGAAGTTTTGCCTTCAGGCGCAGTCTGCTCCACTCCCGTGAACCTAGCACTCAATGGGACTGCTGAACAATCTAGTACCTATGGAAATGGAGTTGCAGGACTTGCTATAGATGGAAATACCATTGGTTCTTCAGCGTGGACTCCAGACCTTCAACACACCACTAAGGAACTTCAACCCTGGTGGCAAATTGATTTAGGTCTACAAAGTGTTCTGAGTGAAATGGTTCTATACAACCGTACGGACTGCTGTAATGGCCGTCTCAAAAACTTCTATGTTTTTGTGTCTGACTCGCCTTTTAGTGGTACAAGTAGCCTCGATGAGTTGATTGCCAGTACTTCGGTGAATCATGTATTCTTTTCAGGAGCTGCTGGGCTTGTAGAAAGTATTTCCCTGGACGGATTATCAGGTCGCTACCTAAGGGTTCAACTTTCCGCTAACAATACGCTCCACATGGCTGAAGTCGAGATAATGGGCTGCCCTGAAGGGGGAGGCTGTATAGATCCTATTGTAAACATAGACCCTGCAGGGCCCTTCTCGGAAGATGCGGGCTTACAGCAACTAACTGCTAATCCTATTGGCGGAATTTGGAGTGGAGCGGTTGCGTCAAATGGTCTATTTGATCCTAGTGCAGGACCAGGGAATTATGAAGTAACCTATACCTACACGGATTCTGCTGGTTGTAGTGCTTCAGCTGTTTCTACCATTGAGGTACAGCCTGTAGGTTGTGATTCTCTGGAGAACCTCGCATTAAACAAAGTAGCTGAGCAATCTTCAACATATGGAAATGGAGTAGCAAGTCTGGCCAATGATGGTAACAGAACTGGGGGCTCTCCCTGGAGTGCAGACTTACAACATACCACCGTAGAGTTTCAACCCTGGTGGCAGGTAAACCTTAGGCGCTGTTCGTAATATTGAGCAGGTAAATATTTTCAATCGTTCAGACTGCTGTACGGGAAGGCTAAGAGACTTTTACATACTGATTTCAGAGCTTGCTTTTGATCCAAATGCCAGCCTGGAAGATTTGTTAAATGACCCATCAATAAACTCTTATAGCTTCAGTGGAAGAGCGGATTCAATAGAAAATATTGTGATCAATACTACAGGCAGATATGTCAGAATCCAGCAAAGTAGGCAGGTTCAACTCCACATGGCAGAGGTAGAGGTAATGGGTTGTCAAGCGGGAACTGCTACCGAGTCCAATAGGTTTACTCAAGTAGATTCAGATGAATTTGTGGAAGATATCTCATTGGAATTGGAAGTGTTTCCTAACCCTAGCTTTGGTCAAATAAACTTCCTTATCAAGCAAATTGACCCAGAAGAAATGGTAGAATATAGCTTGTATAACCTTCATGGACAACGAGTGTGGTATTTCGTTGGCTTCAAGGCAGAAGAAGTAGACTTGAGCCACTTGGCAAAAGGCATGTATATTCTCAGAGCTAAGGGCGCTGACTGGGCTAAGAAGAGACAGCTTCTCTTACACTAAGCTTTAGCATAGCATACAAAAAAAGTCATCCTCACTTGTGGGGGTGACTTTTTTTGTGAATGAAATTTGATCCGTTTCTATGCCAGAAGATCTGGAATAATTTCTCCCATTCCTTCGGGAGTGGTATAAAAGGGCCTCCCCTCTACTTCATAGTGGGTTTCAGGGGGAATTCCCAGACAATGGTAAATTGTCTGATGGATATTCTCGATATATATGGGCTCGGTAATAGCTTTAAAAGGCCGCTCTTCAGCTGTTTCTCCAAATACAGCTCCTTTTTTGATTCCTCCCCCCCACATGATGGCTGAACAACCATCTGTAAAATGCCGATGCATCCCATAGTTTTTCATATCCTCGATCTTGTCGGGAACAGGTACTTGATCTTTGACTTGTGCCCCGGGCCGGCCCTCCAAAAGCATATCCCTGCTGAACTCTGTTGCCAATACCACCAAGGTTCTATCCAGTAGCCCTCTTTCTTCTAGGTCTTTTATTAATTGGGCTACCGGGCCGTCAATATATTTTTTCATAGACCTTAACCTGGTATGTCCATTCTCATGTGTATCCCATCCCAGGAAAGGTTCATATTCTGTCGTTACACTAATGAATCTGGCCCCGTTCTCCACAAGCCTTCTAGCCAATAGGCAACCCAATCCAAACCTCCCCGTATTGTATTGGTCATAAATTTCCTGTGGCTCTTCCTCTAAGGTGAAGGCATTTATCTCTGGAGATTTTAATAAGCGATATGCTCGTTCCATGGATTGGAGGAGGGATTCCTGTTGATAAGAACTTCCATGCTTACTCATTGGTCCCTCTTTGACCATGTCACGATACAATTTATACCGCCTCTCAAATCTTTTAAGAGACATGCCACCAGGTGGCTGCACACTTTCCAGGCCTTTGCTGGGGTCCGGAATAAAAAATGGACCAAACTCTGTCCCTAAAAAACCGGCTGAATGAAAGGCTTTTAACTCTTCCCCTTCTCCTACAGTGAACCGTTGGCCTATGTCAATAAAGGGAGGAATAACAGGATTAACAGGGCCTAGCTCCCGGGCTATCCAGGAACCGATATGGGGGACCTGAACGGATTGTGGTGGCTCATAGCAGGTATGCCAGTGATACTGATGCCTGGTATGCAAGATATGTCCTAGGTCAGCAGCGCGATAGGAGCGAATGAGGGTTCCCCTATCCAGAACGGACCCGATTTGTTCCAGGCCTTCAGATACAAAGACCCCATCTAGTGCACTGGGGACTTTGGGAAAGGTGCTGTATACCCGTTTACTCTCTATTCCCTTTTCATAAGGGATAAAGGCTTTGGGGTCAAAGGTTTCCGTATGACACATTCCTCCCGCCATCCAAAGAAGAATAACGGCATCTGCTGAACTTTGACGGGCCAATGACTTTTGACAAGAAAGAAAGCTGGCAGTAGGGAGGCTGACTGCCATGGCGGCCAGGCTTGCCTCTTGCATTTTTTGTAGAAAGACTCTTCTATCCATGCTTATTGAATGTATTGAAATTCGGGGAGTAAAATGAGGGTCCAAAGTAGGTCTTCAAAAGTCGCCTCACCAGAATCTTCTTGGAAGCGGTCGATAAGGAGACTTTTTTCTGTTTTGCTAGGAAGCCTTCCTAGCGCTTTTAAGTAGAGGAGATCGATCAACTGATGAGGGTCATTCTGATAAGTTTTTCTCCATTTATTAGCCCCTAGTGCAATCACCTCATGAAATTCATCGTCATTGCTCAAGGTCAGCGTTTGCAAAAGACTGGCCTCGCCAGATCGATTCGTAGTCACATTCTCTCGAGTAGGGCGACCAAGTGCTTTTTGAAAAGGATCTAGTTGCACCAAAGAAGCTCGCGCATATTCAGGAACCGTATGATTTTTAGACTCATGACGGAAAGCCAAAGGTTGCCCCCAAAAGCTCTTCTTAAATCTGCCATACCTCCTTACTTCTACCCATTCCTGTGCTGAAAAGTCTATATGTGTCCATTCAGAGGAAGAAATTGAATCGGTACTTTTCCAGGTTCTATCGGATAGGATGAACTCTTTTCTCCCACTTTCAAAAATTAATTCCAGACTGAGTAGGATTCCTGCAGGATTGGGAATGAGTCCCTCATTCTTTCCTTCGATTGCCAGAATATTTGGGCCTGGTTGGAGAGATTCAATTAAATCAAGGGAATGGACTTCTTTCCAATTATCTCCAAAAGCGATTTTTTGTCCGTTGAGGAAGCAGGTAAAATGGTCGTCGACAGAAAGAAGTAATTGGGCTGAGACCAATTGCTCCTCCTGGGGAAGCGAAAAAGATTTTCTAAAGAAACGGAGCCCAGGTTTGGGTAGTACATGTCTATCTACCTCTATTTCGGGATGCCAAATCCATTCAGCATTTGAGGGATAGGCAGAGGGATCAAAGGCAACAGTGGTATAAATAGGATAGACAACTTGGCTTACAGCATCTGAGAATTGCTCGGCAGTAAGTCTGCGTAGGGTAGGCCCCCTAAATTCGAAGGATTCGGACATTAGATAGCTTGGGGAAGGATAAGCATAACTCTTCAACGCATAGGTTTTTGAGCTAAGAATCCTCCTCATTAAATGGTGAATATCGTAGCCTGATTCGATAAAATCAGCTGTAAGCCAATCCAACAGATCCTGATCCCAGGGCTTTTTATCCATATCATCAACAGGGGCCACAATGCCCCTTCCTAGGAGGAGGTTCCAGTATCGATTGACGATGGTTCGGTAGACTCGCCCATTTTTAGGACTGCTCATCAAAGAGGCCAATTCTTCCAGTCGAGAGGCTTTGTCTTCTCCAGTTATCTCCCCCAATTCTGGATAAATAAACCCACTCTTAGCCATTCGACCGGTGGGCTTATCGCAGCGAAAGATTTCTAGAGTAGTGTCCGAAAATACATTGGCAAAGGCATAGCTTTGGTCCAGACTGAGATTATTGACAAAGCTATTGTGGCAAGAGGCGCATTTCATATTTAAGCCTAACAGGGACTGGGAGATGTTTTGAGCAGCTTGCATAGAGGTAGTTTGACTGGAATTAACAACTCCACGCCATTGGATACCCTTGATGAATCCTTCTGACTTTGAGTCGGGATTTACCAACTCCTGAAGCATGAGGTTATAGGGTTTATTGTTGAGAAGGGAGCTGTAAAGCCAAGAGGAAATTTGTTTTCGGCCGCCGGTGATATAGCCCGTTCCAGAATAATCGTTTCGAAGCAGGTCATTCCAAAAAGTAAGGGCATGTTGGGCATAGGCATCAGATTGAGCCAATAAAGAGTCAACTAACTGCTCTCTCTTTAGAGGATCTTTGCTTTTTACAAAGATTTCTACGGCATTGGGTTCAGGTAATAGTCCTATCACATCCAGATAAATCCTTCTTATTAGTTTTCTATCATCTACTTGCTCTGGCCAGGTGATTTCTTTTAACTGAAAATATCGATCTACGAATTTGTCTATAGGGTGATCAATCTGAGGAGATCCCACAGGAAGGGGAGGTTCAACAAGGGCCATTTCCGCTTCGGGAAAAACTTTTAATGCCGCATCAGCCCAGTGGGCTCCCTGGTCTATCCAAAGCGCGATAAGATCTATTTCATGGGCTGCTAGAACCTTCCCTTTAGGTGGCATGGACTCATCGTTATTTCTCGGGAGGTGAAGCCTCCGTATGATTTCACTTTGCTTGGCCTTTCCAGGAATTAAGATAGGACCAGAGTCTCCACCAGAAAACAGCCCTTCTCGCTGATCCAGCACCAATCCTCCTTTTTGCTTTTCGGTACTGTGACATTGATAACAATTATGAGCAAATATGGCTCGAACCTCAAGATTGAGTTGGTCCAATTGATCTGCTGGAAAGGAATCCTGTTGAGAAAAGGCAGTGAAAAGAGCCAATTGTTCCGCTGAGGCCGGTGTTTCGCCCTCAGATGCACTAGGTAATACTTCTGTCAAATAATTCGCTCCATGAGTAATACTAGCCCCCCAATGGCCCGTAAGGCTAAGGCTGATAACACACAAACTCAGAAGAAGCAAAGAAACATTCCGGTGAACCCGCCAGTGCCTAGAATAGGAAAAGGCAGCGAAAAGGGCTAAGCCAGCCGTTATCCACCCACCCCATAAATGTTGTTCAATGGTTTTTCCCGAATAAGAACCATATAGATAAAGTAGGGTCCCCAAGATCGCTGAAAGAAGGGCTGACAGCGCCCCGATGCTTATCCAAATTTTTCCAGGAGACCCTGTGGATCCTTTTCTGCGAAGGTTAAATAATTCTAAACCCCACGCGACTACAAGAATCCCAATGGGAAAATGGACAATCATAGGGTGCAGACGTCCCAGGAATTCCCAAAACCAAGTAGCAAGTAGTATTTTCATTAAGAGTAAACTACGGATTTCATCAGCCTTTTTCAACAAAAAAAAGGGGAGTCTGCTGGTACAGACTCCCGGGCTACCACTGATGTAGGTCATGAGTGGGAACTAGCAATTATCTAATCAGTAGCTTCTCCGTATGTATCCTTTGGTTACGCGCATATATGTTGAGAATGTAAACTCCAGTAGGCAATTGGGAAATTGGCAATCTCAGCTCATTTTCCTGAAACTCCTTGATCCAAAAAGGTCTTGGTGCTTCAAAGCGTTTACCATCCATGCTGGTCAATACCATTTCTACCTGGGCTTTCTCATCACTAAGAATATCGATTGTTAAGTGCTCTCCTGATTGATAGGTTTCCACTTCAAAAAGTGGGAGTAGGGGAGGAGGGCTTGATGAATTTAGCCTAAGGTTGGAAGAAGAACAATCTCCTAGGGTAGCTCCTTTTTTATTGACCAGACGATTAGCGCGTCTCGGGTTCACGCAGTAACTACGGTTATTATAACATACCCTCAACTTACCTAAGTCAGAACCACAGCGAACATCTGATACTTCTACATTCAAAGTAGTTTGAGCTGAACAGCCAGTCTGATTATCTGCTACCTGTAGATGATAGATTCGAGATTCCTCGGGGCAAGGATTTATGGCAGAGCCTGTTTCTCCGGTACACCAGAGATAGCTATAATCCCCACTGCCGTTGGTGATATTAGCGTTTAGCTCCGTACAGGTATGGTCAGTCCCAAGGGCTACAGAGCTATTCCCTGTAATTTGGAGGGTAAGGGGATTATAGAAACAATCTGAACGAACGGTCATGGGGCAACCAGCTGCTGGATTTCCTCCTCCACTGATCCCTTTGAGGGTAATAGCTTCAGGCATGCCTTGAGTCTTAATAGAGAGGCTTTTACAGTAGGATTGGGGGGAACCACAGTTACCATCATTGCACACCCACCATTGGTCAGCGTATCCCCAATAGGAAGGGTAGTGGTTTTCAAAATATAAGACTGTATCTGTAAAAAGGGAATAGCCGTAATAAGTAGCTCCTGTTACGGTACTACTGATCGAATCTGGATAACCCAGAAGGGTAGCTCCGTCAAGAAAAAAGGCAAAGGCCCCAGTGTTTTGGTAAAAGTAGACTGCATTAAATCCTGCAGGGGCACAAAATGTTAATTGGATTTCGTATTGGTCATTTCCCAGAGGGGCAATAGCATCTATGGTAAAGGAGGCACTATCGCATTGGGCAAGTATAGAGTTGGGAAATGAGAAATGAAAGAGGAGAAAGGTAAAAGCAATTAGTAAAAAATTCTTCATGAATCGGGTATCTGTATTATCTGACCATGAAATTACATGGATAGAAATATATATTTTAGGGAGATTCATAAGTGTATGAACCTAGGAAGTATCTGTAAAGGGGGGATGGATAAGTGTAAACAGACTATAAACAAATAGAAAAGTAGAGCTTTGATTTACTTAATAGTGAACAATTCTTATTTGACTATACAATAATAATTTCTTTAATTAAAAAATTGACATTTACCAAATAAGTACCTTTCGGCTTTCCGATGGAAAAGAAAGAAATCGCCCAGAAAGTAAATGCATTATTAGCTAATGACAGATTAGAAGATGCATGTGAGTTGATAGCAAATTCTTTTTCAGAATTCAGTAAAGATGTTATTGTGATTCAGGGGGAGATTTCAAGCCTTGAAAAAGAATTCATTCACAATACTATTGATCAAAAGGAAAAACATAGATTCCGAAATCAGATTCGTTCAAGAATAGCCTTGATAGCCACAAGAATAAAGAAACTGGAGGAACGATCATATTTGGTGAATGAAGCAACTGATTCTATAGAGAAACTTGAAGAGATTCCTGGTATCCAAGAGGTTAAAGAAGCTGTAGAACTATTAGATTATTGGAGAAGTGCAGGGGAACTCTTAGAAGAATTACGTGGAAATGATGAAAAAGGACAGTTACCACCCGAATATATCGTTGTTGAAACCGTTTGCGAGGGAAGGTCTGCTAAAATTAAATCTGAAAAGGAGGAATTTTCTCAAATTTTTAAAGAATTCTTAGATTTTATTCAAAGCAGGCTTCTTACCGGAGATGACATCGACGATGAAACATTTTATAAAATCCACGAAAAAATCAGGCCGAGTAGAAGAAAGTTATTTGTGCTTTTTTTTGAGGGATTCCAGAAGGTAATTCAGCAATCATTAGAAACAAATCTTCCTCAAAAATCCCTGGATGAAATTCTAGATATTTTTAGAATAATGAGGGAACATATAGACCCTTAATATACAGCTCACATACTTTTTTTTAGTTTAATCAACTTTTGAATAGCTTTATCAAAATCCCTATTATTTTTCCATTGAGGGTTTTTTTTCGCAATACTAATAGCTTGGATAGCCGTGTCGATGGCATTGACAATAACAGATTTTGGACCTGGTTTCATAGAATGTACGTTTTCCTTACCCGCATAATTGCAAATAAATAAAATTACACGTACATAAATATGTATATTTGGTTATATATGCTTGGTGATCTGTTCATTTTGAGATTCAACCTGTTTTAGTTTGTCCAGTGCCTCTTTTATTTTAGTTTTTGGCCCTTTAATGGTCGTGAATTTAGATGAATTAAGGGCAGAATTTTTGGTTTTCTTCATATAGCTAATTTTAATTGCAATTAAGCTAAAAATTTTAGCAAAATCAATATTTAAATCGCGTTTTTGATTATTTGAATATTATTTTCCACTAAATAAAAAATATCCACTATATAACAACGCCTTATTGATACGGATAGTATCACCTGAAGTCACTAAATTCAAATCTCGAAATAATTTGCAAATAAATATTTAAGCGCTGTTTTTAGCTTTTTGAAGATTATTCCTTTGGAATAATTTCAGGATAACTTTATTTGATTGAAGGAATTCAAATCTATGTTCCACAGCCGACATCTAAATAATTCAGAAATTCGGTATATTGGACTTGTTTTGCTTAATCCAGAATATCTACTCCTATTAGTTAACCCTTCAACCCAAACCCATGAACAGAAACAAAATTATCCACTGGGTAGCAACCGGTTTGCTATCCGCCATGATGCTCATGTCAGCTGGCATGTACTTTTTTAACCATGCTGAAGTAGCTCAAACTTTCACGAGCTTAGGGTTTCCTACCTACATTATTTATCCATTAGCCATAGCCAAAATTTTGGGTATCATTGCCATTTGGTCTCGTCGTTCTTCTGTCCTAAAGGAGTGGGCCTATGCGGGCTTCTGTTTTGACTTTTTGTTAGCGGCAAGTGCCCACTTAATGGTCAGCGACGGCCAGCACTGGGCGGCAATAGGGGCATTAGTCCTGTTATTTGCTTCTTACTTTACCTACAATAGCGCTAGGAGCTAGCGCAGAATAAGGAAATGTGAAATTTGTAAGGTAGTTTACTCAACTAGGATTATTTGAAAGTAAGCTCAAAATAGCCTCCTTTCTCCGTACAGAGACGGGGATTTTGCTCCCATCGCCCATGACGAGGAAGCCTCCCTGGCCTTTCTCATAGTGCGCAATATGATGAAAGTTAAACAGGTGGGAATGGTGAGACCGGTAAAAGCCATAAGGTTTTAGCTTTTTCTCGTATTCACGTAAGTTGTTAGATACGACAATTTTTTTACCGCCCAGTAGGAAAAAGTTGGTGTAGCTCCCAGTTGCCTCGCAACGAACGATCTCTAGGATATTTACCAGATAGAGGTTCTCTGCGTCTTTTAATACGAGCTTTTGTTCATGATCAGCCGTTTGGTAGTTATGCTGAAGGGCTTCCCACTGAAGATCTGGATCTAACTGAGCTTTTTCCTGAAGTCGTTTGTGAGCCTTAGCCACGGCTTCTTGGAGTTCCGTGGGATCAATGGGCTTCAGCAAGTAATCAAGGGCACTGAGTTTGATGGCTTGCAGGGCAAATTGATCATAGGCGGTGGTGAAAATAACTTCAAAACTTCGTTTCGAAAGTTGATTTAATAAATCCATACCCGTCCCATCATCCATTTGTACATCCAGAAAAAGGAGCTGAGGTTGGTGCTGGTCAATGGATTCTATACCTGTTTTAACCCCATCTGCTTCTCCTATGACACTGACTTCCTGGCAGAAGGCTTGGAGTAAGGCTTTTAAGTTGCTGCGAGCATTGTATTCATTATCGACAATTAGTGCTTGTATCATAAGTGCTTATAACATCGGGTGAACAGGTAACTGGACCACTACACGTGTACCGATCGCTGAGCCTTGGGCATTGGTAAGCCCTTGAATTTCCATCCCTGCTTGTTTGTAGTTGCGGGTTTTTAGAAGGGCTAAACGCTGATGAACCAGATGGGTTCCTTTGGATTCTATTTTGCCAGAGGACCTTGTTTCTGCCCCCCCTTCATATGGGCCATTGTCTTCAATTGTAATTTGAAGTCTGTCCTCCATTTGGTGAAAATCAAGTGAAAGCCTTCCCTCCTTGCCCTTTGGAATGAGTCTCTCCTCAATGGCATTCTCAATAACGGGTTGCAAGAGCATAGAGGGAATGCCCCAGCTTTCCTGATCTATTTGGTGATCTACATCGATCTCAAAATCAAAGGAGAAATTGTGTCGTAGCCGCTGCAGTTCGAGGTAATTTTCCAGGTTTTCTATCTCTTCTTCCAAAGGAATAAATTCGGTTCGACTACACTCCAAAATATTTCTCATCAGTTTGGCAAAGCGGGATAGGTAGTGGAGAGAAGTCTGCTTGTCTTCTCCTCGTAAAATGGATTTTTCTAAGGTAGAGAGGGCATGGAAGAAAAAATAAGGGATTCATTTGGGCCCGCAATAAGACGTTGTTCTGTAAGGTTTCGTTGGACCTGAGTTTGAAGAATTCTATTCCTGAAAAATAGGATAACTCCCAGAGAGGCCCAGTACTAAGATTCCCCCGATGAACCATAAACCCCAATTTCTATTTCGGATAGGGCAATTTGTTGTTTTTTGGCGGCTTCCTGTAATTCGTCCTAACTCTTTTTCCTTCTTTCGGGTTTCATACACAATCTCCAGTCGATCAATTTCTTTGCGTTTTCCTTCAAAGTTTATGCTGTCTTCCACTGGTTCTCAGCTTTTCCCGAAAATCGAGGGCCTGGCTACTTTGATTTAATTCTTTGTAAAAAGTATAGAGTTGATAGTAGGTGTTGTTAAGAAGCATTAAATTTTCTGTACTTTCAGCAATTTCCTGAACTTCCCGACTTACTTGAAAGGCCTCTTCATACCTCTTTAATCCAAAAAGGGCATAGGCTTTGTTGACGAGATGGGAACCCAGCATCCCCATATCTTGTGGATTGAGTAAAGAGGCTTGGACTTCCAAGTAGGCTAAGGCCTGGGAATAGGCTTCCTGTTTTATCGCATTATTAGCCAATCCACTGTAAATCCGAACCTGAAAGGGAACGTGTTTTAGTTCTTTGGCCAGATGTAAAGCCTTTTCTCCATAGATAGCTGCACTGTCATAAGCAGCCAATTCCTTGAAATTACTAGCCATACCCATGTAAGAGGCAATTTTCCTCACAGGAGGTACTCGAAAGCCTGGGATAGATAAGGACATTCGTTTGTATTTTAAGGCTTGTTTGTGCTGGTGGGAGTAGGAGAAGGGAATGGATATGTTGTGCAAAGCGATATATTGGTCCTCCAAATCTCCAAGTTCCTCCGCAATCTCTAATCCTTTAAAAAAATAATCTGTGGCGACATCCCACTCCTCCAATTGCAAATAGGTTCTTCCCAGTCCTAGGTACTGGATTTTGATTCCTTTCTTAATTTGGTGCGTTTGGCTAAGAACAAGAGCTTCCTGTAAATATTCAATACTTTTGGGATACTGTCCCTGCTCTCCTGCAAGAATTCCTTTGCGATTGAGGGCATAAATGGTTAATTCTGGGTAAAGCTTAGGGGAAAGTTGATCCCAGGCTTGTTCTATATAGTGCTGGGCACTATCTGTTTCGTGTAGGAAAAAAAACTGGGTGCCTATAAACAACTGGTTCATTATATAAGCTGAATCTCCCGGTTCCGATGCCTGCAAAACGACTTTTAAGCTGTCTATTTCCCGTTGAGGTTGAGCCAGGTAAGGAGATCCTGTTAGGAATAGGATTCCCCCTATCAGGTAGGTTATAGCAAGTGAAGGAATATTGAAAATGGCCATGCCTAATTACTCATTTGAAGGGGAAGGTGAAAAATAACGCGTGTCCCTAAGGGCTTTCCCGTGATGTCTTTGAGATCAATGGTATTCATGTGAGCCACTTCCCGGAGGTTTCTTCTCAGCAAGTCCAGCCTTTCCCGAATAAGTTGAGTGGCGAGGGAGTTATGATTTTTCAGAGATTTTTCCCTTCCAAGGCTATGACGTCCCACGCCGTTATCTTCTATGGTAATTTCCAGGCTATCTTGTATTTGGTGGAAATTAAGGGTGAGTTTTCCTTTATCTTCCTTTCGAACCAAGCCATGTTCAATGGCATTTTCCACCACAGGCTGGATCAGCATAGGGGGAATCTGATAGATTTTGGGATTGAGGTTCTGGTCAATTGCAATGTGATAGTCAAAAGAGAAATTATGTCGCAGTTGTTGGAGTTGAATGTAATTTTCCAGACTTTCTATTTCTTGGGTCAAGGGAATCAACTCCGTTTGGCTACTTTCTAAGGTATTACGCATTAATCGAGCAAATTTGGAAAGGTAAAGCAGCGAGTCTTTGGGGTTCTTCTCTTGTAGGATGAATTGTTGAATAGTTCCTAAAGCGTGGAAAAAGAAGTGAGGGTTCATTTGAGTCCGCAGCAGACGCTGTTCCGTCAGGCCTTTTTTCAGCCGCTCCTGCAAAATTTTATTTCGATAAAACAAAACGAGCAGGCCCATCAGAATCAACATACCCAAGCCCAATAGGGCTATCCATCTATTTTTTCGTTGTATTTGCTTTTCATTCCACTTTGACTCCTCTTTCATCTGCTGGATGTTCTCCTCCTTTTCCCTTACTTGGAAACTCAATTCTAGCCTTTTTACCTCGTCCAGTTTTTCCTGTTGGTAAATGCTGTCCTGGGCATCCAGGTATTTTTCATAATAAGCTAAGGCCTTTTCTGCTGGGCCCAATTCTTTGTAAAATGTATAGAGTTGGAAGTAGGCATTATTGTAGGGAATTAGTTCATCCAGTTTATGGGCATAGTCGAGGGATATCATGGCATTTTCTATCGCATGATCATAGTGTTTTTCTCCAAACAAAGCCGAGGCTAAATAATTGTGGTAGAGTCCATGATGCATATAGTCAGCCGTATCAATTAAGGGCTCCAATTGTTGAAGATAATACAGAGCTTGTTGGTAGGATTCTTTTAGGTTGAAGGTATTGATCATACCTCCTAGAATTCGCATTTGAAACTCCTTATGCTTAATATGGCGAGCATGATCCAGAGCTGTTCGGCTATAGAAGATCGAACTATCGTAGAGGGACAAATTTCGATAATCCGCAGCCATCCCCATATACACAGGGATTAAATCAATCGTATCTGCTTTATAGTCAGGTGTTCGTAAAGCTCTGAGTTCGTAAGAGATAGATTTTCTGGGTTCCTCTATCCGGGAGAGTACAGTGGATATATTGTGATTTCCAATGAAGATTCCCCGTTTATCATGTAATTCTTGATCAATTTCTAAGGCACGGAGGTGCATTTTCAAGGAGTTGGGGTGATCATTCAGGATAAAATAAGTTCTTCCCAAACTGGTGCAAACTGAACTTATCCCCCTAAGGTCCTTCTGATCCTCAAAACTCTTCAAGGCCTTCTTCAACCAGAATAGACTTTCTCCCAGGTTCCGTTCAAAACTTTCTAGGGCACCCAACATATTCCAGGTCCCTGCTTGCATCGTTGGGTAGTCTAGCTTATCCTGCGCCTTTTGAGCCATTTCTAGATATTTTCGAGCGCTATCCGTCTCGACATACATGAGGTGGTACTTCGAAATATCCAATAAATTCCGCACAAAGAGGGAATCAGTTAACTGGGGGATAAGCTGCTTTAAACTATCCACATTAGGAGGCAAAGGAGGCGCCTGAGCATAGGTAGAGGAATGGAAAAGGAGTACAAGTAGCCAAACAGCGGGAATGCGGTTTTTCATCTAAGCAATTCGACAAAATGGGTAGGATCCATAGGGAAAACGCTATGATTCTTTAATTAGTATGAAATCCCTTTATCGTTTTACAATAGAGGAAAAGTAAAGGGCATGTGTATCGTCCTCTAAGAGCAAGAGATAAGAGCCAGTTGGGATTTTTGTCATATCGATCGTCCAATTCCTCAATCCGTGAGAGGATATATTTTCTCGCTTAAGGAGTTGGCCTTGTAGAGAATAAATTGAAATTTTAGAAAAGTTGACTTTTGATTGCTCGGAGAATACAAATAGCTGATCTATTACGGGGTTGGGAAAGAGGTGAATACCTATGGATTCAACTGGTATTACTTCTCCAGATGAAGTTGGAGTAGAATCCCCTTCCTTTACAGAAAAATTACAGACGATTTGTTCATTAAAGGCTCCTCCCACTGCTCCTGTAAACCCTATATAGACCTGACTATCCCCTCCAAATATTCCGTTTATCATATCCCCTGTCCATTCTGCTCTTAAGGATCCATTGAAAAATACCTTCAGCGTTTGGCGCTCAGCCTTCCATTCAATCCGGATCGGATAGGGTTCTCCATCCTCTGCATTGGAGCAATCTTCCTTGACACAGATAGGGCCAGCGACTACATCCCCCAAAACGCCATTTCGGAATATGGCCATGTGGTCATCGAAGATATCCTCCTCTGTACCTGAGTAGTAAGTATCAAATTCAATTCCCACCGATGGGCTAATGCCTGTTGCTCCAAGTCCGCTTCCTCCGCCTTGGGTGCTAACTAAGTCTGTACCCTGTTGTTGAAATAGAAAAGTGACTCCATCCCCTCCATTATCGGTTTCTCCTATTTCCTCTTGGGTACCTAGAGAAAGGTTAAAACTTACCACCAGGTCTTCTGCCAGATCCACCTGCTCTGGAAACCAAGCGGAGCCCGTTTGCTCGGGCGCATTGGGTGTTATTTGAGTACAACCACCAGCCAGATTCTGTGCACTGGAGTTAGGAATGAGGTTTTTTTCTCCATTAGGATTGATAAGTGTATGAGGGTCCATGCTCGAAATCCATTCTTCAATCAGGGCTAGGCCTTCTTGATCAACGACACCCTTGGAAAGAGGAGGCATGGCCACGCCATTTACAATATCCAAGGAATTTAGCCGCTGGTGAATCATGGAATTTTCTACCTCACCCGGGACGATAAGTCTTGCCTGAGGATTTCCTAAAGCATTCAGCAGAGAGCCCCAAAGCAAATTGCTTTCTTCCAGGGGCGTGCTGATACGGGCATCAAAGGCAGCGCGGTTTCCCACCCCGGGTTGATGGCAATAGGCGCAATTGATATCCAAGTAGGAACGAGCCCGATGTTCCAAAGAGGCGGTCTCATCCCCCTTCCATGCTAAAGAAGGGAGGGAATTTAGTTGTCCTTCACCAATACGTTCAGGAATGAGGCCCCAATCACTCAAGCGGACCAGTTGATTGATGGCATTACGCGAGAATTTATCTGTGATTTCACGATTAAGATGTCTTGTTCGGAGTCCAATGGTCCCCCCTGCTGCAGCAAGGTGACAGCTTTGGCATTCTATCGGACTCGGATATTGCCAAACTTGAGTCTGACCATTAAGGGTAAGGGTTTCCTCCGAGCTTTCGGTAACGAGCAAGGCATCTGTTCCAGCGGAATTCCATTTGTAGCTGAGGTAATAAAAAGTATCATCTTCTCCCAAAACCTCAAAACGGGTTTCCAGTCGCTTACCCTGTATCTCAAAATGTTTGATAAACACTGTTCCCACTGGAAAGGCCCAAGTCCCATCAGTAGAAAATCCAATCTGTTCATTAGACGTATTATAGGTACCATCGTTGGGAAGAGCCATCCAGCGAAACTTTTCCGCTCCATCCGACCAAAACGGCTCAATCATCTCATAGGGAATGAGGCCCTCAGAGGGCTCCAAGTCCACCAGGTTTTCAAATGCCCCTGTTTCAGATAACCTGTTAGGGGCAGGAGGGTTAGTGGGGCGTTCTTCTAGGGTATACAAATTGGTGGAAGGCGATAGGCGACCCATATATAGCTCCCCATGAAAATCTTCCCCAAAGGTAATGATAGAGCCTGGATAAAAGTTGATGAGTTCTTCTGTTTTGTATAAACCTCCTTCCATGGGAGAAATAGTAAACAATTTATTCAGTGCATGTCCTCCACAAAGATATTTTCCAAATAGACTAGCAAGCTTTTCGCCTCGATACACGTATCCTCCAATTATGGAACGCGTTTCTGTGCGGACAAAATCTGTAACCGGAGGATTATAGGTCCCTAAGCTTAATTCCAGTTGATTGTTTCCACAGGTAGGGTCATTTCTCCACAGATTACCTTCGTACAAGGGCCAGCCCCCATTGCCGCCTATTTGTAGAATACTGACCTCCTCTCGCTGGTTTTGGCCTACTTCTCCTATCCAGATATCTCCTGTTATACGATCTTTTGTCAACCGGTGAGGACTTCTATTGCCTATTTGTACGAACTCCTCAAATAGTTCTCCATTTGTACTCATCCAAGGATTGCTATTGGGAATGAAGTAGCCGTTTCCACTGCTTTCATCTTCGAATCCACTATCCAATCCCAATTTCCTTCTGGGAGGGTGGCTAATCGTACCTCCTTGCTGGTCTACATCTATTCTAATAACCCCTCCTTCAAAATTATCTGAGATACTTTGTGCTGTAGCATAGCGGGCCTGATCCCCTAAGGTAAGGTATAAGAATCCATCATCACCGAAAGCCATGCCTCCCCCCCGATGGGTTCCATTGTACTGCCGGATATTGAGCATCTGCAATTCAGATTGTTTATCCACGGTATAGGTAGAGAAATCCACTTCAAATCGTGAGAGTCTGAGGTAGCTTCCATACCAGTTTGCTTCATCTTCACAACTAAAACACTCTGGATCCACGCACCGGGTAGGTCCATAGTCTCCTTCGGGCCCTTTGGCACAGTAAAATGCGTACACAAAAGAGCGATTAGGAGAATTGGGCGTATCAAATTCGGGGTGAAAGACCAAGCCCAAAAACCCTCCATCGTGTACTAAGGCGGTTTCCTCTTGTAAATCTAGGAAAGTCTGTTTCACACTAACCTCTGGGCTTGGAAGAAAGTGCTCTATTAAGCCTTGTCTTGAAGCAACAAACAATCTGTTTTCATGGGGATGGGAAGTGATGACTAAAGGATCTTGGAAGAAAAGGTTGGGATAGGCTGGGACTACCTGGTAAGTTACCGTACCTTCTTGTCCAGGGGTAAGGGCAGGAAGTTGACCACCCAAGAATTTCCCAATGGCTCCCGGTTTTTGGGAGAAGGCCTCCGGAGAAGAGTAGGGGAAAAGGAGGAAAACAATTAATAAATATGTATATGAAAAAATGGAGCTTGAGGGGTAGAAAGAAGGAAGAGAAATGGTCATGAAGTACCTAAAATTGCTCAAAGAATCACCACAAATCTGAATAACCACAGACATGAAAGTCTTCCGGTTATTTATTCAAGCAATAAAAATAAAAAAGAGCAGAAAATAAATGCTACTTTCTACTCTTTTTTAACGAGAAATACGTTTAACTTAATTTCTTAAGCACTGTACCTCATAGATCCTCCCAGAAAGGGTCGATAGATAACGTAGTTATTGTACTTCTGAGGAGTGCTTGCCCATATTTTTTTGCCCAGGTGGCAAATGTGATTAAGGGCTTCTCTCAATTCTCTTTCGAGGGTAATGGAAAGGCTTTTATCTGACTCGGCCTGAGATAATTGGTTTTCGAATTCTTCGCACTTGTGGGCTAACGAAACAATGAAGTTCGCAGTGATACCGTGCTTAGTGAATTCAGCGAGGTCTCGGGCGGCACAGACAATCTTTTCATTACAAAGTAATACCAAATCTTTAGGGCTTAGCTGACTGATCAGGTTGTTTTTGTGTTGCTCCATTTAATCCTAATTGGCTTTTGATACATGAACAGTCCATCCTTTATCCTCTGATACAAGGATATGGGGCTTAAGGAATAAGCAAGTAGATTGGTATAGTCAGTTTACAAGCAAGGATTCTTTTTAGATGGATAAAGAATCTATTTTTCAAAATACTAATTTTTTCAGGAAAAGCCAAGAATTGCTTCCCGATAGTTTAAGTATTTTCTAATATATTTATTAATTTTATGTAATATCACCTGATTTGAATACATATGAATAAGAAACTGTTAGGCTTATTGATGCTGTTAGCAGGAGCATTGGGGACAGGTACCGCTCAAGATATCAAAGATATTAACCCATGGGAATCGTTTGACTTTCCTATGTTTCAGGCAAGGGGAAGTTCTCTTCCCAGCGTGGACCTCTCTTCCAAAGATAGTTTAGTATGTGCTTGGCCTATGGTTCCCTTGCGTGCAGATCCGGGGCAGGGAGGACAGTACATCGAAACCATTTATTTTGGGGAGCAGGTACGAAGGACTGGAGAGCAGATACAGCGGAATGAGGGCAGAAACTACATTTTTGTTAAGACGCAATCTGGCAGGTCTGGTTGGGTGCATGACTATCAATTTATTCCAGAAGGAGGGCTTGTAACCCTGTTAGAGGACAAGCCTGTCTTTAATGGTTCCTCCACTGCCTCCGCTACCTCCAGAATGTTTAGGGCGGGAGAATTATTTGTGCTCAGCGATTTTGCTAAAGGAGACTGGGTAGAATTGGTCGGCCCGAAAAAATCAAAAGTAGGTTGGGTAAAAGGGATAGATCGAATAAGCTTTGAACCCGTGGACATAAAATTTGCCAAGCTTTATCAGGATGCCTTACTCAAGCGAACACATACCCTGCGCTTCCGGGCCCTTGAAGAAATTAGGCGTTTGCCTGACTTCCAACATACCCAGTTGGAAGCCGTGATCAACCTGGCTGCCATGGAGATCGGAGGAGTTGGGGCAGAAGTAGGCGGGGGGGATGTATACTACGACGATGGTATTACCAATAATGATCGATTCCCCTCTAGAGATGGAGGTGTTGTGGTAGTTCCAGATGGAAATGCTCCTAGAATTAATGTCGAAAAGGTAGTCGATATGCAAACGGGGATGTACTACAACCGTGTAACAGAAACGGGTCAAATCGCTGAAGTTCTTGGACCCAAACGCCCCTCCAACGATTTTTGGGCCTATCACAAATCGGCGCCAATTGGCTCACAAGTCTTACTCCACTTACCCGAAGGGGGCTTCGTAGCATTAGAGGTCGTCGCTCGGCTTAAGCAGACAAACCCCTCTTCCATCGGATTAGGGAAGAACTTGCTCGAATCCGTTTTTGGGACAAGACACGCTAAGTGGGCTACCTTCTCGTATCCCCAATAAGCAGTTAACCCCCTACAACGATCTCTGTCATTTGCTCTGGGAGGAGGTATTTTTGGGCGAGTCTACGAAGTTCCTCCGAAGTAATTTCCTGGATGACTTCAAACCTCTGATCCATTTCTTTAAACGAAACCTTATTGACCAGACTAAACCGGAGAATATCACTCATTTGAAAGGGAGTTTCCCGGTCACTTACGCTACTACCCAGCAGATAATTTTTTACTAATTCCAATTCCTTTTCAGGAATGAGGTCCTGCTGCAGCCGTCGCATTTCCTTCTTGCATTCTTTGAGAGTTGATTCTACGTATTCATTTCCCACATCAGCCTGGATCACAAAATACCCCGAATAGGCCAACGATATCCATCCGGAACTAATTCCGTAGGTATATCCCTTTTCCTCTCGAATATTCTGCATCAAGCGAGACCCGAAGTACCCCCCTAAAACGGTATTGAGGATTTGCATTCCATAATAGTCTGGGTGTTTTCTGGGAAAAGCCTTGTGCCCTATGCGGATGGTCGACTGGACCCCTTTGTGGGGCTGTTGTATCCTGCTGGCCTCGGGGAACGTAACAGGAGCAGCAGAAGCTGAAGCAACAGAGTTACCGGGTTGGCATTCCCGCGATCCTAACTCTTTTTCCAGGTGCGCTATTGCCTCCCCCCAGTTGCAGTTTCCTACCAGGGTCAAGAGGAAATTTCCCGGATAAAAGTGAGTAGCATGATAAGATTGTATATGTTCAAGAGAGAGTTGTTGGATCTCTTTTTCCCCTACATGCATCCCATAGGGATGTTTTTCTCCAAATAAATGCTGTCCAAATAAGCGAAGCGCATGAAAACGGGTCTTTTCAGCCTCTACGGTAAGTTTTTGTAACTTTCTATGTCTAAGTTGCTCATATTCTTCAGAGGAGAACAAGGGAGAAAAGAGTACCTCTGCTAACAAAGGAAGGGTGTCTGGGAGATACTTGCTTAGGGTGCTGAGTTCAAAAGAAACCTGTTCATACCCAGCCTGATGACCTATCCATGTACCATAGGTATCTAGTTTCTTGGCGAGTTCATAGCCGTTGTGAAATTGGGTGCCTTCAGGCATATTCTCAGCCGTCAGATTTGCCAGACCCGCTTGAGACTGGTATCCTTTCCCTGCTCGGAAAATACACCTTAGGGTACATACCTCCAATTCTCCAAAAGGAAGGTAATATACTGGGATACCATTGGACAAGATATGCTGGGTGTAAGAAGGGAGAGAAATTATATTCAAGTTCTCAACCTTTGGAGGGAGTGAACGGTCAAGAAGCGCCATGGTGGGGATGATAATAAAGGGTAGTACAATTTTCAAGAGCCAAGTACTCGCGGGCTGCTTGTTTTACTTCATCCAAACTGATAGAATCATAAATATCAGGTGTTTGGTTGATCAAGTTGGGATTGCCCAAACTATCAGATACCGCTAATTCAATAGCTTTATTCAAAAGAGAAGTTTTTTGCAGAACAAAACTAGCTTTGAGCTTAGTCTGGATACGTTCCAGGTCTTCTTCTTGAAGCTCTTGGAGTTTATCAATTACCTCACGCAAGGCGCTTTCGTATTGATCTACAGAAGTACCCGGAGAGAGTTTTCCATCTATGGAAAGAGCACCAGGATCATGCATACCCCAAGTGAAGGCAGAGACACCAGGAGAAACCTTGTTCCTCTTGACCATGAATTCATATAGGAGAGAGCCTTTGCCGTTAGAGAGAATATCTGTTAGAATATCAGCTATATAATATGCCCGTTGGGTATGTCCAGGAATATGAAACATATTGTATATGGCCATAAGAGGCACATTCCCCGTAATTGTTAACTTTTTTTGCTCAGTCCTGAGGAGGGTCTTGAGGAATGGAATGTTTCTGGAGTGAGCGGCTCGGAATAGGACCAAACCATTTTTCAGCCAGCCGTTTTACCTCGTCAAAACTTACGTCTCCTACCACCACAAGTGTAGCATTATTGGGGGCATAGTAGCCAAAAAAGAAATCTTTTACATCGTTCAGGGTAGCGGACTCAATGTGGGAGATTTCCTTTCCAATCGTCATCCATTTATAAGGATGTTTATTAAAGTGCGTCTCTCTTAATTTGAGATAAGCATCTCCATAGGGCTGATTGAGGTAACGCTGCTTGAATTCTTCTATAACGACGCTTTTTTGTATCTCGAGCTTTTTCTCGGAAAAATCTAGTTCAAGCATCCTATCAGATTCCAACCAAAAGGCAGTTTCCAACTGGTTGGAAGGAAGGCTCACAAAGTAGTTTGTAATGTCTGAATTCGTAAATGCGTTACTTTCACCCCCTGCCCTTTGCAGGGCCTGATCAAAATGAGCAATATGCTTGCTTCCCTCAAACATGAGGTGCTCAAAAAGATGGGCAAATCCCGTTTTATGAGACTCCTCATCCTTGGAACCTACATGATAAAGGATATTTACGACAACTTTGGGAACAGAATGATCTTCATGGACTAGCACTTTCAAACCATTTGGCAAAGAGAAAGTGTCATAGTTTAATTTCATATGAAGTTAAAATCAGTCCTCTTTTCTGCTTACTTCGATCTCGATTTCGGCCTTTACTTCCTTGTGCAAATGGATCGTACCGGTATAGGAACCCGTTTGACGAATGTCTTCAACGGTTATTGTTTTCCTATCGATATCCAAATCTTTCTCCTTCAATTTGTTAGCGATTTGAAGGGCGGTTACGGATCCAAATAATTTTCCATCCGCACCTGCTAGGGTTTCGATTTCAATTTTTATCCCCTCAATCTTGGTCGCAAGATCTTCAGCCTGCTGCTTGATATGCTCATACTTATGAGAGGCTTGCCTTTTCTTCTCTTCTAAGGCCTTTCTATTTGAAGCAGTCGCCAGGATGGCAAGTCCTTGAGGGATCAGATAGTTTCTGGCATAGCCAGGTTTTACCTTGACCACATCGTCTGTGTCTCCAAGATTTCGGATCGGTTGCTTTAGTATAACTTCCATAATGAGGATTTACTTCAATTCATCAGTTACAAAAGGAAGGAGAGCCAAATGCCTGGCGCGCTTAATAGCTACAGAAAGCCTGCGCTGGTATTTTAGGCTTGTTCCAGTGATTCTACGAGGAAGAATCTTGCCTTGCTCGTTGACAAACTTTAACAAAAAGTCAGGATCTTTGTAATCAATATATTTTATTCCTGCCTTCTTGAAACGACAGTATTTCTTCTGGATAGTCGTCGTTTTAATCTTGTTGACCGCCGTGGGGCCAATATTACCTTCTCTCTGTCTTGCCATTTAGATAGCTAATTTTCGTTGCTTTACTTCAGTAAAAGCAAACAGGGTGAATACCAATAAATGAAAAAATAATAGGGTTAGGTAAATAGAAATGAAGACTTAACGCTTCAAATCTTTTCGTAAACCAAATCCTTGTTCTCTACGCTTTTGATTATAGGCTACAGCGTGCTTATCCAATTTGACAGTCAAATAACGCAAAATAGATTCGTTGTACCGATAATCTTGTTCTAACTCATCGATGAACTCAGTGTAGCTCGTGAACTCAAGGTAGGCATAGTAACCATTGGTTTTCTTCTGGATAGGATAGGCTAATTTGCGCATCCCCCAATGTTCTGTGTTGTGAACCTTCCCCCCTTTTCCTTCAATCATCTTAATATAGTTCTTTACTGCCTCCTTATATTCACCCTCGGACAGTTCGGGATTGAGGATGAATGTCGTTTCGTACTCGTTTTGTACTTTCTTGACTTCTAATTCCATACAGGTTCTTAATTCTAGGCTGCAAATGTAGTACTTTTTTGCATATAATCATGAGAGATTTTTGAATAAATGATTATAAAGGATGGAAATGGAAGGAATTCTATCTATATTTGCCCCACTAAAATGAAAAGAGCTCCGCTCACATATCATTTACTGCTTGCATTGGTTGGAGGCTATGCTATTCTGGCATTTGCCCGGATAAATAAGCATAACTTTTATCACCACTACTATCGGGTTATTGAAGAAGTTCAGACCCGAAATTCACAGGAGTGGGAAGCCGCTGCAACCTTGACGATATTTGCAGAGACAGTAGCACCCACCGTACAGCTTGAGACCTTACTGCCAACCTGGATTGATGCTAAGTGGGAAACGGGTTTATCTTTCTCTTACCTCTTTAGCAAGCTAGTGGATAGAGGCTTGGATAAGAGCGTTTGGTACTTCAGCGCTCATCCTGCTCAAGCTCCTTAGCCTAGGTTTTTAACCTTCCCAATAATTTTAGCCCCCCCTTCTCCCTTCTCCTTTTTGGGAGGCATAGAAGATTCAAAGTTACTTTCCTAAGCGCTTTGCCGCTTACAACCCATTAATTTGTTCTTAAACAATGAGAAATAAAAATACCGTTATAGCCCTTCTGATAATATTTATTGGAATTTGTGCTTACAATTTGTATTGGACCTATGTTCAATTTAACTATGAAGGCCAGATCAGCTCTTTGCAAGAAAGAGTAGAGCAAAAAGACAGCCTTGCCATCCGGGAACTGGACGCCAGGCTGGAAGACAATGATTTCCAGGAAACCTACCAAAAATCGATAGACAATTCTTTTACCCTGGGTTTGGATCTACAAGGAGGAATGTTCGTAACCTTGGAAGTAGGGGTAGACGATGTGGTACGACAGTTGGCTGGGTCCAATGGAGAAGACTCCTCCTTTGTAAGAGCCCTAGCCTGTGCCAATGAAAGACAAGAAAGTGCACAGGAGAATTTCGTCCCACTCTTTGTTGATTGTTTTCGGGAAATAGCCCCCAATCAGAGCTTGGGAGCCATCTTTGCTAGTCCTGAGCGTCAGATTAGTATTAGTACAGCAGATGAGCAGGTGATTGAAATGTTGAACCTCGAAGCTCAGTCTGCGGTAGAACGTACCTTCAATATCATTCGTACCCGGATTGACCAATTTGGTGTTGCCTCTCCTAATATGCAACTCCAGGAAGGAACAGGACGGATATTATTGGAACTCCCTGGGGTCAAAGAGCCAGAACGTGTTCGTCGACTCCTTCGTAGCACCGCAAAACTAGAATTTTGGACTACCCATAATATGGTGGATGGGTATCGGGTCTTGTTTCAGGCGAATGAAAAGCTAAAATCAATCTATGGAATCGTAGACGAAGATTCTATATCGGCAGATTCTAGCCTGGTCAACGATCTGGCTAGCGATAGTACGCTATTGGCGGAAGCAGACACCGATACAAGCGCAAGTGATACAAGTTCTTTCACCTCTTTTACAGAAGAAGACGCGGAGGAAGATTTAACGGAACTTTCAGATGCAGAGCGAGATGAGCAATTAGCCGATTTTAAACGAAAAAATCCTCTTTTTGGTGTTCTGCAACTCTTTGATCCTTCCCAACAAGATCCCAATAATACCTGGCCTGTCGTCGGATTGGCCAATGAGAATGACACCTCGCAGATCAACCAATATCTCGCGATGGATGAGATTAAAGTGCTCATCCCTGATGACATGAGATTTGCCTGGTCCTATAAATCTAGGGAAGACAATGAAAGGTTATATGAATTGATTACCCTGAAAAGCCCTGTGCTCGGGGGAGAGGTTGTTACAGATGCTCGCCAAGACTTTGACCAGCAAGGTAAGGCTGAAGTATCCATGGGGATGAATGTTGAAGGGGCCAAAGACTGGGCGACCATTACGGAGAATAACGTAAATCGTCATGTTGCGATTGTCTTGGACAATTTGGTGTATTCATTTCCTGTAATCAACCAGCGTATTGGAGGAGGTCAGTCCTCTATCGCCGGGAACTTTACGATAGATGAAGCTAAAGACTTGGCTAACGTACTCAAGGCTGGTCAGCTTCCTGTTCCCGCGAGAATCGAAGGGGAAGACGTAGTTGGGCCTACCTTAGGAGAGGAGAATATCCAAAGAGGATGGAAGTCCTTTATTATGGCCTTTGTGGTTACCCTCATTTTCATGGCGTTCTATTACGCCAGAGCAGGCTTCGTGGCTAACTTGGCTTTGATAGCCAACCTCATTTTTATTTTAGGATGCTCCGCTGCCTTCACCATTGTGCTTACCGTTCCCGGTATTGCGGCAGTAGTATTGACCGTAGGTATGGCTGTAGACGCCAATGTGCTGATATTTGAACGGATTCGGGAAGAAATGGCCAAGGGTAAAACCCTAAAAGCTTCGATTAAGTCCGGCTTTAGCAATGCCTTCTCCTCGGTTATGGATGCAAATATCACTACCTTCTTGACTGGCGTAGTTCTGTATGCTTTCGGTATCGGACCTGTAAGAGGTTTTGCAGTTTCCCTGATGATCGGAATTATCACTTCCTTGATTTCCGCCCTGATTATTACTCGACTCATTTTAGATTATTATGCCAACAAAGGGAAAAATTCCATTTCATTTGGTTATCCCTTCACTACAGGTCTATTTGATAAGATAAAGATGAACATGGTTGGCCGCCGCAAAACTTTCTATACCATTTCAGGTGCATTGGTGATCTTGTTTATTCTATCCTTCCTTGGCTTAGGCTTCAAAACAGGCGTAGATTTCCAAGGTGGGCGCCAATTTGTGGTAGCCTTCTTTGAAAATGAACAAGCTGCGCCCTTGAGCAGTTCGGATGTGGAGCAAATTCGAAAGGACCTAACCGCTTCCTTTGAGTCAGATGCTCCTATCATCAAGACCTTGAGCTCGAGCAACCAACTGATGATTACCTCGAGTTATAAAGTAGCAGATCGAGAGGCAACCGAAGAGGTACAAAATATCTTGATGGATGGCTTGAATAAAAATTATAGCCAATTCGACAAGCGGGTTATTAGTAGCTCGGATGTAGGGCCTACAGTGGCAAGTGACATCCGACAAGCTGCTTTCCTGGCGGTTCTTTTCTCCCTTATAATCATTTTCTTCTATATCCTCTTGCGTTTTAGGAAATGGCAATATAGTCTCGGCGCCATAATAGCGATTTTTCATGATGTAATAATCGTTCTGGGAGTGTTCTCCCTGTTAGGGCAGTTGGACCTTCCCTTTAGCGTGGAGATCAACCAAACACTCATTGCCGCCTTGTTGACCATTATCGGATATTCAATCAATGATACGGTGGTCGTGTTTGACCGCATCCGGGAGAATATTGGTGAAATGAAGTCCAATTCTCTGAAAGGAGATTTATAACGTTTCTATAGACCAAACGATAAGCCGAACCCTCATTACATCGGTTACTACCCTTTTGACAGCGCTTATCCTCTTTATTTTTGGAGGAGACGTTATCAAGGGCTTTACCTTCGCCATCATTATTGGAATTATGGTGGGGACCTACTCTTCTATTTTTGTAGCGAGTCCTATTTCTTTAGACCTCATTGCTAAAGAAAGAGGAAAAGCTGAAGCATAGACCCAAGTCTATTCATAAAAAAAGACCGAATTTATTTCGGTCTTTTTTTATGGGATATATTTCATAAAACGCTAAACTTTCAATACTTATTGATAGTTTTAAATATATGAAAATGAAAAGGGCAATTTTATGGTTTAGAAATGATCTGAGGCTTACAGATCATGAGCCCTTGGTGAAAGCTATTCATTCAGCCAAAGAAATTATCCCCGTTTATTGCTGGGATCCACGCAGGTGGAGAAAGGATCCATATGGTCAGATAAAAACAGGAGCATTTAGGACTCAGTTTATAAAGGAAAGTCTGGAAGAATTAGACCGAAGCTTGAAAGAACGGGGAAGCTACTTGTACTTCATAGAAGGGGCTCCTGAAGAAGTTCTTCCCCAACTGGCTACCGAATTTGGTGCTTCGGCCGTTTTTGCTCATAAGGAGGTGGGGACTGAGGAAGCAGCTGTTGAGTGCGGATTAGAAGAAGGTCTTTTCCCTCTGGGAATAGATTTAAAACTCTTTTGGGGGAGAACTCTATTAAATTTGACCGACCTCCCCATGCCCATTCGATTTATTCCGGAAGTATTTACCCAATTTCGGAAAGAAGTAGAACGGAGTGTGGCGATTCGTCCGCTATTCCCTTCTCCCAGGGAAATTTCCTCCCCTTCGATGGG
Source organism: Bacteroidia bacterium (assembly GCA_965263105.1). GTDB lineage: Bacteria > Bacteroidota > Bacteroidia > J057 > J057 > JBCCTX01. The sequence continues at coordinate 797 of CBDHGL010000006.1, read as the reverse complement.
ATCACAGGACTTTTGGGAAGGCTTTCCAAAGAAAATCTATTTGTCTAGGGAAGAAAGTATTTCAGGTGTTCTTCCTTTCAAAGGAGGAGAATCAGCAGGAACGGAGCGAATCCATGCGTATATATGGGAAAAAGACCTCCTCAAGACGTATAAGGAAACTCGCAATCAACTTTTGGGAGGAGATTATTCCTCCAAATTTTCCCCTTGGCTCGCCCTAGGATGTATTTCTCCTAGAAGCATATATCAAGAGGTGAAAAGGTATGAAAATGAAAGGATAAAAAACGATTCGACTTATTGGCTAATTTTTGAGTTGCTGTGGAGGGATTATTTCCATTTTATCAGCCACAAGCATGGGAATAAGCTTTTTTTGAGGGGAGGAATCCAAAATCGAAACTTAGTAGTTACTCCAGATACACTCAAATGGGAGGCTTGGAAAGATGGCATGACAGGAGTTCCTTTTGTGGATGCTAACATGAGGGAGCTCAAACATACGGGTTTTATGTCCAATCGAGGAAGGCAGAACGTTGCTTCTTTTTTGGTAAATGACTTAGGCCAAGATTGGAGGAAAGGCGCTGCTTACTTTGAAAGCCTACTTATCGATTATGACGTGTGTAGTAATTGGGGGGAATTGGAATTATGTAGCAGGGGTTGGTAATGATCCACGTAAGCACAGGTATTTCAATGTCATTTCTCAAGGTAAACGCTACGATCCTAAGGGAGAATATGTGAAACGTTGGGTTCCTGAGTTATCTTCCTTACCTCATAGCCTAATCCACGAGCCGTGGACAAGCCCAGAA
>CBDHGL010000005.1:0-23558 GCA_965263105.1 Bacteroidia bacterium | reverse complement strand
CGCCACAGCCCCTCCTTCCAAGGCGATTACCTGAGAAAGGGTAGATGCTGCCTCAGCATATTGGTTTCTGAATAGCTGGGCCCGACCTTTCAGGGATAAAGCAGCCTGCTTAGTGGGGCGACCAAATTCTCCTTGGAAGGGAGTCTCTTCTAAGTTGGCTATAGCAAAATCCATATCCGCATACATAGCGGCCTCTACAGTAGCTTTAGCATCCCTAGTGATGTCGCGAGCCTCTCCTGGGGTCAAGGTATTCTGGATAAGGGGTACATCACCATATAGAAAAGTCAATTCGTGGTACACATAGGCACGTAAAAACCTCAATTCTGCTTCTAGTTTGGCACTCGTTTCTGGCTCTAAATCTTCAATACTACCTGAATTGATAACCTCCAGAATCGAGTTAATTCTAAAAATAGCATTGTAGCCATATTCCCATTTCCATCTGATAACGCCACCAGTGGCGGAATTTAAGGTTCCCTGGGCAATATTTTTGTACTGGTATTCCCAGGCACAGCAAATAATAGCATTTTCGGTAGCAGCCTCAAAATGCGGCTGAACATGGATAAAGGCACCTCCCCACCAGGAACCGGTGAAGGAATTATACACGCCATTTACTCCAGCAATAACGTCCGTAGTAGAGGTGAAGAACCCATCTACCGAACCGGTATCTATGGGCTGTAGGTCTAGCTCATCATTACAGCTGATAAGCACCAGACAAGCTGAAAGGATAAGGATATTTATTAAATTTTTCATTGTTAAATCGCTTTTGAACCAATTTTCAATTGTTATTTAAAAATTAATACTTGCACCACCAGAGAAGACTCTCAAATTGGGAAAGCCCGAACTTCCTCTATTTTGCCCGGCGGGCCTCTCAGGATCGAAGAAGGGAAAATCTGTGAATGTGGCGAGATTTTGACCATTCACATAGACGCGGAGGCTTTTGATAAAACTAGTTCCCAGTAGGGAGGTCGGCAAATTATACCCTAACTGTACATTTTTTAACCTCAGGTGAGAACGATCTACTAGCCAAAAACTGTTGGTTACAGAGGTTGAAGGCCAACCATCTCCTCCTAAGAATATTCTGGGGAACTCGGCACCCGTATTATTGGGGGTATAGCGGTCCAACCAACGCGTATCAACAATATGTAAATTGCTGAAGGGCCAGAATAGCTCTGAGCTTCCATAGGTTTGGTAGTTTGCAGCTCCCTGAACAAGAACGGCCAAGTCGAAGCCTTTAAAACCTAAATCGAGGTTTACTCCATATATCCACTCAGGGGCCTGGTTACCGATAACCTGACGATCTTCGGGGTCTATAACTCCGTCTCCATTCAGGTCTTCCAAGCCTACATCTCCTACCCCGTATAAAGGATTGATACCAGAATGGTCAGGGGCAGCATCAAACTCCGCTTGCGTGCGGAAGATACCAGTGGCTTTATATCCAAAGTATGCATTTATAGGAGAACCAGGTTGGAGAACGGTAACACCGGATATTCTTCTATCTACATCTTCCTCGCCGAGGGTCTTATTCAGCTTGGTAACTTCGTTTGTTACGTTTGTGACATTCCCGGTAATTCTAAAACTGAGGTCTCCAAAGTTTTCCCTATAGCCCAGGGTTACTTCCCAGCCCTTATTCTCTACTTCAGCAGAGTTCAAAATCTGTGTACTGAAACCAGTGATAGAGGGTACCGGGATATCAAATAAGATATCTTCAGTATTGCGAATGAAATAATCTGCTTCCAGGGTAATTCTAGAACCGAGCATCTCGGCGTTAATCCCCACATTGGTAGAAGTAGTTACCTCCCACCTTAGATCGGGATTTCCCAAGGCTGTTTGGGCAACTCCCTGAACAATCCCTCCATTCAACGAATAATTCTGCGATAAACTGAGGGTCCTGGCATAGCGGAAATCTCCAATGTTCTGATTTCCCAACTGCCCCCATGAAGCCCTGACCTTAAAGAAATCTAACCATGTGGCTCCAGCGAAAAAGTCTTCTTGTGTAAGTACCCATCCTGCAGAGACGGAAGGGAATGTACCCCATTTGTCATTGAGAAATCGAGAAGATCCATCAAAACGGATGTTGGCTTCTAAGAGATATTTATCAGCAAACACATAATTCAAACGACCAAAATAGGATTGGAGGGCCCAATGACTGGCCGTTTCATCGTTATAGGCTGTAGAGGGATCTCCTGCATTCAGGGTTAGGATATTATTGGAGATAAAGGTATTTCTTCCGGCCCAAAACTCTTCTCTATCGCTTGTTTCCTGGTTAAATCCCCCCAAGACTTTGAAATAATTTTGACCAAACGTTTTTTCATACGTGGCTTGAAGCCAAGTGGTGATATTGATTTGATTCCAGGTTCTGCGCTCTGCAGACCTCTCTGTATTGGGCCCTATAGACACCTCATTGGTGATGGGATCGGCCGTAGGGAAGGTAACGGTATTGGATCGATCAAATCGATGCCGATAATTTACGGCTGCCGTTCCTTTTACTTTCAGGCCATCCAGGACTTCGTACTCCAAGTAGGTAGAGCCCAATATATCGTTCTCCTTTCTGTTGAAATTCCTTCCCGTAAGCTGCATGTAGGCATTTGCAACTCCATAAAAAGGCCTAACGATAACCCCATCGTCGTTAAAGATTTTATCTACCGGCTGAGAACGGGTGATGTTGGCAATTAAGGAACCATCTCCGCCTGCTGTAAGGTTTTCTTGATGACCATTTCTATCCCCTCTTATCAATGAAAGATTGACTCCAATGGTGAGACGGTCAGAAACACGTGAATCCAGATTAATCCGGGAAGTAAAACGCTCGAAGTCTGCCTTCGGCATAACACCGTCTTGGTTCAGATATCCAAAGGAAAAACGATAATTGGTATTTCGCGTTTTTCCGGCGACACTGAAGTTGTGTTGCTGGATGGGAGCGGTGTCAAACAACTCATCAAACCAGTTGGAGTTGGGACCATTGGCCCGAAAATCTGCGATTTCTTGATCGGTAAATTTGGGATTACCGCCAAAATTGGTCTCAGCTTCATTCCACAATTCTGCGAATGTTGCGGCATCATCCACAATATCAGGCAGTCTCAGCGCCTCAGAAATGCCATAATACCCATTATAATTGAAGGTTACGCCTTCGGTATCGTTCGATCGCTTGGTCGTAACCAGAACCACTCCATTGGCAGCTCGTGATCCATAGATAGCTGCAGAAGCAGCGTCTTTCAGAATGGTAATACTTTCAATATCATCTGGATTGAGGTTACTGATGGGGGCTTCAATCCCGTCCACCAATACCAGAGGATTGGCATTGTTAAGTGTTCCTACCCCCCTGATACGTATCAGTACATTATCTCTTCCCGGCTGTCCTGAATTTTGGTTGATAAAGACGCCAGGAGCAGCGCCCTGAAGGGCCGTCGCAGCACTAGTAAGTGGTCTGGCATCAAAATCATCTGCATTTACCGAAGTTACCGCACCAGTTAGATTGGCCTTTTTCTGGGTAGTATACCCCGTCACGACTACCTCTTCTAGAGAGCTGGCCGTTTCTAACAGGGTTATGTCAATGACCGTTCTCCCATTGATGGGTACTTCCAGGGTTTCATACCCGATGTAGGAAAAGATTAAAGCACTCACCTCATCGGCAACCGTTAGCGTAAATTGCCCATTAGCATCCGTTAAGGCACCTTGATTAGTCCCTTTTGCTCGGACAGTTGCACCAACCAGGGGTTCACCGGACTCATTGGACACCGTACCGCTGATGTCAGCAACAGGCGAGAAAATGGCCATGTCTGCTGAAAGTGGGTAGGATATACCGATCAGCAAGAGCGCCATGAGTCCCTTTTTCAAATAATCGTAGTAGTGTAGTAGTTTCATATCTCAAAAGTTATTGTCTAGTAGAAAGACCTTGACCAAGAGAAACTTGATATCATAAAATAAATAGAGATAAGTTGACCTCAGCGTGTATGTAGCCTTTCTATTTTGTAGAAAATAGAAAGTAGTTTTCAATAAGACTTACTCATATTTAACATATACTTACTAAATTTTAACTAATAGTTCTGTAGATGAGTAATTTTGACCTTGCGTAATATGAAGATTTAGGAAAATCCTATTTTCCCCAAAAATGAAACTATGTTATATAATTCCGTCTACTCACTTTATTACCTCCTAATATTAGGAGCAAGTATACTCTATAACTGTGCACCTCTTCCCGAAAAGGAAATCCCTCAAAAGGATGAATCCACAGAGGAAACAAGGGCTTTCCTACTTGTTTGGTCCGATGAATTTGAAGTAGATGGCCCCCCTGATCCCAGCAACTGGTCTTTCGAACAAGGCTTTGTCCGTAACCGAGAAATCCAGTGGTATCAGGAAGACAATGCCTTTGTCGAAAATGGAGTCTTGGTCATTGAGGGACGACGGGATACCTTTCCTAACCCCCATTATGATCCCGATAACCCTGACTGGAGATTCAATCGCCCCAGGGTCCATTATACATCCTCCAGCCTCAATACCTTAAACAAGCATAGCTGGAAATACGGTCGCTTTGAAATACGGGCAAAAATAATAGCAGAAGAAGGGCTTTGGCCAGCGATTTGGACCCTGGGGACCGGTCATGAATGGCCTAGTGGGGGAGAAATTGACATTATGGAGTATTATGGGGGCAATATTCTCGCCAATGCAGCCTGGGCAGGTCCTGAGAGGTGGCAAGCCCTATGGGATGACTCCAGGACCCCTGTATCTAGTTTTGGTGAGCCAGAGTGGGATCAGGAGTTTCATATCTGGCGAATGGACTGGGATGTTTCTGAGATCAAGATCTATGTGGATGATCAGTTGCTCAATACCATCGATCTGAGTAAAACGATTAACCAAAGAGGGAATGTCAACAACCCATTTAGAGGGCCTGAACACTATATTTTGCTTAACCTTGCCATAGGAGGCCAAAATGGTGGGAATCCTAAAGATACTCCTTTTCCATCTCGTTATGAAATTGATTATGTACGGGTTTATCAGAAGGAATGATAAGAGCAAGGAAAAGGAATTTTTGTATCAGAGTATAGGAAACATCTTTGACAGAATAAATAGTTTTCCTTATCCAAGGAAAGCCGCTAACTCAAGATTATTATTAATTTATGATTATGCTGAGTAATAAAAAGCGGTTGATAACCTTAGTAGGACTATCCACGATTTTGTATTTGCTGTCATGTACAATTGATGAGAATAAGAGTCAAAAAATAAAACGACCAGATCCCAATGATAGGGGCTTGCAATTAGCCCAGAACTATTGTTCAGGGTGTCATGCTTTCCCAAAAGCGGAAATCCTCCCAACAACATATTGGGGTAGATTAATGCCCATTATGGGCTTTTTCTTAGGGGCTGGTAAGGAAAAGTTCAAGTTTGCGGATTATATGGACCCTATTGCGAAGGAAAGGCTATCAAATTCAGGCTTATTCCCGGAGGAATCGATTATTGATATTCAAGATTGGATTGAAATCAATAAATACTATTTGAATTTTTCTCCTAGGGAATTAGTAGTGGATGATACACCTGATTTTGATATGAATTTGACTCAATTTACCGCAGAAGAATTGCCCTGGAAGAACTCTAATGAAGTTGAAGGCTTATCCTATATAGATTTTGTCAATGGCCAGTTTGAAGTCGGTTTATATAACGAAAACGAAAGTGATTTTATTAAACTGGATAATGAGGGGAATGAAATAGAAAAAACCAGCTTGCCTTCACCATTAGCAGATGTGAAAAAAAGTGAAAAAGGAGAGTTGATATTATTAATGGGGAAACTAAATAATATTGATGTACCTACAGGTAGACTGGTTTTAAAACAGGATAGCCTCGAAGAGTTAATCGCCCCACTCGAACGCCCAATCGATTTTGAAATTGCCGACTTTAACAACGATGGTCAAGACGAAATATTAGTGGCCGAGTTTGGGAAATTCTTGGGAGGAATTAACCTCTATTCTGTAACAGATTCCCTTGAAAAAATAAATATTCATCCCCATTCAGGGGCTTTAAAAATCATTCTAAAAGACGTGAACAATGATGGCCTCCAAGATTTCTATGTTTTAGTTGCCCAGGCTGATGAAAGTGTTTACTTATTTACGAACCAAGGGGATTTAAAATTTGAGGCAAATAGATTGATTCGACTTCCTGCTCATTATGGTACAACCCATTTTGACTTAGTAGATTTTGATGGAGATGGAGATGACGATATTATTTGTTCGAGTGGTGATAGTGGAGATTACGGGATTATTCTCAAGCCTTTTCATGGGGTAAGGATATTTGAGAACCAAGGTAATCATCAATACAAGCAGGCCTGGTTCTTCCCTCAACAGGGTGCTTACGGAACCGTTTCAGCAGATTATGATGATGATGGAGATGTAGACTTTGCATCTATTGGATACTTCGCAACTTATCTGAATAGAGATAGGGAAGTATTCATTTATTTTGAAAACATCAGTACTCAAGAAGATAAATGGCAATTTATTCCTCATGGCTTTCGTGGGAAAAAAGATGATTGCTGGATTTTGATCAATCAAGCAGACGTTGACAATGATGGGGATATCGATATCATTTTGGGAGCTAATTCAAAGGTACTACACCCGGAAAAAAAAGCAGAAAAGTTGGATCAATGGCAAAAGCATGGGGGAATTCTAACTGTGCTAAAGAATAAATTAGTCGAATAGAAATAAGGGAGGATACCTCGTATTCTGGGGGGGGGCTTGCAGGAAAATAATGGGCAACGCAAGGATAAACGATCCTTCCTCACTTCAACTCCCAAACGATTTCTCGTTTTTTTACTCCCAGCTTAATCACTTTGGGTTTTTTCTTACGGGAATATAGTTCAAATAACGCGTCTTCCAGGTGTTCAGTAATAGCAAAAGGAAGGGCTCGGGCGCCCGTTTCTCTTTTTAAGGCCTCTTGCACAACGAGGTCAATAACGGCCTTACTGACTTTTAGCTCTACATTTTCTAAAGATAGCTCCTTTTTATAGCGCTTCAAGGTATGCTTTTCCAGAATAGACTTGAGTTGTTGGGCGGACAAAGCTTCAAAGGGGATGATTCTGGAAAAGCGCCCTATTAGCTCTGGAATGAGTCCATACGCTTCAAAATAGGATACGCGGTCTACGTCTTCGCGCGTATAACTTACTGCTACTTCCTTGCTGCGAGCGCTTCCTCCAAAGCCAATGGGATGCTGACTGGCCTGAACAAGTCGCTTGTATCCTGAAAAGGCTCCACAGGCGATGAAGGCAATGTTGTGAGTAGGCATAGGGGAACGTTCAGAATAAGAGGAATGACTGAGGTGCATGGGCACATCTATGACAGCCCCTTCGAGCATTTTTAGCAACTCTTGTTGAACGCCCATTCCGCCCACATCTTTTGTGGTACCTGCGCCAGAAAACACTGCATTGTTCTTCCCACTGGAAAGTTTGTCAAATTCATCGATGCAAATTACCCCCAAAGCAGCAAGCTGGGGGTCCCTTTTTGCTGCATATACCAGCCGGGTAAGCATGGACACAGCATCTTGTCCTACATAGCCGGTTTCGGAGTAGGAACTGATGTCAATGATGACAGTAGGTATCTTTAAAATATGTTGAAATAATAATTCTACGAGGTAGGTTTTCCCACAACCGGTAGGGCCTATGAGAAGGTAATTATCCTTCTTAGGAAGCAGATCGGGCGAAATGTGTTCGATGAATATTTTTTTCAGGCGATTCAGGTGCCTGAAGGCCATGAGGGCTACGGCCTTTTGCGCCTTTTCTTGCCCAATGTAGCCAAATTGTTGAAGTTGGCCGAGCATCTCTTTAGGAGATTGTGAGGGACTGTCTAATAGAAAGGACAGTATATGTTCAGAAATGGGGGAGGATGAGTTTTCTTTCATCATGTTGACTTATGGCACAACATGTTAAGAAAAAAAACTTAGATGAGATAATTCGCCAGTATTTATTTAGGCGTTACTTCCCATAGGTTGCATAGACATAGGATCAGCCATCCTTTTGGGACTGTATTGGGTCATGCACTGAACGTAATTTTTCACACATTCATAGGTGTATCGATCTATCTCCACCAGATCTTCAATGATTTGTAAGATAAAAGATTGATTGCAGTGGATTTCTTCGATAGACTTGTAACTGTCATCAAAGGTGAATACCACTTCTACAGATCGATTTTCTGGAATAACACGGTAGAAGCATTCGTCGGTATTGTTTTTTCTGTAATAAACCTTTGCGGATTTCATACCCTTTTAATTGTTAGATTTTTAGCATAAAAGAATGTTTCTGCTGATTTAGAGGTGATTTTGCTCGTTTATTGCTGGTTTCGTGAATGTCTTATTTTTCGATTATTACCTGCAAACTGAAGGTAATTTATTTAAATTTATTCAAAATTGACAAACTTTTAAGTATTCTGTTGCAAAAAACTTGCCAAAAATGTAAGATTTATCATTCTATATTTAATATAGGATGATATAAATCCGAAACCGCTAATTTTCTTTTATAAGGTCTTATGCGATTCAAAACATTTGCAATTACGCTTAATTCTTCCTGTGTAAAAGTCTGGTAGGAAGCCCTCTCACCTAAGAGGGCATCTTTCTTATGCAGGAACTGTTCTAGACTTATCCCTAACTCACATATTAGAAGGCCGTGAATGTAGGATTTGAGCTGACCAGAATCCACTTCATCCAGCACTTCATTGATGCGATATTTGTAAATGCTATTCGCTTTGCACATGATTTTGATATATTTGATAGAATGATGCTATTGCAATATACTATAAATTGTCACATGTGACAAAATGTAAGGCGATGTTTTTTGCAAATGATTTTAATATTTCCATTCCATGAACAAGCAATTACCACTAGATGACCTGGGACAAGCCTTGGTCTCCTATATCAAGGAGCAATCTCCCTACACCTTGGCAGAAGTGGCAAAAAGTACCCTGGGGATCACCTACAGCAACTTTCAAAAGCGCTTATCGAAGAATAAGATTAAGTTATTTGAACTCCAGATCATCTTGAATTTTCTAGACTTGGAGATTCAGATCAATATCGGAGATATGACCTTTCAGAATGGACCTCCTTCCTCCTCTGACTACGAGCGGGTATTGGCCCAAAAAGACAAAATGCTTCAACTCCAGGACAAAATTATCCAGCTTCAGGAGGAATTACAGACGTATAGGAAGGTGGAGGAGTAGGGATAGGTTGGTAGGCTGGCGGAGGGGTTAGATAGTTTAATGGTCCATGGTCGATAGTCTGGAGGGGGAGAGTTAGATAGTTTAATGGTCCATGGTCGATAGTCTGGAGGGGGAGAGTTAGATAGTATAATGGTCCATGGTCGACAGTCTGGAGGGGTTGAATAGTATAATGTTGGTCGACAGATAGTTTAATGGTCCATGGTCGACAGTCTGGATTTGAAGAGTTTGATAGTATAATGGTCCATGGTCGACAGTCTGGATTTGAAGAGTTTGATAGTATAATGGTCCATGGTCAATAGTCAGGGGTTTGAAGAGTTTGATAGTCCTCTCTCCTGCCCCCTCGCCCCTTAAGCAGTGGACCATCGACTATCAAACCAATCAACCAATTAAACCACTTCTATCCGATGCGCTTCCCAGGGATGGGGACGCATAAGTTGGGCATAGGCATTTTTTATTTGGCTTGGATGTAGTGGGGAGGGCGATCGGTGGTTGCCCTGCAAAACCTCCGATAAGGACCTTTCAAAATACAGGTACTGGATGTTCGTGTTGTAATGGCGAACATGGTCTGCAATCTGGTGGCGCTTGTTGACATTCAGATGGCACCCGTCTACTACTACGGTTTGCCCTTGGGAGAGGTGTGTATCTAAGAACTGCTTTAAGCCTTCACTTAATTCGCCTTCCTGGGGATAAGGAGAAGTTTCTGAATAGGTAGGACACAAGGCATGTTGCTTACGGAGAAATTCACTCTTGCCGGATTTGGGAAGTCCAATGCTTAGATAGCAGGTGCAATCGGGTTCTGGAGCCAATTCCTCAACGGATAGAAGCGTGTGAATCTCCCGGTTATTAGAGGCTTGAAGGGCTCCCCAGATTTTATTTTTTATGAGGGGAGAACGCGCCTGGAATTTAGCTTGTATTTCGGTATAATTCCCCCATAAACTTTCGATTTGGGGAACGATATCCTCATTGAACTCCCAAAGGAGGTCTTGTATTTCCGAAGCATTTTCGCAGATCCGTCCTTGCAAATCCATCTGAGCAAACAACCCCAAAAGGCGAATATCTGTACGAAAAGCGATATGCTCATAGGCAGAAAAGGGAGCCTTTTTCAAGCCTAGTCGTAGAGGAAGGTGATGCCACTTGACCAAGTCGAGAATGCGCTGCCTCTGGCTAGGACTAATCTGCTGCTGCATTAGGATATTGCGAGCAATGGGAATCCCCGCACTTTCATGCCCCGCCGCGCGCCAAGTGAAACCATCCCAGCGCGTCACAGAAGGTTTACCTATATCATGGAGTAGGGCAGCCCAATACAAAACCTCCCGGTCAGTTTCATCAAAAATACCCAAACCCGCCATTTCGTAAAACTCGGAAAGCACTAACAAGGTGTGATTTAACACATTGCCCTCCGCATGGTAGCGGGGATTCTGTTCGGTTTGTCGGAGTAATTCCTGATAAACCTTGGGAATGGGCAAGGTGGTCGTCTCAGTCTCAATCGTGTTAGCACTCATTTCCCCCAATAAAAACACATTTTATGCCATTTAAGGCTATATAAGCTTACTTGTTATTTTTTTCTTCATTTTTAGGCTCTTCTCCTTCTTCGGAAGATTCAGGTTTCCGTCTAAAAAACAACTCCTCTTCGGTAGGTAACCAGGCGTCTCCTTCATAAGTTGGGTCCAGGTTTAACTTAAATTCTACCCTACGATTGCGTTTTTTGTTGATATCGGTATCGTTGGGGACGATGGGGCGACTCTCCCCATAGCCTTTAGACTTAAGCCTTCTGGGCGCAAAGCCCCCTGAACTTACTATATAGTCTGCGATGTAACGAGCACGTTTTTCAGAAAGTATCTCATTATCAGATTCGTCGCCATCTGAATCAGTATGTCCTTCAACCTCTAAGATGAACATGGGATAATTGGTCAGAAAGTCTACCAAATAATCTAACTGGGGTTTAACAGAGGAGCGAAACTTAAAGGAATTGGAATTGAACTGCAGGGATTCAAATACCAAGGGCTTGTCCTGTCGAATACTTTGTACAAAGACATCAAATGTGGTGTCACTGTCCACAGTAATCTCCTGCTTGACCGTAAGAAAATTCTCCCCAAGAATATACATCCGGTAACGGTTATTTTTTACCAGGTCGAATTCGAAATATCCATTGGGGTTGATCTTTTTTGGGGCGATTTCTATTTGCCTGTCCAAATCAATCAACATCACTGTACCGATTAGCGGATTACCCGTTTTGGCATCCACTAAAAAACCTTTAAGCATAGTGATTGCGTCAGGTCTGGCTTCCATTGGCATAGGAAAAGAATATAAGTCAAAGTTTTGCTTTAGCATATCCTCCTCCTTCCCTTCAGAGCGGGAATAGAAAATGGTCTCTCCGGCACCGTCAATGGAAAAATAGTACTCATTGCCATAGGTATTTACCAAGGGCCCTAAGTTTTTGGGCTCATCCCAGGTATTTTGCAAGAATCGAGACTTATATATATCAAAAGCACCGTAATTTTTTAACTGCCCATTGGAACTAAAGTAAAGCGTCTCATTAATTTTATGAAAAAAGGGAGTTACCTCGTCTTGATGGGTATTGATCATCGGCCCCAAATTTCGCGCGGGGCCCCAGGAATCGTCCTCTGGGTCGTAATCTGAGGCATATAGGTCTGTTCCCCCGAATCCGCCTGTCCGATTGGAAGTGAAATAGAGCCTGCGGCCATCGCTGGATAGGTTGGGTTGTGAATCCCAGTATTCAGAGTTGACATTTTCTCCCAGGTTTCTAGGTTTGGACCAGTTACCTTTTGGGCTTTTGAAAGAAACGTATATATCGCAGTCCCCATAGCCACCAGGAACATCCCCACATCTGGCGAAATACAGCATGTTCCCCCCTGGGCTCAGGGTAGCTGAACCTTCATTAAATTGAGTATTAATAGTACCGGGAAGTTTTTGAGCCGTATCCCATACCGCCCCATCGCCGAAGGCATAGCCTCTATAGGCAAGATATAGATCCTCGTTCTTACGGCCGAAGGGATCTGAAAAATCTTTGATCTCCCGACGAGAACTAAAAAGCAGAATCTCGTTGGAGGCATGGGTAAAAGGCGCGTACTCGGGGTGTTGGGTATTGATATGGCCTCCCATGGAGGTTAGAACTTTAGGCGGGGCTAAAGTATCTATATAGCTTCGAAGTTTGAGCAATTCATAGTACTTTTCTATAGAAACCCAATCTACATGAGTTGGAATGAGTAGGGAATCTCTTCTCACGCGGGAAATCCCCATCCCCATGGGGTTGTGCTTGAAGACAAGCCCATAATAATAGCTTGCCATTAGGGTGTCTTTCAACTCCTCTTTTACCTGAGCAGCCTTCCAGATCATTTCATAATCAATCCGAAAGTTATTGATCCCAAAACGGGCAATGTATTGTTTGAGTAGTTCATCCAGCAGAAATATGTCTCCCTTCTTCTCAGCTTTCTCTATCTGCTTCATCAGGTCCTTATCCCTGAAGTAAGCCTTTTGGTTGAGGTTGGGAAAATCAGGGTAGAGCTTTTCTGAAATATAAGAGGAATCTTCCCCACGGAGTAATACAGACTTTTCGTTGATAATAGCTGTATTGCCTACCATCAACGTTTTTTTGTCGCTGTCCCCCCGCATCCTCGCTTTGCGACCATTTTTTGAGAAAATTTGACCCTGAACTTCTCCACCAGGGAATAATATCCCAATGCTGATTCCCAATAAGAGAATTTTTAGAGAATTGCGCATGATGAAATTGGATTAGTCATAGCGATGGACAAAGACAACCTTACTTATACCCTACTACATATTTTACGAAAAAAAAAGGGAATTATGTTGCAAGGTCGATTAATTAGATAAAAAGCTACCCTTACTGGTTGAATTTCAACGACCAATGGCCTATCTCGAAAAGCTTTTTCTTTGGCAAAATGAGAACGAATTGAGTGAGGACATATCTCTGGTCCGAGTTTTATAAAAGCAGTTTAATCAAAAATGTTTTATTTGTACAAAATATTATTCTAATATTGAAAATCTTATGGAGGAAAATGTGCCGGCAATATGATCAATTTTATTTAGAATCATTCTAAATGAAGGCTTATACGTAGTTTCTTTTTACAAGGTTACTTTGATGATATACCTTCCTATATTAATTTGCGCCCCGTTACAGATAATTTGTGTGGGCTGAACCGATTTTAGGGTGCTGGGTTATACTGAAAGATATGGCATTTAAGAATAAAAATAACTTATACATGAAGCGTAAGTTTCTATTCTCCCGCTGGATAATTATTCTCCCTTTACTACTAGGCTCTTTTCTGACCTCTCGGTCGCAGGACCTTGAGGCGGGGGAGAAATTGTTTAAACAGAACTGTAGTTCTTGTCACAAAGTGAATGGCAAATTGATAGGCCCTGCTCTGGCAGGGGTTTCAGCTAAATACGCTGGAGACGAGGAATGGTTATATCGCTGGATCAAAAACTCCCCCGGGATGATTTTTGTTGAGAAAGATGAAAAGGCGATTGCCTTGTGGGAGGCTAATCAAAAGCAGGCCATGACTCCCTTCCCCAACCTTACAGATGACGACATTACCAATATACTTGCATGGGTAGACAAGCCTGAGGAGGAAGCCCCCGCTGCAACAGCCGCCACGGCCACAGATGCTCCGATCCAAGATCCCCGCATGTTTTATGCCCTGCTAGGCCTAGTGGGAGTACTGGTGCTCATTGCCCTCTTATTAGTGTTCATTACTGCTACCCTGGTTTCTGCCGTTCGTTCCAAAGATGGGAAAGAGCCTTTTACCCTGGCAGCCGTAACCGATCGCTTCTCTGGCTTTATGAAAAACAAGTTTGTCCTTACCGGACTTACTTTGTTGGTTCTCACCGCTGGGACCTGGCAAGCCATTGTAGTGGGTAGGAATGTGAGTTTACACCAAGGCTATATGCCGGAACAACCCATTAAGTTTAGCCACCAACTCCACGCAGGACAATACGAAATCAATTGTGAGTACTGCCACTCAGGAGTCAAGAAAAGCAAGTCTGCTACGATTCCTTCTGTGAATGTGTGTATGAACTGCCACAAGTATATTGCTGAAGGACCCAATTACGGAACAGAAGAAATCGCGAAGATATATGAGGCCTCTGGTTGGAACCCTGATGAGGGAGCCTATACCAATGAACCCAAACCCATTGAATGGGTGAGGATTCACAACAATCCAGACCATGCTTATTTCAATCATGCCCAACACGTAGCGGTTGGCAATTTGGAATGTCAGACCTGTCATGGACCTGTGGAAGAAATGGAGGTTGTATACCAGTATTCCGTTTTGGGAATGGGCTGGTGTATCGATTGTCATAGGCAAGAAAAAGTAAAGCATTTAGGAGAAGAAACTGAGTATACCGTGGAGGATATGGGGGGATTAAATTGTGCTAGGTGTCATTATTAATATAGTTGTATGAAGAAACCCAAGTATTGGCAGGCTCTTGAAGAATTGGAGCAATCGCCCGAAGTACTTGAACAGGCTAAGAAGGAATTTCCTTCGCCTATCAACTTGGAGCAATCCCTGGACAATACGGCTGAAGAGGCCCAAGGCTGGGAATCCAACCGGAGAAACTTTCTCAAAACCATGGGCTTTGGTGTTACAGCAGCGACCTTGACAGCCTGCTTTGAAGCACCTACACGAAAGGCTATCCCCTATATAAATAAGCCAGACGTAGTAACCCCTGGAATTCCCAACTGGTATGCCTCGACCACTCCTGAAGGGGTGCCGGTTTTGGTAAAAACGCGGGAGGGACGCCCTATTAAGTTAGAAGGGAATCCCGATTCTGCTCTTACGGGTGGAGGATTATCTGCCCTAGGCCAGGCATCGGTGCTAGATCTCTACGACATAGACAGACTGAGAGGACCGATGAAGGGAGGCAATCCCAGTTCCTGGGACCAGATAGATAAAGATATTGCAGGAGCCCTCGATAGAATTAAGACAAATGGAGGTCAGGTACGTTTGCTCTCCCAAACCCTTAATAGCCCTTCTTCTAAGGCGCTGATTCGGTCCTTTATGGAGAGCTTGGAAGGAAATGCCCAACATATTACCTATGATCCTATCTCTTCTTCTGCAATTGCAGATGCCCATGAGGAAGATTTTGGTGTAAGGCATATCCCTTCTTACCATTTTGATAAGGCTAAAGTAATCGTTGGTTTCTCCTGTGACTTTTTAGGTACATGGGGAGAATCCGTTTCTCAAACCTACCAATATGGGAAAAACAGGGATCCAGAAGGGGCCTTCATGTCCAGACACCTTCAGTTTGAGTCTCTCCTCTCTCTAACGGGATCCAACGCAGATTTGCGTTTTCCCTTAAAACCATCAGAGGAAGGACTTGCACTCCTTAACTTATATAATAAAATAGCCAGAAAGCTCGGTAGGCCTACCTTACCTAGCATACCGCAATTTAATGTGGCGATGAACGGCCTGGATATTGCTGCCAATGACCTTATTGGCGCTCAAGGCCAATCCCTGGTAGTTTGTGGCACGAATAATAAGGCTACTCAACAGGTAGTCAATGCGATTAATGAACTTCTGGGGAATTATGGCAATACCATTGACCTCAACAACCCCAGTTTCTTAAAGGAAGGGTCAGATAAGCAACTGAATATGCTTGTCTCGGAGGTGGAAAGTGGAGCTGTCGATGCCTTGTTTATTATTGGAGCCAACCCGGTTTATGATTCTCCTTATGGAGCAAGGTTGGAAAACGCTATGTCTAAAGTAGGGCTCGCGGTATCCTTTGCCAAAAAAGAAGACGAAACTTCAGCACTATGTGAATATGTTGCTCCTGTGCCCCACTACTTAGAGTCGTGGGGAGATATGAGCGCCACCCCAACTTCAATCAGTATCGTACAACCTACGATTAATCCCATTTTTGACACGCGTCCACTGGAAGACTCACTGATGAGATGGGGAAAGATGGAAGGAGAAGATTTCAAGTCTTTCCTAAAGCAATATTGGGAAGAACGTTTCTTTTCTGTCCTCAACGTAGGGGGAGAATTTGCCAACTTTACAGAGTTCTGGAATGAATCCCTTAGAAAAGGAGTCCTCGAACTTCCTGCCGATGCTGGCGGAACAGATTATAGCCTGACTACTGATCTTTCAGAAGTAAGCGAAGTTGTGCTAGACCAATTGAAAGAAGTGGGAGATGGAGCTCAGTTGGTCCTCTATACAAAAGTGGGAATTGGCGATGGGAAATATGCGAATAATCCCTGGTTACAAGAGTTACCCGATCCCATTTCACGGGTTACCTGGGACAATTACCTCACCGTCCCCCAAGCGATGGCGGACGAGGAAGGACTTTCTATCGGAGACATCGTTCAGCTCAGTGTTGACGGTATATCAATCAGCATTCCGGTTATGGTTCAGCCTGGTCAGGCCAATGGGACCTTGGGACTAGCTTTGGGCTATGGAAGGACCAAAGGAGGAAAAGTGATTGACTTAACAGGTGGGGTAAATGCTTATCCCATGTGTGCTGTAGCAGGAGGAAATGTCCAATACGTAAGAACCGCTGGGGTTAGCTGGGAAAAAACGAGCGGAACGTATAAGTTGGCTAGAACCCAGACCTTCAATTCTCTATATGATCCTGCCAAAGGAGAGAGAAACTTAATCCCTGACGATAAAGATTACGACCGTTCTGAGCATATTGTGAAGGAGACTTCGCTGGCTTATTACAAAAGCAACGACGAACATAATCCTTATAAAGAAGCTCAGGCCAAATACCAAGCAAAGAAAAAGCACCTGGTATCTCTTTGGGATTCCTATTTCGAAGATCCAGAAAGTAAGCGCAAGATTCACTGGACCATGGCCATCGACCTCAACAAGTGTACGGGTTGTGGCGCCTGTGTCGTAAGTTGCCATGCGGAAAATAATGTTCCCGTAGTAGGGAAACAAGAGATCTTGAACCGTAGAGAAATGCACTGGCTGCGCATCGACCGTTATTATAGTGGAGATACCTCCAATCCGGATGTGGTCTTCCAGCCCATGATGTGCCAGCACTGTGATAATGCACCTTGTGAGACTGTCTGTCCGGTCTTGGCGACCATTCATAGTGATGAAGGCCTGAACCAGATGACCTATAACAGATGTGTAGGTACGCGCTATTGTGCCAATAACTGTCCGTATAAAGTGCGTCGCTTCAACTGGTTTAGCTATCCTTACAACGAGAAGTTTAAAACGGTAAACCCCGCACAGAATGAATACGGGCAACTGGTGTTGAACCCTGATGTTACCGTTCGTTGGAGAGGGGTAATGGAAAAATGTTCCTTCTGTGTTCAGCGTCTACAGGATGCTAAACTAAAGGCTAAGGTCAATGCAGAGAGTACCTTTGCCAAACCTGAAGATGGATCTGTACAAACAGCCTGTCAGCAGAGCTGTCCTACAGGAGCCATAGTATTCGGAGACCGCAACGATCCCAATAGCGCAGTATACAAGGCCATGACGCATGAGCGTTCTTACCTCGCTCTAGAGGAGGTAAAAACCTTGCCTTCTGTGAACTACATGACCTTGGTTAGAAATCGCAATTTAGAAGAAACCCATATGAAAGAGGAGGAGCTGAAAAAGGCCCGTTCTTATGGGGAAGAAATAACTGAAGAGGTACATTCATAAGCAATAAAAGAGAATTATGAGTCACTACGAATCTCCCATCCGTCAAAAGTGGGTACGAGATACAGACCATTACAAGCAAATCACTGACGACATCAGTCGTCCTATTGAATCCAAAGTCAATTTACTGTGGTTGGCAGCTACAGCATTCTTTGGCTTGCTCATGCTCATAGGCTTTGGCCTTATCGGATGGACCTTTGTAGAAGGGATAGGCACTTGGGGCTTGAACCGCACCGTAGGGTGGGGCTTTGATATCACCAACTTCGTATTCTGGGTCGGTATTGGACACGCCGGTACGCTTATTTCTGCAGTTTTGCTGCTCTTTCGCCAGCAGTGGAGAAACTCCATCAACAGGGCATCAGAGGCGATGACCATTTTCGCTGTATTGTGTGCGGCTCTCTTTCCCCTGATCCACATGGGAAGACCCTGGAACTCTTTTTGGTTCGCTCCCATTCCCAATACGAGAGGCCCTCTTTGGGTAAACTTTAACTCCCCATTGATGTGGGACGTTTTTGCGATTACGACCTACCTCACCGTATCATTGGTTTTCTGGTATCTCGGGATGATCCCCGATTTTGGAACCCTAAGAGATCGCTTTAAAAGAACAGGGAAGAAAATTGGTGCCGCTATTTATGGCGCATTGAGCTTTGGTTGGGATGGTTCCTCACGCAACTGGTCTAGATATGAATTGGTTTCATGGATTCTGGCTGGTTTGGCGACTCCTCTAGTACTTTCAGTTCACTCTGTGGTGAGTATGGACTTTGCTACCTCAGTCATCCCGGGATGGCATACCACCATTTTCCCTCCCTACTTCGTAGCGGGAGCCATCTTCTCCGGATTTGGTATGGTGCAGACTCTGATGATCGTTACCCGAAAGGTGTACAAACTAGAGAACTACATCACCATGGACCACATGGAGTCCATTGCAAAAATTGTGATCGCCACGGGATCATTGGTAGGCCTTGCCTACATGACGGAGTTTTTCACAGCCTGGTATTCAGGGAGTTTGTGGGAGCGATACATTTTTGTCAACCGGGCCTTCGGTCCCTATGCCTGGGCCTATTGGATCATGTTCACCTGTAATGTGATTACCCCGCAATTATTTTGGTTTAAAGGTATTCGTAGAAATATGACGCTTACGTTCATTATCTCCATATTCGTGAATATCGGAATGTGGTTTGAGCGTTTTGTGATCATCGTTACCTCTTTGCACAGGGACTTCCTTCCCTCAAGTTGGGCAGACTATGTTCCTACCTGGGTAGAGATTGGAATTTTTACGGGAACCATAGGCTTATTCATGTTCCTGTTCCTTTTATTCTCCAAATTCCTTCCCGTAGTGAATATGTTTGAAGTCAAGACCCTGGTCAAGCATCCCAAGAAACCCGAAGAATTAGTCGAAGCAGTTAAGTCTTAAAAATATATCAGTAGTTAGGTCTGTACCTGACTCCATAAATCATAACGCGAATTATGGCAACAGCAGAAAGTTCACATAGCGTCTCAACCGCCTCCCAGACCCGATCGTATCTATTGGGTAAGTTTTGGGATCCGGAAAAAACAATGGATGCCTTAAAGGAACTTCACGAAAAAGGCGTACGCGTTCACGACGTATTTACGCCCTTTCCTCTCCACGGAATCGAACCCTACCTGGGCTTGAAACGTTCTCGCCTCACCACCTCTGCCTTTGTCTATGGAGCCTTGGGCTTTCTCAGTGGGATAGCGATGATGTATTATATGTATGGGTTGGACTGGCCAATGAATATTGGGGGAAAGCCCTTTGTACCTTGGGTAGACTTTGTACCCATCACCTTTGAGCTTACGGTTTTATTTGCTGCTCACGGAATGGTGATTACCTTCTTTATTGTGGCTAACTACTGGCCGGGTAAGCAGGCCAAGCTCATGGATCTCCGACAGACCGATGATGTCTTTGTCATTGCCATTGATCACGAAGATGTTGACAACGCTACTGAGATTCAGTCCATTTTACGCACACATGGAGCCTACGAAATAACGGATAAAGTTGTATAAGCATGATGAAATATTTGTTGAAGCTTAGTTTATGTATCCTCTTGGGAGTTGTTGCGAGCAGTTGTCGTTATACAGATAAGTCTCGCCGCAATATAGAATATGCGCCTAACATGTTCTATACCATTCCGCTGGAGCCTTATACCCAAGGAGAGAAAAACACCGTTTTTGAAGACGGAATCAATGCTCAGCTACCCCCTGAAGGGACCATCCCCAGAGAGGATTCATGGATCATTCAGGAAGCCTATTCTCCCTATCCCTTTGAAGAGACCTTTGAAGGATATGAAGCAGCAGGCTTGGAATTTACCAGCCCCTTAAATGATCCCGCTTTCAATGCCGAAGGGATCAATTGTACAGAGGAAACCTACAACAAGGGAAAAAGGCTGTACGAGGTATACTGTATCATGTGTCATGGAAAAAATGGCAATGGACAAGGCAAATTGGTATCGGAAGGGGTTTTTGGCAATGTTCCCTCTTATGCCAGTGAGGCCCTCCGGACCCTTCCGGAAGGGAAGATGTTTCATACCCTTACCTATGGGAAGGGGATTATGGGATCTTATGCTTCGCAGCTTACTCCTCGTGAGCGCTGGGAAGTTATATGTTACATCCAAGAGTTTCAGGAGCAAGCGCCTCAGTAATTTCTTTGACTTGAATCAATTTTTACCAAAAAGATAAACCATTGGAACACGAAACTTTCTCCACCGACCACCTTATTGAAAGGTTCCATTTTTCCAGCAAATACAGGAATATTGTATTTGGCTTGATTGGGGTAGGAATCATTTTGATGCTCACGAGCTTTTTCTTTTCAGGAAGGGAAACTGGAGCTGCAGATGACCATGGAGCAACTGAATCACATGCCTCTGTCGTGGGAGCTACGGAGGTTCACAAAGTCGCTGACACGGATCCCCATGATTCAGAAGGCCACTCTGGAGGGCACCACCATCGGGAAATCGGTTGGTCCAATCGGGCAGCAGCCAACTTCCTCCTCAATAACATGTATTTCATTACCCTGGCGATGGGCGCCTTATTTTTTATTGCCATCCACCAAATCGGCAATGCAGGCTGGCACACAGCTATTAAACGAGTCCCCGAAGCCATGACTTCTTATCTACCTGTAGCAGTAGTTGGCTTTGCAGCAGTTGTCTTTTTCCTGGGCCAACTCTATGAATGGTATATACTGCCGGAAGGAGTAGACGAGTTGATCGACAAAAAGAGACCCTACCTGAATCAGACGAGCCTGATCATTAGAAATGTCATATACTTTGCGATATGGCTCACGGCAGCCTTCCTGTTGAGACGTTACTCCGTCCGAGAAGATGAAGAAGGAGGACTTAGCTTTTTTAAGCGAAGCAATACGGTTGCAGCCATTTTCATATTCCTCTTTGCCTTCTCCTATAGTCTTTTCTCCTTTGATTGGATGAAGTCGCTTGAGCCCCACTGGTTCAGCACCATCTATGGGGTCTATGTATTTGGAGGCTCTATGCTGACCTCTATGGCAGTACTATCCCTCTTGCTATACTTCCTAAGGAAGCAGGGATATATGAAATATATCAATGATTCCCATTTTCAAGATGTAAACACCTATGTGTTTGGCTTTTGTATCTTTTGGGCCTATATCTGGATCGCTCAGTTTCTCTTGATTTGGTATTCCAATATACCGGAAGAAGGGATTTGGTATGCAAAAAGGATGCGTTCTGGTGATCCAGAATATTACATGGGATACAGGTTTGTATTTTACCTATCCCTATTTCT
Source organism: Bacteroidia bacterium (assembly GCA_965263105.1). Classification (GTDB taxonomy): domain Bacteria; phylum Bacteroidota; class Bacteroidia; order J057; family J057; genus JBCCTX01. The sequence goes on along the minus strand of CBDHGL010000005.1, from coordinate 1,972 downwards.
CAACTTTGTCATTCCTTTCCTTACCTTGGCTTCACGAAACGCCAGAAGGAACCCCAAGATTTTTATACCCGTTTGTTTTATCGTCGTGATTGGACACTGGCTTGACCTCTTTGTGCTTATTATGCCAGGAGCGGTAGAGAAATTTTGGGAAATAGGCTTAATGGAAATAGGCTTCTTCCTGACCTTTGCGGGAATCTTCCTCTATGTGGTAGGCAATTCCCTTACCCGGGCTAATTTGGTGCCCTTACAGCATCCCTACCTAGAAGAAAGTTTACACCATGATACGGGCCCTGTATAAAAAAATGCAATAGCCATTAACAAAAAATTCGTCTCGGAGTTTTTATACCGAGATTATGAGCAAATACAAACATTGGGTTAGGACAGATTATTATTATGGACGCACAATCACTCATTAGCATAGCTCAACTTATTATCGGTCTCATCTTTGTGATGGTCGTATTGAACCTGTATTTGGTCATTCGACTCAAGGATATAGACCCCTTCCGCAATTGGAAGCCCCATGAGATAAATGGAGCCTTATTCGTTGTCTTTGGGGTAGTTAGTATGATTGCTGCAGGAGTGGCCTATGCCCGCTGGTCAGACTTGATGATATTGGTAAAAGGTGCGGCCTCTGAGCATGGAGACAAAATAGACGCCATGTTCTGGCGGACCATGTATGTATCGCTTTTTGTTACCATTTTGACCAACGCGTTACTTTTTTTCTATTCTTGGCTTTATCGCGCCAAACCTGGAAGGAAAGCCTTATTTTATCCTGAAAATGTTCGTTTGGAGATAATTTGGACAATTGTTCCCTTTATTGTCCTTACTGCCCTGGTAGTAGACGGAGCTTTCACCTGGAACAGGATATTTGGCGACCCACCTGCGGATGCGATTGAGATTGAGATGTATGGTAAGCAGTTTGAGTGGAATTTTCGCTACCCAGGGAATGACCAAGTATATGGAGATATTGGAGTGGGATATATCAATCTCGCGACGGGAAATACCTATGGGTTTAATTTTGAGGATACGAAAGGACATGATGACAAAGTTACCAAAGAGCTCCATCTTCCCGTCGGCGTACCCGTCAACTTCACCATACGGTCTATGGATGTGTTGCACAGTGCGACCCTTCCTCATTTCCGTATGAAGATGGATGCGGTACCGGGTATGCCTACCCGCTTTATGATGACCCCCACGATCACTACGAAAGAAATGCGGGAGCGGACTGGCAATCCTGATTTTACCTATGAAATGTCTTGCCAACAGATTTGTGGGGGGGCTCATTGGAATATGAGACGAGAAGTCATTGTGGAAACCATGGAGGAGTATCAGCAGTGGCTTGGACAACAACAGACCTATTATTCTCAGGTAAATCCTGGCGTGGAAACTAGCCCTAATCCTGTTCTCCCAGAGCCACAGCAGTTGGCGAATGAACCAGAAGGAGAAGAGGGTGCTATTTCAATGAACTAAACTAATACAATATAAATTGCGAACAGATGGCTGAAGGAACTCATCACGAAGATCATCACGAGCACGATCACCACGATCATCACCACGGAAGCTTTATTTCCACGTACATTTTCAGTACGGACCATAAGATGATTGCCAAACAATACTTGATCACGGGTATCTTTATGGCAGTTATAGGAGTATTTTTATCTACTCTCTTCCGTTTGCAACTTGCTTTTCCGGATACTCCGTTTCCTTTTTTGGAGACGCTGCTAGGAAAATGGGCACCAGACGGGGTTATCGATCCCAACTTCTATCTAGCCTTGGTTACCATGCATGGGACGATAATGGTATTCTTTGTCCTGACAGCGGGCTTGAGTGGAACCTTCAGTAATTACCTGATACCACTACAATGTGGATCTCGAGATATGGCTTCTCCATTTCTCAATATGCTGTCCTATTGGTTTTTTGCAGTATCCTGCTTGATCATGCTCATCTCTCTTTTTGTTTCAACAGGACCGGC
>CBDHGL010000004.1:0-39573 GCA_965263105.1 Bacteroidia bacterium | reverse complement strand
TCAATTCTATGGCTACTTCTATGTGAGTGAGTGCAATACTTGGCTGTAAGTTGCTCAAATACATCCGAGATTTAAGGTAGCTTTGATAAGACACATCTTGAGAATAAAGGCTAGGGATCAACAAACCAGCACATACGAAAAGCGTCATAAAAAATCTTAGCATCGGTTTCATAGGATTCAAATTTTAAAGAGTTGAACATCGTGCGGCCGGCCCCCTATCTGGGAAGCCGGCCGACTTCCCTACTACTGAGTTCTACTAATTAACACCTATTCACAAGTACCATATTCCGATTATTCCTATCTTGTAATTTTTCCATGGTCTGTTTCATTCCAACTTCTCCAGGTCGAATGGTGGCACAACCTATGGAAGCAAAGGCGAAAAGACCGATTGTCAGGTAAAAAAAGGGCTGTTCACTCATACTCGTATTAGTTGGAGTTTAACTTTGTTTACATCCTATACGACTATAAATAAATATAGTTTTATTACTTTGTAATTATTATTAACTTTAATAACTAATAGTATTACTATCATGCCGTAACGAGAGACTTATCTTAGGCTTACTCCTTGAAAGGAGAAGGGAATTATTGGAAAGCCTAACTAACTTGAACCTTGGATAAGGAAATAGTTTCGGGAAGAAAGATTGAGTGTGTAGGCCTGAAAATTCGTTGGGAACCGGGAGTGTTATAGGGGGGCTGGAATTTTGCGATTTTTGGTGCTACGTTTTTCTAAAAAAGGTAGCAAAAATTTTTGAAAGAAAGTGAAAATAGCCTAATTCAATTCATTTGAAAGGATTTTATCCAAAACTCACGTAAATTAAGAAAGAAGGAAAATAAAAAGCTTGGTCTGGGTTCTTTTTCTAGATTTAGTAACGCGCCTGGATATGCTTAAAACCTTGGGTAAATGAACGAATCACCCCCTTTTCCTGGGGATCGTAGACCCATTTGGTGTCAAAATAGGCTAGCACATTTTCATTTACCTCATCTCCTAAGATGAGGCAGTGAAATTGGGTGTTTTTATTCTGCTGGTGGTAGCGGAATTTATCCAGCACATCCTCATTGGTCTTAGACATGATGAAGTCGGAGACCATCAAGACGTCAGCATCCTCATAGTCATGGGTACCTAACTGCCTGATAGCCTCGTGCAAGGCAAGTGTAGCATCTGTCCCCCCATAAAAGGACATTTTCAAAAATTCAGCAATGTCATCAATGCTCTTGGCAATATCATGTAGGTTCAAGGTTTTTATTCCAATAGAAAAATTAATCAAGAAGGCTTTTCGATTCTGATTCATCGCCATCTTCAAAATGCCTAAAATGAGTACTTTGGCAATTTGCTCAGGCCTACCCTGCATGCTTTCGCTGGTGTCTACGCAAATAATAAACGGTCCTTTTTCCTTTTGATTTACCCGCTGATGGATTTCTGTATAATGGTCTTCGCTCGGAACCAATTTGCTATCCTCATAGCGGAACGTAATCAATTTGCTATCGGCATACTTCTTCAGGAAAAGCAGTTCCGTTTCAGCATCCCCTAAGAGACTGGCTTCAGAACTGAGCATATGGGTGAGTTCATTGCTTTCCTTTATCCCTACAATTTCAGCCCGACTCAATTCATCTAGCTCCCATTTTTGCCGAATGATAGTCTTCTCCATGATTTCCTCTTCGATTTCTATTTCGGCTTCACGCATTTTCCCCAACAAATCCACGAGTTCTTTGATAGACTCCTCCTTTTCGAGGAGCTCATTGTAATGATGTAGGACATCAAAGGAGGTATCCTGCCACAGTTTGCGAGAAAGATCCCACCCCATATAGTCTGCAAAAGGGTTGACAAAATCATGGATTTTTTTGTATTCAATTACTTTCTCAGATAACAAGTCTACATAAGACTCTTTCTCTTCCTCAAATTTTGCGAGTTGCTGTTCCAGAATTTTGGCGTGCAGAAGGGCATCCCATTGGGCGAGTAACTCATGGATCAATAATTCTATTTGTTCCTGATTTTTCTCCGATATAGCGTGGATTTCATTGTGGGAAATTGCTTGATCAAATTTTTCCTTAAAAAATAAATGATCTAGCTCAGATCGGTCGTAAACACCACCAAGGTATTCCGGCAAGGCCTTCCATCGCTGGATAAAAATAGGGAGTGGGGTAATGGCCCAGGATTCCAGCCGTTGTTTTTCCTCTTCGTATAGGTTGATGGTTCGGGATTTTCTATAGGCTTTACGCAAGAAATACAGGATATCAATAATTACCTGTTTTTTGATGAGAGGACTAAAAGTCATCACCTCCACTAATCCTTCAATGAGAAAGATGCCATCCAGGGCCCGTTGGAAGTATTCAAAATAGGGTTCTTTCAATCCGGGAATTAGGTGCTGGTCGGGATGGAATTTATTTTGAATGTACTGGACTAGGTAGACTCTCCTGCGCCTATCCAATAGGTTTCCAAATTCTATGAAGCGCTTGAATTCCTGTTCCAGTTCTTTTTCTATGTCCTTTTCTATCAAGGATTCTATTTTTGAAGTTCAGACCTTTACTACCAAGAGCAACTCTCTCCCTAAACTCATACATGGGTGTAGGTAAACTGGACCTTTTCCAGGCTCATCTGTAGCTTTTTCAAATGGGCTACCACATCGTCGTAGTTACTCCTCACAATATCTGCATACTCTGGGTCGACAAAGAGGTTTTGCTCAAGAGAATCTATCTCTGAAGGACGATTTTCGCTTAAATTTTCTAACTGCTGGCTAATAAAGGTACTTATACGCTGGTATCGTTCATTCCAGAATTTTTGGACGATTTCGTGGGGCTTCTTGCTGATATATTCCGTTTTTTCTATTAGGCGAGTTTCCAATTCATAGGTGAGCAAGGTGGAATTATAGCGGACATCCAAGGTGTTTTCCTCCCTTCCCTTGGAAGCAGAAATACGATTAATGAGATTCTTCTCTTCATCAAAAAAATTGGTTACTTCCAATTCCTCCATAGAAAGATCTCGATAGTCCTCAATTCTAATCAATACGCCCCGAAACTTACTAGCCTGCTTTACCAGGCGGAAATATTCGTCATGAACAGGGATGAGTTTCTTTTGGGTAAGGGTGTGAGGAATACGAATTTCTTTTTCCACCTCTTCCTCAAACTCTTTGACCTCCTTCTTGAGATTGGTCAGGTTAACTGCCAGTGTATATCCATGCTTAGCGATGGACTCTGTTAAGATATCTCGAATCCGTTGTTGGTGTTCGGGTTTGCTCCAAAGGCAGCTATTCATCAAAAAGCAATCCATCAGGTCAACCTTAGAACGCCCATTGAGAAAGGCTGAGGTCCTCATAAGGTGAACTATTTTCTTCCAGCGGCGATCATTCACAAGAATGGGAGCTCCCAACTGCTCAGCTTGCGCATTGTATTCCTCTATCTTAACCTTGACCAATTGGAGGGTATTGAGTACCTCTGGGCCAAGGGTAATTTGATTAATCTGCCCCTTCCAATCTTCCAGTTCCTGGTTCGAAATTTTAAAGGCCTTGGGGATATCGTCTTCATACACATCTTTAACGTCCGTTATCATGTTCAAAAAACTCCCAAATTTTTTGATATTCTTTATCTCCAGCCTGATGAGAAATCGGTCCCAGATGGGAGCAAGGTTGGCATGCTGAGCGGGTAATTCGTTGGAAGCCGTAATAATTCCATGAATATCCACCTCTATATCTTCTTCCCCATTCCGGTAGATTTTCTCATTTAGGATCGTCAGTAAGGCATTTTGGATGGCAGGTCCCGCCTTCCAAATTTCGTCCAAAAACACAATGTTAGCCCCAGGAAGATATCGGTCCGTCAGGCGTTCATATCGGTCCTCTTCTTTGAGTTTCTTGATGGAAATAGGTCCAAACACTTCATCTGGGGTGCTAAACTTACTCATTAAGTATTCAAAGGAAACTCCGTCCAGAAAGGCATATTTTAACCTGCGGGCAATCAAGCTTTTTCCAACACCAGGGGGGCCCAATAGAAAGATACTTTCCCCCGCAATGGCACTGAGTAGGGTTAAGCGAACCGCTTCTTCCCGTTCATAGAGTCCATTACACAAGTGTTTGAGCAGTTCCTTTACTTTGGCGTGAATCGTCGCAGCTTGTTCCAATGTTTGATCCATATATATAAAAAGGCAATTCAACCTGATTATGTTTTAAACATTATTGGCTTCTTGTAGCGACCTACTTGATGCGATACCACTCTTCAACTACTAATGCACTCCTCCGCCCCTTGGAGTCCAGGGGGCCGTAATTTGTAGCTAAATAATCCAAGATGGGTTTCTCCGCCTCGCCGAGGTCCCAAAGTTTTTGAGAAGCTTGCATCCAACGGATCATTTCTTCCCAACCTTCCCGGGTGGCTCTATTTTGGAGTACGAGTTTGGAAGAATGACAACGGGTGCAGTGGGCAATTACCTGTTCATAGCCATTCGCAGCAATGAAGCCCGTCTCGGCATCGTAGCCTTCTACAATTTCTCGCTTACCAAGAGCCAAAGCCATATTCGTGGGATCATCTTGGACTTGCTCTTCTTCCTTTTTTTCTAGCTGGGGAAATAACTCCGGATGGTTGAGGAGGAATAAAAGCCCTAAACATATAATTACCGCGCCAAGGAGCAGGATAAGACTATTGATCAGTAGGGATAATAATCTGCGATCTTCTGGTGAGTTCATAGAGAGAGCTTAATAGTTTACAGTCCACAGTCCACGGTTTTTATCGTAATGCAATTTACTCGTTTTTTATATACCATAGGATTTCACCTGATAAATATCACTGCTTTTTTCTCTGGCTGTCGACAATAAACCTACCTAAACCACCTTCACGGCAATCCTATGACAGGCATTATTCAAGTAGCCTCTGGGATTCCAACCTGGTAGTACCAAAGGCTGGCTATTACCCAGGCTGTCAGTAGCCCTAGCCCAAATTTCGTAGTATCCTTTTTGGGGTATGGCCAATGAATGCTCCCAAGGCTGCCAGGCAAGTCTATTTCTGGGAGGGGACAAGGAAGCGATTTGCCAGGTACTCCCAAAATCATAAGAGATTTCCACTTTGGATACGGCCAGGTCCCCAGCCCAGGCCTTGCCGCGGAGTTCAAGCCTCCTACCAAGGGTAAGAATTCCCCCGGTTTTGGGAGCTGTAATCAAAGATTTTACGGGCATGGATTCAATGATGCACATATCTTCATCCGCGACAACCGAGCCTGGCGCTACAGGTTCGCAAGGAACACGATAAGACTGCCCTCCCATTTTAGGGCCATCGTGGACTTGGTTGCGTACCACGATCTTATGGACCCACTTCCCGGAGGTAGAGCCAGGCCATCCGCCTATGACCATCCGCAAGGGAAAACCGTTCACCAGGGGAATATCTTTCCCATTCATGGCCCAGGCCAATAGGGATTCGTTTTCCTGGGCTTTGGTCAAGGGCACTCCGCGGGAGATAACTACCTTTGTTGGGTCCCCACTCAGATGTATGTCTTTGCCGTAGTAGGCAACATAAACGGCATCGGACTTCAGGCCTACATCTTCTAATACATCTTTCAATCTTACGCCAGTCCACTCAGGACTCCCTACAGCTCCTGTTGTCCACTGATTGCCCTTGGCTGGCGGATCAAATTCAGCTCGTCCATTCCCTCCGCATTCCACGGTAAGCTGAAGGGTATGGGTTGGAAACCTATTTTTTAGCTCTTGAAGGGTATAGGTTTTACTTTTGACAACCGACTCTCCAGATACTTCCAGCGTCCAGTCCTCCAGGTTCCCAATTTCTGGGACCAAGCCATTATTTCGGACAAAAAATTTGTCCGCAGGGGTAATCAGGTCATCCAATAAATGAGGAGGGGTCTCCACATTCCAGGGTTTGTCATTAAGTAGGGTCAATCCCTCGTGCTTTCCTGGAATACCGGAAAATGATGAATAAAGCTTCTGTTGTGGACTTCGTGCATAAAAATAGGCTCCCCCAAAGGAGGCAACTGTCCAAAAAGCTCCTTTTTTAAGAAAGGCTCTCCGCTTAAATAAATTCTTGTGCTGTTTCCCCATTTTTCAGTAACCTAGGTTTATTTCGAGTTTAAGAGATAAAGTTATAATTAACCTGCTAAAATTTATCTATCTTTATATAAGAAAGATAGAATTTGTGCGAATGAATATCCGAACCTTGGTAGATAACCATAATCGTCCGATAAGTTATGTAAGGCTAGCTGTCACCGATCGATGCAACCTGAGGTGCTTTTATTGTATGCCTGCAGAAGGCATTACCTATCTGCCGCGCAAGGAGCTTTTGAGCTTTGAGGAGAATTTACGGCTGCTGGAGATATTGGCAGAAATGGGGATTAAAAAGGTACGAATCACTGGCGGGGAGCCCTTTCTTAGGAAGGATTTAATGGCTTTGATGGAAAAAATCTATCTGATACCCGGCATTGAGGAGATTCATCTCACTACGAATGGAGTTCTGACAACCGCCTACATACCCGCCTTGAAAGAGTTAGGTATCAAATCGGTCAATCTCAGCCTGGACACCCTGGATGAGGAGCGCTTTTTTCAAATAACCCGAAGGAGAGAATTTGATAAGGTCTGGAATTGCCTGGAGGGATTGGTAGAAGCGGGAATTCCCACAAAGTTAAATGCGGTAATCATGGAAGGGAAAAATACGGACGATATCCTCCCCATGGCCGAGTTAAGCAAGACCTATCCCATTAAGGTGCGTTTCATTGAAGAAATGCCTTTTAATGGAACAGGAGACCATTACCCCCAACTTTTTTGGAACTACCGCCAAATTCACGACAAGCTCCTCTCCGCCTATCCCGAAATGGAAAAACTCAGCGGCAAGGCCCATGAAACTGCCAGTTACTTCCAAATCCCGGGGTATTTAGGCCAGGTGGGGATAATTGCCGCCTTCAGTCGCACATTCTGTGGGGCCTGCAATCGAATAAGACTCACTGCTCAAGGTACGCTAAAAACCTGCTTGTACGATGAGGGGGTTTTGGACCTAAAAAAATTGATGAGGGATGGCGCTAGCAATAAAGAATTGGAGGCTGAACTCATGAAAGCTTTCCGCACCCGACCAGCCAATGGATTTGAAGCAGAAAAGAAGCGTTCCAGTACCCAACCTGTATCGGAATCGATGTCTACTATTGGAGGATAGGCCTAATCCCAATTGAGAAAACTCATATCGTTCAAGGCCTAACATTAATTTTATTTCATAACATTTCGAAAAACGGTGATCTCTTACACCCACAATAGCCCGAGCACCCAAACTCCCACGAGAATTAATTTCCATTATTTCGAATCATTCCCCCCTGGAAATGGATGAAAAAATTTCACCTCTCCCCTATTCTATTCGCCCATATTGTTCCCACATGCCTATATCGCGAAAATTGAACTAATTCAGACGGATAATCATTTTTATCGCTCAACGTTAGAGGAAAAATGAAATATTTGGCCAAAAAAAGAAGGTTGTATTTAGTTCTCTTCCACAAAAATTTGCGAAAAAGTTATTCAAATTGCCCTTGACAAAGTCTTAATAAATTCAAATTTTTGCAACCTGAACTAAAACATTTTAAAAAAAATAATGGTTAAATATGGAAGAATGTCATTCTTCTGTGGGGTAATCTTTCAAAAAAACAACAATTTACGCCTTCATCTAACGTGAAAACTTGAAAAAAAAGATTACAAAATTGCCCATCTATGACAATAATTAAAATATGTATTAGTTAAAAATAGAAATATGTGTAAATTGTGATTATAAAATATGTTTAATTCATAGGTATTGTAGTAAAAGATTAAATCGTATGGAAACGACTCAGGTCTACAACCCCACGGATCGCCTTATCTTCTGTATGAGTTCTCTCAATGAAATCCGCAGGAAACACCACCATTACATCAAAACCAAGTATAGAATTACTGGGATGGAAATGGAAATTATCCAGTGGCTATTTATTGAAGGTCCTAGAAAAATGAAGGAAATCGGAGAAAACTTCAACATCAAACTGAGTTCTCTGACCAGTGTAATTGACAAAATAGAACGTCAAAAATTGGTCTATCGAAAAAACTCCAAGGATGACAGAAGGGTCGTCTTTCTGGATGTTTCAGATAAGGGGAAAAGACTTTACCGCGATTATAGCGACTATCTAAAAGTTTTGGCTCATTTGATGAAAAAAGAGATGAATGAAGAAGATTTCGAAGCCTTCATTTTAGGGATTGAAAAGATGCTAAAGTATAGCGAAGAAAATCAGAATTAGCGTCGATTTTCTCATTAAAAAATCCCTAATCACAATCATCCTTTCTTGTTTTAGTCCGTAAAATTATTTCCTCTTTCCAATTTTACGTAAAAATTTGCCCCAGCGAATTTTTTGGTTGCGTTTAACCACACATGCATTCTGTCTCATATGTCGACTCTCTCAGAGATGTTGAAGGGAATTCTTATATTTACCGAGAATCTGAAATAAGCATCTTGTATGAGTTGGTTTAAACGTGGGCAGAAAAATATTCAAACCCGCACGGAGGATAAAAACAATACTCCTGGCGGGCTGTGGACTCAATGTCCTAATTGCAAAAAGGCACTTCAATCTAAGTTATTGCGAAAGAATAGCTTTGTGTGCATGGAATGCGATTTTCACTTGAGAATCGGTAGTGAAGAATATTTTGAAATCCTATTTGATGAGGGCTCCTATACCGAAATCGGTCAAGAGTTGATATCAGCGGATCCCTTGACATTTGAGGATACCAAAAAATACGTTGATAGAATTGAAAAGAGTCAGGAAAAAAGTGGCCTCTCTGACTCGGTAAGAACAGCCTTTGGCCTTGTAATGGGTAGCCCCCTAATGGTCGCCAGCATGGATTTCCGCTTTATTGGCGGGAGTATGGGTAGTGTTGTGGGAGAGAAGATCTCCCGAGCCATCCAATTCTGTCGGAAAGAGCGAATGCCCTTACTAATCATTTCTAAAAGCGGAGGTGCACGGATGATGGAGGGGGCCTTTAGCCTTATGCAAATGGCCAAAATCAGTGCTCAACTCGCGCTGTTGGCCAAAGAACAGATACCCTATATCTCACTACTCACCGATCCCACCACCGGCGGCGTTACCGCCAGCTTTGCCATGTTGGGCGACTTCAACATCGCCGAACCCGGTGCCCTAATTGGCTTTGCCGGCCCTCGTGTGATCAAAGAAACCATTGGAAAGGACCTTCCAGAAGGCTTTCAATCCGCTGAATTTGTATTGGAGCATGGCTTTCTGGACTTTATCGTGAATAGGAAGGAGCTTAAGGAGAAACTTCATGCGGTGTTAGATATATGTTATCCAACCCAAATGGAAAAGGAAGCATTTAAATCCTAACATCACGTGATAAAATTCCTCCAAATTGTTATTTCCCTCTTTGTCTCTTTTTTTGGATCCTATTTAATTATTGAATTCATTGACTATATAGGTACAGGAGATGTTCCGGACATTTTCTATAGGATATTCCCCATTTTAGGACTTATTTTCCATGCATTAGATATTATCAAGTCAAAGGATTCCCCAAATGAAAGTTATACCTATTTCCTAGCAGAGAAAATTGATGCATCTTTCAAAAAGATCAATGAAAAAAGGCCTTCCCAGGCCTCTTCCAAACAGGTCGGATCCACAAACCCTAAAATAATTACCTATAATGAGCCGCTTGATGAACTAAGCTTAGTCCAACTTAATACCTTAAAGCAAAGTCAGTCCTCATTTCATCGTTTAAATGAGCTTATTCAGTTTGATATTTATCATACCCAATTAATTCAGTGGAGTCCAACTGGCAAGTATAAATACTTTGATTCGAAAGGGGTGGAGAAATGGGAATCAGAAGGAGAATTTATTCTGGAAAGTGTAGGGTTAAATACCCACTTTTATTTCTGTCTTGATGGGATTTATATTGATGAACAAGCGGTTAAGATGGAGGTTATTCATCAACCAAAATCCCGGGAGGAAAAGTATAGTTTTAGAGGTACCCATATTACCCTGGATAATGCCATTAGGAATTACACCAAATGGCGAGACATGATTTCAGAATACAGAGCCTTAATTGGAGATCTAACAGATAACATCTCCTTCTTCGATCAAGCCAGTTCTAGCCCCTATTTGAGTGATAGCGAGGCAGAAAAAATGACCGTTTTTATCACCCGTCTGAACAAACAACTTGAAGCACGCAAAACCCCTGAAAATTCTGCTAATATTGAGTTAAATCAACAGGAATATGAACGGATTAAACAACAACTAAAGAAGGAGAAAAAAAGTACTATTCAGAAATGGATGCAGAAAGCCTTCAAGCAGACCGTGAATATCCTGGGAGATGTGGCAAAAAAGTTAATTATTGAAATCCTTAAAGAGGCCCTTAAACCTCACTTACTAGGTCCTTAAAAAAATCAGTATGAAGGAAATTCAAAAGCAGGGTAATGTCGTAACCCTTAATGAAGATTATTCCTTTTCCAGCCACACTCCTCCCCTCCCCCAACTCGCTGCTGGCGAAATATTAGCGAAAATTGATTCCTGTACCCTGTGCAAAAGCGACATCCACACAGCTAGGGGAAAGCGGAAGGAGGCCCTACCTTCGGTATTGGGACACGAGGCTGTTGGTACGGTGATCGGGATAGGAGAAATGCCTCCTCGAGATGTCTTTGGTGAAGAAATATCCGTGGGGGATCGAATCCTTTGGGCTGTCTACACGGCCCCCAATGCCGGTTCAGCTGACTGGCTTGATCGCGAACAGAAATCTCCTGGTATACAAAAGTATGGACACCTGGCCTATACGCCTGAAAGGCCCTTTACTGGTGGACTGGCTAGCCATATCCGATTATTTCCTCACACCCCGGTAGCCAAGATACCTGCCCATATTCCCGTAGAGATTCTCGCCCCGGTCAATTGCAGCCTAGCAACCATGGTTGGGGCTTTCAGGTTAGCTGGTGATATCAAAGGGAAACGCGTAGCCATTATAGGAAGTGGTATGCTAGGGCTTCAAGGAGCGGCCTATGCACGAGCTCAGGGTTGTGCTGAACTCTTGTTAATTGATGTATTACCCGAAAGAGCATCCTGGGTCAAGGCCTTTGGAGCAGACGAATTCCTTTTACCTGAAGATCTAGAGAAATGGGATAGCTTTGATGTCATTATAGAAACAAGTGGCTCTGTATCTGGGATGGAAAATAGCCTCAAGCTCGCTGCTTTAGGGGCCTCTATCGTTTGGGTAGGGGCTGTATTTCCCCAGAAAACGATCCCTATCAATCCAGAACGACTCATAAGAAAACTCCATAGTCTCAAGGGCTTGCATAATTATAGCATAGGAGACTTTAAAGGGGCTGTTCAACATATGATTCAGCACCATTCAGATTTTCCCTATCATGATCTGGTGCAAGCAACATTCTCTTTAGAGCAGGTCCCGGAAGCTTTTGAGGCAGCCGAGAAGCCCGGTATTTTTCGAGTGGAAGTAAGGCCTTAATGACTTATCATCTGCCTAGGCAGATATAGGCTGAAAAAATGAACACGGAGGCACAGGGACACGGAGAGATTTGCTTAGCAAATCAAACAAGTTCCTCCGTGCCTTTGTGTCTTTGTGTTCTTATTATAATTGGGGGAATACTGCAGGTGCAGCTCTAGGTAGATTCCTGAAGAGAAATCCCTTTCACTGCCCTATTATTATCCAACCACAAAAAGTAGGCAGCTCCTGCTATTGCTAGAACAACGATAAGTGCCCCCATGCCTATACTAAAGGATTGGAAGAAGGCCAACCAGCTAAGCTCCTGGACAAAAAAGTTTTTGTACAACAGGACCCCCACACTAGCGAGGTATCCGAAGGAGTCACATATATACATCAGAAAACCGATGTTACTCTTAAACTGGTAATGGGCGATCCAGCGCTCGAAAAACATGGTATGGAAAAACATATAGGGCAGGTACATCCCGAGGCCTACAGCGATCATCCAAAGAGCAGGAGAAACGGTCCCTAGGCTAAAGAGATAGGTACTCAATAAGGTGAGTATCCCCCCAAGCAACACCATGACAAAATTGATATAAAAACCCAAGCGGTTATTTTTTAGCAAAATCATGGCCCCAGAAATGGTCAAGACCAAAATAGCGATCGGAAGTTCTGAATAGGTCATGATCTCTGGCTGGGTCTCATAGCCCAAGGCATTCCACAGTTCAACTGCAAAGTTATCGCGAAAATCTCTATAGGCATTCAAGCTCATGTAGATGAGGGTAACGAGGATGATCCCCGGAAAAAAGGCCCGGAGGAAATTTTTGCGATCCTCCTGGTTCATGGGCAGCCTTTCAGTTCTATGAAGTTGATCCTCTTCGTTGGGCGGAGGTACACGGGTAAGCAACCACACGCCTAGCAGAAGCAGTGGAATAAATAAGGCCCCTGTTAAAGCGGGCATCAAAAACTCTGAACTCCCTTGTAACACCAGGTATCTACCAACGGATTTAACTAGACCTGAGGATACAATAAAGCTAGAGGCCAGTATAGCTGCAAGCAATTCCGTTTGCTTTCTTCCTTCCAGGTAGGCGAAGACAATACCCCAAATCATTCCTAAGGGAAGGCCATTTACGAAGAGTCCCCACCAATTGTATGGATAAGGAAGCAGGGCAAAGATCCACAAGCCCAACCAAGAGATAGCAATGAGTCCAAAAATAGACTTAACACGCTGGGAAGATTTCATCCCAGAAATTCTCCGGATCCCAATAAACTTGGATAGGGTATAGCCTAAAACTTGGGTAATGACGATCAAGATTTTAAAATCCAGTCCCCACAGACTGAGACCTTCATATACGCCTGCCGTAAAAGGTTTGCGGAAAGCGTACATGCTGGCATAGGTCAAAAAGGCTCCTATAGCTCCGAATATCAATAATTTATTGCGCTGCAAAAGAAGAAAGATAATAGGTAGAAAAGAGGATAGGAGACACTTAAAGCTATTACAGACTTCAAATGTCTCCTATATTATACATTTTATATAATAAAATATACAACTATTTAAGCATGTGCGGCGAGCTTTTGAGACAAGACCCCCTTAGATGTAAGGCCTACATGTTTATCCACAACTTTTCCTCCTTTAAAAACGAGTAGAGTTGGAATACTCATCACTCCAAATTGCGCGGATACTTGTTGGTTATTATCGACGTCTACCTTTCCCACTACGGCTTTGCCTTCCATTTCTACAGCTAACTCCTCGATAATGGGTGCTATGGCCCTACAGGGTCCACACCACTCTGCCCAAAAGTCTACCAAAACTGGCTTATCTGAATCCAAAACGGTAGTTTGGAAATTTGAATCTGTAATTTCAATCGGCTTTCCCATTGTTCAACTTTCTTAAGTGTTAATATAATCTAAAAGTGTGTTAAATATTTTTTGTGAATATTTCAAACGCAATTTACCCCAAAAATCCTTCATCTCTATTTTCTTCCTTCCTTTACACTATAATGTTTTGGTATGGCAAATTAAGACTTTGTCTACGATCCTAATATCTTTTAGTTGACAATTCCTCCGTAAGTATATGAAAATCAATATTTTGCCTAGACAAAATAATTACTTTGAAAAAAAATTCATTTTTTTTATCCATTTCAACCGTTTTAGTACGCTATTTGCTCTTAAGCCATGTATATCCCGGGAATCATTTTTTTTTCTAAATTATTTTATCTACTGTATTTATTAATCTTATGAAGAATCGTGTATTTTGCGCCACCTGCTCTGCATCAAAAAAACATTCTGATATCATTATTTGGCCTACTTTTTAAGCTAAAACGCTTTCAGAACATTATTCCCGTTTTAGGTTGATAGTTTAGCCTGTGCTGCACTATGATCTATAACGGGAATTTTATGTTAATAATACCTGCTTTATCTGCTGCAATTTAAGTAAGGCTTCTACGGGGGTCATCCTGTCTATATCTACCCCCTTCAAAATTTCCCGAATCTTTAGCGTATCTGAGTCTTTCAACTCAAACATATTAAGCTGAATCTGAGACCTACTTGAGAATTTCACTGCTTGAGAAAGTTCTTTATCCTCCACTCTATTTTGCTCAAAATGTCGTAGCAAGTCCTTAGCTCGATCTACCAGAGCCGAGGGCATACCCGCCATCTCTGCTACGTGGATCCCAAAGCTATGTTCACTCCCACCTTCCTGCAATTTCCTCAAAAACAAAATTTTTCCATCAATTTCTTTTACAGATACATTGTAGTTTTTTACCCGCTCCAGGCGTTTCTCCAATTCGTTGAGTTCATGATAATGCGTGGCAAACATGGTACGTGCTTGGCAATTAGGGGTTTCATGCAGGTATTCCACCAAGGCCCAGGCAATGGATACTCCATCATAGGTACTCGTCCCCCGACCAATTTCATCAAGGAGGACCAGACTCTGAGGGCTAGCGGTATTCGCTATTTGCGCAGTTTCATTCATTTCCACCATGAAGGTAGATTCCCCACTGGAGATATTATCGGAAGCCCCAACACGGGTAAAAATCTTGTCCACCAGACCAATATGGGCTTCATCAGCAGGAACAAAACTCCCCATTTGAGCCATAACGGTGATCAGGGCTGTTTGTCTTAACAAAGCGGACTTACCCGCCATATTGGGACCTGTGATGATCAGGATCTGCTGATTTTGCTTATCCAAGCAGACATCATTGGGAATATAGGGCGTTTCTGTTGGCAAAACGCTTTCAATAACGGGGTGACGGCCCTGGACTATTTTCAATTGATCATCTTGAGAGATTATCGGGCGAACATAGTGTTTCGATAGGGCCACTCCTGCAAAGCCCATCAGCATATCTATCCCCGCGATAATTCGGGCATTCCCCTGGAGGGTAAACAAAAAACTTTGGAGCAATTGGAGCATCTGTTGATAAAGATCTACCTCGATTTGGAATATCTCCTCCTCCGCAGAAAGAATTTTTTCCTCGTACGTCTTTAGCTCCTCAGTAATATAGCGCTCCGCATTGGTCAGGGTTTGTTTTCGAATCCATTCCGAGGGAACCTTATCCTTATGAGCGTGGGTCACTTCTAGGTAATACCCAAAGACTTTATTATACCCTATTTTCAAGGAAGAAATTCCCGTCTGGCGAACTTCTCTTTGCTGCATGTCCAACAAGCGTTGTTTTCCATTCTTCTTCAAATCCCGCAATTCGTCTAATTTTTCGGAAACTGCAGAGCAAACAATCCCTCCTTCCCCCAGGTTACCCTCTATCTCCTCTTTTAGGTATCGCTCTATCACTTCTAAAATGGGACCTACGTCTTCGAAGGAATGAAGGAGCCTTTCCAAACTGGGGTCTTTGGCTTCTTCCAAGAGTTGTTTGATTAAAGGAACTTGGCGGAGTGAATTTCTCAGGACAATTGCTTCTTTGGGATTGAGGCGGCCGATCGCCACCTTTGCCGCCAAGCGCTCCAAATCGCCGATTTCTTGAAGAGAGCTATTCAAATGGTTTGCGAGGGAGCGATTTTTGATAAAAGTTTCAACAATCTTAAGTCGAGTCTGAATTTGATTTTCATCTTTCAACGGAATGAGGATAGACTTCCTAAGCAGACGTGCCCCCATCGGCGTTAGGGTTTTGTCAATCACCTCAACGAGCGCCTTCCCGTCTGGATGCAAGGGCTGAATTAGCTCCAGGTTGCGAATGGTAAACTGGTCCATCCAAACGAAGTCATTGTCTTTGAAAAGGTATATCTTATTGATATGCCCGATCTCCTTTTGATGGTTTTCCTCCAAGTAATAGAGAATGGCACCTGCTGCAATGATTCCCAATTCTTCCTCTTCAACGCCATAGCCCTTTAGAGAACTGGTTCCAAATTGCTTTAGTAGTTTCTCTCGGGCGTATTCATACTGAAATACCCAATCATCTACTCGGGTGATATAGAGGTTATCCCCTAACTGGGCTTCCACCTTTCTCAGGTCCTTTTTGGACACCAAAACCTCCGCAGGACTTAGGGTCTGAATCAATTTTTCTACATAACGGGCATTGCCAGAGCAACAAAAAAACTCCCCAGTTGATACTTCTAAAAAAGCCAGGCCAATTTCTTTGGGAGAGGGAAAATAAATGGCTGACAGGTAGTTGTGTTTACTCCCCTCCAGGACTTTGTCATTGAAGGTTACCCCTGGAGTCACCAACTCTGTTACGCCTCTTTTCACAATACCCTTGGCCTGCTTAGGGTCTTCTAGTTGATCACAAACTGCTACGCGCTTACCTGCCCGGATAAGTTTTGGGAGATAGGTATCGAGGGCATGATGGGGAAAGCCTGCCAGTTCTACATGGGAAGCGGCTCCATTGGCTCGTTTAGTCAGGACAATGCCCAAAACTTGGGAAACATCAATGGCATCTTCTCCGAAGGTTTCATAAAAATCCCCAACCCGAAATAGTAAAACGGTACCCGGATATTGGGCCTTGATGGCATAGTATTGCCGCATGAGCGGCGTTTCCTTTTTGGACTTCTTACTTCCTTTGGATTTGGACACGTATAGGTAAATTAAATTCAAGCGAAGGAGTTGCCAATACCGGAGAAAAGCAAAAATAGCTCTTTTCTCCGTGTCTTTGAGTCTCCGTGTTCTTTTTATATATAGCCCATAAGGCCTGAAGGAATCAACCTCTATTCTTAAAAGATTGATAATCCCGCAAAGATAATAAATTAGAGATTTTTTTTAGCTTTGGACCAAATCACGACTTTCATGAAAAAACGAGTTTTAGTTGTCACAGGCGGCGGAGATTGTCCAGGTCTCAATGCCGTCATCAGAGCCATTGTCAAACGCGCTAGTAAGGAAGGAGATTGGGAAGTACTGGGAAGTAGAGAAGCCTTCAATGGCTTATTGCGCGATCCACAAGAGGTGATGATTTTAGATGAAAAAACGGTTGCAGGTATCCACGTAAAAGGAGGTACCATTATTGGCACCACTAATAAAGGCGGTCCGTTCAACTGGCCTATCAAGCAGGAAGATGGATCTTGGACCACGGAAGACGTTTCTGACCTATTAATTCAGCGTTGTAAGGATTGGAATGTAGAGGCAGTCATCAGTATTGGCGGGGATGGCTCTCAAAAGATTTCCCTGGCTTTGGGAGAAAAGGGCCTTAATGTGGTGGGTGTTCCCAAGACGATTGACAATGATTTGTCAGCAACGGATTTCACCTTTGGGTTCCGAACAGCTGCACAAATCGCTACAGAGGCCATTGACAAACTCGTTACTACCGCTGAAAGTCACAACCGTGTGATGATACTCGAAGTGATGGGAAGGGATGCTGGATGGATTGCTCTCCACGCAGCGGTAGCCGGAGGGGCGGAAGTGTGCCTGATTCCCGAAATTCCTTACAAAATAGATAATGTGGTAAAGCGCATTCACTCTCGTTTTAAAGATGGGCGAGGCTTTGCCAATATTGTTGTTGCAGAAGGGGCTCACCCGGTAGATGGCGATGTAGTTTCTACCGAATCGGGTGTGGTAGGATACGAGCATAAACGCCTAGGTGGCATTGGATTCCAGCTAAAAGAAAACCTAAAACAGGCCGGTTGCGAAATGGGCATGCGCGTGACCGTTTTAGGGCACCTCCAACGGGGCGGAATCCCCATTCCTTTTGACAGAATTCTCGCCACAGAATTTGGGGTCAAGGCCTTTGAAATGGTTTTGGAAAAGAAATATGGTCGGATGGCCGCCTATAAGAACAACACTATTACGGATGTCTCCTTACAAGAGGCGTGCGAACACTACAATTATGTCAAACCCGATAGTTATTTGCTACACACCGCCCGGGGAATTGGGATCAGTTTTGGAGATGAATGAGAGAAGAGCTGTGAGGAGCGAAGAGCGAACCAGAGATGAGGTGCCAGGAGAGAGGTGCCAGGAGATAATGGGGAGAAAGATGCGAGGAGAGAAGCGTAACAAAAGAAGAAGAAAGAATCCTTTAGGGAAAATTCCCTTCGCTTTCAGATCATTCCTCACGCCTATATGGCTCTTTCTAGCCATTTCTATCCAGGCACAAGATACTACTCGACAAACGGTAGGCTTGGTCTTGAGTGGGGGTGGGGCAAAAGGCCTAGCTTACATTGGCATTCTTAAAGCCCTGGAAGAAGCCGAAATCCCAATTGATTACGTAGCAGGCACCTCCATGGGGGGAGTCATTGGAGGTTTTTATGCTGCCGGTTATTCTCCCAAACAACTGGAAGAGATGGTTCGGTCAGAAGAATTTCTGGATTGGATCAATGGAAATATCCCCAACAAATACAGCTTTTTCTTTACCCGCTCCTCCCCTAGCCCCGCCAGCCTTACGGTAGAACTAAAAGTAAAAGAAGGTGGAACCGCTCTGTCTACTTTTTTGGCAAGTGACTTGAGCTTGAACTTTACCTTAGCAGAAAAGTTGGCCCAGGCCAATCAGATCTCCAGAGAAAATTTTGACCAGCTTTTCTTGCCCTTTCGGACCACCGCATCCGAAGTTTTTGCCGAAAAATCCCTTTGGGTATCCTCTGGTAAACTCAATAGAGCTATCCGTGCCACCATGTCCGTACCCTTATTCTATCGGCCCATCAAGATCAATGGGCAATACGTATTTGATGGAGGGATCTACAACAACTTCCCGGTAGACAGCATGCGCAAAACCTTCCAGCCCGATATAGTCGTGGCCGCAAACGTATCCGATAAAAATTTCATCGAATATCCCACGGAAGATGAGGAAAGCCTTGTTTCGCAGGCCTTAGTTTACGCCCTGGTAAAGAAGTCTGACACCGTTTTGGGAGAAAAAGATATCTATCTGGAACCACACTTAGAAGGTCTCTCTGCCTTGGATTTCGACAAAGCAGATACCTTGATACAGAGAGGGTATGAAGAAGCACAAAAACGGATGGAGGCCTTGACAAACAACATACAACGCAGGGTTTCGGCAAAAGAGGTAGGGGCAAGACGTCAGCGGTACTGGGCAGATTCCCTTCCCCTCCAGATCAAGCATATTCAAACCGTTGGGATACCTGCAAAACAGGCCAATTATATCCTAAAATACTTACAGGGCAAGGAACAAAATCACAGTCTATCGAGCCTAAAAGCCAACTATTACCGTCTGGCAAGTGAACCCTTTTTCAAAAAGATCGTTCCCGAGATCCAATACCAGCCCGAAGACAGCTCCTATTCTTTTGAAATAGGTCTAGAGGCAGAGGACCTCCTGGAATTCAGGCTAGGGCTCCTGGCCGCATCTCGCGGCATTGGCTACATATATGCCGACGCTGAATATACCCTACTTAGGGGCGCACTAACAAAAATAATGGCCAATGGATTTGCCGGCGACTTTTATTCTTCTGCCCATTTGAGAAGTAAGACTTTCTTTCCAGGCTACCCCTATGTATATATAGAACCTTCCTATACCTACAACAATTGGAACTATGGGGATGCCAAAGATTTTTTCTTTCGGGATGAAGAGCCCGCCCCCTTTAATAGAATAGATCGGACCTTTCGCTTGGATGTAGGCACCGCCGTAGCCAACTCAGGAAAATTGATCGCCACGGGAGCCTATTTTCTCAATATTGATAAGTACCTCAATGAGGGCTTTTCCAACTTCAATCCTGAGGAGGCAAGAGATAAGTTAAACCTAAACGGACTGTGGACGGGATTGCGTTTTGAACGAAGTAGCCTGGACGACAAACAATATGCGAAAAAGGGATCTCACCACAGTATTTCCATTTCCTATATTGCCGCCAGAGAAAAATATTCTCCTGGCCCGGATTCCCTGGTTGTGAACGTGTTCCCAAAGGGTCGATATTGGTGGAATTTCACCGCTGAAGGAGAGCGCTATTTTCCTAGCTCCGGGAATTTTAGTTGGGGCTATCACCTAAAGGCATATTATTCCACCTTACCCAGATTATCCAATTACACCAATACCTTACTTTACGCGGGAGAAGCCCAACCTTTGGTGGAAAGTACCACTAGATTCCAAACGCGTTTTCGCTCTAACGCCTATGGAATGGCGGGCCTCCGATTGGTGTGGGCCTTAGGAAAAAAATGGGACTACCGGACAGAAGCCTACTTTATTAATCGAGTGGGAGAAATTCGAGAAGTGGGAAATCAGCAGGCAGATTTTGTGTACAAGGGATGGAATCCCTCTTACGCCTTAACTACGGGCCTTGTCTATCACAGCGCTGTTGGTCCTGTAGTTGCCCGGTTTAACTACCTGGATAGTCCTCAGAGAAATTTTCAATTCCTTATACATATTGGGTATATCTTACAGAATAGGCGCTTGTTTGATTGATCATGAACGATATCTTCCATACGTTGACCTTTCTTCCCGAGAAAGCCCTACAAGATGAGATTCGAACTCAAGCAAGTGTGCGGGATTTCTCTGCTGATGACGTCATTGTTAGGCAAGGCGAATATGTACATATGTTGCCCATTGTACTACAAGGGAGCATTCGGGTATTTCAAATTAAAGAAGACAGAGAAATTCTTTTGTATTATGTGGAAAAAGGGGAAACCTGCATGATGTCCTTATCTGCCTGTTTTTTCAACCATGCAAGTGCTATCAAAGCTGTTGCAACAGAACCCACAAACATTCTGTCAATCCCCACTGAGTTCATCTCTCCCTGGCAACGAAAATATCACTCTTGGAATAAATTTGTCTTGAAGACCTTTCGAAATAGGTATGATGAGTTGCTAGATGCTTTTGGCCGTGTGGCCTTTGACCACATCGATAAACGGATTTGGGATTACTTACAATTTCGAAAAGGAAAGGAGATAAATAATTGTGTCCACATCTCTCATAAAGGGCTGGCAGATGAACTGGGAACTACCAGAGTCGTGGTTTCCAGAATCCTCAAACAATTTGAAAAAGAAGGGAAAGTTATCCTTCATCGAGGATCAATTGAAATCAAATAAACCTTCTCCTATGTATCATTTGATACCGTTCGCCGCAAGGTAAGCCAGCTATTTTTGGTGCATTCATTTAATCTAAATTAAAGTAGTATGAATGCACAAGATTTTTTAACCGAATTAGAAAGCGAATTTATTTCAACCCAAAAATTACTCGACAGGGTTCCTGAGGATCAACTTAATTTCCAACCTCATAAAAAAGCCATGTTTTTAGGGCAACTTGCCCTTCATGTGGCCTCAATTCCCGAAAGAAATTTGGGCTTTGCCAAGGCAGGTCAAGTAGAAGCATCTGTCATCGTTCAACACCCTATACCGAATTCAAAAACGGAAATCTTAACAGCTTTTTCTCGCAGTAAAAAGGCAGTTGTTTCCCTATTGGAAGAAGCAAAGGCTGACGTTTGGATCAATTCAGATTGGAAGCTACTCAATTCAGGTAGTACCTTAGCAGAGATGCCTACAGAGGTATTTATCAGGACCTTTGTAATAAACCACTTTATTCATCATCGAGGAGAACTCGCCACTTACCTCAGAACCATTGGGGAAAAGATCCCCTCTATCTATGGACCTTCCGCAGATGAAAACCCTTTTCAATAATTTCTCTTCATCAAAAAAGGGCAATTGCCTAAAGGTAGGCATATAGAAGTGGCGCTTACTGAAATCCACCCTTTTTGATCTCTCAGGAGCATTGCCCTTACCCGAAGCTAAGCGTGTTTTAGGGTTTGCTCCTGAGGAATTTGCCTGCTAATCTTGGATGAATCCATCGATCAAGAAAATTCACTTATCGAAGAAAACCTACCATTCATCGACCCAGGAGTACCATTTATCGAAAATTACTAATTTTCGGATTAACTATGTGCACCTTGCAACTGTCTTAGAGATTAAATAGTAAATATATGATTCACATTAACTCTGAGCTCTTATTACCAAGCCCAAACTCATACAGTTAGCATATCCACCAAAATACCAAACATAGATTAACACCTTCCCCGTCTGCTGAGCAGGCGGGGTTTTTTTTGGCTGACTTTTCAACCCACTCCTCGCCCCTCTCACCTCTTTTTCTATGGATCATCGACTGTGGACTAATTACCTACTCCCCCTCTTCCAACTTGCCAATGGGCCTGGACCCATTCCCCGTCTCCTTACCTTGTAAAAGGTCTCCCAACTCAGTGCGGGCTTTTTCGGCTACAGCTTGCAGCTCCTCCACTTTTTCGGGATAAAGGGAAATCACATTGTATTCTTCTCCTGGATCTCGGGTTAAGTCATACAATTCCAGCGAATCTACTTCCGTAGGAATTCGTTTTCCTCCTCTCCCATCATTGCCCGGAATGGCGTGGTAGGAACCAAAGCGGTGGGGAAATACCAATTTATAGTTGCCTTTCCTTACCGCATTGAGGTTATTCTTTCCATAATAGTAGTACAAATCTTTTCGAGGCTCAGCTGCTAAACTCCCCTTCCACAATTCAACCAAGCTCACCCCATCTATGGGCTTTTGGGGCATATTGGAACCTGTTATTTCTACCAAGGTTGGCAATAAGTCAATGGTACAGGATAATTGGCTACAAACTGAGGCGGCAGGGGTATTTCCTGGCCATCTCACGATGAAAGGCACCCGTTGTCCCCCTTCCCAGGAGGTAGTTTTCCCCTCACGTAAGCCTCCCGAAGAGCCCGCATGGTTGCCGTAGTTCAACCAGGGGCCATTGTCAGTCGTAAAAATAAAAACGGTATTCTCTGCCAGATTCAATTCCTCCAAAACCGCCATTACTTGCCCAACGGACCAATCGATCTCCATCATCACATCGCCATAGAAGCCCTGCTCACTTTTCCCTTTAAATTTATCTGAAACCCCTAGAGGAACATGTGGCATGGTATGGGGCAAATACATGAAAAAAGGCTTATCAGCATTTTTTCGGATAAATTCTACTGCGCGTTCGGTGTATAGGGTACTGAGTTTGTCTTGACCAGCAAAGGTCTTGATATCTTCTATGGTTTCATTCCCCTCCACTAGGGGTAATTGTGGAAAGTCTCCTCTTCCCTCCCCGGGAGGGGATTGAGTCCCATCCAGGTTAATCGGCCACATATCATTGGAATAGGGCACCCCTAGGTATTCATCGAAGCCATGCTGGAGTGGGAGGAATTCTTTGTGATGGCCGAGGTGCCACTTTCCAAAGATCCCAGTAGCATAGCCCTGTTCTTTTAACAGTTCTGCCAGCGTTTCTTCTTCCGGATTGAGGCCAATTCTATGGTAGGGAAACAAGGCACCGGAAATGCCAATTCGATTGGGATAACAACCTGTAAGTAAGCCCGCACGGGAAGCACTGCAAACGGGTTGAGCCGAATAGTGATGGGTAAAACGCATCCCTTGACTGGCCAATTTGTCCAAATGGGGAGTCTTAAATCCCGTTGCCCCATAACTGCCCAGGTCTCCATATCCTTGGTCATCGGTAAAGATGATGACCACGTTGGGAGGTCCGGAAGCCTCCTGCGATGAGAAGGGAGTACAGCTGATAGAAATACCAGATAGCAGGACCAGAAGGCCAAAAAAGGATAACAAATGATAGAATTTCATGCGTGTGAGTAGTAGAATAGTTTGAAACAATGGATCACAAAGGAATAAAATACCTGGATTCTAGGGATTTACCAATAAAAAAATGGCTGCTTCCCAAAAGAAGCAGCCATCATCAAAAACTATTTCAGACGCTTAGCGCTTTACAATCCGGTTACTGAGGAATTTATTACCACTCAGAATTCTGATGGTATAGACACCTGCAGTCATATCTGGCAACCGAACCTCTATTGTATTCTCAATACCGGGATTCAGGGAATGCTGCTCTGAAAGCAACTTCTTGCCCTGTAGATCCCAGATTTCCAATGTTCCCGTTCTACCCAAGTCTGTTGCAGCTTGGAATTTAATGGTCAATCTGTCTTCCACCGGGTTAGGGAAGAAAGACAGGGTACCTTCGTTCAAGCTATTTTCCAGACTGGTGGTTTCACAATTATCCAAGGAGCGAACCACGGTAACAAAGGTGTCGGACAAAGCGAAGCATGCATCAGAGAAGGAAATGGCTGAGGCTGTGTCTCCTACTGCGGCAGTGAGGTTTCCGCCGTAGTTTAAGCCCCAAACAAGACATATCCCTACTCCTGCACCTTCGAAATCGATGGTGTTTCCTTCAGGAAGTCCAAGTATTACTCCATCTGTATCGGTAACCACCCACTGGAAGTTGCTGGTACTAGCTGATGAGTAGACAAAATCAATTTCATCTGCTACGCTATCTCCCGGGCAGGTCTGCACTTCCAGCGCACCATCTGCCGTTGAAACCATGCTGCCCACCAATTCACCACGGGTAACTGTGACAAAATTGTCGGTCAAAGCAAAACAGCCATCAGAAAAGGAAATGGCGGTAGCCGTATCTCCCACTGCGGCAGAAAGGGTACCTGTATAAACCAGTCCCCATGCGAGGCAGGTTCCTTCGCCAGCTCCTTCAAAATCAGCAACAGTTGAATCAGGTAAGCCCAGGATAACTCCGGCCGTATCCGTAATGACCAATTGAAAATTGGTTCCTACGCTACTGGAAGTCGCGCGGAAGGACACCAAATCAGCGATGGAGTCTCCGGGACAAGTATACACCTGGAGCAATTCGCCCTCGGCATAGATCATTCCTCCATCTAGTTCCCCTCTGTTAACCGTTACGAATGTATCGGTGAGAGCAAAACAGCCATCAGAAAAATCTATTTGGGAAGCTGTATCGCCAACTGCGGCCGTTAGTTCTCCTGTATAGGCAAGTCCCCATACCAGGCAAGTGCCAACTCCGGCTCCTTCAAAGTCTACTACTGTAGAATCTGGAAGTCCCAAAATAACTCCTGCCGTATCGGTAACAACTATTTGGTAACTGGATAAGCTATTGGACGAATAGTTAAAACTAGCTACATCGGCAGAACTATCACCTGGACAGGTATAAATAGAGAGGAGACCTCCTTCTGCATAGACCATTCCGGCATCAAGTTGACCCCGTGTAACGGTAACAAAGGTATCAGACAGTACAAAGCAGCCTTCTCCTAAGGTAGAGTCCATCGCATTGTCGCCGATTTCAGCTGAGAGGGTTCCTATATAAGAGAGTCCCCAGATTAAACAGACTCCTTCCCCTGCCCCTTCAAAGTCCACTACGGTTGTATCAGGTAAGCCTAAGATAACTCCTGCTGTATCTGTGACGACGATCTGAAAGTTTGCTGTGCTATCAGCTGTATAGTTAACCATAACCAGGTCAGCCATACTATCGCTTGGACAGGTGTAAACAGACAGGGACTCACCTTCAGCATATACACTCGGGGCTTCAATAGCCACCCGATTTACTGTAACAAAGGTATCAGACAATACATAACATCCGGAACCTAAGCTTGCTTCTAATGCGTTATCCCCAAGTCCAACGGATAGGGTATCTGTGTAAGTTAAGCCCCATACAAGACAGGTACCAACACCGGCATCTTCAAAATCAACGACGGAAGTATCGGGTAGGCCCAAAATAGTTCCTTCTGTATCTGTAATAACAATTTGGAAATTAGCTGTACTATCAGAAATATAGATAAAGCTTACTTCATCGGCCTCTCCATCTCCTGGGCAAGTTATTACCTCTAAAGACTCATCTGCCGTCAAAATAGTACTGGGTTCCAAACTAATTCGGTTGACTGTTACGAAGTTATCCGATAAGGCGAAACAGCCAGACGCCAGGTCAACGGCGGTTGCGGTATCTCCGGGTTGGGCCAATAAGTCTCCTGTGTAGTAAAGCCCCCAAGCCAGACAAGTTCCAGCTCCTGCTTCATCGAAATCCACTACATTGGTATCTGGGAGAGCGAGGATAATGCCATTGGCGTCCGTAATGACCAATTGAAAATCGGCCATACTCCCTGATGAATAATTAAAACTTACATTATCCGCTATTCCATCTCCCGCACAAACCGAAACTTCGGATACTTCTCCTTCCGCATAAATCATCCCTCCATCCAGTGTACCGCGTGTGATGGTAACAAAGGTATCGGATAGCGCAGCACAGCCATCGGCAAAACTAATGGCAGAAGCCGTATCACCAACAGTAGCCGTTAACTCTCCTGTATAGGCGAGGCCCCATACCAGACAGGTGCCTTCTCCAGCCCCCTCAAAATCTGCTACCGTACTATCGGGCAGTCCCAAGATCACCCCTTCTGTATCAGTTATGACCAACTGAAGGTTAGCCTCACTACCAGAAGTGTGAGTGAAGGAAATCATATCGGAAATACTGTCTCCAGGACAAGTATATACTTGCAATGCGCCATCTGTAGTGGTAACAGTACCCCCATCTAATTCGCCACGGGTGACTGTAACAAAACTTTCAGACAAGGCAAAACAACCTGTGGCAAGGCTGTCAGAGGTAGCATCATCTCCTACTTCTGCAAGAAGAGAATCCGTGTACTGCAGTGCCCAAACCAGACAGGTGCCTTCTCCAGCTCCTTCAAAGTCTGCTACTGTGCTGTCGGGAAGTCCCAAAATAATTCCTGCAGTATCGGTGATAACCATTTGAAAATTGGCTAGGCTATTAGAGGTGTAGATAAAGCTCAAGACGTCAGGTATGCTATCTCCTGGACAGGTATACGCACTACTTGACTCATCAGCCAATAGAATAAGTCCACCATCCAGGCTTCCTCTATTTATCGTTACAAAGTTATCTGAGAGATCGAAGCAACTATCTGAAAGAGCAATGGCTGAGGCGGTATCCCCTACAGCAGCTGTGAGATTCCCTTCATAGGAAAGGCCCCAAACTAAGCAGGTACCTTCTCCGGCACCTTCAAAATTGGCTCCATCACCTGCAGGTAAGCCCAGAATAACTCCGGCAGTATCAGTGATGACAAAGGAAAAGTTGGTCCCTACATTCCCTTCTACAGAGAAGTTTAGGGAATCAGCTATCCCATCTCCCGGACAGGTATAGACAGAGCTAGCTCCATCTACGGTGGATACCACACCTCCATCACAGTCTTGGGCACTGAGATTAACAGTAAAACAAAAGAGAGAAAGGAATAAGAGCAAGGGGAAAAATTTTCGGCAAGCCAAGGGTACAGCCTTAATGTTCATATTTCATCAATTAGGTAAGATAAATGTGACATACAAAAAATTTACGATAACAAATAAGCCACTAGTATAAACAATTATTTTCACAAAAAAGTCATAATTTGTTAACATTTTCATAACATATTTATTTTTATGCGTTTTAAAGTGTTTTATGTAATTTTTTTATGGTTTTTGTACTTTTTTATTGTTGATAAAAAAGGGTTGGGGGATTCAAACCATTGAAAAGAATCTAAACAATTGATTGTGAATACTTTCAAAATTTATCTACTCATGAACTACAATCTGTAAGGATTAGCAAGAGGGTACCGAAAAAGTACCCTATTTTTTTCTTTTTGAGCCTTAACCTATTTCACAATAAGCCATTATTACGTCAATTCATATAATTAATTTTCCTTCAAAACCTGGTGTCGAATCCTAATTTTTCCTGTGTATTTTTGTTTATACAACTACTCAAATAAACCTATATGGACTTACAATTATCTGACAAAATAGCTGTGATCAGCGGAGGTAGCGTTGGGATAGGACTCGCCATCGCCAAAGCCTTGGCAGAAGAAGGGGTACACCTGGCGCTTTGTGCCCGTAACAAGGATCGTCTCTCCCAGGAAGCAAAAAAAATAGAAGAGCAATATGGCGTTCGGGTCCTTGCTCATGCCTGCGATGTCAGCAAGGCTCACGACATTATGGAATTCCTTCAAGCTATCGATAAAGAATTCAGCGGAGCAGATATCCTCATCAATAATGCAGGTACAGGTTCCAATGAAAAAATCGCCGATGCAAACGATGAAAAGTGGCAATACTTTTGGGATTTACACGTCATGGCCGCCATCCGTCTTTCACGCGGCTTAATGCCTTCCATGGCCAAGCGGGGAGGAGGGGTAATTCTAAACAATTCCTCCATCTGTGCGGTCCAGCCGCTTGGTTATGAACCCATATACAACACCACAAAGGCCGCCTTATCCATGTTTTCCAAATGCCTGGCCAATGAGTGCATTCCTATGAACATCCGGGTAAATACCATTAATCCTGGTTTGATCCTTACCCCCGATTGGTGGAATACGGCCGAAAAACTCGCCGAAGAGCAAGGGATAACTGCCCAAGAATACTTGGACAATATTGCCAAAGAAAACACCCCTATCGGGCGTTTTGCCAGCCCCGAAGAATTAGCTGCTTTCTTTGTTTTTATGTGTTCTCCGAAGGCCAGTTATTGCGTGGGCTCAACCTATTTTGTAGATGGGGGTTGGTTGAAGGTGGTTTGAGGGTAGGTAGTCGACAGACCTACCTCCTTTATCGGGTTATTTGACATTCCTCTTAGAAATATGTTAGTTGATACTTAGCCTAAATAATCCCATGCTAACGGAAAAAATCACCCGTCTCCTAACTGCAGGCTACCAGGAGGAGGCCTTAGAGGAGTGGCTCTTGCCCTTGACGGAGCAAAACGATCCGGAATTGTACCAGGACTTTCTCCTGCTTTCTGGTCGAATCCAGGCCAATAATCGCTTGAAGAACCTGGGTACCTTTTCAGAGGAATCCTTTCTGAAAGAAAGTAATTTAATCCAGAAAGCCCTGTTGGATTTCTTTAGCCAAATCCAGGAAAAAGCCTATTACCTAGAGGAAAGTCCAGAAAGTATACAGCAAAAAATTGCCCATAAGAATCGGCGGTCTCAAAGGATCTTATTTATCGCTGCGAATCCAAAAGATACGCCAGAGTTTGACCTGGCAAAAGAGTACCTGGGTTTGAGAAAAATATTCAAACACAAGCGCAAGGAATATGAAGTCACCGAGATGTTTGATACCTCCCTGGAAGATTTCTACGAAAGTATTCGGCAAGAAAAACCCCAAATTCTCCATGTATCCGCCCCCTCGACCGAAGAATTTCTTGCGCTGAGGAAACAAGGAAATGAAATGCACAAAGTTCCGTATGAATTCCTCAGTCCTACTTTCCAGGTATTCAAGGACCATATCGAATGCGTTTTTTTCAATACCTGGTGTTCTCCCATCTTTTTAAAAAAAGTATCACGTTACCTAGGCATTGCCATAGGGAGTAAGGGCCTAATTGGCGATACCTTATCCATCACCTTTTCCTCAGGTTTTTACTCTGCCATAGCCCAGGGAAAATCCTACGAAGCAGCCTTTTCTGTAGGAAATTCCCTCGTCAAGAATTATCAAGGGAAGGATAATATTGGCGCTGATAATCTCTTGCTATTTAAGGACGGCATTTGCCTCAATCAGCCCGATACCTTCCCCGACGAGTTTATACCCCAAAAAAGTCCAGAAGGGGTTTCATCCCAACCCGCAAGGGAATAAAAATTATTGCTTAAACATGTATTTCATGACTGATCAAATAAAAAGAAGAAGTTTCCTTAAGAAAAGCAGCCTGGGAGTGGGAGCTTTGGCGCTGCCATTCAACCCGTTTTCATCCTTCTCCCCTAGTGGCCAAATCAAACAGGTAATCGCCGCCTGGCCCTTTATGAATACGGGAGAAAAATGGACGGCTGAAAAGCTGGTGCAAATGGCTAAATCTCTGGGAGTATCAGGGGTAGAACTCCTTGATATTGAACATTGGGACCTGCTCAAAGAGGAAAATATGATCTGCGCAGCTACCAAGTCCCATACCTTCATTCGGGGAATGAACAATAAAAATCACCACCCCGAATGTTTCAAGGCCCTGAAAAGATCGATTAAAGCAAGTGCTAAGGCGGGTTATCCCAACGTAATGACTTTCACGGGTTTAGCCGATACTAGCTCAGAAAAAAATGGAAGTATTGTAACGCCGGAACAAGGAAAAAAGAACTGTATTGAAGGCTACAAGAAAATAGTGAGGTTAGCAGAGAGAAAAGGGGTTACCCTCATTCTGGAACCCTTGAATACCAAGGTAGCAGAAAACATGAAAGGGCATCCAGGCTACACCGGAGATCACATCGCGTATTGCATGGACATCATCAAGGCCGTAGACTCCCCCAACCTCAAACTCCTCTTCGATGTGTATCATATTCAAATCATGGATGGAGACATCATACGGCATATCCAAGACTACAAGGACTATATCGGTCATGTTCAAGTGGCAGGTGTTCCAGGTAGAGGAGAAATTGGGTATAAGCAAGAGATCAACTATGCAGCAGTTATGCAAGCCCTAATAGATATTGGTTATTCTGGCTACGTAGGCCATGAGTGGATTCCCACAGGCAATCCCTTAACGGGTTTAAAAGAGGCCATCAAAATTTGCGATATTTAGAGCACGTTTCGCCCAAATCGTTTAAAAAGACCCATCATGAAATTTAATACCCTCCGTGTCTCTGTGCCTCCGTGTTCAATTAGTAAGCCAAACTGGATTTTCTTGGGAATCCTAATGACTTTAGGTGCTTGTAGCTCCCCACAAAATCCTCCGAAAAAAGCCCCCCAACCCAACATCATCTTCCTCCTGGCCGATGACCTTGGCTGGAGTGAGGTGGGTTTCAATAGCTCCACCAAAAAGTACACGCCCCATATCGATAAACTCCATGCTGGGGGCCTAAGCCTCACCCAATTCTATACGCATGCGGTCTGCGCTCCTAGCCGAACAGCCTTTCTCACTGGCCGCTATCCCTTCCGCAACTGGACCGATTGGCGCACCGAAGACTTTGGCAAACCGTCCTACCTGGAAATGCTGGACATGGAATTGGTCAAAAATGAGGAGGGGGATGAAACCCGACGCGTACATGCCCTGGCTGCAGAAGAACGGACCATAGGAGAAGCGCTTCAAGAAGCGGGATATATGACCGCCATTATGGGGAAATGGGGTGCAGGGGAATGGCTGGAAGAGCACTTGCCCTTAGCTCAGGGCTTTGATCACCAGTATGGACACTATGCCTGGGGTATAGACTATACCAATTTTACCATACCCCACAACGCCCCAGCACGCTTTGCGGTCTACGATTGGCACCGCAACCAAGAGCCACTCTGGGAAGAGGGCTATGCCACGGACCTTATTGCTGATGAAGTGAGCTCCATGATCCAGCAACATGAGGATAGCTATGCAGAAAAACCCTTTTTCTACTATGTCCCCTTCAACGCCATTCACGGCCCTTTTGAAGAGATTCCCCGCTATGAGGAAGAGTTGGGAAAACGTTATGCAGCCCTCAAGATACTAGACGAAGCTGTGGGGAAAATTGTGCAAGCCGTTGAAGCAGCGGGCAAAGCCGACAATACCCTGATCGTCTTCGCCAATGACAATGGGGCCATCCGGGACACCATGAATGCCCCCTATCGCGGCACCAAAAATACCAACTATGAGGGCGGAGTACGGGTTCCTTGCGTGTTTTACTGGCCGGGGAAGATTGCTCCAGGAACTAGTCATGATGGCATGTCCTACATCGGAGATCTGTATAATACCTTTATCCAAATTGGCGAAGGAAACTTAGAACAGGCATTGCCCCTAGACGGGCTAGATTTGTCCGATATGATATTTGAAGGAAAAGCAAGTCCTCGAACCGATATGGTCTTCGAAGTATCTCAAAGCGTTCGCTTTCCCGCGTATCGGGAAGGAGACTATAAGCTTATTGGAGATGAGCTATATAACATTACAAAAGATCCAGAAGAACAGGTGAACCTGGCTGAAACCCATCCAGAGATCCTAACTCAGCTAAAGCATAAAGATAGATTCTATTGGTAACACCAGGCCTCCCATGCCCGACATGTCTTTGCTGATGAGCCCTGCCCTCCCCTGGGTTTATGGACAAGCCGAAAACGAGAAGGTCCCCCAATGGTTGATTGATCACATGGAAGCTATTAGAGCACAACAACCACAGGTTTGGGCACCCGGAACTACTCCTTGGCCCCAGGCGCCAAAAGATGGGAAGATTGAGTATAAGGGAGATGGGAGGTAGCGGGTAGGATATGATTGAAGAGTCTTAGGAAGAATTTTCCAATAATACCTAACTTACTCCAAAACCCTGTTTATCTAAAATACTTATCTACCGTCATTTCCAATCATTATTTTCTACCATTTACCTAACCTCTTATTCACCTGGAATATGGACTTTCTCTACCGAACCAGAACGCTATTCTACGCTCCCCTTTTTTTCTTAATAGCTTGTAATAGCAATCCTAAGGCCCATATCCCTTCGGGCTTTTTAATGGCCGAAGCCGACCTGCCTGCCTATGAAGCTGACATCAACCATGCCCAATTTATCGGCGAACCCGAAGACGAAACCTATTTCTTGGGTATGAAAACCTACAATGCTGTCTGCTTTGAGTGCCACGGTACCGAAGAGCATGAAGGTTCTCTCCCTACCGCCAATAAATTTTGGCAGGACAGCTTCAAAGTGGGAAAGGACCCTTATTCTATGTACCAGACCATCACCCGGGGTTATGGCCTCATGCCTCCCCAGATACAGCTTTCCCCCAAAGAGAAATATGCGGTCATTCACTTCCTTAGAGAGGAATGGATTGAAGAAGAAAACCCTGAACAATTCTTCGAACTATCGGACAGCTACCTGGCAGGTCTACCCAAAGGCAATTCCTTGGGGCCAGAACCAACAGAATACAGACCTTGGGAAGACATGGACTATGGAGACTTTTGGATCAACACCTATGAAATTGCCCACAAAGAGTCACCTCCCAGAAATATGTCCCAGCGCAATGCGCCCTTAAAGGATGAAGATTTCTCCTGGGCGAATTGGGCTTATAAAGGAATTGCCGTTCGCCTGGACAGGGGATCTGGAGGGATAACCAAAGGAAAATCCTGGATGGTTTTTGACCATGACCTCATGCGCGTAGCTGGCGCTTGGTCAGGAGAACATTTCATCGACTATGCAGAAATCTTGATGAACGGGCAGCACAATATTTCCCCGAGAACATCAGGGGAACTCCACGTAAGCAATCCGGTAAGTCCGGGATGGGCAAATCCTGAAACCGGAAAATTTGATGACCCTAGATTTCAGGCCCGAGATGGCAGAAAATTTGGTCCCTTACCCAAAGCCTGGACCCGTCTCAAAGGTATTTATCACCATGAGCAAAAAGTCATTATCTCCTATTATGTGGGTAAGGCCCA
Organism: Bacteroidia bacterium; assembly: GCA_965263105.1. Classification (GTDB taxonomy): domain Bacteria; phylum Bacteroidota; class Bacteroidia; order J057; family J057; genus JBCCTX01. The sequence continues at coordinate 6,640 of CBDHGL010000004.1, read as the reverse complement.
AATTTTGGAAATGCTTGGAGTAGAATATCAGGGAGACACGCCCATTTATGTGCGGAACCTGCATATCGATAATCCCTCAGAAAATTTGATAGCTCATATTGCCTCTTCCGATATGGGCGTAGGGCTGAAGGGGCAAGGGGCTCAAATAATCCAAAAAGGAGGCCAACAACTCCTGGAAGTAAAGCAAACAGGTGAGTTAAGGGTAAAAATCTTGATCGGTCAGAATGAGGAACAGGTAAAGGCGTTTTCCGAAAGTTCCCCGGCACCTATTTCCCTTAAAGCCTTCACCCAAGGAGGAAAGGCCCATTATCCAGAAGTACTGACAACGGAAATCACTAGCAAAAGCAAGGGACCTTTTGAGGTAGACTTTCTCACTTCTCCTAAGGATAACAAATGGAAAAGTCGCATGCGTTTTGGAGGTTTTGATTTTTTCGAAGACAAAAATAAAGCGGTGGGCGCCTGTACAGAAGGAGATGTATGGATCATTGAAGGACTTACAGACAATACCGGCAAACTTACTTGGAAGCGTATCGGATCGGGTCTCTTCCAACCCCTGGGGGTTAAAGTAATCGATGAGGAAATATTCATCACCTGCAGAGATCAATTGGTACGCCTCCACGACCTAAACGGCGATGGAGAAACAGATTTCTACGAAAGTTTCAACAATGACCACCAGGTTACAGACCACTTCCATGAATTCGCCATGGGCTTGCAGGCCGATGAGGCAGGGAATTTCTACTATGCCAAATCTGGGCGCCATGCCCGAGAAGCCCTCGTCCCTCAGCATGGCACCCTCATTAAAGTAAGCCGGGATGGCAGTCAATCTGAGATTATCGCCAAAGGTTTCCGGGCAGCAAATGGGGTATGCCTTAATCCCGATGGTAGTTTCATCGTAACGGATCAAGAGGGTTACTGGAATCCCATGAATCGGGTAAATTGGGTTCAAGATGGAGGCTTCTATGGAAATATGTGGTGCTATGATCCTCCTAAAGACAGTTCGGATGCAGCCATGGTCCCTCCTCTCACCTGGGTAGATTCAGAAGTAGATCGTTCTCCAGCGGAATTACTCTGGGTGGATTCAGATAAATGGGGTCCCCTTAAAGGGAGTCTATTAAACCTTTCCTATGGATACGGGAAAGTCTATCTAGTTCCCCACGAACGCGTAAAAGGCTTGATGCAGGGAGGAATCTACGAGCTTCCCATTCCTCCTTTTAAAACCGGCCTCATCCGGGGAAGGTTCAATCCGGGAGATGGTCATCTCTACGCATGTGGCATGTCGGCCTGGGCCACCAATCAAGTATTTGAGCAAGGAGGCTTTTTCAGAATTCGGTACAATGGGAAGCCCATTCATGCACCTATAGATATCCGTGCCACTGAACGGGGTGTATATGTGACTTTTTCTGACAAGTTGGATAAAGCTTCTGTGGAACAATCCGATAATTTCCAGGTAGAAACCTGGGAACTTAAGCGAACCCGTCGATATGGTTCAGATCATTATAATGAGAAAAAATTAAAAATTGGCTCTTCTCAACTCTTGGGAGACCAACAAACGGTGTTCCTTGAACTTCCCACTATTGAACCCGTCTGGCAAATGGAGATTCGCTGGGATATAAAAGGAAATAGGGGGAAAAAGGTAGAAGGAAGGATACAAAACACTATACATCAACTGGGAAAGGACGCCCAAAGAGTAGCCATTTCAATTAATTAAATAGGTATTCCCAAAAGGTGAAAATTTCATTACTTTAGAGCCAAATCGAATTCCATATGGAAAAAAAGTATAGTGCCTATTACGTTTTGTTGGTCTTAGCCCTCTTGTTTTTCTTTTTTGCTGGCTTCCAGCTCTATGAAGAAATGAGTAATCCAGAAGAAAGTGCATCCACCATACCCAAATGGGTAGGACCTTTACTAGGAGGAATAGCGATGTCTATCCTTGCCTGGAATCAGAAAAAGAAAATGGACAAGGGAAAAAGTCAAGAGGCAGAATAAGAAATTCACTTAAACATTATATTCATGAAAAGACTACTATTCAACTTAGTTATAATGGGGCTCATCCCTTATTTGGGAGTTAGTAATCCCGCATTGAAACAAGAGAATCCCTTCCTCGGCATGTGGACCCTAGATATAGAAGGGGGCAAAGTGGGTTGGCTCAAGGTACACAAAGAACAGGGCTTCCTGGATGCAGAACTCTTATGGATAGGGGGAAGCGTATTGCCCGTTGGAAATGTTTACCTGGAAGATGATAATACCCTCATCGTTACCCGCACACAGGAGAGAACCAAACACACCTTTGCAGATGGAAGCAAGAGAGTCCATGTAATTACTTCCACCATGAGAGCAAAGAAAGTAGGAGATCATATTTCTGGAACGGTCACCATTCCCAATTGGAACGGCAAGGGAAATACAGAGATGGCTTTTGTGGGGGCCAAGTTGCCGGATATTATACTTACGCCAGACCTGTCTCAAGCCAAATTTGGAGAACCCATTACCCTTTTTAATGGAAAGGACCTCACAGGATGGAAGCTCCTCAACCCTTCTCATTCGAATGGATTTAGTGCAGAAAATGGAGAATTGGTAAATAACCCAGTCCAACCAAAAGGCCAGCCTCACAAACACTATGGGAACCTTCGAACGGAAAAGGAGTTCGAAGATTTCAATCTCACCCTAGAAGTAAATGTTCCCAAGGGGAATAATAGCGGGGTTTATTTAAGAGGTATGTACGAAATACAGGTTTTTGACTCTTATGGAAAAGATCGCGATTCTCACCATATGGGAGCGGTATATAGCCGAATCACCCCTTCAGAAGCCGCAGAAAAACCCGCAGGCTCCTGGCAGGAGTTGGATATCACCTTGTATAAAAGGCATATCACGGTAAAACTCAACGGGAAACTCATTATTGATAATCAACCCGTTCATGGCCCTACAGGCGGGGCTATCATTTCAGATGTTTTTGCTCCAGGACCTATTTACCTTCAGGGTGATCATGGGAAGGTGTCGTATAGAAATATGGTGTTAACCCCCATACTTAGATAGGCTTAACGGAAAACAGCAAATAGCCTCGTCATTATTCTAAATAAATTCCCATAACAGTCATGCGAAAACTCTACAAAAAAACTGTGGACCATGGACTGTCAACTATCTAAGCAATTACCCCCATGAACCTCAGATTAGCCACTTTTAACATCGAAAACCTGGATGGAGAAGGCAGCAGCCGGTTCAAAATCCTACGCCCCCAACTGGAAAGATTGAAAGCAGATGTCATTTGCTTTCAAGAGATTCATGGACAGGAGCGAGTCAACCAACCCCGAGATATTATAACCCTTCGGAGGCTGCTGGAGGGCACTTCCTACGAGGATTTCAACCTGGTTTCAACCAAGACCCAGGCCGATCAAGTATACGACAAACGGAATTTGGTGATTGCCTCAAAATACGAGATCGTGGACGCTCAGCAATTTCGCGGAGACCTCATGGGTTTTCCTCAATATAAGATTATGACCTCCGGGGAGGATGAACCCGTCAGAGATGTGGAGTGGGAGCGGCCCATTCAATGTGCTCGAATAAAGGTTCATGAAGGCTTTGAGCTCTATGTGATCAACCTCCACCTTAAATCCAAAATCCCCTCTCATATACCCAATCAAAGTTTCCGAAGAGGAAGTAGAGAAGCCTGGAAGAGTGTGCAAAGCTGGGCAGAAGGCTATTTTCTATCCTCCATGAAGCGTGTGGGTCAATCGATAGAAACCCGCTTGTTGATCGACAAAATATTTGAGGAAGATCCAGAAGCCCATATCATCGTTTGCGGGGACTTCAATGCGGAACCCGAGGAAGTTCCCGTAGAAAGCCTCATGGGCAGTGTCTTAAACACCAATAACCCCAGGCTCAGGCCTAAGGTCCTGATTCCCTGTGAGAACTCCCTCCCCTTGCAGTCTCGCTATACCTACATCCGCATTGGCAAACAGCAGTTGATCGACCACATCTTCATGTCTCAAAGCATGGTCTCACACTATCGGAAATCGGAAATCCACAATGAGACCTTGATCGATGAAAATATTCTGGGGGTTACGGATGCCTTGTATCCTGATTCTGACCATGCGCCCTTTGTGGCAGAGTTTGAGATACCGGAAGTATCGGTATAGGAAGCACCTAAAGGGAAAACAGTTGATGGGCTAGGCCTACCATCTCAGCCCCCCTTCTCATCAAGGGGGGCGAGGCTAAATCTTGCATTTAGCCTGGGGGGTACATGAAGGTTTAGCAAGAGGAGTTTCCTCCTATAGTTCGTAGGACCACCTCCCCCAAGCTTCACTTGGGTACTCCTCCTAGACCTAGCACACAGGCGGGGCAAGGAGGAGAAAAAGTGGATGGGCTAGGCCTACCATCTCAGCCCCCCTTCTCATCAAGGGGGGCGAGGCTAAATCTTGCATTTAGCCTGGGGGGTACATGAAGGTTTAGCAAGAGGAGTTTCCTCCTATAGTTCGTAGGACCACCTCCCCCAAGCTTCACTTGGGTACTCCTCCTAGACCTAGCACACAGGCGGGGCAAGGAGGAGAAAAAGTTGATGGGCTAGGCCTAAATCTTGCATCTCAGCCCCCCTTCTTGGGTACTCCTCAAGGGGGGCAAGGAGGCTAAATCTCAGTTCTTCCTCAAGGGGGGCGATTTAGCCTGGGGGGTACATGAAGGTTTAGCAAGAGGAGTTTCCTCCTATAGTTCGTAGGACCACCTCCCCCAAGCTTCACTTGGGTACTCCTCCTAGACCTAGCACACAGGCGGGACAAGGAGGAGAAAGTGGATGGGCTAGGCCTACTATCTCAGCCCCCCTTCTCATCAAGGGGGGCGAGGCTAAATCTTGCATTTAGCCTGGGGGGTACATGAAGGTTTAGCAAGAGGAGTTTCCTCCTATAGATCTTAGGACCACCTCCCCCAAGCTTCACTTGGGTACTCCTCCTAGACCTAGCACACAGGCGGGGCAAGGAGGAGAAAAAGTTGATGGGCTAGGCCTACCATCTCAGCCCCCCTTCTCACATCAAGGGGGGCGAGGCTAAATCTTGCATTTAGCCTGGGGGGTACAAAATAGGGAATTTGGATACCTTATCTTCCAATAAACCCCTTAATCTAAGCCTATGAGATTGGGGAATGAATCTTTTGATCCCGAAGGAAATTGCCTTATCTTTTCTAAGGCTTTCTAAAATAATCCTAATTCATCTTTTCTTGCTAAGATGCGAATGATTCAAAAACCGTTTCCTTCTTTTTGGTCAATTTTACTCTTTTTGTTCTTTTTAGGCGCCTGCCAAAAGGATTCTTCCCACCCAGATTTTGCCTTGGATGATCCTGAAATCCTCATCGAATTAATCGCCACAGAGCCCGATATCGTCACCCCTATCGGCCTGACATTTGGTCCCGATGACGCCTTATACGTCCTGGAATCCCACACCCATTCCCCGCTGGATGATTACCAAGGCCCTACCTACGATCGAATAAAAAAGGGGATTGATTCCACAGGAGATGGCAAGCCTAATTCTTGGCATATCTACGCAGACAGCCTGGAAGACGGCATGAATCTCTTCTATCGTGAAGGGGTGTATGTCAGTACCAAAAGGGGAATATATCAATACCAGGATACAAATAAGGATCACCAAAGCGACCGACGAATTACCCTGGCAGAAATGGTCGAACCTGAAAGCGTATACGACCATGCGGGTATCCTGGGCTTGACGATCGGTCCGGACAACTGGGTCTACTTTTCACGTGGCAATACCGGTGGACAGAAATGGCGGATAATGGGGAGCGATAGTTTACAGCTAGAAGGCTATGGAGACGGAGGTAATGTAATGCGTTGCAGATTGGATGGGTCTCAGATAGAAGAAATCGCCACCGGCTTCTGGAATCCTTTCGACTTGCATTTTACGCAAGATGGAAGACTATTGCTGACAGATAATGACCCCGACAGCCGCGGGCCAAACAGGCTGATAGAGGTAGTCCCAGGAGGGCAATACGGGTATGAGTCTCTCTATGGAGGCAGCGGGATACATCCCTACCTATCCTGGAATGGGGAGCTACCCGGCACTCTACCCTATGCAGCTCCACTGGGAGAGGCGCCTTGCAGCCTCTGGGAGGGAAACAGGACAAGCTTGGGATCGGGGTATCAGAATCAAATCCTGGTAAATATCTGGGAAGAAAATGCTATTGTACGCATTCCCCTAACTGCTTCTGGAAGCAGTGTGTATGGAGAACCTGTCTCATGGATACAAGGAGGGAAGGACTTTCATCCCGTGGACCTGGCTACCAATAGTAAGGGGGAGCTATTTGTATCTGACTGGGTGATGCGCCAATATCCCAATCACGGAAAGGGAAAAATATGGCGAATCAGGTCTAATGCTACCACGGCACCAGAAAAGCGCCTCAATAATTCATCTTCTTCTGCCTTTGCCCCTTTTTCTGTTATTGGGTCAGATCCAGATACCCTTATGGCAATCTTAAGGAGAGGGGATCCCTTTCAAAAGGCCTGGGTGAGAAGAATGGTAGCTCAACAAAGAGTCAAATCCCTCTTTTATGCGCTATTGGATCATCCTGAGTCTGACCTCCGTTTGGAAGGACTACTTACGGCTATGCACTATGAATTTGCCCTTCCTCAAGAAAATTTAACGACTTT
>CBDHGL010000003.1:0-4760431 GCA_965263105.1 Bacteroidia bacterium | reverse complement strand
TTTCTACCAATTTTAAATAGGCATCAACAACCCATTGAGGGTCTGGAGCATTTTCACTTTGAAGCATTTGTGCAAAATTCTCTCCCATTGCTGTTGGAACACCTGCTAATTCACCATAAGTTTCTAAAACTGCACTGTGTGCAGGTGCTTGACCTGATGCCAATAATCCTGTACCAAATGGGCCTGGTTCTACCAAAACAACATCCACACCAAAGGGCGAAACCTCATAGCGTAAGGCTTGAGTGTAGCCCTCTAAAGCGTGCTTAGTTGCGGTGTATGTACCAAAAAATGGTGGCGACATACGACCAACCAGCGACGACGTATTGATAATTAAACCAGCACCTGACTTACGCATAGACGGTAACACAGCTTGCATTACCCGTATGGCACCAAAATAATTGGTCTCCATTTGAAATTTTGCTTGCTCTACACTAAATGCTTCGGTAATTCCCAGATACATAATCCCAGCATTGTTGATGAGAATATCAATGTTACTTGTTTCTGCAAGAACAGCATTGATGGCGTTTTTTACAGAAGTATCATCGGTTACATCCATGTCCAACACTTTAATGTTAGAAGAATGCCCTTCTAATTCGGCTTTCTTTTCTGCATTCTTCCCATCAGGCTTCCGCATGGTTGCAAATACTTTATGGCCTTTGTCGGCAAAGTCTTTAGCAGCTTTTAAGCCGAAACCGCTACTACTTCCTGTGATGATTATATTTTTCATTTTTGTATTTTTAATGAATAGAATTTTATTTAATCCAATGCTTTGTCTTTAAATCGTTTAGGTGCAGCTTTGGATAAGCCCGGCATAGCCGCTTTAATAGCAAAACGAGTAAACCATAAACCGATACCAGGTTGATGCCTGTTGGTTATTTTTACGGTTGTTTCGTTTTCTCCTGGTCCATCAATTAAAGTGGCTTGTCCGTGTACTGATTTCATAATTAGTGGAAAGGGAAAGGGCATTTTGTAATAAGGTGCTCCTGCTTTCCACTCAAAATGCCAATCGCCATTTTCAGGTGTTTGTACATTACCCACAATTTGAGTGACATCTGTTCCGCCTACATTGATAATACGTTCCATATCATCCGCGACTCCTGCCCAATTCTTTCCTTTAGGATTTCCTGAAGTGATAGGCTCGATTGCTCCACCCTCAGATTTCAGTAAATGCCAAGCGTCCATCACATACTCCTTTGGTGCTTTTACAACAAAAGAAAACTCCACGTTTGGTGCTTCGGGTACGTTCATTTTCGCATCTTCGAATTTTGATGGATAAATTAACTTCTTTGACATTGCTATTTTTTCAACTTTTAGATTTTCACTTAAATACAAACTAACTAAAGATTAAAATCCGAACATTCCATTATCATTTGACAAGCCATCGGTAGGAACAGGTTGAATGACATCCCAATGCTCTACGGCTTTGCCATTTTCCATGCGAAACAAATCGTAAAAGGCATTTGTGGTGCCATTCCATTGTCCTTCACTAATGGTAAGCACAAAGTTTCCTTCGCCTATTACCTTGTGAATCGTGGTATATTGAAACATATTATTTATGGATATTAGATAATCTACAGCTGCCTGAATACCTGCCAGACCATTATCAATGCCTGGATTATGCTGGATGTAATCTTCAGCGATATAATTGGTGATGTTATTTGGGTTTTGCCCCATTAATACATCTTCAATTATCGATACTGCTAAAGCTTTATTCGCCTCTGTTTCATCCAAAGTAGTGATATTGACTGGACCGTCTATCATCGTATTGCCATTTGCCGTTTGACTTGCCCATGGTTGTATGGCATCCCAATGCTCAGCAATCTTACCATTGTCATCAAAACGTAAGATATCAAAACTCACTACTGTGTCTGCTCCAAAAGGGGCAGCGTTTATCCATAAATTATGCATGGCAACGAAATTACCCTCTTCAAGCATTCTTTGATTTTCTACCTTTGTATTATTATCTGCTAATGTAGTTGTTACAACTTGTACAAAAGCATCTCTACCTGTTGGGAGAAATGGATTGTGTTGAATATAGTTTTCCGTTACTAATTCTTCAATTGCAGCTACATCTCTAGTATTTACTGCTTCCAAAAAAGAAGCTACTTTTTCTTTTTGACTCAATTCAGGAGTTACCTCATCATCTTTATCGCATGAGGCAAAAAAAACGCTTAAAGCAAAAATTGCTACTATTATTTTAATATTTTTCATTTCCAAAATGACTTAATATTGTTAATTAATTCTTCAATTTTTAAAATCCGAACATTCCGTTATTGTGAGCCAAGCCTTCGGTTGGTACAGGGAAAATAACGTCCCAATGCTCAACAACTTTCCCGTTTTCAAAGCGCACCAAATCGTAGAAAGCTACCGGATTGCCTTTTGCCGTCCCTTCTGAAATAGATAGTACAAAATTTCCTTGACCTAATACCTTGTGATTTTTTTTGTAAGTCCATTCCTCTCTTCCAAATGCTTCAAAAAGTGCAGGAATACCATTCCCAACGGTTGGACTGTGGTTAATATAGTCTGGTTCAAACATTGCTTGTATGGTTTCTCCTACCTCTTCTTGTGTGCCATTTATAATGGTATTGAAGAGTTTTGTCACAGCAGCTTTGTTTTCATCGGTTTTATCTAAGTCTTTTACTTCAGTGGCACCACCAAATTGCGTAACACCTTCAACTGGGTTTTCAACAATAGGAACGGGTACGCCCCAATGCTCTACAATTTTACCATCGGCGGTTCGGTACACATTAAATGACACAATTTGCTTGGCACCAAATGCGTCGGCGTTGTTTACTGTATTGTTCATAATCGCATATTCCCCATCTTGGAATAATCTATGGTTTTGGTAAGTTGTACCAGCCTCTTTTAGCATAGGCAAAAGTCCAAGTAGCGCCTCACGACCTGTGGGTACGAAGGGATTGTGCTGGATAATATCTTCTGCAAATACGTCTTTTAAACCTTCATCACTATAATCTCGGAAAAGTGCATTGAACGCACTAATGGCGAGCTCTGTCGGTTGTAATGTGTCTTCGATTTCTTTGTTATTCATTTCTGAATTATTTGATTGATTTACCTCACTTGTTGATTTTGTTTGACTTACACCACAAGAAGCGAGAATACCTGTTAGTGCCAATACTGTTAATACTTTTTTCATTGATTTCGTCATTTGACAAACAATTATTACTTTTGTTTCGCAAGCAAAAATATAAAATAACTTTCAGTATGCAAGTGATTTTGTAGATAAATTTCATTTTGCAAGTAATATTTAATAGAAACTTAACAGATGCGACAGGATTTCAGATGTAATTGCCCGTTTACCTCAGCCTTGGATGTTTTGGGCGACAAGTGGATGTTGGTTATCGTAAAGCAAATGCTAATCGAAGGCAAAGAAACCTTTAAAGATTTCACAGAGGCGGATGAAGCCATTGCTACCAATATTCTTTCTTCCAAACTCAAGTTTTTGGAAGAAGTGGGTATTATTATAAAAACAAAACGACCAGATAATAAAAAGACCAACCATTACCTTTTGACTGAGAAGGGATTGGCGTTGACACCTATACTTTTAGAACTTGCGACATGGAGCGACAAGTATCTTAGGGACATTCATCCTACTATTGTGAATGGAAAGGAAATGGAATTTTTAAGGAATGACAAACCTGCTTTTGCAAATGTATTAGTTACGAAATATAAAGAAAAACTGGCTACAACAATGTATATGCGATAATGCTCCCTAAGCGGTCGCACTACGCATACACTAACCGTTGGTGATCATTCCCCAGATTTACCCACCAAAATCCCTAGGAAAAAAATAGGGATTTTTCCAGGTAAATTAATATCCCCAGCTAACGATGAGCTTGTATCTTGTTGTTGGCTCCTGGAAAGACCAGTTTTTTAACCGGCACGAAAAATTGCTGTCATAATCTGGAACATGGTTACCAAGAAGCAACCCTATAGGCCTCAAAGTGAATAGATCTTCCTCGACGAAAAAAGACGACAACTCGCTTTGATCAGAAAACGAATAAAACAATCATCCTAATGAATTAAGTATCTTTACCAGAGATCGATACCAAGCTGCCTATGAAAAAAGGTCTACTGAAAATCAGGACCTTACCTAACGTTAGTCAGGATTAGAACAAAGAAAAACCAATGATAAAATTCTTTCGGAAAATCAGACAAAAATTACTGGTCGAGAATCGATTTCGAGAATATATGCTTTATGCCATAGGAGAGATTTTCTTGGTTATGATAGGGATCCTACTAGCATTAAGTGTAAATAATTGGAATGAAGCTCGAAAGACTGATAAGGTTGAGGTCAAACTCTTGACAGAATTGAAAGAAGCGATCATAAGTGATTATTTCAAAGTAGAAATGCTATTTCAGTTAAATAAAAGTGCCCAATCATCATGTGAAATTATTTTGAAACATTTACGTGAGAATCTGCCATACCATGATTCATTGTCAATTCATTTTCGGGAATCAAACAATTGGACAAAACTGATGCTTACAAAAGGTCCTTATGATAATGCAAAGTCTTATGGATTAAATTTTATAAAAAGCGATTCCACCAGGACTTTTCTTTCAAAATTATACGAGTATCAAATGGTATGGAGCAATACCTTAGATAATAGACAAACTCAATACTATTATCAAACGGTAATACCTGAAATGACTGAGCTTTTTGAATTCACTAGTGCTCCCTATTTATACAAGGAAGGTGTGGAACCAAATAATTATGAAAGCCTATTTAATAATCAAATATATATGAACATTCTCAAATCAAACATTGAAAATCGAAAACAAGAAATAGATTGGGCCAAATTTATTTACAATAACATGAAAGACTTAGAATTTAGGATTCAATCAGAATTAGATATGAGATAAATAAACTAACTCACTCCTATAAATAATTATATTATTTTAAAATTTTTTAAATAAAATAACTAAATATTGGCAAATTATATAGCGATCATGCCCAGCAAAAGCTGGTCACACCGTATATGCGAGACCGTTGGCAGCAAGAATTAAGTATTAAAATAAAAAACATAAATATGCAGAAAGCAGACTCACCTTTAAAGTTACCGTGGTGTGAATATCCCACAGCAGATGATACTGCTCAGCATGGATTATTGGATATACCACATGAATTACCAGTGGTGAATTTTGAATCGATTCATAAATATCGTAGCAATAGCTATAAAACAATACCAATAACCGAGCTAACTCATACCCAGATTATTCAAATGGCTCACATGTTAGCGGCATCATTTGCCAAGAATGAACCCATGAACAAACATGTTCATCCTCCAAAGGCTACTCCTTCAGGAATTCTTAACATTGAACATCATGATCCTTTTGGAATAGCTCATTTTGGACCTTGGACAACTGAAAATATTCTCTATTGGTTTGTACGATTGGTGATCCTTACGAATCCATCAGACCCTTCTGATCAAATAGAATTGAATAACGAGGTGTTTAAACATTCCCTGGCAATTGTTGAAAATGGAAATGTAATTGGAGGGTCCCTCAATATATCGCTCTCTTCAGAAGAAGAGAAATGGAGAACTGAAGATCCATTTATAGACGCAGTTTTCTTATATCAGAACCCAATAGTCAATTTTTTCCATTTCTCTGAACACAAGGCTTTACTGGCTTTAAATGAAAAATTTCCCGCTTTCAGAAGGGCTCATCAAACTGGAAAGGTCGGATATATTTTCATGATCGCTCGGTCACCTGAACTTCCTTCCAATCATATCTTTGAACTTTTTGCTGCGAGTTTTGAGTATTTTCATAAAGAAGGTTTTGAATATATGGTTATTACTGGCACTAATAATTGGACAGGAGCTGCAAGTGAAGCAATGGGGGCTGCCAGGATTTATTTTGCTCCATTTCGAGACAAAAATCGAGTTGCTATAAAGCAAGTAGCTAATGATAATGAGCCATATTCTGATGATGGATTTATTTCAGCAAAAGATAGTGGAGCAATGGTTTACACCGTTAAATTACAATCATGAATTTAAAAGCAAATGCCCAATCTGAATTAAAAAGGATCTTAGGGTTACGTTCTTTATTCGCTATTGCTGTTGGTGTGGTGGTTGCTCAGGTAGTTTTTGTAAGTGTTTTGCAAGGTGTTGGAATTGGGGGAGCAAATTTTTTTGTTGCTTTGGTTATTGCATTTATCCTAGCACTTTTCTACGTATTTACATTTGCCGAACTGGCATTGATGCTGCCCAAGGCGGGAAGTATTAGCATGTACACTGAAGTTTCCCTGGGGCACTTTCCCGCCATTATTACTGTAATTGCGGGTTATATAGCACCCGCTATTTTTGCCTTACCTGCTGAGTTATATTTATTGGAAGCCATTCTAAATACCCTTTATCCAGGCAGTTTTGGGCAAATAGGTTTAGTAGTCCTGATAGGGTTGACCATTCTTAACGGATTAGGGGTAGATATCTTTTCAAGGGTTCAGAGTTTCCTAGCCTATTTGATGATCATTGCCCTGTTATTGGTAGGAGTAGTAGGAATCTCAAATGGAGATGCTCAAGGAAATTCTCTTACCTCATTATTTGAAGGTTTTAGAAGTTTAGATTTCAGCGCATTGAACCTGACAGTTTTGGCACTTTGGGCCTTCATGGCATTTGAATTTGTTTGCCCTATGGTGGAAGAAACTAAAAACCCAGAAAGAAACATTCCCCGTTCGATGATTTATGCAGCGGTAGCTCTTTTAGTTATTTATTCTCTTGTTGCATTAGCTGGCTATCTGGCCGTACCAAGTGAAGAACTAGCGAGTTCGGAGGTCCCGCATTATGTTTTGGTCAGCGCATTATTTGGAGACTATGGTAGATTTATTTTAGCAGTCCTGGCTATAACGGCTACCTGTAGTACGCTTAATACAGTATTAGCAACTCTTCCACGTATGCTTTTTGGAATGGCTCACAATAAACAAGTTCCTACATTATTAATGAAAATTCATCCACGTACCCAAACACCATGGGTTGGAATTGTATTTATGGCAATTCTGATCTTAATACCGTATATAATTTTCAAGAATGCACAGGACGTTATTTTAGTAATGATTATATCTGCTGCTACCGTTTGGCTGGTTGCCTATATTATTGGTTATGCCAATCTGCTGATTCTTCGGAGAAAATACCCAAATTTCGATCGTCCATTCAAATCTCCCTTGTACCCTTGGGCGCAAATAATTGGAATTATTGCAATGATATTTATGATTATCAACAACTCGCCCACACCAGAGATGACACTTCAGGTTTACATGAATGCTGGTCTACTTATTCTAATAGCAGGAATTTATGCAGGACTATGGGTAAAGTACAAGATGAAAAAAGGACTATTTGAACCAGAACCTATTGATCAAGCACTAAAGAATTAAGAAGGAATGAAGAAAGTCAATGAATAGGATAAGTATTCTATGGTAAATGATAATTTTTAAAAATTAAACGAGGTTAGACTAAAAAAAAAATACCTGCTGCCAACATTTAGGCATTAAATGTTCATTACGAGCAAAAGCTCGTAACGCCATTTATACCAAGCGTTGGGGGCAATTAAAAAAGCATCAGTAAAATTGGCTCAAATACTATATCATGAAAGAGATAGATAATTCAGCGGACAATAATTTTTCAATTAAACAATATTTCGAAAGTAATGAATCCACATTAAAGGAAATAAAAAAGAATCACATTCTTCAAATGCCGGGGGTTGTTGCCAGTAAAGCCTATTATGTAAAAAATGGCTTGTTGAGAAGTTATGCCATTGATGATAACGCCAAAGTTCATATATACATGTTCGCTCCCGAGGGTTGGGTGATTTCGGATACGGAATCCCATGTATTGTCGGTGCCCTCAGAATTATTTATTGATGCGCTGGAAGATTCCGAGATATATGAAATCAATCAATTACCGATTGAAATTCAACGGGTGAACGGCTCCGAAAACTTAGAGCTCATCCAGAAGCTGTTTAGAAGAATTGCTGTGTTGCAGAGAAGAGTACTATTGTTGATGAGTGCTTCTGCCAAGCAACGCTACGAGCATTTTATCGAAACCTACCCACAGCTTACCAACCGTGTTCCCTTAAAAATGATTGCTTCCTATCTGGGCATCACCCCCGAGGCCTTGAGCAATATCAGGAGCAAAATGCGAAAACCGAAGAATTAGCTTTCTTAATCTACATTAATTTTACACTGGAGGAATCTGTTGAAATTTGTGTCATTGTTAATCTATAAATTCTATTTCAACATGAAAAATCTAAGTTTTTTAGCTACCGTCGGAGTGATGATGTTGTTTTCTGCATTCACTGTGAATAGCTCCATGTCCTGGAAAATTGCTGATGGGTATTCCATTAAGTTCATTAGTGAAGATCCTACTGGAGTTTTCCAAAAAATGGAAGGTAGTATTCAATTTGACGAAAGTGACCTCGCCAATTCAAGTTTTGATGTAAAGATAGATGTCAGTTCTATCAACACTGGAAGAGGAATGCAAAACAAACATGCGGTTAGCGACAAATGGTTTGATGCAGAAACCCACCCTACTATACGGTTTGTTTC
The DNA here is from genome assembly GCA_965263105.1 of Bacteroidia bacterium. Classification (GTDB taxonomy): domain Bacteria; phylum Bacteroidota; class Bacteroidia; order J057; family J057; genus JBCCTX01. The sequence goes on along the minus strand of CBDHGL010000003.1, from coordinate 4,751,871 downwards.
CAAAAAATTCTCAAAAACAGCAGATGGCTACACTGTTAGTGGAACAATGGAAATCAAAGGCATCAAAAAGCCTTTTGACATTCCTTTTACTTTTGAAAACAATGTTTTTTCCGGTTCATTTCCGGTGAACAGAATTGACTTTGGCATTGGGGAGCCGCATAAAAAAGTACCAAACGAAATCGCAGTAGAAGTTTCCGTACCTGTTACTAAATAAGCTACCATGAACACAAAACATCTCTTGTGGCATGGTATCCTATCAGGCGTATTGGCAAGTATTGCTGGTATCATCTATTTTGAAATTTATCAGTACCTGATGCTAACTGCCTTCGATGCAGTCGTGAACTGGGGTTCCATTATCGGCGCCTCTGTTTTCGGTTGTTTGCTGATGACGGTTGGTTATTGGGTGTTGATGAATTTCAATTTGGAACGATTCGTCGGCTGGTTAAATGTATTGATAGCCTTGCTTTCTTTTGCAAGCATCATTGGTGCTATGAATACAGCACTTCCTTTAGACATGGAATATCCTGAGTTATTCCCGGGGTTGGTCGTACCGATGCACTTCTTTCCTGCTTTGGCGTTTTTCACTATTTATCCATTTTTTTATCATCAAAAAAAATCAAAATCATGGATAATAAAATCATAAACATCCTTTTGTGGGTGGCGCAGATTCTTGTAGCGGTAATGTTCTTTTTCGGCTTTTATGCTAAAATAGTACAACCTGTTGAGGAAACGGTCCAAATGATGCCGTGGGTAGCAGAGCAACCTCGTCTGGCAACTTTCACAGGTATTGTGGATTTGTTAGGGGCATTAGGCTTAATTCTTCCTGCCTTGTTACGCATTCAACCTAAGTTGACCACCTATGCCGCTTATGGAGGTATTTTATTAATGATAGCTGGAACAATCTTTCACGTAATGAGAGGAGAAACAGCAGTCATTGGTTTTAATTTCTTTTTAATGGCCCTCTTATTTTTTATCGTTTGGGGACGAACGAAGAAAGCACCTATTTTGCCAAAGGCATAATTTAATAAAATGACACCATGCAACGTGAAGAATTTATTAAATCACTATTTGCTTTCACTACTATGGCATCTTTAGGTAGCTTTAAGAACTATACAGATTCACTTCCCATTCAGGGTAATAAAATGCCTGTTTTATTTACCTCTCATGGCAACCCTTTTGATATTGTAAAAACAAAAGAGGAAAGGGTATTCTGGAATACCTTGCATAAATTAGGAAAGAAACTGCAAAGTCAATTTGAGATTAAAGCAGCCTTAGTCGTCTCTGCCCATTGGTGTACCAATAACGAGACTAAGATTAATGTATCCCCTTCCCAAAAGCAGATTTATGATTATTATGGTTTTCCAAAGGAATACTATGATGTAAAATATAGTGCGAATGGAGCGCCAGATATTGCAAAAGAAGTCACGAAGATAGTTCCAGATATAGCACCTACAACTGATTGGGGATTGGACCACGGAGCCTGGCCCATGCTGATGCACCTTTTTCCAGAAGGTAATGTTCCAGTATTCCAAATGAGTATTAACTACAATGCTACTCCAAGTTATCATTACGAATTAGGAAAGCAATTGAAAAGTTTGCGTGAAAAAGGCGTGTTAATTATTGGCAGCGGCTCGATGATACACAATCTAAAACTGTCCATGCAAAAATTCCGAAAGCGAGATATGTCGCTTTTTGGGTGGGAAGTGGAATATGACCTTTGGTTAAAAAAACAGATTGAATCAAGAAATTTCAAAGACCTTATCAATTACACCACAAGCCATAAATACGGTACATTGGCATCGCCAACACCTGACCATTACGTTCCTGTACTTTATAGCCTCGGGCTTGTTGAAGATAAAGACGAAATTTCATTTTTTTATGACGATGGTATGTCTCTTCCTGCATTTAGCGAACGAAGTTTTTTAATCAACCAAGTATAAGTTATTGAATTGATTGAGAGAGAAAACTTTGGGATAAAGACGAAGTTCAACAAATAGAGGTGTGATTATTCACACCTTTTTTTATGGAAGAAACATTATATTCCCAGTATGTCGAACAAAAGAGAACTGCCACCAACATTGCATAAAACGTCCATGCCCAGCAAAAGCTGGTCACGGCGTTTATGCGTTAGGCACAAAAAATAAACAAGAAGAGCCATAAAAAGTAAATTTTTATTTACCTTTACATAAAGAAAATGAATTGAAGTGTTCCGCAATTTTAAGAAAGGACGGTTGGTATCCGGTTTCTCAAAAAGGATCGCATATAAAGCTAAAACACCCAAATAAGAAAGGGATAATTATTTTTCCTAATCATGGAAGCCAGGAGTTGGGAAAAGGATTAGAAAAGAAACTTCGCAAACAAGCTGGGATTAAATGAAAAAAATAAAGAAGAAATTTTTATTTATAGTGGAAAAAACAGATACTGGCTTTTCCATTTACTCTTCAGATTTGCCTGTATTTTCAACAGCAAAAAATAGTGCGGAAATCTATTCCAATATTTTAGAGGCTTTAAATCTTTATTTAGAGGATCAAGGCAAAGTTGCTGAAGCGAGTAATATAAAACTCCAGCTGGACTTGCAACAGTTTTTCCAGCATTATCGTGTGATAAATGCAAAATATTTGGCTCAACGGATCGGCATGAATGAAACCCTACTCTCGCAATACGTCCAGGGCCACAAAAATCCTTCAGAAAAACAATCCCACAGAATTTTGCAAGGCATCCATGAGATTGGGCGAGAGTTAAGCGAAATAAACCTGATAAATGAATAAAAAAGTGCTCTAACAAAAACTATGCTGCCAGTCTTCGGATAAAGCCTTCGACCGTCGCATAGTTGACCGTTATCCGCAATAAAAATATCACAAAATGATCAAGAATTCGTATACTTAGAGAAAAATGAATTAATGACTGAGAATCTTTCCATCCAATACGTAACGGATCAACAAGGCAAGAAAAAAGCTGTCCTAATTCCTATTTCTGATTGGAATAAAATTTTGAGTGAATTTGAGCAAATGAAAGAAGCTCAATCTTTGAAGGCCAAATTGAGTTCAGGATTTGAGCAGATGGAGAAAATTAAGGCTGGAAAACTTCCCAAAACAAGTCTCACCCAATTTATTGATGAAGGTTAATGTAATATTAACACCTGATTTTCACAGAGATGCCAAGAAATTGCTCAAGAAGTACCCTTCCTTAAAATCTGATCTCTCCCAATTAGCAAAAGAGCTACATGCTAATCCGAGAACTGGAACTCAACTTTCAGCTCACGTTTTCAAGATCCGCCTTGCAATAAAAAGTAAAGGAAAAGGTAAAAGTGGTGGGGCTAGAATAATTAGCTATATAGATGTTCTGATGGTACACCCAGAAGAACAAACAGATGTATATCTATTGTCTATCTATGATAAATCTGAATATGAAAACATTTCAGATAAGAGATTAAAAGAATTGGTTAAAGAAATAGAAGAAGAGATATCAAAAAAGTAAAATGCGGAGAACACAAGGCTATAGTGCCCATGCTCCGCTCAGAATATAGCCCAATCGTTATGGTGAATCAAAAAAAAGAAGTAGATTTAAATAAAGGGTCTAGATGGGAAAACAAGAAATATTAGCACACACGATAAAAACCCTTGAAAAACTTCCCAAATCAAGGTTAATCCAACTTTCAGAATTTGCAGAGTTTCTACTCAAGCAATTAGAAGAAGAAATAATCCAAAAAGGGATGAAACAACTTTCCGGTGAGGCTTCTGCCCTGAAGTTTTTAGAGGAAGAAGAAAACCTGTATTCCTTAGAAGATTTAAAAGAGCGTTTTAAATGAAAAAGGGAGATATCGTATTGATACCTTTTCCCTTTACTGATTTGTCAGGAAGTAAAAACCGGCCGGCTCTTGTTCTTCATGAAGATAGATTGGATGTAACGGTTGCATTTATTTCTAGTGAAACAAAATGGCAAACTGCTAACGACTTACTTCTGTCCCCTACTCCCAAAAATGGTTTGAAGAAAGTTTCCATCGTCCGAACAGGTAAAATAGCAACCCTTGATAAAGAATTAGTTCTGGGGATACTTGGTGAATTAACCTATGAGGAAACAGCTGAACTCGATCAAAAATTGATAACGTTGTTCGAAATAAAAATAGACTCACCATAACACAAGGCTATAATGCCCAGGCTTTGCCCAACATATAGCCCAGTCATCGATAGCTCAAGTCTTAAAATGGTCCTTTGAGAAAATCGTATCTTACAAAAAAAGAAAATATGACTATCGTCATCAAAAAATCGTCTACAAATTAAAAAGCTTGAAAAAGTACTCGGTTCAATAAAAAGAAAAGGGAAGTACAATGCTTTTAAATTGTGGATAATCAACTTAAAAGAATCACCCTTGGAAAAAGGAAATTGAATGGGAGTAGTCTAAAATACAAATATGTACCTACTCAATGGGGATCAAACATAGCCGAACTCTTAAATGGGCTAGAGTTTATTCATATCGAGTTAGAACTTTTAGGATATCAAGGCATAGAACAAACAGAAAATGGAAAATAATTGGGTTTTTGAAGGAGTCTATAATCAAGATATTTCAAGCAAAGGAACTTGAAAAGCAATCCCACAGGATTAAACTTCCAGACAATAATCAAACTTCCTTATATATGAATAATGTCCGACTCAGGTTTTGAAAAACTCACCCAAATAATTTCTGAAGAACTTTAGAACGATAACACGATGTATGAAATCAGAAACCAAACCCTCAACATTGATCATAATTCCGTTATCGAAAAAGCCCATTCTGCCAATAATTGCGTATATTGAGATCTGGAAAAAGTCGTAAAAATTGGAGCCTTAGGTATTTGTCAAGATTCAGACTAATTGGATGTCCAAAAGTCCTCAAGAGCGTTTAGCAGCGATTGAAATTCTAATCAATATACTCAAAGGTATTCAGCCCAGACTTCAGAGATTTTTAAATCAGAATAACGATTACCTCGAAAATATGCCGTGGGATTACGGACATCCTAGAATACGGGTGATTTGGATTTTTGCAGGAAGAAACGATTAAGAAAGAATAAAGAATACAGTCGATAACATAGGCTATAATGCCCAAGCTCCACCCAGCATATAGCCCAACCGTTGGTAGCAATAAAATCAACCCTTGCCCATAAAAAATTCGTACCTTCATAATAAAGGAAAAATATGCAAAAGGTTTCTGAAATAAAGGCTTTGGATTCGTATAGACTCTGGTTACGATTTACTGATGGGACGGAAGGAATAGTAGATCTATCCCATTTGAGAGATAAGGGAGTTTTCAAGATTTGGGCTAAGGATGTTCCATTTAAAGATGTTTATATCGATCAGGAGAGCGGAGCAATTGCCTGGTCCCCTGAAATCGATATATGTCCTGACTCCCTGTACTTTAAGATAAAAAATATCAATCCTGAGTTATTGTTTTCTAATTCTTATTCCAATGCCTCTAATAAGTAGGTTCTTTGGCATCTCCATTTACATGTATTACGATGATCATGCCCCACCGCATTTCCATGCCAAATATGGAAGTGAAGAGGTTTTGATAGATATTCAAACTCTAAGGGTGTTAACTGGAAAAATTTCTCCCAGGGTATTAGGATTGGTCATTGAATGGGCAAGCCTCCATCAAAACGAGCTAATGGATAATTGGAAAAGGGGAGAAAATTTTGAGAATATGCCTAGAATAGAGCCCCTAAAATAATAAACTGCTACCAACACATGGCTATACCCTAGCTTTCAGCCGATGTATAGCCCAAATCGTTATGCACAACCATAGAAAAATCAGATTCAAAAATGGATTGGTTATTTGGAGTTAAATACAAGGTTTGGGCAATTAATACGACTGATGATGTAGAACTCTATCTTTGGGAGAATTGGAAAAAATTATTGCCTAATGTGAAATCCCTTATCGAAATCTCTAATGCACAGCCTTATATCAGAACTTTTCAGTCATATGAATTTCAAAATAAGTGGCTTGGATTTGGGAGAATGAAATGGAATGAGGAAAACAACAAAAAATGGACAACAAAATACAGAACCAATGAAAATAAATCCGAAAAACTGAAATTCTTCTCCACTGAAATTTGGTCGCCAGACTGGAATTCTTGTTGTAAAACCGGTCGTAGTCCAGATATCTACATAAATCTATACCATAATGAAAATTTAAATGAATTGAATGAAGGATTACTAATTGCAATGCCCAAAAAGATAGTGAATAAAAATAGAGTTTTGGCTGAAGATTGTATACGTGAGCTTAACCGCAAAATAAGAAATTCGAGTGTATCACTTGAGGAAAGATACTGGACACCAAGTAAAGAATATCCAAATAGAATTGAAGATATGAACCCCCAAGAATTAGGAAAATTGATTAAAAAAAAAGGCAGTGAATAACATTGGATATGACAAGATGCTGTACATGAGGACTTAAAGAAAAGCGATCTCACCGCACCTTGCATATCCTGGTGGTTGGCGTGCATTTGAGATGAAACATATCACAATCATCATAGCGACAATATTTTTACTTGGTTCCTGTGAGACGAACAAGACGAAGGAAACAGAAATAACTCAGGAAAACCACCAACATAATCCCGAACAGGTAAATGACACTGTTCCTGAAATGGCGATTTGGGCTGACTACTTTGTAATTGACTACTTAGAACATAATTCTGAAAGATTGACCGAGGTAGATGGCTGTCCAATTTCTTTCATCAAAGATACAATAACACGACTAGGACGGAAATACGCTATGGTAAAAATCGGACACAGTTTTGAGAACAGATACGTTACGGACCAAATGGTTTTCATTGACAGTTCAACCAAAGAAACTTATGAATATGACCCACAAAATGACTCATTAATTTCTTGGTCAAAGTTCTCTCAATTTAAAAGCAATAATAATAAAATCCCGCCCGATGGAATATATCAATTTGATGTAGCGTTTGCAGAATGGCAAGGAAAATCAATGGGAGTTAAAATGACTATAACTATCAAAGGAGATTCAGCAAAAGTTGTGTATGAAGGTTACGGATCATTAACGGCTAAAATCGGAGAACTGATAGACGAAGGAACAATAATGAAACATAAATCTGGACAATGGATAATCGGGACAGACCCTAAAGACAAAGAACTTGACGAAGTTGGTGGTTGCACAGATGGCCCTGCAATAATTGACTTTGATGAAAAAAAATATTGGATGTGCTAAAGAAAAAAAACGACACGCCAATCGAGTAGGCGGCTGACCCTACCGAAGTAGAGCCAGTGCGCCTCTCACACCACCGTACGTACGGACCTTCCCGGTTTTGCAAATCGGGATAAACTCCTACGGCGGTTGGCTAAACACTCACATTTGCCCTAGTCTGCCTGTGGGAATCAAGTTTCTGAGCGAGTACTTGTCGAGAATACTTTCAGCTACTGGCCTATCCTTTTCTCATTGACCCTCCATTTCGGATTTACAGCTGTTTCGATCCTTTGATCCACAGACCCTTTCAGGCGGTTTAGCCTTCAACCCTTCGCCAGATGCATATAGCACCAGCTACTATGGCCTCTGCTGACTCCCCAAGATCATTCTTAGGGCCTCCCCGGGTAAGATATACCGCTTTCTGTCTACTCCCGCCGCATCTACATGATCCTTCTCCGGACAACTTTTGGGCTTTGAGAAGATGTGCTCTCTTACCCTCCAGACCATGCCTCCTATGCGATTCGTGTTCCTCAGTGCAGAAATTTGCAGTCCGGCTTACTTCAGACCCTTTGTTACCAAAGACGCCCTTGCCGCTTGTTGAACAAAGTGAAATCCCGATCCACGGGGCTAGCGCTTCTTCGTTGTCTAAGCGCGCAGGAGACTTTCACTCCCTAGTAAGATTTCTCCAGGTACTTTCCGTATCTTGGAGCTATCCGGTATACCATTCCGGGCACACACATCAGCTATAATGCCCAGGCTCCCCCCAGCATATAGCCCGATCGTAATCAGAAAAAAATAAAATGGAAATTGCAGAACCAATAGATTTAGATGATTTTGAGCTAAGTTTCAATTTAGTGGATGATTATCCATTTGTAAAAACTGGTGCTAATGCTGGAATTTTTATTGACAGTTGGGAAAACAAAAAGTATGGTAGATTTACTTTTGAAAAATTAGATTCTATAAAAGTTTCAAGAGGAGAGTTTATTCCATACGAAATTGAAAATGGAAATAAATGGAATATTGCGTTTAAAATAAAAAATTCCAAATGGCTAAATGAAAGATACCGATACGAAAAAAAACATTATGGAAAATCGTATGAATTTAACGGTAATGTTGAAGAGATGAGGATAGACTATAAACACCTTCTGTTTTTCTTCGGCGAAAATTTTGTAGAAACTATTTGTAGAGGATTCTGGTATGAAGAGAGTGAAAAAGAACATGTTCAATCAGAATTATCTGAGAATCATCCATTTAGGGAATTGCCCAAAGAAAACGCAATCGAGATAAATCATGCTGACCTAAAAGGTTATATCTATCAAAGCAAATTGTCAAATGAACAATTAGTAAAGCAAGCGAAATATTGTTCTCAAAAACAATTTAGTTTTGGAGTTGAACCCCATGCTCATAAGACAATAACTCATACAGTTCAATTAATGGAAAGAAAAGGTAAAATAGCAAGTAGCTTCAGAGGATATTTTGGAGAAGAGATTAAACGATTCAAAAAAATTTTAGACTTAGAAGATGTCATTCCACTTTTGAAAAAGAATATGGAAGATTTTGCCGAAAGAAGGGATAAAATGAAAAAAAAATGAAGACTACACACAATCGAGTTGGTATAAAGACTTTAAAACTGCGGAGTTCAAAACGACAAATGAACTAATCAAAGCCTTTGGGAATTGTAGATCAATAGGTGGAAATCGATATATATTTAACATCAAGGGTAACCCGTATCGCCTAATTGTCAAGATTAGCTTTGAACTCCAAACGGTATGGATAAGGTTCATCGGAACTCACAGTGAATACGATAACATTGATCCTCTAAAAATTTGATCATGAATTGGACAATAATAAAAAACGAATCAGAATATCAGTCAGCTCTGAAGAGGCTAGAAAAAATATTTGATTCTAAACCAGGAACCCCATCATTTAAAGAAGCTGAACTACTGGTAATGCTAATTGAAAAGTACGAAGATGAAACAGAAGAAGTTTTTGCTGATCCTGATCCCATAGAAGTTATCAAATTTCGGATGGAGCAAAATAACATGAAGAATAAGGATTTAGCGGATATAGTAGGGAGTAAATCAAAGGCATCAGAAATACTGAACAAAAAAAGAAGACTCACTTTAAACATGATCCGGAGAATCAATAAGGTACTTGACATACCTGCTGAACTTTTGATCAATGAATATGAACTCGTGAAATAAAACGGGATAGAACAACATGGATGATGATCATGCTCCCCGCGGTCTTACGACGCATCCACGAAGCCGTTGTAGCGCATTCCCCAGATTTACCCGCCAAAATCCCAGGGCGAAAAAAAATAGGGATTTTGCCAGGTAAATAAATATCCCCAGCTAACGGGAAGAGGGATAATTAACTCAAAAAATAGATACTGATAATCAGGTAATTACCTAACCTCAGCCAGGATTTAAATAATGACCAGAAAAATAATTTTAATATTAGGCATACTTATAGTAACTACCATCTTTCTAAAATTTGGAAGGTCCATCTATATGCCCATGATATATAAGATAAAAGGAAATGAGACTGTTGATTCAAGAATAGATGACATTGAAGGTGAAGTATGGAAACGACTTGAAAACAACTTGAATTTAGCAGGCTATAAAATGGACTATCCCAAGGAAATCATCCTTGCTGCATTTAAGGAAGAAAGAATTCTACAGGTATTTTCAAAAGACTACAACGGAATTAAACTAATAAAGGAATACCCCTTTACAGCTTTTAGTGGAGAGCTTGGACCCAAATTAAAAGAAGGAGACAAACAAATACCAGAAGGGGTTTATGAGGTTGAATATCTGAATCCCAACAGTTCATATTACCTTTCCATAAAGGTGAGTTACCCAAATGAATTTGACAAATCAAAAACTGAGTTTACAAATATTTCTGATATGGGTGGAGATATTTTTATACACGGCAAATCAACAACCATTGGTTGTATCCCAATAGGAGACGAAGCTATAGAAGAAGTTTTTGTCATGACACAAAAGGCGATAAACAATAAAATCAAGGTAATCATTAGCCCAAGAGATTTTAGAGTAAATTCTGAATATCCCAAAATCAAAGTAATTGACTGGGAGGACGAGTTGTACGAAAAGATAAATAATGAAATAAAAGCGCTACCTAACAACCCCTATAAGCAATAGCGCCCTGCTGGAAGCTACTACTAATAGCCTAACCATCTGTTCTAGAACATAGAAAAACCAACTTCAAATGCTAAAGAAAATTTTAATAGCCTTAGGACATAAACTTAGCCTAGAAAAAATTAATGATAGAATCGATAGTTTGGGGATCTCAAAGCATACGGATATGTATTATATTGTATCCGCCTTGTTCGTTGGAAAAGAAAGATTCCCTCAGGTGGAAGGCCAGGAATTAGAAGAAAGGTTAAAAGATTTGAGCATAGAAGAATACATAAGTGCGACTAATTCCATCCATTCAAAATTATTGGCTGACACAACGTATAAATCGAACCTCGGTGATCTAGGAATAAACATCCAAAGGATATGGTCAGATAATTTGCCAAGCTCAACAGTAAATGAATATGTTGAATTAATGCAAAAACTAAATTCGAAGGACTATTTTGATTCTAAAACGCACCAATATTTAGATGAAGTAATGGAAGGCAGAATGGAAAATCCAGCGAATCAAAAGTTTCTTAAACATTCTGGAACGAAAGGAGGTTCAACAGCATTTGTTCTCACGAAAGCATTGTACGCAACCGATAAAAAAGGCAATAAAACTGAACTGGCTTATTTTTTTAATGACTTGGGAATTATTAAGAACAGAATACTCGGTGAGAGTATTTACTTATTTGAGCAGAAGATTTTGAAAGATGAAGATTTTCGGAAAAAGATTGACAGGGAATTGTAAAATGGAAAACGACCTACAACATTGTATATGACGATCATGCCCAGTAAAAGCTGAGCACCCCGCATATAAGAGGCCGTTAGCTCTCATAAGATAAAAGCTCAACACGTGTTGAAATAAAGATAAATTACACGTATTTTTGTTTCAAAAAGAAAATGAATACAAAACTCACCTTGACAATAGAGGAAGAAGTCATCAAAGTAGCAAAAGAATATGCTAAAGAGAAAGGACAAAGCCTATCTGATCTTGTTGAAAACTACTTCAAATTGATTACAAATGAACGAAGGCAAATAAAACCAGAACAACTTTCCCCAAGAGTAAGGCGGTTAAGAGGAATTATCAAAATTGAAGGAAACGAATTAGATTTCAAGAAGATTTTAGAGGAAGAATTAACGAAGAAATATGGCCGCTAAAATATTCATAGATGCTGATGTTGTAATTGATTTTTTGACAGATAGGGAGCCATTTGCAAATCCAGCCTGCCAAATATTTGAATTGAATGAACGGGATGAGGTGAAAATTCATCTATCAGCCACCAGCATTAACAACATATATTATATTACTCGAAAGTATATTGGCCATAAGCAATCCCTACAAGTTATTGAGGATCTGACAGAGACTACCGAAATTGTGGGAACGACAAAAAAAGAAATCATACAAGCCTTGAAAAATAACTTCAAGGATTTCGAAGATTCAATCCAATATTCAACAGCTTTAACGATTAAGGATCTAGAAGCAATAATAACTCGAAATGTTAAAGACTACAAAAAGTCTAAAATCGCTGTGATCACACCAGAAAATTACTTAAAGACTATTGAAAACGAGAGCTAACAATCACTAGCTGACCAGCCTTCGCATTCGCTCCGGCCGATCGGCTAGCGTAACGTTGTGTGCACTAAAACGATCAAAATGAACAAACAACAAATTAAACGAGCAGTTGAAAATATATTTAACATCGAGATTAGTCGTAAAAAAAATAATGAAGGAAGAACATCTTCTTTAATTGTCAATGAGGCTATCAATTTTGAAAAAGAAGTTATCTTCATTGCTATTCCAAAGACAGGAACAACTTCTGTAAGAACACAGTTAAAAGAACCTGGAATTCCGATAATTGGCAATCCCCATTTAGACATTTCTCAAATAAAAGACTTAATATATATTTATTTGCTTAGTAAGAACCTTGGAACAAATAGAATTTTCCCGAATGGAAATATAGCTAGTGATTATGAATTAAGACAAAAAGCAGAGGAAATATTTAACTCCTATTTTAAATTCTCAGCTGTTAGAAATCCATGGGCGAGAGCAGTTTCTTTGTACAGTAGAAGAGAAGGTATAAGATTAAAAGAAAAAATGACCTTCGATGAGTTTTGTGAAAATCATTTATATGCTAGTGATACATGTTTTAATCCAACCTTGCATAAAAATCAACTTGACTGGTTGACTTCAAATAACGGTCAATTATTGATGGACTTTGTGTATAAAGTAGAGGAGTATGACAAAGCAGTTGATGAAATTCGTAGGAAAACCAATGGTCGCCTGATTTTAGAAAAGGTTAAACGAAATGTAAACCCAAACTCAAATTCTAGTGATTATCAGAATATGTACAATGACAAAACACGCAGAATTATAGAAAAGCGATTTGAAAAAGATATAGATTATTTCAAGTATACATTCTGAGGTCATTTAAAGTTTTTGAAAAAAAACTTTAATGCATCATTTTTTAATCTATTTCATACTTTCCCTTGATGAAAAGTATGGCAAAAATCAAGTACACGAAGTCTCACGAATACCTTAAAAAACTATAGAGACCATGAGTAAAATTCCAACCAAGGCCTACCCACTTGCCATCCACCGCGCCGAATTTCCAGGACCAACCCGCCAGAATTAGGGAAAAGTAAAAACTTTAAATGGGTTCTCCGACATAAAATTAAAGCACACAATAATGTATAAAATTAATAGCCGGTATTGTAGTAATTTCAAAGGTTATAGCCCGCTTTAACTTTCTTATAACTTGATAGGAAAGTGCCACACAAACGGCTACTATTCTTATACTCAACGTTCTGTGTAGTTAGAAAAAATGGGGACAGTAAGCATAAGTTTAGTTCCGAGGATATCGGAATTCAAGAACAAGGAAGAAATAGCGAATAAGACAATTGATTGACTGATAGAAATTGATGCAATAAAATCAAGAAAATCAAATTGTGTCCTTGGACTTGAAGCCTTTGGATATGCAATTTCAGGTGGAGCAAAAAATATTGTAACTGAACCAGATTTGTCCAAAATGTGAGCAATCGAATGATTCCCTCCACCAAAGTTCATTCCCATATAAAGACGGTTCGCTCTGTATTATCTCTGCTTCCCTATATTGAACATTTACTGGCTCTCTGTGGAATCTTATGTTTGCGGTATAATTTAATCAAAATCATAAAATTTCAGTCAATGAAGATGCAAATGTTCTTAGTACTTATTGTCACTTTCCTTTTATCCTCTTGCAATGATGATGATGTAATAACACCTACCTCGTTTGAAGCGGAGGCATTCTCTGATGTAGCTTATGCCAATACTTCTTCTGCCCAGATTATGGACATTCAAATACCTGAAGGTGAGGGACAACCTCCATTTCGGATTTACAGCTGTTTCGATCCTTTGATCCACAGACCCTTTCAGGCGGTTTAGCCTTCAACCCTTCGCCAGACGCATATAGCACCAGCTACTATGGCCTCTGCTGACTCCCCAAGATCATTCTTAGGGCCTCCCCGGGTAAGATATACCGCTTTCTGTCTACTCCCGCCGCATCTACATGATCCTTCTCCGGACAACTTTGGGGCTTCGAGAAGATCTGATCTCTTACCCTCCAGGATATGCCTCTTATGTAGTTTCTGTTCGTCAGTACAGGTCTTTGCAGGCAGGCTTACTTCAGGCCCAGGATTACTCCCAGCACCCTTGCCGCTTGTTGAACAAAGTGAAATCCCGATCCACGGGGCTAGCGCTTCTTCGTTGTCTAAGCGCGCAGGAGACTTTCACTCCCTAGACACATTTCTCCAATTACTTTCCGTAAATTGGACAAAAGATCGGTATAACATTCCGGGCACACACAATGTGTATGATGATCATGCCTTCTATCCGGTCAGCACGCCACATACACTAACCGTTATCTTCAATCAAAAAAATACGTACCTTGATTAAAAGTAAAAATGGAAAGCAAAAATTACATATCAAGAATCACCATCATACCTACCATTTGCCACGGGAAGCCTACAATCAGGGGATTGCGATATCCAGTTGAAAATATGTTAGAGTTGTTAGCTGGTGGGATGACTTTTGAAGAAATTCTTGATGATTATCCAGATTTAGAAAAAGAAGATTTGCTCGCCTGTCTGGAGTATGCAGTTAAGGTTACCCAAACGAAAAATATTTACCCTCTTGCTTCGTGAAGTTTGTAGTGGATGCCCAATTACCTAGGAAACTGTCTTATTGGTTGAGAGACCAAGGATATGACAGCATTCATACCTTAGATTTACCTAAAGGCAACAGCTCTGATGATATTGAAATCAGAAAGTATGCTGACCGAGAAAAAAGAATAGTTATTTCCAAAGATCATGACTTTTGGGATGATCATATCGTTCATGGAAGTCCCCGAAAACTATTGATTATAAAAACAGGCAATATCATTAATCCCGTCCTGATAAAGTTGTTTGAACAGAATATGGAAAAAATTGAAGCCTCCTTTAAACAAAATAGTTTGGTGGAGTTAAATTGGCATAGCTTAATTATTCATAGTTGAAAATAGTAGACCAAAGATAACACATGACTATATGCCCAGGCTTAGGCCAGCACATAGCCCAATCGTTATGGTGAATCAAAAAAAAGAAGTAGATTTAAATAAAGGGTCTAGCTGGGAAAACAAGAAATATTAGCACACACGATAAAAACCCTTGAAAAACTTCCCAAATCAAGGTTAATCCAACTTTCAGAATTTGCAGAGTTTTTACTCAAGCAATTGGAAGAAGAAATACTCCAAAAAGGGATGACACAACTTTCCGGTGAGGCTTCTGCCCTGAAGTTTTTAGAGGAAGAGGAAGACTTGTATTCCGTAGAAGATTTAAAGGTGCGCTTTAAATGAAAAAGGGAGATATCGTTTTGATGCCATTTCCCTTTACTGATTTGTCAGGAAGTAAAAACCGGCCGGCTCTTGTACTCCATGAAGATGGACTAGATGTAACGGTTGCATTTATTTCCAGTGAAACAAAATGGCAAACCGCTAACGACTTACTTCTGTCTCCTACTACCAAAAATTGACTTTACTAATGGCTATTCTGATAACATGTAATATTTTTACCTAATTTAATTTAGTGTGTAAAAATAATCCCTGCTAATTTTAGTGCGATTTATGCTATGTACCGCCAAAAGGCTTTATAAAAAATATTGTAGCACATCGATTCTTCTTCATCCTATGACCAAACCCTCTACCCAATTGTCTTGCGCGCACATTTTCCTAACATTTATTTGGCTAATTTGTATTCCATATTCTTATACACAAACACTCGAAGAGCGGATTGATCAGCTGAATTTAGTGGTAAGTTCTTTACCCACTTCCACACCTGGGGAGCAGGTAAAAAAGGCTATTTTGGAGCTTTCCTTAGAACGGGCTAACAATGCCATGGTCGTTTTCTATGATCAGGAAGCAGAGGATCTCCTCCTGGATGTCCTGGGAGCCATTGACCAACCCGCAGACGAATTCATCACGAGAAATCCAACGGCTTCTCATCTTTCCGGATTTATGATGCAGGCTGCTAGAAGCTATTTTGCAAGAGGAAATGGGGACGTCTGGAGAAATCCTTGGAACTATAACATTGAAACAGCACGTCATCTAGGTATCCTAAATATCGGTCTATACCTAGACGATCAAGTAATTGTCGACCGGGTACTTAGGCATGCAGATAAATCCATGAGGATGCAGCGCCTGGATGGGGCGATGCCTTACCATGGAGATGACCGGCCTTCTATAAATTACCCTGCAAAATGCAGCTCAGGTCGACCAATACCTCCCCATCGATGCTGATGGGAATGGGGTAATCAATAGTTTGGATTTCAACCTGTGGAAGCAAAATGGGAGTAAGTTGGGGGATCCAACGATTCAAAAATAACCCTTCCTAATCAAGGAAACTTTTGAGTATCATCAAGCCTAAGAAAAAATGCAAAGGTTCCCGTGAATAGAGATGTAGATGTGGGTTAAAAAAAAGGTAGAGGGGTCAAACAGACTATACCCTCATTTATGTCAAAAGTTATGACGAATAGTAAAATAGCATGTATTACTTTGTTCTTCTTATCACTCTCAATAGTTGAAATAGTATGTGCCCAGGTGCTTGCTCCCCCGCTTATAGAAGCAGGTAATCCTTTTCTAGAGGAAGCCTTCACAAGTGGAAATATTGGTTCAACAGAAATCCCAACCAGATTTAAACTAGGGGAGGACATACAGTTAACGGCATTGGGATATTGTCATCCCCAGAGCCCTCATTTTGGAGACCCTGCTTATAGGGATCGCTTACTTTTGTTACTAGATCACGTTACTTCTAGCTTAAAGGGATCTGGGGACTTTTCCTTTTTCCCCTGGGCAGCCCATGCCTATGCATTGCTCAAAGAAAGATTTCCCTCCGATATTTCAGGAAATAGGGAGCTTGCCTACTGGGAAAGCTTTACCCTCGCAGCCAATGATCGGATGGATGAGAGAGGAGATATTTGGACAGAGAAAAAGGTGAATTTGGTTTGGTACAATGCCGATATAAGATGGGCTTTAGGGGTCTATTTATGTGGAGTTGTGCTAGAAGACGAGAACATGAAAGCCTTTGGATCGGCTTTTTTTGACAAGGATTTTCAGGAATCCATGTTGCTAGGAGATGGAGGGATATACTATGTAGGATACCAGAATGAGACTTATACCTACCATGGAGAAAATATATTTTCGCTTGCGTGGTACCACCTGATTAGTGGAGATCAAGGTATACGAGAAATCATAGTGGCCTCGGCTCCCTATTACCCCCTATCTACCTTTAACGGAATCGGAGAATACTACACAGGAGCTTCCTGGAAACACTATTGGAACCAGGTAGGCCCACAGAGCGGGTACATTGTGGGGGCGCTTGCAGAAGATCCTTATAACCTTGCCCTTGCACAAGGCGCAAAGTGGGGGGTGTTTGCCTTTTTTTACACACCTGACCTTCCTCCTCCAGCCCCTCAACTCCCTGATAACTATACTGTTTATGACCAGAATATTCAAGGCCCCAGAGGAAGCTACGGTACCTTTGGCTTTGCAGGCACTGCACGCGTAGTAGATAATTATGCAAACGCTCCCACCCCTACGATAGGGGTGGGTAAAAGTACCTTAGTGGGGGCGCATGTCCTCAATACAGGCTCAGGCTTTGCATACAATGCCGCCATTGATATTGTGGGGTTAGAAATAAAAACGAGTGCTGGCCCAGAAGTGGAAGATAGAAGGAGGAAATACCGCTTTTTAACTACGAACGAGCGATCATCAACCACAGAAGCCAAACAAATTCATGGGCTTACTTCGACGTATAATCCCAGTTCAAAGGTGAATTCTAATTCTAATCCCTTTAACCCCTTAGATTGGCTCATACATGAGCAATGGGTTTTCATGCCCGAGAGGGTAGTAGGGCATCTGTCGGTAAATTCCTTGATGGATAATCAACAAGCCTATGCAGTAGGGGCAATTGTAAAAATGGTTGCAGGGAGGGCCAATTGGGGTGAAAAAAGAGAGATAGTGGACCTAGGAAATGGCCATTATTCATACGGGAGAATTCATTTTATAATCAAAGAACAAAATTTGGGGGGAGATATAATTTCGGAATACGCACCGGTATACTCAGAGACCCCCTCGAACCTGTCGGAAAAGTCCATATGGTATCGTATCGTCGATGAGAAAAGTTCTGGCAAGACAGAACAGCAGCATAGATATGATGTATCTGATAAATATTACTATGTAATAGAGATTTTTGAAGCAGGTACTAGCCCCGCTCAATCTATTTCTTCACAGAGAATAAATGATTTCCATCTTCTCACGGTAGAGGATGGAAAAAGGAAGCTGCATTCGGTGATGAACATCACCGGCCAGGACCAACTGTTTGAGGCAAGCCTCACCAGCAATTACTCCCAAGCCAGTTTGTTGAGATCATGGGGGGCTGATCAACTTCTAGGTGATGGAATAGTGATCAACGAAAGTCTAAATATTCCCCCTCATCATCATGCTTTGATAGTGACCTCCTCCAATGCCGACGATGTGGAAGTCGAGGAAAAGTACTACGAGGATGTCTTTGATATTCAAGCTGTATGCCCTAGAGGTACTCCTTGCGATGATGGGGATGATCTCACCCAAAATGAAGTATATGGAGAAAATTGTATGTGTGAAAGTGGACCTGAGGCTCAAGTCAAGATTTCCCTTTTATTAGAAGGATTCTACAGGGAGCAAAGTGGTCAGATGGGGACAGAACTTGTAGAAAAAGGTTTGCTACCCCTTAGTCAGCCCTTTACAGAAGCCCCTTTTGCTTACCCTGGATCAGAAACAGTGGTAAACATTCCCCCGGATGTTGTAGAATGGGTCCTGGTAGAAATCCGCTCTGCATCGGATATAAGCGAAGTCCTGACAAGAAAAGCCGCCTTACTTACAAGTAGGGGTCAGGTAATAGACGTAAATGAAAATTCAAGCCTATCATTTCCAGGTATATCATCTGGAGACTACTATGTGGCCTTATACCAACGCGGACACCTTGGAGTCATCTCAGCCCTTCCTACTTCTTTAGGCCCCAATGCTCCTCTATATGATTTTACAACTTCTGCTGACCGCGCCCGAGGCACAGCCCAACTCAAGCAAGTAGGCACCGTCTTCTGCCTCTACGCAGGCGACTTCGACGGCAATGGCCTCCTCAACAGCCTGGACTTCAACGTCTGGAAGCTAAATCCCGCTGTGCTCAACAGATACCTCCCTGCCGATGCCGACGGCAATGGGATCATCAATAGTTTGGATTTCAACCTGTGGAAGCAAAATGGGAGTAAGTTGGGGGATATAACCATACAAAAGTAAGTGGATATAAAAAGATCAATATGCACTTGATTAGCAAAAATAGGACAAACCAAAAGCAGGTGGATTTTATTGCAGTATTGAGCTTTAAGAAGTCGGAGGATGGGGGAAGGATTACTCCTGCAACATCAGGTTATAGGCCAATGATTAAATTTTCCCCAGCTAAACATTTTGCTTCCTGGTTACGCCTCGCACCTAATAACAGAAAAAGTGGGGGAAAATGGCATATTTATTTGAAATATGTAGCATAACCTTGTTGAGAGGCACGACTATTAGGCAAATACATTATGGGATTCGAAACATCACTTGCAATTTTTTCATTAAAAAATCGCATATCATGTTTTTTTCTAGAGCCAGCTGGATCGTTAATATAAACTGTTCCATTTGGTTCTACTCCGGTAATTACCACAATATGTGGTGCACCATACCAGTAACCTGCAACCCATAGTGGGCCATGCTTAGTCAACAGGTCTGCAAGTGCAGTCCACGAATAGGACATATTTATAGTTTTGACGGACTCTAAACCCAAGCTTTTGGCTAAAGTAACAAATTGTGCAGGACTTACACCCGTGTTTGCTTGATATACACCTTTTAATGGATTTATCGATTGTTTATATTTAAATGCCCATAACATTCGAGCACTAGCGTGCCAACAGGACATACTCTTTTCTTGCTTTATTAATGGTACATTAAGATATCTTGACATAGCTGATGTTTTTGGATTGATTAAATATATTCAAAATATTGATTAAACTCATTGACCTAAATATCTAAAAAAAAATGACTAGATGCCTTACCCTTGCTTTAGTTTGTAGTATCATATTCTTTAGCTTTGGTGTTAGTGAAAAAACGAATGCTCATTCTCCAAGAGCAACCTATAAAGAATATACAACCCTACATGATGGTTATGAGCGCACATATTATGTATACAAGCCACATGATCGAGTATTAAGAAACCGGAAGGCACCTTTGTGGTTTGTGTTGCATGGTGGTGGGGGAGTAGCGAAAACAATGCCATTTTGGACACAGTATCAATTTCATAAGATTGCCAATAAAGAGGGAGTTGTCCTCGTATTTCCACAAGGGATGGATAAGCAATGGAATGGGGGTCGAGATGCAGCAGTTTATCCCGCTTTGGAATATGCAACTCCTTTTCGAGAACAATTAGATGATGTTGGCTTTTTAACAAAAGTTGTTTCTGAGCTGAGTAAAATCCATGATATTGATCAAAGAAGAGTTTTTACCTGCGGTATGTCCAATGGTGGCTTTATGTCCAATCGATTAATTTGTGAGCGACCAGATATCTTTAGAGCAGCTGGCGTGATTACTGCTCAAATGGATACTTTATATGTCAAAAAATGTAACCCGGATAGACCAGTTAGCCTAATGGTTTTCAATGGAACAGCAGACAAGGCAGTTCCTTATCACGGAGGTGACGTAGGAGGTAAGAGAGGCCACGTTATTTCTACCAAAGACTATATCGATTTTTGGGTAAAGAGAAACAATTGCTTAGCCAACAAAAGCACATTAGAAATCCCTGACAGAGATGGAGATGGCGTTTGGGCTACTCGAGTCTCATACGAAACTTGTGATGATGATAATAGGGTTATTTTATTTACCATACATGGCGGAGGACATACTTGTCCAGGTATTCAAACAAAATTGTATGAATTGGCGGCTGGTAAAACCATGATGGAAATCAATGCTGCCAAGGAGCTATGGGAATTCTTTAAAGCGCTCCAATAATGACTAATTTGAAAACACCGCTCAACAATGTTTATGATGTTCCTGCCTCTCATCAGGTCCGTCGATACCCCACACTAATAGTTGGCATCCAATAACGAAAGACTAAAAATGAATAGAGAAGAATTTATAAAAAAGTTTGCCGTATTAGGTTTTGCCTCACCATTTATGGCGAGTTTGTTTTCGTCTTGTAGCCGTAAAGAGAAAGTTTCTTTTGAAATTCCATCTTTTTACGATGGTAAAATACTAATTATTGGAGCAGGAGTTACAGGTATTACAGCCGGGTATATTTTAAAACAAAAAAATATTGATTTTGAAATTTTAGAAGCCAGTTCAGTGCATGGAGGACGGGTAAAGAAAATAGCTGGTTTTGCCAATTTTCCAATAGATGTAGGCGCTGAATGGATACATAAATGGATAGAAGCCGAACCCCCATTGTTAAAAAACTTAATAGCCGATGCGGAACCCAATTTTCCCACATTCCAAGATAATTCGGATAACTACAAAGTTTGGAGTAATGGAAAATTAACTGAGCCAAAAGTTTTGAATCTTTTCAATGGCGATTCAAGTGATTATAAATTTAGCAGTTCCACTTGGTTTGATTTTTTCGACCAATTAGTAAAGTCCTCCTCACTAAAAGAAAGGATTGTATACAATAGTCCAGTTAACACAATTGATTATCGTTCTGATAGAATCACAGTTGAAACAACTTCTGGGAAAAAATATCATGCAGACAAAGTATTGGTGACGGTTCCCATTACAATACTGCAAAGGGGAGATATTACTTTCAAACCAGAATTGCCCGCAAAACAAATAGCAGCAATCAATAAAGAACATATGCCAGGTGGCTTAAAGGTTTTTATGGAATTTACAGAAAATTTTTATCCTGAAGTTTTGTTTCCAAATGGCTTACTGAAAGGTGCATTAGGTGGCAATTATATGTACTATGATGAATGCTTTGGAAAAGATTCTACAAAAAATATTCTGGGTTTATTTGCGGTTGATAAACCATCAGAAAAATATACTTCCCTGAAAACTGACGAGGCTATCATCAAATTCATTCTTAATGAATTAGATATAATGTTTGATGGAAAAGCTTCAAAATATTATGTCAAACATATTATCCAAAATTGGAGTTTAGAGCCATTTATCAGAGGTTCATACTCTAAAATGAAAGGTAATCCTGAAAAAATGTCTGCCCCAGTTGCCAATAAGATATTTTTTGCTGGTGAGGCAATGAATACGAATGGTCATACTATCGCAGTTCATGGTGCAAGTGAATCAGCATATATAGCGTTAGAAAATATGTTAAAAAAACGGGATGCCATACGATAAAATCTAAGAACTGAAAATAGATAGATCAGATATCATATTACTTTGATATAGAAAATCTCAAAATAACAAATAAAACACATTTTGCGATTTTCTATGGTAGTTAAAATGCAAAACCATAAGAAACACAGTGGATAGTGCATACTCATACCCTTGATTCCCATCCTGCACAAACCGCTGTGAGGAATCAAAATTTTTAATTCGCTTCTTCAGGGGAATAAGTATCCAATTTATTCCTAATTTTAGCCCGCTTTACCTATTTATAATCAATCGAAGCCAAATTTAATAGATGGTAAACCCTCGGTCAGTTATCCTGTTTATAGTTCTTATATGGTCGTTTACTGATGGATACAGTCAAAACCAACCTGGCACAAGATTACATATTAAAAAGGCAAAAGGCACCATAAGCTTAGATGGGACATTGGACGAATCCGATTGGCAGACTGCTGACGTTGCTGATAATTGGTACACGAACTATCCTGTAGATACCTTAAGGGCTCCTTTCCAAACGGAAGCCCGTTTTACCTTCAATGAAGAGTTCTTCTATGTATCCTTCGTTTGCTATGACGATGATACACCAGACATTATTAACTCCCTTAGACGTGATTTTGACTATGACCTTAATGATAATGTAGGATTTACAATTGGCCCATATAACGATAAATTAAATGGTTTTTTCTTTGTAATTACCCCTGCTGGCGTTCAAATGGAAGGCACGATTACAGGAGGAGGCACAAGTGATGGTTCCTTCGGTATTTTCTGGGATAATAAGTGGTATTCCAAAGTAGTGCGTTATTCGGATAAATGGATTGCTGAAATAGCTATTCCCTTCAAAAGTTTCCGATACAAAAGTGACATCCGGGAGTGGAATATTTCTATGGACAGATGGGAATTAAAAAGAAACCGAAAGACGAGTTGGATACGCACCCCGATTCAATTTATTTCGGCATCTTTTCCCTATGGCGGGCAGCTAATTTGGGATGACCCTATCCCTCCTGCCAAAACCAATATTTCTTTTATTCCCTATATCACTGCCAATACTTCCACCGACAGAGAAGTTGACCCAGTAGACCAAAATTCGGGTTTCCAGGCTGGCTTTGATGCAAAAATAGCGGTTACCCCCTCTTTAAACCTGGACCTCACGGTAAATCCAGATTTTTCACAAGTAGAGGTCGACGATCAAATCATTAACCTAACCCGTTTCGAATTTCAGTTCCCGGAAAGGCGCCAGTTTTTTTTAGAAAATAGTGATTTATTCGACCAAGCGGGTTATCCGGGAGCACGCCCATTTTTTTCCCGGAGAGTGGGCTTAGCCCGTGATTCAACTGGCTTATTTCAGCGAGTCCCCATTCTATACGGTGCTAGACTGAGTGGTTCGCTAAATGAAAAATGGCGAGTAAATGTGCTCAATATGCAAACAAGAGAGGAAAGCGCAATTGGTTTGCCGGCTCAAAACTATACCGTCGCGGCGTTGCAAAGAAATTTTTGGGCCCAATCCAGTATCGCTCTCAGCTTAGTCAATAAGCAAAGTTTAGGGGTAGAACCCGCTGATTCTACTAAATTCTTCAGTGATAACGTTTTTCGGGAAGTACAGGTGGGAAACCGCCCTGAATTAAGGCCCAATACCTACAATCGAGTCCTTAGCCTAGACCTGGAAATGTTAAGTAAAGACACCAAGTGGTATCATAGTTCTTACATTAGCAAATCTTTTGATGATTTTAACAATCAGGATAATCTTTCCGGATTGGTATTCGGCCGTTATGCAACGCGTACCTTTAGTGCGTTTACCGGGTTTAATTTTATCAATGAATTTTTCAATGCAGAAGCAGGTTTTGTACCCAGTATACGAGTTTATCCGGGTCAGTATTCCTTTTTTGGCAACCTAGCCTATCAATTCTTTCCAAAAGGGGAATCCATCATTCGGATGGGGCCATCCGCTGATTTTAACCATACCTATATACCGGGAGGCACCAACACTGACCGGAGTTATTCGCTTGGGTACCAATTTGAATTCAACAATGCTTCATCCCTAGACGTGAATTACAGCTACGTTTACCAAAAGCTCACCAATAGTTTCAATTTATTGGATCCAGATCAATACTCGGGTTTTCTGGAAGGCGAGGAGTATGACTGGAACGCCATTTCAATTGAATATACTAGTAATCCTAGAAAGAAATTTTTCTATCAAATCAGTAGTAGCTTCGGTGGGTTCTACAATGGCAATAATTTTAACCTGAGCGGAGAACTTTCCTATCGTTACCAGCCCTATGGAAATGTTGCTATGCGCTTCGATTTCAATGATTTGCGACTTCCAGAAAATTTTGGCCAGGAACAATTATTTCTAATTGGCCCCCGTATTGACCTTACTTTTACGGACAAGATCTTTTTAACAACCTATGTTCAGTACAATAACGTATTAAACAATATCAACTTAAACGCCCGCTTTCAATGGCGTTATCAGCCGGCTTCAGACTTATTTATTGTCTACACGGAAAACTATCTCCCTGAAAACTTCGGGAGTAAAAATCGAGCGCTTGTTCTTAAGCTAACCTATTGGTTAAACCTTTAATGTTCTGTACTGGGTCATCACCGCGGAAAGTAGAGGAGTATAAGGTACCCAAAGATGCGGTTATCTTGTATCAACTAGCTACCCCATATTTTCTACTGTATATTATGCCAAAAAGCAGGGATAGTAGGAGACTATCATTGAACCAACATGGACTATTATCCTCTACAAAAGGGGAAAAAATTAACCTAAAGCCAGCCCTGAAATAAAGAATTATAGTATTTATTTTGTCGATTAAAAAACAAGGGCTAACTATACAAGTCCCAAAAGATTTAATCAAACTACACTAATTTTTTTCGATATGTTTATTATCAAGTCTTTATTAGGAATCATTTCCTTGTTTGGGATCATAGCCATTTTGGTTGTAAGCTGTACCCAAGAAAAATCCTTAGCTGGTTCAGAGAAATCAGCGAATCTCGTAAATCCTTCGGATTGGCCCAGCATCGAAGCCCTACCCCTAGACCCGGCAATCGAAGCCCAAATTGATGAAATATTGCCCAAATTAAGCCTGGAACAAAAGGTGGGTCAGGTCATTCAGGCTGACAACGGGTCCGTTACGCCGGAAGAGGTGAAAGAATACCGACTGGGATCTGTCCTTAGTGGGGGCAACTCCGCACCAGGCCCCCTACCCTATGCGGATACCCAAACCTGGCTGGAAATGGCTGACAAATACTATAACGCATCCATTGATCCAGAAGGCGTAGAAGTAGCCATCCCCTGTATATGGGGCATCGACGCCGTGCATGGGCACGCTAACCTTACAGGGGCAATCGTTTTCCCACATAATGTAGGGCTCGGGGCCATGCGCAATCCAGACCTTATCGAAAAAATTGCCAGGGTAACAGCACACGAACTCACAGTTTCTGGACACGATTGGACCTTTGCCCCTACCCTAGCTGTACCTCAAGACGTGCGATGGGGGAGAACTTATGAAGGATTCTCAGAAGACCCAGCGATAGTCAAATCTTATGCAGGCCGCATCGTCTACGGACTACAGGGCCGTTTTGGCGATGAAGACTTCATGGGGGAAGGTCGCGTTATCTCCAGTGCCAAACACTTCCTAGCCGATGGGGCGACTGAAAAAGGAGTTGATCAAGGAGATGCCCTTATTAGTGAAGCAGAATTGCGAGACGTACACGCAGCTGGCTATTACGGTGCTATACCAGCCGGTGTGCAAACAGTGATGGCTTCTTTTTCTAGTTGGCAAGGGAGAAAACTCCACGGTGACAAAGAACTCTTGACCGATGTACTAAAGGGGCAGCTCGGTTTTAATGGTTTTGTTGTAGGAGACTGGAATGGCCATGGTCAAGTTCCAGGTTGTACGAATACGGATTGTCCCCAGTCATTAAATGCAGGACTTGATATGTATATGGCTCCCGATAGTTGGAAAGGTTTATATAAAAGCACCTTAAAGCACGTTAAGAGTGGAACCATTCCTATGAGTCGCTTAGACGATGCCGTACGCCGTATCCTGCGGGTAAAAATCGCCTCAGGTATCTTTACCAAGGGAGCCCCTAGTACCCGCAAAAATGCAGGAGATGAAAACCTTTTGGGCCTTCCGGAAAACAGAGCCATTGCCCGACAAGCCGTAAGGGAATCGATGGTCTTACTCAAGAACAATGGGGGTGTATTGCCAATAGATGGGAGTAAGACCATCATGGTTATTGGGGATGGAGCGAATAGTATTTCTAAAGCATGTGGTGGTTGGACTCGGTCCTGGCAAGGCACCGGTCATACCAACGATGAGTTTCCAAATAGCGAGTCGATCCTTCAAGGTATAAGGGCAGCTGTCAATGAATCGGGGGGCAAGCTGATTTTTGCTGCCAATGGAGAATCCACTGCAAAAGCCGACATCGTGATAGCCATATATGGCGAAGACCCCTATGCAGAGTTCCAAGGAGATCGAGAAAATTTAGACTTTGTTCCCAATGCTTTTGACGTGAGCAAACTGGCCCAGTTTCGCGATAAGGGAATTCCAGTAGTATCCGTTTTCCTTTCAGGCCGCCCCTTATGGTGCAATCCGGAAATAAACCTTTCAGATGCCTTCATAGCTGCCTGGTTACCCGGCACTGAAGGAGGAGGGGTTTCGGACATGCTCTTCCAAAGAGACCCCTCCTTTGAATTTTCAGGCCGTCTTTCTTTCTCCTGGCCAAATAGCGCCCTTGTAATGGAAGACGGAGCTGATCCCTTGTTTGAGCTAGGCTATGGCCTCACTTATGGAAGCACGGAAATCGTCAGTTCCCTGTCAGAAGATCCAGGCTTAGGAAGCTCCGAGGTCGCTTCAACGGGGAATTTCTATAGCAAAGGCGCAGCCATTGAACCTTGGTCCCTTTGGCTCCACTCTGGCGACTTGAGCAAACAAATTGCGAGTTTCCCAACCTCCGTCGGAGGCTTAATTGTCAGCAAAACTGACCAAGAGGCCCAAGAGGATGCCTTGCGAATAAAATGGACCCGGTCAGACTTTGACCAGTTTAGGGTGAGTGCTGCTTCCCCCATAGATATGGCGCGTCAGGCTAACGGTGCGATGGAATTGACCTTCTCCGCAAAATCATTTAGCGATAAGGACGCCATAGTAAAAATCGGCATGGGCTGCGACCAAAATTCACCCTGCGACCAAACGCTTGACATCAACATCGCAGCTGATACCTGGCAAGAATACCGCATAAGCCTAAGCTGCTTTGCAGATCTCGGGGTCGACATGAGCAAGGTCAACACCGCCCTCATGCTCACAGCTGGGGAAGGGGTAGATATAGGCCTGGGTAATATCCGCTTGGAATCGGACATTGATGCTAAGCCGGGATGTGATGGCAAGTAAAATTAACTCTCCCGATTTAAGGCTTCGGGAAGCCGAGTTTTCTAATCCATCTGCCAGTGGCAATTTTGGAGTTATCGGGGCAATCGCGTCTAATTCTCTGAGAGGTATTATCCTGGATACTGAAACAGGGTTAATTCATATACTTGATAAGACAGGGACAAAGAATTTTCTTGAAAATTATCCAGGGTCTGCCAGTGGCAATTTTGGAGTTATCGGGGCAATCGCGTCTAATTCTCTGAGAGGTATTATCCTGGATACTGAAACAGGGTTAATTCATATACTTGATAAGACAGGGACAAAGAATTTTCTTGAAAATTATCCAGAAGAATTGGAAAAGTACCTTTCCAGTGAGAAAAAATTAGCCGATAGAAGAAAAGCCATTCTTTCCATCAACAAAAAATATAACATTAGTACAAATTAAATACCCTTATCAAAATTATTGACTACCTAGCTTATTACTAGTACTCTGTCAATTAAATATTTATATGATTTCTTTCTTCTTTATATCTTCTTTTTTTTGCCGAAAAAAAAAGAATCAAAAAAATCTCGCACGAATAAACCAAGGCCCTCCCTGCAATGCCATCCTCCCCGCATTCGTGCACTCCAGCACACTCAAGCATGATTCTCATGCAATTGGAAAATGACTATCAACTTCGTTGACACTGTACTAGCAACTTAATTCATTTCCACCCGTATAAGCAGGATTATTTACATAATAGAGTGAATAATCCAAATAGATTACGAGAAATACTTACCTTTGTAAACCAGAAAGATAGGCAGTTTAGAAGGTAGCTCCTATTGATTTAGTTCTATTTGTAAAATAATCTAAAAATTTTAAAATTAAATGGCAGACAGTTTCAGTAAGAAAGAAAGAGAAAAGAAGAAGAAAAAGAAAAATCAAGACAAGTTGGAAAGGAGGAAACAAAGAAAGCTAGAGGAGAAGAAAACCGAAGATATTATGTACCTAGATGCCAATGGCAATTTTACCAGTACACCTCCTGATCCCAATCAAAAGAAGGAAGTATCTATTGAAGAAATTTGGGTAAGTACGCCGAAAAAATCTGATTTAGAATCCCAAGAAAAAGAAAGAGAAGGTTTCGTTAAATTTTTTAACGAAGAGAAACGCTTTGGTTTCATCAGTGAAAAAGGCCAGGAAACGGATTATTTTGTCCACGAAGATAATTTAATAGACCCCATAAGAGGCAACGATAGGGTGATTTTTGAAATAGGAGTTGGCCCAAAAGGACCTATTGCTATTAATGTAAGGCTACTTAAAAATAAGGAGTAGCACACAGTCCTATGAATGGCGCCCCCTATTGTTATCCGGTCGAACGGCATATCGCCGTTCGAAAATGCGCTTTAGCCTGGGAAAAATGCACAAATTTATCTTCCCCTTAATAATATTCCTACTTCTTCAAAGCTGTGTCATTCATAAAGCGAGCTTTATAGGAGAACCCTTTGAGAAATTTCAAACAACCAAGGAAGCTGGATTTGATCCGAATAAGCTTGATGAGTTAAGCAAATTCATCGATAAAAAATCGGCGACTACGGGCCTCCTGGTTCTCCATCGAGGAAAAGTTGTATACGAATATGGGGATATAAAAAAAGTAAGTTATATAGCCTCCTGCCGGAAAAGTGTCTTAAGTATGCTATATGGAACGTATGTTGAAAAGGGGGTCATTGATTTATCTACAACGATTCAAGAACTTGGCATTGACGAAAAAGATGGCTTACTTCCCCAAGAAAAGTCCGCTACTATTAATGATATTATCACGTCAAGATCAGGAGTTCACCATGAGGCATCTAATGGAGGGTACGACAAGAAAAATTTCTTACCCCGGGGGAGTATTGAGCCGGGATCCTATTTTGTCTATAACAATTGGGATTTCAATGTAGCGGGCCATATATTGGAATTCTACGCCCAAAAATCTATATATGAAGACTTAGAAAGTCAATTTGCCATTCCCCTGGGCTTCCAAGACTGGAATATACTAAACCAAAGGAAATCTGGCAATAAGGCTAAGTCACAATACCAGGCCTACCATATGTACTTATCTACTAGAGATATGGCAAAATTAGGTCAACTCATGCTAGATCAAGGGAAATGGAAAGGTAAATCCTTGCTCTCTAAAGCATGGGTAGAAAAAATCACCCGCACGGTTACCCCGGCTGAAACCCTCATCGAAAGATATGGACCGGCAGATCCTAATGGAATTCATATGTCCTATGGATATATGTGGTGGTTGATTGATAACTATCAGCAAAGGGAGGAATACCGTGGAGCATATTCTGCAATAGGATACGGAGGCCAGTATATCAGCGTTTTTCCCCAACTAGACCTGGTAATCGCTCACAAAACAAAAATGGGATTGTTTAGGCTGTTGGGCCTTGCAAAAGATGGAGATCGCCATTACTGGGAAATCGTTCACAAAATAATTGACGCAAGGCAAGCATCCTCGTAAGTAGCCATTTATATAGAAGAATCAGGGCTCAACCGTAATCCTCCCTTGCATCAGGGTAAAATGCCCCGAAAAGGTGCAAATGTAAGGATACACTCCCGGCCCAGGAGCAATAAATTCAACCAATACGGTATCCCCAGGGTAAGCCAAGCGAGAAGCTGCTAAGATTCGATCTTTTTCTGAAGGGGGAATGAATTCATCTTGTTGAGCTGAAATAGCTGCTATACCCACTGGATTAATATCCGCTTCAGAATTTACAATCACCAGGTTGTGCGCCATATCACTGGCATTTTTGTAGCGGATGACCACGCGCTCCCCGGATTTCATTCTAAGATCCCTGGGCTCAAAACTCAGGGCGATGCCAGAAGAACTAACTTCTATTATCCGCCCTTTCGGGACAGGGGCCTCCTTCGGTCCGGCGTTGCTTGTACTTTCAGCCTTCTGCCTAGGGGGGACTCCCTGGGTATGGGGATGAGCAGGGGGCGAATCCTTACTCATATCCGAAATATTTGCCCCCTCCACACGATGAATGGTTTTGTGAATAAGCTGCTTCATTTCAGCTCCATCTGCCGTACGCAACTTATAGTCAATGGCCATAACCAAGCCCATCGAAGTCTCAATCATGTTGGGTAGGCCAGGAAGGATTCCCAAGGTTTTTTGAGCGAGGTCTTGATTCAACTCTGGGATTTCCAGAAAAACGCTTTTCTGATCTTCTGACAAGCGTATAGATTGAATTTCCACAGAATCTGCTCCCGTTTTCCCCGGATACTCCACAGAATAAATTTTCCCTCGAGTACCGTATTGACTTGTCCATGGGTAGGTCCATTGACGGATTGAATAATTTTGGGTAATGGTAGCCTCTTCTGAATCGAGTGCCTCAGCAAAGTGAAGTTCTAGTCCTCCTAGGCGGGTATTCACGGCTATTGGAAGATGAAGGGCCTTTCCTGTGTATCGCACTCGGTGAAATGACCCCCAATCGCCCCCATGTCCCACCGATTGCCAGGAGGTGAGGCCGGCAACATACAAATGTCCATCGCGATGAAAACGCCCATGTATAAGTCCCGACCGAAAACTTAAGGGCAAGGCTACATGGGCTCCCTGCCACACCTTGTCTACCTCTTCCTTTAGAATAAGGGATAAGCTACCCCGTCCATAAGAAGTGAGCAAGACTTGTCCTTGGAGTTCGGCGGGCCAGGAGGAGCTTTCTATGAAAATGGGGGCAGAAGGAGAGTTATCTACAAAATGGGGAAGCCACAATAGGGGTTTGACAAAGTCAGTCGGCGGGGGTGCTTGATGCGCTGAGTGCATAAAGCCATGAAAGCCTCCCTCCACAATCCGGTGCACCTTGCTAGTAGGAACCCAATTACCTTCATTATCGCTGTAAAGGATTTCGTCCTTAGGCCCAATAGAGAGCCCATTGGGATTGCGCAATCCCGAAGCGATTATATCCAAACGGCTACCATCCGGCGGCATGCGAAATAGCACCCCGTGATGTGGGGTGATTTCGGCTTTGACTCCCCCTTGCCAAGAAACCGGCGGCCAGGGAGTGGCCTTGGCAAAATAAAAATTGCCCTTAGAGTCCGTATCTAAGTTTAAGGTAAAGGCATGGAAATTGGCAGAGGCCATTACTTGGTTGTTAAAGTTTTCGTAAAAGTCAGCTTCGCCATCATTGTTTCTGTCATGTAGTATGGTGATCTGATCTCTACCGGTTACATAGATCTGATCATCTACTACCTTAACGCCCATAGGCTGATACAAACCCGTAGCAAAGCGTTTCCAAAGAAGGGTCTCCGAATTTCCCTCCAAGCCATCCACTAACCAAACTTCCCCACTCAAGGAACTGAGGACTGCCCTGCCATCGGAAAGAAAATCCACTGCTGAGAAACGTAAAAATGAGTTCCAGGGATTTTCGCTTGGCAAGCTTAACTCATCAGATACAAAGGGGCCCGTCTCCTGACCAGGAATCACCTGCGTTTCCAAAGCTCCCCAACGCGCTGATGCTGGGTTTTGGAGTTGGCTGATATCGGGGCGTTGTCTATTGGATTGCAAAAACTCTATCATATAGCCTTCCTCTCCTAGGGAAAGCACAGGTCCCAAAGCCAGCTGAAAAGACACAGGCTGCCCAAGGGCCGGCAAATTCAGGATCAGGTGGCGATCCCGCACTTCCCACTTACTCCCGAAAGGCAAGCCTTTGTAAGCAACGAGTCGTGCAAGATCTCCCGACTGAATGCTTACATACCCTTCCGTAGCTGTCAAGCTTACCTGATCCAAGCTAGTTGCTGAACCATCAGGAACTTCTGCTAATTGAAGAGATAGGGAATCTGTTGTTGGGCTCAATTGAAAACTTCGGGTAAAGATTGCCCGCCCTTGAACTCGCTCATAACCGGGAGATTCCAACACCTCACTATTGCCTATATGATAGGAAAACACCACACGGTCGCCATGAAGATACAGTCCTTTGAAGTTGCCTATAGAGGAATGTATCGGCCCATAACGCCAGGGTCTGGGATCCGCAAAATTCCCATCGCGAGACCAACCGGGCCGTTGACTCGTGGAGAAATGGGTAAAGCCATCCGGACTGGGAAATTCTTGCAAACCATCCCTGGCAGGATACCATTTGAGGAAACCCCCGGTCCAAGCCCGAGCCACCCGCAAAAGATCCGTGTCGAAAACCATTACCGCATCTCGCTCCTCCCCTAGCCTGACCGCAATACCTTTGTTCACAAAGATGCTTCGAGTGGAATAGGGATCTGAAGAAATCGTGCCCGTGACAAAGGGTCCATGATCCATGGCATTCATGGGGCTAGAGGGTTTCTGCCCCTGACATGGATTCGGGAACAAGCATAAAATGATCAGATATAGAAAAGGATAAGGGGGAGAATTAAGCAAGTGTAACATTTGTCTGTTTTATCTCAGGAACTACAACAGAAATCAACCAGTATCTTCTACAATTGACCGATTTGAATACAGGTGGAAAGGTAATCCATCAGATTCTTAAATATTTATAAATATCAATATATTTTTCTCCCCAAGGGAAGCGAGTCAAACAATTTGGCCCTATTTAAGCGACTGATAAAAGTCTTGCAACACGAAAAAAGCTTTTTTGGGTTCCCCGTTGTCCGAAATCAGGCCTTTTAAATTCCAGTAGTCCTGGACCCCTTGCTTTAACCTCATGGGGGACCTAAAGTCTTTTAAGATCCAGGGTGCCATCCCTACCAAGCCATGTTGGTTTTCTATCAATTCGATTTGCTTTTGGTAAACCAAGGCTTGGTAGGCCTCGGAAAAAATTTCTAATTGGCCTTCCTTCCCCTGCATACCCCTTTTGGCCCCTGCCCCCAACTCACTGAAAATAAAAGGCTTATTATTAGGCACATGGAATTTTATTTTATCCATGTTTGCCAACATCACTTTTCTGGCCTGGAGGGGATCTAAATTGGCAGCACTAGCCAAAAAACCAGAATAATACCATCCAAAATACTGGTTTATCGCAGCTACATCCACAATAGCAGCAAGGGGATCTTTAATTTCAATGTCCCAGGCATCAAAGTTCTTGCCTTGCATCGCGGGGAAAAAATACATTTTCGCCATTTCCTGAATTTCCTCTCCCCCAAAAACAAGGGCAGCAGTTGTTAATCGCGTATCATCCAGTTTTTTGACATATTGATTTAACTCCGCAAAAAATTGATTGCGAGCTTCTGAAACGGGGGTTTCATTTCCCAGGCTCCAAAAAATAATGCTTGCTCGATTTTGGTCCCGCAGGATCATTTCATCCATGCGACTCTGTGCCTTCTTCATTACCTCAGGATTTGCAAACTCCAAATTCCAATAAACGGGTATTTCTGCCCATACTAATAAACCCATTTCATCCGCTGCGCGGAGCATATGGCGATTGTGGGTGTAGTGAGCTAAGCGAACAAAATTGCAATTGAGATCCTTTGCACGGTTGAGTAGCTCAACTGCCTCTGCATAACTGGATGCCCTTCCATTTGCTCCAATTGCCTCCTCATGGATAGATATACCTCTCAAAAACTGTTCTTTCCCATTAAGTTTAATCGTTTGCCCTTCCACCTCGATAGATCGAAACCCAATTCTATCGACCAACTCTTCCGACCCAAAGGACCATTTTACCTCGTACAACCTGGGATTTTCAGGAGACCACAATTCAGGACTGGCTTGTATTTCAAAACTCGCCCTCCCATTAGCTATTGGCAAAGTTTCATCGATACCCAATTCGCTTACTTGGAGTCGGGCTGTTCCTGTTTCTGCCCCATTAACAGTAACCCACCCTTCGATCCTATCCTGTGAACCTTTGGCTAGTTGAACCTTATAATTTTCTATAAAGGCAGCAGGTAATTCAATCAGATTTACATCTCGGGTGATTCCCCCGTAGTTGAGCCAATCCGTACGCGTTGTCGGGATATCATCACTATTAAGGGTATTGTCAACCTTTACGACCAGGACATTCTCTCCCGAGTGTATAGCATCCGTTACTTCGCAATTGAAGGAGGTGAATCCCCCTGTATGAGTGGCTACTAATGTACCATTCACATGAATTTCTGCATGGTAATTAATCGCCCCAAAATGGAGATAATAGCGCTTATCGGCTTTTTTATCCATATGTAAATCTCGTTTGTACCAAACCTTCCCATTGTAAAAGAACAAGCGTTCCTCCTGGGTATTCCAGTCCCCTGGCACGCGAAGAGAGAGCCCATTTTCTAGGTTTACTTCGACCAGTTCCCCAGGCTTGGGCGTGTAATCGCGTTCGGCAAAGTGGAAGATATCATTGAGTGAGAATATCGTAGGCTCAACCATGGCATTCCAAGTGCCATTCAATGACTTTGTGTTTCGTCCATCAATATGGCCGATCAAAGGGGCGCAGGGAACTTCTGGGCTTTCTTGGATGCTAAATAAATCCTGGGCGTATAGGGGAAAGGAAAATAGCAGAAATAGCAAGCCCATTCCCGCCTTGGTGATCATTGAGTGTAGCATAGTCATTAGAATAAGTAGAAAGTTGAGCTTTCAAGGTAATACTTAATTCCTAATTTAGAAATTGTTAACTTTCTCCTGATCCTCATCATCGATCCATGACTTTAGTAATTGATACCACGAACATTTCTATCATAATTCTATGAAAAAAATAGCATCAACAGGCTTCGGAATAGGTATTGGAATGGCCCTATATGATTATTTTTCACAAGGCTTTATTGATTGGAAAAGAGCCGTGGCGATAGCGGCCATCTCCATTATTTTATTATTAATTTTTGAGCGTATCAGGAAAAAATAATCGGCTATGGAAGGGGGATTTTACCTGCTTTTTCTATTTAGCTGCATTGGGGTATTGAATGCCCTCATTCTATCTATATATTTTTTTTCCCGCTCCACTTCTAAAAATATTCTCAACCGTTTCCTTGCGGGCCTATTCTTCGTGCTCAGCATCCGGATCGGAAAATCTGTCATTTTTTTCTTCTTTGACGATGTTCCCCTCTTAGCTCTTTACCTACAACTCGGACTTTCCGCCTGCTTTTTAATTGGCCCCTTCCTCTATTTTTATGTGTATCAGTTCTTCCATAAAAATGCCGCCCCCTATTGGAGGCTACAACTTGCCCTGTATATCCTCATCATTACAGCCATTAGCCTTCGCTACCCCTATTTAGAGTTCAGGGAAACCTGGAAGGGACTCATTATTCCTATAATTCACACTCAATGGTTCATATATCTCTTGCTTTCTGGGCGCGAAATTTGGAAGCATGCCCAAGAATTGGAGCTCCATGGAAAAGGATTTTTTAACAAAAAATCCTGGATTATATCCATTTTCCTGGGAGTCTTCGTCATTTGGCTGGCCTATATGACAAGTAATTTCACCTCCTACATAATGGGGGCTCTGTGCTTTTCCTTTATGTTGTATGTGTTGATTTTCCTTTTACTGATGGGGTTTAACCGCATCAGTATTCTGGAGCCAGAGGTAAATAAATATGGAGGAAAAGAAATTCCCGTTTCAGAAGCAGAACAGATACTTGAACAAGTAGATCTCGCCCTAGAGAAACACTTCCGCAATTCCCGTCTTACCTTAGAGGAACTCGCCCGGCATATGGAGGTAAGCAAACATCAAATCTCCCAGGTGCTCAACACCCACCAAGGCATCAATTTTTCCAGTTATATCCGAAAATTTCGAGTAGAAAAAGTCAAACAGGCGATCCAAAGCAATGAACGGTACACCTTGCAAGCGATAGGCGAAGAATGTGGCTTTAAAGCAAAATCCAGCTTTTATACGGCCTTTAAAAAAGAAACGGGTATGACACCCCTTCAATACAAGAAAAAAGTGGAAAAGGAAAAAAGTTCAGATTTGTAGATCTGTACTTAATAGAGTAACCAATCCTGGTTTAGCTGATAAGGATCATTCAATTTTGAAGAAAACTTATCAACTAAACATTTCTCGCATGAAATTATTCAGATGTATTCTATGTGTGTCGCTAGGATGGTATTTTTTAACAGAGGCAACTGCTCAAGCCATCAGTCATGAACAGCTAAAGCAAATTGATTCCTTATTTGCAGAGTTTGACCAAAGTCCGCCCGTTGCCTATGGCATAATCTTTCAAGACCAGGTCTTACATAGGCAATTTGGCAAGGAAGCCTTCGCCTATCTGGAGTCTAGTCCCACCCTTTATAACCTCGGCGGTATGGCGCCGCATTTCACTGCTTACGCCATACTCCTTTTAGAAGAAGAAAAAAAGATTGATCTCGATGATAAAGTCTCGCAATATCTAGACGAAGAGAAAGGACTGAAAATCAAGGGGATAAGCATACGAAATCTACTCAGCCATA
Source organism: Bacteroidia bacterium (assembly GCA_965263105.1). Taxonomy (GTDB): domain Bacteria; phylum Bacteroidota; class Bacteroidia; order J057; family J057; genus JBCCTX01. The sequence goes on along the minus strand of CBDHGL010000003.1, from coordinate 4,714,972 downwards.
GCCATGGCTTACCGGAATATTGGGCCTTAAAATCTTTAGCGGGTTATACAGCGGAAGATCGCTTTACTATTTCAGAGGCTGAGGCCCTATTCCGCAAAGGCCTAAAGAAACTCCATCCTACAGGCGAGAAAGTGTCCTTTTCAGGGACGGGGCCGTATTTACTAGCAAGGATACTGGAAAAAGTCACAGGAAAAGACCTCCCGACCTTTACCCAAGATCATATATTCGGCCCCCTAAACATGAAGCATACCTATTTCACCCAACCGGGACGCATGGGAAACATTCTCTCCTACCAAAGACAAGGAGAAATCTATGAGCCCCAACTTGTACGGCATAATGACAATGGACCCGCAGGATTGCTTACCACAATGGAAGACCTCTTGATCTGGTTTGAACACTTGTCAGATTATCGCCGGCCCATCAACCAGAAGATGGATGTTCCCATTCGGTTCCAGGGAGATCAAATTGCCGAGAACCCCAATGGTCAAATTACCTATGGCCAACAATTTAAACATGACGAAAGAGGAGTCAATGCCTTGTGGGATTACGGCCAAATCGGTGGATTTGCCAGTTGTGTATTCCGCTTTCCTGAACACCAATTGACTATCGTAACGCTGAGTAAAAATGGAATTGACTATAATGGATACCTGGGTATGCAAATTTCCGAAATTCTCTTGGAGGATGTCTACCAATCGGATAATCCTGATGAGGAACACACACAAGTCTTGCCTTTGACTGAAGGGATGAAAGAGAAATTTATAGGTTCTTACTTTGATTCAGAATATATATTATATCGAAAAATCATACTGAAAAACGACACCTTGTTTTATTACCGACCCGATCATGGAGATGAGCAAGCCCTCCACCCTATAAGTGAGAACGAATTAGAAATGCGAACACAATTTGGAAACTACAGGTTTAGCATAGTCAATAAGCAGTTGCAATTGCTGTATGAAAATATCCCTTATCTATATGAGAGAGTTCCCTCAGAAAGCCCCTATTCCATAGACCCTACAGAGCTAGTCGGAACTTACCTATGTGAAAACTGGGCCCTAGTACTTTCCATATCCCAAGGAAAAGAGGGGAAGCTGATTTTGGAGGCAGACAGGAATAAAACTGAAATTCATCGCGTAGATGAACAAAGATTTGTTTCTTCTCATCCCCAATACAGCTTGCTAAACCTAGCCATAAATGCCGAAAAGGAGCTTGAAGGCATCTTGGTATCCAACATCGGTTTCAAGGACCTACTGTTTAAGAAAGTCTCCTTTTAACTTAACCCCTGACAGAAAATGTCATAAATGATGCCTAGATTTATAGAAAAAGCATGAACCACCTTTCCCGCCTTTTATCCATACTCACTATCCTTAAGTCCAAAAGGATAATCACGGGACCGGAATTGGCAAAAAAGTTTGAGGTTAGCCTGAGGACTATTTATAGAGATATTAAAAAATTAGAGGAGTCTGGCGTTCCCATTATTAGCATTGAAGGAAGGGGCTATTCGATCATGGAGGGATATACGGTGGCCCCAATCATGTTTGATGAAAAGGAAGTAAATGCCTTAGTTACGGCTGAACAACTCATCGCAAAAACCAATGATGAATCCCTCATCGAAGATTTTGGGCGCACCCTGCTAAAGATAAAATCCATTTTCAGAAGCTCCTTACAATCACAGAGTGAGTTGTTGACTAGCAAAATGGCCGTGTTTAAAAACCAAACTTCTGAAGTGAAAACCAATTCTCTTTCTGCTTTTCAAATGGCCATCATAAACTTCAGGCTTACGGAAATGGGCTATCAAGCCAAAAGTGGGGAACATACGTTTAGGAAGATCGAGCCCGTAGCCATTTATAGCATTAATGATAATTGGATAGTGGTAGCTTGGTGCCATTTGAGGGAAGATTATAGAGCCTTCAGACTAGATAGGATTCAACACTTCAAAATTTTGGAAGAAAAATTTACAGATAGAAACTTTGATTTGGGGAAGTACTTCATGTCCTGCGGTGAAATTAATACATACCCCTGACATATTCTGTCAGTCATGGGGCTTAACTTTGTCATATCATCAACTTTTAACAGTTAACAAGTATGACAACACAAGAAATTGCTAACAAATGGGCAGACTACTGCCGCACCGGTAAATGGGACCAGGCCCTTGCGGAGCTCTACGCAGACCACAGTGTCAGCATTGAAATGGAAGGCGCCCAAGGATTTCCCTATAGGGTGGAAGGTATGGAAGCCATCAAAGCAAAAGCAGAGCAATGGAATGGCATGGTTGAAGCCTTTCATGGGGTGGAAATCGAAGGGCCGCTAGTCGCTGGAGATCATTTCTCCGCTACCATGAAGATGGACGTTACCATGAAAGGCCAGCCTAGAAGAGTCAACGAAGAAGTAGCCATTTTCCGGGTGGCAGATGGCAAAATCGTGTCAGAACAATTTTTCTACCCAGTAGGATAAGGGAAAAAGGCACAAATGCCTGAGCATTTGTGCCATATATTCGATCTCAGGCTTGTTGCTTTGCTTTTTACAGGAATTGATGAGCTGAATAAGTTATTTTAACGTGAATTTTGGATAAGAAGCTAGGATAAAACTACAAACTTAAGTGTGTAGGCCTGCAAAATTCGTTGGGAACCGGGGGGGCTTGTGTACCCCCCTTCTTTTCCCCCCTACTACTGCAGGGGGGAATAAAAAGGGGGGTGTTTTGCGATTTTTGGCGCTACGTTTTTCTAAAAAAGGTAGCTAACTCATCAATGAAAGGGAAATAGTTATCCACAACTTGCTGATAATCAAATTTAATTATCCAAAACTCAAATTATTTTAAATTCCATTCTCTATCCCAATGGAGAAGGCAAGACCTTCGACATGAATTACTATGCCAATAAGCAGGTGAAGTATGGAAAGACCTCGAATAAGAATTAAAAATGCCATTATAACTTGTGTATTTGCCTATATTACCTATACGATCCTCCAGACGGCGCTAGGTAATCAAGAAGGATTAGGAAGTTTATTCACCCCTGTTTTTTTGATCCTGGTATTCGGTACACTGGTTTACTTTATAAAAAACTAGGTATAGTCCATTGACTCCTTTATTTTGGGGTAGCAACTCTGAATAAGTCAATAAAAACAATTCATGCCCCAGAATTCCCCCCTAATTCTCTCACTTATCTTCCTTCTTTCCCTTGCGTGCCAGCGGGAAAAAGAGGAAGTTTTGGAAGATGTTTTTGAGCCAAAATTGGTAGCCATCGCCGTCCAGGACCTAGAAAGGAGTATCCAGTGGTATACCCAAAAATTAGGCTTTGAAGTGGAAAAGGAAATGACGGAATATCCCGACCATGGCTTACGCAATGCCTTTTTGAAATTAGGAGATTTCCACCTCGAAATCATCGAGTTTAGCAAAGCATACAAGCCTTCTGAAATTTTGCCCAACGAAGAGAGCTATGTAGGCGGCGTTTTCAAACTGGGATGGAAGGTAAACGATATTGAGACAGTCTACAACAGAATCAAAGAAATGGAAGAGGTAGATATGGTAGCTGAGTTAGGGGAACTTCCAGAAAGTTCTATCTCCATACCCTGGCCATCTAAGTATTTTTTAATTCAGGATCCAGACGGTAACTACCTCCAATTTTTTGATTCGGGAAATCACCCCTACCCTAGCCCTTGGCTTTTTATGCTTACCGTCGAGAATCTTGAACAAGTCCAAAGTTGGTATACTCAAAATTTAGGATTTAAGCTCCTTCAAACCCAAGGTTCGCAAGGGAATATGCGCGCCATATTAGCACGAAATGGGTATGTATTGGAACTGTTTGAACCTGCTCAGGTGTTGAAAGCTGCTGAGATCCCATCTGATAGCACTATTTTAGGCTTTAATAAATTGGCTTTTCGAGTCGATGATTTAAGCACTCTCTCCACAAGTTTTGAAAACAAAAAAGTCGAGATAGCCCTACCCTTAGCGCCTACAGAGGACATTGATTGGGCCAGTCAAGGAATGATAGTAAAAGACCTGGAAGGAAACTGGACTCAACTATTTGAAATCAAATAACAAAAATCTTAAAACGGTGGGGGATTTTTCATTGGAAGAAAAGTCTACCCTGTAGGGCATAGCCGTTCGGTTAAGGGAAATTTCCCCTTCTTTTCGCCCTTTTGGTACCCTTCCGCTGCAGCCCCGTTTCCCTTTTTTCCCCTCCTAGGGGAAACTCAAAAGGGGTCCGGAAACGACCCAGGAAATCAGCTTGATTTCGCCAAGGGTTACCCCTTTCTCCCCATTTCTAAGGGGGAGTCAGAGGGGGTTCCTTGAGAGAGGGGGCTAGGGGGTGAGTTTAAAATTGGGCATTTTGATCATCAATCTACCATTCAACCCTTAACCAAACTACCCCAGTGGCGATAAAAAGAGGGATAGGAAACCTTATCTATCTATAGGGTATTCCTAAGGGCACAGGGATTCTTTGAAGAGATATGAACCTTTCAGCTCATATAAATAGTTCTGGAAATGAAATGGAGATATAATTCCCAAGTTTCTTTTAGATTTACCGAACCCAAACGAAAAGTACCAAATGGCAAATAAAGCAACCCCCCCTTCCCTCACCCCAGTCCTAATGGTCCATTTCATCGGGATGCTAGGCTACAGTTTGGTGATGCCCTTTTTGATTTTTTTGGTAGAGAAATTTGGAGGTAACGGATTTATCTACGGGATCATGGGGGCGATTTACCCCCTCTTTCAATTGATAGGAGCGCCTCTTTTGGGAAGGCTCTCAGACACCTGGGGAAGACGGCGGGTTCTCTTAATTAGCCAAGGAGGTACCCTCTTAGCATGGGGCTTATTCGCTCTGGCTATTCTCCTTCCCGTCGCAACCCTTGTCCCTATTGAAAATGAAGTAACCGGGTCCTTTCTCCTTACCCTTCCGTTAGTGTGCCTATTCTTTGCCAGAGCCTTGGATGGACTTACAGGAGGGAATGTTTCCGTCGCCAATGCCTATGTCTCTGATGTATCAACAGCCGAAAACCGCAAGGCAAATTTTGGCAAAATGGCAATGGCAGCCAGCCTGGGCTTTGTCTTAGGGCCTGCCCTGGCTGGGCTTTTGGGCACAACAGCCCTTGAGGAGCTATTACCCGTAATAACCGCCGGAGGGATTTCTTTGGTAGCCCTTTTCCTTATCCAAACCCAATTACCTGAAAGTAATCCACGCCTCATGGACGCCCAGGATCAACCCTTCAGCATACGCAAGGTTTTCCATGTCGAGCACAAAGCCTGCTATGAACGGGAGCATTGTCCAGACACAGGCTTTCGGGGTATTCTCTTACAACCCGGCATCCCCATCCTTTTTATCATTTATTTCATTACTTTTTTAGGCTTTAGCTTCTTCTATGTCAGCTTTCCCGTTTTTGCTTCCCGCATATTGGAATGGAGCACCTTTCAATTGGGTATCTTCTTTACTTCTCTGAGTGCCATGATGATATTGGTCCAAGGCCCCCTTCTGGGGTGGGTGTCTAAAAGGGTATCAGATATTTCCCTGGTTACTTTCGGGGCCTTATTACTCGCCCTATCGTTTTTTTTATTTTCTCAAGGAACCGTCGTCTGGGTCTATACGGCGGCAGCTTTCTATGCCTTGGGCAATGGACTCATGTGGCCCTCCTTCCTCTCCGTTCTCTCCCAGGTGGGGGATGACTCCAAAAGAGGAACGATTCAAGGCTATGGGGAAAGCATGGGAAGTGCAGCTAGTATCCTGGGAATGGTCTTGGGGGGCTTGCTATTTGGCTGGGTAGGAACAGGCGTATTCTGGATTGCCTGTGGCTTGATGCTCTTGGTGGGCTTGATTGCGCTGAGTATAACCTTGAAGCCAAATGAAGCATAATCTCCGGGAAATTCATTAGATTCAATAGCATGCAAGGGACTTGGGCTAATCCAAGGCCTTTTTACCGTTGAATTGATCATTTCCAACCCTATGTCCATTCCCATCCTAGACCCGCATATTCACCTCTGGGACCCCTATACCACTCCCAGACCCGTAACTCCTTTGGTCAAGACCCTCGGAAAATGGCCCAAGACCTTAGAAACGGTTACCCGCACCCTCATGCCCAAGGCTTCTGTTAACTTTGTAGGCCTGGCCGACTACGTCTTAACGCCCCATTTACCTCCTATTTACCATAGAGATACCGGGAAATATAACATTGAAGGCTTCGTACACATACAAGCAGCCTGGGAAAGCAAAAAGCCCCTGGATATGGTAAATGAAACCCTTTGGTTGGAAAGCTTGGAGGATAAACCGAAAGCCATCATCGGGCAAGCCCACTTAGAGGATCGGGAAATGCTTCCCAAAGTCCTGGCAGGCCATCAAGCCGCCAGCCAGGCTTTCCGAGGCATTCGCGACATGATCGCCAGCCATCCCTCCAAAGGCGTTATGGACCACAACCACAGAGGCGATGCCTGGAAAACGGATGCCTTTAAAGCGGGCTTGGCCCTCTTAGGAGAAAAGGACCTCAGCTATGATGCCTACCTCTATGCCCACCAATTGAAGGATTTTATTCAATTGGCAAAAGAAGTCCCCCATACTCGTATGGTACTCGATCATCTGGGTTGCCCAATCGGTCTGGCAGGCGAACATGGCGGAGTAGGAAAAACGGCAGCAGAACGCAAACAGATTCTAGAGACCTGGTATGAAGACCTGGCAGCTCTGGCTCAGTTGCCTCATGTGCACGTAAAGTTGAGCGGCCTACTCATGCCCGTCTTAGGCTTTAATTTTCACCTTAAAAAACAAGCTGCGACAAGTGCAGAAGTCCTAGATGCCATCGGCCCCCATATCGAATACGGCTTGAAAACCTTCGGCGTGGACAGGTGCATGTTCGCCTCCAACTTTCCTATGGATAAGGTATCAGTTAGTTTTGAAACCCTTTATGATGCCTATTTTCAATTGGTATCGGGTTACTTGGAATCAGATCAGCGGAAGCTATTCAAAGAAAATGCAGTGAAATTTTACAAGTTGTCGGATTCCTAGGGTTCATTTCAAGGACTATAAGGCCCATACACCGCATCTCTAAAAGCCTTATGCACCTGCCCCTGAAAAGGCATTACCTGAACAAATAATACCACCGTCAACTCATTCTTGGGGTCAACCCAAAACAGGGTGCTGGCCGCCCCATCCCAAAAAAATTCCCCCACTACCCCATTCATCTCTGCTGGACTTTTGGGCGCTTCTGTTCGCACGGCAAAGTCAATCCCAAAACCCACACGGCCTTTTCCGGTGAGCCAGCTACTGTCCTCTACAGCAGGTAAATGATTGGTAGACATCAACTTAATAGTCTCAGGCTTAAGTATTCTTTTGTCTCCATAAGTGCCTTCATTTACCAGCATCTGCGCAAACTTCATATAGTCATCTATAGTAGATTTAAGTCCCCAGCCTCCAGGCCGCATGGGCCATTCCTGATAATTCATCGTATGTACCCGTTCGTCCGGAATGCGGTCCAAAGTAGAATCCGTTTTAGCATAAATTGCAGCCACTCGATCTCTCCTGTCTTCAGGTACAAAATACCCTGTCTCATTCATCTCTAGCGGGTCAAGCACTACTTCCTCCATATATGTGTGAAAGGCCTTTCCAGCAAGTTTTTCTACTAAATAAGCCTGAACATCTACTGAGATTCCGTATTCCCATCGCTGCCCAGGTTGGTACCCCAGGGGGAGCTTACTGAGCTTTGAGGCCATTTCAGATAGGGTACTCTCCCTATTCAACAGGTCCGCTTCCCCGCTTAGTTTGTCCAGACCCAGGTCAGCACGCCTAGAAAAACCGGCCGTATGTCTCGTTATATCGGCTATGGAAATTGGCCGATTAGCGGGCTCCAAAGCCAGCTTCCCCGATTCGTCTAAGCCCGTAGCAACCTGCATATCTGTAAATTCCGGGGCATACTTCGACAGGGGGTCTTCTAATTGGAACAGGCCCTTCTCATACAGCGTCATCAGGGTAACCCCTGAAACCGCCTTGGTCATTGAATAGATCGTAACAATCGTATTCCTGGCCATAGGGATCTTTTCCTCTCGATCAGCATAACCAAACGCATTGAAGTATACTTCCTTCCCTTTTTCAAAAATTAACGCAGAGGCTCCTGCCACCACATTTTCGGACACAATAGACGCTAAAGTGGAATCCATACGTTGTATAGCCATAGAGTCTATAACTCGGTCTGGAAGGGTTTCAGTAGATTTTGGAGCCTGCTGACAAGCCTGAAACAGGAGGATTACCAATAGAAAAGAGCTAAGTTTATTCATTCTTTTAGGATAAAGAAAGTGAGAAGCTGGGGTCAAAATATAAATCTGCCAAATTCATCAGAAAAGGCCAAGAAAGACCAACATTTAAAAACAGAAAAAATACCCTATCCATTTTGAATTATCTGCCTTCTGAAAACATCATCTTTAAGACCTCGCTCAGCCCAGCAGAAATTGCGCAAAGGATCAAAGAAAATATTGACCCAATGGAACCCATGACTTTCCCCAAGGGATTTACCGAAGCCAATTACCAATATTATGATGGATTTATTGATGGGACCTATTTTGAATTGACCCGAATCATTCATCACAGAAATTCTTTCCTACCTACAATCAGGGGAAAAATAGAGCCTACGGGAAATGGGGCGACGATTGACATAAAAATGCGTATAAGTCCTTTTGTTATAGGGTTCATGGTTCTTTGGATGGGTATGGTTTTTTTGGGATTTGTGGCACTGGTCGTAAATTCTATTCTCAATGGTATTTTCGATCCTAGCATACTAGTTCCCCTGGGAATGTTCCTTTTTGGATATGGTTTGACAATAGGCGCATTTAGCATAGAAAGTTCGAAATCGAAGGATTTTCTTTCCAACCTATTTGAAGCAGAGGAGCTGAGTTGAAGGCCACTTGTCCGCGTAATGAGCTACTCGGACCAGGCTCCCAGGGAAGACCTCTTGTGGGCATTGCCCCATACCGAGTCCCTTACAGGAGCGGGTGGCCCATGAATTGAGGCCGGGTGAGAATTATCAACTAAAAATGCCCTAAAATGATTCAGGCTATCCCTATCTTAGTAGAACTTGTTACTCCACAACCCTGAATTACTTTTTGCGCAAGGGGATTCCTATATTTGTGTATATTCCTTTGCTCATGAGAAAAGTATTTAAATACCTCGGAATTTTCCTTCTTAGCCTGATCATCGCTCTTGGGGTACTCCTCGTAGTAACCTACATCCGCTTTTCCATGCGATCTGAGAAAAACATGCAGTTGGCGGGAGTCGAAGCCCCTAGGTTGATAGAAGACCAGGTGCCCTTTAGAGACCTAAACAAAAACGGCATCATGGATCCCTATGAAGATCCTCGGGAAGAGATCGTTCTCCGAGTGGAAGATCTCTTGCAGCAAATGAACTTAGAAGAAAAGGCAGGGTGCTTTTTTATTAGCCCCATTGGGATCGGAAGTCAGGGAGGTTTAATGGAAGAGTTTGCGCCTACCAATCCCATGAGCCTTATGTTGGGGTTGAATTCAGAACTGGTCCTGAAGAAAAAACTGAATCATTTCAACTTATTTCAGATACCCAAAGCCATCGATATGGCTCGATGGAACAATGCCATTCAAAAGCTAGCCGAGAGGACCCGCTTGGGCATACCCGTAACGTTGGCCACAGATCCCCGACACGGCTTTAGCAACAATCCCGCTACCAGTATGATGGCCTCTGATTTTTCGCAATGGCCCGAACCCTTGGGCCTGGCCGCCATCGGAGATTCTACCTTGACAGCCCGACACGCGGATATTGCCCGACAAGAATACTTGGCAGTGGGCTTTCGCCAAGCCCTGCACCCGATGGCTGACTTAGCGACTGAGCCTCGTTGGGCCCGGATCTTTGGCACGTTTGGAGAAGATGCGGAACTATCCGCCAAACTGACGGCTGCTTACATTTATGGCTTCCAGGGAGACACCTTGGGTCCCCAAAGTGTTTCCTGTATGACCAAGCACTTCCCCGGAGGAGGTCCTCAGACCGATGGCCTGGATGCTCACTTTTCCTATGGAAAGGATCAAAGCTATACAGGAGACCATTTCAACTACCACTTAATTCCCTTCGAAAAGGGCGCTTTTCCGGCCCATACCGGCCAAATCATGCCCTACTATGGGATTCCAAAAGGAGTGGGCCTGGAAGAAGTAGGCTTTGGTTTTAACAAACAGGTCATACAAACCCTCCTGAGGGATACATATAAATTTGATGGCGTTGTATGTACCGATTGGGCCTTGATCAATAAAATTTCCATTATGGGCTTGACCTTTGCCGAGGCCAAAAGTTGGGGCCTCGAACAGTTAAGTCCCAAAGAACTCATTCAGAAAGCCCTGAATGCCGGAGTAGACCAATTTGGGGGTGAAAAAGTACCCGAGCTTATTGTGGAGTTGGTCAAAGCAGGCAAAATCTCCGAACAACGCATCAATACTTCCCTACGCAGAATCCTTAGGGATAAATTTACCCTAGGTCTTTTTGACGATCCTTATGTGGATCAGAACAAAGTTTATGATATTGTGGGCAATATGAAGTTTATGCAAGAAGGGATGGAAGCCCAGAAACAATCCCTGGTATTACTGAAAAATGAAGCTTTTTCCCGGACTCCTATTCTTCCTTTAGGAAAGAACCGCTTAAAAGTATATGCCGAAAACTTAAGTGAAGAGCTTCTTGGTCAATATGCACAGCCCGTTTCCAGCCCAGAAGAAGCCGATTTAGCCATCCTCCGACTTTCGACCCCCTATGTTCCTCGTACAGATGATATCATGTCAAGGATGTTTCACCAAGGGGACCTGGATTTCAAAGGCAAGGAAAAAGAACGGATACTAGAAATCCTTCAAAAAGTCCCCACTGTTGTGGATATCTACCTGGATCGCGCAGCCGTAATCCCCGAAATTGCAGAAGAATCCCAGGCCTTAATCGCCAATTTTGGCGCCTCAGATGAAGCCTTGCTATCGGTGATTTTTGGAGAATTCGCCCCGCAAGGCAAACTCCCCATCGAGTTACCTCGATCTATGGAGGCCGTCCAAGGCCAAAAAGAAGACGTCCCATATGATAGCCAGAATCCCCTTTTCCCCTTTGGTTTTGGCTTGACCTATGAGGAATAGCGAGCTATACGGAATGTACCCCCCAGGCTGAATACAGGATTCTGCCTCGCCCCCCTTGATGAGAAAGGGGGCTAAGATCTGGGGCCATTGGCCTCTCAATCCTTTCTCCTCCTAGCCCGGCTCCGCGCTCAGGCCTAGGAGGAGTCCCTTTGTTTACCTAAAGGGAGGTGGTGGTCAAGGAAAGGAAAATTTTCACCGAAAAGCCAGAACCCTTCATCGAATCTAAGCTGCCATTCATCTAAGATTGCCCAGCAAAGCCCTTCAATCCCCTACCTTTGTTTCACGATGTGCAGCTAATTACTAAGGTTAAGTTCCTGGTCTCCCCGGCCAGGAATCTTTCTTTTACTATGGACTGTGGACCGTCGACTAATAAACCATGTCGACTATCAAACCATTCCCCCCTTTTTCCTTTATTCTTTCCATAGAATTTTTTTTGTTCCTTAATCTTGGTACAATGTTACCCTAACATAGCACCATGATATTGCAGAACAATATCCCTACAGACAACCCACTTTGCTTATGTTTTCCAGGTTTTTGCCCCTCTTAGTCATCGCTTCGCTGGTCACTTGCATTCCTTTTGCCTCTGCCCAAGTAGCCTCAGATACCTTGGATCAAGTCGTCATCACTGCCTATCGCTACGAAAATCCTTCCATTAATATCCCGGCCAGTATCTCGCTGTATACCGAGGCAGACCAGAGACGCTTAAATCCGCGTTCTATGGCCGAAGCCTTGATCGGCGTTCCCGGGGTTTGGATGCAAAAAACCAACCATGGAGGAGGCTCTCCCTTCGTTAGGGGACTTACGGGCAACCAAACCCTGCTCCTGATAGATGGGATTCGCATGAACAACTCCACCTATCGCTATGGGCCCAACCAATACCTCAATACCTTCGATCCCTTGATAATTGGTCAAGTGGAGGTGCTCCGAGGCGCTGCCTCAGTTCAATATGGAAGCGATGCCCTGGGAGGAGCGGTTCATATTCTCACAAAGGGCCTGGCACTTACTGACACTAGCAGTTGGGGAGGCAGGCTGTATGGGAAATTTATGGCAGATGAGGGTTTTTCGGAGACCATGGAACTCAGTACGCGGGGAGAGGTGGAATTTTCCAGCGATCGTTTGGCCTTCCGCTTGGGGGCAAGCTGGAAGGATTTTGGCAACCTCATCGTGGGAGGAGATTCCCTCCAGATATTTTCGTCTTACCAGGAACAAGATTGGGACGCCAAGGCCCTTATTCAACTGTCAAAAAATCAGCAACTTACCCTGGCCCACCAACGCGTCAACCAGGAAGATGTAGGCCGTTTTGACCAGGTGGTTCAACGAGGACGAGAGTTCTTCTTTTTTGATCCGCAACGCAGGTCCCTGTCCTACGCCCGATGGAAAATGGAGCAGGACCATCCCTGGCTAAAACAGCTACAGGCAACCCTTTCCTTTCAAAATTCCCTGGAAGGGAGAAGGCAAAAACGCCAAGGGGAAAGCACTATTTCTCGCGAGCAGGACCAAGTGGAAACCTGGGGTTTCAGCCTCGAACTCCAAAGCCGTCCCCTACCCCAATGGACCATCCTTTCTGGCCTGGAATACTATGGCGACCACATCCAAAGCGAGGCTTCTACCGAAGAGGAGGATACGGGCGTACGTACGGCGCGTAGGGGCTTATATCCCGACGGGGCCAATGCACACAATTACGCCGTATTCTCCTTGCATACCTGGGAAACCCAAAACTGGGTCTTCTCTGGCGGCCTTCGCCTCAATGGGGTCAGCTTATTGGCAGAGGATGGTGAGTTTGGCGACCTGAATTTAGCCCCTTGGGCCTTAGTTGGGAATGTGGGAGCCTTGTACAAAATACAGGGGAAACAACGCATATTTGCCTCTTTTAATACAGGCTTTCGCGCCCCCAATATAAATGATGTCAGCAGCTTTGGTTCCTTTGATAGCGGTATAGAGGTCCCAAATGATGACTTGGCTCCCGAGCGAACCCAAACCTGGGAACTGGGATATAAGGCCCAGACAGCTGTTTTCAGCGCCCACTTGGCCCTATTCCATACCCAGTTGAGAAACCTGATTACCCGTGTCCCCACCAGCTTCCGGGGGAGTGAGTTGTACAATGGGGAACCCGTTTTTCACAAAGAAAATGTGGACAAGGCCACTATTCAAGGGATAGAAGGCCAATTTCAGCTTCCCTTCCCTCAAGGAAAGATTTTTACCCATCTCAATTATACCTATGGAGAAGATTCTGACGGAGGCCCTTTAAGGCGCATCCCACCGCTTAATGGAAGGACCGGGGTCAGCTATCATTGGGGAGATAGTCCCTTCAGCATCCGGGGCGAATGCCTATACGCCAGCAAACAAGATCGGCTATCAGGGGGAGATATCAGAGACCACAGAATTCCAGACGGCGGTACCCCCGGATGGGCGGTCGTGAATCTTTATGGGAGCTGGGAGACCCCCACTTTCGATATACACCTGGGACTCCAAAATCTCACGGACAAACTCTATCGTATGCATGGATCAGGAGTAGATGCCTATGGAAGAAGCCTGTGGATCCAATTAGCTTATAGCTGGTAGAAGGAAACAGGTTTTCATCTTTTGCAACCCCCAAGCCCCTTCTTGCGTCTTTGTAAAAAGACCTAAATTTAAATTTAGGCAGGATTTCTACTGCTCGCTTGAAGAACCTTTTCCCAGCACCGTATTATCTTGCCACTTACAACCTAATCATCCTAATAATTTTCTTATGAAACCTACCCAACAATTTTTCTCAACTATTCGAATCGCTACCCTCGCTATCGCCTGCCTTTCCTTTGGCACTTTTACCGTATCAGCACAATCCCCCTCCTTTAGTGAATCCTTCACCCTGAGTAATGGGGGTAACCTCGATGTAAGCACATCCGGTGGGCATATTTATGTGGAGGGAAGCAGCGGCAATAGCGTAGAAGTAGAGGTCTTCGTCAAAAAAAATGGAAAGATCCTGCCTTCCTCTCATGAGTTAGTAGAGAATATTGAAGAAGGATTTGAAATGACCATGGAAAAACAAGGAAATACCGTTGTTCTGGAAGCCAAGCGGCGAAAGAATATGAGCGAATGGCGTCGTGTTAGTATTTCCTTCGAAATTAAATCCCCCACAGACATTTCCACTGAGCTCAAAACCAGTGGAGGAGGCCTACGCCTTGCCAATGTAGAAGGAGAACACTTTCTCTCTACTAGTGGAGGAAGCATTAGACTAAATGATGTATCAGGAGAAACAAAGGCAAACACCTCCGGAGGAAGCATCAAAGTTGCCAATCAAGATGGTGATTTGAAGGCCAATACCAGTGGGGGAAGCATTGACATCATGGATTCTGAGGGTGACATGTATGCCAGAACTTCTGGGGGCGGCATCAAATTGGAAAACAACAAAGGTGCTATCGATGCCTCTACCAGTGGTGGAACGATTCGTATCAGCGGCAGAGCTGAATCTATCGAAGCGAGTACGAGTGGAGGGTCCATCTACTGCGATGTATCCGGATTATCTGAAAGGTTATCCTTGAGAACCAGTGGAGGAAGTATACATGCTACCATCCCTAGTGGCTTGGGAATGGACCTCGATATCAAAGGAGGAAGAGTAAACGTAGAGGCTAATAATTTCTCCGGTACTATGAAAAAGAACCGAGTTTATGGAAGCATGAACGGAGGGGGAATGCCCATCCAAATGTCCACCTCAGGAGGCTCCGTAAACCTAGATTTTCACTAGAAGACCCACATACTCCTCTGCGCCTATAATCGTTCCGCTAGGTACGAAACATAGGGAGAGATGAATCACGATTCTCCAATTACTGTGCCCAGGTATCAAGTTGATACCTGGGTCGTTTCCGGACCCCTTTTGAGTTTCCCCTAGGAGGGGAAAAAAGGGAAACGGGGTCGCAGCGGAAGGGTACCAAAAAGGGGCGAAAAGAAGAAAAAATTTCTCTTAACTGAACGGCTATGCCTCTGGCCCCTGGATCTCTCCCCCTACCTTAGCCCCTATTGTTAAGTTAGATATTTTTTCTTTTATTTGTTATACAAATATTAATTAAACTAATTACTAATTAAATGAAACCCTCCTTAGGCAACCTGGAAGAAATGCTATTGCTCCTGGTTTTGATCAAGCATGGAGAAGCTTATGGGGTATCCATCGCAGAAGCCTACTCGGAACAAAGTGGCCGAAAAATCTCTATTCCGGCTGTGCATACGGTATTGAAGAGACTGGAGAAAAAGGGGCTATTAACTTCTCATATGGGAGGCGCTACGGCAGACAGAGGTGGCAGAAGAAAGCGTTTGTTTGAAATCACGGCCCTGGGCCATTCCGTTTTGAAGGAAATCCAGGAAAGTCGCCAACAATTATGGGCTCAAGCCCCCAAACTCAACTTTAAATAAATTGGCCATGAGGCAGAAAACATCCAAGGGTGATATACTTCCCCCCTCCCTTTGGGACAAATTCCTGGAGTGGTATTGCCATGAAGACCTCTTGGAGGAAGTCCAGGGTGATCTGTATGAAGCCTTTCGAAAAAATGCCAGGCAGCACAATCTTCGATACGCAAAGTTCCTATTTGCCTACCACGTCATTCTATTTTTTCGACCCAGCAGCTTTAAAAAATTCAACCTGTTAACATCTCATATTATGTGGCAAAATTATGTAAAAATGGGCGTAAGAAACCTTGTCAAACACAGGGCTTTCGCCTTCCTAAACGTTTTTGGCCTCACCCTAGGCCTAGCAGCTTGTTTCCTTATCGTGATGTGGATTCAAGATGAAGTTTCCTTCAACAAATACCACGAACATGGAGACCAAATTTATCGCGTAAAACGCAATATGTTTCACAATGGTGGAGTAGAAACCACTTCTGCAACCCCTTGGCCCGTAGGGGAATTCTTGGAGGAGAATTACCCCGAAGTCATCCAAGCGGAAGCCTTATCCTGGAACCTGGATAACGTCATTAACTATGAGGACAAAGTCCTTCGTGCCACTGGGAATTACGTAGGGGAAGGGTTTTTTGACCTGTTTACCCATCCCTTTCTGGCGGTGGAACAGGAGAATCCCTTATCTGACCCAGGAAACATCGCCATTTCCAACTCCCTGGCCAACAAATTATTCGGCCCCGAATGGCAAAAGAAAAACTTGGCCTTAGGGGAAATAATAAGCATACATCTAGACATGAACATCGATCTGGATAGTCGTATTTGTCTTTAAAGTGGCTGCTGTATTTGAAGATGTACCCCAAAACTCTACCTGGCAATTTGATTTTCTCCTCTCCGAAAGGGTATATAACCGCTACAGCTCTTGGGTAGATAACTGGGGGAATGGAGGATATAATATGTTTGTTCGCCTCCAAGCGGGCACTTCCCTGGAGGCCTTCAACGAACGCATAAAAAATATCGTTAGGGAAAATGACCCCAATGAAGACGTAGAAATATTCTTACAGCCTTATGAAGAAATCCATCTCTATGCGCAGTTCCAAAATGGCAAGCAGGCTGGAGGGCGGATCACCTATATCAAAGCCCTATCCATAGTAGCCCTCTTTATTTTTCTCATCGCTTGCATCAATTTTATGAACCTCGCTACTGCCAGGGCTTCTATCCGTGCTAAAGAAATTGGGATACGAAAGACAATCGGGGCTTTTAAGCACCAGATTAGGAGCCAATTCATCGTGGAGGCTTGCCTACTGGCCATGTTCTCCTTCCTTCTGGCCTGTGGCTTATTGGTTTTGGTTCTTCCCTATTTCAACCAGTTGGCCGACAAGTCTCTTTCCCTTCCTTGGATGGATCCCACATTTTGGGCCCTTACCCTAGGAATAAGCCTCATAATGGGACTACTTGCCGGAAGCTATCCCGCCTTTGTCCTTTCCTCTTTCAAAATCACCTCCGTCCTCAAAGGCGTATTCGTACCCCAAACAAATTCCATTTCCCTCAGAAAAGGTTTGGTCATTTTTCAATTTGTGATGTCCAATGTATTGATCATCGCGACTATTGCCGTCTACCAACAAATCCAGTTTATCCAGCAGAAAAACCTGGGCTTTGACAGAGATCAAGTAGTGCAAATATCTATTGAGGGTAACCATATCCAAAAACATGAGTCCTTCAAAGAGAAAGTCAGTGAGCATCCTAGTGTCCTTCATTTTGCCGTAGGAGGAGAGTCCCCTACTCGTATCGGAAGATCAACAGGAGGGTTGAAATGGGAAGGCAAAGACCCAGACTTCAAGGCAGAGGTAAGTGTTATCTCCGGGGATTATGACTACATCAAAACCTTGGGGATGGAAGTGATAAAGGGGCGCAGCCACGATAGGTCATTTGCCTTAGATTCAGCCAATATTCTGGTGAATGAGGCCGCAGCTAAACTCATGGGGATGGAAGATCCTATAGGAGAGGACGTATCTCTATGGGGAAGAGAAGGTAAAATCATCGGTATGATAAAAGACTTTCATTTTTCATCTATGTATACCCCGATTCAACCTCTCCTGATTCGTTTGGATCCCCAAGATACCTGGACATTTTTTATCAAGTTGTCTGGGGATAAGCCCCTGGAAACCCTTGCTTATATAGAGCAGGCTTATCAGGAAAGTAATCCCGGCTTTCCTTTTGAATATGAATTTCTGGATGATTCTTTTGAACGCACCTTCCGAAGTGAAGCGATCGTAGGAAAATTAGCGGGTATATTTTCCTTTCTCGCCATCGTCATTTCCTGCCTGGGTTTATTGGGTCTGGCAGCCTTCGCCTCTGAGCGGAGAATCAAGGAAATGGGGATTCGAAAGATATTTGGGGCCTCTGTCTCACAATTGCTTGTACTGCTCAACAAAGAATTCCTCTTACTCGTATCTGGAGCCTTTTTCCTGGCCGCACCAGTAGCTTGGTGGATTGTCTCACGCTGGTACCAGACGCTTGCTTACCACAGCGAATTGGGGTGGCAAATATTTGCGGTAGCAGGAATATTTTCCTTAGTTATTGCGTTAGGCACCACTTGTTTCCAATCCCTTAAGCTAGCTTCCAGCCAACCCGCACAATTGACCAAATAAAGAGAATAGGGGCGTATTCTCTAAGGCAAACTACTTAAATTCTGAATTGACATCTAGTTCTTTTCGGACAGGATTAATGGGATCAACAGGATGGATTAATGGGAATATCTTTCCATATACCCTATAAATCCTGTTAATCCTGTCTCCTGAATAATTATCTTCCTTTTCTTATCACATAGGGTTATTCCTGGCCTTATTTGAAAATATTTTTGTGGTCAATGCAACTTTTATTCGACTTTCGACATCTATAATCCTGTAAACAACAACTGACAGGAAATGCTATGAAACCTACCTAATCTGATTGCATTCATCCATTAAACTTTCAACCTATGAACTACTCCAAAAAAATCCACTTGCTCCTTCCCCTATTGCTATGCTTTTTCGTTTCTGAAAGCCTGCTTGCTCAAAAATACTCCAAGAAAAGAGGCATAAAAGGCGATGGAAACGTAATACAAGAAAGTCGGGAAGTAGGCAATTTTTCATCAATTGACGTTGGCGGAGTCTTTAAAGTCTACCTAAGACAAGGGCAAGAGAATAGCCTCAAAGTCGAAGCTGATGCCAACCTTATGCCTTTCATTGAAATTGACAAGAAGGGAGAAACCCTAGTAGTTTCCCTCCAAAAAGATACCAACATCAACAAATGGACTGAGATGAATCTCTACCTCACCATGGTTGAAGTAGAGAAAATTTCACTCTCTGGCATGGTATCCCTAGAAGGGGAAACACGCATTCAAGGAGACGAAATTAGGCTACGCCACTCTGGCATGGGGTCCAGTAACCTGGAACTGCTGTGCAACAAGCTGGAAGCTTCCATATCGGGAATGGCAAAACTTCATTTAACCGGTGAATCAAATCAAGTATTCTTGGATAATGCAGGCATGGGTAATATAGAAGCCCAAGAATTAAAAGCCACTCGACTGAAAATCGATAACAGCGGAATGGGCCATGCAGAGGTATACGCAACGACCTTGATCGATATATCTTCTTCCGGAATGGGAAAAGTTACCTACTCCGGTGGAGCAGAAGTAGCTACCTTGAGTTCAAGTGGCATGTCAAAGGTGAAGAAAAAATAAGGCCAGTCATTGACTGACTGACCTTATAGTAAAGCTTTTGGTTTTGTAGATGTAGCAGGCAGTTGGCGGAGGATAGTTGATGGTACGCTATCCCTAGACTCATGTCAACTGCTAGCTATCTATTGCAAGTTACAAAATAATAATGGGAAATTACATATGAGCTTCCCATTATTATTCAATTTTTTAAAATTTACGCTTGCCTATTTAAAAAAAATATCTCTTGAAAAATCCAAGATTATTCAAGAGATACTGATTATCAATATTTTAGAATATAGTCTTAACAACTATCTATCCTTCCTGTGCGGGAATGGAATGGTAATATTTTTCGTGAATAATTTTGCCTAAAATCCAAACTCCACCCAATCTATCACAGGTCTCGGCCCCTTAGCGCCTGGAGTTAATTTAAATAAAAGAAAGACCTCATGTAACCCATTACGAGCTTGGAGGGGTATCCTAATCTCCTCCCACTTCCCAGAGCTACCTGGCCTAAGATTCACACTTCCCACCTGGGCTCCATCCAGGCTATCTAGCCTCACAGTAATACCCAAACCAGAATTTCTTTGTAGCTTGACAATCAGCTCTTTAACATCTCTCAGATCAATTTCCTTCAATCCCAGGAAAGCTTCCTTTTTTCGAAAGGTCAAAACCACTTGGTTCCGGTCGGCACCGAAAGCCCTCTCCCCTAAGCCTTCCCTCCTGTTAAAGGCTTCTGCCTCCACCCGTGGATTACGTAATACCAATAACTCTCTCCTTTTGATAGGAGGAAGTTTCCCAGCCCCTTCATCTTCATAAGTCGCACTCATAACGTAGACTCCTTCCTGGGTCTCCTTCGTTAATCTATTTACACCAACAGCCCCAGAAGGAGGCAAAAAAGCTGAATTCGCATCCTCATCATTGAGACTAAGGACGTATTTCACCATTTCTTCAATTTCTTCCTGGCTGTGTTGGGGATGTCCGGGCATCATCTTTTCTCCCCAAACCCCGTTACTTCCCAAAGCAATTCGCTCGGAGATCAAGGCTACATTTTCAAGCTCGTCTGAATAGCGTTCAGCAACAGCCATATAACTAGGACCCACAGAAAGGGTGTCAAAGGCATGACAACTGAGGCAATCGCTGCTTTCAACCAATTCCTTCCCCTTAGCATACCTGGAGATCACAGGTAACTCTTGCTCAGGATCTTTTTCAATTGATTTCAAAACATCTCTGTCTGGCAGGTAGGTCCATTGTGTCAAGATCCTCTCAGGAGAAATGCCTCCCTTACTTTGATCTTCCGGATCCACCACATTCACCTCGTAAGGGATAGGACTGGCCTTACGATAAAAACTTTGATTCCCATCCCAGGCGATCTGGATCTTGGGGGGGGTATTGCCCACCTGAATTTGAACTTCTGCCCTAACCAAACTTTGCTTAGAATCTTTGACCATCAAGGTAACATCGTGAATTCCTTCCTCTTTAAATTCATATGAAGTATGGACACCCTCTATCTTCTTCCCGGCTATCATCCATTGAAAACTAAGGCTGTCTTCTGCATCTATATCGTAGGACTTTTCTGCAGAAAAATCAACTTTCAAGGGTTTGGCTCCTTGCGTCACGCTGGCCCAAATAACCGGTACAGGTTCTCGGTTTCCAGGTGCGTATTCGATCCGAGACAACTTGGCTTCCGGGTTGTTCAAAAAATAGTTTTGACCGTATTCTAGGACATATAAGGCGCCATCGGGCCCAAATTCCATATCGATGGGTTTTACCCAATCCATGTTGCGGAGAAAGGGTTCTATCTGTCGGATAGCTCCCGTATCATCCATCTCTACTACATTAATCCAACTCCTGGCCCACTCATACAAAAAGAGTTTTCCATTAAAATAGTCAGGGAAACGTACCGCAGACCGTGAATCGTACGCTTCTTCGTAGAAAATGGGGCCTGCCATGGCACTATTGGATCCTCGCCCCAAATGGGGAAACTGCTTGGACTTTCGCTTGCTATACCAAATCCAGGCGGGTTGGGCTGGGGGCAACAGGCTATCTCCTGTGTTGTTGGGAGAACGGTTTAAAGGAGCCTCCGGATCGAAAAAGGAACCGACCGTATCCTGGGCAAAATCCCTGAAGCGATAAGCAAAATTGTCTCCTACAAAAAAGGGCCAGCCAAAATTACCTGCTTTTTTTGCTTGATTGAATTCATCAAAACTCTGGGGACCATATTTCCCATCCTGCGTCCCATCAGGTCCTACGTCCCCCCAATACAGGTATTGAGTTTGGGCATCTATAGATATTCTAAAGGGATTTCGAGCCCCCATCACATAAATTTCCGGTCGTCCCTTTGAACCATCCCTGGGAAATAGATTACCCTCGGGAATAGAATAGCTTCCATCATCTTCTACACGAATGCGCAAAATTTTCCCCCGTAAGTCATGGGTATTCCCGGAAGATTTTTGGGCATCGAAGGGAGCTCTTCCAGGTCGTTCATCTAGGGGAGAAAAGCCATCAGATTCCTTGGAACTGGTATTATCTCCGGTAGAAAGGAAGAGATTCCCTTCCGGTCCAAAGGCTATAGCCCCACCGGAATGACAACAAGTCTCTCGTTGTACAGGCACCTTTAAAATAACTTTCTCAGAATCTCGATGTAAGGAGTCATTTTTGTCCAGGTAAAAACGAGATAGGTATTGTTCTTTTATGTTACAAGGAGGGGAATAATACAGATAGAGAAAGCGATTTTGCTCAAAATTGGGATCGGCCTCTACCCCTAATAGTCCATCCTCATAATTACCTTCAGTACATACCTCTCTGAAGTTAGCAATGGTTCGGGTAGATTGGGTAAGTGGATCATATACCTTCATTTTTCCCCTTCGCTCGATGTACAGTACTTTCCCTTGGTCCAAAAAAGTCAGTTCCATAGGTTCATTTACATCATCGCTATCCAACACCACCTTGCTAAAGCGGCTCTCCTCAGGTCTTTCCAGGCTAAAAATGCGGTCTGGGTAATAGCGGTTGTCGCCTATAGTATAAGTTAGGGCTTCTTGAAATTTTTCTACCGAACCAACTAGATCTCCAAGGCCCTCTTTAGGCTCTACGATATCTAAAAAGGCGATCCTGCCACTTTGATAGGAGAAAAACGAAGATAGTTCTTTTTCTGCCTGGCTGGTTCGAATAACGGATAGGGTATCTGCGCTATTAGAAATTAAGTGAGAATACCAGGCCCATCCCTCTTCAGAGTAGGTACCAGTTCTCATTAGCATAAGTCCTCCCCCACCCTCTAAGTATCGTTGAATCCCATTTTGTGCTTGAGAAGAAAGAGGCTGCTCAGGGTCATCCAACAGAATTAAGGTACTATACTGCTTTAGGTTTTGCTCCCAAAAGTCTTCTTCCCTCAAGGTGTCCAAAAGAACCTCTTGCCCTTCAGGAAGGTTATCGATGGTAAGATTCGAAAATAGGGTCCCTTCCTGATCCGAAGAGAGAAGATTCCCAGCTAAGGCTATTCGAACTTCCTCCCGCTGCCAAGAACCCCAGGAAGTACAAGCTTGCACCAGAAAAATCCATAATAAAGCCCCTACCCAGATTTTCAGCTTCCCCATAGCTCGATACATTTGATTTAAGAACATTTGGAAATTTAAAACAATTTGTTTACATTAAGATAACATCTGTTATATGGAGTAACTAAATCAGTTACAGACATATACAGCACTATACCCTGCGGAACGGCGGGGTATTTTTTTGTATCTAGATCATTCACTCTTTTTTTCTTCTACACTTAAAAAGGGGGCTTCCCATTCTTCCCCCCATACATACTTCCCAAACCACATATAGTTATGCCAAGTTGCAGCGAGCCGTTCCTTGGGTTTGGAAATCCCATGCCCAAAGCCCTTGTAAACAATTAATTTACTCGGAACCCCCACATCCTGCAGTCCCTGATGCAACTGGTAAGCATTGGGAATAGGCACCCGTTTATCAAATTCGCCGTGTTGAATAAGGGTAGGCGTTGTGGCCTGCTTAATATAGGTCATGGGCGAAGTTTTGGCATAAATTTCCGGATCTTCCCAGGGGTCAGCCTTCAGATACTGTCGGGTAAAGGGATGAATGTCTGTATTGACGTAATAGGTCATCCAATCCGATATCCCTGCACCTACGGAAATGGCTTTAAAACGATTGGAGGTAGTTGTGAGGAAAGCCGATATATATCCGCCCTGACTCCATCCCATGGCCCCCATTCGGCTGGTGTCAACCATTCCTTGGGCTACCAAGTGATCTACGCCAGAAAGCACATCCCATGCATCTCCAACACCCAGATTTCTTACGTTGGCTGCTCGGAATTCAGCTCCATATCCCGCCGATCCCCGGTAATTGGGCCGTAAGATCAAGCAGCCTTTATCCAACCATTGTAGAGCAGGGTACACGTAGGCAGGAACCGGAGTAGGACGGTCTACCCCCGTGGGCCCTCCGTGAATCCGCACCAGCAAGGGGTATTGCTTATTCGGATCATAATCGTGGGGTTTGTGCAAAACGCCTTCAATCTCTCTCCCATCCTTGCTTTTCCATCGAATAAGCTCGCTCTGGGCAAGCTTCCAGCCTTGAATCTGATCCGAAACCTGGGTAATCTGTTTAGCGTCCCAAGAACTGTTCGATGTGAGGTAGATTTCAGATAAATCATTTCCCGTACTAGCTGAAAAGGCCATTTGTTCCCCATCTTTAGAGAGGCTAAATGACCCAAAGAGATCAAAACCTGTATCTAGTTTTTCGAAAGCGTCAGACTCTAGGTTTAGGTAAAATAAATGGGTTTGAGTCCGTTGATTGGCTCGAAAATAGATTCCCTTTGGAGTCCATCGGAAACTGAAGGGATTCTCATCGAAGTCTTCTAGGACTTGTCTCGATTCTTTCGAAGCCAATTCCCAATGGAAAACGGAGGTATTGGTGTAAAAATTTGCGCTGTCATTGGCCAAAGCCGAGGAATACAAAAAGGATTTGCCATCAGGGGCCCAGGTCAGAAAGTTATCTACCGATTCATTTTTAATCACTCCTGCCAATTCTTCAGTTTCCAGGGTATAAATAGAAACATCGGCTTTCATAAAAGAGAGCAGATTAGCGTTGGGCTGATGTTGTACGGCTATATGCTGACCCGTAGGGCTCCAGGTAAATCCTCCTACATGAAAATCCCCATGAGTAAGTTGACGGGCTTTGGGCCATTCCAGACAATCTGAAGAGTCCGCAAGCAAACAGGGCCACTCAGCGGGGTCTTCCAACGGGAGTTTCACATCCATTACCCACAAATGAGAGTTGGTATATTCTTCCTCGTCCACCCCAAATGCGCCCCACACTTCCTTCTCTCTTTCCGCCTCCTTGCTCTTTTTCTCGGCCATAGTGAAGGCCATTTTCGACCCATCTGGGGACCATGCATAGCTACCGATATTTTCTTTTTCATGGGTCAGTTGAAAGGCCTCTCCTCCCAAAACAGAAATTATATGGAGTTGGCTCTTTTCGCCTCGCTTGGATCGAAAAGCAATCCATTTATTATCTGGAGACCAACTGGGATTGCTACTACTACCCTCTGGATTATGAGTCAATTGGAAAGGTTCACTTCCCTCTCTACTCAACCAGATTTCGGTATCATAACGATTCTCTTTCCAATCGGTCCGAGTTTGGGTAAAGGCAACGTGCTTTCCATCAGGGCTTATCTGAGGATTTCCTACGCCTTTCAAGGATATGACTTCTGATATGGAGGGAACGTGCAAGGAATCTTGGCCCCAAATCGAGGTAAGGGAAGTGAAGCAAAAAAGACCCAAGAGGAAAAGCCCCCTTTTGGCAATTAATTTCTGTTTTTCCATGATGAATTAAGTTGGTGGTGTTGGGAAGGGAACTTCTGGAGCGACCTGGCGCTTTTTCCAGAAAAAATAAATAGACGAGCATATAATTCCAATAGCCCCAATAGCTGCCAGGGCATAGGATATCTGCCTAAAGAAGTTCAACCAGCTGATCTCCCCAGCCCCAAAGTTTTTGTATAACAAGACCCCGACACTCCCCAAGTAACCAAAAGAATCGGCCAAATAAATCAGAAAGCCTACATTCCCGACGTGCCGAAAGGTGGCAATTAGACGGTCAAATAGAATGCTATTAAAGGGTATATAGGCGATATAGGTTCCAAAACCGGTCATGATAATCCAAGTGTAATCCCCTACCCACCCCTGCTGATGCCCCCAAGTGCTCACTCCTGCCAATAAGACACCTAACCCCACAGCCAAATGATTGACCATAAGGGCCTTCATATTATCCTTAACCAGAACGATTAACATTAAAATGAGTAACACCCCAATAGAAACCGGGGTTTCTGTGGCAGAAAAGTTTACTTGGTTGTCCGCCCCTCTCAAATCTGCCCAAATATCTGCCAGAAAGTTATCCCGAAAATCCCGATAGGCTGTAAGGATGGTGTAAACAGCGACCAAAAGGACTATACCCAAGGCTAATTTTCTGAAATAAGCCCACCTGGCTTTCCCATCCATCGGTACCCGTTTGGTACGTTCGGCTTCATCCGCATCATCAGGAGGGGGTAGCTGGACCAACATCCAGGTAAAAAAGAGGAGTGGGAGGGCAAAAATAGCTCCTACACAAAAGGGCATCCAGTATTCAGAAACGCCATTGGCCATCAGGAATTTTCCGATGTCTTTGACCAAACCGGAAGCAAAAACAAAGCTAGCACAAAGACCTAGGCCCATAATTTCGGTTTGTTTGCGTCCTTCTAAAAAGGAAAAAACCAGGCCCCAAATCATACCCAGTGGAAGTCCATTGAAAAAGAGAAAGATCGCATTATAAGGCGGAGCTACAAAGGCAAAGCCCAATAAGGCTAGTTCGGCAATACCAATAAGTATCAAAATTGCAGCAGCTCTTTTGTTGGGATCCATTTCTGATATCACCTTCACCCCAATGAATTTTGACAACATATATCCCAATACTTGTACAATGACAAGTGCAGACTTATAATCTAGTCCCCATATAATAGGCCCAGAGGCAAAGGTGGCAGCTGTAAAGGGCTTTCGGAAGGCATACATGCACATATAGGCACAAAAGGCTGCAACTGTGGCATAAATGGTAAAAGTGGTAGGATGGCTATTGCTTAGCCGAGAGCGAAGGGAAGGGAGCATAAGGGGGATAGTTTATGATTAGTTTTTTAGTCTATAGTCCACGGTCCACAATTTGAGCTATTAAGTGTTAGGAGAGAGGGGAGAGTAATTCTCATGAGGGGTAACGAGTCTCTCCTTCTGGCTCTCTCCTCAATAAACCGTGGACTGTGGTATATCGGCTCCCAACTCCCCCTTATCACCTCCCAAACATCTGGGAAGGATTAATCGCGGCCCTGCGCCCTTTTTTGCCCATCTTATTCATGCGCTTCATGGTCTTTTTGAGCATTTCAAATTGCTTGAGCAACTCGTTAACCTCACGGACAGTCCGTCCGCTGCCATCGGCAATTCTCCGCCTGCGGGAACCATTGATCAGGTGGGGCTTGGAGCGTTCTTCTTTGGTCATGGAGTAAATTATGGCCTCTACGTGCTTAAAAGAATCATTGTCGAGGTCCATATTCTTGGTGAGTTTACCCATCCCCGGAATCATTCCCATGAGGTCCTTGATATTTCCCATCTTTTTGATGGCCTGAATCTGGCCTAAGAAATCATCAAAGTCCAATTCGTTCTTTCGGATCTTGCGCTGAAGCTTTTCTGCCTGCTTTTCATCGAACTGCTGTTGAGCCCGCTCAACCAAGGTAAGAACATCGCCCATCCCCAGAATACGGGAAGCCATACGACCGGGATGAAAGCGGTCTAAGTCGCCCAGCTTTTCCCCTGTACCGACAAACTTAATGGGTTTCTCAACCACAGAACGAATAGAAATGGCCGCTCCCCCACGGGTATCCCCGTCTAACTTTGTGAGAACCACTCCATTGAAATCTAGTCGATCATTAAAGGCCTTGGCTGTATTCACGGCATCCTGACCCGTCATAGCATCCACCACAAAAAGGATTTCATCCGGATTGACTGCTGACTTAATATCAGCAATCTCAACCATCATTTCCTCGTCTACTGCCAGACGTCCTGCGGTATCCACAATGACGACATCCCTCCCCTTCTTCTTGCCATGCGCTACGGCATTTTTGGCTATCTCTATTGGATTTTTATTTTCGACTTCTGAATACACCTCTACTTCCACCTGCTCTCCCAAGACCCCCAACTGGTCAATCGCCGCAGGGCGGTATACATCCCCAGCAACCAGTAGCGGATTTTTTCCCATTCCCTTCAGCATCTTGGCCAGCTTACCACTGAAAGTGGTTTTACCCGATCCTTGCAGTCCTGCAATCAAGATGACAGTAGGCGGTTTTTTAGCAAAATTGATGTCTTCGTGCTCCGCCCCCATTAGTTTGGTCAGCTCGTCGTGGACAATTTTCACCATGAGCTGTCCTGGAGAAACCGAAATCAAGACATCTTGTCCAAGGGCTTCCTCTTTTACCTTATTGGTGAATTCTTTAGCAACCTTATAATTCACGTCCGCATCCAGCAAGGCGCGACGGACTTCTTTCAATGTTTCTGCAATATTGATCTCGGTGATCTTCCCTTTTCCCTTCAGCTTTTTAAAAGCCTGATCAATATTTTGAGTTAAGTTTTCAAACATAGATCAAAGATAGTAAGAAAAATGCTAGTTAGATAGTTTAATGGTCCATGGTCGACAGTCTAGGTTGTGAAGGCTAGTATGGCTCAAGAACCCCCAATCTGTGGACCGTCGACTATCTAACCCATTAACCAACCCAATCTGTGGACCGTCGACTATCTAACCATTTAACCTCTTATTAACCAACCCAAACTGTGGACCGTCGACTATCCAACCATTTAACCTCTTATTAACCAACCCAATCTGTGGACTGTCGACTATCTAACCATTCACCCCCCCCTCTAAATGCCGCACATCCGCCAAGGTGTGCACCCGAAAACGCCTAGGGTCCTTCATCTCCAACACATGCAGACCTGTATTGGGCTGCTTGAAGACCTCCATCTTGGAAAGGTCTCCACAGAGTAATCCACTCAGAAGTACTCGTAGCTGTCTGCCGTGGGAACAAATCAGCAAGTGTTTACCTCTATGGGTTTCATGGATTTCTTCAATCGCTTGAAAACCTCGTCTCCAGCCCTCTACGGGGCTTTCTCCTTCGGGAACCCGTAAATCTACTTCTCCCTGGGCCCAGCGATCTTTGATGGATAAAAAATCCTTGTGCTGTTCAGCGGTGGGAACCTTCCCCTCATGAATACCCCAGCCCAACTCGTTTAGTCCGGGAGCTACCTCTAATTGGTAACCTGAATTGCACCAAGGAGCTAGCGTCTGGTGCGTTCGACGCAAACGGCTGCCGATAATGGCATCAAAGCCCAAATGTCGATAGTAAGAAAAAAAGGCCTGGGCTTGACTGATTCCTGTTTCATTCAAATCTGAGTCTACTCCACTCCCTTGAACAATTCCCCTTTTGTTGTAATCGGTCTCCCCGTGGCGGAGAAAAAATAAGGTGGTAACGGCCATTCTGAAAATTTGTCGAAAGATAGGGGATTCTCTGATTTTTACGGACAATTTTATGCATTAAGCTTTTTAAAAGTTAATTTACTTTATGCACGTAATTGAAATTGATAACAATCTTTCAATTAGCTTACAGAATATTACCTCTTAATACCTTGTATTTCATGAGTCAAAAGCGTAGTTGGGTTGACCGTTTCCTGACCATCATCGAAAAGGGAGGGAATGCCCTCCCTCATCCCGCCACATTATTTGCCATCTTGGCCCTGGTAGCCATTCTCGTATCGGGATTTAGCTCCTGGATGGGCTGGGAAGCTATCCATCCCCGATCCCAGGAAGTTATAAAGCCTGTGAACATGCTCTCCATTGAAGGGCTGCATTGGATTCTCACCAGTATGGTAGACAATTTTACGGGCTTTGCCCCCTTAGGCACCGTCTTGGTAGCCATGCTGGGGATCGGTATAGCGGAAGGAAGTGGATTGATTGGCACTTCCCTAAAAATGCTGGTCTTAAAAGCTCCTCCCAGACTGCTGACAGTTGTTTTGGTATTCGCAGGGGTATTGTCCAACACCGCCAGTGAAGTAGGCTACGTACTACTGGTGCCGCTGGGAGCCATCATCTTCCTCGCAGCAGGAAGAAACCCCATCGTCGGAATGGCAGCAACTTTTGCGGGCGTCTCAGGTGGCTATAGTGCCAACCTGCTCTTGGGTACAGTAGATCCCTTATTGGCTGGCTTATCCCAGGAAGCCGCCGTTAGTGAAATTCCTGGCTACACCGTCAATCCCGCTGCCAATTATTATTTCATGGCTGTATCTACCTTTTTGATCACCTTCATCGGCTGGTTTATTACGGAAAAGGTTGTAGAACCCAGAATGGGTAAATATACTGGAGATGTCCCACCTCAATCCTTGGATAAATTGACCCCTAAAGAAAAACTAGGTCTCAGATATGCCATGCTTACTGCTTTGATTCTGACAGGGATAGTTCTGTGGGGCTTAATCCCTGCGGAAGGTTTTCTCAGAAACCTGGAGGTAAGCCCCGATCAAAGTATTTTGAGATCCCCCTTTCTCCGAGGTATAGTAACCTTTATATTCCTGGCGGGAGGCCTCATGGGTATAGCTTATGGAATTGGGGCTGGCACCATCAAAAGCGATGCAGATGTAATGGAAGGGATGGGAAAAACCATGGCTACTTTAGGTACCTATATCGTGTTGGTTTTCTTTGCAGCTCAGTTTGTCGCCTACTTCAAATATTCCAACCTGGGGACCTTACTAGCCATCAAAGGTGCGGCAGCCCTCCAACCCTTGGCAGCTTACCCCATACCTCTCATGCTCGGCCTTATTTTTATTTCGGCGTTTATCAACCTCTTCATGGGCAGTGCCTCGGCTAAATGGGGCCTCATGGCTCCCGTATTCATTCCCATGTTTATGCAATTGGGCTATACCCCTGAATTTGTGCAAGTAGCCTATAGAATTGGAGATAGCTCTACCAATATTATTGCGCCCATGATGTCCTATTTTGCCCTAATTGTAGCCTTTGTCCAACAGTACGATAAAAAGGCAGGAATAGGTACCGTAGTTTCGGTAATGATCCCCTACTCTATCGCCTTCTTGATCGGTTGGTCCATCATGATGATCATTTGGATTCTACTGGATATCCCAGTCGGACCAGGTGCTACCATGTTGTTACCATAACTCAACTTTTACCGGTATCTTTGTGAGGAAATAAATGCTCAAAGTATATCCTCCATCATTCCGGGTGCCGGATAGCTTGCTCACCCACGGCCTGAGTCAGGAAGCCTATCAGGTCTTGGCTATGCAGCTCAACCAAATGTTGATTCGCTTAGATGAAGGCTTGGAAAAGAGCCAATCGGTGGAACATTTTGCTCATCTAGCCATCCATTTCCATTCTAGCCTAATCGGAATAGAGGAATCTCATCTTGAGAAAGAGGTAATAAGTGACCATCAATATTTACTTTCTTTTGGCCCTACAAATAGCCTCTACCTCAACATTCAACATCCGGAGAATAGGGGGCAAATGGTTACAAGTAGGTCCCTCAATAGGCAGTCATACTACGAAATGATTCTTCAGGTACTAGCCGGAATTTCAGCAAAAAATCAAGGCAAAAATTCCAATCGGGTTCCTCGATATTACCTGATTTCCAATGTCTATGAATGGTACTTCTTTTCTCGTCAAAGTCTTTTTTCCCTTTTCAGCCAGCAACAAAGCCTACTCGAGTTCTACCTGGGTTATCAAACTGGTAAGCCTGAGTACCGTTCTATTGAATCATTATTTCGTCTGATCGACCACGTGAGCGATCAACAGTCTATAGACTGCGTCTATTTCAGCTTATATGGGTTGAAAACAGGCCTCAACAAATCTTGGGAATCCCTCACCGAAAAACTGGTACCTATCGGCCTTTTTCTCCTGCATATAGGCGAGATAGCTCCTCCTACTAAGAGAAAAAACTACTTAATAAAGGAGGAAATAGCCTATCTCATGGGCTTGGAATTTGTTCCCAGGGCCGATGGAAGTTATTACCGTCTCCTTCAAAATCCCTCACAAAATATTATTCACAAAGGGAATCAGCGGGAACGAAGGCTCGCCTCTCTTTACCTCCACAGACAACTGTTACAGCACTGGATTGGAAATGAATCGTTGATACAACTAGAAAAACAAGGTATCCTAGACAAAAAAGAACGAAATTTTACCCCTTCTACAGAAAGCCATGAAGCCCTATTCCCATACGGGGATCAAAAACTTGGATCTCGATAAAGAGATACCCCCCAACAGTTATTGGGAGAAAATCTACGAACAACAGAATATTTCTCTTCATGCCCAAATTGCCCTGCGAGATACTCCATATGCTCCCCTCACTCCAGGTCTGTGGTCAGAAATCTGGCTTTCTTTGCTAAGAGAGAACGCCCTACAAACCTATCAGGCTCCTGCATTTTTAGGTGCCCATATAGAAAATGAACTACACAAATTAATCTTGGGGCTTTTTAATCGCCGACAGAACTGGGACTGCAAAAACTGGGAAGAATTGCGACTCCACATAAAGAAGCTACCCGCACAAGAGGTACGAAAAACCCTGTTGGAACTAAAGATATGCGACCCCAATGCAGGACATGGAGTTCTGTTACTTACGGTACTACATGAATTAATTCGAGTATTTCGGGATTTG
Organism: Bacteroidia bacterium; assembly: GCA_965263105.1. Lineage (GTDB taxonomy): Bacteria > Bacteroidota > Bacteroidia > J057 > J057 > JBCCTX01. The sequence continues at coordinate 4,683,088 of CBDHGL010000003.1, read as the reverse complement.
GGATGCCTCCTGGATAAGTCGGGAAAAGCCCTCGGAGAACTTAGGCTTAAGCGGGTAGGCCATGACTTATGGGCCTTTAATGAGCAAGGCACCCTAATTGGCTACCCGGTAGAAAGCAATGGAGATTCAATTGGAAACTACGAACGCCAGGTACATGAAGCCTTATTTCAAACCAAATGGGATATCATTCACCATTGCCTATACGGGATAGCCTCCTCTCCTTTTCAGTGTCAGGTTGCTAAAAACATGCTCCTGCTTTCGCTCATCTCCAATCGCTATCAATACGCTGGCAAACAACAGTTTAAGTGGGTGAGTCTAGCAGGTTTCTCTCCCCACATACAGGTTGGGAATCCCTTACTCAGCATTCGTCCCCTTCAATCCCATTCCAATGAGCAAAACCTTGCACACCTTGACCTTGTAGACCCTAGAAAGGGAAAGTTACTAGAGCTCAAAAACAGATATAGCAAACTTCAGCAACCCTTGTCCCTATGGGATTCACCCAGTCCCTCCTTTGAGCAGGGCTCAAACAGGGGCGAGCCATCAGAGCAAGACCACCTGTTAACCCAAATCAAGCTCCTCGAAGCACAGCTCAATGACCCGGAGGATTTTTGGGGAAGCTACCTCAATTGGAAGGAACTTTTTCCCTTTTTATGGAATTCAAAGGGAGTATACCAAGGATTTGATGCAGTATTTTCCTCTCCTCTTTCTCTCCGTCAAGAGCTTTTTCAGTCTTTTAATCCCTACCTCAAGGAAAGATATGCCAGCTATAATCATCAAGCCAATTACTATATCTACTTAATGGAATTGGGTATTCGATTGCTTAAATCCGGAGGAAACTTTGCCTTCCTGACACCCAGTAAATGGCTTACTGTTCAGTATGCGGAGAAATTCCGCAAGTGGATCGATGAGCAGGCCATTTATACCCATGAAAACTTACAAGAATCTATAAGCTCACCCTCCGAAAAGTTGAGGCATCCTTTATGGGTAAGTGGGAAGAAAAAATTCCCGGTTGACCAGCTTTGATAGCTTTCTGTATGCTTAAAACCACAGTTCCTGAGCCACCCGAAAGGTATTACAATGTGCCTCCACAATGTCTTTAATCAAAGGAGAATAGCCCCCTCCCAACGATACTGCAACCGGAATCCCATAGGATTTGCAGGTCTGAAATACATAGCGATCGCGTTCCTTGCAGCCTTGGCGGGTACAAGCAAGTTTGCCCAACTTATCTGTCTCCAAAATGTCTACCCCAGAAAGATAAAATATTAAATCGGGTTGTACGCTCTCTATCAAGGCTGGCAAATGCTGACCTAATATCTTGAGGTAGGCCTCATCGGATGTATTTACAGGCAGCTCAATATCTAAATCAGATTGCTCTTTTTGAAGGGGATAGTTCGCCTGGCAATGCATACTAAAGGTAAAGACTCGTTGATCTCCCCGAAAAATGGCAGCCGTCCCATTTCCTTGGTGGACATCTAAATCCACCACCAATATTTGCTTCACAACCTGTTTCTCCAACAAATAATGGGAGGCAATCGCCATATCATTGAGTAAACAAAAGCCTTCTCCCCGATCCCTAAAGGCATGATGGGTCCCCCCCGCTCCATTGATACTCACCCCAAACTCCTGGGCGAAATAGGCATTTTGTATGGTTCCTGATGCTATACACAAGGCCCGTTCTACTAGCCTGGGAGAAAGAGGAAAGCCCATTCGGCGTTGCTCTTTGGGCGTGAGTTCTTGGTCCCTCACCCGCGCCCAATATTCCTCAGAATGGGAAAGCAAGACGGTTTCTTCTGTGATTTTGCCCGGATCATAAAGATTGGCTTCTGTAATGGTCCCTTCATACAACAACTGCTCAGGGATCAACTCATACTTCTCCATAGGGAAGCGATGCCCTTCCGGAAGGGGATGCTTGTACAAGGGAGACCAGGAGATTTTTAGCATGAGAAATGGTTAATTTTTTTTACTTTTCGCCACATATAAAAATGAACCATTGATATTAAACCACAGAGAAACCGGAGAGAATAAAGAGAGCCAAAGAGTTTTTCATACAAAATAATCCTTTTTATACATCTCTCTAAAAATTTCTATCTCCGTGTACTTTTTAAAACACTCTGCGATACGCTGTGGTTAACCTATCACCTGTTTAATTGCTGTAAGCAAAATAACATGAAAGAAATACCCCCCATACGCATAGCTAGCGCCCAGTTCCAACCTAAAGATGGAGATAAAACGTATAACCTGTCAGTCATAGAAAGGTTAACGGCCCAAGCCAAAGAAAAAAAATGCGATGCTGTTTCTTTTCACGAAATGTCCATCACGGCCTATACCTTCACCAAAAACTTAAGCAAAGCAGAGTTAGCAGACTTAGCCGAGCCCGTCCCCAGCGGTCCCAGCACCCAAAAACTCATACAGATCGCCAAGGAATACGACATTACGGTTCTGGCTGGACTCGTGGAAGAGGAAGAAGGCAAGTTTTACAACACCTACCTCTGTGTAGACAAAAACGGCCTCCAGGCCCGCTTTCGAAAGCTACATTGCTTTATCAGCAAGTTCCTATCCCCCGGAAATGCTTATACAACATTTCAGCTCAAGGGTTGGACCTGCGGCATTCTGATTTGCTACGACAACAATGTCATTGAGAATGTTAGGGCCACTACCCTACTGGGAGCAGAAGTCATTTTCGCTCCTCATGTGACGGGTTGTACCCCTTCAGCTATGCCGGGTAGAGGCTACGTGGCAGATGAGCTATGGCAAAACCGCCACCTGGACCCCGTTCCCCTGCGGATGGAATTTGATGGCCCCAAGGGCCGTCGCTGGTTGTTGCGCTGGCTGCCCGCCAGGGCCTATGACAATGGAGTCTACTATGTCTATTCAAACCCTATTGGCTATGATGGAGAACACCTTAAACCCGGTGGCTCTCTCATACTTGATCCCTATGGGGAGATCCAGGCAGAAATCTCTTCTTTTGAAGATGAATTGTGTTTTTCCACGCTTACCCGAGACAAATTGACCTTAGCGGGAGGGTATCGCTATCGCAATGCGAGAAGACCAGATCTGTATCGGGATATCTTGGGGCAAGCGCATCAGTCTACTACGCAGCCTGTGTGGTTGAAGGAAGAAGAATAAGCCTTAGAAATTTTCCCTAGGCATCGATTTTCCAGATAAAAAAATTAACTTGGGCTAATTAACTAATATAGAAGTAATTAGTATTTTTTTTAGCTGGTACCATCGGACACAAAATGACCAACGATTATAAGCAGCGAGTAAAATTGCTGATTCAAGATAATGACTTACAGGAGGCTTTGAAACTAATGGCCGAAAATGGACTAAATGTGGTTTCTCTACAGACAAGGTTTAATAGGCTCCAATCTCAAATCATAAACAATACCGAGACTAACGAATATATTGACACTACCCTCAACAAGTTGGTGGGGGATCTACTGGCCAAGCTAGATCAAACGGAACTAGACGCAGATGTACCTATTCCCCAAGCTACTACTGAAGAATCCACAAAAGACAGGCTTGTCAAGCAGTTGCTGAACAAAAAATGGATTGCCATTCTGGTAGTAGCTTTTGTTATAGTATCAAGCCTCATACCCTTTCTGACGGATGTATTTAAATTTAAGGATCAGCTTACTCAGCAGCAAAAAGCGGCTACGCTCATTCATGGACAAGTCCTTGATTCTATGGGAAATCCCATCAAAGGCATAACAGTACAAGTGCTGGAATACCCTGCCAAATCCATATCCGATGGAAGGGGAAACATCTTCCTCAGTTTAAAACTGAATCAAAAGGAAAATATCACCTTGGAGTTCTTAGGAAACGACAACTTCGAGCAAGTGACTAGATTAATTTCTATTAGCCCGCAAGAGGACACCGTGGAGATTCCAAAGGCTTTCCTCATTCCCCATGTAGCGGACAATGGCCCAGCCAAACCAGCCCCGAAAACCTTCCGCATAGCATCACCCTCGGGGAGAATGTTGATCAAGGAAATAGAAAGCGCGACAGGAATGCTGCATAGTCCTAATGGAAAAACAGCCATTGCCTTTACTTACCCCTCTGAAAATATCGTTCATTCCTCTTTCAAAAATGGCTATTCTTTTAATAAAGAGGGTGCCCAACTTATCCTGAAAATAGACCAATCCGCTTGTTCGAATTTGCCTCCTGTATACCTAGAAGAAAATTCTATCGTTTTTGCTACCAAAGAGGAGGCAAAAAGCTTTGCCAATGACCTAGTTGATCGGACCATTTTAACAAATCGTTCGATAATCTTAGCCTCCCTGAAAAAATGTCTATAAGAACAGCACAATGGCATTTTCAACAAAGTTATCCGTACATGACTAAAACTAACGGCGATTATATACAAGTTTACCTTATCTAATTTCTTATGATTCCCCCATAGGTCCCTCGAAACTCGGGACCACTTCACCAGGGAAGACCTGTATGGGGCATAGCCCTACATAGAGTCCCTCTCGGGAGAGGGGGGTCTCATAAATTGAGACCGGGTGAGGAAGATTTACCCGAAAATGCCTAAGTGGCGTAGCGTCTAAAATGGCATATAATTACCGAAAAAAATTAACCCTTAGCTGACAAAACCCTATGAGCCTTCACCTCCCAAGATGCTTGATTTTCCTATCCCTTTTATGGGCCTTTATCCCTTTTTCCCAAGCTCAATCAAGTCCTACAGACAGCTCCGTAGTTGTATTAATATTCGACCCCAACGAAGAAAACCTGGTTTTCATTCCAGAAATTGAAGACTTACTAGAAGACCTGGAAATATATACGGAAGATACGGGACCTTCCCAAAAGCGGTATAAAATCATCAATATCATGCGCCTTAGGGAAGGGGATGATGCAGAATCGCTCATGGAGGATATTTCTACCTACTATGGAAGTACGGCAAGCAAAAGGAGCGACCCCAATAGGGACGGTGTCTACCAACTACTACGATCAGATATATCCAATGCCAACAGTTTAATTGAGGTTCGGATCAAAAATATAGATGAAATCTTATTCTTTGAATTCGTAAGATATGACATAGATTCTGCCAAAAACGCAGGCCAGGATAAGAAGCCTGTCTATAAGTCCAGTGCGACATCCATCATTAGTCTGAGCGAAATTAGCAACACCAATATCAAAGAGGAATTCCGCTTTGCCATTCACAAAGTATTCCAGGAAACCAACCAAAGGCCGGAAGCATACATCGAGTCAAATGGAACCAAAGAGGGGAACACCTATTACTTTGGTGTAGGCGATACCCTCTCGCTTCAAGCCCGTGTTACAGATTTTGATAGCCCTGAGGGAGACTTATTCTACAGATGGTATTCGGTGGAAAATAAAAAAGCCCCCTTGCTCCCCCTTAAACCCAATATTCCTTACCAAAATTTTGTTTTAAAAGATACCGGCCAATACCAAATTGTCTTAGGTGTAAACGACCGCATAAACCCCTCTAAGGAAGATACCATTTCCATACACGTTATAGAAGCTCCTAAGATTCGGAATGTGCGTTTTGTGCAAACAAAGATGGCAACCCTGCCCCTATATTATTGGGATTTTGGGGGAAGGCCCTTCTATTATTCTGAATTAGACCAGATTGAATTGACCCAGAGTCCTCCCCTACAAATCGAATTACCATCGGAGCAGGCCTTAGGCAGTTCAAAGGATTTAAACGTTCAGTTGGAATATGTCAATAAGCAAGCTTTCTCCTCCATAAGTGTTAGCAGCTTACATGAAAGGGACCAAAATAAGGCAAATCTGTCGACCTTTAAGCTCATTTATGGCGACCCTGTCCAGAATGAAAGAAATGGAGTACGTATCATGGCCAAACTGCACATCGACTCTTCCTTTACCTTCAGTCCGGGGGACTATTTATTTAGGACGACGCTGAGCAACTTCGGGGTGAAAAGCGAGGATGCTCAGCCCCTCAAAATCGAAATGAATAAAATCAAGCGCTTGTCTTTTACCGCAGATATTCGCCAAAGTGTCATTCCCATCCAAGATTCCTTCGAAGCAAGGGGGCAACGCTTCAATTATACCTACAGAAGCACCCTGCTCAGCCTCGGTATTCACTACACCTTATCCCCTGAATTCAATGGGTTTATTGTGCCTGGCGTATTTGTCATCGTCAACCAACCTTTGCAATACAATTTACGAGGGGGCTTGGAGTTTGAACCCAGTTGGTTGGCATTGAGCAGAAATAGGCGCTTAGGAATTGAAGCCTCGGGGAATATCACTACAGGTATCTACAATGGAGTTGAAGCGCGAGGAACAGAAGCCGGCGATCGGATTGTATGGGGAAGCGGAGGAATTTACTTTAAAACCTATCTCAAATCCATTTTTCAGCCCTCACTCATCCCGAGAAAACCAGAAAAACAACTAAAAATCGGCATTTTCTATGACTACATGGGACGGGTAAACGTAAGCGATGCCATCGGTATACAATTGGGGTGGACCCTACATACCTTTGCCAAGCGAAGAAACCGCAGATATACCCTCTTCCCAGAGACTGGCACGAAAAAGTAATTCGGCGATCAGGATCCCCCAATTTTTCTCATCCTCTCAGGAGGAGTACCCTTTGCTTGCAAAGGGGGAGGTGGTCTTGAAACTAAAGGAGGAGTACCCAGTTAAAACCTGGGAAGGCATGCGCAACAGCAAAAAGCAGCACCCTCCCTCCACTCACTCCGTAACAAACTTTTGCGTAGCTGACCAATCGCTCCATGTTAAGCCTTTGCTGCGGTAGCGCACCCGCCAGTAATACGTCGTTTTTTGTTTCAATTCCCTTACACGCTGCTGAGTGAGATCAATGCCCTCATTAAAATCCTGATTGTTGTACCAATCTTGGTGATTCTTCCATATGTCAACATCGGGATTGGCAAAATTATAGGTGCGAGCTACCTGCCATTGGGTAGCTCCGTGTTCGCTATTATCAGATACAGCAAATGCAGAAGCCTTCAATAGGAGTTCGACTGAAGAAACTGTGCTTCCTTTTGCAGGAGAAATACAGGTGGGGGTATCGGGCTTTATAGCATATCTTTTAACCTCTATGGTATCATTTATTTCATTTTCTTTTGGCTGAGGGATATCGCCCCTACTCACACGAACTAATTTAAATTTTGGATCATCTCCTCCAGACACCTCCATTAAGACAAATCCGTAATCGGCGTAGCTGACGGAAAACTCATCGTAATTAGTTTGTGCATATTCCCCCCATTCATCGATACGACCTCCGGCGGTAGCCACATTAACCCATAAGTGTGTATGGTCCCTCGATTGACCTCTTGAATAGCCGTGTGTATGGCCATAAAAATGAATAGTAGGCTTTCCCGTTTTTGCAGAAAACTTTTCTAACTGAGCAATTACTTCTCCGGTGTAATCTCTCTCTCCATCAATCCACAATTCAGACTTATGAGGATGGTGCAACTGGGCAAAAACAAAATCTATATCATCATTTTGCTCCGCATCTTCGAGAACCCCTTCTAACCAATCTAACTGCGCCGGAATTCTATAATTATCATTAGAGTTTAGCCCTATGATTCTAACGTTTCCATAGTCCTTGTAATACCAATGTTCCATGTAACCTGGAGTGCCATTATCAGGCAAGTGAAAATAATTAAAATAGAAATCGCTGTTTCTTTCGTGATTTCCTAAAACCGGATAAACGGGAACATAAGGTAAGAGTTTTTGCGACTGTCGGAAAAAATCATTTGTCCAATCGGTATATACCAGTCCGTCCTTCGTCAAATCGCCTGGAATAATGACCATACCCAGATCTTGAAATATATCTTCCCCATCATTTTCTTGAGCAAGGTAGTTCAATACACCTTCCTCAACAATCTCCTTGAACTTGTTGGGATGTTTGTCGTCTCGCTGCATATCACTCAAGGCAAGGAGATGGAAGTCTTTTTCTTCCTCTGGCAAAGGGGGGGTGGTAAAATGATAAACTTCTGACTCAGTTTCACCGGTAATAACTTTATAAAAATACCTAGTCGAAGCAGACAAATTTTCTAATTTTACCCTGTGTATTTGTGAAGGCCGATGGTTTACAATAGAAAAGACCCTTTCCGATTGATTAGCTAATTCCTTTGTCTCACCCCAAAGTATTTTACAGTCCCCACCTTCAGTAGTTTCCCACATAATGTGGATGCTTTCAGGGGTAGCATCTTGCAAATAAGGCTCAACAATAATTTCCTGTCCAAACATCTCTGTTGCCGTCAATGTGAGCAGTAGAAACATCAATGTGAAATAGGACCTGTTAATTTTCATCATAGGTTTTCGATATATTACCTTCATAAGGTAAAAGTATCGTAACGGGATTATGACAAAAGGAATAGGGGTTTATGTAATCATTAAATTTTCGCCAATCCTTATTCACGTAGAGTTGCTACGCAAGTCAAATCGAGTCCACAAATTAGAGACCTACTCCCGCTTCCATTATGCCCCAACGAGCCCCCGTATTTATCTAAGGTCTATTGTTGAGTACAAACACCTAGAAAAAGTGTTGTTTAGTGTTTCAGTGCTTGAATTCGTTCAATTTTATCCCCCGTGCGAAGTTCCACGATGTACATCCCAACGGGCCAATCTAATCCGATCCGAAGGTACTGTCGATCTTTCCAGGATGTGTGTTCTATGACTTGACCCAAGGAATTGAAAACATTCAGTTGACCCTCATGCCCTAGGCCAGCACTAAGCTCTAGGGTTATAACATGCTTGAAGGGATTGGGATAAATCTTCAATAAACTGTTCTCTTTTAATAAAGGGCCTTCATTTTCGTAGACGTTTGAAAGTCTCAGGGATTGGGTACTAGTTGGACAGCCTATAACCTCTACTTCAGCCATATGTAAGAAGCCCGCATCCAACAATTGAATTTGTACATACCTCCCTTGGGTTTCAAAAGGAATTTCTACTTCATTGGGAGCAGAATTCTCATAAAAGTGTGAGGCTACCGTAGGATCTGCAAGCAACTCTGAAAGGGTTCTTTCACCTCCTATGGGAATTTCAGATGCGATTACATAAAAGTCTCTTAAGCGGGATTCACAGCATTCGTCGGTACGATTATAGATCTTAATAGCTTGTATGCTTACCATTTGCCCCAGATCCACCTGCCACCACGCCGGATTATCTCGAGTAGTATGTTGTACTGAAGCGTTAGCCCAGGGTCCACGGCTACCATCCGTATCCCCATCTACTGCGATGTTTGCCGACCCAAAGCCATAGGTACTTGATTGGCTAGCAGGTTGGCCGAGGGCAAGGTTAGATGCAGCACAAGTACCAGGATCAGGCTCTCCGTCAGAGGGACAGGTAAACAATCCTGATTCACAAAAATCTGAAAATTCAGGCGTTTGGTTAAATCCGTCAATCACTTGAACTTCCCTTTCGCAAAACAACTGATAGCTACTTGGATAACACTCAAAAGCATTAGCAAAGACAGTAAGTGTCTCTAGGTTTTCCAGATTCACTAAGGTCGGAGGGAGTTCCGTAATTTGGTTAACCGAGAGGTTCAACGTTTTCAATTTTGAGAAAGAACTAATAAAGCTAGGCAAGGAGCTGAGTTGATTCAAAGCTAAATCCAGATTTTCGAGGTTAACTAAGTTGGATAAAAAATCTGGAACGCTAGATAGTTGATTGTTCCAAATAACCAAGCTTTTGAGCTGGACCAAATCTCCGAGATTTGAGGGAATGGAGCTTAAGGTGGTACCCCCTATAATAAGGACCTCTAAGTTTTTCAAATTGCCAATAGCAGGAGAAATCTCACGTATAAGATTTTCATCGAATTCGTCAATCCCCGCCCCCCTATAAAGGTTTAATCTTTCTAAAAATTCCAGGTCTTCAATTTCATCAGGAATTCTACCACGTAAGTTGTTAAATGGTAAGTCAATGGCAATCACCTTACCTTGTTCATTACAGGTAATCCCAAACCAATCATTTTCACAGGGACAGCCTAAGCCCCAGTTATCCGAACGAAGCCATGAATCAATTCCATTTTCTCCTTGGGTCGAGTTGAAGAACGCTACTAACGCATTGTACTCCTTTTCGTTCTCAGGGCAGGCCTCTGAAGTAGGAGGTAAGTTATCTGGATCACAAGCCGTTGTCCCATCCAGACAAAACCGGTTGAATTCTACACTGCTTTGTGTGGGGGAATCCTCCTCGAAGAGGCTAAAAAATTTATTAACCACTACCCCCCTTTCGCAAAAAGTTTGCATAGAATTGGGAATGCAGGTTAATTCACCAATGCCCGCTTCTCTTAGATTGATGAGGTTACCAATAGACTCTGGGACCGAATCAAGGTCTATTCGGTTTCCACTATCAAATATAACATTGGCCCCAAACCATAGTTTTTCTAGACTTACCAATTGGGTTATTGATTCGGGAAAAGAGGTTATCCTATTAGCCTGAAAATACAACTCCTTTAAGTTTTGTAAATTCACTATAGAGGCAGGAAATTCTTCTATCCTATTATTATTCAAATTTAGTACCTCCAGATTTGTCAAATTCCCTATAGATTCCGGTAAGGAACTTATTCTATTTAAAAAGTCACCCCTAGAATTTTGCTTGGGTCCAAAATCTATTTTTTTTAGGGCAGTTAAATTCCCTATAGAGGCAGGAATATCCCCAATTATGCTATTTTCAGCGAGATTCAGCTCTATAACCTTCCCCTCACTATTACAAGTAATCCCCCCCCAGTCGTTTTCACAGGGACAACCTACACCCCAATTAACACCTCCATCAGATCCAAACCAAAATGGGCCCTGAGTAGCATTGAAAAGATCCATCAAAGCCTCAGCTTCTGGGCAATCTCCGGTAGGACCAGATTCCCCAGTAACCTCTACTTCCGCCATATGTAAGATCCCCTGCTTCCCCAATTGGATCCGGACAAATTGGCCTTGGGCAGCCAGAGAAAACTCCAATATATCTCCTGCTCGACCTTTGAAAAATTCTTTTGTAATTGAAGGATCCGCTTTAAGATCTTCTAGGCTTAGCGCTGCATCAAAAGGTGTCTCCGAGATAAAGAGCCATACATCCCTCAAGCGGGCTTGTAGGGCTACCCCACCTATTCTATTGTAGATCTTCACTGCCTCTACAACTTGTGAAGATCCCAAATCAACTTGCCACCAAGGCTGGTATTCATTTTGGGTATGCTGAATAGAGGGGTTATTCCCCCAAGGACCTCGACTGCCATCTGTATCACCATCGACGGCAATTGAAGAGACACCAAGTCCATACGTGCTAGATTGTTCTGTGGACTTGTTTAAGGCAAAGTTTTCACCAGGGGTCTGAGCAAATAGATTGGGGGCAAGCAAAGAGAAAATTCCAATTAGGAGGAATTGAGAAAAATTAGGTCTTGGATTCATGGATTAGTGAAGTAAATAAAATGAAAAATTAGGGGGTTCAATAAATTTTAAGGAACCCTACTACATTAGAAGGTCGTAAAACCCAATAGGAGTCCCTAGCAATTGTTCAGGCAATTGAAGCAAAATCTCCTACACCTTCTGAAAGTATGAGAATTCAAAACATACTTTGGAAAACGATGTACACAAAGCGCTAATATTATTTTCAAAAAACTATCCACATAATCGGTATTTCTATCGAAAAATGCAACCGCTTAGACGAAATATCTTAATTAAATATAATCAGGCATTTACACCTGGGTATGGACTTTATGCTGGTATCCTCCCCCACGCCAGGGGGGATGACAAGGGGGAACAAAAAGGGGGGTGTATTGCGATTTTGGACTCAGTAATCAATTCACACCCCTCTCCCTTACAACATATCCTCAGCAATCCCCATATTGGAAAAGCCCCCATCGTGAAAGAGGTTTTGCATGGTGACTTTCCGGGTATAATCCGAAAACATGGCGATGCAGTACTCCGCACACTCATCTGCTGTAGCATTGCCTAAAGGAGAGACTTTCTCTCCATATTCCAGCATTTTGTCAAAGCCTGCTACACCGGTTCCAGCGGTGGTAGGGGTGGGGGATTGAGAAATGGTGTTGACTCGCACCTTGGATTTTTTGCCAAAGTGATAGCCGAAACTCCTTGCAAAGGACTCCAAAAGGGTTTTGGCGTCTGCCATGTCGTTGTACTTAGGAAAAGTACGTTGAGCTGCGATATAGGTGAGGGCCACGATAGAGCCCCATTCATTCATCATGTCGCGTTGGTACAACTCCTGCATGACCTTGTGAAAAGAAACAGCAGAAACATCTAAGGTCTTTTCCAGCCAGGAATAGTTGAGGTTGGTGTATTCGCGCTTTTTGCGGACATTGGGCGACATGCCAATGGAGTGAAGGACAAAGTCGAGCTTGCCCAGCTTCTTTTCCGTTTCCTCCAAGAGTCCTCCCAGATCTTCCAAAGAGGTTGCATCTGCGGGGATGAGCACAGAACCCGTCTTATCAGCGAGATCCTGTATTTTGCCCATGCGCAAGGCAACAGGTGCATTGGTCAAAACGAAGTCTGCCCCTTCTTCTTTAGCGCGTTCAGCGACTTTCCAGGCAATTGAATTTTCATCCAAAGCGCCAAAAATCAGTCCCTTCTTGCCTGCAAGTATTTTGTGCCCCATGTGAATTAAGCTCTTTGAAGTAGTTTCCAAGCAATTTCCCGACCCTGACCCATATTGATTCCCAAGCGGATAATAAGGACAGCTAAGGGTTCCAACAACCTGGCACTGTCCAAGGGCCCGCAGTCAACGGGATCTAAGTCCAGGTCTTTAATAATTTTTTCCACCACCGCTTTTGCCCCCTCATCATCTCCGCAGTAAAACATACTGGCTTCGCTTGGGCCAAAGGAAGTAGAAGCATAGGTCTCAGTATAGGCCGTATTGAACGCCTTGACCACTTTGGCTTCCGGAACCATCTTGGCGATTTGCTCGGCTGCAGAAGTTTCATTGCCTAATGCCAAGTCGGCCATCCCTTTAAAAATAACTGGATTAGTGGCGTCTACCACGACTTTTCCTCGGAAAGAATCGGTATGGCTGAACACCTCGCTCACTGACTTATAAGGTACTGCAACAATGATGACTTCTCCATAGTGAATAGCATTGGCAATTGTACCCCCTTTGGCATAATGCCCCATTTCGCCAGCAAGGCTCTTGGCTTTCTCAGGATCGCGAGATCCTATCATTACATGGTAGGTTTTCTTGGTTAAGGCGTGGGCCAAGGCTTCTGATAGGTTCCCTGTACCGAGTATACTTATTTTCATAATAAAAGCTTCTGTTCAGCCAAAGTTGGCGGTTGTAGTAAACGCGGCTAAAGTAAACGATTTTTTGAAAAAATGCACAACGAGGCCTCAATTTTCACGAAACTCAATCACCAGAACGTTCTTTGTCCGAAAATCGACTTTCACCTGCTCCGAAATGCGAAAGCCCGATAAGGCAACGATCTCTCCTCCCGATTCCACCACAATGGCTTTTTTCTTGTCTACAGGACTATATTTTTCATCTACAAAAATATCACTCAAGCGTTTGCTCCCCTTCATGCCAAAGGGAATCATTCTATCCCCCACCTTCCAACCCCGGAAAGTCAGTGGGAAAAAAATCTTGGAGCTGTCTAAGTAGAATTTTCCGGGTTCAAACTCCAACCTATCGCTGTTAGAATTTGTTACGCGTATAGTAAAATCAAATAATTTGCGCTCCCAGGGGAGTTGGGACTCCTCTCTGAGCTCCCAGTTGGAATCTGTTTCTACCACCCGCTTCTTCTCTAGGAGTATACCATCACGTGTGCGATACAAGGCCTGGTCGACCGAGATCTCTATTCGCGCTCCGCTAGCAGAATATAACAGCCGAAGCCCTTCTTGATAAAGATGGCCATGAATTCCCCACTTCATTAAGCAATAAGACAAAATTACATCAGCAAAGGCCCCATACTTCCCCCATTTTATCGATTTGAGGTTGAGTAGGTTTTGTCCAGGGCCCTCTTCCACATAGGCTTGATATTGTTCCTCAAGCAAATTCTCCAACAAGGCCATTTGCCGGGAAAAGGCCTCATTGCGCTTCAAGATATGCTGAGGAAAAGCGGGATTAATTTTTTGCAAGGTGGGAATAACCTCATTCCGGATCCTATTTCTTTGGTAGACATTTTCTTTGTTGGTATAATCTGTACTATACTTTATTCCTCCTTTAGTCAGTTCGTGTAGAATTTCGTTTTTGTAAATCCCCAGTAGAGGCCTTACATAGGGTCCTCTCCGGACTGGAATGGGATTAAATATCGAAAAACTATTCCCTTTGGCCAGAGAGAGTAGCAGGCTTTCTACCTGATCGTCAGCATGGTGAGCGGTAGCACATATGGATATATCCGTTTTTTCCATACAATTTTCAAAAAAATCGTACCGAATTTTCCGAGCCTGCATCTGTAAAGAATCTTTATTCTTTTTTCCCCATTCTTCTTTGGGTATGCGTCTAACGAAGCACTGAACCCTCCATTTATCGGCATATTCCCAAACTAAATTTTCCTCGAACTCTGAATCTTTGCCCCTCAATCCATAATTCACGTGGGCAAGGGAAATTTTATACCCTAGTTGGTACAGGCACCAAGCAAGAAATATAGAATCTGGCCCCCCACTAATCGCCACCAGAAGAGGATTTTCTTGAGAAAAAAGCTGATGCTTTTGGATAAAGCTTTTTACCCTTCCGGAGCAAGCAGAAGTATGAGATGTAGAAAGGGCCATTTAATTTTTGGGCATTTAGAATTATTTCCCCAATATGAACACTTTTATTCTATGACTGCATCGGAGAGTTCCTGAACCTCTCCAGATCCTTCATTAATGTCAAATACTTTTACGCGGATGGGAATGGTGTCATCCTGGTAATTGATTCCAAGAAAGAACTTGAAAGACTTTTCTACCACCTCATCTGGAGCCAGTTCATCAATGACTAGTTCATCTAGGTTGGTAAAAAGAATAATGTGTTTCTGGTGAAGTACATCAAATTGTACCTTTTTGGCTACCCCACCTCCAGTATTTTTCAATCGAATCCTCAATTCAAATTCCGAATCGGGTTTGATCGTTCGGCTGTCTCCCAAACTAAAGAATTCGTAGGCGATGATTTCTAGCCTGGGCTTCTGGGATATACTATAGGTGTTAATCGAATAAGGGATGACTTCTGACAAGGAATCATTCTCCATCAATTGAAATTCTAAATTGGCCTTACCATTCTTTAAATCCGGCCCCCCTTGAATAATTCGCTTAACCAAATAGCGTTGGGCAGGATCCAAATTCCCCACATCTAAGATCTCCGGAACCAATACCCCACTACCCGAAATAGGGATATGAGTTTTAATTAACACCCGGTTGGCTATATAATTGCCCTTGTTCTTGATGAAAAAACTAATCATGATCCGCTCATTCGCATCCAAGGTATTGTTGCTATTTGGATCATTCACAAAGATTTCACTGTCCAGAACGAGCTCAGGCATTCCAAAATTAATAAAAACAGGGTTACTTACCGCCGTAATAGGCTGAGCCTGTATATGAGAAAGACAGACAAGCAACAACCCCCAGAAACCTATAATAGAGAAATTTTTCATGTGCGATATTTTGAAATATTTCTTTATCTTCTTATCGAATGGTACCATGATCCCGGTTTCAGCTATGAAGATTTTGCTAAATTTAATTGATTTAATTTTTAATTCTAAATGAGTAACGAAAACAAAGGGCCATATATTAAGCCGGAAGTCAAATTACCTGAGATTACTCCGAAGGCTATCCTATTGGGAGTAATTCTTTCTATGGTATTAGCCGGTGCCAACGCCTATTTGGGACTATTTGCCGGAATGACTGTTTCTGCTTCTATTCCTGCAGCGGTAATTTCGATGGCCATTCTCAGTTTATTTCGCAAGCACAATATCCTTGAAAACAATGCCGTTCAAACGGCTGCCTCAGCCGGAGAGTCCTTAGCTGCGGGTGCTATTTTTACCTTCCCTGCTTTGGTCCTTATGGGAGCCTGGGAAGATTTCAATTTCTGGGAGACCTTTTTAATAGCCCTGTGTGGAGGCGTGCTCGGGGTCCTATTTACAATTCCCCTTCGTTCAGCCCTTGTAGTCAAGCAGAAACTCATGTTTCCAGAAGGAGTCGCTACAGCTGAAGTCCTTAAATCTGGTCAGGAAGGTGGCAAAGCTATACGCTTTTTAGTCATTTCAGGATTAATCGGGGCCTTAACCAAACTTTGTGGAGCAGGTTTCCAACTATGGCATGAAACCTTTGCTCGGGCTACCTTAATCGGCAAGAAGGGCTACGCCTTTTTCGGGCTTAACCTCTCCCCTGCCCTGGTCGCAGTGGGATATATTGTAGGATTGAATATTTCTCTCCTGGTCTTTACTGGGGGAGTCATCAGTTGGTGGATCGCCATTCCCATTATGACAGCCCTGGGAGAACCTCCTTTGATAGATAACGCCGTGGACTATGGCTACAATCTCTGGAGCACAAAAATACGCTATCTGGGTGTGGGGGCTATGGTAATCGGAGGTATTTGGGCCTTGATCAGCCTGAGAAAATCTCTCGCCTTTGCGGTCAACCAGGCAATAAAGGCATTCAAAGATAAAGGGAAAGGAAGTACTCTGCGTACCGAGAAAGATACCCCCCTCAATTGGGTATTGGTAATGGTGATCGCTATGATCATCCCCATTTTTATCATTTACCAAAGACAGGTAGCCCAAGTAGAAATCTCTGCCCTTATGGCGGTACTTATGGTCGTAGCAGGCTTTTTGTTCTCAGCCGTTGCAGGTTATATGGCAGGGCTGGTAGGAAGTTCTAATAACCCCATTTCCGGAGTTACCATTGCAACCATACTCACAGCTTCACTTATTCTGCTAGCCTTAATGGGAACCGGTTCAGGAGATGGGGCTGCTGCTGCCATTCTCATTGGGGCTGTCGTGTGTTGTGCGGCTGCTATCGCTGGAGATAACATGCAAGACCTAAAGGCGGGTTATGAACTGGGAGCCACGCCACAAAAACAACAGATCATGCAGATGGTGGGGGTTACTTCGGCTGCTTTTGCTATCCCCTTTGTCTTGAGCTTACTCAATACCGCCTACGGTTTTGGCGCACCAACAGCCGAACACCCCAAGCCTTTGGCTGCTCCACAGGCTACTTTAATGCAAAGCGTGGCGGAAGGAGTTTTCAACCAAAACCTCCCTTGGGATATGGTTTGGGCAGGAGTAGCTATTGGCCTTCTTATCATTCTCTTAGATGAATACCTCAAGTTCAAGCAGTCAGATTTTCGCACACCTGTATTAGCTGTTGCTGTAGGGCTCTATCTCCCCTTTGAGCTAGATAGCGCAATCATGTTGGGAGGAATCCTGGCCTGGCTGGTCAGTAGATATCAGAAAAAAAACCGGGATGGAGCAATGGCTTACGAAGAAGCCAAACAGCGCAGTAACCGTACAGGCTTACTCTTGGCTTCCGGTCTCATCACTGGAGAAGCTTTGGTGGGTATTTTATTAGCTGTCCCTGTTGCTATATGGAAACGTAGCGACATCATGGCACTGCTAGAAAATCCCTTAGGAGACTGGCCCGGACTTCTGGTACTAGCCGTGATCTGTTGGTACGTTTATCGAACTACAGTCAAATCCTTTCGGCAAGCATAAATTCTTTTAGCACGTAGGAAAATATATAATTTTTTTACCGAAAATCGATGAATATCTCATCGAACACGTAGATATTTTAATAATTTCCAAATTACAGGCAACCCTTTTATTTTAAAAGCTGTTATATCGGTTGAACCAAAAGCCAAGCTACAATGGAAAGTGCCATCTACCCTCCTACCTACAGGTCCATGCTAAGCAAACGCCTGTTATCCTCTAAACCCAGGAGGGATTCTTTCTATTTTTTCCTATTCACTCTCCTAACCAAATTCAATTATGAGAAAGAAATTATGGCTTTCTTTTGGGTTCGGGGTGATGCTTTTCAGTCAAATGCTGGCACAAGACACCATTTCTGGAAAAGTCACCTCAGACAGTGATGGCAGTCCCCTAGAAGGGGTAGCTGTCGTAGTAAAAGGTACTACCGTAGGATCCTTTACAGATGCAGATGGAAGGTATTCTCTTTTCCTTCCACCTGAAGCAAGCACCATTACCTTCAACATCATTGGGTATCAACTCTTAGAAGTAGATGTCAATGGCAGACGCGTAATTGATGTTTCCATGATACAAGGAGATCTGGGCCTAGATGAAGTGATCATCACGGGGTATGGATCTCAGACCAAGCGCAACGTTACAGGGAATATTGCCAAAGTATCTGGCAAGGAAATTGAGAATGTTCCCGTTACAAGCTTTGAATCAGCCATCCAAGGTCGAGCTGCAGGAGTGTTGGTATCGGCTCAAAACGGCAAAGTGGGCGCGGGAATCAACATTCGAATCAGGGGAGCTGCCTCCGTTACGGCGAGTAACGAACCCCTCTATGTGATCGATGGGATCGTCGTTACTTCCCAAGACCAGTCCACCATTATCACGGATGGGGCAACCAATCCCCTAGCGGACCTCAATTTCAATGACATCGAGTCCATTGATATCTTAAAAGATGCTTCTGCAGCCGCTATTTATGGCTCGCGTGCCTCTAATGGGGTCGTTATTATCACCACCAAACGAGGCCAGGTGGGTAAAACCAAGTTTAATATCGGCTACAGTGCTGGTAGCAGTGAACCTACCAACAAAAGAGACTGGCTGAACGGTCCCCAATACCTGGAATTGTGGGATGAAGCCTTTAACAATGTAGCGGACCCAGATGGAACCTTATTTGGCCTTACAGGGGAAGATTGGAAAGATCGTAGAATACCTGGATGGCGGGACGGCAATGATACGGATTGGCAAGACCTTGCCTTCAATGACGATGCAGGCTTTCAGCAGTTTGATGTCAACGCCAGCGGAGGCAGTGAAAAAACGCGCTTTTATATAAGCGCCTCGGCGATGGATCAAACAGGTATTATGATTTACAATGGCTTTGAACGCCTTAGTGGAAGGATTAACCTCGACCACCAGGCTAGTGATCGGGTAAAGCTTGGTATGAACCTGAGCCTTTCCAGAAGTACCAATGACCGGGTTCCCAATGATAACTCGTTTTCTACCCCACTTCAGCTCGTTGCCCTCCCTCCAGCACAACCCCTGAATGACCCGCAAAATCCGGATGAGCTATTTCAGCAAACCGTGTACTTCAATGGTAAGCTATACGAGGAAAATACTTATCAACAACAACGTGTCTTCCGAACCTTTGGAAATATTTATTTCGATTGGGAATTCATCGACGGACTCTCCTTCCGTTCTGAGTTTGGCGTAGACTTCCTCTCTCAAAATGAGGAATTGTATTTTAACAGCAATGTGGCCAGAAATACAGGTGAGCCCAATGGACTGGGAGAGAATACCTTCCGACACGTTCAGAATTACACCACCAATAACTATTTCACCTACAATGAATTATTCGCTGATCTCCACAACCTGAATGTAGTGGCGGGAATGAGCTTCCAAGAGCGCGACAATCGCTTTGCCCAAGTGGAAGGGAGAACTTTCCCCAACGATGACTTCCGCAAAGTAGCCAGTGCAGCAGAGATTAGTGCAGGCACCTCCACCGGAACGGGTTTCAGCATTGTTTCCTATTTCGCTAGAGCTAACTATGGCTTTGACAGCAAATACCTAGTTTCTTTGAGTGCACGGGTAGATGGGGATTCCCGCTTCGGGGAAGACGAGCGCTATGGCTTTTTCCCGGCAGGTTCAGTTGGATGGGTCCTTAGTGAAGAGGACTTCATGAAGGAACAGAATGTCCTCAGTTTCCTCAAATTGCGTGCAAGTTATGGCCTTACAGGCAATACACCTACGACAAATTTCCCCTCAAGAGGTTTGTGGGGAGGAGAGTTTGGCTACGCTGGACTGGGTGGAATTGCCCCCACCCAATCAAGAAACCCCGACCTCAAATGGGAAAATACTGCACAGCTTGACGTCGGCCTTGATTTCGGTTTATTCAAAGGGCGGATTTCCGGTGAGATAGATTACTATATCAAGAATACGGATGACTTGCTCCTGGATGTAAACGTTCCCTCAAGCACAGGCTTCGAAACCCAAACCCGAAATGTGGGGGAATTGGAAAACAAAGGCTTTGAATTTGTCCTCAATACCCGCAACATCGAAGGAGATTTTTCTTGGAACACCAACATCAACCTCGCTTTTAATCAGAATGAGTTAGTGGATTTACAAGGGCAAGTTATTGAAGGAGGTTTCATCAACAGAGCGGTAGAGGGAGAATCTATCGGCGTTTATTTTGCGCCTGAATATGCTGGAGTAGACCCACAAAATGGGGATGCTCTGTACTACCTTAACACCTTGCTACCTGGCGGAGACCGGAGTAGAGAGACTACCAATAATATTAACGACGCCGAACGTGTCGTGATTGGAGATCCCAATCCTGATTTTATTTATGGGATGAACAACAACTTCTCCTGGAAGGGGATCGAATTGACAGTCTTTATCCAAGGGGTTCAAGGAAATGATGCCTACAATGGAGCAGGGGTATTCCAGATGGATGGCTTTGGATGGTTTGACAACCAGGACGCACGAGTCCTTGATCGATGGCAGCAGCCAGGGGATCAGACAGACATCCCTCAATTGCGATTCCTAGGAGGATCTGCGGAGTCTTCCCGCTTCCTAGAAGATGCCTCTTATCTTCGCTTGAAGACCGTTACCCTGGCGTATACTCTTCCCAAAAACCTTACGTACAAGCTAAAAATCGATCGGATACGGGTTTATGCAACAGGCCAAAACCTAGCGACAATAACCGATTACCAGGGCTGGGACCCAGAGGTAAATGCAGATTATCTAGCAGGAAATATCGGCCTGGGGAATGACTTCTATTCTGCGCCTCAAGCGAGAACCTACATTGTAGGAGTAAACCTTGGATTTTAATTTTTCGGACCTATCATCCTTATGAAAATGAACAATCAAAGAAATAGAATTATACCTATTATCGCTATGGTGGCTATGCTGTTGATGATAGCCTGCGACGACCAATTGGATATTCAACCCCAACAATCCATAGATGAATCTACCGCCTTGAGTACTGCACAAAATGTGAAAGCAGCACTCATTGGAGCCTACGACGGGCTAGCCGATAATGACGTTTGGGGAGGAGGACAACACCTTTCAGAATTATTTGCAGACGATGGCGAGCAAATTTGGGCAGGGTCTTTTGAAGAACCCGAACAAATTTTCAACAAAAGCATTCTGGTCCAAAACCTGGACGTAGAACGCTTTTGGATAGAGAGTTATGAAACCATCAATCGGGCCAATAACGTTTTGAGTGGTTTAAGTGTTCTGGATCCTTCCGAAGTAGATGCCGTAGAAGGGGCAGCTAAATTCATCCGAGCTGCCGTGTACTTCGACCTGGTAAACCTATTTGGAAAAACCTGGATAGACGGAGATCCCAACACCAATCTGGCAGTACCCTTGGTTACTACCCCAACAGGAGTAATTGATGCGAGCAGTAGCGTTAGCCGAAATACGGTGGCGGAAATTTACGCCCAAATCCTTTCTGACCTCAGTGATGCACGAAATAAATTGCCTGAGGCAAATGGAAATTTGGCAAACACTTATGTGGCAAGTGCCTTGCTATCTAGGGTTTATCTCATGCAAGAAGACTTTCCTGCTGCCCTGTCTGAGGCGGATCGTGTGATCGAATCAGGAAGCTTTGAACTACTAGAAAGTTACAGTGCCATCTTTAATCAGTCGGGAAATACCGATGAGGACATCTTCACAATTGAAGTTACGGCTCAAGATGGGCTGAATGACTTTAACTTATTCTATTCCGCTCAAGAATTGGGAGGCAGAGGGGACATTGATATCACAGAGGACCACTTGGCTGAATACGAAGCAGGCGATGCTAGAAGAGAACTCTTCTATGTAGACGATCTGGGTATTCCCCGGACCGGAAAATGGCTAGATAACGCATCCCAGGATGGCAACATCAATATCTTCCGTTTGGCGGAAATGTATTTGACCCGTGCAGAAGCTCGCTTCCGGGGAGGAGATAGCAGTGGAGCAGCCGAAGACCTCAACCTTGTCCGTACAAGAGTAGGCCTTCCTGCCATCGATGCTGCCTCACTTAGTTTAGAGGCAATTTTGCAAGAGCGGAAACTAGAGTTGATGTTCGAAGGACACCGGTTCAGAGACGTTAAAAGAACCCAAAGTACTATCGGAGGCTTAAGCTTCGACTCTGAAAGACTGGTTTACCCCATACCTCAGAGAGAGTTGGACGCCAATTCCAATTTGACTCAAAATCCTGGATATTAATTTGGGTATTTCCCTTTAACTCATCCTTTTGCAGGCAGTATCGTATAAAGTACTGCCTGCTTTCTTTTGATACAAGTAAGTTTGACGTACATTTACTAGGTTTTTAGGAAAAAATGGCAGTATATTTAGTAAGGCATAGTTTTGGATCATCATTTCCTTCGAGATAACAAAAACGCTTCCTTCAAAGTTCAACCTGTGTTAATCCGATTCTGAGGAGAGCGTATTATTTTAACATCAGCATGACAGATTTTAATAAAAATAATGGCAATAAGGGTCCCAAGCCTGGCAGTAACAGCATTTATTGGATTTATGCTGCCATTCTCGGACTTTTTGTCATAGCTTATATAACCATCAACCAAAACCAAGGGCGGAAGACCATTGATATCAATGAGTTTGAGCGGCTGGTTACCGAAGAGCATGTCGCCCGGGTCAAGATTGTCAATAACAGTCGTATAGACGTATACCTCAACTCCGAAGGGGAGGCAGCAGTAAGAGATCAGGGAAAAGAACTTCCCCCAACCGGGCCCCACTATTATTTTAATAAGGGAGATGGTGATTTTATTAGTGAACGAGTATTTGACCTGATTACTGTATACAATAACCAGGAGGGGATTGACAACAAAATCAAGTTGGAATTCGACAAAGAAGCCGATTATACCTACATCATAAATATTCTGATCCCCATTGCCCTCTTGGTGGCCCTATGGTTCTTCTTTATGAGAAGAGTAGGCGCCTCTGGCCCTGGAGGACAAATATTTAATATCGGGAAAAGTCGCGCTAGTTTATATGACAAAGAAAATAAGGTCAATGTCACCTTCAACGATGTAGCGGGGCTGGATGAGGCAAAGGAAGAGGTCCAAGAGGTAGTAGAATTTCTCAAAAATCCCCAGAAGTTTACGCGCTTGGGAGGTCATATTCCCAAAGGGGTTCTTCTGGTAGGCCCTCCCGGAACTGGTAAGACCTTGCTCGCCAAAGCAGTTGCTGGAGAAGCCAAGGTGCCATTTTTCTCCTTGAGTGGCTCTGACTTCGTTGAAATGTTTGTCGGGGTAGGTGCAGCCCGAGTTCGTGATCTCTTCAAACAAGCCAAAGAAAAAGCTCCCTGTATTGTTTTCATAGACGAGATAGACGCCGTAGGGCGAAGCCGAGGGAGGATGAATGTAACCGGGGGGAATGACGAAAGAGAGAACACCCTGAACCAATTGCTGGTAGAAATGGATGGCTTTGGTTCAGATACCGGAGTTATCATCATGGCAGCAACCAACCGTCCGGATGTACTTGATCCTGCCCTACTTCGTGCAGGTAGGTTTGACCGGCAGATTGCTGTAGATCGTCCTGACATCAAAGGTCGTGAAGCTATTTTTCGCGTCCACCTTAAAAAGTTGACCGTTGCGGATGAAGTGGGGGTTCACAAATTGGCAGCCCAGACTCCTGGCTTTGTAGGAGCAGATATCATGAATGTATGCAACGAAGCTGCACTGATTGCTGCCCGAAAGAATAAAAAAGCCGTTGGGATGGATGACTTCCAAGATGCCATCGACCGAGTGATTGGGGGGCTGGAAAAGAAGAGCAAAATCATCTCTCCTGAAGAGAAGAAAATCGTCGCCTACCACGAAGCGGGGCATGCTATTACCGGGTGGTTCCTGGAGCATGCCGATCCCTTGGTAAAGGTATCCATCGTGCCACGCGGAATCGCCGCCCTGGGCTACGCCCAATACATGCCCAAAGAACAGTACCTCTATACCGAGAACCAACTCATGGATACCATTTGCATGACATTGGGAGGGAGAGCAGCAGAAGAGTTGATATTTGGTGAAGTATCTACTGGGGCACAAAACGACCTGGAGCGAATCACCAAAACGGCCTATTCCATGGTTACTATTTATGGGATGAATCCCAAAATCGGCCAGGTTTCTTTCCGAGATGATTCAGAGTACGCCTTCAATAAGATGTACTCTGAGGCAACTGCTCAAATCATAGATGAAGAGGTTAAGAAAATCCTTGATTTTGCCTACGAGCGTACCTTAACCCTATTAAAGAAGCGGAAAGGTGAATTGGAAAAAGTAGCTCAGCAACTTCTTGAAAAGGAAGTCCTTTTCAAAGAAGACCTTATTAAACTGATTGGCAAAAGGCCTTTTGAAGAACCCAACTACGATGAGCCTGAAGAGACCACTCCTCCTGCAAACGGAGCTGAGTCCTCTGCCAATGGACATCCAGATTCCGCCCCTTCTAAAAATGGGAAATCGGAAATCAATATTGAGATAGAAGATAACAATTGAATATAGAAATATTAAATGCGGAATTATTTACCAAGCGTAGATAATTCCGCATTTATTCGTTAAAGCCCCATCAAAAGATACATATAAACAGGTATGTCCAACCCCGAGTCTGGGAAAAGCATTTACATTGTTTCTGATCTTCATTTGGGATCCCCTTCTCATGCAGAGAGTCTCATAAGAGAAAAGCATCTGCTAAATTGGCTATCCCATATCCGTTCCGACCTAGGGGAGTTGTACTTATTGGGGGATACCTTCGACTTTTGGTTTGAATACAAACAGGTTGTTCCGAAGGGCTTTGTCCGAATCCTGGGAGGTCTGGCCGAACTTTGCGATGCGGGAATCCCTGTACATATGTTTGCCGGTAACCACGACCTTTGGTATGATTCCTACTTACCAGAAGAATTAGGGGTAAAAATCTACCACAAGCCTATATACTGTGAGTTTTATGGCCAGAAATTCTACTTGGCACACGGCGACGGTTTAGGTCCTGGAGACCACGGATACAAATTTATGAAACGGATCATTACCCATCCCCTGAGCAAATGGCTGTATGCCCGCCTCCACCCCAATTTAGGGGTTGCCCTGGCTCAATACGTTTCAGGGATGAGCAGAAAGCACCAGGAGACCGTTTCCCCTTATCCCCCCAATGAATTCTTGGGAGAGAAAGAATTCTTATTACCCATTCCAAAGAGCTTCTCGCCTCCCAATCAGATATTGACTACTTTGTTTATGGCCACCGACATATTTTAAAAGAAATACAACTTTCCCCGAGCTCCACCTGTATATTCATGGGAGACTGGATCAATTTTTTTTCCTATTTAAAAATCAATGAACGGGAAGTTCAACTCAACACCTACCCTCTGGACGAAAATTGGGCTAGCCCTTTGGCTAAGCCTTCTTCTCATACTTCTGTGTAACTCCTCCTTGCTTAGTCAAAGCTTTTGCGACTTTTCCTCCTGGAAAAAGGCAGATAGCCTTTCCTTGGAGCGAAGCTATGATAGACTAGCTGTTGATACCCAGGGAAATATATATCTATTGGCGATAAGGCAAGGTTTGGTGAAAAAATTCTTACAGAATTACCGTTATGATTCCACCCTTCAAATGGGAGGATCTTTTACCCGTGAAACAGAGCATCTGTTAAGGCCCATCGATATCCAAGTGAACAACTATCAACAGCTCTACCTCCTGGATGAAGGGAGAAGGACCTTACTAATCTTTGGAAAAGAATTGGAAGTTTTGGGAAGTCTTGATTTTAACCAAAATCTGATCGAAAACATCCCAGGATCTATAGCAAGCAGCCTTATCCCCCATGCTTTTTCAGTCAATGGCCTAGGAGAATATTTTTTTCTGAACCCCTGGGATAACAAGGTTTATCATTTTTCCGCTCAAGGTGACTTTCTACAGGACTTTGGAGGAAACGACTATGGAGAAGGTTCTTTATTTGCCCCAGAATCTCTTTATATCTCTAGCCAGAACGATATCCTGGTTGCAGATCAAAATCGTGTTCTTCACTTCGACGCCTTTGGTACCTACCAAAGTCAAGTACAAGTCCCTCCTGCTGAAGCCCCTAGGTCCCTGGATGGAATAGGTCAACAACTTCTCCTCCTAGAAGATAGTACCCTGCTTATCACCCGCTTCCTCCCACTTCCCCAATTTGATTGCCAGGTTAGCCTACCCCAAAAATTCAAGGATCTGGCCCTAAGTCAACGGTATTGTTATCTCCTGGGGGAGAGATACATTTGGATATATGAAATGGAATGAGAATTTTTGTTTATTAAGGAAGCAAAATTTATGGATCTATTAGATAAACTCGCACATATTGAAGTACGATTTGAAGAGGTCAAACAGGAGATCATTGATCCCGAGATCATGGGTAATATGAAGAAGTACAAGGCCTTGAATATCGAGTATAAAGAACTCGAAAAAATTGTCAATAAAACCCTCGAATACAAAAACGTCGTTAGCAACATAGAAAACAGCAAGTTGCTCCTCAAAGAAGAGCAGGACCCAGAGATGCGGGAACTAGCCAATGAAGAGCTCGAGGCCCTTAAGCCCCAGGCAGAGATTCTGGCGGAAGAGATTAAAGTCCTGCTGATTCCAAAAGATCCGGAAGACCATAAAAACATCATCATGGAAATCCGTGCGGGTACCGGAGGTGACGAAGCTTCTCTCTTTGCAGGGGACCTATTGAGAATGTACCAAAAATATTGTGATAACAAAGGCATGAAGCTGAGTGTCACCAGTTACACAGAAGGGACCACGGGAGGATATAAGGAAGTTATTGCCAATATTACAGGGGATGATGTGTACGGCACCCTCAAGTTTGAATCGGGTGTACATCGAGTCCAAAGAGTGCCGGCTACCGAATCTCAGGGGAGAATCCACACCTCTGCCGCCACAGTAGCAATCATGCCAGAGGCTGAAGATTTTGACGTGGAATTAAACCCCTCCGATATCAAAGACGAAACTTTTTGTGCTTCCGGGCCTGGAGGGCAGTCAGTAAATACAACGTATTCAGCCGTACGACTCACCCATATTCCAACCGGAGTAGTGGTTTCGATGCAAGATGAAAAATCACAGATCAAAAACCGGGAAAAGGCTATGCGCATTCTTAGAACCCGTATCTATGATATGGAGATGGCCAAACGAAAAGCGGAAGAAGTAGCACTCAGACGATCTTTGGTCTCCACTGGGGACAGGAGTGCCAAAATTCGAACCTATAACTTCCCTCAAGGTAGGGTGACCGATCACAGGATTAGCCTAACCTTGTATAACCTACAAGGCATAATGAATGGAGATATGGACCAGGTGATAGAACCCTTGCGCATCGCCGAAAATGCTGAAAAGCTCAAGGAAGGAGGAGGATAACTATGGATACATCAACTACTCCCCCCTTCTGCCAGTGGTGTTGTATGTTGACGATGAACCCCAAAATCTCCGAAGCTTTAAGGCTTCCTTTCGTCGGGATTACGATATCCACTTAGCTCATAACGGGCAGGAAGCCCTCCAAATTCTCCGTTCAACCCCAGTTGACCTAATTTTGAGCGATCAACGCATGCCCCAAATGACTGGAGTGGAACTATTCGAACAGATAATCGAAGAGTATCCCGAACCCATCAGAATGGTCGTCACAGGATATAGTGATATGCAAGCCGTAATCGAAGCCATCAACAAGGGGAAAGTCTATCACTACATTAGTAAGCCTTGGAATACCCAGGACCTAAAATTGGTAATGGACAAGGCCCTGGAGTCCCTGCATATGAAGCGGAAAATTCAACGCCTCCAAGCGGAAAAAAACAACTTACTCCTCCTCGCCGAAAGGCAAAAAAAAGAGAACATCCTCTCCCAATTTGAAACCCTCAAAAACCAAGTCAACCCCCATTTCCTGTTTAATTGTTTGAATGCCTTGTCTATGCTCGTCCTTGAGGATGGAAAAAAAGCCGAACAATTCATCAGCAAATTGACCAAGGTTTACAGGTATGTATTGGATTAC
The DNA here is from genome assembly GCA_965263105.1 of Bacteroidia bacterium. Classification (GTDB taxonomy): domain Bacteria; phylum Bacteroidota; class Bacteroidia; order J057; family J057; genus JBCCTX01. Next base: position 4,655,067 of record CBDHGL010000003.1, on the reverse strand, counting down.
CGGAACTTGAACCTAATCCCCTTAGGAGAAGAAATGCGTTTTTTGGAAAACTACCTTTTTCTACAAAAAATCCGTTTTGAGGAAGGGTTACACATAAACATAGATATTCCTCCAGAGGCCAATGTTCGCATGGTCCCTCCTCTTTCCTTACAATTATTAGTAGAAAATGCCCTCAAGCATAATATAGTATCTAAATCGCAACCACTCCATCTTCAAATTTATCTGAAAGGGGATGACTTAATCATAAAAAATAACTTGCAATTGCGATCTGAAAAGGAGGCTTCTACGGGTATTGGCCTGGAAAACCTTCACCAACGCTATGCCCTGCTTAGCGAGCGCTTACCCCAATTCTCCCCGAGTCCCACTACCTATGAGGCTCGAATTCCTCTCCTAGATCCAGAAATAAATACACCCTTTTCTGAATAAAATTCTCTAAAAATTATTACTTTGAGAACTTTGTTAAGCCTAATTTATTTTTGTGAAAAAAATTCTACCCCTCCTTTCTATCTTCCTTTGCCTTTCTTGTAGAGTAGGGAAAAATAAAAGCCTTTCCGAAAACCACCGCTTACAGATCATGGTAGATGGGAACGAAAGTCCCCAAGAACTATCAAAAGAATACCAGTCGTTAGGACTTACTGAGTTAAAACGTTCTAGTAAGTCCCAACCCCTTTACACAGCCGTAGTAGAACTAAAAGCTAAAAAACTCAGCCAGTTGGTAGAAAAATTAAAAAATGACAATAGAATAGTCTCTGTAAAAGTTTTGAATAAAGAATTGACCAAAAGCCAATCTACCAATTCCAGCTTCGGGACTTCACGCCCGAAAAAGAAAAAACCATGAGGAAACTACTGAGTATTGTTTTGTGCTACTTGCTATCTCTTCCTGTCTTCTCCCAAGTCAAAACTGAAAGCGTTCCCATCAAGGTATCTCAGGCTAAAGCGGTTAAACTGGGAGAAACAGTACAAGTAAGAGAGATTATTCATTCGGGTTCTGACTATGCAGCTAAGAAGAAAATCTTCAAAAAGAATCGACAGGTTCCAAAAAACTTTATCGGCCGAAGGGCTCAATCTAAGGCTACAATCAATGAATTGGAACACCAGGGAGTAGATCCGCTACGTCAAAAAGCTGGACTTCGAGAGGTAGTTGTGGAACCCTTTGTCAACATAGATGGATTGGGAGATGATATCTCTCCGATGGATCCAACAGGGGATGTAGGAAGAAGGTATTATATTCAGGCAGTCAATGTTACCGATGTTGGGATTTATGACAAAGCGGGTAATTTAGTTGAACAGTTTGCTTTAGCAGATCTCTGGGCTCCCCTAGGAGCTTTCTCGGCGGGTGATCCTATTGTGTTATACGACGAAGTAGCAAGCCGCTGGTTCCTGACAGAGTTTACCGACCCGGCGAATTTACTCATAGCCGTTTCCAGCAGTTCGGACCCAATGGGATCCTACTACGTTTATTCTTTCTCTACCCCCCTATTTCCTGATTATCCCAAATATGGAATTTGGCCTGAAACCCTCATGATTACCACCAACGAAGGAGGAAACGGTGAATTACATCAATACTTCCTCGATAAAAACCAATTAATTGCTGGAGAGGAAGAAGTAAGTATCCAACGGATTGAAATTGAGGGAAACGAGAACACTGAGGCGGGATTTTTTGTATCCACCCCCGTAGATATTGATGGGCAATTGATGCCAGCTGATATTCGACCCATAGCCATAAAATTGGATGATTCCTCCTGGGGTAATACTACCCAGGATGAGATCGATTTATTCCAATTCGATATTGATTGGGATGATGCCAATAATACGACTATTGAACTCACGAGTATTCCCCTTAGCCCTTTCGACAGCTACCCATGCTCTTCCATAGATAGTTTTGGGATTGACTTTGACTGTATACCCCAACGTGATGGAAGGGGGCTGGATGCCATTCCTGAGATTATCATGAATCTACCCAAGCTGCGCAGCTTCGGTACGCATGAGTCTCTGGTCTTATCCTTTGTCACCGATGTAACTGATGGAGATAATTTATCTGGAATTCGCTGGGTAGAATTAAGAAAGTCAGAAAATACGGATTGGGACCTGTATCAGGAAGGCACTTACTCACCCGATAGCCTGGATCGCTTTATGCCAACAGTTGCTATGGATAAATTGGGAAATATTGCCTTGGGTTACAGCGTTTCAAGTCCAGAAACTTTCCCAGGAATACGCTATACGGGTAGACTAGCAAGCGATAGCCTAGGCCAAATGACAGTTGAAGAGTATGAGGTTATAGAGGGCTTGGGGGCAATAGATTCAGATGGTCGTTTTGGAGACTACGCCCATATGTCTATTGATCCTACCAACGGTCTGGATTTTTGGTTTACCACTGAATATGCAGGCAATGGGAGTTTCCGGACAGAAACGCGTATTGTTGCGTTCAATTTGGCCGAAGATACCCTTGATTTGGGAATCTCTGCCATTTTCTCCCCTAGATCATCAGATGATTTAGGGACAGCAGATTCTGTTAGAATCGAAGTCATTAACCAGGGCTTAGAAGCCCTTTCAAACTTTGAGCTTGGCTATTCCCTAGATGGGCAAGTAATTGAAACACAAATTCTCCCAGATACACTTTTGGCTGATTCTACCTTAACCTTCACCTTTCCCACTACAGTGGATCTATCTGAAGAACTACAAACTTACACAATCACAGCCTTTGTTTCCCATCCCCAGGATGCTAACTCCCTAAACGATACCCTAAGTCAAGAGGTCATTCATTTGGCAAAGTTTGATGCTCAATTGGCCTTAGAGCCGGTCAATACAACCTGTGATTCTATTGTTATCCTTAAGGCTGTCTTGTCCAATAAAGGGGTAGATACCCTGACTTCTGGAGCCTTTGAAATAAAGATCAATGGATCATTAGTGGATAGTATGGGATGGGATGGGAATATTCCCTTCGGCGGGTCTGAAAACATTGAATTACCTATTGCTTCTCTATTACCAGATACAAATGAGGTTGTAGTCACCTTTATAGAGGCAAATGATGGATCCGAGGGGATTCTTGACAATAATGTTGATTCCGCGCTTGTGCTATTTCTGCCCAACCAGTCAGAACATACCTTAGCGCTCTTAACAGATGAATTTCCAACCGAAACGACCTGGGAAATTCGAACTGAATCGGATAGTCTTTTGGCGGAGGGAGGGCCTTATTTTGAAGGAACAACGCTCCTAAAAATCCCAATATGTTTACCCGACACCGGTTGTTTTACCTTTACTATTTTTGATTTTGAGGAAGATGGGATTTGTTGTGATTTTGGGGAGGGAAACTATACTTTTTTGGGGCCAGCCGGAGATACCTTATTTACAAGTAATGGAGAGTTTACGGATGAGCAAAGCCATAACTTTTGTGGTCAAAACAGCTCTGAACCCAAACCCTGTACCATTTCAGCCAGTGCCTTAGTCACTACGGACTCAATAAACGAAGTAGCAAGCGTTTTAATCGAAGCAGAAGGAGGTTCCCAACCCTATATGTACAGTTTAGATGGGGGGGAATCTTTCCAGGATAGCTCTTTGTTTGAAGGGGTTGCTCCCGGAGAATACGTTTTTGTTGTGAAAGACTCCACCCAAGATTGTAGGGTTAGTGATACCCTTATTGTAGACTTTACCACTTCCATAGCAAGCCTGGAGAGCCGAGGGATTACCTTCAATATCTTTCCCAATCCCAACTCGGGATATTTTACCATTGAATTCAGCCAGAAAGGGCTCATGAAGTCCAGCATAGGCTTTGAGGTGATTGATAGCAAAGGCTCAGTGGTGCAAAAGCGGCAAATGAGCAGTTATGATGGGATATTCAAGGCGCCAATTTCGCTGATGGCCTACCCTGCAGGAACATACTATATTCGCATTGAAGGGGAAAAAGGGCTGGCAAAGCGAGTAATAAAGAAATAGGTAATTCTAACATTGTCTCATTTTTTGAGAAATTTAACGGTATGAGACCTAGTTGGGGAACGCAAGGTAATCAGGTATACTCCAGGATGTAGGTGCGAGATATCCACTCTACCGTCCTTTAGCTTTTCCTCTACTTGGAGCCTTCCTTGGACATCCATTATTTCGACCTGAATAGTTTCCGTGGAGCTCCCCAAATCTACCTGTATAAATTTCCCAGCTGGGTTAGGATAAACTCGATAGGAAACTAAGGCAAATTCATCAAGACTATGGGTAAGAACCCCTTCTGTAGTGAAAGAAAATACTTCGGTCTGGATTAGTTTTCCTGCTGAGTAGACCCTTACCCGTACGTAGTAGACAGTCGTATCCTCAAGATCCTCCAAATAAAGATTGGCCTGCTGCTCACCTTCACCTACAAGAGTCGTATCGACAATACCGGCGGAATAATTCCCTTCTGAAATACCATATTCCAAGACAACTTCAAGGGAATCTGAATAAGATTCTATATCAATACCAATAGTAGCACCTCTATCCGCCAATTCTTCTAAGCCAATAGCATTTACCGTCGCGATAGAATCAAACGGTAAGGGGCATCTCAGTATAAGTCCCCCACTCCTATACCGATAAATATGAGATTCTCCTAGCTGAAAACTACCTCCGCCTAATCTAAGGTCAAAGGGTTCCCAGGTTTCTCCTCCATCAAAAGTTTTAAATAAACTCCCATCGGCCTCAGATATATAGCCAATTTCATTCGTCAAAAATTGTACATCCAAAAATGATTGAGTCCGGCCAAGATCAGGAAGAATAACCAGGTCATCCCAAGTGGTCCCTCCGTCAATTGTTTTCTTCAGCAAACCTTCAGGGCCTACCAAGAATCCTAGGTTTTCATTTACGAAGTAGAAGTTGGGAGCTTCTTTGAAACTGTCCCCAAGTTCATAAATTATTTCCCATGAATTTCCCCCATCAGTCGATCTATAAATTTTTCCAGAGTAAGCCCCACTTCTGGCGTAAATGACAGTAGGAGAAACGATCTGAATCTGATAAAGGGTCTCCGTTAGCACCTGGGTCCAGGTGGCCCCTCCATCTACAGTCTTAATCACCTCTTTTACCCCAAATTTTCCCTCATGGCTCAAAAAACCTAAATTCTCATCATAGAAATCCATGCTGTAGACCTCTGTATCGTTGGGCATAGCTTCCTCTTTTGTCATTTGCTCCCAGGTCAATCCTCCATCTGTCGTTTTAAAAATTCCTCTCCCATGGCTGGCCCTAACCCTCACAAAGGAAATTAGGAAACCGATTTCTTCATTCACAAAATCGGTTAACAATACCCCAGATTCAGAAAAAATGTCTCTGATCTCCCATTCCTCTTTAGCTTTTTCTACCTTGTATAAATCATACCCGTGCGTGAAATATCCTTTTTCTTCTGCAGGAAAGCTTACAAAGTCGATTTCCCTGTAGGGAGGAGAATATTCAAACCATGTTTCTCCTCCATCTAGAGTTCGGGTAATCCGGCCACTTCCTCCAGCTGCGAATCCCCTATTTTCGTCTAGGAAGAAAACCGACCCCAGAGTATTGTATCCATTCCTCCCCGCAAAGGCCGCTTCTTCTAAGGTAACCCCGCCATCCGTCGTTTTATAGGTCGAACCATGCCGCCCCACAAAAAAGCCCGTGTTTTCATCAATGAAATGCATATCAGTGGAAGCATCCATGAAATCGCTAATTTCTACCCAGCTCTCTCCTCCATCTTCCGTTTTGAATAAACTGAAGTGGTCGCGGGTGGCATAACCAATTTGCTCATTGACAAAATAAATTCGGATAAAATCCGAAGGGAAAATATTGGCCTCTTCGGTTGCATACCAACTCTCTCCTCCATCAATGGTCTTTAAAATAACTCCATCTCGGCATGCTAAATGCCCAACAAAACCCGAAGTAAAATGGGCATCCTTTACTCTCAGCCCTGCTATGTCTTTAGTGATCCAGGTCTGCCCTGCATCATAAGAAAATAAAAGCTTATCCTCTCCCAAAATGATGAGGGTATCCTGGGCAATAACCTGTATTGATCTTAAATTATCGGTTGTGGGAATGGCTCGTTTGTTCCAGCCACCTCCCTGATAAGTAGATTGGTAAAAAGAACCGAATGCACCAACGATATATCCCACGTTGTCGTGAAAAGTTATCCGGGAACCTCCAAATATATCTTGCTGTACTCCCCACGTCCTTCCTCCATCTTCAGTCTTCAGAATTTCTCGTGTATTAACAATAAATCCAATTTCCTCTGTTACGAAGTACATATCATAAGCTGGATAAAAGGAGGGTTGAGGATTGAGTAATTCCCATTCTTTGCGACTTTCTAAAGCAGGAAGGCCAACATATACGGATTTATTCGCCTCGCAACCAGCGGAGTCCTTAACTACCACAGAATACCAGGAGGACCTCCCTACCTCGATAGAAGATGTTGTATCTCCTGTACTCCACAAGTAGGAAGAAAATTCTCCTGGGTATAAATTCTCAAGTGTCAAATAGGAGCTAATAAGGCTATCAGGCAAGGCGATTTCTTGGGTAGGGCCAGCCATAACAGCGATAGAATCCTCTGATACACAGCCAAACTCATTAGATACCCTAATGGAATAAATACCTGAATGAAATGCCTTGGTTAGGCGAGTGGTGTCTCCCGTGCTCCAGGCATAAGACGCAAAGCCCTCCTCCACAACTAATCTATCTCCCCTGCAAAAAGTGGTATCTGGCCCCAGGTCCACAAGGCTTACAGGATTTATTTGAACCTGACGCTTAATCGTATCGGTTCTGTTGGGATAGAAGGAAATCAACTCAACCTCATAATTCCCTGTATCTATGTAGGTTATAGTAGGACTAAATGCTTTTGAGTTACTCCCCTCCCCAAAAGACCAAAAAACAGAGTCAATTTCTTTTGTGTTGCTTATTCGAAAGGTAGTAGGACTTCCTTGACATACCTGATCTGGGAAAAAATCCGTTTTGAAAAAATAGGATTGAACAAAATTGGGCACATTGGATCTATAGGAGTTATTTCCTGCAAGGTACAAACCACGCTCGTCTACAATCACATCCTTTGATTTCGCATTTGGATTGCGAATTATTCCTAGATATTCACCGGGTTCTCCCCCAAAAGCTTTGGTCAAGAAAACCTCCCCTGTAGGTCCCAATTGCATTTCAAAAATGTCTTCAATTGATAAATTGTAAACTGGATAAGCAGATTCTTTGATCAATTCCGGATCTCCTAAGCTCAGGTCCAATTGAATTAGATCCTTTATTCTCAGATACTTATCAAGAAAATATAATTTAGTGCCATCTGAGGAAAATTCCATATTTCCCAAAAAATTTGAATTAGTCCAAGGAAGAGGGTATTCCAAAAAACTGTTTAATTCCCCAGTATTTGAATCAAAATGGTACAGCTCAAAACCATGTATATTTAACCCTCTATTCCCATAAGTCTCGGTGAAATCTCTTTTGAGGGCTAAGCAGGCTCCATCGGGAGAAATTTTAAAACTTTCATTGGATCTAATATCTTCCAAAGGGGGAATTGCCCCTTGGCTGCTAATAGCCTCTGGTTGAATCCCAAATTCTGTTACAAGAAAAGCATGGAAGTCATGAGTTTCTCGTTCTTGGACAATTACCCAAATATCCTCCTTGTTGGCGTGATGAACAGCTGTTATGGAACCATAACAGGACGCTATCAATTTAGTACCTTTCGAAACTACAGCCCCTTTCCCCCCATCAAGGTTCAGGTTTACAATTGAATAATATAGGCCATTCTCCTCATTAAAACTGTTAATTAATGAAAACACTATCGCCAGAGAATCCTGTTCCGGCCACGGCACAATCAACGATTCTAGCAAATAACTTAGAGTCTCAATTTCCACCAAGGTATCCCCATTAGCCATTAAAAGATTTTCGGCATTCCATACTCGAAGACCATCGGAATAACACAAGAGCTTACCCTCAGAATCACTTAATACTCCCATCCCCTGAGCGAAATTTTGGGCAAAATCATTGCTAACCTGAATGGAGTCTGTTTGAAAAACAAGTCCAAATCGATTAAAGACCCAATGACTTGCCTCTTTTTGGGCGCTTAGCCTTTGGAATACTAGAATGGCACAGAACAGGACGATTAAAAATTTAACTGGCCGCATGTATGTAAGTTGTATTTTCTATCTCCTAAATTATTTAGTGGGCATTAAAAAAACAAGGGAATCTTCGATTCCTCATTTTAGTCTGCCATCCTAATCTACCCAAACCCCTTTATTAGGATCTAGGGCTCTATCTAACAGAAGGGCGATTTGAGAGGAAAGTATGCGTTCTGTAGACAATTCAGGCAATTCATCAGGTGGAAAAAAACCCACGTCCAGCGTTTCGAGACTCGGACGAAGTTCCCCTCCCAACTTATCACACAGAATGCAAATCTTGTAGGAATATTCTAAATAAGGAGGATGGGGATGCATTTTCTTATCAAAAACAGCTAGTAGCCGGCCTGCTTGTACTTCCAAACCTGTCTCCTCCAAGACCTCCTTCTCCGCAATCTCTTTAGGGGTATAGCCCACATCTGCCCAGCCTCCCGGCAAAGACCATTTTCCATCTGCTGCCTCCTTTACCATGAGCAATTTCCCTTCTTCCAAAACTACCGCACGGATATCCACCTTAGGAGTGGCATAAGCCGCTTCCAATTGGAAATGCCCTTGAATTTTCTCCACTGGCAGGTCCGTCAATTTGGATAACATCCTGTGACTGATTTGGTACAATTCCTCATAACGCTCCAAGTCGTAGGCCCCAGTTCCATAGTGTAATCCTGTCTGAGCCAAGGCCTGAATTCTTTGAGCAATCTGTAGGAATTCTCTATTCATATGGCCAAATTAGAAATACTTACTTGAAAATCAGGATTTATCATACAAAACCTACTACTATGCCTATTTTGTTCCGGGAATTTCTACCTAAGGCCTTCCTTATTAGCCTCATTGGCTTGGTATCTTACTGTAGTATGCCTACTCCCGAGCCCCTCAGTGAGGAACAAAAAAGGATGCCAGCACATGCCTTAGATAGCATAGAAGTCGCCGCTGATATAAATGCTCAGCTTTTTGCCCATGAACCAGAACTCATCAATCCCACCAACATCGATATCGATGCCAAAGGAAGGGTATGGGTCTGCGAGGGGTTCAACTACAGAAACCACCTCAATCCCAATAATCCCCAAAAAGAGGAAGGCGACCGCATCCTAATCCTGGAAGATACAGACCAGGATGGGGTAGCTGATTTAAAAAAGGTCTTTTACCAAGGAAAGGACGTAAACTCAGCCCTTGGGATTAGTGTCCTGGGGGACAAGGTTTATGTCTCTTGTAGCCCCTACATGTTCGTTTTCACCGATGCCAATGGAGATGATATCCCCGAAAAAAAGGATACCCTTTTTACGGCCGTAGAAGGAGTCCAACACGATCACGCCTTACACGCAGTGGTTTTTGGCCCAGATGGAAAACTCTATTTCAATTATGGGAATGAGGGAAATAGGTTATTGGATGGAGAGGGAAATCCCTTTTATGACCGGGACGGTAATAAAATCGAAAATGCTGGTAAGCCTTACCGTGACGGAATGGTATTCAGGTGTGACGAGGATGGGAAAAACCTGGAGATTTTGGCCCATAACTTTCGCAACAACTACGAAGTGGCAATAGACTCCTATGGCACCCTTTGGCAGTCGGACAATGACGACGACGGCAATCGTGCTGTGCGTATCAACTATGTGATGGAGCATGGTAACTTTGGCTTCAAGGATGCCATCACCGGCGAAGGCTGGCGTAGTTATCGCACGGGCATGTCGGAGGAAATTCCCATTAGACATTGGCATCAAAACGATCCGGGGGTAGTTCCCAATTTATTACAAACCGGTGCGGGATCTCCCACAGGAATGATCGTGTATGAAGGGGACTTACTGCCTGAACGCTATCAAAATGAAATGATTCACACCGACGCAGGCCCCAGGGTGGTACGGGCCTATCCAGTCCAACCTAAGGGAGCAGGATATAGCGCTCACATGGATACCCTCATGTATGGGCAGGGAGACCTATGGTTTCGGCCGGCAGACCTTTGTGTAGCGCCAGATGGGTCCCTTATTGTCGCTGATTGGTACGACCCTGGAGTGGGGGGACATAAGGTGGGAGACCTGGAAAGAGGTCGCCTATACCGGATAGCTCCCCCAGGCAAAGGCTATTCTGTTCCTCCGCAGGACTATTCCAGTGCATCGGGAGCCGTGGAAGCCTTAAAAAGTCCCAACATGGCTACCCGATACCTTGCTTGGAAAGCCCTAGATAATATGGGAGCCAAAGCTGAACAAGACTTGCTAAACTTGTGGGAAAACCCAAACCAGCGTTATCGGGCTCGTGCCCTCTGGCTACTCGCCAAATTGGAAGGAAAAACAGAGCAGTATATCCAACTGGGTTTACAGGATCAAAATGACAACTTGAAGATTACCGCCCTGAGAATTGCCAAGCAATGGGATGAAGATAACTTGTTGACCTATTGCAGTCAATTGGCACAGGACGAGAATCCTCAGGTTCGTAGAGAGGTGGCCCTGGCCCTGAGGTTTGAGGATAAGCAAGAGGCTGCTGACATATGGACCCAACTTGCAACCTCCTACCCAGCCGGAGACAGGTGGTACCTGGAGGCATTGGGAATTGGGGCAGATAGACATGCAGATCAATTTTTTAGTACCTGGCTTTCATCCGTTGGGGAGAATTGGAAGAATTCCCAAAATAGAGATATTGTCTGGCGTATGCGCTCCTCCCTAGCAAGTTCCAAAATTCTTGAACTCATTTCTGGAGAAGTAGAAGCACGGGGTACCCTGCGATATTTTCGAGCTCTGGACTTTCAGGAGCCAGAGCCCAAAAGGGAGGCCTTATTGAGTCTGCTGAAGAATAAGGCCCATCCTCAGTATGAAGAGATTCGAACGCTTGTGCTAACTCATCTCGACAAACAAGACCTAAAATCCAGTTCTCTCGCCAAAGCCGCGCTAATAGAAACACTCCCCAACCTGGATGATGACCAAACTTTTATCCTCCTGTTGCAAAAGCATATGGAAAGCTTACCCAAAGGTGACCAGCAACAAACCTTGGATCGTATGAAGTCCCTTATCTTGGGAGATACAGAGAACAACTTAAAGGCACAATCCATTAAATTTTTGCTATCCAAAGAATCAGGCAAAAACTGGTTGATAGACCAATTGTGGGAAGGGAAGCCGGCAAGCCAAAAAAAGTTACTTCAGGCCTTGTCTCTCCCTCAAACAGACGAATCTCTAAACCTCCTAGAATCTTTAATAGACAATCCTGAATATCCCCTACAGAGTCGAATTTCAGCCATCCAGGTGTATGGAGTAGGATGGAGGGGAACCCATCGCCTATTCAATCGCCTGAAAGAAAACCAATTGGATGAAGCCCTCATCCAACCCGCAGCCAACCAGTTGCTCCTATCCTGGGATGAAGACATGCGAAAAATTGCGGCGAGTTATCTGCCAGAGGCCTTCGCCGAGGAATCCCCCTTACCTCCCTTGGAAGAGCTGATTGTCCAAAAGGGAAATTCGGAGCAGGGCAAAGCCGTATTTCAAAAAAATTGCCAGTATATGCCACCAGGTAGGAACAGAAGGAGTCAATTTCGGACCAGCCCTAACAGAAATTGGAAATAAACTTTCTAAGGAAGCCTTATTCTCTTCTATTCTCTACCCAAGCGCAGGGATAAGCTTCGGCTATGAGGGCTTTCTGGTCAAAGCAAAGGAGGGAAATTCCTATATGGGTTATATGGAAAGCGAAACGGAAGATATCATCACCCTTCGCATGCAAGGCGGAATAACCGAAGAACTCGGTCGTTCGGAAATCGAATCGGTAGAAGCCTTACCTGCTTCCCTCATGCCAGAAGGCTTACATCAAGCCATGACTCAAGAGGAATTGGTGGACCTAGTTGCCTATTTAAGTGGACTTAAGGGGGGGTAATGATATTTGAAAATACTCCCACCTCACAGCTCTCACCTATTTTTAGTGGACTAAGGGCTAATTTCCCCCTTTCACCACCTCACTGACTTTATACCCTACCCTATGGGCAATGGCATGAAGCACTTTTCCCTCAGGTATTTCAATAGGATCCATATATACTTCCCAAGTATCTGATACTCCTTCCTCGGGATCTAGTAATTGATACCCAAGGGAAGCACCAGCCGTCTCTGTAGTGAGTTGGGCCTTATCTTCTTGAAAAGTTATAACCGGTGCCTGAGTTTCGGGCTGAACCATACCTGGCCAGAGCGAAAGCAACAAGCTGTCTTCCGGGATTAAGCCATTATCATTTATTTCTGTCATCCAACGATCACATTCTTGGCGAAGTTCTTCCAGCACATTTTGGTATGCTGGATCATCGACTAAGTTGTGTAACTCATGTGGATCATTAATGCAGTCAAAAAGCTCTTCTGGATCCTTTGTTTGACGGAACCATTGGGCCTGGTATTCATCGAGTTTGCCTTCATCGTGCAGCTTAAGCAACTCTTGCATAACGGGCATTTGTTCCCGGTAGGCAACGGGCAGGTAATAGGGCTGATTCACCCGATAATTTTTGAGGTATTTAAATTGACGATTCCTTACCGCCCGAATCATATCTCGTTTGGCATCAAATCGATCTCCTGCCGCGTGTATATAACTTCGCTCTCCACCCGTGTATTTCCCCAGAAAAGCGATCCCATCCGAAATTTCGGGAGGCTTCACTCCGGCCAGCGACATTAAAGTAGGTTTAAAATCGATAAAACTGATCAGCCGCTCATCTGTTGTACCGGCATACATCGCATTTGGAAAACGAATCACCATCGGAACACGCAAGCCTGAGTCATAACACAGGCGTTTTTGGCGTGGCAAGGGGCCTCCATGATCCGCATACCAAAAAATGATGGTACTATCCATGAGGTTGGCCTCCTCCAACTCTTGCAATAGTTTACCTACCTGGGCATCCATAACCTTAATATTCGAGTACATGCGTCGCACATCTGTCTGCCCCACTTCATTGTCAGGCAAATAGGGCGGTACAGGAACCGGATGATTATTGGGAATCCAAAGAGAGTCCTCTGCACGTCTCCAGATTTGAGATTCATGGGTAACTCCTAAATTGAAAATAGAGAAAAAGGGCTTCCCAGCTGGGCGCTTTTTCCAATGGGCTTTTCCACTACTTTCATCCCAGGCCATCACCGACTTTTTAAACTGATAATCTTCTTTGGAATTATTGGAGCAGTAGTAACCAGCTCTTCTCATTTCCTCACTGTGCATGCGCACACCCACCGGAAGTACAGCCTCATAAGGAACTATATCCTTGGGGAAAAACTTGGGATTTCCCCCAGTGCGCATATTGTTGGCCCCTATATGGGAGGGGTACATTCCCGTTGATAGGGCTGCCCTACTGGGTGCGCAAACGCCAGAAGGAGAGAACACATGGGTAAATTTCACCCCCTCAGCCACCAAGCGGCTTATATTAGGGGTCTCAATAGTAGAATCTCCCCAAGAGGGAAGATAAGGCCCCAAGTCCTCTGCAACAATCCAGACGATATTGGGTTTAAAATTCAAGTTCACACTGGGGTAGCTGTCTAGGCTATCCGCATGGATTTCGCTTCCCGTATTTGGATTACAAGAAATTAAAACAAAAGGTAATAAGAGTAGTGTTAGAAGGTCCTTCATTTTAGCGGATATTTAGGTTTTCAGAATACAAGTTAAGAGATAATTTGATAATCGGAATCCCTTTAGCATTTATCAAAAAAAACTTGTTAATTGAATAGGTTAAGCGTTTACTACAGTTATCTACACCATGGCAATCGAAGAAATTATATCAGAAGTTCAGGAAAAAGCTTCCACGATAAAACCACTAGGCTATTTAGTTAAATTCGTATTTGAAGATGACAGCGCCATTTTCCTTGACGGTAAAGGAGACAGCAATTCCGTCAGCGCTGAAGGGGGAGAGCCCGATACGACCATTAAGCTAAAACAGAAATCTTTTCTTAACCTCATTAGGGGAAAGTTGGACCCCACCATTGCCTTTATGAGTGGCCGTATCAAAGTTGACGGAAGCCTGGGGGTGGCCTTAAAACTCCAAGAGTTATTTAAATAGCATTATTTCAAGGAAAAACATAACTAACTATACTTATGCAGAGACGCGATGCTATAAAAAGCATGGCCTGGTCTTCAGGGACTATGCTATCCATACCTGCCTTAACTGCTTTACTAGAGGGTTGTCAAGTAGAATCAGGACCTGATTGGGCCCCCTCCTTCTTTTCAGCAGAGCAAATAGACCTAATTTCCCATGTTGCAGATGTCATCATCCCGAAAACCGATAGCCCGGGAGCTTTGGATGCTCAAGTCCCCCGGTATATAGATCTGATGGCAAATGACATTCTCCCTGAGAAAATGACTACCGCTTTTATAGCAGAACTAGAGGCCTTCCAAGCAGCCTGTAAATCAGCTACTGGGAAGAATTTTCAAGCCCTAAATGAAGAGGAAAAGATAGCTGAACTCAGTAAGGCAGAAGAAGAGGCCATGAAAGCCTCGTCTAAAGAACCCAAATTTTTCTCCATGATGAAGCAAGCAAGCATGGCCGGATTTTTCACCTCAGAAGTAGGAGCTACCCAAGCCCTGAATTATGTGAAAATTCCAGGAGTCTATGAACCTTGTATTCCTTTAGAAGAAGGCCAAAAAGCCTGGGCTATTTAATCTTTCATTTCTCCATTTTCAATTTTCAATTCTATTTCATGCAGATCAACGGAAAAGCAAAAGAACAACATACATACGATGCCATAGTAGTAGGCTCAGGTATCAGCGGAGGATGGGCAGCTAAAGAGCTCACGGAAAAAGGCCTGAAAGTCATTATGCTGGAACGAGGAAGAATGATGGAACACGTCAAAGACTATACGACAGCCTTTGATGATCCCTGGACTCAGCCTCATAGAGGACGACTCCCGCAGGAAGTCATGGATAATTATGAGAAACAAAGCCGTACAGGCTATACCATCAATGAATCCAGCCTTCACCTTTGGGTCAATGATAAGGAAAATCCCTACCAGGAGACCAAACGTTTCGACTGGATACGGGGCTACCATGTAGGTGGGCGCTCACTGATGTGGGGACGGCACTGCTATCGCTGGAGTGAGATGGACTTTGAAGCAAACGCCAAAGATGGCATAGCAGTCGATTGGCCGATTCGGTATAAAGACATTGAACCTTGGTATAATTACGTAGAAGGCTATGCCGGTATCCAAGGGATGAAAGAAGGACTTGCCCAATGTCCAGATAACAACTTTATAAAACCCTTTCCCCTGAATTGTGTGGAGCAGCACATGCGGGAAAAAATTGCAGAAAACTTCGGAGGCCGTGTCCTTACTATCGGACGTACCGCCAACTTAACCGTCCCCCATAATGGCAGGGGAGCCTGTCAGGCGAGAAATCGCTGTATGTATGGCTGTCCCTATGGAGCCTATTTCAGCACCCAATCGGCAACCTTACCTCCGGCCATGGCTACCGGAAATCTTACCCTCAGACCCAATTCTATTGTAACTGAGATTATTTGGGACAAGGAGAAAAATAAGGCAACAGGGGTTCGAATCTTGGATGGCGAAACTGAGGAGTGGATGGAGTTCTATGCCAAGATTATCTTCCTAAATGCCTCTGCCTTGGGATCTACCTTTATCATGATGAATTCTAAGTCCGATCGCTTCCCCAATGGCTTTGCCAACGGAAGTGGAGAGCTTGGGCATAACCTGATGGATCACCACTTTAGAACAGGAGCCAGAGGAGAGATCGATGATTTTGCGGATAAATACTATTCGGGAAGAAGACCTACTGGATTTTATATCCCTAGATTCAGAAATATAGACAAAGATTCCACACGCCAGGATTACATTCGTGGATATGGCTACCAAGGAGGAGCCCGCAGGGCTGGATGGAATAGAGGGATGAATAAAAAAGGCTTTGGGGCTGACTTCAAAGACGAAATGACCAAACCCGGTCCTTGGGGAGTCAGCATGACGGCCTTTGGCGAGTGCTTACCTTACCACGAAAACAAAGTGGAGCTGGATGAAAGCGTCAGAGACAAATGGGGGCTCCCTACCCTCAAATTCGACTGTGAATTTAAGGACAATGAGAACAACATGCGTCCCGATATGGCCGATTCAGCAGCCGAAATGCTAGAAGCCTCAGGATTCAAGAATGTAAAAACCTATGACAACGGTTCTTGGCCAGGCTTGGGAATCCACGAAATGGGAACTGCCCGAATGGGAAGAGATCCCAAGACTTCGGTTCTCAACAAATGGAACCAGTGCTGGGAAGCGCCCAATGTATTTGTAACAGATGGAGCCTGTATGACCAGTTCAGCTTGTCAAAATCCCTCTATTACCTATATGGCCTTGACGGCCCGGGCAGCTGATTATGCGGTGAAGGAATTGAAGAAAGGAAATCTGTAGGGAAAAGCTAAATAGTCAACAGTCCACAGACGACGGGAAAGTATGGTGTCAGGAAAGAGGGGAGAGTTCTCCATAAGCTGACTTTTCAACTCACTCCTCCTCACTCTCACCTCTATGGACCATCGACTGTGGACTCTCTACCTACTCCCTCTATTCCCATGGCACCTGCTCCGAAGGATAGTAGTTTATCTCCAAGGCCTCAAAGCGAGCCTTTTGCTTTCCCAAGCGCACCTTATACTCCTCCCAATTTCTGCCTGACTTGGGAGACCAGGCGATCTCGGCAATACCCGGCATCCGAGGGAAAATCATGTATTCCGCTTCGTCAATGTTGCTAACCGTTTCTGACCAAAGGGGGGTTTCTACCCCCATGATATGTTCAGCTGTCAAACCCTCCACCAACTCTTCGGGATCCCAGCTATAGCTATCTTCCGCCTCAATATAGGCTGCCCAATGCAATCCATATTTTGTGGTACTATCGTATTGCATGTCCAGATATACGCGTTGTGCTGGGGAAATGAGAACCTTGAGATTTTGCTCCAGGGCCGATGCGGCATTCTCTGCACTCGACCAGTATTGGGGAACCGTTGTTTCATCTAAATCCGCATGAACAATTTCATCCCAGCCCATGGCTTTTTTTCCATGCTTTATGACGATCTCTTCCGTTTTTTCAATAAAGGGGATATAATCCTCTAATTCTGTAACCAAGGATTCATCGCCTCCAATGTGTATATATGGTCCTTGGGTAATTTCTGCCAATTCTTTGACTACGTCATTCACAAATTGATAGGTGATTTCTTTATCAGTACACAAAGTGGAAAAACCTACTTCAATTCCCGTGTATAGCTCTTTCTGTTCCACCTTGCAGTTGAGTTCCGGATAGGAAACAAGGGCCGCATGGGTATGGCCAGGCATATCGATCTCAGGAATAACCGTAATAAAGCGATCTGCAGCATATTGGACTATATCTTTATATTGCTCTTGGGTAAAAAAACCCCCATTTCCTCCTCCCACTTCTTTCTGGCCTCCTACTCCTGTAAGTTTAGGCCAAGATTTAATTTCTATTCGCCAACCCTGATCATCTGATAAGTGTAAATGCAAACCATTGATTTTGTACATGGCGATGTAGTCCATAAACTGCTTCACTTCGTCTACCTCAAAGAAATGTCTGGCAACATCCAACATAGCCCCTCTATAAGCAAAGCGCGGATAGTCCCTTATGGTTCCCGAGGCAATTTCCCAAGGTCCACTCTGAGGGCTATCCAACTCGATTTTAGCAGGAAGCAATTGGCGAAGCGTTTGAATCCCATAAAAAATACCCGCCACTTCGTTAGCCTTAAGGCTCACCCCTCCTTCAGAAATCGATAACTCATAGCCTTCACTTCCCAGCTCTTCATCTTGCGCCCCAGAGCTCAAAAAAATTGCTCCAGCCCTATTGCTAGCGCTAGCTTCCTGTATTTCCAAAGAATATCCTGTCGCAGGAGATAGCAGATCAACTAGCATAATCCCCATACGCGTCAATTCCGAATCATCCAAGTCCACCAGGATTCGAGTCTTAGCAGTTATTGCAAAGGAAGATCCAGTTGCTTCCAAAGAAACAGGCTTAGGAATTAGGTTCTCAGATGCGAGATCTTTGGAAGTGGGAGGGGATGTCTGGGTGCAGGAAAAAAAAATGAAGCTAAGGCTTAACAAGCCAAAAAATCTGTTAGTAGTAGTCATATTCATGTATTTGGGAGTATAAGCGGCTTGTAAGTTAGTGCCAAGCCCCTTTCGAGGCAAACTCATTTTATAAGGATCATAATCTGTTCAAAAATATTCGATGAACGATACCTCAAACAACCCGAGAGATTCCTCCCTTCCCAGAAAGCACTGAAACAATATTGTCAAAGGCCTCTTGAAACATGGCCTCTCGGGCTGCCAAGGTAGCCGTACCATGGTGTGGGGCCAATACAACCTGATCCATATCTAGTAAAGCCTGTGGGATATGGGGCTCTTCTTCAAAGACGTCAAGGGCTGCTCCCGCGACATGGCCATCTGCTAAAGCTTCTATCAAAGCTTCTTGATCGATAACTCCTCCCCTAGCCGTATTGACTATAAAGGAACCCCTTTTCATTCGTTCAAAGGCATGCTTATTCAATAGATGTCGGGTTGATGGATTGAGCGGAACGTGAAGGCTGATAACATCTGAATTCTCTAAAAGGCTGTGAAAAGAATGGTAGAACAGATCCTGTTGCAGATCGACCGCTTGGCCTAAGGGGGTTCGGCTGAAGTATATACAGTTCATTCCCAAGGCCTGGGCCCGCTTGGCTACAGCCTGTCCTATTCTGCCTATGCCAATAATTCCGAGGGTTCTCCCCTCAACGTGGGTACCGTATCCTGAGGGATCTTCCCATTGGCGAATACCCCCTGGCTTTCTCAGCAAGCGATCATTCTCCGTGATCTTCCTCAGTAAAGATAACATCAGCCCTATAGCCTGGTTCGCAGTGGGGATGGTGGTGGCTTTGGGGGTATTGGTAATCGTAATTCCCAATTCCTTTGCGGCATCGATATCGATGTTGTCATATCCTACTGCCCGGGTGGCAACGACCTTGAGTTTCTTTCCCCGAAGAAGCAAGGCTCTATCTACTCGATTTTGTATAGCCAAAAGGGCATCATATGCTTCAATACACTTATAGAGCCCCTCATAGGTATGCTCCTCTGGACTTAAACAGTGGACTTCATAGGAGCGATTCAATTCCCTTAATTTTTGTTCGGTGATTGGCTTTCCAATCAAAATTTTTTCTTTCATATGGATGGCGTAACTTTATCGCTGAGTCTGCCTCGATCCCAAAAGTGTATGAACCCACGTGGTACCAACATTCTTTTTGCCTGCTTTATTGGAGCCGTATTCCTGTGGGGGCTTTGGGGAATCCGTAACCTACGCGAAAAGTACAAACTTACCCTTAAAGATCTCGACTCCGAGTGGAAGAATATTAATCTTTCTTCTCCCTATCTTGATCAACTCGACTCTTTAGAAGCCTCATTCACCCAACTGAATGCTGGCATAAACCAATGGGAAAAGGGGAGATTTCGAAATGCTCAAAAACGGACTTACCTTGCCTCTGCTGATTCTATTTTGGCCTTGGATACCCTGATTCGAACGACCCATTCCACAGAGCTCCACGTAGATTCTATTAGCCAGCTCACTCAGGATCGATTAGACCTGTGGGCCTCTCTGGTAATGAAACTCCAAGACTTTGAAGTACTTTATCCCATATTAAAAGCTCAATTAAGCAAAGAAACTACAGATGGGACAAAACCACGATCCTATTTTATACAGAAATTCTCTCAAGCCTATAAAGCCGATTTAGCCCTAATAAAGAAGAAAGAAACAACTGAATCTCAGAAGTCGCCTCCCACTAAGAAAAAGGCAAAATCGCCCCCAGCAAAAGTTGATGAAAAGACTTACTCCCAGACTCAGCTTAACCGAAAGATCGACCAAAGCAGCAAAAATCTGGAGCGTAAGTTTATTGCAGAACGCAGAAGCCTTGTGAACCTTTACAGCGAACAAGAGGATCTACAGGTGCAAATGGAAAACTTGATGAAGGAAATTGAGGGGAAAATTCAGGTGGAAAAACTGGGCAGTCCGACTGATTCCCAATCGGCCAGTGAAATAGAAAAAATTAGTGCCAATGCCCTCCAAGACCTGAATAAGGAATTTGAATATTTCTACAATTGGGTGATCATCCTGGGTGCGGTTCTTATTTTGGTCCTAATCCTTCTGGCCCTGAACCTCAATCATTCCAGGCGAGAAATAAAAAGTAGAGAGGATTTTGTCTCGAAAGTGAGTCATGAAATCAAAAATACCCTCCATCCCATTATCGGCTATGCCACTACCTTAGGAAAAACGGTAAAAAACCACGAGTCTAGGAAAATGATCTGGACAATCAATGAAGAATCTCAAAACCTTTTGCGGCTGGCAAATGGGATCTTAGATCTGTCCAAGATCAACCGCAATGAATTTGAGTTGGAAATCCGTCCCTTTGTCCTGAAAGACGCAGTGGACCAAGTTATTTCCAGCCATTCCTTGGATGCACGAAACAAACATATTCAACTCCTATCTTCCTATGAAGAGCAATTGCCCAAGGCCGTAAAAGGAGATCCTGTCCGGCTCAAGCAGATTCTGAGAAACTTAGTGAGCAATGCCATCAAGCACACGGATAAAGGAGCCGTTCGGGTCGACATTAAGTTGCAACGTCTAAGAAGAAAGAAAGCCTACATAGAATTTATCGTATCAGACTCTGGAAAGGGAATGAACAAAAAAGATTTGCGCAAAATATCGCGCTTCAATCGACATCTAGTCTTGGGCGATAATACCCAAGGCCATGGCTTTGGATTGGCCATTTCCCACCAATTAATCCGGCAGCACAAAGGGAAACTCAGGATTCGATCCAAAGGCTTTAACAAAGGGGTAAAAGTACAATTTATCCTCCCCTACGAAATTGTCAGTTTGCAGGAGATACCTACCCTTCCTCCGACTAGCCAGTCAGGGAATCAGCAATTTGCTGGGAAGAAAATTCTTATCGTTGACGATGATCCCATAAACCTGGACCTAAATGCCATGTGGTTGGAATCCTATGGGGCCCAGGTTCAAACGGCAACTGGAGGAAAAATGGGTCAGCGCATGCTTAAAAGCCAGAAAATGGATTTAGTCCTGGCGGATATTCAAATGCCCGATTGGGATGGAGTTAAGTTCGTCCAATGGCTAAGGGAAAAAAAGAAGGACCAGACACCAGTGATCATCTGCTCTGCGGAATCGGTAGAGGAAATTACTACCAAGGTAAAAGCCTCCGGAGCCAATAGTTTCCTCCCCAAGCCCTATAATCAGGATGAATTAATCAAAAAGATAGCTCCCTACCTGGGTTTTGATAGCTTTTCCCTCCTTTCTACCACTCAATTTCCAACTATGAATGAATCATCCCCCCCGAATTCCCATACTGCCTATGCCATCCAGAAACTACAGCAAGAGCTCAAAGGCAACCAAAAAGCCGTAGACAAAAAAATACGTTTACTTATTAAAGTCTGCTATGAAAACATAGAAGAAATTAAAAAGGGTCTAAACAAAAAAGATATTAAAAAAGTTAACCGGGGAGTTCACAAGATGTTGATGATTTGTTTATACCTTGGAAAAGATTTTGTTCAACAACAAGCGGACCTGGACGAAATGACTAAACAAAATAAATTTACCCAGGACGTTAAGCTGAAGGTTAATGATTTTGTATCTAAAGTAGACCAGGAACTCCATAAGCTAGAAAGTTATACCAATTACTCATCGTTAAATAGTTAATGAATATTGGATAGTCTAGCGTCTACGGTTTGATCAATTAGGTATTAAGAGAGCAGAGAGAGAAAAGTAGCGCTTAGGTTAAAAACTTAATGCCAGACTCTCGCCTTACTGCTCTCACTTAGCTCACCGTGGGCCTTTCTACTATGGACTATCGACTATTAACCCATTATGATTTCTCCAGAAGACTTTTTGATTTATGTGGTAGAAGACGAAACTTTTGCTCGAGAAATGCTGGTAGATTCTCTAGTAGATGAACCGAATTCTTACCCATGCCAGGGCTTTGCCGATATTCAGTCCCTAAAGAAGGCCCTAAATGAGAAGGTGCCCGCTATCATAACCCTAGATTATCACCTCCCACTTAGACCAGGGGGTGAGCCTCAAGACCTGGACATCGGGACCTTAAAAGAATTCAAACAGCTGTATCCTCATCTGGAGATTATTATCATATCCAAACAACCCAGTATTGAAGTAGCTATAGCTCTTATTCAAGCCGGGGCCTATGACTATATCACGAAAAGCGAAGACATTGCCGTACGCCTGGAAAATACCCTCAACAAAATTCGACAACAGAAATCAGTAAAAGCTGAAAATAAACTTCTCAAAAAGGAATTAACAGGTGATTACCAAGAGATCATTGGGGAGAGTAGTGTCGTTCGTGAACTGAGAGAGCAGGTAGAGAAAGTCGCTGCCTTCAATCAGGACGTCTTATTAATTGGAGAAACAGGGGTAGGAAAGGAGGTTGTAGCAAAAGCCATTCATCGCCATTCTCTTAGAAATGAAGAGATCTTGGTTACAGTTAACATGGCTGCAATACCTGAAACGCTGGCAGAAAGTGAACTCTTCGGATATGAAAAGGGAGCCTTTACAGGGGCTCATCAAAGCCGCCCAGGGAAATTTGAGCTATCCCACAAGGGTACCATATTTTTAGATGAGTTGGGAGAAGCTTCTTTGGAAATCCAGGCCAAAATCCTGCGGACCCTGGAAAATGGAGACGTGAGTCGTCTAGGGGGCCTTGGTTCCAAAAAGGTAGACTGTCGTGTAATTGCAGCCACCAATGTTGAACTCCAAAAAGCCGTTTCTGATGGAAACTTCAGGAAAGACCTCTTTTTTAGGTTAGGATTTACTTTAAATATTCCCCCTCTCAGAGAAAGAGGAGCAGACATATTAATCCTATCCAAATATTTTTTGAAACGCTTCTGCAGAGAAAATAAGATTGATGTCTTGGAAATTAGCTCCGAGGCACAAGAAAAGCTCATGAAGTACCATTACCCAGGAAACGTCCGGGAACTCAAAAACATTATTGAGCGGGCAGCTATCATGTCTACCCATCAGTTTGAGGATATCCCGGCCTCTACTATTCAATTTGGTGGGTCAGAAGAAAAACTGCTCGAAATTATGCAGGAAGCCTCCTTCAATGACTACAAAGAATTCATCTATGAATATTTCCTCAGAAAATACGAGGGAAATGTAGCAGAAGTATCCGCTCACCTGGGAATCACCGGACAGACCTTGTATAGGTACATCAAAAAGCGAGACAACACAGCTTAACATTTTGTGGATAGCAGCTAACATTTTGTTAGTCTATTTTTCGTAAATCCTAGAAAATAAAGTACAAAAGGCCCGTTTTGGCCTTCTGGGAAACTTGCCCTGGTCTGGCATTGTCCTTGAAAATACAAGATAGGTTAATAAAGTCTGGAATCACCAGACAATACTTTACTACAGACCCCCCAGATCCCTTCTGGGGGGATTTTTTTTACATTTTGTGAATTAACATTATCAAAATGTGAATTATTTCCTGCTTGTTGCTTATTTATTTTTTTTATAAAAAATTGATAATCAATTACATATAATTTCTCCCTACTTACTTGGCCTGGGGCTTGATACCTATTAGTCATAATCGTTAACATGAAACACATGCAGGTATCCACAAGTATTAGCCCCATTAACCGAGTCCTATATTTACTCCCACTTGCTCTTGGACTTATAACCCTGAGTGCTCTACTCAGAGAAAGTAGTAAACACACCAGCTCTGCTCTTTTTTTACTCAGCCAGGAACTTGAAACCAGCCCAGTTGAGCCAGATTCCTCGGAGGAGATATTCACAATAATTCCGACAAACTCGACCGATTACCTATCCATTCGTAAATCCAATAAGGGATTTATTCATTTGGATCATTCTGAAGGGTACTTAAAAAGAAAGTTCTGGTTGGATAAGGGAATTCATAGCCTCCCCATCACTAGACTTCCTTCTGGAGTATATCTCCTTTGGGCAAGTGAATGGGATAAGCGGACGACTTATAAGGTGGTAATTCCTTGAAAGGAACGTTTCACATGAAAAGGCTTAGGACTCTCAAAAAGCTAATCAGGTAGATTTTGGGGTAAACACATTTCTCACTTCCTTTTGCCAAAATTGGCAAAAGGAAGTGCTTCGCGATTCACACCTGAGGAGAGTTTGGATAAAATCCCTCATCAGGAGGGGCAAATCGCTAACGTGCTTTGGGTAAAAATCCCGGCATATCCTCCTTTGAGGAGTAGTCTCCTGCCCTCCACATTGAGAGAAGTGGTCCAAACCCCTACTCTATTAGGCTCCAAAGGAGAGAGACTCCTGTTATGGATGTGTATCCTATGCTGTATAAAAAAGCATAGGCTGAATTTATATTAAACAGTATTTGAATTAGTTATAAAGCAGATTTATCCAATAAATGCAAAGGGGCCATAAAGGAAACTTCAATTATCTGTTTTTCTCATTGTTATTAATATTCAAAGTAAATATTTCCCGACATGTTTCGATTTCCCGCATAACAAAATGTTAAATCTTCTTGATTTTTTGTAATAATCCCCCAGATATATCGAAAAACACAATTCAAATAACTTACTGATAAACAGTCATTTACACCCCATTATACTGTTTTTGGCACAGCTATGGAAAAGGTCGACTGAGTTACTTAATAATTCAGGATAAAAATGAAAATCCTAACAAAAAACTTTAGTCGACATTCCATTGAATGGAAACTTGCCGTATTGATAACCTTACGCCTTGCCAGCAGCACCTTGTCTATGGGACAAGAAACAGCTGACAAAGTATTTCTCTGGAACCAAAATGGGCAACGGTTTTGGAACAAGGCAATCAACTGTGGGAGGGGCAATCAACCGGGAGCAGGTGGAAATGCCCGAGGGTCTAAGATTACTATCGGAACCAATAGAGAAATCCGTTTTCCAGGGACCTATTCGGTAGAACTCTGGACCAACTCCAACTTTGAAGAACGATGCAACCAAAACTTCTCGGCTGAACGGGCTGAGATTAGTTCTTATGACAAATATCGCGGAATTGGGGTGCGTGAAGGTACTACACTTTGGATGGGCTGGTCCGATAAGTGGACAGATATGGATGAATCTCATATTACTACAGCCCTCCAATTTAGGAGTAATTGTAGTCCAGGAAGCCCTGCGACAAAACTCAACCTGAATCCTGGACGGAAACTCATAATTAAAACCAATACAGGAGCTGGTAATGCAGAAATAGGTACAATTAAAGAAGATGTTTGGTATGACTTCGTGGTGGAGATCAAGTATAGCAAGCGAAATGATGGCTATATCAAGGTATGGATGTACGAGGCAAACAATAATCCCGATCCTAAATACTCCTACAACGATAGGCCCAAGGCGGTGGTGACGGGTCCAACCATGTTGAATAAGGACAATTGTCCACACATCCGTTGGGGCGTCTATCGACACCAGTCTGGAGACAAAAAGCCTGGCCAGATTAGGCCTCAAGACCGAATGGTCGTCCGTTATTTAGGGCCCGCCAGGTTTAAAGTGGGCAATAACCTGGGAGCACGTGGCTTTGCAGCCGTAGTTCCAAGAAAACCAGGAGCTCGGGTAATACCTCCCCCTCCCATAATCGAGGAAGAGGAACAAAAAGAAGAAAAGCCTGACGCGCCTGTTGAGGAGGAAGTGCCTGTAGAAACTTCTCGTGCCCTTCCCTGTGGAGAAGGCGAAAATATCGCACAAGGAAAGGCAACCAAGCAATCTAGTAAGTATGCCTTTGGAATTTCAGGTAGGGCAGTAGATACAGATATTAGTACCGATAGAGGGCCCTGGACCAATGGAAGTATTACCCACACCAAAAAGGATAAGGAAGCCTGGTGGGAGGTAGATTTAGGTGAGGTATATACCCTATCAGAAATAAAGTATCGGGGACGTTCAGATTGCTGTAAGGAGCGCCTGAGCAATGCCTATATCTTGGTCTCAGAAAAACCCTTTGTAAGCAATCAGTTGGAACCCAATCTCCAAAATCCCGAGGTATGGAATCATTTCTCCAGTAGTTATCCAGATCCCAAAATCAAGGTGGAGATGGAGCCAGTTGCCGGGAGATACGTGAGAATCCAGTTAAAGGGGACAAACTATCTCTCCCTGGCAGATGTACAGGTCTATGGGTGTCCAGGGGTATCCGTTGCTGAACAGGAGGATTCTAGGGGAAATACGTTGGAAGAGATTTTCACAAATCCCGAAGACATTGAAATCCATCCGATCATTTTCTATCCAAACCATGCGACAGATCATATTGTCATTGAAATGGAAAGACCCGCTGCCGTACGTATTCTCGACTATTTCGGTAAAACTTGGAAAATGCTCGAACTCCCTGCTGGCAAGCAACGCGTAGACTTGTCCGATATGGCCAATGGATCCTATCTGATCTTTCGCTATTACGGAGATCAATTCACCGTGGGTAAGCTGATTGTTCAGCGATGAATAGGCCACTGGGATCCCTTGGCTGTTGATTGATCCGTTGTCGCTCCCCGTAAAATTATTTTGCGGGGGGCATTTTTGTTGGAATAGTTGATAGTTTGGATACTTGAATCCATGATTCAAGGTTCCCATTTTTTTGATTGTAATTGGGTTAACCCAATTCTACCGTGGACTGTCGACCGTGGACCATTAACTCCTCACAAACCCAACTGCTCCAGCCCTTGCTCAAAAATGATATCAACGGGAATTCCAGCCTCAGTAAGACGCTGAAGATCCGTGGAAAGGGGTTCTTTTATGCTTGCCTTATCCGCCACCAAAGCGGCTACCCCACCGTAATCGCCATTGCCCTGAAGGGTCAGAATCATGTTGGAAAGTTCATCCATGGCTTTTTCGAAGGCTTCAAATTCAATGGTGTATTTGCCGGAAGATTCATCTCGGGTGAAGGCCCCCATTTCCCGGAAAAAATTAAAACGAATCATGTTGGCCTTACCATGAGCAGAGGAGGCACCAAAGCGGACCGAACGGAAAACCGAGGCCATAAACGTGACATAATACTCCTCCAGGGGCCTGTCGAGTTCTCCTTTTTGGTGTAACTGGCGAATCATGTAGAGACCCAACATATCTGCCTTTCCTTCTTCCAAGGCGGAGGAATGTTCCTTAAGGGCTTTTCGAACCGTTCCTTTTCCATTGATGGTGTTTTTTATTCCCAGCCCATGGGCCACTTCATGGAACATGGTATTAGCAAAAAATGCATCGAAGCTGATAAACTGTCTTTGGCTCTCATCAATGAGCAAGTCAGCTATTGGAACCAAAATTTTCTCGTACTTGGCCTGCATCGCATTCTTGAGTTGGAGACGTCGAGTTCCTTTTTGCAGTTGAACTTCCTCATCATTGGGAAGATTGATGGCAATCGTTTTTGATCCCGCATTACAGTCTCCGGAATAATAAACCACGTCATAGGCATTTAGCTCTGTATCACTTCCGGGCTTTTCTGCCTTGTATTCAGGATCAACCGGGAGACCTTCTTGCAGTTCGGGGAGGAATTGAGCGTATTTTGCCAAGCGCTGGCTCCACTCCATGTCTTTGATGAGAACATAGGCTTCATGAGCTGCCTTGTAGCCAAATAGCTGGTCTTCATAGGTCTCTATAGGACCTATAACCAACTCAATTTGATTAGTCTTCATATCTAGCCAAGCCATGTCGCTCTCCTGGTATTCATCATTCAGAAGGGCTTCAGCTCGTAGGTTCAAGTAGCGTTTCAAGCCCTCATTTTCCGCTAATTCAGCAGCCTGCTTGAGCAGAGCAGAAGCAGCTTTCACTTCGGCTTCGAATTGGATATGATAAGGTATACTAATGAGCTCTTCTCCCTCCCTTCTAATAAATGTATATAAACTTCCCTTATCTGCTAGTTTGCTCGCGTCAAATTCTGCTTTGGTGAGGTCCTTAGGATAAAAATTAGCCCCTTGGGGTTTAGGCCCTACCCCTTCAATGAAAGGGATATTTCCGTTGAGGCGATCCCAAGGACCATAGTTTATATCAATAAACTGAGATAATTGCTCATTTTCTACAGATGCTAACAGGCCTTCCCGGTCCTCTCCATAGGCCTCATACCAAAATAATCCGTCCATAATATCAGCCGCTTCAATCAGAAGAGGGATCATGGTTTTTTGTTTCTCTGAAAGAATACTTACATCCGTTTTGAGCGCAAAAGAAGTGTATTTACTTACCAGCTCACCAGGATCTGGTAGACTATGGGGAGCCTCATCTGTATTTTCTTGACTTGAGGGGCAAAAAACAGAAGAGGGATCATGGTTATTTTGTAATTCTTACCTTAACCAAGAAGAAAATAGTATATTTTTCCAGCTGACTAGGATGCTGGTGTGAGTAGGGGCATTAAAAATGAAGTGTATTTACTTACCAGCTCACCAGGAAACTCAATTCAGGAGACTATGGGGAGCCTTTCCTGATCTGTATTTTCTTGGCATGAAGGGCAAAAAACAAGTACAGAGAGAAAAATAATAAGGAGGCCGGTATATTTCATAATTCTTACCTTAACAAGAAGCAAAATAGTATATTTCCATCAACCATTCTAACTCTTCTTAAAATTATTTAATTTTTCTGAATGATCGGATATTTCGACTTCATAATCTAATTCAAATTGAAGACCTTCTGACAAGGTTCTCTTAAAGCCTTGGTTGTATATGTGCTTGATAGCCTTTATGCCATCAGCACTATTTCCCAGTATTTTTTGAATAAGCTGGTCAACTTTCTTATCCAGTTCAACAAGCGGGAAGGCTGCGGTAACCAGTCCTATTCTTTCGGCTTCTTTTCCCGTAATAGCTTCCGCCGTAAAAGAAAGTTCTTTGGCCTTTAACAAACCTACGTGCCGAGCGAGTCTCTGCGTCATCCCCCATTTGGGTAGGATTCCCCATTTGCTGTGGGTGTCTCCAATTTTCGCCTCTTCTGCAGCATAAATAAGATCGAAAGCCATCATCAGTTCCATAGCTCCAGTAAAACAATAGCCATTTACCTTGGCAATACAAACCTGTGGCATCTCTTCAAGTAGGCGCATGACCTCCATACCTGACTCATGCATATCATATCCCGGTTCTACCTTGCTATTTTCAAAAACACTAAGATCCACTCCTGCAGAAAAGGCTCTTCCTGCACCGGTCACCACCACTACGCGACATGTCTTATCTCTAGCTAGTTTTTTGAGGGCATGCTCCATCTCATGGATGAGATTGGGGGTCAGGGCATTTAGCTTTTGGGGTCGATTTAGGGTAAGGGTAGCTAGCTCCCCGGAATGCTGTAGGTGAATTTCGGTATAGTCCATAGATACAAGGAACAATTATTTCGTGACTTTCGTTATATACGTAAACCCCTCATATGCCCAAAACTAGTTTTTATTTTAAAAATGGAACGTTTTGTGTGGGTTTAATTTAAATGAATATAATGTATTTTTCAGAAGAACATGACTTGTTCAGGCAGGGATTCAGAGATTTTTTGAATAAAGAGGTTGTGCCCCATATCGATCGATGGGAAGAATCGGGCACAATAGATCGGGAAATTTGGCCTAAAATGGGTGAAATGGGCTATTTTGGCTTGGCTTACCCAGAGGAATTTGGGGGCTTGAACCTGGACCTGTTCTATACAGTAATCTTTCTAGAAGAATTGCAACGGATTAATTCTGGAGGCTTTGCAGCTGCCATGTGGGCTCACGCTTACTTGGCTATGCAACACCTCAATGCAGAAGGGAGTTTTGAAATCAAAAAGCGCTACCTAGAACCCAGTATATTAGGAGAAAAAATTGGCTGCCTGTGCATCACAGAACCCTTTGGAGGATCAGATGTGAGCGGTATGCGGACTACCGCGGTATTAGAAGGGGAAGAATATGTGCTCAATGGATCGAAGACCTTCATTACAAACGGGGTATACTCAGATTATTTAGTTGTCGCTGCCAAAACGGATCCTAGTTCGAAGAATAGGGGAATCAGCATATTTGTCGTAGACCGGGATACCCCAGGCGTGTCCGCCACAAAACTGGACAAGCTGGGATGGCGGGCTTCTGATACAGGAGAAATTGCCTTCAGCGATGTGAGAATTCCCGCCTCAAACCTGATGGGCGAGCCCAATCAGGGCTTCTACTACCTTATGCAGCATTTGGCCTTAGAAAGACTCATTATGGCAGTAAATGCCGTCGCTCGGTCTGAATTTGCCTTGGAGTATAGCCTCCAATATATGTCCGAACGCAAAGCCTTTGGTCAATCTATTGACAAATTTCAGGCATTACGTCATCGCATCGCCCAACACGCTGCCGAGATCGAAGCCAATAAGACCTTTGTCTATGCCACCACCTCCAGGCTCGATCAGGGAGATTATGTTGTTAAAGAGGCTACCATGGCCAAACTCTTGAGCACCCAAATGGCCGACCGGATAATTTATGATTGCCTGCAATTTTTGGGCGGATATGGGTATATGGAGGAATATCCCCTGGCTCGTTTGTTTCGAGATAGCCGCTTAGGTCCCATTGGAGGAGGTACTTCAGAAATTTTGGCTGAAATCATCGCCAAAATGGTGATTGACAAGAAGGAGTATCGGGCCCCCATTTCATTGGAGAAACTGGAGGGGTAAATAGTCAATGGTTTATTATTATACCGAGCTAGCGTTTCAATTTTATTAGATGAAAACTTAAGTAGGTGGACAAAAGAAATCAGGGAATGATATCTCTGATTCATTTAGGGAACATTTTATAGGAATTCAAAGGCCTACTTCTCAAATGAGAATCCCGGTGCCTTTAGGTACCTAATATGGGTAGAAAAGGTCCCCCATCCCTTTTTATCGCCGGCGAGGTATCCAAGTTGATACCTCGCCGGCGGAATAGGGGGGCATGATGAATCTACCCATAGGCTACCCCTACAGGGTAAACTTTTCATTCCATGAAAAAATACCCCCTTTCCTTTGTCCACCTACTTAAGTAGGTGGACAAAGGAAATCAGGGAATGATATCTCTGATTCATTTAGGGAACATTTTATAGGAATTCAAAGGCCCTCTTCTCAAATGAGAATCCCGGTGCCTTTAGGTACCTAATATGGGTAGAAAAGGTCCCCCATCCCTTTTTATCGCCGGCGAGGTATCCAAGTTGATACCTCGCCGGCGGAATAGGGGGGCATGATGAATCTACCCATAGGCTACCCCTACAGGGTAAACTTTTTATTCCATGAAAAAATACCCCCTTTCCTTTGTCCACTTACTTATGTGAACAGCGTATTAAAGGTGACTTACAGTTTCCTAAATGAGATTCTTTTATTAATTTCCAACTGTTGGAAAAAAATAGCGTCATTAAAGTGATATAACAAATTATTGCCATTTAAAGGCCACAGCCTTTATGGCATGTTGCGTACAACTTTATTTCACCCTTCAGCTATGAAAATCTTTTGGATTACAACCTTTGTTAAACCCGTACCTACTGAGGCAGGACAAGACTATCATGAAATTCTTTCCATCCACTCTAGTTATTATCAAAAGCTAATTCCTTCCTTACAGGAAAGGTTTCGGCACAGACTTTATCAATTGCTTAGGCTTTTGGAATTCACTTCCCGTGAAATCCCCCATATCACCGCTGAGATGCAGGTGGTAATGGGTTGTGCGATCATAGAAATCACCTTTGGCTTAAAAAAGTTTCTACCCTCTTTCTTTACAGAGATTCGGATAATGCCCAGACGTTATATGTATCCGGGCTATGGCCAGCCCTTTTTAGGACATGTAGACTATTCCAGGGGCATTATTTACCTTTCCTGGCAAGATGTTCAAAAAGGCTATGCTATCCCCGATGATGCGGTCAATGTGGCTTTGCACGAGATGGCCCATGTACTGGAGTTGGAGAATAGTTATAGAAAACTGTTCAACAAATTTTTCAAACGAGTCAGCTGGAATGAATGGGCCGAAATTGCCTTTGAAGAAATGAAGGCCATTCGCCAAAATCAGAGCGATTTTCTCAAGAGCTATGGAGGCATAAATATGAAGGAAATGTTTGCTATTTGTATCGAAACCTTCTTTGAACAACCCCAGGAGTTTCAGGCGCATTTACCAGAATTATATCAAACGATGATAGCCCTCTTGAATCAAGATCCATTACAAGCGGAAAATCCTTTATTAATTCCGGTATAATCGGTTACTTTTGGGAAAATAAACTCTATGACACCCATCGTCTCAGTCCAATGGCTCCAGGAACACCTGGAAAATCCTCATCTTATTATTCTGGATGCCAGTCCCAAGGCCAACAAATCCAGCCTTCCTAGTCACTATCCAGGTATGCGGATTAAGGGGGCGCGCTATTTCGATTTGAAGAATAAGTTTAGCGACCCAGATGCCGACATGCCCAATACCCTTCCTCAAGCAGAGGCCTTTGAAAAGGAATGTCAGACATTGGGGATTAATCAAGATTCCCGGATCGTGGTCTATGACAATATAGGTATCTATGCCAGCCCCCGTGTCTGGTGGATGTTTAAGGCCATGGGGCACGAAGCGGTAGCTGTACTAGACGGAGGCTTGCCAGAATGGGGAAAGCAGGAAATGCCCATGGAGACCATTCAAGAAGCCTCCTACGAATTGGGAGACTTTATTGCCAAGCCCGGATTGCACCTCAAAAAGGAAATGGCGGATATACTGAATAACCTGGAAAGTGAAGCGTCCCTTGTCCTGGATGCCCGCTCTTCGGGTCGTTTTCGAGGCACCGCGCCAGAACCTCGCGAAGGCTTAAGCAGTGGCCATATCCCACATTCCAAAAGCCTACCTTTTTCTGAGACATTAAGCGATGGAAAATTCAAAGCCCCCGAGGAGCTAAAGGAACTATTCGATGGATTAAATCCAGAAGGGAAGCCCCTTATCTTTTCCTGTGGTTCTGGATTGACAGCTTGTATTACCTACTTGGCGGCAGAACTGGCAACCGATTCCCCTAAGGCCGTATACGACGGCTCCTGGACTGAGTGGGCACAGAAACAGTCGGATCTTATCGAAAAAGAGGGTTAGCAATAGCAAGAGAGTTCTAAAAAAATTCCCCCTTCCTAAGACCAAATTAAGCCCATTCTTTACCCCTGACATTCCACAGGAGGAAAAATTGATAGGCCTCACCAATAAGTTATTTTCATAAAAAATAGCAAAAATATTAATTTATAATATTTATTTAATTCGAAAATTAGCTTTATATTTGCATGTAATAGTAATTAGGTCTCGCTAGCACATCAATTTATTCTGCACATGGCATTTTTTGTCAGAATGGTATCTCATACAACCTTATTCCACCTTTTGGGAGGGCTTTTCTTATTAGTTGTGGCTATTCCTGTTAAGGGTTTAGCACAAAATAGACCCAAGACAGAAGTACAATTAGCTCACGAAAGTAAAGGAGATCTAGACGCCTTTCTTTCTTCCAAAAACGGCGAATTTCAAGCCAGGGTGTTTCGCGTCAATACCTCCAAAGAGCGAGGAGACCAACACCACTGGTTCATTCAGCTACTAGATGAAAACCAGCATCCCGTTAACTATGCCGAAATATCCCTGGACGCCTACCGAAAGGGAAAGAAAAGTACCAAATTAAAATACATGGCGCCCGTTTTTCCGTTATGTGCAGATGGAAAATATATCATTGGCTTCGTTGAGCCCAACCAAACGGGAAGTTGGAAACTGGAAATGGAGATAGATCATTTTGGGACCAAAGATTCCCATGTTTTAGAAATAGAAATTGAGCCCTTAGATACCCCTTAGGTAATTCTGCCAATACCATATTTATGAAGAAATTGTACTCGCAAAGGATTTTCCTACTCTTGAGCCTATGCTTCTCCCTACCTTTCATTTTTGCCCAAAATCCTGCTACCGAAGGAAAATGGGGTGCCGTCATCCCTACAGAAGTAGTAGGTACGGGTGCTGCTAATTTACCAGATGGCAGGATTCTCCTCTGGGCCTCTAAATTTCCTCAACGATTCAACGACTGGGGGGATGGAAAAACCTATACCCAGATTTTTGACCCCTTTAGTGGTGGGGAAAATGGAACCTTAAGCAGCATTCTGCTCAGTCAAACAGAACACGATATGTTTTGTCCGGGCATAAATAACCTGGCGGATGGGACTATCATGGTTTCAGGAGGTGCTTCCAATACCAAAACCTCCTTTTTTAACTTCCAAACGGATACATGGACCAAGGGGGATGAAATGGTCGTTCCTAGAGGCTACCATGCCGGTGTTACCCTGGCCAATGGAAATGTATTTATCGTAGGAGGGTCCTGGAGTGGCGGAAGACTGGAAAATAAAATCGGAGAACTTTGGCAACCAGACCAAGGCTGGAAAGCCCTACCAGGTATCCCGGCAACCATGTTGTTCAACAGCAATGACCAAAGCACAGAAGGAGGCGGCATATTTCGAATTGACAATCATGCCCATCTTTGGGTAGCCCCCAATGGGAAAATTTTCCATGCCGGGCCTGGGGAAAACATGCATTGGATAGACGTTTCTGGAGAGGGCAGCTTTACGACAATTGGAAAACGAGGGGATGACGCCTATTCGATGAACATGAACTCCGTCATGTACGATGTGGGGAAACTCCTTACCCTTGGAGGAGCGCAGGCCTACAGTGGTCCGGCGGGCAAGCCCAATACCTATCTCATTGATATCAATAATGAAAACAACGTTGCAGTCACACGCGCTGCCAACCTAAATAAGGCCCGAACCTTGGCCAATACGATCGCCTTGCCAACCGGGGAAATTTTGGTCATTGGCGGTGCCTCCAGTGCAGGCTTATTTACAGATTCGGGCTCCATATTTGAACCGGAAATATATGACCCTGAGACCAATATCTGGACGCTGCTAGCCCCTATGACGATCCCTCGCAGGTATCATGCTACGGCCATTCTCATGACAGATGGACGCATACTCACAGCAGGAGGAGGTTTGTGTAACTGTGCAGCCAACCACTCAGATATGCAAATCTATAGCCCGCCTTATCTGTTTAATTCGGATGGAAGCCTGGCCACTAGACCTGCGCTTTCGGCTCCAGAATCTTTTCCATATAACAATACAGTAGGAGTAACGGGAAGTGATAACATTGAAGCCTTCTCCTTGATTAGATTGTCTTCTGTTACCCATAGTAACAACAATGAACAAAGGCGAATCCCTCTTGCCTTTACACAAACGGGGACGGGAGTATATTCCCTATCTATTCCCGGTGCCAATATCCTTCCTCCAGGCTATTACATGTTGTTTGCCATAAATAATCAAGGTGTTCCCAGTATCGCGGAAACGGTTCAAGTAGGCTCTTCCAGCCCATTGGATCTTTCTGGAAGCACCGCTTGTGCAACCGAAAATTCAGGCTTTGAATACATGGGCAATGGGATCAATTTTGGTGCTTTTAAGCAATTCAATGCCGGAGCATTCTTTAACGATTTCTGGGAAGTAAGCGAGGGATTCATTACCGTACACTCGAACTTTCATCGGGACTTGGGAAGGAAAGATAATCAAGGCGGAATTTTTCACATTAGTCTCGCTTCTGGGACGTTGAAGCAAAAGCTCACCAATCTGGTTCCAGGACAAAGTTATGAGCTCTCCTTGGATTATGCTGTTCACGATCTTGCCACGGTCGATCCGACTATTAATCTACGAATAGGATCCGTTTTGGACGAGTCCTTTGTGGCAAGCAATCGGGGGAATGTAGAAGACTGGTTGACTGCGAACTATACCTTCGTGGCAAATGCAAGTACCCTGGATCTGATTTTAGAAGGTACCTCCACTCCTGAGTTTGGAGGGTTTTTGATAGATAATGTGAAGGTTTGTAAAACAGGAAACCTAATAGATCCTGGCACACCTGATCCCAATGGAGAATGTATAGCAACAGACAATGGCTTTGAAGGAGATTTTGGAATTGGGACAGGCGCATGGCGAACGTTCCAGGCAGGAGAAAGCTTCGTTGGGGCCTGGTCCATAACAAGCGGCAGTGTTGATGTTCACCACAATGACCATCGCAACCTGGGACCAACAGATGGTTCAGGAGGGACCTATCATGTGGACATAAATGGAAGTCAGCCAGGAACCATCTCTCAAAGCCTCCAAGGACTTCAAGCAGGAGAAACGTATCTCGTATTTCTGGACTATGCAGTACACGAGTTGACAAGCTCCGCCTCCCTCAATATTCAGGTGGGAAGTTATCTTAATGAAACCCTTTCAGCCAGTAACATAGGAAGTTCTGATGGATGGTTAACCGCCGTTTACTCCTTTGTTCCTACTACAGATATTGTAGATTTGGTATTGAGTGGATCCGGGGGACTTCCCTATGCAGGTATGTTGATCGACAATGTACATGTATGCACGGCTGAATCAGGTGGAAATGGCTGTTCAAGTCCAGAGAATTTGGCGCTGAACAAACAAGCTATTCAATCCACTACCTATGGGGCGGGATTAGCCAGCTATGCAAATGATGGAAACCTTAGCGGATCGTCTCCCTGGACAGCAGATTTACAGCACACAAGAAATGAATTTCAACCCTGGTGGGAAGTAGATCTGGGGCAGCTAAGTGAAATAGATAACCTGAAACTGTATAACCGAAGTGATGGAAGCCAGAATCGCTTGAAAGACTTTTATGTGCTCATATCAGATGTTCCCTTCGATCCAACAACAAGCCTAACTGATCATTTGGAAAATGAATTTGTCCATAAGGAATTCTTCCCCGGTGCCGCTGGAGCCCAGGAAACAATTAGCCTGGCCCTTTCTGGTCGCTATGTCAGGATCCAACTGAGTGGTTCTGGCATACTCCACATGGCAGAAGTTGAGATAATGGGCTGTCCCTCAGAAAATGATCCTTGCCAAGGAGCAGAACCTGTATCTATTAATCCTGCAGGACCCTTTGGGGAAGATGCTGGGATTCAACAACTCATAGGAAGTCCTTCAGGAGGAACCTGGGGGGGAGCTGCCAGTATCTCGGGTACATTCGATCCAACTGCAGGCCCTGGTTCCTATGTGGTGAGCTACTCTTACACCAATCCAGCAGGCTGTACGCAAACGGTTTCAGAAGAAATTTTGGTAACAGCGGTCGTACAAGGGTGTCCCAATCCTACCAACCTGGCATTGAACAAAACCGCCAAACAGTCCAGCACCTATGGAAATGGCTTGGCCACCTATGCCAATGATGGAAATACGACAGGAGCCTCTCCCTGGAGTGCCGATTTACAACATACCACCCAAGAATCTCACCCCTGGTGGGAAGTAGATCTGGGGTCCATGAGCCAAATGGTTCAGGTCCGGATCTTCAATCGGAGCAATGGTAGTCAGAATAGACTGACAGACTTTTTCGTTCTGGTATCAGAGACTCCTTTCGACCCAGCAGCAAGCCTATCCGATCATTTGGACAATAGCGCCATTGATCAAACCTTTTTCTCAGGGAGTGCGGGAGCAGAGGAAAGCTTTTCTGTAAATGCGACAGGGAGGTATGTTCGTATCCAACTATCCGGAAGTGGTATCCTCCACATGGCCGAAGTGGAAATTTTGGGATGTGCGCAGGGAGGTACCCAGGATCCTTGTCAGGGGGGAACTACCAGCAATCTTGCCTTGAATCAAGCTTCCGCCCAATCCAGTACCTATGGAATCGGTACCGCCAACCTGGCCAATGATGGGAACGACACCGGTACTTCCCCTTGGTCCGCAGACTTACAGCACACCCAAAACGAAGAGCAACCCTGGTGGCAGGTAGATTTGGGAGGTATATCCTATTTGGAAGAGCTTAGAATTGTCAATAGAACCGGCTCACAGTTGAGCCGCTTGAGAGATTTTTATGTGTTGGTTTCTACTATACCTTTTGACAACAATGCAAGTCTCGCAGAACTCCTGGAAGATGGAAATATATCTCAAGTCCGCTTCCCGGCGGCAGCAGGACAAGAGGAGAGTATTCCCCTTCAAATAGAGGGTCAATATCTCCGCATTCAATTACAAAGGAAAGGGATACTACACATGGCCGAAGTAGAAGTCCTCGGATGTCCATCAGGCACACAGTCCAATAGATTCGCCAGTTCCTCGCAAGCACTGGGGGGAACTGTTTCTGGTGTGGCTGAATTGACATCCATATCCTTGCTCCCCAATCCTGCCTCTCGCAGCGTAAGGGTATTGCTGGAAGAGGAAAACAAGGACACACCCGCTATTTATGGGATTTTCACCGCAACGGGTGTACACGTTAAGACTATCTATGGAAAAGTAGATGAACGAATTAACATCGTTACCCTTCCTCCTGGATTGTATATAGTGAAGGCAAAAACACCCAATGGAGATTATGAAGCTAAATTAGTGGTGCAGTAAGCATAAAATTAGAGAGCAGGATACAGTAAAATGGAAAAATATCTCTAGCCAGCGTGAACAGGTTCTTGAAAGAATTCTGTTATTTTAGGGAGTTCTGAGCTATTTTTTGTTCCGGGTTAATCCTTCCTTTGTCAAAAAAACCTGCATGAACCTCATTCCACAAAGGCTATTTGAAAACAAGGAAGTAAAAATCCTCCTTCGAGATGGGAATGTGTGCATACTCCTCAAGGAATTGAGTAAGTCCATCATCCAAAAGGAAGGATATATCTCCAATCATGTAATCTCTATTTTACTGGATGGGGAGCAGCATATACAAACCTATGAAGAAGAACGGATCCATATCCAGCCGGGAGAAATCCTCTTCATCCCGAGAGGGCTTTACCACGTAACCGACCTACTGCCTAAGCAGGGCAATTTCAAAAGTGTATTATTCTACTTTGATGATGCCCTTATCCAAGAATTTTTATCTACAGCTACTGTATCAGAATTTTCTCGAGAACTTGCCCCCCCTTTTCTTAAAATCGATTCTGCGCCTTCCATACATACCTATGTTCAAGCTCTCATCCAGATTTATCAGCCTCAAAAAATTCAAAATAAGTCTTTTCTTTCCCTAAAGATTCAGGAGTTGCTTCACTTACTCAACGACTTAATGGGACACCAGGCCCTGGCCAATTTTTTATTCCGTCTTACCCTACCCAGCAAGCGAAATATTAAAGGTTTTCTGGAAAAAAACTATGACAAACCTCTAAAAATTGAGGATTACGCCTATCTCACTGGGAGAAGTGCAAGCACCTTCCGGCGAGACTTTAAGGCTCAATTTGAGACTACGCCTCAAAAGTGGCTAAAAGAAAAACGCATGGATAAGGCCTTAGCACTCATTTCTCAGAAAGAAATCAGCGTCACGCAATTAGCCTATGAGGTGGGGTATGAAAATATTTCTTATTTCATCAAGGAATTCAAGGCCTATGTAGGCTTATCTCCCAAGCAGTATCTCCTCCAGATGCACAGGAACCGACTTTCTTAAGCTATGACCCTATAGGGTTTAGCCGTTCGGTTTAGGGAAATTTCCTTCCTATTTCGCCCTTTTTGTACCCTTCCCCTTCGACCTCCTTTCTCTTCATAGGGGAGTCCGAGCGAGGTAGGAAAGAGGAGAGTAACTAGATAATTAATCCCATATTTTGATGCAAAAATGATACTTATGGAAGTTCCCTGTCAGTTTGCCATATGAAAAACGAAGACCTTTGGTTCATCATTCATCTCATAAAAAAACTTTATGAAAATCAGTTTTATCGGACTTGGTATCATGGGAAGCCGAATGGCCACAAATTTACTCAAGAATGACACCTCCATTACCGTGTACAATCGTTCCAAGGAAGCGGCAATCGCCCTGAAAAGTCGAGGAGCTTCCATAGCCGAAACAGCAAATGAAGCTGTTAAGGATGCAG
Organism: Bacteroidia bacterium; assembly: GCA_965263105.1. Classification (GTDB taxonomy): domain Bacteria; phylum Bacteroidota; class Bacteroidia; order J057; family J057; genus JBCCTX01. The sequence continues at coordinate 4,615,302 of CBDHGL010000003.1, read as the reverse complement.
ATATCATTTTCAGTATGCTTTCCACCCCTGAGGTGGTAGAGAAGGTATTTCTCCAGGAAGGAGCTGGCTTATCGGCTATGAAGGCGGGAGCCATTTGGGTGGATTGTTCCACAGTAAACCCCAGTTTCTCAGAAAAAGCCGGAAAATTAGCCCGAGATTCAAGTATCCATTTCCTAGACGCTCCAGTAGCCGGAACCAAACCCCATGCAGAACAGGCCGAATTGGTGTTCTTTGTCGGTGGACAGGAGGCGATTTTAGCTCTGGTAAAACCTTATATGGAAATGATGGGAAAGAAGATAATGCATCTAGGCGAGACGGGGAAAGGCTCCTCTTTCAAGATGTTGGTCAACGTTATGCTGGCCCAATCTATGTTGATTTTCTCCGAGGCTGTAATTTTAGGCGAGAAAATGGGCTTGCAAAGGGATTTTCTACTCGATACCCTGCCCAATCTCGTAGTCTCAGCTCCTTTTACAAAAGCCAAATCCCAAATGCTAAAGGAGGGTACGTATGAAGTTCAGTTTCCCCTGGAATGGATGCACAAGGACTTGCACCTAGCCACCCTTTCTGGATATGAGCACAATCAACCCTTATTTTTGGCTAATTTAACAAAGGAAATTTATGGAAAGGCCGTACAGGAAGGTATGGGAAGGTTGGATTTTGCAGCCATTCATAATTTTTTAGAAAAAAAGTAACATGATCATCTGCTTCGAAGGCCCCAGTGCGGTAGGAAAAACCCATCTATGTGAACTTCTTCATGATTCCTTCACTATAGTTCCTGAGGTAAACCTCCTTTTCTCCCGAGAAGAGGAGGCTTCTAAGTTTTGGTATTATGAAAAACAGGTGGAGCGATATCAAATGGCCCTGCAATCTCCTCAAGATACTATTCTAGATGGAGATGTCTTTCAGCCGCTTTGGTATAATTGGGCCTATGGTTTTCCTGCTAAGTTTCCTTCCTTTCGGGAAACTCAGCGTTTTTACTTAAAGCAAATCCGTACGCAACATATTGCCTTTCCGGATATTTATATGGTTTTTCAAGCCCCGGAAAGCCTACTACGAAAGCGAAAAGAAGGAGATTCAACCCGAAAACGGCGTAATTTTGAAAAGCACCTTCAATTAATCCATCCTCAGCGCAGGTACTTCGAATTTCTTCAACAACATACAGAAATCAGGGTCGTTTTCATGCCAGAAACAACGGCAGAAGAAAGAGTACAAATGCTGAAGCAACTTATGGATTCAAAGTCAAATGGGGTAAGAGATCCTATAAAATGCTTCCAGATTCTTAGTAATTGGCTTTCTAAAGAAAAACCATAAAATTCAGTTTATCACCAACTCCTTATTCTTAATCATAGCCATCAAGGAATTCCCAGGCAGGTAATATATTTCTATGGGTGGCCCATCCTCGCCATCTGACCCATAATTCCCATCAGCGCCATCGCTACCATCGCATTTTCCAGGACCTCCTGAGCCACCGCTTCCCCCCTGGCCTCCTGCCCCTCCTGAACCACCAGAATTATCGATTTCTACGGCGTCTAGAAAAAATTCTGATTCCACATCTGTATAAATGAATACTTCTCCGCCTATTTGTCCATCTTCGCCGTCTGAGCCATCATCGCCACTCCATCCATCACTCGGTGGATCTGTTGATCCGTCGCTCCCATCACTCCCATCTGAACCATTATCCCCATCCTTTCCCCTACAGTTTATACGGACTCGGGCAACAGCTGGATTAATGACCGTGGTAAAGGACTTGTCAGGAGATTCAGCCTTCACCCAAAGTAATTCGGCTCCTTCTTCCCCTATTTTTTTCACAAAAACGTTGACCGTGGGAGTATTCTTCCTATAGTCCTGGCTTTGAAAAGAGAAGGATTGAGAAGAATTATAATCTATCGGGATGATCAGGGTATCAGCAATAGAGGTATCAACCTTACTTCTGACAATTATGGCAATTTCAGAAGAACTCTCTGAATTAGGGACCAGAGAAAGTTTTTTTTGTTTATACGTAATGGGATGGTCGGTAATGATTTCAAAATGGTCTAGTTTTGCCTGCTTGCTCCTGATGGTCCTGTGTGGTGGCCTCCAAAGACGGTGGAGATTTCGCGTATACCCATCACTGAATGTCATTTCTATGTAAATTTCTGTCTCCTGCCCCAACTGAATGGGTTCTTGGGAACGAAAAAGCCGAATCCCTTTTAAACAGGGAACAGGTAACTTCACTGTATGGGTGAAATTTGGGAATTCCTTGTCTCTTATCCTCATCCAGATACCTTTCTCACACTGTTTTACCGTAAAAGAGTCTAGCGTAATATATCCATCCTCATATGTTCCATGGTCGACTTCAATTTCCAAATTCTTAGCGACCCAGCCTGCCTTACGAACTCGGACCAGCTCACTATTTCCTGATTCACTCCTCATCTTCTGTACTTCAAACTTTACGGGAAAGCGACTGGCATATTGCATCCTTAATTGAGGATTAAAGATGGGGTTTATCTGTAAAAACCGGCGTTCATGGCTGAAACTTGTATTTTGAGTCAAGGTTAATGAAGGGAAAAGGAGGAAAAGGCTAAGTAATAAATAGCCTACCGATTGAATTAGTCTCATGGGTGTATTCTTTAAAAAGAATTTACCCTTTTCTATTTTGCAGGAAAATATTAAATGATTGGCTGTGTCGTTTCGCCGGACAAGCGTACAGGGTTACTTTTCCCTGATTTTTCAGCAGGAACTTCCACGTAAAAGCAGGTCCCTTCTCCAGGAGTACTCCTATACCCCAAATCAAAATGGTGTAGGTCTGTAATTTTTTTACAGGTAGCCAATCCCAGGCCAGTTCCCGCGTAATCAGACAAATTGTGCAGACGGGTAAACATTTCAAATATACTTTCCTCAAAGCCTTTCTCAATTCCGATTCCATTATCACGAACCATAATTCTCTGCCCCCCTTGAATAGATTTGGCAGAAATGTGGACTTTGAGTAGGGTCTTGTCATTAAACTTTATGGCATTGTCAATGAGGTTTTTGAACAGGATACTGATCATAAATCTATCCCCCATGATGTAGGGTAAGTTTTCTACGGTGAGGAGTACATCTTTACTCTCCAGGATTGGTTCCATGGCATACTTGATTTCCTGAACAATTAAATTTAAATCCAGTTCTTGGGTATTCAATCGAGGAGTCTGTCGGATAAGGTTAAACCTCAATATGTCATCCAACATGGTTTCCAGATGCTTGCCATTGGCTTCAATAATTTGGGCAAACTCCTTGATTTGAGAAAAACTAGCCGTTTCAATCTTTTGATTTATTAAGGAACTAAAGGAAGTCAGATTCCCGATTGGCTCTTTCAGGTCATGCGACATGATAAAGCTAAAGCGCTCCAACTCCTCATTGGAAACTTTTAATTCCTCTGTTCTTTTTTCAATGGCACTTTCTAAATCTGAATTATATCGCCTGCTCTGTCGATAAGCCCGAAAAATAACATAGGCAAGTGCGGCAACTAGGATTCCCAAAACCACCGATATGACGAAAAGCCATTGGCTTTGGGCCTTTTCCATGGTCAGCAATTTAATTTCATTATCCTTTTGTCGAGCTTTATAATTCAACTCCGATCGCTCAATTTTCAACTTGACATCTTCCCGTGCCAGACTGTCTTTATACCTGTGCAGTTTTTCCATGGCTTGCATAGCAATTTCGAAATTTCGGACTCCTTTCTCTGCCTTTACGATAGAGGAAAGTACATCTGGATAGTACAAAAAAGAGGAGGAAGAATAAACAAGGTTTTGAGCCCTATAGGCGTATTCTTTGGCCTTTTCAAAATCCCCCCGAGCAGAGGCGATATCGCTCAAGACCCGTAGGGAAAATATTTGCCCCGTCTCAGTTTTTAAGAAAGTCGCTAAGCCTAAAGCCTTCTCAGCATTCCTTTGTGCCCCTTCTAGTTTTCCAAGATTTAACTGAATATCAGAAAGCAAATAATAGCCGGTACACATACTCAGGCTATCTCCCACTGCTTCATTCATCTCAATTGATTGAATAATAGGGGGTAAAGCCAGTTCAAATTTCCTTTGCTTAATATAAATATAGCTGACATTACCCGTACAGATGGCTAGAAGGCGAATATCCCCTATCCTCTTTCCAATTGCTTTTCCGCGATTGAGGTATTCGATGGCCAAGTCGTACTTCTCCTCTTCGCGAAGTATCAACGCAATATTGTTCAATTGCTTTATCATCTCCTGTTCTCTGCCAAGCCCTTCATTCAATTCCAGGGCTTTGTGATACGCATTTATGGCCTGTTCAAACGCCCCATCAATAAAGAGGTTTATCCCCTTCAAGTGGTAAGATTGAGCCAAATAGTCTGAGAACTGATGCTCTTTGGCCAGGAGTTCAGCCTTGTTAATAAGAGGGATAGATATATCCCGATCTTTACTTCTTTGGGCAGCCTCTGCTATCATAAGCATGGAGCGAATAAATCTTCTGGGATGATCCAAGGAATCAAGGGCTTTTCTCGCTAAAGAGGCATAATGGATCACCTTCTCATTATCTTTGCGGTAGTAAAACTCTGCCAGTTGAAAGTATAAATCCGTTTTTACCTCTTGATTAGTTGCTTTGGATAATTCAAATACCAGGCTGTCGGGATTGGGTTTGCCCAAAAAGTCAATTGTAGCAAATAGAAACAGGTAACAAAAAGAAACAATGAATAGCGCTATTGAATCAATTTTTCGCATGCGTTTTACTCAAAGATTGTAGCCCCTAATCCGAAATTGTTTATATATCGTCAAGCTAGTTAAATTATCTCAAATTTTTAATATCAATAATTATACCTTTTATAAATTCAGAAAATATAAATTTCCCATTAATGCCAAAAAATTACTCTCATTTTAAGCACCATGAAGTACACGCCTATCAATTTGGGTACCATCCTTATAGCCAGCCCAAGGTGCAAGTCTACCTTTTCTATGTAGATGGGCTATTGATAGATACAGGTCAAAGCCATATGCAGAAAGACATTTTTGCAAGCCTCAAAGACTTACCTGTTTCACAAATGTGCATTACCCATCACCATGAAGACCATACGGGAAATCTAAAGCTTCTCAAGAATCATTTTGCCTGTCCAGCCTATAGTTCTGAGTCTTGCATGGAATTGATGAAAGCCCCTCCTCCTATTAGCTTCAGTCAAAAGCTGGTTTGGGGTAACAGACCTGCCTTTCATGGACTTCAAGCACTTGATTCGGTCCTTGAAACGCCTCAGTATAAATTTGACATCATTCCTGTTCCCGGCCATGCTGAAGATATGATAGCCCTTCATGAACCCCATGAGGGGTGGTTATTCTCTGCAGATATGTACGTTCATCACTATATTGCCTACTTTATGCGCCAAGAAAGCATGAAACAACAAATAGCGTCTATCAAACGCGTACTTTCTTTAGACTTTGATGTGCTATTTTGTTGTCATAATCCCCAGTTGGAAGCCCCAAGTGAAAAACTTCACAAAAAACTCCAATTTCTAGAGTCCTTTTATGGAAAAGTGGCAGAAGAATACCATCGAGGAAATTCTCCCAAACACATCATGCGTAATTTGGATCTCAAGGAAAAGTGGCCAGTGCGTTTGTTGTCTCATGGGCACCTATCTAGAATCAACATGATCAAATCTGTAATCAGAGATGAAAATTCCCAAAACCCACAGCCTTGAAACAGCTCGCTTCTTGCTGAGAATTCCTAAGGAAGCTGATATTCCTTATATATTTGAAGCCTCTCGATACAAAGGCTTCAATGATGGCCTGGGCTGGGATCCTCCAGGCAGTATAGAAGAGATGAGTGCTCCACTGGAACGCGCCCTAATGAAATGGGAAGAAGGGACGGCCTATCAATTTTCCATTTTAGACAAGGACTCCCTTCAATTTCTGGGGAGAATTTCCATACGGATAACAGACCGTCAGGAGGTTTGGAATGTGGGGTTTTGGACGCATCCCCTCCATCAGAAAAAAGGGGTAATGACGGAAGTCTTGGCAGAGATTCTCACCTTCGGTTTCAAAATTCTAAACGCCAAACGGATTGAGGCGGAATACGCCGTATGGAATGTAGCCAGCAAGAAAGTAATGGAGCGTTGTGGGATGCGGTTTGTTCAACGTATAGAGGAAGGACTTTTCAAAAAGGGAGAATGGGTAGCAGAAAACCAAATGGCGATTGACCGGATCAACTGGGGAAAATAACAGGATTTCTTCTTTCTTTCCATAAGGCAGAATAAATTCCTAATTTATTAAAAACCTATCGAAAAGATCTTTAAAACCAATTACGCTAATTGATGAAATTAACAAATCCAACACAACTCCTCAGCCTATTCATTGCCCCCCTTCTTTTTTTCTCTGCCTGCAAATCCACCCAATGGGCTGGTCAAGCCCCCATCCAAAAGGTCAGCACCCTTACGGTGCCCATTCAAAAACAGGTCAAAGGCATTTTTGACTTGGGAGAGGGGGTATATGTCTCCAATCAGTTCGAAGGCGCCCGGTTAAATGGGATCGCTCGTACCGGTGAACAGGAAATTACGGCATTGATCACCCCAGAAAATACGCCCATCAATCCCAGCCCTTGGTATGCCTTCAAAGTATGGGCAGATGCTAAGCAAAAAATCAGGGTAAAGATTACTTACTTACAAGGATCCTTTCACCGCTATCCGACCAAGTTAAGCTCAGATGGATTAACCTGGATACCAGTTCCTGAAAGTCAATATCAACCTGTTGTTATCCCAGATCCCAATAATGGGAGAAATTTACCTACAAGTGTAAGCTTGGATGTTCAGCTTGGTCCGGATACCCTATGGATTGCTGCTCAGGAACTTCAGACTTCAACGAATAATTCCGCCTGGATCGATAGCCTAGGGCAATTACCCTTCATAGAGACTTTCGAGATTGGAAAAAGCCGAGAAGGGCGTCCCTTAAGAATGATGAAAATTGGCCATGCCGATGACAGCAAAATGAACATAGTGGTCTCTCGCCAGCACCCTCCGGAAGTAACGGGTTACCTGGCCATGAAAGCCTTCGTAGAAGCCTTATGTGAAAATACAGAAACGGGAATAGCTTTCAGGAGTATGTACAATACCTATATAATACCAATGGCCAATCCAGATGGTGTGGACAATGGACACTGGCGACACGGAGCCGGAGGCATAGACCTCAATAGAGACTGGGGGGATTTCAACCAACCTGAGACATCCGCCATTCGCAAGTTCATGAAAGATAAGGTGACTGCAACAGGGGGTAAGTTTTACTTCGGAGTTGATTTTCACTCTACCTGGGAAGATATATACTACACCATCGATCCTGAAGCAAAGGGGAATATGCCGGGTTTGGTACCAGAGATGATCAAAGAAAGCACCCAGGGAATAGCTGATTATGAACCCAATATTCGTCCCGGTTTATCCGGAGGCTTGGTGATCAGTTCCTCCAAATACTTTTTCCATGAATTTGGTGCGGAATCGCTTACGTATGAAGTGGGGGATAATACCCCAAGGAGCCTGGTAAAGCTCAAAGGAGAACGGACCGCCCAGGCACTTATGAACCTGATGATACAGAGATAAAAATTATTTCTGTACAGGACAAAACTTTAGATGGGTAGATCTGTGATCAAAGTTCCCTATTTTGTACTCACCCCCTAGCCCCCTCTCTCAAGGAACCCCCTCTGACTCCCCCTTAGAAATGGGGAGAAAGGGGTAAACATGGGCGAAATCAACCTGATTTCCTGGGTCGTTTCCGGACCCCTTTTGAGTTTCCCCTAGAAGGGGAAAAAAGGGAAACGGGGATGCAGCGGAAGGGTACGAAAAGGCGAATAAATAAGAAATTTTATTTTTTGTCCTGTACATAGAAAAATTATACAAAACCTATGAGAAAAGCGGCCCCAAACTTTTACCGGATAAAGTTACCATTAGACATGCTTGGTGTGAAGCTTTTATTCATCCTGGTATTAAGCTGCCAACTAAGTACGGCCCAAGATGAATCCTATTCCTATGGCCCTAATTCCAAACGCCAGGAAGGCGTACCCAAAGGAAAGATAACGATGCATAGCTGGGAAAGCGAAATCTATGACGGCAATTTCCGGGAATACTATGTGTATGTACCCCAACAGTACAAGCCCGAGAATCCCGCAGCTCTCATGGTATTTCAGGATGGGCATACCTATATCAAGGAAGATGGCGATTTTCGCACGCCTATTGTTTTTGACAACCTGATTCATCAGGGCAAAATGCCCGTTACCATAGGCCTCTTTATCAATCCGGGTCATAATACCATGGATTTTCCGGAAAATCGCTACCGAAGCAGCAACCGAAGTTGGGAATACGATGAATTGAGCGATCGCTATGTGCGCTTTCTCATAGAGGAACTCATCCCCGAGATCGCTAAGAAGTATACCCTGACGGATGACCCGAAAATGCGGGCAATTTCTGGCCTTTCCTCTGGCGGCATATGTGCCTTCACTGCCGCCTGGCAACGACCCGATTATTTTCACAAAGTATTGAGTCATATCGGGAGTTTCACAGATATTCGAGGCGGCCATGTCTACCCAAGCCTCATCCGCAAATCAGCTAAAAAGGATATTAAAATATTCCTTCAAGATGGGTCCAACGACCTCAACAATCGCTTTGGTAACTGGTGGCTGGCCAACCTTCAGATGGCCTCGGCCCTGGAATTCAAGGGCTATGAGCATAAATTTGTTGAGGGCACGGGAGGCCACAATGGGAAGCACGGAGGAGCTATCCTACCAGAGTCTCTCGAGTGGCTATGGCAGGAGGTGGAAGGGAAAAAAATAGAATAATTACTCCAGGTCATGTGAGTCTATCAATTATGTTGATTCAACCCTACAACCCTGATTGGGTAAGCCGATTCGAAGAAATCTATGGGATAATCTATCCTGTTATCGCTGCTCATATTTTATCCATTGAACATGTGGGTAGCACCTCCGTTCCCGGCTTGGCCGCCAAAGCCATCATAGATATGGATATAGTATATGAGGGCTCGTTAGAATTTCCTCATGTGAGGACAGGCCTGGAAAGCTTAGGGTATTTTCACAATGGAGACCAGGGTATCCCCAAACGGGAAGCCTTCAAACGGGCTAAAAACGGCAAGCATCCTGTTTTAGACCACATCACACACCATCTTTACGCCTGTCCTAAAGACAGCCCAGAACTAGACCGACATCTACGCTTTCGGAACTATTTGCGAAGTAACCCGGAGGCTTGTCGTGAGTATGAGGCCATTAAATTCCGCCTTGCAGAAGAAGCTGAACAGGATAAGGGCATCTACTCTGAAATCAAGGAGGAAGCGGCCAGAACTTTCATAGAAGGTATTTTGGATAAGGCTAAATAGCTGATCGAAATGGATCTGCCTTTCACAAAAATATCACTAGCAGCGAGTTCTGATTGGTCAATTTTATTTAAAAAGCCTATCTTCCCCTATGCTACGTATCTACCTGACTCGACTCGCTATTGGAAGTATTCTTTTTCTTTCCATTTCCATAAATCCTCAAGCACAAACCCAGGAACCAAGCCTTGGCTTTCCTGAGTCCACCCCAGAAGAACAAGGCATTTCCTCTGAAGCTATTCTGGATTTTGTACATACACTAGAAGAAAAAATTGACGCGGTCCACAGCTTCATGCTCATTCGGCATGGCCACCAAATAGCCCAGGGCTGGTGGGATCCCTATGATGCTCAGACCCCACACCTCATGCACTCTTTGAGCAAAAGTTTTACCTCCACGGCCATTGGCCTTGCGATTGGAGAAGGAAAACTTTCCCTTGATGACCCGGTCAGCTCCTTTTTCCCTGACTACCTACCGGATTCCCAGACCTACAACCTCAAGGCCATGCGGATACGGGACCTCATCACCATGAATACAGGGCATATGGAGGAGCCCTGGGCCTTTGGCCAGGAAAATTGGGCTAAATTCTTCCTCCATACCGAAATTCCCTTAAAACCCGGCACCCATTTCAAATACAACTCCATGGCCACCTATATGCTTTCGGCCATAATTCAGGAAGTTACAGGTGAACAACTGGTGGATTACCTTAACCCCAGGTTGTTTGATCCCCTGGGCATTCCTAAACCCCATTGGGATGAGTGCCCTTTAGGAATCAATACAGGAGGTTGGGGCCTGCGCATCCGCACAGAGGACATTGCCAAGCTGGGACAACTGTACCTTCAGAAGGGAGTATGGCAAGAAAAGAGAGTTCTTTCCAAAGAGTGGGTAGAGATGGCTTCTTCTAAGCAAACATCCAACGGCAGCAATCCCGACAACGATTGGGAACAAGGGTACGGCTTTCAATTTTGGCGCTGCCGACATAATTGCTATCGAGGAGATGGGGCCATGGGGCAATTTTGTATCGTCATTCCCGATCACGATGCGGTCGTGGCGATCACCTCAGGGGTAAATGACATGGGGGCCGTTATGCAGGTCGTATGGGACAAGCTTCTACCCGAAATGAAACCAGAAGCCCTGCCTCCCCATTCAAAGGCCCTGGAAACCTTAAAACAGAAAACGGGCAACCTGAACTTAGCTCCCGTAACGGGGGAAGCCAAAAGCCCGATAACCAAAAAGATACAGAAAAAAGCCTTTAGCCTATTAAACAATGACCTTGGTGTAAACTATATTTCCTTTCATCTGGATAAAAAGGAACCCTACCTAAGCATTGAAATGGAACAAGGGACAGAGCGGATAGCTATTGGGTGGGGCAAATACCAGAGAAGTCAAATAATAAATCACCTCCCCCAGCTAGAGAATGTACCCTCTGATGTAGCAGCTAGCGGGGCCTGGATAGATCCGCAAACCTATCAATTGAAAATGTACCTGGTTGAGACTCCAGCCCGAATGACCTATACCTTTCATTTCGAAGAAACCAAGATGACCTGGGAAAGCAAGCTGGAGCATTCTCTTTTTGGTCCCAGGGAACCAGAGCTGTTGACTGGTTTTCAGGAATGAATAGGGCCCTAATCGGTAATATGGAAAATCTTTTAAGAGATATTTTCCTCCCCCAGCTCCAATGGAATCTGGTCGGGTTTTGGACCGCCTCCCCCTAGCTTGTAGATAGGGGACTCCTCCTGGATTTGAGACCACCTCCCCCTAACTTTCAGATAGGGGACTCCTCCTGAAAGGAGCTAGGTATTATACACATCTTCTTTATAAAAGAAATATTTCATGTTTAGTTGTTTCTTGCTCTCTTAAACAGCAAAATGACCGTTAATGCTGTTTAATTAATGTGGCAGTCGCTATGCGCCTGCGGAAAATATAGATTACCTTTTCTACAGAGGTGCAAATCGCTAAAGCGCTTTGCTATATGGCAGGCCATATAAGCCCTCAAAAGTAGTTTAGGCTTCCTTTGTAGCCCGCTAGGGATACACACATTTGTAGAAAATGGGGGGTTTACCCAAAGCGCTTTAGCGATTTGCACCTTTGTAGCCCATGTTTCACCCTATGTTATCCAGGCGCGTAGCGACTGGCACCTCATACCTGCTAATTTTTACAGCTAGCAGCCGCTACGCGCCTTTTGGTTGGGGATTGAACTCAAATTCTACCCTAGGGTCCTAACAAAGCAAACTTACTTTGATAGCTCTGCTTTCAAGGGAAGTGCTTCTAGCAACACGCTTATTTTCTGTTTGTGAACGAGTTCTACTAAGGCATCTATATCTTTCTTGATGAGGCGATCTTGTTCAAGCGGAGGAACATGCTCCTGAATAAAATGTATTAGCTCTTCCAGGAATACAGCGTATTTCAGGGGTCTCCGAAAAGTAGCAGCCTGAGTTCCCAACAACAATTCTATGGCAAGAATCTTTTCCAGATTAGCCAACACAGTCAAAAACTTTCTCCCTGAGATACTTCCCATAGATACGTGATCTTCCTGACCAAGTGAGGTAGGAATGCTATCCGCCGACGCCGGGAAACACAGGGATTTATTTTCGGAAACCAAGGCGGCAGTGGAATATTGAACAATCATATATCCCGAATTCAAGCCTCCATTTTCTACCAGAAGCCGAGGAAGACCGTATCTACCTTCCAATAATAAATAGCATCTTCGGTCTGAAATATTTCCTAATTCAGCAGCAGCTACAGTGGCATAATCCAGGGCCATCGCCAGCGGCTGTCCATGGAAATTTCCCCCTGATATGGCTTGTCCATTTTCTAGTATGACCGGATTGTCCGTAACCGAATTCATCTCGATTTCTACTAATTCCTTTAAATGATGCCAGGCATTGCGCGAGGCTCCATGAACCTGGGGGATACAACGCAGGGAATAGGGATCCTGGACCCTGGGACATGATTGGTGTGAAGCTACATTTTCTGACCCTTCCAATAAAATCCGCATCCGCTGAGCTACCTCCTGTGTACCCTTGAAGGGCCTCAGTAGATGCAATTCCTTACGAAAAGGAGCAGGGCTACCCTGTAAGCCTTCCAAACTCAATGCCCCTACCACATCTGCCAGTTCTAACAAATAGTGCATCCGAGAAACTCCCCAAATAGCATGGGCAAGGATAAATTGAGTGCCATTGATCAAGGCAAGGCCTTCCTTAGCCTCCAGGGAAAGAGAGTCAATTCCCAATTCAGTATAGAGTCTCTGAGTTGGAACTCGCTCCCCTTTATACCAACATTCTCCTTCCCCTATGAGAGGCAAAAATAGATGAGCTAAAGGAGCTAGGTCTCCCGACGCACCTACCGAACCTTGTTCAGGAACAACAGGTATAAGGTCTTTTTCCAGGAAAAGTAATAGGCGCTCAATTATACACAAGCGAACCCCAGAATACCCAAGACACAAAGCATGAATTTTTAAGACAAGCATGAGCCTAGAGAGAATAGGTTTTATGGGCTCCCCTACTCCAACCGCATGACTGATCAAAAGGTTCCTTTGTAAAGTTGAGGTTTGAGACTTGTTTATAGCCGTATCACATAAGGGGCCGAAACCTGTATTGATCCCGTAGACAGCCTGGTTGGCATCTAGTATGAACCCTACCCGGTCGCGAGATTGGCGAATTTGTTTTAATGATTGGGAAGACAGACTTGCAGATAGCTGCCCTTGGGCTATCTCCAATGCCTTTTCTAGGGTCAATTTATCTACGCCATATATGAATTCCATAGTTAGAGGTGTTTTTTACCAAAGCTATTAGTAGTTTTGATGCATAACAAGATCCATTTATACCCAATTTGATGCATTATAGTAATCAATTAGAATTGAGGCATATCCGATATTTCTTAGCAGTAGCGGAAGAATTGCATTTCCATCGAGCGGCTGAAAAACTCTTCCTGTCTCAACCCGCATTAAGCCGCCAAATCAAGCAAATGGAGGATTACTTGGGTTTGATCTTATTTGATCGGCATAATAGAAAAGTGGAATTGACCCAAGCGGGAAAGTACTTAGCAACTGAATATAAGGCCTTGTTGAAAAAGTTAGACGCCAGCTCTACGCATGCCTTACTATTACATCAAGGCTTAAGGGGGCGGCTGAAACTAGGCTATGTGGGTTCGGCCATGCAAAATGTCATTCCCAACTTTCTGATTCAAGTCAGGGAAACCAGACCCAACATCCAATTCGAACTCAATGTGATGGATAATCCTCAACAAATTGATGCCATATTATCTCATGATTTAGACCTAGGCTTTGTTAGAGTAAAGCAAATGCCACCTGGTATAAACTCAAAGTCCGTTTTCGAGGACAGTTTTTCCTTGGTCCTCCCCCTAGATCACCCGCTTGAGCAAGATAGCTTTGAGGACCTCCACCAGATAAGAAAAGAGGGGTTTATTTTATTTGACCCTTCTTACAGTCCATCCTACTTTGAGGAGATCATGCAGATATTCAAGCAGTGTGGGTTCGACCCCTATATCTCGCATCAAACCATTCATATACATACCATTTATAAACTCGTTGAAAATCATTTTGGCCTTTCCATAATTCCTTCGGCCTTCCGGGAGGGTTTGGAAGGGAAGATTAAGTTTATCGACCTTTCTTATACCGGCATAAGAACGGCCCTATATGGTATTTGGAGTGATAGCAACCAAAGTCAGCTGTTGAAATGTGTCCTCCCACTACTCAATGGGTGAAATAGTAGATTAGTTATACCCATCCATGAGCTGGGTTTTGGCGCAGATAAAACTGAATTATTATGCATAAGGCCGTTGCTTAAAAGGTAAGTAAGTGGACAAAATAAGGGGGAGGCATTCCCTGATTCATTTAGGGAACATTTTATATGAGTTCAAAGGCCTACTTCTCAAATGAGAATCCCGGTGCCGTTAGGTACCCAATATGGGTAGAAAAGGTCCCCCATCCCTTTTTATCGCCGGCGAGGTATCAACTTGGATACCTCGCCGGCGGAATATCGGGGCATGATGAATCTACCCATAGGCTACCCCTACAGGGTAAACTTTTCATTCCATGAAAAAATACCCACTTTCCTTTGTCCACCTCCTTATTTCCTCCCTTAATAAGAAAACCGCTTGTTCGGATAGGGAGGTGCGGGCGGAATATCCCTAGGATCCTTCTCCAACAACTCCAAAATATGGGCTACAGCTGTCTCTAACTGCCGATCTTTTCCTAGAAAGGTTTCATGAGGAAGGTTGTCCACCTCTATATCTGGGTCCACGCCGTACCCCTCGATGAGCCACTCCCCTTCTGGACTGTAGACCCCAATTTCCGCTGCAGTGGCAATTCCCCGATCAACCAGTCTATTGCCACGAGTAAGCCAAATATTTCCGCCCCATGTCCGCTTACCGATCACTTTTCCCAGACCTAAACGACGAAATCCTTCTGAAAAGGACTCCCCATCAGAGGCCGTATTTTCATTGCATATCACGACCATATGACCCCGAAAGGCATACTGCATTCCCCACGTAGCATTCCCTGTCCTTGGTTGAAAAAAGGCCCAGGCTTTGCGAAGCAATTTGCCTAGAATCCAGCTATCAATATTTCCTCCCCGATTGTGACGCACATCTATAATTAGACCAGGCAAGTGAAATACCGGATAGAATTGGCGGATCCATTCCGTATAATTCTGCCCACTCATGGCCTTGAGGTGAACATAACCGATTTTACCCTTGCCCATTTCCTCAACTTCTTTCCTCCGGGTGAAAGCCCATTCCTCATAACGGAGGCGGTAATCGTCCCATATATTAATGGGTTTGACAATCACTTCCCTAGTCCCTTCTTTATCCTCCTTGGCTTGAAGGGTAAGTCGCACCTGTTTATAGGCCTTGTGCATGAGCAATTCAGAGATATGGGAAACCTCTTTTACGGGAACCCCATCAATGGCTTCAATACAATCCCCCACCTGTGCGTTTACCTCTGGCCTTGCCAGCGGACTCAATTCATTTGGATAGTCTGGGTCTGTCTGAAAGATGTGTGAGATTTCGTACGAATGATCTGATGCCCTACGTTTTAGTAAGGCTCCCAACTGAGCTGGCGCGTTGTAGGTTCTTCCCCTACGTTTGTCTCCCCCAGAAACAAATATATGTAAAGCCGACAATTCAGATACCATATGGGCCATAAGATCATCGAGTTCATCGCGGTCAGAAACACGTTCTACCAAGGGTAGGTGCTTCTCAAGTTCAGCCTTCCAATCCAGCCCATGAAGGTTTTTGTCGTAAAAGTAGTCTCTTTCCAATCGCCAGGCATCAACAAACATTTGGCGCCATTCTTCCATCGGATCCAATTGGAACTGCCAACGCCCCAGGTCGATAGAACTCTTGTTGAGATTGGCAGCCTTCCCATCTGCGTCAAAGATATATAGCGAATCTGAATGATAAATGAGGATTTTCTTCTTATTTGCGCTCAGCATAAAGCTGTCGACATCGGCAGCCACCTTTATGGGGTTTTGACTTGGGTCATTCCCAATTTTTTGACAGTATAAATTATATTCATAGGAATTTCGGGAAGGCCACTCTAACCAGTAGATATACTCCTGGGCAATTTCAATATTAACAAAGTTTCTCGCCTTAATTGGAACTTCATATAACCTCCTGGGAAGTCCCTTTAGATCGATCTTTACCGTTTGGGGAGAATTTTTTTCTCCATTCTTCTTGCTATTCTTTTTCTCAGAATTCCTTGGAGCCAGTTCATCATACTCCTGAAAAGGAAAGCGTTCCTCTTCATTCAATGCCAGGGCGTAAATCTTCTGTGTGCGGTCATAGAAAGGTTCAGGTTGTCGGGGACCCCAGGGACTCTTAACGATGGGACGAAACTCTCTATCCGAAATGAAGTATAACCACTTTCCATTGGGGCTCCATCTAGGCAGAAAGGAGTCGAGTCGCTCCGTGGTAATCGATATCCGTTTTTGACTCGAAGGCTGGTACAACACCAAAAACTTATTGAGGTTTTCCTCAACCTTGGTATAACACAACCATTTACCATCCGGAGACCACCTATATGTCCCAAAGCTGCGATAAAATGAAGTATCTACTAATACCTTAGTCTTAGAGGAGCGAGAAAATATCCATAATTGCCAGTCTTTGGTATGATAGGCAATTTTATCTCCTTGTGGATCTATTTGCTGCCCCATAATCAAGGCGGAAGAGTTTTTCGTGAGTTGGCTATGCTGATCAGGTTGATCAGCTGGACTCTCCCAAATTTCAACCTCCCCAGACTCATCCGAGAACATACATAGGGTTTTTTCATCTAGAAACTGGGCATCTCTATACCGGACCCCTTGTTTTCGGGTGATCTCTTTCATGCGCCCTTGGTACACCGGGGCAACGAAGACTCTCCCCCGCGTAGTAAGTGCCAACTGAGTTCCTGTAGGAGATAAATGCAAATGAGTTAGTCTACGGATCGGATTTTTTTCCCACTTCTTCCGACGTTGTTCGAAATCCGATGATAGATAGATTTCAATAAGTTTTTCCTCTTTTGAGCCCGCGTCCCACATGTAGATGTCAGCTCCCTTCTGGTATACGAATTTTCCCTCCCAAAAATTTAAGCCCTTCAAATCCCAGCCCTTTGAATGCGTATGCTGTCGAAGGCCTTTGCCATTCTGAGTCATAGACCAAATATTCATGGTCCCATCTCGGTCACTTAGAAAGTAAATTCGCTTTTTATACAGAATGGGAGTCTTGGAGGTACCCTTATAAGAATTGGTTAAAGGCACCGCTTCCTTCTCCCCTTTGGTAAATTTCCATATGGTCTCCACAGAACCCCCTTGATACCTTTTGGTATGGCTCCCTTGGAAGGGCAATCTGGTAAAGAACAATGTTTGACCTGATTCGTCAAAACAGCCCTCACTCGCCTGATGTAAAGGCATAACTTCTATTTCCAAGCTTTGGATATCCACCAAGGCCAGTTGTTCATTGGGTAAGGTGGAAAATTTTTCGGTACTAAAAATCACTTTGCCTTCGGCTGTCCAGCCGACCACTTTGGTATATCCATGGTAACTCAGTCTCTTGGGAAGTCCTCCCTGTAAAGGGATACAATATACCTCGGACATACCGTCATAATTTCCCGTAAAAGCTACCCATTTCCCATCGGGAGATATATGAGCATGCTTCTCAACTCCATGGTGGGTGGTCAATCGATAGGCATACGGTTGAGAAATATCCTTCTTCCACAAGTCGCCTTCCGCTGTAAAGACCAAGGTGTTCTTGAATAGGGCCGGAAAACGATAATATCCCAGATTTCTGGGTGAGGAAGCATCGGGCATTGAAGACATAAATGGTGTAACTTTTAGGAAAAAACGTCTGCCAAATTACATCAATTCTTTCAAATTCCTTGATTTAGCGAATAAAATCCTACAGCATGGAGTTCTGCTTCAATACTCGCCTCCGTTTGGGAGGCTAAAGGAGCAATAGGAAGCCGATATGGGCCACAATCCATCCCTGCAAGGCGCATAAATAATTTTCCCGTCGATGAGCCGCCATATTTTATAAGCACTGAAATACAGGAATTTGCCTTTGCCTGATAGGTCGTAGCCTGGTCAAAATCTCCCTCATTAAAGGCTTGGATCAACTGGTGAAAAACAGGGGCCAGGTAATTATAAGTGCTTCCCACAGCACCATGTGCCCCCATAGCCAAGGCCCCAAGTAGAGCCTCATCTCTTCCCCAAAGCATATGATATCTTTTATTTTTGTAGTGCACACAGGAGTGGAAGTCCATTAAATCATGATGTGTGTACTTCAGTCCTGCCAAGTTGGGTATAGCAGAATCTGCCCGGGTTAAAAAGGAAAGCATGGGAAAGTCGACTCCCGTCATACTAGGGATATGGTAATAATATACTGGCATATCGGGAGTCACCTGAGCTATCGATGCACAGTATCCAATGAGCTCCTCTATGCTTGGTGGTTTGAAATAGAAAGGGGCAAGGAGGGAGATCGCGTCTAGCTTGCAGGCCTGTGCATGTAAGGCTAGGCGTTGGGCATCTGGCAAACAGTTTCCTCCCACCAAAGCTATTATGATAAAATCTGGATCGCGCACCTCTGCCCAAGTACTAAAGATTTGCTCTTTCTCTTCCAGCGTTAATGAAGCGGATTCACCCGTAGTTCCGCAAATAAAGGCTCCATGAAGCCCTTTTGCTTTGAGAAAATTGTAATAGTGAGGAATTTGATTGTAAGCAACAGAGCCATCTGCCTTCATGGGGGTAAAGGGGGCTGCTATCAACTGTGTTTGAGAAAAATTAATATTCATCATGTGTAGTAGGTAATCATCTTATTTCTTTCTGGCTTGAAGCGTTTTATAGGTCAGTCTTGTATTTGACGGGTCCGCAGCGGGAAAAAGCCAGCTAATCAAATAGCCTAGGACAAAAGAACTGGCAAAGCCAGTTGCCGTATAGAGCAAAAAGTGGATAGGGGTAAATTGAGAAATGAGGTATTGAATCCATGCACTCAGGACTAAGGCAATTAGCGCCCCAAGTCCATGGGCTTTTTGAGAAAATATTCCCAGGACAAAGATGCCCCCTAATCCACCAACAAACAAGCCAATGATTAAATTGTATTGGTCCCAAAGAGATGAAATACCACTTCTAGCCATGTACAAGGCAAGCGATATCCCGATTAATCCGGTTAAGCAGGTTATCCCCTGAGCTATTCGCATATAGCGTCTGTCTGATTTCGGGGGAAATAGTCGTTTGTAAAAATCAGTTGTCAGCACGGTCGAAACAGAATGCATGCTACTATCCAGGCTAGACATGGCAGCCGCAAAAATGGCTGCAATCAGGATTCCGGAGACCCCTGAGGGTAATTGGGTATATATATACCAGGGAAAAATGGCATCCGTATTGTCCAAGCTTAGGGGAAGAGAAGTGGGATTTTCGCGAAAAAACAGGAACAACATAGTGCCCAAGGGAATAAAAATAAGGGTGGCTGGGAGACTCATCCAGGCCCCCAGGCGAATACTCCTAGCAGCTTGATGTTCATTCTTTGTGGTCAAATAGCGCTGGACAACCGTCTGGTCGGTTCCATATTGGAAAATATTCCCCATAAAGCCACCCAGGAGAATCACCCATAAGGTCGGCCCAGTCATATCAAGAGACAGGTCCCAGAGTTTTACTTTTTCATACTGGCTCAATACCTCACCGATTTCTCCCCAAGAACTTTCCAGCTGAAAAGGAATCAATACGAGTACCATTATGGCTCCGCCCAATAAGACGATAGTTTGCAATACATCCGTCCAGATAACGGCCTCAATACCCCCTAATACGGTATAGCCAATACTTAAAAGGCCCATTAACAGGATACAATATTCCACAGGGAACCCAGTAACCACCGTCAATGCCAAACTGGGCAAAAGCAACACGATGGCTAAGCGCCCAACTTGAAACAAAATATATAGAGAAGCTCCCAACAAACGAGTAGGGAGATTGAAGCGTTTTTCCAAATACTCATAGGCAGTGGTAAGGGAAAGTCTGCGATAAAAGGGCAGAAAATAACATAATGATAAATGGAGCGGCTAAGAGGATGGTCATATTCAACACCATGTAGGTCCAATCTGTGGCAAAGGCTTTTGCGGGAACGGCCATGTAGGTGATCGCACTTAATTGGGTGGCAAAAATACTCATACCAGCTGCCCACCAGGGAATGCGCTTCCCACCTTTAAAAAAATCCTCTGTGCTCCGTTGTTTGAGACAGAGAACCTTAGCCCTAAGCCAACCAAAAGCTAGCAGGTATAGACATAATACCCCATAGTTTATCCACCCAAAATGAGCAGGTTTAGCTAGGCCTAGCTGCCCAGACCTCAGACGTACGGACACCCGGAGAAATTTCTCCGGATGGGAGAATAATGGATTCTCCCCATCGAACAGCAGTCGTTGTAACCTGACTACTACGTCGGCAAGGCTATCCACCATAGCCCACGTATCCGTCAACGTATGATAAGCCCAAAGTTCCCTACCAAATCCTAGATGGAATTTTTGCAAGCTATCCTTAAGATGCTGTAAACTATCCCGTTGGACTGGATCTCTTCACTTTGTTCAAAATTTGGAGAGTAAGTCCTTCCAAACGATTGTAGAGTAGGCCATCATCTCCCCCGAAAATCAAAATATGATGGGAACCAGAAGCCATTGATGCAGCAGCAGATCTGGGGCCCATTTTTCCATTTGCTTGAGATTGAAGGCCCAAGCTTTTCCAGCTTGCGTGCCTTGAGGATCAAATACAAATCCCTCTTCATTAAATACGCTAAGGGAATCCTGTTGAGGATAACGCCCTCCAAAAATGAATAGTTTCTCCCTTTCGCCATCCTGCTGGGCAACAGCCATGCAATGGGTTAAGGGAGATCCCGGCCAGGGAGGCAAAGCTTCCCAGGTTAAGGGATCGGCTCTTAAGTCTAAAGCGAAAAAATATTTCCCTACACCCGCCATACTCTCCCCTCCGACGACATAAATGGTCTGATCAATTTGATCTCCTGACATATTAGCCAGGGCTATGGGTAAGGAGGGAAGGCTATCGATCAAGATTCTTTCAGTCTCTTCCTCCCAGGAGAGTTGTATTACCTGGGAATAGGCTCGGCTAGCATCATTTCCTCCTATACAAAGAAGGCCGTGCTCTGTAGAAATACTGAGGCCATATCCTATAGGCTTGGGAAGCTTTCCAGCCCATTCCCACCTTAGCTGGTTTTCTGCTTGAGGCCTCATCACATAGATATCGTCCCACCATTTTTTGATCCCGCCCTCCCATGGCTTAGCCTGGGGAAAATTAGCCCCTCCCCCAAAAATCAACATTTCTTGATGCGTTCCCACGAATCCTCCTGCCAACCCATGTTGTTCACTTTCTCCGGGAGCTGGGGGCAACGGAGGGAGGCTATGCCAATCCAATGCAGAGAGGCTTTGCCCCAGCAGTGGAAAGACGCAAAAGGCAAGAGCCGCAAGTAGGAAGAATTTTTTTATATAATTCTTTATCAAAACGGCTCGGTAGAAAATGAATAGTAGGTCCGAGTGGGTCATGGTAGTCCAAGCTTAAGGACAAATGAGCATTGGGGCAATTAAAGGCGATTATATACAAGTTTACACTAAGTAAATCTATTTGATATTCCCCCATCGACCTTTTTTCCTTTGTGAGGAAAATCTATCAAAAATGGATTTGTGAATCACCTGGTGTAAAATTATATATAGATACCTAAAATTAAAGTTTTCCCTCCACCGCTGAACAAATAATAGGAATGAAAATACACTGTCCAAAATCTATCCCTTTTGAAAAAATTGCCGATATCGTCGCCCTCATCAATTCCGTATATACCCTGACCGAAGGAAGCATATTTGAGACCAACTATGCACGTACGAATATCGAAGAAATTGAAGGCCTGATCCAAGAAAAAAACTTACTTGTAGCTCAAGAAGGAGAGGAAATTATGGGTGTTGTAAAAGTAGGAAGGCTAGATAAAGGAAGGGCTACCTTTGGCATGCTATCGGTTCGGAAAAGCCACTGGGGGAAAGGAATTGGACGGCAGCTCGTGCAGGCCTGTGAGGATTTTGCCAGGGAAAACAACTGTTCATACCTCCAAATAGAGATTCTGCGCTCTCATGAAATTCCCATGCTACACAAAGACCGGCTGTATACCTGGTATAAAAAAATGGGCTATCAATTCCAACAGGAAATACCTGTCGAGGAAATGTATCCAGACATTGTCCCTCAAATGGTTCACCCAGGCATTATCCAAGTGTTTTTGAAGGAGTTAACATGTCCTTAGTGGGGGGGGCAGGAGTCGGTAGAATTGAGTTTGGTTAACATAGAGTTCAACCATTGACCACTACCTTCAGACTATCGGCCAATCACCTTATTCCCCCATCAACTCAATGGACTCTAATAAGGCCCTTCCATTGTGATAAGCAGATTTCCAGACATTGCCTTTTCTCTTCTGGGCTTGACTGGGATCGGTGTCAAGGCCGTAGCTATACCAGCCCTTGTGGGTAGAATCGATAATCTGTTCTTGGATATACTTCCACTGCAGATTAGCTGCTTGGGAATAGGCTTCTTCCTCGGGGAAAAGCTTGGAAAACATTACTAGGGTATGAAATCCCTCCGCTTGGGCCCACCAATTCTTTCGATCGTCAATCAGGGTTGGGGTGTAATCTCCGAGTAAGTAGTACAATTGCTCGTAAAAACCCCCTTTTTGCCAATCAAATCCATATTCCAAGGTATAATCCACCATTTTTTTCGCTACTTCCAGGGTGGTATTACGACTCGTATTCCCCAAAGCCTCCTCTGCATCCAATAATAAAAAAGCGGTTTCTATGTCATGACCCGGAGAAACATGGTCTGTTCCATAGTTGGCTTCGCGAACTAGCTCGCTGGAATCGCGAAAGCTAATGGGACGCCAATCTGGGGTGAAATACAAGTGCATATAACCCTTCTCCTGGGTAAATACGTCCCGTACCAGGTGCAGCATTTCTTTCAGGCGAACTTCGACCAGGCTATCGGGCTTCGCCCGATACAATTCAGCAAAGGCTTCCAGCAAATGGATGCTGCTGTTGTAGTCCTTGAGACCAATATGGGAGGAGGGATGCCAATCGGGAACGGATTCTAAGCGCAAAGCTGTACCCTCTTTGGAAAGAATATCAAAATATCCCCCAAATTCGGGGTCATGGGCATGGTCTTCCAACCAAAGAAAGGCTTCCATTGCCCGATCCAGGGCTTGGGCTTCCTGAGTCAGCCGATAATAGGCCGATAGCCCATAAATACCAAAGGCTATTCCATAAGAGCGCTTTCCTCCAAAATACCCCTCCCCTTCCAGGGCTTTTCCAGATCGACTCACATAGGGGTAAAATCCTCCATGGATAGGGTCCCACATGGTATCACAAACAAAGGGAAAACCATGTGAAGCCACTTCGGCATACATAGGCTCATTGGGAAAATGACGCCCCGCAACCGAACTCATCCACAGGTGCCTCGCCTGGGTAACAATCATTTTATTTTGCTCGTCAGCCAGTTTCCAGTCATAGGTAAAGTTGCTGAAATATCCACCAGAATCGGCATCGACTACCGCCGGAAACCATTGGTGGAAAATGCCATCGCCTAACTCATGATGTAGGTCTGAAGCGGTAAAATTGAAAATATCTGTCTGGGGAGTAGATTGTTGACAAGATGAGAGAAGAAAGCATGCCAGTAATAAAGTGAATAAAATTTTGTTGGTGGGTAGCATAAGGTGTGGGTTAACAAAGGGATTATACTCTTTTATCATTCACATTTAACCGCAGAGGAAAAGAGAATAGAAGGAGTTCCACAGATTTTTTTCATAAAATAAGGAAATTCTGCCCCTTTCATGCAATGAAACACTCCTTATTCTCTGCAAAATCCTCTGTGCCCACTGTGGTTAAATAAAAATCGAGCGCAAAATTAGCTACATCCCAAAGGCCTTCTTCATCACATGCTTAATTTGGGGAAAGGCTTCAGGCTCCACCTCTGCCCAATTAGTTGGATTGATCCACCGAATCTCACTGATATGCTCCTCCTCTTGAGGAATTAATTCTTCACTTGAATGGGAACGCATCTTATACCACTTCGTCGTTTTAAAGATCCACTTCCGACCTTTCTTAAAGGTATGGTAGGTATTATCCATTTGCTCCACAAGCTCCAATTCGGAAATACCTGTTTCTTCCTTCACCTCGCGCAGGGCGGCTTGCTCGGGATCTTCTCGCCATTCCACATGTCCTTTGGGGAGGGACCAACGTTTGCGGTGATAGATCATCAAATACTCCCCCTTTTCATTTTCAACCAAGCCACCTGCTGTATCGACATTGCTGAATTTGTCCCTGAAATCTTGAATGAAAGTTTCACACGCACTTTCTTGTGCAAAAACAAAAGTGATCACTATTTCCTGATTTCTCCACACTTCATTCTTCTGTAATTCAATAAGCTCTTTCAAAAAGTCTTCCCCCCCAAGCCCTTTCACATAGAAAATGCGATCATCCGGAAGATTCCCCCTAAATAAATCATTCATGAGGTCCTGATAGCTAATTAGGGGTATATCAGATGAAGAAAGGGCGTGTTTCCAGGTAAAGTGTAAACAAAGGTTTAGTGCAAAAATTTTCATAGTTTTGCCAACATGATGAATAAATATGCTACTGGAAAGCGAAGCAAAATTGCAGCCTATTTACTAAAAATCAAAGCCGTTCAAATAAGTATTGACCCGCCCTTTACCTGGAGCTCTGGCATACAAGCTCCCATTTACTGTGACAACCGCCTCACCTTATCCTTCCCCGAAGTAAGAAGCACCATCCAAGAAGCCTTTTCTGAAGTAATTAGGGCTCAATTTCCTGAGGTGCATGCAGTGGCAGGAGTGGCTACCGGAGGAATTGCCCATGCAGCCCTGGTAGCCGACAAATTGAACCTGCCCATGGTTTATATTCGGGGGAAAGCCAAAGGACATGGGTTGAAAAACTTGGTAGAAGGGAAGATTGAGTCGGGTAAGCCTTATGTAGTAATAGAAGACCTGATTTCTACTGGCAAAAGTAGTCTGGCAGCTATCAAAGCGCTGGAAGAAACAGGCGCAAAGGTAGTCGGCACCGTCTCCATTTTCAGTTATGAGTTTCCCCTGGCTCAAAAATCTTTTCAAGAAGCTGGACAGCAATTTACCCCTCTGACCTCTCTTTCGGAACTCATGCAGGTGGCCATTGAGCAGAAATTATTGGGTGAGGAAGAACGGCAAATTGTGGAGAAATGGCAGAATAATCCTGAAAAATGGAAAAATTCCTAACTTGTCTGTACCTTTAGCGTATTATTATAGAATATTCGTTCCAGTTTTATGAAAAATATTGACACCTTCTGGGCTTCCTTACAAAAAAGTCGTGTTAAGGACTACATTTTGGGGAAACGAGAATACGCCCAAGAGTTAACCGTGGAAGTAGCTTCAGACCACATTATTGAGGTCCTTACCTTTCTTAAAGAGGACTTCCAATTTTCCTACTTATCGGATATATCAGGTGTCGATCACTATTCTGACGCGCGGCGCTTTGAGATCTCCTATAACCTGGTCAACCTCAAAGGGAAGCAGAGGTTGCGTGTTTCCTGTAGAGTCGAAGAAGAAGAACCCAAGGTAAATAGCGCAATTGAGTTGTGGGCTTCTGCAGACTGGTACGAACGGGAAGTATACGATATGTTGGGCATCCAATTCGAAAATCATCCTGATTTAAGAAGAATGTACATGCCGGAAGATTATCCCTATTTCCCTTTGAGAAAAGAGTTCCCTCTTTTGGGAATCCCCGGATCTATCCCTTTGCCAGAGAAAGATCCACCCAAACCATACAACTAAATTTTCAACCTATAAAGAGACGATTATGGATATGTTGGAATTGACGGATCTATCCCTCCGTACAGACCTGGAAAAGCTAAAGCGGGTTGCTCGTCTCATGAAGACCGTAGGGCATCCCTCCCGATTAAAAATTATCGAACTGCTCATTGAAAGAAAGACCCTTCCCGTTCGGGAAATTTATGAAGCGGTAGATATTAGCCAGTCCAATGCCTCGCAGCATCTCAAATCCCTGGAAGATGTAGGCGTGCTTACCTCTAACCGTGAAGGGAAAAACATCTACTACGAGATCAAAAACAAGACCATTATTAAGCTTCTTGACTGCGTCAACGAATGCACGGAGTGTTAAGGGGATAGATAGTCCATAGACGACGGTCAACAGAAAAAAAGGCCTATTTCTCTTCAAAGAATCCCTGTGCCGTTAGGTACACAATATGGGTAGATAAGGGCTTCTACCCCCTTTTATCGCCGCCGAGGTATCAGCATAGATACCTCGGCGGCGGAATATTTGGACATCATCGGGCTACCTGTATGCTACCCCTACATGGTATAGCTGTTCGGTTAAGAATTGATGGGTGGATCTGTGATCAAAATACCCTATTTTGTACTCACCCCCTTCCTAATCCTCCAATTAATGGGATACTGATTCTTTCCCTTGTTTCCTATCACTTTTACCCAACCCAAATTCACACCCTCATAGGAGACACATTTCCATCCCGCTTCAGCAGAGATACCTGATAAGTCATTTTTCCGCAAATAAGACACTGCTTGATCCTGGGATAGCGGAATGATATCTTGGAAGCGACAGGCCATCGTACTCAAGGCCAGGGCATGGGTCGGGGTGACCTCTTTTCTTCGAATTTTCCCCAATTGTATTCCCCTCTGTATAACCTTTAATCTTGGTAAAGGGGAAAGCCAATACTCAAGAGAGGGGAAAAAACTTACAAAGTCTTCCTGTACCACACATTGCGATTGATAGACAGGATCTACATAAGATTCCAAAAAGACCTGGACTTCTTTGTTAGCTTTTTTTCGATTGGAAGAAACCTTGCGTTTAGGAATCTTGGATCCTGGAGGAGTCCCCCTATTAGAAGTAGTTTTTTTGAGTCTACTAATAAAAAAACCTTCTCCCTGAAATCCAGGGGGAAGGCAACGCCAGGCGGCAAATTCTTCTCCGTTAAGCTCAACGGGTAAGGCCCCCAATTCCCCCAAATCCTGCACAGGATCCAAAGATAATTCCTGAGGGAAGGTGTCCAGCAGCCAGCGAATATTTTCTTCATTTTCCTGGGGAGCAAAGGTACAGGTGGAATAAATGAGCTGCCCGCCTGGCTTTAGACAGGGGAGTATATCCGCCAATATGCGTTTTTGCCTGGCTGCGCAAGTTGCTACAGCCTCCTCCGACCAATGGGCAATACTCGAAGAATCCTTGCGAAATAGGCCCTCCCCTGAACAGGGGGCATCCACCACAATAACGTCAAAACATCCTTTACAGTCAGAAAATCGTGATGGATCCATCTGAGTGATCCAAACATGGGGATTCCCCCATTTAGTCATATTTTCAGCCAAGATACCCGCTCTATTCCGCACGACTTCATTGCTGATTAGGACACTCCCCTCCCCCATTGCCTGGGCAAGCAAAGTGCTCTTTCCTCCTGGTGCTGCACAAAGGTCCAAAATCAGTTGGTTCTCCTTTGGCTCAAAAAACCGATGAAGCAACATAGAAGAAGCTTCCTGAACATAATATGCCCCCCCGTGAAACAAAGGGTCAAATACAAATTCTGGCCTATCAGGTAAAAAAAAGCCATGAGGGTGCCAGCCAATTGGACGGGATCCCTCAAAGGGGCTGGTAGAAATCTTATCTGGGTTAATCCGAATGGAAACAAGGGGGGGATGTTGAAAGGACTCAAGGTAGGAATTAAGCTGATCCCCTCCTATCTGCATTTTCATTCGTGCTAAAAACGCCTCTGGAAGTTGTGGAAACTCCGTCATTTCTTCCTAAGTAAACAGGTCCCCCAAATCATGGGCACTTAATGATTTATAAACATCCTCATCGACCTTAATAATATCATCTGAAAGTTGAGCTTTCTTCTGTTGGAGTCCCAAAATTTTTTCCTCTATACTGTCTTTGGTAATAAACTTATAATAGATCACAGCCCGCTTTTGACCAATTCGGTGGGACCTGTCTACTGCCTGATTTTCCGCCGCTGGGTTCCACCAGGGATCCAAAATAAATACATAATCGGCTGCCGTTAAATTTAAGCCGACCCCCCCAGCCTTGAGGCTGATCAGGAAAACGCGGATATCCTCGTTCTCCTGAAAGCTATCAACTAGGTCCTGACGGTTTTTGGTACTACCATCCAGGTAATTAAATGCAATTCCCTCCTCCTCTAAGTCCTTTTTTAGAATTTGGAGCATTTTTACAAACTGAGAAAATATCAGCACCTTAGACTTCCTGTTTAAAATCTGCTTCAGCAGGCGCTTGACTTCTATATATTTTCCCGAATCCATCAATTCATAGGCCTCGGGGTCCAACATTTGGGGATGAATAGATATTTGCCTCAATTGCTGGAGGCCCGCAAGAATATTGAGTTTATTTTTCCCAAGCGTACCCTGATTGATTAAATCCATCAGAAAGTTTCGATAGGAACTGCGCGTCTCTTCATACAAATCTTTTTGCACCTCACTCATCTCGCAGTAGTGGATCTTTTCCGTTTTGGGAGGCAACTCTTTCTCCACCTGCTCCTTCTTTCTCCGAAGGATAAAGGGGTAAATTATCCGCCTGAGCTTGGCAGACTTTTGGACATCCTGTTCTTTTTCTATCGGCGTAACATAAAACTTCCTAAAAAAGGTTTCACTCCCTAGCAAGCCAGGATTCAGGAAAGCCATTTGAGACCAAATGTCCATTACCGTGTTTTCAATTGGCGTACCAGTCAGGGATAACCGGTGTGAGGAGACCAGCTTTCGAATCGCCTGGGCTGTTTTTGATTCTGGATTTTTTATCATCTGACTTTCATCCAGGATGATGTAATGGAAGGGATAGTCTTTTAACAATTTCATATCCTGCCGGGCTATCCCATAGGAGGTAAGGATGACATCGTGCTGTTGAAAGTCTTTCGCCTCCTTGCTCCGCCCCACCCCTGCATGAATATGTATATCGAGGGTTGGTGTGAATTTGGCTGCCTCCCCCTTCCAGTTGTATATCAGGGAAGTTGGCAGAATAATAAGAGATGCAGCCTCCACCCCTTTTTCCTTCTCTTGCTGCAACAGGGTGAGGGTTTGAAGGGTCTTACCCAAGCCCATATCATCAGCAAGAATTCCCCCCATTCCTTGATCTTTGAGAAAACACAACCATTCAAAGCCCGTATGCTGGTAATTCCGCAGGTTAGCCTTTAACCCTTCAGGCGACGGGACTGAGGGGATCTCATCGATTTGGTTTAGAGACTGCAGTTTTTCCTGGATTTTCCTCCTTCCTTGAGAGGGAAAATTGAGTAGAGGGGCCTGATATTTCTTGATTCTGAGCTTCTCATCGTTGGGGCTCTCGGAAACCTCCAATAAATGGCGATAATCAGAAAACCAATTCTCCGGCAATATCGCCACCGTCTTATCCGGTAAGGTATACTCACGAATTTGGCGAAGGATATGTTTTCTAAATTTGATAAAGGGAATACTAAACTCGCCAATTTTTACCACCGCTTGGATATCAAACCAGTCCCCTACTTCCTGGGTTTCCATGGTGATCTCAGGCTTGTCCAGGTTAAAAGTATATTCGAGATTCTCCTGTTCAATTTCGACCCCCTCATTTTCCAAGGGTTCCTTGTGCATGGCCAACCAAGTCAAGGCCCGATCCTTAGGTACCAATTCCCAAGGAGAAAGGGTGCCGGGGTTAGGGAGCAATAGAGGCAAAATAATCCCTGATACGGTCCTCCTCTTCCTTATGCCTTTCCACCCGATAGAACGTATAATCGGGGCCGGAAGATTTTAGAATGACCTTCACTGGGCGCCAGGGTTCTAAAGGGAAACTATACTCACCATAGGTAACCCGCCTAATAAAACTAAAGCTATTTCCTTTGTCTTCTACTTTTATTGAAAAGAAAGGGAGTGCACGAAGGGTTTTGATATCGAAACCTTTAGCAAAAACATGGTATTTCCCGATAATCTGGATAACGAATTTCCTCAAATAGGCATCTTCCTTGTCTTTAGGAATAGAAATGTATCGCTTTTTCAAAAAAGGAAAGAGCTTAATTCCCTCAACATCCTGCTCAAAGGTGAACAGCTCTCCATCTAGTAACATCCAAGCGGGTTCTTTACAGATCATAACGGCCCCTCTATACTGAAAGTCCAGCTTTCTACCGTGGAGCTTTATGGTTGGAAAATAACGCAATTCGTGTTCTCCTCTTCGAAAATGAAAAAGCACAGTTGCTTTTTCTTCCAAAATCCGAATGGGCTTTTGGGCTGCATAGCCATCGTTGCCCATTTCATACACTTCCCTGTCGCTCAAAAGGGGAAGGATTTTCGCCAAGCGACGCTGAATATAACTGAGCGCCATTTTTTGCAATTCTCCTTGAAACTTTTGCAGAAAAAACTTCTGAGGCTCTCTGAGATTCCCATTAAATTTCTTAACAATACACTTGGTCGATATTTCTGAAAGCAATTCGATTAATTCTCGGTCCTTGTCATCCAGACCTTCGGCAAAGGTATCCATGTTATCCGGGTAGATACCTTGATGAATAAGGCTCAATTGACCGCTAGGTAAAATTTGCACGATATGTGGGGAAATGAGATACCCCAAATATTCGTGGTGGTAAATGGAATAAACAATCTTATAAGGTAGGGTTGGGTCAACCAAGCGCATAAGAAAACGACTAACGATATAATGTATTCAAATAAATCTCCATATTCATGATAGCAACAAAGCAAGGGACAGCTTCCCTGAGGATTTTCTCATGCAAGCAAGAGTACAATTTAACAGGTTCAACCGGATTTTCTAGTGCAAATGTCAAATATTAATAAAAGATTAACATTTGATATATTTCTCAATTTTGCTGTGTTTGCATATCATTGAAGGGTACTCCTATGTTTAATTTTAAGGTAATTATCAATATCCTGGGAGCGTTGATTGGGATAAACGGCGTTGCCATTCTCCTGGCCCTCCCTTTCGCTATTTACTACAAAGGCCCTGATATACAAGGGCTCTTGATTTCCGGAATAGGAGCCCTAATTGTAGGGGCGTGCATTTTTCTTTTTTCTAGAAAAACAGGAAAAGCCAGCCTAAAAAAGAGAGATGGCTATGTAATTGTCACCTTTGGATGGATCGCTATGACCTTGGTGGGCGCGCTCCCCTATGTATTAAGTGGGGCTATTCCCAGTTTTACAGATGCTTTTTTTGAAAGCATGTCGGGCTTTACCACCACTGGAGCTACTATTTTAGGAGAACATATAGAAGAGCTCCCCAAAGGCTTGCATTTCTGGCGCGCTATGACCCACTGGATCGGAGGTATGGGGATCATTGTATTGGCGATAGCTATCCTCCCTCTGTTGGGAATTGGAGGAATGCAGCTTTTTGCCGCCGAGGTTCCAGGGCCTACCCCAGACAAACTCACTCCCAGGGTGAGGGAAACGGCCAAACGATTATGGATTATATATATAGGCCTAACCCTATTGGAAATGATTTTTCTCTGGATAGGAGGGATGAATTTCTTCGAATCGATTTGCCATGCCATGGCTACCCTTTCTACAGGAGGCTTCTCAACGCGACAGGCTAGTGTGGGGGCATTTTCTGCCTATCACCAGTATGTGATAACTGTCTTTATGTTCCTTGCTGGTACCAATTTCGCTCTCACCTATTTTGCCTTGAAAGGAAAGCCTATGGCCCTATGGAAAAATGAAGAATTCAGGCTGTACTGCTACCTTTCGCTTATTTTAATCTTTGTAGTAAGTGCAGTTGTATTTTGGGGACAGGGGGTCCTCTTTGCCAATCAAAACTTTAATTTTGAAGAGGCTTTTCGCCACAGTGCCTTCCAGGTGATTGCCGTTATGACTACCACGGGTTTTGGAACCGAAGCCTTTACCAACTGGGGACAATTCCTGATCCTTCTATTTTTTGTATTGATGTTTTCCGGTGCCTGTGCGGGCTCGACCAGTGGGGGTATGAAATTGGTGCGGTTTCTAGTGGTATTCAAAAACAGCTACCTGGAACTGAAGCGGCAAATTCATCCCAAGGCTATTCTCCCTGTACGGCTCAATGGGAAAGCCATTCACCCAGATGTAGTTTCGAAGATCGTAGCCTTTTTCCTGATTTTTGTCATACTGTTCGTAGCAGGTTCCTTTATAATGACCACCTTTGGTCTTGATTTTGATACCGCCATTGGTTCCACTATTGCTACTCTAGGAAATATTGGACCCGGTATTGGGGCCGTAGGACCACATGATTCCATCAATTTTGCCCGAATTCCAATGGGAGGAAAGTGGTTCCTTTCCTTTTTGATGCTCTTGGGGCGGCTGGAACTATTTACCGTACTCATGTTATTGTCTCCCTTTTTCTGGACAGAGAGGTAAGGGGGTGAATAGACCACAGGCGGTTATTTGGTTAGATAGTCGACAGTCCACAGATTGGGTTGGTTAATTGGTAAAATAGTCGACGGTCCACAGTGGGGTTAGCTAAATGACTCTTGAGCCACCATACTCTTTCAACCCAGACTGTCGACCATGGACTATTAAACAATCGAACTACTCTCCAGCCTATCAAACCACTCTCCAGCCTATCGACTAAGGACTATATACTCTCCCCATCTAATTTCCCGTTTTACTAAACGCAATAAGCGGAACAGACGACTCTTTAGCCATCCGTCTGGTGAGGCTATCCCCTCTAAATAATTCACGCCAGGAGAACTTGCTCCGGCTAATCATGGCCAACAACTGGTTGTTGTTTTCATCCACAAACTTTTTGATTCCAGAGAAAGCGTCGTTGTGGTCAAAGAATTTATAGTTCACCTTGGGATAATCCAGGGTATCTGTAATGGTCTGCTCCAAGGAGCTGAGGTATTGGCCTCGGTTTTGGTGCTCGGCTTCCCGGTTCACGTGGACTATGTTGAGGCGCGCATCAAAAAGAGTAGCCAAGGACTTCACCTGGTGAACAATGCTTTGATCGTAATCCGTTAAGTCCACGGTATAAGTGATACTTTCTATCCCTGAAAATATCTTCTTACTGGGCACCATGAGTATGGGGGTCTCAATTTCCCCAATCATCATGGAAATATAGGTGCGCTGAAGATAGCCCTTAAGACGAGGGGTAGCCAAGGTAGATAAAACTACAAAATCATAAGCTCCCTCCTTGCATTCTTTAGAAATGCCTTGGATGGTAAAGCGAGGAACGTATTTAAACGTAAAATTGATCTGATCTCTTCTAAGTGTATGGAGGGTATCCTGTAGTTTGCGCAAAACTTTTCCTTCCCCCAAAGAAGAAACATCCTCTCCTTCAGCCTCTGGATAATAGAACTCACCCTCTTTCAAGCTATCTTTGAACCACTTTTTTCGGCTTCTAGAATATAAGATAGTTATGTGAGCCTTAGACTTAAGCGCAAGGTACCTTGCATAATCCAAAGAATTCGCATCATCAAGGTAAGCACTTATGGGGACTAATATATTTTGCATGAAGATTATGGATGTTTAGACACTTATATACATTAAACGTAATTTCAACCAGAAAAGATGCTATGTTTGCACATAATTTTTTTCCAAATATTTTTACTTTCTTACATAAAAATCAGATTCAATCTTTTCCAGTTTTAAATTGTCGAATATTACATAATGGGTAATTACAAAAAAACCCTATTTTTCTTCATTTTTAAACATAACCTTCTTTGGCCTTTATCGGTTAGGTTAGGAATAAATCACTATTAGCTTTTATCCCGTATGAAAAAAATTGGAGTCGTATTACTCAACCTTGGAGGCCCCAACAATGAGGATGCCGTTCAGCCCTTCCTATACAACCTTTTTATGGACGAAGACATCATCAAAATTCCCTTAAAAGGTGGAATAAAAAAGCTTCTAATCCAATTTATTACGAGTAAACGGGCAAAATCCGTGAGTGAGAAATACAAAGAAATCAATGCCTGTCCTAAGGGCTGTATGGGGCCGAAGAGTTGTTCTAATAGGGTATCTGGGGAAATATCGGATTGTTGTTCTTCCACCAACCCTCTTACCGAACGTCAGCGCCGGGCATTGGAAAAAAGATTGAACGAATCGGCTTCGAATATTACATATAGGGTATTAACGGCCATGCGCTATTGGCATCCCAATACCGATGATGCCCTCGATGAATTGGATAAATTGGACCTGGACGAGCTAATTTTATTGCCGCTCTACCCCCAATTTTCTTACTCCACAACAGCTTCTAGCTATAATGAATTTACCCGTAGGCTAAAAGTGCGCGAATGGGAGGAGAAGTGGAAGATTCATCATATCACTAAGTACCATCTCAACCAACACTATGTCCGCTCCATTAGCCAAAGAATAGACGAAGGCCTTCAAAAGTTTCCCGAAGCGATTAGAGATCAGGTTCATTTGCTATTTAGTGCTCACGGTACTCCTGTATCCTTTAAGACCGCCGGAGATCCTTACTCCTATGAGATTAAGGAAACCATGGAGGCGGTTATGAAATACCGCGAAAAAGACCTACCCTATTGGTTATCTTTTCAGTCCCGTGTAGGTCCTGTTAAATGGTTAGAACCTAACACAGAAGAGTTTATAAAAGTATTGAGAGGCTATGGCTTGAAACACCTGCTGGTCGTCCCTATTGCCTTTGTAAATGACCATATCGAAACCCTCCACGAAATCGGAATTGAATTCCTCGAAGTGGCAGAAGAAGTCGGAATAGAACATTTCTACCACACCGAAGGCTTGAATGACATGCCTACTTTTATTGATTGCCTGGAGGAGTTAGTGAAGAGTAAAGTAGGGCTTGAAGAGACTAGCTCAGTTCCCCTTTGATTTTAGAGTGCTTAGGTTTCAATTCGTCAATTTCCCTCGTTCAGCCGCCACTTCCTCCTGGGTAACAGGCCCTGCCTCATTCCCAAATGACTGTCGGATATAGGTCAACACATCTGCAATTTGCTCGTCCGATAAAAAGGCATGAGAAGCCATCACATTTTGATAGGTTTCCCCCTGAATCTCAATGGGTTCATTTAGTCCTTTAAGAATTACCTGGATGAGTCGCTGTTTATCTCCTGTTACCCAATCTGTATCGTTCAAGGGAGGATTGAGTCCTGGAACCCCACTGCCATTTTCCATATGGCATCCCTGACAGAAGGTGGTATATACCTGTTTACCTGCCAACAGCTCTTCCTGGACCTCCACAATCACAGAATCTTCCTCATAAGGTAGGTCGAAGGTTTGACCAGCCAACTGGTTTTGGATTTCCGAATACTCATCCCCGTAATACATCACCCGCCAAATGGTTCCCCTTTGGTCATCTGATATATAGAGAGAGCCATCGGGTCCCTGCGCCAGCCCTGTGGGCCTATACACAGCATTCCGCGGATTTTGGATCGCCTTAGGCCCAATAAAGCCTTGAGCAAATATCTCATACTCTCCGCTGGGCATCCCATTTTCCATGGGGAGGAAGGCTACTAAAAATCCCGCTTGATCATACTCCAGCCGGTTCCAAGATCCATGGAAGGCAATAAATGCCCCATTTTTATACCGTTCGGGAAATTGATCTCCCGTGTAAAAAAGCAAATCATTGGGACCCCAATGGCCTGGAAACGCCGCAATGGGTTTTTCAATCCCTTCACATCTCCCTTGGCGGTCCCCTTGCCCCCCATATTCAGGCGCCAGCATCCGTTCTTTCTTAAAGGGGTCAAAGTAGCAATAAGGCCATCCAAAGTCATCGTTTTCATCTACTTTGAGGAATTCTTCTGCAGGGATTTCGCGGCTTTCTTCTGAAGTGTAATAATCGGGCCAAAACCGATGAAGGTCGTCTCGCCCATGTTGGACTGCATATAGGGTATTATTGGCGAAATCCCAGTCTAAGGCCATGGCATTGCGAATGCCTATAGCGTAGGGGCTTCCTTCATTTGACTGCTGATCTACCTTATCAGCCATGTACTTCCAAATGGAGGCTCTACCTGGCAGTTCTGGACAAGGATCTTTCCCAGGAGAACCTGGGGAACGCATTTCCTCTTGACAGGCATTGGACATAGAACCAATGGTAACGTACAGGTTCCCCGCCCCATCAAAGGTAAAAGGTTTGGAACCGTGCCCTCGCCCGGTTGAATCGGGCAAATTTACCACCGTTTCAATGGGTCCGGAGGGCAATAAGTCATCTGAAGATAATTTTGCTCTATATACTTTGGTAGGAGAGGAAAAATAAACATAGTCTTGGTAGATTCCCATCCCTGTTCCCCGGATGGAGTCTGCAAACTCTAAAATTACATCCGCCCGTCCATCTCCTGTGGTATCTCGTAAACTTATAAGGCCCTTGCCATTTCTAAGCGCTCGGTTCATGGCATAGATATCGCCATTCTCTCTTACAGCAATATGCCGAGTTCGCCCCAACTCAGAGGCGACCACCATCGCCCCAAAATTTTCAGGCAAACTCAAACCTGCATTCGCAGGATCAGGCAAAGCAAGGGGATCTGTCTTCTCTGTAGGCTGAATGCTTACGCAGCTCGTCAGGAAAAACACCACAGAAAGGGTAAAAAGTGCAGGTCTCATAGAAAAATAATAGGTTGTCGTGAACAAGTGTCGCGTATCTTTCGTTGATTCCGAAAATACCTGTTATTTTTGAAGAACTAAAATTATCCCATGAACCAAGGAGAACTGAGAGATAAAATCATAGAGCAGATATGCACGGTTTACGACCCAGAGATTCCCGTTAATATTTATGAACTGGGGCTTATCTACGAAGTAAAAGTGGAAGATGAGGGCAAGGCCCATGTTTTGATGACCCTCACAGCTCCTGCCTGCCCTGCAGCTGAAATCCTCCCTGAAGAAGTCAAACAAAAAAGCCTGGAAGTAGAAGGAATCGAAGAGGTAGAAGTAGAACTTACCTTTGATCCGCCTTGGAGCAAAGAAATGATGTCAGAGGAGGCCCTTCTGGAATTGGGCTTTATGTAGGGTATATAGGGACGGGTTTGTATTTCTTATGATTAAAGACTTAAGCATTGAATGGTCGATTGTTGACCAAAATTCCCCATTTTGTGCTCTCCCCCCCCTCTCTCTTGAAAACTCAAAGCCTCCCAAAGTCTTTGAACGGAGCCAGGGTATGTTTTTTCTACCACAATGGAAGTATCGGAAGCCTTCAAATTGGGTATCATTAGCTCCTACGCTCCTTCCCGAAGGTCTTTGATCAGGGATTCATCGTCATTCCTGGGATTTCCAACAGCAGCAGAAACGGGATAAGCCTCCATCTCTTCCTCAGGTAAGGGCCTCAGCAAGTTCAACAAGTCCAGCTCATCCGCATCTACTTGCAGCCATTTTTGGGTCGCACCCGCAGGAAGTATGACTGGCATGCGATTGTGAATCGGTGCCACCAGAGCATTGGGCTCTGTCGTAAGGATGGTAAAGGTAGGTACTACTTTGCCTTCTGGGTCCTTCCAGTGAGAATATAACCCAGCAAAATGGAAGGGCTCTCCAGACTTTAAGACCATTCGATAGGGCTGTTTACCTTTACCCACTTTTTGCCATTCATAAAAGCCATCCGCCAGCACCAGGCAGCGCTGTTTTTTAAAAGGCCCTTTATAGGAGGATTTCTCTCGAACGGTCTCAGACCGTGCATTGATCATCTTATACCCTATCGACTTGTCCTTTGCCCAAAAGGGGATCAAGCCCCAGCGGTACATGTATACATTTTCTGTATCACTTTGAGGGATAACCGGGCAAAATTGCGATGGCGCAATGTTATACCGAGGATTTAAGTTTATCGCTGGCTCACCCTCAGGGAAAATTACTTCCCCGGGCTCCATGGAGGTGGTATATGAATATCTTCCGCACATAATTACTTATCACAAGATACTAACTCAATTTTACTTAAGTAAGTGGACAAAAGAAATCAGGGAATGATATCTCTGATTCATTTGGGGAACATTTTTTCTGTACAGGACAAAACTTTAGATGGGTAGATCTGTGATCAAAAATACCCTATTTTGTACTCACCCCCTGGCCCCCTCTCTCAAGGAACCCCCTCTGACTCCCCCTTAGAAATGGGGAGAATAGGGTAAGCCTTGGCGAAATCACTATGATTTCCTGGGTCGTTTCCGGACCCCTTTGAGTTTCCCCTAGGAGGGGAAAAAAGGGAAACGGGGATGCAGCGGAAGGGTACAAAAAGGGCGAATAAATAAGAAATTTTATTTTTTGTCCTGTACATAGGAACATTTTATATGAGTTCAAAGGCCTAATTCTCAAATGAGAATCCCGGTGCCTTTAGGTACCTAATATAGGTAGAAAAGGTCCCCCATCCCTTTTTATCGCCGGCGAGGTATCAACTTGGATACCTCGCCGGCGGAATATCGGGGCATTATAAATCTACCCATAGGCTACCCCTACAGGGTAAACTTTTCATTCTATGAAAAAATACTCACTTTCCTTTGTCCACTTACTTAACCGCATAGTCGAAGGAGAAGAGTTACACAGAAAGAGCAAAAAATTATAAAGAATTCTTCGAATTAACTTCTATCCTCTCACTTGTATTACTAACTTCCCACATACAAACCCAACCCTATGAAGACCTACTTGCTTTTCCTATCCAGTCTCTTTTTAATGTCCACACTAACCCTAGCCCAGTCGGGAAAATGGTACAAAGGCAATTTACATACCCATTCCTATTGGAGTGATGGAGACGACTTTCCTGAGAATATCATTAAATGGTACAAAGACCACGGCTATCACTTTCTGGCTATGTCTGAGCATAATATCTTCGCTGAAGGAGAAAAATGGATCAACCTGAGAAAGCGTCGACACGGGAGTCAATCCTTTGAGCGCCTCAAAAATAACCTCTTAGTTGAACCCATCGCATACAAGGTTGAAGATGGGGATACCTTGGTTCGCCTAAGCACCTTCCTGCAATACAAATCAAAATTCCAGGAATCCGGCAAGTTCCTTTTGATCCCTTCCGAAGAGGTAACCGATAAATATAAGGACAAACCCATTCACCTCAATGCAAGCAATATAGTTGACCTGGTCGAACCCCAGCATGGAAAAACCCTTATTGATGTACTTCAAAACAACATTGATGCCTTGAATGCTCAGCGGGAACGAACTAATATTCCCATGATTATTCACATTAACCACCCCAACTTTGGGTGGGCTATGACGGCTCAAGACCTCATTGCCTTAAAGGGCGAACGCTTTTTTGAGTTGTACAATGGCCATAATGCGGTCAAAAACTATGGGGATGGTACAAGGAGTGGAACCGAGGCAATGTGGGATGAAATTCTTTCGGCCTATTTGACCATGAATAAACCTTGTATGTATGGAATAGCTGTCGATGATAGTCATAATTATCACAAAATGGGCTTGGACTTCAGCAATAGCGGAAGGGGCTGGATTATGGTTAAGGCAGCAGAGCTATCGGCCAAGGCCTTAATAGAAGCCATGGAAACAGGCAACTTTTACGCCAGTACGGGGGTGGAGTTAAGGGCCATCCGACAAAACAAGGGGAAAATTTCCATTAAGGTAAAGGCTCAAGCAGGGGTATCGTATACCATCCAGTTTATCGGTTCTACTAAGGAGGAAACGGGAAGACTACTTTATTCTCAAGAAGGGCCAAAGGCCGCCTATAAACTTCAAGGAAATGAGTCCTATGTTCGAATAAAAGTCATCTCCAATAAAATGCAGGAGAACCCTCATCAAAAAGGGGATACAGAAGTGGCTTGGACCCAGCCCTTTTTTCCAGGGCAGGAAAAGAAATTATAAGGACTTTATCGAGAGCCTTCTTCGTCCTGGGTAAAGACCTCCAGGATCTCACCAGCCTGTTCTACCGTAATGTGCTTTGCCTTGATCACCTTGTCTTTGTCGAGAATGAATAGCCTAGGTGTTGAGCGAATGTCGTAAACGCCATCAAAGCCCGAGCTCCGCTGGTGATCTTGTACATTGACATCCCCTAATCCATATTTACGGATAGCCTCTTTCCATTTATCAAGGGAGCCATTGATAGAAACCGCGTACAAGGCGACGCCTTTATCTGCCCATTCCTTGTGCAACTTGGCCAATTTGGGTGTCTCCTTTTGACAGTGCCCACAGTCATAGTCCCAGAAGTATAGTAAGGTATATTCCCCTTTCAGGTTATAAAGGGTCTGGTATTGACCCAAGGTATCTTGCATGGTCAAGTTAGGAGCCTTTCTTCCGATGAGGGTAGGGCTAATTGCCAAGGCCCTTTCTTCCATTTTTTTTATTTGATCTGGATCTGCCCAGTAAGCCTCCCCAGTCATATAATATTTTTCCACCATATGTACATATACGGCATCCATTCCCATAATTTTGGACCCGGCATACTGGTTCAACAGGTTACCCACCACTGTACGGAAGGTTTCGGGATCTCCTTTTGCCCGGTCAACCAAATGATCTACAGATACAGCAATAGAGTCCGGATGCTGCATGGTCAGTTTGGTCAGGAAGTAATTTATTTTGTTGTAGTATATAGGGGTTTTTGCCAGCCGATAGTCATTTAACGGGAGTTCGTCAAAGTAATGCGCTTTGTAATAGCGAAACTGAAAGGTTGAATCCACAACGCCATTCTCATCGACAGGGGCATCAGGTACCTTAGGCTCCTTCATGGCTTTGAGCACCGCGGCATACAGGGGGGCGTCCCCTCCCTCCATAATTTTTTCTCGCCCTTGCTGAACTTGCTTGTTAATGGCATTCATCTGCTCTTGGAGCTCTTGCTTCCGCTCAGGGCTTACCTCATCTTTACCCAGTTCCTCCCTAATATTGCCAGCTACCTTTCGCTGCTTAGCCAGATATTGAATGTTTTCGTAAAAAAGCTGATTTTCCACGGATCCCTCCACCTTCACATGTCCGGCTAAATCTAGGGTATCGGTTGTAATCTTAAAAGTCTGGTCTTCCCCAACCATGACTTCAAAGTAGGTATTCTTTGGGGGCAGCACAACCATATAAATCCCTTGATCTAATCGGCTATCCCCTGAAAAAATAAATTTTCCCTCCTTTACAACAGCTGTATCCTGTATGTACTGTTTATCCCAATAATAGTAAGCCAAAAAGGCTTTGTCCGAACCAAAATCCTTTATTTCTACCTCAATTTTATGCCCTTCCTGGGCCATCAGAGAATTCACGATACCGGGTATGCCTACGACAATGGCAAAAAAGATCCAAGCAGCTATATGACGAATTAGTTTCATTAGATGAGTTAGTTTACTGGTTAATTAGTCCATGGTCCACAGTCGATAGTCCACAGATTTAAGTTAGTCTTCGGTCCACAGTAAGGTAAGAGCAGGTGGGCGATAGTTTGGTATTTAGTTTTAAACTACACGCTATTTTTCTCTCCCCTCTCTCCTAACTGATTGCTGTGGTCTGACGACTATTAACTCCTTTCAAACAAGCCAAAAACCGCACTTCCACTTCCCGACATAGCCGCATATACGGCTCCTTCTTCATAGAGTTTTTCTTTCGTGGCCCTTAATTCGGGAAATTGCTGAAATACAGGTTCTTCCAAGTCGTTTGTCAACTGTTCTTTCCAGGTACTTACAGGTGATGATAATATTTCCTGCAAATCCCGGTTCAAATCTAACGATTTTAGGTCTAAGTTCTTGTATGCAGCCACAGTTGGCGAGTGGATTGAAGAGGGGATAACTTTAATTCTATACTTCCAATCCAAGGATATAGGCTCAAAATCTGTTCCTATTCCTCGAGCGAGCAGTGGATAGTTAAATAGGAAAAAGGGAACATCCGCGCCTAGATCAGCGGCGAGCTCCGCCAAATCTCTACGGGTGAGATTGAGCTGAAAGAGCTGATTCATGCCTCTCAAGGTGAAAGCAGCATCAGAAGAGCCTCCTCCTAATCCCGCGCCCATAGGAATAGACTTCTTTAGTTTAACATCAATTCCCGATATAAAAGGGTAATTTTCTTTTAATTTATTATATGCTCTTACACACAGATTATCTGCGGGATTCCCTGGAATCTCCAAGCCATCCACCTCCAAATGACATAACTCATGTGCCGCTATATTGATATCCATCCGGTCTTGATAGACATATATGGGTAGATAAACGGTTTCTAACAAGTGGTATCCATCAGGTCGCTTTCCCTTTATAATTAACCCAAGGTTTATTTTTCCATTAGGAAAAAGGGTAATAGTTTCCTCAATCATAGAGACAAATATATAACTCTGTTCCCGTTTTCAATAATCCAATAACAAAAGTTTAGAACGAAATCATTGTTCGGAGTATTCTTGCATGAGAAATTTTTCTTTTGGGCCCCCAAGGTTGAAAAGTTTTTTTAATTTCAAAAATTAATGCGCGAAGTTCATCCCTTGTTTACCTGTTCAATAGAAATATTATGGCTTCCACACATTCCGACCAAATCGCCCAAGAGTTAAACATCCGGAAAAATCAGGTCTTAGCAACCCTTAAACTCCTGGAAGATGGGTCTACCATCCCCTTCATGGCCAGGTACCGCAAAGAGGTAACCGGAAATCTGGATGAGGTGTATTTGGGGAAAATAAGAGATCGCAAAGAACAATTAGTTGCCTTGGATAAACGAAAAGGGAGCATTTTGGATTCGCTGAAAGAACGAGAATTGCTCACGCCGGAATTGGAGAAAGCTGTCTATGGAGCCCAAGCTTTAACAGAATTGGAGGATATCTACCTACCCTATCGACCCAAACGTAGGACCCGAGCTACGATGGCCAAGGAAAAGGGCTTGGAACCCTTGGCGGAAAGAATATTTGGACAAAGAGATTCCGGAGACCCCGACATATGGGCAGCAGACTACCTGAGTACAGAAAAAGGGGTAGAGTCCATAGAGGATGCCCTGAAAGGAGCACGGGATATTATCGCAGAATGGATCAATGAAAATAAAGAGGCCCGAGAGCGCATGCGCATGCTCTACCAAAAAACCTCCAGGGTAAAAAGTAAGTTGCTGAAGGGAAAAGAGGAGGAGGGGAAAAAATACCGAGACTATTTTGACTGGGAAGAACCCCTTTCTCGGATTCCCTCTCACAGGATGTTGGCCCTGCGTCGTGCGGAAAAAGAACTCATCCTTTCTCTTTCTATTGGCCCGGATGAGGAAGAAGCCCTTTATCGGCTGAAAAAACAGTTTGTTCGGGGACGGTCAGGAGCCTCAGATCAGGTTGAATTGGCCTGTGAGGACGGATACAAACGCCTTATGGCCCCTTCCATTGAAACGGAAACCCGACTGTGGGCCAAGGAAAAGGCCGATGCTGAGGCGATAGAAGTCTTCACAGAAAATCTCCGGCAGCTTTTGTTGGCTCCTCCTTTAGGACAAAAACGTACCCTGGCCCTGGATCCGGGCTTCCGAACGGGCTGTAAGGTGGTGTGCTGGATGAGCAAGGCAAACTCTTATTCAACCACGCCATTTTCCCCCATCCCCCTCAAAATAAAAAGGCACAAGCCGAAATCATCCTCAACCAGCTGGTAGAAAAGTATAACATTGAAGTCATTGCCATTGGCAATGGGACGGCCAGCCGGGAAACCGAAAGCTTTGTTAAGGGTATCCCCTTCAATCCGCCTGTTACCATCGTTATGGTCAACGAAAGTGGAGCCTCCGTGTATTCTGCCTCCGAAATCGCCCGGGAAGAATTTCCCGACCACGATGTTACGGTCCGAGGAGCTGTTTCTATCGGCAGACGCTTAATGGATCCCCTCGCAGAATTGGTCAAAATCGACCCTAAATCTATCGGCGTAGGCCAGTATCAGCACGATGTCGACCAAAACCAGTTAAAAAAAGCCCTGGATGACACCGTCATGAGCTGTGTTAATGGCGTGGGGGTGGAGATCAACACAGCCAGCAAGCAATTGCTCACCTACGTTTCCGGCTTGGGCCCTACCCTGGCCCAGAATATCGTAAATTACCGCCGGGAAAATGGGGCGTTTAGCTCTCGGGC
This sequence comes from Bacteroidia bacterium, assembly GCA_965263105.1. Classification (GTDB taxonomy): domain Bacteria; phylum Bacteroidota; class Bacteroidia; order J057; family J057; genus JBCCTX01. The sequence continues at coordinate 4,571,557 of CBDHGL010000003.1, read as the reverse complement.
AGAACTCAAAAAAGTTCCCCGCTTGGGACCCAAGGCCTTTGAGCAGGCTGCGGGCTTTCTGCGCATCCGAGGGGCCAAAAATCCCCTGGATACAAGCGGGGTTCACCCCGAAAGCTATCCCATTGTCAAGCAAATGGCCAAAGACCTGGGGGCTAAGGTTCCCGACCTGATGGAAAAAGAAGATTTGCGCAAACGCATTCAGCTGGCCACCTACCAAACTGAATCCGTGGGTTTGCCTACTTTAAAGGATATCATGGAGGAGCTGGCCAAACCTGGTCGAGACCCCCGAGAAAAATTTGAACTCTTCAGCTTTGACGAGCGGGTTAACGAAATTGAAGACTTGCAGGAAGGGATGATTCTTCCCGGCATCGTTACCAACATTACCAATTTCGGGGCCTTTGTAGATGTGGGTGTTCACCAGGACGGTCTGGTACATTTAAGCCAGCTGGCCAATCGCTTCATCAAGCACCCCAGTGAGGTAGTTAAGGTCCAGCAGAAAGTGCAAGTGAAGGTTATTGCTGTCGATGTGGATCGGAGGAGGATTAACCTGTCGATGAAGCTGGAAGATAGGGGAAGGCAGAGAGGGCCTTCGCGGAGAAGGCCTCGGGAATATTGAAATGGCTTAAGCCATTATGACGCTTGAGAAAATGAACACAGAGACACGGGGGCACGGAGAGATTTATTTCCTAAATCAACTACCGATCTCTACACGCTTATGTCTTTTTTTTCAAAAAATAAATTTAGGAAGATTGCATTTGCTGCAACTGCCCTCCGTTTCTCTGTGTCTCGTATGTTTATCTTAACAATTCCATGAACTGAGTTTTGACGCAGACTTTTTAGGAGATTTTTATGGCAAACGCAGAAAAGATAGTTGGTATAAACTTAAAACTCCGTGTCTTTGTGCCTCCGTGTTCCATTTTTTCTTATCCATGAACTAGGTTTTGACGCAGACTATTATGGTTTTTATGGCAAACGCAGAAAAGATAGTTGGTATAGCAACCTAAAACTCCGTGTCTTTGTGCCTCCGTGTTCAATCTCAAAAAAGCTGCACAAGCAACTCATAAACCACACATGATCCATTTCTTAGCTGAAAAAGAAAAAAGCAATAACCGGGACACCCGTAACAGTTGGGAGACCTACCGCTCCCATCGGGAGAAGATGATGGAACTCATCCAGGCAAACAAACCTGTACAAGGAGGCTCTCTTTGCCTTTTAGGTGCAGGCAATTGCAATGACGTGGACTTAGCTGTCTTGCTTGACTTCTTTGATTCAGTAAGCTTAATGGATTTGGACAAAGAAGCCTTAGCACATGGAATAGCCTATCAAAAGGTAGAGAAACACCCTAAGCTAAGCCTTCATGCAGGAATAGATCTGTCTGGCATTTTACCCTACATGGAAAGGTGGACAAAGCATGCTCCCAGCAATCGGGAAAAGTCCCTTTGCTTGCATTCCGTACAATACAGCGATCCCTTAGCTTCCTACCACGGCCAATTTGACCTAGTGCTTCCCTGTTGTCTCCTATCTCAAATGATTTTGGGGATAAAAGCCACTCGCTTATCTCAGAAAGACCAACGTCAATTGATTGAGCTATTGCGAATCCAGCATGTACGTCAAATGCATGCCCTGCTCAGGCCCCATGGCATCGGGATATTCGTTACGGATGTGATCAGTTCTGATACCCTGCCCGAATTGAGAAATAATGCCTTTACTCCTAGTCTGGATCTACTGAATAAACTGGTAAAAGAACGGAACTATTTCTCAGGATTGAATCCTTTTGCCATGCTTAACTTGCTTTCCAATCATTTTCCTTCCCCTATTCAGGCATCTCTTACCCAGCCCTGGGTCTGGCATTTGAGTGAGAAGCGGAGTTTTCTGAATTATGCGATTGGAGTGAAGAGGTAAAAAAATTTTCCAATCGATCCTAACAGACAAGGATGGAAAAAAATATCTCATTCGGGTATTTGTTAATGTGGTGAAAAACCCGAAATTGGTTATTACCGTTTACAAAACCAGTATGATAAATATTGGCAAGATGAAGGTTACATACAATAAAGAAGTAGATATACTGATCATCCAACTCGCTTCTGGCGAAATATTTGAGAGTGATGAATTCAACCCAGGCGTTATCATTGATTATGATAACAATGGAAATATTCTTCGAATTGAGGTTTTGGATGCTTCAAAAAGAGCTGACTCCCCTTTTCGAGTTGAATATGAAATGGTCGCTTGATTTCAAATTTATCCCATTAATAAATTGCCACATAAGTTGCTTTCTAAAAAAATTAACGTGTGGGCTTATGTATAAATGCAGCTGCCCACACAAATATTCACCCTATTCATCCTATCTCATAATTTTGAATTAAGTATTCCCACTTTTCCCTATCTTTGGCGGATTATGAAGTAAAACCGCAAAACGGAACTTTAGGGGTATCCGCATCTAGTTGATACGGATTGAGATCATACCCTTTGAACCTGAAGCAGTTGATGCTGCCGTAGGGAAAAGTACCTGACCCAGAGCCCACGTGGCTCCTCCCTTCCTTCCGTTTTCACAATAAACCCTGTATGAAAAAACAAGACCGTACCCCACGTCCGGAGGTGATCAGCCGTGCCCCTTTTCCCAAATCTCAAAAAATATATGTGGAAGGCAAGCTTCATCCCATCAAGGTAGCCATGCGTGAGATAGAACTCACCCCGACCAAGCATCAGGGGCGTTTCAATGGAAATGGTTCCAATGGGAAGGGAAAACTGAGCAAAACCCGCCTGTAACGGTCTACGATACCAGCGGTCCCTATACAGATCCTACTGTCGACATTGATGTATACAAGGGCCTCAAGCCCCTGCGTCAAGACTGGATCTTGGAAAGAAAAGACGTAAAACAACTCAAAAAACTCAGTTCTGCCTATGGCAATGAGCGCCTTCTGGATGAAAAACTAGATGCCATCCGTTTTCCCCATGCCCCCAAGCCGCTGGTAGCCAACTCCGACAAACCCGTTACCCAACTTTACTACGCTCGCCAGGGGATTATCACCCCCGAAATGGAATACATCGCCATACGGGAAAACCAGCGAATCGACCAGATTCAAGAACTGGCCAAGCAGCATCCAGGGGAAAACTTTGGAGCCAGAGGGCCTCAAAAGTATATCACGCCAGAATTCGTCCGGGAAGAGGTGTCAGCCGGTCGAGCCATTATTCCCTCCAATATCAACCACCCGGAGTCGGAACCCATGATCATTGGCCGCAACTTCCTGGTCAAGATCAACGCCAACATCGGAAACTCGGTCGTCAGCTCCAGCATAGAGGAAGAAGTAGAAAAAGCCGTTTGGGCCTGTCGTTGGGGAGCAGATACCATTATGGACCTCTCTACGGGAACCCATATCCATGAAACTCGCGAATGGATCATTCGAAATAGTCCTGTTCCTGTGGGGACCGTTCCTTTGTATCAAGCCTTGGAGAAAGTAAAGGGCAAGGCCGAAGAACTCACCTGGGAAATCTTCCGGGATACCCTGATTGAACAGGCCGAGCAAGGGGTAGACTATTTTACCATCCACGCAGGCGTCCTATTGAGATATATCCCTATGACGGCTAAGCGCATTACCGGAATCGTTTCTAGAGGAGGATCTATCATGGCTAAATGGTGCCTGGCCCACCACAAAGAGAACTTCCTCTATACAAACTTCGAGGAGATCTGCGAGATCATGAAGCGTTATGATGTGTCCTTCTCCCTTGGAGATGGACTACGCCCTGGAAGCATTGCTGACGCTAACGATGAAGCTCAGTTTGCCGAGCTAAAAACCCAAGGAGAACTCAATCAAATTGCCTGGAAGCACGACGTGCAGGTGATGAATGAGGGGCCTGGACACATCCCGATGCATTTGATCAAAGAAAATATGGAGAAACAGTTGGAATACTGCCAGGAGGCTCCTTTTTATACCCTGGGCCCCCTTACAACAGATATTGCCCCAGGCTATGACCACATTACTTCTGCCATCGGCGCTGCCATGATCGGTTGGTATGGGACGGCTATGCTTTGTTATGTAACACCGAAAGAACATTTGGGACTTCCCAACAAAGAGGATGTGAAAGAAGGTGTGATCACCTACAAGCTTGCTGCTCATGCTGCGGATCTTGCCAAAGGCCATCCTGGGGCCCAGTATCGAGACGATGCCCTGAGTAAGGCCCGCTTCGAATTTCGCTGGGAAGACCAGTTCAACTTGAGCCTGGATCCCGACACTGCTCGTTGTTTTCACGACGAAACCTTACCTGCTGAAGGGGCAAAGCTAGCCCATTTTTGCTCCATGTGCGGACCCAACTTCTGTTCTATGAAAATTACGCAAGACGTAAGGGCCTATGCGGAGGCAAAAGGGCTAGAGGAAAAAGAGGCCCTTGAGAAGGGTATGAAGGAAAAATCCAAGGAGTTTCTCAAGGCTGGAGGAAAAATCTACCAATAAAAAATATTTTTTTGGACGAAATTACGTTTTGACATTAAACGCAATTCCATACACCTTAGTATTTGCGTTTTACTAAAAACAGTAGTATTTTACAAGAAATTAAATATTTTTTGTAGATAACAGTTATTCAACCTGTAGTCTATGGCAATATCAATTAAACAGCCGGCTGCCTTGTGTGAAAAAGGGATGCGGGAGATCAATGAAGATTACATCTATCCGCAATTGGGGCAAATCGATGAGACTCAGCGATTTTTCATTGTATGCGACGGGATGGGGGGAGTCGGAAAGGGGGACGTAGCCTCCAAGATGGTGGCCAACCATATGGCCAACTTTCTTTCATCTCTTTCCTGGGGAAGTAGCCCCTCTGAAGGGCAACTTAAACAAGGATTAGAGTCGGCAGAAGAGGCACTCTCTGCCTATATGCAAATGAATCCTTCTGCGATTGGAATGGGTACCACCCTTTCCCTTGTATACCTCGGGGACAATGAAGTTACCTTGGCCTGGGTGGGAAATAGTCCTATTTTCTATTTCAGAAGAAGAAACTTCAGCCTTACTCGAGCTGAGGAGATTTCTCCTGATGGGCCTTATAGGACCTCTCCTCCTCCCTATCTATCTGAAATCCCTCCCATAATATATGGAAAAGAGAGTCCAGCGGATTTAAACATCCGTCGCATCCCGCTAAGTGAGGTTCAGGAAGGCGATTACTTTTTCCTCTCCTCAGATGGGATCATGGAACAGGTGGATCAGCGCGTTCTGGCGACCATCCTCCGAACCGGGCAGTCTCCTGAGTTTCTAGTTACAGAAATTGAGAACCTTAGTAAGGGCCTTACCCAAGATGATTTCAGCTGTATACTGGTCCAAATTGACCGAGTCAAAGACGGGGCTTCTTTTGCCCCTATCTCTCAGCCAAATCCTGTTGAGAGTTTAGCTATTGAAAGTCCAGTGGTGGAAGAGCAAACGGCACAGGTTATTGAAGAGCCCAGTCCCGTTTTGGCGCAAGAAGAAGGCTCTGTCTCCGAAATTAAAGAGGAAGAGTCCGAGGAACTGGATCCAGAACTGAAAGAGGGGTACGTGCCTGCCCATAGCCCCTTTGCTACGCAAATGTTTTATATGGTTTTGGGAGCCTGTGCCTTGTTAGCCTTGATCGGGGTAACCTTGGAAGGTTTAGGAGTTGGAAGCAAAGCGGGTAAAAACTATGACCTCTACGTAGAAAATGGTAAAGAACTCATAGATGCAAAGGATTTTGATCGGGCTGTAGAAGTGCTGGATTCAGCTGTAAACTTCGCTCCAGATATGGCTACTAAAATACGAGCCACTGAGTTGAAGAAGACGGCTGTACAAAAGATGGAAGCCTTCAATCTGATGAACAGTATGAGCTATGACGATCTGATTCAGGCTGGATCAAATAAATTCATGCAAAACGAATGGGGAGAGGCAATTGAATATTATACACGCGCACAAGAGCTAGCCCTTAGAGACAGTTTAGAATTTAGAAATGATGCCAGGGAAAACCTTATTCTAGCTTATTTTAAATATGCCGAGCTATATGACCAGGGTGAAAGTGCTGATCCCAAAAGGAGTTTAGAGCTATACCGCGAGGGCTTAGCCATAGTTCCTACGGATGATATCAAACGAGACCCCACTTATCAAAGGGCAATGAACAGAGTGGCTGAGCTCAGCAATAGCATTGATACCGGCAACGACGGTCAATTGGCAGACAATTCCAGTCAAAAAGATCCCTTTCAGGATGTTTCCCCAGAATCGCCAGAAAGTCCCAATAATACGACCATTGATCCCAATCCTACGAACCGGGTTTCAGATAATTCTACCGGAAAAGTAGAAAGGAGCAGCAATAAGGGCAGCCGCAACCAACATCTCATTGAAGGAAAGGCATTTTTCACCTCTGCCAAGACCAATAATTCTAAATCGAAATACCGGGAAAGCATTAGTGCCTTAGAAAATGCCGGATCAAGTCTGGATGGAATTGGAGCCTATCTTCTGAGTGTAATGTACCATGAAGGAAGAGGGGGTACCAAGAATGAAGACAAAGCATTAAAATATGCTCAAACTTCAGCGCAGAAAGGCTATTCCCAGGGACATTTCTATTATGCTCACCTCCTTCTATTACGGGAAAGAAGAGGAGATACGCTTACTGCCTTAAAATCCCTGCGTATCGCAGCCCAGGATGAGCATTTGCCTGCAATTAATCGCTTAAATAAAATGGGATTGTTTTGATTTAGTGGGCATTTTTTCCTTGATTGGCGGGAATGGATTATCTCGGAAAACTCGCCTACCTTTTTGAACAATTCAGTGAACTGAGTGGCCGTGCGGCCTCCTGGCTTACTAGCCTGCTAGTCCTCATCATCGGCTACGACGTAGCGATGCGCTACCTATTCAATCGCACTTCTATAGCCATTTTTGAAGTCGAGTGGCACCTCTATGCCATGATATTTTTGCTGGGAGCTGCCTACACCCTCAAGCACGACAAACACGTTCGTGTGGATGTATTTTACAGCCAGTTTACCGATAAAGGAAAAGCCTGGGTCAATCTCCTGGGAACCTTGTGCTGGCTCCTCCCCTTTTCTCTTATAGTCGTATGGGTATCGTGGAAATATACCACTAACTCCTTTGCCATTGCGGAGTCATCTCCCGATCCGGGAGGACTTCCAGCCCGTTATCTGATAAAGGCCTGTATACCGCTGGGTTTTGCCATACTTTCCCTGCAAGGCTTAGCCATCCTAATCCGTTCCCTTCAGGTACTCGTTTCGCCTAGCTCTTTTTCTCATCCTGAATTAGATCCTCATGACTGAATCCTTGCCTTTTATCATGTTTGGGGTCCTATTTATTGCCATCTTACTGGGATTTCCCGTGGCTTTTACCCTGGGAGGGATTGCTGTTATATTTGGCGTCGCCTTTTTGGGGGTGGACTTTTTCCTCTTACTCCCCTTGCGAATTTTCGGGACCATGCAAAACTACGTCCTGGTAGCTGTACCCCTCTTTATCTACATGGGTATTATGTTGGAAAAGTCGGGCTTGGCAGAGTCCATGTTAGAAACCATGGCCAAGCTCTTTGGAAAATATCCCGGTGGCCTGGCCGTATCCGTTGTAATAGTGGGTACCCTCTTGGCGGCCTCTACGGGAATCGTCGGCGCTACCGTAATCACCATGGGCTTAATCAGCCTACCCACCATGCTCAAAAGGGGTTATAGCCCGGAATTGGCAACCGGAACTATCGCTTCCTCAGGTACCTTGGGGCAGATTATTCCTCCTTCCATAGTACTCGTCTTATTGGGTAGCGTTTTGAATGTATCCGTAGGAGACCTCTTTATGGCGGCAGTGATTCCTGGCTTACTGTTAGTCATACTCTACATCGTATTCATACTGGGATATTCCCGGATAAATCCTCAGCTAGCTCCTTCCATCCCTGTTGAAGAACGCTTTAGCCAGTTTGGCTGGAATGAGCTTCGGCAAACAATCCTGGCCTTTATTCTCCCCTTGTTGCTCATTCTGGCTGTCTTGGGGTCCATTTTTGCGGGTATTGCCTCTCCGACGGAAGCTGCCGCCGTAGGCGCTATAGGAGCGACCTTGCTGACTTTGGGTAATCCCAATAAAAAGCAAGCGGTTGGGGTAAAAACCTTCCAGGCGGTTATGCGGGAAACGACCCATCTGACCTCCATGGTGTTCATCATCTTGATTGGGGCGACGGCTTTTTCCTTGGTTTTTCGCGGACTAGAGGGAGACCGCCAACTGGTAGCCCTCATCACGCAATCCCAACTGAGCCCCCAGATGTTTTTATTCATCGTGATGGTAGGGGTATTCATCGCAGGATTTTTTATCGATTTTATCGAGATCATCTTCATTTTCGTTCCCGTAGTTGCCCCTATTTTTCAGAAACTAGGCATAGACTTGGTTTGGGTGGGCATCCTCCTAGCCTTAAACCTCCAGACGTCCTTCCTGACTCCTCCCTTTGGCTTCTCTCTTTTTTACCTCAAAGGAGTAGCCCCCCCGGAAATTAAAACCGCCCAGTTATACCGAGGAATCATCCCCTTTATTGTGATCCAGGTAATTGTCTTAACCTTGGTGATTCTCTTTCCTGAGTTGGTGGGTGTGTTTTTGGGAGAGGGCTAAGAAAGCGGACAAAAGAAAGGGGGTATCTTTTCGTTAAAGCTAAAGTTCGCCCTGTAGGGGTAGCATTTGGATTGATTCATAAGGCTCCAATATTCCGCCGCCGAGGTATCGAAACTGATACCTCGGCGGCGATACAGGGGCGATGGAAAACTTATCTACCAATATGGTGCACCTAGCGTTACAGGGATTCTCTAAAGAGCAGTAAGCCTTTCAATTCATATAGATAGTTCCATAAATAATTTGAAGAAATCATTCCCTGATTTCTTTTGTCCAACTGTTTAGTCTTCCAATTTCAATACCGCAAATTTGCCTTTATTCCAGGCATGGACAAGTAAATAAAGCTGCTTAGACCCATCAGAACTTTCCACATGGTGCGGCCACACATGGTGGATATTGGTCAGTATGGGTATATCTAACTCCCCGGGAATAATGGTTGAAACAAGCTCTTTTCCGGTATGGGCATATATAGGCGCGGATTTCTGACCTTCTAGCGCCCTCAATGCATTGAAAAAATAGTGCTCCGCCTTATACGATACATTACACACCAGGCTTCCTTCAGGAATATCGTCAAACATCTCCACAAACCCCCCATCTTTCCTAAATTTCACCACCTGCCCGGCTGCGCGATTGGCCACCAGGATATGGCCTTCATGGGCATAAACCCCATGAGCCGTCTGGAATTGACCAGGCGCTTTTCCTTTGCCTCCCCAGGCGAGTCTTCCCCAGTCCCAAGAGCCATCCTTCTCTACAATGGTCAATACAAAATCTCCTTTGGAGTAGCCATGAGCTGCATAGATGACGCCATCGAGGTAGGTAACATCTGTCACCCCAAAGTTGCTTCCCTTCGATCCGAAGAAATCATTCGCTGGAACGAAATCAAATTCATTCCCCTTGGGTTTGAGGATATCGCTCACAATAGCTTCCATCTAGGTTTAATACCAAAACGCGCTTCCCTTCTTGGGCTACGGCCAGGTGCTTTTTCCCTTTGTGTACAAAGAAAACGATCCCATGGATATTGTCTTTCAAGCGTTCATCCGTTCCGATTCGGGTCCAGGTTTTGAGGTCTGGGCTAATGCTACAAAGACCATAGCCCGGAATACCTGTATATACGATACCTGTTTCCGGATCTTCATTGAACCCGCCATGCATTTTAGATTCGTGCTCGCGCGCTCCTTCGGGAAAGGCGGCTGTTAGGCCTTCATCCCAGGAAAAAACGAAATCTCCCTGGCCAGTGACTAATTTGACCTGCTCCGGGTGATCGTGCTTATGGGATTTCTGATCAGTACTATCATGGTCATGCTGATGGCTATCATGGGTAAGTGAGTCGTGCAGGGTGTAATACCCATGCGTCTCATGTGCTTGAGATAGGCTCATACAAGCGAGAAAGTAAATGCCTACCATAGCAAGGTAGGATAAATTAGGTTTTTTGTTGTTACGCATTTTTTATTTCAATTTGTTCCGTTCAACCAAGGTTAAATAAAAAAAATAGAAATTTCCAATTTCTACGCTTTTTACCCCTGTAGGGCGTTATAGAAAATCTTTTCTGTGAGGCCTGCCCAATTCTTAGCTCCGTTGCGATAGGTCAAATAGGCCTCATAGGCTTTTTGGGCTTCTGGAGAAGAACTAGCAACTTCTTCCAGGATTTCTTGAGTCAGTTCTTTTAGACGAGATAAGACCTCAGGGGGAAAAGGTCGTATGTCTACTTCAGATTCTTCTTTAATTTTCTGTAAATAGGCATTATTCTTTGCCTCGAACTCATTCAGAATCCACTGGTTTTGGCGAGCCGCTGCAGCAATCAAAATGGCCTGCATATCCTGAGGCAGGGCCTCAAACTTGGGTTTATGGAACATGGTCTCCAATACCGTACCCGGCTCATGCCAGCCAGGATAGTAATAATACTTAGCGATTTTGTGGAAGCCCATCAGGTAATCGTGATAGGGACCGATCCATTCTGTCGCATCAATTACCCCGCGCTCTAGATTGGTGTAAATTTCTCCCCCAGCGACGTTCAAGGCAGAACCCCCTGCACGGGCAAATACCTTGCCCCCTAAGCCAGGTATTCGCATTTTGAGGCCCTTAATATCCTCCAAAGTATTAATCTCTTTATTAAACCATCCCCCCATTTGCACGCCCGTATTCCCCCCAGGGAAGGAAATCAAATTGAAAGGCGCATAGAGTTCTTTCCACAGGTCCAAGCCGCCGCCATTGTGAATCCATGCGTTCATTTGTTGAGCATTCATGCCGAAGGGAACCGTGGCAAAAAATTGTGCTGCAGGAAGCTTACCCGCCCAATAATACCCGGCTCCATGCCCGACTTCTGCCCCTCCTATGCTCACTGCTTCAAAAACTTCTAGTGCCGGAACCAATTCCCCTCCCCCAAATACCTCTATGTGCATTCTTCCTCCCGACATTTCCTCCACCCATTGTGCAAATAAATTGCAGCCTTCCCCTAAAACGGGAAAGTTGGGAGGCCAGGTAGTCACCATTTTCCAATTGTAGCTTTTGTTGCTTAGGATGGCCGGGGCTCCCCCACTCTCCTCTTGTGAAGGGGAACTACAAGCGGCCCCCATATACGTCAGCCCCAAAGCCGCGAGAGATTTTTGGACGAATTGTTTTCGGTTAACTTTTTTCATACTAGTTTGAAATGGGAATTTCTTCTTTTTTTGCATTTTTGTACCCTTCCGCTGCATCCCCGCTTCCCTTTTTTCCCCTCCTAGGGGAAACTCAAAAGGGGTCCGGAAACAACCCGAAAAATCATAGTGATTTCGCCAGGGTTTCCCCCTCTTTCATCGGAGAGTACAAAATAGGGCATTTTGATCACAGATCCCCCTATCAATCCTTAATCTGAAGGCTATGCCCTACTCCCCCTTCAAAAGGGTACTTTTGCTGCAAAATGCAGCCCCCGTGCCTCTGTGCCTCCGTGTTCCATTTCCCAACCCCTAGCTGCTAAGGCAGCCTTTCTCTCACTCCGTGCTCTCTGTGCTTAAAGATCCATTGGCGTATGTACTAAAAGATACTTCAATCGCCTTAAGGAAAATAAATTGAACAGAAAATATACGCTATTTCTCTCATCTCCAAGAAGGAAATGTAACAAAGCCCGCACTTTAAATCATAAACTTTCAAGGAGTTCCTATATTCTTGCCTATATTTGCCAAGCTAAACCAAAAGGGAAAAGAAAAAACTTCCCCCTCTATGACCTTTTTACATCCTGCCATACTTTGGGGCCTTGCAGCAGTGGCGATTCCGATCATCCTGCATTTCTTTAACTTGCAAAGACCTCGTCAGGTCCTGTTTAGCAATATTTCTTTTGTCAAAGCGGTACAAAAAAATATCGTTAGAAGGGTTAAGTTCAAACAATGGCTATTGTTACTATTTCGGATATTGGCTATTTGCGCCATTGTCTTGGCTTTTGCAAGCCCCGTTTATACGGGAGAGGGAGATTCCTTTCGCCAGGGCAATCGTTCGGTGGCATTTGTAATCGATAATTCCCGAAGTATGTCTGCCGGCAATGAAAGGGGGGCCTACCTTCAGCAAGCACTTTCCCTGGCACGGGAAACCTTGGATGCCTTTTCACCTCAAGACGAATTTCTGGTGATGACTACTCAGGACTTACAACTCAACGCCAGTTTTCTCAATACACAAGATGCCAAAGAACAGCTAAAGAGCATTGACTTAGGCCAAAATACACGCAGCCATACCGAAATTCTTAGCTTTATAGATCAGATATTTTCAAGGAGTAGTTATCAGCTAAAAGAGCTCTTTTTCTTCAGTGATTTCCAACTTTCAACTGTCTTAGCCGACAGCCTATCTCCAAGTCCCTTAGATAGTACCTTACAGGTGAACTACATCCCTTTGGCAACTAGGGAGCAGCAAAATATTTATATACAAGACCATCAAATCAATTCGCAGATTATTGAAAAAGGCAAGCCTGTAGACCTAGATATGAACCTAGTTAACGATGGCAGCCAAGAAGCTTCTGATGTCAATGTGCGGGTACTACTCGACCAACAGGTGATGGCCATAAATAACCAAAATCTGGGCGAAAGTAGTTCAGAAGACCTAAAGCTATCTTTCACTCCCCAACGCAGTGGATGGCTTTCGGGGTTTATAGAGATCAATGACACGCCCATAGATTTTGACAACAAGCGCTACTTCTCCCTGTATGTGCCTGAAAAAGAAGAGATCCTTGTTGTGGAAGGCAAGACCTCCACGCCCTTAAAGGTCCTCTTCCAGTCCGTTTTTGACCAATTCAATGCAACTTTTCTCCCAGCTAGAAATATCTCTCAAGCTCAATTCAATGAATATCGCTCCATCATCCTTTTAGGCATCAACCAATTCAGCTCAGGTCTGGCGGATCAACTACAAACCTTCGTAGAAGAAGGAGGGAGTATCCTGTATTTTCCTGGAGAGCAAGTGGATATTTCCTCTATAAATCGATTTTATCAAAATATCCAGGCAGGAAGTTTCCAAAAAGCCGTGTTAATGGACGAAGGGGTTGAAGCCAATCAAGTAGAACTAGACCATCCCATTTTTGAAGGAATATTTACCAAGAATCGCAGAAATAGGGAAATTGATGCCCCACGTATTTTCAAGTTTCATCCTTTTGCGCTCAACAATTCCACCATCCACAACCGCGTAATTTCTTTAAACTCATCCCAGCCCTTATTAGTAGAATCCAAGATCGGCCAGGGACTCTTATTTACATTCAGCTTTTTTCCGGATGATAGCTGGACAGATTTGCACGTTAAATCCTTATTTGTACCCCTGATCTTTCGGATCACTCAGATCATGAATCAAACTCAGCAAGTTCAATCTTCCACGCTTATTGGATCTAGTGAAAGCAAGTTTATTCGAACTTCCATTCAAGACTTAATCGTCCTGGAAAACGAGGAAGGACTGGAGTTGATCCCAGAACAATACAGCCAAAGTGGCGGCTTGCTATTGAACTTTGACAAGTTGGATCTTAGCCCAGGAAACTACCAACTCAAGCAGGGGGAGAATCTATTAGAGGAAATTTCCTTTAATATTTCGGATGCAGAGTCCCACCTTACCTTTGCTTCTGAATCTGAACTCACTTCTCAACTTGCTAACAGAGGCCTAGCTGAGATTCGCTTATTCCCTCCTACTCCTGAACGCATCACCCAAACCATTCAGACAGAAAGAGAGGGCTTGCCCTTATGGAAGTACTGTTTAATCTTAGGCATAATATTTTTGCTTATTGAAATCGCCATTTTAAAATTTATGAAAGGCTAGTATGCGGAAGTTTCTATTTCAAAATGTACATATAGTTGACCCCCAAAGTCCTCATCATCTTACCAAGCAGGACATTTGTATTGAAAAGGGCTACATCGTTGAAATAGGAAAAATTGAGTCAAATGCTTCTAAAGAAGTAGAAATTATCTCTTTTTCTGAAGAGACCTATGTTTCACCTGGCTGGCTAGATTTACAAACTCACCTACAGGACCCGGGATTTGAATGGAAAGAGTCTATAGAGCAATTGGCTGAAGCTGCAATAAAAGGTGGCTATACTGCCCTACATTGCCTTTTAGATATTGACCCCCATGCCAGCAACAGGCAGGTAATTAATTCCCTTCAGAGTCGAGTCAGTTCTCTCCCGGTAAATTTCCTATTTTCTGGAGACATCACCCAAGAGCGCAAGGGCCAGGAATTGGCCGAATTATACGACATGAACTTATCGGGTGCCATCTCTTTTTCGGACGGTAGCATCCAAAGCCTGGATTCTGGCATTCTACTAAGAGCCTTACAATATTCCCAAGCCTTTCAAGCACTGATATGCCTATATCCTTACGACAAGGGACTCATTGGGGATGGGCAGGCAAATGAAGGGCAACAAGCTGTTTCACTGGGCATGAAAGGAATGCCTATGTTAGCGGAGGTGTTGGGGATAGAGCGTGCAATTAGATTGGCTGAATACACCCAGTCTCCGATTCATTTTCAGCCTATTACCTCTTACGAAGGCCTTTCCGCAATTAATAAGGCCAAGGAGTCAGGGATAAAACTCACTGCTGCTGTGGGTATTCCCTATATTGCTCTCAATGATTCGGCTCTAACGACTTTTGATTCCGTATACAAAGTTTTTCCCCCATTACGAAGTGAGGAACAGACTCAAAAGCTGAAGGAAGCAGTAAAAAATGGGTGGGTGGATGCCCTCTGTACCTGCCATCTGGCACAGGGAACAGAAGAAAAAAATAAGGAATTTGGCCTAGCCGAATATGGGATGCTTGGCCTTCAAACTGCCTTTCCCCTCATCTGGGAACACCTGATCACGCCGGGATTACTCAATCTCAGTCAAATGGTGGAGCTTATTAGCCTAAACCCCCGGAATATCCTCGGGGTTCCATGCCCTACTATAGAAAAAGGTAAAAGGGCTGAGTTAACTTTCTTCCAACCGAATGTAAAGTGGGTGCTGGATGCCAAAGAGATCCCCTCAAAAGCTAAAAATTCTGCATTTTTGAATCAAGACCTTAAGGGAAGAGTGGCTGGGATATTCACTAATCAGCTATTCCATTCCACAACAAAATAACCCTGCTTGAAGTTTTTTCCATAGGCCCACCAGGAGGTGATTCTTGTCATACACATTTTATAAAGATTTTACTACCTTTGGACGCGAGCTCTTTAGGAGACATTATGAACCAAACTATTTCACAGATCGCCCAATTATTGGACGCACAGATTGAGGGAGAAGATTCTTTGATGATTACCTCGATTGCAAAAATCGAAGAGGCGAATCCAGGCCAAATCACTTTTTTAGCGAATACAAAATATACGCCTTATATTTACCAAACTCGCGCATCTGCCGTCTTAGTTGCCAGAGACTTTAAACCAGAGTCAAATATAAAGGCAACCTTATTGAAGGTGGATGATCCCTACAAGGCCTTTGCCATTCTCATGCAGGTACAGGCCGAAAAACAAAAAAAGGACCGTATTGGCATAGAAGAACCCAGTTGGATAGCAGATAGTGTATCCTTGGGCGAAGATGTTTATATAGGGGCGTTTAGCTACCTAGGAGAAGGTGTAAAATTGGGTAATAGGGTAAAGATTTTTCCCCATGTTTATATTGGGGATAATGTGGAAATAGAGGAAGGAAGTATAGTATATCCCCATGTAACCATATATCCCGACTGTAAAATAGGAAAATACTGTGTAATACATTCAGGGGCTAGAATCGGTAGTGATGGGTTTGGTTTCGCCCCTATGCCCGATGGATCTTTCCAAAAGATTCCGCAATTGGGAAATGTCATCATGGCAAATAAGGTAGAAGTGGGAGCCAATACGACAGTCGACCGAGCAACCCTGGGATCGACAAATATACAGGAAGGGGTAAAATTAGATAATTTGGTACAAGTAGCTCACAATGTACAAATTGGCAGGGATTCGGCCCTTGCTGCCCAATGTGGGGTATCAGGAAGTACTAAAATCGGCCGGAATGTGATTGTAGGTGGGCAAGTGGGTATTATTGGACATTTGGAGATTGCAGACCAGACCCAAATTGCCGCTAAGTCAGGAGTCAATCGATCGATCAAAGAAGCCCAAAAGAAATGGAAGGGAATACCGATACAACCCTTTCAGAGCCAAATACGTTCTGAGGTATTGTATAAGAAACTAAACGAGATGTATAAGCGAATAGAAGCGTTAGAAAACCAACTTGCTGAAAAAGATTGAATCATAATCAACATACTATAGAGAAAACTGTCACCATCCTGGGACATGGGTTGCACACCGGAAAGCCAGTTAAAATGACTTTCCATCCGGCTTCTCCCAACCACGGCTATGTGTTTCAGCGAGTAGACTTACCCGAAAAGCCTAAGGTTCATGCACAAGTAGAGCATGTGGTAGATACCTCCAGAGGTACTACTATTGCAGAAAATGGGGTAAAAGTACATACAGTAGAACACACCTTGGCAGCTTTGGCTGGTCTACAGATAGACAACTGCCTCATAGAATTAGACGGACCGGAGCCTCCTATCATGGATGGCAGTGCCAAGTTCTTTTCAGATGCCCTTATTTCTGTAGGCCTCAAGGAACAATCGGTAGCCCGAAAGGCTTTCGTGATTAAGGAGCCTATTTGTTACGAGGAAATAGATCGTAACGTAAAGTTAACAATAGGGCCCTCCAATAATTTCCAGGCCCTCGTCAATATCGATTTTAACTCATCGGTTTTGGAGCCACAACAGGCAGAGCTAAAGGGTATTGAAGGCTTCCCACAGGAGATTGCCGATAGTAGAACCTTTGTATTTCTACATGAAATTGAATCCCTCTATAATGCCGGACTCATTCAAGGAGGAGACCTAGAAAGTGCCGTCGTGATTGTTGACAGACAGGTAAAACCTGAGGAGCTAACCCGACTGGCAAAAATATTTAACAAGCCCGACATACAAGTGCGGGAAGGTGTCTTAAATGAAAATGGTTTTAGGTATACCAACGAGCCCGCAAGACACAAACTCCTTGACTTGGTAGGAGATCTCGCCTTGGTAGGTGTCCCTATAGTGGGCCAGATAGAAGCCATTCGGCCAGGACACAAAGCCAACGTAGAACTCGCAAAGATGGTAAAATCTCAACTACAACAACAAAGTATCACCCGTAAATTTCAGACTGTGGAAAAGGACGGAATCATATTTGACATAAATGCGATCCAACGCATACTACCCCACAGGTATCCCTTTCTATTGGTGGATAAAATTACTGATTTCACTCCCAATCGGATTGTTGGAGTTAAAAATGTCACCATAAATGAACCCTTCTTTCAAGGCCACTTCCCAGGGAATCCCATAATGCCGGGGGTTCTACAACTGGAAGCAATGGCCCAAGTAGGAGGTATACTACTGCTCAATACGATTGAAAACCCAGAATCTGTATGGGTATTTATCGCTGCCATTGACAACGCTAGATTTAAAAAACCCGTTGTCCCTGGTGATTCCCTTGTTTTTGAACTAGAGCTTATCACTATGAAACGCAGCATATGCAAAATGAAAGGAGTCGCCAAAGTCGACGATCAGGTTGTAAGTTTTGCCGATATGGTCGCCAGTATAGTACCAAAGGAAAAATCATGATAACATCTTCAATCCAAACCAACAACAAATATCCTCAGTCTTTCATCGCTTCGGGGGCTAGAATCCACGATAGCGTTGAAATAGGCCCTTTTACTACCATCGAATCCGATGTCGAAATTGAGGAAGGCTCCCAAATCGGCCCAAATGTCACCATCAAAAATGGAGTTAGAATTGGGAAAAATGCCAAAATTAGCGCAGGGGCCTATATCTCTTCCGATACACGAGAGTTGGCCTTCTGGCAAAATGAGAATAACATAGCCTTTCAATCCCTAAATCCTTTGGTACGTATTGGTGATGATGTTCACATTGAGCCATCTGCCACCATCCACGGAGAGATTCTCATTGGCAATAAATGTTGGATTGGGTCCAATGCCACTATTCACGATGGCGCTCGCATTGGCGATAATTGTAAAATCTTTCCCAGTGCAGTAGTCTCAGCCATTCCCCAGGATAAAAAGTTTCACGGTGAACGTACAACCCTGGAAATCGGGGAAAATTCCATTATTCGAGAATGCGTTACCCTCAACCGTGGTACTGTATACAATGGCACTACTAAGATCGGCAAAAACGCACTCATAATGGCTTATGTCCACATCGCTCATGACTGTATCATCGGAGATAACGTGATTATCGCCAATGCAGTCAATATTGCTGGACACGTTGAAATTGGAGATCATGTAGTTATCGGAGGGGTATCAGCTTTCCACCAATTTGTGAAAGTAGGCAAACACGTTATGATTGCAGGAGGATCCTTGGTGAGAAAAGACGTTCCTCCCTTTGTAAAAGCGGGAAGAGAACCGTTACAGTACGATGGAGTAAACTCTATCGGTCTCAGAAGGAGAGGTTTTAATGCGGATACCATTAACCAAATTCAGGATATATACCGCAATATTTTCCTATCGGGAAGAAATACCGGAAATGCCCTAGACTACATAGAAGCTCACCTGCCCGCTACCTTGGAACGGGATGAGATCATCACCTTTATCCGGAATGCCGAAAGGGGGATTATCAAAGGCAATAGCCATACCAATGGACATATTTCTGATTAAGGGAAGGAGCAGTGGAATCCTCTTTATCGCTCAAAGTTGAGAATGTAGGGAAAAAATTTTTCCAGAAGTGGGTATTTAAAAATATCTCATTTGAGCTACAACCTGTCGAACAGGTGGCCATTGTGGGGGCTAATGGCTCAGGAAAGTCAACACTTTTGCATCTAATAGCGGGCCAAAGCCTACCCACAGAGGGACGAGTAAGCTATTTCCAGCATTCACAGAAGCTTAATCGAGAAAAATGGTACCGCCACCTAAGTTGGGCCAGTCCTGCAATGGACCTCTATACGGAATTTTCTCTTGGGGAACATCTGGCTCTCCATTTTTCCTTCAATACCTGTCTGCTAAAGTCCTTCAAAGACATCATCCCTTTACTGAATCTGGAGGCACACCAAGACAAACCCCTTAGGACTTTTTCCTCTGGGATGTTACAGAAAGTTAAAATTGGACAATCTCTATTTACCCAGTCCTCTTTGTTGTTACTTGATGAGCCCACCAGTTTCATGGATGAAAAGAATGCAAAATTAATGTTGGAATTAATTCAGGCCTATTCCAAAGATCGTATATTGGTTGTAGCAAGTAATATGAAAAGAGAAATTGAATTGTTTGATCGACATATTCAGCTATGATAGGAAAGGACGGCACTTCTGCACGTTTCTATCTATCTATCTTCTTTTGGGGTATGTAGCTTGCCTGGGACAAGCTCCTAGCCTGAAAGACATCCCCTTTATCCAAGGAGAGCAATTGCTTACTAACCCCTTTGCAGGAGGGCTTAACGAACCGCAATTTTCCCGAATAGACCTGGATTTAGATGGAAAACAGGATTTGGTCATTTTTGATCGATCTGGGCAGCTCGTGCTCCCCTTTATTCAAGAAAACAACTCCTGGGTATACGATCCTTCCTATCAAGGCCTTTTCCCCCCTGTAAAAAACTGGATGCTGGTTCGAGATTACAATGACGATGGCAAAGGTGACTTATTTACGGGTGAAGTCGAAAATAGCGGTATTCAAGTATATACCAATTCCTCCCAGGAGAAGTTGAGCTTTCTGCTAACCCATCCCCTTCTTAGATCCGATACCCAGATCCCTCTTTTTGTTCCCTCAACCGATATTCCAGGAATCGCTGATATGAATGGAGACGGGAAAGTGGACATCCTACTGTTTGATGCGGCAGGATCCTTCCTACAATTATTCCAGAATAGGAGCCCTTCTGAGTCCATTTCTCTTAGCCTGGACCTTTCTCTGGTAAACACCTGCTGGGGAAATTTTCGCGAAGATGGCTTGACCAATGAAGTCTTCCTCAATGAAGTTTGCCCTACCCGTAGAGTAACCCCACGCAACGCCCTTCACGCGGGTTCCACCATTACCCCCATTCCCCAAAACGGCCAAGGGCTGATGGATGTACTCTTAGGGGATATCTCCTTCGAAAACATCGTCTACCTCCATAATGGGGGGAGTCTGGAAGACCCTGTGATCGATATAGCCAATCCAGATTTCCCTTCGTCCTCAAACCCTATTTTTTTACCCTTTTTTCCGGCTGCCTTTTTACTGGACCTAAATTTTGATGGTATAGAGGATCTGACCATTGCCCCCAACGCTTCTAGCATATCTGATAATTTTGAAAATATTTGGTTTTACTCTGGGGAAAGCCGAGGAGATTCCTTAGCTTTTTCCTTACAACAAAGGGATTTCCTTCAAAATGAGATGGTGGACTGTGGCGCTGTATCCCATCCTGCGACCTTTGATTACAATGGAGACGGGCTCATAGACTTGGTAATTGGAAACAAGGCCTATCAGACAGGCGGAGCTTTTCCCTCTGCAAGCCTGACCCTGTATCAGAATACAGGTAGTCTTCAAAATCCTGCCTTTACCCTCATTGACAGAAATTACCTCGACCTAGCCCGTGCATTTTCGCAGGTTATTCAGGAAGTACGACCTGCTTTTGGAGATCTGGATGGAGATGGAGATGAAGATATGGTCCTCGGGGATATCAACGGGCAATTACATCTTTTCCTCAACACGCCCCAACAAGGAATTGCCAATTTCACCCTATCAGAATTCAACTTTAGTAGAATTGACGTTGGCCAAAATGCAAGTCCTCAACTTATTGACCTGGATCAGGATGGGATATTGGATCTTTTGGTTGGTGAAAGCAATGGAACCCTGAACTTTTTTCGTAACGAGGGCAATTCTATTAATCCACAATTTTCTTCAGAAGCAACCCTTGAAAAACTGGGGGGAGTAGATGTAAGCCCTGAGTGTTGTACGGGCTTCAGTGTCCCATTCTTGCACAAAAATAGAGATGGAAGCCTTGACCTACGGGTGGGGAGTGAATCGGGAGAATTATTCTTTTTCCCCAATATATCGCTCCAACAAGAAGCATTTATTCCTGCCGATCCCCAAGGAAGGAATTGGGGAGTAGGACGACGCTCTAGTCCCTGGGGGGTTGATCTCGATAATGATGGAATCCTCGACTGGTTGATAGGTAATAGCCGAGGAGGTATTGGCATTTTCAATCAACCTGAAGGGGAAACTGTTTCCAGCCGAAAGTCCTTACCAAAACCTCCCCTACATATTTTCCCCAACCCCAGTTCTGAAGCCCTATTATCTCTATCCCTTCCCTCATCTTTATTGAATGAAAAACTTTTTGTTCAGGTATTTTCTCCACATGGCCGCTTAGTAGGAGAAAATACGTATTTTGCTGTTAGAACACCGAAACTTCAATTGGGAGAACTTGCTCCTGGGGTTTATAGCGTTCACTTACACAGACCATCTGGACCTGTATGGGTCTTTAAATGGCTTTATTTACCTTAATTAGTTTGTGATATATGCATGATGTACCCGCCATTATCCAGGACTCTTCAGACCGCTTTCTGGAGGAGTTAAAAGACTTTCTTTCCTTTCCCAGCATTAGTGCAGATTCTACCTATAAGGAAGAGGTTCGCAAAACGGCTTTCTGGCTCATGGATCAGCTCAAAAATCTGTCCATGGATCAGGTTCAATTGTTTGAAACGGAAGGGCATCCCATCGTTTTTGCAGCTAAGCATGTTGATGACCAAGCCCCAACCATTTTGATTTATGGGCATTACGATGTCCAGCCTCCAGACCCTATGGAACTTTGGGACTCGGATCCCTTTACACCTGTAGTTAAGGACGAGAAAATATACGCCCGTGGGGCTTGTGATGACAAAGGTCAGGCCTACATGCACCTTAAAGCCATCGAAATTCTCCAGCGCAAGGGGCCGCTTCCCTGTAATATCAAATTCTTGATTGAAGGGGAAGAAGAGGTAGGTAGCGAGAACCTAGCTGAATTTGTTGAATCGAACAAAGAGTTATTGAAGGCTGATGTCATGCTCATTTCAGACACAGCTATGATCAGCAACGAACATCCCTCTATTACCGTAGGCTTGCGGGGAATGGCCTATATGGAGGTACACGTAACAGGTCCCAATCGCGATCTCCATTCGGGAGTGTATGGTGGGGCCGTTGACAACCCCATAAACGTCCTGTGTGAAATGATAGCCCAACTTAAGGATAGCAAAGGGAGAATCACCATCCCTGGT
Organism: Bacteroidia bacterium; assembly: GCA_965263105.1. Classification (GTDB taxonomy): domain Bacteria; phylum Bacteroidota; class Bacteroidia; order J057; family J057; genus JBCCTX01. The sequence continues at coordinate 4,549,301 of CBDHGL010000003.1, read as the reverse complement.
TTTTATGATCAGGTGGATGAACTGACTCAGGCCCAACGGGATGAACTGGGAAGAGCCCCATTCCATGAAACGGCATTTTTGAATGACCTGGAAATTGGGGCTTCCCGAGGAGAGGAGGGATACTCCATCCCCGAACGCAAATCCATACGGCCCACTTTGGATGTTAATGGAATATGGGGAGGGTATACAGGCGAGGGATCCAAAACTGTACTTCCCTCTAAGGCCCACGCCAAAATTTCCATGCGCTTGGTTCCCAACCAGGATTCCGAAAAGATAGCAGAGTTATTTACCGAATATATTCAACGAATAGCCCCCGTATCTGTCCAGATAGATGTCATCAATCACCATGGCGGAGAAGCCGCGGTAACCCCAACAGATTCAATAGGCTACCAGGCCGCTTCAGAGGCTTATGAGAAGGCCTTTAGCATCGAACCCATTCCCACTCGGGGAGGAGGATCTATCCCCATCGTTGCCTTGTTTCAAAAAGAACTAGGTCTGGAAACACTCATGATGGGCTTTGGCCTCAACTCCGACAATATCCATAGCCCCAATGAGCACTATGGCTTGTTTAATTACTTTAAAGGGATAGAGACCCTATCGTACTTTCATGAGCTCTATGCAGAGAAGATGAAAGGGGAAGGTTGATAGTCCATGGTTGATAGTCCACAGTTGATGGTCCACAGAAGCGAGTAATTGAAAATGGAAAAAGTCGGTAGTCAGTGGTCCATAGTCGGTAGTCAGGTCCATACAGGGGGGCCGAGAATGGCTTTTATAAGAAAGAACCTACGTCCCCTCCGCCCCTTTAGGGCCCAAATGAGTCCTGAAGGGACGAAATATCATCAGGTAGGGGAGTTATCCACGGATATAATCCCCTAATCAATGGAAATAGCGTATCTTCTTTTCTTCTCTTATAAGCTCTGTGGTTAAGTTAACGTGAATTGGGGATAAGAAGCTAGGAAAAAACTACAAACTTAGGTGTGGGCCTGCAAAATTCGTTGGGAACCGGGGGGGGGCTTGTGCTATTGTCTGGAATTTTGCGATTTTTAGGGCTACGTTTTTCTAAAAAAGGTAGCTAAGTAGGTGGACAAAAGGAAGTGGGGAATGATATCTCTGATTTATCTAAGGAACTAGAAATATGAGTTCAAAGGCCCTTTTCTCGCAGGAGAATCCCGGTGCCGTTAGGTACCTAATATGGGTAGAAAAGGTCCCCCATCCCTTTTTGTCGCCGGCGAGGTATCTAAGTTGATACCTCGCCGGCGGAATAGGGGGGCATAATGAATCTACCCATAGGCTACCCCTACAGGGTAAACTTTTCATTCTATGAAAAAATACCCCCTTTCCTTTATCCACTTACGGAACTCATCCATGAAAGAAAAATAGGTATCCATAACTTGCCGATACCACAAAATATCAGACCTTTATTTATGGACCCTTCAACCAGCAAATCCGAACTCAGCCTAACTGAACAGACCTGGATCAAGCAAACTGTTGAATACGTCAAATCTCAACAGGAGGGAGAAAGTTCAGGACACGACTGGTGGCACACTTATCGGGTTTGGAAAAACGCCCAGCATATAGCCCAATCTGAAGCGGGAAGTGATTCCTTAATCGTTGAACTGGCAGCGCTCCTTCACGATATCGCGGATCATAAATTTCACGGAGGCGACCTAAGCATCGGCCCCAAAACTGCCAGGATATGGCTAACTCAATTAGGGCTCCCTCCAAAAAAGATTGATAGGGTCGTTGAGATCATTGCCTCGGTCTCCTTCAAAGGGGCTCACGTACAAGACCAGATGGAAAGCCTGGAAGGGAAAATTGTGCAGGATGCGGACAGACTAGATGCCATTGGGGCCATCGGAGTAGCACGTACCTTTGCCTATGGAGGGCATGCAGGCCACGAAATGTACGATCCCCAGCTCAAGCCTACCCTACATGATTCCTTTGAAGCTTACACCCAGGAAAAATCTACTACTGTCAATCATTTTTATGAAAAACTCCTGTTACTTAAAGAACGGATGCATACCCAGACAGCCAAAATAATAGCTGAAGAGAGACATCTATTTATGGAAAAATTCCTTACACAATTTTTTTCAGAGTGGGAAGGAAAAGCTTAGCGAATATTGGAATTTTTTGATGGAGAATCGTAGATTCCCGATATGAAATTTTCCGGCCAAAAAGTCCTTGTGTATTTCAGCATCCTTATGGTAGTTTTCCTATTAGGGTTTTTGTTTCGGCATAATATCCTAATGGGAATTGCCCAACTCCTTATTAAAGAAGATAGGCATATACTTATAGAGGCAGAAAAAGAAAATCACTTGCTCTCCACAGGGGAAAATCCCCGAAAGGTAGACGCTGTATTTGTGTTGGGGGGGGCTTCTGCAGAGCGAGCTCCCAAGGCGGCCGAACTTTTTCATAAAGGATATACAGATGTAGTTGTGGCCACAGGAGAATATGTACCCTCAATCCTACAGGTACTTGATACGGCCCTTACGGAGGCCCAACTCACCCGGCAAGCCCTTTGGAATGCAGACGTGGACAGTCAAGCCATCATCACCCTTAATCAGGGGACTTCTACCCAAGAAGAGGCTGAAATTATTCTAGGCTATGCGTTAGCCAGTAACTTCAAACGCATTATTTTGGTGAGCTCCAAATTTCATACGAGACGAATGCAGGGGGTATTTCGAAGAAAATTTGAAGCCGAAGGGATCAAAGTATTTATTCTCGGGGCAGAACCCCTCAGGTATGAGATCGATAGCTGGTGGAACAGCGAGGAAGCCTTGATATTCGTTAACAATGAGTATATCAAGCAATTGTACTATGCGTGGAAGTATCGGTAGATGGGTTTATGGTGATTAGTCCACGGTCCACAGATTAATAGGGGACCTCGGATGAAAGTCCTACCGCACATAAGAACCCGCATTGATATCAATGGAACAACCCGTCGCATGGTCCATCATCCCACTTGCGAGAAAGACTACCGTTGGGGCCACATCGTCCGGTTGGGTGAGTTCATTCAAAGCCAGATCCTTAAGGACTATATCTTCCCCAAAGTCATCAATAAACTGTTGGGCCATTTCCGTTTGGGTAAAGCCAGGGGCCACCACAAAGGATTGGATGTTATCCTTGCCGAAATAGCGAGCAATAGACCGACTTAAGGCTACCATGCCTCCTTTCGAAGCAGCATAAGCCATATACCCCGGCACATCTCCCCGAAAAGCTGCCCGGGAAGCAATGTGAATAATCCGACCACCTCCACTTTGTTGAAAGTGCTTTATGGCCAATTTACTAAGGATACCCGCAGAGACCAGGTTGACTTGGAGGGTTTTTTCCCACCCTGCCTGCCATTTTTCCCAGTCATCCCCTAAGGGGAGATCTATCGCTATACCGGCATTGTTCACCAAAACATCCAGACGGCCGTACCTTTCCAGGACCTGATCGATTAATCTTTTTGGCGCATCCGCTTGTTCGAAATCTGCCTGAAAGACAGAAGATTGAGAGGAGAGATGACTTAACACTTCCTCTGCTCCTTCCCTATTTCGAGCGTAATGTAGGGCTATGGTGGCTCCTGAAGCTCCCAAAGCCAAGCTTATGGCTTTGCCAATCCCCCTGCTTCCCCCCGTTACCAATATGACTTTCCCCGACAAAGAAATATTCATTTTCTCAATAGACTTACCTTTTTTTCTAAAATTTTTTGAATAAAGTGCACATAAATGTAACAAAATCCTTAAAAATCCAGTATGACTTAAAGATGGTTTTTCATTAGTAAAGCTTTTGGTTTAGGGCCCTCTGATTTTTATCAGAGGGTTTTTTCTTTTCTCCCCCTCTTTCATCGCCCCCACTCACAATTTCTAGGACGGAAATAATTTGTGAATACAAAATATTTGACTTACTTTCATAACAGTGTTAAAAAAAATGACTACTGTATATGGCTAAAGCACATATCGAACGGAGAAAACGCGACATCGTGCGTATAAAGGAGCAAATCATTCAAGCTGCCAGAAAATTGGCTCGTAAAAATGGCTGGCAGGGAGTTTCCATCCGCAATATTGCTGAAATCATAGAATATACCCCTCCGGTTATCTATGAACATTATAAAAATAAGGAAGCCATCCTAACAGCATTAGAAGATAAGGGCTTTTCCCTGCTTTCTACTAACCTGGAACAAGCAAGAATGAAAGGAGAAAATCCTCAGGATCAGCTCCTAAGTCTTTCAGAAGCCTATTGGAATTTTGCCTTCGAGCACCCCGATCTCTACCAAGTGATGTTCAACTTGCAGGGAATTCAGTCTACTCCTCCCCATACGGAGGCCCTGCGGACAGCGGGTAAAAGTGTTCTAGATTGCCTCCAATACCTCCATACCTTTCCCGCAGAACGAGAACGCTTATTCTTCTCTTGGTGGGCCCTTTCTCATGGATATGTATCTATGTGGATGTCAGGACAAGTTCCTCTCAGCAAGGATACCCTTTATGAACATTATCTAGCGGGAGTTAGGGATTTTATGAAAGGTCTTTCCTGATTAGGGCTCTTCCTTTTCGGGCTTCTTGGGGGTCAAAAGCTCCTTTAAAGAATCAAAATTTCTCTTGTAAAATACCCCTAAGCCCCTTTGCACCGTAAACTGCTGGGTAAGGTCCAGGCTTTCCCGGTTAAAAACCTCCAGGACGAGTTCCCCTTGACGATTTCTGGGATTATCGGGTCGGATTAGGCGAATGATAATCTTGATATTTCCCACTTCCAAGCCGTTGTTGCCTGGCCCCAGCAGGATTCCGTCTCTTTCAATTCGTACTCTATCGTTAAATAAGCGAGCTGAAATCAATAGATTGACGTCCTGGAAGTTGCTGGTACCTACATTTACGTTGACTTTGTCATTCAGGGCCTGAGATAGCCAATAGTTGAGTTGGTTGGAGAGCAATTCAGAAATACTGGTACTTACCCCGGTATTGGCTACATTCTCATCCAAAAAGCCTCCAACAGGTGCAAAGCGGTTGAAAACCATCAAGCTAAAAACCTGCTTATTCAATTCTTGCTCATCATATTGGATGGTACGCAACAGGGAGGCAATACTTAATGCTTCCTGCTCCCTTAGGTTAGGAATTTCAATGCTCAAAGCAATCTCAGGTTGTAGCAGAGAGCCTTGCATCTCCATTAAAACATTGGTCGCAACCCGACGGGTTTCATCTGATTGTATGAGGTCATGTATATCTGCATACAAAGGATAAAAAGCTTTGAGATTTACTTGTCCCTGATAAGGATCTCCTGTCCAGCTTATGGTGCCTCCTGGCCTTACTTGAAACTTTTTATTCAACACATTTCTCGCTGTGAACAGGTAATCTCCTTCCTGTATCTCATAGGTACCCAGCATGGAAAAATCCCCCTTTTCATTAACTCGAAACTTAATGGTTCCTTCTCCTTGCATGCGGATAATATCTCCCACTTTTTCGTCAAAGATTAATTCAACCGTGGCATCTGGAGTAGCCTGAACGGATAAGTTGAGTTCGAAGCCCTTGATCCCCGTTTCCACCTGGGGGGGCGCTGCTTCCAGGCCATTGGCTCCCACGAAATGAATGAAGTCTGGTTTTTCCAGGGCCTCGTCGAAGGATATGGGAATCTTCAACTGTGTCCCCCCTCCTGACATCACATAGGCTGAGATATCCAATTGATCTAGGTTGCCTGTAATGGAGGCAATTCCATTCTTCAGGTACAGCTTGCCATAATACAAGTCATTATTCTCCGCACGGGTATCGATCAATAAGAAATCTTTGATCTCATCCATCTGGAGGTCAAACTCAAACTCTTGTAGGCCGCTATGGTAGATGTTTCCATGAAGATCAGCGGTATTCCCATATTTATCCTTCAGGGTAATTCTGGGGAAAATGATCCGATTGTTGTCAAAGGTAATGGGTGCATCAAAGCTGTAATCCGATTGGAAATAGTCAATCCCTACCTTGGCATTTTCAAAATGCCCTACCCCATTCACGTCAAAGTCTCCCGGTTTGCCCCGAATTCTAAAGGAATCCAGAGCGACATTGCCCCTCAATCCATATAATTGTCCTTCTACAAAGGGAGAAATATACTCTAACGGAAAGCCCTCTTCGGTTTCAATATCGACTTGAAGGGGAGAATCTTTCTCTTCCGCCCTGTAGCTCCCCGAAACGAGGATCATGTCTTTCCCTTCATTCTGCAAAGACCCGGAAATATTGACTCCCAATGGTTTTAATTCCCAAACTCCCTCAAAAGCTAAGGCCCCATAGTCAAAACCATTCACGGCAAAGTCCTTGACACTCGTAGTAAAATCCAAATTCCCTTCCCCCAACAGCTGATTGGCAGAAATGTGGATGGAAGCCATCCCTCCCATGTCGTATTCAGAGGGGAAAAAGACTTGCATATGCTCTAAGGCAAAATTTTCAAGGTCGGCTGTAATGACGGAACTAGAATCTTCAGACAATTCTCCCTCAATAGACAAAATTCCTCTTTGGCCACTCAATACAAAATCTTCAAATTTCCAGCGATCTTGGTCACTGTAATAGGTAATGGTATTGTAATCATTGACTCGCAGGCTATCTCCTTGAAATAGAAAATAGGTGAAGCGGGAATCTATACTGGATACCATCCTACCAGAGGCAGGGAAATTGTTTTCTAATTTCATTTGTACCCGATTTTCGGAATTTCCTTGGAAGGCTACCAGGTCCGTACCGACTACCCGATCCAAACCGTTGACATTAAGGGATATATCCCTAAACCACAAATCTGGATATACAGATACGGTATCCAGGGAAATATTTCCCACCACCAGCAACGAATTTCGGTTGGAATATTTGAGCAAATCCAGGTCTGCATCCAGCCCCTTTGATTGAATTGGACCTATTTGGAAGGAATCTACGTCACAGGTAATCCGGGCGCGTTCCGATCGGCCAAAGTTGAAACGGCCAATTAGGGTTCCTCCAGTGGAAATTTTCAGGGATTCCCCTAAGAAATTAAACAAGGCATTGATGCTGTCCTTGGCAGAAAGAGCAAGGTTTACCTGAACAGGGGTATTGTCTACCTCTTTTTCGGCGTAATACCTATTTATGGCGCTGGTATCGTTTTCCAGAAAGAGTCTACTTTCCAGCAATAAACGGCTGGAGAGGTTTAACGCATTTTTGAAGGCAAAATTTCCCGCCAATTCTGCATCTAGCAAGTCGCTCCGAAGAATTATGTACTTATTTTCAGGGGTGTTATTCAAGGCTTCAAAAAGTAAATCCGGTACCTGAATGCTCACCGAATCTCCTGCGCGTTGCATCACCATATTTTGCATCGCAATCTTTCCTCCAATGTTTTCAAGCGAGTCTCCTTCCAGATCCAGATTTAAAGAGCCCGAGATATCAATTCCCTGCTCGATTCCCAGAAACTTTTGGAGGCTAAAGTCTGTTAGGTCCCCATTAACCTGGTATAAAGCAGGAGAGTCCAACAAATTGAGGTTGGCTGTAACATCTGCCACTCCTTCTTCATCGCGAAGGTTCAATAAGCCTGATAATTTTCGGTCAGCGACCCGCACATTCCCCATCAAGGTATCCACAGGAATATCCCATAGGACCGAAGAGGTAATCAATACATCTAACTGGGTATCCAAATCTCCTATATGGGTTCCCTTACCCCTTACTTTTGCCTGAAGGTTGAGTAACTCTGAAGACAACTGAGGAGAGACCCCTAAAAGATCCCAGTTGAGGGCTTCTGTCTTAGTGAAACCTGAATACTGAAGGGGAATACCTCGTTTTTCATCTCCAGGAGTGATTTGCATAATGGTAAGGAGCTTGCCGAGATAACTATCCATCTCCAGATTTAAAATAAATTCCTCGGCCTTACCCCTCAAGTTGCCGGTAACCTGCGCTTTTGAAAGCGTTTGTTTATCGAAGGGTAGCTCCACCTGGGGAACAATTTGAGTAAGGTGGTCCGTGAAAATTTCGGATTTACTTATCCGTATATCAAAGGTGCTTGGCCTAGCATCATTTCCCAAATCCCTCATCTGCATCCAAACCTGGGCATAGGTGCTATCCTTATACGCTACATATAGATCCCTGCTTATCCAATTTTCTAGCATGCCCTCTATGGTGCCCCTTACCGAGTAGTTCCCCTCTACTGGTAGGGCTTGGGAACTGAAATAGCTCAGGGTTTCCATATCAATTTTGGAGTCTTTCAGGGAGAATCGGGAAGGAATATCTACCCAATCTTCAAAAACTTCTTTGAGGGTATGCGAATCGAAATACCAATCCCCCTGAATTTGGGTATCTCCCTGTTGGAAATACAGGTCCAGCCACTCTACTCCCTTTGTCTCTCCAGAAGGGTCTGCCTTTAATAGGGTCTGGAATTCTTCCATTTGGAACCCTGTACGAGCCTCTTTAGCCTTCAGGTGATTAACCTTTGCCTCCAGGCTACTGGGAGAATAAAGCAAGCTTAAACTTCCATAGATTCCCCCCGAATGAAAATTTCTAAAATTGATAGTGCCTGGAGAAAAGACCTGAACCTCTGGATGGGAATCGTCTCTAAAGTGAAAGCTGCAATTTTTTAAGTTAACCTCGGGAAAAATAATTCCTAAGGGAAAGGAGGAACGCTGGCTATCAGCTTGATTTCCTTTCAAAAAGTCAATATTAAAAACAGAATCCTCCCGCTTGACCAGATGGAAATCAACCCCATCTAATTCTATGTACCGAACAGTTAACTCCCCCATATCTGCCTCTCCCCTTACCCATTGCCAAAATGACAAGCTCAGGATATCCAATTGAAGTTCATTAATACTGACAAACTCTTCTTGCTGGTCATCTTCCATGCTCAGTCCCCGAAGAACGATTTTGCTGGGGATCGCCAAATCGACCTGTTCTACCTCGACAGCAGCACCAAGCCGCTTTTGAATGAGTTGTTGAATACCCGCAACAATTCGGGTTTGGACTCTTGGATGAGAAAGAGCCATTCCCAGGAAGGAAAAGAACATAAGAAATATGGCCAATCCCGAAATGCTAACAAATGCTGTATGTTTAAGAAACTTTCTCAATGTAATCCCTATACGTAAATCTTCGCAAGATGTATATCTTTAAGGAAAATCCTTCATTTTATCTAAGCGATTACCGATGTTAAAATTCCTACTAAATTTACTAGCCCGTCTATTGGGTTTTGATCCGGAAGAAGAAAATCCCGAAAAGACCCCTCCTTCCCCTGGACCTGAACCTACGCCACAAGACCCTCAACCCACTATTCCCTCCCCTACTCCTCCCACTGATGAAGAGTCAGGGCCTAATTCTTCTCCAGAAGATGGATCAGACACTTCTACTATACCCCCCATTCCTGTACCTAGCACAGGATCAGAAAATCCCGCCCCCCCAGTACCTCCCCCACCCCGCTCTTCAGGGGATAAATCCCGCTTTCTATGGTGTTTGGATAATGGACATGGACGATTGCAGCCTGGCAAGCGTTCTCCAGTTTGGGAAGATGGCAGTCAACTATTAGAATGGGAATTTAATCGAAATATTGTCAAATTCATTATTCAAGGCTTGAAAGAACAAGGCATACCTTATTTTGAAGTGGTACCCGAAACGGAGGTAGATGCCTTTCTAGCAGAAAGAGTAAGGCGTGCCAATGAAAAAATCCCTAACGGAGAGATGTCTAAGATATATGTCTCCATCCACGGAAATGCAGCCAAGGAAGAAAAAGTAACGGGGTTTGAGACCTGGTTCCACAAAAATAGCACAAGTGGCAAACGGATCGCATCAGTTTTTCATCGCCACCTAATAAATACCCTGGAAAAGGAAAATTATTCCTCCAAAGACCGAGGCATTCGATGTATTAGTCCAGCCCACAAAGGTTTTTATGTACTTCATCACACTGCCATGCCGGCCATCCTCACCGAAAATGGCTTTTACTCCAACCGCGAGGAGTGCAGGTGGATGTTGAATCCCGAATCTCAGCGAGCTATAGCCGCAGCCCATGTTTCCGCTATCCTCGAAATCGAGGCAGATGGCTTTGATGCGAAGAACCTTTACCCCAAGATCAGCGAAGTGAGATTGTAATAGGATAAATTGCCTTTCGGTTCAAAAGAATCAGCTGGCAAACTGCCCAAAAAACTGTGGAACACCGACTATTACTTTGGCAGCAAAGTATGTGGACTAATAAAAAATATGAAAATCTTATTAGAGCGCGCTGGGGTGCACGAATGTGGGGTGGATGGCGTTGCAGAGAAGGCCTTGGTTTATTCGTGCAAGTTTTTTTGGTTCTTTTTTAACGACTGAACCCCGAAATGAAGACCACTGAAAATGCAGAGACCTGAATAAAAAAGAACATGAAAAAAAGAATGAACTTTATTCGTCTGAATATCAAAGTAAAGAAGTTTAAAAACTTTCCTGACAGAGTACTATGGACTACCTCAGTTCTTTTAGAACTTTCCCTAGGATTCTTTCGTTTAAGAAGTAGTTTGTAAATTTGCATATGATCTATACTGAAATAACACCAAATCCCGCCTCTCTCAAATTCGTCCTATCGCAGACGATTTTGCCAAAGGGTTCCGCAGACTTTCCAGATCTGGCTTCTGCTGATGAAGCTCCCCTCGTGAAGAAATTATTTGACTTCAAATTTGTAGAGCGGATTTTTCTAGGATACAACTTTGTTACCCTGACCAAATCCGATGACTTTCAGTGGGAAGAGATCATTCCTGTTGTCAAGGATTTTTTGAAGGCCTATATCGCCAGTGGTCAACCATTGTTGAGTGAATCCTTTCTAGGAGAGCTAAGCAACCAAAATGGAGAGGAAGAAGACGATGAGGTTACCCAAAAAATAAAATCTCTTCTGGAAAGCCATGTCAGACCGGCAGTAGCCATGGATGGAGGAGATATTATCTACGAAGACTTCGAAGATGGAATCGTGAAACTCCGGCTACAAGGCAGTTGTTCAGGCTGTCCCTCTTCCACCATGACCCTAAAAGCTGGAATAGAAGGATTGCTTACCCGTATGGTTCCTGAGGTAAAATCTGTAGAAGCAGTCTAAAAATGAAGGCTTTCTTCCTTTTTGGATGCCTCGCTTTATTGGGAAACGGATTTCATCCGCTGTATATCAGTGTAAGTACCCTCCACTACAATTCCTCTAAAGAGCAGTTGGAAATTACCATCAAGGTTTTCATAGATGACATGGAGGAGGGGCTCAACCAACATTTTTCGCAGTCATTTAACCTGGGGTTGGAAAATGAATTGGCATTGGCGGATTCTCTTATAGGTGTTTATATGGGTAAAAAGTTGAGCATTGCAATTAATGAAACGCCCATGGGCATCAAATTTCTTGGGAAAGAGCTTGATGGCCAAGTGGTCTGGCTTTACCTCGAAGGGGCCTTGAAAAACCCCATCGATAAAATTCAGGTTAGCAACCAGCTCCTGATGGAAACATTTAAGGAGCAAACCAATCTGGTCAATATACGTGTTGAGCAAGAAAAAAGAAGCTTAATCCTCACCCAAAAGAAAAAAGTAGATGTTGCCACGTTTTGAGCAACTCATTTGCCTTGTACTCCTTGCAGTAAGTATTCCTGGTTTTTCACAAAAGACCTGGTCGTTCGAGAACGATGTCTATGACCAACGAATACGAACTGTACAGTTATATCGAGATGTATTTGAGACTTCCTATCCCGTCATTTACCTGAACCAAAATCTCCCCTTAACCTTGGAGTTTGATGAATTGATTGGCCAGGAAGAACGGGCTTCAGACTTTTTGGTAGATATCATCAATTGCACAGCAAACTGGGAACCCTCCAACGTATTACCCATAGAATTCTACGAAGGCTTTACCCAAGATCGCATCACCAATTTTAGGCGTTCTAGGCATACCAAGGTGCCTTATGTGCATTATTCCTATACCTTTCCTCAACAACGCCAGGGCTTTAAGATGAGTGGTAATTATTTGCTAAAGGTATATAGGGATGATGCTGAGGAAGCAGTAGTTCTCACCCGTCGTTTTGTCGTTGTAGAGCAACGAGCCGAAATCCAGTTAATCAACCAGCTTACTCCTTTACCAGAACGACTGGAATTGAGTCAACTGGCCTTTGCCCTCAACACCAAAGGCCTTCCCCTAAGGAATACCTTCCGGGACCTTCAAATAAAGCTCTTACAAAACTTCCGTTGGGACAATATGTATACCTTTGAAGCCCCTCGTTTTCAGTCGTTGGATAAATTGGAGTATTTTGTCAACCTAGAACAGGCATTCGAAGGGGGGAATGAGTTCCGATTTCACGATATTCGATCGCTTCAACTTTTTTCCAACTCGGTACGGGAGATTTTGGAGCGGGACGAAGTTTTTGATGTGATTTTATATCGAGACGGTCCCCGAGCCAAAAACACATTGGGTCCCATTCGAGACCTCAATGGATCCTTTTATGTGCAACATTCCAACTTCCCGGACGGAGATACCCATGCAGACTATGTCTACAATTTATTCGCCCTATCAAGTCCTCCGATTGAAGGGGGACAAGTATATATCAATGGCTCCTTTACAGATTGGCAGGTGAAAGAGGCGTATAGAATGGATTACAACCGTACCCAGGGTCAGTATGAATTGGACCTCTTACTGAAACAAGGCTTTTATGATTACCAATACACCCTCAAAAAAGGAAATGACATTGGTGAATCAGAGATAGAGGGCCGACATCGAAATGGCGAGAACTTTTATACCTTGTTGGTTTATTTTAGGTCCCCTATGGATCGAACTGATAGACTTATTGCTTTTCAAGCCATCAACTATATTGATTAAACCCTAGACCAAACCTGAGACCAAAATGGCAGAAGAACTTATTCTTACAAAAGGTGCCTCAAGAATCCAAGTATATCAAGAACTACTCCCTCAGATCAAGGCCGTTATTGGAGGGGAAAAAGACTTGGTAGCTAATTTGGCCAATACTGCTGCCATGTTGAAAGAAGCCTTTGGTTTCTTCTGGGTGGGATTTTATCTATTAAAAGAGGGAGAACTCGTACTAGGCCCCTTCCAAGGCCCCTTGGCTTGTACGAGAATAGCCATGGGAAAGGGAGTATGTGGCAGATCTGCTCAGGAGAAACAGACCTTGCTAGTCCCCGATGTTGAAGCTTTTCCCGGCCATATTGCTTGCAGCAGTGAATCCAAATCTGAAATTGTAGTTCCACTTGAGGCAAAAGGGGAGGTAAAACTGGTACTGGATGTAGATAGTGATAAATTAGATGACTTTGGTCCTGTTGATCTGAAGCACTTAGAAGAAGTAATTGAACTCATTAAGGGCCACCACTGGCCTACTCGAGCTAATTCTTAGTTCAAGAGCGTGGCATAAACTTCAAGAACCTTCCCTGCAGCCTTCTCCCAAGTAAGATTCTTGACCCGTTCCTTGACGATTTTGGCCTGCTCGGAGCGCCACTCCGGGAACTCTAGCAAGCCCATTACTGCGTCTACCCACTGCTGGGAATCTAAGGGATCCGCAATGCTGGAAGGAGGGAAGACTTCTGCTGCACCAGAATTTTTTGAAATGACGCAGGGTAAGCCAAACTGTGCTGCCTCCAAGGCCACAATTCCGAAAGGTTCAGAAATGGAAGGCATCACAAAAATATCAGCCATTGCAAACAGTTCATAGACCTTTTGCCTGGATAGATGTCCAGTAAAATGCACCTTATCTCCAATACGGGCCTCAGCGACATATCGGACAATATCTGGCAATTGATCTCCCTTTCCCCCGATGACAAACCTGACATCTTGATTTTGCTTCAAGATTTCCTGAGCCATTTGGATAAATAGTTCTGGGCCTTTTTGAAAGGTAAGTCTACCTAAATAAAGGATGAGGGTCTCGGGGAAGGCCTTCGGGTGCCGAAAACTTTGTATCTGGTCAACTCCATTGTGTATAACCGCAATCTTCTCTGGGTCAATTTCATATTCATTGATCATGATTTCACGGGTGTATTGGCTCACAGCTATTAGGCCGTCTGCCTCCTCCATGGCCTTTTTCTCCAACTCAAAAATCCAGCTATCCCAAGGAGATTCACTCCTATCAAATTCCAGAGAATGAATGTGAAGAAGTACCGGGCAATTCTTCAAGGCTTTTACTTCAAAAGCAGCCAAAAAGGTCATCCAATCATGACAATGGATCAAATCAACAGATTCCAAACGGGCATGTTCAACTACCTTTTGGGCATACTGATATATGCTATGGTATTGGGGATATTCCTGGATTGCTGCTTCAAAAATGGACTGAAAGGGGGAATGGGTCAAGGGATAGGCGGGTGAAGTGGCCACTGCCCCAGGTTTCTCGATGATATTAATAGAAGAGGCCGAATAGGAACTTAGGGGGAAAGATACTTTAACGGGAGAAACCTGAAATTTATCATAAGGTGGAAGATTTTCACTTGGGTAGTCAGTCGGTTCGGAAACCTCAATTCCAGGAACGATGCCTTTGAGTTTGACGTGAGGAGAAAGGACCTTATTCAACCCTAAATAAGCGATTCCCAGTCCTCCCTCGATATTTGGAGGATACTCCCATCCTAAGGACAATACGGATATATTCATGCGAGGATTTGTTGTCGGCAAATTAGGGGAAAGAATGGAAAAATGCTCAATTTTTTTGGCAAATAGGTGACAGTCAACCGTCCACAGAAGGAGTGAGGGGGAGGAGATAGGTGTGAGCGCTTTTGCCACTTAAAACGGTCCTCTCTCCATCTAGCTCTCTTCTACTAAACTTCCCCTATCCCCTTTTCAACGACAACTGGTAAGCCTGTTGGTAATACATAGTCAGGTTACCCCAATCGAAGTGTAGCGATTTATTTTCTACTTCATATCGCTGAGTAATGCGGAATCTCCGATTTTTCTGGACAAAGCTAAAGAGGAAATCGGTGAGCTGAGAAGCTGCATCTTCATAGCTTTTATATCGACGATTAACGATGAATACTTCATCTCTTTCACTCCCTACATTCTTCATGTAGTAGTCGCCAAAACCAGCCAAATCACTTGTTACAGTGGGCACTCCGCTCGCGATACATTCTAATGGTGTATAGCCCCAGGGCTCATAATAGGAAGGGAATATACCCAGGTGACATCCTCTCACAAAGTCGCTGTACTCCATTTTCAATAAAGGGCTGGTAGGAGAAATAAAGTCGGGGTGGTAGATAATTTTCACCCGATCTTCTTCCCGATTTACCAAATTAGAAGTGCGCAGAAAGTTCAATATAGGATCCCCTCCATCGTCCATCAAGTTGTGTGTTACCACAGGAGGAAGTCCTGGACTTCTCCAGGATTGCAGATTCCTACGCAGACGCAACCTCCAGTAATCCTCTACCAGGGTATTGAGGTCGGGAAGTTTCTGGTTGTCCTCTTTGGCCACCTGATAGAAGAGCTTGGTTCCAATTTGGTGCTCAATCTTTTCACAAGTATCTCGGATATTCTCCATCAGCGCTTGAGACTGAAGGGTTGCTGGATTGATGCTGTGATAGGGTTGGCGGGTAATGAAAAACATGATGATCGTTTTATTGATCTTAGCCTGTTTCATTCGCCAATTTAAACGAGCTAGAGCCTCCAATGTCAGGTCGTACCCCTTGTTGCGGTATTCAAAACGGCCGGAAGTAAAGAAGTAAAGTGTATTATCGAGGTCAAAAGAATAACTACTGAAAAAATGCCCCATAGCAAACTGGTGAATTTGCTCTTTGTAACGCTGGTGAGCATTTTGAATTTCGTGAGAGGCAGAAAAGCGTTGGATATTGAGCCCATTGGGGGTAATGATATCTGGCTTCCTACCGATGAGAACTTCACATTCCTTGGCTGTTACATCGCTTACTGTTGAAAATACATGGGACCCATGGGCTGCCGCCCGCTCAATAGAGCATTGGGTGATAATATTGAAGTGTTTGGCCTCCTTTTCCCAGTCAAAAAAGGGCAAATGGTCGTAAAACTCATGGTCATTCATGGCCAGATAGCGGCCCAATAAGGTTGCGTGGGTAGTGAAGATGGTCTGAACTGGAACACCTTCACGTCTCAACTCTGGGATAGCCGTTCCAGCCATCCACTCGTGCATATGGGCAATGATCTTTTGCTGTCCTCCCTCACTAGTAAGTCGGGATAACTCGGCTAAGTATTCCTTTACCATAAAACCGAAGGCCACTACCTGATTCAGAAGGTCATCATCCGCAGGAGTAGAAATATGGTGGTGTTCCCACAGGAGATACTTAATTTCTCCCAACCTATTGTAAACGCTATAGGGATTAAATAAGATGGTCAAGGGTCGCCCTGTGATCAACCAATGTCCTACATAAACCTCAAAGCCTTTATTACGTAGATTATATGCAGCTTGAGCCAGGGGGCTTTCTAAATCCTCTTGGGGCTCAAAGTTGGACGAAACCTTGGGATCTACATAAGGCCCTAAGGTGCAATACCGATCTCCCCAATATTTTTTCATACTGGGAACTTTAGATCGGATAACGGTGTAAATGCCCCCTATTTGGTTACAAACCTCATAGGCAGTTTCTAACAAGAAGCAATTTTCAAATTCATCAGTCCCATTCAAGGTAGTGGGGAGATCAGAGGAAGCGAGGGTATCAATCATGTTTTAAAAATATCCATAAATGAATTAAAAAGGCAATTTCCGCGAAATAAAAATCTTGGTTACCTTTGCACGAAAATAAATTACATAGCCTTTACAGGAAAAAATACATATGGATAGAAATGCGACTACGGGATTTGTGCTGATAACGGTTTTGTTGTTGTCCTACTTTTACTTTTTTGCACCCAAACCTCCGGTTCCGGAAACAGACCCAACCCAAACAGAAAATAACCTTCCAGATAAGCCCCTTCCTAGAGAAGAAAGCCCTCAAATTTCGCAGTTAGATACCCTTACTGAAGAAAATCAAGATTCTCTCCAGCAAATACAACTTGCGAATACATTTGGTGTTTTTGCCCCTCTAGTTCAAGGAGAAGCCCAAGATGTAGTAGTTAAGACCGATGAATTAACTGTCATCCTTAGTACACAGGGAGGAGCCGTCAAGGAGGTACTCTTAAACAATTATTACACCTTTGACTCTTTACCCTTACCCATGATCCAACAACACCCGGAAAATGAGTTTGGACTTCTATTTGCCTATGGCGGGACTCAAATCAACACACAAGACCTATATTTTCAATCCTCAGAAGCATCTGGCTTGGTAATAACTGGAGAAGATCAGAAAGAATTGCGGATGCGGGCAGAAATAGGGCCAGGAAAATACCTGGAGCAAGTCTATACCTTCAAGGGAAATGCCTTTGATCTGGGCTACCAGGTGAAGATAGAAGGCATGCAGGATGTCTTTAAAAATAAGTTTTACGAAATCCTCTGGAAGAGTTACCTACCCAAGACGGAGCTTTCCCTCACCAACATGCGGCAGAAAACTACCTTGGCCTACAATCGGGGAGGAGATGTAGAAAAAATGGGCGTATCCGAGGAATACGAAAAGGAAGACCTCAAATTAGACATACGCTGGGTTTCCTTTAAAAGCCAATTCTTTTCCTCTGTCCTCATGCCAGAAGATGCTTTCCAAACGGCTTCTTTGGTAATGGATACCCCTCCTTCGGAAGAAATTCCCCGTATGATGGCGGCTGACCTGTACGTGGATGTGGGCTCTATGCAAAACTCCGAGCAGAATTACACCCTCTTTCTAGGCCCCAATGAGTATGATCTACTGAATAGCTATGAGGTAGGCCTTCAAAAGCAAATGGACCTGGGTTGGAGCATCATCCGCTATGTCAATATTGCCACCATACGCATATTCAAGTTCCTGGAAGGATACTTTACCAATTATGGGATCATTGTGATCCTGCTGGCCGTCATCGTGAAAATTGTGGTTTTCCCCTTTACCTTTAAGAGTTTTATCTCTATGGCAAAAATGCGGGTGATCAACAATACCCCAGAGATAAAGTCTTTGGATGAGAAGTACAAGGATGACATGCAGAAGCTGCAGATGGCCAAGATGCAAGTGTATCGAGAGACGGGGGTTAGTATGTTGGGAGGTTGTTTACCCATGCTCCTCTCCTACCCTTTCCTCATAGCCTTGTTTTTCTTTTTTCCTCAGTCGGTAGAGCTTCGACAAAAGTCCTTTCTATGGGCCAATGATTTGTCTACCTATGACTCTGTATTGGATCTCCCCTTTACCATACCCTTCTATGGAGACCACGTCAGTTTGTTTACCATTCTCATGGCCATCTCTATTCTGGTGTTCACCTATTTCCAGCAAAAATCTCAACCCAGCTCACCTCAAGCTGAGCAAATGAAATATATTTCCTATTTCATGCCTTTGATATTCATGGTGTTCCTCAACAACTATGCATCGGGATTGAGTCTGTATTACTTCACTTCCAACTTATTATCCATTACTCAGACCACTGCGAGTAGGTACTTTATCAATGACGAAAAGTTACTGGCTCAGCTAAGAGAGAACCAGAAAAAATCCAAGAAAAAGAAGAAGGGGGGCAAGGCCTCCCAGGGCAGATTGGGCAAATGGATGGAAGAGCAACAGAAAAAACAGCAACAAGTACTCAAAGAACGGCAAAAATCTCAACGTCAAGGGAAAGGCAATCGCCAGAGTCGCAGAAAATCCTAGCTATGCCTAATGCATCCAAAACCCTGATTGCTCCCTCTATTCTGAACAGCGATTTCACTAATTTGGGAGCAACGGTTGATATGCTTAATCAGAGTGAGGCTGACTGGATCCATATAGATGTCATGGATGGGGTCTTCGTTCCCAATATTTCTTTTGGCTTTCCGATCATGGAAGCGCTACAGGTGCATTCTAAAAAACCCCTAGATGTGCATCTCATGATTCAGGATCCCAGCCCTTACCTCAAAAAATTCAAAGAATTGGGGGCCAAGCGCATAACAGTCCATCTGGAAGCCTGTACCCACATCGATCGAGTGCTTGAAGAAATAAAGTCTTTGGGAATAGAAGTGGGTATCGCCATTAATCCTGGGACTTCTGTTTATTTGCTGGAAGATATTCTTTACCTCGTGGACCTGGTGTTATTGATGTCTGTCAATCCAGGATTCGGTGGACAGGACTTTATTACCAATACCTTTCATAAAATTGAGCGTTTAAGGCCTAGACTTTCCGAAACCCCATGGCAACCTATTACCCTACAAATAGACGGAGGAGTTGATGAAAGCAACTGTCAGCAGCTAGCTGCAGCAGGAGTAGATATCCTTGTGATTGGCAGTGCCATTTTTGGGGAGGCCGATCCTTTGGCTAAGATTGCAGAGTTGAAGGCCTTGTGCAATACACCCAAGGGGTATTTCACCTAATATATACCATTTTACACCAAGTACCACTTCGGCATTTTAGGGTGAAGTTTCCTCACCCGGTCTCCTTTTCTCTCTCTAGGGCAAACAAAAATGGGGGCCTCTTGAGCCCCCTCTCCCGAGTTAATCTTGTAGGGGTTTTAGGACCACCTCCCCCTAACTTGCAGATAGGGGACTCCTCCTGAAAGGAGGAGAAAATGGGGTTTTTATCCAAAGCGCGTTAGCGATTTGCCCCTTTGTAGCACATAGTTCCGCATATTTTATCCAGGCGCGTAGCGACTGGCACCTAATTCCAGCTAATATTTACAGGTGGCAGTCGCTACGCGCCTGCTGATGGGGGAATATCAAATCAATTAACATAGGGTAAACTTGTATATAATCGCCTTAATGAATTATTACTCCCCCATCTCTCAAAAAAATACCCACTCCCCAAAGCAGAAGAGACCTGCAGTGAAGGAGTGGGACACCCAAAATGAAAACCCATTACTAATTTATCTCTACACCGGGGTAAAAGGTGCCAAAGGCAAAAAAGAACCCCATGCAGGAGCGAGTAGCTGTCAAACTTTGACCGGTTCTAGGACCTGCAACTGCCTGTCCAAACAGATCCCATTCATTCCCTTCACTATCGGTTAGGATAACCGGGAAGGAACTTTCGGTGCTTGGCGTAAATTCTAGTTCTTCCCCACCTTCTAATTCGTTGAAAAAAGAGACGATGAGGTTCATAGACTTGCTTCCTACAACCAAAAGCTGTCTTCCAAACCAATTCCTTTGCTTAATCGATAGCCCCCCTTCAAATCCATCTAGGGTAAATACCTTGGCTTCGGAACTCTCTTCATCAACGATTCCATGCACACGCTCTTTCCCTGGTAGACGGGTATCAGTGGTACTCACCGGAAATATCAATCGAGAATTATTGGTCCGATAATCTCCATAGGGATACAGACCGTAGTTGCGATTAAACCCCGTACTGGTAGAAAGAACTTCTGTATCAGGATACATCCTTTTCCAGGTACTCCATGTGGTTTCGACGACCATGTTTACTTCAATAAATTCTCCCTGAAGAGTTCCATTGACCGATTGTAAGAGAATTTGAGACCAGTTACTACCGGTAATCCGATCATAGGGAATGAGATTGGTATTGTACAACAAGCCCGAAACCCCAAAGGTAGTCTTTTGGCCAACTGCGATACCTCCCTGGATAACGCGATTCCATCCACTAGCGGTTCCTGTCAAGGGACAATAAGTAACCGCTGTCGCTAGCCCCTCGAATTCATCATTCACAATCTCATGCCAATCCAAAATCTTGTGGGGATAAGCCCGTGCCACCCCATTGTGACTCAGACCTACAACGAGGTCATTGGGATCCAGAAAGTTATCCCCTTCCCCAACATCCCAAAACTGTGGGCTGTCAATAGAAGGAATACCATCTTGTCCAGGGCCTCCGTCAAATACCTCATCGACAGGAATCAGCCAGTCATTTGCTCCAGGATTGGGAACGGGAGAAATACCCGGATTGGTAGGTAGACTAACCTCGTCATCATTTTGACAAGAAATTTGGGCTAAGGCAACCAAAAATATAAGAAGGGAAAAGGAAAGTTTAAGTTTCATGGGAAAGACATTTTTTGAGTGTATTAGGCCAAGCCAACATTTCAATTTCCTAAAGGTAAAATCGATCCGCCGCAATCGTTGTCACCTCGTTTACATTTCCCAGTTGAATGAAGGGTAAATATTTTTCTCCTTTCAGGCAGCAACCTTGCGCAAATGCGAAGAATTTCTTTCCTTTGCAAACACTCTATAAATCAGCAAGAGTAGCTCAGTTGGTAGAGCACGACCTTGCCAAGGTCGGGGTCGCGGGTTCGAATCCCGTCTCTTGCTCCCCAATTCCTGGTCCATTTCAAGCGAAATGCATCAGGAATTTTTTTTTTACGTAACTTCTTGTATGAAACTGTACCACGTCTGTTTGCTGCTTTGTCTATTCAACCTAAGCTGCTCCGCCCAACACTACCCTGAGGGGAACCATGAAGGGAAGGCCAATCGCCTAATCGATTCCCAAAGTCCCTATCTACTCCAACACGCCTACAATCCTGTAGATTGGTATCCCTGGGGAAAGGATGCCCAGAAAGAGGCCCAAGAATCTGGAAAATTAATGCTTATCAGTGTGGGCTATGCCGCCTGTCATTGGTGTCATGTAATGGAAAGAGAGTCTTTCGAAGATTCCGCCGTTGCCGCCCTTATGAATGAAAAATATATATCGATCAAGGTAGATCGCGAAGAACGCCCAGATGTAGATGATATATATATGACCGCCTGCCAATTGATTCGTCGCGAAGGATGCGGCTGGCCATTGAATGTTATAACCCTCCCAGATGGACGGCCCATTTTTGCGGGTACTTATTCTCCTAAAGACCAATGGATAAATATCCTCAATCGAGTTCAGGAGGTATATCAAAATACCCCGGAGAAAGCTGAAGATTTGGCCAAGCAGCTTACTGCCCAGCTAGAAACTATGCAAGGAGTTGATGTGGCTACCGGAAAGTCAATCGAGGAAGAAAACTGGCATGTTATGGCCAGAACGCTGATGGATGCCATGGACAAACAATGGGGCGGAAGGAAGGGAACCCAAAAATTCCCTATGCCCAATAATCTTTTGTTTCTACTCGAGTATCATGCCATGACGGGAAATAAAGAAGCTAAAAACCTGGTGCTTAATACGTTAGACCACATGGCCAACAAGGGTCTATATGATCATTTAGGAGGGGGATTTGCTCGCTATACTACTGATGCAAAGTGGGAAGTGCCTCATTTTGAGAAAATGATGTATGACAATTCCCAGCTGGTCAGTTTATATGCCAAGGCCTATCAGCTTACCCAAAATGAAGCGTATAAAAAGGTGGTATTTCAGACGCTTGGTTATATTCAACGTGAGATGAGTCATCCCGATGGGGGCTTTTTCTCCTCCCTCGATGCAGACAGTGAAGGGGAAGAAGGAAAATTCTACGTCTGGTCTATGGAGGAAATTAAGGAATTTCTAAAGGAAGATTCAGAGCTATTCAGTGAATACTTTCAGCTAACGGAAAAGGGGAATTGGGAAGAGGACAAAAATATCCTCTGGAAACTCCCTAATTCAGAGGTGCCTGTCTTGGCCCAAAAGTACCAAATGAGTACAGAGGACCTCGATCAACGCATCCAAACGGCTAAAGAACTTCTTTTCAGTCATCGGGAATCTCGAGTCCGTCCAGGCTTAGACGATAAGCAAATTACCGCCTGGAATGGGTTGATGATAAAGGGCTATTTAGACGCCTATCGCGTGTTTGGGGAAACAGAATTTCTGGAAACTGCTCTAACAAATACCCAATTCATACTTGACAACTGCCAAGATCCTTCGGGTCGTTTATCGAGGATTTACAAAGGAGGCAAGGCCTCTATCAATGGCTTTCTGGATGATTATTCCTATATGGCCGAGGCCCTGATTGCCTTGTATGAAGCTACTTTTGAGGAAAAGTGGCTGCTAGAAGCCCAAAGGTTAACTGAATATGCATTGGAGCATTTCGGAGATGAAAATACAGAGATGCTATTCTACACTTCCGACCTGGACGATCCCCTGCTTACCCGATCTAGAGAAACGGATGACAATGTGATCCCCAGCTCCAATTCTAGCATGGCCCGTGTCTTGTTTATGCTAGGTACTTATTTTTATCAAAATGAGTGGATCGAACAATCCCAAACCATGCTTCTTCGAATGAAAGAAGCCACCCTTCAGGAACCCGGCTTTTTCTCCAATTGGGCACGCCTTGCTATGCTTCATGTCAAGGCACCTTATGAAGTAGCCATTATCGGTCCTGAAGCTCAGTCTCTGCGCTCTCAAATGGACCAGAAATTCCTACCGAATGTCTTATTTCTAGGAGGCGAAAATGAGGGCAGCCTGGCTCTTTTGGAAAATAAGTTGGTCAAGGGCAAAACCACCATATATGTCTGTACCAATAAGATGTGTAAGCTGCCAGTAAGAGAGGTTGAGGCAGCCTGGGAATTGGTGGAGTGAAAGAGATCCCGTTTACCTGAGAAGTGAAGGAATCCAACCCTGATGTAGAGTTAGCTATTCCCCCATCGAGTTCCTGGTTACACGGAAAACATGGGGGTATAATGGGAATTGATTAAAAATTCCAATATGGGCTAAACAGCATCAAACAGCTGTTATTACCAATTCTCATTATATTCGAATAAGAGATAGCCTGGTCGTTAGCTTCAATCAAAAAAATATGTACCTTGGCTAAAAATAAATATAAAAAGCAAAAATTTCATTTCAAGAATCACTATAATCCCTGCCATTTGTTCATGGTTGCCCATTTTCAAGGGATTGTGATCTCCCGTTGAAAATATGTTAGGGTTGTTAGCAGCGGGGATGACTGTTAAAGAAATTCTTGATGATTATCCTGATTTAGAAAAAGAAGATTTGCTCGCCTTCCTGGAGTGGGCGCTTAAGTTTACCCAAACGAAAAATATTTCCCCCCTTGCTTCGTAAAGTTTGTAGTGGATTCCCAATTACCTAGGAACCTATCATATGGGTTAACAGACCAAGGGTATGACAGCATTCATCCCTTAGGGTTACCTAAAGACCGTTCTTGGAAGTCCCCCAAAAACATGGATTAGAAAAACAGGCATTATTATTAATCCCATCCTGATAAAGTTGTTTGAGCAGAATATGAAAAAAAAGTGAAGCCTCCCTTAGGCAAAATAGTCTGACTGAGGTAAATTGGCATAGTTTAATTATTCATAGTTGAAAATAGTAGACCTAAGATAACACCAGACTATATGCCCATGCTTCACCCAGCACATAGCCAAACCGTTATCGGAAATTGAACACTTAAAATCGAATAAATAATGATTAAAAAATTGATTAAAAAAACTCTTCCGGAAAAAATTATTGATGAGTTAAAAGGAAATCCTTCGAGCTTATATCAAGTCTCAACTAGTATTTCAGATAACCAAGTCTATCCGGATTTTTGTGCCAAGGCAAGTATTGAATCAGACCTTTTTTTAAGTTTCAGGAAAAATCCCATCTATCAAACCATATTAGAACACGTTACTAAAGATGTCGGGAAATTGTACTTAGATGAAATCAAGAAAAATTTCCCAAATTATTCTAATTATCTTGAAAAATTCAAAGAAAATGACTTATGGGGAAATCCTGATCTTGTTGAATATCCCGAAACTGGAAATATTTCACCCTCGACACTTAGATATATTAAAGTATATTCTGATTTACAAAATCTATTTGGATCATTGGATGGACTGAAGATTTGTGAAATTGGCGTAGGGTATGGTGGCCAATGCAGAATAATTAATAGTGTTAATAGTCCATCGGCATACACACTAGTAGATATCAAACAAGCTTTATTACTTACCCAAAGATATTTAGACAATTACATCTTAAGCTCTAAAGTTAACTATTTGACAATGAATGAGCTAGATGTGGAACAATACGACCTAGTAATTAGTAACTATGCTTTCACAGAACTACCCAGAAAAATCCAAGATGTTTATTTGAAAAAAGTTATTTTAAACTCTGATAAAGGCTATATTACTTATAACGAAATATCACCCGCACACTTTGATTCCTATAAAAGAGAAGAACTCCTAAATATTATTCCCAATTCAAAGATTGTCGATGAAAAACCGCTGACGCATCCAAAGAATTGTATTATTGTTTGGGGATTTCAAGATTAAACCGATAATCGAGTAGGCGGCTGATGCCGCCTAGCTAGCGCCAGTACACCTTTTATACCATCGTGCCTACGGTCCTTCCCGGTTTTTCAAATCGGGACAGACTCCTACAGCGCTTGGTCAAACAACTCTGATAATCGAACTCAACTGCTATGCTCAAATAATCGCGAGTGGGGATGAGGTCTTCCACTAATTTCGAGGGAAGCTGGTTTGCCAAAATTTTTGAATCCCTCCATTCACTTCAATAAACAGAACCCAAATAAAAAGCATGAAGCAGATTAAAAAATGACTTATTGGAGTTTTTGAAAAAAAACTTCTGCACAGGACAAAACTTTAGATGGGTGGATCTGTGATCAACATGCCCAATTTTAGACTCACCCCCTAGCCCCCTCTCTCAAGGAACCCCCTCTGACTCCCCCTTAGAAATGGGGAGAAAGGGGTAAATCTTGGCGAAATCAAGCAGATTTCCTGGGTCGTTTCCAGACCCCTTTTGAGTTTCCCCTGGGAGAGGAAAAAAGGGAAACGGGGCTGCAGCGGAAGGGTACAAAAAGAGCGAAATAAGAAGAAATTTCTGGGGACACACGAATATTTAATACCTGTGCTCGGTAAAATAACCATTCTACACTATTACTCAATCTATGAAGTCTCGATCCCAAAAAATATCTATTATTAGGTAATTAATCACCAAATAACCCAACACTTTTGCCGAAGAACCTGAATTTTATAATTGCCTATACAAATATCTAATCTAGCGTAAAATTGCATTTTTTAGCCTAAATAAATTATGAAGATAATCGGCACTTAAAATTTAAATAACAAATGATGTACTTGAAAAATATTTTATTCTTAATGTTATTAGCAGGACTATTCATGAGTTCCTGTAGAAATGAATGCGATGATGTCGTATGCCTGAATAATGGAATTTGTATAAATGGGGATTGTGATTGTCCTCCTGGATTTGAAGGGGAATTTTGTGAGGAGTTTAGCAGAGACAAAATCCTTGGAAATTTTGATGTGTCTTCAAATTGTGTAGGAGACTCTGCGGAAACAAATACTTGGGCGATAGCTGCATCTGCATCTGCGGCTAATGAAGTATTGATAAACAATTTTCATAAACCAGCTCTTAATGTGATTGCGACTATTACTGAGCAAAACATGATAGAGATAAAAGAACAGTCTGTTGGAGGGGCAATAAGTTATACAATTTCTGGCACTGGTACTATCGAAGGTAGAGGCCAGCTCTCCATTGAGTACTCAGCAATTCGTGATGTTCCATCAGACACTACAAACTGTTCAGTCAATGCGATTCGTCAATAATTAAATAATGAAGAAAAAAACAGCATAGAACCGAGTAGGCGGCTGGCGCCACCTAGGTAGCGCCAGTTCAGCTCTTGTAGCCCGCAGGTCCGCCCGGGCCGAGAATGGGGCAAATCTGATAGAAAGATAGGAGTCGACACAAGGAAACTAGCCACTTAGCTAAATTAATCGTTTGGATGTTAATTGGGTAATTCGGATTTTTTTTCTCGGACTTCGTAGCGGTTTGGGCAGTTTTTATTGGAACTGGAAGTATGGGCTCAAGAGGGAAAAGAATTATCTAGCATATTAGGGCTTGCTTATTTTGAAAGCAATTGTTTGGTGAGTATGGCCAGGACTTTCTTTATTCGACTTTATCTGGTCCAACAAGGACTCTAGATTATTACCCGCTACATCTTCAAGACGATTATCAAAAACGAGCTGATAGGTTCCTTTTTGCCATTTTTTTATAGGAATAAATTGCCCTTCCTGCCCTCCTGCGGATATTTCCCACTGTCCTGCCACGAGATTTTTTTCATCGTCTTTTAGCTGAACCATGGACTGTAACAAGGCATGATCCATCATCCTATCAAAACGGATGATTAAGGGATTATGGCCATTGGCTTTGGGACTATTTACCTCCCATTCCTTTATATTTATGGAGTGTCGGTACGCTTGGCTAACCACAAATTGTTGGGTCTTTTCCACTGACAATGATTGACCATATACGTCCTGCCATTCAGCTGAAATAGTCAAATGGTATCGCTTGCCTTCGTGCAAAGCAGGACCCAATTCCCTATTCGTAGAAACCCCTCTTTTTATACGTCCGGGGTCGAATAATAAGGTTAGCCGTTTCCCATCAGGACTCCAAAGTTCTTGCTTGAATTCCATAAAAGCCTGCTTGTCTATATTTCCGGCCGTATCGGCCAATTGTATATATTTCAATGCTTGGCCTTTCTTCATAGGCGTATTGAAATAGATATAGAATCTTAACAGGTTTTCGGGAACTTGATTACCTGAAGGGTATATGCTTACCACTTTTGCTTCATCAACAGGTAGCTTTTTTCCTACCTGAAATGATTGAAAAGAATGATCTGTATCCGCATCAGCATATTTGGCTTTAACGATATAGGTCATTCCTTTCTCAAAGGGGAAATAGGGGGAAAAAATCAGGTAATCACCCTTAATTACATGTCTTCCCTGAACTGCGATTGAAGGATTTTTTGCTCCTTCATTATTCACAAAAACCGCTAAGTATTCATAGGCAAAATTTTCTGTATCCACATGTGTAAAAGCAGAAATATTTAGCTGAACTGTTCCCCCCGGTTCAGTTGGCAAAATGAGTGGGGAGTCAATCTGTGAAAATAGTTCCGAAGGGAATACCATTATAAGGAAAACATGTATGTAAAAGCGAAGTGTCAATTCCATCTATTTTTTGCTAGCGCTTGGATTCGGAATATCCCAAGCTCCAACAACGTTGTGCATTTTAATTGGCATCATGCAGTGTAATGTTTCCAAATCTAAACTCCCCGTTTCAGCATCTCTGTTCAAGGAAACAAATTGTGCTTCGTTGAGTAAGTCAATGCGTAGGGAAGTTCCGGTAAACATAACGGCTTGCCCCATTGGTCCAAAAGGAAGGACAGGCCCCAAATCCAATTTTGGTCCCCGTTCAAAGTCTTTATCTGTAACTGCCTTAGCGTTATGGAGTCCCTCAACGGGAATTACCCGAGGGCTTCGACTATTGTTGGTAACAAAAAGCATTTCCTTGCCCTTCATCTTAAAAGAGACCATATCAATCGGTTGTCCATTGCCCATATCACCAATCGTTCTGGCTTTGACTTTTGCATTATCGGTTAATTCATTCAGAGGAATCAAGACCATAGGGCTACATGTATAAGCAGCAATTAATTGGTCTATGCCATCAATCTCTTTTACCAACATCGATCGAATAGGTGCACGGGTTTCGTACATGTCATGCGCAATATGATACATCTCTATATGGCTAATGCACTCTGTACCATTAAAAGGGAAAGGGATTCTACGTAGCACCGAACTGAAGTCTTCATTGCTGATTCCAGCAATGAAGACTTCGCCATTATGATATTCCATGCCTACTATTGAAAGCATTCTTAAGGACCGTTTCGATTTACCAATTTCCTTCCTGGTTGGCGGCATTCCCATCGTACCCCGTAAGGCAAACCGTTGATTAGCGTCTACTAATTTATTCAAGGTTTGGGAGCTGATATGAAGCGTAGACAAATCAATATTATGTACTTGATTTGCCGCATCTACCTTCATCAAAGCCGGCAAAGCATCGAGCCCGTGACCACGTGTTACAGAAAGATACACTTCGCCACTTTTGGGATGAACAGCAAGGTCATTAATATGTACATTAGGCTGGGAAGTGCCCAAGGCAGCAGCAATTTGCGCATCAATGTTGTACACGTTTACCTCAAACTTTCCTTCTGTTTTACTTTCAAAAGTTAAGTCAACTGCGTGTATAGCTCCTGCCAAGTTATCGCCAACAAATAGCATTCCTTCCTCACTAAATTCCAGGACACCAATAGATTCTATTTGATTCATGATTCTCATTATTTACCCTTATTCATAGGAGGTTCATAGCTTGGAAAATCAAACTCTGCCGCATCAATATTGTTCATTTTAAAAGGAGCCATGGTCATAAGTGTTTCCAAATCTAAACTCCCTGTTGGAGCATCTCTGGTCAAGGAGACGAACTGATTTTCATTCAGTAAGTCAATGTGAAGAGAAGATCCTACAAACATAACACCTTCTCCAACGGGACCATAAGGCATAACAGGACTTATATCTAATTTGCCCCCTCTTTCAAAGTCTTTATCGGTAACGACTTTAGCATTATTCAACCCTTCCAGGGGTATCACTTGGGGCGTTCTACCCTTATTGGTTACAAATAACATTTCTTTCCCCATCAGATTAAAGGTAACCATATCAAGAGGTTGTCCATTTCCCATATCGCCAAGCGTTCTGGCTTTGACCTTCGCGCCATCTGTTAATTCAGTCAATGGAATTAATACCAATGGGCTACAGGTATAGGCTGCAACGATTTGGTCTATACCATCAATATTTTTAATCTGCATAGAGCGAATAGGAGCACGGCTTTCATATTGGTCATGGGCGATATGATACATTTCTATATGGCTGATGCGCTCCTTCCCGGAAAAAGGATAAGGCATTCTACGCAATATAGAACTGAACTCTTCATTGCTTACTCCCGAAACAAATAGTTCTCCGTTGTGATATTCCATGTCCATTATGGAAAACATACGTCGGGAGCGTTGAGCTTTAGCAATATCTTTGGCACTAGGTGCTGACATCATGGAGCCGCGAGGTCGAAATTGCATACTGATATCGGGCACTTTACTCAACGCTTGAGAAGTAATTTGTGCAGCGCTTAAATCAACTGTATTCAACACATTCTCCGCATTTATTTTTACTAGAGCGGGCATCGCTTCTACTCCATGTCCTCGAGAGACAGAAAGATAAGCTTCACCACTTTTGGGATGTACGGCTAAATCATTGATCTGTATATTGTGGGGAGCTGTACCTAAAATAGCCGCTATTTGTGCATCAATATTATACACATTGATTTCAAATTTTTCCTTGGTGCGATTCTCAGTTGTTAAGTCAATTGCATGAATTGCTCCTGAAAGATTATCTCCCACAAACAATACACCTTCGGGGTTAAATTCTAACGCTCCAAGAGATTTTACTGAGGGTTGGGCATTTGTAAGAAAAGTCCCCGTTAACATTGCACACGCAATTAAGATTGATTTAAAATTCATTGTTATGGTTCTTTATTTGTTAAGAATTTGGAAAACATGTTTTTAGGAGTAATCCTATTTTATGTTTTTGTTGTTCATTAATTTTGAAGTTAAAGGCTTATTACTTGAATGGTAAAGGGGAATTCCAAAGAGCTAACTCCAGATCCCCCTCCAAATTGAGATTCACACACAAAAAGATATTCAGAGCCATTGTCCTCCAAATACCAGATACCTGAAGGATCATCAAGGCCTGTTGAAACTACGCTGCCTATTGCTGTGGTGGATTCGGAAAATTCTAGTTTGTAAACTATGCCTGCATCAGCGGGATCGCGTACATCATTATAGGTATAATACAGGGTGTTTTGATCAGCTACCCAAGTACTCCCATCTACACGAACAGGGTCTCCACTCAAACCTGAAAGGCTTACTTCTTCCATAGTCCCAGGTTGCCCGTTACGAATAGGAATGTACCAAAAGCTTGTTTCAACATGGGCATAAAAGCCATCAGCACCGTTATAAATTGTTGCTCCAAAACCCTCATTTAATTGAGTGGAAGTAAACCAACTGCCGTTAACATTTCCTGTACTCGGATCTACTTCAATAAGGGTAGGGCGAAAAGCATCGGTCACATAATATTTACCGTCTACAATTGATACTGTATGTGCAGCAGTTCCAGCAGGTAAATCCCATTCATTAGTCTTGTTACCCGTAGAGAGACTGTATTCTACCAACTTGCTGGGACCAGGAGGGTTTCCAGAAAAATCAACATTATTAAGCAGACTAAGCAATACTTTGTCGTCACTTTCTAATCCCCATGCTTGGGAATAACCTGCTTCGGCAGCAGCAAAAAGTTGTGCTGTCGGATTTTCTTCAGTTAAGTCGAATGAAAGGATTGCTCCCGTCAGCGCTCCACTTACATATACCGTATTGTTTGCTATTTTGATATCCTCTGGATGAAAACCGTTTTCATCAATCGAGAGCTCACTCGGTATATTCAATACTTCAGGAGTCGGCATACTATCATTATCGTCATCACAGGATATCATGGATATAATCGAAAACAAGGTGGCCAGTAGAATGAAATTAATCTTCTTCATCATTTCTATATTATTTTATCAATTGTTACACAAAGTTACTGTTATTAGTTACATTTGTATACTAATCTGTTGGAATCACATAAAAAAGTGGTTACTCGCTGGTAACAATAATTAGTTACTTTTGGGTAACTTAAATCAAAGAATTACTAAGTATGGATTTAAATAAATGCCCCTTAACAGCTGCATTGCGCGTGGTGGGAGGGAAATGGAAGCCTATTATTATTTTAGCCTTACGAAAGTCCCCTAAGCGATTTGGGCAAATAGATTATCTAATCCCCCAGATTTCCAGAAAGGTATTAACCTCTCACTTAGCAGAGTTGGTGGAGGATAAATTAGTAACCCGTCAATCCTATGCTGAAACCCCTCCCAGAGTGGAATATAGTTTAACAGATAAGGCAAGAGAACTTGTACCTATTTTCCAAGCTATGCGAGATTGGGGCAGATATTTAGTTGAATCAGAATAACATAAAACGTTGTAGGGTTTTCCTAAACCCATAAGGTATTTTACCTCATTCCAGAATTTTGAGGGACTCCATAAATAAGAAGCCATGATCTATTGGAATCTGCCATAAAGCGCCCTTTCCTAACTTTTGACGGAAACGAATTATACCCTACAGCCCACTCGTTATTCCATATTTAACAAAAATACATGTCCCCAAAAACGGTTTGTGCATCGTTACTATTCTATAACCTAAAAACAATAGAAAATGGAATCGAAAGAATTTATGTTAATCTTCATGGGAGTAGATTATGGCGAAATGAACCTCTCCATGGAAGAAATTGAAAAAAGAGCGAAATCATGGATGAGTTGGCAGCAAAAAATGGCTGAGTCTGGAATAATGAAAAGTGGAAATGCCTTGCAGAGTCCTCTGAAAAGGATTTCTGGAAGTGAACGGACTGTAACTGATAGAATTTCTGTTGAAGCTAAAGAAATAATAGGCGGCTATTACATTGTTAAAGCGAAGGACTTTGATGATGCATCAAAGATTGCCGAAGACTATCCCGATTATGATCTTGGCGGAACGGTTGAGATAAGAGAATTGATCTATTACAATTAATGGAAAACCGGCAAAATATTGACCATCTTTTCAGACACCAGTATGGAAAGATGGTCTCCATTTGCACCCGAATATTTGGGTTAAAACATCTGGATATTATCGAGGACGCCATTCAAGACACTTTTATTTACGCGCTAAAATCCTGGCAAATCAAAACTCCTGTAAACCCTGAAGCCTGGTTGGTCAAAGCCGTAAAACACAGAATAATTGATTTACTTCGGAAAATTTCTGCTGAAGACGCCCGTATCCACAAGCTAAACACAGGAATAGAAACTCATGCCATAAGTGAACTATTCACAGAAAATGAAGTGGACGATAGCATACTTCGGATGTTATTTGCTGCTTGTAATCCGCTCTTAGCCCCCAAAGATCAAATCGCATTTGCCTTAAAAACAATTTCCGGATTTGGCCGAAAAGAAATCGCAACTTCCTTATTATTAAAAGAGGAGACAGTTAAAAAAAGGCTCATGAGAGCCAGAAAACAGATTATAGAACAAAACCTAAACTTTGAAATCCCCACAGGAGAGCCATTAAAATCGAGAATTGAAAGAGTGTTGGAGGTTATCTATCTCATTTTTAATGAAGGCTATTACTCCGCAAAAAAGGATAGAATTATCCGCGAAGACCTTTGCGGCGAAGCCATTAGATTATCAAATTGTTTGTTAAAAAAAGAAATCTCCCAGACTTCTAATGCCTATGCGCTTCATGCTCTGTTAAGTTTTCAATCAGCCAGAATTAAAAGTCGAATCACCGATTCTGGTGAGATAATTCGGTTGAAGGAACAAGATCGTTCCCTTTGGTATTACCCCTTAGTTATGATAGGACATGAAGCGATGAACAAGGCGATGGATACGGACAGACTCAGTCATTATCACCTGGAAGCCGCAATTGCGGCAGAGTATGTTCAAGCTTCGACATACGAAACTACCAACTGGGATAGATTAATAGAGCTATATAAGCAGCTCTATGAGTTGGATAAATCACCCTATGCTTTGCTCAACATGGCTATTCTTCATCTCGAAAAAAGGAACTATCCTCAGGCAAAGCGACTCCTTTCCGAGATTAATCCCGAAAAGCTGGAAGCAAGAGCCTATTTATATTACGCCACATATGCAGAATATGAATTTGCGCAAAACAACAAGTCAGCCGGCCAGGAGAACCTGGAAAAAGCGATTAAGCTTACGGAAAATACCTACGAGAAGGCCTTTCTCGAAAGTCAAAAAATCAAGCAACTGAATAGGTCAAATGCTTGATATCTGAATCTATTTCCAGACGGCTAAAATGATCGACACGATTAAAATCAAGATGGTCTGGCTTCCAATAGCCATTAAAAATGCTTTTGTTCGTTTCAGAAAAATATATCCGGGAAAAGCTGTCGCTATCGTGTAGAAGAACGCCACGAACAATCCCAATAAAAGCCCTTCCAGCAACGATTCAACCCCCATTATTGACTGCATTATGGCCAGTCCAATAATTAGCATCAACGTACAGAAGGCCTGAATTCCATAAGTATATCCCGGAATTTCTTTAGTGTGTTGCTTTTTATCCTGAACTCCATATTCTTTGGCCCATGGAGTGCCAAAAATTACGATAAACCATAGGGATAAAAATACCTGGCCAACAACCAAACAAATACCCATTGCTAGCCAATTCAAAGATGATAAATCTACATTCATAATCATGTTTTTTACTAAATAGCGAAACCGAATAGTAAAATGGGGACATGAAATAAATATGCTATAATCGAGCAGGCGGCAGTACCTGAAATTTCAGAAATGCGTAAATTGGTAGAACAAAATGAAAGAACTTTTTTCTGTACTGGACAAAACGTTAGATGGGTAGATCTGTGATCAAAATGCCCACTTTTGAGAAACGCAACAATGGAACAATTACTAAACTATCGATTAATCGGTAAGGTAGAAGGAATTCATTGGCCAGATTTAGACGAAGATATTTCTGTAGAAAAGTTATTAGATTAGAATTGGGGATTAAGGTACAGACTCTCCTTCTCAAAGGATTCTTTTTGAAAACACCGGTCAACAGATTAAGCCGGATGGATACTACTGGAATTATCCTCTTCTCCTCACCAGCACCTGCTGCCCCTTGTCCCAAGCAAAGTGTAACTCAGAAGCACCTCCTACCCTTTCCGCTTTAAGTAGGGATCGATCCACCTTCTTTTGTCCCCCTAGAATTTCTTCGCCAAAGGGCGTCAACTTCACCATTCGATCCCATCCATCGCCTTCCCCTTGGATAAGGCTGGGAAAAAGCCCTTCTACGATTTGTACATACTGGCTATCTCCCAAACCGTAGTGTAAGTCTTTGCGGAGGAGAGAACCAATTAATTTTTTCATCGGTTTTTCAGACTCAGCCAATTCATTTAGGATACGCTCTTCCAATACATTCAAGCCATTAAGGGTAGAGGGAAATAATTCTTTATGCAAGCGAATAATTTTCCCCCAATTCAGTTCATCGTGGGGAATGGGGTTGGGAAAGGAGTTGAGGGGCAAGGGGTCTTCGCTGGTAAATAATCGCCAGAGAATATCAGCAACCTGAATCATTTCGTCGTCGATTTCCCTTCTGCCGGGAAAAATCCCAAGTAGTTGCTGAGGGGTCAAATTGCCCAGGCAGGTAACATGGCCTACTTCTGGATGATAGTCGGTAGAAACCAAAGAAATAGGAGGCAGATCCAAGTACTCCTGATGCCAAATGCTGAGCAGGGCTATAAAATTTACCTGACAAAAATAGTCGGCCCCAAACCAGCACACAATTTCATCAAATTGCTTCATATAGTCCAGATCGACCAACCAGGAAATTATGTGCCGAAATTCTTTATAGGTATCCTTAACCCCAGGACCATATTTCCCAGATAAATAGGCTTCCCGGGCATCTAGGCCATCATCATGGTGTTGAGGGTATTGAACAGGACCTTGACACAGGGCTTCCTTCCAAACCATATAGGTTCCCTCCCAGCCTGCATCTTTCAATTGGTAGGCAAGGCTTTCACCGTTTAGAATGTGAAGTTTTTCCATCTATTAGTTTAAGACGAATCTTTCTTCAAAAGCGTTTAATCTGCCTCGCATTTCTTCCAAAATTTCTTGAAAATTGGGATCTTTCACCAAATTGATCGTTTCTCCCGGGTCCTGTTGCATGTCCCAAAGTTCTTCTATTACGGGACGGCATTCGTGGTATCGAATGTATTTATATCGTTCTGTTCGGACAAATTTTGAACGCATGGACTGGTAATTTTTCGGATCTGGAGCCTCTGAAAGGGTCGGAAGCCCATTGGCAAAATTATTTTCCCCAAATACAGCCTCGTGAAGAGGAGTTTCCGGGGTTTGGATGAGCCTTTGCAGCGGAATACCCGGCATAGAAGCAGGAGTCTCGATTCCTGCATAAGAAAGGATAGTGGGCGCTATATCGATTTGGGAGACCAGCTGACTTATATGGATTGGCTCACGCTCCTTCCTGGGATCATAAATTATCAAAGGGGCCCTGGCGGACTCATCATATAGCAAGCCTTTACCAGTAAGTTGTCTAGAGCCACAAAAGAAACCATTATCAGAGGTAAAAATGATAACCGTATTATCCGCCAAGTTCAATTTCTCCAACTCCTTTCTAATCCTCCCTACCACCCGATCTACTCCGGAAATGAGACCATAGTAATTTTTGATAAATTCCTGATAGGCAGAGTCTCTCTCAAGGTGCCACACAGGCTCATATCTCTCCCCTTTCCCAAAGTAGCGAATGGCGTTTCTACTCTTGGTTTGAACAATTTTAGGTAAAATATCAAAGGCTTCTGGCTTGTCATTAACCATACGGGGAATAAAGAGAGAATCATACAAAGCCCGCATATCCGATTCTGGGGTAAAGGGGGCATGGGGGGCTTTGAAGCTTACGGAGAGACAAAAAGGCTGCTTTGTGCCTTCAGCTCGGCGAATAAAATCAATCGCCTGATCTCCCATAAACTCATTTAAATGAGAGGCATCAGAGAAATTTTCATGCCCATTGAAGGCTCCCTCCTTGGGAAAATAGGATCCCTGGTGGGGAAAGCCCATCCAGGAATCAAAAGCTTCCACGGGCAGGGCATCTTCATGTGGATCTCCCTGTTGGTTGGGCAGCTTTTCCGTTCCTCGAACGGGAAAACCAAATTTTCCGATGAAACCGGTGTAGTATCCACTTTCTCTGAGCAAGACCGGATAAGACAAGTCAAACTCCTCCTCTGTCAGCACAAATTTGGTGGGCTTGTTGAACCCAACCTGATGTGTGCCCAGGTATTTACCTGTCATTAGACTTGCTCGACTGGGCATACAGATCGGGCTGACGTGGTAATTGTGAGAAAATACGGTTGCCTCTTCAGCCAGTTGGTCCAAATGGGGCGTCTTAACGTAAGGGTTTTCTTTGAAACCCATTGCGTCATGGCGCAAATCATCTGTCAGCAGAAAAATGATATGGGGCCGAAATTCATCAACTTCAGAAGAGGGATTGCAGGAAAAATTGAAGGCTATAATGAAAGCCACTAAGGGGAGAAAAATACTTGGTTTCATGAACCCAAATTAGCAATCCTCTTCCAAAAAATTAGCCATATTCTCTTTACTATTTACTTTCAACCCAATAATCTCCTTTTCCCCCTCTGGGGGAAACAAAAAAGGGGGCCTCATGAGCCCACCCTCTCTCGAGCTAATCTGGTAGGGTTTTTTGGACCACCTCCCCCTAACTTTCAGATAGGGGACTCCTCCTGAAAAGGAGGAGAAAATGGGGGGGGTTATCCAAAGCGCGTTAGCGATTTGCCCCTTTGTAGCACATATTTCGCCCTATTATATCCAGGCGCGTAGCGACTGGCACCTAATTTCTACTAATTCTCACAGGTGGCAGTCGCTATGCGCCTGCTGATGGGGGAATATTTCTCTAATTCTACTGAGGTGTGAATCGCGAAGCGCTTCATACTGCCAATATTGGCAGAAAAAGGGAGGGAAAATACGTATTCTCCAAAACCCTTCTTTTTTTACAGTTTTCATCAGAAAAACCCAAAAAGGTAGGACCGAAGCCCTACCCACTTGTTCTCACATGGTTAAATTTCAGTCGCTTAATTTCTTCTATTTCGTTTCCTCCACTCGCGGCGGATATCAACTTCTTTGCTTTCCTCTCCTATGGTCAAGGTAACCGAGGAATCGCATTCCCCTTCCCCATAGTTTATCTCCAGATCTCCCTTTGCTGAGTTGGAAACACTTTTTATCCCAGAAACCGCCAAGAAGATCCCAGACCTTCTACAGATACGCTTATAGACTAGTGGTTCATCAATAGAAACAGCATAGGTATTTCCTTTACGGGTAACTCCTTCTACAGAACCTGTAATCTGAAATTCATCCTGAGAGGGATTATTGCCTCGGATCCAAGTACGAGTTCGGTTTACTTCTCGGGTGGCGAAGCTGCCATCTGGCCAGGTAATTTTTCCTCCCTCGAGGGTACTCTGATAGCTTAAGTAGCCTTCAGCATTCTCAGTTGTATTGGTAAGGGTCTTTTTTCCTTCAACCTCAACCG
Source organism: Bacteroidia bacterium (assembly GCA_965263105.1). Taxonomy (GTDB): domain Bacteria; phylum Bacteroidota; class Bacteroidia; order J057; family J057; genus JBCCTX01. The sequence goes on along the minus strand of CBDHGL010000003.1, from coordinate 4,511,530 downwards.
AATCCACCGAAAAGCCGATAAATTCAATGCTTCGGCTAGCGCCAGGAATATGGAGTCTCCTGTTGTAAGAGATTAGGATGGTCCCTCTCCTTACCCTTCCGTCGGCCCCTTCACACCCATCTCCAAAGTCAATGGTAATCGTTTTTTCTGCGGTGTCTCTTTCAATCTCTGCGCAGCGCCACAAAATAATCGGCGGAGCTGCCAGCCTGCGTTCGGGATCCGATAGAGCCTCCTCTTCTACCCCGAGCGCAATTTCTTCCAGTTCTTCAAAAGTGGCTTCTGCATCCGCTTCGTCCAAAGACAATTCTACCCCATCATCAAAACTTAGATTTGAGGTCATAGAATTATCTTCTTCTTGGCAGGAGCTTAAAGCAAGCAAAAATACCAGAGCTAAAAGTGAGCAAGATCCAAAGGAAAATGGTTTAGTTGCGTGAATCGCTTTCATAAATTTTTGTTATGTGATGTTAGTATGGTCGATTTCGAAATCCAACCTTTTGACATCACAACTTTCCAATGGTTTAATGAGGGGAGAGAATTTTTTTGAGTCGATAGTCCACGGTCCATAGCAATTTAAGTAAGTGGACAAAAGAAATCAGGGAATGATTTCTCTGATTCATTTAGGGAACATTTTATATGAGTTCAAAGGCCCTCTTCTCGCAGGAGAATCCCGGTGCCGTTAGGTACCTAATATGGGTAGAAAAGGTCCCCCATCCCTTTTTATCGCCGGCGAGGTATCAACTTGGATACCTCGCCGGCGGAATAGGGGGGCATTATGAATCTACCCATAGGATACCCCTACAGGGTAAACTTTTCATTCCATGAAAAAATACCCACTTTCCTTTATCCACTTACTTAGGTAAGACCAGGTAAGGAAGATTGTTTTCAGGTAGCTTAAGGTAGCTCCTAGATCTTAAAACTGTGGACTATTAACTGTGGTCTATAGTCTTCCTGCTTATTTAATAAACAACATTTCCCGGTACTTAGGCAAGGGCCACTGGCTATCGGGAAGGAGTTCTTCTAACGCATCTGCAAGGACTCTTATCTTCGAAAAATAAGGAAGAATGCGTTCTGAATACGCGGTGGCAATCTCCTGCTTGGAACTCATTTCTTCAATTCTGGCTTTTTCCTCCCCCATTTCTCGAAGGTATTTCAGCAAGCTTTCTATTTTTTCTCTCAGAGAACGAAGGAGCAATTTTCCCTCTGTAAGCAACTCCTCCTCGATCCCTACCTGCATACTCATTTGCATATTGATCAACAGGTCTTTCTCATAAGAAATAGCTACTGGAAGAATTTGCGTGGAAATAAGATCCCCTAACACATTAGATTCTATGCGGATTTGGGCCAGGTAATTTTCCAGAAGAACCTCATATCGGGCTTTCAGCTCTGATTCTGAAAAAATTTTGTGGGAGGTAAATAGCTTAATAGATTTGCTAGCAAGGTAACTTGCCAGGGCTTCTGGGGTACTTTGAGCATAGGACAGGCCTCGCTTACGTGCCTCCCCTATCCAATAGTCGCTATTCCCATTCCCTTCGAAGCGGATGGGCTTACTAGCCTGTATATTTTCCTTGATGACATCGAGAATAGCCAACTCCTTTTTCCGTCCTCTATTCATCTTCCCTCTGACCGTTTTCTGAAATTTTTCCAGTTGATCTGCCACAATGACATTGAGGATCATCATGGGATTCGAACTATTAGCCGAAGCCCCCACCGCCCTGAATTCAAACTTATTCCCGGTAAAAGCAAAAGGAGAGGTTCTGTTTCGGTCTGTATTGTCCCAAAATAGTTCGGGGATTTTGCTTATCCCTAATTTGAGATAAGGATTGTTGGCGTTGGCTTTTTTCTTCCTGGGAGGGCTGATGATGTCATCCAAAACTTTGGTAAGCTCTGCCCCCATAAATATGGAGATAATCGGCGGAGGGGCAGAGGAGCCCCCCAAGCGATGATCATTGGCTGCCGAAGCTACACTTGCCCGCACCAAATCTTCATATTCATAAACGGCCCGAATCACTGAGGTAAAAAAAGCGAGAAACATCAAGTTGTCACGGGGTACCTTCCCTGGAGAAAGCAGGTTTCTGCCATTATCTGCTTGTAAAGACCAATTGTTGTGTTTGGCAGATCCATTGATGCCAAAAAATGGCTTTTCGTGGAATACTATCCTGAATTTGTGTTGTTTGGCTGCCCGATCCATAATGTCCATAAGCATTAAGCCATGGTCAATCGCCACATTCAGCTCTTCAAAATAGGGGGCACATTCATATTGACCGGGAGCTACTTCGTTGTGTCGGGTTTTGAGGGGAATGCCTATCTTATGCGCTTCCTGCTCAATCTGATTCATAAAAGCATATACTCGTTCCGGTATTGCCCCAAAATAATGGTCCCCCAGTTGTTGATCTTTCCCAGACGATGTGCCTATTAAGGTTCTTCCGGTAAGTATAAGATCTGGACGAAGGTTGTAAAATGCCTCATCAATGAGAAAAAACTCCTGCTCCATACCCAGTGTGGGAATTACCCGTTGAATACCCTTGTCAAATAATTTGCATACAGCTGTTGCCGCTTTGTCCAACAAGCTTATTGAACGAAGTAAAGGAATCTTATAGTCGAGGGCTTCCCCACGAAATGACACAAAAATAGTGGGTATACATAGCGTTTTTCCATACTTGGTATGAAAAATAAAAACCGGCGAACTCGAGTCCCAGGCAGTAAAACCCCGAGCTTCAAATGTGCTTCGCAAGCCCCCATGTGGAAAGGCGGATGCATCTGGCTCTTGCTGTATGAGTTCTTCTCCTGAGAAATTGTAAATGGGTTCTCCATCCGAAATTTCGAGAAAAGACTCGTGCTTTTCAGCAGCCAATCCGGTCAATGGTTGAAACCAGTGGGTAAAATGGGTAACCCCATTGTCAATGGCCCAAGCCTTAATTGCATTGGCAACGGGATTGGCTATATCTCTGGTCAGGCTATCCCCACTCTCCATACATTTCTCCAGCTTCTTGTAAATATCTTGAGACAAATAATGAAGCATGACCTTTTTACTAAATACATGCGACCCATAAATCTCAGCAGAGTCTAAGGTGGAAAGAGGAGAAAGTTCAACTGTACGCGTTTGAATCAGCTCTATGGCACGTTGTCGGGAAATATGGTCCATTCAATTATTTTTAAACCCTAAAAGCTCAAATTTGCTCGCAAAAATTAGATAATCCCACAAACCAGAGACAAATCCGTCTTTTTTCGACAAAAGTACAAGAAATTGGCACAATAATTCCTAATTTTACCGAAGGAATTAGGCAAATTTACCTAATTCTTCCCCAATTCTCTCCGAAAAAAGGGATAATTCGTCAAAATGTAAGGCTATATTTTTTCAAATTAGTATTTTGTCAGTAGATTTACTGAAATTTTCAAAAATATCTATACAAATATCTCAATTCTTATCAAATGGCTAAACACAAACTAGAGTACATTTGGCTGGATGGGTATAAGCCCACTCAGAGTCTTCGTAGTAAAACCAAAATAGTTTCAGATTTTGGGGGTACACTAGCGGAATGCCCCATGTGGTCTTTCGATGGTAGTTCTACCGAACAAGCTCCAGGCGGTGCTTCTGATTGCTTGTTGAAACCCGTTGCAATTTTTCCGGACCCCGGAAGAAAAAATGCCTACCTCGTCATGACAGAAGTTTTGTCTGCAGATGGATCTCCCCACGAATCCAACGGACGTGCTACCATAGACGATGACGATGATGACTTTTGGTTTGGTTTCGAACAGGAATATTTTCTCTGGGATCCAGAAACTCAAAAACCGCTGGGTTTTCCTGCCAATGGATATGCAGGTCCCCAAGGGCCTTATTATTGTGGAGTAGGTGCCAGTGCTGCCTATGGAAGGAATATTGTTGAAGAACATTTGGACCTCTGTTTGGATGCAGGCCTGAACGTAGAAGGGATTAATGCCGAGGTGGCTCCCGGCCAGTGGGAATTCCAGGTATTTGCCAAAGGAGCTAAGTCTGCTGGCGATCAGATATGGGTAGCCCGCTACTTGGCAGAAAGAACGGCTGAATCTTATGGAATTGCTATCAACTGGCATGCAAAGCCTGTTCAAGGGGATTGGAATGGTTCTGGAATGCACGCCAACTTCTCAAATAATGTATTGAGAACTTGCGGAAGCAAAGAAAAGTACGAAGAGATTTGTAATGCCTTCGCACCCGTTATCAAAGAACACATAGAAGTTTATGGCGCTGACAACCACCTACGCTTGACCGGTCTACATGAAACCCAAGCGATCGACAAGTTCAGCTTCGGTATTTCTGACAGAGGAGCATCCATTCGTATCCCTATTGCAACTGTTGAAAACGGCTGGAAGGGATATCTCGAAGATCGTCGCCCCAACTCTGCAGCCGATCCCTACAAGGTAGCTGCCAGAATTATCAAAACTGTTAAGCCTGTTTCCTAAACAGGTCTTATATACCTCATAAAAAGGTTCCTCAGGTAAAGTCTGTGGAGCCTTTTTTCTTTTTCCTTACCTTTGTCGTCTCAAGAAAAAATGAATCATGCGAATTATCATAATAGGTGCGGGAGAAGTGGGGTTTCACGTAGCCAAAATGCTCTCAAATGAAGAACACGATATTGTTTTGGTTGACTTAAGTGAAGAAAGGCTTTCACACGCCGAATCTCATCTGGATGTAGGCACCCTAAAGGGCAATGGGATCTCCATCCAATTGTTGGAGCAGGCGGGGGTAAAAGAAGCCGATCTCCTCATTTCGGCTACGTCCTTGGAAGAGGCCAATATTACCACCGCCATTTTTGGCAAGCACCTGGGAGCTAAAAGAACCATTGCGCGTATATCCAACCCAGAGTTTCAGATTGATCGGGAAAAGCTGGATATGCAAGCCCTGGGAATCGATGCCATGGTATTTCCCGAAGACCTGGCCGCCAAAGAGATTTTTCGTCTCATCAAATTATCTACCGTAACGGATTCCTTTGAGTTTGGCGATGGAAAACTATCCCTCACAGGGATGATTCTGTACGAGCAAGCCCCCATAGTAGGCATGACACTGATAGAAGCGGTAAAGCTGTTGCCCGATATTCAGTTTACCGTGGTGGCTATTCACCGTAATAACAATACCCTAATCCCACGCGGAGACACTAAATTCCGAGTGGGGGACCATATTTATTTCATTAGCCAGCCTACCTGCATTAAACATATTAGCGAATTAACGGGGCAAGCGGGATTCCAGATAAAAAATGTTATGATCCTGGGCGGAGGCTTGATCGGAAAACTGACTGCCCAAAAACTGGGAAATAAGTACCAGGCGCGCATTATTGAGCAGGACAAACAGAAGTGTTTTGAATTAGCCGACGAACTTCCAGAGGCCTTGATTATTCACGGAGATGGCAACAATGTCGAGTTTCTGGAAGAAGAGGGGATTGAGGATATGGACGCCTTTATCGCCGTTACGGGGGATTCAGAGACCAATATTATTTCCTGTTTGGTGGCAAGAAATCACGGGGTAAAGCGGACCATCGCCCTGGTAGAAAACATGGATTATATCAGCCTTTCTCAAAACATTGGGATCGATACATTGATAAATAAGAAAATGATTGCCATTAACAACATTTTCCGCTATGTGCGAGAAGGGCAGGTAGAAGCGATTACCAGCTTACACGGGGTAGAATCCGAAATTTTGGAATTCATCGTCCACGACAACTGCAAAATCACCAAGTTTCCCATCCGCAAGCTCAATTTCCCACGCGATGCTGTTATTGCCGGGGTTATTCGCGGCGAAGAAAGCTTTTCTGCTTCAGGAAATGTGCACATCCAAGCGGGAGACCGAGTCGTGGTATTTTCCCTTCCCAATGCTATTCACAAGGTGGAAGAATTTTTCAAGTAATATGAAAATAAATAAAAAAGATATCTTCTTTCTCCTCTTCCTCATTATGAGTTTCCACGAAATCTCCTCGCAATCCTTGGAAAGTAGCCAAAAGAAAATCTACCAAGGCTATGTATCCGGAAATAAAAACGCTTGGGAGGAGGGAATCAGTGAATTGGAAAAGCTCGCCTCCAACAAGTCCAACTTTGAAGTCCAATACGAACTATTGCTAGCCCAATACGGTCGAATTGGGTTCCTCCTTTCTCAAGAAAGCACCAAATCCAAAGCCTCTGCCCAATTAGAAAAAACCCTAAGTCTAGCCCAGAGCACTCTCAAGCAATATCCTAAAAAAGGAGAACTAAAAGCCCTCATAGGTGGCCTATATGGCTTGAAAATTGGCCTCTCCCCTGCTAAGGGCATCTACCTGGGTCCCCGTTCACTCAGATACCTCAATGACGGCACCCAAATGAGTCCCACGCATCCCGCCGTTTGGGTCGAAATGGCCAATGCCAAGTACCATTCTCCCAAACTCTTTGGCGGTAGCAACCAAGAAGCCATTAAATACTTTTCCAAGGCCCAGGGCTTATTCGAGCAGTCCAATAATAAGTATCGATACAACTGGCTCTACCTCCACACTTTGGCTTGGCTGGGGCAAGCCTATGAAAAGGCCGAAGAATGGGACAAGGCAGAAAGTACCTACCGGCAAGCCTTGAAGCTTTGGCCAGATTTTGAGTGGGTGAAGGAGGAGCTAATCCCACAGTTGGAGCAGAATAGAGCTCAGTAGCGGATAGAAGAAGCCTCCTTGAAGGAGATCCATTCATCATTACCCACAGAATATTCGGAGATAGGTATTTTCCTAAGCACCTTAGACATGAATGAAACACAAATTCAAAAAGTAAGTGAAAGCGTTTTTAATAAAGCTCCACTGAGCATTGAGAGAAAAAAGATTGGCATATGCAATGAAGTGTATGAATTAACTTTTAATTCCGAGAGTTTTATCCTTAGAATGAATCAGCACAAGGAGATTCTGTATGGAACCCATCGGTTTTTGCCGTTGTATAAGCAATTACAGATAAAAACACCCACTATTGTAGCTGAAGATTATTCAAAAGAGCATTTCCCCTTTTGTTACCATATATTAACCAAAATTGAAGGGAAGGACCTGGGACTGGTCATCCATACCTTGAGTGATGAAGAACTCAAATTAATTGCCGCTGAGGTTTCAGCTATCGTACAAAAGTTCCATTCCACAGCTACACAACAAGAAATAAGAAGATTATTGGCTTCGCCAGAGGAAAACCCTAGGAGTTTTTGGGAAGAAATTGATGGACAAAGAAAATCTGTTCTTGATCGAAATGAAAAATCACAGGTATTAGATGAGGAAACGCTTGCTATCTATCACCAGTTATTTAGCCAGTTCAAGCCCTATTTCCTTCAACTAGAATCGGAATGGTATTATGATGATATCAACTTTAAAAATGTGATGATACATGATGGAAAATTTGCCGGGCTGGTGGACTTAGACTTCCTAACAAAAGGAGATTATCTATCGGCTGTTGGCACGATTATGTCTTGTTATTACGGCGAACCCTATGGGGAAGTATACCTAAATGAAATCTTTCACCTCCTGGGATTAAATGCATCTGAGCAAAATATCGTTAGGCTCTATGCCATCCTAAATCTAGTCTTATGGACGAGTGAAGCAGGAATGAAATTCAATAGCAACTCTACGGGAATTATTAACTGGGAAAAAGTGAATATTAACAGGAGAAAGATCCGGGAAATCTATGAGGGAATGAGCAGCTAAGGGAATGCTTTTACCGATTGTTCCTTTTATAGGTTTTTAGATCAGCTTTGCTATTGCATGGAATTATGGCCTAGGCTTGGGCTTGCCTATTCTTGTTCTTTCAGTAGCTTTCGTAGTAAAGTTGCTTGCCTTAGCTCCCAAAAGGAAGACCAAAAAGTTTGAGTTTATCTCCCGAAAGGTATCAGACTAAAATTGGGATTGGCCATAAAGTTTAGATGGGATAGCTATAGAAACCCTTGGAATTAGAATGACTACGGTGATGAATCTCAGTAAATTTTTGTCTGGATTTAGGGGCTGTTTTATCTAGAGGATGTTGGTCTGAGGGGGACTATGAAATTACAAATGATTTTCTAGGCTAATCCCCTAGAATTTCGGCCTTCCAATTAGTTGATGTATGAGGAATATTAAGAATAATCACTTCTTTCTGTCTTTCATTGACATTGAAAATGATTACATGTTTAAATTGGGGCTTAATATGAGTGGGAAATGGCGTAATTTGAATTTCTTGGCCGTCTGGTAATTTATGCATTCTCCCTTGAAAAGGCATAAGTTGGAAAGTATTCACTCGTTTTAGTAGCTGCCTGCGAAATTCTTCACCCAGCCCTAATTTTGCATTTTCATAAAAAGAAATCGAATCATATAGGGTATCAGCTGCGCGACGAGAGAATTTAATACGGTACATTAAATCCAGTCTTTTTCTAACCCTTCTTTATAGAAATCCATTTTTTCAAGTGGAATTGTTTCCATTTCCCCAGATCGTATTTTCCGCAAATCCTCCATAATTTCCCTCTCCATTTCTGGTGTCAATATAAAATCTGACTCCAATTGATTAGACTCTTCCTGAAGCATCGCAGAAATTTGTTTAAGCAATTCCCACTTATCTGAAGTGGTTAATGGCTTAATGCTAGCTACTATATCTCTCACTTGGTTCATACTTCTAATATACGAACTTTCCTAGGTAAAAGGTTAACGTTGAGGTTCTCATTTTTAAGAGCGAATTCACAGAGTTTTTAACTACTTTGGGCTTAATGTCTTTCATTTTATAATGATATGTGGTTCAAAAAGCCCCTATTTTGGCCTAAGATGGTGGTCCCACTAAGACCCAAAAAATCTCCCTAGACTACTCCCCAAAAATAACCCGTAGAAGACCAAAATCTTCTACGGGTTCTCTTTCGATTAAAACTGGCGTCTCTAGGCATTCACCGACAAAGCCGGCTCTGCCTGCTTCCTATATCTCGGCACAGTCGCATTGGGCTTACTCAAAATCTTCAGCATGCGCATATGCTTCTTGAGCGCAATCCAGAAAGTTCTGTTTTCCTTGTATTCAATCCCGTGTTTCTCACAGACCTCGATTAGAATTTTAGTGAGTTTGGGATAGTGAACATGACATACACCCGGCATAATGTGGTGAATCACGTGAATATTAATTCCGCCCATCAACCAGCTTCCCAACCTGTTCTCGCGGCTGAAATCAGCCGTGGTTTCCAATACGTGAATGGCATAGTTATTTTCTATGTTGCCGTGGTCATCGGGCATAGGATAATGGGTGCCATCATATACGTGGGTAACTTGAAAAATCAAGGCGAAGGTCAATCCGGGCAGAATGTGAGTGGAAAGCCATCCCAATACGATCAGCCACCAGGCATACTTAAGGAAAATCAAAGGCAATACCAGGTGTAAGCCATAGTATATACTCTTAGTCAAAAAGAGGAGGAACCACTCCTTCGGGGGATGCTTAAGGTTCTTGTTGTTGCCGATATGGGCCTCACCAAAGAACCACTTAAAATCCTTCATAGTTACCCATTGAACAGCCGCCAATGAGTAAAGTATAGGCGTATAAATGTGCTGGAAACGGTGAATGGGCTTGAAGGGTTCATCCGGAGTAAAGCGGAAGAGCCCATGCGTTTCCAAGGTCACGTCTGTTCCATGAATATTCACATACATGTGGTGGGCATTGTGCATCTGACGAAAAAGATAGCTATTGGCCCCGATGAAGTTCATGGAATAAGACAGAAACTTATTCACTTTCATACTGGAAGAATAGGCGTTATGGCAGGCGTCGTGTCCGATGTTGAAAGCGATAAAGATGTTGACATAGCCCAGAGCTGTAAAAGCAGCAATAAGACCCCAAGGACTCAAGGTGTTGGACATAATCAATGCATACACTCCAATCCAGGAAATAGCCGCAAAAGCGGTTTTGATATACATCTCGGTGTTTGCATACTTGGATATCCCATTCTCCTTGAAGTATTGAGCTACCCGCATACGTAGCTCCTTGGCAAACTGGTCTTTATCGGAAGTACTTTTGAAGCGTACTACTTTCTCACCAGTGGTTTTTCCTAACATATTCTTCAGGTAATTATTTGGGTATTTTGGTGTTATCTACGGGCTCAAAGATACACTAATGTATGAAAATCAAAAAATTTCTTACATGGGTAGAAAGTTTATAGACCCCGGTCGCAAATAGGAGAGAGCTGAGAGGAGAGAGGTGAGAGCTGAGAAGTGAGAGCTGAGAGGATTGCTGACTTTTCTACTCACTCCTCACTCCTCGCCCCTCAATCTGTGGACTATCAACCCTAAAGCTGATACAACATCCCCGCAATAGTCGCCGTAAAAAAGGCGGCGATGGTCCCGCCAATTAGGGCCTTGATCCCCATGGCAGCCAAACGGGGCCTAAGTTGGGGCTCCAATGCTCCAATACCTCCAATCTGTATTCCGATAGAGGCAAAGTTGGCGAAGCCACAGAGGGCATAGGTGGCGATAATGACGGATTTCTCGTTTAGGATTAAACCTTCTGCCTTGGCAGTTCCCAGAGAGGCATAGGCAAAAAATTCGTTCAGGATGGTCTTTTCACCCAGCAATTGTCCTATCAAAACGCTATCCTCAGAGGCAACGCCTAATATCCAGGCAACGGGGGCAAATAGCATCCCTAGCAGGTATTGCAGGGTAAGCCCTTCGTATTTTCCCCCAGACAAATTCGTAACTAACTGATTTAGGTAGTCATTTCCAATAGAACCGATGACATCTGTGAGGATATAGTTGAGCAGGCTTATCATCGCCGTAAACACCATCAACATGACGCCTACATTAACCGCTAACCTCGTTCCATCTATGGTCCCATTGGCCAAAGCGTCTAGCACATTGGTACCGATCTTATCCTTGGGTACTTTTAGGTCTTTGCTGACCTCCTCTGTTTCAGGAAGGAGAATTTTCGCTGCCACAATGGCTGCCGGGGCAGATAGAATAGAAGCTGTAAGTAAGTGGGTAGCATAATATTGCTGTTGAAGGGAATCTGTTCCTCCCAAAAAGCCCACATAGGCGGCAAAAACCCCTCCAGCAATGGTCGCAAAACCTCCCACCATCAGGCACATCACCTCCGAACTGGTCATTTTGGACAAATAGGGCTTAATCAATATAGGGGCTTCCGTCTGACCGATAAAAATATTCCCCGCAGCTGCTAAACTTTCAGCACCTGACAAACGCATGGTGCGAGACATAATCCAGGCAAATACATAGACTATGCGCTGGATAATTCCCAAGTAGTACAAGACAGAAGTAAGCGCTGAAAAAAAGATTACCGTGGGCAAGACCTTGAAGGCGATGATGTATTCAAAACTTTCTGCATCTAGGAGGGTATTACCAAAAATAAAGCGGGTCCCATCTTCCGCAATAGCCAATAGCGCCACGAAAAAACTGGCAATGACATCAAATATGGTTCTTACAAAAGGAACCTTTAATACGAGTATGCCCAAGGCTAACTGTAAAAGGAGACCTGTACCCACCAACCTCCAATCGATAGATTTTCTATTGCTACTCAATCCGTAACATGCAGCGATTAATACAATGATTCCCAAAATTCCTCTGAAAATATCCTGGACCATAAGTTTACAAAAGCTTGAAACGTTAGATAAGGGATTAGCACTTAAAATTGGATCCCGACCAGATGTATGACAGAAATCCCCCCATTATCCATTAATATTAGCCATTCTCTTGAAACTTTTTACATATTTTTATCGCATTATGGGAGAAATACGAAAAATGGAGTCCTTATGAACCGGAAATTTATTCCCCCTTCCTACCCTATGCTTCTAGCCCTTATTTGCCTATGCTCCCCTTTTCGCCTGCTTTGGGGGCAGGACTTTTCCCGGGTAGAAAGAGAATTAGTGGAACTTTCCCATTCCTTTCTGAGTTCTCAGGATTTAGAGGAAAAATTAACGGTAAACAAAGAATTCACCTCCACTCTTCTCAAATCCCTAAAAAATCCCAAGAGCTTTTCCTACCCCTTTGACTCGCTAACTAGCGTTTCTCGCCTCTATGCTTCTGATCGAAGCTTTCGCATTTTTACCTGGCAACTCACAGATCAAGTCAATGAGCCTATCCCTCAGACCCTTAACTACTTTTTTGGACTATTCCAGAGAAAATGGATCAACGCCAATGGGAAAGAGGAAATAGTGGTCATTCCCCTCATTGAGATGACCGAAATCCCAACCGACATTGAAAATAGAGTCCTGGATCAGAATTCCTGGCTGGGAGGCCTCTACTACCCCGCACGATTTGGACAGGATATTCCCGCTAAAACTATAAAATACGTCGATCCCCGGACGGGAAAAAAAGTCAAATCAACCGCCTACATCGTCATGGGCTGGAATGGCTATGATGGTTCCAGCAACTTCAAGTTTGTGGATGTCATTACGCCAGATCCACAGAATAAAAACCGAATAATCTTCGGCGCCAATATCTTTTTCTTTGACCTCGTGCCCAAGTACAGAGCCGTCTTCCGCTATTCAGATAATGCCCCCTTCTCTCTCAATTATGGCTATGTTAAGCATGGCTTAGGCAAATTTTTCCGCAAACGGATGATTATCTATGACCACCTTGCACAACCCAGTTCCAGCCGTCGGACCGGTTCCACCTTTGCCCTTGGGCCAGATGGTTCATATGATGCACTAAATTTTTATAACGGAGGCGGCTATTTTGAGTGGTACCGCAACATTCAAATCGCCGAAAAATACAATAGCAAACTCACTCAAAAGATGTTAGAAAAGCAACAGGAAAGGGAAAGAAAAAGTTTGCAATCGGCAGGTATTTCCGTGGGGAATAACTGAATCCCTTAAAAAAAATCAGACACTTCGAAGAAAGTTTTTGGGAGGATAGGCATAAATTCCTATTTTTAGCCCGGTATGTTTAACTTAAAAACCATCTAACCGACCTGTTTGTTTAATTTACGAAGTTATGCAAGGGAGAGAAGAAGTGTATTCAGAAAAAATTAGGGCTGGCAAGCGCACGTACTTCTTTGATGTGAGAGCTACACGTTCTAATGATTATTACATTACGATTACAGAAAGCAAGAGAAAGTACAACGGCCGAGGCTACGACAAACACAAGATCTTTTTGTACAAAGAGGATTTCAATAAATTCCTCAATACCCTACAACACACTGTCGAGCACGTAAAAACGGAATTGATGCCGGACTATGACTATGATGAGTTCGATCGTCGTAATGCAGAAATGCAAGCAAATAATGCTCAGGCAAATGAAGCTGAAGGAAACCAAGAAGTGGAAGCAACTGAAGAAGGAGGCTTTGAAATGGAGACAGAGGAACTCTCCACCACTTGGGACGATTAAGCTATCACTGCGAACATAAAATGAACAAATTACTGCAGGCTTCCCTTAGGTAGCCTGTTTTTATTTGTCCATTTTCATCCTTTTCAAGACCAGAGCCGTCCGATTGGTTAGATAAATACTCAGCTTATCCTCCTCTAGGGTATGGTATTCCCGTTTGGGATCAATGCGGTCAAAGCCGCCAAATTCCGGTGCATCTGTATTGAGTAAAAGCTGATAAGTCCCAGCCTTGGGAACCCAAAATTTATAATCTGGCAAAGCCCTTTCGGGATGAAAATTGAATACAAAAATAAGGTTATTGCGCTCAGCAATAATAACCTTATTATCAAAATCCATATTTAGCTGCTGGGCAGGCAAGGCAGACAATACTTGCTCTGCTTGAACCATAGAAACCATGGCCTTATCAAAGGCTCCCAGAAATTTATAGCGTAACTCCTGGTTATCAATCAGAGACCACTGTCTCCTACAGTATTTATAACTCCATCCATTACCCTCTCTGGGGAAATCCACCCATTCGGGATGCCCAAATTCATTTCCAATGAAATTTAAATAACCTTCTCCTCCCAGGATACAAGTAAACAAGCGAATTATTTTATGCAAAGCGATTCCTCGGTCAATCACAGGGCTTTCGTGATTGATATGCATATTCCAATACATCTCCTGGTCCATCAACCAAAAAGCCAGAGTTTTATCTCCAACCAGTGCTTGATCGTGAGATTCAGCATAGGCGATGGTCTTCTCTTTAAATCGGCGATTGGTCATAACATGCCACATCTCGTTGATGTCCCATTCTTCGTCAGATTTATGTTTGAGAATCTTAATCCAGTAATCCGGCAAGCCCATCCCCAACCTATAATCAAAGCCCAAACCTCCTTCACTGATTTTTCTTCCAATGCCAGGCATACCACTCATATCTTCGGCAATGGTTACCGCACCCGGACGAATATCATGGGTGAGCTCGTTGGCCAGTTGTAAGTAGGTAATGGCATCCCATTCTACGCCATCTTTGAAGTATTTGTCGTAGTGATCAAAGGTGGTAAAGTCTCCGTGATGGAAATACATCATGGACGTTACGCCATCAAAACGGAAGCCATCAAAGTGGAATTCTTTGAGCCAATAGGCTACGTTGGAAAGAAGGAACTGCATCACTTCCCACTTCCCATAATTGAATAGGCGGGAATCCCAGGAAGAATGATATCCCCTTCCTCCTTCGTGGAAGTATTGCCCATCGGTCCCATCAAAGGCATTGATCCCTTCTGCCATATTCTTGACTGCATGGGAATGGACGATATCCATCACCACTGCCAACCCCATATTGTGGGCCTTGTTAATCAGGTATTTGAGGTCTTCTGGAGTCCCAAAACGCGAGCTGGGGGCAAAAAAGTTGGACACATGGTAGCCAAAAGAGCCATAATAGGGATGTTCCTGAACGGCCATCAACTGAATACAAGAATACCCCAAAGATTTGATATACGCCAAACGGTGGTCGGCAAATTCTCGAAAGGTTCCCACCCGCTCTTCTTCGGTGGCCATACCAGGATGGGCCTCATAGATGCAGAGATTTTGAGGGTCAAACTCAAAGGCCTGATCAGTCCAGGGAAAGGCTTGGTCCGGGTGCCAAACTTGGGCAGAAAAATCAAAGGTGTCTGGGTTCTGCACCACCCGAGAAGCATAGGCAGGAATCCGGTCCATAGAGCCCGATTCAGATACTACATGTACCTTGTAAAGACTTTTATGAACAAGTTTCCCAGCAACTTCCTGCTCTGGAATAAATATTTCCCAGAGTCCTTCTGCATTTCGGCGCAGGGGATGAGAAGTCCTATTCCATCCATTAAAGTCTCCCATTAAAAACAAGCCTTGGGCTGCTGGTGCCCACTCGATATAACGCCAGCCTCTTGCTTGCTCATCAAAATGCAATCCCATCCATTGGTAGGCCGAGGAAAAATTCTCCACGCTTTCCCAGCGGGCCTTAATTTCGTACATCATATGGATGAAGCGAAAGTAGCGATCTTCAATAAAGGAATTGTAGGGCTCTAACCATGGATCTTCGCGCACCAATGCAAGCTTTTCTGGCAATATGTCCATATTTTGCAGTATTGAGCAATCGTGTAATCGGACAAAAGAAAGAAAATATTGGCACACCCGAAAACTTTCCCAAATAATTCGAAAAAAATATTTTCAATGTAAATTAGGCCTCCATGATAGAATTCCTAGATATCGATTTATCCTGGTGGCGTTGGATCATTTTTATCCTGGCAGGAGTGGGTACAGGCATTATAAATACCCTGGTTGGAAGTGGTTCCCTGATTACCCTTCCTATATATGTATTCATGTGTGGCCTGCCAGCAGATGTAGCTAATGGAACCAATCGCATTGGCGTTTTGGTACAGAGCGCGGTTGGTTATGGCGCTTTTAAAAAACAAAGCCCCGAACTGGCACAGGGAAATGTCTGGTTAAGTGTGCCCTGCGTACTAGGCGGGATGTTGGGAGCCTGGCTTGCTACTGATTTGGACGCCAAAACCATGAATCAGGTAATCGGAGGCCTCATGATAGCTATGGTAGGGGTATTGCTGATCAATCCCAAGCAGTGGTTAAAAGAGACTCAGGACCATGAAAGAAGAGATAAAAAAATATCAACCCTACTCCTCTTTTTTGTTATTGGCTTATACGCAGGATTTATCCAGGCAGGAACAGGCGTCTTTCTCATTATGGCATTGGTCTTAGCTGCCAAGTATACCCTCCGCGAAACAACCGGATTTAAGCTACTGGTCATTGTCCTACTCAGTGTTCCAGCCCTTATTATCTTCGCCCTGGCAGGGGATGTACACTTAGGCTATGGCCTGGCCATGGCTGTAGCCCAATCAATTGGGGCCCTACTAGCTGTTCGCTTTGTGAGCCGCTCTCAGAATGCTACCAAATGGATTTATCGACTCCTTGTCGTCATAATACTGGTTTCAGCAGCTAAGTTTTTGGGCCTTTTTGACCTAATTATTGCTCCCTTTAGCGTTGAAAATTAAGCGTCTTGTTTTATCTTTGTCAGGCATTTTTTTGCACATCAAATTATTAAGCTGATTTAGCAACCATCATTGTAGCAATGAAGAATCCCCTGGGTATTCTAATAATTTCTTTCCCTGCTGTATTTTTATTTTCCTGCCAAGAAGATCCCATTATTACATCGGATCCGCTTGATGACGAATTACGGATTCACCTAGAAGTTCATGCCCCTACAGATCGCATTGACTATTTTAAGCTGCCGGATGCAGATGACTTTTCTGCCATTCCTCAGGATCTAGCCAACCCGCTCAGCGCGGAAAAGGTCCATCTGGGTCAAAATCTGTTTCACGAAACCGGCTTGGGCATAAAACCCAAGCAGGCACAGGGAATGAGGACCTATTCCTGTGCTTCCTGCCACCACGTAGATGCAGGATTCCAAGCCGGCAGAAAACAAGGAATCGGAGAAGGCGGCATGGGCTTCGGAATTTCTGGGGAAGGAAGAGTCGCAAACCCCTTTTACCTAGAATCAGAACTAGATGTCCAACCCCTGCGTAGTCCTGCGGCCCTAAATGTAGCCTTTCAAAAGGTCATGCTGTGGGGAGGGAAGTTCGGTGCCAAAGGGATAAATAGCGGCACTGAGGCCTTTTGGACAGAAGGAACTCCTCTGGAGAATAATCACTTTGACTTTGAGGGGATAGAAACCCAGGCCTTGGCAGGAATGGGCGTACACCGCCTGGAACTGGACACCAGCAAATTGTTTGAAGGGACAGATTATCGCCAATACTTTGATCAGGCCTTCCCACAAATAGAGGAAGATCAGCGCTATACCCAGAGAAATGCGGCCTTAGCTATCGCCGCCTATGAACGTACCTTGCTGGCTACTCAAGCTCCATTCCAGCGGTGGATACGGGGGGAATTGGACGCCATGAACGCTCCCCAAAAGAGAGGTGCCATCCTGTTCTTTGGCAAAGCCAAATGTGTAGGCTGTCATACAGGTCCTGCCCTGTCTTCTGTCGACACAGTGAAATTTCACGTACTCGGGATGAATGACCTGGTGGGAGGAGATGTTTTTCAATCAAACCCGGAGGCCGGAGACCACTTAGGCAGAGGCGGCTTTACCCAAAATGAGGAAGACATGTATGCCTTCAAAATTCCTCAATTATACAATCTCAAAGATTCGCCTTTTTATGGCCATGGGGGAAGTTTCACGCGTATCCAGGAAGTCGTTGCATATAAAAATGCTGCCCGCAAGGAGAATCAGCAGGTACCTCAGCACCGTTTAGACCCTAGGTTCAAGCCCCTTGGCTTAAGTTCTGATGAAATTGAAGATATCAGCACCTTTCTAGCAGAAGCTTTATATGACCCGGACTTGATTCGGTATGTCCCTAATTCCCTCCCTTCGCAGTTATGCTTTCCCAATAACGACATGAGCTCCCAAGAGGATCTGGGCTGTAATTAGAGAGGGTCGATAGTTGATTGGTCCATGGTCGATAGAAAAGTTGATAGGGATAAACCCTTCCTATTCGCCTCCTTCATGCCCCGCCTAATCCAGTCTGGGTTTTTCCGCGTCAAAACTCAGTTCGCGGAATAGGTAGAAAAGCTGAATTTTCCTACCTTTGCTCACCGTTATGGCACGTATACTTACTGGCATTCAAAGCACAGGGAAGCCACATTTGGGAAATTTATTGGGGGCCATACTGCCCGCAATAGAGATGGCAAATGCTCCCAAAAATGACTCCTTCTTGTTCATCGCAGACATGCATTCCCTTACCACCATCCGAGATCGGGAAACGATCCGGATGAACACCTATCACGTAGCTGCAGCCTGGCTGGCTTGTGGATATGATACAGACAAGGGAACCTTTTATAGACAGTCTGATGTACCAGAAACAGCGGAATTGGCTTGGTATCTGGGATGTTTTATGCCCTACAGTCGCCTAAAATTGGCGCATTCTTTTAAGGACAAGGCCGATACCCTTGAAAAAGTAAATGCAGGGGTATTTACCTACCCCATTCTCATGGCGGCGGATATCCTGCTGTACGATTCACATATTGTGCCCGTGGGAAAGGACCAAAAACAACATCTAGAGTTTACCCGCGACATGGCAGAGGCATTCAACCGCAATTATGGAGAGGATAGCCTGGTGGTCCCCAAAGCGAGGATCGATGAAGGGGTAATGACCATCCCAGGGACAGATGGTCGGAAGATGGGTAAGTCCAATCACAATACGCTGGACATATTTGAGTCCCAAAAGAAGTTGAAAAAACAGGTAATGAGTATCGTCACGGATTCGACGCCCTTGGAAGATCCCAAAGATCCCGATACCTGTCATGTATTTGCCCTATACAAACTCTTGGCTAGTCCGGATCAGGTAAGGGAACTGCGTAAAAAATATCTCGGCGGAAATTATGGCTATGGCCACGCCAAAAAGGAACTGCTGGCGCTCATCCTTACTCGCTTTCGGGACGAGCGGGAACGCTACCAGTTCTATATAGAAAATACAGAGGAAATTGATAGATTGTTAAAAGAAGGAGCTGATAAAGCTAGAGTAGTCGCACAAGAGGTGTTGGGCCGGGTTAGGGCAAAGATTGGGTTTACTGCCTAATTTTTTTTATAAAAAGTTTCCTTAATATAAGTAAGCACTTTGCATCAGAAGCCCGTATCTTCGAACAATGTGAGGCGCGCTGGCCTGCAAAATTCGTCGGGAAACGGGGTGGCCTGTGGGTTTGCCTGGAATTTTGCGATTTTTGACCTGATTTTTTTATAAAAAGTTTCCTTAATATAAGTAAGCACTTTGCGTCAGAAGCCCGTATCTTCGAACAATGTGAGGCGCGCTGGCCTGCAAAATTCGTCGGGAAACGGGGTGGCCTGTGGGTTTGCCTGGAATTTTGCGATTTTTGGCGCAACCTTTTTTTAAAAAAGGTTGCATAAATAAATGACACATGCATATTGCAATCGCAGGAAATATAGGATCAGGTAAAACCACGCTGACCCATCTCTTATCCAAGTACTTCAATTTCGAAGCACTCTACGAGGAAAACGATGAAAATCCCTATCTCCTGGACTTTTACTCCGACATGCAGCGTTGGTCCTTTCACCTGCAGATATCTTTCCTCCACTCCCGCCTCAAAAAAGTCAACCAGATCCAACAAGAAAGGCTTAATGTCATCCAGGACCGGACCATTTACGAGGATGCCCAAATATTTGCCCCTAACCTTCACTCGATGGGCCTCCTGACTACCCGAGATTACAACAACTACACCGACCTCTTCCATCTCATTGCCGAATTAATCACCCCTCCCGATCTCCTGATCTTCCTCCACTCGGATATCCCCACCCTGGTTGGCCATATACAAAACCGGGGCAGGGCCTTTGAAGATGCCCTGCGCCTGGATTACCTCAAGAGCCTCAACGAGCGCTATGAAACCTGGTATGAGGCCTACAACATCGGCAAAAAGATGGAAATAGACGTAGGGAAGGTGAACTTTCGCGACAGTCCGGAAGACCTGGGGATCATTATCAATCGAGTCAAAGGATCAATGTTTGGTTTGTTTAGTGAGTAGGGGAGGAAAGGGTTAATGGTTGATAGTCGATGGTCGATGGTCCATAGTCGATGGTCTGAGCGTGAGGAAAGTTTTTAACTTTTCCCCTTTGATATTCAGATAAATAAAATCCTTATGATTCTCTGAATCATTTCCAGCCCCCATTGGGTCCTTTAGGAGGGAAACGGGGTATAGCCCTTCGGTTAAGCTTCCTAGAAGCCATTTCCCCCTTGCAGAGTTGGCTTGTGGGAAAGCGAAGGGGGCGTAGGGGGTTGATAGTTGTTGAGTAAAAGGGAATAAATCCCCGTTTTGGACATACGTGTATTCACTTAAATGATTCTTCCCAAACCTTCAGAGTGTAAGACAAATGGCATTTCCCACATAAAACAATCTGTATACTTGTCCCATGGAAAAGGTATACGAAAATGCTACCCAAAAAAGCTACTTCTCCCTCCAGTCCCTGGCAGCCTACCAAGCGAGGGAGGATACCGCTTCTTATCTAATCCTATGGAACACGGAAGGTAGCAGCGAACTCAGGGTAGACCATCAACACATACAGCTAGAGTCCCAACAACTCATTTTCCTGAGCCCTAAGCAACATATAGAAATCCTGTCTGCCGCAAAGGGCTATGTATTCCACTACAATCGCGAGTTCTACTGTTTGCTCGACCATGATAAGGAAATTGGCTGCCTGGGCCTACTGTACTACGGAGCCTCGGAAGTCCCTTTTATCCAGTTGGATTCCTCCACCCAACGCAAATTTGACCTCTTACTCCAAGTGTTCCTGGATGAGTTTGATACCATCGATACCATCCAGGAAGATATGCTGCGAATGCTTCTCAAACGCCTCATCATCCTCTGTACGCGTATGCTAAAGGAGCAAGCCGGGATCACCTATGCCCTGGAGGAGCAAGAGACCATTCGTCGATTTCATCTATTATTGGAGCAAAATTTTCGCACAAAGCAAAGCGTAGCAGCCTATGCAGAACTCCTCCACCGGTCCCCCAAAACCTTGGCTAATCTCTTTTCCAAAAATGGCGAACTCCCTCCCCTAAAACAGATTCATCAACGGATTGCTTTGGAAGCCAAACGCCTCCTGTTATACACAGACAAAACCATCAAGGAAATTGCCTTTGACTTAAACTTCGAAGAAGTGACCCATTTTAGCCGTTTTTTCAAAAAAGAGAATGCCTTGAGTCCATCGGAATTTAAAAAACAGGCACTTCGGGAAAAATTGGTCACAGAGCGGGAAAAATAGATTAGCTTCCCCTTGGGAACAAGTGCCATTTTTGTGAGGTAATCAATTGTTAAATCACAAAACACACAATTATGGCAACATTTAATGTTCCCCGTTACGAAGAGGTTTCAGAGCAAAACCAACAGATTTTCGACAACCTCAAAAAAGCCGTTGGCTTTGTCCCCAATTTGTATGCTACCTATGCCTATAGCGACACGGCTTTGGGTGACTATTTGGCCCTCCAAAACCGCAAAAGTACCTTAAAAGCCAAAGAGCGGGAATTGATCAATTTGGTGGTCAGTCAAGTAAATGATTGCCGGTACTGCCAAAGTGCGCACACCGCTTTAGGAAAAATGAATGGCTTCACAGACGAGCAAATTTTGGAGATCCGTTCTGGCGCTGCAGGCTTTGACGCCAAACTGAATGCCTTAGCAGAATTGGTACAAGACACAGTGATCAACCGGGGCAAACCCAGTGCACAGTTAGTAGATGCTTTTTTTGAAGCGGGATATAACAAAGCTAATTTGGTGGATGTCATCTTGGTGATCGGAGACAAGACCATCAGTAACTTCCTTCACGGTATTACCCAGATTCCTATCGATTTTCCCGAAGCACCTGAATTAGCCCCTGTTTCTGCCTAAGGGAAAGGAACTGCCATTCAAAAAACGCCTGTCGTGAATTGCGACTCATATATGCCGTTGTTGGGGTATCAGATCCCTGGCAACGGCATAATTTATTGGAACATTCCGAAAATTTCCCTTATCTTAAGTATCAGATATCCCAAATAAGCCCTTTCCCCTATGAAGAGCCCCTTTCTATCGATATTCGGAGCCATCATCGCCTTTGTCCTCTTCTTGTTATATGGAGGGACCCTGGTCTATATGATCGTGACAGTCATCAACCATTTGGTGCGGACAGATCGATCCCAAAGCAGCCCCATGATTTCACCCCAGGCCTTACCTATGTGGTTACCACCATTGGCGGTCTGGTCTCCGCCCTCGTTATCGCCCAACTCGCTTTGACAGAAACCGGTGATGACCCGGTGGAGTCCTTCACCCGTGGCCTGGAAGGTTCCCGAGGCTTTGAAGCCATGGATGAAAAACACAAAAAGCGCACCATGACCCGCTCCAAAACCCTGGCCTGGATCTATCTAGGCGGCTGGTTGGTCTTGGGGGTTTCTGCCCTGATAGTGGGTGTGCTCTTCTATCCCGAGGTCAATAAGTCTCTAGGGGATTTGGGGACTACTTGGTTGGGGCTGGCCGTGTCGGCTGCTTATAGTTATTTTGGGTTGCGGACGGATAATGGGGTCATTTCTTCAGTCCATTTTAGGCTCTTGTTTAACCAAAAATTTCCTTGCCATGTCAAACGCACAAAATCTTTCGAGAACCACAAATCCTCTTTCCATTCTGGAGGCAATTATTGATTTGTTTTATTTGGATTATACATGATCTCACTTATCATTATAAGTGTAGCTTTTCTGTTCAACAATAGTAGTATAATTTACAGATAGACAAATCTATGTTTTGAATGATGGTTGGTGGTTGATATCCAGCTTAGTTATTCCTCAACTGTGAATTACGGACATAAATTGGAATCCTTTCAATGCCCTCCTTTTCAGAATACAATTAAACTTTAATCTTTATTTAAAATTTCGGACGTAGGCCTATCTAATCAAAATGCATATTGCTGACGTTACATATTTTCATGTAGGGGTTTGGTTCTATCTAGACACAATCGAAAAAAGATATGGTATCTAACCAAAGTTATATTTTTTATAAATTTATTATATTCATATTGGAAAACAAAATACACAAACAGCCTATTAAAAATGTTTAAAAGAACCAAACACCCTGAACTATCTAAAGTAACCTTACACGGAATTACAGATTTTTATCTGAAACGAGAATCTTCCCCAAAGAGACTTTCAAAAACAGATAAAAAAACACTGGAGAAGTATATTAAATGGGCATGCAAGATGGAGCATACCAGACATGGTAGAGCTGGAGAAGCCAATTACTCAATTCCTGCAATTTATACATATTTTGGTCAATTTATTGCTCATGATATAAGTTTCTTGGAAAATATAGAAGAACCAATTGCTAGATTAAATTTATCATCAGTTTATGGGCTCGGACCGAGGAAATCTGCACAGTTATTTTATTTCTCTGAACATTCAGATAAAAGCTCTATTAATATTCCATTGGTCCAACTAAGACTAGATAAATACAAAGCTAAGTATTTAAGTGGATCTCGAATAAAATATAAAGAAGTTTATGATTTTTATCGGATTAATGAAAAAAACAAATTCATAAAAAATAAAAATTGGAAATACAATATTTTAAATTTTTTCCAGATAAAAACTAGCCCATCTAGGTATGGTATCCCAATAATAGCAGATTCTAGAAACGATGAAAATTTCATTCTATCACAACTTCATATTTTATTTATTCGATATCATAACTTTTTAGCATCCTCATTAAATTCAAAATTTCAAAGAGAGGAGTTATTCAGAGAAACTCAAAAAAGGGTAATAACCATATATCATATGGTTATTATCCTTGACTATTTAGAAAAAATTCTTGACTCTAAAGTATATGAAATTTTAATCTCTTCGGGTGCAATAAATATACATAACTTCAAACTCTATGCCCACAACAAAAGGATAACGTTGAAGCAAGAGTTTATCAAATCAGCTTTTAGAATAGGTCATAGCCAGGTAAGAAGTGGTTATAAAATTAACAATCATGAAGGAAAGAAAGGAGAGCCAGGTGAATTGCTTCTTTTCAACAAGAATAAGGCCGAACCAGATCTTCGCGGATTTAAAAGAGATAGTCGTCGATGGATAAATTGGGAATTATTGCATTTTAAAAAAGGTCAAGGAAATTTGCTATTGAACCCAAGTAACAGAATAAACTTTAAAATTAATAGTGCCCTAACAAATCTGCCCTATTTTAAAAATAGTCCCAAAGGGAATAATAATTTAATCGTTAGGAATCTAGTTAGTGGCGGAGATATTACACTAGACAAATTTATTCAAGGATGGAAAAAAGGCCAGGGGAAAAATATTACCTTCCCAATAAAAATCCTTAATATTGCTTCCTACTCCTCTGATCATGCTGAGGAAATTAAAGATTTTATAAATGATATTGGCATAAATCATTCTGAAATAAAGAAATTGCCATTATGGCTTTATATTTTAATTGAAGCCCAATTACAAAACGAGGGAAAATGTTTAGGGGAATTAGGCAGTCATATAGTTGCCGAACAGATATTATTAGCAATAAACGATTTTAGAGAAAAGCAGGAAGATAAAATACATCTGAAGTATA
The DNA here is from genome assembly GCA_965263105.1 of Bacteroidia bacterium. Lineage (GTDB taxonomy): Bacteria > Bacteroidota > Bacteroidia > J057 > J057 > JBCCTX01. The sequence continues at coordinate 4,487,144 of CBDHGL010000003.1, read as the reverse complement.
CAACCTCTTCTATTGACATTAATACCTTGATAAACTTGGATATCGCATTTTTCATTAATTAAATTACAAACAGACTATGAGTAACCCAATTATTAAAAGAACTGGAGATTATAATGGAAGGGAGTTTGAGACTATTTCTCCCGATTCTGGGAATTATGATACATATACCAGAAAAAACTTTCAAGAAAATAGTACCCTTCGCAAGAATGTTATAAAAGAAGTAACAGAGAAAAATCCATTCACATACTTTAGTCGAAAAGCAATCTACAGATTGCTAAAAAAAACAGATAACGGACAGAATAAACATATTATGGGGGTTTCATTCACTTATGCAAATTATCCTATAAATACAAAATCCTCAATATTATCTCATGTAGTCGTAAGTTCTGCTATTTCAGATGGTAGTCCCTCACATTCAATTAAGAATCATCCTATTTTTAGCATGACCAAAAGAGAAAATTATCTATCCGATATTAATAGAAATAAGGCTATTCCAGATTGGCAAAATGATGAAATAAATGATATTGAATTGAAACGATTTCCAATTTCTGCCTTTGATATTCTAAAGTTATTAGGAGATCCTTCCGGCTCGCCGAAAAACTTCTTAACATTTGAATCTAGTATTACTCCAAGACCAGAAGGAGATAAAGCGGAAAATGAAGCACGTACTAAATTTCTTAATTTTTGTATAAAAGTAGAAGGATTACAATTGATGGGTTCTCCATGTCCCCCAAGATGTTGGGAAAAAAAATAATTTTCTTTGAAATGCTTAAAATAGTTAATAATTCTTAATATTAAGGATTATTAACTATTTCCCATGGCCCTTAATCGAAGTATTTTATTTTTTATTCTCCTAATCCATGTAACAGGAATATGCCAAAATAGCATATCAAAATTCAGGCACTTAAATCAAGAGAATGGTTTATCCCAATTAGTAAATGCATATATTTTTCAAGACTCATACGGACTCATCTGGATTAGTTCAAATGAGGGAGTCAACCTTTATGATGGAATTACAATTACAAATTATTCGGATTTCTCTGATAATCCAATCCTCCAATCTAGTACTACCATTACAAGCAACTTTTTTGAAGATGCTGAAAATAATATTTGGTTTACTTCAAGTAATGCATTAATCTGCTTTTTACGAGAAGATAAAACTTTTCAAACCTTCAGCATTCCTAATTCAGTTTTAAATAACATTGACGGTATCTATCATATGATATTCGCAAATAACGAGAATATTTGGCTTGTTATAAACAAACATCTATTCTGGTTCAATTTAAATGAGTCGAAATTTAAAAATATAGGATTAATAAATGGATATAGAATGAAAGTCCAGAAAGATGTTAAATCTGATGAAGTGAGGATATATTCCTATTTCAACAATTCAACTGAATTTAAGGGTTTAGATATCTATAAATTCAGAGAGGATTCTACAATAATCTTTGAGAACAGTTTTTTCAATGGGGAAAGAGGTTATCCCGAACTAATAATTCATGATATTTTCATTCAATCAAGAGAAGAAGTATGGATGGCCACAAATCAGGCTTTAATCCTTTTTAATGAAGAAAAAAAAAGCTATGAAGTATTCGATCAATTTAGCCAGTTAAAGATTAACGAATTTCGAGGAATTGATATAGGAAAATCAGGATATATTTATATTACTGCTAAAGAAGGACTTTTGGTGTTTGATCCCTTTAAAAAAAAATTTACCAAAAAATATTCTCATACAATAGATAACTCCAACTCAATTATATCTAATAATCTTTCACAAATTTATATCGACCAAAATGAAAACTTATGGCTATCGATGTGGGGAAAAGGGATTGATTTCACCAATTTGAATAAGTCAAAATTCGCTACCAAAAAATTATTGCGCATAGATTCCAGTTATTTTGAACCTGGATGTATATTAAAAGATAAAAAGGGCCATATATGGCTAGGAAGTAATTTACATGGGGTTTTACGGCTCGAAAAAGGTGGTCATTTAAATAGAACACTTAATCTTCCTCAAAATGGGATAAAACAAATTTTTGAAGATAGTAAAGGCTATATTTGGGTTTTATATTGGTCAGGGGAATTATTCCTTTGGAAGTCTGAAGATTCAGGATTCCAAGAAATATCAATTCAGAATATTAATCAGGAATCATCTCGCATAAGAGAATTTTCTTTATTAAAGGATGGTCGAGTTTTCTTATCTCTTGAAAGTTCAAATGGAATTTTTGAATTAAAGAATATTGGATCTGGGTTTATTGGAGACCTAGTGTCAACATTAAATAGTCCCAATTATCAAGCAACCATGATTTTCCAGGGAAATAATGGAAACCTATATATTGGAGAAAATGACTACTTACTCAATATTTATTCGCCACTGGGAAAAGGATTCAGGTTGGAAAAAAAAGTCCTTATAGGAGGCGAGATTAAATGTTTTCATGAGGAAGATAATATACTTTGGATCGGAGGGGCTTTTGGTTTAGTAAAACTAAATACAGAAAACTTCACTTTTAGAAGATATTCTAAAAATGATGGCTTAGCAAGTGGATATATTTATGGAATTTTAACAGATTCAAAGGGTAGATTATGGCTAAGTACCAACAAAGGATTATCAGTATTCACCCCATACCTTGACCTTTTTTGGAACCTCACCTTGGCTGATGGAATCCAAGGATATGAGTACAATACCAAATCCTTCCTAAAAGAGGAAGATGGAAGAATGTGGTTTGGGGGTCCCAATGGGTATAACATCTTTTACCCTGACTCTATTCACCCTATGCAAATATGCCCTAAAATTAATTTCACGGGATTCCACATCAATGACCAAGCGACGCCCTTTTCTAGCCCTAGATATTCTCAGCATACCCTGAACTTACCTTACAGGGAAAATACCGTTTCTTTTTCATTCGTGGCTTCAGAGTATAGCGATCCCCAGAATAACCGTTTAAGATATAGACTATATAAAGGAGAAGATAATCCCTATGACCGAGATTGGGTAGAGGTGAAAAATGGAGATGGCTTTGCCAGGTATGCGAGACTTCGAGAGGGTTCTTATCAATTTAAGGTGATAGGTTCCAATTCCGATGGAGTGTGGGAGGACAATCCCTCTATCTTCTATGTCAATATTAGGCCTCCCTTTTATCGGACCTGGTGGTTCCTCTTACTCAGTTTGGTTGTAATTTCAGCCATCACCTATCTGTTTATTCGAGCGTATTTAGCATATCAATTGCGTCAGAAGGACATACAAATCAGAGAACAGGAGGTAAAAATTCGAGAGCAAGGCATTCAATTGGAGAAACAAGAAGCCCTCCAAAAAGAACGTGACAGGGTCGCTTCAGAAATGCATGATGACCTGGGGAGTGGGCTTACCTCGATTAGGCTGTTGATCTATCGAATTCAGGACATGACTATACCCCTAGAGGCCAATACCCTCGCCAATAAGATCGAAAAGTACGCTGAGGAATTGGTCAACAATATGAGTGGGATTATCTGGGCGATGAACAGCACTAAAAACCTTTTGTCTGAAATGATTTCCTACTCAAGAAGGTATATCAAGGAGTATTTCGATACGCATCAAATTCCTTGTTCAATAACAGTTCCTGACCAAATACCGGAAATCTCTTTAAACGGAGAAACCCGAAGAAATTTATTTCTCTGTCTCAAAGAAGGAACGCACAATATTGTCAAACACGCCCAGGCCACACAAGTAAAGGTAGCCTATTATTTTCAAGAGAATAACCTCCATATTATTATTCAGGATGATGGGCTAGGCATACCCGCAGAAAAGGGAAATTCTGGAAATGGGTTAATCAATATGCAAAATCGCATGGAACAAATTGGAGGTTCATTAACCATTCAAAATAAGGAAGGAACCCAACTCACTTTTATTCTCCCAATCGAAGAAGTTAAACAGCCAAAAATCACATAACCATGGAAGCACTTAACATTAAGGTTGCCATCATTGAAGACAACAAGGAGATGATCGATTTTTTAACTCAAACCATAAAAAACTCAGACAATCTGGAGTTTGTCGTTCACTATGAGCATGCAGAAGATGCCATCCGCTTTCTACCCCAAAAAACAGTCGATATTGTTATTGTGGATATCGGCCTTCCAGGTATGAATGGAATTGAATGTATAAAGCAATTAAAAGAACTCCTACCTAGCCCCCAGTACATGATTTTTTCAGTCTTTGAAGAAGATGAAAAAATATTCGAATCTATTAAAGTAGGGGCGAATGGGTATTTAAAGAAAGGATTGAAACCTCAGAAAGTAAGAGAGGCTATCCTAGATTTATATGAAGGAGGATCTCCTATGTCTCCAACCATCGCCAGAAAAATTACCGAATATTTTCAACGCGGACATATCAAATCTAAAGAACTTGAAAAATTATCCAAACGGGAGATTCAAATCCTAGATTTGCTTTCAAAAGGTCTGTTGTATAAAGAGATAGGAGAACAGCTTTTCATCACAGAGGGGACTGTCAAACAACACAATCATTCGATATACAAAAAACTTCAAGTTCAAAATAAGACCGAAGCCATAAATAAATATCTGGGTAGAAATTAGCTTAGTTTTATAACTAAGGTTACATGAATAATTCATTTCTACAGAAGAAATTTGAGGTATTAACTTTAATAGTACTTCATCATGGAACCATATTCAATCATTTTCGCGATTATCTTTGTATTTGGGATTTTAGGAGGACATATTAATTTTCTCAAAATCCCTAAAGAGGAGAAAACAACTAATAAACGTGCTCTTCACCTTTTCACTGGACTGATTGCCTCATTTAGTGTTCCCTTATTCTTGAATATTACTTCCAGTAGTATCCTATCTGACGCCTTGAGTAATTCAGATACGAGTAATATAAGCTATTTCGTTTTCGCCGGGTTTTGCGGGATTGCAGCCTACTTTTCTGATAGATTCATCCAATCTCTATCTGATAAAATTCTTGATAAATTGGAAAAAATAGATGGAGATATTGAAATAACAAGAGCTGAATTTCAAGAAGCAAAAGCCCAGTTGAACTCAATAAAAGCTACTCAAGAACATAACCAAGTATCTAAAAAATAGATAACCCTCTCCCTCAGCTGCCTCACTGGCATAACTTCACGACCCAAACAGCCGGCCTAAAAGTTACAAGCCCAAAGCAGCAGGGGGAGGGAACTAGCTCCTAATAATATCCAAAAAGTAAACCCAGTACTTCTAACACTTACAATCTAGAATTATGGATAAAGTAAATATTAAGTACGGAGGACAAAACCTCCAATTGGTAAAGAGTAAAAAGCTTGTGGGAATAAGACCGATACCTTATCGAAATCAGGCATCAACATTTATTGACAAAAATATAACAGATTATTTAACAGGTGTCAAACTTGCTCAATTCAACATATTAAATTTATCTAAATCTGAGGAATCTATTGAAACAAAATTAGATAACTTGAGATTATCTAAAAATGTAAAAGTTGGTACACATGTATATTATACATCAGATGACGAAGTTCCTTTTGTTCCCTCTGGTGAAATTTACTTGAAATTTAGATCTATGACGTCTAAATCAAAAGCCCACGAACTAATTGATAAACATCATTTACAAATTACTAAAGTGATTGGAGAGAATGAGCTAGTAGTTCGCATATCAAAGAATTCCTTAAATCCGATTAAAGTGGTGGCAGATCTACAACAATCAGACCAAGTTATTATTGCAGAACCAGATCTAAATACACCAGGCCAATTGTGGACAAATTTTATTCCTCCTTCAGATACCTTACTGGATAATCAATGGCACTTAAAAAATGTCGGAAACCATCGAGGAACTAGCATTGGCCTAAAAAAAGGGGCAGATGCTCGAGTGGTGAAAGCCTGGAATAAAGCTCAATCTTTAGGGGATCCATCTATAATCGTAGCGGTTATAGATGACGGATTTGATTTAAATCATCCTGATTTTAATTCTCCAGGAAAAATTATCGCACCATGGGATTTTACAAGAAACAATTCAGATCCAAGTCCCAATTATAATGAAGGATATCCATATTATGATCGGAATTATAATGAATGGATCGGAGATTGGCATGGAACAGCTTGTGCAGGAATAGCGGTGGGTAGTTCAAATGAAGTTGGAATTTTGGGTGCAGCTCCGAATTGTCGCTTAATGCCTATTAGATGGGGTACTGACCTATCAGATAAATCAATTGAAAAATGGTTTAACTATGTACTTGTTCAAGGGGCATCAGTTGTTAGTTGTAGTTGGGGGGCTGCGGCAAAAGTCTTTATTCTTTCAGAACGACAAAAAAAGGCGATAGAAAGATGTGCTACAAAAGGACGAAATAATAAAGGAATTGTTATATGCTTTGCTGCAGGAAATTCAAATAGGGATATTGATGCTCCCGATGGGAGTTCACATGACGGTTTTGCAAACCATCCAAATGTGATAGCGGTTAGTGCAATAAATAGTAGAGACTATAAATCAAGTTATTCTAATTTTGGGAAAAATATTTCAGTTTGCGCACCTTCAAGTGGTTCAGGAGGTATGGGAATTACCACATCAGATGTTACTGGATACTTCACCAGAAATGGTCAGCAAATAAGTTCCGGATATAATAATGGGGATTTTACGGATGATTTTGGAGGAACCTCAAGTGCTTGTCCCTTAGTAGCTGGTATTTGCGCACTACTAGTTTCACTAAATCCAAATCTTACTGCAAAAGAAATGAAAGATATTATTGAACAGACAGCAAGAAAAATAGGGCCAAAATCTAGCTATGATAAAAATGGTCATTCTAAATTTTTTGGCTATGGCTGTATTAATGCTGAAAAAGCTTCTGAAAGAGTAATAAATCAAATGAAATATAAAGCTAAGATAGAATTCGAGAGCCAGGCACTCTAGTGAATTGTCTTCTATGAATAGCCACTGTCAGGAACTAATACATTCCTAAAATCACCTCGAATACCAATTCATAAATGAGAAATTTGGGGGATCTCTTGATCCTTGCAGTGGGGAAAGTTCTCAAATTACTATAACAAAAAAAAATCGCCGATCTAAGATATGCAATCTAATACATAAACAATTTTGGATAATCGATTCATGCAATTCGTAAAATTTGATGCCATGGTATTAAATAATAAATATAATATTAATTATTCAAAAATATTTTATCGAATTCTCTTTTTTTTTCTTTCGGTAAATACTATAGCCACAACTTTTGCACAAGTTGGTATACCTGTAGATAAATCAACATCTAGCATTTTATCTGACCAAGGTACTAGCCTATCGAGTTTATTGGATACTTTAAGTGTGTTAAATTCGGAGACAAATTTCCAAAGATTATTATTTAAAGTTTCTCAAAATTTAGATTTGAGTAATGTCCTACCTGAAGCAACCCTATTTGATGAAAAGGTAGATTCGGTAATAGATTGGGAAACAATATTATTTGTACTTGATTCTCTTATGGATGAAAAAGTAGATTCAGGACTAAAGCTTGAAGAAGATTATTTGAATCAAATAAGAGAAGAATTCTCAGATCCGCTTTTTCTAGATGGAATTTTTAATATTGGATATAAGAAATTTATTGCAAAATTCGATATAGAGTCAAAATCCGACGTGGAGATTAAAAGAGATTTTGAAAGAGCATTACAGGTTCTTTTTCAGAATAAAATATATTTAAACAAGATTATTAAAGAAGAAATATCATCTAAAAATTCTCTCAATTTTGAAGATGATGAGAATGTTTCTTTAATATTTGAAAAGGAAAAGTTGAAAGATGAACATTTTAATAAAAAAATTGAAACATTAAATAGCCGTGTTGATTTAGGCATCTACTATTATAACAGAACCCGGAGCAACCAATTGTTTTATTTTCCCATTTTTGATTGGAGAAAAGATATGAATAAAGCAAAGTTAACCGAATTATTTTTCACAAATCAATTTTCTAAAGAAAAATTAAGTGCTCTCTCTAGCTCCCTATTAAATATTAATTTCAATAATTCAGCTTCACTTTACACTGAATTACTTTCATCCTTTATTGGACCTGGAAAAATCGCATTAACCACCCAAGTCTCTAGTAGTCCAGAAACATCCGATACCACTGCTTTTGAAAAGGATGCAGCGATACAACGATTAATTGGAGGTGGCGGAAACCTAGGATTGGCCTATCAAATACCAATATTGTCTGCTCATGTTGCAAAGAATATTCAATGGGGATCTATTTTACAACCCAGAATGGGTTTTGATGTTCCTGAATTAAGTTCGACTCTTGATACTGCTACTGTACAATGGGAATTGGCAAACCAAGGCTTCCTTAATATTTATACAAGTTCTGATGCTTTAAGTTTCCTTGTTGGATATAAAATTGCACTAGTTGGAGGTAATATGAACTACAAAAGTATTATAGGACAAAATACCTTCAATTACAATCAGATATCTCTTGGAATCACTATAAATGAAACTTTTAGAATTGTATATAATGATTTTTTCGGGTCTGAATTTATAAAAGAAAATTTTCCTTCTTCAACCATTTCGTTGATACTTATTCCTAGATAATTACATTGTAATCTTCCCCAAAAGCCGCATTAGTTAAAATTGGTTAAATAATAAGTTGAGGTTCTCAAAAGTAGTTTCAAATAAAGACTAAGGCTATCCGAATTATCATCGATTAATCCGCTTCGAAGAAATAAAAGAAACTAACAATCAAGGAGTTAACACAACTTCTTTCGATCCTTACTTCAAATTGGAAATACAAGGCCCTTTTTTGTCCCTTAGAAAACCGATAACACGCTAACTTAACATTTACCGCCTTTTGGGTATTAATCCCCCAAAGTTAACCCTACTAATTCTGCACCATGAAATATTTTTTCCAACCTCTCGATCGAACCGACTTATACCTGCGCTTCTTTGAAGAACGCTGTCGGCTCAACAAGACCTTCGTCCCAGATTATTCGGGGTATTACCTGGGACAGTACGACATTGATGCCTATGACCGAAGTTCCCTTGCCATCGGTATTTTTGAGGTGGAAGGGGAACAAAAGCCCATAGGATTCGCTCGAATTACGCCTAGCAATTGGGATCTCCCTTATTTTTTGCCCAGTCTGCCTTCAGAAATTCGGGAGATTATCCGAGAGGCAAGTTCGGAACCTCCCTATCCCTTACCCTTGTGGGAAAACTATGATTTAGGAAAACCCTCTAGAGCTTCCTTCCCTTTTACCCTGTGGGGAAAGCGAAAAAAATGCGTAGAAGTGGGCCGTCTGATGATTTTGGGAGAAAACCCCTCCCCTCGCCTAGCCCTCAATTTCCTCACCTATTTGCTGGCTTTGCCCAAATACCTAGGAGCTGACTATCTATTGGCAAGTCATACGGAAACCCATTATCGCTTCTATGAGAACTTCTTTGGAATCAGCGAAGCCTTCTCTGAAGCTTATTCACATAATGACGCCATGATGGCAGCCTGTTACGAACTGGATAAGCCCCTGAAACATAACCAAGAGCTCGTAGAATCCCTTCAAGAGGTCTTTGCAGCAAAAGGCTATGCGCATCCCATCGTATTTGAACATCATGAATTATCTATCCCTCATCCTGTAAACGCTTAATGCTATGACCATGAAATTTATAAGTCTCTTTCTACTCATCGGCAATTTTCTCCTCTTCATCGTCGGAGCCTTATGGATCTTTTCCCCTCCCAAAAGCGGGGGGAAAGCCAGACTGAAATCTTCCCTTAGTCTCCTGGGGATTATGATCGCAATAGGTTTCGCCGTGTCTTCCGTACAGATGATAATTCTATTGAATGGCATAATAGGTCTGGTTTGCCTGACCTTGTCCACAGGACTATTTATTCTCACAGCAAGGGTCCATAAAGAAAGAAAGTTGAGTCCAATCAATTCCCTGGACAGCCCTGTTCATCTGGTCCAACGGGGGCCCTATAAGCATATCCGGCATCCTTTCTATACGTCCTACCTTCTTTCCTTTTTGGGAGGAGCAATTGTTGCCAACTCAATGTGGGCCATGGCAGGAGTATTAGCAATATTTTATCTGTATACTCAGGCAGCAGACCAGGAAGAAGAGAAATTTCTACAAAGTCCCTTAGCCGATAATTATCGATCCTATCGCAATCGTACAGGAAAATTTTTTCCTCTGTTCTTCGCAACTCCTCAAAAATACTCGAATTCGGGTATTGAGCTTCCTGAAATTTCCTCCTAGATTGTTTGCTTATTCTCTAGCGGGAAAGAATCGTGTAAAAGTATCGTGGGAAAAGGAATTGGCCTTTTTTTGACCCAAATAGTCTAAAACCTTAGTAAAGCCTTAAACCTTCAATTCCTTTTCCCAATCCTTGGCATCCTCTTTAGGGATGCCTAACTTGTTTTAACGCGTTTAGGTAAGGAAAATATTAAACATTAATTCTCAGTCATTATCCAAGTCATTCTTTATCCCTTTCCAAATAACCCCAATTTTTACCAAAGATTGGTAGGCTGCCTACTTCTCATAGTTATGGAGTGTTCCCTTGCATTTGGCCAAACCTTTCCTTACAAGTTTAAAAAAATCACGGAAAAAGGAGGGCTATCCCATGCGTCCATTAACCATATGATGCAAGATGAAATGGGCTACCTATGGATCGCGACGGCCTTTGGCTTATATAGATATGACGGGAAAAGTTTTGACAAATATTCTTTGACCCCCAATAACCCTAACGGCCTAAAATCCACCACTATTCACAGAGTGTATCAGGATTCCAAGGGAAATATTTGGGTAGGAACCCAGACCAATGGGCTCCATCGCTTTAACCCAGAATCCCAAAGTTTTACACATTACCCCTTCCTTACTCAAAAGGGCTTTCCGGTAGACGGAAGAGTCATCTTGGAAGATCACCTGGGTACATTATTCGTAGGGACTAGGGAAAGAGGGCTCTGCTATTTGGATACGACACTCAATAGAGTATTGTCTATTTCACATATTCCTGGCGCTCCAAAAATACTGTCTTCCGCCAGAATATATACCCTGATGGAAGACCGCGAAAATCGTCTGTGGATAGGAACCCATAAACATGGGATTTTCATCTGGAATCGGGATCAAAAAATTTGGGAACACATCCCCTCACTTTCCAAAAATAAAGCTCTCAACGGGGATGAAAATATCCGAAGCTTGTATCAAGATAAGGAGTCAAATATCTGGGTAGGTACAGAGGCAGGGTTATTTTTCTGGGATGAGAAAATGAAGGCATTCCATCGGTTGGAGTTAAACGATTACACCGTTCCTCAAATTGGAAATATCTATATCAGGAGTATGGTGGAAGATTCCTATGGGAAATTGTGGATAGGTTCTGAAGATGGTTTGTATCTATTTCAGCGGGAAGACTCATCTGTAGTGTCCTATATGCATAACCCAGAAAACGCTTTCTCGATAAACAACAACGGAGTAATTTCAATAATGGAAGATAACTCTGGTGTGCTTTGGTTGGGGTTGGACAACGGAGGGATTAATTATGTAGATGAAAGAGAGAATCCTTTTCATTTTTTGGGGAGTTATCAGTATAGTCCCAAAAACCCGCTTGACTTGCAAATGGTGAGAAGTGTTACCCAACTGAAGAAGGGCAATTTTCTCGTGGGAACTATGAAAGGGGGAGTGAGATTTTGCAATGCAAGCTATCAGAATTGCCAAATTTTTCAGCGCACTAGCCCTGGCATCCCTCCAAATTTTAACAATAAAATCTATAGCACTTGGGAAGACCCACAAGGTAAATTGTGGGCAGCAGATGAAGATTGCGAAATTTTTCAGGTTCTCCCCAAGGAAGAAAAAGTAGTTCCTTATACCTATAACCCATGTCCAGCCATTGACTCCCTGATAGACAAGAATTTGGGAATCGATTATTTTGATTACTATCAAGATCCAGGAGGAGGATTATGGGCTTTTACCCTTACCAAGGGTCAAAACCCTGGGGGAATTTACCATTACCTACCTGATCAAGATAGCTTTGTATGTTGGCAAGAAGTGGTACCCAATGCCCATTTATTGCCTTCTCAGGATATATACGCCTTAATCATCCAAGAAAATATCTTTTGGATTGGGACAGCAGATGGGCTTTTTAAACTAGATAGCCAAAAAGGAAGTCTAGTTCATTACGAAGATAACCTAGGGGATTCCAACAGGGTTTCAACCAATCACGTCCAATTCCTTCGCCTTGATCAAAATGGGATCTTATGGGTAGGAGGTCCCCATTTTTTAAATACCTTGGATACTCACACAGGGAAATGGGCTAGGCATATGGATCCGCTTGCTTGGTTGAATGAGGGAGTAAAAGGCCTTGAAGAAGACCATAGAGGAAATATGTGGATTTGCACTCAACAGGGAATTCTAAAATCCAAGAATCCAGGAGAATTCATCCCTTTTGGGCCAGAGGATGGTCTAGAGCCCATTTATAAATTCCATATGCAAGCGAGTTATAGAAATCCTTTTTCAGGACATATCATGTTTGGGGGAGGGTCCGGACTTATTTTTTTTCACCCAGATAGCGTATTGGAAAACACCCTGCCACCACCAGTCCATATTTCCAGATTGACCAAATACACCTATCAAAAAAAAGGGAAATCCTTCAAACAGGAGGAAATATATTTTTCAGACCAGAATCAACTAACCCTTTCCTACCGGGACAAAATATTGATCTTTGAAATATCCGTTCTAAATTATTTCAATCGAAACAAAAATCTGCATAAATATAAACTGCAAGGCTTTCAGGAAGATTGGATACATCTGGGTACAGAGAGTAAATTCACCTTGACCAATCTGGATCCAGGAAAATATACCCTCTTGGTCATGGGATCCAATAGTGATGGCATATGGAATGAGCATCCTACCCGCTTAGAAATAGAGATTCTCCCTCCTTGGTGGGCGGCCCGTTGGGCCTATTTGGGATATATGTTGTTAGGCTTAGCAGCCATGCATTTTGGTTTATTTCTCTTCAGAAGAAGAGAATATCAAAAAAGTCTACAGCTTCAAAAGGAATTTGAAATAGAGAAATTAAAGGAACTAGATGCCCAACGATCTAGATTCTTTGCAAACATCTCTCACGACTTCCGGACGCCTCTCACCCTCATTGAAACCCCGGTAAGAGAGCAACTTTCTCGACTTCAAAAAGATGGGGAAGTAGAATTTACCCCAGCATCTGGTAAAGCGTTTTTTTCAAGAATCCTGCAAAACTGTTCCAATCTCCTAAAACTAATTAACCAAATCTTGAAATTGTCCCAGCTGGAGGCGGGTTTGCTTTCACTCAAGGCAAGCGAACAAAACTTACTGACTTTACTTCAACACGTATATCTTCAATTCAAACCCTTAGCTGAAAAGCGAGATATACAATTTAATCTAGTAGCCGATCGGCAAGAACTTAACCTCTATTTGGATAAGGATAAGATAGAAATGGTATTTCACAATCTGCTAGGTAATTCCTTGAAGTTTACTCCCGAAGGAGGGAAAATCGACATTCAGGTTTTTACGCAATCAACATCTGTAGAAGTCCACTTTATCAATTCGGGAAAGAGTATTCCTCAAGATGAGCTTTCCCGTGTTTTCGATCGGTATTTCCAGGGCAGTAATACGACCGAAGACTTATCTCAAGGAACAGGCCTTGGTTTAGCTATCGTAAAGGAATTGGTAGAACTCCATAAAGGCAGTATTCGGGCCGAGAGTCCCTCTTCTGAATCGACGATTTTCAGGCTTAGGCTTCAGTTGGGAAAAGACCATTTAGAACGTGAAGAGATCGAACTACAAACAGCTGCTCATGAGACCCAAGAAATGTCAATAGTCCAGGAGCATTTGCCCTCATCGGATTCCCTCTTAGCTGAAGATAAAGAAGATAACGAATTCCATGTCCTAGTTGCCGAGGATGAAGTGGACATGCGCCAACTCATGAATGAGATTTTAGCTCCTTCTTTTCAGGTTTCTTTCGTAGTCGATGGCCAAGAAGCTTGGGAAATGGCCAAAAGAGAAATTCCCGATCTCATCATAAGTGATCTCATGATGCCTAAACTAAACGGGAATGAACTCTGCCAAAAGATAAAAAGTGATTTTCGAACCAGCCACATTCCTGTTATAGTACTTACAGCTAAAAATGAAGACCCTGCCCGACTAGATAGCCTAAGGCAGGGAGCTGATATATTTCTTACAAAGCCTTTTTCAGCTGAAGAGCTCCGTCTTAATATGGCAAACCTCTTAGATAGGCAGAAGAAAATTCAGAAATATTTGCAACGGACACTTTTCCGTCAATCACCTAGCAAAAAATGGCATGAGCTTAAGAATACCCTTAGTGAACAAGATCAAAAATTTATTCAATCACTTATCAAAGTTGTAGAAGAAAACCTGGACAACCCTTCATTTGGTGTAGAAGAACTAAGTAAGAACATTGGCTACAGTAGGGTTCATTTGTTCAGAAAACTTCGGGCAATAGCCGATACCAAACCCTTGGACTTTATTCAAAATATCCGACTGGCACATGCAGCACAACTCCTATTGGATGAGAGGCTCGGGATAGCGGAAATTGCCTACTCTGTTGGATTTTCTTCTCCCAGCCACTTTGGAGACAGATTTAGACGACTATATCAGATGACGCCTTCCAACTATCGAAAAACCAATAATAACAGGCTTAATACTTCCTAAAGCCATGTAGGATCCTAATGTGGGCGGACCTTGCCCTTTTCTCTCCCATCAAAGGAAACAAAATTGGGAGGATTAGAAACATTTCTGGTAGGCACTCTTCTTACTCCTAAGCATATTTTGCCCATCATTTACGTTCCCATCTAGGCTCGAGTGAAGCTATTTTCCTCTTTGCAAAGTATTAGGGGAATTTTCTTAATGATCGCCATCAAATCGCCACAAAATGTAAGATTGAAAACCCCTTAAGAGTATTAATTGATTTACGTCTCTCTGCAGTTAAAGTAATCGAAAAACTGCATATGCCTCTGTTATAGACCAACGCTGCCATTGTAAAGGACCATCCAATTCGGATGGTCCATTTTTACTATGGTAACATTCTTGAGAGAACAGGAAACATATTAGGTAGATATCCAGGTCTTTTTTTTGGAGATTTGTTATATAAGTACTTTTATCCGTCTTAAGAGGTTAAAATTCTTATTCGACCCATCAGCCGCACTCAACCCCCTTCAGCCAAGACTGGCCCTATTCTCATATAAGCTAGAAGAGGGAAATTAGCAAATTCCTTCCTACTCTCCATATAGCGCCTTAGCAGCAGGCTCATATTTATCTCCTCCCTTCCAGCGGGGCCGCTCCTTCTTATCGGCTATTAGTCTAGCTGCATGGGCATAGGCCCGTGCAAAACGGTGAAGGTAATTCCAATCGAGGTCTTCTACCTCGTCTATAACCTGATGATAGTATTTGAAAATCTCTTGGTCAAAGTCCTTCATACCCGGCGAAAAGGTAGGAGCAGGAACCCCTTTACGAGCGAAGGAAACATTATCTGATCTGTCGAATAGATTTTGTTCAGGAGCGGGATCTACAATGTAATTCAAATTAAAAGCCTTACAAGCAGCAGCCATTTCAGCCTTGGCCCCAACCCGATCCATCCCCATAATTGTTACAGCAGATGTGTCATTATATCCCCCTCCATCTGAATTAAGGTTAAAAATAGTTTTGTCTAAAGGGATCAAGGGGTGATCTGCATAATAAGCGCTACCCACCAGACCGATTTCTTCTGCATTTACTGCTAAGCAGATGACCGATCGCTTAGGAGGTCGGGTGGCGAGAGCTTTTGCTGCTCCCAATAAGGCCACCACCCCCATTCCATTGTCCCGGGCACCGTTGAAAATACTATCTGTTGGAGTGACAGCACCTCCTTGTGCCCCAACGCCAACATGATCAAAATGGGCCGTAAGAATTACGTATTCATCGCGCAACTTGGGATCCGAACCGGTAATGAGCCCCCCTACATTTGGCACCCAGACAATTTCCTCTCTTCCATTCTTCGGGTTCCCTGAAAATTCTACAATTGTCGTTTTTCCCTCTAATAGAGCATTTTCAATTACATGGTCAGGATCATGAAGATATGCGTGGGCTAATTGAGAAGGCACAAATGGCAAGCTACTCTCTGGCAACTGCACGAATCGTTCCCCCCTATATCTCTGACTGAATAACGGCCAGGGAAAGCGTTCCCGATACACTTCTATGAGGCCCAGTGCTCCTTTTTCTTGAGCGATTTTTCTTTTTTTGAAAGTGGACTTGAGCACTTCTCTTGGGCCCTTTGCCCCTGGAAATCCAGAAGCTAGTACAACAACCTTGCCCTTGACATCCTTCCCTTTATAGTCATCGATCCCTTGTTCTTCATCCACCCATCCATTACCAACCCAGATAGCTTCTTTCTGCCCCTTGATTGTTTGACCAGATAACCAGATGAGATTTTCTCCAAAATTGAAGGCCTGATCTCCTACGGATAGTATTCCCCCCTGAGCAGCTTTTATGCTGGCAAAAGTCATATATTGAAAATACTCCTTTGCGCCAGAAAGTGTGTCCAGGCCATAATACCTAAATTGTTCAGCTATATATTTTGCTGCAATCTGGTTCCCTGGAGCCCCGACATGCCTTCCTCGCAATTCATCTGAAGCCAAAAATCGTAGGTGCTGCTCATACCAAGCGGAAGAAATTTCCTTCTCAGGATAAACAAGGGTTTGCGAAAATAATGGAAGGCAAAACCCTAAAAGTAGAATAGATAAAAAGAAAGATTTCATGAATAAGAGGGATTGACCTAGCGTTAATAAAGGCTAGGGAATTTTGAAGGCTCTGCTTCGTTCATCAGGTCATAGACCTTATGAAAAATATCAACAGTTTGGGGTTTGGAAAAATAATCCCCATCTGTTCCATAGGCACAGCGATGTGCCTGGGCAGTTAACGTCGTAGGAGAAGAATCTAAGTAACGGTAAGCTCCTTGTTTCTCAAGAACCTGTTGCATCATATAGGCCGAAGCCCCTCCGGGTACGTCTTCATCCAGAAACATTACTCGATTAGTTTTTTTAATTGAATCCAGGATCTTATGTTCGGTATCAAAGGGCAGAAGGGTCTGGATATCTATTACTTCTACTGAAATACCGACCTCCTCAAGTTGCTTAGCTGCTTCCAGGGCAAGTCGACAACAAGCCCCATAGGTAACCACCGTGATATCACTTCCTTCTCGAATACACTCTGGTACGCCTAAAGGCACTTTCAGGGTAGCCAAGTTTTGAGGCAATTTTTCTTTCAACCGATATCCATTGAGTACTTCTACTACTACTGCTGGTTCATCTCCTGCGATGAGGGTATTGTACATTCCCGCCGCCTGAACCATATTTCGGGGAACACAAACGTGGATTCCTCTTAAAGCATGTATAATCATCCCCATAGGAGATCCTGCATGCCAGATCCCTTCCAGCCGGTGGCCTCTGGTCCGAATAATCACCGGAGCCTTCTGCCCCCTGTGAGTCCTGTAGCTAAGCGAAGCCAGGTCATCAGACAAAGTCTGCATGCCGTAGATGAAATAATCCAAATACTGGATCTCCGCTATCGGCCTCAAGCCCCTAAGAGCTAACCCAATAGCCTGCCCCATAATGGTAGCCTCGCGGATACCCGTATCCATGATTCGGTGCTTGCCATATTTGTCCTGTAACCCTGCAAAGCCCTGATTCACATCTCCAAGTTGGCCCACATCTTCCCCAAAAGCAACCACTTCTGGGTGAGCAGAAAATAAATGATCAAAGCAACGGTTTAGTATCTCATAGCCCTTAAGAACAGGAGAATTAACGCCATATTCAGGGGCTTCGGGATGTACGTTCATGGGAGAGAATACCGTATCGCTGGTCAAGTAAGAACTATATTCTTCTTGATAGTGGGATTTAAGTTGGTCTCTCCATCTCCTCAAGGGAATAAGATCAGAAGCGTTCACTTCTTCCCCCATCGTGAGTAACACTTGATGAACGCTATCAAGTAACTCCCCTCGAAAGGGTTCATCGTTATTCTCTAAGGTATTTATAGTTTCTGTTAATTCTTCTTTAGACTGAACTAATGGGATCAGCCCTCTATACAATTGGGTCAATTCCAATACCTCTTCATTAATGGGCTCCAGGTAATTTCTCCAAGCCGTTTGTTTGGCCTTCCGAATCAACTTCTTGTCTTCCTTTTCCCAGATAAGCAATTCTTCTTCAGATATCCACCCATTCTCCAATATCCAATTTCGCATGCGGCTTAGGCAATCCAGTTCTGCCTCTTGGGCCAGGCGCTCTTTAGATTTATACCTTTCATGGCTACCCGAAGTAGAATGTCCCTGAGGCTGGGTTACCTCAATAACGTGGATAATGGAAGGAATGTGTTCCTCTCTCGCCAATTTCTCCGCTTTCTGATATACCTCAAGCAGGGCAGGGTAATCCCAGGCTTTCACACAAAACAGTTCGTAGCCTTTCCCTCCCTTTTCGCGCTGAAAGCCATTGAGGACCTCCGATAAATCTCCTTTGGTAATTTGGAGTTCGTTGGGAACGGAGATTCCGTACTCATCATCCCAAATGGAAATAATGGCTGGAGCCCCCAAAACGCCTATGGCATTAACCGCCTCCCAAAAATGCCCTTCAGCACAGCTCCCATTACCAATGGTCCCGAAAACGATTTCGTTCCCGTTTTCAGAAAATCGTGTGTTGTCTTTCAATTCAGGGTTGTGGCGATACAGTACAGAGGCTTGAGCCAGTCCTACTAACCTAGGCATTTGAGCAGCCGTACAGGATACATCCGCACTGGAGACATACATTTCCCGAATGTTTTTCCATTGGCCTCGATCGTCCAATAAGCGGGTGGCAATATGATTGTTCATCATCCGCCCCCCAGAGTGTGGATCATAGCTTATATCGATATGGGAATATAACTGCGAAAAGAAGCCTTCAAACGTATACATCCCTTTGGCAAAGGCAAAGGTCTGATCCCGGTAATACCCCGAACGGATATCGCCCTTGCGAAACACCTTACTCATAGCCAATTGGGCTACCTCTTTTCCGTCTCCAAAAATTCCAAATTTTGCTTTTCCTGTAAGAACTTCCCTTCTGCCAAGGAGACTAACTTCTCTACTGCGGTAGGCTAATCGATAATCTTCTAGAACGTCTTCCTTGTTGAGGGGTATTGCAGGGGTAGTTAATGATATCTCTGACAATTTTTCCTCCATATCTCCGAATTCAGGGATGTAAGATAGTCATTTTTCTTGGCCTCCTCAAAGGTGAGGGAGCGTTCCGGTAAATATTGAATGGGAAACCGTCCCTTTTTAGGGGGATAGTTGGAAATTCTCAAATTGAGCACTATGTTATGGTAGATTTTACCAAATCTTCGTACTATGTCGCAAAACAATTTAAAGGACTACTGGAAAATCAATCTCCGATATTTACTTATCCTGTTGATTATTTGGTTTCTGGTATCCTATGGCTGCGGGATTCTATTCGCCGATGCCTTAAATACCATAAAATTAGGGGGCTTCCCCTTGGGGTTTTGGTTTGCTCAACAAGGAGCGATTTATGTCTTTGTCATCCTCATATTTGTTTACGTGGGCTTGATGAATAAGCTGGACAAACGCTTTGACGTAAACGAAGAATAATCCCTTTAATTCAAATAGACTAACTCATGAGTGTTCAAACCTGGACTTTCCTCATTGTGGGAATTACCTTCCTGATCTATATAATTGTAGCCATCTGGGCCAAAGCGGGCTCAACCAAAGAATTTTATGTAGCAGGAGGCGGGGTTTCTCCCCTAGCCAATGGAATGGCTACCGCAGCAGATTGGATGTCTGCTGCCTCCTATCTGTCTATGGCAGGCCTCATTTCTTTTATGGGATATGGAGGCGCTCAATACCTCATGGGCTGGACAGGAGGCTATGTGTTATTGGCCCTACTATTAGCCCCCTACTTGAGAAAATTTGGAAAATTCACTGTACCTGACTTCATCGGAGAGCGCTACTACTCCAAAGAGGCTCGTCTTGTTGCCCTGCTCTGTGCCATTTTCATTTCCTTTACTTATGTGGTTGGGCAAATGAAAGGAGTCGGGGTAGCATTTGCCAGATTTTTGGAAGTTCCCTTTCAAACAGGAATATTTATCGGGATTGGTATTGTGTTTTTTTACGCTGTATTAGGGGGAATGAAAGGGATTACCTACACACAGGTAGCCCAATATTGCGTATTGATATTCGCCTTTACCGTACCGGCTATTTTTATCTCCTTGCAGATGGTAGGTAATCCGATACCTCAATTGGGAATGGGAGGTACCCTTTCCGACGGCACCTACCTACTGGATAAACTCAATCAGCTCAGTGTGGATCTGGGATTTTCAGAATACACCACGATGGGGATGGATGATCGGGTCAATATTTTCTTTATCACTGCAGCCCTAATGCTAGGTACTGCTGGCCTCCCCCATGTGATTGTAAGATTTTTTACGGTCCCAAAAGTGAAGGATGCACGGATCTCAGCAGGCTATGCCCTACTTTTTATCGCCATTCTATACACCACAGCTCCTGCCGTTGCCACTTTTGCACGTACTAACCTGATCCAAACCGTTAGTAATCAACCTTATGAGGAAATGCCCACCTGGTTTAAGAAATGGGAAGGATCGGAACTAATTGCCTTTGAGGATAAAAATGGGGATGGCCTCATCCAATATGTAGCTGAACCTGAAGCCAATGAACTGACCATAGACCGAGATATCATGGTCCTGGCCAACCCAGAAATCGCCAACCTCCCCCCTTGGGTCATTGCATTGGTAGTGGCAGGGGGACTTGCTGCGGCTTTATCCACCGCCGCAGGCCTTTTGCTAGTGATCGCCACCTCCATTTCTCATGACTTGCTCAAAAACTACCTTCGTCCAGATATCTCTGAAAGAGGCGAACTGATCAGTGCTCGGATAGCTATCGCGGTAGCCGTAATCGGTGCTGGGTTGGCGGGCATCAATCCCCCGGGCTTTGTAGCCCAGGTAGTAGCTCTTGCCTTTGGCCTAGCGGCCGCCTCCTTTTTCCCAGCCATTATCCTCGGAATTTTTGACAAACGCATGAACAAAGAAGGAGCCATAGCCGGTATGGTCGTGGGTATCTTATTCACGGCGGGATATATCTGGTATTTCAAACCCCAACTTGGAGGACCGGGAAGCCCGGATCAATATTGGTTTGGCATTAGGCCCGAAGGAATAGGGACCCTGGGGATGATGATCAACTTGGTGATAGCCCTGGTAATTAGTCGATTGACTCCTAGCCCACCAGAAACTGTTCAGGCTCTTGTGGAAGATATTCGGATTCCTAGAGGGTCCTCTACTCCATCAGATATTCACTAGGGGGAAACCCATTACTTTGACGCTATCCCTAGCTTCTAGGCTTCTGCCATCTCCTGCTGGAGGAAGATTTCTTCCAAATCCAACAAAGGAAGCAATTCATAGCGCCCCTTATTCAGTTCCTTCCAACTGGCGATGTTGTTTTGAAGGTTCTTCATCCGGGTCCGAGGTCTTCCTCCCAAGGCTACGTTAAGGATTTTGATGAAAATCTTTGCGTGCTCATAGATGGACATGGAATCTTTCCGCAACTGACGCTGTAAGCTCAAAATAAGTTGGTTGGCCAGGTCAAACTCCTTCAACATCACATAGGTGAGGGCATGGAAAAGCTTGATCTCCAGGTCCAAATGAACCATTTTCCGGATATTCACCTCATTTCGGAGGTTGTATAAGAGACGCGATACCTTCTTATAGTTCCCTACACTGAAATAGGAGAATGCCTTAAATAAGTGGTAGGTAGTGAAGAAGTTTAAGCGATAGGGTTCTATCTCAATCTGATCTATGTAGGTTTCAATATCGCGGATCAGTTGATCCATCGTTTGGGTGCGCTTGTGGTAGCTGAATTTGCGATAGAGAAATAAAGAGGTATTCGCGCTGTAGTGATAATTGAGCATCAACTCCTCTATCTTATAATCCAGGATTTCAAAGTAGATTTTCGACTTATCCCAAACCTCGTTGTTTTCGAAGTGAATAAATCTGTAGAAGTTAAACAGGATATTCAAATTGGAGTAGAAAGAGTCTTCTTTATATTCCCCCAAAATCTCAAAGGACTTTTCAAACATCGTTTCCAGGTCCTCTACTTCACATCGGATGGTATCGGGGATCTCTATGAAGAGGCGGGCAAAAATATGGACGATGTATTTGAAGAGGGTAAGACGATTGGATTCATACAGGCCTGTGATGTTGTCTATCTTTTCCATGGTGCGGATCATATCATTATAATCCTTGTCCTTACGCCCCATGTAAAAGTTGTCATAGGAGCGAAAAAACTGTATCACCTGGTCCAAGGCCTTGTCCATCGCCACTGCATAAGCAACTTGCTCATTGTAGTGACTCCGGAAATAGATATACTTTTCGTCAAAGGCGTGGAGATTTTGTAAGGCCTTGTAAACGATCATCAGCCCATAGGGAAAATCAAATTTCAAGAGCTCTTTTTCCAACCTACGTAAGGCCGCCACGGAAATTTCCCTGGGATTATTGGCCATCAAGTCCCCTACGTTCAATACCCTCCGCATGACGTGCAGATTGGTATCTCCTAATCGATTAAGTAGATAGGTCTCGATCCGCTGGTTAAGGCGAGACTTCAATACATAGAAAGCAGAGGGAGAAATATCGTGCTTCTTAATAAAATCTTTATCGGGATCCTCTGGATTGCTGCGAATGATTTCTAAGAAATCGGCAGTCTTTTCGGCCTTATTCGTCAGGAAGTTCGTATGAATCTCCAGATACTCTTCTTCGGTTAGTTGAGAAATTATTTTGTATAAGTCCATTTAAACCTATTTTTTTCCTATTACCTGCAAAAAACAGACCGAACAGACAAAATTTTCGAAGTTTTTTAAAACTTTTAGGCCTGATTTTTAAAAAATGTTTTCAAAAAATTAAAAATACGAGAACTCAAATCTGAAATTTACTTATGAGAATTCAAAATTGATTAAGCATTTTTTGATTTTCGAGATAAAAAATCGAAAAACGAGATTCAATTTTGTGAAAATGGGTTCTCAAAATCCCAAAAAATGAAATAAAAATCCGGAAATTCAGATTTATTTCTCAAGATATTTGTATTCTCCCCAAAAACCTTCCTTCAGTTAATTAGGTTAATGAATTAGTCAGGTTTTTTATATTTTGGCCCCTGTGAAGGGCATAAAAACTATCCACCCATGTCTCAGGATTCCTCATACGCATTATCTCATTTTTCCTACAAAAGGATAAACAGCCAAGAAGTGGCTATCGGTGATGTCCCCCTTGGGGGAAAGCATCCCATCCGTATTCAGTCTATGACCACAACCGACACCATGGATACCATAGGTACAGTTGAGCAGACCCTGCGAATGGTAGAAGCAGGTTGTGAATATGTCCGAATTACGGCTCCCAGTAAAAAGGAGGCCCAAAACCTCGCAGAAATCAAAAAAGAGTTGAAAAAGCGGGGCTGCCATGTTCCCCTGATAGCCGATATCCACTACACCCCCAATGCAGCTGAAATCGCAGCAAGGATCGTAGAAAAGGTTCGGGTCAACCCCGGGAACTACGCTGATAAGAAACGCTTCGAACAGCTAGACTTCACCGACCAAAGCTACGAGGAAGAAATCCAACGCATTTATAAACGCTTTTCTCCTTTGGTAAAAATCTGCAAGGAAGAAGGCACTGCCATGCGGGTGGGAACCAACCATGGCTCCCTTTCCGACAGGATCATGAGCCGTTATGGGGATACCCCCTTGGGAATGGTGGAGTCTGCTATGGAGTTTGTCCGTATTTGTGAAGACCACAACTATTACGATTTGGTCATCTCTATGAAGGCCTCCAATCCTCAGGTTATGGTTCAGGCTTACCGCCTCCTTATGAAAAAGATGCGAGAACACGGACGCATCTATCCCCTCCATTTAGGGGTTACAGAAGCGGGAGAAGGCGAGGACGGACGGATCAAGTCCGCCCTGGGTATTGGAACGCTGCTGCTAGATGGGATTGGAGACACCGTTCGCGTTTCTCTCACCGAAGAACCGGAATTTGAAGCCCCCGTTGCCCAATACCTGGTCAATCACTTTGTCCAACAGGCTTCTCCATCAGAAGGCCTAAAGTCAGTAGAAGAACTTCCTTTTTCTCCCTATGAATTTAATCGAAGAGAAAGTATTAAACTGCTAAACATCGGAAAAGATGAGGTCCCCAGGGTAGTTGCGGGTATTCCTCAGGGTTGTCGAGATCCCAAAGACTTGAAAGCCTTCGGATATACCTACCTACCGGCCTTAGATAAATACGGAATATCCGATCTTGCAGCCGATTATATCTACCTAGGAAAGAATCACCCTAGCTTCTCCCTTCCAGGAGGAGTTAAAAAAATATACGACGCTGAGTTTTGGTCTCTCCTTTCAGACAAAGAAAATGTTTATCCTTACTTTCCCGATCCAGCACACTTCTTTCAAGGCACTGGGGAAAAAAGTTCGGTTTTAAACTTCGTGGGACTTAATCTCCACCAACTGAAAGAATTACCCGATATTTCTCCACTCTACGATAAAGTAATTTGGGTCTTGGAGGCCCCCCAGAAACTCCCTGCCTTCAACTGGAGGAAGCTCGTCTACACCCTCATAGGTCGTGGACTACACCAGCCCATCATTCTTTCTCTTGAACCTGGAGATACTCATCAGTTTTATACAGACGAGCACTTGACTGAATCCCTCCAATTGAGCGATGAAGCACGGATCCAACTCAATTTAAGCGCAGACGTAGGCACCCTGCTCGTCGATGGACTGGTAGAAGGCTTATGGCTCAAAGAAGCTGATGCTTGCCAGATTCGTACGGCCTTTGGCATGTTGCAACTCTCGCGCTTGAGGATTACCAAAACGGAATACATCTCCTGTCCTTCCTGTGGAAGAACGCTTTTTGACTTACAAGAAACCACCGCTAAAATCCGTCAGCGCACCGAACACCTCAAGGGGGTCAAAATTGGTATTATGGGGTGTATCGTGAATGGTCCAGGTGAAATGGCAGATGCAGACTACGGATATGTGGGAGTAGGACCTGATAAAATTGCCTTGTACAGAGGTAAGACCGTAGTAGAAAAGGCCGTCAAAACTGCTGAGGCCGTCGACCGACTAATTGACCTCATTCGTGCAGATGGGAAATGGGTAGAACCCGATGAGGTGCACGCACTTCAATAGGAATTTATATGAGTATCTTAAAAAAATGAGTCGTCCTGGGATATACATAAGTATTGTTTTCCTGTGGCTAGCATGCCGCCAAGAGGGAAATACCCATTCTCCCCTCTTTATACACCTATTTGGAAGCCAGGAAGGGACCTTTCGGGGGATTTATTTACAGGATGATATTTCCTTAGTAAAGCGTAAAGAAGAAAACCTTTCTCCCCTCTACGAAGATCCTCTCGGCATATCCTATAAGATCAGTACGGAAGAACGTGAAGATTTATACATCGAGTATTATACCCCGCTTAATGGGGCGAATCAATCCCTTACCGAAATAAGTTCGATCGTAGTCAATGTGGTTTTGCGAGACGAAGCGAAAGCTGCCAACCTCTATACAGAGATATTGAATCATTTAAACCAAACCTATGGAGTTCCCAGAGGCACTTTTGAAAACCATACCTGGGAAGATATAGTACAGAGCAAAACAGGAACGGGCATGGAAGTTATCCTGAAGTTAGATGAGAGTAAGAATAAGTTGACGCTAAATTATCTAAGCAAACCCTGAAAATTAATTATTCCTATGAAAATATACACCCGAACAGGAGATGAAGGGAACACCTCACTACTAGGAGGCAAGCGCCTACCCAAATACCATTTGAGAATAGAAGCGTACGGAACGGTAGATGAATTGAACTCCTTTCTGGGTTTACTGGCTGACCAGGAGGCTGCAACTTCTTATCAATCTTTCATCCGCACGATCCAAGAAACCCTTTTCTCCGTTGGATCTCATTTGGCAACTGAGCCTGGGAATGACAAGGTAAAACTCCCAGAAATCCATACGGGTATCATTGAGGAACTGGAAAAATCCATCGACCAAATGGAGACGGAACTGAAACCCTTGCGCAATTTCATTCTCCCCGGAGGCCATCCCGCCAATTCGATGGCTCATGTCTGTCGGAGCATCTGTAGACGGGCCGAAAGAAGAATCGCCGAACTCCATCATTCCTCCCCTATCGAAGACCAAATTCTGGCTATTTTTAATCGCTTGTCTGATTGGCTGTTTGTGTTTAGTCGCTATATGAGTGCTCAGACTCAAACCTCAGAGATTGAGTGGAACCCCTATGGGAGGAAAGGGTAAATGCCTATTGATTGGGAAGTAAGGCTAAAAATGGGGAGATGTTAGCTGTACCTGTTTCCCATTCTGGACATCAATCCCAGACGTTTTCAAAATAAAGTTCCTGCTTACATGGGAATAGGAAGAAATATCCGACTCACCTAGCCGAATAGTTCTTGGCAGTCAGGGCGTTAAGCCAGTGGCTTTTGTTACTAGCGCACATAAAAGGTATTTAGTTGCTTTTTTCGAATTAATATTTAATTTTGCAACACTGTTGCATGAGTACGACTATATATAATAATGGAATTCCCCGAACAAACCATCGGCCTTGAGGCCAAAAACCTCAGCAAATCCTACGGAAATACGGTCGCTTTAAACAACTTGAATTTCCAAGTCAACAAAGGAGAAATCTACTGTCTTTTGGGGCAAAATGGCGCTGGAAAGACCACTACCATCAATATCTTCTTAGGCTTACTTAAACCCAGCGCTGGTGAGGCCCTTGTAAATGGAATTTCGATAACCAATCCCGAAAAGGCCTCGCATGAAATTGCCTATATACCGGAAGTCATACAGCTCTATGGAAAACTATCCGGGGCAGAGAATTTAGATTTTTTCAGCCGTCTTGCCGGACAAAAACACACAGCCTCCCAACTCCAGGAATTTTTGATAAACGTGGGTCTTCCCGAAGATGCCATCGGAAAGCCCCTGGAAACCTATTCCAAAGGAATGAGGCAAAAGGTAGGAATCGCCATTGCCTTATCCAAAAACGCTTCCTTCATCCTCATGGACGAACCTACCTCAGGTCTGGATCCAAAAGCCACAGAGGAATTCTCCGCAATGTGTAAGGGTTTAACGGATCAGGGAACGGGAATCTTCATGGCCACTCACGATATATTCAATGCCGTAAACATGGGAAGTCGCATTGGGATCATGAAGGAAGGGACCATCGTCCATGAATCCCACACGACTGAAATTACCCCTCAAGAATTACAAACCTTGTATCTAAAAACTATCTAACCGCAAATGAGTTTGAAGAAAATTTTTTATACCCTAATTGGTTGCTTGCTCTTTACAGTGCAAGCGATGGCACAACAAAGCCTAATTGGAAGCATTACAAGCGCTGACAATACACCTATTATAGGAGCGACCGTTATCGCCACTAGCAGTACCGGTACGGAATCGGGTACCAATAGTGATGCTGAGGGTAGCTTCTCGCTAGCCTTAAGGGAGCCCGGAACCTATCAACTAAGTATCAGTTACATCGGCTATGAATCCTTTTCAAAAGAGGTCGACATAAGCGCCGGTAATAATATAGACCTAGGAACCATAGTCCTCGCCGAATCGAGCCTCATGTTGCAAACCGTAGAAGTAATAGGTAGGCGGAGAAAAGATTACAATAGCGATTACTCCTTTTCTGGTTCTAAGATAGCCATACTCAATAGGGAGCTCCCCCAATCGATCTCTACCGTAACCAAAGAGCTACTGAGTGATCGCCAAGCCTTCCAGTTGGTCGATGCGGTCCGGACCGTAAGTAATGTAGCCCCCACGGGTATATACAACCACTACAACATTAGAGGCATTACCCAGGCAGATGATGGGCAGGTCGTAAATGGCTTACGTACCCGTCAGTACTACTTCCTTCAACCCATTACCGCGCACCTCGAACGGGTAGAAGTGATAAAAGGCCCTTCTTCTGTAACCTTTTCCAGCGCAGACCCAGGAGGTACGGTGAATATGGTAACCAAAAAACCCTTAAAGGAAAAAAGAGGTTCGGCTTCCTTTTCTACCGGAAGTTTTGCTACCCTCAGAGCGGCCCTAGACCTCACCGGTCCCCTCAACGAGGAAAAAACCCTGCTGTATCGCCTGAATGCGGCCTATCAGGAGGCTAAATCCTTCCGAGACTTGGTCAACAACAATGCCTTCTTACTTACGCCTTCGTTGAGCTATGTGCCAAATGAGTCCACGGCATTAAACGTTGAAATGATCTACAATAATAGCGAAGGGAACCTGGATCGAGGCCAGCCCATTTTTGGCGCCATTAATGGTCAATTTGATATCAACAGTACGCCCATATCGCTGAATGTAGGAGCGGCCAACGACCATTACAAGAATAATGAACTCACCTTTACCACGAGCTTTAGCAAAAAGTTTACGGATAACTTTGGCTTCAATGCAAAGTATATGAAACAAACCTGGGAGGAAGACTTGGCGGAGCATAGAGTGGATGGTACGGCCGTTGACATTGAGGGGAATGTGATCCCAACACTTGCTAGGCTGAGATACGATAGAAGGCAACAATTTTGGGAAACAGACAACTTCACTGCCTATTTTGATTACACGATTGAAGGGGGAAACGTTACCAATACCATCTTGGTAGGCTATGATGCGACGCGATGGGAAAGAAAAATTGGTGCGGGCTTCCTACGTGCGAGAAGATATCTAACTACCAGCGGAGGGCAGTCTAATTTTAACCCAGCCAATGCAGATAATTTCCAAACCATGGAGGTAGACGGCGTAACCATGCCGGTACCTGCTGTTCCCCATTTCAACCTGGCGAATCCTTTCAATGGCGCGAGAAATACAAATGCCTATAACCTGGCAGAATTGTCTATCCCTGCGAACCTAAATACCTCCAATGGCTTCTATCTTCAGAACCAATTCAAAGTGGGTAAATTCTCAGCCTTGATCAACTTGAGATATGAGTCGTTTAAGGATATCTTTAATTATGAAAAGGATGAAGAGGAATTTAAAACCGATGCCTTTGTCCCCAGGCTAGGGTTAACCTATGAGCTTTCCAATAGCATCAGTGCTTATGTCACGTACTTGGAAGGTTTTCAGCCTCATACCAACACCGTCTCCCTGTCCCCTACGGCAGAAGGGTTCTTCTGGGCCGCATCTCCCGCTAGATTTGACCCCTTGGAGAGTAGCCTTACAGAACTAGGGTTCAAAGGGGAATTTCTGAATGGAAAGATATTTGCCAACCTTGCTATTTTTGATATTGTCCAAAGGAATATTCTACTAGGAGACACCTACGACCTAGATAACCTGAGCACTCGTGGGGAACAACGCAGTAGAGGCTTTGAAATGGATATTTCTGGGTATATGGCTCCTAATTTTCAACTTGTCGCTTCTTACGGCTTCAACGATGCAGAAATTGTCGAAGATGCGATAGAAGTTTTCATTGGAGAAAGAATCGGAGGAGCCCCGCAACACAATGCCAACTTCTGGAGCCGCTACGATTTTCAGGGTAATGCCTTAAATGGTATTGGCATCGGTATCGGTGCTCAAGTAGTAGGGGAGAGATTCACCTGGTACAACCCTACCTATAGTACAGATAGGGTGCTGTTACCCTCCTATACCGTAGTCGAAGCGGCGGTGTACTACCGGCCGGATAATTCAAACATACAGTTGATTTTTAAGGTCAATAACCTATTTGATGAAACGTATTGGTTAGGGGGCCTAAACCCCTCTAGACTGGGCCCTGGAGCCCCTCGAAACCTTCTCCTAACTGCAAATTATCAATTCTAAATGCTACGATTTGCTCAGATAGAACTGATTCGCAAACATACTTTTAGAAGTATTTTACATACCCCCATTAACCGATGGTTGATGGGGGTATTCTTTGCCCTGATTGCCATTGCGCTTTATTCCTCGTTTCGGGGTCATGCTCAGCACCAGCACGATGTGGAGCATTACAGCCTAGATGTCCGAGACAAGTGGGAAAAGAATCCCGACAAGCACCCGCATAGAATGGCGCATTATGGCTATGTAGCCTTCAGATCCAAGGCAGCCCTGAGTTTCTTTGACCGGGGCTTAGATAGTTACTTGGGGAATGTCGTTTTCCTAGAGGCTCACAGACAAAATTCGGTTAATTTTTCTAACGCGAGTCAATCGAGTGGGCTACTGAGGTTTGGGGAATTATCCGCCGGACTTTTGTTACAACTTTTATTGCCCTACTGATATTCTTTTGGGGCTTTGCCTCTGTTTCCGATGAACGAGAAAAAGGCATCCTAAAACTCTATTTTACGCAAGGAGTGAATTGGAAAGAAGTGATTGTCGGTAAAACGCTAGGTATTTTTAGTGTTTCTATGCTGATTACCTTGCCTACCCTTCTGTTAACAGCGGTATTCCTGTTTGTATCTCCTAACGCGAATGCCCTTTCTTATTCAGTATTCCCGTTTGTCGTGATGAGTATAAGCTATCTCGTTTATACCTTGATTATGTCGATGCTCTCGGTTTGGATATCGGCTAAAAGCACCTCTTCCAAATCAGCCTTGATACAGCTAATAGGGTGTTGGTTACTCTTTGTATTAATCGTCCCTAAGTTATCCCAAGTTAGCGCCCAAATCATACACCCCTCCCCCTCCAAGATAGCGTTTGACGCGATGGTGGAGGACGAACTCATCCGGCAGGGGGATAGCCACAATCCTGATGACCCCCATTTCAATGCCATAAGAGACTCCCTATTGGGGGTGTATAAGGTGGCTTCCGTAAAGGACTTACCCTTTAACTACAGTGGATTCATCATGAAAGAGGGTGAACGATTGAGTACGGATGTTTTCAGAAAATACCAATCCGACTTAATTCGTATATACAAGCAACAAAACAACGTCGTAAATTCTATGGCCCTGCTCAATCCCTATCTGGCCATTAAGAAAATTTCCATGACCTTGTCGGGGACAGGTTTTGATTCTTTTCAAATTTTCAAGAAAGAGACGGAGCAGTATAGGTATAACCTGGCCCAAACCATGAATGATCTTCAGATAAAATACATCAGTAATAATGCGACCAGCTCGGCGGATAAAAAAGCAGTGATCAGCCAACAAAATTGGAAGGACTTTCCCCCATTCCAACATAGATTTCTCACAAATGCTGAGATGGTCCAAGGGATCACCTACCCCCTAATCGCATTACTGGTATGGCTACTTGTATTATTTCTCGGTGTATCCTTCTTTAGCAAAAACCTCAAAGCACTTTAAGATGATCGGTCTACTTATAAAGCAGTTAGTAAGGTCTAGGGGATTGATTATTGGGCTATTTATTTTATTCGCTACCGGCGTATTGAGCATCCATATAGGAAAAGTTTTCCTGGATCGTCAGGGCCAAATAATCGAGCTAACAGAGCAATCTCAGCAGGAGCATATACAACGACATGTCGAGTATGGCCATGACCACATCGGCCTTTTACTGTATTACGTAAAATTTGGCTACGCCAATAATCGATCCTCATTGGCGGGCCTGTCCATCGGGCAAAAAGACATCAGACAGGCTGCCCAATTGGTCAACATTAGAAACCTGGAAGAGCAAAAAAATGCCTATGAATTGATGAACCCCTACTTTCAATTGCTAGGAAATCTAGATTTCAGTTTTCTGTTGATTTATCTATTTCCCTTAATCATCATCGCCCTGTCCTATAATCTTTGGTCGGAAGAAAAGGAGAGTGGGAGATGGTCCTTATTGACGGTTCAGAGCGGCAAGCCCATGCGTATTATCAGGTCCGGACTCCTTCTGAGATTCTCAATCATACTCATGATCTTCTTTATCTTGTTGGGAACGGCAATTGTATATTTAGACATTCCTTTAGATACTTCTCTCTTCCTTTTTACGGGTATATCTATCTTATATATCTGTTTTTGGTTTTCTCTTTCCTGGTGGGTGATTAGTTTAGGCAAATCTTCGCGGGCTAATGCCATTACCTTATTGACCTCCTGGATCTTATTGACGACCATACTCCCCGCCCTGGCTAACAGCCTAGTCTTCTATCTCTATCCAGTCCCAGAAGCGTACGAAACGACGATTGACAGTAGAGAGGGCTACCACACCAAGTGGGATCTCCCCAAGGAACCTACCATTGAGAAATTTAAAGCCCTCTATCCGGAGTATGAAAAATATAGCCACCCAGAGGACGCAAGCTTTAGCTGGTTTTGGTATTATGCCATGCAACATTTGGGGGATGAAGAATCGAAAGAAGCCAGAAAAGCGATGAAGGAAAAGCTTCGCAAAAGAAACGAACTGACTAAACGGATAGGGTACCTCGTGCCCAGTATTCATACGCAATTGAGCATGAATGCTGTTTGTAGGACGGATATGACCAATTATCTCAAGTATATGGAAGCCTTAGAATCCTTTCATGAAGAACTAAGGCAATCATTTTACACGGAAGTATTTGAGGCTACCCCTATTTCTGATAAAAACTGGAGTGACTATCGGCTAACGTATTTTACAGATCACAGAGACCTAAGTTTGTCCCTATTTTTGCCCCTACTCTTGATCAATTTGATTTTGTTGGCATTAACTTATTATTCGTTTAGGAGAAATGCCGCCATGTAAAAAAAGGTTTTTCATACAACTCCCCCTCATTTGCTCCCAACTAAGTGATTGAACTAAGGCTTTCCATTTCTGGCGAAAATCTTTAACTTCCAGAAACACATACTTGCTCTATGAAGCGCAGAAGTTTTATTCAAAGCAGTGCTGTAGCAGGACTAGGTCTGGGCTTACCTCTTACTTCTCCCCTGGCCGATGCTCCCAAAAGAAGGGTGGGAATCATTGGCCTGGATACCTCCCATGCCCCAGCCTTTACAAAGCTATTACAGGCCGATGGGGGGGATTTCAGGTTACCCATGCCTACCCACACGGAAGCAAGGATATTGAATCCAGTGTAAGCAGAATTCCTCAGTATACCGAAGAACTCAAGCGCTTGGGGGTTCATATAGTTGATTCTATCGCTGAACTCTTGGATCAGGTGGAATTTGTATTGCTGGAGACGAATGATGGCCGACTGCATTTGGAACAAGCCTTAGAAGTATTCGAAGCCAAGAAACCCGTCTTTATAGATAAGCCCCTGGCGGCCAGTTATGCAGACTGCAAAGACATTTTTGAAGCAGCAAAAAGCCAGGAGGTTCCCGTTTTTTCGGCCTCCTCCCTACGCTTTGGACCCGCAACCCAAGCCGTTGCTAAGGGCTCCATAGGAGATGTGCTTGGAGCAGATACCTATTCCCCTGCCAAGCTAGAGAGCACTCACCCTGACCTCTTTTGGTATGGCATCCATGGCGTGGAATCTCTCTTCACTGTGATGGGACCTGGATGCAAAGAAGTCTCTAGAATTTTTACAGATGGCTGGGATATCGTAACAGGTACTTGGGAGGATGGCCGAATCGGTACCTTTCGAGGGTTAAGAAAAGGGAAAACTACCTATGGCGGTACAGCCTTTGGAACGAAGGGCATTGCCCCGGTGGGGGTATATGAAGGCTATGAACACTTGGTAGCGGAAATTCAGCGCTTCTTTTTGAGTGGAGCTACTCCCGTTTCTCCAAAAGAAACCCTAGAAATTTTTGCCTTCATGACCGCTGCGGAGCTGAGCAAAGAGCGGAAGGGGGCAAAGGTCAGCTTGAAAGAGGTTTGGGAATAAGCCTCGCATTAATTTTTCCAATTATGTCTATACCCAGAAGAACTTTTATCCAACAATCCCTTGCCGCAGGAGCAGGTATGAGTCTTACTCCTCAATCAGTCAATCTATTGACCCGCAAGCCCAACCAACTACTCAACGTGGCCATTATGGGCATTCGGAGTCGGGGTCAGGCCCTGGCAAAGGCCTTTGCCGCGCAAGCAGATTGCGAGGTCTCTTACCTCATTGAAGTGGATGAACGCTACGTGGCGGATTGCCTAAGTGCAGTAGCAGAATTTCAAAAAAAGGTTCCTAAAGTGGAAAAGGACCTACGGACTGTACTGGAGGATAAGTCCCTGGATGCCTTGGTAATTGCAGCACCGGACCATTGGCATGCTCCTGCCGCGATTATGGCCTGCCAGGCGGGTAAGCACGTCTATGTGGAAAAACCCTGCAGCCACAATCCCCGAGAAGGAGAGCTCTTATTGGAAGCCCAGGAAAAATACAATCGAGTGATCCAAATGGGTAACCAGCGCCGCACCTGGTCTAATGTCCAGGCCTGTATACAGGATCTACACAGCGGTATTATTGGAAAGGTCTATTATGCCAGGGCCTGGTATGCCAATTCCCGAGGTCCCATAGGCTTTGGCAAAGAGGCTGAAATACCCAGCTACCTGGACTTTGATCTCTGGCAAGGCCCAGCTCCCCGTGTGCCTTATCGAGACAATATTCACCCCTATAACTGGCATTGGTTTTGGCATTGGGGTACAGGAGAAGCCTTGAATAATGGAACGCATTTCCTCGACTTGATGCGCTGGGGGCTAGAAGTGGATTTTCCCAACAGAGTGGTGTCAACGGGGGGGAGGTACCATTACCAGGATGATTGGGAAACACCCGATACCCAAGTAATCTCTATTGAGTTTGAAGGAGGCAAAGCCATGACCTGGGAAAGCCGTAGTTCCAATCCCTTTCGAGAGCATGGCAATAGTGCAGGCGTAGTATTCCATGGAGAAGGAGGTACGGTAGTACTTGACAGTGGAAATTCCTACAAGGTTTATGACAATGAACGCCAAGCTAAGCTCATTAAAGAAGTTACTGCGGATTCTGGCAAAGAATCCCAGGCCGATGAACTTAATACTGTGGGACCTGGAATGATTCTGGACATGGGCCACATAAAAAATTTCCTGGATGGCATTCGCAAAGGCACCTCCCTCAATAGCGATATTGAAGGGGGCCACAAAAGTGTGCTACTTTGTCAACTGGGAAATATCGCCTACCGCACGGGGAGAGCCTTGTATATTAACCCCCACAACGGTCATATAATGGGCGATACGGAGGCCATGAAGTTATGGAGCAGGACCTATCAAAAAGGCTGGGAGCCCATTATTTAGCCTGCAAACTTTTCATTCGGGACCGGAAAGTTAAGCTACATAGCCCTCCACTTCATTCGATTCCTCAATTGCTCCTCGCTGGGATCTACCTGTTGTGCAAACTGATGGAAGAAAAACCCAAATGTATGGGGGATATCTATCTTCAATACTTTTAACTTACCCATTCGGAAAATATGCAGGTCCACTGCTGAAGCCCCTCGAAAGTGGATTAGCAGCTCTTTCCAATTTTTATCCACTTTCATACCCCCCAATGCTATAATTTCATCGCCTCGCATCATTCCTTGAGTATCAGTCAATTCGGGAAGAAAGTTGGCTATGATTGCTCCTTTGGGGCTTTCTTCTTTCATCCTTACCCCCAGCAAAGACTCACTAATCGTAGGATAGGGCTTTCCTACCATAGAAAGTCCTATAGACTCAGCAAACTCATTTAAGGCCGGGGCGAGTTTTTCCACCCCTCTCATATACTTTCTGTAGAAATTACCGTAATCCAGAAGACCGTGCTTCTTAACCAAACTAGCAAAGTCTTCCTCCACGTATTTTCCCTGGTGCTGACGGGCATATGCCCACAAATCTCGCAAAACATTGTCCAAAGATACCTCATACCCTGATTGGCTGCGCAAATGATAATCTAGAAGTAAGGCAACCAAATGCCCCTTAGTATAAAAGGAAATCCTTCTATTCGGAGCCCCTTTTCTATGGTAGCCATTTACCCAACTATCAAAGCTTGCCTCGCTTAATGAGATATGATCCTCTCCTCCACTCAGGGCAAAACTCAATAATTCCTCATTTAGCATAGCCACCCATTCTTCAAAGCTACACAAGCCAGCCCTAAACAACAGAAAACAGCCGTAGTAGGTAGTAATACCCTCCGTTATATAATGAAGTCGCGAATATTGGGCTTTGGCGTAATTATAGGGATTGAGTTCACGGGGACGGAAGGCTTTCACATTCCAGACATGGAAAAATTCGTGACAACATATTTCTAAAAAGGACCTGTAACGCGATCTGTCGAGCAAGCCATATTCCGTCCCAAACACGATAACGGTAGAATCCAAATGCTCTACCCCATGTCGATAGCGATGGGGAGTAAAAACAAACCAGAAGGTATAGGCCTCTACAGGCAAATCCCCAAACAATCGAACTTGTTCCTCTATCATAGCGGTCAGTTCTTGCTGAAAATCCTCCATATTGGGTACCTTGCCTCCATAAAAACTTAGGCATATCCGTAGAGAATCCACCTCAAAATGATGCTCTGTCAGATATCTGGAAGCCACAAAGGGGGTATCGACCAGGTGGTGATAGTCTCTAAATGAAAGCGAAGATCCCTGCAGGGTATTTCCGCCCAAGATAAAGCCTTCAGGCAACTCCAGCTTCAGTACACATGGCAGGGCCTCCTTTCCTTCCTGGTACATAAATAAGTTTATGCCATTGATATACAGGAAGTCATCTTGAAGGTAAGAGCCCCCTGCATTCAATTGATTGGCAAAATATTTGTACTGAACAAGGTAGGCCTGCCCTGGATTTCCCTGTACCTGCCATTCGTGGCTGCTCAATTTTTCCCATAAGAGGGAATTCCCATCTGGGTCCGTTGCGCAAAAGTCCTGGATGTTTTGGGGAAAAGCCTGGGCTTCATAACGGCCCGGACGCCACAGGGGAATACGCCAGCACTCTTTGGGGGAAGAAAAAACAGTTTCGACGGTCACTTGGACCAGTTGGTTTTCCAGCCAAGAAAACGTCAATGTATAGTTCATCGATAGTCATATTGTAGAGCTAAAGAAAATAAGAAAATATGTTTTTATCTCTACTTTTCAGTATTATTGAAGGGATATTTTGGTTTTTGTTTTATCAAAATTTGTAACTACTTCCCTAGAGGATATGAGAGTATTGCTTATAGTTGGGTTTATCCTTTGGACCTTGGGCGCTTCCTGGTACTGGGTTTGCGTGGTTCGGGAAGCTTGTTCCTCCTTTAACCGACAAAATGAAAATCCCATCGGACAAGCAGCCCTTGAAGATCCGCCTTTGCAGGTCATGGGGGGAGAAGGAATATTTTTCCAAAGTCCAGTGAACTTTCGGTTCCCATTTTCCTCCTCTTCCCCTTACATGGTCCGACAGGTTTCTGGATTGTTGGATACCTTGGCAAACTATCTCTATTACAATCCCTATAAAGACTTGGAAATTACAGGCACCTATGCAGGAAGTGAAATAAACCTCACCAATTGGTCCAATTTAGGCCTAGCCAGAGCTAACTCCATTTCTCAACGGCTACAGCTGAATAACCTAAGTTCAGATCGATTCATTCTAAGTTTTCGGGAAGGACGCAGAGATTCCTTATTTGATCCCCTAGATACCCTAAGAGGAGGGATTAACCTCAGGATAATTCACAACCCCATTCCCACTGGACCTACCTTGACAGAATTTTCCCCAGATTCATATTTCAATTCTGAAGGATGGAATTATCAGCTGATAAATCCTCCCATTCTTTATTTTGAAGAAGAAGGGAACCACTTGATCGTATCAGAGGAAATAGGGAATTTTTTCACTGATTGTGTTCAATTCCTAAGGCTGTACCCAGAGAAAAAACTCCTTCTTACAGGGTATTCTGATAATGAAGGGGCTCAAATTATCAATGTCCAACGCGGGATTGAACGCGCAAATAAAGTCAAGAAATATTTCCAAGAATTTGGGCTGCCTGAAGAAAGGATAGATGTGCTCTCCTTGGGAGGGTCAGCCCCCATTGCTGACAATGCTACTGAAGAAGGAAGAAAAAAGAATAGAAGGGTAGAATTATCTTTAGAATAAAAACGTTCAAATAAGAAAGGGTATGGGTAATTTATTTCAAAATCTAGCTCCCGAACACCTCATTGAGATTTTTCTCATCATACTGATTTCCGCCATTCTAGGCTGGTTGTTATCCATGCTTTTTTGGAAAAAGCGCTTGAATGACAATACTTCGGACTGGGAATCTCGCTTAGATATTAAATCTAAAGAGCTGGCAGGTATTCGAAACGAAAAGATTCAGTTAAATAGTTCACTAAAAGAGACCCTTGACAAGTACGCTTTACTGGAATCTCAACTGGCAGAAAATAGCTCTATTTCTCAAAAACTTGCGGATGAGAAAACCCTACTGGCCAGCCAGTTGGAAAATATTAGCACAAGCAACCAAAGTATACAGAGACAGCTCTCCGATTTAGAAAAGGTTAAAGAAAAACACCAGCAGACGCTCCCTGTCCTTGAATCTCAGGAGAATGAACTTAAGCATCTCAAAAGACAGGTTAATTTACTGAACCAGCAGAAGAATGAACTCAACGGAGTTGTCGACAGCCTAAAAGATTTTCGGTCTCGTTATGAAGATGTAGAATTACAGTTAGAAAAAAGTAGGAATGAAGCAGAATCCTTGGAGCTTCAGGTTTCTGAGCTGAATGAAGCTATTCTATTCGAAAGGGAGGAAGGGCCAAAAGTCCTTGAGCTATCTGGGATTTTGCGATGGATTCAATCTGATAATTTGGAATTGAAAGAGAAGTTGGCTCGCCTCGATGAGCTTATTGACCAAGCTGCTTTCAACCAACTCACCCTGGACGGAAAAAACGTTGAGTTGATTCAAAAATTGGATCATCTACAGGAACAAATGGATCAAGCCGAAACTGAGGTTCAGGAGACTCCAGAAAATGGGGAACTTCAAGCCTATCAGATACAGATATGGGAAAGAGATGGCGCCCTGAGGTGGGCTGAAAAGGAAAAGGAAGAGCTCACCCAGAAAATTTCAGAGCTAGAGTATGCCCAGTCTGTCTTGTCGGTCGATAGCATAAAGGAAAATGGAGAGGAAGAAAATGGCTCGCCATTGGTTCCTGAGCCTGCTTTAGTTAGGGGAGTTGATTCCGAAGGAGAACTGACCCGACTGGCATTAGATTTGGAGGAAGTCAATGAGAAAAATAGTAGGTTATCTGCTCAATTGGAGGAGCAAAATTCACACCTGTTAGAGCAGACTAAACGCAATACAAGTTTGGAAAAACAGATCAAAGAAATACAAGAGAAACGGGAAGAATTGCGGTCTGAATTAAAAGGAAGATCGGAAACTCATAGCTCTATTGAGCAAGAACTTCAAGAATTACAAAAAACGCACGAGTACCTTAAAAATCAATTTTCTGAACTTCAAGATAAGAGCCTAGAATGGAAAGGGCGCTTACGCTGGGAGCAAATGGAGGCAGGAGACCTAAAGCAAGAGAGAGAAACGATTTCCCACCAGCTAGCTGAAGGCCTCCAACGGCTGGAAGCTCAAAAAATAGCCACAGAAGAGCTAGAAGGTCTCCTAAAACGAAAAGAAGAGGATTTTCAGCGTTTGGAACAGGAGTTAGCTAGTGAAGAATTGGCCCAAGCCTTTATTCAGTCTGAGGAATTAGAAGAATTATCCCTAGAGGTTGACCAATTGCGCTCCAGCTCCTACCTAGCTGCAGAAACCGAGTGGAATCATTTAGCAGCGGAAGCGCAACTTTCTTTGGAAGCCAAAAATTGGAGGGAAAAGGCCGCTGAATTGGAAAAGAAAGCGCAACTTTTACAGGAAGAAAAAGAATGGGAACTCTCTGAGCTTCGAGCCCTTATCCAAGAAATTCAAGGTCGTGAAACAGCTCAGACCGCGGAACTAGAAAGCCTGATGGCAGAGTTGGGAGCACTCAGAGAAAGTACTCATACGGCTGCTCAATTGCATGCAGATGATGAGGCAAAAAATCTACGCATTTCCCTAAAAATAAAAGAAATGGAGCAGAATCTTCTACAGCTCAATGAGGTTGAAGCAGAACGTAAAGCCTTGGAAGGCAACCTGGATGAGCTTCGAGGTTCACTCCAGGTCGCAGCTCAGACCCAAGTAGATGAGGAAGCCGCCTCTATTCGATATGAAGTGAAAATAAAGCAACTTCAGGAGCAGCTTGCCCACCTCTCCCAGCAAGCAGAAAAAGAGACCAGCGAACTCCTCCAAGAAGTAAAAACCCTAAAAGAAAGCGTAGAACAAAATGAGCAAGATCGAAGTGAACAGCTAAAAGAGGTGGAAAACCTCTCTAAACAATTGCAAGAATCCCAGCAACGCTTTGAAGAGATTTCTCGGCAGGCTGAATCTGACCAAACCCTAATGGAAGATTTTGCTGCTACCCAGACCACCTTAGAATCCGAAAGGTCCTTTCTGGAACATCGAGTGAAAGAACTACAAGATTCAATCCAAGATGCAGCTCAAGAATCGGTAGATCAGTTAGGGGACTTGGCACGCTTAAATCTGGCTCTTAAATCTGCTACAGATAAGATTGCTCTGTTGGAAGATGGGACTGCCACTAAGGCCAATCAAATACAAGACTTTAGCGTAAAGCTAGAAGCCCAGGAGCAAATACACAATCAGCGGATTCAAGCCCTAGAATCCCAACTCCAGCTTAAACAAGAAGAATACCAACAAGAAGAAGAAAAGGCTCAACAACGTATAGCCGCTATGGAGAAAGAATTAAACTCCGTTCAGCACGAATCTTCTCTGCAAGAAGCCCTCCATATTAGACGTGTACAAGAACTTGAAGAAAAACTGGCAGAACTTAACAATAGTTCGAAGGAGGAATTAGATAGGCAAAAGGAGCACATGAACGAGGTAGCGGAAACCTTAAAAAAGGCCCAAGAGGATTGGGAAAAACAAGAAAAAATGTATGGTCAAATCATCCAGGACCTAGAAGGGCAATTAAAGGCCTCCCGGGAAGAATCAGAAGAAAGGGAGCAATTGAATAATCAAGGGATTGAAGAATTGCAGCAAAATCTCCAGTTAGCCCTGAAGGAATCCCAAAACAAGGAGGCCACTATTAAGCAATTGGAAGGTGAGTTAGCGGAACTGTCAGATAAACTAGCGCAGGGTCTTTCAAAGCCCTCCTTTATCGAGGATACACCTCCAGCCTCTGTCTCTTTTGCCATAGAACTTACTGAAGAAGAGAAAGATAAGGTTCGAGAAAGAATCTTCGAACGAAGAGACTTTTTAGAACTCAATTTTGGGCGAATAGGCATCGCCTCAGCGTTAGATCAGGATCCACTCACAGAAATAACAGGAATTGACTCCTTCACAGAAGAACGATTGAATCTCATTCAAATTTATAGTTTTAGGCAGCTTGCCAATTTTACGGCCGAGGAAGAGACCTTGATAACAGAAGCCTTAGAGCTGGTTCCTGGAATCATCCAACAGCAGGAATGGAAAAGTCAGGCCCAGGCAAAACTCAATTGATAGAGGAAGCTATTCTAAGGGAGAAGGGGCTAGCTGGGAAAGCGGCCCTTTTTATAATAGCGTACCATATTTTTCATTCCTTTACGCTTCTCTTTTTGAACTTCTATGGGTAGGTGTATAAAGTCCTGACAATCCGTGGAACAACAGCCTTCCCGCTCTTGAGCACAGGACTCACATTGAATAAACAACAGATTGCAAGCTTCATTGCGACAATTTACGTGGGTATCACAAGGGGCTCCGCACTGGTGGCAGTTGGCAATGACTTCATCAGAAATTTTTTCCCCCAGGCGTTCGTCAAAAACAAAATTTTTTCCCCTAAACTTATTGGACAAACCCTTCTCGTGAACCTGACGGCCGTATTCAATAATACCTCCCTCTAGTTGATATACCTGAGAGAATCCTTTGTGTTTGAGATAAGCACTTGCTTTTTCACAGCGAATCCCCCCCGTACAGTACATGACAACGGGATTTTCTTTTTTGTCTTCCAATAATTCCACAACATGGGGTAAGGCCTCCCGAAAGGTATCCACATCCGGGAGAATAGCCGAATCAAAATGCCCTACCTCACTTTCGTAGTGGTTTCGCATATCAACCACAATCGTTTCGGGCTGATCTGTTAAGGCATTAAATTCCTCCGCATTAAGGTATTTCCCTTTATTAAACACATCAAAACTTCCCTCATCCAAACCGTCTGCTACAATTTTATCCCTTACTTTTATTTTGAGCTTGTAAAAGGATTTACCATCATCATCAAGGGCTACATTCAGCCTCAACCCCTTCATTATGGGGTATTTCTGGTATAAAAATGTGCGAAAGGTATCAAAGCGAGTAGAAGGTATACTCACTTGAGCGTTTATGCCCTCAGAGGCAACATATACCCTACCCAGCACCTCCCACTGGGAAAACTCTACAAATAGCTTATCCCGAAAAGTGCCGGGATCTGTTATAGGAAAATACTTATAGAAGGAAAAGGTAGTCCGGTCAATGGAGCTGTTCTCCATCTTTTCCTTTAACACCCTTTTATCTACTTTATTGAATAATTCCATTGTTACACTACAGCCTGCAATTCTGTAATTACTTTATCTGCCAGTTGGTCAGCCTCCAATTGGCTTGGGGCCTCCGTATATACGCGGATAATAGGCTCTGTATTTGATTTTCGTAGGTGCACCCAGGAATTGGGGAAGTCTACTTTTACCCCATCAACGGTACTTACCTTCTGATCCTTATTCATGTCCTGAAACTTCTCTAATAAAGCATCTACATTTAGGTCAGGCGTCAATTGAAGTTTCTTTTTGGCCATAAAATAATCGGGATAGGTAGCCCGAAGCGCTGAACAACTTTTCCCAGATTTTACCAAGTGCGACAAGAATAAGGCAATCCCTACCAGGGCATCCCTCCCATAATGTAATTCGGGATATATAATTCCTCCATTCCCTTCTCCACCAATCAGGGCATCCGTACGTTTCATAATTTCCACTACATTCACCTCGCCCACGGCTGAAGCATAATAGCGTACGCCGTGCCTTTCAGCAATATCTCTCAGGGCCCTGCTGGAAGACAAGTTGGATACAACAGCACTTTTGCTGTGTTGCAAAACATAATCTGCAACAGCCACTAAGGTGTATTCTTCGCCAAAAATTTCCCCCTTTTCATCAACAAAAACCAGTCTATCCACATCGGGATCCACACATATGCCCAGGTCAGCTCCAACTTGTTGTATTTTTTCGGAGATATCTCCCAAATTTTCCTTCAGGGGTTCGGGGTTGTGGGCAAACCATCCATTAGGTTCACAATTTACTTCGATAATTTGCTTGACTCCCATCCTCCGTAACAACTGAGGAACATATATTCCCCCCGAACTATTTACGCCATCAACAGCAATTGTCAAGTTTGCTTGCTCGATGGCATAACTATCCACCAACTTGAGGGCTAGGATCTTGTCAATGTGCTTATCTACATATCCCTCCATGGGAGTCCGTTTGCCTAATTCACGGACCTCGTTGAAACGGTAGTAGGCGTTGTCGGCAATTTCTAGAATCTCTAGCCCATCCTTTTTGGTGACAAATTCGCCACGCATATTAAGGAGTTTGAGGGCATTCCACTCAACGGGATTGTGAGAGGCAGTTAGAATGATCCCACCAGCAGCCCCCAACTCGGGCACAGCCACTTCTACCGTAGGAGTAGTAGACAGACCTAAATCAATCACTTCGAAGCCCAATCCGATAAGAGTGGCAGACACTAATTGGGAAAACATTTCCCCAGAAGGACGGGAATCGCGACCGATCACGACCTTATTAGATGAAGTTTTAAGAGATAACCAAGTACCAAAAGCAGAGGTGAAGCGGACGATATCAATCGGGGTCAGGTTTTCTCCAACTTTTCCCCCTATTGTACCGCGAATGCCTGAAATAGATGAAATTAAGGCCATGAACTTTTTTGTTTCTGGCGCAAATTTAGCTAAATTTTCTTTACCTTATGTGTATGACTGAATTTGATGAGAGATCCTTTTGGGAAAGGGTTCATCACCTATGTACCGAAGATCTTCTCTATTCCTCTAGAATTCATTCGCTTAGCTCCTTTTCTACCCCCCTAGCTGACGTATATATTAAGCGCGAAGATGAATCGGCATTTGGAATATCTGGATACAAAAAGCGAAAATTTGCCTCACTCCTCCCCCACCTGATAAGGGGGGGCTTCGAAGAAATTATCCTGCTTGGGGGGAGCCACTCCAACCATATAGTCGCAGCAATTCAGTTGTTGACTGAACATACTTTACCCTATAAATTA
This sequence comes from Bacteroidia bacterium, assembly GCA_965263105.1. Classification (GTDB taxonomy): domain Bacteria; phylum Bacteroidota; class Bacteroidia; order J057; family J057; genus JBCCTX01. Next base: position 4,443,084 of record CBDHGL010000003.1, on the reverse strand, counting down.
TTTTTAAAAAAATCCCATTCCTCCGGAGATCATGGAAATAAGTTTTTACTTTCTCTACTCACACAGCCTGAAAAGATACATTGGGTAGAAATTCAAGATTGGCATAAGGTGGAAAAAATCGCCCGCAATTCCATTGGCAGCTCAAAAAGTATACTTATCCCAGAAGGAGGCTTTTGCCCTCCTGCCATACCAGGCCTATGTACCCTCTGGGAAGATATCCTAACCAATCAAAGAACTTACCAAATACATTTCAACCATATTGTTATGGATGCAGGTACCGGATTAAGCGCCGCCGTAGTTGAGGCTGTGCTAAGTTTGTATCCTACAAAACCTCAACTCCATATTGTCTTAATGGCAGATTCAGATTCAACCTATCTGCGAAAATACGACCAAGTTGCCAAATGGTTTGAGCAGATTTTTGGCATTAGCCCCAATGCCTCCTTCGCCAAGCTATACAGCCCCCTAACAGCCAGAGCCTTTGGTAGCGTGAATGCCCAGATTCGAAAATTTTGCCAATACATGGCACGCGAGGAAGGAGTCCTTTGCGATCCTATTTACTCCGCAAAAATGTTGCTTCAGGCCAAACATCTCATTGAAGAAGGGAAACTGAGCGGCCCAAGCCTCCTAATTCATTCTGGAGGTGGGACAGGGCTAATGGGTTTTTCTGAAAAATGGAATTTGCCCTTTACATAAAAAATAGTAAATTTGCCCTGCATAACTGAAAAAGGGAGGGATTTTCCACTCCCTTATTTTTTTAATATGCCAACTATAAAAATACGAGAAGCACTAGAAAGAATCATTGAGGAAGTCGATCCATCAGTCTTTATAGTCGGGATCGATTTGAAAAAAGGGCGAAGGAGCATTCTATCCATCAAAATAGATACAGATGAAGGGATCACCTTAGACACCTGCACCCGTATCTCTCGAAAATTAAATCGCTGGATAGATGAAGAGCAGCCTTTAGGAGATAGCAGCTTACTCGTAGAGCTGTCTTCCCCAGGTGTAGGATATCCCTTGAAATTGGCAAGGCAGTACCCCCGAAACGTGGGGAGGGTGTTGGAGATTTCAGATGCGGCAGGCGAGCGTATTCTAGGACTTCTCATAAGTGTAAATGGCGAGGAAATTCAGATAGATACGCGAGTAACTTCCTTGAAGGGACAGAAAAAATCCCCCAGTAAGGCGTCAAAAAAACCAGCCAAGGATTCCCTTGGAGAAACGATACAAACATTTCGCATTGAAGATATAATTCAAGCAAAAGTAAAGATAGATTAACTGTTTGACAGGATGGCAAGAAGAAAAGCAGAGAATACCAAAGTAAACCTCGTTGAAGCTTTTAGCGAGTTTTCTCGATTCAAAAATATCGATCGGGCCACCCTTATGGGGGTTCTTGAAGAAGTATTCCGTACCATGATTAGAAAGCAGTACGGTTCGGACGAAAATTTTGAAATAATTGTAAATGTAGACAAGGGAGATATCCAGGGATTTAGAGAGCGAATGGTAGTAGAAGATACAGACCTGGAAGATGAGTTGCAGCAAATTCCTTTGAGTGATGCTTTAATGATCGACAGTGATTATGAAGTAGGTGATGACTTGGCCGAAGAGATCAATTTCTTCGATTTTGGTCGCAAAATTGTCCAGACAGCAAAGCAGACCCTTACACAGAAGATCCGAGATCTGGAAAAACAAGGCATTATTGAACAATACCAAGAACTTATTGGCCAGATTATAGTAGGAGAGGTTTATCAAATTTGGCGGAATGAAATCTTGGTTATGCACGAGGGGACAGAGCTAATATTGCCCAAATCTGAGCAAATTCCTAAAGACAAGTTTCGTAAAGGAGATACCCTACGTGCCGTGGTAACGGCTGTAACCATGCGCAACAATAATCCACGGGTAGTTATTTCGCGTGCAGCTCCCTTATTCCTTGAAAAACTGTTTGAACAGGAAGTACCTGAAATTTACGATGGGTTGATCACCATCCGGGGAATTGTGAGAGAACCGGGAGAGCGGGCTAAGGTAGCCGTGGAGAGTTACGACGACCGGATTGATCCCGTAGGCGCCTGCGTAGGGATGAAAGGCTCTCGTATCCATGGGATCGTAAGAGAACTACGCAATGAAAATATTGATGTGATTAGCTATACTTCAAATGAGTCCTTATACATACAACGGGCTTTAAGTCCCGCCAAAATTTCTTCCATCAAATTAGACGATGAGGAACGCGCTTCTCAAGTCTTCTTAAAGCCAGACCAGATTTCCCTGGCTATTGGAAAAAACGGACTCAACATCAAGTTGGCTAGTAAGCTCACCAATTTTCAAATCGACGTCTTCCGGGAATATGAACCAGATGAAGAAGATGTCGACTTGGAAGAATTTTCCGATGAAATCGAGGCTTGGATAATTGAGCAGCTAAAAGGTATCGGCTGTGATACCGCCCGTAGTGTCTTGGATCTCTCTCCCGATGAACTGGAGCGAAGAGCTGATTTGGACCGGGAAACCATTGATAATATATACGATATTTTAAGATCTGAATTTGAAGAAGACTAAGTTGGTGAATTATGAAATAATCCATTGTTTGCTTAGTTTTAATAATTGGAAATACAGATAGGGTTAAAGATGGCTTTTTCTTTCATCAATAAAATATTTTAGACGGATAATTGTAAATAATGCCAGAAGTAAAAAAGAAGCGGATTTACAGACTTTTTAAAGTAGCGAAAGAGCTCAATGTGGGGAGTGACACCTTGGTGGATTATCTTCAGGATAAAGGCCACAAGGTAAGTAATGTGCCAAATACTAAGCTTTCGGGGGATCAATATGAACTTTTGCTCAAAGAATTTGCCTCTGAAAAAATACTTAAAGAAAAAGCCGAACAATTTCTTGAAAGAAGGAAAGAAGAAGGAAGAGTTACCCGTCCAAAAGATTCAAATACAGTTGAAGAAGAGGAAGATTCTCCCATTTCTGCCCAGCAGTTAAGGAATAAAATGCTCCCCAAGCGAAAAAAGGGTACCCCCCCTGTTGAAGATAGCCCAAAAGAAGCCCCCAAAGAAACTCCTCCCCCCCCACAGGAAAGTGAAACTCCCCCCTCAGTTGAACCCCCTGCCCCACAGGAAGTACCCCAAAATGATGTTCCACAGCTCAAAGTCGTAGGTAAAATTGACTTGGATTCCCTATCTGGGAAAAAGAAAAAAGGAGAAGAGAAAAAGGAAGAAAAGCCCAAAACGCCAAAGGAAGAACCCAAGGTAGAAAAAGAAGCTACTCCTCCCCCTAAGGAAGAAGAAGTAATTCCAACTCCTCCTAAAGAGAACATCCCCAAAGAGAACGTCCCCAAAGAAGACGTTCCCAAAAAGGTGTTGGCTGAAGAAAGTAAGCGTACTGAAAAACCCCCTGTAGAGATTGTCTCCTCTCCTAAAGCTGAGAGTCCAATAAGTGCTGAAAAAGAGCCGAAAGTAGAGCTTCCTGAAGAGGTTATACGGGCAGGGGACAATATGCCCAAACTCTCCGGACTCAAGGTGATGGGAAAGATTGAGCTGGAATCCAAGAAAAAACAAAACAAAGACAAAGGGCCTAGAGGCAAAAAATCTGGGGAAGCAACACAAAAGGGACCCAAAGATAATACAGAAGCTCAGAAGGGAACGCCTGTTGCTAAGACCGGAGAAAACTCTGAGGATGGCGATAAGAAGAAGCGTAGGAGAAAGCGAAAGCGTAAACGCAAAAGCACTGATAATACAGAACAGAGCTCTAACAAGAATACACCCGACAAAAACAAAAGAGGAACTTCTCGGAAGAAGGAAAAACCTTCAGAAAAAGAGGTAGAGGAATCCATCCGCCAGACCCTATCCCAGATGAGTCAGGGGCCTTCCAGAACTCGCCAGAAGCTGAGAAGAGCCAAACGTGATGCCGATGCCCTCAGGAGAGAGCAACTCGAACAGCAGCAGGAAGCTGAAGCCAATATACTGGAGGTAACAGAATTCATAACCGCCAATGAGTTTGCCAACCTCATGGAGGTACCTGTGAATGATATCATCAAAAAGAGTTTCGAACTGGGTATGATGATTTCCATCAACCAACGACTAGATGCGGAACTCATATCTATTATAGCCGAGGAATACGGCTACCATATCAACTTTATCGATGTTGCCGAACAAGAGATTGAGTTGATAGAGGAAGAGGATGATCCAGCTGATCTGAAGCCTCGCACGCCTATCATTACGGTGATGGGACACGTTGATCATGGAAAAACGACACTCCTAGATCACCTACGCAAAACCAATGTCACCTCACAGGAAGCAGGGGGAATTACCCAGCATATTGGTGCCTACGAGGTCAAACTAAAGAGTGGAAATGCCGTTACTTTCCTCGATACACCGGGCCACGAAGCTTTTACGGCTATGCGTGCCCGTGGAGCTAAGGTAACCGATGTTGTTATCATCGTAATCGCCGCTGATGACTCCGTGATGCCCCAAACAAAAGAGGCTATCAATCACGCGCAGGCAGCAGAAGTTCCTATGATATTCGCCATCAATAAAATTGATAAGCCCAATGCTAACCCAGACCAGATTAAAAGTCAGTTGGCAGAGATGAACATCCTTCTGGAAGATTGGGGAGGTACCTACCAATCCCAAGAAATATCTGCCTTGAAAGGACAAGGGGTAGATGAATTATTGGAAAAAGTCATTCTGGAAGCCGAATTGCTGGAGCTCAAAGCCAATCCTGATCGCTCCTCCGTAGGTACCGTGATAGAGGCAAGATTGGATAGAGGACTGGGGAATGTAGCCACCATGCTGGTACAAAATGGTACCCTGGAAGTAGGAGATGAAATGGTAATTGGTGTTCACTACGCCAAAGTACGGGCACTGATCAACCAGCAGGGAAAGCGTGTCAAGAAGGCAGGTCCTTCGAAGCCCGTACAGGTCTTGGGTCTCAGTGGTCAGCCCCAAGCGGGTGATACCTTCCATGTCTTCAAAGAAGACGGAAAAGCCAAATCGATCTCTCAGCGTAGAGGAGAACTCTATCGCGAACAACAATTGCGCCAGACCCGCAGGATTACGCTTGATGAAATCGGAAGAAGACGTGCCATTGGTAACTTCGAAGAACTCAATATCATTATCCGTGCTGATGTGGATGGGTCTGTAGAAGCCCTATCCGGTTCCCTTCTAAAACTTTCCACAGAGGAGGTTCAAGTAAATATCCTCCTTAAAGCTGTCGGCGCCATAACCGAAGGGGATGTCCTGCTCGCCTCCGCCTCAGACGCCATTATCATTGCCTTCAACGTACGTCCGTCTTCCAAGGCCAAGTCCTTGGCCGAGAAAGAAGAAATTGACATCCGTATGTATAGCGTTATCTATGACGCCATCAATGACGTAACCGATGCCTTAGAAGGACTGCTGAGCCCTGAGATTCGAGAAGAAATCATGGGTACAGCAGAAGTACGGGAGGTATTCAAAATTACCAAAGTAGGGGCTGTTGCAGGGTGTATGGCTACACAAGGAAAAATTTACCGCGACGAACCCGTACGGGTCATCCGAGATGGAGTCGTCATATATGACAGCAAACTAAGTTCCCTCAAGCGATTCAAGGATGATGTGAAGGAAGTTAATTCTGGAATGGAGTTTGGAGCACAGGTGACCAATTATAATGATATACGTCAAGGGGATATTCTGGAATCCTATAAGCGGAACGAATTCAAACGGAAACTCAAGCCCACCCCGCGGTAAATTTCCATCTCATAAATAGCCTTTTTTAGAACCTATGAACCTGGATGAACTCACCCAAGTACTGGAGTCCTGGGCGCCGCCTCACTTTGCGGAATCCTACGACAATGTGGGTTTGCTCGTGGGGAATCCCGAAATGGAACTCCGTGGGGCTTTGGTTAACCTGGACGTTACCGAAGAAATATTGAATCAGGCAGAGTCCTTGGGACTAAACCTAATCATAACCCATCACCCCATCTGGTTTCGCCCGAGGAAGAACCTGATCGGGGATGACTATGTGAGCAGAATTATCATTCAGGCAATTAAGAAGGATATAGCTCTCTATGCCCTACATACGAACCTGGATAACATCCGAGAGGGCGTAAACCATAAAATCGCCGAAAAGATGGGCCTAGAAGAATGTCAGTTCCTCTTGCCTAAAGCCAATAATACAGAGACGGGATCAGGTCTGGTCGGACAACTACCAATTCCCGTTTCCAAAATAGATTTTCTAAACCAGGTCAAACAAACCTTCCATTGCGGAGGTATACGCTATGCCGACCTGGAAGAAAAGGATAAATTGATCCAAAAAGTAGCCGTCTGTGGGGGAGCAGGAAGCTTCCTCATTAAGGAGGCCAGAAAGCAAAAAGTGGATGCCTTCCTTACAGCGGATATCAGTTATCACTACTTTTTCGAAAACGAAAAAGAATTTCTGCTTTGTGATATAGGACATTTTGAATCTGAACAATTTACTTCAGAATTGATTTTTGAATTTATTTCCAAAAAATTTCCTAACTTTGCCATCCATTTATCCGAGATTAGTACAAATCCCATTTATTACCACTAACATTTGAAAGGAAAGCAATATGTCTAATCCTGTAACAGAGAGATTGAAAGCCCTTACCCGTTTGCAAGTCCTTGATTCCAAATTGGATGAAATCCACCGTCTACGCGGGAGCCTTCCAGAAGAAGTAGGAGACTTGGAGGATGACTTAGAAGGATTGGAAACTCGATTCGCAAGAATCAAGAGTGAGATCAAGGAGTTAAAAGACGATATAAGCGGTAAGAAAGGGAAGATCCAGGACTTCAAAGCCCAGATAAAGAAGTATGAGGATCAGCAGATGAATGTGAAGAACAACCGGGAATATGAAGCCCTCCGCAAGGAGATAGAATATGCCAACCTCGAGATTCTTACCTCTGAAAAAAGAATTAAGAAATTTAGCGAGCAGATTGAGCAAAAGGAAGAACTTTTAGAGGGCACTCAAACCCGTATTGATGAGAAGAAGCAAGAGCTGGAGGAAAAGAAAAAAGAATTGGAGGTCATCATCAAAGAAACGGAATTAGAAGAAAAACGCTTGAGAGGAGAAATTGAAAAAGCGGAAAATACGGTAGAAGAGCGGTATAGAAACGGTTATAAGAAAATCCGACTCAATATGCGCAATGGTCTAGCGGTAGTTTATACAGACCGGAACGCATGCGGAGGATGTTTCTCTATCATTCCTCCCCAGGTTCACATTGAACTCAAGCAAAAAACGCGTTTAATCCACTGCGAAAATTGTGGAAGAATCCTGGTAGATGAAACCTTCTTCGATGAAGTTAAGGAGGAATTGGGCCTGAGTCCTACGCCAGTTAGCCAATAGACTTCCCTTTCCCCGTACAAAGGTTCTGCTTCAGAAACTAAACTGAAGCAGAACCTTTGCTTATTTAGCTAACTCTAACTACAACTGTCTCCTTACCATATTGGCTTTCTGTACCTAACTTCGACCTAATTTTTTCGTATACCAAATTTTCTAATAGTGGTATGAGATACCTAAAATTGTTAATCCCTCCCTATGGTGAAACTCTTGGATTCATTTAATAAAAAGCTATGGGGACTCCTTTTTATTTTCGTACTTTTTATCCATCCTTCTCAGGGGAAAATCCTCCATCAACAAGACGTCCATCAGCAGGTTGAGGCCAAGCTATTCCAGTTTCATCTCGATGAAACACTAGACCTATTACCTAAAGTAGAAAATCAGGGCCTAGCAGCGTTTTACCGCTTCCAAGTCTATTTCTATAAATACTTAACTGCCCAAAGCAAAGCTGACTTGACATCCTTGAGAAGCAATTGGGAGACTACACTTGAAGTGATAAACGAACTCCCAGCTGATAATTCCCTAAGGGACATTCTCCTATCGGATGTCTATGCCAAAAAAGGCATGGTGGAGTTCCTGGATAAAAATTACCTCAAAGGTGCTTGGGATTTTAAACTTAGTAGAAGTAATCTGCGAAAATATCAACGGGCCAATCCGGGAGATCCGAATAGCCTCAAAATGGAGGGACTGTTTAACTGCCTCTTTGGAATCATCCCTAAGAAATACCATTGGATTACCCAAACCCTGGGTTTCAAGGGAAATGTCAAGCGCGGAATCCAACAGTTGGAAGAAGCTGCAGAGGAAGGAGAAATACTCTCCACAGAAGCCTGGCTCTTACATTATTTCGCTACTAAAAATCTGCTGAACAGGCCTTTTGTTGCACTTGAGCGCTTGGAAAAATTGAGGAGCCAGCATCCTTCTAGCATACTCTTAGACTATTGCCAGGTAACAGGCTATATGGGGGTTAAACAAAATGAAAAAGCCCTTGATATCCTGCGCAAACGGGAGGAATTTTTAAGCCATCCTGAAGTCTTTTATATCCCCTTGTGGGATTATCACCTCGCTCGAGCCTATTATTACCGAGCCGAATACCAGCAGGCTCAAAAAATGTTTGCCACCTTTGCCCAACAACACAAGGGGGACTTGTACCAAACGGATGCAAAGTTCCGCTTGGGCATGTCTTTTCTGTTGTCTGGAGATTACCCTTCAGGAAAAAAACACTTTCATGAATTGGCGTCCTTTGAAGCCTCGGACTTGGAAGAAGATGAATACGCCCATTTTGTCGCCAAAAGCTTTCTTAAAACAAAGCCTAGCCCTAATACCCTATCTTTGTTCAAAAGCCGAAACGCATATGATGGGGGCTACTATGAGAAGGCCTTAAGCTACTTAAACCCTCTTTCTGAACAAGCCATTCGCCTATCTCCAGAAGAGCTGACTTTCCTGTATTATCTCTATGGACGTATATATCATACCCAGGGAAAGCTCAGCCTGGCCTATGACAATTACCTCAAGTGCATTGCCCAACCCGACCAGCATTCCGTCCGCTGGCACCAAAGTTACTCCTGCTATTACATTGGAGAAATAGCAAAAAGTCAAAAAAATATCGAATTGGCCCGCTCTTATTATAAAAAGGCCCTGAGCTTTGATGATTACTTTTATCAGTCCAGTCTTGAAAACCAGTGTAAGGTGGCCCTGGGAGAGTTGTAAACAAGTTCAAACGTCTCACCCTGCAGATCGCAGGCTATAGACTAGCTATTCTACTTCTCTCCTCCACTGCCCTCCATACCCGAAAAACATTCTTGTAGCAGACTTTCTCTATTTCTTCATTAGAATAGGCTCCGCCTGGAAAAATCAACATATGCTCGCTGAAAACGAAAACCTGCAATGCGCATCCGGTAAGGCAGGTCGACGTGCCCATCCAAAATGGGTATTTCTCGGGCTATTTCTGTTGCTGTCGCAAGCAATTCATCTGAGTTTGGACCTTGTAAGAGTTGAATAAAAACTATGAAACACTGTATTATAGACTATTCAACTACCTTACCTTGCAATCAATAGGGGCTGGCTGAGCTTGCGTCCTTCCAATTCCCACACCAACCAATATACGCCATCAGCTAGGCCGGCTGGAATCCTCCAGTCAAGTTCAAAATCGTTTTTAACGACTTGATGGGATAAGAGTCGATGCAAAACTCTTCCTTCTAAAGAATAGCAAGTCAGGGATAGCTTACCCGGATTAGGGAAAAAAGCAGAGAGCTGAACCCAATTTGATACGGGATTGGGCAAAGGATCAGCAATGCGCGCGCCACTCAACTTATCTGTTAGCGGTACGCCAATGCTATCTACATTGAGGGTGTAGGAAAGTTCCGCCTCACAACGACCAGCACCAATCGTTTTGATGGCATAAGTAGTAGTTTCGGTAGGGAAAGCAACTGGAGTAGAAATAGTAGAGTCACTTAAACTGTTTCCTGGAGACCACTCATAAACTAAGCCTCCTCGTACTTCTAGGACAAGGCTATCTCCTTTCAAAATAGTTGTATCTGCTGGGGTTACTCGAAGAAAGGGAAGACGAAATACATCAATCTGGACGCTGTCTTCCAAAAAGCAGCCATCAGCACCTTCTATCTTTAGCTTGTAGGTTCCCCCTCCTTGTTGGGCCAGAAAAGTAGGCGTCAGAGAGTCATTTGCGTCCAGACCTAAGGAAGGCTCCCACTGGATGTCGACGACATCTGCTGTAGTAGATCCTCCTAATTGTATAGATTCCCCTAAGCAAACGACTGTATCATTGCCAGCCGAAATAAAGGCATTGGGATTAATATTGATTTCTACATTTTTCAATACACTGCTACTACCAGCAGCATTTGAAATAGTAAGGCGCACATCATAAGTTCCGGACTGAGGAAATTCAATAAAAGTTTGGGTGCCTTCTGCTGTAGTTACAAAATCTGATCCGCCAGAGACTTCCCATGTGTACTGATTAACTGCATCACAACCAGCATTCTCAGGATCTGTTACAAAGGAAAAGGGGATTCTATTGGTACAAATTGAGGAATTGTCGAAGCTGAAATCAGCTTCTGGTAGACTCGGTGCAGCAATGGCGGCTAAGGCCCGCGCGGCATTTACCCTACCCGCTCCAATTCTCCCGGCGAAACTTGGATTCAAGGGACCTATGTCATCCGCCGATTCTTTGAGGAAAGCCTCCAACTCTTCTGGGGTTGCGCAGGGGTTGATAGATTTCATAAGCCCTAATACTCCCGCCACAATAGGACTGGAAAAAGAAGTCCCGGTGGCACGCGTGTAGCCATTAAAATTGCGGTTTGGCTGGGTTGTACGTATACTTTGACCGGGAGCAGAAATATCAACCGTGCTGTGGGTCGTAGAAAAATTGGTAACCCTGTCAGTTTCTCCGGTTGCAGCTACACTTATCACATGATTAAAAGCAGCTGGAAAAATCTCTTCTTCCGTCCCAGAATTGCCTGCAGCAGCAACAAATATTATTCCTTTTCTATTACCTTCATTTAGTAATTCCTGCCAGGTCTGACTACTAAGAATTCCCCCAAAAGACATATTGATAATATCAGCTCCGGCATCTACAGCATATTTGACTCCCTCAAATGGATTAGTTACAAATCCTACTTCAATAGAATTGGGATTAGCAGTTGCTTTCACAGCCATAATTTTACAGTTGTAACCAATGGAGGCTACTCCTGTTCCATTGTTCGTAGCGGCTGCACAGCAACCTGCCACTTGAGTCCCATGTGTTAGCAGTAATGACAGACCTCCAGGATTTGGCGTTCCAGTGGCTACGTCAAAACCATTTACATCATCAACATATCCATTTCTGTCATCATCCACCCCATTATTTGGGATCTCTCCTGGATTTATCCAGATATTATCTTTCAGATCTTCGTGATCCACCTGGATGGCACCATCCACAATGGCAATAACAACTTCTTCACTTCCCTGGCTTAGATCCCAGGCTTCTGCAGCATCGATTAAATCCAAATGATACATATCGTTGAAAATACGCCTGTCGTTAGGCTCAAATACAGATGGGGCTTCTTCTTCAAAAAATTGATAAATAGGCATCTTTTCGGCATATTCTACATAGGGTAGGGCTGAAAGTTCTGCCAGATAGGCATCTATCTCCTCAATTTGATCAAATTCCAGGGTATATATCCTCTGTAGGCGCGGGTCCTCATAGCCCCCAAAAGTGGGAGCGAGAGAACGAGTTTGATAGCGACCAAAAATATCCACCAACTCAATAGGAGATTCAATCCCATCAATAAGTCCTGCATCGTCCAGGTCAAAGGCTGACAAGCGCATGGAAGATGGATCAGCAAGCTTGAGAAAGATTTTCCCATCTACACTTTCAGGATAAACTGTTTGACTGAAAAGGCCTTGGAAACTGGCCACCAATACACATACAAATGCAATTCTTTGAAAACCCATGAAGTCATTTTATTTAAAAACTATTTCAACAGTACCCGCTGAACATAGGCATGTCCTTTCCAATTCCAGCGCATAAGGTAAACGCCACTGGCTAAATCTGCTGGACGATTCCAGCTATATTCAAAACTACCCGAGCTAATATTTTGTTGAAAAAGCACTTCTTTCTGTTTTCCAAACAAATCCAGCAATTCAATTTCCAAGGTGCCAGCTTGTTGCATTTCAGCATGAAGGGAAAGTTGATTTCTAGCAGGATTGGGATAAAGCCCCCTTACCCTACTCCCATCTGGCAAGAGGGGCGAATTAGAAACCGGCTCCCCAACTACAATGGTGATTTCGGCTTGGGAGGTACAGCCCCCCTCCCCTATCCCCAAAACGCTGTAGGTGGTAGTCGTATCGGGAAAAGCCAGGGGATTGGCAATATTTGGATCGCTTAAACCTTCTATGGGACTCCATTCAAAGGCAAAAGCCCCACTGCCGTCTGCAACGGATAAGGGAATAGTATCTCCCATACGAATTAAGGTATCAATTGCCGGTAAGGTCCGCACAAAAGGGTTGCGAAATACGTCAATCTGGACGCTGTCACGGAGAATACAGCCATCCGCGCCTTCAATCTGTAAGGTATATAGCCCTCCAGCGCGAGCGGCAACAAAAACAGGATTCAATTCCTGAGAATTCGAAAGACCATCTGCAGGTGCCCAGGAAGCAGAGACGATATCTGCAGTAGTATTTCCTACGATTTCAATGCTATCTCCCTGGCAGAGTATAAGATCCTCTCCTGCGTCAATAAAAGCCTTTGGATTAATGGAAATATCAATTGTTTGTTGTTGAATGTCCATTCCCCCTGAATTATTTACCTCTAAGGACACTGAATAACTTCCCGTTTCAGGAAACTCCACGTAAGGGTTTTGCTCAATACTGTTCCATTCAAATCCATTATCTCCGGTTATTTTCCAGCGATAAGAAATAGAAAACGTACAAGAACCACCTCCTTCGTTAGGAGCCAAGAAGGTGAAGGGAATACTATTTACGCACTCAGAGCTATTGTCAAAAGTGAAGTTGGCTATAGGAGCAGGCGGGGTGCCAGAGCCTTCTGCATTAAAAGCAGCCATTACCGCAGCTTCAGCATTAATTCTACCGGTTCCTAGCTTTCCCACAAAGTTGGGGTTCTGAGAATCGATATTATCCGTAGTAGATTCTAAAATCTGCTCGGCTTCATCAGGAGAAAGACAGGGATTAACTGACAGCATGAGGCCCAATAAACCGGCAACGATGGGAGAAGCCATTGAGGTCCCATCATTGGTATCATATCCCCCATTGGGTCCAGTGGGAACACTGCTTAAAATCCCGCTGCCAGGAGCCGATACATCTACCCAACCACCAAAATTGGAGAAGCTTGAACGGGAATCATTCTTCGTGGTAGCTCCCACTGCAATGACGTGATTAAAAGCAGCTGGATATTGCAGACTTTCAGAGTTGTCATTTCCTGCGGCAGCGACTAAGATAATACCCCTATTGTGAGCAGCAATCATCAAGTTTTCAAGCACCGTTGATCTGATGTCAAATCCCCATGACATGTTGATGATATCAGCTCCGGCCTTTGTGGCATAATCTACTCCTTCAAAAGCGTGGGAAATCTGAGAACCTACGCTCGCATTCGAAGAAGAACGCACGGGCATAATCTTGCAGTTAAAGCCTATTGCGGGGATTCCTATTCCATTATCTGTAGCTGCAGAAGCACATCCCGCCACATGGGTACCGTGGGCAAAGTCATCGCGGGGAGGATTGGGATTGGGATTGCCTGCTGCAACATTAAATCCATTGATATCATCTATAAAGCCATTGCCGTCGTCGTCAAAGCCATTATTGGGGATCTCACCTTCATTTTCCCAAATATTACCTGATAAGTCTTCATGATTGATCATGATAGCATCGTCCACGATGGCGATGACCACATCTGAACTTCCTTTAGTGATATCCCAGGCTTGTTGTGCACGAATCTTCTCCAAATGCCACAAATCATTGAACTGCCCCCAGTCATTGGGTAAAAAATAGGAATTGACTACAGGGATAGGCTCTGTATATTCAATATAAGGGAGCCGCTCCAATTCTCTTTGGATGGATGCTATGGAGATTGAACGATCAAATTCTATGAGGTAGGTATGGTCCAGGTTGATATCGCGAGTTTTGAAGGCCTGCTTTACCCGCTTGAATCCATATTTCTGGGCAACTGAAGTGAAACTAGGGAAAACTTCAGGAAGGTCCTCTGAATTGGCGGGAAGTTCTTCCCAGAGCGGCAAGCCCCTTACAAAGCGATTATAAAGCTTCACATAGAGTTTTCCCTGCTCGTAAATAGGTTCTTGAGCAAAAAGAGTACTGCTCCACAACCCTAGACTCAACAGAGCAATTTTGTATAAATGGTTTTTCATATGTTGGTGAAAACTGAAAGTGGGAAACAGATTTCTCAATTCAAGTTAAAATTACAGATTTGGAGCCATTTTGCAACGGTAAATAAATGCCCCTATTTATAGCTGTCCCGGATTATGCCAATAGGTATGGGCAAACCATACGATCAAGGACATCACTAACGCAATTAGAGAATAGAGAATAGCTAATTTACGGCAAGAAACTGGCTTTTTCCCCACAATCTGTCCTGTAAACCCATTAATAAGAAATTGATACCCCCGGTCTTTTTTAAAAAAGAAACACCGTTCACTATACCTGTAAAAAGCAACCCAAACGGGAATTAAAATATGTTCGATATTTTGTTTGGTAACCTCCGTTTGGATGTGAAGGTCTTCAAATTTCTTTCCATCATCTTTGATCTTTGAGTATACATTTCCATGAACCCTTCTTTTTACCTCCTTGGAAGTAGTTTCATTGAGTTTTTTTTGCCAGTTCTTAAATGCTTTCGTTACATCCTTCTGATACAATTCATAGACCCAACCCCTTAAGTATCCTGGGTCATAGGGAACGAGTTGTTTCCCGTTTAATTCCCTTATCTTCGCTAATAGGTCCCCCATCATGCCCGAAGATGCGTTGTTATTTAGGCTAAAGTCGCGCTCCAAATAGCCCGTTTGCAATAAAACATGTGTATCGTTGTCAGGACCTTTTTTGTCTGATTTATCTTTGTCCTTGGGTTGCTTACGCACCGTATTTTGGCTTCCCTCCCCCATTGCAGACCAAGTGGTACGGGTTTGACCTTTCTCTATAAAAAATTGAGGAACATAAATACCTTTTACCACATCTGGATTTGCTATTTTTTTCAAATCTCTTGGTTGAAGCCAAGCTTCTTTCTGAATCCACCTTTTAAAAGCAGGGACTACCTCGCTTTGAGATACCAGAAAAGGAAGCATACGAGTAGGGGCTAAGCGCTTGGTGGCCAGGATTTCTTCCAATTCCTTATCATCATCCTGCCCTTTATCTGTATTGCCATTATTCCTTTCTTTTACTTTAAGCACCGCTGGTCTTACCTTACCGAGGTTCCTTAGTTGGGCTCCACAATACGGGCAGTTATCCATCTTTTTGTTTAATTCTGAAACCTCCAAGCCTAGATGAGATATAAATACAGCCTTACACGTATTCTTGTCAGGCAATTTGCCTCCTGAACATTTGAACAGGGTCCCACCTGTCTCAAATATTGCCAGCTTCTTTTTTTGGGTCTCATTGTAAAACTGACTGATGGATTTTGGACTAATGCGCTCTTTTCGGATATCACGGGTGAAGTTGCAGCTTTCACAGGTATAAATCACTTCTTCATCGGAATCACTCTTAGGGTCCTTGGACCCTATCATCTCCTTCCCACAACCCGAACATTCGATGACACGGTTTTTGTTTTTCTTTTGTTCTGCCTTGATTCTCGCCCGCTCATCTGGGGTACTCCGCAAGCCCGCCCCACGGAGGATCCCAATTCCCACTGTCCTCAAGCCGTCTAGAAGGATTTTGTCTATCGGTTTTGCCATAAACCTACTGATCAAAAACGGTTGACCAAGCCTACGTGGATCTTTCCTCTGGATGCTTCAAAAGGAATCTCCGCTCCTTTGGCCCTCCCTATCCCATAGGACAGAGAAAGAATTCCCACCTTGGTAGCATAGTTCATGCCTATGCCCAATCCCAAGGGATTCAACCGCCGCTGCTGGGTGCCAACCTTATTTCGCAAAGTTGCATAATCCCCAAAAATAAACAGATTAGACGCTCGTTCCAACAGCAAACGGAGTTCAAGGGTCCACTGTTGGTAAGAATCGGTAAAAAATTCATTCTCATTGAAGCCTCTTAGAGTCTTGGCCCCTCCCACTTGAAGTTGGTCATTTTGGAAAAATTGCCCCTGGTCCAAGTGAAAACCCGTATAGGCCAAGTGGATTACTTGGCGCCTTCCCAAAGGGAGATAGGACTTCAGTTCCCACTGAAGCGCTGTACTTTTTTGGGATTCAGGCAGGCCTAGGTATTTTTCTTCTGGTATCTGCGAATTTTGTTGAATACTTCGATTACCCGTGGTGGCCTCCACCTGAAGAGATAGGCCCTTTGTACTGTTGAAGGGATAATCCAGATTTTCATAGGCGATCCTTAGGCCCACCTGCTGACGGTTACCATCTGCGTTTAGCAAGGCCAAGCTGCTATCTTGTACGCTTTCTCCTAATTCCAGAAGACGGGAGTTTTGTCGAGAGACCAGAGCTTCTACGGAAAAATTGGGTTGAATATAATACACCAAGCCTGCTTCTCCATTGACATTGAGAAAATCCTCACTTTGCTTGAGCATGTGCAAATTTCCTTTTATCCCAAAGGGAAGTTGGAAAAGGTAGGGAAATTCTACTTCCAGGTCCAACTGCTGCGAAGAGGCCCGAAGGCTCCTAAAATCTAAGGATAGATACTCCCCCAGCCCCAAAGGGCTAATCAGTCCCAGTTGCACTAAGCCAACAAACTGTAGTTTTTGATTACTTTCCGAGGGGGGAAGGATTCCCAAAACTGCATCGAATTTCCCCCGCCTACTTGCTTGAGCTTCCACTTCGATATCGGCCTGCCCAGACTGTATAAATGTAACTTTGGGCCTACTCACCTCTTCAAAGTAACGAGTATTTGTAAGGAGGCTTTGAAGTCGTTGGATCCGACTTTGCTGAAATACATCTCCGGGAAAAATACCTGACAAAGACTGAAGAAAGCTTTCTTTGTCCTGGATATCTCCAGAAAATCGTAAAGAATGAATATGTATCTTCGGGCCCAATTCGAAGCGATACCTCAGCCCGACCTCCATAAGTCCAGAATCAATGGGAATATAGTCAATGCCTTCTTGATGAAATTGAGCGAAAGGATACCCTTTTTCAGGGAATTCCTTCAATAAGTTAGTCAATCTACTTTCAAGTGATTCCCAGTCCAAGGGAGGAGAACTGTCTACCCATTTATCCAGTTCTCTTCGAGCTACTAAGGGGGAGAGCGAATCCAATTGGATCGACGTAATCCGGTAATTAGGTCCGGGAAATACAAGGATGTTCAAGCTGTCCCCAACAAGTTCCCATGGACCTGGTTGGAAGCTTACGTAGCCTTTTCGCCCCATTTCTTTAGACAATTTGGAAAGTTGGCTACCGATCATCCCTGAATCTATGGCTAGGCTCGAATAAGTTTGCAGGTGATGGGCAATTTCCCCAGGAATATCTCCCCGCCAATTAACAGGAAAGACTTGAAGGCTATCTTGAGAATAGATACCCCAGGATATGGCAAAAAACAGAAAGAAAAATCCTAACTTTTTTATCAATTCCTAACTTTTTTATAGAACTTTAGCCTACCATGTCCAAAACAAAAACGATTTACGTCTGCCAATCGTGTGGTACCCAATACCCCAAGTGGCAAGGCCGTTGTAGTGCTTGTAATGAGTGGAATTCTTTGACCGAAGAAGTTGAGGTCAAAAGTACCCATAAAGTTGCACGAAATTCTGCAAAATCCCTCAATCAGCCTCAAAGAATTACAGAAATTGATGAAGTGGGAGAGGAACGCAGAGCTACCCCGGACAAGGAAATGAATCGAGTTCTGGGCGGAGGCTTGGTAGAGGGAGCGGTTATGTTGCTAGGGGGGGAACCTGGAATCGGCAAGTCGACCTTGCTACTACAATTGGCTCTGCAGATACAGGATATGAAAATCCTCTATGTCTCTGGAGAAGAATCTGCTCAACAGATTAAGATGCGGGCTAGTCGGCTTCCCTTTCAGAGTGAAAACCTGTTTATCGTTTCGGAAACCCACCTGGAAGCCATTCTCTCCTATTACCGAAATATCGAGCCAGAGCTAGTCGTGATTGATTCAATCCAGACTATATACTCTGATGTACTTGAATCCGCTCCTGGCAGCGTTTCTCAGGTTAGGGAATGCGCCTCCCAGCTCATACGCTTAGCCAAGAGCAAAGAAGTACCCTTATTCCTGGTAGGCCATATTACCAAGGAGGGAACCCTGGCCGGTCCCAAAGTCTTAGAGCATATGGTAGATACTGTCCTGACCTTTGAAGGAGATCGGCACAATAGTTATCGGATTGTTCGAACCCAAAAGAATCGCTTTGGGAGCACCCTAGAAATGGGCATTTACGAAATGAATAACCAGGGCCTAAGAGAGGTGAGTAACCCTTCTGAGATTTTTCTTTCCCAGGGCAATGAAGAATTAAGTGGGGTGGCCATTGCTGCCACTCTGGAAGGCCTGAGGCCCTTACTTATCGAAACCCAGGCCCTGGTTGCCACGTCAGCCTATGGGACTCCCCAGCGGTCTGCAACCGGTTTTGACCTCAGGCGACTCAATATGTTGCTTGCAGTTTTAGAAAAGCGATGTGGATTTTCTCTGGGACAAAAAGATGTTTTTATCAACATGGTTGGGGGAATAAAAGTAGAAGATCCCGCAATAGATCTTTCCCTAATTGTTTCCATTATATCCTCCCTTCACGATATTTCTGCTGACAGACGATCTGTATTTGCCGCTGAGGTGGGGCTTTCCGGAGAGATCAGACCTGTCAGCCGTATAGAACCTCGAATTGCAGAAGCTTCAAAACTGGGGTTTAAGCGCATGTATATTTCTGCCCAACAACAGGAGGGACTTACCGGGAAATACCCAGATATCAAGCTAATTGGGGTCCACAAATTGGAAGAAGTATTTAACCGGGTATTTTCCTAAAGAGCTTAACTTTTGTGAAAATGAAAGGGATTAATCAAATTGCTTTCAGCACAGGACAAGAAATTTCATTCCAGAATAATGCGAAATCCTTCAATATATTTGTTAATAAGATTTCCCATGGGAGGGATTCTGGGGGTTGTTATGAGCCTTTTGATAGGATGTGGATCTAGTAGTGTAGGGGATGGGCCCATTCTCCCTTTTCTTGAAGTAGAGGAATCCTTATATGGTTTCATCAATAATGATGGGGAGACTTTCTTAACCCCCCAATTTGCCTATGCCCTTCCCTATTCAGAAGGTCTGGCTGCGGTAAATGTAGGAGGAACTGGCAAGCCAGAAGACTTTCCGACTGACGGAAAGTGGGGCTTTATCAACCTGGGAGGAAAGTTTACCATCAATCCCCAATATGATTCCCCTCCTGTTTCATCCCAATCCTATGACACCAGGAGCATTTCTCTTTCCATGCACCAGGGCTATGAATTTTCTGAAGGCTTAGCAGCCGTCTACCTAAGCGGAAAACAATGGGTATACATAGATTCCCTAGGTAGACCGGTCATTCAAGGGAAAAATATCCAGTCAGCCCGGAAATTTACTTCCAATGGCCTTGCAGCCGTATATGTAGACAACAAATGGGGCTATATCAATAAGAAGGGGCAAATGGTAATTCCCCCCCAGTTTCAACTCCCGGTAGATTTTGAGGAAGATTTTGCCTTGGTATTAGATCAAAACTATAATTTGATCTGTATAGATCGAACGGGCAAACCTCGCTTCGAATGGCTGCGCTTTACCCAGGGCTTTCATAATGGCTATGCGGTAGCAAAGGCTAAACTTCGGGGGGAGAACAACACCCTCAAAAACGAGTTCCAACATATTCTTGTCAACCAATATGGGAACAATACCCTCAAGACTGCGCCTTTTGAGGCATTGGGGAAAATGGGAGATGGCCTCATTCCTGCCTTAGTAGGGAGTAAACCCGAAGAAATGGTCGAATACCCCAGACAGGTGACCCTTACCGAATCTCAAGGGGGCAAATGGGGCTTCATTGATACAAGCGGCACCTTTGTGATCAATCCCTTATACGCCGAGGCGAAAGGTTTTAGCCAGGGCTTGGCAGCTGTCAAGCTCACCGAAGATAGCGATTGGGGCTTTATCAATACAAATGGGAACTGGGTGGTTGAGCCTGGGTTTCGCCGCGTCGGACAATTTAAAAATGGACTCTGCCAGGTTACCCTAGGCTTGGCCTACAACCAATATTTCGATAAAAAGGCTTACCTCAACCCTTATGGCCGGATAGTATTCATTCAGCCTTGAGACATTGCTGAATTAAAGGGTTTAATTGGGAGATTAAGAAATTGAATACGAGGTACGAGGACACAACTCTGTGAAACTCCTTTTTTGCTCCTTTTCTTTTCGGTTAAATATTATCGATACAAGAATATATTTATTTTGGATGAGGCATGTTAGATCCGGAGCCTTTTTTTAGGGGATCCAGTGGGGGAATTGTGTTCATTTAAAAAAAAACAAAAAAGGGACTAGCCTCAACGCACCAGTTCCCAGACCAGAGTCTTCAACAGATGCCGATCTCCCATCTGGGTTGATATGAGCCCCTTCAAGGCTTGGTCTGTTTCTTGAATCAAACGGATATTCCGATAAGTCTGACCCAGGCTATACTTCTCCTTGGCAGCTGCGTAATCTTTCGCTGCATAGTAGTTAACCTTCAATTGATGCTTTATTGCATTGGGATCGCGAAGCTTGTAGGTATGAACTAAAGCAAGATGATCAAAGAAGCGAAATAAGGCATTAAGTGTGAGTACCGGGGGGTTGATCTTGGCATTTTGGGTAAGCCGGTCGATGATTAAGTGAGCCCTATAACGGTTCTTTTGGCTCAAGGCCTGTATAAGTTCGAAGACATTGAATTCCTTGTCGACATTGATCATGTCAAAGACAAAGTCTTTGCTGAGTTGGCGCTGGCCAGTGGCTTTGAGGTAAATGAGCATTTTGTCTAGCTCATTCTCAATCAGAGAAATGTTGGTACCCAGATTAGCGGTCAGAATTGCGGGAATACCCGGATCTGCCTCAATGGCTTTCTCCTGTAACAGGGTGTGTACCCATTTCTGGATATCGTTCTCATATAACTTTTTAGCATGAAAATTCACACAGGCCGCTGAGAGTGCCTTTTCACAGGTCTTGGGCAATCCCACATTTCTTCCTTTAAAAGCTAAAACCAATACCGTTGAGCCCAATGGGGCTTTGAGGTATTCGGCCAACCTATCCCACTCCTTCTTCTGTACCTGTTGGGCTTCTTTGAGCATCACCAAACGATGGTTTGCCATCATGGGAAAACTCTTACAAGCGTTTATGACCTTGGCCAATTGGATCGAACTCCCATAAAACACTTCCTTGTTAAAAGCCTCTTCAGCGGGATTCAGGACCTTTTTCTCCAGCAAGCTTACGAGCCTGTCAATAAAATAACCCTCTACCCCATGTAAATAGTAGACTGGGGCGAATTTACCCGCTTCAATTTGTTGCTGGACTTGTTGAAAGGTCATCAATTCAATCTCAAATGATGAGAAAAGAAGTCGAAGGTATAGTCAAGGGCTAAATCCAAGGCATCGGTGCTGCCTTCAAAGGGATGGGTAGCCCCAAAGCTGTGTCCCGTTTCAGGTATCAGACGAAGGGCTGTCTGTTGATCCAACCCAAAAATATTGATCTGCTCTGCCTCGTACATCGGAACGGTTTCATCATGCTGTGCATGAAGGATCAACAAGGGCCGCTTTAGCCCTTTGGCATTTTCTAGAATATGTAAGTTTTTGCGGCCATTTTTCTCCAAATCCTCTAACAGCGAAACATTTAACTTGAAAACCTGCTTCGTCCGAGAATTGACTACTTCAATGTAGCCCTGGCGTTTCCATTTTTCCTTGGTTTCCTTTTCGTATCTGTCAAAAGTGGATATGGAATTCCAGGTGCAAACTGCCGAAATATCCTCCGATCCATTTCCGGCAACCAAAGCGATTCCTCCTCCTCTGCTATGCCCCAACAAGCCCAGGGGTTTCGACAAAAAAGTCCCAAAGTACTGGGTGTTTCGACAAAGGTTAATAATCTCCCTCGTTTCAGCTACTTCCCGACTAAAGGTATTTTGAGCGAAATGATCCAATTGAGTAAACTCCTCTCCATGACCCTCTATCCCGTTAAAGGAAAAGTTAAAGGCAATCAAATCGATCCCCCTTCTAGCGAAGAAGGCACCCACATGAGGAACAAAGCCCCAATCTTTAAAACCTTTAAACCCGTGGACATAGATAAGACAGGGTTGTTTACCAAATACGCCGGAGCTGTACTTAGAGATCGCCAGATCAAAACCCTCTTTTGTAGTAAATGTGTAGTCTTGTTTTTCCATTTTCATTAAGCAAACCCATACTTCCCCCTCAAGGGAACGAATCGAAATTTATGCAAAATTTCCTTCACAAATTCATCTTTAGATGCTCTGGTAAGCACCACCATGCGTTGAGATTCCTCTGTTCCAACAGGCATCACCAAGCGCCCCCCTATGGCTAATTGCTGTTGAAGCTCTCTGGGTATGCCCGGCCCTGCAGCTGTAACTAAAATGGCGTCGTAAGCTTGATATTTACTCCAACCTTTACTTCCATCTCCACATAATAATGTGGGTTCGTACTCCAGATCTTCCAAACGCGCTTTGGCCAACTTATATAACTTAGGAAGGTATTCTACGGAAAACACCCGGCACTTCAACTCACATAAAATAGCCGTCTGATACCCCGAGCCTGTCCCAATTTCCAATACCTTCATCCGAGGCCGTAAATTCAAAAGCTCTGTTTGAAAAGCAACTGTATAGGGCTGACTAATTGTTTGTTGCCCAGGAATGGGAAGGGCCTTATCCTCATAGGCCTGATCTGATAAGGCACTATCCACAAAGTAATGTCTTGGGACGCTAAGGATAGCCTCCAAGACTTCCTGCTGAGAGATGCCTTTATCTTTCAACTGCTTGACCAAATTCTTTCGAAGGCCTTTGTGCTTGTAGGTATCCAGCAAACTATTTTACATCCTCATTGAGTCATGCAGAAAAAGAAGTACCACAGCCACAGGTACTTTCTGCATTGGGGTTATTAAATATGAAACCCCGATCATTTAACCCACTCTGGTAGTCGAGTTCCATTCCGCTGATATATAAGGCATGGCGCTTATCCACCAATATTTTTAGATCTTGGTGGGTATGTATAATATCCATATCGGTTGGGGTGTCAAATTCCAGTAGGTAAGAAAGGCCTGAACATCCTCCCCCTGTAACCCCAATTCGAATTCCTTTGGCAGCCCCATGTCCTTCAGTTTGCTGGATCTGTTTGAGTTCCACATAAGCAGAATCTGTAAGACTCACCAACTTTGTTGAAAGCTTTTCCATTTATATATTGTCTTTTCTATTCTATTCTAACGCAAATATACCAAATTCGTTAAAGAAACTTCAATATGCTTGAGCTCGAATCGCTTCCGAGTTTTCCGTCCCCATCCTTTAGCGATTGGCAGGACAAAGTTAAGAAAGAACTCAAGATTAAAGACCTTGAAAAATTAACCTGGAAATGCTTGGAAGGAGTTTCCATTCAAGCCCTCTATACTTCCCAAAAATGGGAGAGGGATACACCATACCCTGCTGCTAAAAAGTGGATTCCTCATCAAAAAAATATTCCCTGGGAGAGTATTTGCCCTTTGCCTGGATATGTCTGGAAAAAACAAATTGAGGAAGCTCTATCCACAGGAATTTCCCATTTTTGGCTACCATCTAATCCTGCCTTCGACCCCAAAGAGCTCATAGCCTTTTTTTCATCACAAGCGCGAACAGACTTACAATTTGCGACCTCAGGGAATCTTTGGATGGAGCTATCGCATATAGGGGAAATGGGGCCTATTTCCAAAGCCAGTTTTCCTGAATTTACCGAAGTTTTTCGTCCAACCAAGCATATAGATTGGGATTTCCGTCTCATATATGAACAAGGAGGTGATCTGGCACAGCAGATAGCGGTGGTACTGGCAGCTTTAGTGGAAGCCGAACAAATAGGAGATAAAGAAGAGTTTGCTCAGCAATTGAAAAATCAGCATATACACCTGTCTGTAGGTACGGGATTTTATCGGGAGATTGCCAAATTTCGAGTATTACCCCTACTCATTCAGCGGGTTTTACAAGAATTGGAACTAGCCCATATCCAGGGACCCAAAATTATAGCCCATACCTCGGAAAGAGATTTGGGCCAAAAAGACCCCGCCATGAATGCCTTGCGAAACTCTTATGCAGCTTTGGCTGCGATTATAGGAGGCTGCACAGGTTTATGTATACATCCGCTAGTGGATCAAATTGATCTTTTTCAACTTCGCCTTGCAAGGAATACCCATTTTCTCCTCCAACAAGAGGGGAAGATACAACAGGTAGAAGATCCATTAGGGGGCGCTTATTTTATAGAGGAATTGGGGGAAGCCATTGGGGTAAAAGCCTGGTCCCATTTCCTCCAAATTGAGGAGGAGGGAGGGCTTCAAAAAGCTTGGGAAAAGGGCCTTATAAAAGAGTGGATGAAAGCAGGAGCAGAAAGGGACGATAATTTCAAGAAAAATGGACACAAAGTTAAAATTGGGGAAAATATCTAGGGTATGAAGAAAACAGCATTTTCCCATATCGATATAGCAAGCTATCTGGAAGGGCAAAGACAGCAAAGAGCTAACCTTAGCCCAGAAAAAGAAAAGACCTGGATAAGTCCAGAAGAAATTCCTATTCATTCTCTATATTCGAAGAATGCCATAGCAACTGTCAAACACCTGGATTACCTTCCTGGACTCCCCCCTTATATGCGTGGCCCATATGCAAGCATGTACACTGGACGCCCCTGGACTTTAAGGCAATATGCAGGCTTTTCTACAGCTGAAGAGTCGAATGCCTTTTATAAAAAAAACCTAGCAGCAGGACAAAAAGGACTATCTGTTGCCTTTGACCTGGCCACCCATAGAGGATATGATTCAGATCATAAACGCGTAGAGGGAGACGTGGGAAAAGCTGGCGTCGCCATAGACACAGTTGAAGACATGAAAATCCTTTTTCAGGGAATTCCCTTGGATCAAATATCGGTGTCGATGACCATGAATGGAGCGGTTATCCCTATCATGGCTTTCTTTATCGTTGCCGCCGAGGAACAAGGGGTATCGCCGGCGCAACTAAGCGGTACTATTCAAAACGACATTCTGAAGGAGTTCATGGTCCGGAATACCTATATCTATCCGCCCCGGCCCTCCATGAAGATAATTGGCAGTATATTTTCCTATGCCTCTCAACATATGCCCCGCTTCAACAGCATTTCTATCAGTGGGTATCATATGCAAGAAGCAGGCGCCACTGCAGATCTGGAATTGGCCTATACACTGGCCAATGGATGGGAATACATCAAGGTGGGATTAGACGCAGGCTTAGCTATTGATACCTTTGCTCCCAGACTTTCCTTTTTTTGGGGAATCGGCATGAATTTTTTCATGGAAATTGCCAAAATGCGAGCGGGGAGACTGCTTTGGGCAGAAATCGTAAAACAGTACAAGCCCCAAAATCCCAAGTCAATGTCCTTGAGGGCCCATTGTCAAACCTCTGGCTACAGTCTGACAGAACAGGATCCCTACAACAATATTGTTCGAACGGGATTGGAGGCTCTTGCTGCCGTAATGGGCCATACTCAGTCTTTACATACCAACTCCTTTGACGAAGCCATAGCCCTGCCTTCGGAGTATTCAGCGGGCATAGCACGTAATACGCAACTGTATTTGCAGAAAGAGGCAGAATTGATTCAGGCTATTGACCCATTTGGTGGTTCGTACTATGTTGAGTCTCTCACCCATCAACTTTACCAAAAAGCGTATAAACTTATAGCGGAAATTCAAGGGCATGGAGGCATGGCGCAGGCCATCGAGGCGGGCATACCCATGAGTCGTATAGAGGAAGCGGCTGCAAGAAGACAGGCCCTGATAGATTCTCAACGGGAAATTATTGTAGGAGCAAATGCCTACCAAGTAAGCGATTCTCCCAGTTTCGATATATTAGAAGTGGACAACCAAGCTGTAAGAAAGGCTCAATTACAGCGCTTGAATGCCATAAAGGCTACCAGAAATGAGGCTGAAGTTTTGAGTGCTCTCCAAAGGCTTACTCATGTAGCTGAAAACCAATCTTACCAATTACTGGAATATGCCGTACAAGCGGCTCGTAAACGCGCCACTTTGGGGGAAATCACCTTCGCGATAGAAAAGGTATTTGGAAGATTTTCACCTAGAACCCGTGCCGTATCGGGCGTATATGCCAAAGAAATGAACGACAATCCCATCTATGAAAAGGCTCAGAAGCTCATACATGAATTCGAAGGACAGAATGGGCGTAGACCCCGTATACTCATTGCAAAAATGGGCCAAGACGGCCACGACAGAGGGGCTAAAGTAATCGCCAGCAGTTTTGCAGATATAGGCTTCGATGTAGATTTAGGGTCCTTGTTCTCCATGCCGGAAGAAGTGGCTAAACAAGCCATCGAAAATGACGTTCATCTAGTCGGGGTATCCAGCCTTGCTGGAGGTCATAAAACCCTTGTGCCCCAACTCATCAATGCCTTGAAGGAATGGAAAGCTGAAGGCATAAGGATTATTGTGGGAGGGGTAATTCCTCCTCAGGATTATGCCTTTCTGCAACGAGAAGGCGTGTTGGAAATATTTGGGCCAGGAACTTCTATTCCCGAGGCAGCCATCAAAATTTTGAGGAAATTGATGAATAAGTAATTTTTTGCCAATTATCTTACATTTGAAATGATCGACTAGGTGAGAAAACCTGAGGAAAGCTCTTTGTGTCAGTCCTGTGCCCAGGTGAAAATCCTGAAAAATAAAAAAGGTAGCAGCTTCTATTTGTGTTTAAGGCACAAAGAAGATATGCGCTTCTCAAAGTATCCGAGGCAACCTGTACAAATGTGTAAGGGATTTGTCCCCAAAGACCTTATTCAATAGGAAGAGCTGCTAGCTGGCGGTCCAATTTCCCCATGATCTTTTTCAGCTGATTCCAGGCGGTGTACTTTTCCTTCAACCTTACTTTTCCGGACGCGGTTAACTTGTATCGCTTGGAACGCTCTGCCCCTAAGAGTGTTCCGGTGTCCCACCAGGATTCAATCCATCCCTTTTGTTCCATTAAATACAAAAAGGAAGATAGTTTTCCATTGTCCAAATGAAAAGTACCCTCCGATAATTCCCAAAGCTTAGCTCGAATGTCGGGCGCCTCTCTCCCCCCCTCCTTAAGAATTGATAAAATAATGAGTTGGCCTACTTCTGACGAAAATTCATACAAAATACTTGACATGTATATTACATTTTATGTATATTTCGATATATTTATATCAATTTCCAGTTTTTGGAATTACTGCTTAATAATAGGAATAATTTACATATAATATGAAACGAATTTCAACTTTTTTAAACCTGTTGGGATTTCTCTTGTTATCAATGTTTCCTAACCCTGGAATTTGTCAAGAATTTCGTAAGGCTAACATCCAAATTTACCGTGAAATGGAAGGAGGGGATGTAGTAAAAAAGGATACGATTATTAGCCTAGAAGACTTAGGGAAAATAGCACACTTATTAGGAAAAAAGGAAAAAGAATCCCTCAAAACAGCCATTTTCTTAGCTGAGGAACGCCAAACGCAAATTAAATCCACAAGAAAAAATGGAGTAAAAACGATCTCCATTGGCCAATATGAGGGAGACGATTGGGAAAACCTAGATCCCGAAACAAAAAAGAAGGTAATCGAAGCTTTTGAGATTGCCAATATTCCCAAAATGCAAGCAGGAAAGCAATCCCAAATTACGGGACGGGCATCATATGCCGAAACACAGGATAGGAAGGTAGAATGGGATGGTAAAAGCAGTAGTACGACCTCTCTCTCTGGACAGAATTTGCAAATCAATCGCAATGATTTGACAGAAGCCCAGGAAAAAGCCTTGCTAGAGGCCCTACAAAATGAGGAGGTTTTCTCCTTACTAAAAGAAATGAATGTAGAGGTTTCTATGGAGGGCAAAAGGCCTTCCCCTTTGCCCAGGAAATTCTATCGAATAGAAAACCTCAGTGCTGATGAAGAACAGATTTTTAGGGCAAAAGGATTAATTGGAACCCTAGAACCTTTGAAGATTAAACACCTTAGCTTGAAATCAACTGATGCTTCCTACAGCCTTTCAGTGGAAAGCGCTGAAACTAAAGGTGAGATGTCCATCATCATCAAGGAAGTTTCAGGCAATATTCTCCTGAGGGACACGCATTTTCCCGAAAATGGCCGTTACGAGAAAGATATTACCCTTGGAAGTTCATTTAGCAACTTTTACTTTTTAACCATCGCACAAAACGGAAAAATCCTCCACAAGCGTATCTACCCCTCAGCAGAAAAATTGGTGGATTTAAATTCCCCCTAAGCCTGAACAACAATTTATCAAGTAAGTTATACTGGGGACCTGCTGCGTAAGTCTTTTGTGAAATTGATTTATCAGCATTGGTCTCCATTTACTACTTTTGTTCTCAGGTTTTTATTATTTTGCTGTATGGAACTGGAAGAAGCCAAGGAAAAATTTATACAATCATGGGGTGCACTTGGAACAAATTGGGGAATTAACCGGACCATGGCCCAAATTCACGCCCTGCTTCTTATCTCCTCTTCCTCCCTCAGCGCCGATGAGATCATGGATCAACTCAATATTTCTCGGGGTAATGCCAATATGAACATACGGGCATTAATTAATTGGGGCTTGGTCAAGAAGGAGTTGAAGCCAAAAGAAAGGCGGGAATACTTCTATGCAGAGAAGGATATCTGGCAGGTGGCCAAACAGGTGACCATCGAAAGAAGAAAACGCGAGCTAAAACCCGTCCTGAAAGTTCTCAAAGAAATTAAAGATATCGAAGGAGATCCAAATGACGAGGAAGTCAAATCCTTCCTGGAATCACTGGACAACCTAGAAACCATCATGGATCAAACGGATAAATTTTTGGAGATCATCTTAAAAGCAGACCAAGAATGGTTTTTTAAAATGATAAAAAAAGCTTTTTTAGGGAAAACACAGAAAACCTAAACCCTTTGATGTTAAAGCGACGATGCCTTAACCTTGTTCTCTATTGCTGCATATCGTCGATTTTTTTACTGTATTCCCATAATCTAGTTGCTCAATCCTACCCCACAGATAGGAATAGAATTCCCTACCTCAATTTTTCTGAAGCCCAAAGACTCTTCCACTCCCTTAAGGAGAGAAAACAAGAAGATTCTCTACGATTGCAAGCGTATTTGAAAAAACATGGTCTTCGCAAAAAATGGACTGGAAGAGATAAATCCCTGGTTGAATTCCAGCGAATAGACTTACAAGGCAATCCCGTTTACTTTATACAAACCAATGAACGGTCCGCCAAAACAATTTCCGCAGATAAACTTAAGCCAGGAGGAGAATATAGATCAAACCTTACCGGAAAAGGCATAGAAATTGGCGTGTGGGACGGTGGAATTATTTTTGATGAGCACGATTTTTTCCAAAATCGCGTCAAAAACGAAGATAGAGGAGATATATCCGCGCATACCACCCATGTATCAGGCACCCTGGCGGGGGATTCAAACAATGATATCTATGATGGGCTTGCCTTGGAGGCCAGGCTCAAAGGTTATATTTGGGATGATGTCGAAAATGAAATCCTCGAAGCGGCAGAGGAGGGTATGTTGCTGTCCAACCATTCCTGGACGGTATTGAGTGGTTGGAATTATGATGCGACACGGCTAAAGTGGGTATGGGGAGGAGAGATTGATCAAACAGAAGATTATAAATTTGGCTACTACAGTCAATTTGCCCAAAGTTTGGATGCAGTTGCCCATACTGCCCCTTATCATTTGATGGTGCGTTCTGCGGGTAATGACAGAGCAGAGGAGGGGCCTGCCCCGGGAGAATCTTACTATATCAATGACGAATTATATACCGAGCCCCGCGAATCGGATGGCGGTACGGATGGCTATGATTGTATTCCCTCAATTGGGATAAGCAAAAATATCTTAACTGTCGGAGCCATTTTCGATATTCCCAATGGGTATAAGCAGGCCTCCGATGCCATCATGACGGACTTCAGTGCTTGGGGTCCTACAGATGATGGAAGAATAAAACCCGATGTTGTAGCCAGTGGCAGTTCGGTTTTCTCTTCCTACTACAACCGATCTCAGCCTGGAAAAACGAATCTGGTCGCCAGTCTTACAGGAACCTCTATGTCTACCCCTGCCGTAACGGGTTCCCTGGCCTTACTTCAGGAACATTATGAACAACTTAGCAAGGGAAGTTATTTAACTGCTGCTTCCCTCAAAGCCCTCATCATCCACACTGCGGATGAAGTTGGACCTGCAGAGGGACCTGATTACCAATTTGGCTGGGGCTTGGTCAATGCCTTAAGTGCGGTTCAAACCCTGGATGAAGTTTCGGAGGGAGTGAAAAGTAGGTTATTCGAAAGCCAATTGGCCAATAAAGACAGTTTTCAGCTATCTTTCTATGCCCCTGGGGGGAGTAACTTACATGCGACTTTATGCTGGACAGACCTCCCTGGAGTTCCCATCAGCGGAACTTCCAATCTACTCAATAACCGCAAAGCCATGCTGGTCCACGACCTGGATCTTCGCTTGGTCCATCTTGAGTCGGGAGAAAGCTATTTCCCTTATACCCTTAACCCAGACGACCCCTCTGCCCCGCCACTGAAAAAAGACAATCAGGTTGACAATGTAGAAAGAATTTTTATCCCCGATCCTTCTCCGGGAATATATGAGCTTAGGATTTATCACAAAGGCTCTCTAGTAGAATCCCATCAGGATTTTTCCGTGTTTCTTTCCGGCATAGATCGACTTCCGCTAAATGAATCTGACAAAGAGGCCCTGATCACCATAAATGAGTCTACAGGAGGTTCTGATTGGGATCAAACCTGGGATTTGGAAGGCGACCCTTATGACTGGTATGGAGTAAGAATCGATCCATTCGGTAGGGTGACAGGACTAGACCTTTCTGCAAACAATTTGACAGGTGAATTTCCATCGGTAGTTCTTCCCCTCCTGGATTCCCTTAATGTAAAAGGTAATTCTCTGATAGCTTTTGAAGCTAGCCAGTTAGCCTCTCAGCTCCAGCTCCTCGATATATCCCAAAATGCCCTCACCTTTGCTGACCTACTGCCCCTGAATGAGGTGAATATCCCTCAATATATATACGCTCCACAAGACAGCCTGGAATGGGGAGATGATATCCAAGCCAGATTTGGAGATTCTGTTGTATTTAATATTTCGGTTGACTCACAAATCTCTCAGCTTAATTATCTCTGGTATAAGAACGACTCTCTCTTGGAAATAAGTAGTAGTAATCAACTGGAGTTTAGCTATTTACAATATGAAGATTCAGGGGTTTACCGCGTCGTGCTTAGCCATCCGGATTTTCAGGATTTCACCTTGTTTAGTAAGCAGATAAAGCTTTCAGTCGCTCCCCCCATTTGCGATTTGGTATACGAGTCTCAGGTGAAGCCCGCGACCTGTGAAAGCGCTAACGGAAGTATCTCCCTAGACCTTAGAGGTGGTCGCCTACCCTATTCCTTACTTTGGAACACGGAATCTA
Source organism: Bacteroidia bacterium (assembly GCA_965263105.1). Classification (GTDB taxonomy): domain Bacteria; phylum Bacteroidota; class Bacteroidia; order J057; family J057; genus JBCCTX01. The sequence goes on along the minus strand of CBDHGL010000003.1, from coordinate 4,411,520 downwards.
CCCAAAGTATCTTGGAAAACTTAGCCCCAGGAAACTATCAACTCTTTTGGACTGACAGAAACTTATGTAAAGACACCCTTCGCTTTGAAATAAATTCTATTCCCATCCCTGAGATAGATATAGAACAGATATCTAGTAGTATTTGTGGCAATAGCAATGGATCTGCCAGCATTAATGTCGAGGGAAATACGGGGCCCTTTTCCATACTTTGGAGTAATGGGAACAAGGACCTTAGGGTAGATTCTCTAGCTCCAGGACCCTATATTGTATCGGTATCAGATACCAATCAATGTGTATTAACCGATACAATAGTGATTCCCGATATCCGGGGCCCTCAAATTGAACCCATCACACTTGTAGAGGCTCATTGTGGAAAGGCTGAGGGAGAAATCGAGATAGAAATTTCAGGGGACTCTCCTCCGTTTCAGGTTCTTTGGGAAAACGGAGTTACCGGAAAACGTTTGGAGAACTTAATCCCAGGATTCTATCACCTTTCAGTTGTAGATAGCATTGGCTGTATAGATAGCATGGCCATTGAGCTCAAAGGTAGCGATACCCTGGCAGTGGATACGGTAATTGTTTCAGATGCCCGCTGTGGAGAGGTCGACGGACAAGCTGAAATCCGAGTCCAGGGGGGAGAGCAACCCTACATATTCTCCTGGAATGAGGAAGAAGGTCGTCCCGAGGGATTACTGGACATGTTGGAGCCAGGCCCTTACAGAGTCAAGGTTAGGGGACAAAGTGGCTGTGAAGATTCAGCTTCCTTTTCCATTTTGAGGTTGGGAGACAAGCCCAAGGCACAATTCTCCTTCTCCAAATTGGAGCTCACCTATTTCTTCCAAAATAATTCTGAATTTGGAGAAGACTATTTTTGGGATTTTGGAGATGGGAATAGCTCCACTGAATTGAATCCCCAACATACCTATGTCGAAGAAGATAATTATATAGTAAGCTTGTATGTAAGCAACAGTCTCTGTGGAACGGACAGTATTAGTCAGTTTTTGTTGTCCAGTACTTTCACCACCCACCTAACTGAATTATCCTCAGGTAACCTTAGGGTCTACCCCTCCCCTGCCAGGGACAGACTCTATGTAGATCTCCCCGAAACACTCCATGGAAATCATTTGGAAATTAGGCTTATTGACCTGCTAGGACATACTATTTCCAGATCAGAAATTCTTCCTGGAGATAAATATTTTATTTCCATTCCCGTAAACAACATAGCGTCTGGAATTTATACGGTCCTCGTACAACTTGACAGTCAAATAGTTAGCAGGAGCGTTAAAATCGGCTATTGAAGGATAATTCGAATCCCTATAACAAAAAAAGTGCCAAAGTTTAATTTTTCTTTAAAAAAAATTGCATGGTACTTATAAGAATCCCATATTTAGGATTCTTAAAGCCAAAGAATAAGTCCTTATTTTTTTCAAAAGATTCAACAAAGAACACTTCGATTTGTATGCTGAAGCAGAACCAACAACTCAAAATCCTGCAGAAAATATCTCCCCAGCAGATTCAGTTTATCAAACTGCTGCAGGTACCTACTGCTACGTTGGATCAGCGCATTAAAGAAGAAATCGAAGTGAATCCCGCTCTGGATGATGAGAAGATCGTTTATGGAGAAAAGGAAAAGGACGATTATGCTGATCTGGACAAAAATGATGAAGAATTAAAACAGAAAGAAGAGGAAAATTCGGAGAATGTATCCCTTGAAGATTACATTTCCTACGATACCTACGATTATAAGACACATTTACCCAAAAAATCTGACGACAGTGAAGATGAATACGAAGCCCCTGTCGTTCAGATGAAATCCCTCTATGACAACCTAACTGAGCAACTTTCTATGCTGGCCTTGAGTGATTTCGAGTACACCATTGGCCAACATGTGATTGGAAGTATAGATGAAGACGGCTACTTGCGGCGCTCTGTAAAGGCCATTGTTCACGACATGGCTTTTCGTCACAATATTACTACCTCTATTGAGCAGGTGGACCAAATCTTGAGGCTCATCCAAAGCTTTGACCCCCCAGGTATTGGGGCCCAGAATCTTCAAGAGTGCCTTCTACTCCAATTACAACGAAAAGAACCCTCCCCTACCATTAAATTAGCGACGAAAATCGTCGAAAAGTACTTTGAAGAGTTTAAGAAAAAGCACTTCAAAAAGCTACAAAATCGATTGAGCATTGATGATGGGAAACTGAAAGAGGTCTATGACCTTATCACTAAGCTAAATCCCAAACCCGGAGAATCTCAGAACATCATCAAGCATGAATACATCATTCCCGACTTCATCCTGACCGTAGAAAATGGCAAGGTTGTTATCCGCCTGAATGGCATTAATGCGCCTGACCTCAAAATCAGCCGCAACTATGTAAACATGTACAAGGAGTACAAGGATACGCTCAAGGCAGATCGCAATGCCTCAATGAAGGAAGCCTTCGACTTTGTCAAATCCCGTATTGAGGCTGCTCAATGGTTTATTGATGCCATAAGACAGCGACAGTTCACCCTGCTCAATACCATGCAGACTATTGCTGACAAGCAGGAAGAGTTTTTTCTCTCCGGGGGCGATGATAAAAAACTCAAGCCCATGATCCTGAAGGATATCGCCGAAGAAATCCAGATGGATATTTCCACCGTTTCTCGCGTGGCCAATAGCAAGTATGTTCAGACAGATTTTGGTATCTATCCCCTTAAATTCTTTTTCACAGAAGGGATCGAAACCGAAGATGGAATGGTTTCCAATCGCGAGGTCAAAAGCTCGCTTCAAGAAATCATCGATGCGGAAAACAAACGCAAGCCGCTTTCTGACGACAAAATTGCCGTAATGCTCAAGGACAAGGGCTATAATATCGCCCGACGTACAGTGGCCAAATACCGCGAGCAACTCGGGGTACCCGTAGCCCGGCTGAGGAAGGAGGTCTGAATATGGAGTTCACCCAGATCAAGGAGACCTGCTTGTATGTGTCCGACCTGGATGCAACAGAACAATTTTATCACGAATTGTTAGATATGCCTGTCATTAGCAAAGTAGCTAATAGGCATATATTTTTCCGAACGGGATCCTCTGTACTGCTTTGTTTTATCCCCGAAGTGACTCGAAAGGAGACTCGACTCCCTCCTCACTATGCTACTGGTCCACAACACATTGCCTTTGAATGCGAACCGGAGAATTATAAGGCTTGGAAAAGGAAGCTGCAAGAAAAAGCCATTCCCCTTATTCATGAACAGGAATGGCCTGGTGGTTTCAAATCTTGTTATTTTCTCGACCCCGATGGGCATGTGCTGGAGATTGTGCCTAGGGGGATGTGGGGGGAATAGCTAAATAGTCGACAGACCACAGTCCACAGCTATTTGGGGAGAAAGGTCAGTAGTCCATGGTCAGTGGTCGGTAGCTAAATTCTATTATAACTTGAGGAGGATTTGACCCCCAGCCTTAATGCTATTGACTACCGACTATGGACTTTTTCCTCTCCCCTCACTCCTTAGGGCTCCTTAGGCCCCCAACCTTTCCCCATACTGGATATCGTAGTACTCCTGATAGGCACCAGAAAGGACCCGAGATGCCCAATCTTTATTTGCCAGGTACCAATCAATGGTTTTAGATAAGCCTTCTTCAAATGTCAAACTGGGCGTCCATCCTAATTCTCTCTCCAGTTTAGTGGGATCAATGGCATAGCGCATATCGTGTCCAGCACGATCCGTAACATAGGTTATTAGCTTCCGAGCCTCGCCGATCTCTCTACCCAATTTGTAATCTACCTGATCACAAAGTAGTTCTACCAAATCGATATTGCGCCACTCATTGCGCCCGCCAATCACGTAGGTTTCCCCATGTTTTCCTTTGTGAAAAATGGTATCAATGGCGCTACAGTGGTCGTAAACCCAGAGCCAGTCCCTTATATTCTCTCCTTTTCCATAGACAGGTAAAGGTTTTTCGTTGAGGATATTGGAGATGAAAAGGGGGAGTAATTTTTCAGGAAATTGGTAGGGGCCATAATTGTTGGAACAATTACTGATAACAAAGGGCAGTTTATAGGTATTGCCATAGGCCCGTACGAAGTGGTCTGAACTAGCCTTAGAGGATGAATAGGGACTTTGAGGATCGTAGGAGGTCGTTTCTACAAAGTATCCTCCTTCGTCCAAAGATCCGTATACCTCATCCGTAGATACGTGGTAAAACAGGACATCGTCTCTATCCTTCCAGGTATTTTTGGCCACATTAAGGAGGGTAACTGTACCAACTACATTGGTTTGGACAAATTCCATCGGGTTGAGAATACTGCGGTCTACATGGCTTTCTGCGGCCAGGTGAATCACGCCATCTATGGAATAATCCGTAAAAATGCGCTGGATCGCCTCACTGTTACAAATATCTTCCTTAATAAAAGTGTAATTCGGGGCGGATTCAATATCCTTGAGATTTTCTAGGTTACCTGCGTAGGTAAGCTTGTCCAAATTGATGATGTGGTAGTCGGGGTAGGTGTTGACAAGGTGGCGAACAAGGTGGGAACCAATGAAACCAGCTCCGCCGGTTACTAATATGTGTTTTTGCATAGTTGAGGCAGATGTCATTTTAATAGAAAGAATAAAAACCTAATTTTACTCCGTTGCCTTGGGGCAAGTTAATACAATATTTCTATTTTTGAAATAATAATTTTTGAAATATGTCTGAGAAAAAGAATCAGAAATCCTTGAATATAGAACTGCCAGGAGACGTAGCGCGCGGGGTCTATTCTAATTTGGCTATTATCTCTCATTCTTCCTCTGAATTCATTCTGGACTTCGTCCAGGTCCTTCCAGGAACCCCCAAAGGAGAGGTACGCTCCCGCATCATCATGACGCCTCAGCACGCCAAACGCCTTCAAAAGGCCTTGACAGACAATATTCTCAAGTACGAAAAAAATCACGGAGAGGTACATTTATCGGAGCAGGAACTACAACTGCCTCCCAATATTTTGGGGCCGACGGGGATAGCATAAAGAGGGTTAAATAGTTGAATAATCGACGGTCCACAGATTGGGTTGGTTAATTGGTTAGATAGTCAACGGTCCACGGATTGGGTTGATTAAAAAGAGGTTAAATGGTTGGATAGTCAACGGTCCACGGATTGGGTTGATTAAAAAGAGGTTAAATGGTTGGATAGTCGATGGTCCACGGATTGGGTTGGTTAAATGGTTTGCTAGTCGACAGTCCAAATTACTCACGCCTGCTCAGACTATGGACCGTCGACTACTAACTCCCCTTCAGCGCCAAGCGCGTCTGCTCCTTAAAGGGGGCATTTTGGCTACACTTCATTACCAGTTTGAAGTATTCTTCTGCCTTTGTGTCGTTTCCAAGGTCTCCATAACTCTTTGCCAGGAAGAAATATAAGCCAGGAAGGTATTCATCATCCGTTGTGAGCTGAGCGAGCTGAGCCATCTGAAGTCCCGTTTGTAGGATATCTGTTGCCTGGGATTTTTTCCCTTGCATATACAAACTCTTTCCCCACCAGAGATATACTCGACTCATCAGATAGGAGGTATGATGATTTTCTGTAGTAGGAATATGTCGTTGCTTATGTCCTGGAATACGCTCAAAGGCTCCTACCAATTTGCCCAAGACCTGATCTGCCTGGGCGTATTCTCCCACTGCCACAAGGGCCCGGCCATATTCCATGGCAAACCAGGTATTCCGAGGGCATTGCTCGTGTAACCACTTCTGCAATTTTAGTCCATTTTTGAGGGAGCCCCTTTTTAAATATATATCTCCTAAGTAATAAGCCGCCTCAAATTGGGCAAAATTGGGGGTAGAATACGCCTTGGATAATTCTTCTATTCCTAGTTCAGCACTGGCCTCAGGAAAAAATATCATGAAGGGCTGAATGATGGGATGAGACTTGGGATACTCATCTGCATAATAGTGATAGATCCCTGATCCAAAATAGAATTCTGGGCTTTGCTCCTGGAATTCAAAGCCCTTTTTCAAATAGGGAAAGGCCTTTCTTCCCGCATTGGCGGCTTTAAGCCACTCTTTCCTGAGGGTATACAAGCGTGCCTTAAAAGCGTATGACATATATTGAAAGAAGGTATATTCAAGTTCCCATTCTTGATTCCCCTTCAATGTCTGGTTATAGGAGATGGCCTTGTCCAGTTGCTCCAGGATATAGGGATGATAGGTCTCCATCTGAGGAGCTACATAGGATTCCCACCAACGGTTGAGCCCCAAAAGAAAGTGGGGCGCGGGCTGCTCTGGATATTGCTTTGCTAATTGAGAAAAGAGGCTAGAAGCCTTTTCAAATTGCATATCATAGAGGAGTTCAACTCCTTCACGGGCTTGCTTCCTGAACACTGAGTCCCGAAAAACCTGTGCCTCAGCCAATAGCGGAAGAGCCAGAAAAAAGCAGATACATCCTATACTCCCAAATTTACCCATACGCAAATCCCCTATAATTGTAGAGATGAAGAACGCGAAGATTTTTCCCAATACCCAAATTCTTTTGTAATTTTAAAGGCTATGGCAGAAAAAGGGAGAAATACCAGTGTCATTTCCAATCGCAAGGCTCGGTACGAATACCAATTTGTTGAGACCTTTACGGCGGGGATTGTACTGAAAGGGACAGAGGTAAAATCTTTACGAGCGGGAAAGGCCAGCCTACAGGAGGCCTATTGCTTCATAAAAGACGAAGAGGCCTTCATCAAAAACATGGAAATTGCTGAATACGATAAAGGAAGCTATAACAACCATGAACCCAAACGAGATCGTAAGTTATTGCTAAAGAAGCGGGAAATCCGGAAGATTCGTAAAAGTTTGGATGAAAAAGGGCTAACCCTTATTCCCACCAAACTCTATTTTAACGACCGGAATTTGGTGAAGTTAAACCTGGCCCTGGCCAAAGGGAAGAAGATGCACGACAAACGAGAAGACATCAAGAAAAAAGATACCAAGCGGGAATTGGACCGAGCCTTGAAGTCCTATTGATTAACTTTTACCTGAAAGAAAAAATTGTACAAGGATCAGTAGGGGTAAGGAGGAAGTTTTGTGTCCTATAAGTAGCTTAGATAAAATTTGGGACCTCATAAAGTCTAGTCTTACAAAAATGAGAATGTTAATTAATTTCCCTCATTTGTACCCATCCCTAGCCCTTCGTGAATGGTTCTTCATGGAATCTTCGACTTCCTTTTCCAAGGGGAGATTGAGCTGGGCACACAAACCAGAAATTATGCGATACGCTTTCGCTTTGGGGCTATTCATTTTTTCCTTTACCCAGGTGAGCCTTGCTCAAAAGCCTTCAGGTCCCTATGAAAATGATACCATCGTCGTGTACATATTCTTGCTGGAAGACTGCGTTATCAGTCAAAACTATACCCTAGCACTAAAAGAAATGTATGCTCAGTACGCTTCCGACCAAATTACTTTCACTGGACTTTTCCCAAGTAAATTTTCCCATCCCAAAAAAATTGCGGAATTTAAGGAAAAGTATGATATTCCCTTTGTAATGAAAATAGATTTTGAAAAGGGGAGGGCTAAGAAAATGGAGGCAAAGGTAACCCCGACCGTAGCAGTTTGGAATAAAACCCAGGATGAAATTCTATATAGAGGTCGTATAGACAATTCCTATTATCAAATCGGTAAACGAAGAACTATCACGACCACTTCAGAATTGGCAGATGCCCTGAAAGCCATTGTGAACGGGGAAGAAATTGAGGTGAAAGAGACTAAAGCCATTGGGTGCTTTATTAACTATAAGGAAAAAGAATAAACTTATTTCAATAGGAAAATGAAGAACATATTTACCCTCTTGACTCTAAGTCTGGGCCTAAGCACTGTTCTTGTCGCTCAAACGCCCACTTTCAGCGAAGACATCGCCCCAATCCTTTATGAAAACTGCACCAGTTGTCATCGTGCAGGAGAGGTAGCTCCCTTTTCTCTGGAGAGTTACGAAGATGCGGTGGCTTTTGCCCCTACGATCAAATATGCCACAGGCATTCGCTATATGCCACCTTGGAAACCCAACCCGAACTATTCCCGTTTCATGGACGAGCGTTTCCTCAACGAAAATCAAATCCAAATGATTGCAGATTGGGTGGATGGGGGTATGCCCTTGGGAGATACGAGTATGCAACCCGTTCCTCCTACCTTTCCTGAAGGATCTTCCATAGGAACTCCAGACTTAGTCTTGTCTATGGCAGAAGCCTACCAGCACAAGGGAAACATGGTAGATGAATACCGTGTCTTTGTTCTTCCTACAAATCTCACAGAAGACAAGCAGATTGCTGCCATTGAACTTCGGCCCGGCAATCGGAAAATTGTCCACCATGCCTTATTCAGCTATGACCTTACAGGAGAAGCCAGATCCTTGGACAATGCCACTGCTGAATATGGTTACCAATCCTTTGGAGGCTTCAGCGTAGACGCCGCCTTTGACAAGCAGTTTCCTCCCTATGTTCCAGGAGTTACGCCCCCCTATTATCGAGCTGGAATGGGTCAACTATTGCCCGCAGGAGCAGATTTTCTGATCCAGATGCACTATGCACCCGTTCCTACTGACGAGGTTGACTCCTCCTCGATTAATATATTTTTCAAGAAGGAACCCGTTTCCCGGCAGGTACAGCAACACGTGATGCTCCCCTTTGACGGTACCCTCACCAATGGTCCCTTTTTCATTCCAGCCAATGAAGTAAAGACCTTTCACGGCGTATATCGGGTGCCCTCCCCTATGAGTATCCTAGGTGTGGGACCCCACATGCACCTCCTAGGCAAAGATTGGACGGTGTTCGTCAAACACGCCAACGGCGATACGACCCATTTGATTCAGATCCTGGATTGGGATTTCAATTGGCAAAGTGGGTATTTCTACAAACAACCCATGATCGCCCAACCTGGCGATGAAATTCATGCCTACGCCACCTACGATAACACGTCGGATAACCCCTTGAACCCCAATGATCCTCCGGTACCAGTGTCCTGGGGAGATTTCACCACGGATGAGATGTTTTATCTGCCCTTCTTCCACGTTCCCTATCAGTCTGGGGATGAAAGCCTGAATTTTGAGGATTTAGCCACCTCCAGTGATCCCCCTTTCACTATGCCGACCACCCGGCTCTATCCCATCTATCCCAATCCAGAAGGGGATGAAGTTACGGTAGGTTTTCAATTGGTAAAAGCTGAAAAGATTTCCATACAAATTGTAAATGCAGAGGGCAAAATGGTTCAAAAACTAGTAGATAATCAGTCTTATTTCCCTGGGCAACACAAAATCAATGCGGTGATCAATGACTTGGCCAGTGGAATTTACTTTGTGAAGTTGAGTGGGGAGGGATTTACTTTGTCGGAAAAAATAATGGTAGAATAAGGGAAGTTCTGAACATGCTTTTCTTTGATTTATTCCTACGTTTATTGAGTAAAAACTTAAACTGCAGAGGTGGTCAGACTCAGGCCTGAACCACCTCCTACTTCTAACCCTAAAATCCTAAATCAATCTTTCAATTCGCATAGGTCATCAACCGTTCCTGTAGTTGACTACGGGCTTGGTGAATACGGTTTTTGACTGTTCCAATTGGAATGTTCAACTTTTCGGCAATTTCTTTGTATTTGTACCCCATAAAATACATTTGAAAAGGGACAGTAAATTTTTCATCCACTTCATCAAGTGCAACCTGAACATCTTTAAAGATGAGCGAGCCGATAGCTCCATTTTCGGTCACCTGGCCCCTCCGATCTAGTTTATAGGCTTCCTCCTGCGTGTCCAAAGAGGTGTAGCGCTGCGTCACCCGATGATACTTGCTGATAAAGGTGTTGCGCATAATCGTATACATCCACCCTTTCAGATTAGTACCTTCCTGAAATTTTTCCTTATGCCTCACAGCCTTTGTCAAGGTCTCCTGAAGCAGGTCCTTAGCCTCCTCCCTATCCTTAGTAAGCTTCATAGCAAAGGGTTGGAGGTAGGATTGTGATTCAACGATTTGTTGTTCTAATAAAGCCATATTCTCATTTTTCTAAACTTTCAGAATTTTTTGAAACTTTATAAAGACAACTAGGCCTACCCTATTAATGTTTGGATATTGAAAAAAATAATGACCGATTTGAAACTATTACCAGGGAAGGAGCATATTCAACATAAAATTCATTTGAGGTTAGTTATTCTCCTCCCCCAATAACTGAATCTTCCCATGCCCCAATTTAAGCTTCCCTTCCTTCTCCAATTTCTTCAATAGTCGGGAGGCAACTTCACGGGTAGAGCCCAGGTCATCGGCGATGTGCTGGTGAGTGGTAATGAGGGTCCGAGTTCCCTTTTTCTGGGCCTCCTTTTTTAAGTATTCCCAGAGTAGGGTATCCTTGTTACTAAAGGTGAGTATACTAATTACCTGGATGAGTTCTTCGTATTTGGATTGAAACAAGGCCCAGTAGAACTCATTCCATCCACTGAATTTCCGCCCATACTCCTGGAATTTTGCTGCTGGAATTAGGATGACTTCCGCGTCTTCTTCGATGATGGCTTTGATTTTACTGGGGTTTTCCTTTAAGCAGGAGGAAGCTGACATGATACAACTCTCACCCTGTTCAATGTAGTAGAGCAAAATTTCGTTTCCTTCCAAGTCTTCCTTGTATACTTTTACCAGTCCCTTCTTTACCAGGGGTACATAGGCCACAAAATCCCCCTCTCTAACCAGAACATCGCCCTTGGTAAATTCACGAGCAGCTAAGCCATGACTCAATTCTTCCCGGAGCTCCTGGTGCTTGGAAAGATGGGGAAAGGAATCTAAAGAACCTTTTTCGCTCATAGCCTTTTCCTTCTGGAATTATGTGGCCTAAGTATTAGTTTTTCGATTTACAAAAATATGGATCCATATCGAACGAGACAACCGAAACATGATTGGGGCTAAAAACAAAAAGAACACCAAGAGTATCCCCATAATTTGGAAGGAATTGAGTTCCAACTCACCGTAGAGGAAGTAAATAATAATTAGGGGAGTTAAAATGGCTACGTTTAATCCATAACTGATATAGGCAGCCCCAAAATAAAAACCGGGTTCAATGACAAAGTCCTGATCACACACCTGGCAACGCTTATACATGGCGGCATCTTTGCCCAGGTTATAAGGGTTTTTCTTGGGAAAGAGATCACCCGTATAGCAATTGGGGCACTTGGCCCTAAGGATGGCGTTAAGTTTGTTCATAAAACCGCAGCGTCCAAGAAGAAGTCATATAGAGGTATATAGAAGAATTCCTTTCTCCGAAAGAGGATTCTTACCTCTAAGTTAACTTTTCTTCCGGAACTTTCAGGTAATACTGCTCTATGGATGGCTTTAGGGGCCTGGAAAACCATAGTGGCCGCCGCAAGCCATTAGGCCCAGGGGCCGGTCGGGTCATTTCCAACCACTTCTTATAGACTTGAAAAGATTTCTCTGTATCTACCATGATATCTCCATAGGAATCGCCGACGGGAGCTGCCTCGACCTTCACCTTTTGGTGCCAACAGTGCATACCACTGATGGGATCTGGGTGTACGGGGAAGGTAATGTTCTGGTGAACCCCTCCATCACTCCAAAATATTCTGGAGGAGTCCTTATCTGCACTTTCAAAACGCTTTACTCCTTCGAGGGTCTTCATGGCCCATTTCCCAGAATCGTTCTCCTCAATGGATACGGTATTGGTCGCCCAGCGATTCCCAATTTTATCCTGAGGCCTCCTCCACCTACCCAGGTGGTGGGAACAGGCAATTACGCCGGGTTTCATGCCCTCAGTTACCCAAATTTTGTCGACAAAGTAGCCAATCTCAGTGGTTATCCGGACCAGGTCACCGTTTTTCAAGCCCAAAGCTTCGGCATCCTGTGTATGCATCCACACGGGGTTGCGGTTGGCTATTTCTGTGAGCCACTTGGCATTGGCAGATCGGGAGTGGATCAATACGGGCAAGCGAAAAGTCGGAACCAAGGGATACTCTCCCTTTGACTTATCTATATTATCTGGATGGATATGGCTTTTGATATAGACTGGCGTAGCATATTCTGGCCAACCCCAATCTACCATAGTTTGGGAGAAAAACTCCTGCTTCCGTGATGGAGTGGGAAAACCCGTGCAGGCCTTGCCCTTTATCATGACGCCCAATTCCTTGCCATCCACAGTAATGAGCCCAGAGTCTTCATCAACTTGAGCCTTCTCCAATTTATCTTTAGATATTTCTTTCAGGTGCTTGTTGTAGGAAGTCTTTTCCACGGCAAAGGCCCCATATTTTCGCATGTAATCTAGGGGAGTTAAGCCTTCCTTTGCAGCTTCTTCTGGGAGATTGGGCGTATGCTCAAATATGTACTGGTAATATTCGTCTATATTGATCTTTTCTCCAGATCTGTAAGGGGAAAGAAAGTGTTCGCGAATTCCCAAGCTTCCATCGGGATCAATTCGCCAGGACAACTCAATCCAAAATTCGTCCTCCTCCCAAACTTCTCCGGGATTGACGTCATAGGTAAATTCAAATGGCCTGCCCTCTCTTCTGGCTGCTTCTCTTAGGACGGGTTGTCGAAAACCAATCCACATACCCGAATGGGTGGCATAGCTATTCAGGTCGTGCCGTTCGCCAGAATGCCCCATGGGAATTACGTAGTCGGCATAGTAAGCCGTCTCGTTCCAGGTAGGGGTCATGGCAATGTGTAGCCCTACCTTTTCGTGATCCTTCAATACTTCTATCCAGGAAAAGCCATCCGGATAGGTCCATACGGGGTTGAAGACCCGAGTGAAATACACATCCATTTTACCTCGTCCTTCTTTGAGGAAATGGGGAAGCAAAAAGCTCATTTCAAAAAAGGCGAGGGGGTATTCTTTGGGAAAATGAAGCTCATTCCAAAACTTCTGTGCGGGGGGGACATCGAAGAAGGTAGGTTTAAATTTATTCCAACTATTAGGAGAAGTCCCACCAACTGAGCCCACACTGCCTGTGAGTACGTTGAGAAAATGTAGGGCACGGGAAACGGCCCATCCCCCCAGATTCCCACTGGAGGCACTGCGCCAGTTATGGGTGGCAAACTGACTCCCCGCTTCCCCTATTTTCTGAGCCACTTCTATGACTACCTTTGGATCAATTCCCGCTTCTTGTGCGGCAAATTCAGGGCTGTATTCTTGGTACTCTTCCTGTAGGACTTCAATAAATGTATCAAAACTGAGGGATTTTTGAGGGTGTCTGGCCTTAAGATAGGCTTTCCAATTTACCCAATCTTCCATGAAGGAGCGATTGTATAGCCCTTCGTCCAAGATCACCTTGGCCATAGCCAAAAGAACCGCAGCCTCACTACCTGGATAAGTAGGCATCCAATAATCCGACATACTGGCCGTATTGGAAAGCCTAGGATCCATCACCGCCAACTTAGCCCCTTTCATCATTCCTTCAATAATGCGTTGGGCATGGGGATTAAAATAGTGTCCAGACTCCAGGTGGGCACTGATCAATAGAATGAAACGCGCATTGGCGTGATCTGGGGAGGGTCGGTTGTACCCATGCCAGAGGTTATACCCAAAGCGAGCACCGGAAGAGCAAATATTGGTATGGCTGTTGTGCCCATCAATTCCCCAGGCCTGAAGGACTCGGTTGGCATAGCCTTCATGACCGGGACGGCCCACATGGTAGGCAATTTCATTGTTGCGCCCCTCTTGCAAAGCTTTTCGAATCTTTCCCGCAATATCATCGAGCAACTCTTCCCAACTTACCCGTACCCATTTTCCTTCTCCCCTCTCCCCTACTCTTTTTAAGGGGTATAATATCCGATCTGGGTCTGTAATTTGATTGATGGTTGCCGGACCTTTGGCACAGTTTCTCCCCCGGCTTCCGGGATGGTAGGGATTCCCCTCAAATTTGCGAATCTCTTGGGTCTCCTTATCCACATAGGCTAACAAGCCACAAGCTGATTCACAATTAAAACAGGTCGTAGGAACAATAGAATAGGCCTTTTTATCTCTTTTGGGCCAACTCTTGGCTTCGTGCTCTTCCCAGTGGTCCCATTTCTCTGGAGGGGGATAATTCTGTAGTTTTCCCGGTTCCTGTAAATGGGGTATTTCCGTTTGCTTTTCTTTGTGGAGATTGGGAATGAGGCGTAGGCTTTCGGCTACTTTCTCGATCCAGGAAGGATTGTGGGAATATGACATGTGAGGAAATTGGTTCTATTAGATAAAGTAAGGCTTAGCTAAGCGGAATTTGCTGGGGTGCTTGAACCCATATGTGTTCAGATAAGTAGATGCCGATAAGTACACATAAGCTGGCTACTAGCAATAGAGTGGGATCACCTAGGTTACTCAAAACCAGGGGAAGCATATTTCCCAATAAGACCACTCCCCCCCAGAACAGGGCTTTGTAGGGTCCAGCAAGGATCATCTTTACGGTCAGCTTGGCATCCGCTGTTGCATGCGGGGTACCCAATTCGATCAGGAAAATAAGCAGGTTCATCCCTAAGCTGGCGGTCAGTATTCCCGGGAGAAAATTTGTCCAATCGAAGCTCACAAGTCCCAGAAAATCCAGCAGCATCAAAATGGCACTACCAGCCATGAGGCTATGAACCAACATATGCAGGGCCAATACAGGGCTTTGCCAAAAGTCTCTTCCTTTGGCCTGAGCAAAGAGGAAGGCTGTATAAGCCGAAACCACAAGGGCTAAGAGGCCTCCACTCCATTTTCCTATTTCGACTAAGATCCCATTTTCCAAATATAATCCCAGTCCCCATAGCGTTAGCGACAGGCCAAAAAAGGTAATGGCGTAGCCTCCCCTAACCAACCAGGACTTCCATTGGGGTCTAAATAAGATATATAGGAACCGTTTGGGCTGATCTAAATCCATGATGAGTAAGATGCCCGTAATCGTCAAGAACAGCAGTCCCAAAATAACAGCAGCCCATTGCAAAGCTATGCTCATGGGGCTGTCCTGCACAAGACTAGCAATGATAGGAACAAGGACCGCCCCGGTAGAGATAGCCTTGGTCCATACATAGGCGGATACCTCCCAGCCCCAGAGGGTGCCCTTAGTCGGGGCATCATACACCCTACGAGATTTTTCCATTAGGGCCTGGACCTGGGTCTTTCCCTTAGCTCCTGACTTGTTGGCGAGCTTAGCCTCCATTTCCCTAGGATCAACTTTTTGCTTTCGGGATTCAGCGTACTTAGCAAAGTGTCCAACCCCTCCGGTCTGTTCACTCCAGAGGTACTGGCTATCTTGTTGGGTATGGGTAGGAGTGAGAGAAGCCTCATCCCCATTTATGTAAAACAAGTTGGGTTGGGTATCCTTTTCGGGTTTTCTCACTGTCACCTTTTCCTGTGAGAGCATCACCGATATCTCAGAATTGGGATCTTCCATGTCCCCAGATATAATGGCATGCTCTGGGCATACGTTGACACAGGCGGGTTCGAGTCCTATATCGACTCGGTGAGCACAATAGTTACATTTTGCTGCTGTATGTGTTTCCGGATCTATGTACAAAGCATCATAAGGACAAGCCTGCATACAGGCTTTACAGCCTATACACCGGTCTGGATCAAAGTCTACAATGCCATCTTCGCGCTTGTGTAGCGCCTCCACTGGACAAATAGTCACACAGGGAGCATCTGTACAGTGATTACAGCGCATAACAGAAAATAGGCGTTGGGTATGGGGGAATTGCCCCTTTTCCACCTGTTTCACCCAGGTTCTGTTTACTCCTACAGGCACATCGTGCTCTGACTTACAGGCTACCGTACAGGCATGACAGCCGATGCACTTCCTGTTATCAATGATAAATCCGTACTTCATATTTTTAAAAAGAGAAGGAAGAAAAAAATGAAAACCTTTTCAAAAAATTCCTAACAACCCAATAAACTTGAGCAAAAAACCAGAAAATTTAACTTGAATAGGTTTTCATGCATAATCCTAATTATCGTGAAAATTTAGCCGTTAAAATTCCCGCCCTTTCAGCATGCCGTGCCAGTACATTCTGGGGAGACCATGGGCCTTGAGCGCGTACATACTGTAACGTTCCTGTCCCTGGTCAAAAGGAAAGGACTCCATGGGTTGTTTGTCGTAATCAAATTCTGCAAGAATGAGCTTTCCGTATCCGGTAACAAGTGGACAAGAGGTATATCCATTATAGGTTTTGGGTAAGCTCGTGCCATTGATGGCTGCCATCACATTGTTGCTAGTAGTGGGAGCCTGCTTTCTAATGGCAGCTCCTGTCTTAGAGGTAGGTAAATTGCTACAATCTCCCAAGGCAAACACATTGGGGTATTTCACATGCTGGGTGGTCTGGGGATTTACTTCTACCCAACCCGAACTAGCAGCCAACGGGCTTTTTTTGATAAAGTCTGGAGCACTCATAGGCGGAGTTACATGAATCATGTCATACTTCATAGTTTCCGTTTCTCCTGACTCCATGTGTTCAAAAACGGCTTCATTTTTGTTGGGATGAAGTTCCTTGAGGAAGATCATCCATTTGCGTTCTATGCCATAGCGGTCAGCTACCTTGGTCAAAGACTCTGCATATTTTTTTACCGCAAAAATTCCCCCACCTCCTTTGGCGAAAGTAACATTAATATTATTGAGAAGACCATTTTTTCTCCAATAGTCAGAGGCCAGGTAGCAGATCTTGATGGGGGCACCTCCACACTTTATCGGGGTATTGGGGTGGGTGAAAATAGCGTTCCCCTTTTTCATGCCCTGAATGGCCTGCCAGGTTGATTCGACTGTCTCATATGAGTAATTACTTACTACCCCAGAACCAGCTTTGCCAACACTTTCTTTTAATCCGGGAACTTTATCCCAATCGATCTGTATACCCGCCGCTACGACCATGAAGTCATAAGAAACTTTGTCTCCGCTGCCCAAGGTGACCTGGTTATTATCCGGATCAAAAGAGACGACTTTGTCTTTTATCCAGGTAGCACCCGCAGGTATATAATCTGCTTCATCTCTTTTCGATACTTCTTTGTCAAATACCCCTCCACCTACGAGGGTCCAAATAGGTTGGTAATAGTGGACTTCGCTGGGTTCCACAATCGCCACTTCTGGCGCATTGGGTTTACTAAGTAGCTGGGCGGCAACGGTCAAACCGGCCGTACCTCCGCCAACAACTAGTACTTGATGGTGAGCCATAATAGTTTATTTGTCCTTGAATGTTATTGTTTAATATTTTTTCCAAAATTCTTCCCAAAATTCACCAAAAAACCCATGGCCCTTTGCATATCTTCATTCTTCAGGGCCCGAAAGAGTCCCCTCATCCCTACCTTGGGAATTTCTTCCTTTTGGGTTTTTATCAACGCGTCTCCTGTCTTACCCAATACAGCCAAAGCCTTGGGATTCAACATATTTTTGGCTTGCTCTGTGACCTCAGACTGCATAGAATCATCTACCATATCCACGAGCATAGCCAGTAAACCCGGACCTTGATCTGCAAGGGCCATGAGCTGGTCCAATTGACCAGCCATTTGAGGGGAGGTAAGTTTGCTCAATAAGGTAGAAGCTGTTTGTAGCCTACTTTCAAAATCTACCCCTTTTTCTCTTGCTTGATGAATCTGCTCATCTACAAGATCAGTAAACATACTGGCCATACCAGGGAGTTGATCTGTCAAGGCTAAAAGCCCCTCAAGCTTGGCCATCGTTTGAGGTTGGGTAAGTCTATTCAGTAAATGTAATAAACTTCCGATCCGTGTCTCGACATCTACTCCTGATTCACCTGCGGAATGCATGGCTTCATCGGCCATATCCGTAACCATACTAACCATACCAGGCCCTTGTTCCATGAGGGAGCTAAGCCTATCGACCGACTGCTCCAACGTATCTATGCGAAGAAGAAGTCTGTTGAGTGCATGGAGCGTTTGATCTTGGGAAAGGGTAGCATTCAATTCCTGGCCGGCTTGAGAAGCCAACCAACTTGTATTATCCGTAGTATTCATAACAAAAAGTAGTAGATCCTGTAAGTAAAAAGAAGTTTTACTTATTTGCTTACTCAACTTACAAATTAACACTTAATAATACAATAATATATTAATTTAAATACCTTTGTTTGTGAGAACGCGATCTTTAAAAGATATTCGGAAATTAAGTAACATATAGTTCGACTTTGAAACTTTCTCGACTATTCCCTTTTTTAGAATGGTGGCCACTAGTAGGCTCCAAAAGTTTAAAAGCTGATCTACTCGCAGGAATCACTGGAGCAGTGATCGTATTGCCACAAGGAGTGGCTTTTGCGATGATAGCTGGCTTACCACCTGAATATGGCTTATACACAGCCATGGTTACACCTATCATTGCAGCCTTATTTGGATCTTCCTATCATTTAATTTCTGGGCCTACTACCGCCATTTCTATTGTTGTCTTTGCTGCCTTAAGCCAATGGGCTGAGCCAGGAAGTCAAGCATATATTCAACTGGCTCTTACCCTAGCCTTGATGGCGGGAGTTATTCAGTTAATTCTCGGCCTGGTACGAATGGGAAGCTTGGTCAATTTTGTCTCTCATTCCGTGGTAATCGGGTTTACAGCTGGTGCTGCTTTACTGATCATGACCAGTCAGATGAAGCACGTCTTAGGCATAGAGATTCCGAGAGGGAGCTCATTCCTCTCTTCTTGGTATTCGATTTTCCAGGGTATCCCGCAAAGCAATCTCTATGTATTGGCTGTAAGTTTAGGGACCTTATTCCTGGCGCTTATTGTCAAGTATTTGCTTCCCAAACTTCCCTATATGCTCCTGGCTATGTTGGGAGGAGGGCTAATGAGTTATTTTTTAGCGGGACCAGAACATGGGGTAACCCTGGTGGGGGAACTTCCTGCACATCTACCCTCCCCTTCTATACCGAACTTATCGGCAGAAAGCCTAAAAATGCTCGCAGGGAATGCCTTTGCCATTGGCTTACTCGGCTTAATTGAGGCGGTAGCCATCGCTCGTGCAATTGCTGTACACACCCAGCAGCGGATCGATGGCAACCAGGAGTTTATTGGGCAAGGCTTATCCAATATCGTTGGAAGCTTCTTCTCCTGCTACCCCGGATCGGGATCCTTTACCCGCTCAGGTGTCAATCACCAAGCCGGTGCCCAAACCCCCTTGGCCGCCATATTTGCGGCAGCTTTCCTCGCCCTTATACTCTTGCTAATTGCTCCCTTAACCGCCTATTTACCCATCCCGGCCATGGGGGGAATTATTTTGTTAGTAGGCTACAATCTCATCGACTTTCACCACATCAAACAAGTATTTAAGACAGACAAAAAGGAGTTTGCCATTTTGGGCATCACCTTTCTGGCAACCCTATTTTTAGAATTGGAATTTGCTATTTACTTGGGAGTTATCTTTTCATTGGTTTTTTACCTCCAACGTACCTCCAAACCTAGAATTGTGGATCTTTCTCCCGACCCCTCCACCCCTAGGCGTCAATTTGTAAATATCGACAGAGTACCCTTACCTGAATGCCCGCAGCTGAAGGTTATTAGAATAGATGGCTCTTTATATTTTGGCGCAGTAGATTATGTATCCTCTTATTTCAGTGAACTTAGGGAAAGTAGCACCGATGTTCCCTATCTATTGATTGTTTCTGGGGGGATCAATTTCCTCGATTTATCTGGGGCAGAGCTATTGGCCCAGGAAGCCCAAAATTGGCGCAAAAAGGGAGGGGACCTTTTCTTCAGTGGAATGAAAAAGCCTGGAAGAGACCTCATGAAAGGGGGAGGCTTTTGGGAGGAAATTGGAGAACAAAATTTTTTCTGGACAAAACAAGAGGCCATAGCCAAAATATACCCCATTCTTTCAAAAGAGATCTGCGCAAACTGCGCCCACAAGATATTTCTTGAGTGCCGACAAGAACAAACCTAAAGGAATTAATTTCAGATAAACTTGTAGAGACTAATTGCTATATCAACTCAATCTGGTTTCTCCCCAGTTTCACTTGGCCGTTCTTTTCCAGTTGTTTCAGGAGGCGAGAAATCGATTCTCTAGAAGCGTTGAGGTCGTAGGCTATTTCCTGGTGAGTGGTTTGAAAAGTCGAGGAGCCGAGCGCCTGGGATTTTCTTTCCAAATAGTGTATAAGACGTTCATCCATTTTTTTGAAGGCAATGTCATCAATGGTGGAAACCATTTCAAGAATCCTGTTGTCGTAGGACATCATGACAAAATTCCTCCAACTTTTATAGGTATTCATCCATCGGTCCACATAGGCTATCGGCAGACCAATAAGGGTAGTCTCTTCTTCGGAGACTGTACGGATGGCACTCTGCTTGTCCATCATGCAACAGGTAAAAGACATAGAACATGTTTCCCCCGCGTTCAAGTAATAGAGGAGCAGTTCTTCTCCATCCAATCCCATTCGCATCACCTTGATGCTTCCTTCGATGACCAAGGGCACCATTTGAATGTAGGATCCATAGTCCATAATGACTTGTCCTGGAGGAAACTGCATAATTTTCCCAACCTTAGCCATTTCTTTTGCCAATTCAGGCTCGGATAACTGTGGAAAGCGCTGTTGAATGGTTTCCAATAACTCTCCCTTATTTTCACTAGATGCCATAACTTTATACTGAATTACCAAAACATATTCAAATATACTAATATGTTTGGAATCCAAATGTCCTGGAGCTACCATTTGAGGTCTCTCCAGGACTCACCTGTTATTGAAAGCCCATAAATCTACCTCGTAAAAGCCGCTACAGCCCCATCTATCAACTCCTGTGACATCGTGCTGGGACAGACATGATCAGTTTTGGGAATTGAGCTAGCCTCAATGGCCCGCCAGCCCTTCTGTATATCTACCAAGTGGTGAAAGCCACGGGCTTTCAGAATGGAAGCCGTAATCACGGACCTATAGCCCCCTAAACAATGGAGGTAGTAGGTTGTGCCCCTACTTAACTTATTCATGTTATGGTTTATATAGTCCAAGGGGAAATTGGTGGCATCTACTACATGCTGAGTGAGGAACTCCGTAGGCTTCCTCACATCTAATATGGTCCCATCTAGTTCTTCCTCCATCCGAGTAGCCAAGTCTTCTGCGCTGATAGAATCTATAGAATCCGTTTCTCCTCCATGGCGCGTCCATTTTTTTATCCCTCCTTGAAGGTACCCCAAGGTATTATCATATCCTACGCGGGCTAAGCGAGTAATAACTTCCTCTTCTCGCCCTTCAGGAGCCACGATGAGAATGGCTTGTTTAATATCTGTAATCAAGGCTCCTACCCAGGGGGCGAAGCTTCCATCTATCCCAATAAATATGGAGTTGGGAATATGTTCCGAAATAAAATCGGCTGGGCTCCGCGTATCGAGAACCAATGCCCCCTGCTCCTCTGCCAAAGAATTAAACTGTTCTGGGCTTAAGCCTATATTTCCCTTCTCCAATACCTCTTCAAAGCTGCTGTATCCCATTTTATTCATCATTGCATTCTTAGCAAAATATTGAGGCGCAGGGGTAAGACCAGAAGTTACTTCTCTCACAAATTCCTCCTGGGTCATATCTTCCCGAAGGGCATAATTGCTTTTCTTTTGCTCTCCTAAATAGCCCCAGGTATCTGTACTCAAGTTCTTCCCACAGGCGGAGCCAGCTCCATGAGCCGGATACACTACGACCTCATCTGCCAGCGGCATAATCTTACGACGAAGGCTATCAAATAAAAACCTGGCCAGGTCTTCTTTAGTAATTTCTCCTTGTTTGATAGCTAAATCCGGACGTCCAACATCCCCCAGAAACAGGGTGTCTCCCGTGAATATCGCATGGTCTTTTCCCTTTTCATCTTTTAGGAGAAAGGTGGTACTTTCCATGGTATGACCGGGTGTATGTAATACTTTGAAGGTCACTTTACCCACTTCTAATACCTCATTATCCTTGGCTGAGTAGATTTCATATTCTGTTTTTGCCAAAGGCCCAAAGACAATAGTAGCTCCAGTCTTTTTAGCGAGATCTAAATGGCCAGAAACAAAGTCTGCATGGAAATGTGTTTCAAAAATGTATTTCAATTTAGCTCCTGTCTGAGCCAACTTTTCCAAATAGGGTTTTGTCTCCCTTAACGGATCAATGATCACGGCTTCTCCCTCACTCTCAATGTAATAGCTCGCTTCTGCTAAACACCCTGTATATATTTGCTCTATTTTGAAATTTTGCATAATGATACTGTTGTATTACGATTATACTGACAAAGGAAGTACTTCCCAAACCCATTATCAGTGATCTAGATCACATGTATCGATTATGCGGATGAATTTAATGGGCAGGATAGGAGATTCCCCTACCCTGTTCCCCAAAAAAGTTCCTAAAGCTCGGAATGTTGAACCTGATAGGTACTGCGTTCAAGCTTAGTTTTTCGCAAGCCCCCATACCCCTTTTGAATATTGATGAGTTTTTCAAAGCCTCTGGCTTTGAGGATGGAGGCAGCAATTACGGATCTATATCCTCCTGCACAATGGAGGTAATAGGTTTGATCTCGATGGATACGGCCCATATTTTGGTTGATGAAATCCAGCGGAAAGTTTGCCGCTCCAATTATATGCTCCGAATTAAATTCACTTTCTTTTCGAACGTCTAGTAAATTCACCTGAGATTCGTAGAGTTTTTCAAAACTTTCCGGGCTGACTTCCGCCAGAGTATCTATCTCTTCTCCAGATTGTATCCATGCTTCGAAGCCCCCTTTCAAGTAGCCAATAGAATTGTCATATCCAACCCTAGCTAGTCGTGTTACAACCTCCTTTTCCCTTCCGGGATCACAAATAATAAGGATCGGAGTTTGCAGATCTGTAATCAGAGCCCCAACCCACATGGCAAAATTATCGTCTATCCCGATGAAAATGGCCCCCGGTGCAAAGCCCTTCACAAAGGCATTTTGGTGTCGGGTATCAATAAGCAAAGCTTCCTCTCCTTCCCAAGCGGCTTTAAATTCTTCTACACTAAGAGGTAGGAGTCCTTGTTTGCGTACTTTCTCGATGCTCTCGTAACCCATTTTATTCATCATCGCATTTTTGGGAAAGTATTGGGGTGGGCTAACAAGCCCTGTCGTTACCTCCTTAATAAACTCTTCCTTAGTCATATCCTTCCTCAAAGCATAATTTGTTTGCTTTTGAATGCCCAAATAGCCCCAGGTATCGTTACTCATTTTCTTTCCACAGGCCGAACCAGCTCCATGACCTGGATAGACGATTACCTGATCGTCCAAAGGCATTATACGGTTTCGAAGGCTCTCATATAAAAAGCCAGCGAGGTCCTCTCGGGTAATTTCTCCCTGTTTTATCGCCAGGTCTGGACGGCCTACATCCCCCAGGAATAAGGTATCCCCTGTAAAAATGGCATAATCCTTCCCGGACTCATCTTTTAGCAAGTAGGTGGTACTTTCCATCGTATGGCCAGGAGTGTGAAGAACCTGGATTTGGACATCCCCTAAGGGCAAAATTTCTTCATCCGCAGCTATATAGGCGTCAAAATTAGGCTCAGCGGTTGGGCCATATACAATCTTAGCCCCCGTATTCTTTGCTAAATCCAAATGCCCAGAAACAAAGTCGGCATGAAAATGTGTTTCTAACACGTATTTTATTTTCGCCCCCGCTTTCTCAGCCATTTCAATGTAAGGCTCTATTTCTCTTAAAGGGTCAATAATTGCTACTTCCCCTTTGCTTTCGATGTAATAGGCTGCTTCTGCCAGACATCCGGTATAGATTTGTTCTACTTTCATATTATGAGGATTAACTATTTGATATATACCAAAAGTAGTGAGGAGGCCCTACCATTTTCTGTAATCACCCTCACAAAAAAAATTGACTTTTATCAGTTCTGGAACTGATAAAAGTCAACATTGGGAACAACCCTTGGACCAAGCAAGGTTGTTGGAATTCCAGTTAACAAAACCTCTTAAACACCCCAGCCTTTTTTATTTTCACTTCTCTGACTAGTTTGAATAAGATTGAAGGGTATATTCTTGAAAGGGTGCCTTTCCTTGACGTTTTTCCACCCGGTCAAAATAGTCGACTGCCTCCTGGACCGTCATGAAAAAGTTATTCTTCCCAATTTTTTCAACCAAATTCCCTTTCCCCATGGCATCTCTGACAGGCCCCTTTACTCCTGTGAAATACATTAGGATACCCGCTTCTTTTAGCTCCTCCAGGATTTCCTCCAAGGCATGAATCGCGCTGCTATCAAGGTTATTGATGCTTTCTGCATTGAGGATTACGGCTTTCAAAGACTCCCCTTTAACCTGAATCATTTCATTTAGATAATCTGTAAAATAGTGGGTATTGGCAAAATACAAGGGGGCATCAAAGCGAACAATCAATAGCTCATCAGGATCCATTAGCTGTTGGAAACGTTTTACATTGCGATAAAAATGAGTTCCCGGAACCTGTCCTAATTGAGCTATATGGGGACGAGTCGTACGAAAGATAATCATTGAAAGCGATAGCACGACTCCCAGGCCTATCCCCTGCTCTATCCCTAGACTCAGGGTGGCTACAAAAGTGGCAATCAACATCCAAAAATCGGAACGATTGGCATACCACAGGTGGCGGGCCTCCTGGATATCTATCAGTCCAAAAACGGCCACCATGATCACAGAAGCGAGGATAGGCTTGGGCAGATAATAAAAAAGAGGGGTGAGAAAAAGGAGGGTAAGAATAATCAATACGGCACTGATGATAGACGCCATTCCCGTCTTGGCGCCTGACTGGTCATTGACCGCTGTTCGGGAAAATCCCCCTGTAACAGGATAGGATTGAAAAAATGCCCCCCCTATATTCGACAAGCCCAAGGCAATCAGTTCCTGGTTGGGAATGACTTTGTAGTCCTTGTGCTTGGCCTGTATGGCTTTGGCCACGGCAATACTCTCCATAAAACTCACCAAAGAGATCGTTAGGGCTATGGGGAGGAGCCTGCCTAAACTGCCTGTTTCCAATTGGGGGACTTGGAAGATGGGCAAGCCTTGAGGTACTTCTCCTACTATTTTCACTCCCATACTCACCAAATCCAAGCCCCAAACCAACAAAATTCCGCTGGCTACTACCACTAAGGGTCCGGGAATCGACTTGTTGATTCGCTTCAATCCCAAAATGAGGAAAATACCTCCTAATCCGATCCCTAGAGACCAAGGATTTAGCTCTCCTATTTTTGCAATAGCTTGTAAAAGTATCTCATGAATATGATGACTACGGTCAAGATCTACCCCTAATAAGTGCTTCAATTGGCTGAGTCCTATGATCAAGGCCGCTGCCGAGGTGAAGCCACTTATGACGGGGTGAGAAAGGAAATTCACCAGGAAACCCAAGCGGAAAACTCCTAACAAAAATTGAATGACTCCGACTAAAAGCGCCAAACCAATAGCCAAGGTAAGGTAAGTGGCGGTTCCAGACTCCGCCATCATGCCTATCCCTGATGCGGTAAGTAAGGAAACCATAGCCACTGGCCCTACGGCAAGTTGGCGGGAAGTACCCAAAAGAGCGTAAAGGATGAGGGGCAAAGTCGAGGCATACAGACCATAAATGGGAGGGAGGCCTGCAATCATGGCATAGGCCATGCCCTGCGGAATCAGCATGACCCCAACCGTAAGTCCTGCAGATAAATCCCCTCTGAGTTGGCCCTTTTGGTACTGAGGCAACCAATCCAAGATGGGAAAGAAACTTTTAAAATTCATTAGCGCTTACCGTTAAAGAGTTTCAGTTATTGAGGCAGGGATTTTTCAAAAATACCATAAACAAAGGTACCTAAAGTAGCACTCAGGAGTACGAGGGTAAAGATGGCAAATCCATTTCCCAACATGACAAACATGGGGCCAGGGCAGGCACCCATTAATGCCCAACCTAGACCAAAAATTGATCCAGCGATCAAGTGACGCCTGGGATTTAGCTTCATTGGGCTGTATTCCACAAAAGTATTTCGCAGCGTTTTGATCTTAAAGCGCTTCAAGGCCCCTATGATAAGAATGCCCAAAATCACAGCAACCCCAATGATTCCAAACATATGGAAACTCTCGAATCGAAACATTTCGTGTATCCGAAACCAGGAAATAGCCTCAGACTTGGTCATGATAACCCCAAAGACTACCCCAACAGAAAAAAAACTAACTATTCTCATTATGTAATTTTAAAAGATATTATCGTATAGAATGGCTTAGGCAAAAATGAAGGGCATAATTCCCCAGGTCATAATAAGGCCGCCAATAAAAAAACCAATGACCGTGAGCAATGAAGGAAGTTGAAGGTGAGACAACCCTGTGATGGCATGGCCAGAGGTGCAGCCTCTTCCAAAACGTGCCCCAAAACCTACGA
Organism: Bacteroidia bacterium; assembly: GCA_965263105.1. Classification (GTDB taxonomy): domain Bacteria; phylum Bacteroidota; class Bacteroidia; order J057; family J057; genus JBCCTX01. The sequence continues at coordinate 4,385,319 of CBDHGL010000003.1, read as the reverse complement.
GGAAGCCCCCTACGATGGAAATCAACACGCCTTTGAGGTTTCCAAAATTAATGACCTCATCAGGCAGCATCCCATTCCCCTGAGGATAGTTTATTCCCCATTCACTCAGGTGGGAAATAGTAGCCTCAGAAATAGCTACTGCTTCAGGGCTCATCAAAAATCTAGAGGCGATAAAGCCTCCGAGTACAGCCCCCGCTACAAAGGCTATTCTCCAATACTCATCCTTAATATTCCCGGCAAAAAAGGAATAGCGTTTCCCTGCGCCAGCGATGGTACAAAAATTCTTGAATGCCGTAGAAACGCCAAAACTCCTGCCCATCCAGGTCATTATGAAGAGAATACCCGCAATCGCTACTCCCGATATAGTCCAATGCCAAGGCTGTCGGAGCACAGCTAATACACTTTCTAAAAGATTCATAACTTATAAAATGATTTTCTTGCAACTAAAAATAAGATTGTTTTTTCAATCCCCTAATTTAAATACCCTGCGAAATTACAAAACTTGGCTTTACCCCTAAGTGATACACATCACAAAAACTTATATTTTCAGGGCTCAGATTGACGAATAAATTAAAAATTGATTATATTAGAATATTCTAATTAATTTTAGGAGACCCAAACTCAGACCAAAACATATATGGAAGTAAAAAGACTTGAACAGGATTATTATCTAGAACAGCTGTATACAGGCTGTTTAGCAGGAGCCGCCTACTACATTGAGTCTAATGGCGAGGTTGCGATTATAGACCCTATGCGGGAGACAGAGCCGTATATAGAAATGGCTAAAGAACGTGGGGCAAGGATCAAGTATGTATTTGAGACCCATTTCCATGCAGATTTCGTATCCGGCCATGTAGACCTAGCCAGAAAGACAGGGGCCAGCATTATTTATGGTCCTGGCGCGGAAACCCACTATGACTCGATTGTGGCACATGATGGGCAAGAATTTAAGCTAGGGACCTTGACAATCCGGGTGCTCCATACCCCTGGCCATACTCCGGAGTCATCTTGCTACCTACTCCTAGACTCTTCCAGCAAAGAGCGGGCTGTATTTACTGGGGATACCCTCTTTATAGGGGAGGTAGGTCGCCCGGACTTGGCCGTAAAAACCGATCTTAGCCGAGAAGACCTGGCGGGGATGCTCTTTCATTCCCTTAGGAATAAGTTGATGACCTTACCCGATCACGTTGAAGTATTTCCTGCCCACGGAGCAGGTTCCGCATGTGGGAAAAACATTTCTCAGGAAAGATCCTCTACCATTGGCATCCAAAAAGAAAGCAACTATGCTCTCCAGCCTATGACTGAAAAGGAGTTTGTAGCACAAGTAACTGAAGGCATTATGCCTGCTCCTCAATACTTTGCAAAAGCTGCTGCCCTAAACAAAAAGGGATATGAAGATATAGACAGGCTATTGGAGGAAAGAACTTATCCTTTAGAAGTATCGGATGTATTGCATGCTATTCAACAAGGGGCCATTATTCTGGATACGAGGAACGCCCTCAGTTTTGGGGATGGCCATATCCCGGGTTCCATTTTTATCGGACTGGATGGTTCTTTTGCCTCTTGGGTTGGCACCCTGATAGAGGACATGAAACAGCCCATCGTTGTCCTTACAGAAGCGGGCAGAGAACGAGAAGCCATATTGCGTCTAGCCAGGGTAGGCTATAATAATGCTTTAGGATATCTCAAAGGAGGAATAAAAGCTTGGACCCAAGCAGGTCAGGACCTAGATCGAGTTGAGTCCATCAGGGGCAAGGAACTAGAGGAGAAAATCAACGAATCAGCTGTCAGCGTCGTAGATGTGCGCAAGCCTGGAGAATACGAGGTCAACCACGTTAATGAGGCAATTCTCTATCCCCTTGATTTCATAAATGCCCATCTCCATGAACTGGACAAAGATGTTATCCATTACGTTCATTGTCGGAGTGGGTATAGATCCATGGTGGCTATTTCTATTCTGAAACACCATGGGTACAAAAATCTGATCAATATAAAAGGAGGCATGAAAGATATAGAACATACCTCCATCCCGCGGTTTATTTCACCCTGTCAATTATAGATGTAAAACAGGCCAGAAAAATAGGGTGCCCAGGATTATTGTGAGCTCCCTATTTTTTCCACCAACTTCTCAAGGTTTTCAATTCGATGATTTAATTCCATAAGCTGATGGAGAATCAGTATGTGGGTTTTCTTAGCATCTATTCCAACCACACTCTTTTCACTCGAAATGGTGGCTTCTATTTCTTGGTAAATATCTTCTGGTATATGCATAATAAAGTAGTTGAATTCGAAAATTAAGTTACAATAGAAAAGGAAAACTAATTAGGCTACAGGGGTAAAAATAATATTTGAAAGAAAAAATTACAGTTTTTGTGATATAGGTCACAGATCTTCTCATATTTCTCATCGACCTTTGAGATATCTTTTTAAAGATCTGTTAATAGTAAAAGCAACTCATGCATATATTCAAGTCAAAAGCGAGAGAGGAGAGGAAGCAGAAGCTTTTAGAAATGCTTCAAAATGGGGCTAAGATAGTGGATGTTCGGAGTCCAGAGGAGTTTGCGGGGGGAAAAGTAGCAGGTTCTACTAACATCCCTTTAGCACAAATACCTCAACATGAGGGAGAATTTAGGGCATATACAAGCCCCATCATTTTATGCTGTGCCTCGGGAAATCGAAGTGGACAAGCAACAGAATGGCTTAGATCCAAGGGAATTCCCTGTGAAAATGGAGGATCCTGGAAGGGACTAAGTAAACTGATCTAAGGAATAAGATAGGAAAATAAGAACTAGGGGTATTGCCAGGAATGCTAGTTGTAGGAATTGGGCTAAAGTATGTTCTTTAGCCCTTTTTTATATCCTGTTAGCCTTATGCGTCTGTGGCCTTCCGACTACGCAAGCCAAGGGCAGCGTATAAGGGACAGAAGCTTACCAAGCTGGTCAACAAAAATATTCCAGCCACTACTCCCAAGACTATGGCAAGGGTTCCACTTATGATTCCTGTGTAGTATAGCACGGCTATAGCGACCATGAGCAACAACCTAATGGCTCGGTCTAAATTTCCCATGTTTTTTTTCATGATTCGGTTTATTTTATTGTGGTAGAAAATGAATTTAGAACTAAATAAGTCCTTTATATCAGTAAAGTCTGTAATGAATGTTACAATTCTGCTACAACGGATTCAGCTGCTTCCCTACCTACATGAGTTCCAATAGCGACCCCCATACCACCTAGTCTGACAGCGAGAAATATATCCTGGTCCACCCATTTTATGATGGGGCTTTTTGCCCTTCCTACGCCCATGATTCCTGTCCACTCGTATTCAATGGAAGGATTAGGGATAAGATGTTGACCTAGGAAATCCATAAGGTAGGCTCTAATAGATTCATTATGTGCGTGCTCATCCGTATATTCAGATTCCTCATCCAGGTGCCTTGCGCCTCCAATTAGCAATCGATTCTCGACATTGCGGAAATATACATAGCCTTGGTGGTAATGAAAGCTTCCTTGAAGCATTAATTCAGGTATGGGACGGGTTAGGAGTACCTGATTTCGAGCTGGTCTTAGGTCAACAGCAGGTAATAAGCGAGGGGTAAACCCATTGGTGGCTACTAAAAGTTTCCGGCAAGATAGCCGTAGGGCCCCTGATAGGTTAAGTTCTATTCTTTGTTTATGGGATTGCCATGACTCTACTTTCCAACCTAGTCGGAGTTCAACCCCCAGAGATTGAGCTTTATTCACGAGCGCCTGCATCATCTTGCCGGGATTGAGTTGTCCTTCAGCATTTTGCCTGATCAAGTGCTTGACTCCCCTTAATCCCATGGTTTCAATTTCTCCCGGAGCGGGTTGAAAGGCTGGCCTGATTCCCAATAAGTCAGAAAAAAGATTATTGAACGTTTCCAACTGGCCCATGCAGTGACTGTAGACTTCCTCTTCTCCAGATAAAAATATTTCATACCCTGGGTTCCGTACATACCCAATGTTTTTCTCTCCTAAAATCTCTTTTAATTTTCTTAGACCTTTCCATCGTTTTTCGACTAAAAGACCTAATTCATCTATCCCTTTTTCTTCTTCATCCTGAATCAACTCCGTCATACTCCCTACGCAGGCAAAACCAGCATTTCGGATACTCGCCCCCCTGGGGATAGGGTGTTGATCCAAAATAGATATTCGAAGCTGGGGGGAGAGTTCTTTCATACGAATAGCCGCCTGAAGTCCCACAATACCAGCCCCCAGGATGCAGACATCCAATTTTTCTGGCATGAATGCCTTTTCCCAATAGCTTAATTCTATCATTTCAACTAGTATTTGTAAATTGGCAGTAACTGAAACATATATGGAAAATGAATTTTGTATTCTCTATGTCGATGATGAAAACCACAACCTGGTTTCATTCAAGGCTACCTTCCGGAAAGATTATAAAATTCTAACCGCAAAAGGAGGGCATGAAGGCTTGGAATTGGTCCGCAAATATACAGTTCATCTAGTTATAAGTGACCAACGGATGCCCCACATGACAGGGGTTCAGTTTTTGGAAAAGGTCAAGGAAGAATTCCCGGATGTGGTAACCATGATTCTCACTGGCTATAGCGATATGGATGCCTTGATAAATGCGATCAATACGGGAAATGTATTTCGTTATATTGCCAAGCCCTGGGAGAAAAACGACTTGGCTACAGCCATTAGAAATGCACAAATGCTTTACCAACTCCAACAGGCAAAAGATGAACTTATTCAGCAATACAAGGATAAAACGGCTGAACAGGAACGTATCCTCAATTACTTTAAGAAATTTGTTCCGGAATCCATCGTAGAGAAAATCCAGAATATGCAAGGGGATGATACCCAAACCATCCTAGAAGGAGAATTGCGGGAAGCAACGGTTCTATTCTGTGATATCCGGGGCTTTACTGAATTGAGTGAACGCCTAAGCCCTCCTGAAGTGGTCCAGTTTCTCAACGACTACTATCGGATTATGACAGAGGTAATCAAACGCTACCACGGGACAGTCAATCAGTTTGTCGGAGACGAAATATTCGCTGCTTTTGGGGCTCCTATTCCCATGAATAACCACCAGAAGCAAGCCGTTTTCTGTGCAGTAGAAATGATGAGGCGACTCGAAGAACTCAATAGCTCCTATAAAGAAAAATTGGGCTCAGACGTTGAAATGGGTATAGGAATCAATTGCGGGGAGGTGGTGGCAGGCAACCTAGGATCTGATGATAAAATATCTTATTCTCTAACGGGAGATACGGTCAATACGGGCAAGCGGATAGAAAGTCTCACCAAGGAACATCCCAACTCTATTCTCATGAGTGATGAGGTGTACAAAATGACGCAAAGCCATATCCAGGCCAAAACCTGGGAACCCATGGAATTAAAAGGGAAAAAACATAAAATTACAGTTCACGAATTGGAGCATTTGGTAGAATGAATCAAGAATTAAAAGATTTCTTTGAATATGTAGGACAAACCTCTGAAGCCCCCTTGGCCCTGAGCGTATCACAGGCAGGAGGCTCTTTTATTCATGGACCGGATGGAAAAACCTATTTAGACTTTATCAGTGGTATCTGTGTAAGTAATTTGGGACATGGAGATACAGATATTATCCAAGCCATATGGTTACAAGCGCGGCAATACCTACATCCCATTGTATATGGAGAAGGGATATTTACCCCACAGGTACAATATGCCAAGGCATTAGCAAACGTTTTAGCCGAGCCTCTTGCCCAGGTGTATTTTACCAATAGCGGTTCCGAAGCCATAGAGGCTGCCATGAAAATTGCCAAAAAATTCACCGGAAGAAGTCAGCTCATTGCTTGTCATAAAGCTTATCATGGAAGTACCCATGGAGCCCTAAGTATCAGTGGAGATCCCGAAGCAAAAAAGGGATATGGCCCCCTCCTACCAGATATCCTGCATATAGACTTCAACGATGTGGAAGCCCTAGATTCAATCACCGAAAAAACAGCAGGCTTTGTCGTCGAACCCATTCAGGGAGCCAGTGGAATCACGTTGCCTCAAGATGACTACCTTCGCGCTGTTCAAAATCGTTGCAATGAGGTAGGGGCCCTGTTTATTCTTGATGAAATACAGACTGGCTTCGGAAGAATAGGTCCTCTCTTTGCTCATCAACACTATCAGGTACAACCCGATATCTTGGTACTAGCCAAAGCTTTAGGAGGAGGCTTACCTCTGGGAGCTTTGGTGAGTTCTCCAGAAGTGCTTGCATGCATTCAAAAAGACCCCCCGCTAGGGCATATCTCTACCTTTGGGGGTCATCCCGTTTCCTGTGCAGCGGGTCTGGCTTTATTTAATAAACTTTCAAAAAGCAACATTCTTGGAGAAATCCCCCAAAAGGAGGCCTATCTGAGAAAACACCTTCAGCACCCCAAAATCCAGGAATTACGTGGGAAAGGCTTATTGTTCGGGGTAATATTTCCTACTACGGAGATGGCCAAAAGCATAGGAAAAAGACTCTTTAAAAAAGGACTCCTCACGATGGGATTCCTCAGCGAACACCGAGGATTGCGGATTTCTCCTCCCCTCAATATTTCCATGTCAGACCTCGAATGGGGGGTAAGTTGCTTCTTAGAGGCAATAGAAGAGGAGGGATAGATGGGTCCGTGGTCCGTGGTGCGTGGTGCGTGGTGCGTGGTAAAGGATATGATATCATCCGTATTTGGTTACAATTCCTAGGATAAAATGAACCTACCGACCACAGAGTATTACTTTGTCAGCAAAGTATGTGGACTGATAAAAAATATGAAAATCTTATTAGAGCGCGCTGGGGTGCACGAATGTGGGGATACCCCTTGAGAATCCCCTAAGAGGGGAACGAAAGGTTTATTCGTGCAAGTTTTTTTGGTTCTTTTTTAACGACTGAACCCCGAAGGGCTCATGAAGACCACTGAAAATAAGCAGAGACCTGAATAAAAAAGAACATGGAAAAAAGAATGAACTTTATTCGTCTGAATATCAAAGTAAAGAAGTTTAAAAACTTTCCTGACAGAGTACTATCGACTACCGACCCCACCTAATTCTTCGGCAACTCAGGTACCTTATCAAAGTAAAAATCGTTTTTGTTTTCCTTCATCAAAATGCCGTCAGCAAATTTGGCAATATTTACATATTGGTTGATGTAGCCTCCCCCAAAATAGAAGGATTGCTGAATTCCGGGAATGAATTCCGCGTTCTTGGCGTAATCAGGGAAGGAACGGTCATAGCCAAAATTTTCGTAGAGGTTTAAATAGTACCTGCCCATGTTATAGCCTTGCAGACTGCGATCGGAAGGGGGATAATAATAGTTCTTGAGATAGGTGTTGTAAAAATTCTGGTATTCCTGATTTAGCGTACTGTACATATTTGTCGTAGTAATATGGAGCTGAAAATTCTCCTTCAGATCTCTGCTGATATAGGAGTAGTTTTTCCAGCGAGGAGAGCCCATTGCAATCAATTCAATTTCCTCCTTACTGATCAAACTCAAAATCAGGTTGGCTGATTCTTCATCATTGTTGATGGGTATGTATACCCCATCGTAATAGGCTCTCTTCATGTCATTGACAAAGCTGGGAATTTCTTCCTCAGCCCCTTCATGAAAGACGGAGTCTATCATATAGGTCTGTATTTCTCCCCCTAGATTGGTAAAAACTTCTTCAAAGCCCTTGGCCATCTGGTTGGCTACCTGTTGTTGATTGCTCCAAACGGCCACCTTGCGCAGCCCTAATTGGTGATAGGCATGCTCAGCCATTCGCCTACCATGCATTTCAACGGAAGGACTCATCAGAAAAGAATAGGCTTTTTCATCCACTAGGTAAGCATAAGGGCTAAAGGGAATAAAATAGGGTATTTGCCTTTCTTCTGCCCAATCACTGACCTGTTCCACTACCGTCCTTTCATAGCCGCCTATTATTCCTTGAGGATTGAGTGCATTGAGTTCCATCAGTTGAGTGTTGACGGAAAAAGTATCTTCTCGCGTATCAAATACCTTTATGAATACCCTCCGCCCAGTCGTATTTTCATAGTTTTCCAGTGCCGTTAAAAAACCTTCGTAAAAATCGAGCGCCAGACGGCTTTTATTGGGAATCTCATCGAGAAAACTCGGGGAGGAAAAATTGACATTAAAGGGCAGGAAAAGAGCTATTTTCAAAATGGCATTCTCCTGAACGCGCTCCAAGCGTCTTTCATCAAGCAAGTTATCCAGAAAATCAGAAGAAACTCTTCGAGAACTTTTTAGAGAGTCATAGTAGTTTTTGGCTTCAATGATCCGATCGCTCTTCACCAGTCGAAAGGCTTGGGCCTCCCATACAAAGGCATCATAAGGCGAAGCTACATGCTGGGAATAGCGCTCCAGTTTCTCGGGCGTCATGGTATAGAACACAAAATTTTTGGCCTGATCGGCAGCTAATTTCGCAATAGTTGCGTTTTTACTCGACTCCGATAAGTCCCACAGTTTATCCAGGCCTCTTTCCTGGATCAAATAATTTTCCGATTCTATTTCTGCCAAGGCCTGGTGATACTGAGCTTCCACTACGTATTTGGACTTGGGAAACCGACTTTCAAAGTTCTGGAATACCTGAATAGCTTCGTCGGTATCGCCATTTTTGTAATGAGAAAGGCCCAATAAATAGGTGGATAGGGTAGAAAATTGGTTTTCAGGGCGTAAGCTGGCATCTTTCAGTACTTTTACCGCCTGCTCGTAGTTTTCATTGTCTAAATACCGCTTTCCAACTCGGATCAGAGCCATGGATTCGGGGTCTGCAGGAAGGCCAGAGGCTCCTCGAGAAGATACGCAAGATTCCAGGAGTACGAATGCTCCTAAACTTAACGCCAAAAAATATACGACGCGCTTCATATGTACAAAGTATTTATTCCCATTCTATAGTTGCCGGAGGTTTAGAACTGATATCATATACCACCCGGTTAATTCCCTTAATTTGGTTGATGATCTTATTCGATACATCTGCTAAAAACTCATAGGGTAAACGAGACCAATCTGCTGTCATTCCATCCCGGCTCCCTACGGCCCGCAGGGCTACCACCTGTTCATAAGTCCGTTCATCGCCCATCACCCCCACAGATTGGACAGGCAAAAGAACTGCAAAGGCCTGCCACACTTCGTCATACAATCCCTGCGCCCGTAGTTCTTCTATGAAGATAGCATCCGCTTCTTGTAGAAGCGCAACTTTCTCAGAGGTCACATCTGAGAGGATACGTATGGCCAAACCCGGACCCGGAAAAGGATGCCGGCCAATAAACTCCTGCTCTAAACCCAACTCCTGACCTACCTCCCGTACCTCATCTTTAAAAAGAGACCGAAGAGGTTCTACCACCTTCAATTTCATTTTCTCGGGAAGACCTCCCACATTATGATGGGACTTAATCGTTACCGAAGGCCCATTTACCGATACACTTTCTATAACGTCAGGATAAATGGTTCCTTGTGCTAAATAATCAACTCCCTTAATTTTATTTGCCTCTTCCTGGAATATATCAATGAAAGCCTTGCCAATAATCTTCCTTTTCCTTTCGGGATCAGATACCCCCTTCAACTCATTGTAGAAGCGATCCTGAGCCTGAATGCCTGTCAGATTCAACCCCATCCCCTGGAATTTGTTCATTACCTCCTCGAATTCATTTTTCCTGAGCAAACCATTGTCCACAAAAATACAGTGTAAGTCTTCCCCAATCGCTCGATGCAATAAAAGAGAAGCAACGGAAGAATCAACCCCTCCAGAAAGGCCGCAAACAACTTTTTTGCCCTTTAGCTCATGGGCTAGGGATTCAACCGTAGATTCGACAAAGGCACGTGGAGTCCAACTTGGCTGAAGGTTGCATACCTGGTAAAGAAAATTGGCCAAAATCTGCTTGCCCGGAACAGTATGGGTGACTTCGGGATGAAATTGAACCCCGTATACAGGAAGAGTATTATGCTGAAATGCGGCAACCTTCACATCTGACGTACTGCCAATAATTTGGAAGCCTTGGGGCAGTTCCAATATCGTATCCGCGTGGCTCATCCATACGGGGGCCTCCCTTTCCAAATCTATCCAAAGGGGGGAAGAAGCATTAAACCCAATATGGGCTCGGCCATATTCTCGCTTAGAAGATGAGGCTACTTTGCCCCCCAATTTCTTGGCCAGGAGCTGTGCTCCATAACACACAGATAATACTGGGACCTTACCAATAATCTGATCGAAATTTATTTCAGGTGCATCGGGACTGTTTACCGAACACGGTCCTCCGGACAAAATAAGTCCTTTAACCGAGTCGTTCAGGGCAATTTCCTGGTGGAAAGGCTGGATTTCACAATAAACCTTATTTTCCCGAACCCTACGAGCGATCAGTTGCGTATATTGCGAACCGAAGTCAACAATAATAACTTTCTGTTCCATCGCCACAAACATACGTTTTTTTTGCGCATTTTTGCCAGTATACTCTTTATACCTGAGGGCATTTAAACCTTTTAAATTATGCTGAGAGTTTTGCTATCTTTCCTTATCTTATTTGGATTCGCTTGCAGAAATAAAGCGCCTGTTACCTATCCAGATAAGCCTAAAAAAGATACGATTACCCTGATAAAGCCCGGTTCGGAGGAAATACAAGACACCACTTCAATCGCTGAAATTCCCCCAAAGACCCTGACCATAGGGGCAGAGGAATTAATCTCTCAAATTTTGGCATCCGATTGGAAAAAAGCCTCTCTGGGACTAATTACAAACCATACAGCACTAGTCAATGGAGTTCATCTAGTCGATACACTCCTTTCTCTTGGTCTGAATGTCAAGAAGGTTTTTGCTCCAGAACACGGTTTCAGGGGGGCAGCCGATGCAGGGCAGAAGATCAAAGATTCTACTGATCCCAAAACCGGATTGCCGATTTTGTCTCTTTATGGCAAAACCCGAAAACCTTCACCAGAATTTTTATCAGGTATTGATGTAGTGATTTTTGACATTCAGGATATTGGCACTCGCCATTACACCTACATCGGTACAATGACCTACGCCATGGAAGCCTGTGCAGAGCAGGGCAAGGAATTTATTGTCTTAGACCGCCCAAATCCCAATGGCTGGTTTGTAGGAGGCCCTATACTGAATCGGGAGCATAGCAGTTTTATCGGGATGCATGAAGTACCCATTGTCCATGGAATGACCGTAGGAGAATACGCTCAAATGGTAAATGAAGAAGGCTGGCTAGCCGGTGGAGTAAAAGCCCAGTTGAAAGTGATCCCTTGCAAGGGTTACAGGCATGATATGCGGTGGGAGGAAACGAAACTTCCATGGATCGCCCCTTCCCCCAATATTCCTACAGAATATGCGGCTTATCTCTACCCAGTCCTATGCTGGTTTGAACCCACTATCGTAAGTGTGGGGAGAGGAACGCATGAAGCCTTTACTTTTATTGGCGCTCCTTGGTTTAAGCGCTTTGCCGAAGGCAGGACAACAGAAGAGCCTTCTATTTTTGGCTTGACATATGAACCTTTTACCTTTACTCCAATCTCAATTCCCGGGAAATCTACCTATCCCAAATACCAGGATGAAGAATGTCAGGGGCTCCGTTTTACCAACAGGGTTGCTGGAGATCAACTATTCAAAGCGGGGCTAAGTCTTTTAACACTTATGTATGAAGAAGCCCGCGAACAAGAGCCCAATAAATCATTCTTTACAGGTAATTTTGAGAGGTGGGCGGGAAATACAGAACTTGAAGGGCAAATAAAGGAGGGCATGGACGCAGAAAGTATTTGGGCTACCTGGCAAGAAGGGATCAGAGAATTTCAAGCCATTCGAAAAAAATATTTGATTTATGAGTAAACGTTTAGGGGCTATATTTTCTTTGCTATTCCTTTTTGGGGGAATCTCTGTTTCGTCTCAGACGGTACTAGAGTGGGAACTCCTTGCTCAAACTACCTATGAATATACCTACAATGAGACCTTTAATCAGTGGTTGGGAAACCCTACTTTTCCTGCAGACTTATTAGCCCTGGATGGCCAACAAATAAGCATAAGTGGTTACGTACTTCCGATGGATGTAGAAGGAGACTTTTACGTACTTTCAGCCTTTCCTTATGTGAGTTGTTTTTTTTGTGGGGGAGCTGGCATGGAGTCCGTTATGGAGCTTAACCTATTGAAAAAGGGTGCCAAATTTAAAGTAGATGAATACAAAACCTTTAGCGGCATTCTTCATCTTAATAAAGAAAATTTTGAACTTACCTTTACCTTAGAAGAAGCAGAAATCCTGAACCAATAATGGGAGTTAATTATGTATCGGCTCAGAATCTTTCAAAATCCTACGGATTCAAAAGCTTATTTTCAGGTCTTAGCTTCGGCATTGATCAGGGACAAAAAGTAGCTTTGATCGGGCTTAACGGTTCTGGAAAGTCTACCCTACTTAAAGTTATTGCAGGCCTTGAGAGTCCGGATGAAGGGAAAATTAGCTTTCGGAAAGGTATACAAATTGGCTATCTGGCGCAGGCTCCTAAACTCCCCTCTGAAAAGACTATTGGCGAGGTAGTATTTGACCCCAATCATCCCATACAACAACTCATTCTGTCTTATGAGCGGCTGCTAAGTAATCCCAACCTCAGCGAAGCTCAACAGTTAGAGTTAGAGCAGGTTAGCACCCAGATAGAAGCGGAACAAGCCTGGGAATACGAAGTCAATATTCAACAAATTCTAAGTCGTCTCCACGTAAATTTTCTCGACCGTCATTTTGGAGAATTATCAGGGGGCCAACAGAAGCGGGTAGCTCTGGCCCAATTGCTTATCCAAAGACCAGACCTGATTATCCTAGATGAGCCCACCAACCACTTGGACCTCGATACCATCGAATGGTTGGAAAAATACCTATCCACGTCCAAGCAAAGTATCCTGCTGGTTACCCATGATCGCTACTTTCTAGAAAGTATAACCGATCATATAATGGAACTCCATCAGGGAAATTTATACAGTTACCAAGGGAATTACAGTTACTATTTGCAGAAAAAAGCTGAAAGACAAGCTACCGAACAGGTTAATCAAGAGAAAGCTCAAAGCCTCTATAAAAACGAGTTGGAATGGCTCAGGCGTTCTCCTAAGGCTCGAGGAACTAAGTCCAAGTCACGTATACAAGCGGCTGATGTCTTGAAGGTACAGGCTCAAAAAGTGAAAATTGACCAAGATGTACAACTAAAGATAAAAGGAAGAAGAATAGGGGGGAAAGTATTGGAGATTAAGAAATTGCGAAAGGCTTATGGGGATACAGTGTTGGTAGACGATTTTACCTATACGTTCAACCGAAGAGACCGAGTAGGCGTTGTAGGCCCCAATGGAGTAGGAAAAACAACCTTTGTGAAACTAATGACGGAGGCTGTAAGCCCCGATTCTGGAAAGGTACGGAAGGGAGAAACAATCTATTTTGGGCATTATACCCAAGATGGACTTGAATTCAAACCCGAACAACGTGTCATAGATGTGGTGAGGGAGGTTGCTGAAGAAATAGAGCTCGGAAAATCAGAAAGAGTCTCAGCTTCCCAACTGCTTGAGCACTTCCTATTTCCCCATGCCATGCACCCAGCAAAGGTATCTACTTTGAGTGGGGGGGAGAAACGTCGCCTACACCTCCTGCGCATCTTAATGACGAATCCCAATTTTCTTATCCTGGATGAACCTACAAATGATTTAGACCTAATCACCTTGAGAAAATTGGAAGAATTTTTATTGGAATTTGAAGGGTGCCTTTTGGTGGTAAGCCACGATCGCTATTTTATGGACAGACTGGTAGATCATCTATTTGTTTTTGAAGGGAACGGAGTCATTAGGGACTTTCCTGGCAGTTACTCACAGTATAGAAATAAGCTCAAAGAGACAGAAAAAGAGGGAAAAACTAAAAATACCCTACCTAAGTCCCCCAATAAGGGACATGATTCTAATGGAAAGGCCCTACAATCTAATGGAGAAAAAACTTCCCCTAATCGGGAAAAGACCAAACTCTCATTCAAGGAAAAAAGGGAATTCGAGCAACTGGAAAAAGAAATTCAAGACCTAGAAGCCACCAAAAAAGAACTACATTCTAATATTAATGCGGGAGAGGTTGACTATAATCAGCTTATTTCCCTGTCTCAACAATTAGAAGAAGTTGAAAAAGAATTATCCGCTAAATCAGATCGGTGGCTTGAGTTAGCAGAGTATGTAGAATAATATGAATCCTGTAAAAGTATCAGATACTTACACCCGCAAGACAGAGCTGGTATTACCCAATGACACCAACAACCTCGGCAACCTGATGGGAGGCATTTTGCTTAAGTGGATGGATGTCAACGCAGCTATTTCTGCGATGCGAGCTACCCGGAGAACAGTAGTTACTGTATCGGTTGATTTTGTGGAATTTAGACATTCCATTCCCCAAGGCTCTGTGGTGATCTTAGAATCAAAAGTAACCCGAACCTTCAATACTTCTATGGAAGTGAAGGTGGATGTCTCCTATGAAATCCTCCAAACAGGAGAGGCCCATCACAGTAATTCCGCCTATTATTCCTTTGTAGCTGTAGATCAATCTGGAAGGTCTATCCCAGTCAATTCCGTACTCCCCGAAACCACAGAAGAAAAAAAATTGTTTGAATCTGCCTTGGAAAGGAGGGAAATGCGCCTGCTCCTTTCGGGAAGAATGAGTCTTGAACAATCCCATTTTGTCAAAAAGAGACTCCAAGACAACCAACTTTTTTAGCGAAATTCCACATTTTAGTTTCGAAAATCCAAATTAATTTAAAAAACAATTGATCCAATTGATTTATTCCATTTTTAATTTATTTATGTTTTTAAATTTTATTATATTTGGACAAGATAAGCGCTAAAAATACTTAAATGTTGGTATCTTTCAATTTCACAACTTGGATTGCTAAACATGCAAATTAGGAAAACGCGGATTAACTCCTTTCTCCTTGCCTTGCGTGTGTGTTACTTGATCGTTATAGGAGGTACTGTTCCTCAGGTGTCTGTTGGACAAGTCAGTTTGCGAATGGTGGGAGGCTTGGATTGCGACTCGGAGCAACTTCAGGTACACCTTGAAGTCCAAAATTCTTCCGACACTACCCTGTATTTGGGAAATGCTACCTTTCGCATACAGTATGACCCTGAAATACTGGAATTTCAGGACTATCTTTCCCTATCTTTTGATCCTCAAATGTTCTGTGAAAGTGAAACAGACATTTGGTTCCCTCACAACATCGATGCCTCTTCTTCTCCTGGAGAAATAGCTTTCACATGGAGCTTTCATCCAGATAGTAACTCAATGGATTGCCAGCAGCTGCTTCCTCAGAGCTGGGTACGGTGGGGAACCCTTTGGTTTGGACTAAACACAACAGACGGTGACCCCAACCTATCGTTTGTAGAGCAGGACTCGGAGGAAATTCTATTGAGTTCAATTAATTCAGCCTCCCCTAATGATGGGAGTCAGGCTTATTCATTATCATTTGAGGAGAACGAGGATTTGGGTCTTCTGGTTTGTGAAAAGGCTCAATTGGACGGCTTGTTAAGTATCCAGGGCCGGACGGATCCCTCTGTTGCGCTTAGTGTCCTACTATTTTCACCGGATGATTTAGAAACGCCCGTCTACCGCTTTGAACCAAGGGTAGACATTGCGGGGGCATTTTCTTTAACGAATATTAACGTTGGCTCTTATTACGCCTATATTAAGTACCACAATACCCTGAGTCGGGTAGATAGGTTAATACTTAATCCAGGCGAAAATTTCTGGGAAGTCCCCATTTTACTCGGAGGGGATGCCAATGATGATAACCGTGTGAGTCTCATGGATTTCTCCCTTCTGCTTCAATCTTTCAATAGGGAGTCAGGAGATTCCACCTATAATTTGATGGTCGACTTCGACCATTCCCAACAGGTAAACATTCTAGATTTCACGATACTCCTTAGCAATTACAACCAAAGTGGTGAGCAATTAAGTCCTGGGAACTCTCCACAAAGACTTTCTCAGCCCCCTTCTTATGATATTAGGAAAGAGGCAATCCTCAAGGTTGTTTCCCAAGAGAACCTTAGCAACTATCAGATGGGTGATACCCTTACCCTCAACGTATGGGTAGACCCCCAAGAAATAGGAGTTGATGGGGTAGAAGCTCATTTGACCTACAATACAAATGTTGTTGACTTGATTGGTGTGGAAATGGGACAAGAGTTAGAGCTCAACTTACTTAATGAAAGCTCATCACAGTCGGGAACTATTAGCTTGGCTGCTGGAACCTTTGACAAACCTATTTCTTCTTCCTTTATCTTTTCTCAATTAACCTTCCTGGCAAAAGGAGAAGGTGAGATGGAACTAGGACTCTATGATCCCAAAGAAAAAAACTCTCATATCACTCATCGCGGATTTTCAATCTTACAGCAGGTTGATCTGCCTGAATTGAGAGTCTTTTCTTCCCTTCATACAAACCCTTTGGAAGTTTATCCCAACCCCTCTTCTGGATTATTTCTTGTAAAAAAGCCCTCGGATTCCGATCAGGGAACCTTAAGAGTCTTTGACCTCACTGGGCGAATGATCCATTCCTTTGAATGGTGCCAAAACTGTGGATCATCTTATAAGCTTGACCTACCACAAACAGGCTCCTATTTAATCAACTTTCAAACTAATCAACAAAACCTGGGGACCATAGTCCAGATCCAGTAACTCGGATTGGAAAAGGCCATATGTTGGATTTTAAATAACCATTTTATGAATTCCCTTTTTGGGCGAGAGTTAACTTCAGCAAAATCCTTACTCTATATCCTATTAGGTATCTTCCTGTGGGGGCATAAGATCGACGTTATGGGCAATCCAGGAAATCTGGAAATCAAAATAGCCTCTCGTTCTCATGACCTCTATGAGTCCTTCTCTGCAGAAGTTTGGGTATATCCCGGGAACTCCGATATTCAAAGCGTTTCCCTGTATATTTCCTATGATTCAAGCTCACTTTCCCTACAGCAATGGGAAGTTGATCCCCACAATCTGGTAGATCTGACCTTAATAGAATCTCATGATGAAGCAAAAGCTTTGATTGCCTTCGAAGGAGGATTTTTACAAGCGAAGACTGATTCTCTGCACCTATTAAGCATTCATTTTCAAGCAGGAAAAGTTACGGACTCTTCTTTTATTACCTTTTCTTTTGATGATGAAGGCCCCAGTACAGAAGTTCTCAACTCTGCTTCTCGTTCCATCATACAAGCAGGAGATTTTGAGCCGGTTCTCCTTCGGGTAGTTTGCCCAGAAGAAGCTGCATACGCAGGTACAGACCAAGCATTATGTGATAACGTCACACAACTAAAAGCACGAATTCCGGACCAAGGGGAAGGCTTCTGGACTATTCTGGAAGGTGAAGGAGGGTATTTTACCGATAGTTCTAATCCAACAACATTTTTTACTGGGAGAAAAGAAGCGCGTTATACGCTTGAATGGAAGGTTAGGTCCAATACCTGTGCAAAATCTACTGATACCCTACATGTATCATTTATGCCCCCTCCTCCGTCTTCAGAAGCCGGGGAAGACCAAATTGTCTTTGGCGACCTCACTTACCTGGATGCTACACCTTCCTCATTTTTTACAAGTGGACACTGGCGAATACTTTCAGAGGATTCAGAAGCCAACCTTAGAGATCCTGAAAATCCTAAGAGTGCCTTTATTGGGGAGGTAGGGGAAAAGTATTTATTGGAATGGACCGAAGCTCATGAAATATGTACCCCCCAGCCGGATACAGTGGAAATTCATTTTAGAAGGACTCCAATAGCATTTGCCGGAGAAGATCAGGAAATTAGAAACCAAAATATTTCCCATCTGAAGGCAAATCTTCCAGATGCAGACTTAGTAGGGGTTTGGAGTATTATTTCAGGAGGCTATGGTAGTATATCGAATAAATACGCCCCAGGGGCTACATTTAGAGGTAGACTGGGCTATACCTACAAGCTTCAGTGGACCTTACGGTATGAAAGAACCATTCTGGATCAAGATACGGTAGAGATAAGCTTCCTCTCTGTGCTCTCAGAAAATCCTCGAAATGGAAAAGTAGGTAATAATGGGGGACCTGTTCTACCACCTATGTCAAGAGATAGCCTTTCCAGTCCTTTTATCCTTCCAGATTTACCTAGTGACTTTTGGAGCCTTTTGCCTAGAAAAAATGTGTTTCAAGGCCCAATAGATTCGGATGTTTTCAAGGATTCTTTGTACTTTCAGCCCGAATATGAGGAAAGACGCTGGAGAAATATTTCTGAGAGCACTATAAACTCAGATTTTCAGGCAGGAAACAGGGTAAATAGGATAGATTTTTTCCCAAACCCGGTTTTGAAAAGACAGCTAAGTGCCTATATCTCCGGAGAGATAAGTGATGATATTAATTATAAAATTTTGAATATTAATGGGCAGGAGTTGTTGCAAGGAGTATGGGAAACTATAGGATTACACCAGATTTCTCTAGACAATTTTAACCCGGGTATATATACCTTATCGGCAGTGGGGAGAGATGGAACAAAATTCATTGAAAAAATTTATGTGAAATAATTAATAAATCTTTCTCCATTTTTCATATTTTTTTTACAAACAACGAAACACTTTACCATAAAAATTGGTAACTAGAATGTGAGGAGTAACCCGAACCCAATACTTTCGTCTCAAGGGTTGCCTACTTAATCGCTATGGAACAAAAATCTGAATTAACACTCATTTCGGTTGTAAGAGCTTCGGGAAGAAGATTTAATAACAAGCAGCTCATGATTTTAGGCCAGTTATTTTCTGAGGCCTTTAAAGATAGATATGGAACCCCTCCTCCAAAAGTAGAACAACGGGAGGGAAATCGCATTATCCGAGTAAATACCTATCCTGAGGAATTTGAAGAAGACTTAAATGCCATTATCGAGCGGGAGTTTCCCCGTCCCAAGCCCCGAATGGGAGAAGATGGACAACCCAGGAGAAAGAGAAAGCGTGTTACCCGCAAACCCGATCAGGTACGCTTTAGGAGGAATTGAGTGCGCAGTGATGTAGCATAATAAGATTTATACGTTTTCCTGGCGATTTCCTCTCCTAATTTCCTCTGGATTACTCATCCTCTTACAGCCTTATCTATCCATTGCAGGTAAGTCTCTAAGCCTTGCCTGATGTACATACATAAAATTTTGATTGCTTCTACCGTTTCATATAAACTTCGTCGAAGCTCATTAAGCTATTGACAAGGGCAGTCATCGCTCCTAAGGCTACTAAGTTATGGTCTGGAGGATTGGGGGATCTTCCAACAGCCAATAGCTTTTTCGCTTCTTTCGGGTTATTCTCATACCCTGAAAACACCCCCTTATAATGGCTTGAAAGGACGGCAAACTCCTTTTCATTGGGCCATCTTCCACACAGCAAGCGAAAACCATAGCGCAATTGGTCTTCTACGTTTTCTCCTCCCTCTGACAATATTTTCCCTGCTAGAACCCTCGCCGCTTCTACAAACTCGGGATCGTTGAGCAGTACAAGTGCCTGAAGGGGGGTGTTAGTTCGTTCCCGCTTGGTAATACATACCAGACGATTAGGAGCATCAAAGGCTACCATAGCAGGATGAGGGGAGGTTCGACGGATATAGGTATATATACTCCTTCTATATAGGTCTTCTCCCCTACTCTCCTCGTAGGGTCCAGATACCAAGACACCAAAGTCCCAAACACCTGCTGGTTGATAGGGTTTTACACTGGGTCCTCCTACTTTTTGAGTCAATAAACCACTAGCTGCCAGCACATTGTCCCGAATCATTTCTGCATCCATCCGGTAGCTCGGTCCACGAGATAGCCATATATTCTCAGGATCTGATTCTCTTTGTTTCGAATCGGCAATTGAAGATTGCCTGTAGGTATTGGAAGTCAACATCAGTTTTAATAAACGTCGTAAATCCCATCCGGATTCTACAAAATCTATTGCCAACCAATCCAATAACTCGGGATGGGAAGGAAGGGCCCCTTGCGTTCCAAAATCATGGGGAGTTTCTACCAGCCCCCTCCCAAAAATCATCTGCCAATAACGGTTAACAGCTACCCTTGCGGTAAGTGGGTTTCTCGCATCAATGAGCCATTTTGCTAGGCCCAGCCGATTTTTAGCATATTCCTCAGGAAACTCCATAAGGGCCGAAGGAGTACCTGCTTGCACCTGTTCTGTAGGGCTGTTGTACTGTCCCCGGTCCAACACAAAGGTAGGCCTGGCTTCCTCCATTTCCTCCATAACCATGATTTCTGGAACCTTCTCCAGCAACTGAATCTTTTGAGCCAATACTTTCGAATACTGTCTTACCAGGTTACGATAAACCGAATCTTTCTGGCTAAGGAAAAACGCCAATTGCTCATCTTTTGTAAATGCGGCTGCTTGCTTTATGGCTGGCTTATCCTGTAGCCATAGGGTATATATCTCAGCTGAACTGAGC
The DNA here is from genome assembly GCA_965263105.1 of Bacteroidia bacterium. Lineage (GTDB taxonomy): Bacteria > Bacteroidota > Bacteroidia > J057 > J057 > JBCCTX01. The sequence goes on along the minus strand of CBDHGL010000003.1, from coordinate 4,364,919 downwards.
CATTTGTGGAAGAGGCGTACTTCGTCCAATTGCCCTGTAAAAACCCCATTCTCCCCGGTGTGATACCTTCCACTTCGAAAAAGCATCATAGGTCTTTCCACCCACTCGCCACGCTTTCTCCACCGCCTTCGAATAGTGCCGTAAAGATTATCTCCGACCGTATGAGTAGCCACCTTTCTCCCATTGACGTAAAGGGCTAAGCCTTCTGCTTTCATGGTACCGTCATAGGTGAACAAGAGGTGATTCCATTCTTCCTTTTCAAGGGCTTTATCAGCTGTAATCTGAACGAAATTGTGGGGTCGAATACTGACTAGGTTTATAGATGGTCTGTTTAAGGTATCTAAGAAAAAGTCCCAGCCCCTCCAGGCATTCCCCATAGCTCCAGAAGTACCCATAAGAGATTGAAATTCTCCTGACTTTTCTGTTCTTGCCCAAACTCCTGCTGAAAAGGGTTCGAAGCTATCAAAGATTCCTTCTTCTTTAAGAAAGACAATATCAACTTCCTCTGGAGAACTAAGGGCCTGACCTACAACCCCTTCAACAAGTAGGGGCTCCCCTGAGGCAAGCGAAGAAACATTTTGGTCAATTATCTTACCGATGGGAGCGTTATTCTGAATTCGGTGTACGACCCCATGTAAGGGCTTATATGGCCCGATCTTTTCAAAAGGGAAATAGGCATCTGCCTGAGGAATAGGAATGGGAGACTGTTCAGCAAATTCCAAGAATTCCTGGGTTTCTCGGACTTCTGCAGATCGAAGTTTCTTCCGCCTTTCCAACCCAAGTAGTTCCTCCTCTAATTTCATCAGGGTAGCTTCTGTTTCCTTAGGAGTTAACAAAAGCGTAGGACCCGAGGCAAAAACGGGACCCCCACCCTCTTTTTTTACCTTATATTCATTCACCATCCCAATTTCTTTCAGGTTGTTAAAAAAGGCCGAGACTTGGTAATATTCTTTCTGAGAAATGGGATCAAATTTATGGTCATGACAGGTGGCACATTCTAAAGTAAGTCCCAGGAAAGCCGTTGCTGTAGTGTTAGTCCTGTCTTGAACATATTTCTGGCGAAATTCTTCGTCGGGAATCCCTCCTTCTGAACTAGTGGGATGATTGCGATGAAAGGCCGTAGCTAATTTTTGTTGTTGAGAAGCCTTAGGCAATAAATCTCCGGCCATTTGCCAGGTAATGAATTCATCATAAGGCATATTTTCCCTAAATGCACCAATTACCCAATCTCGCCAAGGCCAATTGTACCGCTCGGGATCCACATGCAAGCCCTGGGTATCCCCAAAGCGAGCTACATCTAACCACTCAAGGGCCATTCGCTCCGCATGTGCATCTGTCTCTAGCCATTGGTCAACTAACTCCTCGTAGGCATTTTTCGAGTTGTCATCGAGAAAGCTATCTATCTCCTGCAAGGAAGGGGGGAGTCCCCGAATGTCAAAACTAACTCTACGAATGAGTTGCTCCTTTCCCGCTCCCTCAGAAGTTGTTAAGCCCTTGGACTTTAATCTTTTTTCCACGAAATAGTCTATGGGATTTTTCATTTCTGTTGAACCCACGGCGAAAATTCCTGTTTTTTCTGGAGGAGTAAAGGCCCAATGTGTTTTCCATTCTGCCCCCTGTTCTATCCATTTACCTATCAAGGCCTTTTCTTTATTACTCAAACTCAGGTGAGATTCTGGAGGAGGCATGGTGATTTCAGGGTCAGGATCGATGATGCGTTTCCAAGCCTTACTTTTTCTCAGGCTTCCCTTCACAAAGGCATATCCATTGGACTCTTTCAGCCTGGCAAAAGCTTCCTTCTCTAAATCTAGCCTCAGGCCCGCTTCACGTGTATTATCGTCGGGTCCATGACAGGCATAACATCTATCCGCCAATAGAGGCCGAATATGGAAATTAAAATCTATCTCTTCTGGAAGCGCATCGTATGCTTGAGATATCCCTTCTGGAATAGCAGGCTGACAGGCAACCCACAAAAAGGGGATACAATAAATCCAATATTTTCTAGCCTTTGACATACATAATTGACTAAGGATAGAAAGACCAAGGTCTTTCAAGATTTCTGAATGGTTTAAGAAAGAATGTCATGGACTACCTTCCCATGCACGTCGGTAAGCCGGTACCTTCTTCCCTGAAATTTATAGGTAAAGCGTTCGTGGTCTATCCCCAACAGATGCATCAAAGTTGCCTGAAAATCGTGTACATGAACCGGATTCTCTGTTATGTTGTAACTAAAATCATCTGTAGATCCATAGGTAAAGCCCTTTTTTACCCCAGCACCAGCCATCCACATGCTGAAACATTTGGGGTGGTGGTCACGACCATAATTATCTGCGCTTAGCGCTCCTTGTGAATAATTAGTTCGACCAAATTCTCCCCCCCAGATCACCAGGGTATCATCTAGGAGTCCCCTTTGTTTGAGGTCCAATACCAAAGCTGCTGAGGCTTGGTCTGTTTGTTGACATTTCCCCCCTATCAGTTTGGGAAGGTTATCGTGAAAATCCCAGCCTCGGTGATACAACTGGATAAATTTCACCCCTTTCTCCGCCAGACGTCGGGCCAATAGACAATTAGCTGCAAAGGTTCCGGGAATACGAGAATCAGGACCATATAGGTCATAGATGTAATCCGGCTCATCAGAAGTATCCGTAAGTTCGGGAACAGAACTTTGCATGCGAAATGCCATTTCATATTGAGCTATTCGCGCCTCTATTTCTGGATCTTGTATCCGTTCAAATTGGGTCTCCTGCAATTGCTTCAGCATCTCCATCTGGGCCTTCCGAGCCTCTCGATTAATTCCAGGTGGATTGTTGAGGTACAAGACGGGGGCTTTCCCCGAACGAAAACGAACTCCTTGATGCTGAGAAGGCAGAAAGCCATTGCCCCACAAGCGAGCATACAAGGGTTGTCCACCACTGTCTTTGGTGATAAGTACGACAAAGGTGGGGAGGTCTTTGTTCTCACTCCCTAGACCATAATCTACCCATGAGCCTATCGAAGGCCGGCCAGGAAACTGGGAACCCGTCTGCATGAAGGTTATAGCAGGATCATGGTTGATGGCTTCAGTATACATAGAGCGAATCAGGCATATCTCATCGGCAATTTTAGCTGTATGAGGAAGCAATTCACTCAGCCACATGCCCGACTGGCCTCGTTGTTGGAATTCCCAGAGTGAACCTGCCAGTGGAAAGGAAGTCTGTCCAGCTGTCATCCCTGTGAGGCGCTGACCTTTTCGAATAGATTCTGGCAACTCTTCCCCTACCATCTTCCTCAACAGGGGCTTGTCATCAAAAAGCTCTATTTGAGGAGGAGCCCCACTTTGAAACAAGTAAATGACTCGTTTGGCTTTGGGAGCAAAATGGGGAAGACTAGGAGAAACAGCCGTTTCTAAATTTGAATTTGCTGAATAGCTTCTGAGGGGATTTATAAGGGAAGCTAAGCCCAAGGCCCCAAAGCCCATGGCAGATTGAGTTAGAAATTCTCTTCGACTTTGGGATTTCATATAGGATTGGCAAGCTGACATAGTGAGTAAAAATTGAGAAGCCCAATGTTAATCTCTGGTTTCCTTTTTATGACTATACAATAATTTCCCTTTTTCGTCAAAATATGAAAAAATGAGCATGGGGCTATGCAGATTCTTTCGTTTTACCGAAACCTTCAAAAATCCCCCACTAGCCTCATCTGCCTTACCCTGCACATATACCTGCTTTATTAGGGCCTCCGGATCGGTCGATTTGGAATCGCCCGCCAAACGCCCAGCCCGTGAATTGGCATCTACCAAGGCTCCGCAGGAGAACTCCTCAAAGCCTGAAGGATGTACGGCATGGTACTGCCAGTGTCGATCACCACAGATAAAATAGAGGTGCTTTTCCAGAAAACCCTCTGCTGCTAGCCAAGCAAAAAATTCGTCTCCTTCATGCTTAAATCCCTGAGGATTGACGTGGTTATCTTTTTTATAGGCATCGTCTGGGCCCACCATGGGAGTTGGAGAAATGATAAACTTAAAGGTGGCTGTACTCGCAAGCAAAGACTGTTTCAGCCAAGCCTTTTGTTCTGCCCCCCAAAGGGTTTTTTCAGGACCAATTGCATCCGAATTTGCACTGCGATAATCCCTTCCTTCCAAGAGCCATATTTGCACATCCTTGCTCAGTTGGTGGCTGCGATAGGTGGGCTTCCCCGATTGAGGAGGAAAAACAACCGGAAGCTGTTCTCGAAAATTTTTCACACCCAATTCATGAGAAATAGGAAAGTCGGTGTAAGGATCACTGTCATTGATTCGGTAGTCGTGGTCGTCCTTCATCCAATAGGTACCAACTCTGCGAAACAATTCCACAAAGCGGGACTGGACAAACTGCACTTGGTACTTGCGGCGCATGCCCGCTTCATCGGTAACTGCTTTCCCAGCAAATAAACCGGGCAACGGATTCTTTCCTCTTTCTTTGGCGCGTTGGATTCCTCTTTCAGCTGGGTGATCAAAGTACACATTATCCCCCGTACCGATGAAGTAATCGGGACGTTGATTCAGGATGGTAGCCAGGGCTGGATAGCCAAGAGCCTTGTCTTCTCCCATATACTGCCGCGTGGAATCGTAGTTCCCATAGTGAAAATGGTAGTAGTTCATTCCCGTAACCACGACAAAAGAAACCGAGTCACTCGATGCAGAACCAGGAGTTGTGCGAAACGAACCGATAGGGCTCTTCTTTTCCTGGCTACTTGTTTTTCCATAGTGTATCTGATAATAATATTGGACCCCTGGTTTTAGCTTGGAAAGCTCTGTTTTGACGATAAAGTCATTTTCCGCTACTGCCTCAAATTCAACTGTATACACCCAGTCTGGATCCGGCAAGGGAGAAAGGCCATAGCCAAAACGAACTTTCCCTGCGGCCCCAGGTACTCTCCCATCGGATAAGCCCCAAACAGCACTCAATCGGGTTTGCAGGATCGCTGTAGAAGAACTTATTTCTCCCACCATAGCTCCTTGAGCCAGAAAAATTTGTTTGTCAATGTCGTGGAAAAAAGAAGTTGGAGTGGCCGAAAGGTATCCTAAGCCCACCAAAAATTTATCTAAATGCTTCATAGTAGACTGAAAAGGTCCATTATTTTTTCGCCCAAAGTTGAAGAAACCATGTCCTTCCCCTTCATAGCCCACCAGGACACAAGAATTTCCCTGTTCTTCCATTTTTTCCTGAAACCATTGAACCGAGCGAAAATCTACGGTCTTGTCAGCAGTTCCATGAAAAATTATACTAGGTCCTATGTTTCCTTGAATATGATGATAGGGAGACATAGATTGGGGAGGGGCTCCCAGGCGCTTCTCCAAAGCCTGCATACGCTGGGCGGGAATTTCATACTTACCAGGAACAGAAGCCAAAATCACTGCGGGATTGAATAAGGCCGTTGCACTGGGTATCGCACTTACAGACAGGTCATCCTGAGAGTCATTATGTTCAGGCAAGGTAGCCGTACTTGCGGCTAGGTGTCCACCAGCCGAACCCCCTGCTGCAACAATTTTTTGCGGATCAATTCCCAGGCGGCTCGCATTCTCTCTCATCCAGCGGATAGCCGATTTGGCGTCCTGCACGCACTTATTGGCCAAAACTCCTTGGCGATTGAAAACCCGATAATCTACCGTAATAGCAACCATTCCTCTATTGGCCAAGTATTCACATTGGGGCACAAATTGAGCAGGAGTTCCTCCCCGCCAACCTCCTCCAAAGAAAAATACGATGGCCGCTCGATTACTTCCTGACTCATGCTTCGGAGGATTGAAAATGTAAGCCTTCAAGTCTGTAGAGTCTACCCTTTTATAGACTTCCACAGCAGAAGCTCTCTCTAAAGGAGAGCTATTTTGTGCCGGGACCAGCCCTACGTACATTAAGGTTAATAGGAATAGGAGGATAGCTTTTCTCTCAAATTTCATGAATAGATTTCTTTTCCATAAAATATGCTTTTATGATCAATTTTCCTTCTCAAACCGTGGACCATCAACTGAGGACTATTTACTTCCCACTACCAATCCGCCACCGATCCATCTTTTTCCAAATACGTTTCAGGATTGCGCCAATCGTGCCCCAGTTTGTCCTCTAAGGCTTCCTCATCTAACTCAATTCCCAAACCTGGCTTTGTCGGAACGGGAATATGTCCATCTTGGACTTGAAAAGGCTCTTTCAGGTAGCCATCCCCAAGGGTAACCTGTTCTTGACACAAGAAATTGGGAATGCTGGCTGCTAGTTGGAGTCCTGAGGCTAAAGATATGGGCCCCAATGGGTTATGAGGAGCAATAGCAGCATAATAAGCTTCTGCCATCCCCGCGATGAGGCGCCCTTCAAAAATGCCTCCTGCGTGACACAGGTCAGGTTGGAGAATACTGGCAGCTCCCTTCTCCAATATTTCACGGAAGCCCCATTTAGTGAAAATACGCTCTCCAGTAGCAATCGGAATATGGGTCTTATGTGCCAATTCCGCCATGATGTCTACATTTTGGCAATTGACCGGTTCTTCAATAAACCAAGGCTGATAGGGCTCCAAAGCATGTATCAGCAGCCCTGCATTTTGAGGGGTCAATGCCCCATGAAAATCAATCCCGATATCCGCATCTTTGCCTACAACCTCTTTTAATTCAGCAAAGGCTTCGGTAGCTTCTTCGATAAACTGTTGATTGGCAACCACTCCCGACTGGCGTCCGTTCTTGACACCCGTTTTAAAAGCGGTAAAGCCCTTAGCCTTTGCTTCTCGGATAGCTTCAGGGCTTCGGGCATGTGCATATACCCTTATCTGTTGCCTGGTTGGACCTCCAATCAGATCATATATGGGTAAGCCCAAAGCTTTCCCTTTTATATCCCACAGGGCTTGCTCGATACCACTCAAGGCACTGGTTAAAATAGGTCCCCCTCGATAAAAGGAGTGCCGGTATACCGCCTGCCAGTGATGGATAATATGCCTAGGATCTTTTCCTACTAAATATTTAGCCGCTTCCTGGACTGCTGCAGCACAGGTATCGGCGCGTCCTTCAGTTATAGGTTCTCCCAAGCCCACGATTCCTTCATCTGTGTGGATTTTCAGGAAAAGAAAGCGAGGTTTTACCTTAAAGGTTTCCAGCTTGGTTATTCGGATTTCGCTTTTCTTGGGAATGGGAGTTAGGTCTTTCCCATCTGCTCGGAGGGAATACACACTGGCTGTACTAGCCGCTATGCCCGCAAAGGCCTTTTGGAAAAATTTTCGCCGAGATTTGGGAGAATGAGTCTGTAGGTTCATGGGGGTAATGGGGTTAAGGGTTCGATCAAAAAATGAGACTTAGAGCGGTCCATATTGCTAATAATGACGATTTATTAAGAAATATTCAATTATTTACCTATTCAGGTGGTTTTAATCCTGCCAAAAAATGTGTAAATTTTCGAAAAATCTGACTTCTCATTTTTCGAAGCTATTCTGCAATGCTTGGCTCTTACATAAAACTCTTCATGGTGACTGTTTGGATCACCTCAGGAGCTTTGTGCTTAGCTCAGCAGGATGATCCCCGTCAACCCCATTTTTGGAAAACCGTCAGGCCTATCATGCGTAAGCATTGCTACTCATGCCATAATGGGGAAGACAAGAAGGCCGGGCTCAACCTGGAACGGTATGATTTCATTATTGCCATTGTACGAGATGGCGAACGCTTTCATAAGGTGATGGAAGTAGTGGAAAATGGGACCATGCCGCCCGACATTCGGCCACCCATGCCACAGAAAGATAAGGATACCCTGAATTTTTATATAAATGCCTACCTACAAGCAGCCTTAGAGGAAAAGGATCCGGGACTCATTTATCCCCGTAGGCTCAACAATCAGGAGTATCGTTATGCGATACAGGACCTATTGGGCTTGGAGGTGGCTGTAGATTCTCTTTTCCCTTCCGATCCATCTGGTGGGGCAGGATTTGACAACCAGGCGAGAACCCTGTATGTCTCCCCTCTGTTAGTGGAACGCTATTTTGAAACAGCCGATCTGCTGATCGAGCAACTGTTCCAAGATCAGAAAGCATGGAGGGAAAAAGTTCCTGCTTATGAACCTCGCCTTGGGGAAAGGCTGAGAAATTTTTGGGTAAAACTCTGGACAGGGAAAGATATTTCTATGGAAAAACCCAGGGAAGCGGCAAAAAAAGCCTTATTTCCCTTAGCAACCTTAGCCTATCGAAGATTTCTTAGTCCTGAGGATGAGTCGACCCTGTTAGACTTTTTCTCTAAGGTGTACAAAGAATCCAAAGGAAAAAAGCAACGCTTCGATATAAGCATCAAAGAAAGTCTTAAACTCCTACTGGTCTCCCACCACTTTTTATATCGACAAGAAAGTGATCCCGATGTGGATGGGGCCTATGAGATCACCAATTTTGAGCTAGCCTCCCGGCTTTCCTTCTTCCTTTGGTCTAGTGTACCTGACCTCCCCTTATTGGAAGTAGCCTATCGGGAAAACCTTCACGATCCTGATGTATTGGAACGAGAGGTCCTTCGCATGCTAAAGGATCCAAAAGCCCAACGTATCGGTAGTCAATTTGCCATTCAATGGCTAGAGTTAAAAAAATTAACCGACCCTGCTTTTCAAATTGACCCAGAAGTGTATCCATCGTACACCCCTATTTTAAGGGACCTGATGCTCAAGGAGGTTGAGATGTATTTCAATTATGTACTGCTGGAAAGTGAAAATATCCTGGAACTCCTGGACAGTGACTATAGTTTCTTAAACAAAGAGCTGGCGCAACATTATGGAATTCCTGGAGTCGAAGAAGAGGAAATGTTTCAAGTACAATTCGCCTCAAATAAAAGAGGCGGCATTCTGGGTATGGGAGGCGTATTAACCGCTACCTCGCTGCCCACTCGAACTAGTCCGGTCTTACGAGGGAAATGGGTATTGGAACAAGTGCTGGGAACTCCGGCTCCTCCCCCACCCCCAAACGTACCAGAGCTTGAAGCTAGTCATGATTCCACCCAAGGGCCCCAAAGCCTGAGGACCTTGTTGGAGAAGCACCGTGCTGATCCCGCTTGCAGTGGCTGTCATAAGGTCATGGACCCTATCGGCTTAGGCTTGGAAAACTTTGACGGGATTGGTCGTTGGAGAGAAGTGTATGGAGAAGAACCCATAGATGCCTCCGGGGTATTAAAATCAGGCGAAACCTTTGAAGGACCGGCAGAATTGCGTAAGATCCTCCTGTCCAAGCAGGAAGCCTTCGCCAAAAACTTCAGTAAAAAAATGTTGTCTTTTGCCTTGGGTAGATCCTTGGCTTTTAAAGACAGCCCAACAATAAGTCATTTACAAGAGACCCTAATTGAAACAGATTTTAATAGTACTGCCTTTATACTGGAATTGGCTAAAAGTTATCCGTTTCGGTATAAAAAGAGTGATGTGAAGGATGTGGTGGTGAGGTGATAGTTGGTTAAATGGTTAGATAGTCGACAGTCCATAGTTAGGGTTGGTTTGGACCATAAGGCCAAATAACCTTTCCCCCGTAGACTGTCGACCATGGACTTTTAAACTATCTAACCCTTTCTCCCCCCAGACTATTGACTATGGACCATCAAACTATATAACCAAATGTCTATGAAAAATTGGCACATTTCCCGAAGACGTATGCTGAAAGGCGTAGGAGTCAGCATAGCCCTACCCTTCTTGGACGCCATGACTCCTTCTTTATTGATGGCCCATCCAGCAGGAAAAATCCTAAACGAGCGGCTTTTCTTTTCGCACCCAATGGGGTGTGCCCGGAAAAGTGGGCTCCCAAAGAGCTGGGCTGCGACTTTGCCCTATCGCCTATCCTGCAACCCTTGAAGGGGCTGGAAAAAGATATGCTGGTTCTACAGCAGCTCATGAATAAGAATTCGGTGTCGAATGTAGATGGTCACTACACCAAGACCGCCAATTTCCTCACCTCCATGAAGATCACCCGTACCATTGGGGCCAATGTCAACAGTGGGGGAATCTCTATCGATCAATTGATCGCTCAAAAAACGGGGAAGGAAACCCTTTTCCCTTCCTTGGTATATGGCATAGACCGAATTAGCTCCGGGGTAGATGCCAACGTAGGCTACACGCGTCTTTATGGGTCTTCTATCTCCTGGAAAACTGCTACCCAGCCCTGTGCCAAGGAAATCGAGCCTCGTTTTGCCTTTGATCGTTTGTTTCGGACCATCGTCCCGAGAAAGGATGCCAAAGACCCAAATCCTTGGAAGAAAAGCATCCTGGATGTGGTCAGCGATGATGCCAAGTCACTCCAAAAGAAATTAGGTATTTCGGATCAAAATAAGTTGGCGGAATACATGTATATATTCAAAACAAAATAATATAAACTCAAATTATTGAATCCATTCGCTCGGTAGAAATGCGGTTGGAAAACAAGGAAGAAATGAAGGATTTTGAGGCGGGGATTAACCCTGGCATCAAAAAGGAGTTGGAACACCTGGACATCAAAATCGATGAATACATCGACATGGAGATGGGACTGGATGTTACAGAAAAGGTGCGATTGATGTTCGATATCATGGCTTTGGCCTTTTGGAGTGATGCCTCAAGAGTTGGAACCTTTATGTTTGGAAACTCAGTAAGTGGTAGGAATTTCTCCTTTCTGGAAGGCGTTCGCGGCGGCTTTCATTCCATATCTCATCATCAAAACGATGAGCGAAGGATGATCCAATATGAACTCATCAACAGATGGCACATGGAGCAGGTGGCCTATTTTCTGAATAAACTCAAGTCCATACCCGAAGGAAATGGGAATCTCTTGGACAATTCCATGGTGCTTTTCGGGTCGGGATTGCGGGATGGCAACCGCCATTCTCCCTACAATCTCCCTATTGTGCTGGCCGGAGGCGGAGGTGGAACTATTAGGGGCGGTCAAAACCTCTTATTTGAAAAAAATACCCCCTTGGCCAATCTCCACTACACCATGGGGCGCATCATGGGGGTAGACATAGAGGGCTTTGCAGATAGTACGGGGGAGTTGCCGGAGATATATGCCTAACCCAAAACACCCTCCACCACTTTCCCATGCACATCCGTCAGACGGTACCTCCTTCCCTGGTGCTTGAAGATAAAGCGTTCATGGTCTATGCCCATCAGGTGCATAAGGGTAGCTTGAAAGTCATGCACATGTACGGGATTGGTCTGAGGATTGAAGCCAAATTCATCTGAGCTGCCATAGCTGGTCCCTGCTTTAATCCCTCCTCCAGCCATCCAGAGGCTAAATACATAGGGGTGGTGATCCCTTCCCCAATTTCGGGTATCTTCAATAGCTCCCTGAAGAAAGGGGGTACGCCCAAATTCCCCTCCCCAAATCACCAGGGTATCGTCCAAAAGACCCCGTTGTTTGAGGTCCTTTACCAAAGCCGCGCTGGGGGCATCTGTATCAACACATTGGGTTTTTAACTGGTAGTTCAGGTTTTTGTGCTGATCCCAACCTGCATGCATACATTGAACGAAGCGAACCCCCCGTTCTATGAGCCTTCTAGCCATGAGGCAGTTGTAGGCATAGCTACCCTTTCGATGGACGTCGGGACCATACATATCCAGGATATATTGTGGTTCACTAGAAAAGTCGGTGAGTTCTGGAACACTCATCTGCATGCGATAGGCCATTTCGTATTGGGCGATTCGTGTGGCTATCTCAGGGTCGCCATAGGCATTTAAGTTATGCTGATTGAGTTTTTCCAAATCATCCAACATTCCCCTACGCATTTCTCTGCTCATGCCATCGGGATTCTGCAGATAAAGTACAGGATCTCCTGATCCCCGAAATTTCACGCCTTGAAATTTAGAGGGCAAAAAGCCACTTCCCCAATAATAGTCATAGAAGATCTGCCCACAGCTAGCTTCCTTGTCTCGAGAAGTCATGGCCACAAAGGCGGGCAAATCATTTGAATCGCTCCCCAGACCATAGCTGAGCCAAGAACCCATGGTAGGCCGCCCGGGAATTTCTGATCCTGTGAGAAAAAAAGTTATGGCTGGGGCATGGTTGATTTGCTCCGTATACATGGACTTGATAAAGCAAAGATCGTCAGCAATTTCTGCTGTATGGGGAAGAAAATCAGAAACCCAGGCCCCACTTTCTCCTCGTTGGAAGAAATTCGTAATCTCCCCGAGTACCGGACGAGCTACCTGATCTCCCGTCATGGTGCTAAAACGCTTCCCGTTGACCAATTCATCGGGAATTTGCCTGCCATGCCATTCCCTCAATTTGGGTTTATAGTCAAACAGGTCTACATGAGATGGGGCCCCGTTTTGCAACAAATAAATAATCCGCTTGGCCTTGGGAGCATAATGGGGTAAGACCGAATCTGCACTTATTCCTTGCTTTAGGGAGCTTGCGGACAGTAGCTCTGGATTTAGCAGGGAACCCAAAGCCAAGGTACCTAATCCAAGGGCCGATTTCCCAAAAAACTGACGGCGGGTCATGGAGGCTTGATGTCGGATTATGGGATTCATGAAGATGATCTTTCGATAAAATTATTCTTAAAAAAACTGTGGACTATATGGACTTTAACCTAATTACTGCTTCGACAACACCTCATCCAGATTGAGCACCATGGAACAGAGGGTGGTATAAGCCGCATGTTCCACCATATCCAATTTAGGAGTAGATCGATATTCTCCTACTTCGGTAAGCTTTCTGGCTTCCTCTCGCTTTTTTGAAAAATCCTCCTTCAGAAGATTCAACCTGTTTAGAAGTATTTCCATTTCTTCCCTATCAGGCTCTCGAGAGATTGAAAGTTTATAAAGTAGCTCAATCCGCTCTTTATCCTCTCCTTCAGATACGATCAATCTTTCAGCCAATACCCTAGCTGCCTCCACATAGGTAATATCATTCAAGGTAGTCAAAGCGTGAGTAGGCGTATTAGTTCTTGCTGAACGAACAGAACAGGTCTGGCGTGCCGAATTGTCAAATAACATCGTCGGCCCCACGATTCTCCGCCAGAAAGTATACAGCGTTCTCCGGTACAAATCTTCTCCGTGTCCTTGGACGTACTTGGTTTTCCCAAAAGTAGCTTCTTCCCATATTCCTTCTGGTTGATAGGGTTTTACGGGAGGGCCGCCCATACTATCAACTAACAGACCACTGATAAACAAGGCTTGATCCCTCAACATCCAAGAGGGCAGCCTGTAACGAGGGCTTCGTGCCAGTAAGCGATTCTCAGGGTCTTTTTCTAAAGCTCAGGAGAAATAACCGAAGATTGCCGATAGGTGGCACTCATGACCATTGTTTTGATCAGTTTCTTCACATCCCAGTTATTTTCTACAAAATAGACTGCCAAGGCATCCAGCAATTCGGGATGAGAGGGTTTTTCTCCCTGGACACCAAAGTCTTCAGTAGTTTTCACCAGGCCGGTTCCAAAAATGGCTTGCCAAAAACGGTTCACCGTTACCCGTGCTGTCAACGGATGTTTGGGATCCACCAACCACTGGGCGAGGCCTAGGCGATTCGAAGGAGCATTTTCAGGCAGAGCTGGTAAAGCTGCTGGTACCCCCATAGATACTTGCTCCTGTTGTTGATCATAGACTCCGCCTGCCAGAATAAAGCTAGGTCTCGGTTCTTCTTTTTGATCCATCACCATGACTCGGAGATTGTTACGCGTTTCTTTCTCGCGCTCAATCATTACCTCCCTGAGTTCTTCCAATTTATGGACGTATGATGCGTCCACTTTCTGATGACCTTTCGCCAAAATATTCAATTGCCAGGAACCGCGCTTTGCGGGAGGGATACTCAGAAAATGGGATTGATCTCCGTCCAAGCCTACAGCTTTAGGAGATTCAGCAGGAGTTTCTCCTTCTTTATGTGGATACAAGCGCTCTTCAAAAGCGGCAACTTCAGCGCCTAATTCCTCCACAAAGGCCGTTAGCTCTTTAATTTCATCGATTTCCTTTTGCGGACTAAGATCCAGGATGGGAGGAATCGCTCCTCCAGGTCCTATGCCTTCTTCAGAAGTCTGATTGAAATAGTCATAGAATTGGTAGTATTCTTTCTGAGTCAAGGCGTCAAACTTATGGTCATGACAACGACTGCAATTGACTGTTAACCCTAACCAAATCGTCCCCATGGTCTCCACTCTGTCAAATACATTTTCCACTCGGGTTTCTTCTGGTATTCTCCCCCCCTCTCCGTTGTACATGTGGTTTCGGTTAAAACCCGTTGCCAAAACCTGATCCTGCGTAGCGTTGGGAAGCAGGTCGCCCGCCATCTGCTCTACAGTAAATTGGTCATAGGGCATATTTTCATTGAGGGCATCAATGACCCAGTCTCGCCAAGGCCACATTTTTCGGGTGGGATCGCCCTGGAAGCCATTGGTATCGGCATAGCGTGCGGCATCTAGCCACTCCCAACACCAGCGTTCCCCAAAACGGGGATCAGCCAATAATCGGTCTACTATTTTTTCATAGGCCCCCTCAGAGGTATCGGATTCAAACGCATCGACTTCTTCTATGGTCGGAGGCAGGCCGATCAGATCCAAACTCAAACGCCTGATCAAGGTAGCCTTACTCGCTTCTTCATTGGGAGTCAATCCAGTCCTATCTAGTCTCTCCAAAATATAAGGATCGATGAAATTATGAGCCCAATTGGGGGTGGATACTTTGGGGGAAGGAGGCTGAATGGGGGGAATATAGGCCCAATGGTCTTTCCATTCTGCCCCTTGTTTGATCCACTTGATGAGAATGGCTTTTTCTTCATCAGAGAGGATCAGTTTGGAATCCGGAGGGGGCATCATATCTGTGTCTTCCTGACTCAAAATTCGGTGGACCAATTGGCTTTTTGCTGGTCTTCCAGCTACAATGGCATAGCCCTCCCCTTCGGATAATTTGGCCAAGGCGTGCTGCTCGATATCTAATCTCAGGCCGGCTTCACGTGCCTTTTCGTCTGGCCCATGGCAGGAAAAGCATCGGTCAGACAAAATGGGACGCACATCAAAATTGAAATCTACTTTTTTGGGAAGCTCCTCATAGGCAAGCCCTACTCCTTCTGGCAGTTTTGGACCACAAGCAGATAAAAGTATGATGATCGGTAAAAATCGGAGCAATCATGGGAATCCTTTTTGAAGATAGAGAATGAGGTCATTTAAATTTTTTTTCAAAAACTTTAATAGGTCAAATCTATTTCGGAGCAAGGTCATACACACTTGCCGTCCGCCGCGCCGAATTTCCAGGGCCAACCCGCCTTTTAAAAACTTTCAAGAGTTCATTTAAGCGAGTAAGTCATTCACAACTTTTCCATGCACATCTGTTAACCTATAGCGCCTTCCTTGATGCTTGAAAGTCAATCGTTCATGATCTATCCCAAACAGGTGCATCAGGGTAGCCTGAAAATCGTGTACGTGAACGGGATCCTTGGCAATGTTATAGCCAAATTCGTCCGTCTCCCCATAGCTCAGCCCCGGCTTGACGCCCCCGCCAGCCATCCAAATGGTGAAACAGCGAGGGTGATGGTCCCTGCCATAATCGGTAGCAGTCAGTCTCCCCTGGCTGTAATTCGTACGCCCAAATTCCCCTCCCCAGATCACCAAGGTATCTTCCAGGAGCCCTCTTCGCTTTAGGTCTGTTACTAAGGCCGCAGAAGCTTGGTCTGTAGCCTTAGATTGTAATTTTATGTCTCTCGGCAAATCCGTATGCTGGTCCCAGCCCATATGGTACAATTGAATGAAACGTACATCCCGCTCAGCTAAACGCCGAGCCAAAAGACAATTGGCCGCATAGGTTCCAGGCTTTCGTGCCTCCTCTCCGTACAACTCAAAAACCTCATCTGGCTCGTCCGATAGGTCCATGGTTTCCGGAACAGAGGTCTGCATCTTGTAAGCCATTTCGTATTGGGAAATGCGCGATAAAATGTCTGGGTCCCCAAACTCCTTACGGCGGATCTCATTGAGTTGAGCCAACTGGTCCAGCACCTTGCGACGGGAAGTTCGAGAGATTCCCTCCGGATTTTGGAGATACAAAACGGGATCCTTTCCGGAACGAAATTGGACCCCCTGGTGTAAGGCCGCCAAGAAACCATTTCCCCACAGGCGGGAATAGATCGGTTGAGGCCGGATAGAGCCTCGGGACAGCAGTACCACAAAACCCGGCAAATTCGCATTTTCACTTCCCAAGCCATAGCTCATCCAGGCCCCAATGGAAGGGCGTCCGGGTTGCTGAGAGCCTGTTTGGAAAAAAGTGATAGCTGGATCGTGGTTAATGGCCTCCGTGTACAAGGTTTTGACATAGCACAGATCATCCGAAATAGCTGCCGTATGGGGCATTAGTTCACTTACCCAGGTTCCATTTTGCCCATATTGTTGGAAGTCAAAGATAGAACCTGCCATTGGTTTAGTCTTCTGGTAAGCCGTCATACCTGTAAGGCGTTGGCCCATACGCACAGAGGCGGGCAAATCTTCTCCATTCCGTTCTCTCAACAGCGGTTTGTAATCAAATAAATCCAGTTGGGATGGACCTCCACTTTGAAAGAGATAGATAACTCGTTTTGCTTTAGGGGCTATATGTAGGGTATTCAAAATTCCTCCCATTGAAGGCGTATTTCCCAGCGATGAGGGTATATTTTTTCCACAGCCCAACAAAGAACCTAAGGCCAAGGAGCCTATTCCGAGGCTCATTTTTGAAAGAAAGTGTCTTCTGTTGCTTTGTAAGAGGAATTCGTCTTGGATCATGGAACCTATTATTTCATTTCAAAATTTTCATCAATTTCCCTTTCCGTGAACTGAGTTTTGACGCTGAAGGACGCAGAAATTTATGAGGAACGCGGTTAGATTTTATATGAATACCGTGTACGGACTTTACCGACCATTAACTACTTATACTTCGCCTCATCTAGATTAAAAATCGTATTTACCACCACTGTCATCGCCGCCAGCTGAGCCCTTCCTAGTTCCTCATTCGTTGGGGATTCCCCAACTGCCAATAACTGACTGGCTTCTTCGGGCGATTCGGAAAAACGCGCTTGCTCATCAGAAAATATACTCGACAAAAGAGCCAACTCTTCTTTTTGGGGTTCCCGGGAAAGCACTCGATTAAATGCTTCTATGATGCGACCTTCTAGTTCATCTCCGGCCAACATAGCGTGCTCTGCCAATTTTCGAGAAGCTTCCAAATACAAGGGACTATTGAGTAGAATCAAGGCCTGTAAAGGCGTACTCGTCTCTTGTCGCTTCACGGTACAAACCGCTCGTTCAGAAGCATCGAAGGTTAACATAGTCGGAGGGGGAATAGTACGCTTCCAATAACTGTACAGGCTTCTCCGATAGAGATCTCTACCTCGACTGGGACGATATTTATTCTCCCCAATTTGATTAGCCAACTCCTTCCAGATGCCTGCCGGTTGATAGGGCTTTACCCATTTACCACCCAGCTTTTCAAAATACAAACCCGACGCGGCCAAGGCTTGATCTCTCAGCATTTCGGCCATTAGGCGCTGGGCAGGTCCCCGACTCAACCAGGTATTATCAGGATCTTTTTTGAATGAGCTCTCTTTGATAGCGGCATCTTGTCTATAGGTGGAAGAAAGAACGATTTTCTTCACCAGTGTTTTCACATCCCAGCCATTTTCCCTGAAATGGACGGCTAGATAATCCAGTAATTCTGGGTGGGTGGGAAAGGCTCCCTGGTTTCCGAAGTCTTCAGGGGTGCTGACAAATCCCTGCCCAAAATAGAGTTGCCATAGGCGATTGACCATGACGCGGGCTGTGAGCGGATTATTATCGTCGAATAACCATTGCGCTAAGCCGAGTCTGTTTTGGGGATAGGTCTCTGGAAATTCTCTCACAGCAGCCGGAGTAGCACGAAACACGGGTTCGGTAGGCGCATCATAGGCACCTCGATCCAGTAAAAAGGTGTTTTTCACCGTATCCACTTCCTTCATCACCATGATCTTGGGGATGCTGATGTCAATACGGCGGAGGCTATCCAGTTGGTATTTTATGGCTAAAAAATCCGATTGCTCTTGTAGAAAATGCGCATACCACTCTTCCTCCTGGGGTTTCTGGGTATTTCCTGCCAAGAGACGTACCTCCACCGGACTGAGTTCCCGCGCATATACGATAGGTTCATCTACGCGACCTCCTTTAAATCCTAACAAAGTACCCGTCTCCCGAGACCGATGATTCCAATTTCCTACCAGAAAGTCATTCCCATTGGTAATGGTTTTATTTTCCAACTTGTCAAAGGCAATTGTAACGGGCTGCTTTTCCCCATTTATATAAATGGCCATGCCTTCGGCTTTTCCACTTCCGTCGTAGGTCACAAAGACATGCTGCCAACTACCTTTGGTAATTCGTTGTTGGGTCTGAACATCTAAAGCAAAACCATTAGCTTTCTTATTTTTTAGGGTTTTGGGAGCATATTGGTGGATGATGCGAAAGGCCAAGCGGTTTTGGGGAGTAAGGACCAGGTCATAGCCCTGCCGCTTCTGTTCCCCATTGCGTCGGGCAAATATCCCCCGATTTTTTTCATGACTCTCTGTATAAGAAATCCATCCGCCAAAAGAAAAGGCGTCGTACCATTCAAAATCCCCTACTTCTCCCAGGGAAAGGAAATTTCGGCCTTCAAATGCTAAGGCCTTGCCTTTTTTTCCGTCTACAACGCTGGGAAAAGGAATATTTTCTGGGAGGTTGATGTTCATTCGCCCAGTCGGCCTATCAGGCAAATCCGATTCATACAAACCCTCTTTTTGCTCATCAAGGGAAAAACGGGTAAGTAAAGCCTCCTCTACTCTTTCTGAGAGTTGTTCTGAAGAAGGAGTTGATTCCAACCAGGCAGCAAAATTAGCTTGGGGCTGGTCCTTGAATTTTTCCAACTCCCCCTCCTTACGGTCAATCCATCTACTCACTTCCGAGACCATAGAATCATGCACGGGGTCTTGCAAGGTCAAATTAGGCGTAGGCGACTCATCGAAATAGCTAATTTGTCCCCGTTCAGAGATATTATTGAAGAAGCTCATCAAGGAATAATATTCCTTCTGGGTAATGGGGTCATACTTGTGGGTATGGCAACGGGCACACTCTATTGTGAGCCCCAAAAATGCGGTTGAGAAGGTATTGACTCGATCCGCTGCATATTCCGTCAGGTATTCTTCCTGCACGACTCCCCCCTCCTGGGTGATGGCGTGGTTTCGGTTAAAGCCCGTGGCCAACTTCTGTTCATAGCTAGGATTGGGCAGGAGATCTCCCGCCAACTGGTAGGTAACAAATTTGTCGTAGGGCAAATTCTCATTAAAAGCCTTGACCACCCAATCTCTCCAGGGCCACATGGTGCGGGGTCGGTCATCCTGGTAGCCATGCGAATCCGCATAACGGGCGACGTCTAACCAGACTGAGGCCATACGCTCGCCATAAGCAGGGGAGGCCAGTAATCCATCCACCACTTTTTCATAGGCCTTCTCTGAATCATCTTCTAAGAATGCTTCTATGTCTCCTGGAGCAGGAGGAAGGCCCGTTATATCAAAATACACCCGCCTGAGCCATTGGGTTTTAGGCGCTTCTTTGGCAGGTTTAAGTCCTTTCTCTTGTTGTTTGGCCAGGACAAAGTAGTCAATTTCATTGGCTGCCCAAGTACTTCGCTTTACTTTGGGAAGATCGGGTTTTTCTGGGGGAATAAAGGCCCAGTGTTGCTTCCATTCCGCCCCCTGCTCGATCCAGCGTTTGAGTAATTCTTTTTCGGTATCCGATAAACTCAGTTCGGATTCGGGCGGAGGCATCAGGTATTCCTCATCTTCGCTGAAAATCCGGTGGATCAACTCACTTTCTTCGGGCTTTCCCTTTATAATTGCGAAGCCTTCGCTTTCTTTTAGGGCTGCGAAGGCTCTTTCTTCTGTATCTAGACGTAGACCCGCTTCAATGGCATTTTCATCGGGTCCATGGCAGGCGTAGCAGCGATCGGAGAGAATGGGCTTGATATGGAAGTTGTAGTCGATTTTTTCCGGCAATTGTTGGTGGGAAGTAGTACCAGAAGAAATAGAGGAATCACAGCCACTTATGAAGGCTGTGAGTATACATCCAATGAACAGGAGGAAAGTAGTAGTCAGACGATCCATACAGGGATTTGCGAGGTTAGGTGTTGGAACCAAGATAGGGATTATTAAGGAGAAAGGAATGAAAATCATCCCAATTCCTGCTCTTCCGGCAAGCGATAGCTCGTACTTCTCCCTCCGCCCGGATTTTGGATGAGGATTCCCTTGCTTACTAGTTGCTGAATATCTCTTAAGGCGGTATCTGTAGAACATTTCGCCATTTTTGCGTACTTGGAGGTATTCATAAATCCTTGAAAATTATCCAACATACGTCCCAGGATCATGCGTTGTCGTTCATTGATCACCTGTTGATGGATAAAATCCCACAATCTGGTTTGGTAGAGGACAGTAGACAAAATTTCTTCAGCCTGATCTATGGATCGCCCTAGGCAACCCAAAAACCAGTCTAGCCAATCTGTTATATCCGTATTAGACCTCTGTTGAAATGGTAAGTCCATCCCCTTCAGTTTTCCCAATAGTTAAGCCTAGTTTATACCTTAACTCTGCCAATTTCACCGCCAGGACTTCGTGCTTCCAGCTTAGATCAGGCCAATCTTTGCATTGATGTATCAATAGCCTTACTTCATTGGTAGCCTTCTGATTCTAATGGAGTTATGTTTAAAAATGACTATGGCTCCTCTCTGCAAATCGTTGCTAATCATTTCAAGATTTTCAACTAATAAGCTAAAGAAAAGCAGTGCATTAACTTTTGAAATTCTAAAAATTATTACTGACGGATAGGCCTCCCCGGAGAATGCTAAGATTTGCCCAAAGTCTAAATCATGTGTTAAAATAATTTCCTCATTCCTCCTTGCCAACTCTACTATTTCAACATCAGAAAGAGTCTTTTTTTGCATTTCAATGAGGGACCGGTATTGATGTCCTTCCTTTTCCAATAGCCTACCCAACTTGGGAGGAATATTTACGTCTAATAAAAACCTCATCAAGAAGCTTTACCTAATTCCAAATAGCGATCTTCCATAGCCATAGCAGAAAAAGCTAAAGCTTCTAATATATCTTCTCTTTCTAAAAAGGGAAAGTCCTCAAGCACTTCGTCAATAGTCATTCCGCTACTCAAGTACCCTAAAATGGAAGAAACGGGCATCCGCATTCCCCGGATACAGGGTTTGCCGAAACACATGAGTGGATTAATTGTAATGCGGGAAAAGTTGGGATGTGTGTATTGCATGGATATAAAGAATCTATTTTGATTCAATTTACTAATAAATAAGCATATATTTCCCCCTTCCCTACACCAATATATCGTGCAACACATGCCCATGTACATCCGTCAAGCGAATATCACGCCCCCCAAAGCGGTAGGTCTGGCGAATGTGGTCTATGCCCAGAAGGTGTAGCATCGTCGCGTGAATATCGTGGATATCGGTCTTGTTTTCTATCACGTGATAGCCGTAGTCATCGGTTTTCCCATAAACTGTACCTCCTTTAATCCCGGCCCCTAGCATCCACATGCTGTAAGCCGAAGGGTTGTGGTCCCGGCCTACGTATTTTCCCACCTGTCCAAAGGGGGTGCGACCAAATTCTCCTGCAAATACGATAAGGGTTTGCTCCAATAAGCCCCTTGATTTTAGGTCTTTGATCAATCCCGCTATGGGCTGATCTACCGCATGGGCATTGGCCGCATGTCCTCCCCGCAAATTACTATGCTGATCCCAGCGGTCATAGCCACAATTGGGACAGGTCAGCTCGATGAAGCGAACCCCACGTTCAACCAGACGCCGAGCCAGCAAACACTGGGCGGCATAGCTTCGACAAAACTTGTCAGAAGAGTCCAGGCCATAAAGGCGTTTGGTGGCCTCTGTTTCTCCAGATATGTCTGTCAACTCAGGGACAGAAGCCTGCATGCGAAAGGCCAATTCATAGTTGGCTATGCTGGATTCAATTTGGTCCGCAGCACCTAATTGGTTCAGCAAACCCTTGTCCATGGACTCCATGTATTCCAGCATAGTGCTTTGCATCCCTTCTACTTCCTCTGCCGGGTGGATATTGGGGATGGGAGAATTGCCGGTTTGAAAGACAGAGGCCTGATAGGAAGCCGGAAGAAAGCCATTCTTGAAATTATCTAAGCCCCCAGGAGGCGTTAAGCCTCCATCCAACACTACATAGCCCGGTAGGTCTTGGTTTTCGCTTCCCAGGCCATAGGTCACCCAGGCTCCCATGCTAGGTCTTCCCTGTATTCCAATACCGGTATGCAGGTAGTAATTCGCGTTGGTGTGTTCGGGAAACTCCGATACCATTGAGTGAATCATGGCCATGTCGTCTACGCAAGTGGCAATATGTGGAAATAACTCACTCATCCAGATTCCCGACTCCCCATGCTGCTTAAATTCCCAAGGACTTTTGAGGATTTTACCAATGTTATTGAATTGGGTAGGCTGTACATCGAATATATCATAAGGATCTTTTCCATTGTCTCGTGCCAATCGTGGCTTGGGATCAAAGGCATCTACCTGAGAAACGCCTCCATCCATGTATAGGAAAATGACACTCTTCGCTTTCCCAGGGAAATGGGGAACTTGCCCAGGAGCAGAAGCAGCTATTGCAGGATTGGGATGGGTAGCCAATAGCTTCCGGCCAAAGGGAAGACTGCTCATCAGTCCCATGAGGGCCACTGAGCCGAAGCCGTTACTTACCCGGCTTAGCATTTGACGCCGGCTTATGGGTCGTTGTAAATTTTTCATTTATCCTTTCTCATTTTTCCTTTTTTACCCCTTCTATGAACGAGGAATTTTAGGCTTGTAATAGCCCCCTAAATTCTCTGCGCCACTGCGTCTCTGCGTTTTACTTTCTATTCCAATAGATGCAAAAGCATCTCATAACTCCGTGCCTCGTATGTTTATCTTAACAAATCCATGAACTGAGTTTTGACGCAGACTTTTTATGAGATTTTTATGGCAAACGCAGAAAAGATAGTTGGTATCGCAACTTAAAACTCCGTGTCTTGGTGCCTTCGTGTTCCATCTATTCATCCTCCAACCCCCCTTCCAAGGGAGAATTCAAATAGGAAAACCCTATAACAAATGGATAAACTCCTTCAAATTAAACATCGCATGACAATAGGTCGCCCAGACCTGCACATCCTCCGGATGTTCCTCAAAGTCGCAACCCAGCATCGCGGCCTGTTTATCCAAAAACTCTTTCCCTTTTTCTACTTCCTCCTTCGTCGCCCTTCGTGAAAAAGCACTTGCATATATATCCTGGATTCGTTGTTCTCTGGTTAAGCCTTCCTTAGCTAATAAATTGCTTGCCCAGAAGGAAGCTTGCTCCTTGACAAAGGGATCATTCATCAGCGTCAGGGATTGGGCGGGCACATTGGTGATATTGCGCTTCCCAAAGGTGGTAAAAGGAGTAGGCTGGTCAAATACCGACATAAAGTGGTCCATGAAATTTCTTCGAATAGTCATGTAGATACTCCGTCGTCCCATTCCGTCTAGGGGACCCTTATCCCATGGACGACCTCGGCCTCGAAGAAAATCCGTCAAATGAATAGGAACAGAAGGCCCGTACATGGTCAGGTCTACACAGCCTGCGGTCGCCAGCATCCCATCTCGAATAGCCTCTGATTCCAAACGTCGAATAGGAAAATGGTGTAAGTACATATTATTGGGATCTTTCTCCCGGTTAATTTCCAAGCCTTGCGTGGATCGCTGAAAGGCTTCACTCAATAAAATATGTTTCAATAGGCTCTTGGTAGACCAGCCTTCTTCTTGAAATTGCAGGGTAAGGTAATCTAAAAGTTCAGGGTGGCTGGGAAGGGTTCCTTGCAAGCCAAAATTGTCCACACTCTCCACAATGCCTCGTCCAAATATGTGGTGCCAAAGCCGGTTGACATACACCCGAGTGCCCAGAGGGTTTTGCGTATCTACTACCGCTTCCGCCCAGGCCAGCCGACCACTTCCTTCTTGAGGAAAAGAGTCATTCAGGTGCTGCAAGGCGTGGAAAAATTGGCGTTCCACTTTTTCCTCACTGAGTGAACTGATACTCCCCCGCAAAAAGATCGGACTAAAAACTGCCTCTCCTTCTGACATCCCAATGAAATGGGTGGAGTCGTACAACTGCGAGGCCAGGCTATCATAGGTGTTAATAGATTCGGTTAAGTCCAATTGCTGGATAAGGCGGGGAGTAATAGCCAGGCTATTTTCTTTCGAGAATTCAGGTTCTGTATAGGTAGAATCAAAGGCGATGGCGTAGGCGACTTCTACGTAGTCCCCTGGCCCCATACGATATTGATGGGATCTTTTATCTCCATAGGCACCAGACATAAACTGAAGATAGGCCTTGCTGCCCTGTGCCAAGGTGAGGTCAAAGGTATAGGTCTGCCAACTGCTATCATTTACCTTTGCTTCCAGTCCTCCCCACAGTGGATTTTGAATAAGTTGAAAATTATCCACAATCAAG
The DNA here is from genome assembly GCA_965263105.1 of Bacteroidia bacterium. Lineage (GTDB taxonomy): Bacteria > Bacteroidota > Bacteroidia > J057 > J057 > JBCCTX01. The sequence continues at coordinate 4,340,496 of CBDHGL010000003.1, read as the reverse complement.
CGGACAATACCGTGCTGACCACGCGCCCGCACCACCATAGAATCGTGCTCAATGATAAAATTAGGTCCGCGGAGTGCCCCGGGAATCCCTGTACCATAATAGCGGCTAGAGGCAAAACCAAAGGAAGTTCCTTCTACTTTCACCTCCCCCTCATCAATTATGGGAGCATTCTTTATGGGAGCTTCTCCAAAGGCCCATCCATCCACGTACCAACCCGCCCAATTTCCCGAACAAAAATCTGCCAGCACCTTTCCATCCTCCATAGAGGGCTCTTTCGGAAGACCGTTTTTTGGAGTTGTTTCCAACCTGGCTGGAATAATTTCTGGCATTTGGCTTTTTGAAGTTGAGACTTCGTCGATATACTGCCTTATTTGCTGTGATATATCTTTTTTCAACTCGACTACCTGCTCAAATTGTTTTTCTTGGGTTAAAGTTCTTCTGGCAGGTAAGGGACCGAGCCGGGCACTTTCTATCATCCCATACATAGCATAATAGTCTGTACTGGGAATAGGGTCAAATTTATGATCATGGCAACGAGCACAGGAAACCGTCAAGCCCATAAAGGTCTTGGACGTAACATCGATCATGTTGTCGATTTTGTCTGACTCTTCCTGCTTGGTACTAACCGGAGAATGTTTTCCTTCTCCTAGGAAAAAATAGCCGGTCCCCATGATAGATTCATTAAATCCTTCTTCAGGATTACGCCGAGGATGTTCCAACATATCGCCCGCCAAATGCTCTTTGACAAATAGATCGTAAGGCACATCCTGGTTATAAGCACGTATTAAATAATCCCGGTACTCCCAAGCATTACTGACGGGAAAATCAAACTCATGCCCCATGGTTTCTCCGTAACGAACCAGGTCCATCCAGTGGCGAGCCCAACGTTCTCCATATTGAGGAGATGCCAGGTAGTAATCGATCATTCGCTCAAAGGCCCTATCAGTAGTATCAGAATAAAACCGAACCAATTCCTCCCCTGTAGGAGGAAGACCCGTTAGCAGGTAGGATACCCTGCGAATAAGGCTTGATTTTTTGGCTTTACTAGAAGGTGTTAATTGATTGTATTTCAATTGCTTATCTATGAAATAATCAATTACTTTGGAAGGTTCTTTTTCCCGAATTTTCCGGGGAAGTTTGGGGCTTTGAGGCGGAATAAAGGCCCAATAATCCTTCCATTTCGCCCCCTGATCAATCCAACGAGTCAATAAGGCCAATTCACGCTCCGACAATTCTTTTTTGGCTTCAGGCGGAGGCATGATGTCATTGGGATCTTGTGCGTGAGTTCGCTGAATGATCAAACTCTTTTTTGAATTCCCAGGAACAATAGCAGCACCTCCATTTTCTAAAATTGCCGTAGCCGACTCAAAATTATCCAAGCGAAGTCCTGCCTCACGTGAACTGGAATCCGGCCCATGACAGGTATAGCAGTTGTTGGAGAGTATCGGGCGGATATGAAAATTGAAATCTACCTGCTTGGGGAGATTTAAGGGATCAGGAGAATTATTCCAAAAGGCGAGACTGATAAAAATAGCGGAAAAGCCCGCGATGAGGAATAACCATTTGCCATATGATTTAATACTACTCATAATCTCCGCTAAAATGAGATAGGAAAATGAACTCTATAGTGCTTATCAGGCATAATATACAAAATGCCTTCTTCTTCTTCCATTATTCTGCCGAGAAACTGAATAATCGAAATCTGCAAAAATATCAAATAATGGTTATCTTAAGCATCTTAGAAAAGGAAGCCTACCACCATGAAGTTTAAACAATTTGGTCCCGTTTGGGGAATACTCTTACTCATCTCTGTTGGCTGCAGTGATTCCCTACCTGTTGCAGTCCAACAGGAGATGGATCAGCTACCCGATAAAATTGACTACAATTTTCACGTAAAGCCCATTTTATCTGATCGCTGCTTTGCTTGCCACGGCCCGGATGCCCAAAAGCGGGAAGCCGATCTTCGACTCGATTTGGAGGAGGACGCTTATGCCGCTTTGACAAGTGGGTCAGGACGGGCGATCAAGCCCGGGAGTTTATCGAAAAGCCTGCTTGCTCATAGAATCCTATCGGAAGACCCAGAGGAGATCATGCCTCCCTTTGAGTCAAACCTATCTCTTACGGAAGCCGAGAAAGCCATCCTCTTAAAATGGATTAAGCAAGGCGCCGAATACAAAGACCACTGGGCATTTAGTAAGCCAGCAGCACAGTCGGTTTCAGTCGAAAAAAGTAAATGGGCGAATAATGAAATCGATGTGTTTGTAGAGAAGAAATTATTAGAAAAAGGGATAAGCCCAGCCCCCGAAGCCCAACGAGAACAGCTCATCCGACGGGTGTATTTCGACATTACTGGCTTGCCTCCTTCCCTTAGCGAATTGGATAAGTGGCTTTCTATGGAATCGGCTACTTATTACCAGAATATGGTAGACAGCTTATTGGAATCTCCTGCCTACGGAGAGCGCATGGCAGCCCACTGGCTGGATGTAGCTCGTTTTGCAGACTCCGAAGGGTACCTCGATGACTTTCACCATACCTTCTGGCCCTATAGGGACTGGGTCATCAAGGCTTTTAATGGGAACCTATCCTATGATAAATTTATTCTATGGCAAGTGGGAGGTGATCAAATTCCTGGGGCCACAACGGAACAAAAGCTAGCCACTGCCTTCAATAGAAATCACAAACAAAACTCCGAAGGAGGGGTCATTCCCGAAGAATTCCGGGTAGAATACGTAGCGGACCGCACCAATACTATCGGAACTGCCTTTCTGGGCCTTACTGTTGGGTGTGCACGCTGCCACGACCACAAATACGATCCCTTTACCCAAAAGAATTACTACGAACTATTTAGCTTTTTCAATTCAACCATCGAACGTGGAGATGGCATTTTTTCCAACAACTCGATTGAGTTTGGTCAACGGGTCCCGAATGAATTGTCCATGAATGCCGGGCCTGTGTTAGCTCTCTCGGACCAAAAGGTCGCTGAAATCAGAAAGGGCTTGCTAGAGGAGATAGACCTGAGGCAGGAAGCGATTAAGAAGGCAGAAAAAGAGAATAATTCAGCTTTCGAAAGCTGGCGCAATGGGCAAAAAGATTCGCGCTTTTTTAGGGATATAGTCGAGCAAGCCACCGTTAGCCACCTCAGCTTTGACAAAGTAGAAGGGGGAAAGTCCACTGACAAGGTCAAAGGCAATAAAGCGCCCACTTATTGGGGGGGCATTGAGGCAAGTCCGGGAAAAATAGGAGGGGGGCTTCGCAGCGACGCCCAAGGACAGTTTGTCGCTGACGGTACCAAGTCTTCCTTTGAGCGCATGGAGCCCTTCACCATCAGCTTTTGGATCAATACGCCTAAGCATTTTGACAGAGCCCATGTCATGTACAATGGGAACAACCGCATCCAGGGCTATCGGGGTTGGGATGTCATCCTGGACAGCAATCGGGTCAACTTCCGCTTGAGCCATGCCCATCCCTATCAATCCTTAGATATTGCCGATACAACTGCCCTCGGTCTCAATGAATGGGTTCATTATGTGTGGACTTATGATGGTTCCAGTAAGGCTGAAGGGATGCGCTTGTTTAAAAATGGGGAGGAAATTATACCCAAAATCCAAAGGAACTACCTGTATAGGTCTACTGAGCCTTATACGGATTTAACAGGAACCGTGTATATGGCCTATAAGGGTATAGTCATCGGTAATCGCCACTACGACCAGGACTTTACCGGAGGCTTATTGGATGAAATACGCATCCTAAATAAAGAAGCCGACCCTCTTGTTGCTTCTTATCTATATGATCAGGAAACGGGAGAACAAAAATATAGGGAGGCGGTCTCTGGACAACCTGAAAAGGCAGAAGCTTTTTATGACCTATTAGTAGATGCCTCCATTGAGTCTTTACGTGAACAAATGCGCGCTATTCAGGCAAGAGAAATCCGTACCATCGATACGGTTCAGGAAATCATGGTCATGGGAGACTGGGAAATGGAGCGACCTACCTATGTATTGGACAGAGGGGTCTATGATGCACATGGCGAACCAGTAGAACGCAATATTCCCAATAAGCTCCTCCCCTGGCCTGAAGCATATGAAAAAAACAGATATGGTCTGGGGCAATGGCTGATTGACCCAGATCATCCCCTGACGGCACGTGTAGCTGTTAACCAATTTTGGTACCTCATGTTTGGTCGTGGTATCGTCAAAACGGTCGAGGATTTTGGCAACCAGGGGGCCCTACCCTCCCACCCAAAGTTACTAGATTGGTTGGCGGTGGATTTTATGGAAAATGGGTGGAATGTGAAACGCTTAATACGGCAAATGCTTCTTTCATCCACCTACAGACAATCTTCCAAAATTCGACCCGAACTAAAGGAAACAGACCCCAATAATTACTTATTGGCCAGAGGGCCTCGATATAGAAGGTCCGCCGAAATGGTCCGCGACAATGCCTTGGCAGTGAGTGGCTTGCTCAACCCTACTATTGGAGGTCCATCTGCTTTCCCTTATCAACCCCCCAACTTATGGAAAGAAGTGATGACCCACACCTTTTTCCCGGAATACCAGGAAGATGTGGATGATGGACTCTATAGAAGAAGCCTCTATACCTTCTGGAAAAGAAATATGCCGCCTCCCAGCATGCTTATTTTCGATGCCTCTTATCGGGCAGAATGCCAACCCCGTAGACAAAGAAGTAGTACCCCTCTTCAGGCTTTGGTGCTCCTCAACGATCCGCAAATTCTGGAAGCTTGTAGGGTATTAGCAGAAAATTTGTGGGAATACACTCAAGGCGATGTAGAAGAGGCAACACGCCAATCTTTCCGACTGCTCACCAGCCGCTTACCTAATTCCAGGGAACAAAAGTTATTGTTAGCCCAGTATCAAGAAGAACTTCAATATTTCCAAGAGGACCCCAAGCGAAGTATAGCGTATCTGGATATCGGGTATAGACCCAACAAAGTGGGCTTAATGACTCCTGAAGTAGCTGCCCTCTCACGGGTAAATAATACCCTTATCAACTCAACCGAAGCCTATTACAAAAACTAAGCCCATGATGCATCACAATGAAGATATAGGAAAAGCCCTTTACCAGAAGAACCGCAGGAATTTTCTCAAGCAGACAACAAAAGGCCTGGGAGCCCTGAGCTTGGGTTCTCTTCTATTGCCCAATTTATTAAAAGGCCAGCCTACAAGTCTCCCTGTTGATCCAGGTACAGGAGGCATTCTCAAGAACCTCCACCACGGTGCCAAGGCCAAACGAGTCATCTATTTGTTTCAAAGTGGGGGCCCCAGTCAAATTGAACTATTTGACTACAAACCGGAACTCCGGAAACGAGAGGGAGAAGAGATTCCCGACAGCGTACGCGGAAACCAGCGTTTTACGGGTATGCTGGCAGCACAATCCAGCTTCCCCTTAGTAGGGACCCATTTTGACTTTGAGAGGCATCCCAAAACAGGTGCTTATTTCAGTAAGCTGATTCCTCATATGGCCAACATTGCCGAAGATATCTGTGTGGTTAATTCCATGTATACGGATGCCATTAACCATGAGCCGGCCATCATTTTCATGCAAACAGGTTCTCAGCAGGTAGGGAGACCCAGTATGGGCTCTTGGATGAGTTATGGATTGGGCAGCCCCAATGAGGACCTTCCCGCCTTTATCGTCTTGTTGTCCAAAGGAAAACCTGACGCTCAGAATCTCAACATGCAATCTTGGGGCAATGGCTTTCTGCCTTCCCATCACCAGGGGGTTCGCTTCCGCTCTGGCGTGGATCCGGTCCTCTACCTTTCCAATCCCAATGGGATTGATCGGGCGAGTCGAAGACGAGAGCTGGACTACCTGGAAAAATTGGAACAAGAACAAAAGGCTATATGGGGAGATCCAGAAATCGATTCGAAAATCAATCAATACGAAATGGCCTATCGTATGCAAAGTAGCGTGCCAGAAGTTACGGATCTCTCCGATGAGCCGGACTACATTTTTGATTTGTATGGCCCAGAAGCTCGGATTCCAGGAACCTATGCAGCCAACTGTTTGCTGGCCAGGCGTTTGGCGGAGAGAGGGGTACCCTTTGTCCAGTTGTATCACCAAGGATGGGACCATCATGGCGCACTTCCCTATAATATCCCCATCCTGGCCAAATCCGCAGATAAAGCGTCTGCTGCTCTCGTTACGGACCTCAAACAACGAGGCTTACTGGAAGATACCCTAGTCGTGTGGGGAGGAGAGTTTGGTCGAACCAGTTTTTCACAAGGTAGCCTCACCAAGAATAATTATGGCAGGGATCACCATTCCCGCTGCTTTTCTATGTGGATGGCCGGAGGAGGCATCAAGGGAGGGATCTCTTATGGAAAAACGGATGACTTCAGTTATAACATTGCTGAAAATGGAGTCCATGTACACGACTTTCAGGCCACTCTGCTCCATTTGCTGGGCGTAGACCACGAAAGGCTCACCTTCAAGCACCAGGGACGGAGGTACCGCCTGACGGATGTGCATGGGAAGGTAGTGCAGGATATAATGGCCTAATTCAACCCTTTCTCCTTTCTGGTACAGACTTTTTCGTACTTTTTAAGGGAAAGCCTGCCTTAGGATGGAAGATTTTTCTAAGTTTGCGTGATCTCCATAAAATTAACGAAAAGGACAGGATGAGTTCTCGCTTAGCTTCTATAAATTATGTCTGTAAGGGCTCTGGCCTACCGTTCTTCTTTCAGCATGGCCTAGGCTCACGCCTTGAACAACCTCAAGGGCTCTTGTCTGATCTATCAGGGGTTGAGTTAATCTCTATGGACTGCCCGGGGCATGGAAAAAGCCCCTTGCTACCGGATACCCCCGCTTCGTTTTCCCTTTATACAGAACTCTTACAGGATTTGGTTAAAGAGACTGGGCATTCACAAGGGGTCTTTGGAGGCATATCCATGGGGGCAGGCATTTCTCTTAAATTTGCGCTGAACTATCCTGAAAAAGTAAAAGCCCTGGTTCTGGTACGCCCAGCCTGGCTTGAAAAAGGAACTCCCGACAATCTTTCCATACTCCTCGATGCAGCTAATCTTATTGATCAGGAAAATGGAAGGGCAATTTTTGAAGAAAGAAAAGATTTTCAAGCCATCAATACTCCCCTTCCGATGGCAGGGCAATCCATCCTTGGGGTCTTTGCCCCCAATCAAAGACAAGAAATTGCTCAGGTATTGATACCCATGGTAAAGGATGCTCCTCTGGATAACTTAGAAGAGTTGGCTCAAATCAAGGTTCCCTGCATCGTCATTGGAAACGAAGATGACCCCTTACATCCTTTTGCCATGGCCCAAAAACTATCCGAACATATCCCTGGAAGTCAGCTCCACCAAGTGCCTTCCAGATACATTGATAACGACTTACATAAAACGACTCTAACGGAAATTGTCTCAACCTTTATTCACACCTTATGAAAAGCAACTGGAAGGATTCAGAAGCAAAAAAACTCAAAGGAGATCTCCTACAACTCCGCGTCTATACCTCTCGTCTTTTGGGGAACGATGAGGATCTGGTCATGCATGGAGGAGGGAATACCTCAGTCAAAATCAAAGAAAAAAATATCTTCGGAGAAGAGCAGGAAATCCTCTATGTGAAAGGCAGTGGCTGGAACCTAGGCACCATTGAAGCACCGGGTTTCGCTCCCGTAAAGCTGGATGCCCTATACAAGCTGGCAGAGTTGGACTCCCTGACCGATGTAGAAATGGTCCAATATCAGCGCATGGCCATGACCAATCCATCCGCCCCCAATCCTTCGGTTGAAACGATCCTCCACGGAATCATCCCCTATACCTTTGTCGACCACACCCATGCAGATGCGGTTGTAGTAGTTACCAATACCCCCGGAGGAAAAGAGCGCATCCAGGAAATCTATGGAAAGAATATGCTCATTGTCCCCTATGTCATGCCCGGCTTCATTCTGGCAAAAACCATTTACGAAATGACGCGGGGAATCGATTGGGACAGCCTGGATGGCATGATCCTAATGAGCCATGGGGTGTTTACCTTTGACCATGATCCCAAGGTCAGCTATGAAAAAATGATCGATATCGTAGACAAGGCGGAAAAGTATCTTAAATCTCAGGTAAAAACGCCGCTAAAAGGGGAAAAGAGCAACAAAGTTGATACCCTGGGAATTGCCCAATATAGAAAGCACGTATCTGAAGTATGGGGTTCCCCGGTGTTAACTCGTATAGACAATAGCCCGGCCTCTGTCGCCTTTAGTAAGCTAGAGGATGTAAAGAAGATCACCAATCGGGGGCCGCTGACTCCAGACCACATCATCCGAACCAAAAGGATACCCATTGTTTTTTCCCAAAAACCTCAAAAGGACCTTAAAAAATACGTAGAGAACTACAAAGACTATTTTGATAAATACCACGAAAAAGGTCAGGTTTTGTTGGACCAGGCCCCACGTTGGGCCATAGTCCCAGGTTCCGGCACGCTATCATTCGGCCCCTCTGTCAAGCACTTACAAATCATAGAAGATATCACCCGACACACAAAAAAAGCCATTTATGAAGCTGAGCAATTGGGTGGATGGAAGGCCTTGCCTAAAAAAGACCTATTTGAAGTAGAGTACTGGAGTTTGGAACAGGCCAAGCTAAAAAAGGCTGGCAAGCCTAAAGCCATGCAAGGAAGGGTAGCTCTCGTAACTGGCGCGGGTAGTGGAATTGGAAAGGCTTGCGTGGAAAGTTTGCGAGATCAAGGAGCTGTAGTGGTGGGACTAGATATAGACAAAAAGATCACCCAACAATTTGATCAGAAAGAGGCCGTGGGAATACAGTGTGATGTTACGGATCTCAAGCAACTACAAAAGGCCATAGAAGAAACCGTTACCTTATTTGGGGGAATAGACATGGTGGTAAGCAACGTGGGTATTTTCCCCAAAAGCTCCAAGATAGCGGATATGGATGCCAAAATGTGGGACAAAAGTTTGGAGGTAAACGTTAGCAGCCACCAACGTCTAATCCAATACTGTCTCCCCTTTCTAGAACTCGGTTTTGATCCCTCCATTGTAATTATTGGGTCAAAGAATGTACCAGCTCCTGGTCCAGGGGCTTCCGCCTATTCCGTCGCCAAGGCTGGCCTTACGCAATTGGGTCGTGTTGCAGCTTTAGAACTGGGCGAAAAAGGTATCCGGGTCAATATGATCCACCCCAACGCGGTATACGACACCGGAATCTGGACAGAAGAGGTCCTACAATCTCGCGCCAAGCACTATGGCCTGACAGTAGAAGCATACAAGACCAATAACGTCCTCAAGGTTGAAGTTACTTCACGCGATGTAGCGGATTTGGCTGTAGCCATGCTGGGGGGTACTTTCTCCAAGATTACCGGAGCCCAGGTGCCGATTGACGGGGGGAATGAAAGGGTAATTTAAATGGGTTTGATAGTTAAATAGTCCATAGTCGACAGTTTGGGTTTGGAAGGATAGGATAGCAGAATAGGATTGTTTGTTTTTCTGGATTTTGAAAGGTGGTAAGTTGACTTTAGCCATATAATATTCCATGAAGTAGGGGAACTCTTTCAATATATTTTTCTAGAAATAGAATTTATCTTATTTAATTTCTAGGGAAATGGCGTTTAAATTTGAAAGTCTAAAGGTCTGGCAAGTAGCACTCGACTTGAATGAAGATATTCACATATTAACTCAAGGATTCCCCAAGGAAGAGAGATATATTCTTTCCAGTCAAATTTTGAGAGCAACAGATTCAATTGCTTTGAATATTGCCGAAGGTTCAACAGGCCAGAGCAATAAAGAATTTAACCGATTCTTGGGTTATTCTGTGCGATCTGCAATAGAAGTAGTCAGTTGCCTTTATATAGGAAAAAGAAGAAATTATATAAGTAATACTGAATTCAGAGTTTTATATAATAAGCTTGAGCATCTGATAAAAATGATTCAAGCATTAAGAAAGACGCTAAAATAGTTCTATTCATTTCTCCATTTTTCCATTCATTTTTTTCTGATAGATATAATATTAAAAAGCTTGACTTTGGACTATGGACTATAAAACCAATTAACCACTTATGATCGTTCCCCACACCTCCCGAACTGAAATAATGACCAAACTGCGCAAGAAAGTAGATGCGCGACTCCCTATTTTCATCGCCAGCGCTGGCAGTGGCCTGGTGGCCCAACTGCTGGAAAAAGCAGGCGCTGACTGTATCAATACTTTTTCCGGTGCCCGACTTCGGTCAAATGGGATGGGCACCATGTCCATGCTGTGGCCCATTCTGGACTCTAACAAGCAGACACTGGATTACACCCGAGAGGATATAATGCCTGCTATTAAAGGTGATTCCTTTATTTGTGCCTGTCTCAACGCCAATGACCCCTTGAAAGACATGCGCATGGTGCTTCAGGACTGCAAAAACATGGGCGTCTATGCCGCTTCCAATATTGGGCCTTCCATCAGTTATGTAGATAAGGACAGTGAAATATTCCGTGTCCTGACCAAAAGCGGAATTACCTTAGACAATGAAATTGCCATGCTCAATTTGGCGAGAGAAATGGACATGGTCTCCGTAGGCTTAGCCTTCAACATGGAAGATAGCATTAAAATGATGGAGGAGGCCCAACCTGATATATTCTGCTTTCATGCGGGAACAACTAAGGGGGGGCTCAAAGGATATGACTCTGGAGAAACCATCGAGGGGACAGCCGCCCGAACCGAAGAAGCGAATCAGGTTCTGCGGAAGATCAAGCCGGATGTGATGCTCATCGCCCATGGGGCAGCTATGAGTAACCCCGAAGACGCGCAGTACATCCTGGATCACACCAGTGTGGATGGAATCTGGACAGGGTCGTCTACAGAGCGTATCCCCATCGAAAAAGCAGTATATAGCACCGCCAAAGAGTTTGCAGATTTAAGGTTTCCAAAGGAGAAATAAGAAGGGCTAATTAGTTTAATGGTGCAGTGGGAGAAAGAGTTAGATAGTTTAATGGTCCATAGTCGACAGTCTAGGTTGTGAAGGCTAGTATGGCTCAAGAACCAACCCAAACTGTGGACTGTCAACTATCCAACCATTTAACCAACCCAAACTGTGGACTGTCGACTATCCAACCATTTAACTAACCCAAACTGTGGACTGTCGACTATCCAACCATTTAACCAACCCAAACTGTGGACTGTCGACTATCCAACCATTTAACCTTTCCCTTGATTTTCTTCGCTCCTCCATTGACAATAAAGCATTCCCGACTTAACTTATCTATCGACTCACAACTCGATACCAACCCACTATGAAAAAGACTATTGCTTTACTCGTTACCCTGGACACAAAGGACCAGGAAGCCGGCTTTTTGAAAGAACAAATCGAAGCAAGAGGACATAAGGCCTTGCTTTTAGATATAGGCGTAGTAGGAATTGCGGGTATCGAAGCAGATATGAGCCGAAAAGAAGTTGTTAGCGCTGGTGGGGGGAATCTGGAGGAACTCTTGAAAGACCCTACTAGGGAAAAGGCAAATCCTTTCGTCGTAAACGGATGTATCACCATTCTGAAGGAAAAGATAGCCAAGGACGAGGTCCACGCTGTTTTGGGCTTGGGAGGAACACAAGGAACATCCACCTGCTGTGATATCATGCAGGCCCTGCCCTATGGCTTACCCAAAATCATGGTTTCCACCATTGCCTCTGGAGATACCTCTGGTTTTGTGGGGATTAAGGATATCACTATGATGTTTTCAGTGAGTGATATCCTCAAGCTCAATCCCTTTACCCGAAAAATCCTCGCCAATGCTGCAGCTGCAGCTTGTGGCATGGCTGAAGTCGAAACCAAGTTTGTCATGGAAAAGGGGGACAAGCCCCTTATCGGTATGTCTAACCTGGGCGTACTGACCAATGGATCCATGGAGGCTATTAAGTACATAGAATCCAAAGGCTATGAGGTCATCGTATTCCATGCTGTGGGATCTGGTGGTCAGGCGATGGAGCAGATGATGAAGGAAGGAATTATTGGGGCTGTATTTGACTATGCAATGGGTGAAATCGCTGATGATGTGTGGAAAGTCTTACGGGCTGGCGGGCCAGAACGTCTCACCGTTGGGGGCAAGTTGGGGCTTCCTCAGGTTTTTTGCCCAGGAGGGGCGGAACACCTGGGTATTTTGGTTCCGCCCAATGAAGTTCCTGAGGCGTATAAAAATCACAAATGGGTATTTCACAGTCCGGTCGTATTTGTGCCGAGATTGAATGTCGAAGAAATTCAGCGTGTAGCTGACGATATCTGTCAACGCCTCCAACACACGAAAAACAAGGCCTATTTTATGATCCCCAAAGGGGGAGTAGGAAGGTACTCCTATGCAGGAGGAATATTGGAGGATAAAGAATCGGATGAAGCCTTCTTCACTCGCTTAATAGAGGGCTTACCACCCAATATAGAAGTGATCGAGCGGGATACCTATGCGGAAGATCCAGTCTTTGTAAAAGAGGCTATAGACAAATTAATAAGCCTGATAGAGGATCCTACTAATGGTTGAGGAGCAATTTAAACATCTCTTGCTTGCAGCCTGCCTCACGCTACAGAGCTTCCTTGTTTGCCAGGCCAATAGCACCGTGGATAGCCTTAAGATGGTAATATCATCCAGGCAGGACACGTTTGCTGTCCATGCACATTTTAGTCTGATGGTCCACTACTACCAGAATGGCCTCTTGGATAGTGCCTATCAGCATGTTCTGGAGGCAGAGTTCTTGGCCAGAGAATTGGATTACACACCCGGTAAAATTCGGAGTTGGAGAAGTCTCACGGCTATTGAAGGGAGACGCGGGAATTATGATGAAAGCTATAACTGGTCAGAGATAGGCTTGAAGTTTATCGAGGAAGAAAAACTACCCTTGATTAATAAGGTAGACTTGCTGATAAACCGAGGGGTAGGACAGATCAATGCGAGTTATGTCAGCAAAGCCATAGAGACCTATAGGGAGGCTGCTCAGATTTGCAGGGAAAATGAGTTTGAACAAAAGCGCGCTGTATGCCTCAATAACTTGGGCGTTTTATTTCGTATGGCCGAACGCTATGATGAGGCCATTAGTATTTATGAAGAAGTCTTAGCATACCGGACCGAAAAGAAGGATTCTATGGGTATGGCCAACAACCTATTTAATATGGGAAGTGCCTATGCCAAAATGAAGGCGTATGGAAAGAGCCTGGAATCCATTGAAAAAGCCCAAGATCTATATGAACAGTTGGGAAGTGAACATGACATAATCCTTTGCGAAATTTCCAAAGGGAGCGCCTTATTTGATTTAGAGAGGTATGAGGAATCTAAAAAACTATTGTATCCCCTGGCAGCGGAAGAAGGTTTATCCTTTGAAAGCAATAATTTAGCTGTCCTGTTTCTCACATCCTGTAAATTGCACCTGAAAGACCTAGACCCTAAAGCTGCCTTAAAAGACCTTGATAGAATTGAAGAATTGGTAAAGGACTCTGATTTTCACGAATATAAAGCTCACTATTTAGAACAAAAGGCCAAGGCACTTTTTGCTTTAGATAGGCATAAAGAAGCTTACCAGGTATTGGATGAACATCGAATTGTCTTAAAGGAATTCAACAAGGAAGAAACCGTCAAAATGAGGCGGGAAATGGAAGAAAAATATCTCTCACAGGAAAAGGATTACCAAATAGATTTGTTGAATTCGGAAAATGAAATTGCCGAGTTGGAAGTTAAAGCTGCTAATCAAAGAAGTATCGCCTTGGGTATTGGAATTGCTGTTTTTGGAATAGTATCCCTCATACTATATCAGCTCTATCGAAGGATTCAACAACAAAATATAGTTATATCTGAAGCCAACCACCAAAAGGAAACCCTCCTTAAAGAGATACACCATCGGGTGAAAAACAACCTCCAGGTAATCTCTTCTTTATTGAGTCTCCAAAGCCGGCAAATTGAAGATCCAACCGCCTTGGAAGCCCTGAATGAAGGCCGAAACCGAGTCAAATCTATGGCCCTAATTCATCAAAACCTCTACCTGGATGAAAATTTAGTAGGTGTAAATTCCTTAACCTATATTGATAAACTCACGCAAAGTCTTTTGAATAATTATCAGGTAAGCGAAGGAAAAATTGAACTGTCTACTGATGTTGACGAACTCAACATAGACGTAGATACCATTATTCCTATTGGGCTCATCCTTAATGAATTGGTAAGCAATTCCCTGAAATATGCCTTCGTCGAGAAAAAGGATGGAAAAATCGTGATCAACTTGAAGCAAATTGGTGAAAACCTAGAACTCTCCGTTTCAGATAATGGAAAGGGCTTACCTGATTCTTTTTCCCCTTCCACCTCTAAGAGTCTTGGCTATCGCCTGATCACCTCCTTTGCCCGCAAACTCAAGGCCGATCTACAAATCTTTCGCCCCGAAAAGGGTACCTTGGTTAAATTATCCATCCCTTATGCCTCATCTGTTTAAGTACCTTTTTATACCATTCTAATATTTTTAATAAACATGCCCCACAATTATCCCAAACTTCACAATGCTGCCTGGCCCGGTGTGGTCGGAAAAGGTCCTGATTCTGAGCCAGCTATTCCCTTGCATACCATGATAGAAATGACCGCAAAGGCAGAAGTGGATGGAATCAAGTTCGATGGAGTAGACTTATTTCTCTATGACCCCCACGTGAATATCGACTCCAGCGATGATGAACTGAAACAGCTTGTGGATATGATTGCCTCACACGGGCTTCAGATTGGGAGTGTAGTTGCCCCGGTTTGGGTTCCCACCGGCGGAGGTTCCGCCATGGGGACTGCTGAAGAACGAAAGCAATTTCTGGTCCAGGTCAAAAAGGGCTGTCGCATTGCTCAAAAATTGCGGGAATGGGGGATAAGACCCCATGGAATTGTCCGAATTGATTCCGCAGTAGATCCGGCCACTTGGGCTAGCGATCCAGAGAAGAATACTCAGCTGATCGCTCAGACCTTTCGTGAGGCCTGCGATATAGCCGCAGACTTCGGAGAAAGCTTGGCAGCAGAAGGAGAAATATGCTGGGGCGGAATGCACAGTTGGCGGAGCATGCTTGACACGCTGGAAGCGGTAGACCGGCCCAACATTGGCTTTCAAGCCGACATGGCCCATACCCTACTCTACCTCTTGGGATATAACCAACCTGATCATCGAATCCTCCCCCAAGACTTTGATTGGCAAGATAGAGTCACCCTGACCGAGGGATTAAAAACACTTACACGAGAAATGAGGCCTTGGACCATAGATTTTCACGTGGCTCAAAATGATGGAACTGTTCATGGATCGGGATCCCATGACAAAACAGGCAGACACTGCCAAGCCACTGACCCCAAGGGAAAACTAGATATCGCTACCGATGCTGGCCACTGGTTGCGCAACGAAGACGGAAGTTTGACTAAGAAATTCAAACACATCTGTTGGGATGGATGCATGTTCCCCAATGAGGTGATGCTGAAACAACAAACCTGGAATGATATTTTGGGGGCGATGATTCAGGTGAGGGAGCAGCATGGGTGGGAGGAATAGAATGGGTTAATAGTCGACAGACTACCGTCCACAGTTTTTTGAGGTGAGAGGGGCGAGGAGTGAGTTGAAAAGTCAGCTTTTACAGAACTCTCCCCTCTCTCCTGACACCTAATAGCTCTATGGACCATCGACCATGGACTACCGACTATTCAAATCCGCCTCCGCCGCTATGTACCCAAAGGAATTCCAGCTTCCATTTTCAAGCAATTCACCCAATACTTCCTGTGCTTTTTCCACTTCACCGTTATACTGATACCAATTTCCTAAGGCATAGGTAATCGCATCATTGCTAGCGGCAGCTCCCGAGTCCCCAACTAGCTCCTCTTCTGTGAGGATTCCTTTGTAAAAAAGACAGGCTTTGTGATAGGAGAAATTTTCGATGATTTCCATCTCTGGTGTGATAACTTCTAGGTATCCCTTGGCTTCTTCTTTTTTCCCATTCTTCTCCCGATCATATAAAGCCAATGTGTAGAGGAAACCACATTGTCATCGTTTTGAGTAGAATTTAAGCATTGGGTATAAGCCCTCGAAGCATTGGGCATATCCTGCTTGAGGTAATAAGCCAAGCCCAAATGGTACCAGATATTTCCGTGCAAAGTGCTAATGGGAATATTCTGTGCATTGGGCATGCCATCAGGTTCAATTTCATTCGCCTTACCTGCAATCAATTGACTGGCTTTTTCCAGGTCTTCAATGGCCTCATCAAATTTGCGAATGCTGATATACCGATGTCCTCGATGTCGCAGAAACCTGGGATCTTCGGGGAATTGCGCTACTCCTTGAGAATACAACTCAATGGCTCCCTGATAGTCTCCAGCATAGGCAGTGAATCTTCCATACCATATGAGCTTATCGGGGTTTTGAGGATCCTCCTCAAACGCTTTTTTGTGGCCAGCCCATTTCGCAATCAATTCCTCACTGGGGGGAGTCGCATACAAAGAATCTCCGCTCATGGAAATGGCTGCTGGCCCTTCGGGTAAGGAAAAAGTAGGATCTTGAGGTGGGTTTTGAGGGGAATCCTGGCAGGAAAAGGCTACCCAAAGGGCGGTTATTAGAGTCGGTAGTCGGTGGTTCATAGTCCGTAGTATAGGTAGGGACGACGCCATGGCTCGTCCCTCAATAAAAATAAAATTATGTTAACATGGGTTCTAAAACCTCCCGAATCCATTTCCCATCCTTCAGGGTTAGCCCATCAGGGTTGGTAATGGCTTCATCACACTCGTCTTCCATGATGATCCATCCCTCGTAACCCGACTCAACTAATTCGTGGGTAATCGTTTGGAAATCTATATCTCCTTTTCCCGTTTCCGCCCAACGACCATCCTTATACATGTCCTTGTAGTGGACCAGGTTGGTTTGCTCCCTATATCTACGCATGATTTCCACGGGGTCCATTCCCCCTTTGGCAATATGCCCCACATCCGGGCAATAACCTATCACCTCAGGATTCAAGCCCCCCAATAGAATTTTGTAGTCTTCTTCTGTCCGATAAATGGACCCACCAGGAGAATTTGGGTGATAAGAGCAGGTAATTCCCTTATCAGTAGCTCTTTGCGCGAATGCATTTACACAACTCAGCAAATTGGCCTGCCGCTCTTGTAAATTGGAACGGTCCTTTCCTGGCATCTGAACCAATAATAAAATCGTTTCTGGGAAATGGCCTAAAAAATCAATCCATTTTTGTGCTCGGGCTTTCTCTTCAGCCGTTTCTTGAGGAAGTAACCAATCTTCTACCACACAGAGTACAGCTAGATCGAGTTCATGTCTATCCAGCGCTTCTTTCATCAAAACGGGATCTTCCAGATGCTGCATAAAACTGGTCTCAGGCTCAATACCTCCAAAGCCTGCTGTCTGACAGACTTCCATGATGTGTTCTAGTTTTCCTTTGTATTGCTCCCCAGGCATTTGCCAGGTGTAGGTTTCGCAGGCGAGTTTGATTTGGGTCATGATGCATTCTTTTTATTTCATTCCGCGAACTGGTTTTTGACGCAGAATTACACAGATTTCTTGTGAATTTTTATCAAAGGGTCCTTACAATTGAACGCTTAAGCAGCCATAATTCTCTGCGTTAAGATAACTCCTTAAATTAACTGCAATAGCAGTTCTTAAACTCCGTGCCCCTGTTTTCTCCCCCTGCTTTTAGGGGGAGTCAGAGGGGGTCTTGTGTTCAATTTATAGAAGGCTAATTTTCTAACAGAAAATCCCGGGTAACCTGATTGAATCGCTCCAAGTCCTCCCAATGATGAACATGTCCTCCAGTTGGAAATACCTCTAGTTTTGATCCCACAATTCCTTGATGAAGAATATCAGAAAAAGGAGGAGGCGTAAATATGTCCATGGTCCCGATAGTGATGAGCGTAGGCACCTTAATTTGTCCCAACCGGTCTACCGAATCGTGGTTCATACAAGCCGTTAATTGTCCTTCAAAGCCTTGCTGAGACTGAGGATTGGGATTAGAAGCTGCTGCTGCTTGACCTTCTTTGAGATCTGCCATCCCCACCTCATAATAAGGGGGAGCAAATATCCACAACTGAAGCAGTTCCATGAAATCATCCGGTTTGGAGGTTTTGCGGAGCTTGATCAGGTTTTGATATACCGTTTTGGCATAATTGTTAAAGGCAGGCCAGGTACTGATCAATGCCAGACAACTCACTCTCTCTGGGTGGTTCAAGGCTAATTCTTGGGCAATGGCTCCTCCCATAGAGATTCCAGCAACCTTTGCTTTTGATATCCCTAAATGGTCCATAACTGCAAGGGTGTCATTGGCCATCATAGCCGTTGAGTAAGGAGGCGGAGGTGCATCCGACTGCCCAACGCCACGATTGTCAAGAATGATGCACTGAAAATGCTTTTCATATTCAGCTGCATGCAATTCCCAGACATTGCCATCGGCCCCAAAGCCCATGAGTAAAACCAAGGGCTCTCCAGCTCCTCGTATCTGGTAGTAAATTTGTGTGCCGTTAGAATCGACAAATCCGTTTGGGTGCATAAGTTAATAGTTTATGGTCCATAGTCGACGGTCCACGGCTTGAGGTGAGAGGAGATAGGCAAGAGTTGTCCTAATGAACTTAATATAATACTCTCTCCTCCTTCCTCGCTCCTTATAAAGCTATGGACTGTGGTCTGTCGACTAATTTCTGGCATACTTCTCCCACATTTCCTTGATAAAGCGATAGCCTTCCTCATATACCTCCTCCATAGAAGGAGCAAAGTTCCTCCAGACATTGATGCCGGAAGCGAATTCTGCCTTATTTCGGCTAAAAGCCTCTATGGTCAACCATCCGTCGTATCCAACGCTTTGTAAGGCTTCAAAAGTTTCATCCCAATGTACCTGGCCTTTACCTGGCGTGCCTCTGTCATTTTCGGAAATATGCACATGGGCGATAATATCTCCATGTGTATGTACCGCTTCCTTTTGGCTTTTTTCTTCAATATGGGCGTGGTGGGTGTCATAAATCATCCGAAGGTTGGGATGATCTACAGCCTCTATGAGGGTTCGTATATCTGCCAGGGTATTGTATAGGTAACATTCAAAGCGGTTCAGGGCTTCGGGTGTGAGGATAATGCCAGCTTCTCCTGCGTATTCAGCGACAGGCCGTAATACTTCAGCGCTCCACTTTCGTTCGTCCTCCGTAGGGGGTTCGCCCGAAAAATAGGCAAAGGCCGAATGATAGGGACCTCCAATGACGTCTACTCCCAGGTCTACGCCTCGATCGATCCGCCATTTCATTTGATCTATGGCCTTGGCGCGAACTTTCGGATCTGAGCTGGCAGGGTTTCCATCCTCAAAAATAGAGGTAACCGCTGTACATCCCATGTCCAGTTCTCGAAGCCTTTTCCCTAACTCTTTGTACTTATGATCTCCTTCGTCCCCGATGGGTATTTCTGCTCCATCATACCCTGTCTTTTTCAGGGATTCTAAAATGGGGTATAATTGTTCATTTATATCTGTAGTCCATAACAGGAGGTTCATTCCTATCTTCATAGTGCGAGGGTTTTGGGTTGAATTTATGTTCTTTTCTTTGGATTAAAAAGGAAAAATGGTCCGTTGTCAATGGTCCATAGTCGGTAGTTTATTATTATCGATATTTTGATAAAATCAAATCCCACAACAAGCCACGGACTACCGACTATCCCCTTTTCCCCACACTCCCCATCATTTCCATACTTTCTTCGATCTCTACATGCATGGCCTGACGACCCGACTGCATGATGTCCCGGACCCCTGTCGTTTCTGGATTAGCGCTCAAGGCGTGATAGATGGACTTCATGTAAGCCCTACGTACCTTGGAAGCAAAATTTATCTTGGCAATCCCCCGGGCGATGCCCTCTTGGATTTGTAATTCGGGAATTCCGGTACCTCCATGAAGCACAATGGGAATCCTTACTTTGTTTTTTATCTCCTCCAGCCGCTGAAAATCCAAAGCAGGTTCCTCGAGGTAAAACCCATGGGCATTCCCAATGGCCACCGCCAAGGCATCGACCTTTGTTTCCCAAACGTACTTTCCAGCCTCTCCAGCATCACTCATCCGGGCTTCTGCCTCACTTATTTCGATATCGTCTTCTACCCCTTGAATTTTCCCAATCTCTCCTTCCACCGAAACTCCGACCAGGTGGGCGGCCCGAACTACCTCCTGAGTTTGTCGGATATTTTCCGATAGGGGTAAATGAGAGCCATCAAACATCACTGAAGTATATCCCGCATGAATACAATCAAGGGCTAAGTCCACACTGTCTCCATGATCCAGGTGTAGTACGACAGATACACCGTGCTTCTTTGATAGCGATTGAGCCATGGAAAAGGCGACCTCAGGACCCAAGTAACGGGCCTCCACAGCAGCTGTCGAAACGATAACAGGCGAATGATTTTTTGCAGCACATTGAATGACCGTTTCCATCATTTCAAAATTGGCCACATTGAAGGAGCCTACAGCATAATTGCCTGCGAGGGCACGTTTCAGTACGGGAGCAAGGGGAATGAGCATATGTTAGGTTAATAGTAGATAGTCCACGGTCCACAGAGATGAGGCCATTTAGTGAAATTCTATAGGCAATTGTAGCTTTTTTGCTTCCCAGTCTTCTTTGATCCAGGTAGTAGACGGATCTTCATAGGGCGTATAATTCCTGGCATCATCTTCCAATTCACCAGCCAAATAATTCAAAAAGTATACCTGTGTACCAGGGACAGCAGCTACGGGATGAAAGCCTTCTTTGACGACCACACAGTCTCCATTTCGGGCAGATAAAATTTCATCATAGTCGGTATCTATCCGGTAATTGCGGTGAAAGGCAATGCCGTCTTTGGGATCAAGCTGGTAATAATACACCTCCTCCAAATAGGGCGATCCCATGTATCGATCGTGACAATGAGGAGGCCAACCCGACCAGTTTCCTCCAGGGACATAAACTTCGAAAAGAATGAGGCGCTCTGCTGGTAGAGGCCATGCAAGAGTATGGTGAACTTCACGTAAAGCAGGCAGGGTTCCCCGAACTTCCACCTTTTGTTCCTCGGGCCTGAAAAGTCGGGTGGGATAACGTCCCTCTGCAGGGGCAGATCCCAGGGCAAATTCAAAGTCTGACTTTGCTTCCACCTTTAGGCGATCACCAGGACTTAGATATAGTACATCGGGCATTTGAGTAAAGACAGAACTTCTTTGGGTTTCCCAAGAATTAGTTGAAGCAGAGAGGGTGGCTTTGCCAGCCAAAGGCACCAGGGCCATTTCCTCCCCGGCCAATTGCCTTTCGTAGCTTTCGCCAGCTTTCAGTTGGATGACGGAGAAACTCAGGTAGTCCCAGCCCGCCGTTTGGGGAGTTACTTCGATTAGGGTCCGAAGACTTTTATTAGGTTTGATGAGATTGGGGGAGATCATTTTAGGTATTGGGGGGGTTAGGAATTTCTATGCAATTAAGTTAATAGCTTTTGTACCTCTTCAACGGTAGGCATGGCCTCAGAACAACCGTTTCGAGTAACCATAAGGGCCCCACAGCCATTCGCAAAAGTTACACAATCTTCCCATTCTTTCCCCAATCTCCAACAATAAATCAAGCCGCTGGCAAAGGCATCTCCTGCACCTACCGTATTGACCAATTGCACAGGAATTCCAGGAATCTCTTTTTGCCCCCCTGATTTAAGGTACAAGCTAGCTCCCTTATCTCCTTTTTTGAGGATAAGGGCGCGAAGAGAGGGATATAGGGCAAATTGTTGAGGGAGTTCCCGTTCGAGAAATATTTTCTGATCGGGCCTTAGCTTTGATCCTGCCGGCCAGTCTAGGGGATTGGGGGCAAGGGCCGAAAAGAATTCTTCTTCTGTTCCTACCACACAATTCACCTGAGTAAGAAGCTGCCGGATAGCCCTTCCATAATCCGCAAAAGCCTCCCATTGGTCCGGTCTAAGGTCCAAATCCAGGAAGACAAAAGTATCCTGTAAAGAAGCCTGCTCTGCAGCGGCCCAACAGGCCTGAACACAGGATCCGCGGCTCATCGCCGTTCCTGACAACAGGAGCGCTCGAATAGCCGAAAACTCAATTTGAGCAATATCTGAAGGATGAAGGTATATATCTGCTGGATCTTCCCGATAGAAGGTAAGGGGAAATTGATCGGGGGGCTCAATGCCCAATAGGGCCATGCCCGTGCGCTTCCCTTTTTTGGTAAAAACCCAAGCGCAATCCACCCCTTTTTGGGTCAAATAGTTTTTTACATATTTCCCCACATAATCTGTCCCTACTGCCGTACATGCAGCAGATTTTAGGCCTAAAACAGCGGTGCCAATTGCGATGTTAGTAGGACTTCCTCCTACCCCAGCAGCAAAGCTTTTGATCTGGGGGAATGGGGCGCCTATTTGTTCCGAAAAAAGATCTAAAGAAACCCTACCCAGGGTAAGTAAATCGATTTTTTTGGCGGTATCTGGCATTCTTAGGCAAGTATGTCATTGACTACCCTTCCATGGACATCCGTGAGTCTGTATCTACGTCCCTGGTGTTTAAAGGTGAGTCGCTCGTGATCTATACCCAGCAAGTGCAATAAGGTAGCCTGAAAGTCGTGTACATGTACAGGATCTTTTGCCACATTGTAGCCAAATTCATCCGTTTCGCCATAACTCATCCCAGCTTTTATCCCGCCTCCGGCCATCCAGATGGTAAAACAGCGAGGATGGTGGTCCCTACCATAACGAAGACCCCGTCCTATCCCTTGGGAATAATTAGTCCGCCCAAATTCACCTCCCCAGATCACCAGGGTATCTTCTAACATACCCCTGCGCTTGAGGTCTTTCACCAAAGCGGCTGAAGCCTGATCTGTATCCCCGCACTGTTTCGCCAAATGCTCGGGAAGGTCGTTATGATGATCCCAGCCTTGGTGATACAACTGAATAAAATTAACATCTCTTTCAGCCAATCTCCTCGCCAATAAACAATTAGCCGCAAAGGTTCCCGGAATTCTGGATTCTTCTCCATATAGTTCATAGACCTCTTCTGGTTCTCCTGATACATCCATTACTTCGGGGACAGAGCTTTGCATTCGATAGGCCATTTCATATTGGGCAATTCGAGCCTGGATTTCCGGATCCTGAACCTGATCGTAGTATTGCTCATTGAGTGCTTGAAGGTGGTCCAGGACCCTTCTTCTACCTTGACCAGAAATCCCTTCGGGATTGGTTAGGTAAAGAATAGGGTCTTTTCCTGATCGAAACTGAATCCCCTGGTGTTGAGAGGGGAGAAAGCCCGTTCCCCAGAGGCGAGAAGAAAGGGGCTGAGCCGCCGCAACTCTGCCAGTCCCTTTGGAGAGTAGTACACAATAGTTCGGCAGGTTCTTGTTCGAGCTGCCCAAGCCATAACTCAACCATGAGCCCATACTGGGTCTTCCCCCTAGCTGGGAGCCCGTCTGGAAAAAGGTCATTGCCGGATCGTGGTTTATGGCCTCGGTATGCATGCTTTTGATGAAACAGAGGTCATCCACGATTTGGGAGGTATAGGGTAAAAATTCACTCACCCAAGCTCCACTTTCACCATGCTGAGCAAAATTTCTATGGGCACCTTTTAGCGGAAAGGCCTTCTGGTTAGCTGTCATCCCAGTTAGCCGCTGCCCCATACGCACTGAATCTGGAAGATTCTCCCCCTGTCGATCGGCCAATAAAGGCTTGTAGTCAAACAACTCCATTTGTGCAGGCCCTCCACTTTGGAACAAATATATGATTCGCTTTACCTTGGGCAGAAAGTGAGGTTTATCTAAAATTCCCGGGAGAGAAAGCGTATCTGTTACCCCTCCCCCCGAAGAGAGGCAAGCTGGCAATAAAGAAGCCAAAGCAGCTACGCCTATCCCTGCACCTGTTTTGGACAAAAAGGCCCTTCTACTGAGTTCGAGTGGGGATTTATCTTTTATTGCTTTCATATGGGTCTCTAAACTTCAATTATAAACTCAGGGGATTTTTTCTGCGTTTAAGGAGACAAGCCATGGTGTTGTCTCAACGGAATTTCCCCTTTTTCAATTTTCATTTCTCAATTTTCACCTACCCTTTTACCCCTTCATTATTGACTCGGTCAAATTCAAAATGGCATTGGCCACCACCGTGTAAGCTGCCAGATCAATCGGTTCTACCTGTGGGTTCACCGGGAACTCTCCAATGGATAATAATTGCTTTACCGATGCTTCGTCATTTTCAAATCCTAAACGCTCAGTATTAAACAGCTTTTCCAAGACACGTAACTCTTTTGAATGGGGCTTTCTAGAGGTAGCCAGTCTAAAGGCCCATTCAATTTTTTCTCTAGGTGAGTTTCCCCCATCCAAGACCATCCTAGTGGCAATTAACCGAGAAGCTTCTACAAATTGAGGATCATTCAGCAAAACCAAAGCCTGCATGGGGGTATGTGTCGACCTCCTTTCTATCCGACATTGTTCCCTCATGGGAGCATCAAAAACCGTCATCGAGGGAGGAGGGAGGCTGCGTTTCCAAAAGGAATATAAACTTCTGCGATACAGGTCTTCATCATGGTCTTGGATATACTTTCGCAGCGATTGGTTCCCCGAAGCTATTTCCAGCCATAAGCCCGCGGGTTGATAGGGTTTCACACTGGGTCCTCCCAATCTATTTCCCAGCAAGCCACTAAGGGCCAAGGCATGGTCTCTCACCATTTCGGCGGGTAAGCGCATATGGGGACCTCTGGATAAAAAGGTGTTTTCAGGGTCTAACTCGGTATGCTCTGGCCTATGTGCTACAGATTGGCGATAGGTGGCCGACATAACAATTTGCTTGATTAAGCGCTTCAAATCCCAATGGGATTCTTCAAAGGAAAGGGCCAACCAGTCCAATAAGGCAGGGTGGGTAGGGAGGCTCCCTTGGCTACCAAAGTCTCCTGGGGTGGCTACGATCCCCTTCCCCATGATAAGTTGCCAATATCGGTTTACGGCCACCCGAGCGGTTAAGGGATGTCCGGAGGAAAATAGCCAGCGGGATAAACCGAAACGATTACTTCCAAAAGTAGTATCAAAAGGCATAACTGCTTGAGGAGTAGCTGCATGAACTTCAACCGTAGGCGCATCATACTGTCCCCGGTCCAACACGTAAGTCGGGCGATATTCTTCTCGATCCTGCATCACCATGGTAGGCTTCAGAACAATATCCCTCATCCTTATTTTCCGAATTTTGAACTCTCTTAAGCGTTTGGAAAGGGTCTTGAAAGTCTCATCCTTGCGAAAAAGTTCCTGGAAGAAGAGACGTTTTCGGTCCTCTGGGGTAAGGGAGTTTTTTTCTATTAACTGTTCAATGGGATCGAATTCATATAGATCAGCCACCTCTTCCTCAGATAAGGCTCGATCAAAAACCATTAATTCATCCAACTGCCCAGCTTGGAGGCCCTTTGCCGCTCCACTAAAATAAGCACGTTGGTCTTTCTTTTTATTTTGCTGATCCAACCAGGGATTTTTGGAAGCCAAATACATGGCACCGGTGGACTGTATGCTTCCTCGTAGATCATCCTCCTGCTCAAAAGGTTCCTCCAGGCGTTTCCCATTCATGTATAAGCGGAGTCCTTCCACCTTTTTGGAACCATCATAACTGGCTACAACGTGTATCCACTCGTTTTCGGGCAAGGTATGTTTACTTCGAATATTTAGGCTGGTTTTATTTCGATGGTTTTGGACATAAAAATGCCAGGTTTTGTCATTGGTTACTTCCAATAGCATGTTGGGAATATGTATACCCTTTTTATTGACCTTTTTGGATAGCGCAGCTAACACGGCCCCTCTAATCCCTCCATCCAAGGATTTGATCCAAAAGCTAAAACTAAACCCCTTGTTGAGGTCCAGATCGGCCCCTGCATTGAGACGACCATAATTGGTTCCCATGCATTCTACTCCTCCAGAGAATTGCCCTGGGACTGGAATCAGGTCATTGAGGTTTTCCCCATGTAGCCCAGCGCTTACCTCCAACAACCTATTGTCCTCGCTGTAATCAAGCGGATACCAGGCCTTTAAATTTTGGCTAAACGGAATTGACAAGGAGGAAACCTGTACAGCCAAGTTCTCCGTCTCCTCTTTTTCTCCCCATTTTTCCTGAATGTACGCTTCTTGTTGTTCCTTTTGAGAATTGTACAATCCCAATAAATAGCCTCGAATGTTTTTCGCTTTTTCCTCCGGAAGAGGAATGCTGGGAGGAGCAACTTCCACTCCATAGTCTACCCTACCCTTTTCAGGGACTTGATTAAAAAAACTAAAGAGGCTGTAGTATTCTTTTTGAGAAATAGGGTCGTACTTATGGTCATGACACTGGGCACATTCCACGGTGAGGCCCAAGAACGCAGTGGAAAAGGTATTCACCCGATCCAGCACATAGGTCACGCGGTATTCTTCATCTACCACCCCTACTTCTTGGGTGATCTTGTGGTTGCGGTTAAATCCCGTCGCCAACTTTTGCTCATAGCTCGCATCAGGCATTAAATCACCCGCAAGTTGCCAAGAGACAAACCGATCATACGGCATATTTTTATTAAATGCCTCTATCACCCAATCCCTCCAGGGCCACATGCTGCGTTCCAGGTCATCCTGGTATCCATGAGAATCTGCATAACGTGCCAGATCCAACCACTCCATGGCCATTCGCTCTCCATAGCGGGGCGAAGCCAACAATCTATCAACAAGTTTCTCATAGGCAGACGGATCCTCATCTGCCAAATATGCATCTATTTCCTCCAGGGTGGGAGCCAATCCGATAAGATCGAAAGACAAACGCCTTATGAGTTTTTCTTT
Source organism: Bacteroidia bacterium (assembly GCA_965263105.1). Taxonomy (GTDB): domain Bacteria; phylum Bacteroidota; class Bacteroidia; order J057; family J057; genus JBCCTX01. The sequence continues at coordinate 4,313,767 of CBDHGL010000003.1, read as the reverse complement.
GGAAGCTTCCGGATTAGGAGACATTCCTGCCTCCTCCATTTTGGCCAGGGTAAAGTGGTCAATAGCGTTTTGGGGCCACGATTTTCGCTTAACTGCTGGAATCTCAGGCTTGGAAGGAGGAATAAAGGCCCAGTGCTCTTTCCATTCGGCCCCCTGTTCGATCCATTTTTTCAACATCTCCTTTTCCCTCTCTGTTAAACTCAACTTAGATTCCGGCGGCGGCATGATCTCGTCTATATCTTCACTGTAGATCCTATTAATCAATTCACTTTGGTCCACATCTCCCCGAACTATGGCAAAATGCGCCCCCAAACTATCCAAAGCCGCAAAAGCTTCTGTTTCTATATCTAGTCTAAGGTTGGCCTTGCGAGCTTTCTCATCCGGTCCATGGCAGGCAAAGCACCTGTCTGAGAGGATGGGTTTTATATGAAAATTAAAATCTATTTTGTCAGGGAGAACTTGAGTTTGTAGAGGGGTAGGCCCTTTTTGGCAACTCGAAATAATGGTGCTTAACAGCACAATTAGGATAAAAATATAAAACGCAGAGACGCAGAGACGCAGAGAGAATTTTAGGTCTTTAAAAAATAATCTATTATGAGAGTCCATTGACTTTTCGCTTTATTCCCTCTTTCATTAAGGGGACATTAAAATTTAGTAAAAGTCCAAGTTTTTTGTTTGCCAATTTAAGATAGGTAACTAATTGAACTTCATGAACAGGCAGTAGCGCTTCAGCACACTTTAACTCAAGAATGATTTCGCCTTCCCCTAATATATCAAGTAAAAATACCTTATTCAATTTTTCGCCTTTGTAAAAAACAGGAACCTTCATCTGTCTTTCAACATAAAGCCCTCTACTTTTCTCCTTTAAAATTCTCTAACTACTAAGGTAGGTATAAAACTCAGCGTCTCCGCCCCTCTCCGTTTTATTACTTTATAGTCTACCTTAAATTTTCTTATCTTAAGAAACTGAATCCCAATTGCTTCATGCCTCATACACGAACCATTCTTCTCAGTATTTTACTAGTCAGCTTATGTATATCCTTCGGTTTCAGCCAAACCAATGAGGGACAGGAATTTTGGTTCGGTTTTATGGAGCACCGAGATGTAGGCCAAAATTCCATGGTAGCCATGATCACATCCAAAGAAAATACCGCTGGAACAATCAGCATACCGGCCTTAGGTTGGAGTAGGGAAATTACCGTGTTAGCCAATACAGTAAACCTGGTCAATCTTCCCCCCACTGCTGAACACAGGGGATCCGAAGCCGTCAATGCCAAAGGCATCTTGGTAAGCATGGAGGCCCCCTCTTCCGTATATATACATCAGTATTTTGGTATGCGCTCGGAAGCCTCCGTAGTCTTACCGGTAGAATCCTTGGGCAGTGAATATTGGGTGATGGCCTATAGCGGAATTCGACAAGGAAATACGGATTATCCCTCAGAGTTCCTGGTCGTGGCAACAGAAGACAGCACAGTCTTACACATAGAATTGAGCGCGGCAAGCAAAGGCAGGTCTTTGAATAGAAGTCCCATAGAAGTACTACTTAACCAAGGCCAAAGCTATCAGATACAAGCAGCGGATCCCAATGATGATTTTACCGGATCCTATGTAAGTGCCAATAAGAATTTTGCCTTGTTCGCCGGAACTTCCTGGACCCAGGTACCTCGTTTTTGCGAATGGCGGGACAACCTCCTGGAACAAATGTATCCCGTCAGTACTTGGGGTAAGTCTTTTGTCACGGTGCCCTTTATCCACAATCCCTATGATGTAATTCGAATAATGGCCTCTGAAGACAATACCCCAATTTCTGTAGAAAGCAGCGAGGGAGTAAATAATTTCGTGTTAAATAGAGGAGAATTCCGAGAATTCAATCAGGCCCTCCCCTCCTTTATCCAATCCGATAAGCCCATTGCCGTAGCTCAATATGTTATTGGTACGGCGTGTAGCAGTCATCCTATTGGAGATCCTTCTATGGTCCTTTTAAATAGCATCGAGCAATCCCGCCAGAAGCTCACCTTCTTCAATTCCTCCTTCCAGGCGATCGATGAAAATTATGTCAATATCACTACCCAAACGGAAGATACCAGCTTTGTCCTACTAGATGGGAATCCCCTTTCCTATTTTCGTTCATTTTTCGAGGTTCTAGAAGCCAATCCCAAGTATGCCTTTACCCGAGTTCAGGTTAGCCCTGGCAGCCACACCCTTGAATCCCGACGATGCGGAGTTTCAGCTATCGTCTATGGCTACGGAGACGTAGAATCCTACGCCTATAACGGGGGAGCCAATTTTATCAAGCTCAATACCGAACTTCCTCCTTTGGATGCCTGTCTGGGAGACCCTTTTTCCATTGACCTAGGGCTTAATGAAGAACGTTACGTCTTTCAGTGGGATTTTGGGGATGGGATACAATCTGAGGAAGCTGTTGCCCAACACACTTACGAAAATCCTGGCGAGTATGCACTTTCATTAAACCTTACCGATGAATGTCTGGATACGCAAAACGCATTTGAAAGCTCAGTCCGGGTAGAAGAAAAAGAAGAGATTATGGCCCTAGCCTCTCAATTACTTTGCCAGGGGGATACGCTTTTGCTGGAAGTAACGGGAAATCCTGGAATTAGCTTTGCATGGAGTGGACCCGAGAATTTTTCCGCAGATACTTGCCTAGTTCGACTGTCCAATGTCCAACCAGCCATGAGTGGAACCTATTCCGTCATCGGTCAAACAGAGACCTGCGCTACCTTGCCTGCACAAACTGAGGTAAGCATTATCCCAACTCCTCAACCCTTTTTGGGGCTAGATACCTTTTTTTGCCCACCAAAGGGAGAAAGTCTCACCCTTAATCCGGGTCTTTATACAGCCTATCAATGGGAAGATTTTTCGACCCAGGAGACAAAAGTTGTGGAAACAGCAGGAGAATACATTGTTGAGGTTTGGGAAGAAAATGGCTGTTCGGGCGTCGATACCCTCCTCATCGACGAACGCTGCCCAGCCCAGCTCAGTATGCCTAATGCCTTTAGCCCCAACGGAGATCAGATCAATGACCTTATGACCTTGACCACCGAATTTGTCCAAAAAATCAAGCTCCAAATTTTCGACCGTTGGGGGAAATTGGTCCATACCTCTGCTGACTTACAAGCCAACTGGGATGGGAAGACGCCTAATGGAAAAGAAGCCCAAGAAGGCGTCTACTTTTGGTTTTTGGAATGGGAGGGCTATGATGATTTGGGGGAGTATGCTGTACATCCGATGACGGGCAATGTATTGTTGGTGCGGTGAGGAAGAATAACTAAAACTACAAACTTAGGTGTGTAGGCTTGCAAAATTCCTTGGGAACTTGGGGATAGTACTGGTGTATGAAATTTTGCAATTGGTGAAGCTTCGTTTTTATAAATAAGATAGGCTGTAAGCATTTTTCTCCTAGCAAAGTCTTTCCAAAAAATATCCATATTTTAGTATGAAATAAAAAAAGCGTTTAATTTCTTGAGGATGCGGCAACACGATCACTTTCAGCGCCAATTAGAGAATTCACCGGAGGTGGCAATCTTACGCGCCCACAATGCTCCTCTCATTTTAGGGTTTTTACAACAGGCTTTCAGAGATCCTTCCAAGCTCCACATTCCTTACGAAGACCTTATTCAAAGCTTGAGTTCTTTTCTCACACAGATCAAGGAATTCCAACCCGACCTTCCCTACCGAAAAGCTCCCAAAGATTATTTGAGGGAGTGGGAAAAAGAAGGATATATATTCATTCTTCATCTAGAGGAAAACGACAAGCCAGAAGTAGAACTGGCACCTGCAACCGAAAAGGTTTTCCAATTCCTGGAAGACCTTTTGGATACGAGCTTTGTGGGGACTGAGTCTCGGTTTTTCACCCTTTTAGAACGCTTGAAAACGGTGGTCTATGAGAGCATGGAGGATCAAGGCGAGTTGTTAAAGGAACTAAAAAGACAAAGAAAAGAACTAGAAGAAAGGATTCTGGCTATAGAATCTGGCAAGGCCCCTCCAAGGATGAGTGGGCGTCAAATGCGGGAACAGTATAACCTAGCCAAAATGGAAGCCCGCCACTTGTTGGGGGATTTTAGGGAGGTAGAGCAAAATTTTCGATCCATCAAAAAAGAAATCCAACGTCGCCATCTGGTAGAACAGGAAAGTAGGGGACAGATTGTTGGGTTTACCCTAGATGCGGAGGAGGAATTGAACCAGTCAGATCAGGGGGCTAGTTTTGAGGCCTTTTGGGATTTTGCACGATCCCCAAAAAGGAAAGATGAGTTTCGCCTTCTTGTGGATTACCTATATTCCCTTCAAGAGATTGTCGACTTAGAAGATGATCAATATTTTAAGGGCTATGTGCACAACCTAAATAATGCTGCCAGTAAGGTATTGCGCTCCAACCGCAGAATGATCGAACAGCTACGCAGGGTGCTAGATGAAGATACGGTAGCTGAAAACCGTCGGGTATCCACCTTGATAGACGAAATTAAACGCCTTTCTCTAGAAAGGGATCCATCTGTGGGAATCAGTCGCGGGTTTTTTAACATTCAACTAAAACCCGAAGTGTTTTTCCCCCTTGCACGAAAGCTATGGAAGCCCAGTCCAACCGTTTCCTTTGACTTAAGGAATCAGGGGCAAATTAATGATGTAGGAGCCCAAGAAGCAGTGATGATGCTGACTCAACAAATCCCCTTAGATACGCTTCGTCTTAGAAAAAATTTACAAGCAATGTTCAAAGAGAAAAGTACGGTTCCCTTACCCGAATTACTGGAAAGATTCCCTGTAGAGAGTGGTTTGGCAGAATTGGTGGCATATCTCCTCATCGCGCGTGAAGAAGATAAAAATGAAGTGGACACAGAAATAAAGGAATATGTTCGCATTCAACTGTGTGATCCCAAAGGAATTCAACTTGATACGTTTAGAAAGGTAGAAATTCCCAAAGTAGTTTTTAACCTATGATAGATTACGCCAATATACCTTCCTATGCCCCTATTTTACGCATGCTACTGAAAGGAAGTATCAGCCAACACCAGCATCCCGATCACTGGGAACTTCTGCTAAAAAATCGAGCCTTTATAGAAGCCTGGTTGGAAAAAATTGGCCTAGTCCTTTTTCTAGATGAGATAGAAGGGTATGCTTTTTTGCAAGACCCTGAACCGCCAGCAGACTATGAAGGACCTAGACTTCCCAAAATGATGAGTGATAGGGCTTTAGATTACAGGACTACCCTGCTCTGTGTCTTACTTAGGGAGCGATTGCGCGAACACGACATGAGGGCCTTGGATATGGGAAGACCCCTAGTAAGAAAGATGGAACTTTACGAAGAAATGGCTCCTTTTTTTTTCCGGGATTCGGATGAAATGAAATTTCGTCAGGATATCGACCGATCCATCAGCACGGCAATCAAAATGAAATTGTTAAAAGAAGTCAAAGGCCAAGCCGACATCTTTTATGTCGAGCGAATCATAAAAGCTCGTATTTCAGCAGATGCACTAGAAATAATCAAAGAAAAGTTGGTCCATAAGCAAACTACACAAGAAGATGAACTCCCTATTTGATATCCAAAACGCCAGCTCAGGTTTCCGACTTCGATCATTTCAACTTTATAATTGGGGAACCTTTCACAACCATATTGTTACACTTCGCCCCGAGGGAGAGACGACCCTGCTAACAGGCCCCAACGGATCGGGAAAGTCCACCCTCGTAGATGCTATGCTGACCCTACTTGTACCAAGCAAAAAAAGAAATTATAACCTTGCCTCAGGCACAGAACGGAAGTCCAGCAGGTCTTCCAAAACCTATGTCATGGGGGCTTATGGAAACATTTCTGATCAAGAGGTAGGTATAAAAATTCAGTACCTCCGACCTCGAAAGGAAAATTGCTATTCAGTCATAATGGGTCATTTCTTTAATCAGGGAATGAATCAAACCCTTTGCTTAGCACAGGCATTTTGGTTTTCAGGAGAGGAACTTCGAACACTTTATATAATTTCCAGTAAAGAAATAACCATACACGAGCACTTTCAGGCAAATGATAATCGAGAACTGCGCAGAAATTTAAAAAAGGAGCCTCATGTTTCTCTTTATGATACATTCAAAGATTACGCTGCTGATTTCTCCGACAAGTTAGGCCTACAGACCAGCCGTGCTTTGGATCTATTTAACCAAACTGTCGCCATGAAATCCATTGGAAACCTCAATGATTTTGTGAGAGATCACATGTTGGAGCGTCAAGATATGCAGGAAAGAATCCAAGAATTGAAGGATAACTATGAAAACCTCAACGAATGTCATGACCAAATTATAAAAGCGGAAAAACAGCGACAGCAGCTTCTCCCCTTGAGATCAGAAGCCCAAAAGTGGGAAAAATTAGACCTGGATAGACCTAGGTGGGTTCGCCTTAGAGATCTACTACCCTATTGGATTGCGGAGCGTAAGGTTGACCTATTTCAAAAAGAATTGCACAAGGAGGAAACAAGACTTGAGATAGCCGAAGATAAACTAAAAACCCTACAAACAGGTATTTCTCGAGTCGAAGCGCAAAAGTCTGAATTAGAAGCAGCGCGTAGTCGCAATGCCGCCTACCAGCGAATGCAGACCCTCCAGCAAGAGCAGCGTCAAGCAGAAATGGACCTTGGCAGAAAAAAACACTCTGCCAAACGTTACAATGCCCTGGCAACCCAGTTGGAATTCCCAACAGACCCCAATAGAGAACGATTCTTTGGAACCCTGGCTTCCGCTAAGGCCATTAAAGAACAACTACATGAACACCGAAAGGCCAAGGAACAGGAATCAACAGATTTACACAAGTCCTTGGTCCCCTTTGAGCAACGCCAGAAGGAAATCCAACGGGAACTTAACTCTTTGAAGGAAAGAAAAAGTTTGGTCCCCATCAATCAGGTTAAATTGCGCAAAAGTATATGCGAGGCATTGCACATCGAAGAAAAAGAACTTCCTTATGTATGCGAACTCATCCGGGTAAAAGAGGAAGAAAATGAGTGGAGAGGAAGTATAGAGCGCGTGTTACACAATTTTGGGTTGAGGCTTATAGTAACTGAGCGATACTATTCTGCCTTGACAAATTATGTGAGCCAAACCCATTTAAAATCCCGGCTTCAATATCACCGAGTTAAGGAGTCTCAAGGAATCGCCCCTTCACCAGAACATAAGGATGATTTGTACTATAAACTAGAGATCAAACAAAATTCTGAATTTAAGGAATGGATTTCCTTCCAATTGCTAAATTTCTATTCCTATAGATGTGCCTACACCTTGGAATCTGCCAAAAATGCCAAGAAAGTTATGACCCCCTCAGGGTTGATACGCACAGGCAAGACACTTCATGAAAAAGATGACAGGCATGCTATCAATGATAGAACAAGGTATATACTCGGTTGGGAAAACAAAGAAAAGATAACAGCCTTAGAGGTCCAATTGAGGGACGTTCAAATAGAAATTCATCAAATGTATGAAAGGATAGAAGCCTTGGAACAAGAACGTATAGTCATTGAAGGAAAGATCGAGACCCTGAATTCTCTGCAAGAGTATGTCGATTTCGAAGAGATCAACTGGCTAAGTGTTCAAGCCCACCTCCAAAATATTCAGGATAGCCTCAAGGAATTAGAATCAGAAAATGACCAATTAGAGGTCCTTAACAGGCAACTGGTGGAGATTGTGGAAGAGCTTGTTCGTTTGAGGAAGGAGGAATCCGCTACAAATCGAGTCATCGGAGATAGTGAAGGTAATATCAACCGGATAAATAGGGACTTGGATTCTTTGAAAACCATTGTCATGGGATTAAATCCAGATGACCGTTCAAAAAGCTTTCCCGAAATTTCTCATGAAGCCTCTGAGCTCTTGATTGATTCTGTGCATAAGGCAGATAAAGCACTGGATTCTCTCAGGAATAATTTTACCCAAAGAATCGAAGAGATAGACCATAAGCGGAAAAAAAGCGAGGTACTGATGACCCGCATTATGACCCATTTTCTCAAAGATTTCCCAGAAAAAGGGACAGATTTACGTCCAGAAATGGGGTATTACCCAGATTTCCTCGCCTATTTGGAAAAAGTTGAACAGGAAGACCTGCCTCACCACAAGGAGCGCTTTCGCAAGCTACTTCGCAAAAATATTGTCAATGAGATTTCGGAGTTTGATAACTCTCTACGTGCAAAAGAGGAGGAGATTCGACAACGAATTACTAGGCTCAACCGTTCTCTTTCCTTAATAGAATTTAATAAGGGGAGCTTGATACGGCTAAATTCGCAGTCAGTGCATGACTCTGATATTTCAGGGTTCAAACGGATGCTGAGAAACTGTATCCCGGACGTCGGAAGTGATAATCCAGATGAAAATGAACTCATCTTTCACGAAATAAAAAAGCTAATCGATCGCTTTTCAAACCCGGAATTTGACAGGTGGAAGCAAAAGGTAACGGACGTGCTACGCTGGATGGATTTCTCGGCGACGGAATACGACCGGGATTCCGGAGAGGAAATCGAAAGATATGAGTCGTCTTCAGGAAAGTCTGGTGGTCAGATTGTAAAGCTAGCCTATACGATTCTTGGAGCGGCCATTGCCTATCAATTTGGCTTAGAAGCCAATCAAATTACCACAAAATCCTTCCGCTTCGTGGTAATAGACGAAGTCTTTAATAACCTTGACTACCGAAATTCGAAATACGCGATGGAGTTATTCAGAAAGCTAGACCTTCAATTAATGATTGTTACACCTGCGGATAAAATCAATGTCGTGAGTGAGTACATAGCCACAGTAAATATTGTGAACCGAAATGAATCAACCAATCAATCCCTCCTTGCTCAAATGAGCTACGAGGAATTTCATACAAAGTGGCAGGAAGAACAGGAAAAACTGAGAGTAAGTAGAGCCAGAATCAATCCGTGATGCTAAAAACCATTCAAAAACGGGCAGAAAAAAAATATTCTGACTACTTGGTTGCAGTGCTTGAAGAAGAGCTAGACACCTTTTTTCCCTTGTATCTCCTTTTCCCCAAAGTAAGAGCTAATGCCCCTATCCTGGAGCTGGATAAATGGGTTAGTGAACTAAAAAACCATTCTAAGGATAAAAAAGGTTTTGGCTACCAACTTGAGATGAACCGTATAAGGTCACGAACCAACAATTTCCAAACCCTCCCTACCAAGCTATTTTTCCCGACAGAACAGGATTACCTCAAGTTTATTGGTAAGCAAAAAACTACTAAAGACTTTCTGGAACAAAGTTCCTATGTACTCCAAAAGGTTCCTTTGTTACGCCCCTGGATTCTAGAAAAACCCCTCAGGTTTCTCAAATATGCCAATAAGTGGGAAGACTTGGTAAAAGTTATTCTGTTCTACCAGGATAATCCTCGGCCCAACCTGTACCCAAGAGAACTTCCCATTGAAGTTCATTCCAAATTTGTTGAAACACACAAAGGCATAATTGAACAGTTATTGGAAGAGCTTTCTATCAAAGAGAAAATGGATTGGGATCGAAAAACTTCTTTTGAGCGGCTTGCCCTCAAACGGCCCCCCAGTTGGATTCGGATGCGCTTTCTCGATCCAGAGCTTACCAAACAACTGGGCTTTCCCTTCCAGGAAGTAGCCCTACCAACCTATAGCTTCCAAGAGTTGACGTTTGAGCCTAGGATTCGGGTTTTTGTAATTGAGAACCAAGTAACCTTTCTGACCTTTCCTCCTGTGAAAAATGGGATGGCAATCTGGGGGAAGGGATACTCAGTCAAGGAAATAAAAGGAAAAAACTTGGAAAATAGCCAAATATGGTATTGGGGGGATTTGGATGCCCAGGGCTTTCACATTTTGTCCATTTTTAGGAAAAACTATCCCCAGGTACACTCCTTTTTAATGGATCAATTGACCTATGATAAATTCCAAATATATGTAGTAAGAGGCAAAGCTTTTCAAGGAGATATTCCTCCGAACCTAAGCCTTGAGGAGAAGGAAATGTGCCAAAAACTCATGGAAAATAACTTACGACTCGAACAAGAACATATTTCTCAACACTGGGTAATCGCTCAGGGGCTGAAAAAGGAATTCTGAAGCATCCTAGGAGTAAGGCTTATCTTTAAATCCTTATCTGAATATGCCAAAATCAAGCCCATCCCTTTCACTAATAATCAATATCCTATTATTCTCAGAAAAAACCCCTTACTCCAAAAGGGCTGAGCGAAAAATTCGCTCAGCCCTTTTGGAGTAGTACACTCGGAAGGATTCGAACCCTCAACCTCCTGATCCGTAGTCAGGTGCTCTATCCAGTTGAGCTACGAGTGCATTTTTGAATGGACAGCAAAGATAGGAGTTTCGCTCGTATCGAGCAAGGCTTAGCGGGTTTTTTAGTCGATAGTCCGCAGTAAGGCCGGTGGGTAAGAGGTGCCAGGAGAGAGGTGAGGTGCGAGTTGTTATGTTCATCACAAACCTACTCTCCCCTTATCGCTCTCCCCTACAAGCTCAAACCGATGGACCGTCGACCGTGGACTTATAAGCCCTTTTCTCACCTCATAGCCAAGGCATCCGCGCTCAACCTGAGGTGAAGCCCCACCGCCGCATAATACACCCCCACTGGAGCCAATTCCAAATTGACTCCCAAAGTAGAATCAAAGAATATACTGGCTCCTATCACAGGCTGAAGGCCCACATTGCTGAGGGTGAATTCCCGGAGGGGATCATATCCCGCTAGCGTATTAGTAGAATTGGCTGCCCAGTTAGTATAACTCCCCCTTAGTCCTCCATAGAGGTCCAACTCCTCATTTTGGACAAAATGTAACAATAATCTTACACCGAAGTTTAAACAGCGTATATTGTCCACATAATCCCCTTGACTATCGTCAAATGCGATCTCATAAGACTGATGAGAAAAGGCCAATCCCAAACTCACGAGCTCAGAAAAACTATAGTCAGCCATAATATTCAGCACCGGAGAGGAACTTCCCTCTACCCCTGTTGTTCCCGTAACTATATCGAAAATGGATCCAACCAAACTTGCACCGACTCCGGCAGTTAGCCCAATTTGTCCTTCATATGAGTCCTGGGCCACAATTTTTATATTGTGTATGCATATAGTACAAAATAAGGAAATAACTATTATTAAATTTTTCTTACCCATTTTTTTGAAGTTTTTTTTCTTTTTTTTGTTCCAAAGTTATTGACTTTTCGACAATTCCCTTATCTTTACTCTAGCAAAAGTACCCACCTTTTTCTGCCATCCTAAGGGCAAAGCCTTATTTATTAACATTTTTGAGGGAATATTCCACAAGTAATAATACCCAAAAAAATAACTTTGATTTTAAGGTAAGTATGTTATGCCTCTATAACTTTCGTAAGTGCTAACTTTTTCTCAACATGATGAATTCACCGTATGTAACTCTCTTGCTGGATGGCCTGTGGGATTTACTTTCCGACGAATGGAAAGCCGTACTAGCAGAAAACCTCGATTTGGAGGGATTTTTCAATGAAAACGACATTGATTATATCCTCACCCTTACCGAGCTTGACTGTTCCAACTCCGCCATTACAGACTTGTATCCCTTGTATTTCATGCCTCAACTGGAGCACCTGGATATCAGCGACACCGCTATCTGGAATTTTGCTCCCATTGCTTCTCTCAAAAACCTAAAAACACTCTCCGCTACCTTCTGCCACATTGAAAATACCGACATATTCTCGGATCTTCAATCGCTGGAGTTACTCGATATCTCCTATCCCAAGTCGCATAAGGTAGACCTCGAAGGGGTGAGCTATCTTCACAACCTCAAGGAATTGTATACGAATGGCTGTGCCATCGAATCTTTGGAATGCCTGTACAAGCTCCCTCAACTAAAGACCCTTTCCGTCTTCTTCAATCACCTCAACGATACCGAAATCAACTCCTACAAGCGCTTTAACCCTTCCTGCTGGGTATTGAAATAAATTTCGCAGGGTAATATGCTAAAATATAAGGAGCTCACCTATCCAACAGGTGGCTTCTTTTTTTATTTTATTTTTGAAAATTATCCCTGAAGCACCTACCTTCGCACCTCCAAAACCTTTTCAATCTTCTTCCGTAAACGGAACAGAAACTTTGAACACTTTGAAAGTTTCCTAAGTTTTTACCCTAAAAGATTGAATACCAAAGACCGAATACTTCAACATTCCCGAGACCTATTCATTAAGCTAGGTATTAAAACTGTCTCAACCGATAGACTGGTAAGTGATCTCGGCATATCCAAAAAGACTCTCTACCAACTTTTTGCGAATAAATCGATCCTTGTTAACGAGGTATGTACCTCCTTAATCGAAGAGGAAGAGAAAACCTGTTGGGCCATTATTGAGGCTTCGGAAAACGCAGTGGATGAATTGGTACGTCTCATGAAACATGCCGTCCAACTATTTCAGAAGATTTCGCCCTCCATGATCCATGAGGTAAGAAAATATTATCCAGACTCCTGGAAGGTTGTTGAAAAACACAATTATGGCTTTATCCAACAAAAAGTAGAAGAAAATCTGGTCCGCGGCATTGAGGAAGGTCTTTACCGCCCCGAGATCAACGTAAACATCGTATCACGTATGCGTGTTAATTCTATACAAATGGGTTTCGACCCATCCATCTTCCCCGAAGCCCAGACTAATTTGGCAGAAACGCATTTTCAGCTCTTCGAGCTCTACCTATATGGGATTGCTACCGCTACCGGCAGAAAACTAATTGAGAAATACCTAATACATGAAAGCTATCCAACTACTTCCTAAAACCTTTCTGAGTCTACTTTCCATGGGAGTTTTACTCCTACTCAGTAGTGAAAGCCTCTATGCTCAAAAACTGCCTACCCGCATGGGAGTCAGGGACTGCGTAGATTACGGGCTTCAGCACCATTCGAGTAGGGTGAAATCTTTTTTGGAGGAATCCGTCGCCCAAAAGGATGTCAATATTGCCCTCGCCAATGGTCTTCCTCAAATAGAAGGCACGGCCAATGTTCAGAATAATTTTGAGCTCCCGGTATTTGTTTTGCCAGGAGAAAATGGTGAACTCCAATCTATTCCCTTTGGACTCCCTTGGCAAGCTTCAGCAGGAATTACCCTCAATCAATTGGTATTTGATGGACAATTTTTTCTGGGACTAAAGGCCGCACAAACTGTTAAGGACTTGGCTCAAATTGAAAGCCAGCGCAGCAAAGAACAAGTGATCTACGATATCAGCAGGGCCTACTATGTAGCCTTGATTTCACAAGAGCTCCTCAATCAGCTAGATGCTAACCTGACTAGAACCGAAAAACTTTACCAAGAGACTCAGGCACTCTGGGAGGAAGGCTTTGCCGAAAAGATCGATGTAGACCGCATCGAAATCAATCTCAACAACCTAAAGGCTGAAAAAGAACGAGCCCTCAGAATGGTACCCACCAGTCTTAATATGCTCAAATTCCAAATGGGCATGTCGGTAGATTCCTTGATAGAGTTGAATGATGACCTGGAAGAGATTGAGGCTGCGGCTCTTCCTGAAGATATAGAAAGTATATATGACCCCACTACAGGCCTGGATTATAAGGCTCTAGAAACACAGAGGACCCTCGAAACCCTCAATATGCGCCGCTACAAGGTGGGTTTTCTCCCCAACCTGTATGCTTTTGGCAACTATTCATGGAACTGGCAGTGGGACAATACCGTGGACTTTAATTATAAGATAGGTGCTGTTGGTTTACAATTAAATGTTCCCATTTTTGACAGCTTCCAAAAAAGCAACCAGATCAAAAAATCTCAATTTGAGATTGAAAAAATCAATGCAGATATGGAGGCGCTTGTCAATGGATCCTGGATGGAAATGCGCCAGACCCTCAGCGCCTTACACAATGCCCAATCTCAGCTTGAATCCCAGGAAAAAAATAAACGCCTTGCCGAAAAAGTGTACAAAGTGAGCAATATAAAATACAAAGAAGGAGTCGGGTCAAGCCTTGAGGTTAATGACGCAGAATCCCAACTCAAACAGTCAGAGTCACTCTACCTGAATAGCCGTTTAGAGTATATCCTGACCAAATTAGATTATTACAAAGCCATACGTGCTTTTCAATATTATTAAAATCAACCTACATCCAAATGAAATATTTACCTACTTACGGAATCACCTTACTGAGCCTCTGGCTGTTTTTGGCCAGCTGTGGTAGTCAGCAAGTGGATTCCCTACAAGCCAAAAAGGCTGAACTGAAAAAGCTGCAAGGGGAACTTACAGCACTCAATTCGCAAATTAAAGAACTGGAAAAAGACATCCAGGAATCAGATCCTGAACTGGCGCGCCAGGCACGAAAAATTCCCGTAAGACTGGAAAGCCTCAAGCCGACTTCCTTTAGCCACTATGTAAAAGTGCAAGGACAGATTGAAGCCAATAAGAATATTATCGTCAGTCCCAAAAGTGCTGGCACCATCCAGAACATCTATGTATCTGAAGGACAACAAGTGGGAAGGAATAAGGCGCTAGCAAAAATAGACGATGCCATCTTGCAGCGGAGCATCGAAGAGGTGGAAACTCAGTACCAGTTGGCCAAAACCATGTATGAGAAACAAAAGAATCTATGGGATCAGGAAATAGGAACCGAAGTACAATACCTCACGGCCAAAAACCAGATGGAAGTGCTCGAAAAGCGAGCCAATACCCTCAAGGAGCAAGCCTCACAGGCAGTGGTTACAGCCCCTATTTCAGGAAGAATTGACGAAATATTTCCCAAAATAGGCGAAAGCGTTGCCCCAGGCTCGCCCTTCTTCAGGATTGTTAATACCAGTGATCTAAGCCTTAAGGTAAAGCTTTCCGAAGCTTATATTCCTCATGTAAAAAGAGGGGATGAGGTTAACATTTATTTTCCCGCTCTGGATGAGAAATTAACGACTCGGGTAAGTTCTGTGGGCCAGGCTATCGATGCCAATAAGCGAACCTTTGATGTCGAAGTGAAGCTTCCTCCCAGGTCTCAGTACAAGGCCAATATGTTTGGAGAAATTTCTATCAAAGACCAAGAAAGAGCTCAGGCATTGGTCCTTCCCATCAATATAGTCCAGAGATCTGAGAAAGGACCCTTTGTATATGTGGCCAAGGAAGTGGAGACTGACCTTTGGAAGGCCGAACGCAAGGTCATTGAAACGGGCTTGAGCTATGACGGAAAAATTGAAGTGGTCGAAGGCCTCAAAGAAGGAGACCAGGTGGTAACCGTAGGCTTCAAAGACCTCAGCGACGGCGTAGAACTGATCATCAACCAATAAAATACAATCTTTCGGTAAGTGCGGAATTAATTCCGCACTTACCGAAGGTAAAAATTGAGTCTGAGACTTAAATTCTCGACAATCATGGCAAAAAATACATTCAAAGAATTTCCCATTTCCAGTTGGGCGATAGAAAATAGAACCACTATCTTTCTATTGACCTTCATAGTCACCCTGATCGGATTGGTTTCTTTCCAGTCTCTTCCCAAGGAAAATTTTCCGGAGGTAGCCTTTCCCGTAATCTACGTGTCTACCCCTTATCCGGGAACCTCCCCCCAGGATATTGAAAACCTGGTTACCCGAAAGATAGAAAAAGAAGTCAACAGCATCGAGGGAATCAAAAAGATCAACAGTACCTCTATCCAGGATTTTTCTTCCGTTTTCATTGAATTTGAAACGACTGTAGACCTGGAAGAAGCCAAGCTCGACGTCAAAGACGCAGTAGACCAGGCAAAAAGTGAACTTCCTACCGACCTTCCTGCTGATCCCCAGGTATTGGATATCAATATGTCCGAGGTGCCGATTATGTTCCTCAACATTTCAGGGAACTATGACAATGTAACCCTCAAGCGCTATGCAGAAGATCTCCAAGAAGAAATTGAGAAAATAAGCGAAATCCGCCGCGTAGACATCGTGGGGGCTCCTGAGAGAGAAATCCAGGTCAATGTAGACCTCAACAAGATGCAGGCGATAAATATTTCCCTCTCGGATATCGAAACAGCCATTGCGGGGGAAAATGTA
Organism: Bacteroidia bacterium; assembly: GCA_965263105.1. Lineage (GTDB taxonomy): Bacteria > Bacteroidota > Bacteroidia > J057 > J057 > JBCCTX01. The sequence goes on along the minus strand of CBDHGL010000003.1, from coordinate 4,297,808 downwards.
ATTATCTCTGGGGGAGAATTAGATATTCAAAACCAAAAGGTATCCGTCCGGGTAAATGGAGAGTTTAAGACCATGGAAGACATCGGAAATATCATTATCCGTTCCATGCAGGGGAATACAAGTTATCTGAGAGACATAGCCGAGGTAGTGGATGGTTTTGAGGAAACAGCCAGTTATGCACGCCTAGAAGGGCAATCGGTCATTACCCTAAACGTGATCAAAAAGGCGGGAGAAAACCTCGTTTTTGCCTCCCAAAAAATCAATGCCCTGCTGGATCAAATGAAAAAATCACGCCTTCCTGAGGGGTTGACGCTTACCCTGACAGCCGATCAATCCGTTATGACCATCAACCAGCTCCAGGAATTGACCAATACCATTATTTTTGGGTTCCTCCTGGTTACCCTGGTACTCATGTTCTTTATGGGAGTAAGGGATGCCCTATTCGTAGGATTGGCTATTCCTCTAGCCTCTTTTATCTCCTTTATGTTCATTCCCTCTTTTGGCTTTACCTTGAATATTGTGGTCCTCTTCTCCTTTATCCTGGCCATGGGCATTGTAGTCGATAATGCCATTGTGGTCATTGAGAATACCTATCGCATATATACAGAGGAAAATCTTCCCATCGTCCAGGCAGCTAAAAAAGCAGCAGGGGAAGTAATCGCACCCGTATTTGCTGGGACCTTGACAACGATCTGTCCCTTCCTCCCCCTTTTGTTCTGGCCCGGCACAACAGGGGATTTCATGAAATACATTCCCATTGTACTGATTATCACCCTGTTTGCCTCCCTCTTTGTCGCCTATGTGATCAATCCGGTTTTTGCCGTACAGTTTATGCGCAAGTCTGATCCCCATAGCCCCCAAAATAAGCGTAGGGTGTGGATCTATACGGCTATTTTGATCGTCTTGGGAATCGGTTTACATATGGTTTCGCTTCCGATAATGGCCAACCTCATGATCTTCATAGGGCTATTTTTGCCATTTGAGGCCTACATCCTCCGGTATATTATTAACGGGTTCCAAAGTAGGACCCTACCTGCTTTAAAAAATGGCTACCGCAATATCTTGCGCTGGTCTTTGACAGGATGGAACCCTTTGATCGTTTCGGTCGTCATTTTATTTATCCTTATCCTATCCGTCTTCACTTTCACCTATCGGGTTGAATCAGGAACCATGCGCTTTGTGCTATTTCCTGAAGGTGAGCCCAACTTTGTCTACGTCTATAATGAGTTACCTACGGGGACCAATATAGAGGTTACGGACTCCATAACCCGCATACTGGAAGAGCGAACCAATGCCGTGTTAGCAGATAATTCGGGGATGGCCAAAACGACTATAACCAATATTGCTGTTGGCGCAGGGGACGCCAATTCCTTTGACCAGGGATCTTCAAAACCCAACAAAGGAAAGATAACAGTGGAATTTGTGGGTGTAAAGGAACGGAAGGGGCGCTCTACCCGTCAAATTTTGGAAACCGTTAGAAAGGAACTACAAGGGATATCGGGAACGCAAGTAACCGTCGAGCAAGAACCGACTGGCCCTCCTGGCAGTGCGCCGATCCAAATAGAAGTGTACTCTGAAAACTTCGATTCCTTAATGGCCATGTCTACGGATCTCTATGCCTATTTAGATTCCCTCAATATCGATGGAGTAGAAAAGCTCAAATGGGATGTAGATGAAAAAAGGCCCGAAGTGCTAATCTCCATCAATCGAGAAAAGGCCCAGGAGTTAGGGATAAGCACGGGACAAATCGGCTCTGCTATCAGAACGGCTGTTTTTGGCAAAGAGGCGGCCAAGTTCCGAACGCTTGAGGATGAATACCCTATCCAGGTGAGACTTCAGAAAAAATACCGGGAAGACCTAACAGCACTGGTGAACATGAATATCTCTTTCATGGACCAATCCAATGGACAGTTCAAGTCTATTCCCATTTCAGCCATAGCTGATGTGGAGTTCACTGAAGCCTACGGAGGGATTAACCGTACCGATCTGAAAAAATCAGTTTCCTTTACCTCCAATATTCTCACAGGCTATGACGTCAATCAGGTAAATGCTGAAATTCAATATTTTATAGACCAGTTTGAAGATCAGGGTCGCAGCAATTCCGCGATCGACGAAATCAAGATCGGGGGGCAAATGGAGGATCAACAAAAAGAGGGCACCTTCTTGGGGCAAGCCTTCGGCTATGCAATTCTGCTTATTCTCCTCATTTTGGTTACACAATTCAATTCCATCAGTAACGTGGTCATTATCCTCAGCCAGGTGCTACTTAGCGTCGTGGGCGTATTTTTATTTTACGGGATAACGGGTTCCGACTTTTCTGTGGTATTATCCGGGGTGGGAATTGTTGTACTTACCGGAATCGTGGTCAATAATGGAATCATTTTGTTAGATTTTGTCGAGGTCAAGCGAAAGGAAGGGCTTCCCCTCAAAGAGGCTATCATTGAAGGAAGTGCCATTCGACTGACCCCAGTATTGCTTACGGCAACCTCTACTGTGTTGGGCTTGCTGCCGCTTGCCGTTTCCCTAAATGTCAACTTTAGTACCTTGTTAAGCGATCTGGATCCCCAATTATTCTTTGGAAGTGATAGTTCGATGTTCTGGGAACCCTTTTCCAAGACCATCATATTTGGTCTGTCATATGCCACCTTGATTACCTTGCTGGTAGTGCCCATTCTGTATTACGGTGTGCAACAGGCCAAAGGCTATTTTTCGGGTAGGCCCAATTCAGGTCCGCAAAATGATATCGTTCCCTATGGAGACCCTGATTCATCAGATCGAATATTTTCAGATCAAGAAAGGATGGAATTATCCGAATAAATGATAACTTAGCTGCATACATACCCATGCAGCATCATGCAGCGTCTATTTTATATAATACCGCTTTGTCTAGGTCTATTCTTCGGAATGGCTAGGCAGTCCTCCGCTTACACTGACCCCCTTTCTTTTGGGGCCCGAGCGGCAGCTTTAGGGCACGCCTTTGCTGGTGTAGACGGAGAATTTTGGAGCCTCTATCACAATCCGGCCGGCATTGCTCATGTCTCGGACCTAGCCGCTGGTGTTTATTTTGAGCAACGCTTCCTACTATCCGAATTAAATTTTGGTTCTGCAGGTCTGGTAGTCCCTATATTTGACAAACAAGCTGTTGGTTTACAAATCAATAGCTTTGGTTTTAGTGCCTACCAGGAGAACCGCATAGCCCTTTCCTATGGAATTGCCGCCTTTGAGAATTTCTCAGTGGGTGCTAGGATTAATTACAACCTGTTTAGTATAGAAGACCTGGGCGATGCCAATGCCTTCTTTGTCGATGTAGGCCTAATGACCCGGATTACTCCGGAACTCACCTTAGGCATTTCGGCCACTAATGTGAATCGCGTTCGAATCAAAACCCAGACGCTTCAGGAAGACCTACCCACCCGTGTAACGGCCGGATTAGCCTATAGGCCTACACAAAAGGTGATGCTGGTGGCAGATATTCAAAAGGAAGTAGACCAGGAGGTATCCTTCCGAGGCGGCGTTGAATATTCTGTTCTTCCCTCTGTAATAGCCCGTGTGGGCGTGGGAAATGAACCCCTTACCTGGGCAGCAGGCTTTGGCATTCTCTTTGGCCCCATGGCCATGGATGTTTCTCTAGCACATACCGAACGGTTGGGCTATACCCCTACCCTTTCCCTGAGTTATGACCTCGGACAAACTAAGACAGGAGCGCCCCCTCCCTAGGCCATATGAATCCTACTCAACCATATCATCTGTCTAGCTATTTCCGTGGGAGAATTCTTTTTTCCCTATTTGCTATTCTTTGCCTTCCTACACTCATGAAGGCACAAATAGATAGCCTGGAGACAGAAGCTGCCCTCATTGATACCACTGAAACTGGGGAAGATGCCGTAACCCAAACTATAGAAGATATTATCACTTCGGTAGAGATCGATGAACAGGTAGACTATACCATTATTACAGATGCACTGGAAGATTTTCGGGATCGTCCTCTGGCCATAAACTCTGCAACTAAAGAGGAACTACTTCTTTTACCTGAAATGAATGACATCAAAGCCAACCAACTCCTCCAATATATTGAGGATTTTGGCGCCCTAACGACTGTCTATGAACTACAAGCTGTTCCAGGCTTCACTCCAGAGTTTGTCAATCAGATTCTCCCCTTTATTTCGGTAAAGGAAGCTCGGGCGGGAGATATAAGCCCAGGAACACGGCATCCTGCCGGTCCAAGACTCAATGAAGTACTTCCGAATGTACGTCATGAGCTCATACAGCGTTTTGTATTTACCCTGGAAGAAGAAAAAGGTTATACAGACCCCGATACAACGATAAAGTTTTTGACCAATGACCTGGGAGATACTACTGCCCAAGACACACAACTTTCTTCCAGATACCGGGGTAGTCCCTATCGGTCCTATACCCGCTACAGAGCTCGGTACGGACAGAATCTCAGTATAGCCTTGACAGGGGAAAAAGACGCAGGGGAGATTTTTCAATGGGATCCTAGCCAACAGTATTATGGGTACGATTTTGTTTCTGGTCATGTGGCCATCAAAAACTATGGGGCCCTCAAAAACTTGGTTATTGGAGATTATAATCTGGCTTTAGGCCAGGGAGTAGTCCTATCAAAGGGCTTAGGTTTCGGCAAAGGAGCTGAGGTCATCAATTCTGTAAAAATGCCTCCTAGAGGTATTGCTGGCTACGCATCGGTCAATGAAAATCAATTTTTGAGGGGAGGAGTTGCCCAAATGGCATTCAATGATTGGCACATTACGGGCTTTTTCTCCTCCAACTCCCTGGATGCCTCTGCTACAGATCGAGACACTCTTACCAACGAGGCCCTACAATTTTCCAGCCTTTCTCTCAGCGGCCTCCACCGAACTGATAGTGAAATAGCCAAGCGGCGTTCCGTCAAAGAAACTGCCTATGGCGGCAGAATCGCCTATAAAACGCGTACCCTAACTTTGGGAAGCACCGGATATATTCAGCAATACGATACCCCACTAGAACGTACTCCCAATTCATACAACCAATTTTTCTTCACGGGAGACAGGAATTATATCATCGGACTGGACTTCGACTGGGTATTCCAAAATTTCAATTTCTTTGGAGAGGCAGCTCGTTCCCGTTCAGGCGGAATGGGAGGCGTAGTAGGGTTTATGAGTGCTCTCTCTCCTACCCTGGACCTAGCAGCTGTTTTCCGACACTTTGACAAAGATTTTCATTCTACAAAAGGATATACCTTCGCCGAGAGGCCTACCGCCCTCAACAATGAAACGGGGTTTTATGTAGGGGTAAAAATGAAGCTTAACCCCAGGTGGACCATCAGTACCTACTTTGATCAATATTATTTTGCCTTCAATCGCTTTGGCGCCAACTTTCCTTCTAAGGGCTATGAAAATTTAGTCCAAGTAGAGTACAAACCCAGGAGGCATACCCAGATTTATGTCCGATTTAGGACCGATAATAAGGAAGAAGATGGAAGAGATCCAGAAAGTGGCCAGAAATTGGACTTCCTTGTGCCCACCCGCAAGAATACCTTTCGCATTCACTTTCAAAGTGAGCTAAATGAACAGGTAGGCGTTAAGTCTCGCGCTGAGTTTTCCTGGTTTACCCGCAATGAAACAGAACGCCATCAAGGGATGCTACTCTATCAAGATTTGAGTTGGAAGCCAGGATTTACCCTCAAATTTACCGCTCGATATGCCTTGTTTGACGCCCCTGACTTCAGTGCAAGGATTTACGCATATGAGAACGATATTCTGGGGAACTTTGCGATCCCTCCTTACTTCCGTACCGGAAGTCGCTACTATCTAATCATAAACTACAAAGCCACTCGTTGGCTAGAGTTTTGGGCGCGCTTTGCCCAAACTCGCTTCCACAACTCCTTTTTACGCAATGCCGATGGCAGCTTCTTCATCCCAGAAAGCAATCCCGCAAATGTCAGTACTTCTAGTTTAGAATCGATCATAGGCAATAACCGGTCTGAGGTAAAACTCCAAATGCGGATTAAGTTTTGAGGTAAGTAAATTGATACCCTAATTGTCAAACCCCTACCTTAATGTCGTTAAGCCAAGGCCTGGAATTCATGAGATTCGCTAATTGTGAACCATTTTATAGCGTTTTTGTCTGATATTCCTCACTTGGAGGCTAATGTGGCATTCACTACCTAAAAAGCTGCATATCCAGCTATTCCTCGCACTTCCCATACCTAAATTCCCCTCCCTGGGTAATAACATGTTCAAAGGGAAAATCTGTCGTAGGCCTGGCCAGATGCCATACCATTTTTAGAATAGGTGCTTCGGAATCATTATACTGGAAGGTCCCCGTCCAGGAGGTGATACTACCCAACTCTCCCCATCGTACTGCGAAGGAGACGACATGGACATTATCCTTCCCTTCAGTAGGGGGTTTACTATTTACCCATCCCACCAACGGAAAAGATTGAAGACCTCCTCCGACGGGAGAAGTATAAGTTCCTCCTATCTCGCCTGTCTCCAAATTAAGCTCTTGGATCTCAAGACTCGATTCCAATTCGCTACACCAAACGCCTTTGAGGAGTTGAAGGTCTGGAATAGATTGAGCGCTTAATAACTGAATACACAATAGACAGAAACTAGTAAAAATAACTACTTTTACCTTTCTCATGAGTTGTTAGTTTGCTTTCTTTCCTGCCAAAATCTCACCGCCTCAAATACCTGAGGAATAAGCATATGCTTTTCATCATTATAAATAACAAAATCAGCCAAGGCCAGTTTCTTATGGTCAGGCCATTGATTATTCATTCGGGCCTCTACCTGCTCAGGACTTACCCTATCTCGGGATACTACGCGTTGTATGCGTAGGGTCTTGGGGGCAAATACTGTTATTACTCCGTTCACCCGGTCCTTTCCTCCAGATTCAAATAGGATAGCCGCTTCATACAAAACAAATGATTTGTGATAAGATAACTTGAGCTTCTCTACCCACTGGTGGAAATCCCGATGAACTGCAGGGTGTACCAGCGAATTAAGGGCCTGAAGTTTTTCTTTATTTGAAAATACCTGGGCCCCAATCCATTTTCTGTTGAGACTTCCATCAGGAAAATAGGCCTCCTCACCAAATAACTCTTTTAGCTGCTTTACCAAAGGTTTATATGACACCATTACAGCCTTTGCCCGATCATCAGCTGAATATACGCTATAACCCAGGTGCTGAAATATTCGGCAGACGGTACTCTTTCCACTCCCTATTCCTCCAGTAACCCCAATTATTTGCGGATTCTCACTCATTTTTTGACAATTATATAGGGAATACGTTGAGGAGAACTATAAACCACCTTAATCTCAGGAGGAAGTTTGCTATTATCGGGAAGGAGATAAGGAATATTGGGATCAATCGTGCGATAGTCAATCACAGATTCATAAGAGCCTCCTTGAATTTGCTCAAACATGCTTAAAGGTACCAGACAGGTAAGGGATAAATACTGCTTTTCCAATTTAATATCAATATCTGGAGGCAAATTGATAAGCCTAATAGGAATTGATAGATCCGTCTGACTGTATAAGACAGGTTTTACCTGGATGAGGGCAACCCTTGGACTGACCTGAATAGTCGAAAAGGTATCCACAATACCGACCTCTATTACTTGCTCTTTGGAAAGGGGGGCAGTGGTGAGGGGCTCTGTTAACCAATAATCCAGGGTATCCACCATGCGCTTGGGACCGATTATTCTTACAGAGTCGGGAAACAAACTGGGTGGATACTCTAATATGTGTGAAGTAGCTAGTTTCACCTCTACCTGAGAGGCCAGGGGTAGCCATTTTTCCACCTTATAGTCTAAGGAGTAATGCAATGAATCTGGCCCCAACACAGAAACGAGGCGAACCCCCTGTAGGGTTCCCTGCCAGGCACTGGCCATATTTTTAGTAAGTAAAAACCCTTTTTCCGAATCGCGGGAGAAACCAATATTCAAGGTGTCCCGCTGCAAGCGCAATAAGTAAGACATAAGAGTCCCTCCCAGGCCTTCAACTGACAACTCGACCGATGGAAATACCTTGGGATGGAGTTCTATGGTATCAGGGACACCCAAAACCTTGGCAGGAAAACGGAGGGAAGCCGTATAGGTCTTGTTAAGATTGACAAGAAACCAAAAGGTAGAAGCTAAAAAAAACGAAACCAGCAAAGCCCAGGCCCGGCTTCTGGCAATATTCAATGGGCCCAGTCTATGAAACCATGATATGAGCTTTTTGATAAGCATAAAGCTGGTCGAAAACCTCAAAAATAAAGGCAGGCCTCTTACAATAATGCCTGTTTATCCGGTGGCACCCGGGCGGAGAGCCGTTTTCTCAAAACGGATTTTCACATTCTCCGCGACTTGAATTACAGCGGAGTTTTCATCCAGGCTAGTTACCTTTCCATGAATACCTCCAATACTTACGACTTTGTCTCCTTTCTTTAAGCCTTCACGAAAAAGCCTTTCTTCCTTCTGTTTCTTTTGTTGAGGGCGGATCATGAAAAAATAAAACACACCTAAAATGGCGATGAAGAAAAGCATTTGCACAGGAAAAGCCCCCGCAGGGTCTTGTCCCCCGGCTTGTAAGAGGATAGTAGCGAACATACCTGGAATAGGATTACAAGTTTGGTAGTAAAATACGATACTCCAGGAATAACCCAGAGGATTATCCTAAGCGATTCTCCTGGAGTCCCTTATTAATTTATTCTGAAACAACCTCACCGCGAAGCTTAATTGCACGGTTGGGCTGACCTTCAAAGTTTCCGAATACGGTGATCGTTTTGATCTGGGTATCTTTTTTCCCAGTTGAATCAAACTCTACATCAATATACCCATCTTCTCCAGGTTTAATGGCTTCTTCCGTCCACTCAGGAGTGGTGCATCCACAAGAAGTACGAATGTAGGTGATGACAAAGTCTTCACTACCTGTGTTCGTAAAGGTATATTTATGAAAGACTTTCTCCCCTTGTTTTACCTGTCCAAAATCAAATTCCTGATTAGCAAACTCGACAGAGGTACGAGGTAACTCTTCTGCTCTGCGGATATAATCAGGCTTATTGTCATTGGGATTCGTGGTAGCAGGAGTCGCTGCCGGACTTTCCTCTGCTGCTGTAGTAGCAGTCGCTACTTCCTTAGTCTCGGTTCCAGAAGAGCAAGAACTCATTAGCATTACAAGGGATATACCCAACGAAAACAAAAGTACCTTCTTCATTTTTTTTAAGTATTATTTATTTATGGCGTAAATATAAATAGAACTAACGTAATTTTTCAACTAGCTTATCTGCAAATTCTTGCGTGCCACAGGGCCCTCCTAGGTCTCCTGTTCTTTCTTTGGGGTTTTTCAGGGTTTCAAATAAAGCCTTTTCAATTCGCTCAGCTGTTTCCACCTGACCCAAATGTTTCAACATCATCAATCCTGATTGTAGTAACGCAGATGGATTGGCTTTGTTTTGTCCAGCAATATCAGGCGCAGATCCATGCACTGCTTCAAATATGGCGGAGGTAGATCCTATATTTGCTCCAGGAACCAATCCCAACCCCCCAACCAAACCCGCTCCCAGGTCAGAAAGTATGTCTCCAAACAAGTTGGTTGTAACCATGACATCATAACGTTGAGGATACAGAACCAATTGCATACACATGTTGTCAATTATGCGGTCTTCCACTTCTATATCCGGATAGGATTTAGCAACTTCTCGCCCAATCTCTAAAAAGAGACCACTTGACTTTTTCAAGATGTTGGCCTTATGTACCAGGGTTACGCGCTTGCGCTTGTATTTTTGGGCATACTGAAAGGCTGCGTGAATAATGCGTTCGCATCCTTTCTGAGTAACGCGAGCTATCGCATCAGCTATGCCATTCCGCTCATCATAGATTTCAAATCCTGAGTACAGTCCCTCTGTGTTTTCCCGAAAAAGAACCAAATCTACCCCCGTAAATTTTTCGGCTAGCCCTTCAATTGATTTTACAGGACGGATATTTTGGTAGAGGTCAAACATTTGACGCAGGGTTACATTAATGCTCTTAAAGCCTTCTCCTACAGGGGTCGTCAAGGGACCTTTCAAAGCTACTTTATTGCGTTTAATGGATTCGACCAAGTCTGGAGGTATCAGTTCCCCCACTTCTCGTAGAGAGGTCAATCCAGCATTGTGTTCTTCATATTCAAGGTCGGCTCCAGCAGCATCAAAAATCTGTATAACAGCTTCGGTAATCTCGGGTCCAATGCCATCGCCGGGGATTAGGGTAACTACAGCCATATGGGAATTTACTTAAACTTTTGTGGTTTTGAATTTTTTGAACGGCCCTGTTGCAAGCCACGGCCCTTTTTAATAATCTTACCAGAACTATTTAGCTCATTGAAAAGGCTGTCCAAAATTCCATTAATAAATTTATTGCTCTTGGGGGTACTGTAAAGTTTGGCGAGCTCCAAATACTCGTTGATAGTCACCTTGACAGGGATGTTTTCCATGTTCAACATCTCGCAAATCGCCAGGTGCATGAGTATGCGATCAATAAGGGCAATGCGGTCCAATTCCCAGTTTTCAGCTTTGGAAATAATCATAGAATCGTATCGATCCCCATTCTCCAAAGCATCGTAATAAAGGGTATCCATCAAATGCGTATCTCCACTTTGGCCCTTCCGCTCCTCTATAGCCAACAGCTCTTCATGTACCTCTTTTAACAATAAATCATACATGGTCCTGGGCTTTTCACCAGAAACCTTACATGCATAAACGGCTTGCATGACTTTTTCTCGTATTTGCCTACGCGTAAGCATCGAGGCGCAATATCCATAAAATATCCCGAAAATACCCACCTTTCCGTACATTTATACCTATGAGGAAATTTCAAAAAGCGCTATTCCTTGATAGAGACGGGGTTATCAACGTTGATACGGGATATACACACAAAATTGAAGACTTCTCCCTCATCGAGGGAATCATCCCATTGTGCCTTGAGGCCCTTGCCAAAAAATACCTCCTTATTGTCATAACTAATCAAAGTGGCATTGCTCGAGCGCTCTATACCGTGGAACAGATGCACACTTTTCACGCACATCTGCTCCAGATTCTAAAGCAACAGGATATAGACATACAGGAAATATATTTTTGTCCCCACCATCCTACCCTATCTGGCCGCTGTCTTTGTAGAAAACCCGGCACCTTATTAGTGGAGAAAGCGATTGCTCGTTATAAGATCAGCCCCTCCTTGTCCTGGATGATTGGAGATAAGGAAAGAGATATCCTGGCAGGTCAAAAATGTGGGTGTAAGACCATTCTTTTTGGCCCTTCTGGACCTACCCAAGCCGATTATCAAGTGGAAAGCCTAAAAGAAGCCATTTCTTTGCTTTGAGGATTTTGCAAATCACACTGTACTTGCTAATTTGGCAGAAAGAAAATAAATTTTTGCGCTATGGCTAATGATATATTTCCGGTAAAGGAGGCAGGGATAGAAAAAAAAGTAAACCCGGAATTCTTTCCCAAGCACCAGTATGCTATTTACAAACGCTTGGAGGACAAGAATACCTCAGTAGAGGTTGAGGAGGACCCCTTGGGAACACAGATGGTGGTCAATCTAGGGCCCCAGCACCCTGCAACCCATGGCGTATTACGCGTTGTTTTAGAGTTGGATGGAGAAACCATCCTAAAGTCCGTGGTAGACATAGGATATTTACATAGAGGGGTCGAGAAAATTGCCGAGAACAAAACTTTCCAGGAGTTCATGCCCTATACTGACCGCATGGACTATATGTCTCCTTATTCGAATAATGTAGCCTTTTGCCTGGCAGTAGAGAAATTGGTTGGGATAGAGGTTCCCCGAAGGGCTCAATATATAAGAACTATTGCCTGTGAATTGGCACGCATTTCTGCTCATCTGTTGTGGTTAGGCACCATGGTGATGGATGCAGGTGCAATCTCCATGTTTCTCTGGACCTTTAGAGAGCGGGAAAATATATATAGCATTTTTGACAAATTTGCCGGTGTGCGTTTCACCGTAAGCCACTGCCGTATTGGAGGAATTCAATACGACATCGAGGATGATGTACTACAGGGGATTCGCAATTGGAAAGAAAACATGCGCAAGGAACTGAAAAGCTGGCGCAAGCTCCTAGCCAATAACGCCATCTGGATGAATAGAAACCGAGGAGTGGGAGTCTTGACCCAAGAGGAAGCCATAAACCTGGGGTTGACAGGACCTACCCTTAGGGCTTCTGGTGTAGCCCATGACATGCGGACCTTTGAACCTTACCTAGTCTACCCAGAACTGGAGTTTGATGTACCCATACGCGAAGAGGGAGACTGTTTGGCCAGGTATCTGGTACGCCTGGATGAAATGGAACAAAGTATTCGACTACTCGATCAGTTACTCGAAAAACTACCCAAAGGAGATATACGGGTAGACAATGCCAAGCAGACCTTCCCCTCTAAAGAAGAAGTTTATTACTCCATGGAAGGGATGATTCATGATTTTATGATGACAGATGTCGGAGTGATTCCTCCCGAGGAGGCTGAAATATATCAAGCTATCGAAGCCCCTAAAGGAGAACTCGGATTTCACCTGATCTCTGATGGTACAGGCTCTCCCTGGCGCTGCAAAATAAACTCACCTTCCTTTTCGAATTTGCAATCACTTGAAAAACTCATGGAAGGGAGCATGATTGCAGATACAGTCGTATTGATTGGTTCAATCGATCCTGTAATGGGAGAATGTGATAAATAATGCTAAAAGTTCTCATCATAGAAGATGAGCCCCTCGCCGCCAAACGGCTAAGCCTTCTGCTAAAGGAAATCGATGAAGAGATAAAAATTCTCGATACCCTTGATCGGGTAAGCTCAGCAGTTCAATGGCTCCAAAACCATCGTGCGGACCTGCTCTTCCTGGATATCCATCTTGCCGATGGGAACAGTTTCAGCATCTTTGACCAGGTAGAGGTACAAACACCTATTATTTTCGCTACCGCCTATGACGAATACGCTATTCAGGCTTTTAAGCAAAATTCTATCGATTATTTGCTCAAACCCATTGAAAAGGAAGAACTCGAAGCCAGCCTGGAAAAATTACAAAAATTCAATACTCCCTTATCGAGTACCGACCTGTCCGCCTTACTCAAAAGCATAAATCCCAACTCTCAGAGTAGCTTTCGCCAACGCTTTATGGTCAGCAGCGGGGATCGCATTAAGTCTATAAAGGTTGAAGAGGTGGCCTATTTCTTTGGGCAAAAAAAATATGTTTTTCTTATCACTAAAGGCAATAGAAGGCATATTGTTAATTATACCCTAGGCAACTTGGAAGACATGTTGGACCCCAACCAGTTTTTTCGCATCAATCGCCAATTTATCATCTCCTTCGACGCCATTCAGCAGATGTATCCCTACTCAAAAAGTCGAATAAAGATTGATCTAGATCCCAAGCCTGATATGGAGGCAATTGTCAGCATTGATAAAGCCAGACACTTTAAGAGCTGGCTTGACCGATAACCTGACATTTTTTCCGATAAATAAACTAATTTCAGGCTAGGCATACCCTTTGTACTATCATAGGGACATTTTTTTTTGTACTTTCACGGAATTTTCCAAGCACAGGATTCGCGGTAGCAATATGTCATTTTTTCACCTAGATAGTGAGTCAATTTTTGAGGCAGAAATCCCAATCGGAACACAGATTGAGGAACAGCAAATGTTTGATGAAAACATTCCTGAAAAAATTGGTATCCTAACCCTCAAAAACACTGTCCTTTTTCCCGGAGTTGTTATTCCCATTACGGTCGGCCGTGACAAATCCATCAAGCTGGTTAAAGAAGCATACAAGCAGGAAGACAAATACATCGGGGTAGTTGCACAACGAAATTTTGATGAGGAGAACCCCGAAGAAGAAGACCTCTATGACTGCGGTACCCTTGCCCGTATCCTCAAGCTAATCAAAATGCCTGATGGGAGTATTACTATCGTCATACAAGGGAGGAGTCGCTTTAGGATTTTGGAATACCTCCATGACGATCCATACTTCATCGCCAGAATATACAAGCTTCAGGAAATTTATCCTCCACTTGAAGAGTCCAAAGCCATCATGTATCGACTCAAAGAGGAAGCTTCTAAGATTATTGACCTGGCCCCCAATATACCTAGTGAAGCCAAAATTGCCCTGGAAAATATAGAGAGCCTGAGCTTTCTGGTTAACTTCATCGCCGCCAACCTCAACCTCGATGTAGAAGAAAAGCAAGAAATACTAGAAACAGACCTCTTACAAGACCGATGTCAGTTGGTTCTCCAACACCTGAACTCCGAACTCCAGGTATTAGAGCTGAGTGAGGAAATTCAGACAAAGGTTAAAAGTGATCTGGACAAACAACAGCGAGAGTATATCCTAAGGCAACAAATCCGGGCCATTCAGGATGAGCTTGGAGAAGATACCTACGAATCCGAAATCCAGGAATTACACAAGCGCGGAGAAAGTAAGATATGGCCCATTGAGGTCTCCAAGGTTTTTGAAAAGGAACTACTCCGTTTATCCCGTCTGAACCCCGCCATGCCCGACTATGCGGTGATAATGAATTATGTGGAATGGCTGTTGGATTTACCCTGGCAAAACTACAATGAAGATCTCTTTGAATTCTCCAAAGTTAAAACCATCCTGGATGAAGACCATTATGGTTTAGAGAAGGTTAAGGAAAGAATTCTGGAATACTTGGCCGTATTAAAGCTTAAAGCAGATAAAAAAGCGCCTATACTCTGTTTTTATGGCCCTCCTGGGGTAGGTAAAACTTCTTTGGGAAAATCCATCGCCCGTTCTCTTGGGAAAGAATTTATTCGGGTCTCCTTAGGAGGAGTGAGGGATGAAGCGGAAATACGAGGTCATCGAAGAACCTATATAGGAGCCTTGCCAGGGCGGGTAATCCAAGGTCTAAAAAAGGCCAAAACCAGCAATCCAGTTTTTATGCTGGATGAAATCGATAAAGTAGGCAATGATTTCCGGGGAGACCCTTCTTCCGCCCTGCTAGAGGTGCTGGATCCCGAACAAAATCACTCTTTTAGGGACCATTTTCTAGAGGTTGAATATGACCTATCTCGTGTCATGTTTATCGCTACGGCTAACACGCTCTCTACTGTGCATCCTGCCCTCAGGGATAGAATGGAGATCATCCAGATCAATTCTTATTCTCAAGAGGAGAAACAACAGATTGCCAAAAAACACCTCATTCCCAAACTCCGAAAAGAACATGGGCTAAAAGCAGCTCAAGTAAATATCAGTCCTAAGTCGGTCTCTCAAATTATTCAGCACTATACAAGAGAGGCTGGAGTCAGAAGCCTCAACCAAAAATTATCCTCTTTATTCCGAGGAGCTGCAAAAAGGATTGTTATCGACCAACAAGAAAAAATTCGGATCAACCCCAAAAACTTGGAAGACTTCTTGGGGGTAAAACGCTTCGAAAACGAACTATATCACAAGATTGAGGTTCCAGGAGTGGCCATCGGCCTATCCTGGACAGCAGTAGGCGGAGAAATTCTCTTTGTAGAGGCCACCCTTACTCGAGGCAAGGGAAGGCTTAGTATGACTGGTAGACTCGGGGAAGTCATAAAGGAGTCAGCCACCTTGGCTTTTACCTACTTGCAAGCCCACTGCGAACAGTTTGGGATTCCCTTCGAAGTTTTCAACAAATGGGACGTCCACATTCACCTTCCCGCAGGGGCCATTCCCAAGGACGGACCCTCGGCGGGTATCACCATGTTTACAGCCCTGGCCTCTCTATTCACCCAGCGTTTGGTTAACCCCTCTCTCGCCATGACAGGTGAAATCACCCTTCGGGGAAAGGTTCTTCCTGTGGGAGGAATAAAAGAAAAGGTCCTAGCAGCTATTCGGGCAGGAATTACGCAAATCATTATGTGTAAGGACAATGAGAAAGACGTGCGGGAAATTAAGGAGGAATATATGCAAAATGTAGAGGTAATATACGTATCAAGAGTAGAGGAGGTATTTGACTTGACCCTGAATCCCAAACCCTATGCTAAGGCCCGTATCTTGATGCCAAAAGAAGAGAAGAAAGCCTCCACTAAGGCATAGTTATTGCCCCTTTTTTGATAAAAATTCTGCCTAACTTACTTTCCATGAATCCATTACAAAGGTATATCTCCATTTTTGTCTGGGGGATTTTTCTATTTCTTCTCCCCCTTTCCATGTCTGCCCAGCGACCTGCCTTCCATCCCCAAACCCATGAGCTTGGGCTAAGAGCAACTAGTTTTCACAGTACACCCGCCTTGGCAGACTTTTATCCAGACGGTCCAGGTACCCTTCAATTTGCGAACGGTCTCCAATACAAATTCCATTGGGACCTCTATAATGTATTTCGATTTACTGCAGGGAAAAGGGATTCCAAATTCGAGACCCTTTTGGAAGGTACCGATGCCAACATACTCATGGCGGATAAGCAAGACCTCGATTTTCGGCTGGGATATGAAGGGAATATGCCTTTGGGAATGATTACCTTATTGGGAGGCATAGAAGGCGTTTACAATTCACAATCCATTGATTTCCAAACCCTGTCCCCTGTTTTGGCCAACGAAGTCATCGATCAATCTTCTATTTCTTATTCCTCCTGGGGAGCTAATGCTTTTGGCGGAATTAGGCTTTTTTTCAGTGAACACCTTTCTACCACCCTAGAGGGAAATGTGACTTTCTTGGACAGCGACTATGAATCCGCTTTTGCTAACTTTCAACCCGACTTGGCTCCTTCAGAATGGAACTTGGAAGTCAACCTCTATATTACCATTCACTTTGTCAAGTTGAAAAAGCGCTGCGCTTGTGGGGGATAAATGTGTCCTCTACTAAGGAAACTTGGAAAACTGGTCAAAATCAGGCTTGCGCTTTTCAAGGAAGGCATTTCTTCCCTCTTCGGCCTCATCGGTCCGATAGGCAAGACGAGTTGCTTCTCCGGCAAATATTTGCTGTCCTACCAAGCCATCATCTGCGAGGTTGAAGGCAAACTTGATCATCTTGATAGCAGTAGGACTCTTTTCGAGAATCTCCTGGCCCCATTTGTAGGCCTCCTCCTCCAGTTGCTCGTGAGGAATTACAGCATTCACCATTCCCATGTCAAAGGCTTCCTGGGCGGAATAGTTCCTTCCTAAAAAGAATATCTCTCGCGCCCGCTTTTGGCCTATTTGTCGAGCCAGATAGGCCGAACCATAGCCTCCGTCAAAACTAGCTACGTCTAAGTCCGTCTGCTTGAATATAGCATGTTCCTTACTGGCTAAGGTGAGATCACAAACCACATGGAGGCTATGCCCCCCTCCTACTGCCCATCCAGGGACAACTGCGATCACGACCTTGTTCATAAAGCGAATAAGGCGCTGCACTTCCAGAATATTCAAGCGAGCGATTCCATCCTTCCCTTTATACCCCGTTTTATCCCGCACACGTTGATCCCCTCCTGAACAAAAGGCATATACCCCATCTTTGGGAGAGGGCCCCTCTCCTGAGAGTAAAACGACTCCAATTTGGGGATCTTCATGGGCATCATGGAGAGAATCCAGCAACTCAAAAACCGTTTGAGGGCGAAATGCATTGCGGACCTCCGGACGATTGAAGGCAATACGCGCTACCCCGTCAAGTTTTTTATAGGTAATATCTTGATAGTCTTTGACAATCTTCCAATCCAGTGGCATATATATAGTTTTTGAAAAAGGGATTTCTTCTTTAAGGATAGAAGAAGAAATCCCTTGTAGGGTATTAACACGTGCGTAGGCCCAAGTGTTAGGCTGCCAGACGCATTTTTTCTCTCTGATAATACTCCGTGAAGGAAATCATCCGTTGGGTTTCCTCATCCCATAGCTTGTGCATTGCATACTTCAAGCTGTCCCAAAAGCTTACAGAGGTTACATACTTCTGTAGAATGGGATTTTCTTTTGCACACTTCTGTAGGTTATAATTGGGAATACGGGGGCTGAGGTGGTGGATATGGTGAAAGGCAATGTTACCCGTAAACCAATTCAGAATCTTAGGAATTTTGTAATAGGTACTTCCTCGTATGGCCGCCAATAGGAAGACCCAATCTTTACGCCACTGCTTGTAGGCCTCTTCGTGCTGGTGTTGAATATAGAAAAACCAGAAAGCCACAATGCTAAATACTGCCACGATAGGGAGGTGAATCATCAGGAATTTCTGCCACCCCAAGAAGTAAGCAAGGGCACCGTAAACCGCCAAAATCAATAAATTATTGATGAGCTGGGCCCGGCGAACTCCCTTCCATCCTTTCATATTGACAAAAGGAAAGCGGTTGGAGATCACCACATAGGCCAGCGGAGAAATCAAGAAAAGGATAATGGGATTTCGAAACACCCGGTACCTAAACTTATTCCACCTGGAGGCTTCACGGTATTCATTTACTGTCAGAGTAGGAATATCCCCAATGTCCCGGAACTCCAGTTGCTGCGTATGTCCGTGATGAAAAGCGTGAACCTTGGCCCAATATCTATAGGGAAGGGTGCTAAAAAAGCTGCAGATTACCCCAACAAAATTGTTGAGTTTTTTGGATTTGAAAAAAGATTGATGCCCACAATCATGTTGTATAATAAAGATTCTTGCCGTTAGGAATCCATTTATTATCCCCAGACCTAAGGTGATCCAATAGGACCATTCCAAGCTCAGATACATCAATATCCATAAAATGATAAATGGGACAAAGGTATTCAGTAGTTGCCGTACGGCTCGGGGAATGCTAGGAGTTTGATACTTTCTAATTATTTGTTGCCAATTTTTTAGAGAATCCAAAATCTCTTGCTCAACCTTGGTTAGTTCCCTTTTAAGTTCTTGTTGCATAAAGTTCTAATTGCTTCAATCAAATATGGTAGTGTAAAACGCAGTTTGGATGAGAAAGATACATGAAAATCATTTTTCACAAAAGGTTAGTCTCCCTGATTGGCTATTTTTTTAATAACCCTCTTACTAGGTATATTGTTAAGATAGTCTTCTGAGGTTCAGTCGAAGGGAATTCCCAATAACAATTATATCAGAAAAAGCCATGCTGATCGCCCCAATTATCGGGCTAAGTAGGCCCACAGCTGCTAACGGAATGGCTAATACATTGTAAAAGAAAGCCCAGAATAAATTCTGCCGTATAGTCTGTAGAGTCTGTTGAGAAATTTCAAATAACTGTTTCAGGCTTTCGAGCTGCCCATTCATGAGAATCACATCTGCAGCATTTATGGCTACATCGGTAGCCTTTCCAAGAGATATGCCTACAAGTGCCTGAGTGAGAGCAGGAGCATCATTGATTCCATCCCCTATCATGGCAGTGGGATAATTTTTAGACAAACTGGCAATTTTGTTTAACTTCATTTCCGGGCTTTGAGCCCCAAATACCAGTTCTACCCCCAATTTATCAGCTACCTGCTCACAGCGCTCCTGCGTATCTCCTGACAAAAGGACAGGAACTATCCCCTGTTCTTTGAAGAAGGCTATGGTATCTTCGGCATCTGGGAGTAGTTGGTCTTCCAAGGCAATTTTTGCCAGTATGTTACCGTCTTTTTCAAGGATCACCCGATAATTTTTCGTAGCAGCATCAGCAACTCCTATCCATTGAGCCGAACCCAATCGATAGGTACTTCCCATGGAATCTCTCCCTGTTAATCCCTTACCTTTTAGTTCCTCTACTAACTCAAAAGTATAAGGAGTAACTTCTTCAAGTTCATTTTGTAAGGACTTAGATAAGGGGTGACGGGAATATTGAGACAGTCCCTTTACGATGGATTTAATAAGCGATTCCTCTCCTTGCTGAATGGAAAACTCTGTAATCCGAAACTTACCATCGGTCAGGGTACCCGTTTTGTCAAAAACTATCCTTCTCAGTGCATTAAAATGTTCCAGACTTCGGGCTCCCTTGATCAGAATTCCCTTTCGGGAAGCCTTTCCCACCCCTACAGCGACAGCTGTTGGGGTAGCTAGCCCCATTGCGCAGGGACAAGATATAACCAATACGGCTATGCTATGGATCAAACTTGCCTGAAGCGAAACACCAAAAATAAAATAAGATAACAAAAAGGTAAGGGCTGCAATACTTACTACTATCGGGACGAAAATGGCACTGATACGGTCTGCAAGCTGTTGAATTTGGGGCTTTTCCAACTGGGCTTTTTTGACCAATTGGACAATTTGGGCTAGACTACTTTCTTTCTCTGATTTGGCGGCCTTCATGAGGAAATTTTTCCCTACAACAAGTGTCCCACTAGAAAGGAGGTCACCTTCCTTTTTCAACACAGGTAGGCTTTCCCCTGTTAACATGGATTCATCTATTTCAGTCTCTCCATATTGAAGCTTTCCATCTACGGGAATCCGATCTCCAGAATGGAGGAGCAGGACATCGCCCGGTTTTACCTGATCTAGAGAAATATCCGTCAAAGCCTGTGTTTGGGGATTCAATCTCCGGGCAAATGGAGCTTCCAAATTCATAAGTGCTTGAACAGAGGATTGTGTCCTTTTTACAGCCCTATGCTCAATAAGATTTCCAAGTAGTACCAAGGTAATAATACTGGCTGCTGTTTCGTAGAAGAGAAAATCGGGGCCTTGAGCCGTTAAGGTCCCATATAGACTATAAAAAAAGGCGGCTGTAGCTCCCAGATAGATGAGCACATCCATGTTGGCTACTCCTGCTTTAATAGATCCATAGGCACTTTTCCCAAAATGCAAGGTTCCAATGAGGAAAACTGGCAGACAGAGGCTCAGCTGGACCCAGGGATTATGTAGCACATGCCAGGAGAGAAACATATGAAGAAGAAGCGGAAAGGTAAACAGGGCACTCAACGCGAAGCGCTTTTCTAATAAGGTCCAAACCCGTTCTTTATTTGGAGAACCCTCTTTTTCTACCCGGAACCCCAATTGATTAATGCCTGATACAATATCAGCCAATTGCTTGCCCTTTACCAAATCAAAGACGACCTCTCCATTGGCAAAATCCACCCTAGCCCCTTCAAGACCCTCTTTTTTTAGGTATTTCTCTATACTCAGCGCACAGTTAGTGCAAGTCATCCCAGATACGTTCAGCTCTATATGTTTGGTGTTCATTAGATTTTAGATTTTAGTCCATAGTCGACAGTCCATAGAAAAAATCGGGTGAGAATCCTCACAATAAAAACCATGGACTATGGACCATCAACTATTTACCTATTATTCATACAATAGGTTACATCCCCTCAATTCAGCCTGATCTATTCTTCCTAAGACCTCAAAACTACCATCTTCGTGCTTGAGCCCCAAATCATCGGTTAAGATGAAAGCACAGGTATCGACATTGGCCAAATCTATGATACCAATTCTCCCACGATGTCCATATTCCAACATTCTCGTGGGCAGGTTGAGGTCGACGATCTCAACTTGCATCCAGGGAGGCGCAAAAAATTTCCCACCCTCCAATGCGTAAGCCTGACTCATTAACTCCGTCATACCGTATTCAGAAACTACTCGGTCAATACCCAGCCCTTCCTTTAGTCGATCATGCAATTCCTTTCGGCTTAGTTCCTCTCCACGACCTTTCATCCCTCCCGTTTCTATTACCGTGGTACCTGGGGCTAGCTGTAGGCCTGGTCGCTTGGCAAATTCCAAAAGTGCAAAGGCCACTCCAATTAGGAGAATGGGCTCCCCAGCATCATTCCCTTCCGCAATAGCTTGCTCCAAGACATCGAAATTATATAGGTAAAATCCGCTCCCAGGGAGGCCAAAGTGATCCATCCAAGTCTTTACCATGTAAACCAGCGAAGAATTATCTCGTTCTAAATAAGAGGGAAGCAAGGCTAAAATGCGATAAGACTTTTTTTCAAAAAAGTGATAAAAGCCCGCTAGTACCACTTCTCGGTACCAATCCAGTTCTCGTACAAAGTGCCGGGAAGGGATTTGGCCCGTAGTTCCGCTACTCTCAAATATTTGCTCCTCTTGCCAACTTCCCCCTGTTTTCAAGACAAAGGACTTGAAAAATGCAATCGGGAAAAAAAAGTCTTTTTCTTGTGGGAAAAGGGAAACAAATTGCTTTAAAGGAGGGTTCTCCGATACCTGATACGCCCATAAACGCTTTTCCATCAGCTCATTCCTCATTCCCAAGTTCAGGAGATCTTGTTTGTAAGTATGGGTATCCAACTATAATTCATTTTGGGGGTTTACCTTTTGGAACTAAATTTAGGACAAATTTAACTCAATCGAATGACAGACAGCAGTAAGTTGACAAAGATTCAGACCCTTGGAGAACTCAAGAAAACGGGTTATCAGCCCTTGTCCATCAAAGAAGAACTCCGCAAAAATCTGATCAGCAAAATTAAACATAAAGAACGAATTTTCGAGGGGATCGTCGGATATGAGGAAACTGTTATTCCCGATTTGCAGCGGGCCATGCTTTCCCGCCACAATATCATCCTACTCGGATTAAGAGGGCAGGCAAAAACCCGTATTGCCAGACTGATGACCGGTCTGCTAGATGAATATATTCCCTGTGTAGCCGGATCAGAAATACAGGATGATCCACTCACCCCCCTCTCTCGCTTTGCCAGGGACCTGATAGCCGAGCAGGGGGACAAAACGCCTATCGAATGGATCCATCGGGAGGAAAGGTATACCGAAAAACTAGCAACCCCTGATGTATCTGTTGCAGACCTCATCGGAGACGTAGACCCCATCAAAGCAGCTTCTCTAAAGCTCCCCTACTCTGACGAACGCGTAATACACTTTGGTTTGATCCCTCGTTCACACAGAGGCATTTTTGTAATCAATGAATTGCCTGACCTTCAACCGAGGATACAAGTAGCCCTCTTCAATATGCTCCAGGAAGAAGACATCCAGATTCGCGGATTCAAATTGCGTTTTCCCCTGGATATACAATTTGTCTTCACCGCCAACCCCGAAGACTATACAAACAGAGGCAGTATTGTCACTCCACTTAAAGACCGAATAGAAAGTCAAATACTAACACACTATCCCAAGACCCTGGAATTGTCCATGCAGGTTACACAGCAGGAGGCGCGGATTCTGGAAGAACAGTCTGCGAAGATTGTTATCGATGACCTCTGTAAGATTCTACTGGAGCAGACAGCAATCGAGGCACGGGAAAGTGAATATGTCGACGAGAAAAGTGGAGTATCGGCCCGCCTTACTATTTCTGCTTTTGAAAATCTTTACAGTACCTGTGAACGCCGCATGCTGATAAATGAGGAGAAAAAAGCCTATTCTCGGATCGGGGATATCATGGGGATCGTTTCTGCTATTACGGGAAAAATTGAATTGG
This sequence comes from Bacteroidia bacterium, assembly GCA_965263105.1. Taxonomy (GTDB): domain Bacteria; phylum Bacteroidota; class Bacteroidia; order J057; family J057; genus JBCCTX01. Next base: position 4,274,562 of record CBDHGL010000003.1, on the reverse strand, counting down.
TTTATGAAGGAGAACAGGAAGGACCTGCCATCGTTGCCCAAAAGTTGATCAGCAAAGCTTTAAGAAAGGTATTTATAGACTATTTCCCCAATCCTGAAAGGATGAAACGAAACGAACCAGACAATCCTTACCAAAAGATCGTCAAGTGGTTCAGTAATGGTAAAAGCCTGGAACTGATGAATGAGATTCCAGAGAAAGACTTTCGTAAACAGTTGGACAGTGTTCCGGGCCTGAGAGAATTAGTAAAGTCACATTATCCCAAAACCAGTCCTGAGGAAAAATATCTATATATGGAATTCATACTTCATGGTCTGGCTGAGTTTTCCATGATAGGAAAGCACCTGGTTGAATCGGGTACTCAATTCAAAGACTTGCTAAGTGGCATGTTCAGTATATCTGATGAAGAGGAGGACGAAGAAGATTGGGGAGGATTCTATGAAGACAAGTCTTAGGGAATTCCCTGAATATTTGGAGAAATACGGGCAATTATCCAACTTACTTTTCTATTTTAACGGATAGCAGCAACTTATATGGCCGACTTACTCACTGCAGATGCACTCTTTAGCTTGATTACCCTTACCCTGATGGAAATCATCCTGGGTATCGACAATATAGTGTTCATTTCCATTGTCGCGGGTAAATTGCCCGAGGATCAACAACCTAGGGCCAGGAACCTTGGGCTGCTCTTGGCCTTGGGTTTCCGCATCGCATTACTGCTGTCCATCAACTGGATCGTACAGCTCAAAGATCCTGTATTTAACTTGGGAGACCTGGTGGGTTTACCTATGTCGGAACATCTACATCATAGCTTTGACTTGAGCTGGAGAGATTTAATCCTGATTGCAGGTGGGGTATTCTTGATGATTAAAACCATTTTAGAAATGCACCACAAGCTGGAAGGAGAGGAAGAGTCTGGAGAAACCGTGAAAAAAGGAAGCTCGTTTTTTCAGGTCATTTCTATGATCATCGTTCTAGATATCGTCTTTTCCTTTGACTCCATTCTCACAGCCGTAGGGCTCGCCAATGACGTACGGATCATGATTATTGCCGTGGTTATATCGCTTGGAATCATGCTCATTGCCGCTGGCCCCATCAGCCGCTTTATCAATGAGCGGCCTACCATGAAGATGTTGGCCCTCTCCTTCCTGCTATTGATCGGCTTTATGCTTATCGCAGAAGGCTTTGAACAACACGTGGACAAAGGCTATATCTATTTTGCCATGGCCTTTTCTTTCTTAGTGGAGTTGCTCAACAGCCGTGTGAGAAAAACCGATGCGCCCCCACCCGTTCAATTGCGTGAGCGCTTTGTGGACGATGGGGACTGAATAGTGAATAGACGACGGTCCACAGAAGTTAGGGGCGAGGGGAGAGAAAAGGAGGACTTAGCTTAAAACCAAACTTTCACTTTACTGCTCATACCTCTTTGCTCAAACTGTGGACCATCGACCGTGGACTATCAACCCCTATCCCGTTAATACCTCTCATAATACGACTCCAGGAAATTCGTCACCTGTGTATATATAGGTTTGGTAAACTCGACAAACATAGTCTGAGGATCGGGTTCTGGAATGGGACGCCTCTTTTCAATATATTTCAAATCATCCCCTTTCAATGCGCGTTTGTCTCCTTCTACATAGCCCCAGTAGTCCCACCAGACAAAGGTGCCGGCAAACTCTTTCTCAGTAAGTACCTGCTTGGTACGGGTATCAATAATCTGAAGGTTTAATATCCCACTGGAGGAGATTTCCTTCTCAAAGCCATTGAGCGTTCCTCTTACCGTACCGTAGGTATAGACGGTGCTATCTCCTACCTTGGTGGATCCCAGTTGAACGCTATCTTTGAGTCTTTCTCGGGTAATATCTCTTTCATAGACCTGCCCTACAACAAAATCGGCAAACTGCATACGAATCCGATGGTCTGGACTGGGTGCCCGAGCTCCTCCCTTTTGCGGCCCTAAAAATCGAACATAAGGGCTTATCGGTTCTTCTTTAAGAAAATTATGAATCTGTGTTTCAAAGAAGCCAGAGGAAACTTCGTATCTACTCCCCTTCATCGGTATTTCTGGGATAGTGACCCACAAGGTAGCTGCAGCTAAGGCTTCCTCCAACTTATCATCTACATCGCGATATCGAGCTTGCATTTGTTTAACTTTCTTAAAATGTCGGTGCGCTTCGATAGCATCTTCCCTATATCCAGACGCCAATTCCTCCTGCCCCATCTGATAGCGAGCTTCTACGGCTTTTTCTCGATTTGTTTCCAGTTCCCGCTGGTAGCTTCTTACCCCCATAAGCAGTCCAGAAGTAGCAGGAGTCCGCTGGATTTCGTCATAAACTTCATTGAGCGTAGCGTACATATCAAAGGCCTTTTCAAAACGATATGGGGAAGAGCCCATCAATTCTTGCTGGATACGGTCTTCAAAGTAGGAGACAAGAGCAGGGTAAGCTTCCTGGAAAATGCTCGCTGCCTTATTATTGTTGGGAGATGACTTCAGTCGATCCAAAGATCTATATACAGCGTCCTTATAATCGCCTCTTTCGTAAGCCTTCTTGGCGCTTTTACATGCGCTAAATCCTAAAATAGCAAGTCCTAAAAAGAAGGGTAAAAAACGTTTCATATTCATTGAGGTTGTGGTTGCAAAAATGCTAAAAACTTATGGAATGTTCCAAAAACCGGCTTTCCTGTCCCTATGATATACCTGATAACAAGTCTGTTCGTTGATTTCTGTGCCGGCATTTTCTAGGATGGTGCCAGAAAAACGAGCTCCCGTGTCTCAATAGAGGAAATTAGCGAGAGCATCAGAGAAATTGTTGCAATACCTTCCAAACCTTCTCATAGGAGTGATCCCAGGAAAACATTTGGCGCCTTTCTCTCCCTGCCTGTATCAACTTTTGCCGCAATCCCTCATCCTTATATAATTTTGCCATAGACTCGGAAATTTGTTCTTCAGAAAAGGGATCCACCTGTATAGCGGCCTCTCCCACTACTTCGGGAAGAGAGCTCACATGGCTGCACAAGATAGGAATATCGCATGCCATGGCTTCAAGCAAGGGAATTCCAAAGCCTTCCAAGTAAGGGATATAGCACAAGGCCATAGCCCCCCCAAAAACAGCGGGTAACTCTGCATCCTCTACATATCCTGTAAATATAACTTCATCCCGTGCCTGCATAAGTCCATAGACTTCCTCCACTTGCTGGTAATTCCAGCCTTTTCTACCGGCTATCAATAACTTGACAGGAGAATCATATCTATGTTTGAAGCGATCAAAGGCCCTTAACAGGGTATCCAGGTTTTTTCGTGGCTGAACGGTTCCTACAAAAAGAAAATAGGGATCTCCACCTGTATATTTCTGTCTAATTTTATCTTGCTCTTTGATAGATATGGCAGTAAACTCCTTCCCTACTCCATTATATACCACAGAAATCTTATCTGGGGGAATCCCGTATTGTAAAATAATGTCCTGTTTGCTGTACTCTGAAACCGTTAACAAGGAATGGGCCTTATGAGCGTACAGAGGGGAGTACTTTCTACAGTAGTGAGCAGCCCACTTCCCGATATCTTCTGGATAGTGTTCATAAGCTAAGTCGTGAAAAACAGGTACCTGGGGAACAGAAGAGTTCGGGCAAATATAGAATTCAGGAGAAAAAAAGACGTTAGGACGCAACTGTTTTAACTTCCTATGCACGGCTCCATGAAACCATAAGTACCACAAAAAAGGATGCCGCGCCTGTGGGGGAAGCACATAAGGGCTTATGTTGGAATGGAAAATAAACTGGGGATCAAAGGCTCGGTCAAATAAAAAGGAAAAGTGGACCTCTGGATTGTGCTGAGCCATGCGGGACAATACCTCCACGGCAAAGCGGCTAATCCCTTCCTTACGCCCAGGAAGAAGCAATCGAGTATTGACGGCAATGTGTGACCCCATAGAGCAAAGCTACAAAATTGGGCTGTTTATCAAGTCTATAAAACTTTTTTTTCTCGATCAGCATCTAAACAGTAATACAACTGAAATAGTCAAATTTAACTCGACTTATAGCCTTCGGTAAAAAGGATGAACTTCATGCCCTAGTGCGTTGGAGGCCATGAACGTTGGGAGGATAGGATTGCAGGGCTGGGGTGGGGTGGCCTTGGTTAGTTCGTGGAAGATTCTTTGGTTCTTGACTCCTGCCTGCGTCGGAGATGTTATCGACTGAACTCTGAAGGACTCATGAAGACATTTGAAAAACGTAAAATAACAACCTATACCGTGTGAAGGACGAACAGGAAGACAACATCTACAAAGCCAAATCAGGGGATAAAAGGGCCTACAATTTACTTGTCAGGCAATGGCATCCCAAGATTTACAACTTTGCCTACAAGTACTTTTCAGGGAAAAGTCGGCAAGTAATTCCACATGACCTAGCTATGGAAGTATCACAAAAGACATTCATCTCCGTTTACCGAAACCTATCTAAGCTAGAAGATACCCAAAAGTTTAGCAGTTGGCTATTCCGTATTGCCATAAACTATTGCTATGAGGAAGACCGAAAGCACAAGCGTAAATCCGTATTTTCCTTTATGGAAATGGGCAGGCATTCAGAAGCCAATATGCGGGATTCCTTTGAAGGGCAAAGCGCTGGCCCCTATGCGACAACCCACCACAAAAATTGCAAGGATTGGATCTACCAGGCCCTAAAGCAAATTCCGGAAGAGCAGAGAACGGTCGTAATTATGAAAGAATTTGAGGGCTTAAAGTTCAAAGAAATTGCCGAGACCTTAAAATTATCAGAAAACACGGTAAAATCCAGAATGTATTATGGGCTGAATGCCTTAAGAAAAGTTTTTGATTCGTGGAACCTAGACAAAGAAAGCATGCTTTATGAATAATATAGAAAATCCATGGGAAGCGATCTCCTACTTGTACGGGGAGATGAGTGAGGAAGAAAAATCCCTATTTGAGGCAAAACTCCAGCAAAACCCAGACCTTAAAGAAGAGGTGCAGGCACTCAAAGCTACCAGAAGTTGCCTAAAGGGAGTGAAGAAAATAGAGGAGGTACCTCCCCTCCCCAATTTGATATCCCAAGAGGAGAAAACCGCCTTAAGTCAATCCCAGTGGTGGCAGAGTCCCTGGCTACAGGCAGCTGTATTTGCCATGGCCATTATGTGCACAGCTGCCTTGACAGGTTTGAATATGCGCTGGAATGCACATGAAGGATTTTCCCTTCAGTTTGGCAAATCGGAGAAAAGACAAAATCCTATAGCAGAACAGGAGAATTCCATTGCCTTAGAAAATCAGCAGGCACTGCTACAACACTCCCGACTCATCCAGCAAATCCTGGGCGTGCAGCAAGATAGCCTGGCTCATCAGCTTTCTACCTTCCATACAGTTATGGAAAAAAGAATACAACGGCAAATGGCACAATTTGCTTCCCAAAGGCGTGAGGTGAGTCTTTCAGACGAGCAGTTTAGTTCAATCCGCAAGGAGCTCCTCCGAGAAAACTACCAACTCATGACAGACCTGATCGAATATGGGGCAGAATATCAACGCAGCTATAATGAGCAAATGTTGAATGAATTTGCTCAATACCTCGATAATCAGCGCTCACAGGACTTACAGTTGATATCCGTAGCCCTTTCCGATATACTTCAACAAAACAATATACAACAGCAAGAAACGGAAATATTGCTTGGCCAGCTTATTAACCACGTTGCTTCAGATTAACCTTTAAAATCCATTATTCATGAAATCCATTCATAAAATCCAAAGCTATCCACTTTATTTAACTATTCTAAGCCTGTTGCTGAGTTGTCAATTCAGCATGGCACAGGTAGACGAACAACGCATGGAACGCGATGTGACCATCATGCAAAGAGCCTTGAATGAACTACTTCGACAAGAACTCAACCAGGATTTTGGAATCCCCTGGAGTAGTTCGAAGAACAAGGCCCGCTACATTCCTCAGGTCGGGATTATGCTCTATGCAAATTTTAAAGGGCCTCATGTGGCGATTGCTCCGCATGATGATTCCGACCATATTATCTATGAAGGAGAAGGGAATTTAGAGCAGGTTTTCAAAAATTTCCTAGCTGATTATGGGGATTTAGCCAGAGAATTGCCAGAAGATGAATCCATCATTTTGAGGTATTCACCCAGCCATTCAGATGGTCCCAGGAGAATTACCTCAACCAGGAATGGAAGGAGCCGCATTTCCATAACTACAGATGAAGATTACTCTACCCTTACTGCTAAAGTTTCCCAAAAGGATGTGATCAAATTCCGAAAAGGTGAGATAAATAGAGGAACCTTTGAAGCTGCTATTGAAATTACCCGATCTGAGGGATCGAGGGAGACCGCCAAAGAGTTTAAGGTCTTCAGCCAAATTCTCAAGGGCTTGTTTGAACAGGAGAATGAGCCCTTTGCAACAGGTATTGCCGTCTTGTCGGATGACGACGAGAACGATTGGGATTACGATGCCTTTAATGAAGACGCGTTTAAGTCAAATAGTTACAGTTTTAAAACGGCTTGGGGCAATCGAGTAGACTTTGAACGGTTGGAAGGAGTTGGTGTGATATATGAATTTAGTTTGGGCTATTATTTGGAAGGCTATAACTCAATTTTTGCCTTGGGATATGCCTCCAAAAAGAGTAAATGGCGGGAACAAGAGGAGGAGGAACCTGAAATAGATGAAGATAAGGAAGCATACCTCCTCAAAAGAGATGAAAAACTCGAAGACATTTATGGGGACTTTCAGTATGATATGAAAGAAGCCATGATTTTATACGGTAGAACCCTTCGAAGCCTGGAAAAAGATGAATTTCTCATTATTCGCACCGAGATGCCTGCCTGCTATGAATGTGAGCTCCCTTCCGAGGTAGAATTTAAAATTTCACGTTCAGCCCTTGCGGAATATGATGAAGGGAATTCTGACTTTGAGGATGTACTGGATAAGGTACAAGTAAGCAAATCTGGGGAAGCGAAGAAGCTCAAAAACCTGCAAGGCTTATTGTATATTGACGATGGAGATGTTCACATCCATACCGGAACCGGCGGTCAGGACATCCGAATACCAAGGGAGCTGAAGCCTAGGAAGAAATAAGTATAAAATACGTTCATGCTTGTCTCAGCTAAAGGAATAAACTCCCCATGTTGAGAAAAAATGGGCCGACTCCGATGGGGTTGGTTCATTTTGTTTTATTATATCAATTTCCAAATTTGTGATCAACGTTTCTTAAAACCCATATAAATCCAGCCTATCAATATCACACACTTGGATAAAGGGCTTCTTATCACCCTCTGGGGAAGTTTTTTCTGGATCCGAAGGGGAAAAATCCTTACTTCTGATATGTATAATATCTCGATTTTCGTCCATGACTACGATATGAATCATATCCCCCTCTTCAAATTCTGCTTTGAAGGATGCATCTGAGTTGTAGGGAAGGGTAAATTCCTGGGTAGTATGTTTTACAGAAACGGAAAATATCAATGTTTCTCCAGGAGAACAGTTTCTCCAATGACCTGTCCAATTGGAAACCCCTATAAACGTTAAGTGTTCATAACTGATCCCTTCATAGTCAGCGTATTCTGGCTCACAAGACCCCAAGAAAACGCATAGAAGTATTAAACAAAGAATTTTGATAGCTTTCATAGCAGAGGTAATATTTGGCTTTTCACTAAGCAATAATTTAACAAGAAAAGCCCCCCCTAAGCAATACTATATTTTCAGATTGGGAGATTAATTGCATCTTCCCTAGAATTTTCCCTTTTTCCATTCTCATTTTTCAATTATCCATTTACCTCTATGTTCAGCTTTCGAAAGGCAAGGCTTCTATCCCAAACGTTGACCCTACAAAAGTGTATTAACTTTCTACGGATATATAGCTCCTTTCATGTTTCTCGTCTCAGGAAAAAGAATCTGCACAGGGGCAATCCCCTGAAAATAGGGATAGAACCTACCACCTTTTGCAACCTTCGTTGTCCAGAGTGTCCTTCTGGTCTCCGATCCTTTACCCGTCCTACGGGTATGATGGACTTAGATTTATACAAGAACTTACTGGATCAATTGGCCCCAGATCTGGTTTACCTCCTATTGTATTTTCAGGGAGAGCCCTACTTACACCCGGAGTTCCTGGAAATGGCTTCTTATGCCAGTCAGAAAGGCATCTTCTCGGCCAGCAGTACAAATGGGCATTACTTGACGGAAGAAAATGCGCGTGCCACTGTAGAAAGTGGTTTATCTGAGTTGATCATTTCAGTAGATGGCACTACCCAGGAAAGTTATTCCAACTATCGGATCGGGGGGAAACTCGAAAAGGTCTTGGAAGGCATTCGCAACCTCGTCTATTGGAGAGAACATCTCAATAGTTTATCTCCTCACATTGTTATACAATTCCTAGTAGTTCGCCAGAATGAACACCAAATTCCGGAGATTAAGGAACTAGGGAAATCCTTAGGAGTAGATCAAGTAGTATTAAAAACTGCGCAGATCTACGATTTCGAAGAAGGAAGTCCTTTCATCCCAGAGCAACAACAATATAGCCGCTACTATCAAGGCGCTGATGGCACATACCACATCAAAAATAGGCTTGATAATCAATGTTGGAAACTCTGGCAAGGGGCAGAGGTTACGTGGGATGGAAAAGTCCTCCCATGCTGCTTCGACAAAGACGCGCAATACGTAATGGGACAATTTCCCGATAGAGATTTTGCCCACATATGGCGCTCCTCCCCTTATGAGCAGTTCAGGAATACCCTACTCCACTCCCGCCAAAAAATTGACATTTGTCAAAATTGCAGTGAGGGAATGCGGGTTTGGAAATAAAAATCACTATATTTCTAATAATTAATCGGGTTTTGTCGATACAGAAATACAACTCCTTCAACAAAAGTGAGGAGAAGTTGCGTTTTACTGATTAATAAACCCGAAATGAACCCATCTCCAGATTGGACTCAATTCACCCTTAAAATCCATATTGCTAAAAGGATGGATGAGGTCTATAAGGCCTGGGCTTCCCCTGCCCAGCTAACCACTTGGTTCCTTGACGAAGCAGACTATTTCAAACCTGATGGGAGTCCACGGGACCCCTGGCAGCTATTCGAAAAAGAAGATACCTTTCATTGGAAATGGCATAACTGGAATTCTGTAGAGAAAGGAACTGTCCTCGAAGCCAATGGCATCGACTATCTGAGTTTTTCCTTCATGGGAGAAGGGAAAGTAGACATCCAACTCCAGACCGTGCAAGACAAAACCCTTTTAGAACTTACCCAAACTCACATTCCAGTTGATGAAAAGAGTAAAATGGACATTTACTGTGGATGTACTCGAGGTTGGTCTTTCTGGATGGTCAACCTCAAAGCCTGGCTAGAGCACAAAGTGCTATTAAATGATACGGATATAGATCCGGAAGATGAGACGCTTAAGGAGTTTGTTAATAGTTAATTGGTTTGTTGGTCGACAGTCCACAGATTGGGTTGGTTAAATGGTTGGGTAGTCGACTAGTTTGGTTAATTGGTTTGTTGGTCGACAGTCCACAGATTGGGTTGGTTAAATGGTTGGGTAGTCGACTAGTTTGGTTAATTGGTTTGTTGGTCGACAGTCCACAGATTGGGTTGGTTAAATGGTTGGGTAGTCGACTAGTTTGGTTAATTGGTTTGTTGGTCGACAGTCCACAGATTGGGTTGGGTAGTCGACTTTGGGTTAAATGGTTGGGTAGTCGACTAGTTTGGTTAATTGGTTTGTTGGTCGACAGTCCACAGATTGGGTTGGTTAAATGGTTGGGTAGTCGACTAGTTTGGTTAATTGGTTTGTTGGTCGACAGTCCACAGATTGGGTTGGTTAAATGGTTGAATAGTCGACGGTCCATAGTTTGGGTTTAAATATGGAGGGGGGTAGCCCCTTAGAACCCAAACTGTCGACCATGGACCATAAAACTAAATAACCTTCTCACCCAGCCTGTCGACTATCGACCATGGACTATTAAACTATCTTACCCTTCCCCGCCACGCTTTCCGCAACTGATAGAGAATCCGCTCCAGCAAGCGCATATCTTCTGTGATTATTTCCGCTTGCCCCCGTAGTTCTTGGCGAAATGGGATGACGTATTGGTAGTTGGTCGTTAAGTTAGGCGGAAGAGAAACATCCAAGGCATAAAAATTGTCTTGAGGAACCAGAGACATCTGTTCAATTTTCCCACTTAAGCTCCCAAATTCCTGAAAGGGATAATTATCGAGTAAGATCAGGACTTTCTGTCCGTGGGCTACCTTTCCAGAATTCTTCAAGGGAAGCCGTACTTTTCCCAGCATCTGGGCCGAATCGGCTGGAACCAGGGTCATTACGGGCTCTTCTTTACGAACAAATTGGTCCGAACTCCAATAATTGAAGAAGGTGACCCGCCCATCTATGGGAGCTTTAAGCAGGAATTCTCGTTCCCATGACTGTAAAGAGCTAGAAAGTTGATCTAGAGAGGAAAGAAATTCCTCTTGCATCCGAATTTCTATATCGGGCTGCTGAACATTAAGCTGACTTAATTCGGATCGCTTCTCCGCCATCCGCAAAGCCAGTTCCGCTACCTGGGTATTGAGGGTGGCCTGTCTGCTTTTCACTTCCAATAGGCTCCGTTCTGCAGCTTCAACTTCCGTTTGGGCAATGACTTGCTCGGAAAGCAATTGCTTCCTTCGGGCAAATTCCTTTTTGGCCAGCAAAAGTTCTCGATCTAAGCCTGGCTGTTGAGCTTCCAGTCCTTTGAGGATATCTTGCTGTTTCGTCAGGGCCTGGCCAAGGGAATAGCGTTCTTTATTTAGGGGGGAAAAGGTTCTATAGGATTGTAAGGTGGTCCATGCTTGTTTAAAACGGGTATAATCAGACTGAAGCATCCCCAACTTTAACGACTGAGTCATAGAGTTTTTGTAAGGAAGGGAAAACGCCCTTTGGGGATCTAACTGGAGAGAGTCCAATAGTCCCTTCAAGCGGCGCATATCTTCCCAGTTGGCCGAATTATCCAAGAGTGCTAAAATTTCTCCATTCTCTACCCACTGGCTATCCTGAACGAATAACTGGGTAATTCGGCCCGAATTTCTTGCATGAATATCAATGGGAGGAGAAGATGAAACGAGCAGAATGGGTGCTCTAATTACTTCGGGATATTTGATTACCCAACTCAAAATGCCCATGACCAAAATAACTCCCAAAACGAGTACTGTACCCCAGCGAACCATCCACATGGGTTGGCGGCCGAGGAGTTCTTGGACTTGCTCGCTACGGTCAGGAAGGGAATCAATTATTGAATTTTCTGGCATATAGGTAAATATACGCGAGAATTGAAATTTTAAAAAATAGAATAGTTACTAGTCGACAGTCCATATAGGGTGTCCGAGAACGTTTATTCTTTGATAGGACTCACGTCCCATCCTAAATCCTATGTCGCCCCTTCAGGGCTAAAATCAGTCATGAAGGGACGATTTAACATGAGATAGGGGAGTTTTCCAAGGAAATAATCCCCTAATCAGTAAAGTAAATTCCATTCTCGGTCAACCTCCATAGTCAACGGAAAGTATGTATAGGCGAGAGGGGTGAGGAGTGAGTTGAAAAGCTGACTTATTGAGAACTCGCCCTTCGTTCCTAAAAACTAATTGTCTAAGCTATGGACGGTAGACTATTAACCCCAATACCCCTCCAGCAGATACCCACTGGCCCGATTTCGGAACTACTTCGCGAGAAGATCATTTAATAGCCCTTTTGCTACGCACTTTTTGTAAAATTCGGTTTCCTCCCAAGGGATCATTTTCTCTTTAGACAAAAAAGACCGAAGGTCATTCAACCTCCGGTCTTTTGCTCCCCATCTAGGACTCGAACCTAGGACCTGCGGATTAACAGTCCGTCGCTCTAACCAACTGAGCTAATGGGGAATTTTTTAAAAAAAACGTGATGCGAAATAAAGGCCTAATCCGGTAAAATGCAACTTTTTATGTAGAAAAAATCTTGGGAAAATCATCAAAAAATACTGTGGACTATCGACCGTGGACCATCAACTGTGGACTATCAACCTATTCTCCTATTCTCCCCTCCACCGCCATAGCGGGCTGCCCATTGAGCTCTTCATGTAGAGCCTCCATCAATGTCCCCGATTTGTCGCGGTAATACTCCCAAAACATAATGCCAGCCAATTGCTGAGATTTGATATAGCGTGCCTTGTGCTGTAAAGATTCTTCGTCATCATAGGTGATGAATACCTGAGCGGTGGGATTCCAAAGATAGGGAGCCTTGGCCAGGCTATCCCAATACCGCGTATAGCCGCGTTTGTTGATATACTCTGCCTGGAGGTCATGGAAGCGGAAACTCCCCAGGTTCTTGGTACTAGATTGGTGCAAGCCTTTGGAACGGCTTCTTACGCCTTCCCATCCCCTACCATAGAAGGCAACTCCTATCGTTATTTTATTTAGGGGAACGCCTTGAGCCACATATTGGCGAACCGCCTCCGCAACATCCGTATCTGAGCCCCCCGAGGTTTGAGAAGCATAGAGGTTGGTGTGATGGGCCGTACGGACCGACCAGGCTCCGGCAAAATTGTAGGACATCAGGTTAACGAAGTCTACGTATTTCTGCACCTTCCCCATTTCGGTATTTACTAAATAAGAATTGCCAATTCCTCCAGCAACGGTGAGAAGATAGGGTTTATCTTCTCTTTCATCTTCTTCTGTAGCCTCGTCGAGGTGTTCTCGAAGGGTTTTTATCATCAGGGTAAAGTTCTGCTTGTCCCGTTTCGAATAAGGATTTCCCGCACCGGGCTGGCCTGGATACTCCCAGTCCAAATCTATCCCGTCCAGTCTATAGGTTCGAAGGTAGTCTACCACGCTCTCTGCAAAACGATTCCTATTTCGCTTACTAGCCGACATATCCGAAAAGCCTGCCGACTTAGTCCAGCCTCCAACTGACACCACAAGGTTAATATGTGGGTAAAGCCTTCTTACTTTCCGGAGTTCCTTTAGGTTGTGCCGATCATGCCGCAAGAAGGATCTCATTCTACTGTTCCTGACATCCAGAAAAGCATAATTGATGTGGGTAATCTTTGATCCATCAATCTCATTGGCATAAATCTTATGATCCCCTAACACATAAGCCACCACATAGTAGGGCAAGTCTATCTTAACGGGTGATTTTGCCCCCCCTGGTAAGGTGAGTTCGTCATCTGCTATACCCACTTCCCTATCATCTCCCAGGCCTCCTGTCCCCACTTCATCGTCTTTGATGCCCAGCATACCTTTTATATCCAGTACCTGAGAGGCATCTAAGCCTTTTTCGCCCACATATACAACCACCCCAAACAAAACCAACGCCAAGACTAATTCTCTCATATATCCTTAATTAATTGAGGTTGACCGGAATTCATGCCCAAATAACCCGTTAAAAATTTTATTCCAAAAATGCAAAAAGTTATATATTTCAAAACAAATTTGGTTGTCTGTATCCAGCTATTGCTATAACAAAAATCGTGCAATGAAATTCCGTCTTTATCCACTGAAAATCAAGGCTTAATATATGAGTGGAGAAAATCAGCTATTTTTCTGTCATTACTGAGCCTTGGGAACTTATTCTGTCCGCCTAATTTTCCCTGAGCTTTCATGTATTCTCTTGAAGCATTGACTTCCAAAGACCACACAATTACCTTTTTTAAGATATTACCGGTTCGAAGATCATCATAGTAAGGGTTCTGCCTCCGTAGGGATTCATCCAACATATCCCTAAAACGTTCTAAATCATCGGGATATTTCACAAACTCGATAAACCATTCATGGGCGGATTCCCCTTTTTCCTCGGCTATACTGGGAGCAACGGTGAATTCCTGAAATTCGGCCTGCGTTCCTTCGCTTGCCTCCAATATCGCCCGATTAACTTCTTCAGAAATCACATGTTCCCCAAAGGCACTGATAAAATGTTTCACCCTACCCGTTACCCTAAGTTTAAAGGGATTGAGAGAGGTAAATTTTACCGTATCCCCAATATTGTAGGCCCATAGGCCTGCGTTGGTAGATATGATCATGGCATACTGAACGCCTAACTCTACCTGATTAAGTGTCAATCTCCTGGGCCTAGCTTTCCCATAGTCCTCCATGGGGATAAACTCATAGAAAATCCCATAATCAGGCATGAGAAGTAGGCCATTGTCCTTCTGGGAATTTTGGAAGGCAAAAAATCCTTCTGAAGCAGGAAATACTTCAACGCTATCTACCTGATTGTTAAAGTAATACTGAAAAATAGGGGCATAGGGACTAAAATCTACTCCCCCCTGAACAAAGAGCTGTAAGTTGGGCCATACTTCCAGGGGTTCCTTCCCCGTCTGAACTTTGAGCTCTTCAAAGAACATCTGTACCCAGGGAGGAATACCTGAAATTAAACGCAAATCCTGGGGAGCAACCTCCCGAACTATAGTGGCTACCTTGGTTTCCCAGTCCTCAATAATGTTGGTTTCATATAAGGGGACCCGATTGCGGGTCAGATAGGCTGGCACATAGTGATTTACAATCCCAGATAAGCGCCCTACCTGCATACCGTAGCTATTGGTAAGCAGTTCTGGACTACCCGATAGGAACATCATTTTCCCTGACAAAAAGGATAAATTACCACTTTCATACATATAGCATAGCAAGGCATCTCTGGCTCCCTGCACCTGCCGACGGATAGACTCCTTGGTGATCGGGATATACTTTGCACCTGAAGTTGTACCGGATGTCTTGGCTAAATAGATAGGCTTTCCTGGCCAGGATACATGAGGTTCTCCCTCAACGATTCTATCAAACCACTCTTTGGCTTCTTCATAGTTCCTAATCGGTACCCGGTCTTGGAAATCCACTATTGACTGAATTTGATCAAAATGGTGGGCTTTCCCGAATTCGGTTTGACGGCCTTGCTGAAGCAAATATTGAAAGGTCTTTTGCTGTAAAGCCCAGGCCTGTTGAGATTCTCTTTCTATGGCCCTTACCCTCCTCTTTGCCCAAATCTTACCCAAGAGCGATTTTATACCCATAAAGAATTTGTGTTAATACCCAAAATTATATAGCATTACCCTTAGGAACTAATTTTATATGGGTAAACTGGTTTTTACTAACCAATCAGAGGAAGAGATTCGCTCCATGCTCCGGCATCAGGACGAGCGGGTAATTCCTTTATTATATTCCCAGTACTCACACATCCTTTTCAATGTAATTCTTCGTATTGTTAAATATGAGGACCTTGCCCAAGACGTTTTTCAGGAAGCTCTCATGAAAATTTGGAAAAAAGGACATATGTATGACGCTAAAAAAGGGAGCCTTTTTACCTGGATGGTGAGTATTTCTCGAAATTCAGCTATAGATGCCACTCGCTCCAAAGCCTATAAGCTACGGGAACGACAGATTCAAAATGAAACTGAATTGGGAGAAGAACCCCTTTCTATCGCTGAGTCTCATGAGGTCACACAACTTCAAGAAGTTATCAAATTGCTACCTCCTCATCAAAAATTGCTAATAGACTTATCCTATTTCCAGGGCTATACCCACGAAGAAATCTCGAAAAAATTAGATATCCCCTTGGGAACTGTGAAAACCCGAATAAGATCGGCAATCAAAAAGCTAAGAAAATTGTTATATACCTGAACGTGGATTTGCAAGCCTACATAGAATCGGGACAGTTAGAAGCATATGTCCAAGGAATGCTCTCTGAAAAGGAGATGCAGGAGGTGGATGCCTTGGCCCTTGAACATGCGGAAATTCAGCGGGAAATAGAAGAGATTCGTTCTGCTATACAAAGCTATGCCCCCCTTGCTTCAGGCCCCAAGCCCCCTTCTTTGGACAAGATATGGTCCCAAAAGGAAACAACAAAAGGTTCTCCCATTCCGCTTACTAAAAACACGGAAAATAAGGCTTCTAGTCGCTCCTGGATAAGCTATATGCTCGCTGCTTCCCTCGTCTTTTTTGTGGCTAGTATGGGAATAAACCTGTATTTATTTCAGGAAAATAGCCGCTTACAAAACCGAGTGGAAGTGCTGGAGTCAAATGACTCCTACTTAGCTCAACAATACCAGGTAAGCAAAAATATCCCATTGGTGGTGGAAAACCGCCAAGCTTTCCTGGAAAATGAGCAACACATTCGAGTTCCCCTAAACGGTCTGGAGGCCGATCCTGACTTCAAGGCCATGGTATTTATGAACCCCGATTCCCGAGAAGTTTTTATTCATATCGAAAATCTCCCAGAACCCCCAGAAGGCCACCAATATCAACTATGGGCTATTGTAGAGGGGGTCTCCTTAGATGCCGGCATTTTTGACTTCCACTCCGAAATTCAACGACTTCGCCCCATGGACTTAGATGTCCAGGCCTTTGCCGTAACCCTGGAAGAAACAGGAGGAAGTCCCCTACCCAATCTGGATCGCATGTATGTGATCGGAGAGATGCCTGTTGGATAAATTTCAAAAAAAGTTAAACAAATAAATCTAAACTACGGACTCACTTCGTATTCTTCATGTTTTTGTCTCATTTTTAACCTAAAAAACTAAACAAAAATGAAGAATTTAACAGTGTGTTTCGTTGCGGTAGTTGCGTTCTTAGGTTTTTCCAATGGCCTAAACGCCCAATGTAGTTCTCAATCTTCCCACAATGTCCACAATGCCGTTTACAGAGAGGCCAAGGTAGACAGAACGCCAAGGACCTATAAAAGAGGAGAGAGAGATTTGGTACAATTGGCAGCCTCTAATCACGACCTATCTACCCTGGTAGCTGCCGTCAAAGCTGCAGGGCTTGTAGAGACCCTTCAAGGAAAAGGCCCCTTCACCCTCTTTGCTCCAACCAATAGTGCCTTCGCAGCCCTTCCTGATGGGACGGTAGAAAGCTTATTAAAACCTGAAAATAAAGCAGACTTGGTTAAAATTCTCACCTATCATGTGGTGCCTGGTAGAATAGAAGCAAATGACCTCCGTTCCGGAAAGGTTGCCTCAGTAGAAGGAAGTACCATAGCGGTTACCGTGGGAGAAAATGCGGTGAAAGTAAATGATGCAGTGGTGGTAGGAGCGAATAAGCGCGCGGTAAATGGAGTCGTACACATTATTGACCGGGTGATACTTCCCGAGTAAGTAAGCTATGAAGGGTAAGGATAGTGTGGGTGAATCTATCTTTAGGTCTCAAAGATAGGAGAGTTGAGCTGCCTGTTTCCAGGCAGCTCTATTTCTATTCATTTAATCGTATCTCCAAGGTCCCGCAGTCTTTGAGGGTAGACCGAAGTTGAACCGTTCTCCTCCTGATGCCATCATCTATGGTCATAGAAGCCGTATTAGGGGGCTTGGTTCCCAAATTCTTTGCGTACAGGATGATGAAGTTATGGGGATTCGACTTGTCAAAGGTATAGGTCAATTCCTTTTTCTCTGGCAGCAAACAATAATCTTCCAACACCCATTCTCCATTAATATTTAATGAAACGGTATCCCGATCGAATAACTCAGAATCCCAAAGGGAAATTTTTACCGTTGCATTCTTAACCAACACATGTCCTTGAGGTATTACCGCCCGCGTATTTAAAGCTATGGGTTTACCCACATCGGATCGTTCAAGCTCTGGCACATCCTTCTCAAAGGGATTTGCTACAGGTTCAGGCTCTACACGGGAATCTTCTTGAACCATCGTTACTACCGGGCTTGGCTCGGTAGGTATAAAGACCGGCTGATCGCAATCAGAGACCACTTGCTGTATACTTGAAATATTCTCACAGCTTCCCCCCAATATTCGCACTTGATAATTTCCAGGTTCATTTACCTCCAGCAAATTGGACCTACCCAATTCAATAGGGTTTCCATCCTTCAACCATTGGTATTGGACCCCCCTAATTTCTCCTGCCAATAGATAAATAGGAGATACATCACAAAGAGAAAGGGACTTATTCACAGGCCTTACCTTAGGCCTACCAAATTTGGAGGTGAAAAAACGGGAATTCCTAATAGGGTTTAGGGGTGCGGAAGGAAAATTACTCCCAGATGAGAGCCCAGCAACCAGGACTTCCTGTTTGGGAGAAATCCCCATAGCATGCTGATTCGGATAGCCCTTTTCGCCTTTACCTCCTTCCCAGAGTGAAAACATGCGTCCCTGTGTGCTGACCATATTGACAAAATACATTCTCTCTTTTTCGACAAAGCCCATCAGGTAAACCTGGTCATTTTCAGCGACCATTTGTATGCGGTTGGGGGGATAAGAATAGGATAATGAAAACTCATAACGGGAATTCCCTTCAGGAGAATAGGAATAAAGCTTTTCCCCCAAGAGTAAGTAGCTCTTTCCCTGTTGGTCTGCAAAAAAATCTTGTGTATTTCCTGGATTATCTGATACGGTGGTGGCCTTTGCCCAGTGGAAAACGCCTTTGGTATCAAACTTGGCTAGGAAATAACTTTCTCCCCGTAAAGGGGCCTTCAAAACGGATTCTCTGAAATTGGCCACGCCATTAAAGGAACCGGCTATATAGACATTTCCCCACTTATCGACATGGAGGGCATTTCCGAAGGGGGGTACAGCCCCATCTACTGGATAGTTCTTAAGCCAAATCAATTCTCCTTCTGGACTGTGTTTGGCCAGATAGACACTGCCTCTACTGGCAGGAACTATTGCTTCATCTCCCAGTTTAATGGGTTTCTGGTATTTGCCATAGGTGTAGATATTCCCTACTGCATCCGTTCCCAATCCGCATAGTTGTCCGACATCCTCAGGGATCTCCCATATCGTCTTGCCTTGAGGGGAATATTTACTCAAATAGGGATAGCCCCGAGCCACAATGGCGTTTCCTCGGTTGTCGACCGATAAAAAGCGAGGACCAGAACGTACTTGATTGGAAATAGGTTCCTGAAAACTGACCGGTCCTTCGGAATAGAACTTAAGTAAATCCTCGTAGGTATTTCCATTCTCCTGCCTTAGATACAGGACAAAGGTATTGCCTTGGGCATCTGCATCTATGGCATGAATACTGGTTTCACCTTTTTGATAGGGGGCATTGTTGGTCCACAACCATTTAGGGAGGGAGGATGCCGAAGTGGGCAAAATATCTCCTGAAAGAAAAATCTCAGGCGTGGGAATCTGCTCCATGTTGATAGGATCGGATTCAAAGGTACATTCTCCATCGGACATTAGTACCGAGTAGGATCCCGGCCCCGTAGCCCAATGTCCTGGAAGATTTGACCCGTAGATATCGAGGCCATTCATTTTCCATTGGTAAGAAAAATTGTCCTGCCTCCCTGACCAGAGTAAAATAGAGTCTCCTTCGCACAAAAACTCAGCTGGAGTGGATAGGGAGATTTCGGGAACGGTGCGAAACCTTACTTGTCTGGCTGGGGAACGGGATTCACAAACGCCCATTTTCTTTTCAAAGGAATAAGAACCTGACTCTGCTACCGGTAATTCCCGATATATGGCTCCAGGGATAGGACTTCCGTTTTTATACCATTGATATTCTGTTCCGGGAAAAAAGGAAAAGCCCGCCTGCAAGACCAAGGTATCTCCTTCACAAAGGGTTCGTTCATCCTCGGGATATACATTTGCCTCACAGCTATTTAGTCTAAGTCGGAAGATATCTCCATAGCCATTCGTCCCGTTTTCAGAAGCCCAATAGGCGTACATCCTATCCGGAGAAAGTCGAAAGTCAAAGTCGTAGCCTGGAGAATTAATGGGCTCACCTACATTTACGGGTTCTGACCAATTGGTCCAGCTATCGTCCAAACGTTGACTCATGAAAATATCGTGATCCCCATAGCCTCCATGGCCATTGCTATTAAAAAATAGCGTCTTTCCCATCCTTACTTAGAAAGGGAGCATCTTCATCCCCAAAGGAATTGACCACAGGCCCCAGGTTCATAGGCCTGGACCATTGTTTAGGTCCCAATGGAAAGGACACATAAATATCGGAAGCACCATGTGTATCAGGGCCCTGGTTAGGAAGCAAAAGAATCTTATCAGGGGTCAGGAAATAGTCCTTACAATTTCCCATACTAACCAGGCCTTCAATAGTAACTTGTTCTGGACGGTTCCAGCCTCCATACCTACTGCGAGTTGCAAAGGCCATCCCTGGTCCCCGCCTCCCCTGCCCCAGTTGGGTCATCCAGAGGGTATCATGAGAGGGACTAACCTGCCAGATAAAGTCATGGCCTGGACTGTTTAGGGGAATCCCCATGCGTTGGGCTGGAGCCCACTGGCCAGAAGAGCCAAACTGCATGCTATACCAAATATCTCCGTGGTCGTTGATACCCGCCGTATTATCCGGTGAAAGTCGCCTCCAGAAGTATAAGGTTTTTCCATCAGGAGATAGAATGGGTTCCCTTTCATCGAAGGGTGTATTAACTTGCCAACCCAAGTGTTCAACTTTTTGGGCTATACCCATTTGAGGGATCAAACATATCCCCATAAACCATATGAGTATCTTGGACCGATTATTGGATTTCATCACGTAGTGTAATTCAATTAACTCGTTCGATGGATCATTTTATTCAGTACGGGGATAAATGTAGCATATTATACTATTAGGTAAAATTGATTTTTACTCTGAATATGAACAAAAATCACTTTTGTATTAGCTTCATTCTGAATTTTTTGATAATTCTTCATCCACTTTTGGGTCAATCTCCAGAGTGTGTAACGGATGAACTCATCTTGATGTTAGCTCATAATGACTCTCCTGATGAGCTCATTCAAGGACTTTCTGAGGAATATACCCTGGTCCATCAGCGAGTGCTTTCTCCCCAGTTAAATATTCATCTTTTTAAATTAAGCAATATCCGCCAAGAATCCTTGGAAAGTGCTTGTCTACGCCTTATGGCAAAAGAGGAAATAAAAATTGCCCAAACCAATCACTACCTTACTACCCATAGATCTGTTAATCTCTTCCCTAATGATACCCTGTTCCAGCGTCAATGGAATCTCCATAATACAGGGCAAACCAGTGGAACGCCTGATGCGGATGTAGATGCCCCAGAAGCGTGGGAAATCACGACGGGAGGGATCAGTAGCCATGGGGATACCCTGGTTGTGGCCGTTATTGATGAGGGGTTTAACCTGGCTCATCCAGATATCAATTGGAGGCGGAATACTCAAGAAATACCTAATAATGGGATCGATGATGATCAAAATGGATACATTGACGATTATCTGGGCTGGAATGCCGTCACCCATACAGGGGACTTGCCCATTGATATCCATGGGACACATATCTCGGGCATAGTATCTGCCAGGGCTAATAATGAGATTGGAGTTTCAGGTATCACCTGGCAAAGCCAAATCCTTCCCGTTCTCGGCTTCCAGCCCGGTGCAACCTTGCTGAAGGCGGAGTCAGACGTCATCGCCGCCTACAGTTATGTCTACGACCTCCGCAAGCAATACAATGAAAGCCAGGGAGATCGGGGAGCCTTTATTGTAGCTACAAATACCGCATTTGGGGTTCAAAGTGATCCTGAGGACCATCCCATCTGGTGTGCCTTGTATGATTCTCTAGGGGCCTTGGGAATCATGAACATGGTGGCGACTCCCAATTCCAACGTTAACATAGATGAACAGCCTGATGTGCCTAGTAACTGTCCAAGTCCTTATCTGATCTCCGTAACAAGCACTGGAAAAAATGACCAAAGGTCTCCTCGTGCATATGGCAAAACTCATGTGGATATTGCGGCTCCGGGAGATTCGATCTTAAGTACGGGTTTAGGGCAGGGCTATAGCCTATTGACCGGAACCTCCATGGCTACTCCCCATGTAGCGGGCGCAATGGCCCTAATGCTAAGTGCAGCACCATCCCCTCTTTTGGCACAGTACAAAAATAATCCTGAAGAATATGCGCGAGTCTTTCGGGAAATACTCCTCTCTTCAGTTGATAGCTTGGCAGCCCTAACTGATATAACTGCTTCGGCAGGAAGGCTAAACCTACATCAGGCAGTTTTAGGGGTTTTATCACTTTCTGATAGTTTATCCAGTTGCCCTCAACCCTATTTTGTGGAAGCGGGAAACCTCACGGATAGCTCTATTTTTCTCAGTTGGAAAGGAGCAGAAAATACGCTTTACAGAATTCGCATCCGAGAAGAAGGAGTGATTACCTGGGATTCTATCCAAAGCTCTTCCCTAGCTATTCTACTCACCCAGTTGCAAGCATGTACGACTTATGAAATTCAAGTCAGGAGCTTATGTTCAGAGGATTCCAGTACTTATACAGAGTCCAAATTTGTAACGACACAGGGCTGTTGTGAAGCACCAATTATAACAGATATTCTTCAAGAAGACCTTGGCTTAGCGGAAATTCGCTGGAATGCGGTATTTGCCGCAGATAGTTACTGGGTAGAGTTAAGGCCTGAAGATAGCCTTTTGAGAAAGCAGCAAATTGTTTCAGATACCCTATTAATCCTGAATGAGCTAGAACCCTGCACAGATTACTCCCTTCGTTTAGCTAGCTTCTGCTCCGGGACAGCAATAGATACGGCTACCTATACTTTCAGAAGCCTGGGATGTGGGATTTGTGTGGAAGGGCCTTACTGCGGACTGAAAGGGAATACCCGGTCTATTGCTGGATCAGATACAGAATGGATCGACAGTGTAAGCATAGATGGCACTTTCTTTGGAAGTGGAGACAATGGCGGCTTGGGAAGTTTTTTTGATTCCCTCTCTGTCCTACTTATTCCTGGGAAAGCCATCCCTATTCGCTTGGTTCCGGGCTTTTCCCAGGCTGCGTTTCGGCAAGCCTGGCGGATATGGATAGATTTAAATCAGAATGGATCCTTTGAAGAACCAGGAGAAGCCGTTTTTCAGCCGAGGGAGAATTTTTTGGGCCCAGTAATAGATAGCCTGCTCATCCCCCTTACAGCCATCCCAGGCCAGACACGCATGCGGATAGCCATGCGTTACCTAGATCCTCCCCCACTCTGCGGAGAATTTGTCAACGGAGAAGTTGAGGAATACTGTGTTATGATTGATAAATTGATTTCCCGGGAGGATCCTATTAAGCCCGTTTTCCAGATATATCCTAATCCTGCTTCTACCGCTATATTGGTGGAAAGCGAGGAGTTATTCCATCATATTCAGGTTTGGTCTATACAAGGAAAGTTAATTCAGGAAAGAACCATTTTTCCCTCCACACAACTCCAACTCCCCCTTGAGGGTTTGACCTCTGGTATATATGTATTGCAAGTACAAGGGAAAAACCCATTGGGTAAGACCTTGTTTGTTAAACGCTAAAGGGTCCTTCAAAAGCCCTCAAACACACCTAGTCCAAATAGGCTATAATCATACTTAATGGGATCTTCAGGACAATAAGCTCTCAGCGCCTCGGTAAGTTCTACTGCAGCCTTCCAATCATTTTGTTTGCGCTGGAGTAAACCTAGTTTTCTAGCCACATTGCCAGTGTGTACATCTAGGGGACAAATTAATTGTCTGGGAGAAATTTGCTTCCATAGGCCAAAATCGACTCCATTGGAATCATGACGTACCATCCACCGCAAAAACATGTTAATTCGTTTTGCCGCAGAGCCTTGAATCGGATTTGCCAAGTGTTTATGCGTTCTTTTGGGAAAAGGGGGAATAGAAATTAACTGCTTTCTTGCAGAGACAATTCCCCCCTGTACGTTTTCCGAGTGAGCCTGTATCCCTTGACTAAAGATGGCTTCCAAGCCGCCTTTCTCTCTGTACACCCATGACAAGGCATTCACCAACGCCAGACAATCTACTTCGTTAAAAGTCCGATGAACAAAGCCTTGCAAGCTCTCCTTATCCTCATCTTGGCTATTTTGAATAAAATCATACGGAGCGAAATCCATACGCTCCATTAAAGACTGGGCGTTTTTGAGGATGCTACTTCTCCTCCCCCAGGCAATTAGTGCGGTGAGAAAACCCGCAATTTCGATGTCCTCTTTTTCCGTAAACTGATGAGGAATATAAATTGGATCTGTTTCTATAAAATCGGGGGTATTGTAGCGCTCATATCGATCTTCGAGCAGCTCGTACATGGATTCTTCCTTTCTCATGCACTTCTGCGGGAATTAGGCAGTAAGGGCTGAAACTCTTCTCTAATCCACAACTGAACCTTTCCCCCATTCAGCAAGTGTCCAGCTATTTCTGGATATACATGGGCATAGGATTCATTGCTAAACCAAAGTTCCCTTCTACGGCCCAAGTCCTTTTCATGAAGGGGAATTTTGCCCAATAGAATAGAACCTCTCCTATCAGTATAGGTATTCCCTTCATGCAAATAAGCATAGGGAAATTCTTCCCCCCTTAAAATCTGCAGCATCCCCTGATGCATATTTTTGTACCTAAAGGCGTAGGCTACATTTTTTCCTCCCCCTTCCCTCAATACTATCTCATATACTCCTTCAGGAAGAAAAATACCTTCCTCCTCGCCCAACAGATTTCCCTCCAACGTAAAACACTGAAAATGTCCCTTGAAATAAAGTTTTCCCAAAATATCATAAGCTCCCTTGCTATATCGAACCAAATCGACTTGCATCAGGTCGGTAAAAATGGGGGGCTCTTCTGGTTCCTTTTCATGCTTACCATTGGTAGGGAGCTCCTCTCCGATACTCAGCAGTCGCTCAGAGTCATGCCCATTCTCCAGAACTTCCTCTTCAAATAGCTCTTCTCCTCTGCGGAAAATAAACCGAAACATTTTGTTGAACCTCATGAATATGCTATCCTCCCAGATTATTAAGTATTTATTTCAATTCTTTAAATTACTATCCGATTCCAATAACATCAAGCAAAAATGATCCAATTTCATGAAAAAACGATTAAATATTGGTACGGGAACTGTATGGGAAGACCAGGTAGGTTATTCAAGGGCTGTAAGAATGGGCAATATTATTGAAGTAGCCGGGACCACAGCAACAGATGGAGATGAAATTCTTTTTCCAGGCTTGGCCTATGAACAAACCCAGTATGTCCTACTAAAAATAGAACAAAGCCTCAAAGACGCAGGAGCAAGTTTGGAAGATGTTGTTAGGACTCGAATTTTTACCACCAATATCATCCTATGGGAGGATATCGGCCGAGCGCATGGAGAAGTCTTCAGTGAAATAAAGCCCGCCTGTTCGATGGTAGAAGTATGTGGCTTGATTGATGATCGCCTGATTGTGGAAATAGAGGCTACGGCTATTGTAGGGGAATAAGGAATCGGTCCATAGGAGGTAGCAAGTAATTAGGCGCGAGGAGAGAGAATCTGAGAATTATCAATGGATAATTTTACTCGCTCCTGGCCCTTCTCCCCTCTTAAATTGACCTTAGGGAGTTATTACTCACTTCGGATTCCGCGCATAGGGCACCAGGTCCCAATCCGCAAAATTCTGATCGAGGTATTTGTAATAAGCAGCTATTCCGATCATAGCGGCATTGTCGGTGCAATATTCAAAAGGAGGAATGTGAGCGGTCCAGCCCTTAGCATCACACAGGGCCTTAAAACGCTTACGCAGGGACGAATTGGCGGAAACGCCTCCCGCAATCGCCAAATGGGAAACTCCATTTACCTCCGCTGCATGGGTCAACTTATTCAATAAAATATCGATGATTTTTTCTTGGTAGCTGGCGCAGAGATCCTTCAGGTTTTTCTGAATAAAATCAGGATCTTCCTTCATCCCATCTCGTACCCGGTAGAGGATAGAGGTTTTGAGTCCACTAAAACTAAATTCAAAGCTTCCCACATCTGGGGTTGGAAAGCTGAAGGCTTGGGAATTACCCGCTCTGGCCAGCTTATCTACTTCAGGCCCACCCGGATATGGAAGTCCCAGGATTTTGGCCGCTTTGTCAAAAGCCTCTCCTGCTGCATCATCTATGGTCTGGCCTAGGAGCTTCATCTGATTTGCTGAATGTACCAGCAACAATTGGGTATGACCCCCAGATACAGTAAGGCATAGAAAGGGATACTCCGGGGGATTGGAGCTCAAAAAATTGGCGAGTACATGGGCTTCCATATGATTTACGGCAACCAAGGGAATACCTAAGCCCCAGGCAAAGGATTTGGCAAAATTAGTGCCCACGAGTAAAGCTCCTAGAAGACCTGGGCCTTGGGTTACAGCTACAGCATGTAACTGGGAGGATTCTAAGCCGGCTTCTGATAAGGCTTTGCGTACGACATAGACGATATTTTGCTGATGAAGCCGGGAAGCCAATTCTGGGATGACTCCTCCATACTCCGCGTGGTCCAATTGGGAGCTGATTACATTGGATAAGACCCGATCATCCTGCATAACAGCTGCTGCTGTTTCGTCGCAAGAAGATTCTATCGCCAAGATATAGGTCATAAGCCAGAAGCAATTATCCTAAGTATTTACCATAGGACTTTCCTGAATCATATTTTGGTAAATGGCATTGATAAAAGCCAGGAAAAGTGGGTGGGGATTTTCTACCGTACAGGAGTATTCCGGATGAAATTGGGTTCCCACAAAAAAGGGATGGTCCCTTAGTTCAATAATTTCCACCAGTTCCGAAAGGGGATTCTTTCCACTGAAAACCATACCGTGGGCCTCGTATTCCTCCTGGTACTTGCTATTAAATTCATAGCGATGCCGGTGTCTTTCTCTAATTCGGGTCTTTTGGTAGGCCTGATGTGCCAAAGAGTTTCGTTTGATATGGCATTCGTACTCTCCCAAACGCATCGTTCCGCCTAACTGGGAAACTTGCTTTTGCTCCTCCATCATATCGATTACAGGATGGGGTGAATCAGGATCAAACTCAGAACTATTTACCCCTTCGAGCTTAAGCACATTCTTCCCAAACTCTATGACAGCGGTTTGCATGCCCAGGCATATTCCTAGGAAGGGCAACTTGTTTTCCCGGGCATATCTCGCTGCCAGAATTTTTCCATCTATACCCCGTTCCCCAAAACCTGGGGCAACAATTAGTCCATTTAGCTCCTTCAACATTCGATGCACATTCTCGTGGGTCAGATCTTCCGAGTGAATCCACCGGATATGTAAGTCCAATTCATTTTCAGCTCCACATATCCGAAGGGATTCCGCAATGGAAAGGTAGGCATCGTGAAGCTCTACATATTTCCCAATCAGGCCTATGGTTATGCTGTCATTCGGGTTTTTGAGTCGAGAAAGAAAGCTTTTCCAATACCCCAGGTCTGGGTCTTCCAGTAGGGGGAGAGAAAGCAACTGCAGAACTACCTGGTCCAAACGCTCCTTGCTCAACATAAATGGAACGTCGTAAATGGTAGGTGCGTTGGGATTTTCAATTACTGCTTCCTGGGGCACATTACAGAATTTAGCCACCTTTTGCCGCACATCTTGGGGCAAACTGTGGTTCTCTGTTCGACAAACCAGGATATCGGGCTGAACTCCGGAGGAAAGTAGGTTTTTTACTGAGTGCTGAGTGGGTTTGGTTTTGAGTTCCCCCGTAGCTCCAAGAAAAGGAACCAGGGTCAAGTGAATAACCAAACAGTGTTCTGGTCCATAGTCATATCGAAATTGGCGCAAAGCCTCAATATAAGGCAGAGACTCAATGTCGCCTACCGTTCCCCCAATTTCGGTGAGGATAATGTCAAAGGGCTTGTCCTCTCCTTCATTTAATAGGGAAAATCTTCTAATAATTTCATTGGTAATATGGGGAATAACTTGTACCGTCTTCCCCCCATATTCTCCTTTTCGCTCCTTTTGAATGACGTATTCATATACCCGACCTGTGGTAACGTTATTGGCCTGGCTGGTGGGTACATTTAGAAAGCGCTCATAATGACCCAAATCGAGATCTGTTTCGGCCCCATCATGGGTGACATAGCATTCCCCATGTTCATAGGGATTTAGGGTTCCTGGATCTAGATTAATATAGGGATCAAACTTTTGTATGGTTACCCGATAGCCCCTCAGCTGAAGGAGTTTTGCCAAGGAAGCTGCCAGAATACCTTTACCCAAAGAAGATGTTACCCCACCTGTAACGAAAATGTACTTAGTTGAATCAACAGACATAAGGAGTTTTCGCAAAGTTACACGATTTTTTGCCAGTTTCTACCAAAATACCGATAAAGACGAAGAAGTACAGTTGCCCATATGAATCCAATAAGCGCTCCAACCAGTACATCGCCGGGATAATGAACCCCCAGGTAGATTCGACTGTAAGCCACCAGGGTAGCAATTAGAAATACCACAAAGCTTAGGTTTCTCTTTTTCAAAAAGCCTGAAATGATAGCGGCCATAGCAAAAAAGTTGGCAGCGTGGGAGGAAGCAAAGCCATACAATCCCCCACATTTATTGTTAACCAAATGGATGGCAATGGATAGCCCCGCTTCGGATCTACACGGACGTGGACGTTGGATCCAGGGTTTGAGTATCCCCGAGGCCGTTTGGTCGCTCAAGGCTACAGCCAAAATTGCCAGGATAAGTAGACTAAGCGCCTGAATCCAGCCTCTTTTTATTCCAGTCCAAATCAGCAAATATAGGTAAAAGGGAATCCAAAATATTTTAGCGGATACGGTGGCCATCACACTATCCCAGAAAGGAGTTGCTGGCCCATTGAGTAAATCAAAAAGCGCTATATCCAGGTGGAGAAGAGAATGAAAAAATTCAGTCATGCAAAAATGCTTTCCCAATAGTAAACGGATAGCAATCGATAGATATCTGCCAACAATACCAAGATAATAAATCCATAAAGTCCAAAAGTCCAGGAACGACTTGACCCAGGGGCCAGGGATACAAAATACGATTCAAGCCTGGAATGAAATACATAAATACTCAAGATGGAAAACCCTACTCCCAAAAAAGAACCTACCAGAACGTCCCCTAAGAAATGAACACCAATATAAACACGCGAATAGGAAATCAGCACCAACAGTAGGCCAGCCAAAAGTCCGACAAACCGTAAAGGCCTTTCCCAGGCAAAAGCAGCATAGGATAAAATAACCCCTGCTGCTGCACTATGGCCAGAAGGAAAACTCCTCCTGGTAAGGCGATCCAGGCTGATATAGAAAATTTCCTGGGAATTTTCGAATACACGTAAGGGTCTATACCAATTGGAAAAGAGGTAAGATTTACAAAGAGAAATTATAAGGGAAACAACAATTAAGGTGAGAACTAAATTGAGTAGCTCAGCTCTTTTGTGGGGTAAAAGAAAAAATCCTATCAAGGAACTCAATAGCAATCCATCCCCCAGATGGGTAAGGTGAGGCATAAGCCCATCCCAAAATTTGAATCGAATTGCATTCAGGAAAAGGAAGCTTTCCTTATAGCCGAGCCATAGACAAAAAGACCCACCGGCTATCCAGAATATGAGAACGATTGACAAAAAAACAGGGATCCGTTTTAGGACTTGGGTTGCATGAGGTTGGGAGCTAGCGGTCATAGGTTAAAAATCAGAATCATCAAACCAGGAAACTGCCTGCCAGGGAAGTCCCCGTTCTGCTCGCTCTAGAACAAACCTTGCCCTGCCCGTACCGTTAAAAGCGATTTCATCATCCTGTTCAATGAATAGATTAAAGCTGCGAATGATAAAGGCCCTTTGTACCTGGGTGGTGTCTAGGGTGATAAAGAAATTCCAGTCAAGTGTAATCAAGCGAACGGAGCGGAAAAGGTTAAAGGAAATATTCATTTCAGTGGCCCGGTCCCAACTTATTTCCTGGCCCTGCTCAAAATCAAAATAAGTAAAAGAAAACTCAGGTGCGAAGAGCCGCCCGTATAAGGTAGTATCTCTTAACTCGTAAGAGTTTTTGAACAGTTGGAAATAACCTTCTATAGTGCTAGGGTCTCCCAGTAAATTTACGTCTGCAAGGCCATCTGGATCATAATTGGGCGCAAAGGGATTGCACCCTAATAACAAAAAAGTCCACCATAGCACATGCTTTCCTCTCATGGGAGAATGTCCGGATTTAGTTAAAATTACAATTTAATCTTGGATTTGAAAATAACAAGGACTATCCCTACCAAAGTAAGGATAGTCCAATTATCCATTATACGGACGATTACAAAGGGTCAGTTTCAGGCACCCACTAGGTCTAAGCTATTGACCAATACTTCCATGGAATCTTCCTGCGTAGTATTCTGAATTTTTTCAGCAAGCAGTGATACCTGGCTATTGTACTCATCCAGAAGTTTTCTTCCTTTAGCTGTAAGCGTAATCAAAATAGAACGGCGATCTTCCTTAGAATTTACTCTTTTCACAAGATTCAAACGCTCAATTTTATCAACCAAACTAGTCAATGTGCTAAACTTAATTTTGAACTTTTCCCCGACACTCTTCATACGCTGAGGACCTTCCTCGGCTATATGGAGGATGATTTCCATTTCATTTGAAGAGATTTTGTACTTCTTGCGAATGTCGTTCTGATGTTGGCGAAATGAATCGCGAATAGAGTACAACTGCTTTTCTAAGATGGCTATACTGGATACTCCATTGGGTTTTGCTGCTCCATTTATCTGTGCCATAACCGTTCCATTTATGTGATTTAAAAAAAGTGAATATTTGCGAAATATATTAACTGCGAAAATTAAAAAGAAAAATTTTAGTTTTTTATTCTTTTCCTAACCTTTCGGGATTCAAGTTAAATGTAATAATTTAAATATCCAATAATTAATAAGATAAAAATGTACGATATTAACTTGCCCCAAGTATAAAAGTTGTGAAAATTGCGATTTTTTAAGAATTAAAGTGTTTTTTTCAATCCGAAAAAATTTAAAAAAAAAGAGTTCAAAAAACTCAGTTGCTTTGACAGACAAACTTTTTCACATAAGGAAGAAAGAGTTTTTCATTTAATACGTTTTTTGGGTAAAACTTATTGCCCCATATTTCGGCTAATTCAAATTTTTTTCCGAACGAGATATGAAATCCGCTTAAAAAGGGACTTCGGCTTGAGGAAGCCGGAGCTAAGTTCTGCAAAATTCGAGATGCGCTGGGTGGGATCTGGGTGTATGGCGTGATATACTAGCTTGGAAAAATAATCGGGAATATTGGGATTTCGAGCTTCCATCAGTTCTTTAAGATGTCGCGCATCCTCAATGATAAGCTCACTACGCTTTTTTCCCAACAGGATTTCTATCATAATAGTCCCAAAGGAGTAAATATCCGTTTTTTTATTGATGGTCTGGAGCCCAGAGATCACTTCAGGTGGATAGGTATCTTCCAGCCGTTCTCCCTTTCCATATTCTTTTACAGATTTAGGTACCTCCATCTCAATTTGGTGGGACCGGGCGATGTCAGCAAAGAGAAAATCGATGATCTTGGGCGTGCCATCTGGTGTAAATAGAATTTTTCGAGTTTTGAGGTTGCCGTGAATAAAACCATCTCTTGGCATGCCAGAGGCATCGGCAAATTGGGTATTATGTGCCGCATTCAGTCCATCACAAATTTGAAGGGCCCAATCGCCTAGCCTGGCTAGCCCTTTATCATCTAGGTGGGGAACTCCCAATTCCATTTTATCCAGTCTTTTCCCACTCACCAACTCCATTATTACATACAGGCGTTTATCCCCATCAAAATCCTCTTCCCCTGCATCATAAAAGTCCACTACATTGGGATGACGTAGGGAGGAAAGTCCCTTATTTCCTGAAAAAATGATGTTCTTCAATTCCTCATAACCAGATTTTACGCTGTGAGAAATTTTGATGGCCACATCCTTATTCAAGTTTTTATGAGTAGCCAGATATACCGCACCAAATCTTCCTTGACCCAAAAACTTCTTAATAGAATAATTCTGAATTTCTTTCCCGATAAAGTCTTCTTCTCCCAAGGCCTTCCCCAACGATTGATTTCCAACCTCATAAAATAAGCGCCAATAGTCTATAAATAGGTTGGATCCTTCCTGATAGGTCAGCCGCCAGGGAAAATCTGCTTCATCTTCCTTCTTATCTTCCCAAAAAAATGAACGAGTGGATGATTCCTCTCCTTCCAGGTGTCGAAAGGCCTGTCCTCCCCATTTCCCCAATACCAAGCCTTCTGCCTCCTGATAGGATTCTAATACGCTCGCGCCTCCTGCCAAGCCCCCATAAAACGCATGAGCGAAGGCCTGTGCCTGTGCATCTTCTATTTTCTGGCTGGTAGCTACTACTGCAGGTACACCCGACTCTAATAACAAGCGACCGTGGTCCTCCGTGGCACAGGCATTGAGAAAGACTAATTTGAGTCCTTCCTGGGCTCCCAAAAATTTGGCTAAGCCCAGTGAGAAAAACGACTGGTTCCCATTTTCTTCATTTTCCAACCACAAGCGATCTTCACTCGCATGACCTGCATAATGAAAAATCCAGATCCTCCCCTGATACCATTCATCTTGAAAAACATCTGCTATTTCCTCTTGAGTTGCTGCTGGAATCAGTTTAATGATACATCGCCCTTTCTGCACGGCGGGTTCCAAAGCTCTTAAAAGCTCCTTCATTTCCGAGGTTAAATGGCGAAGAAACCTCCCTTCAGAAAACTCATTGGCAAAGGCCAGAACGATAACAGGAATTTTAGGTACCATAGTCTAAGCTTTCAAATTTCTATATTTTTCGTTCAAAACCAACCTTGAGGACAATTTTCTGTACCTTTGGTATTTAGATAGAACACGGAGGCACAGAGACACGAGGTCAATAGCTTGTCTAGACAAGTTGCTTTTCTGTGTAAGTCATTAAAAGTCAGTCAAAGTCAGTGTCAAAACTCAATTCTCGGAAAAGATTAAGCCATAAAATACTTGTATGGGTACTTTTCAACCTATATACCCTGATGAGTAATGCACAGGTACAACCTATACCTACTCAAGACTCTACGGACAAAATGCGCGTAGAAATCATCAATACCGATATCCTCAATTTTGAAAAGCGCGGAGATCAGGCAGTAAAAAAACTTATCGGGAATGTCCATCTCATCCAGGATTCCACGGTCTTCTACTGTGATAGTGCCTATCATTTCGAAACGGAAAATCGGCTAGAAGCCTACGACAATGTGAAGGTTGTTATGTCAGATTCTATCCAACTAGAAGGGGACAAGTTGGAGTATGACATGAATACCCGAATTGCAGAAATATATGATAACATTACCCTCACTAACGGCGATACTAGATTATTTACGGATCGGCTGACTTATTATCGGAACGAGAGCTTTGGCTACTACAGTGAGGGAGGAACACTTGAGGATACAGCCAACACCCTCACTTCCATTTACGGCTACTACTATCCCAATCAAGATGAAGCCTTCTTCAAGGAACAGGTAATCTTGGTCAATCCCGAATATGTTCTGGAAACCGATACCTTGGGGTATCAAACAGAGACCCGAGTGGCGACCTTTCTCTCTCCTACCCTCATCACCAGTGATCGAGGGGAGATCCAAACCAACAAAGGCTACTACGATACCCTCAATGAAAAGATACGCCTATATAATAGAGCGTCCGTAGCTGATTCCACCTATACCCTCTTTGCCGATAGCCTGGATTATGACAGCGGAACCGAACTGGGCTATGCCTTTGGGGAAGTGGTATTAGAACAAGCCGATTCTAGCATGAAAGTCGTGGGCGACTATGGCTGGTTCAACCGCCAAAGTAATGAGAGTTTCATTACAGATAATGCTGTTGCGATTCAGTTTATGGAAAACGACACCTTATACATGTTTGCCGATACCCTCTTTTCCGTAGAGGACAGCATGGGAAATAGAGCCTTCAGAGCTTACCATGAAGTTTCTTTTTACATGGGGGAGATGCAAGGAGTAGCTGATTCCATGGTGTATCAATACCAGGATTCCAACATCGTTCTGTATCGAAAGCCTGCGATTTGGTCGGATGAGAGTCAGATTACAGGAGACACCATTTTCATTCAAATGAAAAATAATGAACCCGATTCCATGTGGATTGGAAAAAATGGCTTCATGGTTTCCCGTGAAGACACGGTGGGATTCAATCAGGTAAAAGGAAAGGAAATACGCGCTAAGTTTAAAGACCAGGAACTAGCCCAACTACACGTAATCGGTAACAGCGAGAGTATTTATTTTTCTAAAAATGAGGAAGGAAACTATGAAGGCATGAACCAGGCCTTGTCCCAGGAAATGGTTTTCCTCTTTAGGGACAATACCGCCTACCGCATTATTTTCCTCGCCAATCCTGAAGGGCAGTTTAAACCTATTTTTGAAGTCTTGTTTGAGGAAAACAAGTTGGAAGGCATGTCCTGGAGGATTGATGAGCGGCCTGTGCAGCCGCCTTTGGATGAGGAGGGAATTCCTTCACCAAGGGTGCCAGTATTTCATGCTTCCCAAATTAAGATACAACCAGATTCCTTACAAGAAACCTATTTTTGAAGTCCTGTACAGCCGCCGTTGGATGAGGAGGGAATTCCCACTCCCCGTTTGCCCGTATTTTATACCCCCACCATTGAAACCCGTTCGGATTCTATTCCAAATTCTCCGCTTCCTGCCTTGAAGATGGAAGAGCAGAAGCCCTAATTCCTTTGTCGAAAAGAAGGTATAGATTGGGAGAGACATTCCATTAATTCAATAATTGAACATTTTTTATTCAAAAATACACAAGTGTGTGGGCAGATTCCCCGACCTTTGTTATACGATGTGCAGCTAATTACTAAGGTTAAGCTCCTGGCCTCCCCGGCTGGGAGTTTTCTTTTTATAGAACAAGTCCGGTAATCTAGGGAACAAGCCATGGCGTTGTCCCTACCGGGATTTCCCTTTTTCAATTCTCATTTATCATTTCTCCCCTCTCATCTCACGATCTCATAGCGCTGCCTTATCTCCTCTTTGGGAAAGGCATTGAAGTGCCACCATTCGTTGAGTATGCCGGTGAATCCCGCATGATTCATGACGGTTCTAAGTAAGCGTCTATTTTCTACCTGGGCCAAGGTCAGTTCTCCGGAGTCCAGGTACTTGCCTTCATATCGTGGCTGGGCCAAATCGCCAAAAAAGTCAAAGGGGGTACCCATATCTACCTCCCCTGTATCGAGATGATACAAGCCCAAGTCAACAGCGGCACCAAAATTATGCAGAGAACCACGATTAGGTTCCGCCACGTAATTTTCTTGTTCTGTTCCCTTTACCAGATCCCACATACGAAATTGCACAGATTGAGGCCTGACCCCATCAAATATGTAGAGAACCACTCGAGGATGAATCTTGCTAAGTTTTTGCTGGGCCTTAGACAACATTTCTGCCGCTTCAGGTTGCAAAAAGGCTCTATCTAATCCATAGTAAACATCCTCTCCCAGAAAGTTATCTGATGTAGCATATTTCAGGTTAATCCGGATGTTTGGAGACAGGTCCTGGACATCTACCAATCCCTGGGTCATTAGGCGCTGCTCCAAGGCAGTTAAAGAATCTTTCTGAGCCTGAGCCTCAACATTCGGCAATAGACTATCTGAGTGAGTTGTTGGAAGGGATGAATCAGATTCTGAGATCTGAGATGCATCATGAGAAGTTTTGTTTTCATGAGGAGAAGGCTTTACACAACTTATGAGTACACATAACAGGCATAGCCCAACATACATAGGAAAATGGGGGAAAGACCCAATAACAGTTGAAGGGCAATCACTTGACAGGTATCGGAACATGATGCATCTGATTAAAATTCCTCTTTCGCATGTTGAAGTAAAATCATTTCTTGTACGCGAAATATCTGCTTTACAAACTAGGAACTTTAATTCAAATTGTCACAAAGTCCATCACTTTCCTATCCTATTTTCTGTCAAATAGAGGTTCACAGACGGGATAAGACAGGTCTAGGGATTAAAAATGAAGTCAAAATAACCTACAACCCCTAAACAATTCTATCTATTGCCCATCTCATATTATTCAGGAAGCCACCGAATCGCCAATCTGCTTCTGCATATTCATCACAATCGCAGATAAGCGCTCCAGAGACATATTGGGATCGGGAAACTCGCTACTCATAAACATTTTGGCCTTCCAAATTTCGCGAATGTCCTCCAACTTTACGGAATATGGCGAGTAGGCCGTATTATCAGATTTTAACAAGAGTTCCCCAGAGGAATCAGCGTTAAACTTACTATATACTCGTTTGTAAACGATCCCTTCGGAGTCAGAAATGATCACATAGGTCTGACCATCCTTGATATCCTGCCAATTCTCCACGTATTCACCGATAACCACCGTTCCGGAGGGAAGGGGCAACATGGAATCGCCATTAATTTCAAAGGCACGGAAAGAACCTGATCCCAGCATGGGCAAATAAAACCTAGGTTGGTCTTCAATGTATTCTCTGTCACCGTAACCATTCAAATAACCTGCACTGGCCTTCTCGGGGATAAATAGGATATTTTCCCGGTTTTGAGTGTCCACAGCCACTTGTAGGACGCGAAAATTATTTTTCCATTTAGTGGTTTTATTCCACTGCATATAAGCGGCGAAATCTTCCTCTGAGAGATTGGACAAATCTTCTCTTACAAATACGTCTATAGAAATGCCAAAGTAATCTGAAAAAAGTTGAAGGGTATCGTGTCGGGGAGAGGAGCGGTTCTCCTCATAGGCACCAATATTGGCCCGATTTAACCCTAACTGATTTGCCAAGGCCTGTTGGGTTAGGTCCTTGCGCCTACGCAAAAAGCGGAGGTTTTGTCCGATGATAGATGTTGTCTTGTTTGCCATAGCTTAGCTCTATTTGTTAGCAATATACAACAAATTAGAGAATAAACTAATTTTTTTGGCAAAAATGTTACTATTATTAGGCGATTACTGGGGAAATTGCAGGATAGCTAATTATTTGAGCTATAGACAGGTTAGCCTTTTTATTACTAGGGGACAAGCCGTGGCGTTGTCCCTACAGGGCTCTCCCTTTTCCTTTCTCAATTTTCATTCCGTGGACCGTGGACTATTGACTAAAAAACTCTCCTCTCCCATTCCCCTACTCATCCCCCTACTCATCCCCCTTCATTTTGATAACCTCTTTCTGGATATCCATGACGATAGCTGAAAGCTTCTCTAGTGAGATATCTGGCTCGGGGAAGTCCGAACTCATAAACATCTTGGCTTTCCAAATTTCCTGCACATCATCTACCGAGATAGAGTAAGGGGGATAAATAGCATTGTCGGACTTGAGGAGTAATTGACCCGTACCATCATTGTTAATGCGGTTGAACACGCGCTTGTAAACGACCCCTTCGGAGTCAGATATCACCACATAGGTTTGCCCATCCTTGATGTCGCGCCAATTTTCTACATACTCTCCTATGACAACGGTACCGGATTTCAACGGAAGCATAGAATCTCCCTTGATTTCAAAGGCGCGATAGCTACCTGACCCTAACATGGGGAGATAAAAGCGAGGGAGTTCTTCTATATACTCTCTATCACCAAAGCCATTGAGGTAGCCGGCTGAGGCTTTCTGGGGGACAAACAAGATATTCTCTCGATCCTTGTTGTCAACAGCAACCTGAAGCACCCGAATCTTTTTCCCACTAATATCTGCCTTCCCACTCTTCTTGTAGGCCAAAAAATCATCCTCTGATAACTGGGAAAGGTCTTCTCTCACCAATAGATCAATAGAAACACCAAAAAAGTCGGAGACTCCTTCAAGGGTTTCATACCTGGGGGAAGCCCGGTTTTCCTCGTAGGCACCGATAGAGGACCGACGAATGCCCAACTTATCCGCCAGCTCCTGCTGGGTAAGCCCCTTACGTTTCCTGAGAAAGCGCAGGTTATTCCCGATAACTATTTTTTCTTTATCACCCATGATGATGAGGGTTGATGGTTTTTTTTGCAAACTATAAAAAAATTAGTAAAAACGCTAAAATTATGGGGTTAATTACGATTCTGCAGAGATTTACCCACACTTTGTGTAATTTCCCCGAGCAATTATGGCAGCACTGCAATTAGAGAATATTGGAATGGAGTTTAGCGGTGATTGGTTGTTTGAGCAGATTCACTACCAATTCACTCCGGGCGACTGCCTGGGACTCATCGGGCGCAATGGCGCAGGCAAATCTACCTTGCTAAAAATTATTGCCGGAGAGCTTTCCCCTTCGGAAGGAATGGTCCACCGATCCAAGGACCTTAAGCTTGCTTACTTCAATCAGGACCTCTTATCCTTCAAGACAGATCGCCCCATTCACGAGGTGGTAGAAGGGGCCTTTTCGGAGTTGATTGAGCTGGAAAAGGAAATCCAAAGGATTCAGGATAAACTGGCTGAAGGGAGTACAGATCCTTCTCTACTAGATCAATTAGACAGCCTTCAGGTAGCATTTGAAGCCAAGGGAGGAGCCTTGTTCCGTCCTAAGGTGCATAACGTGCTTTCGGGGCTAGGCTTCAAAGCGGAAGAGCAAGAACAATCCTTTTCTACCTTCTCGGGGGGCTGGCGCATGCGGGTATTACTCGCCAAAATGCTCCTTATGTCTCCCGATATCCTCCTGTTGGATGAGCCGACCAACCACCTGGACCTTCCCTCCATACAATGGCTGGAAAATTACCTCCATTCCTTCCCTGGTACGGTACTGATTGTATCGCATGACCGCTATTTCCTGGATAGAATGGTCAAAAAAATCCTGGAAATCAGCTTAGGAAAGCTGAATGAATATGCAGGCAATTACTCCTATTATGAGAAAGAGAAGGAGCAACGCCGCCAGCTTCAGCAACAGGCTTTTGAAAACCAGCAAAAGCATATCCAACACCAGGAACAATACATCAATCGCTTTAAAGCCAAGGCCACCAAGGCCCGTCAGGCTCAAAGTAAGCTCAAGCAACTCAACAAGTTAGAGCGAATCGAAGCTCCCGAACAAGAGGAAGCCACTTTCAATATGCGCCTGGAAATGTCTCAGCCTTCTGGGAAGGAAGTACTTCGGCTAGAAAAACTCTCCAAATCCTATGGAGCAAAAAGAATCCTGAAAGATACCCAGGCATCGGTCTGGCGGGGGGATAAGATTGCTTTGATTGGTCCCAATGGTATGGGCAAATCCACCCTTCTACGCATTCTGGCAGGGACAGAAAGTTTTGAAGGCAGTCGTGATGAAGGACACAACGTAATCCTCACCTTTTTTGCCCAGCACCAACTCGAAGCCCTGGACTTGAGTCGAGACATCCTGGAAGAAGTTCAATATGGAGCGGGGGCAAAATCAGAAACTTATCTGCGCAATATCCTGGGTTGTTTTATGTTTTCAGGAGATGATATTTTCAAGAAAATAAAGGTGCTTTCGGGAGGAGAAAAATCTCGAGTAGCCCTGGCCAAGACCTTTCTTTCAGAGGCCAATTTCCTCCTCCTGGACGAACCCACAAACCACCTAGATATTGCCAGTACTCAGGTATTGGTGGAGTCTTTGGTGGAATATCCGGGAACCTTTGTAGCTGTATCCCACGACCGCTATTTTCTGGAAAAAATTGCCAACAAAATCTGGTACATCCAAAATCACGAAGTCAAGGAATACCCGGGGACCTATCAGGAATACGAAGCCTGGAGGCAAAAGCAAAATTGGGAGGACTCCCCTACTCCACAGGATTCTTTAGGCGGCAAAGGTGCTAAAAAAGAAAGACCGAAGGAAAAGCCTGAAATTGATTACAAGGAGCAAAAACGGATCAAAAACCGCATCAAAAAACTCCAGCGGGAACAAGAGGCTTTGGAGCAAGAAATTGAAGAATGGGAAGCTAAACAGGCAGCCATAGAGCAAAAAATGGCCCAGCCGGAAGTTGCAGCTGATTTTGATAGCCTCCGAGAAGCCCAATTAGACCTTCGAAAAATCCAAGTCAAGCTCCAGGTAATTATGGAAAACTGGGAAAAAGTGGGGCTGGAATTGGAGGGGTTAGAATCTGAGAATAGGTAGCCCATTTGCATACCCTAAATTACCTTCGCCAAGGTATCAAATTGATACCTTGGCGAAGGATAAGGGGATGGGGATAAAGTTCTACCCATATTTCGTACCTAGCAGCAAGACTATTAAGAAAAAAGTTACTTCATCGACATTTGTTGCTGGTGGACCATGTCAGAAGTCGCCTGGATAAAGGCTTGAATCTTGGTAAGATCTTCTGGAGTCAGAATGCCTGTGAAGTTGGGCATCCCCAATTCCCTCAAGGCATCGGTCAACACGTAGTTTTCCAGGTTTTCTATCACTTCTTTTGAAGAATACCCCAGATTGGGTATATTTCCTCCATTGGCTACGGCAGGTACTCCGTGGCAGAAGACGCAATTACTGATGAAGAGTTTGGCTCCTAGTCCTATGTCTTTGGGGTCATAGGAAACGCCTTGAACGATGGGCTTTTTGGGCATTTCAGCAAATTCAGGCATCGGTGCATCGCCTCCGATGGCAAAAGTGAAAATTTTGCCCGGACTGGTAGTCTCAGAAAAGCTATTTGTAAGGCCAAACACACCGCCCCAGCCTGCAGCAATACTGACGTACTGCTGGCCATCTACCTCATAGGTAACGGGGCCAGCCACTACGCCTGTTCCGGTTTTAACTTCCCAGAGTTTGTCTCCTGTGGTGGCATTATACGCGACAAATCTCCCATCATTGGTTCCTTGGAAAACGAGGTTACCAGCAGTGGTCAAGGTTCCTCCATTCCAGGGGCCTACCAGGTCTACTTTCCAGGCAGTTTCCTGTTTTACAGGGTCCCAGGCCAAGAGGTGACCAAAGGGAGAGCTTTTGGGGGGTACTGCAGAAGCGAGAATCCCCAGATTCCAGCCTATCCCCGAGTGCGGTCCACCGGATTCCATGGAGTTATGCGACCAATTTTTGTCATCTTCAATTACAATCGGAATCCCTTGAGCAGGCAGGTAAACTAGGCCTGTAGTAGGATTGTAGGACATAGGATGCCAGTTGTGGGCTCCATAAGGTCCTGGAATGGCTTCGTAGGCGCCGCTTTTGTATTCCGCCTCAGATATTTCCATGGGTTTGCCATTTTCGTCATAGCCTGTGGCCCAATTCACCTCCACAAAGTTCTGAGCAGAAATAAACTCTCCATTGGTTCGGTCGATCACATAGAAAAAGCCATTTTTGGGAGCATGCATGATCACTTTCCGCATAGTACCCTCAATCTCAAGGTCTGCCAGGATCAACGGCTGGGTAGCCGTATAGTCCCAGTGGTCTCCCGGAACTTCCTGGTAGTGCCATTTGTAGGAACCATCATCTGGATCCAAAGCCACTATAGAAGACAAGAATAAGTTGTCTCCCCCTCCTGGAGAACGCAAGCGTCTATTCCAAGGAGAACCATTTCCCGTACCTAAATACATCATGTCCAATTCAGGGTCGAATACCATGGCATCCCATATGGTTCCTCCTCCACCCACTTCCCAATATTTTCCGGAGGGGTCCCAGGTTTCGGCCGCCATTTCTAATTCAGGCTGTTCGAAAGGTTCTTCCGGGTTCCCAGGCACCGCATACCAACGCCATTTCTGCTCACCCGTCTCGGCATCATAGGCCGTGATATAACCCCTGACCCCATATTCAGCCCCGCCATTACCGATTATTACATTGCCTTTGAATACCCTCGGAGCACCGGTTATGGTGTAGTTTTTAGTTTGGTCAAGCGTAACCTGCTCCCAAACCTTTTCCCCCGTAGCTGCATCTAAGGCAATGAGCCGACCATCCAAAGCCCCTACAAATACCTTTCCCTTATACATGGCTACACCTCTATTCACTACATCACAGCAGGCCTTTTTCCCAGTTGCCTTGGGTACTTGGGGATCATAGGTCCAGATTTTATTCCCTGTTCTCACATCGATCGCGTGAACGATACTCCAGGGACCAGTGGCATACATGATGCCATCTACTACGAGGGGAGATACTTCTACCCCACGCTTAGACCCCAAATCGAAGGTCCACTTCAGCCCCAGTTCAGTGACATTCTCAGTTGTAATTTGTGTGAGTTTACTGTGGCGATCTTCAGAATAATTCAATCCATAGGAAAGCCAGTTCTTTGAATCATTTACAGCATTGGTCAAAGATGCATCATCTACAGCTCCGGTAACCTCGGTTATATGGGCTGCACTTCCTTTCTCTAACTCTTTTTGCATGGGTCCACAAGAAAGGCTAAGCAGGATAAGGAGTATAGTAGAAAGGAGTAAAAATAGGGGAGTTTTGAAATAGTTTGCCTTGAAAAGCAAATGAGTCCTTTTTTTCATTGGTAGTTGTATTGGTAAAAAATTAGGTGTCAACCTGTATAAACTACAAAAATTTAAACAAAAATTGGAGTCTCGCGTAAAGTAAGCTAACTTTGAATTACAAAGTACTTTTCATGGAAGATCAAAAATACCTCCAAGACCTCAAGGATATCAAAGACATCATGGACCGTTCCTCCCGTTTTCGGTCTTTGAGTGGCTTATCTGGAATCTTTGCCGGCATTTTTTCCTTGATCGCAGCCTATCTCATCTGGATATACGCCTATAAATCTTTGGGCCCTCTCTCATTGGAACCTATCCCTTTGTCACCCGCTATCCTAAGAGATATTTTGCTCATTGCTTGTGGGACCATTCTATTAACC
Organism: Bacteroidia bacterium; assembly: GCA_965263105.1. Taxonomy (GTDB): domain Bacteria; phylum Bacteroidota; class Bacteroidia; order J057; family J057; genus JBCCTX01. Next base: position 4,232,257 of record CBDHGL010000003.1, on the reverse strand, counting down.
TTTTTGGGGGTTTACTATTTCAATAGGAAAGAAGCGAGAAAACGAAAGCAAAAGCTTTGGGGCGTTCAGAGTAAGCGAGCCGTGATCAATCTGGCGATCCCACTCATAAGCGGAGGACTTTTGTGTTTAATTCTGCTCCTAAAAGGATACGTGGGCTTCATGGTTCCCTTGACCTTGATTTTCTACGGCTTAGCCCAAGTAAATGCCAGCAACAATACCTATAAAGAATTACGGATTTTTGGCATATTGGCCATTCTCTTAGGCTTGCTCTCTGTTTTATTTCTAGAATTCAGCTTGCTATTCTGGGCCATAGGCTTTGGGGTGATCAATATCTTTTCAGGCATTTACATTCAGATTCAATACAATTTGTGAAAGAACTGCTCAAAGATCTCGATAAGGCATTTGAGAATAAAATTCGCTTATGCATCATGTCGGCCCTGGTGGTGAACGACTACCTGGACTTCAATTCCTTGAAGGATCTGCTGGATGTGACCGATGGGAACCTGGCTAGCCACCTCAAAAACCTGGAGAAAAAGGAATACATCAGCTATAAGAAGGAGTTCTTGGCTAGAAAACCCCATACCAAGTATTCAGCCACACCGGCAGGGCGGGACGCCTTTGCCAAACACATAAAGGCTATTGAACAATTGTTGAAATAATTTTTTTGCGATTTCACTTTGAATTACAAAGTACTTTACAAATACCCTTATGCTAAATCGAATCCACTTATTCAAACGCAAAAAGCTCTGGATCAGGATGTTTGTACTCTCCATCTACTTGGGATTTTCCTATGACAACTCCATTCTACATGGCAAAAAGATTGTTTGATATCAGCTTCTCTCTCATGGCTTTGAGCTTGTTTGCCCTGCCTATGGTGGTAATAGCGCTCATTCTTAGATATAAGGAGGGTCATGGGGTTTTTTTCAGACAAATTCGAATAGGGAAGGAAAAAAGGAAATTTGAAATTCTGAAGTTCCAGACCCTGGTCAATGAGGTAGCCACTCCGACTGGTCGGGTCCTAAGAAGAACGGGCATAGACGAATGGCCCCAGTTCATCAATGTGCTACGGGGTGAAATGAGCATTGTAGGTCCAAGGGCTTTGACAGCAGCAGATATAAAACGCCTGGGCTGGGACGACACCTTTCACGCAAAGAGATGGGATATAAAACCTGGGATTTCGGGATATGCCCAACTCTATGGAGGACAACACAAGAAGACTTCCTGGTTTTGGGACATGCGCTACCTCAAGGATGGAAACCTACTCATCGATCTGGCCATACTCTTCCTTTCTTTTCTCATGAACCTCTTTGGTAAAACCCGCATTCGCAGGATGATTTTTCAAAAACACAACCTGAAATAAGTTATGAAAGTTAAAATGATTCTTCCCGCATTAGCAGAGGCTGAAAGCCCCTTTTGGCGTCCGATAAAATACTCCCTTTTTCCTCCTTTGGGTCTGGCAACACTTGCGGCCTATCTCTCACCAGAGGATGAGATAGACCTTCAGGACCAACACGTGGAGATCCTCGACTTAGAGGATGAGCCCGATTTGGTTCTCATTCAAGTGTATATCACCAATGCCTATCGTTCCTATGAAATCGCAGATCATTACCGAAAAAAAGGCGCTTATGTCATCCTGGGAGGGCTACACGTTACTTCCTTACCAGAAGAAGCCCGAGCACACGCCGATAGCATCTTCCTGGGTCCTGGCGAGGAGACATTCCCTGAGTTTCTAAAAGATTTTCGAAACGGCACACCCCGCAAGACCTATTTCTCCAGCAAGCGAACCCTGGCAAGTATTCCTCCCATCAGACGAGATTTGATTAAGCGAAATCGTTATTTAGTCCCCAATTCTATCGTAGTTACCCGAGGCTGCCCTCATCATTGTAGTTTTTGCTATAAGGATGCCTTCTTTCAGGGAGGGAAATCCTTCTACACCCAACAGGTAGATGACGCCTTAGCAGAAATTGACCGCTTACCAGGTAAACACCTTTACTTCCTGGACGATCACTTGTTGGGCAATGGGAAATTTGCCGCTGAACTCTTCGAGGGTATGAAGGGAATGAACAGAGTCTTTCAGGGGGCCGCAACGGTAGATTCTATTTTGCGGGGAAACCTCATCGAAAAAGCTGCTGAGGCGGGTATGAGGAGTCTTTTTGTGGGCTTCGAGACCTTTTCTCCTGAAAACCTCCGCCAGAGCAACAAGAAGCAAAACCTGAAGAAAGACTACGAAGCAGCCGTTAATCGTCTTCATTCTTTGGGCATTATGATCAATGGGAGTTTTGTCTTTGGCTTGGACGACGATGACCAGGACGTTTTCAAGCGTACGGTAGATTGGGGGGTGAACAATGCCCTAACTACTTCTACTTATCACGTACTCACCCCCTACCCTGGCACCCAGCTCTTCCAAGAAATGGAAGTCCAGGATCGAATCAAGACCCGTAATTGGGACCTCTATGACACCCGGCATGTGGTATATGAAACGACTAAACTCTCCCCTACTCAACTCAAAGAAGGTTACGACTGGGCCTACAAAGCCTTTTACAGTTGGTCCAACATCGCCAAAGCCAGTTGGCAACACGAATCCCACAAGCACAAGCTCAAGCACTTCCTCTACAGCGGCGGCTGGAAGAAGTTTGAACCCCTCTGGAATTTCCTCATCAAGACCCAGAGTCTGAACCATATGCTGCCCTTACTAGAGGCGATATTGTCGAAGGTGAAGGGAGATAAAGATTCTGGCCTTGAAAACAAGGCATTGGCATTCCGTGAACTGAGTTTTGACGCAGAAAAACGCTGACGGGGTAAGAGAAAGAGGGAAGTTGATTTGTATAACAAATCTCTCCGTGTCCCTGTGCCTCCGTGTTCAATTTCTAAAACACATAACGGGCCGCAGGCCCCTATTTCCACCACCACCTCACCCCCAGTTCCCAGCGTAGCTGCCTCAATTGGAGGGGCACGACCTCGGACAAATTGACCAGGCTGTGATAGGCCCCAACGTACAGCCCCCAACCCGACGGAAGCTCATAGGAGAGATCGGAATAGAGACCCGCATCGACGGTACGCAAAAAGCGGTAGTTAGAAATCGTATTGAGGGAGGCATCTTCTGCCTTGACCTTTCCTTCTGATAGCCGAAGGCCTGAGATGGCCAGGCTCCAATGTATATGCTTCCCAAAGCGTAAGCCAAAAGGCATCCGCAAGCCAAGTTCCCGAAAACGGAAGGCCACTTCTCGTTCCTGAAAGAGTTTGCTCGTTTCCCACTGGGTAACAAAGACGGTAAACCCCATCCAGAACATTCCCTTGGATTGCAGGCGAAGGTTGGCAGCCCCCTGCAGGCCCGTTTCGTATTGTGTACCTAATTCGGCAAGCCCAGAATTCTCTCCCACCAGAATGGCACGATTTCCGCCTGCTTGCAAGCCCCAGCTAAAGCCCGATTCTTGGGCGGAAAGCGAGTGAATTTGCACACCCAACAAAATAATTCCCAGGAGGATTCCCTTCATGAGCACGTTAGGCTTTCTCATAGTCTTTGGCAAAGTATTCTTTGGTGGCGGCCCGGACCTCAGGGCGCCAAATACAAAGCTGAGATCATGGTGGGAATGGCCATGGTGGCGTACATCCCATCTATCAAACCCAAAACAGCCGGTAAAGACACCACTGCCCCCATAACGATGGTTGCCACATAAAAGTAATTGTAATAGTCCTTCACCTGAGCTCCTGCGAGAAAAGAAAAGCATTTGGTTCCATAATAAGACATGGAGAACATCGTGGTTAGGGCAAAAATGGTCACGCAAAGGGTAAGTATGTATCTACCCTGCAAGACCCAGGTCTTGCTCAAAAGCTTGGAGGGTAACGGTAATCCCGCTGTCAGTTGCATTCAACCAACTCCCGGTAACAATAATGGCCAGGGCCGTCATGGTACATACGATGATGGTATCTATCAAGGGACCTAGCATGGCAATGAGACCTTCTCGTACCGGTTCATTGGTTTTGGCGGCTCCATGGGCCAGAGGAGCCGTTCCGATCCCTGCCTCATTGGAGAAAGCAGCCCGACGGGCTCCTGCCATGATGATGGCCCCCAAGGCCCCTCCCAGAACGGCATTGCCGGTAAAGGCATCCGTGAAAATCAATTGAAAACTCTCCGGAACCGCCTCATAATTCAATCCGAGAATCAGTAAGACACAGGCACTATATAAAACCACCATGGTGGGAACCATTCTTCCAGCGACCTCCCCAATGCGTTTGATCCCCCCAAAAATGACCAGGGAAACAAAGACGGATAATACCAAACCCGTTATCAGATTGGTCTGGAAGCTTCCTTGGATTCCTTGAGGAATAAGGACAACGTCTCGGATAGTTTGCGTCAATTGATTGGCCTGAAAGGCGGGTAGGACCCCAAATAAGCCCGCTACGCAAAACAAAATCGCAAGGGGCTTGAAGCGTTTTCCCATGCCTTCCATCACTACATACATGGGCCCCCCCTGGTATTCCCCCAACGAGTCTTTTCCCCGATACATAACCGCCAGGGTACAGGTGAAATATTTGGTTGAAATCCCGATAAAGGCACTCACCCACATCCAAAACACCGCCCCAGGTCCTCCGGTGGTAATGGCGACGGCAACCCCACTGATATTTCCCATCCCCACAGTCGCGGCGAGCGCCGTAGAGAGTGCTTGATAGTGGTTGATTTGCCCTACTTCATCTTCTTTGTCGTATTTGCCACGCAGAATATCAATGGCATGACGGAAATACCGAAAAGGAATCAATTGGAGATAAAGCGTAAAAAAAATACCCCCTCCTAATAGCAAAGCTAGTAAAGGGAGTCCCCAGGCAGCGTTTCCAAAGCCTATAAATGCCTGTTCAATGAACTCTAATAGATTCATAGTTAGTTGAATGGTTCGCACATTTCGAAGCGCTTTACCTAACAGGAATTTCCTTTCTTCGAAATCTGTAATAATTAATTACCTTTGGGCGCTGAACTTTTCACTGGGTTCTCGTTTAATCTGTAAGTAAAGTAAAAACTTTCAACAAGGTCTCAGTATAGCAAATTATATTTGCAATTATTCATAGAAATTCAAATCGTCTAGGTCTATGCATGTGGTTGAACTATTAACATCGGTAAAAAACCCTACTGTCAGCGTAGAAATTATTCCTCCCAGGCGGGGAAAGAACATCAATAAATTACACGAGGCCATTGAATCCATTTTGCCCTTCAAGCCTCCCTTTATAGATGTTACCAGTCATGCGGCAGAAGTCTATTGGGAAGAAAAATCCGATGGAAGTTTCAGAAAGGTGGTAAAGCGAAAAAGTCCAGGAACCTTTGGCCTGTGTGCGGCTATCAAATATAAATACAACCTGGAGCCTGTACCTCATTTGCTGTGTGGGGGATTCACCCGAGAAGAGACCGAGGACGCCTTAATAGAACTCAATTACCTGGGGATCGAAAATATTTTGGCTATTCGGGGGGACAAACAAAATTATCGCAGCATACCTCAGGACCGAAGCACCAACCGATTTGCAATTGATCTGGTCAAGCAGATTTCTTGTATGAATAAGGGCCATTACATTGATGAATTGGTGGATGCAGCCAAAACAAATTTTTGTACAGGGGTAGCCTATTACCCAGAAAAGCACTTTCAGGCGCCCAACCTGGACTTTGATATATGCAAGCTCAAAGAAAAGCAAGACGCGGGAGCGAATTATGGCGTTTCACAAATGTTTTTTGATACCCAGAAATACTTTGCCTTTCTAAAGGCAGCGAAGGCAAAAGGGATTAGCCTTCCGCTGGTACCTGGGATGAAAATCCTCACCTCCAAAAAGCAGCTAAGCCGGCTCCCCGAAATTTTCTACATAGACCTGCCTACAGAACTCACCGAACGCATGATGGCCGCCAAAACCCGAGAAGCCGAAATCAAAGTGGGGGTAGAATGGGCCTATAAGCAATGTATGGAGTTAATGGATGCGGGAATCCTCTACCTGCATTTTTACATCATGCAAAATACCAAACCCTTTCTTATGTTGATGGATAAGTTGAAGAAGCATATGTAGTACCCCCCAGGCTAAATCCGAGATTTAGCCTCGCCCCCCTTAATGAGAAGGGGGGCTGAGATAGCAGGCTAAGGCCTTCAATCCTATCTCCTCCTTGCCCTACCTGTGTGATGGATCTAGGAGGAGTACCTTTGTTTACCTAAGGGGAGGTGGTTAACAAAAAAAAGGGAAGGAGTTTCCTCCTTCCCTTCCGTGTTACCTAACACGATCATGTATTAAAAATGCGAGAGTTGGCAGAGAATGGTTTATCGTCGACAGTCCACAGCTTAATCAAGTGAAAATCTTCACAGAAAAAACCGTGGACCGTGGACTATCGACTATTAACTATTTAACCTTAACCACCTTCAACTGATGGACCTGATCGCCCTCTCTGAGTTGGATGAAGTACACGCCCTTGGCTAAGCCCTTGCCTAAGACCAAGTCTTCATTGCCCGATACTTCTCTACGCTCTATGATCTGTCCCAGGGTGTTGACCAATTGCAGTTTGCCTACTTCGGCTAACTCGCCTGCAATCTTCAGCGTGAAGGTCTCGCTATAGGGGTTAGGATAAGCCTCCATCTGGATGCGCTTTGCCTCCCCTACTCCATTGTTAGCATTGGTGAATCTCGCTCCACTGTTATCACCCATACAACCATAAACTTCTACCTCAGCCATGTGCAAGGGATTCCTTGCCGTCAACTTGACAATGATATAGCGAGCACTGGTGCCTGAGAAATCGATCGTCTTGTTAGATCCAATCGTGCCCTCTACATATTCATAGGCCGTAGCCGCGGTCTTCAGGTCTTCTATGTTCTGATCGGGATCGATCGGGGTCTCTGAGGCAAAGACATAGAAGTCCTTCAAGCGGTTCTGACAGCAGTCGCTCCGGTTGTAGAGCTTGACCTCTTGCAGATCTGCTACGCCGCCCAAGTCTAGCATCCACCAGGGATTGTTCTCGGTGTTGGTGTGCTGGAGGTCTGCGTTTGACCAGGGCGTAGAGCCTGTGGTGTTGCCATCGATGGCTAGGCCGGCTACGCCATTGCCTCTTGTGCTGGACTGACTGGCACTGCCTTGGGGGGCGATGTTCTCTACCGTTCCTCCTTCCAGACAGCTGACGGGGTCTGGATCGGGATCGCCTCCGCCTGTTCCGGCTTCACAACCCATCACCTGGACCTCTGCCATATGGAGAGGACTATTGCCCTTCAGCTTAATCGCTACATAGCGACCGCTTACTTCCCACTCTATCGTCTGCTGGGCTCCGACACTGCCTGCATAGTAGTAGGAGTGTATGTTGGGATCGCCTAGCAGGGTTTCCATCGATTGGAAAGCATTGATCGGGCTATTGGAAACAAAGACATAGAAGTCTTTCAGCCTGTTGCTGCAGCAATCGGTTCGGTTGTAGAACTTGATTGAGTTGATGTCTGCACTACTTCCCAGGTCTACCTTCCACCAGGGTTGATTCTCGTTCCGGGTGTGCTGGATGGAGGCATTGTTCCAGGGGCCTCTAGAGCCGTCTAGGTCTCCATCGACTGCGACGCTGGCCTCTCCTCGTCCATAGGTTGATGACTGGCTGGCTTCCTTGCCTTCTGCCAGGTTGTAGGGGCTGTTACAGCTTCCCGGTTCTATTACCTCGATTTCTATCGTCTCCATTTTTTCACAGTCTCCATCCTCTACTCGGTAAGCGACGGCATAACTTCCAACTCCTATACTGGGGTCAAACATCCCAGCGCTATTCACACCTGGTCCTATCCAGCTTCCTCCGGGAGGACTAGCTACCAACTGCACTGGACCATCTGTGGGCTCAAAGGGTCCTGCTGGATCAATGACAGGCTGAGACAAATGCGCACAGGGATCGGGTTGAGGACCACAGTCTGCGTCTGAAGGACAGCCATAGACCTGAACTTCTCCAAAGTGAAGCGGCTTTCTGCCCGGCTTCATTAGACGCACATAGGAACCCACTACATCGGGGATGTCATAACAAGTCGGATAGCCTACCGTCTCATCGATGTATTGACTATAGATGTTAGGATTGTTCAACAGATCATCCAAGGTAGCATCTTCTGCAAAGGGTGTACAGGAGATCAGGATATAGAAGTCGGAGAGTCGGTTGCGGATGCCGGCATTATTCGATACCCGGTTGTAGATACAGATTTCTGAAATCTCAAACTGCTCGCCTACCGTCTCATTTCTCAAATCTACCTCCCACCAGTCGTCTTCGTGTTCTTGACAGATGTGGACCAGGTCGGGATTGGACGTCCAAGGGGTGTTGCCCCCATAGATGCCATCTACTCCCAGTCCTGAGTAGCTATTGCCATAGTCGCAGGGCGTCTTGGTGGGTTGACCTTCGGAGATCAGCGTCGGTTCGCAGGTCTCTCCACATATATCACCTGGTAGGAGAGTTGTAGTCGTAATTACCACACTATCGCAACCAAATTGGTTGGTTAAGACTGTATCCATTACCCCTACCATTGAAGGATCACAGGTCGTAGCCGCTACATTTGTCGTATCGTTGGGAAATAAGGTCGTGGTAGTGATCACCACACTATCACAACCAAATTGGTTGGTTAAGACCGTATCCATTACCCCTACCATTGAAGGATCACAGGTCGTAGCCGCTACATTTGTCGTATCGTTGGGCAATAAGGTCGTGGTCGTAATTACCACGCTATCGCAACCAAATTGGTTGGTTAAGACCGTATCCATTACCCCTACCATTGAAGGATCACAGGTCGTAGCCGCTACATTTGTCGTATCGTTGGGCAATAAGGTCGTGGTCGTAATTACCACGCTATCGCAACCAAATTGGTTGGTTAAGACCGTATCCATTACCCCTACCATTGAAGGATCACAGGTCGTAGCCGCTACATTTGTCGTATCGTTGGGCAATAAGGTTGTGGTCGTAATTACCACGCTATCACAACCAAATTGGTTGGTTAAGACTGTATCCATTACCCCTACCATTGAAGGATCACAGGTCGTAGCCGCTACATTTGTCGTATCGTTGGGCAATAAGGTTGTGGTCGTAATTACCACGCTATCGCAACCAAATTGGTTGGTTAAGACTGTATCCATTACCCCTACCATTGAAGGATCACAGGTCGTAGCCGCTACATTCGTCGTGTCAATAAGACCTTCACAGCTTTCGCATTCTCCATTGGGATCAGCCACCGTAATCGTTTGGCTCACTGAACTAGTGTTATCACAAGCATCCGTAAAGGTCCAGGTACGAACGATGGTGTATTCTCCTGGATTGCTTCCAGGGGTGCTTACATCTGTGGGAGATACCGTAAAGGGGTCCTCACAGTTGTCTTCAGCTGTCAGATCTACCGGCTCAGGCACATCTTCCAGACAGGTCACGCTTACATCGGCAGGAGGGCTAGGAGCCTTGGGGGCCTGCGTATCTACAATATTAATGATCTGATCATCTGATACGCTATTGCCCGAGGCATCTGTTGCTGTCCAGGTACGCGTGATGGTCTTTTCTGAGGGACAATCCCCAGGCGTCTCTACATCACTAAAGGTGATTGCTGGGGTTTCATCACAATTGTCTGTAGCCGTAGCAACTCCTGCAGAGTAAGCTGCATCTATGCTGATAGTCAATATACTCGTCGCCCCAGGAACTCCCCGTTGATTGGGCAGGTTGAAACTAGATACCTTGGTCGAAGTCCCGTTGACCACATCAATCTCATAGACCCCAGGGCCTGATCCATCTTTTCTTCCAGTGGTAAGATATAGCGTTCCATCACTGCCAAAGAATAAGTCGGCGGCATTCGTTATCGGTACAACTGGAGTGGAAACAACTACGGTTACGACTCCTGTAGAGGGATTAAAACTCCTAATGAGACCATCGTCCCAACTTGACACATACATCAAATTGCTATTGGGATCTTTTTCCATTCCGCCATACCATTGAGCAGGAAAAGCATTATCGTATAAGGTGGAGACCGAGCCATCACTGAGGTCAAATTCAAATACATCCATTCCTCTTATCGACCATTCTAGCCCAAGCAGCCTGCCTGTTTCATCAAAGGCGATACCTTTGATGCCACTATTGCTTCCTGAATCATAGGTTCCGATAAATTCCGCCTCGGCGGTACAGGCATTGATCTTGTATAAGGATCGACCGAAGGATGCGAAACTATTGGTAACGGCATATAACGTCCCATCTGAGCTGATGGCCAAACTGCCTGGCATGTTGATCCGATCCCCAGTGGTTTTATCCACCAATACCCCAATCTCTGTGAAGGTTCCTGTCAAAGGATCGATTTCGCCCAGCAAAGGTTTGACGCCATTTGCATCATCATCCTTATGGGTTCCATAGACAACTCCTTCCACTACACAGCCACATTCCAGGGTGGCGTCATCCGGGATGGTCAAGACCGGAGCTTCCCCATCATTATCGCATTCATCATCGCATACTACCGCTGCAATCTCCTCCATGATCACCTCACTCTCACAGCCCGTTGTTTCATTGACGATTTTGATGTAGTAGGTGATAGCTGTAGCGGGGCCTTGGTCAAGTGGAATGCTTGCCGTTTCCAGCTTTTCAAAGCTCACGTTATCGGTGCTGATATAATAGGCTTCATCTGTACCCAATACACTCGTGAAGGCAATCTCCCCTGGGGCGTCGCAGCTGGCAGGCGTTACATCCGCTATGGGAGTAATAGGCATAGCAAAGACCTCCACCTCATCTGAAGCTGAAGCTGAATTGCTACATCCAAGAGAAAATTCATACACTTTTGCAGAATTTGTGGAGTTATTGCCAATTAATACACGATTACCCTGATCTGAAATAACTACATTTGAAGTAAATGGGATTTCTCCTTGTTCTGCCCATTCTGTCCCATTCCAATCAAAAACACGAGATTGGTCAAGAAACTAGTTATATCCAGAGCAACTATTCTATTACCAGAATTAGTCATCGAATGAATTATCCCTCCATTTGATATATCTGATCCACTTTGCACCCAGTTCGATCCGTTCCAGTCAAATACTCTAACATATAAACGCGATGAAATGGAAAGACGACTTCCATCTGCAGATAGATCTACAATTGACCCAAAATCATCACCATCGGTATCACCGGTGCGTTTTAATCCTGTCAGAACCCAAGAGCCTCCCACTTCCTGGTAAACTTTGGCATATCCAGTTTTGGGGGATGCCAAAGAAAGATTGTCCTCAGTAGCCCCGATTGCCAGAAGTTTCCCATCCTCAGAAAGAGAGACAGAAGTTCCAAAACGATCATTTGAACGCTCAGGGCCCAGATCTACCCCGATTTTGTTCCAATCATTCCCATCCCAGTCAAAGACTTCTACTTTATTGCCGAAAAAAGAATTTCCTACAACTATCCGATTCCCATCACCAGATAAATCCATCGACGTACCAAAGAAAGCCGTTGCATTCCCTGAAGAAGCCTCTATATCAGATCCAACCTGTATCCAGGCACTGCCATTCCAATCAAATACCCTCACAAAACCTGATGCAAACCTCCCTGATAAAGCCAAACCTGGAGAGGAGATAGCAATACGATTTCCGCCATTCGATATACGGACTACTGACCCCAGCTTGTTATTTTCTTCCCCTATAAAATCTGTTCCCAGTTGTACCCAGGTAGTTCCATTCCATTCATAAACATAAGCTTCTCCACCATCCTGGACTGTCTCATCAACTCCCAAAGCTCCTATAATAATTCTATTTCCAGAAGAAGAAATATCCACAGAAGAACCAAAAAATGAACCCGAATTTCCAGTAAGTTCACTCCCTAATTGGTCCCAGCCAGAAGATGCCTGGTAAGAATACATTAAGGTATGCGGTCCGACTCCGGCAACAGAGGGATCGAAATCATAGGTTCCATCTCCATTGTCTGTTACCCCAGGGCCACTGTATGTCCCTCCTGTAGGGCTTCCCCCTCCCAGATTTTCCTGAATTCCGGCATCTTCGCATAAATCCGCCAAGGCCGTAAAACTCACTTCAGGCAAAGGAAGTACGGTAAGCGTAGCCACATCACTCGTCACCTCACAGTCATCATCTGGATTATCAGGCGTACCATTGTCAGAAGTAACGATTACCTGGTATTGGTTGCCATCCCCTCCTATTTCCATGAAGGCAAAACTCAGACTGGATCCAGAGCCAGAAATATCTTCAAAACCACTACCATTGTCTACTTGCCACTGATAGCTCAGCGTACCCGTTCCAGAGGCTAGCACTTCAAAACTTAGGGGGTCTCCTGCACAGATGGTCGCGTCCTGTGGTTGGGTGTCGATGGAAACAGAGCAGGTAGCACAGTCTATTGCGGGAATTTCTTCCGATATCAATGCGCTTTCACAAAGCGAGGACTCATGGACCGTTTTGATATAATAGGTTACCACAGTTGAAGGTCCTTGGGCAAGGGTAATAGAAGGCGATTCTAACTTGTTGAAGTTAATTCCGTCTGTGCTGTAGTAATAAAATTCGCCTGAACCTAAAGTACTTGTAAAGGCAATCTGACCAGGTACATTGCAACTGGCTTCCGTGACATCCAATACGGGTGAAACGGGGTCAATAACTACCACTTCATCACTCGCACTACAACCAGCGGCAAATTCGAATACTCGTACGTGGCCAGTTATAGAGGTATTTGCTGGGCTGCCTATGGCAATCCTTGAGCCATCGGCAGATAAAGAGACTGCATAACCCGTTTGATCTCCAAAGTTCTCTCTTTCTATGTCTGGTCCTAGCTGGGTCCAAGCGGAACCATCCCAATTGTACACCCGTACCAGGTCTTCGAAAATAGCTCCAATGGCCAATGTACTTCCATCATCAGAGAGGCTTACCGCCCAGCCAAACTCGTCGGAAGCTATGCCCGATATATCTGTCCCCAATTGATTCCAGGAACTTCCGCCCCACTCAAAAATCTGAACCTTCCCTGTAGGAGTAGAGGTATTTAGGCCGGGTGCGCCTACAGCAATCCGATTGCCATTTCCTGAGATAGCAATGGAATATCCAACAGAGGCGTTTATCATTCCCACTATATCAGATCCTAGTTGGTTCCAAGAACTACCGTCCCATTCATAGACCTGGGCATGGCCTCCGTTACTCCCCCCTCCATCGTTTTGAGATCCTCCGATAGCTACGCGGGTACCATCGCCTGACAAAGAGACGGCCTCTCCAAAATTATCAGAGGCAGTTGCCCCATCAATATTGGCTCCAAGCTGATCCCACTCTGAATTAATTGCATCCCATTGAAAGATTTGAACTATTCCTGTAAAAGCTCCACTCGCGTCTTGACCTGTATAAGCACCGATGGCCAATATATTCCCGTTATCTGAAAAAGAAACGGCACTTCCAAAATTAGCGAATTGGGAGGAACCATCAAGATTTGCTCCCAGCTGATCCCATTCCGAATTAACTGCGTCCCATTCAAAAACCCGTACATGACCTGCATCTCTAATACCGGTTGTGGCTTGTGCATCATGCTGAGTAGCCCCAATAGCCACCCTTTCTCCATCAGCGGACATCGTGACCGACCAACCAAACTGGTCTCCTGAAGCTTCGGCAGGAATATCACTCCCCAACTGATTCCAAGAGCTACCATCCCATTCATAGATACGAGCCAGGCCGGTGAAGGAATTGGCAAACTGTGCCCCAATCACCATACGATTTCCATCGGAAGAAAAAGCAACAGCCGAACCAGAAAATTCATCAGTTGCCATACCATCTATGTCCGCTCCCACCTGGACCCAGGAACCAGGAAATTCATAGGTTAAGGTATGGGTTCCAGCTGTGGCAGCCGATGGATCGAAACTATAAGTTCCGTTTCCATTGTCCGTCACACCTGGACCGCTATAAGTACCCCCCGTAGGAGAAGCTCCAGAAAGACCCGTTTGAACACCAGCGTCAATACATAAATCTGCTAGTGCGGTGAAACTAGGAGTAGTTGAACAGGGGTCCGATCCCTGGGCCCAAGAATGGCTGGGCAGTAAACATAGGGATACCAGACAAGAAATTAGGAATAGGGGTAGATGTACTTTCATTAATAAAACAGATTGATGTAGCGTCAGAAACGCATATTTCTTAACTAATTACTAACAATCCTCCGCAATCCGGGAGGTAAATAGGCCCTAAAAAATATCCCAAGGATATACAGCATAGTCCTATTTCAGTAGGTAAGTAAATACTTATTTAAGTTAAATAAAAATTAAATCATAATATGTTTTCTTTGTCTTTTCCAAAGTAAATATCTTCCAAATTTACAAAATGACACTATTTACTTCACTATCAAGTAATTTAGCAGGTAAATTATTTCGGATTTTAGCTAAGTTTTTTGAGAAAGAAATTTGAGGGAAAGTGATTTTTTAACCCCCTCAACCCTTTCTCCTCCTACACCTGCTCGTGCCCCGAATCTAGGAGGAGCACCCAAGTGAAGCTTGGGGAGGTGGTCAGCAATCCAGAAGAGGAGTCCCTCTTTCCCAACTGCCAGGTACCCCCCAGGCTAAATCCGAGATTTAGCCTCGCCCCCCTTAAGGAGAAGGGGGGCTGAGATGCTGGGGCTTGGCCCATACTCAATCTCACTCCTCCTTTTATGGCCTACGCCTGGACCAAGGAGGAGCACCCAAGTGAAGCTTGGGGAGGTGGTTAAAAGTAATCCTACCGATACAGCCACATAGGAAAAACTTCCCCTGCCTCAAATTGCGAACGGTCGTTGGGCAGTTCCAGAAAGGCATTGCAGCGCAAGAGGTTGGCGTGGTCTCCCGACCCACTGCCAGGAATAGGATGGGCTAAATAGCTACCGGTCTTGTCTACAGAAGCATTAACTAACAAAAAATAGGTAAGGTCAGGAGCGAAGTGAAAGGAGGTAGCTAATTTGCCATAGGCTCGTTGCATTGAGCCCAAGCCCATTTGCCTTCTAAGCCACGGAGCAACATAACGGTGAAAGCCTATAAAAGAGGAAACCGGATTTCCGGGTAGGGCGAAAACGACCCGGCCATCTTCTCTTTTGCCAAACCAGAAGGGTTTTCCCGGACGTTGCTGAACCTTGTGGAATATCTTTTCGACCTTCAGGTACTCCAGGGCCCCTGGTACATAATCGGCCTTGCCTTTGGATACGCCCCCCGTCATGATGACCACCTGGTTTTCTGCTAACAGTTTTGATAAGCTATTTCGGATCTCATCTGGGTTGTCGGGCAAATGAGTCATAGAGGCCGATATACCCCTGCGTTGCAAGGCCGCACGCAACATATAGGAATTGGACTTGCGAATCTGATGGGGCAAAGGGGTTTCCGATACATCGACCAGTTCATCACCAGAAGAAACAACCACGACCTTGGGGGGAAGATGAACCGGGACTTGGTCTGCACCTATCGTGGCTGCAACAGCTATCTCGGCTGGGCCCAACACAACACCTGGTTCTATTAATACCTCCTGCGCCTTTCTATCTGTACCTTGACTATGCACATTAAGTCCATGTGTTAACTGGTCGGAGATAATCTCCACTCGCCTTGAATCTGCCTCGCCCTTCCATATCAGTTCTTCCACTTTTATCACGGTATCCGTTCCCGGAGGCAATACCGCCCCCGTCATCACCTCAACACAGGTACCAGGCCCTTGATACGATACGGGAGGTGATCCGGCTAATTGAGTAGCAGAAACCCTTAGGGTCTTACGGCCAGCCTCCCAGTCGGAAAAGGCTATCGCAATCCCATCCATCGTCACCCGATGATAAGGTGGGAAATCTCTATCCGCCTTAAGGGGGCGAGCCAATACCTTCCCCAATGCCTCCTCTAAGGAAACTTCACGGGTTGGTATTTCAATATTCGTCGAGTTTATCCGTCTTTCCGCCTCCTGTACCTGTATCATTGACTAAAAAATTTATTTTATCTTCGGTCTTTCCTTTACTATAAAGGGAAGTAAAAACATGTATCTATCGTGATGTTCAATCAGTACTTAGGTATTTTTTTCATCTCCCAGCCCCCTTCAAAGGGGAATTATGGGCCTTGGGCCCCTCAACACTTTCTCCTCCATCTAGGGCTCGCGCCGGGATCAAGGAGGAGTCCTTTTGTTTACCTAAGGGGAGGTGGTCTCACAACCTAGAAGAAGAAATTCCTTCTTCTACTCCCAGTTTCCTCTCTCAACTCCATTCAAAGAGGGAATATATGGGATCTTATAATTAAACTTACAGCATAAAACTACTGTGGATAGCGAAAAGAAACAATTCTCTCACCTAGATTCCTCCGGCCAACCTCAAATGGTAGATGTAGGCCATAAAAGCCCTACCCGAAGAGAGGCCATAGCCTTAGCGAAGGTGCATTTACCTCCTGAAGTAATAAATGCATTTGAGGAGGGAGAAATTCATACCGCCAAGGGGCCTGTATTTCAAACCGCCTCCCTGGCGGGGACCATGGCCGTTAAGCAGACGGGGTATCTCATTCCCCTTTGTCATCCTTTGGCCATAGAAAAAATTCACTTTGACATACAACTCAACTCTCAGCAGGAGGTCGAGATTTTTTGTACAGTAGCTATGACCGGAAAAACGGGGGTAGAGATGGAAGCCCTTACGGGCGCTTCTATTGCAGCACTTACTATTTATGATATGTGCAAGGCCCTTTCTCATGAAATGATCGTTAAAGAAGTAAGGCTTTGGAAAAAGACCGGAGGCAAGTCAGACTACCAGGCCGAAAAAAAAATTGCCCCTTAATTGTGAATTTTTTGTCTTTTTTTCATCTAAATGATATACAACCTCTAAAAAAGCTGTGCAAGAATAAGTTTTTGCCCATTTTTCTGTTTCAAATTTCCGAAATAGATGACAAAAAGTGTTAAATTTGCCCATCGAAAGCTAACTGAGAACCAAACTATGGCTCTAATTTTTAGGGTGTATACTGGAATTGGACTAGTATTCCTTTTTTCTTGTTCCAGTCCTTCCCCTTCTTCTGAGACCGTCAAACAAGCTGAAGGCACGCAAAGATCTGTCAGTCGCGAGAGTACGACTGCAGGAGATATTGCCATTGTAGTGGATGAAACTCTTAAGCCCATAGTGCAGGCAGAAATAGATAATTTTGAGTTTCTCTACGAAAATGCCAAGATAACCCCGACCTATCTTCCAGGGGAAGCCGCTATTGAAGCCATGTTGGCTCAAGACTCCTTTCGCTTGGTCATGGCAACAAGAGAATTAAATTTCGAAGAACGCACCTATCTCAAAGAGCAAAAGACTGTGGCAAAATTCACCCTTGTCGCTACGGATGCTATAGCTCTCATTATCCACAAAGACAATATGGATAGTGTCTTAACTAAGGAAATGCTTCCTAAAATATTTTCGGGGGAAATTCAGGACTGGAACCAAATTAATCCCGAGTCATCTCTGGGGAAAATTACCCTGGCCTTTGACCACGCTCAATCCAGCACGGTAAAATTCATACAGGATAGTGTACTTAGAGGAGCAGTGCTACGCACAGATGTCATTGCAGGTAAGTCCAATCCAGAGGTCCTTGAATATGTAGGACAAACCCCAAATGCTATAGGGGTGATAGGGGTGGCCTGGATCAGCGACCGGGATAATCGACAGGCCCAACGTTTCAGAAAGACAATCCGCGTTATGGAGTTGGAAGTAGAAAATACCTGTTCTTTTGTAGAGGCTTATGGGGAGAAATTTTATCAGCCCTACCAAGGAGTGGTAAAGGAAGGTTGTTATCCCTTATCAAGGGGCATATATGCCATCCTTCGGGAACCCAGAATTGGGCTTGGTACGGGCTTCGTCGCGCACCTTGCGAGTGATGCAGGGCAGCGAATCATCCTGAAATCGGGACTTGTTCCGGAGCGCGCCATTACCCGAATGGTAAAATTTCCAGAAAAAGAATAGACCAAATAAAAAGTATCATTAACGCAACAATCGCCTAATTCTTTAAAAAAATTTGAAAATATTATTCCAGCATTCTTATGACTCACAAATTTTAAGCCGTATATTTACAAAATGTCTAATTTTCTATAATGCCCTGGAATAACTTATTGAATGTACCATTTAAACTAAAAACTATGTTGAGACGCTTGCTGTTTTATGTACCCTGTTTTTTCCTTCTCGGTGTTCTATCAGTGAATGCCCAGGATGCAGATTGGTCTGCTGAGGAAGACTTGATTTTCAAACGTTCTTATGAGGAGGCTGTCAAGCAATTGAGGCCCAAAGTAAGTTCAAATCCAGATGATCCTTATGGATACTATCTATTGGGAACTACCCTGATTGAGTCTGGAGACCCCGAATCTGCTGAGAGCATTTTTGCTCAAGGAATAGATGTGAAAAAACGCTATGCGCTCAACCATGTAGGAATGGCCCGCGTATATTTTTCCCAGAAAAAACAAGACCTAGCTGCGGAAAAGATCGATCGTGCCATGTATTATGACAAGGGCAAGACATCAATGTAAAATTTGCTATCGCCCAGGCTTACCTGGATGCCCAAAAACTCAAAGATGCGGAAGTATTGCTCCGTCAGGCGCAAATGGAAGCAGATACAGACCCCCGTTCCTACGTAATGCTGGGAGACTACGAGTATGCCCGTGGCGTTTCGGAGTTTGCCTTGGAGCAGTACCAAAAAGCTATTGAGATTGATCCTACCTACATTCCGGCCTATACCCGGATTGGAGAGCTCCAGATCAATGAAGCTTCCAAAATTGAGGGAGAGGAAGACGCGGCCAAAGATCAAAGAAGTACCTTAATCAATGATGGCTTGAAATTTTTGAATACCGCCATTGACAAGGATCCTGAATTCGCTCCTTCCTATCAGGTGCGTGGAGATCTTATGATGCGTGCAGGTCGTTATGAGCAAGGTAAGAAGGATTATGAAAAATACCTGGCCCTGACCAAGAATGACTTAAATGCCGAACTTAACTACGGAAAATTCCTCTTTTTAAGTGAGAACTACCAGGATGCCATTGATCAGTTCAACAGCATCGACACAGTTACGGGCGTAAAACTCCGTCTGTTGGGGATGTCTAACCGGAAATTGGGAAATCTGGAAGAAGCTGAGAAAAATATGGCTCAGTATTTTGAAATGAAGGCTCCTGAGTATCGCATTGCCGATGACTACGAGACCTACGGAAGGATCTACCTAGACAAAGGTGAATACGACAAGGCTGATGAGTATTTTGCAGAAGTGATTAAGATGAAGCCTTCCAAAGCTACCCTCTATGAAGAAATTGCGGATGATTTTCTTAAGGAAGGCAGAAAAATAGAAAAGAAGGTTCGTGCTGAAAAAGTAGCCAAGAGAGATGCTACCAAGGAATACCGTACCCTTCAGAATCAGTATACCAAACTCAAGGAAGAAGGAGCTGTTGAACAAGCCAATCAAATCGTTGTGGCTATTGAAGAGAAAGTAAAGTTCATCAAAGGTCAAGATAAAGTCATCGAAGACGTTACTGCGCAGGCTCCTCAGTGGTTTGAAAAAGAAGCCATTTATCGTGGAAAGGCTTTGGACGCTGCCGACCCCAAAGGGCTGGCTCATTATTATAAATACGGAATGTCTCTGTACAAGTCCAACCAATTGGAAGAAGCTGACAAGCAATTTATTGAAGCAGCCAAGTTGAAAGGAGACTATGCCAATATCTGGCTATACCGCTTCCAAATTGCTCAAAAGTTGGAGGCTCAAGATACTTCTTCTCAGGACTGGTATATGAAAGCTCCAGCGGAAGAAGCACTTGAGGTTTATGGCTCCAAAGCTCCCAACGAACTCCAAAAATCTGAAAAGAGTGTTGTCTTAGCTGCCTACTCTACCATGGCTTTCTATTACTATAGCCAGGAAGGTAAAAACGACTGTGGTGCAGCGAAGCCTTATATCGAAAAAGCCGTCGCTATCGATCCACAGTACAGTGCGATCAAAGACCTCGCAGAATACTGCGATGCCGTATCCAATTCAGGCAAGCGATGACCTCCTGCTAAAATTAGATATATTCAACATAGAAAAGCCGGTAATTGTACCGGCTTTTTCTTTTTGAAATAGCGTAATTTTTAGGAACTTCCTGAAATGAAAAACATACTCATAGCCGTTATAGTGACCAGCCTCCTATTTATAGGCTTAGGTTGGTATGTTTTTACCCAGGTTCGTTCCTTCTACAATACCGAACCCAAAAAGGAAACCTCTCATCAAATCGTCGTTGAGAAAATCGAAGGCTTAGGCAAGCTGGAATTGGTCAAACACAGTTTCAAAGATGTGGTCACCCACAAAGAGGTCTACGAATGGTTCCCAGACCCCAAGGTACTCCTTATCATTGCCGGAGAAGCCATGGGCTGCCTAGACCTCACCCAAATTGATAGCACTAATATTGTCTTTGGTCAAGATTCCCTAACAGTCTTTCTTCCCGAACCTGAGTTTTGCTATATTAAAGTAGACCACCAAAATTCCCAGGTGTATGAGACCCAATATACCTACTGGAATGAGGCCGAGATGATCGATGAGGCCTACAAGCTGGCAGAGATAGAAATTCAAAAGGCCGCTGAAAATTCCCAAGTTCTTGAACAAACCAAACTCCAAGCCTCCCTGGTCCTCAAACCCATGTTGGAAACCTTTACGGGTCAAAAAGTAGGCTTGGTATTTCCCCCACCCAGATTGAAGATAGAATAGGGAAGGGTGTTTTCTTCAGACATATACCCTTCTCCCGTAGCCAAAAAATTTTATCCATTCGGAAAGCCTTAGCCCTTTCGGTTGAATCTTCAAATTTCTGTTGATTCAGATTTCCAAAACATTAAACAATCTTGTATAGGGAAAAAATCCCGTCTCTAAGAATGAAAAAAAAATAACTTATTTTTTCTCAAAAAATGCCTTTTATTGAGCATAAAGAGCTAAATCTATTTAGGTAGGCGAATTTTTTATATTTTTTTTGTTTAGGAATAGTTACAAAAAGTTAAACAAATACTTGTTGATATTGGAAGGCCTTAACGAAGCCTTTTCACCCAATTTGTTCAACCTAAAATTAGTCTAACCAAATGAAAAAAGTTTTTTACGCTTGTATCGTTGCGTATTTTTCTCTGATACAAGGGCTCAATCTTATGGGCCAATCTGCCCAAGTCCAGGTTATCCACAACTCTGCAGACCCCCTGGCTGAAATAGTAGACCTATACATACAGTATGATCATGAAGAGGTAAAATTAGACGATGTGGCCTTCCAAAGCGCCACCCCTTTCTTGGAGTTACCTGCTGCAACCCCGATTAACATCATCGTATCTCCTGCAAACAGTGAAAGTTCAGAAGATCAAATCAAGGCTTTTCACAATATTCGGTTAAAGGATGGAGAAAATTACCAAGTTATAGCCAATGGGGTCTTAGATCCTCACAGTTTTTCTAATAATCCCGACCACCGGAATACTGCATTCAACTTATTCATTCTACCTGGAGCCAGAGTCAAAAGCCAGCGGCCCAATGGAAGAAGGGTGGATATTCGCGCATTTCACGGGGTTACTGATGCCCCCAATGTCGGTGCTTCCCTGAATGGAAATGTTTTGGTGAGAGGCTTTTCTTATGGGCAGTTAACACATTACGGGTCTATCAGAAACAGGAATTATAGACTGGATATCTTTCCTGGCCATCAACCGAGAAACATTCTTTTCTCTTATGAGGCTGACTTGTCAGAATTGGGCGGTCAAGCTGGTTTACTACTTCCTTCTGGATTTTTGGACCCCACTTCCAATCAAGATGCAGCTTCCTTTGAAGTCCTCCTAGTTCTGGCTGATGGGACTGTTATCACCCTTCCTAGCTTCGAGGAGGTCGAGCAAATAGCAAAGGTCCAGGTGATACACAATTCTGCAGATCCCGCGGCGGAAGTAGTCGATATTTATATTCAATACGACCATGAGGAAGTCAAATTAGACGATGTGGCTTTTCGCTCAGCTACTCCCTTTCTGGAACTTCCGTCAAATACCAACATTAATATCATCATTTCTCCAGCTGACAGCAGAAATGCCCACGATCGGATTAAGGCTTTTCACAATATTCGACTAGAAGCAGGAGAGTCTTACCAGGTAATTGCCAATGGCCTCCTTTCGCATCAGGGCTTTAGTGGCAATCCTGACCATAAAAAGGTGGATTTTGACCTGTTCTTGCTGAAAAATGCCCGCGAACAGGCCGAAGACAGCGAACTGATAGATGTTCGAATCTTTCACGGTGCTACCGATGCTCCTACGGTTGGAGTAAATGCCAATTGGGAAGTAATCGTACCTGGCTTCTCTTACGGAGATATCACGGATTACCTATCTATTCCTCCAGCAAGCTACCGATTGGATATCACCCCGGGTGATAGCCCTGAAGAAGTTTTGCTTTCCTATTTGGCTGAGCTAGAATCTCTGGCAGGAGGTGCTGCAATTGTTTTGGCTTCAGGTTTTCTGGACCCCAGTCAAAATAGTGACGGAGCGGACTTTGCCTTAATCGCCGTTCTTCCAGATGGTACGGTAATCATTCTTCCCCCTTTCGAAGAAGAAGAAGAACCTCAGCCAACCGCTCAGGTCCAAGTAATCCATAATGCAGCCGATCCGGCTGCTGCAACTGTAGATATTTACGTTGATACGGGTTCTGATACCCTCAAGGTTGACGATTTCAGCTTTCGTTCGGCCACTCCTTTTATTGAGCTTCCAGCCGAGACAGATATTACTATTGTAATTGCTGGTCCCAATAGTACTAGTATTGAGGAAGGCATTGCCACTTTCAGTGTTTCCTTGGAAAATGGGGAATCTTATTACGTAGTGGCTAACGGGGTGTTAGATCCCTCCAACTTCGCTGCTAATCCTGAGGAATTGGGAACAGCCTTCACCTTATTGGTAGAAGCGGGAGCCAGGCAGGCCGCTGAAGAGGGGGAATCCGTAGATCTCAAAGTTCTTCACGGAGCGACTGATGCCCCTGGTGTTGGTGTGAACGCCAATGGAGCCACCATTATTCCTTCTTTTTCCTATGCCGACTTCACAGACTACCTATCCGTCCCAGCCGCTTTCTATCAGCTAGATATTACCTTGGGGAACCAGCCTGAGGCTATAGTCGCTTCTTTTGATGCGGAAATCAGTGGACTTGGCGGGGGGGCAGCCCTCATCTTGGCTTCCGGTTTCCTCGATCCCTCAAGCAATCAGGATGGAGAGGCTTTTGGACTTATCGCTGTTCTACCCGATGGCTCGGTGATCATTTTGCCAGCTTCTGTCACTGTCCCTCCTACAGCTCAGGTACAGGTCATTCACAATGCAGCTGACCCTGCAGCCACAACAGTAGATATCTACGTAGACACAGGATCAGATACAATCAAGATCAATAATTTCGAATTCCGCTCAGCGACTCCTTTCCTGGAACTGCCCGCCGAAACCGAAATCACTATTGTCATCGCAGGACCCAATAGTGAAAGCATCGAAGAAGGCATTGCCACATTCAACGTAATTCTCGAAAAGGATGAGTCTTACTATGTGGTAGCCAATGGCGTGTTAGCCCCCGCTAACTTTGCTGCTAATCCAGAAGAACTGGGAACGGCCTTCACCTTATTGGTAGAAGCGGGAGCCAGACAGGCCGCTGAAGAGGGGGAATCTGTAGATCTCAAAGTGCTCCACGGGGCTACTGATGCTCCTGGTGTTGGTGTGAACGCCAATGGAGCCACCATTATTCCTTCTTTTTCCTATGCCGACTTCACAGACTATCTATCCGTCCCCGCTGATTTCTATCAGCTAGATATTACCTTGGGGAATCAACCTGAGGCTATAGTCGCTTCATTTGATGCGGAAATCAGTGGACTCGGAGGCGGAGCCGCACTGGTACTAGCTTCTGGATTCCTGGATCCTGCTGGCAACCAGGAAGGTGAAGCTTTCGGACTCATCGCTGTTCTGCCCGATGGTTCGGTGATCATTTTACCTGCTTCTGTCCCTCCCACAGCTCAAGTACAGGTGATACACAATGCAGCTGATCCTGGGGCTCAAATAGTAGATATATATGTAAATACGGGATCAGATACAATCAAGGTGGATGATTTTGCCTTTCGCTCAGCGACTCCTTTTATAGAACTTCCCGCGGAAACGGAGTTGAGTATCGTCATCGCAGGTTCGAACAGCGAAAGTATTGAAGAGGGGCTTGCCACGTTCAATGTTATTTTGGAAAATGGCGAATCCTATTATGTTGTAGCAAATGGAGTCTTGGATCCCAGTGGCTTTGCTCCCAATCCTGAGGAGTTAAGCACAGCCTTTACCCTTTTGGTACAAGCCGGAGCCAGACAAGTGACGGAAAATAGTCAAACCGTTGACTTACAAGTGCTTCACGGAGCTACTGATGCCCCCAATGTAGGCGTCAATGCAAATGGGGCCACGATTATTCCCGGCTTCTCCTATGGTGAATTTGTGGGATACCTGAGTGTACCTGCGGATAACTACTTGCTGGAAATCACCCCTGGGGGAGATTCGGAGACCGTTATCGCAGCTTATTCAGCCGATCTAAATGGCTTAGGTGGCGTTGCTGCACTTGTTATTGCATCCGGCTTTTTGGATAGCACCGAAAACCAGGGAGGCGAAGCCTTTGGACTCATCGCTGTCTTGCCAGATGGAAACGTTGTCCTCCTTCCTGCACCGGGCATTTCGGGAGCTCAGTTCATAAACAATTCGGCCGATCCCGCTATGGCTATGGTAGATATTTATATTGAGACAGGGGAAGAGCAAATGAAAGTTGAAGACCTTATTTATCAAAATGCAACTCCCTTCCTAGATTTACCAGCTGAGGTAGATTTGAAAATAAGCATTGCGGATGCACAAAGCCAAGATTCCGATGAAGGGGTGCAATCATTTAACATAAGGCTTGAATCTGGTAAAAACTACTATCTGGTAGCCAATGGAGTAATGGATCCCTCCCAGTTCTCTCCCAATCCCAATGGGGAAGACCGGAAGATGCAATTATTCATGGACGATGAAGCCAGAAGAATCACTAGTGGACAAGAGGTAGCCATTAAGGTATTCCACGGGATAACAGACGCACCTGAGCTAAACCTGTATGCCAATAGCACGACCCTTCCTTTGGTAAATTCCTTGGGTTACGGTGAGTTCTCTCCTTATTACGAGTTATTCCCAACCAATATAGAATTTTCTCTCGTTCCTCAATCGGGAAATACCGAACGCTTATCTGGCTTTGAGACGAATCTATTGAATCATTCGGGAACTTCGGGACTGTTGCTGCTATCTGGATTTATGGATCCCAGCAGCAACGATAATGGTTCGACAATGGACCTGCTATTTGCTCATCAAAATGGTCAAACGGATATCCTTTCTGCCACTACTTCCCAGGATACTGATTTGACCTTGGACAATACTTTGTTGTCAGTTTACCCCAATCCAGTGGTGAATCAGGCCAAAGTCGAATATGAACTTCCCCAGTCAGGTTCTGTAAGCTTCGAGCTGGTGGATATACTAGGAAAGCGTGTTGATGCAATTAGCTTTGAAAACCAAGTACAAGGTTTTCATACCTGGAATCTCGATTCCAAAAATTTACAAGTGGGCATACATACACTCATTATGACAACCGGATCTGTCCAATCCGTTCAAAGGCTTATGATTAAGAATTAAGTCTGGTGCAAACGTGAAAAAGGAGGGCATGTATGCCCTCCTTTTTCCTATTATTCCCCTCAGTTAACTCTTTAGGTATTATTACCCTATACGATCCTAAAAATGGGCTTAAATTCTACCATTATTTATTGTATTTTTATCGCCAAGACTTCCTTTCAATCGGATAAATGAGCTCTATACTACTCCTAAGTACTTTCTGGACATTGGCTATACTCATCGGCATGACCTTGCTGGTCATTGGCATTGGGGTAACTCGGAATTACAACTTCAAAAAAAAGCATGACGTGTTTTTACGATTTGCCGAAGATATGTCCTTAGGCCTATCCTTTCACAACCCTTTTAACTTTACCTTTTTCGGGAAAGACCCGAAAAATTCCATTAGAATTGAGCCTTACCGAGGATTGGTAAACAGCCAAAACTCCGTGAAAGGGGTCAACTTTTCTCTATCTATCATCAATCCCGAGTTGAAGGCACTTAAAATTGTTAAACCCCATGACAATTACACATGGCTGACGAGTATTATGCCTATCGATCAGGCCCTGAAAATTGGTCATAACTTGGGAGAAAAGGTTATGATGCATACCAATGACATGTTATTT
Organism: Bacteroidia bacterium; assembly: GCA_965263105.1. GTDB lineage: Bacteria > Bacteroidota > Bacteroidia > J057 > J057 > JBCCTX01. The sequence continues at coordinate 4,206,118 of CBDHGL010000003.1, read as the reverse complement.
AGCAGCTATGTACTTTCCCAGGATATTATCATTGATCTCGGGGTTCTATTCAATCGGGTAGAAGCAGGGGTAGTTTACATATATGGGGATAAGTTAGGTTGCATCATCCCACATTTCGTATTTGAAGATCAAATGTATGATACCTGGGGGAAAATTGTCAAACTCCTGTTCGATTTAAAAACTGAATTGCAAGGCTAATAATTGCTTGTCGAGCAAAGGATTCTCCCTACTTTATTCCTTGATAAACCTTTCAATAAATTGTTTATTCCCTACTATAACCTGAATGAGATAAATCCCAGCAGGTAGGGAACTGATATCGATCCCCAGGTACCCATCAGAATCCAACTGATAGTGCAACTGATTGCCTTGCATATCAAACAGAGACACTTCCATTAGGGGGAGGCTATTATAAGAAGTTGATTCCAATTGAACCTGAACCTGGTAATAGGCGGGGTTGGGAAATACCTCTACCACAATTTCTTCTGCAGAAGTTTGCTCATATTCCGCTAAGTCCGCGTTTGCTATATTAAACCTGCCCTGGTCCTGTCCTTCACAGGCTTCAATGGTAATCGCTGCCCCCACTTGGTCAAAGCCCACACAAATGCCTTCCTCCTGTATTCTACTAAGTATATCTTCCAGCGTCGTAACCTGTAAAATAATTTTTCCGAGGTTAAAGAAATTGCTATCTGCAGGATTTAGGCTGGCCACCAGGGTATGAATCCGAAAGGTCGTGGCCCTGGGGCTAACGCTAAATTCCGGGATATTATCTATTTGCTCAATGACCAAATCCTCTCCAGAACTCAACAAATAAAAAACGAAGTAATTTTCGTTGGGAAGAGACAGTTCTGTAGGCTCTCCGCTCAAGCTTATGGTTCCCCCTAATTCACACCACTTCAATGGAGAAGTTTGAAGAGGTCTCAAGTTTCCTGTCTCTGCGGTGCAGGTAGTTGAAGGTATCAATCCCGCCCCTATAGCTGCTTGTTTTTCCCCATCTTCTAACCATATGAGATCGCTCAATCCTGATTGAGGGTCTACATCAGAGTCAACGCTTTCCTCCCCTGCATCCTGTTGGGTAAAGCGTCGTCCAGCGGGAGGCAAAATCTGGATTAGATAATTCCCCCCCACTAAATTGTCAAATCGATAGGACCCTTGATCGTCCGTATATACCGTGAGAAGTTTCGCTTGGTTGGCATCCAGAAGACTTACAATTTGACCAGGTAGTACCTTTTCTCCTCCCTCTCTGATTCCATTTTGATTTTGATCATCAAATACGGTCCCCCCAATACTGCCGCAATCCAGGAATTCAAACAAGGCTCCCTCCCTATCTAAGGCCAACAGAGCTCCCTGATTCTGCGCTTGATCCTGGAATTCGAAAGGGCTCATTTTTCCAATCTCTAGGGTAGCTATATCTACTTCCTGAGGCTTATAGACAAGGGTATGCATCCGAAAAGCCCCTTTCCTGGGTTCTTCAATAAAGAATTCAGGATTGTGATTATTGATCTGCTGAACGATACTGTCTTCATCACTAAGCAAATAAATTACCTCAAAATCTTTGGGAACCTGCAAGCCTTCCCCAAATGCACTTATCCGAATAAACTGGCCTATTTTACACGTATAGAAAGGACCTCTGATTTCAGGCTTCAGAGTACCTGCTGTCAACTCTGAAAGTGGAGGGTCCTTGGCGATCTCAAAGGACAACTCCTTACTATCGCATAAGTCCCCTTTGGCATCATCCTTCGAATATACATTTAGGGTAAGGGTATAGCTCCCAACTGGAAGAGAAAGTGGAATACGATTTCCCTGAAATCTGTAAGGAGATTTGTTCTCCAAATGCGTCAAGTTCTTGGGTCCCTCTAAAATGAACTCTACACTTTCTCCTCCCCCTTCTACAAGAGCTTCAATATTTGCCTCTCGGGGCAAATCAGATTCAAAGTAAATTTTGTTGTCAATGATCTCTCGATCATTGCCGCCCGAAAGAGCGTTGAATTTCACTTCTAAAATTTCTGCTCCACAGGTGGAACTGTGGCACTGATCCGTTCGGAAAAAGAAGCCCTGACTTCCAGCTCCATGAAAAGGAGATGTAACTATTTCTATCCCTTGGTTTGGGGAATTTATTTCCAGATAATGTCCATTTGCTTTGTTTTTTAGATAGAATTGCCCGCTTGTGGCCAGATCAGAAACGGTTTCCAGTGGGTATTCCACAAACCATCGTTGCACATCTGTTCCATCCCATTCCACCGAAGAAACGGTAGGGTAACGCGTACTTATCTCCTCCCCAACAGACAACACCCTAGATGAACCTTTGTGAATGATGCGGTGCTCCTTATTTCCAAGGTATTCCACTTGCCAATCCATATGGGGATTCGCAGATGGGCTCCACTGGGAAAGCTCCCCCTGAACTAAATTTCCCCGGATGGCAGGGGCTAAATATTTTTGCGTGCTAGCGGATTGAATGCCTGTACAGGCAGAATTGATGGCGACTTGTTTCGTCGTCTCAATGGGCCCAGTCTCTTCCTCCACCCGCAATTTAATATGCAGTTCCTTTACACAATGTCCATATCGAACAATTGCCGTATATACCCCCGCCTGCTCTTCCTGGATTTTACGCGCAATCAAAGCCGTGCGAGTCCCAGCATAGAATCCATTGGGTCCCCTCCACTCCCATTCAGCAGGGGGAAAGGCCATTCCCCTTTCGGAAGACCAGCCTGTTAAAGAGACAAAGTCTCCTCTATGAACCCGTACAAAGTCAGTTTTTACCCAGCCTTCACTAGAGGAAAAACTTGCAAATGAAATAGGGGCAAGATTTTCACAACTACTACAGGCATCGGGCTTCAAGCGGAAGATTTGGTTGCGCTCGCCGCTTAATTTTTGTCCTCGGACATTGGCGCCATTCCCATTTTCGTCTCTGGCGACCTCCAGGTACAAGCCTTCCTTGCTCCGAATGAAAAAAGTTCCCTGATTGACCTCTTCGAAATACCATATTTGCGCAGGCTTTTCTTCCCAGGTATTTTGAAAAACGTTTGCTGTTGAATCCTCCTCCATCTCAGCTAAAGTGAGGACTTTCCCAGATCTGCGGTTAACAATCTTGTGCTCCCGATTCCCTATAGGTTCGATTTGCCATTCAAACTGATTGAGATTACGCTCTTCCCACTGGTGGATATTCTTCCCATCCCCCCTTCCATTTCCTACCACAGCCAAAAACTTGCCACTATGCAACGCTTGTATACGCACACAGGACTCGGATACCCCAACCCTTCTGCCGGGCTCAATTTGAGCCTGTAGACGGAGGGTCATCAACAACCCTAAAAGGAGAAATAGACAACTTGAGAGCTTTTTACTCTCAGCAATCCTTTCCAGAACCCTCAAATTACAGGCAAAGAGGCTGTATCTAAGTATATTACGCACTTTCATTTACAGCAATTACTAGATCTTCCCAAAAGGGAAAGCGATGTACAAACTATTACAACGCGGATTAAAAATTCTTATTCACCCGCATAATAATATGTGTGCAATATAAATATAAATATGTTTATTTTTAAAATAAAAATATTCGGCCCTTAGCAAAAATATCTGGGTTTAAATCAAGGGGTGGGAGAACTAACCTCTTCAGGATATTCGATGCGGGTATGGTGGATGCTCATGAGTTGTTTGAATAGTACATCTTTAATCGTAGCAATGTCTTTAAAAGTGAGCCGAGAACGATCGAGTTGACCGTCCTGTATTTTATAATCCATTATTCCTTTGATCAAATCTCGAAATCCTTGAGGGGTGGGAGCTGCCATGCCCCTCGATGCCGCTTCTACGGAATCAACGATCATTAGTACGGCTGCCTCTTTTGTTTCGGGTAAGGGCCCCTTGTATCGAAAACATTCCTCTTCAGGACTGTCGGTGCATCCCTGTTCTTCCATAAATTTCCTATAGAAATACTCGACCCGGGTTTTTCCGTGATGAGTTTGAATAAACTCAATAATTTCCTCGGGAAGCCCATATTGCTCAGCGAGTTCTACCCCATACGTCACGTGCTCAATGATGATCTCAGCACTTTCCTTAAAAGAGATTTCATCGTGGGGATTGGGCCTATCTGCGATGCTATTTTCGATGAAGAAAGAGGGGTGTTTTAGCTTGCCAATGTCATGAAATAATGCCCCCACATGAATCAATAAGGCATTCCCTTTGATCGCATTGACCGAGGCTTCTGCAAGATTGGCGACTTGTAAACTATGTTGAAAAGTGCCAGGGGCTTTCCTAGCCATTTTTTGCAAAAGAGGGTGATTGGCATCTAAAAGTTCAAGGTAGGTGAGGTCTGAGGTAAAGCGGAAAATTCTTTCGAAAAGGTAGATAAAATTAAAGGAAAGCAAGGTGAGAGCTACATTGATCCCGAATAGAATCAGGTTCTTGTAGTTGATAGCATGTACTTCACTTTTGCTGAAAAAGCTGAAAACCAGGTAGGCAACTAGGTAGGCCAGCAAAAGATAGCCCAAGGAAAAAAAAATGGTTTTTCGTTGGCGAATTTGTCGCATGCTATATACCGCAACAGTCCCTGCTATAATTTGGACAAAGGCATATTCCAGTGCTTGCTGGACTAGGGTCGCCCCAAATAGGGCCAACAAAATATTGCATAGAAAACCGGTCCTATGATCGAAAAAGTTGGAAATAAATATCGCCAAAATACTCGCGGGGGCTAGGTATAGATAGGAAAGATTGAGATCTGGGCCAAAGGTATCAGTTACTTGGACAGCAAAGGCCGTAATCTTTGACGTAAGTACCAAGCTCCCTACTGTTAGGAGAAAAAGGGTAAATATCAAAGAAAGGCGTCGATTATCCTTATAGATTTGGGGCCTGTGCATGTACAGGTAGGCCAATAAGACCCCGGTAATTAACAAAATGACCAATGCTTCTCCCAAGAGCACAGCCCAGAAGTTGCGATTCCCAACCCGTTGGCGGAGTTCTGTTTGCAAAGATTGCAGAATCTGATCTGTTTCTGTATCGACATACTCTCCTTTGGCGATAATGATATCCCCTTTCGAAATTTTCCCTCTGGTAGGGACTATGAAGGACAGGATTCGATTTCGTTCTGCCTCAGTAAATTCTTCATTTATAACAATGTTGGGCTCTACTTCTTTCAACAAGAGTTTCTTGATGATGGACAGTTCTCGTGTAGTAAAGGAACTCAGTTTTCCATTCAGCCATATCTCCAAGGTACTATCAACAAAAAAGGAATTGACAGAAACTAGCGATTCTTGGGTTGGGCCTGTCCGAAGGCTCAGGTAACCTAAAGAATCTGTCCAATAGCTATCTATGTAACCTCTTCTTTGGATGGAATCGAGCATGTTATGCAACAAGTCTCTCAACTGTGTTCGGTTGTCGAAAGAGGAAATCTCAGAAATTAGCTTGCCCCCTCGTCCGAAGGTTGGTAGGTAGTAGCCCTGATTGAGTGCATTTTGGGTAGCCGTATCCTGAGCCTGGGAAGCGGACAAAAAGCGTCGATTGTTTTCAAATAAAATATTGGCTCCTTGGGTGAGGCTAGACTTTTGAAGGACCAATTGGGAGCTATCTCGGATAAAAATGGGCAGAACCTGATCCAAGGCTATCTTTTCTTCCTGCGCCAGGGTGTCAGGATGTTTGTAAATGGCAAAATCAAAGGGGGCAGTAAGGGTAGGGTCCTGCCAAGTCTCCCCGACCACATATTGAAAAAGTGGTTTATAGGTTTGGGAGAGCATCAAGGACATCAAAATAACAAAGGCCGAAATCAGTCCCAGCCTTCCCAGGAATTCCTTTCGCCTCAGTTTACGGTGATAAAATACCCTAACCTGCCTTCTCAATGTCTCATTGAGCTGTCTAGCCATGTGGCAAAGGTAGGAAAAGTTTCGAAGTCAGTAGTCGGTGGTCGGTAGCTAGTAGATAAAAATGAGATATTTTGGAATAAAGCTTCCCCAGCGTATTTTAGGTGCATGAAAATAATTGCTTGCCTCTTATTTAGCTGTTTGCTCCCTTGGAGCAGCTTTTCTCAAGACGCTAACCCAGAAAAAGAAATCCGAAAACAAATCGACCAATTCTTTCAGGGTATGTACCAGGGAGATAGTGCAATGGTGAGTAAGACTCTCCACCCTGATGCACAATTTTCTACTACCAGCTTTGATTCGGAGGGCAAGCCTGTTTATAGAAAAGGCTCTCCGGAGAGGTTCCTGAACGCAGTGGGCACGCCTCATGATATGGTCTGGGACGAACAGATCGATAATCTCTCCATCCAAATCGACGATAACCTGGCTGTAGCCTGGATGCATTATAGATTTATTCTCGGCGGCGAGCTGAGTCATTGTGGCGTGAATGCCATGACCTTTATTAATACCGAACAGGGCTGGCAAATTCTCTACCTCTCTGATAGCAGAAGAAAAACTCCCTGCGCTGAATAAATTTCCTCCTTTACATCACTATTTACCCCTAACCCATGTTCCGAAAGCTTGTTTTTTGCACCCTATCCTTAGGTTTATTTTCTATTGCATCTAGTCAACCTCTAACAGAATTCCCCTCACTGGATCTGAATTATTTCCTTCCCGAAGGCACATATAATCCGGATATCCCTACCCCCAAAGAAGTGCTGGGATACGAAGTAGGGGAATGGCACGTAAGCCATGATCAACTCTTATACTATATGCGTCAATTGGCTGCTTCCACGGATAGAATCCAGCTAGAAACCATCGGCCACAGCTATGAGGGGAGAGCTTTGATACAACTCATTTTCACCGCTCCTCAAAATCACGAACGCCTGGAGGATATTCGCATGGAGCATTTGAAGCTCACCGATCCCACTCAATCGGCTACCCTGAATACAGCAGACATGCCCGGAGTGATCTGGCTGGGATACAGTATACACGGAAATGAAGCGAGTGGTGGCAATGCAGCTTTAGCAGCAGCCTACTATTTAGCCGCCTGTGAAGATGAAAATGTTCAGGATCTTCTCCAGGATATGGTCATTCTATTTGATCCCTGCTACAATCCTGATGGATTCCACAGATTCTCTACTTGGGTCAATTCCCACCGAGGCATCAAAGTCCCCATTACGGACCCTGAAAACCGAGAGCAAAATGAAGCCTGGCCAGGAGGGCGTACCAATCACTTCTGGTTCGACCTCAACCGCGACTGGTTACCTGTCAGGCATCCAGAGTCTCAAGGGAGAATCCGTCAATTTCACCGTTGGAAACCCAATTTCCTCACCGACCACCACGAGATGGGGACTAATTCAACTTTTTTCTTCCAACCGGGAATCCCCTCACGTAATCACCCCTTTACCCCTCCCAAAGTCTATGAACTAACCCACAAAATGGCCAAGTACCACGCCAAGGCGCTCGATAGAATTGGGTCTCTCTATTTTTCTGAGGAAGGCTTTGATGACTTTTATTATGGAAAGGGCTCTACCTATCCAGATGTGAATGGAGCTGTTGGAATTCTCTTCGAGCAAGCTTCTGCCCGCGGCCACGCCCAAGAGAGTGACAATGGCATTTTAACCCTTCCCTTTGCCGCTCGCAATCAATTCGTTACGACCTTGTCAACCTTGGAAGGAACCCATGCCCTACGCCAGGAATTGCTGGATCACCAACGGGAGTTTTTTCAATCAGCCATTCGTGAGGCACAGGGCTCTTCAATAGATGGCTACGTTTTCGGCTCACCAGAGGACCCTATTAGGGCCACTACCTTTGCAAAGCTCCTCCAACAACATCAAATTGAGGTATATGAACTACAAGGTCCTTTAAGCCTCCAAGGAAAAAGGTTTGAAGCGAATATCAGCATGTATGTTCCACTGGAACAGCCTCAATACCGACTCATTAGAGGCATCTTTGAAGAAATGACCAGCTTCCAGGATAGCTTATTTTACGACGTATCTGCCTGGACCCTACCTCATGCATTTAATCTCTCCTATGCAGCCAATAGAGGCAGCCGACCCAATATTTCTAGCCAACCCCTTTCAGCCTTCCCTATCCAGGTGCCTTTTCCCGCTGAACCGGCCACGTATGCCTATGCCTTTGAATGGAAGGGCTATTTTGCCCCCAAAGCCTTGTACCAGATTATGAACAAAGGCATCCGCACCAAAGCCGCTACCGCGGAATTTACCAGTGCTGAAGGTAGAAGATATTCTAAGGGGACCATTCTCATTCCCTTACAAAACCAGGTGCTCTCCCCCCAGGATATGCACAGCTTTTTGCAGGAAATTTGTGAGGAGGCTAAACTCCCTGTATATGCCATTGAAACAGGCCTCACTCCTTCTGGACCTGATCTGGGTAGTCGCACCCTGGAGGCTCTGGAAAAACCTGAGGTGCTCATGCTTATCGGTAGAGGCGTCAGTTCCTACGATGCGGGGGAAGTCTGGCACCTTCTGGATCAGCGCTACCAAATGCCTGTTACCATGGCAGAGGTATCCTGGTTTTCCTCACTAGACCTCAACCGCTACAACACACTCATATTGGTCAATGGCAATTACTCCCTCAGTGAAAGCCAGGTAGATCGGATCAAAGATTGGGTAAGGCGCGGAGGCACCATCATCGGCATGAGAAGGGCCATCAATTGGTTGGACAACAAAGAATTTGCCTCTATTGACTACCAGCAAGCTGAAAAAAGTGAAGAAGTAGCCGTCAGTGGAATCAGCTTTCCCTTCGACAATCGCGGGAACAGAAGAGGAGCACAGGTCATTGGAGGGTCTATATTCGAGGTAGAAATGGACCTTACTCATCCCTTGGCTTATGGGTTTGTAGATAATAAACTTCCCGTATTTAGGAATACTACCTTATTCCTCAAGCGTTCGGCTAATCCCTATTCTCAGCCCTTTGTCTATACAGACTCTCCCCTACTCTCTGGGTATATCAGTGATAAAAACCTAGGCCTTCTACGTAATAGTGCAGCGGCCCAAATAAATTCGATGGGAAGAGGACGGGTTATCTGTTTACCCGATAATCCCAATTTCCGTGCCTTCTGGTATGGGACCAATAAGGTGTTTGCGAATGCGATATTCTTTCGGGAATTGATGTAGGAAAGCTCATCCCGAAGGGAAGACTTGATTTGCTTAAGTTATTACTTAACCTATTGGTATAGGATAAGAAAAAAAATTCCGGAATTCTCCCATTAAGAGTTAGAAATGTGGGATAGCGCAGGAGCTGCGGGCATAGCCGTTCGGTTAAGTGAAATTTCTTCTTCTTTTCGCCTTTTTGGTACCCTTCCGCTGCCTCCCCGTTTCCCTCTCGAAGGAAACGACCCAGGAAATCAGATTGATTTCGCCAATGTTTACCCCCTCTTTCATAGGAGAGAGAGGGGGCCAGGGGGTGAGTACAAAATTGGGCATTTTGATCAACGATCTACCATTCAACCCTTAACCGAACGGCCATGGGAGCTGGGGGATGACCCATAACCTATAGATGGATTAAAAATCATCCTACAAAAGTATTGTCATGTACTCAAGGTTACCCTAACAAGTTCATACAAACTCAATCGACTCCCTAAAGGGTAACTTCCGGATCCGCTTGCCCGTCAGGGCAAAGATCGCATTCCCAAGGGCGGGCGGATTCGTTGCTACACCAGACTCCCCTACGCCAAAGATCTCCTCTCCGTTCTCATGTATGTGAACGTGGATGTCAGGTATTTGCGGAATCCTGAGTAAGGGATAATTGTGGTAATTGCTCTGCTCAACCTTTCCTTCAGATATCGTGATTTTACTATTTATCCCCGAATCCAGTCCGTAAATCACTCCAGACTTGATCTGGGCTTCTATATTCCTAGGATCAAGTGCGATCCCCACATCTACAGCGATATATACCTTTTCAATGCAGATCCCTTCCTCTGCCTGACGGATCTCAACGACCTGGGCAGTAGCTGCGCTTGATGAGACGGCGAAGGCAAGGCCCCTGGCACGGCCCTCTGGGAGTTCACTTCCCCAGTTGGACATCCGTTTCACCGCTTCTAAAACAGCCCTACTGCTGGGATCCTCAATCAAGGACAAACGCATTTCCATGGGATCCAGACCGGCTTCAAAGGCTAGCTCGTCAAAAGCTGTCTCGTGAAAAAATACATTCTGAGTTTCCCCAACGCCCCGCGTCCATCCAATGGGGAGTAACAGACTAAGGGCCTTGTAGGCACGAATTCTATAATGGGGAAACTTGTAGGGTTGATCGTCCATTCCCTGCCATACGAATCTGTCTACCTTTTCTTCAACTTCCTTGCCTCTGTTCTGGAACCAACGCCGATCCCAAGAGCAAAAAAGTGCCGGAGCAGATACTTGTAGGTCAAAAACGACGGGCTTACCGTCCTTAATGGCTCCCTTAAAAGTGGCGGAGGCTACGGGTCTATATACGCCGTGGGACATATCCCCTTCTCGGCTCCAGGTTACCTTGACGGGTCTGCCCTCTACAGCCTTGGCAGCATACAGGGCAAGCTCAACAAAATCCGTCTCCTGTCTGCGGCCAAAGGCTCCTCCCATAAACATCGTATGTACACGAACTGACTCCAAGGGTATACCCACAATCTCAGAACCAATATACTGAACGACCAAAGGATTCTGATTGGCAGCCCAAATATCGAGTTCCCCGTCCTTTATTAAGGCGACTGCATTCATGGGTTCCATCGTAGCATGGGTCAGGTAGGGTACACTATAGGTACGTTTGAAGCTGTCAACCTTTTCTAAAGCGGAATCAGACTCCCCCCTGGATTGGACCTCTACAGGCGCTCCTTGCCCGATAGCATTTTTTACAGCGGCGTAGTGTTCCTGCATTTCCATGGGATAGGGAGCTGGGCCCCATTCTACCTCTATGGCTTTAGCGGCTTCCATGGCATACCAGGTATTGGTCGCGAGGACGATAATTCCATCATCCCATTCCAGGGTCTTGATGAAGCCATTCATCTTCTGGGCTTTGCTATCGTCGAAACGCTTTACTCCTCCTCCAATGTGAGGATTGAGCAGTACTGTGCCATACACCATATCTGGTAGGCGGAGGTCAATCGCATATTTAGCCGTACCTGTGCACTTAAAGGGCATATCGTTTCGTGGCTGGGACTTGCCCAGTTGCTTCCATTCAGAACGAGGCTTCAGGCTGACTTCCTCTGGGGGGGGGATCTTGGCAGCATCGGCAGCCAGGTCGAGGTAAGAAATCCTCCTTCCATCTGTAAGAATAACGAATCCGTCTTCTGTTGTTAACTCCGAAGGATCCATGTTATATTTTTCCCCTGCCGCCTGAATCAGCATCAAACGTGCAGAAGCCCCAGCCTTACGCATCTTGACAAAGCCGTCTCTCAAGGAGGTCTGAGCTCCTGTGGCCTGAGACATTCGTGGCGGATAGTACTTTAGATTCAGCCGATCCGTGACACGTCGGATGAGCTGTTTACGAGCTTGCTCTTCCGGAAACATGGTGCTATTGGTGTACACGACGGATGCCGGACCATGATCCACAGAAATCTCCGTGACAGGTATATCCAGTTCCTCTGCAACCAGGGCAGCCAAGGTACTTTGTATCCCCTGGCCCATTTCGGCACGAGGGGTGATGATGGTAATCCCAGCCTTGTCAATAATTACATAGGGTGTAACAGCCACCTGTCCCTCCTCGAGTATAGCATATAAGGGATTAGCTATTTCCCCCGGACGGACGAGAAAGTACCCCCCTACGGCCACGCCTCCCGCGACGGCTGCGCTCGAAATAATAAATGACCTCCTATTCATCAGCTACTTCTTTTGGATTCCAAAATGGTTCTCTTCTTTTCTGCTGCCCGTTTTATGGCTTCCCGAATCCGGGGATAGGTACTACATCGACAGAGATTGCCGGCCATCGCTTCATCTATATCCTTATCGCTGGGATCAGCATTGCGCTGGAGCAATCCCTGAGCAGACATAATTTGGCCAGATTGGCAATATCCGCACTGTGCGACTTGGGTTTCGATCCAAGCCTCTTGCACCAAACCCGGTGCCTCTGCATCCCCCAAGCCTTCGATGGTAGTTATATTTCCATTGACCCCTTCCACAGGCAGAACGCAGGAACGAACAGGCACATCATCAACCAGCACCGTACAGGCTCCACAAAGAGCCGCTCCACAGCCGTATTTGGTACCTGTAAGACCAATTTCGTCCCTCAAGACCCAAAGCAGAGGCATTTTCCCTTCCACCTCCACCTCATATTGTGATCCGTTAATCGCCAATTGAAACTGGCTAATTTCGGATAAGTTGGTTTTGTCCATAAAAATAGATCCCTTTAATAAATCTGAATGTCTGCTTCGCTCCTCTGCCAAGGCTTTGGAACAAGCATCTGGAATTCGAAGATTTACCTATAATAATCCAAAATTTAGGACTCATCTACTTGAATTAGACGATGTTTGGATCAATCAGGAGACTAAATGGTTAAAATTCACCCATTGAATGAATTTTCCAGAAAATTGGTTTTTTCGTGGGAGAAGAAGACAGATCACCTGTTTACCTGAAAACCCCAACTTCCAGGCCTTTTGGCATGGGACTAATAAGGTGTTCGTCAATGCGATTTTCTTCAGGGAGTTGATGTAAGGGGAGGGGAAAGGTCATCTTGTCAAATATCAAATGGTCAAATATCGACGAGAAAATTTTTCCCTTCTCAATAACTCTTTAAAGCCTTGATACTAGAGGAAGGGTAAGATAACTAGAAATTTAAAATTGAATTCAGTTATTCGAAAGCCGGATTCCTTCATAAGGGGCATTGGGGTTATTGAAAATATTTTCTGGAACTCCATCACCATTAAAATCGTGGGTGCTTCTATGCAAATTATGAGGATCTCTTTCCACTTGCCAAGAAAAAGTTACATATCCATCAGGTAATTTTTTCCATTTACCACTGCCATTTGGAGAATATTTCCACTCTTCTTCAACCCACCCAATTACATCTGTTCCTCCACCATCTACATCATCGAAATATAATTCCTCAATGTCTGTATTGTAGTTATTTAACGCCTGCCATCCAGATCGGCCTCCCCAGGATACCCACCATTTTTTAATACCATCCTTAGTCCATGATGAAAATACATCAGTAATTCCATCATTGTTAAAGTCGCCAAATGCCAACCTATCAATAGGAATATTTGAAGTATTCAATATTTTCCAAGGGGATAAAGCACTCCACGAAACACGAAACTTACCTCCCCAAGACATAAAAATGTCAGTAATCCCATCTTCATTAAAATCACCAAAAGCCATTCGTTCTATTTCTGAATTAGTCCCTATTAACCTGTTCCAGACTCCTCCATAATTGACTTGAAAACATCTCTTATTTGGTTTTCCCGTATATGTATTGCTCGAAATTCTCATATTCCCGTAAGCTTCAGGTTCATCTTTAATCGGATCATCTTGGCAAGCCTTTTTAAGAGTTGTTGATGATCTATTCGTTTCGATCTTTTGTTCTATGGCATTATGAACCCAATTATGTGCAAACGTATTGTTTCTTATTTCACATCTATCATCGGGAACTCCCCTAATCACAACTGCTTTTTCATTAGGATTGTGAAACAAATTTTCTTCGATAATAATCAAGTTACCCGCAGTATGATCATTTGATGGGATATGGCAGCTTTGAGCTTCCCCATGCATATCAAAAGCATGAGAAGTATAGTTGTTTGAGATATTACCTACTGCTCTAAACCCTGATTGCGGACCACCACCTCCCGCTATATCATGTCGATTGAAATCAAACGTGTTATTCTCAATTGTTGCAAAAGCCTTAGAACCTATTAGTACCCCATATCCCCAATTTCTGTCCCCACAATTAGTATCGTCATTATTATATATATAACAATTGCTAATCGTCGCATTGACTCCATTATATATGCTAATGGCTGCTCTACACCATGAATGTAGCTCACATCCAATTATCCTAAAGCTTTGAATGGTTGAGCCATTAATTAATTTACCACTGCAAGCAATTCCTGTTATTTCTTTCGCAGATCCGTCCAGTTGAAGGCTTTCGATCACTACATTATCTTCATTAACATAAACTAACGAACCTCCTTGAATGGGCAAACTGCTATAGAGCTTAGTTTTTTGCTTGCCAGGCAAATAAGTCCCTGCTAAGGTAATTTGTTTCTTAATCACAAAAGTTTTTCCCAACAAATCGATATCTTGAAGAATCACAATTCGGTCTCCATTTTTTGCATATTGATATGCTGATTTTAACGATTGGAGATCTTCAGTATACCAGATAGTTGGAAAATTACTCGAGGGGATAGGGGTAGGATTTTGACCAGGTTGTATGAAGAATATGTAGAATGATAATCCTACAATCTTTGATATTAAGGCATTCATAGCTAAAGTTTTCTTGGCAATAGATGTTAAAACCTTAAAATAAGTCTTTTTGATAACTAAATCAACGGAAGAAAGCCAAATGGAAGCTTTTCCATAAACGTTGGCAGTCAGTGGCCCAAGATTTAAATCACTCCTCCCCCTTCCTAATTATCTCCCAGGTATGATCCGCTAGCAGCTTCACGCTTGCGATAAAACGGATGTAGGGAATTGAAGCGCCCCACTCTTCTGGGGAAAGTAGTGAGAGAATCCATCGCTCTTCTCCCTTCTCATAGAGGTGATACAGATGACCTATGACAGGTTCAAAGGCCATTTCAGATAAATAGATCTGCTCGGAAATGCGAACGCGGTGCTGTATTTCCTGGGCTTGGCGAGCCAGGAGTTCAATTTGCTCTCGAATCTGGTCTAGATGCATTTCCGTCTGCTGATTCATCGCCGCAATGGCGCGTCCTTTGATCTTCCCCTTGTCTTCGGGCTTTACCAAAGCGCCTCCTACGGAATGGCCATAAGGCAAAATATGCGGAATCTCCGTGATTTTGTCCTTGTCGATGGGATTTTGTTCCAGGGAACTCTCTTGATTGGGATTTTCCTCCATATCTGCAAATATTAGTGCCGTAAAGGTAATCAATCTTCGTATGACCTATCTCCTTTCAAAGAAATATGTTCTTGTCGCGACGACATTTAACCACAGAGGGCATGAGAAGTAAAGGAGGTGCACAGAGCTTTTGACCCGAAAAATCCAACTTAGAAGACTGTCTCATCTTATGGAATCCTCCTTTTCCCTTTGAATTCCTCCTTCCTTTCTACGGCTAAATGAAAACTGGATGAATTTACTTAGTAATAATACGCGAAAGGAGAAAAGACTGACACGAATACTCAAATAACCCCCCAAATCCCATCTTGTTTGCGCTTCCTCCGTATAGTTAGCTGTAGATTATTATTAAACTGAAACTTTCAAGTTATTACCGATGAAGAAATTATTGTTAGCCCTCATTTGTTCCCTGGCCTTTGCTCTGAATACCCAAGCTCAGGAAATTAAAATTGGTCTTAAAGGAGGTGCTTCCTTTTCCAACTGGAGCGGAAAATTGCTCATACTGAATATAAACGGAAATTCTCTGACCAATTTTCATGGAGGAGCAATGGCTTCTATTGGCATAGGCGATCGCTTCGCCATCCAGCCCGAACTCTTATACAACACCATGGGATCTAACCTGAGCAATTCAGGTGTACTTTCAGAACTGCTCAACCTGGATAATCTGCAAGGAGAAGTAGATTTTAGCCTGGCTTACCTGAGTATCCCCATTTATGCCAAATTATATGCAACGGAAGGCTTGGCCCTGATGGCAGGACCACAGGCCAACTTCCGTGTCGACAACTCAGAAGATATCAATGTGCAGGGAATTTCATCCTCGCTCGATATCATCAACTTCTACAACGATGTAGATTTCGGCTTGAGCTTTGGCGCTCAATACGAAACGGAAATGGGGCTCACCATTGGAGCCAACTATTACCTAGGACTTACCGATGTCATAGACAATCCCATCATCAGTGAACTGAGGAACTCATCTTTCCAGATCAGTGTAGGATGGTTTTTATTCCCATAGGCAACTTAACATCCAGAAAACATCAATAGAGTTGCTGTCTAAAGAGTCATCTCCAAGGGGATGGCTCTTTTTTTGATATTTCCATTCAAAAAGGAGTAACTTTACGCCTTCTGAAATCTGGCGTATGATACCATCTGACCTATCGAGGATAGCCGAACAACTGGGTTTACTCCCCGAGGAATACGAAAAAATAATTAAAGTCTTAGGACGCAGGCCCAATTACACGGAACTGAGCATGTTTTCAGTGATGTGGTCAGAGCACTGCTCCTACAAAAACTCCATTCTCCAATTGAAAACCCTTCCCAAAGAAGGCGAGCGTGTACTCAAGGGTGCAGGGGAAGAAGGGGCAGGGCTCATGGACCTGGGCAACGGCTATGCGGTAGCTTTCAAGATGGAATCACACAACCACCCTTCGGCTATTGAACCCTACCAGGGAGCCGCAACGGGTGTAGGCGGCATACACCGGGATATTTTCAGCTTAGGAGCCAGACCCATTTGTGCCTTGAATTCTCTGCGTTTTGGCGATCTTAAACTCCCCCATACCCAACACCTGCTGAAAGGAGTAGTCAAAGGGATTGGCGACTATGGAAATGCCTTTGGTGTGGCTACGGTTGCGGGGGAAATATATTTCGACCCTTGCTACACGACTAATCCCTTGGTAAATGCGATGTCCGTGGGAATTGTAGAGAAAGGAAAGAGTGTCTCGGCAACTGCTGAAGGCGTAGGCAATAGCATCTTCATTGTAGGCTCCGCAACGGGCAAGGATGGGATTCATGGGGCTACTTTCGCCTCGGAAGATATATCGGAAGACTCCGAGGAAAAGCTACCCTCCGTGCAGATAGGAGACCCCTTCACTGAAAAACTGTTGCTAGAAGCGACTTTAGAAGCCTTAGATACCGGTGTAGTGATAGGGGTTCAAGACATGGGAGCAGCGGGAATCGTCTGTTCAACAAGTGAAATGGCCGCCAAAGGAGGGGTCGGTATGCGGATTAACCTGGATAAGGTCCCCATACGCGAGAAGGAAATGGATGCCTACGAGATTTTGTTATCCGAATCTCAGGAGCGCATGCTCTTTGTGGTACAGAAGGGTCAGGAGCACAAAGTCCTGGAAGTCTTTGAAAAGTGGGACCTCCACTGCGAAAATATTGGACATGTCACAGAAGATGGCATGCTCACTTATTACAAAGACAATAATGTAGTGGCTGAAGTGCCGGCTGAAGCCTTGGTTCTGGGAGGTGGGGCGCCTGTTTATGAAAGAGAACAAAAGGTTCCTGCCTATTTTGCCCATATTCAGCAATTTGACCCCCAACAAATACCCCTGCCCAATCAGAATGACGTTGTTATTAGGCACTTATTATCAGATCCCAGTATTGCCTCCAAAAAATGGGTAACCGAACAATACGACTCCATGGTGGGTACGGGTAATTCTAGTACCAATATGCCTTCTGATGCAGCAATAATCCGCTTGCATGGAAGGAGCGATGGAATTGTCGTAACAGCCGATTGCAACAGTCGCTATGTTTATTCCCATCCTGAACGCGGTGCCGCTCTCGCCGTTGCTGAGGCAGCAAGGAATATCACTTGTTCCGGAGGAATTCCTATTGGTGTAACCAATTGCTTGAATTTTGGTAATCCCTATAACCCTGAAGTATATTTTCAGTTTGCCCAGGCCATAAAAGGAATGGGAGCAGCCTGTAAGGTGTTTGGAACGCCCATAACTGGAGGCAATGTTAGCTTTTACAACCAATCAGAAGGAGGGGCCGTTTTTCCTACTCCCACAATAGGCATGGTGGGTATAATCGAAGACATCCCCCAATTACAAATGTCCATGCACTTCAAAAAGGAAGGGGACTTATTGTATCTACTCGGAAAAGTAACCGAAGATTTTAATTCCTCAGCCTATATCTATTCCTACCATAGAGTTACCTATAGTCCTGCCCCTTATCTCAATCTCCAAGAGGAATTAGCCCTTCAGCATACAGTTCAAAGCCTTATCAGAAAAAAACTCATTCAATCTGCCCATGACGTTTCAGATGGAGGACTCATTATTTCTCTACTAGAATCTGCATTCATCAACGAAATAGGCTTTCATATCAATTGCCCAACGCATATCCGTAAAGATGCCTTTCTCTATGGAGAATCTGGAGGAAGAATCGTGGTAAGTATAGACCCTAGCAAAAAAAATGTATTGGAAGCGAACCTGGCACAATCAGGAATCCCCTATTGGGAATTAGGGGTAATCAAGGGGAAACACCTATATATTGATGATCAGTCCCTGGATGAAATTGAGACATATCGTGAATTGTATGAAACAAGTTTGGAAAGACATTTCTAAATTCGGAATATTGAATCGCCCTGTTACAAAAATCAAAAACTCTTTTTCATGTCGATAAGATTACTATCCTTCGATATCGATCACACCTTGCTAGAAAACTCTAAGATTCCCTCCCCCTTTAATGTCATTTGGAAAACCCACCTTTCCCATATAGGAGATGAAACTCCAGTCCTCTTGTGCTTCAATACAGGGCGAATGTTAGATAACACCCTGGACCTCATCGCCAACAAAATTCTTCCAGAACCGCATTTTCTCATTTGTGGGGTGGGTACCACCATTTATGATTATCAAAAAAAGGAAACGTTAAAGGAGTTTTCCGAAATTTTAGAGGAAGGATGGGACGTGGAGAAAGTTAAGGACTTGATGCCCACCTTTCCCTATCCTTTAGAGCTACAACCCCTCCATTTTCAACACGCTTATAAGTCGAGTTGGTTTCTGGAGAATGCGACTCCCGATCAACTCAGTTTCATGGAAAAACGACTGAATGAAGAGGGTTTGGATGTGAATATCATCTATTCCAGTAGCCGCCACTTGGATATTTTGCCCAAATGGGCGAATAAGGGGAATGCCCTTTCCTGGTTATTGAAACACCTCGATATTGATTCTAGTGAGGCCCTAGTTGCGGGAGATAGTGGGAATGACAGCGCCATGTTTCTCCTACCCTCGGTAAAGGGAATCGTTGTCTCCAATGCACAGCCTGAGCTGTATCAGGCAACTAAATACGCGGGCGTCTACCAGGCTACCCAGCCCCACGTATTTGGCGTACTAGAAGGCTTAAATCACTACCAGGTTCTTTCTACCAATGGAGAAGAATTGGTTTTGGAAAATATCCAGGAAGATCTGCCCGAAAAACTGGCAGACTTTCTAGAAAAAGTTGAGCCTTCCCATATAGATAAGGAGCAAATTGCTCTCATCCAGGCGGCTTATGTAAAGGCCCTAGAAGCAATACGAAAGAATATTACTCCCATGGGATTCTCTGCCTGTTCCTTAGAAGACAATGAGACTCAGGGCACCGATGAGAATTACAAGAGTGTTTGGGGAAGAGACGGCTGTATTACCATTACAGGACTGCTCTCCCTGTTACATGAAGAAGACATAAAAACCTGCATCGAGAAAACCCTGCTTACCCTGCTCAACAACATTTCTCCCAATGGGCAAATTCCCTCTAACGTAAGGATCAATAGCCAGATTCCGGATTATTCTGGGGTAGGAGGAATTTGCTCCATCGATAGTGGTCTATGGTTTATAATCGCTTTTTACGAATATATTCGGGCTTCCAGAAACCTAGACCTCCTCCGGGAAAATATCTCTCAGCTTCAACTGGTAATGAACTGGCTGAGCGCACAGGATAGTAACAATGATGCCCTCCTGGAGATCCCTGAAGCAGGAGATTGGACTGATCTTTTCGGTAGAAGCTACCACGTTTTATACGATGAAGTCCTATGGTATAGAGCTAATGTCTGTTTTGCCAGGATGCTCCAACTACTAGGAGATGAATCTCGTGCGGGAGATTATTTCCGCTGGGCACAGGTCATAAAAAAGGAGATTTTACTCAACTTTTGGCCTACTACCCAACAGCGAATGTACCAGTCGGTGAATTTTGCTGAACAACAGTACTCTTTGGGAGATACCAGCTACCTGATTGCCCAACTTACGCCCTTTAATTTCAGTTGGCGTTGTGACATATTGGGCAATGTGATCGCCTTTTTGTATAATGTCATAGATCAGGAGAAAGCGACCAAGGCATTCCGCTTTATGTGGGGTGCAGGCGTGAACGATCCCTATCCGGTTGCCAATGTGTATCCTACCGTTCATGCCGGTGACCCAGATTGGAAGGATTATTATACCGTGAACCTGTTGAATCTTCCGGACCACTACCACAATGGCGGAATATGGCCCTTTGTCGGGGGAGGATGGGTCCGTTTCATTAATAAGCTGGGCCTCAAAGAATTTGCCTTAAATGAACTATATAAGCTGGCTCAACTCAACCAGAAAGGCATATCAGGCGAATGGGAATTCAACGAATGGTATCACGGAAAAACGGGCAGGCCCATGGGGAAAATTTACCAGGCCTGGTCTGCCTCCGAATTTATCCATGCCTGTCATAGCTTAAAACTCGTTCCCTAGCGGAGCCCAAAAAGTACCTTTATGAACTCCATATTAATGATGTCTGTGCACGGTTATGTGGGAGCTGAACCAGAATTGGGAAAGCCCGATACCGGTGGGCAGGTCGTATTTGTTCTGGAACTGGCAAAGCGCTTTGCCCGTCTGGGGAGACGAGTAGAACTGGTCACCCGGCGCTTTGAAGACCAACCTGAATATGACGAAGTCAATGATAATTTTTCCGTGTGGCGTATCCCTTTTGGTGGGAAAAAATTCATTGAAAAGGAAAATATGCACGATCATCTGGGCGATTTTGTTACCAATTTCCTATCTAAAATACGGAATCAGGGCAAAACCTATGACATCGTCTACTCTCACTACTGGGATGCAGGCTGGGCTGGACAAAAAATTGCAGAAGAATTGGGAATTCCCCATGTCCATACCCCACACTCCTTGGGTAAATGGAAAGAGGAAAATATGGGCCAGCAGATGACGGAAAAGGCTATGGAGAAAAAGTACCGTTTCAAAGAACGCATACAAAAGGAATTTCTGGTATATCAGATGTGCGACCATGTGATCGCTACCACTGAGCCTCAAAGTGAGCAGCTTCATAGCTATTATGATATGCTTGAAAAGCATATGACGGTTATTCCTCCCGGGATGGATGAAAACCGCTTTTTCTCTCTGCCCCAAGCCGAAAGGGCCCAAATTAGAGCCAAGCACGAATTTAGAGACAAAGACGTATTAGCCCTGGGCCGGATGGCCGCCAACAAGGGCTATGATTTGTTGATCCAAGCCCTCCCTACCCTATTCGAATTAGTACCGGATGCCCGTTTGGTAGCCGGAATTGGTGGGGAAAGCTCTTCTCAAGATGATAAGGGGGTAGATAGTTTGAAAAAGCTGGCCCAGGAGCTAGGCCTAAATGATAAAATTGACTGGAGGCAGTACATTCCAGATGAGGACTTAGCAGACTTCTATCGAGCAGCTCACGTATTTTCTCTTTCTTCTCGTTATGAGCCCTTCGGGATGGTAGCTATTGAGGCTATGGCCTGTGGAACGCCCACTATCATCACTACTCATGGCGGGCTGTACGAACTCATTGATTACGGTACCCATGCCCTATACGCCGACCCACACCGCCCTATCGAGTTTGGTACGATGCTGGCCTTCCCCATGCTCTATCCTGAACTCTACCATGAATTGTCCGTCGAGGGTGCTCGCTTTGCCCGAAGAAATTTTGGATGGACGGGTATTGCCAAACGAACCCTGTCACTTTTTGAGTCAATCCGACAATCCGACCCTTTATAAAATGAGACCATAATCTGCTAAATTCGTCTTAAGGTTAAAGAATAAGACAAAATTCTGAGAACCTAATTGCTCGCAAAAAAATAAGTCCCATGTTAGAAAAATTTATTCAATCTGTTACGGAGGGATATACCTTTGAAGGCCCTACCCTTACTCTAGGAGCTGCCATGCTCGATGGAGAGCCCCAAACGGGTAATTTTATCAAGTTATCCATGGGAACGCTCAATCGGCATGGTCTTATTGCAGGTGCCACTGGAACTGGAAAAACCAAAACCCTACAAATTCTTGCTGAACAGCTGGCGAAAGAAGGAGTTCCCTCCTTGCTAATGGACATAAAAGGAGACTTGAGCGGAATCGCCAAACCCAGTTCAGGACATAAAAAAATAGATGAGCGCCATGAAGCCATTGGCTTTCCCTTTGAAGCGGGAGCATCAACCGTAGAGTTTCTTTCCCTGTCTGAAGAGCCCGGGCTCAGATTAAGGGCTACCATCAGTGAGTTTGGCCCTGTACTCTTCTCTAAAATCCTCAACCTGAATGATACCCAGTCTGGGGTTGTAGCAGTGGTGTTCAAATATTGCGATGACAACAAACTCCCCCTTATTGACCTGAAAGATTTTCAAAAAACCCTTCAGTTTATTACCAATGAAGGTAAAAAGGAGTTTGAAAAAGAATATGGTAAGGTTTCAACTGCTTCCGTAGGAGCTATCGTACGGAAAATGATCGCCCTGGAACAACAAGGGGCCGAAATATTTTTTGGTGAACCCTCCTTTGAAGTAGACGATTTAGTTCGCATAGACGACAAAGGACAGGGAATCGTTTCGATTCTTCGCCTGACAGATCTCCAGGACAGGCCACAGCTTTTTTCGACCTTCATGATGAGTCTTCTGGCAGAAATATACTCCACCTTTCCAGAAGAGGGCGACCTGGATAGACCTAAACTGGTACTCTTTATCGATGAAGCCCACTTGATCTTTAGTGAAGCTTCCAAGGAACTGTTAGACCAGATCGAGACCATCGTTAAACTCATTCGCTCCAAAGGAGTTGGGCTTATCTTTGTTACCCAGAATCCCGCCGATGTACCGGATGATATCTTGGGACAGCTCGGCCTAAAGATTCAGCACGCTTTACGGGCCTTTACGGCCAAAGATCGCAAAGCCATCAAATTGGCTGCCCAGAATTTTCCGGAAAGTGATTACTATGAGGTGGATGAACTCCTCACCCAATTGGGGATCGGCGAAGCCCTGGTAACCGGACTCAATGAGGATGGCATTCCTACGCCCCTGGTTCATACCTATCTAAGGGCTCCTCAGTCTCGGATGGATGTGCTTACCGATGATGAAATACAGGAAATTCTAGGCCAATCTCGGCTTATCTCCCATTACAACAAGGAAATTGATCGGGAGTCTGCTTATGAAAAGCTGCAAAAGAAGATCGAGCAAGCGAATGAAGCGGAGCACCAAGAAAAAATGGCTAAGCAGCGCAAAAAGGTGAGCAGCAGCCGATCCAGCCGTGCTAGAAAGGAAAAATCCGCCCTGGAAACGGTAATGGATTCTACCATGACAAGGCAAATTGGTCGCACGGTGGCCCGAGAGCTTACAAGAGGACTCTTGGGAGTTTTAGGGGTAAAGCGAAGGAGGTAGAATAGGTTTGGTTTTATCGGTTAACTTGAGTTTTGGATAAGAATATCTTTATTGCCAGTAAGTTATTAATAACTATGTTCCTTTCCTGATGAGTTAGCTAACTTTTCTCCTCACTCCTCATTCCTCGCCCCTCTGGAGACTTTTAGCTATTAGGTGTCAGGAGAGAGGGGAGAGTTCTCCAGAAGCTAACTTTTCTACTCACTCCTCACTCCTCGCCCCTCACTGCTCCCTCCTAAACAAAAAAACCCCGCCTGTTTCCAGACGGGGTCGGTGTTTATTCGAAATGGGTGGATATGCTGCGGTTATAGGGGCGGGCTTTCCTGGCCTAATCATGGATGTGCTGCAATTTGTTTTTTTAGCAAGCGTTTGTTTTAAATTCCTACGCAAGAACGCAGATTCTTCGATTTTTCGGACTAACTCTTCGACGAAAGGAGCTTGAGCTTCGGTGAATGGTAGCTTTTCTTCGATAAATGGAATAATTGTTTATGAGATAGTCGAAAGCCTAATCCGGGGGGCTGAGAATGGAAATTGTCGCACAGATTAGGGGATAATATCCTTGGATAACTCCCCTACCTGATGATATTTCGTCCCTTCAGGACTCACTTGCGCCCTAAAGGGGCAAATCGCTAACGCTTTGGGTAAAACTCCCATTTTCTCCTCCTTTTCAGGAGGAGTCCCCAGCATAAGTGCTGGGGGAGGTGGTCCAAGAACCCCTGCCATATCAGCTTGAGAGAGGGGGCTAGGGGGTGAGTTCCAAATTGGGCATTTTGATCACAGATCTACCCATCTAAAGCTTTGTCCTGATAAACTCGAAAGAAGAAATTCTTCACAAAAGAACCTTTTGATAAAAAACAGCGTACAGCTTTAATATATGGACCCCATAATTAAAAAACGACTCTTTTCCCGCGTGGAATACTACCAAATGGCAGACTCGGGCATACTGAACTGTACGGACAAAACAGAGCTCATCGCTGGGGAAATCCTTCTCAAAAGTCCTACGGGTAGTTATCATTCCTCTGTAGTAGCGAGACTAAATGCTACATTTGCTCCCCTTATTGGAGATAAGGCTTTAATCAACCTGCAAAACCCCATACATCTTTCCGAATTTTCTGATCCAGAGCCCGACTTCTTTCTCCTTAAGCCCAGAGATGATTTTTATGCCAAAGCCCACCCCACCCCCCAAGAGGTATTACTCTTAATAGAAGTCTCTAAGACTACCTATGCCTTTGATAAAAACACCAAGCTCCCCCTCTATGCCCAGGCAGGTATACCAGAAGTGTGGATCATTAACCTCAATGAATCCCAGATAGAGGTATTTAAGCAGCCTATAGGGGAAGAATTCCGCGAGAAGTTGATCTTCCGACAAGGGGAAAGCATCGAGGTTGAGGTCTTGTCCTCTAGCGTGGCAGTAAGGGATCTTTTGGGCTAAGAATTTAGCCTTAATCCTTTGCCCTCTTCTCGCAAGAGAATCCCGGTGCCGTTAGGTACCTAATATGGGTAGAATAGGTCCACCAGCCCTTTTTATCGCCGGCGAGGTATCAACTTAGATACCTCGCCGGCCGAATATGGGGGCATCATGAATCTACCCATAGGCTAGCCCTACAGGGTAAGATTTTCATTACATGAAAAAACACCCACGTTCCTAAGGAGCTAGCAATATGAGTTCAAAGGCCCTCTTCTCGCAAGAGAATCCCGGTGCCGTTAGGTACCTAATATGGTTAGATTAGGGTCCAACAGCCCTATTTATCGCCGGCGAGGTATCAACTTGGATACCTCGCCGGCCGAATATGGGGGCATCATGAATCTACCCATAGGCTAGCCCTACAGGGTAAGCTTTTCATTACATGAAAAAACACCCACGTTCCTAAGGAGCTAGCAATATGAGTTCAAAGGCCCTCTTCTCGCAAGAGAATCCCGGTGCCGTTAGGTACCTAATATGGGTAGAATAGGTCCACCAGCCCTATTTATCGCCGGCGAGGTATCAACTTGGATACCTCGCCGGCCGAATATGGGGGCATCATGAATCTACCCATAGGCTAGCCCTACAGGGTAAACTTTTGCTTCGACGAAAAAGGGGATTAACATAAGGAAGAGAATTCTAAAAAGCGAACAGGCACGACGTTCCCATATAAGTACCAGCCGCACCTGTTCTCGATGTATTTGCCCCTGCATACCTGTATGCAGAAGCAGGACAAGTCTCGTACCTACACTGGCACGCTCATGCAGGCGCAAGCCTCTCAGCTTACCGGCTGCACAACTCTGGCCTAATATTTCTGTTGGTTCCCGGCGACGCGAAATCCCACGTTATTGTTGGTATTCCTTGGATTGTTGTTGTTCCGATAGGCGCAGCGGTCTTTTGTGACCGGAGCCCAGACGGAGCATCCCGTCACATTACAGACTTAGCCCTTTGATCCAAAATACACATAAGAAGCCAAAAGCTCAAAAATTTGTGACGGCCTTCGGCCGTCAGGGTAAGCTTCGCTGCGCGAAGCGGAAAAAGGGTAAAAGGGCTAAAGGGTAAGGTACCCGGCGACGCGAAATCCCACGTTGTAGTAGGGATACCTTGGAGAGCTGTCGTCCCGATAGGCGCAGCGGCTCAGAATAGATGAACCATACCAAGAGCCTCCGCGAAGGGATCTTTTATTCTCAGGTGAACTTGATGGCCCCCTGGGATCCTTTAAGCCCTCAGTCTCCTGGTAATAGGTATCCTTAAACCAATCCCAACACCAGTCATATACATTGCCACTCATGTCATACAGGCCCAAAGTATTAGAAAGATAAGATTTGACAGGTGAGGTAGCGCGGAGATTTATGCCCTTTGAAGTGAATTTTTTTACCAGTTCATTGTAATCATTATCGGAATCTTCCCCATTAAAATTGATCTCCTCTGGGCTCGCGTGATCCTTCCCATTCCCAAAGCGGATCACTTTGCCTCCCTCTCTAGCAGCATATTCCCACTCCGCTTCGGTAGGCAAGCGAAAACCCTGGGTTTCCCAATCCACCTGGGCATCTGTCTCTGAGATATTTGAGTAAATCGCTTGCATCTGCAAGCGCTGGCTCAACCAATTGCAGTAGTGCAGGGCCTCCGACCAGGACACATTGATCACGGGCCGCTTGCCCCTCCCAAAGCCCGAATCTGCGGGCAAACGCTTATCCGTCAACAGGCAATACAAGCCATATTGGAAAAAGGTAACCGAGGTAGCACCCAGATAAAATTCGCTGACCGTTACCGAATGAACGGGAGCCTCATCATTGAAAAAGCCTTCATCACTACCCATCTCAAAGCTCCCTCCCGGTATCTGGATCATCTCGGGATAGTACTGAGCCTTCATGGTGGCGTACCACTCGGGTTCTTCCCGGGACAGGACTTCGCGAATCTCCTCCAAGCCCCCACTTTTGTCTTTTGTAAGGCTCTCCATCCACTCTTTCCTCTCCCCTGCCTCCCCTAAAAAGGCCAGGCTTTCTCTCAGCAAGGCTTCTTCCTCCCATTCTAAAAAGACATAGGGCAGTTCCCAGGCCAGCGCTCTGAGCTTTTCGAGATGTATGCCTTCGTGTAAAGCAATCCGAAGCTGCTCCAGGGCTTCTAGGTAAGCCAGGTTTTCAATACTGTTCTGGGCACCCTCGTAAGCAAAGTCAAAGCGCTTCTGGCGCCTTTCCTGGTAGATTCGGGCATCCCTGCTCCAGATCTCGGCTACCTGCTGGGGGATAGCCCGCATGTGGGGCTTTCCTTCCTCCAGGGAGGCAATATCCGACTCACTCAGAGACACGCCTTCGAAACCCTGACCGAGTTCCCGCTGCTTGGTTTCCACTATACGCCAGGCGCGCTGGGCGCAGGCGTCTGAGTTGAGGTATTTCCTCCGCACAAAACGGGCAATAGAATCATGAGACAAGCGGCTGGACCCTTCCTGCAAACCCGCCTCACTAATCAGGTAAACCCGCTTGAAGGCGTTGAGCAATTCTAGGGCCTCTATCCCTTCCAGGTCCTGGTACAAGGACTGAAATTCGCTGTCCTTCATGCTGGTCGCTGTACCTTCCTCCGTGCTAAATTGGTAGAGTACGTCCAGTCCTAAGCCCTTCTCGATCCGCTCTCCCCAGTCATACTGCGCCTCGATATAGGCCAATTGCTTGTCGATAAAAGCCCCCAAATCTCCTTGGCGGTTTTCCTGGAATAGCTGTCGAGAAATCACCCGGGGAGCCTTATAGCCTTTTGAGCGAGCCACTTTATCCGCCGCTTCCCACAAATGCAGGAGCTGTATCTGTAGCAGTATGCCATAGGGACTGAAATCATCTCCAATAAAATGCCCCCCTATAAACTCCGCTGTATCTGGCTCTACTTCCAGGCGAAATTCGCGTTTCCATTCCCTTGGCCCCAGGATCGCCTGCTTTACCCCCTCTGGGGTCAGGGGGCCCAAGTGCATTTCTTCCGGCAACTGACGCGGAAGGTATTTTTTCAGCAGGCCATTATCGATTTTGCGCACGTATTCACTTCTAAAAACCAACAAAATGTGTAGGTTTTTGTGGGTCTCCAATACTTGATCCAATAGCTCCCCAAAGCTTTTGATTTCCACTTGCTTGTCATGGACCAAGGGATCGGTATACATTTCTTCCACCTGATCCAATACCAGCAGGCCCTTTTTCTCCGGAGTTAAGCGAAAGCGTTTTAGAAAACGCTCTAGCTGGGCGTGTAGGCCTCCCAGCTGCTTATTTCGACGGATAGGCACCTCTACCTGCCAGTTTTTCAACCCGCGCATTCTAGGAATGAGTCCCGCATGCAACAAGGAGGACTTACCCGTACCCGAGTACCCATCCAACAAGGACAAGGAATGCCGCCTGACCATATGAAAAAGCCGTCGTATTTCCCATTCTCGGCCATAAAACATGGCTGCGTGGTCGGCATCAAAGTAAATGGGACCCAGATAAGGACTATTGATGAGGGGTTCATCCGCTTCGTCCAAGGCGTGAAACCTGTCGATATACTCTTCTGGTAAAGGAAGCGCGGCCAAAGGGGGGAGGACTTTTTCTGCTTGTATATCTGCGGCATGCGGATTGAGCAAGACCTTCAAACATTGGATGATTTCCTTTACATCTTCTTCTTCAGATCCCTTATGAAGGGTAAATCCTTGCCGAGACAAGATGGGATGCAGCGACTCAGGAAAGCCCTCAGGCGCGTCATCTGGGGAACACAGTTGGGTATTGGGCAACAAAATGGGGATGACATCAATGCCTTCGTTCAGGGCAAATTCTATTTCTTTTCGTACCCAATCCGTAATCGCCTGGGATTCTTGCTTTTCAGCTTTCTCTGCAAAGCTATTGATCCAGTCTGTCCCAATGACCGACAAAAGTACTTCGGCCTGCTCCAGCGCCTGCTTCAAGGCGGCATCCCAATCCGATGTTAGGTTGATATCCGACTCATCCCGAAATGCAACCTTTGGTCCAAAGACTGTTTCCAAGGCTCGTTCCAGTCTCCTGGCAAAATCCTTGCTGTCGTCTATCCGGTAGTTGATGAAAAAGGTACCTGCTCGGGGGCTATTCATGTTGAGGAAAAGTTTTCAAAAGCAAAAAATAGAGAATAGCGATCTTTCCTGCAAATGGGATATAAAGAAATTTGTGCGTGTAGGATAAAAAGGGGGGATGCAGCGGAAGGGTACCAAAAAGGCGAAAAAGAGGACGAAAATCTCAGCCAAGAAACATTTTCCCAAAAAACAGCGTACGGCTTTAATATATGGACCCCATAATCAAAAAACGACTCTTTTCCCGTGTGGAATACTACCAAATGGCAGACTCGGGTATATTGACCTGTACGGATAAAACCGAACTCATTAAAGGCGAGATCATCTTAAAAAGTCCCGCAGGTCCCTATCACGCCTCTCGAAGCCGAAAAATCGAAGCCATTTTTTCTCGGCTCATTGGAGATCAAGCACAAACAAGCACGCAAAACCCTGTCCAGCTAGATGACTTTTCGGAACCTGAGCCCGATTTTGTTCTGCTTAAGCCCAGAGCAGATTATTACGCTTCACAGCACCCGGGGCCAGAAGACATTATGCTCTTGATAGAAATCTCCCACTCAACCTATGCCTTTGACAAAAACATCAAGCTACCCCTCTATGCCCAGGCAGGTATACCAGAAGTGTGGATCATTAACCTCAATGAATCTCAGGTAGAGGTATTTAAGCAACCTCAAGGGGAAGAGTTTCGCGAGAAGTTGATCTTCCGACAAGGGGAAAGCATTGAGGTTGAGGTCTTGTCCTCTAGCGTGGCAGTAAGGGATCTTTTGGGCTAAGAATTTAGCCTTAATCCTTTGCCCTCTACTCGCAAGAGAATCCCGGTGCCCTTAGGTACCTAATATGGGTAGAATAGGTCCAACAGCCCTTTTTATCGCCGCCGATGTATCAATTTTAATACATCGGCGGCGGAATATGGAGGCATCATGAATCTACCCATAGGCTACCCCTACAGGGTAAGCTTTTCATTACATGAAAAAACACCCACTTTCCTAAGGAACTAGAAATATAAGTTCAAAGGCCCTCTTCTCGCAAGAGAATTCCAGTGCCGTTAGGTACCTAATATGGGTAGAATAGGTCCACCAGCCCTTTTTATCGCCGCCGAGGTATCAATTTCGATACATCGGCGGCGGAATATGGGGGCATCATGAATCTACCCATAGGCTACCCCTACAGGGTAAGCTTTTCATTACATGAAAAAACACCCACTTTCCTAAGGAACTAGAAATATAAGTTCAAAGGCCCTCTTCTCGCAAGAGAATCCCGGTGCCGTTAGGTACCTAATATGGGTAGAATAGGTCCCCCAGCCCTTTTTATCGCCGCCGAGGTATCAATTTCGATACATCGGCGGCGGAATATGGGGGCATCATGAATCTACCCATAGGCTACCCCTACAGGGTAAGCTTTTCATTACATGAAAAAACACCCACTTTCCTAAGGAACTAGAAATATAAGTTCAAAGGCCCTCTTCTCGCAAGAGAATCCCGGTGCCGTTAGGTACCTAATATGGGTAGAATAGGTCCCCCAGCCCTTTTTATCGCCGCCGAGGTATCAATTTCGATACATCGGCGGCGGAATATGGGGGCATCATGAATCTACCCATAGGCTACCCCTACAGGGTAAGCTTTTCATTACATGAAAAAACACCCACTTTCCTAAGGAACTAGAAATATAAGTTCAAAGGCCCTCTTCTCGCAAGAGAATCCCGGTGCCGTTAGGTACCTAATATGGGTAGAATAGGTCCCCCAGCCCTATTTATCGCCGCCGAGGTATCAATTTCGATACATCGGCGGCGGAATATGGGGGCATCATGAATCTACCCATAGGCTAGCCCTACAGGGTAGCTTTTCATTCCATGAAAAAACACCTATTTCACTTTATCCATTTATTTAAATACCTGATTAAAAATGAGTTAAGCAAAGCGAGCAACTCGACTTCTCTCCAAGGCCCCCACAATATCCTGGGTAATATCGTCAATATGTTCCAGCCCAACCGAAACCCGAATCAAGCCCGGTGGGATTCCCGCCTTCAATCGAGCCTCTTCCGTCATCTTACTGTGAGTCGAGGTCGTAGGATGGGTGGCGATGGTGCGGCTATCTCCTAAGTTGGCCGAAAGGGAAATCATTTGCAGTTCGTTGAGGAAGCGCTGGGCTCGATCCCTCCCACCTTTTACCACAAAGGTAATCACCCCTCCTCCCAAGCGCATTTGCTTTTGCGCAATATCGTACTGGGGATGGCTTTTCATAAAGGGGTAATTGACTCGTTCTATGTCATCTAACCCAGATAAGCTAAGAGCAAGCTTATACGCATTTTCACAGTGACGATCCATGCGTACATGGAGGGTCTCCAGGCTTTTGGATAAGACCCAAGCGTTAAAGGGGGCAATGGCTGGACCCGTCTTGCGGCAAAACTTCCGCAGGATATCAATTAGATCTCCCCTTCCTGTTACCACACCAGCTAATACCCGACCCTGTCCATCAATAAATTTGGTGGCCGAATGGCTTATGAGATCTGCTCCATACTTAGCAGGATTTTGAAGGTAGGGGGTAGCAAAACAGTTATCTACGTGAAACAGTAAACCATGCCTTTGGGCAAATTTTCCAGCTTTCTCCAGGTCAATCACGATCAGTCCGGGATTAGTAGGCGTTTCCAGGAATAGCATTTTTGACTCGGGTCTTACTGCAGCTTCCCAACTATCGAGGTCTTCTGGATCGACAAAGGTCGTTTCAATTCCATATTCAGGTAAAAGCTGCTCGATAATGCCCACCGTCGAACCAAATACCGCTCGGGAGGCGATCAAATGGTCTCCCTGCTTAAGAAAGGCCATAAAGCCCGCAAATATAGCCGCCATGCCAGAAGCTGTTGCATGGGCATCTTCGCAGCCTTCCAAGGCACATATCTTTTTTTCAAATTCCCGCCCATTGGGATTGGAATAGCGACTGTAAATATTCCCGCACTGCTCACCAGCAAAAAGGGCTTCCATCTGCTCTGCATCTTCAAAAACAAAGCTGGAGGTGTTGAAAAGAGGCACGGCATGCTCCCGATGTTGAGAACGCTCAGCCTGTAGGCGGATAGCAAGGGTTTCAAAATTCATATATCCAATTTCTCGTTTTGAAAACAATCCTGCAAATGTAGAGAATTAGAGGGATTTTCATAAGGGACCGATCGAAGAAATGCTTTTAAGGAGAATATCAAATGTTCGAGGTAAACAAATGGGTGGATCTTTGTATCACTAAGGAACAAGCCGTGGCGTTGTCCCTCCCCTCTCTCCTCACACCTAACACCTCTCCTCACACCTGACACCTCTCCTCACACCTGACACCTCTCTCCTCACACCTGACACCTCTCTCCTTACACCTCACCTCTCCCTTACACACTCCTTTTTCTCCTCCAGCAAGGAGGCCGTGACCGCATTTAGGGTTTCCACTTTTTCCTCAAAATCTCCGGTCAATCTATCTCTAATCGATTTGAGATTAGCAATCAATTCCGGTAAGGTATGAGGCAGGGTATCTTCTAACAATTGACGGAAGCGCTTGGCGAAGGTAGGCGACTGCCCATTGGTAGAGATACCCACCTTGAGGGGGCCTCGGGTAACTATACTTCCCAGATAAAAATCGCATAGCTCGGGCTTGTCCGCCACATTGATTAATATATTTCTTTCCCTAGCTAGTTTTCGTATCCAGGTATTGCAAGAATCACTATTGGTAGCTAATACGACCAAGTCTTTCCCCTCCAAGTCGCTAGGGGTAAAAAACCTTTTCTCTAATCGGACGTGAGGGCTCTTGTCTATTAATGCCTGCACCTTATCCAACACCTGCCAGGCCACTACCGTTATGTGGGCTTCAGGGCTACTTTTTAATATGAAGAACAATTTCTCATATCCAATTTCTCCTCCCCCAACTAACAGCATCTCCAATTGGTGAAGTTTGAGAAAAATAGGGTATAAGGGATTTGTGGGTAAGTTTTCCATAAGGGAATGGGAGAATTGAAAAAGGAGAAAGGAAAAACGGGAATATTATCCTTACCCTGCAAGGGCCAAGGAATCAAGCTGTCGATAGGCTTCATGAAGAGAGACTATTTCTCCGATAAGAATAATGGCTGGCGTGCCCATCTGGGCGCCTGGGCCTTGCCCTCTATATTTCTGAGAGATCCCACGCAGACTTTTTCCCCATCCAAGGTTCCATTCTGCACAATCATTACTGGGGTATGGATCTTTCCAGCCTGAGCAAAGAGGGCTACAATTTGGGGGAGCTTACGCATCCCCATCAAGATCACTACAGTAGCAGTGGATTGGGCCGCAAGGAATAAGTCTTTCGATAGTTCCCCCGTTTTGGTAGTCCCTGTAAGAACCCAAAAACTCTCACTGATCCCTCTCCGTGTAAGGGGGATACGCTGACTGGCTGGGATCGCCGTAACACTGGATATTCCCGGAATTACCTCGGCTCTATTCCAAAGGACTGGACATATTCCATCTCTTCATGCCCTCTCCCAAAAATAAACGGATCCCCCCCTTTCAAGCGAACAACCGTTCCATGAGAAAAAGCCATAGAAACAATCAGTCGATTGATTTCTCCTTGCGCCATAGAATGTTGCCCCGCGCGCTTTCCTACGTATTGGCATATACAATTAGCATGGGCATATTCCAATAACTTGGGATGCACCAAGGCATCAAAAAGGATAACATCCGCCTCTTGGAGGGCCTTCATTCCCTTTACACTGATGAGGTCTGGATCTCCAGGCCCCGCACCGACGAGGATCAGTTTGGGCTCCTTATTTCGACTTAGATATTCCATCTACCAGGTTTATTGATGGTAATTGATTTATGCAATAAATCTCTCTGCGCCTCTGCGCCTCTGCGTTCACTTCCCAATCTCTCAACTGCTGAGCAGCTCTTATTTCCATTATTCATCCCCCTAACCCCCTTCTAAGGGTGACCTTTGCTGCTATAGCAGCCTTAACCGCCTCCCATATCGCTACTAACCATAATGGCCTACGCTTGGTAATGATGACCAATCACCGTTTTGTCCTCGCCAAAGCCGGTCACCTGTTCATTCCGAAGCTGAACCAGGGTTTTGAGAAATGCTTTCGCCTCCGCATGATAGCTTTCTGCAAATTCCCGAGTCGGCGCTTGCTTTTTCATCCTAAGTACCCAGGAGGAAAAGGAAGAAACTCCTTCAAGATTTATGAGGCCCGTCTGAAGGTAATTCAGGTCAAAATCTTCCAGGATTTTCTTGTGGGTATTACAAGCCACATCTTTGGCCAACAACATGGCCTTAGCACCAATTACAAAGGCACTGTAGCCCAGATAAATGGCTTCTGCCAGATGCCCGGCTTGTAGGTTTTCTTCCCCTTCGGCTATTCGATCTGAAGCATCCTGTAATATGCCCCCGATGACATCATAAGCCACTCCGGCACACTCCCCTACCCCAACTTCTGGCTGGAAAAATTCTTCCTGTCCCCAATCCTTGTAATCGGATTCCTGAAGGGTATCCAGATGGGCCAGCGGCTTCAACAGTTGATAAAAGTATTTCTTGCCCAGTCGTTGAAAATAGTCGTTGTAATATTCCCCTTCCAGCGCCTGCTCCTCATAGTCATTCAACAGGTAGCGAAGGGCTTCTGGGAGTCTTTTGGAGGGGAGTTTAATAACTTTGTCAGCAATCCTCCCTACACCATCAGGCCCTACTCCTCCTCCTAACACCACCTGGAGGGCGGGAACGACCAACTCCTTGTGTTTAATCGAGCTCCCATGTAAACCAATGTTGGCGGCCATATGCTGGCCACAGGCGTTCATACAACCGCTTATTTTCACCTTAATATCTGCATCTACAATCAAGTGATGAAACTCCTTTTTTACCACTTCTTCTAAAGCTTCAGATATCCGGGTGCTATTGGATACAGCCAGGTTGCAGGTGTCTGTTCCTGGACATGCTGTTACGTCCGCTAAGCTGTCAAAGCCTGGATCTGCCAACCCAATTTCTTTCAAATCTGCATATAGGTGGGGCAAAACTTCGGGGCGAATATGCCTCAATAATAGTCCTTGATTAACCGTAATGCGGATATCATCCGCTACATATGCCCGGACAATTGCTGCCAGTTTTCTTGCTGTATCGCTAGATACATCTCCCAGAGGTACTCGCAATTGAGCGCTGTAGAGGCCTTCTTGCTTTTGCTCAAACACATTGGTTTGAAGCCAGAATTTATAGGCTTGATTGTCCTTCGGGAAGATTGCTGGGAGTTCCGCTACCTCAGGTGGCTCCGCCTCTTGCCACTCATTTACTTCTATTGGAAAGGAAGTATAGGATAAGCCTTTTTTCTCCTGCTCCACCAATTCCAAAAAGGCATCTATACCCAGGCTTTTGACCAAATACTTCATTCGGGCCTTGAAGCGTTTGCTTCGCTCTCCATAGCGGTCGAAAACGCGAATGCTAGCTTCCATAAAGCCCATGATCTGATCAGCCGGCATAAACTCAGATACTGTTTGGGCGATGATAGACTGGGCGCCTAAGCCTCCCGCTATAAGCACCTTAAACCCTCTCAGCTCCTCTCCTCTTTCCTCCCTAACTCTAGGAATAAAGCCAAAATCGTGAAAGTAAGTAAAGGCAGAATCCTTCTCACTAGATGAAAACGCTATTTTTATCTTCCTACCCATGTCTTGACAAATGGGATTGCGTAAGAAGTGGTGATAGGTCGCCTCCACATACGGAGAAACATCAAAGGGTTCATCTGGATCGATTCCCGCCTTTGCAGAAGCTGTTATATTCCTTACCGTATTGCCGCAAGCCTCACGCGCCGTAACCCCCACTTCTGCAAGGGCTTCCCAGACAGCTGGGCTATGGGCAAGCTTGACATGATGCATTTGAATATTTTGGCGTGTAGTCAAATGGAGATTACCTGTACTATAGGCATCTGTCACATCCGCCAAGCGCTGCAGTTGCCGACTGTTGAGTCGTCCAAAAGGGATTTTGGTGCGAAACATTTGCACCCCCAGTTGCCGCTGGCCATATACCCCCCTGGTAAGTCGATACGCCTTGAATTTTTCCTCGTCTAACTTTCCTTGCTCAAATGCGTCGATCTTTTGTTTTAATTCTTCTATATCTTTGCGAACCAACACATCAACGCCTATTGTGGATTTTTTCATGATAGATCTTGTTAAAATTTTTTCCCTGAACTATAGAAAAAGGAAAAAATCACCTGGTTTAATGCGCTTAATTTTGACTCTCTGTATGTCAAATCTAAGAAAAGAATTTCTATAAATTGAAAAAATAGAGGTCATATTTTTAATTTTTGTCAAATAAATGACATTTTTAATATAAAATTTTAATATTATTACATATTCATATGAAAATATGATAATCTATTATGAATGTAGATTTACAATCCATTTCCTACTCTGCTGAGGCTCCCTATTACACAGTTGGCTCCCTAAATGAGGACACACAGGTTATCTGGATAACCTGCCACGGCATCGGCCAACGGGCACAATATTTTGTTCGAAAATTTGAAGGCTTGCTTCAGCCCCATCATTTTCTCATCGCTCCACAAGGGCTATCTAGGTTCTACATGCACGACAAGTTTGAGCGAGTTGGGGCCAGTTGGATGACTCGAGATTACCGAGAAATAGAAATTGCCAATCAGGGGCGGTATCTCGACGCTATTATATTGAAAGAATTGGGAATAAGACCTTGGGAAAGGTATGAGATCAACTTATTAGGCTTCTCACAAGGAGTTGCTACCATAACCCGTTGGGCACTCAGCAGACCCATTCCCTTTAAGCGATTGGTCCTTTGGGCAGGGGGCTTTCCGCATGAGATACATACAGATTTTTCAGCCTCTCTCCCTTTGGATACAGAGGTATGGTCGCTTATTGGAGATGAGGATCCTTATATAAATGGCGATAAGATTCAAGCTGAACAAGATCGGCTAAATTCCCTTTTTGGGAAGCTTATGAGGCATCATGTATTTCAGGGTGCCCATGAGATCAAACCAGCTGTCTTACGGGAACTGTTTTTTCATCCCTCAGACGAATCATAAAATTCGATGAGACCGATCATTCCAGAATCGATTTTGAGGTTTAGGTTCTCGGACTTCACGTGTTTTTCGGCCGCTGCAGCATTTCCCAACTCCTGAAGGGTCTTTTTACGTTTGCCCCGAACGCGTATCATTTCACTTCCTTTCACGACAAAGTAGGTGGGATCGGCACTGAAACGCTCTACGACTACTTCTTGGCCTACATTCTGAAATACCTTCTTTTCTTTATCGATAACAAACTCTTTTAACAAGGTATAGTTTTTTCCTTTATACAGCACCTGCATCCAACGATCATTGAAATTGGCTTGCCCCCTTTTCTGAAAAATAATTTTTTCTGATTCCCCAAATTCCTCGATATCCGGATTGTCGGCTTTCAGAAACTCGACCTGGATATACCATTTGGAATCCAACTCAATATAGTCCTCTCCCTCTCTCACCTCAAAGGAATTAGTGAACCCATTGTAATTTACTTCCGCCATGGAATATACATTACCAGAACCAGCCAAAATTTTCCCTGCTGCCCATTCTTTAAAGTAGTATGGGGTTCCCTTTATATCTCTATATCGGTCTGCTCCCACTTTTTGAGTGTTGACCAATACAATTTTATCCGTCTGGCCGAATAGGGAAAACGAAAGAGCCAAAGCAGCG
This sequence comes from Bacteroidia bacterium, assembly GCA_965263105.1. Taxonomy (GTDB): domain Bacteria; phylum Bacteroidota; class Bacteroidia; order J057; family J057; genus JBCCTX01. The sequence goes on along the minus strand of CBDHGL010000003.1, from coordinate 4,168,667 downwards.
GCGATGATAAGGTATCTTTTCATGATAGTTTGGTTAAATTAAGTGAAAAAAACAGTGCTCAATAAATTCTTTCATCTCATCGTATACTTCATCCATGCAAGAAAGGAGCTTAAACTGAGACTTTGCTCGTACGAGGTTGTGTCCTGCATAGGAAGTTTTGTAATACGGATCCCCTTCTAAATAATCCGTTAAAAACCTCAACCCCATAATAAAGGTCATCATTTTTGCGGAAAATGCCAGATGGATGAGCTCCATAGGGGCCAGAATATGGCCAATTTCCTTCAGATAGCCTTCTGCAAAAGCCTTAAAATAATCAAAATTAAACTCAATAAGGTTTAAGTCTTCCTCATCCTCATCCCCTGAGTTAGCCAATACCCGAATGGCGTCCCCGAAGTCAAAGTGCACACAACCTGGCATTACCGTATCTAAATCGATCCACATTAAGGCATTGCCTTGAGCATCAAACAACAGATTATTGAATTTGGTATCATTATGCGTTACCCGAATAGGGAGCAAGTTTTCCCCTAATAATTCTGATATTAAGGACATTTCGCGCCTTCTCCCTTTTGCGAACTGCACCTGCTGCTCAGCTGAACTTACTCTCCCCACAGGATCATCCTTTAAGACTTTATTAAATTTTCTAACCCTTCTTTTTACGTTATGGAAGTGGGGAATGGTTTCAAAAAGCGTTTCTGCCGGAAAATCCATCAAAAGACTTTGGAACTTTCCCAAACTTCTACCCGCTTCACGAGCAAAGTCCTCATTGGGGGGGGTCTCATAACTCATGGCCTCCTCCACAAAAGAAAAAACACGCCAATAAGCGTTTTCCTCTTTAAAAAAATATTTACCAGATACCGTGGGGATGACTTGCATAACCTGCTGAGAAAGTTCCTCTACTGCTTTTTTTTCTAAGGCTTCTCTCTGGTGTTTGGTTACCCGATGAATGTTGTTCATCATTTGGGTAACCCGGGGAAATACCTGGGTATTAATACGCTGCAAGAGAAAATTAGGTGTCTCCTCAGGCTTCGTTAGGACTTTGTAGGTATCGTGAATATGCCCATTCCCAAAAGGGAGAATTTCATAAACAGCATGCTGGATCTGAAACTGTGCAACAATTTTATGGATTTGAGACATGGAGATTGGTCCGTAGTCGGTGGAAAGAAGGTTGGGTAGTTAATTGCTTTCAAAGATTATGCTTTTCAAAAAACTTTCCAAACTACCGACTATGGACTATTGACCCTCCCTACATATCCGGCTCTCCCATCTCTCTACTTCCGCCAAAACCTCTTTCTCTGCGCTTCTTTTGGTTGAGGCGATACGTAATGTTTATATAAGATTGACGTCTGGCACGCCACTGTCCTTCGCTGTAGATGTAGAAATTGTCTCCCCGGGTTTCAGATTTATACCATTGGGTATTGAAGATATCACTCATCCGAAAGGAAACGGTCATTTTATCTCCTAAGAAGTCTTTGCTCAAGCCCGCATCTGTGAACAACATTCCCTTCAGCTCACCTTGTGGGTAACGACGTGGCCCACGGTAATTGACCATCAGTTGAAGGTCTATTTTCCAAGGAAGCTCGGTTTTTGCGTTAAGTCGGCTGGTCCAACTGGTAAATTCGGTTTGGGAGCTAAGGGAAAGGTTTTCTGCGTTGAGGGTACTGTAGAATATATTTCCACTCCAAGTGAGGTCCAATTTTGAGCTAGGACTGTAGTTTATACTGAATTCGGCCCCCATATTCTCTTCTGTAGCGATGTTTTCTGGCCGGGAAATACTCGGGTTCTGTTCCCTTCCATCTGAGGTCAAGACCACTTGGGTCGTATCAATAAAGCGAAAACGGGTGATGGCATCAGTAGTATGTCGATAGTAGACACTCGCACTTACATTGGCCTTACTCCAAGTCCTGATATAGCTGAGTTCATAGGAATTGCTAAACTCGGGATTTAGTTTGGGGTTACCACTTCTTTGGGAAAGGGGATTCGTGTAGCTAAAGAAGGGATTAAGGTCCCAAAAGCGAGGCCTTCTGATCCTTCGACTATAACTCACTTGAAGGGCATTGCCGGTTTTCAATTCATAATTCAAAAATACACTGGGGAAGAAGCTCAGATACTCTTGTTTGTTGCCATCTTGGGTATCCTTCAGTAAGGTCTCTACATTTGTGTATTCTGCCCTAAGACCCAATTGATAATTTAACTTGGGAGTCAACGTGTTTCCAAAACTAGAATATAAGGCATGGATATCTTCGTCATAAGCAAAGCGATTGCTTAGGTTTTCCAAGGTCTCCCAGACTTTGGTCTCATCGTTGAATTCATCTACTCGAAACCGTGTATTGATATTTCGGATGCTACTCAGGCTGCCAATTTCGAATTTTCCCTTTTCACCCACTGGACGTTCATAATCTGTGCGGATACGCGTTTCCCCCGTTTCCTCCTCATTGTCAATAATGGATTGCTCCTGTCTAATAAACTGGTTCAATCCATCATAATCCTGCTCAAAGGCATCTGTATACTCTCTCTCCCATTCGCTGTTATACACGACTGAGGCTGTAAATTTGTGTCCTTTTCCTTTGAATTTGCGCTCAAATCGAAGGTTGTAGTCGAGGTTGTCTTCATCTTCGTCTTCCACATTTTCTCTAAAGGTAGAACCTAGTCGAACCGATTCTGGATTGAGGTAGAGTAAATCGATATCTGCGAGATTACGGTCCTTACTCCTCCTGTAGATGATCGAACCCGTTAGGGTACTATTCTCACTCAAACTGTAATCTAAGCCAAAGCGCACGCTACCTGATTTTCCTCCACGGGTATAGCGTCTTTGTTGATCGGTAATTTCGCTTAGAGTCCCCCTATCATCATAATCCTCCCTGTACTCCAGGGACTGTCTGGGAGAATTGCGGTAGCGTCCGCCTATGTTGGTAAACCAGTTCAGTTTTTTAGTTCGAAAGTTCAAATTCGTAGAGAGGTTATGGCTAGCCGGAATACCCAAAGTCCCATTGAACGTACCATTCCACCCATATCTTTTGTCCTTTTTCAAGATAATATTGATAATTCCGGCGGTTCCTTCCGCCTCATATCTGGAGGAAGGATTGGTAATAATTTCGACCTTGTCAATCATTTCAGCGGAAAATTGCTGCAGGGCATCTGTAGAAGAGAGTCCAGAGGGCCTCCCATTCACCAATATTCTCACGTTATTGTTTCCACGCAAGGCTACATTTCCTTCCATATCGACGGTAATGGAAGGAATATTGTCCAATAGATCAGAGGCGGTTCCACCTATATTAGAGAGATCCTTGCCCACGTTGAATACTTTTTTATCCAAATGAAATTCCATTCGGCTTTTTTCTGCTCGTATTTCTACCTCTTCCAAAGTAGTTGCAGCTGCTTGAAGACCAATTGGACCCAGGGCAAGTGTGGGATTAGCTGAATTGAGTAAAAAGGAAGGAATCCAGTGTTCTTCATACCCCAAAAAACTAACCCTCAATACATAATTTCCTTCGGGAGCCGATAGCACAAACTTACCCTGCTCATCTGCATAGGTACCTCCTATTTGAGAAGAATCCGAAGTCGCAAGTAAGGCAACTGCCGAATAGGCGAGCGCAGTTTTTTCTGCCTTATCGACAATGGAGCCGGTAACTTTGAAGGACTGGGAATAGGAAATTTGTGGAACAAAAAATATAAATAAATAAACAAAAAGGGTTGTTACAGAAACTTTATGGAAGTTTTGTTTCATAATTTTAGCTTTACTTTTCACAAATAAACCCCTCAACTTTGAGGAAAAGTTGAAGGGAATTTGAGTTTCTCCTAAGAGGGAACAGGAGTAGGTTTCTGGGGTATCCTAGGCACCGGGGAAAAGGTAATCCGGAGATGGTGTAACTCAGAAGAATAGGTATAAGAAATATCCATCTGGCTTACATCGCACACCTTCTTGGCAATGGCCAAACCGAGTCCGTGAGAGTCAGAAAGATTAGAACCTTTCTTAAATCGAGCAAAAAACTGTTTGGGGTCTTCTTTGGGCTCTGCTCCTGTATTTGTAAATCTCAGAGTCCCGTCTGCTAATCTTACCTGAATTCTACCCCTGATGTAATTATGCTTGATGGCATTTTGGAGCAAATTGCTAAGCAAAATGTCCCATAATAAGGGATCAATATTCAACCAAATATCAGATTGAATTTCCGTATCCAGTTCAATCTCCTTGAGCGAAATTAGCTCTTCAAATTCCACCAATTTATCTCTCAGGCGCTGAGAAATATTAATGGAAATAGGATTCGAAAATTCCTGGTTATCAATTTTACTTAATAGCCCCAAAGAATTGTTTAACTTAGATAACCTAGTAAGGGCGGAGTAGGCTACTTGAATCTGATGGGCCTGATAGGCATCCAGGTCTTCATGCTCCATGAGCAATTCTAGTTTCCCTCGGGCAATCGCCAGGGGGGTCTGTATTTCATGGGAAGAGTTTTCTATAAATTCTTTTAGGTTGACATAGTCTCTGCGACTCTTCTCCATCATACCCGTCAGGAATAAATTAAGTTGGGTAAATTCTTTGATCCCCGTTCTAGGAAGCTCAGGAATGTTATCGGAATGGATACGAAAATTGTCAATGGCATTCAGAGTTCTTTTAAAGGGACTAAACAACCACGTTGAAAGCAAAATGCTTAAAATAATCAGTAAGCTCACCAAAATAGCAAAGGTATAGGAAAGACTAGAGGTAACGCTATCCATGATGTCGTCTTCCTCCACTATGGTCTCAAACAAGGAAATCTTATACCAGGTTTGATTTATTTTGGTATCGACTTCTACCTTGCGGTGGGGAAGGGTTCTTTCAAAAAGCTTCCGGTATACAAGGGTATCAGAAAATTGGGGCTTTAATCTGAGGGAAGAAGAACTATCAATCTCTATTATACTTAATCGATTGTAATTTAGGGAGCTTACCGGTGCCCCCCTTTCAATGACATTTTTTATAAACTTGAGCTGCCCTTTTAGGTGATAATCCGTTTCTTTATTCACCTCACTCTGAAAGATTTGAAAGGATATAATCCCTCCAATGGAGAAAACCGCAAAGATGAGGAAGACATTTATCAGGGTAGTTTTGGTGAATAAGTTCATGAAGCCTTCAAATGAAATTTATACCCAAATCCATAAACGGTTTTAATATAGTCATTACCGCCCGCTTGTGTGATTTTCTTACGAAGGTTCTTTATGTGTTGGTAAACAAAGTCAAAGGAATCGTATAAATCCACCTGGGCTCCCCATAAGTATTCAGCAATGGCCTGTTTACTCACTACCCGGTTTTTATTCGCAATGAAAAAATTGAGTAGTTCAAACTCTTTCCGGGTCAGGTTCAGTGCTTTTTGATCCACAAAAACTTCAAATGAAGCTGGATAGATCAAAATCTCATTGACTTCTATCGGTCCAACTTTACCAGAACTTTTTCTCCGATGAATAGCCTTTATTCGGGCCAATAGCTCGGAAAGATGAAAAGGTTTGGTTAAATAATCATCTGCTCCCAGGTCCAAGCCATTCAATCGATCATCCAAGGCATTTTTGGCAGAAACAATTAAACAGCCAGGAACAATCTCTTGCTCCTGAACATGCTTCAACACCTCCATACCGGAACCATCTGGTAACATTATATCCAATAAAACGATGTCGAAGGGAGCAGATATAAGCTGATCCAATGCCTCGTGTACGTTAAAGGCACAGGTGCAGGAAATACTTTCCTTAGACAAGTAATTCCGGATATTATCAGATAGAGAGACTTCATCCTCCACAATGAGAACCTTCATACCCTAAAGATAGGAAAGCTTTTTGAAGAGAATTTGAAGGGGGAGAGTGGTGGAATGGTTTAATGGTCCACGGTCGACAGTCTAGCTTTAAATGGACAAATGGTCCGATAGCCATCTAACCAACCCAAACTATGGACTGTCGACTATCCAACTATTTAACCAACTCAAGCGGTGGACCGTAGACTGTGGACTACAATCTATACTGTCGTTTCGACAAGCGCCTCAACAAGTACCACCATTTTGTTATTCAATACTTCGGCCACGCCATCTTCAATGGCATAGGTAAGGGATTTCCCTTCTTCCGTCTGAACTTTTACCACCCCTTTTCCCAGGGTAGCAATAATGGGAGCATGATTGAACAAGACTTGAAAACTTCCTTCAACCCCAGGAACGGTAGCGCTTTCCACGCTACCTTCATAGATCTTTTTCTCTGGAGTGACTATTTCTAGGGTAAATACCTTCATCAACTATACGGTTTTAGGGTAAAAACTAGGCCTGAGCCATCAATTTCTCACCGTCTGCTATCACCATGTCTATACCTCCTTTGAGGTAGAAGGCTTGTTCAGGTAGGTGATCGAGCTCTCCATTAAGGATCATGTTAAACCCTTTGATGGTATCTTCAATCTTGACAAATTGTCCAGGGATACCCGTAAACTGCTCTGCCACAAAGAAGGGCTGAGACAAGAAACGTTCAATCTTCCTAGCGCGGTCAACCGCCAGTTTATCCTCCTCAGAAAGTTCATCCATCCCCAAGATGGCGATGATATCTTGAAGCTCCTTGTAACGCTGGAGAATTCCGATAACGGCCTGGGCACAGTTGTAGTGCTCATCTCCCACAATATTGGGCTGTAGGATACGAGAGGTAGAAGTCAAAGGATCCACCGCAGGGTAAATTCCCTTGGAAGAAAGTGCACGAGAAAGTTCTGTGGTCGCATCCAAGTGAGCAAAGGTCGTAGCCGGAGCGGGATCGGTATAGTCATCCGCAGGTACGTAAATGGCCTGAATAGAGGTGATAGATCCTCGTTTGGTGGAAGTAATACGCTCTTGAAGCTCTCCCATTTCAGAGGCCAAGGTAGGCTGATATCCCACTGCAGAAGGCATACGTCCTAGGAGGGCTGATACTTCTGATCCTGCCTGAGTAAAACGGAAGATATTGTCAATAAAGAACAATACATCACGGCCTTTGGCATCTTCGGGTTCTCCATCACGGAAATACTCCGCAATAGTCAGTCCGGTCAAGGCCACACGGGCACGGGCTCCAGGAGGTTCGTTCATCTGGCCGAATACCATGGCCAGCTTTGACCCCTCCAAGGCTTCCATATCTATCTTGTCTAAGGCCCATGACCCTTCTTCCATCGCATGCTGGAACTCTTCCCCATATCGAACCACATTGGCTTCGATCATCTCCCGCAGAATGTCGTTCCCTTCACGGGTACGCTCTCCTACGCCGGCAAATACAGACAATCCATCGTAAGCCAGGGCGATGTTGTTGATCAATTCCTGAATTAATACGGTTTTACCTACCCCTGCACCTCCAAACAAGCCAATCTTTCCTCCTTTGAGGTAGGGAGCCAACAGGTCAATTACCTTGATACCTGTATACAATACCTCCATGTCCGTCTTCAGGTCTTCAAACTTAGGCGCGGAACGGTGAATAGAGTAACTATTGCCTGTCTCAGGCTGGGGAATTCCATCTATAGCTGTACCTGTAACATTAAAAAGTCTACCCTTAATGGCATCTCCAACAGGCACCTGAATGGTTGCGCCGGTATCCGTTATTTCCATTCCCCGCTCAATGCCATCGGTGCTATCCATTGCGATAGCCCTCACCCGGTTTTCGCCCAAGTGCTGTTGAACTTCCAAAACCAAAAGGGTTCCATCTTTTTTGTTGATGGTAAGAGCATTGTAAATCTGGGGAAGGACTGCCCCCTCGTCGCTGAAATCGGCATCGATAACCGGTCCAATTACCTGTGCAACCTTGCCTTTATTGTCTGCCATAGGTTATTTTTAACTGCTACAAATTGTGTTTTTAAAAATCGGACGCAATTTACATGGGGAAGGCATAATAAACAAGCTATATGACTATCTATCGTGGAAGATCTTATTTGGACAAACATCGCTTTGCCGATAGAGCCTTGCCTGACACGCCCCCTGCTCAACTGGGCATCGTAGTGACTATTCCCTGCCATAATGAGGCCCACTTGCTTGATACCTTGGATTCCCTGGAACAATGTGAGCCCCCTCCCTGTGAGGTAGAAGTCATAATCCTTGTCAATTCCCACTCCTCCCACTCACGAGAAATCCACATTCGAAATCGGCAAACTGTAGAAGAGGTACAGGATTGGAAGGACCTAGCACCTAGGAAGTATTCCTACTATGTTCTCTATTTCCCAGACCTTCCCCCTAAACATGCCGGAGTAGGACTTGCCAGAAAAATTGCTATGGATGAAGCAGTGGATAGATTGGAGCAGGCAAATAACTCAGATGGAATTATTGTGGGTTTAGACGCCGACTCTCTGGTACGGGAAAACTATCTGATGGCTATTTTTCAGCATTTTCAGCAAAATCCTCATACAGAAGCTGCCTCTATTCACTTTGAACATCCCCTTTCAGGAAAGGAATATAATGAAAAAATATATGAGGGAATCCTCCAGTATGAGTTGTTTTTACGATACTATATTGAAGGCCTTCGCTATGCCCGTTACCCCTTTGCCTATCATACCATTGGTTCTTCTATGGCCGTCAGGAGTAGGGCCTACCAAAGACAAGGGGGAATGAACCGACGAAAGGCAGGAGAAGATTTTTATTTTTTGCAGAAATTTATTGAGCAGGGTACCCTTTCTGAAATTCCGACCACAACCGTGATCCCCTCCCCTCGCCCCTCAAATAGGGTACCCTTTGGCACGGGAAAAGCTATCCAGGATTGGCTGGAAGAAGAAACCTTGGCATATCCAAGCTATGCTTTTAGAACTTTTGAAGACTTAGCTATTCTCTGTTCAAGAAGTCCTGAGTTGTACGTCAACTCAGAAATTGTCGATGAACTCCCCCTTTCTATTCAGACGTATTTTGAGGAAGAAAATTGGATCCAGAAGTTAACAGAAATTCGCTTACACGTTGCATCTCAACAAGCCTTTACAAAACGCTTTTTTCAGACTTTCGACGGACTCAAAGTACTAAAATTTGTCCATTTTTGCCGAGATAATCATTATTTACCCATAGATATTCCTCTGGTAGCAAAAGAACTTGGCGAGAAGATTTTCCCTGAAAAGATTAATGAAAATAGCCTATATTCCTTATTGCTTCTTTACCGAGCACATCAAAGAAGAAGCGACTATTTTATTCCGCTGTAAGAGATAAGGCAACTTATTGTCCATTTTTTGCATCTTTCTTGTAAGGGTTCTATATTTTATTAGAGCAAATAGGGATAAAGCGAACCCCTTTGATCATATCTTTCGTAAATTCCCTATACCCATTTACCCAAAATGTGAGCTACTCAATGGATCGAAAACTTCCCAAAAAGCATAAAGGTAAAAGTCTTGCTATCGCGGCTGCCGTTTGCGTATTCACGGGCTTGCTCATATTCAGGGAGCATAAGTTCTGGCAGTACATGTTTCTGTTCTTTGGCTTTGCTATCTCCTTGTATGCAGCCATTGTAGCCGAAAGCTCGAAAAAAAATCAGGATGCCCCATGAATTATTGGGAAGGAGAAAAAATTCGTCTTCGCAGTATAGAACCTGATGATTACCCATTTTTTTATGATCGAAGAGTTAGCGGGCCATCCAGTAGGCAGTATAAGTGCAAATTCCGTTAACCGAACAGATGGCACCTTTAAATATGGTATCGGCATAATTGCGGCAAAGCGCCAAAAAGGATATGCCTCCGAAGCCTTGAAAATTTTCTTGAACTACTATTTCAATGAACTGCGGCTACATAAAGTTCATGCGGAGGTATATGCATTCCATAAAGCTTCCCAACTGCTACATGAGCAATTGGGTTTTACTTTGGAAGGCAGATTGCGAAAAGCAAAATTCACTCAAGGCAGCTTTCACGATATCCTCATTTTTGGCAAGCTCAAGGAGGAGTTTAATCTTATCCATCAAAAAAACCCCCGGTCTAAAGAGCTAGACCAAGGGATCAAACCAACCTAACCAGTTTTCGATTTTATTCCGTATCCGAAGGGCTCTCCTCCACTGGAATGGCCCCCGAAACGAGGATGCTTGCTAAGCCTGGAAAAAACTCTTTTTCTGTGGGCCTAGCTACCGGAAAATTGATCTTCAGACGTGTTTCAAACTGATTCAAAGGGAAATTTTCTTCAAACCATCCCAACTCAGTAACAGGCCCAGACCTTTCCAAAATCAGTTCCATATCTAAGGCTATGTTTTCCTTGCCAGGATCCATAAAACGTGCGCTTTGCTGATCTGGATATACTGCCACATCTGTTATTTCCCCTGTCAGGTAAACACAATTTATCCAGACTTCCTCTTCCCCTTCAATCGCTCCAGGGCCGATTTGTCCCTGTACCACCAAAACAGTCTGGGGACTGGCCTCTAAATACACGCTATAAGCTTGGTATCCGGGATCGTACATACGCCATTCATCCAAACTGGGATCATCAATCATAGAATTATACCGTTCAATGTCAGATCGGATTTCTTCTGTAGCTTTTCCACGAAATACGTCAGATGGAATAAATAGGTCAGGAATAGTGAACATTTTCGCTGCAGGCAAATTGGCCTGCTTTTCATATTTTGTACCTAGCAGGACAGATTCTTCAGGGGTACAACTAAGGCATAGTAGTAGCATGCCTCCCCAGAGGAGGCTTAGGTGAAATGTTTTCATAAGAATGTGTTTTTAGGCTAAAAAAGAAACTAAGTGTGTTCCTTTCTATCAACGCCATTTTCCCGCAAAGGCTGCCGGTTGCCTCATGTCAAAATTTTTACCCAAGCTCATATCTGGGAAGAAACAACTTGGGCGGTGGTATCTGTACAACCCGTATCTGCCATAAAAACGGTTATTCCTGCAGAATTAGCTGACTTATAGATCCTTCGATCACTGGTAATTTTAGGACTAATGCACATATTTGAGTAGATTTCAAGGCAAGACCTTATGAAATAGTGCCTTAGCACCTCGACCCAAAAATCATCAACCCCTTACCTCATGGCAAAAAATCCTTCTTGGGAGGAAAAAGCCCAGGCACATGTTAAAGATCTATTCCTCCAAAAGCTTTCCCCCCATTTCGTCTTTCACAATTATTCCTATACGGAAAAAATGGTCGAGACCTGTTGCGAATTTGCAGAGCAGGCAGATCTCTCCAAAAAGGAGGTCCAAAATCTGTTGGTGGCTGCCTGGTTCTCCCAGACAGGGCTCACCCAATCCTCTGGTCCTGCATGGGAAGAAAGTCGTGAGATTTTAAGTCAGTTTTTAGCTGCTGAGGAAATGGAAAGGGGTCGGCAAGAGCACATTTTGGATATTCTAGAAGGAGCCTTTGAAAAAGCTGCACCAGAAAGTGTCTCTCAGAAAATTCTTTATGATGCCTACTGGTCCTTCCTCGGCGACAAAAAACTGGATCGATACAGTAGATTGTTAAGAATGGAAAAGGAAAAAACAGAAGGTATTTCCTTTTCAGCACATTCTTGGCACCAATATATCCTGGATCTATTGCTGGATACCCGTTTTTTCACTCCATGGGCCTTGGACAGTCTTTCGGTACAAAAGAACAAAAATGTCGATGTGGTCAACCAGGAGGTAAAAGAAGTGGAAAAGGAAGAAATAAGGAGAAAAACGGGCAAGGATTTTGGTCGGGGCATAGACACCATCTACCGGGTTACCTTACAAAATCACATGAACTTTAGTTCTATTGCCGATGGCAAAGCCAATATGATCATCAGTATCAATACACTGGTACTCTCGATCATTATTACGGTTGCCAGTGCGGGCTTGTCCATGGAAGAAACATTTTTTCAAGACCAGCCCTTGCTGATTATCCCCATTATTATCCTGATGCTGAGTTCATTGATTGCCATATTATACGCTGTGCTATCAGCTATTCCCAAGGTCTCCCAAAACTTTTTCACTCAGGAAGACATTGCCTCCCACAAGGTGAGCATGTTATACTTTGGCAACTTCCTCCAACTAAAAAAGCAAGAGTTTGTCCAATACCTGAAAGATTTGAAGGAGGATCAAGAGATCCTGTACGACGACCTCTCCAAGGATTTATACAGCTTGGGACAGGTATTGCAGAAAAAATACCGCTTGCTTACCATCTCCTATCGGGTATTTATTGGGGGCTTGATTGCCAGTGTGGCGGCACTTTTGTTGATTTTGACTTTAGGTTAACTTGAGTTTTGGATAACAATCCCTTTATTACCAGGAAGTTATTAATAACTATGTTCCTTTCCTGATGAGTTAGCTACCTTTTTTAGAAAAACGTAGCGCCAAAAATCGCAAAATTCCAGACAACAGCACCAGCCCCCCCGGTTCCCAACGAATTTTGCAGGCCTACACACCTAAGTTTGTAATTTTATCCTAGCTTCTTATCCAAAACTCAGGTTAGGTTAGGATTTTATTCCTGAAAGATATACTCAAGCAGACTTTTTTAGTAAACCTTCTAAGGTCAAACGATTCAGTTCAACTTGTTTACTATCCTGAAGACTATCTAGCTCCTCTTTGTTTTGAATAGCGAGCCAATATTTAGCTGGTATCTGAAGGATTTGACCAAGCTTAAGGGCAAGTTCTGGACTCATTTTTCTTCTCCCATGGCAGATAGCACTGAGATTGGATTCTTCGAATCCTAGATAGGCTGCAAAATTGTTCTTTACATTTAATGCTTTTAAACATTCCTTTAGGAATTCGCCTGCAGATAGGTTCTCTGTATTGAAGTCACTGCTGAGATAACGTTCCATTTGTAAGCGAATACCTATTAGATAATCTTCAATCCGCTCCAACTGACTACGACTTTCTGAAGCATCTTCTATTTTCTTGCGAAGAATCTTAAACTCTTCACTATTTGTATTTACCAGACTTTTTCCAGTACCGGTAATACCTCCTTTATTGACGAACTTTTTTTCCTTCATAGTGCCTAATCGTAAAAAGATCTATTCAAATATTTTTTAATAAGCTCCCTTCCTGATTTTGGGTCTAGATACATTTTTTGGCCCCCAGCATGAGTAGCTCCATATTTTTGCATATACATTGGTATAAGTTCCGTTTTGCTGTCGAATGATAAAAATCCCAGATAGGCTCCCACTCCTTTTTCAAAACTTAACAGGGATCCATACGCCAACAAAGCTCCTGCTACGTTATCAAATTTTCCTTCTCTCCCATAATTTGTAGGGCATAGATTTCCAACTAATTTCTATCACTCACATCTTTTAGAAGAAATTTACCCAATAAAAATTAAAGACCATCACCATGGGCAGCATCTGCGTATTTCAAAATATCGGAATCTTTATAATTACCTTGACCTTATTGTCCTGTACTAGTTCTGCTCAAGGCCCCTATCAGCAACTATACGTCCAACATTGTTCCGGGTGTCATGGCAAAGAATTAGAGGGCAATGCCCATGCCTCTGGGCTGGTTGAAAAAGAACTTAAGCATGGGGATGATTTAGCAAATCTCATAATCGGGATATCCGAAGGATATGTAGAACAAGGAATGCCCGCCTATCAAAGCTCCCTTTCGGAAGGAGAAATCAAAGGAATCGCGATCTACATTGCCGAATCCCGGAAGAACTTTTCCATGGCAGATTTTCAAATCCACAAGGAAGTGGAAATTCCCGAGCAGGTCATAAACAGTGAAAAAATGTCCTTCCGACTTGAAACGATTATAAAAAACCTGGACCCCTGGCCGTATTCCATCGCTCCCCTACCGGAGGGAGGATTCTTGTTAACCGAAAAAATGCGGGGCCTGAGTCTTATTTCTCCCGAAGGAGAGCAATCTCCCCTTATCCAGGGGTTGCCCGAAATTTCAACCGCTAAAGAAGCCGGAAAGGAGCCTACAGGACTTATTCATGGCCTGGGCTGGATGTTGGATGTGGCCCTACACCCCAACTACGAAGAAAATGGCTGGGTGTATATCAGCTACGGCGACCGCTGCAAAAAGTGCAATACCTGGAGCAAGGAGAACTATACGGGCTATATCTCCATGTTGAGGATAATCAGGGGCCGTATAAAAGATACTACCTGGATAGATCAGGAAGTAATTTGGGAGGTAGACAAAGAATTCTATACCCCTATCCCAGAGACGATTATGGGGGGTAGACTGACCTTTGATGGAGAAGGACACCTGTATTTCAGTTTAGGGGGAAAGCTCTACCTCCCCCATAACCCAGCTACTGTCGAATCATTTCATGGGATTCAAGATCTGTCAACTCCTTATGGAAAAATTCACCGAGTTCATGAAGATGGTAGCATACCCGATGACAATCCCCATCTCCAAACGGAAAATGCCTTAGCGAGTATCTGGACGATAGGCCATAGAAGCCCACAAGGTTTGGAATATGATCAAATGACAAAGGCCCTTTGGCAAACGGAAATGGGACCTCGAGGAGGAGACGAAGTAAATTTCCTTAAGGCGGGCCATAACTACGGCTGGCCCCTGGTGTCCAATGGAGTAAACTACACGGGTACGGATGTGGAATTTGGGAACTACCTGGAAATGCATCCTGCTAAAATGGACTTGGAAGACCCCGTGGTAGACCTGACACCTTCGCCCGCTGTTTCCAGCTTCGCTATTTGCCATTCAGATAAATATCCCGACTGGGAAGGCAACCTGATTGTAGGAACCTTAAAGGCTACTCAACTATACCGGATGGAAGTGCACAAGGGAAAACTCATCCACCGGGAGACCCTTATTGACAATTTAGCGAGAATTCGGGATGTGGAAATGGGCTTTGATGGGTATATCTACCTGTTGTTGGAGCATACGAATGGGGGGGCTATTGTGCGGGTTGTGCCTTCTCCTTAAAGCGATTTTCCCAAAGTGAATAAAAAATGGAAAAAGGGGCATTTTCGCCACAGCTAAAAAAAGGAGCTGTCTCTTTTCTATATAAAGATAGAATTGGGAGGATATAAGTTATTTCAATAGATATATACCTATGGCAACATTAATTGTGGGAGCAAGTGGGGCAACTGGAAGGCAATTAGTAGAACAATTGTTAATCAAAAAGCAGAAAGTTAAGGTGATTGTTCGTTCCCCTGAAAAGTTACCTGTGTCATGGAAAAACAATGTCCTGGTGGATATCATCCATGCAAACATATTGGATATTGACGAAGCAAAGATGGCAGAGTACCTTAAAGATTGTGATGCAATAGCCTCTTGTTTAGGTCATAACTTAAGTTGGAAGGGAATATATGGAGAACCTCGAAAACTAGTGACTGACGCCGTTATTCTCTTATGCAATTCAACTTTGAAGAGAGGGCCGAGGCAGAATCCCATGAAGTTTGTTTTGATGAATACCGCAGGGAATCGAAATCCAGATATAGATGAGCCAATCTCAATGGGACAAAAACTTGTAATAGGGTTACTAAGGTTGCTTTTACCCCCACATGTAGACAATGAAAAGGCGGCAGATTACCTAAGATCAAACATTGGGCAAAAAAACAAATCAATCGAATGGGTAGTTGTTCGACCAGATAACTTAACAGATGAGGTCCATGTAACAGCATATGAAGTACATCCATCTCCAACTAGGAGTGCCATTTTTAATGCAGGAAAAACAAGTAGGATTAATGTAGGTCATTTCATGGCTGATTTAATTAAAGAAAAAGATAAATGGAGCCAATGGAAAGGACAAATGCCCGTCATTTACAATAAAACAGCTTGAAAAAATAATTAAAAAGTAAATTAGACATCAGATAAAAATGGAGTAATGCCAAGGGCTCCATTCGCCATCCATCTCATATTCAGATGCCCCTGAAAAATTAATGATCATACATGGCAATACACTACAGAACCAAAAGAAATTTACTCCAAATTCTCCCTTTTGGCATCGTTTCTTTCGCATTTGCCCTAGTGTACATGCTCATCGAAAAGGGAATCCTGGGCGATTACCCCGAATACCCCTCTACCGGAAATCCCTACAAATTTAATTGGTTGATACCTTCGATCGCTGCCGGTCTTTTTGGACTAGTCATCGGTTATTTAGAATTGCGCTTTTTAAATAAGTGGTTTCAGAAAGGAAGTTTCACCAAAAAGATCGTATTCAAGTCATTCTCCTATATGTGCCTTATCGCCATTTTGGCCATAGGCACTACTACTATTGGGACGGCATATGAATTGGGAAAGAGCCCCTTTAGCGACGAGGTATTGGTTTTCGTTTTCCAATTCCTTTCGAGCTTTGCCTTTTGGACGATTTTGATTTACATCACCCTAGGAATAGTTATCTGCCTATTTTACCTAGAAGTAAGTAATAACATTGGCCAGAATGTGCTGCTCAATTTATTTGCGGGTAAATACCATAAACCCACCCAGGAACGACGAATTTTCATGTTTGTGGACATGAAATCTTCTACCACTATTGCTGAAAAGTTGGGTCATGTCACTTACTTTGAACTTCTAAAAGAATACTATGACTGCCTATCTGACCCCATAATCGATCATGGAGGAGAAATTTATCAATATGTGGGAGATGAAGTGGTTATCACCTGGAAGCTAAAGGAGCAGAGCACACCTGATTGTATTGAGTGTTTTTTTGCTATGCAAGACTCGCTTAGAGCTCAAGCACAAAAACACAAGGCTACATATGGCGTAGCTCCCAGCTTCAAAGCAGGAATACACTTAGGTAAAGTGTCTACAGGAGAAATAGGAAGCATCAAGAAAAACATTGTTTTTACTGGGGACGTATTAAATACCACCGCCCGAATCCAAGGTAAGTGCAATGCCTTCCAAGTGAGCTTACTGTGTTCCAAAGAACTTATTCAGGCTTTAGGTCTAGAAAAATCTTATACGGTGATTGAATTGGGAAAAACAGAGTTAAGGGGAAAAAATGAGGAAGTGGTTTTATATACCCTTGAAAAAACTAAGTCATAACATGCGACATTTCATTGATTATTTTACAGAAAAACCTTGGGTGATCTAATACTCTTCGATTACAACGAAAAAAGTTCCGTTTTACAGAACTGGTTTAAATTTAGTGTAAACTTGGAAATACTCGCTAATTTCAATCCTCTAAAAACGAACTGGGATACAGCATTTTCTTAGGTAAAATCTTCAACAGAAGCGGCAGTGTAATAGATCCCCCAGGCAACATAAAAATGGTAAAGGTCGGTATGGCTTTTAGAATATCGAGGAGTTGATTCCGCACCTTTTCCCATTCTTCGGCAGTTAGTTCTTCTCGCCTAGCCTTTCCTAGGAGAGATACCAATTCCTTAGATTCGGCAATCTCCTGAGTGATTCGCCTTCGGTTTTTGCGCACCGCCAATTGTAAGCTGTTGGCATAGCGTTCGCTAGCTAGACGGTACAACTGCTTTTTCTGCAGGTAGTGAACTCTGGGTTTGTGATCAGCGATAAAGGTTTCAATGGCTACCATGCTATGGCCAAGCTCTGTGGGGTCTAGTTCGAGCTTGGCAATGAGTTTTTCCATAAAAGACAATTCGTCTTCCCGAATATCTCGATCTGCCCGTATGGTAAGCAGAGCTACCTCCACAAAGTACTTTTTTAGTACCCATTGGTTGATGATACGTAAGTCAATATCTTCTAGGCGGATCCCTTGATCCAAAAAGGAACGGGCAATTTTCTTTTTGCTGGAAGGAAGAGAGGCCGACTCCAAGAAAAAGTTGAATAGCATCTTTTCTTCTGGACTGACCCGTTGGTCTGCATTGGCCGTAGCCGCAATTAATTTGAGCAAGTTGAGGCGCACCAGCTCTCGCTCTCGGTGTAGGGCAAAATCGAAATCCGTTACTTCCAGTTCGGCCCAACGGAGAAAAAAGATAAGATCTAGAAAAATGAGGCTATTGTGGAAAAAACCCGTCCAGAAATTGCTGAATCGACGGGGTAAGGCGATGCGTTGATCGAGTAGGGTCTCAATAACGGCCAAATCAGATCTTTGTGGAAAAAAATTGCTATAGGACGAAGTAGGAGACTGGGAAAAGCTTTGTTGATAAAAGCGCTTGACATCTGAAACGACCTTGCGAAACAGGAGATCAATCTCATCCTCTATATTTTGTGGAGGATGGTATAAATAGAGACCACACTGAATAAAACTCTCCGTCATCAATACCTTTACCCGTGCATTTTCATCCCATTCGTCTTGCCTGGGATGACTGATTTCCTCCATCAACAAGGGGTGCCCATAAATAAGTCCTGTCGGCTGTATCATTTGATAAAGGAATTTCCCACTCTCCATCTCCATATAGGGAGAAAGGGGAAACTCTTTTCCCAGAATATTTTGCCGCCTAAAAGCGATGTACCTCCTTAGCCAACCTTTCTCGTTTGGACTCATGTACCTTGCAAATTAAAAGAGTACCCCTCCCCTACGATGTTAAACGAACTTCAAGGCAAAATTAAGGCATTTGGTCAAAGATTTCTGCAAATTCATAAAATCCTTTTTTCCCGATTAGCCATTCTGCGGCAATGACAGCTCCTAGGGCGAAGCCCTTTCGGTTATGAGCCGTATGGGAAATGGCGATACTATCAATTTCAGAGGTATAGTGTACTACGTGTTTTCCTATTATACCCCCTGCTCTGGTAAAGCCAATGGACAACTCTTCTGGTAGAGGAGCCCGCTTACGCAGATCCTCATCTACTATTTTGGTCTTGCGAGATAATTGTTCCAATACCTGTTCACCCAAAGTGTGGGCCGTTCCACTAGGGGCATCCGCTTTGAAGCGGTGGTGCTGTTCTTCGATAAAAACATCATATTGGGACTGCTTATCCATCAGCTCTGCCAGGCGTTTGTTAAGCCAAAACAAGATATTAACTCCTATAGAAAAGTTGGATGCGTATAAAAAAGCCGAATCCTTATCTTTCACCCGTTGGGCATACAGGTCTTTCTTTTCATACCAACCGGTTGTCCCACTCACCAAAGGGATCCCTAACTCCGTAACGGCCTGGAAATTTTGATCAAAACTATCCGGATGGGTAAACTCTATCACTGCCTCCACCAGTCCTGGCTTGAGCTTTTCCCATTCCTCCGGTGTATCCTGGTCGATCCGTGCAACAATGCGGTGTCCGCGTGCAAGAGCCTCTCGCTCCACTGCTTTGCCCATCCGGCCATATCCTATAAGTGCGATGCTTGGCATGTGAAATGGTAATTTAGTCGACAGTCCAAGGTCCACAGTTTTCTGTGAATGATTTCAGTCAACTTTTTTAGATAAATTTAATGCTTATGGCTGCTAATGGATCCCAATATAGAAAATAAAACATGCGATAGACATCGAAAAAAAACTATAGACCATCGACTATGGACTACTCAACTACTCCCCCACCCTCCAAGTCACCTTCACCCCTGGCTGCCAGCTGTTCCACCCCATCACCGAACTTCCTCCTACATCGGGATGCAACTCAAAACTCAAGTCTTCTGATACATCGAAGCCTCTGAGATGAGCGTCTACGTAGGCTTCTATGGTCTGTAATAGGTGCATACCTGCCACTGCCAGAATGGAAAGGTCCCGAGCCGATCGAGCATTGTCTCGGGCCCGTTTGATCCCATCGGTAGGAACAGATTCTGGAAATAAGATAAAGTCATTCTCAGCATCATCGTCATTCCGCTCGATAAAGGCCTGTCGGAAATTTTGGTACTGATCATTGTTGTACCAAATAACTACTCCGACTCCCGCATAGCCCCCATATACAAAGGGTAACTTCCAATAGTCCTTGTTATACAATTGGCCCCAACCGGGGATGAGTAAGCTCCGCTTCCAAGCAACTTCTGGATCAAAGGGAGGACGAGGACCTGGTAAAAAAACGGCCTTAAAAAATCCCTTTTTACGAACAGCCAAGGTATCTTTCGCAGCGATAAATAGACTATCGACCTGTTGTACTAAGGTATCAGGCTGAGAAGCAGCAGCGATCATGCTGTCCCGTTTGGCATCTTGGGCACTCACTAGAGATAGCCCCATCCAACACAAGAAAATAATCCAAACACTTTCCTTCATGCCTAAAAGTGAATTCAACCGTATGGCGGGTTGTATAACATCGAGCAAAGGTAGGAATTATAGCTCCAGGATTTCAAGTATGCGGTTAAGGTCTTCGGTGGAATTAAAAGGAATTGCGATTTCGCCCTTACCGGAATTTGACTGCTTCAGTTTAATACGATTGCCAAATTTGTGTTCCAATTGTTGGGCCACCTTGGAAAGCTGAATCTGATGGGGAGAAGGCTCTTCTTCTTTGCTTTCTGCCTTTTTAGCCTCTTTACTCTCTTTGCACAGCTTTTCTACCTGACGAACAGATATTCCTTTATCGATAACCAAATAAAAGATTTCCAATTGACGCCCCTTATCTGTTAAGCTTAACAGCGCCTTGGCATGTCCCATAGAAATGTCTCCATCCCGCACCCCTTTGAGAATTTCGCTGGGAAGTTTAAGTAAGCGGAGGTAGTTGGTAACTGTCGCACGTTTTTTACCTACCTTTTTCCCTAAGTCCTCCTGCTTAAGCTTTAGCTCTTCCATCATCCGTTTATAGGTAATGGCAATCTCGATGGGATTGAGGTCCTCCCGTTGGATGTTTTCTATTAGGGCCATTTCCAGCATCTGCTCATCGTTGGCCGTTCGGATATGGGCGGGCACAGTCTTCATACCTGCCAGCTTTGAGGCCCGAAAACGCCTTTCACCCGCAATAAGCTGGTATTTCCCAGATTCCAGCCTACGTACCGTAAGCGGCTGAATAATCCCATGAACAGATATAGAATCTGCCAATTCCTGCAACGCAATTTCATCAAACTCAGTACGAGGCTGAAAGGGATTGACCATCTCTATCTGAGAAAGAGGAATCTCCCCTATCCCAGTGATTTGTTCTTCTTTATTTCCCTTTTTGCCCTTTTTAGGGCTGGTTTCCTGCTCGGATGATGGGCTTTCCTGCTCATCCGCATCTGGTAAAATGGCACTCAAGCCTCTTCCCAGGCCGCCTTTTCGTTGTATCTTCGCCATAGCAACTTAAAATTACCACTAAAATGTCAAAGTAAAAACCGTTCCTTCTCCCGGATCTGTCTGAAAGGTAATATTCCCTTTGTGAAGGCGCAATATTTGGCGGGAAAGGCTCAAGCCGATTCCTGAACCTTGCTTCTTGGTGGTGAAAAAGGGAATGAAAATCTTTTCCCGTAATTCGGGATCAATACCTCTCCCACTGTCATACACCTGGATCAAGATGCGTCCCAATTCTCCTACCCCTGCCTTCAAGACGATGTTCTTCTTCTCTCTTCCCCGAACGGCATCCATGGCATTTTTGATGAGGTTAATCAATACCTGGTCAATAAGATTGGCATCTACCAACACTTCTAACTCTTCGGGATCTACTTGTATATCCACTTTAATTTCTGCTTTGTCCCATTCTTCCTTAAAGAGGTGATGCAGGCGGTTAAATATAGAAGTCACAGAAACGGACTCTATCTGGGGCGTAGGTATTCGGGTGAGGTTACGGTAGGCATGGACAAATTGCAATAAGCCTTCACTCCGGTTTTCGATGGCCTGAATTCCCTGCCGGATATCCTGAAGAGAGTCATCTGTCAGCATGGACTCCTGTCCATCTACTCCTTTCAATTCCCGGTTAAGCGCTCCTGTTAGGGATAGAACCGGAGTTACAGAATTCATGATTTCATGAGTAAGCACCCGAATGAGCTTTTGCCAGGACTCCACCTCTTGTTCCTCTAATTCAGATTTGATGTCTTGAAGAGACAAGAGAGTATAGGAATCATTAACCAATTTAAAGCTACTGGTATGGATAGCTAAATGAAGCAAATCGCCTTTGATTACCACCTTTTTTAAGACCTGCTCTCCAGGTTTTAAGGTAGAGATAGTTTGATACAAAGAGGCATCCACCTTCTCCAGGCCACTTATATTTCCCAGGTAAGGCCGAACCAGAAGATTGTGAGCAGCCTGGTTCATCAGGACGATATTGCCATCTTCCCCAAAGCAGATTAATGCCACCCGAATATGCTCAATGATATTTTTCAAGTACTGATAATGGGCTTCTTTCTCCACCCTGAGCTTGCGAAAGCTATCCATGATGGTATTGAAGGCTTCGTGCAACTGATAAGTAGGCTTACCCAATTTGGCTGTAGTAAAGTTTAGCGAAAAGTCTCGGTGTTTGATGGACATCAAAAAGGTACTAAGCTCTCGCTGAGAACGCTCTACATAGCGCAACAAAGCAACAGTCATCCCTAGTATAAATACTCCCAGGAATATATTCGTCAAAACCCAGGGTTCTGGCCGAAAATGCGAATAGCTTAGCAAGCCCATCATGCCGAGGATGAGCAGGAGTCGAAATAATACTTGTATGCGAAATGATTTGAGCAAAATGAAATTAGTTAAATAGTCGATGGTCCACAGAAAAAGGTAAGATTACCTAAAAAAAACGAGTGATAGTCCTCACATGCTATGGACCACGGACTACGGACTACTCCCCCCTCACAACCCATACTTCTCCAATTTCCTGTACAAGGTAGTCCGCCCTAGGCCCAATTCTTTGGCGGCCTTGCTGATATTCCCCTTGTGTTTTTCAATGGCGCGCTTAATGGCCTCCTTCTCCATATCTTCCAAGTTGACACTGGTAGGAACTGCCGAGGACTTTTCTTCGAAGGGGTCCTCGCGATTGATAGGAATAAGGATTTCCGGATCGCCCATGATGACGGCCCGCTCAATGACATGCTGGAGCTCACGGACATTTCCCGGCCATCGATAGGCTTGCATGCGCTCTATATGATTCTTGGATACTTTTAAAGGCATGCTCTGGTACTTTTGTGTATATATTTCCAGAAAATGGTCAAGCAATAAGGGGATGTCTGTCTTACGCTCCCGAAGAGGGGGTAAGGTGATCTCCACGGTATTAATACGATAGAGAAGATCCTGCCTAAAGGTACTTTCTTTGACCATAGCATATAGCTCCATATTCGTCGCACAAAGTAAGCGGATATCTACTTCCTTGGCCTGATGGGATCCAACCCGAGTAACTTTTCTACTTTGAAGTGCAGTTAAAAGTTTTGCTTGGAGGTGAAAAGGTAAATTTCCTACCTCATCTAAAAACAAGGTGCCCGTATGAGCCATTTCAAAACGCCCTGGTCGGTCTTCTCGTGCATCTGTAAAAGCTCCTTTCATATGGCCGAAGAGCTCCGATTCAAAGAGGGTTTCGCTAATGGCTCCCAGGTCTACCTGCATGAAGGGAGCTTCGTTTCGGCGAGAATATGCATGAAGGGCTTTAGCTACCAGTTCCTTCCCGGTTCCATTCTCCCCCAATATCAACACATTCGCATCTGTTGGCCCAACCTTCTCAATAAGAGAAAATACTTCTTGCATACGAGGGGCTTGCCCTATCATCTGATTTTCTTGGGGGGCAGAGACCTTGCGAAGCGTTTGGGTAGCAGGCACCTTTTTTGAAAAGACTCCTGTCATGGCCTGGATAAGCGCTTCATTATCCCAAGGCTTGAGCACAAAATCAGTAGCTCCTTCTTTCATTGCCTGTACGGCCAGCTTTACATCCCCATAAGCCGTCATCAACAGAACGGGTATATCTGAAGATTCCTTTCGAATCTTTTTAAGCCATCTCAATCCTTCCTTTCCACTGGTAAAACCCACCGTAAAGTTCATGTCCAATAAAACCATATCACACTTATTTTGCTGCAACAGAGAGAGGATCTCATGAGGTTGACTCTCGGTATACACCTTTTTGAAATATGGCTTCAGCAAAATCTTCGCAGTCAATAGGATATCCTCATCATCGTCTACTACCAATAGGGATTTATCGCGGTTTTCCTTCATTGAATGTGGAATTG
This sequence comes from Bacteroidia bacterium, assembly GCA_965263105.1. Classification (GTDB taxonomy): domain Bacteria; phylum Bacteroidota; class Bacteroidia; order J057; family J057; genus JBCCTX01. The sequence goes on along the minus strand of CBDHGL010000003.1, from coordinate 4,144,971 downwards.
GTGTTTCAGGTCTTCTATTAAGTTGCAGTCTTTATGGGAAACAAACAAGAAAATACGCCAGGTGTTTCAAATCGAAACTCAATCTGTTCCATACTGAAACACACCCAGGGTAATAAACAAGAAAGAATCATACACAAGTTACTAAAAATCAATGAGTTACATTTAAGGCATACTACTTGCCAATAGATATACAGAAACGCGAAACAATTACCCTCATGAAATACATCATCCGACTTATCGAATCGTTAATTCAACTTCACTTTCAGGTAAGACAGCAACAGTTTAGAAGAATTAATCCCAGATACGCAACCTTTTTGTCCCATGATGCATCTTTAATCTATGTACCTGGGAATCATAAGGACATAGATAAAGGCGGGATGATCATATAATTACCCATTAGCTCAATACCCATGGACAGAGTAATCAAAAAGAAAAAGTGGCCTGCCAAACGGATATTTTACATATTCGTTTTGCCTATCCTTGCCCTAGCTCTCATCTGGCTAATGGTTCGGGCAACGGGAAGCTCAAGGTTGCGGGTTGAAACTGATCGCCTCACCATTTCCAACATCACCTATGGTCCTTTCCAGGAGTTCATTCCCATCAATGGTGAAGTACTCCCTCTAACCACCCGCTATGTAACGGCACTTGCCGGCGGCCAGGTTGAAGAAGTCTATATGGAAGGGGGAGAAATGGTCAAACCCGGAGACATTATCCTCAAACTAAGCAATCCAGACCAGGAATTGAGTTACATGCAGATTGAAACCAACCTCCTGGAACAGGCTGACCAGTTGCGGAATACACGAATCAACTTGGAAGAACGTGGCTTGAACCTCCAAGAACAACTTTTACGTACGGAATTTGACATACTCTCACAGGGAGAGCTACACAGAAGAAATGAAGAGTTATTCAAAGAGGGAGTTATCTCCGATAATGACTATGAGGCGACTAAATTTCCTTATGAGCTCAGCCTCAAACAAAGGGAATTGACTAAAAAACGGATTGCTAACGACTCACAAATGCGAGCTGTCCAGTTAGACCAGGTGGAATCTTCCCTAAGTATGGTCCGCAACAACCTCCAGGCTGTCCAAAGAAATCGTGAAAACTTTATTATAAAAGCACCTACTGCAGGTCTCCTCTCTTCTATTCGGGTTGAGCTGGGAGAAACCGTTAACCAAGGCCAGCAAATCGGTCAGATAGATGTCATGGAAGGTTATAAAGTCCGGGCCCAGATAGACGAGCACTACATCGCCCGAATCGAACCTGGCCTCAAAGGTCAATTTACCTTTTCAGGGGATACCTACGGCCTTGAAATTCGAAAAGTTTACCCGGAAGTCCTCCAAAATGGCGCCTTCGAGGTAGACATGATATTCCAGGCAGAGGGCACTCCGGGAGGCATCAAGCGGGGGCAGAATCTCCAAATTCGACTAGCGCTGAGCGAGGAGGAACAAGCCCTCATGATCCCCAGAGGAGGCTTCTTCCAAAGTACTGGAGGGAACTGGGTATATGTAGTAGATACAGATAAACAAATCGCTACCAAGCGAAATATAAGAATCAATCGACAAAGTGATCGCTTTTACGAGGTGACGGATGGCTTGAAAGAAGGGGATAAAGTAATCACCTCTGGTTATGACAACTTTAACGAAATAGATATATTAATCTTACAATAATTTCAACTTAACTCCTATGCTCCACACAAAAGATTTGGTAAAGTACTACCGCACAGAAGAGATCGAAACTACCGCTCTTAATAAAGTTTCTTTCGAAGTAAAAGATGGAGAATTTATTTCCATTATGGGTCCTTCTGGCTGCGGTAAATCCACCCTACTCAATATCCTGGGAATGATCGATAGCCCTTCCGACGGGGAATACTTTTTCCTGGACGAAGAAGTTTCCAAATATACTGAGCGCCAGCGGGCCAACCTCAGGAAGCACAACATTGGCTTTGTATTCCAGAGCTTTAACTTGATCGATGAATTGACGGTGTTTGAAAATGTAGAACTTCCCCTCATTTACACCAAAATGAAATCCAGCGATCGGAAAACCCGGGTAGAAGGTGTACTGGAAAAAATGAACATGATGCACCGTCGCAACCACTTCCCTCAGCAACTGTCTGGTGGTCAGCAGCAGCGCGTAGCAGTAGCCAGAGCCATAGTCAACGAACCCAAACTCATTCTTGCGGATGAGCCTACAGGAAACCTGGATACCGCCAACGGAGACGACGTCATGAAACTTTTGATCGAGCTGAATGAGCAAGGCACAACCATCATCATGGTTACACACTCGCCGCGTAATGCAGAATTTGGACATCGGATTGTACATCTTCTAGACGGAAAAATAGTTTCTGAAAACCAGCTCAGCACCTTCAAGATTTAAGTACTGGTTTCTTCCCTCGTACGACGTATAAGCTTCTTAATTCAGCGTGTATATCACTCATGAAGAGGCACTGTTGACTATGTAAAACATCCAATAACCAACCATGTTTCAAAACTATCTCAAGACAGCTATCCGAACCCTTCGGAAACAAAAGCTATATACCCTCATCAATATTGGGGGTTTAGCTGTAGGAATTGCTTGTTGCCTGATGATCGTCCTATTCGTTCTAGACGAATTGAGTTACGACCGGCATCATACCCACTCTGATAGGATTTACCGGCTATATGTAGACATGAAGTTTGGGGACATGGATGGCAATATGGCTGTTATGCCCGCTCCGCTAGCTCCCACCTTGATGCAAGACTATCCAGAAGTGGAGCTTGCAGCCAGGTTTCGGGGTTCGGGAAATTACCTGGTAAAAGCCCAGGCGGCTGACGATAATATCGAAGAGACAAAGGTTATTTTCGCCGATAAAGAGGTTTTTGAGATATTTTCATTTGATGTATTGGAAGGAAATCCCACAGAAGGCTTGTCAGAACCCAACACGCTGGTTCTAACAAAGAGTCGTGCAGACAGGTATTTTCCCGGAGAGTCAGCCTTGGGGAAAACCTTAATATTAGATAATGAGGATACCTACGAAGTCGTTGCTGTTATCGAAGATTTACCCCAAAGTTCGCATTTCGAATTTGACGTATTTTTATCTATGGAGAGTCGGGACGAAGCCAAACAAACTATTTGGCTTTCCCATAATTTCCATACCTATGTCCTCCTTAGACAGGGAGCGGACCCCCAAGCCTTAGAAGCTAAGTTCCCCGCCATGCTAGAAAAATATGCCGGTCCACAGGTCCAGCAATTTCTGGGAATCAATATAGACGAATGGAAAAATTCGGGAAACCGTTTGGGCTATTTTGTTCAACCCCTTACAGACGTCTACCTCCACTCCGATGTTCAATACGAGTTAGGAAAGACAAGCGATATCAAATACGTCTATATTTTCTCCCTCATAGCCCTATTCATTCTACTGATTGCCTGTATTAACTTTATGAACCTCTCTACAGCCAAATCAGCTAATAGAGCCCGTGAGGTTGGGGTAAGAAAAGTGATGGGTGCTTTACGAAAAAACCTGGTCAATCAATTCTTGGTAGAATCCATTTTGATTGGCGTGGTGGGGTTTATCTTTGCCCTGATTTTAGTGGCTTTCGCTCTCCCATTCTTTAATGAGCTGGCGAGCAAACAACTTTCTATCCCCTGGTCTCATCCCCTATTCCTTCCCACATTGGTGCTCCTTGCGATACTCATAGGGACCTTGGCAGGTATATATCCATCATTCTACCTATCGGGCTTCCGGCCTATTCAAATCTTGAAAGGTAACCTGAGTAGAGGAGCCAAAAGTGGGCAGTTGAGAAGTGGACTTGTCGTTTTTCAATTCCTAGCCTCTATTGTTCTGGTCATCTGTACCTTGGTAGTGCAAAAACAATTGAACTTTATCCAAAATAAGAAACTGGGATTCAACAAAGAACAAGTCCTGATCCTTCGCAACACTTATACCTTGGAAGATCAGATTATCCCCTTCAAAAAAGAGCTACTCAATAGCCCCCATATCTCTCATGTGACAGTATCGAGCTTCATGCCTGTTCAGCCTTCCAATACCAACAATACCGTATTCTGGCCCAAGGGAGAAAGAACCCAGGAGCGCAGTATCATTATGAATAACTGGCGGGTGGATTTCGACTATATTTCTACCCTGGAATTAGAGGTCATCGAAGGGAGGGACTTCTCCCTCGACCACCCAACAGATTCTCAAGCAGTTATCCTCAACGAGGCAGCACTGGCCAGTTGGGGATTTGAAAACCCCATAGGTCAACAGATCACTACCTTCGAAGATTTAAATGAAGAAGGAGAAGAAGTCCTGGGCGACTATACCATTATCGGCTTGGTGAAGGACTTTCACTATCAGTCTCTTAGGGAAGGCATCGCTCCCTTAGGACTATTTATTGGTAGCGCTATTGGCAGTGTACAGCTACGCTTACAAAGTAATAATATCGCCCAGAGTCTGACATATATCGAAGAGCAATGGAATACCTTTGCCCCAGGTCAACCCCTAGACTACGAATTCATGGATGAGAATTTCATGGCCATGTATGAGTCCGAGCAAAAACTTGGTAAAATTTTCACGGCCTTTGCCTTTCTGGCCATATTCGTTGCCTGCCTGGGCCTTTTTGCCCTAGCCTCCTTCATGGCAGAACAACGAAACAAAGAAATCGGAATTCGAAAAGTCCTGGGAGCAAAAGTATCGGATATTGTTTCCCTCTTATCTAGCAATTTCCTTAAACTCGTAATCATATCGCTCATAATTGCTATTCCCATCTCCTGGTATGCCATGAACCAGTGGCTCCAGGGATTTGAATATCGGACCGAAATATCTGTCTTTACCTTTATCCTGGCAGGATTCATCGCTCTCTTTATTTCCTTGCTAACCGTTTCCTTTCAATCTATACGAGCAGCCATGGCCAATCCCATCTTTGCCTTGAAGGATGATTAACAATACAACCTACACCTACTCACACTAGGGACGCTACATACTACTCGCAAACCTCTATCACATTTACCTGGAACCATGCTTCGAAACTATTTAAAAACGGCGCTGCGAAATCTCTGGAAACACAAAGGGATATCCCTGGTCAATATCCTGGGATTAGGCCTTGCCTTTGGGATTAGCTTGTTGTTGATATTGACGGCCTTTTTTGAATTTTCCTTTGACTCCTTTCACCAGAATGAAGACCGAATCTTCAGGGTCTACAAGGAAGTGCAGCGTTTGGATAAATTAGAAAAAGGAACTGCCATGCCTGCCCCCCTAAAACCAGCTCTGGATGCTGAACTACCCGATATAGAGTACTCGGTGCGCCATGTAGACCATTCCTCTATCATCGAATGGGAAAAGGATCAATTCGACCTCATGGTAAGAGCCGTTGATCAAGAGTTCTTTCAACTGTTTACCTTTCCCCTCCTTAGGGGATCAAAAGAAGAAGTCCTTTCAGGGCTAAACCATATTGTCCTGACGGAAAAAACGGCTAAACGCATTTTTGGAGAAACAGATCCGATGGGCAAAACACTTGGGGTTTTTGATGGAAGTAACTACCAAGAGTTCATGGTGAATGGAATTTGTGAGGATAACCCCAAAAACTCTTCCCTCACCTTCGATGTCTTGATACGCTTTGAGGCACAGGCAGGCTACAAAGAACATTTGGAGACCTGGAATGACCAATACCACGATGTATATGTGCAGTTGAAAGAGGGGGTAAGCCAGAAGGATTTTGAAGAAAAATTAAAACCCTTTGTGGCGCATCACCTAGAGGGAGACATCAAACAGTTGGAGAATGAGGGGGTAACTGTGCCCAGCGGAGAGCAACCCATTAAGCTCAAATTGCAACCTTTAGAAGATGTTCATGAAAATACCCTTCTTGCTACCGATGCTAAGCGAGCTCAATTCAGTTATCCCAATTTGTTGCTATTGTTAGCGGCCTTTCTCGTTCTGGTAGCAGCCTTTAACTTTGTCAACCTGACCATAGCGCGCTACTTATCCCGGGCCAAGGAGGCAGGGGTAAGAAAGGTACTGGGAGCTCACCGCAAACTCCTGATAGCTCAATTTTGGGGAGAAGCCTTGTTGCTAGGGATAGTTTCTATTGTAATTGGCGCAATCATCTTTTATGACCTTATTCCTTCCTATAACTCCCTATTTAGGCGAAACATCCACCTAGGTCAGTTTCAAGATCCCTGGTTATGGGGAGGAATAGCTGGAGGCTTATTCGGCTTAACCTTCCTTGCTGGAGCCTATCCCGCCTGGTGGCTATCCCGTATCAACATGCCCGATATTTTTAAAGGCAAAGTCCAACTCAATACCCCTGGGGGTATTCGGAATACCCTGATCGTTATTCAATTTGCCATTGCCAGCCTTCTCATCGCTTGCACCCTCATCGCCTGGACCCAAATTGACTATTTGAGAAATAAACCCCTGGGCTTCAACAAGGATCAGGTCATCAGTCTACCTATTGGTCAGTCCGTTGAATCCGCCAAGGTCATTCCCTTGATGCGGGATAAACTGGCCTCCAACCCCCGTATTTTGAGCCTAAGTGCCTGCGACGATAATTTAGGCGTGGGCTTGGATGACTCCCAGATGACTTCCGTATTTGGCTTCATTAAAGACGGCAAAACCTATCGCACCCATGGAATGGAGGTGGACTACGATTTTGTCAAAACCCTAGACATTGAACTCATTCAGGGAAGAGCCTTCTCCCGTTCTTTTTCTACGGATTCGGCTTCTGCTATTTTGATCAATCAGGCCATGGCCGAAGAATTAGCTGTAGAAGATCCTATAGGGCTGCGCCTTCCTTTGATGGGTCAAGGAGAAGGCCAGGAGGTAATCGGGGTATTCCAGGATTTCCATTTCGAATCCCTCCATAAACCCATTGAGCCGTTGACCCTTTTCCTTCAAAGACCTTGGCCCCTGGAATACCTATTTATCAAGGTAAAACCGGAAGGACTTAAGAACTCTCTGGAAGAGATAGAAAAAGCCTGGGCAGAAATCGCCCCTCAGGCGGCTTTTCAAGCTTCCTTCCTGGATGAAAATACCGATCGGCTGTATCGGGAAGAACAGCGACTTTCTCACATATTTCTCAGTGCCACTCTACTAGCCATCTTTATTTCCTGCTTAGGCTTATTTGCCATGGCCTTACTGGCCATCAAGCACCGAACCCGGGAAATTGGCATTCGGAAAGTCTTGGGAGCTACGGTTACACATATTGTAGGCCTCTTGTCCAAACAATTTATCGGCATGGTTCTGATTTCTCTTTTAATCGCCATCCCCTTTGCCTGGTATGGGATGAGCCGCTGGTTGGAAGATTTCGCCTTCCGCGTAGAACTCCCTTGGTGGGTATTTGGCCTGACAGCCCTCCTCGCCTTGGGCATCGCCTTCCTCACAGTCAGCTTTCATTCCGTTCGCGCCGCTCTACTCGATCCGGTCAAGGCCTTAAAAAGTATAGATTAATTCAATAATTGAACATTATTTATTCAAAAATACACAAGCCTATCTCCTCATTCCCCTACCTTTGTATTACGATGTGCAGCTAATTACTAAGGTTAAGCTCCTAGCCTCCCCGGCTGGGAGTTTTCTCTTTTTCCATTATCCATTTTCAATTTTTCGCTTCTCTCGTATCCCCGGCTAGCGCTTTTTTCTTTGATAGTCGGTCAACGCCTCCTTTTCCCATTTACAGTTAACTACAGAGTTACACGGAGAATATTCATAGAGATTTTTTGAAGGGGAAATGAGAGAATCTGGATTCACAAGGGAGACACTTAGCCCCAATAATCATTACATAAAATCATTAATTGTCACATAATCTTGTTTTTATTATATTTGTTGTGTGATTCACAACTCCATGAGCCTTCCAAACAAGCCCCACGACCACTTATTTAAGTCTACCTTTTCCGATCCCAGGATCGCGGCGGATTATATTCGCAATTTTCTTCCAACGAAACTGACCTCAAAACTAGACTTGGCCACTCTAAAACTGGCTCCCACTTCCTATGTAAATGAGGAACTAAAGGAATACCTGTCGGATGTGGTATATAGGTGTCGCTATGGAGACCAAGAGCTTAGCCTGTCTCTGCTTTTTGAACATAAGTCGAAACCCGGTGAGATTATCTACCTGCAATTGCTACGCTATCTGCTGGAAGCCTGGGACCAGCAGCCCAAAAAGAAAGAAGGCTTGGGCATCATCATACCCATCGTCGTGTATCACGGGAAGGAGAAATGGCAAAAAAGGACATTTTCCAGTCATTTCCCGGGCTTGGATGCTACACTGACACCCTTTATCCCCAACTTTCAGTACCTCTTGACGGATTTGGCTGACTGGTCGGATGAGGCCCTGATGACTTTACAAGCGGGTTTGGTCAGAAACGTCTTGTTGGTTCTCAAGCATTTCAAGGAGACCCAATACATCAAACTAGCATATAGACCGTCTATTCTGGGAAGCAGAACCCTACTTGGCTGACCCATCCCAAAAACAGTATATCAAAATCCTTTGGAACTACATATACGGAACAAACAAACTTAGCATTTTAGAAATTCGTATCTTAGGAGAGAAATTGTCCACTTCCTTAAGAAATGAAGCTATGACTACTTATGAACAAGCTGTACATGAAGGTAATATCGAAAAAGAAAACCTCGTTATCACCAATGCCTTCAAAAAGGGCCTTGATATATCCTTTATTGCAGACTTAACGAGCCTCACCGAAGCTGAAGTAACGGATCGAATCAAGGAATTGGGACTGGAGAAGTAGCGTCTGTCTGAGCCCTGATAGGGTTCTGAGCTGCCTAAAGGAGAGAGAAGGCAGAATGCTTTCCCAGTTTTGTACCCATCCCTAAGCTTCCGCAAATTATTCTTAACGGAATCTCCGACTTCCCTCAAGAAGGAAGGGAAGAAAAAATTAACATTTATATCTACACACTTTGGTTGATTCTATCTTCAACTCAAAAAGTTTTATAGCCTAAAGCGTCAATATTATCTCTGATTCTAACATAATCGAGATTATTTTCAATTAATACCTGGCTTATTACAATTTTCGAATTAAAATTAGCAGGTACTTTTGCATAATTCATTGAATAAGTGAATAAAGTATCATTTTGCAATTTATAAAAGGTACGTGCCGCTCTCCTCGATCCGGTAAAAGCCTTAAAAAGTGTATATTGATTCAATAATTGAACATTATTGAATCAAAAATACACAAGCCTATCTCCTCATTCCCCTACCTTTGTATTACGATGTGCAGCTAATTACTAAGGTTAAGCTCCTGGCCTCCCCGGCTGGGAGTTTTCTCTTTTCCCATTATTCATTTTCAATTTTTCATGCTGTGGACCATCGACTGTGGGCTATCAAACCATTCCACCCTTTTTCATTTCTCATTTATCAATTTTTCATTTCTCTTCCCTCCCTCTCAAAAACCAAGCGAAAGGTGGTCCCCTCTACCGAATTAGCCGCTAAAGACAAACTCCCCTTGTGCATATTCATGATTTGCCTACCCAAACTTAGTCCAATCCCCGATCCCTTTTTCCGTGTGGTAAAAAAAGGCGTGAATATCTTGTCTTGTAGCTCTGTAGGGATTCCTTTCCCTTTATCCGAAACTTCAATATGAATTTTTCCGTGAATGGGGGCTCTACCCGATAGGCGAATTTCAGGATTGACACTTTCTTGTTGGGCTTCTATGGCATTTTTGATCAGATTGATCAGTACCTGTTCAATCTTCTCCAGGTCTGCCCATAGGAAAAGATCATCTGAAGGCAGATCTATAAGCAGAGAAATATTTTGAGCCTCCAATTGGGGTTCCATCAAAGTTTTGAGCCGCTTGAAAAGTTCCTGGACCGTAAAAGATACCCGCGTCAAGGGACTAACAGAATTGAAATGCTTGTATTCTTCCACAAAACGGGCTAAGCCCTGACTCCGGTCGGCAATGACCTTTAAATTTCCTCTTAGGTCCTCCAGGTCTTCCTCCTCCATGTTGAAATTATCATTGGAGGGAGCCTCCACGAGGTCTAAGGTTAGTTTACTTAAGGTGGCCACCGGAATCACGGAATTATTGATCTCATGTGTCAAGACGCGAATCAGTTTTTGCCAAGAAATAAGCTCCTGGGTTTCCATTTCCTGGCTAATATCCTGTAGAGCAATTAGTTTGTGCGCTTCTCCCAACAACTTGAATCCGGTAGCTTTAAGCGTCAACTGACGGAAAGAACCATTTTGCACGAAGGTATACGCTTCTTGCCCTCCAGAAGGAATTGCTTTGAGCAAACGAAGTAGCTTAGGGTCTAACTTTTCCAGGGCTTCCAGCTTATACCAATGTTCCTTGCCGAGCAAGTCCTTAGCTGCTCTATTGATCAAGACAATTTTTTCCTCAGAATCATAGCAGAGAATGGCCACCCCAATATGTTCAACTAAGGTTTGAAGAAATTGGTGTTGGCTCTCTTTTTCGCTCCTCAATCTCCGATACGTATCAATCAAGCTGTCGTAAAGCACCTTGAGTTCATATTTCTTGGGAACCACACGCGAATTGCCCATACTGATTGAGAAATCGTTTTGCTCAATGGCCTCAATGAAAAAACGCATCTCCCGGTGCTCTGAGTCGATGAAGCGGATGAGTTCCCAAAATCCTAATACAGCAAACAGAGCCGTCCAAAAGGCCGCCAGAAAGTAGGGCGTTTGCCAGAGGATGAAGAGGGTTGCCGAAGCTAACAAAGCCACCAGCATCAGTCGCCAAAACACTTTGAATTTAAAGGTTAAGGTCATAACAATTTTTTGGGTGAAAAGTGATGGGTATCACTCTCCTTGTTTTACAATCCGTAGCGTTCTATCTTCCGGTAAAGAGTACTCCGCCCCATTCCCAATTCTTTGGCCGCTGCAGTTAGATTTCCATTGCACTTCCGGATGGCAGATTGAATGGTTTGCTTTTCCATTTCCTCAATATTCAAGGAATCCATAGACATGGCGGAAGCCGGACTGTGGGTATAAATTTCGCGAGGAAAATCTTCCAGGTCCAATGCGTTACCCTCGCTGAGGATTACCGCCCTTTCTACAGCATGCATCAACTCCCGAATATTCCCCGGCCATCGGTAATTTCTAAGCTTTTCCATAACTTTGGAAGGGACACTTATGTCCCCTCTTTGGTACTTTTGAGCGTATTGCTGGAGGTAATATTGGGTCAACACCTCAATATCCTGTCTCCTTTCCCTCAAAGGAGGCAAGAGAATTTCTACCGTATTGATTCGATAAAGCAGGTCCTGTCGAAACTGATTTTCTGATACCCGTTCATGAATAGGAATATTGGTTGCACATATTAAACGAATATCCAGAGGTATGGCCTTATTGGAGCCCACGCGTGTGATGTGCCTGCTTTGTAGGGCTGTGAGCAGTTTGGCCTGCAAAGGGAGGGGCAAATTGCCGATTTCATCCAGAAACAAGGAGCCCTTTCGGGCCGTTTCAAATCGCCCTGCACGATCTTCTTTGGCATCTGTAAACGCCCCTTTGGAGTGGCCAAATAGCTCCGATTCAAAAAGGCTCTCCGGCACTGCTCCCAAATCCACTTTGACAAAGGCTTCCTGGGATCTGGGAGATTGGTTGTGAATCGCTCGGGCGATCAGTTCCTTGCCCGTTCCATTCTCACCCAAAATCAGGACATTCGCGTCGGTCTTGGCCACCTTTTCCATCATGCGGAAAATGGGTTGCATAATAGGATCCTCACTGATTATTTGAGGATGCTGGCGGTCAATTTCTTCCTTTAGCTGTCCCCTACTTTGCTTGAGGTGATCCACCTCTTTGGAGGCCTGAATGAGTTTCCACACATTCTTGAGGGAAGCCACCAGTTTTTCCGGTTGCCAGGGTTTGGTCACGAAGTCTGCAGCCCCCTGCTGCATGCCCTTGACAGCCAATTCGATATCTCCATAGGCCGTATGCAAGACCACCTCACAATCAGGTTGGATTTTTTTTATCTTTCTCAACCAAAACAAGCCTTCTTGGCCACTGGTTATGCCTGGGGCAAAATTCATATCCAGCACGACAAGGTCTATAGAGTCCGCCTCCAGCTTTGCCTGGGCTTGTTTGGGAGAACTTTCCGTAAGAACTTGCTTAAAGTGCCTTTTTAACACCTGTTTAGCCGTGTAAAGAACGTCCAAATCATCATCCACGACGAGTACTGTTGCAGGAATTCTATCCATATAGGTAAAATAAGCCTTCTTTTCCCTTCCTCAAAAAGCCTGTGCCAAAATGAGACAAAATTCCGTGCCATATTGAGACAAAATGAAATCGATAATGCCCAATAAATCCTTGTAACCTTCTCACAATCAATTTATTAAAAAAACGGAATACCCTTTGTCCTTTCTCTGATACCTATACACAATACTATGTTAAGGAATTACCTAAAAATGACCTGGCGGAACCTTGTTCGACACAAGGTTTATTCTACCATCAATATTATAGGGTTAGCGATGGGAATGGCTGCAGCCTTATTTATTTTCGAGTATGTTCAATTCGAGGGCAGCTTTGATCAGCATATCCACCAGGTACCCAATAAGTACCGGGTATATAATGACAGGTACCAAAATGGGGAATTGATCCAGCATGGTACGATCACCTACCCGATGGTGGGTCCGACTCTTGCCAGGGATTATCCAGAAGTGATAGGCTATACCCGTTTGTTCCCCTATAGGGGAGTTCCTCTCCAGGTGGGAGAAAATGTATATCTCGAGGACAACGCCCTCATTGCCGATGAACACTTCCTGGACTTCTTTTCTGTAGACCTGGTAGCGGGAGATATAAAAACAGCCTTAAAAGATTACAATGCCATAGCCATTTCTACCTCAAATGCCCAAAGATTCTTTGGGCTTTCCGAAAAGGAAGCACACCAGGCCATTGGAAAAACGATTGAGATCTCCGAGGACCGCAATGCGAGCAAAATCACCGCAGTTTACAAACCCTTTCCCGAAAACTCACATCTAGCCCCACACCTCATAATGTCCTATCAAACGTTAATAACGGACGTAGGGAAGAACCAAGCGGGTGAATTCACCGCAGATGTAAGCCGAAACTGGTCAGACTATTACCATTATGTCGAACTAGATCCTCAAACCCCAGAAAGGGAATTTGAAGCCAAATTAGCTCAATTTGGGGTCCAATATTTTGAGGAAGGAGAGATATCAGGGAGTGTTGAAAAGTTTTATCTACAGCCCCTATCAGAAGCCTATTTATATTCCGATTTCGAATATGAAATAGGCCGTACCAATAATGGCAAGGCCATCCAAGCCTTATGGGGAATTGGTATATTCATATTATTTATCGCCTGGATCAACTATATCAATCTGACCACTGCCCGTTCTCTGGATCGCGCCCGAGAGGTGGGGGTTAGAAAAGTGATGGGCGCGAGGAAGGGTCAGCTTGTCCGACAATTTTTAGTAGAATCACTTAGCTACAACTTACTGGGCTTATTGCTTGCCGTTACCCTGGTCCAATTACTACAGCCCTTCCTAAATTCCTGGTTGGGAAAGTCACTTCATATCTCTCAACTACTTCAATCTTCCCCTCTATTTTTGGGATCAGTCCTAATCCTCTGGATTTTAGGGGTTTTAGGATCGGGTATTTATCCGGCATGGCTCATAGCTGGATTTCGGCCAGTATCGGTATTGAAAGGAAAGATTACCCGCAACAACCAAGGTATACTTTTGAGAAAGGGCCTAGTAGTCTTTCAATTTGCCTGTTCTCTCCTCCTGATACTCGCTACTTTTGCCGTCTACAAGCAACTTCAATTCATGCAAAAGAAATCCCTGGGAATTGACCTCAAACAGAAACTAGTCGTGCATGGTCCCGTGATGAACTCATTTGATTCAACATTCATCAATCGAGTTCAAACCCTCAAAAACGAATGGGAAAGGATTCCTCAGGTCAAAGCTGTGGCAAGCTCCATGCAGCTTGCGGGGGACCGACTTCCCCGAACATTTAACGTAACTAGTGATGTCAGAGGGCCTGAAAATGCAGTCATGCTCAATCGGATGAATATTGATCATGACTTCGTAGAAGTATATGGGCTTGAGCTCACCCATGGGAGATCTTTTGTCAGAAGCGACCACAAAACGAGCTTCCAAGAGCTCAATGTCATCATGCTCAATGAGTCTGCAGCGCGGCTCCTAGGCTACCCCGACCCGGGTGAACTCCTCAACCAAGAAATAAAAGTCTCCAATAAGCCCTGGGAAGTAGTCGGCATCGTCAAAGATTTTCATCAACGATCCCTACGCTACGCCATTGAGCCCCTTATTTTTCTACCTACTTACTCGACCTATGATTCCTATACCCTATTGATTTCAGCTAAAGACCTGGACCAAACCCTTCAAAAGACCGAAGAAATCTATGCCTCAGTCTTTCCCGGAAACAATTTTTCTTATTTCTTCATGGATGAACGATTCCAGGAGCAGTATGTCGAGGACAAGCGCTTCGGTCAGCTCTTTGGCTTATTTTCCTTATTAGCTATCGGCATCGCCTGCCTGGGTCTTTTTGGCCTCTCCTCCTATAATATGAAGCAACGCACCAAGGAGATTGGAATTAGGAAGGTATTGGGGGCTCAAGTGGATCAGTTGCTACTCCTTTTGTCAAAAGAATATATCCTCCTAATAGCCTTTGCAGGTTTGATAGCTGTTCCTCTATCTATCTTATTTCTTAGCTCCTGGCTATCTAATTATGCCTTCGCCTTTTCCTACGGGCTGGACATTTTTCTCTTCCCCATAGGATGCCTACTGCTTATTTCCTTATTCACTGTGAGTATACAAACCTTACAAACAGCTAGAGCCAATCCCGTCGAAGCCTTGAGATCCGAATAAACATCCCACACCATGCTAAAACATTATCTCATTACCACCCTACGCGTTTTGAACCGCAATAGTTTGTATTCCTTGCTGAACATAATGGGTTTGGCAACGGGCTTGGCCGCTTGCCTGATGATTCTACAATATGTCCGCTTTGAAAGAAGCTATGAAGACATGTACAGTCAAGCCGAACGCATCGTAAGAATTACCCTAGATTATTATGAAGGAGAGAGCCTTACTGATCAAGATGCCATGAGCTATATTCCTCTAGGACCTAGAGTGGTAAGAGAAATTCCTGAAGCCATCGACTTCGCTCGTTTCCAATACATGGAAACGCAGGATTTCAGCTACGAAGGCCAGGCCTATAGAGAGGACAAGGTCTACCTGGCCACGGCTTCTTGCCTGGATCTTTTCTCTTATAAATTTATAGAAGGCGACCCCCATACAGCTCTCAAAGCGCCATATGAGGTACTCATTACAGAGGAGATCGCCCAAAAATATTTTGGAAAAATAGCCCCTATCGGGAAATTACTGACCATCAATTATGGTGAAGGGCAAGTGAGGTTAAGCGTGGTAGGGGTCATAGAAAAGTTGCCCCTGAATACCCACTTGAAATTTGATATGTTGGTTTCCTACAAAACAGCTTTTGCTGCCTATGGGGATAGTTGGGAGTACCAAGAAGACAATTGGAATAGCAATAATGACTATACCTATATTTTGTTAAACTCTGAGGAAGAAATCCCTACATTCAATAAAAAGCTGGAAGCCCTCACAGACAGGCTTCACCAGGAGGGCTTTATGGAAGAGGAACGGATGGTGGCACAACCTATTAAAGATATTCATTTACACTCCCATCGACCTTTTGAAGCAGAGCCTAATGGCGATGGCCAGAGTGTCCAATTTCTCCAAATCATTGCCTTCTTTATTTTGTTAATGGCCATTGTAAACTATATCAACATGGCCACCGCCAGGGCCCTGGAACGTGCTAGAGAGGTAGGTATACGCAAGACCATTGGCTCCAGAAGACAACAACTCATTATTCAGTTTCTATTTGAAACTGCTTTGATCCACCTATTGGCAGGCCTGGTAGCCCTAAGTATCATCCAAGCTTTCCAGCCCATTTTTGAATACCTAACGGGTATTCCTATCCAAGGGTTTTTTATCAAAGATGTACTATTTTGGGCTCAACTACTAGGTTTACTAAGTCTCAGTATCGTTTTATCAGGGCTCTATCCTGCCTGGATTTTATCTTCCTATAAGCCTATCCTCATGCTCAAAGGGAATTTTGTGCACTCGGGCAAAGGAAGACTACTTAGAAAAGGGTTGATCGTTACTCAATTTTCTCTATCTCTGATGCTGATTGTAGGTCTGGGGGTTTTCCGTTCTCAATTGATTTACATGAAGAACAAAGACCTGGGCACTAATATTGAACAAACCTTGGTATTACGTTCTCCCAATATGGATTCTCTGCAGAATAATTTCCCAGGATTTAGAAATACCATCCTTCAACATCCCGATGTTCAGAGTATAGCCCTATCAAATGTCGTACAAGGCAATTCCATCCTAGAAATGAGTACCACTACTGGAATTGGTTTGCACGGTTCGAAAGAGAGAAATAACCTGGCTTTCTACATGCAGTGGATAGACGAACATTATCTTCCTCAAATGGGAATTGAGCTATTGGCAGGGAAAGATTTTGAGGTAAACTCCAAGGGATATAAGGTCCTCATAAACGAAAGAGCCATGGAAGAATGGAAAATTGGATCTCCCGAAGAGGCGATTGGCCAACAAATTGATTACTGGGGAGAAACCTGGACCATTATGGGCGTAGTCAAAAACTACCACCAACGATCGGTAAAGGAACCTTTCCTTCCCATGATCATGATGTACTCCAATGGCTTTTGGGGCTTTGCTTCTGTAAAAATTAGTACCGATAAGCTACCAGGGCTGATTCAAGACATGAAAGAAACATGGGATAGACACTTTTTGGGCAGTGCTTTTACCTACTTCTTTCTAGATGAAAATTTTGATTTGCAATATGCTACCGACCAACGCTTTCTCCAGCTTTTCAGCCTTTTGACAGCCTTGGCCATTTTAATTGCGGCATTAGGCCTTATTGGCCTGGCCTCTTACATGGCACTTAAACGGACCAAAGAAATAGGAATTCGCAAAGTTTTAGGTGCAAGCATCTCCCAAATTTGGACCCTCTTGTCCAAGGACTTCTTTGCGCTAATTGGTATAGCTACGGCTATTAGCCTTCCCCTCATATGGCTAGGTATCCAAAACTGGCTCAACCGCTTTCCCTTCAGAACAGAGTTGGATGGATGGACCTTTCTCATCCCGATTGGAATCCTCCTAGTCTTAGCTACGCTGTCTATTTCCTTTCAAATCCTACGGGCAGCTCAAGTGAACCCCGTAGAATCATTGAAATATGAGTAAGGCTCTTGCAACCCTTTCGCCTGGTTTTGTATCTTACCTATAGGAGGACTGTTCCTCTTTCACAAAGAAACTTGACCCATATGAAACATTTTGTCTTATTAATTACCATCGTATGTTTTGGTCTGTCTACCCTATCCGGCCAATCAAGTGAATACCATCTGGATGAAAAGTATCCCATAGATCCCAATGGCAGCCTGGAACTACGCTCCAACGATGCCGAGGTAAGCATAAAAGGAAGTGATCGCACGGATATTCGCTTGGTGGTTCATCGAGAAATTGTTGAAAAGGCCTGGCCCAAAAAGAAATATGAAGAGAACTTTTTCATCGAGGTGGAACTCGATCAAGATGAAGCCATCATAAGAGAAGTCATACGCGATAAGCTTGAGGTAAACGTGGGATTCCACTATGTCAATGAAAAACGCTATACAATTGATATAGAGGTCCCCAAAGGGCTTGATCTTAAACTTTATGGAGACGATGATGACTATCTAGTCGTAGGGATGGAAGGCACGGTCCTGTTGGATGCCGAGGATGGCGACGCAGAATTTCGGAATTGTACCGGGAATGATTTCGAAATCCGTCTGGATGATGGAGATTTGTACCTATCCAATGGCAATGGGAAATTGGATATCCGCGGAGAAGATGGAGATTTTACCATCGTAGACGGGAATTTCGAGCAAGTTCGTGCCCAGATAGATGACGGATCCATGATCCTATCTACCCACCTTTATGATGAAGGGCGCTATGACTTAAGAAGTGAAGACGGAGATATAGACCTGGAAATTTTAGGCGGAGGAGGCCAAATTGATGTCTACCACAGTGATGGTCATGTGCGTTTCGGAAAAGAATTCGAAGTAAGAAGAGAGAGTGAACACCGCACCCAGCTAAATTATCCTAACGGCTCCGCTACCGTCGATATAGAAATGGATGATGGGAGGGTGCGAATTAAGACGTTGAAGGTAGAATAGCTGAAAGGTCGATAGTCTAGGTTTGGAGAGGTTTGATGGCTTATTGGTCCATGGTCGACAGTCTGGATTTGAAGAGTTTGATAGTATAATGGTCCATGGTCGACAGTCTAGGTTATGAAGGCTAGTATGGCTCAAGAACCAAGCTGTGGCCCATCGACTATCCAACCATCTAACCTCTTTTTAACTAACCCAAACTGTGGACCATCGACTATCCAACCATCTAACCTCTTTTTAACTAACCCAAACTGTGGACCGTCGACTATTCAACCATCTAACCCTCTTTCTGTGGACCATCGACTATCCAACCATTTAACCTCTTTTTTCAGTAGTCTATTTCTCCAATTTTCCCTATTTTAACTTCCCTAATTGTACACCCACTTGACTCAGCTTCTCCATGTTCTATAACATAAAGTTAATCTTAGGGACTTGTTTTTCCCTGCTGATTTTCGTAACTCATAATTATAAAGAATCGGAAGTTTCAGCACCTTTGATACAGACACAGACCCTTCATAAGCTCAAACTGAAACACCTAGAATCCTACCAACAGATTCAGGTATGGGCGAATGACCAACTTCTTACGGCCTACCATTACAGTGATACGCTCGAGAAACCCTTCTTGTATCCGGTCAATACCCTTGCGGGTAAAATCCTATCACGGGGCTTTCCTTATGAACCTCGGGTAGGGGAGCGTACAGATCACCCCCACCATGTAGGAATTTGGATGAATTACGGCAATGTGAATGGCATCGACTATTGGAATAATTCCTTTGCGAAGCGCAATTCAGCAAAGAAGTCCTATGGGGTAATTCGCCATCGAGAAGTAGTGAATATGAAGGAAAGGGATGAATCTGTTTCTTTTCTGGTACGCATGGACTGGTTAGACACGGATGGTACAACCCTCCTAACAGAAGAAGCCACCTTTACCATTAGAAATACGGAAAACACCTATAGTATAAGCCGTATATCCACCTTAACTGCACAGGAGAAACGGGTAAATTTCACCGATAACAAAGAAGGCTTTTTCGCTATACGCGTTGCAAAAGAGTTGGAACACCCCATCACCAAGCCCGCTAAGCGGGTCATGAAAAATGGGCAAGCCAGTGAAAAAGCGATTAGCGATACAACAGGGGTTTATGGGGAATACCTTTCCAGTGAGGGAATTTATGGAATGGAGGTTTGGGGAACGCGAGCAAAATGGATGCAGTTAAGCTCCTTTATTGGAGGAGATCCTGTACAGGTTTTCATTTTGGACCATCCCCAAAATCCCGGCTACCCAACTTATTGGCATGCAAGAGGTTATGGACTTTTTTCAGCCAATCCATTAGGACAAAAAATCTTTTCACATGATAAAAAAGTATTGGATTTTTTCTTACCCCCAAGACAATCTCGCACTTTTAAGTACCAAGTGCTTATCCATGAAGGAACACCGCTCGGTACAGAGCAAATTGAACAGGCGTTTGAAGCCTTTTCAAGGGAGTAAAACCAAAAGTTATTACTTCCGCATAAATTAGGGAAAGCCCTGGCTGCCATCCCCTTGAAATCGCCCAGAAGAAAATTCCTTTGATAGACCAAAGGAAACTGGGAATAAACCCCTCAATATTTTTTAGGAAACTAACTCGCTAATTAGCCCGTTTTTGGCTAAATTGGACATAGGTTCCAACTTTTTTCGTATTATAGAATCCTGTTTTATAGAGATTAAATTTTCCCCAACTATGGACGCAGTAGCATCCCCTCCCATTCAACAAAGTACCCAAAGTCAAGTTTCTTCCATTTCCATGCCCTGGTACATTTATGCAGCGGTTCTATCGGCTGCCAGCATAGTTACAGGCCTTATTTGGGATATTTCCTGGCATATGACCATCGGAAGAGATTCCCAATTTTCTTCCCCCCATCTCCTTATCTACTTTGGAGGATTACTGGGAGGTCTAGGAGGTGGTTATCAAATGTTTGCTAATACTTTCTCTAAAAATCCTTCGATAAAAGATAGAACTGTGCGTTTTTGGGGGTTCAGAGCCCCTTTAGGTGCCTTATTTGCCGTTTGGGGGGCCTTGGCCATGGCTACCTCCGCGCCCATGGACGATTGGTGGCACACTGCCTATGGCCTGGATGTGAAAATTTTGAGCCCACCACATGCCCTCTTGGCCATCGGTTTGATTACCTTGGTCATCGGGTCTATGATTACCCTTCTCTCCTACCAAAATAGAGTCAGTTTGGAATCCAATGACCAACGGGTTGTCAAGCGAGTCCACAATTTATTACCCATCGTTTCTGGAGCACTTTTCTGTCTATTCGGCATGTTGTTTTGGGAATATTTGGGGCCCAATGAAATGCGCTTGCCTAGCTTTTATACAGTCTGCTGTATCATATTCCCCTTGTTTATGGTAGCCACTGCCATGTCGAGTAAGCTAAAGTGGTCTATTACGACCTCTGTCTTATGGTATATGGCTTTTACCCTGGGGACCAACTGGATCCTCCAACTCCTTCCTGCCTCTCCCCTATTGGGGCCCATTCACAATCCGGTGGACCACTATGTATCTATGGACTTTCCCATTCTTTTCATAGCACCGGCTATTGCCATGGACCTGATCAACCAGCGTATGCAAGAAAGCAACAAATGGCTAAGGGCACTCATACTAGGTATTACTTTCTTTGCCATTCTTCTTGCTGTCCAATGGTTTTTTGGCGCCTTCCTTCTAAGCCAGAAAGCAGGTAATGCCTTTTTCTTGACGCCTTCTATTCCTTATAGTGCTAATCCTAACTGGCCTGGATGGAGCAATTTCCACACCTTCCAAGGCAGTCAAATGGCTTTAATCCAAGGATTTGCTTTAGCCGCTGTATTTGCCATTCTATCTGCACGCATAGGAATCAGTTGGGGCTTATGGATGAAAGAACTGAAACGTTAATGAGACTTGGGTCGGTGCCCTGAAGTACTTTGTCTACAAAGTATATGGACTAATTAAAAATATGAAAAAGATATTCCTTTTCTTATTCTGCATAGCTGTATATGGCCTTCATGTAGCCCATATCGGCAGCCCTAATATCATTCTGGAGGGTAAAGCAGGAGAATATGATGTATTGATCAATATCATGCCACCAGAAGTGGTTCCGGGCCTGGCCCAAATCTCGGTCAAAGTTCCTGAAGAAGGCGTTAACTCGGTAGGCATTCAAGGTATTTATTTCCGCAATGGCAGCGATGGTGCTCCTCCCCCAGAAGCCTTAGAACCTGTAACCGGAGATCCCTCCATGTACAATGGCCAAATTTGGCTCATGGAATATGGGTCTGCAAGTGTAAAGGTTATCGTCAATGGTCTCCAAGGTAAAGGAACTACAGTAGTTCCCATCCCATCCCTCGCAATTGCCGAGCCCGACATGCCCCAGGGCCTAACCATTGGCTTGGCCATCATGGGCCTTATCCTATTCTTCGGAATGATGACCCTAATCTATGCCAGTGTGGGAGAAGCACTTACTGATGTAGGAGAAAAACTCAGCAATAAACGCAGAAATAGAGCCTTCATTATCGCTGGGATCACAGGGCTTGCTTTGATAGGAATCTTGCGCTTTGGTGATAACTGGTGGAAGGCAGAAGAAAATTACTATAAAAATCGGATGTTTCAGGCTACTCCTTTTCGAACGGAATTAACAGAAAAGGTTAATGAGCGCATGCTTACCATAGATCTATCCGACCCCAGATGGTACGACCGAAAACCAGGGGACCTGGTCCCAGATCATGGAAAATACCTGCATGTTTTCATGGTCGAAAAAGAAACACGGAACGAATTTGCCCACCTTCACCCCATCAAAAGAGATTCCACTACCTTTGACGTTTTGCTCCCTTCGGAAATTCCCGCAGGCACCTACAACTTGTTTGTCGACATCGTTCACCAGAGCGGATTGAGCGAAACCCTTTTCGAAGAAATACAAGTTCCGGAACCAAAGGAAAGTGAAGAAGCGGAAATCGTACTGGTGGCTCAAGAAGAAGGCAGAAAAGATTCAGATGACAGTTGGTATCGCTTCCAGACTTATCAAGATAATACCCATGCCATTGGGGAAGATATTTCCATTATTTGGGAACAGGATGCAGATAAAAAAATCATTGCTAATCAGATTCAATCGCTTAAGTTTAAGGCCATCAGCACCAAAGATGGGCTTCCTCTTCCGCTTGAGCCCTATTTGAGTATGCTAGGACACGCAGCTGTTGTCAATGAAGACGCCAGTGTGTTTATTCATCTTCACCCAGTAGGCACGATTTCAATGGCCGCTCAGGAAGCCTTTGCCAGTCGCATCAATGACGATGTGCTCACCTTGTGTGCTCCTATTGACTCCCTATCCGAAGCCGCAAAGGAGTTAATTCGCAAGGATCCCAATGCTGCGACCAGCATGAAGGATGAGATTGAAATGCGGATGAAAGAAGCAGGGCTATCCAACACCGTCTCCTTTCCCTATGCTTTCCCTAAAGCGGGCAACTATCGCTTATGGGTACAAATGAGAATTCGGGGAGAGGTGCGTACAGTAGCCTTTGACGTTCCAGTGGAAGAAGAAAAGGAAATTTAAGGAGTATTCAGGGTTTCAATTACTTAAACTATCCGTTAAAATTTGAGCCTGCCCCAGAAAACTCAGGTAATCAGTTGGGACCTGGGGAATCTGGGCTAATTGCTTTTCGAAGCCTAAGGTTTTTAACCCCATTTCATATAGGCTTTTCAACCGAGAGGAACCTACAACATAAATGGGAGAATCCTCCCCCTTGTCCATATTCCTTAGTTCCTGTCCAATCAGCAAGCCACTGAGAAATAAAAATCCTTCTTTCTTCCCCATCCTATTTTGTAAATCCCTAGCGCGGATGGAGAAAATTTGCTGTAGTATATTGTGGGAATGACTCGCTTGGATTCCTTCTTGAAAAGAAATTTCATTTCCCTCTATCTCTAAAAGGGAGGCTTCAATCAAAGAGTTCACCAAAATACTTTTGTGTCGAAGGAGGTCAAATAGCTCTCCTGTCATGAAGGTTGAGAAATCTACTATTTGCCTACTTTCAACTCGAATGTGCTTGGAATGTGTTCCAGGCAATATTATCCGGTAAGTGGAGTCCTCTATTATGGATTGTAAACCCAGTACCTGCGTTTCTTCTCCGCGCATCACATCACCAGGCTTTTCTACCCCAGAAATTATATAGATGGGATGAGAAAGAGTTGTATTAGATAGAATGTGGGTTATCCCTTGATAAGACTTCAGGAAAAATGGCAAATGGGCATAGGCCAGCTCCCTTATTCCGATACTTGAGGAAGCCATGCCCGATATGACCAGTGGCATATTCTGGATATTTGCCCCAGCCTTTTCTGCCAATTTTTGGAGGAGAGGGGTGAGTTTTTGCAGGTAAAAGGCCTCCCTTGATAGAGCTATTTTATTTTTTTCCCCACTCCATTCCTCATAGACTTTTTTTATCCCCAATGATGCCTGGATATGGGTGTTAACAATAAGGGTTTCCCGGTCGATCCAGGCCAATCTTATGGAGGATGTGCCCCAATCACAACCGATAAAAAATCGTTCTTTATTCATGATGAAATGAAATTAAGGAGATTTTTTTGTTTTGATTTTCAGAAAATTTAGTTCTCATTTGCTTTTGAATATGATTTCTTTTTTCCCCTATGTCAAGAATGAAGACTCTCCAGTCCAGAACGATAAATCCTGGTGAATTTGAACCCGCGAACCACTGGTACCCCAAAGCATTAAATGCCCAAATCCATCCTATGGTCGCCTATTTTATGAACCTCAAACCTGAAAGGATTATTAATCGCTATTGTCACCTTAACCCGGCTGTGAGTAAAGATAGGCTAACAGACCTCATCAATTACAAGCCTAAATTTTTTTTGCATGCAGGAGCTGACCTATTCCATGTTACGAATTCGGCAGGTAATCGAAAAATGGTCGTCATTGAGACCAATTCAAGCCCTTCGGGACAAAAGTCTCTCCCATTACTAGATGATAATGTTGAACAAGGGGGCTATTTGCGCTACGTGGAAAGGACCTTTCGCCCCTTCCTTAAGGCCAAAAGGCCCAAAATTCCTGGAGGAGGCCTTGCTGTATTATATGATAAAAATGAGATGGAAGCCTCTGGTTACGCTGCGACTATGGCAGATGTCTTTCAAGAACCCGTTCACCTAGTGCCTTTCTTTAGTTTTGATCCCGATCCACCAGTGAGGTTCATTGAAAACATACTTGAAATTCGCTCTCAGGAAGAGAATTGGATAAAAATCCGAGGAGCTTTCCGATACGTAACACAAAAGCCTTGGACGAGAATTCCGGTGCATTGTAAGACTGTGATTCTCAATCCTATCATCACCTGTTTGGCTGGCGGCCGAAATAAAATGATTGCGGCGAAAGCCTACGATCTTTTCAACGCAGAAATTGCCCCTTTTGGCCTTCAGATTCGCACACCAGAAACAATTTGGGATGTTCGAAAAAATGAGATTTCCATCTGGGTCCGTAAGATGGGGGGACAGGCTGTGATTAAGGTTCCCTATGGAAATGCAGGGCAAGGGGTATATACCATCGTCAATGAGGCAGAACTCCAAGCATTTTTGGAAATCGAATTTCCCTATGACAAATTCATCGTTCAGAGTTTAATTGGAAATTATCAATGGAGTTCAACTGGACTTAAGGGAAAGTTTTTTCACGTAGGTACGATGCCTGATCGGAAAAATAATTCCTATGCAGCAGATATCCGCATGATGGTCCATAGTACAAGGGAAGGGATGAAGCCACTGTCAGTTTATGCAAGAAGGGCCAGCCTCCCTCTTATTGATACCTTAGGCGAAGGCAAAAATTCATGGGATATTCTCGGTACCAATCTGTCAATCAAACAAGAAGACGGTACTTTCACTACGGATAGCTCTCGATTGATCATGATGGATAGAAAAGATTTTAACCGACTGGGAATCAGTGTAGACGACTTAATTGAAGGATACATTCAAACTATTTTGGCTACTATTGCTATAGACAAAATGGCCGCTATGCTGATCAATGCCAAGGGACGATTCAAACATCGACTTTTTCGCTCCCTCAATGACGATCCAGCCTTGGTAGAAGAAATCAAGCTAGAATAAACCCAAAATGGAAAAAGCTTTGCGATTTCTCGTCTTAACAGATCATCGGGTTCACCATGACAGGAATCCTATTTACTCCCTGCTTCCAACACTAAGGGCTCACCCTCAAACTGCCTTGGTAGATGTCGCCAGTAGGGGGAATCCCAAAAATGATCCATTTTTCAAGGAGTTGCAACCAGGTCCCATCCATGTAGGTGAAGTAGGTGAAGATTTTTCTTTTGATGCAAAGGGGAAGGCTTTCCTGGGCACGTACAAGAAGGCATACGTACCCACATACGATGTCGTTCTAATGCGACTCCCCCGGCCCGTAAAGTGGGAATTCATGGAATTTTTGTCCCAATGGGATCGAGCAGTATTATTCATCAATCACCCTTTGGGAATTGAAAAAACGAGTAATAAGGCTTATCTCCTTAATTTCCCCTCGTTGTGCCCTCCTATGAAACTGTGTTACAGGCGAGATGATATCCTAACTTTTGCTAAACAGTTTCCCATTGTTCTCAAACCTCTCAGAGAATATGGAGGAAAAGGCATCCTAAAGGTGGATGGAGAATTCCTTTACGAAGGGAGCCAAGAACACTTTGCTTCGACCTTTTTAGATAACCAGCGAAGCTACATACAAGAGCAAGGCTACCTGGCCATGAAGTTTATGAAGCACGTGGACCAAGGGGATAAACGAATCATTATTGTAAATGGAAAGGTACTGGGCGCCTCCTTAAGGCTACCTCCTCAAGGATCCTGGCTTTGCAATGTCGCCCAAGGAGGGACTTCCATCGCCAGTAAAATAACCCCAGAAGAGCAATTTTTGGTTGAACAACTATCTCCAAAACTAGAGAAAGAAGGTATTTTGATAGCAGGGATAGATACGCTGATGGGAGATATGGGCAAAAGGGTATTGTCCGAAATAAATACCCTCAGTGTAGGAGGCTTTCTGAATCTACAAGAACAAAGCGGCAAACCCATTTTAGAACAATTTGTCCAAATCCTAATTGAATATGTCAATCATAAAACTAGAAAGTCATCAGGATATTCAAATGATCCAGGAATTCCAGCTGGCGGATACCCCTAAACAATCTCTCGCCTACTATTGGCTCAAGATCATCTCAAATGGATTGGGAAGCCCCATTTGTGTTCCTATTATTGTGGCGAGAGGGAAAGATGATTTTCCCATTTTAGGGCTCACCGCGGCGGTACACGGCAATGAGTTGAATGGAATACCTGTAATTCAACGCCTATTCACTCAAATCGATGTCCAAGAACTCAAGGGAATCATTGTGGGCATTCCCGTTGTGAATATACCCTCTTTTAACCGAAAAAAAAGACGCTTCAACGATGGCGTTGATCTCAACCATATCATGCCAGGAAAAGCTGATGGTAATGTAAGTGAAGTCTATGCCTACCGTTTTATTCATCGAATAGTAAAACACTTTGATTATCTATTGGACTTACACACAGCCAGTTTAGGAAGGGTAAACTCTTACTACATCCGAGCTGACATGAAACACCCCATAACGAGGAAACTAGCCTTACTCCAAAATGCCCAAATCATTGTTCATAATCCTCCCTCCGATGGTACGTTAAGGGGGGCGGCGGAATCTCTAGATATCCCAGCAATTACACTCGAGGTGGGTAACCCCAACACCTTTCAAAAAAAGCTCATCAAAAGTGGAATAGAAGGCATTCACAATGTGTTATCTTACCTTGAAATGACTTCAGATGAAATAGAAAAGCCTCAAAAGGAGGCCATTATCTGCAAGAGGTCTTACTGGATCTATACAGATACCGGTGGCTTGCTTACTGTTACCGTAAACCTAACAGACCTAGTCAAAAAAGGGGACCTGATCGCAACCCTTAGAGACGTTTTTGGGAATTTGATTCGAGAATATTATGCTCCAGAAGATGGAGTAGTGATCGGAAAGAGTGTTAGCCCAGTCAATCAATCAGGGGGAAGAATCCTTCATTTAGGGATTGTTAAGTAGGGTATCTGATTAAAGCATTTCTTCTGATAAGCATCTTTGTTGCCCATCCTCGTATAAGGATAAAATACTTCCTTTTACCTTAAACACATTTCCTTTATGAATCTTGAATATTCCCCCTTCGACAGGCGTAAATTTGTCAAAAAAACTTCCCTACTCGCCTTTAGCGGTGGAGCCCTTCTCTCCCTCAATCAAACGGCTTGTGCCCAACAAGTGAATGCAGCCAATGACATTAATTTAGTCGGCCCCAGAGAAGGCTATAGCCCTCATGTAGGAACCCTGGTCTC
Organism: Bacteroidia bacterium; assembly: GCA_965263105.1. Taxonomy (GTDB): domain Bacteria; phylum Bacteroidota; class Bacteroidia; order J057; family J057; genus JBCCTX01. The sequence goes on along the minus strand of CBDHGL010000003.1, from coordinate 4,117,440 downwards.
CATGCTCACCTGGATGAGAGATACCATTTTGTATCCCGTCCGAGGCCTGAGTACCAAAGAACTAGATTATCTCCACGATGATAAATCTAACTCTATTGGGGCCATGCTCCTCCACCTTGCGGCTACGGAACGCTTTTACCAGGTTAATACCTTCGAAGGAAGGCGCTGGGGAGATTGGGACCCCAGAGACAGAGAAACCTATGCGGTAGCAATGGAACTAGGGGAAAGAGCTCGTAAGGAAATCAAAGGAAATTCTCTTGACTTTTATCTGGAGAAATTGAGTTCCGTCAGGGAACACACCTTATCAGAATTTGCCAAAAGAGATGATGATTGGCTCATGGAGACAGATGACAATTTTTGGTCCAACGGACCCACAAACAATTACTGCAAGTGGTTCCATGTATGCGAACACGAGTCCAACCACAATGGACAGATCAAATGGATTAGCAGTAGACTTTCATAAATTCAACACCATCTTTCTCAAATTTTGGAAGCTGGATATGCCCGAATCTTGCCTTTCTATGCGGATACCTTATGAAGCAACTTACCCAAACAGATATTGAGCAACTGGTCCGACAGTTTGAAGCCCATACCCTTCCGAAGGAAGAATGGACTCATCAGGCCCATCTAGTGGTGGGTTTTTGGTATGCCTGGCACAACGACTTTTCCCAAGCCCTGCTAAAATTGCGTAAGGGAATCACCTCATACAATGAATCGGTAGGCACGCCTAATACAGATAACATGGGGTATCATGAAACGATCACCCAATACTGGTTGATATTGATATATTGGTATATGGAACACCAGGAATCCAGGAACCTGGAAAATGCACTCAACCAATTCCTGAATTCTCCTTTGAGAAAGAAATATGGTCCGTTGGCCTATTATTCTAAGGGTTGTTTATTTTCTCCTCTGGCTAGAAAATCTTGGGTAAAACCTGACAAAAAACCCCTTAAGTTTACCCTGGAAAGGAACCCCTAAGATATATTATGGGTAACCCTGAGGGGAAAAATTCTCATTACCCCTCAACTGTCAATAATTTTAACGACCTTTGCGCCCTGAAAAACGTTTTGATTTAATACACACATCTTGTCGCAAACATTTGAAAACTTAGGGCTTTCGGAACCTGTGTTGGAGGCCATTAAAGAGTTGGGATTCAAAAGTCCAAGTGAGATTCAAGAAAAATCCATCCCTCAACTGCTGGGAGATGACAGAGACTTTATCGGACTTGCCCAAACCGGAACAGGAAAAACAGCTGCCTTCGGTATTCCTTTGGTAGAACGAATCGATCCCTCAGATAAATTTACCCAGGCTCTGGTCCTGGCTCCCACAAGAGAGTTGGGGCAACAAATAGCTGGGCAACTCACCCTCTTTGGGAAACATCTTCCCAAAGTACGGCTCCTGGCTGTTTATGGAGGGGCTTCCATTACTGCCCAGATGAAAGACCTGAAAAAGGGTAGACATATTATTATTGCCACTCCAGGGAGGTTGATCGATCTCATCAAACGCAAAGCCATCAAACTCGACCAGCTAAAGTACTTGGTTTTGGACGAGGCCGATGAAATGCTCAATATGGGCTTCAAAGAAGATATCGATAAAATACTCAGCTATACCCCAGAAGATAAACAGGTCTGGCTCTTTTCGGCTACCATGTCCCGAGACATCCGCAAGATAGTCTCCAAGTACATGGATCAACCCTATGAGGTAAAACTCAATACCCAGAATGAGGTAAACACCAATATCCACCATCAGTTCGTTGTGGTGAAAGAAGCCAATAAGTTCAAAGCCCTTACCCGCTTTTTGGATCTCGACCCCGATATTCGAGGCGTGGTTTTCTGTCGCACGCGCCGGGACACCCAACACTTAGCCGATCAACTCTCTCACAAAAAATACACGGCCGATGCCCTACATGGAGATCTTTCCCAGAAACAGCGGGACTTTGTGATGGGGAAGTTTAAAGATCACAAGCTTCAACTACTGGTAGCTACAGATGTAGCAGCACGGGGAATAGATGTGAATGACCTGAGTCACGTTTTTCACTACAGTCTTCCGGAAGATATTCCGTATTATACCCATCGAAGTGGGCGAACGGCCAGAGCCGGAAAAGAGGGGATCTCCCTGGCCTTTATCAACGGAAGGGAGTCCCACAAAATCAACCGCATTCAAAAACAATTGGGCATAGAATTTGAAAAAGTCGATGTCCCTAGTGCCACTGATATATCTTCAATTCACCTGGAAACCTGGTGTTTAGATGTGCTGGAACAGAGTCCCAAAGGAAAGGTAGACAACGAGCTCCTGGAAAAAGCCCATGTACTCTTTGGAAACCTCACCAAAGAAGAACTCACAGCCAAGCTTCTCGCTTATGAAATGGAAAAATTAGGCCTTTCACAGCAAACTGACCTCAACGAAACCCTCAGCAGCCCACAAGGACGCTCCAAGGGGCCCAAATCTTCCTATGATCGAGACAGAAAGTCCAAATCTTACAAAAGACGGGGGAAAGGGAGATCCAATAAAGAAACGAGTTTCAAGGCCAAGAAAAAGCGGAGACAGCGGGGGAAGAGGGGTTAAATGGTTGGATAGTCGACGGTCCACAGTTTGAGCACCTTGAGTCGGTAGGAGTTAGCTGCGAGATTCCTTAGAAATTCGAAATAACTCTCACTCCTCTTGCCCCTCTCCTCAAAAAAACGGTGGTCTGTGGTCTATCGACTATTAACCTACCCTATTCATACCGCAACGCCTCAACCGGATTTCTGACCGCCGCCCGATAGGTATGGCTCCACATCGTGATCAAGGCAATGCCCAAGGTGAACACGGTTGCAACGACAAAGACCCATGGGGATAACTCCGTCCGATTTGCAAAGTTTTCTAAGTATTTGATAACCGCAAGAGCTGCCAGCGGACAGGCGATAACTACCGCAATCAGCAAGTATCTGAAAAAGTCTCTTGTTAGCAATTGCATAATCTGGCTTACGGTAGCTCCGCTGATTTTCCGGATACCAATCTCTTTGATTCGAAGCTGAATATCGTAAGAGGATATCCCTAGCAATCCCAAGGCCGAGATAAGCAAAGCGATAAGGGTAAAAACTGTGTAAATATTGACGACACGTCGATCAGAGGTATAGAGAGCTTGTATGTCCTCATCCACAAACTTATAGGTAAAATCCTGATTGGGGTTAACCTCTTCGTATAGGGAAGCCAAAGAAGTAAGTGCCCTCTGCTCATTTCCTTTTGTTAAATGAACGAGGCAATTTTCTCTATCATCCCAGTTAAGGATCACCAGGGGTTCAATCCCCAAAGAAAGATGCTCAAAGGCAAAATCTTTAACAACCCCAATTACCTTATAGGGTTCTTCATCATCTCCCCAATTCCGATTGCTCATATAGGCTGATTCCAGACTATCTATTCCAAAAAACTTTTTGGCAGCCTCATTGATTACCACCTTATTTTCCCTACTCCCGTCCAACTCCTCCGAATAAAAACGCCCCTCAACCAATTCCAACTCAAATAAATCGAGGAAATTGGGAGTAGAGGAAACTGTGGATGTCGTGTGATATTCGAAGCTCGGTCCTGTTTTCTTCCAGGCAATCTCAAAATAATCTAACGGAGAACTCCTGAAGGTTACATGCTCCACAAAAGGATTACTTGCCAATTCAGTCGAAATATATTTCATGTTGGCTTTTCGTTCATCCTTGAGTATCTGATAAGCAGCTTTTGCAGCTTCTTCGTCATCCCCATACTTTTTGGAGTAAATCCAGTGGGGAAGATCATTAGGGAAAAAGTTGACACTCACTACATTTTCAGATCGAAAGCCCAAATCCTTGTTGAGCATAAAATGAAGTTGCTTGGCAAAAAAAATTGAAACAATTATCAACCCAATGGTAAGGACGAACTGGGTGGTCATCAGCGCCTTGCTACCTAAAAGAGAATTTCTTCCTTTGATTTTGTTCTTTATCGCCTGAATAGGATGAATCCGGGGGAATTTAATCGTTGGATAAATCGTAGTGAGAGCCATCAGAAAAACCCATATACCCAGGAAAAACCACAGATCTAATTGGGTATCCTGGAAAATCTCCTTACCAATAAACTGTGAAATTTCAGGAGAAAGAAATGCAAGTGAAAGAGAGGCCATGGACACTGCCAGAAAGGTGCTGATCCCATTTTCAAAGAAAAAATTGATTAATAACTCTTTCCTTGCCGCACCTAATACCTTTCTGATCCCAAATTCTCTACCTCGTTTCAATAAAATCACTGAGTACAAATTGACAAAGTTGAATAGGCTAATTCCCAGGGTGAGCAAGGCTATAATTCCCAAAATGGCCTCATACTTCCTTTCCCCAAAAGAGAGTTTCCCTTCTCTATTGATGGTCTTGTCATAGTATAGTTGAGAATAGGGGACATAAGCTAAGGTACTTTCCGTAAAGTAAGGGTGCTCATGTAGAGCATCTGCTATCTCTACATTAAAACTATCCAAATCGTAGTTGGGGGCAAAAACTAAACACTCGAAGCCCTGCTTTGACCAAAACTTCTTCGGGTAGGTAGAAACTATAGCATCAAATTTCAGAGAGCTATTTTGATTGGGCTTTTCGAGTAGTCCCTTCACAAAAAAACGCTCTCCTTCAAATTCGATCTCTTTTCCCAGCGGATCTTTCTGGCCAAATATCCGCTCGCTCAAACGCTCACTAATCAAAATACAAGTAGGATCTTTTAGAATTTTATGTGTGCTCCCTTAAGCAAAGTAAAATCAAACACCTCAAAAAAGTTACTGTCTGAGACCATCACCCTACTTGGGAAATTTTTTTGATCTACTACCAAAGGGCGTTCATATAGTTTCACCCCCGTATGCGCCTCTATAAAAGGATAAGCCTCATAATCCAATTTGGAAAACACAGTCGGTTCGAAAAGTTCGGGTTGACTTAGCGGGTGTCTTTGATGGTAGCAAAGGCAATCCGGTCATAGTTTGAATGAAAACGGTCTGTTCTCCATTCATAACTCACATACTTAATCAATACCAAGGTCGAAGCAATCCCGAGAGTTAAACCCAACAGATTGATCCAGAAATAGGACCTCGCCGCCCGGATACTCCTAAGGGCCTGCTTAAAATAGGTGAAAAACAAGTGAGGCGGGAGAAAATCTAGACGATCGTCTTTTCGCTTCCAGGAGGGTTTTTTGTTCCCTATTCCCCAAACCTTAAAATACTCATCTGCTAGCTCCTCCACGCTTTCCAAGGTTCTTTGGGAAGCCTGAAGAAAGGCTTCTTCTGCTGATAGTCCCTCATTTTGAAGGTCTTCCATTCTGTCCAATAGATTGCTTTCCAGTTCATCCTGATAACTGGGCTCTATCCCTGGATGTTGACGAAGTTCCTTTCGCCATTTTGCTAAGGCTGAATTTAGGTCAAATTTCATAGGGATTTGGATTAATAGTTGTTTTCATTTATGGGTTAAATGCTTGGATAGTCGATGGTCCACAGCTTGGGTTGGTTAAAAAGAGGTTAAATGGTTGGATAGTCGATGGTCCACAGAAAGAGGGTTAGATGGTTGAATAGTCGATGGTCCACAGCTTGGGTTGGTTAAAAAGAGGTTAAATGGTTGGATAGTCGATGGTCCACAGTTTGGTTCTTGAGCCACTAGCCTTCATAACCTAGACTGTCGACCATGGACCATTAAACTATCTTGCCCTTCCCCTACCCTCTCCCTACCAGACTGTCGAACGCCAATTCAGGCCCTCCCCTCCACAATTTCTCCAACGCCTCATTTACCCGAATCCATTGCTTTTTCTCCACTTCCCGGGATTCGATACCCAACTTGGTGAGCTTGTAATATTTCCGCTTTCTGCCATTGTCCTGGATCACCCAACGTGATTCAATCAGTCCATCGCGTTCCAATCTATGAAGTACAGGATACAACATGGCATCTGTCCACTGAAGTTCTCCTCCTGTAAGTACTTCTACATTTTTGATGATCTGGTATCCATAACTCTCCCCATGGGCTAGGATGGAAAGAATCAGGGGTTTAGATGATGCGGCAACGAGTGCTTTAGTGGCCATAAATAGACTTTTATACCTAATGTTGTTAGGTAAACATACATAATATTGTTAGGTATGCAAATGTTTTGAGTCAGATATAGCTATGTTTGGGGGAACTTCTGGACATTTTTATCCTAATCTTTATTTATTTCATACAGGAAACCGATAAAAATTTCCTAGAACTTTATCCTGAAAAATGATTTCTTTCGTTGTATCTAAATCAAATTGTATGAAATCTTATGAAAGACCTTACTACCTCGCTTTCCTACTGACAATACTCATCTCGTTTACTTCTCTTCATGCGAAAAAGTCCCAAGATGCCCTCCCTTCCTTTTCTCCTGTAGGGGGTGATTCCTATACCATGGTTTGCGACACCATCACCTATCTTGAAAATGGCACTACATACCAGATAACAGGGACAATAGAGTCCACCCAAGGCAATAGATTAAAGATCCGAGACTGCGCTACGAATAGGACTAAGTTTCTTGCTAAGCGACTTATTATTTCTATCAATCGAACCCCATTTATTTATGATCCCATAAGTCAGGAAGAAATGGAACGCCTTAAACAGGATAGCGCATACGTAATGGTCATTCAGGATAATGGCAACCGGTATTTGGGGGAAATCCTAGATAGCAATTCCGAGGAAATACTAATCAATACGCGGGAAGCAGGAAAATTGACCCTAAACAAACGGACGATAAAATCGGTCAGAATTATCTCAAATACCCAATACGATTCTGGGGTTTGGCTAACCAGCCATGGCATAAATACCCGCTACTTTTTTGGGACGAATGGCTATTCTTTAGAAAAAGGAACGGGCTATTACCAAAATACCTGGGTATTATTTAATCAATTTAGTTATGGGGTATCTGATAACCTGTCTTTGGGCGGGGGCCTGATTCCCCTGTTCTTGTTCAATGGGACGCCAACCCCCTTTTGGGGAACGATTAAGTATTCTCTGCCTCTTCCAAGCGATAATCTTCCACTTGGCAACAGGAGCTTTGTTTGGGGTAGTCCCAGTAGATGGAGCTGAAGGTTTTGGTTTAATTTTTACACAAGCTACCTTAGGTAGTAATGTAAACAACGTGAATTTCGGTATAGGATATGGTTTTGCTGAAAGTAAGAGGAGGTACTTTTGCCGAGAGACCCGCCTTTTCCTTCAGCACCTTATTGAAAGCCGGAAAGAAAACGGCTTTCGTTTCGGAAAATTATCTCATAAATATCGATGAAGAATATGTCGGTATCCTTTCTTAATGATTAGTTTAACTTTATCGACCTCATGTGGGACTGCGGTTCTATTTAAGAAGTTTGAGCATTGATGGCGCACTCATTTTCCCCGCTTCAGGCGGCATCAGAAAATATCGACCGCATAACTCACTTATCACACCATGAATATAAACTAAAATCCCAAAAATAGTATTTTATTTCCAAAACAATAAATTATCCGATTACATTCTATATGTAATTTTTTCTATGCAAATGACATAAATTGTGCTTTTAGCGCATTTATTGTGTGGCGAATAGTCCGCATAAACAAAATACCCTATGCGAAATGACTATTCTGGCATCCTTAATTTACTTCGCGAATAGTTTTTTAGTAAATTCCTTTCATATTTTGAAATATGTACATACCTTTAAGGGCTTCCGGCAGGAAGTGGGGCCCTAGCATAACTCACTTATCACACGTGCTTACGGGCCCTTTTTTTGATATTCAAAAATAAACAAATATCGACTAACTCTTTATAGGAAGAAATTTAGCCTGATTACAGGCGGTAAAAATCGATGCTTCAAATAGGTCTATTCCCTCAATTAGTCCTCCAAATTTAATCCCGATTATCCGCCATCTAGGAGTTTCCTTTAATCTATTGAACTCTGCACCTAGAACTCTAATTTATTTTATTTACATTTATGATGAAAATCAAATAACCTATGAAAGGAACCTACCTTGGAGAGTTTGAGGAGCTTATTTTGCTAACGGTTGCAGCCCTGGGAAAAGAAGCGTATGCAGTAGGGGTAAAAAAGGAGGCTGAAGCTGTTTCCAACCGAAAAATCAATATCAGTGCAGTTCATTCCTCCTTATATAGATTGGAAAAGAAGGGCTTCCTTTCCTCAGAATTTGGGGGAGCAACTCCTAAACGCGGCGGAAAGAAAAAGCGCTTCTTCCACGTGACCAATGCTGGTTTTGAGGCCCTAAGGGCTTCAAAAGAAATGAAATCCCAACTCTGGAAAAAAATTCCTCGACTGTCCATCTCAGGTATCTAAATCCGCCTAACTCCCTTCTATGCAAACACCCCAGGAACCTCCAAAAATCGGAACCTACCTGCTCCGCTTTATTTATGGGGAAGAAAGGTTTAATTCGAAGGAGACTTTAGGGAAGTGTTTCAAGATAACCTTAAAGAAAAAAGTAGGCTAAAGGCATCCCTCCTTTACAATCGAGATGCCTTCCTTTCGCTCAGGAATTTAGACTTAAAATCTCAACGCAAACAATCCACTAACAACCCCATCGCCATGTATGAAAATTATCTCAAAATAACCCTTAGAAATATTGCCAAAAACAAGGTCTATTCCGCTTTGAATATTCTGGGCCTCGCCCTGGGAATTGCCGCCTGTATATTCATCCTACAATACGTCTCCTATGAACGGAGCTACGATAGCTTCCATGAAAATTTTGACGAGCTATATCGCATTCGCTACAAAGTATATCGAGGGGGTGAACTCAACATTGATTGTGCAGCTGCTGTACCGCGGGTGGGTCCTTTTATGAAGGAAAAAATGCCGGAGGTCAAAGAATTTGCACGGGCCTTCCCTACCTCCAATATAGTTACCTTTGAAGACCAGCGTTTTCGAGAAGATCGGGTGCATATAGTTGATCCTAGTTTCCTCAAAATATTTAGCTTTCCCTTAGTCAAAGGAGATGTGGAGACGGCCTTAACAGAACCCAATACGGTGGTTATTACAGAAACTATAGCCAGAAAGTATTTTGGTGATGAAGATCCCATTGGGAAAATGATTCGAATGGATGGAGAACACTCCATGGCAGTTACAGCCATAGCCCAGGACGTTCCGGACAATTCCCACCTCAAGTTTGACATCCTAGTTTCTTATGAAACATTGAATAACAGAACTCGCAATGACGAGGGAGAAGCCAGCTCTGAAACGGCCTGGGGTTGGTATGATTTCAATTCCTATGTATTACTGGAACCCCATACAGATATCGAAGATTTTGACGCTCGCTTTGCTGAAGTACTTTATGATGAGCGGGGAGAAGACTTCGAAAAATATAATTTCCGGGCTGAATTTCCCCTTCAGCCCATCTCAGATATACACCTCTACTCGAATCTCCTTCAGGAGTCCGAACCAGAAGAACAGGGGGATGGCCAGGCCGTGTTTTTTCTCACTATTATCGCCTTTTCCATCCTTCTCATCGCCTGGATTAACTATGTAAACCTGTCTACCGCCCGATCCATAGAGCGAGCCAAGGAAGTAGGCGTGCGCAAGACCATGGGAGCCCATCGTAAACAGCTCATCGCCCAGTTTTTATCTGAGTCCTTTTTACTTAACTTTTTTTCCGTGATCTTGGCTTTGCTAATCGTAGTAGTGGGTATCCGGTATTTTAATCAGCTGACTGATTCTTCCTTGAGCCTGACCTTCTTAGGAGATCCTCTATTCTGGCTATTTTTTATCGGTATTTTCATCTTTGGTGCCGTGATTTCTGGACTGTATCCCGCCTTTGTATTGTCAGGATTCCGTCCAGTATCCGTACTAAAAGGAAATAAGTCTACAGGGAAATTTGGCAACCAATTGAGAAGAGGCCTAGTCATCTTCCAGTTTGCCGCTTCCATAGCCCTAATCGCTGGAACTATCATTGTGTACCAGCAACTTTCACATATGAGGAACCTGGACCTAGGCTTCGATATGACCGAAACACTCGTCGTTAAAGGGCCTGAAGTATTTGAGGTAGATTCTCTTATGGAGTCTACGCTTAAAGCCTTCAAGAGTGAGCTACTCAGAAATACCTTACTCAATGAAGTAGCTGCTAGTTCTAATGTACCTGGGGATGAGATTTTTTGGACCAATGGGATAAAAAGACACGAAGACGGCGACGATAAACGGAAGGTTAGTTATATCGTAGGAGTAGATTACACCTATTTCCCCACCTATGATATTGATATCATTGCCGGGAGGAACTACGACCCCAGTTTCTCCACGGATAATGAATCCCTGATTATCAATGAGGCTTTAGCCAAGTTTTTGGGATTTGAATCAGCCGAAGCAGCAGTAAATCAACAATTAACCTTTCGGGGAGGTCCCAAAACCATCATAGGGGTAGTGGATAACTACCGCCAAATGTCTGTAAAAGATGAGGTTTCCCCTATCGTTTTTCCCTTGGTGACCCAGTGGGCCAGTTACTTTACGGTAAAACTCAACGACGCGGACTACCAGACAGCATTTGAGGAAGTGGAAGGTAAATATTCCAGCTTTTTCCCTGGAAACCCCTTCGACTATTTCTTCCTGGATGACTTTTACAATCGCCAATACAACAATGAGCAGAAGTTTAGCCGGGTGTTTACCCTCTTTGCTGCCTTTGCCATATTTGTGGCTTGCCTGGGGCTCTTTGGACTTTCCTCTTTCAGTGCCTTGAAGCGTACCAAAGAGATTGGTATAAGGAAGGTATTGGGGGCAAATGAAAAGAATATTGTGTTTCTCCTATCCAAAGAGTTTATCCTATTGGTCCTCCTGGGCAATTTGATTGCCTTACCTGCCGCTTATTTCATCATGAACAACTGGCTGGATAACTTCTCTTCCAGGATACAGATTGGCCTGCCAGTTTTCCTTATCGCTGGTTTGGTCGTCCTGGTAATCGCCATGATTACCGTTAGCTACAAAACTTTGAAAGTTGCTCACTCTGATCCGGTGAGGGCCTTGAAATACGAGTAATTCCAGCTCAGGCTTAAATTCAAAAATCCCCAACCTCAGTAATCGAGAGATTGGGGATCAATCATAAACGTATGTAGACGCTCAAAATTGAACTAGGAAATTCTATCTCAAAAGGATACGCTGGTAATACCTCGTTCCCTCATTACTCTCAATTAGCAAAAGATAGGTACCTGCACTTATCCCCTCTAAGGACAAGGTTTCTTCATTAGCTTGTGTAGCCCATCTTCCTAGTATTCTTCCTTCCAGAGAGACTACCTGGATTTGTTTCTCCCTGGACATACTTTGTGGAAAGCGAACTTGAAGGAAACCAGAAGTAGGATTAGGAAAAACTTCGATACCCACCGCACTCGCTATCTCCGTTTTTGTGTTTACACTCGTAGCAGGAACTAACACTGCATCGATGACATGTACAATTCCATTGTCTGCCTCTATGTCTGTAATAATGACCATTGCCTCATTGATAAATACACCATTGCTATCGATTGTAACAGTAATATCTGTACCTTGAAGGGTGGTAGCTGTCTGTCCATCGGAAAGAGAATCAGAAGGCACCCTAGCTCCTAAGACATGATACAAAAGAATATTGGTCAAATCACCGGCAGGATCCGCCAATAGGGTATCAAGTAAGCCTTCTGGCAAGGCGGCAAAAGCCGAATCTGTAGGGGCAAAGACCGTAAAGTTACCTTCAACACTCAAAGCATCTACCAGGCCAGCAGCAATAACAGCCGCTTCCAAGGTCTCATGTACAGCACTTCCCACGATAATATCCACTACAGAAGAATCAACCACAACCATCGTATCGGTAGGAGGAACAAGGACAGCGTCAATTACATGTACAATTCCGTTGTCTGCTACCAAGTCTGTCAAAATTACTTTAGCATCGTTGATGAAAACACCATTGCTATCGATTGTAACGGTTACATCAGAACCTCCCAAAGTAGTTACCACTTGCCCGTTAGATAAGGAATTGGAAGGAACCTCAGCACCCAGTACGTGATACAACAAAATGTCTGTAAGGTCTCCACTAGGATCTGCCAGCAAGGTATCCAAGAGGCCTTCTGGTAAGGCCGCAAAGGCGGAATCAGTCGGAGCAAAGACAGTAAAGGGCCCCGCCCCACTCAAAGTACCTGCTAAGTCTGCCGCGATTACGGCTGCTTCTAGGGTTTCGTGAACTGCGCTACCTACAATGATGTCTACTACCGTCGAATCCATAACATCCATCGTATCAGCAGGAGGAACGAGTACGGCATCAATTACGTGCACAATGCCATTGTCTGCTACTAGGTCGGTCAAAATTACTTTAGCATCGTTGATGAAAACACCATTGCTATCGATTGTAACCGTTACATCAGAACCTCCCAAAGTAGTTACCACTTGCCCGTTAGATAAGGAATTGGAAGGAACCTCAGTACCTAGTACGTGATATAACAAAATGTCTGTAAGGTCTCCACTAGGATCTGCCAGCAAGGTATCCAAGAGGCCTTCTGGTAAGGCCGCAAAGGCGGAATCAGTCGGAGCAAAGACAGTAAAGGGCCCCGCCCCACTCAAAGTACCTGCTAAGTCTGCCGCGATTACGGCTGCTTCTAGGGTTTCGTGAACTGCGCTACCTACAATGATATCTACTACCGTCGAATCCATAACATCCATCGTATCAGCAGGAGGAACGAGTACGGCATCAATTACGTGCACAATGCCATTGTCTGCTACTAGGTCGGTCAAAATTACTTTAGCATCGTTGATGAAAACACCATTGCTATCGATTGTAACCGTTACATCAGAACCTCCCAAGGTGGTCACCACTTGACCGTCAGAAAGGGAATCAGAAGGGATAACAGCACCCAGTACGTGATATAACAAAATGTCTGTAAGGTCTCCACTAGGATCTGCCAATAAGGTGTCTAAAAGACCTTCTGGCAAGGCAGCAAAGGCGGAATCGGTAGGGGCAAAGACGGTAAAAGGTCCTACTCCACTCAGGGTTTCTACTAAGTCTGCTGCAATAACCGCAGCTTCTAAGGTTTCATGAACGGCGCTGTTAACGATGATGTCTACTACTGTAGAATCTATCGGATCTGTCGGATCGGCAGGAGGTGTTAGCACCGCATTAATCACATGTACTATTCCATTAGTTGCAGGAATATCAGCCATTGTTACCTGTGCAGTATTTATAAATACACCGTTACTATCGATGCTAACAGTTATATCTGACCCCTCTAGGGTTGTAGCCACTTGTCCATTAGAAAGAGAATCGGAGGGAACCTCAGATCCTAAAACATGATACAACAAAATATCGGCGAGATCTCCAGTGGGGTCTGCCAACAATGTATCCAATAAGCCAGCGGGCAAGACTGCAAAAGCTGCATCAGTAGGAGCAAAAACGGTAAATGTTGCTGTTGTATCAGCAAGATCATCCGCTAAGCCCGCTTGTACTACAGCAACTTCTAGGGTATCATGGGCTTCACTGTTAACTATTATGTCCACTACTGTTTGGGATTTTCCTAGTTGGAACATACACACTGTGAAAAAGAGGAAAAGTATTCGTTTCATAATCGGCAAATTAAATTGTTCAACATCAACAGATGTTCTGTCTCAAAATTTTTGTTTAACATTTACATACAGAAAGTTCAACTAAAGAAATCCCATATAGTTTTACTATACAGCTATTTATATAAAAGAATTGCATAAATGTGTTTAATATTTATGCATATTTACTAAACAATGTCTTTTGGGAAAGACCTAGGATAGACCAGCTCTTAAAGAAAAAGGAAGTTTACAGGATTTTGTACTCACCTAATCCCAATTTTTATTGAGGGGGTGGGGAAAAATAAAGGTACCCAGTTCTATTTAATCCAACCGTTAAATAAACCTGCTCACTTTCTTGGCAGAAATAATCTCGGTATTCATCCCTACCCAGTGCAGACTGCCGTTGTAGCGGCCATGCTCCATCTTGACGCACTTGTCCATGATGACTTTTAACCCATTATCCAGGGCACGCTTTGCTGCCTTGCGATTGACAATGGACAATTGCATCCATACCGCCTTTGCTCCAATCTCAATCGCATCCTCCACCAGGGCATCACACTCTGCTGGATGACGGAAAATATCTACTATATCAATGGGTTCGGGGACACTTTTCAAGTCGGGATAGGCTTTTTCTCCCAAAGTCTCAGTAATACGAGGATTAACTGGAATAATTTTGTAGCCCTCCATTTGAAGATAGGTGGCCACAAAATGACTAGGCCGATGAGGCTTATCCGAAAGTCCCACCATGGCAATCGTCTTACTCTCCGTCAATAATTGACGGATTTGCTGGGGGTGCTGATACAGTCGACGTTCCTCTTCATTGAGGACCGTATTCATCGAGATATCGCATGAAAGGCTTGTTCCAAGTCCCATAATAAATCATCTAAAGTTTCTAATCCAACAGATAAACGTATCATTTCCGGTGCTACCCCTCCTTGTTTGAGTTCCTCTTCGGAGAGTTGGCTATGCGTGGTAGAGGCCGGGTGAATAACCAGACTTCTGGCATCCCCGATATTGGCCAGGTGAGAAAATAAATTCAAGGATTCAATGAAGGTTTTTCCCGTCATTCTCACATCCTCTCCCTGGGCCTTTAGGCCAAAGGAAAATACGGCACCGGGTCCCTTAGGCGTATATTTCTGGGCCATATCATAATAAGGACTGTCAGAGAGTCCCGCATAATTTACCCAACTCACCTGGGGGTGTTCGGATAGGTAGCCAGCAACAGCTGCAGCGTTTTCCAGGTGCCGGTCCATGCGCAGGGAGAGGGTCTCTAAGCCTTGTATAAGCATAAAAGCATTGAACGGAGACAGACAGGCTCCTGTATCCCTCAAGGTCTCTGCCCGAGCCTTCATCAAGAAAGCCATATGGCCGAATGTCGTGTAAAAAGCCAAGTTGTGATAAGCTGGAGAAGGATCGGCAATGGTTGGGAACTGGCTATAGTCAAAATTCCCTGCTTCTACAATCGCCCCACCAATGGAGTTGCCGTGTCCTCCAATAAATTTGGTGGCTGAATGAAGTACGATATCTGCCCCGTAGTCTATTGGCCTGCATACATAGGGAGAAGCCATGGTATTGTCAACAACCAGAGGGATTCCCCTGCTGTGAGCTAGATTTGCCAGGTTTTCTATATCCAGGATACTCCCCTTGGGATTGCCGATAGTCTCTCCATACAAGACACGTGTTTTAGGCGTAATGGCCTCCTCCCAATTCTCCAAACGGGTAGGATCTACAAAATGTACCTGGATATTGAGCTTCTTAAACGTATGTGAAAATTGGGTATGAGTCCCCCCATACAGATGGCTCGAAGCCACAATTTCATCTCCGGGTTCCAGTAGAGTGGTCAAGGCCACGTACTGAGCAGCCATCCCACTTGCTGTACTCACAGTCCCGGTCCCCCCTTCTAAAGAAGCCAAACGCTCTTCGAACACCGCATTGGTGGGGTTATTGATCCGGGAATAGATATTCCCATACTGCTTCAGCTGGAACAATTGTGCGGCAAAGTCCACATCGTCAAATACATAGGAAGTAGTCTGATAAATGGGTACCGCTCTGGCTCCGGTAACGGCATCGGGTATATGACCGGCATGCAACATGCGGGTTTCAAACCCGAATTTTCTGTTCTCACTCATAGGTATCCAAAAGTAGAGAAAAAAAGGAGCTTGAAAAAGTCGGGAAACTGTCATGGATAAGAAATAAAATTACCAGGTCCATACCATAGGTTCATTTATTTCGAAAATTGTGAGTATCTTAAATACCCCAAGCATTTAACCCTTCACAAAATGACTCGCTACTTCTGGCTATTGGCATTAGGAATTTATCTTTTTCTATCCAGCTGTTCTCCTCTTCCCTCCCCCCTCCCCCCCCGCCCCTCGAATATTATTTTCCTTCTCACAGATGACCAACGCTGGGATGCCCTAGGCGCTGCGGGAAACCCCCTCATCCAAACGCCTGAGATGGATAAGCTAGCTCAAGAAGGCGTTATGTTCCAGCACGCTTATGTCACCACGCCCATTTGTGCCGTAAGTCGGGCCAGCCTGCTTAGTGGCCAATATGCCCGCAAACATGGCATCCATGGTTTCGCCACGGACTTCACCCAAGAACAATGGGCTCACTGCTACCCGGAACTGATGAAACAGGCAGGCTATCACCTGGGTTTTATCGGTAAATTTGGGGTTGGAAGGAACTTGCCCGATACCACTTTTGATTACTGGAAGGGCATTCCCGGTCAGCCCAAATACGAGCAGACCGATGAGGAAGGTAATTACAAACACCTCACTGAAATCTTGGGGGAACAATCCCTGGAATACCTGGATCAAGTACCTGAGGATCAAAATTTTTGCCTATCCATCAGTTTCAAAGCTCCCCACGTTCAGGATACAGATCCCCGACAATTTCTCTATGACTCGGCCTATCAAGAACTCTTTGCCGATCAGGTAATGCCCCCGGCCTTTCGGGGCTCCGACAGCATTTTTGAAGCCTTCCCCGGCTTTTTCAAAGAAAACAATGAATCGAGAAGGCGCTGGCACATGCGCTTCGCCAATGATAGCCTCTACCAACATTCCATTAAGGGATATTATAGACTTATCTATGGCGTAGATGTCGTATTGGGAAAAATTCGCCAAAAACTTGCCGAAACTGGTCAGGCGGAAAACACTGTCATTGTTCTCATGGGGGACAATGGCTTCTTCCTCGGAGAAAGGGGGCTGGCAGGAAAGTGGTATGCTTATGATAATTCTATTCACGTGCCACTCCTTATTTACGATCCCTCCCTCCCCCAGGAACTTCGGGGTCAAAAACGGGAGGAAATCGCCTTGAACATAGACCTGGCTCCTACCTTCCTGCAGATGGCTCAGATTCCAATCCCTGCAACTATCCAGGGAAGAGATCTCAGCCCGCTCATGCGAGACACTTCGACTGATTGGCGGAAAGACTTCCTTTTCGAGCATCTATTTGAGCATCCTAGAATTCCCAAATCTGAAGGGGTAGTGAGTCTCTCCGAGAAATATTTTGTGTATCCCGAACAGGAACCTCCTCATGAAGAATACTACAACCTGATCGACGATCCCCGCGAAACGCAAAATCGAATTGCTGAAGAGACCCTGCAGGAGCGAGTGGAGCTGCAGCGGGAGCGCTTGAAGGAGTTAGTTGAAGAATTGGGTGCTGCCCATTAGTCTTGATATAAGGAAGACCTCAATTTTTCAATTTTTGCATACATTTCTTCTTGTGAAAGTTCTACTTTGACATTAGATCGAATGAGCTGTTCTAAGGCGATTATATGAGCCTTTGTTAAGGCATTTTCTGACCTAACAAGGATATCAATTGGCACACCTGTATGCTCCCAGTTGCTATGGGTAATAGCATGATGATTCTCCGTAATGGGTATAAACAACGCATAGAGGTTCCCAATGAAAAAAACTTTAATAGGATTGGCCGCACCATAAGTCGCTTCTCCAATTACCGTTGCCCTATTTCGGGCCTGAAGATCATAGGCCAAGGCTTCTGCTGCTGAGATGGTCTGACTATTTACGAGAATATAAATGGGCTTATCTAAATACTTCTGCCCTTTTACCTTTCCTTTAGTATAGGATTTTGTTGTCTTATCGTTATACCTGGTGTAAGAATCGCTTAATTCGATTTTATCCTCAAAAAAATAGCTCAAGAAAAGCTGAACCATTTTGCCATCTCCCCCACGATTATCTCTTAAATCTAGAATCAGGGCATTCGTATGGGTTACAAAGTTCATCGTAGCATCAAGAATGTGCTGTGCATTCCTATTTCCTTCTGGAAAGCCGGTATATTCAATGTACCCTATGTTTCCCGATAGTCGATTTACTTTTTCAAACCCATAATTCCACCTTCTATTAATCTCATCGGCTGCTTTTAGGAGTTCTTTTTCATCTGGGGCTTTTTGACCAGAATTTGGCCTGAACAAGACATTGAAATGCCGATCCTCACTGGTCCTAACAAGAAAAGAAGACAACGAATCTGCAAATTCCTGGTTGGAAAGATTATCAAAAAACCCCCTTTCTTTGGCTATTTCTAGCTGGGTCGAAAGCTTGTTAGCTATGTCTTCATGAATGTAGTATTCCTTGATTTTCTCTGAAATTTCGGTCAAATGATGGTACCTTGGATTCAACTCCTGGGCATAGGATTGGGAGATCCATGCAAATAAGATAGTTGTGAGAGATAAAATGTTCAAGAGTATTTTCATGATGCGTTCTGTTTACAGTTTTGCGTGATTTTCCTCAGTATCGAAAAAAGCTGATTTTGTTCTGCTTCTGAGATATTGACTAAGGCAATCTTTCTGTTTTCCTGAATGCATGGAGTCAACTTTTCTACTAGTTCCTTTCCTTTTCTCGTAATACGCAACTTTGCCTTCCGCTTATCTACTTTATCAATACTTTTCCCCAAATAGCCTTTGTCGATCATCAATTTTATGATGCGAGTCATTGATGCATAATCCTTAAAAACCAAGTCCGAAATTTCCGTTTGGCTCAAATCATTCTCTCGGATAATAAGGAGTATCAAGGCCTGATCTACTGTAATACCTGGTTCAATCGATGAAATATTCCTTTGGCAAAGCTTTCTATAGGCTTTGATGGTCTCCTCAATGCTATAAAGGACTGTGCTAGTAGGGGTATTGAAATTCATTTTATTTGACATATCAAACAAGTTAAAGAAATATACTTGACATATCAAATAACTTTAAGGCTTATAAGCGTGAACTATAGAATTGATCAGGAAGTCTTCAACCTATAAATTTGACCTAAAATTTACCCCAGCCCCCTCATTCGGCTATTCAGGTGAGGCATTGAGTAGCAATGGGGGTAAAAGCTATTGAAAGTTATTAGACCATATAAAATTGTGGAAGGGAATTTGGAATGAAATGACTTCGAATTTTTTTTTCCTATATGAAATCTATCCACCTATTCCTTCAAAAAATCTTCTCCAATATCTTCTGAGTGATCAAATAGGTAGGCTTTACCCCCTCTTTCCCCAAACTACCGGAAGCCAGGGTACTGCCCGTTTCCAAGGGATTATCTGAGGCATAGTAGGCATAGCGAATGGTAATGTCTCTGTTGATATTTCCCCGAATGTTGGCATGGGCCTGGATGGCCTTTTGGTAATGAGCGCCTTCCATTTCCAGCCCAATTGCCTGCCAGGAAGAATTGCAGAAATAGGACAATACGTCTCTGTTTTGAAGAGAGGTTCCCAAAACTGTAATCATGGGTCCTTCGCAGAGTTGTCCTTCATAGGTAGCAAAGTCTTCTGTAGAAAATTCATTTTTCAGGGGGTAGTTATCAGCTGTGCCTTCAAAGATATGAGCCGAAGGAAGGAGAATATCTCCCTTTCCCCCACGTAAAATGCCTGCCTTGCCCATAATGGAAATGGAAGCAATGGGCATGGAGTACTCTTTTCCTTTGTAAGCAAACGCTTTCAGCAACTCATCCATGGTCTCATAGGCTTGCTCACCAAAGGCGTAGTCCATATTGATGAGGAGGGGATAGGGTTCCTGTAGCTGAATGGCTAAATCTGGGTGTAGGGGAAGACCCTTTAACTGAGCTGTATCAAAGATTTGGACTGTAATATTCGTGCCAGAAGGATCATCTAGTTCATACATGCCTTTTTTAAAGGCATAGGCAGAAATCTTTTTCCCTAAAGACCCATTCTCTCCGAGTTGCAAGGCTAATTCGAAGAGGTTCTTGTCTTTATTATCGGGCAAGGCTGCATAGGCATACAAGCAGTTCCTTATGCTGTGCAAGTTAGAACTGATGATGTGCATAGGACGGTCAAACAAACCTTTTTCGAAGAGGAATTTTTTGATGGCATCCGCCCATTTCTCCCCATACATGTGATGCCCAATTCTTTCCCTTAAGGTAGGGGTAAACGAAACCTCTCGATAGCGCTCTCGCTCCGACTTTACCCGATCCATCGCCAACTTTCCCAAGCCATAGACTACGCGAAAAACTCCATTATTGGTATCGGGTTCCTTTTCCAATCTATGATAAGCCTGACGGGTTTCTTCTAGAGTTCTTCCCAGAATAATACTCAAAAAGGTAAAGGCTTGCTCCTGGTTGCTTTCATCGAGTTTCCAGCGATTCTCTACGATATCTTCCAGCTTCCGCCACTCCATCGAAAGGTTTCCCTCATCGTCCTGAACGTTTCGGAAGATCTTCTCGGACTCCACATACATGAAGGTCAAGTGGGTGAGCATATCGTAGATTTCACTCCTTCCCCGGGTGACCTCGATATACATATGATCTGCATCAATACGATAGCAGTTTCTCCTCCGCTTTCCCGGAACCAATATTTCAAAACCCGCATTGCGGTATCCTTCCTCAGAAATCAGTTTCACGAAACGGCATTCTTCTATGCCTTTGGGTAGACGCTCTATCACATAGACCAAGCCATTCAATTCCACCTTCTCTTGATCGGCCATAGATCCATATATCTCTGGATTCAGCGTAAAGAGGGCTTCCGTAAGTACCTCTCCCCTATCCCCCAAGTCCCGATAGCTACCAGAATTGAAGATATGCCTCATCTCTATGTAAAGGCGTTCAATAGCCGTTCGGGAGGCTCTAGCTCGGGTGATTTCCTGATCGTTCTGTTTCAAAGCTATGTTCTTTCGGTTGTCCGTAAAGCTACAGCTATTTTTTCTTACCCACCAATTGTTCCATTTTGGACCAAAACCTGTTTCAGTTTGAAACAAAATGTTAACTTTTACTTAACCCAAATCGTACAACCTAAAGATTATCAAGCCCTTAGCCTCAGGCATACTTCTTGAAATATGCTATCTTGATAAAGACCGGGATTCTATCAAAGAAATTGATAGATCTTGCCAAAATGAATAAGAATAACTCCAAAGCGCGCTGGAGTGCATCCCGATACAGACTGTTTCGGGACGGGGTGGATGGCATTGCGGGAAAAGGCCTTGGTTGGTTCGTGCGAGGTTTTTTGTCTCTTTTTTTCCGGTAAAAAAAAGAGTGAGAAATGAGAATAAACTTCAACCTAAAACATACCTACATGATCGAACTCCAAAACATTGAAAAATACTACCGCAACGGGCTGAGAAAGGCCTATGTCCTGAAAAATATCTTTCTCAATATCAAGGAAGGAGAATTCGTAACTATCATGGGACCTAGTGGAGCGGGCAAGTCTACCCTACTCAACCTTATTGGGCTACTGGAAGAACCCTCCGGTGGGAAATACCTTTTCAACGATCAACCTCTGAACAAACTTAGTGAGCGCAAGAGAAGCGATTTTCACAAACATCACATCGGCTTTGTTTTCCAGGCCTATCATTTGATAGATGAACTCACTGTCTACGAGAATATTGAAACCCCCCTTATCTACCGAAAAATAAAGGGAAGTGAGCGCAAGAGTATGGTCGCTGATATCCTGGATAGGTTCAATATCGTGGCCAAGAAAGATCTATTCCCCCATCAACTATCAGGTGGGCAGCAACAATTGGTTGGAATTGCCCGAGCCATAATTGGAAAGCCTAGCATACTCCTCGCAGATGAGCCTACCGGTAACCTCCATACCAAGCAAGGGGAAGAAATCATGGACCTCTTCAAGCAGCTCAATGAGGAAGGCACAACCATCATCCAGGTTACTCATTCTGAAAAAAATGCGGAATATGGTAGTCGAATCGTTCATCTCTTGGATGGATTCATCGACAAGGACGAGAAGCTTACTTCAGAACCCACGGCCTCCGCTTGATGTAAGCCAGATGATGATTTATAGCTAAGATAAATTCTGTGGGTTCCTAAATCACGGAGATAATCGCTAAATTAGGGGTATTCGTTCATTCTAACCCCATCTTATGCATCGCCTTGCTTTTGTCTCGATTCCATTTTTTGCCCTACTAATCACTCTTTCAGGATGCCAACCAGCTTCCCAAAAAGCGATTGATTATTCGCAAGACATTGCCTTTGTAGATGTGGAAGTTCTTCCCATGCTAGATGAAAGCAGTTTGCCTCATCATACGGTTTGGATTAGAGGAGAAAAAATCTACAAAATAGGCCTTACCTCAGAGCTTTCCCTCCCCGTCGAGATAAAAAGATTGACGGGACAGGCAAATACCTTATGCCGGGGCTTGCAGAGATGCATGCCCATATTCCCGTTCCTAAGGGGGAAAAAGATTCCCTGCTTCAGGAGACCCTATTACTTTGGCTGGCAAATGGGATAACCACCATTCGGGGCATGCTGGGGGATCCCTTCCACTTAGAGCTCCGAAAAATGATAGACCGGGGAGAAATTCTCAGCCCTAGAATGTATACTTCTGGCCCCTCCATGAATGGCAATACCTGCCCCAATGACAGCGTAGCTATGGCTAGAGTAAGATCTCAAAAAGAAGCAGGCTATGATTTCCTAAAGCTTCATCCTGGCTTAAAGCGTGGTGTATTTGACGCTATAGTCGCCACGGCCAATGAAGTGGGAATTCCCTATGCTGGACACGTATCCCTGGATGTGGGGATCGAACATGCCTTAAATTCCGGCTATGCCTCTGTAGACCATGTAGACGGATATTTAGAAGGATTGGTCCCGTCCGATGCAGAGGTTGACAAATACAAAAATGGCTTCTTTGGCTTTGCCTTTACGGGAATCGCAGATGAAGGACGGATAGCTGAGCTCGCACAACTTACAGCCTCAAAAGCTGTTGCCGTTGTCCCCACCCAATCCCTCATGGTGAGGTGGGTAGCACCTGGTGATCCCCAGAAGATGGGAGAAGAGTCAGAGATGAAATATATGCATCCCCGTACGGTGGCTAACTGGATAAAAAGCCAGGGAGGAATTCACAATGCAGAATACTATGATCCCAACCAATATGAGCCCTTCATTAAGCTTAGAAGGCAGATTATCAAAGCCCTCCAGGATGCAGGTGTTTTAATGCTATTGGGTTCTGATTCTCCTCAGGTATACAATGTACCCGGTTTCTCCATTCATCACGAGCTCCAATCAGTAGTTGATGCAGGCCTCACGCCTTTTGAAGCGCTACAGAGTGGAACAGCCAATCCCGCTAAGTTCTTCGAAGAGGAAGGAAATTTTGGAACCCTGGTAGAGGGAGCCTCCGCAGACTGTATTTTACTTTCACACAATCCCCTAGAGGACCTCAGTACCCTCAAACAAAATGAAGGGGTCATGCTAAGGGGACAGTGGTTATCTAAAGATTTCCTTCAAAATTCTTTGGTAGCTATTGCTAACCGCTACCTAGCACTTGAATAGCGTATACTTAATTGATGGTAAACCATAGAAATAATCGTTCAATACACTTACAAAAAAATATGGACCATGGACTATAAATGCTCTTTTTTACTATCTTGACAACTCTATCTTAGTAAGTTAGTGTACTCCATCACATGACAAAATCACATACCTATGCACTCTTAGTAGGGATAAATAAATACCCTTCCCACCTACCTCAATTGGAAGGCTGTGTTAACGATTTACACGCATTCAAGAGATTCTTGTTCAAACGCATTCCTCCCGATCAACTGCACATCGAGGTTTTAAAAGATCAAGCCGCTACAAAAGCAAATCTGGTGGAAAAATTTGAGAAGCACCTAGCAAAAGCCACCGAAAATGATACCGTTCTGTTTTACTTTAGTGGACATGGTTCTCGCGAGCCCATCGAAGAGCTTGCCCATGGAGTTGAGCTGGACATTTATCAAGATACCTTGGTCTGTTACGATAGCCGCCTACCCAATGGAATGGACTTGGCAAATAAGGAGCTATTCAGTCTTTTGGGTAATATTGTCCCCAAGGGAACCCATATCTGTACCATTCTAGATTGCTGCCATACAGGTTCCGCAGCTCGATCGTTGGCCAATGATCCACCGGCGCTTTTTTGGGCCAGAGGGATTGAAAGTGCGGAGCAACTTCGTTCCCTGGATTCCTACATCCTCCCCCCTAACATCCCTATCGATCGGAGTGCTCAAATAGCTTCCACTGCCTCTCTATTTCCTCAAGTCAGACACGTAAGCCTACAGAGTTCCCAGGAGGCTGGGCCTGCTAAAGAGGTAATTATAAATGGACGTAAAAGAGGCGTATTCACCTATTGCCTCTTAGAAGTATTAAGGTATAGTAAAGGCCAAGTCAGTTATGCCGATGTGATGAGAAGGTTAGATTGTCTTCAAACCCAACGAACCTCTGACCAAATACCCCAACTCCTCGCCCCATATCCAGATGATATTCACCTCCCTTTCCTAAGACGAAGGCTACCTGAGTCAGGGGAATTCTTCCAACTATCTTTTTCCGGCACCAAGGGCTGGATCATAGACGGAGGACTCAATCAAGGACTAAAAGAACCTTCTACAGAATCTTCCAGTACCTTATTCGGTATCTATGAAGAAAATGCTTCAGAAGGTAATTCTTCACAAAGACTGGGGCAAGTAGCACTTAGCCAGGTATTTCCCGAGGAAAGTTCCATTGTAATGAATGGCGTGTTGGAGCTCAATGCAACCCATACCTACCAAGCTAGAATAGAAAAGGTCCCCTCAGATCGCTTTGGACTCTGTATCCGGGGAGATTCTGCAGAAGGAAAATTACGCGCCCAACAGGTCTTTTCTCAAGAAAATGCGAGTTTTCTCCTTCAAGAAGTGGGCATTCGGGAAATTGCCCATTTCAACCTCATCGCAAAATTAGATATACAGAAATACAGTCGAAAGCCGGGCTTTTCAGCCCTGTCAGGCTATGTTATTACTCGTTCCAGCGACAGAGATGATCAAGTAATTGCAGAATACATAGAAGGTTTTGGACTTGCAGAAGCGGAAAAAGCAATCTCCTTCCTCAATAAAATTGCCTGGTGGAAAAAAGTAACCGAACTCCATAACCCGGGATCTCGACTCCCCTCCGAAGTGGTCCAATTAGAGCTAGTCGATCCTGTGAAGGATGTCCACCTGCAGGAGCAAGCTCCGTATACCTTCTCGTATTTTGAATCGGACCCCAACTCAGCTCCCCCCAAATTTAGGCTTAGACTAAGCCATGACTATTCGCAAAAACTGTACTGTGTATTAATATATCTTTCTTCAGAGTATGGTATACAGACGCAATTGTTGGGCGAGAAGGGTAGGTGGCTAGAACCAGGCGAAATGGCATGGGCACTAGAAGGAAAAGTACTTACAGCTAAGGTATCGGAAAGACAAATGGCCTGGGAGAGCTGGAAAATTCAGGAAAGATTTAAGGTAATTGTGGCCACCCATGAATTTGATATCAGTCAGTTCAATCAACAGGGAACCAATGGAGCAGGTCTTTCAGATTCAACTGAAGAAAATCGTTTTAGACATTCAATCGAATTTCTTCCCATCCAAAAAGAAAAGGAAGCCCAATTTGATTGGACTAGTAATGAACTGGTGCTCACCGTTATCAAAAGAGATTAAAATGGGAAGCTTTCTCATTTTCAGAGAAAGCTTCCTTTATCTACTACTAACCAACTTACCCGTTTTTTTGAATTTAGGCCAGGTACTTATGTAATGTGTGGCTTCAATTCGACATTCTCTGCATTGGATTCTGCGAGAAATATAGTTTTACAAATGTGCTTGTGTTCGTTGAGTAAGGTCCTGTACGTGTGAATGTTTAACTCTTTCCGAACCTGAACAATCCATTCCAATATGCCCTCAGGCTGCTGGTCGTATAAAAAGAATATATCGACCTTTTGCCTCAGTCTCTTATCGGAAATGCTTAAGCTAAGCATATGGACAGGCACATGGAACTGAACCTCAAGGATCAAAGCTTCCTCTCGGATGCTCATAACCCCTTCTGGATTCATGTCCTTCCCTGCCTCCAATTGTTCTTCCACGGAAAGGTAATCTACCCAGCCATCGCATTCTAAGATCAAGTGAAAGTGTTGTAAATGCTTTAGTTGAGTTTTAGTGAGTTGTGATTTTTTCATATCTGGCGCAGAATTAAGTGAGTAAAAGTTTCCTGTCAGTGCCCATATAGGGCATAGACTTCTTCTCCCAATCTTGGAGAGGCTTACCAGAGGGATTCATTTACTTTCCGAGGTTACATGTTTGGTATCCTGTCGGATATAGAAGCAAGGAGGGTTTTGTTCTCTTGTCTTCAGTTTACACTACTACTAAAGGTATTTTTAGCAATTTATTGTGTCGCAGCTAGAAAAAAGTGTAAAATGTTGCGCACAACCGTAATACATGAATTCTCAAAAGAACTATTTTCTCAATCAAAATCTATCCTATTCAATAATTGAGATTTTCAATAATGCAAATGTATAGGATTTAATGAGTTTTGCAAAAAAGATGCCA
Source organism: Bacteroidia bacterium (assembly GCA_965263105.1). Taxonomy (GTDB): domain Bacteria; phylum Bacteroidota; class Bacteroidia; order J057; family J057; genus JBCCTX01. Next base: position 4,091,193 of record CBDHGL010000003.1, on the reverse strand, counting down.
ATAGAATATGAAAACCAAGAAAAAACGCTATACCCTTTGTTAATAAATAAGTGGACAAAAGAAATTAGGGAATGATATCTCTGATTTCTCTAAAGAACTAGAAATATGAGTTCAAAGGCCCTCTTCTCGCAAGAGAATCCCGGTGCCGTTAGGTACCTAATATGGGCAGAATAGGTCCAATAACCCTTTTTATCGCCGGCGAGGTATCAACTTGGATACCTCGCCGGCGGAATATCGGGGCATTATGAATCTACCCATAGGCTACCCCTACAGGGTAAATTTATGTTTCAATGAAAAAATACTCACTTCCCTTTGTCCACTTACCGAAGTTTACATTGGCTTTTAGATAAAGGGGAGGAAGTGCCACCGGAAGGAATCGAACCTTCATCTAGAGTTTAGGAAACTCCTATTCTATCCATTGAACTACGGCGGCGGGGAATCGACCTCTTTCGAAGCTGAATCAGACACAAATCTACTTATTATTCGGAGAATTTACCATAGGAAGAGAATCCTTGGTTTAGTAGTCAGGGATTCAAACTAATTAACGAGTGAGAACCATCACAAAATAAACTACTGACTACTACTTTGTCAGCAAAGTATGTGGACTGATAAAAAATATCTATGTACAGGACAAAAAATAAAATTTCTTATTTATTCGCCCTTTTTGTACCCTTCCACTGCATCCCCGTTTCCCTTTTTTCCCCTTCTAGGGGAAACGCAAAAGGGGTCCGGAAACGACCCATGAAATCATAGTGATTTCGCCAAGGTTTCCCCCCTTTCATAGGAGAGAGGGGGCCAGGGGGTGAGTACAAAATAGGGTATTTTTGATCACAGATCTACCCATCTAAAGTTTTGTCCTGTACAGAAAAAAAATATAAAAATCTTATTAGCGCGCGCTGGGGTGCACGAATGTGGGGATACCCCTTGAGAATCCCCTAAGAGGGGAACGAAAGGTTTATTCGTGCAAGTTTTTTTGGTTCTTTTTTAACGACTGAACCCCGAAGGGCTCATGAAGACCATTGAAAATAAGCAGAAACCTGAACTAACCCCGAAGGGCCCATGAAGACCACTAAAAATAAGCAGAGACCTGAATAAAAAAGAACATGAAAAAAAGAATGAACTTTATTCGTCTGAATATCAAAGTAAAGAAGTTTAAAAACTTTCCTGACAGAGTACTACTGACCACCGACTATGGACTATAAACTCCCCTATTTCCTCACCCCTATCTTCCCCACCCGCAATAGCTTTGCAGGACTAGACAAACGATATATGTAAATCCCTGGAGTTAAGTCAAACTGCTTTTCCCAGCGTCTTGCTCCTGATCCATTCCCCATCCCAACCTCTTCCCCCAGCAGATTGTACAGGGTAAAAGAAATCTCATTTGTAACAGAGTTATCCCCCTCCCACCGAAATAGCCAACTAGAAGAATTAGGGAGCCTCCTAAAGCTGTAATCCTCTTCTAGAGAGAAAATATCCTCCTCCAGGCTCACACTAAGACAATTTGACCCTTGAATAATTCCTTGCTCACAAAAAGAAAAACTAAGCCAAGCTTGGTTGGCCCCCTGATTCAAGATTTGATCGGCCTCTAGGATCAATTCGGCTGCTTCGACAAAGCCCGATTCTTCCGTTAGTCCATAGAGTGCCTGGAGCATAAGGCGATCTGCCACCTCTCCCCCAATTTCGTTTCTTATGTTCATCATGGCAGTGGTCCAAATCTCTCCCCAATTGTAAATATTGCTATTGGTACATTCTTCCAAGGGATATTGGGCGGAAGATATAGCCTTCCTTCCTGCAAAAAACGGATTGTGTCCATCCCAATTGAAGAGGTTCACCCAGTCAAAAGGATTGATATCCCGTGAATACCCTGCTGCGAAATAATCCGCGATTCCTTCTTCCAGGCCCCGCCTCTCACAGGAACGCAGTTCCCAGCGAGCAGCATCATACACCAAGGCATGAACATATTCATGTATAAGTACATCGGCATCTTCTGCATCATCTACTCCCCCGTCTCCATACCTGAGGTAGGATGCATCTCCCAGGGGAACAAATTCGGATTGGTCAGCTATGAAGCCATGAGAATCTATTCGAATAGGACGATTTTGCAAATTAGTATAGCCCAATCCTTGTATGTATCGTTGAAACCTATCGATGTGATAATAGGCCATTACGTCTTCAAAGCCCGACTGATCTCGGGTAAAGAAAAAATCTCCTGTACTGGATGTAGCCGGGATATTATCCGGGGCTGTAATATCTGCTATTTCTACATAGGGCCCAGTAAGCCTAAAGAGGCCGTTCTCATAGCTTAGCCCCAATAGATCAACCGTATCCATGAGGGCATCGAAGACCGGATCATGGGCATCTTCCGCGTCTTCAAAGAGCTCTCCATATCGCACCTGACCTCGCGTACAGGGGTCAGGACTAAAAACAGTTGCCCTACCCGTTGTATCGATCATTAGGCTGCGTGAGCTCACAAAAGACTCCTGCCGCTGGGGTAATGCCTCAAACAGGATGGGATGAAGCTCTCCTCCCTGAATTTCGTAGCGAGGCTCCCAAGTTTTTTCCTGATAATCAGCAGAGATCTCCCGCTCTTTATAAGGAGCTGACTGAAAGGACTCAGTTGAGACTGCATAGACCCGATCAAAATCCGAGAGGACAGATAATAGCTTACCATCAGGGTCTAGGGTTAGCTGAACCCTATTTCCCATGACAGGAATACCCTCCAGAGAGAATGCAAAGGTAAAATGCCTCCCACCCGGGCTAAAGCTGTCATAAATAAGTTCCGCCCTTAGTTCTAAAGAGTTTTTTTCTTTGACATATTCCTGAACCCAGTTCCCCACATTCTCCGCAGAAAGCCAAATATCCTCCTCTTTGAAGGATTTAAAGCCAGATTGATCCTGACTATAGCCCGATAATAAACCCAGGATGACCATACATCCTACTAGCCCATATATTCTATTCATATATCAGAATTTGAAAGGGTATCAACATGGATGGGAAGGGATTTAAGCATCGTGTAGAGTTGAGAAAAATCTTTTTCCTTCACGCTCAATATTTGTTTACAGGTATCCGTGTAGGAAGCTTCTACGACCTGGGTAGGAAAACGATGCAGTACCTGGTTTATCTCAGACGTTTGAGGGTAAGAGTATTCAATGGAAAAGGTCACGGTAGGAACCACTTCCTCCCTTTGACATGGATGAAGGGCTTCCAGTGCTGTGCTGCGGTACGCCTCAATCAATCCCCTAATCCCCAGTTTTGTTCCACCAAAGTATCTTACAACCACGACTAGGGTATCAGTTAGCTTCTCAGAACGAATAGCCGATAGAATCGGGGTTCCTGCACTGTGGGCAGGCTCGCGGTCATCTGTAGCGAAGCTGGTAGCTCCCTTGGCCCCTGTTCTGTAGGCGTAACAGTGGTGTCGCGCATCGAAATACTGCTTTTTCAATGTGCCTAGATATTCTGCAAGCTCTTCAGGATTTTGAAAGGGATAGGCAAAACCCAAGAACTTGGATCCTTTCTCCCGGATAGCTCCCTCTCCCGAAGTAGTAATTTTATACAGAACCTCCTCCATATACACGAAATTACAAATTTCCTGACTTATAGAGGAGGCAATAAAAAAGCAAGCAGCCCAGTAGTCTATCTACTAAGACTGCTTACCGTTTTACAATTCGAAAACCCACAATAACTAATTAGTAACCATTAATCGCAAAATGGTTTGCTTAGAAAGCAAATACACCGGCCAAGAGGAATTGGAAGGTATTTCCGGTTACCTCGCCATCTTGGTCGATGAATATATCTTCTGATCCGGAATCTAAACGTATTTCAGGAATGAAAGTCAATGGTCCAGACTTCAGGTTCGCTGAAAGGGTTACCGCATTGATAGTTTGGTCTACATATCCAGGAACCTGGTCATTTTCCCGCGTACTGAATACCTCATAACGAAGTCCCAATCCAGCAGACTCTACAAACATGTAGTTAAGGTATAAGGCCGCACCGGTGAAATCGGGAACTGCTCCATATACCGTCTCATTACTGTCGTCAGCCGAAAAGTTGGCAGCATTCAGCCCGATCAGGAATTCATCACTAACCTGATAAGTAGTGGTCAGGTCAATCTCCGTTTCGCCAGGACCTGTAACAAAATTGATGTAGGCATCCCATCCCTCTACTGGAGATAGGGAGAGCTGCGCACCAAAGTCTGACAAACCAAAGCCATCCGCATCAAAGGCATTCCAGCGCTGGAACATCCCGACCATTACCCCTACTTGATCAGAAATGGCATAATCCAGTTTGATACCTGCATTCTGAAACGGGCCATTGGTAAATAGATAGGAAGTAGAATAGTTAAAGTTGGCCGTAGGAGAAATCACCTCATATCCCACAAAGGTTCCCATATACCCCATACTTACAGAGAGATCCTCTGTAAAGGCATACGATACATAGAGATTCTGAATGCCCGCATAGTCACCTATAGAGGCAGTACTGCGAGGTCCAACAGAAAAGTCCCCTACAAAGGTGGCCTTCCCCACCGTTTTTTCCAGGATGAGGTTAACCATCCCCAAGGAAACAGAATTATGTTGATCGGCAAAGCTAGTCCCATTGCTGGCTACTCCGCCAGATCCGTCCTGCTGATTAAAATCGTATTTAAAATAAGTATCTACAGAACCTGATATAGATAGAGGACTCTCCTCTTGGGCATGAATTACTGTCAAGCCTAGACATGCCAATACCAGTAGAAAAAATCGTAGATTTTTCATAAATGAATTATTTGAAAAAGTTGGTTAATTGAATGGTTGAGAAAAATTCGTAGGGTAAAAAGGGAGGTGGAACCTGAAATAGACTCCACCCCTCGGTCATATTAAGCGTCGTAAACAATTGTCAAACCGCGAATGCCGTGTTCATGGCTATCCATACCGGATACTTCATGCTCATTGGTAACTCGAATGCCACGAGTGGCTTTCAACACGCCGAAGATTAAAAAGGCAGCAGCCGTTGCCATACCTCCGCAGGTCAGTATCCCAACTAATTGAATGACAAACTGGTCCCAGCCAGCCATAGAGCCAAACATGCCTACAGCGAGTGTACCAAAAATCCCGCAAGTTAGGTGTACCGATACTGCGCCTACACAGTCATCCAATTTGAATCTTTCGAGCAGTTCTACAGAAAGCACTACCAAAACACCGGAAATAAGCCCAATTAGGATGGCATCCATCCAGGTCATCAGGTCAGCTCCGGCAGTAATTCCCACGAGACCCGCCAAGATACCGTTCAAAGCCATACCCTGATCGAGTCGCTTGTAGAAGAAGATCGCAGCAAATACGGCTGCAATAGCTCCAGCTGCTCCTGCTAAGCAAGTGGTAGTAAGCACCAAAGAAGTCAGGGCAGGATCGGCATTTAATACGGATCCTCCGTTAAAGCCAAACCATCCCAACCAGAGGAGAAATACCCCTATGGTCGCTAAGGGAATACTAAAGTTGGGAAATTCTCTTTTATCCCCATTAGAGGCATACTTTCCTACTCTAGGGCCTAAGAGAGCTATTCCGACCAATGCAGCCCATCCACCCACAGAGTGTACTAAGGTAGATCCAGCGAAATCGTAGAAACCATACTCGTCCAAGAATCCGCCTCCCCATTTCCAGCTTCCAATAACAGGATAGATGAAGCCCACAAAAAAGAGGGTGAACAAGAGGTAAGAACTAATTTTTATCCGTTCTGCTACCGCACCAGAAACAATCGTCGCACAAGTAGCTGCAAACATCGCCTGGAACAAGAAGTCTGTCCAATAGGTATATCCTCCATCCGCGTAGCCCGCTCCAAGTCCTCCATCAGGCAATGTCAGGCCCCAGCCGGCAAATCCGAAGATTCCCCCAGAAATCAGGTTAAATTCTCCTGGATACATCAGGTTAAATCCAAATAAAGCATAAGTCAACAGACCTATACATACCGTCATGGTATTTTTGAAGAGGATGTTTACAGTATTCTTAGCTTGGGTAAATCCAGCCTCTACACCTGCAAACCCCAAATGCATAATAAAGACTAAGGCAGTAGCTAACATCATCCAGATGTTATTAGCGGTAAGGAGGTTTGTTGTGGTTTTATCAGCAATCATGGTTTTGACCGCCGCAACAGAGTCCGCCAATGCGCCTTCATAAACTACCGTCAACGAGTCTAAAATAGTCGGTTCCATAGTAAATAGTTGAGTAAGTGATACAAGATTAGAAGTGATTAAGTCTTAGTTTTCAAAATAGCCTAACAGATTTGCACATAATTTTTAAATATTGTTAATCTATATGCAAATATTTTATAAATTTTTTAAAAAAACAATATTAAAGGGTATTTTTAGCAAGATATGACTAAAAACTTGGCATATATTTTAAATATTTGCGAATAATCAGACACTAACAAGTATCAAAATTCCAAAAAATTGCACATAGTTTCATTTTATACGGCATATAAACCATTTATTGATCATAAATAAGGTAATTAATGAGCAAAAAGTGGTATTTTGACAAAAAATCTCCACATAAAAGCCAAAAAACTCTTTTTTGGTATTAAATTTATAGACGAACCGAGATTTTTCTAAAAAATTCCCTCTGTGGATCAGATTAAGAGAGATAATTGAGAAGGGAAATGAGGGGGGAAAAGCGGGATAGTTATATTGAGAAAAATGTACAACATTTGCCCTAGTATATCGTAGTAAAGAGTGCTATGAGGAAACTAGGGGTTTTATACATATTAAGTATAACAGGGTGCCTGTGCTGTGCACAAGGCTTGGAGAAGATTGACACGATCCTAACTCCGGATGTTTATAACCATTTATTTCTAAGGATTAACAATCCCAGAGGAGAGCTGAAAGTAGCTTCCTCTACAATATGTGGTAAAAGTGTGAGTCAGTTGCGTTCCGAAACGGATGAACTGGTTCCTAAAATAGAATCTAAGGAGGGCCCTTCCGGAAATTTGTACCGGAATGTCTCCTTTGTTCAGCAAGGAAAGCCCCGGGAAAGATTTACCGCCCGGATTGCGTTACCGAGGAATACCTTTCAGAGTCCTCCTACATCTAATTACACAGCAGCTTATCTGGGAGATCCAGATATTCCTACTAATATGCTGGTTAATCTGGGTTCTGGAACTACAGAGTTAGACCTTTCGGGAATGTCCATCAGTAACCTGAAAATCCAATCAGCCCTTTCGGATTTGGTGTTGACCTATACTTCCCCTAATCAAACTGAGATGCGGCAGATGCAAATACACCTTGCTTCTGCAGATATCCAACTCGATCAAATCGAAAAAGCCAAAGCCCGAGAAATCCATATCCGAAATGACATGGGCAATACCTCTCTTTCTATGGGGGCTAGCGAATTGCCCTGTTCACAAATCAGACTTATTACGGGTGCAGGTACCTGTCAGCTAAGAATTGCCAAAGCTCACCCTGTAAAGATCATCCTACGTAATGGGATGTTCAGCCACGTGGAAATTGCAGATGGCTTTGAAAAAGTTTCTCACAAAGTGTTTGTCAATCGTGCTTTTGGCCGAAAAGAAAAAAAGGCAACTACCATCATCTGTGAGACAGATATTGGGACCATTAGGATTCAGGAGCAGTAAGCAATTCTTCTTCAGCTGAAGTCATCTCCATTTTCGGCTCTTCTATTTCAATCTTAGCAAGGCTTATGCGAAAGTGTTGTTGTACTTGGGCATAATCTTCTTTAAGCTCCTCACAAATACCATCGGAGGAGGGCTTGGAAAGACGCAAGGGATTTAAGGGTTTTCCATTTTTCCAAATGCGAAAGTCCAAATGAGGTCCAGTAGATAAGCCCGTACTCCCTACATACCCAATAGTTTGTCCTTGAACTACCCGAACTCCCTTTTTGATCCCCTTGGCATAGCCAGAAAGGTGCAAATAGCCCGACTCAAAGCCCTCCCCATGTTTTATCTTCACCATATTTCCTGCTCCTCCACTATAATGAGCTTTGGTAATAGAACCATCTCCAATGGCATATACCGGAGTGCCTCTAGGAGCAGCAAAATCTACTCCATAGTGGGGACGCCGTCGTTTGAGGACGGGGTGGAAACGACTATAGGAAAAACGTGAACTGATGCGCGTGTATTGAAGGGGTACGCGCAGAAAGTCTCCTTTCCTGCTATCTCCATCGGAATCAAAGTATTCTATCCCCATCCCCTCACCTTGATCGAAGGCAAAAGCATAGTGAGGAGTTCCCATATGATCAATGACGGCGGCCTGTATTTTTCCAAAGCCAACCGTGTTACCTTCAATTTCATAGGTAGAATAAATAAGCTTATAAGAATCTCCTTTGTGTATGGCCCAAAAGTCTATGTCCCAGGCAAAAATTTCAAACAACTCATTCACCAGAGTAGCACTCCCACCTTGTTCAAGGATAGATTCATACAAAGAAGTTTCAATGATCCCTCCCATGCTATGGGTGACCGTATCAGTTTCATGTCGACCCTTGTAAACTGAAAGAGAATCAGAAAGATCTAAGACGACATAGTCTATAGGTGTGGGATGGTATACAAATCCCAGGGCCTGGCTAGAGTCCGGACTTTCTATCAAACTATAAGGTTTATTTGCCCGAAGCCGGCGCACATCAAAAAGATCTTTGGGTAATTGCCCGATACGGGCAATCATAGCCTCTGAGACATTGTATCGAGAAAGAATAGCTCCCAAGCTCTCATTAGCCTTGATAATATTTTCTCTCAAGTTGAGAGAGTCAAGGTTAAACCCATACTTAATATTGGGGACTGAAGACGCTTGAAGGGTAGGTAAGGAAGGGGGAGGTTCGATAGGGATTGATTCTTTTTGCAAAAAAGAAACACCAAAAACTACCCCAACAAGGCCAATTACAAGAGCAAGTATTTTTTTCATCGTAGAATTTCGTCCTAGAATCTAGTTTTTATGAAAAATAGTATTTTCAATACTACGTTAAAATTAGCAATTCTTTAGACAGGTACAAATAATTGTTAGAGAGCTTATAGGCGGCGGTCCGTGGTAATAGTTATCAGTCCATGGTCCACAGAAAAAGATAGAGGGAATATTTCCCTTACCCAAACAGGTAATAAACCTCACAAAAAAACTGTGAACTGTGGACCATTCAGGGTGGCCGAGAACGGAAATTGTCGTACAGATTAGGGGATTATATCCTTGGATAACTCCCCTACCTGATGATATTTCGTCCCTTCAGGACTCATTTGGGCCCTAAAGGGGCATAGTGGAACGTAGGTTCTTTCTTAGAAAAGCCATTCTCGGCCACCCTGCATTAACTAACGACTATTCTACCACATAACTCGTATGGCCCCCTTTTTCATCCTTGAGTTGTATCCCCAGGGCCTTCAGCTCATCGCGAATTCGGTCTGAAGTGGCGAAGTCCTTGTTTTTACGGGCCTCGTGTCGCATATTGATCAGCAATTCCACCAGACCTCCTACCTTATCTCCTCCCCCACTCTCTTCTGTTTCCAAGCCCAGAACCTCTTGTATGAAGCCTAAATAAGTGGCTCCCATTTGCTCAAATACCTCCTGAGATACCGATCTAAGGGGAATATGACCATGGTAGAAAGAATTGATCTTAGAATTTATCTCAAATAAGACCGCGAGAACTTTGGCCGTATTGAAATCATCTCCCATTTCTTGATAACATGCGTCGATCAGGGAAGTGAGTTCCTTATCCAGGGCTGGATCCGGGGCAGATATGGGGGGATAGGATAAGTCTGAAAGAAGTTTCGCTCCTTCCATCAGGCGTTTCATGCCCTTCTCGGCAGCCTGTAAGGCAGAGTTGGAAAAGTCAACCGGACTCCGATAGTGCGCCTGAAGCATGAAAAACCTTACTGTCGTAGGAGAATAAGCTTGTTCTAATATAGGGTGTTCCCCAGAAAACATTTGTTCTAAGGTTATAAAGTTCCCTAAGCTTTTACTCATCTTCTGCCCATCAATGGTCAGCATATTGTTGTGCATCCAGTAATTTGCTGGAGACTTTCCTGTAGCAGCTACACACTGGGCAATTTCTGCCTCATGGTGGGGAAACTGCAGATCCAATCCCCCCCCATGAATATCAAAAGGAATACCCAGATACTTAGTACTCATGGCCGTACACTCTATATGCCAACCGGGAAAACCCCAGCCCCAGGGAGAGGGCCACTTCATTAGGTGTTCGGGCTTGGCGTGTTTCCACAGGGCAAAGTCATGAGGACCTCGTTTATCCGTCTGGCCATCCAAACTCCGACTTGCCACCTGAAGCTCTTCCAATACCTTACCCGAGAGATCTCCATAAGAGTGGGACTTCGTATAGGCTTCCAAGTCAAAATAAACAGACCCATCTACTTCATAGGCCCAGCCATTCTCCAAGATCTTCTCGACCAATTGGATTTGCTCGATGATATGCCCCGTGGCTGTACTTTCGATGCTAGGGGGCAGGATATTCAATTGAGCCATAAAATTCCGATAACGGGTGGTATAATACTGAACCACTTCCATCGGCTCGAGCTTCTCCAGACGAGCTTTCTTGGCTATTTTGTCCTCCCCTTCCTCATTTACTTCATCCTCCAAATGGCCTACATCGGTAATATTGCGTACATAGCGCACCTTGTACCCGAGAAATCGGAAATAGCGAAATACCAAGTCAAATGTAACGGCGGAACGAGCATGCCCTAAATGAGGATCGCCATAAACAGTAGGTCCACACACATACATCCCCACCATTCCTGAATGTACGGAGTGGAATTGCTCTCTCTGATTCTTGAGAGAGTTGTATAAGAACACAGGGTATTTCTCGAACTTGGGTTGGGATGAATCCATATTTTGAAAAATCTTCTTTCTGTTACTATTCCGGGCCACCAAATTCCACGAAGTTTTTGGGAGTTTCGTGTAGCGTTACGTGGATTTGGTACTGAGGTTCTATTTCCTCACGCAATATCTCCCAAATCTTAACTGCCATGTTTTCTGTACTGGGATTGAGATGACTGAAATCCGCCACATCTTCATACAAGTTTTTGTGATCATATCTGGTTTCAATATGCTCTTTAATGATCTTAGCTAAGTCCCTCAAGTCCATCACCAAACCTGTTTCAGGGTCTATTTCCCCAGTGACCCTGACGATCAATTCATAATTATGGCCGTGATAATTTTTGCTATTACATATCCCAAAAACCCGCTTGTTCTTCTCTTCACTCCAATTGGGATTGTGAAGACGGTGGGTCGCATTGAAATAAGCTCTACGACATATAGTTACCCTCATGACAACTGACTAAAGTCCAACTTCCCGACAAAGTGCAAAACTAAATAAAAATGCTTTATACCCAATCACTCAATTGACTCTTTAAGAAGATTTGGGCCGAAATACCTTGATCACAGATTCATCGCACTCCAGGTAGGGCCCATCAATGAGATCTATACAATAGGGAATAGCGGGAAAAACCGCATCCAGGCATTCTCTAATGGCCTTGGGTTTCCCAGGCAAGTTTACAATAAGGGTATTATTCCTGATCCCTGCAGTCTGCCGGGAGAGGATAGCCGTCGGCACATACTTCAAACTTTCTTGGCGCATAAGTTCCCCAAAACCCGGCATCATTTTTTGACAAACAGCTTCCGTAGCCTCTGGAGTAACATCCCGTTTGGCAGGACCCGTCCCGCCTGAGGTGACGATTAGGCAGCAGCCTTCTTGGTCCGCCATTTCTTTAAAAGTTTCTTCAATCTGGTCTTGCTCATCGGGTATGACTCGGTACACAGGCTCCCATTTGCTCGTCAGATATTCTTCCAGGGTTTTCACAATGGCCTTACCCGGAATGTCTTCGTAGATTCCCGCACTGGCCCGGTCTGAAACATTGATGATTCCTATCTTTATTTTCACTTAGCTCTTGAGTTTATGAGGTAATACTTGTATAAAATTCACCTTATTTTACAAAAATATGTCTTTAATAATTAATCAGCCTAAAAGGGCAACTTGCCCAAATCCACATTCCCTCCAGAAAGGATAATCCCTACTTTCTTCCCTGCAAACTTTTCCTTCTGTTGGATAACGGCAGCAAAAGGAACCGCGCAAGAAGGTTCAACGATAATTTTCATCCGCTCCCAAATCAGTCGCATCGCAGCGACAATTTCCTCTTCCTCAACGGTGAAGATATTTTTTACGTGTCGTTGGATAACAGCAAAGGTCTTATCTCCCAAAGAAGTTAATAGTCCGTCTGCTATGGTATTAGGATTCTGGCTGGGGATTAATTTTCCCTCCTGGAAACTCCTGGCAGCATCGTCTGCCCCTAGGGGTTCTCCTGCAAATACCTCTACCTCAGGGGCAGAATAGTGGGCCGTCAGGGCTGTCCCACTCAATAGACCTCCCCCACCTACTGGAGTAAATATGGCATCCAGACCTGAGATCTCTGCCAGCAATTCTATAGCCGCAGTAGCCTGCCCAGCGATTACTCGCCAATCATTATAGGGGTGAATGAATTGGGCCCCTGTCTCATCGACTACCCTTTGCAAGGTAGATTCCCTAGCCTCAAGGGTAGGCTCGCAAGAGATGACCTCTGCCCCATATCCCAAAACCGCCGCCCGTTTTACCGCAGGTGCATTACTCGGCATTACGATATAAGCAGGTACTCCTTTCTGTTGGGCCCCTAAGGCAACCGCCTGAGCATGGTTGCCGGAAGAATGGGTGGCAACCCCTTTGGAAATCTTATCTGCCTCCATGGAAAAAATGGCATTCATAGCCCCCCTGGCCTTAAAGGCGCCCACTTTTTGAAAATTTTCACACTTAAAGTACAATTCCACCCCAAACATCTGATTGAGGTTTTGGGAACTCAATACAGGGGTAGTATGAACATAAGGGGCTATCCGTATAGCAGCATCCTGTATGTCTTGCCAACTGGGAAATAATAAATCCGACATCCTTTCTATTTAAGAGTGGTATGAATATGCTCGAAATTACACATCCTTCTGGAGTTCTAAAATGAGGAAATTGGCTGAAACAAAAACGGCAAGTACGAATGACTTGCCGTTTTGAGAAAATTGAGATAACTAAAAGCTCAGACAGGTGGGTTAACACTTAGGACAAAAACACAAAAAAATTAGGGCGTTGGGAGTTTCACAGTCTGAATGGATCATTTATAGATGGTTGTTAAGTGCCTTTTGTTTCGTTACATTTCAAAACTAATACAGCCCCCTCATACCCCAAAACGGATCTTTGCAGCCGCTTTTCTTCCTCTGGCAATTCCTTCTAATAGCGGCTTTTATGGAAGTCAAAGTGGGCGCTAAGTTGCATTTTTTGCAAAAACCCTTTTTCTTCTGGCATCAAATCCGAAAATACCGCTTGCTCCTGGCTCAACAATGGCAGCAATCGCGACATTTTTTTAGATCAAAAATGGCATGAGTGATATAAAAAGCCTGCAAAAGCGTTTGTTCAAACAAATTCGCGAGCAATTACCTGAACACCTGGCCCTCGTCGATCAGGTTTCTGAACTACTAGGCATCAGTTCTGATAGCGCATATAGAAGAATAAGAGGGGAAAAACAGCTTCTTCTGGAAGAGCTCTATAAACTATGCGTAAACTTTAAGCTATCGGTAGACTCTTTTATCAAAAACCCTATCGATACCCTTCCCTTCACCCATGTATCCGTTGATGAGGACATTTTTACCCTGGAAGATTATTTGGGCATGTTGCTCGATCAGGCAAAATCCATCAATGAGCACCCCCATTCGGAAATGGTACTCATCGCCAATGACCTGACCATGTTTCAACTGCTACAGATTCCAGAACTGGCTGCCTTTAAATTGTTCTTTTGGTTAAAAACCAGCCTGGGCTTTGCCGACTATCAGCAACAAAAATTTAGTGTAGATGCCATTCCATCTTCTCTCATTTCTACCAGCAAAGCCTTCGTAAAAGAATATATCCAAATCAACTCCATAGAGATTGTTGGGATAGATGCCGTTAACAGTTTCTTAAGGCAAATCCAGTACTACCTGCAATGTGGGTTCTTTGAAAAAAATTCAGACGCCATACTCATCTGTAATAAGCTGCTAGAACTGGTCAAACACTTTCAGCAGGAAGCAGATCTTGGCTATAAATTTCAGCATGGAGAAAAGCCTGTTGGTAAAGCGGGCAACTTCACCCTCTACTACAATGAATTATTTGTGATTGATGGGCTTGTCTTATTAAAACTGGACGATGAACGTGTCATGACTTACATCGCATCAGGTCCACTCAACTACGTCGCTACCCAAGACCAGGTATTTTATGAAAACAAGTCCAAGTGGACCAAAAACTTGATGAAGCGATCCATCTTACTAAGTGGCTTGTCCGAGCGAATGCGAAATGAGTACTTTTTGAAGATTCAACAAACCATTATCGAGTTTCGGGATGGATTATTGGGTTAGATTCAAGGGGCAGATTGGGAATACGCTAAAAAACCAATGATAGGGTAACCCCTACCTATTAAAGAAGATAGAACCGGGTTTGTGGGAAGGGACCATCATCCTACCTGTTATGTTTTATTCTCCTAAGTAGGTGGACAAAAGAAATCAGGGAAGGATATCTCTGATTTCTCTAAGGAACTAGAAATATGAGTCCAAAGGCCCTCTTCTCGCAGGAGAATCCCGGTGCCGTTAGGTACCCAATATGGGTAGAAAAGGTCCCCCATCCCTTTTTATCGCCGGCGAGGTATCAACTTGGATACTTCGCCGGCGGAATAGCGGGGCATGATGAATCTACCCATAGGCTACCCCTACAGGGTAAACTTTTCATTCTATGAAAAAATACCCACTTTCCTTTGTCCACTTACTTATGTTTCCAGATCCAAATAAGTCCTAAGGCCCTGGCCCCCACAAAGGCCAACATGGCCAACCACAAGGCGTGATTCGCCAAGGATTCTGTGCCAAAATAAGCGATGGGGACAAATACTGCAAAAGTTGCTATCACCATGGTATTTCGCATAGCCTGGGTTTCGGTCAGGCCAATAAAAATTCCATCCCAAAGAAAGGCGAGAGCCCCCAAAATAGAAAGGCCGACTAGCCACAAAACATAGGGTCGAGCTGTTTCGACAATCTCTATTTGGTCTGTAAAAACGGTGAGAAAGGTATCTCCAGAGAGGCCGAAAAACAGGGAAAAAATGATTCCCAATCCCAGGGCCCATGCATTGAGGTAGTTTATAGCCCTATTCAACTGAATCTTATCCCCAGCCCCTGTATATTTTCCGACCAAACTCTCTGCTGCAAA
Organism: Bacteroidia bacterium; assembly: GCA_965263105.1. Classification (GTDB taxonomy): domain Bacteria; phylum Bacteroidota; class Bacteroidia; order J057; family J057; genus JBCCTX01. The sequence goes on along the minus strand of CBDHGL010000003.1, from coordinate 4,075,987 downwards.
GGCGAAACCATCTACCGCATAGGAAATAAGGCTAAAGTATTGGAGGAGAATTTGATTGGCCGCCAGGATAATTGTTCCCATTTCTGCTGATAGGGAAAGGAAATATCCAAAACTACCGATGAGACAGAGTGTGCGCAGGAAGATGTCTCTATTTACAGCAAAAAAATTCTTCAGGGCTTGCGATTCCCACAAAGAGGGAAAGGGTACTATGCCAAAATAGGCTCGATAGGACCTGAAAAATAAGATAATTGCAAAGAAAAACCCTGAATATTGAGCTATAAGGGTTCCCCAAGCCACTCCTCGGACATCCATATCCCATACTAAGACAAAAAACAGGTTACATAGGATATTGACAGAATTTACCCATAAAGCAATCCACAAAGGAAAACGGGCATTTTGCATACCTAGAAACCAACCTGTGAAGGCATATAAACCGATAGTTGCAGGAGCCGCATATATTCTTATCCGAAAATAAGCCCGGGCAAGTTGCTCCACCGATTCTTCTCCCTTTAGAAGATAAAAACTTAGGTATTCGATCCCCCATTGCAGAAGGATGAGTAAGCATCCCGCTAAAACCGCGATTACCAGGGCCCGGCCTAACATGGCACTACAGGCAAGAACGTCTCCCTTTCCGAATTCTTGAGCCGTTAGCCCAGTGGTCCCCATACGCAAGAAGCCAAAGCCCCAGTAAATAAAACTGAATAGGAGCCCCCCTAAAGCAATGGCTCCGAGGTAATCCTCGGAGCCCATTCTTCCCATGAGCGCAGTGTCTACCATTCCCAACAAAGGAACGGTGAGATTGCTCAGGATATTCGGTATGGCGAGTCGGAGAATATTTCGCTGCATAGTGCGAATATCGGATTCTCCCAGCCACCTACAATTTTATTTACAGTGCTCGTCAAAAGCGGCCTTGAGGTTCGCTGCAATCAGTATCGCAGGCCTTCCCTCAATGTGGTGGCGTTCGATCATATGAACGAGTACTCCGTCCTTGAATAAGCCAATACTAGGCGAAGAAGGAGGATAAGGGAGCATGTATTCTCTAGCTTTTTTGGTAGCCTCATGGGCTACTCCGGCAAATACGGTAACCATTCTGTCGGGCAAATGCTCATTCTGTAAAGCATCAACTACGCCAGGTCTCGCTGCCCCGGCAGCGCAACCACAGACTGAATTCACCACGACAAGGGTAGTACCTGGCTCGGCCATCACCTGGTCAACTTCCTCAACGGTTTGCAAGTCCTTCACCCCTGCTAAGACCAATTCCTCCCGCATGGGAGCTACTATTTCTGCTGGATATTGTGGAAACATAATATGTCTAGTTTAATTTGTGTGTTCAAAGGTAAAACTACGAATATTTTTAAATTGTTACTTGCCTTACAATTGCCTCGATGCTAAGCCGAATTTTATGATTAACCTTAATGGTCATCTCCTCCATCCAGGAGCACCGGAAATCAGTCTACTCAATAGGAGTTTTTTATACGGAGATGGCATATACGAATCTATTCGCATTTTTAAAGGGAAAGTGCTGTTCTTGGCAGATCACCTAAGGAGGCTAGAAATGGGAATGAAACTTCTTGGGTTTGAATTTGAACCAGACATATTTCATCAAGAGTTAACTCAACAACTCCATGCAACCTTAAAAGCCAACCTCATTTCTGGCCATGGCCGAGCCAAAATACACATCTTCCGTGCAGGAACAGGAGCCTATAAACCCCTTGAAAACATTCCTTATTTCCTTATGGAGGCCTATTCCCTCAAAGATGATTATTTTAATTACCAAATCCATCGGGTTCAGCGTCTGAAAACGTATAGAGATATTCCCCTAGCATTTGGGCTATTATCCGGCCTTAGAACAGCAAGTTCTCTTCCTTATATCATGGCGGCACAGTATGCCGAAGCTGAAGAAGTAGATGATGTTGTACTCTTAAGTGCCCAAGGACACATAGCAGAAACAAGCAGAGGAAATTTATTTGCCATTAGAAAAAAACACGTTTTCACCCCTTCCCTGCAAACTGGTTGCATCAATGGAATTTTACGAAACCAAGTGATACGACTCTGTGATCGCATGAGAATTCCCCTCACAGAAAGGAAGTTTACCCCAAAATTTCTCCGTAGATGTGAAGAAGTGTTTATTGTAGACACCCTTCAAGGAATTAGTGCGGTGTCCCATTATGACAAATATACTTACGAGATAGACCAGGCATCCTTGGTCCCCTTTCTCCGGAAATGTTTATTCCAATACATAGAATCAGTATAATACAGGTGTATTTGTACGCTTATATGAATAATTTCCATTATTATTACCTTGTCTGATATAGGGGCTTTTAGTATACTGGTACGCATTTTATGGATAATCAATGGTTCGCCACTATTTATTATGGGAAAAAAGAACAAAAAAAGGTCGGGAATAGTCTACTCCACCGATCCCGATTATGACTATGAAGTAGATGGAGAAGAGGAAGAAGAAACCCTTCCCCCGAACCAACAGGATCTCCGCATTACCCTGCAGCGCCTAAAAGGGAATAAATCTGTTACCAAGGTCTATGACTTTGTGGGTTCTGAGGAAGATTTTAAAGCCTTGGGAAAAGAGTTAAAGTCCCTATGTGGATGTGGGGGCTCAGTCAAAAATGGAGAGATTTTGTTACAAGGTGATTTTAGGGAAAAGGTGAAGGCACACTTAAGTAAAAAGGGCTATAAATACAAACAGGTGGGGGGATGAGGAAACGCTTGAGGACAAGCTTATGGAGATTTATGAGCGAAGGAATTTCTATAGAGATTTTTGTTCCTTTTTTTTCTACCGTAAATGGGTGGAAGATTCCCCTTGTCTTGTCAATTCTACTTCCTCAGCTAGCCTACACACAAGACGATGCTCTGGTCTTAGGCCGCAGCAATAATAACTCACAGCTAAACCAAATTGTAGAAGGCTGTGCTCCAGGTTTCTTTACCTTTTTCAACACAGGCAGCAGATTTACGGAAACAGTTTATATTATTGAATTCGCTGGAACTGCTCGAATTGGAGTTGATTTCGATACCATCACTGCTCGCAGAGTAATTGTACCCGAACGTGTAGACTCTATCAACCTACCTATTAACCCTAGGACAGATAACTTCAATGAAGGCAGCGAAACGATTCTGTTGATCTATTCCGTGAATGGAAATAGGGATACTTCTACCCTCTTTTTACAGGACCCTCCTCGCATAGATGCAGGCAAAGATACCAGTTTATGCTCTACAGAATCTATCCAACTAGCTCCTACCCTTCTGGAAGAGGGGACCACCTATGCCTGGTCGCCTTCAGTTGGCCTGAGTTCCCCTAATTCCCCTACTCCCAATTTCCAATTGGATGTGGACGAAGACACGGAATTAAGCTTGTTACTCACAGCCACTACCCCCAATAATTGTGTGGCCTCTGACTCGATTACCCTAACGATCTTCGACCAGCCTGTTTCTTCCTTTTCCGGCCCTACCAAACTGTGTTTTGGCACAACGGGCCAATATAGCTATATAGGAGAAGCTTCTTCTAATGCAGAATTCCAATGGGATTTTGGTCCAGATGCAGTCGTAGAAAGTGGGTCTGGGCCTGGGCCATATATCCTTGCCTGGGATAGCCCAGGGATAAAAACGGTCTGTCTCACAGTAGTGGACTCCCTTTGCCCACATGAGACCTTCTGCCAGAATATTGAAGTGGGAGTTGGAGTGGACGTAGAAATCCAACCCGTTCCAGATCAGTGTTTCGATGGCCATTCACTTAGTTTTTCTCTTGATGATAGCCTGGAAGTAGATGAATATACTTGGAATTTTGGAGAGGGAGCCATACAAGCAACAGGACAAGGACCCAATCCTACTGGAATTTTATATGAAGTACCCGGTCCCAAAACCGTTTCCCTTATCGTTTCGAAAGATGGATGTACCAGCGGGGATCAAATTCAGTTTGAACTGGCAGATCCACCCGGAGCCTCCTTCGTCCTGGAAGGCAATACCTATTGCAAAGATGCCTGTATCAAACCTCGATATGTAGACACGATCCGAGGACCCGAACAACAATTCAACTGGAATTTTGGTACTGAGGCCCTGCCAAATAGCTCTGGCATAGCCAATCCAGTTTGTACCCGCTTTTCTGATCCCGGATTGAAATCAATTTCTCTTACTGTTTCCTACAAAGGATGTGTAGAGACCAGTTCCCAAAGCTTTACCATTGAGGACCTTCCCATTGCTACAGTAGAGACCGGAAGAGACACAAGTTTCTGCGAGGGAAGTGGAGGTGTTCAACTTGAGAGTGCCATCGTCAGTGGGGACCAAAATGTACAATATAGGTGGTTTTCCAGCCTACCCAGTGAAGACCTTGCTGGAATCAATGATCCCTCAAGCCCTAGCCCTTTGGTAAACCCTTTTGTTGAGGAGCTTCCAGCAACTGTAAATTATTTCTTGATCGTTGAGACGGCCAATGGCTGTTTTAGCAATGTAGATTCTGTACAAGTCCGATTAAAACCACTTCCAAAAGCTGATGCAGGAGAAGATCGTATCTTTTGTGAAGATTCCCCCGGAACTTTTTTGCTAGGCAAACCCGCTGAAGAAAACAGGGCCCCCGGCCCTTTTCGCTATGAGTGGTTTCCCGCTACGGGACTCAACGACAATCGCCTGGCCAATCCCTTGGCAACTCCTGAAAACCAGACTACTTATACCCTACAGATAAGTTCTTTAGAAGGATGTAGTAGTATCATCGACTCTGCAGATACCCTTCAAACAGTTACTGTTTTTCCCCAAAGTCTTCCAATCGCCCTTACAGGAGAGAACCAAACCATGTGTACTGGGGATACAATTCAACTTTCTGGCAGTGGGCAAGGAACAGGAGGAGAATTAACATATAACTGGACGCCTTCTGAAACGGGATATATGGAAGATTCCAGCCTGGCAAGTACACGGGTAAGTCCTCTTTTTAGTACCACTTATTCCTTGGTCGTTAGTAGCAATGGATGTACCAGTAAAGCTGCCAACCTAAGGATAGAGGTTAAGCCCCGCCCAACAGTTTCAGCTCCCAGTCAACTTTCCATTTGTCAAGGGGAAGCAATACAACTCCAGGGACTCGCTTCTGGGGATACAACAACCAATCAGCTATTCACCTATGAATGGCTACCTGCCTTTTCCCTGAATAATGCTGAAATCAAGGCTCCTATTGCCCGTCCAGATACCTCAACCACCTATGAATTCCGGGCTACTTCCCTCGATGGATGTACCAGCCTCCCAGCGCTCAGTGAAGTTCGGGTAAGGCCTAGTCCCCTACCTCGAATTTTGAGGGATAGAGATTTTATCTGTCCAGGGGATACCCTTTTACTCCAAGCCGAAGCAAATTTCATAGGCACGCCAGAGGGAAGTCCCCTCACTTTTGAATGGGGCCCTCAAGAAGAGTTTTTTGCTAGTCAGCGATTTTCAGACTCTTTATTTGTTGCACCGGATACATCTGTCTACTTTTTCCTTACGACAAGTATTTCCGGAGATTGCCCTACAACGGATTCAGTATGGATTGAGTTGCGATCTTTTGCCCAGGTACAAGCTCAGGTGGAAGAGGCCATCATATGTGAAGGGAGTAGCACTACCCTGTTCGCTGCAGGAGACAGTACAGGTGTACAATTTACTTGGATGAATTTTGCCGGACAGATCTTGTCCCAAAATCAGACATGGGAAGTGAGTCCCGATAGTAGCAACCTCTATTTTCTGGAGAGTAATTTAGCGGGATGTATAGATACCCAGGCCCTCAATATTGAAGTCATTCCTCTCCCCAAAGCTGATTATTTTAGCTCTAGTACCTCAGGGTGCGTAGACTTTACAGTTGCCTTTTTGGATAATTCAGAAGACGCCTTGGCCCTTATTTGGGATTTTGGAGATGGTAGCCCTCCAAGCAATGAATCCAACCCTATTCATACCTACAGCATGCCAGGCACTTATCCTGTCAGTCTTACCGCCATAGGCCCCGTGGGCTGCCAAAGCATCGCACAAACCCAAGAAATTGTAGTCTCGGATACCTTATTTGCCAGTTTTAGTTCCAATCCCCTCCCCATTGATACGCTGTATATCCCCAATGCAGATGTGCAATTTGTAGATGCCTCCTTGAATCCCGCTTCCTGGTTTTGGAAGTTTGGGGATGGAAAAACTTCAAGTGAAAAATCTCCCCTCCACTCTTATTGGCAACCAGGAGAGTACGATGTAGTATTGACAACCACAGATGCCAATGGATGCGTCTCCCAGGCCCTACTTGGGACCTATATAGTTCTCAACCCCAGATTGTGGATACCGAATGTATTCACGCCCAATTTTGATGAGATTGAAGACCAATTCAGAATTATCTACTCAGGAACCGATCAAGTGGAAACACAGATCTTTGATCGCTGGGGAAAAAGAGTATACAAAGGGGAAGGTCCTGAAAATGAATGGGATGGAAACTATCCCAATGGAGAGTGGGCACCTGAGGGAGTATATTACTACGATATCAAAATAGGCAGCGAGCAGCACAAGGGACATCTAACGCTTATTAGGTAATTTAATTATTGGATTTTTTATATTCCACATCAGATGCCTTACTGAATCTATCAATAAACTCCTTATCGCCATGAAAAAAGTCTATCAACTATGCAACTAACTTACCTCTGTCGATAAATCTCCAGTTGTTCTTCTAATTCCTTCCGAGCTACGTGAATTCGGTTCTTAACCGTACCGATTGGAACGTCTAATATATCGGCAATCTCCTGATACTTGAAGCCCTGATAGTGCATAGTAAAAGGCGTCTTGTATTTGTAGTGCAATTTTTCAAATGCCTTGCTGATATCTTCTTGTAAGAATGTATTAATGGCTTTATTAGAAGTAGTATAATTTTCAAATGCAGAGAGCATTTGAAAGGAGTCCGTGGTATCTACAGCGGTATTCCGTTTGATCACCCGGTGATAATGGGTAATGAAGGTATTCCGCATAATAGTAAACAACCAAGCTTTCAGGTTAGTCCCTTCGCGGAATTTTTCCGCATTTGCCAGGGCTTTAGCCATCGTTTCCTGTAGCAAGTCTTGCGCTTGTTCGGTATTTTGAGTCAACTTCAATGCAAAAGGACGAAGGTACTCGTAGAATTGAACAACAGAAAGCTTAAATTCGTTAGCAGACATAATTTTCAGTTTTTTCTGAAAGTTCAATACAAAGATGAACAATAATATGAGTAAAACCAATACTCTGTTTAAGTTTTTCAAAAATAAATTAAACAAAAAACCAACTCCATCCTATTTCCTCTATTTTTTGTTTCATATAGCCTAAACAAAAATCTCTGATAAGGTTATATAAATTTTAATCCAAAATTTTCTTTCGTTTTTTGATTATTCATTTTTAGATTTGTACATGAGACTGAATTTAATTTTTGGGAAATTATTTTTTGCTTTATTTCCAATTGCGGGAATATCTTGCTTATTCACTCCTTTGCACGCTCAATTGAGCTTTCAACCTGAACAAGATTGTTTCCAAGCCATCCCCATTTGCCAAGAGGTATTTACACAAGTAAATTCCTATGCAGGTGGCGGGTTAAATCCCAATGAAATTAATCCCAGCCTTCTTTCCTGTAGCCCTCCTACTGGAGAGCAAAATGGGGTTTGGTATACCTTCAGTATAGAAACTTCAGGTGATCTATGTTTCACCTTGATCCCAAATACCGCTTCTGATGACTACGATTGGACCTTATTCAACCTAACCAATTCCAACTGTGAGGCGATATTCACCCAACCTAACCTAGAAGTAGCCTGTAGTAGGGAAAGGCCTGATATTTCGTCGGGCTGCGATGGAAATACCGGAGCTGACGGAGATAGCCTGGCTCCCTGCAACTCCGATAACCAAATGTGTATCCCCGTTCAGTCCGGTCAGACCTATGTATTAAACGTAGGCTTCGTCAGAGGGGCAGATAATGGATATATCTTGGATTTCCGGCCCTCTACTGCCAGTATGGTAGACATTACTAATCCGGAAATCAGTGCTTTAAGTCCAGGATGTGGTGAGGTAATCCTCTCCTTCACTGAAAACATCTTATGCGCTAGTGTAGATCCCTCCGACTTTACCTTGAATGGCCCAGGTGGTTCTTATGCAATTACTACAATCCAGAGTGAAAATTGTGAAGCAGGTGGCAGTTATGATCGTAGCTTTCGCTTAGCCTATTCGCCTAATATTCTTCAAACTGGGACATATACATTATCCATAGTGGGAGATATAACTGATCCTTGTGGTAACTCGGTACAACCCAATTCTATATCTGCCACCCTTCGCCCTTTACCCGTAGCCCTTATCCAATCAGAAGAGGGTATGTGCCTCAATGGAAATGAATTTAACTTTAGCTACGGAGGAAATTCGCCAAGTTTGGTTGAATTAAACTGGGATCTGGGAGACGGCACCCCTAGGAGTACTCGAAATTTTACCCATAGGTATATCAGCGAAGGAACCAAAACTGTTACCCTTATAGTAGAAGACGATTTAGGGTGTATAGATACTACCCAAAAAAGCATCACCGTTTTTCCACATCCCCAAATAGACTTTTCTCTTCCGGGCCCTGCCTGCCAAGGAGATAGTGCTACCTTTATCAGTAGCGCACGAATTGATACTCCATACACTATTATTAGCTATGAATGGTCCGTGGGAGGCCTTGTCCGAGGGAGCGACTCAATCCTCAATTTTGTCCCCGAAAGGCCAGGAAACCTTTCTGTGAACCTAACAGTTCTCGGGACCAATAATTGCCCAACAACTCTTCAAAAGTCCTATCTAGCCTATAGTCCTCCGGTAGTAGATTTTGACATTACAGGTGGTTTATGCCTAAATAAGCCCATTCAGTTTACTAATAAAAGTGTACCTCAGAGCCAGGTAGGGGGAGGAAGTATTGTGCTGAACGAACTTCAATGGGACTTTGGGGATGGAGGTAGAAACACTGGAGATCCTGCTCCATTGCATACATATACCAACCTAGGTAGCTATCCGGTAACCTTAATTGCCTCAACCGATTTTGGCTGTAGAGACTCCCTCACACAAACTATAGAAATTCAAGAAATTGCCCCGCCCCAAATTTTTTCAGATTCAGCCTGTGCCGGGCAGACTGTGGAAATAGAAGCCTTTCCTCCAGATCAGTCTTTTAGCTATTGGTACAGTGGGGCAAATGATTCTCTTCCAATATTCATCAACGATTTCCTTCGGATTGAAAATATCCAACGCGATAGCACCTTTTATGTAGAAGCTGTTTCCTTCGATGGATGTGCAAGTTCAAGACTCCCAGTCACTGCCTTTGCCATTCAGCCTGCTAACCTGGTTTTGAGTATTAGTGATACCACTCTGGTCTTTCCCTTCACTGGGGTATTTATGGGAGTTAATGGCTTTGCCACCCTCACTTCCATTAACTGGGATTTTGGAGATGGCAACACCTCAGACCAAGTCAATCCCTTTCATGTCTACAATGCAGATGGAATATTTGACCTCGAGGTGGAGATAACAGATGAATTTGGTTGTATCTACTTTTTTAGCCAGCAGATCGAGGTATCAAAACCTACTACAGCCTTTATTCCCAGCGCCTTTAGTCCCAATGGAGATGGAGAAAATGAAGAGTTTTTTATCAGATCTCAGCTACTTGAAAGATTTCTCATTCAGATTTATGATCGCTATGGAAATGAAATTTTCCGATCCTTCGATCCAGAGTTTCGCTGGGATGGCACCTACCAGGGACAACCTGTTAATGAAGGAGTATACAGTTTCCGCTTTCGAGCCATAGATGTTACCGGGCTTCTCATTGAAGACCAAGGGACTATTACCCTTATTCGATAGAATTACAAAAGAATCCCACCTAGAAAGTTAATAGACTCAAGCGGGTAACTCCTCCTACAAAAAAGATGAGAATAAACAGGTATAAGAAGGTAGTTCCCAAAAATTTTCCAAGGCCACACATCGAATATAGCATTTGTTCTGTTGGGATTAAACCTTTTTCCCCCACCCTAGTCCAATAGATGTTTTGAGAAATTAACGGGGATACATTCCCCATAAATTATACCTCATTCCATCACTTGAAAATAAGTTACCAATGAAATCTAAAGTATTTTTCCTCACTTGCCTCTTAAGTTTTTCTATGATCGCTGTGCATGCACAAACAGCTACACCTAAGGTTACCAAACAACAAGTGCATCAGCAAAGAAGAATCGGTCAAGGGCTGAGATCTGGAGAACTCACACGTAAAGAGACACGGGATTTAAAACGGCAGCAACGCAGCATCAACCGAAGTAAAAAAAGGGCAAAATCAGACGGGGTAGTTACCAAAGGAGAGCGAGTAAAGCTTCGTGGTCGACAGCGTAGGGCTAGCAAGAATATCCGTCGCAAAAAGAACAACCAAATCAATCGCAATTAGGATTGAACCAAATCCCATTATAGTTTAGCACTGGGTCACCCTTGAAAAGGTGACTCATTTTGCTTAACATCTGGCCAAATGAAATGGAAACCGGGAATATTTCTTTCATAGCATTCCAGGTCGCCTGCATTGGGGCTATCCTTTATCTGATTATCTGGCTGCTTCTGGTGAGGGCGTGGAAAAGAATACCAATCCCCAACCCTATAGGAAAGGAAACACCTACAGGGTTAGTGCAGCCTTACATCCCTATTTCAGTCATCATCGCAGCGCATAATGAACGAGAGAACCTATCTCGGTTTATGCAGAGTTGGTTGAAGCAGGATTACCCTTCCTTTGAATGCATTTTGGTGCTCGACAGATGCAATGATGGCAGTACCAAGCTAGCTGAGAAATTTCAGGCAGACTACCCCAACCTATATATTCTTGAGATTACACAGACTCCAGCAGGCTGGGCTCCCAAAAAATGGGCCATCAATCAAGGAATAAATGCGGCAACATACGAATGGATGGCCTTTACGGATGCGGACTGCTATACCCCCCCCTCCTGGCTTTCTCAATTATGTGCCTATATGAAGCCTCCAAATTCTCTCATTTTGGGACTGGGAAATTATGAAAAACGGTCTGGTTGGGTAAACCTTTTCATACAATACGAAACTTTTTATGCGGCTCTGCAATATATCGGCTTTGCAAGGATGGGAATGCCTTATATGGGCGTAGGAAGGAATATGGCCTATACCCAATCCTTTTATCAACAAGCATCTGCATATCGTGCCCTGAAAGGCAAACTCTCTGGAGATGATGACCTATTGGTCAACTCCTCTGCTAGCAAGGCTGAAACAGCTTGCTGTATACAAGAAGGGGCAAGCACCCTGTCAGTTCCTAAAGAAACTTTCTCTTCTTGGTTCCATCAAAAGACCCGACATGTAAGCGCAGGAAAGGCCTATACCCCCAAAAGCAAATTGCTTCTAGGGCTTTTTCATGTAAGTCATCTTTGCTTCTATGTGGGATTATTTGTAACTATGATAGCTAATTTCTGTCCAATATATATAGGAGGACTCTATGCGGCCCGAATGGCGTTAAGTGTACTTATTTTATCACAAATCAAACATGAAATTTATTCAAAAAAAATAATTCAACTTTACCCGCTATTTGATTTTTTTATTTTTGCATACAACTTACTGATTGTCCCTTTGGGACTTATATTAAAGCCGGAATGGAAGAAAGACCTGAAGCATCCAAAAATACCCAGGAAGATCGTGAATTAGTCGCTGCGGCCAAGCTCGGAGAGAACAAAGCCTTTGAGGCCTTGCTACGAAAGTATCGCAAGTCCGTTTATTACATGCTGCTCAAGATGATTAAAAATCCGGACGATGCAGAAGACCTGACGCAAGAAGCCTTCGCCAAAGCATTTAACTCCATTGAGAAGTTTGATGCTACCTATGCCTTTTCCACCTGGCTATTCCGTATCGCTACCAACAACTGTATTGACTTTATTCGAAAAAAACGAGTGCAAACCGTTTCTATCGACCAGCCCATGGAAGGTGATGATGGAAGCAATATTCGCTTCGATGTGAGAGATGATGACCTGGACCCCAACCAGTCCATGTTAAAGCAACAACGCAAGCGCTTTCTCAATATGGCTATCGATCGTCTTCCTGAGAAATACCGTAAGTTGGTAGAATTGCGCTATTTCAAGGAACTTTCCTATGAAGAGGTCGCCCAGGAACTGCAAATCCCTCTGGGTACGGTCAAAGCACAACTCTTTCGAGCTCGAGAACTACTCAACCAGGAATTGAAAAATATTCGATCGCAAATGTAGGCAAGTCTCCCTAGCCACTGACTTATCTCATACCCATTTTCCTACATACTTTTCAATTTTAATTCAGTATTCGCAACTGAATTAAATTGAATCTTCATGAAATTTATCCTAGTTCCCACCGACTTCTCTGAATGTGCATCCTATGCTTCTGACCTTGCCATAGAAATTGCCGGAAAATCTGGTGCTTCTGTCCATTTTTTTCACCGACTCCACATACATCCTCTCTGGGAGATGCTCTCCCCAGAGCAAAGAAAGGACTATCCTGAAAGCCAGGAGATGATTCGGGAAACAGAAAAGAAATTTAGGGAACTAAAAAATTCATATCCCCTGGCAGGTTTTCCCATTAAAACCAGTTACGGAAGTGGAGATATTGTTACTAACCTATACAAAATTCATCAATTTGAGAATGTTCCCTTGGTAGTCATGGGATCCAATGGAAGTTCGGGTATCCAGGAAATACTCTTCGGTTCTAACGCCCAAAAAGTGGTGAAATACATTCCTTGTCCGGTCTTGGTAGTGAAGCATCCTGTGGAAGGGCTACAAAAAGACCTGAAGCACATTGTTTTTGCCTCGGATTTCCTGGATTCTGCCCTACGTCCCTTCCAACTCCTCATGGAATTTGCCCAACCTTTCGGTTCCCATATACATTTATTGCATATAAATATGAGAGAACCGGGAAGCAAAATAAACCCCGAAACGCTCAAGCGTATGCAACAGTTTGAAGAGAAATGCTACAAACTCCCCTGTACCCTCCACCAAATGGGAGATGTGGGGGTAGAAGCAGGAATCAAGCACTTTTGCCAAGATATCCAGGCAGATATGATTGCCTTATCTCACTATGGGAAAAGTACCTGGCAGCAAATCCTTCAAGGAAGCGTAGCAGAATCTCTGGTAAAGCATTTGGAAATTCCGGTTATGGTCCTCAATACCCAACAAAACCTACATCCGGAATTATTCAAAGAAAAATCCATGGCCTCTGAAGAAGCTTAAACTTCGGTTTTGCCTCTAGTCCAATACGCGTACAAAACAGCATAGGAAAAGAAGGTAGAGGTAAAAAAAAGGTAGAGGGGATTGATCACTAGGAATTGATAAAATATGACTAAACTCATCTTCAGGCTACAAAGGGCCCAGAAGGCGCTATTAAATTTATCAGGTTTGAATAAAGCCCAAAGGAGAAAGCAGAGAGGAGAGAGGAGAGAAACGAAAAATAGACTGCTATGTAGCACTCCTATCCTTTCTATTCCAACATATTTGCCCAATCCCAGGCTTTCATTGATGGTAGAGAGATATTTCCAGGAATTATTGGGATCTTGAACAGCATCCAGGTATATACGGGGCATTTCCAAAAATATATCTAGATTTTGGAAGGCCCCGGTCCATAACATGAGTCCTAGACTCAGCGCAAAGGAAACTCCAGCAATAATATAGGCATGGCTACGAGATTCTTTGAGGAATACATACAGTAGATAAAAAGGCAGCCAAAATACCAATACATAGCGGCTCATCAGGCAGAGGGCTATGGCAAAGCCCTTGAGCCAGGGATTTCCTGTCATTAGGGCATAGCCCAAGAAGAGGTAATAGCTGATTACTATGCCTTCTTCAGTTACCCCAAATAGGCGAAAATCAAGGGTGAACAGATATTGGACAAGTAGAAATAACGGGAACAGGGCCAATAGGACAAACACGGGACGAAACCGGTCCCAGTGGAAAAGACGCCAGGAAAAGGCGAGCCCCAGAAGCACCATCAATTGAGCAATCCAGCGCATATCGAAACCCCCAGAAATGGCCGGGAGGTAGGGCATCCACATAGTGGGCAAATAAATGGGGGGCATCCCGCCCCATATTTCGGGAATAACCTCATAGACAGGCTCTCCTGCAAGAAATCGTTCCCCCATCACCGTCATAACGGGCAGCATGTCGGCTACCTCCTTCTTAATCGGATACTGATCAAATATCCAGGGCGATTTCAACCAGCCAAAGTACCCTAGGCTGAATAAGCCTGCTAATAGCATAAACCAGGTATTGATACTTATCCATCTGGGAAAGTTACCTTCCCAATAAGTGGGAAAATCGACGGGAATAAGGGGAATTAGGGCTATACCCATTCCAGATACCAGGTATACAAGAGAAATATAAAAGCTTGTCCCAGCAGTCAACCAATAAGTCTGGGACATGCTTTCTACAAACACCAAAACAAATAGGGTGCTTGAGTACCCCAGAAATCTACTGGGATATACCATTTTGCTCATGCAGTTTTTCTTTTAGGTATTTGGCTGTATAAGACCGCGATTGGTTTATTAAGTCTTCGGGCCTTCCTTGGAATACAATTTCTCCTCCTTCTGCGCCTCCTTCAGGCCCAATATCCACAATCCAGTCCGCGCATTTGATCACATCCAGGTTGTGTTCGATGACTATTACGGTATTCCCCTCCTCAATCAAATCATTCAGAGCAACCATCAGTTTCTGTATATCTTCAAAATGCAAACCTGTAGTTGGCTCATCAAATATATAGACCATCCCCTTATTTTGCTTAGTCTGACTGAGAAAAAAGGCCAATTTCATCCGCTGGGCCTCCCCTCCTGATAGGGTACTGGTTGACTGACCTACCCTAAGATATCCCAAACCTACCCGGTCCAGCACATAGAATTTGTTGTAAATCTTTTTCTGATCCTTAAAAAATTCCATGGCTTCGGAGATCGTCATATTCAAAACTTCATCGATATTTTTCTTTTTGTAGCGAACCTCCAATATATGGCGTTTGAACCGCTTGCCCTGACAAACTTCACAGAGGAGTTTGACATCGGGTAGGAACTGCATTTCCACGGTTACGTACCCTTCTCCCTGGCATTCATCGCACCTTCCTCCATCGATATTAAAGGAGAAGTGTCCAGGCTTATAACCTTTGAGTTTAGACTGGCTCTGCTTGGCAAAGAGATCTCGTATGTGGTCATAGGCCTTGGTATAGGTTGCAGGATTGGAGCGAGCACTTCTTCCTACAGGGCTTTGGTCCACCAGTTCTACGCCTTCAATCAGATCGAGGTCACCTTCGATTCCTTTGAGGAAACTCTTAATATCCCGTTTCTCTCCCTGGTAACTCTTGAGGGTTGGATAGAGGACCTTTTGAATCAAGGTACTTTTTCCCGAGCCACTGACCCCTGTTACTACGGTCAAGGCATGCAAAGGGAAACGGACGTCCACATCCTTGAGGTTGTGCATTCGTGCTCCTTTTAGCCGGATTTCACTGGAAAAATTCCTTCTTTGCTTAGGTACCGGAATCTCACGACTTCCTTTGAGATATGCCCCTGTAAGGGTTTCTGCCTTCAGCATCTCTGAGAAAGTCCCATTGAACACAACTTTGCCCCCTAATTCTCCCGCGCCGGGACCCAAATCTATTAATTGGTCTGCCTGCCGCATGATCCCTTCATCATGCTCCACTACTATAACGGTATTGCCTTGCTCCCTCAGCATTTCCAAAATGCCAATCAGGCGATCTGTATCTCGGGGATGTAAACCGATACTGGGTTCATCCAGGATATACATAGAACCGACCAAGCCACTTCCCAGAGAGGTTGCTAAGCGAATCCGTTGCATTTCTCCTCCCGATAAAGTATTGATCTTCCGATTCAACGTCAGGTATCCCAAGCCCACATCATTGAGGTAGCGAAGGCGATCCTCTATCTCTTTCACAATGCGTTTACCAATATGCCGGTCTCGCTCATCCAAATCCATACGTTGAATCAAGGGCAATAGCGTTTTTAACTCAATGGAAAGCAATTGGGCAATATCATATCCCCCCACCTTGACATATAAAGCATCCTGGCGAATTCTACTTCCCTTACAGGATTTACATACCGTATAGCCCCGATAGCGGGCCAGCATGACCCGATACTGAATCTTATGGATCTTAGATTCTAGGAAGGCAAAAAAGCCACTTATCCCCAGAGCTCCAGGTATGCCCTCCCACAACTGCTCCTTCTGTTCGTCTGATAAATCGAAATAGGGCCTGTGGATGGGAAAGTCCACAGCCTCGGAAGCATCTACAAATTCGTTGAGGTATTGCTTCATGACCTCTCCCCGCCAAGGTGCTATGGCCTTATCATATACCGAAAGACCTTTGTCAGGTACAACGAGGTCTTCATCTATCCCTAACACCCGACCAAAACCCTCACAGACAGAACAGGCCCCATAGGGGTTGTTAAAACTAAATAAGTTAACAGAAGGTACTTCAAAACTCATCCCATCCGCTTCGAATTTTTCTGAGAACTCCTTGGGCGATTCTCCATTGACTTCTATCCAACATCTTCCGAATCCTTCCTGATAAGCAGTTTGCACACTATCGGCCAGGCGCGATTGCATCTCTTCTAGATTTTTAGATTGGAGCTTAGTGCGATCGATGAGTAAAAATATCTCCTTTTCCTCTGGCAAATCCTCGATTTCCAACAATTCTTCTATCTCTAGAATCTCTCCATTCTTCCAAATTCGGGTAAACCCTTTCTGCAAATTCAGACTCAACTCGGCACGATAGCCCTTACTTCGTACAAATATTTTGGTCAATATAAGAATTCGGCTACCCGTTTCGTTAGATAAAATGTAATCTACTACGTCACGAATAGCATCACGAGTGACTAATTTTCCAGACAGCGGTGAATACGTTTTCCCCAAACGTGCAAATAGTAATTTTAAATAGTCATATACTTCGGTGACAGTACCTACTGTCGACCGTGGATTAGACGTGCTTACCTTCTGCTGAATGGCCATTGCAGGGGCTATTCCTTCAATTGCGTCCACTTCTGGCTTGTCCATACGCTCCAAAAACTGCCTTGCGTAAGAGTTTAGGCTCTCTACGTAACGACGTTGTCCTTCTGCATAAAGAGTGTCAAATGCCAAAGAAGATTTGCCTGAACCGCTCACCCCAGTGATCACAACCAGCTTGTCTCGGGCTATTTCCACGGAAATATTTTTGAGGTTGTTCACTCTGGCATTCTTTATGTATATACTATTCATACAAAAATATTAACCATTTATAGTAAAATTATAACTATCCAATCAAATAAAAATATACATCGATTAATATATAATTGGAAAAATTTACGTATTTTTAAATCAAATTAGTTCTTTTACAATCGTATTTACTGCACGGCTCTAGGGGTATTGCCCACAATTAAAGATTCCTCAAGCCGCCAGGTTAAATTCCACGAGAATTTTTTTACAACTCAAAATCAAACTCGGCCTATGAATCAGAGGCTTACAAATGAGCTTCAAGATCGCGACCTGATAAAGGGTTTTCTTGAAGGAAACGAAACTTGCTTTGAAGTCTTACTCACCAGGTACAAATCTAAAGTATTTACAACGATTTATTTAATCGTAAAGGATCGAAATATAGCAGAAGACCTCTTCCAAGACACCATGATCAAAGTGGTCTGCATGATTCGGTCTGGAAAGTACAATGAAGAGGGGAAATTTTTGCCCTGGGTGATACGTATAGCCAGGAACCTCGCTATCGATCACTTCCGCAAAGTACAAAGAACTCCTCTTCAGCGGGAAAATACAGAATACGATATTTTTAACTCTGTAAACCGTTCGGCAGAAAGTGCGGAGTCAGAAATAATAAGAGACGAAAATGCGCGTTACATTAAAAAGCTTATTCAGTTACTCCCTGATAAGCAGCGCGAAGTCTTGATCATGCGTAGTTACGCTGATCTTTCCTTCAAAGAAATTGCAGAGCTGACCAATGTCAGCATCAACACTGCTTTGGGGAGGATGCGTTATGCATTGTTAAATCTGAAAAAGCTGGCAGACGAATCCGAGAGTAATCGCCAGTATGAAAAAGTTGTTCACTGAAGAAGACATCCTGAGATTTTTGTATAATGAGATGAGCATCCGGGAGAGCGAAGCTTTCCTGGATGTTCTGTATTCTGACGAAGATCTTTGGGAAAAATTTGAATATTTTCAGCAGACAGTCGATACCCTAAGGCCATTGGATCTTGAACCATCTGAAGAATCCCTAGAGGCTGTTCTCTCCTTTGTCCAAGATACACAGCCCACTGGCCAACACCCAAAGGAATTATCAGCTTCCTTTCCTACGCTTTCCACTCCGGCTAGGTCTCATCAATTGGTAATGATGGCCGTTGTGCTGCTGATTACCTCTCTAGTAATCTCTGGTTCTCTTCTCTTTGTTTCCCGGAACCAAAATAGCATTGAAGCCAAACCCTTGGGTCAAAATGTGATAGAGGAAACTCAACCTGCTGTTCAAGATTGGGACGGTCAGGAACTTAACCTGGAAATTGAACGAATCAAAGAAGGAATTGAACGACTCAAGACACCAGACTCCGGTCCTATAAATGAAAAATAGCTCCTCAGCAAAACCAAGGAGCTAATTAGCTTATTATTTATTGGGTAAGGCGAATATACCTTCGATTTGTCATTTTCTTACATGACAATAGCCTCTAAATACCTAGGTTTTAAGGGCTTGTTCAAGTATTTTTTCACATAGCGGCTACTGGCGGCACGATCTATGTCCTTGGGACTGATGGAGGAGGAAAGCATAATGATCTTACACTTTGAGCGAACGTGCTCAGGAAACTTTTCAAAGTCCTCCAGAAACTGGAAGCCATCCATGATAGGCATATTGATATCCAGGAAAACGATCTCCGGAAGCTCCCCTTCTTGCTGCTCGTGAGAGGACAGATATTCTAAAGCTTCTTGTCCTGTTTGAAATTTTAAAATATTGTCAGCAAAGTTGGTAGCTTCTATGATCTTTTCGTTGATGATATTGTCTATCTCATTATCATCAACAAGCATTACGCGACTATAGGTGGCCATATCTACTGATATCTAGTATATGAGTTGTTTACAGTTTCTTATTTAACGTAAAAGACCAGCCTTTCTGTATAAATTTCCAAGAGGCTGTTATCATTCATCGAAAAAGATACAAATTACGTTGATAAAGAAACTACAAACATAAAGTAACTTCTATATAAGGAAAAAATATAACAATAATCGTGCACAACCCTTACAACGAATAAAAAAAATATGCGATTTAACAAAATATTTTAGGCAACACCTTATGCCCAAGACATTTTTCAGGAAAATAAGACCATTTTGGGGGACAAATTAGAATGGAAGGTCATCTGAATCTGTTACATCAATTGCCTCAGTAGCAGGTGGAACGGGAGGTGGAGGCATATGCCCAGGGGCTCCCGCACTGGCTTGCTGGACGACAGGGGAAAGGCGCCAGGCTTCCAAGGTATTGAAGTAGCGTATATCGCCTTGGGGAGAGGTCCATTTCCGACCGCGAAGATTGAATTCAACTTGAATATCGGCTCCTAGCTCCATAGGATCTATGAGGCTACAACGGTCTTGGGTCAACTGAAAGGATATAAATTGAGGATATAGGGGATTATCGGCGTATTCAACCACAAATTCCCTTACGCGGAAGCTGTCAGATACCTGCTTTATATCAAATTTTTCGATGAGTTTGCCTTGGATTTGCATGGGACCAAATATTATTGGGTTAAAGACATCAAAGGTAAGAAACTCAACGCTATATCTCAATTTTGAGCAGCATCTAAGGGGAATTCTTCCCAATTACCCTCGACAAGTTGCTCTATCCTCAACTCTGTTTGATCTAGGTATTCATGGGTTTTTTTGATGCGATCCAATCCCTCCTTCATCAAGGTA
This sequence comes from Bacteroidia bacterium, assembly GCA_965263105.1. Taxonomy (GTDB): domain Bacteria; phylum Bacteroidota; class Bacteroidia; order J057; family J057; genus JBCCTX01. Next base: position 4,056,095 of record CBDHGL010000003.1, on the reverse strand, counting down.
AGATGTTCATCAAAATTTTCCATCCCTTTCTGTAAGCGCTCTACAATTTCGCGGATTTTCTCAATATTCTTTTCTAGTGAAAATTCATTCTCTTCCATACAAAGGAGACTATTGGGGTTTGGGTAAAGAAGAGGCTTGTACATCTTCTACACGAGAGGATACTTTGCCTTCCTCAAAAATGGTTTCAATCAAATTGCCAGGTGCAATATCGCTTACATTTTGAATTATACGACCGTCGAGCAAGGTAAGACTGAATCCTTGTTTCAAAATACGGCTTGGACTCATCCCCTCCAATTCTTTTTTGAGAAGCTCCAGTTGATGCCTATGCAAGTTCATTCTTTCTCTTCCAGCGGAAACCATTCTATTGAGGTAATCGTCCAGAATTTGACGCTTTACATCAATAAAATGAAAGAGACTTCTTTTTAATTGGCCTTCGTAAACCTCCAATTGTTCTTTAAGGTTCGCAAGATCTGGTACAGCCTGCTCTGCAGCAGCTGTCGGGGTAGAGGCGCGGAGGTCAGAAACGAAATCAGCTATGGTAAAATCTGATTCGTGCCCTATCCCCGTAATAATGGGTATAGAAGAATGGTAAATAGCCCTGGCCACTTGCTCTTCATTGAAATTCCATAGATCTTCAATAGAGCCTCCTCCCCTCCCCAAAATGATGAGGTCTATCGGATAATCCTGCGCCTGCTCGATGGCTTTTACTAGGGAGGAAGCGCCCCGTTCTCCCTGGACTACGGCTGGAAATAACTTAATCTCTACCGCAGAATATCTTCGAGCAAGCGTTTGGGCAATGTCGCGGATGGCTGCTCCAGTGGGAGAGGTAATCACCCCAATACGTCGGGCAAAGGGAGGAATTGGCTGTTTATGAAAGGGATCAAATAGTCCTTCTGCTTTCAAGCGGTCTCTCAAAGCAATAAATTGCTGAAATAAATCTCCAGTGCCCTTTTTTCTAATCTTCCTAACCAATAATTGGTAATTACCTCTAGGGGCATAAACTGAAATATTTCCAGTAGCAATGATGTTTTCACCTGCTTCGATTTTCTCAGAACGGAGGGCATGCATTTTAAATAAGACAGATGAAATCTGGGCATGAGCATCTTTCAAGGTAAAATAAACATGCCCAGACCTGTGATAGGTTACATTGGCAACTTCCCCTTGAACCTCAATATCCTGTAGGGAAGGGTCTTCTTCAAGACTCGCTTTGATATAGGAGGTAAGCTGACTTACGCCTATAATGGGGGGGGTGGAAGCTTGATTCATAAGAGAGCAAGAATGCTTTATTCACGTTGAAATTTACCGGAGGCTTGAAATGATTTCCCCTCTGCAAAGACTTTAAGGACATAGAAGTAAGCACCAGGTGCAACCGCATTCCCCTGCTGGTCATGGCCATCCCAACTAGCTTCATGAAAACCAGAGGGAAGTTCTTCTTGCAACAGAACAGCAATTTCTTGTCCCAGCATATTGTATACCCGTAAATCCACACTCAAGCCTTGCCCTCCTTGGTCCGCTGCTAGCGTAAAAGGAATGTTTACTCCTGTCTGAAAAGGATTGGGGTAGGCCTGCCCCAAAGTAATAGCTGAGGGACTAAGGGCAGCCTGAACAAAAGCAGGATCTCCATAAATGACTTGGAAATTTCTCCGCGCCCTACCTGTATTTGAAACCATCCTGGAAGCCTGCGTCATATCCACCAAGCGTTCTGTTTCTACTTCATATAGAAACAATTTGCGGCCGCTTGAGCCAAAGTGGGAATTATCCCATTTCAAGGTTATTTCAGGAGTTGGCGCATTGGATTCGACATAGAAACTCCATATATATTCCTCTGCCGTTGGGACTATGTCAGAAGAAAAATAAGGATAGAAGTATTCTGGATGCTCAAAAGTCAAATCGAAAAAGGGAACATCTTCCGCGTCAAACCGAGGAGCCCTCATCCTATCCAGCGAGTCGCGACTCAGGGAAGCATTTCTGTCCATTCCCAACTGAGTTTCTACTTTTTCACCTCGCTCACTGGTGATAGACATATGTAGCCGCCAATTGGCAAAATGGATGGGATTCGGCTTTTGAGCAACGCCCAAAGAAGAGGAACTCCTCCTTTGCTGAATCCCATTATCTTTCCAGATCGGTATTTCCAATTCTAAACCCTCGGTATGAGAAAATAGTAAAGCCCCCCGGAAGCGTCCGATATTGGCTTCATTGCTTATGAGAAGTTGTCGATCTTGAAAGACTGCCAGAGGATCAAGCCTTTGCTCAATATCTGCATATGTCTCCCGGTTGTGATCCAATACATCTTGCCAGCTTACAATAAAATTATAGGGGTTCCCTATTTGGTTCCACCCTTGCTGGAGTGTAAGTAAAAACGGATCTTCCTCCGTAACGGTTACGGTAGTTCCCTCCCCAGGACCGGCAAATACGCCAGCTGAGTTCCTAATAATAATCCAAAAAGCCTTGCCTATTTCAAATTCATTAAAAGTTCCCCCTTCTTCCTGGAATTCGACGTAGCCATTGTTTTCGGTACTGAACAAGCGCCACTGTGTATCATCGTAAGGACCTAGTTCATCTAAGACGGAACTGATCTGAGGATTGCTTAACTGTAAGGGAATGGTAAACATTTGATAGGACTGCTGTTGACTCCCGGCAGTCAGAAAGCCATTCGTGGTGAAGTTCGTTGGAGAGGCTCCATCTGGGAAGCGGATATAGGTATAAAAGGTTGGGGTACGAATCTCATCTGCAGCAAAGCGGCCAATAACGTCGAAATAGTACTCGAGGCCGATCATGCGCCCAGAGGGATCAATATCTCTCAAACCTACCCCATCAGAAATTTCGAAGGTGTAGCGATTATTCGTCCGGTCTAATACAATAGATTGGAAATTGTCCCCTTGCCGCGAAATAGGTTTATATTTCACTTGTACCTCTTGAATACGAGACAGATCACTTGGGGCTACCTCTACCCAAGCTTCTACAGGATCTTGGCCCCAATCAAAATATGGGGGAGCAAATTGGGCTATCGGTGCTCCCGGAACAGGTGCGCTAAAGTTAAAGGTAGTATCTGCAAACACAAAAGGACCTCCCTCGTGATTGGCCCCAATCACCTGTATGCCCCATCGATAGGTACCAGTTGGAATCTGGGTGAGGATGGTAGCATTTTCGTGCCCCAAATTGCCCAAACCGATAACCCTTCGAATCGCTTGATTATTTTCTGTACTTACCTCTGATAAGGGGTTAACCCTAAGTGTGCTGGAATCGAGTGTTACCACCCTTTCTAATAAAAGGTTATAGGTGAGTCCTCCTACTAGACTAGAGTCTATCTCCTGAGGCAGATCCCAATCCAGCTCCACAAATAAAGGCCTATCTGATCCTTGTAGATTTGTAACTCGAGGAGGATCAGCAGGGCTACCCGCACGTACATTCTGGTAAACTCTCAGCACAGGCTCTTCCTGTTCATTCCTACCCGCTAAAAATATATCTAACTTACCATCTGGACGTCCAATTTCTCCCCATTTGCTACTGCTTCTCTCAACTTGAATTAGCTTAGAAGTGGAACGTATATCCTGGCCAAATTGAATATCCTGCCCTTGGGTGTTAGGTGCAACTTGTACATCCAGTTCCCCTTCCTCATTTTTTCCTGTAATCAATAAGTCTCGAAATCCATCGAAGTTATAATCTCCTAAGGAAACCTCCCCGTTGCTAACACGTGTGGGAATACTTCGGGCTTCATACAAATTGCTAAGGGGGTTGTATACGAATAGGGCTCCAGAGGTCCTATCCAAAAAGTCTGTTCCGGTGAGAAGCAGGTCAAGGTACCCATCATTGTTTACATCTTCCCAATCAATGCTACTATCAAAGGCACGGAACTGGATATTAACCTCCACGTTTTGAAAGCCGTATTCAACCGTGCCTCTATCAAAAGAATTTCGGAAAACATTGGTTACCGGGGAGCCATTTGCATCTGAGCCTGTGATTATTAGGTCCAGGTTGGAGTCTTTGTTATAATCGCCAAAAGCAACACTTCCTCGGTCTACCCCTCCAAAGGCCCTAAACAGTTCAAAACCTTTGTTGCCATTATTTTCATATAGGGCAGCAATTTTTCCCTCCCCTGTATTTCCCGTTATTAAAATATCTGGAAAGCCATCCCGATTGAAATCCCCCCAGGCAACACTAGAATTCATCACTTGGGGCAAGCCGGATGAAGCCACCGTATCTGCAACAAAGTTTCCTTCGCCAATGTTCTCATAAATAGTCGTGCTAGGAACTCGGGCCGGATTTTCTCCAGAAACCAGTAAGTCAATGTCTCCATCTAAGTCATAATCCCCCCAGGCTGCCTGACCATTAATAATTCCGTCAATATTTTCAGAAAAAGGAGAAAGAATATACTTATCGCCTTGGGTTTTGGAGTAAACGTATAATTGGGCTTGGGTAATCCCATTTCCAGAGACTCCTGTAACAAAGAGATCCAAGTCTTCATCATTGTCTACATCTCCTACAATCAAGTCTCCATCCGCCAGAGGGGTAGGCAAACTTTCAAAAATGGTAGGGGTCACATCTTCAAAACTGGGAATCTCTAAGATCACCTGAGTAGGGAGGGAAAATTCTGAACCTTCCATAGATTGATCTACAGACTGTACTCGCCAGGAATAAATCCCTTCAGGGATTCCTTTGATGGTCCAACCAGAAGCCTGGCCAGCGTTCCCCATTCGAACTACTCGCCTCGTACCTGTCAAGGTATCGGAGAGAGGAGATATTAACAGACCGCTAGGAGAAATTCTGTTGAAAACTAGGTTATAGGAGTACCCGACTGTATCCCCGGAATTTCCGGGGGGGGTCCACCTTAAATCCAGGTCAAAGGTAGTAGGGCTCGATTGTCTCGATTCGGTTACGACTAGTTCTCCAGGAGCTAGAGGAGGGGTAGATTCTCCCGTTTTATTTTGAAATACCCTAAAGGTCCTGGTAGTGTCAATGCCATCCTCACGCCCACTCGTAAATAAGTCGAGTAGGCCATCTCCATCATAGTCAGCCCAAGCAAGGGAAACACCTTGATTGCCGTCTACCAGAATACTATTTGCCAGGTCATCTGGTATGTAGGCTTGAAAGGCTGGATCATATGCAAGGAGTGCCGTTAGCCGGTCGTTTTCTCCAAGACCGTTCCTTCCAGAAAGTATGATATCCAAAAATCCATCTTCATTGTAATCGGCCCAATGAGCCTCCCCATCTGCGATTCCAGGTAAATTAAAACCTGCATCAGAAAATTGAATTTGTCCATTTACTTCTCCCAAATTTGAATAAACTCGGGTAAAGACATCGTCATTAACATCTTCTCCTGTTATAAGGACATCAAGATCTCCGTCATTATCCCAATCCCCCCAATCAACGCTCCCATTGTGCAACTGCAACATCTTGAATTTCAAAGAATCCAATTCACGGAGAAATCTATTCTGGTCATTTCCTGGGCAATTCTCACAATCATTTAAAAAGACCTTGGTACTTATCACACCCGCTGATCCATTTGCCAATATGTCTACATCCCCATCATTATCCACATCTCCCCATTTTGCAGAACTATTGGCTAAGCCTGCGAGGAGAACTGGTGATTCGAAATATTTACCGTTTATACCCCTTCGATTCCAATATACAGCTGTAGTCTGACCAATTATGGATGTCTGTCCTACAAGTAGAAGGTCTAGGTATCCGTCGTTATCATAATCGCCCCAATCCAGACTTCCATTTCTCATATCGAAAAACTTGGCCACCTGGTCTGGAACTATCTCTAAAGTGCGCTCTCCATTTTCTCCCTCTCTATTTTCATATAGAAGTGTCCGGCTATTTATCCCATCAAAGCCAGCAATGACAGCATCCAAATATCCATCATTATTGAAATCCCCCCAGGCAACAGCACTTTCCGTAAGGCCGGGTAACTCTATACCCGAATCTTCATATCGAGATTGGCCAATATTGATGAATACTTTGGTAACAAATCCAGAATCCGTTGCACCTGAATATAAAATATCTAGGTTGTTGTCATTATTAAAATCCCCCATATCCATATCTCCTTCAGTAAACCCTAAAATTTCGAATGGGAGAACGTTGTCTGTAACTTCAATGAATCGTGCGGGGGTAAAACTAAAGGAATCTGGAACCGGAATTTGGAAGGGAGAAGCTTCATATTCTTGGTCTACAGATTGAACTCCCCAATAATAGGTTCCTGCGGGGAGGTTTCGCAACTCTATGGAAGTAGCATGCCCCATATTCCCAGGACCCACAAATTTCAATTTTCCTGAACTTAGATCTGCTTGGGCACTCAGAACATCATCCTTCCCTTTTTCAGTTCCCACGAAAATATTATACGTATACCCACTTGCTTTTGAAGGGGTTCCGGGAGTTCCCCAGGAAAGGGTAACCCGATCTGGTCCTTTCACCGGAGGCTGTAGAGATATCTGTCCTGGTGCTAAGGGGATATTATCTGGTGTTCCTTCCCTAACATTGATAAAAAAGTCCAGAAAGGAGGAATCAGGATCACCCTGTAAGGTTCCGGCCAAAGCAAAATCTGTTTTGCCATCATTATCTATATCAGCCCAAGCAACTCTTCCCCCTTGAGCCAAGGAGGGCAAAATCAAGGAATTGGTTGTGTCTAATTGAAAGCTTAGGCCTAATTCATTGTAGTAAAGAAAACTACTATTGGGCAGCGTATCAGATTGCCCTACCAGCAAAATGTCCTGAAAACCATCTTCATCAAAATCGTTAAGCTCAAGGTCACCCGCTTCAACTCCTACAATTCGTGTTAGTAAAGTAAATCCTTGCCCGTTATTATTTTGATAAACTCGCCCTACCTTATTGTTGGCGCTATCCACCCCTATATGAACCAAATCGGGGAAGCCATCATTGTTGATATCTCCCCAATCAGCGTTGGAATGAGACAAATCTAGGAGCGTCTCTGAGAAAAGCTCTATTTTCTTGTTGCCTACATTTCGGTAAATTGCCGTCTGAGGACCAGAGGTTCCCTCTCCTGAAAGGAAAATATCCCGTAAGCCATCTGAGTCGATATCCACCCATTGAACTGTTCCAGAATGGATGGCGGGCAGTCCCAAATTGACGAAGCTAAAATCGTCTCCCCCCTGATTTAGGAAAATTCCCGTATAGGGCTGGGAATTATCCCGTTCCCCACAAAGTAAAAGATCCAAATCCCCATCATTATCCAGATCTCCCCAGCTAACAACTCCCCCTTTTACTCCGGGAATATTGGCCTGAATATCCGTAAATCCTTCAGTGGAATCATTCCTGTATACGCGGGTAATTAGCCCTTGAGGAGACTCACCCGTAAGGATAAAATCCATGAATCCATCCCCATTATAATCAGCCCATGCATGTGCTCCAGAATGAACCTGAATAAGGGGAAAGGTCCTTTTGGAAAAATTAAGGTTGCCCCCATTTAAGCCTAAATTCTCATACAGAAAGGTCTCTGCAGTACCATCTACCTGTCCAGAAAACAACAAATCTAAGTCATTGTCATTGTCATAATCTCCCCAGGCAAGGGCAGGGTTAGCGCCTGCTAAGAGGCTGTCTTTTAACGGACTATCTGTTATTATCCTTCTGAAGGAAGGAAGGGTAAATTGAATGGATTGCTCAGGTGCAAAACTGGATCCTTCGTAATCACAATCTATGGATTGAACGCTCCAGTAATAGGTACCTGTTTCCAATCCATAAATCGTCCAGGAAGTATCTTGAAGCGCCCCAAATTTAACTACTCGACGGTATCCATCGGATATTTTTGCCATGGGTGAGCGCTTATTAATGGCTCCAGGTACAGTTCCAAGATACAAATTATAGGTTAATCCCATTACTTCTTGTGGGTCCAAAGTAGGGTCAGGAGACCAGGAGAAATGTAACTTCTCGCCTTTGGCAGTGGCAATCAAATTCTGAGGAGCTAGAGGCGTTTTATTACTGGTATTCTCAAAGTTTTTAAATAGCGCCAATTCTAGTGTTGCTGTATCAGACTCTCCTCCAATAACTAAATCTATCTTTCCATCCCGATCATAATCTCCCCAAGCCAGACTACTCCCCTTCCCTACATTTATAAGAGAGACCGAATTCAAAGAATCCCTTTCGAATGAAATACCCCCCAGATTCCTAAATAAAGAAGACAAACCTCCCGTAGAAGAGCTACCCGTCAAAGCAATATCGGGAAAGCCATCATCATTAAAGTCCCCCCAACCTACTTCTCCTTCGTATACTCCGTCTAATAAGGCGACCGAAGAAAATTGACTGTTGCCCAGGTTTTTGTAAACCCTAGTCCTGGGGAGTCCTTCTTCCTCACCAGAAACAACCAGGTCGATCCATCCATCCTTATCGTAGTCTCCCCAAGCCATAGAGGCGTGATCTACTCCAGTTAGGGGACTTGTGCTCAGTAAGAAATCTTCTCCTCCTTGATTAATGTATACCCTTCCTGCTGTGGCAATATCTCCTTGAAGTCTCCCTACTAAGGCTAGGTCTAGCCAGCCATCCTTATTAATATCTGCCCATTTTGCATCGCCTGATTTAATCCCAATAAGTTCGAAGGTCAGGGAAAAGCCTTGTTCCCTCAGATTTTGATAGACCAAAGTTCGAGCCTCTCCGGAAGCATTTTCTCCAGACAGGAGGACATCCAATAAACCATCGTTATCATAATCTCCAAAATCAATACTCCCACCTTTTAGTCCTTCCAGAGACAGGGGAGAACCGAGACCATTTAACTGATTGGTATATAACAAGCTGACAAAACCAGTATCTGATTCTCCGACCAATCCCAAATCTACTAAGCCATCATTGTTAAAGTCTCCCCAGGCAGCTTCTCCATCTGTTAGGCCCTCAATGGAGGAAGGTGCCAACGCAAAGCCATTGGTATTCTGTTGGTAAACCCTGCTAGCTCGGCCTTGAGCAGAATTACCCATAATGAATAAATCCAAGCGGTCATCGTTGTTTACATCTGCCCAGGACAAATCCCCTCGAGATATGCCCCCAATATTATTGGGCAGAACTCCCACTGTATTAACCTTTAAGTCAGGAGGGGTAAACGTAAAGCTATTTTCTACAGAGAAGGCAGACCCTTCTAAATCTTGGTCAATTGCCTGGACTCGCCAAATGTAATTCCCTGCAGAGAAGCCTTTAAGCTGCCAGGAATTCCCCTTGATAGCCCCTTGGGAAGCAATGCGTCGAAAACCTGTAGCCAGATCAGCCATAGGAGATTGAAATTCTACTCCCTCTAACTGCCGTGCAACATATAAATTATAGGTATACCCATTGCTTCGATCTCCGGTACCAGAAGGGGGAGACCATGAAAGGGTAATTATTTCATTATCAGGAACAAATTGAAGGTTTGTAGGAGGATTCGGAATATCATTTTGCGATAATTCTTCATTTCTGTATAAGAAGATATCCCGGCTAGTGGAAGGGCTGTTAGCGGGTTGAGTCAATAACACATCCAATTTGCCATCTTTGTCAAAGTCAGCCCAAGCAGGAAATCCACCTTTTCCATTCAATCCCAACAAAGTAGAATTTATAGGATCCTCAACAAAAGATGTCCCTCCTTGATTTAGGGCCAAAGAAGCAACATTTTGACCAGTTAAGGTACCCGAAAAAATCAGGTCCCTAAGTCCATCATCATTCAAATCTCCTAAAGCTACACGACCAGAATCTATTGGTGCTGTTAAACTAAGAGAGATATCCGAAAAACTTCCATTTGAATTATTAATGTATAATCCCACAAAAGCATCTCCCTCCTGGTTAGTACCTGCCATTAAAATATCGTGGAATCCATCATTATTGACATCGCCCCAAGTGGCATTTCCCTTCCAAATATTTTCTAGCGATTGGATACCATCAACCACTAAAAACAATTCTGTCAGCCCCCCTTCTCCATTATTTTGAAATAAGGCTGTCGTCGGTCCAGTTGGCCCCCTTCCGCATAAAAGTAGATCCAGGTCGTCATCATTATCCATATCCCCCCATTCCACTGAGCCTTCTGATAAACCGGGTAGACTGGTATTAATAGCTAGAAAATTGTCATTAGTTAAATTTTCATATAATCGGGTAACCCGACTTTGGTCATTCTTTTCTCCCATTATGACCAGGTCTAAGTCCCCATCATTGTCATAGTCTCCCCAATCTGCGCTTCCATTCATTACCTGTTCAAGTGCTAGAGGCAAGCGAATAAAATCGCCTTCTCCATCATTTCGGTAGATTGAACTGGAGCCTCCTCCTAAATTTTCTCCCACGACAACTACATCGAGGTCTCCGTCATTGTCATAATCTCCCCACTCAACAAATCCATTTTTGACTCCATCTATGTCCAGACCAGTAACAGCTTGGAAACTATTTCCAGCCAAATTTCGGTATAGTCGGGATTCCAAGCCTGAAGCTCCCTCACCAACGGCCAATATATCCAGGTAATTATCAGAGTCATAATCTCCCCATGCCACTGCTACCTGAGACAAAATGGTCGTATCAGGTAAGGCATCTATCGTGACTTCCGCTAGGTCCGGTTTAACAAAGATAAAGTCTTGGCCTGTCGCAAAACCAGACCCTTCATAGTCCGTATCAAGCGTCTGAACTGCCCAAGTAAATGATCCCTCTGGAAGGTCCTTTAAACGGAAGGAAGTGCGTTGGAATGCATTCCCTGACTTTACAATTTTACGATATCCATTAGCTATATTAGAGTTACCTGAAAGAATATTATCTGAACCACTGGTGGGGCTAACCCATATATTGTAGCTCAGCCCGTCAACCAGAGAGGCAGCTATTCCTTGGGGGGGATCCCAAGTAAAGAGGACCTCCTGACCTACTTGAGAAACCGCTAAATTCTCCGGCATGGCAGGAGAAGTTGGGGCAGACTGTTCTTCATTATGAAATAGCCCAAAAAAGAAATCACCAGTGGCTTGCTCACCCGAAACAACTATATCCAATTTGCCATCGTTATCGTAATCTCCCCATATTGCTTGACCATGAGAAAGTTCGGGGATAACTGGACTCACTCCATCATCTGAAACCAGTTGATTGCCCTCAACATTCATAAAGACCTCAACCGTACGGTCACTAGAAGTATTCCCATCAAATCCCATTAGCAGGAGGTCCTGGAAACCGTCATTATCGTAATCGCCCCATTCCATACTCCCATTCTTTATGCCTTTAAGGCTCAAGGCTTCTGAAAAGGATGTTCCATCCGAACTAAGGTAAATGAGGGTAGTCAAACCAGATGTCGACTCACCCGTAAGGGAGAGATCCGAAAAACCATCATTATTGAAGTCCATAAAAGCTACATCGCCTTCTGACAATTTTCCTAGTACAAATCCTGCATCTTCAAACCCCCGTCCTTCCTGGTTCCTATAAAGACCTGTAACGGCAAACCCCGAAGAATTTCTCCCAGCTAGGAGTACGTCAGCATAGCCGTCCTTGTCAAAGTCGCCTATATCTAAGCTACTTAGCTCCAAATCAGGCAACCCTATTTCCCTAACCGAAAAAGTACCCATTCCATCATTGAGGTAACCCAAGGTCTTGGGTCCCTCCTCGCTAGTACCGGAAACAATTACATCCTGGTCGCCATCATTATCCCAGTCAATCCACTTACCTTCCCCATTAAACAAGCCCTCCAGCAGTGATACTGGGGTAAAGGATTGATCTCCATTATTGCGGTAAACCACACTCAAGGATCCATTATTCCCTTCTCCTATCAATAACAAATCGACAAAACCATCTGCGTCGTAGTCGGCCCAATCTAAACTCCCTCTACTGACATCCGCAAATACACTGATATTGCTAGGCACGAGTTGAGTTCCAGTATTTCGATACAGCTGTGTGATCTTTCCCCCTGTTCCTTCACCGGATATGATGAGATCCAAATGATCATTGTTATCATAATCTGCCCAAGCCAGGGAGGCATCTCCCAATCCAGTGGGAGGTACAGAAAAGTAACTTGTAGTTGAATCTAAAAACAATGGAATAAAAAAGTCAACCGTATCTATCGTCGCAAAATTGGACCCCTCAAAGTCCTGATCGATCGCTTGTACACTCCAATAATATGTATCGGAAAGCAAGCCCTCAATAGATAGGCTATTTGTCTGGAAACTACTTCCCTCCTGTACTACCAAACGCTTTCCAGATGAAGTAATAGTTAAAGGGGCCTTAACGTCTAGGTTATCCGGTTCTGTACCGATAAAAACGGCATAGGTAAAACCAGGAATTATAGCGTTGTCTCCTCCAGCAGGAGGAGCCCAAGTGAGGGTTAGAGACCTTCCATCCTGGAATCCCACTAAATCAATTGGAACTTCGGGTTGAGAATTAAGTAGGGTACTGTATAGATTTTGAATCAGATGAGAGCGACCCGAGGAACCAGAGGGACCTGAAGAAAAAACGTCCAATGAACCGTTACCATCTACATCTCCGAAAGCCATTTTAGCCCCGGTTCCTAAGTTGGGTAATACCCTTGAACCAAGGGATTCAAGCACAAAGGACCCCGTGCCGTCATTCAGATAAACTTCGGTATTCGGTCCAGATGAGCCTACCCCGGTCAAAATCACATCTCGATATCCATCAAAATTGATATCTCCCCAGATAATATCCCCCCCAGCCATATCAGAAAAAGAAGTAGGAACATTGGTAAATGTTGCTCCTTCATTTCGAAGCAATTGGGTAGATGGGCTTCCTGATATAGTACCTGTAACTAATAGATCTGGGTCACCATCATTATCGTAATCTAACCACTCACCAACCCCATCTACTGCGGAAGGGAAGGTCGTAGAACTTAAGGAAAAGTTACCCCCATCCTGATTAATAAACAGACCAGAATAGGGCAAAACCCCCTGCATTCCAATCATAAAAATATCTATGTCTCCATCGTTGTCTACATCGCTTAGACTAATTTCCCCTCCTTCTAGGCTGGGAAAAGGACTCACTACCTGCTCAAAGCTAGGGCTTCCCTCCCCTATAGCCATATCATTTCTGTACACTCTAGAAATATTCCCAGAAGTACTCACACCCAGATAAATAAGGTCCAAGTCCCCATCATTGTCATAATCTACCCATTCTATATCCCCCTTTTGCACCCCATCAAAAGAGGAAGCAATTTCCACAAAATTCCCTCCTCCCTCGTTTTGAAATACCCGTGTGGTTGGGTTTCCACTTTCAGCCCCGATCAAGGCCACATCGGGAAACCCATCTTTGTTAAAGTCTCCCCAAGATGAACTAGCTAAACTGAGAGCGGGAAAGTCGGATGAGAATTCCCTAAGGGAATCCCCAAAGTTTTGGAATAGACGAGTGGCTACGGGGTCCGAGGATGAACCTATGACAAAGAGGTCTAAGTCATTATCTAAATCCACATTCACCCAGGAGGGCTCTACAGCATCCTCCCGAACCCCACTATTCCCCAAATAAGCGTAACTAATATCTGTCCAATCAGGCTTTTCAAATTCAATCGTAGGGCCGTTAACAAAGCCAGAACCCTCTAAATCAGCGTCTATACTTTGTACGCCCCAATTATACAAACCTGAAGGAGGTTTGATCAGGCTCCATCGGATCTCGTGAAATACATTCCCAGCCCGTACTACTCGGCGAAAACCAGAAGAAATATTGGAATTACTCGAAAGTGCATTCTGGGTAGGGCCAATTCCCACGTATATATTGTAAGTCAATCCGCCAACAAGGTTAGCGGGATACTGAACTGAACTGGGAGCCTCCCAGGTAAAAAACAGGGTGTCTCCTCGTTGAAAAGCTGATAGATTTTGTGGGATGGCTGGTAAGCGGGGTTTAGGGGTCGGATTTGAGAAAATATTGTGATAAACCTCAAAAAGCCTGTCACCAGTGGAAGTCTCACCCACCAAAAAGAGGTCTAAGAGGCCATCTTTGTCGTAATCTGCACAAGCAATCGCCCCATTATCTATATCTTCGAAAAATGTAGAATTTTCTTCATCTAATTCAAACGTTCCAGAATTATCTGTGTACAAGATGGAAACATTTTTTACGCCCATGCTATCTCCCAGAGCATAAATATCCAAGTCGCCATCGTCATCCAAATCTCCCCAATGTGCCTGCCTTCCCCCAATCCCTTCCAGACTAAATCTAGTAAATTTCCCATTCTTATTATTGCGAAATACCCCCAGAAAAGGATCATTGGAGGAAGTATAGCCAGAAAGAAGGATATCGGGCCAACCATCATTGTTATAATCGCCCCATTCTACAGTAGAATTATCAACCGCAGTAATACCTGTACCTGTAACTTCTGTCAATATTCCATCCCCCGCATTTTCAAATAACTTGGTCACAGGGTTTCCTCCAGGGTCTTCCCCGACCAGCATAAAATCTGGAAATCCATCTTTATTGTGATCACTCCAGGCTATAGCCCCGTTGTGCCATGTATCGGGAAGGGCATTAGGTACTTCTATGAGAGGTTCCAAAGGATTGGAAAAGAACTGATTACGGAAAATTTGTGTAATGGGCCCCGAATTTCCCGTACCCATTACAGAAAGGTCAAGATAGCCATCATTATCATAATCTACCCAATCCAGATCAGCGGTATGCACACCGGGGATAGGATTAGTAACAATAGCAAAAGTGTCGCCATCATTGCGATATAAGGCGCCGAAAAGGTCTGTAGCAGATCTACCGACTAAGGCTAAATCTATATCGCCATCATTGTCAAAATCTCCCCATGCACTTTTTGCCTCTGATAGCTGTTCCAATGAGGCTGAACGCAGAGAATCCCATTCATATTTTCCAGCTGAAAAAGTGTAAATAGCCGTCAAGGGAGCATCCACAGAGTCTTTACCTGACAACAAAAAATCCAGGTCGTTGTCATTATCAATATCTGCAAAAGAAAGGTCGGAAAAAGTCAGACCAGGGGCTGGGCTATCAAATAAGCCACTTGTTGCGACTTCCCAATCAGGTACTAGGGCGATAGAAGAAGCAAGGTTTTCACTTGCATAAGACAAGCTTTGAGCTCTCTTGATTGGTTCATGCGAAAGAGGTTCATCTTCTTTCTCCTCAAATGAAAAACTGAGCCAGGAAAGGGAGGGAGTATCTAGTGGATGTGCGACTACTTGTATTATACAGAATACCAATCCCGTTCCCCCAAAAAGCGAAAAAATCCTTCTCCAAGTCCTCTGCAAGTAACGATAGATTTGCATATGCTCACACTTCTATTTATTCCAGGGCTACATAAATGCTGCTTTAGAAAATTGCCTATCCCCCAAATCCTACCTTTCAGGCAAACTGGGGGGAAGAGGTAATTTCTCGTTTCCTACAGGATCTGTTTCCAAAAATATTATGGCAGCTCCAACTCCTGCAGCCAGGACGCCAGCCCCTATTTGCAAAGCCAGCGGCAGTTGTCGTTTTATACTAAATTTATTACTTCTTGAATCAATGCGGGGGTTGTCCCGAGCGTATATTCTAACCTGGTAGTCATCACCAGGAGAGGTACGTTTAGGAATGTCCCACCTGTACTCATTCTTTCCTATAACCGTTGCGATCTTTTCTACTCTCGTATTGAATCGATACAATTCAATGATCAGGGAATCAGTGGTACTACCTTCTCCAAACCATTCCAAGGTGTAAGGCTTACCTCGCTTCATCAATACATTCAAAGAAGGTTCCAAAATCATAAAATTCTTCACCGCCCTGACCTCAAATGAAATGTAACCCTTATAACGAGAAAACTCCTGGTCCGCATTCCACAAAATCTTGTGGGCTCCTGCACGAATGCTATCCCCTACCCCACCACTCACACTGTATAAACGATCTTTTTTGCCATTGTTGACAATATATAGATCCACCTTGTAAGAAACATCTTTGTTTGTCAGGTCTTCTAAAACGTAGGAAATTTCCACTTGCCTTCCTTCCATATCCTTCACCTCTGCCCGAATATCGCGAATCTGCTGGCCCAATATCCATTGGACGGAAAACATGCAAAAAAGCCACAGCAAAAACGTTATTTCCCTTTTCTTTCTCATAGAAACTCGTACATATAACGATCTTTTTCCCTAATATTCTACAAAAACGGAGTTAATTTGAATAAAATTTATTTAACAGTCCATATAAATTCTCGAAGCCCTCAAAATTGTACATCTACCAAAAGTTTCTGATCTTGTTTCGATGCTTGTAGAAGTAATTCTCCCCTTAGCCGTAAAATCCAATTTCCACTACTTGGTAGATGATTATTTGGAAAATGAGGCAACTGTTGGCAAACGTGTTCTGGTAAATTTTGGAAAAAGTAAAATCTACACAGGTGTCATAAAAAAGGTCTCTTCTACAAATCCCCCTTCTTCCCAATCTTTTAAGGCCATCGAAGAAATTTTGGATGACATACCCAGTATAAACGAGGTACAACTCCAATTATTTGAGTGGATATCCTACTATTATATGTGTACCGAGGGGGAAGTCCTCAAGGCAGCCCTTCCAGCAGGTATGAAGCCAGAAAGTGCTCTACGAATAAAGATGTTTGAAGAAAATGGCTGGCAGGATCTGCCCCTGGACAACAAGGAATGGATATTGATGGAGGCCCTCTCTATTCAACCAGTATTAAGCTTCCAGGAGATTTCCCGTATTTGGCAGGTTCTCAATCCTATGCCTCGCCTCAAAAAAATGGAGGCCAAGGGCTATATTATTCTTTATCAAGAGGTAGAAGAGAGCTATAAGCCAAAATTTGAAACGTACCTAAAACTTTCAGCAGCCTTTACTGAGGAGGCTGCGCTTAAGAAAGCCTTTGATGAATTGGGACGAGCTCCCAAACAGGAGAATTTGCTCATGCAAATTGTCGCGGCCTTTTACCAGGATAAAATCCTATCCCAAAAGGAAGCCATTAAGGCCACCCAAAGTTCCTCTTCCAGTGTAAAGGCCTTAATAAAAAAGGGTATAATTGAAGAAGAACAAGTTCAGGTAGATAGACTAGCTCTATATGGCTATCCCCAGGAGCCGACTTCAATCCAACTCACTCCCGAACAGAATCGAGCCCTTCAACAGATTATTCATGGGATCAATCAAGGAAATTCAAAACCCATTTTACTTCATGGAATTACAGGAAGTGGAAAAACACATATTTACATCGAGCTTATCAAGCGTTCCTTGGAGGCAGGGAAACAAGCTTTGTACCTCTTACCTGAAATTACCCTCACAAAGCAAATTATTGACCGGGTTAAAGCAGAACTAGGAAAGCGTGTAGGCGTTTATCACAGCAGGTTCAACGATGCAGAACGCGTGGAAATATGGCAGAAAGTTCTGAGAGGGGAATTCGATGTAATAATCGGTGTCCGCTCGGCTATCTTCCTGCCCTTCCAGGACCTGGGACTGATCATCGTAGATGAAGAACACGACAATTCCTTCAAGCAACACGAACCCGCTCCCCGTTACAACGCCAGAGATGTCGCAGTTTATTATGGACACCTGGCCAAGTGTCCGGTAGTGCTGGGGTCCGCTACTCCCTCTTTTGAATCTTATCACAATGCCCTTACCGGGAAATACCAGTTAGTCGAATTGACTAAAAGGGCCCTGGAGGCCAGCCCCCCAACGATCCAGTTTGCGGATATGCGCCTCCAACAACGAAAGAGGCTCAATACGGGTATTTTATCCTCTCTTCTATATGAAGCGATTGTCGAACGGCTGGAAAAAAAGGAACAGGTCATCCTATTTCAGAATAGAAGAGGGTATTCCCCCTTTCTTATTTGTGAAACTTGTGGCAATATCCCACAGTGTGTAAACTGTGATATCAGCCTCACCTATCACAAAGAAAAGGATCAGCTCAGGTGCCATTATTGTGGATACACTTCTTATAACATAAGTAGCTGTGGATACTGCGGGAATTATACCCTGAAAAAATCCGGAATAGGAACGGAAAAAATCGAGGAGCAAATCCAAGAGCTGTTCCCCGATGCCAATGTAGCCAGAATGGACTGGGATACAACTCGTACCAAATATGGCTTTCAGCAACTCATTCATCGCTTTGAACGCCAGGAAATAGATATTTTGGTAGGCACACAAATGGTATCTAAGGGCCTGGATTTTGCCAATGTTACCCTCGTAGGGGTTATCTCTGCCAATGGGATCCTCTCTTTTCCAGATTTCAGAACGGACGAAAAAGCCTACCAATTGCTAAAACAAGTAAGCGGAAGATCTGGCAGAAGCACCAAAAAAGGGGAGGTAATAATCCAAACGCATTCTCCTGATCACCAGGTACTTCTTCACCTAGAGAAAGCGTATAAGGACTTCTTCAACAGGGAAATCCCCGAACGAAAAAAATTTGCCTACCCTCCCTTTTCTCGACTTTTACGAATAGATTTGCACCATAAGGATAGGATCTTTCTCGAGGCGGAAAGCCTGAGGGTTTATAATTTGCTAAAACCTATCTTTGGCAAAAACCTCCTAGGCCCAGAGTACCACCTCGTACCCAGGGTACGAAATGTCTACCGAATGCACTTTTTTATCAAATTAGGGAAGCAGATACCAGCAAAATATGTTAGAAGTAAGTTACCAGAAATCATTCAACAGTATTATGAGATAGCCCCCAAGAAATCGTTGAGGATCTTAATGGATGTTGATCCTTTGTGAGATATTTGTTTTTAGAAACCCAAAATATTAACCCAATTCATTATGAAATCTACTACCCAACTTCCAACCCCTAAACTAAGCTTGATATTAGGATGTCTACTTCTGCTGGCTCAGCTTTCTCTGGCACAGAAAACCACCTTATTTGATGGCTCCTCTTTAGCGGGATGGAAGAATCATGGAGAAGAAAAATGGTATGTAGAAAATGGAGAAATTGTCTGCGAAAGTGGTCCTAAGGCAGAATACGGCTATTTGGCAACAGAGGAATCTTTTGATGATATGGTCCTGACCCTGGAATTCAAACAGGAAGCCAACGGGAATAGCGGGGTGTTCTTTCGCTCCTCACTGGAAGGGACAAAAATAGCTGGGTGGCAGGCAGAGGTCGCTCCTCCGGGTAATAACTCTGGAGGGATTTACGAATCTTACGGACGTGGCTGGCTGGTGAAGCCCGATCCTAGCAAAGATAAAGCCCTCAAAATGGGCGAATGGAATAAAATGAAAATTAGGGTCGTAGGAGACCGGGTCACTACCTGGCTAAACGGCGTGAAGATGGTCGACTTTAAAGACGAAAAAATCGGCGCGGCAAAGGGCTCTATTGCCCTTCAAATTCATGATGGCGGAGGAATTAAGGTTCGCTGGAGAAATCTTTATGTAAAGCGGAAATAGAAAAGAGTTTTTAGTCGACAGACCACAGTCCACAGGTTCTGATGAAGAATAAAAGAGCAAAGAAAATTTATATAACCATATAGTCTCTCCCCTAAGAAAACTGTAGACTGTGGACCCTTAACCGTCAAACTAATACTTATGTCCTCTCCCATTCTCGGTGTTATTCCTGCACGATATGCCTCCACTCGATTCCCCGGAAAGCCCCTCATAGACATTGATGGTAAGTCGATGATCCAACGGGTTTACGAGCAGGCTCAAAAGGCCAGTTTGTTAACCAAAGTAGTGGTGGCAACAGATGACCAGCGGATTTTTGACCATATCCAGGGGTTTGGGGGGGATGCTTTCATGACCGCTCAAGACATACCTAGTGGTACTGAAAGAGTAGCTGTCGTAGCCCAACAATTTCCCGAATTTTCCTTTTGTATCAATATCCAGGGAGATGAACCCTACATAGCCCCGGGGCAAATCGATCTTTTAGCTGAAACCCTGTTACGAGAGGAAGGGAGAGCAATCGCAACGCTTGTCAAACCCATCCTCAATACGGAGCTGTTAGGAGACCCAAAATTTGTAAAAGTAGTTTTGCGGAAGGACATGTATGCCATGTATTTTAGCCGTTTTGCCATTCCCTTCAATAGAGATATCCCCCAACTTGCTGATTGGCTGAAGGCGAATAGCTATTACAAGCACATTGGAATTTATGGTTTTCCCAGAGAGCTCCTTTTACAAATTCCCAACCTAGAGCCCATTCCCGCCGAACTGGCAGAGTCTTTAGAACAGCTGAGGTGGTTAGGACATGGAATCCCTATCGCAGTGGCCATTACAGAACAAGAGAGCATTTCTATCGATACTCCCCAGGACTTAAATAGACTCAATCAGCTTAAAGAAAATTAGCCAAGTCAAAAATAGAACCGGCAATAGGTAGACCAAACTATATTTTACGATGTAGGCAAAGAAACTGGGCATTTGAACCCCTCTTTCCTCTGCAATGGCCTTTACCATAAAATTGGGTCCATTCCCAATGTAGGTCATGGCCCCAAAAAATACCGCTGCTACTGAGATGGCCCTCAAATATTCTTTGGTAACCATTTCAATAGAACCAGCTGCAAAGGCTTGTACGTCAGAAAGCGAACTCACACTTAAGCCAAATTTCCCCAAAGCTGCAGAAAGGAAATTCAGGTAGGTAGGAGCATTATCCAACACCCCAGAGAGTGCACCTGTAATCCAATACATGGTATCTACGTTGAAAAAACTTTTGCCTGCAGGGCTTTGGGCAAATTCTCCAATCAATTGGAGTGCAGGCATCATGGCAAAGAAAATTCCTAAAAATAAGTAAACGACTTCATTAATCGGGGCAAAGGTAAATTCATTCCCTCTCAAGGCTTGTTTATCTGCAAAAAAGTAGCTGCAAGCTCCCGCTGTTAATTGAATAATTTCTCGCAAAAAGGAATATTTGGTTCCGTGTACTTCAATGGCTGGAACCCAATCCAACACATTGGGGTCAAGGAAAACGGCCCCTATTATAATGGCCAGCCAGATAAAGTTTTTGGTACCACGAAGAATAAATTTGCCCGAATACACGCTCTCTTCGTGATCCAAATCTTGCTTGTTACGGCTATCCAAAACGAAAAAGATACCCGTCAACAGGATAATGCCAAAAGCCCATTCAGGTAGGATATGGAAGAAAGTCCATTCAAAGGGGACGCCTTTCAAAAACCCCAAAAACAAGGGAGGGTCTCCTATGGGGGTAAGCGATCCACCAACATTACTCACCACGAAAATAAAAAAGACAATATGATAGGGATGTAGTCGGTCACGATTCAATCGGATAAAGGGCCTAATCAAAAGCATGGATGCTCCTGTGGTCCCAATTATATTGGAAATAACTGCTCCAAAAAGTAGGAGAATGCTATTCACGGCAGGTGTTCCTTCCCGGTCAATTTGGATCAAAATCCCACCAGAGGCTATGTACAGAGGAGCCAGCAAGGCAATGAAAGAAACGTACTCCGACAAAGCGTGTGAAGGATGGTTAAAATCTCCCAACCCAAATAAATAATACAAAAGGGTAATTAGCCCTAAGGCAGGTGCTATGTACTTGTAGTTGTGATGCCAAAAATGCTCAAAGAAAACGGGGCCTGTTGCAATGAGTAGTAGCAAAACGATAAAGGGGACAATAGACCAAAGGGCTGGAGAAACATGAGCAGCATGCCCATCCGCTCCAGATACATGATGCTCACCCTCATGAGCATGACTATCTAACTCGGGGGGGGAGTCTTCATGGGAATCTTGTAGGGCATTATCAGGGGGGGAATCTACGACATGCTCCGTACTATCATGTTTTTCCTGTGCAATAAGCTCAACAGGGCTTACGTACATACATAGTATGAGAGAACAGCCCGCAAGGATATACTTCATCATCGGCAAATGCCTGTCTGGAGAGTTGGAAATAAGAAAATCTGACTTCAAAAATGCAATTTTTTCTCTACTATCAAAATAATTGCTGCCATGATCAAAAATCTAAGTTCCCTATTTGTTTCTCAAACGTGTTATGGCTGTGAGGGAAGCCTTACTTCCCAGGAGGATTTCATTTGTTTTTCCTGTCTATCAAATCTTCAGGAAACAAACTTTCACCTTTCTCCAACAGAAAATGAGTTGTATTATCGCTTAGCAGGTAAAGTACCAATACAAGGAGCAAGCAGTCTTTTTTATTTTGATAAACAAGGGACCCTACAAAGCCTAATGCAACATCTCAAATACAAAGATGCCCCCCATTTGGGAACCTTTCTAGGAGAATCTTTGGCACGGGCCTTAAAGGGAAGTCTCTTTTTGGATGAAGTGGAAGCCGTTATCCCAGTGCCCCTACATTGGAAGAAAAAAATGAAACGGGGATATAATCAGACTGAATATATCGCTAAAGGATTTCAACGTATCAGTCAAATTCCTCTCAGAGGAAAGCTACTTAAACGTATTCAACATACCCAAACCCAAACCCAACTTTCTAATTCGTCTCGTTGGGATAATGTGTCTAAGGCTTTTGAGGTGAAAAAAGCTTGTCCTCCCTCCATTTTATTACTCGATGATGTAATCACTACTGGGGCTACCTTAGAATCTTGTATCAAAGCTCTATTGAAATCTCCTGTTCCTCCTCAAGAAATTAGGGTGGCAAGTATTGGTATGGCGAGGAATTCGTAGGAATTATTATTTTTGCCGCATGAGTATCTCAATTAAGGACGTAGTGGCCATCTCGGGTACGCCCGGCTTGTTCAAAATCGTAAAGTCTGACGACAAATCAATTATCGTTGAATCTATCGACGAACGCAAAAAGCGGCAGTTGGTTCGGGGCAATATGATGGTTTCCAAATTAGCTGATGTAAGCATCTATACCCAGAATGATGAAAGCGAACCCCTGGTAAAAATTCTGCAAACGATTCAAGAAAAATATAACGCAGACTTACCCGTCACTAAAAAAAGCAGTGGCAAAGAGTTGATGGAGTTTCTCAAGACGGTTTTGCCAGAATTCGATGAGGAAAAAGTCTATCCCTCTAATGTTAAAAAGATGGTAGGCTGGTTCGATATTATTCAAAAAAATAAAATTGACTTGACACTTGAAGAGGAGGAAGAGGAGAACCCTGAAAAAGAGGAAAAAAAGGAAGGAAATAAGAAAAAGGCAGGTAAGTCAGCCAAAAAAGAAAAAGATTGATCCTACATCCTTCATCTGTGCACTTCCCCATTGCTCTTTTGATGGTTTCGGGGCTCTGTTATCTGTTTAGTTTTCTAAAGAGAAATGCCTTTGCCTTTGATGTGGGGAGCTTTTTGCACAGCGTGGGAATCATCGGGGTGTTAATAGCCATCCTTACCGGAAAGCTTGCCAGTTCCTCTCTATCTCTGGCCCCTCAAGTAGCCTCCCTTATATGGCAACATGAAATAATGGCATATGGAATCCTTTGGAGCTTTGGCATGCTGTGGCTGTGGCAATACATGCGAAAAAAAGCCCTGAAATCAGAGATTGGATACTGGGAAAGGATCTGCTATATAGCCATCTTCTGGTGCGCCATTGGCTTTATGAGCTACTCCTCTTATATAGGGGGAATAATGGTGTATGAGTATGGAGTTGGGGTAAATATGAGCCCTTAGCCTACTTTATATATCACATCTAAATTTAACACCTCCTTTAACTAAACGCACTAAAGCCTGTGATATCCTTACCGGTAATCAACAAGTGTATGTCGTGGGTGCCTTCATAGGTCACTACAGATTCTAGATTCATCATATGTCGCATAATCGGGTACTCACCGGTTATGCCCATTCCACCGAGAATCTGACGAGCCTCACGGGCAATTTTAAGGGCAGAGTCTACATTGTTGCGTTTAGCCATCGATATTTGGGCAGATGAAACCTTCTTTTCGTTCATGAGTTGGCCCAGTCTCAGCACCAGGAGTTGCATTTTGGTAATCTCCGTTAGCATTTCGGCCAGTTTCTTTTGGGTAAGCTGAAAGGCTGCGATAGGCTTGTCAAACTGAATGCGTTCCTTTGCATATCTCAAAGCAGTATAGTAGCAGTCCATAGCGGCTCCCATAGCTCCCCAGGCTATTCCATAACGGGCCTTATCCAAACAGCCGAGTGGGCCCCTTAGACCCTTAACACCGGGCAACACCTGACTTTTAGGAATGCGGACATTGTCAAAGACCAATTCTCCAGTATCAGAAGCACGCAAAGACCACTTGTTCTCAATCTTAGGAGTGGTGAAGCCCTTCATTCCCCGCTCTAGAATCAAGCCTTGAATGCGATTTTCTTCATTCTTAGCCCATACCACAGCAATATCAGCAAAAGGCGCATTGGAGATCCAAGTCTTGGAACCATTAAGAATCACATGATCTCCAGCATCTGTGAAATGACTTCGCATTCCTCCAGGGTTTGAACCAAAATCCGGCTCAGTCAACCCAAAACATCCCATAAGTTCTCCTGAAGCTAACTTAGGTAAGTATTTGCGCTTCTGTTCCTCACTCCCATAAGCATAAATGGGATACATGACCAAGGATCCCTGAACAGAACACATAGAACGGATACCTGAATCCACGCGTTCTACCTCCTGCATAATTAAGCCATAGGCAATTTCATCCAAACCCGGACAGCCATATTCCTCCGGCAGAGAAGGGCCAAAAAGTCCTTGGGCCCCCATATCCTTGATCAAATGGGTAGGGCAGTGATTGTTTTGAGCCCACTCATTGATATGGGGAGAAACGTGTTCATTCAGCCAATCCCGTACACTTCGCCGGATTAGTTGATGTTCTTCTGACAAGAGCCCATCGACCTGATAGTAATCTGGCGCTTCAAAAGCATGAGCTACTTTCCCTTCATTATGCTTAGCTTGAATCATATATGTCCCATATTATTGTTATACGAACATAGTAAAAACTCGGGAAAGTTGGGTAGGGTTTTGGATTTGGGGTGTTAGTTCATGGTCATTGGTCTATATTCGGTAGAGCTTGTAAAGAAATTCTATTCCATAAATGGACGGACATGTCCAACACCAGGGACTATGGACCCTTCGCTATGGACTCTTTACCCTTCTACCCTTCTCCCACTTGCCCCTGAATCCTTCTATACTCTTCTAGATAAGAAGTAACAGCATTGAAAATACTCTCTGCAATCAAATCCTGACCCCAGGCAGATTCCAACAATTTCTCATCTGTCTCATTGGACAGAAAACCAATTTCCGTTAATATTGCCGGCATACCCGATTGATACAAAACGATAAAGGGAGCTTGTTTTACCCCATAACTCTCACGGCCCAAAACATTAACATAATTTTCCTCTACCATTCTAGCCAAACGAGAGCTTTCATTTCGAAAGGCATTTTTTAATAAGCGGAAGTAGATGAAGCCTTCTGGAGAAGAAGGATCGAAGCCTCCATACATTTCGCGGTAGCCTTTTTCAAAGAGGATAGATTCATTTTCAGCGATGATTCTTTCGTAATATTTTTCCCCTTTATTGATCCCCAATACATAAGTCTCGGTGCCTTCTCTTTCTTTCAGGGGAAAGGCATTACAATGTATACTGACAAAAAAGTCTCCGTTGTTTTCTTTAGCGATACGCCCACGTTCATATAGGGGGACAAAAACATCCGTTTCGCGTGTCATTACCACTCGAACATTGGGGGCATCCACCAACAACCTATCTCGAAGAGATAAGGCTACCTGTAGGGCAATATTTTTTTCATAGTTCCTAGCACCTGTAGTTCCAGGGTCATTTCCACCATGTCCGGCATCGATGACAATAGTGAACTCTTCATACTCAGAAGGGAGGGGCGAAATACTGGAATTAAATAAGAGCAAAGTGAAGAAGGATAAGCTAAGGCTAATCCATCTATAAACTGTATATTTGCGCTTCATATAAAAATGATACAACCAATCGGTACTTAGACGAAACCTTATTAGGAAAGCAAATTAGACATTTTTGAAAGAACTTCTTTGGATCACATACGGATTTATTTTAGGGGTGTTTCCACTTTGTGCCTGGGGGCAGGTAGATTCTTCTCAGCAAGAAACTTTCATTGATACCCTCATTCAAACTGATAGCCTTAGCGTTCAAGGGGACTCGCTGATACAAGACTCTACCTATAAGTCTCCTCAGGAAATATACCTCGATTCCCTTAAGGCGACAAGCGATATCACGGCAACGGTAGATTATAAGGCGACAGACTCCATTATTTTTGACCTGGACAGCAGCACGCTTTATCTCTACTCCAATTCGGACCTCACCTATGACAACATGAATCTCAAGGCCGAAAGGATACAGGTGAAATGGGATATTCAAACCCTCTTTGCCCAAGGGACAGAGGATTCAAGTGGCAATCCTATAGGGCTCCCAGTTTTTATGCAGAATAATACCGAATACGGGGCCAAAAACATCGCTTATAATTTCAAAACGCAAAAAGGGCGCATCCTTGGTGGTAGAACGGCTCAAGGACAAGATTATTTGCTTAGCGACACCACAAAAAGATTTCCGGATGGTAGTTTCTTTGCCAGAGGCACTAAATTTACTACCTGCGATGAAGACCACCCTCACTTTTACATAAATGCTCCAAAAGTCAAGGTACTTCCCAATAATTTCATTGTCAGTGGCCCTCTCAATCTAGTCGTTGGAGACTTCCCGCTACCTATCGGACTCCCCTTTGGCTTTATCCCTGATATGAAAAGTGGACGAAGAAGTGGAATCCTCCTTCCTACCTATGGGGAAGCCCAAGAACGGGGTTTCTTCCTGAGGGGCTTTGGGTATTATTGGGGGGTAAGCGACAATGCCGATCTCACCTTCACTGGAGACCTCTATACCAAGGGAGGATGGGGAGTAGCTACTAGGGCCAATTTTCGAAAGGCACAGAAATACAATGCTAACGTCGATCTTTCTTATGGGGTAGTGAAATTCGGAGAAAAAACCGACCCCGACTTTTCAGAAACGCGAGAATGGCGGCTACAGGGTTCTGTATCAGCTCCAATTGATCCTACCCTCAGGCTTTCGGGAAATGCCAATATATCCTCTTCCTCACGCTACTTCCGAAGGGTGAGCTTCAACGCCAATGATTTCTTTCAAAACAACCTTGCCTCTTCCATCAACCTGAGTAAGAGTTTCAATAACCTTCCGGTTACCCTCAACCTGAATGCGAGCCATAGGCAAGATATCAACAAGCAGACGGTCTCCATGACCCTCCCCTCTTTGACCATCGGAGTCAACAGACTTACCCCTTTCAAAAATTTAAGTAATGACCGGGCATTGGACTTCGTTACTCGTTTGGGGATTGACTACAACTCTCAATTGAGTAACCAAATTACAACGATGCCAGACAGTCTACTATTGGACGTCTTATTTAGTCCCCGGGATTCTTCCGATGTCATTCAACTAGTAAATGGAGATTCTGTTTTAGTAAGAGTCCCTAACAGTTCCTTTTTTCGGAACGGCTGGCGCCATAGCTTTAATGCTTCCACGGGGGCCAAACTTTTTAAGTTCATCAACCTTACGGCTAGTCTACGGGCGACGGAATATTGGTACACCCAGCGCAACCAATATTCGGTCAATCCAGAGACGAATTACATTGATGAAAATGAAATTACGGGCTTTACCACGGCCAGAGATTACAGCACCTCCCTCAGTGCACAGACCAACTTTTTTGGGATATACGGATTGACTGCCTCTAAGCGCCAACTCACCTTTCGCCAACGCTTCTCCCCCTCTATCTCCTACAACCTACGGCCTGATTTTTCGGACCCCCGCTTTGGGTATTGGGATGAATTCAATGGAGCCAATGACAGCACCGGTCAGTTTCTCTATGATCCCACCGAGGAAGCTTTTCGACGCTTTAATACCTTGCAGAATGGGATCTTTGGCTCACCCAATGGCCCGCAAAGCCAATCTCTGGGATTTAGCCTGAGCAGTGTGCTTGAAATGAAGTATCGAACCAAGGAAAGCTTTGAACCCGACTTCGATGAAAAAAAGGATAAGTTTGAACGACTCACCTTGATTGACAATCTGAGCATTAGTAGTTCCTACAACCTAGCTGTAGACAGCTTTCAGTTGGCACCTATCAGTATGAATGCGCGTACCAGCTTATTCAATCGCAAAATTAACCTAAATGCCTCTGCCACCCTCAATCCCTATGAGTTAGACGAGAATGGACGAACAATCAACCAATTTATCTGGGATACACGGGGGAAATTAGGACGCCTCACCAATGCACAGATCAGTTTGAACACCTCTCTGAGGTCCAAAAAAGAGAAAAAGAATCAAAAATCTGAAGATTTTGATGAGGAAGAGTTTGCCGATATTCAAAACAACATCCAGGAATACGTAGATTTTGATATTCCCTGGGACGTGCGATTCCGGTACAACTTTTCATACACCCGTTTTGGAAACAACGAACCCACTATACGCCAAGCTACTTCCTTTAGCGGCAATATTAGCTTTACCTCCAAATGGAAAATTGGCTTTCAATCGGGATACGACATCCAGAACTCGGAATTTACTCATACTTCTTTGAGCATCATGAGGGATTTACACTGTTGGAACATGAACTTTTCCTGGGTTCCCTTCGGCCCCTTAAGGAGCTACGTCCTGGTGATCAATGTAAGCAGTCCTACCCTGAGAGATCTCAAGCTACAGAAGCGAAACCAGTGGCAGAATAGGAGGTTTTGAAATTGCATTTATCTAAGTCTCCATTGTCGGCTCTATTTATTTCAGACATGGTATCCCAGAAAAAAAATGGGAACCGTAAAGATTTAGTCAAAAATTCATGGCTGTTTGGGTCAACTAATATCATTTCTCCACGGTTCCATTTCTCAGCAATTAATTTCCTTCAATCTCAACTTCTCTATATTCAAATATGAAATTAAATTACTTAATTTAGGCAACCGTATAATAAGGGCAGCAGGACTTTTTTTTATGGTGATAATTTACACTTTTGTGTAATTCTTCTTACACCAAAATGGTTTTGAATTCCCCAATCCTCAAACCGGGATGGTTCGGAGTCGTATCCAAATATTATAAAATATCTTTCATCGAAATAAATCCATATTTTAAGGCCTTAGCTATCATATTTGGAGAATTTTTGGCGTCTAATAAGTAACGTAGTCTCCTTCTTCTCTCTCGAATTGAATATTCAGTTAACGCCTTCTCTGGCATGCTCAATTTTTGTGCAATTTCCTGGTTAGAATACCCATTAGCCACTAGATTTAGTGTCATAACTTGTTCTGGTTTCAAACTAGGAAGTTGATCTGCCCTACATTTATGGTAAAAACGAATAACATCCTGGGGATAGTAAGTTCCTAAGCCCTGAGTAGTTATTTCTTTAATTGCTCTTTTTAATTCTGAAGGATGTACGTCTTTAAATAAATATCCTTCATATATACCAAATACAGATAGTATATATGAACACTTACTATATCCTGTAAGAAACAAGATATTAATATCCGGATATTTGGCCCTGATTTTTGCTGCCACTTCTATTCCGCTAAGATTTTCTTCATCTATCTCAATATCGATTATTGCTAAATTGATCTCAGATGAGTGAGTCTCTATTATTTGAAAGAATTTTTTTGAAGAATTTGCCTTAGCTAAAACCTTGTTTTCGGAATCACCTTCGATAATTAAAGCCAAACCTTCCGCGATCACAGGTTGGTTTTCAAATATGACAATATTAGGCATTATAAAATTGGATTTAATATCCAGAATTAAATTTGGTAGAAATTAACTTCCCTCTCTCCAAGTGGAACTTTTATTTCAAAAGATACTCCTTTATTCAATTCGCTCGAAAGTAAAAATGTTCCTCCATAATTTTCTACTTCTTGTTTAATTCTTTTTAGCCCTGTTGAATTGGAAATTAAATAATCAGAAGGTTCCTGAAATCCTTTCCCATCATCCTTAATGGAGACCCTTAAGTAATTAAAATGGAAAACTAGTTGTACATTAACGGTAGTTACGTATCCTCCATGTTTCACAATATTTGTTAGTCCACCTTGAATCCACAAGAGTAAATCTCTTTTTATTGAATAATCAAGAGGGCGAAAGTTGTTCTTAGCTTCATCTTGACTGTTAGCTACTTGGAAATACAAATTTTTAAAAATATTCCCGTTCCTATAAGGGGCCAGAATTCGCTTGATTTCTTTAATCAAGTTTCCATGATAGTTAATATTATAGGGTAAACCTTCCTGAAGTTTGTGAGAAATCTCTCTTACGTTTTTCATACTCACTTCTAAGCTTTCCTGGACAATCTGCATTTGCATTTCCAAGTTTTCATTGTTGTAGTTTAATGCTTCATCGATATTCTGAATAAGCATTTTTCCTATTGAAATTTGACCTTGGATCGTTTCATGTAAAATTTTTCCCAATTCATTCCTTTCCTTTTTTAATGATCTCTGTTCTTCTTTATAAGTCTCTATTATGGCTCTACTGACACGCCTATCTGCTTCTCCAAGATGAAATTTTATGGATTTTTCAAACTTAACTTTCTGTACGTATTGAAAATAGGCAAGGCCAATTAAAATTAATACTAAGATTAATATTCCAGAGATGAGATATTGAATAAATAGTCTACTCTTCGCCTCCTTAGTTTCTTTTGCAAGAATTTGCTTTTCATTTTCGAAAGCTTCGAGGGCATATACCGCTTCATAGGCTAAAATTTTACTCAGATTATCCTGAACCTTCAAAGATAGTTGAGCCAATGCTTTTTGATATTTATATGCAGAATCTTTATTTCCTAATTTTTCGAAAGAATTCGAAATATTTTCAAGAAAATCCCTCTTTAAGGTTTCATTACTTATTGAGTTGAACAATTTAATTCCTCTCCTATTCAATTCAATTGCTTTATTGAACATATGTAATTCCTCCAATGTCTTTCCAAAGGAGGAAAATAGATAAGCCTTAGTGGAATTATTAACCTGATTTTGAGTTTCAATAAGCTTTAACCCTACTTCAAAGTTTTTTTTTGCTTCTAACAAGTTCCCGTTTAATAAAAGTGCTTCACCATAATTTTGATAACACAAAACTAATATGTTAGTATTTTTTGAAGTTTCGGCGTAAAACTTACCACGTTCAAAGTGATATTGTGCACTATCTAGATTACCTAAGGCACTGTATATTCGGCAAATTGAATTATGAGCTCTTGCCAAACTATAATCATCGCCCTTTTGCATGCTAAGGGTCAAAAATTTCTTTATGTGGTGTAACGCGTTGTCAAAATTTTTTAAATTATAAAAAATTGTGCCTAGGTTTAAGTGAACAAACTCTATCCCAGGAGTTCCTGCAATATCTTCTCTCAAGCTTAGTCCCTTCAAAGCTAATTCCATTGAAATCTTCCAAGCACCACTTCTTTCTCCATACAGGATACTTAGGTTATTATAGGTTTTAGCTATTGTTGCGCTATCTTGGGAGGATTTCTTAACTAGTGATTCCATCAATGGAAGGCTGAGAAAATATTCTACTACTGCTGAATCATCTTTTCGGTTTATTTGATAATAACGCCCCATTAAATAATGTCCATGAGCTGAAGCCCATGGACATTTTTCCTTACTTAATTCGAAAATCGGGATATCTTTTAGTAACGCAATTTTTGCTTCTTCCAATTTTTGAGATACAACCAAAGAGTAAATAAAGTCAATTTTAGATATTGTCGAATCCTCACAAGCGAAACTAGTTAATTGGCATAGAAATAACCCTACATATACAGACATTCTTAGTTTAATACAGCTTAAATCAACTAATCGATTCATTTTCTTTTCTTAAACTTCTTCCAATTTATACTTTTAAGTTTTACTTCTTCTAACTTAGTCTTTAGAGAATCAAGTATTGTATTTGTGTTCTTACTTGATCCTCTTGAAGGGCCGTAAATCCTTGTCTCTCCAATGGTATCAGTAAATCTAGTTTCTCCAATAGTGTCAGTAAAAGCAAAGGCAGTAGTTGTAAAAACTTCAAAGCAAACTTCACCCCTTACATTTGAAGCTAAACCTACCTCCTTCGGACAGATTGGATTTATCACAAATTCTCTATCGACTACCGTGTATCCCATAGTACATTGCCATCGGGTATCTTCAAGTTCTATACTTGTGATATCACTCTCTTCTTTAGGAATTGGCCGAAAACAGGTTTTACGTGGATATTCAATAACTTCAACTGCCAATCTTTCTTCTGGTCCGAATTGGTAAACAATCAAGTTACCTTCCCTTTTGAAAGAGGACGGTTGAACGATCCCACTAGCTTTATGTAAATAAACAGGATGTTGGTGAAAACTAACTAAGGGAAAGTTTTTATCAAACCGACTATTAGATGTTCGAGGGTTAGAAATTTCAAATAATCCACTTTGATTATACTGAAATTTCGCAGGAACAGTAGAGCTGCAGGATGCAAATAAAACTACAATGCAAATAAAGATTAATCTTTTCATGGGCTTGGATTTGGGTTAGGTTAAGAACAAATTGTTTAGGGCCAAATTAATCATTTGGAAATGACTTTCACTTACACTTAACTATAGACCTTATTTACACTTTTTGGTACTTTCATTAAAATACAAAGCTATTTCATCAAAATGAAATAGTTCCTCTTTTTATAGATAGAAGCTATGAAGAAAGAATTATTAGCAATTCTACTCGAGAAATTCAATAGATAACGCTTTGATCACTAAAACAGACTAAGCTCGCACACTTGCTCAATATTGGTCCCACATTTTGTGACCTTTTCAAATAAAAGGCGTACAACCTGATGTACCCGGTATTGTAAATATTATCCATGAACCCTTTCTGTTAATTCCCTAACGCCCAAAACAGAAAAGCAATACCTGATAGAGTCTCGTTGTTCAGTTCACTAACTATTAATCCAAGTGCCATGAATCTGAAACATTTTTTTTCACTTTCTCCTTCCCCAAAAGTTACTTCCAAAAGCGGTTCTTTCAGAAAAGAATTGTTGGGAGAAGTTCAAGCCTTGCAAGGAAAGGTAGGTCATACCTTGACAAAACTGCGGATGATTGGCTTTATTGAAGTTAATGGAAAACGCTTCGAGGCAAAAAGTGCTAACGGAGTCATTCAGCCTGGTGTAACAGTTAAGGTTGTAGGAAATGCCTTTGGGATTTTAATTGTTAAGCCCATAAAAAAACTCTTGAAAAGGTCCTAGAAATAGTACTAAGGTATCAATCGTCAAAATACTGATCATAATAAATATGGATCATCAATAGAATCATGTACAAAAGCAGAACTTAACCCTAAATTGAAAGGCTATGGAAAATCCCAAACTCATTAAAGCTAACTTAAGAAAGCTAGTTTCAGAAGACAGGATTCGTGAAGTATTAAGTCAACTAAAGGCCCTTATTAGTGAGGAATCCGATCTTTATATACAATTAATAAAAACCGCCTTTGATTACAATAACTTAACACGTGAGCATATAAACCAGACCCTAAAAAAAGAGGAATATCGATTAGGAAGTAATCTAATTATCAGAGAGTTATTAGCAATTATTGATCAATTAAGTGAGTTTGAATTGTTCAGAAGGGAATTTGAAAAATCCAATGACATCTATGGAAAGAGGGTAAAACCCTCAGATAAGATTAATCAGCCTCCCCCAATTGCGAACAAGAAAATTAAGCACCTTAAATACGTAGTTATTTCTTTCTTCGCAACAATTATATTTTTAATCGACGGACTTGAATTGGTTAACCCAAACGAAAATACAGTTTCTTGTGAGTTGGAGATAATTTCTATTCGGAATACAGCTCAAGATTATATTTTTACCGCACGAGCTGAAAAAGCTTTAAAGTTCGTTCAAACAAAAATAAATGATGATGAAATAATTGTTTTATGCCAACGGTATCAAAAACTAAAAAACGATAGAAATTCCGGCCTTATTAATTATGAAGAATATAAGAGTTCCAATGATCGGATAATCAGTAGTCTGCTATATGTATTGGAAGATTTAGACTGCGAAGAACTCTATCACTCGGAATATTTTTAATCCTTACGCCAAACCGGCTGTCTACTACCCCCAATTTCTGCCATTATCGTTGAGAGCTTTGTGTCTAATTCTTGAACCAGAGGGAAAACCTCTGGTTCTTGCTGTTTAACGAATCGCAAAAACGGCCCATAGTGCTTGGCGTAACTAACTGAACCCAATAGATTTTTTCGCTGACCAGGGTCTACTTCCATATCGTAGAGTTCATAGATATCCCATACCCCATGATATACCCATTATCGCTAAAATAGATTTTGATTAGGCTTTCTCTTGAATACTAGCAACAGCGTTATCCGTTATATAAACTATCCTTTTATCCTATACCTCACAGACTTAAAGTTGCCTGTCTTTTCGAATATGCCTAATTCAACAAGAGAATTCAAATCTCTTGTAGTGGTTGCTGGCGAAGCCTTTGTAATCGTCCTATAGTTCTTGGGACTCAGTCCCCCAATAAATCCCTCAGGCCCAGCCTCAAAAAGTCTTCTTAGAACTTTCTCCTGCCTTTGATTCAAGACATCAGCATACTGGTTGAAAACATGGATTTTCCGCAGAATAAACTCTAATTCTATCTTTGTCAATTCTAATGCATCTAAAATTAATCGAGCGAAATAGATTAGCCACTGCGTAATCTCATTGGAGAAACTTGCTTTATTCAATGCATCATAATAGGCTTTTCTATTTTTCTGGATACATTTTGAAAGCAATATCAACGAAGGAATTTCAAGCTCTTGGGCTATCACTTTCTCCACAAGTGCCCTTCCTATTCTGCCATTACCATCTTCATACGGGTGGATGGTCTCAAAATATATATGCGAAATTCCTGCTCTTATAAGTAGTGGAAGCTTTCCTTCTGATTGGTTAAACCAATCTATGAAGCGGTTCATTTCCAAGGAAACCTGACTTGAAGGCGGAGCTTCAAAATATACGATTGACCTATCAATTCTCCCAGAAACGATCTGCATCGGATCCTCATGTATCCTGAAGCCCCCGATGAGTTCCAAATCCCTCCTGCCGTTCATTAGCATGCTATGCCATAAATGTAAAGTCTCTTCCGTTAAAGGACTAGCATAGGTTTTGTGGACATTCACGGTCATTTCAGCAACCCCATATTCTTTAGGATACTTAGATAGATTCTTTACCGTTAATCCAAAATGTTTCTTGATAGATGATTGGATGGAGTCCCTATTTAACAATTCTCCCTCAATTTCAGAGGTCCTATATGCTTCCTCTGATAGAAAATTAATTCTTATAGAATCTAATTCCTGAAGTGGAATTCCTCTTTCAAGACCCATCCTCACCCCACTTTGTTGAAGGAATATTTTCTCATACCTATCAATCTTAGCTTGATTATAGGTGAATTGAGGCCAATCTGAAAGTTGCCAATTATACTTTATCATGGACTATGAGGCGTATTTTAGGAAAATACTCCTCAAATATAGCCATTTTTTGAGGAGTATTCCTTAATCCAGCTTCAAAACGGCGTGAAAAGCACTTTGGGGAACTTCTACAGACCCCACCTGACGCATACGCTTTTTACCGGCTTTTTGCTTTTCCAGGAGTTTACGCTTACGGCTGATATCTCCTCCATAACACTTGGCTGTCACATCCTTTCGCATGGCTTTTACGGTCTCACGCGCAATGACCTTAGATCCGATAGCTGCCTGAATAGCGACTTCGTATTGCTGACGAGGGATGAGTTCTTTGAGCTTCTTACAAATGGACTTTCCAAATTCAAAGGCCTTGTCTCGGTGGATAAGGGAGCTCAAGGCATCAACCTGATCCCCGTTGAGTAGGATATCGAGTTTGGCGAGCTTTGAAGCCCGAAAGCCCATCAACTCATAGTCAAAGGAGGCATAGCCACGCGAAATAGTCTTGAGCTTATCAAAAAAGTCAAATACTACCTCAGCCAGGGGCAACTCAAAAGAAAGCTCAACCCGATCAGTGGTAAGAAAAACCTGGTTGACGAAAATTCCTCTTTTCTCCATACAGAGTTCCATGACCTTACCCAGGTAGTCCACCTTAGTGATAATCTGTGCCTTAATAAAGGGCTCCAACAATTGGGAAATCATGTTGGGATGAGGCAGGTCCGAAGGAGAGTTGATTGGAAACTCCTCCCCACTGGTAAGCTCGGCTTTGAAGCCCACATTGGGAACCGTGGTTATGACCGACATATTAAACTCGCGATCCAATCTCTCCTGAACGATTTCCATGTGTAGCATCCCTAGGAAGCCCGCACGAAAGCCATAGCCCAGAGCGGCGGAGGTTTCTGGCTGATACACCAGGGATGCATCGTTGAGTTTTAGCTTGTCTAAAGAGTCGCGTAAATCTTCGAAATCTTCGGAATCGACTGGATAGATACCCGCAAAAACCATGGGTTTTACTTCCTGGAATCCCTGGATCGCAGATTCTGAGGGATTATCTCTTAACGTTATGGTATCACCGACTTTTACCTCTGTGAGATTTTTTATCCCCGCCACCATATAGCCTACACTTCCGGTTTCGATAGCCTCTACGGGTTGCTGTTCCAGACGAAGAATACCCACTTCGGTTACTTCGTATTCTGCCTCCGTCGCCATGAATTTCACCCAATCTCCCTTGGATATTTTACCATCAAAAACCCGGAAATACACGATAGTTCCTCGGTAAGGATTAAAAACAGAATCGAATACGAGGGCTTTAGCTTCGCCCTCAGTATTTCCCTTCGGAGGAGGAACAATGTCCACAATCTTATCCAAGATATCTACAATCCCCACTCCCTCCTTGGCGCTAGCCAAGACTATATCTTCTCGATCACAACCAATGAGGTCGATAATTTCATCTCCCACCTCTTCTATTCGAGCACTGGGGAGGTCTATTTTATTAATTACGGGAATAATCTCTAGGTCATGCTCTAAGGCCAAATACAGATTGGATATCGTTTGGGCTTCTATGCCCTGTGCGGCATCGACAATTAAGAGGGCTCCTTCACAAGCCGTAATGGCTCTGGAAACCTCATAAGAAAAGTCCACATGGCCGGGCGTGTCTATTAGGTTGAGGGTGTAAATTTTTCCGTCCTTCTCATAGTTCATCTGGATCGCATGGGATTTAATAGTAATCCCTTTTTCCCGCTCTAGGTCCATACTATCCAGAACCTGATTCATCATTTCTCTTTTGGTAAGCGTTTGCGTCCGCTCAAGCATGCGGTCGGCCAATGTGCTCTTCCCGTGGTCAATGTGAGCAATGATACAGAAATTCCTTAATTGGTCCATATATAGATTCCCCTCCTTAGGTATTTCGCAAATAACGTATAAAATCGGGGAAAGTTCATTTTCTCCCTCCTATCAAAATGGAAATGCATCTGCATTTTCTGGGGGCAAAATTACGTTAAAGTTTCCAAAAAAAATCAGAAAAGTGATTTGTAGCCTTTGGCTCTTTAACTGTGGAACGTGCAGGTTGGCCGAGAACGGAAATTGTCGTACGGATTAGGGGATTATATCCTTGGATAACTCCCCTACCGGATGATATTTCGTCCCTTCAGGACTCACTTGCGCCCTAAAGGGGCAGAGTGGAATGTAGGTTTTTTCATAGAAAAGCCATTCTCGGCCAGCCTGCGTGGACTGTGGGCTAACAAACTAATCCTTAATCATCTTTTCGCTCGATTCCGTACTTATCCATCTTGTTGTACAGATGGCTACGCTGGATGCCAATGGCTTCAGCAGTCTTTGAAATATTCCAACTGTGCTGTTCCAGTTTTTTAATGATAAACTCCCGTTCAATATGGTCCTTAAAATCCTGAAACTTGTCAAAGTCTTCATATACCGTCTGAGACCGGGAGGACTTTTTATGTGGGACAGCAAAGTCCTGGATATCTTGTTCTACAATTTTCCCATTACTCATGATAATTAAACGCTCAATAACATTGTGAAGTTCACGTACATTACCAGTCCACTCCAGCCTCCTTAACGCGGCTATTGCCTCTGGTTCAATCTCGGTTTCTGGGGTACCGTATTCATCGGCAATTTCCTTTAGAAAGGATCTGACCAGTAGAGGGATATCTTCCCTTCTATCCTTGAGGTCAGGAACATGAATGAGGATCACGCTTAGACGATGGTAGAGGTCTTCACGGAAGTTGCCTTCTTCTATTTCCTCCAACAGGTCCTTATTGGTTGCTGCAATGATTCTTACATTTACCGTAATCTGCTTATCGCTACCAATTCGGGTGATTTTATTTTCCTGCAAGGCTCTCAGAACCTTGGCCTGGGCAGATAAGCTCATATCTCCTACCTCATCGAGAAACAGGGTTCCCCCATTGGCTTGCTCAAATTTCCCAATCCGCTGCTTATGAGCTCCCGTAAAAGATCCTTTCTCGTGGCCAAATAGCTCGCTCTCAATTAATTCGGAGGGAATAGCCGCACAGTTAACCTCAATCAGGGGGCCTGCGGCCCTATGACTCTTTTCATGTATCCATCGCGCGACCAATTCTTTCCCAGTCCCATTACTTCCTGTAACTAATACCCGTGCCTCCGTAGGGGCTACCCGATTAATCGTCTCTTGGATCTTTTCCATAATGGCCGAATCTCCGATAATCTCCCGCGTTTTGGTAATCTTGCGCTTGAGAATCTTGGTCTCTTCTACCAGATTGGACTTGTCCATCGCATTACGGATAGAAACCAACAACCTATTGAGATCTGGTGGCTTTTCGATAAAGTCGAACGCGCCTTTCTTTGTAGCCTCAACCGCAGTCTCTATCGTACCATGGCCTGAAATCATGATAAACTGCGTTCCAGGTTTGGA
Organism: Bacteroidia bacterium; assembly: GCA_965263105.1. Classification (GTDB taxonomy): domain Bacteria; phylum Bacteroidota; class Bacteroidia; order J057; family J057; genus JBCCTX01. Next base: position 4,017,625 of record CBDHGL010000003.1, on the reverse strand, counting down.
CCTGGCTCCCTTTTCCAATACCTCCATCCCATCCATCTTGGGCATTTTTATGTCACAGAGCACTACGTCATATTCCTCTGACTCCAGTTTTTTTAGCCCTTCTTCCCCATTTGAGGCAGTATCAGACTGATAGTTTTCATATTCCAGAATTTCCTGAAGGGTATCCCTTATGACTTCTTCGTCGTCTATGATTAGTATTTTGGCCATTAAAATTGTATGTTTTTGTGTACAAACTTACACAGATACATACACACTTCCAATTTTTCTGTAAGGAATATTCTACAGTGAACTGTACTTAATTAATGACAGTATTTCAGAATTTTGGAGAAATAGAATCTTAAAAAAAGTATTCCACATCCAAGGACAAGTACCGAGGCTTAATTTTAATATCGTTGCCCGTATTCTTCTTCTTATTGATATTTGAGAGACCTTGATGCCAGGTAATTCCTAACCCCAATGTTCCAAAGGAACCTTCCCAATCAATACCTGGGCCAACAACGAAAGAAATACCTAAGTCTCGAACTCGTCCCCCTCCCCTCAACTCTCCATTTCCGGGTTCTGGGTCAAAGGGGTGAGAGCCTGTGTAGGCATTGCGATAGCCAATATTGACATCCATTGACAGGCCAAAGAAACCTTTAACGAAAAGGTTTGATCCTATCTCCTGCGACCTTAGTAAGGCCGTAAAAGGAATTTCCAAACTGGTGACACGGATACTCTGGTTACTAAGGGGTAAGGTATCTCGGGCATATTCTTCATCCCACCCTTTGTTGACAATGGTAATTCCTGTGTGAAAGCCATAATTCTCAGAAAGGAGATTATCCATCACGATACCATACACCCAACCCAACCTTGCACTGGTGCTGCGGTTGTCCAAGCTATTTCCACCGTCATCGGTCTGAGAGGCAAAGCCAATCAAGGGATTTAATTTGAATCCAAACTTTACTTCTTGCCCTCTTACGGAAAGGGTACCCATAACCAAGCAGAAAGAAATAATTAATAATCTTTGCATGTTTACATGTATTTTTGGTGAATATAATAAATTCCCATTTAGGTACGGTTTTAGTAGGGGAAGGAAAAAAAAATACCCTCAAATGCATTTTTTTAGAATAATTTTTGTTGCTGTATGTGGGATTTTGACGGCATGTGCTCCTTCAGGTGACATCGATATCAATTCTATTGACATTGATTGGAAATTTGAACGGCTAGATCTTAAAATGTATGCGTGTTCACAGGCTATTTTGGCCGACTCTACCTTGGATGAGTTTGAGGCGTACCAACGGTTTTTTTTCGCAGATAGGGGATATTACCTTGAATCCCTGGGTCTCCCAGATTCAAGAAATGGGCGAACTGATTCTATACTGGCTTTAAGCCTGTTCGGCCTTGTAGCAGATTCGAGTATGAATCGCTTGCTAGATACCATCCAACAAGTCTTTCCTCCTACCTATCCTTTTGATAGTCTCTTGCAGCCCATAGTCAAGCGGCTGCTTGCTTACTTCCCCGATGATTCCTTAAATATCCCCCAATTTTGCTCCTTTGCTAACGGATTTTTCACACAAGGGGATAGTCGCTCCATTGATCAAATTCAGGTCCTCCCCCACTATTTTGGCTTAGGACTTCATTACTTCCTGGGGAAAGATCTGCAATTTTATCCAGCCTTGATCCCCTCTTATATGCGCAAACGCTTTGACAAGATGTATATGGAGGTACTAGTGGCATCATCCATTGCAGAAGGAATGGTTCCGGAAGTGGACCCTCGGAGTCAGCCTACCCTCTTAGATCACATCATACGAAAGGGAATGGTTCAATACTTGGTAGACAAACTTCTCCCCGATACAGCAGATTCCTTAAAGCTATTTTATTCATCTGAGGAAATAGAATGGGCAGAGACGTATGAACCGGCTATCTACAAAGAATTACTTCCCGAATTACACAGTACCGACTTTCTTCAGTATAGAGATTACCTAGAAGAAAAGCCCTTTAGTTCACAATTTTCAGAAGAGGCCCCTCCGAGGTTGGGTCAATTTTTGGGCTGGAAATTGATCCAAACATTCATGAAAAAAAACCCAAGAGTAAGTCTGGCCAAATTGACAGAAAATCAGGCTTATGAAGAACTCTTTAAAGCCGCTCAATATCGCCCATAAATACCTGGGCAAGTGATTCCTATAGGAGTATGCATCTACTCCCCCTTCAATAGGCTTTCTTTTTCCCATATTTCTTGATCTTTCTCGAAAAAACATCTATATTTGCCCTCCCATTTGAAAGATTATGGCAAAGGTATTTACTAAGAAAAAACTTCGGCTAAGAGCCAGATCCAAGAGGAGAAGATATAACCTCAAAACAAACCCCGTAACTAAAGGAGTTAAAACTACTCCTGAGATGCGCAATCATGGTGTGATCAAGTCTCTTGAGGAAAAATTAAGCGCCATTCAAAATACACAGTAGGAAACCTATTGCCTACTTTATTCTCTTCTTATTTCCAATATAATACGATTAAGCTCTTTTGTGTTTAAGGAGCTTAATGTGTTTCTGTCCCAGGATCTTTGACCGGTAGACCAATCGTAACTTTTGTCCCTTCTCCTTCGGTACTCTGGACCTGTATACTTCCCCCATGTTGTTCGATGATCCCTTTGGATATAGACAAGCCTAATCCGGTCCCCTCTCCTACATCTTTTGTTGTATAGAAAGGATCAAAAATACGTGGCAAAACTTCCTTTGGAATTCCCTTTCCATTATCTTCAATCATCACCTCAATTAGGTCTTGAGCCTGGTCATCAGAAGTTCCATCTATCTTTTTCACTCGTGTTTGGAGTTGGACCTGTGAGGCTCCCGACTGAATGGCGTTCGTAAGGAGGTTCATAAATACCTGATTTAACTTCCCGGGAAGTCCCACCAAAAAAGGTATCTCTCCATAAGATTTGACGAGTTCTAGGTCCTGAGTTTTGTGTCGGAGAAGAGCGAGGGTAGAATCTAAGCCCTGATGGATATCTACCGATTTGGGAGATAATTCATCCATTCTAGCAAAATTGCGCAATTCCTTTACTATCTCTGCTGTCCTAAAGGCGCCCTCCTCAATTCCCTCTAAGAGTTGGTGGATTTCCTCCTTAACAAATTGGATATCCAGTTCCCTTTTCTCTTGCTCAACAGAAGAAAAGCTTGTATTCAGCCCTTGTTTCTCTACCTGATTCTCATAGGAATCCAATATGGAAAAGACATCCTCCATATCTCGCCTTAAAGGAAGTACATTTCCTGAAATAAAATTTACGGGGTTATTGATTTCATGGGCAACTCCCGCTGTAAGTTGCCCCAGGGAAGCCATCTTCTCCGATTCTACTAGCTGCAACTGAGCAGATTTTAGCTGTTCATAGGCATTTTGGAGCTTTTTGTTTACTCTTTTCTGGTAAAAGAAGAGAATGTAGAGAAGCAAGGCCAGAGAAACAATTGCTGCAAGGCCGACCACAAAATAGCCCAATTCCCGTTTGCGTCGCTTGAGGTCAAACTCTTGCTCCTCCAGTTTTAGCTGCTTGTATTTACTATCTAAGGTAAGTCTTTCAATCTCCTGCTCATTGCGTTGGATGAATTCCGCCGCTTTCAAAGAGTCCTCCAACTTGCGCTTGAGCGAAGCTTCCATTCTAGCGAGTTGCTGGGCTAAAGAGGGTCTAGAAGCATTACTTCCTGAACCAATCAAGCGATTGTTTTCCCGTTCCACTGAGCTACGGATCGTCTCCTTCTGAGCAGGAGACAATAGAGACGGCGCTGTAGGTTTTTCAATCACCACAATACTGGGTTTGGACATCTCTCCCGATCTGCGCCCTTCCTCTCCTTGCATTCGCTCCATGCCTTCAATACTAGCAATTCGTCCTCTGCTATCTCCTTCTGCCATTTCTAGGGCTTCCTCATATTGCCCCAATTCCATATACAGGGAGATCACCTTATTCTGAAATTCAAGAAATAGAATCGTATCGTTGAGTTTATCCGCATACCTAGAGGCTTCCAGGTAATATCGGCCCGCTTCGATTAAATCGTTATTCCTCATTCTTTCCCGCGCTTTATTCTCTGCATTGACCATCAGTTGGCGATTTACATCCCCTCCGACCTTATTCACTTCCGGCACAATTGTTTTCCGAATTCCTCTATCTACTGAGTAGAATAACTTTCCTAAGCCCTTCTTTTTAGAGGCCAGATTATATTCAACATCGCGCAAAGATTTTGAGAAAGAATTATAGAATTCCGGCTCATTTAATGCATCAGCCAAACGTAGGCCTTTGTTGGCGAATCTCTCGGCCTCTTTATAGTCTTGTCGTTCCATATAGAACCTAACCATAACATAGTAGGCCTCCATCTCATAACCCATCACTTCTTCTCTAGGTAAGGGTCTGAGATTATCTAAGGAAATAAAGCCGTTTTCACGAATTTCTCTGATTAAGTTTAGGGCCTCGCTAGCTTTAGAACTAGCCTCCACTGTAGATACATCCACTAAGTCCAGTGCTTCCTGCGTCAGCATTCTCACCTCTACTAGGGGAGCTGAGGGGTCTCCCTGTGCCAATCCTTCTGCAGGTATTAAGAAGCCTAGGATTAACAACAGAAACCTTCCCATTAATTCCGTATACTTTTTAAATAACTTCATGGGGACTCTATAAACGTAAATTCGCCCACAATCGGCAAATGATCTGAAATATCAGAGGAGACTATCTCATGAGACAGGGTTCTTAATGGAGGAGAGGCAAACAAATAATCAATCCTCATACCTAAAGGCTTTCTGATCCAAAAGGTGGCTCCATAACCCGACCCAGCTCTGATAAAGCTATCTTCGTAATTTGTGCTGAATAAAGAAACAATATGGGAGTGAGGGAGGGAATTTAGGTCGCCAGCCAGGATAAACGGAACCGAATGGCCACGTGCATGGTCCAAGATTGTATGTGCCTGTTCTAATTGCTTGGGGATAATGGACTCTGCCTTTTGATATACAGTCTTCAAGAAAGGCTTCCAGTTTCCTTTGGTGGGAATCTTCCGATTAAACTGGAAGGAAGCTAAATGTACATTATAGACCCCCAATTCACCATGTGGAGTTTTTAACTTGACCCACATGCCATAATTTGCCGTCTTACCTGTATAAAAGAGTTCATCCAGTTCGACAATTGGGTACTTCGATAAAACCACACCTCCGACATTTCCCTCACCAGAAAAAATGGTGTCATAGGGAATAGATAGCCGGCGGGAGATCTGCTCAAGCACCTTCTCCCTTTCTCCTTTTATAATCCCATTGAAAAACTCTTGAAAACATACTATGTCGGGATCATGCGCCTTCACCAAATCTACTATGTCATCGACATGTTTGTCCGGAGCATATTGGAAACTGCGTACATTAAAGGAGAGAATTTTCACTTTAGGAGGACCAGGATTTGCCGACAGATTAAGTCGAAATTCCTTGACCCCCATATAGGCGCAGGCTAGGAATGCGAGCAAGGCCAGCATTCGAGTTTTCCACCGTTTGTTACTGAGAATGAGAACAACCCCCAAATGTAGGGGGACTAAATACTGAGCAGCCAAGGGAAGGAATTGAAGAGCCGGGAACCACGTAGTGGGAACGAATGGTGCTGCAGCAGCTAGAAGGCTTAAGAAAACTACAGGAAGGTAAACAACCAAAAAAAGGAAGAAAATAGCGTTTTTAATCATCTTCTTTTTGACTGGAGGCCTTAAAAAGGAGTTCTTTTTCCTCCCTGCTCAAGCTTTCATAGCCCTTTTCAGAAATCTTATCTAATAGGCCATCTATGATTTCCTGGGAAATCTTCCCTTTGCGGCTATTCACCTGTTTCTTGCGGGCATCATCAGATTTGGGTACATATCTGCCCCCATACTTTACCCGCATTCGGGAAGAAGTCCCGGCTTTGGAAGAGGTATCCTGATAGTAAGACCATACCAACTCAGGTATATCTGTCCCCTTTTTAAATAGGTAGATATGCGCATATCCCAACAAGGCCGCAATGGCAATACTAACCCCTAAGGGGGAGAAGGCTGCACTAGAAAGCTCTATGAGTACTAAAACAAGTACGACCCATTTTATGGCTACTTGTCCTAAAAGAAACAGTTGTATTTTAAAATCAGGAACAAAACTGGCACAGGCGACGGCTAGGAAAATCATGATAGGACTAATTCCAGAAATATATTGGAAGGGAGCAGCATCATTGGTTGGAGGAGATTGGTTTAAAAAGAGTAAGGCCCAAGCGAAAACAGTTAATAAACCTATCATTGGTGTGGCCAGGATTAATACACGTTTGGCAGCAATATTTCCCAAAAGTTGTTGGTAAATCTGACAAAAAAGCCAAACAAATGCCCCATCCATGAGAATCCGTAGGATATTTAAGGAACTGCTTTCCCAGAAAAATACGTAGGTGATTAAGGTCCAAGGTTTAAATAGAAACTCACGAATTTGGGCTGGAAGTATTAGGTAGGAGAGAATAGATTCAAATGCTGCATCAGAACCTCCACCGGCATTTAATCCAACCCATAAAAGACCCTGCATAAGGAGTCCTCCTAACATAAAAAGCATTAGCCAACCTGCCGTTTTGTAGTTAGCCAAGAAAGTTTTGATCTGTTGCGTCAATTCCATGAATCACACATTAAACCTATTAGCTATTGTAAGAAAGGTATCCATTTCCTCAAGTAGAAAAAGGATATGGCTGCAATCATTCCCGCCAAATGACCAAAATGCGATACAGAGCCCCCAACATCTTGTCCTTGATATTGTAGCAATACCATTACAAGGGAAAATACCCCCACTCCGATCACCAACCACCTCGCTTCCAGCGGGACAAGAAAATATAAATAAAATTTTTCTCGTGGAAAAAACAATGCAAAAGCTACCATTACCCCATAAATCGCGCCCGAGGCACCAACAACTGGTCCCGAAGCCGGATCAAGAAAGGTGATGAGTATCCCCCCTAATACCCCACAAAATAAATAAAACTTTAAAAATCTTTCGCTTCCCAACACCATTTCCACATTAGGCCCAATCAGAACAAAGATAAACATATTGAAAAAAATATGCATCAAGCCCCCATGATTGAAGAAATGGGTAACGATTTGTACCGGCTCAAAATATTGGGCATAACTGGGTGTATGGGAAATAATTACATCCAGTTTAAACAGGGCAAAGTATTGAAATAACTTCTCCCCCATGCCAGGAAGCCCCATTAGAATGAAAATTCCAATGTTTACAAATAAAAGATTCTTTACTATAGGTGTGAGTCTATTTAGCATAATGTACCTAATAAAGGTCTAAGGGACACGATGGGGTAGAAGTTAAACAAAATATGCTTCCAGTTCCACCACAGATATTACCTTATAGGTAGGTTTCCCATTGGGAGCATGTGCAGGAACATCACAAGCAAACAAATCTTCTGCCATCTTCTTCATTTCTATCTTACTCAATTTTTGGTTGGAAGTTACACTACTTTGGTAAGCAACTGCCTTTGCCAACTGCTGATGGAGCTTTTCTTTCACCCGGGTTATTCCTACTTCTTTCATATCTGCCAGTATTCGATTGAATACCTCCCTGATTTTACCCATTGGAATCTCTACAGGGGTACCATAAATGATGATCCCATCCTTTCCAAACTCTTTTATTTCAAACCCTAACTGGGAGAGTAATGTTTGAACTTCTTTTATAATAGCCAATTCCGTAGAGCTGAGTTCCAGAGTTTGGGGAAAGAGAAGTTGTTGGCTTGCGAGTCGCTTTCCTTGAATTGCTTTGAGAAAATGCTCAAATAATATTCTTTGGTGGGCCAATTGCTGGTTGATGATAAAAAATCTATCATCTCTCTGCGCGAAGATGTAACTATTTTGAAATTGGTTGAAGACCTCAATGCTTTCCTGTGGTGGCTGAGACGCATGGGGAAAAAGAGTCATGTCGTCTCCTTCTTGACCTAGCGCTTCCCTATCGGGAGGTTTGTATAGGTTTTCCCATTGAGACTTTTCAACAGTCTTATTCTCTACAGGTGGAATGGAATATGAGCTAACGGTTAAATTTTTCTCCGAAGATTGAGACATAGGAGAGTTATAAATCTCTTGCTGAAGGGAACTGTCGGTAAAGTTAAATTCAGGTGTATTATGTACTTCCGCTAGTGCTCTGGTAACAATGCTTTGAAGCAAAAAATAAATAGTTTTCTCATCGTCAAACTTGACTTCAGTCTTAGTTGGATGGATATTGATGTCGACGTGTTTGGGATCAATCTCCAGAAAGATACAATAGAAGGGATGATTGTTTTCTGGGATATAATTTTCAAAAGCAGAGTAAATAGCGTGATTGAGGTAGTTGCTTTTTATATAGCGGTCATTTACAAAAAAGAACTGTTCCCCTCTATTTTTCCTGTAAACATTGGTTTTTCCGATATAGCCAGAAATTTTCACATATCCTGTAGTCTCTTCTACATAGATCAATTTATCGTGAAAATCACGCCCAAATATATCGGCTATTCGCTCCATTAGATTTTTAGGAGGGAGCTCATTAACGAGCGTACTATTATGGCGAAAGGTGAGGAAGCGATGAGGATTGGCCAGGGCAATGCGGATAAACTCATTGGAAATGTGCCGAGTCTCAACAGGATTGGATTTTAAAAAATTTCTCCTAGCCGGAATATTGAAAAACAGATTTTTTACCTGAAACACAGTCCCAGGTGGACAGACACAAGCTTCTTGACGCTGTATCTTGCTACCCGCAATTTCCAACTCCGTTCCCAACTCTTCTGTTGCAAGTCGGGTTCTGACGCGTATTTGCCCTACGGCAGCAATTGCTGCGAGTGCTTCCCCCCTAAAACCCATAGAACGAATCTGAAATAGATCTTCAGCTTGGGTAATTTTTGAAGTAGCATGACGTTCAAAAGCCATACGAACGTCTTGTGAAGACATACCACTCCCATTGTCAGACACCTGAATCAATACCTTCCCAGCATCTTTAATCAACAAATCTATCCTATCCGCTCCAGCATCAACTGCATTCTCCAACAACTCTTTAACTACAGAAGCTGGTCGCTGCACAACCTCTCCCGCAGCAATCTGATTGGCAATGGAATCGGGTAAAAGTTTTATTATACTCTGCATGCTTAACCCTGAATAGGTTCCTTTTCTGTGAGAAAGCAGTTATTTGCTAAGGCTCACATACACCTAACCACTTAGTATACGAAGTAATTTTTGTATGGATTAATAATTAGGTCAATTTACGTATAATTTATTTCAATTGACTTCTTTATTTTTAACATTTTTCAAGATTACATTACGCATTTTCCGTCATTCCATTGTGAATTCATTGTAAAAATTTTGATCTTCGATAGATTTTTAAGGGGTTCAAAAGTCAAAATGCATATAAAAATCTATACAGATGGTTCATCACTTGGGAATCCTGGGCCAGGAGGCTTTGGGGTAGTCATGTTGTATGGTACCTATCGGAAAGAAATATCCCAAGGATATCGCAAAACCACCAACAATAGAATGGAACTCCTAGCTGTGATAATTGGCTTAGAGGCCTTAAAAAAAGAAGGATTGGAAGTACATGTATATACAGATTCCCAGTATGTTCAAAAAGCGGTCACCCAAGGCTGGCTTTTTTCCTGGGAAAAACGAGGCTTCAAGAAGGTCAAAAACCCAGACCTATGGCAACGATTTTTACCCATCTACCGCAAACACCGGGTTCAGTTTCATTGGGTAAAAGGACACGCAGGAATACCCGAAAATGAACGTTGTGACGAATTGGCAACCACGTCGGCTAGGAATGCCCCGGTTAACATTGACCAGGGGTACGAACAAAGTCAGAAATGAACAGATTAAAAACATCCCTTATTTTCCTTGCCTTTCTTTCTCTTGGCCTTTATTGTTACCCACAGAAAAATATGGAACTGGTGGGCCGACTCGTCTACCCTTTGGATTCAGGGATCAGCAAATCTATTTTTCTAAATGATATTTGGGGGTATACAGATCCGAATGGAAGAGAGTATGCCCTGGTGGGGACTCTATCTGGATTGTCCATTGTCGATCTCCAAAATCCAGCTCAACCTCAGGAAATCCATTTCGTCCGAGGGGATACCTCTCTATGGAGAGACATAAAAACTTATCAGAATTTTGCCTACGTCGTCAATGAAACTGGAGGAGGCCTGAAAATCATAGATTTGAGTGGCCTGCCGGAAAGTGTCCAATCAAAAGATACCATTTTCACCATAGATAGCCTCTTCATTGAAAGGGAGCTCATTACCCAGGACACCTTGGAAAATGGCACGATTATAAGCGACACAACCCAGGTGACTGATACCACCATCCAAACCATTCGTCGAGCCCATAATCTCTACCAGGACCAGGGAACTCTCTACATGGTAGGCCCCAACCAATATCGAGGTGGCATGGTCATGATCGATTTAAGCCAGGATCCCTGGAACCCTTCTATTAAGGGGTTCTATAATGAACGCTATGTCCACGATGTATACGTAAGAAACAATCTAGCCTACACCGCAGAAATTAATAATCGGCAGTTGGGAATTGTCGATGTATCAAATCCCGAAATACCAGAAGTGCTAGGCACCCGAAATTATCCTGGCGCCTTCACTCATAACACTTGGTTGAATGATTCTGGAACCGTTTGCTTTACCACAGATGAAAGATCAGCAGCCTTCGTCATAGCCTGGGATATACAAGATCCTGAAAATATAGAAGAGTTAGACCGCACGCGTTCTAGTCTCAGCAAGGGAAGAGCTACCCCCCATAATGTCCATGTGCTAAACGACTTTTTGATCACTTCCTACTATAAGGATGGAGTAAATATTGTGGATGCCCAAAGGCCTCACAACCTAGTGGAAGTAGGTTATTACGATACACATCCTGATAGCCTAGGAGGCTTCGATGGGGTGTGGGGAGCCTATCCCTTTTTGCCCTCTGGCCTAGTCCTGGCTTCTGATCGATCGGAGGGCTTGTTTGTATTTCGCCCAAACTATACCCGGGGGTCTTATTTTGAAGGGAGGGTTGTCGACGCGCTGACAGGAGAACCCTTGGATCAAGTAGAAATTTTTAGTCGAGATATTCCCAGATTTCATGAGCAAAGTGCAAACGATGGAAGCTTTGCCCTGGGGACTATAAAAGAAGGGGAAATACAGGTAGTTGTCAAGAAATTTGGCTACCTGACGGATACCTTAACAGTTAATTTACAAAATGGGGAGTTGATCGATATAGAAATCCCCTTAGAACCTGCCTCCAGAAAAGTTTTACTCCTAAGCGTCCAAGATGAGCTATCGGGAGAAGCTCTTAGCGAAGCTCCCCTATCCATTTTCATTCCAGAATTCGCTTTGCGAATGAAAGGTATAACTAATAATGAAGGCATATATTCGGAAAGTCTACCAGTAGATTCCTATGAGTTATTAGTGGGGAAATGGGGGTATAAAACCCAAAAGATCTTCCTGAACTTGGCAGAAGTAGAATCGGATACCCTGCTCATTCCCCTACAAGAGGGATACTATGATGATTTTGGGCTGGACTTTGGTTGGGAGGCTTTAGGAATACCCAAAAAAGGTATTTGGGAAAGAGCCTTTCCAAATCCAACCTTCCTGGGAAGTACCTTACTCAGCCCTGATAAGGATGACCCAAATGACCTGGATAGCATGGCCTATGTTACAGACAATTCGGGAATTAGCTTCCAAGATTCTGATGTAGATAATGTCCGAACCGTTCTACGTTCTCCAATTATGGATCTCAGCGAATATGAAAACCCTGTGATTCACTTTTCCTACTGGCTTGCTGCCATAAGAGATAATTTCAGCTTTCTTCCCTCTTCCGATTCATTAGAAGTCTATATTCACACTCCTGATGATTCTGCTTTAGTTGAAAAATTCGGAGGTCCCTTGTCAAATGGATGGGTGAGACAATTCTTTCTCCCTTCTGATCACCTTGAATTGAGTGATAGTATGTGGGTAACTTATTCTATTATCGATCCTCCCCCGTCAGACTTTATTGAAGTGGGAATCGATCGATTTGAAGTGAATGAGCTCCAATCTATTTTCCTACAGGTAAGAGAACAAGGCAGCCAAATCCCATTAGACCAAACCTCTCTTTCGTTTGAGCCCAATGAATTGTCCTACCATCTGTCTGCTGAAACAGATGTCGATGGAAATTTCAGGGGAGGCCTTCCTTTGGATAAGTTTAATTTAATTCTAGGGAGGTGGGGATATAAAACCCAACAAATCGAGTTAGATTTCCTAGATGACCTTCCAGACTCCATTATAGTTGAATTAGCCCCCTCCTACTACGATGACTTTAAATTCGACTTCGGATGGGAGGTAGATGGGATGGACTTTGAAGGACACTGGCAGCGAGCCATTCCACGGGCTACTACCTTTGAGGATATTACCCTAAATCCCGGGGAGGATGTAGCTAATGACTTTGGATCCTATGCGTTTGTGACGGACAATAGTGGTACTGAATCTTTTGATGGAGATGTTGACCAATTTCCTACCACCCTGCTTTCGCCTTTTATTGATTTAAGGGGGTACAATAATCCCTTGATTCGATTTTACTACTGGCTAACAGCTATCCATCCCAATTCTGTCCAGATTCCTTCAGCGGATTCTTTGAAGGTATACATTCAATCGGCCCAGGATACTCAATTGGTAGCAAAATTTGGGGGTCCCTATACCAATACTTGGGAAAGTGCTGAGATCCCCCTTGAAAGGTATCCGAATTTGGGGGATAGCATTAGAATAGCCTTCTTTATACAAGATACGGGTGAAGAGGACTTGATTGAAGTTGGGATCGACTTATTGGAAATAGTTGAGGCAGACATCGTCTCTTCTCTTGAAAGGCTTGAAATTCCCTTTCAGGTCTTCCCTAATCCCGTAAGGGATCACCTTTATATTAATAATCCCACAGGTTTTGAGGCAAATTGGAAGCTTTTTGATGCCCAAGGTCGATTGGTAAATCAGGGAATTCTTGCACCAGACAAAGAACTTGAGCGACTTCCTTTTCCCTTCCCACATGGGATATATTTTTTGTATCTTGAAAATGAAGGAATTTCCCGTTATTGGAAAAAACTTATAAAATGAGGTGGGTTAAAACTTACTTAATTCTACAGGTATTTTTTCTTTCGTTTACAAGCCAAATTTGGGGGCAAAAAAATATCGAACTGGTCGGCAGACTGGAATACGAACTAAATTCCCGTATCCAACCCGATCAAATTCTCAACGATGTATGGGGATATGTAGCCCCTGATGGACACGAATATGCCTTAGTAGGGACTTTTTTGGGATTTTCAATTGTTGATTTGGCAGATCCTACTGATCCACAAGAGATTCATTTTATTCCCGGCCTCGAAACCTTTTGGAGGGACATAAAAACTTTTGAAGAGTTCGCCTATGTCAGTAATGAAGGCGGCCAGGGGATTTTGGTGGTCGATCTTTCAGGCTTACCCGAGTCCATTGATTTCAAAAACATTTCTCCGGAAGGGGTCAGAACCGCCCATAATCTTTATCAAGATGGGGGAACGCTCTATATCACAGGCACCAATAACTTTAACGGAGGAATCGTTTCCCTACGTTTGGGAAGAGATCCCTGGAATCCCGAATTTATCGGTGCCTATTCCCAAGCCTATGTCCACGATGTCTATGTTCGGGGAGGAAGGGCATTTGCTGCCGAGATTAATGCCGCGCGATTGCGGATCTTGGATATTTCAAACCCAACCAACACACAGGTTCGGGGAGAGAGGGCCTATCCGGGTGCTTTTACCCACAATACCTGGCTCAATGACAAGGGAGATGTGTGTTTCACAACAGATGAACTCACTCAAGCTTATGTCATTGCTTGGGATGTCAGTGATCCTGAAAATATTGAAGAACTCGACAGAATACGTTCCTCACAAAGTCGAGGAGCTGCCATTCCTCACAATGTACACGTTCTAAATGATTACTTGATTATCTCCCACTATGGAGATGGCATACAAATAGTAGACGCTACAAGGCCTAATAATCTGGTAGAAGTAGGTTTTTTTGATACCGCACCCGATAAGGTTGCTGGCTTTGAAGGCTGTTGGGGGGCCTATCCTTTTTTACCTTCGGGAAATATATTGGCCACCGATCTTTCCAAAGGTCTTTTTGTCTTACGCCCCGATTATCAAGCGGCTGCCTATTTGGAAGGAAATATAACGGATGCAAATACCGGAAATGGAATCCCCAATGTCTCTATCAAGATAGAGGGGAGAGGAGAAATTTTAGAATTTTCCAATAATTTGGGGGAATTTGCCACGGGAATAGCAGAAAGTGAGGAAGTCAGCGTAACATTTTCCCACCCAGATTACCGAAAGCAAACCCTGACTTTCTCCCTCACCCAAGGAGCAGTGACCCTAGGGGAGGTCGAGATGACTCCCTTGGTCAATATCGCAGAAACTAGTGCCCTTCCCAATCCCATTTCCGAAGAACAAGTTCTCACCCTCCTCATCCCTGAGAGAGACGGAGAAAGTTGGGAGGTGATTGATTCCTGTGGTCGAAAAATTATTGGTGACGATATCCCTCCGGGTCTCAATAGAATCGAGATTGATTTTCCCTTTGCCCACGGAATTTATCACCTGGTTGTAAAAAAGGATAATGGGGATAACACAATTATCAAAGTATTAAAATAAGTTTTGGAAGGTACAGGCCCCTCATTCGATGCACTCTTTCTCAAATGGACAACTGAGCAAGGCAACTTACTGGCCATTTCCTGTATGCGTTCAGGAAACTTAAGCCGCTTAGGAGATGAAACCCTCTCTTTCCCTCCTAGCCCCCTATTTATGGGTAGAACCCAAGAGAATTTATTCGAAGAGTTGATGAACGCATTCAATCCCGAATGGTTGAAGTTTGTGGGTAGGTATGAATTTCCCAATCTAAGCGAAAGTAAACAATCTCTGAGTCTTCAACTTACAGGAGAGGGGATTGATACAGGAATAGAATTTATCTTTGATGGCCAAAATTCCAGCCCCCCTGAGGATTTTATTGAGTTCGTTGAACTGGCCATTCTGCTGACTAACCCCTGGTATGAAGAGCAACTGGCGACCAAGACCCAACGCAAATCAGGAAAGGGGAATTCTCCTCGCAAAAATTAATAGTTTTCAGGAAACAGTTGACGCTCTACCATCTCTATCAACAGATGAAGAAGCAACATGTGAATTTCTTGTATCCTATCAGCAGTTTGACCGGGGATGATGATTTCATAGTCCGCCTTCCCCGCCAATTCTCCACCACTTTTCCCCAATAAGCTCAAGGTGTTCATCTTCTGGGCCTGAGCCTCTTCCCAGGCCCGGTTTACATTGGGAGAATTTCCACTCGTAGAAAGCAGGATCAGCCAATCTCCTTTATTACCAAAAGCCTCTACCCCTCTTGCAAATACCTCCTCGAACCCCATGTCATTGGCCACACAGGTAAGATGTCCCGTATCCGTAAGAGAGATAACCGGCAAGGCCTGACGGGCTTTACGAAAGCGTCCAGTAAACTCTTCCGCAAAGTGCATGGCATCACATGCACTTCCTCCATTCCCACAGATCAACACCTTTTGCCCTTGCTGAAAGCTCTGAGCTATTCTCTCACTTACCTCTCCTAAGGTGCTTTTTCCTTTCTCTTCTTGAAGAAAACTCTGGACTAGGCGTAGATTTTCTTCTAAGCCCGATTCGATTGCAGATACTATCACACTTGTATTCATGGTATCTTTCTTTAAGAAAGGGAGATGCTTCCCTCATAAACAAAGGTGGCAGGCCCCTGAAGATAGACAAGCTCCTGTTTGCCTCCCCTATTTTGGATCTCAACGAGCAACTGCCCACCGAGGGTTTGAATCTCCACCCGTCCCATTACTGCCTCTGTTCGCAATAAATGTAGATAGGCAGCAGCCGTAACTCCCGTTCCACAGCTCAAGGTTTCTTCCTCTACCCCTCGCTCATAGGTCCGTACCGCCAACTTATTGGGTCCAAGGATCTTCACAAAATTCACATTGGTTCCCCCAGGTGCAAAGTCCGGACTGTAACGAATTTTTTGTCCCGTTTGGAAGACCTCCCAATTTTTCCAATCCCCTTCTCTAAACTGAACAAAATGCGGGGATCCTGTATCTATCCATAAGGTATTCTCCCGAATTACTCGTGCTCCATTGGGACGACTCATTTCTAAGCGAACCTCACCGGGGTCTACTACTTCTGCCCTATGTAGGCCATCAATAGCTTCAAATACATACATATCTTTCTGAATCCCCTTTCGATGGGCGAAGGCTACCAAACACCGCCCGCCATTCCCACACATGCTACTTTCCCTCCCATCCCGGTTAAAATACTTCATCGCAAAATCAACCCTAGGAGAAGAATTGAGAAACATTAGTCCATCCGCCCCGATCCCCAATCTTCTATCGCACAATTGGGCGATAGAAGATTGAGGAAGCTCATCGTATTCCCCCCTGCGGTTGTCAATGATAATGAAATCATTGCCCGTACCTTGATACTTATAAAATGGCAGTTCCAAACTTTACTTGTATGTGTTGCAAAATAGGGTGCAAAGGTAGCAAAATATACGTTTGGGGAACCCAAATAGGTCTCTATATTTGATAAATTCGTACGCCTATCTCCATAATTCCTGGCAAAAAAGAGAGGTCTTTATTGTCAGCAAAGATGTATAAGGTATAGACCCCTGGGTGAACTTTGAGTCGGGGAATGGCCGTATGTATAACGATATATTCTTTATCTTTTTTGTAGGGATGTCCCAACCACTTCCCCGCTTCTCTAATTGGGATCTGAACCTGATTAATAGGCTCAATAAATCCATTTGCATCTGCTAAGCCCATTTGCAGTGGGAGGAAGTTTCTCCCAGTATAGGTATCGTATTTGACTTCTAACTCCATTTCCACGTACATAATGGGGGCCAGGGAGTCAATCCTCATTTCCATTTTGCAAGCGGAGCTGTCCTGGGCCAGAATAAAATTCTCTAGCTCTACCCGCCCTTTCCAAAGGGGGACAACATCTCGGCAAGAAAATAGGATCAATACGAGTAAATAAAAGGAGGAAGCAAAGAGGAGGTCTCTCTTCATGAATTTACCACCTCTGTAGGAAGAGAGCTTGAATCGCCCACCGTTTCCTGAAATACCCCCATCTGAGAAAATTTCTCTATTCTTTGCGGAATCAAGGAATCTATATCCATTTCCCCTAGCAAGGCTATATCATCTAAGAGTTGCTGCCTGACAGCGGCAAAAGCTTGAGTAGGTTCCTTGTGTGCCCCTCCTAAAGGTTCTTTGATAATCCCATCCACTATTCCAAAGGAGAGGTTATCCTCAGCTGTAAGCTTCAATGCTTCTGCGGCCTTTTCCTTATTTTCCCAAGTTCGCCACAAAATACTAGAGCAGGATTCTGGGGAAATTACAGAATACCAAGTATTCTCTAACATATAAACTCGGTCCCCAATTCCGATCCCCAAGGCCCCCCCCGAAGCTCCTTCACCTATAATTACGCAGATAATGGGAACCTTTAAAACCGACATTTCTAGCAAATTTCTTGCAATGGCTTCTCCTTGGCCACGTTCTTCCGCCTCAATGCCTGGATAGGCACCTGGGGTATCGATAAAGGCAATTACAGGGAGGTTAAATTTTTCCGCCAAACGCATGAGGCGAAGTGCTTTCCTATATCCCTCGGGATTTGGCATTCCAAAATTCCGGTATTGGCGCTCTTTGGTAGTTCGGCCTTTTTGCTGCCCAATGATCATCACTCGATTCCCATCAATTTTTCCAAGTCCACCAATCAAGGCCTTATCATCTGCGTATTGCCTGTCTCCAAAAAGCTCTACAAATTCTTCACAGATGCCCTTTATATAATCAAAGGAATAAGGGCGGGCGGGATGGCGAGATATCTGAACCCGTTGCCACCTGCTCAAATTACTATATATGATGACCTTCAAGTCATTTACTTTCTTTTCAAATTCTTCGATCTCGTCCGAATTGCCTTCTCCGCTTGTTTCTCTCCGTTGCTTCAGATCTTCTAACTTCTTTTCCAATTCAAAAATGGGACGTTCAAAATCAAAGAAATCATCTGCTTTAATCATAAAAACTGATGTAAATAGAATGGTTATACTTGTGCAACGCCGTAATCCAACCAAGAATAAGTTACAAATTTACACTAAATATTACAGCAAAACAGCATTAATTTTTCCAGGATAAAAATAAGGCCGAACCCTTATATGTGAAAGTTCGGCCTGTAAGCTTACAGTTGACAGCCCTATCCTCGTTGAGAAATAGGAACAAAATCTCTTTGTCTTTCACCTGTGTAGATTTGACGAGGTCTTCCGATAGGGGCCCTTTCCTCACGCATCTCTTTCCACTGGGCGATCCATCCGGGAAGCCTGCCTAGGGCAAACATTACAGTAAACATGTCCACAGGTATCCCCAAAGCTTTGTAAATGATGCCAGAGTAGTAGTCTACATTTGGGAAGAGCTTTCTATCTACAAAGTAAGGATCTTCCAAGGCCTCTTCTTCTAGACTTCTTGCAATGGCTAACACAGGGTCAGAAATATTGAGTTGATCCAGCACCACCTTAACATATTTTTTTATCACTCGGGCACGTGGGTCATAGTTTTTGTATACCCTATGACCAAAGCCCATTAAACGGAAAGGGTCACTCTTGTCTTTAGCCTTAGCCAGGTATTTGGCCGTGCCACCTCCATCAGCATGTATGTTATCAAGCATTTCCAAAACAGCCTGATTGGCCCCTCCATGGAGAGGGCCCCACAGTGCAGCATTTCCTGCAGCGATAGCAGCAAATAAATTTACATGCGAAGATCCCGCCAAACGCACAGTTGATGCCGAACAGTTTTGTTCGTGATCTGTATGGAGAATCAACAAGGTGTCCAAGGCTTCCACAATCTTATCATTTACCTCCCCACTAATCATGTACATAAAGTTTGCTACATAGCCCAAGGTTGGATCGGGGTCAATATAGGGAAGGCCTTTGTAACGCCGATAAATGTAGGCGACTAAGGTAGGCATATGCCCCAGCAGGCGGTACATAGTCTCCCAACGAACTTCTTCATTTGTCCAAGAATCTAAGGCTTCGGGATAAGCTCCGGTTAAAGAAGACAGTAGGGTGGAAAGGGTGCCCATGGGGTGAGCATCCTGAGGGAGATTATCCAGGAGCGTTTTGATAAATTCAGGAACCTCGTAGTACCGCTGAAGGGTTTGGGTCAACTTGCTAAGTTCCGTTTGGGTAGGCAAATCTTCATTCAGAACCAAGTGAATGAGTTCTGGAAAATCTGCATCATTCGCCAATTGCTCAATGGGATAGCCCCTATGGAGCAAAATGCCTGCTTCTCCATCAATAAAGGTAATGGAACTCTTTGTAGAACCCGTATTTTTGAATCCTGGATCGAGGGTGATGTAGCCCGTTTTTGACCTGAGTTTACTGATGTCAAGTCCCCTTTCATCATAGGACCCCGAAATCACTGGTAGGTCAATTTCTGTTTCATCAATCTTAAGAGAAATGCTTTGTTGAAGCTCTTTTGTATCTGCCATTATGGATATGAGTATTTATATATTCTAAGAAATAATTCTAATTCGAGGCTAACCTGCAAAAGTTATCTTTTTATAACAGAAATAAAAATTAAAAATAATTCTAAATTTCTATTCATTTCTATAGCGTCATTGACTCATTATGGACTCAGCCACATAGTTTTCTAGTTCTACAAGCCCCTGTTGGAAGCCATCACTCAAGATGGGAAACCTACACCAGGTTTTGGGATCTAGATTTTTGTCATCCAAGTGAAAAGAAGGAGCATAGCGTTCCCGTTTCCATTGATTTCTTGCCCATAACAGAAAAAATTTTCGAATATACTGCTTCAGCTCTTCATCAGGTCTTATACCGCGCAAAGACCGAAACACCTCGACGGGAGATTGATAGGCGCCAATGGCGTAATTCTCAATTTGCTCCAAAATATCATAGGGCATCAAGTCTTTTTCATCACTTTGGTCAAATGAAGTGGGGCGCAATTCCGCTGTAGGCGTCAGGGCATTCACATAGGATAGGGCTTCTATATCCAAATTTATCTGGGCCCATTTAAGCCATTCTATTAAACTGGCTTTGTCCAAGCCGCCCAAGGGAGCCAAGCCTCCTGCTGTGTCTCCATCCATGGTAGCATAACCTACCGCTGCTTCACTTCTATTACTGGTAGTAACCAATAAGCCCCCCTGAATGTTGGCAATCATCCATATCCCAGGTGCACGGAGCCTTGCCTGAATGTTTTGTAAAGCAAGATCATCTTTTTCCCAACTCAACTCTCTTCCGAGAGATCGAGAGACGATGCCCGTATATTGCTCATATAGACCTTGAACATCCCATGAAAAAAATCGAGCTCCCAAGGCTTTTGCCAGTTCTCTAGCGCTCTCCAGGGTTTCCTCAGAACTATTCTGAGTGGCTTGGTACACATAGGTGCATAGTTGCTCCACCAAGGGTCTATCCCGATCTATATGGGCATAAGAAATTTTCTCCCAAAAGGATTCTTCTCCCAAAGCTTGCCTGGCTCGGGTAAGGGAGAGGGCACAAAGAACCGCAGTAGCAGACGAATCAGCGCCTCCTGACAAGGAAAGGACAAAGCCTTTGCTCCGACTCTTTCGCATATAATCAAATAAGGCTAAGGTCTCGGCCATTAAGAATTCCTCCTCTTTACTTTCCATCGGAGCTACCGAGTTGCTGTGCTTTTCCTGTTCGTGGTTTTGCCACTCCCATTCCATACTTATCAAACAGGCCGGAGTTCTAGGGTGGTAATTAAAGGATTTGCGCCTTTGGATATGAGTGGCATCTATATCCACCACAGCGGTTAAGAGTTCGACATCTTCAAAAGAAAAACGCTTGTTTCGGCCCAACAATTCTCCATTCTGAGAGATGAGAATTTCCCCATCATAAATAATTCTTCCCGCTTCATTACCCAATAGATTGGTATACAAATAGGTACAATTGTACGCACGGGAAGCCTCGGTAACAAGTCGCTCTCGTACCCTGCTCTTGTCAAAGGAAAAATTGGAGGCAGAGGGATTTACAATGAGGTCCACATTGTGAAAATAGTGCCGTTGAGCGGGTCGATCCCCTGTCCATGCATCCTCACAAATTTCAAAACCAATCCTTACCCCTCCTATTTCAAATAATATATCCCCGATAGGGTAACTCTTCCCCTTCCATTCAAACACCTCAACCCGATTTTCCTCCCAAGGCTTGAACCAACGGGGCTCGTAGTATATTCCATCTCCAGGCAACTCCTGCTTAGCAACAAAGCCCAGCACTTCTCCATCGTGAACAAAGCAGACTACATTATAGAGACAATTTTCAAATTCCAATGGCAGTCCCACAGCAAGAGAAAGGCCCTGGCTATGTTCCTTTATGAGTTCCAGGCTAGCAAGCGAACGCCCCAAAATATCCTGAGAAAAAAAGGCATCTTCACAACCATAGCCACTTATTGCAAGCTCTGGTAGGCACAAGAGCTCAACTCCCAGTTCCCTGGCTTTGGAGATAGCAACTAATATTCGTTCCAAATTTCCTTGAAAATCTAAGGGAGTTTGGTTCAAACATGCTCCAGCCAGTTTTATATATTTCATAATAATTTTATATTGCTATGCATTTCTTAACCCTATTTATACGATTTTCATAGGATTGGGATTAAAGTTGGCACTTTGTCAGCACACATATGAAAAAAGTTCTCCTTATTGACGATGAAGAAGATATAATCGATCTTCTTACCTATCACCTGGATAAAAACAATTATAGGGTGCTCTCTGTTTCTAATCCGGAAAATGCACTTCGAATGGTAAAGGTAGAAAATCCTGACTTCATCATTATTAATAACCTACCACATTTCGGCAATAAAGCACATTTCTGCCAGAAGCTTGCCCCCTTAATCGATTCTTCCTCTACGAGTATTATTTGCCTCGAAAGTGACCGCCACCTCTCGCAAAAACTTCAGCACTATTCGGATGCTTGTCTAAACATTCCGTTGAATCCAAACGTTCTGATCCAACAGCTAGAACATCTCGCAAATGAGAAAGGTTTGACCTCTTCTCCCAGTTAATTCAACCTGAGAAGCTAGTAGGAAAAATGAACACATGAGTTGGCTTACCGCATGTTTAATAGGGTTCCTAGTTATAAGAACAGGGGTAGCTACCTGGAACCTTTTCTTTCCTCCAGCCTATAAGGCTAAGGAAAAAACTCCTAAAGCCTTACTGTCTATATTAATCCCAGCCCGAAATGAAGAGGAGAACCTCCCTCGACTATTGGATCAACTCCAGGTATGTACCTATCCTAATTTAGAAGTGATTGTATTGGATGATTTTTCTTCCGACCAGACTGCTGAAATTCTTCAGGAATATGCTCAATCCTGGACCAATCTTCGCTTCCTTCCAGGTAAACCCTTGCCTACTGGCTGGTTGGGTAAAAATTGGGCCTGCCACCAACTGGGGCAGGAGGCTAAAGGTGATTTTTTATTGTTTCTGGATGCAGATGTAGCTTATATCCATCCCAATCTTCCCAATCAAACTATTCAAGAGTTAAAGTTCCGAGAGTTGGCTCTGCTGTCTATTTTCCCTACCCAGCTGATGCCTAGCCTTGGAGAAAAGATCGTTGTTCCTATCATGCATTATTTGTTACTCAGTCTCTTACCATTAAACTGGATTTATAAAATGCCCTTTCCATCAATGGCAGCAGCAAATGGACAATTTATGTTGTTTGATGGCCCCCTCTACCGAAAATTTCAATGGCACCAAAAGGTCAAAAAGGTAATAGTAGAAGACATTGCCATTATGCAGGCCGTCAAACACCATCAGCTCAAGGGAATGACCTTTTTAGGGAATAAAGATATTTCCTGCCGCATGTATCGAGGATATGTTTCAGGTATAAAAGGATTTGGGAAAAACCTCTTATCGGGCTTCGCCAATAATATTGGGGTATTACTATTATATATCTTTCTTACGCAATTACTTTGGCTATGGGTCCTTCCTAGCCTCAACCCTTCCCTTCTCACCCTATGCCTTTTTTTGATTATTTGGATGCGCTTTTGTACCCATAGGACCGCCAGAGAACCCTTTTGGGTGCATATCTTTATGCATCCCCTTCACATGTTTACCTTACTACTTATCGCTACTAACTCTATTTATCGCAAAATATCGGGAAATAATATATGGAAAGGTCGCAACGTAGCATCCGCATAGGAATTTTCATTCTAGCCTTATTTCATCTGGTGGGTATTCTGGGACTTTTGTGGGAACCCAGTCGTCCCCTCTTTCAAAAACTGGTACCACTCGATTTATTGTTATCTGCTTCCGTCTTGGCCTATTTTCATTATCCTATGAACTCAAAGTGGATCTGGTTTTTTGTGCTGATATTTTCTCTTGGATGGGGGGTAGAAATACTAGGCATTCAGACGGGATGGCCCTTTGGCACCTATAGGTATGAGACGGCGCTCGGTCCCAAATTATGGGACACGCCCCCTCTGATCGGCTTGAATTGGCTGCTTCTAGTATATTCCGCTGGAATGATTTCGATTAAGTTTCCCACAGGGAAGATCGGGCGGGCCTTGCTGGGGGCCGCCTTAATGACCTGCTTGGACCTGCTCATAGAGCCCGTTGCGATTCAACTTAATTTTTGGCAGTGGGAATCCGCCAGTATTCCGCTTCAAAATTACCTAGCTTGGTTTATCATTGCTGCAGCCTTTCTGTATTATTTTCACCGCCTTCCCATTAGGTCTATCAATCCTCTTTCCTACCCCTTCTTTATTATACAACTTGTGTTTTTTGCTTTACTTGGGCTTTCCTTGTGAAAGGATTGGTACTAATTTGGCCCTTTTTAGAGTTAGAAGAACAATATTTAATAGATAACTCCATACTCCCATGCGATTATTCTTCATTACGGCAGTTTTCAGTTTGATTTGCTTAACTGGTAAAACCCAAAACTTTCAAGGAGGTCTTTCCATTGGCGCAAACGCCAGCCAAGTGGATGGAGATTTTTCCAGCGGATTCAACCAAATAGGCATACGTGCCGGAGCCTTTGCCACATATCAAATCTCTAATGGCTTTGCCCTTCAAGGCCAGCTTCTATTTGATCAACTGGGTAGCGCTGATGGAAACAGAGGGGGACTCATTGTTAGAACGAACTATTTTTCATTTCCCATTTTATCCCAATTCTCCATACCCATTATCCTGGGAGAAGAAACACAAGATCTCATTATTCAGCTAGGGCCTTCTATAGGCGTGCTTCTTAATGCAAAGGATCAGACCGGTGAATTTACCGGTCTGAATGAATTGGATATACGTTTACTTGCAGGAATAGAATTTCCCTTGGGAAATAATGCCCTATCTCTTTTATATGGGTATTCCATGAATAGTCTCGCAGGAAATTCTACCGGAAATCCCATCATTCAGGCCAATGCCAGAGGCCTATTTCACAACCACGTTGCCCTTTCACTCAACTTGTCGCTGTACTAGGCAATCCCACTGGTTGGTTGTATTCTAAGAGACCATTTGTTGAGTTTCCCCACATCAGCACCAGCATTATCAATGACCTTTAGGCGCCAAGTTCCTTGAATAGTCTCTCCCTTTAGTCCATTAAGTGCAGTAGTGGTGGCTCCGGAATAGTTTTTCACGATGTTATTTAAGGGGCCTCCTTCCCTATTGTGCAAAATGACTTCAGTTCCCGCAGGAGAGAATAGGCTTACAGACAAATCCCCAATATAGGTATGTGTAATATCCACCAGGACCTCAATTGACTGAATCGTACCCCCCACCTGAGATTGGATGCTATCTTCTATTCCAGTTCTATCATTGTCAGGAATGGTTTTTCCAGGTTCTGAAACTAGGTTGAGGGATGAGTCCTCTTTGACATTAAATTCCAGAGACCAACTTTTGAAAATGCCTGTATCTAGTGGGGCAAAATCCTGAACCAGCATTTTCCAATCGCCTGCTGCAGACCTCCCCAATAAGGAGCTAAGTCCCATGGTATTGGCCATGTCAAAGGTCTTTTTAATGTTGTCAGCCCTTCCCCCTCGGCGATTTTGCAAGACAACTTCTATTCCATCTGGTGAGACAAGTGTAAGTTTCAAATCCCCTATATAGCTGTGTTCTACGTCGACTCCTACCTTCACACCAGATATCAAAGCGGAAGAGTCAAAACTCAAGGTATCAGAAATACCCGTAGTATTGTTATCTGGAATGGGAACGTTAGGAGAAGCACTTTTTGCTAATTGCTGCGGCTCTTCTCCTGGATCTGTGAGCCTCCTCCTAGCTTCGGCTACCGCCCGGGCAGCATTGACCTTTCCATACCCAAACCACTGGGAATGGCCGTTAGCATCATAGGTACCGAAATTATTTCCCAATTGTGGATCTGTCTCATTCTGGGTGATTTTATCTGCCGTAGTTTCCAGAATTTCCCGAACTTCTGCTCCAGTTAAGTCGGGATTGGCAGAGATTACCAGAGCAGCCACCCCTGCTACCAAGGGGCATGCACTGGAAGTACCTCCAAAATCATAGGTATAATCTGAAGTAGAATAACCCGCTCCACCAACCCGGTCCGTGGTCAATATTCCCCTCCCCAAAATAGGAGAAGTGATTCGGGGATAAGTGATGGTATCACTAAAGCCAGGGTGGCCATTTGAGCTAGGGGCACAGACAGATATTTCTTTCCCCCAATTGCTATAGGCAGCTTTCTTTCCCATACTAGTTGTTGCTGCTACGGCGATAACGGACTCATGGACAGCAAAACCATCCACCCATTCTGTTGGACCACTAATGACATTATTAGGCCAGCCCCGTTCATCAACTGTATCGTTTATGGGTCTATTGGCATTTCCTGAGGCAAAACAAATCACCGCCCCTTTGCCATCCCTTCCTTCATTGGCAACGCGACTGAGTATGGCTGCCTGCCTCAATGACAAAGGAAACCTAACTGCTGCAGGCCCCCAACTACAAGAGAGGACATCAGCTCCATTGTCTAATGCCCATTCAAAGAGTTCTTCAATGCTATTATCGTCCAAAAATCCCGACATACGCACTGGCATTAGCGAACATTCTGGTGCAACCCCCACTACTCCTTCTCCATTTTCCTCGGCCACAGCTACACCCGCACAAGAAGTCCCATGGTTGTCGGAGCTAAATTCTGGCTGCGGATCAAAATCCCGCCCTTGAAAATCTCGAGGGGCAACGATTTTGTCTACCAGATCAAAATCGGTGTGGAATAGATCGACTGAATCGTCGATGATAGCCACTACGACATCTCTATCGCCGCGTGTAACATCCCATGCGGCTTCTGCATGGACGTGAGAATTTTCAGAAAGTTGGGGGCCCCCATTATGGTTAAGATGCCACTGTTCGGGGTATTTGGTATCCGTTGGGGTATGGTAATTTTCAATCTCGATGGCCAGGTTGGGTTCTACTTCCTGAACTACGCTATGTCCTTCAATA
Source organism: Bacteroidia bacterium (assembly GCA_965263105.1). Lineage (GTDB taxonomy): Bacteria > Bacteroidota > Bacteroidia > J057 > J057 > JBCCTX01. The sequence goes on along the minus strand of CBDHGL010000003.1, from coordinate 3,991,179 downwards.
TCAGCTGAGCATTCCACCGAATCTCTATCTGAATTCTCACTCAATCGCATAACCCAAGCATGGGCTAAGCCCTTTACTTCTTTTATTACAATCAACCCAAACTCCTCCGCAAAAGCCGTAATTTCATCGTTTGATGTTCCTGGCTTAAATTGAATCGTTAATTCTTCTGTAGGATATAGAACGGCTTTGGGATCTCCCTGAATGTGGTATACACTGGAGGCAAACTGAACCCCACTTTCTTCCCGCAGTACTTTCAAGGGCTCTTCCAAGCTTCGGGTGTCATCCATTTCCACCTCAGTAAGCCTTTGCCGATCCAAAGTCTTACAGGTACTGCATTTAAGCTTCTCACTAACTTCTTGCAAGTCTACTCCATTGCGGAGTTTAATGGTGTATTTGTTGGGAGCTTTTTGGATAGCAATTTTTACTCCTCTTCGCCAAACATAACCATCTTGGGGCTGTAGATCGGACATAGGTTACTAAATTTATTTTAAGTGGGAAAAATTTGGAATTAAACAAACTTAAGGAATCGACAGGATATGTCAAACATCAAAATTATTCAGGTATAAGTTATAAATTTGTTAATTCTAAATAATGACTTTCCTACCCACAATATTCCCTTTTACAAAAAAAAATTTTACCTTTGTAGTCCAATAAAAATCCAGCAATGGCAAAAAAAGGAAAAGCAAATAGAGTTCAGGTGATTCTAGAGTGCACCGAGCATAAAAATTCAGGCCTTCCTGGGACCTCTCGCTATATTACAACTAAGAATAGGAGAAACACGCCTGGAAGAATGGAGTTAAAAAAGTTTAACCCCATTCTCAAAAAGTATACAATACACAAAGAAATTAAGTAAGCATGGCAAAGAAGACTGTAGCAGGCTATCGTGATAAAAGTAAAGTAAAATCTTTTACCAAGATCATACGTAGCATAAAAGACCCAAAAACGGGTAATTACACGTTCAAAGAAGACGTAGTACCCACAGATATGGTCAACGAATACCTGAAGGACAACAAGTAGTTTGTTTTTCAAAATAAATGCGGCACCCTCTACTATTTCTAGGGGGTGCCGCGTTATGTTTAAAGAGTTTAAGAAAAAAACGGGATGCTTATATGCGAAATTTTCCCAAATCATCCACATGGGTCCCTTCTCTTCTATTGCTCCTATGTTTCGGTTGTAAATGGGATATAAATGACCCGGTATCCTGGGATGTGGATATCTTGGCCCCAATCGCCCAATCTACCATTGGCCTCGCTGATGCTGTCCAGGATAGTAGCCTCCTCACAGAAGATTCCTCGCAAACGGTGGTCCTTGTCCTTCGAGATACCTTGATCAACTTAGGCCTGGAGGACATTTTAACTATTCCCGATACGACCTATATCCAACGATTTAATTTGGCAGAGTTTCGCCTGGGGGATCAATCCTTCGCCCAGAATATAACCCTGGGAGCCATTGCACGTGGCTTAAGCGAACAAGGAAATATTATTGGCGGGATTATCTTATTTAATCACGGAAACACCCTCCCTTCCCTTCCTGCTGCTCCAGGGCTCAGCTCTGGAGCCGTTTCAATAGACGCCAGCAGTCTATTTGAGGAAGCTTTTCTGGTCCAAGGGGAGGTAGAGATCACCCTAACCAATCAGTTACCCATTGACCTCAATAATGTAAGTTTTGAAGTCCGCAACAGAGTGGAGGGAAATGTGCTGTTTTCAGGATTCATTTCCTCACTGCCTAGTGGTGCCAGCGACATTAGGACCTTCGATATAGCCGGCCAACAAATAGAATCCGATATGGAGGCCAACTTACTTAATCTGGATGTCCCAGAGTCTACCAATGTTCCTATTGACACAACAGATTTTATTGAGTTTTCTTTTACCGCCCGAAACTTACAAGCCAGAGAGGCTACGGCTATTTTCCCGTCTCAAACTGTGGATAGCAGTTCCCTCCCCTTCGAATATACCTTTACTGGGGAAAATGTAGGAGTCCAGATTCAAAAAGCTACTATCCAATCCGGGGTAATAGAAGCTGAGGTAATCAGTACACTTGGCGATACAGTGGAGGTCATTTACCGCTTGAGTTCTGCCAATCTGAATGGGGTAATACCTGAAATAGTCGCCCGCCTTAACCCCGCTGCAGCCGACGAGAATTTTCTCTTTACCGAAGAAATTGATCTTGCTGGATATGAGCTGGATTTCACCCAAGGGGGTACTACCTTCAATACCCTGGCCCAATACTACCAGATCAACCTAATCTATTCGGGGAATCTGGTTTCAATTGACCAAGAAGACAGTGTTCTGCTTAATATAAAGCTAAAAGATATCCAACCTGATTATCTAGAGGGGTATTTTGGAAACGGAAACCTAGATTTTTCAGGAAGCCAAGCCTTTTCTAGCCTTGAAAATATCCAAGTGGACCACCTCGATTTGATCAATCCCAGGGCAAGACTCATTTTTGAAAACTCATTGGGAATTGATTTGGAGGGAACGGTAAGAAGCTTAAGTGCTCAAAATTCTAATACCCCTGTTGCCACTCCTTTGAGTAGTACCCTCTTTGCATCTCCCTTGGGCATTATAGGGCCGGAACTCCCCGATACTCAGTCAGTAGTAACAAGCACATTTACCTTTACCCCGCAAAACAGCAATATCCCAGAATTAATACGCCTGCTTCCCAATCAGCTTTCCTATGATGTAGGGGTCGAATATAACGCCAACTCATCAGGTCTTGGCAACCCTATCAATTTTGCCACTCGCAATGGAAAGTTGAGGGGGATCGTGGAGTTTGAACTTCCGTTGGAAGGCAGTTTATCCGGTCTGGTATTTACCGATACCAGCAGCCTAGATTTTTCCCTTTCAGAAGATTCTACTAACCTTAATTCTGGCATTCTATCTTTACAGTTTGACAATGGATTTCCGCTGGAAGTAGAGGTTTTAGCAGCCATCCTTGATGAAAATTTTAACTTCATAGAATGGCTTTCAGAAGGGGAGAAAATTGCCCCAGGGATAGTCGACAATACGGGTACGGTAATAGAAAGCGCTTTTTCGGAGATAGCCAAAGACCTGTCGAAATCCCAGCTTCAACGCATTATTGAAAGTGGCAAATACCTCGCTTTCAATTACCGGGTAAGCAGCCAGCCCTCAAACAGCCCCGTGAAGATGAAATCAGACTACCGAATAAAGGCTAGCCTGGTGGGCAATTTTTCTTATCAACTCAATCCTTAAGTTTGATATGACCAGCTCTTTTCCATATGCTTTTCTTCTCTTTTGTTCCCTATTCCTCAGCACAATTCCGACTGAAGCCCAATTTGGGCTCAACCTTTCTCATTCCCCCTCGCTATCCAGTAGCCAATGGATAAATCCAGCGAACATTGCTCTGCAGGACTTTGAGAGCATCCAAATAGACTTTTCAGGGGATTTTTGGCTGGCCAACAATCGTTTTACCCTGAAAGAACTAATACGCGAAGGAAATTTCCTCAGTGAGGAAACCAAAACCATCCTGATTGATCAAATGGATTCGGACAATGAATTCCAACAAGGGAGTAAAACAAATCTTCTCATAAATTTCCCCATTGGGGAACATAACTGGCTTCTTTCCTACCAGCGAGGACAAAGCCTTTTTATTGGCCTGGGAGACAGCGTTTCCGCAGGGCTATTTCTTCGGGGAAATGCCCCTTATGCAGGCCAGGAAATTTCCGATGACAGAGTAGAATGGCGCAGTTTTTCTTATCGAGCTTTGGGAGTAGGGTCTTCCTGGTCCGGTAGAAATTTCACTGGAGGATTCCACTTAAAATTCCTTCAGGGAATACGAAGCCAAATAGTCGACAGACTAGCCTATTCCCTTCTTACGGCTCGGGATGGAAGCCAAATCTCCCTGGATGCCGACTATTCCACGCAGGGTACTTTAGAAGATAATCAAGGATGGGGTCTGGGGTTAGACCTGGGAATGCGTTATACCTTTTCTAATCGACATTCCCTAGAGGTTGCCCTCAACAGTCTGGGGGGCTTACAATGGGAGGGCAGTAAAAGTGAAAGTGTGGTGAACATTAATTACCAGGGAGTGGTATGGGACAATTTTTTAACTAATTCCGGTTCAACTAGCAATCTATCAATTGGAGACACCTTACAGCAGTTATTATTCCCAGATTCCGTTCGAACTCAGTTCTCCTCCCCGTTTCCCGCTTTTGCAAGAGTCGCCTACACTATGGGGCACATTCAGACTGGGCAGTTAGGCATATCGCTTACGCAGAGTTTGACCCAATGGGCTCCTCAAACTCCTCTTCCTCTCCTCAACTTGGTCTATTCACGGGGAAACGAGCACCTCAAAGGGGGGCTAAACGGCTATATAGGAGGAATGGAGGCCTATGGTTTGGGGCTATGGGGAACGGGGAATATACCTTTGGGGAAGGAAGCCAAATTGGGGATATATGCCAGTATGCCGAATGTCTTAGGCCTGGCCATTCCAGATATTTCCAGGGGACTGGATATAAGAGGGGGAATTTATCTCAGTTGGTAGGGAAATCAAATGGGGAACATAGCGATTTGCGTTGATAAGGAATCTTGGAAATGTACCCGGTATGCTTCTTCCAATTGCCCTTCATAGCTTCCTTTTTGAGGAGAATAATATTTCAAGCGAAAATGCAGGGTAGGTTTAGAAAAAGCTCCATAATCCAGGTGAGCCGAGTAGAATATTATTTGAATATTACTCTCCATCCGGTCCAACATCCTTCCTATTCCGGGTTGAAAATGGATTTCTCGTTCGTATTGTGAGTGAATCTTCCCCTGAGGAAATATGGTAACCAAATTCTGAGGATTTTCTAATAAATTCCGGGTATAAGATAAGGACTGAACGACACTTCTACTCCCGGGGCGAATAGAAAAAGCACCTCCCTGGCGCATAAAACGGTGTTTTTCCAACTCTCGCTCCAGCATCATCACATAGTACTGCTTATGAAAATGCTGTTCATTGAGATACAAAGCAAAAAAGCCATCCCACCAACTGATATGATTTCCCAATAATAGAATTGATGAGTTTGGAGGACTTTCATTCCCTTCTACGACAATATCATGGAAGGACCGCCTCATGGAAAAGCTAACAAAGTTCTTCCAAAAGAATCGCCCCCAAATTGTAGGCTTGGCAGATATCATAGTCTTCTCATTTAGGCCGCTTAGCAATAAGGTCTCCTACAATTTTCGCAGAAAGCAGACACAGGGGAATACCACCTCCAGGATGTACACTACCTCCTGCAAAATACAGCCCCTTTAAGCGCTGGGAAAAATTGGGATGGCGGAGAAAGGCTGCCATTGGATTATTGGAACTATTGCCGTATAGGGCTCCCTGATAAGAGGAAGTCCTTTGCTCTATACTCCTGGGGTCTAGTACCCGTTCCTGTTCGATTAAGGGTTCTAGGTCCTTGCCACAAACTCTCGATAATTTTGCGAGAATAACCTTTCTCACCCGGGCGATAAGATGGTCCCAATCTTGCCCTGTATTGGGAGGAACATTTAACATACAAAATACATTGGACTTACCAATGGGTGCATCCCCTGGATTCATTTTTGAACTGACATAGGTATATACTGTAGGGTCGTCTGGGACGGTTTGCTGCTTCCATATTTGCTTAAATTCCTGTTTATATCCCCCACTAAAAAATATGTTGTGTAGCTCCCAATCTGGAAAGGAGTAGTCCATCCCCCAAAGAAAAATGATAGCAGAACTGGAACGAGCTTGTCCCAGGATTCTTTGAGGGGCCTTTTCCTTCTTAAGGAGACTCCTATAAGTGGGAACCACATCCATATTACTCACTACAAGAGGAGCTTCTACTTGATGATTCTGAGATTTGATTCCCTGGACGCGTTTATTTCTAATCTCAATAGATTGAACGGGGCTATTCAAATGAAAAACCACCCCTAAGTCCTCAGCTAACCGGAACAAGGCTTTTACAATAGTATGCATACCTCCATCAGGGAAATAGGCACCTAGGTTGTGCTCCAGGTGGGAAATAACATTCAGAGTTGCGGGAGCCTGGTAGGGATCAGAGCCATTGTATGTAGCATATCTGTCAAAAAGTTGAACCACCCGAGGATCAGAAAAAAAATTTGCATTTGCCCGATGCATGGAAGAAAAGGGTTTTAATTTATAGAGCTGTAGGGCAGACTTCAGGGTATCTTTCCTGAGATAAGTTCCCAATTGATGTAAGGAACGCTCAAGAAATACATGGGAAGTAAGGCCATAGAGTTCAGCGACATGGCGGAGAAAATTCTCGATATTCTGCGGGGCTTCATGGGTATTTTGAGCAAGTTCCTCAACAAATAAAGAGGGGGAAGAAAATGCTCGAATAACCGTACCATCTTCAAAAAAATACTTGCACAAAATATCTAATTTCCTGTAAGAAAAATAATCTCTAGGATTCTTGCCTGCATCGACAAACAGCTTATCAAGCTCTTCGGGTAGGGTAAATAGCGAAGGGCCCATATCAAATCGAAAGGAATCTAACTTACACTCAGCCAGTTTTCCTCCAACGTATGAATTTGCCTCAAAAACCTCTACTATGTGCCCCTGAGCACGTAACCGAATAGCAGTAGCCAGACCTCCAACGCCTGAACCTATTAGAATTGTTTTCAATCTTGACACTTGATTACTTCAAATATTTAAACTACTTAAAATTGAAAATTATATATATTGTGTATCGAATAATTTTTTTCATTAAAATCCTATTGCTTTAACTAAAAACTCCATATATTTGTCATTGGTGCGAGTAAAATACTTTGATTAGCACAGTAATCCGCAAGTAGCTCAAAAAATTACAAATTTTTGTATCCTTTTTCTGTTAAGATCGTTGCGGTAGTTAATGTGTAGGTTTCAACTATGCTTTTATGAAATCCAGTATTCTTTTATACTTGTCCCTCATTTCTCTTAGCACGTTATTCAGTACATGCGGGACTGGAAATGTAGATTTGGATAATGCAGGAGGTCAGCCTTACGAGGTAATTGTAGGGAATCAGTCCTACATGATGGCTCCTCACGAATATAAATCCATTACCTTAGAGAAAGGAACCCATACCTTAGTCATAAAAAACGAGCTAGGAGAAGTGGTTTCTGATACCCTTATCCAGGTCATAGAAGGGGGACTTATAAACACCGCTCGTGCAAACTACTACATTTGGACTGACCTGTATGGGGACCCCAGCCTCAAAGAGGAGAAACTCGACGAGGATTGGACAGAAATAGAAGATCAAACCTTCTTTGGCGAATTTTATCCCCTAGAATCTGACAAACTGTATATTGAAAAACGATGGGACTATGGATTGCAGGAAGCCTTTCCTGAAGACCTCTTGGGATGGAAATTAGCTCGAGATAAATACTTAATAAAAAGTAAAGTTTTTCGGTCCCAGGATCTTGTAGAGGCTTACACAGCCTTGGCTAAAAAAAAATCAGCCTTCATCCAACTAGGGTTATAAATTATCTTGTATTTTTGCCTGTATCATGGAGGCAAATGCCAAATCATTCCCACTTAAAAGAGGGAGCTGTCACATTTACCAGGATTCCATTCAAATCAAAGGAAAGGGATTATCATCCTATTTTTCCCACTTTTTTTTCAAAAGGGGCATACAGCGTGTTGCTATTTTCTATTTACTTTTGGCTATAGCCTTCCTGGCATCCCTACTCCTATTTGTGTCCATACAAAACTATTTTCTCGCCTTGTTTTTCGGTATCGCTGCTTTGTTTTCCCTTCGACTTCTTTGGATGAATCGGAAAGTATCTTTTGCTCCTCTTATTCCCAAAAAACAAATTGAATATATCAGCTATCATCCAGCTATTCCTGGGGAAAGCCGTACTTCCTTCAAAATTGTATTTAATTCTGGAAAAGGAATCCTGGAACGCAAACTAACCCTTCCCACACAAAAGGGGGAAATGATTGCGCAGTCTGCCTATTACATGGTCAAAGATACCGGGCTTCTAAAAATGGACTGATTTCTCCTTACAAAGCCTTAATGATTTCAACGAAATCTGGGCCTTTCAGGCTAGCCCCCCCTACTAATCCCCCATCAATATCAGCTTGAGAGAAGAGACCTTCTGCATTAGCAGGTTTTACGCTTCCCCCATATAAAATAGTACATTCTTCTGCTACCTTAGAGGAATAGGCTGTGGCAATGAGCTGACGAATAAACTGGTGTACCTCTTGTGCTTGTTCTGGGGAGGCAGTCTTCCCAGTCCCAATAGCCCAGACGGGTTCGTAGGCAACAATCAGTTGAGAAAAAGCCGAAGCCTCTAATCCAAACACCCCTTCGTTCATCTGCTTTTCAATCACCTGCAAAGTTTCTCCCCCTTCTCTTTCTGCCAATTTCTCCCCCAAGCAATATATGGGCGTAATACCTGCGTCGAGAAGCCGGTTTACCTTAATGGCTAACAAATCATTGTCCTCCTGAAAATATTCCCTCCGTTCTGAATGCCCTACTAGACAAGCATCCACCCCTAAGGAAGCGAGCATACTCGCGGAAATCTCTCCTGTATAAGCTCCTTTCTCTTCTTGATGAACATTTTGAGCGGCAATAAGAACTGAATCCTGGCCAGAAGTCATTTGGACCAAGGAGGCCAAGTAGGGATAGGGGGGAGAAAAAATGACCTTTTTCCCTGTTAAATCAACTGAATTTATTCCCTGAAGTATCGTTTGAACAAGTTCTTTCCCTTGATCAAAACTCAAATTCATTTTCCAATTTCCAGCAGCAATTTGGGTGCGCATGATCTCTATTATTTTAGTTTTTGGGATAACGGGGCCGAAAATAGGACTATTTTTGAAAATGCAAAACAATACGTGCCGAATTCATCCAAACTTAACAGCATAAATTCCCCTATTCCCAATATCGAAAAGAGGCCGTTTCCTCAAAAACGAAACTCAACACACGTTTCTCCTGCTCAGATAAAGATATCCCCTTTAGTCCCAGATGACTTATGGCCCCATTTATCGCTTTTGGAAGTCTATAGGTACTGAAACTCCCTGCCTCTCCTCCCCAGGAATAAGAAGGAATAAACTTAGGCAGAAAGCCCGCTCCAAATATGTTCGAAGATACTCCCACTACAGTACCGGTATTTAACATGGTGTGAATACCCGTACGTGAAAAATCGCCCATAACGGTACCACAAAATGACTGGCCTGAAGCCTTCATCTTTCTCTCTCTATAGCTCCACTGCTTCACCTCACTGAAAGTATTCTTCATATTAGAGGAATCTGTAGCAGCCCCCCAGTTACATCCTATTCCTAAGACTGTATTTCCCATATACCCTTCATGGCCCTTATTGGAGTAGGAACCCACAAGGGAGTTCTTGATTTCCCCTCCCAACTTGGTGTACTTCCCAAAGGAACTATTCGCCCGAAGCTTGGCACCTGCGGCTACGACTGACCCTTCCCCAATACAATGTCCTCCCATAATTATGGCTCCTGGTTGAATTGAAACCCCAGGGCCAATGTAAATAGGTCCAGATTCCGCATGGAGTATCGCTGCCTCTATTTTGGCTCCTTCTCCGATCCATATATTATCCTTATAGTAAACACAGGTGTGGGGGTCGGAGATCTCTTGGGAGGGAAATCTCTTGCGATGAAATTGGAAGTCCCATTTTAAAAAGTCAGAAATTCGGGTAAACAGATCTGTTAGGGTGGCTATTGACACAAATTCCAAGTCCACTTTCTGGATTTTCATCCCCAATTGTTCTAATTCCTTCCGGGTAATGGAACGAACATTTGAGCTTCTTTTTTGGTGTTTTTTGGGCCTAAAACAAAGGACCTCCTCAAAGGCATTTACATAACAATCTCCCTCCTCCAAGGATTCTATAAGTTTTAAGAACTCTTCGTTGGGCAAAAACCTTGCATTTATCCAGATCCCTCCTTCCCTATCTTTGCCTACAAGAGAATAGCCGAATGAGGAGGCATAGCTTATACCTTTCACTGAGGTATTTGGTCCCAAAAAATGTATCCATCTTTCTAGGAAAGTATATATACCGACGCGCAATTGGTAGATAGGTCGTGTAAAGGTAAGAGGCAATAAATCCAGGTAGGCATCATCTTCAAACAACAGGTATGACATGAGTAATCTTAATAAAAAAAGAGTAGCTCTGTGAAGCTACTCCTATTCAATTCAATAATGAAATTCGTATCTGATTAGTAAATCAAGAATCCTTTTCTTCTTTCTTTTCAGCCGATTCTTCTTTAGCGGGTTCTTCTTTAGCCTTAGCGGGTTCAGCTTTTTTGTTTTTAAGCTTATTGCCATACTTGCTATAGAACTTGTCTACACGGCCGGCAGTATCCAACAATTTCTGCTTTCCTGTAAAGAAGGGATGAGAATTACTAGAAACCTCAAGCTTTACCAGGGGATATTCATTTCCATCCTCCCAGGTAATCGTATCCTTAGTCTTGATAGTGGATTTGGATTTGAAGGCCCAATCCGTAGAAATGTCCTTGAAAATTACATCTCTGTATTCAGGATGAATATCTTTTTTCATCAGGTCTTTTTTTTGGACCACAAATATAGAGATTATTTAAATAGTTTCCAATGGTATTATTAACAACATTACCTACATATTAATTTTAATTATTTTTAATGAATTAATGAGATTGTCGTTATTAAAAAGGAAATAATATCTTTAGATTTGAACTCATTGTATTAGGTATTTCCTAGCGGGAATGTGTATGCATCATTCACTATTTAGGCCTCGTGCCATTCTTTTACTCTCCTTCTTCTTCGCTTTTGTTGCCTATGGCTACAGCCAGCAGGTATTTCTCAATTATTTCACCATCGATGCCAACGGTTCCGATATTGTATTGGAATGGGAGGTCCAATCTGAGAGTTTTATCAAGGAATTTCAGCTTTATAGAAAGGTAGATGATGAGTCTATCCTAGCCCATGTTTCTACTATCGATCCTGATGGTGGGCTGAAATACCAGTTTTTGGATGACAATGTCTTTAAGACTCCTCCTAAAAAATTGAGTTATGAATTGCATATCATTGGAGAGGATAAAGTCGAAAAAGCCTTTGTAGACCTCATCCATAATCCTACCTCTATCCAAAGAACCTGGGGTTCTATCAAAGCCATGTTCCGTTAGGTTAGAGAATATTTCATATTAACCAGGTTTTATGTCTGTCACATCGCGTGAAAATACACTCTCTCAATTAGCCAATGAAACGTATGATGTTCTGGTAATTGGGGGAGGGGTTACTGGTTGTGGTATAGCCCTTGACGCCATTACTCGGGGGCTTAAGACAGCCTTAGTTGAGAAACATGATTTCGCATCTGGGACCAGCAGTCGTTCAACGAAGTTGATCCATGGAGGACTCCGGTATTTAAAGCAATTTGAGATTTCGCTGGTACGAGAAACTGGAAGTGAAAGAGCGATTGTACATCGGCTAGCCCCCCATTTAGTGGTTCCTGAAAAGATGTTGCTGCCCATTATCCAAAATGGGACCTATGGCAAATTTCTTACTTCCATTGGTCTGAAAATATATGATATCCTTGCGGGGGTAGAAAAGGCAGATCGCCGCAAAATGCTCAACAAGGGCCAAACCCTTGAAAAGGAGCCCTTATTAAATCCGAATGTTGTCAAGGGAGGGGGATATTATGCGGAATATCGAACAGACGATGCCCGTCTCACCATAGAATTGGTAAAAACAGCCATTCAAAAAGGGGCACATGCCCTTAACTATCTGGAAGTCAAAGACTTTTTATACGAAGGGGGAGCAAACACCCCACAAGTAAAAGGAGTTTTTTGTCAAGATCACCTATCTGAGAAACGTTTTGAAATCAAAGCGCACCAAGTGATTAATTCTGCTGGTCCGTGGGTAGACGAGTTACGTGGGATCAACCAATCCCTTTCAGGTAAACATCTCCACCTTACCAAGGGTGTCCATATTGTAGTTCCCTATTCGGCATTTCCTGTAGGACAGTCTATTTATTTTGATGCGCACGATGGGAGGATGCTATTTGCCATTCCCAGAGGTAATATCACTTATATAGGTACAACCGATACGGATTATACTGGCAATAAACACCATCCGAGAACTACTGAGGAAGATGTAAATTACCTCCTCCAATCTGTTAATAACCTGTTTCCAGGAGTAAATCTCCAGCAGGAAGCTATTGTTTCCAGTTGGGCTGGCCTGCGACCACTTATCCATGAGGTAGGGAAGTCTGCCTCCGAAATATCTAGAAAGGATGAAATATTTATTTCCCCTTCTGGCCTTATTTCCATTGCAGGAGGCAAACTTACTGGTTATAGAAAAATGGGAAAAAGAGTGATTGACACCGCCTTGAAAAAGATGGGGAGAAACAAAGTTTCTAGCAAAACTCAACGCATCACCCTTTGTGGGGGTGAGTTTTCCGATTATGGGGAAGTTCTTTCATTTACCCAAGCCTTAAGGGATCAATTACATGAATTAGGGTTATCTTCCCATGATGCCCCCTACTTGGTAAGTAATTATGGCAAACAAGTAGTTGCTATACTCCAATATTACCAGGAAATGGAAGAGAAGGATCCCGCTCTTCGATTGTTACTGGCAGAATTGAAATTCGGGCTAGAAAATGAGTTGGTTCAATATCCTACAGACTTCTTCATTCGTAGAACCGGAAGACTGTATTTTGACATCGGCAGTGTAAGGACGTACAAAACTCCTATCTTGCAATACTTTTCCCAATTTTTTAATTGGAATGACGAAAAGTATAAGGCTATAGAAGGAGAATTGGAAAGATTCATTCAGGAGGCAAGTAGCTTTCCACCTGAAAACGCTAATGGATCTACCTCTGATAAAGCCGATGTTCAGAAAATAGACATCCATGCTCAGTAAATTAATTATCAGGAATTATGGCTTATTTGAAGAAGCTCAAGTAGAGTTTCTTCCAGGTCTTAATATTCTAACCGGGGAAACAGGTGCGGGAAAGTCCTTACTAGTGGGCGCCTTAGGACTCATTTTAGGTAGAAGAGTAGATAATTCTTCTATTTTCCTTTCGGATGATAAATGTGTAATTGAGGGGACTTTTTCTCAATTATCCCCCAAACGTTTAAACATCCTTTCTTCCTTTGAAGAATTTGACCTGGATGGGTCGGAGTTAATCATCCGGAGAGAAATCAGAACCAATGGAAAATCCAGGGCTTTTATAAACGATACCCCTGTATCTCTTCAAGTTCTCAAAGAAGTGGGTCTTAACCTCCTTGATCTACATAGCCAACATGAAAATCAACTATTGCTATCAACGGACCAACAAGTCGAGTTGTTGGACATTTATGCAGGTTGTGTAGACCAATCTCATCAATTTGGCACTGCACTTCAAGCCTATCGCGATTTGGGTCAAAAGATCGAGACCCTTGAAGCAAAAGAACAACAAGTAAAACAGCAATACGAATTCCTACAACACCAAGTCAAAGAGTTGGAGGAGGCACAACTCCAAGCGGGAGAGGAAGAGGCATTGGAAGAGGAAATAAAACTTTTGCAAAGTACAGAAGACATTCGCGAAAATCTGGCTTTGGCTACCAACAGCCTATATCACGAAGAAAATGCCCTATATAATCAGCTAGGAGAGGTCTTACAAGCTCTTGAAAAAATACGAGAGGTAAGCCAAGACCTTCAAAATAATTTTTCCCAACTGCTGGGATCCCAGGAGACACTCAAGGAAGTAGCTTTTTCCCTACAAGCCCTATTGGAGCAAGCTGAATCCAATCCTGAAAGATTGACCATAGTAGAAGAGCGGTTGGCCCTATATCATTCTCTCAAACTGAAATACAAGCTTCAAAGTGGGGAGGAGTTACTTGCCAAGTACGAGGAACTCTCTGGCCAATTGGGAGAAGCCGATAGCATGGAAGGGCACATTGCTCAACTCAAAGAAGAATATAGCCAGAAGCTGGAAGAGCTTTCATCCCTGGGTCTGGAAATAGAAAAACATCGTCTCCAGGCTAAAGCATCCCTGGAGCAACGGATTAATCATTTATTAAGCGAAGTAGGGTTTAAAAGAGCTACTTATGAAGTCCAAATTGAACGGAATCAGCATGATGTAGGAGAATTGTTCCTCGATAATCAACAGATTAAGTTGCAACCCAGGGGCATCAATCGCGTTACTTTCTTAATACAAACCAATCCAGGAACCCCTGCAGGCCCCCTATCACATATAGCTTCGGGGGGAGAACTCTCTCGAGTAATGCTGGCCATCAAGACCATCTTGGCTGAGAAATTTGAGTTTCCGGTCCTGATATTTGATGAAATCGATACCGGCATAAGCGGAGAGATTGCTAATAAGGTAGGTCAGGTTATGAACCAACTTAGTCACGACTTTCAAATTATTGCCATTACACATTTACCTCAAATAGCTGCCAAAGGGAACCAACATTTCAAGCTGATCAAAGAAATTGAAGGGAACCAAACCCGATCTACTATCAAGCAACTTTCTATGGTAGGCAGGGTCCATGAGTTAGCTACGATGATGAGTGGAGAACATCCATCTGAGACAGCCCTTAGAAATGCCCAGGAATTGCTAGCAGATGCTCCTACATAAAAGGCCATATTTTTCTAAATTTTGTTTAGGGCAAATACAGCTTGGCCACAAATTTTCGCCATTCCCCCCATGAATAATACATAAACACAGGAACATTCCTTTATTGATTAGTAAATATCAGGCCTATGGACTTTTTAGATGCGCAGTTTGTAAATACTCCTGAAGAAACACATACCTGTGATTCCCGAAGAGAAGGGGACTGGATTATCTTCACATGTAAATCCTGCCCTGATTACGAACGGAGATATAACTACAAAACACGGGAAATGCGGGTAAAAAATAGTACTTCCCATACCCACCACGTCGGACATTTTGTTCCAAAATATCTACAAAACCTGAACTCCAATTAGAGATTCCTAAAAATTAGGAGGTCAGCGATAAACTGACCTCCCATACACTACTATTACACTTTTTCCTAAAAGGATCCCTAGGCCTTATAGAATTTCACTCCCCCTATCTCAGCAAAAGCTGCTATAGGACCCGGAATAGAAGCAGGTGCTGGGCTGGAAAAGGTAATACAAGCTGTAAGCTTGAAGATACCTTCTGGTACCACATTCGCAGGAATGACAACAAACTCATTATAAGTCGTGGCATTTACGCTGACAAAAGGTACGATCTTCGTCCCAAGGGTACTGGGAAAACCAAACTCAGAGGGACCCATTTGCTCCAAAAAGATTTCCAGATGCCAGTCTCCTTGAATAAAGGGGACTAACAAACCTGAATTAGTCCAGGTAAATTTGACTGCCCAAGGCTGATCAACCTGGATAATTCTTTTAGGTGGACCCGCTGGAAAACCATCTGTGCTGGGTCCTTCAAACAATTGTACGCTACCATTGTTCACTTGAAAGTGTGCAGGTAGCAATTCTTCGAAAATTAAATTGGCGTTTGACATAACTGTAACATTTAAGGTTAAAAAGATCCCCTTTCGGGGAAGGGAGAAAATTATTGGTATTTTGCTCCCATGTTCCGATAAGAAGATTGAGAAAGAAAAATTCCTTCTGAACGGGAAATTTTTTAGTCAATTCGCATCATACCAGCGCCAAATAGCCAGGCAAGCATAGGATCTAAAGGGTTGCCAGCTTCTACACAGATCCAACATTTTTTTCTTCAATTCTTTCTTTTCCAACTCCTCTAAGCCATATAGCCCCCTAATTCCTTGTTGTATCCCCAGGTCATTCACAGGAAATACATCTTCCCGAGCTAGCGTAGAAATTAGCAACATTTGGACGGTCCACTCTCCTACCCCTTTGATCTGGGTAAGTGTCGCAATGAGTTCCTCATCAGGCAGGCTTTGCCAATCGATGTCCACATATTCAGGTTGTTGAAAAAAATCTGCAATGTTGCGAATATATTGGCTCTTGGATCGAGATAATCCTGCTCCACGCATATCATCGGGATTTAGAGCCAAAACAGCTTCAGGGGTCGGGGTATGCAGATCCAATAATTCCAGAAAGCGTTTGTGGATCACATCTGCCACCTTGCCAGATAGTTGCTGGTATACGATTGCCCTTACTAAAGAGTCAAAAATCCCCCCTTCTAAAATCAAGGGCTTCAGGTCTGCCACCTCTAGCGCAGGGACTAACTTTTTATCTTGAGATAGGTGGGAAAGAATGTGTTGCATATGTAAGTTTATTAGTCGACGGTACAGAGAAAGTTAGGTGAGAGAAGCGAGGAGTGAGTTAAAAAGTCAGCCTATGCAGAACTCTCCCCTCTCTCCTGACACCTAATAGCTCAAACTATGGACCATCAACGGTGGACTATTTAGCCCTCTCTACCAATTCATAAACATCCCAGACCGTTTGGAGAGAATCGCTCTTTTCCATCATCTGCCTTTGGGATAGCCCCGTTCTTGCCATGACAAATGCCCACAAGCCTAGCTGCATAGACTCCGTCCGAATGATAGAGGACAGAGGCATATCTGGAGAGATCGCGGATGCCTGGAAAGGGGTATCCAGGTACATCTGACTCAATAGTTCCATTTCCTGAGCAATCTGGATGAATAAACTATCCTGTGTGACGGGAATCCCAACATCTGAACACGTTTGCTGAATGTCTAAGTCGAGTAGTTTTTCAACCATAAATACCAAGCCCGTCCACCCAGAATCAGCTTCTAGTTGCTGGGCCAGAAAGCCTTCTACTTCAATAAGTGCCCCAGTGGCTTGTCCAGGGTCTATGCTAAATAAGGTACGCTTGAGTTCTTTATCCGCCTTTCCTCCACCAACAGGATAACGCTTCCCCGTCCTACATTCTTCAAATGTCCCTTTTCCCGCTTCCCAGGCATATTCTCCCTGGTATACCTTGGGTGCCTCTACCTGCCTTACAGCTAAGTTCCCCTCTTCAGATGAATCTCCATGGGATCCACAGCCAACAAAAAGAAGACAAATCAGAATAATACGACAGTTACTGTAATACATCATTGGATTTTGGCAAATAAAATTAGTTAATTTCTATTAGAAAAAATTTTGAATAAAATATGGACACTCAATCATCTAAAACTACTCGCAGATCTTTTATAAAAAAGACCAGCGGCGCTACTGTAGGAGGAGCGCTAGCCTTCAACATATCTACCTCACAAGCCCGAAGAAGAAATTCCAATACCCTAAAGGTGGGATTGATTGGATGTGGTGGGCGCGGAACTGGTGCGGCTAACCAAGCCTTGAATGCGGACCCAGACGTCGTATTGGGAGCTATGGCAGATATTTTCCCAGACAAAATGGAAAAGTCCCACAATGCTTTGCTCGCTGAGCATCCTGAAAGGGCGCAATTGGATGACGCCCACAAATTTATGGGCTTTGATGCCTTCCAGAAGGTTCTGGATTCTGATGTGGACATGGTCATCCTGACTACTCCCCCTGCTTTTCGCCCGGCCCATTTAGAAGCTGCCATTAAGGCGGGTAAGCACGTATTTTGCGAAAAACCAGTTGCGGTAGACGCTCCGGGAATACGCCGTGTACTCAAGGTCGCCAAAAAGGCCCGGGAAAAAAACCTCAGCCTCATGTCTGGTTTCTGTTGGCGTTATGACTTTCCCAAAAGGGCCATTTTTAATAGAGTCCTGAAAGGGGAAATTGGAGATATCGTAACGGTCTATAATACCTACAATACGGGTGCACTGTGGTCCTATCCCAGAAAAGAAGGATGGAGCGATATGGAGTATAAACTCCGTAACTGGCTGTACTATAACTGGCTTTCTGGAGATCATATCATTGAACAAGCCATACATAGTATCGACATGATGTCCTGGGCCCTGAGGGATGTGCCCCCTGTCTCTGCCACGGGTACTGGCGGACGGCAAAGCCGTACCGATGAACTCTTTGGTAATGTCTATGACCATTTTGCCATAGAATTTACCTATGCCAATGGAGCCAAGGGATTCCACTTCAGTCGTCAGCAAAAAGATTGCTCCCGGAGCTATGCCGTCGAAATCATGGGAACCGAAGGGGTTGCCAAAATTGACTGTATAAAGCGCAAGCATACCATTCAACGTCCCTATCGAAGCTGGGAATACCAAGGAGAAAGAAACAACATGTACCAAACGGAGCATGACGAGCTATTTGCCGCTATCCGTAAAGGAAAACCTGTCAATGATGGAGACTGGATGGCTCAGAGTACGATGATGGGAATCCTCGCCAGGATGGTGGCCTATACTGGGCAGACCATTACCTATGAAGATGCCCTGAAGTCCGATGAGATTCTGGGACCCAAAATCGATGAATATAATTGGAAACTAGACTGGCCAACGGCAGCTGTGGCAAAGCCCGGAATTACAAAGTTTGGTTGATTAGTTTATAGTCCATAGTCGACAGTCCACAGTAGATTTCTTGAAAAGCCTCTTAAAAAACTGTGGACCGTGGACTGTCGACCATTTACCCATTCCCTATGAACAGAAGAAACTTTCTCGCGACTAGCTCCGCCGTAGCTGCGGGGCTGGCAGTGGGGCCTAAAATTATAGGACAAACCCCAACAAATTCTCAACCCCTGATAAAGAAGAGTCTCAAGTTTGGGATGATTAAAGAATCTTTATCGGTTTTAGATAAATTTAAACTGGTAAAAGACCTGGGCTTTGATGGAATAGAACTGGACTACCCCAACAAATTGGACAACAAAGAAATTTTTGCGGCCCGGGATCAAACGGGTATCGAACTCCCCGGCACCGTGAATTCTTTGCACTGGAAAATGCCTCTATCTGATCCCGATCCCTCTATACGTGCCAAATGTTTGGAGTCCATGAAAGATGCATTGAGAAATACAAAGGTATATGGAGGGACAACCGTTCTATTAGTCCCCGGTGTAGTCAACGAAAAGGTAGGCTACGGAGATGCCTATAAACGTTCACAGGAAGAAATTCGGAAACTCCTTCCCATATGTGAAGAAACTGGGGTAAAAATCGCCATAGAAAATGTATGGAATAATTTCCTAATTAGTCCCGTAGAAGCTGCTCAGTACATTGATGAATTTGAAAGTCCAATGATTGGCTGGTATTTCGACGTGGGCAATATCGTTCGATATGGCTGGCCTGAGCATTGGGTTCGGGTGCTGGGCCCCAGGATTCTCAAAATTGACATCAAAGAATATAGCCGAGACAAACAGCGTAATGAAGGAATATGGAAAGGCTTTCAAGTAGAACTCACTGAAGGAGATTGTAATTGGCCGGAAGTGAATAAGGCCTTGAGGGAAGTAGGCTACCAAGGATGGGGATCTGCTGAGGTTCCTGGCGGAGATCGTGAGCGTCTAGCCAAAATTTCCCAATTGATGGATAAGATTTATGCGAGCTAGATAGCCTTTTTCAGTAAGTGCCGAATGAATTCTGTCCTTATTGAACGATCGAAGGTAAATTTTCTGAATTTCCATATCTTTGGGCCCTATGAAAGTACTGGAGGCCCTACAAGATCCCATATTTATGCTGCTGGCAAAATCCAGTCAAGATGCTGGGCTCCCTGCCTATGTGATCGGTGGATACGTACGCGACTACTTTCTCCAACGCCCCTGTAAGGATATCGATATAGTTGTGGTGGGCTCTGGTATCGACATGGCTAATGCTTTTGCAAATAAAGTTGGGAGTAAAGATGTCATTACTTATGCAAACTTTGGAACGGCTCTGGTAAATTATCAAGACTATGCAGTCGAGTTTGTTGGAGCTAGAAAAGAAAGTTACCGCAAAAAATCCCGAAATCCCCAGGTAGCTCCCGGCACCCTGGAAGATGATCAATTGCGTCGAGACTTCACCATTAATGCTCTTTCTCTTTCCCTTAATGAAGCAAACTGGGGGGAGCTCTTAGATCCTTTTGAAGGCATAAAAGACCTCAACGCGGGTATTATCCGTACCCCCCGAGACCCTCAGCTTACTTTCTCCGACGATCCCCTACGTATGATGCGAGCTATACGCTTTGCTACCCAACTCAACTTTCAGATTGAGGAGAATACCTTGCAATCCATTTCGCAACAAGTAGAACGCATAGACATTGTCTCTCCAGAGCGGATCATAGATGAACTCAACAAAATTATCCTGGCCCCATTGCCTTCTAGGGGGTTCAAGTTGCTAGAGGAAACAGGGCTCCTTGCCCGTATTTTCCCCGAACTAGACGCCATGAAAGGAGTCGAGTACATCAATGGTCGAGGGCATAAGGATAATTTTTACCATACTATCCAGGTCCTAGATCAGGTGGCCGAAGTAAGCGAAAACCTTTGGTTACGTTGGGTGGCTTTGCTGCATGACATTGCCAAGCCCCTTACAAAACGCTATCACCCTAGTACAGGCTGGACCTTTCATGGACATGAAGACAAAGGGTCTAGGATGGTTCCAAAAATTTTCAGACGTATGAAGCTCCCGATGAATGAGCACATGAAATACGTCCAGAAACTCGTAAGACTTCATCAGCGGCCTGTGGCCCTGGTTACAGAGCCTGTAAGCGACTCGGCCATTCGCCGGATCATTTTTGAGGCGGGTACCGACCTGGAAGACCTGCTATCCTTCTGCCGGGCAGATATTACCTCCAAAAACGAGAACAAGGTCAAGCGGTATCTAGAAAACTACAACAAATTGGCTAAGCGGATCATGGAGGTGGAAGAAAGAGACCAATTGAGAAATTGGCAGCCTCCGGTAGATGGAACTTTTATCATGGAGACTTTTGGTATTCCCCCTGGAAGAAAGGTAGGCCAAA
Source organism: Bacteroidia bacterium (assembly GCA_965263105.1). GTDB lineage: Bacteria > Bacteroidota > Bacteroidia > J057 > J057 > JBCCTX01. The sequence goes on along the minus strand of CBDHGL010000003.1, from coordinate 3,970,501 downwards.
TAAAAACGGAAGTTCGAGAAGCGATTTTGGATGGAATCATTCCTAATGACAAAGCGGCGGCCATTGCCTTCATGCATGAGATAGCACCTAAGTATTTGGAGAGTTAAATTTGGGTCCGTATTCTGTGGTCGGTAGCAGGAATTACATGGGTAGTGTTCTCTTCCACCAGTACGAAACGATTGGCATTTCCTTTTTGGGTTACAGGCGTTAACTTGTGCTTTATCAGCATTAATCACCATGGCGAGACATCCACATTTTTTAAGAATTATCTTCTTTATCTGCCTGACTGGAGGACTAGGAAAGGAGATAATGGCCCAAGTTCCTTATACCAATCGCGATACACTCATTACTTTTCCTAGCGAGCTCCACATCGGCCTTCGTTTTTCCAGTAATATCAACTACTTCCCTTTTTCTACCGAATTTCTTCTGGCTGAAAGTGCCTTTACCACCGGAATTTTTGGTCCCTATCTTCGTTGGGATCGCCCTCGTAGCTCTGTAGAATTGGGCATACAAATTGTCTATAAGAATCCTAATCCTTCTGGATTCAACCTGCCGGGAGTAATGGAAGACTTCAGCGACGACCAGTCGGTGGGCTTAACGGCCTTGGAGATAGATTTCAAAGTTGGCCCCAAATTCCAATGGTTTCATCCACGAATAGGAGGTATAATCGGCTATCGCTTTGATCATGCTGATTTTCAACCGGGCGTTGCGGAGCCCGATCCTGTCAAACGCTTTTACCTCCATCTCCCTTTTGGAGCAGCCGCTCTTTTCCCAACCAATTTTGGTTCTGTGGGCTTTGGTGCCTATTACCAGATAGGTGTTAACAAAGTCCTAGATATTGATGAGGATGATATCATCAACCTGGGCAGTGGCCCCGTCGGAGGAAGTTGGCGGGCGATAAATTTTGAGATTGTGGTGACGTATAAGCGGGGGTAAAAAAAATTATAACTGATCACTCCCCTCTCAACTCGTATGATCACTAATGATAAGCCATTCCCCATCCACCTTCATCCATATAAGGGTGAAATACCCCTCAAGATCCCCGATCTCCCGTTTGAGGTGAAATTTCCCTATTAACCGAGCATGGGATTCTCCCAGACTCCTCAGCTCTAAAATATCAAAGGTGAGTTTGCCCATTTTCTGGCGATCGGAGTACACGCGCTTATACCGATCCATGGTAGCCTGCCAGCCATAGATAGGGCCACTACTTCCAATGAATAGCAGAGAATCAGATTTCCAATAGCCCTCCATAAAAGTGTCTATGTCTCCTTTGTTCCAGGAAGTCTCCTGCATACCCATGATGCGATAGATGGCTTCTTCATCTGATGAAGGAATAGACTGGGCTTGAGTTGCGTAAATATGGATGCACAGAAAGGCAACTAAAAGGGTAACTAACTTTTTCATATGGAACAAGTTAGTGAAAAAGTATAGATGAAATAAAGGAACAGTTTTACTGGTAAGGGATATGGTTGTTATCAGCCAACTCACGGGTGACCTTTTTCGCCTGCCTAAGCTCCTTATAATTCACCTCCGATAAGGAAATTATAGCTTCTTCTGTGGAATTGAGAATTAGCTTAAGGGAGGTCAATTGCTCTTTAATCTCTTGTATATCCTCCCACAAAAAAATATTTTCCTTACCAAATTCATTGGTCTTATAGGTAATTCCCTTTTCATCAATTTGAAGAAAACGTGGGAATAAAGTGGACTTTAATGAAGGATACCCTTTACTTGAGCGATGAATTTCCCAGATAGAAAAGGAAATTAAAATCCCATTCAGGGCAAAGAAGTAGTTCTGGTAAACAATACCCCCAACAAAAATTGTGATTCCTCCGAGGAAAATTAAAATGGCGACTATTTTATACAATAAAGGGGCTGATTCCCTAAACCAGGTACCCGAATCTGTTGATTCATATAAAGGGATATAAATAGTTGTATTCATCTTCATTATATTGCGTTAAAAAGCTGTAATATTTCCCTTGTTAACAAGATCAATGATCCTATCCCCGCTAAAATTTTTAATATAAAATAGAGATAGGTCATATAAGGAGACTCCTCCGACCGAGTAGGGAAAGCTTGCGATTCTGAATCAATATTTTCACCACCAGAACTATTCATTTTACTATCAATAAAAATGGCTAGAAAAAGCTTATACATGCCGCAAGGACTCGATTGGATCTACTTTTGAAGCCTTGTAAGCAGGATAATACCCAGAAACAACTCCTACGAAAAAACAAGCCACTACCCCAATAAACAACCACATCCAGGGGACAACAAAATCCCCTTTAAGGAGGAATTTACTCACGATATTTCCTGCCAGGAGTCCTAAAACAATCCCAAGTAGGCCTCCTAACTGGCAAATGGTGACGGCTTCAAAAAGAAATTGCTGTCGGATGTTTTTATTGGTTGCTCCGAGCGCCTTCCTAAGGCCGATCTCATTGGTCCGTTCGGTAACAGACACCAGCATTACATTCAACAGGGCTACAGAGGCTCCTAAAAGGGTGATCAAGGCGATAATCTGGGCCGAGACGGTCAAGACCTGTAAACTTTCCATTGCACGATCTACGAAGGAATCGCTCCGGGTCACCGAAAAGTCATTTTCATCGGTAGGCCAGAGGTCTCGCACGAGTCGAAAGGTTCCTATGGCTTCCTCCGTTATATAATCGATCTCCAATGGATCGTCTACATAGATATTGATCGTGAGAGAACCCAGATAGGATTCATGATTTCTCAAGGTAGAGATAGGCACCGTGACAACTTTGTCCTGCCCTCCCATAGACGAGTTTCCTACCTTGTCATATACCCCTATTATTCGGTACTTGTGTTTCTTGATAGTAACGATCTTCCCTATAGCAGACTCGTTAGGGAAAAGACGCATTTTGGCTTCATGCCCAATTACTGCAAAATTTCGTCCCAAATTGACATCGTCCTCCACGATACTCCTCCCTTCCAGGATTTCATAACGAGCGGTTTTAAGGTAATTTTCATCTACGCCCCTTAGACTCATGTCCTGATTGGTCTCTCTCTCCATGTATTTAGCTGTGAGTCCACTTCCCCCATATCCTTCTCCTCCTACTATGGCAATAGAGCCAAATTTATCCTTGAACTCCTTGTATTGCCGGAAGGTGACAGGAGGAAAATATTTCCGACGCCTTCCTCGCTGTTCCGATTGTAAGTCAGCAGACCAATTTCGGATATTGAGGGTGTTAGCCCCCATTCGAGAAAAGCTGCTCACCATGCCCGCCCGAATCCCATCGATGGAAGTCAACACCCCTACCAGGGCGGTGATTCCTAAGGCAATAATGAAGATTGTCACCCCTGCTCGGAGGAAATTGGCTCGGATGGCGTCCAAAGATTGGTAAATGCTCTGGAGGAGTTTCATAGGTTAAGTTTTTGACCGGGTATTCCAGAGGAATAGAATCAATATAACACAATTATATTGCGTATTTCTGTCCCCCCCTAAATTATTTTCCAAAATAGTTACTGCTGAGAGGATATTCAACAGAGGAACTACCAAAAGATACCTTATCTACCCGATAAGTTGCAATTTCCAACGGCTAATTTCCCGTATTTTTCTGCTGGTCGGCATAGCCAAATACCTTTTTCAGTAAGGCGGTATTCCGAGCAGCCACATTTTGCCGAATTTTCAATTCTTCTTCCGCCACCTTGACAAACAATCCCTCCATGGCTTTTTCCGTAGCATATCGCACCAAGTCCGTTTCCACTTTCTTTTTGGTGAAGGGTATGGAATTGTACTTGGAGGTAATATCATTCCACACCTTGGTTGCATTCACCTTGTCCAAAGACGTTTTAATTTTAGGAGAAAAGGTTTGAAAAAGTTGTTCTGTTGTTTTTTGCTGAAAATAACGAGTAGCCGCCTTATTGTCCCCCAATAGGATATTTTGCACATCGTTAAAGGTCATGGACTTTACGGCATTTCCAAAAATTCCCAAGGCTTCTTTCGCCCCTTCTTCCGCTCCTTCATTGATGAGTTTTTCAAAATCATCTACCAATTTCCCCAATCCTATATCTCTTAAGGCCTTTGCAGCAAATTCCGCTTCTTGAGGAAAGGGAATCTTCACCAGAGGATCATTGTAGTAGCCTCCTTCTTTTCCCAAGGTATTTACGGCAAAGCGGACCCCATTGGTCAGGGCTTCTTTTAAGCCTCCCGACATTTCTAAGCTGGTCGGGGATCCTGCAGACGTTTCGTAGACTGCTTTAGCTACCTCGTTCAAGGTATCACAACTGGTGAAGGTAAGCGCTAACAAGGTATACAGAAGAATTCGAATGTTGTTCATGAAATTATGTGTTGATAAATTATGGCAAATGTAAATAAGAATATTGGGTTTTATAGTCGACAGTCCACGGTCTATAGTTTAGGCAATTAGGTGTTCGATCTCAACAAGTTAGCTTTTCAACTCGCTCCTCGCCACTCTCACCTTGCGCCCACCCTGCCAACCTTCGACTATGGACTAAAAAACTATTCATCTACCTCCCATACCACTCCCTAATCACGTCCTCCGCGAGTTTATTCTGGGGTGTCCATCGTGTATTTATTCCCCTTGGAGGATTGGGAATCCACTCCCAAAATAGACCTCCCGCTACCCAAGGCTCTTCCCAAAATGTTTGAAAAAAAACATCGTAGGCCAAAGCCTGAATAGAATCGCTAGGAGTCCCTCCCACTAGTTCCCAATGCTTCCAGGTAGCCTGAACCATACTTCTATACCCATACTCAGTAAATAGAATGGGTTTACCTGTTTTCTGAGACAGGGCCTTCATGGCATCTTTGTACCAGGTCCAACCGAGACTCAGCTCCTCTTCGGAGGGGTGGGGACTTTTGGTCAGGGGAAAATAGGCATTCACTCCAATATAATCTAGCTGGTCCCAGAAGGGAATCTCATGGTATTCATCCCAATTCGCAGAATAGACTAACTGTCCAGAAAATTCTTCTCTAAGTTGGGTAATGAGTGTTTTCCAAAAGGTCCCTCGCTTGGTGGCAAATAGACGTAACTCCGTTCCGATACAAAAAGCCTCAACCCCATGGCTTTCAGCTATAGCTGCCAAGGAGAGAATTCGATCCGAATAGGCCTGTTCAAAATTTTGCCATTCTTCCTCATTATCCAATTTGAACTCCCCCCGAAAGATACGATTGTCATTGAAGTCTATATGGGGCTTTATCATGACAGAGAGTCCTGCCTGCTTAGCTTCCTCGATTGCTTCTGGGATCAAGCGTTCCCAGCGATGTACCGAGGTAATTTGCGGGAGTCCCTGCCTGCCAAAGTATTGAGGGATGAGCGCTACCCAATTTGCCTGAATGGACGTCAAATCTATTCCCTCTTCTGTCAGCAGATGCGTTTGAGAATAGTTTGCCCCTCTAAAACGTTGCTCAGGCGCTGTGCTAGTAAGCATCAATGCTGGCTCCCCCTGTTCACAAGCGAGGAGCAACAAAATTAATCCAGGTATGATAATCCGAGTTAACCTCATCCCAAACTTATAGCCAAAAGTTTCCTATATTTAGCAGATTAATACGAAGAAGGCAATTTTTTCTATGCACTTCAAACAATTATTGGAATTAAAAAATTCGCAGGCGCTTCCGCAGGATATTCCTCTTTTTGACGCAGCTAATATATATAAGTCATTCGGGCATTTGGATGTACTTCAAGGTGTGTCCTTAACACTGGGGATGAATGAGGTTATATCGCTTGTAGGTAGCTCTGGAGCCGGAAAAAGTACCTTTTTGCAGATTCTCGGTAGCCTGGATACCCCTGATAAAGGGGAACTTCGTTTTTGCTCCCTGGATATTCGGACCTTAAGTTCTGAGGAGCAAGCGCATTTCAGGAACCAATTCGTGGGCTTTGTCTTTCAGTTTCACCACCTGCTTCCCGAGTTTAGCGCCCTAGAAAATGTGTGTATGCCAGGATTTATCGCAGGCACCTCCAAAGCTACTGTCAAGAAGCGTGCAGCTGAGTTGTTAGACCAACTGGGTTTGGCTGATCGAATGGAACACAAACCCTCCCAACTTTCCGGAGGAGAACAGCAGCGTGTGGCTGTAGCCCGAGCCCTTATCAACCAACCAGCCATCATTCTAGCGGATGAACCTACCGGGAACTTGGACTCAAAAAACAGCCAGGATCTATTTGAACTGATGCGCAATCTGGCAAAAGAAAAAGGGGTTAGCTTTCTAGTAGCTACACACGATTTGGCTATCGCCCAACAGGCTGATACCTGTTATGAAATGATGGACGGCAAACTCATGTCTAAGGACTAAGGATATTCAGTGGAACACTCCCAAAGAGAAAAATTACTTCAAGAAATTCTAGGAAAGGAAGAAATTTCCTTAACAGAAGACCAATGGGAAGTGATGTCCACCTTTTGGGATTTTGTCAAAACGGATGAGGATTTATCCACCTATTTATTAACTGGCTCAGCTGGAACGGGAAAGACCTTTCTCATTCGCATTTTTTCCCAACTTCTGAAAAAAGCAGGATATAAGGTAGTGCTCCTCGCTCCAACTGGTCGGGCAGCGAAAGTGATTAGTAGGAGGACCCATCGGACGGCCTTTACGATTCATCATCATATTTATGCCACCAAAGATGATGCTTGGGGCCGGGTTAGTTTTAGCCTGAAGAAAAATAAAGAAAAACTGGCCACAGTATACATTGTGGATGAAGCCTCCATGATTGGAACTCAATCAGATGGGGATGGGGGAAACAATGTTCTTTCTGATTTGGCCCAATATGTATTTGACTCCGATATACCCCATAAGCTCATTTTTGTAGGAGATCCTGTACAGCTTCCTCCCATTGGATTGAGTTATTCCCCAGGCTTAAACCCTTTCGTCCTGGAGAAAGAATTGAGCCTACATGTTTTTGAAGGCCAACTCAGGGAAGTAAAGCGCCAACACCTCGATTCGGGTATTTTGGAGAACTCTATCAAAATCCGGGATATTTTTGTACTGGATACAGGAGAAATCCCCCAGCTTGAAGGGAGCCGAGATGTCCAATTTCTCGATACCCCCTATGAAGCCTTGGATACCTATATAGGATACTTTGAGGAAGGAAACCCGGATCGAACGGTCTTCATCACTTATTCAAATTATCAGGCGATGAAGGTGAATCAAGCCATACGACACAACTTATGGCATACTGATGAGCTTTTGTTGCCCTCCGACCTAGTCATGGTAGTTAAGAACAACTATGCTTGGGGAGAGGCAAAAGGAGGCCTACCTTTTTTGGCAAATGGAGAAATGGGAACGATTCGCTATGTCCACAAAGAAAGCAGGGAGGAGCTTTATGGTCTTGCCTGGATAGACGTAGAAATTGAGTTTATTACTACTGGGGGGAGAGCAAGTCTGATACCCTGCAAGGTAGTGCTGAGTCTGTTAGACTCTAAGCAGGCACAATTGGATAAAGCCCAAATAAATGCCATCGCCAATGCCCGACAAAATGAATATATGGGACTAGCTCCCAGTCAGATGAGGGAAGCTCTTCGCACAGATCCCTATATCAATGCCCTGCAAATCAAATATGGCTATGCCATCACAGGCCACAAGGCCCAAGGGGGACAATGGGAAAACGTCATTGTAGGTTTTGAACCAGATTACGGGAATGATTTTAAAGCCTATATACGCTGGACCTATACGGTTTTCACTCGGGCAGAAGAACGTCTGTTTTTGTTAAATTGCCCCTTTGTTGACTTATAAGGAGTTAGGCGGGAGCTATAAGGAGAGAGGAAATAATGTAAATTCCTTTTATCTGTAGACTCTACTTTCCCCTATCCGCATTTTTTCCAAACTTTTATTCAATGGCACGTGCATTTAAACCTTCACATAAGGAAATTGATTTTCGGGATTTGGGCTTTGGTACCCGGATAAGTTCCTCCACGTCTCGTCTGATAAATCCCGACGGTAGCTTTAATGTTCGAAAAACGGGGGGGGGAGTTGGCGCTATACATCCCTTTCAGATCCTCATCAGCATGCCTTGGTGGAAATTCTGGATCTCCATTTTGGCAGCTTACATAATCATCAACAGTGTTTTCGCTCTTTGCTACCTAGCTGTAGGTATCCAAAATCTGAGCCATGCACCAGAGCCAAGTGCTGCCTGGGTTGACAAGTTTGCCCATGGGTTTTATTTCAGTGTACAAACCATCACCACCCTAGGCTATGGAACCATCAGTCCAGAAACCCATACCACCCACATCATCTCCTCCTTCGAAGCTATGCTGGGCTTAATGGCCTTTGCCTTGGGAACAGGTGTGCTATATGGAAGGTTCGCGCGGCCATCCGCCAAGATTCGATTTAGTGAACATGCACTCGTTGCCCCTTATCAGGAAGGTACAGGCTTGATGGTACGCATTGTCAATCGCAGGTCCAATCAATTGATTGAACTGAGCGCTCAGGTATTTTTTGTTATCTATGAACAAATGGGAGCAAACACCCATCAGCGTTTTTACCAGCTCCCTTTGGAACGCAACCAAATTGCTCTTTTCCCCCTCAATTGGACCTTGGTACATCCCATCAATAAGGACAGTCCCATGTTTGGAAAGACACGGGAAGATCTTATCAAATCCAATGCAGAATTTTTGATAATCATCAAAGGCTACGACGACACCTTTGCTCAAACGGTACATTCTCGCTATTCCTATAAATGCGATGATCTTATCTGGGGCGCCAAGTTTGAGCCAATGTACTACACAGATGAAAAGGGAATGACCGTTGTAGAAATCGACAAAATAGACCATTGGAAAAAAAAGAACTTGTCATAAATCCGTGAGTACTTGGTTTACGACGTGCAGGATACCATCTCTCGCCTGAATATTGCCTCTAAGCAAAAGGGTACTATCGTTGATCACATAAAAAATTTGGTTAGCAGAAGAGGTATTACTAATCCTAACATTTACTTCCGCGCTGTCTGCAAGGGTCTCAAATGTATTTCCTTCCAACTCATTGAGATCCAGGTTTCCAGGGATCACATGGCGCAAGATCATTTTTTTGTAGGATTCCTCGCCTAAATCGCTTACCCCTGCAAGCCCTTGGTCTTGCAAAAACTGGGTAATGGCATCGTTTGGAGGAGTTATCAGGGTATAGATGCCTCCGTTGCTTAGGCTATCGAAAATCCCAAAGCGCTGAAGTCCTGTTTGAAGGATACTCAAACTGGAGTTATTTTTAAAGCTTTGTTCTACAGTAGGCCCTTCCATCACCCTATCTATGAGGTGAATTACCCCATTGGTGCCCTGCATATCCAGACGCAATACCTCCACACTGGAATTTATGCTGATTCCCCCGTTCGAATTCTCAATGAGAATGCTCAGAGCTCCCTCATCTGGAGAATTGGTGGAAAGCGTCTCATAGTATCCAGAGGTAATGCTATTACTCTCCCCCACTCCAGAAATAATGTGGTAAGAGATGAGCTTATCCAATTCCTCCTTAGATATTTCAGAAATAGATGCATAAGCAGTTTGTGAAAGAAAATTTTCAAACGCCTGATTAGAAGGTGCAAAGACGGTGATAACGCCTTGTTCCAAAACGGGAGCAAATGAGCTTAAATTAACTGCCTCAGCAAATTTAGAAAGGCTTAGGTCATTCTCCACGGTCACCAATAAGTTTTCCAAACCATCCGTTTCATTATCCAAACATCCTGTCACACATAAACATATGCTGATAAAGATTCCAAACCCCTTATTTCTCTTCATAGGTATTCTGTTGTTTTTTCCACAAATCTAACCATTATCTCTCAGGAAAAAATAGGAGAAAAAATGTGCTTATTCGGACGCAGCTGTTTGAAATCGAACACTTGATAAATACTCCTTATTAGCATTTCCCCAATAATCGTCTGACTGTCAGCAAAATACGCTCATGGCACAGATCTTGGAAAACAGAGAAGTATATTTGAACACCAATGAAACACATCTTCAAACTTACCCTGAGAAAATTGACGAGAAAACGCTTCTACGTTTTTCTCAATATTCTTGGATTATCCATCGGGTTTGCCTGCTGCCTGCTGATCTATTTGTTCATTCAGGAAGAACTGCGATACGATTCATTTCATAAAGAACTGGATCAACTATACCGAGTCAACCAAACCAATATTTGGGTGGACGATGGAATTCCTTTTGGCTCTACAGGTCCAGGAGTTGCCTATTCTTTCCAGGAAATTCCTGAAGTAGAACAGATTATTCGCCTTCATACTCCAGGGGAAGCTTGGGTTAGCTTTAGAAAGACAAATGGAGAGGGATCTGTCTTTCAGGAGAGTTTAATTGTTGCGGCAGACTCTAATTTCTTCGATTTCTTTTCATTTCCTTTGCTTAAAGGGGAACAAAGTAATATCCTCGATGAACCCAATTCAGTTCTACTGAGTCCTCAAACGGCCGAGCGGTATTTTGGGGAGGAAAATCCAATAGGAAAAACCCTACATGTTGACTTTGGCTATACGGAAAAGGATGTATTAGTACGTGGGGTTGTGGACAATCTATCCAATCAAACCCATATTCAGTTTGACATGCTCCTTTCCATGAATACCTTCCCTACCGTCAAAGAACGGTCCTGGAGCTGGATTTGGACCACCTTTATTACCTATATAAAACTCAATCCCGGTATTTCTCCTGAATCTCTCCAGGAAAAGATCAATGGGCTCCCCAGAAAATATGCTGTACAAACCCTGAAGTGGACTATGGGGGTAGACTCCTTCGACGACTTTGAAGCCCAGGGAAAGGTATGGGAGCTTTTTCTGCAACCGGTAAAGGACATCCACTTGAGATCAGGGGCAATAAGCAATAGGTTAGGAGCCATTAGCGATATACGTTATATATATGCCTTTTCTGCTACCGCTTTACTGATTCTGCTCCTTTCCTGTATCAATTACATGAATTTAGCAACTGCCAGGTCTATTGAGCAAACCCGAGAAGTTGGGGTTCAAAAAATCCTGGGAGTTCCGAAAGGACACCTATTTTCCCAATTTGTCCTAGAATCCTTATTGATTAGTTTGTTTTCCCTCATACTGGGGATCGGACTCGCAGACTTACTCCTTATTCCCTTCAATGAACTAGCTCAGAAGTCCTTATCCTTCTCCATTTGGGAGAACTGGCAGGAAATTTTGGGATTCTTCTTTCTTTCCATTGTAGTAGGAGTAATCACCGGCTCTTTTCCAGCAAGGTATCTATCCAAAACCGAGCCCGTGGCAAGCCTAAAAGGTAAGCTTTTACCTACAGGGAAGAGTCCTATGCTTCAAAATGGCCTGGTCACCTTTCAATTTCTTATTTCCATTTGCCTAATGATATGCACGTCGCTGGTTTACAAGCAGTTAAGGTATGCCTCAGAAATGGAATTAGGATTCAAGCGAGAAGGCTTGCTCGTTGTGTATGATGCCGAAAAGGCCGGTAGTCAATTAGATGTCTTAATAGACCAATACGAACAAATTTCAGCCATCCAGCATGTAGGCTTTTCCGATGCTTCTCCTCCGTTGGTATTTAATTCCGACTACTTCGAGCCGTTGAATAGCAGTGCTCCTGAACTCCCCTTAGCCTATATCCATGCAGATGAAAGCTACCTCCCAGCACTGGGCATTGACCTGTTGGCGGGCCGAAATTTCTCAGAAGAGTTTGGAACAGAAAATCAAAATGTAATCATCAATGAAACAGCTGCAATGGCAATGGGATGGTTAGATTCTTCTCGCACGAATTGGGAGGAGATTATCGGGAAACAAATTTCCTACTCTAGTGGTCAAAGAAACACTTATACGGTAATTGGAGTGGTTCAAGATTTTAACTTTTGGTCCTTACAAAGTACCATTGAACCCTTGGCCTTGTTCTACCAGGGATCAGGTATTTTCACCCATTCTCATAGATTTCTGAGTCTGCGCCTTAGCCCTCAAAGGTCCGAGGACCTGCCTCTTACCCTATCAAAGGTAGAGGGTCTGTGGAATCGCTTAGAAACTGGCGTACCCTTCCGATACAGTTTTCTCGACGAAGATTTCGATAGGACCTTTCTTCAGGAAGGGCAATTGGGGAAGGTTTTAGGAATATTCAGTAGCCTAGCCTTGTTCATTGCTTGCTTAGGGCTTTTTGGTCTATCTGCCTTTTCTATGGAACAACGTAGCAAAGAGATCGGTATACGAAAAATCTTGGGAGCTTCCTTCGGAAACATCCTGCAGCTACTCGGGAAAAAGTACGTTCCCATTGTTGGAATAGCCTTTCTTTTCGCCGCTCCCCTAGCCTATATAGTGATGTCCAGGTGGCTACAGGACTATGCCTATAGGACACCCTTAGGATGGGAAGTCTTCCTCATTTCGGGTCTTGTGGCCTTAGCAATCGCCTGGTTAACCATATCCTATTTTGCTGTCAAGGTAGCCATGACCTTGCCCATTCATTCGTTGAGAGATGAATAGAAGGGGGAATAGTCGACGGACCACAATCCACAGCATTTGAAGGTGCGAGCTAGGAGGGGTGAGGAGTGAGATAATAGGGATAGAAACCCTCTCCTCTTCCCCCAATAGTTCAAACTTTGGACCGAGGACTGTGGACTATTCAACTACTCCACGATAAACTTCCCTTGCATCAAGGCAAAGTGTCCAGGGAAAGTACAGAGAAACTCATACTCACCAGCAGCGGGGGCATCAAATTCGATGGTATCAGATTCTCCGCCTCCGACCATCTTGGTGTGGGCAATTACCCCACCTAGGGCATCAGCAGGAATGTAATCATTATCTGATGCCTGCATAGCAGCGGTGGCAAAATCTTCTAAAACGGTTTCTGGTTTCAGCAAGACAAAATTGTGTCCCATCGCCGCCTTGGCTAATTGCCCAGAGTGGGTCAAGGTTAATTTCACTTTGGACCCTGCTGGAACTCTAATTTCCTTTTTGTCGTACTGCATGAGGTCATTACCGGAGATACTTACCTCTACCATTCCATCACTGCTCGTAGAGGCAGCAGGGGTAGCCTCAGCAGGCGTTTCTTCGGGAGCTGCTGAATGAGAAGAGTCTTCCGTTGTTGCGGTAGTACTACCTCCACAAGCTGCTACAAAAAAGGCGCTTAAAGCGAAAATACTGATATAGTGGGTGAATTTTTTGAAGTACATAGGTGTTATTTTTTTCAAGTTTCCAAATTAACAGGGCATTTTCTACAAATACAAACTCAGGGGCCTTATCTTTGTTCTTTAATCCAAATGATGAATTCAATAGGGAAAAAAATAGCCAAGGCATTTATCAGATTCTATCAAGTAGGGATTTCTCCCTTCTTTCCTGCTAGTTGTAGGCATGTCCCAACCTGTTCTCACTATGCCATGGAGGCCATTGAGGAGTGGGGGGTCCTCAAAGGAACCTGGATGGGAATAAAACGCATTTCTTCCTGCCATCCCTGGGGCTCCAGTGGATACGATCCCGTACCCAAACGGGAGAAGGGGAAATAGGTTTAATTTTTCACCAATTGCTTAACTCCCCTAAGAGACTTCTCATTGGATATTTTAATAAAGTAAACGCCTCTTGGCCAATGGGAAGCATCTAATTCAATTGATTCAATAAATTCTTCTGTTTGCACTTCTTGACCCAAGTAATTGACAACCGAAAGCTGAGTGAGTTCTCGCGATGAGCTTTCTACAGAAAACTTAGCAGAAAAAGGGTTAGGAAAAACCTTAAAGTCCAATGCTTTTGTTAAATTTTCCTCATTGCTGACTAAGCTTCCTGGCTGGATATAGGAATAGTATACATCCTGTTCCCCATTGAAAGTGGCTGCCCAGGCCAAGTGGGCACCTTCATTGTCCGATACCATATCGAAATAATCGCCCATCTTTTGTTGGACAGGCCAGCCAATATGAGAGTCAAAAAAATCCGAGAGTTTTCGGTTAGGCGACCAATTCACTCCTCCATCTATGGAATAGGAATAGTACAAGGCAGATATAACGGTGGCAGGGCTAGCTCGGGTATCCAGCCAAACTACATCTATTCTCCCATTAGGAGCCACGGACATAGTTCCAAACCACTGCAAATCATCCGCTCTAGAATCATCATTTATGCGTATAGGAGGATCCCAGGTTTTTCCTTTATCGGTACTTCTGGCAAACATTATATCGAGAGAGTCGCTCTCGGTTTTTAGAGAAGAAAGTACGTAGATATTTCCATTAGTCGTCCCTCCGGATCGGTCTACAGATAATTCCACCTGGCCCAATAGGCCAGCTGGATTGGGATCCATGAAAAGATGGGGAGTAGGGTTATCTTTGAGACCCAATTCTACCTCTGACACAAGCTCCCACTCGATTGCTTCAGTTTTGTTCCAGGCATTCGAAGATTTAAAAAGCATATACCCGTTTCCCAAAAAACTAAATTGTAGACCGGCTATATACAATTCTCTGTTAGGCCCAATGTCCATGGTTCCCCACAATACAAAGCCCTCCCCAAATGAGGTGCAGGAATCAAAACTGGCACCCGCATCTATAGAACGGGTGAAATTCCCTTCATTTTCACAATCTGAGAAAGAACTCCAATAGGAATAGATATTGGCCTCTTCATCTGGGTTTTGGTCAATGGCTATCCACTGCTTGTCTCCCCCAAAGGCATATACCCCTTCATCCCAAGATCCTAGCGAATCAGATTTAAATATATTCTGGTAAATCCGTAAAGAGTCTTCCCCAAAAAATGCCGTCAAGGAACTGTAGTAAAAATTGCCCTGGGCATCCGTACCCAATACCGGATCTGAGCGAAATATACCAGGTTCGATTACTCCAGGAAAGGTCCAACTTTGCCCCCCATCTATTGTGTAGGCATAGCCCGCCTGTCGGAAATCGCTCCGGATATCATCAAATTGTCTCCAGCCTATCATCATTTCGTCAGGGTTCAGGGGATTAATGGCAATAGAGGGTTCATTAGCGGCATCCTGAAGGATATTTTGCCCGTTGTCAGAGATATTGACCTGCCTAATAAGGAAGCCATCCTTGTCTATATTATGAGCTGGGGAATATTGAATAATCCTTTTTTTCAGGTTAGTCGGAGGAGAAGAGACATAGGTCTCATTATGAATGGATTGGGGGGCTACTCTATCTTTTATTGGAGATACTTGAGCAGTCGAGGATTCTGATCCTCCCCAGATACAAAATATGCTAAGTAAAATGATTCGGTACATGCAGATGAATGGGGCTTTTATAAAACAATTGGTATTAGCTTTCAGTAAAAAATAAATTTTGAGGCAAAATTTGACATTCAACCCTATTAAACTAGGCATAAATAATTTCCTAACTTGGGCCAAAAAAGGTGATCATGAAGAGTTCGTTTATTGAGGAAACAAAAAATCTACAGCTCCAATTTGAAAAAAGAGGGGGCCTCCTCCCAGTAGTTGTCCAAGATATTCAATCGCGCACTGTCCTTATGTTGGGCTATGCGAACGCCGAGGCAGTTGAAAAAAGTTGTCAATCTGGTTATGCAACCTTTTGGAGTACTTCTAGAAAAGCCTTGTGGACCAAGGGAGAAACATCAGGAGATCGCCTGAAGATTAAAGAAATTAGAATCGACTGCGATCAGGATGCTATTCTATACCTTGTTCAGATGGAAGGGGATGGAGCCTGCCACACCCGAAATGCGCAAGGAAAGGCACGTTTTTCTTGTTTTTACCGGAAAATTGAGGATATTTCAGAAGAAACCCTGAGTTTTCAAATTCATTGATTGTTTCTAGACTACCTAAACCCAAACCGATGAAAAAGATACTTGCCTATTTTCTTGCTGTCCCTTTTCTACTCCCTCTCCTTATTCAGGCCCAGAGCATCCCAACCGCTACGGAACAAATACAACTAGCCGTTCATGCTAGTCCTTCGGACTTAAGAGAAGGTGCCGCTGTATGGGGATATAACAAAAATGGAGAACTGGTTACCTTAAAAGAAGGAAGCAACCAGATGGTATGTCTGGCAGATGACCCTCAAAAAGAGGGGATTAGCGTAGCTTGCTATCACAAAAGCTTGGAACCTTTCATGAGTCGGGGACGAGAATTGAGAAAAGAAGGAAAAGGCCGTGATGAAGTTACCCAAATTCGAGAAGCAGAAGCCAAAAGTGGCAAGACCCCCATGCCCGAAAGCCCCGCAACCTTGTATGTTTTATCAGGAAAGGATGCACAGTTTTTTCCTGATTCAGATAGCCTGGCTGGAGCACATTTGCGCTATGTGGTATATATTCCCTTTGCTACGGCGGAATCAACAGGTTTGCCGACCAAACCCAGCGTACCTGGAGAACCTTGGATCATGTTTCCCGGCACACACAATGCCCACATCATGATCACTCCTCCCCGTAAATAAGGGAGTAGCAGAACCTTTCGTTTCCTTGCTCGTCCAATTTATTCATTGCCCACTCCTATGAAATCAGGCAATAGTTCCTACCATAATTTTGTCCTTATCTGTTTGGGCTTAAGCCTTTTAACTGATTTCCATCCCCTATTAGCGCAGGAAGGCGATAGCCTCCTACTAGAATATGAAAGCGAACCAGTGGTAGTAACAGGTACAAGGAGTACACAAGTGATAAGTGAGCTTCCAAATTCCATACAGGTAATCACCCGAGAGCAAATTCGACAATTTCCTACCAATAATATCCTCCCCCTAATCGCCAGGGAGGTTCCAGGACTTTTTCTCAACCGAAGAAGCCTGGTGGGATATGGAGTTGGCCCCAATTCTGGAGGCAATATCAGCATCAGGGGCTTGAGTGGCTCTCCTAATACCCAGGTCCTCATACTGGTCAACGGCCAGCCCCAATTTATGGGAATTTTTGGCCATCCTATCCAAGATGCCTTTATGCGCTCCGATATTGAGCGGATTGAGGTCATACAAGGCCCTGCCACCCTACTTTATGGGACCAATGCCCTAGGGGGAGCGATTAACATTATTACCCGAAATACTCAACAAGAAGGACTTGCAGGAAGTGCATCTATCTCATATGGCTCCTTTAATACCCTTCAAGCACATGGAATGGGGAGTTATGGAAAAAAGGACTTTTCTATTACAGCCGCCCTCAATCATGAGCAAACGGATGGATTTAATTCCATCGGAAAGGATGACTTTCGGAATACGACTGGTTTTTTAAAGGTAAAAGGCTCCCTGGGAGAACACTGGAAATCAAGCCTGGAAGCAAATATCAGCGATTCTCGGTATTATTTCCCAGGCACCACCGACCGGCCGGTTGAAAATGACCGAAGAGACTACCTGAGAAATCGAATTGCTTTGAACTTATCCAATACTTATGCGAATATGGATGGTTCAATCTTTTTGTATCGCAATGGAGGGGATCACGATTTCTCCACTGGGTTTTCATCCACTGACTTTTCTGAAGGACTGACGGCTTTTCAAACCCTTCACTGGGATCGGGGCAAAAACCAGTTAACCCTAGGTTTGGATTACCAACACGTTGGCGGTGAAGCCCAAAATGATAGCCTCCCTCCCCCCATAAGGATAGGATTAAATCAGGAATTGGATACCGAAGAATGGGGAGCTTATGCCGTTGTGAACCGAACGCTTAGTTCGACATTTTCTGCCCAGGGAGGAATCCGATGGACAGAGCATTCCCTCTATGGAACTTTTTGGACGCCGTCTTTTGGCCTAAGTTGGTATCCTAAACTTTCCGGCCTTCACTCGGTGAAAGCCTCCATCTCCAGAGGATACCGCAATCCGGCCATAGTAGATTTATTTTTGTTCCCGACCTCCAATCCAGACCTGCAGCCAGAACAAGGGTGGAATTACGACCTTTCTATTTCCCAAAATCTTTCGGCAATCCGTACCCACCTGGAATTTACTGCTTACTTCCTCAAAGGAGATAACCTGATTAGGGAAGTAGTGGTATCTGCTCCCCCTCCCCAAAAAATTAATACAGGAGAATTCGAACACAAAGGAATTTTATTTCAAGCTACCACTCATTTGAATAAGGGAATCAGCATCCAAAGTACCTATGAGTTCTTGGATACCTCTCAACCTGTCCTTTTTGCTCCCAAGCATAGCTTGGCTTTACGTGGGTCTTTCCAACAGAAAAAATCTACCTTCAACCTGGGTTTTTCCTATCTGGATGGGTTGACCATCCACCCCTCTACACGTATGCGTCGGGATATCCCGCTTTGGGAAGCTAGTTTCAGGTACCAAATTACTCCTGGGATAGAGCTTTTTATCCTAGGAGAAAATTTGTTTGACAAAGAGTATGTATACGAATTAGGCTATCAAATGCCGGGATTCAGCATTCAGTCAGGGATAAAATTTAAGTAGGCTCAAGTATGAGACCTTACGCATTATTTTTCTGGGCTTCTTTTTTGATCGCAAGCCGTAGGAAATAAATAAACCCTCCTACAATGATACCTACGATTAAAATCATACTGATGATACTGGTTGTACTCATAGGTTTATGTTCTTTTTCATCAAATGCACACTAATTTCACCTGTATTGAGCTGTTTTTAGGAGTTAGCAACAAACTTTTTATACAATAACTTATTCAGCAATATGCCCATAATGATGACCGCCGCCCATTGGGTAACTATGCTCGCATTGCTATATACACTCCATACGTTCCAATTTCCTTCAGGGCTAAACCAAGGATTCTCATCATAACCTCGGGACATCCACCAATAGATCAACAACAGGGCAAAGGCGGCATTCAGGGTAATGGTGATGACAAAGTAGGTGGTGTTCACCTGGAAATCTGAGTCTTTATCAATAAACTGTTCTTTGAAACGTCGGGCACCTGTTTTGAGGACAGAGAAAATGATGAATAGCCCTGAAATAATCAGCCCAATTCCCCAAACCCAGTCCTGGTTATTAAAAAAATCCAAAGACCAGGCAGAAGGTAAGCCCATGATCATACAGATTCCCCCTACCCAAAGCACAGCCCTCTTTCTGGGGATATTTAAATCGGAGAGAATCAAAATAAACAATTCTAGCATCGCTAGGAAGGAGCTAAAGGCAGCTAAGCAGAAGGCAAAAAAGAAAATGATACTCAGAAAGGCTCCACCCGGGATACTGGAGAACAGGTTGGGTATAACAGAAAAAGTGAGGGCTTGACTTCCACTTTGCAGGTATCCGATAGCATCCGCCTCACTTGCAGCCAGGGCAAATACGGCGGGGAGTATAGCAAAACCAGCCAACAAGGAAGCTGTATTATTTCCAAAACCACTGATGAAAATATTAAGGGTAACATCTTCCTTTTGTTTACTATAAGCAGAGAGGGTCATGATGAGTCCCCAACCTGCACCAGTAGACCAGGCGGATTGGGTTAAAGCCTCTATCCATACGATCGGATCCGAAAATAGCTCAGGCTTGATAGAAAACATATATTCCAGCCCCATGAAACCATTCTCCATATTAAGTGCCAGAATACTCATCAGGATCATCAGAATAAAAAGAGTGGGAATAAACAACTTATTGGCTTTCTCTAGACCATTTTGTACGCCTCGCCATAGGAGGAGACAGCCGATAATGACTGCCAGGATATGCAGACCTACAGTAAAAAAATTTCCCGAGGATAAGCCTAGCCAGAATTCTGATAAATGTTGAGGATCTTGTGCTATTTTTTCCTGAAGGCTAAGTCCACCTGAAAATTCTTGGAAGGCATTGAATAAGGCAAAACCCAAATACCGAATACCCCAGGCCGTAACTACAGAATAGTAAAAGGCAATCCCCAAGGTACACAGGGTGATAAAAAAGCCCATCCAGGCAAAACGTTTTCCAGTAATGGTGGCGAAGGAGCTAATTACTCCTCTTTTAACGTGTTTTCCCATAGAAAACTCCGCCAATAGGATCGGGATGGACCAAATGAAAAGAAATATGATCCATAGGAGCAAAAAACTGCCACCATATTGGCCTGCCAAACGGGGAAAACGCCATAGATTTCCGGCACCAATGGCCATTCCTAGCGAAGCCAAGATTAGGCCCCAGCGATTGCTAAATTGTTCGTTTTGGGACATAGGTGAATGCTTAGTTAGTCCATGGCCAACGGTCCACAGATTAAATTTTGGGTTTGGGGGAAGAAGGGGATGTTTTTGGGATATCTGAAACTATACATATTAAACGAATAAAAAAAACCGGCACCCGCTACGGTACCGGCATATTCCTTTATTAACTTTCTATTTCTTTACTGCTGGGCAGTATCACCTAAAGCTAACGAAGGTATCAACATCTCAAAATCCTTAAAACCTTCTATTAGGTTTAGTGGTGATGAAATAGCAACTGGAACGACTAGTCATTTGATTACCTCCTTTACTTTAAGTTATACAAAACAGTAGGCCTTGCTTTGGGTCGATTCCCTCGGCTACCTTTCCTACTGGCGGTGGCAAATGCCCCCTTGCACTTCTAAAGTAGAAGATTATTATTTGTTTTCCAAACATTTTTCGATCAATGATGCTCCTTGGCTTGCATCAATTTTTTCTGGTATCTCCCCTGGACAATATCGGTCAGAA
Organism: Bacteroidia bacterium; assembly: GCA_965263105.1. Lineage (GTDB taxonomy): Bacteria > Bacteroidota > Bacteroidia > J057 > J057 > JBCCTX01. The sequence continues at coordinate 3,950,112 of CBDHGL010000003.1, read as the reverse complement.
CCAGTACAAAAATCACAAAATAAAAGGTGCTCTTACTCATCGGAGTAACAGGGCCACCAAAGAGGTTCATGTGGGCTAGATGGCCTCCTTCTGACAATAGCATGATCCCTACCAAAAAGAGAATAAATAAGCCGAGCACCTCATACATTCTATTTTTCTTGAGGAAAGTAGAAATTCGATCCGCAAGGGCAATCATCAAAATACCGCCGATAATAATGGCCGTAGCCATCACCCAGAATACCTCCGTCAGGGCCATCGCGCTCAAAATAGAGTCAAAGGAAAACACTAGGTTCATGATGACAATCATGGTAACCACAGAAGCGACAGACTTGACCTCTTTCCCTTCCTGTCCTTTTTCGTGCTCCTCCAAAGAAATCATGTGCCAAATCTCTTTCGTTGCTGTATAAATGATAAAGGCTCCCCCTATCAAAACAATAATGCTGTGAATGTTAAACTCCGTCTCAATGACCCCTTCCCAATGAATTCCAAAAACGGGATCCTGAAACAGATCAATAACAGAAATCAAGACAAAAAGGAGTAAAATACGAAGGACGATGGCAAGCCCTATTCCCAGGCGGCGCACATAACTCTGCTTATCGGCTGGTGCAGATTGAGATTCTAAGGAAATGTAGAGTAAGTTATCAAAACCCAAAACGGCCTGCAATAAGATGAGCATGCCCAGGGTAAATAAATTGTCAAGCGTAAAGGTGTCCATGAAATGCGTAGTTTAGGTTTACAAAATGCAGCCTGAAATTGGCTAATTTTTATTTTGGGGTCAAATCTCTTTCCCTTTTGACAGCATGTTTCCCAAAATTTCTCGAGAAAGTTTTCCCGCCAAGGCAGCTGTAATACCTGAATGATCCCTACTCGGATTGTATTCTACGATATCAGCGCCTACAAAGGGGATGCTTATGTGCTGTATCAAATCAATTACCTGACGGCTACTCAGTCCTCCTGCTTCTTGGTGGGATACACCAGGAGCAAAGGCGGGATCCAGACCATCCAAATCCAGAGAGAGATAAAGAGGCCCATCGAGAGCAGGAAGTTTATCTAAGGCATAATCTTTCATTTCAATCTGTTCTACTCCAAAGCGTTTGGCTTGTTCTCGTTGATGAGGCGTCAGACTGCGAACGCCTACTTGTATCAAGCGTTTAGCCAGGCCTTCTTCCATGATACGGGCAAAAGGACAGGCGTGGGAGTAAGGATCGCCCTCAAAGTCCTGATACAAATCTCCGTGGGAATCGATCTGAACAAGGGTGAGCTTACCAAAATACGCATGGTAAGCCCGAATCAAGGGATAGGTAATGGAATGGTCTCCGCCCCAGGTAAGAAGTCGAAGCCCCTTTGCTAGGATGTTGGCTACCTCTGATTCAATTTGAAAATAAGAATCAATAGATATATCCCCAAAGTCTGTCAGTACCTTAGGGTCTACGTGCACGCCGTGTTCAGTATAGGCATTGAAGGCATCCGAAAACAAGGCTTCCCGAATTAAGGGAGGCGCTTGGGCAGCCCCACGTAAAAAGGAGGATTTTTCGTCAAAAGGGATGCCCAAGAGGGCAAGGGAGTCAGATTCCATTAACAATTGGATTAAATTATGCCTTCCTTCTTTACGGGCTACTTATTTTCCTCCACCACTACGGCCAATTTGTTACCCTCCTGATTTACCGCTAATCGGGTAATACCCCTCAGCCTGAATTTCGCTAAATCAGCTATTTCCATCCAGTTTTTATCCCCATTCATGGTCCATTTGAATAATTTTGAACCTTTTCCCATCAGAATCGTGTCATCAGACAGCCAAACCAAGTCTTGGGACCCTTCTAAGGGTTCAACAAGGGGGGTTGCCTTTTTCCGTTTCACATCATACGTGTAAATCATCCTCTTTCCGTTCTCCTCTATTTTTATGTAGCTAAATGTATTAGGGACAGAAAGCGGGTAAATAGACCTATCAATATTGCTATCAATTAGCGTTGTCTTGTTGGAATGTACTTTTCCTATTCTTAGGGTTGGTGGATCTCCTAAAACAAAGGCTACATATTTCTTGGGAGAAATCCAGCAATAGTAGCCAATCTTAATTTCTGGCACCAGGACTTCTCCTGCCCCTCCTTCCATGGGATAGCTGTATAAGAGCTGCGTTCCATCTGTTTCCAGCCTCACAGCAGAAATGCTCTTGGTTCCTGGGATCAGTTGAGGAGAATACTCACTACCAGCTGTTTCCGTAAGGCGTCCACTGATGCCATAAGAAAACCCATAGCTAATTATTTCTGTCTGGCCATCAACCGTAGAGGCATACAACATCTCCCCACTTGGAAGAAATGAGGGTTGGTTTTCATAAGTAGGAAGCGTAATATCTTTTTGCGGCCAGGATAATTTAATAGGCATGCTTAACCTATACTGACCCTTTTCCTTATCCAGGTCAAATACATAGATATCTGTACCTGGCTGGGCACCTAATCCTATACAAAGTAAAAGGTAGGTGCTAAGACCATATATGACTTTATACATTACTCCTTTCCTTTTCCAAATTAACCCATATACTTCGCCACCTTTTAGTACCCTGCAGCCTGCCCATCTTTGCGAGACTCAGAAGCTCCATAAAAAACCCCTTGAGTTTTATCATAAAGGATCGCTTGATAGCCCCCATATCCTCCCGGACTGAATTCAATTGAGTGGCCCATTTGTTTCAATCGGCGCATTACCTCATAAGAAAAGCCCGTTTCCAACTGCACCACTCCCCCATCTTTCATGATATTTCCTGTAGGAGAAGAACTACCTGAATGGCGAATTCTAGGCGCATCTCCAGCTTCTTGCAGGTTCATCCCAAAGTCGATCATGTTAATGATAATTTGAGCATGGCCCTGGGGCTGCATATCGCCTCCCATGACTCCAAAACTCATGTAGGGTTCTCCGTCTTTGGTTACAAAGGCAGGAATAATGGTGTGAAAGGGCCTCTTGCCAGGTTCATATTGGTTGAAATGGCCTTCTTCCAGGGTAAAGAGATTGCCTCGATTCTGAAACATAAACCCAAGATCTCCTGGAATTACCCCAGAGCCCATGCCGGCAAAATTACTTTGAATAAAAGAAACCATGTTCCCTTCTTCATCAGCAGTGGTTAGATAAATGGTATCCCCATCTTTGAGTTTGCCCGCATCATAACGTTTCGCTGCTTTGTCGGGCACCATCATTTTGCCCCTTTCAGCCGCGTATTCCTTAGATATGAGCCAATCCACCGGCACATCATTGAAATCCATGTCTGCGTAGAATTTGGCCCGATCCTCATAGGCCAGTTTTTTGGCTTCAACGAAGGTGTGTATATATTCTGCACTATTAAAGCCCATGGAACTTAGGTCATAGGGTTCTAAGAGATTCAATATTTGTAAGGCGGCAATGCCCTGTCCATTGGGAGGAAGTTCCCAGACATCGTATCCCCGATAACTGGTCGATACAGGCTCTACCCATTCTGATCGATGTTGAGCGAAGTCCTCATAAGTCATATAGCCTCCCGCTTCCTGGATATGCTTAGCCATTTTTTGGGCCATTTCCCCCTTGTAAAAAGCATCCCTTCCCCCTTCTGCAATTGCTGCCAGGGTCTTAGCCAATCGGGGATTTTTGAAGACTTCTCCTTTGCGCGGGGTATGGCCATTGGGCATATAGGTATCAGCAAAATAGGGGAATTTATCTCCCCCCCCTTTTGCCGTGAGGTCCATGTAATAAGCAATAAGCTCAGAAAGGGGAAAGCCTTCTCTGGCATATGTAATTGCAGGGGCTAGAATCTCTGACATGGGTAATTTGCCCAACTTTCCATGAAGCTCAAACCATCCATCTACGCAGCCTGGAACAGAAACGGACAAGGCCCCTCTATACGGAATTTTATCCAATCCTTTCTCCGTAAAATGGGAGAGTTCCATCCCTCGTGGGGAGCGACCACTAGCATTTAAGCCCCACAGTTTTTTTGCTTTGGCATCCCATACGATGACAAAGAGGTCTCCACCGATACCACAGCCTGTGGGTTCCATCAAGCCTAACGCGGCATTGGCAGCAATAGCCGCATCGATAGCATTACCACCGGCCTTTAGTATGTCTAATGCTACTTGGGTAGCTAAGGGCTGACTGGTAGCAGCCATCCCATGTGTAGCTATTACTTCAGATCGAGTAGCAAAGTGGCTTCCCGTCAGCCGGTCCTGTCCCATAAGGAAAGAAATTGAGATGAGGCAAAGCGTAATAAGCCCTGCGAGGTGTTTGTTGGAGATCATCATAAAGTAAGTTTCGGTTAGTTCCCTTTCCTTAAATGCAGAATTAATCCTGCATTTAAGGAAAGGAATTTTGACAACGAATTTAATTTTATCATTTTCCCGCACAAATCCTATCCACTATGTCGAGAATTCGGAAGGTATACATTTGGTACCTGCTTATTCTTATCCATTTGGGTGCCTTTGCCTATCAATTGTATGGGGGAAGGTATATGTTAAAAGATTCTGAAGAATACGTCTTGGCTGCGGAAAACCTATTTCAGCACGGAGTCTTGTATTCTGGTGTTTGGGAAGAACCCTATCGAGCAGATTTTTTTACCAAAAGACCTCCTGTTTATCCCATTTTCATTGGGATCACAGGTGGATATAGGGGATTGCCTTGGGTCTTACTATTGCTTCAAAACCTCCTCTCCCTGCTCAATATTGGGTTGGCTTTTGAGCTTGCCTATCTCTTACTTGAGGCATCGGGTAAACAAATAGATCGTCAAAAAATTCCAGTCTTTGTTTGCTTTCTGATTTTGCTATACCCTGCCCAATGGATCTACGCCAACCTTGTTATGACAGAAATCTTATTTCAAAGTTGGTTAAGCTTTGGCATATATTCCCTGGTTCGGGCTTTGCAGGGAAAAAGCCTAACTTGGTTGAGCTTATATACCCTGTGTATTTCATTGGCCATGTTTACCAAGCCCGTTATGTATGTTTTTGTCCTCCCTCATTTTCTGGGAGTACTGGCATTGGGTTATTACTGGAAAAAGCCCCAAACACTTTTTGCAGCCATTATTCCCCTACTGGCTATATGGGGATACCAATCCTGGAATGAAAGTCGAACAGGCTACGCCCATTTTTCCAGCATTCAAAACCTTAGCCTCTTTCAATACACCACTTATAACCTTCTAGGTCAGGAATATGGATTAGCAAGGGCAACGGAAATGAATGACAGTATACTTGAGGTCATGTTCACCTTACCAGATTACAAAAGCCAACAGGAGTTAATTGCCGATTATTCCCAAGAAGTGATTCTTTCCCATCCTTTTTCCTATGCAGGGATGCACCTCAAAGGCATGCTGAATTTCCTGGTGGACCCAGGCAGGTTTGAACTTTATCATTTTTGGAACTTAGAAAAAGTGGGGGGGAAAGGGCTACAGCGAACCTTTAGTGAGGAAGGATATACTGGGATATGGCGCTATATCAGTCAGCAAGCCTTAGGAATCTGGGTATGTTTGGGACTGATTCTCGTGGGTAATCTCATTCGCTGGGGAATGGTCATTTGGGCATTGATACAGGGGAAAATTTCCCTAGTATTGCGGATTGTTATAGGGATATTCATCCTGTATCTAGTAGGAATTACGGGGACCTCTGGGGCCTCTCGATTTGCGCTGCCCTTGTTTCCTGTTACGTTGAGTTTGGTCTATACTTGGATGGGAATGAAATCTCCTGAATGAGAAATAAAATGCATGTTATACTTATCACAAAAAAACTATGGACTATCGACCATGGACCACTCAACTCCCCCCCTCTCACACCTCCTCAAACTCAATATCTTCCGCAATCTCATCAGGGTTGACCCTGCGTTTTTCCTCATACTTGGGTTTGGAGACCTTGAGGTCCTCATCTACATGAATACTTTCTCGAAAGGCCTGAGATTCGTAGTTTTCTTGATAGGCATGGGCTTGTTTCTCTGCATTTTTGGCTACTTGCTTGAGCAATTTGGTCACCAAAAATTTGAAGATATATCGTCCAAAGAAACGGGTGATAATCCAAAAGCTAAGCAAAAAAAGGAGAAACCAGGAAAAAAAGCCCATATGATACAATTTGTGTCTCTAGGTTTCCAATAACGGAAAGGAGTCTATCATTCCAGCTAATTTATCAATTACCCTCGCCCTAATCAAGCCATTATTCTACAAGAGGAAACAAATATCAAACAGAACTGGGTACACCTTGTAGGACTTCTTCATATAAAGCCTCATAAGTCGGTACTATGGCGTCTATGGTAAATTTACTGGCATGTGTTAAGGCATTTTTCGAAAATTCCTGCCAGCGGGTTTCATTATTCAGTAGAAAAAGAGCGTCCTGGGCCATTTTATCTGTGTTCCCCACTTCACTGGTGAAGCCAGTTTCTCCATCAACGACCATTTCGGGTATACCACCCGTATTGGAAGCTACTACTGGGACTCCGCAAGCCATGGCCTCTAAGGCCGCCAAGCCAAAACTCTCAGATTCAGAAGGAAGTAGGAACAGATCTGCGATAGAATAGATCTCCTCTACAGAATCTTGACTCCCTAGGAAGACTATATCTTCAAAAATATCTAGTTCTCGCCCCAATTCTTCTGCCTTTCGACGTTCTGGTCCATCACCAACCATTAACAATTTCGAAGGAAGTTCCTTAATCACCTGGGCAAATATTTCAACTACATCTCCTACTCTTTTTACCTTTCGGAAGTTGGAGGTATGCACTATGAGTTTTTCTCCCTCACGAGCAATCATTTGTTTGAAATGCTCCTTATTCTGCCGATGAAAACGCTTACCATCAACGAAATTATAGATAACTTGGATATCCTTGCTTATTTCAAAATTGTCATAGGTGGCCTGCTTGAGAAAGTGGGATACGGCAGTAACGGCATCACTCTGTTCAATAGAAAACCTAACCACCGGTTCATAACTCTGATTTCTACCCACCAAAGTTATATCTGTCCCATGTAAAGTGGTAATGATCGGAATGTACTTACCATAACCTTGAAGGATCTGGCGCGCGAGATAAGCTACTGAGGCATGAGGAACGGCATAATGCACATGAAAGAGGTCCAAATCGTGGTAACGGGCGATATCCACCATGGTAGAGGCCAGAGCAGATTCATAAGGGACAAAGTCAAATAGGGGATAGTCTTTGGTCCGGACCTGGTGGTAAAAAATGTTTTCAGAAAATAAATCCAATCGTATGGGACGATTATAGGTAATGAAGTGTATGGTGTGTCCTTTTTGTGCGAGCGACTTCCCCAGCTCGGTAGCAACTACTCCGCTTCCCCCATAGGTGGGGTAGCAAACAATACCTATTTTCATATTATTCCTTTCCTTATTGGGTTAACGTTCCCAGAAGCCAAATGGTTTGAACTTTTCAGCGGGAAATTCATAAGACCCTTATTCCCAAATAGTCTCAGGCCCGACAATTGAAGAGAAGTCGGGACAAAGGAACCGAAAAAGTAACTTGCATTACCCAAATAAGAGGTAGGCTAATATCACGACAACTCCCAGAGATACCACCAGCGCATAGTTTTGAACTAGCCCAGTTTGTAAACGACGAAAGACACTACCAATGGATTGCGTAGTGTTTCCGACCCCATTAACAACCCCATCAATGATATTCTGATCAAACCATAATACAAGGTTTTCTCCAGCCCATACAAAGGGGCGAATAATGGTTTTATTATAGAATTCATCCACATAAAACTTGTTGGACATCGCCGTATAGAAGTCACCAAAGACCATCCTGACGCTATCATCAAAGGCGAGGTCGCGCCGCTTATACCATCGGTAAGTCAGGAGTACCATTCCTATAGCAATTATAGCTGAGAAGGGAAGTAAAAACCATTCCAGGGCGTGGTTCTCATGCATGGCGTGTAGCATACTAGGGCTATTTTGGATCAAGCCATGGGCAGGTCCGTGATGCCCTTCTGTACCGTGGGCATCATGCTCTCCTCCATGTCCGGCAGATTCTGCTGCTGAAAGCCAACCTTCATTAAGTACATGGGGGACGCCTACTTCATGTCCGATAATGGTGGGCACTCCTACATACCCCCCAAATATGGCAAGGAAAGCCAGAATCCAAAGAGGCGTAGTCATTAACCAAGGACTCTCATGGGGATGCTTTTCAGGGGGAAAGCGCTCCTCTCCTTCGAAGGTGAGGTAGGTAACCCGCGTCATATAGAAGGCCGTTAAGGCTGCCGTAATAGTGGCAACCACCCATACAACAAAATAAATAGAGTTCTCAAACCCATTGAAGAAGACCGAACTGAGGATTTCATCTTTCGAGAAGAATCCCGATAGTAGAGGAATACCTGCTATGGCTAAGGTAGAAATCCAAAAGGTTCTGCTCGTGGAAGGCATATATTTACGGAGTCCTCCCATGGTTCGAATATCCTGGGGATCATCTACCGTATGCATATGTTCCATGGCGTGTATGACTGAGCCTGATCCGAGGAACAGACAAGCCTTGAAAAAGGCGTGGGTCATTACATGGAAAATTGCCGTAGTAAATGCACCAGCTCCCAGGGCCATAAACATAAAACCCAATTGGGAAACTGTAGAATATGCCAATACTTTCTTGATATCATTCTGAGCGACGGCGATCAAAGCTGCGACGATGGAGGTGAGAGCGGCAACTATAACCACGATAACCATTACTTCTGGGGAAGCCAGGAAGATGGGATGGATGCGGGTTATTAAATAAATTCCCGAAGTAACCATGGTCGCCGCGTGGATCAAGGCTGAAACGGGGGTGGGACCCGCCATGGCATCTGGAAGCCATACATAAAGGGGAATCTGAGCAGATTTACCTGTTGCAGCGATGAAAACGAGTAAGGCAATCCAGAAAGAGTGGGGCTCTAAGGCTGCTAAGCCAGCAGGAGAAAGTATATCTGCAAATCTGAGGCTTCCAATCGTACTAAAGATCAACATCATGGCCACAATCAGGGCAAAGTCCCCAATACGGTTGGCCACAAAGGCTTTCTGGGCCGCCTTGGCCTTCTCCATATCCTCATACCAAAACCCAATCAACAGGTAAGAACAAACTCCTACTCCTTCCCATCCGAGAAATAATACCACCAGGTTGTCCCCCAAGATGAGGTTATTCATGGCAAAAATGAAGAGGTTGAGATAGGCGAAGAATTTATAAAACCCCTTATCTCCATGCATGTACCCAATCGAGTACATATGTATTAAGGCACCAACCCCATTGACAATCATCGCCATGAGCAGAGAGAGCTGGTCCAAGGTATAGCCAAAACTCACATCTAGGTCGCCCACCTTCATCCAAGAGAACAACGAGAAGTGGATAGGCTCTCCATGAAAGGTCATGAAGGCATAGAGTACCACAAAGAAGGGAACAGCTACAAAAAGGGTAGCCAGACCTCCCACAAGTGATTCACGTTGCCGAAAGGAGGGAGAGGCAAAACCGATTAGTCCCACTAGGGCTGATCCAATAATCGGTAAAAGTATTATGAGGGGTAACAGTGATTCCATGTATTACCACTTAAAAATGTTGACATTGTTGATATCGATGTTGAGCCGATTTCGGAACACCGCGATGACGATGGACAAACCTACTACAGCTTCAGCTGCGGCAACACACATCACAAAAAATACCAGCATGGATCCCGTATCGTTTCCATGCATTTTGGAAAAAGTGACCAAGGAGAGGTTAACGGCATTAAGCATGAGCTCAATACACATAAACACGACAATGGCATTTCTCCTAGTGAGTACTCCTATTACCCCTATCGCAAACATGATGATGCTTACGGCTTGGTAGGTAAAAACATTGGGAGTCAGTATATCCATAAAAATGGTATTTTCAATTCTTAATTTTCAGTTTGCAATTATTCCTGGGCGTAGCTATGCTTTTTTGCTACCATGATAGCCCCCATCAGTGCTGCTAATAGGATAACCGAAATAATTTCAAAGGGGAAGAGGTAGTCCGTCATTAATGCCCGACCGATGGGTTCTACCTGCCCATACTCAAAAGGTCCATTAACCAGAATAGGTTCGTGGGCTGCATTGAAGGAGACTCCTTGAATAGCTACCAACATTTCGGCGATGAAGGCAATCCCTAATAAAAAGGCGATGCCTCGCTGTATATCAAATTTCAAGACCCCCTTTTCTTCCTGTAGGTTCAAGAGCATAATCACAAAGAGAAACAATACCATGATCGCTCCTGCATAAACCAGGATCTGAATCGCGGCCAAAAATTCGGCAGAAAGAGAGAGATACAGGCCTGCAATACTGAAAAAATTGAGGATGAGCGACAGGGCTGCATATACTGGATTTTTATTGACCAAAAGGCCAACTCCTCCTGCTAATCCCAGCAGAGCGAATATCCAGAATAAGATAGTTTGTACGGTTAGTTCCAAAGTAGGGTCTTTAAGCAGGTATCACATTAATTCGGTCGTAAAGATGGGGCGAAATCACCTAATTTGCAAGGGAAGAGAACTTAGGAATTGTCAACCCTAAAATTGCAGTTAGTCTAAAAAGAATCATACCCCTATTCCCTAACAAATTTCAAGACCCTTTCCTCAGTACCAGCTTGTAAGCGCAGGACATACATACCCGGAGGAAGTTCTCCTACATTCAACTGGCTTTGATATATTCCCGTGGCTTGCAAAGCAGCAGGAGATTGCCACATCTGCCGACCGGCAACATCCCAGATGGCTACCTGTACCTTTGAGGAGTGATTGAGCCCAAACATGAGGGTAATTTGGCTACCCGCAGGGTTGGGATATAGGCTGAATAGGGCCAGGTTTTGAGAAAGTGGAGAAGAGCTAGATACTGTGTTGTTTATAGGCAAAAGAGGAGCAGGAATATCTTGCTCTACTTTTTTCTCACTTTCTTGTTCGGCGAGCTTTAAACGATTTTCCCCTTGAAGGACGACATACCCTGCGCCAAACTCCTCTTGATCGGAGGGCTCATTGAGTTTATCTACATAAAACCAATTGGCCTGAATGCTATCCCTCTTCACATCCAGAAGGATGTAGCCGTGGCGATCCAGATCTACCCATTTCATATGGGGATTAGGGCTAGGTAGCGGAGGCTGAATAAGTATGGACTCCCCGTCAATAATGATCTTTTCTAATAAGGCGGACTGTATGGGGTCTGTATTCTCATCAAAATTGGCAGAGGTGATACTGGGGGTTGCGAATTCCACAGCAACCGATCCTTCTCCTGTTTCGGAGATATAATTGGGGTGGGGGGCATAATTTGCTGCAGGAAACACAACGGAATCCGCTAAATCAAAGGCAAAGGAGGCGTGGGAATCCCCTGTTAAAAAAACAGTATTGTCAAGGGAATTATCCCGAAAATAGTTGATGAGTTCTAGGCGCTCTAAGGGATATCCATCCCAAATATCCAAAAAGAGGCTTTCCACTTGCTCAAAGGTGAAACCCGATAAAGGGCCAGACCATCCCACATGGAATTGGGCAAATAGCACCTGATTACCTATGACCTTCCAGGTAGCTTGTGATTGGCTGAGTTGATCCTTCAACCATTGCTTTTGTTCCAGGCCCAAAATACTTCTATTTGGATCAAGAAAATTCGTATCGGCAATACTTGAAGGCTGCTGATCACGCCCCACAATCCGGGTATCAAGCATGATGAGGTCCATCAAGTTGCCATAGGACAGTTTTCTGTAGATCAAGGAGTCTTCGACGTCTCGCATGGGAATCCACTCAAAAAAAGCCTGTCGCGCCATGGCTTTTCTTACTTGCCAGGAACCCTCTGTCCCTTCTGTATGGTTTTGTGCGCCTCCACTCCAGGCATCATTGGCACTTTCGTGGTCATCCCAAACATTGATGAAGGCGTGCTGTTGGTGAGCCCTCCTGAGGTCTGCATCCAATCGATAAAGTGCATATCGTGCACGATATTCATCCAGGGTAACCGTTTCAAAATTCTGATGTCTACGATCAGCTAAGGAAGAATCTCCATAAACACCTGCCTCCTGTTCATAGATGTAGTCCCCCAAATGGATAATAGCGTGTAAGTCATTGCGGGCACCCAAGCGCCCATAAGCGTTGAAATAGCCCGCTTCATAATTGCTGCAGGAAACGACCCCAAAGCGAAGGTGATCTGCATTTTCAGGGGCTGTTCGGGTTCGACCTACTAAGGAATTCCGTCCTTGGCTTCGAAACATATAATAATAAACCGTATTAGAGGAAAGTCCCCCGACATCCACCTTAACCGTAAAATCTCTAAGAGCATTAGTCAAGGTATCTCCCGAAACGACTATATTCTCCATGGCTGTGTCCGTTGCAACAAACCAGCTTACCAGGGCTTCTTCTAAGGAGCTGTCGGGACTTACCCGCGTCCAGATGATTACCTGATTGGGCAACGGATCCCCCGAAGCGACCCCATGATAAAAGGGCTTAAGCTCAGGATTAAAAAGCTGATAGTCAGCTTGGATGTGCAGGTTAGGACTTAATAATTGAGGGGCTTGTCCAAAGGCTTTTATAGAAATAACAAGAGAAAGGATGAGCAGTTTACTAAACAGGTTCTTCATGGAAATGAATTTTACCAAAGAAACGATTTATTGAGGGAAAGTAATAGGGTTTTGACTATTTGCTCGAATTGCCGTATACTTAATTAATAACGAATCCCTCTCGCTAACCCATGAAAAGAGCTAGGAATGATAAAAGGTCAGGAAAAAACGGCCGAATTACTTAAGTCGCTCCGGAAAGTTAAAGATGATTCCCGCCATAACTGGTTCCAGGACCTGGTGACAGCCTTCGATCTCATTGAAACTTGTGGTATTCTTCATGGAGGAGACGAATCCTCTACTTCCACTGTGGATTGGATTCGACAATACCTACTCCCTGAATTGGAAAAACAGTTAAAAATGGGTAGGGAGCTACCCCTGACTGAAGAAGATATTTTGGACCATACCCGAGCAAACTTAATAATTCCCTCTGAAGGTCCTCCGAGAAAGGGGGCTATTTCAATTAAGTTTATCTCCCCCCTCAACAATGTCCATCGACATAAACATCTGAGTGTCATCAAAGGAAAGGTTTATATGGAGAGTAGGTGTTTTTCTTCTGCTGTATTTGAAGCAGTTAATAGCTGGCTTTCTACCCCTACCTTATCTAACAAGACCACTGAAGCCTTGAAAAATTACCTAAAAACTCGCTATCCGTATAAAAACCACGATTTTCAACAAGATTCCGATCAGAAAAAAGTGAATACAATAGATACTCAGAATACCATTAGCCTTCGCGCTAAAAGCTCCAAAAGTATTATGTTAGGGCAACCGCTATCAGAGAGTAATTCGCGAATGTTACTCATATCAGCCATCCTTTTCACCCTGGGGATCATCCTTGGGGTTTTATACCTGATTTTTTTCTCATGAGAAATTTCTTGCTCGTCATATTTGGTCCACTTGCCCTCTACGATGGTTTTACCACCGTTTTGGGAACGGCCACCATTCTGGGAGATACCAATGCCAGCATTCTACTCTCCATCTTATTCTCCCTCATCATTCTCGCCTTTATGCTGGGTACCTATTTCATCTGGGATGGCAGTGTAATTGATAGCGTAGTAGAAGAAAGAGAGGCCGAGGGTTGTTTGTTATTTTTTATACGCATCCTATGGCTGGCAGCATTTTTCTATGATATATATACCTCTTATAGCGGAAATAAGGTACTAGTGGTGGGGGCAAATGAAGCTACAGGGGCACAAGAGGCTATCTTATTGGGCCTTACCTTGCTGGTAAGCGCTTCTCCTATCTTGGTTTCCTATTTGCTTAATTCGATTATGCAACGGGACTAAGCAAAGGTACTCAGCTGAGCATACTTCTTCCCATATTCCTTGTAGAAGGCCCGAAGTTGCTGATTTTCGGGTTGCTCTAATTTGGGATCTCTTTGATGTAAAGCAAAGGCCTGTTCCCTAGCCAGTGTCAAGAGTTCCTGGTCATCAACCAAACTGGCCAATTGAAACTCCGGCAAACCACTTTGCCGGGTTCCCAAAAAGTCTCCTGGCCCTCTCAGTTCCAAGTCGATTTCGGCAATCTTGAATCCATTGGTCGTGTCGGCCATGGCCTGGAGGCGGGCCCTACCCTCTTTGGACACCTTGTAACCCGACATCAGCAGGCAATAGGCTTGTTCGGCCCCTCGTCCTACCCTGCCCCGAAGCTGGTGAAGTTGGGAGAGACCAAATCGTTCGGCATTTTCTATGATCATGACATTGGCATTGGGGACGTCTACCCCTACTTCGATCACAGTGGTAGACACCAAGACCTGGGTTTCATTTTTGACAAATCGCTGCATCTCCATCTCCTTCACCTCCGGATGCATGCGACCGTGAATAATCCCCACTCTATGATCCACAAAATATTTCTCCATTTTCTCATACCCATCCGTTGCAGCCAATAGATCTAACTTTTCGGACTCCTCTACCAAAGGATAAATAACGTAGGCCTGATTACCCTTTTCCAATTGGTGTTTGACAAAGCCCAAGACCTCTAGTCGCTTGGATTCTCCACGGACATAGGTTTTGATGGGTTTCCTTCCTGGAGGCAATTCATCTATGACAGACACATCTAGGTCTCCATAAAGCGTCATCGCAAGTGTACGAGGTATTGGTGTGGCCGACATCACTAAGGTATGAGGAGGGATCTCTCCTTTGGCCCACAGGCGAGCCCTTTGAAGCACGCCAAACTTATGCTGTTCATCCACCACTACTAAGCCTAGGTTTTGGAACTGTACGGGTTCTTCAATCAAAGCATGGGTACCAATAACTATCTGAATATCCCCTTCCTGGGTGCGTTCCAATACTTCTCTACGCACCGCTTTGCGCTGCCCACCTACCAATAAACCTACATTTAACCCGAGTTTTTCTCCAAAATCTCCAATTTTCCGGGCATGCTGTTCTGCCAGAATAGCTGTCGGTGCCATCAAGGCGGCCTGATAGCCATTGTCTACAGCCATGAGCATCGTCATGAAGGCCACCATCGTCTTGCCACTTCCTACATCTCCCTGAACCAATCGATTCATTTGAATCGGCTGAGAAACATCCTTGCGAATTTCTCTCACAACCCGTTTCTGGGCTCCTGTTAACTCGAAGGGTAGGTATTCCTTATAAAATTCATTGAAGTAATTGCCAATATGCTCAAAAGGAGGGCCTATAAACTTTTGTTTTTGTGTACTCCTCTTTCTGGCCAACATCAGTTGAAAGAAAAATAATTCTTCGAATTTGAGACGCTTTCGAGCTTGTTCCAGTTCAGAATAATCAGCGGGAAAGTGAATGGAAGACAAAGCTTGAATTCGGCTAATCAGCCCCAGCTCTTGTTCTAAGTGCAGGGGCAAATTTTCTTCTACTCTCCCCTTGCCCTCCATCATCAAATGATGGAGCAAGGTTCGCATCCCCCGCGAATCCAGGCCCATGCGAGATAGCTTTTCCGTAGAGGGGTAGTACGGGACGATTCCCTGGTGGCCAGAACCTCCCTCTTCTGAATGGAGGTAGTCAATTTCAGGATGAGACAAGGACAATTTACTTCCATAGCGGGTAGGTTTCCCAAAAAGCGCCAACTCTTCGTTGATCTTTAATGACTTGGACAGCCATTTGATTCCTTGAAACCAATTGAGTTCCAGAAAGCCCGAGCCATCGTAAAAGGTAGCCGTTAGCCTTCCTCGGCCCTTTTTCCCTTCCACCTTATTGAGTTGGGTAATTTTTCCTACCAAGGTAACATAGGACTCCTCGCCCGTCAATTGAGAGATCTTGCTAATTCGGGAACGGTCCACATATTTTCGGGGAAAGAAAAACAACAGATCCCCAAAGGTAGAAATCCCCAATTCTTTTTGGAGTAACTCAGCCCGTTTGGGTCCTACCTTTTTTAAATAGGTGATGTCTGTTTCCCAGAAACCTTTCATTACAGATAGCTCGGTGCATCGAAAAGTGTATTCGGCTCATCGGAGGCATATACCGCGTAGTCAAAACCCGATTGAATACAAAAAGCGCCTACCTCCCCTGCTTTATTAAGGGCAATAAAGCCCACTTGTATTTCCTTGTAATCAGGGTTCTTTTCAATGACTCTGTCCACTGCTAACTTACAGGCCTCTTCTGGACTGTGTCCTTGGCGCATGAACTCCACTACCAAATGGCATCCCACTATGCGAATCACTGCCTCTCCCCAGCCCGTAGCTGCAGCTCCTCCCACCGCATTATCTACATATAAGCCTGCACCAATAATGGGGGAGTCCCCTACCCTCCCTGGTAACTTCCAGGAAGCCCCGGAGGTGGTACAAGCTCCTGAGAGATTTCCATCAGCGTCAAGGGCTACCATCCCTATGGTATCATGATTTTCCACGTTGATTTCCTGTTTCCCTACGACTCCGTTTTCTTGCCTCCATTTTTTCCAGGCTTTTTCAGATGCAGGAGTTAGCAAGTTTTCTGATTCGAAGCCTTGTTCCAGGGCAAACCGCTTTGCCCCCTCTCCTACTAACATCACATGAGGCGTTTCCTCCATAACTTTCCTCGCTACCGAAATGGGATGCTTGATATTCTTTAGATAGGCTACCGAACCACAATCTCCTGCTTCATCCATGATACAGGCATCCAGTGTAACATCTCCATCCCGATCGGGAAAGCCCCCCAATCCCACTGTCTGAACTTTTGGATCAGCCTCTGTCACACGTACCCCTTGCTCCACAGCATCCAGGGCTCTACCCCCTGTGGAAAGAATGGACCAAGCTCCTTCATTCGCTGCTAGGCCATGGTTCCAGGTGGAAATTACCACTGGTTTTCTTGTAGAAATAGGCGCTGTACCTGCTCCCACTTCCCTACAAGCACTCGCCCAGGAAGCTGCAGCTCCAGAAAACAGAGTCGCCCATCCAGATCGCTTGAGAAAAGTACGTCGAGAACTACTCATAATTATTTTAATTTAAAAAAATTATTTTTTATATTTGGTAATATATAATTGATGTATAGACTGGGTTTTCTAAAAGTAAGTGATTTCGAAACCCTCATGCATCAAGCTGTTGGATGCTAAAAGTATGAATAAATTTAGAAAAGACTCTTTCTGGCCTTGTCGTTTTCGATTTCTCTACTTTCCATTTTTTCTTTACTTCTTCTCTCCTTTTGTCACTTTTGGGCAAACCCTTATTCAGGAAATTAGTCTGAAAGACCGTATTCAGCGTTCCTCTTTGATTACAGAAGGTCGGGTAATGGATCAAGAATCCTTTTGGAAGAACGATTCATCGGGGATTTACACCCGACATGTTATCGAGGTTTACAAAGACTGGAAAGACCTTGGGACTACTCAACAAATAGTCTTAGTTACCCCTGGTGGAAGGGTCGGACAACATATGGAGGTGGTTACGCCTTCTCTTTCCCTTTCTGTAGGAGATGTGGGTATTTTCTTCTTAGAACAATTGCAAAATTCCTCTCTATTCACTTTAGCAGGGGACAGGAGTCCACTCTATCAACCTTATTCCAGCCTTCAAGGCTTTATTGGGTATGATGAAAGTGTGGGCAAAGCCAGGGATCTACACCATATTTATCCAAACCTCAAAGCAGATTTGTATCCACGAATCAATGAATTAGTGGGCTCAACCTTTCAGAATATTCAGCGTTACGATTTGAACCGCCCACAAATCTCCTCAAGAGATGTCCCTATTGTATCTGAGTTAAGTCCTCAGACCATTTCTGCAGGAACAGGAAGTGAACTCAGTATTCGGGGTTCAAGCTTTGGAGACCAAGGGAATGTCTCAGCGGTATTCTTCCCAAATGCTGATAATGGCGGGGCTTCTTATATCAGTTCTTCCTCTTCCCAAATAGTCAGTTGGACTGATACACAGATTGTGGTGATTGTTCCTTCTAATGCTGGTTCAGGAACTGTCAGAGTCAAGAACAATGACAACCAATTGGGGGAATCCTCCTATGCCCTAAATATCTCCTACTCTCAGATAAATATCTCTGCGGGGGGTAAAATCTTCCGCCCCTTTTTGGCAGATAGGAACCAAGAAGGGGGATATACCCTCCAATATAGCACCAGCGATGAAGAAAATGGGGTGGATTTTACCTCCATTGGTCAGGAACCCTTTGAGCGAGCCCTTGAGCAGTGGCATTGCGCTACAGGGGTTCAATTTCAGCTAGGCCCCACCACGACCTCAACAGAATTAAATGCGAGCAATTCCCCCAACCTAATCCTATTTTCTAATGATGTAAACACCCTACCAGATGGCGTTTTGGGACGGACAAATTCCTGGTTTATTTCCTGCGACGGCAAAAGCTGGCTATTAGATGGATTTGACATGATTTTTCGAAAATCAGGAACGGGTGGGATCACCTGGAATTTTAGCGAAGACGACCCCTGTTTTGGATGCTATGACTTTGAATCTGTAGCTTTACATGAGTTGGGACACGCCCACCTTCTAGGTCATGTAATCAACACCCCCAATGTAATGCACTATGCCATTCACAATGGGACAAGCAAAAGGAATCTAGAACCTAATTCTGCCATAATGGGTGCAAACCTCATTTTGGGAGAAAAAGCAGGAGAAGGCTTATGCTTCTCCTTCTATCCCGGGATGGCTCCGGATTTCCCTTCCTGTGGGGCCCAAGTTGCAACCTTACGGGCAAAGGTATACTTAGAAGGATTTTTCGAAGCAGAAACCGGAACCATGCATGAGCATCTATCCAACAAGGGTTTATTACCTTTAGAGCCCAGATTCCTAGATGTTTTTGGCTACACTGGAAGAGACCAGGTTACGACCTTTCCTGCTCGAACAACCGACTGGATGCTCGTCCAACTCCTGGACAGCCAAGATAGTTCACTTGTGGCCCAAAAAGCCGTTTTACTCAGAAGCGATGGAGTACTCATGGAACTAGATGGCAATGAATACCTGTCCTTTGAAGAAACAGAGGAGGGAGACTACTTTCTAAGCCTCCATCATACAGGGCATTTGAGTATTATCTCATCGAGGACCGTATACTTGGGCCCTGAAGGAGAACTTTATGACTTCACCCAAGAAGCATATTCCGCTCAAGGCGAAAACCCCCAAAGCCACTCCTCCGGAGTTTATCAGATGTATGCAGGAGATTATACTGCAGACGGACTCATAAATGATGAAGACTTCCACGCCTGGCGCTTGGAGCGGGTATTGATCAATGGTTATAGCCCGAGTGATGGAAATGGAGACGGCCAGATCAGCGTGCAGGATGCCAATTTGTGGCGGAGGAATCGGGCTAAGGCTTCGGCAGCCATATTGAGGGAAAGGTAGGAGGCTTTTTTATTTCTTCTTTCTTTAGGCTAAGTCAATTCTAGAGGAAGAAGAAATAAAAATTATGCACTTTTCTGCTTCTCCAAATCCTTCTTCAAGTCAATTAAGCCTTTTTCTAAGCCTACTGGGTAAATTCCAGGCTGATCGATTTGGGCGACAAAGTCAGGAAGAGAAGCAATCTCTCTGCGTGTATGGGCCCGCATTTGGTGAATATTTCTGACCAGGTAAACCAATTTGCCTTCGTCAAATATTACCTGAAGCAATTGGGAGCCCTGAAAACCCTCAAGCTTTTGTTCTTCTCCGGTAAAAGTGGTGAACTCCTTGGGATCGGTATCCCATAGTTCATTGACGATAATATCTGCTTTATACTCTTCGGTATCATGGTATCTCAGTACCTGTAGGATTCCCGGAAAGGAACCATTCAGGCTATCTGTAGGAACTTTCATTTTGGGCACCCATGATTTTCCAGGTGCTCTTACCGCTGCAAGCTTATAAACTCCTCCTAAGGAAGGCTGGTCAAAAGCCGTAACCAATCGCGTACCCACCCCCCAAACCTTTATTTGGGCACCTTCTTTTTTGAGGCTAGCAATTTTTTGTTCATCCAAGTTATTGGATCCCAGGACTTTCACATTTGGAAAACCCGCCTCATCTAAGAGCTTTCTGGCCAACTTACTCGTTTCAACCAAATCTCCAGAGTCCAGATGTATTCCATCCATTTCAAATCCTGCATCACGGAGCAATTTACCAACACGGATGGCATTCTTTATCCCCTGTCGAGGCTGATGGCTATCAACTAAAAAAATGCAGTTACTAGGAAGAACCTGGGCATGGGCAATGAAGGCCTCCATTTCATTCTCAAAGGTCATGATCCAGCTATGGGTCAGAGAACTTTTTAGGGGAATTCCCCAGGCCTTGGAAGCCAAGACATTGCTGGTTGCGTGGCATCCGCCGATATATGCTGCCCGGCTAGCCGAAAGTCCTCCATCTGGTCCGTGGGCCCTACTCAGGCCCATTTCCCACACCTCATCTCCTTCAGCCGCCATGACAATTCTCGCGGCTTTGGTAGCGATGAGAGTTTGGTAGTTGATCTGATTGAGCAATAAGCTTTCCAGAATTTGACATTGAATCAATGGCCCTTGGATGCGTAAGATAGGCTCGTGTGGAAAGACTATCGTCCCTTCGGGAATTCCATATACCGTGCAGGAAAAGCGCATTTTGAGCAAATATTCTAAAAAGCCCGGCTCAAAAATGGGCTGCTGGTCTTCGCCCCTTAACTCAGAAAGATAAATCAGCTCTTCTCGCTTAAAACTAAAATCCTGTAACCAGTCGATGACTGTTTTCAATCCACAGGCAACCGTGAAGCCCCCCTCAAAAGGATTTTCCCGAAAAAAGAGATGAAATACCGCCTCATGCTGAGTCATTCCCTGTTTCCAATAGCCATAGGCCATGGTCAGGGGAGTAAGATCCGTCAATAAAGAACTATAAGCCTGTGATTTCATGAAGTAGAGAGGCAATTTTTACCAAAATTAGAAGGTAAATGTTTCTCTCCAAATCTTTCAGCAATTATCTTTAAGTTGACAATTTGTCTAAAAGATTTTGGATAATTTGTGAGCAAGCATGAATACATCAAATTTAGGCAGGTATTTTCTCCTATTGGCAGTTTGTTTCGGCATATCGGAATTATCTGCCCAGCAATTGTCTTGGATGAAAAGTCAGCCCCAGAAAAACGTCCAAGAATTCTCCCTTAAAGACCTATCCTTCTCCCCTGAAAATCCCCAGACTACCTTATCCTTGGGAACTGAAACTAGCCAGGAACACTTGCTAGGTTCCCCCTCTATTTTTTCTCCTTCCTTATCCGAGCGAGTCATCCCCGCCTACGCCCGAAGCAACCCAAGCGGCTATTCCTATCTCTGCCAAATGGAGCTCCAAGTAGAAAAAAACCTTCCCGTCCCCCTCTGGTTCAGAGCGGGCAAGATTCAGGAGTGGGAGCATTACAATAGTTCAGCGATGTATGTGCAGGTGAAGTTGTTGGGGTTTAAGAAGTAGGGGCTCTGTTGTTTTCTGTACTTCTGTCGTTACTCTTGTGGGGAAATACTTTAAAAAAAATGACCACGGTGGAGGAAGTAGAAATTTAACGGTAGTTCCCTAGCTGGTATGAAGTTAGATTTGACTTTGAAGATGTCGGTCTGAGGGGGACCATCATTCTAAAGTTACAAATTGGCTTTAGCAGCCAAATTATTCCAATCTAAAAAATGAGATTAGCTAAAGCAGTCATTATCCCTGCCAACTCCCATGAAATCTCCCAATTTGGGAATCTTAATTTCAATTTTCTCCAGCTTCTTTCAATAACTCTTTTTCAATAGTCTTAGAAAACCTAAATCCACTTTTTCTTAATTGATTGACAAAGGGGGCGATTTGCTTGATTATTCCCTCTTCTTTGCCTAAGAGAAGAATCCTCAAAGTGCCAATTATGTCAATATTATGGTCGATAGCAATCTTTCTTCCTTTTTTTTCAACTATAATCAAAAGGCTATTTTGAAGTTCACAAGCAAGTGCAATAGCACTTGCCTCCCCAGGATCTAGCATGTTTTGAAGTTGGAATTTGAGTTTTTTATTTTTTGCAGAATGAATAACAATCCATGCTGGTAAATCGGCTCCATATTCATCTCTGACTTCGGGAGTAGTCCATACCTCCTGGAACACTTGTTCCAATAGGCCAAGATGCTGGATTCTATTTAAGGCAATAAGACAACTGGTATCAGAGATAACCACACGTCTCATAGGTCCACGGGTTTTCTGAGGTCTTCTACAGTTTCACCAAATATTGATACCCCAAAATTACCTACCGTTTCAAGAAATTCTCTTTTTGAAATCCCAACAAATTCGGCTGACTGACCAGAGGAAAAGATTCCCTTATCAAATAAAGCTGCAGCGATGGTCATACGAGCTTCTCTTTCATTTACTTCTTCAGGGAGATCTATAGTCAATGTCTTCATATGGATAATTTATCAAGAAATACGGTAAGAATCCAGATAGTGTTATGTCCTAAAAATGATTAGGGTAACAATTACCTTTTATTTGGAAAAATTCATACATTAAAAATCCACTTGATAAAATGGACTTCTGTGAGACCGAGATTCTGGGGAATTAATCGTAAAAATCATTGATAAATTCTTGGTCCCACTAAGACCCGAACCTATCCGAATGAGCGTTTTCTTAGTCAATAGTCTTGATTTCCCTCAGAATCCAACCTGTGGACCGTGGACTATCTTACTAAACAGCCGATCCCTCACTCCCAAATCCCCTCTGCCTCAAAGTAGGCCAAAATATGCTCCTTTAACAGATACTCCTGAGAAAACATATCCTGATGAGGCAAGGGCTTGAGCAATTCCCAGTGGGGCCAACCCTCTTGGTCGATGTGTTTTAACTTATAGTAGCCCGATTGGGCAAACAAGCGGCATATGGCGATGTGCATCAGGTCGACCTTCTCCTCTTTGGTGAATTCTTGTCGGACTTCGCCGAGTTCCCGAACGCCAATGAGGAAAAGAATGGACTCTAGCGTCATCTTTTTGGAAAAGCGTTCTTCTAGCCATTTTTCTAGCTCTCTCCATCGTATAGTTACATCTTGTACCATAGTACTTTGACTAGATAGCTTTCTATCAATTGATATATTTGGTACCAATCCTATTCAAGCGCAAACCAAAGTCGGTCTCATAGGAAAGCCAGATAAATAGGGGCTTACCTACAATGTGGTCTTCGGGTACAAAGCCCCAATAGCGTCCATCTTCTGAATTGTGTCGGTTGTCCCCCATCATGAAATAGTAATCCATCTCAAAGGTGTAGCTATCAACTTCTTCGCCGTCAATCCGGATCTTTCCACTTTGACCCTCCACGGACAAATCATGTCCTTCATAGGCCTCAATGGGACGTTGATATAGGGAAAGATTCTTGGGGGTCAATTTTACCGTCATCCCTTTTTGGGGAATCACGATAGGCCCAAAATTATCGATGTTATGGCTGAATAATTGTCCCTTCTTGTTGCCAAACTGAGGATAGATTTTACTGGACATATCAAACTGACCTGCAGGTTGATAGAGGGTATCAATGTTAGTTACGTTGCTGAAGTCGGATAACTCCGCCGCAATTTCCTCAGGCATCCAAAAGAGATAAGCTGAATTATTCACTTGGATAAAGTTGGGATTGCTATTGGTAGGTTTGCGGAAGCCCAACTTTTGGATTCGGCTGTAGGGAAAACCCGTCCCATTGGTTTCGACCTTATACTGATACTGCATGTCGGGAGGATTCCAGCCTATCTCTCCGTCAATGTAAATCTGCTGATTGCGGATCTCCAGGGTATCCCCCGGAATGGCCACACAGCGTTTGATGTAGTTTTCTTTCAAACTGGTAGGCTTTACCAAGCCTGCTCCATCCCCCAGGTCATGGATATCATGAGCTGGATAATTGAAGACAACAATATCATTGCGCTCTACCTTCTTGAGGCCGGGAAAGCGGAGGTAGGGTAAGCGAATAGCGTCTGAGTAAGAGGGAAGGGTGGCCCCTCCTATTTTGATTTTGTTGTGGACAAAGGGGACGGCCAGGGGAATCATGGGCATGCGCGGACCGTAATGAAACTTACTCACAAAGAGAAAGTCTCCTGCCATGAGGGTGCGTTCCATGGAACTAGTTGGAATCATGAAAGCCTCTATAAAAAAGGTCCGAATGATCAAAGCCGCAACACCTGCATATAAAAAGGCGTCCGCCCACTCTCTCAAGCCCGTTTTCTGAGGGACATTCTTATGGGTCTCAGGTGGGCCCAAATAGGTAGTTTCTTTGTTAAATCCTATTTTGGGGAAATAAATAAAGGGCAATACCACGGCCTGCACGTGGTCCCATAGGGAATACTTCCCGAAGGATTTGGCCAGTTCTATATTCATGGAAACCTTGATCAAGGTCCGAACGATGGGAATCAGGGTAAGGACGACCCACCATACCGGCTTGCCGATCAGTTCCAACCATACATAATCACTATAAATAGGGATAAAGGCTTCCCATCCCTTCTTGCCAGCCTTCTTAAATAAGCCATATAAACCTATGCGAATAGCCAGGAATAGGGCGACAAAAATAAAAATGTAAATAAGCGCGGAAATCTTCATATTGCTTTCACTACGGAAGTTCTTTCAAAATCGTTCGGGCAAAGTTAGTAAAAAAGGGCTATAGTCAATGGTAGATGAACACGGAGGCGCAAAGACACGGGGGTTTTAGGCTGCAATACCGCACCAAATAGAAAAAATGGAACAAGAAAATTTACACGTAATCAGTCTACAGCTAGACTTAGTCTGGGAGGATCCTCAGGCAAATTTCCAGAAAATAGAAGCCATGCTGGAAAAAGATCCTCCGAAAGCAGATATGCTCGTCTTACCCGAGATGTTTTCTACCGGGTTTTCCATGAATCCAGGTCCCTTAGCTGAAGATGAATCGGGTCCCACCGTACAATGGATGAAGGCCCTTGCCCAACAATGGGATCTATGGGTAGTGGGGAGTATGATCATGCGATTAGGCGAAGGCTTCACCAATCGCTTTTGGGCGATTTCTCCTACAGGCATTGAGGCCTTTTACGATAAAAGGCATCCCTTTTCCATGTCAGGTGAGGATAAACATTATTTAGCAGGAGAGGAAAGAGTGGTATTCACCTGTAAGGGATGGCGCATATGTCCCATGATTTGTTACGATTTACGCTTTCCCGTTTGGAGTAGGAATATCGGTAAAGAAAAGGGGGAAGAAATTTATGACCTGCTTCTCTATGTGGCCAACTGGCCGGCAAAACGGGTAGCACATTGGCAGGCCCTATTGAAAGCTAGAGCCATTGAAAACCAATGCTATACCATAGGGGTAAATCGAGTAGGGGTAGACGGTTATGAATTAAGCTATTCTGGAAGTACGATGGTAGTAGATCCTCTGGGAGAAGTACAGGAGATGTTAATGGATCGAGAAGGCTTAGTAGCGATCAGTGTTGGAAAAGGAACATTTAGGCACTATCAGGGAGAAATTACCCTTCTTGAAAGACGCTCACGGGCTGGATTTTTGAGGGGTCACAAAAAAAGCCCCTATGCTTCCCAACATAGAGGCACTTAACAACCATGAAAACATCCATCACAAATATAAGAAATTTTTCTTATAAAAAATCTGTCAATTCGCTGAATGCACCGGATTTTCTTCAGATTTTGGTAATTCGTCGAATTTCAATACCCCAAATTCAGTAGAAACCCTGATTTTTGACTCTCTGTTGATCTTCCCGGAAAGAATTTCTTTGGACAATTCGTTCAAAATTTCCCTTTGGATGACCCGTTTTATGGGTCGGGCTCCAAACTGAGGATCGAATCCCTCCCGGGCAATAAAATCTACTACCTCTTGAGTAAACTCTACCTCTACGTCTTGCTCCTTTAAGTTCTCTTTCAACAGATCCAGGTGTATAGTGGCAATCTGCTTAAGGTCTTCCTGACCCAAGGGAGAGAATACGATCGTCTCATCGATTCGATTCAAAAATTCGGGTCTCACCGATTGTTTTAAGATGTCCAACACCCGCTCTTTTACGATGAGCATTTCTTCAAAAGAATTTTCTAAGCTTTTGTCTTCTGCCAAAAACTCCCGAATCTCATGAGATCCCACATTAGAGGTCATGATCACCAAGGTGTTGGTAAAGTTGACAAGCCTTCCTTTATTATCCGTCAGGCGGCCATCATCCAAGACCTGCAACAATATGTTGAATACGTCCGGGTGGGCTTTCTCAATTTCATCCAACAAAACGACCGAGTAAGGCTTTCTTCTAACAGCTTCAGTGAGTTGTCCCCCTTCTTCATAGCCCACATAGCCTGGAGGTGCTCCCAATAACCGGCTCACAGAGTGTTTTTCCTGAAACTCCGACATATCGATTCTCACCATAGCCTTCTCATCATCGAACAATAAATCAGCAAGGGCCTTGGCTAGTTCGGTTTTTCCTACTCCTGTAGAACCCAGGAATATAAAGGATCCAATAGGTCGGTTGGGGTCTTGAAGGCCTGCTCGACTCCTACGAATGGCATTAGAGACTGCAGAGACTGCTTCATTTTGCCCTACCACTCTTTTGTGCAATTCATCCTCCAACTTCAATAACTTTTGCCTCTCCCCTTCCACCATTTTGGACACAGGAATCCCTGTCCACTTTGATATGATCTCTGCAATATCTTCTGCTTCTACTTCCTCTTTCATCATGCGTAGATCAGACTGAAAGGTATTGAGTTCCGCCTTCTTCGCCTCAATTTTTTGCTCCTCTTCTGCCATCTTACCGTATCGTATTTCTGCGACTTTCCCAAAGTCCGCTTCGCGTTCTGCCTTTTCGGCCTCGGTACGGAGTATATCCAGGTTCTGCTTGGACTCCCGTATGGAGAGCACTATTCGCTTTTCTTCTTCCCAGTGGGCTTTGAGGTGCGACCGGCTTTCCTGGAGGTCCGCCAGTTGCTTATCTATGTCTGCAACTTTCTTTTCCGCCTTCTCCCGCTTAAGTGCCTCCTTCTCTATTTCCAGGTAACGGATTTTCCGTTCAATCTCATCCAAGGCCTCCGGCATGGAGTCCATTTCCAAACGCAACTTGGCCGCAGACTCATCAATAAGGTCTATAGCCTTATCAGGAAGAAAGCGATCGGATATGTAGCGGTTGGAGAGTTCTGCCGCGGCAACAATGGCCCCATCTGTAATCCGAACCCCATGGTGTACTTCGTACTTTTCTTTGATTCCTCTCAGGATAGAGACCGTATCTTCTACATTGGGTTCAGCTACCAGGACCGACTGGAACCGACGCTCCAGGGCTTTGTCCTTTTCGATATACTTTTGGTATTCGTCCAGAGTGGTTGCGCCGATAGCCCGCAATTCGCCCCTAGCTAATGCAGGTTTAAGAATATTGGCCGCATCCATGGCCCCATCGGTCTTACCTGCTCCTACTAGGGTGTGAATCTCATCGATGAAAAGCACAATTGATCCATCAGACTTTACCACCTCTTTGACCACTGCCTTTAAGCGTTCCTCAAACTCCCCGCGAAACTTAGCCCCAGCGATTAAAGCCCCCATGTCCAGAGAATACAGGGTTTTGGATTTGAGGTTTTCGGGAATATCTCCTTGAATAATGCGGTGAGCCAGCCCTTCCGCAATGGCAGTTTTTCCCACCCCAGGCTCTCCCACTAGGACTGGATTATTTTTGGTCCTACGAGAAAGAATTTGGATCACTCGTCGGATTTCATCTTCTCTACCGATTACTGGATCTAATTTTCCTTTACGAGCCATCTCATTGAGGTTACGCGCGTATTTTTTCAGGGAGTTATAGGTAGCTTCTTGGTTTTGCCCTGTTACTTTCTCTCCCCCGCGTATCTCCAGCAAAACTTTCTTCAGGTCCTTTTCGGAGATGCCTTGTTCTTTTAATAAGGCCCCAACTCCATTCTTGGAGCGGACTAAGGCTACGAGCAAGTGTTCGACCGAAATAAACTCGTCTTCCCATTTTCCTGCAATCTCATTGGCATTTTCTAGTGCCTGGTGAAGATCATTGGAAAGATATTGCCCTCCCGTCGCCCCACTCACCTGGGGATATTTTTCTAAGACCTCCTCAAGTTTTTGAGCTAAAAAATGGGTATTTACCCCAAGTTTCCTCAACACATAAGGAACGATGCTTTCATCTGTTTCTAGAAGGGCTTTGAGCAAGTGCCCAGGCTCTATAGCTTGCTGCTTTTGGGATTTTGCTACCCGTGCAGCCTCTTGCACTGCCTCCTGCGCCTTCAGGGTATAATTGTTAAAATCCATGCTGCTTTTTATATTTTTTATTCGATTAAGAAGCAAATGCCTTACCTAGGAGTAAAATAGGGACAATTTTTCAAGCACACCAGCCATATTGACACCCCCAAATGCCATATTGGCATTCATTATTTTTCTTTCTTGCCAAAACTTCATGAATTCTCCTCAGCCCATAACCCTATGTCAATCAATCGAATTTTAGTTACCGGAGGAACGGGTCTCTTGGGAAGTAATACCATTAGAGAGTTACTAAACCGAAATTACGAGCTAAATGTTTTGATCCATCGTAATAACGGGATGAACACCCTCAAAGGCCTGGATCTACAACACTGCCCGGGAAGCCTACAGGATACAGCTTCTTTAGCAAAAGCCGCTGAAGGATGTGAAGCAATTGTCCACATAGCTGCACATACAGAGGTATGGCCTAGTAAAGGGAGTATTTTTCAAGAAGTAAATGTACAAGGAACTCAGAACCTCATAGACCTAGCCCTGCGCCAAGAGATTGAGCGGTTTATTCATGTAGGGAGTGCCAATTCCTTTGTTTTTGGAAGCAAGGATTCCCCTGGAACAGAGAAAAAAATCTGGCAGAATAATCCCTATGGACTGGATTACATCCATTCAAAAGCTAAGGCACAGCAATTGGTGTTAAAGGCCACAGAGGAACAAGGACTTCCCGGTGTAGTGGTCAATCCCACTTTTATGCTCGGTCCCTATGATAGCAAGCCCAGTTCCGGGGCCATGCTACTGGCTCTTGCCAGGAAGAAGTTACCAGGATATACTCAAGGCGGGAAAAATTGGGTGTATGTCAAAGATGTAGCTTGGGGTATCTGCCAGGCCTTGACGTTAGGGAAAATAGGAGAATGTTATATTTTGGGACATGAAAACCTAACTTATCAAGAAGCCTTGACCCGTATGGCCGAGGCTATCGGAGTACCCAAGCCTCGTTATAAAATCCCCAATTATGCCTTAAAACTGTTTGGTAGAGTTGGTTCCTCTATAGGTTATTTATCGGAAAAAAACCCTCCAATTTCCTATCCAATGGCCAAAATAGCCTGTGAAGGCCACTATTATTCTGCCCAAAAAGCCATTAAAGAGCTCGATCTCCCCCAAACCCCTATTGAAGAGGCAGCGCTAGAGGCCTTTAATTGGTTCAATCATGAGGGATATTTGTAAAAATTCCATGTAAGAACAATTACAATTCCTACCCAAAAACACACGGCTGCGGTGGACTTTGTGCCGGTTTACCCCATGAACTCTCGAATATACCGATACTCCTAGTAGTTTTGGTTATAGAAAAAACAAACAAACTGAATAGTGTTGACGAGAAAATAAAGCAGAAAGGACAACTTTTTTTGAAGTGGAAGTACGAAAAAATTGAAGTTAATTTAGATACAAAAGAATTACAGAAAAGTCCGGGGAGGCAAGCATGCACATTAGCACATTACTAGTTGTTTCCACTTCATTTTGGTTCCCTGATCCCTTTCCCTTCTTCTACTCAAAGGGATTACGCTCCAGAAAAGACTCTTTATTTTCAATTATCAGGGAGTTTGTCATGGCCCCCCTCCCGGGGGCCATTTTTTTTATAAATGCCTTTTTTCCAATACCTCCACCACCTCTTCCAAGGCTACCTCCTTTGCTTCCAACAAAACGAGGTAATGATACATGAGGTCTGCTGCTTCTTCTTTGAATAATTTAAGATCCTCATCTTTAGCCTCGATAATGAGTTCAACGGCTTCTTCACCTACCTTTTGAGCAATCTTATTGATTCCTTTGGCAAACAGTTTGGAGGTATAGGAGCCCTGCTTGGGAGTTATTTTCCGTTCCCGAATAATCTTTGCAAGGTCTAATAGGAAATCTATGGAAGAATCTTGTGGCATAGGAGAGAATTTGAAATTGATTTGTTAGTTGCTTTATGAAAGTTTCATGAAACCGTACGGATGGGAATATCCCTTTCCTTGAGATAGGCCTTTAACTGAGGAATGGGTATGGTCCCAAAGTGAAAGACACTAGCTGCTAAAGCAGCATCGGCTTTGCCCTTGATAAAAGCCTCCCAAAAATGTGTCAGGGTTCCGGCTCCTCCAGAAGCAATCACCGGTATTGGTAAGGCCTCCGAGACAGCAGCTGTGATATCCAAAGAATACCCATCCTGTGTCCCATCCGAAGCCATGGAGGTCAGGAGAATTTCGCCCGCCCCCCTATCAGCTAATTCTTGGGTCCATGACTGGGTATGAAGGGAGGTAGGATTTCGTCCTCCATGGGTAAAAACCTTCCAACTACCTTCGTGAAAATTGGTATCGACGGCAACCACAATACACTGGGAACCAAATTCCTTGGCCATCTCATCTACCAAAGAGGGATTCTTAACTGCAGCTGAATTGATCGAAACCTTATCGGCTCCAGCTTCTAATAAGCGGGAAACATCCGCAATACTGCGAACCCCTCCCCCAACTGTAAAGGGTATATTAATCTCTTGGGCCACTCTGCGTACCAGGTCCGCCAGGGTATCTCGTGCTTCTATAGTCGCTGTAATATCCAAAAAAGTAAGCTCATCTGCCCCTTGAAGGGAATAGGCTCTTGCCAATTCAACCGGATCTCCTGCATCCCTCAAATCGACAAAATTGATCCCCTTTACCGTCCGGCCATTTTTTATATCAAGACAGGGAATTATTCGTTTGGTCAACATGGTGTTAAAATGATAGGTTTTTTAGGGAATCCAGGGCCAGGGTTCCCTCATATATAGCCCTTCCGACAATAGCTCCATAAACACCCCTTTGATGGAGGGCATACAAATCAGCTTCATCGCGTATCCCACCACTAGCAATACAGTTTAGGGAAGGAAATTTCTTCCTCAGTCCTTCGTATAAGTCCAGAGATGGCCCCAATAGCATTCCATCTCGTGCTATATCTGTACTGGTTACGGTCTGTAAGCCATTTTTTACAAAGGATTCCACAAGATCATTCAGAGAAATCTCTGTGAGAGTTTTCCATCCATTAATAGCTATAAACCCCTCCTTTACATCCGCACTCAAAATAAACTTCTCCGGCCCATATTTTTCCATCCAATTTGTCAAGACTTCCGGCGCTTTTACAGCCAAGCTCCCAATATTAACTTGCTCAGCTCCTGCATCCAGCGCCCTTTGCAAGTCCTCCTCTTTCTTGATACCTCCTCCTACATCCACCTTTAATTGGGTAGCGGAACAAATCTTTTCCAAGATAGAGGCATTTACCAGTCGGCCTTGCTCAGCACCATCTAAATCTACCAAATGGAGGTAAGATAGTCCATGGCCTTCAAAGGATTTGGCTACCTCTATGGGATCTTTGTGATAGACGACCTTTTGATCATAATCCCCCTTTTTTAATCTTACTACCCTCCCCTCGATAATGTCTATTGCTGGAATAATCTTCATATTCAATTTAAATCAAAGGCCCTATTGCATTAATATTCCGAGCAAAGGTATTAACATTTCTCATCAAGTTGTACCTTTGGATGGAAATAACCGATGCTTCACATTGATGCTTAAACTTTCCAGGTATTTTTCCCCCTTGCGAATCATGAGAAAAATATGTTTCTGTGCCGCTTTTCTCTTTTTCCTTTCTGAAGCTTCCTATAGTCAGCAGGATACCCTTTCCATAGATTCTCTTCCCAAGGTATCCATGCCCAATGGACCTTTGTCATCTCCCCGAAAATCTGTGGCCCGTCACCTGATCTATCTGCAAGAAAATAGTTACCAACCAGAACTTTCGGCCCAAAGCCTGGATACAAGTGGAATTTCTTTTGAACAATCCTTGGAAATCGCAGAACAGCTCAAACAGATATTCGACGGAGAATCCTTTTTTATTGATACCCTGCAGATCCCTGACGATCAGAACTACCTAGACTCTCTAAAAAGAAATAGATTTGAAATTTTCCCCAAATATCCTGAGATCTATCTCTATAAAATCGAAGGGAAGTGGCTTTATTCCCGTCATACGGTTTTTCACGTACCCAAAATTCACCAAAAAGTATTTCCCTTTGGTTCAGATTTATGGGTTAACATCTCTCCCCAGATAGGACAGAAAAACTTTTGGGGCTTAAAAGTATGGCAGTATCAGGGGATATTGATTTTGCTAGCCTTGGGAGTTCTCATATACTGGATTCTCTCAAGAGGCCTTAGATTTCTGATCAAAAAGCTAGTCCCTCAAATTTCTGACAGCACATGGGTTGATCCTCAAAAAATCAGGCCTGTAGCCAGACCTTTAAGTGTCTTACTTACGCTTTCCGTTATCTATCGGCTATTTGCCTCCCTGCTCCTGCCCATTGAGTTTACAAGCTATATTTCCATAGTCCTGAAAATTCTGATGTCTCTTTTTGGAATCTTAGCAGCTTTCCGCCTCGTTGATTTGTTTTCTGGCATATTCCTCAACCTAGCAGGGCGAACAGAAACTACCATGGATGACCAGTTGGTCCCGTTGGTAAGTAAATTGGCCAAGATAATCGTAGGGGTTATTGGAATACTCTTTGTTCTCCAAAACCTCAATGTCAATGTAACAGCCCTATTAGCAGGCATATCTATTGGAGGCCTGGCACTTGCCTTAGCCGCCCAAGACACGGCTAAAAATTTTATTGGATCCATCACCATTTTTTTGGACCGTCCCTTCCAAATTGGAGATTTCATCGAATCCTCGGTAGCAACGGGCTCAATTGTCGAAATTGGAGTAAGATCTACACGGGTACGCGCAGTGGATGGAGCCATGATGAGTATTCCCAATGGGACCCTCGCCAATCTGCCCATTACGAACCATGCCGTTCGAAATTACCGACGATATTCCACGACACTGGGGCTCACCTATGATACCCCATCTGATAAAGTGGATCTGTTTGTAGAAAAAAGTAGAGAAATCATTCAGGCTCACCCCAAAACGAGGAATACAGATAACCTGGTATACTTTCATGAAATGGGAGAGTCTTCCTTAAATATCTTCTATGTGATATTTATTGACTACAGTTCCTTTGAGGACTTACTCAAACTCCGACAAGAACTATTTCTATCCATTATGAATATGGCAGAAGAGATTGGCGTAGAGTTTGCCTTTCCGTCCACTTCTCTATACGTGGAGAAACTACCCAAGCCATGACTTCACAGCTTGATCACATAGAGACTGGAGATGGATCTTCTACCCTCTTTTCGAAGAAATTTCAAGAGCATTACCATTCTCTTCATGGAGCCATAAGTGAGTCTCGGCATGTGTTCATTGAAATGGGGCTTGTTCCCTGTTTACAACTCCATAAAAATGCGGCTATCCTAGAGGTGGGGTTAGGAACGGGTCTTAATGCCCTACTAAGTATACTACACCCTACTGAACTTCCAATTCATTACCTTTCTGTAGAATCCTTACCATTGAACATAAAGCAAGTTGAACAACTCAACTATGCCCATCAATTGGCCCGCTCAGATAGCAAGGACTTGTTATTAAAAATTCACGAAACTGCCTGGGGGGTAGAGGTTAATATAACGCCAAGGTTTGTCCTTCAAAAAATGCAGGTTGAGTTACAAGACTTCCACCCCAAAAAGACTTTTAACTTAGTATACTTCGACGCCTTCGCTCCTAATACTCAACCAGAACTCTGGACAAAGGAAATTTTTTCCAAAATATACACATTCTGTGAACCCGATGCAGCCTTGGTAACGTACTCTTCGAAGGGATCTGTAAGACGTACTTTACAAGGTGTTGGCTTTGAGGTAGAAAAACTTCCAGGCCCCCCTGGAAAAAGAGAAATGCTAAGGGCCTGGAAAAAATAATAGGTAAAAATCTTTCAAATAGATTAGAAAATTTGAACAGTTTTAAATAAGATTGTTTTTAAGTAGATAAATTAAGGTAACGCCCAAGAAATATATCGAGAAAAAAACCACCCCCATTTTCAGTCTTTTTACCTTTTTTTCAGCTATAGTCAGTTCATTTCGCAAGAGATCGAGTTCGTTGTTCATTGTCATATTTTGAATTCTCATTAATTCATTTAACTGTTATTACCGTTATTATTTTATTCTAAAAACAAAAATATATATATTTTTCTATATTCCAAAATATATATAGAATTATTTCGAAACATATCCCCACTTTGGCACAATTTAGGTGTAGTAGATTCAGAATACAGGTATGATAAGTAGGTTACTAAATTTTACCACCTTGTTTGCGATAGGGATTTCCTTCGCCTTTGCCCAACCCAATTGGGAAAATCAGGTGATTGAGGTAGGGTTTTACAACGACACCAGTTCCTATTCTTTTATTAGTGATCAAACGCTTTATGAGGAGGGTTGGTACCTACTTCCTCAAGTGAGATTCTGGCGTATGGTGATCAATCTTGACCCACAATATAGCTTATTGAATATCGCCCAAACAAGGGAAGTCCTTAGTAGTTTAGATACCTATTCTTACGATGAATTAAACCTCGTCGAGCGAGGTGAATTTAAGGACAGCATAAGGCTTTCATTTAGTTTAACCCCAAAAACCAGACTTTGGGTTACCCAAGGAAGAAAAGACTATTATAAGATAACCAATATCCTACCAGATATCCATGAAGCTATTCGTATATTCATGGAAGAGGATACCGATCCCTGGTATGCACAATCCATTCTCCTGATTGAGAGCCCCGGTGAAATGCGAGTCTCCCCCGTGGGCGCAAAAGGGCCCTTTCAATTGATGGGGGAAGTAGCTTTAAGTGTTGGCCTAACGGTCAACGACCAAATTGATGAAAGACGTTACCTAGCCCCTTCTGCCAGGGGGGCAGCAAGGTATATCAATCGCATTTGCCTTCCTGCAGCCAGAAATATCATGCGAAGGCATCATATTTCTTACCAGGAAGACGATCTTTGGTTTCGCCTGTTTGTTCTACATATTTACCATGCTGGAGCAACGAATATGAAACGAGTCATGCGGTATAGAGACCCTGAAGGTGGAGGCAAGAGGCTCATTCAAGAACTTTGGCAGACTAGCTATCGGAGTTTTGGAAATGCCTCCCAAAATTATAGCCAAATTACCCTGGCTGCACTTCTTGAATTAGAGCAAATTATATTTGATAGGAAAGGGTTTTTCATCCCTTCTCCCTAAATCACTCTTTTGGTTCTATTGCGCTAAAATTAATTCTTAGCAAGCTACTATCTTATATACTCAGCTCTCCGATACCCTAACTTTCCTAGCCTCACCAACAAATTGGCTTAGGTAGATAATTTCGGAATTATCTTATACCTTAGTTGTATTATGAACTACAATTCCTTTTTTGCGATTTTAAGGGCTTGGATAATTATCCCTTTCGCCTCCTTCTCCTGCACCTCCTCTCCCGAATTACCTAAGGCAGATCTGGTGGTCTATGGAGGGCCCATCTACACAGTTGACCCCAATCAGGCACAGGTTGAAGCTGTTGCTATCTATGAAGGAAAAATAATTTTTGCCGGAGATAAGTTGGCCATCGATACCCTTTATACGGGAGAAAATTCTCAGTTCCTTGACTTAGAAGGTAAGACCATGACTCCAGGCCTCATTGAAAGCCATGGACACTTCATGGGCATCGGCTTCGCAAAATTAAACCTAGACCTCAATGGGCTTACTAGCTACGAAGACCTAGTAAATGCAGTTGGTGAAGTGGCCAAAAGCACAGCTCCGGGAGAATGGATCATTGGCAGAGGTTGGCACCAAAGTAAATGGAATGACGACAAGTCGGGATGGTTTCGGGGTTTTCCTGTACATAATGCTCTCAGTGAAGTAAGCCCAAATAACCCCGTTTATCTAACACACGCCAGTGGCCACGCTTGCTTTGCCAATGAAAAAGCCATGGAAATAGCAGGGATAACTGAGAACTCGGAATTCCCTGACGATGGAGAAATTATCAAAGATTTCAATGGTAAACCTACAGGCATTTTCAATGAATTAGCACAGGGCTTGATTAGCAAACACATACCGGAGTCTACGCCAGAACGGGATAGACGAGCCCTTGAAATGGCTATCCAGGAATGTGTAAAAAATGGCCTTACCAGCTTCCAGGATGCTGGTTCTGGAAACGGGGATATCACCCTATACCAAGAATTCTTAGCAGAAGATCGGCTTAAGCTCAACCTGTGGGTAATGCTTCATGGAAGAGATACCAGTTTATTGAATGAATGGTACGAAAAAGGTCCCCTAATAGACCCAGAAGGTCGGCTTACAGTAAGGGCTATCAAACTCTATGCAGATGGGGCATTAGGTTCACGTGGGGCTTGGTTATTGGACCCGTATACGGATAGGCCCAATCATGTGGGAATGGCCACGATGCCTATAGAATTCATCCATAAAGTAAGTAAGGGCGGAATGCAACATGGCTTCCAAGTATGTAGCCATGCCATAGGAGACCGGGCCAACAGAGAAGTGCTAGACCAATATGAAATAGTCTTCAAAGAATTCCCTGAAAAAGCTGAAGACCATAGATTTCGTATCGAGCACGCCCAACACCTTCATCCAGAAGACATTCCTCGTTTTGGCCAAATGGGAGTAATTGCTTCCATGCAAGCCATCCACATGTCCTCAGATCGACCTTGGGCAATAGACCGGCTGGGAAAGTTGAGAATTGAACAAGGAGCTTATGTCTGGAAAAAGCTACTCCAATCTGGAGCACGGATAATTAATGGAACAGACGCTCCGGTTGAGCCGGTATCGCCCATAGCCAGTTTTTATGCCTCCGTCACACGGCAAACCTTAATGGGAAAGCCTGAAGGCGGCTTCGAACCTGATCAAAAAATGTCGAGGCAGGAAGCCTTAAAATCCTATACCCTTGATGCTGCCTATGGGGCTTTTGAAGAAAATATTAAAGGATCTATCGAAAAGGGAAAAAGAGCAGATTTCACCATTTTCTCCCAGGATATTATGACTGTTCCTACTAACGAACTCTTAAATACCGAAATTGAAATGACCATCGTAGGAGGAGAAATGGTGTATAAGCGGTAAATTTTCACCACAGCATTTACTGATACATATTTTAAATAGAATTTTGGCAAAGATCTAACTCCCATTTATTGGCTTTTTCAACACATAATTCTGGAATTTCATCCCAACAGATCAAAACGGAGATTCAATCCGCCGTAAAACAATTTCAGGCCCTAAAAGAGGCTATCGGAACGGTTATCGTGGGGCAAAGCCACTTAATTGACCGCTTACTTATTGGAATTCTCACCAATGGCCACGTTTTACTGGAGGGGGTACCGGGTTTGGCCAAATCTCTGACGATCAGCACCCTGGCTCAAGCCCTGGGCCTAGATTTTAGGCGGATCCAGTTTACTCCCGACCTCCTTCCTGCAGACCTTATAGGTACATTAATTTATAACCAAGAAACCCATGAATTTGAAGAGAAAAAGGGGCCCATTTTTTCCTCCCTTATTCTGGCTGATGAGGTCAATAGGTCTCCAGCAAAAGTACAAAGCGCCCTCCTGGAAGCGATGCAAGAACGACAGGTGAGTATCGGGGAGAAAACCTTTCCCCTCAGCGATCCCTTTCTGGTTTTGGCAACTCAAAATCCACTGGAACAGGAAGGAACATATCCCCTACCTGAGGCCCAGGTAGACCGCTTTATGTTGAAGGTATTTGTCGATTACCCCAACGAAGTGGATGAAAAAGAGATTATGAGAAGAATGGCCAGGACTAGCCCTATTCCCGAAATACAATCACTTTGGACCCCCCAACAACTTCTCGAACTAAGGACCCTGGTAGATCACATTCGCCTTTCTGAAAAACTGGAAGATTACATTATCAAACTGGTAATGGCTACCAGGCACCCTGAAACAAAAGGGCTAAAAAAACTTGCCCCCTATATAGAGTACGGGGTTTCCCCTCGGGCCAGTTTGGCTTTGAATTTAGGTTCCAAGGCACTCGCCTTGCTGGATGGCAGAGACTATGTCTTACCAGAAGATATTAAGGCCATTGCTCCTGATGTGCTCAACCATCGACTCATTCTTACCTATGAGGCTGACGCTGCGGAAATGGACACCATGGATGTTATTTCCGTTCTTCTCAATCACGTTGAAATTTAAGCCCCATCTTTTTACACGATTATACGTATGTTAGGGGTTCGATTTACCTTAGAAGATTTTTTCTATGAAGCGCGTAGTTGTCGGTTTATCTGGTGGAGTAGACTCCAGCGTAGCTGCCTACCTGTTATTAAAAGCAGGGTATGAAGTCATAGGTTTATTCATGAAAAACTGGCACGATGAGTCAGTAACCCTTAGTGCAGAATGTCCCTGGCTAGAAGATAGCCATGATGCCATGATGGTAGCCCAAACCCTGGGAATCCCTTTCCAAACCATAGACCTCAGCAAGGAATACAAGGCTCGGATTGTAGATTATATGTTTGCTGAATATGAGAGGGGAAGAACTCCCAATCCAGATGTCTTATGCAACAGGGAGATTAAATTTGATATTTTTTTAACCGCTGCCAAAAAGTTGGGGGCGGACTATGTAGCTACAGGCCACTATTGTAGAAAGGAAGAGCTAATTGTTGAAGGGCTTCCTATTTATCGCCTATTAGCTGGAAAAGATACCAATAAAGATCAAAGTTATTTTTTGTGTCAGGTTACCCAAGATCAACTAGCTCATGCGCTCTTTCCCATTGGAGAGTTGAGCAAACCAGAAGTAAGGGAAATTGCAAAAAATTTGGGGCTTGTAACGGCTGAAAAAAAAGATTCGCAGGGCCTTTGTTTTATAGGAAAAGTCCGCTTACCAGAATTTCTCCAGCAACAGTTGAAACCCAAGGAGGGAAAAATCATCGAAATTAGAGCAAATGCCTCTCTCTTTCGTGAGAAGGTATTATACGGTGAAAGAGAAGGCCTAAAAACGCTTGCCAAGCCTTATTCATATTCGCCAACTGATGGCCAAGTAGTAGGTACTCATCAAGGAGCACACTTTTATACCATTGGTCAGCGTAAAGGTCTCCATGTGGGTGGGAAGGCCGAACCCTTATATGTGATTGGGACTGATGTCGAAGCAAACATTGTATATGTAGGAATGGGGGATCATCACCCAGGACTCTATCGAAATTTCCTTTTCATTGAGACATCTGATATTCATTGGATTAGAGAGGATATCAGCCTAACCCCTGGAAAGGCTAGCTCCTACCAAGTACGAATCAGATATAGGCAAGCCTTGCAGGAGGCCACCTTGATTCAGGAACATGAAGGCCTATACATGCATTTTCGTTCCCCTCAAAGAGGTATAACTTCAGGACAATTTGCTGCCTGGTATGAAGGGGAAGAACTACTAGGCAGCGGGGTCATCAGTTGACAATCTGACCTCTTATTTACCTTGTTTTTCCCATCTAACTTTCAGAAGTTCGTTTTGTGAAAAGGGCATTACTTTTTTATGCAGCGCTCGTATTTACTCCCTTATATCTATGGAGCAACGATGGGTTTAGGCTCAGCCTAAGCGGAGCACGTTACCTGGGTATGGGGTATACAGGCATTGGACTGGCATTGGATGCCAGTTCTATTTATGTAAACCCCGGTGCCATGGGCTTTCTCAAGAAAAATTCAATTCAATTGGGGTCAAGCTTTTTGAGACCTTCCACAGCCTTCTCCCCACAAACATTAGGAGGCCAAAGCCTGGCGCCAGAGACAATCAACATGCTGGATAATACGATTACCCCCATTTCTGTCTTCGCTAATTGGAGAGGAAAAAACAACCGGGTTACCTTTGGATTAGGCGTTTATAATCCCTTTGCCTACATTACTCAATGGCCAGAAAGCTGGAAAGGCAAACTTATTTCTCAAGAATCCTCCATAAACTCCCTCTACGTTCAACCATCCATCAGTTATAGAATTAATGATCAAATTGGGATAGGCGCAGGACTTACCTATGGCTTTGGTAATTTTTTGGTGAGAAGGATATTGGACATCAATGGTAGGAATAACACAGAGGGCTGGTTAGAATTAAGTGGTCAAGGGAATGGAGTAGGCTATAACCTAGGCATATTTTACAAACCCAACATTCGAACAACTATTGGGTTAAATTTCAGGTCGCCTATGGATATCCGCGTAGAAGATGGAGAAGTTAGTTTCAACGTTCCCCCTTCCCTACAAAGTGAATTTGAACGAGATAGCACTTTTACGACGGAATTTTCTTTTCCAGGGACCTTGGGGGTCGGCATAAGTTATAAATCCCTAGATAACCTCCAGTTTGCCTTGGATATTGACTACACCTTCTGGAAAGTTTATGATGAATTGGAACTTACCTATCCGAGTGAGGAAGAAGAGTCCAACCCCAGATTGCCTAAGAGTTTGGTGAAAAATTTCAAAAATACCTTTTCAATTCGTTTGGGAGCAGAATATACCTTACAAAACCGTTATTATATCCGGTTTGGCGTCATGTTCAATGAATCCCCTGTTCAAGATGAATTCGTATCTCCTGAATTTCCTGATTCAGATCGTATAGGACTTACGACTGGAGTAGGAATTCGCCTTTTTGAAGATTTTTTAGTAGACCTCGCCTATAAATTTAACTTCACGGGGGAAAGTTTTGGGGAACTTAGAGAAAAGGTATTTGTCGGAAAATATGAATCTACCACCAACGTTTTAGGGGTAGCTTTGAACTATAATTTTTGAATTTTAGAAATATCTGGATGAGCAGGAAACGCTTTGGGGACTTTATTCGATATAGTAGTTGAAGCAAAATGTGAATGAATTTGCCTATGCAGCGAAATTTTACGCAACTGGTACTGGCCCTTGTATGTGTGTTATTGGGATGTGAACCTGAGATCGACCCAGTCGAACTCCATTTTGGGTCTTTGAATATCAATAAATACGTATCAATCGGAGATTCTTATACAGCGGGTGCCTCTGATGGAGGAATATACCGTGCTTCTCAAGAGAACTCTTTTCCAGCTTTGCTTACCCAACAGATTAGAGAGGTGCAGCAAATTCCCTTTAACCAACCTTATTTGGGACGATCTGGAACTGGATACCTCTCCCTTGAAAGGGTTCAACAATATCCCTGTATCGAGGGATCCTTCTTACCTACATTTATACGAGAAGATTCTGACCTTAGCATAGATCAAAATATAGTCAACTCAGCTCCTTTTCACAACTTGGGTATCCCAAAGCTAGCCCTTACGGAAGTAACAAGAAACAACCTGGGCTCATACAACGATTTCTTCCGTCGTTTGACTCTCCCGGACATACCCGTCTCCTATTTAGAACTTGTGGAGCAAGTCCAGGCCGATCTGTTTACCCTATGGTTAGGAATTGAAAGCGTCTTTGAATTTGCCCATAATGGTCACTTGGAGGATTCGCTGAACGAAGAAATTTTTCAATCATTCGGCGCTCACCTCGATACCCTGATCACGGCTATCTACCGGATTAATCCCCAAGCGACTGTCCTAGTAGCAGATATCCCAGATGTAGTCTCATTTCCCTTCTTTGACTCTATTGATTTTCTTTTTTGGGATAGCCTAACCTGTGTTTCACAACCTATATATATCGAGTTTACCAGGCCTAATGGAACAACAGGAATTCGGGAAGCAAATTCTATGGATCGGATTCTTCTGCCTGCTCAGAGCAATATCGGTCTCATCTCTGAGGCGGGCCTGGCTATCGGACTGACCGAAAATACCCCCCTCCCTGATTCTTTGGTCTTGGACCAATCAGAAGTGCAACAAGTAAGGGCCTTAATTGCCGGATATAACCGCCAGATAGAAAATGTGGTATCCTTCCATGCAGAGAACACCGAATTTCCACATAAGGTAGTCAAGCTCAATCTCGCCCAGCAAATGAACAATGCCATGGCTGGTCAAACCATTGATGGCTCAGATGTATCTGCTACCTACCTAACCGGTGGCCTGTTTTCTTTGGATGGATATACATTAAGTCCCAGGGGCAATGCCCTCATTTCAAACTTTGCCATTCAAAAGATAAATGAAAATTTTCAAGCTCAAATCCCTCCTCTCAATATTACCGATTATGAGGGGGTAGTTTTTCCCTGACAAGGAAGGTACCACTTACGGGTCTGTTTCTATCCGTCCTAAGGGGCGCACCCCTTTACCTGTTTTTTCAAATAGCTTATCCCCTAATTCTTCCCTGGCACTATCTGCCAAACTAGAAAGTCGGTCTTTGATTTCAGGAAATTTATCAATGACATTTTGAGCTTCTGCCACGTCTTCTACCAAGTCATATAGTTCCCATTCCGTTTCAGTATATTCATATAAAACAGGTTGACCACCTTTCCCTCCTGATCTTCCATTTAATGTTCTGTAGGTATGAGGGAAATACATCTTCCATCTTCCATCACCGCTTAGCATCCCCTGGAGTTCATTTTGTCGGTAATAAAAAAAATAAGCCTCATGATGCGGAGGAGCAGTTTTGGGTTCGATAAGTAACTCCCACATATCTCTTCCATCTATAGGCTGAGCGGGAAGATCAGCGCCCGTAATTCTGGCAACTGTTGGGAATATATCTATGGTCATGGCGGGTTTATCCGTTACTTTACCTGCAGGAATAGTACCTGGCCATCTCATAATGGCAGGGACGCGAACGCCTCCTTCCCATGTCGTCCCTTTTCCTTCTCTTAGGGGCAGTGCAGACCCCGAATGATCTCCATAAGATAGCCATGGGCCATTGTCTGAGGTAAAAATAACCCATGTATTTTCGTCCAGATCGTGGACCTGAAGCGCTTCGAGAATTTGCCCTACGGACCAATCGATTTCGCTAATGACATCCCCGTACAAGCCCCTGGGAGATTTACCTCTAAATTTATCAGAGACAAATAGGGGTACATGGGGCATACTATGGGGGACATATAACAAGAATGGCTGATTCTTGTTCCGCTCAATAAAATCAACGGCTCTTTCGGTATATTCTGTGGTAATAAACTCCTGGGTCTCTAGCGTATCAATTATTCGATCGTCCTTCATTAGCTTAAGGGGGGGGTAATTATCCGGGCGCTCAGGATGATAGGGCCACATATCATTGGAATAGGGAATACCATAATACTCATCAAAGCCCTGGTCGGTAGGCAGAAAAGGAGATTGATCTCCCAAGTGCCATTTCCCATATATCGCTGTCGCATATCCTAAGGGCTTCAATAATTCCGCCAATGTCACTTCATCGGGATGGAGGCCAAAGGGTCGATTAGGTCCGAAGGCACCTGAAACTCCTACCCTATTGGGATAACAGCCCGTCATCATAGAAGCCCGGGAAGCAGAACATACTGGTTGGGACACGTAAAACTGGGTAAAGCGAATTCCCTCTTTAGCCATACGGTCGAGGTTGGGGGTGGAAATGTCCGGGGACCCATAACAACCGACATCCTGGTACCCCTGGTCATCGGTAAAGATTATGACGATATTGGGAAGGATGTCCTCTTCTGTATCCTGTGTAGAAGGAGTATTGCATCCTATTAGGAATTGTGCGCCAAAGGCACATACCATCCATACCCCAAAAAAGAAGAATCTGTTCATATAATTGGAATTACAAATACCCTAACAAGCGAATGAATTTGTCCGATCTTACCAAGGTTTTCATATAATCTAAGCCTCCTCCCCGATTCTGGTTAAAAAATCCATGGCTTTTCCCAGGAAAGGAAGATACATAACAATAATTGCCAAAAGATTGGACCCGCGATTGAAAATCTAAAATATTCTGATAAGGTACCACTCGGTCTTTTGTTCCGTGAAATATCAACATGGGAGGCAATCCTATAGTTACATTGTGATAGGGAGATGCCAATAAACTATCTCGGCCCATCTTTTGAGCACCATAACCCCTG
The DNA here is from genome assembly GCA_965263105.1 of Bacteroidia bacterium. Classification (GTDB taxonomy): domain Bacteria; phylum Bacteroidota; class Bacteroidia; order J057; family J057; genus JBCCTX01. The sequence goes on along the minus strand of CBDHGL010000003.1, from coordinate 3,906,329 downwards.
CTGGAGGTATTGACTACAGGGTTGAATAAAATAAGGGCGTTCGGCCGGGGATCAATGGTCTGATAAGGATCGTCATAATGGGAGATCAATGCTGTTGCTAAAGCAAGATGTCCGCCGGCGGAACCTCCGCTGGCAATTATCTTCTGCGGATCTATTCGAAATTCCCTGGCATGTGAACGGACCCAACGCATTGCATCGCGTGCATCTTGAATGGCTACCGTAGGAGAAGTCCCATGAATAGATTGTATGCGATAGGAAACGGTAATACAGACAAGGCCCCTTCTGGCAAAAAATTCTGACTGTGGCTTAAAATGAGCCTTGCTTCCATTTACCCAGCCTCCTCCAAAAAAGAAAACAATAGCCGGATGTGTTCTCCCGCTTTGAGAATAATTTAGGGGCTTGTATACATCCAGATTGAGAGAAATACCATTCTGCGTTTTATATACATAAGTATTAGGGGCTTGAGCACCTAATTCAACAGGTCTCAAAACTAGAAGAAAAAAAATAAGGCTTAGAATTATATAAACGACATGCTTCATTCTTAACAGAGAATTATGGAAGAAACGCAGCTCATTATCAGCAGTAAAACCAAGAAAAAAGGGGAGAAGATTCGAGATTACCCAAAGACGGCTTCCTGCTGTACAGCCCAAAAATTATGTGTATATTCCTTTTATCCATCAAGATAACAATCGTGCGCATTTTTTATCAATATTTATGAAACGATTCATGATATTTTTCACCTTGCTGCCCGCTTTCCAGGCTATCTGGGGACAGAACGCGGCAAATTATTCGGAGGAAAAAATACCCACATATACCTTACCGAAATTCTTCAATACAGAAAAGAATAATCGGGAAGCCTGGGATCTGAGAAGAGAAGAAATTCTCCACCTATTTGAGGATCAAGTATATGGAAAAACACCAAAAGGAGAATGGGTTCAACAAGTTGAGGTAAAAGAATCAGATCCTTCTGCACTGGATGGGAAGGCCTTACGCAAGCAAGTCCGACTTCTGATTTCAGGACAGGGTAAGAAAGTAAGCTTCGATCTTCTACTGTATTTACCTTCAAATATTGAGAGTCCCGTTCCGGTTTTTCTAGGCTTGAACTTTAATGGGAATCATACGGTTCATTCCGATCCCCATATTATCTTGCCCAGCAGTTGGGTCAAGAACAATGAAAAGTGGGGAATCACTGATAACCAAACGACTACAGCAGCCCGAGGGGCGGCCAAGAGCAGGTGGCCCGTCGAGATGATTCTTGAAAGAGGATATGGCTTAGCCGTTATGTACTGTGGTGACAGTGACCCTGATTTTGACGATGGTTTTCAAAATGGAGTACACCCACTCTTCTTGAGGGAAGGAAAAGCCAAGCCTGATACGAATGAATGGGGTTCTATCGGAGCATGGGCCTGGAGTTTAAGTCGAGCCATGGATTACCTGGTCCAAGATGAGGACGTAGATCCTTTAAAAGTAGCTGTGATAGGACACTCCAGATTGGGCAAAACAGCCCTTTGGGCTGGGGTTCAAGATACCCGCTTTGCCATGGTTATCTCCAATGACTCAGGCTGTGGTGGAGCGGCTCTTTTCCGGAGGAAATTTGGCGAAACTGCCCATGCCATAAATTCGAGGTTCCCACACTGGTTTTGCGATAATTTCACCCAATATAACCATCGGGAAGAGGAGCTACCTGTTGATCAACATATGCTGTTAGCTTTAGTAGCTCCCCGACTTCTCTACGTAGCGAGTGCCACTCAGGACGCTTGGGCAGACCCTAAGGGGGAGTTTTTAGCTACAAAAAAGGCTAGTGAGCTTTATCAAGAAATATTTCAAACTGAAGGCTTAAATGAAGAAATGCCTGCTCCTAATCAGTCTATCCAAAGGGGAAAGGTAGCCTACCATATCCGAGAGGGCAAGCATGACATCACAGCCTTCGACTGGGAACAATACCTAAAGTTTGCCGATGCCCACTGGAAGTAAGCCAGCAGTGCTACGATCGAGAATTGCTCCAACCCCCAGCGGGTATTTGCACCTGGGTAATGCTTTTTCTTTTGTATTGACCTCTTTAATCACTCAAGCTAAGGAAGGACGGCTCCTGCTGAGAATAGATGACCTGGATCAGGCCAGGAAACGGCAAGCGTACATCGATGACATCTTTTTCAGTTTGGAATGGCTAGGCATTCCTTATGATGAAGGTCCTTCGGGACCAGATGAACTTGAGGCTTCTTATTCTCAAATTCATCGCCTAGATTTATATGAAGAAGCACTCAAAAACTTGGATGAGCGAGGAGCGACATACCGCTGCATCTGCTCCAGAAAACAATTAAAAAACTTCCAAGAGCAAGGACTTATCCCATGTCCTTGCAAGTCTTTAAATAACTATAACCCAAAGGAAGCCTGGGCCTGGAAGGTTGATACCCCCTCTAATGAGGCTGTCTCATGGAATGATCTTTACCTGGGTGAGCAGAGGTTGATACCCTTTCAGCATACGCCCAATTTTATCGTTTGGAAAAAAGATGGCTTACCCGCCTATCAACTTAGTTCTTTGGTGGATGACAACCATTTCGATATTAACTTTATCGTGAGGGGTAAAGATCTGATGGCTTCTACTGCCGCCCAATTGTGGCTTGCCCAACTGCTGGATAAAAACGATTTTCTAGAAACCCATTTTCTACACCATCCCCTGATTAAAGATCCTAAAAATGAAAAGCTTTCAAAATCTCAAGGAGCTCGATCGCTAAAACATCTCAGGGAAAAATGGGGGCAAGCTCATCCTGTGTATCGCCTTTTCTCCAAATGGCTTCAACTTCCTGAGTCTGCAAACAATTTAGAAGAGATGCTTCCCCTCTTCCAATCTGTTTACCTCCCTTCTCTAACTTGAAACTATTGCTATATTTGCCCCTCACACAAAAAAGCTCTCATGGCAATACGCTTATTTGTAACAGGAGGGACCTTCGACAAGGAATATGACCTAATCAATGGGAAATTATTCTTTAAGGATACCCATTTGCCGGAAATGTTTCGTTTAGGCAGATCTACTTTAGACATCAATATGCGTACTTTGATGATGGTAGATAGCCTAGAAATGACAGACGAAGACAGGGCCATGATTGTTCATAACTGTCATGCCTGCCCTGAGAAAAATATTGTCATCACCCATGGGACAGATACCATGGTGAAGACAGCAAAAGCACTGGCAAATGGGATCAAAAACAAGACCATCGTCGTAACGGGGGCCATGATTCCCTACAAATTTGGGAGCTCGGATGGATTCTTTAACCTAGGTTCAGCGCTCGCCTTTGCCCAAACCTTACCTCCTGGCGTATATATAGCCATGCATGGCCGGTACTTCTTTTGGGACAAGGTCCGAAAGAATCGAGATACTGGCTTTTTTGAAGAACTGGTAATCAAGCCCTGATCTTCTGCTATTCTGCCTTTAAGGCATCCGCTGGATTTACATGAGCGGCTTTCAAAGCAAAATAGCCTGTCGTACAGATAGTGATTAACGCAATCAAAACAAAGGCTATCAAATAGAGAAAGTAATTCATGGAAGTATGGTAGGCAAAGCTTTCCAGCCAATTTTTCATCGCATACCAGGCAATCAAAAAGCCAGGAATGGCTGCCAAGGCTATCAATACCAAGTATTCTTTGGTAAATAAGCCCAGAATATCACGGGTTTCTGCTCCTACAATACGACGAATGCTTATTTCCTTGGTCCGCAAAATGGTGGTGTAAGCTGCCAATCCCAATAAGCCTAAACAGGCGATAAAGATGGTCAGCAAAGAAAAGATCAGAAAAATCCTACCCCGTTTTTGATCTTCTGCATATTGTTCTTGGAAATGCTCATCAACGAAGGCATACTCAAAGGGGGTATTGGGATAAACTGAGGTCCAGGCTTGTTCTATTTCACCTAAAGTCCTTGAAATCTGATCTCCGCTTATCCTGATGTGTCCTCGGAAATTATTAAAGCCTGGCAGAATTACCATGGCGGAGATAGGTTCATATAAAGATTGGTGATGGTAGTCCTTCACTATCCCGATTATTTTCATATAGGGGATGGAATCAGAGCTCCCATTTTCTAAGCGAATCTTTTTGCCAATGGGTTCACTCCAGCCCATACGTCTGACCATGGCCTCATTGGCCAAAGCAGCCTGAGTAGAATCTGTACTAAAATCTCTCGAAAAACTCCTCCCCATCAAAATTTCCATCCCTATAGATTCGATGTAATCAAAGTCAGCCTGGTACAGATCTACTCCCCTTTGATCAATGGTACCGTCTTCTAACTCTACAGACATAATATTTTTTCCATATCCTCGCCCTGGCGAGCTGGAAGCCGTAGATGCACTAAGGACATTGGGATTCTTTAACAGGCTCTCCCGAAAAACAGGCCACTTCTCCCGCTGCGAGCGATGGGTAAAGGGAATAGTCATGACATGCTCTTTGTCAAAGCCCAGGTCCTTCGTACGAACGTAATTCAACTGGTCATAGATAATCCCCGTTCCAATGAGCAGAAACAAAGAGATGGTAAACTGAACCACTACCAAAGCCTTCCTTAGGGGATTTCTGCCCGAACCTTTGGTGTATTTTCCCTTCAAAACCGCAATGGGCTCGAAAGCAGAAAGGAAAAAAGCTGGATAAGCCCCAGCAAGAATACCGACTAAGCCCACAACTCCTAGTACAGCTAACAAGAAGGATGGACTTACCAGCATAGCAAGCTCTAGGTCCAATTCCAATAGGCGATTGACAAGCGGAATTAATCCCATTATCAAAATCACGCTTAGAAAGACCGCCAATAACGTATATAAGAGTGACTCAATAAGAAATTGACCCATAAGTTGGGTCTTGAGAGAGCCCATAACCTTTCGTACCCCAACTTCTAATGCCCGTCTCGAAGATTTAGCTGTGGAAAGATTCACAAAATTAATGCAGGCTATTAGGAGCATAAAAAAGCCAATCGCGGCAAAAATATAGATGTAAGACATACTTCCTAGAGGTTCCGGCTCTCCCTCAAAAGTGGATCGAAGATGAATATCGAAGAGGGGAAGTACCTCATATTGAATCTTGATATTCAACGGATCAAAAATAGGGGCAACATATTTCTCAATGGTTTGAGCCAGTTTCCCTTCAAATTCCTTATAATTTGTATTATTGTTGAGCAGGACATAGGTATAAATATTAAAGCCCCCCCAATTTCCAGCACCGTTATTCTCTTCCAGGGTATTGGCCGAAATCATGGCATTGGCTATTAGATGGGAGCGCTGGGGCATATCTTTATATACTCCGGTTACCAGCAGAGATTCGTTGTCATTCAAAAGAAGTTGTTTGCCAATAGGGCTTTCAGATCCAAATATTTTCTGTGCCGAACTCTCGCACAAGACTATTGAGTTGGGTTTTTTTAAGGCTTCTTCCTTATTCCCTGCTATTAATTCAAAGGTAAATACATCGAAAACTGTACTATCGACAAAATAGTAGTCCTCTTCATAAAAATTCTTGTCCTGGTATTCCACTGTAGGATTGCCATTGGGAATGAACCTAACATATTCTTCTACCTCGGCATATTCTGCCTTAACTGATTTGCCCAAAGGCATTTGGGTTACAGACCACCTGAAGGCATTATCTGGTTCTTGAATGTCCGAGGATATCCGGTAGATGTAATCCCCTTTCTCGTGATAGGTATCAAAATTCAGCTCGTATTGCAAGTAGAGAAAAATGATGAGGCAGGAGGTGATTCCCAGGGTAAGTCCCAAGATATTGAGGGTAGCATATCCGGGTTCTTTCCTCAAGTTGCGGAAGGAAGTAAGGAGGTAGTTCTTTATCATCTTTTCTTTATTAGATGCCTCTAATTTGCAAAAAGTTGCCTTTCTTACGAAAAATTTCGTACAGCAATAATTTATTATTCACGTTTAGTCGGAAGAGAAACTAAAAATTGAGTCCCTTTTCCCAATTGAGAAGTAACATCTATCCGTCCACCATGAGACAAGACGATTTTACGCGTTATACTCAGACCGATCCCACTACCACCTTCTTTTGTTTTGGTAGAATAAAATGGAATAAATATTTTAGGTAAGGCATGTGGAGCTATTCCCTTGCCATTATCCTCTATATGGATATGAACGCGTTCGTTTACTAAGGAAGATCTAAGTTCTACTATGGCGCCCAATTTCCCCTTACAAGCCTCTATGGCATTTTTAATGAGGTTGATCAAGGCATTCTCTAATAAGCCCTTGTCTCCCTCTATCTTAGGTAACTCTGAAGGGCTGAAGACCAATTTAATGTTTTGCTCACTTGCGTTGGGCCCTAATAAAGTTAACAGACCTTCAATTATCGCATTTATAGAAATCGGCTCCCACTCTGGCAAAGGAACCTGAGTGAGGCTTTTATATTCATTGACAAAATGTACCAAGGCTTTTCCTCGGTTCTGAATGGTAAGCAGGGATTCCTTTATGTCCTTTGCCAGATCCTCAGAAATGGTTTGGGTATCAAAGGGAGGATCTAATTTATCTCCCAATAATTCCCCTAAGGTGTGAGCAATGGAGCTGATGGGGGTAATGGAATTAACGATTTCGTGCCTAAGGGTAGCTGCTAAGGTCTGCCATGCCTCCAACTCCTTTTTTTCTAATTCTTCGTGAATATTTTGAATGGAAATCAGCACATATTCTTCTCCCCTTAACCAAACCCTCGATGATGACAGAAGCAATTGTTTTTGTGAATCTGGTTGGTATAAGAGGCTGGAATTCTCTTTTTGAAGGGCGAGGAGTACATCGTGCATTTCTGGATGGGATTTTTTCAAATCAGACATCGCTTCCAGCTTGGGAATCCCTAAAAGAGCCCTCCCGCCGGGATTACACAGGGTAATTGTCCCATTAGTAGTAAAGGAGATCACCCCCGTAGAGATGTGTTGTAAAATGGAATGGAGGTATTGAAGACTTTCCTCGCTTTGTGCACGGGTATCTCGAAAGGAATCTAGCACCTTATTAAAAGAAAGATTGAGATCGCGAAAAGTCTTTCCCAATTTGGGATCTCCAGAGAAACTCATCTCAAAATCATCAAATCGGATAGAATCAAAAAAGCGCGTCAAATTGCGGTTAGTTTTCTCTACATACTGCCACAGACTCACTATGCTTAAGCCTGCGAAAAGGGCAAATAAGCTGGCACCAATATAGCGCTTCATGTGAAAAACCAGGTAGATAAAAATGAGGGTAGATAGGGAAAGAATAATCACCCGAAAAAGAATATTCAACCGAAAAGAATTCCTAAACTTAGAGCCCATACTTTTCCAATCTTCTATATAGGGAAGAACGGGTAATACCCAACTCCTCAGCTGCATGACTGATGTTTCCCTGGTGTTTTTCTAATGCTTTTCTAATCAAAGTCTTCTCGGCTTCTTCCAGACTCAAGCCTTCAATATTTAGTCCTAAACTTGAAGAATTGGAGGACCGGTTGTGCAAGAGCACATCCTCCGTATCGAGTTCTGGCCCCTTACTCAGTATTACAGCACGTTCCATGGCATGGCGCAATTCCCGCACATTTCCTGGCCAGGGATATTTCTGCATCCTTTTCAGCAAGGCGGGTTTGAGCTTTCTTATTGTCCTACCATATTTTTTCCCAAACTCCTTCAGAAAAAAATCCGCCAATAGAGGAATATCATCAACCCGTTCCCGCAAGGGGGGCAGGGTGAGCTCTATCGTATTGATTCGATACAGCAGGTCCTGGCGAAAGGACCGTTCCTCTACCATTTCATACAAGGGCATATTAGTCGCACATAGCAATCGAATATCCACCTCTACCGGTGTATTGGAACCAATTCTGGTAACCTTTCGGGACTGAATAGCCGTAAGGAGTTTAGATTGCATGGGGGGAGAAAGGTTCCCGATTTCATCCAAAAATAACGTTCCTCCAGAGGCTGCTTCGAAGCGGCCAGGCCGTGAGGTCTTAGCATCTGTAAAAGCCCCTTTTAAGTGTCCAAACAATTCGCTTTCAAATAAGGACTCACTAATAGCCCCCAAATCCACTTTTACGAAGATGGCGTCTTTCCTTTCGGATTGCTGATGAATGGCTTTGGCCACCAGTTCCTTCCCTGTGCCATTCTCCCCCAAAATCAAGACATTGGCATCGGTCTTCGCTACCAGTTCTATGGTTTCGAAGACCTGTTCCATGGCTGAACTTTGGCCAATCATGTGGATATACTGCCCTTGGATATCTCGATTTAGCACCTGTTGCCTGTCTTGAAGACGATCGACCTCCTTTCTAGAAGCCCTCAACTTAGTAGCTGACAAAACTGTGGCAAGCAGCTTTTCGTTTTCCCAGGGTTTGACAACGAAGTCAACTGCCCCTTCTTTGATGGCCTTTACGGCTAGTTCCACCCCTCCATAGGCGGTAATGAGGATCACAACGGCCGAAGGATCAATCTCTAATATTTTATCTAACCATGCCAAGCCTTCCAAGCCACTACTCACGTCTTCAGTAAAGTTCATATCCAACAAAATCACATCGAAAGATTCCACTTGCATATGCTGGGGAATTCGATAAGGATCAGATTCGGTCACCACTTCCAGAACATGGCGCTTCAAAAAGAGCCTGGCGGCACGCAACACATCTTCGTCGTCATCTACAATGAGAATTTTACCGGATTTGGGCATAAGTGCTACTGCTTATTCAGATAGGATAGAAGGGATTTTCAGGCTCTTTTTTACCTACCCCAATTTAGGAAGGCAATTGCAGTTTCTATTCCGCTGCGCCTCAGCGTCTCAGCGTTCAATTTTCTAATCGCTTAACTGCTACAGCCATATTATACCAACAATTCCCCAAAGCCCCAAGCCACTGTCCGAAAACGAACATCTTTGGGCGATATTGAAAAAGAACCACAAAGCATATTTTTGAAAAATACGACCATACTGCTCGTAATTGCCTATTTTGGAACTGGCATAACTCTTGAATTGGGGTATAGAACAAACCTAACTCCCATGACTAGATACTTCTTCATTACCTTCATCCGAAATCTCAGGAGACATCCTGGTTACTCCCTGGTAAATATCTTGGGCCTGTCCATCGGGATCACCTGTGCCTGGATCATCTTCCAATACATCTCTTTTGAAAATTCTTACGATTCCTTTCATACGGGGGCGGAAAAGATCTATAAGATTTATCCCACCATGGAGTTCTCCAATTCTCCTATGTTTTTTATGAACACCCCCATCCCAATGGGCAAGAGCCTCAAGGAAAGCTATCCTGAGATTGACCAACAGGTATCGACCATTAGTTACCTCAAAGCCAAGGTCTGGCCAGTAGAAAAACCCGGGTTAAGTCGATATGCAACTGAATTTCTATTTGTCGATCAGGCCTTTTTTGAGGTGTTTAACTTTCCAGTAAGCCTGGGGGAAGCAGCTGCCTTATTTGATGCACCTAACAGTATTTTTATTTCTCAACAGATCGCTCAAACCAATTTTGGAAGTGAAAATCCCATAGGAAAGGAAATGGCTGTCCATTCTTCTGATAGTACCCATTACTTTGTCATCAAAGGAATTCTCGAAGATCTGCCTGACAACACCCAATTCAAAGCGAGCTATCTGCTTTCTCATGCGGGATATGAGATTATCAGAGGCCCATCTTCTTTAGATAGTTGGGGTAACTTTGGGGCAGAAACCTTTTTGATATTCGATGATGCAGAAGCCTCTACTCCATTTGAACCCAAAATAGCGGAGTTTTATGCCTCCAAAAGAGAAGAGGAATCGTTAAACTCAGATTTTCAATTTTCCCTCAAACCCTTAACCAGCCTGCATCTGGATGAAAATATCGGTCAGGCCAAGAAAAACCGTTTACTCACCTTTGGTCTGATCGCCTGGGCAATTCTCATTGTAGCTTGCATTAACTATATGAACCTGGCTACTGCGAGAGCTAGTCTGAGAGACCATGAAATAGGGGTGAAGAAAACCCTAGGAGCCAATCGGAAACAGCTCATCCTCCAATTCCTGGGCGAGGCCTTAATAGTCAGCTTACTGGCGTCCTTTTTGGCAATTATCCTCATTGATTTGATCATTCCCTTTGTCTCTAATCTCGTTCAAAAGGACTTCACCCCAAATATATGGCTAAGCCCTACTTCCTGGTTTATGATCCTTTCACTTGGGATATTGGCTGGCTTACTATCTGGAATTTACCCCGCTCTCCTCCTGTCAAATAAAGGCAACCTAGCTAAGCACTTTTCCCAACAGATCGAAAAAGGAATTCTAAGAAAGGCACTCGTAGGGGTCCAGTTTTTGGTAGCTGCTTTATTTATTATTAGCATCCTGGTGATTCAAAAACAGCTTCACTTCATGCAGAATCAAGACCTGGGCTTTGATGAAGAGCATGTAGTTTATGTGGATATTCAAGATAAAGATACGGGATCTAAGCACGAGGTCTTAAAGTCGGCATTTTTGACTATCCCAGAAGTACTTTCGGCCAGTAGCTGTAACTTCTCTTTAGATGGAAAATATGGGGCCATGTCCATCAAACCGGGAAATGCTACGGAAGAAGCCTTTATCGCAATCTCAGCGGTAGATACCGCATTTGGTAAAACGTTAGGGATAGAACTTATCGAAGGTAAATGGCCTAAGAAAAACCATCTCGGAGCCGTTGATGTGGAGTTTGTGGTAAATGAACAATTTATAAAAACTTATGGGTTTGAAGAAACAGTTGGGACGGCCATTTCCAAGGAAATGCCTGAGAGTATTATCGTGGGGATTGCAAAAGACTTTCATTCGGGTTCTTTAAAACACCCTATAAAACCTATGCTTATCATGGGCCTAAGTGATGAAAATGTGTCCCATATCGCACTCAAATTACAAGGAAGTAATATGGGTAAAACCCTAAAAAAACTCGAACAAACCTGGAAAGCTAATATTGCAAGGGAGCCCTTTTCCTACTCTTTTTTAGATGAAAAACTGGCCAGAATGTACGATGAGGAGAGAACCTTTGCCAAACTGATAGGCATTTTTTCAGGGTTAGCCATCTTCATCGCCAGTATAGGCTTACTTGCCTTGGTAGCCTTTACTTCCGAAGCAAGAAGCAAGGAAATTGGTATCAGAAAAGTCCTAGGGGCTAGTGTAGCAAATATTCTTGCCTTACTAAATCGCTCGTTCTTCCTGCTTATAGGAGGGGCCTTTCTTGTTGCTATCCCTTTGGCCATATGGCTCCTGCAAAAATGGCTTGAAGAATTCGCCTACCGCATTACCCTCAAACCTGACAGCTTCTTGTGGGCTGGTGGAATCTTAATGGGCTTTACCCTCATCACCGTTAGTTACTATTCTCTCAAAGCGGCTTTAGCTGATCCGGTATTGGCGCTGAAGGATGAATAATGGGGAATAGTCAACAGAGCACAGTCCACAGCAAGGAATAAGGTCTATAGTCGATGTTCAATATGAATAACAAAATAAATAAGAAGTCCATTGACTACAGAAAAATCAGGTGAGAATTTTCATAAAGAAAACTGTGGACCGTGGACTATCGACCCAAAAACCAATTAACTATGAAATACATTCTCCGTTCTTGGCTTAGAAAGCCTTTCATCAGTAGCATCATGCTGCTAGGACTAGGCATAGCCTTTGCCGCTGCCTGGCTCATCCTTTACTACGTTCAATTTGAGTACCATTTTGATTCCCACATACCAGAACATGAGTATATGTATATGGTGGGCGAACAGCCTGAAGGAGTGGACAATACCTGGTATTATACCCGTGCGAGCCTATGGCCTGGCATGAGAGAACAATTTCCAGAACTGGCTGGCGGAACAAGAATTTTGCCAGGAGTAGAAATGGACTTCTCCCTAGAACTTCAACGCTTTCGAGAAAGGGGCATGTATGTGGATACCTCTTTCTTCACTCTAATGGATATCCCTTTGCTTCAAGGTAATTCCACAAGCTGCTTATCTCAGCCTAATAGTGTCGTTCTGACTCAGTCTTTGGCTGAAAAGTACTTCCCCAATGGGAATGCCCTCAATCAATCTATTGAGGTAAATTATGACCATTTTCTGGTAACGGGAATAATCGAAGATTTTCCCATCCAGTCCTCTTTTAGCGGGGATTATCTGTTAGGGCATAGTTTGCGCGATTCACTAGACCCAGGAATGGTCAATTGGTATGCGACGAGTATCCCCATTTTGCTGAAACTAAAACCGGGAAGTTCACCAGAAGAATTGGGGGATAAAATAACCGCTCTGGTTGAAAAACACACTGGAGAATATTATAATGGAAGCCAATTTTCCCTTTTACCCTTATCAAATTACCGAACTCAGGATCCCACTTACGCCAAACAATTGAGAATAATTGGATGGATAGGTATCCTGGTACTGCTCATTGCCTCCATCAATGTATCCAATTTACTGACGGCTGGATCCTATACTCGACTGAGAGGCTTAGGGGTCAAAAAAACCTTAGGAGCTTCCAAGGGGCAAATAAGATGGCAGCTCATTCGGGAGTCCCTGCTACTAGCATCTATTGGGAGTATACTGGGCTTTGTCTTGGCGGATATATTATTTCCTGTATTTGCAGAGTTAATGGAACTGCCTAGCCTTTCCCAAATTCCTTTTTCCCTGACCCAAATTCTCATCATGGTAGCGCTTACCTTGGCCATAGGGGTTTTTACAGGGGCCTACCCGGCTTGGTACTTACCTAAGGTATCCATCCCTAGTTCTTTAAAAGGAAAACTTCCTAAAGACCCCAAAGGAACTGCCTTTCAAAATGGCCTTGTCCTCTTACAGTTTGGCGTCTCTGCGGTTCTGTTGATTGGAGCATTATTTGTCCATCAACAACTCAAATTCATGAAAGAGAAGGAGCTTCACATCGATACGGAACAGATTCTGTCTATACAGCTGGATCCTGAGCAATTCGCTCAACCTGAGCGCGTATTACAATATATTCCCCAGCTAAAGGCTCGATTAGAAACTCACGCGCAAATTGCCCATGTAAGTTCCTCTATGTTTGTGCCCTACCACAACTACATGTGGGGAAATATGATGGAATCAGAAAAGACCGGAGAGCAGTTTCACCTGCACTTTGGGGTAGTAGATGAAGATTTTCCTGAGCTTTTTGACCTGCAATTGGCTCAAGGAAAGTTCTTTGCCGACTCCCTTGGCGGGCAGTCTCAACCACAGATGCTGGTAAACGAAACCTTTGTCCAAAGTATGGGATGGGAAGAAGCTGTAGGAAAACAACTGGAATTTATCGACAACAGCTATGAAATCGTCGGAGTTGTAAAAGACTTTCACTTTACTTCTTTGGATCAGCCGATCAAGCCTTTGCTGTACCTTTTGGGATCCGTAGGTGATCAAGGATGGTGGGGTTGGCATCAATTTATCTCAGTGAAAATACAAGAAGGAAGTGTAGGTCCCGTGATGGCTTATGTGAATAAAGAATTAGACCTCATAGATCCCACCTTCCCCTTTGAAAGCTTCTTTGTAGATGAGGAATACCAATCTCTTTATCAATATGTAGCACAGCGCTCTACCCTGGCAAGTATCCTTTCCTTTCTGGCCATCGGAATCTCCTTAATGGGCTTATTGGGATTGATGTCCTACATGACTTATCAACATACCAAGGAGATTGGCATACGGAAGATCCTGGGAGCCACAGTTACCCAACTCATTCAGCACTTTACGGGAAAATTTTCTTTCCCCCTATTGCTTGGGACCATCTTAGCTCTCCCCATCTCCTATCTAATGGTCAGCAATTGGCTGGAAGATTTTGCCTACCGCATTCCCATTCTTCCGGGCAACTTTCTGATAGGTATGGGGATTACTCTATCTATAGCCTTGATAATAATCCTACAGTATGTATTTCAGGTTGCCAATATGCATCCGGTGGAGGCTCTTAGGGATGAGTAGGAGGAGAGAAGTAAACGGAATTTTTCTGAATTAACTAACAACTTTGTCTTGCTGCCCGTCACTTCCTTTCTCCGAAATTTGTTATGTTTACCAAGCCAATAATGAAAATAACCTTATGGAAAGACAGCTAATTTCTATCAACCAGGGAAAGACACAGCTAAGCTACCTTCAAGAAGGCGATGGAGAAAAAGTTCTCCTTTTTTTACATGGCTGGTGCATTAACAGTGATTACTGGCTATCCCAAATAGCGTATTTTTCTTCAACCTACCAGGTATACGCCTTAGACTTAGCTGGCTTTGGCCAATCCACTAGCTCCCAGCACGATTGGTCTATAGACTCCTTTGCAAAGGATATAAATGCCTTTATGGAAGCATTGGAGTTAACTGACGTAATCCTAATCGGGCATTCTATGTCAGGCAGCATCATGCTGCAGGTAGCCTTAAATGATCCTACCAGGATAGCTGGATTGATCGGCGTAGATAATTATAAGGACATTGGGGTGGAGTATACGCCCGAGCAGGTGGAAGGCTTCCAACAGGCCATGAAGGCCTTTAAGGATAATTTCAAAGAGAGCGCCCCTTACTTTGCGGATTTGAGGCTTTTCCATAGCTCCACTTCTGAAGAGATCAAAAATAGGGTCAAAGATAATTTTGGCCATTCAGACCCAACAATAGGCTATGAGTCTATCGTTAAGTTCGCAGAATTCTCCCAACTCCTCCCCGCCAAACTAGAACAATCCCCTTTCAAGCTGTATCTCGTAAATAGTGAGGCCATTCCCACACATGAACCCGGCTTAGCCCAGCATTGCAAAAATGGCTTTGAAGTACATTCGGTGGGACATACGGGGCATTACCCCATGATTGAGAATCCCGATCGGTTTAACGAGGTATTGGAAGGGATGCTAAAAATAATGTAGGTAGAAAACTTTCTTCCCAAAACCTTGGAAAGTATTTCTCTAATGATCATGGCTATGTCCTCCAGCTCCCTCTTCGCCCTTTTTCATTTGGGCCAATAAATAGAAAGCTCCTTCTGTCACCACTTGGGTATCATCGGATAGAAGTTCTATGGGTCGGACTTCCACATAACCCATTTCCCGGGCACCTGTAAGGACCTGAACCCGTCTATAATGGGTCTCATGTTCTAGCTCCTCATCCAACACAAAAATATAACTGAGTTCCTTATCTGTAATTATGGCGGATTCGGGGAGGCTTCTGAAGCTTGTATCAGCCTCCATAAGTGCCCTTGCCTCCACGTACATTCCAGGCAAAAGGGAAGGATTTTCTTCTTCAAGTTCGGCATGAACTACAGCTGTACGGGTTTGGGGATCCAATGCCTTCCCCAAGGATAAAATATAGGCACCATATACCTGCTTGGGGTCACTTTGGAGGTTGAACTCGAGTTTTTGATTTTCAGACAGATAGGCCAGGTCCTTTTCAAATACCCTAAGGTCAACATGGATGTGGTGATTATTGACAATTTCAAATAGGGGAACATCCTTGGGAACAGAAGTCCCGATCGCCACAAAAATTTCCTTTATATAGCCTGATATGGGACTTCGAATAGGGATATCGAGCACTAGGTTCCCATCTACCTCAGGAAGGGGAATCCCCAACATACGAAACTTTGTTTCCAAACCCTTCTTTTGTGCCAAGGCCATAGCATATTCTGAACTGATCTTTTCATATTGCTTCACCGCCACAACTTCCTTTTCTGCAAGCACTTTTTGTCGAGCATTTTCCTTTTCTAAAAACTGTAAAGAAGCCAAGGTTTGAAGATACATCTGTTGCCAATCCACGAGTTCGGTGTTTCTCAAGGAGGCCAAGAGCCCTCCTTTTTTGATATACTGACCAGGTTTGATGTGAATCTTATGAACTTGGCCTGCCATCAGGCTGTTTACTTCCGCACGATTGAAGGGAGGAGTTTCCAGGGAGCCTTTCATTTTCACCCTGGGTCTTAGGACTTTGTATTCAAAACTCCCCAGTTTCAATCCAATAATCTCTTTTTGCAGGCGCTCCATGGAAACGTGTTCTTCCTCATCCTCATGCCCATGGCTACTGAGGTGGGCTTCTTCTGCTGCGTGATCGGGGTCAGCAGGCGGATTACTGGTGGAACAGGAAACAAACAAAAAGACCATCCCTAGCCAGAACCACATACTGTGGAAAATAGACCTTATTCCCTTTTTGAAGTCTTTTATAATCATATGATAAAATTAAATCTACCAAAAATGGTTTGTTAATCTCATTCGAACCAAAATTGCCATTCGGCGAATAACAAATGGTGCTGGTAGCGCCTTTCCAAAGCGTTTAGCCGAGTTTCCATCTCAGTCTCCAAAAAAAGAATGTATTCAGCATAGGTGATTTCTCCCTGTCGGTATGCCTCACGGCTCAACTCCCGCTGTTCCAGGGCAGCAGGAAGCAAATCCTGTTGATCTAAGGCAATCTCAGCTAAATTTTGAAGTAACTTTTTCTGAATTACCACCTGTTGCAGATCCATATTTTCTCGTTCAAGGTCCAATGAAGCTTTTTGCTGTTCCTGAAGGGCTTCTGCCGCCCGAATCTGTGCCTTATAGCCTTTTGCCTGGAAAGGAATATTTAGTCCCAATTGGTAGCCGAAAAAAGGAAAGCTACCCGCAATCCGTTGAAGCTGTCCCCCTATTTGAATTTGGGGAAGTTGACGGCTCTTCTGCACCTGTATTTGCATATCAGCAGCATTCAAGGCCTCTTGCTGTACGAGCAGGCTGGGATGGTCTCTGTTGTCAATAGGGTCAAATAAGGGAAATATCGCTAAGGTATCTTCACTTGCTTCATATAGCTCATCGTCGTATAGCCAATTGTTGAAGGTCTCCTTGGCAATTTCCCATTCTTGTTCTGATCGATTGACCAAATTCTCTAAGCTTTTCCGCTTAGAAGTAGCCACCAATAAGGGAATTTTCCCTGATTCTCCCCCTTTAAGTCGCAATTCTGTAACTCGCTCAAATTCGGCGAATTCCTCTACAAACTCCCGGTAAAGTTGGTGTTTATTTTCCCAAAAAATAAGCCCCGCATAAAGCTGAGTAACCGCTTGTATCAACTCTTTCTCAGTGAGTTGTTGTTCCTGTAAACTCTGTTTCCATCTGGCATCCTGCCAGCGTCGATAGGAAGCATTGTAAGCCGGTAAATTGAAGGTTTGAAAGAACCCAAAGGAATGAATACCGGTATTGGGCTCAAAATCGTATTCCTCGGCGGAGTAGAAAATATTGGCTTGGGTTGGTTGGGCCAAATTAGTCCCTTCACTCAGGGCCTTATATTGTGTTGTTTTCCATTGGGCCTTTTTAGTAAGAGGATGGTTAGCCTTCACCAAAGCAATCGCCTCCTCCAGGTCAATGGGCGTGTATTGTGCGAAGGTATTTCCCATAAACCCAAATAATAGGAAGACCAAGACCCCAATTTTTCCCCCTTGTGTATTTTTTCTTCTTTCTACAAAGAAATAGAGAATAGGTAATATCACCAGTGTGAGAAAGGTAGAAGTGATCAAGCCTCCAATAACTACTGTAGCCAAAGGGCGCTGTACCTCAGCCCCAGGAGCTCCGGAAAAGGCCATGGGCAAAAAGCCTAAAGAAGCCACGAGAGCTGTCATGATAACTGGTCGGAACCGTATCTTCGTGCCCTTTTCTATGCGCTCCAACAAATTATCTTCCCCTTCAGCCTTGAGCTGATTGAAATAGGAGATAAGTACAATCCCATTCAATACGGCCACGCCAAATAATGCTATAAAGCCCACACCAGCGGAGATGCTAAAGGGCATACCCCGGATATAAAGAGACCAGATTCCGCCTATAGCTGACATGGGGATAGCTGTGAAGATAATCAAGGCCTGCCAGATGGATTGAAAGGTAAAATACAGCAAGATAAAGATGAGAAACAAGGCAATGGGTACCACGATTGACAGCCTGGCTCGCGCTTGTTGAAAGTTCTCAAACTGTCCCCCATAGGTAACATAATAGCCAGGGTCTAAGGGCAGATTTTCTGAGAGTTCCTGTTGAATTTCAGAAACCAAACTTTGTACATCTCGTCCTCGGGCATTTACTCCTATTGTTATCCTTCGCTGGGTATTGTCTCGGGAAATCTGACTGGGGCCTTCCTCAAAACGTACTTCTCCTAATTCTTCCAAAGGGACTTGAAAGCCATTGGATAAGGGAATATATAGCTTCCTTAAGTCCTCTATCTGTGTTCGAAAGGGAGCATCTAATCGAGCGACGACTTCGAAACGCTTTTCTCCTTCATAGAAATACCCGGCTTTTTCTCCTCCAAAACTGGTTCGAACCAGTGTATTCACATCCTCCAACTGCAATCCAAACTTTGCCAATTTCATCCTATCATAATCTACCACCATTTGTAAAAGTCCCCCTGTTGGCTCTACCTGCAAATCCCCCACGCCTGGGATACCTTCAATGATGTGCTCAGCTTGTTTAGCCTTTTGAACCAATATTCCCAGGTCTTCTCCGTAAATTTTGATGGCAATATCTTGTCGGATTCCCGTCATGAGTTCGTTGAAGCGCATCTGTATAGGCTGAGTAAATTCATAAATAACCCCAGGATACTCATTGAGTGCTTCTTCCATCCGGGCAAACATCTCTTCGCGGTTTCTGGCGCTGGTCCATTCCTCCTTGGGTTTCATGATAACGTAGATATCTCCTGCCTCTAGCGGCATAAGGTCTGTGGGAATCTCCGCTGTACCTATTTTTGTAACCACTTTCTCTACCTCAGGAAAATTTTTCAGGAGGATATTCTGCAGCTCTGCGGATACTTCGACTCCCTTTGCCAGGGAACTTCCCGAGGGTAAAATCTGATGCAAAGCGAAATCACCTTCCTCCAAGGTGGGGATAAATTCCCCCCCCATCCTGCTCAAGGTAAACAGACTTATTATAAATAAAGCCAAGGTCAATACGACAAATAGTCGTTTAAACTGGAACCCCAATTTAAATAGGGGATAATAGAGCTGATACAACGTGGCGATTATTTTTTCAGACCATCCCAGTCTAAGCCCCTTATTCTTACCTAATAAGAGGGCAGACATCATGGGCACATAGGTCAGGGAAAGAATCAAGGCACCAATAATGGCAAAACTTACCGTTTGAACCATGGGCCTAAACATCTTTCCTTCTATCCCTGTGAGGAAAAGAATGGGAAGATAAACCATCAGAATAATGATCTCTCCAAAAGCAGCTGCTTTTCGGGTCTTACCCGCGGCATGGGCAACTTCTTCGTCTATTCTGGCTTGGCTAATATTCTCGCCCGTCTTTCGGAGTCCTAAATGATGAGTAATGCCCTCGACAATAATTACCGCCCCATCTACGATCAACCCAAAGTCAATGGCACCCAGACTCATCAAATTGGCCGTTACCCCAAAAATGTTCATCAGTATAGCTGCAAACAGCATAGAGAGGGGAATCACGGAGGCGACAATCAAACCCGCTCGAATATTTCCCAAGAGAAGAACTAAAACAAAGATTACGATTAGCCCCCCTTCGATGAGGTTAGTCGCTACTGTTTGAGTGGTGCGATCGACAAGTTTAGTTCGGTCCAAATAGGGTTCTATTTTGACGCCTTCCGGGAGAGAAGCGGCAATTTGTATCATACGTTCTTTGACCCGCTGCGTCACAGCTGCAGCGTTTTCTCCCTTTAGCATCAAAACTTGTCCAGCGACAACTTCCCCGATGCCATTCATGGTAACTGCTCCAAATCTGGGTGCATGGCCAATCTGCACCTTGGCTACATCCTGAATCAGGATAGGGAGCCCATTTACCCTCTTCAATAATACTAGGCCGATCTCTTCCATTGATTCGAACCGCCCCTCTCCTCGGATGAAGAAGGCATAGGGATCTTTTTCAATGTAAGAACCGCCTGTATTGTTATTATTTCTCTCCAAGGCATTGAATACCTCTGTCAAAGAAATATTCATACTTTTCAACTTGTCCGGGTCTACAGCAACTTCATACTGCTTCAAAAAGCCCCCAGAACTGTTGACCTCAATTACCCCCTTAATTCCTACTAGTTGCCGCTTAACAATCCAGTCCTGCATGGACCGTAGGTCAATAGCTGAATAGGTATTTTCATAGCCTTTATCAGGGAATAAAACGTACTGGTATACTTCTCCCAATCCTGTGGTAATGGGTCCCATGGTGGGAATCCCCAAGTCTGCAGGAATGGCTTCCTTAGCTGTTTGTAAGCGTTCTCCGATAAGCTGTCTCGCCAAGTAGCCATCCATTGACTCCTCGAAAACAAGGGTAATAACAGATAATCCAAAGCGGGAAACAGATCGAATTTCTTCTAGTTGAGGGAGGTTACCCAACTCCAATTCCAAGGGAAAGGTTATCAGCTGCTCGACTTCTTGTGCAGCCAGATTGGGTGAGGTAGTGATGACCTGAACCTGATTATCTGTAATATCTGGAACCGCATCAATAGGCAATTGATAAAAGGAATAAACTCCAGAGATAATCAGCGCTCCTACTCCTAAGCCAATGATCAGCTTATTCTGAATGGAAAATCGGATGATGCGGTCGAACATAAAAGCAACTTGTTCTCCCAAATATCAAAAGAAAAATCACTTTTTAAGGTTGGGTTAGCTAATTTAAAATCAGTCTAGTTTAATCCTTCCAGTAATTAGGTCTAGATAACGAGGCCGCTTCGCTATGTTAAATACCGCCTATACAACACAAGGATTTCCCATCAATCGAAAAGAGGTATTTTCTCATTCTACCATATCTAGCGCAAATTTCTCCAATACAGTTAAAGGAACGTGTTCCAAGACTTGTTGGTGGGTAGCATGTAGATAAATTTTAGGAGCCATCCCAGCATTATACGCCTCAAGCCAACGAGGAAGGCACAAACACCACTTATCTCCTGGCTTTAATCCCGGAAAATTGAATGCGGGAAGGGGGGTACTCAAGTCATTTCCACAAACTTTGGAAAAGGCGAGAAATTCCTCTGTCATCACGGCACATACCGTGTGCATTCCCCTATCGCTCTCGTTAGTGTCGCAGCAGCCATTGCGAAAAAATCCCGTTAAAGGGTGGGTGGAACAAACAGCTAATGGTTTACCCCAAACATTTAATGATGGTTCCATGGCTTTAATATATAAAAAATAATTAATGGGCATGTATATGAATGCGAGCATTTTGTGCCGCCCCAATAGCACCCGCAAAATCGTCAAACAGGACTTTTTGGATGTTCATTTTCTTACCGGTAAGTCGCCATTCGAATACGTCCATAAATTTTCCCAAGGGTTTAAACAGATCATCCCCCGCCTGACAGATGCCTCCTCCAATCAATATACAGGTGGGAGATACCATATTTCCTATAGCACATAAGCTAATCGCCAACTTCTGTATGGAACTAAGCCAAACGAATGAGGCTATGGGCTCCCCCTTCTTATAAGCATTCACTAACTCCTTTGTAGAATGATAGCGGCCATAGCTTCTTTCTCTTACGTTGTGGTTCCCGATGGCATCCTCCAGACTTCCCGGTATTTGAGTAATATCCAATACCTGAGAACCTGCATCCAGACTCAAATGCCCAAAGTGGCCAGCCTTCTGCATAAAACCCAAGTGGATTTGGCCCTTTATCATTAAGGCTCCTCCTACCCCCGTACCCAAAGTGATCAGAACCAAATCTTCATGCGCTTTTCCAGCCCCAAAATAATGTTCAGCAATCAGGGCAGCCACCGCATCATTCACAATAGGTACTCGTTCCAAGCCCAGGTATTCCGACCAAATGAAATTCTCCAAGCCTTCCAATCTCCCTGGCATACAGGCTATCGCCGAAAAAGATTCATTTGGGATTCCTGGAGCTGAAATCCCCACCACAATTTTCTCTGCTCCTACCGCTTCTTTTAGTTGTTCATAACAGCTCTTAATGGCGGATTTCCAGGGAGCTTCCCCTTTCTGGTCATCTGTTGAAGTGTGAATCTTTTTCTGCACGTTTCCTTCCTCATCTAATAAAACTGCCTTGATGTGGGTTCCGCCTAAATCAATTCCGATAGCCAATGGTGATGAGCCCATAAACGATGTTATTTTTGATTAGTACAATTTTAGGAAAAAGCACCAAGAAGCGTGCTTATTATCTCATTTTATTCAGTAAATGCAGAATTAATTCCACATTTACTGAGTCTCGTGGTTTCCGAATTTCCCCTTTTTGTTCTATTTTCCCTTTTTGCTTTATCTGTTTTCCAAAATTATACCTGTTTCATGCAAGCATTTCACGATATCCTCCGAGTTATCAACGGTTATTTGGGAGGATCTCCCTGGTTTGTGTTCCTACTTCTAGGAGTTGGCTTATTTTTTACCCTCTATTTAGGTTTTCCTCAAATCCGATACTTTCGCCATGCCTGGCGAGTGGTAAGAGGCACCTATGATAAAAAAGGAGACGAAGGGGATACATCTCACTTCCAGGCCTTGACAACTGCCTTGTCCGGAACGGTAGGAACGGGAAATATCGGCGGGGTGGCCTTCGCCATCTATTTAGGAGGACCAGCTGCCCTTTTTTGGATGTTGGTTACGGCTTTTCTTGGGATGACAACCAAATTTGTCGAGGTTACCTTATCGCATAAGTATCGGGAAAAAGCAGAGGATGGCTCGATTGCTGGAGGGCCGATGTATTACATGAAAAACAAACTAAAGCTCAAGTGGTTGGCAGCTATTTTTGCGGTTGCCACCGTTCTGTCGTCTTTTGGAACGGGAAACCTCCCCCAAATAAATAATATTGCTGCTTCCATAAAAGCTACCTTCGGAATACAAGAGATCGTAACAGGGGCCGTATTGGCTGTTTTGTTGGGCTTTGTCATCGTTGGGGGGATCAAGCGGATCGCCAAAGTGACCGAGAGATTGGTACCCTCTATGGCCATTTTATATTTCATCGGGGCCTTTGCGGTTATTTTTGCCAACCTAGGAAATATTGGACCTTCCTTTGTCGCCATATTTCAAGACTTGTTTACGGGTAGTGCAGCCACTGGAGGCTTTTTAGGGGCCACTATTGCCTTTGCCTTCAATCGTGGGGTAAACCGAGGCCTATTTTCTAACGAAGCAGGTCAGGGATCGGCCCCTATCGCCCATGCAGCGGCAAGGACCGACGAACCTGTTTCAGAAGGAATCGTCGCCATCCTAGAGCCTTTTATTGATACCATTGTTATTTGTCTTGTAACGGGATTAACCATTCTTTCCTCAGGCGTTTGGTCAGAAAAGCATGAAAACGATTTTGCCTATACAGATATGCAATTTCTTGCGGGAACTTATTCTGATACCGATGCCTCCCACCGTGAAGCCTTGGGAAATCACCTGCTTGACGGGGAAGCCTTAGCCGAATATTCAGGATCTATTCAGGTAAATGGAGGAGAAATGAAATCGGTGAATCCCTTTACGTTGATTCATGCTCGTTCTGTGGCAGAAGATGTAGAAGTACTTCAAGATGGGACGCCTTTTTCAGGCTCTCTAACGGTTCAAGAAGGGGTGCTCCAAGATGAAGGGTTGACCTTTCATGGACGATCTCTGGTCCATAGTGCTCCCTTGACCACCATTGCCTTCAAAAAGGGGCTATTTGGAGATTGGGGTCAATACATTGTCAGTATAGGCTTACTACTTTTTGCCTTTTCCACTGCAATCTCTTGGTCCTATTATGGAGACCGTGCGATGACCTATTTATTCGGTTCAGGTTCTGTGCTGTATTACCGTATAGCGTACGTGCTGGGCTTCTTCCTGGCCGCGTTTACCGATACGGCTATCATATGGACCCTTTCTGAAATCGCCATTGTACTCATGACAGTTCCTAACCTTATTGGAATTCTCTTGTTGAGAAAGGATATGCGTGAGACCGTAGCCAATTACTGGGAAGATTTCCGGAAAGAGCACGGATAACTTAATTGAGCGTAGTAGGGGATGGGTGTTCCCAAAATTTTGAAAATCTCAGGTCTTTTTCACACTTCGTGAAACCTTTGGGGGCGAAATTGCATCCTTACTCTGTATCGGATACAATCTTTCAACCCCAAAACCTCTGCTATGCTCTCCAACTACTTTCGTCTCAGCTTGAGAAATGCGATAAAAAACGCCTCTCTGACCCTCATTAACTTATTGGGCCTTTCCGTCGGCTTGGCCTCCTGTCTCTTGATCGTACTATTCGTCCACAACGAATGGAGCTTTGACGGATTTCATACCCAAAGTGAACAACTCTACCGCCTCAATGAGGTACAAACCTGGGAGGGAATTATTCCTCAAAATGTTGCCCTATCCATGTACCCCATGGGGCCCACTCTACAACAAGACTATCCCGAAGTGGAGAATTTTGCCCGGATTATCAATCGCACAGAAGTCCCTTTCGAAGCTCAGGGGAAGAAAATTTTTCTCGATCAGATATACCTAACAGATACCAGCTTTCTAAGCCTGTTTGACTTTCCCTTTCTGCATGGGAGCCCTCAAGGCGTTCTAGATGAGCCAAATAGCACGGTAATTTCAGAGGAAACCGCCCTGAAATTATTTGGCATTTCCAATGTTATAGGCCAACAAGTTCGCTTCATCGGCAATGATACAACCGCTCTCAAGGTGACAGGAGTCTTGGAAAATGTTCCAAAGAATTCTCACCTACAATTTGACGCTTTACTTTCTCTACCCACCTTTCCTGAAGCGGATAGTAACTGGATGAATAATTGGGGAAGTAATTGGTTGGTTACCTACCTCAAACTTCAGTCGGGAACAGATATAGCGGCATTGGAGAAAAAATTTCCAGACTACTTGGTGAAGTACATGGGAGAAGATGCCCCAGAGGGATACCAGCTATTCTTACAACCCCTGGACGAAGTTCACCTGGGTTCATCCGACATTACCCATGATTACCAAAACTATCGAAAATTCAATGAAAAATATGTACGGATCTTTGCCTATATGGCCCTCTTTGTTTTACTGATAGCTGGGATCAATTTCATGAACCTCTCTACGGCTCAATCTACCAAAAGAGCCTTGGAGGTAGGAATCCGCAAAACCATAGGAGCAACACGTGCTATCTTAGCTAGGTTTTTTCTCTTTGAATCTCTCTTATTTACCCTGGTAGCATTCCTCATTGCGCTGGGCATTACCGCTTTAGCCCTCCCTTTCTTGAATGATTTTGCCCAAAGAGAGATGAGCTTTTTCACCTTATTCCAACCCACCATCATTTTTCCCCTGCTCCTTGTTTGCTTGCTTATTGGCCTCTTGTCTGGGCTGTATCCCGCATGGGTGATGTCTGGTTTTGATCCCATCAAGGCGCTAAAAGGAAATATCTTGTTAAAAGGGCAAAAAGTGTCCTTGCAAAGTGTATTGGTGGTAACTCAGTTCGCTCTGGCAATTGGTTTGATCATGGCCACTTTACTAATAAGTAAGCAGCTAAATTTCATGTTGAACCAAGATCCGGGCTTTAACAAAGAACAGGTTCTTTTGATCCCCTCCAATAGGGAAGTCAATCGAAACTTCGAGGTTTTCAAGCAAGACCTCCTTCAATATCCCGAGATAAAAAGCGTTTCCGCCTCGGGTCAACGCTTGGGGAGCAATATCCACCAGACTGGGATTAACTTTCGGGAAGATACAGCTGTCCAGAATCTGGCTATTTCTTCCCTCAATGTGGATTACGATTACCTCGACTTTTATGAGATTGAACTCGTGGAAGGAAGAGGCTTCTCAAAAGCCTATACCAGTGATTCAGCTCATGGATATGTAATCAATGAGATTCTTGCTGAAAAGATTGGTTATGAAGATCCTATCGGCAAAGCCTTTAAATTTTCATGGGAAGAACAATGGGGTAAGATCATAGGCGTTACCACCAATTTCAATTACAACTCTTACCATCATGATGTCAATCCCTTGGCCTTGCACGTTAGACCCGACTGGGGATATAGTGAGATTTCTCTCCGCTTGGATCCAAACGCCTTGTCTAGCCTTCTACCTAAAATAGAAGAGAAATGGAGAAATACAGGGACTGATAGAGACCTGGAATACGAGTTCCTCGATGCCCATTTTCAAGCGTTATACCTTTCTGATAAACAAGTAAGTAGCCTCGTCAGAATCGTCGCAGGATTAGCCATCTTTGTGGCTTGTCTGGGCTTGTTTGGTCTCATCAATATTTCGGCTGAGAGGAGAACCAAAGAAATAGGCATCAGAAAGGTACTTGGAGCATCCCTACAACAACTGATTGGTCTATTTACACGAGAAGTAGCTATTTTAGTCCTTATAGCCTTTATTATTGCCATTATTCCCACCTGGCTGCTGATGCAAGGATGGCTGGAATCTTATGCCTTTCGAATTCAAATAACCCCTTGGCTGTTTCTTTTATCGGGTGTAGTAGCCTTAGCCGTAGCTATAGCTACTATTAGTTTCCGAGCCTTTCGTTCTGCGCGGTCTAATCCGATTGAGTGTCTTCGATATGAATGATTTTACCACTGGAGAAATCTTAGTATATTCGTTATCTATTAAAGATATACGAACTACTACATATCGAACACAAAAAGAACGAACATGCGAAAAAAACTTGTTTATTTTCTAGGATTAGGAATTCTATGTGCAGCTAATTCTTGTCAGTCCCCTTCACATACAACAGAAGAAAAAAAAGAAGTAGAAGTCATAAAAACGGCCTCAAGTGAAGGAGAATGGCATGCTCTATTTGATGGGACTACGCTAGCGCACTGGCGGAATTTCAAATCTGATGGAATATCAGATAAATGGCAAATTTCCGATGGCACTTTAACCCTAGTAGGCAAAAAAGGAGGTGATATTATCACCAAAGAAAAGTATGATAATTTCGAGCTTAATCTGGAATGGAAAATCTCCGAATGCGGTAATAGCGGTATTTTCTTCCATGTAATTGAAGCCGACTCTTTAGACAAAACCTACCACTCAGGCCCAGAAATGCAAGTTTTGGACAATACCTGCCATCCGGACGCCAAAATTCCGAAACACCGTGCAGGTGATAACTACGACCTTCACGCTTGTTCAGAGGAAACGGTAAAACCCGCAGGAGAATGGAATGAAGTAAAACTCATTGTGAATGAAGGCCATGTGGAACAGTGGCTCAATGGGGTTAAAGTCGTAGAATATCAATTGTGGAGCCCAGAGTGGGAAGCACTCTATCAGGCGAGCAAATTCAACAAATGGCCCATGTACGGCAGAGGAAAAAATGGGCACATTGCCTTGCAAGATCACGGAGATCCCGTTTGGTTTCGGAACATCAAAATAAAGCGTCTATAAACATGAGAAATATATTTTCAGGAAAGCTGCTGCTAATAACAGCAGCTGTAGGGGTTTGGATATCAGGTTGTACCCCGGGAACTAGCCTGCCAGAGAAGCGGGTATTGGTTTTTTCCAAAACAGAAGGATACAGACATGCATCAATTGAAGAGGGCAAGAAAACCCTACAGCAATTGGGAGCAGAAAATGGGTTCAGAGTAGATACAACTGAAAATTCCGAGTACTTCATTGAGGATAGTCTAAAGCATTACAGTGCTATAGTTTTTCTCAATACCACCCAGGATGTACTGGACCATCGCCAGCAAGCTGATTTCGAGCGCTATATTCAAGCTGGAGGAGGTTTTGTAGGGATTCATGCTGCTGCCGATACAGAATACAAGTGGCCCTGGTATGGAAAGTTGGTTGGGGCCTATTTCAAAAGTCATCCCAAGGTTCAGGAAGCCGTAATTAATATTAATGATGCCTCTCATCCCTGCACCAGTCATTTACCTCCCCAATGGAAAGTAACAGATGAATGGTATAATTATAAGAATATCAACCCTTCACTTACTGTATTGGCTTCCTTAGATGAGTCTTCCTATGAAGGAGGAGAAAATGGGGAAAGCCATCCGTTAATATGGCACCACGAATTTGATGGAGGCAGAGCCTTCTACACAGGAAGAGGGCATACCGATGAATCTTTCCAGGAACCCGAGTTTCAAAAACAACTCCTCGAAGGAATAAACTATGCCATTGGTCAAAACCGCTTAAACTACAAACTCGCCACATCTTTGCGAGTGCCCGAAGAAGAACGCTTTGTCCAGCAAGTATATGCTTCCAATCTCAATGAGCCCATGGAAATGGTTATTTTCCCAAATGGAAAAGTACTTTTCATAGAGAGAAAAGGAGCGGTAAAGGTCTATAACCCAGAAACAGAGGAATTAACGAGTATCGCCCAGATGCCCGTACATACAGAATTCGAAGATGGCCTACTAGGCCTGGCCAAGGATCCTAATTTTGCAGAAAATCGATGGATTTACATGTTCTATTCTCCCAAGGGAGATGAATGGAAACAACACGTTTCCCGCTTTGATTTTTACCTAGATCAGGACAGCATAGACCTGGCAAGTGAAAAGGTACTTATCGAGATGCCGACCCAGCGGGAAACCTGCTGCCACTCTGGTGGGGGGCTAGAATTTGGACCGGATGGGAATTTATTTATTTCCCTCGGAGACGACACCAATCCCTTCAATATCAAAGAGTTAGTGTATAATTCGGAAGGTTTCGCCCCACGTAACGAGTTGGAGGGGAGATCCTCCTGGGATGCCCAGCGATCCTCTGGAAATGCCAACGACTTCCGGGGAGCTATCTTGCGTATCAAGCCCACTCCAGATGGAAGCTACACCATTCCAGAAGGGAACCTATTCCCCCCAGGTACCGAGGGCACAAAGCCCGAAATCTATATTAAGGGTTGTAGGAATCCCTTTCGGATGAGTATCGACAGCAAACGGGGCTGGCTATACTGGGGAGATGTAGGACCTGATGCTAATAAGGATAAAAAGAAGCGAGGACCCCGGGGCTATGATGAGGTAAACCAAGCTCGCAAAGCTGGTTTTCACGGTTGGCCCTACTTTGTAGGAAATAATTATGCCTACTTACCTTATGACTACAAGACGGGGAAAATAGGAGAAGCTCCTTATGATCCCATGAAACCGATCAATACCTCTATCAATAACACCGGGATTCAAGAATTGCCCCCGGCAGTTCCCGCCTTTATCTGGTATCCTTATGCAAAATCACCAGATTTTCCTTCAGTGGGTACAGGAGGAAGAAACGCCATGGCAGGGCCCACTTATTACTATGAGGATTACAACGGTCCCAATAAATTGCCAAAGTATTATGACGGAAAATTCATCGCCTTCGACTGGATTCGGGGATGGATGAAGGCTGTTACCTTGGATGAAAATGGGGATTTTTCCAAGATGGAACCCTTCCTGGATATGTTTACCTTTAGTAATCCAGTGGATGTAGAGATGGGAGAAGATGGGTCCATCTACGTACTGGAATACGGCAAAGCCTGGTTCAGCAAGAATCCCGATGCTCGCTTGTCTAGGATTGATTTCACCGCTGGAAACCGTAACCCCATTGCGCGTATCACTACGGACAAAAATGTAGGCGCTGCTCCGCTGACGGTAAATTTTAGCAGTGAGGAGTCCTTTGACTATGATGGAGATAATAATTTTTCCTATGCCTGGAATTTTGGTGCAGGAACTTCAAACTCTAGCGAAACAAATCCCACTCATACCTTTGAGAAGCCCGGCATCTACAAGGTTCGCCTGGAGATCAAAGATCCCAATGGAGCAACTTCTACCACTACACAGGAAATCCGTGTAGGGAATGAGGCTCCCAAAATTAGCCTGGATTGGAAAGGGAATAAAAGTTTCTTCTGGGGGAATGAACCTATTGAATATGATATTTCTGTTGTAGATAAGGAGGATGGGGCCATTTCAGAAGGGATCAATGTAACCGCCAACTACCTGCCTATAGGCATTGACGAAACCTTGATCGCACAAGGACATCAGCAAAATGCGTCCCAAATAGGGGCGATCCAACTCATGGAAGGAAGCGATTGTGCTGCCTGCCACCAAATGGATAAAAAATCGGTAGGACCGACTTACATGCAAATCGCAGAACGCTATGATTCTGATGAGGGAACAGTAGAAACGATTGCCAGTAAAATAAAGAATGGAGGCGGGGGAAATTGGGGAGAAGTGGCCATGGCAGCCCACCCGGCGTTTTCTCAAAAGGAGGCGGTTTCGATTGCTAAATACATCGTTTCTCTGGATGAATCCTCTCCTAATCCGGTATTACCCCTGAAAGGTTCATTTACAGCAGACCAACACAAAGAAGAAGAAATGGGTACCTACATCTTCCAGGTCAGCTATACAGACAAAGGGGGAGACCCCGTAGGACCTATCACGAGCACAGAGAGCCTACGGCTCAAGCCCGCTACCCTACCCGCTACTATGTATGAGGACCAATTTAAAGGGGGGCGCAAACGAACCATTGAAGGCAAGGACGTTCTCACAGGGATAGAGAATGAAGGATGGCTGAAATATACGCATATAGATCTGACCAGTATCAGCAAGATACGCGTCGTAGGAGGAACCTTGGGCGATCGCACCAATGGTTGGGTTACCACAGATGGCCCCTTTACCATGGAGCTTCGCAGAAGCCTTGACGGAGCTGTAATTGCTTCAGGAGAACTTCCGGCTCTAAAAGGCATGGGCGACGTACAGGTAGCCGAAATCGACGTCAATGACAATAGCGGTATAGTAGGAGACCTTTACTTAACTTTCTCCTACGCAGGGAAAGATGAAGCCGCCCGAGGGGCCATTGCCCAGTTGGAGTTTGTGAAGAGAGAGGCGGAATAGGCCCTGCTTGGTAGAAAGGGCATTGCCCGTAGAGGCAACGCCACGGCTTGTCTCATTTCATTAAAAAAGCACCGGCTCGAAAAGGTATTTAAAAAAGGGTTCCAGTTAAGATTGGAGCCCTTTTCAATACAGGAATGAGAAACATTGGTTAACTTTATGGATTAACCTTACGTTTAGTTCTCATGCAGGAGATATTAGACCATATAGATAAGCTGAAAGCTGAATGGGACTCTTTGCAACCCATAAATAGGACAGATTATCAAAGACTTTGGGGGAAATTTCGCTTAGAATGGAATTACAACTCCAATCATCTGGAGGGAAATACCCTGAGTTATGGGGATACAAAATTATTACTGCGATTAGGAGATGAGTTTAGGCCAGGGAATAATTCTCTCAAAGACGTAAATGAAATGAAAGCCCATGATGTGGCCATTGAAATTATCAGAGATTGGGCTTCAAATAACGATAGAAGACTTACAGAAAGGGATATAAGAGAATTAAATGAGATCATCCTGGTAAAACCTTTTTATTCAGATGCCCAAACCCCCGATGGCCAAAAAACCCGACGCCTTATTACCCCGGGTCAGTACAAAGCCTTTCCCAACCACGTAGTTGTTAACGGGGGAGAAATTTTCAAGTATGCCGAACCAGAAGAAGTTCCTCCCTTAATGGAAGAGTTACTAAACTGGTATAGAAGGGATGATTCAGAGTTACATCCCATTGCAAAAGCAGCCTTTCTCCATTATCGCTTTGTGGTAATTCACCCGTTCGATGATGGTAATGGAAGAGTTAGTAGGTTGTTAATGAATTATCACTTACTAAGAGAAGGTTTTCCCCCTATTATTATCAAAAGTGCAGATAAAAAAAACTATCGTTATGCCCTCCAACAAGCAGATTCGGGGGATTTAGAGGCTTTCGCTCAATATATCGCGGAACAGGCCACTTGGTCTTTGGAATTGGCTATTAAGGCTGGCAAAGGGGAAAAAATTGAGGAAAAAGAAGATCTATATAAGGAAATAGAGATATTTAAAAAGCAAATTAAAGGGAATGAACAAAAGTTAATATTTAGAAATGACCGCCTTTCCCAATCTATTTATTTCAGTCGGATAAAACCTTTGTTTGATGAAGTTAAAGATCGGATTTCTACCTTTGAGGATTTTTACCAAGAAACCAGAGTAGAAGAATGGACTAAAATTCTTAGAGAATCAACCAAACCAATAAAAACCGAATCCATAATAAATAAAGAATTCGGGGATACAGATACTTTAAGACAATTTATGCTTAGCACTTCTTATTCTAAGCCTAAATCAACGGGAATTAGCCGTAAAATAAGTTGCTCCTTTAAAGTCGACCTTCATTCAGATTATTTTTCAATTGGAATATATAACGATAACAATTTAGACCTTCATACATTTTCAAAGAAAAAGTATGATGAATCTTTAACAAAAGAGCAGATGGGCTCTCTTGCAAAAATTTTTATAAAAAATATATTCGATAGAATTAAAAGTTAAGCTTCCTTTCATTTTCTCCTCTACGTTTAATTTTATGTC
Source organism: Bacteroidia bacterium (assembly GCA_965263105.1). Lineage (GTDB taxonomy): Bacteria > Bacteroidota > Bacteroidia > J057 > J057 > JBCCTX01. Next base: position 3,874,280 of record CBDHGL010000003.1, on the reverse strand, counting down.
GTAAAAACTTATAACCATTCAACGTCTAAACCCAGTTTAGGGAGGCTTATTAAATACCTTAGTTTTTCCTTTCTATGGACTATCGACCATTTAACCTCCCCCCACCTCTCTATCCTCAAAACTCACCCCTTCCGCCTCCAACTCTTCCAAAATGGGCTGATATAGCTCTGGGATAATGGGAATTTGAACCCCGGTAATCGAAAGTTTTCCCTCCAAATACAGTCGTACCGCAATCCCCAAGGGCAAGCCCACAGTCTTGGCCATCCCCGTATGCAATTCATCCTCCCCTTGAATTACCATATGGCTCCGAATTTCTCGCTCCCTATCTCCATCCAGAAAGTTGAATTTGTGGTACATCACGATGAGGTCTCTATCTTCAGGGTGCAGGGACCACTTCTTCTTGAGGATGTGCTCCAAAATTTGGGCGGGCGTACCTCGGTCCAAACCAATGGGTTCATTTTCAAATATTCCCAACCACTTTAGGAGATTCATGGTTGCATCTTCCCAACCCAGTTGCATATAATGAGCCAGTTTCAACTCCACCGAATCACGGGGATTGTAATACATAAAAGAGTTGATAAAGTCTCGGTGGGTCATTCTATCGACGTTTTCCATTTCAAAACTGTCATCCGTAGCCCCAAGTTGGACAAAGACATCCCAAGCCTTGCAGAAAGCCAGTGGGCGTAGCGTTCCTCTATAAAGGGTTTTTACATTTTGAAGTTGGTATACATCGAGATAACGTAGGGAATCCCTGTTGGCATAGCCCTCAAATCGGCCATGCCCTGGGATATGGATAATTTCAATGCGTTTAAATAGTTTGTGGTAGGGGATATACTTGTAGGACCCATTTTGGATAAATTTAGCCCCTCCGCTTCCCGCCAAAACCACATTTCGAGGGTTCCAGGTAAATTTATAGCCCCAAGGGTTATCCGATTGAGAGGGAGATAATAAGCCCCCCGTGAAAGATTCAAAGCCAATGAGTTCATGCCCTTGCTCACGTATGTGATGGATTACCCGCATAGCTGACATATGATCCAGACCTGGGTCTAAACCGCATTCCATCAGAAAAAGTAAGCCTTTGGATCGAATCTCTGGGTCCATGCGCCTGATTTCTTGGGGGGTATAAGAAGCCGTAAACAAGGACTTGTTATAGGCTAGGCAATCTTTTGCTACTATCGGGTGAAACCTGGCGGGCAACATGGAGATAACGATATCCGACTCTCCGATCAATCGCGCCCGAAGCGATTCATTTTGAATAAAAAACTCTTCTACAGAAACATGTGGATTTCCTCCTAGTTTTTCACGAGCCCACTCTACTTGCATATCGGCAATTTTAAGTTGCCAATTATGGGTAGGGGCGTGTTTTAATAAGTATTCAATAAGAGAAAGGGTAGATCTTCCAGCACCTAACAAAAGAATATGCTTCATTGCAATAGGCATTTGCCAGCGAAAATACGTAAAATTGCATTGGATATGCGAAAGCTGGATTTCGAGTACTATTTTGCTAAAAAGCTGATCTTTGACAATCAGCGCTCAGTCTCCATTCTGGTCGTATGGCTGGCAATGATTAGTATTGCCCTGGCTGTGGCCACCATGGAGATAGCCGTTTCGGTTAAAAGCGGCTTCGAATCACAAATCCAGGACAAAGTAGTAGGCTTTGGCTCTCACCTTCAGATAGGGAATTACCTATCTCTTTTAGATTCGGAAGTCAATCCCCTTCCTAAGTCTGAGCCCAGTATCCGCTCTCTGGATACGCTGGATTTCGTCAAATCTGTTGCCCCCTATGTCCTCCACTTCGGTATGTTCAAATCCGATGTGATGGAGGACATATGGTTAAAAGGGGTAGACAGTGCCTACGACTGGTCTTTTATGGAAGCTTGTCTCGACACAGGTAGATTGCCAGAGGTGGGTAAAAGAAAGCACTCCCTTGAATTACTTATCTCTCGGATTCAGGCCAAGCGCCTAGGACTAACTGTAGGGGATAAAGCCCGCTTATATTTCTTTGGGAAAGACGAAAGAAGCGCCCTGAAAATACGCCCGATGAGGGTGGTAGGAATTTATGACTCGGGAATGGAGGAGTTTGATGACAAATGGGCTTTCTGTGATATGTTAATGTTACAAAAAGTATGGGAGCTTGAACCGGAGGAAGTCATTGGCTTTGAAGTAAATCTGACCAGTCTTTCCTTATTAGAAGAATCTCAAGAGTATATCAACAGTCAAATTCCCATACAATACCAAGCGGAATCCATCAAAGAACGCTTCTCAGAAATCTTCGGCTGGCTTACTTTCATCCAACAGAATGTGAGTATCATTCTCCTGTTGATGTTCATTGTAGCCATCACCAATATGACCACGGTCATTTTGATTCTCATCATAGAAAGGACCTATACCATCGGTATTCTTCAATCCCTGGGCCTAACACGTTTTCGTATCCGCCGAATGTTCGTTATCCAAGCCTTTTTCCTTATCCTCGCGGGGGTACTCCTCGGAAACCTCTTGGGTATTGGGCTCATATTTAGTCAAGAGCAATGGCAATGGCTAACGCTCGACCAGGAAAACTACTACCTTACCCATGTTCCGGTTTCCTGGGAATGGTTGAGTTTTTTATGGATTAACCTGAGCGTAATAATTGCCTGTACCCTCTGCATGTACCTCCCCACCTGGATCATTAGTCGTATTACCCCTGTAGAAGCCATTCGCTTTGAGTAAATTCCCCTCAGTATCTTTGAGCAAAATTTTCTATCTTTCCAACTATTCCTAAACCTAATACCCACACTATGAATACTCATTTTAGGTCGTTCTATCCTACCTTCATCTGTTGGATCGCTTTTCTGACCGCTCCCATTTATCTTTTCGCACAACAAGGTCCCTATACCATTCAAATTGAACCAGAGGCTCCTCGCATGCAAGTTGGAGATAAATTAGACCTTTCCGTATCCGTCATTGACAGCGAGGGAAATAAGGTCCAGGACCCTAATCTTCGCTTTTTTTCCCGTTCAAGGAATATTGTTGGAGCAGATAGGAGTACAGGAACGTTGACCGCCATGGAAGGGGGCGAAGCCCAGGTAATCGTGATGTTTTCTCCCCCTTCTCAAAAGAGAGAGGACCGGGTAAGAAAGGATCTCACCATTACGGTTGCCTATCCTCCCATTGCAAAAATTGAGTTCAAGGAATTACCTCAAAAAATATTTGCCGGGACTTCAGTACCCATTCAACTCCAGGTTATTGACGAAAAACAAAATATTCGAGAGGAACTAAGCCCCCAGATTGTTTCCCAAAATATAGCCATTGCTGAAACAGATGCTTTTAACAACCTCCTTCCTAAAACCCCAGGTAAATGCCTCCTTATTGCAGAGATTGAAGGCATTGATCAAAGCCAGGAAATCGAAGTTTTACCGAATCCCGTAAAATCCATTAGCCTTGAAACGGAACAGATTCAGGCAAAAACAGGGGATGTTATTCCCTTTATGGCTATAACAAAAAATGCCGGTGGCCAGGAAGTAACAGATGTTCCTGTATTATTTACCTTTCAAGGAAAATCTACGAATCCCTCCTATAGCGCTGCGGGAATGATCGAACAGGACGGTCGTTTTGTGGCCTACGAACCGGGCATGTACCAGGTCACCGCCACCTGCGGAGGAATTTCTGCAAGCAAAGCCGTCAAAATATCTGCTAGAGAGGTACAGAAGCCCATCGAGTTTGTGGGGAGGGGAGCTGTAAATAAGGTACACACCTCTGATTTGTGGGTTTGGGAAGGAGTCGATGGTCGGGACTATGCCGTCACAGGCACTTGGGGGGCAGATGGAGAAGCTTATTTCTGGGATGTAACTGACCCCGCTAATATGGTGGGAATTGATACGTTTCAGGTAGATGCTCGCACCGTAAATGACGTAAAGGTTTCTGAGGATGGAAAGGTCTGTATCATCAGTAGAGAAGGGGCCTCCAACCGGAAAAATGGCATCGTAATTCTCGATGTTAGCGACCCTAGGAATGTCAAGCAACACGCCGTATTTACGGAGGGATTAACTGGGGGAGTACATAACCTATTCATATACCAAAACCATGTTTATGCGTTGAGCAATGGACAGCGCTATGATATTATCAATATCCAAGATCCTAAGAAACCTGAGAAGGTGGGTACCTTTGAATTGGATACTCCCGGGCACTCCATCCATGATGTCTGGATTGAAGACGGTATTGCCTATTCGTCCAACTGGCATGATGGCGTACAAATGGTGGATGTCGGGAATGGAATCAAAGGAGGAAGCCCTTCCAGTCCCAAGAAAATCAGTAGCTATGCCTATCCCAGTGGTTGGAATCACGCCGCCTTCCCATTCAAAAGCCCCTCTACGGGCAAATTCTATGTGATCGCAGGCGATGAGGCTTTCCCTAGGGGAATAAATCTAAACGATAATCCTACATACCCTGCCGGCTATCTTCATGTGATTGATTTCACTGACCTGGAAAACCCCAAAGAAGTAGCCCATTATGAGGTCCCAGGTGCCGGATCACATAACTTCTGGATTGAAGGAGAGACCCTATATGTAGCCAATTATAATGGAGGCTTGCGTATAGTCGATATCTCTGGAGAATTAATGGGAGATATTTTCAAGCAAGGTCGGGAAATCGGCTGGTTTAAACCCACAGATCCTAAGGGAAGGGTACCCAATGCACCGATGACCTGGGGCCCTCAGCCCCATAAGGGCCATATATTCTTTTCCGATTGGAATTCTGGAATCTGGTCTGTCAAGGTAAAAAGCCCAGAAAAACCCACTCAATAAAATGGGGAAAATGAATATGAAAAATTTCAGAAGAGAGATCCAACAATCCATAGCTCTTTTGCTAGTGAGCCTGTTTTCTACCGTAACCTTATTGGGCCAAGCGTATTACGTATATGTTACGGCCGAATCAGAAGATGAAGTGGCTGTGGTAAAATTTGATAGCCAAACGGGGAAGGCAGAGCTAGCAGAACGGATTACAGTTGGATATATGCCAACGGAAATAGAGGGCCCGCATGGAATCACGGTGAGTCCAGATGGGAAGTATTGGTACCTTTCCATGGCCCACGGCATGCCCTATGGGAAGCTTTACAAATACCAAACGAAAGACAACCAAATTGTAGGAGAAACGGAGTTGGGCCTTTTCCCAGCTACTATGCAGGTATCTTCCGCAACAGGATTCCTATATGTCGTAAATTTCAACTTACATGGAAAGATGGACCCCAGTACCGTTTCTGTAGTAGATCCTGAAACCATGAGCGAATTGACTCAAATAACCACTGGGGCGATGCCCCATGGTTCACGAATTTCTCCGGATGGCTTATTCCACTATTCCTGTGCCATGATGTCTGGGGAACTATTCGAGATCAATACCCTAGACCTAGAGGTAAGTAGAACCCTGGCACTAGATGAAGAATCCCACGAAGGCCACGACATGGGGCAAATGGACCACAGCCAAATGGATCATTCCCAACATGCAGGACATGATATGGGCGGAATGGCCATGAAACATTCAGAGGTAAAACCCACTTGGGTAATTCCACATCCCACAAACCGAAAAGCTTATGTAGCGGCAAATGGCATCGCCCAGGTCCTTGAAATAGACCTCGACTCCTGGTCTATCTCCCATCGATTTGAAACGGGCAAAGGCCCCTATAATGTAGAAATTACCCCAGATGGAAAAACCATGGTGGTTACCTACAAAACAGATGCCCAAACAGGTATCTGGGATCTTAGCACCCAAAAAGAATTGGCTAGAATAGATAATAGCCGTAAAGTTTCTCATGGCATTGCTTTGAGTCCAGATAGCAAATACGCTTTTGTTTCTGTAGAAGGGATTGGCGCTGAACCAGGGTCCGTTGATGTGATTGATCTCAAGGCTTTAACACGAGTGGATGTAGCAGAGGTAGGGAAACAAGCAGGGGGAATCACCTTTTGGAAAATAGAAACAGCCAACTAAGTAGCTACTTCCTACTCTAACTAGATCTTCTCTTTCCCTTAATAAGGTCCCTGTTTTTAGGTGACCCTTGTCCTCATTTTGGGTCTAAAATATCGGATTGTAAAAAATATTACTTGTCAAGAGAACTTGGTAATGTATTTTTCTGCTCGTAATATTGCATTCTCATAAAAAATTTAACACACAACGCTATCTTATTCAAAATCATGAAGAATTATTTACTTATTTGCGCTGCACTTCTGAGTTATAGTCTTTCTTTTGGGCAAACCCGTGAAGAACTCGAAGCTCAAAAAGCAGCTCAGGCCGCTGTTGTTGGCGCCTTGCAAAGCCAGATTGACAGTGTAACAGGAATTATTGGAGGTATTGATGCCCAATTGATAGAGTTTCCTCGCTGGGAAAATGGGGCCTTTGGGACTGTAGGCTTGAATTTCAATGGATTTGATTCATGGCTTTCAAGAGCTCAGCCCAATATCACTTCCAGTACCATTGGAGTTGCGGCAAATGCCTTCGCCAATCACTTCACTAAGCAAGATTTCTGGAGGAATGCCCTTAATATTAACATGGGATGGGTGAAATTTGACGACAGGGATGATCCAACTGACAAGACAGACTTTCAAGAGTCTGCTGATGTGATCAACCTTACCTCTCTATATGGGTATAAATTTAATGATAAACTTGCTGCCTCTGCCTTGGGGGAATACCGCTCAACCATCTTGAGCAATTTTAATAATCCTGGATACCTGGATATTGGTATTGGGGTAACCTGGACACCTATCAACAACCTGGTAGTGGTCATTCACCCACTGAACCAGAACTTTGTGTTCTCTAGTGGAGATTTTGATTATGAGTCTTCTCTGGGTGCTAAGATTGTTGCAGACTATACAGCAGAGGTTGCTCCGGGGCTCAACTGGAAGTCCAACCTATCTACTTTCCAAAGCTACAAATCCAGCGACCTGTCTAACTGGACCTTTGTAAATAGTCTGGCCTATACCCTTGCTGGAGGAATCGGGGTAGGACTGGAATTAGGACTGAGGGGTAACAGGCAGGAAGCCCTGGCTGCTGAACAAGCGAGCAACCCTTCAGTTACCTTTGATACCTTAAACGATAATCCTGTCCAAAGTTATTATGTGATTGGCCTTTCTTACGCCATCAAGACGAAATAAGTTCTTAGCCTCAACAAAATAATGGGGAAAAGGAGCTTAAAAAACAAAGCCAGGCATTTTTAATAATTGCCTGGTTTTATTTTTCAAATAACTTACCTACGGTCTTGGTACGCTGGACTTTACCTGTAGGAGTTTCCTCAAACTGAGGGAGGAAATAAACTTCTCTGGGCAGTTGATAAGAAGTCAGGGGAACTTCGGAAAGTAAGGGTAGAATATCTTCACGCATCGCTTCATCGCCCTCCACCACCAAAATCAATTTTTGTCCCAGGCTGGGATCGGGTATTCCAGCTACAAAGTATCGATGATCCAGTATTGGCTCTAGAGCTCGCTCAACTTCTTCGGGTTGAATTTTTATTCCTCCCGAGATGATTACATGATCCATCCGGCCTTTCCAAACAAAGGAATTCGAATCACTAAGCTCAACACAATCGTTTGTAATAAGTTCATTTTCAATTAGATGAGGGGCATCTATTGCAAGACAATCCCGTTCATCGACTCGAAAGCTGACTCCTGGAAGGGCCTTGAAATACCTACTAGCTCCCGGCTCATTTATTCGCCTCATAGCCACATGGGTTAGAGTTTCTGTCATTCCATAGGTATGGAAGATATGCCCTCCTTTATACCTGAGCTGTGATTCCAATTCTTGGTTAACCGGCCCTCCCCCTATTAGGAGCTTCTGTACCTTTTCAAGCTCTTCCATTGAAGCAAAAACTTGGTTGGGGACCATCGCGCAGAGGTCAACAGGACCTTCAACTAGAGCCAAGGGTTTGGAACTAGGTTCAATCACAAGAAGTTGTAATTGTAGCGTTGCTGCTCTAACGAGCATCATCTTCCCTGCAATGTACCGAACAGGTAAACAAAGTAAAGCCCGATCTCCTGGCTTCAATTGGAGAAACTTTCCTGTCATACGAGCACTGGCACGCATACGCTCCTTTTCCAAAAGAATCCGCTTGGGTTTTCCTGTGCTCCCCGAAGTATGGGCTTCAATATGGGGAGAATCCCTATACCATTCCCTTAAAAATTGAAATACCTCCTGCTGCCAGGGTGCGGAAGCCTTTTCCATTTGCCTATTGGCTTCTTCGGCCATTTGCTCAGCTGAGCGGGAAAGAAAATCAATCTCAATCATGTTTTGTCAACAGATTCAGGTCCCAGGCCTGATTAGGATCATATCCGATTTCTCCCTTAGCAACAAACAGAGGAGAGGGAAAGTTATTTGTGTATAAACTACCCGTTCCCAGCCCCTGGGGCATGGGATTATCCAAGGTATAGGTCCATTGAGCAATGGCATTCAAACCGATATTGCTTTCCAACGCTGAAGTTACCCACCAGCCAGTTCCATAGCTTGAACTAAGTTCTATCCACTCCTCACAACTTTCAAAACCTCCGATAAGGCTCGGTTTGAAAATCACATATTGGGGGCGTATGGTATCGAGGAGTTGCTTTTTTTCTGCTCGCTCTATAACCGGGATAAGTTCTTCATCTAAGGCTATAGGCAGAGGCGTATCCGCACATAATCGGGCCATTTCCTGCCATTGCCCCTGACGGATGGGCTGCTCTATACTATGTAAGTCAAAGTCTGATAAGCGCTTTAACTTTTCCATAGCTTTCTTAGGGACGAAGGCCCCATTGGCATCTACTCGTATTTCGATTTCTTCTGGACGAAATTCCTGGCGAATCTTTTTTAGCAGTCCGATCTCCTGCTCAAAATCAATAGCCCCAATCTTAAGCTTTATACAAGTGAATCCCTCCTCAAGCCTCTTGCCGAGTTGATCTCTCATAAAATCTATATCTCCCATCCAGACGAGGCCGTTAATGCTTTGTCTAGATTTGCCTGCTGTAAAATCCGAAGGAAAAAGGTGAAAAGGAGATGAGGAAGCCAAATCCCTTAAGGCCATTTCCAATCCGAAACGTATAGAAGGATAGGCTTTCAACTCAGCTAATAAGGCAGGCCCTTCACTTGGAAAACGATCAATAACTTCTCGAAGTTTTTCCTCATATCCCTGATCCGCTTCCAAACTTAGCCCTGGGAGAAGCCCGCACTCCCCTACCCCATTATTATTACCCTTTCTCAATTGAATAAAAAAGGAAGGTTTTTCATATAAGATGCCTCTGGAGGTTCCACTTGGACGTATAAATGTCAAGGTATACGCTTTATACTCAGCTGAAAGCATCGAAGCCATAGATTCTGCCTATCTATATCTCTTCGGGAATTTTCACCACCATAAATAAGCCGAATGCCGCAAGAACAACTTCTACCACAGCACTTTCCAACTGCTCATATCCCATTACGTAGTAATCTCTTTTAAACGAGATACCTGGCTGAGGCCGAAGAGTCATTATTTTTTTACTATTGGCATCATACCAAGTATACTCTTTGATACTTTCTCGCTGAGACTTTAGGTAATAATAGGAACCATCGCCAAAGAATATCCCGTAGCCAGAAAGGGTAGATTTGGTATGTGCAACAATGGCATTTTCATGGTCTACTACATTAAACTGCTTTAGCCATGTCTTACCACTTACAACTTCAAAACGAAATTGGTCAAAAGAAATAAAAGCGTAAGGTGCTCCTGTTAGCTTTTGGTAAAATGGAGAAAATTTCACTGAGGCAATCTCGCGTTCTTCCACTAGAAGGATAAAATTATCTTCCAATAAGGAAGTCTTCTGCCAGGTTGCCAACTCAAAGTCTGATGCCATAGGCACTTATTAAATAATTTGTCCCCCACCGAGGCAAAGTGCAAAGAGCAAGGTAGTTAAGGCCAATTGTTTCAGCAAAGGGTCAAAATCTTTCAGGTCCTGTATGAAATAAACTTTCCTTGCATTTATTAAAATTGGACCCACGCTTATCAAAAAAATCCATTGCCATAAGGACTCTGCCCGTAAATATACAAATAGAAATGCTAAGGCAAGGGCTCCAAATAAAAGAATCCCATGGTAGATTTTTGCACGACTTAGCCCCATCCTTACCACTAGGGTAATTTTCCTAGCTTCTCTGTCTGAATTCATATCCCGCATGTTGTTGAGATTCAACACCCCTACACATAATGCTCCTACTGAAGCAGCCGGAAGTAGGACTTCATAATTCCAGTGCTTCGTATGAAGAAAATAAGCTCCACAAACCCCCACTAGGCCAAAAAATATAAATACAAACAAATCTCCCATTCCGTGGTATCCATAGGCCTTTTTTCCTATCGTATACTTAATGGCCGCCCATATCGCAAATATCCCTAAGCTAACAAATCCCCAGAAATAATATATGGATAAATTGCGTGTTCCCAAATATGTCAATAAAAGCCCCGTCAAAAAGGTGAGGATTCCCAAACCTACAATAGCTCTTTTCATTTGTTTTTGAGAGATGATACCAGACTGGATAGCTCTCTGGGGACCAATTCTCCTATCGCCATCGGTTCCTTTTACCCCATCACCATAATCATTGGCTAGGTTAGAAAGAATTTGTATAAACAAGGTAGTAAGAACCAATAGGAGGAATACGCTCGTACTCCAGGAGCCCTCGCTGTAGGCCAATAAAGATCCCAACAAAATGCTAGAAAGACTTAATGGGAGCGTACGTAAGCGAAAGGCCATAAGCCATGCTTGGAAAGCTGTCATCGTCTGCTCAGAATTCTTCTTCATTGTGAATCCATTTTATACCTGTGCCGCAAATTTTCCAAATAGGATTTCCAGATATCCGCATTTTGAATCCTTGGGGTAAAAACTTCAAGTATTTTGGCTCGTTCTGAGGGATGGAAAAAGTCTGATAAGCTTTTTTTGAGCTGAGACTCATCATCTGCTTTTTGGTAGGCTATTCCATGTAACTCCGCCAATTTTTCAGCAGAGAGTGCATGTGGGGTTTCCTGAAATCTTTCCAGAATTCCACCTTTTTCGGGACCATTGATCAGCCGAAATATCCCGCCCCCACCATTATTTAGAACAATTGCCCGAAAGTCGGGAGAAATATAAGAGTTCCACCAGGCATTGCTGTCGTAAAAAAAGCTCACATCTCCAGAAATCAACAGGTTGGGATAAGTACTTGCAAAAGCGTGCCCAATCGCTGTTGAGGTAGACCCATCTATTCCACTGGTTCCCCTGTTTCCCCAACAAGAAACAAGTCCCGGAGGTTTAGCAAACCTTTGCATATATCTAATTATGGAACTGTTTCCCAACTGTAGGGCCCATCCTTGGGGTAAATGAGCATGTATCACTTCAAATGCCTTTAAATCCGAAAAGGGAACTGAAGCCAGGAAGGCTGAATGAAATCTTTGAGCAGATTGATAGGCCAAATCCCAATTCTCATTGTAACCTGAGTTCTTGGGGAGCATACGTCTATTTAATTCCGAGAAGAAATCCGCTGGATGAGCCCTAATGACCCGTGATAGGCATTCGTAAGTGTCTATAACTTTCCCTTCTGGATGAATGAACCAATGGGCCTTAGGAGACCAATTGCTTACCAACTGCTTAATTCGTTTTGAGACCAATCCATTTCCATAGCTTATCACCAAGTCGGGAGAGAAAAATTCCTCTTGTTCAGGTGCTATATGGCTTAGGATTTTGTCTATCTCACAATGAATATGGGCTCCTGACAAGCCAGAGACCCAATCTGCCAATACTACAACAGAAGAATCCCGAGAAAAATGTTCTATAGCTGAAGAGAGTAAGGGATTAGGGCGGTACATTCCTGCTAATACGAGAATTTTATCATACCCCTTCCATTCCGTCATAAGTTCTCCCCATGCATCTTCGGAAAGATGTGGCTCCGATGGAGAGGAACGTATCAGTTTGGGCTTTTCAGAAAAGGGCCCAATTGCTTCATACAAGGGCTCGCGCAGCGGTACATTGATATGGACAGGCCCATAGGGAGCTGAGTTTAACGCAATAAGCGCTGCATTTATCTGCCTTTGATTGTAAGCAATCAAGGATTTGTCACCATTTGCCTCCACCAATTGAATGGAGTCCTTGATATGAGCCTTGTAAACATGGGCTTGGCGGACCGATTGCCCAATTTGCTGATCAATCTTTTCAAGAGGGCGATCAGCCGAAATAATCAAGAGAGGTAATTCCTGATAAAAGGCCTCTGCTACTGCTGGATAATAATTGAGTAATGCTGTTCCGGAGGTACAACATATAGCTATACCTTTCTTAGAAGCTTGAGCCATTCCCATTGCAAAAAAAGCCGCACTCCTTTCATCTACTATACTGAGGCACTGTATATTTGGCGCTTGTTGAAATGCCATAGCCAATGGCGCATTTCGAGAGCCAGGGGAAACAATAACGGTTTGGATCCTATGGGCCAAGCAAAGTTGAGCGATATCATAGGAAAGTCTTGAGGTAGAATTGTGCATGGGCCTATATGTAGGGCTCCAAAACCTTCCGCAGGGTCTTCGCTTTTGCTTCCGTTTCCTCCCACTCCTCCTCTGCTTTGGACAGAGCCGTAACCCCCCCTCCAACATATAGAACAGCTGCATCTTCGAAAACCTGCATGGAACGCAAATTCACATATAAATCTGTATGCTTCTCTCCATGAATCATTCCCAGAAAGCCTGTATAGAATGAGCGGTCATATCCTTCGTATTCCCGAATCCAGTCCATGGCCTGTTGTTGGGGAAAGCCACAAACCGCAGGGGTAGGATGCAAACTTCCCAATATTTTCCTGAGCTGCCAGGGAGCTCTAACAACCGCCTTAAGCTGTGTTTTCAGATGGGTGAGTTCACCCGCCTGTTGTGAAAAAGGCCCCTCCACCTTTATATTATTTATTCCCAAGCTCTTGAGGACCTGGAGGATAAAATTGGTTACAATGGATTGTTCCTCCTTTTCTTTTCGACGCCAGTTCCCTCTGTCATTCCCAAACCTCGTCCCTGCTAATGAGACCATCTCTAAGATATCTTCCTTCACTTGAATTAACCGCTCTGGCGTGGCCCCCATCCATAGCCCAGAATGGGGGTGGTGAAAGGCAAAAACATAGGCATTGGGGTAGGTCTCACATAAATCTCTGTATAATTTGCCCAGATCAGGTTTCTTGTGAAAATGATGAACGACTGGCCGAGACAAAACTACTTTTCGAGGATCTATACGATCTTTCAGATACCTAATTAACCCGTTTAGCCGCCTGAGGTAGCTCTCCTTAGATATAGATTGTAGCGTACATTGGGGCATAGAAAAATTATGCCCATTTAATCTTGTAGGGAGTTGATTAAGGACTTGTGAAAGGCTCCAGCCTTTAAAATGTATCTCGGGGAAAATTCCGAGGGTTTTCCATAATCCTTCTACATCAAAGGGAGAAAAAACAAAAGCCTTCTGATGAGAAAGGCTATCCCCTATTGAACCTAAATGCGGTTCCTTTTGAACCACTGTTGTCGGAAGGCTCTCTCCAGGTAGTCTGTAGGTGGCAAAGGCCCAACCTTGGTGGAGACCATGGGAGAAAAGCGCTCCCAGATTGGATCTTGTATCAACAGGTACGATTGGCATACACAGCAATTAAGTAAATCCTTCAAATATACTTCAAAAATTTCAGAAATTTTTGAAAGTTACTAGGATAAGTACCCACTTTCTGCATAAATGTTTCAAATTTTTTGAAAATTGCTCCTATAAATTACCTCGCATATTAAACCTGCTTCTCAGCCCAAGGCCCCGTGATGGCTAAGGTAAGTCCCGGTCCTTGAATATTAACAAAAAGTGTTCGCCCATCAGGGGAAAAGCAGGCACCGGCAAACTCAGATTGAAAGCCTACATTTTTGGCCAAATGATACATTTCTCCATTTTGCTTAAGCCCAACAATTCTTGGGGTGCCTTTATCCTCACATAGAATAAGGTCTCCATTTGGGGCAATGGTCAGGTTATCACAGCTCTCCACAATATCAGTATCATTGGGCTCAACGAATAACTCCAGTTTTCCGGGCTCTTGCTCTTCCCCAGTTTGTCCTTCCTGAGGACTCGGAGTGTACCGGAATACCTGACCATGCTCACGTACCCCACCATTGGTACAGGCAAAATATACCTCTCCTTCTCCATACCACATCCCTTCTCCCCTAGCGAATCGAGCGGCCCCCGCTTCGAAGCCCTGGAGACGCAGATCATCATTGGGAGATTCCACATCTTTGAGATCAACCCAGGACACCTCATAGGGTACCCCTATTTCCATTTTTTCAGCATTCAATTTCGCCCAGTTCCGTGTATCAAAACTCTGGCTTCCTTTAATGGCCAAAGCTTGTAACTTACCTCCCTTGTGTAGTTCTCCTGTAGTATGGGGAATATAGCGATAGATCAAGCCATCTCCCCTGTCTTCTGTTTGGTAGACAATGCCCGTTCTAGAATCTACACAAACGGCTTCATGGTTGAAACGCCCCATCTCTTTCAAAGGGATGGGATGGGCCAGCAGAGGAGTTATACTGGCAGGAACCTCAAAATTATACCCATGGTTTTTTTCCAATTGTTTATTGGCTGTAGAGGTATTTTCCTCACAACTGATCCAACTTCCCCAGGGTGTAGGCCCTCCCGCACAATTGCGAATGGTCCCCGTAAGGCTCAAATATTCCTCCTCTACTTCGCCTGTAGAGCCGTTGTAAACAAAGGTTGTGGTTCCTCCCAGACAGGGAAGCTCTCCCTTTCCATAATCATAGAGCATCTCAGAAGACAAATCTCCCAAAAGTTCCATATTCTTCCCAAAGGGTCCTTGCTCGGGGTTTCCTGGAGACACCTCGTGGTTGCGAATAACAATTGCCCGACCATCTGGAGCAGCAAAAGTTGCCATCCCATCAGCCAGCCCTGGAACAAAAAAACCATCGCTCATCTTGTCCCCTTGACGGGAGATAATTTTGTAAGAAAATCCTTTGGGGAGAGTTAAGATTCCTTCGGGATCTTTTAGTAGGGGGCCATATCCCTCACTAAGGGATTCCGGAAAGGAGGAAATTCCTCCAGATGGAATAGAGCTTCCGCCTGATGAACAGGCACTCACAAATGCTTGGAGGCTTACAAAGCCCATACTAACCAGGCTGCTTTGGCGAAGAAAATTACGTCTTTTCATGTTTGGGTTCCTTATGAAGCTATACTACAATTTTTTTATTACCTCAACATGAATTTTTCGAGTAAATGCTTATCTAATTTCAAAAAGTTGAGGGGAAAAGATAAACTTACCTTTTATAGTGCGAGGTACCAACATATAAAGCCCAGGAGTCAGAGGAGGTAGTTTTAAGTATAGCTTTTCCTGAGAATTCCTGATATATCGCTGAATTAGCCTCCCATCTATATCATAGATCGCCAATTCCAGCGCAATATCCGGTTTCGGAAAATTTACCCAAAGATTTTGATCGGTAGGATTGGGATATAAACCAATTGGTAGCGCTTCTAAGGCAGATCGATTGGAAACAGAAGCGATTTCCCCACAAGCGATCGCCTGCATAAAATTGGCTGTCCGATCAATGACCGAATCTTGGTCTACGGTAGTGGATTCCAAAAAGTAACTAACATGCTGGCTGCTATTTTTTACTGTTATCCCCTCTACATATATGCCTGCCTCTTCGGCTCTAGCCTGCATAATCAATGATCCCTGGAAAGTGAGAAAGGTATTCACCCCAACCAGGAGTTGTGCTGACCCGTATGGAACTTCCTGGTCCCCATCGTCATGAACTGTAAAAAGCGGGGGATCTGAAGGATCAATCCAACTGGCATTATTTAAGGCCCCAGACCAATTAATTACCCCTTGGACGTCTGAATTAACGGTGTTGATATCATTGCTATTCCCTTCCCATCCGCCATTTGCCTCCATAGCCGTTCTGAAAACGTCTGAGACCTCATCTGTTGAATCCAAATAGACTGCATGAGCCGCTGCAATAGCCCCAGCTGATACGCCTCCCACAAAAATGTTGTTGGGATCAATTCCATAGTCATTGGACCCTACTGCGTTGGCTTTGAGGAAACGAATAGCCGCCTTCACATCCTGAAATGCCCGAACCAGAAAATTTACCGCTTGAGCAGAATCATTGATACTCAGAAATGCCAAGGCACTGATCAGACGATAATCAATCGTAGCCGCGACATAGCCCTTCCTAGCAAAACGCCTGCACAGCTCTGCCATATCTCCACGGGCTCCTTGGATGAATCCTCCCCCGAAGGCCAATATCACCGTAGGACGCACATCCAATGTATCATTTCCAGGCAGGTATAAATCTAACAGGAGGTCTTCCTGACTGCCAAACATTCCTACATTCTGGCCGTATTTGATCCCTTTTATACTATCAATTTCAGTAAATACATCCGCACTAAAGCGGTCACCTTCGCACAGGAGGTTTTGCCCCAACAAAGACTGACTGTAGGTATAAAGGGATAAGATAAAGAGGAGAATAAGTCTACGTGTATTCATAAAAGGATTTTTTTTATCTATACATCCCCAACAAATATACGCTTAAAAGGGTTCGAGGAATTCCCATTTATTTCCGTTAATTAGACCGAATATAATTGGGGTCATATATCGGGTTATTCACCATTTTATCAGCTGAAACTTCTTTCAACCAACTGTGCAACTTTCCCTTCATTTCTTCTACCTTTTCGGGCTGATCTGCTGCCAGATTATTTTGCTCTCCTATATCAGTAGCCAAATTGTACAGTTCAAGTACTTCCCCTTCATAAAACTCTATCAGCTTCCAGTCCCCCTCTCTAATAACTCCACCAGGCCTCCCTCCCTGATTGGAATGGTGAGGGTAATGCCAAAAAAGAGGCTCACGTTCCCATTGAATACCATTTCCCGTTAGAAGGGACAAAAAACTCTTCCCATCCAAATGCTGCTCAGGTAATGGATCTATACCTGCCATTTCCAACATGGTGGGATAAAAGTCAGTGCTGGTAACGGGGATATCATTAACCTGACCCGGTTGAATTTTAGCGGGCCAGCGAACGATCATGGGCTCCCGAATCCCTCCTTCGTACAACCAACCCTTTCCAGCCCTAAGAGGATCATTGGTGGTATTGGAACCCTCGGAAGTGGATAAGCCCCCATTATCAGACATAAAGAAGACTACTGTATTTTCCGACAAGCCCCTTTCCTCCAACTTGGCCATCAATCTGCCAATATTTTCATCCATGTGTTCAATCATGGCTGCATATACCGCATTATCCTGTACCAATCTATCCCTAAAATTCCCCCTTTCTGCAGCTGTACGAATCCAAGGACTTTCATAGGTAAAGCGTTGTTCGTCTGTATATCCCAGTTTCTCGGCTTTTTCCCTATACCTTTCGACCACACTCTCCTTGGCCTGTAAGGGATTATGAACCGTGTAAAAGGAGAGATAAAGAAGAAAAGGGTCTTGCCCTAAGGTATCTAAAAAGCGAATGGACTCATCGGTAAGCCTGTCTGTGAGATATTCTCCTTCCGGACCGCTTTCCATTCTGGGGTTGGTGTAGGGAGAAAAGTAGCCTCCCGGTGGGCTTCCTTTGCTGTGGCCTCCTATATTGACATCAAATCCTTGATGTTCTGGCCAATAAGCAGAATCCGTCCCCAGGTGCCACTTCCCGGCAAAAAAGGTAGTATATCCTCCTGCTCCCAGCGCTTCCGCCAGCGTAGTTTCTTCCAATTCTACCTGCTGACTAAAAGGAACTGCCTTCAGCCTATTTTGGGGCTCTTCTGGCAGGTAAGATTGGCGACCGGGAATCCAGTCAGTGAGGTGCAACCTGGCAGGATATTTACCGGTTACGATGCTTGCTCGTGTTGGAGAACAAACCGGGCAAGCCGCATAGGCCTGGGTAAAGCGTATCCCTTCAGCAGCCAGTTGATCCAAATGAGGCGTCTCATAAAAACTACTCCCAAAGCATCCAAGGTCGGCCCACCCTAAGTCATCTGCCAGAATAAATACGATATTGGGAGAGGGGGCTTTCTCCTCGTTTTGAGGCATAGGAGAACATGAAAAAAGAAGAGAACACAAAAAAATGGGGAGAATGTTGGCAAGGTTTTTCATTTTTCTTGTAGGTTGACACTTAAAATAGGAAAATTCTGATTTTGACCCGTAATATGGAAAAAAAGAAAATCGAAATCATCGGTTTACCCATTGACCTGGGAGCAGATACCCGGGGGGTAGATATGGGCACCACCGCTCTACGAATTGCAGGCTTAGTTCCCCGGATTGAGAAATTGGGCTATGAGGTCAAGGACTTGGGAAATATCGAGGTGAAGATTAGCTCTATGTTGAAAATGGAAAATACTTCCATGAAATACGTAGAGGAGATTGTTAATGCCAGTACAGCCTACGCTCAGGTGGCAGAAGAGATACTAGATCGCGGAAGCTTTCCCTTGTTCATCGGTGGGGACCATTCAATGGCTTTGGGGAGCCTAGCGGGGGTCTCTGCTTATTGTAGGAAAAATCAAAAAAAATTAGGGGTCTTGTGGATAGATGCCCATACCGATATGAACACGGCTTCCACCAGTCCTTCAGGCAATGTTCATGGAATGCCCCTTGCCGCCAGCCTGGGAATTGGTGATCCTTTGTTAACCCATCTGAATGGCTTCTCTCCCAAAATAAGCCCAGAGTTTACTACTCTTATTGGAATCAGAAGTATCGACTCCAAGGAAATGACGACCACACGCAATTCGGGTATTTCGGTCTATACCATGTCGGATATCGATCGCAGAAGCGTCTTTTCTGTTATCGCGGAGATTATCACCAACTTTGCTGAAGACATAGATCATCTGCATGTGAGCTTTGACATGGATTCGGTAGACCCGGAATTAGCGCCAGGAGTAGGTACTCCTGTTCCAGGAGGGTTCACTTTTCGAGAGACCCATACCATCATGGAAACCATCGCCACCTCCGGGATGCTATCTTCCTTTGAAATAACTGAGGTGAACCCTATACTGGATGAAAAGAACAAAACCGCCCAACTCGCTGTAGACTTTTTGGAATCAGTTCTTGGAAAACGGATACTATAAGGATATAATCCTTATATTTCTTTTTTTATATCGATACTTCTAGTATGCACCTAATTTTATTTTAACCGCAGAGCCCAGGAGGAGTAAAGGAGGTATACAGAGTTTGCATGGTGGTACAAATTACTCCTTTTTCTTTCCTTAACGCCTTACCTCTCTATGTACCTCTTCAAAAAAACTCTGCGAATCTCTGCGGATACCTTACAAACCGTTCATCTACACAAAGAATTAAGAAGCAGAAAGAAGTTATTTAACTCCTACTACTCATGAATCCTTCTGAAGGACAAGATCCCTACACCCTTTCCCATGGCCGAATACAGCCCCCCCCTACACGATTCAGGGATCGACTGAAATACCTGGGCCCAGGCTTTGTCCTCTCTGCCAGCATTGTTGGCTCAGGAGAACTCATTGCCACAACCACCCTAGGGGCACGAGCGGGTTTTGTGACTTTTTGGGTCATAATCATAAGCTGTCTGGTCAAAGTGACGATCCAATTGGAATATGGCAAACACGCCATTCACAGTGGGGAAACGGCCATGGCGGCTTTTAATAAGCTTCCAGGTTGGAGGCTGGGCAAAGCCCATTGGACTATTTGGACCTGGGTAGGGGTCATGTTCCTGAAGATTCTACAAATGGGAGGTATCATAGGGGGAGTTGCCATCACCCTCAATATGACCTTCCCTACTTTGTCCGTTCCCATTTGGGCACTCATAACCGCACTGGCTTCCTCTTTATTAGTTTTTCGAGGGCATTACAGCTTTATCGAACGTTTTTCTCTTATCATGATCGGCCTATTTACCTTGTTTACCTTTGTATGTCTGGCTGTGGTCCAATACACCCCTTACGCCATTGAAAGTGCCCAACTCTGGGAAGGCCTTTCCTTCCAGTTGCCTCCTGCCGCTGTGGCGGTAGCGGTTGCTGCATTTGGCTTGACAGGTGTAGGCGGAGATGAGATCACCTATTACACCTACTGGTGTATAGAAAAGGGCTACGCGGCCTATACAGGCCCCAAGGACGATAGTCCTGAATGGCAAGCTCGCGCCAAAGGTTGGATCAAAGTTATGTATCTGGACGCCATTTTATCTATGGTCGTCTACACCTTGATGACAGCGGCCTTTTACCTCCTAGGTGCAGCTATTCTGTATAGCAGAGGCGAAATTCCCGAAGGCTATGAAATGGTGGCAACCCTGTCTAAGATGTATACTGAATCACTAGGCCCCTGGGCCAACTCTGTTTTTCTATTTGGAGCAATCGTGGTACTTTTTTCTACCCTTTTTACCTCTCTTGCTGCCTGGACTCGGATATTTACGGATGCCTTCGGCAAAATTGGCTGGATTGACTTTGCTAATCTTCCCCAAAGAAAAAAAATGAACATGGCCCTCTCCTGGATTTTCCCTATCCTATGGACCCTGATCTTTATCTTCCTTAAGCTTCCTGTAATGATGATCCTCATTGGGGGGGTACTGACTTCCTTTTTACTGGTCATCATCGTATATGTAGCCATCTATTTCCGCTATCGACGTCTACCCAAAGAGCTAAGCCCATCAACTGGATATGATGGGGCCTTTTGGCTGAGCGCTATTGTTATTCTAGCTTTGGGGGTTTATGGGATAGTTCAGTTTGTGGGGCATTGGGTGTGAAGAGGAACACTATGGATTACAGAATTTCCTTGACATCCTCCAATATGTAATTGGTGTGTTCAATATCCCCAGCATTTAACCTAAGAATTCCCTGGAAGGTTCGAATATCGTCAAGCTCATACAATTTCTTCCGAGTTTTGGATTTCTTCTTAAAAACTAACTCCAAAATAGTCTCAGGTCCCGCACTCCCACAGAAAAAACAAGAAGAAAAAGGATTTTGAGAAAGAATGTAAACATCATTTTCAGGATCAGCAGGGATGATGTATCCCGTAATCATTAGGGGCTTCCCTTCCCGTTCCCGAGGTCTTTGGCCAAATTCAGGGACCAAAAACCTTTCCCCATACTCCTCTAAGAATTTTGGTGCGAAAGAGACATCTGCTAAAATATCCCAGGCATTTTCCCCCTCCTCTTGTGAAAAAAGGGGATTCAAAAATGCCTCTCCTAAAATGAGCAATATGGAAATAAGCCCTATTTCTCTCATCATCTATTAGCCTACTTTTACCGAAAGATGCTAGAAATTTTCTATTTTTGCAACACTATTGCATATAAGACATCCTAATAAACTATCCATGCATTATTGGATTTCTAGTCAGTTGGCCATCTTGGCCGTTTTTCTGCTTTGTTGTTCTACTTCAGGTTCACACGATCCTTTATTGGAGGAAGCATACGCTTATCACCAAGAGGCTGTCGTCGTCCATGACTCTGTGGTCTCAATGCTGGATGTATTGAATAAACGGGTTGCTGATATGAGTCAAAGTGATTCTACTGCCATGGAATATCAAAAGGCTTTAGCAGAAATTCAGCAAGACTTTGATCAGTGGGATAAAGCATTGGTATCTGTTCCTGGATACGAGGAGGAACACCACCACGGTCATGACCATGATCATGACCACGAGCATCACCACAATGAAAATGATTTGAAGGGATTGGCCTCAGACCAGGTATTGGAATTACAGAAAGACTTGAAAAAGGAAATTACTAGGATACACGATAGTCTGGATGCCTTGATGGCAAAAATGAATTAAGGTCCATTTTGAGGAACTGCTTCAAGTCCTTGGCGTATGCCAGATACAAGCTGATAAATGGTATCGAATTCCTGAGAATAGGTCCCTTGGTTGCCCGTTCTAATTTGCGACCTTGTTTCGCAAGAAAAAAAAGGCCCATTTAAAACACAGACACAGGTCCATGAACAATTTCCCAATTTCATCCCCCAAAGTAACCTCCACCTCAGATATATTGGGGGCCTTGGCTAGCTTTATTTGCTTAGTGCACTGCTTACTTACCCCCGTTCTTTTTTTAGCCCACAGCCATGCTCATTCGACGGACCATCACGAATCAGGTCCTGTATGGTGGGGGGCAATTGACTACCTGTTTTTAGCTATATCTTTAGTAGCCATTAGCTATTCGGCCAAAAAGACCTCCCTTAAATGGATGCCATATGCCCTGTTCTTGAGTTGGGGCTTATTAGCTGGCTACATCCTCATAGAAAAGTTCCACCTGTTTCATATAGCCCATGAATGGATATTTGTCCCAGCATTAGGCCTCGTTTTTCTTCACTTATACAATAGGAGGCATTGTGCCTGTTAGAATGATGAGTGCTAAATCGGTGGATAATTGAAAAACAAACGTACAGGAAATAATCATCCTACCCGAGCTTCTTTTGACCTTTGAAGAAAGGGGCCCGAACTCCCACCTTGCCATGTTGCGAAAATGCTTAGGCTAACTATTTTAAATTTCAATGCATATGCACTTTTCTTTGCTTTGCTCCTAATTTTTGTAAATTCGATTTTTTGATCTTGTCGGCAGAACCAATTACCTCTAAATCAGAAACTATGCTTCGTATTCTACGTTACCTCTATCCTGTAATTACCGTATTCGCCTTATTCCTTGGTGGCTGTACAGGTGAGTCTACCTCTAGTGAAGGCTCTACCTCTTCTGAAGAGGAATTGGTACAAAAAGCCCTGGATATTCATAATCGAGTTCTTACTGTTGATACCCATGCGGATACGCCCTTACGCATGATCGAGCCAGGTTTTGATATGGCCGAACGACATGACCCCAATGAAACAGGCTCAAAGGTGGACTATCCACGTATGAAGGAAGGTGGTCTAGACGCTATATTTTTTGCAGCTTTTGTGGCACAGGACATCCGGGATGATGATGGCAATACCCGGGCCAAAGCCTTGTGCCTCCAAATGATAGATTCCATTGTAGTTTCTACGCAAAGAAACGCAAATATGGTGGGGCTAGCCCTCAACCCCGATGATGCTTATACCCTGGAAAAGGAGGGTAAACGAGCCATCTACATCGGTATTGAAAATGGTTATCCGGTTGGAAAGGATCTTTCCAATGTCGCTGAGTATTTTGAAAAAGGGGTACGCTATATCACCTTGGTGCATTCCTCAAATAATGACTTGGCGGACTCCGCTACTGATCCTGATGGACCTGAACACGGGGGGATTAGTGATTTTGGAGCCAAAGTAGTCCAGGAGATGAACCGCCTGGGCATAATGGTTGATGTTTCTCATGGAAACGACAGTGTATTCTATGATGCCATTGCCCTGTCTAAAGCCCCCATCATAGCGAGCCACTCCAACGCTAGAGCGGTGACCCCGCATGATCGCAATATGACAGATGAAATGTTGAAACTAATGGCTGAAAATGGAGGCGTCGTCCAACTGACCATGTTGGCTGACTATCTTCGAACAGCTCCTCCTAATCCGAGTCGAGACTCTGCCGTCACTGCACTACGAGCTAACATGAAGCCCGTAAGCGAAATGACGCAGGAAGAACGAGCAGCTCTGCGGCAATCCTTCCAAGAGCTCAATGAAAAGTATCCTGCTCCCCCAGCAACTGTTGAGCATGTTGTGGATCACATAGACCACATCGTCAAGGTGGCTGGAATTGACCATGTAGGTATTGGATGCGATTTTGACGGAGGCGGTGGTATACAAGGCGTTTTCGATGCCAGTGAAGTAATGAACATCACGATCGAACTGGTCAAACGTGGGTATACTGAAGAGCAGATTGAAAAAATCTGGGGAGGAAATCTGATTCGCGTCTTTAAGGAAGTTCAAGCCGTTGCCGAGAAGATCCAATCTGCTGGATTGTCCTAAGGGATAAACCGAAAGGCTATGCTCAAATTATGGTGTTTTTTAGTTCTCGTGGGACAATCTGTTCAGGAGACTCCTGATATTTCTCATCCATTGAGGCTATCCCTCTGTGAAATTGAGTATAATTCTGGTAAACAACAGCTTACGATTAACCTCAAGCTCTTTTTGACGGACGTCAATGAGGCTATTGTGTTCGACCCCTATAGCAAAGAACTTGCTTTCTGCCAGCCAAATGAGCCTGCACATGCCGACAAAATGTTAATGGATTACCTCAACCAATTTTTCTTTGTAAAAGTCAACGGAAAGAAGATAGCGCTCCAGGTAAAACATAAAAAACTAAGCGGTGAAGGAGATAATACGGCATTGTGGGTCTACTTCGAACATCCACAAGGCTCCCCCTTGGCCTCCCTTGAAATTAAAAATGCCGTTTTTACCGACCTATTCTTCGATCAAAATAATATCGTTTATGCCCACATCAACGGTAAATCCCACAGTTTAATGCTAAATAAAAAGACCCCTTCTCATCAGCTAACTTTCTGATATGCATCCTTTTAATTTTTATTTGAAGTTGGGCTTTGAACACATTTCAAATCTAGCGGGCTACGACCATATCCTGTTCTTAATCGTACTCTGTGCTGTCTATCGGATTCAGCAATGGAAAAATATCCTGATTTTGGTCACGGCATTTACCATTGGCCATAGTGTCACATTGGTCCTTGCTTCCTTGGATACGTTTACTATCCCCTCCCACATAATCAAATTCCTTATTCCCACAACAATATTCCTTACTGCCCTCCACAACGTAAGCAGTAATAAGACAGCTGAATTATCTTCAAATATGCGTCGAAACTACGCCATGGCCTTGTTTTTTGGGTTCATTCATGGCATGGATTTTTCTAATTATTTCAGGGCGCTGTTAATGGATACCTCAGATATCGTAATACCCTTATTGGGATTCAACATAGGAATAGAACTGGGTCAACTCCTAGTCGTTCTATTTATCGTCAGTATTGCCTTTCTCTTCCTCAATGTAATAGGCGTAAAACACAGAGAATGGAATGTCTTTATCTCAGGAGCTGCAGCAGGAATGTCCCTCATCTCCATGATGGAAAATAAGTTCTGGTAATTGTAATTTCTTCAGGATCCAGGCCAATTTACGGTTGAATAGAAGTACACTGACTCAAGCATCTTTTTAAAAGTTTCTCAATACCGGAACGCTTGAGGTTTTTGCCGATAAATACCATTACGCTCTTCCTTTCTTCCCCCTCTTTCCACGGACGCTTTTTCTCTATGTCAAGCTGATTACCAACGGATTGCACAAGGTACTGCTCATCGGATCCTTCTAACCAAGCCAAGCCTTTCATTCGATATAAGCCTGCGGATTGCAACATCAGATACACGTAAAGCTGTTGATCAAGCATCCGATAATCAAAAGGATGATCGAAATGAAAGGTATGGGAAACTATTTCCTCTGTATGCTTGTGATGATGATGAGAATGAGGCTTCGCTATAGGGAATTGTTGCTCTCCATCGGAGAGCGTGCCTTCATTTTCCAGGCGAAAAAGCTCATCTAAGGGGGATTCTTGGGGCTTTAGGTCAATATTCGGATATCCCTGCTTATTGCCAGTATAGATATGTGCTAAGGGATTCAATTGCGCCAGTTTAGTCGTTAAATTTTCCAAATAGTCTGAATCGACTAAATCGGTTTTATTGATTAACAGGACATCACTAAAAGCAACTTGGTTTTTAGCCTCTTCAGTTTCTTCTAGATACGTTTCAATCAACTTGGCATCTACAAGACAGATAAGTCCCTTAAGCGGAAAATATTCCTTTATAAGCGGATGGGCAACAAAGGGTTGCGCCAATCCCGTAGGGTCAGCCACACCTGTCGCTTCAATGATAATCTCATCGAATTGTTCTTTCCGATCAAACAGCTCATTGAGAATATCATAGAGGTTATCGTTGAGGGTGCAACACAGACAACCGTTGTTAAGCTCAACAATAGTCTCGTCTGGACGAATCACTAACTCGCCATCAATGCCTTGCTCGCCAAATTCATTTTCAATAATGGCATAGCGCGTGCCCTTGTGATGTTGAAGCAAATAATTAAGAAAGGTCGTTTTCCCAGCACCTAAGAAACCCGTAAGGATTGTTACAGGTCTTTCTGATGGATTCATAATTCTGAAAGTTTTTTTACCCAATACTTTATCATGTCCCCCCTAAATATTTCTCTGGGTGTACGTTCTGTGTATCAGACTGATAGCTTTGTGCCTTGTAGCCTGAAGTTTTCAGTTTAAGCTCACATATTCCCGGAAAATTATGTTGGGATATATATCTAGGAAAAGATCCTCCTCCCTCTTATAAATTTTTGCATTGATTATTAATTGATCAACCCATAGCTTATTCAGTTCCTCTTTCAATTCGGCTATTTTATTGTTGAGGTGATAGGATAATATGAAGAATTGACGATTTCCCTCCTGCCATATTTCTTTCATATTTCCCTTCTCCTTTAGGATTTTGTCATAAAAATTCTCCAAACCCTTCACTTCAGATAATTCCCAATCTCCTAAGGCATCTTGTATAAAACGGTTATCTTCAGAAAGAATGAAAGAAATCTCCTGAATATGCTGAGCTCTCAGCAAATGTTTAATTTGCCCTACCGTACCAATATCTAATGTCAAAGAATTGCCAATCGATGTAAAAAAGTAGTGCTCTCCCTTGAATGCTTGCTTAATAATAAATTCAAGGCAATCGGTAGGGCAAATAAAGTTTAGGTACTTCTTCATGAAGTCTAAAGGCTTTTCATATCGACTACTTCAAAGTTTCTGGCATCGAAGTAATCATCCAAACCATAGTCTGTATTGATGATAATCCCGCCTAGAAGAGTCACCTTTTCCACATTGAATTCCTCTTTACATGTTTTGAGGTGTTCATGAATCTTCTTGTCGATAATTTCATAGGTCGCTTCTGTAATCGCCTTTTCAGAATTATCACTTTCCAAAATCTGACTTCGGTAGGGCAACAAGCTTTCTTCCAACTTCATTTGTTGATAATCATCTTCATTCAACACTGGCTTGTATCCGCTATCTTGGAATCTGCTCAATGCCAACATAAGGGCACCACAAGAGTTTCCCGTTTGTTCTTGGCGGGGTCTATACATCTTTCCTAAATCCCCGTCTAGGGTTACCCCAATATGGGGACCATAAAATATAAACGCACTTCCTTCATCAGGAATGTGGTGAGCAAAGGCTGTCATACCTGTTTGTCCAGCAAAGGGAATTCCTCCTAATCCTCCCATAATAAATGGACCGAAGAGGACATTGAAAAAGGTGGTAGAGGGAACGTTAATATCATCTGAGCATACAGAGGTAGCCATCAATACTTTGGAAACATTGATTTGATGCTCAATTTGCATTTTGCCCAGATAATGAATAGAGGTATCCTTCGCATCCATGGCACTTGGAAAAAATTCCTTTACAACTTGGTCGAATTTTCTTTGAAGCATGATTAAAAATGAGTTTAAAAATTGACTAAAATTATTGGTAGTAGTGACTCAGGTAGTTTAAAGATTTTACAACACCCCAAAAATTTGCTTAGAAGTATTAAAGTTGCTTTGATTAAGTCAGGCTTGGTAGGTATTACCATCCATAGAAACCTTTGGGCACTACTCCGTTTAAACGCAGGTATACTACACATTGTCCACGGTGGTGGATGATATGGTTTTCCAACGCATAAAATAAGCGCCACAGGGGGATTGTATCACCTGCAAAATCACAATTTGCGAGTAGTTGCCTATCAGATAGCTCTTCGATGGACTTCCGTATAAATGCATACATGTTTTTCAGTTCCTGGATAACATCATCTTTAGGCATTTGTACAGGAAGTTTGACATCTTCATAGGGGTTTTTTATGCCTGCACGTCCTGCCAGTTGCCCACAGGTGTAGATGACACAGTGTCGCCATTGCTCGGCAAAGGACATGGCCTCTTTGGTATATTTGAACGTGAAAAATTCTGGAGGCATCTGTTCCACATTCGCCAGCGTCATGGTTTCAGACCGAAGCCATGCGGCTTTCAGCTCTTGCCGAAGTGATTTCACGGGTTCCGATTTCTCCATCCATCCCGAGTTACTCGCGAGTGCGGTACTTTCTACTTTTTTTGTATCTGTTTGACAGCCCCATGCGGAAATCAAGCCTAAGCCTAAAATATTTTTGAGAAAACGATTGCGTTTCATATCTAAACAGGTTAAAAGTTTAGTTCTTACTACATGGCAAATGCCCTTTGAACAGGCCATGTATCCTCATAGCCCTTTTTCCATTTTTGAGTGGCCAATTCTTCCTCGGTCGCCAGACAAGCATCTAGATCTGAAGTAATACGCGCTTCATCCATATCTTGGCCAATAAAAACGATTTCGTTGTTTCGGTCGCCAAACCTTTTACCCCAGCCCGATTCAATGATGGATTGATTCTCCAAAAAAGCCACATACTTAACCCGTTTTGCATAGGGCATACTAGCCCACCAGACACCTGCACTATCTGCCCGTAGAGACCCCCCGGCCTGACTCCAAACCAAGGCTTGGTCTGGTCGCGAGGCTAGCCAAAATAGGCCTTTGCTACGGATAATGGTGGACGGGAATTTTTGCTGGATATACTTCCAGAACCGAACTGGGTCGAAAGGTTTCTTATTGCGATATACAAAGGAACCAATACCGTATTCCTCCGTCTCTGGGGTGTGCTCTTCTTTGTTGAGTTCTTCAATCCAGCCCGCACTTTGCTCAGCTTCCTCAAAATTAAATAGCCCCGTATTGAGTACCTCTCGAGGATTGACCTTGCTGAAAGTCGATTCTATAATCTTTGCCGAGGGGTTCAGTTTATGGATAGCAGCCTTTAATACCCCTAGGTGATCCTTGGATACTAGGTCGGTTTTGTTCAGCAAAATTACATTGGCAAACTCAACCTGATCTGTAAGCAAATTGACAATCGTTCGATGGTCTCCTTCAATGTCGGTAAGCTCTCTGTCCATTAAGGTTTCGGGACTACCAAAATCCTTGAAGAAGTTGAAGGCATCTACCACGGTTACCATGGTGTCGATATAGCTAAACCGAGAGAGGTCGATGCCATTTTCCTCATCCTGGAAGGAAAAGGTCTGAGCAACAGGCACAGGTTCGCTAATGCCCGTACTTTCAATAAGCAGATAGTCAAATCGATTTTCGTTTGCCAGGCGCTCCACCTCTATCATTAGGTCTTCACGAAGGGTACAGCAAATGCAGCCATTGCTCATTTCCACCAATTTCTCTTCCGTTCGAGAAAGAGTATTCTCATTTTTCACCAATTCTGCATCTACATTTACCTCACTCATGTCATTTACAATCACGGCAACTTTTAACCCTTCTTTATTGTGCAAAACGTGATTGAGTAAAGTAGTTTTTCCCGCTCCCAAAAACCCACTTAGGACGGTAACGGGTAGTTTTTTAGTGTTATTCATTGCTAGAAAATATTTCGTAAAGGCCTTTCTTTATCTTGTTCCTTAGCATCAAGAATATTTATCCAAAATTGCTTATCGATTATAGCTTGGAGTTCATAGTATATATATCATTTGCAGACTATTCACCCAACTCTTATGTGAAAATAAGCAATTGAGTTGCAAATGCAACTATGTTGCGTTAATTTTATACGATGAGCTCTCTCAGAAAAACAAAATCTGTCAAGTTGATACTTAATATATTCGAGCAAACTAATGATGCTCAATCCGTAGTAGAGTTAATTGAGGGGCTTCAGCAAGATATGAATAGGACTACCGTATATCGTATTCTTGATAGATTGGAAAATAACGGCACCTTGCACTCTTTTACAGGAAAAGATGGCCGTAAATGGTATGCTAAAAGCAATGGCTGTTATTCGGAAGGGCAATCAGATACGCATCCCCACTTTCAGTGCAAAGAATGCGGCAAGGTTGAATGCTTAGCCTTTGAAGTACCCATTCCTTTCCTTCCCAATCGCAAGGTAGATTCAGTCAACTTCCTATTCATTGGGCAATGTGAGGAGTGCCTTTCTTAGTATTCCATATCTCAGCTATGGTCTTCTGCTAAAAAATCTGAATTTTCTTCAATTACTCATGTTAACCGATATTTGATAAAAATCCCTTATCGGAAATTCATTACTTTCCTTTTTGCCAAGGTACCTTCCCCCCTTCCTGTAGGTGCTTCATGAGCAAGGCATTCAACTCCTGAAACTTATTGGGATTCTCCTCTATCCGGTTATGAGATTCCGTAGGATCCATCCGAATGTTATACAACTCCCTTCCTGCAAAGGGATCATTTTGAAGGAGTTTCCAATCGCCCTTGCGAACGGCTTCTATTGTCTTCCCTCCATAGCGCGTACCTCCTTCTCGTCTGCTGAAAAATACCGCTCTTTGGTACCAATCTTGGTGAGTACCCAGGAGGGTAGGCAGAAAGCTTTCTCCATCAAATTTATAGGAAGTAAGAGAAATTCCAGCTGCCTCTATAGCAGTAGGAACAATATCCATGGTGAGGGCCCTCAACAGGGTCCTGCTACCCGGCTGAATCTGTCCAGGCCAAACTGCACAAGTAGGGACCTTAAGCCCGCCCTCGTACACGCTTTGCTTCCCATCTCGCAAAAGCCCATTATTAGCTTCATCCCGTAAAAGGCCGCCATTGTCGCTGGTGAAAATGATTAAGGTATTATCTGCCAAACCCGTTTCTTTGAGGGTTGCCAATACCTTTCCAATCCCGTCATCTAGGTGCTCAATAAAAGCTACGAGCTTGGCCCGTTTTTCGGATAGTCCAGGCTCGCGTTGTTTAATTTTCGATAGCCAATCAGCTGGGGGCTGAACGGGAAAATGCGGAGCGTTATAGGATAAAAAAAGGAAAAAGGGAGCTTTCTCGCCCTTTCTTTCTTCTAAGTATTCTACCGCCCAATCAGTAAAAATATCTGTTGCATGACCAGGAGGATCTACTTCCTTTGAATCTATTCGCATATAGTTATTCCCATGCCTCCGCTTTTCGACATAATTATCCATCATATCCCCCAACCAACCTTTGAATAGGGCAAAGCCCCTCTCGTTTGGCGTATTCGGTGATTCCAGCCCCAAATGCCATTTGCCTATCAAAGCTGTATGGTACCCATTCTTACCCAATATATCTGGAAGAGTCGCTACGGAAGGATCCAGGAAGCCCCAATTATTCGTGGGATAAGTTCGAATTACCCCGGGAACTCCCACGTGTGCGGGATACCTTCCCGTAACTAGCGAGGCCCTGGTAGGAGAACAAACTGGACAATTCGCATAAAAATTATTGAACCGCATACCCGATGCGACCAAGGCATCCATATAAGGGGTTTTAAGATCCTGCGCTCCATAACAGCCCATGTCGGCATAGCCCTGGTCATCAGTCATAATGACCAAAATATTAGGTCTTGTACTTGATGTCTTCTGGCTAAAAGTATCTGAGAGGAAACAGAAGAATACACTCAAAAGGAATAAGGTGGAAAAAAATGGCCTTTGCATAGGTTAATTTGTATTCACGATGTAGAAAAGAGTAGATTACAGAGGAATTTACAGAAACTCCGAAAGAAAATTACCATCCTTACTAATGAAAGCTCTTGCTATCCTCCTATTCTTAGGATTTTTTTCCTATAGTCATGCTACCATCTTTGCCCAGGCTCCCAGAGGAAACCTTTCCATTGAAGCCCAAAGGCCCAAAGCCTTTGCCAGTCCCTTATCTACCATACCCAAAATTGATGGGGAAATTTTGCAAGACTCTGTGTGGCAAGCTATTCCGTCTTTTGGCGACCTTCAGCAAGTCCAACCCCATTTCGGTTCACCTGCCTCAGAACAGACAGATATCCGATTAGCTTTCTCCAAAGAACATTTTTATGTAGCTGTGGTTTGCTACGATGCCCACCCCGAACAACTCGTGGTTTCCGATGCCCGACGCGACGGATCTTTAGATGATACAGATGCCTTTCTATTTATCTTGGATACTTACCATGATAAGTTGAATGGCTTTGTGTTTGGGACCAATTCCATCGGCGTCGAATACGATGCCCAGGTAGACAACGAAGGTCAGGGAAACTTTTCCGCTAATCGGCAACAACGCGGAATCATTGGAGGATTCAATTTGAACTGGGATGCTCCCTGGGTGGTAAAAACCCAGGTGGGCGATTATGGATGGAGTGCGGAGTTTGCCATTCCCCTACGGACCCTTAGGTACAGAGCAGGGAA
Organism: Bacteroidia bacterium; assembly: GCA_965263105.1. GTDB lineage: Bacteria > Bacteroidota > Bacteroidia > J057 > J057 > JBCCTX01. Next base: position 3,842,265 of record CBDHGL010000003.1, on the reverse strand, counting down.
GGAACAGACCTGGGGCATCAATTTTCGGAGAAATATTCGCAAAACCAATGAAATCAATTATTGGTCCCTCATCCCCATTGGGCTAGATCTGAACAGGCTATCCCTGGCTGGGACCTTGGAAGGCCTCAAATTACCCAGCCCAGGCAACCTCAAACTGATCCCCTATGTGTTAGGGCAGGCCCTCAGGGACTATGGAGATGGATCAGATAAAACAGACTATCGGGCTGAGGTAGGCGCAGACATCAAATACAGCATTACCTCTAGTCTCACCTTAGATTTGACCTATAATACAGACTTCGCCCAGGTAGAGGTGGATGATCAGCAGGTAAATTTAGATCGCTTCAATCTATTCTTTCCGGAAAAGCGTCCCTTTTTCTTAGAAAATGCAGGTCTATTTAGCGTGGGAAGCCCAGGAGAGGTAGACCTCTTTTTCAGTCGGCGAATTGGAATTGGTCAAAATGGCCTCCAAGTTCCTATCATCGGAGGGGGTAGGCTATCGGGAAAGGTCAATAAGACCAATATCGGCTTCCTTTCGATGTTTACAGACGAGGTGGAAGAGGAAGGTATAACCAGGAACAATTTTACTGTCGCTCGAGTCAACCACCAATTCGAAGGACGTTCCTCCATCGGTGGTGCCTTCATCAATCGGCAAGGGATTCAGACAGAAGCGGATGATTTCAACCGAACCTTTGCGGTAGATGGCAAGTGGGGCTTGGGAAATAAGGCTTTTATTTCGGGCTTTTTGGCCCAAACCGAGACCCCGGGTATTGGAGAGGAGGCACATGCCTTCAAACTAGAGAGTAAATACGTTTGGGATAACTGGGAGATTAGCGGGGCTTATACAGAAGTAGCGGAAGGGTTTAACCCAGAAGTGGGCTTTCTATTAAGATCTGCCTTTCGGAAGCCTGAAGCCAGAATCCTGTATCACTTGCGTTCCAAAGAGTCTTCTCCTATGCTGGAATTAAGACCTCATATTTCTTACCGTTCTTATTGGAATTTTGATGATAAACTCATTACCAGTTTCCTACATATAGATAATCACTGGGAATGGAAAAACGGCTTTGAAGTCCATACAGGAGTAAATTTCACAACCGAAGGCGTGATAGATCCCTTTGAAATATCCTCTGATGTTATCGTGCCTGAAGGAAGCTTCAACCATTCTGAAGCACAACTAGTATTTATCACCAATCCCAGCAAACCCCTTTCGATTTCTACTCGCCATGTTTTGGGGGGATTCTTCGGAGGAAAAAGATACAATAACTCTGCTACTGTAGTTCTAAGGCTCGGAGACAAGTTTAATACAGAAGTAGGTTGGGCAAGGAATGACATAGACTTACCCAATGGAAAATTTAGCACAGACATCCTCCGATCCAGAATTTCTTATTCTTTTACCCCCCTCATTTTTACACAAAGTCTCATCCAATATAATAGTGTGGCTGATTTGTGGTCTGCGAATATCCGTTTTGGCCTCTTGCAACAAGCCAACTCGGGATTATTTGTCGTGTATAACGAATTGAGGGGATCTGGGGGAGTACTTAATCGGAGCTTCAATATTAAGTATTCCCATGTACTGGATGTGTTGAGGTAGAATCTCTGTCATAGTTCAACCTACCCCCTCCTAGCTGTTGAAGCAGACCCAAACCCCGTGCCACGGCGTTCAATCCTAAATCTGTAGACATAAGAGGAAATTCCTGTATATTTAGCCACTTCAATCACATAAACCTCAATGTATGGGTATGCTCCCATTTAATATGTCTTCCCTTAGGGCCTGTTTCTTAATGATAGCTTTCATTTTATGCCTTAGCAAGTTGACCCTAGCCCAGGAAGAGGAAATCGACAATTTACCCGTGGATCGTCCCCAAAATTTTCAGATCTTCTTCAACCGTGGCCTACTCGTTGGTAGTGTGGGAGGGGAAGATCAAATACCCATCAATGGAAGTTTTTCTGGATCCATGACGCTGGGGCTAAGTTTTAAAGCCCACTTCCCAGGCAACAAGGCAGGAGCCAGAATTGCCCCTGGCATCAACTGGTATAAACTTAATTACCAACAAGAGGAACAAAAAATATTTCCTACAGACACGATATTTGATGCCGAAAAACATGTTTTAACTTACCTTGAGCTTCCCATTGGCCTATTTATCAATATCGGCCAGGATGAAGATGGAGATCCACGCTTGTTTACCGAATTGGGTGGCTTCCTCGGGTATAAACTAGGAGCTACCTATAAAAGAAGGTTTGATGACAATGGAAGAGCCAGCCGACTGATACGACGAGATGCGCCTGACATAGAAGATTGGCGATTCGGTATTTATGGCAGGCTAGGTTTTAAGCGCTGGGCCCTATATTACTCCTACCTATTCAGTGATGTATTTACCAACTTTAGTACAGAGAATGGGACTCAGATCAATCAGAATTTGGACTTCCCTCCTCCTCTGGAGATTGGGATCAGTTTTATTTTGTAAGGAAGGTAGTTAGTAAAATAGCCCATGGTCGATAGGCTAAGTAAGTAAAGGATAAAATTCTTACTCGAACTAACCTAAACTGTGGACCGTCGACTACCTAAGCAAAGAACCCATTACTCTATTCGCGATACAAGGCATCCGCGGGATTAGCCGAAGCCGCTTTAAACGACAAAAAGCTGATAGTCAAAAAGGCAATTGCTACCGAAGCGACAATGGCTATTAAATATACTCCTACTCCTACTTGAGTCTTGTAAGCAAAGGTATCCAACCAGGATCTACTCCCCCACCAAGCTAAGAAAGCCGCAAAAGGGAAGGCCATCAAGACCAGCACCAAAAAATCTTTGGAAATCAATCCTACTAATCTACCTGTCGAAGCCCCCACTACCTTCCGAATACTTATCTCTTTTCTTCGCTGGGTAGTGGTAAAAGCACAGAGGCCAAAAATACCCAGGCAAGCAATACTAATCGCCAGAATGGTGAAAAAGCTGACTATGTTCCCTAATTGCTTCTCTGATTCGTATAATTTTGCTAAATCCTCATCGAGAAAAGTATAAGAAAAGGGATGATCGGGAACTTGTTTTTCCCAGGTGTTCGCTAATTGGTTCAAGGTGGATTGAGGGTCATCTGGTCTTATATTTACAATAAGGTTATTGTATTGATTGGGTTGGATTCTTAGAATCATGGGGTGAATATCTCGATAGATGGGCTCAAAATGCATGTCTTTGAAAATACCAACTACGCGCGCCACTTCAGGTTGGGCATCTGGATTTCCAGCTAAAAAAGGAAGATAGGTAATTTCCGTCCCGATAGGAGAAGTAGGCAACTCCAGCTTTCGGACAGCAGCTTCATTTAGCAATAGTGACTCAGTTGAATCAGTTCCAAATTTAGGATCTAATACCCTGCCATCTAGTAATTCAAGACTCATTGTTTCAAAGTAGTCAAAATCAATTCCTAACGTAACAGGATTATGGATCCGATCACGAGCTTGTCCCTGAACTTGTACCTGCGAAATAGCCCTCGGATTCCCTGGGATGTTTGAGCTGGCCGAAGCCCGAATAACTTGTGGATTTCTGGCAAATTCTTTTTTGAGGACTTCCACTGTACGAATCTTCCTTTCCCCGTCTTGGATAGGAACGGGAATCACCACTCTGTGAGCCTTTTCAAAGCCCATGTCCATGGTCTCTATATAATTCAATTGTTTAAAAAGGACCCCAATTCCAATTAGCAGAGCCGTGGAGATTACAAACTGAAATACCACCAAAGCCTTTCTTAGGAGTCCCCCTTTGCTTTTATTTCCCTTACTGCTACTCATTACTTGTAAAGGCTCAAAACGAGTAAGAAAAAATGCGGGATAGCTGCCCGCGACAAAGCCCACAAACAACAAAATTCCGATGATCACCAAGCCAATAACCGGGTCGGCAAAGCCCCTCCAGGATATCTCTATCCCAGCACTATAGGCAAGTACTCGTCTCAATATTTCTACGATTCCCAAGGAAAGGATAAGCGAGATGAAGGCTACTACAAAGGATTCTCCCAGGTATTGAGGAATCAAATTTTTCCGTAAGGCCCCCATAACCTTTCGCATGCCTACTTCCTTGCTTCTATTTACCGCTAAAGCCGTAGCCAAATTGATGAAATTTATGCACGCTATAAGCAATATAAGCAGGGCGATCCCAATGAATATATAGACGAAAGTTCCATTGCCATTGGGCTCTATTTCGGCAATTAGGTTGGATTTGAGGTGGATCTGAGTAAGGGGTTGGACAAATAATTCTTTCAAAAATTCCTTACTCTTTTCATCAACACGTCCCTGGTACATCTCAGCTATTTGAGATTCCACTTCCGGCAGCGCCCTAGTCCGGAAATACGTGTAGACCACCGTAAAGCCTGGATTCTGAAAGAATGGACCATCGGGTCCACCAAATAAGGGAATAAGCGTACTCATCGAAGCCAGCATATCAAAATGAAAATGAGAAGTCTTGGGGTAAGCTTCTACAACCCCTGTTACCTGGAAATCAATCCATTGGTTGTTAATTTCTACCTCAAGCGTTTTGCCTAAAACCTCTGTTGTCCCAAAGTATTTATGGGCAGCGGCTTCTGTTAAGATAAGCTTCTTTGGACCTCGTAAAGCGCGCCCTGAATCTCCTGAAAGAAAATTCAAAGAAAAAACCGTTTGATAGTTGCTATCCGCATAAAAGAATTGCTCCTCCTTAAAGTGTTCATCACCGAGCTTTACATGAACATCTCCTCCCCCACCCCCGCCAAATATCCGGGTACTACTCTTCACTTGAGGGATTTCTTTTAGGTATTTTGCCCAGGGATAACCTGTTATGGGATAGGCGACCGGTTCATCCTGCACCTGGGTCAAGGAACCCAATCGATATATTTCCTCAGGAGCTTCATGAAAATTGTCGTAGCTCAATTCACTGCGTACATGGATAAGAATCAATATGCAAGCTGCAATTCCCAAGGCTAGCCCAAAGATGTTGATCAGCGAAAAAAACCGGTACTTCCACAGGCTACGGAGGGCAATTTTAATGTAATGAAGGAGCATGGTGGGTGTGTTAAGTGCTTGAAGATCAAAAGTTAGGGAAATTACCGATAGTTATCATGGCAACTAGAGCGTTTCTCGAAAATAATAATTGACGTTTCCTTAGCGCAGGCCTCCAAAATACAGCCTTTTTGAGAGTTCTGCGGTAGGATCTAGTATTTTGGCGTTTTTTTACAATTCTTTTTTGGGTAAAATAGGATTACTTCCCTAATGCGCCTCCAACCAGTTCTCCCCTGTCCCCATCTCAACTTCTAAGGGGACCTTCAACTGAGCCGCACCCATCATGTGCTCGCGAACCAGGGGTTTGAGTTCTTCCAATTCAGATTTGTGCACATCAAAAACCAATTCATCGTGTACTTGAAGGATCATCCGGGACTGGAAGCTTTTTTCTTGCATTTTACCATATAGAGAGATCATGGCCAATTTGATGATATCTGCTGCTGTACCTTGTATGGGAGAGTTAATGGCATTGCGCTCAGCAAAGCCTCGAACAGTGGCATTCTTGGAGTTGATTTCGGGTAAATAGCGTCGCCGACCAAAAAGCGTTTCCACATAGCCCTGCTGCTTGGCCAATTCGATGCTTTGATCCATATAGGCTCTCACATGGGGATAGGTTTCAAAATAGGTATCAATGATTTCTTTGGCTTCAGTACGGGAAATTCCAATACGCTGAGCCAAGCCAAAAGGGGAAATACCATAAATAATCCCAAAGTTTACCTGCTTGGCATATGACCTTTCGGAAGAAGTAATGTCTTGGGGATCTTTCCCAAAAACCCTAGCAGCGGCTGCTCGGTGAATATCTTCCCCAGCATTAAAAGCCTCTATCATAGCAGGGTCTTCACTCATGGAGGCCATCAATCGCAGTTCCACTTGGGAGTAGTCTGCGGAAAGGAGTATGTGATCCGCATCCCTAGGCACGAAACCCTTCCGCACCTCTCGCCCATCATCCGTACGAATGGGGATATTTTGCAAGTTGGGGTTGTTGGAACTCAGGCGGCCCGTAACAGCTACTGATTGGCTGTAGGTGGTGTGCACCCTACCCGTCTTAGGATTGATCAAGGCGGGCAAGGCATCTACATAGGTGGACTTGAGTTTAGTGATACCCCGATAGGCCAAAACACTGGCAGGAAGCTCGTGTTTACTTGCCAACCCAACCAATATCTGCTCATTGGTGCTGTACTGGCCCGTTTTAGTCTTCTTGGCCTTTCGCCCCTTTCCTAGCTCCAATTTTTCAAAAAGTATATCTCCCAACTGCTTAGGAGAATTGATATTAAACTCCTCTCCAGCAAGGGAATAAATCTCTTTTTCTAATTTTTTGAGACGTTCCTTGAGGTCCTCAGAATAGTCCTGCAAAAAGGATTCATCTATCCGGATCCCTTCAAATTCCATAGCCGTCAAAACAGGCATCAAGGACTGTTCTATGTCCGAAAAAACGGCATTTTCCTTGACCTCCGGCTGTAGCTTTTCGTATAAACGAAGGGTAATATCTGCATCCTCAGCTGCATAATTGACCAAATCTTCTACGGGAACATCCCGCATACTTTTCTGTTTTTTCCCTTTTTTGCCAATGAGGGTTTCAATAGATATAGGCTGATAGTTTAATAATTCATCGGCCATGGCGTCCATCCCATGCTTGGAAGAGGGGTTGATAACATAATGTGCCAGCATGGTATCAAACATAGGACCAGATACCTCCACGCCATAATTCTTGAGGATTAAGAGGTCATATTTCAGATTCTGACCAATCTTTAGCAGTTTTTTATCTGAAAACAGGGTATTAAATTCCGATAAGATAGCTTTTGTGGCTTCCTGGTCATCGGGGCAAGGCACATAGTAAGCTTCTCCGGCCTTCTGAGAAAAGGAAATACCTACCAATTCGGCTTGCATAGGATCTAGCCCAGTAGTCTCAGTATCAAAACAAAATATATTACCTTTCTGCATTGCCTGAAGGACCCCTTTTCTCTTTTCTGGAGAATCGAGAAGCTCATATTTTTGCTCAGTTTGTGCAAAACTATCCACCAAACCACTTTCAACTTCCAGGTTTGCTCGGGCCCCAATGGGATTGCCAAAAAGATCCGTTTGTACTTCTGTTTTGATGGGATTCAATTTACTATTCAGGATGCGCTCAGCCGTAGTCTTAAATTCCAACTCCTTCATTAAGGCAAGCAATTCCTCTAAGTCGCAGGTTTCAACTTCCAGGTCTTTAACCGTCCACTCAAGGGGTACCTCCGTATGGATGGTCGCCAAACGCTTAGACAGGAGCCCTTGTTCTCCAAATTCCTCCAAGGAGGCCTTCACACTTTTTTTGCTAATCTGCTCCAGGTTTGCAAGAATATTTTCTACAGAACTATATTCACTCAACAGGCTAATGGCCGTCTTGTCCCCAATTTTGGGAACTCCCGGAATATTGTCGCTGGCATCGCCTTTAAGGCCCAAGAAGTCAATCACTTGTTCGGGCATGATGCCATATTTTTCTAGTACCTTTTCGCGATCCATAACATCGAAGCCTCCACCCTTATACCGAGGTCTATAGAGAAATACATTTTCCTTCACCAGTTGGGCAAAGTCTTTATCTGGGGTAACCAGGTATACATCAAAACTATCCGAAGGAACTTTCCAGGAAATTGTTCCCATAATATCATCCGCCTCATAGCCATCTAACTTTAAGACAGGAATCTTTAAGACTCCCAATAGCTTATAAACATACGGGATTATTAAACTAAGGTCTTCTGGCATTTCCTCCCTATGCCCTTTGTATTCGGGAAATTCAATATGCCGGAAGGTAGGCTCCCGTGTATCAAAGGCAACAGCCAGATGAGAAGGGTTCTCTTTGTTTATGATTTCTAACAAGGTATTCGTAAACCCAAAAATGGCAGAAGTATTCAAGCCTTTGGAGGTGATTCGCGGGTTGCTGATAAAGGCAAAATGAGCCCTGTACAACAAAGCCATTGCATCAAGTAGGAATAGTGTATTTCTCGCCATAGTAAAAATTTCTGTTAACTTACTAAGCTTCCCGCATATCTGTACAATCTTTTCTATATCTTCGACCCATGGTAGATATTTTTTTCATTCGCCACGCCGAAAGTACGGGAAACGTCAATAACCATTTAATTGGGGGAAGATCGGATCATTTGGCCTTAACCCCAAGAGGCGAAGAGCAAGCCAGACGGCTTGGGCAACGCTTGCATAGAGAAGGAATTAGTTTCGACAAAGTCTTCAGTTCTGTTGCCATTAGGGCACATGAAACAGCACGAATAGCCTGTTCACAGATTCCAACATTTGAGATACCCATCTCCTTAGATGAACGCTTGGTGGAGTCCTCTCAAGGAACATGGGAAGGAGAATTGCGAAAGGAAGTGCTCACCCCTCAAGTCAGGGAAAAAATCGCTCAAGACCCTCAGCATTTTAAGGCACCTGGGGGAGAGTCCCTATTCGAAGTCGAAGAACGCATGTATGGATGCTTACAGGAAATTATTCAATCCCAAAATGGAGAGACTCATAAAATCGGGATATTTTCACACGGCATGGCGATTAGGTGCCTTTTCCGAAAATTAACCGAAGCGAGCTTTCACCTTCCCCGGAATATGGTCACCCATAATACATCCATTACCCGATATATTTTCGACTCAGGAGATTTCTTAGTCGAACGAGTCAATGACCACTCTCATCTCTTAGGCATGGAGTTTGTCGAACATTATGGATAATGAGATATTTTCTTACATGCCTGGAAAATACCTATAAATACCTGAACCTATTAGAGTTGTCTACGTACAAGAAAACACTAGGATTAATATTTTAATATTTTTAGATCCAAATTTTGTATTAACATTTTTTTTTAACATTCGAAAGGCAATCTTAGACAGTAAAACCTCCCTTTATATGAAGTTATTTACTCCCCTATTATTCCTTTCTTCTTATTTACCTTTTTATGAATATTTTTGTAGCAAGACTCAACTACAGTACAATTGAGGACACCTTAAGGTCTGAATTTGAAGCATTTGGTGAAGTATCCTCAGCCAAAATCATTTTGGACAAGTACACCGGTAAGTCAAAAGGATTTGGCTTTGTTGAAATGCCAAACGACGATGAAGCCAGGGAGGCTATATCCCAGTTAAATGAATCTGAACTAGATGGAAGGACTATTGTTGTAAAAGAAGCCGAACCAAGAGAAAGCCGTGGAGGTGGCGGCGGAGGCCGTGGAAGAGGAGGTTTTAACCGTGGTGGCGGTGGAGGTTACCGCGATAGAGGAGGAAGAGACAGCTATGGAGGACGCGATAGATACTAGTTTGCGAACCCGTTTTTGAATTAATAGATTCAAAATCATTTGATACAAAGAGGCTTCTTCAAAGCCTCTTTTTTTTATACCATATTATCTGTTCCGGGAATACTCCATGCGTTGGTCGCAAAACTGCTGAATAAGGGTAAGTACACTCTTATCCCCCATGGCTGCTGCGGCTGCCCAATCCTTGCAAGCAGCTCTTCTCTCCCCCTTTTGAAAATGTATAGAAGCTCTAACCGTATAAACACGTGCATCACGGGGGCGTATGCGAGCCAATATCGCACAATCTCGCAAAGCGTAGTCAGTTTGATCCAGCCCCAACCAAACCTCAATACGGTCATATAAATAGTCCACACGCTCTGGTGCAAACTTTATAGCCCTATTAATGGCTTCAAGTCCCTCATCATATCGTTTCAAGGTTATTAAGATCCGAGATTTTTGATGGCAGTAAGAAGCCTCTTTCGGTTTTAAAATCAAGGCTATTTTAATATCATCGAGGGCCATTGCATATTCCCCCAAAGCCATGGCAGCCTTTGCTCGGTAATAGTACACCTCTGCATTAGCACCATGCAGATCTAGTTGAAGTGTTAAATCTTCATAGGCAATTTGAGCGTTTTGCATTTTTAAATATGCTACCGCTCGATACAATAGGGCCTCCTTATGCTGACTATTCAGTTGAAGCACATAGGAAAAATCGCGCATTGCAGATTCATAGGCTTCATTTTTTAATAAATGCTTGCCCCTTTGAAATAAATCGGATTCCGTTGTTTGTCCCCAAGTTAGTTGAACGCTTAAGACCAGTAATATCCAAATGAATCGGACCATAGCGTAAAATTAAATGGTAATAAAGCACTTAGTTTTACATACCACCATTTATACTTACAAAAAACAAAAAAAATATAATTTTCAAAAATGATCTAATTATTAGAAAGGATATTTATTAAATCGTATTGAGTAATAATTCCTAATTTATCCTGGCCGTTCATAACCAAAACCGCAGGGTTATCCTTATTGATCATTTTAGACAATACGTCAATTCTTGTTGATGGCAGTACATACGGCAGGGGATCACTCAATACCTCTTGAACAGGTTTGTGAATGAATTTAGGGTCATCCAGAATCCTATCAAGTACCCAACTCTCCCTAATACTCCCGATGATCTCCCCTCCACTAGTAACCGGAATTTGAGAAATATATTGTTCTCGCATGATAGAAACGGCATCGGACAAGGTTTGCCCTGCGTCCAAGGTTACCAACTCTTTTTGAGGCTTAGCATTCAAAATTTGCTCAGCAGTAACCAGAGACCCTTGGTCCAAAAAGTTATGATTGCGCATCCACTCGTCGTTGAAAATCTTCCCAAGATATCGGGTTCCATGGTCTGGGAGTATGATAACCATCAGATCATTTGGCCCTAAATTTTTGGCGTATTCTAAGGCTCCGTGAACTGCTGAGCCACATGACCATCCCACCAAAAGTCCCTCATTACGCGCTAATTTTCTCGTCATCAAAGCGGCATCTTTATCAGAAACTTTAATAATGTGGTCAATCACCTCCATATTGCAGTTTTGGGGAAGTATATCTTCTCCTATTCCTTCAGTTAGATAAGGATAGATTTCCTTGGGATCAATAACCCCTTCTTCGTGCAATTTTTTAAATATAGACCCATAAGTATCTATACCGATGGTCTGTACATCGGGATTTTTAGATTTTAGAAAGGCCGAAACCCCACTAATAGTCCCACAGGTTCCCATACCCGCAGCAAAATGAGTTATTCTTCCACCTGTTTGTTCCCAAATCTCTGGTCCAGTACTTTCAATGTGGGCTTGGGTATTACTAGGATTGTCGTATTGGTTGAGATAAACAGCATTGGGGATCTCACTCGCCAAACGGCGTGCTACGGAGTAATAGGATCGAGGGTCCTCGGGTTCTACATTGGTCGGACAAACAATTACTTCTGCTCCAACCGCGCGAAGTAAATCGATCTTAGACTGGGATTGCTTATCTGAAACGGTAAAAATACAACGATACCCTTTTACCACAGCAGCCAGGGCCAATCCCATTCCCGTATTTCCAGAGGTACCTTCAACAATAGTTCCCCCAGGTTTTAGCAAGCCTTTCTGTTCAGCATCCTCAATCATCTGGACGGCGATTCGATCCTTTATACTATTGCCGGGGTTAAAATATTCTACTTTAACTAAAATAGTGGCCCGAATATGAGAAGCCACAGAATTAAGCTTTACTAAGGGAGTAGACCCTATAGTCTCAATGATACTGTTGTAATACATGGTAGATTGAATCTTCTGCTTTGTGTTGAACTGGGCTAAAGGTACACAAAATTCCTTTCCCTTAGGCGAGCATAAAATACCATAGATCATAAAAAATATGGGTCCATATGGCAATAGGAAGTGAAAAACGCTTGTAGATAGTATATAGAATTACGCCAAAAATAAAGCGGTATACAAAGCCATATACATTGAAGGGGTCGCTGTAAGGAAGGATATAATGAGAAAGTGAAAAAAGAAAGGCACTCAGTACCATCACGCCAATATTCAGTTTTTGCTGGTCCTTTACCGTCAAAAGAGGGATCTCTTTATAGAAGGGAACTGCTACCTTAGCAACAGAGGTTTTAACCCTTTTTTTTACCCCCGGTGTCAATAGTTTTGTCAGTTGGTCACGAAATAGGTACTCATCATAAAAGCCCGAGCCAAAGGCAAGTGCCAAATTTAATACGGCATTGGTATGAAAACTCCAAGTAGCATCATTTGCATCTATAGGAGTAGGGGCTGGAAGAGGTTGATCAAATAAAAATTGAAGAATTAACGGATTCACTGGGGGCAGAAAGATATAAATGAGGGAACCATAAACAAAGCCTTCAACGATCATGATGATGAAGTAATCCCAATTGGGTCTATACTTCTTTTTTTCTTTTTTGGCATTCTTGGCCTCATTCTTGTCTTTGATCCCTTTGAGATCCAGCCAGATATGGAATGCAAGAGGAGCGATCAAAACCAAAGATATGATCAAGGTACCTCCAGGTAAAATATAGGGTAGAGGTTCCAAGCGAACCAATTGAAACCAAAACTCCATCCCATTGTACACCTGCACCTGGGATTCATAGGCAAAAAGCATTAAAAGCTCAAAAACTAGGAGAACCAAAATGATATGAGCAGCGGGATAAAAACGATGTTTTATCCCGCCGCGGTATTTTTTGATTACCTTATCGGTTTGAGTTTCCTCATATATCTTAAGAGCCATGTCTTTCTACACTAACAGGTACATGCTTGGATTAGACTCATTAGTACATGATAGATACCTGAGCGTTTGAGCCTGAAGAAGATTTTAGCAGGTTAACTACTGAAGGTGAAAGACCAATTACATATGGACTATTAGGAGGCAATTGCTGGACAATGGTTACCTCGACATGACCTGGATTATTGGGAATATCTACATGGACTTTTGACCCTACAGGTAGCACCTTATGAGCCCCATAAAAGCGAAAATGCTTATATCCAGGGATAGAAAACACACCATAACCCCCTGATTCCCTCACCTGATTGGAGGCAGGATTGGGGAGAACTACCATTGGCCCCTCTGGTTGCACTAAAGGAGGAAAGGGATCCTGTCCTCCTCGTGTAATAGGAGAAGTTTGAAAGGGCCTGACATCCGTATCTGGGCGGTTCATGTTACGGGAGTAAATAATCTCACCTCCCTGAACTTCATCAAAAGAAAAAGAAGTAAGTCCTGCCATCCCCCTGTTGAAACTTTCAACTCCAGGATTGGGATTAAACTGTGATTGCTCTACTGGATCAAACCAAACGGGTTGGGCCGGTAATCTACTCAAATTCTGAGAGCGGCTTACTCCTCCGGGAACTCGGGCTTCTGCTGCAGGAGAACCATTTTGAACGATTATAACATCGTCAACCCGAACTCCTTGAATGTTATTCCAGAATTGAAGGTCGTCTACCGAAACTTCAAAATTATCTGCGATGGAGAACAGATCATCTCCTGCTTTGACCCGATAATAGATGAAATTCTGCGGGTTCTCCCCACGCAAGCGCATGTTATCCGCAGCTTCAAAGCCAAAATCTTCATTTCCACCAAAGGAATTAAATTCGGCTGTTTCAGTTTGGCCCTTTTTTAAGACTTGCTCTCTTTGTAGATCCTTCAACAAAGACAATTTTTGAGCCGCTTCATCGACAGACATCTTTCCACGATCCAAACCCATCAAGGCGACATCATAGGTAGAGAGCTCCGTTCCAATCTTGGGAACCGTCTCTCCTACCTTCAATTTTTGACCTATTTTTATGGTGTTACCACTGAGCTTATTCCAGGTTTTGAGCTCTGTTACTGTTATACCATATTTTTTTGATATGCCGTATAAGGTTTCTTTCTTTTTAACCGTATGGGTGGAGACCTGGGCCAGAAGCCCTCCAGATAACATGAGCAACAATCCCAGAATACTAGCTTTATTTAGTTGAATATTCATGATAAATACTTGATTTCGGAAATCAACATAGGGAATACTTTTCAAATATAAAAGATTTATTGTTCCCGTGTAATAGTTTTAGCAAAATAAGTAGAAAAACTTATAGGAAAACTTTAAATAAACGAGGGAGAGACTATGACAGTTAGCTACTTATACGAGAAAAATCTAAAATGCGTTTTGAGAAAAATAATTCTCTTTTTTTTAGTGACAGTGTCCCAAAACTGATTTTTGGGGCGAAATCGTTTAATCTATCAGAATTTTTATCGACTGAGCCTTTTCACTAAATAAATCCGTCCCAATTAGGTTCCAAGAAACCCGATTCTGGTCGGGATCTATGTGGATATTCACAGGAGCATAGACTAACTGAACAGAGGATTTTAATTCAAGCTCTGTTTCAAAACGGAAATTTTGTTTTTCTGCTAATCTTAAGGTATCAGCCCATAAGCCCCCCCAGCGCTCAAGTACCTTTGCTCCAATCTGTGGAGCTTGGTTTCGGATGAATACTTTTTCTTTTGCTTCAAAAAAGGAAAAGACGGGCAAAGAATCTCCCAAATATATATAGCTTAGTGCCTCATTGAGGGCTGGGAGTGTTTTGAAGCTGAATGTGAGTTTGGCTTGGGTCCCCCTATCAGATACCCCTAGCTCACGAAGTTGTATATCTGCTATATCTACCAGTCCTAGCTCCAATTCATTCAAGCCCTTTTTTATGAGGAATTCGTAGTCCCCTTTTTCCCCATAGAGTTTTAAAAAAGACAAGTCCCACTCTAGCGTCATTTCTCCCTTACCATTTTTCTGCATCCGAAGGTTTTCCTTAACCTTCAGACAGGAGCAAAACAGAAAAGCCAGACTAATTAAAACAAAGGCTATTCGTACGTTAGACTGAATCATATCAAAAAAAAATTTATTCATTTTGTAGGGCTAAGAAAATTGCCTATTTTTGTGGGCCAAAACAAGTAGAATGTACGCAATTGTTAATATACAGGGATTTCAATTCAAGGTAGAAGAAGGTCAGCATATTTTTGTTAATCGTCTTCCCAATGAAACAGGAGATAGCATTGACTTCAAAGAAGTACTGCTGGTAGACAATTCGGGTAAAGTATCCGTTGGAAAGCCCTTTGTGAAAGGAGCTAGTGTCAAAGCCAAAGTTCTGGACCACGTAAAGGGAGATAAGGTGATTGTTTTCAAAAAGAAAAGAAGAAAAGGCTATCGTGTGAAAAATGGACACCGTCAGTATCTATCTAAAATCGAAATCGAAAGTATTAAGTCTTAATCTTTAAACTCATAAGTCATGGCACATAAGAAAGGTGGCGGAAGTTCAAGGAACGGAAGAGAATCAGATAGTAAACGTCTAGGGGTGAAAAAATACAGTGGAGAGCTTATTCAGCCCGGGGGGATCATCGTTAGACAAAGAGGAACCAAATTTAGACCAGGAAAAAATGTGGGCGTGGGAAAAGACCACACCTTGTTTTCCTTAGTTGAAGGGACTGTGGCATTTGCAGACAAAAAAATCAACAACAAAAATAGAAAGGTAGTAAGCGTAAAGCCTTCGGAAGCGTAAACATACCTTTTTAGTTAAATTCGAAAGCCAGCTATCTCATATTTAGCTGGCTTTTTTTATGCCTTCCATGGCCAGTTTACACAAGAACCTACCTCTGGGAAAAGGACCATATCCGCTTTTCCTTTAAATGTAAGGGTATACACACAAGGATGTTGCAGGAGTTCCTTGGCCAAGGAAAGGGTTTTTCCAGATACAGAAACATCATCTACAATGAGAATTGCCTTTGCCTCTCCCAAGTCTGGGATAGAATCAGAAAGGGAACGCGGCGACTCGTATCGGGGCTGGTTGTCTTCATCTCGGTAGTTTATCCTCAAAATGGAATAGTCACAACCTAATTGGTGCGCCACCATCGCAGCAGGTACTATTCCCCCTCTTGATACGCCCACCACATGGTCAACACTAGGGAGGGAAAAGTGGTGAAGGCGATGACTTATTTCTTTAAAGGAAAGTGAAACCTTAGCTTTTGCTTTCATTCCCTTGAAGGTTCTTGAAAGATAGCATAATAATGTTGAGGCCAAGTAAGATAAATATACCAGGAGCGGCAAACTCTACAGTATGGGTAAAATGTACAGGAGAAGACTCCATAAGATTTAGGCTGAGAAGAAGTGTCGCAGCACCCCAAAAAAGTATTTTGGCTAGAATAAAGGAGAAGGAGGCATTCATCCAGCGCATACCCCTAAGGTCTTTTAGCAAGTGAGCAAGGAATACAAAGAGACAAAGCTCAAAGGCAAGTTGGACCACTAGTTCCAATCCAGGCTTGCCAAAAATAGCCCAATTAGCAAAGGGGGCTAGAAGAGCAACTAACAAAGCCACAGGAAATCGAAAAAATAATACCGCAATAAAAGGGGCGTAGAACAAGGGTAATAACTTGGGCCCCATCGGCACCCCCACAGTACTTGGGAAGAGATGCAAGAGAATGGGTAGGCTCAGTCCTATAGCTGTAAAAACTACTGCAGCTTTTGCTTGAAAAGAAGATGTATCAACGGACTTTATGGCTAGCGTAAAGGATGATATCATATAATTTTTTAAAGTAGTTCAATGATAAAAGTACAAAAATTATTCCTTTTTGAAAGAGCTTTCCACATCATAATTCATTTTTGCATTCGGAGAAATGGTTTCTTCCCCT
Source organism: Bacteroidia bacterium (assembly GCA_965263105.1). Lineage (GTDB taxonomy): Bacteria > Bacteroidota > Bacteroidia > J057 > J057 > JBCCTX01. The sequence continues at coordinate 3,825,803 of CBDHGL010000003.1, read as the reverse complement.
GAAGTGTATGGGGGATGAATTCTTGCATTCTGGGCCAATAGCGCTTCAATTTTCTTATCCAACTCCTTTACTTGAGCGACCAATTCATCATTATTATCACTTACCATTTCATCCACAAATATGGCGTTGACAATGGATAGACCAAATAAGCCCCCAGTAACGACGATAATGATGAAATACAGAATCGTAAAAAATTTAAACGTTGGATCCGCTCCCTGAACGATATTATCGGGTATCTCATACCACCCTTCTATTGTAAAAATTTTAAAAATGCTATAAAATGAAGTGATGGGGTCCCCAAAATACTGGGTAGCATGAGGCGTTAGGTTCTTAAACAGCTTGCAGGTAATAAGAGAAATAGTAAAGGTATAGATGAATAAGGCTATGAAAACAAATACGGAGGCTCGGAAGGCTCTGGCAATTCCCGAAAACAAATTCTCAACATTGGGAATAAATCGCATAAATTTGAAAAACCGCACTACACGAACGATCCGCAAAACAAACAAAAAACTCAAATCATTCATGGAGGTATCAAACAAGAGTACAATAGAGGGAATACTAAATAGAACAATAAAAAAATCGAACCGATTCCAATTATTGGAGATATATCCTTTCCAACCTAAGAGGTTGATTTTGAATATTGCTTCTAAGAGAAAATAGAATACAAACCCAATGTCGATTAACTCCAGAGTAAGGGCTAGAGAGGCATCATTGCTAATGCTATCAAAAGCTAGCAAAAATAATACGATGGCATTGAGTAGGATTACAGCTCCAACAAATCTGTCATCAATAAAGAAATGTCTCAGCTGATTCACCTTATTGCAATTGAATATCGTAAATATTAAAGGCCTTTACGGGACTTACGGACCCTTCAATAAGGTGAATAAGGTCAACATTTTCTGGAATTCGATCAAACTCCAGAATGAAGCTAAATTTATCGCCAGGAAGAACTTTGAAATTTTTTTCTTCCAACTTGTTCTTAGCATCATAGGCCCTCTTGAGGTTATAGCGTACATTTTCACCTTGAAGGTAAAAAGCTTCCCGGGAGTTGGTGGGATCAGCCTTAATAAAAATGGGGGCATTTTCGGGAGAAGGTTCATTGTACAGTTGTAAATGAACTAAGGTAGAAGAGCGGGTCAATTCCACTCGAGAAATAATTAAATTCTCATAAGTTGAATGACCTTTGACACTGGTATACTCTATCTTATTAGCAAATATTCTGTCGAACAATTTATCTTTTGGCTGAGTACCCGGTATGGGAATATTTCTTGAATTCAGTGTCCTTTTTGCCAAGTCTAGGTTGTATTCGCCTTCCTGAGAGGAGGGATTATAGACGAGAACCTGTTCAAAATCCAGATATGAAGCGGCATAGTCTCCGATTTCATAATAAGCTGTCCCACGGTTATTGTACAACTGTTCTAGTTTATCATCGTATTCGGTATGAGTAATCAGCAATAAGTCATGAGGAACTTCTCTTCCTACTTTGGGTTCATTCTTCAGCTTATCTTCAAAATACCGAATCGCCTCATTAAAGTCTAGGATGGCTCCCTCATAGTCCCTCAACCAGAAAAGGGCATGTCCTTTGTATTCATAAGCCTCCACAAAGCCGGGGTCCATATTTATAACATCTACAAAGTACTCAACTGCATTCCGGTATTCGCCTCTATCAAAATAACTTTTCCCTACCCCCCACAATTCATACATAGTCAGTTCGCGTTCTTTCTGTGCTGCCATTTCTACTGGAAGAAGTATTCCAAGTAGAAGACAGCAATAAACAAATTTCTTCATGAATTTCACTTTTTTAGAATAACTCCGTAAAAATTCCACTTATCAGTATTCTCTTTATCGCCTGTTCGGATTTGAAATACTTCTAAAAAATCGGGGATACGCTCAAATTCCAGATAAAACCTCAGCTTCTTCCCAGGAGGAATAGTGTTATTTCGCCAGTTCCCCAAGTTTTCGTTGCTGCGGTAGATGTTAGTTAAGTGATACTTATTTTCAAATCGCATGTCGCTTAGGTACAAGGCATTACTCGTACTTGGGGGATCCAGGTATAGCTGCTGGTAGCTGTTACTTACATTGCTGTATTGGATGAGTATCCGAGTGGTATATTGGGCCAACTCTACCTGTAAAATTTCCATGTCTTTGGGAGCCTTTCGAACAATAATTTCTTCACCTACAAAGGAACTCAATTTTCTGTTGGTATTTACGGGAGTTGGGTCGTCAAAATCTAACTCGTCCCCCCCTCCTGAACTGGAGTTGCTGTTAGAATTGCCATTGCTTCTGCTTCCTCCATCCAGGTGAAGTCCTTCCCACCATTCTTCTGCATCATCACCTGTAGATCCAGACCCTCCCTGGGATTCTTCCCAACCCCAATCGTCTGGGGCCCCCGGATTGTTTCTACGTCTGCCTACACGGGTCTTCCCACGCTGAGCGTGTGTATGACGTGGGTCCACGTCTAAGGCATAATCATAATCACGTGAAGCTTCTTCGTACATACCAAGCCTCTCAAAGGTAAGCCCCCTTCGGTAATACAATTCGGCCTTTTCTCCTTGAATTCGGATGGCATTTTCATAATCATTCAAGGCTAACCCAAACTCATCTAATTTGTAAAAAGCATTGGCGCGAAATACGTATACATCCCGATTGGTGGGGTGGAGATCTACTGCTTTATTAAAGTGGCCTACAGCTCCCTGATAATTCTCCTTATACAAATTTTTGACGCCCTCCAATACGTGTTTTTGGGCCTTAAATTGATTAAATTTACTCTGGCCCATACAGAAGAGGGGCAAGAGAACCGAAAGAAGGGTGATAATTTTTTTCATACATGAACATATTACAAGCGCAAAATTCATGGAGCTTTATGGGTTAAATATACGTGGATATTACAAAAAGTTTACTATAATTATCTTTCAAAATCTTAGTTAATTCCTAATTTTCTAATGAAATACTTACATTTTCTCTTCGCAGCCTGCATGTTTTTATTTGCCTACTTCCAGTTGAACGATCCTGATTCCTGGCTCTGGGTGGCGATTTATCTATATGTAGGCTCGGCTTCTTTTGCAGGCGGAATGGGAAGGTACTCAAATTTTGTAAACTATTCAGGATTTGGCATTTGCATGTCACAGGGTCTTCAAGCCATTCCAGGGGTAGTAGATTATATGACCAACCAAGATGGATACACCATCATGGAAGGCATGTCAAATGATAAGCCCTATATTGAACTCACCCGTGAGTTTGGAGGCATCCTGATCGTAGCCGCTCTTTTCTACTTCCTCCACATCCAATCGCGCAAAGCCTAAACGGATATCTATGGCCTTCCTCATCTCTATCCTAGGCCCCACAGCCGTGGGAAAGACCCAATTAGCCATAGAGTTAGCTAAACAATATCAAACAGAGATAATATCTTGTGACTCCAGACAGATTTATACCGACCTGAGCATTGGAACGGCCAAACCCTCATGGGAAGAGCGGGACGGAATCCCACATCACCTGATGGATTTCCTGGAACTCGATCAAACATATAGTGCCGGTCAATTTGAACGGGATGCCCAAGAACTTATTTCCCAAATTTTTAAATCCCGTCCAATAATTATTGCTGCTGGAGGATCGACCTTATATTTTGAGGCCCTTTGGTATGGTATGAATGAAATGCCCGCAATCCCTCCTAAATACCGAAAGAAACTTACCCAGGAATGGAACGAAAAAGGCCTTACCCCTTTGTTGGAAGAGTTGAAGGAACATGATCCCAAAACCTACCAAGCCATTGACCGAAATAACCCTGTACGAATCATTCGTGCCCTGGAAGTATGGAGAGGAAGTCAAAAACCGCTTTCCTATTTTCACGAAAAATCAAAGAATAAAAAACACAGCGCTTCCTATAAGCAGATAAAAGTGGGGCTCTATCGCGAAAGAAGCCTATTGTATCAACGAATTAACGAACGGGTTGATCAAATGATCGAAAAAGGATTTGAAGCTGAGATCAAATCTATTCTTGAGAAGGGCTTTGACCCAGACCTACAGTCCCTTCAGTCCATCGGGTATAAGGAGTGGATTGACTATTTCCAAGGAAAGATTGACCGGGAGGAATCGATCCGTCTGATCAAACGGAATTCCAGGAGATATGCCAAAAGACAACTCACCTATTTTAGAAGGTTTCAGGACATCCATTGGTTTGATGCGGCTAAGCCAATAGAGGTTCTCAATTGGGTGAGGAGGGAAATAAATTCTGCAGATTAACCCTGTCCAAGTTCAAAATTCCAAGAGCCCTGATCCGTTGGCTGATCGAGATAAACATCCAATTTCTCCAGAAAAACTTCTCGGGGAAGCATTTCAGCTCCTAGGCTCTCAAGGTGGGCGGTATACACTTGACAATCAATCAAGGAATATCCCTTCTCCTCTAAGTTTTTAACCAAAAAAATAAAGGCTGCTTTAGAGGCATTGCTTTCAGTTGTAAACATGGACTCCCCAAAAAAACATCTCCCTAACGCAATTCCATAAAGTCCTCCCACTAGCTGATTTTCTCGCCAAGCTTCCACTGAGTGGGCATAGCCCATCTGATGAAGCTGAATGTAGGCAGATTGCATTTCCTCTGTAATCCAAGTTCCAGCCTGACCTTTCCGAGGCGTTTTCTTGCAAGAATCAATGACTTGTTCAAAAGCGCGATCACTGGTAAGATGAAACCGGTTTTGCCGAAGCACCTGTTTCATACTTTTTGAAATGCGTAAACGGGAGGGAAATAACACGAACCTGGGGTCAGGCGACCACCAAAGAATAGGATTTCCGGGTGAATACCAGGGGAAAATACCAGACCGATAGGCTAGCAACAAACGCTGAGGGGATAAATCTCCACCAACAGCAAGTAGTCCATCCTCCTCAGCATATTCAACGGGAGGAAAGATTAATTCTTGAGAAAGGGAAAAAATGGGCAAAAAGAAAACTAGTTTTCAACCGTCGCACCGATCCCTCTGTCTACTAAGGCCTCTCTCATGACGGAAAGTTTTTTCATTGGGCCAATTTTGACTGTATATTTGCCTTTATAGTGTATAATCCAGGCGCATTGTTCAGCTTGTTCATTATCATGACCACAAACATCCATTAAGGACTGAATTACCCAATCAAAGGTGTTGACCTCATCATTCCACACAACGAGTTTTACAGGCTCGTCAATGTTCTCATGTTCTTTTACAATCTCAAGTTCACGGGTAAGGGCGGAATTCCTAATTAGTTCCATGAGTAAACTTATAGTAATTGATTTACGTATTAATAATATTTGGGAAGGGTATATATCCCATTTAAAATCAAGACAAAATTAGAAAATAATAGGATAAACTGAACAATATTTTGTTTCCGCTGCTGCTTTCGCAGGGTAAAGTGCAAAAATTCGCGTCTCAAATTATTTTCTATCAACTACTATATCAGTTACTTATACACTAGAAAGTTGCTCTGAAATGTCAAAAAAAATAATTCTCGTAGCTTTAATTGTTAGTTTTTCAAATAATTCTTATAGCTGGGGATTTTGGGCCCACAAACGAATAAACCGGTTAGCTGTATTTACCCTACCACCTGAAATGCTTGCCTTTTATAAGGCTCATATCCAGTTTATTACCGAACACGCTGTAGATCCTGACAAACGGCGCTATGCCATTGAAGGAGAAGATGTAAAACACTTTATCGATATCGACCACTATGGTACCCTACCCTTTGATAATGTTCCCAGGTATTGGGAAGATGCGGTACAAGCTTTTAGTGAAGATACCCTGAAGGCTTATGGAATCATCCCCTACTCCTTACCACGAGAAGTTTTTAAACTCACCCAAGCATTTAGAAATGGAGACTTGGGCAAAATATTAAAATACTCAGCAGATATTGGCCATTATGTGGGGGATTCTCATGTACCTCTGCATACAACCGTTAATTACAATGGCCAACTAACTGGTCAAAAAGGTATCCATGGCTTTTGGGAGTCCCGGCTTCCCGAACTCTTTGGAGAGAAATACAACTTTTTGGTGGGGAAAGCCTATTATGTTCCTAATATCGAAATGGAAATTTGGGATGCCGTATTGGAGAGTCACACAGCTCTTGATTCTGTCCTAAGTTTTGAGCGTCGATTAAATAACACCTGCTCACCAGATAAAAAATACTGCTATGAGTCCCGCAATGCCGTTACCGTACGCACGTACTCTCGTGAATATGCTGCCGACTACCACAACATGCTCGGCGGCCAAGTGGAAAGACGTATGAGGAAGTCCATATTAAGAATAGGATCTATTTGGTATACTGCTTGGAAAAATGCGGGTTCTCCCGATCTTAGTGAACTCGCAAAACGCAAGTACAAGGATAAGCCCGTAATCTTTAAAAAGAAGTTAAAAAATATCCTCAACCGTGAGGGTCAGCTGGCCTTCAATTCAATGAAGGACATACGCCAAGGAAGTTGGGCAAGTTCCCTTCATGAGGAGGAAGGCTGCTGTTGTCGCTACCCCACTGACCTCGGAGTAAAAAGGCCCTCTCTTTACCAAGTGGCTTCTACCCTGGCCTGGAGAAAATCTATGAAATTCCATGAGGGGGATCTATCAACACTCAATGAAAGTTCTCACAAAAGTACCTTTCAATATGTCTGGGAATGGATTAATTCCTGGGTTTAGGGAACCAAGACGCTGTTTTGGTAATAGGCTATTACATCATCGAGGATTCTATCCAAATCGTGTTCCAATTCAAAATCGAGGGTTTTCTTCAATTTCGTGATATCAGCCGTTCGACGATTCATATCTTCGAAGCCCTTACCATAGGCTTCTTGGTAGGATATGTGCTTTACTTGTGAGGAAGAACCGACCTTATGGATAATCTTTTTCGCCAAGTCATTAATGGAAATTTCAATAGGGTTCCCAATATTAAACTCTTGGCCTATGGCCTCCTCTGTATTCATCAGGCCATAGATAGCTCTTACTGCATCAGCAACATGAAGAAAACTCCGCTTTTGTTCCCCTGTGCCAAACACAATAACATCTTCCTCCGCTAATATGGCCTTAACAAAGTTAGGGATCACCATACCATAATTAGAGAGTTGTCGAGGACCTACTGTATTAAAGAAGCGAGTAATGACGACTTCCGTACCATGTTCTTTGTTATAAGCAAAGGCAAGGAATTCATCTAAAGCCTTGGTATTGGCATAGGCCCAACGATGATTCCGCGTGGATCCTTCTACTCGGTAGTCAGACTCGGTTAGCTTGCGGATCCCTGTAGGGTCTAGTAAATCGAGGCTCTTGCCATAAATCTCAGACGTAGAAGCAATTAGTACGCGTTTCTTAAAGGTATTGACAGCTTCTAATACAATGTCTGCTCCACGTATATTGTCTAAAACCGTTTTGACTGGATGGTTCATGACCAACTTTACCCCTACAGGAGCAGCCAAGTGGTAACAATGATCACACCACTCAATAAGGCCCTTCATGACATCCGCATGGGTAACGGTGTCCTGAATAAACTCAAAATTGGGATGATTTAGAAGGTGATTGAGGTTTTCAATACGCCCAGTGGAGAGGTTGTCAATTACTTTTACACGGTGGTTTTTTTGTAATAGGTAGTCAGCAAGGTTGGAGCCGATAAAGCCAGCTCCTCCGGTAACTAAAATGTTCATTCAGTGGTTTATATTTGAACCTTCAACACTAATAGATTTACCTCCTGCGATCCGATCTATCTCCGCCTTCCCTATCCGATCTTCCATGATTACGCCTTCTCCCTGAATGGCGGTTTTGACTACCGTTTCCTCCCCCTTCTGGAGCAGGTAGTAGCACTTTCCTACTCAGCCTATATTTCCCTGTACGCTTATCTACTCCTACCAGTTTCACCTCTATTTCCTGCCCTACCTCAAATATGCCATCCATACTGTTTATCCTTTCATGGGCAATTTCAGAAATATGTAATAAGCCCTCCTTTCCAGGCAAATACTCTACAAAGGCACCATAATCCATAATGGACTTCACCTTAGCTTTATAAATCTCGCCGACAGTAGGTACCTGAATCAATTCACGGATTCTCCTGGCCGCCTCCTCTATTCCCTCAATATTATCAGAAGAAATCGTAGCGGTCCCGACATTATCTTCTCCTTCAACCAGATTTATAGTGGTATTGGTTTGCTTCTGAAGCTCTTGAATTATTTTTCCGCCAGGTCCAATAATCATACCGAAGAATTCATGGGGAACCTCCAGTGTAAACATCCTGGGTGCATAAGGAGACATGGCTGTGTTAATCTCGGGGATAATCTTAAGCATCTCATCTAGGATATGCATTCTACCCGCCTTGGATTGAGTCAGCGCTTGCTCAATTATCTCGTAAGATAGCCCTCTTATCTTTATATCCATCTGACAGGCTGTAAGACCTTCTAGGGTACCCGCCACTTTGAAATCCATGTCTCCGAGAAAATCTTCATCCCCTAGGATATCCGAAAGGATAGCGAAATTACCATCTTCTTCCGTGATAAGTCCCATAGCAATCCCCGAAACAGGACGTGTTATATTGATCCCTGCATTCATAAGGGCCATGGTGCCTCCACAAACCGAAGCCATAGAGCTGGAACCATTTGATTCCAAAATATTCGAGACCACTCGGATAGTATAATCAACATCCTCCGGAATCATCCCTTTCAAAGAACGCTCTGCTAGATTACCATGGCCAATCTCACGTCGTCCAGGGCCTCTGTTTGGTCTAACTTCCCCTGTTGAAAAGCCGGGAAAGTTGTATTGCAACATAAAAGATTTAGAGCCTTTTACGGTTGCAGTATCTATGGTTTGTTCATCCAATTGAGTACCCAAAGTAACGGTACACAAAGACTGAGTTTCACCTCTGGTAAAGACAGCCGATCCGTGAGCACGTGGCAGTAAACCAACTGAACCCCAAATATCTCTTACATCTTCCAGAGACCTTCCATCAAGACGTTTCCGCTCCTTAACCACCATTTCCCTGACGATTTTCTTCTGGATCTTTTTAAAATATTCATTAAAGCGTACTCCATAGTATTCGTCTTCCTCAGCGAATTTCTCCTTCAACTCTTCTTTTGTTGCGTCTTTTACTTCACTGATTTTACTACTGCGAGCTGCTTTATCTAAGGCACCATGACTTACTTCTGTAATAGTAGGTGCCACGCGTTCGTAAATGGCATCATACAACTCCTGAGAAAACTCCAACTTCTCGTATTCTCTCGTAGGCTTTCCAGCCTCAGCTACTAATTCTTTTTGGAGGCCATTTAGGGTTCGTATATGAGAATGAGCGAACTTCAAAGCTTCCAACATAACTTCTTCACTTACCTCCTTCATCTCTCCTTCAACCATGTTGATCGAGTCGTCAGTGGCAGAAACCATGAGATCCAGATCGCATCCTTCAGTAACATCGAAGGCTGGGTTGAGCAAAAATTCGCCATCTTTTCTAGCTACTCGTACCTCCGTAACGGGTTCGTTGAAAGGAATATCAGAAACACAAAGTGCTGCTGAAACAGCCAAACAAGCCCATGCATCAGGTTGCTCTATCTTATCCGTCGATATGAGGGAAACCATAACCTGAGTGTCGGCATGGTAATCATCTGGGAACAAGGGACGAATTGCCCGATCAATTAAGCGAGAAGTCAAAATTTCTCCTTCTCCCATCCTTCCGTCACGTTTAAAAAAACCTCCGGGAAACCTTCCGGCAGCGGAGAATTTTTCTTGGTAATCTACTGATAGGGGAAGAAAGTCTTTCTCTAAATCAATATCTTGTCTGGCGACAACAGTGGCAAGTAACATAGTATCACCTACCTTAAGCACGATGGCGCCGTCAGCTTGTCTGGCTAATGCTCCTGTCTCAAGGGAAACTTCCCTTCCGTCGGGAAGAGTAAGTGACTTACGAATCACATCTTTCATAATGGTAAATAGGCTGAGCCTTTCAGATATTCCAAGAAGAAGGCCTTACTTACGAAGTCCCAACTCCTTAATAATGGCTCTGTATCTTTCGATATCAGAACGCTTCAGGTAGTCTAACATACGCCTCCTTTTCCCAACCAGACGCTGAAGGCCCATTCGGGTGGATTTGTCCTTGGGGTTTTCCCGCAAATGTTCTGTAAGGTGCTTTATGCGGTAAGTAAACAAAGCAACTTGAGACTCAGGAGATCCAGTGTCATTCTCATCTTTCTTAATTCCGTATTTTTTAAATACCCCCTGCTTCAACTCTTTGTACAGATACATGTAAAAATTCTTAGGTTCTTTTTCAAACAATGCGCAAATATATATATTTGGCACGGTAGTTACAAAGAATTCTCTTTTTACCTAATTCGAAATTTTATTATTTCAAAATTTAATTCTACAATGACCCCATTAATCGGTGATACAACCTTTTTCCCCTCTGTCAGCAAAATCTCATTTGAAGGTCCTAGTTCTGACAACCCTCTGGCATTCAAGTACTATAATCCTGTACAGAAAGTTGGCTCCAAGACCATGGAAGAGCATTTTCGTTTTGCCATTGCCTATTGGCATACTTTCTGTAACGTGGGAGGTGATCCCTTTGGGCCTGGAACCAAAAATTTTCCTTGGGATCGCTTGAGAGACCCTATCGACAGAGCCAAAGAAAAAGCAGATGCCGCTTTTGAATTTATCACTAAGCTGGGGGTCCCTTATTATTGTTTCCACGATGTGGATATGGTTGATGATGGAGATACAGTTTTTGAACTGGAAAAAAGGTTGGAGAAAATCATTCCCTACGTAAAACAAAAGCAAGAAACTTCAGGGGTCAAACTCCTTTGGGGAACGGCCAATTTATTTTCGCATGCTAGGTACATGAATGGAGCAGCTACTAATCCCGATTTTTTGGTGCTGGCCAATGCTGCTACCCAAGTTAAGAATATGTTGGATGCAACGGTGGAGTTAGGCGGGGAAAATTATGTGTTTTGGGGAGGAAGGGAAGGCTATATGTCCCTGCTCAATACTGACATGAAGCGCGAACAAGAACATCTAGCCCAATTTCTCCATGCTGCCAAAGACTACGGGAGGAAAATTGGCTTCAAAGGAAGCTATTTGATAGAACCCAAACCCATGGAACCCACAAAGCACCAATATGACTTCGATTGTGCCACCGTGGTGGGCTTTCTCCATAAGTATGAGCTCCTAGAAGATTTCAAGTTAAACGTTGAAGTCAACCACGCAACCTTAGCTGGTCATACCTTTGCTCACGAACTCCAATTAGCAATAGATGCTGGACTGCTAGGCAGTATAGATGCCAACAGGGGCGACTACCAAAATGGCTGGGACACAGATCAGTTTCCGATTGATTTGTTTGAACTTACTGAGGCGATGCTAGTTATCCTAGAAGGGGGAGGAATAGGGGCAGGAGGATTTAACTTCGATGCCAAGACCCGTAGGAATTCTACTGATATGGAAGACCTATTTCTTGCACACATAGGAGGGATGGATGCCTTTGCTCGAGCCCTCCTATCTGCCCAGAGAATACTGGAAGAGTCTCCTTATAAAGCTATGCGGAATGAACGCTATGCCTCTTATGACCAAGGGAACGGAAAAGAATTCGAAATGGGAAAATTATCCTTGGAGGACCTGCGGCAAATTGCCTTAGACCAAGGAGAACCAGAACAAAGAAGTGGGAAACAGGAGTACTATGAAAATATCCTAAACCAATACATTTGAATATTCCCCTTTTTACCCTTATTTTTATCCTTAACTATCTAAATTCCCATGAAAGATTATCCTGGCTATTATAGCGGATTGATTCAAGGAATTGTAGTATTTTTACAGAAATTAAATTTCAAAAATAAAATTACATAACATGCTATTATCCGGAATATTTTCGAGCATACTATTGTTCTCCTTAGGCGGCCCAGAGGTGATATTGATTGTTCTGGTAGTATTGTTGCTATTCGGAGCCAAGAAAATCCCTGAGCTCATGAGAGGACTTGGAAAAGGAATCCGCGAGTTCAAAGACGCCTCCTCTGAAATCAAGAAAGAAATCGATTCAGAAGTAGAAGAATTAAAGAAGCTTGACCAAGGACTCAAATAAGTTTTGTGAAGGAATATTTTAGGCTATCTGAGATTCAGAAAGACTTATTTGCGGGGAATACTTCATGTGCTCAGTTAGTCTCTGAATACAATGACCGTATAGAAAAATCCTCCCATCTCAATGCTTTCACTGAAGTTTATCCTGAGAAAGCACTTGAGGCAGCTCAAAGAATAGACGAAAAAATCCGCCAAGGTTCTGCTGGGAAACTGGCAGGGCTGGTTTTTGGCGTTAAAGAGCTACTCTGTCATAAAGACCATACCCTTTCTGCTTCCTCCCAAATTCTATCCAATTTCACCTCGCTATTCACTGCAACGAGTATTCAGCGAATGCTGGATGAAGATGCTATTGTCATCGGAAGGCAAAATTGTGATGAATTTGCCATGGGCTCAAGCAATGAAAATTCCTGCCATGGACCTGTTAAGAATCCATGGAATACGTCCTGTGTACCTGGGGGTTCTTCTGGGGGTTCGGCAGCTGCAGTCGCGGCCAACCTGTGCCACCTCTCTTTGGCATCAGACACGGGAGGTTCTATCCGTCAACCAGCAGCCTTCTGTGGTATGGTCGGCCTGAAACCTACCTACGGTCGTGTATCCCGATGGGGACTCGTATCTTATGCCTCTTCGCTAGATCAGGTGGGTCCTATCGCCCGATCTGTAGAAGATAGCGCTCGCGTTTTAGAGGTAATTGCCGGGCCAGATGGACTAGACAATACCCTTTCCCATGAACATGGATCTTTCCAATACCAATCTTCTAAACCCTTGGAGAAGATGCGAATCGGCTTCCTCAAGGAAACCATAGATAATGATTCTCTTGATCCTGAGATAAAAAGATATATCAAAACACTTTTGATCCACCTAGAATCCCAAGGGCACGAAATTCAGGAGCTAAACTTCCCCTATCAGGAGTATGTAGTTCCCTGTTATTATATACTGACTCCAGCAGAAGCTTCCTCCAATTTGCAACGTTTTGATGGCGTTCGTTATGGCCATAGATCGGAGGACCCTACTTCAATGGAAGACCTCTATTTAAAATCCCGTTCTGAAGCTTTCGGAAAGGAAGTGAAGCGTCGAATTATGTTGGGAACCTTTGTTCTTTCTGCTGGACACTACGACGCTTACTATACCCAAGCAATGAAGGTGAGGCGCTTGATAAGAGATAAGCTCCAAGAACAATTCAATTCTTGTGACCTCATCTTGATGCCCACAAGCCCTTCCCCTGCCTTTCCCATTGGCGAAAAAGCCCAAGATCCCGTGGAGATGTACCTTAGCGATATATTTACCGTTACCTCTAATTTAGCAGGAATTCCCGCCATTTCCCTTCCCCTAGGGCTCCATAGCTCTAAGCTACCCTTTGGTATCCAGCTTATGGCTCCCCATTTTCAAGAAAATATGCTACTTGCGTTTTCTCAATTCCTCATGGATGAATCCCAAAAACTTCCCCAAAGCTGGGTGGGGAGAAAACAGACGGCTTAGACGAATTCCAAATAGGAAATAGGTTTTTTTTATAATTTGCAGGGAAATAATCCATAACCCTATGGCAATTACTAGTTTTTTTAATAAAAAAGAGAATAAGGATAAACTGGATCAAGGACTGGAAAAAACCAAGAAAGGATTTTTCAGCCGCTTAGGGAAAGCAATCCTAGGGAAGAGCAAGGTAGATGATGAAGTGCTCGATGACTTGGAAGAAGTGCTGATCGCTAGTGATGTTGGCGTCAATACAACCATTAAAATCATCGAAAGGATCAATGACCGCGTTGCTCGCGATAAATATACCAATGCCTCTGAACTCGACTTCCTTCTCAAGGATGAAATGCTTCAGTTGATGTTGGACAATGAACATCAACTCGTTACGGATTTTCAACTCCCGAAAACTGGACTTGATACCCAAGGAAGAAAAATTCCTTATGTAATCATGGTAGTTGGGGTAAATGGGGTAGGCAAAACTACTACGATAGGGAAACTTGCCTTCCGCTTTAAAGAATTAGGGAAAAAAGTGATCATGGGGGCAGGTGATACCTTCCGTGCAGCAGCAGTAGACCAGCTTACCCTATGGGCTGATCGCGTCGGAGTGGAAATTGTCTCAAAAGGAATGCATACAGATCCTGCAGCAGTAGCCTTCGATGCTGTCAAGCAAGGAGTTGAGAAAGGGGCTGATGTAGTGATTGTCGACACTGCCGGAAGATTGCACAACAAGATCAATCTCATGAACGAATTGAGCAAGATCAAACGGTCCATGTCCAAAATCATCCCAGATATGCCTCACGAAGTTCTGCTTGTTTTAGATGCTTCAACAGGCCAAAACGCCATTCATCAGGCAGACGCCTTTACCAAGGCTACCCAGGTCAATGCCCTGGCCTTAACAAAATTGGATGGTACCGCAAAAGGAGGGGTGGTTATTGGCATTTCAGATCAGTTTAAAGTTCCTGTAAAGTATATTGGAGTTGGTGAAGGGATGGAAGACCTTCAAGTTTTTGACCCCAAAGCTTATATCGAATCCTTGTTTTCTCAAGATTAAATAATGCAAAGACGGCACTTCCTTCAACATTCTTCTACCTGCCTGGCCCTGCCTGTATGTCTTCCTAATTTTTTCCCTCTTTTTTTCAACTCTCCTGAAATGGAAAAAGCGCTCTATCCCTCGCCCCTATTTCCTGGGGCCACCGTAGGCATTATCACGCCTTCAAGTGCTATCGGCCGAACAGAATTGGAAAAGTCTCTTTCCAATATCAAGGCGATGGGCTTACAGGTACGCCTTACAGAGAACCTTAGGGTAAAAAAGGGCTTCCTTGCCGGTACCGATGAGCAACGCTTAAGGGATCTTCACTCCATGTTCAGCAATCCCGAAATTGATGCTATTCTATGTGCCAGGGGCGGTTATGGCTCCCAAAGACTCCTGGATCGGATTGATTTTAACCTTATTCGCAAGAACCCCAAAATATTCATCGGCTATAGCGATATAACAGCCCTTCATTTGGCTATACACCAACAGACGGGATTGGTTACTTTTCATGGTCCCAATGCAGGCTCTACCTTTTCATCATTTACGCAAGCAGCCTATACCCAACTCTTATTTAAAAACGAAACTCCCTATATCATCCAGGCCAATAATGAATTACTGGAAGAAGAGTTCCAAGATCTTGCCTATACCATCGCCCCAGGAAAGGCAAAAGGGCCACTAATCGGGGGCAATCTCACTTTGATAAGCACCCTGATGGGAACTCCCTTTCAAGCAGATTTCAAGGAAAAAATTGTGTTCTTAGAAGATATTGGCGAAGCCCCCTACCGGATTGATAGAATGCTTACCCAATTACTCCTTTCTGGAACTTTAGAACAGGCTGCTGGAGTAGTTCTGGGGATATTTAATGACTGTGAGGTCGACCCAGAGGACCCAGACTTTAGGGATACCCTATCTTTAAAGGAAGTCTTAACTGAACGCTTAGGCGACTTGGGTATTCCAGTCATGTACGGCCTCCCTTTCGGCCATATTGCTGATAACGCAGTTATTCCGTATGGAATAGAAGCAACAATGGATACAGCAGATTATTCCCTTAAGATTTCAGATAAGATCCTAAGCCCAAAATAGCTTCTTTTAAAAAAGCGTAAATACTTAGCACCTCCGAATAGGAAAATTTGGGGATTTTTATAAAATTTATTGAAGTTCCTTAGTGTCAAAGAATAATTATGGCCGAAACCACTGCCCAGCGTAATTTATACGCCCTGCTCATCGGAATTGATAGCTATGAAAGTATCCGTGGCCTCAAAGGATGCGTCCAGGATGTAAAATCTATGGAAGGCTACCTGTCGAGTCTTTCAGGATACACTCCTCACATTCAAACACTCACAAGCCCTGGGAATCTCCTTCCAACCAAAGAGAATATCATTCAGTCATTTAAAACACATTTGTCTTTGGCGGGACAAGGAGACGTCGTTCTATTTTACTTTGCAGGTCATGGTGTCCGTGAGACTACTCATATTCCTGCCTTTCAGCGAGTTGAACCTGACAATTGCTTGGAGACCTTGGTATGCTATGATTCCCGCGTACAAAGCGGCCCTGGTATGGATGGAACTACCCTCGCAGACAAAGAGATTCGTTATTTGCTTCACCAGCATATAAAACACGAAAAGGCCCACGTATTGGTAATTACAGACTGTTGTCATTCTGGAGGAAATACCCGAAGTCTGGGGGGGCAACCTGTCTTAACGGGGGAGGACCCCACAGAAGAATTGAGTTCTCGCCTCGCCAGACCCCGGCCCATTCCTGCCCGCCGTTACGATGGTTTCCTATTTCACGAAGCAATCCCCCTGGAAGTTTTGGAGCCAGAAAGTGCCCTGATGGAAGAAATACTCCCCCAAGCTCAGCATATCCAGATGGCTGCCTGCCGAGATGTTGAAGAAGCCTGGGAGGCACGAAGACCCAATGGAACCGTAGGGGGCTTCTTCACCATTACCTTGTTAGATATTTTGGGGAATTCCACTGAGGGAATTACCTACTATGAACTGAAGGAGCGCGCAGCCAACCTCATGCGCAACATGAAGAAAAGGCCACAAACTCCTCAAATCTATAGCAGTGGAAAAAATCCAAATGAATTATATCGCTATTTTTTGAATGGGTCCCATGGAGAAAGACCTACCTACTGCACAGTTACCCATAACCTCACCGAAGGATGGACTATCAACCTAGGGGCTATCCATGGGATTCCAAGCAATCCGGAAAAAGAATCCGTCAACATTCACGTAACAGACGAAGAAGGGAAAGCTTACACTGCCAAAACCTTGAATGTTTTCCCCGGGAGTTCCCAAATTAAGTTTGTTGGTGGCGCACCCAAAAAATCTGATGTGGGTCTTAAGGGGAAAGTTGAAGGAATAGGCACCTACCCCCTTCAGGTATTCCTAACAGGGGCCCAAGAAGGGATAGAATCATTCCTGATGATCTTTCAACAAAATAGTCGGGAGGGTCAAAATATAGCGATAGAACTTGTTCAGAAGGAAAGCTTGGCACAATATGTAGTGAGGGCCCAGGAAGGACGCTTCTATCTTACCTTGCCTTTCGATGACAAGCACTTGATTGAACCTGCCTGGGGCTATGAGCCCGAATGGGCCAGTGAGATGTACAATTATCTCATTCATATTTCCCAATGGACATTTTTCAATAAGCTCAGTCATCCAGAAACACAACTCCACCGGAACCCCCCTCAACAGGTCAAAATGTATCCGGTAGAGTTACAGATATTTCAAAAGATGCCGAATGGAGAGGAAAGGGAACTGGATACGCACAAGGAACGGCTCGAACTGGAATTGGACTCCCTTAATGGGGATGATCAGGATTGCACCTACCTGCGAATGAAGCTTATTAATCATTCCGACAAGGAGCTTTATTGCGTCATGCTGTACATGAATAGACTTTTCACCTCCAATCCTGGCTTATTGCCTAGCAATGGAGTTTGGCTAGAACCAGGAGGAAGTATTGAAGCCAATAGAGGAAATTATATAGAAGTAAAGCATTACCCTTTTATTGAATTTTTCAAATGGGACCACTTCCTGGATACTATAAAACTGATCGTCAGTACAGAACAGTTCGACCCTATGATGCTTTACTTACCAGAATTGCCTCACCCACCTGAAAGTATCCTAAGAGATACACAGACCCGAAACTGGGGAATTCCCGACCCAGGAAATAGTGCCCCGACCAAGGATTGGACGACATTTAAGGTGGAGATCTTTACGCGCAAGCCTCAATAGATATTTTGAGGCCTATTTTAGGTTAATTGCATTTCAACGACTGTTTCCCCTCTCAAATAAGGGCTTCATTTCATGAAACGGTCATTTTGTTGCATAGTATGCCTCAAAGACTTTGGGAAACTCCTTTTATTCTCCTTTCATCCCCTCCTGGGGGATTATTGGGGTCCCCCTTTTAGGCTACTCAAAGCGCCCTAAGCCCTCTTTTTGCCCCCGCAGAAAATCGCTAGCTTCCATTCGCTTTCGCCCTTCCATTTGCAGGCTAGTAATTTTCAACCATCGATCAATACAGGCCACAGAGAGAGAGTCTTCTGAAATTTGGAGTGTTCCCGGAATATCTTCTCCATCCAGTATGGGACCTAGTTGTGCCGAAAAAATTTTTACCTGCTTGTCGCCCATCCGAGTCCAGGCAGTGGGATAGGGGGAAAGACCTCGAATGAAATTATATAGTTTCGCAGCCGACTGTCCCCAGTCGATCCGGCAATCTTCCTTAAAGATTTTGGGCGCTGGATGCAGGAATAGAGAATCGTCCTGTGGCTGAGGTTTCAGCTTCTCCTGAGCTATCCCATCTACCGTATCCAATACGAGCTCAGCGCCCATGTCCATCAAGGCGTCGTGTAGGTCCCCGGCATTCCATTCATGGGGCACTTCCAATTCGCGCTGGAGCAGCAGAGAACCCGTATCTATCTGCTTGTCAATGAAAAATGTAGTAGCCCCAGTACGGGATTCCCCGTTGATCAACACCCAATTGATCGGGGCCGCTCCCCGATAGTCAGGCAGGAGGGATGCATGCAGGTTAAAGGTGCCAATACGAGGAATGGACCAAATCAGCTCTGGCAACATGCGAAAGGCCACTACTACCATCAAATCCGGGCGGAGATTTTCCATAGCATCCACGAAATGAGGATTTCTCAATTTCACGGGTTGGAAAATGGGTATTCCCTGTTTCTCAGCATACTGCTTCACCGGAGAGGCTTTTAACTTCTGTCCTCGACCAGCAGGCCGGTCGGGAGCGGTAACGACCCCGACCACTTCATAAGAGGACTCCACCAGCCTTTGTAAGCTTGCCACTGCAAATTCTGGGGTCCCCATAAAAACAATTCGCATAGGCTAAAAGTAGAAAATCCTAGGAGTTTTCTACATATTTAAAGGGATTTTTTGTAACATTTAGCTAGATATTCTGAAAGCAACTACTTTTCCCCCAACCAATACCCACACACATGAATCGAAGGACCTTTATCAAAAATTCAACTACTACCGTAGCAGCCAGTACAGCCTACTCTTCCCTTCCCCTATTGACAGCTTTGACTCCCTCTCCCATGAAGCAGTATCGAATTGCGCTTATAGGAAGTGGCTGGTGGGGAATGAATATCTTGCGAGAGGCAATCTATGCCAAAACTGGAAAGGTGGTAGCGCTTTGCGATGTGGATGATCGTCAGACAGATTTAGCCTTTTGGGAGACTCGAGAACTTACAGGAGGAGCACCCAAGACCTATCGGGATTACCGGGATTGTATTACTGAAACCAAGCCCGACATTGTGATCGTAGGGACCCCTGATCACTGGCATGCCCTTCCTACCATTTTTGCCCTGGAGCACGGGGCTCATGTGTATGTAGAAAAACCTATCGGTCATACCATCAATGAAGGGAAGGCTATGGTAGCAGCAGCACGAAAGTACGGAAAGAAAGTCCAGGTGGGCACGCATAGGCGGGTATCCCCTCACAATATATCCGCGATGAAATTCCTTCACAGTGGCAGATTGGGCAAAATTAGTAAGGTTAAGTGTTTCGTCAATTACGGTGGGGGCCCTGGAAAACCATCCCTTGACTCCGAGGCACCCAAAGAAATCGACTGGGATATGTGGTGTGGGCCTGCCCCCCTATGTGCCTATAATAAAGCTATACACCCCAAGGGGTTTCGAAATTTTCTCGACTATGCCAATGGAACTATCGCAGACTGGGGCATTCATTGGTTTGATCAGGTGCTGTGGTGGACGGAGGAAAAATTCCCCAAAAACATCTATTCCATTGGTGAGCGCTACATCAAGCAAGACAGTTCCAACGCACCTGATTCCCAGTTTGCCATGTTTGAGTTTGAGTCCTTCACCTGTACCTGGGAGAACAAAGCCAATAGCATGAACTACAATGAGGACCATAATATCGGTTGTTATTTCTACGGAACGGAAGGGACCCTACACCTGGGCTGGCGAGATGGATGGACCTTTTATCCCAGAAGGAAAGGCGAGGCTCCCATACACCAAGGCCCTACCCTACACGCTCCCGACCACCAAAATATTAAAGAGCTATGGGCGGACTTTATTGACTCCATCGAAAGCGATCGTTTACCTGCCTGCGATATCGAGATTGGCCATCGTTCTACTAACATGAGCCTGTTGGCTGTTCTATCTAATAAGGTAGGAAGAAGTGTCCAATGGGATGGGGAAAAAGAACTAATTGTTGGAGATGAAGAAGCTAATAAGCTACTCAGTCGGGCATATCGCGGGGAGTGGGAGTATCCGAAGGGGTGAGGGGAGCATAGTAAAAAATACCCATATTCATGGATAAAAACAATATCAACCATATCGGTATTGTAGTTTCCAAACCCGGAGAAAAGTTGGCTATGATCCATTCCTCTAGCTCGAAAGGAGTAATAGTTACCAATGTGGATACCTCTACCTATTGGAAAGGTCGTTTTCAAGGAATTCGCAGGGTGATTTAATGGCTCACTTAGGGAAACTCTATCAGGGATGCTCAAAAATTGACCTTTTATAGTACAGATAGGTTTACTTTTTCCCCATCCTCTCCTCCACCTCCTCCAGGCTGGGCACCGAAGCCTGAGCCCCCATACGTGTAGTGGAAATAGCGGCAGCGTGGTTGGCAAATTGCACGGCCTCTTCTAAGGATTTACCTGTTCCCAAAGCTACTACCAAAGCTCCATTAAAGGTATCCCCTGCAGCAGTAGTATCAAGCGGCTGAACTTGTGGCGGGGGAACCATTCCCTCAAACCCTTTACTCAACACAAAGGCCCCTTGACTTCCCATCGTGATCACCACAACCTCAACCCCCTTGTCCCGCAAGGCCTTAGCAGCCCATCCAGCACTCCGTTCATCGGTCACCGGAACCCCCGTGAGTCGTTGGCTCTCGGTCTCATTGGGGGTAATCATATATAAGGAAGCGAGGAGCGAGTCAGGTAAGGACTGAGCCGGGGCAGGATTGAGAACAACTTTGGTTCCCATTTTGTGAGCCACCTGTGCAGCATACATTACGGTCTCCAAAGGAATTTCCAACTGCATCAGTAAAAAATCAGCTGATTCTAGTACTACCTTGGCTTTATCTATATGAGAATTGAGGAGTTTTCCGTTTGCTCCGGGAGCAACAGCGATACTATTTTCACCCTGGGCGTTGACAAGGATGAGGGCTACGCCTGAGGGAGCCTCCGAATCAGCTCCGATGAATTGGGTATCTATGCCCTCTTCCTGGAAACCTTTAATTGCGTTTTTGCCAAACATATCCTCCCCTACCCGACTAATGAAGGTAACCTTTCCTCCCATCCGTGCCGCTGCCACCGCCTGATTGGCCCCCTTACCTCCTGGATTCATTAAAAACTCCCCTCCCATAATAGTTTCTCCCGGACCTGGTAGTCGTTCGGACCGAACAACCATATCGGTGTTGCTACTTCCAATGACGAGTATCTTTGCTTGATTCATGTAAAATTTTACTAATTTATACCCTAACCTAAACCCAATATTGTGAAAAAAATACTATTCATACTCATTCCGCTATTTTGCTTCCAAAAGAGCTTTTCCCAGGAAGATACACTCGCATGGACTCCTCAATATAGCATGAAATTTCGCACCATTTCACAGACAGCCTTATCCCCTGATGGAAAATATGTAGCCTATGTAGTTCGAACCCCCGTCATGGAAGGAGAAAAGTCCGAATACAACCAGCAAATTTGGGTTGCCGCTACTGATGGCAGCTTCAATCATCAGTATACCCGTGGAGAAAAATCCAGTTATGCCCCAGCCTTTTCCCCCGATGGAACTCAATTAGCCTTTTTGTCCAATCGGGAAGAGAAAAAAGGGCAAATATTTGTCATGCGCCTGATGGGGGGAGAACCCGAGCAGGTCACAGAGGTAGAAAAAGGGGTTAGGTCCTTTCAATGGTCCCCGGATGGAAGCTCTTTTGCCTTTACGGCAACTGATCCAGATACAGAAGAAGAGAAAAAAGCCAAAAAGGAAAAAACTGATGTTATCTTGGTAGATAAGCAGTTCAAGTACAGTCATTTGCATACCGTACCTGTAGTGGCTGATTCCAATAACAAGCGAAAAACCCAACGGCTTTCTAAAGGCAATTTCCATGTAACTTCCTTCGATTGGTCTCCAGATGGAACCGAATTAGCCTTTTCACATGCTCCAACTACCAACATAAATGACAACTTCATAGAAGCAGATATTTCGGTAGTTCCCTCCGATAGTGGAGAGATCAAAGAATTGGTCAAGCGACCTGGGCCAGATAGGAATCCTCACTACTCTCCTGATGGCAAATATATCGCCTTTGAATCTGCAGGAGGAGAAGCCCAGCCGATTGGCTTAGCAGATGTATACCTGGTATCTTCGGAAGGAGGGAAGATCCAAGCCCTCCCCCAAACACCCAATAGAACCGCTAATATTTTGGATTGGGGACCAGGTGGCGAGGAGATTATCAGTCTTGAACCCTACAAGACTTCAAGGGTTGCCATTTCAATCCCAGTTAAACCATTTACCTTCGAAGATGAGGAAAAAATTGAATCCCCAGAAAGCTCCGAACCCCAAATCAGGGGATATCAAAATGGAACGCACGGAGCCTTCTCTATGAATGCCCAAGGAGATATGGCCTATTCCTATGAAGAGACTGATAAACCTGAAGAAGTCTACTTGGCAGATGAATATGGACTTCCTTACCGTAAGTTGAGCAAAGTCAATGAAGAAGTTCCCATTCCCACACTTGGAAAAACTGAGCTCCTCAAGTGGAAATCCTCTCACGATGGAATGGAGATAGAGGGCTTACTCACCTATCCCGTCGACTACGAGGAAGGCAAAAAATATCCTGTCATCTTACAGGTACATGGAGGTCCAGCTGGTGTATATACCAAATACTTCACAGGGGCACCTTCAATTTACATGACCCAATATTTTGCCCAAAAAGGCTATTTCATCTTACGCCCCAATCCTAGAGGAAGCACCGGATATGGAAAGGATTTTCGCTTCGCAAACTTCCAGGACTGGGGCTTTGGAGATTATGAGGACCTGATATCTGGTGTTGATCACGTCATTGAAAAGGGGTTGGCAGATAAAGACCGTCAATACCTTATGGGTTGGAGCTATGGAGGCTATATGACCAGCTTTGCTGTTACCCGTACCGATCGCTTTAAGGCTGCGAGCATGGGGGCTGGTTTGCCCAACCTGGTGAGCATGGTTACTACTACTGATATTCCCGACTACCTCTCTGCCCATATGGGAGGGGAATTTTTTGATGACTATGAAACCTACGAGAAGCATTCAGCTATTTACCACATCAAAAATGTAAAAACACCTACCCAAGTCATTCATGGACAAAATGATCTAAGGGTTCCCTTTACCCAGGGACAAGAATTCTATGTGGCACTGAAGAGATTAGGCGTTCCTACTGAAATGGTCGTTTATCCCCGGACGCCTCATGGACCTAGGGAACCCAAATTTCTCATGGATGTTGCGGATAGGATTCTGACTTGGTTTGAAAAGTTTTAATCAAACAATTGCCCGCTCCACACCGTCAAGGTCTTCTCATCGTGGTTTACCACTACAGGAAGATCCTTAGGGGTGATCCCGCTTTGAAAAAGTCCATTGGAAACCCCCTTCAGAAGATGGAAACTCTGTTCATCCCCATAGAAATAGCCCCCTAAATAGCGCGAAATGGGAAGCCTTACTTGATCGAAGGTGAACCAGTTGTCCGCGTCAAATAAATAAAACCAGAGGGCCCAAGCGTAAGTGTCCGCTTCCGCGGAATTACTGTAAGAGTCTATGTGACAGGTTTGGATTTCGTCCACCAACTTTGCTTTATTTTCTGTTGAAGTTTCAGTGGGCAGCCAAGTATCCAAAGATTCTGTTAGAATGGTCCTCAATCTTTCAGGAGAACTATGCCTGTTATATTCCAGGTCCGAAGTATCCTCCAAATCCATGGATACATAGTCCAATTCAAAATTTTCATAGAGGACCCCAGTATACATATCTTGTTTAAAAGCTTCTGCAGCAGATATTTGAAGGGTATCAATTATATCCTGCATTTTTTCTTGCCCGAAGCCCGCGATTCCCTCCAATTGGGATAGTTCGGTAAACCTTCGTCTAGGCAGGGAGAATTTTCGGTCGATAATCCGTTGGGCAACAGTTTCACCGATTCCATAGTCCCTCTTTGCCGAATCCGATGATTTAGCAAAGTCAATTTTTGAAATAGCCTTGGCGGTACGAGCACGGTTCAAAAAGTGGAACAGACGTTTTAGAACCAGGGGACTTAGATCTTCAGGTGAGTAGCTCATGGGTTAATAAGAGTAATTATTCTGTTGTTTATATATAAATACGCTGCGGTTTTACGGACTAATCTTTTAAGGAACACAACCACAGTGTTAAAGACTGCTCTGAATGATTTACTACTACAGGTAGGTGTGCAATCGTTCTCGCCCCAGATATCAACAACTTATTGTCAAACCCTTTAAACATATGGAGGTCCTGTCTATCACTTGATAAAGGGTGTTGATCCATATAGGGTTCGGTACTTTCTCTTACCTGATCAAAGGTAAACCAATTATCCAAGTCGAACTCATAGAACCATAAAGCAAAGGCGAAAGACGCTAAATGTCCATTGGTGTAGGTATCCAAAAATGAATGGCGAATCTGTCGCCTTACCTCAATTTCTGTAAGCGGTCCCAAAGAATCCAATAGTAGATTCGCTGCAACGGTCTCGGCCAAAGAGGCCTTATCGGAAATTATAGAGGCAAAAAAATCAGCTTCCTCAAAGGTAATGCGTTGATAAGAGAGTTCGAAATTAGATAGGAGAACCCTATCGTACATATCTCGTTTAAATTGCTCAGCAGCAGATAGTCCCATGTACCTAGATAACTGAGTAAAAGACTCTTCGGTCATACCAGGGATGCCCTGCAATTGATCTATTTCTGTGAATCTTCTCAGTGGAAGCTGCATACGTGATTCAAGAATATAATCTGCCAAAGATTTACCCGCTAAGTTAGCAGATTCCTCTACCGTAGCCATAAGAGGGCTCCTCTCCAGATCTTTATTTGATCGTACTTGGTTGAAAAAAAAGAGAATACGTTGAGAGATCAAGTCTTGTGATAAAGGCTGGTATAATTCAGGCATGATTAGGAAAAATAGGAGTTGATGGACGATCCAAATATACAGATAATTTCCTGAGATCAAGGAAAAACTACAGATCAGAAAAGGGATCCATTCCTCCGGTCAAATCTCCTATTTGATTAGCCCCGCGAATATTTGAAACTTCCAAGTTTAAGCCCCAAAGTTTGTGTTGCTCTGATACCCTGGCTCCGGTTGATAAAGTCTTCCATCCCTCCCAGGTTGCAGAGAGACCTCCAATAGGGATAATCTTCGTCCACATCTGCCAGGAGGTAGGGAGTCCATTTTCATCCAGCCACCACAAGTAGCTATCTCCCGGTGTATTTCCTCCTTGAATAAAGGTGACCAGCAGACCTTCTTTCCCTTCCGAGCCCTTCACCCAATACCTTTGGGTGCCGGGATCCATAATTTTCGCTGGGGCATTCATCCAGAAGGAATCGTTAACCCACTTTTGCCAGGCATTTTTTAATTGGACTTTTGATTCCTTCTCCCCAAGCAATGCCTCTCCCATCCAAACCTTTCCCGTCATTTCATCAATCTTGAGTAAGACGCGGTAGTCTTCCCATTTTACCTCTACCCAGTGTCTTTCTCTATCCCAAAGGTGGTGGTTTGTTCCAACAAAGGTCCAGGAAACAAAGCGCGTATTTTCCCAAGCCTCAAAATTAATCGCATTGAGCATTTTCTGGGCGAGAGCTTCTGCTTCTGGACCTGCCATCCCTTCGGGTTTGGGTTTATGGAGTATCCAAGCCAACAGGAGAAATAAAAGGAGGACTCCTAACACAAGAAATCCTCCTATTTTCCATATTTTTCTTTTCATCAAGAACCTTCCTTCTTGGTTGCAGTTACAGGAAATTGCGTGTATTCATCTAGTGAAATATTTCCTGTAAAGGCGTCCCCCTCAAAGGTTCCTTTTAGGTCTAGGGTATATCCTTGAAAGGAAAACTCACTTTGCATATTCCCGTCTTCAATGGTAATTTTTTCAAGTTTCATTGTGCCAGCTTGTCCAGTCAAGTTTCCGGTATAGGCCTCCCCTTCTTTTGCAATGTACATGGTGCCTTTTACATCGCCATCTGGGGTTCCCGTGACAACATAATCCCAGGAGCCAATAGCAGGATCAAGCATTTTCTTGGCCGCACAACCAGCGAGCATAATTACCCCACATAGTAGAACAGCGAAATAGTAGTTTTTCATAAAAATTTGGGTTCGAGTAGTGAAAATTATGTGTCGAATATACAAAGGGATTTCAACTTTTTTCACAATTGATCCTCAACCTGATCCAGTAAGGATTCTTGCTGCTCAAAGTCGAATAAGGTCAACCTTCTCAACTCAGCCCAGGCATTCCAAAAGCTACGAAGGCTGTTGACATAGTTCTGTTGTGCACCGTCTTTTTCCTGTTGAGCAATGAACAAGTCTTGAATGCTGATTTTCCCTATGAGATAACGTTGTTTTGAAATGTCATAACGACGCTGAGAAACTGTATCACTCCTTGCCGCAATTTCCAATCGCTTTTCTAATTGTTGAAGGCTTTTTACTTGAAAAAACACATTGTTTTCAAAATCTTTTTGCTCCTGTCCCAAGGTAGTCACTATACTCTCTCTTCGAGCCTCTGCCGCTTTCCTTTCAGCTTGTCCCCTACCCCAGTTGAAAAGAGGAATATCTAAACTTATGGAGAAGTTCTGTCGGTCCACTGGATCCCTATATGAATCAAAAAAGTCGTCCGCACTTTGATTCAATCCAAAGGTTGCCCTGAGGTCCGCTTGGAATCGATTATCCTGCTGCACTTCCCTGAGTCTGCGATCTGCCTGAAATTTTCTCAGGCTGTTTTCCTGGGTGAAGGAACTATACCTATTAGCCCGGTCGATCGCCAGATCAGGGTCGATTTGAATGGGGGGGAGTTGCTGAGGCAAAACCAGAGCAATAGGCTGGTCTTCAGGTAAGTTCAACAGAATTCTTAACTCCCTCAAAGCCTGCTCGTAATCCAGCTCTGCTTGTTCAAAGTCAGCCTGGGCTGTAATAAGGCGGAGTTCACTCTGTAGGAGTTCATTTTCTGCAATCTTCCCGACCTTAAAGCGTCCTTGAGAAAGGGTAAAAATGGTGTCATTGTTGATGACATTAAACTCCGCTCTCTCTTTATCTTTTTGGGCGATCATGGCGTCAAAAAAGATACGGGTCATCTCCTGGGCTACAGTTTCCAAGGCTTCGAGGTAGCCGATTTTGGCAACCTGCAAGGTCATTTTTTGTTCACGTTGATTCCACTTGACCTGATTCAACTGAAAAAGAGGTTGATTGAGGCCCAACAACAAGGGACTTGTTTGCCACAATTGGTTGTCTAGCGGCTCAAAGTTCCACAAGCTAGCTACCTCCGATTGAAAAAAGAGGCTCCCACCCGAAAAAGGAAGTTGTTGTTGCATATATATCCCTGCAGAAGAAAAGGCCAGACTTTGGGTCCGAAACAAAGAGGAGCCATCATCTTGGGAAATATTGGAAATAGACCGGGAAAAGCCTGGGATATTGGCATTAAACCCTATCTGGGGTTTCAAACTGGCTTGAAATGCGATATAATCCCATTTTGAGGCCAAGTATTCCTTTTCCAATACCAGGGCATCCGGGCTTTGGTCCTGGGCCATTTGGATCGCTTTTTCTAGGGTGAGTTCCAACGTTCCTTGGCCCCAAAGGGGAGTCACATACCAAAGAACGAGCCCTGGAAATATCCATCGCTTGCAAAAAAAACGTAGTAATGACATGTGGAGTAATTCAGGTTAATAGGTTTTATGGTAGTAGGCTGTCCATCTTCCATTTGGTCAATAATCAGTTTGCGCGGAGAGAAACCACAGGGTTCTGTAGAGATGCCATACGGGCCGGATATATCCCGAATAACAGACCGATAGATACAGCCACAAAAAACGCGAGAATAACCGACCAGGAAGATACAATCGTTTGGATCTCTGCGAAGTACTGGATGAGATAACTCAATCCAATTCCCAGTCCGATGCCCAGCAATCCCCCTGTTACACTAATAGCTACAGCTTCGCTCATAAATTGGAGAACGATATCCTTCTGGGTGGCGCCTATGGACATCCTCAAACCAATTTCTTTGATCCTTTCCATAACCGAAGCCAACATAATATTCATGATCCCAATTCCTCCTACCAAAAGGGAAATAGAAGCGATTGCTCCCAATACAATATTGAAAATTTGCATGGTACGCTGACGCTGAGCCAGTAATTGTTCTGGTACAGTAATTTCGTAATCAACTACCTCGTTGTGTCTCCGGGCTAGCATTCGGTTACTCACTTCTGCTAATTTTCGAATGTATTTGACATCCGAAACCCGCATCACCACCTTATCCAATTGGTGATAGTTGTGTACTTCGGAACTTCTTCGTCTACGTCTCCGATTAGCTTCCTGGACATCTTTTGCTGTGACCAAGGCCCGATTTTCGTACCTGAGAAGCAGCGTTTTTACGGGTGTATAGATATCGAAATCGTAGTTCCGAATCCCTAGATTAGAGAGTTCTTCTCTTACTTCACGAGACACATGGCGGGGAGCCATAACTCCCACTACCGTCAACCAAAGGTGTCCGCATTTAATCTGTTTACCTAGGGGTTCATCCTTAGGGAAAAAGCGCGATTTAATACCACTTCCTATGATACAAACGGGTTTTCCAAATACCTCTTGAGTGCTATTGAATAAGTTCCCTTCCCTTAATGGATGATCCAACTCTTCAAAAAATTCATTAGTAACTCCAACCAATTTGGCACTTCGCTTTCGACCCTTTCGAATAGCAACCGATTCAATCACCACTTCTGGTCGAACATATTCTATGGCAGGCAGCTTAGCCAAACTGGATACATCCAAGGTATTCAGTCCCGGAGAGAAGCGCTTATTCCCTCCTTT
Organism: Bacteroidia bacterium; assembly: GCA_965263105.1. Classification (GTDB taxonomy): domain Bacteria; phylum Bacteroidota; class Bacteroidia; order J057; family J057; genus JBCCTX01. Next base: position 3,796,762 of record CBDHGL010000003.1, on the reverse strand, counting down.
ATCTTCTTCTGAGGTATCTTCTTCTCCCTCACTATCTTCGGCAAGGTCCCCTTCCTCCTGTTCCAAAACAGGGTTAATAATGATGTTATTAGCCCCCAGCAATTCCATTTGCTCGATTATCTCAGCTTGAGCACCTCGTCCAATGGCGAGCATAGCAATTACAGAAGCAACACCAAATATAATTCCTAAGGAGGTCAGGAAAGCCCGCAAACGGTTTTGCCCCAAAGCCTCCAAGCCAATTTGGAAGTTATAGAATATTTTTTGGTACATGGGGAATCCTATTTAGCTGCCTGCGGATTGGAAATGGACTCAATCTTTCGCCAGGCTAGCCCTGTCGTATCCTCGGGAAGAGAGAGGAATACCTTGTCTTCAGGCAGAATCCCTGCTAAAATTTCCACATCATTTTCGTTGATCAATCCAGGACGAACTTCCTGCCTTATGATCCTGCCTCCTTGTCTTTTAAACACGAAATTTAAGCTATCCTGAACGTGAAGACACTCTAAGGGTAAGTAGGTCGTTTGCTCTACCTCGGAGACCAACACCTCATTACTGGTAGTCATAGCCGGCCTGAGAGTTGTATCTTGTTCGTTTACTTGGATGACTACCTCGAAGACTTTAGAATCTGAATTAGGCCTCTGTTCCCCAATATTTGCTACCATGGATACCTCCCCTGTCAATAATTTATCCGGCATGGCATCCAGGCCAATAGATACTATTTGTCCTTTGCTGAGCTTTTGAATGTCTATTTCATTCACATAGGTAACTGATTCCATTTGGGTAAGATCAGGGAGGGTAGCTACTGTGGGATCCCAGGCCTCAACCATGGAACCTACCTGCCGCTTCTGGCCACTCCATTCCCGTTTATATATAATCATCCCATCGGCTGGAGCCTTAATGGTAAACTGCTCTTCCAATTTTTTCAGATCATTGAGCTCATTAACGACTTTATTGAGTTCGGACTGCTTCTCAATTACCTTCGCAACTGAAAGGGCAATCTGTTTCTCATAATTCTCTACTGCTTGACTGTATGCACGGTCTGCTTTTTCATATTCCAACTTTACCATCCGCTGGGTAGCGGGAGCCTCATAGCGAGACTGCTCCATTTCTGCCAGTTTCTCTTGCATAGAAAATTTGAGATTGACAATATTGTTGCGTTTCTCTGATAATTCCAGAGCTGAGTCCAATTTTGCCTGGGTGAATTGAGAACGCGCCTGTTCCAGGGTAAGGGAAACCTCTTGGATTTTACTCTGAAGATCTCCTTTATCAAGCCTAGCGACATAATCCCCTTCTTTTACTACTGTTCCTTCTGGGATAATGTCCGATATAGCCACTCGATAGAAGCCCAATTGCATAGCGCTAGAGGGTAAACCGGCAATTTCAATAGAATTTTTAGCCCGCAATTCACCAGAAGTTGTTACTAAAACCTGGAACTCCCCTTGTTTTGGGCTAGTCAGTAGGTCGGAGTTCCCAACATCTCCAGCAGAAGCGAATCGCCAGATGAAGCCCCCTAAGACGACTATGGCAATAAGTGCTAGTATTCCTTTTTTTACATTCATAGGACGTAGGTGTAAATGGGTTTTATAAAAATGCCTGAATCTTTTCAGCCAAGGCTTGTATAATTTTGGGGTCCTTATGAGAAAAGGTCTCTGTCAAGGGGACCCAGTCCTCCTGATTCAACTGTAAGGCCAGACGATAACGAGTCTGATTTCGTTTATTACTGTGCGACTCAATGCGAATCTTACTAATTTGGTCTAGTTCATACGTTTCCTCCCAGCCCCGGATTAAGGGTTTTATTCGAGATATTTTCAATTTACCCTTTTCCTTATCAAATCTACATCTCACATTCGCTGGGAGAAAGCGCTGCATAACTAGTCCAATAAGTACCAGTGCAATTCCCGCATAAGTCAAAAAATCCACTCTGGTACGATAGGGATTCGGTAAAATCAGTATTAATCCTGCAACCACCAGGGTATAACTAAAGACTCGACCTAGGGTAGGTTTATCCTCTAAAATTAAATTCTCTCGATTTTGTACTAAGGTCTCCATGTATTAATTCGTTCGAACGGCACGAGCTTCTCGGAGAAGTGCCTTCTCAATATTATCAGGGGTTATTCGTGTATAAAAGCCTTTCCCATTCTGGGCTAAGTCCTTCAGTTCTTGTTTATTCTTACCAAAAGCAAAAACACTTAGGTTTATTCTTCGTCTGGCATTTTTAGCTGCCATAGGGATAAGGGATTTAATAGAAAATTCCCCATCGGTAGCCATAATGATCCGGTTGTTCCCATTTTCAATAAAATTCTTCAAAGCAACTCTATATGCAGCCTTTAAGCCAGCCTGCCCCAAGGTCGAACCCCCAGACTTCAAGGAGCTAATCAAAGAGAGAATTTGCTCCCCTTCCTTAGCAGAAGCATCTTCTAATATGGTTTTGACATCTCCAGAATATACCACGATTGATATTCGATCCTGTTCGCGGAGCAAATCTAAGAGATCCCCCAAAGACTCTTTCAGAAGTGGGAGCCTATTCTTTTCATTCATTGAAGAAGACACGTCCAACAGCAATACCAAATGGTTAGGGGCAATATTAGAAAAATCATAGGGATCATCCTCTACTTTGGGTTTTGGACGAGACTTTTCCTGAGGAGGAAGGGGTGCAGGGCTAAGCTCAATCTCCTTTTGTGGCTTTTCCGCCTTTTTTTCCACCACCACAGGGGCTTCCGTTTTCTCCGGTTCGGTAGGCAACAGAACTTCTTCGTCCTCTTCAAGTGGAGGAAGTAGGAAGTTCACCTGATAGGTATGGTCTGAAGGCTGTGGACTTAACTTTAGATCTCTTGTCGTTTTCGCATAGCCTATACAACTAGCTATGACGAGCAGGTCCTTTGCTTTATTCGGAAGACTCAATTGATAGGTTCCACGCTCCGTGGTTTTGATACTTTTTAAAGGCATCCCCGTATCTCTATCCATTACCACCACTTGAGCAGGCAAACTCTCCCAACTTTCTCGACTTTTCACCAAACCAGAAAGGGTAATCTTTACCTCATCAATGGGAGTTTTATAGTCGGGCTTTATCCCGTCATCAGCCTCTCTCAAATCTGCAAAAAAGATGTCTCCATTCCGTAGAAAGTAGGCTTCATTCCCATCCCTAGTTAAAATGAAGCCATAATCGTCCCCTGGCGTATTAAAGGGCTTCCCAATATTTACTACAGGTCCAAAGGTACCGTTCTCTTTCAGGGTAGTTTTGAAAATATCCATTCCCCCATAACCTGTATATCCATCAGAAGCAAAATAGAGGGTTTTCCCATCTCCTGCCATAAAAGCAGAGCGCTCATTCTCAGGCGTATTGATAGCCAGTGGCTCGCAGTAGGACCAAGTTCCCCCCTCCTTGCGGCTTATATAAAGATCCATTTTCTCCGTCATTTCATAATCGTGCCCAGCAGCGACAATAAATGTTTTTTCATCCGGAGAAATCGTCATCCCATCGGTAGCATTATAGTAATGAAAAAATTCCGTGATGCCTCCCCCCAAGCCTTCTGGACGGCCCCAATACTTCCCATTTCTCCTAGAAGCATAATAGGGCCCTCCTGTTGCTCGCCACATGCCCTCGGGAAGCCAACTCTGATAATATACAGTCCTCCCATCTGCAGAAATATTGGGTTCATCCTCTCCACTTGAAGTATTGATCCCATACTGCATGGGTCTGGGCTCACGCCAGTTCCCATTGATCTTTTCTGCGTACCATATATCTCCGTCCCACACTGGCTGAGATTTGAAATACATATAATGTCGGGACCAAAATTGCCCCCCACGAAAGGAACAAAAAAAGAGATATCTCCCATCAGGAGAAATAGAAATATTGGTCTCTCTTTCAGGAGAATTCAGCACATCCATTTTTTGAATCCGAATTCTATCTTTGTGGTCCAAAATGCTCACCTCACGCTGTGCCAAGACCCCGGAAAGACCCCATAATCCTAATAATATCCAAGCAATAATTCCCTTCATAAGTTCGATTCTATTTTTCTTACGCAGATTATTGAGGGATGTTAGCAGAAAAAGGACATAATAAACCGCTCAATAGACATATATGTCCATCAAAAATTTAATAATCTCGTATAGAAAAACCTGATTCTAGGAAAGATCTACCTCTCGATAGGCCTTTAGCAAAGCCATTTCACCTTCTTTTCCCGCTTGGGAGTTTCCGTGCTCCATTCCCAATATTCCAGAAAAGCCCTTTTCATGAATGTGTTGAAATACATTCTTATAGTGAATCTCTCCCGTAGTAGGCTCTTTTCTACCTGGGTTATCTCCAATTTGAAAGTAGCCAATTTCTTCCCATGCATTATCCATGTTGGGAATAAGGTTTCCTTCGGTAATTTGTTGGTGGTATAAGTCATCTAAAATTTTGCACGCTGGGGAGCCTACTGCCTGACAAATTTCATATCCTTGAGATACCTTGGTCAGAAACATACCTGGATGGTCTCGCGGATTGAGGGGCTCTAGGACCATGGTTAGATTATGTGGCTCCAGAATTTCGCTGGCGCGTTTAAGACTCTCAATCACATTCGCAGTCTGATAGCCCATATCTTTGCGGAGGTCAACAAAGCCCGGAACAACGGTCATCCAAGTGGCATTTACCCGCTTGGCGACCTCTACAGAACTACGGATATCACTCAAAAATTCTTCTCTTAACTCTTCCTTGCCACTTGCGAGATTGGGCTCTCTCCAATAAATCTTGTGTGCAACAAAGACCCCCATTTCCATCCCTTTTTCATCAAGGGTCTTGGCGATTTTTTCCTGCATCTCCACCTCACGCCCCTTCATTCCATTATCCTCAAATGCAGAGAACCCCTGATCGGCCATAAAAAGTAGCTGATCGATGAGGTCTTCCCCTGCGTGATGCTTGAACATGCCAAAATGAGGAGCAAATTTTAATTTAAACTTATCTGCATTAGCAGGTTGGAAGGCCTGGGAAGAGAGAGAACTCATTCCCAGCAGGCCGCCCGCAACAGTACTTTTTGATAAAAATTCACGTCTTTCCATAGAGTTTAATTTAGACTAAAGGTTCGGTATTTAGTTAAGAAAAAAATTGAGAGAACTTACCTGGGAGTAAGTCTCTTTCCTTTTCTCCAAAAATAACACTTCAATTTGAGGGAGCTTTTTTACTCTTTTTCTCCATTTACGAGGGCCTAAAATACTCAGGGCTGAGGCCCAGGCATCTGCACTGGTCCCGTTAGAGTATATTACCGTAACTTTTCGACGCTTGGTTAAGCCAAATCCTGATTTGGGATCCATGATATGGGAATAGCGCTTTCCCTCTATCTCAATGTACCTGTAGGTATCCCCAGAAGTGGCTATGGCACAAAGGGATCGGCTGAGGAGGGTATCCGCTAATTTTCCATTGGGAGTGACGTACTCCAATTGTATTTCCCAACCCTCTTTATCCGGAGGCGCCTCCCCCAACACCAAGTCTCCTCCTCCATCGACTAAGGCCTGCTCAATCCCATAACGCTTCAATATCCTCAGGGCTTCATCTACAGCATAGCCCTTTGCAATCCCTCCTAAGTCCAACCGCATGCCTTCCTTAGTTAGTCGAATGCAATTATCATTGGGGTCTATATGAATATAGTGGCTTCCCACAGACTTTCTCGCCTTCCGAACCTCCCTTCTATCGGGAAGTACTTTCTTTCTTCTAGCCCGTCTCCAGAGTTGAACCATCGGCCCGATAGTAATATCAAATGCCTTATCTGAATATTCATTCAATAACAAAGATACCGCAATAATGTCCAATAACTCTTTACTCACCTGGACGCAGGTATCTTTCCCAGATTGGGAGGAAAGATGGTTCAGTTCACTTTCTGGATCATAGTCGCTGAAGAGAGAATTCAAGGTATCAATCCGACTGAAGGCATGTTTCGCTGCATGAAAAGCAGTGAGGCTGTCAGAGGAATATAAAGTGATTTGAAAAAGCGTCCCCATCTGTGGATGCTCAAAATGGTAGCGCCGTGTTTGCCCTAAAGCAAACACGGCATTCAATAGCACTAAAAACAAAATCCATAAAGATCTACACATCACAAATCTCCACGCCAGCTTTTAAAGAGGCCAAAGGATCCTCTCCCTTAGGAATAAATTCCTGCCCCACAAAACCTGTATATCCCGTTTCTACGATGGCTTCCATTATAGCGGGATAGTACAATTCCTGCGTTTCGTCAATTTCATTCCTTCCTGGAACACCTCCCGTGTGATAATGGAGAAAATACTTGTGATTCTTTCTAATAGTAGCAATGATATCTCCCTCCATGATTTGCATGTGGTAGATATCATACAACAGCCCAAAGGCATCGGAGCCCAATTTTTCACACAAGGACACCCCCCATGAGGTAAGATCACACATATAATCCGGATGGTTTACCTTGCTATTCAGTAGCTCCATCACAATTTTTATATTGTGCTTTTCCGCCATCTTAACAATAGGGTCCAAACCTTTTGCCGAATTTTCCAGTCCCTGCTCATCCGATATATCCCCTCGATTACCTGAGAAACAGATAATCTTCTCAAGGCCTGCATCCGCTGCCTTGGGTATCATATCTTCAAAATCTTTCTTGAGTTGCTCGTGGTATTGGGGATCATTGAAGCCCTTGGGAATTCCTAGTTTGCTGCCAAATGAAATGGCACAATCCAACCCCCGATCTGTTGCAACTTTCCATTCGTCAGGCCAAAGCAATTCGACGGACTTGAGTCCCATATCCTTTGCCTTGTCGCATAGTTCCTCCAGGGGAATTTTGTTGTAACACCAACGGCAAACAGAGTGGTTTATATTTCCTTTTAAACCCATGGTGGGAGATTCGATTGGTTGAGCTTCCGTATTCCGAATACCAGATATACTGGCTGCGGTACCCGCAGCCAGTACTTTTAATGCTTCTTTTCTCGTCATAATTTAAATTACTTTGGTTACACCTGGAGTAGGCACTGGGTAGAATCCATCCTCATTGGGTAAAATGGGTGGATCAGCATCCCAAGAGAAGTTGCTAGGCATAATACTCACCTCTGAGGCCAAGGCGTCTTCCATCGTAATGATCTGACCAGAGTAGGTAGACATTCGTCCCAGAATAGACGACATGGTGCTCATGGCTCCGTTCTCCGCATCTGCATACTTGTAATCTCCTTTTGCTATGGCTTCGAAAAGCTCATCGTGTTCCACTTGATAGGGATTGGGATCGTCCTTGCCTCTGTGCTCCCAGATTTTGTATCCTTTGGAGGTCTTTAATAATCCAGGTTTTGGTGCCGAACCATTTGACCCTAAGAAGCTTTCAGAAACACGGTTCATACACCCTTTAATATGCCTACATTGACTGGAAATAACCGCTCCATTCTCATATTCAAACTCTACAAAGTGGTGGTCGAATATTTCGCCATATTCCTTTCCAGTTCTTACCTGTCGTCCGCCCATACCCTGGGCACGCACGGGATACGAGTTCAAGGCCCAGTTGGCAACGTCAATATTGTGAATATGCTGTTCACAAATGTGATCGCCACACAACCAAGTGAAGTAATACCAGTTGCGCATTTGATATTCCATTTCTGTCATACCAGGCTTGCGAGGCCTTACCCATACGCCTCCTCCATTCCAGTATACGGATCCTGAGGTAATATCCCCTATCACACCTCCATGAATACGATCAATCCACTCTCTATACACCGTTTGGTAGTGGCGTTGTAGTCCAACCACCACATTAAGCTTTTTCTCTTTAGCCAATTTTGCTGTTTCGAGCACTTGGCGAATACCTGGGGCATCCGTAGCAACTGGCTTCTCCATAAATACATGTTTGCCCGCTTTGATCGCATAATCAAAGTGAATCGGACGAAAACCTGGAGGAGTAGTGAGAATGACAACATCCGCCATATCGATAGCCTGCTTATAAGCGTCAAAGCCGACAAACTTGGCCTCATCAGATACCGCTAGACGAGCAATATCCATTTCCTTATTTTCCAATTCATTTTTAATGGTTGTATAGGCATCATCTAGGCGATCTTTGAAGGCTTCCGCCATCGCTACTAATTTTACATTTTGGGCGGTGCTCAAAGCTTGAACAGCCGCACCTCTTCCGCGGCCTCCACAACCGACTAAAGCAACTTTGATCGTGTCATCCCCTCCAATATGGGCACTGGCTGCAAGGGGTAGGCTAGTTGCCATGACGCCTGCACCGACAGCCGAGGATTGCTGAAGAAACTTCCTCCTTCCGATTGAGGGGTTCAGTGAATTCAATTCCATTTTTTTGTTATTTACGAGTGAGTAATACGTAACCCTTTTCTTTTTTCCCGTCTAATAAGTATATGAGAAATAAGGGGGGGTCCTGAAATAAAGTGTTATCTACTTAACCTGGTGTGTTAATTTATTAAGTAGGATAAATCTAACCATTTTTTTTAATTTTGCATTATGAAGTACTGTTTGAGAACTGCCATATCATTTTTTTTCCTCGGAGTCTTAATTATACCTGGGCTTAGCCAAAATAACCTTTACACCTTAAGCGGTGAAAGTAACTTTTCAATTGAAGGGAGTTCCACCCTACACGATTGGAAGGCCGAGGCTCAGGACGTGAAAGGAGAAATTCAGCTTCCTGAGGAATTCCAGGGGACCAACTTGCCTCCCGTAGGATCGTCCATTGACCAAATGAATGTAAAAGTAGCGGTTGCATCTATGGATGGAGGAAAGGAGGTGATGAATGGTAAAATGCACCGAGCTTTGCAAAAAGAGACTCATCCCTATATCCAGTATGAATTGACCTCAGCTGAAGTAAGCTCCTCTGATGTTGCTACCCATCATGTTCAGATGGCAACAGAAGGAAAAGTTACCATAGCAGGCGTTACCCAGACTCTTAGCATACCGGTTAAAGGGGAGTATATAAAGGGAACGGGATGGGTTTTTTCTGGAAGCCAATCCCTGAAAATGTCAGACTATAACATAGAGCCTCCGACAGCCATGTTTGGCCAAATTGTTACAGGAGATGAAGTTACAATCTCCTTCAACCTTATTGTAAATACCCAAAATTGAAAGAATTAATACTTATGCAAAGAGTTGCTGTTGCTGGAATCCTTTTGTGGGGAATGTTAACTACTCCTTCCCTCTGGGGTCAGGCCTCTTTGGAAGTGCTCAGCTTATCTGATTCGACTTCCACCTATTTTGACACCATTCCTGGAACGGATGTCTCCTTTCAAATGACCCCCATCCCAGGTGGCACTTTTACCATTGGAAGCCAAGGCTCAGAGGCCGAAGAAGACGAATCTCCTCAAGCCCAGGTACAAATTGAGCCCTTTTATATGAGTGCCCATGAGGTCACCTTCGATATGTATGAAATCTTTAGAGACGCTGATAAGGATAGCGACACCTCTCGCTCAGAAAAGTCCTATAAGGCTGATGCAGTAACCCGTCCTAGTCCCCCCTATGAAGATCCAACGTTTGGTATGGGTAAGTACGGATATCCTGCCGTGAGCATGACCCAATACGCCGCCTTAATGTACTGCAAATGGCTTTCAGAGAAGACTGGAAATTTCTATCGACTCGCCTCCGAGGCTGAGTGGGAATATGCTTGTAAGGCCGGAACGGAAACCGCCTATTTTTTTGGGGATGATGAAGAGGACCTTGATGACTACGCCTGGTATTATGAAAACAGCAACAGCTCTTATCATAAGGTTGGTGAGAAAAAACCCAATCCTTGGGGCTTATATGATATGATTGGCAATGTATCTGAGTGGACCCTGGATCAGTATAAGGAAGATTATTATTCTACCCTGACAGATTCTCTTATGATAAATCCCTGGTCCAAACCTACTCGTCTGCATCCGCGCACAGTTAAAGGAGGGTCTTGGGATGATGATGCGGAAGAACTGCGATCTAGTAACCGAATCAAATCCAATATGGATTGGAAAAAAAGGGATCCTCAACTCCCGAAGAGTTTTTGGTGGAATACAGATTCTCCTTTTGTTGGATTTCGGATTGTTAGCCCAATGAAGAAAATGACTCAAAAAGAAATAGATAACTTTTGGTCGATCACTTTGGATCAGTAATTGATCCTTACACCTAAAAAGATATATTCATTTATATATGAATACCACGCAATATAAAAACATAAATACCTTAATTGATTGCATAATGAGCACTCGCTTATTTCCTGTTGTCCTACTCACTATTTTCCTAGTAGGCACAAATATTTCAACCCTGGGACAACAAAGATCCAAATTTGACTACTCGAGGTATGAAACCGAAGACATGGATCCTTATCGAAGCGTAATTGAGTTCGTATACCCGGATATGGACCTAGGTGGAATTTCCAACAGTGCAGAATCCGACCTCCCGGATATGGCCTTGATTGATGTTTCTCAGTTTTTTTCGGACACAACAGTCGTCTACATCGATTCAGATCCCAACATCCAAGGTTTGGTAGACAGACACAAATACCTTAACAGTAGAATCAGAACTACCAATGGCTGGCGCATTCAGATCATTGCTACCTCAAACAGAAAACTAGCCACCAATTACCAATATCAATTTGAAGCGAGGTATCCTCATCAAGCCTATATGACCTATGAGTCTCCTAATTATAAAATTCGAATTGGGGACTTTCTTAAACAAAATGATGCAGAGTTGTTCAGGGGAGAAATTTCTTCTTCATATCCGGATGCATTTCTGGTGAGTGAACGGGTAAGAGTCCCTAAATACAAAGGTCCTAGCCTACGCCGTTAAAGACCTGTATACATAGATATCCCACATAAAGTGCCACAAGAAGACCTCCCTCCCATTTCCGGATGACTTTATCTCGGATTATAACAAAGGCAAACAGGGTTACTACCACTGCCAAGGGTAGGGCAAAATAGTCCAATACAACAGGAGTTATGTTAATCTCTCCAAAAAAGGAGGGTATCCCCATTACGGCAAAAATATTGAAAATATTAGACCCCAGGATATTTCCAACGGCCATTTCCGTAAACCCTTTTTTGACCGCAACTATTGATACAATCAACTCTGGGAGAGAGGTACCCAATGCCACTGCTGTTAGGGCAATGATTTCATTTGGAATGTCTAAAATTTCTCCCAATGAGGTTATAGAACGGATATTATAAACAGCAGATAGGTAGATGATGTACCCACTGATCAATAGGATAAGGGGTTCTTTCCAATTCATTTCTTGGGGCTCCTCCTCTAGATCCAACTGGGTTTCATCCTTCCCCAAATCCACAATGAAGGCTAAATACAAGCCTAAAAATAACAAGGCGAGTATCGCTTCAAAAAAGGAAAACCTCAAATCCCATAGCGTAATAACCAAAAATGCGGTTGCCCCAAGAAGCATGGGCAAATCTATTCTCATCACATCGAACTCCATTCGATCGTTCTTACTAAAGATCCCAATCACTCCCAATACCAAACAAATGTTAGTTATGTTAGACCCGATGACATTGCCTGCAACGATTTCAGAGCAATTATCAATTACGGCCACAATATTGGTTACCATTTCTGGCAGGGAAGTTCCCATGGCAATAATGGTCACACCGATGATAAAATCGGGAATTCCCAATGCAAGTCCAATTCGTTCACAGGCTCGGATGAAAAAATCTGCCGAAATAATAAGTGTAGAAAGGGATATAACGAATACCCCTATCCATATAAGTAAATCGATCATACTGAATTAACTACCTAGCTACACTTTGTATGGATATAAACAAAATGTAATGTAAATTTATTATCACCCCTTGTTCAAAACAACGTTTTAACTTTATCTTTAACCCTAGTAAAGTATTAAGGGGACCCCATTATACAACAGCATTAGTACGAGAGGGGAAAAAAGATGTTCTGAGAAAAATAAATATGCACCACATTATATGGTATGCCCTAATGGTGATCCCACTTTTTTCATGGGGACAGAGAGATATGTACATTGGTATCAATGTCGCTCCGATCCTCGTGAATACCCTTGATCTTAGATTTGAATACCCTACTTCCTCCTTTATGGCCTTAGAGGGGGGGCTAGGATTCCGTGTCCAAGGAAGAGAGATCGGGGAAACGCCAAGGATTGCCCCGTTGAAAGACTACATTCAACCTAGAAATCGGGCAGCTTTTTTTTCTTTTGGAGCAAGGGTATTCACCCCTCAGTCAGGGAATTATCCCTACATATCTCTTAATTTTTCCATGATCAGGTATTCGGAAGATATTTGGCCTAGAAACGCTACTCCAAGACAACCTATATCGGTGGAGGACAATATATGGGCTTCCACGCTTACCATTGGATTTGTTAGCAGCCTTGCTCCCAGATGGGACCTAGATGTAGGAATCCAATTTGGTTACTCTCCTCCCCGAGAAGATTTGCTCGCCTACTATTATCCAGGAGCGGGATACACTTCTTTTGGTTTTGGGAAATGGGGCGTTGAAGGGGGGCATTTCCAACCCGTAGTGACGTTTAAGTATAATTTGGTCAAAAATAGAAGATATAGAATCCTCAATACACCTTGATATTCCTGTAGATTGGGCTTTTCAATAAGCAGATCAAACATAAATCCGATAAGGCTATAAGCTTTTTCCTAATTTCGTACGCTTAATATCGATTTGAACAGTATCTTTATAAAAAAAACCGATGGCTGAAAGTTTCTCCTACCTTAGCAATGCGGATCCTGGGTATATAGATCAACTTTTTCAATCCTATAAGAAAGACCCAAATAGCGTAGACAAAGAATGGCAAAAATTCTTTGAAGGGTTTGAATTCTCCAAAGTTCAATACGGAGATAGTGAACCTGTATCTGACGTTACTGCCTCTAAAGAAATCAACGTTCTAAATTTAATACACGGCTATAGACAGCGAGGGCATCTATTCACCAAAACCAATCCGGTACGCGAGAGAAGAAAATACTTCCCTTCCTTGGACCTGGAAAACTTTGGTCTGTCTTCCGAAGACTTAGAAACCGTATTCCAAGCAGGAAAGGATGTGGGTTTAGGCCCTGCAAAGCTCAAGGATATCATTAGCCACCTTCAAAAAACGTATAACCAGTCAATTGGAGCTGAGTATCTGTATGTAAGTAATCCAGAAATGGTGGAATGGCTCCGCTCCCGGATGGAGTCTACCCAAAACACCCCCAATTACTCTATTGAAAAGAAGCGTTATCTCCTTAAGAAACTCAACCAGGCGGTCATTTTTGAAAAATTTCTTGGACTAAAATACGTCGGGCAAAAACGTTTTTCATTAGAGGGGGCCGAGTCTCTTATCCCGGCATTAGATGCAGTTGTTCAAAAAGGGGCCGATCTAGGTATAGAAGAATTTGTAATAGGAATGGCCCACAGAGGGAGACTGAATGTGTTGGCAAATATTCTGAATAAAGAGTACGACGAAATTTTTTCAGAATTTGAAGGGAAAGAGCACGCCCAATCTATTTTTCAAGGAGATGTAAAGTATCACCTCGGCTTTTCCAGTGATATAGAAACAGAGTCGGGGAAGAAGGTTCATCTTAGCATGATGCCCAACCCTTCCCACTTGGAAGCGGTCAACCCCGTAGTCCAAGGCTCTGCTCGAGCAAAAATAGACCGAAAATACGGAAAAGACTCAAAGCGACTCGCTCCAATTCTCATCCATGGAGACGCGGCCATCTCTGGACAAGGAATCGTCTATGAGGTTACCCAGATGTCTCAACTGGAAGGCTACAAGACTGGTGGAACCATTCATATTGTCATCAATAACCAAGTAGGATTTACGACAAATTACATCGATGGCCGCTCTAGTACCTATTGCACAGATGTAGCTAAAGTCACCCATTCCCCCGTATTTCATGTAAATGGAGACGATGTAGAAGCCTTGGTCTTTGCCATCGAAATGGCGGTAGAATTCCGACAAGTTTTTAATCGGGATGTTTTTATAGACTTACTGTGCTACCGACGTCATGGCCACAACGAAGCAGATGAGCCTGCCTTCACCCAGCCTCTACTGTATAAAATTATTCGCAAGCATCCAGATCCAAGAGAAATATATTTCCAGCGACTCTTGAATTCAGGAGATGTGGAAGCGAATATGGCCAAAGAGCTAGAAAAAGAATTCAAGCAGGAATTACAAGAAGAGCTAGAAGAATCCAAGCAAAGTAAAAACCTGACCTTGGCTCCCTTCCTCAAAGGTACCTGGGATGGGATTAGGAGAGTATCAAATGAAGATTTTGATGAGCTTTCTCCAGAAACAGGTGTAAATAAATCCATCTTGGAGGAAATCGCCCAAAAAATAAATTATGTCCCTGAGTCTTTTCAGGCCCACAAAAAAATTCGGAAACTTTTCGCTGACCGCGAAAGAATGGTTCAGGAAGATCGGTTGGATTGGGCCTTGGGAGAATTATTGGCCTATGGTTCCTTACTCTCAGAAGGATACCCTGTGCGCTTGAGTGGGCAAGATACGCGTCGGGGAACGTTTTCTCATCGTCATTCCTACCTACTCAGCGTCGATGCAGAGACAGAATATATACCCCTCAATAACATCCAAGAGGATCAGGAAAAATTTGTAGCGTACAACTCTTTACTCTCAGAGTATGGAGTTTTGGGCTTCGAATACGGTTATTCTATTACCAATCCCAATAATTTAGTGATTTGGGAGGCACAGTTTGGCGACTTTGCCAATGGGGCTCAGATCATCATGGACCAATATATTTCCAGTGGTGAGACCAAATGGCAGCGCATGAGTGGCTTGATTCAATTATTGCCCCACGGCTACGAAGGCCAGGGGCCAGAACACTCTTCTGCACGTATCGAAAGATACCTGGAGTTATGTGCGCGTAAAAATATGCAGATTGTTAATTGTACCACTCCTGCCAACTTCTTCCACGTTTTGAGGAGACAGATTCATCGCTCCTTCAGGATTCCCCTCATTGTGTTTACCCCTAAAAAACTACTTCGCTACCCCTTAGCGGTAAGTAAGATGGAAGAATTAGCTGAAGGAACCAGGTTTCAGGAAATCATCGATGATTCCTTTGTCAACCCTCAAGAGGTGAAAAGGGTGATCATGTGCTCGGGAAAAATCTATTACGACTTACTCCAAAAGCAACAAACCGATCAGCGGAAAGAGGTGGCTCTGGTTCGTATGGAGCAGCTATATCCCCTACCTATCCCTAGGTTAAGGGAAGTATTTGCCCGATATCCCCAAGATGCGGAATTCGTGTGGGTACAAGAAGAACCTCGCAACATGGGCCCTTGGAGTTTTATCCTTAGGGTAATCACTGAGCGCAAACTGAGGTGTATCTCTCGTAAACCCAGTCCAAGTCCTGCTGCAGGATATTATAAATCCCACAACAAAGAGCAGGATATGATTATTGAGGAAGCCTTTCAATTAGTCAAGCAACCAGAGACGGTCAATTAAGGATCTTCATCTCCTATGCCTAAGTCAATTGGGATTCGTAGAGAAAATCTGGATAAACGGGGGGAACAACGTGTAGCTGTTCCTCCGGAAATTGGGAAAAAGCTTATCGAAACTGGCCATAATCTCGTGGTACAATCACGGGCACATCCATCGACGGGTGAAATAAAACGAGCCTTTGCAGATGAGAACTACCGTGAATTGGGGGCAACCCTGCAAGAAGACCTTTCCAATACAGACCTCATTTTTGGCCTTAAAGAAGTAAAGGTTTCTGATCTTATCCCTCGAAAAGTATATGCCTTTTTTTCCCATACCCACAAAGGACAACACAAAAACCGTCCCTTGCTTAAGGCTATGGTAGAAAAAGAAATTAGCCTGGTTGACTACGAGCTTATTACCAATGATTCCGGTCAACGGCTTTTGACCGCCTTTACTTTTATGGCTGGCTACGCAGGAATGATTGATTCTCTTTGGGCCTTGGGAAGAAGGTATGAAAGCAAAGGAAATCACTCTCTCTGGGCAGAGGTTAAGCAATCCATCGAATACAAGAGCCTGGAGGAAGCAAAATTATCGTTAGTTCAACTTGGCAGGTTAATTCAGGAAGAGGGAACAGATGAGACAAGACCTCCTTTAATTTGTTGCTTTCTGGGAAATGGGCGCACAAGCAAAGGAGCCCAGGAAATATTTGATATACTCCCTACACAAGAAATTGAACTAAAAGATCTAGCCCATATCTTCTCAGAGGGGAGTAGAAGAAAAGTATATAAATTGGTTTTAGACATTCCAGAACTTTACCGGATAAAAAAAGATTCTGAATATGCCGATAAGGCCCTGGCCAGAGAGGATATATTCAACTTATATTTTGAGGAACCTCATCACTTTGAAAGCAATCTGGATACGGTACTCCCCTATTGTACCCTGCTCATGAATTGCATACTCTGGTCGCCCAAATATCCTAGGTTAATCACGCGTGAAGAAGCAAAGACTCACTTAGGTCCTACCAATCCCCTTGCAGTGGTGGGAGATATTACCTGTGATCCCGAAGGCGCCATTCAGTTTTCACAGGAAACCTGGATTGACGATCCGGTTTTTACCTATGATCCTTTGACCGATACTTCTACTCCTGGATTCGGAGTAAAAGGAATCTCCGTCATGGCGGTAACCAATCTCCCGTGTGAATTTTCTGCGGATTCATCCCTCCGATTTGGCAAAGAATTAGAGCCCTTTCTGTTGGACTGGATAAACGCCGATTTTCAGGCTGATTCGGTGGAAGAAGCGGGATTGCCTGGACCGATAAGAAAGGCAGTTATTTTATGGAAAGGAAATTTCACCCCTGAATTTGCCTATATGAAGGAATTTATTGCTTAATTACTGAAAAGTTAACATACCCTTTTAGCCATATTGCATGTCTGACTCACCCTCCTTCTTTGAACGCTTCAATACCTGGCTCCGCACATCTGTTACAATGCGCATTGTAACCATCGGCATTCTTATCCTATTGTTCATGATCCCCATCTCCTCCATTGAGTCCCTCATTAGAGAGCGGGAATACCGACAACAAGATACCATCAACGAAGTGAGTGCCTTATGGGGCAATCCCCAAACCATCAAGGGACCGATCCTTACGATCCCTTATAGTAGCTACACCAAAGTATATGACACCGATGACAAGGAGAAATTCACTTTAGTGGAGCAGACCGAATATGCACACTTCCTGCCAGAAAAATTGTTGATCAATGGAGAAGTTGCCCCAGAAATTCGATATAGAGGCATCTACGAGGTAATTGTCTACAGTTCAAAAGTCCAGTTATCCGGTGAGTTTTTGATTCCCAATTTTCGTGAATGGAATATCGCTCCCGAATACATCCACTGGGACGATGCTTATTTGGCTATGGGCTTGCCCGACCTCCGTAGCATACAAGAATATGTGGAAGTGAGCTGGGATGGGGACAACTATTCCTTTAATCCAGGAGTAGAATCTCGAGACGTAATCCAATCGGGTATCCATGCAGCAATTCCCATGGCTCCAACTGACTCCTTAGGGGAAAAACATAGCTTTCAACTATCCCTAAATTTCAATGGGAGCAGTAGCCTTGATTTCGTTCCGCTAGGAAAATCTACCCAAGTAACTATCAACTCTCCCTGGAAAGATCCCTCATTCGGAGGAGCCTTCCTTCCAGATGAACGGGATGTATCGGATACGGGATTTTCTGCAAATTGGGAAGTCCTCCACCTCAATCGACCCTACCCCCAAAGTTTTCGAGGTAGCCAGCAAGGGATTGATGCCTCCTCCTTTGGGGTAAGCCTAATCGTACCCGTAGATGAATACCAGAAGAGCATGCGTTCTGCCAAATATGCCCTGATGTTCATCAGCTTGACTTTTATGATTTTCTTCTTTGTTCAAATCCTGCGAAAGGTTCGCATTCATCCCATTCAATACATCATGGTTGGGCTTGCCTTGGTCATTTTTTATACCTTACTCATTGCGCTGTCTGAGCACATTCCCTTCCGCTATGCCTACCTCATTGCCAGTGTGGCTATTATCGGATTGATTACCCTCTATGTTCACAGCATCTTTTCCAATAGGCAACTTACTGGGATTATTGCAGGTATTCTGGTTATCCTCTATGCCTTTATCTTTACCATTATCCAATTGCAGGACTATGCCTTGTTGATGGGAAGTATTGGCTTGTTCGTCGTATTGGCGCTGGTGATGTATCTGTCTAGGAAGATTGATTGGTATAATACCTGATCAAACTTTGATTTTCTATGCAAACTATATATGTAGATACATCTTTTTTTGGGGGTTGTTTCGATGAAGAGTTTAAAGAATGGTCAAATAAGCTCATGCAAAGCTTCACCCCTCAGAAGCACCTATGCATTTTATCCGATCTAACATTACTTGAACTTGAAAATGCTCCCGAAAACGTCAAGGATATTTTGGAAGGAATACCTAATGAGTGTAAGGCATTAGCAATCGTTGATCAAGAAGGAAGAAACCTAGCTAGTGCCTATATAGAAGCAGAGGCTGTTACTCAAAAATATTATAATGATGCCTTACATATTGCGAGAAATTCTAGAAGAATGAGAAGAAAAACTTTTGATACTAATAAGTGGATTCGAGCCATTAGAGATAAACAATTCCGATCATATTCAAAAAATCCAAAAAAATTTGATACTGATCTTGAAGAAGTTCGCAAAAAATATGCTCATATAGCAAGAGTGTCAAATAGGGTGCTTAAGTAGCCTATTCTCCCATTTCTAATTTCCTAGTTTTTTATTTCTACAGTCTCCTTCTTTCCCAAATGCACACACTCGTATAAATCCTGCATCCCCTGAAAGGGTACAGGCGCCTTTTCGTAGTTGAAAGCTTCCCGCAGCGAAACCGTATAATGGTTATCTCCCATTCCCATATCCACATCCTTCATGGTCATTTGGGCGGGGTGCTCATAGCCGCAGGCGTGGGTGATTTCCAGAATTTCCTTATTCAAGGTCTTGATGTAATTGGCGAAGCGATCGGCTTTGAGAGGGACATCAATGCCCCTTTGCAGCCACTTGCTGGAGGTGGCCACTCCAGCTGGGCAGCGGTTTGTATGACAGATTTGGGCCTGAATGCAACCAATGGACATCATAGCCTCTCTAGCCACATTGATGACATCCACGCCCATGGCAAAGGACATCAAGGCGCTGGAAGGAAAGCCCAATTTCCCCGCACCAACGAAGGCCAAACGATCCGTCAATTCCCTTTTGGCAAACAACTTATAGACATCGGAAAAGGCGTAGATAAAAGGCAGGGCCACGTGGTTGGCAAAGGAAGGAGGGGCTGCCCCGGTTCCCCCCTCTCCCCCATCAATATTGATGAAGTCTGGCCCTTTTCCAGTAGCTTCCATCCCTTCGGCGAGTTCCTTCCACATATCTAGTTTTCCCACCGCAGACTTGATCCCCACAGGAAGGCCTGTGGCCTCGGCAATGTCTTCTATGAATTGCAGTAGTTCCTCAATATTCGAAAAAGCACTGTGATGGGCGGGGGATAGGACATCTTTGCCTACTTCCACACCTCTAATCGCCGCAATTTCTTTGGAAATCTTTTTCCCAGGGAGTACTCCTCCCTTACCTGGTTTAGCTCCTTGAGAGAGTTTTACCTCGATGGCTTTAACAAAGGGATTTTTATCCACCAGTTCCACCATCTTATCCATGGAGAAGTTTCCCTGCTTGTCCCGTACACCAAAATATCCTGTCCCAAAGTGGAAAACTACGTCCGCTCCGCAAGAATGGTAGGGAGAAAGGCCTCCCTCTCCTGTATTGTGATAACAGCCAATTTTGTAAGCTCCTCTGTTAAGTGAATCTATGGCCGCTTTCGACAATGAGCCATAACTCATCGCTGAGATATTGATAATAGATCGGGGTCTATAGGGCTTTCGCCGTTGGTTGTATTCCCCAATTAATTTGGCCGATGGAATAAAACTAGGATTTTCAAAATTAGGGTGTCCTTCCTTCACCTGATAGGGAATCATGGTAGGCTTGATAAACACATAACCAGGGGAATGTATGTCCTGATCCGTACCAAACCCCGCATAATTATTTTGCTTTTTAGAGGAAGCATAGACCCAGGAACGCTGACTGCGGTTAAAGGGGAGTTCTTCGCGGTTATTAGCCACGATGTACTGCCGAAGTTCGGGGCCTATTTTTTCCAACATATAGCGCAAATGACCTACAACAGGAAAATTGTGTTGGATGGTGTGCTTGCGGTTGAAGAAAATGTCCTTGATGGCTATCAGCGCCAGTAAGATCAATGGATAGCCCCACCAGGGGATGACGGTAAGAAATTTTTCCATGTACAACTATACCTTCATATTAATAACGAAACAGCTATATACCCCACAGGATATTGATTAAGTTAAAAATAGACCAGCTCAATACCATGGCCAAATTTACTCGATTCTTAGGAGAAAGCCTGGGCCAAAAGAGAAAAGGAATAGCGCCCAGAAGTATCCAAATCAGTAGAAGAGAAAATCCCCCCAATCTCTCCTGTGTATTTACTGTGTAAGAAATTCTAGGTTCTTCCACGTATACTTTAGACACGAGATTTCTAAAGGGAGTCACCTGAAATTTAATCATTTGCCAACGGTAGAATTTGTCTTCGTAGGACCTGTTCAAGGTGAAGATATGATTATCCGTACTGATCCGAACTCCTTGGGAGGCAAAACTACCCGAAACACGCTGTTTATAGAGAATCTTTTCAGGTTCTACATCCTGAGCTAGCCCGAGATCGGCCAAGAGTCCAACACATACAAAATAAACGATACAATAAATAAATTGTAGCCCCCTGAGTAAATACCAGTATCCCTTTTCGGCATTTTTTTCGGAACGCTCATAGTATTCCGCATACTTTTCAAAAGATTCCGAATAGGCCTTACTAGCCTCCTCATTAAAGTCTGTTCGGTACTCATGCGAAGCAGCAGAGGAATAATTCCCTCGGTAAGTGAATCTACGCTGATAGGAAGACCTCCGATAGCGAGTGGCACGTTTATGCCGGACCTGCTCATAGCGCTTTACCATCGCTTCTGAGGAGGAAACACCATTTAAGGCATCTGTATAAGATTTCCGCTTAGAAGGACTAATTAACACCTCATAGGCTTCCTTCAACTCCATAAACTTGATATGGCTGTCCCTACCAGGGTTTTTGTCCGGGTGGTATTTATGAGCCAATTCGCGATAAGCCCGTTTGATGCCCTCCACATCTGACTCCTGTGGAATGCCGAGAATCTGATAATAGTCTTTCTGAGTCGCCATACCTCTATGGCTAATATACGGAATTATTAAACGAGAGAAGGAGGATAATAAAGTATTTCCCAGGTCCTTTATGGCTGTACAACCTTCAGTTTCACATAAACAGGAAAGTGATCGCTATAGCCTTCTGGATCAAATTTTCCTCGGAATATTCCTCTCCGAGGGTTGGCTGCCCCTCTTCCAAACCCTACAGTTAAATTCTTGGAAAAAATGGTGGCTGAACCCTTCTGATACCGGAGTCCATTTAACGGAGATAATAGCTCTTCGCTCAATAATATCTGGTCAAACAGATTCCACCTTCCCTGGTACACCAAAGTTCCTTCTTCTTGAGGATCATGTAATTCTGCTAGCGGATTGTATAACTCATCTTCTGAAAGGTCTTGTATATCTTCCTCTCCTTTCAGGGTGAAATCTATGCTCCTATTAGAAGGGTCATCATTGAAATCCCCCATCAGGATAATATTAGCTCGTTGGTCTAATTCGAGTAAAGAATCGACTGCGGCCCTGGCTAATTCAGCTGCTCTCAGCCTTCTTGGCTCACTTGCTTCCGGCCCGTCTCTTCGCGAAGGCCAGTGGTTGACCATCACATAGAGGGTCTCATTACCCACTTTACCTTCTACGAGTAGGATATCCCTTGAGGTATAATCGGGGTCTTCAGGCAAAAAATAAGGGATCTTTTCATGTCGGATATACTGAAAAACAGAGGGATCATAGGCGAGGGCTACATCTATGCCTCGCATATCTGGAGATTCTTCGTGGACCAGTTCATAGGAGCGTAAAACTTCCGCATTTTGTTCGATTAACTCTTCAACCACATCGGCATTTTCTACCTCTGCAATACCTAAAATATGGGGGCCTTCTTTGCCCATTCCCGCTAGGGCTTTGCCTAGTTGAGATAGTTTCCCTTGGTAGCTACTTCTTGTCCAATTATAGCGGCCACTGGGTAAAAAGTCTTCATCAATCTTATCTGGGTGGTCAGATATGTCAAACAGGTTTTCTACATTGTAGAATGCAACTTGGATTTCTGAAGGAAGAGATTCTTCAGAAGCAGGATTGCGCGAAGATACCTTCGAAGAGGGTTTAGGAGTTGATTTGCAAGAAAACAACAGACAGGTAACTATAAGACTAAAGAAAATGATTTTCATAGGACGGGATTTTTCCCTAAAGAAAACATTTCCTAAAAATAGACACAAGTTTTTGTTTATCGATTCCGTCGGATTCGGTTTTCCATTCTTCTTTTAGCTATTTCGGTGATGATCCGCTGATTAAACTCCTCCTCAGCCTTATACAAAAGAATGACTTTGCGGATGGGTAGTACCTCTTTAAAGCGTTCGTGGAAGCGTTGCTGTATCGTAAACTTTTTCCCAGAACTGGCAAGAAATCGATCCGCCATTTTTTCCAACCGCTCCTCCCCAGAAGCCAGCATCTCCTGTCGAACGCGTTTTTTCAAGGCTTCATGAGCAAGGCGATGATCTTCCAGTTCATCTGTGTATTCGTTATATACAGGCCAAAAATTCTGGGCCTCCTCCGTTGTAAGAGAGAGTTGTTCTGTGATATGAGCTATTTTGAAAGATGCCAAACGCTCCCGTAACATTCCCTGACCATACCCTAGGGTAAGGAATCCTATAAAACCCAGCAGAATAATTGCCTTTTTTACGCCTCTTAAATTCATATTTCTATTAATAAGTTAATTCTTCAGCAGCTTCAAAAATATCTTCATCAATTTCTAACTGCAACATATCTATTCCTTGAAAAAAGTCTACCTCGTCTTCTCCCAATTCCCAAGTATCGGGAAAAACACTCATGGGCAAATCATCTACCCCTTCGGCTTCTAATACCTCTACTAAAAAGTAGGTATCTGGATCATTTAGGGCAACTGCCTCCACCAAAGTCTGGGTAGGAATATCTGCTAGCACTGAAGATTCGACTTCTATGGGATAGTCTTTTTTGCCCCCACCTCCAGAAAGCGCCCACACTCCCAATAAAAATATACTTACAGCCGCAGCTATCTGAAAAGGAAATAGATCTCCTCCCCTTTGAGCAAACAACGGCTTTATCTTTTCCCCTTCTTCCTTTGCTGCCTTCTTTTCGATCTGTGCTTTAATTTTTTCAGGAAATTTCTGAAAAAATTTCTCAGGAACCTGAAAGAAGGGAATACGGGGTAGAGAAAATAGGATAGGTGCCGTTTCCCGAAGGATTTCCGCTTCAATTTTATCCGCCAAAGCCTCCTTGTGCGACTCAAAAAATCCTTTAGGAACCTCAAAAAAGCTTTCAGGAGTCCTTTCTCCGAATGCAGGTCGGTACTCCTGGCCTTTCTTATGTTCAAATTGCTCGTTCATAGACATCTAGGCTTGTTTTGCCTTTATATAAGATTCAACCTTTTTAACGGCATGGTGGTAATTGGCTTTGAGCCCTCCTACTGAAAGGGATAAAACCTTCCCTATTTCTTCATACTTCATATCATCGAAATAACGCATCGTAAATACCAGGCGTTGTTTTTCCGGCAAAGTGAGAATCGCTTGATGCAGTAAATGCTGTATATAATCCCCGTCAATATAACTACCCGTAGATAGACTATGCCTCAAATCATCCTGCAAATCTACCAGATCTTCAAAATGTCCTTTTTTTCGCTTCAAGAAACTAATTGATTCATTCGTAGCAATCCGGTATAACCAAGTTTTCATTTGGGCATCTCCTCTAAATTTTTCCAGGTTCTTCCAAGCCTTTAATAAGGTGTTTTGTAGTACATCACTTGCATCTTCATGATCAATGACAATCCTGCGAATATGATAGTACAACACCTTTTGATAAGTGTGAACCAATTCATCAAATACCTGCCTTCGTTTTTCTAGCTCTTGCAAGTTATCAGAAACCTTATTCTGGGTCGTCAGTATCATTTTGTAATTGGACTTACAAGATTACAAAAGGTTTAATGAAAAATGCGTTTTTTTAAAACTTAGCTGTATATTTGAGACGCATCGGATTGCACTGTATAATATTGTTCCCGACGAACACCTAATTTTTATCCCTTTATTGGGGATCGAAAAACGTTTGTATGTCCTTAAGCCTGGCAGACCAAATTCTCATAAGGTCAATATTTTATCTCAATACCTCACAAAAAATCAATCAGGAATCTTCTGATATTTTTTCATGGGAAAGGCATAGCCCTGGTTCGGGATGGACCAAATATTTATATATCCATGATAAGCAAGGCAAGGTTCAGTGGATGTTCCCTGCCTATTCTAATTATCCCGCTTTCCTCACTCTTCAAAATTCAGCTTACCCTTTATCTAATTATCAAAAGTTACGGTACAGACTCTTTTTCCGCTTAGGATGGAAAAAGCAACTTTCAGATGGAGCTTTTTTTGTCAAAAATGAGGAAGAACTCCCCCTCTATGAACTTCTTCACTCCGTACCTCATGAGAGCTTTTCCATCCTGACCAATACCACAGGTAAATATCGAAAAAGCGTTGTGGCCCTAAATCGAGGGAAGTATCCAACCCACTATATTAAACTGGCACATAGTCCTATAGCCACAGAGTTGGTATACAATGAAGTTTATGCCTTACAGATTTTATCTCAGAGGAGATTGCGGCGGGTAGTACACCCCTTTTTAAGTCATACAGATGGGGACCATGCCATTATTATTTCTAATGTGAAGCCTCAGAAGGCTATTTTCTCCCGCGAATTAAAACCTGTCCACTACAAGGGAGTCCAAGATCTCTATAAAAATTTCAGCCACTTCCGCTTACTTAGTGATTTGCCTTATGTAAATAATATAGGAACCTATTTAAAGGAAATTCAGCAATCTTCCGAGTCATACAAGAAACAAGGAGCTAGGGAACTTGCTCACAAAATGGAACAATTGCTTCACTCTTATGATGCTTTTTTCGAAAAGATTCCCCAAAATAAAGAGATGTGGGTTTCCCTCTCCCATGGTGATTTCCTACCGTGGAATATGTATATAACTGACAAACGGATTTATCTATTTGATTGGGAATATATGCAGGAAAGCCTACCCCTCTTGTATGATTTTTTCTATTTCATTTACCATACCCATCTTGCCTACTATACCGGAGAGGCAAAGAAAGTGCAGGAAACCGTTCAGAGCTTTTTCAAAAACGCTTTATTGAAGGAAATTACGGATACTTATTCTATCGACTCAGGCTTTTACCACCAACTTTACCTAATGATAGATATCCCGTATTTACTCCATCGCGAACTGAATCGGGAAGTCCCCCTTTCTGAAGGAGAGCTTGAAATTGTATTCGATTATTGGAGAGAAATACTGTCTGTTCAAGTTTCTGCTTAAATCAAAGAGGGAGTTTTTTCGCCAATTATTCTGGCCACATGACTTCCAATATCTTCTGTCCCATAAGTAGATGCTGGATCAATATCCTGGGTAACGATACCCTCTTCCATACAGGTCTCAACAGCTTCTCTGAGTACAACAGCTTCCCGACCTAAGCCAAGCCCCTGATCAAGTAGCATTGCTGCCGATAAAATAGCCCCCAAGGGATTGGCAATATTTTTCCCAGCAGCTTCTGGGTAGGAACCATGAATGGGTTCGAATAAATGAACACTTTGGCCAAGGGAAGCAGAAGGCAGCATACCCAGGGAGCCAGTGATCACTGAAGCCTCATCTGTAAGAATATCCCCAAACATATTTTCTGTGAGAACAACGTCAAAGCCCCGAGGATTTTGGATTATCTTCATCGCAGCATTATCAACAAACATGCATTCCAGCTCAATATTGGGATAGTGCTCCTGGGACCATTCTGTTACGGTCTCACGCCACAGGCGTGATGTAGCTAAAACATTTGCTTTATCTACCAAGGTAACTTTTCCGCTACGCTTGCTGGCGGCCTCAAAAGCAAAGCTTGCCACACGCAAGATCTCTTCTCGCGAGTAGGAACAGGTATCGAAGGCATATTCTCCTCCTTCCGATCGACCACGTGGGGTACCAAAATAGATCCCACTCGTAAGTTCGCGGAAGACAACAAAATCAACATCTGCTATGATCGATTCTTTCAAAGGCGAGGCCTGGTACAATAAGGGATAACTTTGTACAGGTCTAACATTGGCATAAAGCCCCAGGGCTTTCCGCATGGCCAAAAGTCCCTGTTCGGGTCTGACTTTGGCGGAAGGATCTTGGTCATATTTGGGATGGCCAATAGCTCCAAATAAAATTGCATCGCAATTTTGCAACAAGGAAAGGGTTTCGTCTGGAAGGGGAGAACCAGTTGCATCTATGGCACAAGCTCCTAATAATCCTTCTGTATAGGTAAATGAATGATTAAAAGAAGCGGCTATCGCGTCTAAGGCTTTTCGGGCTTGGCGAACAACCTCTGGTCCTATCCCATCCCCCGGGATGACGGCTAAATGTTTTTCCATAATACTCTTTTGGTCAGGCCTTATTTTCTATCCGCTGTAAATGACATTTTCGGTTTCACATACTTTTACCAGCTCCTTCAAGTCATCATCTTCTATTTGCTTCAGCCGATCCGCCATTTCCAAGAATTTCTCATATATCTTGTCCAAGTCTGCCTTGCTATAGAGGTAGCCTAATAATTCAAGCCTGTGGCTAAGTGCAGCTCTACCACTCCTTGCTGTTAGGATAATTTCGGAGGCTTCAACTCCCACCTCAGCGGGATCGATGATTTCATAATTTTCTCTATGCTTCAATACACCATCCTGGTGGATTCCGGAGGAATGGGCAAAGGCATTGCGGCCCACAATGGCCTTGTTGGGCTGAACAGGCATTTTCATCATGGTAGATACCAAACGGCTGGTACCGTATATCTTCTCAGATTGTATGTTGGTATAAAGCCCTATATCCTTATGGCTTTTGAGGATCATCGCCACTTCTTCTAAAGAAGTATTACCTGCCCGCTCCCCTATCCCATTGATAGTCACTTCTACCTGTCTAGCTCCATTGTAAAGTCCAGAAATGGAGTTGGCTGTAGCCAACCCCAGGTCATTGTGGCAATGAACCGAAATAATGGCCTTGTCAATATTCTGCACCTTTGTCATGACAGTCTTAATTCTTTCTCCAAATTGCCAGGGAAGGGTATAGCCTGTGGTATCAGGAATGTTAACCACAGTAGCCCCTGCATCAATTACAGTCTCGACCATTTTTACTAGGAAATCCAGGTCTGCACGACCCGCATCTTCTGCATAAAATTCCACATCATCCACAAAGTTCCTAGCATATTTAACCGCATCTATACTCAGTTCCAGGACTTGTTCGCGTGTCATTCGCAACTTCTTTTGAATATGGATGTCTGAGCTGCCTATTCCCGTGTGGATACGTTTGCGTTTGGCAAATGCCAGAGCATCACCAGCGGCTTTGATATCCTGGCGATTTGCCCGGGATAGTGCACAGATAACAGGTCTAGTTACCGCTTTAGATATTTCAACTACAGATTGAAAATCTCCCGGACTAGAAATGGGAAAGCCCGCTTCAATAATATCTACTCCCAGTTCCTCAAGTGCCTGCGCAACCTGAACCTTTTCGGCCGTATTTAATTGACAACCAGGTACTTGTTCTCCATCCCTGAGTGTGGTGTCAAAAATATATACCTTATCTTTATCTTGCATGGGTTTTAGAATTTGTACGTCAACTTTAATAATAAAGCCATCCCCACGTCGAGAATGGCTTATGCCTTATAGCTCAACGTGGGATGTCTATCAGATAATTAGTAGTATGTGTGTGGTTTCCTTATGGCAACGGTACAGCATGGTAATAGTTCCGATTCCCTAGATACATTTCCATGCACTAATATGAAGGATATATCTATAAATTCAAATTTTTTTATTTTTTTAGGGTAATCCCTATCCAAATGAATACCTCATCTGAAACCCTTGAAGCCACTGGCCCATTAAACAATGTATCCATTGCCTAGCTACAATTCCCAATACCTTTAACTTATACTGCCCCGCCTGTGGCGAAAGAATTGAACCTGTCCCCTTGCGTACCAAGATGATGTTGGGGGAATGGTGGCGCAAACGCGTTCATGATGCATCTGTTTTTGCGCTTACGAGCAGAGACCTTTTGCTCAACCCGGGAAAGGTAGTTCGTAGTTACTGGGAGGGTCCCAGAGGAAAATACTACCAACCCATCAATTACTATGTGTTTATCACCTCTATCATTGCCTTCGTCACCCTCACCTTCAGCCCCCAAATTGAGGTAGAGGAACTCATCCGAAGAAATAATGAAATGATGGGGGTTGATTATATACAACCCGAAATAGGAGGCCAATGTTTTTTGTTCGAGATCCCCTCAATAGCTTTGACCCTACTGCCTTAATCAGTCTGGGAATTGGTATCACCTATTATGCCTGGTCCTTTAGGAGCCTGTATCAATTTTCCTGGCTAAAAAGTATTTGGAAGGGTATACAGGTTATCCTATTGTTATTGGCCTTTATTATAGCTTTTGCCATTGTTGCAGGAATCCTCGCATTTATAGTTGGATATACAATGGGACGAATGGGCCTTCTAAGTTAATCGGAATGCTTATTTTGCACCGAGTATGGCTACCCTATGGGAATAGAGGTTGATCAGAACAGCCGTCAGAAGGGTAAAGGAAATGATGGCAGAACCCCCATAACTAAACAGGGGAAGCGGAATACCTATGACCGGAACCAGGCCAACAGTCATTCCCACATTCACAACGATGTGAAATAGAAAAATGGAAAATACTCCATACCCATAGATGCGGGCAAAATGGGTCTTTGAGTTTTCGGAAATAAACTGCACTCTCCACAAAAATAAAAAGAACAAGACCAGAGTCATTGTGGTGCCTAGCCATCCCCATTCCTCACCTACTGTACAAAAGATAAAATCCGTTTCTTGTTTGGGAACAAATTTATATCGGGTATAATTCCCCTCTAAATATCCTTTGCCACTCAAGCCCCCTGATCCAATGGCAATTTTAGATTGGATGACATTATACCCACTCCCCAAGGGGTCCACCCAGGGATCAAACAAAACCATTATCCTATCCTGTTGGTGTGCGGGAAGCCGCTCAACTATTAGTTTGGTACTAAATGATAGGGTCAGAAAAACCACAATGGCTATCCCGTGAATGAAAGCACTTTTGATGGCACGCTTTTTATTAAAAAACAGTAAATAGGACAGAGTTCCAAGCCCCACAATTATTCCCGAAACTATCCATTGACTATTGAGCCCTAGGGTAAGTACACATACTCCTGCGACAGAAAGAAAAAATAAGGGGATTAAGGGACTCACTCCTTCTCTGAATAATACCAGAAAAAAAGCACTAAACACCAACGCTGACCCGGTATCGTTCTGAAAAACAATGATTAAAGCGGGGGCAATTATAATGGCTATGGCTAAGAGGATATTTCGAACCCTTTTCATAGAGAATTGGAGGTCGGATATATATTTTGCCAAAGCCAGGGTAGTAGCAAACTTTGCAAACTCTGAAGGTTGAAAGGATTGACCTGCTATATATAACCAGCTTTTTGCTCCATTTACTTCCTTCCCAATAAAGAGAGTAAGTAACAGTAAAAAGATACTGATTCCATAAAGAATATAGCTGGAGTTGAAGACGAGTCTGTAGTCCAAGAAGGCCGTAATGATAACCGCTAATAAGGCTGTGGCTAACCAGACGAGTTGGCGAGCGTGTGCTGTCTCAGGAGTCCAAATTTCTGAGAATCCCCCCTCTGAGGAAACCGAATAGACATTCATCCACCCATAAAGAGCAATGACAAGAAAAAGTAACAAGGTTGTTACGTCAAAGTCGAAATTCTTTCGGTTCAATATCTGGGTCTTTTACCAATTCTACTCCTTAGGCTCTTCTGGAGAAGCGGGTTTTTCCGTTTCTGATGATTCCTCTGGCTCAGATGCTGGAGCATCTGTTTCCGTAGATTCTGGCTCTATGGTTTCGGCTTCGATTGGCTCCGTTTCTGTAGGAGCTTTCTCCTCACTGAGAGTTTCTGGCGATTCAGGAGTTTCTGAATTTTCAGATCGTGTTTCTTCCTCAGTTTTGCCTCCTGCTTCGGGGCTATCTGTTGGCTTTTCTTTAGTTTCCTCTGGAGTCTTAGCGGACACCTCTACAGCAGGAGTTGGAGCTTCTTCTGATGGGGGATTGCGCATCAAGTCATCCAAGTCGCGAATCTGCTTCTTCCAGGCATCAATCTGCTCCTGCTCCTTATCCAATTCATCTTGAATTTGCTTGCGCAACTTATCCCCTGATTTCCCTTTGGCGATGAAAAGCATATTATTGCCGTACTGATCGACCTTTTCTTGAGCACTCCTTACCCGTTTACGGAGACTGGATATCTTAGCACGAATGTGTTTAGTACGTTTGTCTCCATCTTTGATCTCATTGAGACTAGATTGGAAACGAACATTGCGCATCTTCTCTCTTTTGCCCGTCAAGCCATTGAAAAAGGTATCTACTTCAGCCCGAAACTCCTCCCATATTCTATCTTTCTCCTTATAAGGTACCTTTCCGATTTGCTTCCATTCTCTCTGTATTTCTTTAATGCGTTCAATGGCAATATCTACATCCGTCTGAGTATCCTCTATCAGTCCTTTTACTTCCCCAATTAAAACACGTTTTTTGTCTAAATTTTCGTTTTCCTCCTTATGAAGGGATTGATAATGGGTCCTTCTCTGTTTAAAAAAAGTATCACAGGCCGCTTTGAATCGATTCCAAACCTTGTTGGAATGTCTTTCTGGAACCGGACCGATTTCTTTCCAATCCTGTTGCAATTTTTTGAGCTGGCGAGCTGTTTTTTCCCAGTTTTCATTCTTGATCAACTCCTCCACTTGATCACATAGCTCTATTTTTTTAGCTAGATTTTGAGCCCTAAGCTCATCTAAATTTTTGAAAAAATTAGATTTTGCCGTAAAAAACTCATCCGCAGCCTGACGATACTTTTGCCAAAGCTCATTGTTAACAGACTTCGGGGCTGGTCCCAACATCTTCCATTCCTCCTGTAAAGCTCTAAAAGATTGGGTAGCCTCATTCCATTCTTTCGGTTTTTTCGCCTCGAAGCTTGCAAACTCCTTCATTTTAACCAGCAAGGCTTCCTTTTTCTCGGCATTTTCCTCACGGTGTTTGTCAATGATATCAACGTACTCTTGACGAGCCTCAAAAAACTGATCAACTACATTCCTAAACTCATCCCTGATGCGCTCCATATCTTCTCGAGGCACATGGCCTATACTACGCCATTGCTGTTGGAGCTCGTGAAACATATCCATTTTCTGCTTCCAAACCTCCACATCGTCCCTCTGGTCTTCCGCTGGAATTAATTTATTGGCTTCTTTTATCAGCTTCTCCTTCTCCTGAAGATTAATCTTCCGATCATACTCTAGCAACTCAAAGTGCATCTCCCTTTTCTGGTAAAAGTTATCCAGCAGACTTCGGTATTCCCGGTACATTTCATCCAAGTCCTTTTTGGGAACATGACCAATTTGTTTCCAGGAATCCTGAACTTCTCTTACCTCATCTATGCGATAAACGTCTCCAGAATCCACGATTTCTTTTAGCTTGACCAAAAGATTTCGCTTTTTCTCTGCATTACTGATTTTTTTGTTTTCAATCTGTTTTTTGCTCTCTGCTCTGAGCTTGTGAAACCCTGCCAGTTTCTCACGAAAACTTTCCGTTAATTCGTCAGAAACGTCCCCCTTGGCCCGAATGGCATCAAAGCTATTCTTCAATATTGCCACATGGCCTACATGAGCTCTAACCTCGCCTTGCGAGAAGTAGCCGATTAGGCTAATCAGGTTTTCAGGACTAGCATCTATGAGTTTGACTATATCATCCTCACTTTCAGTAATTTCTTGTATTTTTTTGAGAATTACATCTTGCTCCTCTGTAAGAACAATTGGGACTACCACAGGATCTGATGGGGTATCAGCTGGCTCTACTGAGGGTTCGGATGTAGAATCTTCGGTAGCTATTTCTTTCGCATTTTGCGAGTCCGACTCAGGGGCTTCGGGCTGCGAAATCTCAACCTTATCCTCTTCTAAAGGCACCTCCACTTTTTCATCTTCCTTCTCTTGGTGGGAAGGGCTTTCTTCTTTTTCCTCTATAACAGGGTCATCCAACTCGCTGGTCTCGACGGTTGTTTCTACTGTTTCAGTTCCTTTCTGTTCTTCTTTTGCCTCTTCTTCAAGATTCGTTATTTCATTCTCATCCTGTGGAGTTGTTTCCTCAAACTCAGAGGTTTCGTTGTCAATTAACATGGGACTCGCATTACAAAATTGCCCCTATGGGGCGGGATCATCGTACGGTTGAAATGGAAACGCAAGTATGCGAATAAATTTCAATTAAATATAATTATTTCTACCCCAATCCCCAAATTACCCCTTTTCAGATGCCACATCAATCCAATCCTCTAGATCCTTTTTTGAAGGATTCTTTAAGCCCAATTTAAATTTCTTATTGATAGAGCAAATATCCTGAAAGAGTTTGTTTGGATTGGCGCTTGTAAAATCTTCTAGGCTTTCAACTCCCGCTTTATACAGAACGGCAATCCACTCGGTTGGGACCCCTACATTCTCAAATACTTCCATGGAAACTCGCTCCTTTTTAACCTCTGGCTTCATTTGGGGAAACAAGAGAACATCCTGGATTGAATCGGAGTTGGTCATGATCATAGCCAGTCTATCTATCCCTATACCCAATCCCGCAGTAGGAGGCATACCATACTCTAAGGCCCTTAGATAATCCTCATCCAGAATCATGGCTTCCTCATCTCCTCTTTTCCCTAACTCTATTTGAGCAACAAAACGTTCCCGCTGATCCAAAGGATCATTCAATTCGGAAAATGCGTTACAAATCTCCTTGCCATTGCAAATGCCTTCAAAACGCTCAACCAAACCCGTCTCCGTCCGGTGTTTTTTGGCAAGAGGACTCATCTCTAAGGGATAATTTGTGATATAGGTGGGCTGGATCAACTTGGGTTCTACCGTCTCACCAAAAATTTCATCAATGAGCTTCCCCCTTCCCATAGAGGCATCCATTTCAATTCCCAAATCTTTACCTACTTGCCTCAACGCAGGTTCGTCCATCTGTGAAATATCTATCCCCGTATAGTGAAGAATAGCTTCATACATGGTAAAGCGCTTCCAAGGGCGCTTGAAATCAATTAGATGCTCCCCTACCTGCACTTGGGTAGTACCATGGAGCGAGATAGCCACTTTTTCTATCATTTCTTCTACCAAATTCATCATCCACTCATAGTCCTTATACGCCACATAAAGTTCTACCTGGGTAAATTCTGGATT
Organism: Bacteroidia bacterium; assembly: GCA_965263105.1. Lineage (GTDB taxonomy): Bacteria > Bacteroidota > Bacteroidia > J057 > J057 > JBCCTX01. The sequence continues at coordinate 3,763,346 of CBDHGL010000003.1, read as the reverse complement.
GTGAAAACGGGACATCCCCTCATTGCGAAAATCCTTGGAAAATTCATACACCCCATCGAATCCTCCCACAATTAAGCGCTTGAGATAGAGTTCATTGGCAATACGCAGATATAGGGTCATATCCAGCGTGTTGTGATGGGTTTTGAAGGGCCTAGCACTTGCACCTCCATAAATAGGTTGAAGGATAGGGGTCTCCACTTCCAAGTATCCTTTGCCATTTAGGAAGTCCCTCATAGACTGGACCATTTGGGTCCTTTGGACGAATACCTTCCGAATCTCCGGATGGACAATGAGGTCTACATAACGCTGCCGATAACGTTGTTCTTTATCCGTTAAGGTATCGTATAGTTTTCCGTCTGCCTCTTTAGGGAAGGGAATGGGCCTCAAAACTTTGGACATCAACTGAAATTCTGTTACATGGACAGTTTTCTCTCCTGTTTTAGTAATAAAAGCATGTCCCTTGACCCCAATAATGTCTCCCAATGAAATGAGCTTCTTGAAGACCGTATTATACATAGTCTTATCCTCTCCTGGACAAATCTCATCTCGCTGAAAGTACAATTGTATCTTTCCGCTACTGTCCTGTAAAACGGCAAAAGAGGCTTTTCCCTGTATCCTTTTTGCTACGATTCGACCTGCTAAGGAAAGTTCTTGAAAATCGGTAGAACCTTCTTCAAAACCCTGTTGAATATCCAAAGCATAGCTATTTACCGGATAGCCCTCTGCGGGATACGGATTAATCCCCAACTCTATCAATTGCCTGAGCTCTTCTCTTCTCTCGCGCTCCTGGTCAGAAAGAAATAATTCGTTCATTCTTAAGTCTAAGTTTCATGTTATCTTTGCCGACGCAAGTTAACGGAATTTGCTGGAAAGTATACCCCATGAAGCTAATTGATACACATTCCCATTTGTATTCAGAAAAATTCTTAGAAGATATTGAAGAAGTCATAGATCGGGCTTCTTCTGTAAATCAGGCGATTTTCCTACCCAATATTGACCAAGGTTCTGTTGGGCCCATGCACCACCTGGTAGAAAGGGTTCCATCTTTATTTTTTCCAATGATGGGGCTTCATCCTTGTTACGTACCAGAAGACTTTGAATCCATCTTAACTGAGTTTGACCTAAAGCTTCAATCGGGAAATTATTATGCTGTAGGAGAAACTGGGCTGGATCTCTATTGGGATAAATCCAGCATCGGACGCCAAAAAGAATCCCTCCAAGCGCATATTCTTTGGGCCAAAAGGGAAGCCTTGCCTATTATCCTCCACGCGAGGAATGCAATCGATGAGGTATACGAAATGATTGCTGAGAATCACGATGAATCTCTTTGGGGCATCTTTCACTGCTTTGATGGCAGCGTCAAACAGGCTCAAAAGATTTGTGAGCTGGGGAATTTCAAACTGGGGATCGGAGGGAATGTTACCTACCGAAAAGACGTACCCAAGGTTTTGAAGGAAGTTCTCTTGGATTATATAGTCCTTGAAACCGATAGCCCTTACCTGGCTCCTGAGCCCTTTAGAAGGCAACGAAACGAAAGTAGTTATACCCGTTTTGTCGCCCAAAAGCTAGTCGAGATATATGAGGCACCTTATGCTGAAATAGCGAATATCACCACAAAAAATGCCTTGGAGGTTTTTAAAAAATACCTCCCTGAAAATTGACCTCATTCCTGAATATCTGAATCGGCCAGGATATTGTGTCCCATTTTAGTCTTTTTGGTAAATAGGTATTGCTCATTGTGAGGGTTAGGTGCAATTTCAATTGGAACTACTTCCTCTATCTCCAAATTATATCCGACCAGACCTGTCCGTTTTTTTGGATTGTTCGTCAATAAACGCATTTTCCTAACTCCGAGATCCCTGAGAATCTGTGCTCCAACCCCATAGTCTCTTTCGTCCATCTTGAATCCTAGCTCCAAATTGGCTTCTACGGTATCTCGTCCCATCTCTTGCAACTTATAAGCCTTTAGCTTATTTAGTAAACCGATTCCTCTACCCTCTTGGTTCATGTATAAAATTACCCCCTTACCTTCCTCCTCAACCATTTTCATGGCGGTACTAAGTTGGGGACCACAGTCACAGCGGCAGGAGCCAAAAATGTCCCCTGTAACACAGGATGAATGGACGCGTGTCAGAATAGGTTCATTAGGCTCCCAGGTGCCCTTGACCAATGCCAAGTGAAGAAAATCCGTATTGGTTTGACGGTAGGCAATGAGATCAAAGTCTCCAAATTCTGTAGGCATACTGACTCCGATCTCCCGCTGGATAAGGCTCTCATGCTTCAATCGATAGGCGATAAGGTCTTCGATACTGATCAACTTCAAATCGAAGGTATCGGCAACCTTTCTCAAATCGGGTAACCTTGCCATAGATCCATCGGGGTTCAACACTTCTACCAGTACTCCAACTGGAGCAAAACCGGCCATCTTGGCAAGATCTATGGTTGCTTCTGTATGACCTGTTCGGCGCAATACCCCACCGGTCATCGCCTTGAGGGGGAAAATATGGCCTGGCCTTCCTAGTTCATCCGGGTTGGTATTCGGATCCGCAAGGGCCTGGATCGTCTTGGCTCGATCGTGAACAGAAATACCTGTGGTGCACCCATGCCCCAAGAGGTCAACTGAAACGGTAAACTGCGTACCATGAGAGGCTGTATTCTTGCCTACCATAAGATTCAAATTGAGCTCCTGGCAACGCTCCTCAGTCATAGGAACACAAATTAGTCCGCGTCCCTCCTTAGTCATAAAGTTGACCATTTCAGGAGTGATTATTTCCGCAGCGCAGATAAAATCGCCTTCATTTTCCCGATCTTCATCATCTACAACTATGACCATCTTGCCATTGGCAATATCCTCCAATGCAGATTCTATCGTATCTAATTTGATATCATTCATATTAAATTTATTGACCTGGTCGCTAGCTTGGACCGTGGGATTCAACAAAAGACTTTTGCAAAAATAACTTACTTTCTGGACCTAGGTTAAATAAAAGATCTAAAATTGATAGACCTGGGGAAAATCCTTCAAAAACCTGCTCATATGAAATGGGCGAAAACCAAGTTGGGAAGGAAGTATCATGTGGCGAAAAATCCTGGCTAAAATCCCGATATTCCGGCCCATCCTCAACTTTGGGCTTACCCAAATGAAGCTTAGGTTCATATCCCAAAGTAGCAAAACAAAGCTCAATGCCATTTACCAAAAAGGGGACTAATGGAGCTTGGGAATTTTGATAAAATTCCTCAAAACGATCTGAGTAGTAGGAAAAATAAGGGGAGTTTTTGTAGGAAAAAAATACACTCCTCCAATGTTGCTTCTGCCAATTTTCAGCAAAGGAAATTCGTTTCTCCATTAGAGGCGCTCGCCTGCTTCTTCTTTCTACTGGAAGGGATAGGGTAATAATTTGGTTGGGACCTAGGATATCCATTCGGCTAAAGTATCGCTGCTTCCGGTAGGGCTGATAAATATCCAGGTATATGGTCTCTGCCTGTAGTGCAGCGACAAACCAAGGAATGGGAGGAAAATAAAATACAGGAAGTATAAGCATCAAGATGTAATCTAATTCACTATTTTTAAGGTATGAAATGTGATAAAAGAGGTACGATCCTATTCTCTCTATTGTTTGTCGGGCTTACCGTTTGGGGGCAAACCCCAGAAATATTCGTGGATTTATGGCGATACCAACAAATTAGTGGAAATACCTTTGAAAAGAACGGAAAGGTAGAAGTATACTACCGAGTGCCAGGTAATTCGCTTACATTTACCCCATCTTCTTCCGCTCAGTTCACTGCAAAAGTACAAGTTTCTTGTAGCATTTATCTCCTCCGCGAACAGGATAGTATCAAATTGGATACCCGTACCCGCATATTCAATCCAAGAGTAGGTGAAAGAGAAAATGAATTGGAGCAATACCCTCCCATCATTGAAAAAGAGGTTTTTACCTTACCCAAAGGTGCCTATAACCTACGGGTAGAAATTCAGGATTTACAGGCCCAAAATTCGCCCAGCTTTCGTTTCAATCGAGATTTTATCATGCAGCCCCCTGCACAAAGTGAATTTGCTTTCAGCGATATCGCTCTCGTCCAAGACGACCCGGTGCGTATGCGCCTCAAAAAACGCTTTAATGGAGAAAATGAATACAAACCCTTTGGAAAATTTTTCACCCCTCTCATTACCAACGAATCTCTGGTTAACGAGGATTCTTTAGTGTTTTATGTCCAATTGTATAACCTAGCTAGATTGGGCAAGCAAAGTCAATTAATCGAACGCGCCCGGATTACCAAGAATGGAAGAAATGTATACGCGCCCCATACCGAAACAGAGGAAAATCCCAGAAATTTCCAGGTTTTCATTCATACTTTTGATATCAGCAAACTTTCTAATGATACCTATCACCTCATTATCGAATTGTTGACTCCCGACGGGCGGATTTTGAGGACAACGCGCAAGAAGTTTTATCTCTACAATTATAGAAGTGAAAATGAATTTAAATACTTTATCAGTGAGGTTTATTCAGGGGATGTGTTAAGTGAGTTTTCCGAAAAAGCCTTGCGTAAACACATTGAGACCTTAGAACCTATCAGCGACGAACAAGAAATACAGTTTGCTCATGTCCTCCGATCTAAAGAACAAATTAAAAACTATGTGTATAGTTTCTGGAATAAACGGAGAAAGGGAAACCTTACGCTTACCGAGCTCATAAAAGGCTATGAAGCCCTGGTTAGATATCTCAATGGCAAATTTAGCCATAGTTCTCTGGAAGGTTGGCAAACAGATCGGGGTAAAATCTGGCTAAAATACGGAGCGCCAAATGATATAGAACAATTTCCCTCCTCACCTACTGAAAGGGCTTACGAAATCTGGCGCTATAACCGTTTGGGCAATCAGAAAAATGTCAGCTTCATCTTCCTCGAACCTCAATTAGAAGGTCGAAGACTTGTATTAATCCATTCAGATAAGTACGGGGAAGTAAAAGATCCCAGATGGAGAAGCAGGATTGGAATCAACTAAAAAAGTGCTGGGAATACCCAGCACTTCGGTGTTTATAAAACCAAATCATAAACGACTAAAAATTATTATAAATAAATTATCTGTCCAAATATTTCAGTCGTTTTTTAAATGAAATTTTTTATGGATTAAAGAAATAAAATTTATTCTTTATGCGTTATACAGAGTACTCTTCATCACTCACACTAGTACTTTGCACCGCTCAATCCTGAGCGGTGTATTTTTTTCCTTTTAGTTAAAGTTTTATATTGACTCATCCAGCATGAATCTTATGAAACTCTACCTCTTATATTTTGTAGGAATAGGTACTTTATCTGGACTTTTATTTGCCTGTACCAGCATAAAGTCCCAAAACTTGGAAGAAGAACTCCCTCAGATTCAGATAGCTCATTTGGGCCATGAGGACCTTGAAGGATTGGAGAACATTCGCGAAAATTTTTCCCAACGCAATCCAGGCTATGACCTAGGATTTTTGAGAGATGTAATGGAAATTTCGGCTAAGGCCCATACCCAAATAGTATTTATCCAAAAAGGAGGGGGAACCGGAACGCTTACGGGAGGTGTGCAATCAAAAATCGCTATCGGTGATATTGTCTGGTTGAAAGAGAAACAAGGCATGAAAATGGACAGTGCGATAAGCGCCGTTATATTTCAAGTCCCTGAACCCCCATCTTCCGAAGTGCCTCATTTTATTCGCCCAGATTGGGATCCCAACATTACCGATATACCCGGAGGCTGTGCAACTGAAACAGGAGCCTATCGAAGAATCCTACTCACCTGGCTAAAAAAAGTGGGTACCTACACCTTTCCTTTCCTCAATGCCCACAGAGTACGAATCATGGATTCCTTCAGTCACTATCATCCATTAGACAAGGGATTTGATGAATTTTATCTAGTCCAAATGGTTATGAAGGATGGCAAAATATTGACTAGCAACCAGGTGAGCCTCATAGAAAAGCCTGAATCGGTTTCTAGAGAAGAGGCCCAAAGTCTTTTCACCTCTACCTCCTTGGAAGTGGGGGATCTTGTATATTTACCAAGAGGACTTATCCATAGAGGACTCAATGGGGTTCTGGCCCAGGTAATTACCGTGCCAGGCTTTGTTCCAGGATCTGAAATTGGGGTTGACCATCACCTCAAAAAGATCAATGATTTACTGGAATTGAAGGGAGAAGGAGAGATACCCTATAACAAAATAGCCTCAAAGGGGGCGATAATTAAATAAAACGCTATGATTAGCACGCGTACATTCCTCCTTAGCATAATATTTGGAGCATTAATAGTCTTTCCTAGCTGTATCTCTTCCCAAACTCTTGGTCATCCCCTTTTATATGAACAGGATTTTGAAGGCTTAAGAGAACTAGATGCTTTTATGATGACTGATGCCAGCGCCTGGCGAATAAAAGATACCTTAGATAATAAGGCATTAGAGCTTTTTGGCAAAAGTGACTATTCTCCTAGAGTTCGCTCCCCATTTAATATTGCCTGTATTTCTACGCATCGATTTGACGATTTTGTATTGGAATTTAATGCTGCCCAAACGGGAAAGGAGTATGGTCATAGAGACATGTGTTTCTTTTTTGGCATGAAGGACCCGGCTAACTTTTACTATGTCCATATCGCTACCAAGGCTGACCCTCACGCTCATAATATATTTCTGGTAAATGATGAACCCAGGGTGGCGATTGCTGAAAAAACCACCGACGGAATTGACTGGGGTAAGCCTGGATCTTGGCATAAAATCAAAATTATCCGAAAAATAGAGACTGGACTGATACAGGTCTATTTTGATGACATGGAAAACCCCATCATGGAAACGCATGATACCCACTTTGAGGGAGGGTATATTGGCTTTGGTTCCTTCGACGATACCGGAATGGTTGATAACATCAAAATCTGGGGAGAGACCTCTCTAGAGAAATCAAAAGGATTCTTTCCTAATTAAGACATTAATGGACATTCCTAAAGGCCTTATTAAAGGAGAAGACGGGCAACTTCGTTGTTGGTGGCAAAACAATGACCCTCAATACTTAGCCTATCATGATAATGAGTGGGGGCACCCCGTCAAAGACGATCGAACCCTATTTGAAAAGATTTGTCTAGAAGGCTTCCAGTCTGGCCTGAGTTGGCTCACTATTCTGAGAAAAAGGGAAAACTTCAGGGCAGCTTTTGCAAATTTCGAATTTGAAGAGGTAGCCAAATTCGGGGAGGAACAGGTAGAAAGTCTCTTACTCAATGCAGGTATTGTTAGGCATCGAAAAAAAATAGAATCGACAATCAACAATGCTAAACAAGCCCTTATCCTCCGAGATGAGTTTGGAAGCTTGGCAAAATACTTTTGGCAATTTGAGCCTCCCTCATCGGAGAGACCTACAGCTTATGACTATGATACCTTGATAAAAATAACGAAAACGCCTTCCTCGATTCGCTTAAGTAAAGAGTTAAAGAAACGAGGCTGGTCCTTTGTAGGGCCTACCACCGCCTATGCCTTCATGCAAGCCATGGGGATGGTAAATGATCACCTAGAAGGTTGCTATATGAGAGCTATTATTGAGGAAAAAAGGAGAAACTTCCAGCGACCGACTTAAGTAAGTGGACAAAAGAAATTAGGGAATGATATTCCTGATTCATTTAGGGAACATTTTATATGAGTTCAAAGGCCCTCTTCTCGCAGGAGAATCCCGGTGCCGTTAGGTACCTAATATGGGTAGAAAAGGTCCCCCATCCCTTTTTATCGCCGGCGAGGTATCAACTTGGATACCTCGCCGGCGGAATAGGGGGGCATGATGAATCTACCCATAGGCTACCCCTACAGGGTAAACTTTTCATTCCATGAAAAAATACCCACTTTCCTTTGTCCACCTACTTAATTTTGGTAATATGTCATCACAGGAAGATCACTCCCAGCAAGCACTCCTTTGGCTGGATAGGACGGCGGAATTATTGGATAATCGTTTCCGGATACCGGGAACACAAATACGATTTGGGATCGATTCCTTGGTAGGCCTGGTACCCTATGCCGGGGATGTAATTACTTTTTTTATCTCCGGATTCCTTATCATTGCCATGGTTCGTTTTGGGGCCCATGGAAAAGCTGTTCTCAAAATGATTGGAAATATTTGGATTGATGGCATGGTGGGAACCATCCCCTTACTCGGAGATATTTTTGATTTTCGCTATCGTGCCAACCTACGAAATGTAGCCCTTATGCGGGAGCATTTTTCAGAAGGAAGGCATAAGGGAAGTGCCTGGCCTATTATTATGGCGATTGTCCTCATACTATTACTTTTGGTAGTTCTATCAATATATGTAGTATACCGAGTGGCTTACTGGATCGTCACCTGATACTGAGCAGTTGAAGCTATTTTCATTATACCCTCTTCCCTTAAGGGATCTCTACTAGCAGCGGAGCTGACTTCCCATGAGCCTTTACAAGAAATTCATAGGGCTTTTGGGGCACATCCTTTGAAATAGATAGCGACAGCTTAGCCCCTGGTGAAAGAATAAAAGGCAATTTTACTGGTAATAATATATTTGCAGGTAAATCTGAAGCAATCGAAGCCAGTACAAGTGCCTGATTTCCATCTTCATTTGAAATAACGATTTCGGCTTTCCCTCCTTCGCTTACATTTATACTCAGTAAACTCAATTTCCCTCTCTTAATTTTTTGGGGGCCCGCCCCCTCCTTCCTTCGCTTACCCAACTCTTCCATATGTGTTAATTCTGGATTTCCCCCACGATTTCCACAGCCACCAGCAATAATCAACTTTTCTTCTACCTTGATTACCTGAGTACCATGCCGTCCTCTCTTGAGAGAGGGAAGAGTATTCCAGGTTTCAGTACGTAAATCTAACGCCTCAACCTCATTATGAGCCACGTTTTGCGTTGGACTTTCTCCACCTATTACCAATAATTTCCCCTTCCAGATCACAGAGGTACAACCTGCACGAAGGGTTGGAATATTTCCCTGAATAGTATCCAGGGTAGTCCATGAATTGTTTTCTATATTATATACATCAACCTCTGGAATGGTAGCTTGAAAAGGGGTTTCTCCAAAACCACTATTCCGTCCTCCTGCAGCATAAATTCTCCCATTGGATACAACGGCCTGGAAATGGTCTCGAGCTCTTGGTGCATCCGACAGCTCTCTCCAGGTTCCCATTTGAGGATCATATTCGTCCAGCCAAGGGACCCAATGAGAACTATGTCCATTGACAATTCCACAGACTATATAAAATTTCCCCTCATGAACCACCAATCCTGCAGCCCCTCTACGTCTATGTTGGGGAATTTCTGGTCCAACGATCCAAAGATTTTCCAAGGGATCATAAATATATATGTTGGAAATGGGTATTTCATAGGGATAGGGGCCCGTAAATGCTCCAATGACGTAAATAAGGCCTTCATGGCTTACCGCTTGAAAATGATGTAGTTCAATAGGAGCTTGCTTACCCTGAGTCCAGCTTTTGGTCAGAGGGTCAAATATATCTACGGGTTTAAGCCCTCTGCCACCTAACAAATAGTACTTCCCCCCCGCCTCGACAAAGGCATTTTCGTGGCGAGGGTGTGCAGTCCCGGTTCCTTCAACTGAATTCCAGGAAAGGTCTTGGGCCATAGCCATTTGAAAGACTAGGACCATCAGGCCCATAAATCGCAAAATTGACTTCATATCTTAGGTTGAAATTTCTGTTTTCTGCATTCTTTCCAAAACCATTGATGCTGCAATAGAAAGGATACAATAAGCCAAAAAGAAGTATAAACCGATCAATACCTTGCTTTCGGTAGGAATACCTACCTGCATATTATCCAAGGCGAGGAATCCCAAAAACATTGCAACAACAAACACATCTGCCATAGACCATTTCCCAGAATAAGCCACAAAATTCTTGACAAAATAGGAACGGCCCCAACTGGGTCTCCATAGGACCCCTCCCATCAATAACAATTTGCTAACGGGGAACATCACACTGAAAATCAGGAGAGAAATACCCACAACAAAATTTTTCTGCTCAAATAGCGTCTGTATAAGTTCAACTACTGATTTGCTTTGATAGTAGAAGAACATGTCTCCTTCAAACTTTTGTTGGACTTTTAGTTCTACGGTACGGCCAAAAACATTTGCTTTTACAGGTAAATCAGACAAATCTACATCTTGCTCATAAGCAGAAATTTCTAGCATGGGAGCAAAAAGACCCACTTCCAGGCTGAGCACAGATAGGACAATGAGGCCTACCAATATAAACCAACGATCCCGAGAGGCACTAAATATCCCCAGACATAAAAGAAAATAAGCTCCTAGCGATACCAGTACCCAGATACCCCATCCGCTTGCAGCTTCACGATGACTTTCAAAGCTTTCTTTCAAATCATTTGCTACTCCAGCTCTCTCTTCGGCTCCTTCTCCTCCAGTCCATTCATCGGGATCCAATACCCGTGCTCGGAAATTCACCTCATCTGCATAGGAAACCTTGGTATTTTTGTAGTCAAGCGTATGCTGTATAACTCGGGAATTTAGCCACAAAGTCAATAGCCCAAATCCCAAACTGAGAAAAAGAAAAATACGTCTACGGCTCATGGAAGTCGATTCATTGATTGCGTCTTTTCAAAGATTCGTTCAATATATGGTTTTTTATGGCATCTACATCCTCCTCCTTTAAGCGGCTAGAAAATTTAGGCATTCCCTGGGATTCCAGTGAGCCTCCCAAAACAATTTCATCGAAATAAGAAAAAACCTGAGGTTTGGAATACGCTAAATCTGGAATGACCCCTCCTCCCCCTCCGGGTATTCCATGACAAATTTGGCAATGGAAACTGTATTGAATCAATCCATGCTGTAAGTTTTGTCCATTGCCTTCAATAGGTAGATCTACCAATTGTGGTTCCTCTCTTTCCTCATATGCTGGTATAGAACCCTTTTCATGGAGGGCAAAGGTGTAAACCGTTCCTGGTCGAATAATCGGGGTATATTTCCTCGATAGACCCTCGGCCCCTCCCCATCCTAGCCGCAATACTGATGTATTGTATGCCATCTATGCTATAGCTAATTGGTGGAGCAATAATCCCTGATTTAAGGTCATACTCCCAGAGTAATTGTCCAGTGCTAGCCTGATAGGCACAAAATTTTCCAGTTGCTGTCCCCTGAAATACGAGATCTCCTGCTGTGGCCAAAACGCCTCCATTATAAATACCCTCCTGAGGTACTTCCCATTTGACTTTTTGGCGTTTGGGATCCCAGGCGATTAACTTTTCCGAGGGAAGAACTCGGGGTGCCAAGGAGTCTACCCAAGTAGATTGTCTGGAATTGTATCGAATACCCAGATTCCAACTTATTCCAGAAGAGTCGTATTTCCAATAAGGATTGTGTCCAAAAGTCATGGCTTCCTCCCTAGCAGGAAAATAAACCAAGCCTAAATTTGGATGAAAAGCCATCGGCTGCCAATTGTGGCCCCCAGAGGGGCTAGGCAATACTTGCACATTTTGGTCTTCATATCTACTGAGTGGGGTTTCTATCGGCCTTCCCGTTAGTGAATCTACCCCGTTTGCCCAATTAACATATACATAGGGTTCGGCAGAAAGGAGAGTCCCATCTATTCGGTCCAGGATATAAAAGAATCCATTTTTAGGCGCCTGAAACAAAACTTTCCGAGGTTCCCCTTTCCAGCTTATATCAGCTAAGATAATGGATTGGGTAGCCGTGAAATCCCACGAATCTCCCGGGGTGGTCTGGTAATGCCAGACGTACTCACCAGTCGAAGCTTCCAACGCAATAATAGAAGAGAGAAACAGATTGTCTCCCCCCTCAGGACTACGATGATTTCTGTCCCACGGACTCCCATTTCCCGTCCCTATATATAGGTAGCCAAGTGCAGCATCATAAACGATTGCATCCCAAACTGTACCTCCCCCGCCATATCTCCACCATTCGCCAGACCAAGTCCTAGCAGCCTTCTCCATTGCTTCCTTCTCAAAGCCTTCCTGTGGGTTTCCGGGAACTGTATAAAAGCGCCAAGCTAACTCTCCACTTGTAGCATCGTAAGCAGATATATAGCCCCTTACTCCAAACTCTGCCCCACTATTTCCGATAAGTACCATTCCCTCTACTATCCTGGGAGCTCCCGTTAGGGTATAGGCTTGGGTGCTATCAACTGTCCATTTTTCCCAGAGGACCTCTCCAGTCGATGCCCGAAGGGCGACTAGTCTCCCATCCAAAGTTCCCACATAGACTTTTCCTTCATACAAGGCTACTCCGCGATTGACCACATCACAACAAGCCTTTTGCCCATAAAACCCGGGAACTTGTGGATCATAGGTCCAGACTATTTTTCCATCTCTTGCATTGATGGCATACACCCATCCCCAGGGACCAGATACAAACATAAACCCTTCGACAACCAAGGGAGTCGCCTCCAGCCCTCTCTTTGTCCCTAAATTCAAGGCCCAAGCTAATCCCAGATTTTCTACATTGCCTGTATGAATTTGATCCAATTGGCTAAATCGCTCTTCCGAATAGGTCTGGCCATAGGTCAACCAATTCTGTGGATGTTTCTGAGAATTTTCTAATAAGCTATCCCCTACCCTTTCGGTGGCCAACTCTATTTGTTCTTTCAAGGATGCCTCTGGGGTACAAGAAGCAACGATTATTAAGATCCCCAACTCCCAAATGAAGAAATAAAATCGCATGATCTTCTTAAAGAAAAAGTCCCTATTCATGGATTAAAACTACTCTTTTTCAAGGTAGTATTAGAATCATTGAAAATAATTCTCCTAAGCCTTTCCATCGGATTTATATGGAATGTGCTAATTTCCTTTCTAACATAATAGCAATAAAGGGATCCCATTTTCTCCCCATTTAAGTTACCCTTCAACAATTTCCCTAGCCCATTCAGCTTACGTAATTCTCCAGATGTGTTATATTTTTTTTATTTTGTTCGATATTTGTATATTTTTGATGAAGTACTAAAATAGTCCCTAGTTTTGAAAGCTTATTTGCTTTGTCTCCTCTCATTTTCCTTTACTCTTATTTCTGGCTATTGTCAGGAATACACAGTTTATGAATTCCCCAGTAAGTTTTCTGAAGATTCTATTACTTTTTTAGCTTCGCATTCAGATTATAATGGGTTTATATGGGTAGCGACTACAAATGGGGTTCTCAGGTTTGATGGAAGCCACTATGAATCCTTTTCTTCTCCACTCAGCAGGGTTCCTACCTTCGATTTTATCACCTTGCCTACCGGGGAATTTCTTGCCATTACCCAAAATGGCTTAATTCAAATACGAGAATCTATTTTAGGCCCTCAATTTACCAAATCCCCCTTGATGAATGGGCTTGTTTATAAACATCCTTTTCGTGGGTATAAAGGGAAATTGGTTGACTCACGAAAAGGGATTTGGATAATTCGAGAAAATAAAATACTTCGATGCCATGAAAATAAGTGGGATGTTTTTTCGACTGATTCGCTGAAAAAGAGCGACTCTGATGCCGTAGTTACCTTGCTAGAAGATCCCAAGCAAAATGTATGGTTAGTGATGGATGGTTGTATGCTCTATCTATTTGATTTTCTGACAGATAAATGGCAAGAAATTCCCAATCCGACCTCCCTTACTTCTATTGAGTCTGCCATTATTGACCCTCAGGGAAAAATGATTCTTTCGGGAGATGGGGTTTCAACCCTCTTTCCACAAAAGGGGAAATAACCGAATTAGATTTCATTGATACCAAAGGCCGCCACATCACTCATTCAAAGATACTGAGAGATGGAAGAATCATATTTTCTGACAAAAAAGGCTCCTTTTCTCGGCTTTCCTTTTCAAAACGCAATTTTTTCTTGCACCCTTATTACAGCAATGTGGGACATCATGGGCTCAAAGAGATAGAACTGGGACCGATCCAACATTTTTTTCGGGATAAAAATGACAATATCTGGGTATCTAACCAGCAAAAACTAACCCTCCTTCAGGCTCCATATTTTAATAATTTCACCCATCTTCCTCGAAATCCAGGAAACCTACACATTTCAGGTCATAATCAGCTCTACTTCGCAATGGGGGATGTGTATAGCGCCCATTTAAAAAATGCCATTTGGGAGGTAAACAAAATTGATTTGGACAGAAACCTGATAGGTTCTGTGTATTCTCTTTGTAATAACTCCAATTTTCTATATCTCGGAAATCAATCAGGAGAATTATATAGGAAAACCCGAGACAGCAGCCTATTAGAAAAGATTGAACTCCCCCATATTTCTGGAGCCATATTCTATATGGCTTCTGGCAAAAATGAAGATATTTGGGTATGCAGGGCGCCGTCCAAAATGCCTTTATTGGGTATTACCCGGGTAGACAGTACAGGAAATGCTAGACACTACGGCCCTGAGCAGGGCCTCACTTCGCGATCAATCGTGGTTTTCAATGATCCTAATGGACCGGTTTTGATGGGAGCTATTGGGCCTAATTCTTACCTATTTCGCTATCATGAAGATGAGGACAAGTTTGAAAACCTTAGTCTTCCTCTCCCAATTAAGGTAAATAAATTGGGAGATTTTGAAGTTCACGACCTATCAGTTGATGCAAAGGGTAACATATGGCTGGCAACCACCTTAGGATTGTTTTTGCAAAATTCTGATAGTATCACTCAGGTTTTCTTAGGAGAGATGTTCAGTGAAAGGGAGATTAGAAGTGTCGCAGTTCACCCAGATGGTAGTATTTGGCTCTCTACAGATAAAGAAGGTCTTTTGAGGCTCCATGAAGGAGAGTTCATACCTTTTGATGAGTCTTCTGGACTTCCAGATGAGGTAATGACCTATAGAAATCTCCGAATTGATGATGAAAACCGCATTTGGGTAGGTACCTACGAAGGGATTGTGCCTTCAAAAGAGGGAAACCCTAAAATTTCCGAAACTCCCGCCCCAATAGTAAAAAATATCCTTTCGGATAAGGGGACACAACCTAAACTCAGCGTCGATAGCATGTTAACACTTTCCTTGCCCTACCAAAGCGACCTATCACTGGAAGTTCTTTCTCCCACTTATCCAGAAAACTCTGTAAGTTATCAGTATAGGATACTATCCACTAATAGTTTTCAAACAAAGTGGTCCCCTAAAAGCCTGAATACGATTACCTTTTTGGAATCACTGCCTTCGGGAACACATATTTTAGAAATTAGGGCATTAAAAAAAGGAGGCTATAATTGGAGTCAACCCATTCAAATTAAGCTAGCCGTAGCGAATATCTGGTACCTAAGTCCCTGGGCCTTTATACTGTATATATTAACCATCATAAGCTTTATTTGGGCAGCAAACTGGGCAATAGCTACTAAGCTTCAAAAGGAGAACCAGTACCTTGAAAGTTTGGTAAAAGACAGAACCCTTCAACTTGAAGAAGCCAAGACCAAAGCCGAAACGGCAAATAAAGCAAAGTCCGCTTTTCTAGCTAATATGAGCCATGAAATCCGTACCCCCATGAATGGCATTATCGGCATGTCGGATTTATTGAGTGAAACCCCTCTCTCCTCCGAACAAGCGGATTACGTAAACACCCTTCAGAGCACTTCCAGTAATCTCCTGAACATTATCAATGATATTTTGGACTTTTCAAAGATAGAGTCCGGGAAAATGGAATTGGAGCACATTACGGTCGACCTTCAACTCTGTATTGAGGAGGTTTTAAGTGTATTTTCAACCAAGGCTACGGAGAAAAACTTGGATATTGTCTACTTTATAGAGGACAATGTCCCTCAACACATTATTTCAGATCCTGTACGAATTAAACAGATACTTTTCAATCTGATCAATAATGCCATCAAGTTCACCTCGAAAGGTGAAGTCTTCACCCATGTGATGGTTCGGCGCCCAACGGAAAATTCAGAAAATAAGGTGGAAATTATATTTTCAGTGGTAGATTCCGGGATAGGGATTCCTAAAGAAAAGCAAAATAAATTATTTAGGGCCTTCTCGCAGATAGATACCTCTACGAGTAGAAAATATGGAGGCACTGGATTGGGATTAGCCATTTGCCAAAAGTTAGCTGAATTAATGGGGGGAAAAATTAGCCTTACAAGTGAATTACATGTAGGGACAACGGTAACTTTTAGTATTCTTGCCGAACCAACGAATGCTGCTGGAATTGCAGAGTATGGAGGAATAATTCCTGTTTTAAAAGGGAAGAGAGTCCTTATTGTAGAAGACAATGCCACAAATGGAAGGGTACTGGTCAAGTGGATAGAGAAATGGGGAATGAAAGCATTTTGGGTAGAGGACTCCCCCAAGGCAATTGCCTGGCTTAAGCACCATCCACTTCCCGACTTGCTTATCACGGATCATTATATGGAAGGATTCGATGGGATAGAACTTGCTAGAGAGATTAGGAAAACACCAAATATGGATAAACTTCCCATGATTTTGCTAAGTTCAATTGGGGGAAACCTAAAAGAAATTCGAAACAGTAGGTTGTTTCAGCTTGTTTTGACCAAGCCGATCAAGCGCAACCAGTTATTTGAATCTATCTCTGAAAGTTTTGGCATTTCCAAGAGGGAAACGCCAAGGGCCCAAATTTCTTTCTCTAAATCGGCCAATGAACTTCCTCTGTCCGAGAAATATCCCATGCGCATTTTAGTGGTTGAAGACAATTTAATTAATCAAAAAATGGTATTAAGGATGTTGTCTAAAATGGGGTATGAGCCTAAATTAGCCAATAATGGCCTTGAAGCAGTAGAAATGACCCAGGAGAATGCTTTTGACTTGGTGCTAATGGACGTTCAAATGCCCGTTATGGATGGATATGAAGCTACCCAGGTTATCAGAGAACGAAATAAATCGAATCCCAAATTTATAATTGCCCTGACCGCAGGGAATTTAAAGGGCGATCGGGAAAAATGCATCATCCATGGGATGGATGATTTTCTAAGCAAGCCCTTCCGAAAGAAAGAATTATTAGAACTTCTGAGTACCTATGGGACCAAGGTTTCACAACTTGATGTAAAGAAAAAATAAAAGGCGCTTACATAAGCGCCTTAGTTGCGGGGACAGGACTCGAACCTGTGACCTTCGGGTTATGAGCCCGACGAGCTACCAACTGCTCCACCCCGCGATATATTTTTAATAAAAAAAGTGTATTTCTAACTATTCTAGGACCCATTAAAGAATAATGGGATGGCAAATATAGATTTTATTTTCGGCATATTCAAATCCAGCTTTGTTTTTTCTTTGTACCATGCCATTTCTTGTCGTTAGGCGTTTTAACATGGAAAATTAGCATTATACCCCCAAAAGAAAGGCTTTTCAGCTTAAATGGTAACTTTTCCTGCATTATCAGTCAATTTTTCCAGTATTATTTGGAAAGACCAAAATAACCTTGCATATTTGTAATCCGTCTCTTTGAAAAATCACTAACATATACCCGCTAGTCGGGTTATTTTTATCTCTACATATTTCTGGAGTAAGAAAACTCGGAAAAACTTTTTCCTAGCACTTTTTTTGGATTATTCAGAAATTATAGAGATTTTTGCAATCCGTTTGAATAGATAATCAAAGTGGGCAAAATAAAGTGTAAGAAATAATGTGTGAGCTATTGGAAGTTCACCTTATTAAGATAAAGCGGGGATGATAAGTGGGGTCGGTCTTTGACATACTGGAAGATAAGTAGTACTGAGAGCCTTTTAAGTTTAGGTTGAGAGTTAATTTTAGCTGAGACTTAAGAGGCAAGGTAAGGAAGAAGAGAAGGTATCAAGATATTACACTTGAGAGTTTGATCCTGGCTCAGGACGAACGCTAGCGGCAGGCCTAATACATGCAAGTCGAGGGGCAGCAGTTCGGCTGGCGACCGGCGCACGGGTGCGTAACGCGTATGCAACCTACCCTTTAGAGGAGGATAGCCTGTGGAAACGCAGATTAATACTCCATATGATGATAAAGTGGCATCACTTAGTCATGAAATGAGTTTTGCTAAAGGATGGGCATGCGTCCCATTAGCTAGTTGGTAAGGTAAAGGCTTACCAAGGCAACGATGGGTAGCTGGTCTGAGAGGATGATCAGCCACACGGGCACTGAGACACGGGCCCGACTCCTACGGGAGGCAGCAGTAAGGAATATTGGTCAATGGGGGCAACCCTGAACCAGCCATGCCGCGTGCAGGAAGAAGGTCCTCTGGATTGTAAACTGCTTTTATAAGGGACTAATTGGGTGCTATACGCATTCTTGCAGGTACCTTAAGAATAAGCACCGGCTAACTACGTGCCAGCAGCCGCGGTAATACGTAGGGTGCAAGCGTTGTCCGGATTTATTGGGTTTAAAGGGTGTGCAGGCGGTTTGTTAAGTTAGTGGTGAAAGCGTCCGGCTCAACCGGATACCCGCCATTGATACTGGCAAACTTGAGTACGACAGAGGATGTTAGAATGCGTGGTGTAGCGGTGAAATGCATAGATATCACGCAGAATACCGATTGCGAAGGCAGACGTCTATGTCGTAACTGACGCTGAGACACGAAAGCGTGGGGAGCGAACAGGATTAGATACCCTGGTAGTCCACGCTGTAAACGATGATCACTAGGTGTTCGGATTTATCTGAGTGCCCAAGCGAAAGCGATAAGTGATCCACCTGGGGAGTACGTTCGCAAGAATGAAACTCAAAGGAATTGACGGGGGCCCGCACAAGCGGTGGAGCATGTGGTTTAATTCGATGATACGCGAGGAACCTTACCTGGGCTATAATGCCTCTGACAGGCGCCGAAAGGTGTTTTTCCTTCGGGACAGAGTGCAAGGTGCTGCATGGTTGTCGTCAGCTCGTGCCGTGAGGTGTTGGGTTAAGTCCCGCAACGAGCGCAACCCCTATCGTTAGTTGCCAGCATGTTATGATGGGGACTCTAACGAAACTGCCTCCGCAAGGAGTGAGGAAGGTGGGGATGACGTCAAATCATCATGGCCCTTACGCCCAGGGCGACACACGTGCTACAATGGACGGTACAACGGGTAGCGACACTGCGAAGTGTAGCCAATCTCTAAAAGCCGTTCTCAGTTCGGATCGGAGTCTGCAACTCGACTCCGTGAAGTCGGAATCGCTAGTAATCGCGGATCAGCCATGCCGCGGTGAATACGTTCCCGGGCCTTGTACACACCGCCCGTCAAGCCATGGAAGCTGGGAGCACCTGAAGTCGGGGGTAACAACCCGCCTAGGGTGAAACTAGTAACTGGGGCTAAGTCGTAACAAGGTAGCCGTACCGGAAGGTGCGGCTGGATTACCTCCTTTCTAGAGAGATTTCTTCGTAAGAAGGACAGACATATACCGAATCTGATTTCTTAAACAGTACTACTTACTTCTTCCAGTTTTTTTTGAATTGAGAAAGGAATAATGAACCAGCAGAAGGCATAGAAGAGCAGAAATTCATTTTCCTATTGAGATATAGTTTTGGGCAAAACGGACCCGGAACTGCTGAGGGCTTGTAGCTCAGGTGGTTAGAGCGCTACACTGATAATGTAGAGGTCCGTGGTTCGAGTCCACGCAGGCCCACTGGTAACTCCAAGCCATGGCTTGGAAAGGAGGAGAGGGCAAAAAGGAGTGAGGAGCGAGATTTGAGGGGCGAGAATACACGGGGGATTAGCTCAGTTGGCTAGAGCACCTGCTTTGCAAGCAGGGGGTCGCCGGTTCGAGCCCGGCATTCTCCACCAAAGAGGGGCGAGTTTAGAGGAGAGAGGGATAAAGGAGAGAGAGAATAGAGGTGAGAGAAGGTTTATCCTTTGATTAAAAGAGAAGTTCTTTAAAAAGACATATACACCAGACTTGCAGAAGATCATTGCTGTTATCAACTGTTGCATTCATGACCCTGCAAGGAGTGTGTAGAAAAGCGGAGAAAGGAAAAAGAAGGGATGAAAAAGTGAGTAGGATTTTCCTTAATTCCAAAGAGTTATTTGACATGTTGAAGTGAATGCACAGGAGCGGAATCACTCCAAGTATGAAGTTGGTATACCCAGCTTAACGACGGAGTGAAACTACGAAATAGAAGAAAAAAAGGAAGGGTATACGGGGGATGCCTAGGCATCTGAAGGCGATGAAGGACGTGGCAAGCTGCGATAAGCTCCGGGTAGGCGCAAGCATCCAAAAATCCGGAGATTTCCGAATGGGGCAACCCAATAATCGAAAGAGGCGAACCCAGGGAACTGAAACATCTAAGTACCTGGAGGAAAAGAAAACAATAGTGATTCCCCAAGTAGTGGCGAGCGAACGGGGAGAAGCCCAAACCGTAGTTGTTAAGGCAACTACGGGGTTGTAGGACCTCTAAATTTAGGTTCGATGAAATAGAATGAGCTGGAAAACTCAACCATAGAAGGTGATAGTCCTGTATGTGTAAAGAAAACCTAAGAGGAGGTATCCTGAGTAGTGCGGAGCCGGTGAAACTCTGCATGAATCTGCCAGCACCATCTGGTAAGGCTAAATACTCTCAGATGACCGATAGTGAACAAGTACCGTGAGGGAAAGGTGAAAAGTACCCTGAATAAGGGAGTGAAATAGTACCTGAAACCGTATACCTACAAGCAGTCGGAGCGCAAGTGACGGCGTGCCTTTTGCATAATGAGCCTACGAGTTGCTCCTCAGTAGCAAGGTTAAGTCCTTCAGGGACGCAGCCGCAGCGAAAGCGAGTCTTCACAGGGCGTTGAGTTACTGGGGGCAGACGCGAAACCCGGTGATCTACCCATGGGCAGGTTGAAGTTCCGGTGAAACGGAATGGAGGACCGAACCAGTTCACGTTGAAAAGTGTTTGGATGACCTGTGGGTAGGGGTGAAAGGCTAATCAAACTGGGAAATAGCTCGTACTCCCCGAAATGTTTTTAGGAACAGCCTCGGGAGATGTTTCACGGAGGTAGAGCTACTGATAGGGCTAGGGGGAGTCACATCCTACCAACCCCTGATAAACTCCGAATGCCGTGAAATTATCCCGGGAGTGAGGGCATGGGTGCTAAGGTCCTTGTCCGAGAGGGAAACAACCCAGACCATCAGCTAAGGTCCCTAAATGTAAGTTAAGTTGAACTAACGAGGTTTGATCGCTAAGACAGCTAGGATGTTGGCTTGGAAGCAGCCATTCATTTAAAGAGTGCGTAACAGCTCACTAGTCGAGCGATTGAGCATGGATAATAATCGGGCATCAAACTTACTACCGAAGCTATGGACGAAAGTGGTAGGGGAGCATTCTATGGGCGTGGAAGGTGTGGCGTGAGCCTAACTGGAGCGCATAGAAAAGCAAATGTAGGCATAAGTAACGATAAAGGGGGTAAAAAACCCCCTCACCGAAAGACTAAGGTTTCCTATTCCATGCTAATCAGAATAGGGTTAGTCGGGACCTAAGGCGAACCCGAAAGGGGTAGTCGATGGAAAATAGGTTAATATTCCTATACCTGTCATAAATCATGCGACGGGGCAATTGAGCAGCTACGGGGTGACGGAAATCCCCGTTGAGCCTAGCCTACGGGCGAAGCGAAGTTGTAATTGAGCCTCCTAGAAAAGCTTATGACGGCCCGTACCGTAAACCGACACAGGTAGTCGGGATGAGTATTCTAAGGTGCTCGAGTGATCCGCGGCTAAGGAACTCGGCAAATTGGTCCTGTAACTTCGGGAGAAAGGACACTCTATGAGTCGCAGTGAAAAGGTCCAGGCGACTGTTTAGCAAAAACACAGGGCTTTGCAAAGTCGAAAGACGAAGTATAAGGCCTGACACCTGCCCGGTGCCGGAAGGTTAAGAGGAGAGGTGCAAGCTTCGAATTGAAGCCCCGGTAAACGGCGGCCGTAACTATAACGGTCCTAAGGTAGCGAAATTCCTTGTCGGGTAAGTTCCGACCTGCACGAATGGTGTAACGATCTGGACGCTGTCTCGGCCGCGAGCTCGGTGAAATTGTAGTACCGGTGAAGATGCCGGTTACCCGCTACGGGACGAAAAGACCCCGTGAACCTTTACTACAACTTTGCATTGACAACGGTTAAAGGATGTGTAGGATAGGTGGGAGGCTACGAACTGGAGGCGCCAGTCTTCAGGGAGCCGCCCTTGAAATACCACCCTTTCTTTAATGGTTGCCTAACCCAATGGAACAGTGCATGGTGGGTAGTTTGACTGGGGTGGTCGCCTCCAAAAATGTAACGGAGGCTTCCAAAGGTACTCTCAACACGGTTGGTAATCGTGTGTAGCGTGCAATAGCATAAGAGTGCTTGACTGAAAGACTGACAAGTCGTCCAGGGACGAAAGTCGGGTATAGTGATCCGGTGGTTCCGAATGGAAGGGCCATCGCTCAAAGGATAAAAGGTACTCCGGGGATAACAGGCTGATCTCCCCCAAGAGCTCACATCGACGGGGAGGTTTGGCACCTCGATGTCGGCTCGTCACATCCTGGGGCTGGAGAAGGTCCCAAGGGTTGGGCTGTTCGCCCATTAAAGTGGCACGCGAGCTGGGTTCAGAACGTCGTGAGACAGTTCGGTCTCTATCTGTAGTGGGCGCTGGAGAATTGAGTGGGGCTGACCCTAGTACGAGAGGACCGGGTTGGACCGACCGCTAGTGTACCTGTTGTGGCGCCAGCTGCACCGCAGGGTAGCTATGTCGGGTTCGGATAAGCGCTGAAAGCATCTAAGCGCGAAGCCGGCCACAAGATGAGTTCTCCCTTGAGAGTCGTGGAAGACTACCACGTAGATAGGCGGTAGGTCGAAGTCTAGCGATAGGCGAAGCCGAGCCGTACTAATAACTCGATAGATTTTCTTCGTCCAATGTTTCTAAACATAAATTTTCGTATCCTCCTGTGCATTCCTCCTCATGTTTTTTTCTTTTCGGAAGTAAATACTTCCTAAAAGAAAAAAAGAGTCCTTCTATCTCAATTATGAAATGGTGGGAATTAAGCCTGTTCGGGAAATTGGAAGGCAATACAAACAAATCTTAATTCCCTAAACCTAAGACTAGGTGTCTATAGCGCAGGGGTACACCTCTTCCCATCCCGAACAGAGAAGTTAAGCCCTGCCGCGCCGATGGTACTGCGGTAACACGTGGAAGAGTAGGTCGATGCCACTTTTATCTAGGCCCCGGGTCAATATGACTCGGGGTTTTTTTTGTCACCGGCCTAAAGCCGGGTTTTGGTCTCAGACCACCTCCCCCAGCGCTTTGCGCTGGGTACTCCTCCTCTAGGCCTGGCGCGATCCGAGCGAGGAGGAGACAGGGTTGAGAGGAGAGGAGCCAAGCCCCCTACACTGTCTCCGCCTGCCAGGAGGAGTACCCTATCTGTAAAGTTAGGGGGAGGTGGTCAAAACCCAAGAAAAGAGCAACTTGCTCCAAGTTTTAATAAATTTTAATAAATGTACATTTTTGATTTAAAAATACACATCCCCTAATTTCTCACGATATTTGTATCACGATGTGCAGCTAATTACTAAGGTTAAGCTCCTAGCCTCCCCGGCTGGGAGTTTTTCTTTTGGGACTATGGCATTCCATCTAAGGGACATGACAAGCCATGGCGTTGTCTCTACGGGGTTTTCCCTTTTTCATTTATCCATTTTCCATTTCCCCTCCCCTATTTCTTGACCACCTTGTGATAATATCTCCCTTTTGGAGAACTAAGTTGAAGCACATAGACTCCTGGAGCAAAGTGATCCATTGGAAACTTCACGTCTCCTTGTTGGGGTATTAGTTTAGTTTCTAATAGGCGCTGTCCAAGAGGCGAAAGTAGGAGGCAATCAACCGGTTCATTTAACTGTGAGTGGATTTGCAAAGAAAAAGATACTGGATTGGGGTATAGAGAGACTCCATCCTTCAACCGTGCATCGATCGAAGTAATAACCTGGAGGGCCAGTTCAGATGAGAGATAGGAGCAACCTAATTCGTTGATAATTTCAACCTGGTAGATACCACTTTCTTGTGCAATGAGAATTTGAGAAGTATCTGGAAGTAATTCTCCATCTCGATACCACTGATAACGCTGTCCTTCTGAGGCGATCAACTGATTTCCTGAAACAGTAATTTGGGGTTCCACAATAGCTAAATCAATTGACAGGGCACGGATAGTCAAGCTATCCTCTAATACCCAAACACTGGGATCAGCTACTACCTGAAGACTCACTTGGTCTCCATCAGGCTGTAAATTCTTGGCTAGTTTGCCCATCAACAGCCTGGTCATTTACCAACCATCGGGGTTTTCTCCAGCCTGACCCCGTCGCAGAAAAAGTGATACTGTCTTCTATGGTACAGGGGAGCTCCAAGCTTGTCAAAAACTCGGCTTGGATACGATAAGGAGATAGGGCCCGTAGTTCCCTGCCGTTTTCCACATCCGTTGCCTGGAAATACAGAACCTCATTAATAAATCGCAGATCTCTAGGATTACTATTCGCCTGACCTTGAAAAATATCAGCTGCTAAAAATGTTCCCGCTTCTGTGCCATTTGTCCTCCACAGTTCCCTACCTGTTGCATCTTCAGTAGCAGCAAAAAACAAGTTTCCATTTGCCAAAGTAAATCCGGAATTTATTTCTAGATCCAGTAAAAGTTGGGTGCCCTCAACCGTACCGTCTGTCTTCCACACTCTCCGTCCCACACTATCTTTTGCCGAAAAATACAATAGACTATCTGTTGCAAAAAAAGCTGAAGGGCTCCCACTTCCAGAAAGCCCTCCCCCTGGAATAAAATCCTTAAATAGAAAGGTACCTGCTTCAGTTCCATCACTAGTCCAAAGCTCTCTTCCATTTTCTCCATCTTCCCCACTAAAATAGAGTTTCCCGCCGAAGGCTATCAAACTGGTAGATCTAAGTCCTCCATCTTCTGGGCCTCCAGGAAAAATATCTTTTACCAAGCTAGTGCCTCCAGTAGTGCCATCCGTTTTCCACAATTCAGTCCCTGACGTTCCATCATTTGCAGTGAAAAACAGTTGGTCATTAATCAGGGTCAATTTGTTGGGGGAACTACTTCCAAAGGGATTAATATCAGCTACGGGAAGGGTACCCTCTTCACTTCCATCTGTTTTCCACAGTTCATTCCCATTGACTCCGTCATTAGCTATGAAAAAAAGCTCATTCCCCCAAACCAGATAACGTCCTTGAGAAAAGGAATATAAACTATTATCCGTAGGATGAATATCGTTTACAAGTTGTGTACCCACAGCCGTCCCATCCGTTTTCCACAGTTCATACCCATTTTCAGGGTCTCTTGCACTGAAAAACATGTATTCTCCAACAATGGGTAAGTTTTCCTGAAAAGAAAAAATCAAGGATGATGCCGTAGCTGAATCCAGTATGGGCCGGGTATTCCCAGGATCGCCATCACTGATCCAGATAGTTCGCAGGTTACCCGGACCAGATCTTGTGAAAAGTAATTTATCCCCCAGAGCATTCAATCCAAAGACAGGTTCTCCTCCCAATACCAATTGAGTACCTTCTGAAGTCCCATCTGTTTCCCAAAGGCCTTCGTCTGTAGTAAAAAAGGTCCGATTTCCCAGTGCTACAGGCCTACTGTACAAAGATATACCTTCTGTTTGGTCATTGAGGTCTGATATCAAGCCAGTTCCTTCTACTGTACCATCTGAAATCCAGGGTTCCCGGCCATTTACCTCATCAAAACCGGGGAACAGTAGTTTATCTCCCAACGCGTGGAAGGTATAATCTTCATAGGATTTGTATCCGTCTTCAGGTCCTGGTTGGCTATCAATCAGCATGAACGTCCCTTCTTCCGTACCGTCACTGGAAAATAGTTCTAGGCCGAAGCTATCCGTTTCTGCGATAAAGTACAGGTGCGTTTCCGTCCCAAACAGATTATTGGCATCGTAGTAGCTCTTCGGAGTAACCACCTTTACCAGAGAGGTTCCTTCAGTGCTTCCATCCGTTTTAAACAAACCGTTTCCTTCAGACCCTAAACTCCCGATAAAAAATAGGGTATCCTTCGATACAGCTAGTTGGTCTCTTTGGGGACTAACGGAACCTATCTGGACAGCTGTAGTCCCCGTGCTATCGGTTTTAAGCAGGCGCCCATTTCCTCGAAAAAACAGTTGATCTTTATAAAGGGTATAGGAACTAGTTACCCAAATCTCTGAGCCAGCGCTATCTAGTACCTTCTGGGTATTTTGTTCAGAACCATCTGTACTCCATAAAATCTCTTTGAAACCTTCTTTGATGGTAAAAAACAAGATTTCGTTTACTACTTCCCATATCTGGATATCACTACTTTCTTCTCCAGGACTAAAATCTTTTATCATGCCTGTGAATAGGGGTGACCCCAAACTAAACCATAGTTCTCGTCCATGAACCCTATCGTTTGCGGTAAAAATCACGGTATTGTTAAAGGTCTTCATTTGATGGAACTGAGTAGATAATTCCCCCTCTGAAATGTCTACTACCATTTGGGTTCCCTGGGGAGTCCCATCAGTAGACCAAAGCTCTCGCCCGTTTACTCCATCATTTGCGGTAAAATACATAACCTCCTCACCTGGCGATAGTAATCTGGGATCACCACTTAGAGGAAGTCCAGATGAGGAGGTATTGGGATTGATATCTCGAAACAGAGTGATCTCCTGATCATCTGCATTATACTTAAACAATTCATTCCCATTGCCCTCATTTCCTTTGAAATAAAACTCGCCTTGAAAAAAAGCATGACCTCTTCCTAGGCCCGAAAAACCGCCGGTACTCCCCTCAAAAAGGTCATCTACCATCCGCGTACTAGAGGAAGTTCCCTGACTAGTCCAAAGTTCATATCCATGGACGCCATCATGAGCAGCGAAAAGTACCTGGCCATCTATGGCTCCAAAGAATCGAATATTCGAACCACTTTCTCCCGGGAGAATATCCTTTAGTAACACAGTTCCCACCTCTGTCCCGTTGGTCCGGTACAACTCTTCTCCTAGCCCAGGAGTTTCAGCAAGAAAAAACAACAGATTATCCATGGAGACTCCTTCAAAATAGGGGTCATTGGGAAAAGAACTAGCCCCTCTAGTTTGAAAATCTTTTAACAGGACTGGGGATTGACCGAATGCCAGGCTAGAAAGCAGGCATAGCAATAGTTGGGGTAGGATACATTTCATAACGTTGGGGTTAAATTAATATTAGGTGTTGCCTTAGGATAGGATTACTCATCTCGATTAATTTTTAGTAACAAACCGGTGCATTTTCACCGGTCCAGGTATGGTAATAGCGCTTTCCATTCAAATGCATTTTTTTATTGGGGTAGCTTAAGACATACTCATAGCGTTCCCCGCTGTAAAAGCTGAGCCTTAAAATGGCCTGGCCCTGACCATCATCCCCAATTTCCCAGTTGCCAGCTCCTTTTCCACGGCTCATCTGATTACCACTTACGGCTGGGCCTCCAGATATGCTGGTGAAACTGGAACTACTATAATTGAAATACCCTGCTTTGCACAAGTCTATCACCTCTTTTTCACTGTATCCTCCACCCGTGGTATAGTTGGGGTTGCTATAATCAATGGAATTGTAGGAGTTCATGTAGGTCAATCGGGTTCCTCCTAGGAGATAGGACCAGTCAGTAGGACCAGACGCTGGATGGCTTGGCTGGCTAGCGGTAGGTTGGGAGAAGACAAAACTCTGCGCTACTTCTCGGGCAAGTTGGGGATACCGATGGGAATAGCTTCCCGGATCTGTAGCAGCCATGATAAGTATCCCCATTCCTTTGGGATTGATCAAGCCCAGCAAATGGGCCTTTACTGATTGTCCGCTCAAGGTTCCAGAGAATGTTCCTTCTACTCCCCTACCCTGCCATTCCGCTAGACTTCCAGCTAAGTTTAGGAAGATTCCACTGGCGGGATCATTGAGTCCGCGTTGGGCATCTGCCTTTAAACCTGTCAGGGTGGATGTCTGATGGGTACTTAAATAGATAAATCCGGGCTCTGTATAACTGCCCATCATGAAGCCTTCCCCAGCAAACTGTCCCACCCAGCCTGAAGGGATTTCAAAGGTCATTCCTAGATTCTCTAGATTGACCGTACCCGATTGTTGACTAAAAAGGGGAAGAAAGGTAAAAAGGAAAGCTATGCAAAGGCTATGGAATACGTATTTCATGAGGATAAATCTTATGTTTATCCAACAAAGTACGTAAGGCCTCACTAGACATAAACCAGGGAAAACCCTGAAATTAGTTTTTGACCAATTTTACATAGGTTTTTACCCCCCCCTTCTCAATTTGCATTAGGTAGACCCCCTTGGCCCAATTTCTCGACTCAATATTCACCGGTCCGGGTTGAACACTTTCTGCTTTATGCCAAATTTCCCTCCCCATGAGATCAAATATTCGGAGGCTAAACGGACAACACAATTCAGCGTGAGGCACCAGGGTAAGACTTTGATCGAAAGGGTTGGGGAATAATTCTGCTACCCAACTCTGGTATAATTCAGCCTCTGTATGTGTGATCGGAGAAGACAAAGTCGCAAATACCAACTCTCTAGTCTCTGATTCATTACCCGCAGGATCTACAGCAAATACTTCGATCCGATAAGAAATCCCCGGTGTAAGGGCCTCTATTTCTGCCTTGGGATCCTCCGTCAGAAATTCAGCCACTAAGGAATCGCCTTGATAAATCCTAACTGTGTAGTGGCCTACCAAAATATTGTCTTCTGAAGGAGCCCAACTCAACACAGCCCCTGAATCAGATATATTAGACAGCTCAATGAGTCCAGGCTGCGAGGGACTTTGTGTGTCGTTAATACTCATATCCAAAACAGTCAAATCAAAGCGACAACTAGGCAAATTTTGGGAAGCACAGGTTTCATTTGCGAAGATTTGGATAGGCAGGGATTCATTACACGTGGGCAAGCCACCCGAATAATCGTGGACAGATAATTCCCCCTCAATAGAATTTGCTTCTATAAATCCAGTCAAATACACGTCGAAGTCCTCAAGGATATTCGGATCGCTACAATCCCTAATAAATTCTCCTGGACATGCTATCTGAGCAGGTTCCAACACCTGTACAACTTGAGGTTGGACAAAAATTTGTCCGTGCCCATCGTCATACCTCCAGGCAACGGTATAAGTTCCAGGTTCATTGTAAACCAGGGGATCCTGACTTTGGCCAATCAGGGTATTTTGGCAGTTATCGATTGCTTCAGGCGGAGTGAGAATGACCTGACACTGGCCTACTTGATCAGGCAGGACACTTACCTTAGGCACCGGAGGGGTACGATCAAGCCCTGTTAACACCACTTCATAGGTTGACGATACCTCATTATCAATAGCCGTAAGGGTGATAGTCCGGGTTTCCCCGTGTGCTAATGAAATTTGAACACCAGGAGATAGACTTTGACTAAGCGTTAACTCCCCACATAGAGATTCTACTGAGATCTCTTCTGTCAGGTCTGGGACCGTTATCTCACATTCCCCATTCAATTCTACCTCCCGGTCCAACTCCCCAGGTTGATATTGACTAGCAAATGAGAAACATTGGCTTCCTTCAACCGCCTCAAAGTCAAATCGATCCATGGAAAAACCTCCTCCTCTTATCTCAACCCGTAAAATTCGGGACTTCCTGGTATCTAATTGCAAAATGCCCGAACTAACAGATTGCCATCCCTGACCGATATTTGAAATAGGGGCAGAGCCTACTTTCTCGGTTCCGAGGAAAAATTCTACCCGTTGATTGGGCTTTAATTCGTTTACTTCTATCCTAACTTTAGCTCGATAGTTTCCTTTTGGGGTATTGTAGAGGGTGTACTGTAGCCATTCTCCCTCTTGGGTGTCTCCAATGTAACGGCTCTCTGAAGATTGATTGTCGGAATAGATATCCACGCCGTCCTGACGGAACCTTCCCCCTTCATTTGAAGCATCTTGATCGAAATAGGTTTGATGGTTGACTCCCTCATCGTAGTTTTCTGCCTCGATACTGCCAGGTAGTACATTCAACTTTGGTTGGAAGCTGTACCGATCCTGTAACTTATCTTTTAAATCCAGCCCTATCTGCTTCCAAAGGTCAATTTGGGACCTTAATTCCTCCTGCTTATCTCGAAATGCACCTTGATCGATTAAATTTTCCCACTCATAGGGATCCTCATCCAACTGGTATAACTGGGATCTGGCTCCCTGATTAATCAATCGAAAATCCTGAGTCCGAATCATATCCGTGTTGATATAGGTCATGAAGGCTGGAACATTCCAATTAGGGTCGCTGGGGTTAGCCAATAAGGGAGAAAGGCTTACGCCTTCCATATCCGTTTTGGGCTCAAGTCCTGTAAGCTCTACCAGGGTAGGATATATGTCTTGTAGACTTACAGGGCGGTCGCAAGTCTGACCATTTCCATAGGCTCCTGGGTCATATACGATAAAAGATGTATGGCTGGCTTGATCATAATTTGTAGCTTTTCCCCATCTTTCTTTCTCTCCCAAATGCCATCCGTGATCTCCGGCAAAAACGACAATGGTATTGTCTCTATGTGGGCTATTTTCAAGGGCATCCAATACGATCCCAACGTTGAAGTCCGTAAAGCTTAGACAGGCTAGGTAAGCGTGAATACCCTCCATCCACTTGCCCTCAGATAGGATTTCATCGTGGAGCGGAGGGGGACTGTCATTGATGTCATTGTAATCATTATCCTTATATCCCGGTGGAATAACCAGATCATCTCTATCATAAAGGTCCCAGAACTTTTTGTGTACATCCCAGGCCAAATGAGGCCTGTATAGTCCCATCGCTACAAAAAAGGGTTGGCCGTTGTCTCTCTCATCATAATTCTCGATAAAATCTGCCATATGCCTGGCCAATCGGGTATCTCCCGCTTGCTCTACATCAAAAATACCTGCACTCCAATCCAAATTAGATTTAAGCTTTGAGGACCATTTGTAGATATCTCCCCCCGGACTTCCCAATCCTCTAGTGTAGAGTTCTGACCAGTTGCTTTCATCCGTAAAATTATTCCCCATTCGATTGTGAAAAATCTTTCCTCCTCCCATGACATAATAGTTCTGCTCCTTGAAGTACTGATTGAGAGAAACTACATTCTGAAAGGTAGCTACATTGCGAAAGAACCCATCTTGGTTTCTCAATATACCTGTTGTAGTAGGTCGAAACCCAGACATCATCGCATTTCGTGAGGGATTACACACGGGAGAGTTGCTATAGGCCTGGGTGAAAAGAATACCCTTCTCAGCTAAACGATCCAAATTGGGGGTTTGAACTCCCGGATAATAGCCCATGGCATTTACCCAAAAATTAAAATCGTCTGACAAAATGAGCAGAACATTTTTGGGCTCTTGTGCAAAGGAAGGGCGAGAAAAAACAACTAACAGAACAAAAGAGGCAAGGAGTTTCCATGTAGATGAGCAGATCATGATAAGGTAAGCGATTTCGGCAGATTAGGTTAGCGATTATAATTGACCGTTGACTAAATTTTCACAAAAATAAACAATTCATCGTTAAATACGATGTAAAAAAATTTATATTTGTGAAATACAAAATTTATCTAAATCCCTTCCTATTTGGGATTACCCTGGGCACCAAAGGGAAGTTGGAAGCCAATAGGTTGAGCGGGAATCTGTTGATCATCATCATAGTCCTCCCAATTGACAACTTCTTTCAGAAATAATTCTACGTGCCTGATGATAAAGGGTTGAATAATTTCTTCTGGTCTGTAGATAGCCACCATTTTAGGAGGAACGGGTTTTCCATATCCTTCAATAAAAGGTAATACCAACAAGACTTCCACCTTACCATTGAATAATTGCTGGTATATCAACATACCATTGTGTTTTATCAACGGCCTTGTGGCGTTTTCAGATAACTTCTCCCCTATCCCACTCGCTTGTTTGCCCAGAGAAAGAACTACAGACTCCAGGTTTTCCATTTGAGTATTTACTTGAACCTCAGCTTTTAACCCGGTTTGGTTGATTATATACTCCAGTCTTTTTATGATAAAATTCTTCAAGTCAGATTGCCATACACTCCGATAATTTTGAGTATTAGAAAGTATTTCGTTGTATGAAGTGACTTTAGTCTTAAGATTAATTAATTCATCCATTGGGACAACGCATTTAATTATACAAAGCTACAAATTGTCCGATCAAGGTAACAAATATTTTGGGCTAGCGACTTACCTCAACCACTTTTTCCTGTAAATAATACAAAAATCCTTGGACTTGGTATCCCATCTGTTCAATGGCTATCATGTAAGATTGAACTTGGATTGGGTGGGAGTCAAAGGGTTTACCAGATTTATAATCCACCACTATGGCTTTCTTAGCAGTGATCATGACCCGATCTGGCCGAAGGATTTTACCTTCCGCCGTTATTATTTCGGCTTCGTTCTTGATCTCCCAATCATTGGCATACCAGTGGGCAACTTCTGGTAATGAAATAACTTCTTCCAAAGTTTCTTTGAGAAATTGCCCTTCCTCTGAACTCAGATAGCCTTGATGGAGCATTTGGTTCACTGCATTTGGAAGGTCTTCTACCTGCCGAATATATCCTAAGGCTTCATGAAGGAGTTCTCCCCGAAGCATCTGCTCACTGCGCTTTAGAATATTGGCCGAGAGATAGCGGCCTGCATAATACCGTATGGACAATTCGGGAAACCTTTTCCCGGATTTTTCCGCCAGATCCTTCAAAGGCTCTTGCCCTTCAACCTGTTCATCTTCCTGGTGAGCATAGCTTTGCTTAGTTCCTTTTTCAAAAAATTCGGGGAGATCAGATTGGGCATCTGATTCTCTCAGTACATTTACTCCTGAAGATAGTAAATGGGCAATGCGCTTAATGGACTTAACTCGCTTTTTAGTTCCCGGAGCGTGGATGTACAAACGGTTTTTGGGTCTGGTAAAGGCTACATAAAGGAGGTTAAGGTTATCCAAGTAGCTGGCTAAACGCTCTTTTAGATAGGCCTCCTGGAAAAAGGAGTTATTCAATTTTGAAGAAACTTGAACTGGCAGATATGGCAATTCATTGTAGGGACTCTGCTGGGGATTTTTGATCCAAAGAAATTCTCCGGTTTTGGGTTCTAAGGGCCAATCGGTGAAAGGAACTATCACCACGGGAAACTCCAGTCCCTTGGCCTTGTGGATTGTCATTATCTTTACTGCATTCGTTTCCTGTCCGCTAGCAATAGCTCGTTTGTGTTTTTGCTCCTCCCACCAGCCTAAAAATCCCGAAATACTGGCATCCTGAAGATGGGTGTATTCCTTGATGGCCTCAAGAAAAGCCAATACATAGGCATCGGAATCATAGAAACCGGATAGGCGTTGCATTAGGACTGAAACACATTCGTAAATGGGAAGCC
The DNA here is from genome assembly GCA_965263105.1 of Bacteroidia bacterium. Classification (GTDB taxonomy): domain Bacteria; phylum Bacteroidota; class Bacteroidia; order J057; family J057; genus JBCCTX01. The sequence continues at coordinate 3,730,144 of CBDHGL010000003.1, read as the reverse complement.
TTTGTAAGGAGTGCTTATCTTCTAATAGCTTATCGATTTCTTCCGAGCTTGAGGAGGCAAAAGTGTTATGCCCAAGCGGATTTTTAATAATTAGTTGGTTTAATTGATACTGGAGGGTTGCCTGCGCAATGGCCTCATCTTTATCCACCAAATAAACCAACGTGGCATGTAGCAAGGCAATTTTGGGATTTCGCATCAATAATAAGGACTCTGCTGATACAATTTGGACCCCTTTCTTCTGCAGATATTGAGCTAGAGACACCCCTTCCTTATTATTTCTCACCAAGAGAGTTATGTCTTTGCGCCAAAAACCTTCATCAGTCAATTGTCGAATCCGCTCATAACACAACTCAGAAGCCTGATCTTGCCAGGTAATTTCCTCCTCTTCGTCTCCGTGCAAAAAGTCGATCCGAACCAAGCCTTTTTTTTCAGTCCTTTTAGCATCCTGGTCAATACTTTCATAGGCCTGGTGAATTTCTCCTTCTGCCCACTCCCCTAATTCCCGGGTTAAGAGATCTCGAGCAATCTGAAAAAAATCATTGTTGAAGGAGACGATTTCGGGGGCGGTTCGCCAATTTTCTTTTAGGAGAATTACGTGTGCTTCCTGCCCCAATTCTGTTCTTACTTGTCTTTCCACATCGCGCATCAAGAGTTCCATATTTCCATTTCTCCATCTATAAATGGACTGCTTGACATCCCCAACGATGAGGTTGGTACGCATTTGAGACAATGATTCTTTTAATAGGGGAAATAAGTTCCTCCATTGCATGGAGGAGGTATCTTGAAATTCATCCAGTAGGTAATGAAAGTAACGGGTACCTACTCGTTCAAAAATAAAGGGGGTATCCAAGCCTGTATCCTTTTGTACCCCTTCAATAATGAGACTTAGCAAATAGGAAGTATCTGATATGACTAATTGGCGATGTGCCTTCCTGTAGTCTGTTAGCTTCTGTTGGAGGTCATACATCATACCAAAGGAGTACAGAGAACGAGAAACCACAGAAGCCGTTTGGTAGGCATCAAAACCCTCGTGATATAAATTGACCATCTCTTCCAAACAATTCTGTAACCCTTTGTTCAACGCCGCTTGAATCTCGGCTAATTTAGGGCTTCCCTTCTTCACCCAGGCTTCGGGATTTTCACTCGCCTCTATAGCTCTTTTCTTGGGCTCATAGTCCTTTCTGTCCAGCACCCGAACAAAATATCCAGCTACCCCCGATTTACCATACTTAAAATCTTCTATGGCTATTCCTTCCGAATCCATGATCTTTTGAGCCCGAAGGGCAAGTCTCTCCATTTTCGCTTCGAATTGACGGCACTCTTCTAGCAAATCTCTCGAAATCCCCAATATCCTATCGATGTGATCCTCTAGCAAAGGCGAACTGATGGTGAGTTGTTGGAACTGCTCTTGAAAGACCTGATAGCCTAGTTTTTTTATAGCCCAATCTAGGTTCCAACTTCGGGATTCCTGAAGATTGTAGCTAAGGTAGTGCTGAAGGAGACGAGTGAGTCCTGGGTTCATCCCAATTTCACTTAGCATCTCCCGCACCATCTCTTCTAGTACCAGTTGCTGACTGAGTTCTACCTCATAGCCCAGAGGGATATTCAACTCTCGCGTGAAGGACCTGACGATGCGCTGAAAAAAACTTTCAATGGTACATACAGAAAAATTGGAGTAATCATTTAGGATGAGTTCCAGGGCTTTTCTTGCACGGACCTGCAGGCCATTTTTCATCTCAGGTTGATGATATTGATACAGGGCAAGTAGGGACAGATACATTTGATCCTGGTGAAGGGTATCGGGATCATGGGTGGCAAACTCTTTCAGTTTTCCCAAAATCCTACGCTTCATTTCCTCCGTCGCTTTGTTGGTAAAGGTAATGGCTAAGATATGCCGATACTGCTGAGGATCAGCCAGTAATAAAGTGAGGTATTCTTTCACCAATCTATAGGTCTTCCCACTTCCCGCTGAAGACTTGTAGATGACTAATCCTTCCTGCTGTACCTGGTCTATCAAGGGTATCATATCAACCGATAAAAAGTTTTATTGCATTTTGATAAAAATCCTACGTGGGAGCAACAGATTTCCTTTAAATTCCGTAACTTACATAAAGATCATTTCTTAATTCCATCAATCATGCTCTCTCCCCAAAAAAAGAACTTTTGGATCCTGCTTACGTTCCTTGCTATTACCCTTACCGCCTTCCGCTTGCTCAATTCCCAAACTACTTACCAGGCTTGTCATAGCACCTACGAAGCCATGGATTCTGAATTTCGCAAAACTACCTGTAAGAAAAAATTTGTCCGCAAACATCCTAAACATACAAGAGAGCAAATACGCTTGAAAAAGGATCGCCGGAGAAAACGTTGCAAGAGTTCTTCCCATGTATATTGGGTTGAATAGGGTTATTCTCAGTTCATAGTGTAAATATTGGTAAATTTACTAGTATAAATTTCCCTTCAAACCTTGGAAAATATTCCCCTGTATGTAGGGGAATTTATTTTTCAAAGAAGAAATTGCCAGATCTGGCAGTATATTTGATGTTCATCTTGTATACGACATATTCAAAAATTGAATTTTCAGTTACACAATATTGGTCTACGTTTATCCGTACTCATTGGGTGCAGTGTATTTTCTGGTGTTAGGTTATAAATATCGGTTATGAGAATTTTTTGGTTGATTTTAATTGTTTCCATTTGCTATACCCCCGCCCAGGGTCAAAATTCGAAGTCAAAAACAGTCAGCATGGAAACCCTCATCAACCAATACATTTCCCATTACCCCCTTTCAGCCAATAATCTATTTCGATTGTGCACCTATGCAGAACTAAAGGGAGATTACGAATCTAGCCAAAAAGCATTAACCCTGGATTTCGGCTACCTAGGAGCCATGGCATTCTATCCGAATAATTGCCTTTTGAGACTGGGAAATGGCAAGGTATATAACCTCAACAGTAAGGAATCAAATCCCGAATTTGGACAAGCGGTAAACCAAGCCCTCAACCAAATTTTTGAGGCCATTCCCCTTTTGGGTAACTACCAAGCTTCCGAAGAACATTTAAAATTTGTGGATTCGAAACTGGCGAAAAAGAACATAGAGCCGTTTGAAAAAGTATATACCCGCCATATCCTCGTAAAGTATGGAAAGTACTATCCACAGAAAAAGCAAGTGGAGTTCCACACAGATTGGTTACCAGAAAAATCTTTTGAATACCTCGATCCTGGCAAGGGAGAACTGGTAAGGAGATATTCAGCACCTCTTCGCCTACTCCTGGATACGGTGAATCTAAGAGGGTACTATGTATCTGTTGGAGGCTTTGTTTATGTAGATGATGTCAAACGAAGGGTATCCTACGCTACAGGGGAGCAATATCTGTACAATGTCAGTGCATTTAAATTATTTATTCAGAAGTTGTTTGTTCAAACAACTCAATACGTTACAAAAACGGTGTACAACAGCCGGGAAGAAATACGCTCCGATTACAACTTTGTGAAAGATGAATACGTTCGCAAGCCAGAAAACCCAGAAAAATTGATTGAACTCGCTAAGAGAGGTGAATCTGGAAGGTCAGAGCGCCTATTGACCGTTTTACACGAATCTTACAAGGAAGATGCCCCTATCAGTATGCTATATGGGAAATACACCTGGATACCTACTATGTTGGCCCGATTAAGGTCCCACAACATAAAACTCTATGACCCTACGGTCTTGAACTTTCTGGTTGATCAACCATACTTCGACCGTATTTACCAATACATGAGTAAACAGGAACGCGTCAAAGTCGATTCCTATATCAGTAAGAGAAAATCAAAAAGAAAGGTCTAATTACTTTCCTTGATAAAGCCTTTGAACCTCAAGGTCTTAGCCTTCTCCAGTGTATTCAGAAAAACGGTTATACTTTTGTTTTGCATACCTGATTTCCCCGAGGAATCAAAAGTAACCTCTACAAAGCCTTCTTTGCCAGGAGGAATTAATTCCCGAGACCAGTTGGGAGCTGTACAGCCACAGGAGGGTTTTACCTGTGTTAGTTTCAGCGGATGCTTTCCCGTATTTTGAAAGGAAAAGGTGTGAGTCACTTTTTCTCCTTGAACAATTTCCCCAAAATCGAAATGCTCTTCGGCCCACTCTACCTCTGTACTGGCCATGCTGTCTGCCTCCATGTGAGCAGGAAGTTTCAAGGAGGGAGCCTGAGGAGATAGAATAGACGATCCTGTAGTAAGTACAGTCGATTGCCCAGTTTCACTTTTTTCTTCTACTTTGATTGGGCTTTGGCTTTGTGCAACGAGTGTTTGGGCAAAAAATAGCAAAAGCAGGAAAAAACCTAAAAGAGCTTTATACATAAGACAAGTGTTTACTTATTAAGCTTGAATACTCGCTTTTAGTACGTATGAAAAGACTTCTTGTTGTATTTTTATCCTATGGAGGGCGATAGCACATATCGAAAAATCATTCATGTAGATATGGATGCCTTTTATGCATCCGTGGAGCAGCGTGATGATCCCTCTATTCGGGGAAAACCCGTAGCGGTCGGAGGTTCAAGAAAACGAGGCGTGGTAGCAGCAGCCAGTTATGAGGCTCGAGCCTATGGGGTACGATCAGCAATGCCTTCTTCTCGAGCCTTTGTGCTCTGCCCAGATATTATTTTTGTCAAACCCAATTTTGAAAAATATAGAAGAATTTCTCTTCAGATTAGGGAAATATTTTATCAGTATACGGACTTAGTTGAGCCCCTATCTCTTGATGAAGCCTTTTTGGATGTGACGCATAATAAGCAAGGAATCACTTCAGCCACACGAATTGCCCAATTGATTCGAAAAAAGATTTGGGATGAAACACATCTCACGGCATCTGCGGGTATATCTATCAATAAATTTCTTGCCAAGGTGGCAACCGATATACATAAACCGAACGGAATTACCCTAATCCCGCCTATGCAGGTAGATGCATTTTTGGAAAAACTCCCCATAGAGAAATTTCATGGAATTGGGAAAAAAACAGCCGAGAAAATGAAGCGTATTGGGATTCGTAGTGGGAAAGATCTAAAAGATCGAACAGAGTTAGAACTGGCCCAAAAATTTGGAAAAATGGGCAGGTATTATTTTCAAATTGTTCGCGCAAACGATGATAGACCTGTCAAACCGAATCGGGAGAGAAAGTCTATTGGAGCGGAAAATACATTTTCTGAGGATTTACGTACCACAGACGAAATGATGGAGGAAATCCTCCCACTAATCGATAAAGTCATCGAGAGACTTAAACAGCATGGAGGTCGGGCAAAAACTGTAACCTTAAAAATAAAATACGATGACTTTGTTCAAACTACACGAAGCAGGACAATGGCATTGGGGATGGATGCAAAAGAGGAAGTCCGGGAAATCGTGTCTGAGTTGCTATATACGCCTCATATTCCCAAAAAGCCTGTGAGACTATTGGGGGTGAGTCTTTCTAACTTGCAAAAGCCCCATGCACTTGAGCCTTTAGCAGGTACCCAACTAACCCTAGAGTTTTGACAGAAAAAAGGGATTACATTTAATGCAACCCCCTTAATTGTTAGCAATCTCGTTAGTTAGACTTCTTTTACAGAAGCATCTGGAGCATTTTTCATAACCGATTCAATGCCATTATCACGGGTTTTTTCAGAATCATACATTTGGCTTTTTCCAATAACCTGCCCGTTGGAGGCTTTTAGATTGAAGAAAAACTTTCCATTAGTCGACTCTTTCTTCTCATAGCGACTAGCCTCTCCTGCGTTCTTTTTTACTGACTCGACCCCATTTTCACAAGTAGTTTTTTGCTTGTAACCCTGACTGCTCAGAATTATCTGCCCATTAGTGGCTTTTAAGCGGAAATAATATTCCCCACTCTTTTCGCTTTGATAAATTTCAAACATAGCAGTTAATGTTTTTTTAAATAAATTTTGGTATGTGGTTTAAAACTAGGAAAAAACTCTTACAAGTCAAGTTAATCCACAAAAATCCATTCGGTCGGATCTAAAAACTTGTCGGGAATCTTATAAATTAGGAAATGTAGGAGTGATTCATTGGTGCGAGGCTCTGTTCTTACCGTTCCCAAAACTTGTTTGGAACCTACAAAATCTCCTGTTTTTACAGCAACATTGTCCAAGTTAGCATAAACAGACCGGTAAGAACCGTGTTCAATGATTACTACATATCCATTCATTTGTATAGGAGTCACCCCTGTAACTCTCCCCTGGAAGATAGACCTAATATACTGCCCTTGGGAAGTCCTTACAAATACGCCATCATTTTCAACACGGTTTCCAAAGGCATCATTTGTAGTGCCAAACTCCCCGACGATAATGCCTTTGTTGGTAGGAATTGGCCAATAGTGAAAACCCTTTTCTTTCTCAAAAGACTTCCCAATATTCTGAGTTTCATTATACTCCGGGACTTTCCCATACTTTTCGTCAATCTCCTTAATTAACTCCCGTAAGCGGCTACGATCTGCGCTTAGTTTCCGGACATAAGTTCTCTCCTTCCTTTTTAACATCCTCAACAGTTTCTCATGTTCGACTTGAGTCTGCTCCAACATCTCAATCTCATCTTTTTTCTGTGTAAGAAGTTTTTGGTTCTCCTCTCGCTTCTCTTTCTGAATGAGATGTTTGGCTTTCAGTTCCTCTTTCCTGCTTTGAATGGAATTGATTTGTTGAGCCTTATATTCATTAAATTTTCGAAAATACACCCCTCTATAATAGGCTTCAGAAAGGCTGGAGGCACTTATAAGTGTAAGCCAAAAATTTTCGGGATGAAAATTCTTATAGGCATGCTTGAGGGTTTCTCCATACTGGTCCCTGATGGTGGTTAGCTCATTCTCCAGTTCGAAAATCCTAAAGGATAAATCTTCTATTTGACGATCATTCTCAGCGATATTCTCGGTAATTGACCGCAGGAGTTGAAGTCTCAGCTTTAGCTGGGTATCTACCAGATCAAGGTCCATGATGGATTTCTCCTGTCGTTCACGAGTTTTTACCAGCAGTTTTTCTGTAAATGCAATCTTTCCTAACAGTTGGCTTTTGGTTAAAGATTGGGCAGGCAGAAAGGAATTGCTTCCCAAAAAGCAAAAAATTGAAATGGCAAAGGTCAAGGTAAAACGAAATAGAAAGCCCATATGCTATCCAGAGACTAAGGTATACCCTTTTGGAACTCGAAATTTGACCGAAAACTTATCAGGATTCACACGGACGCGGGAGTGTGTAAAATCAAGGTCTACTTTTTCAGGTTGACTTACCTCTATGCTCCCGTTTTGGGGAAGCAACCCCTCCCCGAAGACTTGGAACCCTCCATAGTTTATTTCTGTCTCTTGCAATAACGAAGGATTGAGTGCATGTATTTTTATAAGTTTTAACCAATTTTTATCTAAGGTATAGGTAAAGCCCGTTCCATTCTCACTCCCAAAAAGAACCAATTGGGAATCATTCCCTTTAGAAAGTCGCTCCTCGACCCGTTTTGGGATCATTTGTAAATTGCCTAGCAACAAATCTTGTAACAAATTAAAATCCAGATCCAAGCCCGTATATTTATTGGCGGGTTCAAACCCCGATCGGATATATCTTTCCCCTAAGTTATCCAGCGCAAAGATAGAGTCTCTTTTAATCAAAACCCTTACAGCTTCAATCCCCAATTTGGAAATTCTTATCCAGATCAAACTATCTTTAATCATATTCATCCGGTAGCTCAAACGCACATTAACCCCTTCCTTTGGAACGTCTAACCTGGCCTTTCCACTAATAGTTAAGGTTTGATATTGAGGATTTTTCTCCTTTACAAGGGTTAAAGTTTTGTCCAGTTTTTTGGGTATACCACTCGCATTTTTCACCTCTTTCAGCCCTTTACATGCTCCCATTCCCACAGTCAGTGCAAGGAGAATGCCCATTACGAATCCCAGGCCTCCGGTAGATGCTTGTCGCTTATTCATTGAGTAAGTTTTTCCTGGATATTGAGGTTTTCCGCACCGTTCTGTATAGCTAGCTTCCATTGTTCCATTGCTTCTTTCTCGCGTCCTAATTTAAGCAAAATATCTCCGTGTAATTCATAACCATTCGCTCCAGGATAAAGAGCCTGAGCCTTCACAATCCTTTCCAATGCAGATTCATGCTGATTTCTTAGATAATCCATTTTTGCCCACTCAAACAAATAAGCAGCCTGCCCCTGGGGAGGGACATCTGGAAGTTTCTCAATCTTGTTAAATGCGTATTGTGCTTGTTCCCATTTGCCCATCCGTACGGCTCCCATTCCATAATAACCCAACAAGCTTGCACTATTAGGGAAATAACTAATGGCTTCTTCAGCCTCCCAAAATAAATTCTCATCCTGCCCACTTTTTTCAGCACTCGATAAAAGATTTTCCCATACATGAATATCGGAAGGATCTAACTCCAGTACACTTTTGTAAGTAGAAAAAGCCGAGTCATATGCCTGAGCCATATAAAACATGTCTCCTGTTAAGCGAATACTTCCAGATTCCCCCTGATGTGCCTCCGAAATAGCGCGGACCAATTTCGCCATTTGAGTTGGAGAAAAAGCAAGGTTTTCGGGATTCTTTTGTATTTTCATTAAATCCAGTTTTTCAGACAAAGGAATTTCTGGATTAGAGAAGGCAGGAACTATGTGTGAATCAAAACGGCTGGTATCTCCCATTTCCCAATACTGAGTAATGAGCAGCCAATTAGCTTGCGTATTTTCTCCGTCCTTTTCTAAAACCTCACTGAGCAAGGAAATGGACTCTTGATCTGCCCCTGCTTCTGGATATAGCTTCTTTAACAGTTCTATATATTTAGGGTTGCCCGGATCTTCTTTTATCAATTGTTCCAATTGGGATTTTGCCAATTCCTTTTCCCCCAAAGCCGAAAAAACCTGAATACTTTTTTCCTTCAAAAATTTGCTTTCCTCGAAGTTTGCCTGGATAAATTCTATCTTTTCTTTTGCTTCTGTCCAAAACTGGGACTCCGTGTACAAATTGAGTTCCTGTATATGGAGCGCTAAATCCCTAGGGTAGCGATTGGTCAAATCTTGCTGAACCTTAATGGCTTGTTCTATCGCCCCCATGGTCCTTAACAAATCCCGATGAAAAGTTTGATATACCTTGTTTTCCGAATCCACTTGAGCAGCCTTTTGAATAAAGGATAAGGCCTCGGAATTTTGGTCTTTACCCGCATATATTTTACTCAGGTAATAAAGAGAGGCGCTATTTTCTTTATCCTTTTCCAGAATTTCCACAAAAATAATTTCAGCTTTGTCGTATTCTTCTCGCATATATTCAGTACAAGCCTCAATAAATCGAGAACGAATTTGCTGCTCTTCATTCAAGGCAGGCCCTTGGGCCCTCCCCTCTTCTCCTAAAAAGGATATGCCCATTAGGACAGAACAAGTCAGCACCCGACATAATTTCCCCATAACTGTGTTATTTTTTGCCTGTATGTCCAAAGCCCCCCTTTCCTCTCTGGGTCTCTTCCAGCATGTCTACCAATTTCCATTGTACCTGCTCGTGTTTGGCGATCACCATTTGGGCGATCCTTTCTCCTGACTCAATTACGAATTCTGTCTTCCCAAGGTTGATGAGAAGGACCTTTATTTCTCCCCTGTAGTCGGCATCAATGGTACCGGGACTATTAAGCACGGTGATTCCATGTTTGTAAGCAAGGCCACTTCTTGGACGAATTTGAGCCTCATACCCTAAAGGAAGTTCCATATACAACCCTGTTGGGATCAAAGTCCTTTCTCCGGGAACTAACACCTGAGATTCCGTCAAGTTGGCACGAAGATCAACTCCGGCAGATGCCTGAGTCGCATAGGCAGGATTGGGGTGAGAAGAAGTATTAACAATTTTGATTTCTACGCTTGGATTTTCCATAAAATATTTCCGATCGCTAAATATACGCATTTGTTTTTGCTTGCAAACTCCATGAGTCCCGCGTAATTTGCAATATGCCCTCGATGGGGTTATTTAAAAATTTAGTCCAGCAAATTGAGCTAGGCCATAATAAAGAATGGAAGAATTAGAACGGATAGTTGAATCCATTATTTTTGTCTCAGAAGATCCCGTGCCGCCGGCACACATTCTAGGAACCCTTCAAAAAGTAGGGAAGTCACTTAATGAAAGTGATGAAGGTCCTGAGCAAGCTGCTGTTACAAAAAAGGAAGTAGAAGAAGCACTCGGCAAGCTACAACAGAAATACCAAGCTGAAGATTACGCATTTGAATTGCGCAAAATCGCCGAAGGATATCAATTTTTGACTAAGCAGGTCTATTTCCCCTTTGTCAAACAAAGTCGATTGGAGCACAATCAAAAACGGCTGTCTCGTTCAGCGCTGGAGACTCTTTCGATAATTGCGTATAGGCAGCCTGTAACTAAGGCAGAAATAGAATTTATTCGAGGGGTAAACTCTGATTATGCCACTCAAAAGTTATTGGAAAAAAAACTCGTTTCAATAGTGGGTAGATCTGATGGTCCGGGTAAGCCCCTTTTATATGGTACGAGTAGTTATTTTATGCAATATTTTGGAATAGGAGAGCTTCAAGATCTTCCCAAACTCAAAGAGTTCGAGGAATTGGAAGAAGTCCATTTGGAGAAATTCAGACAATTTCAGGAAGTAAAGGATCCCCCTACTTCTGATGAACCAAAAGAAGAAAAAGATGTCGAAACGGAAACCCAAGCCCCAGCCCCAGAGGAAAGCTAAAAGCCCTTCCTCCAAGTCCTCCCATGGCTCTTCACGGGAAAGACGCTCCTCGAAATCTTCTCCTTCTCCAAGAAATTTTGAAGAGGAAAATAAGCCTATGCGCCTCAACCGCTACATTGCTCATTGTGGGATATGCGGAAGGAGGGAGGCAGATCTGCTCATACAAAACGGGGATGTACAGGTAAATGGTCAGGTTGTACAAACGCTGGGTATCAAGGTCACCCCTGGAGTTGACACGGTACAATACAGGGGTAAAAAAATTCTTCCAGAGAAAAAGGTTTATTTGTTGTACAACAAACCCAAAAATGAGATTACTACAGCAAAGGATCCTCGAGGTAGAAATACGGTTATGGATAGTCTCAGCAAAGTAAGTAAGGAGCGAATTTTCCCTGTAGGAAGACTGGATCGTAATACTACGGGTCTTCTATTGCTCACAAATGATGGCGATTTGGCCAAAAAACTTACACACCCTTCCTACAAGGTCCGAAAAGTTTACAAAGTAAAATTAGACAAACCCGTAGTTCCAGAGCATCTGGAGGAACTTCTGGAAGGAGTAGCGCTGGAAGATGGGCCCGCCAAGGTGGATAAAATTGCCTACATCGAAGGATCAGAAAACCGTCAAATTGGCCTAGAAATCCATATTGGCCGGAATAGAGTTGTCCGAAGAATGTTTGAAAGTTTGGGCTACAAGGTACTTACCCTAGACCGGACGATGCTCGGACATTTAACCAAAAAAAACCTTCCGAGAGGTAAATGGCGTTGGTTGACCGACAAGGAAATTGGCTTTCTTAAAATGATATAATTCGATAAGTTTTTTTTGAGTTTTGCAGAATATCCATATTTTTGATCCGATTATTCTTAATTTCTAACCCTTAAGTCACCAAAAAATTAAAGGCTTTTAGACATGGCTGATACAAAACAATCACCTAAGAAGTACTCGGGCGAGGCTCAAATTAAGCCGGCAAGCCCCTTTAAAGCTATCTTTCCCTTTCTAGCAATTGTAGCATGCGCAGTGGTTGCCCACTGGGTATTTTACGGCTTTTTCGGAAGCTGTGCGAACTTCCAAGAAGGAGAGAAGGCACAACAAGAATACCAAGAGTGGGTTGATGCAGGAGGTGTGGGTGAAGAGCCCCCCGAATGTACTGACAATGAACCTGCTAATACTTGGGGGCTCATCTACAAAGGGGGATTTGTAATCCCTATTGGTATGACGCTAACCCTGGTTCTCTTCGTATTTACTATAGAGCGCGCATTCACCATATTTAGCGCTACAGGGCGAGGCAATACCGACGTTTTTGTCAAACGTGTCAGAAGCCTGCTTGCCAAAGGGGATATTGACGCTGCAGCCCTTGCTTGCGACAAGCAAAAAGGATCTGTGGGTAATGTCATCAAGGCAGGACTCCGCAAATTCAAAGAAATGGTGGAGACTCCCAATATGGAAAAGGAGCAAAAGAAAGTTGCTATTCAGTCTGAGATTGAAGAAGCCACTATGCTTGAACTTCCCATGTTGGAAAGAAACCTTCCTATCATCGCTACTACCGCTTCTCTAGGAACACTGGTTGGTCTGATTGGAACGGTACTGGGTATGATTCGCGCCTTCTCCGCTCTGGGTGAAGGGGGAGCTCCCAACGCTGCCGAACTCTCAGTGGGTATCTCAGAGGCCTTGATCAATACAGCCCTGGGTATTACCACTTCTGCCCTTTCTATTCTGGTATACAACTTCTTTACAACAAAGATCGATGCTATGACCTATGCAATGGATGAAGCAGGGTACAGTATCGTACAAACCTTTGATGTAAGACATTAATTTTTAGTAAATTTATAGGGCCAGTGTGGAATTGGCCCTTTTATTTACTCTATTAAGAAAATACCAGAAAGAACTAGATTTTATGGCAGCTCACAAACCAAAGCGCGGGGCACCCGCAATCGACATGACGGCCATGGTGGACGTGGCTTTCTTGCTGCTGACCTTCTTCATTCTTACTACAACCCGATTTCGTGAGGAATCCGTCGTTGAAATCGATACCCCTTCTTCTATCTCCACTACTCAATTGCCAGAATCGGCCATTATGAGTGTTGAAGTTGATAGAGATGGGAAGGTGTTCGTAGGGTTCTCCGATCCGGATATACGGGAAGAAGCCTTGAAGATAGCAGCAGGAGCCGATGAAAAAGATCTCCAACTGACACGAGAAAACCTTTCTACGTTTTCTACGATGCAGAATTTTGGGATTCCTTTCCAAATCCTCCAGCAATGGCTACAACTAAATGACGAAGAAAGGGGAGGGTTTGAACACCCTGGCATGAGTGCTATCGTAACCGACTCCACCCGCATGACAGGTAATGACCTGAAGGATTGGGTGAGATATGGACGTATGGCCAATATTAGAAGGAACCAGGAACTTCCTGCCGAGCTTAAGAAGCGGCTCCGTTTCGCTGTGAAAGGGGATGCTGAAGCTCCTTATAAGAAAGTTTCCCAGGTAATTTCTACCCTTCAGGACTGGAAGATAAACCAATTCAGTTTAATAACTGCTTTGGAAGATCGCCCAGCAGGTTACGAGGTAGAAGAAGAGGGACCTCATGTTGGTTTTTAAGTGTAATTTGTTTCATTAAAAAATAATCAAGCAACTATGGCTGATGTAGATTCCGGAGGAGGAGGTGGTGGTCATAAGAAAAAGGGTGGCTCGAAAACCAAAAAGAAGTCCACCCGGATTGATATGACTGCGATGGTGGATGTAGCCTTCCTACTCCTCACCTTCTTCGTACTTACGGCTACCATGACCAACTCTGCGGTTATGGAACTCACAATGCCTCCCAAGGTAGATACACCTGAAGAGGAAGAGCAACTCCGTCAAAAGATTGCCGAAAATAAGATCATGACCATCATTTTGGATGAAAATGATGAGATTGATTACTATGTAGGAATCAGAGATGCTACTACGGGGGAAGCAAACTTTGGATCTGAAGGAGACGAAAGTATCCGGAAGATTATTGAAAATCATCTCAAAGGAGATGGTAGACTTCCTCGCTGTGCAAAAGGCACCAAAGACGTTTCCAATTGCTGGGACCCCATCTTTGTTCTCAAACCCAAAGATGTATCCAAATATCGGAATGTAGTCGATCTTTTAGATGAATTTGCCATCACTGAGGCACCTAAATACGCTATTGATAAGTTCACGGAGGTAGATAGCCTCATCCTTATTGGTGAGTATGATTATGATGCAGAAAGTGAAGGGGCAGAATAATACACAATACAATTTGTATAATCACAACTTCAATTTTTAAAAAAAATATCTTTCGTTATGGCTCAAGTAATAAAAGCAGATATCGACGAAATGGTATTTGAGGACCGTGAACGGCGCTATGGGGCTTATTTTCTGAGAAAGCGTTATCCTAAAATATTGCTTTACTCTACCCTTATAGGTTTGTTCATTACCGCAATGATACCAGCATCTAGTTCCATCGCTAAGGCGCTGGGATTAAATGCAGAAGTCGAAGAAAGCAGCGGGCCGCGTAATGTCGTCATTAACATGGAGGACTTACCACCGCCGCCCCCTATTGATGAGGAGAAGCCACCGCCACCTCCTCCCCCCAAACCCCCACCACCGCAGATCAAGACGGTAGCCTTCAAAATTCCTGAACCCGCTCCTGAAGAGGAAATTGATCCCGAAGAGCAGACTATCAATGAACAGGAAGAGTTAAAAGATGCTCCAGTTATTGCCCTGGAAGATCAGGAAGGTGACGATGATGTAGGATTCATCGATGGAGACATCGAAGGAGAAGGGGACATCCCAGAAGTGGTTGTAGAGAAGGAACCCGATGTAAATGCATTCATCGTAGTGGAAGAAGAGCCTAAACCCGTTAACATGGGCGAAGTAAAACAGGCTATCGGTTATCCACAGGTAGCACGAGATGCTGGGATTGAAGGAAACGTGGTTGTTCGCGTACTAGTGGACAAAAATGGTGGATACAGGCGCCACATTATCCTCAACGGGGTACACCCCGTTTTGGAAAAAGCAGTTGCCGCTCAGTTACCCAAACTCCGCTTTACTCCTGCCATCCAGGGAGGTAAGCCCATTCAATTCTGGGTAAACATTCCCTTTGCATTTAAGCTGATTCAATAGGACTATTTAGTCTTAGAAGATAAAAAAAGCCGACTCGATTGAGTCGGCTTTTTTTATGGAATTTCCCCTTAGCCTGACTCTTAATAGAAAACACAACCTATTATGAATCAGACGATTAAAGCGGATCTGACTGAGATTCTATTTGCTCACCGCGAACGAAACTATGGAGCCTATGTACTCCGCAAACGCTACCCGAAAGTACTCTTACTCGCTACCTTGCTCACTGTTTTGGGAGCACTTTCTATCCCAGCATCACACTTGCTTGCTTCTAAATTAGGCTGGTTGGAGAAGCCGGTTTGGGATCTCCCTAAGGAAAAACCTGAACAAATTGCCCCCCCCAATATTCTACCTTTAATAAAGAAGCTCCCCCCTCCCCTCTCCCTTCCCAAGTTATCTCCTCCAAGAGTGAAAGTTTTTTCTTCTCATATTCCAGAGCCTGAACCTGAGACAGAATTAACTGAAACCCAAACTATTCATGAGCAGGAAACCTTACGAGAAGCTCCAATAATTGGCTTAAGCGATCAAGATGGAGAAGAGAATATTGAATTCATCGATGAAGGCTCAGGTGATGAACTGGGTATCCCAGAAGTAATTCAGGAATCTGGCCAACCAGACCCCTATGCGATCATTAACCCGGATGAACATCCAAGGGCACTAAATATGAAAGAGATTTCTCAGGCTATTGGGTATCCTCATTCTGCCCAAACTATTGGGTTAGAAGGCCAGGTGGTAATTCGAGTGCTAATTGACGAAAAGGGAGCTTACCTTCAGCATATAGTACTCAATGGAGTTCATCCCATCCTGGAAAAGGCAGTTGAAGCGCAACTTCCCAACTTGAAATTTACCCCAGCCATCCAAGGGAAAAAGCCCATCAAATTTTGGGTCAATATTCCCTTTTCCTTTAAACTTATAAAATAACTGACATGGCCCAGATAGAAAATAATCATACCCCTAGAAAAAAGAAAAGGCCTTTTCCTTTAAAACGAAAGTCTACCCAAATTGATATGACAGCTATGGTAGATGTCGCCTTTCTGCTTCTTACATTTTTTGTTTTAACTGCTACCATGGTTAACACCTCCATCATGGAATTGGCAATGCCCCCAAAAGGGAATCACAAAGATACCCACATTCCCATTGCGGAGGAAAAAGTCATGACGCTTATTCTAGCTGAGAATAATCAAATATATTTTTACAAAGGAATCACTTTACCAGAAACTGGAAATGCTAGTTTCGATATGGAAAATGAAAATAGTCTTAGAAGGATCATACAACAACATCTGATAGGCGAAGGAACTCTTCCTCCTTGTTCAAAAGGGGCTAATAAAAAAACTGAATGTTGGGACCCCATATTCGTGGTCAAGCCAAAAGGTAATTCTACCTACAAGAATTTGATTGATGTCCTAGATGAATTCGCTATCAATGGCGCAAGAAAGTATGCCATTGATCGATACACTATCCAGGATAGCTTGGTAATGCTGTAAGGAATTTTGTTTCGTAACGATTATGATACGCTCATTTTCCCTGCTGCCTTCTCATCCAGAAACCAATACAATTCTCCCTGTTGGGGCTGGATGAGTTGGGCAGGATATTCCTGAGGCTGCTGCTTTCCATTGAGAACGGCGGCTACAGCATCAGACTTACGCTTTCCATAGGCGACCATCATAACCTTGCGAGACTTGTTGAGAAAGGGTGCAGTAAGGGTTATGCGCTCGTGTTTCACCCCTTCCTTATCAACGGGATATACCCAACGTTCTGATTGGTCCAGGGCATCTGTATGAGGAAAAAGGGAGGCAGTATGGCCATCTGAGCCCATTCCTAACAGAAGAACATCAAATCCCCCAGCTTGAGCAAAATGCTCCCGGAGTTCTTTCTCGTATAATTGGGAGGCTACCGTGGTTTCTCTGGCGCCTTGTATAATGTGAATATTAGAAGAAGGAATATCCAGATCATTTAAGAAGGCATCGAATACATTGGCGACATTGCTATCTTTATGCATGATGGAAACGGCTCTTTCGTCTCCCCAGAACACGTGCACCTTGTCCCAAAAGTCCTCCTCCTCATACATCTCTACAATGTATTCATAGATGGGGGTGAAGGTACTCCCTCCAGCGACACAAAGGTTACAAAGCCCCTTATCCTCAATATCCTGCTTGACCCACTCGACAATCTGCTCTCCCGCTTTTTGAACAAGTTGGTTAACGTTGGGAAAGATTTCTCTATTCATAAAATATCATCCTAGTGTAAATACCTAGCAACTTTAATAACCCGCCATTATGGTATTTTTGCAGATTACAAAGCGCCTTGCCAATGCCTTCCAGATTTATACAACAGCTGGTTGGCGGCCTCAGGTCCCCAGGACCCTGGCTCATACAGAAACGAATCAGATGGTTTATTAGTACTCCAATGCGAAAGAATTGGCATCATAAGTTTCCAGGCTATTTCTACCTGGTCTGCACGCATGTATAATGCGGCATTACCCGCCATCGCATCCAGCAATAAGGTTTCGTAAGCTTCCGGGCTGGAAGCTTGATAGGCGTCTTGATATTCAAAGCGCATATCTACCGGGCTGAGCGCCATTTTGATTCCAGGTTTCTTGGCAAAAAATAGTAGTCGAATCTCTGGTTTGGGTTGAATCTGAATATAGAGTCGGTTTGGGTGGACGGGAACTGTACCGGGTTGTTGTAATTCGGGAAAGGGAACCGATTTAAATTGAATAGAGATATAACTAACCTTTTGTGGGAGTCGTTTACCAGTTCGGAGGTAAAAAGGTACACCATGCCAGCGCCAGTTATCTATATTGAGGGCCATGGCAACAAAGGACTCTGTAGGGGAATCGGCTGGAATCCCTTCTTCTTCTCGGTAGGCCTTTATTCCCTCAGCCTTCCCATATTGACCTCGAATAACATACTTTTCAACCTCTTCGGGGTTAAAAGGCCTAACAGCACGCAATACCTCTGATTTTTTGTCTCGTATCTCCCGTGCCTCAAAACTGATTGGTGGTTCCATCGCCACCATACATAATACCTGCAACAAGTGGTTCTGAACCATATCCCTCAATGCGCCTGACTTGTCATAGTATCCCCCCCGATCCCCAATTCCTATTTCTTCTGCTACCGTAATCTCGACATGATCTATGTAATTTCGGTTCCATAGCGGCTCGAATAAGGCATTAGCAAAGCGAAAGGCAAGCAGGTTCTGAACAGGTTCCTTGCCCAAATAGTGGTCTATCCGGTAGAGTTGGTCCTCTGAAAACACCTGTAACAACTTCTGGTTGAGGTCCTGCGCACTTTCGAGGTCTGTGCCAAAGGGTTTTTCAACCACTAGTCGAGAATGATGGATATCAGAACATAGTTGAGAATTCCCCAAACGAGAGGCTATTGGCTCCATTAAACTGGGGGCAACAGAAAGATAAAAGATGCGCTGGACTTTTTCTTCTTCCCACTCCCCTTCATAATCGCATAGGATTTTATCGAGCTGTTTATATAGCTCCTCATCAAAGGCACTTCCTGGGAGATAGGTAATCTTTTGGGCGAATTCCTCCCATATATCTGTCTGAAAGCCCGAACGGGAAAAATTTTCAATTCCCTTTTTCAAAAAATCGCAGTATTCAGCCTGGGAATACTCAGTCCTTCCACTTCCTATTAGGGCAAATTTTTCGGGGAGCCATCCCTCGAGGTAGAGGTTGTATAAGGCAGGCACCAACTTGCGCATGGCAAGGTCTCCACTACCTCCAAAAATTACTAGCAGGGTAGGCCCCACCATTTTTTCAGTTTGATTCATTCCAATTGGTATGAAAGGTTCCTTCTTGGTCTGTACGTTGGTAGGTATGTGCACCAAAGTAGTCCCTCTGGGCCTGAATCATATTAGCTGGTAAGCGTTCGGAGAAATACCCATCGATATAGGACAGCACGGAGCTGAAAGCGGGTACAGGAATCTGAGCGAAAACGCCTAGGCGAAGGAGAGAAACTAAAGATAGCCTGGCCCCTCTTAATTCTTTTTGGAAAGGAGGGGCAAAAATCAGGTTTTCCAGGTCTGGGTAAGACGAAAAAGATGAATAAATGTCCTCCAACAATTGGGCTCGAATGATGCAGCCTCCTCGCCAGATTCGCGCGGCACTTTTCAAGTCCAGTTCAAAGGCAAACTCATTAGAGGCCTCCTTCATCAACTCGAAGCCTTGAGCATATCCTACGATAAAAGCGGCATATAAGGCTTTCTCTAGGTGCACAAGTATCCCCTCTTGAGCGTCAGAAGGAGTGATAGCCTTCCTGGGCCCAGCATATTTTTTACGAACTTCTTTCCGTGCAGATAAGTAGCGAAACATCACTGCTGCATCTATAGTGGGAATGGGGACACCAAGATCCAGAGCTGTTTGAGAAGTCCATTTCCCCGTCCCTTTTTGCTTAGCGGTATCCAAGATCTGATCGATCAGATATCCTTCCGGATTTAAGGGGTCTCTTTCCCTAAGGATATCTCTTGATATTTCAACGAGAAAGGACTGCAGCCTTCCAGAGTTCCAGGTTGCAAAAACTTCTGCCATCTCCTCATTTCCCATTCCCAAGGCACGATGCATTAGATCGTATGTCTCAGAAATGAGCTGCATTAAGCTGTATTCAATCCCGTTGTGAACCATTTTTACGTAGTGCCCCACAGCCCCCTTTCCCAGGTAAGTAACACAGGGTTCCTCATCAACTTTTGCAGCGATACTTTCCAAAAAAGGTTGAATATGGGAATAGGCTTCTATGTCCCCGCCTGGCATGATACTAGGTCCGAACCTTGCTCCTTCTTCCCCTCCCGAAACACCTACTCCCAAAAAATGGATGGACCGATCCTTAAGCTTTTCAGCCCTTCTCAGGGTATCAGAATAATGGGAATTGCCCCCATCCAATATGAGATCTCCTTCAGACAGAAAGGGAAGTAATTGGTCAATAACAGCGTCAACAATCTTACCTGCTGGAACCATTAACCATATTTTTCTAGGAAGTGTTAACTGAGCGACGAAAGAAGAGGTTTCTGTAGTGAAAAATACCTGTCTATCTCCCGCTTCTTCTTGAAGCTTGGCAACTTTTTCAGCGTCTGTATCCATTCCTAGTACAGAAAAGCCCCTATCTGATAAATTCAAGAGCAGGCTATGCCCCATCACGCCCATGCCTACCAATCCGATGTCTACTTGATTCATATATATTATTTTATGAGGTAAGAATCCTCAAGCGCTAAGACCTTATCCAGTCTCCTTATGTGCCGTTCTTCAAAGCTAAACTCTGCCCGTAAAAAAGCTTCAATGATTTCAAATACCAGGGCTTTCCCTACCACCCGAGAGCCCAAACATATCATATTCATATCATCATGCTCTACTCCTTGGTGGGCAGAATAGGAATCGGAAATTAAGGCGGCCCGCACCCCTGGAACTTTATTGGAAACAATAGAGGCCCCTACCCCACTCCCACAGACAGCGATTCCCCTTTGCACCTCGTTCTTTCCTACTGCAATAGCTAGCGGAGCGATACAATCTGGATAATCATCCATGGGATCATAGGAAAATGCACCATAGTCAATTACGGCGAATCCATGACTTGCCAAATGAGATTTACATTCTTCTTTCAAATCGAACCCAGCATGATCCGAAGCAATACCAATCTTCATAGAATTATTTTTGTATAGGACAATGCAAGCACAACATTTAGGTCGTGCTGTAAATCTAAAAAAAGAATTTCTATTTTTGCTCGATAATTCTCATTGCTATTTTCTCCTAACAGTATATATGAATAATACCTCACCAGGTTCTGTTCGAATTGCCATTTTTGCCTCTGGAAGAGGCAGCAATGCGAAAAATATCCTGGCTCATTTTTCCTCCAATCCAGCAGTAGAGGTGGGCTTGTTACTCACTGAAAACCCCGAATCCGGCGTTTTTGAATTTTCAAAGGACTTTCGCGTTCCCGTCTTACTCTTATCCAAGATTCAATACAGGTCTGGGGCCTACCTACTTCAAGTCATGGAATCCTATAGGATTGACCTGATAATTCTGGCCGGATACCTAAAAAAAATTCCAGATGAACTCATTGAACGTTTTCCAAAAGAGATCCTCAATATTCATCCTTCCCTCCTTCCTGCTTACGGAGGTAAAGGGATGTATGGAAAATACGTTCATCAAGCAGTCCTGGCAGCCGGTGAAAGACAATCGGGAATAAGCATTCATTTTGTCAATTCTGTTTATGATGATGGGGAAATTTTATTTCAAAAGGCCATTGATATTGATCCCCAATGGACTGAAAAAGACCTCCAGGGAGCCATAGGGGTATTGGAACACACATTTTATCCTCAGATCATCGAGAAACTCACGAAAAAAATCCTTTCGCAGCGGAATTTCTCGTAATTTAGGTTTTTAGTTATTTATGTCAGACAGCATCAAAATTCGACGGGCACTTATATCCGTCTATCACAAAGAAGGAATAGAGGCAATTATACATGCCTTGCATCGCGAAGGAGTGGAATTGTATTCAACTGGTGGAACAGCTCAATACATACAAAATTTGGGTGTACCCGTAGTTGAGGTTGCCTCCAAAACGGGATATCCTTCTATCCTGGGGGGGCGTGTAAAGACCTTACATCCACTGATCCACGGAGGTATACTGGCCAGGAGGGATGAAGAAGCAGATCAAAAAGACTTGGCTACCTACCAAATTCCTCCAATAGACTTAATCATTGTCGACCTCTATCCATTTGAACAAACAGTTCGGGAAGTTCAGGACGAAGCTAAGATCATTGAAAAGATCGATATTGGGGGTATCGCCCTAATCCGCGGAGCGGCAAAGAATTACCAGCATGTCTGGGTAGTATCTAACCAGGATCAATACCGGGAAGTGGAAGAACTCCTGGATAAGCAAAAGGGCCAAATTTCCCTGGCTCAGCGCAAAGCCTTTGCCACCCAAGCTTTCCGAATTTCTTCCTCCTATGATACACACATCCATTCATATCTAAATGGGGGTGCCGAGAAGAAAGAGTTACGATATGGAGAAAACCCACACCAAGCGGCCCATTTTCATGGCGATCTCCAAGAAATATTTCATCAACTACATGGAAAAGAGCTTTCCTACAACAATCTAGTGGATATCGATGCTGCCTTGGGTTTGGTACAAGAGTTTGAAGAGCCCTGTTTTGTGATCGTCAAACACACCAATGCCTGTGGATGTGCTTTGGGTAAGAACTTGTCAGAAGCATGGGATAAAGCCCTTGCAGGAGATCCCATTTCTGCTTTTGGAGGAATATTAGCCTGTAACGGAACAGTCGATGCAGCCTTGGCAAAAAAGATTTCCGAATTGTTTTTTGAGGTGTTAATCGCCCATGAGTTCCTACCTGAAGCACTAGAAATTTTGCAGCAAAAGAAAAATCGAAGGCTTCTGAAACAAGTTAAATCATACCATCCAAAGCGAATACAGAAGAGCTTACTTAATGGAACGATTTCTCAGGATACTGACACCCTTAAATTTGATAAAGACCATATTGAAATAAAGACGTCTAGACAACCTACCACTTCAGAACTCACAGACACCTGGTTTGGTGATGTAGTATGTAAACACCTGAAATCCAATGCCATTGCCTTGGTAAGAGATAAGCAGCTCATCGGTAGTGGTGTTGGGCAAACTTCCCGTATTGATGCCTTGAGACAAGCCATTCACAAAGCAAAAAACCTAGGTTTTTCACTGAAGGGAGCCGTATTGGCATCGGATGCTTTTTTCCCATTCGCAGATTGTGTATCATTAGCTTATGAAAATGGAATAGAAGTAGTCGTCCAGCCTGGTGGGTCAAAAAGAGACCAAGAATCTATCAATTATTGTGAAAACCAGGATATGTGCTTAATTTTCACAGGAATCCGTCATTTCAAACATTAATGGGGCTATTTGATTTTTTAACAACTAATATTGCCATAGATTTGGGTACTGCAAATACCCTTATTATGTACAACGATGAAATCGTTGTTGACCAACCTTCTATCGTTGCTGTAGACCGAATGTCAGGGAAGGTAATTGCCGTAGGCAACGAGGCGCAACAAATGCACGAAAAAACCCATGAAAAGTATAAAACCATTCGTCCTCTACGAGATGGAGTAATTGCCGATTTTACTGTTGCCGAACACATGATCCGGGGATTAATCAAAATGATACCCAATAGAAGAAAATGGCTATCGACGAGTTATCGTATGGTCATTTGCATCCCGAGTGGCATTACGGAAGTCGAAAAACGTGCAGTAAAGGACTCGGCCGAACAAGCTGGAGCCAAGGAGGTCAATTTGATTGCAGAACCGATGGCGGCAGCCATTGGGATTGGGCTCAATATTAAGGAGCCAACTGGACATATGGTCGTAGATATAGGAGGAGGAACCACGGAAATTGCGGTGATCGCTTTGTCGGGTATCGTAACCGATCAAAGTATACGGATTGCAGGAGATGAATTCAATGACGACATCCTCGATTATATGCGGAAACAACACAATATGTTAATTGGGGAGCGTAGTGCAGAACGGCTAAAAATAGATGTAGGGGCTGCCCTTCCCGACTTGGATGAGCCTCCCAGTCCTATAGAAGTGAGAGGTAAGGACCTCATGACGGGAATTCCTAAGATCATTGAGATTTCTCACACAGAAATTGCCCATGCCATCAACAAATCCATTGCCAAAATTGAGGATGCTATTCTCAAAGCATTGGAAAGCACTCCTCCTGAACTATCCGCAGATATCTACGATCGAGGTATCCATCTTACAGGAGGAGGGGCCGCACTAAGGGGGCTCGATATACGATTGGCTGAAAAGACTAAACTTCCGATCCACGTAGCAGAAGACCCCCTAAGGGCTGTGGTAAGAGGGACTGGAATTTGCCTGGAAAATATTGGAGAATACAAATACCTAATGAGTTGACTTCTCCTGATGAAGTACAAATTACATGTTTAGGCTAATATCTTTTTTATATGCTAGTAGAAATGTACTCCTCTTCCTGTTTTTAGAAGGATTAGCCTTGTTTTTAGTTATTCGGTTCAATGCCCCCCAACGAAATGCTTTAGGGGATTCCTTATTAAATGTATCTTTGGGTCTAGCCCAGCGAAGAGCCAAGGTAAGTTCTTATTTTTCTCTGCAGTCGCAAAACGATTTGCTCATCCATAATAACCAACAGTTATTGGAGGAAAACCTACACTTAAAAGAATATTTGAAGAATCTGTTGATCTCCTCAAATGATTCCGCCATAGCTATAGAATCAATAGTCCCTCTAGACGACCTATCCTATCAGTTGATCAGTAGTAAGATTATTCAAAATAGTACAGACCTCTCCTATAATTATTTTACGCTAGATAAAGGATTCAAGGACGGAATTGAAAAAGATATGGGGGTTGTTTCTCTGGAGGGGGTCGTAGGCCGAGTGATCCAAACCACAAGTAATTACAGTATCGCTATCAGTCTGTTAAACCAGCAAATAAAGCTGAGTATCAAGTCAAAAAACAAAGAGAATATAGGGGTGTACCAATGGCAGGGATTGAATCCCAGAGAAGGTTTTGCAAAAATTATCCCAAGTGACCGGGTCATTCAGATCAATGATACCTTGGTTACCAGTGGCTATAGCCATATTTTTCCTCCCGATTATCCCGTAGGATATGTTGATTCTGTAGGGGCACAAACTGCAGAAGGCTTTTATGAAGTATGGATAAAATTAGCATCTGATTTTTATCAACTCAACCAAGTATATATTATTAAAAACTTAAACAAGACGGAATTGGATAGTCTTTCCCAGGAAGATCTTTTGCCTGATGTTTAAACTCAAATATGAGGAATCCTCTTAGTCATATTTTTCTTTTTCTTTTGCTCGGGACCTTGCAAATTGTCCTATTTAACCATATAAGCCTATATAATATAGCAACTCCCTTTGTTTTTTTGGTAGCCATTTTCATGGTTCCGTTAAATATCCCCATTCCTCTGTATTACCTCATCTGTTTTTTTATGGGCCTCGTTATGGATTGGTTTTCAAGTCCCCTATCAATAGGAATTCATACTTTTTCTACCTTATTGGCCGCCAGTTTCCGTAAGCCTGCTATGCTACTTTCATCTACTGGTAGTTTTTCCAAGGCTGCAGACGAATTTTCCTTTTACAAGCAGGACTACGTTTGGTATATCTTCTTTTTACTTCCCCTAATTTTTATCCATCACACAGGGTATTTCTTATTAGAAGCCTACTCTTTCCGCCATTTTGGATGGACTTTGTTAAAGATTTTCAGTAGTACAATCATTACCTTTGTATTTTCTTATATGATTTGTATTCTGGTATACAAACGCTAGAAGGAATAAGATCACTTCATCATTATCTCTAGGAAATGGATTCGCACAAAACCCGTGGTCAGGTAATTTTCCTTGTCCTTGTATGCATATTTTTCCTGTTTATCTCTCGATTGTTTAGTATTCAAATTCTGAGTGATAAGTACCGAGAAATGGCTGGTAGACGGACCAAGAGCAATCGCATCATTGTCCCTCCCAGAGGAAATATCTATGACAGAAATGGAAAAATTTACGTAAAGAATAGTCCTCTGTTCGATTTGAGGGTTACTCCTAATGAGCTTATCATAGAGGATAGCAGTGTATTTCCAAGATTTCTGGGGATGACAGCAGAAGAAATCGAAAAGAAGGTGGCCAGCTTTCGCAAAAACAACAAATACGGAGAATCAGTTTTATCCCAATATATTGAGCCCAATACCTATTCTATTCTCCAGGAACTTACCTGGAACTTTGGCGGAATCTCCTTTAATATGAGCAGCAAGCGGCGCTATGAAAATGAAGTAGGCGCCTGTTTTTTAGGATACATAGGGGAGGTTGATTCAGCGGATATCCGTATGGCAAAGCCCGGAACCTATAGGATTGGGGATATGGTAGGAAAATCTGGTATTGAACGTAGTTACGATACCCTGCTTAGAGGGGTTCCCGGCAGGCAGATCATTTTAAAAGATCGGCTGGGTAGGGAGGTAGGAAGCTTTGCAGATGGCAAAATGGACCTTCCCGCTGTTCGAGGGAAAGACATTATGCTGGGTATTGAACCTTCCTTACAAGCATTTGGGGAAGATCTAATGACCCATAAACGGGGAAGCATCGTAGCAATACAACCTTTTACTGGAGAGATTCTTGCCTTTGTCAGTGCACCTACCTACAATCCGAGCAATCTGACGGGACAAAATTTTCGTAAAAATTGGATAACCTTACGTAATGATTCCCTTTTGCCCTTACTAAATCGTCCTATTATGGGCCGATATAGCCCAGGCTCCATTTTCAAGATCCCTGTAGCCCTTGCGGCATTGAATGAGGGGATCATTAGTCCTGAAACTGTTTACAGTTGTGGAGGGGGATTCTGGCGCAATAGAGGAAGACCAGGTTGTCGGCTTCACCCTCATCCAACCAGTCTAAAAAATGCCATTCGTTATTCGTGCAACTCCTACTTTGCCGCGACTTATGTAGACTTTTTAAATAGCAAAAAATTTGGCGGTGACATATACAGAAGTTTTAAAGTATGGCATGACTATATGTACAAAATGGGAATGGGTCACGAGCTATTGGTAGATCTTCCTTATGAACGAGCGGGCTTCCTTCCCACTACCGAGTTATACGATAATCCCAAAACCTGGTACGGAAAAAAACGATGGAATGCCATCACAACGATAAGCAATTCTATTGGCCAGGGTGAAATAGAAATGACTCCCCTTCAAATGGCCAATTTAACGGCCATTATTGCCAACAAGGGCTTTTACAAGAGACCTCATTTTGCTATTGCTACGCGAGGAGAAGCAGATCCTTCCTGGGTTCCTATACAATATGAAAAGCAGTATAATCCAGTTAAACCCGCCTATTATGATGCGGTAATCGATGCCATGGAGTCAGTGGTGCAGAGTGGTACAGCAAGGCAGGCTTATTTGGGTCCAGATCTACCTGTGTGTGGCAAAACGGGTACGGTGGAGAATCCACATGGCGAGGATCACTCCGTTTTCATTGGATTTGCCCCTAAGCATAATCCACAAATTGCCGTTGCCGTTATCGTAGAGAATGCTGGTGGTGGTGGTTCCTGGGCAGCCCCCACTGGAGGGCTCATGATTGAAAAGTTTCTCAGAAAGGAGATTCTACACACCCAAAGATGGAATCGAATTCGAAAGGCCCATTTTTAACCTTACATCTCCAAGGGATTGGACCAGGAACTATAGCGAAAAAGGAAGGATAGGCTCAACAAAATGAATGCTCCGAAAAGCAGATTGGGGTAAAGTTCTTTTACTCTACGGAAATTGAGTTCCTTCCTGTTCAGGGAGTCTCCATCACTAGCTAAATGTATGGAAATATCTCTCGGAATATCTGACGCAAAAGGAAGGAAATAGGTACGTCCTCCCCCAAGTTCGGTCATTTGGGTCCAAGTAAGTGAATCTCTGGCCATATTCTGGCGTAATCGTAGGGAATCGGGATTGGGTCTCCAAATAATAGCTGTGAGGGGTACTTCTTTCTCTGCTGCCATACGAGAAGCGCTCATAGGAGCTATAAGGCTACGATTATTACCTCCATCACTAAAAAGAAGCAGGGAAGGGGAATTCGATTGACTTGACTCTAGTCTCCTTAAACCCAGGGCGATCGCATTCCCTATTGACGTACCCCCTGCTGGGATCATCCCAGGTTTAATCCGAGCAATCAACTCCTGGAGGGCTTTGGAATCCCAGGTAATTGGGACATAGGTAAATGCTTCTTCTCCAAATAGAATTATTCCCATCCTGTCACCGTCAAAACTTTCCAACAGGGATATAAGATACGTTTGAATGGAAGAAATTCGGCCTTCGACCTCCACCATGCTTTGGCTCATATCAATAAGGCAAATAAACTCTTGCCCCTTCAAGTCTTGGTTTTCCCATTTCGACTGAACTTGTGGGCGAGCTAAAGCCAGGATACAAGCTACTAAGGCCAACAAGTAAAAAACATACGGAAGATAGACCAACACCCACCGGATAGGGGTCAGATTGGGTATATGATCACTCGGAAAAGAACTATTTACAATGAGTCTTTTTGAATCAAAAATTTTTCTATACCCCCATAAAAAAAGGGGGATAACTAATAATAACCAAAGTGCCTGTGGGTATGCCCAATAATTAACCGCAAACATATTCCGGACAAAACAACAAGGACCTAGAGATACAAGTTCATATCTTTAGGTCCCATAAGAGATTATCGGTAAAGAAAGTATCTCTTCAGCGCAAAAATTTAGTTACCTCCCAAAATGAGGGGAAGGCCATCCGATCCTCCTCCACCTACAACAATTACTTTTGTATTCTCAGAGTCAGCCAATTCCTTAGTTGCCTCAATACCCTGCCATTTGAGCAAACGGTCGGAAAGACTTTGTGAAACAATATTCTGGTATTCTTTAATACCTTCCGCTTCAATTCGCTTCCTTTCTGCTTCCTTGGTTTCTTTCTGAATGCGAAAGTCATATTCAAGGGATTCTTGCTCTTGTCTCAGTTTACTCTCGATCGCCGTACGAATCGTTGGAGGCAGGGTTACATTGCGGATACGTACTGCATCAAGGTTAATATATTTGGCCTTAAGAGCACTTTCTGTTTTTCCGGTAATCTCTTCCTGAATGATCTCTCTTTTAGCAGAATATAATTCCTCTGGAGAATACTTTCCTATCACCTCACGGGTAGCAGAGCGAATTTCTGGAATTACAATAGAGTTTTCGTAGTTCTGGCCCACTCTATCATGTAAAACAGCCACTTTCTCTGTAATCAGGCTATAACGAAGCGTAAGGTCCATATCTATCTCCAACCCATTGTTGGTCAATACCTTAATACTTTTCAGTTCTACCTCTTTTATCCGAACATTGTATGGCGTCATGGTATTCCAGGGGGCTATAATGTGAAAGCCTTGTTGGAAAACTTTAGAGGTGTCTACCCCGCCTGCAAATTTACGGAAAATCACCCCTTTCTCACCGGCGTCAATCGTCTTAAAGGCACCTGAGCCCAAGGTTAGCAGAACCAGGACACCAATAAAAATAAAAACGAAAGAAGGTACGAGTCTTTGCTTATTCATAGTGTTTGTTGATTTAAGTTAATGGAGTAATACGGTAAGTCATTTGTTAAAGATACAAAATTGTCGGATATGGCTAATAAAAAGGCCTTGAAGTAAATACCTCAAGGCCTTTTATTCTCATAAAGCTAGTAGCTACTTATTTCTTCCGCCACTCAGCTCATCCTGTAGTTTTTCCAATTCATCCCATTTGCCATCCGCTGCTAAACCTGCCTGCTCTGGCCAGGTACTTGGATCATGAATTCTATATCGTGGACCTGCAGCGTCCAAAATACGCTTCAGGCGATCGAATTGGGCCTGAGATAGCTGCCTCCAGGTAAGGATTCCATCTGCATTAAGGAGTCCTTCAATTTTAGGGACCAATACCCTCCACCTTTCTTCAAATCATCTTTCTGACCGCTTCCACCTCCCTTTCGCTTTGCGAGATGACTTTCCCTTTGAAGAGCTAGATCCAGAAGCAGATTTCTTCACCCTAACGCCTCCAATTAACTCATCCTGCAAGGTATCCAATTCCTTCCATTTTCCGGAAGCTGCAAGACCAGCCTGTTCTGCCCAGGTCTCAGGATTATGAATCTTATTGCGATCCCCTCCTGCATCTAGCATGGCTTGAAGCTTAGTAGTCGGAGTTTGAGACAATTGCTTGAAGGTATAGATGCCATTTTCATTTAGCATCTGCGCCATCTTTGGTCCAATGCCTTCGATACGGGTCAAATCGTCTTTTTCCACTGCACTGCTCCCACCCGAAGCGGGGGCCATGGCGCCATAGGCACCTGGGTTAATATTTGCCTGTAAGGCATCCAATTCTCCCCAGTTGCCTGTTTGAGCAAATTTTGCTTGTTGAGCCCACGTTGAAGGGTCTATGAGCTGATAACGATCTCCTGCATTTGACAGAATGGTTCTGAAGTCATCTTCACTGGTATTGGCAATTTGATCCAGAGTAGTTATTCCTGCCCCTTTAAGTAAAGATTCTACTTTGGGTCCAATACCTTCTATCTGCTTTAGGTCATCTGCCTGGACAATTCTTCCTACTGTGAGGTCATCTTGCAAGGTCTCCAATTCTCCCCAGTTGCCAACCGTAGCCAAAGAAGCTTGGCGAGGCCAAGAAGTGGGATCTACCATAGCGTAGCGGTTGCCATGCTTACCCAGAATTTCCTTCAATCTATTCGGATCTGTTTCAGCTAGATCCTGCCAGGTGAGGATACCTTCTTTTTTCAGGATACTTTCCATACGAGGTCCAATACCTTCAATTGCCTTAAGGTCATCTACTTCTACCCCTCCAATCAATTTCTCCTGAAGGGTTGACAGTTCATCCCATTTTCCTGCATGAGCCAAACCAGCCTGCTCAGGCCAAGTATCTGGCTTATGCATTTTATATCTTGGGCCTGCTTTATCCAGAACCCCTCTCAGGTGGTCTGGAGTAGTCTCTGAGAGCTTCTCCCAAGTGTGAATTCCATCGTCGTTCAAAAGACCTTCGATCTTCATCCCGATCCCTTCGATGACTTTCAAGTCATTTTTTACGGGAGTTCCAAGAGCGACTCCGCCAATAAGCTCCCCTTGCAGGGTATCGAGCTCATCCCAAGAGCCTGTGGCAGCCAAACTAGCCTGCTTTGACCAAGTGCTGGGATCTATCAGCGCAAAGCGATCTCCTTCCTTGGAAAGTATGGCTGAGAGATCCTCAGGAGATTTTGCCGAAAGATCTTCAAACGTATAAATCCCCGCATTATTTAGAGCAAGCTCCGTTTTCCTTCCAATTCCTTCTATCGCTTTCAAGTCATTCTTGAAGGTAAAAGAAGGTCCTGTATAAGATCCGCTTGTCAGCTCTCCCTGTAAATCATCTAGCTCATCCCAATTGCCATTGGCTGCTATCGCAGCTTGACGAGGCCAAGAACCGGTATCTAATCCTGCAAACTTATCCCCATGCTGAGCCAGGATGTTCTTTAACTCTTCAGGAGACTTAGCAGACAATTCATCAAAGGTAGTAATGCCTGCATCATTTAAGGCTTTGGCAGCACTTCGCCCTATCCCTTCAATCTCACGCAGGTCATCTCCACTAGCCGTTCCAGCACCTGCACTACCGCTGCCATAGGCTCCACTGACCAATTCGTCTTGTAAGAGAAGATAGTTCTTCCCATTTTCCATCAGCCGCAAGACTGGCTTGTTTTGACCAGGAACTCGTATCCAGGCTATTGTAAGGAGCTCCTGCCGCAGTAAGGATACCTCTTAACTTGACCGAGTCCGTATTGGCCAAATCGTCAAAGTTTTGGATTCCTGCACTACTAAGCAGTCCTTCTACCCGAGGAGTAATCCCCTCAATTTTGCTGAGGTCGGAAGAGTCCTTACTCTTGCCGATAGGTCCGACGTAAAGGCCTCCAATAAGTTCATCCTGTAAAGAGGAGAGTTCTTCCCATCTTCCAGAAGTAGCCAACCAAGCTTGCTGAGGCCAAGAAGTAGGATCCAAGTTCTCAAAGCGGTCTCCTTCTTTGTCTAAGATCAGGCGTAGTTCCTGTGGAGACTTGGAGGAGAGTTCCTCAAAGGAATTAATACCTGCCTTATTCAACAAGTCGGCCACATTAGATCCAATCCCTTCAATAGATTTCAAGTCGTCCTGCTCACTACCGGCTACTCCTCCAACGGGTCCGCCCATCACATATTCTCCACCAATTAATTCTTCTTGTAGTTCGTCCAATTCACTCCATTTACCACTAGCGGCTAAATTTGCCTGCCGTGGCCAAGAAGTAGGGTTCATTTCCCTGTACCGCCCTCCAGCGACCTCGAGTATTCCTTTGAGCTTATCTACGTCTGCATCTCCCAATTGCTTCCAGGTATGTATGCCTGAATTATTGAGTAAGCCTTCTACTCTCGGTCCAATTCCTTCTATTCTCTTTAGATCATCCGCATCTTTGTATTGACCAGTAGGTCCATAGTACACCCCACCGATGAGTTCTTCCTGTAGTTCTTCAAGATCTTCCCACCTTCCATCATCAGCCAAAGAAGCCTGTTGTGGCCAGGAAGTAGGATCCAGGTAGCGAAAACGCCCACCTTCTTTGTCCAAAATCTCGCGTAACTTACTGGGATCAGTAGTAGCAAGAGCTGAGTAAGATTCAATCTCGTTTCCATTAAGAATGGATTCCACGCGTGGGCCTATTCCTTCCAACAATTTAAAGTCGTCTTTATCAGCAGATCCAGAACCTGCTACTACTCCGGTATTTAACGATCCATCTCCGCTGATGGAATCCGAACCTGATGCTTTTGCGTCCAACTGGGCCTGTAGTTTGGCCATTTTGCTATTGTTGAGAAAATGTCTCAACAGGTACCCTAATCCAAAGGCCCCGAGGAACCACAAAAAGGGCATAAGAAATGAAGTGCAATTCGAAAACATAGTTATATTGTGTTAGGCTTGTCGATTATTGGTTAATAAAAAGTTCCGCTCTTCTGTTAAGCTGTCTTCCTTTGTCAGTATTGTTATCACTGGCCGGTTCATTGTACCCTTTGGAGGAGATACTAATCCGATTGGCATCAACTCCTCTTTCTACAAGCATTTGCTTGATGATTCGAGCTCTGTTGAGTCCCAAGCTTTTGTTGTAGGCCTCCCCTCCCCTATTATCCGTATGCCCAACTATGGAGAGAGAAGCGTCGGATTTCAACAAAACTTCTACCAAGTTGCCTACATAGGTATCGAACTTTGCGTCGGGAATCCGAGTAGTAGAATTGTAGGGGAAATACACAATTGCCTTGCCCTCTATGTCTGGCAAAGTAGACTGCGGGGATAAGGCGGCAAAATCAAAAATAGGCGAACCTGAGAACGGATAGATTCTAGCATTATCTGAGTAATCCAGAAGTTTGGAAGACAATTTGACCAGGTCTGGATTAAAGTTAGGTAGAGAAACCTCACCTGAACTAATCTGATTTAATAAGAGGTCCTTGAGCTTCTGCGCGCGAGCAAGTCCCATATTGGCAAAGCCAGCAGGAGCTTCTTCGTCAGAATAGTAATAGCCTGTTATCTCCAGGGAATCTTCCCCATTATAGTTTGCTAATAGCTCAGATAGGTAGGAAGATAAGCCCTTTCCGATAATGGGATTATCATCATCCCAATTAAAGACTATAGGCGCCAGAGAAATGGATGGTGGAATAAGGGTCAAGTCTCCTCCTTCAAAAGAGGCATTTTCCATTCCGGCTCTTTCATCCAATTCTTTAGATCGCAGGATAATCTTGTTTGGGTCAAAATTAGGCAAATTCACATCGCCAGATGAAACCTGACGAATCAACAGATCTTTGATTTTCTGTGCGCGAGCGAAGCCCATAGTCGCAAAGCCGTCAGGAGCTTCCTCTCCAGGAAAATAATGCCCTGTAATAACCAGAGAATCTTCACCGTTATAATTAGCTAGCTTTGCATTGAGAAAGTCTATTAACTTTCCTTCAGAACCGGGGGAATCACTAGACCAGTCAAAACTCAATGGTAATAATCCCATTGCTCCTTTAGGAATTTCTCCAGAAGCAACAGAAGGACCCGTTAAATTTTGATTGGAACAGTCTTTACACACCCAGTCATAAACTCCCCCTATTAAAAACCATATTAAGGTTAATAATAGAATGAGCCAAGTACGTAGATTCATGATAGTGGATGGGTTTATTGAAGGTAATAATTTGAAATCCTTTTTAATCTAGACTAGGGAACACCCTTTAAGTCACTGTTGAGTATTCAATATTCACAATATATTCTTAATAATCCAACAATACAGGACTTCCACGTAAAAAATACAGAAAAAAAGTATCCACCAAAGATATTTGGTGAAAATATCCATACATATTAAGAATGGTTCATGGCCAAGAAATACTTATATGAAACGGCGAGTTTGCCTTAACATGTACCCAACAAGTGGGTAAAGGTATCATTGAAAATAACGAGGACCATCAATCCCAAGAGCAAAAACATACCTATCTGTTGAGCGATAATACGGACCTTTGTAGAGGGCTCTTTTCGCGTGATCGCTTCAATCAAAAGGAATAATACATGGCCCCCATCCAATGCGGGAATTGGGAGAATATTGACAAAGGCCAGAATCATACTTAAGGAAGCTGTAAGTTCCCAAAACCCAGCCCAGCCATAGTCATCGTATCGAGTTTTGTAAACCTTGCCAATAGCCAATGGGCCCATGACAGAATTTTTGGCGCTAGCATTTCCCTTAAAAATTTGGGCAAAGCCTTTAATATTTAAGGCGATCACGGATATAGCTTTATCCCAGCCCTTTGGGAAAGACTCAAAGAAACCGTACTTCCTTACTTCTGAGGAAAATTCCGGAACCCCATCTGGATGTGGTAAAATTCCCAACTTAGCACTTGAATCCAACTTAACTGTTAGTGTCTGAAGGCTATCAGCACGCCTTACAGTAATGGAGGCTTCACGGTTGGCCAAGGTAGGGATAATGGCTAATAGGTCATCGTAATACTTAATGTCTTGGTCTTCTATACGGGTGATCACATCTCCACTTTCCATACCTGCAATTTCCGCAGGAGATTGACCATCAAACATCTTTTGGTAGGAAGTATCGTCCTTGCTAAGGAGAACTTTGGCGGGATAGTTCAACGGACTAAAAAGAAAGACTTCAATAGAATCGTTATTGAAGGCATTTAACACCCCAGAAGGAACATCAATTTTTACTTTTCTCCCTTGCCTATCTACTTCGAAATAGGCATCTTCTTCAATTAAGAGGGCTGGGGAATTATATTCTTCAAAATAAGAAAAGGGCTTGCCATTGTATGAAAGCAATTTGTCTCCTGAGCGAAATCCCAAGAAATAGCCCAAGGTTGTCTTTTCAATCTCGTCTCCACAGCGATTGGTCTCTTTTACGGTCTTCCGTACGGCTATTCCCTCCTTTAACTGGTCGATGGGAGTAAAACGCTCTCCAAATGCGAAGGTCATCATGGCAAAAATCAAAATCCCCAAAAGAACATTCATGATCACCCCACCTGTCATGACTATCAGCCTTTGCCAGACGGGTTTTGCCCGAAATTCCCAGGGTTGTGGCTCATCATTGATGTGCTCAGTATCCATAGACTCATCAATGATCCCGGATATTTTCACATAACCACCCAAGGGGGTGGCTCCTATTTGGTAATCGGTTTCTCCTCGTTTGATACTGAAAAGTTTGGGTGGGAAGCCGATGGAAAAGGTCTCCACACGCATGCCAAACCACTTGGCAGTAAGAAAGTGCCCAAGTTCATGAATGGTGACCAGCAAGGTGATGCCAAGCAAAACTAGCCCCACAGCTTTCAAGAAATAGGTAGTATCTTCAAAGGCTTCAGGCCCAATAATTCTGGCAACTATTAACGCCAATAGAATCACTCCTACGATAATCCCCAATCGAATGTAAGGCTGGTTTTTTGATTTACTCATATCCGGTTTTCGTCAAACTGCGAAACTACAACACAAATGTTACGAATAAAAGAATCCGATAGTTTGATTTCTTACGACTTAAAACCCAGAAATTGAGGTTATTGGTAGCTATGGTAGTTCTCCCTTACCCAACTACGAGTTTCTCGATCGAGTTGTATCAGGTCCTCCAGTCCAGGTGTGGCATGAAAGCGAATAGCTTTCATAGCTCCTTCGTTTAATTTTGCTATGGAAACGAAGGGTATTTCCCCCTCTCGAAAAAGTGCATTGCTTATTTCATTAGCTGCATTGAGAATACAAGGGAGACCACCTCCTTCCCTCAGTGCCTGAAAGGCAAGTGCCAGATTCCGGAATACCGTTGTATCTACTTTTTCAAAACTGAGATGGGGGTAGTCCACAAAATTGAAACGGGGAAAACTATTTGGGAGTCGGTCGGGAAAACCCATGGCAAATTGGATGGGCAGACGCATATCTGGTAGGCCCATTTGTGCCTTCATACTCCCATCCTCAAATTGAACCATGGAATGGATAATGGATTGAGGATGCACAATAACCTCTATTTTTTCGGGGGCCAGATCAAATAACCAGCGAGCCTCAATTACCTCTAAGCCTTTATTCATCATACTAGCCGAGTCAATGGTAATTTTTGCTCCCATCTCCCAATTTGGATGATTTAAGGCTTGCTCCACACTTACAGATGAAAGTTGCTCTAACGTAAAGCCTCGAAAAGGCCCCCCTGATGCCGTTAGGATAATTTTTTCTATAGACTGGGGAGATTCTCCCATCAGGCATTGGAATAATGCAGAGTGCTCACTATCTACTGGTAGGATAGACAGGCCCTTTGCTTCTGCCTGATTCATCACTAGTTCACCCGCTACTACTAATGTTTCTTTATTGGCCAAGGCAATATCCTTCCCAGACTGGAGGGCTGCAAGAGTTGGTCGAAGGCCGGAAAATCCTACCAAGGCTGTTACAACCAGGTCTATGTCTTCTCTCTCCATGATGTCTTCCAAGGCCTTCTCCCCTGTTTTTACGTCAATTCCCAGTCCTGACAAGGCATCATTTACGTCTGGGTAGTGCTTAGGATTACCTATTACGACCACTTTGGGACAGTACTTACGAGCTTGTTTGATGAGTTGTTCTGCCCGATTGTTGGCTGTGAGAGCAGTAATACCAAATTTGTGAGGCATCTGATCTACGACTTCCAATGCTTGGGTACCGATCGAACCCGTTGATCCGAGTATAGCGAGTTGCTTCTTTTGCGGCATATAGTAATCCAGGATTTTCATACAAACTAACAGTTTCCTGCGCAAGCGAACAAATTAGGGTTAGATAGGTCAAATTCTTTGAACTTGAAAAAGCTTTGAGTTTCTTTGAGGCTTAATTTATTCCATTCATGGCTTCTAGTATTATCGTAATACCCACATACAATGAGCGGGATAATATAGCCCAGCTCATCAAAAAGGTATTTGAGGTCATGGATAGCCACATACTGATCATAGAAGATAGTTCTCCAGATCAAACAGCTGAGATCGTCAGAGACCTCCAAAAAGAGTATCCTGGCCGCTTATTCATGGAGGAACGCCAGGGAAAGTTGGGATTAGGCACAGCCTATATTCACGGGTTTAAATGGGCCTTGCAGCACAATTATGATTATATTCTTGAAATGGATGCTGATTTTAGCCATGACCCTGAATCTCTTCCCTTATTACTTTCTACCTGTGCGGAGGAAGGACATGATGTCGCCATAGGATCCAGATATATAACCGGTGTCAACGTAGTCAATTGGCCGATGTCTCGGGTATTAATGAGTTATTTCGCGAGCGTTTATGTACGTTGGGTTACACGTATGCCCATCCGGGATACCACAGCCGGCTTCAAATGTTATAAAAGAAGGGTCCTGGAGAAAATCCTCCGGGACCCTGTTAAATTTGTGGGTTATGCTTTCCAGATTGAAATGAAATTCAGAGCCTGGAAATATGGGTTTTCTATTAAAGAAGTTCCCATTATTTTTAAAGACCGGGAGATGGGGGAGTCCAAAATCTCCAAAGGTATCATTAAAGAAGCCTTCTTAGGCGTCATAGCCATTAAAGTCGGCTCCTGGTTTAAAAAGTGGAAATAACCAGTTCAACACGTTTATCTCCTCTACACTGGCCTTCAATTGGATTCTTCTTCATGGGTTGAGATTCTCCATAGCCTTTTGCCACTACCCTATCACCAGGAAGTCCACATTTGAGGATAAAATTGCGAACCTCTTCTGCTCGCTTTTGAGAGAGCTGCAAATTTGAATCAATTTCCATCATCCCATTCGCATGGCCTGCAACTTCTACCTCCATCTCGGGATGTTCGCTGAGAAGTTGACACACCCTTTCTAATTCCATGGCAGATTCTTTCCTCAATTTAGAATCCCCCGCATCAAAGAAGACGTTGTTGAGTAAAATATTTTGACCTTTCTCCAGCGGAGCTAATGCGAGATCACGACGTATTTCCTTAAATGCACTCAATTCACTTACATCCAGATTCCCTCGTATAGCAAAAAAGCCTTTCCTCTCCGCTTCAAAGCTATAATACCGACCCTTAGGAAGAACAATCTTATAGGCTCCACTTTTGGGAGCAGAATGGGCCATTCCGATAATTTCGTCTGTAAGCAAATCTCTACATGTTACTTGGGCAGCAAGTGGTTGACCTGTTCCAGCATCCTTTACTCTTCCATTTAAAATGATAACGGGTTGAGGGCGCGCAATAGGGGGAACCAGCATTTGAAAGATATCGGCCTTACCCAAGCTGTTGGATCGGGAGGTAAAATACGCATAGACACCACGTGCATCCAGGCTAAAATATCCATCCCACTCTGAGGTGTTCACATCCGGCCCTAAATTTTGAGGGGTGCTCCATTGGGTCCAGGATTCATCCAACCTTCTCGAAACGAATATATCAGCGTTGCCAAATCCTTCCCTTCCATTGGTGGAAAAATAAAGGGTTCGAGTATCGGGAGAAAGAAAGGGCGAAATTTCATCCCCATCGGTATTGATTTTCTTACCCAAATTCATAGGTTGGGACCAAGTGGAGTCATTTATACGAAAACTCACGTATAGATCATAAGCTCCCTCGCTATCTCTACTGTCAATAATGGAATGGAGAAGGGTTTTTCCATCAGCCGAGAGGTGGTGCTCTACATGTTCCCCTTCATTCAAATACTCGTGGATTTGAATATTCTTAGGCTTTTCCCATCCATCCTTGCCCCTTGAAATATAACTAATCCCCGTACCGACATATACGCTGTCTTCATAACGGCCATTCATGTACAAGGTATTGTTATCTGGGCTGATAGAGAACACGCCGCTAGAGGAATTTGACACATTGATCGGCCAGGGCATTTTCATCTTTTCTGACCATTTGCTCTTTGATTCTCTCTTAGCCATGTATACATGGTCCAACTTACCTTCTTCTCTAGAGGAGAAAAAGATATGTTTTCCGTCAGGTGAGATCACTGGCATTTTCTCTGCGCTGGAGGAATTGATCGCCTGTCCCAGATTTTTCTTTTTGAGTCCAATGGGAAGGTTAGCCAGCATAGGAATCTTATCATCGGTTTTTAGGCTGAGAGAATTAACCTCAACCTTGATTGGGTCAAAGGCCAAGAAGCCCATATGGTGCCCTTTCAGTTCCAACTGCTCTCCTTTATAAATAAGCTCCTCATTGATAAAAATATTAAAGGCTTCTCTTTGACGAAGGACTTTGTAGGAATAAGAACCCCCATTGATTGTTTTTAGGGATCCTTTGACCAAGGTTTTTCCCTTGCCTCCCAGATATTCCTTGAGTACCCAAAGTGAGTCTCTTACCTGCAGGGTAAACATGTCCTTTCCAGATTTTGCTCCCCAAATCAACCCAAAATACCCAGATGAAACTGCCGTGTCTATATCAAATGAACAGGTGAGAAGATAGGAGGAATCTCGCTCCATGTAAAACTGCCGGGTACTGAAAAATCGACCTCCCTTCTTCTTGATTTCAATCTGGTAGGAGCCTGAATCTATTTGGGCAATGAGATCCGGACTTTTTCCTTCCTTCCATCCTGACTGGTTGGAATCAAAGGTTTCTGCCACACGAATATTGGATTGTGCACAAACATTTACTAAGGTAAAAAA
Organism: Bacteroidia bacterium; assembly: GCA_965263105.1. Taxonomy (GTDB): domain Bacteria; phylum Bacteroidota; class Bacteroidia; order J057; family J057; genus JBCCTX01. The sequence continues at coordinate 3,690,719 of CBDHGL010000003.1, read as the reverse complement.
GTGTCCTACAACAAGGATAATTAAAATTGTATAGCAATTTTTCATAAAAGAATTAAATATACACAACCTATTAGTATCATGTTCACAAAATACGAACATAAAATATTATTTGAAAATAAGTATGTTGAATTTGCTAAATAGTTAGTCGTCTGTGGTCGGTAGCCCGTGGTCAGTGGTTGAATGACCGGGGCCAACGGGCTGCATTTGTAAGAGTCAGAAATGGAAGGAAATAAATCAACACGCTCAGGCCTCACTATTGACCACCAACTTTGGACTACGGACTTCATACTATGGATCATGGACTATTAACTATTTCCTAATAACTCCCTATCTTGCCCAGATATTATTTCCAAGGATCAAAGGGAAAGAAATGGAGACAAAAAGAAGGAGCAATATTCTATTGAGCAAAAATTTTCATCTGGCATTAGGCCCCTTACTTTTTATCTTTTGCATGACAGGAATAGATGAGCAGGTTATGGCGTATCAGGCAAAAGCCGTCCTGGCCTCTACCCTTTGGATTGCCATCTGGTGGATTACAGAAGCAATCCCCATTGCTGTCACCTCTCTTCTCCCCCTAGTATTATTTCCCCTAACAAATGGACTAAGTATTAAAGACACGGCGCTCCCTTACTCCAATCCAATCATTTATTTGTATGCAGGGGGCTTTATGATAGCCCTGGCCATGGAGAAATGGATGCTGCATAAGCGAATCGCCTTAAACATTATCCTTAAGACCGGCACTCAGATGCATCAACTGGTCTTAGGCTTTATGCTTGCTACTGCCTTTTTATCTATGTGGATATCTAATACAGCGACTTCTGTCATGATGCTTCCCATAGGGCTAGCGGTAATCCAGCAGTTTCAATCCCTTCTATCTGGCAATTCCGAAGAAAAACGATCATCGGCCTTTGGTAAGGCTTTGATGCTGGCCATTGCCTACTCCGCTTCTATTGGGGGCATTTCTACCCTAGTAGGGTCTCCGACTAACTTGGTTGTATCGGGCTTCGTCTCCGAATTTTATCAACAAGAAATAGATTTCACCGAATGGATGTTGCTCGGTCTACCGATTAGTATTGTCTTGCTTTTTCTCTGTTGGCAACACCTAGTCCGCAATGCCTATCGACTGGATAATAAACCTGTCTTGGGAGGAGGAAAATTAATTCGTTCAGAATTGTTGTCCATGGGACAAATGAGTGGGGAGGAAAAAAGGGTCCTGCTTGTATTTGCGACAGTAGCTTTAGCTTGGATTTTTCGGAAAACCTTGATTACCCCTGTTCTTCCTCAGGTAAACGATACGATTATTGCCTTGGTAGGGGCGACTTTACTCTTTATCATTCCCGCCCCTTCTCGCGAAAAAGAAGCCTTGATCGATTGGGAAACAGCCTTGAAGCTTCCCTGGGGCATATTACTACTCTTTGGGGGAGGCTTTGCCATTGCCAAAGGCTTTGCCGATTCAGGACTTGCCGCCTGGCTAGGTCAACAACTCACTTCCTTGGATGGGATCCCCTTCTTTTTCTTATTGCTCATAGTAGTTGCTACAGTTAATTTTCTTACTGAGATCACTTCCAACGTAGCAACTTGTACCCTCATGATGCCAGTATTGGCCGAATTGGCACCTGCCGTTGGTGTCCATCCCTATGGTCTTATGGTAGCTGCCTGTATATCTGCTTCTTGTGCCTTTATGCTACCCGTAGCTACTCCCCCCAATGCTGTTGTCTTTGGTTCAGGCTATTTAAGTATACGAGAAATGGTCCGAGCAGGCTTTGTGTTAAACCTCATTTCTATTTTAGTGGTAAGCCTCGCTGTATATTTCTTGATGCCCTTGGTTTGGGGAATAGACTTGCAGGTATTTCCTTCCCTCCTTTCTAAATAATTCTGGGCTTCTTCCTATTGGATCTCCCTCCTTTTCAGTATATTCTGTTCTCTCTTCAGATTGAAGTTTTGACTAACCTTACTGCAGGACTATGAATAGATTGTTGAACGGATACCCTAGATTCCTATGTATAAGTTTCCTAATTCTGTTTTTGCCATCCCATCTTTTAGGTCAAGGAAGTGGTACACTCAGTGGGAAGGTGGTCGATGCTATTACAGGTGAGGAACTGGCCTTCGCTACCGTTTACCTGGAAGCAAACAATAGGGGCACAACCTCAACTGTAAACGGAGACTACCGGCTTTTTAATATCCCCTTTGGGAAACAAGTTGTTGTCTGCTCCTATTTGGGATACGAGAAAATTCAAGTGGAAATTGACATTCAGAAAGGAGGAGAGAGTACTCATATATTTCGCCTTCAGCCTATTGGGGTTTCTACCGAAGAAGTGATCATTTCCGCTCAATTAAAAGGTCAGCGGGCTGCTATCAACCAACAATTGAATTCAAATACCATTGTAAATGTAATTTCCAAGGAGAAGATCCAGGAATTACCAGATCAAAACGCGGCAGAGAGCCTGGGCAGGTTACCGGGGATTGCCGTTCTTAGAGATGCCGGCGAAGGAACCAAGGTGGTAGTAAGGGGCTTATCTCCTCGCTTCAATTCCATTACAGTAAATGGCGTGAGAGTTCCCTCAACAGATCCTGAGGATCGATCGGTTGACCTGACGATGGTTTCCACTGATGCCTTGGAAGGGATAGAGGTATTCAAAGCCTTAACACCCGACAAAGATGGAGATGCGGTTGGAGGAACGATCAACTTTGTAGTCAAAAAAGCTGCAGAAGGTTTCAAAGGATCGGTTAGGTTACTCTCAGGGTATAACAACCACGAGCAAGAATATGGCCAGTGGCGAGGGAACTTCAACCTGAGTAACCGATTTTTAAATAATAAGCTTGGTGTTATACTGACGGGGAATTATCAACGGGTCAATCGAAGCTCCGACTTACTGGAAGCAGGATATGTTCAAGACGGCATAGACAATAACAACAGATCAATCCTCTCCATCAATAATCTCAACTTGGCTGATCGACAAGAGGTGAGGTATCGATATGGTAGCAGCCTTAGCTTGGATTATCAACTCGACAAAGGCTTTCTACTCTTATCTAGTTTCCTAGGTAGTACGGATAGGGAGGAAGTGAGAAGAAGAAGGCGCTATCGCGTTGGGGCCTCTTATCAGGAAAGAGATTTACGAGATAGGGAGATAAACACCTTACTTCAAACACACAGTTTGAGTGGAGAGTACAACCTCAATTTTCTCAAACTGCAATTGTCCTGGCTGGCTTCTTTCTCCCGTACCACCCGAGAAACGCCTTATTCACATTTTGCCCGCTTTCGGGAGTTGGGAGCCTTCACTGGAGACTTGGTAGAAAATCAGGGACCGGAGTTTATTCCTGCAGGCGCTAAAAACAACCTGGATGAGACCTATTTCCACGATGCTACGCTCAATTTTGATGATATACTCGATGAGAACCTTACAGCTCAAATAGACTTAAAGGTTCCTCTTGAAGCAGGAAGATCATTCAGTGGGTATTTAAAGGCAGGGGCAAAAATTCGAGACAAAAGCCGAACCAGAGATTTAACTCAAATCTGGACGGCATTTGGAGGTATTCCCGCTGTCATAAGAGATCATCCTGGAGACTTTCAACTAGATGCAAGGAACCGCATTTCCATTTATAACTTCATCGGCTCCTTTGACCCTGGGGAATTCCTTCAAAACCGCTATGTCTTCGGACCCACATTAGATTTAAACGGCCTGAATCAGTTTGCCGAAACCTACAGAGAATATTATGAGGTGGATCAGCAGACTGATTTACGGGATTATGATGCGGAGGAAAGCATCCAAGCTGGTTACGTGATGGGTGAGTTCCATTTTTTTGATAAACGCCTAATGCTCTTATCAGGAGTTCGTATAGAGGAGACAGAAAATGCCTATAGCAGTATTTTTGGTACACCGCTAACTGGAGGTTTTGTTTCGGGGCTGAGGGATACCACTGGGAACAGATCCTATACGGAGATTCTCCCTATGTTACACTTGCGGTATAAATTTGCCCCTTGGTTTGATATCCGATTGGCTGCTACCAAATCCCTCTCTCGGCCCAATTTCTTCAATCTGGTCCCCTGGCAGCGGATCAACCACTTTGAGGGAATTGTAGAGGAAGGGGCGCCAGAATTGCGACATACCCAAGTGTGGAATTTCGATGCATTCTTCTCCTTCTACAATAAGTTTGGCTTATTTACCATCGGAGGCTTTTACAAAGAACTTACAGATATAGACTATGTCAGGACTAGTAGAATTACTAATCAAGGGCCTACTCAAGGATATGACTATGTACGTCCTGTGAATGCTGTGGCAGATGCAAATGCTTATGGGTTAGAATTTGACCTTCAAACTAATTTTAAGTTCTTGCCCAAACCCTTCAACGGCATTCTCCTTTCAGCGAATTATTCCTTTGTAAAAGCAGAAACCTTCTATCCGTTTTTTCAGGTAGGTCCTGAAAGAAGCCCTGAACCCCCTTTCCGCCCAGTGGTGATAGATACCCTGAGAGCTGGGAGAGTTCCTGGTCAAGCGGAACACATTTTTAACGTATCCCTGGGATACGAATATAAAGGGTTTTCAGGGCGCCTTTCTGTGGTTTATCAGAGCGAAAGCCTGGGAACCGTAGGCAGAAGGGAAGAACAGGATGGATTTACAGATTCCTTTCAACGGTGGGACCTGAGTATCCAACAAAAATTGGGGAAAACGGGTTTGGCCCTAATCGCCAACATGAATAACATCTCAAATACACCTCAAAGGACTTTTGTGGCAATTGGCTTCCCTACGCGGGAAGAATACTTCGGCTGGACAGGAGATTTGGGGGTAAAATATAGTTTTTGATTGTGAAAGATTGAACTTATATTAACTTATCAATACCTCAGTATTAACTGTCCATTTCCAACCCAATATACCTATGAAAAATACCTTCCTACTCATTTCACTCAGCCTATTGCTCGTTCTATTTCCTTCCTTTGTATCTGCTCAACGCTTTGTAGATGTAGAACCTGGAGTCGGCACCTTGAATGCTGCCATAGATGGAGATACAACAGAGACAGGGGAACGCATGGACTCCTTATCAACTATTTACCGGGTTCAGAGAGGAGGATTCTACTTACTTAGTGGAAGTATTTCCAACAGTGGATGGCCCCTTAAGATCGAAGCTGCTGGAGAAGGTGAACGCGCTATCCTTCAACCAGCCGTACCCAGCGGAGGTGAGTCCTCCCGCCCCTTCAGGCCCCGGGGAGACGTCTACTTGAAGGGGTTATATATAACCAACCAAGACGAACTAGGAGGTTTGAACCTCCGGGCGATACGCATCAGTGCCGACAATGTAAAAGTCGTAATCGATGATTGCCATATTGATAAATCCGGCCAATCTGCCCTCAGGCTGGACAACTCGGGTATGCGGATATTTATTACCAATTCCATTATCAGCAACATTGGTCAAACGGTAGACCCCAACAATGGCCGAGCCATTGACGACAGAGGGAATGACATAGATACCCTCGTAATGGAAAACAATACCTTTTATAACCTCACCAGTAATATTCTTAGAGATGGGGGGGCCAGCGTAATAAATTATTTTTCCTACAACCAAAATACAGCTACCCATATCGGTCAACGAGGTTTGGAATTGGGGATAGTAGGAGAATTAAGCCTTACCAATAACATATTTGCCAATGTGGGCTTTTTAGGTACGACCGAGGAAATAGAATCGGGCGAGTTTGACCGAAAGATTATCAACCTGGACCTAGTCCCTGATTCAATTGATCTGGTGCAGAATATAAGCATCAATAACAATAACTTTTACCTGGATACAGCAACTGTAGCTAGCCAATATCCTGATTCCGTTATGGCAGTTCCCATCTATAACGAGGCAGCTATGTCTTTTGTGGATTCTACTGCAGCGGCTTCCCAACTTTCTGAACTTCTTAGCTTTCAGGCTGGTCCCTCAGTAGATAGCCTGGGAAGCATAGTACTCACCTGGTACACCGATCTCGATCCGGGGAATAACACACCTCCCCTAGATGCAGGAGGAGGGGGTACGACCTTACAACTTCCCTTTGACTTTGTATATGGGGAATCGACAGCCTCCGCCTCGGCAAGTCTTTCGGCTGGCCCCTTAGGAGATCTCAATTGGTGGGACCTAACGCCTCCACCTGCAGAATTGCGAATAGTTGATGTAGCTCCTGGAGTAGGTACCCTCAATGAAGCAATAGACGGGGATACCACTGAAACGGGGGAGCGAATTTCTCCAGAAAACACCTTGTATAGACTAGAAAGGGATGGTTTTTATCTGCTGTCAGGGAGCATATCTAATAGTGGATACCCCCTTCGTATCGAAGCCGCAGAAGGGGAGGGAGAACGTCCCATTTTACAACCTGCCGTACCCAGTGGAGGAGAATCCTCCCGGCCCTTCCGTCCTAGAGGAGATATCACCCTAAAAGGGCTATATATTACCAATGAAGATGAATTAGGCGGATTAAACCTCCGAGCTCTGCGTATCAGTGCCGACAGTGTCCGGGTGGTGATTGACGATTGCCACATTGACAAGTCTGGTCAATCTGCTCTCCGATTGGATAACCCCGGAATGAGGATTTTTATTACTAATTCTATCATTAGTAACATTGGTCAGACAGTAGACCCCAACAATGGACGGGCTATAGATGATCGAGGGAATGACATCGATACCTTGTTCATGGAAAACAATACTTTCTACAACCTTACAAGCAACATCCTACGTGATGGGGGTGCCAGTGTTATCAATCACTTTACCTATAACCAGAATACGGCTTCTCACATTGGGCAACGTGGCTTGGATATGGGGGTTGTCGCAAATTTAACCCTGACCAACAATGTCTTTGCCAATGTGGGATTCTTTGGAACCACTACCGCTATTGATACCAGTGAATTTGACCGAAAAATCCTTAACCTAGATCTGGTACCAGATACCGTAGACTTAACGCAAAGCGTGACCATTAGCAACAACAATTTCTACCTGGATACAGCGGCTGTTGCCGGGCAATATCCCGATTCTGTAATGGCTGTGCCCATTTACAACGAAGCAGTCCTATCTTTCATCGATTCTGCAGCTGCAGCTTCTCAGCTCTCTGAACCCCTTGAATTCCAGGCAGGCCCCTCAGTGGATAGCCTGGGAAGTATCGTACTTACCTGGTATACCGACCCCGATCCAGGGAACAATACCCCTCCACTAGATGCAGGGGGCGGGGGTACCACGGATCAACTCCCCTTCAATTTCCGCTACCAGGAAGAGGCTGTTTCAGCTACTGCAAGTTTAGACGATATGCAATTAGGGGACCTCAACTGGTGGCTAGGAGATGCCCCTGTTAGTGTAGCAGAAAACTTGAATCTCACCCAGACCATTGGTCTGACGAGCTATCCCAATCCCTTCTCAGGAACAGCAACTATCCGCTTCCAACTAGAACAGAGGGAGGAAGTAAGGGTTTCTCTAAGCAATGCCATAGGTCAACAGGTACTTCCTGCGACTGAGCGGACGCTGGGGGCGGGCCTCCATGAATTAGGATTGGATGCTTCTCTGCTTCCTGAAGGTATGTATCTACTCAATGTACAAGTAGGAGAAGAGCTCGCTTCGTTGAAGCTGGTATTGAAGAAATAAGCATTTACCTGCTCAAATAGATTTAATGAAATAAGCAAAGTCATCCCTGGTGTGAGGGATGACTTTTTTGGATTTCAATTTTTTTATACCAGATGGACTAAGCTACCCCAAAGACTTCTCACAAGCCTCCAAAAACAAAGTAACCTCCTTTTCCTCTACAGATTGAGAGATAAACATCGCCTCAAACTGGCTAGGAGGCATATAGACCCCATTTTCCAGCATGTTGCGGAAAAAGCGACCAAAGGCTTCTGTGTCACATGCTTTTGCATCATCGAAGTTCTCGACGGGATTGGGGTTGAAAAAGAGGGTGAACATAGACCCTACCCTACCAATTTGATAGGGGATTCCTTTTTGGGTGAAAATTTTGGCCATTCCGCTAGCCAATTTCTCCGTAGAGCGAGCCACTTTATCATATATCTCGGGATGGGACTTTAAATAATTCAAGGTAGCAAAGCCAGCGTTCATCGCCAACGGATTACCTGATAAGGTACCGGCCTGATAGACCGGTCCGGCGGGCGAGACGTATTCCATAATTTCCTTTTTGCCCCCATAAGCGCCAACTGGCATACCTCCTCCAATAATTTTTCCCAAACAAGTAATGTCTGGCATAATGTCCAAAAGCCCTTGTGCACCCCGATAAGTCAATCGAAAGCCTGTCATCACCTCGTCAAAAATTAGCAAAATCCCTGCTTCATCGCATAAGGCTCTTAGACCTTCCAAAAAACCAGGAGTTGGACGAATGACCCCCATATTTCCCGTTACAGGTTCCAAAATGATGGCTGCTACTTTCCCTATATAACTTGTTACCAAATCCCGAACATGGTCGAGGTCATTGAAGCGGGCAATGAGGGTATCATTGGCAACGCCTTCTGTAACGCCTGGACTATTGGGCACCCCGAAGGTCATGGCCCCACTTCCGGCAGCAATCAGGAAGCTATCCCCATGCCCGTGGTAACATCCGGCAAATTTGATGATTTTATCTTTCTGGGTGTATCCACGCGCCAAGCGAATCGCACTCATGGTCGCCTCTGTCCCAGAATTGACCATACGAACCTTATCAATTGAGGGGACCGCTTCTACAATAAGCTTGGCCATTTCCACTTCAATCTCCGTCGGGGTGCCAAAACTAAAAGAAGAACTCAAGACCTCTCGAACAGCATTCTCCACGGCAGGATGCGAATGGCCCAAAATCATAGGTCCCCAGGAATTAATCAAATCCAGGTAGGCATTTCCATCTTCATCATACATGTAAGCCCCTTCTGCACGTTTCATGAATATAGGATCGCCTCCCACGCTTTTAAAGGCACGGACAGGGGAGTTCACCCCTCCAGGAATAAAATCTTGAGCTTCGGTGAACAGGCTTTTGCTTTTGCTAATGTTTGGCATATATTTTTTACGCTACAGTGTGTAGTCAAAGTTGACTATTTTGGGCATCATTTACCAGTTTATAGGGCCCCTTTTTTGGGGGCTAACAGACAGCGAGTAATTTGAAAGACAAAACACCTTGAGCAAGAGGCCTTTAGACATATTGAAGAGTTATTGGGGCTATGAGAGTTTTCGAAATCCCCAAGAGGAGATTATCCAAGCAGTGTTGGCGGGCAAGGATGTCTTGGCCCTATTACCTACTGGTGGGGGAAAATCTATCTGTTTCCAGGTTCCTGCCTTATGCATGGGCGGATTAACCTTGGTGATATCGCCTTTGATCGCCCTCATGAAAGATCAGGTGGAAAGCATGAACCAAAAAGGTATTCCTGCCACCTTTATCAATAGTAGTCTCTCTTTCCAACAGATAGACCGAAAGCTCGATATGGCGGCAAAGGGAGAGTTCCGATTTTTATATTTGGCTCCGGAACGCATACACAATGACTTGTTTCGGGCCCGCTTATCCCAAATGCCCGTTAAATTCTTGGCGGTAGATGAGGCCCATTGTATTTCCCAATGGGGATATGATTTTCGCCCATCCTATCTGCTTATCAACCAGATTAGGGAGCTTATTCCCCAATTGCCCATCATAGCGCTTACCGCTTCTGCAACGAAACAAGTACAGCAAGATATCATTGATAAATTGGCCCTTCAGTCCCCGAGGGTATTTAAAAAGAGTTTTAAACGGGAGAATCTTAGGTATTTCGTGCTGGAGGAGGAAAACGTCCAGCGGAAAATGGGAGAAATTGCCCAACGGGTTCAAGGGAGTGGGATTGTCTACGCCAGAACCCGAAAACGAACCGAGCACATCGCCAACATGCTTCAAAAAGCGGGAATTTCTGCTGGCTTTTACCACGGAGGAATGACCTACTCAGAGCGAAATGAAGTTCAACAGCAATGGATAGACAATCAGGTACGGGTTATGGTCGCGACCAATGCATTTGGCATGGGGATAGATAAGGGAAATGTTCGATTTGTCATTCATTACAACCTACCGAGTGACTTGGAGAGTTATTACCAAGAAGCAGGTAGAGGGGGGAGAGATGGGCAAACCTCCTTGTCCATCGCGTTCAACAACCCCGTAGATATTCACGAATTAAGTCGATGGAGCAAAGAAAAATATCCTTCTTTTGAGCAGGTTCAGACCCATTTTGACGATATATGTAAGTTCCTAAATATTCCCTTAAATGAGGTGCTGGATACCCTGTATGAGGTAGATTTGTACGAAATGGCACAAGCCATAGATACAAGGGCGGCTAGCCTATTTCGCTCTCTTCAAATCCTCCACCAAGAAGGAATTATTCAATTTAATGAAGACAAAGACGATTTTGGATACCTCCAAATAACAGCTACCCCTGAAAGTGTTTTACAGTACAAAGAACAGCACCCCCATAGTGAAAGGTTAATAAATTTTTTACTTAGAACCTTAGGGGGACAGGTATATAGTGAGGAGCAAAGATTCCTTCCCAATAGTTGGAGCCGGAAACTCAACTATCCTCCTAAGGAATTACTAGCACTTCTATTACGTCTGGATCAGCATCATCTCATTTCTTTCATTCCTCCTAAGGGCAAGCCTTCTCTTCGGGTTCTAGGCATGCGCAGGAAGCTTAAGAAAGAAGAGCTTAACTGGGATAAATACCATTTTTTAACAGAGCAGACTGCCCATCGGCTCAAGGAAATGTTGACCTATATTTCCCAAAAGAGCCTCTGCCGGAGTCTATTCATCCAACAATATTTTGGCGAAAAAGACCACCAGCCCTGTGGTAAATGCGATGTCTGTATAGGCAGAAATAAAACCCAAGTCTCAGACCCAGAGTTTGCTTCTATTCAGAAGGCCCTGGTTCAGTACGTCCACCAACATCCCAAAACGCTTTACAGAGACATCTTACAAAAAGTTACCCAGGGCTCCCCGCCCCAAAGGGAAAAAGTACTTCGATACTTACTAGATAAACAGGTTATCCATATTTCGGCAAATGGAGAGCTGGATATGACAAATTGACATGTATTCTTGATAGGATTGTTCGCTGTGTCAGTCATTTTGTCCCCTAACTGACAAAAAATATGCCCATTACCCCCAAAAAGCATCTTTAGGGAGACTTGCATCGTATTTGTTGTAGAGTCTTACAAAATATTATTATGGAATTAGCACATAATAGAAATGAATTAAGCCCACAAGGGGCCCAGGAGCTGGCGGAGGTGCTAGATCAATTGCTGGCTGATGTGCAGGCGTATCACCAAAACATTCGGACCCTGCTATGGGATCATGGGCTGAAACCTTATATGCAACTCAATGTCAGTTTGAACCAACTCGATCAAATGGTTCATTCTGGTGAAAATATATTGGCAGAGGAAATCATCGTTCTAGGAGAGCGTCCTTCTAGCCAACCCACGGCTTATTTAATGAAGGCGAATATCGATCCGATTGAAGAAGTCAGGGGATTTGATCATGCTATTAGTATCCTGGTTTCAGGAAGTAAGCAGGTACTCAAGAGCATACAAAGCGTATTCCAAGTAGCTGCCGAGCTAGGTGAAGAACACATTGAACAGCTCATGGAGCAAATCGCTAAGCAGGTAAACTGGAATATCAGTTACTATGTTCAGATGCGCTTAGCTCAGTGGAATTGATTCCAGGTCGGTGGTCAAAGAAAACTTGGCTGGCTAGGTAACGGTTTTTGTTTTCTTTGAATACTTTTTCTCTATCGACTATGGACCACTGACTGTTAACTATTCTCCTCCATTGGGGCATCACGATGAATAAGCACTTTATGGGCCAGCATTTTATTCATGGGAAAAACCACTTTTGAATCGCCCGTATCTAAGGTGAGCGCCACGGCACTAATATCTATGATGATTCCCCTACTCCCTTCGATCTCAATCTCTTGCCCTACTGTAAAATGGTACTTACTGTAATAAGCGGTCAATATACTTGCAAGAATATCCCGTGAGGCAAAGCCATAGGCAATGGTGAAGGCCAAAATCCCGCCCCCTATGAGAATGAACAAGGTAAAGGTGATGATCTGGGTATCTATGCCCGCTTGGTTGAGAGCAGTAATAGCAATGGCAATAAGGAGAATATAAAAAACAGCTGAGGAGATAAACTTCCAAGCGGGGAGGCCAAAAGATTTCGCAGAATTAGCTACTACCTTCTTTATCCAATCAGCCAAATAGAAGCCAATGGCCATAATCACGGCCGCAGTGAACAGGCGCGGAATAAATTCTACTAAGGCACTTACTTGTTCGGTAACAATTTGTAGGCCCAATTGCTCAGCCGCACTCAAAATAAAAATGAGCATGAGCAGCCAGTACACCACTTTTTTGATGATACCTATCGGGCGAAGTTCTATCCCACTTTCTTGAAAGAAATCCGTATCGTTGAGTTTGTCAGCTAATTTATCCAACCCTACCCTTGAAAGAACTTTTCCAATGATACGAGAGATAATCTTTGCAATAATCCAACCGATGAATAGAATCATCAAAGCCAAAAATAAGTTGGGGAGCACCTCTATAAGTTGGGTTATCACCTTAATGAAGGAGGCACTTATACTTTCCCATAGGCTTTGAGGGGAAGTTTGGAGGGGGATAATGTGAAACAAAAACATACAAATAGCTTGTTGGGGGTTGCGGGGGTATAAAAGTACTTATTAATTAAGCCTTTTCCTCTGACTTTATATCTGGGGGTAAGGTAGGATTGGAAGATAGGGAGCCGGCAAATGTATTACCCGCTTTGAAAAAAAAAAGATCTACCAATTCCAAGACCAATTTCATTGAATCCAAGTTACTGAGTGTCTCTTTTTTAACCTCTGGGGGAAGATTTGCCTCGGTTTCAAGTTTTTTAAAATTATTGGACATAAGCTTAAACTTCTTCCATTTCCAGTTCTTGAACTACAGATTTTACTCGCTGCCTTGCTCGGGAGAGTCGCATTTTAACAGCACTTTCTGATATTTCTAGTTCATGCATGATCTCCTTTATAGGAATATCATCTTGATATTTCATCAATAGGAGCTTCTTTTCATGGGGATCGATGTGATCCAAAGCAACTTTGAGTTGCTCAACTCGGTATTCCATAATTTCAAGCTCCTCTGCCTCATCATCCACTTGATCATGGTGATCGGCAATTTCTACTTGCTTATACTTACTACTCTTCCGGTAATGCTCAACACAAAAATTATAGGTTATCGCATACAGCCAAGTAGAGAAACGGCTATTGCCCTTAAACTTAGGGAGTTGAAAAAAAACTTTTAAAAAAATATCTTGTACCATGTCTTGCGCTATGGATTCATCCTTCACAAAACTGATACATTTCCGATAGACTTTGTTGGAATATCGGTCGTATAAAATGCCGTATATATCTGTTTTTCCTTCCTTGACGATAGCTCTAATAATAGCTTCGTCGGGCATCGAACGGGGGTTGTTTCCGGAAAAAGATCGCTTTTCTATGGTTTTGGAGATTAATTAAGCTCAAAAAATTAAAATTAGTAATTAATCTGTTGAGAAAATAGTTTAATCGCTTCTACTACAGGGTCTAGCCTTTAGACGGCAATTTTTCCTCAGGTCACTCAACTTCTGTAGGTAACCTGATTAACGGCATCAATTATTCGTTTGGGATTGGGCAGAAAGGCCTCCACATAGACAGAAGAATAAGGGAGGGGCACGTCTCTACCAGTTACCCTTACTACGGGAGCATCCAAATAATCAAAGGCCCTTTTTTGGATCATATAGGTAACCTCACCAGAAATGGAGGCCAGTGGCCAGGCCTCTTCGACAAATACGCAGCGGTTTGTCTTTTTCACTGACTCGATAATCGTATCATAGTCGATAGGTCTTAAGGACATAAGGTCAATCATTTCTACCTCTACCCCTTCTTTAGCGAGCTCTTCGCAGGCTTCATTACACACGTGAACCATTTTCCCATAGGAAACCAGGGTAACATCTGTACCCGTACGAATGACTTCAGCTGTATCTAATGGCAAGAGGAAATCATCGTCATCAGGAACCTCCCCTTTCATCCCATACATCTGTTCAGACTCCATGACCAACACAGGATTGTCATGTCGGATAGCAGACTTCAACAGCCCTTTACCCGCACGAGGCGTACTACAGGAAACGACTCTCAAGCCAGGACAGTTGGCATACCAACTTTCAAAACTTTGAGAGTGAGTAGCAGCTAACTGACCTGCTGATCCACTGGGTCCTCGAAAAACGATCGGCACATTAAACTGCCCCCCGCTCATCTGGTACATTTTCGCAGCATTATTGATCACCTGGTCTATGGCGACCAAGGAAAAATTAAAGGTCATAAACTCAATGATCGGTCTAAGTCCCACCATGGCAGATCCAACTCCAACCCCAGCGAAGCCCAACTCTGAAATGGGGGTATCGATTACCCGTTTTTCCCCAAACTCATCGAGCATACCTTGGCTCACTTTATAAGCACCATTGTATTCGGCAACCTCTTCCCCCATCAAATAAATTAGAGGGTCTCTCCGCATCTCTTCTGACATGGCTTCTCGTAAGGCTTCCCTAAACTGAATAGTTCGCATATGAAATTTTTGCTTGTTCTTTTGAACGCGAATATACTTACATTTAAGTTGTCAGAAAAAAATTCTTTTTCCTTCAAAATATCTTTTAATTCGCAAGGATGAAAGTAGCCATTATTCAATATAATGCCGGCAACATCCGCTCAGTGATATTTGCCTTGGAGCGACTCGGGCTAAATCCCGTTTTAACGGATGACCCTGAAGCCATTCTCAGCGCTGACAAAGTTATTTTCCCCGGTCAAGGAGAGGCAAGTACGGCCATGACCTACCTCAAAGCCAAGGGGCTTGACAAATTAATTGTTTCCCTCAAACAACCCTTTTTAGGGATTTGCTTGGGTATGCAGCTCATGTGCAGTTATTCGGAGGAAAATGACACCCCTTGCTTGGGAATGTTTCAAAACAAAGTCCTCAAATTTAGCCCACAGAAAAAATCTGACAAAGTTCCTCAAATGGGTTGGAACTTATTAACTAATCCCCAAGGGCCCCTCTTCGAAAACCTGCCAGCTGAGCCCTATGTCTATTTTGTTCATAGCTATTACGTTGAATTGGGCTCCTTTACGATAGCTGGTGCTGACTATATCACCCCCTTTACTGCCGCGCTGCAAAACGACAATTTCTACGCTACTCAGTTTCACCCTGAAAAAAGCGGAAAAGTGGGTGAAAAGATTTTAGAAAATTTTCTAAAAATCGCTTCATAAAGTAGGGATAAATTCTCCTTTTTCTCTTTTTGGTGTAACTTCGTCCCTATTCGGGAACGCCCCAATCCCAGTGTAAGGACGGCACCATCCCAAACTGGAGGTTTGGAATCCCATACATCTATTAATGCTAAAATATATGTCTTCTTCTTCATATGATATTACGGTCATTGGCTCAGGACCGGGAGGCTATGTAGCAGCCATTCGTTGCGCACAGCTAGGCATGAAAACTGCCATTATCGAAAAGGAAAGTACTTTGGGAGGTACCTGCTTGAATGTAGGGTGTATCCCCTCAAAGGCCATGCTCGATTCTACCGAACATTTCTTTCAGGCAAAGCACCAATTCGCTGAACACGGAATTGTCATTTCTGACCTTCAGGCGGATTTGAAGCAAATGGTTAAAAGAAAAGCCGAGGTGGTAGACAAAACTACTTCAGGAGTGGATTTTCTGATGAAGAAAAACAAGGTGGACGTTTTTAAAGGAACGGGCTCTTTTATCGATAAAAATACGCTTCAAGTGACACCCAAAGAAGGAGAAGCCCAAACCCTATCTACCCAAAAAGTCATCATTGCCACAGGATCTGAACCCGCCTCATTGCCTGGGATCGAAATTGATGGTAAGCATATTATTAGTTCTACTGAGGCACTGGAACTTACGGAACTCCCTGCCCATATGCTTGTAATAGGAGGAGGGATTATCGCTACAGAAATGGCCTCCGTATTTGGTCGCCTCGGCGCTCAGGTAACTATCCTGGAGTATGCAGATCGACTAATCCCTGGCATGGATGGGAGCTTAGGAAAAGAGTTGGCCAAGGTATTGAAAAAAGAATTGGGCATCGATATTCATGTCAATCACAAAGTGACAGGAGCAGAGATAAAAGGGGAAAAGGTAATAGTCAATGCCGAGAATAAAAAAGAGGAAATGCTGTCCTTTGAAGGCGACATCTGCCTGATGGCTGTAGGCCGAAAACCTTATACCGATAATCTAGGGCTGGAAAATATTGGGATAGAAACCGATCGAGGGAGAATACCCGTAAATGACCAAATGGAGACTTCTATACCCGGTATCTATGCCATCGGGGATGTGGTTCGAGGAGCCATGCTTGCCCATAAAGCATCAGAAGAAGGGATGTTTGTCGCTGAGGTTATTGCAGGTCAACACCCCCATATCAACTATAGGGCTATTCCAGGAGTGGTATATACCTGGCCCGAGGTTGCTGGAGTAGGCTATACTGAGGAAGAGCTTAAAAAAGATAAGGTTCCCTATAAAAAGGGACAGTTTCCCTTCAAAGCCTCGGGAAGAGCTCGGGCTAGTATGGACGATAACTTTGGCTTTGTCAAAATTCTCTCCCACAAAGAAACAGACGAAATGCTGGGTATGCATATCATTGGTCCACGCGCTGCGGATATGATTATGGAAGGGGTTATGGGACTTGAATTCCGTGCCTCGGCAGAGGACCTCGCGATCTTTTCTCACCCGCATCCTACCTTTTCAGAGTCTGTCAAGGAAGCTGCCCTAGGTGCTACAGGCGACCGGATAATTCATTTGTAGCAGAAATTTTAGCAGCTCAAACTACTCCTGGTTCAGGTCCGTACGAATTTATTACCATACAAGCCAGAGCTTTCCCAGAATGAGAAATATGGGAAGTCTCTGGCAAATTTTTTGCTGCAATTATTTATGAAAATAAGGCTCTTTTCAAACATGCCTTAGGAACTTGGTGATTGATAGGATCCGTCGTAACCCTTTTTCCCTCTGTACCTTATTTTTTATCCTTATTGTAAATAGAATATTATTATACTATAAATATAAGCTGGTCGCACAAAAATTTATTACCCTTATTATAGGCTTAAGGACTTTTCATTCCTCTCAAAAATGACTATATTCTCCATATGACACCTACTCCATTTACAAAATCTCCCCTCTTGTTCAATGCTAAAACTATCCGAAAAGAATTTGGTGCATACACTAGTTCTTTATTGGCCCAAAAGAGTATCCCTTCTGAATGGGATTCGCTAGACATCCAGGAGGAAGATTTACTGGAGGGGTCCTACCTTTCCTATGTGATGGGCTATTTTCCACATGAGAAAGTAGGGGTAAAACTTAACAAAAAAGGAAGTCGAAATTTTTCACCAGATACGATCTCCATTATCATTCCCCTAGAATCAAGTCCTCAGCAAGTAGTACCGGGTGAAGCTTCCCATTCAATGAAATCTGGTGAATGCTGGCATATTGTTCTCGATGAAGATAGCCGTAGTTTCACTATACCAGGTCAATATCTGCATATAGAACTAAGCCCTAGTGCTTGGACTGATGAATTCCTAGCTCTTTCAAAGCGCTACACATCCCAAATGAAAAATGTTATACTTTCCCCTTCTCTTCCTCAGAGAGATACTAACAAGGCTGCATTTAACAGAATATTTGGCCTATTTTCGGGAAAAGTAGGCGTGAATTCTTAAAAAGCCATCCTGCTGATACAAAAAAGTAGAGGTCATTTCCAGTAGGAATGACCTCTTATCTGTTTAACAATGCTTTTCCTATTTCAGATATGGAAAGGTAGCGCCTCCAAACAAGGCTGCTTCTTCCAACTCATCTTCAATCCTCAATAACTGGTTGTATTTCGCAATTCTATCACTACGTGAAGCGGAACCCGTTTTGATTTGCCCTGCATTCAAGGCAACAGCGATATCTGCAATGGTTGTATCCTCAGTCTCACCACTTCTGTGGCTAATGATACTCGTGTACTTATTGCGAGTGGCCATCTGTACGGCATTGATGGTCTCTGTCAGAGAACCGATCTGATTCACTTTGACCAGGATAGAATTTCCTACAGAATTCTCAATTCCCTTGGACAAGAAATCTACATTGGTTACGAAGAGGTCATCTCCTACTAGCTGGACGCGCTCTCCTAAGGTAGCGGTAAGCTCTTTCCATCCGTCCCAGTCATTTTCATCCAAGCCATCTTCTATAGATACGATGGGATAGCGATCACACCAATCTTTCCAGAAGCCCACCATATCAGAAGAAGTCAATTCATCTCCGGTAGAAAAGCGGAATACGTATTTCTCTTTCTCTTTGTCGTAGAACTCTGAACTTGCGGCATCAAGCGCGAGGAAGATATCTTCGCCGGGACGATACCCCGCCTTTTCAATGGCTTCCATTACGGTCTTCAACGCGTCTTCATTGGAGCTAAAGTTAGGAGCGTACCCCCCTTCATCTCCTACATTGGTACTCAGTCCTCTGGACTTTAATACCTTTTTGAGGTGATGGAAAACTTCGGCTCCCATGCGAAGCGATTCAGCAAAGGTTTCAGCCTTCACAGGGACAATCATAAACTCCTGGATATCTACCGAATTGTCCGCATGGCTCCCGCCATTTACAATATTCATTAAGGGGACAGGCAAAGTCCGGGCATTTACGCCACCGATATACCGGTACAGGGGAAGACCGGCACTGATGGCTCCCGCTTTGGCTACCGCCAGGGAAACCCCGAGGATAGCGTTAGCACCGAGTTTGCCTTTATTAGGGGTACCATCCAGCTCAATTAGCATTTTGTCAATAGCTGGCTGGTCATAAATCAGGTATCCTTCAATTTCAGGAGCGATTACATCATTGACATTTTCTACCGCTTTGAGGACCCCTTTGCCCAGGAATCTCCCCTTATCTCCATCCCTCAACTCTACGGCTTCATGCATTCCTGTACTGGCACCAGAAGGGACAGCCGCCCTTCCCAGGACTCCATCTGCAGTTAGTACTTCCACTTCAACAGTAGGGTTACCCCGAGAGTCCAGTATTTCCCGGGCTTGAATAAGTTCGATATAGCTCATGTAGATTAGGGTTAATTGCTTTGTTTGCGGGCAAATATAGCATTAAAAATTATCTGCCAAAACGCCAACCCGTTTGAATGTCTGTTTTTCTCCAGTTTGCTGGTTGACCACCTCAAATAAGACCACATAGGGGCCGATTAAGGCTTTCTGATTGTCATCATTCCTCCCATCCCAAAAGAAAGTCCCCGGGCCTGGGTCCAGTAGAATGTTGTTTTGGACAGTCCTTACCAAACGCCCATTCACATCAAAAATGCTCACTCGGGCATTGACCCCAATAAAATCGAAATCGTACTTGATCGTGAGAACGTCTTTAATCCCATCCCCATTAGGCGTGAAGGTAATTTCTTCCAGTTCTACCTCACTTTCAGGTTCATCAAGAGAGACTTCTTGTGAATTGGCGTATCCAGGAGTACCATAGTTAACATTTGCAGAGGCAGAGTGCCAATTAGCAGGGTCTTGAGTAGAAGCTGTTAAAGAGAGCCTTTCCAGCGAAACGCCATTGTCATCTGCCAGGGTAGGGAAATGAAAATCATCTTCGTACTCAAAAACTTCCAGGGTATCCGCCTGAGTAAATAATACCACAATCCCTCGGGCATCGTCATATGAAGGGAAGGAAGACATCTGGTAGAACCTTGCTGTATCGGGAGGCAAATAGAATTCTTTTTGAACATCCACATTTGCTGTCAAACAAATTATTTCTCCAGGAAGGATGAGGGCAGTTTGTTCCGATACGATTTTCACATTCTCGAATTCTCGAGTGTCGGGATTCATCTCTCCCAGAAACAGGTCTTGAAGATCCAGAACCTTCGAAGAAACATTGACAATCTCAACGTAATCGCTACCTCCTGTAAACGGATTAAATAGGATCTCATTTAATAAGATATCTCCAGCAGAAACTTGCTCTGGAAAGCCAAAGTTAATGGAGCCACTTATGCTATTTCCGCCACAATCCGATAAGCCCGAATAATTGAGGGTATACAATTGGGAAGAGTCCAGAGATCCATCTATCAGGAGTTGTACGCTGGTATACCCCGGTGAATTGGGAAAGCCCAACAAAGGCGAACCGACTCCTGGGTCAATGCTATAGTTATCTCCCAATTGAAGGGTATTGGGATCCATTTGTTCATTGAAAAATACTTCAACCGTACTGGGGTCTAAAATGCGAATTCCCACTACTGTCGGGGCTAAGGTATCTGTAAAAGTACCGAATATACTATTTTCCTGTCCTGGGGTACCCCCTTCTTCTGCTCTAGAGGCTGACCAGTTGCCTGGATTATTACAATCAATAAAATCCGGATCAATTTTCTCCAGGGAATAGCCCCCATCATCTTTCACTTCATTGTTATACCAGTCGCTATCGTAAAAAACATAATCTATCTGAATACCTAGCTCATTCAGCAGATAAAGGCTATCGGAAGAATTTCCCAAATCAGGGAAGCGATCTACAGGAATAACCTTTCCAAAGGAGCTAAATGCATCTGCATTTTGACTTCTGGTAAGCACAGCATATTCTCCGGGAAGCAGGATCGCCTCTTCCCAAGTAGCTATTACCCTGGGGTCCTGAATACTCCAATTAGATAGGTCCAGAATCTTGGCGCTTCGGTTGTAGACCTCTACATACTCTACATCCGGTAATCCTACTTGTGGTTCTGGATCTGCAAAAATTTCTGTAAAAACCACTTCGAAGGGGGCGGCAGTCTCTCCCAAAGAAAATTCTTGAGACTGACTTCCCTCCATGAGGTTTCCATAACAATCTGCTATGCCAGAGACTTCCAGCGCATATTCTAATCCTCTTACCAAAGATTCGGCGATAACGAGTTTATAGCAGGAGAAATCAGGCCCTATGGGGATCACTTGTGAAATCAATGCTTGCCCGTTGATTCGATAATTATCCACATTTCCTGCTGAGGCAATATTCACAGGCTCTGAAAAACAGACCCTTAGGGTATCGGAGGCCAAGACAATTGCCTCTAGCAATTCAGGAGCCGTTTCATCGGCTTGGGTGAGCACCACACTATTAGTTCTTCCTGGGGTTCCCCCAGATTCGTCTATAGAAGCCACCCAATTGGCTGAGGGTAAACAGGCATTATCAGCCAAATCTATTCTTTCTAAGGAATATCCCCCATTGTCTTTTTCTTCATCCCTATACCAAGAAATATCATAGTCCAGGCTATCTAGTAAAGTATTTCTCACACTTCTCAGCCCCAGGTTATCTCGGCTATTGGTAAGAGCTGGCCAGGGGCTAACAGGCACAGCATTGGGAAGATCAACAAAAAGGGCTGCATCTCCGGCAGGAACCAAAACTACGTAAGATTGAGCGGGGACCAGAAAATTGGGAAGTTGGCCCTCAGTAGATCCATTTGAAAGGGTCCAGCCTTCCAAATTAAAGGCCTTATCCGAAGCATTAAATAGCTCTACATATTCTGCTTCAGGTTGCCCTAAGGGGGGAACGGGATCAGGCATTAGCTCTGTGAAAATTACTTCTCCAGGCACCGGTTCGTCTCCCACAGAAAGTATCGTCGTAGCAACACCTGTAATTTCGTTCCCCTTGCAATCCACTAATGCAGAAAAATTCAATTCATAATCTTGACCCAATTCCAGGTCTTCACTGAGGCAAAGGATTACACAGCGAAAATCGGGGCCAAGTGTAACGACATCCGTGACTGATATAGATGGGGCCAGACTATAGGAGGCTGGATTTCCAGCTATAGATTCATCTAGGGTTTCGTCAAAACATACTAAAATAGAATCGGAATCCAGTATAGTTGCGCTTTCAAATACGGGGCCTTCTGTATCCAAGGCACGATTTAGCACACTGTTCTCCTTTCCGGGAGTTCCGCCACTGGAATCAGTAGATGCCGTCCAATTCGTAAGGGGAATACAAAAGGCCGTATCGGGATTAATCCGTTCTAACGAATACCCCCCATTCGATTTTTCTTCTGATCCATACCAGGAAATATGATAGTCTACCGTATCCATTAGGATTCCAGTGGGAGTTCTAAGACCCAGGTTATCTTGGGTAGCTACCAACTCCGGCCAACTCAACATAGGGAGAACCTGACCAAATTCTGTAAAGGAAGCGGTATCCTCAGCTGCAACAGCAATTGCGTAGGCTCCAGGCTCTATAATTCTAGGGGGAAAGGTGGAAATAGTTGCCCCATTTGAAAGGGTCCAGCCCTGAAGGAAATAGGCATTTTCGGAGCGATTGAACAGCTCTACGTATTCTACGCTTGGAAGCCCAACCGAAGGATTTGGATCCGCAAAGATTTCATTGATAATTACGTCTTCTGGGGTCGGCGTTGGGCTTACCAGTAATTGTTGGTCAACGGTCCCTAGGAGGGTATTGCCCCTACAATCTTTTACCTCTGAAACAGATACTGTATAAATTGTGCCCGGAAGGAGAACGGTGGAAAGGGCTACACGTGCACAGGTTTGGTCGATATCTCCCAGCCTAGCCTCACTGATATTTATTCCTCCATCTATAGAATAGTTACCTGGATCTTCCAGAAAAAGGGGGTCCATGCTCTCATTGAAACAAAAAAGTAAGGTATCAGGAGATATAATAGAAACGGATTCCAAGAGGGGAGGCTCAGTCTCATTGGCTAAGAAACTGACACTATTGGGGAGACCCGGTGTACCTCCGCTATCTGCTTCTGCTGCTATCCAATTGGCAAAGGGAGGGCAACTACTAACCCCTGATTCAATGCGCTCCAAGGAAAAACCTCCATTAGCTTTTACCCCATTTCTGTACCACTCTTGCCGATAACTTACAGAATCAATGCTATTAGATAAAATATTGGTCTTTAAGGCTAAATTTCCAGCTGAATTGGTCAAGGTTGGCCAGGGGCTTACTGGTAGGATATTGGAAACATTGGGAAACAAGGGCTCATCTCCGGCTTGTACCAATAATAGGTATTCACCCGGTCCCAAATTGTAGGAATCCAGGCTGGGATTTCTAGATCCATTAGAGACGATCCAACCTCCCAGGTTATATGTATTGCCAGAAGCATTGTATAATTCGATATACTCCGTCTCGGGAAGCCCTACGGAAGGAAGGGGGTCAATCATCAGTTCGTGAAAAACTACGTCCCCCACTTGGGGTTCCAGGCTCAAGAAAATTTCTCCTGTGAGTGATCCACTAGGAGTATTCCCAGAACAATCCGAAATATTATTTACCTGTACTTGATAGCCATTCCCCCTTGCCAGGGTATCACTTAAGCCTAGCTGAACGCAGATGAAATCTGAGTCAATTGCCTTAGCAGAGAGAATATTTACAGGAGCATCAAGCTGATAGTTAGCGACATTTACCAAAGCGACCGGATCCATACTTTCTGAAAAACACAGGAGTAAGCTGTCTTGTGAAAGTACTTGGACAGATAACAAAGTAGGTGCAAGCGTATCCCCTGCATTTGAAAATAGGCTATTGATAGCTCCAGGTGTTCCTCCAGGGGCAGCATTGGAAGCAGCCCAATTCGTGATAGGAGGACAAGATATGGTTTCGGGGGAAATTCTCTCCAGGGAATAGCCCCCATCATCTTTATCGGGATCTCCATACCAGGATTGCGTATAAGATACACTGTCTATGACCAAGTTTTCTGCACTTCTCAGGATCAGGTCGTCTCCGCCATTTACCAAATTGGTCCAAGGACTCACAGCAATAACTGACGTCAGGGGTTCCCAAATGGAGGCTTCAGCCGTGCTACTCAGAATCACGTATTCCCCAGGGCTTAATAAATAGTCAGGCAGATTTCCTAATGTTGTTCCATTGTCCAATGTCCAGTCCTGGAGATTGAACTCCTTATCCGATCGGTTGAAAAGCTCCACATATTCTTCCCCAGGTAAGCCGATGGAGGGAGTGGGATCCGGGAAAATCTCATTGATGATGACATCTCCGACTGCTGCAATTTCAGATTGCGCAAAAAAGAAAGATAGGCTTGTATCGGCTATCACATTCCCTGCTTGATCTGCCAGTCCTTGAATAGACAAGGTATATTCGGTATTAGCTTGAAAAGCTTGAATAAAAATGAGCTGAAGGACTGCGGGATTCTGTGCATCTGTATTAACTGAGAAAGGGGAACCAATCCCTAGATCTACAGAAAAATTACCTAACACGGCAAAGGTCTGCGGATCAATCGGTTCGGAGAAGGTAATTTCTAGTTGACGGTCAGAAGGGACTGCGACACCCTCCACAGTCGGGGCTTCCGTGTCAGCTGTAGGCTCTCCGATAAATATATCATCGAGGAAAAAATCCTGGTTTCTGGTAGCTGTGTGATTGACTTCCCAACCAAAATAAGCCGTTGTATTATGAGTACTGTCAAAAACCGTTGCCT
Source organism: Bacteroidia bacterium (assembly GCA_965263105.1). GTDB lineage: Bacteria > Bacteroidota > Bacteroidia > J057 > J057 > JBCCTX01. The sequence continues at coordinate 3,666,310 of CBDHGL010000003.1, read as the reverse complement.
GTAACTCAAAATCTTCTCCGCCATTGGGATCCGCATAAATCTCCCAATTTCCTAGCTCATCTCTCAACACCCGGATATGTACATTTATTTGCCCCCCCACCGTCCCGGCGACACCTGAGGCTATCAGGACACGGTCAGCTCCTGATTGTCGATACAAATGAATGGCGTCATCAGCCCCCGTCTCTCCCATTTCTAGATAATAGCCCCTAATATTTCCTGCAAGATTGGCACTATCAGAGACTAAATAGAGGCGTAATTTATTGGAGTTACTAGGGGGAAAGGCATAGCGGGCCTTCATCCGCCATTCTGTATTTGACAAGCGCGAATTGGGGGTAGAGAGAAAAAAAGAGGAGGTAGCTTCAGGCCCATTGCTCTGGAGTTCTCCTGTTTCATTGACCATAAAAAACGCCGTATCTCCTTCCCAAGGGGGATTGACCAAGAAATCTCCATCAGAGAAATCTTCTGACACTTGGGCAGTAAGTATAATGGGAAAGAGAAATACCAGCAGCAGACGGGCGGATGCGAGCATGTTATATGCGATTTGCAGGCTAATATACAATATTGAATTGAATATTTTGAATCATTAAAGTACCACAGGATTTTTGAATATTTTCTTTCCCTTATCGATCATTTTATCTTTCTTTACCCCCTTCTTAGCCATGACCCTCGGGTAAATGCCTCCCTTTTTGCTAATTTTATACCTAAACCGCTTGCTACTATGCTGAATCGTCTCAGTAAAAGGCTTTTCAAATTCATACACAACAATTATCTGATTTACAATACCTGTTGGGAAGACCCTAGGTGCGATAGAAAACTATTGAACCTGGATGAATCTAGCGAGGTCGTAATGATCACCAGTGCAGGATGTAATGCCCTGGACTACCTACTGGAAAGCCCCAAACAAATCCATTGTGTTGACTTAAACTCCAAACAGAATAGCCTGCTCGAACTTAAGATGGCTCTGTTCCAAAAAGGAGAATTCGATCGATTGTTTCAGTTTTTTGGAGAAGGGGGTAACAAGGAGACAGGTAATTATTACAAAACCCAGCTTAGAGAAAACTTATCCAAGGAGGCTCAAGGTTATTGGGACAAAAAAATATCCTACTTCAACGGCAAGGGTCGACGCAAAACCTTTTACTATTGTGGTACAAGTGGAACAATTGCCTATTTCGCAGGAAGGTATTTCAAATTAAGAAAGAGCCTGTTTCGCCTGTTAGAAAGTTTTTTTCAAGCACCTTCCCTTGAATACCAGACCCAACTATACCAACAGATAGAAACCAAACTCTGGAGTCGGTCCATGGAATGGATGGTCAACAGGAAATTTGTTATGTACCTGGCTGGGGTACCAGATAGCCAGATTGAACTTTTTTCCAATAAATATGAAAATGGCACCGTTGGATTCGTGCAGGAGCGCTTTGAGAATGTTTTCACCCGCCTTCCCGTTAGTGAAAACTACTTCTATCACGTTTACTTCCACGGTAAATACTCTTCCACCTGCTGTCCAAATTATTTGAAGGAATTGTACTTTGACGATATCAAGGACAGAGTAGATCGCATCCAGACTCATACCACCAGCATGAGTCAATTTCTTCAGGACAATCCTGGAAAATATTCCCATTACATCCTCTTGGATCACCAAGACTGGCTTGCCTTTTATGATAAAGAGGCCCTGGAAGAAGAATGGAAACTCATCCTTCAAAATAGCCACCCAGGGACAAAGATTCTGATGCGTTCTGCCGCTGAGCAAATTAATTTTTTCCCAGAATTTGTGAAAGAACAAGTTGATTTTATCCCACAGGATGACTTATTGCAGATTCACAATGAGGATCGCGTAGGAACCTATGGAAGCGTGTATGTAGGGGTGGTTAAGTAGTAATTTAGTCCATAGTCGATGGTCCACAGTTTTTTTGTGAAATTTTCACTTGAATCTAAACTTTTCACCCTTGGCAGTTAAGTCTTCTTCTGTGGACCGTGGACTGTCAACTATCAAACCCAAAAACTTATGTCAAAAGCCTTTGCTCCAAAAGCCAACGAACAAGAAAAGCGGATTGAAAAATACTACCAGTTTCAGTCTAAGATTTATGACAGTACCCGTTGGTCCTTCCTTTTCGGGAGAAAAGAGATCATTAAGCAAATTCCGATAGAGCAAGATGCTCCCTTTCATTTGGCGGAAGTGGGATGTGGAACCGGGTTTAATATGGAACAAGTGCTGAAGCGCTTTCCCAAGGTTACCTATACAGGAATTGATGTGTCTCCAGATATGGTAAACATGGCCCGCAGAAAAGGAGAAAAATATCCTCAACAGGTTACTGTTCTCCAAGAGCCTTATCAAGCAGGCAAAGAATTTTTTGCTACGCCTCCACAAGTCATCCTATTTTCTTATTCCCTGACCATGATAAATCCCCAATGGAGTGGTCTTATTGATAAGGCATATGAAGACCTACCCGAAGGGGGAATTATTGCTGTTACAGACTTTCATAATTCCCGACTGGGCTTCTTCAAAAAACACATGCAAGGACATCATGTGCGCATGGATGGCCACCTTGTCCCCTATCTAGGAGATAAATTTGACCCTATTCTGAGTGAGGTACGTTCTGCCTACGGAGTTGGCTGGGAATATATGCTGTTTGTAGGGAGGAAGTAGGGTGAGAAAGAAAATGATAAATGAGAGAGGAGAAATAAGAAAGGAGAGAGGGGAGAGGGGAAATCCTAACATCTCATTCCAGATTCTATTCTATTGAAAACTATATCTTTTGATTTTCGTATGCCCTACTTTTTGTGGAAATCATGGGATTTTTCCTTCTTTACTGAGAATTAGGTATAGAATCTGCAAGTACATTCATCACTTACACTATTCTATTGAAGCACATATACCCATTTTTACCTTAATTGAAAACCTGAATAATTTAACTTATTTGCTATGACCATTCATGGGATTAAAAAAGTAGCACCATTGGGGCTTGTCCTTCTTCTATTGTGGGGGAATATTTTTGCTCAAAGCTCCACCAGTCCCTCCGGCAGATTGGAAAATGACAAAGACGTAAGAGAATCTGCCCTCTTACAAATCGAACAAGATCGCGAAGAGAACAACGAAGAGTTGTCTCAAATGATCTCTGATTTAGATCAAAAAATAAAGATCCTTGACCGAAACCTAGAACGGGAGAGAAATGCTGAAAAAAAGGTAGAACGGTTATTAGAAAGGGTACAAACCCTGGAAGCCATTCAAAATGCCATCAACCAAAAAGAACTCAATGTTTATCAGCGGAATTACCAATCAGCCATTATCAACTTGGTGTCTATGGAAAGAGAACTCAAGCCGCTGATCCTATTTAATTCTTCTAGAGAGTTTTTTACCTCCCTTACAGATGTGAGTAATCCGATGCGCTATGAAGGATATCAGTCCTGGTTTAATACCTTCAAAGAATACGTATCCAAAAACAAGACTCGCAATCCTGGTCTCAGCATTTTAAATAATCTTATTACAATTACAGGAGATCTAGCTCAGGGAGCTCCCCTTACAGGGCCTTTCACCCAGGTACTTTTTTCCGGAATGACACAATTTATCGATGGCCTAGGAACCCGGCAACGAGGCCTGAGAGAGGAAAGTGAGAAAATGTTTCAGCTCACGGTCATCCTTAGCCAATTTACCCACGAGCAACAAATGATCGAAAACGAATGGGAAAGCATCAACGCAGAGTTGGAAGAGTTGAAAAAGCTACACGAATCTACCTTACAAGATAACTTCGGACGTCTAAATATCTCACAGGACAACTTCCGCAAAAAATTTACGCGTGAAAATGATGCCATTAAGCGGCTCGACTACCTCAATTCCCTAGCTGGGATAGCTGAAAAGGATGTCGCTGCGCGCAAAGATTCTAATCCAGATCGCTGGAAGGAGGAATACTACTATGAAATGGCGGTGGTCCAGTCTCTTAAAATTCGCTTTGGGAATATAACTTCCCGGATAAAAGAGAACATAAAAAAATACGAGGAGCTGTTGGAAAAATTTGAAAATGATAGCCTCATCAAAGCCAAAATCATCAGCCTCAAAGGAAAATTGACACAGATGGATGACGCTTTTGATAAAACCTTTAATCCTAGCGAGTACATCGACTCCGCATCCAAGATGTATGTAGTATACTAAATCGTATATCGATGTAAGATAGTTTCGAGATTTGAATTAATCCCGGGCATATATTCCAAAAAATGGGCGTAATGCCCTCAGAATATGTGTCTGGGATTGTTTTTGGGTCCAAATTAATTTTGGGACATAAACTAAAATGTCCCTATGTATCGAATCCTTTTCTCGTACATCCCAAGGAAAAAGACCCATACAAAACTCCTGCTAGGAATAATCTCTACCCTATTTCTTAGCATGACAGCCTTTTTTGCTCCTTTTAATGGCTTGGATCAAGCTGTTCCTGTTGGCCCCTACGTAAATGGAAATTTTAGCACTCAGTCTCCGACAGAGGGGTCTGGTGCCTGGCAGGTTACCAATGCCTTTCCGAATATTAGTGTTTCCAAACCCATTTTTCTGACGGAGGAGCCCGGAACCAATAGGCTTTTTATAGGAGAACACCAGGGAAGAATATATTCCTTTGCCAATAATCCTCAGGCAAATTCTAAAAGCTTGGTCTTGGACATAAGGAGTCAAACTTGGTTCAGTGGGGAATCCGGTCTACTAAGTTTTGCCTTCCATCCCCGATACGATATTGACAGCAATTACCTTTACGTCTTTTATCAATACAGAGGAAACCTCAACTATTCCCGTCTTTCTCGTTTTACCATCTCAAGGGCCACGGGCAAGGCCATCAGTGGCAGCGAACAAGTGTTAATCCAACTCTACGACCGCGCCAGCAACCATAATGCAGGCATGATTTTCTTTGGACAGGATGGCTATTTATACGTGAGCACGGGTGATGAAGGGGGAGGAAAAAACACCTATAACAATTCTCAATCTATTACCAATAGGCACCTGGGAGGGGTTTTGCGGATTGACGTAGACCAGGATCCTACACGCAGCCACCCAATCCGAAGACAACCCGCCTTATTGAGAAATAACGACAATAGCTTCACTGCTAACTATTTCATCCCCAATGACAATCCCTGGTTAGATCCCAATGGAGGTATTTTAGAGGAGTTTTATGCCATTGGCTTGCGCAATCCTCATAGAATGTCTCAAGACCCTGTCACAGGTCTCATCTGGCTGGCAGATGTCGGCCAAGGAAGAAGAGAAGAGGTTGACCTCATTGTAAAGGGAGGAAATTATCAATGGGCCTACAAAGAAGGTTTACTCGACGGTTTTCAAAGTAAGCCCTCCAATATAGTTGGTACTGATCAGCCTCCAATCCATGAATATCCTCGTTCAGATGGAAAAAGCATAACCGGGGGGTATGTCTATCGCGGTATACGTCTCCCGTCCTTGCAAGGAGCCTATGTATTTGGCGATTACATTTCTCGGAATCTATGGACCTTGAGAAGAAATTCTGCTGGAACATATGAAAGAGAACAACTTATGACCCTACCCTTTGCCCTTTCTTCCTTTGGGCAAGACAACTCTGGGGAATTGTATCTACTGAATTGGACGAATGGAAACATTCAAAAGCTAGTTCGCCAAAACTCAGGAAGTCCCAATTTTCCCCAGTTTCTTTCTGAAACAGGTGTTTTTTCCAGCCTATCTCCCCTTACTCCTGAAGCGTTTTGCACGCCTTATGATGTGAATGTACCCTTCTGGTCGGATGGAGCGGAAAAGAAAAGATGGTTGATTCTCCCAAATGACGGTCAGCACAACAGCGCGAACGAACAAATAAACTATAGCGAAAGAGGGGATTGGGAATTTCCAGCAGGAGCTGTTTTGGTTAAACACTTTGAATTGCCTATGAACTGGCAAAACCCCTCTCAAAAGCGAAAATTGGAAACGAGGTTCATCATCTTTGGAGAAAACAACTCCTTCTATGGCGTTTCATATCGGTGGAATAATGCCCAAACGGATGCCGAGCTTATTTCTACTTCCCAGACAGATACCCTTATTCTTCAAGATCGGGAAGGCCCTCGTCAAATAAGCTGGTACTTCCCTGAATCCAGCGATTGTTACGCCTGCCATACCCCTAGCACCAAAGGGGCCCTAGGGCTGAAGACCGGCCAAATTAACCGAGATTTCCTGTATCCAAGTACCAATAGAAATGCCAATCAACTTCTGAGTTTTGACAACCTCAATATGTTGAGCCCTGGCATTGGTACAAATAACCCCACTTCTTTACACCGCATTGCCTCTATCGACGATACGAATCGTTCGCTGAAAGCCCGTGCAAGAGCCTATCTTGATGCAAATTGCTCCAATTGCCATAGACCAGGCACTGAGATACAATCTCATTTTGATGCGAGAATCACAACCCCCTTAGCCGAACAGGGACTTATTTATGGAGAAGTATTTAAAGAATTAGGGAAAAAAGGTTCCCGTGTTGTCGTTCCAGGAGACCTAGAACGCTCGGTTTTATTTCAAAGGCTCAAGAGTGTACATACAGATATCGCTATGCCCCAAATAGCTAAAAATGAAATTGATACGGCCGGGGTACAACTACTTGAAGATTGGATTCTATCTCTCCCTCCAAGTTCCACCTATTTTGGAAAACAGGGGCAAAAAATCACCTTTGAGACTATTCCACACAAGGAGCAATTTTCTCCCTCTTTCAATCTTTCAGCCAATAGCTCTGCAGGATTACCGGTATCCTTCCAGGTAATTTCCGGTCCTGCAGTAATCTCAGGTACCCAAGTTTCTTTAACAGGTTCTGGTGGGCAAGTTATCATTGAAGCTTCCCAAGGAGGAAACGGGGATTTTCATCCTGCTCCAACTATTTCCCAATCATTTTGGGCACTTCCTCCAGGCAAAGGAAAAGGGAGGGGTCTCACAGGAAGCTATTTTTCAGGGATGAATCTATCCAATAAAGTTTTTGAAAGGGTCGACCCTCAAATCCATTTCAACTGGAATAGCAGTTCCCCCCAAGCTTCTACTATGGGATATGATTCCTATTCCGTTCGCTGGGAAGGCGAAATTGAAGTTCCCTTTGGGGAAACCTATACCTTCATGACCTCAGCCGATGATGGTATTCGTCTATGGGTGAATGACCAACTCATCATCAATAGCTGGCAAGCAAAGGGTCCAACAGAACAAAGCGGCTCTATTGCTTTGGCGGCATGGGAAAGGGTTCCTATCCGGATGGAATTCAAGGAGGAAGGAGTATATGCTTCCGCCCTGTTGAAATGGTCTAGTCCTAGTATCGATCCAGAACCTGTCCCCAGTCATTTTTTGTATCCCCTTTCAGGAGATATGCCCCATATCCGGGTCTTATTAGAAGGGTATTTTAATCGAGATGTAGGGTCAATGGAAAACAGCCTACATACCCAAGACTTAATCCCGCTCCAACAACCCTTTGGGATGCCCCCTTTTACCTACAATGGAGGAGAGCAAGTCGCTCAGATCAATTCGAATATTCTCGACTGGATCCTACTGGAAATGCGTTCGCCCAATCCTCCCTATTCCCTTCAAGCCCAGCAGGCTGTCCTGTTGAGGGAGGATGGAACCCTACTCAATACAGATTACCAGGCCCGCATTCTGTTTCCCGGCTTAGCTTCAGGGACCTATCGACTGGCACTCTATGCCCGCGGCCATCTGGCTATTTGGAGTTCTCAAGCCATTTCTTATAGCCAAATGGAGGGACTTTCTTCCTATGACTTTACCAACCCAGACATGGTCAGTGGCAATAACTCCCTTAAGGCTATAGATACGGTCTATGCATTATATACGGGAGATTTTGATTTCAACGGAAATGTGAACAATGAAGATTTTAATTATTGGAAGCAAAATTCTGCAGCCTTCAATCAATACCTGGTAATAGATGCGGATGGAAATGGAGTGGTTAATAATTTAGACTACAACCTATGGCGGGCCAATGTGAGTAAACTTGCTGTACCTGAAGTCCAGAAGTAGGTAGTTGCATAGCTAAGCATTTGTAACTTAGGAGAATAATCAATTCGAAAAGAAATAAATTTGAATAAAATCAACTTCTTTACCGGGAAAAATTGGGGAGTTGAAAACTAAATATTAAATTTAGCGAGAATTCGTTAAATAAATTATCGAGCCATGAAACCCTATTATAAGCCCTCGGGCAAATTTTCCCCTTCTTCCATTCTATTTTTCCTTCTTATTACCCTAACTGCTTTTCCCTTGTTAGGACTTATCTATGCTTACTGCATTTGGTATATCCCAATTATTTATGTCAATTTTCTGCTCACTGCAGCATTTGGTTTCGGAATAGGTTTTCTACTTCGGTGGGTAGTAATTCGCAAAGGGAAGGTTAGAAACATTCCATTGGCCATACTTTTTGGTGTTTTAGGAGGAGTTATCGCTCTATATTTCCATTGGGCGGTATGGGTAGATTTAGTCATTAATGCCGGGGAAAGTTATGGAAATAATCGGATCGGTATTACAGTAAGTAACATCAAAATTCTGCAAGTATTTGGACTAGCAATTAGTCCAGGGCTTTTGTTTGAGTTAATTGGAGAGATCAATGCTGTAGGTACCTGGGGCTTTCGGGGGCTTCCTGTTAGTGGGGCTTTTCTTGCTGTGATCTGGATAATAGAACTTCTCATTGTAGTAGGACTTTCCGTATTATTTCCTCTAGGAGCGGTAAAAGAACCCTTCAGTGAAAAAAGTGGAACTTGGCTGGAAGAACATCAACTTCCCCCTTTTAAGTATCTTTTTGAAAAAGAACAGATGATTGCCCTATTAGAAAAAAGTAGTCTTGAGGCATTTAATTCCGTCACAAAAACTGACAATCTTGCGGAAGACCATAGCCTATTTACCCTTTTTTCTTCAGAGGAAGAGACGGATTATAATTATCTCTCTGTTGAGAATAAATTAGTTAAACCCAATGACGACGGAAAATTGGAATTTGACTCAGAAGATGTAGTCCAATACATATACTTGAGTCCAGAAATGACGACGAAGCTCCTTGAAATTCGAGATGCTCCTATTCCTATCCCTGAGGTGGAAGAAAATACACAAACAGATTCGGGTGATGAATAGATTATTTTAGTACCACTGGATAAACTTTAACTAACGATACTTTCACATATATAACTAGGCACTATCCCTGTTGACTTTACTTTCCAATCCACATCCTTTTCCGCCGTATTACCTGTTAATACCAGAGCAGTATCTACTCCAAATTTTAATCCCCCCAAAATATCTGTCTCCAGCGTATCCCCGACCATGAGAATCTTGCTCCTATCTAGGTCTGGGTCATCCTGCTTGAGATCGTCATAGGCAAACAAAAACATTTGTATATCGGGTTTACCAAAATGGATAAACCTATACCCCATAATGGCCTCTATGAGATGGGCAATTCCTCCTGTACCTATAGCCACCTCATTTTTTGCTGTAGGATACAGCAAATCAGAGTTGGCTACGATAACCGGTACCGACTTATTTCTCAATAGGTTGACCGTTTGGGTAATGGCGGGCTTCCATTCGTATCCTTCGTCATCCAAAAATACCAGGCAGCCTACTTCTTCCCACATTTCGTGGGTGTAGTCTTTGATGGATATCTTTTCTTGGTGTGCCTGAACGATATAAGCAGAAGAGGCTTCCGTACCAAAATAGAGAATCTTACCATGAACTGTTTGAGATTCCAGGAATCTTTGGGCCATGAGCCCCGAGGTAATGATCCGGTGTGGGCGAATGATAATCCCTTGCCTTTCGAACTTCTGGGAAAGCATTTCCTGACTTGAAGAAGCGTCATTGGTTAGAATCCTATATCGCTTATTTTGCTTGTGCAAGACCCTGAGGGTCTCGGCAGCTCCCTCGATAAGCCCTTGGTAATTCTTGATCACCCCATAACTATCAAAAAGGATCACATCGTACTGATCGATAATATCGGAGAACTGAGTTCTTATCATAACTGTAATGCTTTAATAATGGGCTCCACCCTAAAACTCGAGAGGGAAGGGAGGTGAGTCCTGAGCGTTTCCCGTTTCAGTTGGTCGGCATATATAGAATGGAAGAAATACCGTCCATATTTAATAACGTAATTGAGTAAAAAAAACCTGTACATCTCAGGTAAAAAGCGAATTTCTTCCACCGTAAGGGGATATACCTGATGGTAATATTGGAGGAATTGGTGGAAGCGTTCCTCGTTGAACACATCAATGTTGTAGGTGAAAATCGTGCGATCCCCTACTTCCGAGACTACTCGCGCAAAAAAATAGAAATCAATCATACGTGTACTCATCCGAAACCAGTCATAGTCCCATCGAGAATATAGGCGAGTACGCCCTGTCACAGAAAAATTGCCAATATTCCAATCTACAAATACAGGTATCACTGGTACATTTAGATGGTCGCAGTCCTCATAAAAGGATAAAAACTGCTCACAGTGAGTTTTTATCACCTCACTCATGGTCCCATATTCAAACCAGCCCTCCTCTGTTTCTAGATATGCCAAAAGCTCTTTCACATCAGACTCCATGGTTTTGGAAGAAGGGGGAAGGGTATTCCGCACAATCGTACAGGCCTTGTGAAATTTAGCAAATTCAGTTCCGAGCTTTTGAATGTGCTTTTCTTCCAGCCTTCGTGGGAGTTTGTGCTTCACCGCTATCGGGCGATAAAATACAATCCATAGGGGAATAGACTGGATTTGAGCTTTAAAAACGAATAATTTATCGCCTTTGAATAAAGACCGGGCTAAGCAATCATGAAAAGGGCTGGGTAAATTATTGGATAAGGCATTAATAATGGTATGGTCCTCCACAAAATGCTCATACTTGCCAAAGTAGCTCAGCTTGGCAATAATATTGGTGCCGTCTTTAAACTTGATCCGGTATACGTGGTTGGTAGAAACCATGGCACTTATGTCTTTGATAGACAGAATTTCCCTACTGTCATCATAAGCTTGCCATGCATCTTTAACTACCTTCTCAAAATCAACTCGATGCATTGTTTTTTCTAAATCGTTTCAAAGTATCTCTTGCGTTCCCAATCTGTCACCGCAACTCTATATTGCTCACATTCCCACTCCCGAGTTATTAGGAAGTGCTCCACGAACTTTTGACCAAATAACTCAGCTGGGAGGGTAGCATTTTTCATCTGATGAACAGCCGATTCCAGACTATGAGGCATTTTTTGATTTGTCATCTGCTCATATTCACTTCCCTTTGTTGGGTCAATCTTCAAGGCAAGGCGGTGTTTGATCCCATATAAGCCCGAAGCCAGCGCAGCAGAGATGGAAAGATAGGGATTGGCATCTGCTCCTGGGACCCGCATTTCTATTCGGCTATGCCCCCTTTGCTGCCCATGGATTACGCGAATGGCCGTAGTCCGATTTTCCTCGCCCCAGCTAACCGTTACCGCGGACCAAGAGCCTTTTACATACCTCTTATAGCTGTTAATAGTCGGTGCATACAGGGGTACAATATAGGGGAGACAGTGTAATTGGCCTGCCAAAAAGTGTTGGCCTATTTCACTGAGTTTATCTCCTTCAGCCATCAGATTTTTTCCATCTGTCTTGCTATGCAGAGATTGATGTAGGTGGCCACTACATCCGGGCAAGGAGGCATTCCATTTGGCCATAAAGGAGGCCGTAATCCCATGAAGGTGGGCTATTTCCTTAACGCTTGCCTTGAACAATGCGGCATTGTCCGCAAAACTCAACGCATCTCGATAGGCCAAAGCAGCCTCATAAACGCCATCCCCCGTTTCTGTATGGAGGCCCTCCACGGATATACCCAATTCATTAAGCATACCCAATAAATCTTCCACATAGGCCTGGTATTGATTGAGGCGAGCGGTTGAATAGCCAAACATATCTGGCGTAATAGGCTGTGGATTTACAAAATCTTTATCGGCCAAGGTACGGGAAGACTCCAAAAAGTTAAACCACTCTATGTCCATGCCCACCTTAGGCTGAAGGTCCAACTCCTCATATTCTCGCAACACTTTTTTCAACAAAGACCTGGGACAGATCAGGCCTAGACCTTCCTCCGTTCCGCGAAAATCTGCAATTAAGAGGGGCCTATTTTCTTGCCAGGGGATATAGCGGATAGACTGGGGGTCGGGATAAACCCATTCGTCGGGATAAGCCGTATGACCATAGGCAGGATAACATTGATCTTTCATGTCCCAAGCATGGATTACATTACAGAATCCAAAGCCCTCTTGCAAGATTTTAAGTACCTTCTCTTTAGATACCAGTTTGGACCGAAATTGTCCATCTATGTCAAATACACCTACCCGTGCATAGGCAAATTCTTTGTTTTTGAGTTCTTCCTTTAGTTGGCTCATAGAGGAAACAGCGTTTTATGCTAGGTCTTTTGTTTTTCCGAATGTTTGAAGGCCGCCACCATGTGCTGAAGTCCCAGGACATATTCCTCGAGCCATTCATAGGTTAGCGTTTGGGGGGTAATCTGAAGGTAAAAATTTTCCATACTCAAGGCCAAAACCATCTGAGCCAAGTGGGAATTATCTTGTAAGCCTAAGGCCTCCGCCCAAATTCCGATTATGGCTTCTCCTACTTCCTGACTAGAAGCTTCAAAGCAGGCCTTAAATTGGGGAACATTGCGGTGAATCCTAAGTTGCCTATTGAAAAATAGATCTAGTTTCACAGAAAGGATGACCTCAACCAATTCGGGAATGACATTTTTACACTTTCGTTCTAATTCGGCAATCTCTTTGGATCTCTCTAGGTGTCGATTCAATAAAAACTCTGTAAATACTTCCAGGTCTGCAAAATGGTGATAAAAGGAAGATTTGCTGATCCCTACCAGGTGGGCTAATCGCTCAACTTTCAAGCCTTTGGGGCCTTCTGCTGCAAAGAGTTCATATCCTGCCGTTATCCAAGGTTGGGTATGGGAAGTCATGGGAACTTAAATTTACGTTCAAATTACACCTTTTCTCCCACATTATAGGGTAAAGGAGTCAATCCCACTTTTATAGCTCTTCCTCTTTCAAGGACTTAAATACAGCATGTATAGATTTCTTATAGCCTTCGGGCATATTTAGTCCTGCTATTTCCTTTTCGTCGAATAACTTTGCTTCCTTATGCTCGTGGCTGATACGCAATTCCTGAGGATTGTGATAGGTATGAGAGCAATAATAGGTCAATATAAGTACATCGACCTTCTCCCCTACCCGGTAGATCCAGGAATCGATCATCTGGGGCTTTTTTACTACCAAGTTGAGTTCTTCATCGATCTCGCGGATCACACACTCCGTGGGGCTTTCCCCTTTATCCAACTTCCCCCCAGGAAGTTCCCATTCGTCGCGTATATTTTTTAGCAGAACAACCTTCCCATCAATGAGGACAACTCCTTTAACAGAGACGGGATACTTTCTGGCAAGGATATCAGTTGGGTAAAAACGGGAAAAGAGCTGGAAAAGAAATCTAGGAACCATGGTATGCTTTTTCTGTTATCTATTTAGGCAAAAGATTCCTTTTAATCCCAAAGGTCTAAAAATAAAAAAAGCCAGCCCTACGAAAGGACTGGCGATGCTCTCAGCTAACGGACTCCTGGTCCAAATTTAGCTTCTTACTCTGGCAGGACGGGCCACACATACGGGTCTGCGTACATAGACTCTTCTAGCTCTCAAACCACGAGGGTGGAAACCATAACCGAATCTGTTGAACCTTCCAAATCTGCCATATGGATATAACCATGGATCGTGAAAATTACTTTGGTTGACTCCGTCAATTTGCTCCAACTCACTGGTAACTTCACGTTTTTCCCTACGAAGGGCTTTTTTCTCGTTCGTACTTAAATCTCTTTTATCTACAGATCTAAGTTCCTTAAGTCTTTCTTTCAATTCTACTCTACGATTTCCGTCGCTATTTTCACGGACTGCATCTAACTCGTCTTCCAATTGAGCAATTTTCTGCTCCAGTTCTGCTTCACTTCTAAACGTTTGGGCAAACATAGTACTGTTTATCCCGAATCCTAGTAGGACGAATATTCCTACTCTTATCATATTTTTCATTCGCTAATAATTAAGTAACCTAAAAAATGAGAAACAACTTACTCTATAGACGCTTGTTGAATCTATAGGTTAGGCCAAAATAAACGAATGACGAAATATTTAGCGGATTCGTGTACAACGGGCTTTCAAGCGTGGATGGGCGTATTTAGCTTTCAGCGTATCTGTAGACTTAATTCTACACTTAATCCATGTTTAGATCCGATGGGGGTCAGTTCCCAGAGATTTCACATGACAGTTTCTCATGTTGTATCTACCTCAATCCTCTTGCCAAAAGGGAGGGTAAGGGCATAGCCGTTCGGTTAAGAGAAATTTCTTCTTCTATTCGCCATTTTGGTACCCTTCCACTGCCTCCCCGTTTCCCTTTTTTACCCTCTTTCATCACCTATCCCATTTCTAGATTACAGGCTATCCACCCGCAAGCTATCGGCATCCAGTGTATAATCATCGTATTGAATGGCTTTAAGCTCACCAATTTTGGGGATGACCTGGATCAAAAAACGCTGGTTTCTCTCTTCATTAACCCGATCTCTTCCCACTCCCCCTTCTCCACTACCAGAGATCATGACTTCAAAGCGATTGGGATCAAAACGTATGCCCTTTTCTTCCCATAGCCGCACCAGGGAAAGCGCTCGTTCATAACTCAATTCGTAGTTACGAGAGTAGTCATCTTGAGAAGCCATTCCTTCAATCACCAACAGGTATTTGATGTTGTCATCGGGCTCCAGGTTATCGATCATACCTTTTAGCGCCTTACCGGCTTCCTCCAACATGAATTGGTATTGAGGTTGGATGGTAGCTTGCCCTTTTAGAAACTGTACCTGGGTCCTCAGTACATGTCGCTTGTAAGCTGACTGATACGTAAAGTATCGGGGATCCAGGTTTTCGATGGCTTTTTGAATCTCCTGAAGCTTCTTATACTCCTCCTCCATAACCAATAAGCGCATGCGCTCGTCGTTGAGTTGCTGGATAAGGGAACTGGCAAACATTTCCCGTTCACTTAATTTTCGTTTCAGGTTTTCTAAGGCCAATTCCTGTTTGTCTAGTTCTAGGCTCTTCACCCGTAGGGTTTCAGTCGTATCCAAGAGGTCTTCTTGTCTCACAAGAAACATCTTATAGCTAAAGACAAATAAGGCCAAGGCAACAATGAACAGTGCCGTTAGCAAATCCGCATAGCTTATCCAGAATAACTTGCTGCTATCCGTTTTCATATGCTGAATAAATTTAATAAGTAGGCTACCCCACTCGCTGTTCCAACCAAAAATGCCAGAATACCTGCAGCCACAAAAAACTTAAATATCCCCGTTTCCATAAAGTTTGCACTTGAACCCATACCCGCATCTACCTTGGTACTTAAGGCTTTCATCTCATTGACCAACACCTGATAGGCCTGTTGGCTTTGGGTAGCCGTACCAAGTAGGCGCTCATTTATTTCCAAACTTCTTTGCTGTACCTGAGCCACTTCTTTTCGAATATTGTTAAGATCTTGATTCAATCCATCTGCAAAAGCTCTGGTATCCCCGTGTTGTAGAGAGGATAAATACTGGTCCATTTTCATGTAAGCCGATTGTGCACTCTGGTCTATGGCTCTGAGGTTGTCATCTACAATTTGGTTGAGTTTCTGGTCAACCTGAGAAAAATGTTTACCCAATCCGGCAGAGATTTGCTCAGCCTGTTGTGTATATGAATTGAGGTAAGCTATCTGTTTTTCTATCAGACCGTCATTTACCTGAAGGTAGTTCCCCATGCCATTGAGGCCTTGCTCAATGGTACGAATTTGGTTAAATACCCCCTTCAAGTCTCGAAATAACTTCAGGGTTTCTTCCAATGAGGTATTTACATGAGATTGGTACTGGACAAAGCCTTGGTTGAAGGCAGACAGCGACTCCCGGAGAGAGGATAAAGTTTGGTTTTGGGTTTTGGGTAAGGCCGGAAGAATGTAGGTCCTTAAAAAAGTGAAATAATCATATTCTCTATTATCCCGACTTTTCTTACCATCTTTGAAGAGGTAATTACTCCGAACTGTTAGCAGCAGTCCCATGGCACTACCGATCATCCCAATCAATACCCCGCCTACAAAGGACTGAATAGCCGAATCTGTAACACCGACAAAGGCAATTTTCACCAAGCCAATAATTACCCCGGTAAAGGTACAGAGTAGACCAATATATAGCGGGAGGTTGACATTCCCTTCAATGGCTATCTCCTGAGATTCCAGTTTATTTTCTGCCATATCTTTGAGGATATCAAAATCCGCTTCTCCTCGGTTCTTCTCCAAGTAGGAATTAGTGGTTTGAACAATCTCTTTGAAATGCGGATGAAAACGGGCCTGCTCTTCAATAAGCTCCATAGTCTCTGGCTGCGAGCTAAGTATATCACTGTCTTCTACGGAAACAGGAACCGACTTGCTTGTCAACCAGGGCTTATCTGGATAGGTTTTGGCAAACTCCCTAATTGCCCGATTATTGGAGAAAAAAACGACGAATTGCAGTGCTACAGCTAGCCCTACAATCCCGATTTCTATTAAAAAAATGGGATCCATGATTAATTTAAATTGGGTTAAAATTCGACACGCTAAATAGGCGTAATTACCTGCTGAAGTAAATAAAAGTGAAAATAGGTAATATTTAATTCATAAAAGGGAAAGAGGAGATTAAATAATTGAGAAGGAAAAAAACTCTTTTAGATGAATTACCTTTGCCCGTCTTCTCAAATGAAAAAAACAAAAAGTATGCCTTTTATGAGCTTGATGCTATGAAAAGCCTATATCTATTCCTCGCAATAGCCTTGGGAGCCTTGGTCTATCAGGCAGAACCACTTTCCTTCTTAATCCGATATAGTTTAATGGGGATGCTCTTTTTATCTTTTTTAGACCTCAAGATAGACAAGCATCTTATACAGGTTTTTCACCTGAAAATATTTTTGGCAAACTGTGCCGTAGGGTTAGCTGCCTGGAGTATATGCCAATTTTTTTCCCCTTCTCTGGCCACAGTAGCCTTTCTATTAGGAATCATGCCCACAGCTATCGCAGCTACGGTAATTATCGGATTTTTAAAAGGCAATACTTCTCTGGTGGTAAGCTCCGTACTTTTGACCAATGTGGGCATAGCCCTACTCCTTCCCTGGATTCTTCCTTACATTTCATCGAAGGCATTTTCCCTTCAACCTTCCCAAATTCTGGTACCTATCCTGGTTACCGTGCTAAGTCCCCTAATAGTAGCCCAAGCCTTGAGAAAGTGGGGGGGGAAACTTCACAAGAGGCTTTTACCCATGAGATTTATTAATTTCTACCTCTTTGTAGGGAACGTATTCTTGGCTTCTGCTAAAGCAAGCCATTTTATTCGATTTCAAATGACTGAGGATGGAAGGGTCCTCTTCTATTTGATCCTCCTGACATTGATCATATGCATATGCAATTTCGCCTTGGGGCATTTAGTGGGGGCTCCTAAGAATCATTTAGCTGGACAACAATCACTTGGAAGAAAAAACACCATGTTCGGGGTATGGATTGCCCTCACGTTTTTTTCCCCTATAGATGCCTTGGGACCAATATGTTATATTTTTTTCCAAAACGTTTGGAATTCTTACCAAATACATAAAATAAGATAATTCTTTTCAATAAGTTGAAATTTTTTATAAATTAAGCACTCACAAAAAGTCACACCTGTTTCACATTTTGTTAAATCTACCGTCTAATAAAGGTAGATGGTTACGGAATTTAGTTATCTGAAACGTCTATAATTAAAGGTATTTTGATAATCAGCCGTGGGTAAGATGGGAAAATCGATTACCTAATGGGATTGGTGAAGTAAGAATTAGTACCTAAAAAAATGAGCGCGATGAGTTTAGGAAAATTATTTTGCTAAACCATTTATAATATTTTATTCGTAAATTATTATTCGTAAATTTACATCATATTGGAATTTATATTAATATTAAATCTGCAATTCAGTAACAAGCATCTATAGATTCATAATTTAAAGAACTTTATTAACCCCCAAGAACAACTATGTCTACACTTCGCCCCCTCGGAGGTAGGAAACCCAGTTTTCTATTAGGTCCTCCATTATTGTATGCCCTTTCTCTTGTATTAACCTTTACTTGTTTGGCTATTAGCAATGCATTTGCTGATAATCCCGTCCTTCCTCCTTATGGATTGAGCTCACCGGAACCTATTGGTAAATTCCTTAATGGGAATCTTCCTACCAACACTCCTACTTCTGGGTCGGGAAATGTAACCAGTTGGAAGGTTGTCAACGCTTTTCCCAACATTGACTTTATTGATCCAGTAGACCTTCGAGAATATCCTGGGAGGAACAAGTTTTTACTAGCTGGAAAAAACGGACAAATCTGGACCTTTGAGAAAAGGGCTAATGTCTCATCTAGAACCCTATTCATGGATATTTCCAGTCGTGTTCGCACAGCTGGCGATTGTGGGATTTTAGGGGTTATCTTTCACCCTGAATTTGGCCAAGCTGGCTCACCCAATTCCAAATACTTCTATGTGTACTATCGGTATACCCAGCAGAAAGGGCGCGGAGACCAATTGGCCTATGTGCGTCTTAGCCGCTTTCGAGTCAAGGATGGTCAAGATATAGGAGATCCCCAATCGGAATATGTCATGATTCAGCAATACGATCGTCATGACTGGCATAATGGAGGCAGTATGTTTTTCCACCCTCAAACAAAATTCTTATATCTGATCATAGGGGATGAAGGGGGAGCCAACGACGAGTTTAATTCCAGCCAAAAAATCAACCACAGCTTGTTTGGTGGAATTCTTCGGATAGATGTAGATCGTAGAGGCGGCAATATCAGCCATCCCATTAGGAGGCAGCCAAGACCTCCGGTAAATCCCCCTAGTGGATGGCCTGGGACCTTCAGCCAGGGATATTATATACCAAATGATAACCCATGGGTGAATTCCAATGGTTCTGTCTTAGAAGAATTTTGGGCAATAGGCATGCGGAGTCCTCATAGGATGTGCTACGATGCCCCCACAGGAGATATTTGGTTTGGAGATATAGGACAGGGAGCCAGAGAAGAAATATCCATCGTTCACAAAAGAGATAATGCCCAATGGCCTTATAAGGAAGGATTTAGAAATGGGTCCAAACCTAGACCCAATAACTTAATTGGAAACGATACGCCTCCTCTTTTGGACTACTCCCGTTCCGACGGGTCCTCTGTTATTGGGGGAATTGTTTACCGGGGAAGCAAGTGGGCCAGTTCCTTGGGAGGAAAGTATATTTTTTCTGATAATGTCGTCCAAACGATTTGGACAGTAGATTATTACAATAGCGGTAGCAATCAAAAGCGGAGAATCACTCAAATTCCTTTTGTAACCAACAATTGGAAGGATGGGGTATCCCATATTTTTGAAGATGATGCTGGAGACGTATATATCCTCCAATTGGCAGGGCACAACCGTCCTGGAGGCCGGATTTATAAGTTGGCGCCTAACTCTCAAACGGGAGGAGAAAATCCAGCTCCTACCCTCCTGTCCCAAACTGGGGCTTTCACTAACCTGAATAATATGACTCCTGCTCAGGGAGTTATCCCCTTCGAGCCCAATGTTACCTTTTGGTCTGATGGGGCATTAAAGAGGAGGTGGGTAGCCCTGCCTAACAATGGATCTCACAATACAGCAAGCGAAAAAATACAATATTCCCAAAATGGAGAATGGGTCTTCCCTTCTGGCACCGTTTTCATCAAACATTTTGACCTACCCGTTGATGATCGAAATCCGAATATCACCCGGAAAATAGAAACCCGATTTACTGTAAAAGGAGACAACGGCCAGTTCTATTACCTTACCTATAGGTGGCGGGAAAACCAGAACAATGCAGATTTGATTACCTCTGCGCAAAACCGGAATGTCACCATTCAAACGGCCTCAGGAACTAGAACTCAGGTGTGGCACTATCCCAGCAATTCAGAATGTGTTACCTGCCACAATTCCTCGGCAAAGCAGGTGCTGGGAATGAATACCCGTCAAATAAATGGGGATATGCATTATCCCAAGTCAGGAACAACAGCCAATCAATTGGCTACCATGAATAATTTGAACTGGTTTAACCAAAATCTGAATGAATCCCAGTTTGATTCATGGCCGAGTGTGAGCCCTGCCAATGATAATTCTGCTTCTCTTGAAGAACGTGCTTTATCTTATTTAGATGTAAATTGTGGCTATTGCCACAGACCTGGAGCCCTTCAAACCTCTTTTGACATGCGCTTCACGACTCCCTTGGCTAACCAAGGGATAATCAATGGATCTGTAGGAAATAACTTAGGTATTTCTGGGGCCAAATTGATTGCCCCAGGAGATATCGGGAAGTCCATCGTTTATCAGCGTCTCATTTCGCTACACGAAGGTGTAATGATGCCCCCCTTAGCCAAGAACGTAATTGATACCCAGGGGAGAAACCTCATTAGAGACTGGATCAATAGTTTAGGCAGCTCATCTGATACCCAAAACCCTTCCACCCCTACCAATTTGCGGGCAAATAATATAACCTCGAATAGTGTAAGACTTCAATGGAATGCTTCTTCAGACAACGTAGGCGTAGCGGGTTATCAGATTTTCGAAAACGGATCGCCAGGAGCTATACAAACCGTTACGGGAAATCAGGTAACATTGACAGGATTGACTCCTGGCACAACTTATTCATTTGCTGTTGTTGCTTACGATGCTGCAGGAAATACCTCTAATCAATCATCTGCTGTTCAGGTAACTACTAGTGGTCAAGGCACAGGGGAATGTACTACCCCTTATAACTTGGCATTAAACAAAAATACCAGTCAATCATCTACCAAAAATGAAGGGGTTTCCAGCTTGGCCGTAGACGGTAACCTGGATGGAAGTGGGGGTCCCAATGGGGCAGGTGCTTCAATTTCTCATACCCAGGATGAAAATGAAGCTTGGTGGCAGGTAGACCTCGGACAGGAATCCGATATTAATGAGGTAACTATTCACAATCGTACCGATTGTTGCGGAAATCGCCTCAAAGAGTTCTATATTTTCGCCTCTAGTCAACCTATTAGTGCCTCTAGTAGCCTCAATGATTTGATCAATAACGGTCAAGTAAGCAAAGTTTATAGAAGTACTCCCATCGGAGCCCAAGGAACTATTAATTTTTCAGCTTCTGGGCGGTATGTAAGAATCCAATTAACTAGTGCTAACCATCCCTTACATATGGCCGAGGTTCAAGTAATGGGATGTCCTTCAAATGGAGGAGGTGGCCCAGGTGATCCCTGCCAGGGAAAACCCAATGTATCTATCGCGAATACAGGACCTTTTAACGCTGATCAGGGAACCCAACAACTACAAGGAAGTCCTAGTGGGGGCACTTGGTCTGGTGATGTCAATGCCAATGGCCGCTTTGATCCTTCTCAGGGGGCTGGAACTTATTCGGTTAGCTATACAGTTGATCTAGGCGATGGATGTACCAAGACAGCCAATGCCTCTATACAGGTTAATGCGCCTAATTCTGGTGGAGGGGATTGCAACAATCCCTACAACATGGCCCTCAACCAAACTGCTCAATTGTCGTCTACCTATGGCAATGGAGCAGCCGGAATCGCCGTTGATGGCAATACAACTGGGTCTACTCCTTGGGGTACCAATCCGGATCTGGCTCATACCGATAACGAAAACCAGCCCTGGTGGCAGGTGGATCTCGGAGAGCAAGCCGATATTTCTCAGGTAAATGTGTACAACCGTACCGATTGTTGTCAAGGTCGACTCAAGGACTTCTACGTCCTCGTTTCTAATCAGCCCTTTGGTTCATCGGCTTCGCTGAGTACCCTGTTGAACACTCCAGGGATTAGCTCTCAGTTCGTTTCTGGTAATGCTGGCAGACCCTCTAATGTATCCATTTCTGCTACAGGCAGGTATGTGAGAGTTCAATTGAATTCTACTAAGGCCATGCACTTGGCAGAAGTAGAGGTGATGGCTTGTCCTTCCAATGGAGGAGGGGGGCCGGGTGATCCCTGTCAGGGAAAACCCAATGTATCTATCGCGAATACAGGACCTTTCACCTCTGATCAGGGAACCCAACAACTACAAGGAAATCCTAGTGGAGGAACCTGGTCGGGAGACGTCAATGCCAACGGCCGCTTTGATCCTTCTCAGGGGGCTGGAACCTATTCTGTTAGCTATACAGTTGATCTAGGCGATGGATGTACCAAGACAGCCAATGCCTCTATTCAGGTCAATGCGCCTAATTCTGGTGGAGGAGATTGCAACAATCCCTACAACATGGCCCTCAATAAAGCCGCCCAGTTGTCTTCTACCTATGGCCTGGGTTCTGCTGATCTCGCGGCTGATGGAAATACAACTGGCTCTACTCCCTGGGGTACAAATGCTGATTTGGCCCATACCGATAATGAAAACCAGCCCTGGTGGCAGGTGGATCTCGGAGAGCAAGCCGATATTTCTCAGGTAAATGTGTACAACCGTACCGATTGTTGTCAAGGTCGACTCAAGGACTTCTATGTCCTCGTTTCCAATCAGCCCTTTAGTACATCGGCTTCGCTGAGTACCCTGTTGAACACTCCAGGGATTAGCTCTCAGTTCGTTTCTGGTAATGCCGGCAGACCCTCTAATGTATCCATTTCTGCTACAGGCAGGTATGTGAGAGTTCAATTGAATTCTACTAAGGCCATGCACTTGGCAGAAGTAGAGGTGATGGCTTGTCCTTCCAATGGAGGAGGGGGGCCGGGTGATCCCTGTCAGGGAAAACCCAATGTATCTATTGCGAATACAGGACCTTTCACCTCTGATCAGGGAATCCAGCAACTACAAGGAAATCCTAGTGGAGGAACCTGGTCGGGAGACGTCAATGCCAACGGCCGCTTTGATCCTTCTCAGGGGGCTGGAACCTATTCTGTTAGCTATACAGTTGATCTCGGCGATGGATGTACCAAGACAGCCAATGCCTCTATTCAGGTCAATGCGCCTAATTCTGGTGGAGGAGATTGCAACAATCCCTACAACATGGCCCTCAATAAAGCCGCCCAGTTGTCTTCTACCTATGGCCTGGGTTCTGCTGATCTCGCGGCTGATGGAAATACAACTGGCTCTACTCCCTGGGGTACAAATGCTGATTTGGCCCATACCGATAATGAAAACCAGCCCTGGTGGCAGGTGGATCTCGGAGAGCAAGCCGATATTTCTCAGGTAAATGTGTACAACCGTACCGATTGTTGTCAAGGTCGACTCAAGGACTTCTACGTCCTCGTTTCTAATCAGCCCTTTAGTACTTCGGCTTCGCTAAGTACCCTGTTGAACACTCCTGGGATAAGCTCTCAGTTCGTTTCAGGCAATGCTGGCAGACCCTCCAATGTATCTATTTCGGCTACAGGCAGATATGTTAGAGTTCAGTTGAATGCCAACTCCCAACTTATGCATTTGGCTGAAGTTGAGGTAATAGCCTGCCCTTCCGATGGAAACCAGGGTCAATCCACATCGATATCAGATGTAAGAAATTTTAGGATTTCGAACCAAAAATCAAGCTCTATTGCTAATGAGAATGAACCATTTACTGGATTTTCCCCCACGGTGTATCCTAATCCTTTCAGGGGAGAGTTTACGATTTCTTCTCCAACAGTTCGCCAAGACTTAGTAGAGGTGTCTGTTTTCAATCCTATGGGACAATTGGTATTCCGGGGTGTTTGGCATGAAAATTCGTATGAAATGACAATAAGTTCACGCGAGTGGTCAAAGGGAATATATTTCCTAAAGATAGGAAATTCTAGCAACGAAAATATTATCAAATTAATTAAAAATTAGTCTCGTTATTCAGGTCTTTTGACCGTTGGAGAAAAGCCTACTCTTTGGGAACAAAATTGTTAAACCCAAGAGTAGGCTTTTCTAATTTACCTTGTTTCATTTCTACAAAAATTGAATTCCTAACGTATTTTGTAAGGTATATTTTTGTAATATAATTTTATTATTTATTGAATAATCATTCAGAAAATATTTTACACTAATTCATTACAACAAAGGTAATACATCGCTTAATAGAGAAACACTTGAGAGAAGAGACTTTGGTAATTAAGTTTATGAGACAATTCCAACTACTCGTACAAAATTCTATACCACTGAGTAAACCCTAGAGTCTTTTGTGAACCAAAGTATTTATCTTTTCTCGGAATTTCTCGATCTCGGTAAAGCTCGATTCTCGGAAACCTTTGCTAGTGAGTCCTTAGTATTGTTAGTCATGATAGGGAAAATTAGTTTGCGCCATCTTGCTGCCTTTATCCTGGCATTTCACCTTTGTTCCTTTGGGAACAATGGAAAATTATATGCCGAAAACCCCGATCCACATGCTGAGTTGAAAGCACCAGCTGCACTTCCACCATTAACGATCGGATTAGATGATCCTATCCCAATTGGTAAGTTTTTGGGGAACAGTCTTCCCAACAATACGCCTGGAAGTACAGTAAGTGAATGGAAGGTAGAAAATGCTTTTCCCAATCTCACCTTTGTGGACCCTGTAGATCTAAGAGAATATCCAGGAACCAACAAATTGATTTTGGCAGGTAAGGATGGTAGGGTCTGGACGTTTGAGAATAATCCCAATGTTTCATCGGCAAATTTATTTCTGGACATCCGAAACCAGGTGAGAACTGAAGGAGATTGTGGAATTCTAGGGATCATTTTCCACCCAGAGTTCGGCCAGGCGGGATCCCCCAATAGGGAATATATTTATGTTTACTATAGATATACCCAGCTGAAAGGACGCAGAGACCAACTTGCCTACGTAAGACTTTCCCGATTTAATGTCCCTAATAATGGGCAGCTACAAGCAGATAAGAGTTCTGAGTACGTCATGATCCAACAATACGACCGCCATGATTGGCATAATGGGGGTAGTATGTTCTTTCATCCTACAGAAAAATTTCTGTATCTGATTATAGGGGATGAAGGGGGGGCCTTCGACGAATTTAATTCGGGCCAAAAAATAAACCACAGCTTATTCTCTGGAATTCTTCGTATAGATGTCGACAGAAGAGGTGGTAATGTCAGCCACCCCATTCGTCGTCAGCCCAAACCTCCAGTAAATCCTCCTAGTGGCTGGCCTGGAACATTCAGCCAAGGATACTATATCCCCAATGACAATCCCTGGGTAAATCCCAATGGCTCCGTTCTGGAAGAATTTTGGGCTATTGGTATGCGTAGTCCTCATAGGATGTGGTTTGACGAACCTACTGGAGATATCTGGTTTGGAGATATAGGTCAGGGAGCCAGAGAAGAGGTCACGATCATTCGGAAAAGGGGAAATGCCCAATGGCCTTATAAGGAAGGGTTCAGGAATGGATTTAAACCTAAACCCAACAACCTGATAGGAAATGATACGCCTCCCTTGCTTGACTATAACCGATCCATTGGTTCATCAGTTATTGGGGGAATTGTCTATCGTGAAGGTAAATGGTCCAGCTCACTTGGAGGCAAATATCTGTTTACCGATAACGTAGTCCAGAATATTTGGGAGGTAGACTACTACAATACCGGGAGTAAAGAACAGAAAATAATTGCTACAGTACCTTTCCTCACAGATAATTGGAAAGACGGCCCATCCCACATGTTTGTAGATAAAACGGGAGAGGTATTTATTCTGCAGCTTGGGGGACACAACCGCGGAGGAGGAAAAATTTACAAACTTGCTCCCAAGACAGAGTCTGGAATCAATGCCCCACAGCGCTTATCTCAAACAGGGGCATTCCAGGATTTAAATAGCCTTACTCCCAACCCAGGGATCATTCCCTATGGGGTTAATATTTCCTTCTGGTCTGATGGAGCTCTTAAAAGAAGGTGGGTAGCCCTTCCCAACGATGGAAATCACAATTCTGAAGATGAGAAGATCAGCTTTTCAGAAGACGGGACCTGGGCTTTCCCAAAAGGAAGTGTGTTTATCAAACACATGGATTTACCTGTTGATGATACAAATCCCTCTGTTCTAAAAAAGATTGAAACTCGATTTATGGTTCGGGGTAACGACGGGTCCTATTATAGTCTAACCTATAGATGGCGAGAGAATGAAAGTGATGCAGACTTAGTTGAGTCCACCACTGGAGCCGATCGGGTAATCAATATCAAAACCGCAAATGGCAACCGGCAATACACCTGGCATTATCCTAGTTCCACAGAATGTAGAACCTGTCACAATTCTGGTGCTAAGCAAATTCTTGGGCTCAACTCACGACAGCTAAATCACGAGATCTTCTACCCCAGTTCGGGGAGAAGTGGAAACCAGTTGGCTACAATGAACCATTTAAAATGGTTTGATACCAACCTAAGTGAAGAAGAGATTGAAAACTTCACCCCCCTTCCAAAACTAACGGACAACTCTGCCTCTATAGAGGAAAGGGCCAGAGCCTATTTGGATGTAAATTGTGCATATTGCCACAGGCCCGATGGAATTAAAGCCAAATTTGATGCCCGCTTTACTACCCCCTTAGACGACCAGAATCTCTTGTTGACCGTACCAGATAACAACCTGGGAATAAGCGGAGGACGCATCATTGCCCCGGGAGACGTAGGTAGATCTATCCTGTTTCAGCGACTTACTTCGTTGGAAGAGGGGATTATGATGCCCCCTCTTGCCAAACGCCTAGTAGATAATGAAGGGATTAACATTATCCGAACCTGGATCAATAGCATGGAACAGGTATGTTTGGATCCTCCCAGCCTAACTGTTATCCCCACGAATCCTCAAACCTGTGGAGGTGTAGGAAGTATCAATGTAATTGTCAATCCCAATGGGGGCAGCTTTGAACTTCGCAATGAAGCAAACGAAGTTGTAGAGGATCTAGAAAATTTATCCGTGGGAAGTTATTCATTCACCTATATTCAAGGTCCTTGTAGCGAGTCTGGAACTTTTGAAATTGTTTCACCTGGAGGACCCAATGTTAATTTAGCCCCCATAGAGGGAGTGGAAATTATCGATTCCCCCTTCTTATTAACAGGAGGAACTCCAGAGGGAGGCGAATATAATGGACCCGGGGTTATCAATAATATATTCCATCCAGAAATAGCAGGACCGGGAAAACACAAGATTTCATATACAGTAGTAAATGAATTGGGATGTGCTGGAACTGACACCATTACCATAGCGGTAATAGCTGAGGACCTGGCCCAATCCATTTTCTTTGCAGAAATTCCGGATAAAGTAACCATCGATGTTCCCTTTGAAATTCAAGCAGCCTCTAGTGCAGAATTACCCGTGACCCTTGAAATCCTCGAGGGCCCTGCCCAACTGGATGGCAACCTGTGCACCCTGGACAAAACGGGGGGAACTGTCACTATACGAGCTACTCAGGAGGGAAATGGCATTTTTGGCGCAGCTCCCCCAGTTACGCGAAGCTTTGAAGTAAATCGGTCGAGTCAAGGCTTCTCTTTTGGAATTGGGGACTCTGTAACGACCATTGATCCTCCTTTCGATCCCCAGGTTACTGCAAGCTCTGGCTTGCCAGTTACCTATACCTTTGTAAGTGGGCCTGCCAGTTTTGATGAAAATGGAATAATTACCCTCGACAAAAAACCGGGTGTCATCACCTTCAGGGTATCGCAAGAGGGAAATGAAACCTATCTACCCAATGAAGCTGATGCTACTCTAAGAGTGGTAAAAGCAGAACAAATCATCTCCATTGAACCAATTGGAACCAAATCCGTGACTTCCAGCGCATTTGAAGTTGACGCAGAGTCCTCCGAAGGACTACCGGTAACGTTAGAAGTCATAGAAGGTCCAGCCTTTGTAAGTGAAAAAGTCGTTATCCTAACAGGAGATACAGGAATGGTTGTCCTGCAGGCAAGACAAATAGGCAATGACTTGTACAAAGAGGCGAAATCTATAGCCGTTAACTTCGATGTAAAACTAAAACTACAGGAAATTTCCTGGGAAGATGCACCGGACTCTATATCTGTCCTATCCCCCCCAAGGGCTATCACTGCCCAAGCTAGTTCTAGCCTTCCTGTAGAGGCCGTGGTAATTGAGGGTCCAGCTACCATTCTTCAGGATAGCCTAGTACTGGATAACCAGTTTGGAGATATAGTCATCGAACTTCGCCAGGTAGGTAACCACGTCTATGTAGAAGCTGAACCCAAAAGATATACCATATCTCTTCACAAGGCTAGCCAAGCCATAGACTTTGAAAAGATTCCCACGGTAGTACCCTTGGACTTGGAATCTTTTCCCTTGATTGCTGATGCTGGTGAGGACTTAGCCGTTCAATTTGAAGTACTAAGTGGTCCAGCCTTTGTAGTCGAAGGAAATGTAATCAAATTTTCTGGCCTGCCGGGGAGAGTAGAAGTAAAGGCCTATCACGAAGGAAGCGAATTCTATCATCCGGCAAGTGCTTTACAAAGTTTCGCCCTTTCCAGGGACATCAGTATCGAGGACTCGGTGTTGGTGAGCAATCAAAAGGATATAGATCCCAGGAATGTGGGAATCTACGTATACCCCAACCCCGCAATTGAATCAATAAACGTGTCCTGGGGTAATGCGAGTCGTCAGGTGCAAAGCATAGAAATCTATTCCCTCCAAGGGCAGCTTATCAAACAGATTAATGGATCCGATACGCGAGGTATAAGTGCCATTGAAGTTCCAGTAGACAACCTGGCCAAAGGCTCTTATCTGCTAAGACTTTCAGATACAAAAGGGCAGTATTATAAACTAATGTGGTCCAAACACTAAACTCGTGATGCCTTGGCCGGTTCTTTGGACAGGTCAAGGTATCACACACTCTACTAGCACTGGTAGGTGGTCTGATGGGAGGCGTCCTCCCCAGGAATCCGAAAGGATGGCATGAGATAGTATTCTGACCTCATTCTTACGGAAGATATAGTCAATTCTCCCGCCTGTTACCCCAGGAATCTTAAATCCCTTTGTTCCGGTACCATCTGGTCCGTGATGTGGCGTTTCACTAATGAAGTAGGCATCTTCAACACGCCTATCTTCCTCAGAAGTGACCAATACCTGGTAAGGAGGTGAATCGGGAAGCGCATTAAAATCCCCGGTGATGATCACAGGATCACTTCCGGCAAACTCTTTGATTTTATCCAACAGAAGTCCTGCACTATTCTTTCTCGCTTCTTTCCCCCTGTGATCAAAGTGGGTATTGAAATGAAAGAAGTCCTTCCCAGACGCCAAATCTTGAAAATGCGCCCAAGTAACAATTCTAGGCAGGGCCGCATCCCAACCCGCAACCCCCACCTTATCAGGAGTCTCCGAGAGCCAGAAGGTTCCTTCCCGCTGAGGACGGAATCGGGAATTCCTATACAGAATCGCCGAAAATTCATTGTCTGGATTGGGATTCTTGTTTCCAGAAGTCCTACATACACCCAACCAAGAAAATCCAGGCAGCATCTCCATCAATTCATCCAATTGACCGCGGAAAGCTTCCTGGATACCGATAATATCAGCCCCATGATACCGGATCATACTAGCTACGAGTTCTTTCCTCTTCGGCCAGTAGTTCTCTCCATCTTCGGGATTGGGGTAACGAATATTGAAGGTCATGATTTTCATAGCATGTTCACTATTTGGGGGAGAGGATTCTCCCAAGAGCCATTTATCATAATCGGAGTCAATTTGAAATTGCTTAACCCCCAGCTTTTTTAGCCATTCAATGTCTCTTTTTCCGCCTCTCATGGGGTCTTCCAAGCGGTAATGAAATAAATTTACCGAAGGTACTACAGGAACATTCAAAGAATTGGCTGTTTCGATATGGTAAGGCAGTAAATCATTCCCATGCATAAATAGAAAATAAAGGTCTTCGACGGACTCTCCTGCTTCTTTTGCCTTTATTAAATCTAAAAAGGATATCCCAACCCGGGCTTTTCCCTTAAAAAAGGCCCGAGATTCCTTAGTACCAATGACATATGCTTGTTTTAGTAAATCATTTTCTCTGAGATAGGATTCTAGTTTTTGGTAAAATGCAGGAGAATGAGCAGGGGGTTTTGTATCTAACATCAATTGAATTTTCCCCTTACACAAGGTGGCAAATTCTTCAAAGAGTAAAGGCCGCTCGTTTTCCTTTTCTGTGGTCAGATGCTTTATTTCCTCCCATTTCATTTCTGAGAGTTTTCTCTCCTCCCCATAAAAACGCTTAAAATCCGCATCGTGATGAACCACAATTCGTCCATCCTGACTTTCACGTATGTCCACCTCTACCATCCAGTATCCGCGTTGGATCGCTTCCTCCAGTGCCGCTATCGAATTCTCCGAATGCTTGCCCTCTACTACTCCCCCGCGGTGGGCAATCAATTGGACTCCTTGCCCTAGGGAGGAATGAATTAGGAAACAAAAAAAGTAGACTAAATTAATAATTGTTAGGATGTGTTTATGTCGACTCATATTCAGGTGATTTGGACGTGTATGTTAAGGAGTTCATATTAACCTAAGATAAAAACTGTTTAAATACTTCCCCTCCTAGCCCTACCAATTATGTCATACTTACCCATACAGAAGCAGGAGTTTACTTCATTTTTGGAAATCTTAAGTTCTTTAGAGATTTTATATCTGATGAACAAAAAAATCAATTTATCGTAATTTCAAGCTATAGTAGTGCTTGTTTTACAGGAGTTTTGTCCTAGATTGAGTCCCGACAAACTCCTTTTTACTTGTATGAAAATAAGACTCAACCTGGGTGAAAATAAGCCTGGGCTAAGCTCGGAAATTATATTTCCGTCGACAGGGACCCCTATGCAAACCCTGCATGGCCAACTGAGCTATGTATATGCACTAGACGCCCTATATGCCTGGCAACTGGTAAAAGAGCTGCGCGCAGCCACAGGCTTACCCGCGGTAAGCTCCTTTAAGAAAGTCAACCCCACTGGGGTTGCCGTTGGGTATCCATTGGACCGGCGATTAGAACAGATCTACAAAGTTCAAAATGTAGGACAAAGCCTTTTGGCCTGTGCCCTTATGCGAAACAGGGGCATTAATCGAGAAATTAATTTCAAGGATTTTGTGGCATCCAGTGACCCATTGGATCTCCCTACAGCTCGCCTATTGTTAAGGGAATCGGCTGCAGGGATTATCGCTCCTGCTTATGAGCCCAAAGCATTGGCCTTATTGAAGCAGGAAAAGCGATCAGAATTCCTTGTCCTTGAAATGGATCCGGGATATGAATCAGATGGATTGGAAAGACAGACTATATTTGGTTTTACCTTTCAAAAAAATCGCCAGGATAAGTTAAACTGGTCTTCACTTCCTAGCCAAATGGAGGATGAAAACTATTTAGCCATGACTCACAGTCAAAAAGTTGATGCCTCGGTTGCCCTACTTTCCCTAAAATATAGTCATGCTCATGCGATAAGCCTCGCATATAAAGGCCAAATAATTGGAATTGCAGTGGGACAACAATCTTTAAGCATGTCTTTTACTAATGCCTTGGAGATGGCTAAAAAATGGATGATGCGCCAACATCCTCGCGTTTTATCCATGACTTTCCCACTCCATTATAGTTTTGAGGAAAAAGAAAAGCTCATCCAAGAGTTCATTCAGTCAAGATTTAGTGCAGAAGATTGCTATAGTTGGATGAAAGCCTTTCATGGGATAACCCTAGCTACGGAAGTTCCCCTCACTCAGACAGATTGCTTGCAAGAAGCCGCTCGTTTGGGTGTTAAATACATATTCCAACCCCATGAGGACATACAAGAAACATCTACATATTCCCATATATGTAAAGAATGGGGAATTCGAAATTTTCCGATTGATGTAAGTTTTTTCAACCTTTAGTCTTTTTTGGAACTCTTCGGTAAGAACCAATCTCAACAATCTTTGAGACAAAAATGTTATTTTTTCAAACATTCCTCCAACATCTTACCTTTGATAGAGACGCTGGATAGCAGAATTTCGGCAAAATAAAGTCAAAAAAATGCGCCGACTTGATGTCGGCGCTACTAACTAACCAAACTACTGAGTGAATCTTATAGATAAAGAATTTCTAATTTATTAAGTAGAGTGATGACCATCTGACCAAATGCTCAAAACTTAATGAAAATAGTCTTTTTTATCGAATCTCGCAAGAAATTGATCGGTATGTCTAGAAATTGCCTTGTCGTATTTTGAGGGCTAGTAACCTTTTTGGTTGGGGAGTGATCTTCTTCTAGAAAAGCCATGCGCATTTCTGAAAGTCCGAATATTTTATTGATTCTGGCGTTCCCTTCCAGATTCTAACTGTTCGCAAAAACAATTCCCCTACTCTGGCACCTCTCCCTTTCGCTCCACCACATTCCCCGCTTCATCAAACAGCACCTCGTATACCATCTCCCCCTTGGTATACACAGCCTCCCTGGCCAAAACCCCATTGCCATGCCAACGCTGCTGAATCCCATCCATTTTCCCAGGTGCACTATAAAAATAATCGATATAAAGGCTTCCATCCTTATTCCACATGCGCTCGCTTCCCAGGGATTTATCATTTTTCTGGTGAAAGTCATGATCTATCTGGCCATTGTCATAATAACCTATCTGCCAGAGCGAATGTCCTCTCTGATAAAGGGTAAAGCGATATCTGTGATCCGTATCGGGAAAAAGCTGATAAGCCCAGCCCGAATAGAGGCTGTCCTCCTTGAAGAAAATATTGATCCCATGGCCCTTTTCATCAAATAGCATTTGAGAAACGAGTTCGCTAGCCTCTACCTTACTTACTGCTTGCAAATCTGATAGGGAAGGCGTATGGGGATTTCTGTGATACGGAACCTCTTCTGGAATTTGCCCTGAACACGAAAGGAAAAAGAGAACCCATATTATCCAGAAGGATAGGTTTATTGATGTATCAACAAATTCAATCTTTTCACCTACTTTCATAAAAACTCATAACTGATCTGCGTCAAAAAAAGGAGTGGGGAAAAATCAAGGATTGTTATCTACACTTGGCCATACTCCCTTGTAATCCTGCCCCATATAGGCTCCCCATTTGACCGGTTGAGGGATCTTGTCGGAGGTCTTGATCAGGTTAATCCGCATGCCATTCATGGCAAATACATCTCGGGTCTCCGTCAAACTACAATAAATGATATCAAAATTCCCATCTCCATCCAAATCCCCTATCCAGGGGGTAGAGGCCAGGTTAAGGCCGGGAGTAGCTTCAGTTAGTTGCAAAAAGGTATTGGCTTGAAAATCGTAGAGTAACAGAATATTGTAATAGTCCATAAAGGGGATATTCTCCACCTGAATATTGACGCTTAGCAAAGCCTCATCCAGTCCGTCCCGATCGAGGTCGGCTGCGATGGGACTACAGGTTTGAACAAAGCCAATAGAGTCTGTGTATTGTATCAGGCCATCACTTCCCCCCAGTAAATACTGCTTGGATTCGTTGAGTTCGGGCCAAACCCCTTTGGCATAAATGGAGAATATATCCAGTTTCCCCACTTCCTTGAAATAACCTGGAGCAAGAGAACTATAGGCCTCCGTATTTTCAAATTCACTTACCCAAAGCTGTTCCCAAGTACGTCCATCAAAAGCATAAGTCTTACCTTCTACCGCATTGGCCACTACATCCAAGGTCCCGTCCTGATTGACATCAGCCAAAACGGGGGGAGCGATAAAGCCCTTCTCGGAGCTAGAACTTGCCAGCAACTTCGCTTTTTTCAAGTTTCCTTTCCTCACCTCTTTCAAAGTGGTCCGATAGAGACTTCCCCCAACCGTCTCTCCCCCAGTCCCGAAGATGACGGAATAGGCCTTATCGCCTGGATGCATTTTTGCCACAACTGCAGAGAGGTAAGTTTCTTTTCCGTCTGGCATGGGCGCTTTTGAAATCAGGTTCCCATTTTTGCTGTCGATGATAAAAAGGTGCCCGACTGGACGATCCGGGTCATAGGGAGCCGCATTCACATCGCCCCCATTAGCAACCAACAAATCAGCCTGTCCATCACGGTTTTGGTCGGGAATGACTTGAGGGTTGTAAAAATTGAAATAGCCCAATTTTCTCAATTCTGTGGTATCGCCCACCTCTGTAAACTCCCAAAGTAGCTTTCCACTTTTTCCTTCTATGGCTTTTAATTCTGCGGACCTGCCTCCAATAATTACGTCTTCTTGTCCATCTCCATTTACATCCATGAGGCAAGCAGACCCAAACATTTGATCTCTAGCTCCTACATGCCAGAGCATTTCTCCATTTTTTCCATTTATGGCAACTACGGCCGTATCAGTAGGTTGAAATTCTCTCCTACCACATCCCAGGATGATGTCTTTTACCCCATCCTGATTCACATCCAACACCCGGGGAGAAGAATACACCCCAATACCGCCATATTCAACGGACCAAGTGGGCTGTACTTGTGCCCACGTATTTTCTGAGACTAAAAGCCAAATCGCCAAAAAGCTGGATATCAATCTAAAGGAAATATTTGGATGAAATTTTCTTACCATTCCCATAACACTAATTCGCGGTTATTTCTGGAGATAAGCAAGACCTTTTCTTGCCCCAACTGTACTATTCCTGCATCTCTCACTTCTCCCTCTAGTTCAGGGCCCAATATACTTTGAGGAACTGCTTCATAGCTTCTTCCATTGCTCCCTTTTAGCAGGGTTCCGCGAGAAGCATCATAACGTCCAGCCTGGGGTTTGACTCCATAAAAGTTCCCTCCTAGCCAGATATCAGGGATATTATCCCCTGAAAAATCAAAAATACTAATCCCAAAAATGGGACTTACTTGAGCCTCCAAAGGAAGAGGGGATCGTGCTAACTGCCCGGATTCATTCCACAAAATCGCGCTTTCCAAGGTATTGGCTGTATACTTGACGGTATTTCGTCGCATCTCTGGCTCAAATAATGACTCATACGTGGCATTGGCATAGGCCTCATAGCTTAACAAATCCTTTTTTAAGGAAGGAAGTTGTTGGGTAAGCTCTTGCTTCGGGGCGAATAATTTAGGCCGATTGTCTAAAGGGGGATACCAGGCGTAGATGAACTCACTTTTCTCATTTTGATCAAAATCATTGACGAAAAGTTGTAAGGGGCGAGAGATCGAGGCTTTGAACTTGCTATTGAGTCCCCAGTTGCCCAGAACAAAGTCTGTATCCCCATCCTGATCCAGGTCAGCGGCTTCGATCCGAGTCCACCAGCCCGCACTATTGGGAAGTTCTTGAAGTGGACCCAAAATCCCCCCTTCATTGAGAAATACCTTAATGGGCATCCACTCCCCCACAAGAATCAAATCCTGATCCCCATCTTGGTCCATATCTGCCCAAGTCGCATCTGTAACCATACCCGGTGCTGAAAGTTCCTCTGGAGTAATATCCAGCCAACTCTCCCCTTCATTTCTCAGGAGAAAGCTACGAGGAGGAAGTCCGTAATTCCCAGGTACGGTACGAGCGCCTAAAAACATGTCCATATCCCCATCCTGATCGATATCCGCCATTTCCATACATGAAAAATTGCCTAAAACCTGAGGAATGCTTGAGTTGTCAATTACAAAATTTCCATCCCCATTGTTTCGATAGTAGCGCAGGATAAAAAGTTCATTACCCCGCTGGTATTCATTTCCCCCCGACCCCAACATGAGGTCCAGGTCTCCATCTAAGTCCTGATCAAAGAGAGCACCACAGGTACTTTCAAACATGGCGGATACTTGAAAGGCCTGACTCCTTTTCCGCCTTAAAGTACCTTCGGGAGTTTGAATGAATAGTTTATCCTCGTCGCCATTCGCTCCCAGTACAATCACATCCTCTCTTTGATCCCCATTTACGTCTCCAGTGAGTAACCGGGGTCCTTCAGTAGATAGCATATGGTTCAACAGAGGTTCATGGTCAAAATCGTTATAGGGATTTTCCTTATGTGTGGAATTCCCTACCAAGCGATTCTGGCTTACTTCCTGGAATAGGGTTGAATTTTGAGGGGACTCCTCCCCTCCCCCATCCTTTGCCTCGCTATATGTAAGTACTAGTACCTGGTCTGCGGGAAGATTACTCAGTTCTTGCTTTTTCCCATCAGACCAGCTTACCTCTAACCGGTCAACTGTGTTGGCCTTGCCTAAGCCAAAAATCAGATTCGACTCTACGCTGCTTTGAAAGCCTCGGGCAT
Source organism: Bacteroidia bacterium (assembly GCA_965263105.1). Classification (GTDB taxonomy): domain Bacteria; phylum Bacteroidota; class Bacteroidia; order J057; family J057; genus JBCCTX01. The sequence goes on along the minus strand of CBDHGL010000003.1, from coordinate 3,630,249 downwards.
TGTAGTTTTCCATCACCTGTATATCCTTGCCTACACGGATTTTCACTTTAGCGCCTAAGCCAAAAGGATTCTGGGGCTGACCCTGGAAACGAATTTTAAGAAAGTGATTACTCAGACGAGAATTGGCTTCATTTCGGTAAATAAAGCCGGGCATATTGACATTATTTACCACTAAATCCCAATCCCCATCATTGTCCAGGTCGCCATAGGCTGATCCATTACTGAAAGAAGCCATATCAAGGCCCAGTTCATCGGCTTTATCCTTAAAAGTAAGGCCGTTTATATTGGAGAAAGCATAGTTGGGGATAGGCTTACTGGGCATTTGAGATATAAAGTCTTTAAACTGAGCAGGATTTTTTCCGGCAATTTCCTGAGAGATTCCCTGGTTGGCCAGAAAGTCGCGAAAATCGGCGGAGGTAATATCCCGGGCAATCCCATTGCTGACAAAAAGGTCTTTTTTTCCATCATTCTCAAAGTCAAATACCAAGGCCCCCCAACTCCAATCCGTTGCAGCAACACCGGACAAAAAACTAACTTCTTGAAAATTCCCCTGGCCGGTATTGAGATGAAGGCAGTTCTGGATAAACTGGTAGTGGTAATTGGCCCGATACTTCATGTTTTCCAGGTGGTAGGGATCAAAGGTTGTCATGGTATGCAGGCGGTGATTATCCCCCGGTAACATATCCGTAGAAAAAATCTCCGGAAAGCCATCATTGTTAATATCTGCTATATCACCTCCCATGCTGGCAAGAGAGGTCAGGTTCAATCTCTCTATCAGTTCTTCCGAAAAGGTTCCATCTCCTTGGTTGATATAGAGGTAATCCCGTTCCCAGAAGTCATTACTTACATATAAATCTGGCAAATTATCCTGGTTGACATCGCCAATGGCTGCGCCCAAGCCAAAACCAATTTGGCTGCTGTAAATGCCGGCCTCACGAGTTACATCTGTAAAGGTATTCCCCTCATTTCGGTACAGTTTATCTCCCCCCAATTCATCCGGTCGCTCTCGCATACTGGTGAATAATTCTATTCTCCCGGGTTCCTTGAAGCTATTATTGAGGAGATAGCAGTCCAGGTCATTGTCTTGGTCGTAGTCAAAAAATACGGCCTGGGTAGAATAACCCGTGTTGTTAAGGCCAAATTCAGCTGCCCGCTCTGAGAAGGTTCCATCTTGGTTATTGATGAACAATTCATTTTCCTTCTCTGCTCCCTGGGTATCTCCGGAGTTACACACATATATGTCCAGCCAACCATCTCCATTGACATCGGCCATGGCCACTCCAGTAGACCAAGGCTTGGTCCCTGCAACGCCCGCTTTTTCCGTTATGTCTTCGAATTGAAAATTCCCTCTATTCAGGTAAAGGCGATTGGATAATTGGTTGGCTGAGAAATAGAGGTCTGGGAGGGAATCATTGTTGATATCTCCTATGGCTACCCCTCCTCCATTATAGAAATTGCGATAGGTTAAGATATTAAAAGCCGGGCCATCTGTAACCTGGTTGTTGAAGTTGACCCCTGTTTCGCTAGAGTCAAGGAGTTGGAAGAAGGTGTGGGTTTCTTTCTCCTTACGGATATCCTGCTCAGGCCTTTCCGAGGGACTACAATGCGAGAAAAGAAGTAGGATTACCCCTAAATAATACTTTCTTAAGATACTTTGTATCATTATTTCCCCTTGATTTTAGGGAACACGGAGGCACGGAGACACAGAGAGATTCATTGTATAAATCAACAAACGATCTCCGTGCCCTAGTGTCTTTGTGTTCATTTTCGTATTCGATTTAATTGCAAACGCAAACTCTTGATTTCTCAATTTACATAAATTCCTCTGCCCTCTCTCCCCATATATTCCCCCCATCGAGGCTCTCCTTTCATTCGGATAGAAGTCGAGATTCGTCTAACCCGCATCCCCATGAATTGTTGCATTTGAGTACCGTGAAAATAGTGAGGATAAACAATGTCCAAATAGCCATCTGAATCGAGGTCTCCTATCCAAGGAGTGGAAAAGAAGTTCTTATACTTAGTTCCAAGGTCAATAGATTGTATCCTTCCCTCATCAAAGTCCACGGCCACCAGCTCATTGGAAATTTCTATGTTCAAGCTATCTTCTGCTTTCACGTTCAAAGAGCAGTCAAACAAATTTCTACTCAATATGGCCTCATCCCTAGCATCCCTATCCAGGTTATATACCACTGGGGAGGCCAGGGTAAAACAGGCACTGGAATCGCTATACACTACTTCTCCGTTGCTTCCCTCTAATACCATCCCCAAGGTGTGGGAATACAGGGGCCATTTGCCTTTACTCAACCAAACCAATAAATCTGGACTCCCATCTCCCGTGAATTCTCCAATGGCTACGTTATTACTTGACTCATAGCCTGGAAAAGACTTCTCCCAAATAGGGCTAAGACTATTCCCATCAATTGCACGAATCCGCCCTGCATGAGAGACGGCTACTATGTCTTGGAACCCATCCCCATTCACATCTGCAATAGAGGGAGGGGCGATAAAACCATGCCCTGTTTCTTCAAAAATAACCCGGGCCTCTTTTAGATTTTGATTCATTAAGGCCGAAAGAGGGGAAAGGTAGAGATGCCCCCCATGGGTCTCTCCCCCTGAGCCAAATACCATATGAGGTTCCTCCTGTCCAGCTGGGGTAAAACACAAAGGAGATACATAGGTTTCTCCCCCATCGGGCAAGGTGTCTGCGGCCAGAATATTACCATTGGTAGGATCCAAAACCATCAAGACGCCGGGTTCTCGTCCCTTTAGGGTATCGGGAGCAATAAGCCAATTGCCTCCATTGGCTGTGAGCAACTCAGGGAAACCGTCTTGATTCTGATCTGGAATCCATTGGCTATTGTAAAAGTTGTATTTGGCGTATTTAAGGAGGGGATCTTCTTCAAAGGTATATGTATATTCCCAAATCAATCCCCCACTTTTCCCATTTAGGGCTTTCAAGTTGGCATTTCGGCCTCCAATGAATACATCGGGTATACTATCTCCTGTAACATCCAAGAAACTCGCTGACCCAACCATTTGAGCATTGGCAGGATGCTTCCATATCAAGTCCCCCGTATTTCCATCTAAAGCGATGATGCCGTGATCTGTGGGAGCTAATTCCTCCTTACCCGCTCCCATCACGATATCCCCTACCCCATCTTGATTCAGATCCGCCACCCGAGGAGAAGATTGCGAGCCAATCAGGTAGAGATTCTTTTCCCAGGCTAATTCTGTCTTTTTACTGGGAGTGCAGGCATAGAGAAAAAGATACCCACTTAGCACATAAATATTCTTTATACCAAAGGTCCTACTCATAAATTTCCTCAGAATATTTCTAACGAATTTCTGCAATATAAATGAAACATAAAACCGTACAGGCAAAGAAGTAGCGGTGCCGAGAAACTCGGCACCGCCCTATAGGTAAATTTAGCTTTCTAAGTAATGAGAGACTGAAAGGTGAAAGGTACCTAGGAAAACTCACTCCTGGCCCCTTTCTCCTCACCCCTCATTAATTCACATCCCACCACACCCGAGTCATGACATCGTCGGGAAGGGTACCTCCCGTTTGTAGGTTGGGGTTGGTGGCTAGTTCAACTGTATTGTAGCGAATTCTACGGAATATCTGTCCGCCAGATTCATTACCGGGATAGTTCACCGGAGTTAAGGTGGGCAGCCCGGTCCTTCTCCAGTTACTATAGGCTTCGTACCATTGCATGAAATTGGCAGCCCAATGTTGGGTTTGTAACATTTCCATGGATCCATCAAAGGGATTAGCTGCCAAGTAATCATCAACCTGTGCATCAGAAACTTCAAACGATGCATCAAAGATTGGCCATTGTTGCATAGCTCCTCTTACACCTGCATTGTAATGGGCTTCCGCATCTCCTTGCGCCCAACCTTTCATGATGGCTTCGGCTACCAGAAATTCTACTTCCGCATAGGTCATAAAGATAAAGGGATCATCTACATCTAACAAAAGAGGATTGATTCGAGAGAATTCCAATTCTCTATTTACCTCTTCCGTAGTACCAACGTAGTCCCTAATAGTAGTTGCATCAAACCCATTAGGCATACCTATCTGTTCTTCAGGAGCTGTGAGGAAAGGGCCATCCCAAAGTCCCCGAACCGCGAAAATGGTTAAACGTGGGTCGTTATTATCCTTCAAAAAATCTATCAGGGTTTTGCTTAGCATGTTATTTGCCCCCCAATCATCCGGAATCAAAGCCCGAGATATACCATTTTGGTTGAACCATTGGCTAGGCCCTTCAGCCATTTGAATCCAGGCCATGTCGTCATTGCTTTCCATTACGCCGCCAGAAATAGCCTGTTGTACGAAGCCCTGAGCAGCGGCTGGGTCTACATTGGAAATACGCATAGCCAAGCGCAACATCAAAGAATTGGCTAATTTCTTCCATTTGGTGAGGTCTCCCCCATAAATCACATCTGCTGATCCCAAATCATCCGAACCGGTACCTATAGTAGTAGCTGCAGTGGACAATTTATCCAGCATATCTCGGTAAATGGATTCTTGGTTATCATAAGCAGGAAAGAAAATTTGGTCCGCCCCACGATTAGCCTCTGAGTAAGGCACATTTCCATACAAATCGGTCATGATGTGCATAGGAAGTATATACAATACCTGCGCTACGTGATGTAAGTTCACCGAATTAGGGCTGGAACCATCAGGTCCCGTTTGGCGGATGATTTCCGCTGTGGTTTTTAAAGAAAGTTCATAAACACGGTCCTGGTAAGCATTGTGGCTATCAATGTGATAGAAATACTTATCTCCAGAACCTCTTTCCCCCCCAATTTGAAGGGTTGCGGTGTGCTGGATAAGGCCTGAAGCTAAGTTTAAGTGAACACGTCCGTTTACATAACGGTTTTCAGCCGCCCACACCTGACCGGTAGTCAGCATGAAGCGCCAATCTACTTCATTTGCTGCAGTAGGATTAATGTTCAATTCCTGCAGCTCATCTGTATTACAGCTCAGCAGTACCAAGCAGGCACAAGCAGAAATTATTAATTTATTAAAGAATTTCATGATAATAATTGAAATTAAAAGTCAACCTTTAAGTTAAAGCCATAGGTACGGGTCTGAGGGAAGGAGAAATAGTCCAATCCCTGTGCATTGGAGTTGTTGTATGCAGATTCTGGATCTACATTATCTATGTTGCTAAGCAACAAGGCCAGGTTTCTCGCAACAAAAGAAAGACGGACCGTATTAAAAGGCGTATCTTCTAACAATGCCCGTGGTAAACTATATCCCAAACTTACCTGACGCAGCTTGATAAAGGAAGCATCGTAGACAAAACGATCGGCGAGAGAAGCGTAAGCTCCATAGAATCCCTGAATTTCATCTGCTTCTAAAGACTTAGTAAAAGATTCCCCATCTGGGTTTACCCCAGTAACGGTTACACTTTCCCTGCCATTTGCGACAATTCCCATATCGGTAAAAGGTTCTACCGTCATTTTATGGAATCCTGATGAAACCAATCTCGAATTGGTTCCCGAATAAATTTCTCCTCCGGCTTTGAAATCCACCAATATGTCCGCATAGATACCCTTCCAATTGAAGGCATTCGTAATACCCCCATTGTATTTGTGGACCCCATTACCAATAATAATGGTTTCAGAAGATCTAACGGGTTGGCCATTATCGGGATTAAACACGGGTTGGCCATTGATCATTTGTTGGGGAAAGCCTTTGATGGTAGAAAAAGGTTGTCCCACAATGTTAAAAATAAACGCTGCACGTGTTCGAGGTTCCCCAAAATTCCCTGAATTTCGAATCTCGTCTAAGCCTTCAGATAGGGCTACTACTTCATTATCATTAATGGATCCATTCACCGTAATATCCCATGTAAAGTCTTGGGTTTGAATAGGTCTTGCAGTTAGTAACAACTCCAATCCTTGGTTTTTCATCTCACCGATGTTGACGGTTGTTGTATTGAATCCAGAAGTTTCAGATATGGAGGCATTCAGGATATCGTCTGTAGTATTTTGATTATAGTAAGTTAAATCTACCCCCAAGCGATTGTTTAAGAATCTTAATTCCAACCCTACTTCAAATTCTGTAGAAGTTAGGGGTTGTAGCAAGGCATTCGGGATGGAACTTTCTCGAATACTGGCATTCGGTTGACCCAGGTGTCCTTGACCTAGGCTATAAGTCAGTAACAGCCTATATGGATCTGTATCCCCTCCTACCTGAGCCCAAGAGGCTCTGACCTTACCATAGGTTAAGGCACCTGAGTTCAAGCCCAACAATTCACTGAACACAAAGCTACCTCCTACGGAAGGATATAGGATGCTGTTATTATCTGGATCTAAGGTAGAGAACCAATCATTACGTACGGTACCCGTTAAATACAGGTAATTTTTATAGCCCAGGTTTACAGATCCAAAAATGGAATTAATCCCCTCTTCAGCGATACCATAACCAAAGGATTGGTTAGCGAGGTTTGAAACTTGATGGAAAAATGGAATGTTGAAATTGTTACCATTTAAGGAGAGGGTTTCGCTTTTTCTTCTCATTTCATTCCCACCGACAAAGGCGTCCACGGATATGTCTCCATACGAATCGCTGAACCCTAAAATACCCTCCAGGTTGATCTCACGTACCCTTATTTCTCTTTCATTCAAGCCTCCTCTACGAGAATATCCTGTTCCAAATGGAGTCAAGACTCTCTCTCTTCTGGTAAACCAATCCATACCCGCACGTCCTTGAATATACAAGAAATCCGTAATGTCATAACGAATTACATTGGAAGCAATAACACGGTCCGTTTCATCATCAATGTCAAATTGATGGGCTGCCCACCAAGGGTTGGCATTCCACAAGTTATTGGATATCTGCAGTTCTTCCCCCGCCATCTTATTGTCTATAGTTTGAACCCCTACTGGAACAGCCCCTGGCTTGTCAGGATCTCCTTTTAGGTCATCCACATTGTAGTTGTGAGGAAGAGAAAATAAAGCATTCACAGAGTTTCCAGGTGAGTCCGCAATACGAGGCCTGTTGTTGGTATCCTCGTTTGAGTACAGGATCTTAGAAGTGACAGTAAGCTTGTCTGAAAATTGTCCGTTGTAGGAAAGACTCATGTTCCTCCTTTTGTATCCAGAGTTGGGGAGTACTGTCTCATTCTCTAGATTGGAAAGGTTTAAGCGTACCCTGTGATCTTCACTTCCTCCTGAGAGACCTACAGTATTCGTCCAAGTATATCCTGTTTCAAAGAAGCGCTTGACATTCTCATCAGCTTGATAAGTATAAGGCCGAGCTACTCCGTCAAATTGAGGAACTAAACTCCCATCCAAACGAGCCCCCCAATTACTAGCATTACCCAAATTCCAAGCTTCATCCTGATCTACTGGTGCCAATCCATCTCGCCCTTGCCCAAACTGGTCTTGATAGTCGAAGTGATTGATTACTTCTTCGAATACAAAATTGGAATTGAATTCTACTCCAATGCCTTTCCCCGCTTTTCCGCTTTTGGTGGTAATTAGGATTACCCCGTTAGAGGCACGAGAGCCATAGAGGGCTGCAGCGTTGGCCCCTTTCAGGACAGAAATGGTTTCGATATCATCTGGGTTGATACTAGATGTACCATCTCCTCCGTCATATCCTCCCCAAAGACCGGCTCCACCAAAAGAGGAGTTGTCAATCGGGATACCGTCAACAATGTACAAGGGCTGATTGTTTCCCGAAAGGGATACATTTCCCCGAATAATCACCCGGCTAGAGCCCGCAGGACCTGTACTCAGGTTACTCACATTTACCCCAGCAACTTTCCCTGCCAAAGCGTTAGCGACATTTAATTCCCTTGCTTCGGTAAAACTTTCCCCTTCCACCTCTTGTACGGAATATTGAAGGGCTCGCTTGTTTCGCTCCACCCCAAAGGCCGTAACCACGACCTCATCCAAGGTGAGGTTGTCTGATACTAGGCTAACGTTCAAGGAGCTTCGATCACCAACTTCAATAGTCTGAGACGCATAGCCCAGATAGGAAAAGGTGAGAGCTCCGCCATCAGGAACATCCAGGGAAAAATCACCGTCAGCGCCGGTAAATACACCTGTTGTCGTTCCTTGAATGATAACACTTACCCCTGATAGGGCAGAGCCGTTATCATCCGTCACTGTCCCAGTCACTGTTTTCTGTGCCCAAAGATGGGTTACAAATCCAGCGAACAGGACCAAAAGTAGTAGGCTTCTTCGCATAATAGTTAACAAATGATTAGTGAATTAATAGTGAACTTTTTTACTAGGAATTATAAGGCTAATCCCAACTCACTACAGGACTTTCCTCTTCTTCATGGAGTTTCCCAAGAGATGTAGATTTTTGAAGAAAAGGCAATTTAATATAAAGAGGATCGAGAATATGTAGTAGTTGGTTCTAGTTATTATAGTTAGTAGTTGTATAACGTGAATAGTCAAACCTACAAAAAAAAAAATCTTTCTGCAATCCACTAAATAAGGGATTTTTTCAGAATTGACTCCATCGATAGTACCATAAGTAATAATGGAAGTTCCGGGTAGAGTCACTATGCGTAATTTTACCAAAGTAAGTTATCAAGTGAGTTGAATATGGGTCTTTTGTGGTCGAATATGAATCTTTCACGGTTCAAATAGACAACATTTGCTCAGCCTACATACAAAAGCCAATCTTACCTGGCATATAGATCGCATCAAGGATGAGTTGAGTTATGGACATATTGAACTGAATCCATTATCGACAATTCATGGATCACTTGGGACTCCATAGAAGGTTTTGGAGGAGATTTGGCCTTTTATTCGAACTATAATTGTAAATTACCTTGGACTAATAAAAAACTACTATGAAAAATTTACTTTGCCTTTTCACAATTACGTTGACAATGTTTCTCCTTTCTTGCTCGCCCAAGGTACAAGATACAGTAAGTAGAGAGCCGAGCCCCTCGGGCCTGGATGCCAAGGAAATGAGAATTGACAAAAAGGAACTCAACCCCGAGTTCGCCCTGGAAACTTATTTGCGAAGGACTCCAGGGGTAACCATGCAAGGTTCGGGAAATAATGCCAAAGTGACCATTAGGGGAGTAAATTCTTTTACCCAAAATACAGAACCCTTATTTGTCGTGAATGGAAATCCTGTTGGAAATACCTATGCAAGGGCCGCCAACCTAGTTAGGGGGATGGAAATAAAGTCTGTCCGTGTACTCAAGGGCTCTGACGCTACAATATATGGGGTAAGAGGAGGAGGAGGCGTTGTGGTCATTTCCGCGAAATAGAACTTTGGAGCCCATTGGGCTTAGCCGTTAGGTTAAGGGAAACTTCTTCTTATTTCGCCCATGTATCCCCCATCTTTCTTGAGAGAGGGGGCCAGGCGGTGAGTCTAAAATTGGGCATTTTGATCACAGATCCACCAATCAATCCTTAACCAAACGGCTATGGGGTGTAGGGGGTTGAATATCAACAACTTACTTAATCTGTGATTATTAAGTAAGTGGACAAAAGAAATCGGGGAATGATATCTCTGATTTCTCTAAGGAACTAGAAATATGAGTTCAAAGGCCCTCTTCTCGCAGGAGAATCCCGGTGCCCTTAGGTACCTAATATGGGTAGAAAAGGTCCCCCAGCCCTATTTTAACGCCGGCGAGGTATCAACTTAGATACCTCGCCGGCGGAATAGGGGGGCATGATGAATCTACCCATAGGCTACCCCTACAGGGTAAACTTTTCATTCTATGAAAAAATACCCACTTTACTTTGTCCACCTACATAAAAATGGAGGCCTATGAAAATAGGCCTCCTGAAAACTGTAATTACTATTAGAAATCAACGGTAGATCTCCATCACATCGAATACACCCGGCACAGGGCTGGGAGCATTGCTATTAGAGTTCAATTCGTCCTGTCCGTAGATTATCCGCTGAGGGAATGAAGCCCCTCTATTGAGAACTAAATTCACGTCAATTCCTATTGCGTCACTTTGGGTTCTGCGCAGGTCATTCCAGCCCAGAGAAGTACCGATGAAGGTTACATAACGCTCCTCCAGGATTTCATAGAGCAAGGCATCATCTCTCGACAAGCCCTGATCATTGGCCATACCGCCTGTATCAAAATCAGCTGCCTCATAGGCCTCATAAAGGAGGGTAAACTGGTCCTGAACTGTCTGATCAATATAGCCTCCAGAAGCCATGTAGGCTCGGAATTCATTCAAATGGCCTAAGGCCACATCAAAACCTTGCGTCCTAAATCCCGCCTCAGCCAGGGTGAGAATGTTTTCTGCATACGTAACTACCGGAAAGCCAGCATCAACTCCAAATCTACCATTGTAGGCATCTCCGCTAGCTGTACTTAGGTAATTGGGTTCCAGACGTCCGGTGAAGCTCAGCTCACCATTATCCAAATAGTTAAAATTGAAACGAGCCGTTTCATCGGTTTTGGCATTTCCCCGATATTCAGGCTGTGCGGGATCAAGTAAGTCCGCTGCAAGTACTTGTTCACCGGCACCGTCTTCTCCTACCCCTGCATCCATATCCCCAGATCGACTGGCTACTAGGAAATCATAAATACCATTGGTATTTCCATCATTGATGATACCATGGGGAGTAGTCATGTCACCTGCTCCGCTAGCAATTCCCTGCCCGGCCTCGCTATAAGCGCTGGCATAGTCCTTCAAGTCCATATATAAACGCGCTTTTAGTGTATGCGCGACAGCAATCCAACTCCCGCGATCTCCTTCAAAGTAGATATCCGCTGAACCGGGGTTAGCCCCAGCTCCAGATGCTAGATCTGCTATAGCTTCATCAATTTTAGCCAACAGGGCTGGGTAAAGCGTACTCACCTGCGCATCGAAGGCAGGGTTTGAATTCTCGATATCAACCGCTTCGAGAAAGGGAACATCTCCCCATCTTTCAGTAGCTGTAGCAATGGCACTGGCCTCTACTATTTTGGCTATTCCCGCGATATATCTTTCCCCAGTTTCCCCTGCACGAGAGGAAATGAGACGTGTCTGGGCCAAAGTACCTTGGTAAACATTGTTCCAAGCTGTGTTGAAATTACCCGCATTTACATTGTACAATGCATAGTCGTTGTACTGGCGATCAGCTCCGTTGAAATATCCGGTCCACATATTCACCACACGGTTTCCATGCCCTTCTTGAACAACTGCATTGGCCAATTGCGCAGCAGTGAGTATCAAGGGGTTGGGGGCATCCGTAGCATTGTTGGGATCATCGTTTAAGCCTTCGACAATGCTTTCGCAGGAGAACATTCCTGGCAAGAGCAACAAGGCCAATATATATCTATATAATACTTTCATCTTAATCAACATTTGAGAATTAGTAATTGATCTTCAAGGTAAATAAGTAAGACTTGGTTCCAGGGTTGGTGAAGTACTCAAGGCCCTGTCCAAAGCCACCCGTCAAACTGGTTTCGGGATCTACCCCAACTAAGTCAGTCCACAGAGCCAAGTTTCTTCCCGCAGCAGAAACGACCACAGATTGTAACTTGAGCGTATTGCGCAACCAGGAGTTTCTCAGGGTATAACTGATAGAAGCCTCTCTCAATCTTGTCCATGAACCATCTGAAACGAATTGTTCACGAACGGCTCCGAAACCACTACCCAAAGTAGTATACCAAGCCTGATCCAGTAACACAGGACCGGCTCCCCAGTCTACAATATTTCCCCTTACCAAATTACCTGCTGGAATTACATCTCCATCATAGTTTACTAGGTTTTGGGTAGGGGTAACTTCATTACCATTATCTGCGTGCTTACCAAAAGTGTACAATACCCCACGAGTTGCTTCACTATAATCTCCCCCTTGGAAGGTCTCAAACAAAATACTTGCAGAAAGGTCTTTCCAAGCAATGTTCAGTCCTGCTCCTCCTCTCCAATCAGGGTTGGGATCTCCATATATACCTGCCTCAGCAGCAACTGTAGGGAAACCATTTTCATCCAAAACCAAATTATCAGCCTCATCTCTTGCCCATAGCCCTCCCCATAGTACGCCTAAAGGCTGACCTTCAACTGCACGTGTACCTGCATTGGTAAATCCAGCTAACAGGAGAGATTCTGTACCCGACAAGCTGGTAACTTCATTCCGGTTAGCATTGAAATTGAAATATACATCTGCATTCCAATCATTAGTCTGTAGAAAAGCATATGAAACATCTAGCTCAATTCCTTTATTTTCCATTTCTGCTGCGTTGTCATACTTCTCTAAGAAACCCGTTGAAGGGGCTACAAGTACCTCAAATAGCAGGTCTTCGATGTAATTCTCATAATAAGTCGCTGTCAGCTTTAAACGGTCATCAAAAAAGCGAAGATCAGTTCCAATCTCCCATTCTGTTTTTTGCTCCGGTCTAATAAAGGGGTTTCCTTGAAGGGCAGATTGCTCAAATCCACCTCCATAGAAACCAGCATCCAAGAAATCACCCCAGCCACTGCCTGTACCCGCACTTACAAAGTTGGTTCTCGTGCGGTAAACAGAAGGCTGCACCCCCACAACTCCATAGGAAGCACGTAGCTTACCAAAGGAAAGAACAGAATTGCTGGCAAGACCTGGCAGTTCGGTAAATTTCCATGCAAGAGAAGCCGCTGGATAGAAGAAGGTCTTGTCAGAAAGTTCTCCAAAGGTAGAGGCTGATTCAAATACCCCAGATAAGTCAAGAAATAACATATCCTTATACCCTACGTTCAAGGTATTGTACCATCTGGCTGTACGGCGGGTACTTTCAAAGTCGATGGCTGTTACATCTTCCGGCAAAGCATTGGAAAAATCATCTGGTCCAAACTGCAAAATGAAGTTTTGCATTTGAGAGCCAATTCTCAGATACTTCCTATCATTAATATTAAAACCAGAAATCAGGTTGAAGTTAAGGTCTTTACCCAGATTCTGATAGATACGTCCAAAGACATCCATGTTCCATTCCCGTTCTCGGATAAGCTCTTCTGTGTAATTTCCTGGAGAGTTAGATCCCGCTGAGTGAACAGGGAATTTGGTCTTACGAAAATCCTGGTAGAAGTCCACACCTCCCCTAGCCGTAAGGGTAAACCAATCTGTTGGGAGGATTTGCAATTCCGCACTGGTAATGAAACGATCTACTACAGAGCTATTGGTCAATTCATTAATGGTCCAAAGGGCATTGTTGTAGATGGGGTTGGGATTATTTCCCAAATATCGACGATAGGAACGCTGCCGATTTACAATGGGGGCTGCCCCTTCACTGGCAAAATAGTTTCCTCGATAGTCTGTGATATCAAAGTCTGGTGGGGTCCGTAGCAATCCTAAATAAATCCCATTGAGGTTAGAACTTTGCTGAGTCCTATCAGAATTAATATGGACATAATTGGACTTAGCCGTTGCTTTAATCCAGTTATTGAACTTATGATTAATGTTGAAACGGGCTGAACTCCTCCGGTAATCACTAGAAGCCCTAGCAATCCCTTCTTGATACAAATCAGCTACAGAGATAAAAAAGGTTGATTTCTCACTTCCCCCGCTTATGCTCAGGTTGTTGTCAATAAAAAATCCATTCCCGAAAATTTGATCAAAATTGTCTTCGAGAAAGTTGTCCCGAGAGTTTTTTTCAAGTACAGGATAGTATCTCGTACCATTTTCTGCCTCAAAGAATTGACCAGAGGTATCAAATACATCTGCAGCTCCGCTTCTATCAGCAATTTTGTCTCCCCAAGACTGAGAGGCCGTTGGACTAAAAGAGCCACCAGAACCCTGGCCAAACTTATCCTGCAAGGGCTGCTTAACGGTAATCTCATCAATGGAAAGGGTAGAGCGAAAGCTAATGCTTACCTTCTCTCCTGCCTGACCAGATTTCGTGCGAATGAGAATCACCCCATTGGCCGCTCGAGAGCCCCAAAGGGCAGCAGCTGAGGCTCCCTTTAGAATCTGAATGGATTCTATATCATCGGGGTTAATATCATTGAGCCGGGACTGCTGGGTAACACCTTCGGTACTCCCTTGGGAACCTGCGATTTCTGAATTACTAATAGGAATACCATCTAGTACAACCAACGGCTGGGAATTACCCGTAATGGTACTTTGTCCCCGAATCTGGATATAAGAGCCTGCACCGGGGTCGCCCGTTCTTCGGGTGATACGCACCCCAGCGGCCTTTGCCTGCATCCCATTGAGGACGCCCGTCTCTCCAGAAGTAACCACTGGATCTCCTTCAATTTTGGAACTCGTAGCCCCATAATTATCCGAGAGGGTTTCAATCCCCAAAGCAGTGATAACAACTTCATCCAGTTCTACATTACTCTCTACCATGGTTACATTTATGGTAGAGCGATTGCCGATGGCCTCAGCAAGTGTGGTGTATCCCAAATAGGAAAATATCAAGGAGTCTGCACCGCCCGGAACGTCCAAAGAATAGGAACCATTTTCTCCTGTGATGGACCCAGAAGTAGTGCCTTTTATGAGGACGGTAACCCCCACAAGGGCGCCTCCACCGGCATCTATTACGGTTCCACTTACCTGTCGCTGTGCCCATAATGGCATAGCAAACAGAATTGCGGTTGCCCACAATACTAGTTTTTTCATCGTAAAGAATTAGTTTAGTTAGGTTAAATGTTAGTTGAGTTCGTTTGCAGCCAGATAGAAAATGATCTACTGTCCACACATGTCTTTTTGCTCCAATTATGTCAATTAGCAGACATAATATATTAACTTTTCAACAAAATGTCTATAAAATTATAATATTTTAAATAAAAAACCCCATCGATTAACATAAATATACACTTCGGAAAATATTCATGGGTATCTATACAGAATGAATCCTTTTTTAGGTCTTAGTAGAAAACATTAGGCATTTTTTGTAGATTTCCTTGGACATTACCCCATTTATGAGGACTATTACAAGATTAACCTAAACCCAAACTTTCACATGAGAAAAATCATTCTTACTACACTCATCATTTGTGGCTCATTAAGTATTTGGGCACAAAAGAGTAAGGTCAATAAAAACAAAGCGGCAGTTATTGCCTCAATCGAGACACAATATGATCAGTTAACCCAGCTGAGCGATAAAATTTGGTCATATGAAGAAATTGCCTTCCAGGAAACCCAATCTGCTGAAGCCTTGGCAGCCTATGCCCGAGCTCAAGGTTTCAATGTTAAAACTGGCGTCGCGGATATCCCTACGGCACTGGTAGCAGAATATGGATCTGGCTCCCCTATTATTGGAATATTGGGAGAGTTTGATGCCCTTCCAGGCCTTTCTCAAAAAACAGTTCCCCACAAAGATCCCCTCAACGAAGGATCTGCCGGGCATGGATGCGGACATAACCTCTTTGGTGTAGCCTCCTTAGGCGCAGCAACAGCCATAAAAGGCTTGATTGAGAACGGAAAATTGAAGGGAACTGTCCGTTTTTATGGTACACCTGCCGAGGAGAAGTTTTTTGGAAAACTGTGGATGATTCGAGCGGGCCTATTTGACGATGTAGACATCGTAATGGACTGGCATCCCAGTGCAGAAACCAAAGCCAATGTTCAATCCTCTCTGGCCCTGGTAGATTTCATCGTTGAGTTCTATGGCCAAGCAGCTCATGCCTCTGGGGATCCCTGGAATGGGCGAAGTGCCTCCGATGCCCTGGAATTATATACCACTGGGATCAATTTCTACCGAGAGCATATCAAACCTACGGTAAGGATTCACTATCACATCCAGGATGGGGGAAAGGTAGTCAATGTTGTTCCCGACTATTCCAAAATCTGGACTCGAGTGAGAGACACCAAACGAGCAGGGATGGAAGAAGTTTGGAAACAAGTAGAAAGAATAGCTGAAGGGGCTGCTATTATGGCCAATGTAGATTACAAAATTCGTCTGGTATCGGGCATACATGAAGTCCTTCCCAATCGAACAGGGGGAGCACGAATGCAAGCTAACCTGGAATACCTCGGCCCTATTTCCTATACAGAGGAAGAGCAGGAGTTTGCCAAAGGCATCCAACGTGCTACCGGGAAAGAAGAGTTGGGTATGTTCTCCAAAATAGAACCCCTGGAAGAAACCTTAGAACACCCCATGGGAGGTTCAACTGATGTGGGCGACGTAAGTTTTGTTGTTCCCACCATTCGGCTAAGTGCCACCACAGCACCGAAAGGAACTCCTTGGCATTCCTGGGCAGTAGTGGCTTGTGGCGGCATGTCCATCGGACATAAAGGAATGGGCTATGCAGCCAAGGCACTGAGTATGACCATGGTTGACCTCTTTGAGGACGAAGAACTTCGCCAAAAGGTCAAAGAAGAATTCAAGGAGCGGAAAGGAGACTACGTATACAAAGGAATGGTTCCTGAAGGACCTCCCCCCATAAACAGTGGGGAATAATTTTTTATCCTTCTCTTTAAATACCTCATACTTGTAAGGACTACTATGCCCAAATTTTTCTGCATTTTTATATGCCTTTGCATTGGCTTGATAGAAATTCAAGCACAAGATAACCTGCCCGAGGAGCCCAATTGGCCTTCTCCGGCTCCTTCTGACTGGCTGTTGGATGGAACAGGCTTTGAGGCGAATGCCTATCGAGGAAAAATTCCCCATACCCTAGTTCTCGCCAATGGATTGATCAAACGAACCTTCCTGTTAAGCCCCCAAGCTTCAACCATTGGGTTGGATAACCTGGTTACCGGGGAAAACTTGCTGAGAGGAGTAAAGGCGGAGGCTGAAATTACCCTCAATGGAACCCTACATACCATTGGTGGCTTAAGAGGACAACCGAATTATGCCTTTTTAAGGTCAGAAGACTTTTCACATCTGGAGCCCGATTCCTCTGAATGGGTATTTAGGGGCTATGCGATAGCAAAACCCAAAGCCCCTTTCCAATGGAAAAAAATCCGCCACCACAGTCCCTATAGCTCCTGGCCTCCAAAAGGAGCTTCTTTACGATTTGATTATGAATTCCCTAAAAAGAAATGGGAATTGTCAGTTCATTATGAATTGTACGACGGAATCCCGGTTTTTGCCAAATGGATAAGCTTTTCTAATCATTCTGACTCTACTGTCCTCATCAATGATTTCACTAGCGAAATCCTGGCCGCGGTAGAATATGGCTCAGCCGTAGAAACCCGGGAGTATGGAATTTCTACGCCCAATATCCATGTGGAGACAGATTATGCCTTCTCCAGTTTTAATGCTGAAGATGCCAATCACCATGCAGTACATTGGGAAGTAGATCCAGATTATTCCACTCAGGTAAATTACCTGCGCTTGACCCCTTGCTTACTTAAAGTTTCCCCTGAAATTGGGCCCTATCAGCAAGTAGCTCCTGACTCAAGTTTTACCTCCTTCCGTACTTTCGTATTACCCTACGACAGCTATGACCGAGAGCGCCAAGGACTGGCCCTCCGTAGGATGTACAGAACCCTGGCTCCTTGGACGACAGAAAACCCCTTGATGATGCACGCACGTTTTGCAGATTGGGAGCGCGTCCAAACCGCCATAGATCAATGTGCGGAGGTAGGCTTCGAAATGGTGATTCTTACCTTTGGCAGTGGCTTTAATATAGAAGATGACAGCGAAGCCTACCTCCAAAAGATGAAGGGCTACGCTGACTATGCCAAATCCAAGAGGATTGAAATAGGAGGCTATTCACTTTTGGCCTCTCGTAGCATTGACGAAGCGAATGACGTGGTGATGCCTGAGGGGCAAAAACCTACCTTTGGCAATTCCCCCTGTATTGGAAGCCAATGGGGACAGCAATATTTTGAAAAGCTATACCACTTCTATGAACAAACAGGCTTTTCCCTATTAGAGCATGATGGTTCCTATCCAGGAGATGTCTGTACCTCCCCACAACATCCTGGGCATGAAGGCTATGAAGATTCCCGCTGGAACCAGTACCAAGTAATATCTCAATTTTATCAGTGGTGTAGGAGTCAAGGGATCTACTTGAATGTGCCGGACTACTACTATATGACCGGCTCTAATAAATGTGGGATGGGGTATCGGGAAGTCAACTGGAGTTTGCCTAGGGCTCAACAAGTCCTCCATACCCGACAAAATATATATGATGGTTCTTGGACAAAAGCTCCTTCCATGGGATGGATGTTTGTGCCCTTGACCGAATATCACGGAGGCGGGGCAGCAGCTACTATAGAGCCACTCAATCAACACCTGGACCACTATGAAAAAATGATGGTGAGTAACCTGGGCGGAGGGGTTCAAGCCTGTTACCGGGGGCCTCGCCTATACGATACAGAGGAGACCAAAGCCATGGTGAAGCAAAGGGTAGCTTGGTTCAAACAACATAGAGAGGTCTTGGAAGGGGATATTATTCACTTGCGCCGGGCAGATGGGAGAGATTTAGATTACTGGCTCAATGTAAATCCCCTAGGAGAGGAAAAGGGCCTACTCATGGTATTCAACCCTTTGGAAGAGAAGGTAAAAAGAGAAATCACCGTCCCTCTCTACTATACAGGATTGACGGAAACGGCCCAGGTATCGCATGCAGAAAACCCTTCCCAAGCATACGAAATCAATCGAGATTACAGCATTCAATTACCAGTAGAAGTACCTGGAAATGGGTATAGTTGGTATATCATCAAATGAAAAGTTTTTCCATAATCTGGTCTCCATCGGAAAAAAAAAGCCTGTGCCTGGGTCTCCTCCTAACAATCGGGTTAATGGCTTGCCAAACCGAGAACCACACGGAAGTCTCCTTGTTGCCTTATGTGGATCCCTTTATAGGAACGGGCGCTCACGGACATACCTTCCCAGGGGCCACTACCCCTTTTGGGGCCGTTCAATTGAGTCCAGACACCCATTTGATGGGCTGGGAAGCCTCCTCTGGCTATCACTATGATGATTCTGTCATTTACGGCTTCTCTCACACGCATTTAAGTGGAACGGGCATTGGGGACCTGGGGGATATCCTGTTTTTACCTTTTACGGGGGAGCCCCATGACAGCCTGGCTGCTCAATTCAGCAAGGACAAGGAAAAAGCATCTCCAGGATATTATTCCGTTTCCTTTGATAATTTCTCTGTAGCTGTTGAGCTCTCGGCAAGTCCCAGAGTGGGTTTTCACCGCTACACCTTTACCGGAGAAGAAGCCTGGGTAATGCTAGATTTAGGCCACATACTCCAAGCCAATTGGGGACATAAAAGTACGGGAGGAACTTTGGAAGTGGTTGACGAACATACCCTAAAAGGAAGCAAAATCTCCTCCGGGTGGGCGCATGAGCATCAGGTCTATTTTTATGCCGAATTCTCGCAAGCTTTCAAGCAAATGGAAGTTAAAAATGAAGGAAAGCTAGTAGAAGGAGGAAATTTTACGGGGAAAGCCCTCAAAGCCTTCTTGAGTTTCCCATCAGATGAGCCTTTGTTAATTAAAGTAGGCATATCTTCGGTAGACGAAGAGGGGGCGGAGAAAAACTTACGGGCAGAAGTACCTCATTGGGATTTTGATAAGGTCAAAAAAGATTCAGAAGACCTTTGGAATAGGGAATTGCAAAAGATTGTAGTCGAGTCCTCTGATGAGACGCTTCTAAGCACCTTTTATACAGCCTTGTATCATTCTATGATGGCGCCCTTCTTACACCAGGATGTGGATGGACGCTATAGAGGAATGGATCGAAAGATTTACACGGCAGAGAAGGGCTTTGTGAATTACACCGTTTTCTCCCTCTGGGATACGTTTCGGGCCTGGGGTCCCCTTTTTTCCCTTATTGACCAAAAAAGATTGACTTCCTGGCTGGAAGGCTTAATGCAAAAGAGCCGAGAAGGGGGCGTACTTCCCAAGTGGCCTTTGGCTTCCAATTATACCGGTACTATGGTGGGCTATCCCAGCGCAGCCTTTTTTGCGGATGCCGTAGCAAAGGATATGGGAAACTTTGATCAGCAGGAAGTTACTAGAGGCTCTTGAAATTTGCCTCCACCTACAGCCCAGAGTTTAAGCTTCCTGAGCCCCGTGGAACCGGCGTCAAACCCAAGCACCTTAAGTTCATCTCAGAACTGAATTACATTCCAGCGGATTCACTATCAGGCTCTGTTTCCTATGGATTGGAATGTGCCTACTACGACTGGTGTATTGGAAAAATTGCGGAGAAATGGGGCTATGACTCTTTGGCAAGCCATTATTTCAACAGATCTCGTTACTACAAAAATTACTTCAATCCCCGTTCCGGATTTATGGAAGGCAAACTGTCCGGAGAAAAATGGAGAGAAGATTTTAGCCCCTTCCAATCCGATTTTCATGGAGATTATATCGAGGGAAACGCCTGGCAGTGGTCCTGGTCTGTTCCTCATGACATTCAGGGCTTTATTAAGCTCTATGGAAGCGAGGAAGCCGTTATCCAACTCCTGGATTCCCTCTTCAATGCCCCCGAGCAAATGGAAGGGGAAGAAATTCCGGGGGATCTCACAGGCTTAATTGGCCAATATGCCCACGGCAATGAGCCCAGTCATCACGTAGCTTATTTGTATAACTATTTGGGCAAGCCTGCTTCTACCCAAGAAAAGATTTCCTATATTCTGAAAGAATTTTATCAAGCCACTCCAGATGGAATCATTGGCAACGAAGATTGTGGACAAATGTCGGCCTGGTATGTGCTGAGCGCAATGGGAATGTACCAGGTTTGCCCCGGCAATACCACTTTTACCCTGGGCCGTCCACTCTTCAACCGTGCTTCTATTCGTCTGGAAAATGGCAAAGTGTTTAATATTATTACCAAAAACCTACAGGCCGAAAGTACCTACGTACAGTCGATTTCATTAAACGGAAAGCCACTTGATGAACCCTTTATAGATTATCGTGATATCATGAATGGAGGGGACTTGGTCTTCGAAATGCAACCTATTACCCCTTGAATTAAGCAACCCATATGAACCCAACTAAAGCAAAGATTGTCGAACCCTATTTATTACTGCCCTTTGTCGCAGTAACCGCCCTGTTTTTTCTCTGGGGATTTCCCAATGACCTGACCAATCCCATGGTAGAGGTATTTAAGAATGTCTTAGATATCTCCAACGTCAAAGCTTCTTATGTACAATTAGCCTTCTATGGAGGCTATGGGACCATGGCGATACCAGCAGCCCTCTACATGCGAAAACGGGGTTATAAATCCAGTATTATTCTCGGCTTACTCTTATTCATGGTGGGTTGTTTTCTTATGTATCCCGCAGCCAAGATGGTGAGCTTCAACCTGGTCTTAATTTCCCTCTATGTCTTGACTTTTGGCTTAGCCTTCCTGGAAACCACTGCTAACCCGATGATCCTCTCCTTAGGAGATAAATCTACTGCCACCCAACGGCTTAACCTTTCCCAAGCCTTTAATCCCATGGGAGCCCTGACTGGGCAGGTAGTGGCTCGGCTTTTTGTGGTGGAAAAAATTCAAACTGAGATCGGGGCTGACTCCTCTTCCACCGCACTGGCACTTACAGATGCCCAAAGACAACAAATCATCGAACACGACATGGGGATCGTAAGTACACCCTATATCCTATTAGGTTTTGTGGTGCTGGCCATCATGCTCCTCTTTATTTTCATGAAAATTGAGAACAAAACAGGAATTGAGGAAGAGAAACTGTCTCTTTCCGATACGCTGAAAAAACTATTTTCTAACCGAGCTTATTATGAAGGGGTTCTCGCCCAATTTTTTTATGTGGCTGCTCAGATCATGGTTTGGACCTTTATCTACCAATATGTAACAAACCTCAATGAATCCAGACCCCCTGATGCCCAACTGAATGCCACTCTATATGTGGTTGCCTCCACCGTTTCCTTCCTCATAGCACGCTGGATTTGTACCTTTTTGATCCGATATATAGATGGAGCACGGCTCATGATGCTATTCGCCATTTTGGGCGTTATTCTTTGTGCAGGTGCCATTCTGATTCAAGGAATGGCAGGCTTGTACTGCCTAGTAGGTGTCTCTTTTGCCATGTCCCTGATGTTCCCCACAATCTACGGAGTTGCCCTCAAAGGAATGGGAGATGAAGCCAAATTGGCTTCGGCGGGGTTAATTTTGGCGATCGTGGGCGGAGCGCTGTTGCCGCCGATGCAGGGGCGAATTATCGACATGGGCGGTACGGGCCTGAATGACCTTCAAATCCTAGGTTTCATTCCCGAGATAAATTTCTCCTTTATCCTGCCCTTGGTCTGTTTGATTTTGGTCGGGGTGTATAGCTATCGTTCGATCGAGAGATAGGAGACATATATGGGGACCATACACGCGAAAATGTATTCGCATGTATGGTCTGATTTTTTTATTGATTCCACTCAAAGGCCCGCTTCGAAGAAGCTTCTCCTGTTGGGAAATCCGCAGGAATGTTCGACTGACTTACTTCTCCCGTTGCAGCCCATTCGGTTCCACGTTGTAAACTGACGATAAAACCCACACACTCCATTGAATAATCCGCATGCCCCATGGGCGTATGGAAGATTCGCCCTTCTCCAAATGAAAGTGTAAACAACATGGGCTCGTGTCGGTCAGTACCTTTGTACTCAGGAGAGGAAAAAGTGGTAGCCAAGATTTCCATGTTCTCTCCGGGACCTCTCAACTGGTCGTATAATTCATCTTGAGTGTGTAACCACTTAGTGGGCATTCCCTGGGTAATGGGATGGTCCGGGTTTCTCACCTCAATAACAAATTCGTGTTGAGGACCGTGGTGTCCAGCCGAACCAGGAGTGGTATCCCGAACGAGTTCCCCATCTTTATTGTAATAGACATAAGGCCCATCTTTTTCTGTCCGATCCCCCCATCCGCCTAAGCCAATCATCTGATTAAAGGCTGGCCATTTAGGCCAGGAATTGTCTGCTGCATGCACCACGACCAGTCCACCACCCCCACGGATATAAGCTTCCAAGGCCTTTTGGGTTGCATCGGTCAAAGAGGCTGCGTTCCAGCCAAAATTGGATACCACCACATCATATTGGGAAAAATCTGGTTGATAATTGGGGTCAGCCTTGGGTTTTTCCAAGGCTTCATAGGCTTTGTCGCCTTCCAGAGCGAACGGATCCAAATACTTTTCCCCTTTCCAGGTATAAATGGTCCGCTCTATGTCCACTGAAAATAAACCCGTTTCCTCCAAATATTGCTTCATCATCATGGTGGTTTTGGGCCACATATCGTGGTTATTTTGTCCATCAATGATAAGCGCTTTGAGACTATTTCCAGGAGACTTAGAGTTATTCTTTTGAACTGCCTGGGAAGATTGACAGCCGCTAAAACTCAGGAGGGTTCCCAATCCGATTGCAATAAAAAAGTGTTTCATCATACGAGTAGTTTGTGGTTTTCCAAAAATTACGAAAAGATAGGCTTTATTCCACAAAAGCTGAATTTTCTCTGTTTCTTCTCCTGAGAATGCCCTATATTTCTACAAAATACATCCATATGGCTACACACATCTCCCGAAGAAATTTCCTGAAAAATTCTGCCTTGGGTACACTCGCCCTACCCCTTCTACCAGAAATCCTCCCAAGTTCCTTTTCTCACATCGATCAGAAATGGGGGATTATTCTCAATACCGTCAGGCATGAGATGGAGGAAGACTACCAAGCTTGTCTAGAACGCTTAGTTGATATGGGATATACCTATATCGAAGGGGGAGTTTATGGAGAATCGACAGCGGCTTACGGCAAGTACCTAAAGGGCCTTGGCCTGGTCCCCCTTCTCGCGGGAAGTAGCATGGCTAATTTGCAAAAGAATATGTTTTCCTTTATTCGGGATGCCCATACCCTTGAACATCCCTTCCTCACTTGCTACTGGCCTTGGTTGAGCGATGCCAAAAATCTAACCTATGACGAGTGTATGCTAACTGCTGAGCGCCTCAATGAAATGGGTAAGCTTTTTAAAAAGGAGGGCTTAAGGTTCACCTGGCATAACCATGACAAGGAATTTGCTCCTGTTGGTGAAAAGACGGCATTTGATCTTCTCATGGAAAATACGGACCAGGATTGGGTGGGAGTTCAAATGGACTTGTATTGGGTGCACAAAGGAAATCATGATCCCATTGACCTTTTCAAAAAATATCCGGGACGTTTCGACCTGGTTCATGTCAAAGACATGGATACTTCAGCGGAACAAGCTATCACCTGTGTGGGAGCGGGCAAGATAGATTTTCAGGAAATATTTTCTCATGCCGAACTAGCCGGAATTCAGTATGCAACTGTGGAACATGAAAGAACAGAAAAAGGAGAAGGCATCCCCTGTGCTCAGTCTAGTATAGATCACCTCAAGCAAATACCCTAATCATGTCAATTGCGAGAAGGACTTTTCTGACTACCACTACTCAAATGGGCATCGGTGTTACTGTGGGGGCCGCAAGTCCCTATTTAATCTCATCAAATACCTGGAAAATTCCGCCTAGTGATCAACTCAATGTAGGAGTCATTGGCCCTAGAGGTAGAGGGTATCGTGTGCTCCAACAACACTTGGCTTTAGGGGGGATCAACTGTGTGGCCCTTTGCGATGTGGACCAACGGGTATTGGATGAGAAAGCGGCACTCATACAAAAAGATTACTCACAAAAACCTAAATTATTTGGAGACTTCCGACACATGCTGGAAGAAAAGGATTTAGACGCAGTCATTATAGCAACTCCGGATCATTGGCACTGCCTACAGACAGTCTATGCCTGTGAAGCGGGGAAGGATGTCTATGTGGAAAAACCCATGGCCAACTCCATTGGGGAATGCGATATCATGGTTCGGGCCGCCCAGCGATACAATCGGATCGTTCAAGTGGGACAACAACAACGCTCTGGCAAGGTGTGGAAAGAGGTAATGGCCTACATGAAGGAAGGGAAGTTGGGGCATATCCGGAAAACCAATATCTGGGCCAATTTCAATTATGGCCTTGGACCCCAGAAAAGACCCAATGAGCCAGCTCCAAAACAGGTTGACTATAATATGTATCTAGGACCAGCCCCTTCCCGCCCATTCAATCCCTCTCGCTTTCATGGGGGTTGGCGGCATTTTTGGGACTATGGGGGAGGCCTCATGACAGACTTTGGGGCGCATTTAATCGACATGGCTCTCTGGGTAAAGGACATTACCCAGCCCCCGAGCACGGTGATGGCCTATGGTTCTCATTTAGACCGACCCGACTTGGCCAAAGAAACTTATGATACCATGTCTGTGGTATTTCCCATAGGGGATTATATAATCCAATGGGAATCCAATGCAGGAAAGCAGGTGGGACCCTATAACAGGCTCTACGGATTGGCAT
Organism: Bacteroidia bacterium; assembly: GCA_965263105.1. Classification (GTDB taxonomy): domain Bacteria; phylum Bacteroidota; class Bacteroidia; order J057; family J057; genus JBCCTX01. Next base: position 3,605,095 of record CBDHGL010000003.1, on the reverse strand, counting down.
TTTTGGGAGATAAGGGAACCCTGGTGGTAGACAGAAGTGGGTGGGAGGTACTTCCAGAATGGGACAATGAAGCCAAGAAAGACCAGGTTGAGGCCTTCATCTCTGACAAGTATAACGGAGGACATGACCTCCACGTGAAAGACTTTGTGCAAAGTGTAAAAGAACGAGGCAAACCGGCTTGCCCTCCAGAAATTGGCAAAAACGTGGCCCTCTATGCACATATGGCCAATATAGCCGTACGCTCTGGGGCCCACAAGTTGGAGTGGAGTGCAACCAAAAACAAGTTTTTGAATTCTAAGGAAGCCAATCGCTTAATCACCCCCGAATATCGGAATCCGTGGAAGCTCCCTAAACTTTAACTCTAGAAAAAATGAAATATAGGCCTATCTCTTTATTGGGGATTATTCTGTATAGCCTAATCCTAATTGGGGGTTGTAGTACTGACAAATTTGAAAAAACTATTGAACCTCCCAACATCATCTGGTTGGTGGCAGAAGACATAGGTCCGGCTTTGGGCTGTTATGGAGATAGCCTGGCACATACTCCGAATATCGATCGGCTCGCCCGTCACGGTCTCGTGTTTGATCGGGCCTACGCTACAGCCCCTATTTGTGCTCCTTCTCGATCCTGTCTGATGAGTGGTTTATATGCCACTTCCCTCGGAACTCAACACCTTCGCTGTGAAATTCCCTTTCCGGAAGAGTTGAAAACACTCCCAGAATACCTGACAGAAGTAGGGTATTTCACTTCTAACCGAAACAAAACTGACTACAATTTTGACCCAGAAGGCAGATGGAAACATTGGTCTGGCAGCTATGCCCCCTGGCGCCACCGGAAAGGGGACGAGCCATTTTTTAGCTTCATCAATGTGGGTCCCACGCATGAAGGGCCCGCTAATATTGAGGAAAGATACCTGCAATCTATACAGGGCTTAAACGAGGAAGAGCTCATTGATCCACAACGCATAACTCCCCCACCCTATTACCCAGATCTTCCGGAAACACGAGAACTTTGGGCTAGGTATTACCATCTCATAGCAGCCATGGATAAAAATGTAGGGAGGGTCCTCGATTCTCTGGAAACAGATGGTCTTATGGAGAATACCCTCATCTTCTTCTTTGGAGACCACGGCTTCGGTATGCCCAGATACAAGCGCTGGTTGTACCACACGGGGCTACATGTACCCTTGGTGGTATATGCACCGAACAAATATGCTCATCTCCTCCCAGAAGAGCCTAATACACATAGGCAGGACTTAGTCAGCTTTGTAGACTATGTCCCGACAGTACTCAGCCTTGCAGGGGCAGAACTTCCCCCTCATCTGGAAGGTCAAGTTTTTCTGGGACCCAATCGAGCAAAATCCAGGTCCCACGTATTTGCCGCAAGAGACCGGGCAGATGATATGTTTGAAATGTCCCGAGCCATAATTGACGAGCAGTTCATTTACATCCGCCACTTCATGCCCCACCTACCCTACATCCAATCTGGATTTATTAATTCGGACAGAAAAGACAGCTATCGCCTATTGAGAGCTGCACATAAACAGGGGATTACTAATGAAGAACAGGAAAAACTATGGAAGCCTAAGCCTCAGGAAGAACTCTATGATCTCATAAATGATCCCCAGGAATTGAATAATTTGGCCTCAGACCCTAATTTTCATGCGATTAAGTCCAAATTGTTAGGGCAACTCCTCCATACTCTTACAGAACAAAAAGATCTGGGGCTGTTGACAGAGTCTGAGTACATGCGACGCTCCCGTGGAGGCTCCCCTTATACCTATGCAAGAATGAGCGATTCATTTGCCGTCGAAGAAATACTTTCTGCAGCCGAATTGGTGGGGAGTAAAGAGGAGGGAACTATTCTAAATAAACTAGCACACTCTGACAGTGGGGTTCGGTATTGGGCTGCCATGGCCTTAAGGAGTTTTCCTAAAAAGCTATCTAATCGAGCCATTAGGTCTCTAGAAAATTGCCTTGCCGATCCTTCCCCTAGTGTTCAAATACTTGCTTCAGAAACGCTTTGCTCAATCGGTCAACCTGAAAAGGCAATCAATTCTCTCGGAAATTGGGTGCAAAGCGATGATAAGCGCATCGCCTTGGAAGCGGCTAGGGCCATTCAGCTAGTAGGAGAATCGGCAAGACCCTTAATACCTATACTATACGAAGTCTTGGAGAAAAACCTCTCCGAACCGGGGGGAACCAGAAAATACAAAGACTTCAATTATGCGGCATTTACTAGTTGGGCTCTTGAATGGGCACTCCAAGAATTGGGGGAAGATATTGAGGTAAATTGAAATTCTATAAGACACAGTATGATATTCTTTTCTTACCTAACCCATAAAAGTTTCTAAAATACCGCAAACCCACAAGCGATGAAAAAGGATAATAACTCTACTAACCGAAGAAGATTCCTACAAGGTTTGGGAGTCAGCACTCTCGCGGGATTAAGTTCCTCTCTTACTCCCCTTAGTGCCCAAGCGAGCCAAACCTACCCAAAAGCCACAAATGGCCTTCCTCCTTTACAAATAACCAAGGTCAAAGCCATTGCCACCGCCCCCCAAGGACTTGAACTGGTTGTCGTCAAGGTAGAAACCAGCGAACCGGGCCTATATGGAATTGGCTGTGCCACCTTCCGACAACGGGCACATAGTGTAGTGGCGGCAGTCAACCAGTACCTCGACGAGTTTTGTCGAGGTAAAGACCCAGACAATATCGAAGATATTTGGCAGACTGCCTATGTCAACTCCTATTGGCGAAATGGCCCCGTACTCAACAATGCCTTAAGTGGCCTGGACCAGGCACTGTGGGATATCAAGGGGAAACGTGCAGGAATGCCTGTATATCAATTACTGGGTGGAAAGTGTCGCTTTGGAATAGATTGCTATGCCCATGGCAGAGGCAATACAGTTGAAGAACTAGTAGAAAGTGTTCAAGGCCATATGGCCAAGGGCTTCCGACACGTACGCATACAATTAGGGGGTTATGGAGCAGCAGGCATCTCCCAAGCTCCCGATTTCAAACAGGCAAAGTTTGGCAAGGAGGCAGATAATTACATGAACCAATACTTGTATAGAAAATCTGTACCAGAGATTTTTGAGGCCGTAAGAAAAGCCTGTGGGGAGGAGGTTGAATTGCTCCATGACATACATGAGCGCCTCCACCCCAGAGACGCAATAGACTTGGTCATGGCCCTGGAACCTTATCGTCCCTTTTTCATAGAAGACCCCTTCGCCCCAGAAGATATGGGCTATTTCAAACTCCTCAGGCAAAAAACAGCTGTTCCCATTGCGATGGGAGAGTTATTCAACAATCCCCACGAGTGGCTAGAGCCCATGTCTCAACGCCTCTTTGATTTTATCCGCATCCACATTTCACAGATCGGAGGAATTACACCGGCGATGAAGGTGGCCCGTCTAGGTGAATGGTTCAATATTCGGACCGCTTGGCACGGTCCGGGTGACGTATCTCCTGTTGGCCACGCAGCAAATGCCCACATTGACTTTGCCGTATGGAATTTTGGGATTCAGGAGTCCGTATACTTCAATGAAGCCACCAAGGAGGTGTTTTCGGGAGTGCCTTATGTGGAGAATGGCTTTATGTATGTCAATGAGGCCCCCGGATTAGGTGTGGACATCGATGAAAAGGCCGCCGCTAAGTATCCCATCCCTGAAAATGCGAACAACAACTGGACCCAGGTTCGCAAAAATGATGGGACTGCCATTCGTCCTTGACTTCCTCCAAGTTGACAGATACCGGATATACGCTGAGCTTGTCAGATATCCTGATAAAAAGGACACTTATCAAGCAGTTATTTTTTTCTTTATGATTTAGTGGTAAGTTGATTTTCGTATTTATTTATTAGCAAGATGAAATATACCTTGTTTGTTTTCCTGACGCTTTGCCTTAGCAAGCCCATTTATTCCCAAAACTCATCTTTTGACTGGCCGGATGCCTACCAGGCAGCTTTAAGTCTCAGTTTTGACGATGCCCGACTCTCCAATGTGGATGTAGGTCTGGATCTGTTCCGGGAATATGGGGCCAAAGTTACCTACTACGTTAACCCGGGCCCCATGGAGCCTCGATTAGCAGCTTGGAAACAGGCCGTTTTAGATGGGCATGAAATAGGGAATCATAGCGTTCTACATCCGTGTTCGGGAAATTTTCCCTGGTCCAGGGCTAAGGCCCTGGACAGTTACTCGCTGAGTTCCATGCGGAAAGAATTAGAAGAAGCAAATCAACAAATAGAAAACATGTTAGGGGTAAAACCCCAATCATTCGCCTATCCTTGTGGACAGACTTATGTGGGAAGAGGAACCGAAACCCAAAGCTATGTACCCTTAATTGCCGAACTATTTGAAAGTGGGCGAGGCTGGTTGAACGAAGCCCCTAATGATCCCCTATACGTTGATTTTGCCCAAGTTCAGGGGATAGAAATGGATGGAAAAGATTTTACTTCGGAAATTCTCCCCCTTCTGGAAGCCGCCAGGGAATCCGGTACCTGGATTGTATTGGCTGGTCATGAAATTGGAGAAGCGGGCTTTCAAACCACCCATACGAATATGCTGAGAGAGTTATTGGCTTATGTGAATGACCCCGCGAATAAAATTTGGCTCGCCCCTGTTGGAGAGGTGGCCCATCATGTCTCCCAAGAACGTGGGAAGATTCAACAAGAACTCTCAAAAAGCCTGGTATTCGCCAGTACCTTTGACCTGGGATATGAGGCTGATTATTTTATGGGAAATAAATATTTGTATAGTGCGCCCTCTTACGACAAGGCAGATTCAGCTCAACAAGGCGTTGATCACCCTCACCGATCTCTGGCGTCTAAGCAAGGAAAATACGGCCATGCATTGTCCTTTACCCAAAAAGAAGGTCCCGTATTATTTTATTCTGCCTATGAAAATGTTCCCTACGACCAGGAATACTTTGAAGGCACCATCTCCCTATGGCTAAGCCTGGACCCAGAAACGGATCTCGAACCCGGCTATACGGATCCCATACAAATAACCGATTCAGGCTATGATGATGCGGCCCTTTGGGTAGACTTTTCTGATAAAAATCCGCGAGATTTTCGAATGGGGGTATATGGGGATGTAGCAGTTTGGAACCCCGATAAAATCAGCCCTGATAAAAACCCAGCCTTTAATGAAAGGCTCCTGGTCGCTCAAGACAGACCCTTTTCCAAAGGAAACTGGACGCATGTGGCCATTTCCTTTGCCGGGTTAAATACTGATGAAGGATTCGCTGAATTTTATATAAATGGAGTTTCTCAAGGACGGAGAGAAATACCTGAGCCTTTTACCTGGGACTGGGAAAAAGCAAATATATATTTAGGCTTGAACTTCGTAGGCCTTATCGATGAACTAGCTCTTTTTGAAAGAGGACTGGATGCAAAGGAGATACAATCCTTATATCTATTAGCAGGAGGCTTACATACATTGTTAGACCAGAAGAAATAAATTTCTTCTAAAATTAAAATTTTTTCAGAGAAAATAACGGAAAAATTATCCAAATTTACTTGAAAGTAGTAAATTCCAACGAATTTAGTACCTGACACAAAAATTCACTTTCTAAAAATTGGGAAAACTCATTAAAATAAATTGCCAAAAATTCGTTTTTCTATTGCACCCTCAAGCTAACCTTACTAATTACTTTCTATTATGTTCTTGCCAAAACCTAGGTCCTACTTCGTTCTAATTCTTGGATGGATATTCCTTTATTCGCCTATAGCTTTCGCCCAAGAAAATGCCTACCCTGATAGGTATGAAAACCCTTGTGATCGCGACTTATTTGATCAGGCTGCAGCTAGGCTCAAAGCTCCTACGGTGGTAAGAAACCTAGGTAGAGCTCCCCAATTTGATTTTTTGCGAAATATCAACAGTGCAGAGGAGTTCTATTCCTCTATGATGATTTATTCTAACGCTAACGCCCGCGTCTCTGATAGAGATCGACAAGAGTTATACAACCTCTTGGTATGTCTAGGGTATGAAAATGGCTTCAACGACAGCGCCTTAAGTGCTAATTCGTTCAGAAAAGTAACTTTAGCTGGGGGTACTACGGGTATGCTGGGAAGTAATGACCATAGCTACACCCACTCAGTCATCTTGAATGAACAGAATAAAGGAGTTATTGATGCTTGGCAAGTAGAGTCCCCCTCTGGCAAAAACCTATATTTTATGTCGGATTGTGGAAATGCCTTTGTACCAGCCTTTAGTGCCGCCCGGTATGGCGTCCCCTGTGATAGCTGTCCTCCCTGCCCTGAGCCCTGCAATGAAGACCAATTTATCAGCCTCAATAGAACAGATAGGTTTGTTTTAGACGATGAGAACACAATAGACACCACCATAGCGGTTCCCGTTTTTGCCCAAAAAGGATGCTGTAGAGGGGTAAGAGACTCCTCTCTACAAGACACCATAGGCTTTGCTACTTTTGACATCCAGGTACAAGGGAGGTCTCATTTAGATCAAACAATCCCCCTAAGTATGGCCGCAACCCAAGATTCAACCTGTAAAGATTCCCTTTTGGTTGATCTCGGCGACGGGCTTACCCACCAATTGGCATCCAATATCGAATTATCGGTCAACCATCCTGAGATTGAAGGCTTGGTCTTACCAGGTCTTGCTGTCATCCCCTACAATGACAATATTCTCCGCTTATCCGTTGGGACAGAATTTGGCAATCCCTCTCACGAAGAAAGGGATATCATTACTAATGAAGTTATTAGACGGACTGACTACGAGCCCATGTTTAATATCGCCTTGGGAATTGAAAAGTACCTTGACAACTGCTTCTTTATTGCCCTTGATGGTATTTATGGAAGAAAAAACCTGAACGAGGTTATATTTGGACCTAGGAGGAACACAGAAGTAGATGTCCCCAACCCCCTTAATTTTTGGGGACTTAGCCCTACCCTCTTGTATGACCTGAGAAATTGTCGCGAGGGATTGAAAGTAGGCGTAGGTCCTCACCTCTATGTAGGCTCCAGCACCTCAGATCAGGCGACAGATGCCGATCTTTCTTATTCTGCCCTCGGAGCTCATGCCGAATTGGCCCTTCTTATTACCGAAAGGATTGAATTATTTGTCCAAGGAGGGTTCAACAACCACAAATACCGAAACCAAAATACTACTCAATTCGAAAGCCGACTAGGGGCCAAGTACATTTTCTCGCCTGATAAGCGGGAGTTAAAAACCCTAAAGCCCAGAAGAAATAAGAAGCAAAATGCAGTTCCTGTAACAGATCTGAACAACTAGTAGGAGATTTCATTTTCCGTTGAATTTAGGTAATTTTCTTCCTAGCTTGAATTCCTAACGGATGAAACTCAAACTACTGCTAGGACTGCTCTTGATAGGTGTTTTATCAGTCAAGGGCCAAGGAGAAATACGGGAAGATTTTCAAGGCCTTTCCTTGGAGCAAATCCGGGAGGAACTTATTTCGTCCTATGGGGTCGTTATATATTTCGATCCGTCATGGGTGGAATCATTCACCCTGAAAGGTTCCTCTCTCAATCTACCCCTTATTGGCTTAGTGGATCTTATTGCTTCCCAAGCTGGTTTGCAATACCATTATCGAGAGGAAAGGGAAGTTATTTTCTCTAAAGATAAAGCCCTACAACCGACCCTTTCAGAAGATTTTTGGAGCTCTGATTCTGAGGAGCTAGCTCCCAATACAGTCCCGGATTTTTTTGAAGTTCCTTCCCCTGAACGGTCCCAGTTTACCCCCGTTGAAGAACAAGTGATCCTTATCGGAAACGCTTCAGTTGGAGAGGCTAATTCTTCCCAGAGTATAGGAGGTTATATAAGAGATGGCAAAACCGGGGAACCCCTCATAGGAGCCTCTGTGTTTGTTCGTTCTCCCAGCGTGGGCACCACGACAGATAATTTTGGCTATTATGTGTTAAACCTTCCTCCGGGAGAGCATCAAGTGCTATTCCGTTATGTGGGGAAAAAAGAGACCTCGCGAAAAATAAACTTATTGGGTTCAGGTCAATTGGATATAGAATTGGAAGAGGAAATTCTTTCCCTCAAAGAGATCGTCATATCCGGAGAAAAAAGTCAATTGGAATCCGTCCAAACCGGTGCCGTAAGACTCAATCTCGGGGAGATCAACACCATTCCTACTGTTTTGGGGGAAGCTGATATCATGAAAATTACCCTCAACCTACCAGGGGTGCAATCCATTGGAGAGGGGGCTTCGGGCTTCCACGTAAGAGGGGGTAGCAATGACCAAAACCTCATCTTGCTTAACAAGGTTCCAGTTTATAATCCCCACCACCTGTTCGGATTTTTTTCCGCCTTTAATCCCCAGGTTATTAAATATGCCGAGTTGTTCAAGAGTGGTATCCAAGCCCAATATGGCGGTCGAGCCTCCTCTGTGTTTGACATCGCAATAAGAGAAGGGAATCGAAATAAACTAATCCTATCTGGAGGGATTAGCCCCGTAACGGCCAAAGTTAACCTGGAAGGACCCCTCCTGGGGAAGAAAGGATCCTTTGTTTTGGGCCTACGAACTACTTTTGCCAACTGGCTACTCCGAGTGCTGGAAAATCCCCAGCTCAAGAATAGCAGCGCCTACTTTGGGGATGTTATCGGTAATATCACTCTTCCCATTAACGACAAAAACAACCTGACTATATCCGGTTATTATAGCCAAGACCGCTTTCGTCTCGATGCCGATACCTTGTATCAATACAGCAATGCCAACGCTTCTATACGCTGGCGAAAAACCTATTCAAATCAATTATCTAGCTTGGTAACTTTGGGATATACGGGATACAATTTTTCCCTGGAGAGCCTGAAAACACCCGGTAATGCCTTTTTCCTAGATTACTCTCTGGGACAGAGCACTGGTAAAATTGACTTTGATTATTATCCTACCTTCAAGCACCATATAACTTTTGGAATTCAGTCTAGCCTCTATTCTTTACAGCCGGGTAGCATCCAACCTGTGGGGGCGGAATCCGGGATTGGTTCTACTCAGTTGAATCAGGAACGCGGCCTTGAAAATGCCTTATATGTGGGAGATGAAATTACCCTTTCAAATCGCATAAGTCTTTATGGAGGCCTAAGATTTACAAATTTTTCCTCTTTGGGTCCAGGAAACGTATTCATCTATGCACCCGACCTACCCAGAGAAAGTAATTTTATCGTGGATACCCTCTCCATAGGTTCTGGGAAACGAATCCAGACCTACAATGGATTGGATTATCACTTTTCTGCCCGATATAAACTAAATAGTCAGCTTTCTGCCAAAATGAGCTATGACAAATCCCGCCAGTTTATCCATATGCTCACTAATACCATTGCTGTCTCTCCCATAGATACCTGGAGACTAAGCAATACTTATCTAAATCCCCAGATTAGCGATCAGATTGCTGTAGGAATCTATAAGGGATTTCAGTCTTCGGGGTGGGAATTAAGCCTGGAAGGCTATGTAAAACAGCTTCAAAACCTCTTGGAATACCAAGACGGAGCAGACCTCCTAATCAATGAAACCTTAGAAGCGGACGTTCTCCCTGCTGAAGGAAGGGCTTTTGGAATTGAGTTTTTACTCAAAAAGAAAACCGGCCAACTAAACGGATGGCTGAGTTATACCTTTTCACGGACCCGCTTACGAGTTGACAGCCCTTTTGAGGAAGAGCGCATAAATCAAGGGGATTGGTATCCTGCAAATTATGATATCCCACATAACCTGTCCATTATTTCTAATTACAAAGTCAATCGCCGAGTAAATTTCTCTCTTAATCTCACTTATCGAACGGGAAGACCTACCACTGTACCCATAGCCCAATACCAATTTCGCAATAATGTTCTTGCGTTTTTTTCAAAACGAAATCAGTATCGGGTTCCCGACTACTTTCGAGCCGATTTTGCCATCAATATCGAGGGTAACCACAAGGTGGAAAAGTTGGGCCACAGTTCCTGGTCTTTCAGCATATACAACCTAACGGGAAGAAACAATGTCTACTCCGTTTTTTCTCGTCTCCAACAAGGGCGAATTCAAACCTTTCAGCTTTCCATATTTGCCCGTCCTGTCATTTCTCTCACATATAATTTCAGGTTACAATGACACGAATTCCCAGCTCTCATCCCTTCCTCTTGGGGTTTATCACTTGGACCCTAGTGGCCTGCCAGGAACCTATAGATTTGGGTATTTCGGACCTGAACTCATTCCTGGTTGTTGATGGCTTAATAACAGATCAACCCGGCCCTTATACGGTCTCCCTTTCTGTTAGTAGCCCTTTAAATGTAAGAGAGTTTCAGTCAGTGGAAGGAGCTACAGTAGAAATAGAAGAGGAAGGAGGACAGGTGGAGCTTTTAAAAGAATTCAACACCGGGGTGTACTCTACAAGCGAAGGGGGCATCCAAGGCAGAGCAGGTCAGCAATATCGCTTGAGAATTCGATTGCCCGAAGGCCAGGAGTACGAGTCCGAATGGGTAAGCCTCAAACCTGCTCCGCCTATAGAGGAAGTGTATTTCCGTCTGGAACAGCGTGAGCGAATTGATACCCGCCTGGAGCGTGGAGCACAAATTTATCTCAGTACTCGAGATCCTAGCCAATCTACCCGATTTTATCGCTGGGAATGGGAGGCTACCTTTTTACATGTAGCCCCTTTTTCTTCTGGATTAGAGTTTCAGGGAAATGATATTGCCGAGTTTGTTGGCTCCAATCAAGTTTGTTATAATAGTACTTTTAGTGATCGTATTTACCTGGCTTCATCCGTAGAGAATACGACGGATCAAATTTCTGACTTCCCTTTGGTATATGTTTCAGGCTTCGGACAGGAACTGCTGTATAGGTATAGCATACTCGTCAAGCAGTATGCCCTGAGCGAAAAAGAATATCTATTTTGGAGTGCCCTGGAAGAAGCTAATGAAAATTCAGGTACCTTCTACGACCGCCAACCTCAAAGTACCACGGGAAATGTGTTTAGAATAGGAGCTCCAGAAGAACGCGTACTGGGCTATTTTAGCGCCTCTGGCGTATCCCAAAAACGTTTGTTCATCGATCGCACAGAGTTGCCAAGAGATATGAATGTCGGCCTCAATTATATTTTTGGCTGTTTCAACCAAGCAGATACCCTCACCAAAGAGAGAGAAACCGATCAGGATGTCTTTAATGCGGTATTGGGTGGAAGAAAATTCTATGATTTTCTCAGGAACGATGACACAGGAATATTGGGATGGATTATGGTAACCTGTGAATGCTCTGACTGCACGGAACAAGGAGGTACCACCGTTCAACCAGAATTTTGGGAGGAATGATTTCATGAAGAAAATCGCTACTATACTCTTATTGTTGGGCTTTCGGCTAGTTTATGCTCAGCCCAATACACTGGAATCCAGTACCGAAGAAAGCTACTGGGCTCAGGAGAAACTTTTCGTACATACCGATAAATCCGTTTATGTTGTGGGGGAAACCCTGTGGTTTGCCCTTTATTGTAGGGACAAGTTTTACCACGTTCCCTCTCAATTGAGCAAGGTTGCCTACCTGGAATTAAAGGATAAGGACGCCCAAAGCCTTATACAAGAGAAAGTTTCCCTGAAGGGGAGCATGGGTAAAGGACAGCTGTACATATCCCCCCAAATTCCTTCTGGAATTTACTTATTAACAGCCTATACCCACTGGATGCGCAATGAGGGCCCAGATGCCTTTTTCCAGCAAGAAATCTGTATTGTGAATCCACGTATTCCCCCCAAAGAGGTGGAAAATTCAAATCCCTCGCCCCAAATCGCCCCCCTTGCAGAAGCCTCCCTTCAAACTGCCCTTTCTTTTTCCATATCTAAGAGCCAATTAAAACACCGGGAAAAATTGGAACTCACCTTAACTCCCCTTCCTGACGATATAGGCCCTGCTAGGCTATCCCTTTCTGTCTACAAAACAGACCCACATCTAAATTTCGCCAAACCTACCCTTACCCAGACTTATTCGAATTCTGTTCCTTCCAATCTGAACGGAGAGCATCCAATCCCGTGGGATGATTTTGATTTTCTACCAGAGCCAAGAACTCATATACTACAAGGAGAATTTTTGGATAAAGACCTATCAGATATACCCATATTTCTTAGTATTCCTGGTCGTGCAGCTGAGCTGTATGCATTAGATGGAGATGAAAATGGCTACTTCTCTATCGAAATGGCCCCTCATGCCCCTTCTGGTGATATTTTTATTTGGTCTCCTGAAAGAGAGATAGGAAGAGGAAACATACGCCTTATTTCTCCCTATAGTGAAGGCCCGGCGGCCTCTCCCATGAATGCTTTTCCCGGCCCCGAATGGAAAAGTCTTTTGGAAAGCTATATCTATAATGCGCAGGTATCTCACCTGTACAGAGATAGCCTTAGCAGGAGTGCTATCACTCAACCTACGAGTTTTTACCAACAACCCTTCTATGGCATTCCACGCTACAGCTACCTCTTGGATGATTATACCCGCTTCCCAGAGCTGGAAGAGGTGTTTTTAGAATACCTACGCTATGCCTTAAAAAGAAAGGTAGAGGGAAAAAGATATGTTTTTATCTGGGATGAATACACCAACATCGCCGCGATGGGAAACGCCATACCCTTCGAAAAAGCAGCACTGGTATTGATTGATGGCATACCTATCAGAAATCCAGAAATTTTATGGGAATTTGATGTGTTTGATATCCAACAAATCGATTTAGTTACCAAAGCGTATTATGTCAAAGATTATCCTTTTTATGGAATAGCAAATTTCCGGACCTACAAACACAATTTTGGAGGGAAGCAAGTTCCAGATGACTTGTTACGGATGAATTATCAAGGTTTGCTTCAGAGCCGCACCTTTTTTACGCCCATGTATAACAGCCCTGAACAACGCAATAATCCGATTCCAGATTTTCGGAGTACCTTATATTGGAATCCTTCAATATCCTTAAAGGATGAGTCCCTTAAGGTGGAATGTTGGAGTTCTGATGATGAAGGATGGTACAAAATTGAGATAAATGGTATTTCCGACACTGGGATTCCCTTATATGGAGAAGCCTTCCTGGAGGTAAAAAGAAGCCTATGACCAAACGGAATTCCATACATATCATGCTTTTGATAAGCCTTATCCTCTTGATAGGCCATTCAGAACTTTGGGGACAGGGCCTTACCCGTGAAGAAGCCCTTCAAAAAAGGGCGGCTATTACCCAAGACTTAAGTCAACTTATCCCTCAAGGAGATTTTACCCAAAAGGGGAAATTTTATCAATACATTTACCCCCGCGTAGAGGGCTCACATTTATTAGTAGGTAAGCCCCTTAGTAGCAATATCTTATTTGAAGGGATGGAATTTTCAGAGCTGAGCCTCTCATATGATATCTACAATGACCTGGTATTTACTACCCAAATACGCCGAGGTGGAAATCGTTACCTCATTCTCCCTACCCATAAGCTAGATGAGTTTTGGATTGACCAGCGCCATTTTATTCGCCTGGATCCCGATTTTTCCTCCGAAGAATTACCTCCAGGCTTTTATCAGCTTTCCTATGAAGATAAAGGCCACAAGCTATTGACAAAGTGGAAGGTGAAAAGGAACCATTATGCATCGAGTGTTGCTTCTAGCAAAACAGGCCAAAAACCCTATAAATTCGTATCTAACAATACTCACTACCTTTGGGTGGGAAACGTGATTTTTCCCATTGCGAATAAAAAAGATCTATTGGATGCCTTTCCTGATATTCAAGGATTGAAGGAATTTCTAAAAAAGAATAAAATCAAGCTCAAAAATCCCCAAAATGAAGAATTCATACAGGACTTGAGGCAAATCCTGGAATTCTTGACTTCCTAGGACCCCGCAGATAATATAAGCTTATTCATTCCCTTCTCTAGATAAAAGGGATCTGGATGCACTGCGGCAAGGGCTACTCCCAACTCCGCAGTATCTCCCCCCAACTGATAAGAAACATCTTTTAAATATTTATCTTCCAAGCACAATGCTTGAAGATGGGCCTTTAAGTTATCAGCAGGAGTTTTTTCCTGAAACAGAAGAAAAACAGCGGGATATACAAAATCTGGAGACGCATCCTCTGTCCAGCCAATTCTCCTCCCTTGAAAGCTATCTGAATATTTTCGTCCTAATTCCCATAAGGAATCAGCAAATAAATTTTCTGCTGGATAGGTGTACTCCTTCAAAATTGAAAGTGCAGGAGAGCTAGGTAGCTGGATATTCTTACGAGCTTGATGAGCTTGATGAATCTGAGCAATACGTGAAAGCAACTCTTTCTCAACAATTTTGGGGAGGGTGTGCAAAAATACTCTTTTCCCCTTCAATAGGTTACTATCCGAACCAAAGGTATTTACAATTATTCCTTCTCCGTTTTTCCGAAGAAAGCCAATGGGAAAGTTTACTTTATCTTCCATGTCTTCCTCCCCCAATTGAAAAAAAGGAAAACTACACTCCGATAAAATATATCTCACAAAGTCCCTGGGAGGTTGGAAACCCACTTCCTGAATGTAATAGGCCATGAAGTAATCCCCAGGGAATTCGTATACCTTCGGGCCATCGATTATTTCTATGCTAACACTGGTTTGAGGGAGATCCCAGACCCAATTGGGAGAGGGAGGGAACTCTTTGGGGTCTAGATGATGAACACCGCGAGTAAATTTCATGAGGAATTATCTAAGGATACAAAAAGAACAAATGTTAAGGGTAAATTTTATTACATATACAGCCATGAAGGGTAAAGAAGGACATACCTAATTGGGACAAAAATGATCTTCTGGTGCTCAACATATCTGAAAATTATGTAAATTCTCTCAAGCATTCCACCTGTTTTGCTCTTTTCTAATCGATTGAAATTTAACCTCGATCTATGCTATGAGACGAATCCTCACAAAACGTAGAACCTTTCTAAAACAAGGCACTAGTCTGCTTACAGGTTCATTTATGACAAATCCCTGGGCCAAAGCCTCTATCTTTCCCAAAGCTTTGGAAAACCCCCTACCCAGGTGGAAAGGGTTCAACCTATTGGATTTCTTCTCTTCTGACCCCAAAAAGGCAAGACCCGCGACTCAAGAAGTGTATTTCCAATGGATGGCTGATTGGGGCTTTGATTTCGTCCGTATTCCCATGGCCTATCCCGCCTATCTCAAATTTGACAGAAGTCAACCCATTTCGACCAAGCGAGTGAGAAAAATGGAT
The DNA here is from genome assembly GCA_965263105.1 of Bacteroidia bacterium. GTDB lineage: Bacteria > Bacteroidota > Bacteroidia > J057 > J057 > JBCCTX01. Next base: position 3,589,950 of record CBDHGL010000003.1, on the reverse strand, counting down.
AAGAGGGCGGTTGAAAAAGTAGAGGAACTCGTCTTTTTGGCCAATAAGTATGGACTTCACGCAAGTTTGAATCTTCATCGAGCGCCAGGCTTCTGTGTGAATGCAGGGTTTGTTGAGCCCTATAACTTGTGGCGAAATGAGGAAGCCATGGAAGATTTTGTCTATCATTGGAAATTTTGGGCTAAACGCTTCAAGTATGTATCATCGGAAATGCTGAGTTTTGACTTACTTAACGAGCCCTGTGTTCGAGAGGACATGAATGACCAACATTCCAAAAGAGGACCAATCCCAGGAGAAAAATATAGGGAAATGGCTCTTCGAACTGCGCAGGCCATCCGGAAGGTTAACCCAGATCGAATGATCATCGCCGATGGAAACAACGTAGGAAGAGACGTGATTCCCGAAATCACGGATTTGAATATTGCCCAAAGTTGTAGGGGATATAACCCTGGAATTATTTCTCATTATAAAGCACCTTGGGCATTCAAGGACCCTGATAATTTACCTACACCTGTTTGGCCTGGAAAGGTGGGAGACCAGTATCTCAGTAGAGCCATGCTAGAAAAAATGTATAAACCTTGGATTGACCTCACAAAAAAAGGAATTGGGGTCCACTGCGGAGAATGTGGGTGTTGGAACAAAACCCCACACCCTGTATTTCTCGCGTGGTTTGAAGATGTCCTAGATATTTTGACTACCAACAATATTGGCTATGCCCTATGGGAGTTCAAGGGAAGTTTTGGATTAATCGATTCCGGCAGAGAAGATGTTGACTACGAAGATTGGTATGGGCACAAACTAGATAGAAAACTTTTAACCCTCCTGATGAAATATTAATGCCTTACTATGCTTCAACTTGGTTAGGGAAAAAAGAGTATTCAGTTAAGACGATAAGCAAGGAAGTATAATTGTAGCTGGTAATTCTTCGAAGCACCCACGGCCTAGCTTTTTGTGTCTAAGCTATGGTATATCCACAGACATTCCCGCTTCTCAAAGCCCTTATTTCTCCCCCCTCAGTGAATTCCAGGGACCTTGATGATAGACTTCTACTAACTCATATCCTTCTTTTCCAAAACAAGGACTCAGGATAGCCATTAACTTAGCTGGTGCATTTCCTACATTGAATGAGGCATGAACCACATCGGCAGGAATAAAGGCGCACTCTCCAGGCCCCAGCATTCTTTTTTCCGTTCCAACCCATTGTTCAATTTCTCCTTCTATGACATAAATAACCTCCTCCTGTCGGGGATGTTTGTGAAAGTCATGCCCGTTCCCTGGGCTTAGATTTACTTCCAACACCACCAGTTGCTTGGCATTGGTAACTTCAGGATCTGATAAACGAAATAAGGTACCCCAATCCAGGACCCTTTCTTCCCTTTCTTTTTCTGTAATAAAGCTATTGCTCATAGTAGATAGTTGAAAATTTCCACCAGTAATACGGAATGAATTGGCTCAAAAATAAGTTACAATAATTTCTTTTCAATAAATGGGTAAATTCCCTTTAGAAAACTCTTACCATGACTAGAATAATTATTTTTTTTCTGACTAGTTCCCTTTTTTTCCATTCCTCTGAAGAACCGAAAAGGGTGTTTGTCATTGGAGATAGTATCTCCATGCAATACGGACCCTATCTCGATAACTTTCTGGGTGAAAACCTTATCTACGATCGATTGCGAAAAAGGGAATTCCCCTTTGAAGATCGCGATAATGTACCTTATGCCAATGGACAGGATTCTAGAAATGTATTGAAACAGGTGAAACGCTTATTGGCTTCTCCTAGGTTCCAGCCCGATGTATTCCTACTCAATTGCGGCTTACACGACATAAAGGCTTCTGTAGAGACGCAAGAAAACCAGGTTCCGCTTCCCGAATATGCAACTAATCTAGATAGCATTTTTCGCCTCCTGCATGAGCGGCATATTCATACTATTTGGATTAGAACCACTCCAGTTGTCGATAGCATTCACAATCAAGAAGGAATGTCCTTCTTCCGATTTGCAGCTGATCTGAATCGGTACAATGCTCAGGCTGATAGCCTTTGTTCAGCTTTATCCATCCCTCAAATTGACCTTTACAGATTTACTATATCACTAGGGGAAGGTCATTTTGTCGATCACGTACATTTTGACGAAGAGGTGCGAAAACTTCAAGGGGCCTATATTGCAGGGTACTTGAATAATCTTTAAGAAACTCAAGAAGTATATAGGAAGGGAATAAAATGAAAGCAATCAAAGCCTTGCTATTCTTGCTAATACGTATTCTAGGTATGTTAATCTTATGCTACCTTTTGGGGATACTTATAGGCGCACTCTTCCCTCGGAATCCCCGTTTTCAGCAGGATACAACGGATTCTTCCATCCCGATTTATGTCCGTAGCAATGGCTTTCATAGCTTCCTTATTTTACCTGTCAAAGCCCCAACCAGAGATTGGAGAAATATATTTAAGATCAATAATTTTGAAGGGGTCGATTCCAGCTTCACCCATATTTCTATTGGATGGGGAGACAAGGCATTCTTTATGGATACGCCTACTTGGGAAGATTTCACCTTATCTGTTACCCTGAACGCCTTGTTCCTACCCAGTCCCTCAGTTGTCCAAGTGAGTTTCCTTGAAAAAAAGCCAAGTTTGCATAAGGATTGCAGAGAATTATTCCTCACGCAGTCTTCATATGAGGACCTATGTGTTTTCCTGGACAGTACACTCCTGATTCCACCACGAGGCCCAACACTCATCCCGGACCAAGGCTGGACAGGAAGAGACAATTTCTATAACGCAACAGGCAAATATAGCCTATTCAATACGTGCAACAACTGGGTAAATCGAGCCTTAGCAAAAGCCGGGGTACGAACCGGGCTTTGGACTCCTCTTGACCAAGGATTATTTTACCAACTCAAAAAAATCCCTCACAATGAATCATTTCCATAAAAAGGTAGCCCTCGTTGTAGGGGGAGGATCAGGTATTGGCAAAGCTTCAGCCCTTCTATTTTCTAAAAAAGGAGCTTCTGTAGGTATTGTTGACATCCATTCGGCGGCAGCCAGGAAAACGGAAGAAGAAATCATAGAGGCAGGGGGAAAAGCCAAATCCTTCCCGGCGGACGTTACCGATCCCACACAGGCAAAACGGGTAATTGATCAACTCATCCTGCAATTTGGACGTCTAGATTTCATCTGCAATTCTGCTGGGATTCAAACCTATGGAACTGTGGAGAGTACGGATATTGAGGTATGGGACCGAACTTTCGATGTAAGTGTAAAGAGCATTTTTCTCATTTCGAAATACGGCATCCCCGAAATTCGCAAACAAGGTGGGGGTGCCATTGTCCATATTTCCAGTGTACAGGGAATACGCAGCCAGGCAAATGTATCGGCCTATGCAGCATCAAAAGGAGCCGTCATCGCATTGACCCGGTCTATGGCCATGGATTACGCCAGGGAAAATATTCGGGTAAATTGTATCTGTCCAGGGGCAATTGACACCCCACTATTGCGATATGGAGCAGCAGAACACGGTCCGCTTCAACAAGTCTTATCCGAATGGGGGAACAAACACCCCATAGGGAGGATAGGTCAAGCGGAGGAAATAGCCGCGACAGTCCTATTCTTATGCAGCCCGGATGCAAGCTTCATACATGGGCAAGCCATTGTAGTGGACGGAGGATTAAGCATCAGTTTGTTGTAGGTAATAATAAGCGTGAGATTTATTTGTTTCTGCTACGGGAAATACCCATGTTCAAGTAGTTTTTCCCATCTATTCCCAAGTAAGCTAAAATGAAAAAATCTCCTCTCATCCTCCTTTGTTTAGGTATGGCTATTCTGATGTTTGGCCTTCCTCATTTACCTGCCCAAACAAATCTCCGCTATCAAACGCCCCCAAAAGAAATACTTGATATTGTTGATGTATCTCCAAGTCCCCGCGTCTACCTAAGTCCTAACTCTAAGTGGATGGGGATCGTAGAGTTGCCTAGTATGCCCTCTATTCAGGAGCTTTCTCAACCGGAACTCCGCATGGGAGGATTGCGAATTAACCCTAGAACAAATGGCCCCTCAAGAGACTTCTACTACGGAACTCATATCAGCCTATTGCAAATCGAAACGGGAGAACAATTTCAAGTTTCCGGCCTTCCCGCTTCTCCACATTTTGGGAATTTTGCCTGGTCTCCGGATGCTTCGCAACTGGCTTTCACCCAGACTGTCGATACAGCCCTGCACCTATGGGTAGTAGAGATTGCTAGCCGTACAGCTCGTCAACTTTCCCAGGTTCCCTTAAATGCTGCGCTCAGAGGTAGGCCCTTCGCCTGGAGTCCTGATAGTAAGTTTCTATGGTGCAAGGCTATAGCTGAGAAAAGGGGAGCCCCTCCAACTGCTCCCTCCGTTCCCATGGGTCCGGTAATTAGTGAAAATGCTGGTAAGGAAGCTCCCAACCGTACTTACCAGGATCTCCTCAAAAATCCTTTTGACGAGTCCCTCTTTTCTTATTATACCAGCTCCCAAATATTGAAAGTACCAGTTGAGGGAGAAGAAATCTGGATGAATAATCGGGGAATTTTCACCTCACTGGAACCTTCCCCCGATGGCAATTATTGCTTGGCTGAATCCCTCGTCAAACCTTTTTCCTACCTCGTTCCCTACTATCGGTTTGCTCAACGAATAGAAATATGGAATCCAGATGGAGAATTGATTAAAAAGGTAGCAGAAATTCCCCCAGCAGAAGATATACCCAAAGGTTTTGGGGCGGTAAGGAAAGGGCCTAGAAGTTTCGCATGGAGGCCAGACCACGCTGCAACCCTATACTGGGTTGAAGCCCAAGACCAGGGAGATCCCAAGAGAGATGAGTCTGTAAGAGATAGGCTTTTTCTCCTCAAAGCCCCATTTGAGTCAGGTCCACGTGCTGGTATTGAATTTGAGTTGAGATATGCTGGGATAGATTGGGTCCATGAAAAGCTTGCTTTCTCCTATGAGAGTTGGTACAAAACTCGCCGTAGAATTGTTAATACCTTCAGTCCTTCAGACCCTGAGGGGCTAACGGATAAAGTATTCGACTACTCTACTGAAGATCGCTATAGCAATCCTGGACGTTTTGTAGAGAAAGAGTTATCCAATGGCTATTCCACTCTCTTAATAGATGAAAAAAAGGAAAACCTATTTCTTATAGGAAACGGAGCCTCTGAGGAGGGAAACAAACCTTTTATAGATGCCTTTCATATTTCTTCTGGGAAAACCAAGCGGCTTTGGCAATCTGCTGCCCCCTATTATGAGTATCCTATTGCGTTAATAGATCCAGATAAAGGCACCTTTGTATCCCGAAGAGAGTCTTTGAATGAAGCCCCCAACTATTTTCTCCGAAATTGGAATTCGGATAGCGCAAAAGCATTGACTTCCTTTCCCAATCCCTATCCTTCTTTAGCAAAGGTCAAAAAAGAGGAAATATCCTATTGGCGAGAAGATAGCGTTGCCCTTTCGGGTACCCTATACACGCCTCCTGGATATACCATTGAAGAAGGTCCTCTTCCCACTCTCATTTGGGCCTATCCTCGGGAGTACAAAAGTGCTTCTCACGCTAGTCAACGCAGTGGTTCCCCCTATCAATTTCCCAGACTTAGTGCCAACTCCCCAATCGTTTGGGTTATGCGAGGTTACGCTGTCCTCCACAATGCTTCTATGCCGATAATTGGTGAAGGGAAAGCAGAACCCAATGACAGTTTTGTAGAACAATTGGTCCAAAATGCAGAGGCTGCGATTAATAAACTCGAAGAAATGGGCGTAGGGGACCGAAATCGAATGGCTATAGCTGGGCATTCCTATGGAGCCTTTATGACGGCTAATTTGCTCGCGCACTCTGACCTCTTTGCTACGGGAATTGCTCGAAGTGGTGCCTATAACCGTAGCCTTACGCCCTTTGGTTTTCAGCGAGAAGAGCGCACATTTTGGGAAGCCTCAGATATATATTTTCAAATGTCTCCTTTTATGCATGCCAACAAAGTAAATGAGCCAATTTTGCTAATTCATGGGCAAGCAGATAACAATTCCGGGACATTTCCCATGCAAAGCCAACGATTTTATAACGCATTAAAAGGACATGGAGCCACAACAAGGCTTGTAATGTTACCAAATGAAAGTCATGGATATAGAGCTAGAGAATCCCTGCTCCATGTACTGTGGGAGATGGATCAATGGCTTGAAAAGTATCTGAATACCAAACAATAAATATATTTTCATCAAAAAATTACTTTTTTTCAAACGAACTAACTCTAATTAAAAAGAATTTGTAAAAATATAAGTCTTATAATATTATTTTGTTGAAAATTTATTCTTACCTTTACAAAAGGCACGTCATTCTGTAGTATTTAAGTTTTTGAGCCTATTTCGTCATGTGTTTTTTGTTTTCGTTTTAACAGATTTTTGAAAAACTGTTAGGAATAGTTAATCGTTGGCCCTATGAAACCTGTGCTTCAACTCTTGTTAGTAACTGGACTATTTCTATCTACCAAAATATCTCAGAGTCAGGTAACAACTCACTCTGACAACAGTCATTTTTTCTCTCCTTCAGATGTTCAGGAGATCTTTTCTCATTCTTCTTCGTCTCAATCAGGAATTGCATTAATTCAACCGGGAACTGGAAATTCCGACAAATTCCCACCCGCTATCACCTCAACGATTCTTACCTCCTTTAACCCAGCTATCGTATTGGAGTTTGAGGCCATCCAAAGTCCAGATTCCAACTATCGCTCATCTCAAATAAAGATTAGTTCCAGACAAAGACCTAACACGCCTTTTGCCTACGAACTAATCCCTCGAACTGAAGCAAGTTTGCTAGAGAAAAAAAGCCCGGAAGAAAATCAGGAATCACTCAATTATGTGTCGGATCTAACCATTAATGATGTTCATGTCTTTAATATCGGAATAGGAAAGGAAAATTTTGAGCTCTCACAAAGCACCCTGGATTATGTAAGAAATGCCCGCCGCCAACAAGCACATTTCCAAAAGGTCCTATTATTTCTTTCCTTCCCCCCTGAAATGACTGGAGAATTGAAAGGCATGAAAGACCTGGAAAAATTACTAGGAGATAGGTCGTTTTCCGTATATTTGCCTTATTCTTCTCTCCAACTTCCTTCCTATAAATACGCTTCTAACTATCACTTTCTTAGCCAAGCTCAAGAACAAGACCAATTGTACTGGATTTCTCTTTCAGAAAAAAAACCAGTCCTCTCTCAGATTAATCTGATTGATCAAGAGCTTATCCAATCTGACTGTTTTAATCTACTCAAAGACTTTGGTACCCAATTGCCCATTCAGACAGCTTCCCTTTGGAATCCCGAAGACTCCAGGCCAAAAGGATACTTGGAAATTACAGTAGAAAACCCTACCGCCTATCCAATGCGACTTGACGCAAATTTTCTATCCCACGATCAAATATTTCCTTCCTTAGGAGCAATTGAGTCTGTCATTTATCCAGGCTCGGATAAAACCCTGAGAATAAAATTACGAACGACCTCAACCTTACCAGCTTCCGCCCCTCCTTTACTTCAGTGGTCTTGGAAGCTTACTTGTATGCTATCCCAAAGCTCAGAGACATCTCTTTCGGGGACTATGCCGATCACCTTAAGTTCCCAATCATTTCCAGCACTGAGTTCTAACATATGGACGTTCCAAAAGAATGTTATAATTGAGCTTCAAAAGCCCATAGACAACGTAAACATCCACTATAGCCTGAACGAGGAAGAACCCAGCCTCAGATCTCCGATTGCTCCAGACTCTTTGGTAATTGAGGAATCTTGTACCTTAAAAACTAAGATTTTCCATCCAAACGGAAGCTATAGCCAGACCGAATCCTGCACCTTTATCAAAGCCTTCAATGAAAAGGGCCTCTGGAAAGATCTCTATCCTGTGAATGCTTCCTTCGGTTTAGGGGAAGTATCGTCCTTATTGGCCTCAAAAGTTCCTTTGGAGAGACGCTTTGTTAGTTCTCTCAAAGAAATTCCCTTGGCACCTACTACGCCTATGAATCATTTTGTTCAAGTTTTAAGAGGGAGTATTATATTGAGTGATTCAATTAATACCCTCAGCATGAATTTTAATAGATTGCCCAGAATATTGGTAAGGGTGGATGGCGAAGAATTACAAGCCTATGAGGGTATACCTCTTCCTTATACTTTGGGACCGGGAAAACATGAGTGGGAAATCATTAGCCTGGAACAAAGAGAGCCAAGGCCTATCCAACCTAAGCTCACGGCCAATGGTATTCTGCTTCCTATTCACAGATTTAGGGCTGAATAAGCTTAATTCATTTAGGGCTTTACACGGATTTCAAATAACTGTGGCCATTCCTTTCCTGTAACGAAGAAATTTTTTCTTTCTGGGTGGTAGGCTATCCCATTTAATACCTTAGACCGTTGCTTGTCCGCACTATATCCCGGAAGAATACCCTTCATATCCAAATACGTTTCTACCTTTCCCGTATTGGGATCAATTCCCACGATGCTATCGGTCTCCCAAACATTGGCATACACCCTTCCTTCAATATACTCTAACTCATTCAATTTTTTGATAAATCGCTCTCCATCAGATACTTTTACCCGCCGCTTTTCCACCATAGAAACGGGATCCAAGAAATACAAATAGAAGCTACCGTCACTTAATATAAGCGAATTCCCATCCGTAGTTAAGCCCCAGCCTTCAGAGTTCCATGGTCGTTCCCCCACCTTATTAAAGGTATCTTGTGTGTAAAGCAAGATTTTTTTCGCTTTGTAGGTCAACTGATAGATGATGTCTCCCATCAAGGCAATCCCCTCTCCAAAGTATTCTGGAGGAATATAGGCTTCCTGAAATACCTCCCCAGTTTCCAACGCATAAGATCGAATAGCAGAACGCCCCTGAACACCCGAGCCTTCATACATTCTCCCTTGATGAAAAAATAATCCTTGGGTGAAAGATCCTTCATTATGGGGATAAACATTTTGAACTTGGTAAGACTGGAGCTCGGGTTTTATATCAGAATGCAATTGGAATCGGATGCTCAAGGCTTCTTGGGCGCTATCGGGGTAATCAAAATACAAGACATAGGAATTATCTCCCATTAAGCCTCCTACTGTAGGCAGGGAAAGGGGGGCCTCCCCCACTTCTAAAGGCACTTTACTAGCACCATTCAAGCTAATAGATAGAGACTGAGGGGCTACATCTGCAAAGGAAAGTCCTACTGGGAGGCTTTGACCAATCACCATCAAGGTATCTTGAGAGGGAAAAAGCAATCGAGCCCGACGAGCCGTTTTAGCTACCTCAGGTTTGGGGAGAATTTTCTCTTTTCTTTCCTGCTCAGAACCATTGCTGTGGCAACTCGCGAAGAAAGGGATTAGTAGGCAAAGAGATAATAAATTTCGCAGCATAGGGAAAAATTTGCGGAAGGTATTTATTTCCTTCCATTTGGCAAAATACAGGGATAGCCATTCCCTTTGAAAATAGAGAATTTCCTCTTTTATTCTACCCATGAAAAAGATTTACCTATTTCTTACGAAACTCAGCCTAGTTGGATGCAGCCTTTGGGCACAGAGTCTTGAAATTCCTCAAGACCAATTGCACAAAAGCTTCGATGAATTTTATCAATTACTTTCCATCCCCAATGATGCCCATTTCCCAGAACAGGTTTCAGCCAATGTGGCTTTCATGGAAGAGGCCTTTGTGAAGAGAAATTTCAAGGTTCAAACCCTGGAAACCGAAACTTCTCCCCTATTACTGGCGTCTCGTTCTTATCCAGGGAATAAACATACGGCTCTTATTTATCTCCAGGTGGATGGACAGCCAGTAGACCCTTCCTTTTGGCACCAGGAAGATCCCTTTATGCCTGTATTGAAGAAGTCCGTCTCCGGGCCACAAGCCTATGAAATAATCTCCTGGGAATCCCTCAAGGGCGAAATTGATCCAGAATGGAGAATTTTCGCTCGATCTACCTCAGATTCTAAGGGAGCCATTCTAATGTTTTTGACTGCCCTGGACATCTTAGCAAAAAAGGAGATCAATCCCGTCTGTAACCTCAAAGTAATTATGGATTTTGAAGAGGAAATTAGCTCTCCTAGCTTCGCCCCAGCAGTTAGGGAGTACAGGGATCTGTTAGCGGCAGACATGCTCCTTATCCTCGATGGCCCGCGGCATATTTCCAACCGTCCTACTCTGACCTTTGGAGCCCGAGGAATTGCCCAAATTACCCTAACAACTTATGGCCCTATCGTCCCCCAGCACAGCGGTCATTATGGCAACTATGCTCCCAATCCTGGTTTCCGTCTCAGCCGATTACTGGCTTCGATGAAAGATGAGAAGGGGCGAGTGACCCTACCTGGCTTTTACGACGGAGTCAATCTGGATGAAGACACTCGCAAACTCCTGGCGGGTGTTCCAGACAATGAAGCTCAAATCCAACGAAAAATTGGGATTGCCTATCCCGACCAGGTGGCCCCCAATTACCAGGAGGCCCTTCAATATCCCTCATTAAATATTCGTGGCCTTTCTTCAGGATGGGTAGGAAAAAAAGCTCGTACCATCGTTCCTTCAACAGCTACCGCCGAAATTGACATTCGCTTTGTTCCAGAGACTGATCCCAATAGACTTATCCAATTGGTCCGAGACCATATAGAATCCCAGGGATATTACCTAACAGAAAAATCCCCAACAGGTGTAGAACGGTTGAAACATCCCAGGATCGCCACCTTTACCAGTTCAGTTGGGTATATGTCCTTTCGAACAGATGTACATTCCCTTCCTGGGAAATGGCTTCAAAGAGCCCTAACAGATGAATTTGGGGAGCCTCCGGTCATCATACGAAGCGCAGGGGGCTCTATTCCTCTTGCACCCGTCGTTAACGAACTGGGGATGCCAGCTGTTCTGGTCCCAACGGTAAATCGAGACAATAACCAGCACAGTCCCAATGAGAATATTCGAGTAGGGAATTACATAGATGGGATTCGAACGAATCTGGCCTATTTGACTACGGCAATTGGGGAGTAGGTTGAACAGACCACACAGGGTGGCCGAGAACGGAAATTGTCGTACAGATTAGGGGATTATATCCTTGGATAACTCCCCTACCTGATGATATTTCGTCCCTTCAGGACTCATTTGGGCCCTAAAGGGGCATAGTGGAACGTAGGTTCTTTCTTAGAGAAGCCATTCTCGGCCACCCTGCACAGACCACAGACCGCAGGAGTATACTTAATTCAATGATTTAAAGTTTGGTTCGATGATGAATAAAATTCATTTTTGTCCCTCACACTATGGACCGTCGACTGTGGACTATTAACCCAAAAATTTATGCCTTCCCTTCCCCAACTCAATCGATCTATCAATGACTTTCCCTCCTACCCTATCAAGGTACTTCAAATTGGAGAGGGGAACTTCTTACGCGCCTTTGTGGACTGGATCATCCAGCAGATGAATAAGCAACTCGGCTTTGAGGCAGGAGTAGCAGTGGTTCAACCCCTACCCCAAGGGATGATCGAAAAACTACAGGAACAGCAGGGGTTATATACCCTGATCCTAAAGGGTTTTCAAGACGGAAATGCCCAAAAGTACAATGAAATTATTACCTGTATTGAAGCCTGTATCAATCCCTTCACGCATCCGCAGGATTTTCTCATACAAGCCCACAATCCAGATTTACAGTTTATCGTCTCCAATACCACAGAAGCAGGAATTGATTTTCAGGAATCAGATACCTACGAGGCTTATCTTTCCGGAACTTTCCCAGCCAAGATGACCCGCTTCATGCACGAGCGTTTCCTCCACTTTGGTGGATCGGCAAGTGCTGGCTGTATTTTTCTTCCCTGTGAACTCATCAACTACAATGGAGATAAATTAAAGGAAGCCATAATAGACTATGCCAAATTGTGGAACTTGGAATCGAGTTTCATTCCGTGGCTGGAAGAAGACAATATCTTTTGTAACACCTTAGTGGACCGAATTGTCCCAGGATTCCCCCGTGATCGTATCCAGGAAATCCAGGAAGAGTTGGGATTTGAAGACCAACTGGTATCCGAGGGGGAACTATTTCACCTCTGGGTGATCGAAGGTCCAGCTAAGGTTCAAGAAGCGTTTCCCGCTGATAAAGCAGGTCTGAATGTCCTCTTCACAGACGATATGCAACCCTATCGCACCCGGAAAGTTCGTATTCTCAATGGGGCCCATACCTCTACTGTTCCCGTTGCCTACCTAAGCAAATTGGAATCTGTTAGGGAAAGTGTGGAGCATCCTTTAATCGGTTCATTTATCCAAAAGGTCCTGTTCGATGAGATTATCCCCACCCTGGACTTGCCCCAATCGGAATTGGAGTCATTCGCCAACGACATACTAGATAGGTTTCGCAATCCCTTTATCCATCACCGCCTGATCAGCATTTCTCTAAATTCGATCTCAAAATACAAGACCCGTTGTCTCCCTTCCTTATTGGCCTACTTTGATAGAACAGGAGAACTACCCAAATATCTATGTTTCTCATTGGCTTGTTTGATCTTGTTTTATCGGGGAAAACGTGGCGAGGAGGCTATAGAACTGAGGGATAGCCTGGAAGTGCTAGAATTCTTCCAAAAACTTTGGGGCTCTTGGGAATCAAAGGACCTTAGCCTGGCGGAGTTGGTGAAAAGTACGTTGGCTAAGGAGAATTTTTGGGGGAGAGATTTGACCCAGATTGAAGGGTTGAACGAGAAGATTCATTCGTTTATTCAATCTATCCTGGAAGAAGGGGTTAAAGAGAGTTTGGAAAAATCACTTGAAATAAAACCTAATAAATAACGCTAATTCTTAATTCAACAGCCTCTCCCCCAACTCTTTCCAGGAAAAAACTCGTTCATGCTTCCCGGAATCGGCAAGTTGGCTATGCGGCTGGTTGAATAAAAAAGTCTTCCCAGAAAAGTAATCCAAGTTCTTAAAATGGTCATCCACCATTATATCACCAAAAACCGCCTTTTTATCCCCACACAGGATGATCTGCCGCCAATGAATAAAAGGGAAGTGCTCCTCTAGCCAGTCGTATTTCTCCCTCAGGCTATTGGGAAATTCCATGGCAGATGAGACGATGTAAAGTTGGTACTGGCTATTTAATTTTTCCAAAACCTCCTGGCTATCTGGCATGACGGGAACCGTACGAAAAAAGCCCTCACTACGTACATATTTGACGGTGGTGAAGGCTTCTCTTTCTGGTAAGCCCACTACTTCTTCCTTAGTCTTTTTTATACCAGTTTCCTGGAATTCGTAGGTAATAAAATGTGCATAAACATCTGCCAGAACCCCATCCATATCGACTAGGAGTGTTTTCTTCTCCATGAGCTAGAACTAAATTTGATGTATTATTTTTTTCCCGTTTTACAATAAAGACTAGGCCTGACTTACTCGCTAATCCTACCTTCTATTTCTTGGTCGATATCAGTGGCATTCATATCATCTGAAAGACCTGGATAGAACTCGGAATACATCATGGCCTCAATTTCTTCTAGACTTTGCTGGGTCTGCTCTGTCTCAAAAAGGAGATTATCAATGATGATACTTTCCCTTTCTGTACTTTGGAGGGTCATCGGTTGGTCTTTGATGTATTCGATCAGCCCCTCGATTGTCTTGAGTTGCTCTTCAATAATTTCTCGATTTTCTTGAACCCGATACAGGTCATCCATCCGCATTTCCAATAACTTCAGTCGACGTTCTTTTACCTGTTTGACCCGATCAGAGGCATTTTTCAATTCCGTGTTGAGCTTGTCTATTTCCCGAACGGTACGATTGGCTACCTCGTCTTTGTTACTTTCTGGGTACTTGTCCCGGAAATAGAGTAGACGAGCATAAGAAAGTTCTATGGCCGTAAGTTTGTTGAGAAATCGATTGACGAGTTGGGGAACTGTGGTGTTGAGTTTTTTAAAACTATCTCTTACCTCCCGGATTCTCTCTCTAAATCGATCAAAACGACGCTGGGACTCCATGGAAAGTTTATTGTAGTACTCGACAAGCGTCTTGGTTTTGTAAAAGGCATCAATGTCTTTTTGGTATTTGGCATTCATCGCCCGGATAAAGCGGGGATGGTTACTGATCGCACTCAGCATAACAAGTTCAAGCCCACCCGCCATCATGACAATGGAGGCAGTAGTCAAAGCAGGATCCAAGGTGGTATATTCCGGGATAAAAACAGCTGCCAGGGTGGCTATAGCAGCTAGAGAGCCCATCATAACAAGATGGACGGGCCAGCGAAACGCCTCCTTGGTGTAGTTAATGAATTTCTGAATCCGGGGTTTATTCTTTTGTTTTGCCAAGGTTGTTAAGGGTTAAAAAAGAAAATTACAAATCTCTTATACAATAGAAAAGTTTATTTTTCCGGCACAATCTCCTGGATGGCTTTTTTTATTCGGTCCAAAGTTTCCTTCTTGCCTATTACTTCTGCGATGTCGAAGACACCTGGACCGCCATTTACCCCTGTTAATGCCAAACGCAGAGGAGCCAAAACCTTCCCTTTTCCTACGTTTTTTTCTTCAATCAGTTGTTCAAACGCTCCTTCGATTTCTTTTGAGGACCAATTCCCCAGCTTTTCGAAACTTGAAGATAGTAGCTCCATAAGTGCCGAACCCTCGTGCGTCCATCTTTTTCTCGCCATTTTGGCATCGTAGGTCTCAGGCGTCTTGAAAAAATAGCTCCCCATGGATACAAAATCTGGCAAAACACTCACTCGCTCTTGGAGTAATGCTATAACCTTCATCAGATAGGAGGGATCACTCTTCTCTATTCCAACCTCCTTTAATTGAGCCTCCAATATAGGGACCAAGGATTGAGGAGACCTATTTCTGATGTAGCTTTCATTAAACCATTTGAGTTTGTCTAAATCAAATTTTGAGCCGGAATTATTTAGGTTTTCTATGGAGAACAACTCGACCATCCGCTTTTCATCCATAATTTCTTCGTCATTCCCGGGACTCCATCCCAAGAGAACCAAAAAATTCATCAGCGCTTCAGGGAGGTAGCCATCTTCCCGATATCCTGAGGCGACATGCCCACTTTCAGGATCTTTCCATTGAGTTGGAAAAACAGAGAAGCCCATTTTGTCCCCCTGGCGCTTGGACATTTTCCCTTTTCCATTTGGATTGAGTAGTAGGGGTAAATGGATAAACTTAGGCATTTCTGTCTCCCATCCCAGGGCCTTATACAACAATACGTGCAAGGGGGTAGAGGAAAGCCATTCTTCCCCCCTAACAATATGGGTAACGCCCATTAAATGGTCATCTACTACCACGGCCATATGATAAGTAGGCATCCCGTCACTTTTGAGCAGAATTTTATCATCTAACTGGCTGCTGTGAAACAACACCCAGCCCCGGATTTCATCGTGAAAGCGAACCTCTTCGCGCTTGGGCATCTTCATCCGAACTACATGGGGAGTTCCCTTGTCAATGAGGGCCTGTACTTCCTCGGGTGGAAGGGTGAGGCTGTTTTTCATCTTCATTCGGGTGACATAGTTGTACTGCAAATTACTACTACCAGCTTCTTTGAGACGGGCACGCATTTCATCTAGTTCCTCTGGGGTATCGAAGGCATAATAGGCATGGCCAGAGGCTAATAATTGGTCCACGTAGGTTTGATAAATTCCGGCTTTATGCCGATCACTTTGTCTATAAGGACCCACAGGCCCTTCCTTATGCACTCCTTCCGTAAATTCTATCCCTATCCATTCCAGGCTATCGATAATATGTGCCTCTGCCCCTTCTACAAAGCGGGTTCGGTCCGTGTCTTCAATGCGCAAAATAAAGCGGCCTCCTACTTTTTTCACCAATAAGTGACAATACAATGCTGTTCTTACTCCTCCTACATGCAGAGGCCCTGTTGGACTGGGAGCAAAACGCAATACTACCTGGTCTTTCATCCTAGGAATGTGGTTATTAGGTTAAGTAGTTATAGATAAGGGACCCCCTTCCCTCGGGGATATAGGCAAAGTTATGCTTTTAGCCACAAAGACCTAAAATTTCTTCAGTTGCCTTTTTCTTTCGATAGTTTGAAAATTGTAACTCATCAAAAATATCCTCCCTGTTGATCAAATCTCTACACAATACAATTCCTTTCTTCTCAATGATGTAGGTCTTTTCTTTTTTCTTCAAGGTCGTAAGGCTGGTAACCGGATGGAGATGGCAGACATCGATCATCTCTTTCAAGTTCCCTGTCTGGGGGAAGTCCCAACTGATTAAATGCAAGCCCGCACAAGTCCCAAAGCTGATAGCATCCCCTGAAAATTGGCCATTGGTAACGATCCAGCCTTCAAATTCTTTCCCAGCATGCTCAGGCATACTCGCCCATTTTTTTGCCAAATCCTGAAACCGAGAATGTATATACAAGGGGACTTTGACATCCAACTTTTTGTCTTTAGAATTTCCAAACTTGCACTCTACAGCAATTCTTTTGTTGCCAAGTTCTCCTATGACATCCACCTCATGGGAAATACAGACCCCCTTAGCAAAAACCCCCACTTGAACCTCATAGCCCATGTCTTTTAACAACTCTCCTATATAACGCTCAAAGGGAAAGCCAGAAGGCCCCAGTTCCATGATAGATCGCTTGAGTTTATAACGTGCTGCAGTGGTGTTATCCTCCTTCCTCAGTTTACCAAAGGCTATTTGATAGATTTTCCGAGTGGACATACCCTCCACCAGCATGGCTTCAATTTCTCGTATGATAAAATTCACAGAAGCGGGAGCCGCGCCAGATTTTGATAGAGATTCTCGCAGCTTATCCACTTCGAAGGGAACAAGTTCCCCATTGGATTTTTTTACCAATATCGGTTTGGGGTCTACTTTTTCGTCTCTTTGTGTCGTCTTTCCCATATTTTTTCCCGTTCAGTAAGAAAGCCTATTCTATGGCCTCAATTGTACATACTTCAACACCAGATGGTTCATAGGGTTCACTACCAAGCCCCTAATATGGGGTTGGACCAGCCTAATGCTCCGGTCATAATAAAGAGGAATAATCGGAGCCTCTGCCAAGACAATTCGCTCCATTTCCTGGTATGTGAGATAGCGGCTGGAATCTATGGCATCGTTCATGGCCTCTTCATACAGTTGGTCAAAGACCTCCTGGTGAAAATGGGTCGTATTGGGCCCTCCTGGACTATGATTAGCGCTATAGAACAAAGCGAGGTAATTCTCACCATCTGGATAATCGGCAATCCAACTGGCTCGCCAAAACTGGATTCTTGCCCCATATATTTCTTTACGCAAGGCCCCGCCTTGAAGATTTTGGATAGCCACTTTTAAGCCGATATTTTCAAAAGACTTTTGTATGAATTCAGATATTCGCGCATACTTTTGGGTGGAGTACAATACGATCTCATTTAGGGCTATTTCTGTCTTATCCAAATAAGTTTTGAGCAGATAGCGGGCACTATCAGGCTGATAGGAATAACCCTGTACCCCCTCAGCATTGAAACCTGGCATCCCTTTAGGAATAAATCCAGATTCAGCAGGATAACCCATTCCATTTAACAGATATCTTACCATCTGCTCCCTATCTATTGCATAATTCAAGGCTTTCCTAACCAAAGGATCTTTTAAGGGATGAGCAACATTCCCCATAGTATCAACCAACATCCCTAGGTATTCGGTGTTGAGCTGGGGAGAGAGTAGGATTTGATACTGCTTCTTGTAGGCCTCCCGAATTTCCCCATTTGACAGAAGAATTTCATCCTTATAGGAATCATCCAAGCCATTGAGCATATCTAGTTTACCCTGTTGAAACTCAATAAAGGCCGATAAACGGCTAAAAATAAAGCTCACTTTAATTGCATCTAAATGAGGAAGCGGGCCATAGAAATCTGATTCAAAATAGCCCTCGTTCCTATGTAAGATCAAATAGTCATTTTCCCTCCACTCAAATAGTTTAAAAGGTCCTGTCCCAATTGGGGAGCGCTGAAAATCATCGCCCAAATTCTCCACGATTTTTTGAGGCACTACTCGTCCATAGGGCATAGCCAATAGACCTAATAAGGGAGGAAAAGGTTGAATGAGTTCCAATACAAAGGTGCTATCATTGGGAGCACGAAAACCTGTAATGTATGGGCTATCTCCAGCTTTGAAATCATCCAAACCTTTGATCTTGCCATTAAATACCCATTGCCCGGTAGAAGCGACATTCGGATCGCAAATACGGGTAAAACTATATACAAAATCTTGGGCCTTTACCTGACGCTCTTCTTTTGTCTGCCAAAGGGAGTGAGGATGAAAAAAAACATCGTTTCTTAGGGTGAAGGAATAAATTAAGCCATCTTCTGAGATGTCCCAGTCTTTAGCGACAGCAGGACGCACCTGCAAAAGACTATCCAGCTCTACCAACCCATTGAAAACCTGGGCTGTCATCCAATCTGAAGCCTGATCTCGGGCATAGGCGGGATCCAAGGTTGACAATCCCCCATCCAGATTCATGCGAAAAATCGCTTTGGAAGAAAGCTCCTTAGGGGATTTTTGACAACTTATCCACAAAATCTGGAAAAAAAATAGTGTTATCCACAGAAAGTTCCGCATTCCAGCAATAGAAAGAATAGGCAAATCAGTATCTTTGAACGGTCGAATATCTTTGTAAAGTAGAACAAAGGTAGTAGATTACTTATATCATAACTGACTTTTTTCTTTAGAACTTATACAATCTGTATATCTCATGGCCTTCGTAATCACTATTGCAAACCAAAAAGGGGGGGTTGGGAAAACCACTACCGCTGTCAATCTCGCAGCCAGCCTGGCTGCTTTGGAATATAGAACCTTGCTGGTTGACATGGACCCTCAGGCCAATGCCACCAGTGGAGTTGGAATGGAAGTATCTACGGAAAATGCTACTATCTATGATGCCATTGTTGACTCAAGTATACAGGTAAAAGAAATTATAGACCGGACCGAGTTTCCCTATCTGGATCTCATATCTTCGAACAAAGACATGGCTGGGGCTGAGATAGAAATGGTACAGATGAATAATCGGGAACGCCTACTGAAGCCTTTGATCGATTCTATCAAAGACTCCTATGATTTTATCCTATTAGACTGCTCGCCTTCTCTTGGGCTCTTAACCATCAATGCCCTTGTAGCAGCAAACTCCCTCATCGTTCCGGTCCAGTGCGAGTACTATGCCTTGGAAGGCCTGGGGAATTTGATCAATACCATCAAAATCGTTCAAAAAGGACTCAATCCCTCTTTAGAGATCGAGGGAATTCTGCTTACCATGTATGACAGTCGCTTAAACTTGGCTAATCAAGTGGTGGCGGATGTGCGCAAGCACTTTCAAAAACTTACAATGGACACGGTAATCCACAGGAATATTCGACTGAGCGAAGCTCCTAGTTATCGCGTTCCTGTTATCTCCTTAGATGCTAGTAGTAAAGGGGCCCTAAATTATCTCAATCTAGCCAAAGAGATTCTTCGCAAAAAGAACCTCCCACTCACCAAAGAAAAGGTTTCTACATAAGGTTAATAAAATTTATTGGGATAGCGTCATGGCCTGAACTTCTGGGCCTGTTAACTCCTGGTCATTGTTGAGCTGTTTGTTACTCTCCTCTAAATCTCCTTCAATAATTTCAACGAAATTAGAGCCTTCTGGAGCATTCTGTAATAGAGATTCCAACATGGAAACCCTTCTTGCGGGCTCTTTCTCTGATTTCGCTCGTTGATATAAAACTGCCATGCGGATGTCTTGGTACTGGACAGAAAGACCGGGATCTTTTTGTATCCATCCTACCTGTTTTTTCATGACGCCCATTACCTTAACCCATTTTGGTGTTTCCTCTACTACCACAATAAAATCTCCGGGATATAGTCTATCTCCTTTTTTCATTAACAAATTGGGTCGCCTAAATAATTGAGTGGCCTGTACAATAACTGCCGCTTGCGCATCCAGTCCGAAGAGATAGCTTGGAACCCATCCCTCTTCTCCTTGGGCATTCCTTACTTTCATGTAGGTCCGCCTTTCTTTGGCTACCCTCTTTTGATCTCCCAATATGTATACTTGGTCTCCCAATAGAATAGAAGATACATAATCTGATTCCAATTGAATCCCTGGTTCAAGGCCCATTCTAACCCTCTCCCATAAACAAACTGCTATGGGTAAGGTATCAGGAAATGTAGGTAAGAAATGTAGGTCTCCTACATTTTCCGGTTCAGCAACAGATAGAGAAGAAGAGGGTACCTCGCAGCCTACCATAGCCAGAATACACACAAACCATACACAATATGCTACTCTCATGTATAATGGATATTTTTAAATATAAATAAAGGACTTTACCCAAGTTTGTCAAATGCAACAAATTGAAAATTCTTACTTCCGAAGGGGGGAAGTAAAAATTTCTCAAAAATGTAATTCTCTTTGAAGAAAATGGGGGCTTTAAATAATCTGAACTTCTCGTTCCAGGGGAATCTCAAATTTGCTCCATACAGACTGTTGGATATCTTCAGAGAGCTTGAAAATATCCTCGCCCTTCGCTCCGCCATAGTTTACAAGTACCAGGGCCTGTTTTTCATAAACTCCATGCTTACCAAACCTCTTCCCTTTCCAGCCACATTGCTGAATAAGCCAGGCCGCAGGAATCTTGACCAAGCCACTAGCATCCTCATAGTGGGGAATCTGAGGATAAAGCTGTTTGAGCTCCTCAAATTGTGTTTGAGAGACTAGAGGGTTCTTAAAAAAGCTCCCAGCATTCCCTAATTTACTGGGATCAGGTAATTTACTTTGCCTAATCTTACACACCACCCGGCTAATATCCTGGGGTCCAGGCTCAGTAATACCCTGGATTTTGAGTTCTTCTTTAATGGCCCCATAGTTTGTTCGGATTTGGTGATCAGACTGGGTAAGCCGAATAACTACCCGAGTAATCATATACCGGGTCTTTGCTTCTTGCTTGAAGATGCTATCCCTATAACCAAATCTACAAGATTTTTGGTTGAAGGTATGGGTTTCGCCCGTTTCTAAATGGATCGCTTCCAGGTATTCAAATACGTCTTTTAGTTCGACTCCATAAGCACCTATGTTTTGAATAGGTGCAGCCCCTACACTTCCAGGAATTAGAGAAAGATTTTCAATCCCCCCCCAGCCTTGTTCCAAGGAAAACAGGACCACATCGTGCCAATTCTCTCCCGCACCTAGCTTCAACAATACATGGTCAGAGGAGGTAGAAATGATTTCTCTCCCCAGGATTTCATTCTTAAGGATGACCCCGTTAAAATCCTGTTGAAATAATACATTGCTTCCCCCTGAAAGAACCATTGTAGGCCACTGCAAATGGGAATTGGCCGACACCCATAGATGAAGACTGGCTTCATCCCATATGCGCATCATACATCGCGTATAGGTATCAGTCCCAAAAGTATGAAGGGAATGTAGAGGTACATCCCATTCTAGGGGAAGAGAATCAAATGGTCCGAGCTTCAAAAGGATTTTTGAGATTTTTGTATTCAACGAGGTCGGCACGAATGGATCCAATGAGGAGTTTGGATTTAAAGGCAAGAGGAATCAAATTCTTATCATCAGAAACCCATAGGGTAATCTTACTACCATCTGTAATAAGTCCCGCTTCCTCTATCATGACCTTCAGTCGCAAGGCCTTAAATTTTTCTCCGTTTACCTTGATGGTCTCCCGCTTTTCTACTCGGGCCTCCAATTCAAAATTAGTCTCGTCAATAAAATTGCGGAGGGAAATCTTGCTCCCTGGCTTAAGCTCCTGGTGATCGTAGGAAGCTCTGGCAAAATAATAGGTAGAAATTACATCCTGTACATTAGGAGGAACGTCGTGCATGACAATTTCACCCGAGTTTTTGTGGTATTCTGCCTTTCCTTGGGAATGGTCAAAATGGATCTCCCGATAACTCTTATACTTCCCTTCCTGGATATCTCGATTAAACTGCCAGGAGATAAGGGCTTTTTCATCTGTATAGGACTCATAGGTGTCTCTGACTCGGTAGAAGGTATCGAATAAACCCGTGGTTTCGTTTTTCATGACGATATGAAGGCACTTCCTGCCCTTCTTCCTATAGGATTTGGGTTTGACTTCTAGCGTAGCAATACCCGCGTCGATAAAACCATAATGGATTCGGTATTTTAGGTATTCCCCTTTTTGAAACGCCTTATTGGAGACCTCTCTCAATTTGGCAGATGAGCTTTGGGCGAAAACTGAGCTTAGACAAAAAAGAAATGCACAAAAAAGAAAAAAACAATATCTCATAACGAACCTATTTACTGAATAATCGGGGGCTATTGTTAAAAACGGAAAAGCCTATTCATGGGTTGTCAGTTGGTTCTCCTTCATTTGTTTTTCGAATATACGAGAATAATATCCGTCCTGTTTTATTAATCCTTCGTGTTTCCCTCTTTCGGTTATTTTTCCATCTTCCAAAACTAAGATAAGATCTGAATCCTGGATACAGGAAATTCTATGGGCTACCATGACAACAGAAACAGTGGGATTTTGCTGGCGATAGGTTTTCAACTCTTTGAGAATAGCATCTTCTGTCTGCATATCTACTGCAGAAAGGACATCATCTAAGATCAGAAGCTTGGGTTTACGAACCCAGGCTCGTGCAATGGCGGTGCGCTGTTTCTGTCCTCCTGAAAGGGTAACCCCTCTTTCTCCTACTAAAGTTTGGTATTGTTCAGGAAACCCCATGATACTATCATCAATCTGGGCCCAGCGAGCAGCTTCCCTTACCTCTTCCAAACTCGCTTCTTGCCTTCCAAAGGCGATATTACCCTGCAGGGTATCTGAAAAGAGAAATACATCCTGGGGTGCATAGCCGATTGCAGAGCGTAAATGTAACTTGCTATACTGACCCAACGGACGCCCATCGAGCAAAATAGTCCCATAGCTTGGATCAAAGCTCCTTGGGATCAGGGCACAGAGTGTACTTTTTCCAGAACCCGTAGGGCCCAGTATGCCTAGCTTTTGCCCCGGCTGAATAGAAAAGCTCACATCTCTTAAAGCTTCTATCCCCGTATCTGCATAGGTGAAGGAAACCTCTTGAAATTCTAACTCAGCTTTCTCCACTGTATGAGGGGTATCGGCAAAAATAATTTCCGAGCGCTGAGCAAGCAGTTCATTGAGTCGTTTCTGGCTGGCCGCGGCCCGTTGGATCAAGGTGGTCACCCAGCCTATCGCTATAATAGGCCAGGTAAGCAGGTTGATATACATGATGAACTCGGCGATGTTCCCCACTGTGAGATTGCCTGAAATGACCTTCCGCCCCCCTACATACATGGTCAGAACCACACTCATACCGACTAAGAATACCACCAGTGGAAAAAATAGGGCGTCTACCTTCGCCAGGTGTAAAGATTTTTGCTTATAGGTTTCTGTTTCTTCAGTAAATTTTGAGGAAGAGGCTTTTTCCTTTACGTAAGCCTTGATAACCCGTATACCCGAAAAAACTTCTTGGGTGTAAGTCGTGATAGTAGAAAGCTGTTCTTGGATGCGCTCGCTTCGTTGTTGAATAATGGACTCAACCCGATATATAAGATAGCTCAAAAAGGGAAGGGGCAAAAGGGCATAAAGGGTGAGCTCCGCATTGACAATCAGCATGGTACTTACAATCACCACGAAAAGGGTTATGGTATTTAGGGTGTACATAATTCCCGGCCCAAGATACATGCGCACCCTTCCCACATCTTCTGCTATGCGAGCCATTAAGTCTCCTGTTCGATTCTTGCGATAAAAGGAGAGAGAAAGATTTTGAAAATGGTCATAAATATCATTGCGGATATCAAACTCAATTCTTCTAGACATCGCAATCAGGGTTTGGCGAGTCAGAAAAAGAAAAAAGCCCCGAATAAGGGCTGCTCCTATCACTAAGGCTGCGAATAAGACCAGGGTCTGAAACAAAAAATTGTTCAAAAAGTCTTCTATTCCAAAGCCCTGATAGACTTTGAATAGGAGGAGCATATCGCCTACCATGTTAATAGAACTTCTCACAATTTGGGCGGGATATACGGCAAACAGATTGGAGGCAGCTACAAATAGGATGCCCAAAAGAAGGTGTCCTTTATATCGCCACAAATATGGATTAAGCGCAAAAAGTGCTTTCATACAGAGAGTAATCTTGTGGCAAGATAGAAAGAATTAGGAAAGATGCCCCGTCGGGAATTTTCGATCAACTTTCTTCACCAGACCTTGCAGGACCTTGCCTGGACCTACTTCTACAAATTCCTCCACCCCATCGGCCATCATGGCCTGCATAATCTGCAACCAACGAACCGGGGCTGTCAATTGCTGCAAGAGATTTGCTTTGATCTCTTGAGGTTCAGTATGAGGACGGGCTGTTACGTTCTGATACACGGGAATACGGGCTTGAGAAAATGGAGTCTCCTCTATGGCTTTTGCCAACTCTTGTCTAGCAGGCTCCATCAAAGGAGAGTGGAAAGCTCCGTTTACAGAGAGTTTGATAGCCCTTCTGGCGCCCTTTTCCTGGGCCAAAGTAATTGCCTTTGCTATGCCAGGGAGACTGCCTGAAATAACTAACTGCCCGAGGGTATTGTAGTTGGCAGGTACCACGGTCTCACCTTCTATTGAAGCACATAGTTCCTCTACTGCTTCCTCATCTAAACCAATAATGGCTGCCATCGTACTTTCCTGCATATCGCAAGCCTTCTGCATGGCATTGGCACGTTGAGATACCAGGCGTAAGCCGCTGGAAAAATCCAGGGCTCCGGCAAATACCAAGGCTGAAAACTCTCCCAAGGAGTGTCCGGCCGTAACACCTCCTTGCTCCATGAGTCCATGGACATAAGCTGCTATAACCGAATGAATAAAAATAGCAGGCTGGGTCACTTCAGTCCTCCGAAGTTCGTCTTCACTTCCTTCAAACATGATGTGTTTAATATCAAAACCCAGGGCATCATTTGCTTCAGCAAATAATTCTTTTGCCTTTTCGGAGCTATCAAATAACTCCTTGCCCATACCTGGAAATTGAGATCCCTGTCCCGGGAATACCCATGCCTTCATACTAAATCTTTATCCCCTTAGCTCTCATATCCTTCACAACGGCCGTGATCCCTTTTTTATTGATCGTTCTCAAAGCGGAAGTTGAGAGTTTTAAGGTAATCCAACGGTCTTCCTCAGGAAGATAGAAACGCTTCTTCTGAAGGTTGGGATAGAATTTACGCTTTACCTTGTTATTGGACTTTGAAACGTGGTGCCCTGAGAGCGGGCGCTTTCCCGTTACTTCACACACTCTTGCCATAACTACAAATTTGTATGTATCTTTTTTGTATGTATCTTTTACATCGGATAATCCGATTTTTTTCAGGATTGCAAAGTTCGTTATTCTTCTTGAGAAAACAAATTTGAATGTATATTCTATTTCGGATATCTTAGCGCCAATATTTTCCAGAAAAAAGATAGTGATGAGAAGTATACTGTGCATGGTTTCCCTCTTTTTTTTCGTTTTTTCCTCTACCTATAGTCAAAACCCCAGCAAGCGAGATAGCATTGACGATGAGCCCATCCTCAATCTTCTGGATTCCTTCCTGGTGGATTACAATTATGACTTTCCCGATTTGCAGACAAATGACCGCAGAAGACCCCAGAAACAACGGTCTGAAACTAGAAAAGGGACAAACGTTTATACCTCTCCAAGCCTTATAGCCGAACGCCTTTCAGAGATTCCAGCTGTTATCCCTATGGATTACAATAGCTATGTCCAACGCTACATAGATGTGTACACCAAAGAAAAACGCGAACAAGTACAGCGGATGTTAGGGCTTCAGGAAACTTACTTCCCCATATTTGAAGCTGAGTTAGACAAGGCCCGTATGCCGATGGAGCTCAAATACCTTCCTATCGTAGAAAGCGCATTAAATCCCCATGCGAGGTCCAGGGTAGGTGCAACGGGCCTTTGGCAGTTTATGTATTATACTGCAAGAGACTATAGATTGGAAATAAACTCCTATGTCGACGAGCGAAAAGATCCCTTTGCTTCAACCAAAGCAGCTGTCAGATACCTGCAACTCGCTTATAACGAATTTGGAGACTGGCTATTGGCGATAGCTTCCTATAACTGCGGGGAAGGAAATGTTCGCAAGGCTATTCGCAGGTCGGGAGGCAAAAGGACCTTCTGGGAGATTCGCGATTACCTCCCCAGAGAAACCCGTGGCTATGTACCGGCCTTTATTGCGGCTACCTATGTATTTCACTACCATGCGGACCACAACATTTTCCCAATTGATGTAGATTTCTCTTATTACCAAGATACCCTCCACCTTAGAAGGATGGATATAACCCTGGAGGAGATTGCCAAAATGACGAATACGGATGTCGATGAATTAATTAACCTCAACCCACACCTTAAACTGGGGCGTATCCCCTACTCTTCCGATCCCTTTGTTTTACGGGTGAGTCCCCAGGTAGGAGATTATTTCGCCAGCAATGAACGCTCCATTCGCACACAGTATGGCAAAAAGCGCACAAATGCTCCTGTTTATGCGGCTAATTATCAGGTAAGTCGTCCCAAGCCTGCTCCAAGAAAGTCCTATCCCCAACCTCCAGGAACCGTTACGGTTTACTATACGGTTCGCTCCGGGGATGTGGTAGGGACCATAGCAGAGAAGTATGAAGTATCTCAACGCGACTTAGGGCGCTGGAACAACCTCTATCGCTATAGAATAAAGGTAGGTCAGAAGTTGAAAATTTATACAAAAAAAGAAGTGGCTCAACGCAATGCCCGATCCAAAACGCAATTGGCCTCTGCCTCTACTCCTAGGTCCTTAAGTATTCAAGGGCCCCAGCAAGGTAAATTCTACAAGGTAAAGCGAGGAGATACCCTATGGGAAATCGCCCGCAGATATACTTCAGGTAATGTAGATGAATTATTGGCATTAAATTCAGGTCTATCGGCCTCCTCTAGTTTGCGGATTGGACAGAATATCCGCGTGAGATAGCCCCATTTACTCGACTTCATCCCTGTCTACCAGAACAGTAATTAAAAATTGAGACATAATTCCTTGAGATTAAGGCTCTGCTCCTTCTAATTAGGGGTCCACCTTTCCTCAATAGCCGCTAGCATAAAAGAAGGAACTCGTGTAGGTTTGCCATTTTCCTTTTTGAGGAAGGCTAAAACCACTTTACCTGAGGCAGAAAGGCTTCCATCCTCTTTAAATATTTCATAGGTAGTGAGCAGGGAAGCTCGTGGAATTTCAGTAATGTATGTTTTGCAGACAAGGAGTTCGTCGTAATAGGCAGGCATCTTATACTGAATTTGTAGCTCCGCTACCGGCATGAGGATACCTCTTGCTTCAATTTCCTTATAGGCCAAGCCCAGGTCTCGAATCAATTCAGTCCGTCCTACTTCGAAGTACTCTGGATACTTTCCATAATAGACAAAGCCCATCTGGTCCGTATCGGCATAACGAACGCGAATCTCAGAGGTATGCAGTATCATGGATTGGGCTAGGCTACTTCAAAGCTAGGATCAACGAATTGCTTCCAGGCTTTCATTCCGCCTTCGAGATTTCGGGCTTTTGAGAAGCCCATCTGTTGCAGGTACTTTGTGGCTCTCCCACTTCGAGCACCGGAACGACAAATGAGGACCAATTCAGCATCTTTCAACTCATCCAGGTCGTTGAGGGACTGAGGAATTTGTGAAAGAGAGATTTTCTTAACTCCCTCAAGGTGTTGAATTTCCCATTCATGAGGCTCCCTCACATCGATCATCTCGAGTGCTTCCCCTTTGTCTAGCCTTTCTTTGAGTTCTTGTACGGTTATATCCATGGTAATAAATTTAGGATCAAGCAGGATGGTACAAATATATAGGAAGTTTATGGCAAACTCACAGGAAGTTTTTCTAAACGTTGAAGCGAAAATGCATAATATCGCCATCTTCCACTACATATTCTTTCCCTTCGATAGCCAGTTTCCCGGCTTCCTTTACAGCAGCTTCAGATTTCATTTCTATCAAGTCTTGGTATTTCATTACCTCGGCCCGAATAAAACCCCGTTCGAAGTCCGTGTGAATTACTCCGGCTGCTTGTGGGGCTTTGGTCCCCTCCCGGATGGTCCAGGCACGCACTTCTTTCTCTCCAGCAGTAAAATAAGTCTGTAAACCCAAGAGGGAATATGCCTCTCTAATAAGAACATTGAGCCCAGGCTCTTCCAGCCCTACGGTTTCCAACAATTCCTTTTTATCTTCCTTTTCTTCAAACTCAGCTAATTGCTCCTCAAAACCTGCGGAAATTATCAATATCCCAGCATCTTCATCCTTTATCGCTTCCTTTACCGCCTCCACATAGATATTTCCTGCTGGTAGACTTCCCTCATCCACATTGCATATATACAGGACTTTTTTATCTGTAAGTAGTCCCAGGTCGCTCACCAACTCCCGTGCTTCTGGAGTGGTTTCAAGTGTTCGAATATTTTTCCCCTGTTCAACGTGTTGAATAAATTGCTCTACCTGCTCCACTTGTTTCATTGCTTCCTTATTCCCTCCTTTGGTCATCTTCTTAGTACGCTCAAGCTTACGCTGAAGCGCCTCCAGGTCTTTCAACTGCAATTCTGTATCTATGATCTCCTTATCGCGAACAGGGTCTACGCCTCCCTCTACGTGAATAATATTCTCATCGGCAAAACAACGAAGCACATGGAGAAT
Source organism: Bacteroidia bacterium (assembly GCA_965263105.1). GTDB lineage: Bacteria > Bacteroidota > Bacteroidia > J057 > J057 > JBCCTX01. The sequence continues at coordinate 3,561,351 of CBDHGL010000003.1, read as the reverse complement.
AGACTCACACTCTCGGATATTGTTCAAAAACTGGTTGCCCAGTCCCTCTCCTTTACTAGCTCCCTTAACCAACCCAGCAATATCTACAATCTGCACCACTGCTGGGATCGTCTCCTTGGGAACATACAACTCCGTTATAACATCCAGCCGAGGGTCAGGTACCGGAATCATCCCCACATTGGGTTCAATTGTACAAAAAGGATAATTGGCCGCTTCTGCTTTGGCACTGGATAAAGAATTAAACAAGGTGGATTTTCCCACATTAGGTAATCCGACTATTCCACTTTTAAATCCCATACGAGGTGAAGATAGGTTTCAATGAATTTGATTTCGGCGCAAAATTAATAGACTTCTTGGCAATCAAAAAGTATTAGTGTAATTTTAGCGCTTATCCAGTTCCCTGCCCGCGTAGCTCAGGGGATTAGAGCGTTGGTCTCCGGAACCAAAGGTCGATGGTTCGAATCCATCCGCGGGTACCCTTCCTTCTCCAATCGAAAGATTGAAATATTTACTTTCACTTTATTTCTGCAAAGGAGAATAGCCATTCGTTTTTTTGCAAAACGGAATATTTTAACTTATTCGATTTTACCTAAGATCAGGGAATGGCTCCTTAATTTAAAAAATTCATGCTCAGGATCTTGGGAGAAACTTTTTTTTCCGATTTTTTGGAAAAAATACCCAGCCTTCGTGGAAATTCCCTCTCAAAATTCCTTTCGAGCAGTTTTTTCTTCACTTGAACCCCTTAACATTTACGGCATAAACCTGATTATTTACACTTCATCCCTAATAAAACAGGGGCAGGTACAAAATTTACTAATTTCAACACACTAAAATGGGTACCTTTTTCGGTTATGATATAGAGCGAATTACAAAAAAAACAAGAACCATAGATTTTGGTCCCAATAGATCCAAACTCTAAACGTTAACTTAAATATGGAAAGACTCTGGTATTTTGTCCAGTTTGGAGATTTTTTTAAAAATGAAAGAGGACTAAAAAGCTTCGTCTTGCAACGAAACCAGGTGGCATTGGATAAGATTGAAAGAAAGACGGGAATTCGCCTGGGAAAAAAAACAAGGAGCAAGTACCTCGACGCAACCGACTATGCCAATGTATACATCCCCGACCATGTGTACAAGGAGAAGAAAAGGAAACTCCGGGTGTATACCATCATATTGGTATTAGCCATTATTGCGGAGCTTGTCCTCAATTACATTTCAACCATGATCTTCCTTGAGGGCAATGATTTGATCATTCTCATATTCAGGATTGCGACCACCATCGTTTTGACTATGGCCAGTATCATGGTGGCTGACAAACTGTTCGAAGCTATCTTTATAAACGATAAGCTAAGGGATATAGAAATTTATCGACTTCCTGAAATCCAGAGCAGCGGATATTTCGATTCTCCCCAGGAAACAGAACATGGCATGTTTAATGGAAACGGCAACTTTGATAATACCTTGGTACCTGCCGACCATTACCAACAACAAATGAATTATCAGGAAAATGTGCTACACTATAAGAAGCGCAATTACACCAATAAAATTCCAGTTCTCCTTATTTTCATGTTGATTCTTGAGTTTGCTGTTGTGGCTATTGCCGATGTACGGGCAAAAGACTTCGAAGGAGAGCGATGGACCTTACTTTATATGGGATTCATCTTTTTTGCTATGGGCCTTCCTTTGATCGCTGGATATGTCAAAATGGAACTTGATAGAGACCGGGTGATTGTAGATGCATATAAAAGAAACATGATTTTTCGGAATTTTCGAATGAACTCCCCTGAACATAACAAGGCTTTTGCTTCTAAATTCGAGGAAAAATTCAAAAAAATACTCCGGAAAGAGTCTCGAAGACAATTTGTAAAGATTCACAAATTCAAAACCTTCAAAGAAAATTTTGACCTCAGTCATGGCAAGCCCATTGAGCCCCTGGAAGAAATCGAATTTATAGACAACCTTGAAAGTTACACCTACTTCCTCTACACCCACACGGGTATAGCCGAAAACTGGTAATCTAGCAATTAACCCAATGAATACACGTACCAAAGTGCCAATCTATCCTTCGCGTCAAAGCCTCATGTTAGGCCTATGTTTCTCCTTGTTGTTTTGGGGGGTGGGCTGTGAAGACATGCACGAAAGGCGGAAAAATATCATTTGCTTTGTAGATCTCTCCGGAAGCGTAGGAGAAGAAAATAAAGGAGCCTATGTAAATGCCATAAAGCTCATCTTGAGAAACATGGGTACCCACGATCGACTGCTTGTTTACCCCATAGACGAAGGAGCTTATACCAATCCCGTAAAGATTGTATATGAAGACTTCATGAACTCTAATGCAAATTATGGCATTACCTTTCAAAATATTCCTGATTCCATAAAACCTCCTTTTACCCGAAAAGGAGATGGAATTACAAAAAAGGAGGAGAAGCGCAGGCAAAGAATTGACAGGTATGTAGAAACTATAGGACCTTTAATTGAATCTCGCTTGGATTCTATTTATCACGCAAGGAGTAAATTTTCTTCTTATTCCAATATTCTTTGGGCCCTCCTCAATTGCAGAGATGAGTTAGAGTTAATCGATCGGGAAGAAGCAGAAGCTTTTTCTCTTGAGCCCAAGATTGTTCCTTACAATTATATCATCTTCTTATCGGATATGATTCACGAAGACAAAGAGTATAATTTCAACCGGAAAAAGGGAATATTAGAAGAAGATCGCCATGAGATCCTAACAGGTTTGTTGGATAAGTCTCGAATCCCAGACCTAAACGGGGCAAATGTAATTATTTTAGGCAAGGGTCCAGGTGCTCAAGTCAAATCCGAGGCGGCTATAGACGAGATTGAAAAATTTTGGGAGATTTATTTTTCCCCCGAGTATGCAAATGCTAGGCTGTACCTCTATAGAGGAATTGATAAAATTGATGAGATCCCTCGTTTCCTAGCTGGGTGGCTAGAATAGGGTTTCCTCCCCTCCTAAAGAAAAACTATATTAGGCGACAAGATTTTCTTCTTGCCGCCTTTTTCTTTTTATCAAATTAATGCTTTTCTCCATGCCAACTTTTATTGAATCTCAACTTTCCTCCCAAACCTTAATCATCACCCTCAACAACCCTAAGGCATTGAATGCATTGAATGCTACCTTATTGAAGGAGTTAGATGAGCTACTTCAGGAAGGTTTGGGAAATCCCAGTGTTAGGGGTATAATCATTACTGGGCAAGGTGAGAAAGCTTTTGCAGCAGGTGCAGATATTTCTGAATTCCTTACCATGGGGCAAACAGATGCAGAGACCTTGAGTAAAGAGGGGAATGCTATTTTTGGCCGCATTGAGCGGGCGACAAAGCCCGTAATAGCAGCAGTAAATGGGTATGCTTTGGGGGGAGGCTGTGAATTGGCCTTGGCATGCCATATAAGGCTGGCTTCAGAGAATGCCTTGTTCGGTCAACCAGAAGTAAAATTGGGAATTATTCCAGGATATGGAGGCTCTCAGCGCCTACCTCGATTGATTGGCCGGGGCAAGGCCATAGAAATGATCATTACCGGCAATCCCATAAATGCTACCGTAGCCCTCGAATGGGGATTGGTAAATGAAGTCTGCCCCCAAAGTAAACTAATTGATAGATGCTTACACATCTTATCTGATGCCTATAAAAACTCCCCCTTGGCCATTGCTTATGCCCTGGAGGCTTGTCAAACCTCCCAAGTCAACGATAATCATATTCAAGTAGAGGAGAAATTATTTGGGTTAGCTATGGCTTCTGAAGATGCCAAAGAAGGGATAAGTGCTTTTTTGGAAAAGAGAAAGCCTAATTTTTCCGGAAAATAAAAGAGGCCACCCAAAAGGACAGCCTCGTTTGTAGTTGTTTCTCAAAGGCAACTTAAAATTAAGTACTTAAAAACCTTTATTAATTTACGAAATTATTTTTTAATATGTTAGTAATACCTAAAATATTTTGGGCTTGCGTGGTTTATCCTTTTTATCATTTCTGCCTAGGTCGTAAATAATAGAAGCCTCGACACCTCCCGTATACAGATTATTTTTCTCAGCTGGACTGGTTGAGTTAGTAGGTCCCATTTTCTGAAGTCCCATTTGAAAATAGGGTTCAATTTGAAAAAGTATCCTATCTGAAAATCGATATTCATAACCAATAGCTGCATGAAGATTAGCTATATAGGTGGTAAAACTCTGCATGTTGTCCGTGAAGTCCAATTCTGTAGGGTCTGCGAAAGACACATCGATATCGGTATTCTGGGCGGAATTAGGATCAAATATTCTGTAGGATTCGTTTATCATAAAAAAGGAAACGATACCCGACTGTATATACAAAGCATTTTTTTCATCCGAAGGCAATCTCAGGCGAACCAAGGCGGGAAGTTCCATCATGCTAAATAGTCCCTCATTTACTTGGGGAACTCGTCTGGAGCCCGAGGCATTATTGGGAGTTTCTGACACCGTAAATTGATGGCTGAAACTTTTTTCCGAGTATTGGACTCCCGAGACAAAACTAACCTGTTCAGTAAATTTTACTTCCACCCGCAAGCCTGCCAGCCAACCAGATTCCCCCTTATCGTTCAATTCTGCCATGCTCGAAGTAGTACCTCCATGGATACCCACCAAAAATTCTGGATCGAACCGATTTCGCTTCGCTTCCATTTTGACAGCTTCGACGGGCAGCAGTTTTCCTTCCTTAAGCAAACTTTGATTAAGCGCTATTTCTAAAGGCTCGATGCGTTCAGCAGAAGTATTGCTTTCTCCTTTGACAAGCAAATCTGTTTGAGGTGTAGAGAATTCCCCTTCCAAAAATTCTGTCTCCTGAGGAATAGGCAATAATTCCCGAGGATGGGCAACTACAATACTTTCCCCTTTCTCCCAAATTGGGGGAACAAGGGGCACAACCTGCTGTGTAATGGGATTAATTCTCGAGTGTTGTGTTTGGGTACTTTCTTTCTTTTGGGCTAACTGGCTATTAGATGATTGTAAGGGAAAAGATTGGGGTACTACTCCAGAAGGATTAGTATTTTCTCCTCCTTTTTCCTGGTTTTCGCTTTCAGAGGTAGGAGATACAGAAGGATTTTCTATTTGAATTTGCTCCTCCAACTGAGCTTGGTCAGCTATCTGTCCAGAACTTACTTCTGCCACTGGCCTATTTAGTAGGGGCAGAAAGACAATCAGAAAAGCAAGAGAAGCTGCTACTGCATATAGTTGCCAGGGAATAGGCTGCTGCTGAGCAGGGTCTACCGGAATTTCCCGATCCAAGCGACGACGCATCACCTTCCAATCCGAATTGTAAAAGGGGATGGACAAGGCGTTGAGTTTGTCGCGAAGTGTTTGGTAAAATGGTCGTTCCATGTGTTCAACCATTTCCTCCCAACTAGCTGGGTCATAAGGGACCTCATAAGAACTCAAACGACTTTCCACGGAAGAATCGAAGACCCCAAACATTCTACCAGATAGGATACGCCAATCCATCTCAGCAGAACCGTCATCCTCGTAATCGGCAATTTTTTGCTGTATTAAGGTGTCGAAATCATCGCCCGCAACCGTCGGGTTGCTCACTTCCTCAAATAAGGCTTCTTCTTCTAACCGTTGAGCAATTCTATCCCAATCCTGGGGAGTTATTCCTTCCCCAAGTCCTTTGAGCTTGTTGTGTATTGCCTGATCAAAAGATTCGTCACGCATAATTCTCCCCTCCTGTTTCTTTTATCACTTGAGAACGAGCAATCATTTGCTTCAGTCTCCCTCTAGCTTTGGCAAGGTTTGATTTAGAAGTACCTTCACTAATGCCCAACATTTTGGCTATATCATTGTGTGCATATCCCTCAATTACATACAAATTGAATACCGTTCTATAGGCGGGAGACAATCTTTGTACCAATGATAGAATTTCATCGGCCGACATATCGGATACTACATCCTGAATATCAACCTCATGAATAGCGTGATTTATTTCTATTAGATTGGGTCGCTTTGCATTCTTTCTGTAATGGTCGATGGCTGTATTGACCATTATTCTCCGAATCCATGCCCCTAAATTCGTACCTCGCGAATATTTATTTAAATTTTTATAAACCTTCATAAACCCTTCATGCAATACGTCTCTAGCCTCTTCACGATCTTGCGTATAGCGAAGGCATACGGCCATCATGTTGCCATAATAGCGCTCATATAATACCTTTTGGTATTTTCTTGAGCCATTCAGACAGCCCTCTACGATTTCTTCTTCTGTGGTATTTAGTATTCCCATGAAGGTTTTCTTATCCTCTCAACGCCTTCAATTATAGAATCGTTGCTTAACAAATAAAATTAATAAAAATTTAGGGCAAAGTAGCCGCCAATTTGTTAATTTCGATTGGGGTATTCATAATTTAATTATTCGCAATAAATTGTATCTAATTTTGAAGAAAAGAAATGCAGAATCGTGAATGAACAACAGATTGTAGTAAGTGATGATAGACTTGTTCAAGAGTTAAAGAAAAATTTCGGATACGACTCTTTTCGTGGCAAACAGGCTGAAATCATTCAAAATATACTGGCAGGAAAGCATACCTTTGTTATCATGCCTACAGGTGCAGGTAAATCCTTGTGTTATCAATTGCCCGCCCTCCTTCTACCAGGAACCGCTCTAGTTATATCTCCTCTCATTGCCCTAATGAAAAATCAGGTGGACCAATTGCAGGCCTTCGGCTTGGAAGCAGGCTTCCTGAACAGCAGTATGGGAAGGGCTGACTATGAAGCTGTCAAACAAAAAGTGCTCAAAGGAACATTAAAGCTCCTCTATGTAGCACCGGAATCTTTGGTAAAGCAAGAGTTCGTCGATTTTCTCTCCCAAGCCAAAATCAGTTTCCTCGCAGTGGACGAAGCCCACTGTATTTCTGAATGGGGACATGATTTTCGACCTGAATATCGACGTATTCGGGAAATCATGATGTCTCTCGGAGAAATCCCCATCATCGCACTCACAGCGACAGCTACTCCGAAAGTACGGCAGGATATTCTCTATAACCTTCAATTTGAAGACGCTACTATATTCCTCACCAGCTTTAACCGATCTAACCTTTACTATGAAATTCGCCCCAAGGTGAATCACAACCATACAGTTACCGGTATCATAACCTATATAAAGCAACACCAAAATAAATCGGGGATTATATACTGCCTCAGCAGAAGAAAAGTAGAAGAAATTGCAGAGATCCTAAAAGTAAATGGAGTAAAAGCCGTTCCCTATCATGCAGGATTAGACTCATCTACCCGTTCCAAGCACCAAGATATGTTTTTGAATGAAGACATTCACGTGGTAGTTGCAACCATAGCCTTTGGGATGGGGATAGACAAACCGGATGTTCGTTTCGTCATCCACTACGATGTCCCTAAAAGCATAGAAAGCTATTATCAGGAGACTGGACGTGCTGGTAGAGATGGAAAGGATGGAGAATGTATCCTTTTTTACGACTTCAATGATATCGTGAAACTGGAGAAATTCATGAAGGACAAACCCGTAAGCGAACGGGAGTCCGGAAAGCATCTTCTCTATGAGATGGCCGCTTTTTCTGAGTCTGGGGCGTGTAGGCGAAAGCTTATGCTCCACTATTTTGGAGAGGAATTTGATGATAGGGAGTGTACGAACATGTGTGATAACTGTCGCTTTCCTAAGGAAAAATTTGAAGCAGGGGAGCCAGTACGACTAGCCTTGGACCTTATCCATGAGGTAGACGAAAAGTTTGGGATGAAACACCTCATCAATATTCTCAGAGGAAGTAATGACCAACAAATCAACATGTTTGGCCATGACCAACTCCCGATTTATGCCAAAGGCAAAGACTTTGATTCCCGGGAATGGAAGTCCATATTCAGTCAACTGCTGGTTCATGACTTTATTCTGAAAGATATTGAAGACTATGGCGTCATCAAGCTTACTGAGAAAGGCCGTCAATTCAGGAGCGAAGGGCAGGCAATCCAACTAATCAAGTTCCAGGACTTTGAGAAGTTTAAAAAGGACATACCCGAAACGGAAGATTTCAAAACCTATGATGTTACTCTTTTTGATAAGTTAAAAGCCCTGCGAAATAAGATTGCAAAGGAGCGCAAGATCCCCCCCTACGTCATTTTCCAAGACTCTTCCATGGAAGATATGGCGACTAAGTATCCCATTACCTTAGAGGAATTTCAAAGCATTACAGGGGTAGGCAGGGGAAAGGCCCAAAAGTTTGCCACTCCCTTTATTAAACTTATATCAGAATACATCGAGGAGAATTCGATTGAGCGGACAGAGACTGTAGTGGTTAAATCTACGGCAAGAAAGTCCATGAATAAGCTATTCATCATTCAACACGTGGATCGGCGTACTCCTTTGGATCAAATCGCCGAAATGAAGGGATTGGAATATGAAGATTTGTTGAACAATGTCGAGCAAATCGTTTTCTCTGGGACAAAACTAGATTTGGACTATTTTATCAATTCTGCTGTTGACGGAGACAAAATTGAAGACATTTTCGATTATTTTATGCACTCCGATACCGATAGCCTGGATGAAGCGGAAAAAGAGCTGGGAGGAGACTTTTCACGCGAGGAAATCCAGCTCGTCAGGATAAAATTTATATCTGAGGTGGCAAATTAGAGAGAAATCACCATTTTTTGGCATTTTCCTGTTAACTTTGCCCCCTTACTATCCAATATACATACCTTAACTCATGGATATTCAAAAAGAACTCGATAAACTAGAGGATTCCTTCAAGATGGAAGAGTGGGAGGAAAAAAAAGAAGAAATCGTTGCTGCCCTATATAAACTCCATATGGAGGCCGCCTCAAATGAAGAGGTACTCAACAAGTTTACCGTACTGAGTGCCGAACGCTTTGGGGGTATCTATATCCCCTATCTATTTTGGGTAAAGCTAGCTGATTTTATGGAATATGAACTCGACCGTAGTTATCTATATAATTTGCTGCAAGCCTTTAGCAACTCTGACTTCGGAGAAGATGAACAACGCCTCCTCAAACCCTTGGTTATCGTTTACTTCACCAAAGAAAAGGAATTTGAAATTAATAAATTCTTCACCCTGGCCATGGAAGATGTCCATCCCAGTGTGAAGGAATATTTCCAAAAGCTCTTCAAATTTCGGGAACGCAATGCCAAGTCCACCCAGATGTATTGTGATAAATTTGAGATTCTGAGAGACCTCCAACCAGATTTTGCCTTGTTTAATACTCCTCTGAGTGAATTGAAGGAAAAGGCGGGATAATTGCCTATCTAGACTTTGGAAACCGCTTCTTTCCTTTTGCGCGTTCTTGAGCTCGACGCTCATTACGGGAAAGCTTTCTTTGAGGTTGATCTCCTCCTGTATTACGCATAAGCGCTCTTTCCGCATCCATTTGCTGTTTACGCTGCGCTTCGGCTGCACTGCTATGACGGGTGTTGAGCTTACTAAAGTCATCCCGCTTATTTGAATTAGTTACTTCCTTGCCATGCCTTTCGACATGGAGGTCCGATTTAAATATTAGGGAAAGCACCTGCTGATTGATATCATTGAGAGCCTGTTGGAAAAGCTCAAACGCCTCAAATTTGTACACCAATAAAGGGTCTTTCTGCTCAAAAACAGCATTCTGTACTGACTGCTTGAGTTCGTCCATCTCCCGCAAATGGTTTTTCCACTTCTCGTCAATCACGGCGAGGGTGCACACCTTTTCCAACTCATCTACAATGGATTGCCCATTAGTCTCTAAGGCATCAGCAACGGGGGCAATGATTTGTAACCTTTTGCTCCCATCTGAGAAGGGAATAAGAATGCGTTCCGTTTGGGGATTATCTCTTTTAATTCTTTCGATCCCCTTGGATAGTGTTTCTGCCAGTTGGTTAGTCTTGCGCTGATAATAGGCCCTAGCCTCTCCAAATACCTTTTGAATAAGCTCCTCTATACCCAGGTCATTCAGGTCCTCTTCCGTAACAGCAGGATCAACAGATAAAATACGTATGGTTTCCATCCGTAAGCCATCTGCATCGGGAATATTAAAATATTTCTCTACAATGGCATCGCTCATGTCGTAGAGCATATTCTCCAAGTCAATCTTGATCCGGTCTCCATAGAGAGCATTCCTCCTACGCTGATAGATTACCTCTCGCTGAGAGTTCATCACATCGTCGTATTCCAACAATCGCTTTCGCATGGCAAAGTTATTCTCTTCCACCTTTTTCTGGGCATTGGAGATGGACTTACTGATCAAGGAGTGCTGAATAACCTCTCCATCCTGCATACCCAATCTGTCCATTACCTTGGCAATACGCTCAGAGTTGAATAAGCGCATCAAGTCATCTTCCAAGGATACATAAAATTGAGACATTCCCGGGTCTCCCTGCCTTCCTGAGCGTCCCCTCAACTGGCGGTCTATACGCCTGGACTCATGTCTTTCCGTACCTATTACAGCTAGGCCTCCAGAATCTTTAACCCCATTTCCCAGTTTGATATCCGTTCCTCGCCCCGCCATGTTTGTCGCGATTGTTACCGCCCCTGACTTTCCGGCCTCAGCAACAATTTCAGCCTCGCGTTGGTGCTGCTTGGCATTGAGGACATTGTGAGGAATTTTGCGAAGTTTTAGCATCCGAGCCATGAGCTCAGACACATCTACTGATGTGGTACCTACCAAAACGGGCTGTCCTCCTTCTCTTAGTCGATCAATCTCCTCAATAATGGCATTGTATTTTTCTCGTTTGGTCTTATAGACTTGATCATCTCTGTCGTCGCGTACAATAGGTTTATTGGTTGGAACCACCACTACATCCAATTCATAAATTTCGTAGAATTCAGCCTCTTCTGTTTCAGCTGTACCGGTCATACCTGCCAACTTGTGGTACATCCGGAAATAGTTTTGAAGGGTAACCGTAGCGAAGGTCTGTGTGGCAGCTTCCACCTTGACGTTTTCTTTGGATTCTATCGCTTGATGGAGCCCATCTGAGTACCTCCTACCGGGTAAGACCCGGCCCGTTTGCTCATCGACAATATTTACCTTTCCATCCTGAACAATATAGTCTACATCCCTTTCAAAAAGGCAGTAGGCTTTGAGCAACTGGTTGATCGCATGGAGTCTTTCTGATTTTTCGGCAAACTCCGAAACCAACGTATCTTTGGCCTTGAGTTTTTCTTCTTCATTGAGTTCGATGTTACGCTCAATTTCATTGAATCGCTGCGCTACATCTGGAAGTACGAACAGGTTGGGGTCTTCTCCTGCTTCGGCAATTAACTCCCGCCCTTGGTCGGTAAGCTCTACCTGACGATTTTTTTCATCTATGGTAAAATAGAGGGGATCTGTCGCCACATGCATATTTTTGGAATTATCCTGCATGTAGAAGCCCTCGGTCTTGTTCATGATGACCTTGGTCCCTTGTTCACTTAAAAACCGAATAAGGGGGCCATTCTTGGGTAGTCCTTTATAGGCACGAAACAAGGCCAAGCCTCCCTCTTCAGTATTACCCGCAGCAATCTTACTTTTTGCCTCTGTCAGGTACTTGCCCACCAATTGACGCTGGCGTTTTACCAAACGCTCAATACGGGGCTTAAGGGCTCCATATTCATGTTTATCCCCCTGAGGAACAGGACCTGAAATGATCAAAGGTGTTCGCGCTTCATCGATCAAAACCGAATCAATCTCATCAATAATGGTAAAGTGGTGACTGCGTTGGACAAGAAATTCCGGATGGGTGGTCATGTTGTCCCGCAAATAGTCAAAGCCAAATTCGTTGTTAGTCCCGTAGGTGATATCTTTCAAATAGGCCTTCCTGCGCTCATCAGAATTGGGTTGATGTAAGTCTATACAATCTACTGTCAATCCATGAAACTGAAATAACGGGGCATTCCATTCTGAGTCCCTTCTCGATAAGTAGTTGTTAACGGTAATGACGTGAACCCCTTCTCCTGTCAAGGCATTTAGGTATACAGGCAGGGTCGCAACCAGGGTTTTTCCTTCTCCTGTTGCCATCTCCGCAATCTTACCTGTATGGAGAACGATTCCTCCCATTAGCTGTACATCGTAGTGAACCATGTTCCACTCTACCATGCTATCGGCTGCCAGCCACTTATTTTTCCAAATGGCTGTATCTCCCTTAATCTCAATATGTTCTCGGCTTTCTGCCAACTCCCGGTCGTATTCTGTAGCCTTTACTTGAAGCTTTCCATTCTCCGAAAATCGACGGGCTGTCTCCTTTACCACAGCGAAGGCCTCTGGCAATATTTCCATGAGTACTTCTTCCAATTGCTCGGCAAAACGCTCCTTCAATTGGTCTAATTCCTTGTAGATATTTTCTTTGTGGTCAATATCTTTGGTATCTAAAGCCTCTTCTTTAAGCGCTTCGATACTTTCAGAGATCTCTTGGGTATAAGAGCGGATTTGCTGTTTAAACTCCTCCGTTTTTCCCCTCAGTTCTTCATCGCTCAGAGACGATAACGTCTCATAAACTGCATTGATCTTTCCCACTAAGGGTTGAAGATCCTTTATATCCTTATCTTTCTTGGAGGGAAGAATGTTCTTTAAAAAACCTAACATATTTTACTAAGCTATTTTTTTTCCGAATAAAGGTACGTGAAAATCCTATGAAAAGCACCTCGGAGCACGATCTATCAAATTATTAACAAGGTACTCACATACCGATTGCACTGGGCATATAAGACTTCATTTTATCTAGAATCTCCGCGTGAATTTTTCCATTTGTCCCCAAAATCTGAGACCCAAAAACAAAATCATCTCCCCCTTGAAAGTCTGAAACTGTTCCCCCTGCCTCCATAACTAGCAAGGCTCCAGCGGCTACATCGTAAGGGTTCAGTCCAAATTCAAAGAAGCCCTCCACCCTACCGGCAGCTACGTAGGCCAAATCCAAGAGCAGCACTTCCCAGACGGCGAAGGCCATGGCATTCTCGGATCATGAAGCCAATATAGTTGAGGTAAGGTTCCAACCAATCCTTTTGTGAATAGGGAAATCCTGTAACCAATAAGGAGCGATTCATCTCAAATTGCTTACTCACTTGAATAGCTTCTTGATTTAAAAAGGCCCCCTTCCCTTTGATGGCGTGGAACATTTCATCCGCCATTACCCCATAAACGTGCCCCATCACAATTTCCCGTTTATAAGCAAGGGCCACGCTCACGCTAAAATGAGGAACCCCATGTATAAAATTGACGGTCCCATCTAAGGGGTCAATGATCCATTCATATCCATTTTGGGTGGGGAGGTTATCTGACTCCTCATTGATGAATCCACATCCGGGCAAAAGGGCAGCTCCCCCTTCCTTAATCATATTTTCTGCCGTAACATCTACATAGGAAAAAGGGTCATTTTTCCCTTTATAGGCTACTTCAGAAAAAGAGAAAGTTTCAAATTCCTTTCTAATGAATGCCCCGGTATCCCTTACCAGGGCTCTAACCTGTTCTTCAAGCTCTTCCAACTCCTGAATGGTAGGATTCATAAATGCGATAGTTTGTTATAAATGGTTAATATGGATTTTCCCCCTCCTTATACCTCCCTCCCCCTGGTCAAGGTTTCAATATTTCTCTGATTTAATTAAACCAGGCTCTTTGGGGCTGGGGAGGGAGGTGAATGGAACCGGTACATGCCTCTGTAGAGGCGCCTGTTGCAGATGCAAAGATCGTATTTTTGCCCGTCAGCGTCCTCAAAGCCAGGAAGGCAAATATGAGGGCTTCTTTGAAATCGACAAAGTCTCTATCTTCAGAAAAATTTTCTGTTACATCCAACTCTTTCAATCGCTTCCGGATACAGGTCATCAAAAAGGTATTGTGAACCCCACCACCAGAAATCCGCAATTCCTTACCCTGGCTATCTGTCAGTTTCAGCGCATGGTAAATTTGCTCGGCAATATGCCGGCAATAGGTATGCATTTGATCGACCACGGGAAGAGGGAACTGGAGAAAAACAGGGATCAATTCTGCTCTCACCCATTCCCAGCCCAAAGACTTAGGAGGGGGGGTCGAATAAAATGGCAGGGCTTGTAAGGCTTCATAGAGCTCTTGAGAATAAGTACCCGAAGCTGCCAGGCTTCCCTCAGGATCGTAGGATAACTGAGGGTCGTGGGATTGGGCGAGAAAGTTTAATATCCCATTGCATGAGCCGATGTCAAAAGCTAAGTCGCCAGCTGCTAGGTTGCAAAATCCGCCTAAATTCAGAAAGTGTAAACCCGCTGGAAATAAATAATGCTCTCCAAGTGGAACCAGTGGGGCTCCTTGTCCTCCCAAGGCGACATCCTTGGTTCGAAAATTGGTAACTAACGGACAGGAAAGATAGCTGGCGATGGTTTCACCATCTCCTATCTGAGAGGTGAAATTTTTTTCCGGCTGATGAAAAATCGTGTGCCCATGTACCCCGACAAAATCTGGAGATAACTGATTTTTTTCGACAAAATCCTGTATAGCTTTTCCCAAATAGTGGCCGTAGTATACGTGGGTTTTGGCAAAAATTTCCGCTGACTGATCCATCAAATTTGCCAGGCGTACCTGCCACTGCTCAGGATAAGGAATAGCTCCAGAAGCTAACACTTCATAGGAATAGGAATCCCCTTCTTCCAAGGAAAATTTTACCGCTACGATATCTAAGCCATCCAAGGAGGTCCCTGACATCAGGCCTATCCCTATCAGGGAAGTCATGCCATGGCTTCTTTTACGCGTGCGGCAGCTTCAGCCAGGGTAATGGCAGAGGTTACTTTCAGACCTGACTCATCGATTATTTTGGCCCCTAATTCTGCATTGGTACCTTGAAGACGGACAATAATGGGTACGGGGATTTCTCCAATATTCTTGTAGGCTTCTACTACGCCATTAGCTACACGATCACAGCGTACTATACCGCCAAAAATATTTACTAAAATGGCTTTGACACTGGGATCCTTTAGGATGATTCGAAAACCTTGCTCTACCGTTTCCGCACTAGCTCCTCCCCCTACATCTAGAAAGTTGGCGGGCTCTCCCCCGGAAAGTTTAATCATGTCCATGGTGGCCATAGCCAGCCCAGCACCATTGACCATACAGCCTACATTGCCATCGAGTTTGATATAATTGAGGTTGAATTTAGAGGCTTCTACTTCCAGCGGATCTTCTTCATGGACATCGCGCAGTGCGGGGAAGTCCTGATGTCTGTACATGGCATTGCCATCTATGCTCAGTTTGCAATCTACAGCGATGACCTTGTCATCAGAAGTTTTGAACATGGGATTAATCTCCAACATGTCCGCGTCTGTTCCTTTATAGGCTTTATAAATATTGGCAATAAACTTAGAGGCACTTTTAAATGCAGCCCCTTCAAAGCCCAGACCGAAGGCAATCTTACGTACCTGAAAGCCTTGGAGGCCTACAGCTGGATCGATCCATTCGCGAACAATTTTTTCAGGCATTTTCTCTGCTACTTCCTCTATATTCATCCCTCCTTCACTAGAGGCGATAATAACGTCCTTGCTGGTATTCCTATCTAGGGTGATACTCAAATAATATTCCTTGCGCTCACTTGGCCCAGGATAGTACATATCCTCAGCAATCAACACTTTATTAACCTTGCTTCCTCCGACCGCTTCATTCTGAATGGTCACCAGGGTGCCGCCCAAGATATCTCCTGCTACTTTTTTTACTTCCTCTACCCCTTTGGCTACTACCACTCCATGGCTACCGGTCTCTTTGACCTTTCCTTTTCCTCGTCCTCCCGCATGAATTTGAGCCTTAACTACGAAGAACTGCCCTTCGGGATTGTCGTATAATTTGTTGGCTGCCTCTACGGCTTCTTCTACGCTTTCAGCAACTATCCCTTCTTGGATGGGAACCCCATAAGATTTAACAAGTTCTTTGGCTTGGTATTCGTGTAATTTCATGCGGAAACTTAATTTATTAAGAGAAAAAAACGTTATTTCATTTCGAGCCGAAATTAACAAAAAAATATAGAAAAATGTCTGCTCATAATGACTTGGGAAAAAAGGGGGAATCCCTAGCTGTTTCCTTCATGCAAGCGAAGGGATATCAAATCCTCGATACCAATTACCGCTATCAACGGGCCGAGATTGATTTAGTCGCTTTGCGCCTGGATCCTGCGGAGGTGGTATTCATCGAAGTAAAAACACGGAGTGATACCCGATTCACTTTTCCCGAGGAGTCTATTTCCTACCAGAAAAAAAAGTTGATTTTCAAGGCAGCTGATTCTTATCTATATGAAAAACAGCTTCAAACCGTCCCTGTTCGCTTCGATATCATCTCTATTGGAATGGATAATCCCGATGAACCCACTTTTCACCATATTGAAGATGCCTTCCGACTAGACGGCTTTTCTTTGGGGAAGAATCCATTGGGCTTATAAATTATAGCAAAATCAAGGTAGCCAAGCCAAAGAGTAGCAGATAACCCACCACATCTGTAAAAGCTGTAATCAAGATGGAAGAAGCAATAGCGGGGTCTACCCCTAGCCTTTCCAAGGTTATGGGGACAAAGGAACCCATCAAGCCTCCAATGATCAAATTACCGAACATGGCCAAAAACACAACGAGTCCAATTCTGATATCCACTTCGAGATCTGTCCGGAAATAGGAAAGTCCCAGTGCCCCCAAGGAGACGATGGCTCCAATGGTAATTCCGTTGAGGATGCTTACGCCTATCTCCTTCAAAATAACCTGAAAGGCTATATTGCGGGGTATTCCTTCTGTCGCAATTCTTCGGATGGTAACCCCCAGGGTTTGGTTAGCTCCGTTTCCCGCAACACCAGCTATAATGGGCATGAAAATAGCCACTATTACTATTTCCTCAATGGTATCCTGAAAATTAAAGATCACGGTTGCGGCAATGGAGGCGGTAATCAAATTGGTCAGTAACCAGGTTATCCTACTTTTAAAGGTTTCGACGGAGTCTCCTCTAAGGTTGGCACTTTCCTTTACCCCGACAAAGTTAAGGATATCTTCTGTCGTTTCATCCTCTATAACATCCAAGATATCATCAAAAGTTACCCGTCCTAACAACCTATTTTCCTCATCCACCACCGGCAACGTAGGAAGGTTGTACCGAGACATGACCTTAGCTACCTCCTCCTGATCATCATTTTCATGTACATAGACCACCTCGGGAGACATGATGTTGCCTACTAGTTCACTATTTCGAGCTTTGAAAAGGTTTTTAAAGGTCAGATAGCCTACCAGATGCTCCTCTTCATCAGTTACATAAATGGTGTAAAAATCCTCTGCTTCTTCTGAAAGACTCACTACTTCCCGCAGGGCTTCTAATTTGTTCATACTGGCTTGAACGCAAATAACGTCTGGATTCATCAAGCCCCCTGCCGTATCCTCATCATATGTCAAGAGTTGCTTGAGTTCCTCCTCATCTTCATCTGGAACATAGCTGAGTATGCGCTCTTTATAGGATTCGGGAATCATCGCCAAAAGGTCCGCCGCATCATCAGGGGCCAGTGCTTTGATCAGGTCTGCTGCAACACTCGGGTGGAGCAGGGTAAGGAGGATCTCCGGTTGGGATTCTTCCCTCATTTCGGAGATGGCTTCTGAAATGAGATCGGGGGGAAGTTGAGTTACAATACGCTGCTGGAGTTCTGTAGAGGATTGTTCCAGAATCTGGGCAATCTCGGCGGAGTGGAGGACCCGAAACAAGGGCCTAATTCGGGCATTTGGTTGAGCGATGAGCCGCTTTACTCGCTCTACCTTACGAGATCGGGGATGTGTATCCTCATACGCCATGCGGCAAATTTAACGGAATTTATTCGCCACTCCCAATTAAAGATTTAACGCAGGAAGGAACGGATAATTAAGTAGATCACTGCGGCTAAAAACATGAAAATAGAGATTCGATTAATCCCATGCATAAACCGGAGGTTAAGTGAGGTTGATTCTGCTTGAGGGTCCTTTTTTTTAAAAAAATTAATATAGCCCCAGATCTTTTGAATGACTTTCATAGCAAGGCAATTCAGAGAGAGAATAGAAATGTGTAAACTGCAAATGTAACCCTGGGGAAAGGAAAATGTTGCCTAAACCAAAGAAATACCTACAATAAAAAGAAGTCTGAGACCAAAGCCAATAAGACCTACTCCAATCAGCCGGTAAAGGACAAGCAGGAAGTCCGGGCGCATGAGGGCTTTGAGTTTAAAAGCAAACAGAGCTTTCAAGGTGTCACTGGAAATGATCATGAGTAGTACTCCCGCCAAAAACAGAATCCGATCCCATTCTGAAAAATATTTGGTAGTAGCAACCCCTATAATCCCCATCCAAACGACAAAGAGGAAGGGATTCAACATATTGATGAAGAAGCCTTTGGCAAAGTACTGCACATAAGATTTGGTTGAACAGTCCTTTTCTTCTGCCTTCTTGTTGGCAGGCTTAAAGGCATATTTAAGTCCTAGCCCTATCAAGAGAACAGCCCCCAGAAACGCAACCAGGGTCTGGTATTGCTGATTTTCAAAAAATTGTGTAGCCCCTAATCCATAAAGAAGGACAACGCACAGTAAATCGCTAAAAAAAATCCCCAAGCCCACCAAAAACCCAAATTTAAAGCCTTTTTCTAGGCTACATTGGATCAAGGTAAAAAACACTGGCCCTACTAGGACAGCGAGTAGAATCCCCCAAAAATATCCTTCTATAAGTGCCATAATAGCTATGGAAAGACCATTTCTCCTTCCCTTCCTTTTCGTGACGAATTTACTTGTTCGAGAAAAGAATCCCAAAAATGGGAACTTTTTCTTCCCTAAAACTATTGTCAAAAACCCTGCCTATTTTCAAAAAAGCCCCTATACGGCTCAAAATGAATGCTTTCCAACTAGGCTTCGGGTTTTATCCTCTCCTTCTTTAACAAAATGTTAGGACTTATGTACTTTATTTCCCTAAAGAAGAACTCTGAATTCTATTAAATACTTCCTCTGGGCTCAGGTCCTGCATACATTTGAAATGACGTTGGGGACAATCGTCAAAACCAAGCTTCGAACAAGGCCTACAGGAGAGAGAATTCACCTCCAATACCTCATGCGGAGTCTTGTAAGGGGTCATCCCAAATTCTGGAACGGTATTCCCCCAGAGAGAGAATATTTTCATCTGGAAAGCAGCTGCTATATGCATAAAGCCTGTATCGTGAGCGAGGACAGCCTCACAAAGACGCATTGAGGCGGCCGATTCTAATAGGCCAACCTTACCAACCAAGTTGAAAAAGGGAACCGTCAAGGATTCACTTATCTCTCGGGCCTCCTCCATCATATCTTTTCCTCCTAGGAGTAGCACAGGTCGCTGTAAACGTTGAAGTAACTCCACAAAATGAGAGCTTATCCACCGCTTTGTTGTATAGGAAGCCCCCAGCACCACAGCTAGTACATCTCCCAATTGGCCTCCAATGGGGGAATTTGTTAGATTCTCCTGAGCTTGTGCGCTTATACCTTCAGGGATATAGAATTCGAGGCCTCCTTCATCCAGCGCTAGTCCCAGCTTGCCTAAGGTAGCTCCATAGCGTTCTACAATATGGGGAACTTGGAGACCCCTTGTTTGAAAACGGGTCATTCGGTATTTGGTCCAGTTGTATTTATCAAATCGGGCTGTGGGCAAGGACAGAGCGTGGGAAACCCGCCAACTACGAAGGTTATTGTGAAGGTCAATAATAAAGTCAAAATGCTCTGCTTGCAATAGGGAGACTACTGCTTTGAAAGAGTCCTCCAAAAGATGGACATGAGAAACATGGGGGTTATGAAGGAGGAGGTCCTTGAAGGTAGCTTTTGTCAAATAGTGAACCTCGTTTATTTGGGAGCTTTGCGCAAGGACCCGAAGAATGGGACTGGTTAGCACAATATCCCCGATAGAACTAAACCGAATGACCAAGATTTTCAAAGGTGGCAGATTTTAACCGAGTTTTTGAAGAAATCTATTCATCGCCCTCGTCATCAAGAATCTCATAGTTGGACTCATCTAGATCGATGAGGTCTTCATCTCTTGGTGAAGCCCTTCTATTTTGGCTCAATCGCTTTTGAGCTGACTTCCCCAAATAAGAGTACAAGCCCCATCCCAGGATACTTAAGACTATGATAACTTCCCAAAACCCTAACATAATTGATGCTTCTACAAATGCTTAATAGAATATTTTCTTATTTGACACACGATTTTCAACGTTTGTAGCACGTTTGCTAAAGGTAAAATAAAATACCTAATCTTTTTGAGAGATGCCCGTATAGTTAAGAAAACTTAACGTGAAATATAACATGAAAAACTTATTTAATAATAGAGGCGTAAGAATTGCAGGATTTATCCTCGCAGTAGTGGTAGTTGCAGGGGTTATGCTTTATCTGTCTCAGACAGGGGATGCGGTCCAAACCCAAGATTCCCTTACCATGAGAATGTTGTCTGTAAGACCTTAGCGTATGTCTGTAACACTTCATTGTTTCCCGCCGTATGTTCGGCTAAGTATATATCTGTAGATTATTTTTTATTGTGCCACCAGTTGGGTGGCACAATATGTTGGAATAACTTTTGCGTGAAAGCAGTCACATTTTGTTAAAGACTCCTATGAGGACTTGCTCATTTTTCCCCTTGTATCTTTTTCTTCTCCTTCCTGCGTGTCTTTTTGCCCAACCCAGGAGAAATTGTGGAACCATGGAACATCATGACCAGTTGGTTAAGCAGGATCCCTATTTCCAAAAAAGACTTCAACAAATCGAGTCTTTTGCTCTTTTCGGGGCAAAAAATGGTCTGGGGCGCGATGAGCTTATAAAAATTCCCGTCGTAGTTCATGTTGTCTATCACAATCCGAGAGAAAATATCAGCTCCCAACAAATTCAAAGCCAGATTAAGGTACTAAATGAAGATTTTAGGCGAAAAAACCAGGATGCAAGTTCGACAGATCCCCGATTTATGTCCTTAGCTTCTGATTCCAAAATCGAATTTTTTCTCGCTCAAAGGGACCCCTATGGCAATCCTACTGATGGCATCACTCGTACCTACACATCTAAATTGAGTTTTGCGGCATTCACAGATGAAGTAAAACGCAGTCAAACAGGAGGAGCTAAAGCTTGGCCTGCTAACGACTATTTGAATATCTGGGTATGTAACCTGGATATGGGGGTATTGGGCTTCGCCCAATTTCCTGGGGGACGTAAAGATACAGATGGCGTTGTCATCGGATACAAGTATTTTGGCACGGTCGGTACGGTGGCAACTCCTTTCAATTTGGGAAGAACCACCACTCATGAAGTGGGGCATTGGCTCAACCTCAGACATATATGGGGAGATGGTCCCTGTGGCAATGACGGAGTTGACGATACCCCCAGCGCCAAGGGTCCCCACCACGGTTGTGTTTCTGTTTCCGAAAGTTGTGGAAGCCCGGATATGGTTCAAAATTTTATGGACTATACAGATGACGCCTGTATGAATTTTTTCACTCGAGGTCAGAAAACCCGGATGCGAAGCTTGTTTGTCTCCGGTGGGGCTCGTTATTCCTTGCTTTCTTCTCCAGCATTGCAGCGCCCCCAGGTATTTGCTTGTGAAGCTCCTGTTGCCCTGCAGGCAGATGATATAGCTACAAATACTGCCCTCCTGAGTTGGAAGGCCAAAAGGAACGTTGACCAATATGAAGTTCGTATGAGAAGACTACCTGGAGGCCAATGGAAATCCCGGGTTTACGATACCAATTCGGCCAGGGTAGTTCGCTTATATCCCTGCACCCAATACGAATTCTCCGTACGATCTATTTGTACCAACGATGGAAGTTCCTATTCTCCATCTGTACAATTCAGTACCCTTGGTTGTGGCAACCAGGTTCCTACGGATTTAGTCGCAGACGCAGTTTCCCCCCGGCAAGCAGTCCTTTCATGGCAGCCCGTCACAAATGCCCAAAGTTATGAGATACAATTTATTGCCAAATACTCCAGAAAAAGGAGGAAAGTAATCGCTAGAAATACTCGGGTATTGCTCGACCAACTAGAAGGGGGTAAATTGTATTATGTTAGGATAAGAGCCCTCCTGAATCGTCAGTACTCAGACTTCAGTGATATCGCAGTTTTTAGGACACCCAGGTCAGGATACATAGGGCCCAGCCGTCCAGCTGCAAAAATGGAAGCGTTAGACTGGGAGTGGAATTAGCCCTCTATTACTCTGTCAGGAAAGTTTTTAAACTTTTTCCTTTGATATTTAGATGAAAAACTTGCCCGAGACAGTGTACTATAGACTTCTCACTAAACGAAAACCTATCCAGCGTTTGCCTTCGTCTTGTATCCGCATTCCCCTACGTATGGAAATGTTGCAATCTTCGGGGTTTCCATTCCATCCTCCCCCACGAATCACTTTTTCCGAGCCTCTAGAAGCACCTGTGGGATTGCTCTGGGGTGTTGTAGGATAGGGGCCTTTCCAATCCTGACAGAGTTCCCAGACATTTCCCGACAAGTCATAAATCCCTAGTTCATTAGGGAGCAGGCTTCCCACGGGAGCTATGGCGGAAAACTTATCGATCTTGTAATCTCCATCAACCGCCAATTGGTCGTCACCAAAGAAACAATTTCCATAGAGGTACAAACTCTCCATGGAATTTACCCCGGCAAACTGCGTCCCGATCTGTCCCTTTCCTCCACGTGCAGCATATTCCCATTCTGCCTCAGTCGGCAGCCGGTAATTTGTATTCCGCTTGGCATTAAGAATAGATATGAATTCCTGAACCTGCTCCCAGTTTACACTTTCGACCGGACAGGAAGAACATATGATATTCCAGCTGGGATTCTCGCCCATGATGGCCTCCCAAATCTCTTGGGAAAGCTCATATTTGGCCATTTCAAATCGGGGCATTTGTACAGTAAAGGAATTGCCCAACTCATCGGGCCCCATGGCAAATTGTCCCGCAGCGACTGCTACCATTTCTATGGCGGGGTAATGGAAGGCCTCCTTCATTTCGTCCTCGCAAGGGGGAACCCCTCCTTTGGCCAGCCGAAAGCCAATTCCCGATTTCTTTCTATCTTCGGGGAAGTTGGCCGAGATTCCTATGTAAAAACTGTCGGGTTCAGTATCCCATCCTCCTCCTCTGACCACTCGGTTGGTTCCCCTGGGATCTCCACATAAGTCATCACTTTCCCGGGTGCTACCGGCAATCACCCGATCGAAACACCATTCCCAGGTATTGCCATACATATCGAAGATCCCCAGCTCATTTTTTGTTTTCAACCCAACATGCTGGGAGCGACCTTGGGTATTACCCTTGTGCCAGCTCCAATCTGATACATTTTGCTTAAAGCTTTCATTTCTCAACTTTCCGCCGGCTGTAGCTGCAAATTCCCATTCTGGGCTAGTAGGAAGACGATAAGCTTCTCCTGTCAATTCATTCAAACGCTGGATAAATCGTTGAACCTCCTGAAAGGAAACCCCTTCTATAGGGCAATTTGGGCAGTTTGCAATACCTTGGGGGAGTGAATCAGTAATCATCTTCCATTGGACTTGGGTCACTTCCTTGGATGAAATCTCAAAATTTGAAATACCTCGAACCCCTCCCATGGAGGTGCGAAATATTCCCCCTTCCAAAGCTATCATCTGTGTGCTAATGAGGGACAATACTTCCTCCATAGGGGGTTCGGCTACCAACTCTACCTGGTCAATAGATACCCCTCCTCCCCTCAGTTTGGGTAGTCCTCCCATCAGGTAGAGCCCCATGGAAACAGAAATTAAAATGAGCAGGCCTACTGTAACCCAAAGGGCATTATCGGTAATAAAAGAGAGGAATTTCCCCTCCCCCACTCTTCCGCCTTTCTGTAAAGTCCGAATCCGTTCCTGTACAAAATCCAGGTGCTCACTATCTGGATATTTAAAAATGAAATCTAGGTATAGGGAAATATCGTCTTGTCGTACTGCAGCCCTCAGCTCCTCCATTTCTCCTTCGGGCAAAGTCTTAGGCGCGGCAGGTGGGGCTTCGGGGATTCCCTCATGCGGGACAAAGGAAAAGGCTCCCTCCCCCATTGGTAATTCGCCCAGGTAGCCTCCTATAGGCCGGTACTCATCATAGGTTTGCAGGTGTTTAATCTGCTGAAAAAGTGTTTTGCTTGATACTTCCTGTCCAACATTGGCCTCCAGGTATTTAATGATGCTACGGATAAAGATAGGAGAGTCGCCCACAAGGCTTTCTCGGTTTTCCTCCAAGGACATACTGGCCATCCCCCAACGAATATGCTCATGGGCTCTTACCTGTGGTAGTTGCTTGCCTTCCTCTTCCCATTGGGCATGGATAATATTAGGGTTGGCTTGAATCAATTCCGTAGAAAAACCACTGTTGACGAGGAAGAGTACCTTACGGGCCTTAAGTTTATTGATCCGGTCAATTAAAGCTTGTTGATAAATCAATCCATAGGGGCCTGAGAGATCTGAGTCATAGCCCAATAGAAAACTGTCTTGTACATCCTTTTTCTGGTAGCTGTAACCTGCATAATATATCATCAGGTTATCTTGGTCCGTCAAGGAATAGTTGACCTCCTCCAGGGTCTTCCAAATAGCTACATGTGAGGCTCTCTCGTTGAAAAGGCGAATGATATTTCTTTCAGGGAAACCAAAATAATTCATTAACACCTGAGAAAGTTTTTGAGCATCCTGGACCGAATAGAACAAAGGCTCTACATGTTTGAATCGGTTAAGGGCAATTAGAACCAAGTAGTTCTGCCCTTGTCCGATTATGTGATTATTTTCTTGCACAGTAAAATATCCTAGCAACTCACCTTACGGGAAAGCCCTTCCTAAGTAAATGTAGTTGTTCAAAAGTATAGTTTTCGAACGAAAAAACAGCCTACTTATTGAACTATTTCACGAAGTGCTAAGTGTCTAAAGGATTCCAAAATAACTCAGATTAGTCGAAAGTAGCCTTTTATGAAGATTCCAAGGACTTTAGGATCTGTTGGGTGTGGTCTGCTGATTTTACCTTGGGAAATACATGACTAATCGTTCCATCGGGATCGATAACAAAAGTTGTCCGGAAGGTTCCCATATATTTCTTCCCATACATAGATTTCTCTCCCCATACCCCATAGCCTTCTACAAACTGATGGTCTGTATCAGCAATGAGCGGAAAAGGAAGCTGAAATTTATCAATAAATTTTTGGTGTGATTTTTCATCATCTATACTAACCCCTATGACCTCAAAGCCCTTTTCTTGAAGCAGCGAATAATTGTCTCGTAAATTACAGGCTTCCTTGGTACAGGTAGGCGTGTTATCCTTGGGATAAAAGAAGAGAATAATCGGCTTCCCTTTGTAATCCTGAAGGGCAATGGGGTCTCCGTTTTGATCTTTTCCCTTTAAATTGGGAATCGAGGCACCAACTTCTAGCATAATTCGACAAAATTTGTTTTGGTTAAACTTTATTTTTCAACCCTCATAAACCTGGAATGTTTTTTCTTTTGTTGGATTCTAACCGGAGGTATCTAAAAAAAACGAAAGTCCATAAATTGCCAAAAAACAGACAATTAAATAAAAATTAAGGCATTCTGAATAATAATCTGTACCTTTGATGGGATTTCTGCTAGTAAATCTTTTTGGTATTTTGTTTTCCCGGAAGAGAGGACAATGTGCTCCTTTTTGTATTTAATTTCAAAAAATCTGATAATATGACATCGGTTGAACGTATTTTCGCCATTATGAACGCAAATGGGGGAAAAATATTAGATAATGTGTCCTTGGAATCTGTGGTGGAAGTAGAAGCTTTTCGCGAAAAATTGACAACCAACAATATTCTATCTGACGAGGACTTACAGAAAGAATTTGATGACATGATTGATGTCAAAAAAATTCGGATGGACAAGGAGAAGAAAAAGCGTCAGTTTGGTTTATTGGAATTAAACAAAGAAACAGAAGAGACGCTAGATCCAAAGAATTTCATGCATAGACTTTATGGAGTTAGGCCAAAAAATAAACTCCTTCCCCGGCATTTTTCGCTGATTACCCATCTAATGAATATGGTGAACTCAGAATACCCTATTTACGAGAGAGGCTTAGGTGAAATGCTAGGTTTTGAGCCCCCCATGAAACCTCAGATGGAAAACCACAGTCGCATCAGTTCCTATATTCAATTCTACGAACAATTGCAGGAGTATTATGCAAAGATGCTGGAGCTAGATGGAATCGACAATTTGTTGAAAGCTCTCCATATCAAATTAAAGCAACAAGGGGTAAACATCAGTAAGGGGCAACGCTTGGATCTGCTACTCCGCTCTGCTGGTAGGCTATATCGGAAAGGTAAATTATTATTCCCTCCACAAGCCTTGAAGCAGGCTGCTGCATAGAGAGCTACACTTAACTGCTTTATTTCCTTTTAAGATTAAGACCTTAGGTAATGGTTGTCATAGGCCATTTTCACCTACTGTATATAGTTTTTGCTATCGTACAACTTATAGCCCCTACTCCCCTATTTCCTATATCTTTTCTCGAAGCAAATCCAACATTCGGGATGGCTTGTCGTTATGCTATTACGAGGAAAGGAAAATTATTAGGACGTAAGATGAAAATGTTTCGAAGTTCCTGTTATCCAAAATTTTTGACCGATTATACGGAATAATTGCTAGTAAGGACTCATTTTACGCTAATACCTATCGATTCATAAATTTATTGAGGATATAGGCGTATATTTACCAGGATTCTTGAGGATATGAAAGACTATTATCAAATCCTAGGGCTTAAATTTGATTCCGACGGGGAAGCGATAAAGCGGGCATATAGGAAACTGGCTCTCAAATACCACCCCGATCAAAACACAGGATCAAGCGCTCAGGAAAAATTTATTGAAATCACCGAAGCCTACGAAATGCTTCGCGATGACCATAAGCGGAAGGTATACAATGCCATGTATACTTCTTATTTTATGAATCGCGCCCGTGGAGTCGGAGAAAATCCTCAAAACAAGAATGGGGCCTTCCAGTATGCCAAAACCAAAAGTGCTAACGGAGGACAGCCCTACCAATATACCCAACATAAAAATAATGGATCTGGAGATCAGGGGCCCTTCCGACACAACTCCTATTCCTATACCACCACCAAAAAGGCCCAACCCAAGAAGAATTATAAAACCCCTCCCAAACCCTCTCCTGCCTATTCGAAGAAGTCTACTATCCATACCAAGTATTTTGGTATCCTGACCAGTATGTTTGTTTTGACAGTTGTCGGGCTTTTGGCGGTGCTCTTTACAGCCACCTCCACCCGCAATGCCTGGTACGAACAACAAGAATGGGTCATGTCCCAAGCCATGATGCTCAACGGCATCATCTTCCTTATTGGAGTAATCTTCCAATACAAAGGCATGTCCCTGTTTCTGCGCTACATGTATGACTATCGCCGCGCGTTGAAGGCTCCGCTGGAGCAGTAGGCAGACCACAGACCACAGACCACAGACCACAGACCACAGACCACAGACCACAGACCACAGACCACAGACCACAGACCACAGACCACAGACCACAGACCACAGACCACAGACCACAGACCACAGACCACAGACCACAGACCACAGACCACAGACCACAGAGTATACTTGAACCCGTAAAAAGGGTTTCCCTTTACTCAGAATATTTTTTCACTCAAACTGTGGACCATTGACTGTGGACTATTAACTCCCCTCTCCTATCGACTATTTAACTATATAACTATTCTACCCCCTCCCCTTCTCACAGGCAATTTCCATAGCCAATTCACTGGTTAAGGGCTTGTTACAATAGCAGTTGACTCTCAGGTCCTTATATTCCTGCTGGTATTCTTTTAAGAGCAAAGAGGTCGTCAGGATGACTACCTTAATTTGCTCTTGAGGAAATCCCGGGAGTTGACGAAAGGTCCTCAAAAACTCAAAGCCATTCATGAGGGGCATATTGACGTCTAGCAGGATGATATCCGGTAGAATATAGAAGGAGTCTTGATTTTCTCGGCAACATTTCAGGTATTCCAGGGCTTCCCGGCCGCTATAGGCCAATCGGATCTCTTCCACTACCCCGGTTTCTTCCCATATGAGTTGATGGAGAATGTTGGTAGGTTCGTCGTCATCGACGAGGAGTATACATTTTTGTTGGCAGTCGCGCTTATGCAGGTGTATGTGGCTATCTGATACGTTCATCCCTCCGCTAGTTCTTAGTAGACCTAATAATACAGATTAATTTTGATTGAATCTATAGTATTTTCTCTTTTGGTAATTTATGCAAAAATTATTCCGTGAATAGCATACGATATGCTGCATAATTAGTTTTACAAGCTTTGCTGGTTTCCGGCAATTGATCTCCGATTCAAGCCTCCTCCATTTACTTCTGCATATTCATATGCTAAGCCTCTAGGTTTTGTAACCCGTCAATTTTCCTCGTATATTTGCCTTCAGCTTTAGAAAAGAGCGACAGGGCCTATAGCTCAGTTGGTTAGAGCACCTGACTCATAATCAGGTGGTCCCAGGTTCGAGCCCTGGTGGGCCCACGTTAGAAAAAAAGCTCCGATGAGAATATATCATTCGGAGCTTTCTTTATTTCTTATTGAAAAAGACATATTTCATCGTTTAAGCTCCTACCTTTCATTCTCCTCGAGGTTCCATCTCTTTGCACATATTCTCATGTGGCATAATTCATAAGACTGATTTCTGGGAAATTAGTCTGTTGGCTCGATCACTCCTACATGAAAACACAGTTACCTCATTTCCAATATCCCACAATAAGAAAACCTACACACTTATTAAGAAATTCATCACCCTCCAAATCCATCTAAGCAATTCTTGCGTATCAGAAAAAGTAAGCCCTATTGTTTTTTTAACATTAACGCCCACAACCATGAAAACAATCCTGTGTATTTTTCTCCTGGTCTGTTCAACAGACGCCTTCTTCCTTCCAAATGAAATCCGATCCACCAGCATTCTAGGCCACTATGCAGTTAGTTCTTGGGATATCAAGACCTTTAGGGAAAGAGCCAAAATTGCTAGGCTTGCCGGTATTCCCAAGGATCTAATTGGTCCCTTCGCAGAAAGTTCTTGGGACACAGAAACTTTTGTTCGTAGAGTTAATCAGGCTAAACGTGAAGGAATCCCCTATCATTTACAGGGACACTTTGCAAAAAGCGCTTGGACCATCGAGAACTTTCACAAAAGAGGGAAACATAGCAAGCGCGTAGGAGTCCCTACCTATCTCAGGAGTCATTATGCAGCCAGCGATTGGGATGTGGAGACCTTCTATGTTAGAGACCGGCAAGGAAAGCGTGCGGGAATTCCTGTGGACTTAAGAGGGTATTTTGCCGAAAGTCCCTGGGATATTGATACTTTTTATCGAAGAGTTAAGCGTGGCAGACGAGCCGGGATTCCGCAAGATTAAATAGACATTTAACGCTTTTCAAAAATTCAGAAAGACTTACCCCATCTTATAGCCACACTCGGGACAAAAGGCAACCACCTTTTTCAGTTGAAAGCCACAACTGGGACAGAACTTTTGAGGAGGAGGAGCTGCTATTTCCCGTTGAATTCGGGTTTCTCGTTGGAGAACTTTTACGTAGGCTTCCTCATCCACCCACTTCATAAGCTGATTGGCTCGGTCTATGGCGAAAGGATGCTCATTCACCGCAGAGGCTGTGGCCTTGAGTACCCGGGTAGTTAGATTCTCCGTCATGGCCTGGTACTCTCTGGCCTGGGTAACAAAATCATCTAACAGGACATCGTGGTCAAAATGCTCGGGCAGGCCTGCTACTTTCATCAAAACCCCCATGGCGGTTGTTATATCCTGACAGGCCAATAAGCCCGCCCGGTCTGCCGTGTAAATGCACATCCGTTGCCACTTGATAAGAGCGACCTGTAGGGCCAAGGTAAAAAAGGAGCTGATCCCTAAGGTTGCATCAGCCAGCGAGCTACTGATTTCTGGAAGGACCATAGCCACCTCCTGGTACAGGACATGACTGCTTTTTATATGACCTACGGCCTTTCCCAACATAAACCTCAGTTCGGGTCCAGAAAATTTACTGAGAGTCTCTGTACTCAAAAATATAATGGGATCATCCACCCCTAAAACGAGCGCTTCTAGGACCTCATAGCGCCCAATATATACCTGAGGTTTGGAAGGTAGATACAAGGTATCACAGGTTTCTTCCAAAAGGGTATTTAATTCGGGAAAATTGCGAGAATTGACCCGGAGGTAGCTTCCCATGAAGCCGATTTTAAAGGCTTTTTCGAAGCCTTTTTCATAGAATTTTCGGATGAGGGTATCCAGTCCTGCTGTCCTTTGAAGGTTGTTCAAGGCTTTGGTATCCAGGGGATGCTCATACTCCCTGGGATCCAGTTCGTGTATCTTGCTTATTTCCATAAAGGGGTTTTTCCATCTGCTACCTGGTAGGCATCATACATGCCGTATATCCAAAGACCTAAATACACGACACCTGCCGTAGCAGCTCCCAATACAAAGGCTCCTATTAAGACCAAGGCTCCTTTTTTAGTGTCTCCGTTGTAGAACTGCCCCACCCCGGGGATAAGTAGAGACAAAATCAACGCTACTACGGGAGTTTTGTTATAGGCATATTCCTTTTCCCCAACCTGAGTAGGAGACCGGCTTTGAGGAGCTTTTCGTCGCGGGGCTTTGGCCTCCAGGCGGGTGGCTGGGGGACCCAATTTTGCTCCACAACTGGTACAAAACTTGGCGGTCGGTTCGTTCTCTGCCTTACATTGCGTGCATATTATCATGAGCTTGTATTTAGGTTGTTTATAAGGTTATTCCTGAAATGAGGGGCTCTCCCCTACCCTTCTGATAGAATAGACGGATATATCCCGGCATTCTCCCGCTCTGCCGCTTAAAAGAAGGAGAAACCATAAATTCAATTCCTTTCTCACCCGACAGTTCTTTTCGACCTGTGGACTTCACTTTCCTGAAAACAATCGGGTACTTGTACAAAGAGCTTGCTTCACTTGCTGGGAGAAGCACTTGCTGGAAAAAGACTGCCTCTGAAGAATATTCTGCTAGTAAACTAGGGTGAAACCAGGCTTTTTGCCGGCTAGAAAGCTTTTCTCCTCGCTTCAGAAATTCAAAAAGGGCATTAACCACTGAAAGCCCCGCTTGTAGCTTGTCCATGTCCAGGGTTTCAGGAGTGGGTTTAGAATCTGCTACTTTGCGAACAACTTCATCTATTATTACCCGTGCCTCTACCTGAAGGGGAGTTTCTTTTTCTGTTAATTGGTAGTCCGGCTTGAGATGAAAGACAAATTGGCCCAATCCCGAATCATTCACCCCGTATATTCGGTTGCCTACCGGTTGTTGCTTGACATTATTACCTACCGCCTTTTCCAACTGGGAAATGAGTTCCAAAATAGAAAGGTGGGGTTCCATATTATATCGCAGGCAGTCGATCAACCCCCTGTTAAACGGACTATTGGTTCCTACTTGCCCATCTGATACCCGTTCAACCCCCCCAGACATCAATCCCCAGCGAGAAGGGTAGTTGGCAATTTTTTGGTAATAACCATTTGAGCGAGAGTTGGGCAACTCCTCTGCTGACCGACTTTCTCGAAAAAAGGAGCCTGCATAACAGGAGTCCGAAATCAATAGGGTATGACGAGAATTTATATCTAAAATGTAATCTCGAATAATGCTGTTATTGATATAGGTAGAGCTGTCTTTTCTTTGCGCATCAACGGGAATCCAAAAGCCTCGATTCCGTATGCGGCTGTATTCCCCGTGTCCTGAAAAATAGATCAAGAGGGTGTCATCTTTCCCCACCTTTTCTACCAACTGGTCAAATACGGTGATAATTTCCTTGCGAGTGGCAGTTGAATCCCACAGGGTAAAGCAGTTTTCAGGTAAATAAAAATAACGCTCCTGTAGGAGGGCTACGAATTCCCGAGCGTCCCGAACGGCGTTGGAAAGGGGAGTGAGGTGCTTATAAGCATCAATCCCGATGGCAAAGAGAAAGTTTTTGCCTTTGGGGATAAAGGCATCCTTTTGATCAGCTTGCTGGCTCCAATGAAAGGCTCTTTCTTTCAATGCGACAAAATTTCACGTGTTCAATTTAAATTACACAATTTTGGAGGATCTGAAAAAACAAACACATACATTAGCTTAGACGGAAATCACTTATACTTCAATATGGCACATTTATTTCTCTATAATATTTGCCTGACTCTCCTCACTTCATCCGGGATCCCTCCACTTTGATGATATGATCTATATATCGCTCCACTAGGTATGGATCTTGGTATTCAGAATAAAAGCTATCTCTCATATTCAAGGGTAAAAAGAAGTGTCTATTAAAATTATTCGTGAATTCGTTGAATCAATCACTTCTTGTGAAAAAGAGTTAAAGGGATTACAAGTTGTGAATCTCTACTTATTCGAGAACAGAGATATAGGGTCAGAATAAATTCATTTGATGCTAGCTTGAATAGCTAATTTTTTTATAAACCCTGTATTTTTTCGTTCTTTACCTGAGAGCGGGTCTAACGCATATCGGGAGCGAAAGTCAATTCGATTCCCGCTCATAGTTTTGCCTTATGAAACTCAGGAACCCCATTCTGATCAGCGCAATCGTTTGGTTGCTTTTAACGATACTTGTATACGCCTTAGCTCAACAAAACAAGTTCAATTACGAACGGAGTAGAGAACTCACAGGCAATGGGGAACTTCCCTTGTTGCTTGAGGCCCATGCAGAGTTTTTGAAGTTCATCCCCATCAAAGAAAAGGTAATAGCTGCCAAATTCGAACAACAGATTGATACCAGCAAGGACAGTTTACTCTGGGAATTGGATGCGGTAAAGTTTCGGGTTGATTCTATTCTTGATGCCAGCGATAAAAAATACCGAAATTTATACCAAGAGGTCGATAATTTCCATGGAACAATGAAGGCATTTATCGAAAATGCCCATGAAAAAGGCTTCGTGGATGAGGGAATCATCGGATCCATAAGAAGTTCCCTCCATAGCCTGGAAGACAGCGCGCTTAAGTATAAGGACAAGGATTTTCTACTATTTTGGTATGAACTCAGACGTCGGGAAAAAGACCTGATCGATCGCTCCAGAATGCAGGCCTATGGATCCGATCCTGTTCAAGCCCAAAAATATCGCGATAAACTCTATACCCATGTTAATGAAGCCTTGCTGCAACTTGAAGATTACTTAGTGCGGCTCAATGATTCGAGCCCTACGCCCAAAAAGCTATCTCTTCCGTTGAGAAATACCCTCAACGAGACGGATGAGGAGTTTGCCCTACTCAAACAGGTATTGGACCGGTATTACACCTTGGAAAGAGAAACTGATATCCAATTTTTTCGAGTTGAACAACTATTTCGCAAAGAACAAAAAGCTTATATAGGCACCCTCTTAACTGATCTGGCTCCTAAGGACTACTCTGGCTTGTGGATAGGTATATTTTCCCTTCTTTTGGGAATTATTCCCCTCTTATTAGGCATTCATTTTTACCTACAACACAACCGCAACGGCTACATTAAACGGACACTGGCTAGAAAGGAAAGAGAACGAGGTTCACTTGAAAAGAAACAGAAAAACTTAAGTTCGAAAATCAAAGAAAGGGATGAGCATATACAGGAAATAGCCTATAAAATCCTGGATTATTCCAGTGTTCGGCAGATGATCAAAAATATCTGGCCCGTCATCCGTAATGTCATTGGACCTGATACCATATTTGCTATTTACCTGGTTAATGAACGCAATGAAAACCTGTTGGATTGTCTGTGGGGAGATTCCAATGTGAATGAACTCATTTTTAAAGAAAGTCAACGCAATATCCTAGCAGATAACAACAAGGCTTCCGTTCATTGTTTGTTGCACAAGCCCTTTATCCGAATTGAAAATATTGATGAGAACAACCAGGGGTTTGATCCCCAAGAAGAATCCACCGTTTTCCCTCGCCAACGCAAAGCCTTTATGTACCAACGAATGGGCTTTGGTTCGCATTTTCCCATAGGCGTAGTAAGCTTCCAAAGCTATAAGCCCGAAGTATTTGACGAGTATGATGAGGGTACGTTAAAAACCCTGGCTACTTATATCTCCTTTGCAATAGAAATTAAAGACCAATTCCATACCCTCTCAGAGCTAGGAGTAAATATTTTAAATCAATTTCAGGTAGAAGACCTGCTAAAAACGGTTTTCAGTGAGATTACTTTATTAGTGAATGCACCTGAATCCATCTTGCTCGCCATTGGGGTATATAACAAGAGTAAGGATCGTCTGGAATTCAAAGGGATATCTTATGTGAATGATGAAATCATCATTAGCGAAATAGGTAGTGATTCCCTCACGAAACTTAGCTCTCCCTCTGTCATCTGTTTCAACGAGGGAAGAGAAATTAAGATAAAAGACGCCGATGATGAAGTAGCAAGGATGTATACAATTCAAGCCTCCCTCCGCCATTGCCGATCCCTCAACTATTTTCCACTTACCTATCGAGACCGATTCAAACTGGGTGTGCTGGGAGTTCATTCCTTAAACAAGGATTTGCTATCCGAACGCGATTTCAAAATTATTCAATTGATATCCATTTTTATTTCTGAGGTATTATTCAATATCCAATTTGAAGCTGAAGGCCTGGAATGGAATGAACAAGAAGAGCCTATCTATACTCGAGAAGAGATAGAAGAGATTCTTATGTTGTTAAAAGATTCCGGTCTGGAAACGGCTTTTTATTCCTTGGACGAATATGCCATCAAAGACGCTGATTACCTCATTATCCGCACGCGTTACAACGAACTACAGCGAAAGGTTCGTATGGGCACCCTGGTATCTGAACGAGAGAATGTAGACCGAAATAAGATAACGGCAGACCTGATTACCTGGTTACAAGAGAAAAGCATTGGGGCCGAGCGGACATAATCCCTTAATTTTATAACCGTTCAGACAAATAAATCGAAAAAAAAAATTCCCTTCAGGCAACCCCTTCAACAGAAATCCAGTTATTAACGGTTGATATTGCTAGTCTCAACTCTTTCCTATTCTATCTCAAAAATACCCTAAACGTTCTTTCCATCCTGAATTTTAAGCTTTGGTAGAAAAACCATCTCGATAACCTAACTACCTACAGCTTTATTAGTAGAAAAACCACTTCCTCATTCACCTAACCTACTATTTATGAGAAAGTATTTTCTACTGTGTGTAACACTGTGTTGCTCCCTAACACTGACGTTTGCGCAAACGTCTATATCAGGGAGAGTATTGGATGGAGATACAGGGGATCCACTCCCTGGTGTCACAGTCCTTGTGAAGGGTACCACCTATGGCGTCTATACAGACGACAATGGTGCCTATACCATTCAGGTAGCCCCAAGTGCAACAACGCTTGTATTTAGTTTCATTGGTAAAGCCGATCAAGAAGTCTTGATTGATGGGCGAGTCCAGATCAACGTGAGTCTAGCTCCAGAGGAAACCAATCTCCAGGAGGTAGTCATCGTCGCCTACGGTACTTCTCGAAGGGAAGACCTTACAGGTTCCCTCAATTCCGTTGATGGAGAAGCCATCCAGGAAGTCCCTGTTGCAGGAATTGACCAAGTCCTCCAAGGCCGAGCCGCAGGGGTCCACGTCACCTCTGCCAATGGACAACCCGGTGGGGGGGTATCAGTCCGAGTGAGAGGTCCTTCCTCTATCAACTCTTCCAATCAGCCCCTTTACGTAATTGATGGTATTCCCATCGAATCTCAGGATATGCAGATTCCCGGCCAGTTTGGAACGGCTACTGGCGGTGGACTGGGAGGACAGACCGGAAATTCCCTTTCTACGATTAATTTCTCGGATGTAGAATCAATCGAGGTATTAAAAGACGCCTCCGCCACGGCTTTGTACGGTTCACGTGCGGCAAACGGGGTAGTCCTCATTACCACAAAACGAGGGCAATTTGGACAACGCCCACAATTTGACTTCGGTTTCTCGATTGGCATGCGGGAGCCTATCAACTTACCCGATATGTTGAATGCTCAGCAATACCAAGAGATCGTAAATGAGGCACGTACCAACGTGGGCCTGGAAGCCTTTGACCCTAGCTCCTTCGGCAATGAAGATACCGACTGGTTAGACGCAGTATTCCGCGATGCAACGGTCCAGCGATGGAATTTTTCATTACGCGGTGGAAACCAGTCCTCTCGCTACTTTGCCTCTTTCTCCATCGATGACCAGGAAGGCACACTGGATGGAACCGGATTTCAACGCCTATCTGGTCGACTGAATCTTGATAGCCGCATTTCCGATAAGCTCACCTTTGGCACCAGCACCACAGTGAGTCTTACTACTGAAAATGTACAGGCAAATGACAATTTTATCATAGGTCCTTATGTGGTAGCCTTGCGCTCACGGCCAGACCTTCCCATCCGGCAAGAAGATGGAAGTTTTACCCCTATTCCCGGTGTAGCCGATAACCCAGTTGCCGCAGCCGAGGGGTATAGAAATGACTTCGAAACCCTACGAATTTTGGCCTCGGCTTACGGCGAATTAGAAGTTATAAAAGACTTGCGCCTCCGATCTAGCATTGCTTTTGACCTGACCACTTTACAACAAGCGCAAATTTGGACAACCGCTACCCTGGGAGGAAGGCTCAATGGAAGTGGTTACGCTCAACGCGGAACCAATGAGTTTCGCAGCATCATTTGGGAAAACACCCTTGCGTATGATTGGGAAATCAATGAGCAAAATCGCTTGAATGCCCTGATAGGTGGTTCATTTCAGCGGGATACTAGAGACAATTTTGTGGCTTCTGCATCGGACTTTCCCAACGACCTACTGACAACCTTTGCCAGTGCAGCAACCCCCTTACAGGTTGGGGGAATTGGGACAGAGCGAGCCTTAATCTCCTCTTTCGCCCGAGTTAATTACAATTTTGATGACCGCTTTTTGATCACCGGTACGATTCGAGCAGATGGCTCTTCTCGCTTTGGAGATAACAACCGATGGGGAATTTTCCCTTCTGCTGCTGTTGCCTGGCGCTTGGATAACGAGAGCTTCCTCGAGAATTCTTCTCTGTTCAACGAACTGAAATTAAGGGCCAGTTGGGGAATCATCGGAAATGATCGGATCGGACGAAACAATGGAGGGCTGGGTGGCAACTTTGCCTCTCTCGGCTTGTATGGAAGTACCGATGCCAATGGTTCAGCCTTCTCTTATGCCGGATCTGGAGGGATCGCTCCCACACAGATTGCCAATCCCGATCTCAAGTGGGAAACCACCACCCAATACGACGTGGGGATAGACTTTGGGTTATGGGATTCCAAGCTAACAGGTAGCATCGACTTCTACCTAAAAGATACTGAAGACATCCTATTGTTGGCCCCTGTTCCTCGCAATTCTGGGTTTAATAGTGTCAACCAAAATATAGGAGAGATGCGCAACGTGGGTTTTGATATTTCCCTAGCTGTTGACCTCATCCGCAACGATAATTTCACCTGGAATCTGGGCGGAAACCTCAATTACAATGACAATGAAATCAAAAAGTTGGTCAATGGAGAAGATATTGCGGCGACCGGCTTCAACCAGAGTATCATTCGTGAAGGAGAAGCTTTAGGCTCCTTCTTTGGCCTTCAAGTTGAGGGAATTATTCAAACCCAAGAGGAGATTAATGCACTCAATGCATCTGCACCGGGAGGCGTATACCAAACTGCAGGAACTGCTCCAGGAGACTTCCTCTATGAGGATATCAATGGAGATGGAGTAATAACCAATGATGACCGGATCATTTTAGGAAATGCTTTGTTTGATTTCATGGGGGGAGTGAATACTACCCTTTCCTTCAAAGGACTTACCCTCTTTGCCCTGGCACAATTCGTTCAAGGCAATGAAATCTACAACTTCACAAAGCGTGGACATTCCTTCCAGCACAATCTATTCAATAACTTTACAGATGTCTTGGATAGATGGACCCCCACAAATACCGGTGCCGAACGGCCTCGGGTGGCCTGGGGAGACCCCAACCAAAATCGTCAAAACTCTTCCTTCTTTGTCGAAGATGGCTCCTTCCTTCGCCTAAGGCAAGCAAAGCTTTCGTACAACTTACCTAGAACTGTTTTTGCCAATACCTTCCTTCAAAGAGGTACGGTCTATATCGTAGGGACCAACTTGTTTACGATCACCGATTATTCGGGAATAGATCCAGAGGTAAACACCTTTGGGGGGAATGTAAGCAGTGCCCAGGGCGTAGATAATGGTACCTATCCGGGAAGTAAAACCTATGCAGTTGGGGTAAACCTGGGATTTTAGGCCTGAAAAAAAAGGATACTACTTAGCGCGATTAATTCATATGTAAAGGCTAAAAAAGCCCATAAAAAAGCAAAACAATGAAATCAATTCCATATATATTTTTGATAGTCCTCCTATTTGGGACCTTTACGGGCTGCGAAACCTTGGATGGCTTAGACCCTCAGCCACAGCAATCGCTATCGGCAGGAGAAGCCATCAAAAACGCAAACGATTCAGAGAGTGCCCTAACGGGCTCCTATGCTTTCTTGAACACCGATGGATACTTCGGGCGGATGTTTCCTGTATATGGGAGCATACTCAGTGGATACCTGGGAAGTACCACCGGTACCACCCGAGATATCACTTTTCAATCGGAGAGCAACTCCGTCAGGCCTTCGGATAACACCTTGGGAAATACCTGGGACGATATATACGAAGTAGCCAACGCCGCTTCGAATGTTGTTGAACGAGTAGGGGCTCTTTCTGATGATGCAGGCTTTGTAGGGAGTCGGAAGAATGAAATCATCGCAGAAGCCAAATTCCTTCGGGCTATGGCCCATTTTGATGCATTACGCCTCTTTGGCCGCTTCTGGGATAATTCCTCTCCCTTGGGAATTCCCCTTCGCCTTGAACCGGGAGATGCCATTAATGCCCAGCTTCCCAGATCCACTGTTTCAGAAGTATATGCTTCAATTCTTTCGGACTTGGACGATGTAATCGCCAATGGACCTGGCTATTCTGTATCATATTTAGCTTCTAGGGAGGCAGGCCAGGCCTTAAAGGCTCGGGCAGC
Source organism: Bacteroidia bacterium (assembly GCA_965263105.1). Lineage (GTDB taxonomy): Bacteria > Bacteroidota > Bacteroidia > J057 > J057 > JBCCTX01. The sequence continues at coordinate 3,522,458 of CBDHGL010000003.1, read as the reverse complement.
ACTTTATGCACAGGATTATGCAACGGCTGCACAGTTGGCAGACCAAGTAATCCAAGGGGGAGTTTTTACCCTAGAAGCTAGTTACGGTGATATTTTCGTCAACCGGCTCAATAGTTCTGAACTCATCTTTGCCATGTTCTCAAGTCAAACAGAGGGAAGTGGACACACCTTCTTCCATCTATCTCCCAGCTCTGAATTGGGCGCTGGGAGATACGACTACGGACCTACTGCGCAGTTCACCACCCTTATTGCGGGGGATCCCAGAGAAGGAGCTTCTATCGGGGTAACCCCTGATGGACCTGAAGTGAGGAAGTATCCCAACTTGACGGCTGGAGATGATCCTACCTATATTCTTAGATTGGCTGAAATGTATTTCATCAAAGCCGAAGCCCTAGCTAGAAGTGGGGGGGATTTGGGGCAGGCAGTGGATGCTTTGAATACCGTTCGGGCTAGGGCAGGCTTAGGCGCTATTACGGCATCTACTGGCGAAGAGTTGCTACCCTTAATCCAAGAAGAACGGGTAAGGGAACTCTCCTTTGAGGGGAGCCACGAGTGGTTTGACGCCATCCGATACGGAAATATCTCAACGCTAAAGCCTACTGTAGTCAATGAAAATCAATGGGCCCTACCTATACCGGATATCGAAGTAGATCCTAATAATCAGCTGGATCAAAATCCGGGGTATTGAGGGGAGTTAATAGTCGATAGTCCACGGTCTATGGCTTGAGCAAGCCTTGAGGGGTGAGGTGTAAGGAGTGAGTACCGTTACTCTCAATAATTCTCTCCCCTCTCAGCTCTCGCCTGCTTTACGCTAAACTGTCGACCATGGTCTATGAACGATTCATCTTATTACCTACTTACTTTACTACGCCAGGATCACTACGATCCTGGTTTTTTCAAAAAATTGATGACTGTGGCTAATCGAGGAATTGCAAAATAAGACCTTATCAAAAAAGCCCGGATCCTAAATAAATAGGATCCGGGCAATCTTTTCTATCTTTTCTGCTAGTTATAAGCAGGGTCTTGGGTCAGAGTAGGTTGTCCCTCTAAAAAAGAACGGTCAATGGCCTCTGTTGGAATGGGATAGAATTCATTTTTCCCCTCGGTGAAGAATTTTCCCTGAAGATAGACGCGATAACGTGATTCACTCTCCAGATAGGCATTCAGCACCTCTGCTTGAACTCCCCAGCGCTGAAGGTCAAAGAACCTATGTCCTTCCATCGCAAACTCCAGCCTTTCCTCAAAGCGAACAGCCTTTCTAGCAGTGGCTGCGTCGGTCCAAGGATCATCATAGGTGGATACGGAGTAATTGGCTGCGGGTTCATTTAATACGGTGAAGCTTTGACGTGAGTCAGATCCTTGTACCGCTTTAGGGACAAAGTCATCAGGATTAGAAGCTCTGGTACGAATCTGATTGACGAGGTCCCTGGCTCTTTCTAGGTTTCCTAATTCTACCTCTGCCTCTGCCAACCAAAGCATGACCATAGATAGGCGCATGATGCGATAGTTGTTAGCAGTCAGGTTTCCCCAACCTCCAATACCGAATGCTTCAGGTTCACCTACATGTTTCATAGAGGAATAGGGCCCTGCATAGGACAGGTCCCGAATAAAATCCGTTTGGTGAATCTGAAATCCTTTGTACAAGATACCGGGTCTACCAACTGTGTGATCTAGTCTGGGATCTAAAGTCCCTGTATACTCTGTTTCCCAGGTAACATCCGAATCATTAAAGGAATCTAAAAGGGGAAGACCACTCTCTGTTTTAAAGGCATTAACCAAATTTTGTGGTGCCTGGTAAAAACCACAGCATCCCCAAGGAGCCACATAAGGGTGCGCAAGCCCAACACCACTGTTGGCATTATCTGTAGAGGCACTATTCACTGCAAACTGAACCTCCCAAATAGACTCAGAGTTGTTGTTGGTACTAACGAAAAAATTATCTGAATACTTTGGGGTCAGGGTATACAAGCCAGAATTTACGATCTCTTCAAGCAATACTTTGGCCTCTTGTAATTTAGCCGTATTTGCATTTCCCCCTTCATCCCAACCTTGATACATCTTTGCTTTAGCTAAAAAGGCTTTAGCGGCAAAGCTAGTGGGCCTTCCTATGACCGATTGTACATCAGGAAGAACTGCTGCTGCTGCCTCAAAGTCTGCTTCAATGTTTTCCCAGATCTTTCCTGAATTAGGGATCTTGGTACTTTCCACATCGTTAATGTCATAGTTTGCATCGTCTATGTAGGGGGGAAATTTCCACATTTTTTGCGCTTCAAAATGAAAAATCCCTCTTAAGAAAGTGGCTTCAGCTATAATCTGATCTCTTCTGGCGGCGTCAAGTTCATCCACCTGACGTGCCGAAACAATCGCATCATTGGAACGTGCTACCCCTTTGTAAAGCCCCCGCCACTTATTTCTAATGTGGTTGTTGAAGGAGTTGAAATCATAAGCCTCAATAAAGGATTGCTCAGGTTGGTCCCCTGCATCCGTCCCTTTGAGTGCATTATCCGAAGATATGCCTCCAAATACCCAGTTGTGAATGTCATTCTCCCACGCAGCCTGGCCATCCAATCCGGATCCGTCGACCATGTTGTAGGCCCCCAAAAGGATACCTTCTACTCCCTCAGGAGTCTGGAGTCCCACCGTACTGAATTGTGCCTGGGGATTCTTGGTCAAAAACTCCTCATCACAGGATAAGAAGGCACACAGTAAAAAAAGTGTTAGATATATTTTTATTGATTTCATTGTCTAATCTATGTTTAATTATTTAGTCAATTAATGTTTCGGGTATTACAATCCTATTCTTACACCAAGGATAGTGGTCCTAGAAACTGGCATGAAGCCTCCATCAAATCCTAGCGTAGTGTCATTCCCAGTCTGAATTTCTGGATTCAATCCAGAATAATCAGTGATAGTGAATACATTTTGTCCCTGAATATACACCTGGGCATCCGTTAAGCCTAAGTTAGCGGCGAGGCTCCGAGGAAAGGTATAGGTCAGCTGGACATTCTTCATGCGGAAGTAGCTACCATCTTCGATGAGGTAGGTAGAGACTCTACTGGAAATCTGGTCATTGGCATCCATGATAGGTGAGGTAGCCCCAGGATTGGCTGCTACCCATTCGCTACGGGGAGCTGTAGGATTGGTAGGTTGCCACGCATTATACAAGGCCCTTTTGGAGCGATTTCCTTGGAAGGAGTTGAAGTCAGCAAAGAAACGAACATAGTTAAATATATCGTTTCCTTGAGAACCATTTCCAAACAAGGTAAGGTCAAAATTCTTATAGCCTACATTGATATTAATGCCATACGTAAAGTCTGGGTGGGGATTTCCAATAATAGTTCTGTCATCATCATTGATTTGGCCATCGCCATTCACATCTTCAACTTTGAACTTACCAGGAGCGTTATAAGCCCCATATTCTGGATAGCCTTCTACCTCTGCCTGAGACTGGAAGATTCCCAGTATATTGAATCCAAAGAAGGAAGAGATCGGATTTCCTACCTGGGTAACTGTCATGGAGGGAACGCGTGAGCTATTCCCGAAGATTCTTGAATCTTCCGTGTTTAAGGCATCAATATTATTGCGATAGGTAGAGAAATTACCGCTTATGCTATAGGAGAAGTCTCCTACTTCATCTGAAAAAGAAGCTGCCAGGTCAATCCCTTCGTTGGTAACCTGCCCTACATTAAAGGAAGGAGCAACTGCATCTCCAGCAGAGAAGGTAATGGGTACCTGCAAAAGCATGTCAGTAGTCACCCGGTTCCAAATATCAAATTCCACTGATAGGCGGTTATCCAACATCAAGGCATCAAAGCCTAGGTTATTGGAAGTAGTAGTCTCCCATTTAGCGTTGGGATTTCCAAAAGAAGCGGCATCAAACCCGATAGTAGGGTTGCTATTACTTCCATCAATCGGATACCCTGCATGGAAGATGTCTGAGCGATAAGTTGTGAAGGCATTGTAATCCCCAATTTCTTGGTTACCCGTTTGTCCCCATCCATAGCGAACCTTGAAATCATTTACAAAGGGTAAGGCCCGCTGGAAAAAGGGCTCATCGGATATCCGCCATCCCAAACTGAAGGCGGGGAAGACGGCACTATTAGATGCTTGTCTAAATCTTGAGGAAGCATCGTTACGAATGGTGAACTGTGCCAGGTACTTATCGTTGTAGCTGTAATTAAACTGGCCAAACTGGGAGAAAAGTGAAAAGTCTCTGGAAACATTACCAAAGTTGGAGGCCGTAGTTGCATCCCCTAGGTCGAGATAACTGATAATATCCGTGGTCTCAAAAGCGAAACGCTGTCTGCCCGCTCCAAAAAACTCTCCAAAAGCCTCTATGGCCTCTATCCCTACATTCGCATTTACTCGGTGTACTTCAGCAAAGGTTTTGTTGTAGTTTAAGGTATTGGACCAAACCCATTGGTAGTCGTAATTATTGCTGGCATTAGAGCTATTGATAAAGTTTCCTTCCACATATTCCGGTTGAGGACGACCAATGTCTCTTCTTCTGGATGCATTGAAGTCCACGCCAAAGCTAGTCCGAACAGATAACTCCTCTAGGATCTCCAATTCTGCATAGACATTTCCAAAGGTTCTCAGGTTCCAAGTACGGTCATCAACATTACGAGCCAGGGTAGCAAAGGGATTGAAGTTATTCCCCAGGTTGGCACCACGGCTCCCGGCAAAATTTCCTGCAATATCGTAGACAGGAAGCAAGGGATGGTGCTTATAAGATCCTGAAACAGCATTTTGCTCTCCATTATTTCCAAAGCCCCCTTTTCTGATTCCCAAGGCGACAGTCAAGTTTTCTCCAATGGTCAACCGACCGTCTGCTACGGAAAACTCGGTGTTGGCACGGAGGGAGGCACGGTCATAACTTACAAAACGCGTTACCGCATCCTGAGTGAAGTAGTTCATGCTAAAGGCATATTTAGCTGTATTGGTTGCTCCCGTGGCAGACAATTGATGGTTCATAATTGGGGCATTATCTCGTGTTACCTCCCCCCACCAATAGGTATCAGCAGCATCAGTGATAGCAAAAATATTATCTGGAGTCAAAGAATACAGGCTTTCATCAACAGAACTTGCCCCACTGGGAAATACATAGGTGGGGATGGTCACCTCTCCATTTGGACCGAAGGAGTACTGTCCGTGAGAAGGGTCTTTACCTGCGTACAAGTCCGCAAAATAGAGATATTCGCCCAATTCTCGGGCATTGAGAGATTCTACATCCTTCTCAGCAGTCTGCCAACCGTAGTATCCTGAATAGGAAAGCTTGGGACGACCTAATTTTCCTTTTTTGGTAGTGATGATAACAACTCCATTTGCAGCACGAGAGCCATAAATAGAGGCAGCGGATGCATCTTTGAGCACCTGCAGCGTTTCAATGTCATTGGGATTCAAGGTTGATTGACTCTGGGTAGGTACCCCATCAATGATATAGAGGGGATTATTATTCCCTACCGTACCAAAACCCCGAATCCTAACGGTTGCCTCCCCTCCAGGTGTCGCATCATTGATAATGGTAAGCCCAGAGGCTCGCCCTTGTAGCTGTTGAGAAAAAGTAGTTGCGGGTACTGCAAGGAGCTTTTCACTACTCACTGTAGCGACAGCACCTGTAATTTCTCGCTTACTTTGAGCAGTATATCCTGTGATAACTACTTCATCTAGCACGCGTTCTGATTCCATAGCTAGATTGATGGTGCTTCGACCGTTAACAGGTTCTTCTACATTGATGTAGCCCGTTAGAGAAAAAATAAGGGTAGCATCCGAAGCTGCATCTAGGGAATAGGCGCCATCTGCGTCTGTCATCATTCCCTGAGCAGTTCCTTTTATCAGGATGGAAACCCCTACCAATGGATCGCCTGTGGCAAAGTCTCTCACAACCCCAGATACCTGGGCAAATCCTGAGAAACTTGCTAATAGGAGTATCAGGACCATATAAAATGGCCTGATTACGAGTTTAGTGTAGTTTTTCATAGTAAAGGGTAAAAAAATTATTTAAATGGTAAAAATGCTTTGGTAGGATGTTTTAGAGGAAGTTAGAGATTATAAATTTAACAATCCCTTAAAATTAATAATTCATACTTTGTATTCAAAGTAACACGATGATAAAGGGATAAAGGGATTTGCCTGAATAACCCTGCTTTTTTTATATTGTTAGACAAACAAAACACTCCTACATGTCAAAAGATACCCTTACCTACACCAACGGTGAAATCACGGTAGTTTGGAAACCCAAAGTATGTAAACATACAGGGATTTGTCTCAGAGGATTGCCCAAAGTCTTTAGCCTGAGGCAGCGCCCTTGGGTCAATATGACTGCCGCCTCTTCCGAAGAGATTACCCAATTAGTAGACGAATGCCCTAGTGGCGCATTAACTATAGAGGGAAGAACGCCTCCTGACAATTACTCTGGGGAAAGTCCCATTGAAGTAGTCTTGGTACCCAAAGGCCCCTTGGTCATCAAGGGGGATGTTGTACTCAAAGACTTGAAAGGAAGAGAAGTCTCCTCTCATGAGCGGATGACTATTCTATGTCGCTGTGGTGCCTCCAAGAATTTTCCACTCTGTGATGCGAGTCACGTGGAGTTGATGAAAAAAAGGAGTGAATAATTATTCCGTGTATTATTTAACCCAGATTAAACTTTTTTACCCTTTGTAATTTTTGTACCTTTTTTCCCACAATATTAATCTATATAACCCCTCAACACCATGTCCGACCCAACTCATCTTCCCAAACGGAAAGCCGTTAATCTCTCAAATTTTTCAGTAAATCCAGGACCTGGATATATGAAAATGCCGGGATCTGTTTTTTTAGGTTATCATGAAACAGGTACCAGCTATAAAATGCCCGCAGAAGGTTGGAAAATTCATATAAGTGCCTACCCAGATGATTGTCAGAAGGTTGCTGATCTCCTTTTACCTATAATTCAAAGATTCAAAGTAGGCCATAAACTCGTTGAAAAACCCCTTACGCTTCTTCACTCTCAAATTTCCCGGACGGGACCCCTCCCAGATGACCTGGATGGTAAGTTTATTACCATTTACCCAATTTCAGTAAAGCAGGCGTGGGAAATAATTGATGAATTACGACCAAGACTTGTAACGTATACCGGGCCCGTCATTAGAGGAGAAAAAAAAATTGCAGCTAACCTTTATGTAAGATATGGTGCCTTTCAAGGGAATTCGATCTTAAATAAAGAAAGTTATGAACTTGCTCGAAAAACTCCAGGAGGATTTAGAGGTAGACCAAATTTTACGGCTGATGTCAGAGGGAAAGTAAAACCCGATTGGGTTCCTGATTTTCCCAACTCTAAACCTAACAAAACCTCGTTGAGTGCCTTGCATGCCTTCCCATCTTACGGTGCTAGGTATATAAAATAGGAAGTTTGGGCTGAAACAGGGACGCAAAGGAATTATCTTTGAAAAAAGGGGACAAGGGCTTATCTCCCCTCTATTTTATTCCAACTGTACTCCGGATGGCAATTCGTTTCAATAAGAAGTTTTTCTGCCTGAGTCAAACGATTCCCAGAAAGCCCTAGATCTATAGCAATTTGCATGTTTTCACAAACGTGTTGCTTCCCTTCAAGCTGCCATATAGCCAAACCTTTATAAAAATAAGCTATGGGGTTGGCCGCCTGAAGGTTTATAGACTCTTGAAGCGAGGCAAAAGCCTCTTCATATGTATTTTGCTGGATTTGGAGAATCCCTTTAAGCAAGTAAACATAGGCTTGAAACTCCGAAGAAAGTTCTTCAGAAGCACTATCCATTCCCAATTGAGTTTCTGCTAATTTCTCTTGGGCTTTTTCCCATTCTTCCAATTCCAAATATACTTCAGCCAACAATGCATCTATTGTATATATTTTTTCGCTAGCCGTTTGTTCAACACGTCTTAAATCTTCTAGGGCCTCATATGGCTCCCCTCTTGAAAGATAGAGATAGGCGCGCGTTTGGTATAAGAAGAGTAATTGAATCTGAACATCGTTTTGTTTCTTTAGGCCAGTCTGAGCTAGTCCTATAGCCTCTGTATAGTCTTTGATTGCCTGCTCAAAGTCTCCTTGGAAAGAATAGACTTTTCCCCTTGCGCTGTATGCAGCTAGAGATAATTTTTTGAAAGAGGCTTTCTTATGATGTTCTTTTCCTATTTCTATCACCTGAGAAAACATCCGAACAGCCGCCCGATAATTTTCCTCTTCCAAAGCCATTTGGCCTTCCGATTGAAAATATGAAGCCCTTTTCAGGGGATTATTCAGCTTTCGAGAAAGAGGAGAAACTAATTTCACTCGGTCAAACTCTAAGTGTTGGTCTTTCTCCCTGAAGGAAAAAACTACATTTACCCAGGCACTCACAGAACGACGTTTAATAAAGGCAGGGGTAAATTTGAGAAAATGGACCTTGCCATTTACCGCTTTCCCCAACAAAGGGTGGTCAACCCGCGTCAGTTTATGCTTTATGTAATTGCCCTTGTCATCTACCAGTACCCTACAAAATACCTTCCCCTCTATGCCCTCCTTTATCGCCTTTGAAGGGTATCCTATCGCTTTTCGCACTAAATTCTGATTGAGGGGGCTAGGTTTTAAGTCTACTTTCTGGTAATCAAATAGCCCAGGTACATCGGAAAGCTTTATTGCATGCTGGCTCCATACAACATTCACGGAGAGCAAAGAAACCAAGAGTACTATGAAAAATCGAAACATATCACTTTTTAAAAATCTCTCCTCTATCACATTTATGGTATTCCATAAGTTTTAAAAATATGAGCTTCTTTATTCGAGGCCTGAATGCTATCACGCCACGAAATCTATCCTAGTCGAAGTTGAAATAGTTGAAATAAGCCCTCCAGCTCTCAATTTTGTTCGAGAGAATCTCCCATCCTACCAATAGACTTCCCGATGGAGGCCTAAATTGGGTAGGGTGCTCAAATATTCATGGTGTTTAATTACAATTTATTAACATTTGGATAACAATGCAAGAAAAAAACCATAAAAAAAACATTCCTTGATTGGGAAATAAGGAAAGTTTAATTGGGGAAATCGAAATGAGGAAGGCACCTATCAGTAATAAACAATTGATAGTCAAATAAATATATTCACAAAAACGATTCCAGTAAAATATAAATAAAATTTAATCCTAAATTAATTATTTTAATTATTTCGTAATAACGGATTATTTACAAATTCAGGGTCAGTCAAGGATTCCAGAAAATTTATCAAATCTTCTTTTTCCGTTTCACTCAAAATGAAACGCCTAATTTCTGGTGCTTTATTGGGGTGATTTTTACCCCCACTTGCATAATGGTCTATTACCTCTTCTAAGGTACTAAGGCTCCCGTCATGCATATAAGGAGCAGTAAGGGCAATATTCCGTAGGGTAGGAACTTTAAATTTGCCTCGATCCTCTTCTCTTCCCGATACTTCCCAACGGCCAGGATCCGAATATACTTCGTAAAGACCATTATTTTTAAAACTCTCATCTGTAAAAAGAAAAGCGGGATTGTGGCAGTGAAAGCATTCTGCCTTCTCTCCATTGAATAAGGTAAGTCCACGCAATTGAGAAGTCGTAAGGGCTAAGGAGTCTCCCCCCAAGAACTTATCGTAGGGAGATTGATAACTCAATAAGATACGCTCAAATGAGGCTATGGCATCTGTAAGGTTGTCAGGCATGGGAGACTCTCCAAAAGCTTGTTCAAACATTTCCACATATTCTGGATCAGCTTCTAGGCGGCTAATAATTTCCGGGAAACTATTAGCCATTTCAGCCTCGTCTTCCAAAGGAAAAATGACCTGACGTTCCAAAGTGGGAGAACTCCCATGCCAAAAGAAGGATTGGCCGAATAGTACATTAGCAAGAGTGGGTGCATTGCGCAGGCCCACCCTCCCATCAACTCCCATACTTTTGCTTCTCCCATCTGTAAAGGCTAGTTCGGGTTTGTGACAGGAAGCACATGAAACTGTTGAATCAATGGATAAACTGGGATCAAAAAACAACTTTCTTCCCAGGTTTACTTTGGCCTGGGTTAAGGGGTTTTCATCTGATAAATAGGGAGACAAGTTTTGAGGAAAATGATCGGGTAATTCCAATGATAGCCCTCCTCTGTTCACCTGAGGTAGGTCAACTTCTCCCTGGCAGGCAAATAAAGACACCAGAAAGGTTCCTATCAACAACAAATTCCAATCCCTTCTATACATAAAAAACTATAAAGGAACCTTGAACAAGGAATTTTCCACTAAATTATCAATGAGTTTTTGGGCCGTATTAAAATCATCTGACCCGGGAGGTACAGAATGGCTCGTTGGCTTTTCCAAAATATTGAGGGTATCCCCTTCTCTAAAGAACATTCGATTGAGGTCCAATTCAATGACATACTGAAGCTCATCTCCCTTTGGAACACTGAAGGCCAAATCTGAATCCATAATCTCAATCTCCCTATAAAGGGTATCCAAGCCTATATGGTATATAAAGTCTTTTGCTAACTCAACTCCATCTGCTGTGAGGCTAGAGTCTATTTTTCCTTCAAATACCATGAATCGGTATCCTGCGGCCCAATTCCAATGCATTTCATTAAAGACACTTAGGGGATGCTCTGGAGCAAACTCCGCCGGATCCATATGATTGAAGCGCTTAGAGACTCCTATTCCGAATTTGACTCCTTTATAGTTCTTGGCAGGTACTTCATATTGCTTGTAAGAACCTTCCCCATGAAATACTTTCTGGGCACCGGCTTGGGTCAAATCAAATAGCTCTATTTCTGAGAGAACGGTCTCTTGGTCTTGCTCATCGATGAGAGTGATATCTGAAAAGTAAACCTTCAGCCGATTCACAAAAAAATCTCGGTTTTGAACGGATTTATACACCACACCAGGGACAAAGCTTTCTCCGTCTATTCGAGTAACAACGTTAAACTCGAAAATACCGTCTCCATCCACCTGTGGACTGGGGGTATCTCTATTATTATCCTCGCAAGATGTTAGCGAAAATGATATTAACAAGGCATATAGTAAAAAAGGGATGAATTGCTTCATTGACAATTTTTTTGATGAATTTACTATCACTTAAGAAATTTTTCAATCCTATTCTATAGTACTAAGTCGATCTAAGCGGTTTTGTTTTATTTGAAATTAGTGATAAAAATCATTTCTTAGTAGAACATGCTTACCTACGACGTTGCCATCATTGGCGGAGGCCTTGGGGGCTTGGTAGCCTCTATCCAATTGGCACAAAAAGGCTTTCAAGTAGCCCTCTTTGAAAAAAAAAGCTACCCCTTTCATAAAGTTTGTGGGGAGTACGTATCCAAGGAGGTACTTAGTTATTTTGAGCAGTTAGGCTTACAAATCAGCCCCAGGAAACCCAGTCAAATCAGTCGCTTACTGCTGACTAGCCTATCTGGTAAATCCATGGAAAGCCACTTACCCCTGGGGGGAATAGGCATAAGCAGACATTTTTTAGACCATGCCTTATATCAATTAGCCTTAAAATCTGGTGTAGAGGTTTTTGAGAAAACTACTATCTCAGGTATTGAGTATAATTCTGAGCTCTTTACTTTGAGAAATTCCTCTCATCAATCCTGGCAAGCCCGAGTCCTAATAGGTGCCCACGGCAAACGATCTAGAATAGATCACTTGATCAAACGGCGATTCATATCAAAAAAGGCAGCCTTCGTAGGGGTAAAATACCATCGGGAGGGAAGTTTTCCAGCAGACTTAATTGCTCTTCATTTATTCCCAAGAGGATATTGCGGAATCTCTCAAATTGAGGACAATAAGGTCAACATGTGCTACCTGGTTCATACTTCCCAACTCAAGCGAGCAGGATCTATAGACCAGATGGAACAATCCATTTTAACAAAAAATCCCTTCCTCAAGGACTTTATGGAGAACAGTCAATCCTTGTACATAAACCCCTTGGTGATAAGCAATATCTCCTTTGCTACTAAGCCAGTAGTCGACCAACATATTCTCATGGTCGGGGATTCAGCAGGCTTAATCAGCCCCCTTTGTGGAAACGGAATGGCGATGGCTATTCACTCAGCTAAAATAGCAGCAGAATGCATAGAGGGCTATTTTAATGGGCACTATTCCCGTTCCGAGCTAGAGAAAAGTTATCAAACCAGATGGAAACAAAGCTTTGGGACTCGACTTAAGGTTGGAAAAATGCTCCAAGGCACCTTTTTCCTTCCCCACCTATCTGAACTTGCCTTACCACTAATTAGGCGTCTTCCTAGCTTGACAGGAACAATTATCCGCAAAACCCACGGTCATCCTATTTCTTCCTAAACTAAATGAGCCTAACTGGGTTCTCTTCAATATGCTACCGAATTTTTCACATCGGTCCTTAGAAAGTGAGCAAATGGATGACCTCGACTTAGAGGGTCCTGAACTCGTCACTGCCTTGGAGCAACTTAAAACGATCAATGCCTTTCTTGGCGGACATAAGGTCACCATCGGTGGATTGAAACGACTTAAAAAAATGGGATTTTTTGATGAACGCTCACGAGAATTCCTATTAGTAGACGCAGGGTGTGGAGGGGGAGACACCCTTAAGGTGATGGCTGATTGGGCCCGTGCCGAAGGCATTTCCATGAAGTTTATCGGTATAGATGCAAATGCTTTTACGGTTAAGTTTGCCCAAAGTCAACTCCAGTCTTACCGGGAAGTGGAAGTGATTCAAGGAGATATCTTTTCGAACACCCTACTCGACATTTCCTGTGATATCCTTACCTTTAACCTAGTACTTCACCATTTTCCCACTGAGACCCTAAGGACCTACCTACCTCTGTGGTGCCAACAGGTACAATCCGCTATTTTGATCAACGATCTTCAGCGACATCCTATTCCATATATCCTATATCAAATCATCACCAGAATTTTGGGAGCATCTCCTATGGTAAGAAAGGACGGAAGCCTTTCCATTCGAAAGGGTTTTACTCAAAGAGATTGGAAAAAACTCCTGCATTTCCTTCCTTCTTCTCGAAGAGAAATTAGCTGGCGCTGGGCTTTTCGCCATCAATTAGTAATTTACCCTCATGAACCTTACCCATCCTAAAATTTTATCCGTTGCCAAAGCCTTACCCCCTTTTAGTCGAACGACTGAAGAAAGTCTAAGCCATATCAAAGCATGGATCAAGGATCAACCTGAGAGAACTCAAAAGAAAATCCTCCGAATCTTCAAATACGCTGAAGTAGACAGGAGATATTCCATTATGGATATTGACGAAGTGTTTCGGAGCACCTCATTTGAAGAAAAAAACTCGCTATACATGGAGAAATCCGTTGAGCTTGCAGAAAAGGCCCTTTCAGAGGCCTTGGAAAGAGCACAGATCAAGCCAGAAGATCTGGATATCATCATCACAACCAGTTGCACGGGTTATATGATTCCCTCTTTGGACGCCTATCTCATCAATCGATTAAAATTACGCCAAGATATTATGCGCCTTCCCGTTACAGAAATGGGATGTGCAGCAGGAGCTTCGGCCCTTATTTATGGGCAAAATCTTCTCAAAAGTCAACCGGATAAATATGCTGCAGTCATCGCAGTAGAATCTCCCACCAGTAACTTTCAGCATGAAGACTTTTCCATGGAAAATGTGGTTAGTGCGGCTATTTTTGGAGATGGTTGTGCCTGCGCTATACTTGGCCCTTCTCAAGAAATGAAACCCGCGATAATCGATACAGAAATGTTACATTTCTATGATACGATTGATCTTCTAGGGTATAGATTGAGCAATTCAGGCTTCAAGATGGTCCTATCACCTCAACTGCCTGAAGCTATCACTGAACACTTTCAGGAAGTTGTTCAGCCCTTCCTCGAGCGAAATGATACCCACTTGGAAGACATCAAGCACTTCATTTTTCATCCCGGCGGAAAAAAAATTGTTCAGGCAGTAGAAAGTGTCCTTCATGCCGTCGGGAAACACATTGATGAAACGCGAGAAGTATTGAAGGAATATGGAAATTTGTCAAGCGCTACAGTCCTATATGTATTGGACAAAGTATTTGACACGGCCCATACAGAAGGAGACCTAGGCCTCATGCTGGGCTTTGGTCCGGGCTTTACCGCACAGCGATTATTGCTTAGGTGGGAGTAGTGAGGGCAAATAGTCGACAGACCACAGTCCACAGAATGCGGAACGAGGCAACAGGAGTGAGTGTTCTAAATTGGTATAGGGCAATTCTCACACCTCAAAAAATATACCCCACTGACTATCGACTATGGGCCGAATAACCAAATGACTAATTATGCACGATTTTCGAGATAGAAATTATTGGGCCATCATCTTGGGGGGATCGAGTGGCATAGGCCTGGCTACAGCCCGGCTGTTAGCTGAAAAAGGAATCAACCTCTGTATTCTTCATCGGGATAAGCGTTCTGCGTTGGGGAAAATTGAAGAGCATTTTTCCCTGTTGCGCACATTTGGAATAGAACTCATACATTTCAACAAAGATGCCTTAAAGCCCGAAACGCGAAAAGAAGTTTTGGATGAAATGGCCAAATATTGTAAAAAGGGGGCCTCTATCCGCCTACTTCTACATTCCATTGCCAAGGGAAACCTCAATCCCATGAATCCTGAAGAAGGTCCCCAAAAAAGACTTAGCGAGGCTGATTTCCGGATTACCTTACTGGCGATGGCTACCAGTCTCTGGGAATGGACTCAGGCCATCCTGGAATTGGACTTATTTGCTGATGATGCTCGAGTCATTGGTCTGACGAGTGAGGGCAATCAAAAGGTATGGCCTGGATATGGAGCAGTTTCAGCAGCCAAATCTACCTTAGAGTCCCTCGTACGTCAAATGGCCGTAGAGTTGGCTCCTTTAGGAATCAGGGCCAATGCTGTTCAAGCAGGAGTAACCGATACGCCTTCATTACGCATGATTCCACAAGCCGATATGCTGAAAGAAAGAGCCAGAGAGCGCAACCCCTTTCAACGGTTAACCTTACCAGAAGATGTCGCGAAAGTAATATACCTCCTGTGTACGGAAGAAGCTTCCTGGATTAATGGGGCTGTCATCCCCGTTGATGGTGGGGAGAGGCTGAGGTAGGTTAATGGTCCATGGTCGAGGTCAATAGTCTGGAGAAGGAATAAATGGCTCAAGAGCCCATTAAAAAGGCTAAACTGTAGACAGTCGACTAATCAAGCATTTTTTCAATTATCAATTTATTATTTCCTTAGACCGTAGATCGTTGACTATTAACTAAAATACGCCTTCTTATGTCCCCTGAAGAAATTCTACAATTTATCCCTCAAAAAGAACCTTTCCGCTTTGTGGATGAAATTACCCAGGTCAGTTCAGCGGGTATCGAGGGAAGCTTTTTATTTCGAGAAGACATGGGATTTTATACAGGGCATTTCCCAAAGAATCCCATAACCCCCGGGGTTATTCTCATTGAATGTATGGCTCAAATTGGGCTGATAGGCCTAGGGATATACTTGCTTATGGCAGAAGGAAGGAAGGAAAAGGTCCAACCTGTTTTTAGTTCGGCAGAAGTGGATTTTCTTTCCCCGGTTTATCCCGGAGAGAAGGTATGGGTACAGGCCGAAAAGCTTTATTTTCGACTCAACAAGCTCAAGTGCCGGGTCAAGATGTTCAATGAAGATGAGAAAATAATATGTAAAGGATCTTTGGCTGGAATGATGATCTTATAAACCAATATGAATAGGATACGCGTCGTAATTACGGGGATAGGAGTAGTAGCTCCGAATGGAGTAGGAGTACTGGAATTTAACCAGGCTTTGCGTACCGGACAATCAGGTATCGCTTATATAGATAAGCTTGCAGAACTCAACTTTGGCTGTAAGGTGGGAGGAATTCCTCCCCTGACTGAGGAAACGAAGCACGAGTACTTTTCTGAACTGACCCTTAGAACGCTCAAAAGCAGCGGCGTAATTTATGGGGCTATTGCAGGTCAGATGGCCTGGGCAGATGCCGGGTTAACTCCTGCATCTCAAGAGGAACCTCATTGGGAGAGCGGATGTATATTGGGATCTGGGATGACGGGAATAGAAGCCCTAAGAGATGGCGTATTGGAAGTCGATGCGGGTAGGGTAAAACGCCTAGGAAGTCGGATCATTGAGCAAGCGATGGCCAGTAGTGCCAGTGCACACCTTGGGGGAGCTCTGGGGCTAGGAAATCAAGTTAGTACTAATGCCTCAGCCTGCTGTACAGGAACAGAGGCAATCATACTCGCAGCAGATCGCATTCGGATGGGTAAGGCACAGCGAATGCTCGCGGGAGGCTGTGACAGCCACGGTCCCTATGTTTGGGGGGGCTTTGACTCAATGCGCGTCCTCTGTAGAAAATTTAACGAAGAGCCAGAACGTGCTTCTCGGCCACTAAGTGCAAGTGCGGCGGGCTTTGTACCGGGTTCAGGGGCGGGCGTATTGGTATTAGAGTCTCTGGAATCAGCCCTGGAACGAGGCGCGCGCATTTATGCCGAATTTATGGGAGGAGCTATGAATTCCGGGGGACAGCGTGGTCGTGGCACCATGACAGCCCCCAATATGGAAGGTATGAAAAGATGTATTAAGGATGCCTTGTCCAATGCTCAGGTATCCCCTTCTCAAATAGTGGCAATCAATGGCCACCTGACAGCAACGAGAGGAGATTCTCTTGAGGTACAGGCTTGGTGTGAAGCGTTGGAAAGAGGGGGGATGGAGTTTCCGTATATTCAGTCCACCAAATCTATGATAGGTCATTGCCTAAGTGCTGCAGGGGCTATTGAATCCATAGCAAGCTGCCTACAAGTATATCACGGCTATTTGCATCCCACCCTCAATGCAGAGGACCTACATCCTTTAGTTGAAAAACAAATCAACCCTTCAAGAGTTCTTCGGAAGGGAATGCCAAATATTTCTCCAGATTACATAATCAAATCCAGTTTTGGATTTGGCGATGTGAATGCCTGCGTAGTTCTGGGAAAATATAATAAGCTTTCATCTTTATAAAAACCTCTTACCGACATCGAACTTTGCTATTTTACTAAGGCAGACTACTGACCACCAATTTCCTCCCCCATGACAAAAGAAGAAATCCAGACAAAACTCCGCACCCTCATTGAAGTGTATGTAGAAGACAAAACTTTATTGGATCAGGTTAAGCCTGAGACCGATCTCCTTCAGGATTTAAACATCAATTCAGCACATTTGGTGGATATTATTTTGGATGCTGAAGAAGCCTTTGATATCGAAATTGATGACGAATCTGCCGAACAAATGCTGACGGTAGGGGCTGCAGTAGAGGTGATCCAGGCTTCCTTAGCTAATAAAAGCTAAATAAATCTTGAATTTTGATGTCGGGCATTATCAATTCCCTAACACTCTCCCCTCCCCCCTCTCTCCCTCTAAGCTATTCTTGGGAAACGACATTGTATGTCGCTCTAGTTTAAGCCCACGTGCCAAAGGATTAGATCCCCGCTATTTGACGAAAATTTTCAATCGAGGAGAAAAGAAATATATAAGGAATGCAAGTGATCCAGTGAAAATGTTGGCCATATTTTGGGCATTGAAAGAAGCCGCCTACAAAATTTATATCCAGCAATCTGGAAAGCGCTATTTTGCCCCTAAGGATTTTGTGATACAAAAGCATTTGCCCAATCTCCACTTTCAAATCCAAACTCCTAAGGGAAGGCAGTGGGGGCAGATAGAGGTAAATAGAGACTATGTTCATGCCATTTGTAGGAGTTCAAAAAGTACTTACTTGAATAAGCAACAAATGAAGGTGGTATTTCTGGGAGAGATTCCCAAAGAACACTTATCGCAGGCTATCAAGTCTCTACTTCTGGAAGAAATTGCCAATTTCCTTGACCTTCCAAGCCAAGGGTTACACCTATCCTTTGCTCCAAATGGAGTCCCGATGATTTTTCAAAACGGAAAGAGACTTTCCATGCGTACCTCCATCAGCCATGATGGCCCTTGGGGTGCCTTTGTATTCAGTAAATTAAAAGCCTATAAGATTCCCTAATTTTTACGCAACTCATCCATCAAACCGGTAAAGGAGGACATCAATTGAGCTTCGCGAACCTGTTTTTCCTCTGAACGTAATACATTCCCTAATAAATCGCGGTAATACCCATTGATTCGGCCCACTAACTGGATAATATCATTGTCTTTGCGCCCAAAAGATTGCTTCTGCATCAAAGCAAATAATTCCTCTCCAGCTGCTTTTAGACCATCTGTAACAACCAACCTTTCGATCTTATCTAGGGGATTTGGTGGATCCATCCTCGCAGTCGATTGAGAAGTAGATGGGGCATCTCCCAAGGTATTTACTAAGGATTCATTAAATCGAAAAATAGGCAAATCTACCCCAGATGCTCCCTCAAGGAAGACCGTACTTTTAGCATACTTCACTGCCCAATCTATATCATCATGACTCAATTCAAAACCCTTGGCGCCAAAGGCATCATAAAGCCCTATAGCAAATTCAATTGCGGTCCTATCCTGAACAGCATCCTTCATCCCTATTACAAAGGGTATGTGTTGGAGAATCGCATCTGCACTGCGTTCTGAATAACAAGCGTTCAGAAAGACGAGGCGAATCGAATCCTGGAAATTACTCAGTAGACTCCCCAAGGCATTGGGGCCAAGTAGTTGGCGTTCATCTCCTTCTTCTGCTATAAGCTGTCCCTTTCGATTTCCATGCCCAGTAAAATGCAAAATATGAGGTTGAACATCTAGGATCTTTCGGGAAATGTCTCGTGCACTTACGGCGAAGGCCTCATCCAACTCGCAAAGGTCCCGGTATTTTGACCTCCGTATGGCTTCAGAGATCTCCTTGTGTTCTTTATCAAAACGCAATCGACCCGTATCACTTGGATTGGAAGCAAGAAAGAGAATTCGTTTGGTTGACATAGATTTGGTTTATTTAGTCCATGATCGACAGTAAATAGTCCACGGATGAATGCTCTGAGACGAGGAGAATTAGGGGGGACAAAAATTAATAAATTATAGCGCCTCTCAAAAAAAACTGTGGTCTGTGGTCCATCAACTATTTACTACTCTTCTACACTCACATATTCCAACTCATCAATTTCTAACTCTTTGAGCAACTTCATATATTCTTGTATTTTTTCCGCAGTAGTATCTGCAGGAATGCTCAACTCTCGACCATTTTTGCCCTTCAAAACGATTTGGCGTTTACTTCTCTCAGCTTTGTTTTTGTAAATAGTTAAAATAGAATTGACTACCCCGGTAACAACCGCCGAAAGGACAGTAGCTCCTCCCCCAACCAAGGCGACCAATACAGTGGGATCCAGTGAACGCGTTCCCTCTGGCTCCTCCTCTACAGCAAGTTCCCATTCTGCTTGTGCACTTTTCTCAGCCTTCATCAAGGCCTCCATTTCTTTAGCGGAATGATCTTCACTAAAAATTAAAAAAGAGTGTGACATAAATTTGGCGTTTTCGCTAAAATGGACACAAAAAATTACTTTTTCAAAAAAAGTGTTGACTGAGGGCTAGACTTATTCGTCTTCCGAAACAACTCTACCCAATGGATAGCCGTTCGCCCTGTAAAATGCCCAATCTGGTGCCGACAACTGAAGCCACATGCTACAATGGCTGTATCATTTTTTGTCTTCCTTATAGCTGGAAATAAAACCCGCTCTCCCATTTTATGGGAAAGCTCATAGTGCTCCTTTTCATATCCAAAGGAACCTGCCATTCCACAGCAACCACTGTCAACCTCTTGGACTTCGAGCCCTTTTACCTGATTCAAAATACTTTTCATTCCTTTTGTACCAAACAAAGCTTTCTGGTGGCAATGCCCATGGAGAGTTACCTGTTTTATAGGAGAGTGAAAGTCAGCGGGATCGATTCTCCCAGCTTCCATTTCCTTGCTCAAAAATTGGTCAATCATAAATACCTGCTCTTTGAGCCGTATGGAAAGCTCTTCGTCCTTTATAAGATCAGCCAGATCATCTACTAAGGCGGAGGCGCAAGAGGGCTCACATACCACTATTGGCCAGCCTTTTTGCAGGAATTTATCTAACCTTTGAAGCATCGCAACAGCCCGTTGTTTCGCATCTCTAAGGAAGCCATGAGAGATAGCTGGACGTTGACAGCAACCGACATCAGCCAGATAAACCGTATACCCACAGCTTTCCAATAAGGATAATGCAGCCCTACCGACTACCGGCTCATAGTAATTGAGATAGGTATCTACGAAAAGCACTACCACTTTTCCTTCCGACTGGGAGGAAGCTGACTTATTTTTTCGGTACCAGGTCATGAAAGTCTCTGGTGAATAGTCTGGAAGAACTCGCCGTTTATCAAAGCCCAAGCGTTTCTCCAATACATTTCGGAAGAGCCCTGTTCTTTGGATACGGTTTATTATTCCTGCCATACGACCAGAAAAGCGCTTAGCTGACATGGCTGTATCTCGAATCGCTCGGTCCCTCTGTGAAACCCCATATTTATCATAAAACATCTGGCGCACTTCCCCTTTTAACTTGGCCATATCTACGTTAGAGGGGCACTCAGATTTGCAAGCTTTGCAGGACAAACACAAGTCCATGGCTTTCTGAAGCCGGTAACTGCTCAAAGCATCTTCTCCCAGTTCACCTGACATCGCGAGTCTCAAAGCATTGGCCCTACCTCGAGTAGACTGTTCCTCATCACGGGTAACCTTAAAACTCGGACACATCGTTCCCCCCAACATTTTTCGGCACTCCCCTACCCCGGTGCACATATGGACAGACTCAGCAAACCCTTCATCTTTTCGATAATGATAGTGCGTTTCAGGGATTTTATCTTCATAAGATATCCCATAACGGAGATTTTGGGTCATATCTGGTGCCTCCACTATCTTTCCAGGATTCATCCGGTTTTCCGGATCAAATAGGGTCTTTATATCCTTAAATACTTGATAGAGAGTGGGGCCAAAGAACTTTTTATTAAAAGGGCTACGTACCAGTCCATCTCCATGTTCTCCACTCCAGGAGCCGCCATATTCCTTTACTAGCTCAAAAGTCTGTTCTGCTATCGCCTTAAAACGTTTAATATCTTCTTCCAAACGCAGATCTAGGATAGGCCTCAGGTGGATAACCCCCACACTTGCGTGAGCATACATGGCCACCTCTGTTTCATTTTGGGCACAAATCTGCAAGGCCTTGTCAATATATTCAGGAAGAACTTCCGTGGGTATACCCGCATCTTCAATAAAAGCCAGCGGCTTTTTGTTTCCTTTTATCCCTAACATAAGCCCCAAGCCCTTTTTTCGAATTGCCCACACATCTTCGTAGGCTGGACCCTCTGCAAATAAGGGATAGGCATAGCCCATACCCATTTCGCGGAGTTTCTCGATCATTTGGCTTGGCCGTTCAAGGACCTCCTCTGGATCATCGCCATAAAACTCCACGATGAGGATAGCCGCAGGATCCCCTTCAATAAAGTGAGCCTTAGATCGAGTTTCCAAATTTTGCCTACTGAGTCCAACAACCGTTTCATCCAGGATTTCGATTGCTGAAGGTTGGAAAGGGAGCATAACGTTTACGGCGCGAATAGCTTCCAATACCTCCACAAAATGAACTACACAAACGGACTTATGCTTAGGAAGAGGTTCCAGGTTAATTTTTGCCTTGAGAGTAACAGCAAGCGTTCCTTCACTTCCACACAGTAACTTGCTGAGGTTCCAGGTATCTGTATGTATAAACTCATCCAGATTATAGCCCCCAACACGACGCATGACTTTGGGGAAGCGTGTCTCAATCTCCTCCTTATGAGCAGAAATAAGTTGGTAAAATCCCTCGTATATCTGTCCTTCCCGATCTTTTGAGCCCATTTTTTCCTGATATTCTTCTGGGCTACAGGGTTTCAATTGAAGAGGTGTACCATCGGCAAGAAGAACCTCTAATTCTAAGACATGGTCTACTGTTTTTCCATACAAAATGCTTTTGGTACCAGAAGAATTGTTGCCTATCATTCCCCCAATGTTAGCACGGCTTGAGGTAGCAGGATCTGGGGCAAAATGAAGCCCATAGCCTTTTAGTACCGCATTGAGGTCGTCCCTGGCTATGCCAGGTTCAACCCAAGCCCATTTCTCTTCTTCGTTAATCTCCAGGACCTTGTGGAAGTACTTTGAGAAGTCCAGAATCATTGACTTTCCTACTGTCTGGCCTGCCAGACTGGTCCCTCCCCCCCGGGGGAGAACTGAAACTTTGTGTTTTTGCGCTATTTTAAGAGCTACCTTAACATCCTTTCTATTTTTAGGGAGAACCGCCACGACAGGGTTAATTCGGTATACACTGGCATCTGTGGAATACATCCCCAGGCTGAAGGAATCGTCTAGCACATCTCCATCGAGCCGATTTTTCAACGCCTGAATAAAATCAGATTTTTCATCCATATTCCGCATATTACAAAATCTGCCTCAATGCCGCCAATAGCATATTTACGTGATTGGGTGTTGCGCTTTCGCCCATCAGACCAACTCGCCAGATTTTTCCAGCAAACTTCCCCAATCCTCCTCCCACTTCTATATCGTATTCATCCAACAGACGCTTACGCACGAGCCCATCCTCTACCCCATTTGGGAGTTTCACCGCATTGAGCATGGGTAAGCGGTAAGCTTTGTCCACAATGAATTCAAAGCCCAACTCTTCCAATCCTGCTTTCAACAATTGATGAGCTTGCTTGTGGCGTTCATAGCGTGCTTCCAAGCCTTCTTCTATGACGATACGGTAGGCTTCTCTCAAGGCAAACATATGAGACACGGGCCCGGTATGGTGATAGGCCCTTTTCGATCCTTCCCAATAGTTTTTTACCATGGTCAGGTCTAAAAACCAACTCTGAACCTTCGTTTTTCTTTTGTCAAGGGCTTCCACTGCACGGGGACTAAAAGAAACGGGCGACATCCCCGGAGGTGCACTTAAACACTTTTGGCTACCAGAATAAATGGCATCTATCCCCCATTCATCTACCTTGAGGGGAGCACCACAATAGGAAGTTACGGCATCTACAACTAGTAAGGCTCCTGCTGCGTGAACCATTTGGCTAATTTCTTCCAGCGGTTGCAGAACCCCTGTAGAAGTCTCGGCATGAACAATAGCTACCAGTTTAGGCTTATGGCATTGCTGAATAGCTGTCTGTACATCAGCGGGGTTGATAGGCTCTCCCCAAGACACTTCGACCTTGTGGACTGTGGCTCCACATCGCTCCGCAATATCAGCCATCCTTCCCCCAAAGACGCCATGAATACAAATAACGGCCTCATCCCCTGGTTCCAGCAGGTTCACCAGACAGGTTTCCATTCCTGCACTGCCAGGAGCAGAAACGACAAAGGTTAATTCATTTTTTGTTTGAAAAGTATGCTGGACCATTTCCTTAATATCATCCATAATCTCTATAAACTGAGGATCGAGATGACCTATTAAAGGAGTAGACATCGCCTTAAGGACCCTAGGATGGGCATCACTTGGTCCTGGCCCCATTAGGACCCGTTTTCTTGGATTGAGTTCTTGATCTATCGCCATGTAGTAGAGGTACTATAAAGTTAAAAACGTAAAGGGAAATTATGAGATAATGTCATGCATAAAAAATCTAAGGCCAAAAAAGTGAATTATCCCTTTTCTTTTCACCCGATTCATTCTACACTTCACCTTGGCTGGATGTAGTTTCACTTCTTTTTTCAAAAGCTAAGTCCCTACCTTTTTTCTAATTGAGTCATCAAGTTAAACATCCGCTATCATCAACAACAACTCAATGAAGATTTTCACAAGCTCTCTTATTACCACAGTCTTCCTATTCCTTTCCAACGTTTATGGACAGGAAGGAAGCGTTTCCCAAACAATTCGGGGAAAAGTATTTGACCAACAGGCCGAGATTCCCCTGACTGGGGCTACCATACAGGTCATTAGTACAGACCCAGTTATCGGAACCTATTCTGGAGAAAATGGACAATTTGCCTTATCCAACATACCCGTAGGAAGACATGTCTTACTGGTAAAATACCTGGGCTATGAAGACCTAAGTATCCCCAATGTACTAGTAACTTCCGGGAAAGAGGTTCAAGTAGAATTAGGCCTTACGGAGTCCTTAATACAGGCCGAGGAAGTAGTCATCACAGGCTCTACGGAAAAAGACCGGGCACAGAATGAATTGGCTACGGTAAGTGCTCGCACATTTAGCCTGGAGGAAGTAACCCGATATGCCGGAGCTCGAACAGATGTGGCCCGAATGGCTTCTAACTTCGCAGGGGTAAGTACTCCAGATGATTCACGGAATGATATCGTCATTCGGGGAAATTCTCCTACAGCCGTTTTGTGGAGGCTGGAAGGAATACCTATCCCAAATCCCAACCATTTTTCTACCTTAGGAACTACAGGAGGGCCTGTCAGTGCCTTAAACACCAACATGCTGAAGAACTCCGATTTTCTTACAGGGGCCTTCCCTGGGGAGTATGGGAACACCATCGGAGGGGTATTTGATATTGGCCTGAGAACAGGTAACCCAGAGAAATACGAATTTACTGCCCAATTGGGGGCCTTCAGTGGAGCAGAATTTATGGCAGAGGGACCTTTGAATAAAGCCAATAATGGTTCATTTGTTGCCAGTTATAGGTATTCCTTTGTAGGCATTGGTTCAGAATTAGGAATCCCTATCGGGACGGAGGCCGTGCCACAATATTCAGATCTCACCTTCAATCTGGACCTGGGTTACGGAAAAGCGGGTCGTTTCTCCATCTTCGGCATTGGGGGACTCAGCAGCATAGACTTTCTGGGAGATGAGATCGATGAAGATGACCTCTTTGCCAATCCCAATGAAGATGCCTTCCCCAGGTCTCAATTCGGCGTTTTAGGGGTAAAACACAATATTTTATTAGGAGATAATGGTTACTGGAGAACCATTGTTGCAGGGTCTGTATCTCGGAATGAGTTTAACCAGGACAATATCCTGGACAGTGGCGAAAAATTTCGAGCCATAGAATCTGAGAATATTACCAATCGCTACTCGATATCCTCTTTCGTTAACCAAAAACTCTCACCGAGGTTTACCCTTAGAACAGGGATCCTAGCGGAATTATTCGATATGGATGTAAATACAAGGGATCGGGATAATCGCCCCGACAGAGATGGAGATGGTATTCCTGATTGGATTACGGTTCAATCCTTTGAAGGAACCACCGGTTTATGGCAAGCCTATGTCCAAGCACAGTATCGCCTTACCCAAACTTTGACCTTGAATGGAGGGCTCCACGGGCAATATCTAGACTTAAACGAGAGTACGGCCTTAGAGCCCCGCTTAGCAGTCAACTGGAAATTTCGCCCTAACCAAACCTTGAGTCTTGCCTATGGCCTCCACAACCAGATGCAGCCCCTTCCCATTTATTTTTATGCTGAGGAAGTGGAGCCCGGTAATTTTCAGCATACCAATGAGGACCTGGATTTTACTCAAAGCCACCACTATGTCCTAGGCTACGATTTACGGGCGAGTCAAGACTGGCGCGTAAAAGTGGAGACCTATTACCAGGATATCCAGGGCGTTCCGGTAGAATCAACTCCAGGGAGCTTCTCAGTCCTTAATGAAGGAAATGATTTTGTCTTTACCGAAAGAGGTTCGCTGGTCAATGAAGGGATAGGGACCAACTATGGGGTTGAATTTACCTTAGAGAAGTTCTTTAGTAGGGGATACTATGGTCTTTTGACGTCCTCTATATATGAGTCTACTTATGAAGGAAGTGATGGCATAGAACGCAACACGGCATTTAACAACGGATACATCTTCAATTTCCTGGCAGGTAAGGAATGGAAAATTGGCGCTTCCCAGCAAAATGCTTTCACTTTCGACATTAAGTTTACTACAGCAGGTGGTAGATACTTCACCCCAGTAGACCTTGCAGCTACCAGAGCTAATTTTGGACGAGAGATTCTGGATGAATCACGAGCTTTCAGCGAACAAAACGATCCTTATTTCCGCTTGGATACCAAATTTGGCTTTCGTCTAAATAGTCGTAAGAAGCAGGTTTCTCACCAATTCTATATCGACTTGCAAAATGTAACTAATGCAGAAAATGTGTTTGTCCGTCGATACAGTGAGTTTAGGGATGATGTGGTTACGGTGAATCAAATTGGGTTTTTCCCTGATATTCTGTATCGAATTCAGTTTTAGCTCCCCGGCTAGCCTCTAATTTGAGGCTAGCCCTTATTTTTTCTACCTTTAGATATGTTGTACTTAGGACTTTTGACATGAATGATAAGTGGCTGAGAATTATTGGAATTCCCTTGGTAGCTCTCCTGGCTACAGTGATTTATAAAATAGAGAAATACGGCGACTCACTTATTAGCCTTGCTGGTGGCTATGGTATATCGCTCATTTTTACGACGGTTATTTGGTCAGGAAACCGATTCATTTGGCTGAGATTTCAGAAAAATTACCCTGGTTTCCATAACAATACTCAACGAATTATTCGCCAAGTAATATGCAGTATCTTATACACAGTTGGGATTAATTTTGTACTCGTTTTTCTCCTCAACTCAGATGTTACTGAGGCCAGGGGAACCCTATTTCCAAACGCACCTTGGTATATCAGTTGTAGCGTATTCCCTCTTATAATGGTAGCCTTCTTTTTAGCCGTGTATGAAAGCCGATATTTTATGAATGAGTGGAGAAAGAATATTCAGCAGACAGAGGCCTTGGCTCATGCCCACCTCAAGTCCCAATTTGAAGCGTTAAAAAAACAACTCGACCCCCACTTTTTATTCAATAGCCTCAATACGCTAGCTTCCCTAATCGATCTAGAAAACAGACCCGCACAAGCTTTCCTCGAACGGCTTTCTGATGTTTACCGCTATGTATTAGACACACGGGATAAGTCTACCGTCACCTTGGAGGAGGAGCTACAATTTTTAGAGTCGTACATTTATTTACTTAAGGAACGATTTCGCGATAACTTGCATATCGAGGATCATATTCCCAAGGAATCCTACCAAAAGCATGTCCCAGCCCTCAGCCTTCAAATTTTAGTAGAAAATGCCATCAAACACAATGTCATTTCTTCTGATCGTCCCCTCAATATTCGCCTTTCTCTAGAAGAAGGATTTATCCAGGTTCAAAACAATAAACAGATCAAACAAACCTTTGGAAATTCAACTGGAATAGGCCTCCAAAATATTATTGAACGCTATAAATTGCTCAATCGTCCTCAGGTAGAAGTTATCGATGACCAACAAGCCTTTACAGTAAAACTTCCCTTACTCCAACCCTCGTTCTCATGAAGGTATTGATCATTGAAGACGAGTTTCCTGCTGCCGAACGCCTCTCTAATTTACTCAAAAAGACGGCTCCAGATTGGGAAATTCTCGAAATCCTGGATAGTGTCCAGCACACACAAAATTGGTTGACATCTCAACCCAGCCCTGATTTGATTTTTTCCGACATTCAACTTTCTGATGGCTTGAGTTTTGAAATTTACGCTACAGTTCCTGTCAGGAGTCCCATTATCTTCACCACTGCCTACGATCAGTATGCTATCCAAGCTTTTAAAGTAAAAAGTATTGATTACTTACTCAAACCCATAAAAGAATCCGAACTCCAGGCCGCTATTCAGAAGTACTATACACTCAAAACAGATTTTTCTCCTCTCCTTGCCCAACAAAATCTATATGATATTTGGAAAGAAGGCCCTGGCAAAAAACAAGTTTCATATAAGTCCCGATTTTTGGTCAAAAGCCGATCGGGATTTAAATCGATAGCTATCGAGGAAGTAGCCTATTTTTTCACTGCTAATGAGGTGGTATATGTGGTCTTACACAGTGGAAAAAAGTATGCAATCGATTATACCTTAGATCAAATCACAGAAGTGGTGAATCCAGGCCATTTTTTCCGTCTTAATCGCCAATTTCTGTGCAAGTTGGAGGGTATCGACCAAATTCACACCTACTTTAATGGCCGCCTGAAATTGGACCTAAGCCCATCTTCTGAAAAAGAAGTCATTGTGAGTCGGGAAA
This sequence comes from Bacteroidia bacterium, assembly GCA_965263105.1. Lineage (GTDB taxonomy): Bacteria > Bacteroidota > Bacteroidia > J057 > J057 > JBCCTX01. The sequence goes on along the minus strand of CBDHGL010000003.1, from coordinate 3,494,523 downwards.
AAGCCAAACAATTAAAAAAATGGCTAGGAGATGAATTGGGTTAAATCTTCCTCCGTTTAAGACTAAGGGCTTGGGGGAATCAACTCCATCAATTTTCTCAAAGCATTATCCAAGCCCTCCTCCATTCCAGCGGAAGTTAGAAATTCAGGAAGATCCTTTTCGGGTAATACATCTCCCATGGGCCATGGAGTACTAGCCAGGTCAGGAACCTGGGTTTTGATAGCCTGCGGTTCATAAAATGGACCATGAATAGCCCTTGAATGAAAAAAATACTTTTTACGCCCGAAAGGCCTCTTCGGCCAACATAAAGTAATCCCCTTTCTCTGTTGGATGGATGCTCAGGAGACCTGCCTGAACCAATCTCACCAAGGTTTGAGAGGCTTTTTTATAAGAAGTACTTAACAATTCGCACGTTTCATCCAAGGTGATTTTGGGTAACAAATCGAGTTGCTGGAGAAGCTTTCGTTCGTATTCTCCATAATAAATTGATACCCCATGGGAGCGCTTAGCCTTTTTCATGATAAAAATCATCTCTCGACTAGCTGTAATGCTCATATCCTTTACCCTGACAAGTGCCTTTTTGGGTTCACTGGCATTATAGGAAATGAGAAAGTGAGGCTTATTAATACCTTCTTCCACATGAATGGCGAGAACTTTTCTTTTGGAATTTATGGGGATCGTTTCAGTATAGTAACTCAGGTGGGGAACACAGTATCTGTCTAAGAAAGCCTCTATTTCAGGAGCATCGCCGTCGATGCTTTTGGAGCCGGGGATTTTGCCATTGTCGTCTACACCTAAGAGGAGGGTTCCCCCCCTGGTATTGGCAAATGCTACCAGTTCACGTGCAATTTTTTCTGGATGTGAAACCTTGCGCTTGAATTCTAACTGCTCTCCTTCTCCATTACGAACAAGTCGTTTTAATTCATCGAGGTTCATGATACTGCATATTAAATGTAAAGAGCGAAACCCAACAAATCAACCAGCACGTTATAGTTGAAAGTAGGAGTTATTTTACTAAGCACCAAAAAAAGTTATCCTTTCTTATTGGAGCAAAGAGTGAACCTCTTCAGCACTCGGAATATCATTGTAATGCCACTTACCTAAAATGCTTCCCTCCTTGATTAACACATATCCCGGATTGGAACGAATAATGGTTTTTAATACAGTCTGGTCCATTAATGCGAAGGGGTATTTCAGGTCAAATTGAGCTTTCTTCTCCTTTATTACAGAAGAACCACTCGCTGTTAAAGCTACTGTCTTTATAGCAGAGTCGCCTAAATCATCCACCAACTGATTACTTGACGATAAGGCATTATCTGGGGCATGAGCGAGGTCGTAAGCAACAATCATCAATGTACTGCCTTCGAATAGCTCAAAAGAAGGCTCCTCCAGAAAAGAAAAATCCCAGTCCTTACAAGGGGGGAGGCCATCGGGCCCTATTTGGGTAGTACATTCCCGCATATCCACCCCCTTCTTATACGCTCGGTAATCAATCATAGGAAGATGGGTACGACAATAGTAAGCAAAGACACCAAAAAGAAGAAAGGTTCCCAATGTTATAGCCCCAGCGACACGTGAGTTAGGTATAGGTTGAATTGACTTTCGGACCAACCAAAGGGGTATAAGCATGAAAGTGAGTATAACATCCTTTGTAAAGGACTCCCAAGGTTCAATTTTTAGCGCATCTCCAAAGCAGCCACAATCCGTGACGGCTCCTGTAACATGGGAATACCCAGTCAAAAAGGTAAAGAAAATCATCATAAGCGTCGTTAGCCATAAGGCTAACTCAAAGCGATAGCCTACAAGCAGGGCAACTCCCAATGCAATTTCAAATACACTGATAAACCAGGCCAAAGGAAAGGCTAGGGGAACAAAAAAATCTGTCCCAAACACCGTAAAATACTCTTCGAGCTTATAGGCAAAACCCGTATAATCATTGGCTTTGATAAAGCCCGAATAAATGAATAGGCCTCCTACCAACAAGCGAATTGTCCAAGTAAGAATTCGGGAGAGTGGAAGCTCTGTGAGATTCCAAGATTTCTTAGTATTTCCTTCTATGGCTACTCCCAACAGGGCGATTACTCCCACCGCTGCATAAGCCAATCCTATAAGTTGATATGTACTCATTCGAAGAATTTTTGTGTCTTAAGGATAAAAAACAAGCAGGTAAGAAAATTTACTGCTCCTCACGTAATCGAATCATGGCAAAAACTGCATAATTCAAAATATCCAAATAATTCGCGTCTACCCCCTCTGATACTTCCGTCTTTCCTTTATTGTCTTCAATTTGCTTTAATCGCAATAGCTTTGCAAGTATCAAATCTGTAATAGAACTCATTCGAATTTTCCTCCACGCTTCTCCATAATCGTGATTTTTTTCTTTCATTAAAGAGAATGCAGCCTCTGTCTTTGAGTCATAAATTTCTGGCAATCGTTCCTGGATATGCTCGTCAGTAGGAGTTTCCTGTAGCTTTTGCCAATCGAATAAAATCAAAGCAATAACGGAATAATTGATGATTCCCTTATATTCACCTTCAATACTATCCCCTACCAAATTAGTCTCCGTTTCTTCTAAAGTCCTGATGCGTTCTGCCTTGATAAATATTTGATCCGTAATGGAACTCATTCGAAATATTTTCCACGAGACTCCATAGTCTTGCGCTTTCCTTAGAAAAAGTTCTCTACAAGCAGCAATAATCTCCAGATAGGTTGTATTTGTATCCTTCACGCAATAATTTTCGTTTGTAAACTCAAAAGTAATAATATCCTGACTAGTTTTTTGCCTTTTGTTTCATCCAATCTGGATAAATTACCCTGAAATATGTTTACGCTAAACTGTAGGGGCAGGGTTCTTACCCTGGATCAACCTCGAATTATGGGGGTGTTAAATCTCACGCCGGATAGCTTTTCGGACGGGGGTAAATTCAATACGTTGCGGTTGGCATTGAAACATACAGAACAGATGCTGAAAGCAGGGGCTGATATCATCGACATTGGGGGATACTCCTCAAGACCCTTCGCAGAAGATATCTCTTCTGAAGAAGAGCTTGCTCGGATAGAAGATATCACAGAGGACATTTTAAATAAATTTCCCGAAGCAATTATCTCTATTGATACCTTTCGTTCTATTGTGGCCCGCAGGATGCTTGAAAAAGGCGTTCATATGATCAATGATATATCCTCTGGAATCCTTGACCCCAAAATGGCTTCGACAGTGGCAGAGTTTAAAGTCCCCTATGTGACTATGCATATGCAGGGTACTCCACAGTCTATGCAAATGAATCCACACTATGGGAATATCGTCGATGAGGTTCATGAGTTTTTTGTAGAAAAGATTAATACACTCCGAGAAGCGGGCATTTATGATCTCATACTTGATCCTGGCTTTGGATTTGGGAAAAAAATTCTCCACAATTATCAATTATTGGGGGCCCTTGAGCGCTTCTTACCTTTGGGATATCCTTTGTTGATCGGTTTGTCCCGAAAGTCTATGCTTTATAAGCTATTAGATTGTGAACCCGAACAAACGCGTGAAGGCGCTGCCGCCCTACATTTTCAGGCCTTGGTGAAAGGAGCTCATATACTCAGGGTTCACGAAGTTAATGGGGCAACAGATGTGATACAATTATATAAGTATATGAAGGGAAATGGAATTATTTAACATCAGTTTTGTTCCAGTTAGAATTATTGATATCCTGGATATATCCATCGTAGCCTTCATTTTTTATAAAATCTATGATGTATTACGTGGAAGTTTGGCCTGGAGGGGCTTGGGAGCGCTAATAGCCATTTTCTTTATCTGGAAAATGGTCGACTTATTGAATTTTGTCCTTCTCAAATCAATACTTGATGAAATGCTAGGACTCGGAGCAATTGCTCTGGTAATTATTTTTACCCCAGAAATTCGCCGCTTTCTCACCTTATTCGGACAAAATGCCTTGTTTGATAGGCTCCTTCGGTCTGCCTATGCACGTACCGAATTTGCCAGTATGTATGCAGAACTTTTAGGTGCCCTGAAAGACTTGAGAGCATCAGGCGCGGGAGCCCTAATCGTCTTTTTGGGAAATGATTCGTTGAAAGAAATACGGGAGACCGGAGACAATATCCATGCAGATATATCCTCAAGGCTCATCGTAAGTATATTCCAAAAGAATAGCCCCCTACATGATGGAGCTATGATTATTTCCCAAAACAAGATCCTCGCTGTCCGCACTATACTCCCTATTAGCAAAAATTTATCTATATCCCCTGATTTAGGGATGCGACACCGAGCAGCTATAGGGGTAAGCGAAATCAGCGATGCACTTGTCATTATCGTTTCAGAAGAAAGAAGAGAACTATCCTTGGCTTACCGTGGGAACTTACAAAGAGGAGTCGAATACAAGGATATTGAAGAAGCCATTCAAAACCACCTCAATCAAATTGTTAACCGATCTTTACAAATTCACGCAACCTAATGCTAATCGCTGTAGAAGGAATTCAGGTCATTGGAAATCACGGGATTTATACGGAAGAGAGAAAATATGGGAATATTTTTCAAGTCGACGTATACTTACAGGTTAGTTCCCAGGGAAATTTTTTTAATGATAATATCCAGGAAACAATCAATTATAAAGAAATTTACGAAAAGGTCCTGGAAACCATGCGAACCCCAAAAAACCTGTTGGAAACCCTATGCTGGGAAATGGCACAAGAGATGCTTCAGACTTGGGATAACGTTTCGGAAGTGAAACTTAGAGTAGCTAAACTCCGTCCCAGATATATGGAACAATGCGAAAAAGCCTTTGTCGAATTGAGCTTTCAAAGAGATAATTTGATGAGCTAATATATAATTTGTAACTTTGTCAACTGTTCAAAAGGCGATGTGGCCGAGTGGCTAGGCTGAGGTCTGCAAAACCTCCTACGGCGGTTCGAATCCGCCCGTCGCCTCTTACTAAAATAGCCCTGATCCGTATAATTCATTATTCGTCCTATTCCCCCCTCATTATTTACCACTCATAAGTTTTTTTAAGCCATTCCTCTATTTAGCTTTGAAAAAATTATTCCCAATTAGGTTCTTTGTCGCATATGCAATGAGTCGGACTTAATCACTGTATATTGATTCATTGTTTTTCAGCAACTTAGATACTTCCAAATAGTGTATTAATATACTCTACAGACAAGTAAAAACACTTGAAAAATAATTAAGTTCGCATAATTAATTACCTGAAATAAGGGTTGCATTGCAAACTTTTTGGGTGGAAAAGAAAAAAATTGCTGAGTAATTTAAAATTTGAAATCAAAAAATTCGTTATCCAAAATAGATTAATCTGACTTTCTTGATCAATTTAGAATGAATTGCAGAAAAAACTTAACTAAGCCTTGGGGTGATATGAAAAACTTTACTTATACTTTTTTGGTTGCTTTCCTGAGCTCTTTCTTCATGATTTCGGGGTATGCACAGGAAGAAACCAGTGGTGATAAATACGATAATGTACCCCGAAGGCTCCAAGAGCAAAAAGACAAATACGACTCTGGCGATTACCTCTTTCCCCCTAAACCCAAAAACAACTGGTCCGTGGGAATTAAGGGAGGTCATTCATTCATTTCTGGAGATGTTTCTCCTCAATTGGGTTATGCTATAGGACTTGACATTCGCAAGGCTCTAGGTCATGCTTTTTCAATCAGAGTTGGAGGTTTTTACGGGCAAACTAACGGTTTGGATTACCAACGCTCTGAAGGATGGGCAAAAGTAGACTTTAGCACCCCTCTTAAAAAAATTTATGGAAATACAGGTAGCAATCGCGTTCCTCCCCTCTATTACAATTATAGGATGAAGTATTTTGATGGGGGGGTCCAGGCTTTGCTTAACCTTAATAACATTAACTTCTATAAAGAACAAAATTCCTGGAACATTTACCTGGGAGTTGGGGCTGGTTTAAGCGCTTATGCAACAAGAATGGATGTCTTAGACGAGAATGGTAACACCTATGACTTCTCCCAGATCCAAACTATTAATAACAATCCAACCTCTCCTTCAGTCGGTGGTAGACGCGAGACCCTAGATCAGTTGAAAAATCTATTGGACGGAACCTTTGAAACTCGTGCCGAAAGTCATGGAGATGAGGAAGGATTAAAACTTGGCCAGGACACGTTTACTATAAACCCGATGGTTACGGGTGTGGTAGGGGTTCGATATCGATTGAGCAGAAGATTGGAATTAGAATTAGAGCATAGACTCGCTTTCTCTAATGATGATTTATTGGACGGCCAGCGGTATGAAGAAACGGGATCTCTTACCCGAGATTTTGATACATACCATACAACCACAGTGGGTCTTGCAATCCGGTTGGGTAAAGGAGAAGAATCCCTTTGGTGGTCCAATCCAATGGCAAGTATCTACAGCGATGTGAAGGATTCAAAAGATATTGTCAAAAGATTCACTGATGACATGGACAATGATGGAATTCCTGACCTGTATGACAAAGAGCCTGACACACCTGAAGGAATGCCTGTAGACGTACAAGGTAGAACGCTGGATAGCGACCGTGATGGATTCCCAGACAATATTGATTCAGAGCCCTATACTCCCAAAGACTGTGATGTAGATAGTAGAGGAATTGCCTTGGATAGCGATAGCGATGGGGTACCCGATTGTTATGACAAAGAACCTGGTTCTAATCCCGGTGCCCTCGTAGACGCAAAAGGTATCACGATCAACCTTTCGGATGTTCCTTCTACTGCTATGGCTAGTGGCGCAGGACAACCATGTGTATTACCGATTATCTACTTCGACCTTAATAAAGATTTCATCAAGCCTGATTTCTATCCAGAACTGTACTACATAGCGCAGTTAATGAAGTCCAACTCCACGCTGAGAATTCAAGCGATTGGATATACGGACAATCGCGCCGATCAGGAGTACAACATGGAGCTTTCCCAGAGAAGGGTTGAAAATGCGGTAAATTTCATCATAGAAACCTATGGAATAGACCCTGGAAGATTTGATATCAATTACCAAGGGGAAGACAATGCTCAGATCCCAGGTTTACCAGATAACTATACCCAAACACTTGAAGCTCTCCACTTAGCCAACAGACGTGTTGAGTTTGAGTGTATCAATTAACGAAGGGTAAAAACATACAATTTTTGTACGCATCAGGTACCTAATTTTGGGTACCTGATGTATTTTTTGGGTTAAATATTAACTTTGCTGCTCATTCTTCATTCCTGAGTAATTACACATTAATTTTTATGGGGTTAGAAGACCACTTATTGTTAAAAGTTGCACGAGGAGAAGCGGTTCCTCGGCCACCTGTATGGGCCATGCGCCAGGCAGGGAGATACCTTGCGGATTATCGAGCTGTACGTGCCAAAGCGGGCAGCTTTAAACAAATGATTGCCCATCCAGAGTGGGCGGCTGAGGTCACCCTTCAGCCAGTAGACTTAATTGGAGTGGATGCCGCCATTATATTTTCTGATATATTGGTAGTTGCTGAAGCTTTGGGAATTGATTACGAATTGGTTCCTCAAAAAGGTCCTGTATTTTCCTCTCCCTTAAGATCCCCCTCCGATTTAAAACGCCTACAGGGAATAGAAGAATCTAATAACCTAGAAGATACATATGAGGCCATACGTATTGTCAAAAGAGCCCTTAATGGAAAGCACCCCCTTATTGGGTTTGCAGGAGCTCCTTGGACACTCTTTTGCTACATGACAGAAGGATGTGGGTCGAAAACCTTTTCTCAGGCAAAAAGGCTTCTATTTCAACATCCTGATTTTGCCCATGAGATCCTTCAAAAGATCACTGATACCACTATTACTTACCTCAAAGGCCAGGTAGCTGCTGGGGTAGATATCATTCAGGTTTTTGATTCCTGGGGGGGAATCCTAAGCTCCGAAGCATTTACGAAATTTTCCTTTCCCTACCTTAAACAAATTTGTGAGGCAATAGAGGCTGTCCCTACTATCGTTTTTGCCAAAGGAGCCTTTTACGCTTACCCGCTTCTCAATACCCTTTCCTGTGAGGTAATTGGCTTGGATTGGCAAACCCAACCAGAGTTTGCTCGTACCTATATCCCGGACAAGGCCTTTCAGGGCAATCTAGACCCCTGTGTTTTGTACAGCTCACCAAAAGAGATCGAGCGTAAAACCTTGGAAATGATAAAGTCCTTTACTCCAGGTAAGCACATAGCCAATTTGGGCCATGGAATGTATCCAGATATTCCTCCAGATAACCTGAAAGCTTTTGTTCATACAGTCAAATCATTTTCCTATTGATTTAGAAGGGATATTGACTACTTTTATATTCCATTTTTCAAAATAATAACTGTATGCATACAGCGCCTTCACCCACAACGGTCAACAAAGAGTATCTTCTTTCCCTGCTACGAGATCGTATCCTTATTATGGACGGAGCAATGGGAACTATGATCCAACGCAGAAAATTGGAAGAAAAAGATTTTCGTGGGGACAAATTCCTAGACTTTCCTGGCCAGCTCAAAGGCAACAATGATCTTCTTTCTATAACTCGGCCAGATATCATTAAAGAAATTCACCAGGAATACCTGGAAGTCGGGGCAGATATCATTGAAACCAATACCTTTAGTAGTACTTCTATTTCAATGGCTGATTACGAAATGGAAGAATGGGTATATGAGCTCAACTACCAATCTGCTAAAATTGCTCGAGAAGCCGCAGAGCAATATACTCTTCTTACCCCTCAGAAACCCCGCTTTGTAGCAGGAGCGATAGGCCCCACCACACGGTCAGCTTCCTTATCCCCAGATGTCAATGACCCAGGATTCAGAGGGGTCACCTTTGACCAATTGGTCAAAGCATATTATGAACAAGTTAAGGGCTTGGTAGATGGAGGAGTTGATATTTTATTAGTTGAAACGGTATTTGATACACTCAACTGTAAAGCGGCACTTTATGCCATAGACACCTTATGTGCAGAACGGGGGATTCGGATGCCCGTTATGGTTTCAGGTACCATTACTGATGCGAGTGGACGCACCCTCTCGGGGCAAGTGGTAGAAGCCTTCTGGATTTCAGTCTCCCATGCAGACCTGCTGAGCATTGGTCTCAATTGTGCCTTAGGGGCAAAACAGCTAAAACAATACATCAATGACCTCTCCAGAATTGCCCCCATACCCGTTAGTGCCTATCCCAATGCCGGACTCCCCAACGAGTTTGGAGCGTATGACCAAACCGCACAAGAGATGGCCAATTTGCTCCAAGGTTTTTTAGATGGAGGAATGGTTAATTTCCTTGGAGGATGTTGTGGCAGTACTCCAGAGCATATTGCTGCCATTGCTAAAGTTGCAGAAAAGTATGGGCCTCGCCAGGTACCTGATATTCAGTCGACTCCCATTCTTAGTGGCTTGGAACCCCTCGTCGTTACTCAGAATACCAACTTCATAAATATTGGGGAACGAACCAATGTGACTGGCTCTCGAAGGTTCGCCAGACTGATCAAAGAAGACAAATATGAGGAAGCCCTTTCTGTAGCTAGACAACAAGTAGAAGGAGGTGCCCAAATCATTGATGTCAATATGGATGAAGGCATGCTGGATAGCGAAGCAGCCATGGTAAAATTCCTGAATTTACTTGCTTCTGAGCCAGATATTTCACGAGTCCCAGTCATGATTGATTCCTCCAAATGGGAAATTATTGAAGCCGGACTCAAATGCCTTCAAGGAAAAGGAGTTGTAAATTCTATCTCACTAAAAGAAGGAGAAGAAGTTTTCTTGCATCAAGCCCATAAAATTCGCCAATATGGGGCAAGTGTTGTAGTCATGGCCTTTGATGAAAAGGGCCAGGCGGACACCTATGAACGAAAGGTCGAAATCTGTCAACGTGCATATGAAATTCTTACGCAAAAGGTGGGCTTTCCCCCAGAAGATATCATTTTTGACCCCAATATTTTTGCCATTGCCACAGGAATAGAAGAACACAACAACTATGCAGTAGATTTTATACAGGCAACCCGATGGATAAAAGAAAACCTCCCAGGTGCAATGGTAAGTGGAGGGGTAAGCAATGTATCCTTTTCCTTCAGAGGAAATAATGCAGTCAGGGAGGCCATTCACTCTGTCTTTTTGTACCATGCCATAAAGGCTGGGATGGATATGGGCATTGTAAATGCCGGAATGCTTCAGGTATACGAAGATATTCCCAAGGACCTATTAGAGCGCGTAGAAGATGTCGTCCTAAATAGGAGAGCCGATGCAACAGAGCGTTTGGTAGAGTTTGCAGAAACAGTAAAAGGCCAGGGGAGCAAGAGAGAAGTCAACCTGGAGTGGCGCGAAAACCCTGTTGAAGAACGCTTGACATATTCCTTGGTTAAGGGAATAGTAGATTATATAGAGGAGGATGTTGAAGAAGCCAGACAATTGTTTGACAGACCCCTCGAGGTAATTGAAGGCCCCCTGATGAAAGGGATGAATGTAGTGGGAGACCTATTTGGTGAGGGAAAAATGTTTTTGCCTCAAGTAGTAAAAAGTGCGCGGGTGATGAAAAAAGGCGTTGCCTACCTGCTCCCTTTTATGGAGGAAGAAAAACAGAAAGCTGGCGATACCTCTCAAAATGCCGGAAAAATTCTCTTGGCTACTGTAAAAGGGGACGTACACGACATCGGAAAAAATATAGTCGGAGTAGTCTTGGCCTGCAACAACTTTGAAGTAATTGACCTGGGAGTCATGGTACCCATGGAAAAGATCCTGCAAAAGGCTGTAGAAGAAAATGTAGATATCATCGGACTCAGTGGATTGATTACTCCCTCTTTGGATGAAATGGTCTTCGTATCTGAAGAGATGGAGAAACGCCAAATAAACCTTCCTCTTTTGATTGGCGGGGCTACCACCTCCAGAATCCATACGGCGGTGAAAATTGCCCCCAAATACCAGGGCCCCGTTATCCATGTACTAGATGCATCTAAATGTGTGCCCGTTGCTCAAAAATTGTTGAGCGACAATGAAGCTATGAGTCAAGCTTATGTTTCTGAAGTTAAGGAGAGTTATGACAAATTCCGTAAGGGCTATGAGGCAAGACAGAAAAGTAAAAACTACCATTCTCTTGAGGCAGCCCGAAGCAATAAATTGAGCTTAGATTGGGCTAAGCCCATTGTTCCTCCCCCTAGCTTCCTAGGAAATAAATACTTTGAAGATTATCCCTTAGCTGATATTCGGCCCTTCATTGACTGGACTCCCTTCTTTTACACCTGGGAATTAAGAGGCCAATATCCCAAGATACTGGAGGACCCCAAAAAGGGGGAAGAAGCCCGCAAACTTTATAAGGATGCCCAGCGGATGCTCGACCAAATCATTGAAGAAAAATGGTTAACAGCCAGGGCCGTTATTGGGCTTTATCCCGCCAACACTGTCAACCACGATGACATAGAGGTATATAAAGATGAAACCCGCACTGAGGTCGCTGCTCAATTTTTTAACCCCCGTCAACAAGCTGAGAAGAAGGGAGCCCCCAACATATGTTTAGCAGATTTCCTTGCCCCAAAGGAAACGGGATTGGCAGACCATATAGGAGCTTTTGCCGTTACTACAGGCATAGGAATTGAAGAAAAGTTGGCAGAATTTGAATCCCAACATGACGACTACAACAGTATTCTCCTAAAGGCTCTGGCGGATAGACTGGCAGAAGCCTTTGCAGAGCTCATGCACCAGCGGGTAAGAACGGAATATTGGGGCTACGCTGGAAAAGAATCCTTTTCCCAAGAAGAACTAATTAGAGAATCTTATAAAGGGATCCGACCAGCCCCTGGCTACCCTGCCAATCCAGATCACTCGGAGAAGATTACCCTCTTTAAGCTGTTGGAGGTAGAAGCTCATACGGGAATCTCCTTAACGGATAGTTTGGCTATGTATCCTGCCGCCTCCGTTAGTGGCTTGTATTTTGCCCATCCAGAAGCCCGTTACTTTGGTATAGGGAGAGTTACGAAAGACCAGGTTCAGGATTATGCCCAACGGAAAGGATTCAGCGTTCAGGAGGTAGAGCGATGGCTGACGGCCAACCTCGCCTATTAGGACTTCTTGGTTTTTAACCATAAATTTTCTCAAATTAGGCATATTTGTTACCCAAATTGACCTAATGAAAAGTTTGTTATTCAGCAACTTGATTGTTGTATGCTTATTATTGACAACAACTCTAGAGTTGCTTGCCCAAAATCTTCCCTTTGGCCCATTAGACGTATTTGAACTGGAATGGGTCAATGATCCACAAATTTCTCCAGATGGCCAAAGAATTGTTTATGGCAGAGGAAGTATGAACATCATGAAAGATCGAAGGCAATCAAGGCTTTGGATCATAAGTTCCGATGGCTCTGATAACCAGAAACTTACCTCGAGAGAGGTGGCTGAATCACAAGCGAGGTGGTCACCAGATGGAAAACGGCTTGCCTTCGTCAGTAGTACAGAAGAAGGATCAGAAATATACATGTATTGGCTAAAAAGTGGTGTTTCTGCAAAACTTACCCAGTTAAACCGCTCTCCGAAAGCTTTAAGTTGGTCTCCAGATGGAAAACACCTAGCCTTTACCATGCACGTCCCGGAAGCCTATCCCCTCCTGGTACGTCCTCCAGCTAAGCCTAAGGGGGCTGTCTGGGCCAAAGCCCCACGGGTCACGACTCGTCTAAAGCACGAAGCTGATGGGGCAGGCTACCTAGAACCAGGCTATTCCCATATTTTTATCGTATCCGCCAATGGCGGAACGCCTCGACAAGTCAGCAACGGGGATTTTCATTTTAAAGGTCCACTATCATGGACACCAGATGGCCAACATATCATCTTTTCCTCCAATTTACATCCCGATTGGGAATACGATTACAGAAACTCTGAAATTTATAAAATTGCCCTGTCCTCTGGAAAGGTAGATACTTTGACAGATCGCAAAGGACCGGATCACTCTCCACGAGTTTCTCCAGATGGAAAAACTATTGCTTATTTAGGCTATGATGACAAAGTTCAAACCTACCAGTTAACCAAGCTCTATACACAAAACTTAGATGGCAGTTCGAAAAAAGAAATCTCTTTCCCAAAGGGAAGAAGTATTAGCTCTTTTCAATGGGATGCACAGGGACAAGGGTTTTATGTACAATACGACAACGAGGGAAATACCCATATTGCTTATCTCAAGCTCTCTGGAAAATTTGAAGAAATGGCTTCAAATCTCGGTGGTACAGCTATCGGAAGACCCTATGGAGGAGGCTCCTTTTCTCTTTCCTCCACAGGAAAAATCGCCTTTACGCACACCACCCCCTACCATCCGTCTGAACTAGCCATTCTCAACCAAAAGGACCAAGAGGTACAGGTTATCACCGACCTAAATGGAGACCTTTTGCCTCACAGAAACTTGGGTAAAGTTGAGGAAATCTGGTATAAGTCTTCTATCGATCAATTGAATATTCAGGGCTGGCTGGTAACTCCCCCCAACTTCGACTCGACGAAAGTTTATCCCTTACTTGTTGAAAATCACGGGGGACCTATCTCAAATTATGGCGACAGGTTTTCTCCAGAAATCCAATTATACGCATCAGCAGGTTTTGCTGTATTTTATCCCAATCCAAGAGGAAGTACCAGTTATGGAGAGGATTTTGGCAACGAGCTTTACCACAACTATCCCGGGGATGATTACCAGGATGTGATGGATGGCGTGGATGAACTCATCAAAAGAAGCTATTTGTCTGAGGATAGCCTCTTTGTTACCGGAGGGAGTGCCGGAGGTATTATGAGCGCCTGGATTATCGGAAAAAACCAACGATTTCGTTCTGCCGCTGTCATCAAACCTGTCATGAATTGGGTGAGTAAAACGCTTACGGCCGATAACTACTATGGATATGCCCACTATAGATATCCCGGTCAGCCTTGGGAAAATATAGAAGCATATATGAAATTCTCTCCCCTCTCACTTGTAGGAAATATCCAAACCCCTACGCTGGTTATGGTGGGGACTTCCGATTTGCGTACTCCTTTATCTGAAGCAAAGCAATTGTATCATGCTCTTAAGCTTCGGAAAGTAGAAACTGTCTTGGTGGAGATGCCTGGAGCCTTCCATTTTATTTCTAATCGACCTAGCCAACTTATTGCTAAGATAGACCATATAGTAGCCTGGTTTAATAAATATAGAAAATAGAATGATGAAATTTCTTCGTCCACTCCTATCCTGGGGTATGGTTTTTATAATCCTCTCCTCCCTTAAAGCCCAGGAAACTCCTACTCTTGACCCCTATAGAAATTTTGACTTCTGGGTTGGGGAATGGGATGTATATAAATATGGAACTGATACCCTGGTGGGTCATAGTCAAATTAATGCTATTTTAGGAGGAAAAGCCATTCAGGAAAACTACCAATCTTCCAGGGGGCCTTATGAGGGTACCAGTCTTAATATCTATAATCAGGCTAGCCAGCGATGGGAGCAGTTTTGGGTAGATAATTCGGGTGTCAGATTACACATCAAAGGGGAAATCCAAGAGGGTGCCATGGTCATGGAAAGTCATCCTGAAATGGGTAAGGGAGTTTTCAATCGAATTTCCTGGACTCCGGAATCAGGTGGAACTGTGAGACAGACCTGGGAGCAAAAGACACAGAAAAAAGAATCCTGGACCATTGTTTTTGATGGGGTATATCGGAAAAAAGACTGAAGGGGACGAAATTAGCTATGGGCAAGCTTTCCGCGGTTATCATTACCTATAATGAAGAGAAAAATATTGAGCGATGTATAGAATCTCTCAAAGGGGTTGCAGATGAGATTATAATTGTGGATTCCTATTCTTCTGACAATACGGTGGAAATTTCCCAAAAACTAGGAGCACGGGTTATTCAACATTCATTTGAAGGCCATATTCAACAAAAGAATTTTGCCCTGTCTCAGGCGAGTCATGACTACATTTTATCTTTAGATGCCGATGAGGCCTTGACGGAGGAACTTAAACAATCTATCCTAGCCATTAAACCCCATTACCCCTCCCCTGCTTATACCTTCAATCGCAAAACATCCTATTGCGGGAAATGGATTCGATACTGTGGCTGGTATCCCGATAAAAAGTTAAGGCTATGGGACAGAAAACTAGGCAAATGGGGGGGCACGAATCCTCACGATAAGGTACTAATGAATCCCGGGATCAAAAGCCTCCACCTTAAAGGGGATTTACTCCATTATTCCTTTTATACGATTGACCAGCACATCAAACAAATCAATTTTTTCACAGACATTAGCTCTCGCGCTGCCTATGAAGCAGGCAAACGCTCCCACTTGGGAAAGATACTTTTCAAGCCTCTTTTTAAATTTTTTCAGGGATATATCCTAAAATTGGGCATTTTAGATGGATATTATGGGCTAGTCATCTGTATCAACTCAGCCCATGCCAAATTTCTGAAGTACACCAAGTTGTACGAGTTACAAAAACGAGGGAAGAATACATGAGAAATGCTTTCTTGGATCCCAATAGCAGCCCAGGAGATGAAGACAAACAACTAAGGCCCCAGTTGTTGGAGGACTTTACCGGTCAAAAAAAGATTACTGATAACCTCAAAATATTTATTGAGGCAGCCAAAATGAGAGGGGAAGCCCTCGACCATGTACTCCTCCACGGCCCTCCTGGTCTGGGCAAAACAACCTTATCATTTATTATATCTAATGAACTTCAAGCGGATATCACGACGACCTCCGGCCCGGTCTTGGAGAAACCTGGAGACCTGGCAGGACTTTTGACCAATCTGGAACGGGGAGATGTCTTGTTTATTGATGAAATTCACCGACTCTCCTCCGTCATAGAGGAATACCTCTATTCTGCCATGGAAGATTTCAAAATAGATATCATGGTAGAAACAGGCCCCAACGCTCGAAGCATAGAAATTACGCTGAATCCTTTTACCCTGGTCGGGGCTACCACGCGTGCTGGCTTACTCACCTCCCCTATGCTGGCCCGCTTTGGGATCAATGCCCGCCTGGAATATTACGATGCTGAAACCCTCAAGAAAATCGTCCAACGATCAGCCGACGTATTGGATATCCCCATAGAACCGGAAGCGGCACTCGAAATTGCCCGTAGAAGTCGGGGAACTCCCCGTATTGCCAATCGCTTACTACGACGCAGTCGAGATTTTGCTCAAGTGAAGGGGGATGGTGTCATTACCCTGGAAATTGCCAAGACGACCTTAAGTGCCTTAGAGGTAGATGAGTCCGGCTTAGACGATATGGACAATAAGATCCTCCTCACTATTATCGACAAGTTCAAAGGAGGACCCGTAGGCCTGAACTCCATTGCAGCTTCTGTTGGCGAGGAACCCGATACCTTAGAAGAGGTATACGAACCCTATCTGGTTATGGAAGGCTTTATCAAGCGAACCGCCAGAGGAAGAATGGCCACAGAACGGGCTTATGAGCATTGTAATCGTTTGCCAGGACGAGAAAATACGGATCCTAGTCAGGCTTCACTATTTTAAGCTCATCGCCACCTTTCCCAGCTCTGTTCATAATACCGCAACAGCGGTTGGCTCTCCAAGTGGTTAATTTCAACGGGTATTTCCTGTATATCCTTACCAAAAACAAATAAGGCCGGTAGGTTTTGCGCATTCAAAAATTGAAGATTGAGGGAATTACCCTCAGCGAGAATACGCGGACTAATTTTTTGACTGACAACTGAATCTAGCGGATTAATTCCCTTAGGAAGGTGCTGAGCCATATTAAAGCCCCAAAGGCCAAAGGAAGGGATAAAGGTCGAATAGGCATGGGTTTGTGGGAATACACCTTCCAGGGTTTGGTGGATGCACCAAAATGCTTTAGGCGCAAAATAAGGGGAAGTCGATTGGGTAGCCAATACTCCCCCTATAGAAAGGACCTTACTGATGAGCAGATAAAATTCGTGGGAATACAATTTCCCCAATTCGGGACTGTTAGGATCAGGCAGATCAATAAGGACCACATCGTAAGAGCGAGTAGCCTCTTCTACAAAGCGAAAGGCATCCTCATTAATCATCTCCACTTTGGAGTTTTGTAGAGATTTTTGGTTCAGATCTAAAAAAATGGGATGGATAGCGCCCAGCTCCGTCATTATAGGGTCAATATCGACCAGCGTTACATTCTGTACCTCTGGATATTTCAATACCTCACGAGCAATTAATCCATCACCTCCCCCCAATATGAGCACATTTCCACGGGATTGAGCAAGCGCCATGGGAATATGAACCAGGGACTCGTGATAGCGGTATTCATCTCGGGAAGAAAACTGTAGGTTTCCATTCAGAAAAAGCCTGTAATCGTCATTCCAATGGGTCATTACAATTTTCTGGTAGCTACTTTGTCGGGATAAGACTACTTCATCTTGATACAACAAGGGTTCAAAGAAACCCAATAACTGAAATGAATATATAAAGCCCCACAATAAAATAAATACGCTCAGTATGCAGCTTCCCATCAAGCGTCTATAAGACTGTACCTTGTCCTTGAATTGCCAAGTATTCATCAAGGCTACACTCACGTTGAGCAGGCCAACAAAAAAGGCCGTACGCATGGTTCCCAAAAAAGGCAATAATACAAAAGGAAAAAGTAAGGAAGCCACCAATGCCCCCAGGTAATCAAAGGAAAGTACATTTGACAATGCAGCAGGCAAGGAATCATATTGCCTGACAATACGAGTCAATAAAGGAATTTCTATTCCGATCAAGCTACCAATGATTCCGATTAGGAGAAAGGTAATACCATAGAAGTACTCAGTTAGGGAGAATGAAGCATATAAGATACAAGTAGAAAGACCTCCAGCCAGCCCCAGAATGAGTTCAAACCGGATAAACCAGGTAATTAAATGGTCCTTTATAAACCGCGAGAAAAAAGACCCAACCCCCATAAAGGAAAGAAAAAAACCAATTACCAGAGAGAAATGAAGGACGCTACTTCCTTGAAAATAACTAGTGAGGGTACTTATAAGTAACTCATAGAGCAGACCGCATATCGCAATAATGCAAACAGAAATGAGCAATATGGCTACCCGGCCCTTCATCAAACTAGCTCTATCCCCAATTTCTCCAATTCTCCCATTCCTTGTCGAAGGACAGTCATAAACTCTAAGCCTTCGCTACAATCTAGGACCGTACTGTGTAGGACATTCCCGTAACCACCATCAATAACCATGTCTACGAGCTCCCCATATTTTTCGTAAATCAGGGCGGGGTTAGAGTAGTATTCCCAATCATCGGACTCCTTCGGGTTGGTGAGGCTTATAGAGGTGATAGGGTTTCCAAGATAGCGAACAATTTCTCTGGGAATATTATGATCCACAACGCGAAACCCTACGGCATTTCTCGAGTGAAAATGTTTGGGAATTTGCTTAGAACCAGGTAAAATAAAGGTATAGGGACCTGGGAAAGCCTGTTTAATCATTTTATATAAGGGCGTACTCAATCTTTTGGTATATACCCCTAGGTTTTTCACACTTTCGCAGATGCATGTGAGACAAACCTGCTTAGCATCCAGCCCTTTTATTTGGCAAATACGCTCAATGGCTTTGCGATTATGGATATCACAACCCAGGCCATAGACACTATCAGTAGGATAAATGATCACCCCTCCCTTTCTCAGACACTCCACTACCTCGAGTAACTTATCTGTTTCCGGGTTATCCGGATTTATTTTTAGTATCATTTTGGCCTAATCAAAAAACCGCTCAAAAGTAATACCCAAATAAACCTATTCCAAATAAAAAAAAGTAGGTAAATACGTCACATAGACCTTAAAGGTGGGTGAAAGGGGTCAAATAAGTTCCAAACTGATTAGGGCATCCTGAGCAGCATTTTGCTCTGCGGTTTTCTTATTTTTTCCCTCTCCAGTTCCTAGTTCTTTTTCCCCGACTTTGGCCCGCATAAAAAATGTTTTATTTCTCCCCTCCCCTTTCTCAGTGATTAATTCAAACTCTAACTGTCCAATCTTTTCCTTCTGAACATATTCGATCAGTTTATTTTTATAGCTGATTATTTGTTGCTCAACTGCATATAACTGAATGTGGGGATCAATGATTTTGTGGTAAATAAAATGCTTGACACGTTTATACCCCTGGTCCATATAAATAGCTCCTATGAAAGCCTCAAGGGCGTCTCCATACATAGATTCATTAACCTGTTTGTTCTGTTTATGGATAATCAGATCATCAATACCCAGTTTTCTACAAATTCGATTAAGGGACTTGCGGTTTACTATCTTGGAACGCATTTCTGTTAGGAATCCCTCGTCTTTAAAAGGATAGATTCTGAATAGATAATCGGCGATGATAGCATCCAGGATGGAATCTCCCAAAAATTCCAGGCGCTCGTTGCACTCCTTGGCAACAATTGACTTGTTTCGCGACTTCTGAATCGATGAACTGTGGGTCAGGGCGAGTTTGTAGAGAAATATCTCCTTAGGAACGAATCCCGAAATGCGGTAGACCTTCTTAGCAAGTACTTTTTCTTTAGCGAAAAAAAGAGTATAAAATTGCCCGATACTAAGCATAATAACCTCTCTATCCCCAGAAAATCAATAATTAGCTAAAAGAGAGTTAGCCAAATATATAATGATTTTTCATAGAAGGAAAGGAAAAGGTCCCTCAATCTTCCCATTTGCTAAACAAAAGGCAAGCATTATGGCCTCCAAAACCAAAAGTATTGCTTATTGCCACGCGGATCTCTCTCTTTTGGGCTTGGTTGAAGGTATAATTCAAATCACATTCTGGATCGGGATGCTGAAAATTAATTGTAGGAGGCACAAGATTATGTTGAATGGCTTGAATAGCTGCGATAGACTCAATAGCCCCTGCTGCCCCCAACAGATGTCCCGTCATGGATTTGGTCGAACTAATGTTGAGTTTGTAGGCATGATCGCCAAAAACCGTTTTTATGGCTAGGGTCTCACTTTTGTCTCCTAAGGGGGTAGAGGTTCCATGAACATTAATATAATCAATGTCCTGGGGGCGAAATCCCGCATGTTTTAACGTGGAGGCCATGACCCTTGCCGCACCCTCGCCATCAGCGCAGGGAGCTGTAATATGATTCGCATCCGCTGACATCCCAACCCCCTTTAGCTCGGCATAAATCTTTGCCCCACGATCTTGAGCCTGTTTCAATTCTTCTAAAACCAGACAACCTCCCCCTTCTCCCATAACAAATCCATCTCTGGATGCATCAAAGGGTCTACTTGCACTCGCATATTCCTCGTTATTTTCCGAAAGGGCTTTCATTCCATTAAATCCGCCCATTCCCACCTCATTGACAGCAGCCTCGGAGCCACCTGCCAACATTCTGTCGGCAAAACCTTGCTTAATCAGCATATAGGCATCAATAATACAATTGCTCGCCGTTGCGCAGGCCGAGACCGAAGAATAATTGGGACCCTTTAGACCGTATTTTATAGAAATCTGACCTGCACTGATATCTATAATCATCTTGGGAATAAAGAACGGATTAAAACGGGGCTCCCCAGTTCCTTCAACGAAATTTTTTATCTCTTGATAAAAAACATTTACACCTCCAATTCCTGACCCCATAATCACACCGAAGCGCGTCAAGTCAACCCGATCCAATTGAATCTCAGAATCTTGAATCGCTTCGTCTGCTGCAACCAAGGCATAGTGAGTAAAAGGGTCCATTTTTCGCGCCTCTTTCCGACCAAAATGGTCCAGAGGGTTGAACCCTTTTACCTCACATGCAAATTGGGTTTTGAATTTGGAAGCATCAAAATGGGTTATAGGGGCCGCACCACTCTTACCTTGAGAAAGACCTTCCCAGAAGGCTGAAACTGAATTTCCTATGGGGGTAAGTGCACCAAGACCTGTAACGACAACCCTTCTATCTTCCATGTAAAAGGTCTTATTTGATATTAGCTTCTAAATAGGTGATGGAATCTCCTACAGTTACAATTTTTTCTGCAGCTTCATCAGGGATACTGAGTTTAAATTCTTTTTCAAACTCCATAATCAGTTCTACGGTATCTAGAGAATCAGCCCCCAAGTCATTTGCGAAGCTTGCTTCGGGAGTAACTTCCGATGCTTCGACACCTAATTTGTCAACAATAATCTCTATTACTCTTTCAGAAATTTGAGACATCTTTTTGTGAATTTTAATGAATAAAATAGATCGTAGATCTAAAAAAATTTTGCCAAATATAATACTTTTTCGAATCATCCAAGATGAATGCTACCCATAATTTAAATTGACGTGATAAAAGAAAGGCATATAGGTCTATAAATTCAAGAATTTTTATTATTTAGTGCCTGATTTTAAAAATGGTCTAAACTGAAAAGGCCTATTTACAATTTTGACAGCATAGATAGCACATAACCCCCAATAGATTTGAGCACGAAAAAACTTAGAAGAACCAAAATAGTGGCTACCCTTGGCCCAGCTAGCACAGACAAAGAGACGCTTAGCGCGATGATTGACGCAGGAATGGACGTGGCGAGATTAAACTTTTCCCATGCCGATCATGCTACCCATGAGAAATCCCTCAAAACCGTTCGGGAACTCAATAAGGAGAAAGGAACGAACATCGCCATTCTTCAAGATCTTCAAGGCCCAAAAATTCGCATTGGTATGCTGAAAGAAGATGTCCCCATTAAGCCTGGCGATACAATTACCATTCGTTCTGATATTAAAAACCAAACTAGCAAGGCCATTCCCATTGTTTATGATACATTTGCCCAAGATGTTCAGGAAGGGGACTATATCCTCATCGATGATGGAAAAATAGAGTGTCAGGTAGAGGCTACCGACAAGTCTCACCAAGTCACCTTGCGTGTTATTCATGGGGAACTCATAAAAAGCCGCAAAGGGGTGAACCTCCCTCAGACCAATATATCTGTCCCTACTATTACAGAAAAAGATTTTAAGGACATTGATTTTGCTATCAAGCACAATGTGGAATGGTTGGCTTTGTCCTTTGTTCGCACAGCAGACGATATACGTGTCCTGAAGGAATTGATTCGCCTAAAAAATGGGGCAAGTCGCATCATTGCCAAAATTGAAAAGCCCGAGGCCCTAAGAAATATTGAGGACATCATTCAGTCTGCAGATGCTATTATGATTGCTCGTGGCGACTTAGGGGTAGAGATTCCTATGGAAGAAGTACCTGCCTGGCAGAAGCGCATCGTCCGTATGTGTAATGAACTATCTAAGCCCGTAATCGTAGCTACGCAAATGATGGAGTCCATGATCACCAATCCACGACCCACACGCGCCGAAGCTAGTGATGTGGCAAACGCCTTAGTGGATGGTGCAGATGCCGTAATGTTAAGTGGGGAAACCTCCGTCGGTAAGTATCCCGTTCGTGTAGTCGAAAGTATGGATAAAATACTCACTACCGTGGAGAAAGAAGATGATAGCATCTATTACAAACTCCTGGATCAACACTCCAAAGGGTCAGAACCCTTGAGTTCTTCCATTATAACAACTGCATGCAAACTAGCCAATGAGACCCATGCAAATGCTATAGTCGGAATGACATACTCTGGATATACCGCCGTCCAACTCTCACGCTGTCGCCCTAAGGCACACATCTTTGCCTTTACCCATAATAAAGAAATCCTTACTACTTTGAATTTAGTTTGGGGGATAAAAGCCTTCTACTATGATAAAACCGAGAGTACTGATAAGACCATTCAGGACGTTCATGAAATCTTAAAGAAAAAAGGATTGGTAAAGCCCGGAGATATCATCATCAATAGCGGCAGTATGCCCCTACACGAACAAGGGCTTACCAACATGATAAAAATTAGCCGTATAAAAGGAATCAATTCCTGATTCAATTGAAGGGTTTTTGGTGGAAAGGGATATGCCCGATTCCAAAAAGTATCACACGAAGAAACGAATCTTACTTGTAAACCTCAGCAAAATTTGGGGAGGGGGGGAAAAGTGGTTTCTCACTATGGGCCAGGCTTTGATACAGGAAGGTTTTCCAGTTACTTGGATGGTGTACCCTGAAAGCCCTTTAGAAGCTCATTGCAAAGCACAAAAACTACCATACACCTCCATTTCTATTCGACTTATACAGCTCCCTTTTCGCATGAGCACTATCAATCAAAAGTTGCGTTTGATAGGCCCAGACCTAGTGATGTTAAATGCTTCACATGAATTGAAAACCATCGGACTACTCGCTCGAGAGTTAGGGGTGCCCCATATTGTATTCCGAAGAGGAGTGTCTTATCCCCTAAAACCCCATAAAATCAACCAGTGGATTATCAAACACGTAGTAACGGCCTTCCTGGCCAACTCAAAAGCTACTTATAACGCTTTTGAAAGTGCCTTTCCCGTGATAAAGCAGAAGCCTAGGTTGACTATCAACAATGGTATTCATGTGCAAGACTGGACCCAGAGGGAAGGAAATAATACTTCCTCTAAACGTATCGGGATGGCCGCCAGGCTTTCTCCGGAGAAAGGGATAGATAGAGCTATCTACGCTATGAAAGTAGTTTTAGAAAGGGTCATTTCGGCGGAACTCCATATCATGGGAGAGGGCCCAGAAGAAGGGAAACTCAAACAGTTAACAAATGAATTAAGCTTAAATAATCATATTATTTTTCACGGTTTCATTTCTAATGTTCAAAGACAGCTAAAAGACTGTTCTATATTTATTTTCACCCCCCAATATGGGGAAGGGACAAGCATTGCCCTTATAGAAGCTATGGCCCTCGGCATCCCCTGTATCGTTATGGACACCCCCGCCATGAGGGAAGTGGTCATTGACGGGGAAACCGGGTTTGTCGTACCCGATGGAGATAGTCAGGCACTCGGAGAAAAGATTGCCTTATTGTTGAATGATGAAAAGGCGCGTAAGCGCATGGGCATCGCAGCCAAGGACCGCGTTGGCCAACATTTTAATTTAAAGATTCTGGTCAAGAAACTGAGTAGTTGGATAGAGAGTTTGTAACAATTTTACACCATTTCTCCTGGATTAGGTCCAGGCAAGGGGTTCCCCTGCCAAAAACTTTATCAGAACGATTAGCAGCACACTGACTACCAATCCCGCTACTGTTTTACCCAGATCACTTAAAGTCATACGCGTAACGATAGACATTTTGGGTTCCTTCAGGATATAACTAATGGCAAATTCCCTTCCAGCCAACAGACCGATAAAAACCCAAGTCGTACTCATTGGGAGATTGCTCCATTCTTTGAAGACAAAAAGAAGTATGGCGAAAAGGAAGTCAACGATAGTAGCTGATCGGATATCTGCCGTATTGGTTTTAGCCTTAACGATACCTTGAATGGCTCCCCCGCGGTTATAGAAGATATAGGCAAGTAATGCCAGTACAACGGCAAGACTCATCAACATTTGCCCGATACTAATCTGTCTGGGCAAGTAAACATAAATATTTGCTAGGTCCTGAATCAACCAATAGGCCCATAATAAACCCGTAGATACCCACTGGGCTCCTACCCAAAGATTGTGGTTTTCATCCTCTGCATGCTCCGAGTCAATAAAACTTTTCTCTACTGCTTTTGATGTTAAGGAGTACACAACAATTCCTAAGATGAAGGCAATGAAATAGCCACTAACCGACTTTAGCACTACCTTACTCATGACAGTCGCTGATCCAAAAATACTCAGGATCAGAAAAGTCGTACTGACAGGAATACCAAATCTCGTTATCACGAGCAGAACCAGAGGGGGAAGGGCATACCACCATTGTAATTCACTGGGATAGGGAAACTTTTCCAGGCGGCCATAGGCCATATCCCCAGAGTTTACAAACCACCCATAGATCATTACGGCGGCAAGTATAGACCCGGCATAGCCCCACAAGATGTACCAGGGCCTATTTGAATTGGAGGTAAGGAAGGTTCCTAGGGTTTGAATTACATCGTTTCCCACAACGGAATAAGCGGCTAGGA
Organism: Bacteroidia bacterium; assembly: GCA_965263105.1. GTDB lineage: Bacteria > Bacteroidota > Bacteroidia > J057 > J057 > JBCCTX01. Next base: position 3,469,675 of record CBDHGL010000003.1, on the reverse strand, counting down.
TAAAGCCGATAATGGCAATGAGCGTGGTTAAGTCCATAGTAGTTGTTTGGGTTGAGCTTGGGTGTATATATGAGCAATAGGGTTAGTATAAATCAATCATTAACTGCAATAACGGAAATTTCTACCGCCACTCCTTTGGGAAGCTTAGCTACCTGAACCGTCTCTCTTGCTGGGAAATTATCGGAAAAATAAGAACCATATGCGGCGTTGACTACAGCAAAATCATCCATATTCTCAAGAAAAATAGAAGTTTTCACGATATGCGCAAAACCGAGATCTACCTCAGCGAGAATCACTCCAATATTTTTCATCACTTGATGGGTAGCAGACTCAGGATTTCCCAAAATGATATCTCCCGTTTCCGGCACAATGGGAATCTGCCCTGATACATAGACAAAATCTCCCACCTGAACGGCCTGACTGTAAGGGCCTATGGGGTCGGGTGCAGCGGAGGAATAGATAATTTTCTTCATGAGGATAGGTCTGAATCTTTTTGAGAAAGTGAATTTATTCGAAACTTTTTCAATATCCAATTTCCTAACTTTTTCTGCTTTTCGTAAAAGTAGGAGAATTTCCCAAAAAGGAAGGCATATCCCAAGAGTAAAACCTGGTAAATAGGAGTAATTACCAGAATATAGGCTAATACATAAGGCCAAGTGCCAGATTCCAAGCCCAACCACGGCATAAGGTAGCGCGGGAGGATAGCTGCCGTGCTACCTGTTATGGAGAAAATCAGGAGGATAATAATGATATCAAAGGTACGCTTCCATCCTTGTTTTTCCACGGGCTAAAGTCCGTAAATTAGTCCTACACCAAAGTTTTGAAATTCGTTATAATCAACTGACCCCGTAGGAAAGGTCATGGTGGCACTTGGATTAAAAAGAGAGACATGTCCACGAATGGTAAGAGGCCCGCCTCCCGACATAAATGTAATTTCAGCCACCGCACTGGGGTTAAAAGCACTGGCTCGTCGCTTTACGATTCCTTCTCTAAAAAAGGTATACACCCCTCCAATCCCTGCTCCTAATCCGAACTTCTGCTGGTTGTATTTGGTGGCGTTTGCTCCATAGCGCCCCATAAGAAATACGGGAACCTGTACCACGAGATTCAAACCCGTCTCAGTACCACTAAAATTCGAAACTAAGTTGAAACCAAAGTTCACACTCGGATCTACTCCCACACTCACTACATCATTTTTGTGCCCCAGGGTGTAATAGGTACCCAAGGAAAAAGTGTAAAATACTCGAGACACATTTTCCCCCGCTTGAATAGGCCCCTTTAAATCCACTACCTCATACATAAATCCCAGGTGTGGGACCATTTTATCCCCTATTTGCCCTTTCACTTGAAACCCAGAAACTAGCAGTCCCAGGAGAAAAATGAATGTCCAATATTGTCTTTGCATGATGTCAAAAAGTTATTAATTGTTTGAAGTAAAGATACAATTTTTTTACTTGAAGGTAATTTAATACGAATCCAACTTTTGATTACGCAGTTCCCACATACATTGTTTCTCGAAACTCCTGACTATAAGGACCACCTATCCTTTGGCAGACTCGTTTTATTAATAAAAGAACAATCGCTCCAGTATGTAATCATTGGAGAAGACAGAGAAATAAAGTTATGCAAGGCAATTTACAACCAACAAGATCTATCGCTAAGCCTATTTTTGCGCTTTGTTTTTGAAAAAGAACCCCTGATTCAAGGATGGCAAGATCGCTGTACGGTGCTTTCTACGAGCCCGAAATTTACCCTCCTTCCAAAAACTTTGGCCAAAAGAGGAAAAGATGCCCTGTACGCCCAACTATTCTTACAAGACACTATTTATGATGATGAAGTGTATCATCAGGACTTTGCCAAAGAGAGCATTCGCTGTATCTTTTTGGATACTCCTCAAATTCACCACGTACTGGGAGAATACTTGGATTCTTATCAGTTCAAGCATTTAGTAGAGACCCAATTCGAACTGGGCTCTTTATTATCAGGGGAAATTCCCAATCATATTCTCATAAATAGGATGGGAAATCATATTCTTACTTCCCTTTTCAAAGACGGACACTTTCACTACTGTAATGCATTTGAGTATAGGACGGAATCCGGCTTGTTGTATTTTATTCGATCTCTCCTTCAAATATTTAGCCCTTCCCAGGAACCGCCTATTTATATAATGGGAGATATTGATCCCTATGAACCCTTATTTGAATATTTGGTAACCCAATTGCCTACCTTTTCTTTTCCACAGGTATTAGAATCCATTTTACACGGCTTACCCCCCTCTTCTTCCTACTGGAAATATTGTTATATGCTGTTTACATGAGAATAGTAGGAGGCAAATACAAAGGCCGAAGGCTCCATATCCCAAAAGGCCTGCCTGTACGGCCTACTACTGACCGAACTCGGGAAGCTCTATTTAATATTTTACCCCATCATATAAACCTTGAAGGAAAGAAAGTCCTAGACCTCTTTTGTGGGACAGGGATTATCAGTGCAGAATTTCTTAGCAGAGGGCTTGAATTTGCTACTGGAGTAGACAGGCATTGGGCTTGCGTTAAATCTTTCCAACAACTCATGGAGCAATTGGATCTTTCGGACCAGGCCAAAGGAGTAAAAAGTTCCAGTGAAAAATACTGCGCTCGAATAGATCAGGCCTGGGATATTATTTTTATGGACCCCCCCTATGCTTTCCACGGAATACCCTCCCTTTTGGAATCCATTTTCAATCGAACCCTACTTAAAAAAGGGGGTATATGTATTGTAGAACACGATCCCAGAAAGGAACTGGATAAAGAAAAGCATTTTCTCTTCTCGCGAAAATACGGTTCTTCCGGATTGAGTTTTTTCGGGGGTGAATAAAAGTTAAATCAGATACCTTATATCAAGAGGCTACACTTCTAACCTCCTATAACCGGGACCATTTTAAGGAAGCTGATCCTAGGGGCAGATCTCACTGCAATGGCATAATCGGGGTCATCAATTTTTTCTTCATCTACCATTACAAAGAAGCCTTGGCGCTTGAAAGCATCCATGGCAATATAGTATTGCTGCTGCGGATCAATTCGGTAACTGGGGTCCAATTGAAAACCGCTCAGCATGGGCTTGGCATGGTCAGGCCGGACTAAGCCGCGATAGTGAGAGGACCGCTTGGCGTTAAATTCTTCAGCCTCTTGGAAGATGCGAAGTTTGATCAACTCCTTTACGGTGATGCGGTTTTTTGAAACTTTCAGTTTCACTTGATTGAGAATGCAGCCTGACTGGGTTTCATCGTGTATTATTATTCTCATAACAAGTATAATTAGCGCTTAAAAATCATATAGAAAACGACCGTTTCCCTGGAATACATATAAATTATTTCCGTAGCCTCTCTGAAAATCTTACATCCTACCCAAAGCAAATATTTCGATTTAAATACAGAAAATGAACGGGCTTTAAATTGCTTCAATTTTCAATTATTCGCCCTTCACCTTATCTTATTGCCATTCAGGAAGAACATAACCTGCACTTTTAAATAGATATTTAGGATAATATAGCCCTTCTCATATAGTGCAAATTAATATATTACAATTATCGCAAAAAATAACATTAATCAAAAATCTTACCCTAACAATTCATATTTTTTGCACGTAATTAACATAACAATCTGTTTTTGAACTAATTATGAAAATTTACATAGAAAAACTCTTACGCAAGCAAATTCAATAATATTGATAAATATTTTTCTCATTGGAGTTTGCTCATCTAAAAAAATTTAATCCGAAAGGCCTTTGGCTATTTATCCTTCCCACATACTTTCAGGTTTCTTATACCATAACTCTGCCAAACTTAACATTTGCCCCATACAGGCCCATTTAAGCACCCCATTGAGATTTATTGTTTCTCCGTGTCTATTTTATTATTCTATATGTAGGCTTTTCCATAATCCGTATATCTGCCCCCTCTTGAAATGCCTAAAAAAGCCTCTCTTCTTCCTGAGGCAAAAAACCTCATTCTAATTCATTCGTAACATGAACCGTGGTCCGTATATTAACGACATAAAAAGGTTCTAATGTGAGGACGGCTAACTAGAAAAAATTGATGCTTTTCACTCAAAAAAATATTTTTCTTACACCCCAAGCTTTACCACCATGCCTGTTAAAATCCCCTTAACCCCTTTTCTGTTTCTGCTACTGGGTACATTTTCTTTCAACCTCTATGCACAAAGCCAAGCACCACTCCAAGCCCAGATCGAATCCTTAGAAGAAGAATTAAAAGAAAGTAAGGATCATACGAGCACTACCTTATCTGCATTAGAAGAACTCAAACTCTTGCGTATTCAAGAAGATCTACTTCGACTGGGGTATCCTCAACAAAAACTGCCGGGTGAGACGGTACGTCATGCAGCTATGGTATTGAATTATAATGAACAACACGAACAGGCCAACTGGGTAGCGCATATCATTACGCCTGAGATCATTCAAGGTAATAGGTCTCGTTCTAATGACTTTCGTCAAGATAGCCTTGTGAGTACGGAAACGCCTGTAACAGAGGATTACTGGGATTCTGGTTTTGACCGCGGCCACCTGGCCCCTTCAGCTGACTTTCGCTGGTCCAAGAAAGCCTTGAGCGAATCTTATTTCTACTCCAATATGAGTCCCCAGCGACCTGAACTCAACCGAGAAATTTGGGCAGAATTAGAAGGAAAACTTCGAGAGGTAGTGGTACGGGAAAACGCACAAGTTTATGTCGTAACAGGGGGAGTTTTAGAAGACTCACTTCCCAGTATCGGAGTAGTAAACCGAGTTTCCATTCCCAAATACTATTACAAGGTTGCTCTCATGCACACCGAAAATCAGAAAAAGGGAATTGGCTTTATTGTCCCCAATGGAGCCACCCATTACCCCTTGATGTCCTTCGCGGTCTCCATCGATAGTGTAGAAAAACTGACTGGAATTAACTTTTTCCCCAAACTTGCCCTCCAAGAAGATAACCAAATCGAAGCTACGCTAGCACCCAAAGACTGGCTTAGCGAAACCGAACAAGGGGAAGCCCTCCCAATAGATATGGAAATACTTCCCAGGGGCTATGTGAATACCATCGCAGCCAAGTATCATATAGATGGCAAGATTGGAACCTGTGGAACTGTCGTCTCTACTAAATTTCATGAACCCTCTGGAGCTACCTTTCTCAACCTGGATCGAAAATTCCCCAACCAAGTCTTTTCTGTGACCATCTGGAAAGACAGCCGTACCCATTTTTCCTATATGCCCGAACACTACCTACTCAACAAAAAAGTGTGTATTACAGGCGTAGTCAAAATGAGTAGAGGAACGCCTACGGTGAACGTGAGAAATGAAAAACAGATCCGCATGTTGGACCGGGTGGTAAAGTAATTTCAAGGTAACATTCCATATTCCATTGCTGTTTTCACCAAGCCTACTGAATTTCTCACCTGAAACTTGCTGATGAGATTTCTCCGGTGCGTCTCCACTGTGTTGGTTGAAATGTGGAGTCTTTGGCTGATCTCTTCCGTAGTAGCCTCTTCTGCAATTAATTTCAACACCTCTTTTTCCCTATTTGTCAGGGAGGGAATCACAGAAGGGAAACCCTCGGCTTTTTCTATTCCTTGAGATCGGCCATAGTAATCTCTGCAATAGCATTACCCACATGGGGTAAAGGTGAAATTATGTATTTCATCCCTCTTCGTAAGGCAGGCTCATCAAAGAGGACTGTGCCACTGAAGCCCGAGCTCCCTCAAAAAAGCAGTAAATACTTATTGAGGTAAGCATCTCCCCCAATCTCTATACTGGCTTCAAGAAAAAGAATAAATACCATTTTCCCGAACTATGGGAATTTGGGAGTAGGTCTTGACTACTTCCGGAAGTTGGTGATGAACAACGAGGAATCGATAATCAAAGTTGAATTCTATTATCTTGCCCTCAAATAGGTTTAATCCAAATTTCCCATCAGTCTCAGGGCCCGAATTAACATTTTCCTAAATCATCACTGAATCCCATTCGAAACTCCCTATTGCCAGGGTATTGTACGAGCTTCTCCTCGCCGTTTGGTCTCCCCCCCAACTATGGGTAGAGTCTATCGTATCCCAAGATATACCAGTTAAGGTCTCCGAAGTCTCTCTGATCAGGGTAACTGAATTGGATGCTGTGTGAAGCATTAGGTGTAGGGTATCATGTCCATTTAAGGTAGCCTGAATACTAATATTATTGGCTGCTGTAAGGGTAAAAGGGATGGTATCGCTTTGAGATAAATACCTCGCTTGGCTAAAAGAAACTTGCCAAAACCCTAAAAGGAGTAGTATTAGAAAAAATAAAATGCGATTCATAAGGGTAGCTTCTCTTCTTCCTGGGCTAGAAAAATTAGACCTATTTCTGTTTTACTTCTTTAATCGGCAGTAGTCGAGAATCTGCTAAAGCAGCAGTCCTATGTCCGGCTGTTTTCAAATATTCTGGATTTTGGGCAAAGGCCAGGAATTTTTCTGCCGATGCATGCCTTACCAATAATACCAAATCCCATTTCTCCTGTTCTGGCCCAATTAGGAAAGCATCACTTCTTCCAAAAAACAAGACCTTACCTCCTGCCTCCATCAATATAGGAGCAGTGTATTTCATGTATAAATCATAGGCCTTTTTACCGGAAATTTCTTCTTTAGGTTTCAAGTCCTCATTCCCCGTATAGTCGGCTATTTCTCTAAATTTCAATAGGTTGAGCATTACAAGTTCGCCTTTGTCGTGATAATGTTGGAAGAAGGCCTTGCCTGCCTCTTTTGTGGGATGAATATGCATGTTTTTTATTTCTTTATATAAGGGTTGCCTTACTTTCGGCTCTACTTATTTTCTTGGTTTTCGATCATTTCTAAAACCATTTCAAGCTCTTTATCTGTCTTTTTGAATAGATCTTCTTGGGTATAGCTTACAACAAGGTCGGGAACTACCCCACTATCTGCTTGTGGTTCTGACGTGAATCCTCCCATTATAGGAAAATCTATTTCAATTTGGGAATTGGGAAGGGTCAAAAAAAGTATCTGCCCGCCATTGATATCATTGAGGTTGCCCCCCGTTTCTTGTCCGATGATTTTCCCTAGGCCTAGTTTTCTGAATCCGTTCGCAGTGTAAAAGGCTAAAGAAGTGTTTGCAGAACTTGTTAGTAAAAATACTTGCCCCTGGTATATCTTCTTTTTGTTTTTGCGTTTCCTGGGGGTAAAATTATCCTTAAATATATAGTAGCCATCCATGGGTTCTTTTTCACTGGGCTTTAGGGAAAAATACCAGGGATTATCTCCCCAGGTTTTGATATAGGGCTTGAGGGATTCTGGGAATTCTATATAACGACTCCTGCCTTCACGCTCCCAATCTGGTTGGCGCTCAGTGAGGTATCCATTTAACTCCACAGCCATTTCATCGTTTCCTCCATTATTTTCTCGAATATCGATGATAAGATGTCCAATGCTTTTTCTTTCTAGCTCCCCAAAGGCCTCGGCTAAAAATTGCTTGTAGTCAATCGTCATAGCCTTCCAGCCGTTAAGCCCAAAAGAATTGAGGGTTAGGACTCCTACTTTATTTTCCAGAATCTTAAAATCCCACATATCATCTCGTGTTTGGGGAAAGTCCCCATAGCGGTCTGAAAGAATCTCAGCACGCTTTTCTCTGTCCAAAGGAGCAACAAATACTTCCTGCGAATCATTTGTGCCATAAGGTTCGACTACTAATTCCAAGCTATCCCTATCAAAAGGGAATAACAACGGAAAAAATATGTCAAAGGCATTGTAGCGAAAATCGTATCCATTTACCTCAGTTTTATACAGCCGATTACCATCCGTGGCTCCATCGGCTCCTACACATTTGAGTAGTTCCTGCAGAATTTCCTCCACCGGAGTCCCATTAATAGAATAGATGGCCGTCCCTCGCTCCAACACTTCGCTGTTAGAAGCGTTTCGGGTTACAATCATTTGTCCATCAATCCATTTAAAGGTGAACGGAATTTTATCCTTTTGGTAGTGAATAATGGAATTGATGACCTTGTTCTGATTGTTGAAGCCAGCACGCGTATGATCACATTTCAATTTGGAGGTGAGTTGAGAAATGGCAACATACGCTTCTTGGTACGTCAAGTCTTCTTGGAACTGAATTCTTAATGCTTCCAGTGCCTCTTTAATCTCCGAGGGGTTATTATAGCGATAAGTTCCTGGGTGAATGTCCAGCACCAGGGTCTTGATTAATTCAAAATCCTCCAGGAGTTCTTTTGAGGGAATGGGCTGCAAACCGCTTATATCAATAATTTGGTCTTTATTCCAGGTATTTTCCGAAATGAGGCTTGTATCTGAGAGAAGCTCAAAGGTTCTGTTCTGGATACCTTCCCAGGTGGGATTCGAATCATTTTTATAACAAACAAACTTGAATTCGAGGATTTTTTCTGCTTCCGAGGGAGAAAAGTCCAATTGAATTGCATAGCCTCTCTCCACCTTCTCTAAGGGGATGGATTTACTCCAGTCCAGAGGAGGAAGACTTCCTCTAATTCCCACATTTTGGCCCTTATCAGTGGGTAAATCATCTACAAAAAAATCAATACGTGTCTGGCAAAAAGCGGGAATACTAAGGAATACGAATACAAGGATGGGGAAAATGGATGGGTTCATGGGAATATATTTGCAGATAAAACGAAAACTCACTTTAGCAACTCTCCTAATGGAAGGTATGTTTGTAGATATCAAACATAGCCTCAATATCCCCACTTTTTCCTAAAATCAAGTTAAAAAGCCATACCAAAAGACTAGTTTACGCCCCATTTATATCCCTTAGGTTCTCCACACTTCTGTGCTCCAATTCAAAAAAATGTATCTTGTGAGTTGCCTCCTTCCCAACAGGAGATTGCATTTCAATTCCTATCTGGACGTTTTTTTTACTAGGAAGCTTCGTTAGACGTGCCATATACCATTTATTCCCATCTATTGACCAATGCATGGCGTAGAGCTGATCCTTACGGACCAAAGCCAACCAAATTCGTGCGTGCTCCTTAAGAATAGCTCCATTGGCATCATCGGAAGTGCCCCTAGTAACAACAGAAACGATACCTGGTCCTGTTGCATCAGAGTTTTCGAAGGCAAACTTAATCCAGTTTAGGCTATCTTCGATGACCATCAAGGCAACCGCATTCCATTGACTAGAGAAATCGGGTTCGATCAGCGCTTTGGCAACAAAATCTCCTTCTAGCTCCTGGTACAAAAAGGGTGCTGAAGCTGTAATGGAGTTATCTTCTGGGTTATTAAAAAAATCGGTTCCTTCTCCTACTTTAACAGATAAAAAACCATCCCCTATTTCAAAATCTATTGCTTCATTTTGCCAGGTGAATAGAGAGAGTTTTTCTGAGGTCATATTTTGGGATAAAAGAAAATCCGATGCTGCCTCCTTAATTGGCTCTCTCTTTTTACATCCACCGAACACCAAAATCGCTAGGAGAAAAATGTTAAGATATTTCATAAAATAGATGTTAAGGGGTGGGGAGTCTTTCAAACCACAAATTTCTCACTCGACCATTAGATACTCGAATGCCCGTTATAATTCCTTCCTCATTTCTTTGAAATTTCACTATGCTAAATGGAAATGCTGCTTCTAGCACATCTGGTTTGAGGATACTCATCTCAAAGTCTCCGTGCCGGGCATGGTGCCAGTAAAGTCTCTCCTCATTTTTATAAATACGATAAGTCGTCTCTAATTCAGGACTGTAGTAATTCCCTGTATAGTCTGAAACTTCTTCTTGGGTAAGAGTTCTTTGTTCAAATTCTTTTAAAATGTCGGGAGCCCCACCATTGAATCTCATTGCCAGGGCTTTTTTCCCTCCGGAATCTGACTCGAACCTTAGTTTAATATCATCATAAACCTCCCACATCTGGAATTCATGTGGGCCGATTGGAACTAGGGGACTCTCACTATCCTTCGTCCTATAGTAACGCAACGTGTCATTTCTTAAATAAATTTTGCGTACAAAGTGGGTCTTATCACTCCAATAATAGCCTTCATAGGGAGTTAAGTCTTCATTTGAGAGCCTAACTGTTTTCAGAGATTCATAGAAATCTTCTTCCTCACTTTCCTCTTCCTTTCCTAATAATATGGCTGATATCAGGTCGGCTTTTCTTCCAGTAGAAGAGGATGAAAAATTCCCTAGCACCACTATACTCAATTCCTTTTCAGGATAGGTCCCAATAAAGGAACGAAAGCCTCCAATCGCCCCTCCATGTCCAATTCTTTTGTACCCATTCGCCTCTCTCACGTCAACCCCAAAAGCATAGGGATTCTCCTTCCCATTGTTGAAAGGGTCTTGTGTTTGCAACATGTCAAAGGGAGCTTCCCATCCTGGCTGGGGATCATAGAAATTTCTCAACCACTTGAGTAAATCTGTAGTAGTAGAATGCATATTCCCTGAACCCATATAGCCCCAATATTCTACCGCCCTTTCATACTTGCCACTTCGATCCATAATAAGAAGTAGCATTCTGAGGAACTACACGCATGTACTTATCCTCCACATAGGTATGAGTCATTCCTAGCGGTTCAAAAATGAACTTCTTCATCCAGGTAGGAAAGGACTCTCCCGTAACTTTTTCGATGATCCGGGCCATAAATATGTAGCCCGTATTGCAGTACAAATATTCTTCTCCAGGTTTAAAATTCAACTCTTTCTGCTGCACCATAAATCGAAAGAGGTCTGCATCTGTTCGTGCATCGTCCTCTCTCCAACCTGCCAGGGCCAACAAGGCGTGTAAGCTACGCAGACCACTGGTATGATGCAGCATGTGCCTAATGGTAACCGTATCACCAAAATCGGGAAGATCTGGGAGGTGGATTCTGATATCATCATCTACAGATAGCTCGCCCGCTAAATGTAGCATGACGATCCCCATAGCTGTAAACTGCTTTGATACAGAAGCCACATTAAAGAGGGTTCCAGTGGAATTGGGGACTAAATATTCTAAGGAAGCTAGCCCATAGGCTTTGGAGAATACAACCTGACCACCACGCATAATTCCAACCGTTCCGCCAGGATGATTAGGGCTGTTCCATTCTGTAAAAAGGCTATCGATTTCTGCATATTGAGCGGGAGTTAACTGGGCCTTTATCATCGGGGTAATACCAGCCCAAATTAGGATAAAGAAGAGGAAGTGTTTCATGATTCAGTACCGCCTAAGATTTGGTTAGCAATTAAGTTGACATATTCTATTCCCCATTAATTTTCCTTCCCTCTGATAAACCTAAAATCTAGCAAACTTTGATAAGCTCTTTGCTTAAAGTAAGTGATAAGGGAATCTAGCTGTAGGTACAATTTATCTTTTCGTAAAGGATTCGTCCCTGGATGGATTAGATAGGTGAAACCCATTCATTTCATTATTTGCCTCAAATGTATAAATACTCTTAATTATCTCCTCACTGGATACATAATTGGGCATATCAGGTGTGGTATAATCAGCATTCGATCGAGTCCCAGGGGAAAAGTTAACGGTAATTTGCTTCAATTCCCGGGCAATTTCAACAACTTCCCTATTATACCATTCATAGGGTGGCATAAAGTATTTGGGGTATATATCCATATTCTCCAAGGCTAATAAATTATCCTCAATATCCTTCCTAATAGCTTCCCGAGGGTGGAGAAGGCTATCTCTTTTATCCCAATCGCAATACAAGAGGTGTTTGTCAGAATGAGCACCTACGAAGTGCCCTTGGGCAGCTATATCCTTCACAAGCCTTCCATGGTTCCGCACAAAGTCACCCGTGAGAAAAAAGGAAGCCTCTATTTGATGTCGTTCTAGAACCGCCAATACATGATCAAAGCCTTCATAATAGTCATGCCCCGTAAAACAGAGGTAAATCTTCATAGAAAGGGTATCTGACCTGATGAGCGCTCCATGCGCATCTATCTCATTCTGAGCGTTGAGGAAAAGGCTCCAAAGCATTCCACAAAGTAAACAGATCTCTCTATTCATGGCTCAGGTGGATTAAAATGAGCAACAGTTCTGCTGAACCATCTAGCGTAGGTTCATTGGTACTATAATCCTCAAAATCATCCCAGTACTTTATATGTGGAGGCTGCAAATGGGCATATTCATCCGGTTCGGAGAGGGAAATAGCTAACATCTTGTCATGGATGCTTGTCCACAAGGGCCCATCAACCAAACTTCCTTTTATAGATGCTTGGTTAATACGCCAAAAAGGCATGTGTACATCTAGCGGGGTATCTGCTCCTTCCGGTAGGCCCGTTATCATACTTGAACTCCACGGATTTAGGCCCAAGAGCCAATTGACATGATCTTGCATCAAAGCTCTATACTTCTGAGATCCCGTCATTTCCTCGTATAGCATAGCTTGTGTGGCCACTGCTGCAGCAAGGTTATTGGAACACCAAATAAACAAATGCCCTACCCCATAGGGATTTTGATGCGCTTTTTTCTGAATCTGGTCCAAGTTGTGGGCATAATATTCAATCATCTGCTGCTTATCCTCTTCGGAGCCTACCTGCCAAAGCACATAATGACCCATATTTACATAGGGATACATCTCATAATGACTCGCGGTGTCCCGTTCCATCCATGACCAGTTTCCAATAAGTTGAGCATATTTTCTGGCATCAATTAAGTATTTTTCTTTCTGTGTAACTTTAAATAACTGAGCTGCAGCCCATTCCATATCGTCTGCCCAGGTATTTTCTTCATAGCGATAAGGTGCGCCAAAACTATTTCCTTGCTGGTATCCCTCCTTTTCCTGCCCCATTTGATACAATTCCAATGCAGAACGCAAACAAGTCTTCGCAAATACCTCATACCCTTCTATTTTTTGGAAAATTTCACACCCCAAGGCCAAGGTAGCCGCCGATCGGCCCGCCAGGTTGGCAATTCCAGTAGCTTTACTTTGGTATTTGGATAGCCCCTGGGGTTCACCAGTAGCAAAATATGCGGGTCGAAAGCTATTAGCCCCCCAGCCGTAATCGGCATTGTCCTTATGTGGGAGCTTGAATCCCCGGTGATCTCTATCATCCGCGACTTGGTGGTATAGCTCATTGGGGTTGGGATGGAGTTTCAAAATCCACTCAAGCCCCCACTTGGCCTCATCTAGGATATCAGGGAGACCGTTTGGGCCTATTAAACCCCGAGCATTTACTTCATCCATAAACTGATTAGGAGCCATCTGATATCCCATCAATAGGCGAGCCGTGGTATTACTTCCCGTAATGAGGTATTTCAATTGGTCTCCTGCGTCATGCCAGCCCCCAGTGGCATCGATCCTGGTAGAATCGGGTCGTAGCCCAAAAAAACTCAGGCCATCTTGTTGGTGGCAAAATTCCTTTATATAGGGATTAAAGCCGCAACGCTGGGTCCGAATAAAACTTACTACCTCTTCTTGCCAATTGGGATAAGGACCTATTTTAAAGCTATTGCTTTTAATTTTCTCTCCCTTAAGTTCAAGGTAGTAAGTCCCTTCTTCCTGAAAATTGGAGAAGTCTATGGAGTAATAATGGGAGAAGGGTTGCCAAGGATGATCGTGGACTTGCCCCTTATACCTATTTACCACCTCGTTATCCATATTTTTCAGAAGAACAACTGGCCTTTTTAACCTCTTTTTGCTCAGCACCAGGGCCTTTTTAGGGAGGGAAGTAGGATAGCCTCCTAGGTTTACACGTATTTCAATTGATGGCTGGGCTTGAGAAATAAGTCCGGCTAAACATAGAAACAGGACAGGTAATCGGAGAAAATGCATGGGTGGGGAATCTTTTCAAAAGAATACGAAGAATAGTTGCCTCATGCAAACTTTGAAAACCTAATTTTTACGCACTACTCACCCAAATCAAGGCTTTGTATCATCTCAAAGAACTCAATCAATAGCTGCATAGTTTGTTGGTGCTGCTCTTCCCGGCTAATGGTAGCCTTTCCATCCATTAACAGATTCCCTATATATGCAAACTGAGAATGATTCCCGCCGTTAATCAGGACGAGTTGGTTTCCCTGAGGTAATTTCGATTTATTCTCTTCCACTTCCTCTACACTTGCCAGGCCGTCATTTTCAGCATAGATCTTAATGCAGGGGATGGAGATGGATGAGAGGTCTATATCGCGAGGATGGGAAGTAGCCAACAAATACAAACCCGCTATAGATTTCTCATTTTCATAAACAAATTGGGCTGCCATTTTAGCTCCCTGAGAATGTCCTCCCAGAATGAATTTCTTTCCTGAATCCCTCAGGTTGAAAAGGGTTTTAATTTTTTGATACCCCCGGGTTGACATTCTCCCCGGCATTTTGATGATATGGATATTATATCCTGATTCGGCTATTGACCTTACGAGTGGCACATAAGCCTGAGGATCAACCAACCCCCCTGGGAAAAAAATGATCTCTAAGGAAGAGGTACTATCATAAACAAAACTGATTTTATCCTTGGTCTCAACCACCTGGATATTTTCATCATTTTCCATCAGTTTCTTATCAACCCCATGGGATTGATAGGTGGAAGCTTGCCATATAAAGAATAGGCTAACCAGGAAAAGCCACCCTATTCTTATTTTATTCCGTAGGGATAATTTCTTCATAGCTTTCTATCTTTAAGGTACTGTCATTCCAATTAAGGACAGCCATTAATGATACAATGTTGCTTCCTTGAGGAATACCTGATAGAAATTTTTACCTAATGAAGCCTTCTGACCAAATTTCCATATTGAGGCAAACCTATCCCTTTCTAACTTCACAAGAGATAGAATTATTCCTAGAAATATGCGAATACAAGGCCTTTCAACATAAAGATATCCTCATTCAAACGGGAGAATACTCCCAAAAACTCTATTTCATTTTGGAGGGAATGATCCGTGGGTACTTTATAAATGAAAAGGGACAGGAAAAAAATATATTCCTTCGGCCTGAGCATACTATTATGGGAGTAGCAGACTCCCTTTTTGAAGGCCGTAAGTCCCCTTATACCATTGAAGTCATCGGCCCAAGCCATTTGTTAGTACTCGACTATGAAGAGCTAGAAGAGCTCATGAAAAGGAATTTTGGGATCACCCGGATTATTTTGTCCTCCTATCAAGAGATTATCCAAACCCTGATTTACCGAGTAGAATCTTTTATCGATCAGGATCCCGAAAAACGTTACGAAGAATTACTCGATCGGCATCCCCAGTTTTTCCAAAAAGCCTATCACAAGCATATTGCCAATTATCTAGGGATCACATCCGTCTCCCTTTCCAGGATTATCAAACGGAAAATGGAAAAAAATTAACACGTGTTAAGCGAAAATAGGGGGCTACAGATGTATCTTGAATCAACGATAAATTAGATTAAGCCTCTTATCCTTATGTTAGAATCCTGGTTAAGTATTCCCAATATCGACGTATATGCCGTTTTGGTTATCCTCGGCATCTTCACCTTTGTAGAAGTAGTGCTCGGACACTATCACAATACCCACAGAGACAAAGATGACTGGATACAGGAGACCATTGGTTTTTTTATAGTGGCCCTTACCAAGATCTTCCTGGTATTCACGTTGTATTCCTTGGAGATACCTTATTTCCCTGCAAGTTCCAATGTAATGGGAGGATGGAATCTTTGGCTTTCCATTCCCTTTTTACTTATTGCTTGACGACGTGTTGCAATACTGGTACCATCGCCTGGCCCATGAGCATGATTGGCTTGTGGAAGCATCACCGTACGCACCATGCGGCCCAAGATATGGGGATATGGGTTTCCTACCGAAACTCTTGGGTGTATTATTTAATGATGCCCAATCTTTGGTGGGCGGCAATTGCCACCTACCTAGGCTTGGCCCATGCGGTCATCTTTGGATTGATCATCAAGCAAATAGTAGTAACAGCAGCCCATAGCACCTGGCACTGGGATGAGTATTTCTACAATAGCAAGATTTTGCGTCCCTTCATGACCTTAATTGAGCGAATTTTTATTACGCCAGCTTTTCACCATGCCCATCATGGGCTTTCAATTGCGGATCAGGTAAGTGACCCCAATGGGAATTTTGGAAATGTTTTTTCCTTTTGGGATCAGCTTTTTGGAACGGCTAAATTCACCCGAAAGTTCCCCGAAATTTATGGCTTACAGACCGATACCAAGGACCCTTGGTATGCCCATGTATTGTATCCCTTTTTAAAATCCCCTAAAGAAGGAAGTCAGATCTCCCGAAACTGGAAACGAAGGGATACCAAAACCCCTAAACCCATTATCGTGGAGGTGGAACCTGGAACTCACCTATATTGCCAGTGTGGCTTTAGCCAGAATCAACCCTTTTGTGACGGATCACATCACGGAACTAAGTTTAAACCCTTGGCATTTGAAGTAAAACAGAAACGAAAACTAAAGCTGTGTAACTGTAAACAAACCAATAATGGCCCCTTTTGTGATAACAGCCACTTAGAGATCCTAGAAGGCTAAGCTATTTACACAGTCAGGGCATCGATTGGGCTTACTCCTCTGCCAATTCTTTCATTACTTTTTCTAACAGCTTCCTCTATCATTTTTAAGGAGGCATAATTTTTCGCTTTGGCATATTTTGAACGGATACCTACATCTAGCCAGGTCTGATCCCTGTCCCAATTAGGTTCATAATTACTCGATAGCAGTTCCCATAAGGAGGCTATCTCCATGATTTTATGGGTAGAAGGGTTAGGGAAATTTGAAGTTTGCTGTTTGGTAAAAATAAATGCGCTTGAACTGAACAGGAACAGTATTCCTGCCGAAATGAGGAAGAATCGTCGCATAATCATAAAGTTAATCCGGGAATAAGTGAGATATTCCTGCGTATAAGACCGCGTAATATATCCATATTACGGATACTGCTCTAATAAACCAAACTGCCAAAAATGGTAGCGATAGTGTTGAAAATGAATTAACTCTAATTTGTCGAAGCTCAATTCTCCCATCCTTGAATGATAGAACTTAAAACTAGGATTTGTTTCAAAATGGGTGTAAAATCGATTGATGGCAACTGGAATTTGTACCAAGGCCTCATCGAGTGAACTATACTTTAGAGGGGGGAGATCATCCACTGTTTTTTCACTGGGGAAATGCTTAAAGATCGCCCCATTTTCAATAAATTTTTTAAATCTTAGAGCCCCCTTAGTCAGTTCACCATTGGGTTCCCCATTTCGTTTGACTGTCGATTTAGTAAACCAGGTTAAGTGCTCCACCATATGCTGAGGGGTCATCAGGCCAAAGGAGGGTACCGTGTCGGATCCGAGTTTTTGCAACAATGCAGGGACTTGCTCTATCAGGAACGATTTTCTCGTGCTAACTTCCATAAGGGTAAACGAATTAAAAACTAAGAAAGGTGATCAGGTTAATTTGGTCGCGGTTTGCCACACCCAAAAACTGGTTCATGTAGCCCACTTCAAATCTTGCCATTTTATTTAGCTTATACCCTATTCCCAAATACAGCCGGTTTCTATCAAACTGAGTACCCTGCCGAGTATCTAGGAATATCTCATTGTATACTGAAGCATAAAAGGTGTCATCGGCCATTTCATCCTTTGTGAGGGGCACATTAAAAGAGAGGAAGTATCGAAAACGCCACCTCATAGGAAGGTCTTCAATCCAACGCTGTTCGATCCTGTAGCGATGCTGGAAACTGACCCTTCCAAAGGATTGACGGGTGATAAACTGTTGGTATATCCGGTGCTCATTTACCACCAATTTATCACTCAGCCCATCGACATAATTCTCACTGCGTATGAACCCATAACCCAGAAGAACATTATTATTATTTTCTGTCAAATTGTAGCCAATTCCCGTTCTGAGTAACAATTGCTCCAAATCCCCTGCCGCATTATAGTTACGGTATTGGACTTCGTGATGCCAGTTCCATTTAGGATTGAGCTTTTTGTTACCAAAGTAGATAATCCAGTTTCCCAAATCACTGTCCTGGGAAAAACCAGAAATAGAAAAGAAAACGCTAAGAAGGAGTAAAACCTTTTTCATTTGCGGCTATTCATTAAAATAAATGGATGTCAAAGATAATCATATTATCAAAAAGTGAACTGCAATCTGGCAAAACTGTTGGGGCTTTTTCAACTAATTGGATTAAATTAAGTGAAATATTTACTTTTGCACATCATGAAGAAGAAGCAGGAAATCATTGAGGCTGCCTATCGGATTTTTCAACGGCATGGATATAGACGGACCAATGTAGAAGATATTGCCAAGGCTGTTGGAATCCGAAAGTCAGGGCTTTACTACTATTTTGAAAACAAGGAAGATCTTTTTTTACAGACCTTTATGGGGGAGTGGGTAGAGAAATTGGATGCTTTTTGCCAAAAACTCAGTCAGGAACCCGATGTTCGCAAACGAATTGAACGCTTCACCAAGGGGAATTTTCGGGAAGTTGCGGCCATTGTTCACCAGTTTGGAGGGAGTGTAGAAAGCATTTTGGAAAATAGAACCAGTTTTGGGAAGGAAATTCATTGCCAGATTGAAGACAAACGCACGGCCTTTTATCAGCAATCCTTGCAAGAAGGAATTGAAGCTGGAATATTTCGACCCATAAACCCTTTGAAAGCTGCTAAAATGATTCTGGGAGCAACAAACTCTATCGAATTTGCTGCCTTATCCATGCTAGATACAGATATCCCCTCCGATCAAGACCTCAAGAAGATTGAAAAACGCATCATGTCTACCCTCAGTGTCCTGCTGGATGGCCTGATGAATCGGGAAGGAGAAACGTTCTTTAATTTTCAAGTAAGTTTTGAACTTTTTTTCTTTTTGTTCAAAAGTTTAATACCTTAGGGGAAAGGTTCTATTTTTTTTGCCAAATGATTTGAACTTTTTTACAAATGGTTAAAAAATTAAGCACTTAACAACTTCCTCATGAAAAAATCCACATTCCTATTCTGGCTCATGGTCTTCAGCCAAATTAGCTTCCTAACAGCTCAAATACCTCATACTCCTGGAATTACTTGTCCCATTTTTGCTCAAGCTCCTCACCCCTTGAATTTATGCCAGGTAAAGCAAGGAATTGCCTACCCGGAAGAAGCCCATCGGGCAGAAATTGAAGGATTAGTGCAGGTCAAGGTGGAGGTAGATGCGCAGGGAAATTACCAGGGACATGAGATAGTTCAGAGTTCCCACCCTATCCTCAGCGAAGCGGTTAAACCTTTCATGCAGTTTTTGGAGTTCTCACCAGCGATTAGGGAAGGAAAGCCGATCGCGGGTTGCCTATTCCTTCCCTTTATTTTTCGAATAAGGAACCAAAAAGCTCAAGGGAATATTTGTCCGGATACTACTTCAGTAGAGGAAAAAAGGATTGTTTCCAAAAGGAATTAATTCATCTAAATTCCGTAAAGTCCTTTATTTTCTGCGTCCTCCTGCGTCTATTAAAATAAAGGGTTGATTTTGTATATTTACTTATCAAAACTTACCCGCTTTGCAGAAACTTTCTCCAGATCCTTACCTCAGCAGAGAGGAGCAGAAAAATCTACTAAAGAAGAACGACCTAAGGGCCGCTTGGGAAATTTTTCTTCACTGGACCTGGATTGTGGGGGCCTTCGCTTTGGTATATATTTGGCCCCATGTGCTTTCTGTAATGGTAGCTTTATTCATTCTGGGAGGGAAACAACTCGCCTGTGCCATCCTCATGCATGACGCCTCGCACTTTGCCGTTTTCTCTCATAAGGGCCTTAACAATTTTGTAGGAAGATGGCTGGGAGGCTATCCCATTTTCAACAGCATGGACCGATATAGACCCTACCATGTACGACACCACATCACCACAGGCTTGGAAGAGGATCCCGATTTGTTACTTACCCGAGGCTATCCCACGTCAAAGAAGAGCATGTTTCGCAAGTTTTCCCGCGACCTAACGGGACAAACGGGCGTAAAAGCCTTATTGGGACTCATCCTGATGCACTTAGGCTATTTGGAGTTCAACCTGGGAGGAAAGGTGGTCAAAGTATCCCAGAAAGAACGCCGTTGGGCCGACTTTTTCCGATTGGCCTGGAAGAATCTCCACGGCCCTTTAATCGCCAACGGGATTCTGTTTGCTCTCACCTCGCTCCTCGCTTCTCCCCTCCTCTACCTGCTTTGGATCGGGGCCTACCTGACGACCTTTCAGTTTTCTCTTCGAGTACGGTCCATTGCCGAACATTCCGTTGTCGAAGATTCGACCGATCCCCTGCGCAATACCCGCAGCACCTACGCCAATCCCCTAGAACGCCTCCTTTTCGCCCCCTATCATGTCAATTATCACCTGGAGCACCACATGATGATGGGCGTGCCTTCTTATAGGCTGCCTGAGATGCATAGGCTGATTAAGGAGCGGGGTTTTTATGAGCTGGGGTTGCTGGAGCCGAATTATTGGACAGTGGTGAAGATGGCGGGGAGTGGGGGGAAGTAATGGTATGTGGTCGGTAGTCCGTGGATAGTGCTTAGTAGCCCTAGTTATGATGGATTGTACTTATATCCCAACATGGAAGATTTTCGTATCTTGAGGTAGAAGATGAAAATAGAAAGATGGTAGACTACAAAAAAATCATAACCTTAGAACCTGGAAAAAGAAGTGGTCAACCCTGCATAAGGGGGATGCGCATAACAGTTGGAGATATTCGTGAGCTACTTAGCTTCAGATATGTCCATCGAAGAAATTTTAGCTGATTTCCCGAGACTCACTAAAGAGGACATCTTAGCTGCCTTGGCGTATTCAAAGATGCCCAGAAAGGTAGAAGTGTGATTACACACCCTTCTAGCTAAGATGAACGTATTCCATGGCCCTACTTATTGATATTAACCTCTCATTTAGGTTAGCCACCTACTATCAATTAAACGAGATTTTCGGTGAACTAATCCATGTTGCCCAACTTGGGCTTGAATTGAGCAGATGACATTTCTATTTGGGAGTACGCCTCGAAAAATTCATATCATATCCTTACCAAGGATTCAGACTTCAATAAGCTCCAATATATTTATGGTTTTCCTCCCAAAATAATTTGGATTAGAAGCGGCAATGTCGCCACATCATATGTAATAGCACTCTTGCTCAGTGAAAAAGACCCTATTATCAAATTTTTGGGCGGGCCAGATCAAGGAATCCTAGAAATATTTTAAGGCTTCATATTTATCCTACTTCTTCTAGGTTTACCTTTTATACCTCCTTTTCGCCCCCTATCACGTCAACTACCACCTGGAGCACCACATGATGGTGGGCGTGCCCTCTTATAAACTGCCTGAGATGCATAAGCTGATCAAAGAGCGGGGTTTTTATGAGCTGGGGTTGCTGGAGCCAAATTATTGGACTGTGGTGAAGATGGCGGGGAGTGGGGGGAAGTAATGGTCCGTAGTCGGTTGCCCGTGGATAGTGCTTAACTATTCTAGTGTTTGAAAGCAGCCTCTCTCTTTAACTTCCCACACCCATCCCATTCCCATGACGCATTTGAGCTGGAATTTCTTGCGCAAGATGCACCCACCTCTTGATTCTATCCTGCTCCCATTCCAACAGGTCATTCCAAACAAAGGACTTTCCTCCCTGGACAGCGGTACTTTGCACAAATACAAAAGGTCCCGCTTCGATCATTCGATGAAAGGTATACTGAGAGGGGGAATGAAGTTCGGCCCAAAAGGTCTCCCCCTTTCCGGCTCCCCCTCTAGTCTTCGCGGCATATAGAGATACATCTGGATGAAAAATGGAGGGGTCTAGCTCCCCTTTTTCGTGAGACAATGATTCAAACAGCTTTTGGACATGAGCTTTGCGGGAGCCTGAATCTGGCGGAAAGTTTTCCGGAGAAGGGAAAGCTTTCACCTCCCACCTCCTATCCAGGTCTTGGATGCAATCCCAGTGTTCGGCCAATTGGCCATCTTCTACCCGAAAGAGATCCATAACGGCCTTAGGCTGTCCTCCCATTTCCAATAGGAGAAAAACTACCGCAAAGGGACCTTCCTCAAAAATCAGTTGGATCGGAGAAGCGGCAGAAGGCTTTGGGGGTAGGGTTTTGAGAAAGGCAATGGCTTCCAAGACCCCTTCTCGGCCTGTCTTTAATTGGGGGTTGTGCTGAATATAGTCTTCGGCAATGAGTTGATGGGCAAGCTCAAAATTGAATTTGCCTAATATTTCTGAATAGAAAGTTTGGGCGATAGTTCTAGGTGTATTCATAATCTACTTAGTAGTTA
Organism: Bacteroidia bacterium; assembly: GCA_965263105.1. Lineage (GTDB taxonomy): Bacteria > Bacteroidota > Bacteroidia > J057 > J057 > JBCCTX01. The sequence continues at coordinate 3,447,548 of CBDHGL010000003.1, read as the reverse complement.
AATAAGAAAGGAAAAAAGTGGAAATGGAAAATCACACAGCATAGGAAATGCTGTATCCGGAAGGAAAGTAGAATATGTTATACCCTGATAATACGCTTAAGATAAGGAAAATCTGGAAATGTTTTATAAAATTGTTCTGCACAAAAATTAAATTAGAGACAAAAATTAAATTAGAGACTCGGTTGCAGAAGAGAGAATGGTCAAATACCCTATGCTCGCACCTCTCCCCTCACAACTCCTCTCCTCCCCCCTAGCGCTCTATAGCTCCTAGTATCCCAGAGATAAAGCCATTATCGTCCATATTTTTTAAGCCCAAACGAACCACAACCATATCATAGGAAGGGATGATGTATACCCGCTGACCGTCGTGGCCTCTGGCACAATAGGCATCGTCGGGAAGATCGGGGGCCATACCATTTTGGTTGAGCCAAAATTGGGACCCATAATGTCCTTTCGTGGTACTGCTGGGAGTTGTGGTATAGGATACCCATCCTTCGGGTAGGATGCGCTTTCCTTGCCAAACTCCATCTTGGAGGTACAACTGGCCAAAGCGGGCCCAGTCTCTTGGAGTAGCCCAGATAAAGGAGGACATCACATAGTTTCCAGCAGCGTCCGCCTCGAAAAAGGTGCTTTCCATTCCTAATGGGCTAAATAAGGAATCGTAAGGAAAGCGCCAATAGGCTTCCTGATTGGGAAAGGTATTGCGGATAAGCAATGAAATAATATTGGTCGTGCCAGAAGAATAATTCCACATGGAGTCTGGGGGCTCTTCCAGGATCAGAGAGGCCGCATAGCTCCCCATGTCCGACTCCTCAAATAGCATTTGGGTTACATCAGAGCTACCAAAATAGCCTTCGTTCCACTGAAGGCCGCTGCTCATCCGCAAAAGGTGGTCCCAGGTAATAGCCTGCCGGCTATCGCCCTGCCACTGTGGAAGTCCTGTGGTTTCTTGGATATCAACTTTACCCATTTTTACAAGGATACCCACTAGGGCATTGGCGACACTTTTTCCCATAGACCATCCATGTTGGGGCATATCTGCCGTAAAGCCTGGAGCATATTTCTCCGCAATAATATGTCCCTTATACAGCACAACGACTGCCCGGGTCATATTTTCGGCTTCTCCTCCTTCCCCATCGAAACCTGCTGCTACAGCTGACTCCAACCTATCCCAATTGATTTCGAGAAAGGTCGTATCCTGAAGCCTATCTCCTTGAGGCCAGAAAAGGCTGTCTTGACTTTCTATGGAACTTACAGGAATGTCAAAAGAAAGGGATGATCTTTCCCCCTCATGAACCAAAGAACAGCCCAAACCTTCCCTATACATAGCTTGTTGCTCTTTGCCCCAAAAACTCGCTGTAACAATTTTGCTTCCCTCATCTATCTCTACCTCGGCTTGCTTGATGGTGAGAGAATTGGGGAAAATATTAAAATCCTGCTCCTTAACGGTCTCAGGGGTCCTATCAGCCCAAAAAACACAGGTACACATTTTCTTTGCCGCATAGCCTGTGATGACCCCTCTGTTAAAATATACGTATAGGGGTATGAAGAGAATGATGAGAGAAATAATTCCCAGGATTAATTTCCCCATACTCCGAAAAAATCCTTTCATAGAGTGTAAATTTGCCTTATGATTCAAGACATTGCCACGCTTTACCAAAGCAACATAGACAAATATCAGGTAGAATACGATCGAACGCAAACCCGATATACCTTTATTGCCTATTTGCGGCTTGGTATTTTCCTATTGGGCTGTGTGCTCACCTATTTTCTATTTCCGGTGAATACCTATATAGCCTTAGGGACAGGGGTAGGTTTTTTAATAGCCTTCCTATTTTTGGTCAAATACCATAGCCAACTGGCTCAAGCCCAACAGTATAGGTCCCACCTCATTCAGGTCAATCAAAATGAGTTAAAGGCACTTTCTGGTGATTTTTCTCCCTTCAATCCCGGAGATGGGTTCATTGATTCCAAGCACCCTTATACTTTCGACCTGGATTTGTTTGGCCCCAGGTCGATTTATCAGTACCTCAACCGCACAGCAACTCTCCTTGGGCAGCATCGGTTGGCCCATTGGCTTCAAGAGCCTTTCCAAAATCCAGAGGCAATCCAGGATCAACAGGAAGCTATCAGGCAAATCAGTGAAGACATGGATTGGGCCCAGCGTTTCCAAGCCCTAGGCTTTGAAAAGCTCGAATCGATGGAGGATTTGAAACGCCTGGAAGAATGGCTCCAGACGCCTAGCAATTATTATAAAAAAGGCTATTGGAAGCACTTATTGTGGCTACTTCCCACTCTTTGGATTGTTTTAGGGGCTGCTGCCCTTATTGCTCTTCATCCCGCCATTTCCTGGACAGTGGGGTGGCAATTTCCCAGCTTTCTTTTTCTTTTTTATCTGGTGCTTGTTGGCAGGCAAGTTAATCGAACCAATAAGGTGCAAGCCCAAGTGGGGAAACAGTCGCGTATGTTAGAGAAATTCTCCGACTTATTTCGCCACGTGGAAGACGCCTCCTTCCAGTCAAAGAAATTGACCTCCTTGCAGGGACAGCTTGCGCCTCACGGAGTAAAATCTAGCGAAGCCATTGCCCAGTTAGGAACCATTACGGCTAATCTGGATCAACGCTTAAATATGATTGCCGGAATCTTACTCAATGGCTTGTTGTTGTGGGATCTCCAAATTGTCTATCGTTTAGAGGGCTGGAAGTCCCAATATCGGGAACACCTACAACCCTGGTTTGAGAATTTAGGCGAGTGGGATGCTATCATCAGTTTAAGTCGGCTAGCAGCCAATCATCCTCAATTCTGCTGGCCAGATCCCGTTGAAGGACCTCCCTGTATCTCAGCGATAGAATTGGGACATCCCTTCATTGCTAATGAAGATCGGGTAGGAAACGACCTACTCCTGGAATCAGCAGGTACCTTTTGGTTGGTAACAGGAGCAAATATGGCGGGAAAAAGTACCTATTTGAGATCTGTGGGAGTAAATCTCGTCCTCGCCATGGTCGGAGCCCCTTGCTGTGCCAAGCAATTTACCTTTACCCCCCTTCCTTTAATCACCAGTATGCGAGCAAGTGACTCCTTACAGGACCAAACCTCTTATTTTTATGCAGAACTCAAGCGCCTAAAAACTATTATTGATCTTCTTAAACAGGAAGGAATAGCTTTTATTATGGTGGACGAAATGCTACGTGGTACCAATTCCAGAGACAAACAAACAGGTTCCAAACGGTTTATTGAACAATTGGTTCAGCTCAAAGGAATGGGACTAATTGCCACACATGATTTAGGACTAGGAGAGCTTCAAGAAGAATACCCCGGTCAGGTTTACAATAAACGCTTTGAGGTAGATATAGCAGAAGGGGGCTTGTCCTTCGATTACAAACTCCAGGAGGGGCTTTCTCAGAACCTCAATGCCACCTATCTCATGGAGGAGATGGGCATAATGTAGGATTACGCTTTTCGCCCAAGAGAAATATTTTTTACCTTAACGGTAAAGAATACTTATGGGCTACTTCAAAATTCCATTGGTCCTTGCGCTCTTATTCATCTCTACTATCTCAACGAGCTTAAGTAATGTAAATACACAGCCCCAAGGCATTTCTCAATCCGATCCAAGCAGCTACAGATTATTGATAACCAAACGCAAAAATGAAAAGCCTATAGGGAATCTTTTTGTAGGAGATTTTGTTCACTACTGGTTGCCCGAAGATCAAAAACCACGTAAGGGAATACTAGAAGATCTAAGGCCTGATAGTATGTATATAAATTCTCAGTGGATAAAGCTGTACCAGCTTAAAGCCCTAAGTCCTTACTCCAATTTTGAAAAGAAAAGAACCCTTCAGGTTCTCGGAAATTTGGGGTTCTCTCTGTTAACAGGGGCATATGCCTTTCTTCAAGGCCTTCTTATCTTCTCTGCCTTTGGTTATTCCTATGAAGAAGAAGATACCACCGCCAGTTTCATAACGGGTTTTATCGTTGCCATTGGGACTTTTTCTATCTATTCTCAAATCCAACGCAAACTCAAGTTCAAGCCTAAGAAATACCTTTTTCAAATCTTACCCCAAAAACCATCATGAAAAATTTCAGCCTTTTTTTACTTCTTGGGATCTTGATAGGAGGGGACGGCTGCACCACGACTCAATCGCTATCCAAACAAGGTCGATCTGTTCAGGAAGAATCCAATTCCCATCAAGCTAGTCAAGAATCTCTTTCGTTGAGGGATTTTTTGAGAAGAATACCTGGTATTCAGGTGACGGGATAAAGGGATAATGTGGAAGTTCAGGTTAGGGGCTTAAGCACGATAGCGGGAAATCCTTCTCCTCTATTTGTAGTTGATGGGGTAGAAATTGGGAATTCCTATCAAGACGTGGCCTTTTTAGATGGGAACCAAATTGATAAAATTCGGGTACTGAAGGATGCCACCACCACTTCACGGTATGGATTCAGGGGGGCAAATGGGGTTATCGTAATACGGACTAAAAAATAGAGGCCGTCCCATAAGAGAGACAGCCTCGTTATCATATCTTCTGGATAGGGGAAGCCCTTAATTATTCGGCCTTCTCATCTCCTTCTTCTGCTGAAGGGCTTTCTTCTTCCGCTGCCGCTTCTTCGGGGGCTTCAGGAGACTCAGCTTCCTCTGCTGCTTTTTCCTCTACCACCTTTCCTCCGTCCAACTCATCTTGCCAGGCTTTGAGCTCATCCCACTTTCCATCAGCAGCCATCTGAGCCTGCTCAGACCAGGTAGAGGGATCTTTAGACTTCAAGCTTCCTCCCGCTTCAGCTAAAATTTCTTTCACGCGATCTGCACCTGCTTCAGCTAATTCGGCGAAGCTAAGAATACCCGCAGCATTTAGGGTTTCCTGAATCTTGGGCCCAATTCCTTCAACCTTGGTCAAGTCATCAGGAGTCGCACTCGTCTCTTTCTTAGCGGTTTCTTGAACAGCAGCCTGATCCGTAGCCTTTTTCTTACCTCCTCGACGACGACGCTTCTTAGAGGAAGCTTTCGCGGCAATCTTACCAGGAGCTAACTCATTGAAATCTACAAACTCGATGAGCGCCATTTCAGCATTGTCTCCCTTACGATTCCCTATTTTCAGGATACGCGTATATCCACCAGGTCTTTCCAATATTTTGGGGCGAATCTCGCCGAAAAGTTCCTGGACGGCGTATTTATTTTTCAAATACGAGAAAACTACCCTACGAGAGTGCATGCTGTCGTTCTTGGATTTTGTTACCAAGGGTTCTACATACACCCTAAGGGCCTTGGCCTTGGCTACAGTCGTGCGAATACGCTTATGTTCAATCAAGGAACAAGCCATATTGGCCAGCATGGCCTTTCGGTGGGAATGCGTTCTCCCGAGATGATTTATCTTTTTCCTGTGTCTCATTGCTCTTTAGCCCTAATCTTCGTCTAAGTTATATTTTCCTACCTCCATACCGAAGCTAAGCCCTTTGTCTGCGACAAGTTCCTCTAGCTCGGTTAGAGATTTTTTCCCAAAGTTTCTAAACTTCAGTAGATCTGCAATGTTGTAGCTTACCAAGTCTCCCAGAGACTTTATGTCAGCAGCTTTCAAACAGTTGTATGCCCTAACAGATAGATCTAGCTCAGATAGTGGCGTCTTGAGTAACTTGCGCATTTGCAAATAGTTCTCATCCACTTCTTCGCGCTTCTCTGGCTCAGTCGATGCCAGTGTGATCTTTTCATCCGTAAACAACATGAGGTGGCGAAGCAAAATATTAGAAGCCTCTTTCAAAGCAGACTCAGCATCGATAGTTCCATCAGTTTTTACCTCGATTTCCAGTTGCTCAAAGTCCGTTTTCTGTTCTACCCGGTAATCACTAACGTCGTAGCGGACATTTTTGATCGGGGTAAAAATGGCATCGATTGCGATCTCACCAATGGCGGCATTACCATTTCTATTTTCCTCTGCGGGCACATACCCCCTCCCCTTCCCTATAGTCAATTCAATATCAAATTGAATTTTAGGATCCAAATGGGCTATCACATGATTGGGATTGGTAACTTCATAGGCAGAAGTCTGCTCCCCAATATCTGCGCCCGTAAAAACTTCTTTCCCACGAACAGAAACAAATATTTTGCTATCTGCATCTTCCACCAGCTTCTTAAGTCTGACAGCTTTGAGGTTTAGAATAATCTCGGTAACGTCTTCTATCACTCCCGGGACAACAGTAAACTCATGGTCAACGCTAGGTATCTTGACGGCTGTAACAGCAAAGCCTTCCAGAGAAGAAAGTAATACCCGACGCAGTGCGTTCCCGACGGTGATACCGTAGCCTCTCTCCAAAGGACGCAATTGAAAACGCCCATAGAACTCATCTTCTTTCTCCAATACCACCTTCTCAGGCATTTGAAAATTTAACAGTGCCATACGGTATCTAATTAAGTTTTATTTAGAGTACAATTCTACAATTAGGTTTTCCTTGATCGTTTCAGGGATAGATTCCCGATCGGGATAGTTGAGAAAAACTCCAGAAAGTTTTTCGACATTTACATCCAACCAGGAGAATCTCCCTCCTTGAACTACTTGGGAGTTGATCACTTCCAACTTCCTGCTTTTTTCTTTAACACTCACCACATCACCAGGCTTGAGCATGAAGGAGGGGATATTCACGGGGGATCCGTTTACCTCAAAATGCTTGTGTCCCACTAACTGGCGAGCAGCTCTACGGGTTGGGGCAAAGCCCATCCGAAATACAGCATTGTCCAGACGAGATTCCAGTAGCTGTAGGAATACTTCCCCTGTAATCCCTTTCATCCGAGCCGCTTTTTTGAAGGTGTTTCGGAATTGCTTTTCTAATAGGCCATAGGTATACTTTGCCTTTTGCTTTTCGGCTAGCTGAACTCCGTATTCCGAAACTTTTTTACGCCTCTTACCATGCTGGCCTGGACCAAATTTCTTTCTGTCTAGTGCCTTACTCGGCCCAAAAATGGGCTCTCTAAATCGTCTTGCTATCTTTCCTTTCGGGCCTCTATATCTTGCCATGAATACAATCTTAACAGTGAATGAGGGTGATTAATTATACTCTTCTTCGTTTGGGGGGGCGACAACCATTATGCGGCAGGGGGGTAATATCTTTTATGAGGGTAACCTCAATACCACAGGCGTTTACCGCACGTATTGCTGCTTCTCTTCCCGAACCTGTTCCTTTAACAAAAGCTTCCACTTTTCTCAATCCCATATCATAAGCTTTTTTTGCGCACTCTGAAGCTGCCACTTGGGCGGCATAAGGGGTGTTCTTCTTAGAGCCCCTGAACCCCATTTTTCCTGCAGATGACCAAGAAATAACATTTCCGGACAAATCTGTAAGAGAGATGATAATATTATTAAATGAGGAGGTAACGTGGACCTGTCCTACAGGATCCACCCGCTTTTTCATTTTTTTGCCTCTGTTGGCTGATGAGCTTTGCTTAGCCATAAAATTATTTCTTCTTGTTTGCTACAGTCTTTCTTCTTCCTTTTCTCGTCCTTGCATTATTTTTAGTGCGTTGCCCACGTAGGGGAAGTCCCCTCCTGTGCCGAAGGCCTCGGTAGCAGCCTATATCCATCAGACGCTTGATGTTCAAGGTAACCTCACTTTTCAATGCCCCTTCTACCGTATAATCATCACCGATAATGCGACGAATGCTTACTACCTCGTCATCTGTCCAGTCATTTACGCGTTTGTTCGGGTCAACTTCTGCCTTCTTTAAAATCTTGGAAGAGGTTGTTTTTCCAATCCCATAAATATATGTCAGGCCGATGATGCCGCGCTTATTTTTGGGTAAATCTACTCCTGCAATTCGTGCCATGTGTTTAATACTTAAATCTAAAATATATTAGCCTTGACGTTGCTTACACCTAGGATTCTTTTTATTGATCACATAAATACGTCCCTTGCGACGAATTATCTTGCAATCGGAAGTACGTTTTTTTACAGATGCTCTTACTTTCATAACCAAATTCTTTTATTTATACCGATATACAATTCTACCTTTGCTCAAATCATAGGGAGAGATCTCTAGGGCTACACGATCACCAGGTAATATTTTGATATAGTGCATTCGCATTTTACCCGCAATATGAGCTAAGAGTTCATGTCCATTTTCCAATTTAACCTTAAAAGTGGCATTTGGTAGGGCTTCCAGAACCTCTCCATCTACTTTGATTGGTGCACTTTTTGCCAAATTATTCTTATTATTAGTTTTCTATATAGTCAAATGTCGAAAGTATATCTACCTCTGTTTTTCCAACAGCGATACTATGTTCATAGTGGGCGGAAGGATTTCTATCCGTCGCAAAAATAGTCCACCCATCTCTAGCCGTATCAATGAAGCGCTTGCCCATATTAACCATCGGCTCTACTGCCAGCACCATACCCTCTTTGAGTCTAACACCCGACCTACGACGGCCAAAGTTAGGAACCTCAGGAGGTTCATGGAGGTTAGTTCCTAGGCCGTGTCCAACCATTTCTCTGACTATGCTAAAGCCGTAGTTTTCTACATGCTTCTGAATAGCATGAGAGATTTCTCCTAACCTTTTCCCTTCAACTGCATTTGAAATCCCCAGAAGCAGGGCTTCCTTGGTCACTTGCATCAGCTTTTTTACCTTAGGAGCTACCTCCCCAACGGCAAAAGTGTATGCAGAATCCCCATAATACCCGTTCAAACATACTCCGCAATCAATCGAGACGATATCTCCATCTTCGAGAAATTTGTTGTTTGCGGGCATTCCGTGAACCACTTCCTCATTTACAGAAATACAGAGAGAACCTGGAAAAGGACTACTCGCAAAACTTGGATAATGGTTCTTAAAAGCCGGTATAGCTCCATGATCTCTGATATAGGTCTCTGCAATGTCATCCAACTTCATCGTGGATGCACCTGGAACTATATGCTTCTTCAGTTCCCCTAGGGTTTTTCCAACAAGTAAAGAACTAACTCTAATCTTTTCAATCTCCTCTGACGTCCGATATATAATATTCCCTTTTGCCATTATTTTGAAGCTCCGGCTAGACCAGCACTACCTCTATTTCTTCCTTTTACTCTGCCCGACTTCATTAAGCCATCATAATGGCGCATAAGTAGATAACTTTCAATTTGCTGAAGTGTATCAAGGATTACCCCGATCATAATAAGCAGGGTCGTACCCCCAAAATACTGGGCAAAGCCGCTGGTTACATTCATCCTCATCGCAATCGCTGGAAAGATAGAAACAATCCCCAAAAATATGGAACCTGGTAGGGTTATCTTAGATAACACATTGTCAATATACTCTGCTGTCTTCTTTCCTGGTTTTACACCTGGGATAAATCCTCCATTCCTTTTCAATTGATCGGCGATTTCATTCGGATTAACGGTAATGGCCGTATAGAAATAGGTGAATATGATGATGAGGAAGAAAAAGACCACATTGTACCAAAGGCCCGTGTAATTCGAAAAAATAGACCCAAGAAAGGCCTGAGTATTTTCCCCGGCGAATCCGCCCAATGTTACGGGAAGGAACATGATGGCCTGAGCAAAAATGATCGGCATTACCCCCGCAGAATTTACTTTGAGCGGTATATATTGTCTAGCGGCATTACCTCTTCCCATTTGCCCCAAGCGATTATTTGCCATCTGTCGTGCATAATTAACCGGTATTTTTCGGACGGCTTTGGTGAGTGCCACAACGGCCATCGTAACCACTCCCAGTATTAATACTTCAATGAAGAATACCATCGGAAGGGAGGAACTTGCCTCCTGGATAATCGCGCTTGGAAAGCCTGCAATAATTCCGATCATGATGAGCAAGGAGACACCATTCCCTATTCCGTTATCCGTAATTCGTTCTCCTAACCAAACCAAAAACATAGTCCCTGCTGTCAGGATACACACACTCGTTATCCAGAAAAAGGGAGAATCACCAGCAAACATGGCCTCTGGATAAGTTTGCTTTAGATAAACCACATAGGTACCAGACTGAAACAGGGTAATCGCCACAGTGAGGTAGCGTGTAATCTGGTTCATCTTTTTGTGCCCGCTTTCCCCTTCACTCCTCAACTTCTGGATGGCGGGAACTACCGCACCTAAAAGTTGGACCACAATAGAAGCGGATATATAGGGCATGATACCCAAGGCCAATATAGACCCCCTGGCAAAAGCGCCTCCCAAGAAGGTATTAAAGAGGTCCAAGAGCCCTTGGCCCCCAGACTCAAATGCAGCCTGTAGACTAATGGAATCTATTCCAGGGAGGGTGATGAAAGTTCCCAGACGAAAAACCCCAAGCAGTAAAATGGTATATAGAATCCGACTTTTGAGCTCGGGAATCTTAAAGATATTCTGTAATGTTTGTATCAGCTCCTTCATATCTATTCTTCGCTAGATTCTTCTTGGCTTTCCTGAGCCTCAGCCTCTTCTGTTTTGGGAGGTTCTTCTTTGGGCTCTTTCTTAGTTGCTTTAGGCTTTTCTGCTTTTGACTCTTCCTTAGGCTCCTTGGTTTCGGTTGCTTCAGCCGAAGTCTCTTCTGCTGAAGGCTTAACTATATTCCCTACAGGATCGATTTCGGTAAAAGATCCACCTGCTCCTTCGATTGCAGCAATGGCACTTTTACTAGCCTTATTTAGCTTTACATCAAGCTTAGACTTCAATTCTCCTCTTCCCAGTACTTTAACAAGTTTAGACTTATTCGAAATAATCCCATGAGCTGCTAAGAAATCATGGTCTATAGCCTTTGCAGAATGTTTTTCAGACAACTCCTGTAGGGTATCCAGGTTAACCGCTTTGTATTCAACCCGAAATCTATTTTTAAAGCCAAACTTAGGAATTCTTCTATAAAGGGGCATCTGGCCTCCTTCGAACCATGGGCGCTGGCTATACCCACTACGAGACTGCTGCCCTTTGTGTCCTTTTGTAGAAGTACCTCCCCGGGTAGAACCAGGGCCCCTTCCTATCCGTTTTCCTTTCTTTTTTGCCCCTTCAGCAGGCTTCAATGTATGTAGTTTCATCTTCTCAGTCTTTTACCAAGGTTTATTCTACTTCTTCTACTAAGATGAGGTGGCTAACTGCTTTGATCATCCCCAATATTTGAGGCGTAACCACTTTCTCCACTGTTCTATTAAGTTTCCCCAAGCCCAAGGCCTGGATAGTTGCTTTTTGACGCTTTGGACGATTTATCGTACTGCGAACCTGGGTAATTTTTACTTTGGGATAGTCCATTTCTTTTTCGGATTAACCGTTGAACACCTTTGATAGCTCTATTTTTCTCGTCTTAGCTACATCCTTAGGGGTTCTCATTTCCATTAGAGCCTTCACAGTAGCTTTCACTACATTATGAGGGTTGGAGGATCCCAGGCTCTTACCTATTACGTCTTTAACCCCAGCACTTTCTAAGACGGCACGCATGGCTCCACCTGCCAATACCCCTGTACCAGGAGCCGCTGGTTTAAGGAGGACTTTAGCAGCTCCATATTTAGTGAAACTTTCATGGGGGATAGTCCCTTTAAGAACAGGAACTTTAATAAGGTTTTTCTTCGCATCATCCACCCCCTTAGAGATGGCATCCGTTACCTCATTTGCCTTACCCAAACCAAAGCCAATTATCCCATCACCGTTTCCTACTACGACAATTGCACTAAAGCTGAAACGACGTCCACCTTTAACTACTTTAGCAACGCGCTTTATCTTTACTACTTTTTCTTGTAGCTCGACTTCGCTGCTTTTTACCCGAACTTTATTTGTAAGATCCATAGCTCTTTAAAATTTTAGTCCTCCCTCTCTAGCGCCTTCGGCCAAGGCCTTGACTCTTCCATGGTATTTGTATCCCCCTCTATCAAAAATAACTTGCTCAATTCCTTGCTCCTTAGCGCGTTCTGCAAGCATTTTGCCGACTTTTTCACTCACCTCTGTCTTTGAAAGAGCTTGCGAAGATACGTCTTTTATGCGAGAAGAGCAACTTACCAGGGTAACCCCGTTGAGGTCGTCTATGATCTGAGCATAGATCTGCTTATTGCTTCTGAAAACGGAGAGTCTCGGCCTGGAGGCATCTCCCTCTATTTTGCTGCGGATGCGTCTTTTTATTTTTGCTCTCCGTAAAACTTTTTTAGCTGTTCTAGCCATTCTCTTAAACTTTTATTTTGCTCCCGTTTTACCTGCTTTTCTTCTAATTTGTTCTCCAACGAACCTGATTCCTTTTCCTTTATAGGGCTCAGGGGGTCTCAACTTACGGATCTTCGCTGTGATTTGCCCCAGCAGTTGCTTGTCGTGGCTTTTCAATACAATTTTAGGGGTTTCGCCCCTCTTTGTCTCTGTCTCCACGGATATCTCAGGAGGTAGGAGGTACAAAATCGGGTGAGAAAAGCCGAGTGTAAGCTCTAGCTGATTTCCCTTATTCGAAGCCTTATATCCTACACCGACTATTTCCAGGTTTACTTCATAGCCTTCGGACACTCCTACAACCATGTTATTGATCAATTGGCGATACAAACCATGGATAGCCCTGTGCCTTTTTTGGTCGGTGGGACGCTCAACCAATACTTCTCCAGCTTCCACCTTGACGGTTAAGTCAGGGTCTATGTATTGGAATAACTCCCCTTTCGGCCCCTTTACCTTGACCTGTGTCTTTTCCACTTCGATGGAAACTCCTGACGGAATCGGTATGGGTTGTTTACCTATTCTTGACATAACGATGTTTTAATAAACGTAACACAACACTTCTCCTCCCACGTGCTTACTTTTGGCTTCTTTGGCTGTCATTACCCCATCGGGTGTCGACATGATAGCCACTCCCAATCCATTGAGTACCCTGGGAAGACCTTTGGCTTTGGAATACTTTCGCAAACCGGGTTTGCTGATTCGCTCCAATTTCTGGATAGCGGGTGTCTTAGTTACCCGATCATACTTCAGGGCAATCTTAATACTCCCTTGGGGACCCTCCTCCACAAATTTGTATTTGCGGATGTACCCTTGCTCGTGCAATACGCGGGTCATCTCCTTTTTCAGATTCGAGGCAGGTATTTCCACCACCTTGTGGCCTGCAGCCACCGCATTTCTGATTCGAGTTAGATAATCGGATATTGGATCTGATAGCATATTACCAACTTGTTTTTTTTACTCCAGGAATTTTGCCTTCCAGCGCTAATTCTCTAAACTTAATTCGCGATATACCAAAACGCCGTATATAGCCTCGGGGTCTCCCGGTAAGCATACAGCGGTTTTTTAACCGTACAGGGGAGGAGTTCCGAGGAAGCAAGGCCAATGCTTGATAATTGCCCGCCTCTTTCAACGCTTCACGCTTCCTAGCGTACTTCGCGACCATTTTCTCCCGTTTTTTCTGTCTTGCGACTACAGATTTTCTCGCCATGGTTCTTACAATTAATTGCTGATTACTTTTGCTCCCTGAAATGGCATACCAAACTCCCTGAGTAGGGCGAGTGCTTCTTCATCCGTAGGGGCAGAGGTAACAAAAGTGATTTCCAGCCCTGATATATTTTTGATTTTGTCTACGTCGATTTCCGGGAAGATAATTTGTTCCTGGACCCCCATGTTGAAGTTTCCACGACCATCAAAGCCCTTTACTCGAAGGCCACGAAAGTCGCGAACCCTTGGCAGAGCCACATTAATCAATCGATCCAGGAATTCGTACATTTGATTCTTCCGCAGCGTAACCTTTACTCCTATTGGCATTCCCTCACGAAGCTTGAAATTGGAAATACTTTTCTTAGAGTGGATTACAACGGGCTTTTGCCCAGTGATCAATGAAAATTCTTGAACAGCATCGTCAATCAGTTTTTTGTCGTTTACTGCTTCTCCTACTCCACGGTTCAACACAATTTTCTCCAACTTAGGTACCTGCATAACAGAACTGTAGTTGAACTGCTTGTGAAGTGCTGGAACGATATGTTCCTTATATCTTGTTAATAGTCTTGGTTTATCCATCTCCTTCAATAATTCAGTTGATTCAACTTATGGGATGATTTCTCCACTTTTCTTTCCATATCTCACCCATCCTTTTTCAGCTTTTTTTCTTCCGACCCTAGTAGCTTCTTTGGTCTTAGGATCTACCAGCATCAAATTAGAAATATGAATAGGAGCTTCTTGCTGAATGATACCTCCATCTGGGTTTTGCTGGTTGGGGCGCATATGCTTGGATACCAGTTTCATGCCTTCCACAATAGCTCTTTGCTCCTTTGGAAATACACGGAGAACAGTCCCGGTCTTTCCCTTGTCAGCACCCGTAAGAATTTTTACCGTATCTCCTTTTTTGATATGTAGTTTCATGAGAATTTCGTTTGCTTATAAAACTTCCGGAGCGAGAGAAACAATTTTCATATAGCCTTTTTCGCGTAGCTCCCTGGCAACGGGGCCAAAAATACGAGTCCCTCTGGGCCCACCATCATTAGCTAAGATCACCGCTGCATTATCGTCGAAGCGGATATAGGAACCGTCTCGTCTCCTACGCTCCTTTCGTGTGCGAACGACCACGGCTTTGACCACATCTCCTTTCTTGATATTGGAACTGGGGTCTGCAGATTTCACCGTACAAACGATTCTATCTCCTATTCTGGCATAGCGCTTTTTGGTCCCCCCCAATACTCTTATACAGAGTATTTCTTTTGCACCGCTATTATCCGCAACCTTAAGTCTACTCTCCTGCTGTATCATTTTTCTTAAAAAATTTATTTCAAGGGTTTATTTGGCGCGCTCAACAATTTTGGTGAGCCTCCATCTCTTTCTCTTACTCAAGGGACGTGTCTCCATAATTTGAACCGTGTCCCCAATCCCACACTCATTTTTCTCATCATGGGCGACGAACTTAGAGGTCTTTTTCACAAACTTCCCGTATATGGGGTGTTTCACTCTTCGCTCCACTTTAACCACAATGGTTTTATCCATCTTGTTGCTGGTAACCAGTCCAAAACGAACCTTTCTAAGGTTTCTATCTAGTGCATTTTCCACTTCACTCATCGTATTTTGATTCGGATCCATTGGAACTTAATTGAAAAATTCAAGCTTCTGTTTCAACGTTACCAGCTGTTTCGGCTAGTTTTCGCTCTTTTAAAATGGTTTTCAGTCGTGCAAGCATCTTGCGTTGAATTCTGATATCAGAGGGTTTTTCAACTGCAGAAACCGCATGATTGAGGCGGAGGCGAAGGAGCTTCTCCTGCTCTTCAGCAATTCTGGCCTCTATTTCTTCTGAGGTAAGATCCCTAATTTCACTTGCCTTCATATCAATCTTTTTGAATATCTCGTCTGTAAACAAACTTGGTCTTGATGGGAAGCTTATCTGCTGCAAGCTTCAAGGCTGCTTTGGCCACATCTTCTGGAACCCCATCTAGTTCAAACAATACTGCCCCGGGTTTTATAACAGCTGCCCAATATTCAGGGTTACCTTTTCCCTTACCCATCCGTACCTCTGCAGGCTTCTTGGTAATGGACTTTTGAGGAAAAACCCGAATCCATACCTTTCCTTCCCTTTTCATCGTTCGAGAAATAACCACACGACATGCTTCCAATTGTCTAGAGGTGATGAAGGCATTTTCCAAAGCCTTCAGCCCGTAGGAACCAAATGAAACGGCCGTTCCCCTCTTGGAGTATCCTTTCATCCGGCCCTTTTGAGGCTTTCTGTATTTTACTTTTTTCGGTTGTAACATATTCCTTGAGGATTATCGCTTCCTGTTTCTGTTCTTTCTTTTTCTATCTCCCCCCTTAGCCGAATTGGGAGAGAGATCTACCTTGCCAAAGATTTCCTTTTTAAAAATCCAAACCTTTACTCCTATAATGCCATATATGGTTTTGGCTTCAACCAAGGCGTAGTCTATATCTGCTCTTAAGGTCTGAAGGGGAATACGCCCATCTTTGTATTGCTCTGTTCTAGCCATCTCCGCTCCTCCTAACCTACCTGAGCACATGATTTTGCATCCTTGAGCGCCTGCACGCATAGTGGAGTTCAAAGCCGACTTCATCGCACGACGGAAAGAGACACGCCCCTCCAGTTGTTGAGCAACTTGCTGTGCAACCAATTTTGCATCAAGCTCAGGACGCTTGATCTCAAAAATATTGATCTGAACATCCTTGTTAGTAATCTTTTTGATCTCCTCGCGGAGCTTATCGACTTCCTTCCCTCCTTTTCCAATCACAATTCCTGGTCGGGAAGTGTGGATGGTAATGGTAATTTTCTTTAAGGTTCGCTCAATAACGATTTTGGAGATCCCTCCTTTGGGAATACGGGCTAGCAAATAAGCCCTGATCTGCTCGTCTTCAATCAGCTTGCTGGAAAAATCTTTCCCACCGTACCAATTGGAATCCCATCCCTTGATGATTCCCAATCTAAGCCCTATCGGATGTGTTTTCTGTCCCAAAATATTGTGTATTTATTGTAGTCGAATTAATCTTCTTCTTGTTCTGGAATCTCATCTATAACCAATGTCACATGACAGTATCTTTTTCGAATCAGGTGAGCCCTACCTTGAGGTGCTGGTTGAATTCTTTTCAGCATTCTGGCACTGTCTACATAGGCCTCTTTCACATAGTGAGTCCCCACATCCACTTGATCTCCTTCAAACTTTTCTTCTAAAGAAGCAACGGCAGATCTCAGCAACCTAGAAACAGCTGGTGCACCCGCATTGGGGGTAAATTTCAGCACATTGAGGGCATCAAAAACTTCTCTATTTCTGATTTGATCCACAATAAGACGCATTTTACGAGCTGAACTTCTATAGTTTTTTAAACTTACCTTGATCTCCTCATCTCGCTCTTCCTTTAAGCGACGGGCATAGGCAGTCTTGCGCTTGGGAGCTTTTTCAATCCCTTGGGCAATTTTCTCCTTACGGGTTAGTTTTACTGATTCCGCCATCTCTTATCTTCTTTTGTCTTTTTTATTGTTACCTGCATGGCCCCTGAAATTTCGGGTGGGGGCAAACTCACCTAACTTATGGCCCACCATATTTTCTGAGACAAATACAGGGATAAATTTGTTGCCGTTGTGAACAGCAATCGTATGGCCGATAAAATCTGGAGAAATCATGGACCTTCTTGCCCAAGTTTTCACCATACGCTTATTACCGGCTTCGTTCATCCGGATAATTTTCTTTTCTAACTTGGGGTCTATAAAAGGCCCTTTTTTCAACGATCTGGCCATATGTTCAGATAATTAGAATTTCTTATTTTTTCTTCTTTCTACTGATTATCAATCTATTAGATGCTTTCTTTTTGCTTCGGGTCTTGTAGCCTTTTGCGGGAAGACCTTTTCTGTTACGTGGGTGCCCTCCAGAAGCTCTTCCCTCTCCACCTCCCATCGGGTGGTCAACAGGGTTCATAGCCACACCTCTTGTCCTTGGCCTTCTTCCCAACCAACGGTTTCTTCCAGCTTTCCCCAGAATTATATTTTGGTGTTCTGTATTTCCAACTACACCGATAGTAGCGATACAATTTCCAAGCACCATCCTTGTTTCCCCCGACGGAAGTCTCAAAATACAGTATTTACCCTCTTTCGCTGTTAATTGGGCGAATGTACCAGCACCACGAGCCATGGCTCCTCCTTTTCCAGGCCATAGTTCAATATTGTGAACTGAGGTACCCAAAGGTATATTTTTCAACTGCATAGCATTCCCAACCTTTGGAGCCACTTTCTCACCCGACACAATTTCCTGTCCCACTTCTAATTTACTAGGGGCAATGATATAGCGCTTTTCGCCATCGATGTATTTTACAAGTGCAATACGTGCTGTGCGGTTAGGATCGTATTCGATAGCTTCTATAGTTCCTTTGACATCAAATTTGTCGCGCTTAAAGTCAATGATTCGATATTTGCGCTTGTGTCCTCCTCCAATCCTCCTATCGGTAATCCGTCCAGTATTGTTACGACCACCCGAACGCTTCATGGGAGCAGTAAGGGACTTCTCTGGCTTGGACTTAGTAACAGAGTCAAAGTCCGAAACAGAACGCCGTCTCATCGCTGGAGTAACCGGTTTTAGTTTTTTAATTCCCATCTTTAAATGTGCTTATAAAAGTCAATTTCAAAGCCTTCCTTCAAGGTTACGACCGCTTTCTTATAATTAGCGGACTTTCCTCTGACAATTCCTTTTTTGGAATAGCGAACTCGCTGCTTTCCCCGTACGATCATGGTATTCACAGATTCTACCTCTACCTCGTAAACTCGCTCAATCTCTTCTTTTATCTCCTTTTTATTGGCCTTGGTATGAACCTCAAAACCATACTTAGGAAGCCCTCTCTCGCTAAAAGAAGCCGTTTTTTCAGTGATTATGGGTCGCTTTAATATTGTCATTTCTTTCCCTTTAATTCAGTCTATCGTTAATTAACTTGACAGCATCTTCGGTCATCAACAACTGGTCCGCATTCAAGATGTCGTAGGTATTCAGGTCCAAGGCTCTGCAAACCGAAGCCTTAGGTAAATTCCTGCCTGACAAATAGACATTGGGATCATTTTCTCCCAGGACTACCAACACTTTTTTGCCATTGAGTTCGAAATTGTTGAGAATCTCAACAAACTGCTTGGTTTTCGGAGCCTCAAAGGTGAAATTTTCTACCACTCGAATTCCGTCTCCCTGAGCTTTATATGTCAATGCACTCTTTCTGGCAATACGTTTTTGCTTTTTGTTCAATCCAAAGCCATAATTTCGCGGCTTGGGCCCGAAAACGGTACCTCCATGTCTCCACAAGGGGGATCTTTTATGACCAGGTCTTGCATTACCCGTTCCTTTTTGCCTAAAAGGCTTCTTATTACTTCCCGAAACTTCCCCTCGCTCCTTTGCCTTAGAAGTACCCTGACGGTGATTATTTCGGATGAGACGGACATCCATGTAGATCAAATGATCATTGGGATTTTCCAGGGCGAAGATCCCTTTTTCCAGGGTAATCTTCCTCCCCGTCTCCTTGCCTTCTATGTTATATACTGGTATTTTCATTCCAATCTCTCTGTTAGATATTAGGAGTTGATCCTCTAGATTATTTTTCTACTATGACATATGAACCCTTGTGTCCTGGGATAGACCCTGATATAACGAGTAAGTTTTTCTCGGGTATCACCTTGAGAATCTTAAGGTTTTGGATACAGGTCCTGTTTCCTCCCATTCTTCCCGCCATTTTCATTCCCTTGAAAACCCGAGAAGGGGTAGAACCAGGTCCCAAAGATCCTGGGGCTCTCTCCCGGTTATGCTGCCCGTGGGTTCTCCCTCCAACTCCTCGAAAGCCGTGGCGCTTAACTACTCCCTGAAAGCCTTTCCCTTTAGAGATACCTACGATGTCTACGAATTCTCCTTCTTGGAATAAGTCAACTCCCACCTGGTCTCCCAGATTCAAGTCTACCTCTTCTCCTTCAAAAGAAAACTCTTTGATTCTTCTCTTTGGAGTGGTTTTGGCCTTAGAAAAATGCCCTTTCATAGCCTTGGGGGTATTTTTTTCTTTAGCCTCATCAAAAGCCAACTGAATTGCTGAATACCCATCTTTTTCAAGGGTCTTCACTTGTGTAACCACATTGGGCTCAGCATATATAAGCGTACAGGGTATGTTCTTACGATTTTCATCGAAGATACTGGTCATCCCAACTTTCTTGCCAATTATTCCAGCCATCTTTAGTCGTGTTTAACTTAAACTTTGATTTCTACATCTACGCCACTGGGCAACTCCAACTTCATCAATACATCTACGGTCTTGGAGCTTGAACTAAAAATATCAATGAGACGTTTGTAAGAGCTAATTTCAAACTGCTCTCTAGACTTCTTATTGACGTGAGGTGATCGGTTGACTGTAACAATAGATCTCTCCGTCGGGAGAGGAATAGGTCCGCTCACCACAGCTCCGGTTTGTTTGACCGTACGAACAATTTTCTCGGCAGACTTATCCACCAAATTATGGTCGTAGGACTTTAGTTTTATGCGAATCTTCTGGGTCATAATTCAATCTTATGCCTTTGCTAGGCCTTTGACTTTAGCGACTACGTCTTCTTGAATATTTCCTGGGGTTGCCTCATAATGAGAAAACTGCATTGTCGAGGAAGCCCTTCCTGAAGAGATAGTCCTCAAGTCTGTAACATATCCAAACAGTTCTGATAAGGGCACTTTGGCCTTAATCACTTTGGAGTTTCCTCTATCCCCCATATTATCTATTTTTCCTCTCCGCTTATTCAAGTCTCCCACCACGTTACCCATGTATTCTTCAGGAGTAACTACCTCAACAGCCATGATGGGCTCTTTCAACACGGGCTTACAATTTTTCCCCGCAGACCTAAAGGCCAGACGAGCTGCCAATTCAAAAGAAAGGGAATCCGAGTCAACAGGGTGGAAACTTCCATCAAACAATCTCACACGCAAGCCATCCATAGGGAATCCCGCAAGAATTCCTTCATTCATTGCTTCTTTGAAGCCTTTCTCAACAGAGGGTATGTATTCCCGAGGGATATTTCCGCCTTTAATTTCGTTGACAAACTGGTACTCTACCCCCTCTTCGGGATCTTGAAGCGGTCCAATTTCAAATTGAATGTCGGCAAACTTACCTCGACCACCAGTCTGCTTTTTGTAAACTTCTCTATGATCCGTAGGAGAAGTAAAGGCCTCGCGATAGGAAACCTGGGGCTGTCCCTGGTTAACCTCCACTTTAAACTCTCTCTTCAAACGATCGACAATAATCTCCAGGTGAAGTTCTCCCATCCCAGCAATAATCGTCTGCCCGGTTTCTTCGTCTGTAGAAGCTTTAAATGTAGGATCTTCTTCAGACAATTTAGCCAGTCCTTGGGAGAGCTTATCCTCATCCTTCTGTGTCTTGGGCTCTACTGCCAAGCGAATTACAGGCTCAGGGAATGTCATTGATTCCAAGACCAAGGGATGGCTTACATCTGTCAAGGTATCCCCCGTACGAATGTCTTTGAATCCTACTCCTGCAGCAATATCTCCAGCCTCAACTGTATCAATTTGATTCTGCTTGTTGGAGTGCATTTGAAGAATACGGCTCAAACGCTCCTTGTTGTTAGTCCGGTTATTTAATAAATAAGAACCTCCACTAATCGCACCACTGTATACACGGAAGAATGCCAATCGGCCTACATAAGGGTCTGTCATGATCTTAAATGCAAGCGCAGTAAAAGGTTCCTCTGTAGAAGCTGTTCTCTTCTCCACTTCTTCAGTATCTGGATTAGTACCCTCGATGGCATCCACATCAACTGGCGAAGGCAATAAGGCACACACCGAATCCAACAAGGCCTGCACCCCTTTATTTTTAAAGGCAGAACCACACATCATAGGAATGATGGTTCTGTCCAAGGTAGCCTTTCTGAGGGCTTCAATAATTTCTTCACGTGTGATGGAGTCTGGATCTTCAAAATATTTTTCCAAAATCGCCTCATCGTACTCCGCAACCGATTCAATCAAAAAGGTACGCCACTCCTCTACTGTATCTGTTAAATCCTCGGGAATGGGCACCTCTTCGTAGGTCATCCCCATGTCATCTTCATTCCAGACGATCCCTTTATTATCCAAGAGGTCTACAACTCCCTTGAAATCCATTTCAGCTCCGATGGGAACCTGAAGGGGAACGGGGTTTCCTCCTAACATTTCTTTCACCTGCTTCACAACCTCAAAGAAATCAGCCCCGGAACGGTCCATTTTATTTACAAAACCGATTCTGGGTACTTTATACCTATCCATCTGACGCCATACCGTCTCACTTTGAGGTTCAACCCCTCCTACAGAACAAAACAAAGCCACAGCGCCATCCAACACCCGAAGGGAGCGCTCTACTTCAACGGTAAAGTCCACGTGCCCAGGTGTATCAATGATATTGATTCTGTGCTTGGTGTCCTTATAGGGCCAATAGGTAGTGGTTGCTGCTGAAGTAATAGTGATTCCCCTTTCCTGCTCCTGCTCCATCCAGTCCATGGTAGCTGCACCATCATGGACCTCACCTATCTTGTGGGAAATTCCCGTGTAGAACAAGATTCGCTCGGTAGTAGTGGTTTTACCAGCATCAATGTGAGCACTGATACCAATATTACGCGTATGTTTTAAGGGAATTTTTGCCATTTTCCAAAAATGTGTTAATGGTAAGTATTAAATGTGTTAAGCTTTAAAACCTGAAATGAGAAAAGGCTTTATTGGCCTCGGCCATCCTGTGTGTATCCTCTTTCTTCTTCACCGCTGCCCCTTCTCCTTTTGATGCTGCAATTATCTCTGCAGCCAATTTGTCGTGCATGGTCTTTCCATTTCTAGACCTTGCATAGCGAATTAACCACTTCATCCCAACGGCTGTCCTTCTCTTAGGAGTTACTTCCGTGGGAACCTGAAAAGTAGCACCTCCTACCCGACGACTTTTCACTTCTACCATAGGCATGATGTTATTCAATGCCGTTTTAAATACCTCTAATCCATTCTCCTCCGTTCTACTCTCCACGATTTCGAGGGCCTTATAAAAAATGGAGTATGCCACGCTCTTTTTCCCATCTACCATGAGGTTATTCACAAATCGAGTTACCAGTTCCTCTTTGTATTTGGGATCTGGAAGAACATATCTGTTTTTGGCCCTAGATTTTCTCATGCTTTTGAATAATAAATTGTTTCAAACAATGAAATTAACTTTTAGGTCTTTTAGCTCCATATTTAGATCTTCCCTGCTTCCGATCTTCTACCCCAGCAGTATCTAAGGCTCCTCTAACTACGTGATACCGTACCCCAGGAAGGTCTTTAACACGACCTCCTCGAACCAATACAATGGAGTGTTCCTGGAGATTGTGTCCCTCACCTCCAATGTAAGCATTCACCTCTTTCCCGTTAGTGAGTCGCACCCTTGCCACCTTCCTCAATGCAGAATTCGGCTTCTTCGGAGTGGTTGTATACACACGTAAACAAACCCCTCTTCGCTGAGGACATGAGTCCAAGGCAGGGGATTTACTCTTCTCTGCTTTGGTTGTTCTTCCTTTCCTAACTAGTTGTTGAATAGTAGGCATACAAATAACTTTATTAAAATTTGAGACCTTATACTTAAAAGGGGCTCAATACATTTTTAGAAAAAATCGTTTTATTATCCGCACTAAATGAATTCCATCACTTTTAAATTTGATCTATATTCTCAAATAGAATAAAGTGAAATCCTTCATACATTTCTTTGGGAAAAAACTTCAACAAGAGGGAGGTAGGATAAAGAGAAGGCAGGAAAATGCCTTGTATGTCTCTTTAAAACTATCGATCCTTCCTGGTTACCCATGTAGAGCATTGCCTTGAAGCGGGTTTTCCCGAGATTGCCTATACTTGCAATCTGATCGCGGTTTTCATCTCCGGAGAGATGCGCTACCGCAAAATCGAGTTGCAAAATAGCAGATTAATTTTTGCAATTCCAAACACCTTAGGGAAATAATGAAAAAAGTAATTGTTCTTTTAAGCTGTTCCGTATTATTGGCCAGTTTTGTGGGATTAGAACAATTGCTGGATCCATATTGGGCAGGCTTTGAACTTGTAGTCCAACGCCATCAAGATATGCTGGATCGGAATGCCCATTTTTTCAATCCCTGGCAGTATCGGATTCTTTCTACCTATCTTTTGGAAACAGCCATTCAAGTTTGGGAAAAATTTCCCACCTCACATATTGCTACTCCGACCTTTCTCCAGGATAAAGGGATTATACTTTCTATTCACCTCCCCTACATTTTGGTGAAATGGATCCTTTTAGTGAGCCTCTTTTACTTTTCTACTCACTATTTTCGCGTACAAGGAATTCATTCTCTACGGTTTCAAATCCTGGGAATCTGGATCATGGCCTTTTTCCTGTTTCCAGCTCAATTTAGTGCAGGTCTTTCTTTGGATATCTACCTGGAAGCCATTTTTTATCTGTTAGCAGCTATTTGTATCCTGAGAAGAAAATGGGGCTGGCTCCCCCTAATTTGTCTTTTTGCGGTGCTGAATAGAGAGAGTAGTGGTTTCATTCCCCTCATGTTACTTGTTACCTACCTTTTCAACAAGCCCTCGGAAAGCAAGAGCATCGGCTTATCTTATTTTAAAACTAAATTTACTCCTCGAAATAAAGAGATCCTTATAGTTCTCCTTTCCTCTATCACGTATATAGGCGGATTCATCGCATTAAGAGTTTACTTTGGTTATCCTCCAGCCAGATCTGTTTATGGCAATCAATCATTTTCGGATTTCTTTACCTGGAACCTTAGTCAGCCAACTACCTACTTCCAAGTGTTGAGAAGTTTCACCCTCCTTCCTCTCTTTGCTTTGTGGTCCTATACTCGCTGGCCCAAGTTCTTAAAATTATGGGGATGGCTTATACTGCCTGCCTGGCTAATCCTCCATTTCGGACATGCTGTAGTTAGAGAGACCCGCTTATTTTTGGTTCCTGTTTCCCTTATACTAATTCCCGGTTTCCTATGGACCTTTAGATCTGCTGGAAAACATATAGAGGAAGTAACAATTTAAGGGGAAAGCATTACTTGGTAGGTTTGAGGGGAATATACTCCCATCGATATATGGATTCGATAGACTCCCGGGCTCCAATTTTTTGTTTCTACAAAATGTGTTTGAAGCGGATTAATATCCCCCTTAAACAAGACCGTTTTTCCCAGAATATCCACTACCCTAAGGTCATATTTCTGAATATAGAAATTGGGAGCCTCAATGAAGATGCCATATTCTGTGGGATTGGGATAAATATCAAAAGAAGGAAGAGACTCCAGATCCCTCAGCTGAGAAACGGGTAAGGGTGCTTGGACAAAGCTTATCCATTGACCACAAGAGTCTGAATTTCCCAATTCGTCTCGTGCAATCCACGTTCTCAAATAATCCCCTATCAAATTACTGTCCGAACGAAAATCTTCGTCTATGTAATACAAGTCCCTAATGACCCCTGAACATCCCGAATGGGCTTCAGCCATTCCAAATAATTGACTTTGAGGATCGAACAGACTAGATATTTCCACTACCGAATCTTTAGGACAGTATAATTGAGGGGGAAAAGTGCATTCCAAAAATGCCTTTGGAACCTCCACAACAGCCGTTTGAGAGGTATCTTTTCCCCATTGGTTTCTGGCTATATAGCGAAATTGATATTCATCCATTTCTAAACTAAAAGGAGTAACTGTAAGGGTGGTAGTTTGGGTTCCCTCATAGGGAGTTTCTTCTGGCAAAGCTTCCCAAAAATCCACTTCGCCCTTTTTGACTTCCCAATGACCGGCAATCTCGGGAGAGTTAGCCGACTTTGCACTGAGGTTAGCATGAAATTGCACGGAGCGGGAGCCATTATAGGTTATATCCTGGGGATTACTGGTAATATTTGGCAATAAGGATCTCTCCTCTGTAATTCTATTATATAAAAAAACATAGGGTTCCAGGATGCCATCATTTTCTCGGGCAGCTACTTCTGCACAAGTTGCGGCTTGCGACATATCATTAAAAAAGTATAAGGCGTCAGCTCCCGATATTCCACCAAAATTCTGGTTTGGTAGGGCCGGGTTATTTAATATGATCGGAACGTCTATGCCAACTATCGCATATATCGAATCTGGTACCCGAACACTAGTTATTTCTTCCGGGGGATTCGTAAGAATATTGGCGGTGTCTATAGGACCGGGATGCAGGTACACGTATACAGGTTCATCCACATCCAAAACTCCCTGAATATCAATATCTGAGGAGATCCCATCCTCTCTAGTAGAAAATATTCCAATTGACGCGGTAAAGCCATTAAAGGCTTGAAACTGATTGCCGAAGGATTTCAGGCTATCAACCAAGATATGGGATGCGCTAGTCAGCGAAAGGGCATTACCCATATTACCAGAAATATGGAGGTTATATAACTTTGCCTGTTTTACGTTCCGTAATGCAACCCCGGTCTTCCCTCCGTCTTTTACCCTGATTTGATAGAGCTTCAAACCATCTGCCTCTCCAGATTCGTTAACTAAGCCAAAGCCACTGGCATTTTGGATAGTAAGCTTTCCTATGCTCACATTAGGTGCGCCTACCCAAATTCCCCATCCTCCAGAAGAACTCGCCTCAATAATAACTCCTGAAATCGATTCTCCTTCAATATGTATTTGCTTAGACACAGCTAATACAGAAATCCCTCCATCTCCCAAATAGGTACCATTCAGCAGGATAAGGGAATCCCCTTCTGAGGCTATAGTTTGGGCTTCCCGGAAAGAATTATAACAAGGAAAATTTCCCCCACAGATCGTGTCTGTAGGATGGACATAGAGTGTTGAGGCTTTTAATGTTGGGGGAATTGTCAAAATTAGCCAAAGCCCAAAATGGAGCAAATAGTTTTTGATGCTTAGCATCAGACCTATCCTGAGACTCATATATAAAACCTTTTTTTGCGAATAATTTTCACAACCTTAAATCAATAGGTTTGGACTTGGCCCACTAATACAATTTTTAGTAAATAACAAATACTAAAATATACTGCAAATATAATAAACACGTGAACCCTTTACAAGCATTTTCCAAAAAATATGAAAACTTGTATTTTACAAAATTTGATATATACACACACATATATAAGCCACATTTATCCTTCTTGCTAATGGTCTATTAACATTGCGGATTTATATTGCTTAAAATCTACTCCATGAAGAATTTAGTAATTACGATTTTGTCAACTATCGTTTGCCTTTGGAAAGTAGAGGCACAAGACAACCTTATCCAATCTGGACCTATGGTAGGTTATGCAGAAATGCGGGAAGTGAAAATATGGATTCAATCTACTGAAGCTGCAAAAATTCAATTTTCTTATTGGAATTCATCAGATCCCTCTACCCTATTTTTCACAGATTCCGTCTTCACCACTAAACAGAATGCCTATACAGCGCACCTAATAGCCGATCAGGTTGAACCGGGAGAGACCTATATATATCGAGTTCATATAAATGATGATGAGCTTTCCCTACCCTACCCATTAGAATTTTCAACCCCACCTCTATGGCATTGGCGAGAAGATCCCCCCAATTTTTCCATCGCTCTTGGGAGTTGCGCCTATATAAACGAGCCAACCTATGACAGGCCAGGCACTCCTTATGGAGGCAATTATGAGATTTTTGAAGCTATACATCAAAAAGACCCGGATCTCATGCTTTGGCTGGGAGACAACATGTATCTCAGAGAAGCAGATTGGTATAGTAAAACGGGAATGCTTCATCGGTATACCCATACACGATCTATTCCGGAGATGCAAGCCTTACTAGCCTCTAGGTCTCACTATGCCATTTGGGATGATCACGACTATGGGCCCAACAATAGTGATATCAGTTGGAGTAGAAAAAACCTAAGTAAAGAGGTGTTTTCCTTGTTTTGGGGAAATCCTACATATGGAGTAGATGATTGGGGAGGCATCAGCACTACCTTTGAATGGGGAGACGCGCAGTTTTTCCTCCTAGACAATCGCTCTTTCAGAACACCCAACAGAAAAAAGACTCAGACTAGGACTATTTTGGGGGAAGACCAATTAACCTGGCTAATTGATGCCCTGGTCAGTTCCACGGCTAAATTTAAGTTTGTATGTATTGGCGGCCAGGTACTGAATACGACTACCAGGTTTGAAACCTACGCCAATGTAGCTCCAGAGGAGCGAATCAAACTCCTACATACCATTGCTCAAGAGGGTATCAAGAACGTTATTTTTTTGGATGGAGATCGACACAATTCCGAAGTTTCTATGTGGGAGCAAGGAGGCATAAAAATATATGATATCACTACCTCTCCTCTCACAGCGGGGTCTCATAGCCATCCAGATGAGCCCAATACCTTACGAGTAAAAGGCTCCTATATTGGCGAGCGCAATTTTTCAGTCCTGGAGCTATCTGGGCCGAGAGAATCTCGTAGCGTGCGCTTAACCTATTACGATGTCGATGGAGAGGAATTGTGGACTTACCAAATTCAAGCTCAATAAGGTAAACACCGCTTTTTGTCTTTCTGTATGTGTGTTTTCTAAAAAGCTCCCTATCTTTCGTATTGATTGGTAAAAAATGGGGACTGATTCAAAACGCTTGTACTTCTGGGGAAGCATCATTCTAAGTGTGCCCCTTTATGTGGGTCTGAGTTATTATACGCATCGGAGTAATTTCCCTTTACTAATAGGTCAATTCTTCCTTCTATTTCTTTTGTATTCCCTTCTCTTGTGGACTCAGGGGGCATTCATTTTTTTTCGTAATAATTTCTCCAACTCCCCTATTCCTTCATTTTCTATTCCCCTCTCCCTTCTTCTAACCTGTGCTATTGGACTCCGCCTCCTTTTGCTTCCATCCCTCCCAAATTTATCAGATGATTATTTTCGCTTTATTTGGGACGGGAGATTGCTCAATCAGGGAATTTCTCCTTTTCTTCAAATTCCTGAAACGCTCATGCAAAATCCGGATGAAGCTATGCAGTGGGGCTTAACTGAGGAATTATTTCAGGGCTTAAATTCTCCTAAATATTTTACCATATATCCACCAGTTAATCAATGGATTTTTTGGCTCGGAGCTAAAATTTTCCCCACTTCGATCAGAGGGTCCGTATTGATCATGAAATTGTGCTTGCTGCTTGCTGAAGTGGGTAGTTTATTTCTCTTGGTTGATCTGATCAAACTTTTCAAATTACCCCTTAACTCATTTTCACTTTATGCCTTCAACCCCCTGGTCATCGTGGAACTTAGCGGCAACCTTCATTTTGAAGCAGTCTTAATCTTCTTTCTGTTGGCTACTCTTTGGGCCTTGGTTAAATATCCTTATTGGATAGCATCTCTTCCTTTTGCTTTAGCCATCTCGAGCAAACTCCTCCCCCTCATGTTTTTCCCTTTATTCATCCGACGCTTAGGCTGGGTAAAAACCCTTGTCTTTTCACTTCTTTCTTTCCTCTGGATTGGCCTCATGTTTGGGCTGATACTGGACTTAGATACCCTTAAACATATGGGAGAAAGCGTAGGACTTTATTTCCGCTCTTTTGAGTTTAATGCCAGTGTATATTACTTAGTCCGCTGGTGGGGCTTTCAGGAATATGGATACAACATTATTCAGTCAGCGGGTAAAAACTTAGCCTTAGCCGTCTTCATAGGAATTTGGCTTTATGTATTCCTCGAACGGAGTCCAAACTTATCCAATTTCCCTCGAGCCATGATGTGGGCTCTATTGATTTACTTTACAGGAGCTACTATTGTACACCCTTGGTATATCTGCACCCTTGTAGCCTTATGTAGTTTAACGACATACCGTTTTCCCCTTATTTGGACACTCCTACTTCCCCTTACCTATTTTACCTACCAAACAGACGCCTATACAGAGAATTTGTGGTTTATAGGCTTGGAATACGTCATACTTTGGGGATATCTTGTCTTAGAACTGAAGAAGACAAGGGGTGGGATAGTATGGCCATAAAGTGGATTATATCCAGATAGCTTACTTGTGTAAAGCGGGTGGAAAATAAAATAATAGTTCTTCGCTTTTTCCCACTTCCTAACATTGATTTAACCAGCCAGAAGTAATGTTTCTTGGCTCCTAAACATTTGTTATCCCCTCTAGGACCTAGAGGGCAAAAATTACCAAACCCGTAAATACAATTTTATAACATTCATCATGTTAAATATTATCAAATAATAAATATATTTTTATATAACTTATTTACTATTTGCCTTCAGACTTTTATCCATAATTGAGAATGAAGGCAAACTATACGCTGTATTTAGCTCTCTTAATCCTTCTTTTAGGATTGAGCAATTGTAAGACTGCAGTTGACGGAGTGGAAGAACTATTAGAGGTAGGTATTACAAATTTTGCCACAGTGGATACCTGCGGAGATAATGTGGTATTATTCCAACAGCAAGTCTTGCCACTGCTAGAAAGTTCCTGCTCGTATAGCACCTGCCATGATGCAGACTTTAGAGCAGGAGGAATCTCTATGAGTTCCTATGAAGAAATCGCCCCTCAGATTTCTCCTGGCAACCCAGAAAAAAGCTTATTATACCAATTGATAACCAATCCAGATCCCAACCAGTCCATGCCCCCACCACCCAGAGAGTCCATGGGGGAGGTCTATGTCAATCTACTCCGAGTATGGATTGAGCAAGGGGCACAAAATACCATATGTAAGTCGCGCTGTTCCTATCGCCCCATCCGCTTGGAGGAAATTACCTGTCTAGATAATGGGACTCCTGAGCTTGTAGAAGATGATTCCATTTCCTTTTCTATTAATCCCTCTGGAAAAAACCTGGGGGAAAAATATCGGGTTACAGGACCTGGCGTAAATTTATTGGTGGAATATGGAGCAGCTTTGAACTTTAAATTCCCAGTAGGAGAACATATTACCCTTCGAATCAAGGATGAAAATGACCAGCTCTGTACCTTTACGATGGAAATTCCTACTAAAGATATATGTAGAAGTATAGAATTGACCGCTACAGATTCCTGCAAATTGGAGTCTATCGGCTTAGAAGATGTTTCGTGCTTCAATAATGAAACGCCAAATGATAGCACGGACGATCGAATCCTATTCACACTGAATCCCTCCGGGTCTTTTAGCGGATCGGGCTATCAGGGCTTAGGCATTCAAGGAGATAGTTCTTTTATCTTCCAGGGAGGGTATGGGGATATAAATGCTTTTCAAAGCCCCCCTGGATATGCAGGGAAAGGGGATGTTACGTTAATAATTCGGGATCTGCAGGATGGTAGCTGTCTTTTTGAAGCGGTATTATCAGATCCAGGTTCTTGTCCAGCCTTAGGTTCTGAAGAAAGCTGTTCCCTTATAGATGCAGGGCTTGGGGATATAGTTTGTCACGATAACAATACACCAGATAATCTTTTGGATGATTTTTTCTCCTTTAGCCTCTCCCCTACGGGTATAGGCTTGGGAAGCTCCTTCTCAGTTGTCTTGGATAGCCTGCAATGGAGTGGGCAGTATGGCGTAGAGAATGTTCTCAGCTTACCTGAAGGCTCTCTAGGCAAGGGAGATATTCAAATAATCCTAATAGATGAGGATAATCCCAATTGTACCTTGACTGTCCAGGTCGAAGACCCCAAGACTTGTATAGACACCTGCGATGTATCCGACATCAGCTTTTCCAATACTATATCTCCTTTGATGGAAGCAAAGTGTGTATCTTGTCATAATGGCCCCATGGGGTCAGGAGAGGTGGACCTCAGCAATTATCAGGCTATAAAAGAGCAGGTAGAGACAGGGGCTCTATTTGGAAGTATTCATGGTGATGAGGGCTATGAACTTATGCCTCCTGCTGGAAAGCTTCCCTTATGTGAAATTCAACAGATCAAGCTTTGGATTGACTCAGGATACCCCGAAGATTAATCCCCTCTTTTGGTATCGCCCATTTTTTTCCGTAATTGATGAAGAAATAATTAATCTTCCTCTACTACTATGCGATTGCTCTTTTGTTGGGCTCTGCTTTTCTGTGGCCTTCATCTGGGTTTAATAGCCCAATCTTCTTCCCCCGATACAGTTGAATATCAATCTGATCCCGTTCTTCTTCAGGCCACTCGGCTTGGCACCTCTCAACAGGATGCGACCCTCGCCGTGACCGTATTGAATCAGGATCAACTTCAGGAAGGTCAACAACAACTCTCTTTGAACGAGTCTTTGGATTTTGTCCCTGGGCTTTATGCGCTCAATTCTCAAAATTTTTCTCAAGACTTACGGGTAGCCATTCGAGGCTTTGGGGCACGGTCTGCCTTTGGGATTCGGGGTATACGCGTCGTGGTAGATGGTTTACCTGAATCTACTCCGGATGGTCAGGCTCAGGTGGATAACATAGACCTGGGGGTACTCAATCGGGCCGAAGTAATACGAGGTCCCTCTTCAGGCTTATATGGAAATGCTGCTGGCGGCGTTATAAGCCTTCAAACAAACCCTATTCCAGAGGATTTTGAGTTGAATTCCCGATTGTCTTTTGGGAGCAATGGCTTTCAGCGTTACCAACTAGGAGTAGGAGGTCGGGATAGTACAGGTACCTGGGGCTACTCTCTTTACGGCTCACATACTCGCTTATCTGGTTACCGACAGAATAGCGCCGTTGAAAATAGTTTTTTCAACGCCAAGCTAGCCTATCTAGCTGATACCAACTCAACGGTTACCTTTCTCCTCAACTATTTCAATAGTCCCCGATCCGAGGATCCAGGAGGGATTAACTTGCAGGATGCCCAAGCTGACCGCACCCAGGCAAGAGAAGCCAATGTAAATTTCCAGTCTGGGGAGCGAGTCCAACAAGGTCGCATGGGACTTATTTGGGATAGAAAGCTGGGGAGGCAGCACCAGATCCAAGCCAAAACCTATGTACTCTTCCGGGATTTTCAAAATGCCTTGCCCTTTGGCAACGGAGGTATTGTAGATTTGGATCGGGTATATGCAGGAATAGGGTTGAACTATTCTTTTCAGGGGTATATAGGTAAAAACCCCTACCGACTGAAAGCCGGAATTGATATTGACCAACAAACTGACGATCGCCTCCGTTTTAACAATGAGGCTGGAGACCTGGGAGACAAGACCTTTGACCAAGAAGAGAGATTTACTAGTACAGGTGCCTATATTCTACAGGATTTAGTGGCTGATAGGTGGAGATTTCACCTGGGTATGCGCTTTGACGCCGTTCGATTGCGGGCAGAAGACCGATTTGTGGCCAATGGAAACCAAAGTGGGGAAATAGACTTCAATCGCTTCAACCCTATGGGAGGAATTTCTTTTCAAGTGAGTTCAAAACTTTCTTCGTACGTTCAGGTTTCGACGAGTTTTGAAACTCCTACTTTGAGTGAGCTATCGGCAAATCCCTCTGGAGAGGGAGGCTTTAATGGAAACTTAGATCCACAGAGTACCATCAACTATGAGTTGGGGCTTCGTGGAGTGCTTTTTCCCAAATTCTACTTTGATGTGGCGGCTTTTTATATAGACATAGAAAATGAACTGGTCCCCTTCGAGTTAGAAGATTTTCCCGGACGGACTTTCTTTAGAAATGCGGGAGTTTCAGAACGATTAGGAGTAGAATTATCGATGAATTATCGGCTCAGCGAAGCTCTTTCATTTATGGCGACCTATACCCGATCAGAATTTACCTACCAATCATATCAGACACCTGAGGACATTTTTGATGGCAACAGGCTTCCTGCCCTTCCCCAACATATGGGGCTTTTGGGGGTAAACCTCGACCTACCAAATGGATTTTTTGCCAAGAGTTGGTTGCGTTGGAACAGTGATGTATTTGCAGATGATGCAAATGAAACCCAAGTGGATGGCTATGCCATTTTAAACGCCAGAATCGGATATGAACAAGATTTGGGAACTTGGACTCTTTCACCATTCTTTGGGGTCAATAACCTGCTTGGTACAGAATACTTCGATAATATTCGTATCAATGCATTCGGAAGGAGGTATTATGAACCCGCTCCAGTAGCCACCGTATTTGGAGGGCTTTCCCTTCTGATAAAGTAATACCTTGCTAAGCCGTAGAGTCTATTTTAGCTATGTAATAGCCAACGGCTACCCCTAAAATAATACTGAATACAAGGGTAAATAACACAAAGGTCAACATGTAAGAAACAATCGTTCTCCAAAAAACGGAGCCTTTAGAATATTTCTCAAAAAGTTGTCCATAAGCAAAAACCTGGTAGCCTACTGCTATGATGAAATAAACTATATAGATTACATTACCCCCAAAAGCCATTAATAATGGAACCAGAATAACATAAATGAGGTTTTGAAATCCAGCCAGGTACGTGTTTAAGACGAAATGTTCGGGGTAAAACCATTTTTGCCTTTTGAAAAACAAATGGGAAAATAAGGCAATGAAGGGCAATAGTCCCCAATATATCACCTGCATATATT
Organism: Bacteroidia bacterium; assembly: GCA_965263105.1. Classification (GTDB taxonomy): domain Bacteria; phylum Bacteroidota; class Bacteroidia; order J057; family J057; genus JBCCTX01. Next base: position 3,413,783 of record CBDHGL010000003.1, on the reverse strand, counting down.
TTGCAAAATACTTCTGATATATCTCAGCCATAATCCTATTAAAATCTTCCGGGGTTTTGGGATCGGACTTTTCTCCCCCGTCAGGACTGGCCAATGTATCAACCACCCCCATATTTATAATAGAATCCTGAGAAAGGGCCAAAGAATCCAAGTCTATACTTTTCTTATCCAGTAAGGAGTCTGCAGAAACTCCATTTATTTGGGTATTCTCCTGCTTAAAAAGTTCTCCCGAAGCCATTTGGGAAGAAAAGGGATCCAGGTTAATAGAAATAATTACCGCCAGGGTTGTTGTAAAAATAAAAAAGGCAAAAGGTTTTGTGAGTTTTGAACGATCTTCGAATAAATAGGTTCTCAAAATCTCACCAGGCCTAATACATAGCCCTCTTATGGTGTAAAATAGACCTCTCTCTAAATTGAAGATCCCCAGAATCGACTGAAAAATAAACGCCCATGAGATGCGCTTAGGCTTTTGGTCTTGCATGTTTCAATATAAAGGGAAAAGCCTTTTTATGAAAATGTCTGATTTTCCATGGATCCGAAAACGATTTCGGTAAATCTCCTAAATTTCAAGTCTTTGTTTTTGCAAAAATATTGGGCATTTTTAGAAATAGGGCTTTTTTATAGAGCTTCCAACTACTAATTACTTCTCTGCGATTGTATGGAAAATTTTACGCTAACCAACTTGGATATAGGTATTATGATTGCCTATGCCGTTCTCATCATTTTGTATGGACTAAGCAAAGCCAAGCGTGGAAGTTCAGAAGAATACTTCCTCGCTGGCCGGAATATGATATGGCCTATCGTAGGAATATCCCTTTTTGCCGCTAACATTTCCAGTACCACCCTGATTGGCTTGGCTGGAGATGCGTATAGCGGAAGTATAGCCGTATACAACTACGAATGGATGGCAGCCGTAGTGCTCGTCATATTTGGGATATTTTTCATGCCCTTTTACCTTAAATCGGGCGTCTACACCATGCCTGAATTCTTGGAAAGGCGCTTTGATGTGCGGTCCCGGTATTATTTTTCCTTTATCACAGTTGTAGGAAACGTCATTATTGACACGGCCGCAGGCCTATATGCAGGAAACCTAATCCTCAAAATTCTATTCCCAGAAATTGATTCCATAATTTTGATCGTCGGCTTAGCTTTATTAGCTGCTGCCTATACCATCCCTGGAGGTCTATCCTCTGTGGTTCATACAGAAGTGATACAAGCTGTCTTACTCATTATTGGCTCAATTCTGTTGACCTACTTTAGTTTCTCTCACCCAGATGTCGGGGGATGGAGCGGCCTGATGGAAGGGCTCCAAAACCAGTTTCAGGCAGGGAAGATTCCCAATCCCCCAGATGAGGTGCTTAGCCTGGTACGACCTATTGATGATGAAGGCATGCCCTGGACAGGTCTTTTATTTGGGGTACCCTTATTGGGATTCTATTTCTGGGCCAATAATCAGTTTATGGTTCAACGGGTGTTGAGTGCCAAAGACCTCAACCACGGACGCTGGGGTGCCTTATTTGCAGGCTTACTCAAGCTTCCCGTTTTGTTCATCATGGTATTCCCAGGCCTGGCTGCAGTTATCCTCTTTGCAGACTTAGACATCTCTTCCCTAAATTACCAAATAGCAGATGGCTCCACCTGTGAGCGCTTGGCCGACTGCCCTAATATGAGTTATCCAGTCCTCATTTTTCAGCTTCTCCCCACAGGAGTGCTTGGCCTTGTGGTAGCGGGTATCCTGGCGGCTCTCTCCTCCAGTATAAGCGCCACCTTAAATTCCGCTTCCACCCTGATCACCATGGATTTTGTGAATAAAATTAGGCCCAATATGACGAGCAAGCAGTTAGTCCGTGCAGGCCAGATCGCTACGGTAATTTTGGTAATTCTCGCAGCTGCCTGGGCTCCACAGATAGAAAAGTTCCGTTCCTTATTTCAATACCTCCAGCTAATCCTCACCTTTATTGCTCCTCCAATTGTAGCCGCCTTTATCACGGGATTGTTTTATAAGCGTGCCAATGGCCAAGGAGCCTTTGCAGGTCTCATGGCAGGTTTTGTTATAGGCGCCATCCTGATGACTTCTCGTGTACTAGCCGATAGCTATGGCGCAGATACCCTCCCGAGTATTCTCGCCTATTTCAATGATATCCACTTTCTACACCTGGCGCCTATCCTTTTGGTAGTCTGCTTGTTGGTCATACTAATTGTTAGTCATATGACGGCTGCTCCCGATCCCGAAAAAGTCGCCTCCCTTACCTGGACGCGTAAGTTCTACCAGGAAGAGACGGAGGAACTTAGGGGCTTGCCTTGGTATAAGAACTTTAGGGTGCTTTCGGTACTCCTGCTAATCCTCACAGCGATTATTGTAGCTTGGTTCTGGTAAGGATAACTGCTTGAAATAAGAAAGGGAATATCTGTAACAGAGGTATTCCCTTTTTTTATATCGAATGACATAAATCAAAATTTAGGGCGTTAATTTTTGTTGTAAAAACTATTTTACATAACTTAGCAATAGAAATAAATCCTCCATCCCTTTTTTCATGAAAACTCCAAAGAAACCTCATGATCTCTTATTCAAGTCCACCTTTTCTGACAAACGAATCGCTGCGGATTACTTACGGAGTTTCCTTCCCAATACTATAGCAGAGAATTTGGACTTATCTACCCTAAGTTATGAACCTAGCACCTATGTGGATTCCAAATTGAGGGAATTTTTCTCAGATATAGTTTACCATTGCCATTGGGGAGAAATTCCTATCAAAGTATCCCTCTTATTTGAACATAAATCCAACCCTAGCGGGATTATTTATCTACAACTCCTTAGGTATATGTTGGAAGCTTGGGAGCAGCAGAAAAACCAAAAGGAGGGACTAATCCCTATAATTCCCATAGTGGTATATCATGGAAAAAATAGATGGATAAGCCGACCATTTACCGATTACTTTAAAGGCGTGAATGATATCCTAAACAACTTCATTCCTTCATTTTCTTACCATTTAACCGATTTAAAGAATTATTCTGATGAAGAACTTATGGCTGTAGGACCGAGTCCATTGTCTAATACCTTGCTTTTTTTCAAGCACCACGGGGATGACACCTATACCAATAAGTACATTGAAAGACTATTTTGGGGAACTGAGACTTATATTGGAGATGAGACACTTAAACACCATGTCCATACATTTCTCATATATCTTTGGGCAACAAGTGAACTTCAGAAGGAAGATTTTCGTAATTTGAGGAAAAGACTTCCTCAGCCGTTAATTAATGCTACCATGACCACTTATGAACAAATACTCCAGGAAGGGAAGATCGAGGGGAAAATTGAGGGGAAGATAGAAGGAAAGATTGAGGGGAAAATTGAGAATGAAAACCGCGTCATTGCGAATGCCTTCAAAGAAGGTCTCGGAATCCCCTTCATTGCCCGCATAACTGAACTTTCTGAAAAGGAGGTCCAAGACAGGATTAAGTCTTTGGGCTTGAGCCAATAGATCTTCAAGGCCTAAACCACCGACCACGGACTACTACTCTGTCAGGAAAGTTTTTAAACTTCTTTACTTTGATATTCAGACGAATAAAGTTCATTCTTTTTTTCATGTTCTTTTTTATTCAGGTCTCTGCTTATTTTCAGTGGTCTTCATGAGCCCTTCGGGGTTCAGTCGTTAAAAAAGAACCAAAAAAACTTGCACGAATAAACCTTTCGTTCCCCTCTTAGGGGATTCTCAAGGGGTATCCCCACATTCGTGCACCCCAGCGCGCTCTAATAAGATTTTCATATTTTTTATCAGTCCACATACTTTGCTCAGACAAAGCACTACCGACTACCGACCACAGACTCCCCTACACATTCAACCAATAGGTCAATTTAGCTATGAGCGCCCGATTCCTCACAGACCAGTCATTGGTAAGGTAGTTATCCGTGAATACGATAAAAAAGTCCGAGGCAGGGGCATAACGCCATTGGAACCTCGCATTGAGGTTCACATTGTCCAACTGATTATTGTATTGGACAAAGGTGGTCAAGAATACACTTTTCGAGAAGGTCAGGTCAATCCTAGGCCCAATTAGGAATAGATTAGCTGTAGCATGCGGCTCCGGAAGTTTGATGCGATTCGCGGAGACATTGAGCGCAATCAAGCTATAAGGCTGCAAGCGAAAAGTAAGGCTCCCATCTACTCCATATCGGTTCCCATTGAAAAATTCTCCCAGGTAAGCCTCTAACTGGGCTGAAATCGCCTTATTTTGGTTTGTGAAAATACTTGCGGCAAAGTTGTTATACCGGTACTCTGAGCCCGAAGGTAAGGGAACTCCATCTGTTCTGGTAGGATCAAAGTCATCAAATAGAAGGGTATATTGATTTTGATAGGCAAGAAGTATCCGGCTTTGGTCCCTCAACTGCATTTCATAGAAAAGGGAATACTCATGGTCGGTTTTTCCCAATTCTCTCCCCCAAAAGACATCTACCATCACTCCCGGACCATGTTGGGTAAAAAATCCCGTATCGTCGTAAAAATTCATTTGAGCAGAGGGGTTAATGCGAAAGTAATCCGTCCTGGGTACAAAGCCTACTTCTGCGTCGAAACCCTCGCCAACGAGTTCATGTGTCCACTCCAATTGATACCGACGCTTAATGTTGGTCAATCGCATTCCATGGGCAAAGGGTTTCTCAATGGCGTCGGGGGTAATGGCATGGTGATAGAACAATTTACCTGTCCAGGTATTCTGGGCATTTGCCAAGTTGAAGTCCATTCCTAGAAGGCGGTTAAAATCCGATGACTTCAGGCTGAAGTCCTCATTGTTATCCTTTAGGTCTTGCTTATTGACAAAAATGAAGGAAAGATTGGAGCGGCTGAATATGCGTTGCTGTAAGGCCGCCACGGTATAGTTGAAGCTCGGCAAGTCATTCTGTTCATCGGCCGCGGCCTGCATATTGAGAAAGCCAATGCGTAACTTCTCGGTGAGTTTTCCACTCAATCGGGCGCCGAAATTGATTTTGTTTTGAATATTCTGCCCAGTAGTTGTATCCCTTGCAACTCCAATTCGCCTGGAGAAAAAAGGCCGTATTCTCTGAGACCCAAAGCTGGCAAAAAGGTCTGCATTTTCCAGAAAGAACTGTCTTTTCTCTGGAAAAAAGATCTCAAAACGATCCAAATTTGTCACCTGCTGGTCTACCTCTACCTGTGAAAAGTCAGGATTTAGGGTCAAGTCCAAGTTCAGGCCAGAAGTAATACCGATCTTAGCATCTCCCCCTATATCGAATTGAGTATCATACTGCGTATCCCCTTCCTCAAAATCCCGAAGGGTACTTCCTGCAACATAAGGAATGACCGAAATATTGGAACCCGGTTTTTTCAAGGGCTCTTCCCAGACGAGGTTTCCCATAAAGGCTAAGCCCATGATCAACTGATTCTGAGGAACCCTCTGCCAAGCTGATCGCTGATTGGTCTGGGTATCGAATCTATAGGAGGTAAAGCGCCAACTTTTACTTCCCTCCTTGTAGCGCAAAGTCTTGAAGGGGATGGCCATTTCTCCTATCCAATACCCTTCGTAAATTTTGGCCTCTCCTCGCCATTTGTTGTCCCAAGAGGTATTGAAATCCGAACGTTCTTGACCTCCATTGGCAATCAAGGCCTCTCTACGAACCCCAAAGGGGTTCATCCCAAACACAAAAGAATTCATCCCATCATTGAAGGTGTCAAAGACGATGGTAATGTTATCACTCCCTCCTGCTCGGTAATCTCTACGGAGAGATTGGGTGACATATTTGTTGTTGGCAGAATATCCTTTGATCCCTACATACAGGTTTTGGTCATCATAGGTGAAGTATATTTCTGTTTGATTAGTTGCCAATAGGGTGTCTACTGGAAAATTCTGCCAAAAGTTTGTTGCAGGGCTAGCATCTTGCCATGCTGCGTCATCTAATATTCCATCTAAAATAATGGGATCGCTCGTCTTCTTAACAAATATTTGATCAATTTGCCCTTCATTTTGGGCTATCAATTGAGATACCTGACCTAAAAATAAAGAGAATAGACAAAGAAGGAATCGCATAGTAAGCCGGATTTATGCCATTGATGGTTTTGGAGGAGCAAACTTACGTAAAAGCCGCAATAGATGATGAATTTTAGGAAACAAAGGATTCAAAATTGTCTCGATGAATGACTTCCAAGTTAGTAGGCTGGTATTTCTGGATAAAAGTTTTTGAGAATTTGCTAGCGTTATTGGAACTCCATTTAAATTCCCATGCAAAATACTGCCCATCCCTCTCCTCAACATAATCTATTTCCTGCTGCTGTGCAGTACGCCAAAAATAACTATTGGTCCAAACCTTATGATAATGTATGTATTTCATTCGCTCAGAAAGAATCCAATTCTCCCATAGCGCCCCTATATCTTGCCGGAGATTTATCGGTTGAAAGGCTGAAATAAGGGCATTGCGAATCCCGTTGTCATAAAAGTAAATTTTTCGGCTATGTTTTAGTTCATTCCGCAAATTTCGACTCAAAGAGCCTAGCCTAAAAATCACAAATACCTGTTCCAGTAAGCTCACATATTTCTCAACTGTCTTATTGTCTAATCCCACCAATTTCCCCAATTCATTATATGAAACCTGCTTTCCTACCTGAAAGGCTAGCGCTTGTAGAAGGGATATTAACTTATCGGGTTTTTTAATATTCTCCCATTGAAGGATGTCTTTATACAAGAAACTATCAGTAAGTTCTTTTAAATATTCCTTTTCCTCCCCTGGATGGGTTACGATCTCAGGGTAATATCCATAAAGCAAGCGATGAGAAAGAAGGCGCTTCTCTTCCAATAAGCCATGATGATTAATCATTTCCTCAAATGAAAGGGGGAAGATTCGAAACTCCCATTTTCTACCCGTTAGGGGTTCATTCACCTCATTGGCCAACTCAAAAGCAGAAGAACCCGTGGCAATAACTTGAACTTCGGGAATATTGTCCGTTACCAACTTGAGCTTTAATCCTATATTAGCTATTCTTTGAGCTTCATCTAAAATTACATATTGCTTCCCTTTGAAAAGTTGACGCAAATTCGATGAATTAACCTCCTGAAAGATAGCCCTTACATCCGGCTCATCCCCATTTAGCCAAAGAACCTCCCTTTTTCCGTCAAATAACCTTTTTAACAGGGTAGTCTTTCCTAACTGCCTGGCTCCAAAGAGCAATAAAGCCTTTTCCGAACCCAATCGATTCAGAATTTGGTCCGCTAAAATACGATTTATATACATTTTCAGGATTTAAATCCTAATATATTATAATTTTTTAGGAATTTGATCCAAAAAAGTGATAAATTCTTAGCTGAAACAACACTTTATTTACTCCTTCATTATGAAACAACGGATACTTCTTTTAATTCTTCTTGGGCAATTCCTCGTTGCTAAGGCCCAACTCTTAGCCCCTAAGAAGCAGGATGTAGTCCATAGCGTTGGCCAACATTCAGAAAAGCTCATCGCCATGAGCGATTCTATTTGGGCTTGGGCCGAAACGGCCTTCCAAGAGCATAAATCTTCAGACCTATTGGCTGATTACGCAGAGAGAAATGGCTTCCGGCTTAGTAAAGGAGTGGCAGATATGCCTACAGCATTTATTGCAGAGTACGGATCTGGGAGCCCCATTATTGGAATATTGGGGGAGTTTGATGCCTTGCCTGGCGTATCGCAGAAGGCTGTTTCACACAAAGACCCTTTACAAGTAGGGGCTGCTGGGCACGGTTGTGGGCACAACCTATTTGGTGCGGGAAGCCTGGGAGCGGCCATCGCGATTAAAGAGTTGATGGAGAAAGGGGAACTAACGGGAACCCTTAGATTCTATGGGACTCCTGCTGAAGAAAAGTTCTTTGGCAAACTATATCTAGCACGATCGGGCCTATTCGATGACCTGGATGTGTGCTTGGATTGGCATCCCAGTGCGTCAACCCATACAGATGTACAGAGCACTCAGGCCCTAATTGATTTTGAGGTAGAATTTCATGGGCAAGCGGCCCACGCCGGGATGGATCCCTGGAATGGGCGCAGTGCCCTGGATGGACTAGAATTCTATACCAATGGCTTAAACTACCTTCGGGAGCACATTCGACCCTCCGCTCGAATCCACTACCAAATTCTTCATGGAGGTGATGTAGCCAATGTCGTTCCCGACTATGCCAAACTATGGACTCGCCTACGAGAGTCCGATCGGAAAAATTTGGATAAGGTATACCAACGGGCTTTGGAAATTGCAGAAGGAGCCTCCATGATGGCAGGGGTTGAACACAAAATCACCTTAATTTCAGGCCTACATGAGGTTCTGGTCAACCGAACGGGTGGAGAGATTTTACAAAAAAACATGGAGTTGATAGGTCCCATCAGCTATACAGAGGAAGAGATTAAATTCGCCAAGGAAATACAAAAGTCTATCGGCTTTGATACAGTGGGAATTGACGGAACCATTCAGCCACTTGCAGAAACTCTAAGGGATCCCTTAGGCTATTCTTCCGATGTGGGAGATGTCAGTTGGTTAGTCCCAGAAATTCGTTTGGGTGTAACAACGGCCCCGGTCGGCACTCCCTGGCACTCCTGGATTGTGGTGGCATGTGGAGGTATGTCCATCGGTCATAAAGGATTACTCTTTGCCGCTAAAGCTTTGGGGATGACCTTGGTGGATCTTTATCAGAATCCTGAATATGTAGAATCTATCCGAGCAGAATTTCACACTAAAAGAGGTGATTTTAACTATGAGGCGATTTTGCCGGAATCGGGACCTCCCGTATCCCATTAGAATATTCCTAAGCAATTATTCTATTATTCTGTACAGGACAAAACTTTAGATGGGTAAATCTGTGATCAAAATACCCTATTTTGTACTCACCCCCTAGCCCCCTCTCTCAAGAAAGATGGGGTAAACATGGGCGAAATCAACCTGATTTCCTGGGTCGTTTCCTTCGAGAGGGAAACGGGGATGCAGCGGAAGGGTACAAAAAGGCGAATAAATAAGAAATTTTATTTTTTGTCCTGTACATAGATTCTATTATTTAATTTTCGAGCAAGTGTGGAAAGACCTATCAAGCGACATTAAATTATTAACTTATAGGTAAACATTGATTAAAAAACATGAGCCATCCCAAAATTTGGGATGGCTCATTTATCCTTAATCGATTATCTCGATTGCTAATTAATCAACTGTGAAAGGTACGCCTCCGGGGAAGACAACTGTAGTAACACCCGCTTCTCCAAAGTCATTGGACCAGGTAATGATCCAGTTTTCCCCATCTACAGTAGAAGAAAGCTCATAGGTATCTCCAAACTGGTTGACAAAACCAGTGAAGCTTACTTTAGAACAAACTTCTTGGAAGGTCAAACTAGTAGCAATATTACCTGCTCCGTAGCAGGATTCATAGGCTCCGAAAGACCAGTCGCTGAACTCATGAGTACCCCCACCATTGTTGGTAACCTCTACTGTTCCAGAAACATCAGCATTACCACACCAAATATCGGTGGTGGTGTAGTTATAAGTTCCAGAAAGGTCAGAAGGACAACCAGCGGGCATAGTGAAGTCAAAGTGTCCTTGGAAAGCCGAACCATTTACAGTCGCTGAAGAGTTAGAAGCTCCCCAGGTTCCATCTGGCGTGGTGACTCTTCCTTTGAACTGAAATTGGTCGCCGGGAGAAACCAAGTCAGCAGTCGTACCTGCAGCCGCAATCGCCTCAGGTCCTGTAATGGTGATATTGGACAAGCTTCTGAGCCCAGCTGCATTGGTCTCGAAATCTGCTTGTGAAAAGCGTCTGAATTCGATAGGCCCTGTACTATTATCGCCATTGTCGGGATCGTTGTCAACATATACCAGATCAACTACATACTCAGATACCAATGTTCCTCCCTCCAGGTCAACGAATTCTACAGAGTAAGTATAAGCAGAACCGGGAATGTCAAACAGATTCAGCAATTTATCTGTCTCATCTACAAGGCGCACATAGGCCCCTTTGGTAGCATCATCAAAGGTGATGATCGGCTTCAAGTCTTCATCTGCACAGGAAACCATCAGCATGAGTGCGGTTCCCAGTACAAGCATTAATTTATTCAATTTCATGATATTAAATTCTGGAATAATCAAATTAATAATCTAATCTTAGTACAGGGTAGCTGATCCATTATCCCAGAATACCTGATCCGTCAGGGCCTTCTGAGTTGCATTCGCGTTTCTATCTACGTGCACGTCGGGCAAGAAGAAAGAGCGTACAAAATCTCCCACATTGGGTTCAATACCAGGCTGCATGTTAGCAGGCTTACCTGTTCTTCTCCACATGTTGTAAGCTTCCAGTCCATTACCCCAAAGAGCGATATAGTACTCTTTCATGATGACATCCAGTTTATCTGAAGAGGCATCATACTGAGCCAAAACAAAGTCTACATAGGCATCTATATCCTCCTGATTAGGAACGAAGGTTTCCTCCACGGGAAAATCTTCTCCCCTAATGGAAACCGTTTTGGCTAGGGTAGCAGGAACGAGGCTTTTGAAGCCGATTACCTTATCTATAGACTTGCGAATACCGGACTCAAGCATAGCCCTAGCATCATCAGAAGTACCCAAAGTAAGGGCAGCTTCCGCACGCATAAAGTCTACGAAAGAAGACAACATGATGGGCCAAATTCCTTGACCTAGTCCTCCAGTAGTTCCCTGCTGGCGCGTATCCAGGAATTCGTTGATATCCAACTGACCTCCACCTGGATACAATCCATGAGAAGTACGGATAGGACCATCTGGAGGAATACCTTCCCCATTGAGGTGATCTCTTCCTGAATATCCGTCGCCTGCTAGAACAATACAGTAAGGCATTCGAGAATCAACTGCCGTATAGTGAGCTGGAGTTGCTGCAGGATCAGGTAGAATAGAGAAATGACAACTATAGGTTGTTTGATCCTGCTCATCAGCCTTTTCTACTTTTCTATAGAAATAGAAGCGAATACGGGGGTCGATAACAGAAACACCATTTGCATCTTCCTTATCAACACGAAGTAGCCACATGTAGTAGTTGGATAGGTAAGGACCGTCTCCAACCTCATAGTGACTGTTATAGAAAGGGTGGCGAGAGTTTGGGTTAGTCCGCTGATTTCCGTAGCTATATTGGAAATCTTCTGAAGCCTCATCGATCAAGTCTCCTTCTGCAATCAATGAATTGATCGTACCTGCTGCACCTCCATCTACCAAACGCGTAGTTACAGCGGCTCTCAGCTTCAAGGTCTTGGCCAGGGTAATCCACTTGGCTGCATCCCCTCCATAATACTGCTCAGCCGCAGGAGCAGGAGCGGTGGTACCAGAAAGTTGATTGATAGCTTCGTCTAATAAGGCAACGGCTGATGCATATACTTGGTCTCCAGGATCGGCAGCAGGGCTAATCACATCTGTACCCTGGCCTGCCTGAGAAAGAGGTATATTCCCCATCAAGTCAACCATACCCATCAAGACATAAGCCTTCATGATTTTGGCAGTACCGGAGTGGATAGCAAATCCTCGTTCTTCTGCAATGGCATCCAAGGCATCTATATCTGGAAACATTCCAGAATAAGCGTTGAACCACAATCCTGAAAGCGTAGTAGGTGCCACAGAGGCATCATAGTTGAACCCACCAATCAGGCTGTACATCCTGGAAAGAGATCCAGAAGTTCCCTGAAGGTTTTGATATGCGTTTCTAAAAGTCAATTGAATGTTGTTGTACAAGTCATTTACACTTGCACTTTCCGGACTGATCTCGTTGGGGTTATCCAATAGATCCAGGTCGGTGTTGTCACAGGAGCAGACTCCTACCAGGAGGAACACTGCCAATATTCTGCTTAAATACTTCATTATAATTAAATTTTTTATACACAGATTCCCTTTTCTCCATAAAGATATTATGAGAATCTTGTCCTTAACTTATTGGATAATACTAGAATGTAAAGTTTAGCGCTACACCATACTTTCTGGAAGTAGGAGCGGTACGGAAGTCAAATCCACGTCCATTACCTACACCCAATGAAAGTACTTCTGGGTCAAAGTTGATACCTTCTGGGAAGTTGGGTGCATTGTACCACAAGTTCTCACCAGAGAAGGTAATACCGATTCTACCAAAGGGTGTACGATCAATCACAGACTGAGGCAATACGTAAGCCAAAGAGATTTCTCTCAGACGAATTACCGTACCATCAAATACCCCTCCCTCATCTGCAAAGAAATACGCACGGAAGAAAGAGTCTCCAATATAGGTCTGTGTAGTGTTTACAGAACCGTCAGCCTGTGTTACTCCAGGAAGAACCAATGGAAGGTTACGGTCTACATCTGTATCTATGGTGTTACCCCGTGCCATCAAGGCCTGGATAGTAGAAGAGTAAATATCTCCTCCCTGGATGTACTGCCACTGGAATCCAAACGAAAGTCCTTTCCAAGAGATGTTGTTAATCCAGTTTGCCTGGAAGTCGGGATTGGGATCTCCAATGATATCGATTCCCGATGCACCAATGTAGTTACCCTGACCATCGACAAGTAAGTTGCCTGCATCATCGCGCTGGAACGGCTGTCCCTGCATAACCCCATAGGGCTGCCCTACAAGTGCATAGTTACCCAAGCCTCCTGTAAAACCCGCATTTCCTCCTGCACTGAAAAATCCATTAGAAGTAGAGATCTGAATCTGATTAACTCCATCAGCAATGGCCAATACCTCAGAGATATTTCTGGTATAGTTCAAGGTGATATCCCACTGGAACTCTCCAGCAACAGGAGTGATATCCAATCCTAATTCAATTCCTTTGTTTTCTACCTCAGCAGCATTTACGGTTGTGTTGGTAAAGCCAGTAGCAGGATCCAAGTTCAAGTTGATGATCAAATCACTTGAGTTTCTATCATAAAGCGAGAGGTCAACTCCCACACGGCTATTGAAGAAACGAGCTTCAATTCCTCCTTCTAACTCTTGGTGCAACTCACGTGTAAGATTGGGGTTACCCAAACGAGAAGATACGGCATTGGTGTTCAAGACAGAACCACCAGGCGTAACGAAAACGTTTGTAGCGGAAGTCAAAGTATTACGTGTCTGATAAGGATCGGGATATCCAGCAGAAGTTCCGTATCCTACACGTAACTTCAAGTAGTTAACAATGCTGTTGTTCTGCAGGCCAGGAATAGCTTCCGTAGGAATGAAGGACAAACTGGCAGAAGGATAGAAAATAGAGTTATTTTCACTTTCCAAGGTAGAAGTCCAGTCACTACGCGCCTGAACGCCTAAGTACAAGAAGTTTTGGAATCCTATGGTAGCGGTTGCATAAGCTCCCAAGGTATTTTCTTCTCCAACTCCAGAGAATGCTCTGTGGTCAATGAAGTTACCGTGGTTGAGCAGACCATATACAAACTGGTTTGAGCTAAAGGTACCATTGAAGGTTCCTTCCTGACGACGGAGGTTAAATCCGATGATACCATCTAAAGAAAAGGCCTCATTCAACTCAAAGTTGTAGAGTAAGTTCAATAACTGGTCAGTGGTATTGCTCTGGAATACAGTGGTCTGCATTTCTCCATCGGGTACCTGAGCACCTCCTCTGTTGAGAGTTCTCACGTTCGTCTGTGTGTAACGGTCAAGCCCTAAACGATACAAGGCCGTCAACCAAGGAGTAATCTCATAAGAAGCCTCCATGGTACTGATGAAACGCTGGATAGTCTCATCCTGTCCCCCATTGTTTAATACCCAGCGAGGGTTTTGAATGGGTCCACCTCTACGATAGTATACGTTGGATCCATCAATGGGGGATTGATAAGGAAGCCCCATCATGTCCATAGAACGAGGGGTAAACAGCAGGGCTGCAAAGAGTCCATTACCATCCCCTCCAAAAGCCTGTCCGGTAAGCGGAGACTTTCTTTCAGAATCGACAAAGTTGAAAGATCCTTTTACGCGGATGCCATTAGCCAACTTTGTTTGAGCTCCTAACCCGAAGTTATGCTTCTCAATAAAGTTAGAAGGACCACCGCCGATGGATTCGTCCAGGTCAGGGGTAAAACCTTCATCATTCAGATAGCTATAGGTAGCACTCATAGAGGCGTTGGCTCCCAACTTACTCTGAACAGAAATAGAGGTATTGCTGGTTACACCAGGATCGCTGAAGAAATCTTCTACACTTCTATAGGGCTGATAGATATAATCAGCACCAATGAATTCAGGAAAATCGTCGTTATACTGAGCCTGGTCGTAAGGGTGCGTAATTAGTACCTGACCATTTCTCTCTCCTTTGTAGTCCGATCCATAAGAGGTAGGACGAAGGTCAGCAAAGGCTGCTCCCCAGTTAGAGAAGAACCATCCAAATCCAGCGTTGAATCCATTACCATAGGTATCCTGATAATCGGGGAGGTTAGCGATCTCAGTCTGAGAAACCTGCTGAGTTACGCTAATTTCCAATTTCTTGTTGGCATTTGCTCCACCAGAACCGTTTTTGGTAGTAATCAAGATTACTCCGTTACGACCTGCTTCCCCATATAGTACGGTAGCACTTAATCCTTTCAGAATAGATACTTCCTCAATGTTGTTGGGGTCAAGGTCTAAGAAACGGCTAGAGGCAGTCGCCCCACCTGAACCAAATCCTTGAGTGGTGTTGGTCTCGGTGTTAATGGGAATACCATCTACAATAAAGAGCGGCTGGTTGTTACCGGTGATAGAAGAATACCCACGTATAATCACGTTGGTACCTGAACCGGAAAGACCAGAGGTCTGCACGATATTCACACCAGTAGCCTTACCACGAAGGATACGTGCGATATCTGCTTCTTGACGTCCCTGAATCGCATCATTAGAAATAGTGGAAACCCCATACCCCAAGGCCTTTTTCTCCTTTTTGATCCCCAAGCCGGTCACAACGACCTCCTCGAGTTCCAAGGCATTAGGTTCAAGAGATACATCAATAGTTGTGCGTCCACCAATGATTTCCTCAATGGTTTTTTTTCCTACATAGGTGAACATCAGCGTAGTTGCATCACTGGGGACACTAATGGTGTAATCTCCATTGTTGTCTGTGTATGCACCTGTCGTTGTACCTTTAATTAGAACTGTGACACCCGGTAATTTTGTGCCATCAGTGTCCGTTACAGTTCCCGAGACCGTAAGGCTTTGTTGGGCATATATGCCTGAAAGCGCAAACAAACTCAGGATTACTAGTAAAACGTGTTTTTTCATTAGTAATACAGTTTAGTTTAGTTGATAAACGAGAAAGAACGTAACCAAATAGGTTTAGGAAGGGTAAAATTAAGAAATTAACAGCTAATTAACCTTACTTTCATAGAATTTGTCTATGAAATCTACCAAATTTGGGTGAATTCGCAGATTTTTTCTACAAAATTTTAATTCTGCCGCGAAAATTTCGTCTTTTTTGCCTACTCACTTTGCCATTTAGTTTAGTTGTACCTCCTAACGAAGGTTTTAATAAAATGGCTGCTAGAGGAAAAACTAATCCTGGTTGAAGAAGGTCTTTCTCCCCTCCATCCTTATTTTCTTGCACTTCCCGCAGACCTCATTTCAAAATAATCCACATATTGTTTATTTTGCATAAAATAAAGTTAAAGCTGTACATCGGCTCTTGTAGGCATCAACCTCAGGAGTAAAATCGGATTCACAATGACCTTAGAAATTCGCAAATTCCTTTGGGTTATTCTATTGGCTGTGCTCCCTGGAATTGTAGGGGCTCAATCTTGGAATTCCTATTATTTCCCCTCCAAAAGTTCTACACTCCTCGAAGGGGTTATTAATCATGTGATTCATTCTCCTCTTCCTCCTCCGCAACTTGACCCTCGTTTTAGTGAGGATCTGCCTTGCCTTTTTTATGGGAAAGAGATGTTGGGCAATTACCTATATATACTTAAGGAGAAAAACTTTACTGTATCAGAAGTATCAGATCAGGAGCTTGATGGAAAAAAAGGCTTCATGCACAATTTTGAAATGCTTCAGCTCAAATGCTACCTGCTTAAGACTCAATTGGGCTTAGATTCTACTAACAAGCTTCCAACCATACTCTCAGCGATCAAAAGTTCAGAAGAGACTAGCAATTTCAAAAGCTTCAAGGATCACTTTCTTTTTCAATATACTCGAAAATTGTCCGCTGCGGATGAAGCCCTGGTTGAGGAAATCTATCAGTTGGTCAAGCCATTCAAAAGTCGGAGCCGGGTATCACAATCTAGTAAGCTTGCCGCATTTGCTCCAATCATATTAACAGAGAGAGAAGAGGAAAATGAATTTTGTAAGCTTACTGAACAAGTAGCTCTGGTTTTTCAGTCTATGGAGTATCCAAAAATCAATTGGGAACTTCGAATCAATGTTACCCAAAATTGTTCCTGTAGCTATTCCACAGATCAAGAGCCATCCTTTATGAGTTCTCGCATCAGTAGTCCAGTAGCTAGTACCTTTCGGACTAGCTCACCCAGTAATTTTGTATTTATCCAAACGGGAGATCCTGAGATACACATCCGGGAGGTAGCTTGTTGCACCACAAATTCCGAATCCCATCAATCATGGCCTTCCAGATCCGATAGCCTGAATTCAGGTATGGGGCTTCCTTAGAGGTATTTGCCCACTTTATGTTACCCTAAAAAGCCTGTTGTAGAAAAAGTTTGATATTCTCTGTTACATCCGGTTTAAGGATGAGGGTAAGAATAATTCCCGCAAGTGCGCCCCATAAGTGTGCCTCATGACCAATATTGTCATTGGCATTTTTACTCGCATACTGACTATATCCAATGTAGAGTATGGCAAATAACCATCCCGGCATAGGGAGAGCAAAAAATACCAGCAGAGTGAGGTCAGGTTTGAACATGATTATCCCCAATAGAATCGCACTTACGGCCCCAGAAGCTCCCAAGGCGTTATAAGCAGGATTGTTTTTGTGCTTTACAAAGGAAGTAAGGGAGCTAAGGACGAGTGCAGCAAGATAAAAGACGGCAAACTGCCAGTGGCCGATCACCCTTTCAAATGAGAACGCAAAAAAGTAGTAGGTGATCATATTGAACGCCAAATGCATGGTATCAGCGTGGATTAACCCATGGGTAAGAAAGCGATTATACTCCTTATTGCGAGAGATCCGGAAAGGATTGAACATAAAATTGGCTCGCAAGGTCGAGTCTGTAAATGCTCTATAACTCGTAATAAGGGTGATAACAAATATAGTTGCAGCAACCGGAGAACCGGCCATGATGGCGAATATCTCTTCCATTTACCAATCTCTTTTTGATATTTCCTGTAGATAGGTTTTTATCGGGTCAAAATCAACTTCTTCAGCAATCTGAGTTCCTATTGTACGTGCAAGATCAAAGTAATGTTGAATTAAATTATTTGTGTGTGTTTTAATCTCCAGGCGATCAAAAATGGCAATTACGGTAGGGACTTTGTTCTCATCTTCCTCCTCATTCTCATATATCTTGCGCAGTTCTTCTCTTTCGGCAAATTCAGATAATTGCAACGCCTTTAAATACAGAAAGGTTTTCTTTCTCTCTAAGATGTCTCCCCCAACGCGCTTACCAAACCCTTCTGGCGGAAAGGCATCCATCAGGTCATCCTGAAGTTGAAAGGCAATTCCCATAGACTCTCCAAAGTAGCGAAACTTATCCACCAAGCCTTTATCGGCCCCTGCTGCTATAGCCCCCATGCTCATACATGCCCCTAGTAGAACGGCTGTCTTCTTCCGAATCATTTCTAAATATTCTTCTATGGATACCTCTTTTTTATCGGCTAAATCCATATCCTCTTGTTGCCCTTCACAAACTTGGAGGGATACTTCTGAAAATTCCTGTGTGAGATGTTGGGCGGTATCTGGAAAGCCTTTTCCTACTAAGCCTATAGAATAGGCAAAAAGCGCATCCCCAGAAAGAATGGCAACATTTTCATCCCAAACGGTATGTACAGAAGGCTTTCCCCTTCTCACAGGTGCACTATCCATAATATCGTCGTGCATCAAGGTGAAATTGTGAAATAACTCCAGGGAAATAGCCAAATCCAGAGCTTCCTCCAACCCCTTCCCCGAAACCGCCTGATAGGTCAGAAGGGTGAGAATGGGACGCATCCTTTTTGCTTTTAACGAAAGGATATAGGCTATGGGTTTATATAGCTTCTCTGGGGCCTTATCACCAAATTGAATGGACGCTAAATGGGTATTTATCAGTTGGCGCAGGTTAGCACTATCGATCATGGCAGCGAAGATAGGGAAAATGGGTAAATAGTTTGGAGTTGAATTGGTTAAATGGTTGGTTAGTCGATGGTCCACAGTCTAGGCTAGCTAATTGGCTCTTGAGCCATTCCACCCTTTCAACCCAGACTGTCGACCATGGACCATTAAACTAAATAACCTTCCTCCCCCCCCTACTAATCCCTCAAATTCAACGTCCCTTCCTGGTCCAGATAGGTCCAGTTTGCTACCCCATCACAGGAACCATCACCAAAGTCTACAAGGACTTCCCCTTCGAGATTGGAGAGATTGATTGATAAAACCCCTGCGGAAGCCAGGGCGAAGCCTTGGGCAAAGCAATCCGTTTCCAAGGTCAAGGGGCTGGTAAAGGAGATCGCGTAGGAAATATTATCCAGGGTCACTCCCTCAGCAGAACCTGTAAATTCAAACTTACTACCCGACTCTTCCCCCTCTCCGTCTACCCAAGTGAAGGTACGAATAGAGCTATGGGTTAGGCTTTTTCCATCAGCAAGATCTACTCTCCCCCCTTCAATCTCAACCTGGAAGAACAATTGCCCCTGATTATTTCTTTTGAAACCATTCACATTGATTGAACCGTTAACCATATTCTCATCAATAGAAAAATCCTCAAAGCTCAATCCGTAGGAAATCCCATCTGTTAAACTTAGAGAAAAATAATTGACCGTCATTTTACCAGAGCGTGTAATACCATCTGGCCCAGTACATCCTTCGCCAAAATCAATAACTAAATTTCGAGAACTTGTGTCCAGATTTATTTGGGCGCAAAGGTCTTGAACACTTCTTCCTGTAAGCCCAACCGCTTGATTTGAAACGAAAAAAGCGTCGTCAAATCCAGCTTGGGCATCCAAGATGGAGCCGAGTAAAGCGGGGTCCAAACTTTCTTCAAATTCTGTTGATGAATCTTCATCGGTACAAGCAATCAGGCCTATAACAAGTATTCCCAAGACCAACCTTAACAGCGGAAAACGTTTCATAGTAATGATGTTTTTGGTGTTCTTTAAAATATGACGTTATACTTTAGGGGGAAAGTTAATCCCCATTCCCCAAAATTTTGGGACGAAATACCTAGTAAAATTACTTAAGCCCCGAAGTCCATAAAATCCTTAAATTAATACCCCTGGAGGAGTCTCCTATCCCCCCTTATCCAAATGCGGAGTTAATTATCCTGGTGATCGGCCTATTTGATGATTTCCAGCTCTGATTTATTCCTATTATCACGAAAAGTTCCCTGAATGAGTACCTGATTCGAGGGATCCCCATTAACCTCAAATTCTGCCGCTTCTGCCAAGGTAAATACGGCTCTTCGTTTCACGAGTAGTTTAGCACCTGGCTCCAATTTTATACTCCCCCAAACATTGAGTCTGGCTTTTTTTTCGACTACCAATTCTGCCCCCGACTTCAATATGAGAGCACTATTTTCTTTGATATCTAAGGAAGCCTTTTTACCTATCTGTATCCCACGGCCTTTCTCTACTACCAATGTTGTGGGGTTTGCAAAAGTTCCTGTTTCGGGGTGAGGTGTGGACCGATTAGCAGTTCCGCTTAGGTCCAAGGTGAGATTAACCCTTTTTTGTATGTTCAAAAAGTCCTTTCTCGCAGGCTCAGAAGTAGAATTCAAGGAAGGAAGTTGAAGATTACCACACCAGCGTTGATTACTTCGCAAGTCCCAATCATCCAGTTGAATAGTCAAGGTATAGGTACCGGTCTGATCGACCTCTAGTAGACGAATGGTAATTCCGTTTATGATATAGGGCTGCATCTGCTGGCGTCGGTGGTCATACTTGGGATAATTTGTAACAGGAACTATACCTGATAAGCCAAGCTCATCTCCTACCTTGAAAGCGTCATTAGCATCTCCCGTATTGCCAAAAGTCAGCTTGGGAGTTGAATCTATAAGTTCTGCCCACACTCCCTTTTGTTCACCAGAGCCCTTATCTAGATTCCCATGGGAAGGTTTTATCTCTATTTTCCCATTTCTATTAAAATCATCCAGAATAAATTGGAAGTCATTTTGGCCAGAAAAAGGATTGGATTTCTTTTTCTGCATCACAAGCACATCGAAAAAGCCATTGTGTGCTTTCTTTTCTGTACTTGTAATATCAAAATTGCCTTCCCCATTGAACATTTTGATTATGTTGGAGTGCTGGACGCTATAAGGATTCAAACGAGGGCGTAGGCGATCCGAACCTGGACTTGCTACGACATAGGCATAAACTCCTTCCCCCGAAGTGCCTTCCCCCTTTGCTTTTTGTTTGTTGAAAAATTGCTTTCTATCCCAGAAAGGGTCTTTTTTTTGG
Organism: Bacteroidia bacterium; assembly: GCA_965263105.1. Lineage (GTDB taxonomy): Bacteria > Bacteroidota > Bacteroidia > J057 > J057 > JBCCTX01. The sequence continues at coordinate 3,393,296 of CBDHGL010000003.1, read as the reverse complement.
TGGTTCTCAATCCATAAGTAATCTTGGGTTCCCGGAACTTGTATACGGATGGCATCCCTGCCGGTCAAATAATCTTTCAACTGATAGGTACCCGACTGTTTAATCAGTTGGGGTTCCAACCATCCCATCCACCAACTTTCCCAAGCATTTGCTGTAAAAAATGGGGCATGCCAGGCAGACATCATTCCCCACCCTTTTTGTGTATACAGGTGCTGGCCATTGGCACTATTTGCCCCTAAGTAATGAGGACAATTATATAAGTTGTGGGCAAATTCATGTTTGAAGTACAACCAACTGTGAGAGGCGTCATCATAGGATTTGATTCCTGTATGCCCATCTTTTATGCGAAAATTTGTGCCGGGTATCTTCATGGTTCCAGGAGAACTAGCCCCGTTACTCCCCTTTTCTCGATGCATGAAAACCACGTAATCAATTACTCCATCTGGCGAACTCTCAGAATTGTCTTGACGAAAATTGGGGGTGTTTTTTCTTCGGTCGTATTTGGCCCAATCAAAATTGGGGTAATGCTCCGCTATCCATTCAATGGCTTCCTTGTTCATTTGGGATTGCCTGCGAAAAAAATTTGTGCGACTTTCTCTAATGTAGGTAACTGGAACTTGGATGGGGAAAATATCTCCGGTGAGCTTAAATTTCCCCCCAGACATCTTGTAATAATAGTCACTGAGGTTTTGGCGATAGGGTTCCTTCCCAATAGTATAGGGGTCAGAGTTGAACAAGCCATTGATCTCCCCTTGTGCCATTTTGGGTAGGACACCCTCCTCAGTTACATCCGGCCACTTAGAACTTTTCATCCGACTGGTATTGGAATACCTCACAAATATCATTAACACGTGAAGATTCCCTTTGGGCGTGTGCGCATTCCCGTAATAGGAACGTTGTTCCTGCCCTTGTATGGGTTTAGGCAGGGATACAAAGAGGGAGAAAAAGGGGAAAAGAAGGAAAAGGGGGGGGAATAATGGATTTGGCTTCATGGTGAATTAGGCAAATTTTTCAACTAAATTTTACCTGTTCTAAATTACTCCCCAATCCTAAAAAATCCTACTTTACTTCTATTCTTTTTCCACAGATTAAAATCCAAGTTGTTAATCAGGCCATTACCATCTACATCAACTGGTAGGTATTGATTTAATAGAGAGGCATGTTGAATCCAATTATTGAAGTCTTCATTATCAATTAGGCCATTCATATCAAAATCGCCCGCAAAAAGAGCAAATATGCCGGCCCCTTCCACGGCTTTCTGTTGTGCATTTCCCATAACCTTGGCAGGAGAAAAAGCAAAATTGTAATAGACCGCTTCGCTTCCCAATTCTAGCGTTGAAGAACTAATTACGGGTAGATGAGCTCTATGGAAAACCGCCAAATAATAAGATCCTGGCAAAACCTCCCGAAATTTCACGGATAAGGATCCGCTCACATCCATAATCCGGCCATCCGCCCGAATAAGGGCAGCCCTTCTGGAAATAATTTTATTGTAATCGGAAGAGTCCCTGAGCTCCAAAAAAATCCAGTCTACCGTACCTGCTGGAATTGTATCGATCTTTTCAATCCCCGAATAGCTTAATGGGGGGCCATGGAATGGCTGTTCTTTAGGAAAAAATTGTCCTTGAGAGCTTATCTGGACCATCAAAATAGAATCTTGGGACATTAAGCCTTCTAAAAACAATTTTCCTTTTACCTGTAAGTCTTGAGGCTGAGTAACCCCATCACAGGAATTACCTGGGGCTGATTTTTCCATTCCGGTTTCTAAGTCGACAGGACAATTCCTCCCTTTAATTAGGATACCTGTAGTCCTGTAATCAGCTCCTTCCCAAGAAAAGGTTTGTGAGGTATCTATGGATAATAAAACTTGAGCTTCTTGTAAATCTCCGTTTTCCACCCAACTGAGCCCTACCCCAAAGCTATTTTCATCCGTATTGAGGGCTGTGAGTTGGGGAGAAGCCAATGGGGTTCCTAAGGGAGAACCCCGAAAAACATAGGCAAAATGTGTCGTTCCTCTCTGTTGAGTGGAATACACCAGTGTTGGTTTGGGGGTTTTCCGGCCCTGCCTATCCAATTCCCATCCCAATATCTCTGGATTCATTTGCCCCTTAACCAGCTTTGCCTCCAGTTCATTCGTCAGCAGGGGCGTTATACTAAAGGAAGGTCGGCCTGACTCTTCAATTACCACCTGTTTAGTCGAGGCATCGAGCTGTGCCTGATTGGCCTTCAAATGAAAGTAGGATTCATAGGTGTGTACGTTATTATCATTGGGCGCAAACTTATCTATGATGAGGAATATATCAGGTTTTAAGTAGAGGATATTTCGGGTCCATACTCCTTTATCTTGATTCCCCTCAAATAATTCTCCAGAGCGTTCCCCATAGGTTGCTGAAACAAAATCTAACGTTGAACTGGAAGACCAGACTACCGGAAATGGGGTATTGGTAGAACTTATACCCTCTTGAAAAGGACGTCGATATTGGCCCTGACCATCTACATGAAGCAGAGAATGCGACTGGGAATTTTTTGAGTAGTCTCTAAGAGCACTTTCTCCATAGAGATAAGGCCCAGACTCTGAAATAAATAAGTCCCCATAGGCAGCCAGTTGAATTCCCAATTTATCCTGATGTTGATGATTTGTCCCGATTGGGCCGTATTCCATCAACAGGTAATGGGATTGATTCGTCCAATTTTCCCGCATAATAGCTGCCCCGGACCAAGGCAATATATGGGATAAGTGAGACGGGGGCTCCCCTTGGTTTCTATTACTCACTACCCATTTGAAGTCCAGCCGATCGGGGAAGAGATAAGTTCCATACTTTCTGAGCGTATTGGAAACAGGGTCTGATCGGGTATCATTTAATCGGGGATGGCGCAAATCCGGTTGCATAATGTGAAGCATGTAGGCATACATGGACTCCACTATTTGCATAAAGTTTTCATCAACGGCTATGTCATTCATTCTAGCCAGATTAAGAGAATTAGCCATATTATCTGTCACGATTGCATGGTACCCAGGAGATAATTCCATTTGGGCTCCATCGGGATAGACTTCATTTTCTAGTTGTCCTTGAAGGCGTTGCAAGGCCAATTGACGCCAGGAATCAGCCGATTTCAACTCAGGGAAAAACAAGCCAGAGATGAGCAGCCCTTCTGATTCGGTCGTCAGAAAATTATTTGCTCCGGGATAAGAAACTAGATAATCGGCGTGTTGTACCCATGATTTTACCCAAGCGATAACCGTTGCCTCTGTCAATTCATCTGCCTGAATACAGCGACGCCATGCCTCTGGAAAACTGGCCCCCACCCGAATACCTACCTCTAAGGACCTCCAGGGATGTATCAACTTAGAAGTACTTTTTGCTTTTCCAGGTGGTTTGGGAACATTCTCTATCCAATGGGATAAAAGCTCATCTAGTTTTTGAGCATATATGGGGTTCCCCGTCCCATGAAAATCATTGGCTAATTGTCGAACAATACTTAAACGATTAAACTGATTGGTCCATTCCCGTACAAATGCTCCCTGGTAGCCGGGATTCTGATCCTTGTCAGTAGGGTTAAATAGCCAGTTTATTTCATTGGTGAAGGTATGGCTTACATTTTTCACCGTATATGTATTTCTCAACGCTTTTTCAGAAATATTCGAATTAGCCCTCCTGTTGGAGGAAGGATAAGAGGCAGATAAGCCAACAGGGGTGGGGTAATGGGGAAGCGTTCTAGCACGTAAAAAATCGATATAAACCTGCCTTGCGCTTTCGTAATCTCCAGCTTCAACAGCCAACTTCACCTGATCCAAACCGCGGTGGTCTAGGTTTATTCGATCAAAAAGTTGTTGATCGCTCATCTGGGCAAGGGACTCTACATTACATATTCCCAGAAGAAAATATGCAATAAAAAAATACGAAGGTATTTTCATTGGGTTAGAGAAAACATTGGCACTTAAACTCTAACACAAAACTAGGTAAAGGCTAGGATAAATAACAAATGTTGTAATATTTTTTAACTAAATGTTCGAAAGCTATTGCTAATCTTCGGTCAAAAATATTACGTAAATAAATATAGCTAGTTAATTGGCTCCATTAAATTTAGCTGAGCTATTCTTAGGGCTTGAATACACATTCTTTGATAAGAATAAGCTGGGAATGGTACGAAAGGCTATTTGTAGGTCCAACCAAAAACTTTTGTTTTTGACATACCATATGTCATAGGCAAAACGTTCCTTAAAACTGAGTCGATTACGGCCATGTATTTGTGCCCATCCTGTGAGACCGGGTTTAACAGAGTGGCGAATTCTTTCTTCATCTGTATATAAAGGGAGATAGTCTACTAGTAAAGGTCTGGGACCAATAAAGGTCATGTCTCCTTTAATAATATTAAATAGTTGGGGAAGCTCGTCTAGGGAAGTTTTCCGTAAGATTCCTCCTACAGAGGTCTCTCGCATCCTATCCTTTACCCCTTCCTCCTCCCCTGCTGAGATATCCCGCAGAGTACTGAACTTAATCAAGCGGAAGGGCTGTTCGTCTTTTCCAGGTCGGAGTTGGGTAAAAAATATTTTTTCTTGGGTGAGAAAAAGTAATAGGCAGATGAAGAGAAAAAGAGGAGATAATAAGAGAATTACTAAACTGGCAAGTAAAATATCTTTCCACCTGAAAATTTGCATAGTTTGTTACGAACATTGGAATAAATCCAAAAAAATATACACTGTATTCAAAATATGCTACAATTTAACTATTTGCGGTCAACAAAAAAATTCTTATTCCTTATTTTGAATGAACCAAAATATCTCCCGTCATCTCAGAAGGAATAGGTAACCTCATTAACGTTAGGATAGTCGGAGCTAGATCTCCTAGTTTTCCCACTATATCTTTTTGAAAGGTAAATTCACCATTGGGATCCATTAAAATTAGGGGAACCAGGGAAGTAGTATGAGCGGTGTGGGGGGATCCATCTGGATTCCTCATTTTATCTGCATTTCCATGGTCCGCTGTGATGAGTACTTTATATCCATTCTCTAAAGCCGTTTCCGCGACAATTTTGGTGAAATGGTCCACAGTCTCACATGCCTTTACTGCTGCTTCAAAGACCCCTGTATGTCCCACCATATCTGGATTAGCGAAGTTTAAACAGACAAAGTCAACCTCTCTTTTATCGAGCTCCGGAAGTATTTTAGCTGCAATATCTTCTGCACTCATTTCTGGCTTGAGGTCATAGGTAGCTACTTTGGGAGAGGGACAAAGAAGGTGACTTTCTCCCGCCATAGGCTCTTCCCGGCCTCCGTTAAAGAAAAAGGTTACATGGGGATATTTTTCGGTTTCGGCTATTCTAATTTGGCTTTTACCTAGTTTGGATAGCTGTTCTCCTAAGCCATTAGCTACAGAGTCCTTTTCATATAATACCTGTATCCCTTCAAACTTCTCATCGTATCGAGTCATGGTCACATAGTGTAGGGGAAGGGTACGCATTTCTTCTTCTGGCATGTCCTCTTGGGTAAGCACATGGGTAAGTTGTCTTCCCCTATCTGTCCTAAAATTGAAGAATAACAGGGCATTACCCGGTTGAAGCGTTGCTAAGGGATTTCCATCTTGTACCATTACGGAAGGCTCCACAAATTCATCCGTTTTATCATCCTCATAGGCAGATTTGATTGCTTCGCCTGCCGTGGAAAAATGCTTCCCTTCTCCATTAACTAGCAGGTTATACGCTTTTTTAACCCTTTCCCAACGCTTATCCCGATCCATGGCAAAATAGCGTCCTATAATAGAAGCAATTTTTCCTGTATTATATTCTGCCAAAGTCCTTTCCAATTCCTCAATGTAGTTTTTCCCACCCGTAGGAGAGGTATCCCGGCCATCCATAAAGGCATGAATGTAAACTTCCTTTACGTTTGTTTTTGACAAGGCCTTTACAATTCCTTTCAAATGCTCTAATGAACTATGAACCCCGCCATCAGAAAGCAGGCCTACGATATGCAATTTCTGATTTTCTGTTTCACAATATTTTACCAACTCTTCAAATACAGGATTTTTTTCAAAGTGGTTCTGTTCAAACTCTTGGTTTATTTTTACTAAATCCTGATAAACAATTCGGCCTGCGCCCAGGTTCATATGGCCCACCTCAGAGTTCCCCATTTGTCCTTGGGGCAAGCCCACCTTCAAGCCAGAAGCATGTAGCTGGATATTCGGTCTATTCTGCAGGGAATCATCAAAAAATGGGGTTTGGGCATGATTAATGGCACTTACTTCTGGATCTTGGGGAAGCCCCCATCCGTCCATAATTATAAGAACAACTTTGTTCGACATATCGGTTAGTCTATTATGGCCGTAAATGTAAAAAAATTAGCCATTAATACGTGTGAAAGAAATATTAATTCAAATTAATTGTGTCGATGAACTATCAAGGCTTTTTCTGGCATGATTTGTGCAAATTCCTGCTGAGAATCTACAGTTGAATAATTATTAAGTTGGATAATATGAGGAAAAGATTTACCATACTGATTTTTCTATTTCTCCCCTTCACTAATGTATGGTCATCTGAAGACGTTACTCAAAGCGGTGTCTTAGATAGAATTAGTAGCTGTATACAGAGAGGTAGTTCAAATTGCCTATCTCCTTATCTCCATGCTCGAACTGAAATTACGTTGAATAATGCCCGAAGATTTTATGCACCCGGTCAAGCTAAATTTGTCCTGCAGCAATTCTTTGACAGATTCCCAGCTATGTCATTTGACATTCGTCATAGCGGAATTCGTGGAGGAGCCCGATATGCCTTAGCTGTCTATCGCAGTTCCAAAGGGGTTTTTGAAGTCAATATCTTTCTCAAACAGGCTCCAGATGGTTCCTATGTAATAGAAAAGATAAGGTTTGCTAAAAAGTAAAGTCTTAGTGTGAGTGATACATAGTAAAGTGGCAGCTTCTGGTAATCAAATCAGAAGCTGTTTTTTCTTTCCTAATTCTGTGGAGTAACTTGCTATCTATAATATACGTCTATAAGGTAAGCAACATCGACTATGGATTTTCTTTCCCACCCAGAAACACAGCGGATCATTCGGGAAGCTATAAAGGAGGATATCAGAGATGGCGACCATACGAGCTTGGCGACTATTTCTGAGCATACGGATAACAAGGCCCGCTGCCTGATTAAAGGTACAGGGATATTGGCCGGGGTGGCTTTAGCAGAAAAAATATTTCACCTCGTAAATGAAAACCTGGTTTTCACTCCCCTACTACAAGACGGAGACTCTGTCCAATATGGTGATGTAGCCTTTTACGTAGATGGTTCTGCCAGAAGTATTCTCTCTGCAGAACGAGTTGTGCTAAATTTTATGCAGCGAATGAGCGGAATTGCAACGCTTACCCGCAAAATAGTTGACCAGCTCCACGGACTCCCCTGCCAGATCTTAGATACCCGGAAAACCACTCCCCTTATCCGACACATGGAAAAATGGGCTGTTTCTATAGGAGGCGGGACCAATCATCGATTTGGACTGTATGATATGATTATGATCAAGGACAATCATATCGATTATGCTGGTGGAGTAGAAGCGGCTATTCGAGCCTGTCATAGCTACCTGGAAGAAAAACAAATCGATCTCAAAATTGAGGTAGAAGCGAGAAACTTGGAAGAAGTCCAGCAAATTCTAGCTGTTGGGGGTATCTTTCGCATTTTATTAGATAATATGTCCCTAGTAGATATGCGAACTGCAGTAGAAATGATTGGTGATCAAGCACAAACGGAGGCCTCAGGGGGTATTACGCTTGAAACGGTGAGAGAAGTAGCTGAAACCGGCGTGAACTTTATTTCTTCTGGGTCCCTTACCCATTCTGTCTCAAGCATGGATATCAGTTTAAAGGCTGTTTAAATTCTGTTTTACCCCACCCAAAATCCTTTATTTTAGTAAGATCCTCTAGTTATGGGCAAAAATTGTCTATTATAATGGTCATGTCCGCCACGCAAAATGTATATTAAAATAAACTATTTCCAATCCATAGTGTGTACATTATAGCATACACATTTATTTGAGACCCAATGCCCACCTTCAGGTTCAAATATACTTTCCATAAAAACTGATGGAATTTTCTCTTGACTACAAGGTATAATTATTTTTTCCATTCCTTGCGAATACCCTCCAAAGCATATAAATTTGGAGCCCTTTAGAGATTACTGTATCTCCCAAGCCCAGGTGGCGGAATTGGTAGACGCGTTGGTCTCAAACACCAATGCCAGCAATGGCGTGCCGGTTCGACTCCGGCCCTGGGTACGAAAAACTCCTGTCTTCGAGTAAGGCAGGAGTTTTCTTTGTATGCTGGATTTCCTTATGTACTCATTGTTTCAGGATCCTAACGGGATACTGGACTTGATCCCCTCTCGTTGCAGAAAGATAATACATTCCTGCAGTAAGAAAACTCAGATCCAATTGAGTAGTATTGGAAAATTTTTGGGATAAAATTACCCTTCCCAAGGGGTCAGATAACTGAACAGAAATGGGAACTCCGGAAGTTGACCTCAGAATCAGATTATCCTTGGTAGGATTGGGGAAAATATGAATAAGCTTTTGCAGGTTTTGGTCGATAGAGGTTGGAAGATCTCCCACTACGGAACTATCATTAACCTGCAAGGTATCTAAGTTGCTGATTTGAATCTGGTCAAACCAAACCTCTCCTGCCCCCAAAGGGCCATATTCCAACACAATCTCCATCCGATCCACCGCTTGCCAATCGAATTTTCCTTCGGGTTCAAACCACTCTCCTTCCCAGGCGCCCCTTTCGGTAAAATTTTGAAGGGGAATGTGGAACTTGGTCCAGCGACCATCCCAGGTCATTTCGGGTTCTCCTACGGTAATGCCCATACGCCAGGGGTGATCTTCCGGATCGTCGGTATCTGTATCCATAAATCGAATATCAAATCGTGTACCTGGTAAGTCTCCACGTACCAAAAAATCAAGTGCATACTCCTCGGAGAGCAATAAAGAGAGGTCTTTATTGGGTTTTAAATCAAAGCCAATGTGATTGTATTGGTTTGCTCCGGACCAGGCTATACAATAAGCGCCATCATTGGGTTGCTCATTGGAATAGTAATCCAAGGTGCCCTCATTCCAACTGGACTCATTTATATCTTGCTCAATGAAGTCGCCATAAATAGGAAAGCCTGCGGTATCAGGTTCTAAGGTGAATTCTCGTTGTTCAGGAATCGAAAATCCAAGTGAAGCTAGCAATGAGGTATCCAGGTCAAAATCAAATTGATCGGATCCCCCTTCTTCGAACAGGCCAAAGCCTCCTTCATAATCCCACATCGTCCAGGCGACATCATTTTCTTCCAAATAGTCTTTTACAGCTTCATACCAGGCATTTCGATCTTCCGAATCGCTGTTGGGAATATACACGCCTAACTCCCCACAATAGACAGGGACATTATACGTATCCCTAAATCTAAGGGCGATATCCAGTTCCTCCTTTATTCGATTTACAGATCCTTCAAGCGGATAACTCAAATAAGAACCTTGTATCCAGGTTCCTAGAAAGGAAGCATCCAGAGCGGGCATCCGATCCGCATCATAGGGGAAAGGAACACCTGCCATTGGTAGCAGAGAAGGACTCACCCAGGTAGCTCCCTGGTGGGTAAATAAAAAGGGAAAGTAAAAATGAAAGGTATAGATCAACTTATTATCTGAATAGGCGGAAAGAGATTCCAAGGTCCCATAGCTATTCCAATCAGCTCCACCGACAACGATATAATGGGTGGTATCTACGGCCCTAATGGCATCAATAACCCCTTGTTGTATATTGGCCCAAAGTTCATTGCCAATTCCATGTGGCTCGTTCAGCACTTCATAGTACACATACTCAGATCGATCCACTAGGTGTTCGGCCATTTGCCCCCACACCTTTTCCAATACATCGCCAATTAAAGGATCTGTATTCTCATCTACATCAAAGGTGTGATTATCCAAAATGAGGTGGATTTCTAACTCCTCTGCCCAATCGATGGCCTGATCCAAAAAGGAGAGGAAAAGGGGATCCAGCGTATAGGCTGGAGCTCCATCGGTCATGAAATGTAGGTTGATCGGCAAGCGTATCACATCACAGCCCAGACTTTTGATGTGCTCAAAATCTCTCTTGGTAAATTTGGTAAACTGAATTTCCCTGGGACCGTTTACCTGGAACCAGTTGGTCAGGTTAACCCCTTTTTGAAAGGGTAAGTCTTGTGCAAAGACATATTGAACACCAAAAGCGAGACAAAGGATCCATAGTACTCGTTTCATCATAGTAGTAGATTTACCAAACTTTGAAAAAAAGTTGTATAAATTCCCAACTAACATGAAAACTAAGACTATTATTCGGCTAAATCAATACGATTTTCCCTAATTCAAATCAAGCCAGGGAACGGCAAACAAAGAGCCTTCGTGCGGGGTGCGAAAGGAAAAGAAAAAGGAACGAAACTTTCCATTAGAGGTATAGCCCCAATCTCGTTCTTCCAGGAGTACTCCCATCCACTGCTCTACCTCCTCCTGGATGGCGACAAAGCCTTGGGACCTAAGCCATAACTTTACTTCCAATACGGTGGTATTGCCGTGTTCAAACATGAGATACTCGGCAGCAAGGATAACGGCATTTTTATCCAGATCTCTTAATTCATTAACATTGTGAGACATAATCGCAACTTACTTTTGCTATAATCAACGGCAAAAATACCAATAAAGTTACGAAAAATTACCAATTAAATTAGCAATTAGACAAGGGTAAGTGGTTCTTTTTGTACCCTTCCGCTGCATCCCCGTTTCCCTTTTTTCCCCTCCTAGGGGAAATGAAAAAGGGAAACGGAAACGACCCAGGAAATCAGGTTGATTTCGCCTCGGAGATATCAATCCCTGATTTATTTAGGGAACATTTTATATGAGTTCAAAGGCCCTCTTCTCGCAGGAGAATCCCGGTGCCGTTAGGTACCTAATATGGGTAGAAAAGGTCCCCCATCCCTTTTTATCGCCGGCGAGGTATCAACTTGGATACCTCGCCGGCCGAATATGGGGGCATTATGAATCTACCCATAGGCTACCCCTACAGGGTAAACTTTTCTTTCTATGAAAAAATACCCACTTTCCTTTGTCCACCTACTTAGTCTCCTGTGAGGAAAGGAACATTAATAGCTATTCTTCCAAGCGGGTCTTCAAGTTTCCTATAATGAATTCTCCGACTTTCCTTCCCTGTGAAACCCCATTGTCAATGGCTGGACGGTAGTGAATTCCTCCATATAGTCGGCTCACAGCCGCTTCAGCAGAAGCGTCCAAAAAGGAGTCAAAGGATCTCATAGGCAAGCCATATTCCATTTCGGTAGTATCTTCGAAGGCAAAATTTTCCCCATATAGGTCTGTAAGTGCAATAGCGGCTGCAGTGGAAATGACGCTATGCCCAGAGGTATACTCTGGGAAAGGAGGCGTCTGAAGTAGAGGAGTCCATTCGGGATCGAAATGCTCATTGATCACGGTCTCTGGACGAATTAAATTAGATCTATATTTTTCATCCCAACAACTGATAAAGGCATCGGCGAGTGCTATAGTCGTTTGGGCATAGGCTTCAACAGATTGCATAAAATCGGACTCTGCCGTTCGGGAGGCAATGGCCGCAATACCCACCCAATGTCCCCCTGGCGTAATCTTTTTAGTGGCATACATGACATGCCCTGTAACGTTCATTACGTAAGGATTACAATCCCAAAAGGAAGCTATTTCGGCTTGTTCCTCTGTCAAATTATTTCCCACTTCGTACACCTCCATAATTTCTTCATAGAAGGTCGAATTCTTGGCAAGTTCAAAGGGAGAAGGAGGCTCGGGTACGAACTGGGTGGCAGAGTCAATGACAAAGGTTCTTATCTTGTTCCAATGGGGTTCGATGGCATCCATATACGCTGGAGGAGTGGGCTTCCATGTCTCTTTGTCTGAATCCACCGGATGCTTAGGAAAGGTACGGGTCTGTTTGTAGTTGTCACCGTCTGCCCATGCGAGAATATGTTGGGCCACTTCCTCTCCATAGGCGAGGGAGCGATCAAATACCGACTTAGGTATACCTAAATCTCGATATTCTTTTAACAGTTCATCTTCGAAGCTTTGAATCTGAGCTTCAGAAGAAATTAATGCCTTCCCAACAATCAGGAAAGCCTTGATAGAGGCCAGAGGCAAGCAGTATTCTTGCGAGGTATCCGGCAAAGGGGTGGGGGTAAGTGCATCTAACTGTCCTGCCAGAGACCTATAGTCCGTCTCGTTGTGAAACAAGGCTTGATAAGCTGCAATAGAAGGGTAAGCATAAATTCGGCTAGCCACGGGAGGAGAGTAAATATCATGAACAATTACATCAGTCAATTTCTTCATCGCCCGATGAAGGAACTCAGGATTAGCGGCAGCGGAATTATATTGCTCAGGGGATATCTTCTGACATGATTGTAGGAGAAAAACTCCTCCTAACATTATATAGGCCAACGTTTTCCAGTTCATCATCATAGGAGTTAACTCGAAGACTTTTCTATTCTGCAATTTGCACCAATTATCTAATCTTTTCAACTGACAATTGCGTATAAACATTTGAGAACTCGCTAAATACGGCTACTAGTAAATTGAGTTCTGCTTTAACTTTTGGGAATTCAGAAATAAATCAACATTCTTATTTAAACTTCGGAATCGATTTTTTGCTCAAACTACCTATGGATGTTTAATAACGAACAATCTACTAACTCTATGAATACCTATATCACTCGCCTAGCGACCCTATTAGCCATTTTTGCCTTGACCCTAACTGCCTGTAAAACTTCGGAGAATGCCACTAGCATGGCAAATAAGAAAGAAGATGCCAGGAAAAGGACCATGGTAAGTGATGATGTTCCGGCAACATCTATGGCAGAACTCCTTCGTAGACAATCCAGTTTGACTGTCACGGGGTCTGGTGATAACATTAAGGTCCAAATTCGAGGCTCCCGCTCTTTTAATACTACCAATGAACCCCTTTATATTGTAGAAGGAAGACGAATGGGGCATGACTATCGCTCTATTGTGGGTATTGCTCCCGCTGATGTAAAGCGAATCAATGTCATTCGGGATCCCGCTGAGTTATCCTCTTATGGAGTCGGAGCTTCAAATGGGGTGATTGAGATCTACTTGAAGAAGTAGGGAAAAAATCTAAGAACATGTTTGGGACCTCAAAGGGCCTAGCGATACAAATATGTGAATTTTGATTTCTTTCCCAGATTTGTACCCATCCCTAAGCTTCCGCAAATTATTCTTCACGGAATCTCTGACTTCCCTCAAGAAGGAAGGGAAGTTCTATTTTTCTATCCCCATCAGTGCCATAGTACTCACTGATTTAAATGATAGCTTTCCTCCACTCACTTTTGCCACTTCCCCTGAGTAATACTCCTTCACCTCGGTTCCCTCAGGAAACAAACCATAAACGGGAAACTCATGGGATTTGGATTCTACAGGAAGGTCCATTATACACAAGACCCCATCTTTGAGGCCATTTTTCTCATAGGTCCGCATAAAAGTAAAGGGTTTTTCCGCTAGGGGAATGTGTTTCCCAGCCCCCACAGCAATATGGTCCTTCCGAAAACTTCCCAATTTTTGCCAGTGGCTTAATACCGCTGGTAGGCTATACCCATTCCTTTTCTCATTTTGCGCCAATTCTTCCCAGTTCATGAAGGACCTCAAATTTGCATCTCCATTTGCGCCCTCTACCGCCAAAGGCCGAGCCAATTCGTCGCCGTAATATATTTGGGCGGCACCTGGAGTTAATAATAGTTTGGTCCCCGCTTCAAATACTTTTTCGCGGTTTAGGTCAAAGGGACCTCCATCATCGTGTGAGCTAAGATAGGATAAGGGAATAATCCCCTCCATCTCAGGTGAATTCAACAGATCGGAATATTGTTGAAATAATTTTTCAGCCGGCATTTTGGCATCCTCCTTTAAACCGAAATTGATCAAGCTTTCAAAGCCATAGTCAAAAAAGTCCACCTTCTGGTCCCCATAGTCATACTCCCGGCCGTTTTTGATGTCGTATCCATACACTTCAGCGGTCATGAAAAAAGGATTTCTTTCCTCTTGAGAACTTGAATGTTTTTTTCGCCATTCCTCCAAGGCAATTTCTGCCTCTTTTCTCAAAAGCGCCCATACATCTGCCTCCGTATGCTTAGCCGTATCTACGCGTAAGGCGTCAATCCCATATTCGCGAATCCAATCTGTCAACCATTTAATGAGATAATACTTAGGTGCGCGGGGGTAGCCTGTCCTTTCGAAGAAAGCTTCAATTTCCGCTAGCTCCTTATCCAATCGCCCTTCGACTTTCCATTTCTCAATCAAGTAGGGAGGTAAATCAACGGGTTCCTCAGAGTCCGTCCGGATATCTGGGAGGTTTGCTACCAAGGTACATTCAACCGTTCCTTCCAGGGTCTGAAAATCACAGGGAGGCTGAGTTCGCACCCATTCATTGGGCCATTGCGTATCGATCGGGGTAACGGGACCGGTGTGATTCAACACAGCATCCCACATAATCTTAATTCCTCGATCATGAGCTGCCTGTACCAATTCAGCAAATTCTTCTTCAGTCCCAAAATTGGGGTCTAACACCGTCCAATCTCGGGCCCAGTAGCCATGATAGGCATAGGTCTTCCCTGTTCCCTCATCTGTGTGATGTTTTATTTGCTCTACAGGGGGGGTAAACCATAAGGCATTTACGCCTAATTTATCAAAATAGCCTTCTTGAATTTTCTGGGTAATGCCTTTAAAATCTCCTCCCATAAAATAGCGCAAAAGCGCTCCATCTGGTTTTCGATCATATTGAAGATCATTGGAAGGGTCTCCGTTGGCAAAGCGGTCTGTAAGGAGAAAGTAAACAGTGGCATTTTCCCAGAGGAACTTCCCCGGATTAGAAGATACTTGAAAGTTGTTCTCTAAGGCTTTGGGGGGAACACAACTAAGGGGAATTCCCAGACATATGGCCATCAGCGAGTAAAAAAAGAAATTTCTCATGAAAAAAGAGCTTGATTTATGAGGTATAAACATACTAAGTTATTCTATTTCATAGGTTTTTTCTTCCCGGCCAACCCCCTTCAACGTAAGTTTTTCCCAATTAGCTGGTATACTTCCCCTTTTCTGGATGACCCCTTCGTCTGTAATTCGTAGCCCTCCAAATCCCGATAATACGGTTTGCAACATCCCTCCGGCTCCTGTTGCAAAATAGGGATTAGTCCCCTACTGTTTCAGAAGTTGCATCCTAAAAATTCAGTCCTCCATTATTTATATCTCCAATAGCTACTCCTCCCCCATTATAGCAATAGAGATAATGAAGAATATTGAACTGAACAGATTCTTTCAGATCATTCGAAAATGAAATTACGGAAAGCCGAGGATCAAGTAATCGGAACTGGGTTGAATCATTGGATCGTTGACAGGCGAGGGATGCCCATCCGGTGAAAAGGAGAATATGGAACCAAGAATATCTCTTTCTCACTTTATGCAAAGATGAAAACATTGTTTAATTTCCATGTAAATTAACTAAATATCAAGAGGATTACCTGACTACTCATGAACTTAACTCAATACTTACTTTTGGGGATATTGGTACTATTCAGTGTAAGTTGTTCACAAAAAACTACGGCTGAGGTTACAGAAGAAGCAATCCCTTTCCTGGCAAACTTACCCTTAGAACCGATAAGTTTGGATGGGCTGTCCTCGTGGAATAATCCTGGGGCTAATTGGCAAATCGCCCAAAACGTCTTGGGGGATTATTTAGTAGACCACGATCTCCAAACGGAGCCAGGAACTGGGATACTTGTCAACCTACCCACGGAGGAAGCAAAAGAAAATCTCTTTTCTTCCTGGGAGCATGGAGATTTGGAATTAGAGATCGAATTTATGATGCCCAGGGGTTCAAACTCCGGAATATATCTACAAGGGAGATATGAAGTACAACTATTGGATAGTTGGGGTAAGGAAGATCCCAAAGATTCCGATTGTGGAGGCATATACCATCGATGGGATCCTGAGAGAGGAAAAGGAAATGAGGGCTTTGAAGGCCATCCCCCAAGGGTAAATGCGAGCCGAGCCCCCAACCTTTGGCAAAAGTATCACATCCTTTTTCGCGCTCCAAAGTTTAACGAGGCAGGGGAAAAAATTGCACCCGCTAAGTTTGAAAAAGTCTACCACAATGGAATCCTTATTCACGATAATATAGAGGTATTCGGCCCCACACGTGCTGCTGCTTTTGAAGATGAGGTAGCCACAGGTCCCTTGATGATTCAGGGAGACCATGGCCCAGTTGCTTTTAGAAATATTCGCTACAAAAAATATGGGGATAAAAAGATTGGCCTGGGTGAGTTATCCTATCAAATTTACGATTATGAAGATGAGACAAGGCCCAATTTTGACAGTTTAGAACTCATACAGGAAGGTACTGCTGATTCTTTTTTGGTAGCTCAAATAAGTGAAAAGAAGGATCATTTTGCCATGAGATTCTCGGGAGAGATCAATGTGCCAGTTAGCGGGACCTACTTGTTTCAAACCCTATTGGATGACGGAGGGGATCTCTACATTGATGGCAAAGCTATCGTCCAGAATGGGGGAGAATTGGAGTTTGAACGACAAAGTGGAAGTATTGACCTGACGGAAGGGGTTCACTCCCTAGAGCTCACCTTTTTCCAGGTAACCTGGCGGGCTCATGCTACAATTTTTTATGAAGGACCTGAAATGGAACTACAAAGTTTGGCTTCTTTGAGCCCTTTTGCTGACAGAAAGGAGCCTAAACCCTTCATTGTAGAACCAGGGAACTCTCCAGAGATGATCCGAGGCTTTGTTAACTATAAAGATGAAAAACGGACACAGGTTCTCAGCGTGGGATTTCCCGAAGGGGTACACTACAGCTATGACCTAGAAGAAGGTGCGCTCCTAACTGCCTGGAAAGGGGGCTTTGCCAATGTCCGCGAAATGTGGGTAGGTCGAGGTCATTCCCAATTGTTCCAGCCGCTCAATGCAGCCGTTGAGACTACCTCTGGGATCCCCTTTGCTCAGATGAGTGAGGCTGAGGCCAACTGGCCGAAAGAGATACCTTCAGGCTATAGATCCATTGGGTACCACCTGGACGAAAGCCTCAAACCGATCTTTGAATATACCTATGGGACGCTGTCTTGGGAGGACTCTTTTCAGCCCTTACCCAACCAGAAGGGCTTAAGTAGATCAGTTGAGATATCTACCCAGGAAAGCTCAGAGGGCCTCCTCTTTCGCATTGCTCAAGCCAAACATATCGACCGTATGCCTAATGGTCTTTACCGAGTTGGAGGACAGTATTTTATAGACACCCATACCCTGGGGGAAAGAGTCAAATTAATTCCACTTGGATCGGTTGAGGCATTGGTGGTAGAACTTCCAGAAAGCCCTTCTTCCCCTAAAATACAATACGATATTATTTGGTAATAGCTTGGGGGGATTGTTGACAATTCCACCTTTCCATTAAAAAAATTGATACTACTCAGAAATGAATACTCATATATATACCTTTTTTCTAGCTTTAGGCATTCTGCTATCGACTTCCTTCTACGCCAAAGCACAGGTTTTGGCAGAAGGTAATTATTACTCAATTAACACCATTCCCATTCCAGAAGATGTGGTCTTAGAAGTTGGAGGCTTGGCCTTTGACGATGCAGGGGCCTTATATGCCTCTACCCGTAGAGGAGAAATCTGGAAAATAGCCAATCCTACCTCTAGCAAGCCCCAGTTTTCGCGCTTTGCTCATGGGATGCATGAGATTCTCGGATTGAGCTTTAAAAACGGGGACTTTTACTTCACCCAAAGGGGGGAATTGAATAAGGTTACAGATACAAACGGAGATGCTATTGCCGACCGATACGAAACCCTTTATCGCTGGCCTATTACGGGCAACTACCATGAGTATTCCTATGGCCCAAAATTTCTCTCTAATGGGGATATGATTGTAACCTTAAATTTGAGTTGGATCGGTCACGGTGCCAGTTTGTCTAAGTGGAGGGGATGGATGCTTCGCTTTAGTCCCGATGGAGAAATGACTCCTTGGGCCTCTGGTATGCGTTCCCCCTCTGGCTTTGGGTTCAATGCCTCGGAAGATATCTTTTATACGGAAAACCAAGGAGATTGGGTTGGAAGTGGTCGGATGACTCATATGGCTAAAGGAGATTTTGCTGGACACCCCGAAAGTCTGAAGTGGTCAGGAGAACCCAATTCCCCGATTAGCTTAACATTTGAGGATATTGATGATACAAAAGGCCTATCTCTATATGAATATGGAGAGAAGGTAGAAGCCATTAAACCCCCAGCAGTTTGGTTTCCCCACACCATTATGGGAATTGCCACCTCTGATATACTCCTAATCGAAAATGACCAACAGGTAGGCCCCTTTACCGGCCAATTCCTGGTAGGAGATCAGGGACACTCCAAGATCATGCGGGTAGCATTGGAACAGGTAGAAGGGGTCTATCAAGGAGCTGTTTTCGGTTTTCGAGAAGGTTTTTCCTCTGGTATTCTTCGGTTGATATGGAGCCCTGATAAATCGGAAGTCTATGTAGGTATGACAGCCAGAGGTTGGCGGGCTACGGGCGGCGAACCGTTTGGACTTCAGCGAATGAAATGGAGTGGCCAAACTCCCTTCGAAATGCATTCAATCAATGCCCAGAAGGATGGATTTACCATTCACTTCACCGAACCCATAGATTCAAAAAGCGCAGAAGAGATTGCCTCATATGAAGTAACAGATTTTACGTATAAGTATCATCATAATTATGGGAGTCCACCGATTAACCAGGAAACGCGATCCATTTCGAAAGTAACAGTTAGTTCCGATAAAAAATCTGTTCATTTGCAAATTCCTGGAATGCGCTTAGGGTACGTATATGAAATCAAAGCTCCAGGTGTACGCTCACTACGAGGGAATAGTCTCTTACATAATGTAGGGTATTTTACCTTGAATAAAGTCCCCGGTGGGGGAAGTCCTACAGCTGAGTTAGCATCAACCGATGAGGAATCTATAGCAAATAGCTCTGCCAAGAGAATTATTGCCATGCCTTCATCATGGGAGGGGAAGGAAGATATTTCCCTTGATCTGGGTACCGAGCCTGGGCTCTTATTTGATCGTACCGAGCTAAAAGTAAAGGCTGGCAGCAAGGTATCCCTTACTTTTAACAACAATGATGACATGATGCACAATTTTCTACTTGTCCAACCAGGTACGGCAGACAAGGTAGGAGAAGCCGCTATGGCTTTGGGCTTACAAGGAGAGGCCAAGTCTTATATACCTGATATGGAGGAAGTAATCTACCATACGGACTTGTTGGAGCCTGGGAAATCAGAGACTATTTACTTTTCTGCTCCTTCTGAACCCGGCTCTTACCCCTATGTATGTACCTTTCCAGGACACTATTTGATTATGCGGGGGGTGATGAAGGTGGAGTGATTTGTCAAAAAACAAAAAATCACCCCACACACATATCAATAAATAGATCATCACTTGATTTTTGATCCAATTTTTATATCTTTGGGTTAAAAATCAACTATGGGATTACCTGATCAACTCTGGAAAGGAATTATTGAGGAATTTACAGAGGAATTCATTCGATTTTTCTTTCCTGATCAAGTGAACCTCATACAATTCCAGAAAGGGTTTGATTATTTAGATAAAGAACTACAGCAATTGATTCCCAAACCCATCAAAGGAGAAAGAAGGGCTGACTTATTAATCAAAGGTAAAATGATGAATGAAGAAGAGTTTGGCTTCCTCATTCATACAGAAATTCAAGGATATAAGGATCACCGTTTTGGCCTGAGGATGTTTGAATCGGCATATCGCATACGAGATCGATACCAAATCCCTACAACTACCTTAGTCATTTATACGGACGATCACCCTAAAACCCATATTGATTCTTATAAAGAGTCTTTCATGGGTTCTACTTTTGAGTATCAATTCAATACCTTTTCTTTGATCAAACACCCTCCTGAAAAATTAGCACAAGATTCTAATCTATTTGCTATTATTCTCGAATCTGCTTGGCAACGATTAAGGTATAACAAATGGACAGATGAGGTATTGTTAGTTGAGAAAATAAGACTAATTAGAAAACTTTTTGAAAGGGGATTAAGTAAAAATAAGATAGAAAAACTATTGGATTTTGTCCAATATTATGCTCCTTTTGAAAAAAAAGAGAATAATATTAAATTCAAGAAGGAGATTTTCCAAATTCAAGAAATCCAAGATATTATGGGAATACGAGAACGCTTATTGGAAGAATTCAAAAGACAAGGCCTTGAGGAAGGACGCAAAGAAGGACGCAAAGAAGGTCGTAAAGAAGGTCGTAAAGAAGGTCGTAAAGAAGGACTTCAGGAAGGAGTTAAAGAAGGCGTAATAAGTACTCAATTAGATACCGCCAGAAAAATGCTCAAGAGCGGGACTTTTCAAAATGGGCTTATCTCCTTAGAGTTTATTGCGGAAATTACCGGATTATCTATGGTACAGCTATTGGATTTAAAGAAGGAAATAGAGCGAAGTAAATAACTCCTTATTGGCTTATTTTTAGTCCCGAGCTTCAACCAGAAAGAGTAAATAATCATTATATCTCCCCTTCCCTCCCAATTTAACTTTGAGAAAGAAAAGAGGAAGGGAACCATTTTTGTTTGTAAACTCGAATCAGCATGTTTCGACATGGGGAGTTAGGATACCGTTTTGAATGGAAGTTATTATTAGTTTAATCACCTCTTCTTTAAGAATTTCAAAGGAATTATCGCTCTTTATTGTAAGGTGATTCCCCAATTCTTGAAAAAGCTCCTCGCCACTTAATTTATCCTGAAAGTTTACCAATAATTCAGTAAATAGATTTAGATAAACTGCCTCTATCCCAATATTTTCATGGGTCTTTTTTAGGATGAGATAAAATTCGCCCATTTTGCCTTCCATAAAATTTGAAAGAGCAGAAGGATTCTCCTCAATTTGATGAGGAAATTCCTCCCAATTCCACTTATTCTTAAGAAGGATAAGCTCTGGGTCGAGTATATATTCTTTCTGGAGAATTTCGTCTTCCTCTAGAGAGAGTAAAGAGGAAGCTATCTTTTGGTTATGAAGGTTGCGAGTGTACAGCAGAGGAACAGATTCGATGGAATTGAATAAACAAAATGCCGAATGCTCTATTTTCCAAATTTCCCCTAATGAATTCGCCTTCAAGTCATGTATACTTATTAATTCCTCCACTTTGGATTTAAAAGAATAAAATAATTCCTGAGAGCTTGAATACTTAGAATCCATAATTTTCCCGTACACAATTGGAAATAGTTCTCTCATCAACAAAAGAGTCCTGTAGAATTTATTTTTTAAAATCGTTGTATTGGTGTATGTGTTCTCTAATTTAAAATTAGTCTTTGGGGCAGCATTCTTTGCCTGAAACGATGATTCTTCTTTGACATCTTTTACTAAAGTGGGACAATAAATGGTAGGTTTTTCATTATCCACCAATTTAACCAAGAATAAACCTAAACGACTAAGGCTAGTTAAGGTTGATATTTCTGCAGGAGTCGAACTCAAACTGTATTGGATGAAGGAATTCATTTTATTCTCCAACAAATTCATTGTCTCCGTATCCCCTGGTATATACTTTTTACTTTTACAATACAAAGTATAGAGAGGAGTAAAGTTTTCTAAACAATCAAAAGTCTGGTGATCCAAATTGGCAATTACCTCCTGCAATGCTGAAAGGTAGTTTTCATAATAAATTTTCTCTTTGGTCAACTCAAAGATTCGCAAACGAGACAAGGCTATTCCCAATACCCCATTCCTCCACCCTAATCCATGGAGGGGTTTTTTAAACACTTCTAGCTTCTTTTGCAACAAGAAGGAATAAAGTTTTGCATCTTGGATGGCAGAATCAACCGGCAAGGAAAAGTCCGGCCAATGCTTCAAATTTTTACTCCAGCGCAAATTTTCATATTCTACCCCAGATCTAGTTATTATTTGGAGACCTTTTCTATCTAAGAGAAGGCTAAGTTCGGTTAAAATCTGCCCGATGCCTGCCCCCCCATTACCTACCCCTACCGGGCATTTGATTTGACTATATTGGTAGTCCCAAGCAACCCCTTTGTCCAGTAAAATAATATCGTTTAAGATTAAATCTATGGATGTTTCAATTAATGAGAGAATTTCAGGATTATTTGTCAATTCAAATAACTTGCCCAGCACAAACAAGGCCCCCGTCCTTCCTGAAAAGAAGGAATTGTTGATATCGGGGGAGCTTAGGAACTTGAGGGATTTTGTTGCAATCTCTATTGCCGTCTCAATATACCTACGGTCCTTTGTTATTTCGGTATACCTGATAAGGGTATAGACTAGCCCCATATTCCCATAGAGAAACCCATAGTGCCCGGAGGGTTCTTGCTCAGCTCTTAGGAACAATCCTTCAATACTTTGTCTCACGATTTGAAGGATCTGAGGGTTATCTGAGAGATTCATGGATTCTGCCAAAAACAATACTACTCCTGTTTGGCCCTCAAATAAGCCTAAATGGTTTCTCCTCAGTTTATATCCGCTCGCATCATACAATGGGAGTTGCCATCCTATCTTTGCTGAGCCTATTTTTTCAGAACGAAGAAGTAGGGTCTGTGTGAGTTCTTCTATTTGAGCAAGCAAAACTTCTTTATCAAGTACTATCATAGCAATAGATCTAGGTAGACATTACAGTTTGCAAGTGCGGTTAATAGGGCGGTTTGCCCTTATTTCAATCGGCTTACGTAGCGTATTAGTCAAGCTCTCTACAGTTAAACAAGTGATTTACTCTATAATAGTAGGTGGGATATTCTATTCGAAGCCTTGCTGCCATTGTATTACAAATAGATACATTCCGTTTATATTTAGCGATTGGATGTATGTAATGTATTTTTTGCGGAACCAAATGAAAATTAACTAAAATAGAATTATTTATATAATCAATTATATAATTATACAAATAATATATGGGCATGTTTTCAAGCTCTGCTAGTTTGTAAATAAAATACTGCTCAGCAAATACGCTAAATGCCCCACCATCTACTTTATCTATTTTATCCAGGTTACTATTAATTAAATCAATGGCGAACTGAGCATACTTGGTTAAAAATTCAATATTTGTCCCACCCACTACCCCTGTATTGGAAACACATAACTCTTGCTCACTCAGAATTTCCCTTTTCATATCTTCCGATAGGGAAAAACCTTGCGCTAGCATGGAGTTAATGACCGGGCCATAATAAGCGTCATTTACTTCTATATTTTGGGCAAAAATACCAGCTTGTTCAACAGATTCATCAAATCTTTTCCAAATGAATACATCCCCATCTATATGGATAAAGGGTGCTTTTTGTAAGCTGTACGTGTACAATTTCCCCAAAGTCCATAGAGAGGGATTGTATTCATCTAAATCATTTAGGGGAACCTTGACATGGGTATAGGGAAGTCCTAGCTTCTCTATGAGAATTTCCTTTCCATATGAGTCTGTATACAATTCCACCTGTGGATAAAACTCGAGCAATTTCAAACAGCTTAATGCCCAACTCATATAATGGAACTTTGCATTGGGCCAACCTCCATGTACCCTATGATCTTGGTTAATCGACTTTAGGTAGCGACTGGGTTTCGTCCAAAAACTTTGAATAATTCTCATATTTAAAAATTTTACCAAATACCCTTTTACTAGCCCAATTTGAGGGTTCCTAATGAAAAACTCATACTTCTAGTAGCTCAGTGTAAGCAGAAAGCCTATAGAAATATTCTGGAAACTCTTTCCTTACCCAGTACTCCATGCTTCTACAGTTGTAGGAGTTTTGTTTGGCACTGGACACAATATGAACATATTTTGCCCTTTCAGGAGCTGCCCAAATTTGTAAAACTGGACTCGGGTTCTCAGGGGCAAGTGGCTCAAAAAGCGTTGAAATAGGGAGAGATAAGCCCTCAGCCAAGTAAAAAAATAGAAATTGCTCAAAAATTATATTTAAGGAAGGAATATGGACCTGAGAAATCTTATCAAGGTTCTTCTTCAGAAAGTTAAACGCCTCAGCTGTATAGGTTGAAAAGAAAGCTATATTCTTTCCTCCTAATATTCCCGCATTAACCGCAAGGGGCTTTTCAAAAATGTGAGGGTTGTCAGTAATAAAGCTAGGAAAGAAGAACTTTTCGCAGATGATCTCCGCCAACACCCTTTTATAGAGTTCAATATTAACATCAATGTTTTGGGCGATGAGCTGTGCATTTTCTAATCGATTCTCAAATTTTTTCCCTATGTATACATCGCTATCCACGTGTATGAATGGCTGGTCTTGTATGCTATATGCGAATATTTTGCCAATAGCCCATAAATCTGGGTGCATGCCATTGAATTGATCCAGCGCAACTATCACATTCGTATAGGGCAATCCCAACAAATCAACTAATAACCTCTTTCCCCTTTCATCTGTAATTAGTTCCACTTTCTCATAGAATTTTTTTAATGTTAGGCAACTCAAAATCCAACTACATAAATGTGCCTTTTGGGAAGGCCATCCTCCAAATAGCCTATCTTTATCCCCATGATTTTTTTCTTGATAAATGGGCTTTGTCCAAAAACTTTGAATGATCTTCATAGTACCTAGGATACCAGCTTCTTAATGCCAAGATTCAACCCCTTAGTGCATCACTCGGTTTTTTATTGATGCATAATATTTATGTAAATAGGAATAAACGATTAACTCATAGTAATTCGCATTGGATGGATAGAGTCTATTCAGGGACATATGTATAATAGAACCCAGTAACTGGTTAGAAACCATTTCGTTCCCAGGTTGGGATACTTCTGCTCCTATTTCTTCATAGATATTTTTATGATTAGTAATTTGAGAAAAGACCACATCAATCGCATGTTGCCATCCTTCAGATAATTCAGCATAGTTGCCGTTAAGAATTTTATGGACCTCCTGTTCATATTTTTTATACCTGGCTCCTGCTACTTTAAAAGTCTTCGAATCTGCCTGCAGTCTTTGTGCAAAGTCTGTCTTCGCGACCTCCATCAAAGCCATTTTTCGAGGAAGTGTACATCCAAAATGACTAAGCAGGGTGTCTAGATAAAATAAGGAGAAAAGTAAATTACAAGTTTCCTTATCTTCTTCTCTTTCTCTTAAATTTTTATAATAAAGAAGAATATTGCGTGTATCTAAGTGAAAAAATTTCTCTAGCAACTGCATCGTTTCCACCCCATAACGTTCAACTTCTCTTTGATAAGTATCCACTTGAACTTTCCAAATGAAGCCCAAATCCATATATTCGGTCAAATGAGTCTTTAGTCGTGTGAGTATTTCATTGATATATCGCTTTTCATTCAGACGCCATCTTACCCTCAAATGAAAATCGGGATCTGCATATCGGATGAAAAACCATTGGTCGATCCAGCCCTCTTCTATAAAATACTGAGCTAAAGGGTCTAGGACCTCTTGTAGAACCCTATCAGCTGTTTTATTCCCCAAATATATTTTGTAGTACAACCAGTCATCACCTAAAATAAACGATCTTTTTATGAATTTGTCATCGAAATGTTTCCAACTAAGAGGGGATGATACGGCCTCCTTCTTCCTTACAAAACTTAGGGCTATCTCATGGGTATAAAGCCTTTGTTTTTCATCTTTAACCAAAGCCTGATCTGTATCAAAGAGAAATTCTTCTAGGAGTATATCGGACTGTCTTGATCCCAATTGCACAAATAAATCCAGCGAAAAATCGCTCTCTAAATCTATGAGTAATTTATTGTCATGAACGACAAACAGGACATACCTTGGGAGTTTCAAACGCTGGCGCAACTTCTCTACTGCAACCCTCCTCTTATCCAAATTAAGGTTTTTTAATGCTACAATATCCTTTTTTTCCAAATTCCACATGGCCTCTCTCAGAATGAGGTTTCGATATTTTACCCTCGGTAGAAAGGGTAGTTTTTCTAATACTCCCCAATCAAACCTATGAATAAACCTAGTATCCTGCGTATCAAAATCACATAAGAATTGATAGAGTGATAAAGAATCTGAAAAATGGTTATGCATGGAGGAGAGCTTGGGGACAATTTCCTTATTCAGACTTTTAGACCGTAAAATTAGGCGGTTCTCTTTAACCGAAATGTAAATATCCCTCAAAGGAACCTGATTTGCATGTGGAACAGAAGAGTTTGATAAAAGGGGAATTTCATAGTCCCTCAAATTGGATCGATTGATTACATTTGCCACACGGAATCGAGAGGGGAGATAAGCTATTTCACAATGAAGTCTTTCTGGATCTAATTCCTGCTCATACCGAGTAATGTCTTTCGCCACTTCATTAATTGACGGATCAGAATGAGTAAATCTTCCGATGAATCTAGCTGCTCCTTTACCCATAGTTCCTGCTAAATAGATTTCCCCAGTAGCCTGATCTTGGGAATCTGTGCCCTTTATTATAGAAATCAAAACCGAAAAGGTATCTGGCACATTAGTCCAGTCAGATTCAAATTGGGCAATATCTTTGTCCATCAATACCAATTCATACAATTCGGACTTGGTAGCTTGAATCAATTTTTCAAGAATGAATTGATTTTTTGCATCCCAAACGATCCGATTCTCTGTATTTCTCGCTGTATTGAAAGGAAGGGTATTCAATATTTGCCCATTCATTTTGATACGATTTCTTTTCACAGGGTACCCTATCCCGATTTCATCATCCAAAGCCTGAGCAAGAGGTACTTCGGCAGAATCATACCTTTCTAAAAAAGCTGACTTGAACTCTTCTATTCCCACATTTCCCCTACTACTTGACAATCTATTTAATACTTCCAAGCCTTTCCTAACCTCACTGGCTACAGAATAATGGAGAGTACAACTCAACGGCTTCTTAATATAATCTACGTGAAACATTTTCTGGCGATCAATAGAAATATCCAACTCCTCCAATGTATTTATTATGGATTCGTAATAAGGTATAGCTTTGCCGATCTGTTCCGCATCAATTTTTCTCAGAATGTTATTTACATGAAGTAATCGGTTACGAATAGATTCTACCTGATCCTTGGGGCTACTTATATCTAAAAGCCTATTTAGAAGACAAAGAAGTCGATCAAAAAAATCTTCTCCAGTTAAATTGGGTTCTAGTTCACTGACCAATAACTGATTAGAGATTAATTCTCGTATAAAGTTATGTGCTTCCTTAGAAGGAATATCCTGACATTTCAGTACTTCAATAAATTCCTCCTGAGTTGATCCCTTTTGCGCCTGTTCCAAGATCATTTGTACGTACTCGGAATTTTCTATAGCACTTACCGTATGTAAAAGACCTTCTTCTATTAATTGGTATTCGATATATCTAATTTCGTCTCCTAGATAGTATAAGGTAGAGTTGGGATAGTACCTCAATGTGTCTGCAAACTCATGCGACGATTTTAAAAGATGGGATATCCGGAATAGATAATGCATATCTATTCGAGAATACCTTGTATCCCTACTTACCTCATTCAATAAAACTCGATTTTCCCTTGCCCATGTACCTGTATTTAGTCCTGCAAAAAGACCGAAAGGCGTACATCGAGTACTCATCCGGGTAAAATATTTTAATAAAGATACTCCTAGTTTTTCAGCCTTTTTTTCCCCAAAAGTGCCTTTTTCCAATTCAGTGATTCGGTTAAAAAGGCTAGGAGAAGCCAGATATAGAGCCTCTGCATGTACTCCTGTTGCAAACTGGGTGATCAGAAGGGACTTCAAGTCTTCTTTATCTAAGGTTGAGAGTTGGTGTATCCATTCACTATATGGCAATAATGGCGTCCTTAATATATAGTAGGGATGTAAGTCAAATTCTTTCAAAATGAATTTAATTTATTTGGTTGATATTCAATAGCAAAGCTTCCTCCCATTTTACAAATTGGCCGTTACTTACTTCACTTATCATGGCGAGTCCTACCCCTGCAAGACCTGTTAGAAAACTTTTTGAATCTATCCACTTGTCTACAAAGTACTCTTTGAAATTGCCTACTCCTTCTTGCGCATCTATCAACTCCAACCCCTGTCCATACCAATGTTTAGCAGCTTCGTGAAAAGCCTTCTCCTTTGAATGATCATACATCCTACTAAACATATATCCTACTCCCCAATACCCATGACACAATCCTCCATCAGAAATAAAAGTTTCTTGAACCGATCTTCTCCTTGCAGCCTTATTCATAATTCCACTTGAATAATTTATCAGATTTTTGTCATTTAACACACCGCCTGCATGAAAAAGAGAAAAAGCAATTCCTAAATCTCCATAGCACCATGCGAGACGACTAGGCTCATTGGGTGAGGTAGGCGGAATTTTTTTAAAGCCCCTAATCCTATAGGGAAATACGCTAATACACTCAGGAGAAAGCCTACTCCCTTTTAGAAACTTAACAATTCCCTCTATCATCTCTTTACATTCTTCCATCCTTAATCCCCACTTATACACGTTCAATAAGAACATAATAATACTGGGAAGCCCATGAGCCAACCCCAAATCACAGCTTTCTCTTTGCGCAGGATCATCCTTGAACAGGTTAATCCATCTCATTCCTAGTTCATCTTGAAAGCGTGCCATAATTAATTGATCCACTATTCCATGAATTAAGGCCACTCTTTCCTCATTAGGCTTTCGACTGATGAGATAGATTCCAGCCCCTATAGATCCATGCAAAAAGTCAAAAACCTCTTCCTTCAGGGACTGAACTCCCATGCGACCTAAAAACCGATCATATTCATTCAGAATTGTATCATCAATTTCGATTAGCCCTATTTCAGCAAAATGCTGGATAAGCCAACCTAAGCCTGCCAAACCACTACAGAAAGTCCATGAGGTAGGTTTTGAAGACGCTTGTTCTATGCTTTCTTGGAGGAGTTGTATGCATAGATCATACACTTCCCTGTCATTTTCTAGCAAATAGTAATATCCTAGAAAAAGAACTATTCCCAAATCTCCTTCCATTAAAGAAATATTGAGTTCTTTCCTATCCTGCGTGTTATAATGCCTGAGGTAATACCCCACTATTTCCTGCAGTTGATGGGTTAAGATATTCGAAAGCGGTTTATCTTCTACCATAATATATACCACTCAATCATGTAAAGAATAAATAGAAATAGAGAATCAAAGCCTGATTCTACAGGAGAAATAGGCTTTGATTCCTGAAAAGAATGGAAGATCTTACCCAGTATATGGACAAGTATATCTAGTGGTATCCCCTTCCCCAGGCTTTGGTTTCTTGGTGTAAGTATATCCAGTACCTCTACAGGTTATCAGTGTAGGCCTTCCTGTTACCCCAGCCGTACATTTCTTGGATATGTACGGATCATCTCCACCATTGATCATCCTCAGATCTCCGTCATTCAATACTGAGATGGTTTTCTTGCTCAGTTTAAGCTTTTGCTGAATTTTCTTTTTCTCTGTCATGGAAATAAAATTTTAATAGTTAAAAAATAATTATTAAACGTATTCGATACCCAATTTACCCTACCTCGAATTACAGCATGTCAACATTTTTGTGTTCTTTTGTGCGAATAATGTGCGATAATAGATCGTACTTGAAGGAAGAATAGAATTAGGGGGGATTCAAAGTCATATCCTAATGCTTACATCCTGCCTTAGAAACTGCCTTTGATTCCCTAATAATTATAACTGAGACGCATATTTACATAGTTGTATATTTACAACCATGGTAGGTTCGCTTTCCTGGTTTTGTTATAGGCTTTGTACAAGTATATCCAGTACCTCTATAACAAGTAATGGCCGTTTTTTGACCTGTAAGCCCTGTTGGACATTTTTTTGATCCATAGGGATCGTTCCCCCCATTGATCATGTTTAGATCGCAGTCATTTAATACAGAGATGGTTTTCTTACTCAACTTGAGCTTTTGTCGAACTTTCTTTTTGTCTACCATGATAATAATTATTAAAAATTAAATATATTAAACAATACAATTATTGGATTTTTAGCATCCATTCCCTAATGAGGGCAACTAGGGTAACTCGTAAAAAATTCCCTCAAACTTTCAAAAAGAATTACCTTTCGTACTTCCTACAATTACCATTAGTCGAAGTTAGTCCCTTCTGGATTATTATAAGTCAACATATATGTGTTCTTTTTTATGTGCCATTATGTGTTCTTTTGTAGGAAAGGCATTTTAATACTGTCTATATTATGCGAAAGAAGAAATTTCCACTATTCCTACAAAAAGAGAGTTTCGATTGTGGTGCGGCATGTCTTAAGATGATCGCAAAATATTACGGTAAAGACTTACCCTTAAAATACCTTATTGACATTTGTGCAGTCGGAAGAACAGGTACTACGTTACATTCTATTAGCAG
Organism: Bacteroidia bacterium; assembly: GCA_965263105.1. Taxonomy (GTDB): domain Bacteria; phylum Bacteroidota; class Bacteroidia; order J057; family J057; genus JBCCTX01. The sequence continues at coordinate 3,362,929 of CBDHGL010000003.1, read as the reverse complement.
TGCAGCAGAAGCAATTGGCTTTCGAACTACGGGAGTTTCGCTAAATTTTGAAGGAAATGACGAGGAAGCGGGAATTAGCGATGTACCCCTGCCTGCCATAGCTTACTGGGAACAGCGACATTTCCTAATCGTTTACAAAGTTGACAAAAAGGCTATTTGGGTTGCTGATCCAGCTATAGGTCTCGCAAAATATAAGCATGAGAAATTTAAGAGAGGCTGGTACCTAGGGAAGAAAAAAGGAGCCTTATTACTCATAGAACCTTCCCATCATTTTTTTTCCAACGAACATGAAGAGCCCCAGGTTGAATCTTCGCGTTGGAACAATATTACCTATGCATTCAATTACCTAAGACCCTACAAGAAACTTATCTGGCAGCTAACTGCAGGAATATTTTTGAGTAGTATTTTCTCTTTGATTTTGCCTTTTCTTACAAAGGCCGTTGTAGATCAAGGTATAAGTAATCAAGATCTTGGGCTAATCTATTTAATATTGCTCGGTCAGTTAACCATTTTTTTTAGTCATACCCTTATTGAAGTTATCCAATCCTGGATTACCCTACATATAGGAAACCGGGTGGGAATATCTCTACTCTTTGATTTTCTGGAAAAACTGATGAAACTCCCGATTGCATTTTTCAGTCGAAATACTGATGGCTATCTATTACAAAGAATCAATGAATTAGATCGGATAAATTCTCTGTTCACAAGTGCATCCTTTACAACCGTATTTTCCCTGTTTAATTTATTCATTTTCAGTATTGTCCTATTCATCTACAGTGTACCTATCTTCATCATTTTTTGGACCTTGAGTATTATTCACGTCTCTTGGATTCTCATTTTTTTGAAAAAAAGGAAAGTATTGGATGTCCAGCGCTTAGAACTATTTGGGAGAAATAAAGCCAAACTCCTGGAGATCATCCAGGGAATTACGGAAATAAAACTACAGAACAGCGAAAAAAAACGTAGGTGGCAATGGGTCAACATTCAAGCCAAGATTTTTAAAGCCAATATTAAATTTTTGAGGCTTGCTCAATTCCAATATACAGGAGGCCTTTTTTTCCTTCAGCTAAAGAACATTATGATTTCCTTTTTTGCCGCAAAGTCGGTCGTTCAAGGAGAACTGACTTTAGGTATGATGCTGTCTATCCAATATATCATCGGTCAAATTAGCTATCCCCTGGAATCCCTTGTCGATTTCATTCAAAGTATTCACGATGCTAAGATCAGTATTGAGCGGTTAAATGAAATCCACGATTATGAAAACGAGGAGACGCATTTTAAGAACCAAATAGTCGAAATACCTCCTTCAGGGGACATAAGCTTTGAAGAGACCTATTTTAGGTATGACAAAAATTCAGACTATGTACTCAAAGGGATTAATCTTAGGATTCCTAGAAATAAGGTAACAGCTATTGTGGGAGGAAGTGGAAGTGGAAAGACAACCCTGATCAAGTTATTGTTAGGATTTTATCCCCCTTCTCGCGGAGAAATCAAATTAGGTGGTATTCCTCTGAATCAATACAATCTGACAGAGTGGAGAAGATCCTGTGGCGCAGTTATGCAGGAGAGTTTCATATTTCCGGATACTATCGCCCACAACATCACTGAGAGTAGTGATGAAGTTCAGCCAGAGAAGATGATTAGAGCAAGTAAAACGGCTAATATTCACCATTTTATCACGAGTTTGAGGGCAGGATATAATACTATCTTAGGAGAACATGGGGTAGATCTGAGCCGAGGCCAAAAACAAAGAATCTTGATCGCAAGGGCAGTATATAAAAATCCTCATTTTCTATTCTTTGATGAAGCTACAAATGCTCTAGATGCCGAAAACGAAGCACAAATTATGCAAAACTTAAATGATTTTTACGCAGGTCGTACCGTAGTAGTAGTCGCACATCGCCTTAGTACTATAATTAATGCTGACCAAATAATCTTGATGGAAAATGGGGAAATCGTGGAACAAGGAACACATAACTGTCTACTAGAACGGGGTGGGTTTTATTCCAATCTTATAAGCAAACAACTAGGATTTCAACGGGTATGAACGAGTACAATTATAATCCAGGAGATGTACAACAGGTAATCGGAACAACACCTGCTTGGCTTCAAAGACAGGGTATTTTTATCTTATTTCTAATTTTCTTGTTACTATTTGCTTTTATCTCCTTCTATAAATATCCAGATCATATATACGCAGAAGCGTATATCACTACAAAGTCTCCTTTAATAAGGATCCATCCCAAAACAGAAGGAATTGTCCAGCAAATTTTAGTGGTAGATAGTCAATTCGTCGAGAAAGATGAGACTCTGGCAATTATCAAGAGTAATACCGACTGGAAAACTGTATTAATGCTTGAGGACTCGATACAAAAATTTCTATACACCCAAAAAAATCCTTGGGTTCCTAATCCCTATCAAACGCCTCTCAAACTGGGCCTTATACAAGAAAGCTACTTAAACTTTATACTTGCCTATAAAGATTACGAGCTATTCCAAGCAAATAATTTCTTTGAGGAAGAATCAGCCTATCTACGACATAGGCGCAATATCTTAGGTGACTTAAGTTCTTCCTTTGTGAAATACCAACAGCATAGCTCCCGAGAATTAGCAATATCTCGCAAGGAGTACCTCAGGCATCTTTATCTGTACCAAAGCCAATATATTAGTGAATCTGCCCTCGAAAAACTTGAACGAGATACGCTAGGGTTGAAAAAAGAAATTGAATCGCTCAATTCGGACATCATTAACAATCGTCTTCAACAAAGTCAGATTAGTATTGATCTGTTGAGGTTAAAAAAAGCCTTTACTAATGAAAAAGAACTTAAATGGTTTCAGCTTGTAAACTCAATGAAGGAATTATTGAATACAATAAAAACGTGGAAGGAAAATTATCTGATTACAGCAGAGACATCGGGAAGGGTGTATCTTTCTTCACAACTGGAGACACATAACGAAGTAGCCGTCAATTCTCCAGCATTTATCCTCATCCCTTATGCCTTTCAAACGAACTACATTGCAAAATCTTATATTGACAATCTATCAGCAGGCAAGGTGAAAAAGGGCCAGGAAACTATCCTCCAACTCGATGAGTTTCCCTATTTAGAATTTGGCCAAATTAAGGCCACACTCATCGACAAGTCTTTTTTAGCAGATGAAAATGGATATATGATTGAATTTGACTCCTTAAAAATACATAATAAAAATATGGTACTAAAGCCAGGCATGCGGGGTCATGCCAAAATTATACTTGAAAATAGGAGTTTACTCCAGCGAGTATTAGATAAACTTTTCTCCCTTATTGAGAATTGATGGACTTTCTAAACGCCAAAACCATTCAAATATCTTTATCGGAATTCGAAATTATTTCAATGAGTCCATTCTGAACACCAAACAGAATCAAATCTACCAACTTACTACTTAGCTGCTTGTTAAATTCTGCCCTAGAACTATTTGAATTCTCAATTAAAACATCTAGAACTTCCCTTCCAGTCAAAGGAGTCTCAAAAAGGGTTAGAATTTCTTCAAAACTATTTAAACAATACAAATCAACCCCAATATATCTATAGGACTTCTTTAAATAGGTGTGATATTTTGTATCCATCGTGGGAGGATCCAGTTTGGGATTTGTCAGAATCAAATCTCTCCAATAAAACTTACTCTCAACCCTTTCGATCCCATTAGTAATTCTATAAGTAAAACTTAAAATTTCCGCTTCAGGAAGATGAGCTAATTCCCGAGATTTCTGGTGGAAAAGATAGGTATGATCGTAAGCTTCTAGAAAAGAATCATGCGTAATGGAAAGCAAAAATTTACGTTTCTCCAGTATATATAATTCCTCCATCATATCACACTTTGGGTCATCCTCCTTTTTACTCATGAGACTTTCAACATAGCTAATAAGCTGTTGGGAGAGAGACGCTTCTGCTTCCTTTTGCCTCAACATATCGACCTCCTTCAGCTTATTTAGAAAAAGAAAGTTTAAATAGGGAAAATACTTTTTAGATAAGATCCTGAAGAGTTCCTCTTTCCCAACATAAGGTATTGAAAAGCCCTCATTCCCGGATGGACAATTAGACGTGGCTAATAGCTTAGGAGCAAAAAGGGAGCTTGCTGTCCTTTCTGGAGTTAATAAATAATAATATCCCAGGCCAATAAGGCCTTCCTCGTAGCCCAACAGCTTAGGCCTATTAGATAGCTCTTTCTCTTTTTCAGAGACAAGTAAGGCAACTCTCTGAGAGATTTCTGTAAATAAGATATGATCAGAAGAAAAGTGTTTAGGGCATAAATGGCTTAGGATTTTGATGCCACAAGCATCTAAAAGAGAAAAGGTATCAACTCTTTGTAGGCCTTCATAGATTCGTTCAAATATGCGCTCGATCTGTGGGTCTTCGTTCAACTTTCCACCTTCTAAACTTGCCTGGAGAATCCTCGCGATTCCCAATCCGATCCATCCATTTTTCCAACTAATATTTTTGGACGGGTGACTAAGAGTTGGCTCCATTTGTAAATGGGAATTTTCATAGGAACTTGAATATCGTTCAATTAATTCAATACAAGGAGTGTCTACAAATTGCTTCAGTAATAAGAATATATTTCTGATACCCGAGCTTCCATAGGCTAATCCGTAGTGGCTTTGGTCTTCCAAATAATCTGTTCGCCAAAATAGGCCTTTTTCATTGATATGGATATCATCCAATAAATAATAAAAGATCGCTTTAATAGCTTCCTCTATATCAACGTCTCTGCTTTCCTTGTAAATAAGAAGTAGGACATACAGTAAGCCAGTTTTTCCCTCCCAAAACGAATTATTAATTTCTTTTGAATGGATAAAATAAGAGCACTTTTTAGCAAATAGAACCATTTTCTTCAACAAATCTTCGTCCCCTTTTATCCTATACATTCTATACAATATGTATAAGGTTCCGCCCATTCCATTCATTAATCCAAAATGGTAGGTATATTCCTTCATTTCCTCAAGGAAGTCAATTATCTCGTCCAAGGTGTTAGTCGCAATAGATAAGAATATATCTTTTCTATTCTCCTGGTAAAGCTCCAAGAAAAAAAGAACCACCCCTAATATTCCTGAGTTAATTCCCAGATCAAAATCAGGTACATCCTTGCCTTCTTTATCTTTTTTGAAGTGTTTTAAGCTAATGCACTGATTCTCTACCAATTCATCTTGTAGAATCGAAACAATCGCTGTTAATTTCTCTATTGGATTCATTTTTTTATAAAATGATTGTTTATAATAAAGGAGTCTTAAAACTGCGAAGGGTATTTAGTAAATGTTCGTAATGGGCAGGATATTCATATCTCAAAATTGTTTCTACTTGGATTTCATTGATAGGATTCTTTTTTCGATTGGTCCCTATTAGATGGACATAAGTTGATCTATTGGGTATTCCATGGAATTTGGAGAGGGGTTCATATGAGGTAAGATTTCCAAATAAATATTGTATGGGAATATTCTGTTTCTGTGCGAGGGAAAAAATAAAAAACTGCTCAATAATTACATTCAATTTAGCAACTGTGATAGAGGATAATTTTTCCAAATTCTTATTGATAAACTCAAATGCATAATCTGCATAATTCTTAAAAAAATGATAGTTATTACCTCCTATTATCCCAGCGTTGAGAGAGTAAAACGTCTCACCATTTAACCTTTCCTTCAAAAATTCATCGAATAGGAGCACTTCCTTTACTTCTTGAATGATGTATTTATAAAAATCTAGGTCATCGTCCAGATTTTGCGCCAGTAGTTGCGCAGATTCAATTTCTATTGGAAATCTCTCCCAAATGAAAACATCATTATCCACATGAATAAATGGGGAGTCCTGTAAGCTATAAGAATAAATCTTCCCCAAAGCCCATAGGTCTATGGGAAAATGATCTATAGCTTCAAGTACCACATGAACCTTTGAATAAGGCAACTGGAGGATATCAATAAGTAAATGCTTCCCAAGGGGATCTGTATATAATTCCACCTCCTCATAAAACTCTAATAACTTCAAGCAACTGAGCGTAGAACTAAACCAGTAATACCGGGAATCTGACCATCCTCCATTAGGCCTGTCATCTAAGTTTATGTTCCTTTTTTTATATAAAGGTTTAGTCCACAAACTCTGAATAATCCTAATCTTTCTAGGTGAGTTCATAATATTATCGTTATCCAATTCAGCACCATGTACCATATCTCGTTTGTTGCAAATAGAATGTATCTCTGAGAGCACCTAATACTTTCTCTTCAGGTAAATTCTCCCCAGGACTTAGAATAAATCTTCCTTTTTCCACTTGATAATCAGATGATTGGGATAATTATTCGACCTAAAAAAAAATTCGTCTACAAACTGGGAAAAAATTCCAACTCATGGTAATAGTAGATAGCTAGCTGCCTGGCCCTATTCTTTTAAAAAAGATAAACACAATATACGTAATTTATTTTTATTTAAAATTATTTATTTTTGAATTTTTTTTAATTAGAAATTAATATATCGACTTTATGAGATAAGCGTACGATAGCAGTTCGTCTAAAGACGATTAATTTCATAATTATTTTTTTTAATGATTAAAATAAATATGAGTTATGAGAAAATACCCTGATGCCCCTGAATTACTACGAATAATCGGAGAAAATATTCGGAGAATTAGGAAGGAAAGGAAGTGGACTCAGTTAGACCTAGCCGTTATAACCGACAATCATAAAACACAAATTTCCCGGATAGAACGGGGTTCTCATAATGTAGGGATCTGTACGCTGGAAAAAATAGCAGAAGCCTTAGGGGTAGAAATTGAAGATTTACTCCCCCCTAAGGCTAATTAAAAAGGTCATTGAGGCACCTAAATATAGGTAGTTAGAAAAATTCCACAAACTTTCATCACCGCTGTTTAATAATCTTAAACTGCTCAATCCGATTGGCATATTGTATTTCAACCCAATACATACCTGGACTCAAATTATTCCCTACCTGAACAATACCCTGCGTGGTCAATTCGGTGGAAAATACCGTTTGTCCCAGGGCATTGATTAGTCGTATGGTAGCAAACTCTACATTTACTTCTCCCAAATCTACCACAAAGTTGGTACGGAAGGGATTCGGATAAATTTGAATGAGTGCGTTGGGATCTAGGTTAACCAGTTGACTGGTATCTGAAGCAGAATAGAAGAAAAATTGGGGTGAGGCCAAACCGCAGCCTAAAACTTCGATTTCAGCAAAAACAAATCCCTCAGAGGAGGCTTGAGTTAGGCGAATGTACTGCCCAATAGTTCCGGAGGGCAAATCAAATACGATAGGCTCACCGTTGGGGGCCGCACCCAGGTATTGGAATTTCTGTACCGTAGTATCTGCTATTAAAGAGCTAAGGGCCCTCTCTGCTAGAGAAGTCCTACTTACCAGGATAAAGAAATCTTCCAACTGCTCAGGACAACAATCTTCCCGGGGATAAACCCTAATCTCCTCCAAATTGTGAATACTGCCTAAATTAACATCGAAAAAGGGTTCTCCTGCCAAGGTATCACCAACGAGGGTTGAAATAGACCAGATTGGCACTCTGTGCCCATATCGATTGAACCGGAGGTAATTCCATCCACTCCAAGTAATTCACTTGTTCGATTAGCCCCTGAACTACTTACCTACTTTATCCTTGTGCTACATTGTCGGGCTCAACACAGGTGATCTGTCCACACCAAATAGAATCTGTCAGGGTTACAGTAGTATCGGTTAAGCAACTGGCAAATTCGGGATTCCGAATGACCAGGTTGTACATTCCTCTTTCTAGGTTGCTGAAAGTGGACGGAAATTGGAAGGTCTCCCCCCCATTGGCACTGTATTCGAGATTTTCCCCTTGTGCTTGGATACTAATGGAACCATCCCTAAATCTACATCCTTGGGGGTCGAGCACCTCCAGGCTAAGGATTTCTGGAGAAGTCGGGCCCGTTAAGACTACTTGCCCGGTGGCTACACATTTTTCAAAGCCCTTCTCCCTAACCAGGATATAATAAATCCCTGAAGGAAGGTCAAAGAAATTGGAAGAATCAAAATAGGTTGTTCCGCTATCAATGCTGTATTCCAACTGGAATCCCTCTGCAGAGATAGAAATACTGCCATCAATCAAATCGCAATCAGAAGGATTTTCAGCTGCCAATTGCGTAATAACAGGAAGGGTGGGGGCAACGAGTTCAACTGTATCAGAGCTGATACAATTCTCAGAACCAGCTTCTCGGACCCTAATAGCGTAAATGGCAGAAATCAAGCCCTCAAAAATCTGGCTATCCACATAGGTAGCCCCATTATCGATACTGAATTCCAGATCTTCCCCAGAAACAAATATCTGAATCCGTCCATCTTCTAAGCCACAGTCGGAAGGATTCTGGGTAAACACACTATCAATTGCGGGGGGTGTGGGTGTTTCCAAGACAACTGTTTCTTGTGTCAGACAGGTATTTGATCCCACCTCTCTAATAAAAACGGTATAAGTACCTCCGGCCAAGCCACTAAAGACCGAATTTGCTGTAAATCCTTCATCGAGGCCTATAGCGTACTCGAGGCTATCTCCACGTGCAAAGACACTTATGGAACCATCATCGGTCCTACAGGAGCTTGGAGAAGCAAACTGAACACTATCAATTACTGGAAGACTCAAAGAATCAATGGATATTTGTTGGACCGCAATACAGGAGAACGTACCCACCTCACGAACAACTATATCGTAATTACCAGATGCGAGTCCAGTCAATGTATTAGAGACTTGGAAGGTAGATCCACCATCTATGCTATACTCTAAGCTATCCCCTGAAGCTACAACTAAGACTATGGCATCTGAGACGCCACAATCACTTGGAGGTGAGACGGTTGTGGTATCAATTATGGGTGTCAAAGGGCTTAGCAATTGTGTAGAAGCCAAGGCAGAGCATGAGATGCTGTTAGCTGTTGCCACTTCTATTTGGTAAAATCCCGAATCTAAGCCTCCAAAATAGTTACTATCTTGAAAAGTAAACCCTCCATCTATGCTATAGGAAAGACTATCCCCAGTAGCGTTTATGGTAATAGCTCCATCAGTCAACCCACAATCCGTCGGGTTTGCCGTTAGGATACTGGTGATTTCTGGTAAATTTCTCGATTTTAACGAAAGACTATCTGTAGCTAAGCAGGTCAGGCTCCCTACCTCCCTCACTTGTACATTATACTCTCCTGAGGGGAGCTGTTCAAATACATTGGTATCTTGAAAACTAATCCCCCCATCAATGCTATACTCTAAGCTATCTCCACTCGCAAAAAGGGTAATCATACCGTTTACGGAGTCGCAATCTGTAGGAGATAAAAGAGCTATTGAATCAAGTATAGGTTCCACAGGGCTTACCAAAGTTATGCTATCCATATCCAAACATTCTGCCCTATTTTGCTCTTGAATCATGATGTTATATGTCCCCCCCATTAGGTTGGAGAAGGTATTTAACGAATCAAAGGTGATCCCTCCATCAATGCTATAGGATAGACTATCCCCAATTGCCTGTATGGTAATAGTTCCATCGGCCAAAGAACAGTCTGAAGGATCTGTCCCTTCTACACTTACAATAGAAGTAGTATTAGGAGCAACTAAGGAGACAGAGTCAGAATCCGCACAAGCATTTCGATCGATTTCCCTTACTACTACAAGATAATTTCCCAAGGAAAGGCTGTCGAATACTGAGGAATCTTGAAAACTAAATCCACCATCGATGCTATATTCCAAGCTATCTCCGCTAGCAAATATCTCCAGCAAGCCATCATTTGAGATGCAGGCTGTTGGATCGGATACTTCAATCGAATCCAAGTTAGGCGCTCCTGGATTGATCACCGTTACGGGTACTACTAGTAGACAATTAGCCGAGGTATCTTTCCTCACCGCCAAGAAATATGAATCAGAAGCTAAGCCTTGAAATACATTTGTATCCTGATAGGAAATTCCGCCATCAATACTGTACTGCAAGCTATCTCCAGTGGCCAATACTTCAAGCCTCCCATCAGACAAGCCACAATCTGTTGGATTATCTACGATGAGCGAATCAATGGCGATTCCTGTATCAGTACTTAAAGCAACTTCCTGAGCAGATTGACAATTTTGACTCCCCTTACTTCTCACCACTACGTTATAGACCCCTCCCGTTAATCCCGTAAAAATTCCAACGCTTTGGAAATTGGCTCCCCCATCAATACTGAACTCTATGCTATCCCCTTGGGCATCGATTGTAATGGACCCATCTGCTTGGGCACATGAAGTAGGATCTGAACCATTAATATCCAGAATAATGGGGAATGCGGGACCCTGAATTTCCACGCTATCCCTAGCAAAACAGTCTACCCTTTCCAACCTTCTTATCTCTATAGCATACTTACCCGAATCCAAGCCAGAGAAGAAATTAGTGTCTTGGAAGGTGATACCCCCATCAATACTATATTCCAACGTATCCGCAAGCGGAAAAATAGAAAGTGTACCATCGGATAATCCACAATCGCTGACATCTGTAGATTGGATTGAATCAATATTGACCACACAGAAATCATCTTCTGGGAAGCAACCCAAAACGGACAGTTCCGAAATAACCAAAAAATTAGAGTCCGGGGACATGACCCGAACATATTGCCCCATTGTCCCATCAGGTATATTAAAACTGGTTCCTACTCCCAACGGTGCCTGCCCGGGGTAATGAACAGAGAAAATGTCAGGATTTACTACCAGGTTTTCAAGGGAATCATCTGGGATAGGAGTTTCAGATATGAGCATATAAAAATTGCTCAAGTGGTTGGGACAACAGTTGTTTCTTGGATAAATTACCAACTCGTCAATTTCAAACACACTATCGAGGTTTATTTCGTACCAACTCTGAAAATCGTCTGGACTGGTATGTACTACATTGGCGAATTGGCTGAAATCTGGTGCTATCCAAGGGGTAAACCCTGCTGTATCGCCATCAACCCCTAATGGGGACTTACCTTCCCCCAGCACACTGGATTGGCTAGCTTCTTTCCCTACAGATAATAACCTGGGAAACCTGCACACATAGGGGCAAAACCCCGGTTCCTGCAACTCAACTACCGTTTTATAATTACAAGAAATGCTATTAACCTCTCTCACCCATACATTATAGCGCCCCTCAAAAAGGTTATCAAATACATTCGAACTTTGGTAAGTTTCCCCTTGATCAAGGCTATATTCCAGGCTGTCTCCTAGTGCTGCCACCTCTATTATGCCATTGGAAAAACCACATCCTACAGGTTGAGTAACTAGTACATCATCGACCACCAATTGGCAAGGAGATGGGGGCTCAATAGCCGGGCAGCCATAGATTTCTGCCTCTAGGAAATGAAGGGGGAGTTCCCTGTTTTGTTGAATTCGCACGTAGCGACCAAATTGATCTAACTCAATTACACGAACGCTATCCACAACCCCGGGGAAAGGGGTAACTTGAACATTGTCATCAGCCAACAGGTCGTCCAAAGTGGCTTCATCCGGGAAGGGCAAGGAAGAAGAGAAAATGTAAAAATCTCTCAATCTGGAACGACAACAATCGATTCGATTGAATATTTTTAGGGAATCCAACTCAGAGTAGGATTCCAGATCTACTTCCCACCAGGAATTGGGTTCCACATTTACACCAGAATGAACCAACTTAGTGAGAACCTCATTGGGGGGTATAGTATCTTCAATAATACCATCAACTCCATGAGAAGCCTCCGCGAATCCAAACTGGCTGGATAAGCGTGCCGGCTTTCCTAGTGCCAAATTGGTAGTTCCCTCACAAATAATTGCCGCTGTTTCAGAAGAGGATACCTCTTCGCCATTGGTAGGAGACTTAAAATCAAAAGAAAAAGTGACTAGTGAAATACAAACTAGGTAAGATACAAGGCCCAACCTACTCAGAATAGTAGCTCTCATATATTTCAAATTGCTAATTACCTGAACACAATGTCCAAAACATAAGAAAACAACGATCGCTACAAGCAAAAATTTTATTTTGCCTTTATAAATTAACTCATAAAATTACAGTGGAAGTTTTTTATAAAAAGATAATTATCAAAAATCCAGGTAAATAGCACTTCCTAACTCTGCTCCATTAAAGAAAGTAATAAATGTATTGCGGCTTAGGAGACAATTGACGATATACCCTAACGGAATATTCGTTTATTGGCACATTGCTATAAGCTAGGAGAGGTATAAACCATATTACTGTATCTCTAATACAATTCCTTCCCAGGGCTTTAATTGAGTAAAATCTCTCTCTCTGACATCAGGATAATTGCTAAATGAAACTGTACCTGTTTGGACATCTACCCTATGTGCTTGTTCTTGTGAGGAGAAATTGAGCAAAATAAGCCTTTCATTCCCTTCCCAATTTCTTTGAAATGCCAGTATGCAGGGATTTCCAGACTCCAGACGTTCTATGCTTCCATAGATCCAGATAGCTTCGCTCTTCCTGTATGTGATCAGGCTTTTATAAAAATTGAGAATAGAACCTGAATCTGTTTGTTGTGCTTCAACATTAATAGTTTCAAATTGGGGATGAGGTTGAATCCATGGGACTTCTTGTGAAAACCCTCCATTAGATTCAGAATTCCACTGCATGGGCGTTCGGGCATGGTCGCGTGCCTGTTTTTGAGCAATTTTCAAAAACTCCTCCATGTCTTCTCCCGATTCCTTCTTTTCTCTATAGGAGTTGTGAAACTCAATATCTCTATAATCTTCAGGATTTTGGAAGGGGGTATTTTTCATCCCTATTTCATCTCCTTGGAAAATAGTAGGGGTACCTCTAAGTGTCATAAGCAACATGGCTAGAAGCTTAGCCGATTCTTTCCAAAACTGCTCATCATCTCCAAAGCGAGATACCATCCTAGGGAAGTCATGATTCCCCAGATAAATACTACCCCAACCCTTATCTTCCAAGGCTTTATCCCAGTCGAAGAATACTTCAAAAAAAGATTCGCTGGTCCAGGGAATAGGATCCCATCTCCCGCCTTCCCCATGATCAATAAACATGTGATCAAAGTGAAAGATCATATCGATTTCCTTTCTATCTTCAGCTACATATTCAAGGACACAATCATGGGTAACTCCTACTCCTTCTCCTACACTTACTACGTCATAATGCTGGAAGACTTTCTGGTTCATTTCATTAAGAAATTCGTGAATTCTCGGGCCATTTGCATACACCTCTCTTATGACTCGATTGAAATCACTCATATCCTGGTCCTCAAAGTCCAAACGTTTTGAAAACAAAGAGAACACATCCATCCGGAAGCCATCAACTCCTTTATCTAGCCAAAACCTCATCAAATCATATACCTCATTCCTTACCTTTGGATTTTCCCAATTTAGGTCGGGTTGCTTTTTAGAAAATAGGTGGAGGAAATATTCTCCACTTCCCTCATCCCATTCCCAAACAGAACCTCCAAAAAAAGATTTCCAGTTATTAGGAACCTGTCCATTTAACGGTTTTTTCCAGTAATAATAATCTCGGTAAGGACTATCTGGCGAGCCTTTGGCCTGTTTAAACCAGACGTGCTCATCTGAGGAATGGTTAACTACCAGATCCATCAAAAGTCTCATCCCCCGTTGATGAACCCCTGCTAGCAAAAGATCAAAGTCCTCCATCGTACCAAACTCATCCATGATATCCCGATAATCACTGATATCATATCCATTATCGTCATTGGGAGACTTATAGATGGGACTCAGCCAAATGATATCAACTCCTAAATCCTGAATATAATCCAACTTGCTTATTATCCCTTTTAAGTCTCCAATACCATCACCGTTTTTATCACAAAAACTTCTTGGGTAGATTTGGTAAATTATACCTTCCTTCCACCATATCTTTTTCATAATTTAATTTGTATTAGTAGTCCGTAATCCATACCCACCCTCCATAGAGGCGACACATTCCCCTAAACTAAGGAAGGTTTTATCGGATTATCCTTATTTTTTACCCATTCTCCACAACGGGGGCTAATCTAAGGGAAATTTTTTTCAATTTGAACCGTTTTCTATTAGCGAAACAAGAATATGAACGAGGGCTCCCAGAAGACATTATTACTTTTTAGCTGCATACTCTTTATCATTCAGCCTTTACTGGCATATGACGAGGTAAAGGCCCCCTATTTTTTTTCTCAAAGCCCGAATAAAGAAGTAAGTTCCCTTAATGATTGTATTGAATTTCTCAATGAAGCGGTCTATGTTACCCGCTGGCTTCAGCAAGGCTTGGTCGCTTATAACATGCACGCCAATTACTATCATGGAGTAAACTTGGGCTCTTCAGAGCACTCAGGAAATTTGAGCATTTCTATCGAGCAATTTGAGGCTCCAAAAGCACTATACCAAAATACCCTCAAGAGCCTGGATAATTTATCTATCTCAGATAGGGATAAGCTTAAGCCAAAAATTACGGAAATAGAGACTTTGATCGAAGAGATGGGATCTCTCTACGATTCTCTAAAATTATACATCGATACCCAATCCTATCGTCAGGATAATTTGGCCCAATCTCAACAGCATTTAAAAAGATTTGAAGAGCTATTTTCCTCGTTGGATACAAGTATTCAAGCAAGCTTTCAAATCATCCAATCGATTTACTCCCAGTATGAGGAAAAGCCAGCCTCTACCCTGCAGGATAAAACATACACACACTTATTCTCCATGCTAACTGCGAGTCAGAATTTACTACAGGAAGTAAAAAAGAATTTTTATACGCCAGCCCAAAATGGCCATGTGAGGCTTTTGGCTCTAACCGATAGCCTGGAAAAATATGTCTATTCTATCCCATCTGTTAGTTACCGATCAAAACCCTCTGCAGCAGAAAAACGTTTGATGGATAAAATAAGCACCTCAACTCAAGCCTTAGTAGATAAAACTTCAGGGCTCAGTGTAGACCTGTTAGATGATCAGTTCACCTTTGAACGCATTATATACCATTTCAATCAGAGTTCTGTCTACTTTAACATGCTTATAGATCTAGGGGGGGAGAAACAGTTATTTTTTCCTCACCATCCCTTCCTTTATAAGTATGTTAGGCCTTCTGAGATTCCGATGGTTCTCCCTGATCCTAGTAATCTACCCCTTCTCGCTGATACCATCTCCTTAGAAAATTTTGCGCCTTCTCATCTGGTCTTTCTTTTGGATATCTCAAAATCCATGAATGACCCTCATAAGCTTCCACTGCTCAAGCAGTCCCTGACCAAGCTTATCCCTATTCTCCGTTCAGTAGACACGGTGTCCTTGATTACCTTTTCTGGCAAAGCAGATGTCATTCTCCCCCCCACCTCCCTAATAAAACCCGACCGAGTGATCGCTTCATTAGATAGCTTGAAGCCTAGTGGTTCTACCCAGTTGCTTTCAGGTCTCAACATGGCTTACAAGATAGCCCGTACACACTTTATTCCAGAGGGCAATAACCGCATTATTCTGGCAACAGATGGATTATTCTCTATCGATTCAAAGACCTTAAAGCGGGTGAGAAACTTCAGCAATGACGATATTCACCTAAGCGTTTTCAATTTTGGAACTAATCAAAATGCAATTGATAAATTGGTGAAACTAGCCGATCGGGGTAGGGGCAATTACAAAGCCATTTCAACTGACAATGCAGACCAAAACCTGCTGAAGGAACTGATGAGTAAACCAAAACAGAACTAAGGATAATTACTTTAAGTTAAGAATCCACGAATTGCTTTCACTACAACAAAACGATTGCCTCAATGGGCAAATCCTTGGATAAAAGCCCTTCAGCTACAGGATCTCCCACTTTCAAGGTATCGGATAAGATCCCTGGAGGCTCAGGAAACAAATAATGAATTTCTGGCATTTCTGGATCAGCGACATCAACCATTCTGTAGGAGGGAAAGTAAGTGTACTCCCAACTAGATTGGGGATAGAAAGATTTGAGTTGTCCCAGCGAAATTCCTGTCTTCAAGCCATTATGAAGGCTTAACATCGGGGATTCAATTCTAATGCGACTCAAAATACTCTGTTGAATGGACTCCCCGGTTACCTGTTTTTCATCAAAAAAGTCTCCTTCGAAGACCACTTTCCCTGTATCTAGGTGCATTTCTCTTGTCATCCAAACATAGCCCTCTTCGCTTTGGTATTGAACCTCTGAAAGGGGATAAGGGATTTCTAAGCTATCCAATTGGGAGAGTCTATCCCCCAAATGGATGAAGGATAAACCAGACTTATCGATCTTAAAATCAAAGATCGGAGGCTGGGGATTCTTATGAGAGTCCGTACCACAGGAAAGTAGTATCAAGACCCAAAAACTTATAAATGATAACCTGACAAGGGGATGAAATTGACGTTGCATATGGCCCAATATACGCAGGAAGCTTTTTCTTTGTTCTCCGATCATGGAACCTTAAATGGCAAATTCTGATTTGAATAACTCTACCAAATCCAATTTCTCCCAGCTAAAAAATTCCACTTTTTTGAGTTCCTGTCTATGAATGGTATTGGTGGAGGAACCATTTGCCTGAACTGTAACATAATTTACGGGAACTTCTTCCTCATAATTCCCCCGTCCCATATGTCCATAAGCAGCAGTTGGGCTAAAAATGGGGTTTCTCAGCCCCAGCCTTTCCACGATTGCAGCTGGCGTACAAGAAACATTTTCCGATACCTTTTCAGCAATTTCAGCATCTGAAAAAGGGACCTTAGCTGTCCCGAAGGTATTAATGTTGATTGAAACGGGCTCTGCTACCCCAATGGCATAAGCCAATTGAACGAGAATTTCATCTGCTACCCCTGCCGCTACCAAATTTTTGGCTATATGTCTGGAAGCATAGGCAGCACTTCTATCTACTTTGGAAGCATCTTTGCCAGAGAAAGCTCCTCCTCCGTGAGCTCCTTTCCCTCCATAGGTATCGACGATTATTTTTCTACCCGTAAGACCGGCATCTCCATGAGGCCCCCCTATAACGAATTTCCCTGTAGGATTGATATGATAAACGGTATCTTTCAATAACTCTTCTGGTATCACGCGCGGGATGAGGTGCTGGATAATATCTTCTCGGATTTTGCTCAACATCTTGCGGTCAGCCTCATTATGGGCTTCTAATGAATCATTTTCAGGAGAAATAAAATCATCATGCTGAGTGGAAATCACTATGGTGTGCACCCTTAAAGGTTTTCCTTCGTCGGAGTATTCTATAGTAACCTGTGATTTCGAATCTGGACGAAGATAAGGCATCAGGTGGGCCTCATTTTTTCGGATATGTGCCAAGCTCTGAACCAAACGATGGGAGAAGGCCAAGGCCATTGGCATATATTCTGGCGTTTCATTCGTTGCATAGCCAAACATCATCCCCTGGTCTCCGGCTCCCTGGTCGCCTTCATTTTCGCTATCTACCCCTCTTGCTATATCTGCAGATTGCTCGTGCAATGAGGACATAATGGCACAAGAAGCTGCACTGAATTTATATTCATCTGAATTATATCCGATTTTCTCTATGGTTTCTCTGACCACCTTTTGAAAATCAACCTGAGCATGGGTACGGACCTCACCTGCCAACACGACGAGACCTGTTGTGACCAACGTTTCACACGCACAACGAGAAGTCGGGTCCTCTCTCAACATAGCATCAAGGACCGCATCAGAAATTTGATCAGCTACCTTGTCTGGGTGTCCCTCAGAAACGGACTCAGAAGTGAAAAGATATGGCATAAAGAATCTTAAAATTTATTGTTTGGAAAAAATTAATGCAAAGTTGAACTAATTTGTTCGAAAACCAAAGTATTCTGCACAAAAAAAGCTTTTATTTCTTTTCAACCAGGGCCGCTGCGCCAAAGACTCCGGCACTATCCCCCAGGCTGGGCTTAATTATGGGTGTTCTCAATTTGGGATTAAACAGAAATTTCTCTACCGAAACAATTCCATCCGTATACAATAGATCAATATTACCTACTCCTCCTCCCACCACAATTACATGGGGATCTAGTAAATTGATAATAGAAGATACCCCTAATCCAAAAAAGTGAATCAAGCGATCAACTGTCTCAGTTGCCACAGGATCAATCTCCTGCTGATGACGAGCTAGAATCTCTTTCAGTTTTCTGAATTCTCCGCTTTTCTGGAGATAAAATTTCTGTAGTCCGGTCCCAGAAATCACCGTTTCGACACAACCTGTTTTACCACAATAGCAGGGCCCTCCTGACTCATCCAGGTAATTGTGCCCCCATTCTCCTCCGATTCCGTGCTGTCCTCCCCATACCTCTCCCTTAAAAACGACCCCTCCTCCGACTCCTGTGCCCATAATGATTCCAAAAACAACTTTTGCATCAGGCACCTGCTCTTTAACGGCCCCCATCTTAGCTTCAGCCAGGGCAAAACAATTGGCATCATTGGCCATTTTGACGGGAATCCCCAATTTAGCCTCAAGGTCCGGATGAAAGGCTTTTCCATTGAGAACCGTCGTATTGCTGTTTTTCATGGCACCGGTAAAGGGATCCATCGCCCCAGGCGTACCTATCCCAATCACTGTAGGCGAAAATCCCACCATATCTGAAGCCTCTCTTACGAGCTTTGCGATCTGGTTGAGAATGTGTTCATAGCCTTGGTCGGCCTCTGTGGCTATCCTATGTCGCAATAGGACCGCTTCAGGGTCCAACTGCTCCATGACAACTACCTCGATTTTTGTTCCCCCCAGATCAATTCCCCAGAGAGCTTCCATATATTTTCCGGTTAAGCGGGTGAATATTGCGGCGAATATACAAAACTAAAGTGTTTACTCCCTCTGAACATTTAATTTGGCCGAATCGTAAATGCTACGTTGTTTCGCAGGTGTATATCTCTAATAATGGGTGCATTAAAAAAATTAGCAGGCCAAACGGTCATATATGGGATAAGCTCGATCGTCGGTCGTGTTATTAATCTCGTACTCGTTCCCTTGCATACCCGAGTTTTGCTCACTGGGCAATATGGAATCGTCAGCTACTTTTTTACCCAAACCGCCTTTCTCAATGTGGTACTTACCTTTGGTATGGAGACCACCTTCTTTCGCTTTGTTCAAGACAAGGAAAACCCACAAGACATTTTCAACCAGGCCTTTTCTTGGGTATTACTGCTCTCTTCGATTTTACTTTTGGTCCTCTTGCCCTTTACCAAACCTATCGCTTCTTTCTTACAATATCCTGAATATCACCAGGTCCTTGTTTATGTAGGGATCATTATCGCCTTGGATGCTATTGCAGCCCTACCGATGGCCATGCTTCGACACCAGGAACGCCCCCTCCTGTTTGCGGGAATTACGCTGAGCAGCATCTTTATTAATATCATTTTGAATCTCATCTTTTTCTTGGTTCTAGGAAAAGACAGTATAGAGTATGTTTTCATTGCCAATGTAGCGGGTTCGGCTGTAAAAATGGTTCTAGCCCTAAGTCAAAACCTCCCTAGTAAAATTATTTTTCGCAGGGCCCTACTTCGACCGATGCTTCCCTATGGAGGCTTTATCATGCTAGCGGGGCTTGCCGGTACTGCCAACCAAAGTCTTGACCGCCTGATGATCCCCTACCTGTGGAAAGAGGGCAGTTCTATAATGGGAAGCCAGTTATTAGGAGATGAGATGCTTGGCATTTATCAAGCCTGCTATAAGCTTGCTTTTATGATCTCTTTGTTCACCCAAGCCTATCGCTACGCGGCAGAGCCCTTTTTCTTCAGGTCCGCTGAGGAAAAGGACTCCCCAAAGACCTTCGCAAGGGTTTTTCATTACTATACCCTGGCAACCCTCACCGGCTTTCTATTTATTGGCTCCTTCGCACAGGAATTTGTTTCTTTTGACTTGAGTTTTGGACTTTCAGAATCGGCGATTTACTTCATCGATGAACCTTATTGGTTGGGACTAGTCGTGGTTCCCATCTTGCTTTTTGCCTACGTATTTCACGGGATGTATTTCAACTTCAGTATTTGGTTCAAAATTACCAAGCAAACGCGCTTTGCCTTGTTATTCACGGGAACAGGGGCCGTCTGTGCCTTTTTGATCAATTTCTTTGGAATTCCTCAATACGGCTTCTATGCCAGTGCCTGGGGCGCTTTATTTTGCTTTGCCCTCATGGCCTTCCTAGCTTATGTAACAGGGCAACGACATTATCCCATTCCCTATCGTATGGGAAGAATAGGACTCTACATAGGCATATTTCTTATCGCTTTCGGAATAAATTATCAAATTGGTCCGGTCGATGGCTTTGCCCTGGCATTTTGGTGGAAACTTATCGTATGTCTCCTGTGTTTAGGATGTGTATTTTTAATAGAAAAGAGTTGGCCTATCAGGTGGGCTGAGTCACAAGCATAAAAACCCTTATGGATACCTTGACCCATGCAGCATTGGGCGCTTCTATCGGCGAAATAGTACTCGGAAGAAAGGTAGGTAATAAGGCTGCCTTGTGGGGAGCTATTGCGGCCAATATCCCTGATCTGGACCTCTTAAGTGGTTTATTTGTCAGCCGTATAGATGCTTTGCTTTTTCATCGGGGGCCCACACACTCTTTGGTTTTTTGCCTTATTGTGGGAGGTATTATGGGATATTTTCTTGCCAAACGCTATCGAGAAGCGAATCTCCAACAATGGTCCTGGCTGGCCTTTTTGGCCCTGTTATCCCATGTGCTTCTGGATTCCTTTAATAGTGTGGGCGCTCAGCTCTTGTATCCTTTTATGGATGAGTATGTAGCCTTTGGGAATATCTTCTATGTGGACCCCATTTATACCCTGCTACTTTTACTAGGTCTTTTTGGGGCTCTTCGCTTGCCTAGAGAAAAAAAGTGGAGATATTGGGCCAATGGCTTAGGTCTATTTTTCAGTAGCCTCTATATAATCTTCACATTTACCAATCAGGCTGTAGCAGATGCTGTTTTCACCAATGCACTCCACTTACAGGGGAAGAGTATAGAGCGGAAGCTCACCCTCCCTACCCCGTTCAACACCTTCGTATGGTATACAGTAGCCGAAGGCCCTACGGGTTATAATATTGGCTATTACCATGTCCTGGATGATGATTTTGTGGTAGATTTCACCTTCTATCCTAAAAACCAACTCCTAGACTCTTTGTTGCAAGACAGTTCCCAACTTGTCAGTATTGAGCAAGTAAGTGATGGCTATTTTTTACGAGAAAAAAGGGGGGATACCCTTATTTGCAGGGACCTTCGCTGTGGGATTAGTTACCCCCATAAATCCCCAAACGAGGCTCCTGAATATTACCTTAGCTATTTGATTCCTTCCGACACGAATGAGCCGCTTGTGAAGCCCTTATCATTTCCTGCTATTTGGGCCTCTATTCCCCGAACCTGGAAGGGGATTATGGAGGGGGAGAGTCCTTAGGGAATTTCGGCTAGTCTTTATGTATGCAAACAGGAATTGAAAATCCTATACTGAGATCTAAATTTGAGTTAACCTTTATCCCTTAAGCGGGCGATATAGGGTTATTCATTGCCCCTCCTGGCTAAACCCACCCTAAAAATTGATTCGTGTCAATTCTAAGGAGCAACCTTTTTTCCCCACTTTCTTCAATGGTGGGGCTGCGGTGAACTACGGCTTTAGTTCCTTCCTGTGGATAAATAGCCCCTTTCAAGATAAGTACAGAACCCGTTTGAGTCTGTTGAATTTTGCTTTCATCCAAGACAATACATTCGTTATCTCCACCAGAACCCAATGCATTTCGATTGACATTGTCCTCAGTAAGCCATAAGGTACTCTGTCCACTATAGGTACAAAGCATCCTCAAATTGTTGGCATCCGTATGAAACCTTCTACACATATTTGAATTAATGGTTGCTAAGAGAAGCCGAAAGCTATTTGAACCTGTAACCTCTTTGAAAAGATGTAGCAGGTCTTTTATATCTTGGGTGATTAGGCGGAATGTACTGGGGTCAATTTCCTTTGTAATGGCCTCTAGTACCGTACCGATATCTCCGCTCGACTTGATTTCAATATCCCGTTTTACTAGCCTTTCGACTTCACCTGCCAAGGCACTTGTATCCCTATTGTAGATAGCTATATTCACATCAGCTTGGTGAATATTTTTCAATATGGTAGGACGTGTATCTACTACCCAATTTTTAATCGTTGTTTTCGCTTTCATACCAATGTTTGAGATAAGTTCCACATATTTTTCATCGTTCCTTATTTGACAGCGTTTTCAATCAAGTCATATTTGTAATGAACAGTATCCTTGTATTCCCAAATGCAACTAAGTTGCAAAAGTAAGTAAATACCTTGTCAATGCAACTGAGTTGCAATAAATTTGTATAAGGGGAATTATACAATTCCATTTTTTGTCATGTACTATGAAGTGCCTTATACTTGTATATGGAACTACAACATGCATTAAGTTTTGATAAAAAAGCCCTGAGCAACGAGTTTCTCCTAGATCTCTACCAAGACCTGCTTTTTCCTCGTTTGATCGAACAAAAAATGCTGATTCTCCTTCGCCAGGGAAAAATCAGCAAGTGGTTTTCTGGAATTGGACAGGAAGCTATTTCAGTAGGGCTGACTAAGGCACTTGAAGAACAAGACTACATCCTTCCCCTCCATAGAAATCTGGGTGTTTTCACCACTCGAAAAGTTCCCTTGGAGCGATTGATTGCGCAATGGTTAGGGAAGCCCTCGGGCTTTACCCAAGGCAGAGATCGTTCTTTCCATTTTGGTCTTCCTGACAAAAATATTTTTGGGATGATTTCCCACTTGGGAGCCATGCTGCCCGTGGCAGATGGCTTGGCACTGGCGAGCAAGTTGGATAAGCGCTCAGCCCTTGCAGCCCCTTTCATGGGAGATGGGGGCAGTAGTGAAGGAGACGTACACGAAGCCTTGAATGTAGCCTCCGTATGGGAACTTCCCGTACTCTTTGTCATAGAGAACAATGGTTATGGGCTCTCCACCCCAGTAAATGAGCAATACAGGGCCAAAACCTTGGCTGACCGGGCAATTGGATATGGTATGGAAGGGGTAAGGATTGATGGAAACAATGTGCTGGAAGTATATCATACCGTACAACGACTGGCCCAACAAATCCGTGAAACCCATCAACCTGTATTATTAGAATGCATGACCTTTCGGATGCGAGGCCATGAAGAGGCATCGGGCACCAAGTATATTCCCTCAGAGATATTCGAAGAGTGGCAGCCCAAGGATCCGGTAGAGAATTACGAAAAATACTTGATGAGTTTGGGGATACTGGAAACGGGACAGATAGAAGAAATCCAGAAAACCCTGAAAGCGCAGATCAACCAAGCTGTGAAAATGGCTTTTGAGGCGGAAGAGGTAGAAGCCCAGCTTGATAAGGAGCTCACAGAAGTGTATGCCTCTTTTGAATACGCTAGATCCGTGCTCAATCCAGAGAAGGGAAATAGGTCCTTACGCTTCATAGATGCGATCCAGGAAGGTATGTACCAAGCGATGGAAAAGCACCCGGAATGTATCCTAATGGGTCAGGATGTAGCAGAATACGGAGGGGTTTTTAAAGCCTCCGAAGGTTTTGTGGAAAAATTTGGCAAAGAACGGGTTCGCAATACCCCCCTTTGTGAATCTGCGATTTTAGGAGCCGGAATGGGGCTTTCATTGGGAGGGAAAAAGGCCATCGTCGAAATGCAGTTTGCCGACTTTGTCTCTTGTGGCTTCAACCAAATTATCAACAACCTGGCCAAAACTCACTATCGTTGGGGCCATGCCCCTGATGTGGTGGTTCGCATGCCCACAGGCGGCTCAACAGGAGCCGGGCCCTACCATTCCCAAAGTATCGAGTCCTGGTTTACGCATACCCCAGGGTTGAAAGTGGTCTTCCCGTCAGACCCTTATACTGCCAAAGGCTTGTTGATCAGTGCTATTTCTGATCCCAATCCCATCATGTATTTTGAGCACAAAGCCTTATACAGAAAATTATCGGAACCCGTACCGGAGGCCTATTATGGTATCCCTATAGGAGAGGCCAACATAATCCAAACGGGTACAGAGCTGAGCATTATTACCTATGGCCTAGGAGTCCACTGGGCGAAAGAATTGTGCAAGGAGAAAGGATATCAGGGTGAAATCGAGATAGTAGATCTCCAGACCCTCCTACCCTGGGACAAGGAAGCCGTTTTCCAATCCGTCCGAAAAACGGGGAAATGCGTGGTTCTCTATGAAGCTACCTACACAGGGGCTTTTGGAGCCGAGATCGCAGCAGAGGTATCTCAGTACTGCTTTGAGTCGTTGGATGGTCCGGTAGTACGCGTTGGTTCCCTCGATACACCTGTTCCCTTTCAGCCCCAACTGGAGCAACAATTCTTAGCTTCTGCTAAGCTTGAAGAAGCGGTAGAAAAGCTACTGAGTTATTAAATTAGAGAATACAAGTTCATTTCATTAGTTTTGGGTTAGGAAAAAAGAAAAAAACAAAGATTTGAAAATCAGAAATGAAGTAAAGGTGGGTCTTTTTGCCTTGTTGGGTTTGGTCCTCTTTGTGGTGGGAACCAAATACTTGCAAGGCAATAAAATGTTTGGCGACAGAATGTACCTATATTCTGAATACCGAGATGTAACCCCTTTAATACAGAGTAATCCCATCATTATGAAGGGTTTGCGGGTCGGAAAAATTTCCGATATGTTCATGGATCAGAAACGCGGTATGGTCATTGTTGAATTGCAATTTGATGATCCTCTTTCCATTCCCGAACACGCTAAAGCCACCATTATAAAAACCAATATGCTGGGTGCGGGTGCCATGGAAATCATGTTTGACGATTCTATTCAAGCAAGTTCCTTCTATCAAAATGGGGACACTATCCCTGGAGCCCGCGAAAGTGATTTATTCGACCAATTGGGGAGCGTGGTAACCAATAGTGGAGAAGACCTTCTGGTTCAAATTGGCGTATTGGCGACAGAGCTCAATAAGACAGTCTCCCAATTCAACTCCATGTTGCAGGATCCCCGAGGTAAGAACGCCATTCTCAATACAATCGAAGATGTACAGGTTTCAGCAGCCAATATCAAAAAAATGTCATCCAATCTCGATGAACTTTCTACTACATTCATAGACCTTATCCAACATACAGATTCCCTCATGGTGGGAATTTCTAATAACAGAGAAAATATCGAAGGTATTATCCAAAATACCAAAGTCACTACCGATACCCTGGTAGAGGTTGCCAAAGAGTTTCGGGCCCTTGCTAGCAATGTGAAGTCTGCTACGGGCAACCTGGAACATACCATTGCCAAGATAGATTCTTCTAAAGGTACCCTGGGCCTACTACTCAATAACGATGAATTATACAATAACTTGAATTCTCTCAGTGCCAGTGTGAACAAGTTGGTCGAAGATGTAAATAATCGCCCTCAAAGATACCTGGACGATTTAAAAGTGTACCTAATTGAGAGAAAACCTCCCAAAGAAAAGAGGTCTAAAACAAGTGCAACAGGAGGGCCGCGCGGGGAGGGAAATTAAGGATTTAGATACTAATCGGAGCGAGGAATGAATGGGGATAATCTTTTCCAAGCTCTACCCCTAGTTGCTTCACTTGTTCTGGGCTTGTCCACGGCTCGTGGATTAGGCTATGAGGTAAGGAAGATAACTCAGGAACCCAACGTTTCACATATTCTCCCTTAGGATCGTAGCGTTTACCTTGAGAAATGACATTGAAATACCTGTGCTTACGTGGATCATTACCAACCCCTGCTACATAATTCCAATTCCCCCAATTACTACACACGTCATAATCGATAAGTAGGCTTTCAAAGTAAGCAGCGCCTTTCCTCCAATCTTGGCCTAAGTCATTTACCAAAAAAGAAGCAACGTTCTGCCTTCCTCGATTGGACATAAAACCCGTATGTTTGAGCTCCCTCATGTTAGCATCCACAAAAGGAACTCCTGTCATGCCATCTTTCCAAGCCTCCCATTTGAGTGTATCTGGAGTAACTACTAAGTTTCGATTTTGGATTCCTCCCCTCAAAAAAAGCTTATTCCCATGCTTGTGGCTGATAAAATGGAAATAATCCCTCCACAGCAACTCAAAAATTAGCCAATAAGTCGAATCGTTTTTTATCCTTTCATTTTCATACCTTTTCACCTCTTGATATATGCTTCTAGGAGAAATACATCCTAGGGCGAGCCAAGGGGAAAATTTGGAGGAATAATCTCCTCCCAAAAGTTGATTGCGAGTTTCCTTATACGTCTTGAGGAGGTCTTTTTCCCATATATACGCATGGATTCGCTCCGTTCCTGCTGATTCTCCTCCTTTGAAAGGAAGAACACCTGAAATACTTTCTTCCCTAGACAAATAGATTTTCTTTGGAAAGCCTTCCCAAAAGTCCTGTGATCCCATCGAAGGGGAGGAAATTTCCCTGGGAGAAGGGAATAGCGGACGAATCGCCACACTCCGTTCTACTTCTTTCCGAAATTGGGTAAATACTTCCGGAATAAATCGAATGGGCATGGGGAGGTCGGTCAAATTTAATAGAGTTCTCCCCCAAAAGAGTTTTAAATCTATTCCCAGAGGGAAAAGACCTTCTTCTAATCCGCACTCAACAGCTGCTTCCTCAGTCCCCACCTCCTTATGAGCAAAAACGGCCGAAGCACCAAATTCGGTAGCCAGTTGGGGAAGAACTTCTTCAGGAGCCCCTTCTATGAAGTACAAGTAGCTTCCCCGTTCTTTCAAGCTTCGGTCTAATTCTTCCAGACTTTCCTTTATAAACTGAGTCCTAAATGCTCCTGTTTTTATCTGACCATATGGATCCTTTCTCCACCTGCGTGGATCCCAGCAATAAACGGGGATAATTTCTTTGGCTGAATGAATAGCTTTCACCAAGGGCTCATGATCTGTAAGCCTCAGATCATTTCTAAACCATAAAATTGCCCTTTTCATTTTCATATATTTAAAACTATCAATAAGTATTGAAAGTTTAGCGTTTTTATGAAATATATCCCATAAAAAAAGACCGAAATAAATTCGGTCTTTTTTTATGAATAGACTTGGGTCTATGCTTCAGCTTTTCCTCTTTCTTTAGCAATGAGGTCTAAAGAAATAGGACTCGCTACAAAAATAGAAGAGTAGGTCCCCACCATAATTCCAATAATGATGGCGAAGGTAAAGCCCTTGATAACGTCTCCTCCAAAAATAAAGAGGATAAGCGCTGTCAAAAGGGTAGTAACCGATGTAATGAGGGTTCGGCTTATCGTTTGGTCTATAGAAACGTTATAAATCTCTTTCAGAGAATTGGACTTCATTTCACCAATATTCTCCCGGATGCGGTCAAACACGACCACCGTATCATTGATTGAATATCCGATAATGGTCAACAAGGCGGCAATGAGTGTTTGGTTGATCTCCACGCTAAAGGGAAGGTCCAACTGCCCTAACAGGGAGAACACTCCCAGAACGATTATTACATCATGAAAAATCGCTATTATGGCGCCGAGACTATATTGCCATTTCCTAAAACGCAAGAGGATATAGAAGAAAATGATTATAAGGGAGAAAAGAACCGCCAGGAAAGCAGCTTGTCGGATGTCACTTGCCACTGTAGGCCCTACATCCGAGCTACTAATAACCCGCTTGTCGAATTGGCTATAATTTTTATTCAAGCCATCCATCAAGATATTTTGTACCTCTTCGGTTGCCTCTCGATCTGCTACTTTATAACTCGAGGTAATCATCAGTTGGTTGCTCGAGCTCAAGGTCTTGATGATAGGAGCATCTGACTCAAAGGAAGCGGTTAGGTCCTTTCGAATTTGCTCCACATCCGAACTGCTCAAGGGCGCAGCTTGTTCATTTTCAAAGAAGGCTACCACAAATTGGCGCCCACCTTGGAAATCTACGCCTGTTTTGAAGCCTAAGCCAAGGAAGGATAGAATAAACAAGATCACCAATGCACCTGAAATGGTATAGAAAGTTTTGCGGCGGCCAACCATGTTCATCTTTATCTTATCAAATAGACCTGTAGTGAAGGGATAACCAAATGAAATGGAATTTTTCCCTTTGTTGGCATAATAATCTAAAATGAGTCGAGTAATAATCAGGGCGGAAATCAAGGAAGTGATAATTCCGATCATCAGGGAAACTGCAAAACCTCTTACAGGTCCGATACCGAAAGCATACAGAACTACGCCAGTCAAGAAGGTAGTGATATTTGCATCCATAACCGAGGAGAAGGCATTGCTAAAGCCGGACTTAATCGAAGCTTTTAGGGTTTTACCCTTGGCCATTTCTTCCCGAATCCGTTCAAATATCAGCACATTGGCGTCTACAGCCATACCTACGGTCAATACTACTGCCGCAATACCGGGAACGGTAAGCACAATGGTGAAGGCAGCGGAGCATCCTAAAATAAAAATGAGGTTGGCTATCAAAGCCAAGTTAGCCACGAAGCCTGCTCTGGCGTAATAGAACGCCATGAAAATGAGGGTAACCACAAAGGCCATAATAAAGGACTTCCATCCTCTTTGGATATTCTCCTCTCCTAAGGTAGGCCCAACTACGTCTTCCCCTTCGATTCTCGCGGGAACAGGAAGCTGACCAGCCTTGAGTACGTTAGCCAAGTCTTTAGCTTCATCTATCGTAAAGTTCCCGGCGATAGAGGACTGACCTCCTCCAATACGCTGGTTGATTACAGGAAATGAATACACCAAATTGTCCAAGACAATCGCAACATGACGATTTACGTTATTCTCCGTAATGGTCGCCCAGTCTTTGGCCCCTTCAACATTCATCCCCATGGATACTTCAGCCTTACCTTGCTGGTCAAAGTCTTGGCGAGCATCTGTAACAACCTCTCCCCCGAGCACAGGGCTTTTCAGGGTAATCAATTCATATAACCTTTCATTGTCTTCCCTAGATTTATAGGACCAGGCAAATCTCATGTCATCAGGGATGAGCACTTTAATCTCATCCATCGCGAGATATTGGTTGATCTGCGAGGTGTCATTCTCATTGGCCAATCCGACGACAGGCCAGGTATTATTGGGATCTTGTTGGGAAGGATCAAAGAGTTGCAGAACACCAAAAAGAGGATTTTTTCGTTTAAAATCGGCTAATTGCTCATCTCGCTCTGCATCTGAAAGTTCCGTTAAATCTTCCTCCGCGTCTTCTTCTGTAAAAGAGGTGAAAGAACTTGTATCACTTGCGCTTGTATCGGTGTCTGCTTCCGCCAATAGCGTACTATCGCTAGCCAGATCGTTGACCAGGCTAGAATCTGCCGATATAGAATCTTCGTCTACGATTCCATAGATTGATTTTAGCTTTTCATTCGCCTGAAACAAGACCCGATACCCATCCACCATATTATGGGTAGTCCAAAATTCTAGTTTTGCGGTGCTACGAAGGAGTCGACGAACACGTTCTGGCTCTTTGACCCCAGGGAGTTCCAATAATATCCGTCCTGTTCCTTCCTGGAGTTGCATATTAGGAGAGGCAACACCAAATTGGTCAATCCGGGTACGAATGATATTGAAGGTACGTTCTACCGCAGACTGAGCTTCGAGGTTCAACATTTCAATCACCTGCTCATCTGCTGTACTAATACTAATCTGACGCTCAGGACTAGCAAAGATGGCTCCCAAGCTCTGATTGGGGGCTATTTCCCGAAAACAATCAACAAAGAGTGGGACGAAATTCTCTTGTGCACTTTCTTGTCTTTCATTGGCACAGGCTAGGGCTCTTACAAAGGAGGAGTCTTCTCCATTGGACCCAGCCAACTGTCGTACCACATCGTCTACCCCTACTTCCAAGGTTACGAACATTCCTCCTTGTAGATCCAAACCCAGGGTAAAAGAATTGTCTATCGATTTTTGGTAGGTTTCCTGGAAATCATTGTCTTCCAGCCTGGCGTCCAGTTCCCGGATGGCAAGGCTGTCTTTTTGCTCTACTCTTTCTTGCAAAGAGCTGATCTGGCCTTCATAGTTAAATTGAACATAGGTCCAATACAAATTGTAAGCACAAATTCCAATAAATATTATCAGAAGGGCTATAACGGTATTTTTATTTCTCATTGTTTAAGAACAAATTAATGGGTTGTAAGCGGCAAAGCGCTTAGGAAAGTAACTTTGAATCTTCTATGCCTCCCAAAAAGGAGAAGGGAGAAGGGGGGGCTAAAATTATTGGGAAGGTTAAAAACCTAGGCTAAGGAGCTTGAGCAGGATGAGCGCTGAAGTACCAAACGCTCTTATCCAAGCCTCTATCCACTAGCTTGCTAAAGAGGTAAGAGAAAGATAAACCCGTTTCCCACTTAGCATCAATCCAGGTTGGCAGTAAGGTCTCAAGCTGTACGGTGGGTGCTACTGTCTCTGCAAATATCGTCAAGGTTGCAGCGGCTTCCCACTCCTGTGAATTTCGGGTCTGAACTTCTTCAATAACCCGATAGTAGTGGTGATAAAAGTTATGCTTATTTATCCGGGCAAATGCCAGAATAGCATAGCCTCCAACCAATGCAAGCAGTAAATGATATGTGAGCGGAGCTCTTTTCATTTTAGTGGGGCAAATATAGATAGAATTCCTTCCATTTCCATCCTTTATAATCATTTATTCAAAAATCTCTCATGATTATATGCAAAAAAGTACTACATTTGCAGCCTAGAATTAAGAACCTGTATGGAATTAGAAGTCAAGAAAGTACAAAACGAGTACGAAACGACATTCATCCTCAATCCCGAACTGTCCGAGGGTGAATATAAGGAGGCAGTAAAGAACTATATTAAGATGATTGAAGGAAAAGGGGGGAAGGTTCACAACACAGAACATTGGGGGATGCGCAAATTAGCCTATCCTATCCAGAAGAAAACCAATGGTTACTATGCCTACCTTGAGTTCACGAGCTACACTGAGTTCATCGATGAGTTAGAACAAGATTATCGGTACAACGAATCTATTTTGCGTTATTTGACTGTCAAATTGGATAAGCACGCTGTAGCCTATAATCAAAAGCGTAGAGAACAAGGATTTGGTTTACGAAAAGATTTGAAGCGTTAAGTCTTCATTTCTATTTACCTAACCCTATTATTTTTTCATTTATTGGTATTCACCCTGTTTGCTTTTACTGAAGTAAAGCAACGAAAATTAGCTATCTAAATGGCAAGACAGAGAGAAGGTAATATTGGCCCCACGGCGGTCAACAAGATTAAAACGACGACTATCCAGAAGAAATACTGTCGTTTCAAGAAGGCAGGAATAAAATATATTGATTACAAAGATCCTGACTTTTTGTTAAAGTTTGTCAACGAGCAAGGCAAGATTCTTCCTCGTAGAATCACTGGAACAAGCCTAAAATACCAGCGCAGGCTTTCTGTAGCTATTAAGCGCGCCAGGCATTTGGCTCTCCTTCCTTTTGTAACTGATGAATTGAAGTAAATCCTCATTATGGAAGTTATACTAAAGCAACCGATCCGAAATCTTGGAGACACAGACGATGTGGTCAAGGTAAAACCTGGCTATGCCAGAAACTATCTGATCCCTCAAGGACTTGCCATCCTGGCGACTGCTTCAAATAGAAAGGCCTTAGAAGAGAAGAAAAGGCAAGCCTCTCATAAGTATGAGCATATCAAGCAGCAGGCTGAAGATCTTGCGACCAAGATTGAGGGGATAAAAATTGAAATCGAAACCCTAGCAGGTGCGGATGGAAAATTATTTGGATCCGTAACCGCCCTTCAAATCGCTAACAAATTGAAGGAGAAAGATTTGGATATCGATAGGAAAACAATAACCGTTGAAGACATTCGTCAAACGGGTTCCTATACCGGTACGATCCATTTGCACAAGGAAGTAAAGGCCGAAATCGAGATCGAAGTAAGCAGAAAAGAGGACTGATTTTAACTTCATATGAAATTAAACTATGACACTTTCTCTTTGCCAAATGGTTTGAAAGTGCTAGTCCATGAAGATCATTCTGTTCCCAAAGTTGTCGTAAATATCCTTTATCATGTAGGTTCCAAGGATGAGGAGTCTCATAAAACGGGATTTGCCCATCTTTTTGAGCACCTCATGTTTGAGGGAAGCAAGCATATTGCTCATTTTGATCAGGCCCTGCAAAGGGCAGGGGGTGAAAGTAACGCATTTACGAATTCAGACATTACAAACTACTTTGTGAGCCTTCCTTCCAACCAGTTGGAAACTGCCTTTTGGTTGGAATCTGATAGGATGCTTGAACTAGATTTTTCCGAGAAAAAGCTCGAGATACAAAAAAGCGTCGTTATAGAAGAATTCAAGCAGCGTTACCTCAATCAGCCCTATGGAGATGCTTATCTCAAATTAAGAGAGACGCACTTTAATAAACATCCTTATAAATGGATGACGATTGGAAAGGAAATCTCCCACATTGAGTCCGCTACCCTGAACGATGTAAAAGATTTCTTTTTTGGCTACTATGCCCCCAATAATGCTACACTTGTGGTGGTAGGAGACGTAAGTTTTGACGAGGTAAAACGGCTGGCTGAAAAATGGTTTGGTCCTATTCCGAGCCGCTCACTCCAGAAACATTCCATTCCTCAAGACCCTCCTCAGACTGAGCAAAAAAAGTTAACAATTACGGGGAATGTGCCTCTTATGGCCATATACAATATGTTTCATATTCCTGGACATACCCAACGGGCATATTATATAGCTGATATTCTAACAGATATTCTCTCTAACGGCAAAGGCTCTCTCCTATATGAATTCATGGTCAAGAGGAACAAGGTTTCTCCTGGTGTCTCTGCCTTCACTTGGGGTATGCATGATCCTGGTGCTCTTTCCATAGATGGAAAACTCTCTCCGGGTACTTCTGTAGATCAATACGAAAGCGCCTTGCGTGAGGTAATTGATAAACTCCAAGAGCTTCAAGAAGAAGACCTGGAACGTATCCAGACTAAGCTCAAAGCTAGTTTTGTTCTGCAAAAAACTTCTCTTTTGAATAAAGCTATTGAATTAGCGGTATCTGATAGTTTGGGCAATCCCAACTTGATCAACCAAACACCTGATATTTATGATTCTATCAGTTTGGATGAAGTAAAACAAGCAGCCCGCGAGTACTTGGCTCTTGAAAATTGTACTACCCTTTATTATCATCCCCACCATGGCGCTTCTTGACCGTTCACTCCCTCCAAAGGTTGAGAACTTGAATATAATTTCTCTCCCTTCTTACACCCAGCATATCTTGTCCAATGGTATCCCAGTATATTACCTTCCTTTTGGAGAATTGGAGGTATGTACCCTAAGGTGTATTTTCCGAGCAGGGAAAGGATACCAGTCTCAAGCGGGTCTGGCAAATCTGACGGCTGAGAATATGCCTGAAGGCACCCAATTTCACAACGGCTATGAACTCGCCAAGAAACTAGATACCTATGGTACATGGATAGGTCATCAGGCTGGGTATGAACAGGTTTCTTTTGAACTCAGCACCCTAAGCAAGTATCTCCCAGACACCCTTCCTTTGTTAGCAGAGGTACTCTTTTCTCCCTTGTTCTCCTCTGAAGAATATGAGCAACTTAGACATAGAAAGTTACAAAAACTTACCGTAGAGGCTGAAAAGACCCGTTTTCATGCGCTTCGCTTATTTGGACAGCATTTATTTGGAGAAAAACATCCCTATGGGATGCATGTAGGGGAAAAAGAGATCCAACAACTCTCTCTTGAACATATACAATCTTATCATGCTACTCACTTTTATCCGGGAAATTTCCTCTTGACCCTGGTAGGAAACTGCAACTGGGGGGAGGCAATAGCGCACCTGGAAAAAGAGTTAGGATCGCGGGAATGCCAACCCGGTAACTCTGTTGCTTCAGCTTCTGCTGCTCCTGTTACGTTCCCCGAGGCCAGCAGGATACAACAGCCCCACAAAGGGGTCCAGTCGACCATCCGCATAGGGCACAAGGCTTTTCCCAGAAAACACCCAGACTATTATGGAATGCAAATCCTCAATACCGTTTTAGGGGGGTACTTCGGGTCTCGCTTGATGCAGAATATTCGAGAGGAAAAGGGATATACCTACGGAATTAGTTCCGGATGGATATCGTTGGCCTATTCGGGGTATTTTGTGATCCAGGCTGATGTGGGAAATGAATACGTAGAATCAACTCTCAAAGAATGCAAGAAGGAAATGCGACGGCTGCAGCAGGACCTCATTCCTGAAAAGGAATTGGAATTAGTAAAAAATTATCTGCTGGGTAGTAGCGTAAGTGACCGGGAAACTCCCTTTCAAATGAGTGATATTCTCCGGTTTAGTCTGGTCAATAAGGTTTCGTTTAAAGAAATGGATCAGAGGTTTGAAGTCATCCAGGAAATTACTTCGGAGGAACTTCGTAGACTCGCCCAAAAATACCTCCTCCCAGAGCAAATGACAGAGATCGTTGTAGGGGGTTAACTGCTTATTGGGGATACGAGAAGGTAGCCCACTTAGCGTGTCTTGTCCCAAAAACGGATTCGAGCAAGTTCTTCCCTAATCCGATGGAAGAGGGGTTTGTCTGCTTAAGCCGAGCGACGACCTCTAATGCTACGAAGCCCCCTTCGGGTAAGTGGAGTAAGACTTGTGAGCCAATTGGCGCCGATTTGTGATAGGCCCAAAAATCGTTGGAGGGGCGTTTGGGTCCAAGAACTTCAGCGATTTGACCCGTTTCTGTTACACGGTTGTAGTACATCCCCGTTTGCATATCGACTACCTTTTCGACATTAATTCTAGGAGCATTTCCATCTGGAACTACCACAACACCTCCATCTCTAGAGGGGAATCGATCATTATTGGTAATACCATCGTCGTAGTATACATCCCCCCCGCCTACTTCTGCCCCAACTCCTCCGATTTCCATGGCAGCCAGGTTGATCACGGCTTCCAACTGGGTACGTTGGAAGTCAGGCAAACGCCTAATTTCTTCAAGGGCCCGGAAGCGCAGGGTATGTGTTCGCTTGAGTAAGGCATCCTGATAAAGCTTGGCAAATTTTATGTCCACGGGTTCAAAGCTTATTCGATCTATCCCTTTTACCCAACCTACTTTTGATTTTTTCGGGCCGACCAATTCTACCCAGTCTCCTTTAGCAAAATCGCTGAGCACAAATAATTCTCCCGCCCTAAACATTCTGGAGGTAGCGGAGGCAGTGGAGGAACCATTAAAGACAGGCTTGTCCTCTAACAGGGTTACAAGCCCTCCTTCTGGAATAAATTGATAGTCATGCACCCAACCAGACCTGCCAGATTGCGTCTTAACAAAAATGTAGTTTCTGCCCTCATTCCGCTGTATCTGCTCTCCAGTCCTTCGTACCTGCTCCCCAAAATAAATGGTTTCGATGTACTGTCCTCCCTGCCCCGGATCTGCACGCAAGGGAACCATAGGCCAAGCACATACTAAACTATCTTTGGAAGAGAGGTCCACGCTGGGAAGAGAACTTCCCCTTGCCTGAAACATAGGAAAGTCAAACGATTCCCATGGGTTAATATCTTTGATATCTTGAGCGGTACCTGTCCCCAATGCTCCTGCTAACAGCATCAATAAGCCTAACAGTTTCTTATTCATATGTATTCAAATCAGGTGATATTACATAAAATTAATAAATATATTAGAAAATACTTAAACTATCGGGAAGCAATTCTTGGCTTTTCCTGAAAAAATTAGTATTTTGAAAAATAGATTCTTTATCCATCTAAAAAGAATCCTTGCTTGTAAACTGACTATACCAATCTACTTGCTTATTCCTTAAGCCCCATATCCTTGTATCAGAGGATAAAGGATGGACTGTTCATGTATCAAAAGCCAATTAGGATTAAATGGAGCAACACAAAAACAACCTGATCAGTCAGCTAAGCCCTAAAGATTTGGTATTACTTTGTAATGAAAAGATTGTCTGTGCCGCCCGAGACCTCGCTGAATTCACTAAGCACGGTATCACTGCGAACTTCATTGTTTCGTTAGCCCACAAGTGCGAAGAATTCGAAAACCAATTATCTCAGGCCGAGTCAGATAAAAGCCTTTCCATTACCCTCGAAAGAGAATTGAGAGAAGCCCTTAATCACATTTGCCACCTGGGCAAAAAAATATGGGCAAGCACTCCTCAGAAGTACAATAACTACGTTATCTATCGACCCTTTCTGGGAGGATCTATGAGGTACAGTGCTTAAGAAATTAAGTTAAACGTATTTCTCGTTAAAAAAGAGTAGAAAGTAGCATTTATTTTCTGCTCTTTTTTATTTTTATTGCTTGAATAAATAACCGGAAGACTTTCATGTCTGTGGTTATTCAGATTTGTGGTGATTCTTTGAGCAATTTTAGGTACTTCATGACCATTTCTCTTCCTTCTTTCTACCCCTCAAGCTCCATTTTTTCATATACATATTTATTAATTGCTTTCCTCCTTTTCCCCTACTCTTCTCCGGAGGCCTTCTCCCAACAACCGGGAGCCATTGGGAAATTCTTGGGTGGTCAACTTCCTGTTCTTACCCCTGGACAAGAAGGTACGGTAACTTACCAGGTAGTCCCAGCCTATCCCAACCTTTTCTTCCAAGATCCTTTAGTCATCACTTCCCATCCCCATGAAAACAGATTGTTTGTTGCTTCAAGACAAGGCTTAATAGAGCACTTTCTTCCAAGCCCAGAGGTTAGTGTGAAACAGACTTTCCTAGATTTACAAGAGGAAACCGCCTTAGTACATGATGGAGGGTTTTTGGGCTTGGTCTTTCACCCCGAATTTGATACGCCCAATTCTCCTAATCGCTCTTTTGTGTACGCATTTTACTGTGCCAAAGGGCCCGAAGGAGACTATGGACCTACCCGGTGCGTGGATCCAGAGTGTTTTAGTTGTGAAGATGAAGCAAACTGGTATGGAAGCTACCTCAGACTCTCACGATTTGAAGTGGATTTCTCTACCTATACCGTGGATAAACAATCTGAATTGCAGATGCTCAATATCCGGCAGTACAATGGAACCCATCGGGGGGGAGGCATGGCTTTCGGTGATGATGGATTCTTATACCTTACCTTAGGGGATCAGGCCCGCTATGCTACAGCACAAAGTATCTCAGATAATTTTGAAGGAGGGGTTATTAGAATAGATGTAGACCAGCAAGGAGGTACGATTAGCCACCCTCCCAGAAGGAAATTGGGATTGGATAGTGGATTCGAAGATGAAAGCAGTGGAAACGGCTACTTCATTCCCAATAGCAATCCTTGGATGAGTACAAATGGAGAACTATTTGAGGAGTTCGTACAAATAGGCAATAGAAGTCCTCACCGGCTGACAAAAGATCGTATAACAGGAGATATCTGGATAGGAGAAGTAGGCCAAAACCAGCGAGAGGAGGTCAGTATTCTACAAATAGGCGGCAATGGGGGCTGGCCCTTGTACGAAGGTAATCTGTGGAGAAATGACCCTACCTGTGGAAACAATCAACTGGAATTAAGCTTAGGGACCTATAATCCTCCGGTTACAGATTTTGTCCGCACAGAAACGCGTTCCATAATTGGAGGATACGTGTATCGAGGCGAAAAGCTTGCTAGTCTATTTGGAAAATATCTTTGTGGAGGACATGCACTGAATAAATTGTTTACTATTTCTCCCATGGAAGGAGGTTTATACAAAACAGAAGAACTCATCAACTTTTATCCAGGCTCTATCATTACCTTTGGGGAAGATTTTCATGGGGAGCTATATATGGGTCGCCTATCGCCTTCCACCAATTTGTATACCCTAGAAGAACGCCCCACTAACCCTCCTGCCCCTAACAGGTTATCTGAAACAGGGGCATTTGAAAACCTGGTGGACTTGGAGCCCTCTGAGGGCCTCATTCCCTATGAGATGATTGAGCCGTTTTGGTCGGATGGAGCGGAAAAGTTTCGCTGGATGGCTCTTCCCAACGATGGTACCTATAATACGTCTAATGAACAGATTGGATTTTCTACTGATGGGACTTGGGCCTTTCCAGTGGGAACAGTGTTTATCAAACATTTTGAGATACAGGGTAAGCGACTGGAAACCCGTTTTGAGGTTTTGGGAGAAGATGATACTTTTTATTACCTCAGCTACAAATGGAATGCCTCTGGAACAGATGCCTTGCTCGTTACCGAAAGCTCGGAGGAAACCCTTACCCTTAATGGTCAGACTCAAGTTTGGCAATATCCGAGTCCGATAGAATGCCAAAGCTGTCACCTTGCTGCAGCAGGGGGGACCATTGGACTCCGAACAAGACATCTTAATCGTGAAATCACAGATAAATTCTCGCGTAATGCCATCAATCAACTGGTCCGCTTGAGTGATTGGGGCCTCATTCCTGAACGTATTGGTGAAGGACAACTAAATTCCCTCCCTTCTTTAGCATGGAAGGGGGATGAGACCGCCTCTTTGGAACATCGGGCTCGTTCCTACTTGGATATCAATTGCGCCTATTGCCATCAACCCGGGGTGGGAAACCGCGCTGCCTTTGATGCCCGTATCAGCACGCCCCTGGAAGAAAGCAATTTGCTTTGGGGCTCTCTGCTGAATGCTTTAGGAAATCCTCAGGCAAGACTTATCGTCCCGGGTGAGGTAGAAAATTCCATGATTCACCAGCGGCTAAATTCCTTGGATATTGTAAATGGCGTGGCCATGCCTCCTCTTTCCAAGGGTGTCGTTGATCAAGAAGGCCTAGCCCTGATTGAAGAATGGATTTCGAGCATGGACCCTCATACACTTATCAATCCTAATGGAGAAAAAAACCTCATTCCTAACTCCAGTGCACAGAATCTGGCTGGTGGTTGTACTCAAATAACACCCAATGCGCCCGAGCAAACGGGCTCCGCTTGGTTTCCAGAGCAGGTGGATCTGGCAGAAGACCTGGTGGTAAGTTTTAACCTTTCTCTAGGTACCCAAGAGGAAATAGGAGAAACCGATAATGGAGGGGATGGAGTCACTTTTCTATTTCAACAACAGGGTACAGACTTAGTTAGCACCCAAGGCGGAGGAAGCGGACTTGGAGCAACAGGCATTAGCCCATCGGTGGGAATTGAATTTGATACTTACTACTCAGGTACAGAGGAGGATATCTTCGATGACCACATGGCCATATTCCGAAATGGCGTTTTGGGGGATGTAGTCGCTGGCCCTATCTGTGTCAAGGAAGATTGCTCCAATGCAGAGGATGGAGAACCCTATCCGATCCGGATTGAATGGAAGGCTGAGCGCCAAACGCTGAAGGTATTTTTCAATGGATCCTTAAGAGCAGAATGGACAGGGGATATGATAAACGGAATATTTGGAGGGGATAGTCAGGTCTATATAGGGTTTACAGGAGCAGTGGGAGGAGCCTTTAATGAACAAATCGTCTGTAATTTTTCTGTAAAGGAAGGGGATTCTACTCCAACTTCATCTGGAGAAGTAATACCAGTTGAATCCATAGGTATTCACCTCTTTCCCAACCCCGTAATAGATCAGCTATTTGTATTCTCCGAGCAATCAAAAGTCAACTTTTCTAAAATTTCAATTTATTCTCTACAAGGCCAACTCCTTAAGCGAGAAAATATATCCTCTCACGGATTGAGGAATTGGACGATCGATATGACACAAATCCCAACTGGCTCTTATCTCTTGCTCTTAGAGGACGATACACATGCCCTTTACTTTTCCTCTATTGTAAAACGATAAAGGGATTTCATACTAATTAAAGAATCATAGCGTTTTCCCTATGGATCCTACCCATTTTGTCGAATTGCTTAGATGAAAAACCGCATTCCCGCTGTTTGGCTACTTGTACTCCTTTTCCATTCCTCTACCTATGCTCAGGCGCCTCCTTTGCCTCCTAATGTGGATAGTTTAAAGCAGCTTATCCCCCAGTTAACTGATTCCCTCTTTGTGCGGAATTTATTGGATATTTCGAAGTACCACCTCATGTATGTCGAGACGGATAGCGCTCGAAAATATCTAGAAATGGCTCAAAAGGCGCAGGATAAGCTAGACTACCCAACGATGCAAGCAGGGACCTGGAATATGTTGGGTGCCCTAGAAAGTTTTGAACGGAACCTGGGAGAAAGTCTATTCTGGTTGAAGAAGGCCTTGAAGAGTTTTGAGGATCAGAAGGACCTTAGGGGGATAAGTTCAGTTTGCACCAGTTTGGGAAGAACTTATTTTATCCTGAATGATCACCCCAACTCCTTGAAAATGCACCTCCGTGCCTTAGAAATTGATCAAGAATTACATGATAAACGGGGAATCTTCATTGGAAATCACAATATATCCACTGTACTCTCCCGGATAGAGGAACCCAGAAAATCTATCTCTTACGAACTCAGAGCTTTACGAACACCTGACTATAAAGCAGATACGATTGATTTAATCCCTGTGTATATGGGGATGGCTGCGGATTATCGAAATTTGTCCCTCTACGATAGTTCGATCTTCTATAGCCGAACAGCTCTGGATCATGCTCGCCATATTAAGCATAAGGAGTTTCAAATGCGAATTCTAGGAGGTATGATCAATACCTTCAACCTAAAAGAATCCTACCAACAAGCTCTGTATTATCTTCAACAATTGGAGCCCTTAATTGATACGGCTGACTATATGCATCATGGACTCTACCACAATTATTTAGCCTCGGCTTTGTTTGGAGAAAAACACTATGATCATGCGATAGAAAATGCCATGATATCCCTCGACTATGCCCATAAACTGGATGAACTAATTCCCTACAATAATGCCTACTTCCAACTCTATACATTTTACAAAGAATTGGGCCCAGCAGAAAAGGCCTTAGCTTATTATGAAAAATACCTGGATGCCCAGGACAGCATTTACCAACAGGAAAAACTGGACGAGGTAAAAAGGCTAGAATTGAGTTTCCAAGTAAGGGAAAAGGAGGAGAACATCCAGCAGATGAAAGAGGAGTCAAAGTGGAATGAAAAGCAAATACAACGAAAAAATAGATGGATAGCCCTATTGGGCTTGGGTATGTTGATTCTGATGGGCCTGCTCGTTTTGTTTTATCGAAATAAAATTTTGCAGGAGCGGCTGAAAAAAGGCCTGACGGAACAGCGTCTGCTGCGGACTCAAATGAACCCTCACTTCTTTTTCCACGCTTTAGGAACTATTCAACAATTCATCCTACAAGAGAAGAACCCCAAAGACTCGCTGCTTTACCTTTCCAAATTTGCTCGATTAATGCGTAATACCTTAGAAAGTAGCCAAACGGAGTTGATTCCCTTGACCCAAGAAATAGAAAGTCTGGAAAATTACATTCAACTCCAACAACTGCGACATAATTTCTCTTTTGACTATCACATTGCAATTGACCAGAACCTCAATCCCAAAATCTATCAGATTCCCCCTATGCTGATCCAGCCTGTGGTGGAAAATGCCATTGAACATGGCTTGGTTCGAAAGGAAGATAAAGGAAAACTCACCCTTAATTTCCACCAAATACAAGATAGCCTGGAAATTACCATAGAAGATAACGGCGTGGGACGTCATAGCCTTGGAAGGGAAAAATCTCTGAAAAATCATAACTCCCTCGCCACTCAACTTATTCGGGAAAGGCTGGACTTGCTGAGAAGAAACCTCCGGGAAGTGGCTCACATGAATACCATTGATCTCAAAGACATCACGGGAAAGCCCTTAGGGACACGCGTTATTTTTCACCTTCCCCTTCAAATGAGTAATTAGGCATGGCCATTTTCAATATTCCTTCACTTGCTATAACCTACCTGATAGGGGGAATCCTATTCCTAACTGGATCTCCTTACCTGGCTCAACCTCAACGGGAAATAGACAGCTTAAAAGTCGTTTTGCAGGCATCGGAACCGGGAGATTCAGCTTATATAATGAACCAGTTGTTTATAGGCACCCAGTTTTTTTTCCTACACGAAACAGATAGTGCCCAGCACTATATAGAACAAGCCTGGGATCAACTTTCCCCTAAGCTTTACCCAGAATTAACCATTTATGCCCTCAATCGCAAAGGAATTCTTGCAGGAGAGCAGGGACAGTATCCCAAAAGTATTGAATATTTACAGGAAGCTCTTGTTCTTAGCCAAACGCACCAAATTAAGAAAGGAATCAAAATCCAGTACCTAGGACTGGGAAGAACCTATTTGCAATTGGAGGAGTGGGATGTCGCCACAGATTATTTTTTTAAAGGATTAGAGATTGCGGAGGAACTTGGAGATTTGGAGGACCAATATATCGCTTTGCACAACATATCCATTCCCTTCTCCTACTCCCACCAGCACAAACAAGCCTTAAAATACAAACGAATGTCCTTATCTATCCCAGGCTTTCGAGTACCTCCTGTGAGGAAAATTGCCTCTTACATGGGTATGGCTAGTAATTTCAAGGAATTGGCTGCTTATGACAGTGCAGCTATCTATGGAGAAAAGGCTTTACATCTGGCCAAAGAACTAAAACACGTTCCCTTTCAGGTTCGGATTTACAGTGGATTGGCTAATAATGCGATAAAACAGGAAGCCTATTCCCAGGCCTTAGCCTACTTGGAAGTCCAAGCCTCTTTACTCAATCCACAAGATCTGGGGATGCTGGGTTCCCATCTCGTCAACAAAGCCTATGCCCTTTTTGGATTAAAGAGGTATGAAGAGGCCTTTCAAGTAAGTCGGGAAGTTCAGGAAATTGCTGAAAGTACAGAAAATTTAATGCTTCTTAACAACACCTACTATCAACTCTATACTTTTTACAAAGAATTAAATCAAAGTAGCCAGGCCCTCGATTTTCGGGAAAAGCTGAGAACAGTGGAAGACAGCATAAACTTTGAAGGAAAACGCAAAGAAATTGATCGACTGGAGATTGTGTATGAAACCCGAAAGAAGGAAAAAAAATTGGACGAATTGCAGGAAGCAGCCCAAAAACAACAAATTGCCCTACGAAATAGAAATCGGGGAATATGGTTCATCGGGGGAATCTTAGTTTTGGGTCTTCTGGGAGTTATTCTGTTTTTCAGGAATAGAGTTCTCCAAACCCAGGTCCAGCGAAACCTCACAGAACAACGCTTATTGAGGGCCCAAATGAATCCCTATTTTTTCTTCCATGCCCTCTCTACCCTGGAAAAATCCATATTGCGTGGAGAGGATAAACAGACCTCTCTACACTACCTATCCCGCTTTGCCAAACTTATGAGAAATATTCTGGAATGCAGTCGAACAGAATTTATTCCCCTGGAAGAAGAGATAGAAAACCTGGAAAACTACCTCGAACTCCAGCGGCTACGACACAATTTCTCCTTTGACTTTGAAATCGATGTAGATCATCAAATAGATCAGGAGAACTGGGGCATACCCTCCATGCTCTTACAACCTGTTATTGAGAATGCCATAGAGGAACGACTTATTCCCAAGGTAAAGGAAGGGAGATTATCGCTGGATTTTCACCAGTCCGAAGACAAATTACAAATTACCATTGAAGATAATAGCCCCTACGAAACTCCCAGAGAACCGAGCACACGTAGCAAATCAGAATCAAGAGGCACCCATCTGGTCCATCAACGTTTGGCTCTATTGAAAACCCGAAACTACAAACAGGCCGGAATGGAAGTTCAAGGGCTTACCAATGCCCAAGGCTCTACTGTCGGGACCCGGGTAGTCGTTCAGTTACCTGTTCACCCCATGATATAAGATCGTATGATACAAGCTCTCATTGTCGATAATGAATACAATGCCCGTAATAACCTAAAGGCTTTACTCCAGGCCTTCTGCCAGGAGGTCAAGGTCATTGGAGAAGCAGATGGGGTTCAAACAGGTATAGAATCTATCAATCAGTACCAACCTCAGCTTCTATTTCTGGATGTACAAATGAATGATGGAACGGGCATGGATTTATTAAATCAACTTACAAAACGAAGTTTTGAGGTGATTTTCACCACCGCCTATGATCAATTTGCTCTGCAAGCCATCAAGCTCAGTGCCTTGGACTACTTACTGAAGCCCATTGATCCCATGGAACTGCAAGAATCTGTTGCTAAGGCTCATAAACGACTACACGAAAAAGCGCAATTAGATCCAGATCTTCAGTGGGAAGCCCTTCAGCATAACTACCAAACGGCCCATCATCAACAAAAGCTTGTATTAAAGGATGCAGAGAACCTCTATTTG
This sequence comes from Bacteroidia bacterium, assembly GCA_965263105.1. Lineage (GTDB taxonomy): Bacteria > Bacteroidota > Bacteroidia > J057 > J057 > JBCCTX01. Next base: position 3,318,938 of record CBDHGL010000003.1, on the reverse strand, counting down.
GTAAATATTCAGGAGATCGTTCGTTGTGAGGCGACTGGGAGTTACACCAACTTTTTCCTTCAAGACGGTAAAAAAATCGTCGTATCCAACAACTTACGTGAATACGAGAAAAAGCTAAAACTATATGGCTTTTACCGGTCTCACCATTCCCACCTATTTAACTTCCATCATATAGACCACTATGAAAAAGGCCAAGGGGGCTTCCTTATTATGGACGATGGAAGCAAAATTCCCGTCTCGGTACGAAGGAAAGAGGCTATTTTGGGCTTACTTTCAGATAGCCGAAGCTAAGTGCCAAGACCTCACAAATTCCCCATGGACTTATTCTGGGCTCGCTCCAGCGCTATTGTAGGTAAAGTAAGAAGCAAATAACAGGACTAATGCCCCTATTGCCGCCCAGTGCTGGCCGTCGCTGACCATTAAGTGACCGCTTGCCGCTAACAAAAAGTCAAAACAGAAGCCCGCATAGGCCCACTCCTTTAGGACAGAAGAACGACGAGACCAAATGGCAATGATACCCAAAATTTTGGCTATGGCTAATGGATAAATAATGTAGGTAGGAAACCCTAAGCTCGTGAAAGTTTGAGCTACTTCAGCATGGTTAAAAAAGTACATGCCAGCTGACATGAGCATCATGGCGGATAGCAAACCGGTTGCTACCCAGTGGATAATTTTGTTTCTGTTCATGGGTTTGGGGTGAAGGGTTAACTAATAGGAGTAGATATTCTGGATTAAGCAAAACAAATCCAATATACCGAATTTCTGAATTATTTAGATGTCGGCTGTGGAACATAGATTTGAATTCCTTCAATCAAATAAAGTTATCCTGAAATTATTCCAAAGGAATAATCTTCAAAAAGCTAAAAACAGCGTTTAAATATTTATTTACAAATTATTTCGAGATTTGAATTTAGTGACTTCAGGTGATACTATCCGTATCAATAAAGCGTTGTTATATAGTGGATATTTTTTATTTAGTGGAAAATAATATTCAAATAATCAAAAACGCGATTTAAATATTGATTTTGCTAAAAATTTTAGCTTAATTGCAATTAAAATTAGCTTTATGAAGAAGACCAAAAATTCTGCCCTTAATTCATCTAAATTCACGACCATTAAAGGGCCAAAAACTAAAATAAAAGAGGCACTGGACAAACTAAAACAGGTTGAATCTCAAAATGAACAGATCACCAAGCATATATAACCAAATGTACATATTTATGTTATTGTAATTTTATTTGTTTGTTTATTTATCTGACAAACGATAAAATTATGCCCCCTCTAAAAGAAGGTCCATTGAGCCTTATCAAAAATGAAATTGATAGAGCAATCGAAGCCATTAGATCAGCAAAGATGAATCCTAAATGGGAAAACAATGAGGATTTCGATAATGCGATTCAAATGCTTATTAATTTAAAAAACAGCCTTTGAATGTATCATTTCTAATGTCCTATAGATTCTTTCAAAATCTTGAAGATATCATTTACTTCCTCTAATGACCTTGGAGAAAGATTCATTTCTAATGATTTTTGAATCTCTCTCTGGAATTCTTCAAAGAATAAAACAAATAAACCTCTTCTACTTGGCCTTATTTGTTTGTAAATTCTATTAAAAGTTTCCTCATCAATATCATCCCCTGAAAGAAGTCTACTCTGGATAAAGTCTAAAAGTTCATTAAAAATTAAAACTAACTCTTCCTTTTCAGATTGAATTTTGGCAGACAGATTATTGCAAACAATTTCCACAACCCTAATTTCAATCGCCTTTTGTCCTTTTTTATCTCCTTTCCTTAGCTCTGCTAACAGTTCACCTGCACTTTTCCAGTAGTCCAACAGTTCAACAGCTTCCTTCACTTTTTGAACTCCTGGAGAAGCTTCAATTTCGGAAATGGAATCTGTTACTTCTTCTAGTAGCTCTTTTATTTCACCCTGTTTCTTTATTTTGGTAGCTAACTTAGATATCCTTGATCGAATTTTACTTCTGTGAATTAGTGCTTCCCCTTGATTGATTGTATTATGAATAATACTACTTTCAAGAGCTGCAAGGTCTCCTTGAATTTGTATAATGTCTTCAACGAATTCAATTGAAGTATTTTTAATTAGATTACAAGCATCCTCCAATTTATCCTTTGATAAAAAGGCTTTTATTCGTTGGGCGATTTCTTTCTTTTCCATCGGAAAGTCGAAAGGTACTTATTTAGTAATTATCAATTTTTCAATTAAATAAAATTTTATTTTATAGTCAAATAGGAATTGCCAGTAATTGAGTATTTCAGGGCTCTAGTCCTCCATTTGTTTATAGTCTGTTTACACTTATCCATCCCCCCTTTACAGATACCCCCCAGGTACAAACACTTATAAATCTTCCCCACATATATATTCCCCAGAATGTAATTTCATGACCAGATAATACACATATCCGATTCATGAAAAATTATTTACTAATTGCTTTTACCTTTCTCCTCTTTCATTTCTCATTTCTCCACTCTTTACTTGCCCAATGCGATAGTGCCTCCTTTAGCATAGATGCTATTGCCCCTCTGGGAAATGACCAATACGAAATCCAATTAACATTTTGTGCCCCTGCAGGATTTAATGCAGTCTACTTCTACCAAAATACAGGAGCCTTTGCCTTTTTTCTTGACGGAGCTACCCTTCTGGGTTATCCAGATTCGATCAGTAGTACCGTAACAGGAGCTACTTATTATGGTTATTCCTTGTTTACAGATACCGTCTTATATTTTGAAAACCACTACCCGTCCTATTGGGGATACGCCGACCAATGGTGGGTATGCAATGATGGAAACTGCGGCTCTCCTCAATCATACTGTACATCGATTACCCTACAGACTCAAGGCTTACCGGAAGCAATTACGCTCAAAGGGATCAGCGGAGGAGGCAACCCTGCAGCTGGTTGCCCTATGACGATTCGATCTGATTGTTTCTATAATCCCCTCGCCCTCCAAGTGGCGGGGAATAGCTCTGTAGTCCTTGGGACGGACCATACCTGTACGGAGTTAAACGCTGATATTACCAATGGAAGCGGAGATTATAGCTATCTCTGGTGTACTGGAGAAACCAGTTCTGCCATAAACCCTTGCCCAGAGGAATCTCGAACCTATCATCTGCAGGTAGAAGATAATCAGACTGGCTGTACGGCTCAAGCTACTTTGGAGGTAGAGGTATCCGATATACGCTGTGGTTCTAGCTTAGATAAGGTACGGATTTGCTACAATAATAGAAGCTATTGTGTAAAGCCCAGAAGAGCCAATCGCCTGATCAACAAAAAAGGAGCTACTTTGGGAGAATGCGCTTCGTCAAATTTCAGGTTGAACCCAACAGCCCCTACTCCCCTACTCCCACTTTTCGAGGTGGAAGCCTACCAGTCTGGAAGCCAACTTAGCATAGATATCCTAAGTGATGAGAAAGCCCAGGTAGAATTGGTTTTGATCAGCATGGATGGCAAACGCTATGAAGCTCCTCGTCCTTTTTGGATAAAAGAGTACCAGGATAATGAGATCAGCTTACCTATCGCTCAATTACCAACAGGGGTTTACCTCCTCAACATATATGCGCGTAACCAATGGATACATACGGAGAAGCTACTGATTAGATAATTGCTAATTCCTACTCAAGGCCTACTTCAGTGGCAGCCCGGGAGTCTGTTGACACAGACTCCCCTTTTTTTTTGTTGAAAAAGGTCTGTGAAATCTGTAGTTTACTCTTAATGAATATACTACTTGCTACTTGGTTTTGGGAATTTCTGGGACGCCTACATCCCATGATTATCCATTTTCCCATCGGGATATTGGTGGTTGCCTGGGGCTTGGACCTATTTTCACTACAGAAAAAAGGCCCCACCAAAACTTCTCTAAAAATCTGGATTTTCATCGGCGCCCTTTCTGCCTTACTTTCAGCAGTCTTGGGGACACTCCTTTTCCAATATGGATCTTATTCAGGAAAAATAATCGAGCAGCACCTATGGGGAGGGTGGATAACAGCCGGCTTAGCTCTTTTCACTGCACTTTCTTATTCCACCCGCTGGCAAGTTCCTAGGAATGCCTCCTTCCTTCTCCTGAGTTTATGCGTTATCAGCCTGAGCTTTACAGGGCATTGGGGAGCGAGTATTACTCATGGAGCAAATTATTTGACAGAAGTTTTCCCCCGAACATCTGAAGGCGAGACACATGTATCTGCGGAAAAACTGGCCCTATTCACTGCCTATTCTCAACAGGATTCTTTCCCGCCGGACCAATTGGATCAGCTCAACCTCGAGGTCCGTGCCATATTTGCTCATAATTGTTATCAATGTCACAGTACTGAAAAGCAAAAGGGGGGATTGGTACTCGATCATCGTGAAGGGGTATTCTTAGGCGGAGACTCTGGTCCTATCGTGATTCCCGGGCATGCCCGACAAAGTGAAATCATACGCAGACTTCACCTTCCCAGAAATGATGAAGAGTCCATGCCTCCCAAAGGAAAAGTGCTGGCCGCTCATGAGATAGACCTTGTTGCGCTTTGGATAGACCAGGGAGCCCATTGGGCAGATGAAGCTTTAAAAGTTTTCCCTGAAGCAGAAATGGCCCTTGTTGAACCTCCCCTTCCTGTGGGGTCTCCACAGATTGATCACCCTATAGACAAATTCGTAGATCGATATTTTCAGTTAAAAGAAATCACCTGGCCAGAGCAAGTAGACGATAGAAAACTAATAAGAAGGATTTATCTGGATGTGATAGGACTATTACCTGAACCCAATGCCGTAGAAATCTTTGTAAAAAGCAAAGATCCTCTAAAGAGAGAGAAGTTAGTTGACTCTTTATTGGCTCAATCTGATGCCTATGCCCAACATGCCCTTACTTTTTGGAATGACCTGCTTCGAAACGATTATTCTGGAACGGGTTATATTACAGGCGGCCGAAAACAAATATCCTCTTGGCTTTACAATTCCCTTCTCGATAATAAACCCTATAACCTCATGCTCCGAGAACTGGTAAATCCTAAGTCTGAGGCCGAGGGATTTATCAAAGGCATCCAATGGCGTGGAGTTGTCAATTCCAGCCAAACTACCTCTATGCAAGCCGCGCAAAATATTTCCCAGTCCCTGCTAGGCTTAAATATGAAATGCGCCTCTTGCCATAATAGCTTTGTCAATAATCTTAGTCTGGACCAAAGTTATGCCTTTGCCAATGTATTTTCAGATACAACGCTGGAAATCTTTCGCTGCGACAAACCCACAGGCCGAAAGGCTGAGAGTGGGTTTATCTATCCAGAATTGGGGGAGATTACTGGAGAAGATAAAGCCTCTCGACTTGAGGAATTGGCTTCTTTGATGAGTAGCCCCAAAAATGGAAGAGTCTACCGAACCATCGTCAATCGATATTGGAACCTCCTCCTGGGAAGAGGTATTGTGGCACCCGTGGATGATATGGATAAAAAGCCATGGGATCAGGATCTGTTGGATTGGCTTACAGCCGATTTTATGGAAGCAAACTACAATATTCACCACTTATTGAGGACGATCCTTACCTCAAATACCTATGCCTTACAAAGCCATTCTTATCCCTCTCCTACCTACCTCATGTCTGAATCCTTCGAATTTAGGGGCCCTACCCTCCGCAGACTTACTGCCGAACAATTCTCAGATGCTGTAAGTCAGATTGTCTATCCCGTCTATACCACCGTTGCTTTTGATCCTTCTGCCTATCCTTCGAATGCAGAATGGATCTGGCATCCCGAAATAGAGGTAGATAGACATGTACTACCCAAACCTGGGCTCCGTTTCTTTAGAAAATCTTTTTCGCTTCCCCAGGAGGAGCAATTGGTCTCAGCCCAATTACTTCTTTCTGTCGACGACCATTTTACCTGCTTCCTCAACGGACAAAAAATCGCTTTTGGAGATAATTGGAAAGAAGTCCATTCCCTTGATTTAATTGAATCTCTCCAACCAGGCCCAAATATTCTGGCAATCGAAGGAAAGAATGAGGGCCTCATTCCCAATCCTGCAGGAATCCTACTAAGTCTGGAGTTAATTTTTGAGAGTGGGAGAAAAGAGTTCATCCTATCCGATAGAACCTGGAAAAGTACCGATTCAATTTCTTCCTCCGAATGGACCCTTTTAGACTTTTCAGAGCAGGAATGGGTAGAAGTAAGAAGGTATGGTAGATTTAAGAAGAGCTTTTGGGGACAACCTTTAGCTTTCCGTCATGAGTCTGCGAATCATAAGGTTCCTAACTATGCGCGGGCTTCTTTGGTGCAGCTAGATCCTTTTCAAAAAGCCCTAGGTCGTCCCACTCGAGAAAATGTTACTACGAGTCGCTCTGACGAGGCCAGTCTTTTGCAAACCCTGACGTTGAGCAATGACGACGATTTTCATGAAGTGATTGCACTAGGAGCAAATAAATGGAGAAAAACTTATACGAATGACCCTCATCAGTTGATCGATCTCCTCTACTTAAAAGCGCTAGGAAGGCTTCCTAGCAAAACAGAAAAAAGTCTCCTTCTCGACCGTTTCCAAGAAGATTCCAGTGAAGCGACTTTTGAAGACCTACTTTGGACCCTCATTTTACTCCCCGAATTTCAATTCATTCAATAAGCATGGATAGAAGAGTCTTTCTACAAAAAATGCAAGAGGCAAGTCTAGCGGCTATGGCAGTTAGCCTTCCCACAGCCAGCTTTCTTTCTTGTCAAAAGTCATTGGCCCGTCAAAGTTCAGCAGATGCGGTTATTCTCCTCTGGATGGCGGGAGGAATGTGTCATACGGAAACCTTTGACCCCAAAGCCTTTATCCCTTATGAAAAGGGAATAGAGAGTAAACGGGTATACAGCACCTTTCCCAAAGTCCCCAGTGCACTAGATGGGGTCTTCGTATCTGAAGGCCTGGAACAAATCGGGTCTGTTCTGGATAGAGGGACCCTTATTCGCTCCTATCGCGCTGCTGACCTGGGACATATCTTGCATACTAGGCATCAGTATCACTGGCATACATGCTATGAGCCGCCGCAATCCGTTCAGGTCCCCCATATTGGCTCGTGGATAGCCCGGGAGCTAGGCCCTGTTAATCCCGTTATTCCGCCCTTTATTGACATCGGGCAGCGATTCACCGTAGGAGAGGGGGAAGAATTGAAAGCCTTTCACTCTGCAGGTTTTTTAGGGACAGAATACGGTCCATTTTTTATTCCGGATCCTAGCAAAGGCTTGGAAAGTGTGCAGCCTCCTGGTGGTATGTCCCTGGATAGATTTGAAAAGCGGTACAAATTGTACCAGGAAATGGTAAAACAGGGACCAATGGCTAAACAAGGAAGTTCTTATCAACAAGAATCTCTCCTACAATCTATGGAACGCGCCTATCGCTTATTAAAATCTCCCGAGATAAATGCCTTCACCTTAGAGGAAGAGCCACAGGAAATTTATGACCAATACAATACGGGAAGGTTTGGATTGGGTTGCCTATTGGCCAGAAGGCTTGTGGAGAACGGTGCCAGATTCATTAGTGTAACGACAGAATATGAACCCTTCCTGGGATGGGATACCCACGAGAATGGGCATACCAGGTTAAGGTCTATGAAAAAATATATTGATCGCCCGGTAGCCCAATTAATTAGAGACCTGGAAGAAAGGGGGCTACTGGATAGAACGCTGGTGGTGTTGGCAACAGAGTTCAGCAGGGACATGCTGATGGAGGGTCGGCCTGGGGCCAAAGTCAAAGATCAGGTTCCTGTTCCGGACAAAGTTGAGCACATGAAAAATTATGGGATGCATCGGCATTTCACAGATGGTTGTTCAGCTATCATGTGGGGAGGAGGAATCAAAAAAGGATCTGTGTTTGGAGAAACAGCTGAAGAGCGGCCTTTCAAAGCTATTACAGAGCCCATATATATCGAGAATATCCATCAGACAATTTACCATTGTCTGGGAATTCCCCCTGAAACCCACTACGAAGTAGAAGGGAGGCCCTTTTATACCACCCCTGAAGGAATGGGGGAAATTATTCCAGATCTGCTGGCTTAGCAAGCGGTCAAATTTCAGTCTCATAAAAAAAGGTCATCCTCATTTCTGAGAATGACCTCTGATTTATCTTATGCTAAGGGCCTAGTGTAAAAGAAGCTGTCTCTTTTTTGCCCAGTTGGATCCCTGAGCCCTTAGAATATACATGCCTTTTGCCAAGTGGCTCAAGTCAACTTCTGCAGCCTTGTAGCCCACGAAATTCCAAACTCGCTGCCCATGTAGGTTATACAGGCTATATTCTACCATCTCTTCGGGGTCGATTTGCTTTATGAGGAAGTTTATTTGGCCAAAGCTAGGGTTAGGAAACACTTCCAATTCCAATGAGATATCTTCCACAAATTCATCTGAATCTACTTGAGTAAACCTATTGGACTCGGTAGCAGTTCCTGCTTGACAACCCATTACCTCTACCTCTGCCATGTGGAGTTGAACCTGCCTACTTTGCTGGATTCTGACATATCTGCCTGTAGTATTGATCACAATATTTTCTATTGAATCCGCTCTTCCACTGAAGCTATAAGATTTTATGGATGAGTCATTTAACAACTCTTCTAGACTGGCATTTGGATCAAAAGCTAACTCTGAAACCAGCACGTAAAAATCTCTTAGTCTACCGGTACAGCAGTCTGAACGATTGAAAATATTGACCTGTTCAATATTACGAACAGCGCCAAGGTTTACCTGCCACCAAGGTTGAAACTCTACGGTGGTATGTTGTAAGTCTGCACTCCAGGGAGAGCCCCCAGTTCTGTTACCATCATTGGCCAGACTTGCTACTCCATTTCCATATGTTGAAGATTGCTCGGCTACTTTGTTTAATGCGAGGTTCTCCAGAGAATCACAACCTACAGGCTGTACCTCAATGGTAGAAACAGCTGAAGAACTGCAACCAGCAGAATCCGTGTAGGTATAGGTTACTTCATAATTCCCTGGTCCTGCACTAGGATCAAATAGACCATTTGACGCAACCGCTCCACTCCAAATTCCGCCAATAGGATTAGCAGTTAGTTGCTGTAAGCCCGCATCTTCCGAGAAGGGCCCTGCAGGGTCTATGTTTACAATAGGATCTATACAGCCTCCCCCTTCAGGGCAGCCCATTATCTCGACTTCAGCCATGTGGAGTGTATTGGTGGCAGAAAGTTGAACCCGAACATAGCGACCTGCTAACCCGTCCAGGGAAATACTTTCTACAAGCCCAGCAGCACCTGAAAAGAATACATGATCCACCGAGCTACTTGCGATCAAATCATCCAGGTTACTTGTACCACTAAAAGGCGAGTCAGACACAAAAACATAGAAGTTTTTGAGGCGGCCATTACAACAATCTGTACGGTTATAAAGAACCATTTCACTCAGAATGCTTTGTTGACCTAAATCAATTTGCCACCAGGGTTGAAGTTCCTTAGTGGTGTGTTGGAGATCTGGAGTCCAGGCAGAAGAACCAATGGTATTTCCATCCACAGCTAGCCCTGCAACTCCATTTCCATAGGTACTAGACTGTTCAGCAGTCCCGTTTTGGGATAGGTTCACGGGAGTTGAACAAACCGCCCCCGAAGGTAAAACTTCAAGCATTAGGGTATCAGCTCCTACACATCCGGCAAAGACTTCATATGTGTAGATTACCTCATAAGTACCTACTCCTAGAGAAGGATTGAATTCTCCTGAAGCGCTTACCGCCCCACTCCAAACACCCCCTGCAGGGCTTGCAGTCAATTGCTGGAGGCCAGTCCCTTCTTCGAAAGGCCCTGCAGGATCAATGGAAACGGAGGGCATTACGCAAATCTGTTCAAGATTACAACCAATCACCTCTGCTTCGGCAAAGTGAAGGGTATTTTCATCTGACAATTGGATACGTACATATCTACCCTGCACATTCACAGGGATGCGAGCTATGGAATCAGCTTTCCCTGCGAAAAACGTATTACTGACACCTGATTGAAGGAGTAAGTCGTCTAAAGAACCATCCATAGGAGCGTCGGAAACCAAGACATAAAAGTTTTTCAGCCTTCCCCAGCTTCCATTTGAGCGATTAAATATCACCAACGTATCTACAGAACTAGTACCCCCAAGGTCTACTTCCCACCAGGGTTGGAATTCTCTGGTAGTATGTGCCAAATCAGCACTCCAGGGAGAAGACCCAACCCTATTCCCATCAACCCCTAATCCTGCCACACTGTTGCCATATTGACTTGACATACGAGCAGAACGGTTTAAGGAAATGTTCGTAGGATTTGCGCAGCTTGAAACAACCGGTAAGACGCCTATGCTCACCGTGTCTGATTTTACACAGCCATTCCCAAAGTCATAGGTGTAAATTACTTCATAGGTCCCTTGCCCGATGCTTGGGTCAAAGTTTCCATTGCTATCCGCATTCCCTGACCATACTCCTCCAAGAGGGGAAGCCGTTAAGGTTTGAATCCCGGCATCTTCAACAAAAGGGCCTGCAGGATCTATCAGAACCTCCGCAGTATTATCACAAGGATCCACAACAGGATCAACTACGACCTCTATCGTATCAGCTTTGATACAGCCATTACCGAAGTCCTTAGTGTAGATTAGGCTGTAAGTTCCTTCTCCCTGACTGGGATCAAAGGTCCCATCGGAATTAGCCGAACCTGACCATATTCCGCCTGCAGGGCTTGCTAACAATTGTTGTATCCCTTGGTCAGTTGTGAAAGGTCCAGCAGGAGAAATAAACACCGTATCTGTTCCCGCACAGGGATCTACAATTGGAGTAACTACGATATCAATGGTATCTGCTTTGATACAGCCATTGCCAAAGTCATAGGTGTAGACCACTTCATAAGTGCCTTGACCGATACTTGGATCAAAGTTGCCATTGGAATCGGCTGAGCCAGACCATACCCCACCCAGCGGACTTGCTGTTAAAGCTTGTACACCAGCATCTTCGATGAAAGGTCCAGCGGGATCAAGCACCACAGCGGCAGTAGTATCACAGGGGTCAACGACCGGATTAACTACGATATCTATGGTATCTGCTTTGATACAGCCATTGTTAAAGTCGTAGGTGTAGATCACTTCGTAAGTCCCCTGGCCGATACTTGGGTCAAAGTTGCCATTGGAGTCGGCTGATCCTGACCATACCCCCCCCAGTGGGCTAGCCGTTAAGGCCTGAATACCTGCATCTTCCAAGAAAGGTCCAGCGGGATCAAGCACCACAGCGGCAGTAGTATCACAGGGGTCTATGACCGGATTAACTACGATATCTATGGTATCTGCTTTGATACAGCCATTGTTAAAGTCGTAGGTGTAGATCACTTCGTAAGTCCCCTGACCAATACTTGGGTCAAAGTTTCCATTAGAATCGGCTGAACCTGACCATACCCCCCCTAATGGGCTAGCCGTTAAGGCCTGAATTCCTGCATCCTCCAAGAAAGGTCCGGCGGGATCAAGCACCACAGCGGCAGTAGTATCACAGGGATCTATTACTTGATTAACTACGATATCTATGGTATCTGCTTTGATACAGCCATTGCCAAAGTCGTAAGTGTAGATCACTTCGTAAGTCCCCTGACCAATACTTGGGTCAAAGTTGCCATTTGAGTCGGCTGAACCTGACCATACACCCCCCAGTGGGCTAGCCGTTAAGGCCTGAATTCCTGCATCCTCCAAGAAAGGTCCGGCGGGATCAAGCACCACAGCGGCGGTAGTATCACAGGGATCTATGACCGGAGTAACTACAATTTCTATGGTATCTGCTTTGATACAGCCATTGTTAAAGTCGTAGGTGTAGATCACTTCGTAAGTCCCCTGACCAATACTTGGGTCAAAGTTGCCATTGGAATCGGCTGAACCTGACCATACACCGCCCAACGGACTCGCTGAAAGGGTTTGAACGCCTGCATTTTCTGCAAATGGTCCAGCAGGATCAATAAGAACAGCTCCTGTAGTATCACAGGGATCTCCTAATGGATTCACCGTAATGTAAGTAGTATCAGCTCCAACACAACCTGCAAATTCTTCATAGGTATAGATAACTTCATAGGTACCAACTCCCTGAGAAGGATCAAAAATTCCCGAGGTGTCAACGGCTCCACTCCATACTCCTCCTATGGGAGTGGCACTCAATTGTTCTGTGCTTCCCCCTTCTACAAAGGGCCCAGCAGGACTGATTGATACAACTGGTGTATTACACACTTGGTCTATGTTACAGCCCATAACCTCTACTTCTGCAAAGTGTAGGGTATTTTCTGCCGAAAGCTGAATCCGAACATACCTTCCTTCTGCATTAACAGGAATTCTGCCAATAGAATCGACCCTGCCAGGGGAAAATATACTCGTAACCCCAGGTTGAATTAGGAGGTTATCCAGTGAGTCATTCATGGGAGCATCCGAAACCAAAATGTAGAAATCTCTTAACCTTCCCCAACTTCCATTCGAGCGATTGAATATTACCACTGTATCTACCAAGCTATTACCTCCCAAGTCAACTTCCCACCAAGGTTGAAATTCTCTAGTGGTATGAGTGAGATCTGCACTCCAGGGAGAATTACCTACCCTATTTCCATCCAGTGCAAGATCTCCTACCCCATTGCCATATTGGCTAGACATACGGGCAGTACGGTTAAGCGAAATATTCGTAGGATTATCACAGACCAAACTAGCTGGTAAAACTTCTATACTCAAAGTGTCCGATCCTTCACATCCTTCAAAGGCTTCATAAGTATAAATCACTTGGTATGTTCCTATTCCGATAGATGGATTGAACACCCCAGAAGAATCTACAGCTCCGCTCCAAATACCACCAGAAGGAGTAGCACTCAATTGAAAGGGGTCAGCTTCTTCACTAAAGGGTCCTGCTGCCTCTATTTCAACTGTCGGGATGTCACATACTTGCTCTAGGTTACATCCGATAACTTCCATCTCTGCAAAGTGGAGGGTATTTTCATCAGATAATTGAACCCGAACATACCTACCTACGGCGTTTACAAAAATCCGCTCTATCGAATCTGCTTTGTAGGGAAAAAATACACTTTCAACTCCCGGTTGGAGAAGAAGATTATCCAAAGAGTCATTCATCGGTGCATCAGATACGAGAATATGGAAATTTTGCAACCTCTCCCAGTTTCCATCAGTCCGATTGAAGATAATCAGTGAATCTACCTGACTAGTTGCTCCCAGATCAACCTCCCACCAAGGTTGTACTTCTCTAGTTGAATGTGCCAGGTCCGGACTCCAAGGAGATGTTCCAGTTCTAATGCCGTCCACACCCAGATCTGCACTTCCGTTTCCATATTGGCTTGACAAACGGGCAGTCCGGTTCAAGGCAATGTTGCTTGTGGAACTACAGCCATCCAGAGGACAAACATCTATGGATATATCATCGAAACGGGCAGTAATATAATCCCTTGCCCCGATTTCAGTTATTTGAAGCCGAAACTGGGTTTGGGAAGAAAATTCTCCCGTAACTAAAATATCTGCAAAAAGGCGATTGGATGTGTAGGTACTGACTATTTCCAAATCGCCGTTGCCGAATGTCCAGTGGTTGATATCGCTGAAGGTCTGCCCCCCATCTGTAGAAATTTGGAGTCTTACTCCATCTCTTATACGGCTATGCTCCAGGAAGCGTACTGTAAAGCTAAACCTAAGCTCGGAATAGGCACTTAAGTCCAGAGATTGAGTGGTAGCATGCGACTTTTCTCCATCCCCCTGGATTAGTATAAAATATTCCCCACTATAGGCCCAGCTACCTCCACTAGAGCGAAAGGAACCCGGAGTAGCAGGACCACTAGTTGGTTCAGCCACCCAAACGCCAATACTTTCTTCAAAATCAGTCAAATACAAAGGAACCTTGGGACATTCAGGTTCTTGAACCAGGGTATCACACGTCCCTTCCTCATAGACTCTCACATTTCTGAAATAGGAAATTGCATCGGATGGAGCGATATCGTGGTCGTTCAGAAAGAATACACGGTCTACAGAGCCTGTATAATACTGCCCGATAGGAATTATATAGTGTTGGTATCCTCCGTTGTACCTTGTAGAATCTGTCCATTCTATATCATCCGCAAAGCCCTGAGTACCCAATAAGTTAAAGGCATATTCATCTTGCCAATTCTGGGTAGCAGACATACCTATCCCATGGTATTCTCCCATGAGATCACTTTTAAACTCAAACTCTAGAACCGTATTGGGTGTGATGGTATAGGTAAGCGGTACTGATTTCCAGGAGTTACCTGAAATCTTAATGGCTGATCCATTTTCTACAGATTCAGCTGATCCCTGATCTTGTCCAAATCCATGGCTGGAGATGGGGAGCGAGCTAAAATCCAAGGCGGAACAACTTCCCAAAGAATCAATTGATGTAAGGGAGAGTTCTCTGACTTTTGATTTTTCTAATTCCGTTACATTAGGTGGAGCACCTAGACATATAGTAACTGACCCAGAAAAAATCACAGCCAAAAAAATAACAAACCTCTTTGTAAGAGATAAAGTGTAATAAGAATTCATAAGCATTTGCAGCTGTGCTGTTTTTATTTAAGTGTGCAGAACAATTATACTTCAGTTAATTTCAAATGTGTAAGCTATATGTGCAAACTGTCAAAAAAATAGGGCTTTCGGCTCTAATTTCTTGGTCATAAGAAAAGCTATCGTATTCCTTTCTTTTATTTAATCCAATGGATACTGGAAAATTATAAAAACCATGATGTGCGAATAATGTGCATACAAATTTAATACATTTTATTGATTTTTCAATAATAAAATATACAAATATTCAACAATTCCAATTTACCGCTCTATGCCTCCCATCCAGAATCCTCCATTTCATCCTTAATTAATGATAAGTTGTTTAGTCAGGTTCCCTTTCGATCCCTCTGCCTTGAGTAAATACACTCCCTTAGCCAGATGGCTGAGGTTTACCTGTTCTGTTCTCTGTCCTCTTGTCTGCCATACTCTTTGCCCTTGTAGGTTGTAGAGGCTGTACTCTACCGGTTCCCCTTGAGCCAGTTGGTCTATGCTGATCGTGATTCTACCTGAGCTGGGATTGGGGAAGACCCTCAAGTCAAAGTCAATGTTCTCCCCTGCCTCTGCCTCATTGGCATTGGCCAATCTGTTGCCCTGGGTGCCAATGGCACAACCCATCACTTCTACTTCTGCTAGATGGAGCTGGATAGTCCTTGTGTGCTGGATGCGCACATATCTACCCGTGGTTCCTATGGTGATGTTCTCCAACAGTCCTGCCCTTCCTGTGAAGGTGTGGACATAGTTATTGGGATCGTTTCTCAACTCATCTAAGGTAGCAGTGGGATCAAAGGGATTGTCCGAGACCAGGATGTAGAAGTTGTTCAACCTTCCTGCACAGCAGTCTGTTCGGTTGTAGATATTCACCTGCTCGATGTTACTCACTGCTCCCAGGTCCACCTGCCACCAGGGTTGGGCCTCTACCTCTGTGTGCTGTAGGTCGGCACTCCAGGGGGAGCTTCCTGTCCGGTTGCCATCTACGGCCAGACTAGCTGTTCCCAGACCATAGGTACTCGATTGCTCTGTGGGCTGGTTCAAGGCCAGGTTCTCTGGACTGGCACAGGCGCCTGTGTTCTCATCCTCACATCCTTCTACTGGATGGAAGGTCAACAGCGTATTGGCAAAGGAAGATCCGTTCTTGATCTGGCCGATGGAGTTGTAATGCAGGTTGTCGGCTATTAGGTTCTCCGAGTTGGGATTGAAGTCTCCATCGTAGTAAACCGTGTCGAGGTTCACTACATAGGCCTGGGCATCGGCTGTAGCTACATCCCGCTGGGCATTGCGTACCAACATCCCCTCCTCTTCTGTGGCATTGGGGTTGTAGACCGAGGCCAGGAAGACCTTCAACTCTTGCCCAAAGTCACTCCGCAGGGCACTGATCAGTTCAGTCAGGTTGGCTCCATAGATCGAGGCCATACTCGGATTCATATCTCCTTCTCCCTGATGCCAGAGGAAGCCGGTGATTCGATAGGGAATGCCTTGAGCATCTAGCTCTGCCAGACGGGCATTGACCGTATTGAGCATCTCGGGATACATCCCGAAGTTGCCACTTACTCCTGTCAGCGTCGTGTTGGGATCCCAGTGGTTGGCCAGGTTGGTTCCTCCTCTGGCTACTTTGATGATACCGATGTTGTTATACCCTGCTTCAAATAAGGTCCTACCAAAGCTGATCTCTGCTCCATGGCCCCTGCGGTTGGTTGCAGGGTCTACTTCGATGGCCTGGAGGCTTTCCCAGCCATTGGAGGTGGCCAAACCAGGGATGTTCCAGGCATAGGAGATCTTTTCATCATAAGGACTATCCCCTACCCTCAACACATCCAGGGTATTCTGAGCCCCGGTGGCATTGGACTGACCTGCATAGATGAAGACATCCATCACTTCAGGTTTCACTACGATCGTAGCTGTATCTCTACTTACACAGCCCTGACCATTGTCATAGGTGTAGATCGCCTCATAGCTGCCTGGGCAAGTCGTACCCAGCAGGAGGCCTGCTTCTGTTACGTCTCCACTCCAGCTTCCTCCAGCGGGGCTGGCAGTGAGCTGGTAGGAGCCAAAGCCGATGGTCTGATCTTCTGCTCCCAGGATCTGGGCAGCTTGCTCGCCAAAGCAGGGATCATTCTCAGAGGCACAGCCTAGGACTTCTACCTCAGCTATGTGAAGGATATTGCTCCCTGATAGCTGGATGCGCACATAACGTGCTTCCTTGATCAGGTTGTAGGTATTCTCAACGCTAGCCGCTCCGGCTACAAAGTAGTCCTCTACTGAAGGATCTGCCAGGAGCTCATCCAAACTCGCTGTCGAGGAGAAAGGCTCAGTAGAAGTCAGGATATGGAAGTTCTTCAGTCTGCCTTGGCAGCAATCTGTCCGGTTGTGAATCTTCACCTGCTGGATATTGGAGATCGCTCCCAGGTCCACCTGCCACCAGGGCTGGGCCTCGTTGTTGGTGTGGGCCAAGTCTGCCAACCAGGGAGAAGTGCCCAGGCTATTGCCATCTACTGCGATGGAAGCATTCCCATTGCCATAGGTACTTGACTGTTCTGCCAGCTTATTCAGCGCCAGGTTAACAGTCGCATCACAGCCTCCTGGGATGACTTCTACGGTGCTTACAGCAGAGGCACTGCATCCATTGGGATCGGTGTAGGTATAAAGGATCTCATAGCTTCCGATTCCCTGGCTAGGATCAAAGATTCCGGTTGAGCTTACTGCTCCACTCCAGCTTCCTCCGACTGGGCTAGCTACCAGTTGCTGAGGACCTGCATCGGCTGCAAAGGGGCCTGCGGGATCGATGCTTACGATCGGATCGATACAGCCTCCATCTTCACGACAGCCCATAATCTCTACTTCTGCCATGTGCAGGATATTGCTTCCTGAGAGTTGGACACGGACATAACGGCCACTGAGTCCATCCAGGGCGATGCTTTCTACTGCACCAGCTACCCCAGGGAAGTAAACCTGACTTACAGAACTGCTGGCCAGTAACTCATCCAGGCTACTGGAAGCACTCATCGGTACATCAGATACCAGGACATAGAAGGCTTTGAGGCGGTTGAAGCTATTATCACTCCGGTTATAGAGTACGATTTCATTCAATTTGCTTTGCTGACCCAGGTCTATCTGCCACCAGGGTTGAGCCTCTCGGGTGGTGTGCTGAAGGTCGGCACTCCAAGCATTGGAGCCAGTGGTGTTGCCATCTATGGCCAAGCCTGCTACTCCATTGCCATAGGTAGAAGACTGACTGGTAGTGCCATTGGAGGCCAGATTGGCAGGGGCATCACACACAGAGCCTGAGGGAAGAACTTCGATCTCCAGGGTATCGGAGCCCTCACAGCCAGAAAACGCTTCATAGCTGTAGATCAGCTCATAGGTTCCTACTCCCAAGGAAGGATCGAATACCCCTGAGCCATCCACAGCCCCACTCCAGACACCTCCTGAAGGACTGGCACTCAATTGAACAGGGCTTCCATCCTCATTGAGCGGAGAAACTGGATCGATCGATACGACAGGCGTTTCACAGAGTTGCTCCAGGTTACAGCCGATCACTTCGACTTCTGCAAAGTGGAGGATATCATTACCACTCAATTGAATCCGCACATATCTTCCTTCAGCATTAACGGGAATGCGTTGAATAGAATCGGCCTTGTAGGCAAAGTAGACACTGCTAAGCCCAGGTTGAACCAGCAACTCGGCCAAAGAGCCCGACATAGGCGCATCTGAAGTCAGGATATAGAAGTTTTTCAAGCGTCCCTGATTGCCGTTGGTCCGGTTGTAGATCACCAGAGAATCTACCTGGCTTCTAGCTCCCAGATCTACCTCCCACCAGGGTTGAGCCTCATTTGTCGTGTGGACCAAATCCGCACTCCAGGGAGAGTTGCCCACATAGTTGCCATCGGTACCCAGATCCCCAGATCCATTCCCATATTGACTCGATAGACGAGCTGATCGATTCGAAGCCAGGTTGGACTCGCTTGTACAATTATCTAATTGACATACCTCGATTGAAACGTCATCAAATCGCCCTGTTATATAGCCTCTTGATCCAAGCATATTGATTTGGAGGCGGAATTGGGTTTGATCGGTGAAATTATTCGTGATTAACACGTCCCCATATAAACGATTTGACGTAAGTGGGCTTACTATTTCCAGATCTCCTGCCCCAAAGGACCACTCTCTTACTGTGCTAAATGTTGCACCACCATCTATAGAAACTTGGAGAGCGACGCCATCTCCATCTCTTCCATGCTCTAAGAATCGCGCCGTAAAGCCAAACTTTACTTCAGAGTAGGCACTTAAATCTAGCGATCGAGTAGTCGCACGAGATTTTTCACTATCTCCCTGAAGGACCAGGAATCTTTCCCCACTAGTTGCCCAATTACCTCCACTTCCCAGGAAGGAACCAGGGGTAAATGGACCACTTGTTGGCTCAATTTCCCAAATCCCTGCCCCTTCTTCAAAATCAGTATGGTATAAAGCAATTTTAGGACAAGCTGCCTCCGTTGTAACTTGAACGGCCTGAGATTGAGCAGATAAATTTCCCTCTGCATCAAAGGCGGCTACAGAAAATTGATGGGTGGAGCTTTCCCCCAATCCTGAAAGAGAGAGTGTGGTACTACCATCTGTTATCGAGGAAACTGGGTCAGGATCTCCATTTTGATAGACATAGTAGCCCACAAAAATTCCATCATCAGTTGAAGGATCCCAATTAAGAATGGCTCCATCAGAAGTTATCTGAGAAACAGTTAAATTTTGAGGTACAGAAGGTGGGGTATCGTCAGTAGATAAAAAAGGTGATAGATATTGCCCAGGAATGGGTCTTTCAAGCCTTCCATCGGGCAACTGCCATCCTACAGCTAAGTTGTCGCCCCCAGCCCCTTCTTTCATGAGGGCTTCAATGTAATAGGTCTTACCAGCTTCCAGAGAAATAGAGAAAGATTTTTGCTCAGGGTATTTAGTCCATTCCCTAGAACCTGTCCATACAGGTACCTGAGAAATCAATACCTTATTCCCTGGGTTTTCATCTGTACTAAGCCATAGTTCTCCATTGTCATCGCTGGCAAGCCAGAAGGTATATTCACCTGTTTGTGGGGCACAGATATATCCACGGACCCTTACTCCATACTCATCGAAGGCGTTTATCGGTATTTCAAAAATATTCAGATCTGAAGTTGCCGTTGGCTCAGAAAAAACCGGGATATCTGAGATATTCCAGGAGCCCCCAATATTATTCCATCTCTCCATGGTGATCAATCCACTCGCTGAACAGGGATTGGGATCTATCAAAGGACAGTCTCCCTCGTTATACACCCGCACATTTCTAAAATAGGATGTACCATTTGCAGGAGCTGCATCATGGTCAGCCAGGAAGAAGATTCTGTCAACTTCTCCTGTATAATATTGTCCAACAGGTATCACATAGTGTTGATATCCACTGCCGGCATATGAATCGGAAGCTTCTATATCATTGCCAACATCCTGCGTTCCAAATATTTTTATAGAACGAGAAGCTTCCCAGGCATTGGTAGAAGATAGACCTATCGCGTGATATTCTCCTGTAATATCACTTTTAAATTCGAACTCCAATATAGAGTTGGCACTAAGGGTGGCGGGAAAGGGAATAGATTTCCATCCATTATTGGAAACCTTTAGTGTCTTTCCACTATCCAAAACCTCAGCTACCCCTGCATCTTGGCTCCCTCCATGACTAGAAATGCCCAAGGAGTTGAAATTTAAGGGTTCACAATTGGCTACTGGGGGAAAGTCCGGCTGAGAGAGTTCTAAGATCTCTGAATCATTTAATGCTTTACCAAAAACCATCAATTCATCCATCCAGAAAATTCCCTCATCTCCTCCATTTTCAAAATTTCCTATGGTAAGGGGAATTCCTTCACTGGTAAGTACAGTACCTGGAAAATTAACTGGGGTATGGTCCAAGTCTCCATTCATATATAGCTTAAGCTGGGCCCCTTCTTTCACATAAGTAACATGCACCCATTCATTGAGTTTTTCTCTCAAATCAGTATTTGAATTTCCTCCCTGGTTAAAGCCACTAGTAGTCGAGATACGATAATGAATACCCCCAGTGATGTGGTTTACCCAAATTCCAGGAGTTCTCGGATTTTCATTCCCTTTAGTAAATAAATTCATCCAGGGCCCGTTGTGCTGCTCTATTTTCAACCAGAAGGCCACAGAAAAATCGGGATAGGTACTTCCACCTAATAGCAGGTCTTCACTATGAGGGACCCGAAGATATCCGTTTCTATCAATCCGAACCGCTTCACCAGAAATTCCTGGGAGATTTGTTTCAATTTGTCCCTCCATGGAAGCATTGTCTGGAACGAGCCCAGCAAAATCGTTCAAAGAACCCCCATCAAAGGACCAATGGGCCAACAAATCTGTTGCAGTACTCGGTCCTGAAGTTGGGACGAGTTTCCACTCTTGATTCTGGCCTCCATTCTCCTGCCATAATATTAGGTTAGCTCCCTCTTCTGTTCCCCCATTAAATACATCCAAGAACAAGCCATTGTAGGCATTGACTACCTGATAGTATCCCCCGTTTGTGGCAAATACATACCAAGTTTGGTCCTGAGCCCCTTTCCAACTTTCATGGGTAACATTCGCTCCTTGAGTAGAACGCATTTCGGTATAGCTGAGGGCTTTATAACTATGCTGAGCAGAAATTCTGTAAAGCCCTTCTCCTACATGTTGAAACAGCCATTTCTGAGCGGGTAAATCTGTATCAGTCTCTTGGACAATCGGAGCATTATCCGCTTCGGATCCATTGCTTACCCCAGCAATTTTCCCACTGTGTCTAGCTTCTAAGGTATACCAGCCATTATCGGGTCTGGCAGGTTCATTCGTATTTATAGAATTAATCCATGAATTGAGGGTCTGAATATATTCATCGTGAACCAGGTTTTTCGCTACTGGGGGCATGGCAATATTGCCTGTACTTTCGTCCCTAATCCACAACTCTGATTGGGTAGGGCTTCCAGGCTTGATTACTACATTACCAGGGGTTGAGGCGTTACTAATAACCCTGGTTTCAATCATATCCTGGTGATAGAGAGGAGAACGAGCTCTTCCATCGAAAACCCCATTTACCCCGTTAGGTTGATGGCAATAGGAGCAATTTGCATCTATGTAGGACCTAGCTTGATATTCAACGCTTGTTCCAGGGGCGTTTAAATTAACAGAATGTGGGTGCTCTGCAGGAGATCCGATATCCTCGGTAAACATCCCCAAGTGATTCCAGGTGTTCAACTGATTATCCGATATCCTAGAGCCAGGGTAGGTAAAATTCCCATTTATCTGCCGAGTTTTTACTCCTAGGGCATATCCAGCATTTGCATTATGACAATCCATACACTGCTGGCGGCTAGGATAGGCCCAGGTTTGGATATAGGAAGTTCCATTCTCCCGGGTAATAGATATATCATCTGTTGCGGCATCTGTCAATAAGAAGGCCTCGGTCCCAGCCTCATTCCAACGGTATGTAAGGCCATAGGCATCGCCTACAGTGGTGTATACAAAAAAACGCGTTTCCAATTTCCGGGTGATACCTGGATTTCTTTCGTCAACAGGGAGTTCAAAGTGTTTAATTAAAACTGTTCCTTCGGGAAATTCCCAGTTTTCTTCCGAATCAAAAACTATTTGCTCTGAAGGGGTATTGTGGGTACCATCATTTGGGAGGGCGATCCATCGAGACTTTACTGCCCTGTCGGACCATAGAGGGGTATTTACCGTGTAAGGGACTATTCCAGAATTAGGCTGGAGGGTAGAAAGATTGGCGAAAACGTTGAGGTCAGAAAGTTTTTGAGGTGGATCTGGTATGTTGCCGGTCTGTACCAATTTTCTAATTTTTCCTCCATCCAAATCAGTCCCAAATAAATCCGCCATATAAATATTTCCAGCAGCATCTTCTCCAAAAGTAGATAAACCATCTTTTCCTCCATATCCCTCCACAGGTAAATTGACTAGGAACTCGACCGTGGGCGCTTGACCGTTATTTCGAACCAGGGACCAGATATTTTGGGTTTCGTGATCACCAAAAAGATATTTTCCTTGAAGCTCTGGGAATAAACTCCCTCGATAGACATAGCCTCCGATTACCGCTCGTCCAACTCCTCTTCCATATTCATAGACAGGAGGCCTTTCATTTCCTATGACATGGGTAGGCCGCGGTTTGACTCCATTGAGGGTTCCCTCCTTGTATGGCCATTGCAAATTATCTCCTTTATAAACTACACTAATTTCTTCTCTTGACTGTTGACCGATATCCCCTACCCAGATTTCATCTAATACTGCATCATAGGTCATTCTGTGAGGGCTGCGGGTACCAAGTGCATAGAACTCTTCCAGAATACCCCCATTTGTATCCTGCCAGGGATTATCGTTGGGGATATAGTAGCCCTGCGTAAAGCTGGAAGGCCATCCAGAAGGAGGTGTGGCTTGGTTTTGAGGTTGACGGCGTATAGGATGGCTAATATTTCCTCCTCGCTTATCTACATCCAGTCGAAAAATGCCGCCAAATAACCATTTGTCAATTTGCTGGGTGACATTGAAATAATCATTTGCCTCTCCTTCGTCTCCCCCAATCACATATAGGAATCCATTAGGACCAAAAAACATGTCTCCCCCATTGTGCCAATCATGGCGGTCAAACTGCTGGATGAGGACGTACTCTGAGTTGGGGTTTACTTGAGTAGCTCCATCTTCTAAGGTAAAACGCGACAAGCGCCAGTATCCAAAACTTCCATTAGTCCCTTTTGCAGGTGTATAGCGATAGACAAGATAGAAGTACCCTCTATTGGGAGAACCTACTTGTCCAAACTCCGGATGCAAAACCCCTCCTACCATTCCTCCATCTCCTCCAATAACCACTTGGTCTTTTATATCCAAAATTAAGGTTTTCACTGAGGTGCTAGATTGGCCATTAAATATCCATACTTGCCCCGATTTCCCCACCACCATAAATTGCTGGTTAGGCATCTCTAGAAGTTTAACCGGATCAACAAATGTGAGGTTGGGAAAGGCATTGGCTGTAGTGTAAGTCACCTCTCCAGATCCCTGGCTAGGAGTGACCGATGGAAATACCCCATTAAGGAAAGCTCCCATGGGAGCAGGAGTATCTAAGCCCTGAGAAAATCCCGAAAGGGTAAGACCAAAGGTGAAAAAAATTTCCAATAGAAGAACCCTTGTTTTCCCGGAAAAGAAAAAGTTGGCAAAATAGTTCATGTAAGACGTGCAGTTTATTTCTAATACTAATTCGAGGAAATTTACACTTTAATTTATTTCAAATAAAAGTAATAAATTGCGAATGGTCATTTTAATGGGACAAATGGAGTTGTCGAGGAAGACAGGCTAAAAAGAACTTACTAAGGGTTTAAAAAATCTATTCCTTTTTATTTAACCTAAAGACAAATACCTCGATACGATATTAAAGTGGTTGCAATTTAAGTAATTTATTTCATTTTTCAAATTTTTTAATTTTATTTATTTACACAAAATCTTACTAAATGAGAGCAGGCTATACTCTCGTATAGCCCACCCTTAAAAACCTCACTATATGAAATTAACCACACTACTTAGTTACGATGAGCGTTTTCGTTATCTTATATCCAGATTGAGTAAGAACTTGAACGAAGTAATATCCCGGAATGAGTTGGCTGAGATCCAGGCTTACAACATCTCTGTCTACAGTTTGGTTGACACCCATTTTTTCTCCTATGCCGTTGAGAACACTTACTCGCCTAATAGTAGAGCCATCCTGGAGAGAAATTTGGGCAAATTCAGTAGTGGGATTGGGGTATAGGTTCATAGAAACTTCGAATCCCAATGTGCCCTCAAACGCTATGCTTACCAGATGGCTATAGGCAATTTTCCCATCTTGGTCAACTTGACGGAGTCTGTAGTATACAGTTCCCCGCAAGTGTTTAGCTGCTTTTTTGTCGATAAAACTATAGGTGGAAATATCTTGGGTATTCCCGACAGCTGCAAGTTCTCCAATTTTCTCAAAGGTCTCTGCGTCCAAAGATCTCTCAATATCATAATGCGAAGCATTAGATTCAATCGCCGTTTGCCAAGTAAGGAGACCATCATTTCCCCTTTTTTCCCCATCAAACCCTAACCATTCTACAGGCAGAGATCCTCCTCCTCCTCCGACCATGGTCAAACAAACGGCATCTAACTTCAAATAGGCGTAGGTATATCCTGGAGCCTTATCTACAGACCCTAGTACTCTAACGGATTGAGTACCTAATGGTGCTGTCCCAGATAAGTTGTAGGATTTCAAGCTTGAGGTCCCGGTTACATCGTAGTTGATCTCCACACTGGATTGATCCAGGATATTCCCTGAAGCATCCAAAAATTGCAAGGCGACTTCTTGGTCATGAACCGCATTGTGAACTCCTGCATAGAAAGAAAGGTCGTATTCTTCCCCTGCATTAGCACTAATCGTCTGTGAAAGAGATGCATAATCATTGTGGTAAGGATAGGGTACAATGAAAATGTTGTAATTTCCGTGCATGTTATAGTGGGTATCATAGTTGTACCCCGTAGTACTACCCAGACTCCAGCCTTCCTTGCAATACTCAAAGCTACCGTTCTCGATCAAACCATTTTTGCAGACTTCGTAGTCACAGTTTCCATATGTCTCTAAAGAGGACTTTGCCTGGGTCATATGAGCTAATAGCAAGAAGCAGCCCAGAAGGAAAATTGTGGGAACAATGTATATCTTATTGACAATAGGACCATGTGCAGGGGCTGGGTAGATGATTGTATGAGTGTTGTGCGAAACTAAGGTTTTCATAGTGAGAAAAATTTTGTAGAATTTTTTACAATAGATTACTAATTACATGTGTGCATACCTCTCCCGTGACAGCCGTGTATAGGAATACAGGCTTAGATAATAGGTAGGTGTAATACCCCTTTCGGGGTATTTCTCCATACCCAAGGTGTGTCAGGGACAAAAAAATGTTGAAAAGAACGTGCAGCAATACTTCAGGATGGCAGTGGAATCTTTACGATGTGACATTCCACTGCCAAATATGAGCACATGGCTCACCTGAAGGTATATCTGAAAAACCATTCAGTGATGGCTATCCAGAAAGTAAATGAAACGATATGAATAGTTTAGAAAGAACGTGCGTGCTAATTACAATTCAAAAGTAAGGAATTAATTCCATAATTCAAATAAAACACAATTTATTTTTAATTTTTATCGAAATAATTATGAAAATTTCGACCAATTGCGACTATTTTTCGATAAGGGTTCAATTATAGGGGTTTAGCTCTTACTTTAACCAATCCTGAACTGGCACTTTCTCAGGCATTTTTTCCACCCAAGAGGGGGTAGGAAATTGTCTAAGTTTAGAATAACGCGGGTAGGTTTCCCATATATCTCCTCCATCGATTTCCCGGGCGTCTCTAGTAGCCTCCAAATATGACCTGAGGACATGTTCTAGTGAATCCTTCAATTTATCATACTTAGGTATCATCGCTAGGTTATTCAAACAATAAGGATCCTTCTTAATGTCAAACATTTCTCTTTTAGGCCGATGATCTACAGCCAAGTGGAAGTATTCCCCGTCCTTCTCTTCACGCTGTGCGATCAAATAATCTAAACTGGGACAAGGATCAATATCATGATAAGCACCATGTGCTGGCCCCCGTTTTTTTTGAAGAATTTCTTCTTCCGTGGGATAATTGCCCTCCCCATATTTCTGGGGGGCACCAGCCGGCCACCTTTCTGGACGATAATTATGAATATACAGGTAATCTGCTGTCCTCAGTGCACGTTGGGGGTAACTCAAGGAATGGTACCTGGAGGAGCTATGCCGTTCTCTGGCAGAATAAATCGCCTCGTGGAGATAGCTCTTTTTGTAAGAGGATTGTTGAAGGAGAAGGTCCTTCAGGCTATTTCCCACCATTGGTGAAAGGGGATCAGGGCTTACTTGTGCCACATCTAATAGAGTGGGGGCTATATCGACAAAACTGACCAAATCCTCTGAGATATAATTTCCTGCCACACGATCTCCCCAACGGATGGCCATAGGAACATGAAATCCATATTCATACAGATTGGCTTTTGCCCTAGGAAAGGCCATCCCATTATCCGAAGTAACAAGGATAAAGGTATTATCTAACTCTCCTATTGATTCGAGTAGGTCCAACATTTTTCCGAGTTGTTGATCAAACCATTCTATCTCGACATAATAATCTGCGATATCACTTCTGATAAGCTCATTATCTGGGAGAAACTCGGGAACCTCAATTTTCTCTAAGTTTTTTCCCTTTTCCTTTCCAATTCCCTCCTTAAAAACGCGGTGAGGCTCGTGGCCTCCGAACCAAAAATAAAAAGGTTGGTCTATCGGCCTCTGTTTCAAAAATTCTTCAAAATTCCCAGCATAGTCTTTAGAACTAATCCCTTGAGGGCTATCTAGTTCCTTAATGTTCCATTCTGGCCCAGCGGGATTTCTTTTCCTTCCGCTAAGTTCCCATTTGCCAGGCCCCCAGCCTTTGCCGGTAAAACCAATCCAATAACCTGCCTTTTCTAATAGATCGGGGAAAGCGACAAAAGCTGTATCAAAATGGCTGGCATGAGTCCCAGCAGCTCCTAATTGCCAGGTATGTCTCCCCGTTAGTAAAGATGCCCTCGATGGGCTACACCCAGGAGAAGAAGCAAAAGCGTTAACAAAGCGTACCCCTTCACGAGAAACTCGATCAAAATTTGGGGTATAGAGCTCTGAACTTCCATGAACAGAAACATGTGGGAAGGATTGGTCATCGGATATTGCGATGAGAATATTAGGCCTTGAGGTTATGGCCGATTCTTCCTTCTTAATTGGCACTTGGCAGCTTAATAAAAATATGCCTATGGAGAAGAATATTATAAAAAAGCGCATCATTTCCATTTAATTTGATAAGGAAGGGGGCCAGTCTTGTGGACTACTCCCCCAATCCTTATTAGGTTCGGGGCCTAACTCCAAGGATAATATACCCCCTTTTATCAATTCCTTATGGTAAATCCATGCTTTGTTAAGTGGGGTATTATTGAATAAAGCTGATTGAATATAAGGCATATTGCTTCCATTATTGGAAGTTTGGATGATAAATTTCTCTCCTGGATAATATTCTTCATCCAAATGCAAAGTGATTTTATCAAAAATGGGGGAGGTAATCTCATAAATGGGTTCGCTACTTGCTCCTCCATCCATTGAAAATAAACCAATTTTCATTAAGACCGCCAAAGCTCCCATAAGTCCCTGGTCTTCATCTCCACTATAGCCTGTTTGGGGATCATTTCCACTGTACACCTCCTGAAGAACTTCTCTGATCCAATACTGTGTCATCCAAGGAGCACCTACATAGGTAAACATATGTCCTGTTTGCATGGAAGGTTGGTTCCCATAGTTTATGTATTTATCTCGTTCTTCTTTACTTGGGTTGACAAAGCCATGATTTTGAGCCTCCTTTAACGCCTGGTTTAAACGCGTAATAAAGACCTCATTTCCCCCCATTAGGGCTGCCAGGCCTTTAACATCATGGGGAACAAACCAAGTAGAAGCGGCTGCAGTAGCTTCTACCCAGCCATCGTCATATTTAAGCGGGTCAAAGGGTTCCAACCATTTGCCTGTATCATCCTTAGGCCGCATCCATCCAGTGGTAAAGTCATAGAGATTTTGATAATTTTTTGCCCGTTGGATAAAGTGCTCATAGTCTTCATTTCTTCCCAGTTCTTTAGCCATCTGAGCCAGACACCAATCCTGGTAGGCATATTCCAACGTCTGACCTCCTCCATCCTGGTGATATCCATACTGTTTAAGAGCGACGGGATAAGGAACATAGCCTTTACTGATATAGGCTTCAATACCTCCTCCAATTTCTGTATCATGCTCATATCCTGCCTTTCCCATGATTCCTCCTGGCATGTGATTTTTCAATAGCCCTTCATAGGCTAAATCCACATCAAATCCCCTAATTCCTTTCATGAAAGCACTAACAAAAAAAGGTGTGGAAGAAGCCCCAGTCATCACAAAAGTATAATTGCCGCCAGAGGGTCCACGAGGAATTAATCCTCCATCCCTATACATTTGCAACATAGATTGACAAAATTCTTCCGTTACTTTGGGGTATACCAGGTGCCACAGGGTATTTAACGTCCATTGTGCCCCCCAGAATGAATCTGAATTGTAGTGGTTGAATAGAGGAACTCCCGCAGAGTCTGTAGGTATCTGTCCGACCCTAGCCTCCTCGCCTGTCAGATCCATGTATTTCCCATCCACGTCGCTGATGATTCTACGTCCTTGGAGGGCATGCCATAGATCAGTATAGAAGCGTTGCTGTTGTTCAGTACCCCCCCCTTCAATTTCTATTTTACTCAACCATGTATTCCATTCACTTCTAGATTCCTGCACTACCTGATCAAAATCCCAGTGGGGTAATTCCACCTCCATGTTTAAACGTGCTTGCTCAATACTTACATAAGAAATGCCCACTTTCATCAACAAGGGTTTTTCTGGAACCGTTGAAAAAGACAATATAGCCCCAGACTTAGCGCCTGTAACTTCAGAAACCTTATCCGACCTTTGTTTTCCCTGCCAACCAGAAATTTGTTTTATGGGTTGAGAAAAACGAGCCACAAAATAAACAGGAGCCTCCTTAGGCCTTCTTCTCGTTGGCCCATTGATCGAATATCCTTCAATTTCTTTTGAATTAACCCGCTTTAAATGCCCTTTAACCATTTCAGAGGGCCCCAGGTTTCCTCCTAGATTAAACAACACATGATTTCGCTGAACCTTAGGAAAGGTATATCGATGAAATCCCACACGCGTAGTTGATGTTAATTCCACATCGATTCCTCCATTTTCCAGCCATACATAGTGATATCCTGGATCTATTCGCTCATTTTCATGAGAAAATGGCGAGGCAAAACTGGAGCTCCCTCCTCGGCCATCCACCTTTTTTGCTAAAGGCATAACAGATATCCCAGAAAGCTGCCATGCGTGTATATGGCTAAAGCCTCTGATGGTATCTACATTGTAGCGATACCCGGTTCCCCATGTCCCTTCCGTCAGATTATCCGGACTCAGATTGACCATTCCAAACGGACGACAAGCAGAAGAAAAAAAGAACCATCGAGAGTTCGCCGCATCAATTGTAGGATCTACCAATTCCACAGGTTCTCCATATTGGGCATATAGAGAAAAAGAACATATAATCCCTGATGCAAAAATAGACAAATTTCGAAATAAACGTAGGAACAGACCTTGTGACATGGTAAAAATTGGGGTTGAATGAAAGGGGTAAAGTATACGAAAACTTTTTACAACAACAGAAACGTATTTTCAAAAATTTACTCTCTAACAAAAGGGGAGAAACCTTCTCATTCTTTCAGTAACTCGAACCCTTGTTCGATTCCCTTTTGTAAAGGGGAAACCCCTTTCTCCATCCAGGTAGGTAGAGGAGCTTCTTTTAAATAATGGTCAAAGAACTGAGACATTCGCAAGTTGAAATCCAGTCTATTTTGCCACTTTAAGGGCCAGTGGGGCTCACCATTGTAGTTGAGAAGCCAGACGGGTTTTCCCAACCTCCGCATCCCGACAAAAAATTCGATGCCTTGGTACCACGGGACCGCCCCGTCCTCGTCATTGTGTAGAATAAGAACTGGGGTCTGAATTTTATCCAGGGTAAAAATAGGGGAATTCTCCATATACCTGAGGGGATAATCCCATAGAGTACCCCCGATTCGACTCTGAGTCCGCTCGTATTGAAACATTCTGCTCAATCCTGAGCCCCAGCGAATTCCTCCATAAGCACTAATCATATTTAC
This sequence comes from Bacteroidia bacterium, assembly GCA_965263105.1. Lineage (GTDB taxonomy): Bacteria > Bacteroidota > Bacteroidia > J057 > J057 > JBCCTX01. Next base: position 3,288,626 of record CBDHGL010000003.1, on the reverse strand, counting down.
AACCGGTGCTCCGGCCTCTGCTGCCCGGAAGATATTTGTTCGGGTTAGCAAATAGGCAATCTGATACCCTCCCCAACTATGCCCTTGAACGCCTATCCTATCAGGGTCTATATAACCCGTCTCCAGGAGTTTGGTAACCCCGGGAATTACGCAATTGTAGGCACTTTCTCCAGGATAGCCCTCCCTATAAACCACATCTGGGTTAAAAATAATATAGCCCCGGCTGGCATAGTAGGAATAGTTGATGGTGGATCTATGGGGCTCTGGGGCACGGTGTCGATGCAATCCTTGAGAACTTCTTTCATAAAAGTTTACAATCATGGGATACTGTTTCTCCGGATCGAAGCCTTCGGGTTTTACCAGCAAGCCCTGTAAGGGAATTCCATCCAAAGAAGTCCAGCTTACTCGTTCAATACTTCCCCATCGGTACTCCCCTTGCTGTGGATTAGCAAGGCTAATTTTTACTGGGGGGGAGAATTGGGAATTTGTTAGCTGCAAGTCAGGAAAGACCTCAAAGTCTTCTTGGGTAAATAAGATCTTATCGGCCTGTCTGGCTTTTAGAGGTCTGCGGGAAAGTGCAAAATCTCCTTTTAAGGGTGTACTCAAACTTCCATCTTCAAGATTGAGCCAGGAATAACCTTGCTGCAGAGAAGTTTCATTTGTGTAATGGAGTAACAGCGTCGAATTTGTGGGAATAAATCGTTGCTCAGGATCTAGTTGAATATAACGGTATCGGGAATCCCCATCTCGGCCATTGGTCAGATTTTGTACTTGAGAAGGGTTAGAAAGACTTACCTTCCAAATATCATAGCGGTCATATAATAATATGTGGGAATCTCCCTCCATCCAGGCTGCCATGCCATTGGGATAGGGATGCATAGGGCGATCGTTTAATTCATCATACATCGGAGTAGGGATAGCTTGGGAAAGGTTAATCCGACGATCACTTGCTAAGTCTATGGCCTGCCAACTCGAGTCGGGCAAGTCATACCAAAAAGCATACTTCCCTCCGGGAGATAAACGGGGCTGTCCACCTATGCCTTGTGCTAGCAAGCTTCGTTCTCCGGATGAGACACGAATTTTGTAGAGATCCTTTCTCGCAAAGCCTTCCCATGACATTTCCTGTTGGTACATTTCTTCGGCATAGCCAATGGCCCAATCAGCGTTTCCTTCATCTCCCCAACTGAGTTCAGGCATTTCTCGATCCGCCAGGAAGTTTATATTCATCGAGCTGAGGTTTAGGATCGCTTTGTAAGAGCGCTTTTTTTCTCTTTTCAATCCTACTTCCTGCTGTGTATATAGCTGTGGGTCTTTGTAAGTCCAGACTTCCACCTGAACCTGTTCCTCATCCAATATGCTGGTATCTTTTACTACTGGGTAACTTCTTATTCCGAACAATAGGCGCTTTCCATCTTTAGAAAAGGTGGGCTTGAAGTCTGAACTCAGGAGATAAGAATCGGGTAAATCTTCCTGTGTATCATCGAAGACTATTTGGGCTTTATCCCAGCCTTTTTTCCAATAGGCTAGCTCATAGGGTCTGATAAGCGCCTTTGTAGTATCTTGATCCAGTACAAAGGCAACTTGTTCCCCATCCCGACTCAGTCCCCACTGAGCATATTTTCCTTTTGCTTCCCATAATTGGGTCCAAGATTCTGCTTCACAGTCATAGAAATTTACTCCTGCCTCCTGTACACTATCTACCTCTTCTTGAATAGCAAGGAGATATTTACCTTCCTCGGCAAATTCAAAGGCACTCACCGACATCAGGGTATCTTCTTCTCCAGTGGATAACTGATGAAGGTGAAGGGTTTGTGATTTTCCTTCTTTTGTACCTGTTTGATAGGCAATCCAACCACTCCACCTACGGGGGGTTTTTAGAGACTTGAGGTGAGGTATTTTCAATAAGTTTTGATCTGTCAGAGAATAGATCCCCAAGCTATCCCCAGGCCAATCTGCTTTGGGAAGGTCTTTTCGCTTATAGAATTTGAGGGTATCATCAGAAGGGTGTATGGTAAAGAACAGAAATTTTCCGTCGTAAGAAAATGTGGCCTTATCAGAACGGGGATACCAAACGGTTTCCCCACTCGCAACTTCATACAGGGCCAATTGAGGATCTCCTTCTCCGGGTTTCAAGGTGTAGGCAACCCAGTCTCCTTGGGCTGAGATTTGAGCCCCTTCTATATCCTTCCATTCCTTGTATACAGTAGGGTCCATTACTCTCTTGGAGGAATCTTGGGCAAAATGAGAAATATAGCATCCGACGGTGAAGGCGATCAACAGAATAAAATTCCAATTCATAAATACTAAGATTATGTGGCAAAAAACAGAGGTGACCTAGGATCAAGATAACTGATTTATTATATAAAAGTCACATCCTCACTTAAGGGTAATTCCATCAGCAATTGGATGGAGTTCTGGATATTCTTCCCTTCAAACATCACTTTATAGAGATTTTGAGTAATAGGAACAGACACCTGGTAGGAGTTAGCCAGGGCATTCACCAAAGGTATGGTATGAACTCCCTCTGCTGTTTCCTCCATTTGGGCTAAGATTTTGTCCAGGGGATTTCCTTCCGCCAACAACTTACCGACTCGATAATTACGGCTATCCAAGCTGGAAGCTGTAGCCATGAGGTCACCAATTCCTGCCAGTCCGAGAAAGGAACGAGGATCGACCCCAAAAATATCTCCGATAATGGCCATTTCTCCCAATCCATGAGTAAGTAAGAGTGCTCGGGTGTTGTGGCCCCAATTTAGGCCTTCCACCATCCCAGAAGCCAGGGCAATTACATTTTTCAAAACGCCTGCCAGTTCTATCCCCAATAAATCGTGGCTCCCATGTACCCGAAACCGAGTACTTCGAAGGGCTTCACTTCCTTCTTCAATCACTTCGTCAAATTTACTCGCTACTACGGTAGCGGCAGGATATCCTTTAATAATTTCCGTGGCTAAGTTGGGTCCTGCAAGACAACCAACACGGACCACTGATGTTTCCTGTTGAATTAGCTGACTCATGGTCCATACTTGATCCTTAGTTAGCTTCTCTAATTGGGAAATTCCACCAGGAGGCATGGCCTTCGGATCTAAATCAACTCCTTTTGTCCCGTGTATGAGCATATGCCAAGGCTTAAGCCAAGGGGACATGGTGCGAATAAGCTCACCGAAATATCCAGCTGGTATCGCCAAGAATATCAAGGAACAGCGCTGGGGCAATTCAGCTAATTCTTGGGCTATCTGGACACTAGGATGAATTTGAATATTTTTGTGCTGCTTGGATGCTTCTAACTCTTGTCGTACAGACTTCCGCCTCGCGTACAAAAGTACTTCTCTGTTTTCTGCTAGTATATTGGTTAATGCCAAGCCAAAGGATCCGGTACCGACAACTCCTACTGTATCCTTTATCATAGGAAAAATGTTAAATATATCTCTCTAGTTGGTAGCCCACCAGCCGATTGTGATAATAGTAGAGGAGATTCATGTTGTAGGAAGTCAATTGCTCTCCTTCCATGAAAGCTAAAGGCCTTCTGGGGTGAAAAATCCCCAAGTTGTGAATCCCATGTTCAGCCAGATCCTCGATCTGTAAACTAATATGACTTGCTAAGTGGAGTTTGCCCTGATCTTTCATTTCAAATAAGCGATTCACAACTCTTTCTACAGTCTCCAAAAATTCCTTCTTGTTGAGCAGCCTATCCTCCCAGGATAGCCGTAAGAGGGAAAATACCTCAAATTCCGGGAAGCGCTTTTTGATCATTTCGAAAGCGACAAAGGCTACGATATGGCTAGAAAAAACATAGTTTTCAATGTGATAGCGTTCTACAATTCGCTCTCCTAAAATTCGCGTATACTCTCTGTCTCTCTGTGGGTCTATACGAATCTGCCCCTTGGATAAAAAATAATGGGAGATATCAAGCAGTCGGCCTTGTTGGTCAAAACTCCTTCCTTCCTGGTCTACCGGGTTTCCCCAAACATCCATGGGTTGGCCAAAGGATAAGGTAATTTCAGAAGTTCGACTAAAAGAGTTCCAAACAAACTTCAAGAATTTGCTGTTGCTAGTAAATTCATCGTTGGGCAAATAGTAGTGTTCCTGACCCGTTCGAGATAAGTGCTGGTTGATAAGAGATCTGGCTTCTAGCACAAAGTGATAACTCATCACAAGCGGAACAACAAAGACCTTCTTCGAGCTAAGTGGAGAATCCGACATCAACATTCTTCTCTGGGACTCTATGGCAGAACCCAACAAGCCCAGTTTTAGTTTCTTCTCTATCATTCCCGATCGAATCCGTCCTCCCCCCGGAAAAAATATGCCGTGTACCCCTTGAGAGGTCGCATGTGTCACATATGATAATAAGGTTTGCTGGTAGATTGGATTCTTTTTCCTTCTATCCAACCTATAAGCTCCAAGTCGGCTCATAAAATAGGCCAATACTTTAGAATTGAATAGATTGAGGCCTGCCCCATAAATAAAGGCAGGGAGTCCCAAGGCATGTAAAGACCATCCTACCAGGATTGAATCAATGTTGCTTATGTGTGTGGGTACCAAAACCACCGTCCCTTTTTGAGAAAGACTTCGAAGACTTTCTATTTCTCCTAAAAGATGCACCTTTTCCTGCAACTGCATTCTGTGATTACTCAGGGCCTTAAGGGTCTTCCCCGCAGATGCATTCAGTAGGGAAGAGAAGAAAAAAGGGAGGAAACGTTTGGCAAAATGATAGGTCCCAGGCTTAAAAGTATTAGAAATCTCTTGAATGTAACGGTCAATTATTTCATCAAGTGTTTCTACTGCGGTTCCTTCCTCCCAGTCCCCTTTGCGAACAAGTTGTTCGAATTCAACCAGATTCCCCTTTATCTTTTTCCAGAATTTTTTTTCGTCTTTGGGATCTACCTTCCAGGGATCTTCCTTCCGTCGGATCTGCTCTAGATACATGGTCCTAGCTACCAAATCCATAAGCCCCCTTTCTGAACAACCCGCTTCTTTGGTTAATTGAGATCTGGCATTTTCATGAACTGCCTCAAAAATTTTTTCTTTATTCTGATAGAATTGCGCTATCGGCCAGTCCTCAATCTGAGAGATTAGCGGCTCATAGGGCGTCACGATATTTTCCTTTAGTCTATCTTCAGACATAAGCAGTGGTTCCGGAACCAATTTGTTAAAATGTTGGCAATAACGGAAATTTGACTCATGATCCATTTTATTTTTATTTACTTATCAGTTGATGAAAAGAATTCCTCTAGTTAGTGCAAGTATCGTCTTATTACTTTTTCTGCCGTTTGGCTACCCAGGCAATTCCTTTGCCCAGGACACACTTCATATAGGTATTATCCGCTTCAAGACCCCAGAGCTCGTTCTACAAACATATGAGCCTCTTTTTGAAAAGGTTGCAAAAGAACTTGACAGGGTTGTATCTCTCAAGTTGGTAGATGAAACGGATTTGGGTTATACACTTAATGAAGGAATGTTTGATATTGGAATTTTCCCCCCTTTTGCCTATCTGAGATCGAAAGAGGACTTTCCTGATTTAGCGGTCTTTGGGAGCCACCTAATTGGAGGAAGCGATCAATTTGACGGAGCTATCATGACCCTACAGACAGCCCCCATCCAAAAAATCCTCGATTTACGAGGCAAGCGGATGATGTTTGTAAAACCCAGCTCCACTTCTGGTTTTCTCTTTCCTAAAGGTGTGCTCAAAGAACACCAGATAGACATCGAGGCTGGAGACCTTTCTTTCGAATTTTCAGGAGGCCATGACCTTTCTCTTATGGCTCTGCTTAATCACAAAGTAGATGCTATAGCTGTGGACAAACGAGCTGTCTCTGAAATGGATAGCTTGATAGAACAGGTAAAAGTCATTTTTCCCTATTCCATTCCCTACCACGCCTATGTGTTTTCACCAAAGTTAGATCAGGAAATTCGGAATCAAATCAAAACCTCGATCTTCCAGGCACATAAGAATCCCCTTCTTAAAGGCTTATTCCCTAATTCCTTAGGCATAAGTCAGTGGAGTCCACAAAATGACTCCTACTACAATCCCTTAAGAAGATTTTTACGCTTTGTTCGAGTCAAACCTACCCTAAAATTAACCATCGAGGTAAAAAATCAGGCTAGCGAAGCTTTTAAAAGTAAAGGTGACCTCCTCGATTTACTCCGAGATAACCTTGCCAATGAACTCAGAGAAACCCATCGTTTTTTAGTTACGAATATTACCCATCAGAATCACTACCACAGCCTCGATTTGGACATTTCCCTAATTGATGAAGCGTACCATTGCCAAATTTACCTCGACGATAAACGAATAGAATACTTTACGGATATAAGCCTAGACCAGTTTGTAGATGAAGTCCCCATGGGAATCACCAAGGCGGTCCTTGATGAGTTTGTGATTGAAAGTGAAATATTACATACTGGCGAGGAATGGTTTATTACCTTCGGGACCAATGATGGCTTAACAACTGAAGATTATCAATTCACCTTGGTGAAGTCTGATGAGACAACTCAAGCTCTTCACGCAGAACATATCCTAAGTATCGATCCTTTGAATACCTATTTGAGTCCGAGTCTCCCCCTTGGAGAAGGAGATAAATTGATCATTGGATACCGTGGCACTGAGTTTGAAAATAGCCTTCACAGCAATATGCCTGGGGAAATTGAGCCTGAGGAAAGTTTTTGGCAAAATAAAGATAACCAATGGGGGGTAATCGGATTGGTAGTGACTTTGATAGGGGTTATAATCGGTAGTTTTTTCTCTACCCGGAAGAAGAAACGCTTCCGTACCATGCTATACGAGTCCAATAAATTACTCCTGGAGTATATACAAGGCCGATATAAGTTGGACAATGAGATCATTGCCCATAAGGATAAGATCAACCAATTTCTGGAGAAAGGATATATTTCAGAGAATCAATACCTCATACTCCGCAACAGAGTAGATGATATACACCACCTCATCAACCAAATTATGAACCATCCAGAAGACCTGGAACTAAGCCTCCGAAAAGAAGTGGAAGATATCATCCAGGATGGAGTAATTACTGAAAAAGAATACAGTCGTCTGGTTGCGATGGTACAGAAGAATAAACCAGAATCATAATATACATGAGAGGAATAGCAAATCGGATTTACAGTATCTATGCCATGGTTGTCTTTGTAGGTTTAGCTGTATTTGTCCTGATCGCCTATATAGGTATTTCATGGTTACCTGAGAAAAAAAGGCTCTTGGGAATCTTCCGAATCAATTGGGTTTGGCAACAAACTTTTTGCCTCTTAACTGGGGTTCGAGTAAGCGTGGAAAACAAGCAGAAGAAAGACCCAGATACTACCTACATTTTTGTTGCCAACCATTCCAATATGCTGGATATACTGGTAGCAGGGGGTTCCCTAATCCATTCCTTCAGGCCTCTCGCTAAAAAGGAACTATTGAACATTCCTATACTCGGGTGGGTGTTCCGTTTTATGTTTTTACCGGTAGATAGAAAAAGCGTGCAGAGCAGATCAAGGAGTTTTCAAAGAATGGTTGAGAAACTAAATGAAGGCATTTCCATATTAATTTTCCCTGAAGGGACCCGAAATAGAACTCCCCAACCGCTCAAATCATTCTATGATGGGGCATTCCGGCTATCGGCTGAAACAGGGGTAGCTATTCTCCCCATTGTTATTCTCAATGTCCGCAACCTTCAACCTGTAAATACGTTCCGACTGTACCCAGGTAAAATTACCTTTAAATACTTAGATCCTGTATTTCCTCCAACTGATGCTTCGGCTGACTCTACTAAATTGAAAGAAATGATTTTCCAACAGATGTATGAGGAGTTGGAAGAATCTGTAACAGAATAACTAACTTTAAAGGCGTTAACCTCAAAAAATAACTTTATGAAATATACATATCTATATGTCTGGCTCTTTCTTCCCCTAGTTATTTCCGCTCAGTATGCTCCGAAAGGAGCAAATCTTATTGAAGAATATAGTCAATCCATTACGGGTGAAGATTTCTACGCCCATCTTTCATTCCTGGCTGATGATTTGTTGGAAGGAAGAGAGACGGGAACCCGTGGACAGAAGGTCGCTGCGGCTTATATTCGCACCCAGTTTATGAAACTTGGGCTTAAGCCTGGCAATGTAGCTGAGAACTCCTATTACCAACATTATTACCTGCGTAAAACCCGAATCAATTCTGTTTCAGTCCAAGTCAATGACTCTACTTTTTCATTTCAGGATGACTTCTTTGCGCTAAAAGGTCAGCTACCTCAAACCTTAACAGGAGATTGGGAATTTGTAGGGTATGGGATTCAATCCGACTCCTATAATAACCTGTCAGGGACAGAATTAGCAAATAAGGTAGCCCTTATGATAGCGGGAGATCCAGAAGAGAAGGCGGATATTCCACTTGGAGAACAACTCGATGAATGGGTCCTAAGAGCAAATAACTTATACCAAAATGGAGCTGCACATGTGGTGATGATTCTTCCAGAAGAGGCATTCAATACCATCGGAATCTACAGTGGACGTACTGCTCGAGATATTACAGGTTCTGTAGAAATTCCTTTTGGGCTACTCTGTGTTTCAGAAGAGATGGGGGATTTTTTGTTGGGCCAGATTAGCAAAAAACCCAAAAAAGTGTGGGATAAATTAAAAAAGTCAGATAAAATCCCTGCCGTTAATATGGACCAGCTCAAGTGGAGCTACCAGGCAGACATCGACCGAACCCATATTCCTGCAGAGAATGTTCTGGGGTATTTAGAAGGAACTGATAAAAAGGAGGAGTTACTTATTCTAACTGCCCATTACGACCATATCGGAATTGTCCGGGAACAAATTAACAATGGGGCAGATGATGATGGATCTGGAACGAGTGCCATCCTCGAACTAGCCGAAGCCTTTAGCCTGGCTGCAAAAAATGGGAATCGCCCCAGAAGAAGCATCTTGTTTATGACCGTATCGGGAGAGGAAAAGGGGCTTTTGGGATCGCAGTTCTATACAGAAAGTCCCCTATTCCCTTTGGAAAATAGCATTGTAAACCTCAATATTGATATGATCGGCAGGGTAGACAAAAAATATGAAAGTCGTACGGACTCGACAAATTATGTATACCTAATTGGTTCAGACAAACTCAGCTCAGAGTTGCACAATATTAGCGAGAATGCCAACGATCAATTTACCCAACTTACCCTAGACTATACGTACAACGATGAAAATGATCCTAACAGATTTTATTATCGCAGTGATCATTACAATTTTGCCAAGAACAATATTCCCGTCATCTTCTATTTTACCGGGGTTCATGAAGATTATCACCGACCGACTGATGATGTACCCAAAATCAGGTTTAATAAAACTGCCAAAATATCGAGACTAGTCTTTGCTACCGCATGGGAATTGGCCAATCGGGAAGAACGAATTAAAGTAGATTCAAACAAAAAATAAGGGGATTGTTAATACAAAAAAGAACAGATGTGAGTGATCATCTGCTCTTTTTTGTTCTATATATACCTTATTAGAAAGAAAGGAAAAATAAATTAAGCGGCATCATCTCCACCCATTTTATTTTCGTAAAGTTCCTTACTCTCATTGATGGTACTATTAAGTTCCTTCATAATGCTCTCAACTCTAGATTCAATATTGGCCAATCCTTCTTGAATCTGTGCAACCTGATCCATAGCAAAGGCTACTTCCAGGGCTTTCACAATATCTACCGCTTCCGCATGAAGCGTCCTCAATTGTTGTATAGCCTTTTCTGTTTTAGATAAGGTAGCATTGTAGTCGGTACGTGTCTTCTTTAGGGCTGCTGACAGTTCTTCCCGGGACTTGGTATTAGAAAGACCGGCTGTTTGAGCTTCCATGGCACCAAATAGATTGTTGGCATCATCTTTTAAGGATTCGTATTCCTTATTTAATTGCTCTACCTGTTTGTCAACCTTTTCCCATTGGCCATATACGCGCTGAAATTCTTTATCAACGTTTTTGGCATTTTCTAGTGCGTCTTTAATAGAGGTCAATTCGCCAACCCCTTCACTAACCGTATTCTCGGCTTTCTCTTTTTGAGATTCGAAGCTAGCAATTTGGGTGCGAAACTTTCTTTTGAATTTGGGAAGTTTCTCTGGGCTCTTGTTGTAGCATGAAGTGAACAGTATACAACAACAAATCCCTAAACTTGCCCATAAAAATTTGCTTGGATTCATTTTTTTATTTTAAGACCAAATATAATACGCAGAAGTCACTTCAACCTAATTATTTCCCAAAACCGCCCCCTCTTTCCAAAAATGGATTTTTCAGCCTTTCCTAATACCACCGATTTTCTCCTTAATTTTTTGAGTACAAAAAGGAGGTATTTTTCTTTTTGGAAATAGAGAGTATAGCATAGATCTTGCTGTAAATAGAATACCCCCTCATTAAACTAACGATTCATTATCACTGATTCTTTATGTTTAGTTTATGAGGTTTTTCTACAGACTTTTTATTTACATCATTATTCTTGCTCCCCTCTCTTCAGTTGCTCAATCAGATTGTAGTTATTTCGCCGTTACCATGTCAGGAGGATTAATGAATTATGCAGGAGATCAGGTTGCATGGCAACAGTCATTCGAGTTTCCTCGTCCGGCTGCCAGTGTGGGAATTTTTTACAAATTCGATTCTTTTCTCAGTGCTAGGCTTATGGCCACCCGTGGCTCGGTAACAGCGGATGATGCCAAGAACCCCAAGCGGTCCTTAAGAAAAAGGAACCTGAGCTTCTTTTCTCCCATTACGGCTTTAGATGCACAGGTCGTATTTGATTTCATGCCCTCTGAAAGGCCTTATTATAGGCGGAGTTCTATGATCCCTTTTATCTTTACTGGCATCAGTGTGTTCGCTTTCAAGCCACAAACTAAACTGAATGGGGAATACGTCGAATTACAACCACTGGGTACCGAAGGACAGTACCTCCCAGATCCCAATAACCTCTATCCTTCTCCCTATAGTTTATACAATATAGCCATCCCTATGGGAATTGGAGTGAGGTATCGAATTGGACAAAATTGGGATCTTTCAGGAGAGCTAGGGTATAGAAAGACCTTTACTGACTATCTAGATGATACAAGCACCTACTTCCCTGACATGCAAGAGCTATTGTCCCACAATCCTACTGCTTTTTTGCTGGCAGACCGGACAAATATGGCCTATTCTAATGACGGAAATAAATTGTCTCAGTACCCAAATTCCAAAAGAGGGAATCAAAATCTCAATGATGGCTTTTTTTATACCAACATAACAGTGAGTTATATACTTGATGTAGTAAGATGTCCTTAAGGGGCTAATAGAATGAATTTAGGGAAATACACTGCGTTAAAACAAAATTTTATATGAAGTTAAATGTACTTTTTTAAGACTTTTTGAGAGAGAGCTATATTTTCTCCTTTTTTATGGAAAGTTTTGCATTAATTTTGCATAAAGGAATAAAACCCTTTCATTCACAATAAGATCCTTCATATATGAAACGTATAATTGTTCTGGTTTTCTGCTGGCTATGTTTTGCACAAGTGACTTTGTATGCACAACCCAACAGAAGTTATTTTGCGGTTTCCCTTTCAGGGGGAATCATGAATTATACAGGAGACTTAGTTGTTACAGAACAAATTCCCAAATTTTCTCGGCCCGCAGCAAGCCTGGGAATATTCTATAAATTTGACCCTTTTATGGGAGCACGTTTAGTTGCTACGCACGGGTCTATCGCAGCGGATGATGCCAAAAGCAGTAACCTAGGACTTCAAATTAGAAATTTAAATTTTCGTTCACCCATCACGGCCCTGGACGCTCAATTGGTTTTTGATTTTGTTCCTACCGAGGGACCCTACTACAGGCGCCCTATGCTGATTCCCTATGTCTTTGCAGGAATTAGTGTTTTTGCTTTTAATCCAAAAGCAGAATTGAATGGTGAATTCATTGAACTGAAGCCTTTAGGTACAGAAGGACAATTCTTGACAGATCCTGACAACAGGTATCCTGATCCTTATAGTTTGGTCCAAATAGCTATCCCATTGGGAATAGGCCTGAGGTATCGTTTAGGACAAAACTGGGATATTTCCGCAGAAGCCGGATTTCGAAAAACGTATACCGATTATTTGGATGATGCCAGTACTTTCTATCCCAATATGGCAGAATTACTTGCCCAAAATCCAACCGCTTTTGTTCTTTCGGATAGGACTAACTTAGCTTTGGCACCTGATGGATTAAAGCTATCAGAAAATCCCAATTCCATTAGGGCTAACAGTGGGACCGAAGATGGCTGGTGGTATACCAATATAACCATCAGCTACATATTAGATTTTATCAAGTGTCCATAATAAAGATCACCTTCACTCTTATCCTTAACTAAAGGAAAAGAATAAGCATAAAATTAGGGTATAAATACAGAAAATGAGGCTTTTTCCAAGCCTCATTTTTTTTCTTGATGTAAGGATTCTCCTATTTTTCCAACCCCATTTACCGCCCCATTGGAATGAACGGTCAGTATTGATACAATTCCTGAGACAATAGTATCGTGTCTCGTTATAATCTCATTTTATATATTATTAATTTTGAATAAATAATATGTTAGATTTTTTAAAATTTAAATTTTGTGTTTGTCAACGGATTCAACAGTATGAGAGATTTTAACTCACCCCAACCTTGGTCTTTTTCCCCTGCATGTTTTCCCCCTACATGGGACATCATTATATGGCCCATGTAAGGCTATAAGGTATTTCCCTTTCCTTCACCTGGACCGCCGTATAAGTAATTGGCAGAGTTTCTCTTAGGAAGCTCTGCCATTCTTACTTTTATACCTCTTTTCTATCTCCTTCACAAACCCCAATATAGCCCTCGCCATTAGCATGACATTTTGACACGCCATCCATCCATTTCTTACATTTATTTTAGGAATGGCAGGATTCAAGGAAAAAATGTCAGATTAATCTCTATTGGCACATTTTTCGAAATTGGGAGCATATAAGAACCATTACCCTTTAGAACTATAAAAGCGAAAAGAACATTATGGCATTAAACATTAAACCATTGTCTGACAGAGTGCTGGTCGAGCCAGCTCCCGCTGAGGATAAGACCGCATCAGGCATTATCATTCCTGATACAGCAAAAGAAAAGCCTCAGAAAGGCAAAGTAGTGGCTGTAGGACCCGGAAAAAAAGATGAACCTACTACCGTAACTGTGGGTGATACCGTTCTGTATGGAAAGTATTCTGGTACAGAAATCACAATTGAAGGGACCGATTATTTAATTATGCGTGAGTCTGATATTCTCGCAGTCATTTAACTTTAAGGTATACACCTTATTATTACTATTTCTAACAATAAAAAATAACCAAGCAATGTCTAAACACATTGAATTTAACGTAGATGCCAGGGATAAATTGAAAAAAGGAGTTGATGCTCTGGCAAACGCTGTAAAAGTAACCCTAGGCCCTAAGGGGAGAAATGTCGTAATCGATAAAAAATTTGGCGCACCTAATATTACCAAAGACGGCGTAACTGTTGCCAAAGAAATAGAGCTCCAGGACCCTATCGAAAACATGGGTGCTCAAATGGTAAAAGAAGTAGCCTCTAAAACAGCTGATGTCGCTGGAGACGGGACAACCACTGCCACCGTACTGGCTCAAGCTATGATCCGTGAAGGGTTGAAGAACGTTACTGCTGGTGTAAATCCAATGGAGTTGAAAAAGGGTATTGAAGAAGCTACCAAAGTAGTCGTTGCTGAGTTGTCTAAAATGTCTAAAACGATAGGCGATTCCAAGGAAATTGCTCAGGTAGCCACCATCTCTTCTAATAACGATACAGAAATCGGTCAATTCATTGCAGATGCAATGGACAAAGTAGGAAAAGACGGGGTCATTACCGTTGAAGAAGCCAAAGGCTTGGAAACTTATCTAGAGGTGGTAGAGGGGATGCAGTTTGATCGTGGATACCTATCTCCCTATTTTGTTACCAACCCTGACAAGATGGAAGCTGAATTAGAGAATCCTTACATTCTTCTTCACGACAAGAAGATTTCCCAAATGAAGGATTTGCTTCCCATCCTGGAACAGTCCGTTCAGACAGGTCGTCCTTTATTGATCATTGCTGAAGACATCGATGGAGAAGCATTGGCCACATTAGTTGTTAACAAAATCCGTGGATCTCTTAAAATCGCTGCTGTGAAAGCTCCTGGTTTTGGAGACAGAAGAAAAGCTATGTTAGAAGATTTAGCTGTTCTTTCCGGCGGGACTGTGATATCTGAGGAGCGCGGTTTCAAATTGGAAAATACTACCCTAGATATGTTGGGTTCAGCCCAGAAAATCACAATTGATAAAGACAATACGACAATTGTAGATGGATCGGGAAATGAAGAGTTCATCAAAACTCGTGTTCAGCAAATAAAGTCTCAGATTGAAACTACTACTTCTGATTACGACAAAGAAAAACTCCAGGAAAGACTGGCAAAATTGTCTGGTGGTGTAGCAGTTATCTATGTAGGTGCAGCTACTGAAGTAGAGATGAAAGAGAAGAAGGATCGCGTAGACGATGCTTTACATGCCACCAAAGCCGCTGTAGAAGAAGGAATTATTCCTGGCGGTGGAGTAGCCTTAGTTCGTGCCATAAAGTCGATCCAAAAAGGTTCTGGTGGGATTAATGATGAATTCCTGAAAGGTGATCTGGGTATTGGAGTCAGCATTGTAGCCAAAGCTCTGGAGGAGCCTCTCCGCCAGATTGTTGAAAATGCAGGTAAGGAATCGGGGGTTATCTTAAATGCCGTAATGGCTGGGACGGAAACAGATTATGGATATAATGCCAGAATTGAGGAGTATCAAAACTTCTTCTCAACCGGTATCATCGATCCTACAAAGGTTACCCGTTCTGCGCTTGAAAATGCAGCTTCCATTTCAGGGATGATGCTTACCACCGAATGTGTGATCACGGATGAACCTGAGCCAGAGCCGGCTATGCCTCCTCACTCACATGGTGGAGGAATGGGCGGAATGATGTAAGCAAATACATATCATATCTTACATAAGAGGAAGTCCTGTAAACTGACTTCCTCTTTTTTTTGAATCCCAGGTAGAAATTTTTATCTTATTTGATTCACACTACCACTCAGTAGGATATGAATGTTTTCACTACCATTTTCCTCATTGCTCTATTTGCGGGGACCTGCTATTTTACCTATTGGGCTATTCAAAGGACACTAAAAGAAGAGACGGGAAAGAATCGCAGATCTCGTAGGAAAAAATAGGGCCTTGACATTGCTGCAACCCCTCCACATAATTCTCTACCCGATGGTAGACAAAGGAAGGTTTTTTCGTAATTTTGACCCCTAACTCAGGAATCTGTTAAAATAATTCACTATGCCAGAGGTCCCTCCCGTACAACACCAGGAACGCCTGGAAAAAGTAAAAGAAATATTTTCCACCTACCTGGATAAAAAGGGGCAAAGGAAAACCCCAGAGCGATTTGCTATTTTAGAAGAAATATATAATCGCTCAGATCATTTTGATGTGGAGTCTCTTTATATCCAAATGAAAAATAAAAATTATCGGGTAAGTCGTGCAACTGTCTATAATACCCTGGATCTTTTAGTAGAATGTGATCTGGTGAAGCGTCATCAGTTTGGAACGGTACAAGCTTTATACGAAAAGTCCTACGGATATAAGCAACACGATCACATGATCTGTATTGATTGCGGAAAGGTTATGGAATTTTGTGATCCTCGTTTAGGGGAAATTGAGCAAACTATTGGAAATATTTTCAACTTTGAGGTAAGCTATCACGCCCTTACCTTGTATGGAAGGTGCAATAAGGAAACGTGTGAAGGGAAAAACTGATTTCCATCATTTTAATTCATTTTAATCAATTCAAACATGGAATTTTCTTTTTCAACTGCTGAAAATAAAATAGGCATATACAAACTCCAGGGAAACTTAATTGGTGAAACAGATGGCCTATCCATAACGGAATCCCTCAACGAAAAGTTGGAGGAAGGCTATAAGCAATACGTTATTGACTTGGAAAAGCTCCAACACATCAACAGTAGTGGGTTGGGGGTTTTAATAACCCTTCTAACAAAAGCGAGAAAAATAGGGGGAGAAGTGATTTTGGCCAACCCCTCTGCGTATATTCAAAACTTATTACTTATTACCAAACTAAACACTATTTTTCAGGTGCATGAGACAACGCCGGAAGCTGTTGAAAGCTACAAGAGTCAGGTATAAAATTTTTCTTTTAGCATCTGCAATTTCTCAACTGATAAGGGTTTATTGATAAGATCGACGATTTCCTCAATCTTATCCGCCCTTTCTTTATCTCTGGGATTAGAAGAAGTGGTTAACATTACAATCCGCGTAGGAGAATTCTCCCAAATCCCCAGTTTGCGGAACTCTCCCATAAATTGCCATCCATCTATTCTTGGCATATTTATATCCAGCAATATCAAATCTGGAAGGGGGTAATTCCTTTCTTTGGCAGAAGCAAGGTAATCCAGCGCTTCTTGACCAGATGGGAAAACCTTGAGTTTTTCCCCGATCTTGGCGTCCTCAATGATAATTTTGTGAAAATAATTGGCCGCCAGATCATCGTCAATGAGCATAATAAAATTGAGTTCTCTTTTCATCCCGAAATTCATTTGGCAGCTATAAAAGGTCAGGATAGTCTAAGACTATTTTGCTTTCTTTTTTTTCCCTTTGGTTTTTTTGGGTTTCGACTTGTGTTCTTCCAAAAGCCGTTCACAGTCCTCTAAGGTAAGATTTTCTGGGGCAATATCTTTGGGAATTTTCACATTATTTCCTTGAATCTTAATGTAGGGCCCCCATCTCCCTCTCAAAATCTGACAATCATCGCTTAAGTGTTTAATAATTTTATTCGCCTCTTTCTCCCTTTTCAACCGGATCAGCTCAATGGCTCGATCGAGGGTTATCGTATATGGATCGTCCTCTTTATCTAAGGAAGCAAATAATTTTTCCAATTGTACATAGGGACCAAAGCGACCTATATTTACCTTTACAGGAGTTTCTTCAAATTCTCCCAAGATTCTAGGAAGTTTGAAGAGTTCAAGTGCCTCTTCCAGAGTGATGGTTTCCAATCGCTGATTGGGTCTCAGTTTGGAGTACCTAGGCTTTTCCTCTTCATCGCTAGAACCAATCTGAATCATCGGGCCATAACGACCTAACCTAGCTATCACCTTTCTCTCAGATTTGGGGTCTATTCCTAACTCACGTTCTCCAGCCTGGCGATCCGCAGTCTCTTTAATGTGTTTTGCATGAGGGGCAAAATCATCGTAAAAACCTGCTATCATTTCATTCCAAGTCTTTTTCCCTCCGGCAATCTCATCGAATTCCTCCTCAACCTTGGCCGTAAAAGAAAAATCCAGTATAGCTGGGAAATATTTAACCAAGAAATCGTTTACCACCATTCCCAGATCTGAGGGGAATAGCTTATTCTTTTCAGCCCCAGTATTCTCCGTGAGTTTTTCGGAGCTCAGTTCATCATTTTTAAGGGTGAGTTTTACGTACTCTCTGGGGGTACCCTCCCGGCTTTCCTTTACTACGTAGTTTCTCTTTTGAATAGTGGATATTGTTGGGGCATAGGTAGAAGGTCGTCCTATTCCCAATTCTTCCAGTTTTTTCACCAAACTAGCCTCTGTATACCTTGCCTGAGACCGGGTGAATCGTTGTAGGGCAATCAAACTATCTAAGTCCAACAGTTGACCTACCGTCAGAGGAGGAAGCATCCCTTCCACCTCATCCTCAGATTTTTCTTCATCTTGAGACTCCAGGTACACCTTCAAAAACCCTTCGAAAGTAATGACTTCCCCTTTAGCTTTAAGCTTCTCTTTATTGGTGGAAATATCAATGGTTACGGTCGTGCGTTCCAATCTAGCATCAGCCATCTGAGAAGCCAAGGCTCGCTTCCATATCAACTCGTAAAGGCGTATCTCATTTCGATCTCCTTCGACCTTGTTCAGGGAAAAATCCGTAGGGCGAATGGCTTCGTGCGCTTCCTGGGCATTAGAATTTTTGGTGCGAAATTGTCGGGTATGGGCATATTCCTTCCCATACAAATTCTCTATTACTTGAGCTGCCTGCCCCTGTGCCTGCGTTGATAGATTTACGCTATCAGTACGCATATAGGTGATTTTCCCTGCCTCATAAAGTGATTGGGCAACTCGCATGGTCTGAGCAACAGAAAAGCCCAGCTTCCGGCTCGCCTCTTGCTGTAGTGTAGAAGTCGTAAACGGGGCAGTAGGAGATTTCTTAGCTGGCTTAGTCTCCAAATCTGATACCGTATAGGAAGCACCCATACAGGAACTCAAAAAACTCTCGGCGGCGTCGCGGGTGTCTAAGCGTTTAGGATATTCTGCTTTTAGGCGTGCTCCTTTATCTAACGTAAACTCTCCATTTACTCGGAAAAAGGGAACGGGAGTAAAAGCCATGATTTCTCTCTCCCGGTCTACAATCAAACGGACAGCTACCGATTGAACTCTTCCTGCAGAAAGACCTGTTTTCACTTTTCTCCACAGAATAGGAGATAGTTCAAAACCCACTAGTCGGTCTAGTACCCTTCTGGCTTGTTGAGCATGCACTAGGTTTTGATCAATCCTCCTTGGATTCTCTATAGCGTTCTGAACAGCTTTCTTCGTAATCTCATTAAAAACTATTCGCTGGGTGGTATCTAGGTCCAAACCCAAAGAATAGGCAAGGTGCCAGGAAATAGCTTCTCCCTCCCTATCTTCATCCGTGGCCAACCAAACTGTATCAGCCTTCTTGATGAGTTTCTTCAATTCACTGATGACAGATTTTTTATCTGGGAGGATTTCATACTTGGGTTCAAAACCATTCTCCACATCAATGGCATCATCGCCCTTGGGTAAATCTCTTACATGACCATAGCTGGCTTTGACGGTAAATTCTTTACCCAGATACTTTTCAATGGTTTTGGCTTTGGCAGGGGACTCTACAATTAGCAGGTTTTTTGCCATAAAAATTCTATTATCTCACTCACAAAATTTACTACGCAGAGATATTACAATGAAAAACAATAGTGATACTACTGTGCAATATTACTTAATAAATTAAATATTCTTGCGACATACTTCTATTTTTCTTTCAATAGCATCTCCATTTACAAGACTCATTTCTCCCCAAATTGTTGGGTTTTGACAAATCAATCCTCTGCCATTTTGGCACTTTTTCCCTGCAAATAGGGTAAAATCCGCAATTGGCTTAACTTTTGACATGGATAAAGTATGGAATACAAAGATTACTATCGCCTTTTAGGTGTTGGTAAACGTGCAAGCCAAGAGGAAATTAAGCGGGCTTATAAAAAATTGGCCCTAGCCTATCATCCCGACCAAAATCCAGACAATCCCGCTGCAGAAGAAAAGTTCAAAGAGATTTCTGAAGCGTATGAAGTGCTGGGAGATCCCGAAAAGCGAAAAATGTATGATCAACTCGGGGCGAATTGGAAGCAGTATGAGCGTATGGGGCAGGAGGGCCAAAATCCTTTCCAAGGATTTCCGGGAGGGGCTGCATTTGAAGGAGATGCGGGCAATATCTTTAGTGAATTTTTTCGGACCTTCTTTGGGGCTCAAGCCCCCTATGGTACTCCAGGTCAAGCTGGGCAGGGATTTGGTCAACAAGTAAAAGGTAGAGATTATGAAACTTCCCTAAGTATTAGCCTCGAGGAAGCTTATACTGGGGTAAAACCTTCCGTCAACCTGGAGGGGAAAAAACTACGGATAAATATTCGTCCTGGGGTAAAAAATGGACAACGCATCCGCCTGAAAGGTATGGGCGGCAACAGTCCCTTGAACGGTCCCAAAGGAGACTTGTATATCCATTTAAAGGTTAAACCCCATTCACTTTTTACCCCTAAAGACCATGACCTTTACACCCAAAAGGTCATTGATCTCTATACAGCTATTCTGGGAGGAAAAATTGAAATCCCTACTCTACGGGGGCCCAAGAAAATCAAGGTGCCTCCTGGAACGGAATCTGGACATTTACTGAAACTAAAAGGCCTGGGGATGCCAGATTTTAAACAACCCGACAAGTTTGGAGATATGCTGGTTGAAATTAAATTCTCCTTACCCAAAAGCCTTACAGAAGAGGAAAGGGCCTTATTTGAGCAGCTCCAAAAATTGAAGAATCCGGCAAAGTAGTAGGATAGTCCCTGGTCGGAAATCTGGGATAAAAAGAAAAAAGCTCAGAATATAACCTATGGACCATCGACTATTAACCTATCTTACTCTACTCATATTTTTCAATTCCCCCTTCATTCCCTAACTTCATATGTTGGTTCATCCTCAAACTCATTCATATCCGTGGATTTCTTAGACGATTTAAATGCACAACAGCGAGAGGCGGTCATGCACCTGGAGGGTCCGTCCATGGTAATTGCTGGGGCAGGTAGTGGGAAAACTCGTGTCCTCACCTATCGACTTGCTTTCATCCTTTCTCAAGGTCTAGCCTACCCACAGGAGTTACTGGCCCTCACCTTTACCAACAAAGCTGCCAGAGAGATGAAAGGCCGAATAGCAAAACTAGTAGGTCCAGAGGCAAGGGGCATCATCATGGGTACGTTCCACTCCATTTTCTCCCGCATCCTACGCATAGAAGCGGAAAGAATTGGATATACTAGTTCTTACACGATCTATGATAGTGATGATTCTAAACGGATGATCAAAACCCTGCTCAAGGAACTCCAACTCGACGATAAAACCTATAAACCCCGGATCGTTCAAAATAGCATAAGCTTTGCCAAGAATCGGCTCATCTCCCCCAAGGAGATGCACGATACCGCTCTGGATGAAATGACGCAGAAAATTGCCAAAATCTATCAATTGTATGAACACAGAAACTTTCAGGCAAATGCAATGGACTTTGACGACCTGCTAGTAAAACCCATTAGACTCTTTAAAGAACATCCTGATATTTTACACAAATACCAGCACCGATATAAATATATCATGGTGGATGAATACCAGGATACCAACCATGCACAATATATACTGACAAAAATGCTGGCCGCAGTCCATGAAAACATGTGTGTAGTAGGAGATGATGCCCAAAGCATTTATGCATTTCGGGGGGCCAATATTGAAAATATTCTCAATTTCAAAAAGGACTACCCGGCCATGCAGTTGTTTAAACTAGAACAGAACTATCGCTCTACTGGCACCATTGTCCAGGCGGCAAATTCTGTCATTGAGCGCAACAAAGACCAAATTCAGAAAAAAGTATTTACCCAGAATGAAAAAGGAGAATTGGTTTATTTGTTAGAAGCGGCGACTGAACAGGATGAAGCCAAGCGCATCAGTTCCATGATCCGCGAACAAAAGCAGTTGCAGAGTTTGTTTAATAAAGACTTTGCAGTTCTGTATCGGACCAATGCCCAATCCAGGGCTATTGAAGACGAACTCCGTCGAGCAGGAATCAAATACAAAGTTTTTGGCGGACTTTCCTTTTATCAACGGAAAGAGATTAAAGACGTGATCGCCTACATGCGATTGACTATAAATCCCCGGGATGAACAGGCCTTGGTTCGGGTTATTAATTATCCTAAAAGAGGGATTGGTCAGACCTCCGTCGAAAAGCTTTTGGTTTTTGCAGATGACAACAACCTTTCTGTTTGGGATGCTATGGAGCAATGCCACAACAGTTCTTTGGGTAAACGAGCAGTCAATCAAATAAAAGACTTCATTACCCTTATTAGGAGTTTTAAGGTGGTGGCTAAAAAATTTGATGCCTATGAGGCAGCCAACCATATCGCTAAGCACTCTGGAATTTTAAAAGAGTTACATTCTGAAAATACCATCGAAGGGCTAGGAAGATGGGAAAACGTTCAGGAATTGCTCAATGCAGCCCAAGCCTTTGCCGAGGATCCCGATCAGGAGGACGTTAGCCTGGAAAGCTTCTTGGCAGATATATCTCTTTTTACGGATCAGGACGATAAACCAGATGATGATGATTATGTTAGCCTCATGTCGATTCATTCCTCCAAAGGCCTAGAGTTCCAATCTATATATTTGGTGGGCATTGAGGAGAATATTTTTCCTAATGCTATGGCCATGGAAAGCCGCAAGGACCTGGAGGAAGAACGTAGACTCTTCTATGTGGCCGTAACCCGGGCAAAAAAGTTCCTGACCCTTTCTTATGCTAAATCTCGCTATCGATTTGGAACCATGCAGTACAATGAGCCCAGTCGATTTTTAGATGAAATAGATTCTTCCTGTCTGCGCCGGCCACAGCAAGCAGCCAGTCGTACCACCAGGAGTCCTATTCCTTCTCGCAGACCTGTGGGAAGGCGCAATCTCAAGCCCCTTTCTCAAGCCTCTACGGGGGGCTCTCAGCCCTCCTTTCAAGCCGCAAATCCACGTGATATAAAACCTGGATTGAGTGTCAAGCATCAGCGCTTTGGCAAGGGAAAAGTACTCAGTATTGAGGGGGAAGGCAATGGCAAGAAAGCCATCGTAAAGTTTGCTGATAAGGGCCAACGGGTCCTATTGTTGAAATACGCGAAATTGCAGATTTTGGGATAAAATCTAATAAACAAAGTTCCCCCCTCATCGTTTACTTAGCAAGCCTTTTCCTAAAATATCACTTCTAAGGCAATATATTTCCCTTAATACTTTTAAGTCCTTAGTATTTCATTAATTTTGTCGAGCAAATTATTAAGTAATCGAATATATGTCCGAGATAAAAACAAATTACATACCCTATAAGGTAAAAGACACTGCCCTTGCAGACTGGGGAAGAAAGGAAATTAGATTGGCCGAAGCTGAGATGCCCGGTCTCATGTCCATCCGCGAGGAGTACCGCGATCAGCAACCTCTTAAAGGGGCAAGAATAGCCGGCTGCCTCCATATGACTATTCAGACGGCGGTACTTATAGAAACTCTTGTCGAACTTGGAGCCGAAGTTACCTGGTCGTCCTGTAATATATTTTCTACTCAGGATCATGCTGCTGCCGCGATAGCTGCTGCTGGAATTCCCGTTTATGCCTGGAAAGGAATGAGTGAAGAGGAATTCTTCTGGGCCATCAAGCAGACATTATTCTTCGGAGAGGACAGAAAACCCTTGAACATGATTCTCGATGATGGAGGGGATCTGACCAATATGGTTCTGGATGACTATCCACATTTGGTAGAAGGAATACGTGGTTTGAGTGAGGAAACCACAACTGGCGTCCATCGTTTATATGATCGCGTGAAAAATGGAACGCTTACTTTACCTGCAATTAACGTCAACGACTCTGTTACCAAGTCTAAATTTGATAACAAATACGGCTGTAAAGAATCTTTGGTGGATGCTATTAGAAGAGGCACTGATGTCATGATGGCTGGGAAGGTTGCCGTTGTAGCAGGTTATGGAGACGTAGGTAAAGGTTCTGCTGCTTCTTTAAAAGGAGCCGGTACACGGGTAATTGTTACTGAGATCGATCCGATCTGTGCCCTTCAAGCCTGCATGGATGGCTTTCAGGTGAAAAAGATGGAGAATGCTATTCCAGAAGCGGATATTGTGGTAACTGCCACTGGAAATAAAGACATCGTAACCGAAAAGCATTTCCGGATGATGAAAGATAAAACCATTGTTTGTAACATTGGACACTTCGACAATGAGATCGATGTTGCCTTTCTCAATGACAACTTTGGCCATACCAAATCAGAGATTAAACCACAGGTAGATTTATATAACATAGATGGAAAAGATATCATTCTCCTTGCTGAGGGGAGATTGGTAAACCTTGGAAATGCAACAGGACATCCTTCCTTTGTCATGTCCAATTCATTTTCCAACCAGACTCTTGCCCAAATAGAGTTATGGAATAACAGTGATAAATATGAGAATAAGGTCTACATGCTGCCTAAACACCTGGATGAAAAAGTAGCCTACCTCCACCTCGCCAAATTAGGAGCAGAATTGGAAGAGCTTTCCACAGACCAGGCAGAATACATAGGCGTTGAACAAAAAGGCCCCTTTAAACCTGATTATTATCGGTATTAAGAGACGAACCATCTGTAGAACACAAGGAGGCCTTCAATGGAGGCCTCCTTTTTTTTATACTATTGGGAATAGTTCGGCCTGGATGTTTGTCTAAAAAGAAAAAATATTAAAACCATGAACTCATTATTAACATCCAAAAAATTAAAAGTATCCTCCCTAGCCCTTATTCTACTGTTAATTTTGCCTTTATCAAGTCAGGCCCAGCAAAGGAAGGTAAGGAAGAAATCCAAAATAGTCGTAGCCGACCGAAAAGGTCCAAAGAAAGTTATTCCCAAAAGAGGTACACAGGTCAAAGTGCTCCCTTCCAAAGCTGTCATCCTTCACTATCAAAATAGACCTTACCGATTTCATCAGGGAATATTCTATAAACCAATGGGAACTCAGTTTGTGGTCGTTTCCCCTCCACTAGGTATCCGGATATCCGTTTTACCCAACGGATACAGACCTATACTAGTAAGGGGGAAGAAATACTTCTATTTTCATGGAACCTATTATCGAATGCTCGGAGAGCAATACGAAGTAATACAGGCTCCTGTTGGTGCTTTAGTTGAGAATATTCCTCCCGATTCAGAGGAATTAACTATTGATGGCAATACCTTTTATTTAGTAGACGAGGTCCAATACAAAGCAGTCATACACAATGGGGAAATCTGGTATGAGGTTCTCAAGGTAGGATAGGTATTGCCCCCCATATAGCTTCCCAATGGAAAGGGGCCTTTTGGGGAGCTATTCCTTTTCTTCCTGCTTTAAAAAGGAATCCAGTTTATCCACTTCAATTCTCACCAAGTGATAAAACCGTAGAGATAGAGCCAAAGTTTCTAAACTTAGTTTCTTTTCCTGGGTTCGTTTTTCCAGGTCTGCTTGATTTTCTTCCATATTCTTACCTAAATACCTACAGATCATCAGCATTTTATGGACCGCACGTTGAATCAATTCCCCATCTTCTGCCTGGATTCCCTGGTATAATTGGGGAAGGCATTCTTTACAAACTTCCGTTAGCAAACGGATCTTTTTCAAAATCTCTCCTGGATTTTCTCCCAACTCCTGTTTGAGTTTCCGAATAGCATAAATCTTCTCAGCCTTAGTTGGCTCCTGAGCATCTTCTTGAATCACCGGCTCCGGAATGGAATCTTCAGAAGA
The DNA here is from genome assembly GCA_965263105.1 of Bacteroidia bacterium. Classification (GTDB taxonomy): domain Bacteria; phylum Bacteroidota; class Bacteroidia; order J057; family J057; genus JBCCTX01. The sequence goes on along the minus strand of CBDHGL010000003.1, from coordinate 3,263,497 downwards.
TAGCCGAAGAAGCTCTGCTACCTTGCCCAACAATTCCTCCCGACTGTAGGGTTTCGCCATAAATTCATTTACGCCCATTTCCTCCCTTTCTTTCTGGATATCATGAAGCCCATTTCCAGAACACAGAATCACAGGAGTATGGACCTGCTTATGGTTTCTGAGCCAATTCATAAATGCTTTTCCGTCCATTTCGGGCATCTGTCTGTCCAGCAAAATCAGTTCGGGTACAATTCGCCCCATCAGTTCCTGGGCTTCGATCCCATTTTGAGCAGTGTGTACGGCAGCCCCCATATTTTTCAACCAGGAGGAAGTGAGCTCTAGATTCAATCGATCATCATCAATTAAAAGAATACTAAACTCAGATAAACTGGCTTTTGATACTGGCTTTTGGGAGGGCAGGAGAAGCACATCCTGAAGGTCCCCCTTGACATAGGGCAGGGTAATGAATACTTGTAGTCCTTCATCAATTCCCTTACTTCGTATCTTGATTTTACCTTTATGTTGACGAATCAGTTGATGGGAAATGGCTAAGCCCAAGCCAAATCCTCCATCTCCCAGGGAGTTGAATTGTCTAAATCGGGAAATCCTTCGAAGGTTTTTCCATGAAAGGCCCTTCCCTGTATCCATAATGGCAATGAGGATATGAACTTTTTTCTTCCTATCTCTGGCCAGAGAAACCTCCATATGCACCTGCCCTTGATCAGTATGCTTTATCCCATTGGTCAATACATTTCTAACGATCTGCTTGAGACGCTCTGGGTCTCCCACAACCACCTTGGGCAAATCTGGACTAAAGCGAGCATTCAGCTCAATAGCCTTTTCCGCAGCTTCCAGTCTATGACTGGCAATCACTTGATTCAAGGCCTCCTGAAAAACAAACGGACTCGACCCCAGAGAAAATTCATTTCGCTTAATCTTGGATAGATCCAAGATTCCATTGGCCAAATACATCAGGTGTTGGGATTCTTCTTTTACCGTTCCCAAAATGTCGCGAATGCTCGACTGAGATAAGTTCTCATCAATGGTGGCGGCAAAACCAATAATCGGATGCAAGGCATTTTTTATCTCGTGCGTCACCTTAGACACAAAAGCCTCCCGCTTATTCAATTGCCTGCGATACATGTGGTGATTTATCCCAACAAGGAAAAGGCAAATACAAATCCCCGTGCCCAAGATTAATAGGAGGTTAAATAAATGAGTAATGGTCTGGTTCAAGCTATGTCCCGCCTGCTCTTTAACTGCTTGCATATGCCGGGCCAGGATAATTCCATTTCCGTCCTGCTCAATCTTTCTGGTATAAAAATCCATTTTTTTGGCATAATGTTCACTTTCATAAAAAAGCCGGACAAATCTGACCATTTTTTTTTCGGATATTTTCTGAATTTCTTCCATTTTTTGGGAGTATTCTTCTTTTCCGATAGAAGGGCTGTCGTCTTTTTCTGGGGTAAGAATCTCTCTCCATTCTGACAAAACCTGATCTACTGACTCCTTCCGTTTATTCGCAAGGTTCTTTCTGTATTTTTTTGAAAGTACCCATTTTAGGGGCGATATCTTATCTTCTAAAAGGATGCTATCAGGGATAGTTAGCACTTGTGGTTCAGAAGTAAGCAGGGTATCTGAGGGCCAATCAGATAATATGGATTGCGTAATATGGGGCTTATCCAGATAGAGCAAAATGCCCCTCCAGGCCTCCAAACGTCTATTTGTATAGAAAAACAGGCTATCTTGAAAGACTCTATCTTTATTTTGTTGAAAAACCAAGTTATTTAACTCCCTCACCGAATCGGCCATTTCTAGGAGATGATACTCCATTTCTGGGTTTAGGCTCTTACTCCAGAGGGCCTCCGTATGAGCCTCCAGGTACCCGATCTTTGATCGGATGGATTGTAAGGTGTCCAAATAACCTACTTGGGTAAAATCCGCTACAGATTCTTTCTGGATATCGTGGATATCCTGATCAACCCTTTGGCGCAGGTTCCATATTCCCAGACCTCCCAAGATAAACAAGCCTACAATTGCCAGTAGAAAAAACAGAATGAAATTTCTTTTCCTCATAATCAATCCTTTAACAAACAGGACTTATGATTTTCAAGGGTTAATAAAGAAGGCCAGGCAGCCTTTACTACAGAATGGTATGAATAATTTGTATGTTCTTATTTTAATGAAAGGTCTTTATTTTATACGAGATTTACAAATATCTTTCTTCACAGGCTTTCTATGTATATTCGTTTCATTACTGAGAAACAAAATAATCATATACCTGCTTGGATACTTGGGACATTCTTTCTGTCCCTTTGTCAAAGTCTTCTAGTTCTTTAGAAAGTAGGACCAAGACATACTTCCTCCCTTCTGGTAGAAATACAATCCCTGAATCATGGTGAACTGCTGTAATGGCTCCCGTTTTGTGGGCTACCTTGACATCCTTTGGCAATTGGGCAGGGATAATCTCATTGAATTTTTGGTCAAATAGAATGTCAATCATAGCTTCTGAGGTTTCAGAACTCACGACTTCTCCTTTGGCTAGCCTTTCATAGATGACCATTAAATCATAAGCTGTGGTAGAATTACTAAGCCCCTGTTCAAAGGCTTTGATATCCTCCACACCTCGGAGTACCTCTATATTGGGAGCTCCCAAATCACGCATGGACTGCGTCACATTTTTCGCACCTACAAGTTCTATTACCAGGTTCGTCGCCAAGTTGCTACTTACGATGATCATATCGTACGCCAAATCTGCGATGGTCCTTTTTTGGCCCAACATCTTATACAATTCCTGCTCACTGTCGTCTGTTTCGGTGAGGCTGTATTCGCTGCTATCCACGATACTATAGAAACGATTCTTAATGGGAATAGAATCGCTCAAGTTAAACTTTCCCTCAGCAGCTTGTTTATACAATTCTATGAGAACGGGTGTTTTCATGGTACTGGCTGCATGAAAGGAATCTGTAGCATTTATCAGGAGTTCCTCTCCCGTTTGCAGGTCCTTGAAGGCCAGGGCAAATGTACCAGGTTCTGCTGAAAATTGTTCCTCTATTTCGTTTCTTAACTGGTCGATTGTCATAGCTTCAGGTCCACATCCCCAGATCAGGCTTGCAAACACATAAATGAGGGAGATTTGAATATAATAGTTCATAAAAATAAATTACCTTATCTACCTTACTAACCTACGAAAATCCTTCTCACATGACTTCATATTGCAAATTAATTCACAAAAATGGAATAGCCCATTGGGAATACCTATCTATTCTCTGTCTATGCCTTTGTTGTTCTTCCCCTACCACTCCCCTTAATGAGACTCCACCTAATATAATCCTAATCATGGCCGATGACCTGGGATATGGAGATTTATCTTGTTATGGAAATACCTACATCTACACCCCCAACCTGGATCGAATGGCAAAAGAGGGGATACGCTTCACCGACTATCATTCCAATGGTGCGGTCTGTAGTCCCACACGAGCAGCCTTGCTTTCGGGGAGGTACCAACAACGAGTAGGAATAACAGGGGTGGTATATACCTGGCTGAGAGATTCTCTGGGTATGTCCCAGGAGGTCCATACCCTAGCTGAATCTTTTCAGGAAGCCGGATATGCAACGGCCATCTTTGGAAAATGGCACCTGGGCTACAAAACTGAATTCAATCCTATCCACCAGGGCTTTGACACCTTCAAAGGCTTTGTTGCGGGAAATGTAGACTACCATTCCCATCTAGATAATCAATTGGTATTTGACTGGTGGGAAAACGACTCACTGAAGGAAGATCCCGGCTATACGACGGATCTCATTACTCAATATGCGGTTGACTACCTCCATAAAAAACAGGATCAGCCCTTTTTCCTTTACCTACCCTATGCCGCTCCTCATGACCCTTACCAAGGGAGAGAAGATGCCCCTGTTCGCCAGACCAATCAACCCCTCCGGGAGGTACCCAAGGAAAGCCTGCCTGGCCTTTACAAGGAAATGGTAGAAGTCTTGGATGAGGGGATCGGAAGTCTACTTTCCACTTTGGATGCCTTAGACTTGACAAGAAATACCTTTATTTTCTTTTGTTCAGACAATGGGGCCAATCGAAACGGCTCTAATTACCCATATAGCGGTTTTAAAGGAGGCTTATATGAAGGGGGACATAGAGTCCCAGCCATCGCCTATTGGCCTGGAACGATAGAAGGGGAGCAAACCTTTTCCCAAACAGCTATGAGCATGGACCTCTTCCCTACCCTACTGGATATCGCTAAGATTCAAGGACCTGGAATCTCCTTTGATGGCCTCAGTTTACACCCGGCCCTATTGGAGGATGCTATTCTACCTGAAAGGCCCATCTTTTGGAAATACAATAAACAAAAAGCCTATAGGCAAGGAGACTGGAAATTACTGATCAAAGAAGAAGAAGTTGAACTGTATAACCTAAAGGCCGACCCCAAAGAAGAAAACAACCTCAGTTCCTCTCAACCAGATAAACTGTCCACCATGCTTGAGGTACTGGAAAGTTGGGAAAGAAGAAGTGGAAGGAAATGATTATTCGTACTTAACCCAAAAACCTTTTAGCGTTAATTTCACTATATTTGAAACTATTCTACCAAAAATGAAAAACCTATCTACTACCCTATTAATCCTTTTCTTCCTTCAGGTGTCTACCTTTGCACAAGAGGGAACCAAGAGTGAGCCTAAACCCATTCCCGAAGCCCAAATCTCCGAAACAACCCAGGGAGTAAACATCGATGGCACACTTTACTCCCTCAAAACTCATACGGGTACGATGAAGTTGCGTGATGAAAACAATGAAGCCATTGCCCTCTTTGGCTACACGAGCTATACCCATGGGACAGATCAGAGTCGTCCCATCGTCTTTGCCTATAACGGAGGTCCAGGATCTTCTTCCTTTTGGTTACATATGGGGGTTCTAGGCCCCAAACGAATTGTAGTAAAAGATCCAGAATCTACTCCTGCAGCACCCTATCGCCTGGAAAACAATGACTTCTCTATCCTAGACGTAGCAGACCTAGTCATGATAGATCCTGTAGGGACAGGCCTTAGTGTCCCTGTTGGCGAGGCAAGCTTTGAAGATTTTTGGGGAGTAGATCAGGACATTCGCAGCATTAGCCTATTTATTACCCAATATCTAATCAAATATGGGCGGATGAACTCTCCCAAATACCTCTTAGGAGAAAGTTACGGTACTTTCCGCAACGCAGGAGTCATGAATGATTTGCTCAGTAAAGGCATAGCGATGAATGGGGTAATAATGGTTTCTGCCGTTTTTGACCTTCGCACCTTACTTTTCCCTCCCAATGATGATCTTCCCTACATTGTCCACTTTCCGACTTATGCAGCTACGGCATGGTATCACGATAAGGTAGCGAATAGAGGAGAGAGTCTGGAAGATTTTCTCAATGAGATACGAGGATTTACGGAAGATGAATACGCCCCGGCCCTCTTCAAAGGCGATAGAATCTCTTTAGCGAAGAAAGAAGAGCTAGCTCAGAAATTATCCGGATACACTGGGGTTGAGTCAATCCTATTGGATGAAAGCCGACTTGCGGGTTACGGCGGCTGAGTTCTTTGCAGAGGCTTTACGTGAGGAAGGAGAAATCGTCGGCAGGCTGGACTCCAGGTTTACCGGAATCAACCAGGACCTCATCAGTCAATCGGGCAATTACGACCCTCAAAGTGCAGCCATTTCCCCCGCCTATATTACGGGCTTCCTCCACTACCTACATGAAGATCTAGGGGTATCAAAGGACCTGACCTATAGCATCACAGCAGGTAGAAGACCTGGCTTCAAGTGGGACTGGACCCATAGAGGGAATATACGTTGGAATACCTCTGCGGCTATTAATACAGGTATCGACATGGCAGAGGCTCTCTCTAGGGATCCCAATATGAAGGTACTCATTCTCAATGGCTACTATGACATAGCTACTGTCTTTTATGGGGTTGAATATAGCATCGACCACCTGGGGCTTAGCCCCAAGATCAAAGAAAATATTATCATGAAATACTATGAGGCGGGGCACATGATGTATACCCATCAACCTTCCTTGGAGAAATTTAAAGCTGATGTTGCAGAATTTATCCAAGAGACTTCTGGGAATTAGGAAAATTTCATGGCAAACCCTCCATTACTTTTCCGGCGGTACCGTTCTTCATCAAATTGATAGAGGAAAGAACCCTTACGAGAGGAAGTCATATCTTTTTCATCCAATTTTTCCAGGATGTCCAGAGACTGTACTTTATTGATAAAATTTCGCTTGTCCAATTCCTTATCCCAAATAGCTTCATAGAGCTTCTGCAATTGCCGCATAGTAAATTTTTCGGGGAGCAGTTCGAAGCCAATCGGTTTATGGGAAGCCTTGGCACGCAACTTCTTTAAGGCAGAGGAGACCATTTTTTCATGGTCAAAGATCATCTGAGGGGCTTCGGCGATACTAAACCAATTCGCAGAAAATTGCTTGATAAGGCGTTTACTATGCTCCTCAATATTGATCAAGGCATAATAGGCTGTAGAAACCGTGCGCTCTTCGGGATCCCGATCTACCTCGCTGAAGGTCCCTACCTGGTCCATGTAGATATCATCCAGGCCCGTATATACATTCAATATACGTCTGGCAGCTGATTCAAGGTTCTCATGCTGTTTCATGAACCCCCCTACTAAGGACCATTTTCCCTTTTCCGGTTCGAAATCTCGCTTGATCAATAGGACCTTCAGGTCTTCTTCATTGAATCCAAAAATAATGCAGTCAACTGCAAGTAGCACTTTATCTTCTGGGTTGTATTCGTAGCTCACAGATATATATTGTTTCTAACAAACATACATATTAATCAGATGTGACCACATTCGCTCATCCGATTTTAGGCTATTTGGGGCATAAAAATGGATAATAGTGTTATGAGAAGAGCTACTAATATTTTGGAGTAAAAGGAAAAATGATCGAGGTTTATTTTGGGTATCTTAAAAAATAACCCTTATTTTCGCTTAAGTGTAAACAAAACACTTAATGTATATTTCGATTCCTACTTACCCTTAAAAACCCATTCCATGAAGCTTACTACTTCTCGTATCCTATCTATCTTCTTTACTTTTACCCTACTTTCGGGGTATGCTCAGGATAAGACAGTGATCACCCTACGTCAGGAAGCCGACGCACCGACTATCAGCCGACATATCTACGGACATTTTGCCGAGCACTTGGGGCGATGCATCTATGGAGGTTTTTACGTGGGAGAAGACAGCGATATCCCTCATACAGCTGGTGTCAGAAATGATGTAGTCGAAGCCTTGAAAGCGCTTAAAATCCCCAACCTCCGCTGGCCAGGGGGCTGTTTTGCCGATACCTACCACTGGAAGGACGGCATCGGTCCAAAAGAAGACCGACCCTCTATCCTCAATGTGTGGTGGGGAAATGTAAAAGAAGACAACAGTTTCGGCACGCATGAATTTCTCAACATGTGTGAATTGTTGGATACAGAGCCTTACCTTTCTGCCAATGTAGGTAGTGGTACGCCCCAGGAACTGGCTGATTGGACGAAATACACCAACCACCCTGCCGGAACTAGCCCTATGCCGGATCTGCGCAAGGAAAATGGTCGGGAGGAGCCCTGGAAAGTTACCTATTGGGGTATAGGAAATGAGGCATGGGGGTGTGGGGGAAATATGCGGCCCGAGTATTACGCAGATGTTTACCGCCGATATGTGACCTTCATGTCCGATTGGAATAACTCTGATAAGCTGTATAAGATTGCTTCTGGTGCGAGTAGTGGTGACTATAACTGGACCGAAGTCTTGATGAAAAATATTCCTCACCATATGCTGGAAGCCATCGCCCTACATCACTATTCCGTCATCGACTGGGGAAACAAAGGTCCTTCTACTGAATTTACCGAAGACCAGTATTTCACCATCATGGAGCGGGCCCTACAGATGGAAGAACTCATTCAAAAGCACGTGGCCATCATGGACAAATACGATCCTGAGAAAAAAGTGGACCTATTTGTTGATGAGTGGGGAGGCTGGTACGACGTGGAACCCGGTACCAATCCCGGCTTTTTGTACCAACAAAATACCATGCGTGATGCGATGCTGGCAGGCGCTACCCTGAACATCTTCAATAACCATGCAGATAGAGTGAAAATGGCCAATATCGCACAAGCAATCAATGTACTCCAGGCTGTGATCCTGACAGACGAAGAGAAAATGCTGCTGACCCCTACCTATCACGTAATGCGGATGTACAATGTCCACCATGATGCCAAGCTCATTCCCGTATTTTTTGGTTCCCCTGCATACACCTTCCAGGATAAGTCTTTGCCAGCTGTATCAGTTTCTGCCTCCGTGAACGATGCAGGTACTTACCATTTTTCTTTGGTCAATATTGATGCGAAAAAAAGCCAGGAACTTGTAGTAGACGTGAGTTCCTTGGACTTGGCAGGTATTTCTGGGGAAATACTGGCTTCTGACAAGCTTCAGGATCATAATACCTTTGAATCGCCTGAGAAGGTGATGCCTAAGGCATTTGAAGGAGCGACTTTGGAAAACGGAAGGGTTTCTTTGACCTTGCCGCCCTTTTCAGTAGTGGTATTGGAGGCTACGGAATAGCCGAACCGCGTTCAAGAACCACTTTATCATTATTACTCTTACCTTAACCTATGAAATATTCTTTCAAAGCGCTTACCGCTGGATATTTGTTATTGTTTGGATGCCTACTTCCCCTTTCCAGCCAACCATGCAGGGACGGACCTGGTCAGCATCACCAAGGAGGGGCAAGTCCTAACCGGGCAGGATAAGTTGTATGCCTCAGCGGTAAAGGATTTATCTTCCCAACAACTTATCCTCAAAGTGGTAAATACGGCTGAGCAAGCCCAACAGCTGGAAATTTCCTTAAAGGGAGTGAAATCTATGGGGGAAGGGGTGGAGACAACTCTCAGGTCAGATAATCTGGAAGCGGTAAATTCTTTTGAATCTCCTGGGAAAATTAGTCCGATAGAAAGTAACTTAGCCCTCAAGGGAAGGACCCTGAAGAAGGAAATACCCGCTCAGGCCTTCGTGGTATACCAAATAACTCTAAAAAAATGAGCACCTATACGATTGGACTGGACTATGGCACAGATTCCGTAAGAGCTATTCTAATTAATACCCATAATGGGGAGGAAATTGCTTCACATGTCCACTGGTATCCCCGATGGAAGGAGGGAAAATATTGTCGGCCTTCCACCAATCAATTTCGCCAACATCCTCTGGACCACATAGAAGGACTGGAAAAAACCATTCGGGAGGTAGTCCATGTATCGGGAGTTTCGGCGGCTTCTATTAAAGGCATCTGTGTGGATACGACAGGGAGCTCTCCTATACCCGTTACTGCTGAAGGACGGCCTCTAGCTTTAGTTCCAGGATTTGAGCACAATCCCAACGCCATGATGGTGCTCTGGAAGGACCACACAGCCATAGCAGAAGCTGATGAAATTAACGAGGTGGCTGCCAACTGGGGAGGAGAGGATTTCACCAAATACGAAGGAGGGATTTATTCTTCCGAATGGTTCTGGGCCAAGATTCTCCATGTCATCAGAGAGGATGAATCTGTAAGAGAACACGCCTATTCCTGGATGGAGCATTGCGACTTGATGACATATATCTTGACCGGAAGTCAGGATCTCGCCACCTTCAAACGAAGCCGTTGCGCTGCCGGACATAAAGCCATGTGGCATGAAGATTGGCAGGGTCTGCCTCCCAAAGAATTTTTAGGGAAATTTCATCCCTATCTGGCCACTTTGAGGAATCGTCTGTATCAGGACACCTACACCTCGGACTTGGCAGCAGGTACTTTGAGCGCCGAATGGGCTGAAAAACTGGGATTGACTACAGAAACGGTGATAGCAGTTGGGACCTTCGATGCACACGCGGGGGCAGTTGGTGTAGGCATCGAGGAGTACAGCCTGGTCAGAGTAATGGGAACTTCTACTTGTGACATGATGGTGGCCTCTCCGGAAACTATTGGCTCCAACACCGTAAAGGGCATATGCGGACAAGTAGATGGGTCTATCCTTCCTGGAATGGTAGGGCTAGAAGCGGGACAGTCCGCCTTTGGAGATGTCTTGGCCTGGTGGAAAGACGTGATGATGTGGCCTATTAGTCAGTTATTAGAAAAATCTTCACTACTTTCAATAGATCAAAAGCAACAATTAATCAATGAGATCAGTCAAAACCTGATCCCTAGCCTTAGCCAACAAGCGGCAGCCCTTCCGCTATCGGAAAGTATTCCCACAGCCCTAGATTGGATCAACGGTCGGCGTACACCTGATGCCAATCAGGCGTTGAAAAGTGCGATCTCTGGCCTTTCTCTAGGAACTCAGGCCCCTCATATTTTTAAAGCTTTGGTCCATGCAATTTGCTTCGGATCGAAAAAAATAGTTGATCGATTTGAGGAAGAAGGGGTACCCATAAAAAAGGTCATTGGGATAGGGGGAGTAGCCCGCAAGTCTCCTTACATCATGCAAACCCTCGCCAATGTTTTAAATAGGCCCATCACGGTAGCTACGTCAGATTATGCACCCGCATTGGGAGCTGCCATTTATGCTGCAGTTTCGGCAGGCGTATATAGCACTGTATTGGAAGCCAGTAAGCATATGGGGAGCGATTTTGAAGCAGCGTATTTTCCTCAAGAAATGGAAGTAGCAGAACTCAAAAAATTAGGAGCAGAATACGACAAACTCAGCCAATTTATGGAATCTCTCATTGCTCAAAAAACTGAAAAGCCTAACGAATGAAGTCTTTCAAAGAACTCAAACGCGCTTGCTACGATGCCAATATAGAATTGAACGCCTTAGATTTGGTCATTTATACCTTTGGAAATGTCAGTGAAGTGGATCGTTCTGAGGGAGTTTTTGCCATAAAACCCAGCGGGGTGCCCTATGAGGTGCTCACACCAGATGATATAGTCATCGTAGACTTCGAAAATAATATAGTGGAAGGAAGCATGCGCCCCTCCTCGGACACCAAGACCCATGCTTGGTTATATAAGAATTGGGAACATATCGGAGGCATTGCTCATACCCATGCTACGTATTCCGTTTCCTGGGCACAATCACAAAAAGACATCCCCATCTTTGGCACTACCCATGCGGACCATCTCACTCAGGATATTCCCTGTGCACCTCCGATGCGGGATGACTTGATCGAGGGGAATTACGAACACAATACCGGGATTCAAATAACAGACTGTTTTAGCGAGCGAAATCTCGACTATCAGGAAGTACCCATGGTGTTGATTGGCAATCATGGCCCCTTTACCTGGGGCAAGGATGCGGCCAAGGCAGTATACCACAGCAAAGTATTGGAGGAACTGGCCAAAATGGCTTATTTAACCTTACAAATTAATCCTCAAGCTCCCAAGTTGAAGGATTCTTTAATAAAAAAACACTACGAGCGCAAACATGGAAAGAACGCCTACTACGGTCAATAATTCATCCAATAGATGAGAGAGCATTCTGAAAAAGAAATTTGGTTTGTAACCGGCAGCCAGCACTTGTACGGCCCTGAAGTGCTGAAACAGGTAGAGAACCACTCCGTCCAAATTGTGGAAACCCTCAATGAAGCTGAAGCATCTGTGGTAGCGATTCAGATGAAAGGCGTGGTTGCTACCCCTGAGGAGATTTTGCAGGTATGCCTGGAAGCCAATTCTGATGTGGGATGCATCGGACTCATCGTTTGGATGCATACCTTTTCGCCCGCTAAAATGTGGATCAGAGGTTTATCCACCCTCACCAAACCCCTGTGTCATCTCCACACCCAGTTCAATGATGAGATTCCCTGGGAAGATATCGACATGGACTTCATGAACCTGAATCAATCCGCGCACGGGGGAAGAGAGTTTGGATTTATCCTATCTAGGATGCGAAAAAATCGAAAAATAATTGTAGGCCATTGGAAAAGTGCGGGGGTTCAAAAAAAGCTCAATAACTGGTCCCGGGTAGTTCTGGGTTGGCATGAGTTACAACACATGAAGGTGGCCCGTATAGGGGATAACATGCGGGAGGTGGCTGTTACAGAAGGAGATAAGGTGGAAGCTCAGATCCGTTTTGGGTTTTCGGTAAATGGCTATGACAGTTCCGATGTATTGCAATATATGGAAGACATCCCACCCGGAACCATTGAGGAATTATTGGATTCCTATGAAGTCCAATATAATCTTAGCCCTTCTCTACAGAAGGGAGGAAACATGCGCGCATCCCTTGTAGAAGCAGCAAAAATAGAATGGGCCCTAAGCTCCTTTTTACAAGATGGAAAATTTGGGGCTTTCACCGATACCTTTGAGAACCTAGGCAATTTTGAACAGTTGCCCGGGATTGCCGTACAGCGACTCATGAACCAGGGCTATGGCTTTGGCGCGGAAGGGGATTGGAAAACAGCAGCCTTACTCCGCTCTATGAAAGTAATGGCTCAGGGACTGGAAGGAGGGACCTCCTTTATGGAAGACTATACCTACCATTTTTCTCAGCCAAAATCCTATGTAATGGGCTCTCACATGCTAGAGATATGCCCTAGTATTGCCCGTCACAAACCTTCCTGTGAGGTTCATCAATTGGGAATTGGAGGAAAAGCCGACCCTGTGCGACTGGTTTTTGATAGCCAGCCTGGTCCGGCTATCAATGTTTCCCTAGTGGATATGGGGAATCGTTTTAGACTTATCGTGAATGAGGTAGAAACTGTGCAATCTAAAAAGAAATTACCTAAGCTTCCCGTAGCCCGTGTATTATGGGAGGCGAAACCTAGTCTCGAAATTGCCGCCACAGCCTGGATGCTTGCAGGAGGGGCACACCATACGGTATATACCCAAGCCTTGACAACCGCATATATGGAAGATTTTGCAGATATTGCAGGGATTGAATTACTGGTCATAGATGAGGAAACAAAAATTCGTAACTTTAAAGATACCCTTCGTGCGAATGAAGTGTATTACCATATATTTTCAACCAAACACTAATTATTTTCAATACATACAGAAATAACTCTGTACCTTTTGAAATATAAACCCCAAAACCCAAACTATTACTACTATGTCTGTTCTTGCCACGCTTGATTGGATTATCATAGCGCTTTATTTTATTCTCATTTTAGGAATTGCCTGGTGGGTCATTCGCCAAAGCTCCGAAACCTCAGATGATTATTTCCTGGCCGGGAGAAACCTAGGCTGGTTTGTGGTCGGTGCCTCTATATTCGCATCCAATATTGGCTCGGAGCACGTTGTAGGGCTCGCCGGATCGGGGGCCACAGACGGAGTAGCCTTAGCCCATTACGAGCTGCACGCCTGGTGTCTGCTGGTACTCGGTTGGCTATTAGCTCCCTTCTACATCCGATCCAATGTATTTACGATGCCAGAGTTTTTGGAAAAACGCTTCTCCACCACGGCGCGCTATATGCTCTCCATTATTTCTCTGGTCGCTTATATTCTCACCAAAGTGGCTGTAGGGATTTTTGCAGGGGGGATTGTCTTTGGCGTTTTACTTCCCGAGGTGAATGTAATGGGCCTCAACAGTTTCTGGGTAGGGTCTATCCTGATGATTGTCCTTACAGGAATCTATACCATGCTAGGTGGCCTAAGGGCGGTAGCTTATACAGAAGCGATTCAAACGATCATTCTGGTTTTAGGATCGGTTTTGGTTACCTACTATGGGCTGGATGCCCTGGGAGGTTGGGGTGAATTGAAGCGAATTGCAGGGTCCGAAATGTTTAACCTATGGAAGCCCTTAGTTCCAGAAGGCCTTGAAGGTACTTGGGCACCCATACGCACAGACTCCCAAATGGCCTGGTATTTCAACAGTAACTACCCCTGGTTGGGCATGTTATTTTGTGCCCCCATTGTAGGCCTATGGTACTGGTGTACAGACCAATATATTGTCCAGAGAATACTCAGTGCAGCTAACCTCAAGGAAGCCAGAAGAGGTACCATCGCAGCCTCCTTCTTCAAACTGCTACCTGTGTTTATTTTTATCATTCCAGGAATTATCACGTTTGCCTTGGCTACTAGTGGTAAGGTGGACTCCCTGAGTCAAGCCCTTTTAGACAGTAATGGCAACATCATCAATGCCAATGCCCAACAAGTATTCCCTCTGTTAGTTGCCACAATTCTACCTGCTGGAATTCGAGGCATGGTGGTTGCCGGCTTATTAGCGGCCCTCATGAGTTCCCTTGCAGGGGTCTTTAATGCCTGTTCTACCCTATTTACTATGGATTTGTACCAGAAATTCAGGCCTAATGTATCCGAAGCCCAGCTGGTGCGAGTTGGACGTATTGCCACAGGAGTTATGGTTCTGGTAGGTTTATTGTGGATTCCCGTCATCCAGGGAAGTCGAGGGCTGTATGACTACCTTCAAAGTGTGCAAGGCTATCTGGCTCCTCCCATCTTCGTAGTATTCTTCTTCGGGGTTTTCAACAAACGCTTAAATGCTAAAGGAGCCATCGCCGCCTTGATCGTTGGCTTTATTATGGGCCTATTTCGTTTGGCAATTGATACCCCTGTTGTCCTCACAGAGGGCTTCTCTTACGAGGAAGGCTCCTTCTTCTGGATCATCAATAATATTTTCTTCCAATACTATAGCTTAATTATTTTCCTCGTCTCTGCACTAGTGATGGTCATTGTGAGCTACACCTCTGAAGCCCCTTCGCCAGAGAAGATAACTAACTTAACCTTGGGTGGGGTGACCGAAGAGCAAAGAGCGGCAGTAAAGGCAAGCTACAACTGGAAGGATATTTTTGCTACTATCCTTGTATTGGTCTTAATTGTTGCAGCTTACCTCTACTTTACGGGATAAGCTAACCTGTACTTTTGTTTTTTTTACTAAAAATTAAAAATAATACTCCACACATCAACCACGCGGGTAAGGTGAGGAACGAGAGAAATATGCCTTGGGTGGCAGAAATTCCGTAAAAAAGGCCTACACTTAATAGCCAAGCAATGAATATTACCCAATTAAAGGTAATTCCGGCTTGGCTGGCATAGTTCTGGATGATTCCGGCTTTCTCAGCAAAGAAATGTTCAAATACGATGATGGCTCCAACGGGTGCCAGGATAAAACCATATACAGCAACGAAATCCAACAATTTCATGGCAAAGGCTGGGAATAAGCCAGCTATGGTAGCTAAAGTACCGGCAATTATCGTTACCCAAAAGGTAGACGCTTTAGGAATAATGGCCTGAAAGGCGAGCCCTGCCCGGTAAATGGTCGGGTTGGCCGTGGTCCAGCCTGCAATTATCACCGCGATAATCCCAAATACGCCAATAGCATTATAGGCAAGGGGACCGGGTGCTACCGGGGGAGCAACCCCTTCTGCCAGGAAAGCCTGAGCTTCGGGTGTACGGACATATACTGCATATAACAAGGCAGCTGCAATCCAAGCCACATAATGTCCCACATACATACCAGCCGCAGTCGTCCAACCCACTTTGGCATTTTCGGCATAACGGAGCACACTTAGGTCGGACATCCCAATGTGCATGGCCGCATTGCAAAACCAGGACCAGATGGCAACGTGCCAAAAGGTATATTTTATCTGACCGGGAAAGGGTTCACTCCCTTCTCCCCATATATGCCAAAATTCCTGGAAACTCCCGACCCCCAATTGCTGCAAGGCTACCCAGCCTGCTGCGACAAAGGCCAAAATAATTAATGGAGCCATCCAATTAGCCGCTCTTGCTACGGCATTATATCCCCTAGCAGCCACTAGAGAAATTATAGCTCCAATTCCCAAAACAATGAGAACATAGGTGAAGCTATTAGGAGTGGTATCACTCAATTTGGGCATTTCCATATCAAAAGGGACCCCTACAGCTGTTGCAGAAACGGTGATCATTGCTCCAGCCAGGAAACAAAAGAGGATTCCATTGGCCAGATTATAAAATATCACCAAGTTTTTCCCACAGATCTTTTCTAATTGGTAGTAGAGGGTAAGACGATTTTTCACGGCGATTTCTGCGGTAAGGAAACGCCAGGAAAGGACTGCCATAAAATTCCCCACAAGTAAGCCGAAGATGAGGTCAAAGGCACTCACCCCTGCCGTGAGAAACAAGGGGCCAATGACGAATTCTGTTCCGGCTGCATGCTCCCCTGCATACATGCCGAGAAAGCTCTTCCAACCTTTCAAATGGGTTGAAGGAACAGGTTGACGTTCAAATTCTTCGTTTTGAGAGGGGGTAGTAGTAATTTCTGTCATGAGTAGGTGCTTTGATAGTCCATTATCAAGTTTCCTCAAGGGCCATAGCTGCACCAAGGGCTGAACCCGAAGGTAATTCCGATGCACTTATTGCCAACTGTGGGCAAAGTTTTCTTAATATATGGACAAATACTTGATTTCCAGCAAAGCCTCCATCGATATAAAGGGTTTTTATCTGGGTATTCCCAAGAGAATGATTCAGGGATTTCACCTGCTCTTTTACCAACTCCAGCACCAATTGATGATAGGATTCTTCAAAAGTAGAAAAAGAATCCCATCTAGATTGTTGAGGTTGAAAACGATCAGCGCTTATACTTTCAAACTTAAAAAAGGGAGTGAAAGGATCGTTTTGTCGCTGGAAGATGGCGTCAACATATGACATTTCCGTGGCTTCTTGTTGAGATTTATTGAAATAGGCACATAATTTCTCTATCTGTATTTTGTATTCATTACCCAGAAATATACGAGCTGCCTTTACCGGTAAACCATCTGGCCTAAGGAAGTGCAGACAATCATTCTGTAAATCTTCATCGCTGAGCTTTTCTGTAGTAAAAGGGTTAAGAGAAATATTCCAAGTCCCCGTGGAGAGTAACGCAAAGGGGGAGGAAGCCCTACTTAGGTAAGGAATTAAGGCTGCAGAGCTGTCGTGAATGCCTGTTCCAATTTGGATCCTTTTTCCTTCAAAAACCTTTTCAATAGTATGATATGAGGAGAAAATAGGAGGTAATTTTTGATCAAGTTGCTCCGCCCCGACCCATCGATGATAAGCATTCCTCTCATAATCCCACAAACCCGTATGGCATCCGATACTGGTATACTCACTTTGGGCCTTCCCCGTCAATAAAAAAGAAAAATATTGGGGAAGGTGGAGGGCCCATTTTACTCGTGTAAAGATTTGAGGCCTGGTCTCTTTAAGCCAATATACCTGCAAGCCCGAATTAAGCATTTGCAGAGGGGGCGATGCAGTTTCCCGAGCAAATTCCATAGGACCACCATAGTATCGATGAAAACGAGCTAAGATTTCCGCTGGATAGGGTTTCTGGTAGTTGTATAAGGGCGTTAACGCTTTTCCATCGGAATCTATATAGACCATACTAGCTCCATACGCTGAGATATTGACCCGCTCAATATCGAAAGCATCATCTTGGAGATAGGCTAAATAGCTTCTTTGTAACCAAGAAGAGATCGCTCCTAAATCATCACAAGGGAAACCATCTTCATCTTTAATCTCAGGAAAGCGGGTGGATTCAGTATGGACAACCGCTAGTTTTTCATCGAAAATGAAGATTTTTTTGTTGGTTTTGCCTATGTCGAATATGAGAGTGTGGGGCATGGTTTTGTTTTGACACTGAAGACACAGACTTTTTACTGACTTGACACTGGATTTAGTTTTGACACTGAAGACACTGACTTTTTACTGACAAGACGCTGGGTTTAGTTTTGACACTGAAGACACTGACTTTTTACTGACAAGACGCTGGATTTAGTTTTGACACTGAAGACACTGACTTTTTACTGACTTGACACTGAAAGTTTAGAAAAAAAGTTAGGGAATATAGTTTAGATTTCGTTTTCGGTCATTAGAGAAAATTTTCCTTTTGAACTCTAGTTTTTCGCCAAAATTGAAGAGTAATCCCACTTCCATTTCTGTACATTTTAGGTAATTTACCAGCTGAACTTCATGAATTGGATTTAACCTTTCGACAGCCTTAAGCTCCAGAATTATTAGATCATTTACCACCAAGTCTGCTCTAAAATCTCCTACCAATACTCCTTCAAAATACACAGATATGGCTTTTTGTCTTTCCACTCTAAACCCTCTTTCTCTCAGTTTAACCATAAAGGATTTTTCATATATGGATTCTAAATGCCCAAATCCAAAGTAATCATGTATATAATATGCGGCCTTTATTATTTTTGAAGTCAATTCTGAGTGCAAGTAATCAGGCTGAATATTCATTTTTAGGATTTTAGGCCTATGATAGTTAAGGAACGGTTCAGGAAAAATTCAATTTTATTAGGGCTCTTTCATTACCCCTCTCCTAAAGTCTAGCCTAATCAGTATCTCTCAATAATATTAAGTCCTAGTCCGTGTCTCTCATTATCAGTGTCTCTCAGTAATCGTCAGTCCTAGTCCGTGTCTTCCCCCTCACAAGCCCGTTGCCACTACATCCTCTCCCCGCTCCTTAATCAACTTCCCGCGCACCTCCAATTGGCGATACAGCCCAATCGGATCAATAGCTCCTCCTGCCAGGCGCCGGGCCTCAGCCACTAAGGGTCTCATATCGGTGCGATAAGCTGCTTGTAAAAGCTCTTGACAGCGGACCACATCATTTTCCTTCTGAGCCTGCTCCAATTCAGATCTGTCAACCAAAAGTGCCTGGGCATAGGCAAGCAATATGGCCTCCAAACTTTGAATCAGATCCTCTAAGGGATCCTTCAAATTATGGCTGGCATCAATCATCCAGGCCAAAGGGGGATTGTCAGCATCATTAGAAAGCATGCCATAGACCAGTTCATTGAAGATAAGAAACAGTTGCCAGGGCTTGATACTTCCACAAGTCAGGTCATCATCCCCGTATTTGCTGTCATTAAAGTGGAAACCTCCTAGTTTGCCTTTCATCAGGAGTATTGCAACTATTTGCTCGATATTGGTATTAGGGAGGTGGTGCCCTAGATCTACCAGGGAATAAGCATTAGGTCCACAAGCCTCCGCCAGGCTAAGTGAAGTGCCCCAATCGGGGATAACCATAGAATAGAAATAGGGTTCATAGGGTTTATATTCTATATACATTTTCCAATTATCTGGCATACTCCTATAGATTTCCTGCAAAGATTCCTGGGTATTCAAATAGGAGCGTTGGAAGTTGCGCTGACCAGGAAAAGAGCTACCATCGGCCAACCAGATGGTAATAGAATCAGATCCCAAAGCCTTACCATATTCGATGACCTCCCTATTATGGGCTATAGCCTGATCCCTGACGCTTCTATCTGAATGGGACAGAGAACCAAACTTATAACTATGGGCCTGTCCCATCTGATCTTGGAAGGTATTGGAGTTGACCGCGTCAAAGCTGAGATCCAAGGATTGAGCCCGTTGCTTGATGGCTTTGGGATCTTTTGGGATATCCCAGGGGATATGCAAGGAAATAGCTCCTGCACTTTGAGTAAGGGAATGGATAAGTCCTACATCATCGATTTTATCTTCCAGGCTAGCAGGTTCTCCCCCTATGGAGAATCGACCAAACCTAGTACCTCCAGTTCCCAATGCCCAACTGGGTATGGCAACTTGAAAAGAAGATAGATTATCTATCAACCGCGGTACCGATATATTTCTAGCAGACAGTTGATTCGCCAGGAAGTCAAATTGCTCTTGGTGTGTACGAAGATGACCTCCATTAAATGACTCAATGGATTGGGATGAAATTTTCATAGTAACCTATTTATATGGTGTCTGCTTCTGCTTTGCTTTTTCTACCGGACAAAGGCATTAGACATTCCTCCATCCACATTGAGCATATTACCGGTACTTTTATCTAAAATAGCTACTAAGGCAAAGACCCCATTGGCTATGTCCTTAGGACGGATAATCTCATTCATCAAATTCCGTTTGGCATAAAAGGCAGGTAATTCTTCCACGGATATGCCATAGGCCTTGGCACGCCCTTCTGCCCAGGCCCCCTCCCAGATTTTGCTGCCAATTATTACGCCATCTGGGTTAACAGTATTTACCCGAATTTTCTCAGCACCCAATTCAGCAGCCAATAGTCGAACCATGTGTTGCTGGGCAGCCTTCGCAGTTCCATATCCTACATTATTGGGCCCGGAAACAAGTCCATTTTTACTGGCTATGCTTACAATGTCTCCTCCAAGGTCCTGTTTTCTCATAATCTTTACGCCCTCTTTTGCAAGAGAAAACTGCCCCCCGACCAGCACGTTCTGGAGCAGATTCCAATCTCCTTCCTGGGTTTCGGTCAAGGGCTTAGAAATAGCTAGTCCTGCCGAGTGAATAACTATATCTACTCCCCCAAATTCCAGACAGGCAGTCTTGAAGGCTTCTTTAAGGGACGAAACTTCTGTTACATCACATACTGCATAGGAAGAAACATCCCGGGCATAGGTGTTATGTGCCGCTTCCAGGCGTTCCTTAGCAATATCTGTAAGGACCACATTAGCGCCTTCTGCTGCAAGCTTATCCGCGATGGCTTTACCAATGCCTCCTCCGGCACCGGTTATAAGGGCCACCTTCCGAGAAAGAGGTTTTTCAGGCGGCTGTCGTTGAAGTTTGGCTTCTTCCAATAACCAGTATTCTATGTCAAAAGCCTCCTGTCGGGATAAGGCAGTATATTCTGTGATGGCCTCGGAGCCACGCATGACATTAATGGCATTGATATAAAATTCGGCTGCGACACGTGCGGTTTGTTTGTTTTTGGCAAAGGTAAACATCCCTACTCCCGGATAAAGAATCACAACGGGATTGGTATCGCGAATAGGGGGACTATCGGGATATTTACATCCTTCGTAGTATTCTATGTATTCTTTACGATATTGCTCAAAGCTTGGCAGGATCTGGGATTGAATTTGCCTATAATCTTCGAGGTCAGCATCGGGCTCTAAATCGAGTACCAATGGCTGAATTTTGGTTCGTAGAAAATGGTCTGGGCAGGAAGTTCCCAAAGGGGCCAGTTTGGGTAGATCTTCACTATTGATGAATTGTAGGACTCGCTCATCATCCGTAAAATGACCGATCATGCGTTGGTAGCTGCTACACAGACCCCGGAGAATGGGAGCCAGTTGAGCGGCCTGTTCTTTGCGTTGTTCAGCAGGAAGACTTTGTATTTTTTGGCCCCCAAACACAGGTCGATCTTTTCCCTCCCTTTCGTCAATGTATCGTGCGGCTTGCTCAATTACTTCCAAGCTATTCACATAACATTCATGCGATGTATCTCCCCAGGTAAACAAACCATGCCCCCCTAGGACAATCCCTCTGATTCCAGGGTGGTCGTTTAAACATTTTTCCAGCTGAAGGGCCAAATCAAAGCCTGGTCGCTGCCAGGGTACCCAGCCCATTTTGTCTCCCCAAATCTCCTGGGTTATTCGTTCACTATCCTTGGCAGCTGCAACAGCGATCAATGCATCCGGATGCAAATGGTCGATGTGCTTGAAAGGAAGCATCCCATGCAAGGCTGTATCGATAGAGGGAGCCCGGCTATCCAAATCGTATAAACAATGGTAATACAAAGGAACGATTTCGTCCTCGTGTTCGATCCCTCGATACACATTTTTCAATGCCCGAAGTTTATGCACATACAGTCCTGCAATTCCCTTTCTCTCGAGCGTTCCAATATCTCCTCCCGAGCCTTTTATCCACATAACCTCGACCTTTTCTCCTGTTAGGGGATCATTCTCTATAGTTTTACAGGAAGTGTTCCCACCCCCATAATTGGTTATGCGTAGATCAGCCCCCAGGGTATTGGATCGATAGAGAAATAGTTCCACCTGATCATCTCCCAAAGCCACTGCCTTAGATTCATCCCAGAGGTAATCGACATGCTGAAATTGCTGAATAGTCATTAACGGAAAATTTGGAATTAAGTAATGAAAGCAAAATAGGGAAGTAATTGGAAAGGATAAAGCTTATGTGTAATTTTCACACCTATAAAATTAGGAATCAACTACTTACTCGATGAAAGGAATCTTAGTTTGGAAAAGTGTCGGCGTTTATTCTCTACTTATCACCCTTATTTTTTCTTGTCAACCCGCAAGAAAAAGCCTGAGGCAGGAAGCCCCTGAACACAACCGTTTTACCACCACTACCCTGAGCTTACCGGGAAGCTTAGACGAGCCCATGGCCTTCAGTTTCTTCAATTCGAAAGAGATGTTGATTGTAGAGCGGAAAGGCGGAGTAAAAGCTTTTGACGTAGAGAGCAAAACCATGCGTACGGTTGGCCACGTGCACGTCAATACTAAATACACCAACAAGGAAGGTCGGTCGCGGGAAGCTGAGGAAGGACTTATGGGAGTTATTGCGGATCCCAATTTTGCTCAAAATAATTGGGTATACATGCTCTATGCGGATCCTGATGAAGCCAAACACATTTTGGCTCGCTGGGAATTCCGAGGCGACTCCCTCGATCAGGCTTCGAAAAAGGTTGTATTGGAATACCCTGTCCAAAGACAGGAATGTTGCCATACGGGTGGCGGAATGGTATTTGATAAAAATGGGAACCTATTCTTAACCACTGGCAATAATACCGTGAATCCACCAGCAGGCACTTCTAACTTAGATGAACGGCCTGGTCACGAAAACTCCGATGACCAGCGAACTGGAGGAAATACCCATGACCTGAGGGGAAAGATCCTCCGCATTCATCCAGAGGATGATGGAACCTATACTATCCCTGAAGGAAACCTATTTCCCGAAGGCACCCCCAAAACTCGCCCAGAAATTTATACCATGGGGCATAGAAATCCGTGGCGCGTTTCTATAGACCACCAGACAGGATATATCTATTGGGGGGAAGTGGGACCTGATGCCTCTGAAGATTCTGAGACAAATCCAAGAGGATACGATGAATTCAACCAAGCAAAAGGACCTGGTTTTTTTGGCTGGCCCTACTTTATTGGAAACAACAAGCCTTACGCTGATACTGCGGGAAATCCTTTCGATGTCCAGCAGGTTGTTAATAATTCTCCCAATAACACGGGATTAACTGAATTACCAGCACCCCAAAAGGCCTTTATTTGGTATCCCTATGGGTATTCAGAGGAATTCCCGCTTCTGGGCAGTGCGGGACGGAGTGCTACGGGGGGACCCGTTTTTCGTCAAGCAGATTTTCCAGCCTCTGATAAGCGCTTTCCCTCATACTATGAAGGAAAATGGCTAATTGTAGACTTCATGCGGGGTTGGATTATGGCCATCACAATGGATAAAAATGGGGACTATGCCTCGATGGAGCCTTTTCTACCTGAAGAAAATTTTTCCAGTGCCATCGATATGCAGTTCAGTCCAGAGGGAGATATGTATATACTCGAATACGGTTCTGCCTGGTTTCGGGGCAACGACAATGCCAGGGTAAGGAGAATCGAGTACAATGGGGGCAACCGAAAACCCATTGTAAAAGCACAGGTTGAAAAAGAAGCAGGGGCTATTCCTTTTACGGCTTATCTTTCCTCAGAAGGAACACTGGACTATGACAAGGACAAGCTTTCCTATGAATGGACTATTAAATCTGAAAATGGCTTTTCCAAAACCCTGGTCGAACCGAACCCTTCTATCACTTTAGAAAAGCCAGGTGAATACACGGCTACCTTGAAGGTTACAGACAGCTATGGCAACAGCAACGAGCAAGTACTAGAATTGCAGGCAGGAAATGAGCCACCCAAAATAGACTTAACGATCACAGAAGGAAACCAAAGCTTCTTTTTCCCAGGAAACACATTGGCTTATAACATTGATATCAAGGATGAAGAAGACGGAAGCCTGGAACAAGGAGGAATCTCAAAGGAGGAAATCGCCATAAACTTCGATTATGCTCCGGAGGGATTTGACCCCATAGAGATCGCCCAAAATCACCGGGCGAGCGATGATTGGGTGACTTTTTCTAAAGGAAGGATGCTGATCGACGGAAGCGATTGTTTTTCCTGTCATAAGCTGAATGAGTCATCGATTGGCCCTAGTTATCAGGCCGTAGCTGAAAAATACAAGAACGATCCCAAAAGCTACTCCGTGCTGGCCTCCAGGATCATGAATGGGAGTGTGGGAATTTGGGGGGAGCATGCCATGGCCGCTCATCCAGATATCTCTAAGCAGGAAGCTACCACCATAGTAGAATATATAATGAGGTTGAATGACCCTCGGTCTGCTCCAGAAATATTGCCAATATCAGGTTCATTTACCCCAGAAGTACCTGAGGGGGATAATGGAAAGGGAGGATACTTGCTTCGCGTAGCCTATACAGACAAAGGAGCCGATCAGGTAGGTGCTCTTTCTTCGGAAAAGATTATTGCCCTTCGTAACCCTCTACTAAATCCAGCACATTATGATCAGGCCAAGGGAGTACAACTCACTACAACCCCTCGCCGTTCATTCAATGTGGTCGAAAATAATGCCTATTTGGGATTTGACAAGTTGGATTTGACCGGAATAAGAGAAATAACCATAGATGCGGAGGCCTCCAAGCGAAATGGGGCGGCCGGAGGGATCATTGAGGTACGTCTGGGTTCTCCTTCAGGAAGCCTTATTGGGACTACTGAGAAAGTGGTGCCACTGGATATCGACTTTAGGGCTGAGCTAGGAAAGCTCAGGGCTGAGTGGGAGAAAAATGGCAAGAAGGGACCTAGACCTGGATTTAGAGAGGTCCGCGAAAAATTCAAGCCTCACCTGTCCGTTACATTGGAAAACCTTTCAGGTTTCCACCATGTATATTTTGTTTTCAAGAATGCTGATGCAAAACCCGGTCAAATTTTGGTGCAGGTGAATGGGATTGAGTTCCACCAAGGAGAAACTGCTAGTTTGTAGCGAAAAATAAGAGAAGATAGACTCCCTTTTTTCAATCATTTCGTATAATCCTGCTCCATGAGGCTTTTTAGAACAGATTTTTGCCAGGTTCTCAATTGTTTATTGAGCTTATTTGCGATCTTGGGCTTGTCCTGAATGAGGTTTTGCGTTTCCCCCGGATCTGCTAGAATATCATAGAGTTCCTTTGCCTCCTCCTCTCCTTGATACCCAATGACCAACTTATATCGGTTATCGAGAATGGCGCGATCCCCTAGATAGTCTTTCTTGCTGATTTCCCTGTGATGGTAATTGCGAAATGTTCGAGTGAACTGTCCGGCTAACATCTTTACCAAAGGGGTGGTGCCTTTCTGCAACTCCAGATCAATGTATGGCTCATTATTTTTGAGGTGTTGGGTGTGAAAGTTCCAAAAGCAAATGGGGTTGCTTCGTTCTTTTACTTCCCCACGAATAACCGGCATAAGACTCAGTCCATCAATGGGCCGATTAGGAAGCTCGACTCCGACTATTTCACAAAGGGTAGAAAAGATGTCTGTACTTACTGAATTCACTTCTGAGACCCTTGGCTTACTTATTCGTTCAGGCCACTCAATAATTCCTGGAACGCGCACTCCCCCTTCGTATACCGTTCCCTTTAAGCCATTGAGAGAGGAATTGTACAAGCCACTAGAAGGAATTCCATTGTCCCCACAATACCAAATGAGGGTATGATCCTTGATTCCTTCTTTGTCCAGGTAATCCCTTAATTTACCAATAGATCGGTCCATCGCTGTAATTTCCGCATATCGCTCCTGTAGCACAGAATCTAGTGATCTACTCACCCGCCTCCCAGTCTTTAGGGAAGTCAAATTCACATATTTATCTTTCAGGGTATCAGGAAGGTTTGAATATAAGACGAGGTCCTCAGGCTTAGCTTGATAAGGTTCGTGAGGAGACCCAAACCAAATAACAGCGAAAAAGGGTTGATCGTTTTTCTTTGAATCCCGAATAAAAGAGATGGCTTCATCAATGACAATTTCAGAACCCTCCCCTTCTATCTTCTTGGGAGCAGCTCCATTCCTTGAAAGTATGGGATTCATCTCAAAGAAATTGTCATGAGACAGCCAGGTATCGAAGCCCATAGCTCCTGGGTTTGTCGGAGACCCTTCCTTAACTGGCCCTAGGTGCCACTTGCCGAAATGTGCCGTTGCGTATCCCCTTTCTTTGATTACTTGCGCGATGGAAATTTCATCCGGTCTAATGGAATAACCCGGAGTAAAGGTACCGTATCGATTGGGATGGCGGCCCGTGAGAATGCTACCTCTGGTAGGAGAACAACTAGGATGGGCCGAATAAAATCTATTGAGTGTCAACCCGTTTTTGACCATTTCATCCAATACCGGTGTCAAAATGAAAGGGTGCTGGTTATACCCTGTCTCCTCCCACCCGTGATCATCTCCCATCAGCAGGATGATATTCGTTTTCTTCCCTTCCTCTGGAAAAATTGACTGGGTGTGCGATGGGGTTGAAGGGTAAAAAATCTCAGAAACAAAGGCAATTAGCCCTAATAGAACAACAGGTGCAATTATTTTCATAGGTGATTAGTTCATGATGTTTACTATTCCTATTCCTTTCAAGTCAATGGTATGTATACCTTTGTAGTAATTATTTCACAGATTTATGAAATCTATTCCCTTTATTTCGGTTTTCCATTAGGGGAATATAAGGTATCTTACCCCATTTCACGGAATTTTAGAAAAATTTCAAATTCATTCCCCATATTTGGTCAACAAAAAGGATTACCACATGAATACACAAACCCACTTATCTCGCAGAAAATTCATCGGTGCGGCCTCCACAGCTGCTACAGGCTTAGTCATCGCCAAACCCTTATTAGGCTTTCCCGCCATCCTGAAGAACTATAATACGCCCAATTCCATGATCAAGGGCGTGCAAATAGGGGTCATTACCTATTCCTTCCGGAGCATGGGAGACCAGTCTGCAGAGGCTACCCTTCAATACGTACTGGATGCGGGCATCAGTGCCATAGAACTCATGGGCGATCCGGCGGAGTCCTTCGCAGGTATGCCCAAGAATCCGATTAATAGGAGAAAAATGTATGGGCTATTACGAAAAAAACGTAGAGAAGAAACTTTGACAGAAACAGAGGAAAAAGAACTTGGGGACATGCAAGCTCAGGCCGATGCGTATGGAAAAGAAGTGGCCAAGTGGAGGAGTTCTGTCTCCATGGATAAATTTGAGCAGATGGGAAAGTGGTATGCGGATGCCGGAGTAAAAATATATGGCTTCAAGCCTAGAGCTTTCGGAAAGGATAATTCTGATGCAGAAATAAACTTTGGGTTTAGGGCAGCAAAAGCCTTGGGGGCAAGTCATGTAACGCTTGAGCACCCAAGCGATGATGCCCATACGATGAAACTGGGCAAAATGGCTAAAAAGCATAAAATATGGGTAGCCTATCATGGTCATACGCAGCAGACCCCTACCTTTTGGGACACCGCTCTCAAACAATCCAAATTCAATGCAATTAACCCGGACATGGGACATTATGTAGCTGCTGGGCACGCAGATTCCTTAGCCTTCCTTCAGAAATACAACAAGCGTATTTATAGCATGCATATGAAAGACCGAACGACTCCAGAGAATGGTCAGAAAAATCTTCCTTGGGGAACAGGTGATACCCCACTTGCAGAAATTCTTCAGTTGATGAGCAAGGAAGAATATAAATTCCCTGCAACTGTAGAGTTGGAATACAAGATACCAGAAGGTTCAGATGCCGTAAAGGAGGTGAAGAAGTGCTTAGAGTTTTGTCAGGAGGCCTTATCCTAAGAGTTAAGGCAAGCACACCTAATTTGAAGAGTTTTTCATAATTAAGTATTCAGTAGATTCAATGATTTGATTCCATTCCGAAATAACTTCATTTAAGGAGTAGTCTTCCTTGAAATCAATCCATATTTGTTCTCTTATTTGCCTTAAAAATTCTCTCCATTCTTTTTCAGAGCTACGTGTATATGCAATATGATCAAAGAACTCCCGCGTCATACTGGATCGTATTTTGAAAGTCGAACTTCCAAGTGCTTGAATCAATTCTTCTTGACACAAATTCAGAACAAAAGACAACGTTCTTTTAAGGTTTGTTAAGGATTCTGTCTGAGAGATTGATTTATTAATCTCGTTTCTTGTCGAATTTGACACAAGATATTTAAGCTTGTCAATTTCTTTTTGAGCCAACTGCTGGACTACTTCTTCTTCCTTTTCCTTGTTGATTATATTGACAATTGATCTTGCTATTTCATAGAAATTAGTAATCATTTCAGCCCCTGGAAATAATCCGATCACGGAGACACATATTTGGGTTAAGTCACTAGCATTCTTTTCAAGAAATACGATAGTTTTTCGCCGATCCTGATATTCCTTATCGTCAGTCTTTTTTCTTTTTAAGCTTGGCTTTCTTTGTTCAACTTCAGGGAAGTTTATATTTATGATTTCATTAGAAATTGAGTAGATTTTTTGGTAATCAGGGCTAGAATTGAGTTCTTTTACTTTATCAGAGAAAAATTTCTGAAATATACTGTAAATCAATTCTTGGGCGTAGCTTTCATAAGAAATATGAAACCTACAGATGAAATCGAACCCTTCATTAATACCTGAATCTCTGAAATACGGGTTCTCTTCAATCATATTCTTCAAGAATATTAAAAATTCAAGCCCGTTCTTATTTGAAGATTTTTGTAATCCTCCTAGTAAATTTGGTCTGGAAAGTAAAGAAGCGATGTCCTCTTTTTGCTTGTCTATGCTAACCTGTTGCTTTTTTGTGAAGTCATGGAAATTTCTTAGAACACATGATCTGATGTGGTGGATCAAACTATGGTAAGGTAGATACTGGGTAAGTTCTCTATTTGCTTCTTCTTGAAATTCTTTCTGGGT
This sequence comes from Bacteroidia bacterium, assembly GCA_965263105.1. Taxonomy (GTDB): domain Bacteria; phylum Bacteroidota; class Bacteroidia; order J057; family J057; genus JBCCTX01. The sequence goes on along the minus strand of CBDHGL010000003.1, from coordinate 3,234,854 downwards.
AGGGAAGTTTACAGATTCTTTAGAATTCTGAATTATGGATTTGATATGATCTATAAATTCTTTCTCCTCCTGGAGTTGTTGATTATTTAATTCCATTCGATATTCCACTAATGTATTTCTTAAGCCTTTGAAGAATATTTCAAATTTCTCATCAAACCTACTTTCAATATTTGTACTACGAGATAGCTTGTCTGCTGAAACAAGGACTTTTGAAATGTCTTCTTTTAATTTTTTCAGCTTTTCTCCACATTTAGCTATTAAGAACTGATCTAAATCTTCGATAGACTTCGCCAGATAAAAAATGGCCTCTTCCAATACTTTTTCAGCTTCTTCACGTTTGCTAATATCGGAAATAAATGATTTGGCAAATTTTACTCCTGCATAACTGTTACTATTAATTCCATTTTCAAGCTTCTCACACATAGCCCTATTCCGTTGATCCTTATTTAAAACTAGTATTGACCATTTATCCAGCGGTAATCTATCCTCCAAAATTTGGTTTGCCCTCCCATACAAATCCTGGTCAACTTCTTCCCAAGTTGCATTCTGGTGAGCTGGGTATTTTAGGAAGACAGTAAGATCGACGTCTTCTCTTAATGCCCGGATAAGTCTGATATCATCTCCAATTCCTATATCACCTAATCCGGGCAGGTCAATTAATCCAAGTTTCTCAACTTTTTGGTTGTTAAAAGGACAATGGAGAACTACCTTCTTGATTCCAATGAAGTTATAGTTCAGAATATTACTGCCAGGTCCATATTGGTATTGTACTACTTGGTTTATTTCTTGTATTTCAATAGGTTTTATCTGCCCTTTGGATACATCAACTCTATAATGATCGATATTTATGACGATATTGTAGAATCGGTCATACCAACCTCTTACCACTGTATTACTGAAATTTTCAAAAGATTGAGGGGATTTAAGTCGTCTTGCGAGTGAATCAATACCTTCCAAACTCATTGGCATTTCATGTAATTCAAACTCAGGGTACTTGGTTAGTTCTTTAAAATATGGATGAATGACTTGATCAAGGAATTCCTTTTCTGAATAATAGTAAACATTTGCCTCATTCCTATTAGAATGATATATAACGCTTTGGACACTGGTACAGGCTTCTCCTTTTCGCGCAGGAATTTCGTCTTTAGATAAACTTGTCACGTTCTGAAGGAATGTACTTTTGCCTTGTCTTTGCCTTCCGATGACCCCAATATTGACAGTTGACCGACTAAATCTCCTCTTCAGATTTTCCCATATTTTACCCTCTCTTGCTAATCTCCTGATCAAAGTTGGGACTTGCTGTGAAATAGTATCAATAATAATCCTTGTGTCATTATCGACACCTTTCTCTTGTTGGAGTCTTTCTGTAATCTTATCTAAGCGATTTAATGATTCGGATAATTCAGTTATAAATTTTATAGAAGAATCAACCTTTTTTACAGATTGCCTTCTCTTAATTAATACATTTTCAATTTGATTAGGCACGTTTGACATTTTATTGGCTTTTTATGTATAAAAACTTGGATTCGAAGCGCCGGCAAACTTGGTTCTAAGGTTTAGAACCTTGGTTGAATCAGTATCCGAGCCCTTAGATTTCTATTATATCGAATAAGGACATTTAAATCATAGAATCAACTTATTTAAACTTACAAATAAATTTTATTGTTTCATCAGGATTATTGATTCTTAAATAATGGAAATTTGACTTTTTTACTGTGAAGCTTTATGGTAATTCCGTTCATTTTTAGGATGATATCTAGGAATTTAATTCTCACAAAATGTGAACTATACAGGTTCTTGGGACTCTTTAGCCTGAAAATGCTAAATCCGTATATGAGGATAGATTAATTTAGAGATTCCCTAAAAAAGGGCAGAATACAAGAATTAATTCTCCCCAAACAAATAAGTATGAAGGATTCTTCAAAGAAAATCTTCACTTTTAATTTTTAATACAATAATCCATTCCTCAAAATCTTTTTGGGGGCACTTTGTGTTAGTATTCATTTTTCAAATTGTATTTTTCCCTATCCTACTATCACCTTCCGCTCAATCCCGAGTTTCTTCATTTTGGCAAAAAGGGTCTTGCTCTTAATTTCTAAAATCTCCGCAGCTCCCCCAGGACCACTCACCTTACCCTTTGTTTGGGTTAATACCTGAATGATGTAGTCCCGCTGCATTTCTTCAAAAGAGAGAAAGGTATTCGGGGCCTTTTTCACCTTTGGGGAAGCAGGCATCCAATCACCTGGAAATAAGGTGCTTCCTTCCTCAATGACAACCGCTCGTTCAATGAGGTTTTCCAACTCCCTGATATTGCCCGGAAAGGGATAATCCATTAGGGCCTTAAGGGTTTTCTTGGAAACTCGTTTAAAAGCCTTTCCCACCTTCTTGGCATATTTTTCCAAAAAATATTGAGCCAGAAAAGGGATATCTTCTTTGCGCTCTCTCAGGGGGATGTTGTGTATAGGAAATACATTTAACCGATAATACAGGTCTTCTCTGAACTTTCCTTCCTCAACCATTCTCTCTAAATTCCGATTGGTAGCAGCAATGATCCGCACATCAACTTTTACCGTTTTTCCCCCTAGCACATCAAACTCCCCTTCCTGCAGGACTCGAAGTAATTTAGCCTGCAACTCTATAGGCACTTCCCCAATCTCATCCAAGAAAATAGTCCCCTTATCCGCTAGGGAAAATTTTCCTTCCTTGGCTGAAACGGCCCCTGTGAATGCCCCTTTTTCATGCCCAAACAACTCACTTTCAAATAGCTCTTTGGGAAGGGTGGCACAATTGACCTTCACGAGTACGTTGTCCTTTCGCTTGCTTTGCTGGTGAAGGGCATTGGCTAATAGTTCTTTTCCCGTTCCCGATTCCCCTGTGATTAAAACAGTAGTACCGGTGGGAGCAACCTGCATAACTTGCTTCAGGACCTTGGCGTAGGCCTCACTCTGGCAAATGATGTTCTCAAATTTGTATGCATAGCGAATTTGCTCCTGCAGGTATTCATTCTCCTTCTCTAATTGATTTTTCAGCCCCTGGATTTCCTCAAAGGCGCGTTTCAAATCTGTCTCAAACACCTTCCTATCGGAAATATCTCTTAGGACAGCGCAGTTGAGATCCCTCCCTCGATAGACAATGTGGTTGACCGAAATATCCACTGGGAACTGGCTTCCATCTTTCCGAGTAGCTTTCCATTCCATACGGAAATTCTTCCGCTTAATGAGATCCTGAAAGTGCTGCGCCCACCATTTTTCATCTATCTCTGGATCGAGCTCGAAGATGGATATATCAGCTAATTCTTCGTTGTCAAAGCCCAACTGATGAAGGGCCGAATGGCTAAAATCTAACAATTTCCCTTCCTTGCTCCATACAAATACAATATCCTCTGATTGGTTGATGATTTCTTTGAATAAGCGGAGAGACAAGGTATTTTCATAAGATTCTGTAACATCCTGATAAACCCCAATCATCTTGGTGATTTGCTCGTTGACATGTATGGCTTGACCAGCCATTCTCAACCACTTATGCTTTCCTTCTGCGTCCTCTATTTCTAATACTTCATCAAAAAAATCCCCTTTTAGCAAAGCATTAGAGATCAATTCTTGGAAGCGATCGGGATCTTTAAAGTATTTGATCAGATGAACTGGGCGGATTTCCTCCGAATCCTTCACCTTAAAAATCTCTAGCAATTGATCGGTAGCGATGAGGGAATCATCCTGGAGATTTAATTTCCATCCCCCAACAGAAACCAGTTCTTCCGCCTTATCCAGGATTCGCTTGTAAAAGGAAGATTGGGTAATCTCGTTAACAATGGCACAGATCAGGCTTTTTCCATTATTTGAGAAAAGTTGTGCATAAACCTCTACATCATACAGAAAGCCGTCTTTACGCTTGTGAATAGTTTTGAAGTTCACGATCCCCTCTCGATTAACCTCCTCCCAATGTTTTTTCCAAGATTTCTGAGTTGTTCTGGGGTTAATCTCATAAATAGAAAGGCCCTCAGCTTCATTTTTGGCGTATCCTAGCTTATCACACAGCGCCTTATTGATGTACTGAATGGTCCCTTTTGGGTCAATCCACATCACCTCATACGGCATATTATCCAACTGCCACTCCTTGGCCTGAATTAAAAATTGAGTTGACTCCATAGTCGATATGGGAAAAAGAAATACATTTTTCTCAAATATCGGAAATTTCTCACCTGTGAGAAAAACAAATCCCAGGAATATGTCATAAAATATTGATAGTCATTCCATTACGAATTGGCACACCATTGGACTTACAATTTAGCAAATGGATAACGAATGGATCGCAAAAAATTTATGACAAATACGCTAATAGGTTCCGCCTGGATCGGATTGACAGCGAATCTTGCATCATTGACTCAGGCCAAAACTGAAAAGCACATAAATCGAATGGGACTTAATCAGAAAAAACTTATGAAAACTAACACAGCAACACAGGTTTTGCACAAAGCGGATAGCAGGGGACACGCCAACCACGGCTGGCTGAACTCTTACCACAGCTTCAGTTTCGCCAATTACTACAATCCTGAAAGGATAAACTTTGGCGTCCTTCGGGTGCTGAACGACGACACCGTAGCACCCGGTATGGGCTTTGGTACCCACCCTCACAATAACATGGAGATTATTTCTCTTCCCTTGAGCGGTGCCCTGGAGCACAAAGACAGCATGGGTAATACGGCTGTCATCAAAGAAGGAGAAATCCAAGTAATGAGTGCGGGTACAGGAGTATCTCATAGTGAGTACAATAAGAACAAAGATGAGGAAGTGAAATTCCTCCAGATATGGGTTTTCCCCAATCAGAAAAATGTAAGTCCTAGATATGACCAAATAACCATAGGGGAATTACTCACTCCCAACGAGTTTTCTCAAGTTCTTTCTCCACATGCTGAGGATCAAGGGGTATGGATTCATCAGGATGCATGGTTCCACATTGGCGCCTTTGACAGCCCTACGGAGACCCACTACCCCCTAAAAAAGGAGGGAAATGGGGTTTATGCCTTCATCCTGGAGGGTTCTGCTGTCATTGATGGACAGGAAATGGAAAAGCGCGACGGATTAGGCTTAACTGATACCAACTCTTTCGGAGTTTCAGCAGAGGCAGGTACACGGATTTTGCTCATGGAACTTCCCATGGCTTAAATTCACATGGAAAATAAAACTCCCAGACTTTCTGATTACGCTAATTCAGAAGGTCTGGAATTTTTTGGGCACCATCCGATTCTATTACAGTCCCTTCAACCAATTCCTTAAGCGATCTATCCAAATATCTTGCGTTGTGGTATTATACAAACCAAAGCCATGGCCTCCCGCAGGATAGAGGTGCATTTCAACAGGTACGCCCTTTTCGATACAAGCCTCATAGTATGCAAGGCTATTCCCAACAGGAACAGCTTGGTCATCTGCTGCATGAATTAAAAATGCAGGAGGGGATTGAGAACTGACCTGCAATTCATTGGACCAGAAATAGATAGCCTCTTGATCAGGGAAAGCCCCGATTAAATTGGTTCGAGAACCTAGATGGGTCAGTTCATCCGTGAAACTGATTACAGGATACACTAATGCAACAAAGTCGGGACGAACTGAAATATCTTGAGGAGCCTTTTTATCGGCTATCATCTCAAAATGTGTAGCAGCAGAAGCAGCTAGGTGTCCTCCAGCTGAAAAACCCATGATCCCTATTCTTTGAGAATCTATTTGAAAGGATCCAGCATTTTTTCGCACATATCGAATAGCCTGCTGAGCATCCTGTAGGGGAGCCATCGAAGGGTCTTCATTGGTCAAGACCTGAGGAATCCGGTATTTCAACACAAATACAGTGATACTATCTTCCAGCAGAGCCTCAGCTACCCAAACTCCTTCTTTGTCATAGGCGGTTTTGGCATATCCTCCCCCTGGACAGACAATAAGGGCCTTTCCATTGGGATATGAAGGCTGAAAAATGGCCAAGGTAGGAATGGAAGTTTTGACAAAGGCTCTTCCTGCTCTTCCTCCCCGATGCTCTATTCGCTCTGGATCGGGCACCTTGCGAGAATTGGGGATTTTTCTCGGATAAAGGAGAATTTCCTTCTGGGAATAGGCAGTGTTTACCAAGGCTATCAATAGGACCAGGATATGCGTCAATTTCATCTGGATAAGTTAACTAAAGCTCCTATTTTTTTACCCCAAAACCCACATAGAAAAATTGAGTATATTTAGGGAAAGTATAGGTCTTATGGTAGCGAATATAGAAAAGCGATTGCTGACTGTTGCAGAATATCATAAAATGGTAGAGGTCGGCATTTTGGATCCCGATGACCGTGTGGAATTGATAAAAGGAGAAATCATAAAAATGAGTCCCCTAAGTAGCCTTCATACTAGCCATGTAAAGAGAATTACTTCATTGATGTATCAACTGCTTAGTAATCGGGTTACTATCAGTGTTCAAGATCCCATAACCATTGAAGATCACTCAGAACCTGAGCCAGATATCGCTTTGCTAACATTTTCGGAGGATTTCTATGCAGAGAGGCACCCAGGCCCCGAAGACGTACTCCTCCTCATCGAAGTTGCCGACAGTACCCTGGCTAAAGATCAACGACTGAAACTTCCTCTCTATGCAGAGGCGGGGATTGTTGAATATTGGATTGTCAATTTAGTAGATCATAAACTTGAAGTTTATACTAATCCTGAAGATAACACCTATACTTCAACATCTATCTATTCTCCTGGAGATCAAATTACTTTGAAAAATTTAGATATAACTATTGCCGTGAAGGAACTCCTTGGCTAAACCGAGATTTTTTCTTTTTCATTTATCCATTAATTATTTTTCAATTACCATTTCCCTTGCTTATGAACTACCAACTCGCGTCTAAATACTTTACTTTTTGCTTAATTCTCTTTCTTTTTCAAGGATTAAGTGCCCAGGAAATCGTCCTCACAAAGCCCGAACAATTGGGTATGTCTTCCCAAAGACTAGCGGTATTGAGTGAGACCTTCCAAGACTATTCAGACAAAGGCTTATTACCGGGTTCCATGGTCCTGGTGGCACGTAAAGGAGAAATCGTTTACTCTAAAGCCTTCGGATACCGGGATATGGAAAGCAAAGATCCCTTGAAAGAGAATAGCATCTTTCGCATCGCCTCTCAGACCAAGGCCATCGTAAGCGTAGGTATCATGATGCTTCAGGAGGAAGGGAAATTGCTGATAAGTGACCCAATCGGAAAATTTATACCTGAATTCCTAAAGACAACCGTCGCTGTTCCTAACGAGGAGGGCAGTTACGAAATAGTGGATGCTAAGCGCCTTATTACGATCCGAGACCTACTCACCCATACAGCGGGCATTGGATATGGAAATGGGGTTGCCAAGGACCTTTGGAAGGAGGCAGAAATCCAAGGCTGGTATTTTGCCCACAGAGAGGAACCCATACTGGAAACGGTCAAAAAAATGGCCAGCTTACCCTTTGATGCCCAGCCCGGCGAGAAATTCGTCTACGGGTATAATACAGATATCCTGGGGGCCTTAATTGAGGTTGTTTCAGGAGTTCCTTTGGATCAATTTCTCCAGGAAAAGATTCTAGATCCCTTAGGGATGGAGGATACCCATTTTTATCTGCCCAAAGAGAAAGCCGACCGACTGGCAGTCGTTTATTCAACCACGGATGAAGGATTGAAAAGGACCCCTGATGTGAGTGCCATGGTCGGACAGGGAGCTTATGTTGAGGGTCCCCGAACCAGTTTCTCAGGTGGGGCAGGTTACTTAAGCACGGCACAGGATTACGCCAAATTTTTACAGATGATGCTCAATGGCGGAAAACTAAATGGGGTGAGAATTATTTCTCCTAAAACGGTAGAACTAATGACCGTCAGCCACCTTAAGGAAATGCCGGGGAATTGGCGGCAAGGAAGTGGCTTTGGGCTGGGTTTTTCTGTAGTAGAGGACCTGGGGGCCAGAGGGGTTTTGGGCTCCAAAGGAGAGTATGGATGGGGCGGAGCCTACCATTCTTCCTATTGGGTGGATCCCCAAGAAGAGCTGGTGGTGGTGTATTTCACCCAGGTAATACCCGCTTCGAAATTGGATGATCACAACAAGTTGCGTGCCTTGATCTATCAGGCGATCGTGGAATGAGTCTCATTAATGTAGATATTTATTGCACAGCTACAAGCTCCATTCCCAGGAATTCTCCTCAGTGGAAGGCAAAACTGGAAAAATCTCCCCTAAATAACTCAGGCAGTTGAACAGCCCCATTATTTTTTAACCTTATGACCCAAAACGGGAAAACCGTACACCAATATCCAAGCCAAAAGCAAAAGCCAAGGGAAGCCATGAAGCAAGAGATCTCCCCAATCTATCCCTTGCATTCCTTTCGCTCCCCCCATCACCCAGCGAATTTTTCCTACAATATGAGGTTCTGGGGAAAAAGGGGCCAATCCCAGAGTTAGGCAAAGCAAAATGATGGGAGTAATCCCTTTGAATCTGTCTTTCATACGCGTACTTATAAGTGTTGAATAAAGGTAATTTTAGCTTTCTACTTTTCCAGTGATTTGAATCACATAGATATAGTAGCCAGCCTCCCTCCAAGCGGGTCAAAAAAGAAAAATACCTCTCAAGCTTTCCAGGATAAACCTACTCCTTTGCAAGGGTTTCCTGGATAATGGGTAATAAAAGTCCCTTCATTACCTCAAAGCCCTCAGGACTAGGGTGGACCCCATCAGGTGCCAAGTCGGCATCCATGCCATTCTGCTCATTTTTCATGACAGTATGATAATCGACATAGGGAATATCCTTCTCTGAACTATAGACTTTTAAGCGATCATTCAACTCTATTATCATATCCGATCGATCTCCAAGAGCTCTGTTCCATTCAAATTTGGTGTGGGGAAGAACTGACGCCAAAATAACTTTTATGTTGTTCGCCTCCGCAATTTCTACCATAGACTGAATATTGCTCATGGTGAATTGTGGGTCGTAGGGACCCGTATTTTCGGCAATGTCATTAGTCCCTATGTGAATTACCAGCAATTGGGGTTGTAGGTCAACGACATCCTGACGGAAGCGGAGCAATAACTGGGTCGAGGTCTGCCCACTAATGCCTCTCCCAATAAACTGGTTTTCGGCAAAAAAGGTGGAATCCTTTCTGGCCCAGCCTTCGGTAATTGAGTTTCCCAAGAATACGACCCTTTTTTCTCCCGGCTCAGGGGGCAATACCTTCTTATTGGCCTCTCTATATCGGGCGAGGTTAGCATAGTCGAGCTGCATGTGTTTAACTCTTTCTATTTTCCCTTTGGCAACGGCTTCCTCTCCATAGAGTTTTTCATATTTATTGGGATACAACTTCTTTAAATAGCCTTGCAACTGCAACCATTCCCCAAAACGCTCATACCAGCTATCTGTAGGGAGATTCTGTTCCTGCATGCCAAAGCCATGTCCCCCTTTTTGGTATACATGCAATTCTGCCGGATGACCTGCTTCGAACCACTTTTGGTAAAGATTCAAGCTATGGGGCATCAATTTCAATTGATCGTCTCCTGCAACTGCTAGAAATATGGGCGTTTTTTCTTTAGGCGGGGTGGTTCCAATGACAGCAGATTCATAGGCATAAATGGGGGCAACAAAATTGGGCCGGTTTTCTTCTGTAGCATTGTAAGCTACTGACATGGTAACGGTACCTCCCGCGGAAAACCCCATAAAGCCAATCTTATCGGGATTTATATCAAACTCCTCGGCGTGCTCTCGCACATATTTTATGGCTTCCAAGCCATCTGCCATGGCCAGAGGGACGATAGGGGCATTTACTGAATCCAACTTTTCAAAATCCGCCATTTTCCCCATGAGTTCTTGTACGGGGTTATCTGTATGGCTTCTGGCAAGTCGATATTTTAGGACAAAGGCGGCAATTCCCTTGCTATTGAGCCATTTAGCTACATCAATCCCCTCGCTATTGATACTCAACACGTGAAAAGCTCCTCCTGGCGCGATGACTACAGCTGTTCCTGTCGCCAAATAATAGGGAGGCAGATAAGCTGTAAGGGTGGGTTCGGAAACATTGTAGACTATTTCTGTTTGAAAGAAATTTTGAGTGTTTAGCTGCTCCGTCCAGGTCCAGTCTTCAGATCCGGGGGCTTTGCCTTCATAGAGGGGGATTACCTGCTGGGCGTAGGTCCCGGAGGATATAAGCAACAGCAGAAAGGAAAGGTGGATTTTCATAATCAATACTTTATGAATACAGATAATATGCGTAAATTTATGCATAAATACATAAAAATATACACATGAGAACTACACTTGATATTCCTGAAGGACTTATTGAAGAAGTCATGCGAATTACGGGCACACATACAAAAAGCCAAGCTGTCAGGATGGCATTAGAAGATATGATACAACGTGCAAAAAGGAAACAGTTATTGACATTTAAAGGGAAACTTGACCTAGAGGTAGATTTAGATGTTTTGAGGGATAGAAAATGATACAGAAAGTTCTGGTTGACAGCTCTGTTTGGATTGAATACTTCAGGCAAGGCGATGACGTGCTTACTAGGTTGATTGAAGAAGATATGGTTTGTACGAATGAATTAATTCTTTCTGAACTTCTCCCAATCCTTAAAGTGAGGAGAGAGCTATTGGTGATTGACTCTTTATTGGCTTTGGAACGAATTCCTATACATATTTCTTGGGAACTCATTAGGGAGTACCAACAAATCAACCTACAGAATGGAATCAACAAAGTAGGAATTCCCGATCTCATTATTTTACAACAAGTTATTGAAGAAATGTTAACCCTATATAGCCTAGACAAACATTTTAGGTTGATGAAAGCCCATTTTTCCTTTGAACTTATTGAAACTCGCCTCTAACTTTTGGTTTTCATGGTAAACTGGATCTATAATGATAACAAGAAGGGAAGTTATTTGGGCATTAGAAGATATTAGTATTTGTGGTGGCCAAGAGAATTATCCTTTACCTACCCTTATTTATAAGCAGTCAATCCATATGAAATACTTCCCGTAAGGGAATAGCAACAGGCTCATTATCTGGATGGGTTTCCATCAAATCAGCCATATAGGCCCACCACTTTTTGACTATAGGATGTGAAGGAATCTTATTCTCGTCAAAGTCCTCACTCAACTTCTGGACTGCAAATAGGGTTAGGCTTTCTTCATCCAGGAAAATACTGTAGTCTTGAATCCCTGATTCCGAGAGAAAGAACTGAAGTTCTGGCCATATTTCGTCGTGGCGTTTTTTGTACTCTGCTTCGAACCCAGGCTTAAGTTGCATTTTGAAGGCATTTCTTCGCATATCTTATACAGTTAAAAATATTCTTCTCTATAAAGTTGAGGTGCCTACTTATTTTCCCATAGGCGCTTCTTCACTCTTGGCGCCACTATTCCTGCCTGTAGGGCCTTAGCCCGAAGCGGTTCAGCTGCTGGAACTGGAGAATGGTGAAACAGGGCTTGAACTACTTGTTCATAGGACTGTAAGTCTAGTATAGCTTTTTCCCAAAGCCTGGGATAATGAGCCTGGTACTCAGAGGCCAGATTCAGACAAATGGCCCAATAGGCTCCTCTGGCACGAGATTGGGAATCCTCCCCCATAACCAGCCTTTGGATCTCATCCTGATGTTCTGCCAACATCTTATCGCGCAGGCTTGAATCCTGGAGAAAGGGGGCCACATTGGAGGCCTCTTCTATGGGAATCTTGAAAAGGGTTCCGGAGCCTTTTTGGAATTTTTCTCCTCCCTGTTTTAGGATTACTTTCTCCGCCAGCTCTATCAGACGATCGGCAAAGCTGGTGATGGTTTCATCCATGGGCATGTTGTCCCTTGTTGTGTTCTTATAGCGATCTACAATTTGCCAACCTTGCGCCATCATCCAGCGATATCCTTGGACCACTCCCAAAATGGTCCCTGCGCTTGCAGCGACATTGTCACAGTCCCAGCCGTAGTTAAACGCATGTTGAAGCGTTAGGGCAAAATCCCCCTCTCCATACAAGAGGGCCGCTATGGTTGCCGCTGTATTTAGCTCATACCCATTACGATCACGCATTGCACCATTGACCTGGCTATAAGTCTCTTTGATAAGCAGTCGAGTCTTTTTCCAATCCCTGGGGTTCTGGGCATGCCATTCCCTTACTTGGGCAATCAGGGCGACCAGGCTACTTTGGGGGTCCAGGGCTCGAACCCCTGCGTCTAATATTTTTTCTACCTCCCCTTCGAAAAAGGCAGTGGCAATCATGGTATTGAACAATTGGGTGGTTTGGGCGGGTTCTCCATCTATGGCGACTCGGGTATAGTTCAATCCAATTTTTGAGGCGGTTTGGGGCATCCCGGGTCCCAGTAATCCGAAGGTTTCACACAAAAATTGCCCAGATATATTAAACTCCGCCCAGGGGTTTAGCAAGACATTTCCAGTGAGAGGAGGCACAATATCCAAATCCATTAATTGCCGGGCGTATTGATTGGAACACCAAATTCGTCGATTAATGCGTTCTCGCCAAAGTTGGGCTATCTCTTTAGAACTAAGGAATAGGGTATTTCTCCGTTGCATCTCCAAGATGTACACCCATTCAAAGTCTGTATCATCATCCGTACGTGCACCATCTGGTAGAGAAGGAACATAATCGCTCACGGAGCCAGGCTCATGAATGTATTGCATTTCATGGGGAATACCGTTTAAGTTGCCCAAAATCTGCCCAAGCAGTCCTCCCCGAATTTTGTCTCGAAGCTCTTCTGCACTTATTTCTGCTAGTTGAGTTTGAGAAATCGATGAGGGTTGAGATATGCCCACGTTAAGGAGGAAAAAGAGGGAGAGCAAGAGGAGAGGTCTCATTTCTTTCGGTTTTGAGGTAAGTGCCAAATAATAATTTACGAAATCCCTAGGTAAGAAGCGTAAATATAATTTTGAAGCTCTAGGATTATTAGAAAGAGCCTATCTCTTAGGTCAATTATCCCAAAATCAAATTTTTACCTCCTTTTCTCCAATAGAAAATTCAATAATTGACTAAGTTCGTTCCTTTTAGCAAAATATTGATTCTATTGAATTATGTCCATACCTATAACAGTAAAAGAAATAGGGGAATTTGTAAGATATAAGTCTTGTGAACGTAGGATGCGTCTAGCTTTTAATGAGGGAAGTGAGGCTGAACAACTTCCATTTTATGGGCATTTGTTCAATACGATAGACCCTGTTTTACAATCTGTGGGCAAAAGGAGGGAAAATGATTGGGAAATGTCCCTTCTACAGGAAGGAATTGCCCAGGTACCCCTTTCACAAGAAGCTTCCGGGTTGAATGATTTTTTTTCCTTTCTCCAGGAAATCCAGGTGGGTAAGGAATATTTTGGTAGGGAAATCCCAATTAATGGCCAAATAGGGGCCTTTCAGGTATCCGGAACTATAGATTTTCTTCTCCTTTTATGGCGAGGCAAAGAACCTGTCATCCGATTAGTGGAATGTAAAACCAGCCGCAAAGAGAAGACCTATCACCGCATTCAAGCTGGGCTCTTTCAATCCCTATTACAAGAATTTCTGAAAGAGCACCCCTTCAGCGTTAATGATATCCCTATAGGGCCTGAATGCATCGAAAGCGTTGTGGCTAGGATTGACAAAGACAACAACCAGAGTGAGAATATTCTACAGCTAAAGCCCTTAGATCTAGATCGAGAATTGGCTGATATAGAGAAACTCCTAGAAGCCAATGGCACCCTAGACCAGATTATTGACTCCCCATTGGAGAAACTCGATTATTGCATCGAATCGAAGTGTGATGACTGCAAGTTCAACGTACATTGTTTAACAGAAAGCAGTCGGTTAAAAAAAATACAACTCATTGGACTCGATGCTACTACCCTAAAAATCCTCGAACTGTATGGGGTACAGACGCTCGATGAACTTGCTGAATTGGATCTCACAAGCCCTAGCGCCCAAGCCATTCGAAACCACACGGGTTTTTCAGAAAATTTGGGCTTTCTCATTAAGAAGGCCCAGGCCAGACGAGCCACCTTACCCAAAACGGCCGATAGCCCCGAGCGGGAGTTCCAGGTAATGAGTCTGCAATATGACCAGCATACGACCCTGCCCTCTTACCGGGTGCAACAGCATCCTATGGTAAGGATTTACCTGTCAGTGGATTATGACAACCTGGAAAACCGCATTGTCGCCTTAACGGCCCATGTAACCAATAGCTTAAATCTGGTCCGAACCCGGTACGAGGAAGCAGACATAGTGGAAGAAGTGCGATTGGGAGATCATTTTCATTATCAAGCCCCAAAAGGAAAGACGCTCCAAGAGATTATTCCTACTGGCTGGACTGGAGACTATGCGGAAGATAATGGAATGGAACGAGGTCTACTTCAAGCCTTTTTCAGAGAATTAGGAAATACTATTTCCGAGATGGCTGAGGCCAAAATGGCTCCTATTCATTTTTACGTCTGGTCCCGTTCGGAAATCCGCAATATCACGGAAGCCTGCGGTAGGCTGGGTACCCAATTGTTGGCGAGCTTTCAGCATCTACTCGGATGCAGAGAAAGCATCGATCAACTCATCTTTTCCTGTCTTGAAGACGAAGTAAAGTTCAACTATGGTTTGGGCTGGACGGGAAGGGGTTTGGCAGTCATAAGCTCTCTGACTTGGTTTGGCAAGCGCTATTCCTGGCGAAGAAAGATTCAGGGAAAAGTCGTAGACCTAGAGAAAGTATTCGAACAAGACATATTTGACTTCAAAGCCGACCTCAACTTGGATGAAGGCCAGGAATGGGGAAAAGACAATAGAGCCCAGAAGAAAACCCACAAATTTGAGGTTCGAAGTCGTTATCGGGATGGGCTAACAGTACCGTATTTCCATGCCTATTGGGGGACCCTTTCTCAGGAGGCAGAAAATCGTCGAGTCCGAGAAGCGCTCCAACGCTATCAACAAGCCAGTCATCCCGCCTACCTAGGTGCCTTCCTGGAAGCCCGCACCCTGGCCCTCCGCTGGATAGAAGGCTTCCTCAAGAAAAATCCAGAAATCCAAAAGCCCTTTATCCAAGTAAGAGAGTTACATCGCTTTTCGCTGGATGTACACGAGACTCGACAGGCAGCCATCAACTACCTCCGACTGGATTATCACGTCAAGTTCAATGATTGGTTATCCAACAATTTCCGAGCCCCTATCAACCGCATCTCAACAGGTGAAGCCCTTCCCCTGAAAGACATCACCGTTGTAAACCAGCGGCAAGTCCAGGCACAAATTGATGTGGAAGGAATAGGTATAGGCCTCAAACAGCTCTCTGCTATAAGCAATATACAGGAAGGGGCCTTTGCCCGCTTTAGTCCCTGCGATCCCTCCTGGGAAAAGGGACAAAGTATCTATCAGCTCCTCAACAGTGGAGCTTCCTGCACAGTAGACGCTATTAGTTGGGAAACGGGACATATTCTGTTAAGTGTCATGTTTGCCCGTCCTTCTACCTATATCGTGAAAAGCTTTGGGGTTGGCAATCGAAGAGAAGGAGAAGTCATTTTCCGGACGGCTGTTTTGGATAGCAGCATCAGCGATTTTGTCTCCAACCGGGTTTCCAGCGTCCTACAAAACACCCCCGTCACCCATATTAATGACTGGTTCCATCCCCGGGTACCCCGCATTCCCGAGTACGATTCCTATCCAGCGGTTCAACTAGAGAGCATTCGTAAGCTGGTAGAAAGCTTCCGATATGGAGGGTCCAACAACTACGCCCTACACCTGGGACAAGTGCAAGCCATTATGGAGGGACTAAGAACCAGAATTCAACTCCTTTTAGGGCCACCGGGTACGGGAAAAACCATGACAACCTCTATTTCTATCTTGTGCAAAATTCTCCTCAAGCACCAGATTGGGGATATTATCCTCATCTCGGGAAATACCCACCGAGCAGTGGATGAGTTACTCATGAGAATCCGAGGGGTAGTAGAAGAATTTTCCCTCCATGCACATAATCAAGGTTTTCACCTACCCAAAGTCCTTATTGGAAAGGCCTGTCGGGAAGACAGCGAGGTTCCTCCAGGAATCGTTCCCCTACCCAATTCACAAAGCACCCCCGTAAAGCAAGGACGGAGTGATAGTGTGCTTCTTATCGGCGGAACGATCAGCAGTATCTTGAAGTTGGGGATAAAACTGGATGGCTCCGCAGAATATGCCCAAAAAGGCTTTCGCGTGCGCACCATGGTCATAGACGAGGCCAGCATGATGGTATTTCCCAACTTCTTGGCCCTCACCACCTTGCTTTCGCCAGAGGGCGAAATTATGCTGGCTGGAGATCACCACCAATTGTCCCCTATCATAGCTCATGACTGGGACCAGGAGGATCGGCCTACCGTCATCCTATACCAACCCTTCTTGAGTGCTTACGATTCCATGCGACGTATCAAAGAACACCCCCATCTTACAGATCGCTCTATTACGATTTCTCCCCTCACGTATACCTACCGCCTTCCCCAGGTAGTGAGAAACCTCATCGCTCGACTCTACCGAGAAGACCAAGTCGATTTACAAGGAAGAATGGACCTCTCAAATAAAATTTCCCTCCCTCAAAATGCAAGCTGGGAAACCGTTTGGGGAGGAGAAACGGGCCTTTTTCTGGTCGTTCACAATGAGCGTAGTTCCCGAAAGAGCAATCCCACGGAAATTGCCATTATCCAACATCTTTTGCAGGCATTCACTGATAAAAAAGGGAACCGCAACATCCCGAAGGAACATATTGCCTTGGTTACCCCTCATCGAACACAGCGTACCCTCCTCAAACAGGCCTTTGAAAAAAAGTACCAGGGATCCATCACTGTCATCGATACCGTAGAACGCCTTCAAGGAGGAGAGAGACCTGCAGTGATCGTTTCCGCAACGGCCAGCGATCCTTCTGCCATCAGCGCTACTGCTGAATTCGTTCTCAATCTCAATCGAGCCAATGTAGCCTTCTCCCGTTCTAGTGAGCGCTTGATTGTAGTCTGTTCTCAAAGCCTACTGAACTCGATCCCCGCAGATGCGACGCATTATGACAATGCGCTGTTATGGAAGACTTTACGGAAAATTTGTGATCACAAGCTTGCTCAGTTGAGGTTGGAGGAGGACTATGAGGTGGGTGTTTATACGGTGGGGCCCTAGGTCTCTCTAAAATCCCATTAAGATGCTTAAATTTTTTTCAAATTGAAGCTTTAAATAACCACATGGCCATTTTAGGATCATCCTTTTCTTCTAGATACTCTTTTACCATATTTATTATAGAAGGATATTTAAGTAGGTGGACAAAGGAAAGGGGGTATTTTTTCATGGAATAAAAAGTTTACCCTGTAGGGGTAGCCTATGGGTAGATTCATAATGCCCCCATATTCGGCCGGCGAGGTATCCAAGTTGATACCTCGCCGGCGATAAAAAGGGATGGGGGACCTTTTCTACCCATATTAGGTACCTAAAGGCACCGGGATTCTCCTGCGAGAAGAGGGCCTTTGAACTCATATAAAATGTTCCCTAAATGAATCAGAGATATCAATCCCTGATTTCTTTTGTCCACTTGCTTATATACATCAATTAGTTCTACTCCCAAAGATTAATTGATAATTGATAATTAGGCTAATTTTCATATCCAAAATTGATAAAAAACAGCTCATTAAGCTAATTTATTTGGCAAATAATTATTTTTTTAGTGTTTTTGCTAAATAACATGGAAAATAAAGGCCGTGATAACTCAAACAGATATGATAAAGTCATTAAGGAGAATCTGGAAGCCATCTTTCTTCCTTTGGCCGAAAAGTTCCTAGGGATTCACATTAATCGCACCGAAAAGCTAACAGGAAAACTTCAGATAACATTGGAACGGGAACCAGATTTCATACGGATTGTTGAAACAAAAGAGGGTAATCGTTTCATTCTTCATCTTGAATTTCAGACGAACAATGAATCAGGCATGGTTTACAGGATGGCTGAATACAAGGCCATCATTCAACGGAAATATCAAATCCCTGTTCAACAGTTTGTCGTATACTTGGGAATGAAGCCTCCTGATATGCGAATTCTGCTAACTGCAGAAGAGCAAATATTGGGGTTCAAGTTGATCGATATTTCAGCTATTCATTTTCGAGAATTATTGGCATTTGATATACCAGAAGCAATTATTTTAGCTGTACTTGCCAATTTTAGAAAAGAGCAAAGCTCATCTGTTTTAAGGCTGATTCTTCTAGAAATAAAACGCCTGAGCAAAAATGAATCTGAACTCAAAAAATACCTTGAGCAACTGAAAATACTGAGTCGATTGCGTAAATTGGAAGAGGAAACCCTAAAATTCATTGAAGCTATGCCTATCACATATGACATCACAAATGATTTCCTTTATTTAAAAGGGAAAAAAGAAGTAGCCAAAAATCTCCTTCTTTCAGACCTTTTTACTGAGAATGCTATAGGCTACAAAGAAATAGCCCAAATGACGAACCTGCCTTTGGCTGAAATTAAACGAATCCATAGGGAAATGAAGAATTAAATTTAGTCCTACTCTCTGTTTTCCTTAACTATCTACGGGCTGGCATATCCCTACTCCTCCAACTCCTCCTTCGTCCGCTCCTGATAGGCCTCATATTCCCCTACTATTTCTCCCAACTTCCCAGGCATTTCATTCGCCAGATTACGTAGCTCTGTGGGATCACTGACTAGGTCGTAGAGTTCCCAATCTGTAGGGGCCTTTGCCGCCCAATTCTCTCGGACTATTTTCCATTTTCCTTTGCGGAACATGCGAAAGCGCTCCAAGTTCCCTGAAATAAAATAGGGGGGTTCTTCCCGCTCTTCTCCCTCAAAAACCGGAAGAAGAGATTGCCCTTCTAGCGTTAAGGTGGGCTTTCCCTGATATGTTTCAGGATAGGATGAGCCACTTATTTCCAAAAAGGTGGGGAAAAGATCTACGACATGCCCCGTTTGGGAGGTGATTTGCCCAGGCTGGATTCTATCTGGCCAATGAGCGATAAAATGGGTATTGGCGCCTCCTTCATGGCCATTTTGCTTATACAAGCGAAAGGGGGTATTGCCCACATTGGCCCAGGTAGGAGCCAAACAGCGATATCCTTCAGCTGGCCCTGGTGGTATATCAAAATCCACATTGCTATCGAAGGGGCAGGAGCCATTATCGGTAAAAAACAAGATCAGGGTATTCTTTAATTCTCCTTCCTCTTCCAAGCGTTGGATCACCCGACCGATATTCTGGTCCATCCGATCAATCATCGCAGCAAAAACGGCCATTTCCAGGTCCTTTTGGTCCTTCTCTTCTTCCGTCTGGGAATCCCAAGGATAGTAGGTAGGAAACTTTTTTCGTATTTCATCAAAGCCTTTGGGATGGCCGCGAAAGCGATTTGTATTTCCTTCAGGGGGTGAAAGCTTTGTGTCTTGTCCTAGGATACCCATTTCCTTCATTCTCGCAAAGCGCTCTTCCCGAATCGTGTCCCAGCCTTTACGGTATTTTCCTCTGTATTTGGCGATATCTTCTGGCCTTGCTTGTAGGGGATAATGCGCAGCATGGTAGGGAAGTAACAGGAAAAAGGGGGCATCCCGCTCCATGACCTCGTCCATCCACCTCAAGGCATAATCGGTGATAAAATCTGTTTTGTATTTGGGGAGAATATCAGCTTCAATATCCCGATGGGTGATTTTTTTCCCATTGAGGTAAAAAGGACGTTGGAAACTATCAACTGGTGGTACAAAGTATTCTGTCGTCGCCCAGAAGGTGAGCGATTTTTCGAAGGTGTTGGCAAAATAGGCTTCTTGAGGCACCCAACTGTCAAAGTGCTCTTTACCACTCATAATGGCTGAATAGCCAGCCTCGCGCAATAAGGGAACAAAGGAAATAGCTCGTTCATTTCCCTTATATCTCCCCGTTATCAAGGAGGATCGGGTGGGATTACACTTTGCCATATTGTAAAACTGGCGAAAGCGCATGCCACCGTAGGCCAATCTATCCAAATTGGGGGTTTGAATTTCGGAACCGTAGCAGCCCAGATCGGAGTAGCCGATGTCGTCCCCCATGATGAGAATAATGTTGGGGCGGGTATCCACCTGGGGGCCTTGGGCCCAGCTAATGCTTGCTGTTAGCAAGCCAAGAATAATGCTGAGTAATTTAATTTTATCTTTTCCATGAACTGGGTTTTGACGCAGAAAAATGAGGAATAAGTAAGGGAAGCGCAGTCTATATAACTGCTAGTGCAGTTCAATACTCCGTGACGCTGTGCCCCCATGTTCAATATTATCTACCAACCACGGACTTTCCCCTACTTTTTTCAACCCTATCTCCCTTAGTCGTTCATTCAGATATTCTCCGGCAGTCATGTCTGAATAGACTTTGGGATGGTCTTCGTCAATACAACTCTCCAGGCAAGTAAGGTCCATGTCCTGCTTGGGATGGAGGAAAAAGGGGACCGAATACCTGGGTTGTTTCATTTTCTCTGGGGGAGGATTAACTACTCGATGGGTAGTAGACTTCAATCGATTGTTGGTCAGGCGTTGCAGCATATCTCCTACGTTTACCACAATTTGATGGGGCTTGGGGGATGCCGCGATCCACTCCCCTTCCGCATTCTTCACCTGCAAGCCTTCTGCACTTGCGCCGATGAGTAAGGTGATCATGCTAATATCCTCATGTTCGGCTGCGCGTACGGCTCCAGGGGGCAATAGCTCGGGTTGCTCAATCGGAAAATAGTGAATGGGTCGTAGGATGCTATTCCCATTTTTGAGTTTTTCATCAAAATAATCTACGGGCAGATCCAGGTACTCGGCGATCGCCTGTAACAGATATTTTCCAGAATTCTCTAAGGCCTTATAGATAGCTAAGCCATGCTCCTCAATGCCTGGCACTTCCTCCACAAATATATTCTCGGGATAACTTTTCTTCAGAGCCTCATCCCCCTCAACCGTTTGGCCAATATGGTAGAACTCTTTCAAATCCCCTACTTTGGAGTGCTTGGCATGTTCTTTTCCCTTGGAAGTGTATCCCCTTTGGCTGGCTAGGCCCTCAATCTCATACTTGCTCTTGACTTCATCTGGAAGGTCAAAAAAATCTTTGAAGGCTTCGTAAGCCTTATCAATCGTTTCTTGAGGTACACCGTGGTTGTCCACTATGGCAAAGCCAATGCCTGAAAAAGAATCCCCGAGGGCTTTGACGAAGGCTTGCTTTTGCTCATCTGAGCCAAGTCTATATTCATTAAGGTCAACAGTGGGAATATGGGAAAAACTCATGGGAGTGGGTTTTAAAGTTTTATGATTTTTCAGTAAATATGGTACCTACATGTAGGTTTTTACTCCCTCAAATTAGAAAAAAGAACTAAAAGTTCAACACAAAGCCTAGGCCATTTCCCGTGAAGCTTAGATGGCTTAACAATTCTTCTAAATGTGGATTAGCAGAACGGTTGTGAATGAGATATAGGGTTGCATCAAAAATTAACAAAAATCCTCCTTGAAGGATAAGCGATTGGCCATAGCCCTTGATTCGTTCGGGCTTTTTCTCTACCCGCCTACTCCTTTCTATCATGTAGGCTCCCCCAGCCATATAGGCAATATCCAGAGCCGCATTAAAGAGGAGGATTTTCTCTATCGTCTGTTGTTCTTGAAAACTTTCCCAGGCAGTAAGGGCAGCGGGATCTGAGGTATAAGCTCCATAAAGTCCTGCACCCGCAAGCCCTAGATTGACGATATTCCAGAATACATTCATCTCATGGAAGTATCGGGTAGTTCCTGAAGTTTGACCTCTTAGAATGGCTCCACCGGCTATATTCGCAACAGCCCATCCTCCTAGGATATACATGCCCGTTTTGTTAATGGCTGTGCGTTGGGTGTTCAGTTCCATTAGGAGGCTATCCTGCCCATAGGAAAGAGATAGCAACATTAGGCTGCATACACAAAATAATAGGGACTGTTTTTGAGGAAATGGGGAGAATTTACACATGGTATTCTTTATACTCCCAAAACCTGTCTAGCGGTTAAATTGTTGGTTTCCTCATAGGAAGGTGTCAGGAGTTCCTTAAACGGATGGCTAAATTCTCCAACATATCCTTTGTCATTTTCTCTAAATCATAGGCCGACTTCCAGCCCCAATCTTTTTGACTTTGGCTATCATCTACACTTCTAGGCCAGCTTTCAGCAATTTCCTCACGAAAATCCGGTGTATAATCAATGGTTAAATCAGGAATATGTTTTTGAATTTCTCCCGCCAATTGGGAAGGGGTAAAGCTGATCCCTGCCAAGTTATAACTGCTACGAACGCTAATCCTATCGGCATCGGCATGCATGAGTTCCAAGGTTGCCCGGATGGCATCTGGCATATACATCATAGGGAGGGCTAACTCTTTTGAGAGAAAACAGGTATAACTCCCCTTTTGTAAAGCCTGATAAAAGATATCTACGGCATAGTCGGTTGTCCCTCCCCCTGGTAAAGCTTTATAGCTGATCAAGCCAGGATAGCGGAGGCTTCTGATATCTATGCCATACTTAAGGTGGTAGTAGGCCCCCCAGTTTTCGCCAGCCACCTTGCTAATCCCATAGATGGTAATAGGATTCATGGGGGTTTCCTGTGGGGTATTCACCAAGGGGCTATTAGGGCCAAAAACGGCGATAGAACTGGGCCAAAATACCTTGCACTTGTACTGTACAGCAGCCTCCAAGACGTTGATAAGGCCTTCCATATTAAGCCGCCAAGCAAATTTGGGGTTAGACTCGCCCTTGGCAGAAAGGATGGCAGCTAGTAGATAGATTTGAGTAATCTTATGTTTGCGAATGAGCGTACCCAAGCGCTCCGCATCCAATATATTCAGATGTTCATAGCGGACTGATTCTATCTGAGTAGTCCGCTTAAGGTTGCGTTTTTCTACAATGTCTGAAGCAATTACATGTGATTCTCCGTAAAGCTTCTGTAATTCTGGAATCAAATCGGTTCCAATCTGTCCCAAGGCACCGACTATGAGAATATTATCTTGTTTCATTTCTGCTCACCTAAGAAAATTACCTAACTTACCCTTCCCCAATTTTCAGGACGAATTTAACAGAATAATATGTACGGTAAAGTCAAAGATGAATTAACTGCTGAAATCCAATCCATCAAAGAGAGTGGACTCTACAAAGAAGAAAGAATCATCACGACCCCTCAAGGCGCCCAAATAGATACTACTTCCCAACCTGAGGTACTTAATTTTTGTGCCAATAACTACCTGGGCCTTTCCTCCCACCCTAGAGTCATTGATGCCGCTAAAAAAGCCTTGGATAGCCATGGCTTTGGCCTTTCTAGCGTGCGATTCATCTGTGGGACCCAAGATATTCATAAGGAATTAGAGCAGAAGATAGCCGACTTCCTTGGGATGGAAGATGCCATACTTTATGCGGCAGCCTTTGACGCCAATGGCGGTCTGTTTGAGCCCTTGCTAAGCAAGGAAGACGCGATTATTTCAGACCAACTCAACCACGCCTCGATTATAGATGGGATTCGTCTCTGTAAGGCGATGCGCTATCGCTACCAACACAATGATATGGCAGATTTGGAGGCTCAGTTAGAAGCGGCTGATGAAGCAGGAGCCAAGCGAAAACTCATTGCCACTGACGGGGTATTCTCCATGGATGGAACCATCGCTCAACTGGACAAGATTTGTGATTTGGCGGATAAATATGGCGCTCTGGTTATGTCGGACGAATGTCATTCGACGGGCTTTGTAGGAAAAACCGGGAGAGGGGTTCATGAGCACTGCCAGGCCATGGGGCGAGTGGATATTATTACGGGTACCCTGGGCAAGGCCCTCGGGGGGGCCTCTGGAGGATTTACTGCCGCAAGAAAAGAGATCATTGACATCCTTCGGCAACGGTCTCGTCCCTACCTATTTTCCAATACGGTTGCTCCACCTATTGTATCCGCTTCCATTGAAGTACTCAATCTCCTAACAGAAACTACAGACCTTCGAGATACGTTAGAAGAAAATACGCGATACTTCCGACAAAAAATGACACATGCAGGCTTTGACATTAAGCCTGGAGAACATCCCATCGTTCCGATCATGTTGTATGATGCTGTATTGGCCCAAAAGTTTGCTGCGGCCCTACTTGACAAGGGGATATACGTGATTGGTTTTTTCTATCCCGTTGTGCCCAAGGGGCAGGCCCGGATACGGGTTCAGTTATCAGCAGCTCATAGTAGAGAGCACCTGGATCAGGCGATTGAAGCGTTTACAAGTGTGGGAAAGGATTTAGGGGTTATATAGGCCTCTAATCAGAAAGTTTGGACTCAATAAATGCGGAATTAATTCCGCATTTATTGAAAGATATCTTGCCCTACCCCTACCTTATCAGTCAGCTCGGGACCCTGGCTCGGCTGAAGGATTATACTTCATGCGCAGGAATTCCCTGTCTTGCCCGTAGTTCTTTAAGATTTTCCTATACTTGGGTTCCAGGTCCTCTGGGAATTTCTTACCATTGAGCAACAGTTTGTCATTAGAGACGGCTATTCGCCATTTTTTGGAAGGCGAAGGGATCAGTTTGTCCTTAAATAGCTCTCGAGTCATCTCTTTATGGAAGTCAAAATAGTGGTCGAGCATCTCATCCTCAACTTCGTACGACATTTGAACACTTTCCTGCCCTTTCTTTGTATGAGAAAAGGTGATATGATTGATTTTATCTACTTCCATACCACAGTCTTTTAGGGCCTTTATCCACCTAGAACTCAATTTGGGTGCATAAGGCACGCCATTTATACGAATCCGGGATTGATCATCCTGTTTATAGATTTCAATATTGAGCTTTTTCTTCGACTCTCTCTCAAAGCCATCTTCTCGCATCGCTGCCCGGAGCTTCTCGCCGCAGGTCTCTGAACCCTGAACTCCCTCTATATTACTGGCTCCCCACCCTCGACTGTTGGACCTTCTGGAAGATTCCTCGTGCATTTGTTGGAGGCGCAACTGCATTTGCTGTAATTTTGATTGCAGTTCCATTTGTTGTAGCCTCATTTCCTGTTCCTTTTTATGCAATTCACGTTGTAGCTGTGTTTGTAACAACATTTGCTCCTTATTTAGGAGATCCTGGGACTCCATGAGCTGGCGCTGGATTTCCCACTCCATCTGTTGCCTTTCTTCTCTCCTCAAGGTACTTTCCCCATAACGCTCACTATACTCCTTTACCCTTTCCTCGTATTCCTGAAAACGCTCTTTATACCTTTGCTCCCATTCTTGATATTGGTTTTTGAAGTCCTCCTCCCATTCTCTGTATCTCTCCTTATAATGACCCTCCCATTCCCGATAATTGAGCTTAAACTCTTCCATAAACGTCTCCCTTTCTTCTGGACTTAGGTCCTCCACATTCGAGGGAAAAGCAGGCATAGGAGGTAAGGGAGGAATAATAGACATCTGAGGTAAAGGGGGCATGGGAGGCATAGGAGGAAGATGAAGAAGCGGATTGGGGCTATCGATCCTAGTATCTATTCTTGAAAGAATTTCCATCAATGGAGAAATCCGTTCAATCAGGGGAAGTTCTTCTATTTCTGATGGAGTTTCTGGTATGGGAACCTCCTCAAGCTCGGGGAAAAACTCTTCTTCAAAGCCATCTGTTTCTTCCAACGCCAATTCTTCCCAAACTTCCTCAAGAAGCCCTTCTTCAAATTCAGGTTCTTCCTGTGCGGGTAATTGAAACCAGGCAAAAAAGGCAATTGCCAACAATAAGCACAGGCTAAAGCCCACTTTTCCAGGCTCAGACCGCTGAATTTCCCGTTCTCCCAAACATATACGCTTGATACGACTCAATAGGTGGTTCTTCCTTCCTTGTAGAGCCAGTCCCAGACTGGGAGTCTGTAACAAAGATTCCATCTCCACTAACGCCTCAGCATAAGCCTTGGGATTTCCCGTAACACCTACAGCCATATCATCACAGCAGTGTTCCCGTTCATCTTGGACCTTAGCCGAAAGCCACCAGTACACAGGATGGTAGAAAAATAGGATTTCTACGACTGACAATATCAGATTCACCAAAAAGTCATTGCGCTTTACATGGGCCAGCTCATGGGCAATAATGGCCTCTACTTGAATGGGGCTAAGCCCACTCATCATTCCTATGGGAAATAGAATGACAGGTTTAAAATGGCCTATCACCAGGGGTACCTCCACACGGGCAGATTCCCAAAGGCCTACTTTATTTTTGACGCCCAACTTTTGAGAGAGTTTCCCTACGCTCTGTTGCCATTTATCCATCGCGGGCACCGTCATTACTCGCCGCAGTTGATAGGTAAAATACATACTTCCTACCCAACGGAGAAGGAATAAAAGCGCCCCTAGCAACCAGACAGCAGCTAGCTCTCGAGCATACAACTGAATAAATTGCTGGAAAAGCATATAAGCTTCTATCCATATGCTTGTTTCATAAAAGGTGGCGGGAAGAGGCGCAATCATAGGATGCTCCAGCCCAAATTCGCTTACCCCTCCAGCGAAACCCGGTTTTAGTTGGGTATAATAGGAGAAAAAAGTATAGAAAACCCATAAACTGAGGGCCACTAAGGCTCCCACGCAAAGCCTATATCGGAACTGGGGAGTCAAACGGTGAGCCATGCGAAGGCCAAATGACAAGAGCAGGAAAATGGCAAATCCTTGCCAAAGTGAGTGGAGGATAGTCCAACCGAGCGCCTCGGCCAGGGTTGAACCTACGAATGCGATTTCCATAGGAATAGGTTGTTAGGTATTTTTTTCCAGAGAATCTAAAAAGTCACGAATTTCGGCCAGCTCTTCCGGGGTCGAGCGACGATTGCCCAGGGCTTGCATCACCAATTTCATGGCGGAGCCCTGAAAGGCGGTATCAACGAGCTTTTCTACCAATTGCTTTTGAGTTTCGTCCTCAGAAACCTTAGGGCTATAAATGTGCATCTTGCCCTGTTTTTCCCGACTGACGAAGCCCTTTTCATGCATGATCTGCATGAGCTTAAGCGTGGTGGTGTAGCCAATCTCCTTTTCAGGCTTTAGTTGATTGAGCTGATCATTGACCATTCTGACGGTGGAAGGACCAGCCATCCAGAGTACTTTGAGGATTGCCAGTTCACTTTCTGTAGGTCGTGTTTTGGGTACTTTCATCTTCTTACGAATTATTTCGTAGTACAAGTATAAACGAAAGCTTTCGTAAATACAAATTTATCTACGAACATATTCGTAAAAAGGTTTGGGCGATCTGTTTTTCTTCAAGGAATTTCTTTTACTCCCCAATTGAGTTGCTTAGTCTATACGCCGCATACAAGGGCACATTATAAAAACTCCCTTCCCGATAAAAATTTCGAGGAGAAAGGCGGAAAATCCGCTTAGGATCATAGCGATTTTCATAACTTCGAAGGCTCTTAATATTTCTGCTCAATCCACTTTTGACTTCAATTGGAAAAACCTCATTCTCTTTTTGGATAAGGAAATCTACTTCTGCCTCGCTGGTTGAAGCCCAGTAAAAAAGGGGGTCAAAACCGCTGGCGCTTAGTTCATTTGCCACGTAATTTTCCATGAATGCCCCATAGTATTCTGTGAATAAGCTATTGGGATGAAGGACTATATCTGATGTAACCCCCAACATAGCCCCTAATAAACCCGAGTCTAAGGTGTACAGCTTGAATTTCCCTCTGTCAGCGTAACCTGTTAAGGGGAGTTTGGGAGTGCTAATCCTATAAGCCGGATAGACCAAACCCGCTTTTTTTAACCATTCAATTGCTGCTTCATAGGTAGCCAATCGAGCATTCTTACGTACTTCCTTAAACACAAATTTTTTATTCTCCCGAGCTAAATGTACAGGAATAGACTGCCAAACCTCTGTTGTTTTAAGGGCTTCTGCTCCCTCGGTATATTTGGAAAAATCCCTTTCATAGCCTTCCAAAATTTCCAACTGAATTTCTCTAACACGTGCTATATCCTTATGCAATAGGTAATCCTGAATGACCTCCGGCATCCCCCCCACATACAAATACAGCTTGAAAAGACCTAATAACTTGTTGTGTATAGACTCGTTAAGGGGTTGATCCAAAGGGTGTTTATCTAGCATTTCTGCCAGCAACAACTCCCCAGAGACATTCAAATACTCCCGAAAGTTTAAGGGAAACAAAGTCGAAAAATTCACCTTCCCCACGGGGAAACTTATCTTTCTTCCCAAACTTACTCCTAATAGAGAACCCGCTGCAATTATGTGGTACCCCGGTGCTTCTTCTAAAAAATACTTTAAACTGGTAATCACCTCAGGAACGACCTGGACTTCGTCCCAAAATAAGAGAGTATTCTCAGCCTGAATTTTACGCCCTTCATATAAACTAATTTTTTCAATAATGCTTTGTGGGGAAAGGGAATCTAGAAAAATATGGCGCAAGTTAGGCACCTGTTCAAAATTGAGTGGGATCACCTGATCGTACTCCCGTTGACCAAAATCACTTATCAACCAAGTTTTTCCCACCTGCCTTGCTCCCTGAAGCAGTAATGGCTTCCTTCGGGAACTATTTTTCCACGCTAATAAGTCTTTATAAAACTGTCTTTCCATTATTATGTATAAAATAATGAAAATAATTACATTTTTTCCTGGTTAAAAACGAATAATCATTCTATTCTAACCTCGAAAAAGCGCCATTCCCCTTTTGAGACTACCATTTCAATACTTTCCCCGTCAGAAACCTACCTGACTCTGTAGAAATTTTAAGGACATAAAGGCCTGAAGGAAGGGACTCAACCCCCAGTTCAATCGTCTGAGAATTATCCGAGAAGGTGCTGTAAAAAACTTCCTTTCCTCTCATACTAGTCAAAGTTATATTCAGGGGGAATCCTGGTAATTCTTCTTCTATTCGTATGTAAAGTGTCTGAGTAATGGGATTATTAAAGGAAAGCAAGTGATCACCCAAAAAACCTTGGCTAGAAACTAACTCACCCAACTCCATTTCCATCACCACCGGCAAATGGTCGGACAACTGTTTCAAGGTATTACAAACAACTACTGGAACCTCTCCTCCATCGCAGCCTAAGGCTTCATTAAAGCTATCCCCACTGTTGCCTAAGGCAGCATACGAACCGGGTACATAGCTAATGCTTTCTGTTTGTGGGCCCAAAAGGATAAAATCAAAGCGATCGTCCAGACCTCCATTCACCCCACAATCTGGAAGCATGGTCCGGGTGGACTGGGTATGCACGGCAGCAAAATCTGGACCATTCCAATCATCAATCAGGTTCAATGGGTCAATGAAACTCAAGCTGGAATCAGGATCTACCAGCATTTTCCATCCGTCCTCCCCCGCGTTGTCAAAATTTAAGTCTCCCATAAATAAGATATTCCCCTTACCTTCTCTAGCAGCCAACCAGTCCAGGATTTCCTCTGCTTCTCCTATCCGAAGCTCTCGATCTTCTTCGTCCCTACCTGCTTTAAAATGTGCCACGATACATTCAATGAACAGGGTGTCTCCCCTAGCAAGGCCAGATACATCTTTTTCATATAGCGTATAAACATTGATATCCCGAAATGCACCTGGAAGAACCTGAACTTCTTTAAAGCCCAGTTTATCCCCATTATAGAAGAGGTCATTCACAATATCTGAACCCGCCTCATTGGTAAAGCCCGCCGCTTCCATAGCAGGGTTATAGAATTGTGCAGCTTGTACGATCAGGTTTTCAAAAGCCTCTTCCGGGGCCAGTTCATTCACAGTAAAGATATCCGGTTGATAAAAGGCCAACACCGTTTCTAGCCAATCTGCCTTTTGGTTGATCGTAACGGGCGTACATTCATTTCCAAAGCGTAGCAAATTGTAGTGCATGATCTTTAGAGGATCCATCTCTTGGGAAAGAAGAAGCCCTTGAGTAAGGGAAAAACTCAATAAGAGTACCCATTTCCCTAAGCTGTTTATTTGTTGGGACATTTGAAAAATTTTAATAGTCGATTGAGGCTAAAAATTGTTAATCGCGAATGAAAGTTAATATATTCGTCTAAGCGAAGAAACCTTATTTTATCATCACTCAAATCCATTCTCATAAATTCCTATCATGCGAGTCCTCAGGTTTTTAGGCATATTAGCTATTATCGTCATTTCAGTTGTTGCTACTTATTTCTATTCGAGAGGAGGAGGGGAACAAAGGGATATTTTAGGCTTTATTCCCACTGATTTCGTTTTTGCGATTGAGTCAGATAGGCCCATTCAAGATTGGCAAAACCTCAGCAAAAGTAAGGTTTGGCGCTACCTGAAGGAGACTCCCTATTTCTCCGATTTGACGGCTTCTGCCGACTATCTGGATACCTTACTCATTGAAAATAAGGCGGTAGCCAATTTTGTAAAACTAGGAGACTTGGTCATTTCGGCCCACATGATTTCACGAGAATCCTATGATTTTGTGTACTTGATAGATATCAAGAAAAACAACCTGGGTAACCTTCGAGAAATATTAAAACTCCTTTTTAAAACCTTCGAGTATGAAGTCAGTGTGTCTAAATTTTTTGGAATAGATATATACGAGTTGTATGATCCTGCAGAGAAAGAAATTCTCTATATATCCATTCTTGATAATATTCTGGTCTCTTCCTACGATCCTGATCTCATCCGGAAGTCCATAGAACAATCTGAAAAGAGTAGCATTCGGGAAAATACAGACTTCACCTATGTCCGAGAGCAAACAGGAAGAGATGACCTATACACCTTGTATCTCAATTATTCTGTCTTTGAAGAACTCATTGCGGCCTTTACTTCGGAGATTCCCGAGACCTTGAAAGGACTGGACGAAATTATTTCTTTCTCTTCCTTTGACTTGGAGGTAAAAGACGACAAAACGGTATTCAGCGGCTACATGAAGCAATTGGATTCGGTCCCATCTTTCCTGAGTGTGTTTAAAGATGTAGGAAAAGGGCGCCTGCATGCCCAAAACGTCTTACCAGCTGAAACAGCTCTCTATACCAGCATAGGCTTCGATGAGTTCATCGACTTTTACAGCCGTTTGGAAAGATATTACGAGTCTGAGAGCCCAAAAGAATATGAATCTTTGAAAAAGCAAAAGGAGCAAGTAGAAAAGTTACTCAAAATAAATTTTGAAGATGATTTCTTCAGCTGGATGACGGATGAGATCGCAACAGCTATTGTTCGAATTGACACTACCCGAGAAGAGTATGCCTATTATGCCCTGCTCCATTTCGATAACTATAATAAGACTAAAGGGAAATTGGATTTTGTGGTTGAACGCATCAAAAAGACCCTCATTTCTCCTGTCAAATTTACCACTACGGACTACAAAGGCTTCGAAATAAAATACATGGAGCTCAAAGGCTTTTTTAAGCTATTCTTCAAGAAGCTATTCAACAAAATTGAACACCCTCACTATGCCTACCTGGATGATTATGTCGTATTTTCCAATGACACGACTTCTCTCCAGTTTTTAATAGATGAATACCTCAAACAAAATCTTCTCTCCCGCAATGATGCGTATAAAAAGTTCATTCGCAATTTTGATGGGCAGTCCAATGTCTATACCTACATTCAAAATGAGGAATTCTATCCCTACTTTTATCAATCCTTAGATCCAGAATCCAAGAAAACCTTCCAGGGCTATGAGTCCTACATGATGAGTTTTCCGCAGGTCGGCTTTCAGATCAGCCCTTCTTCGGGTATGTATAAAACTCTATTGATGGCTGAGTTTGATCCCCCTGAAGAATCCATCGAGGGGAATTAGTTCACATTCACCATAGAATCAAGGGTCCCTGCAGGACCAGAATGCACATTGGATTTAAATAAAGAGGAAACTATTTGGGGGGTTTCATCTGGGAAGGGGATTTGCAGGTTCCAACGGGTATGGACCCACCTTTCAACTTCTGGGATGGCCTTGTCATTTAGCTTTCGAATAACGGGTACATTAAGCTTTTTCAGGGCTTCAGCATTACATGCCTGTTCGTATTGGCCACGAATAGGGCAGGTTAATAACTTTTTCCCCATAAAGAGGGCTTCGGAAGGCGTTTCAAACCCTGCACTGGTCAAAATCCCGGTACAGGAAGTAAAGCTCTGAATGAAAAGCTCATTGTCGATGGGTAAAACTTGGATATTAAGCTTTCTATAAGCTGTTGATGTATAACGAGAGAAAATATGCCATTTTACCTCTGGAAATTGCTCCAACAGATGAATAAGTCTGGCATCCTCAACAGCTGGAAGATAGACCGTGTAATGTCCCGCATCCATTGAATGTCCAGAGCGAATTTCGTCGCGAATTACTGGTGTATGAATGAAGCTTTCATAGGGCTCAAAATGGAATCCAACAGCTTGGGGAGCTGGTGCATAGGATTTGAGAATAAATTCACCCAGAGGATCTTTATAGGGAGGACGCGGAGTTTTTGCTGACAGGAAGGAGGCTTGATGACTTAAGGCCACACTGGGTATACCTTTCTTCTTTGCTGCCCAGGCTGAGATAGGTTCAAAATCATTTACCACTAAGTCATAAAGCTCTATAGGAAAATCTCTTACCTCTTTTAATATCCTCGTTGGTGAATTGTTATAAAGCGTTCTACCGTAGTGAATTCCGGAGCGTTGATTATAATGGAAAGAAATACCTTTGCTTTTGTAGCGAATAGGATAGGGTAAGGCTACATCCGCCTCTGTTCCACTGACCATAAGGTCTAATTCTCCATATTCGCATAGATAAGGAATAATGGCACGTGCGCGGCTCAAGTGTCCATTTCCAGTTCCTTGTATGGCATAAAGGATCTTCACTGAGTAGTTTTTTTTCCCAGCATGATCAATTCCTTGAAAAATTGGGAATCTTGATTAAGCTCTCCGTATAAGCGACTAAAAGAAGCCAATTGAAGGACTTTCCCATTCCCTTCTGGGATTACAAATAGCCTCATAACTCGACTATTTGTGATAACTGTATGTACTTCCTTGCGTCCTTCTACAGACTTACCCACATTCTCGTTACTAATGAGATTTAGATAAGCTAAGGTACTTTCAAGTCTTTCCTTAGTCTTTTGTTTGTCTGAGTAATATTTGCTTAATGAGATGGCAAAAAGTTTATCATTTTTAAATGCATACTCTATTTGTTTATCATTTTTGATAACAACCAAGATGCGCTGGAGCTTAGGGTCTGATTGAATTTGCGCCATATAGTTTTTCTCTTCCAAAATACTATGAACTTCATCCATAGACTTACCGAAGTCCATAAACCAGGCATTCTGCCCGAAAAGACCCAGGTTCCATAGTCCATAAAAAAGGGAAAATAGTACTAGCCGATGAAAACTCATTTGGATATCGTGTTGACGAAGAAGACCCAAGATTAAATAATTTAATTGTTACCAAACTAAAATACGTAAGATATGCCCTCTAAGAAAGGATAAAGCAACTATTTATTGCACCTCATATTTAATATTCGAAATGAATTCGGAAAAGTTTAGAAATTGAAAATAAAAAAACCCGGGCTCCTAAGAGCCCGGGTTAGGTTTATTTTAGCTTTCTAGTAAGCTTATTTCAACAAGATAGGACTTGCAGACATTTTTTGTCCTTGGATTACTCTTACCATATACAGGGCAGGAGCAAGTTCGGAAAGGTCTACAGAGGTGTCCAATTTGCCATTTACAGGTCTCACAGAGGATGTTAGTACGCGGCTTCCTCTCAAGTCAAATATGGCAATTTCTACAGGCTCAGTGCTGAGTTCGTCCGCTCTCAGGTTTAGTGTACCCAAGTTGGGATTAGGATACAGGGTAAAACCTTCAACAGGTTCGAAGTTGTCTGCAACAGAAACCCTGATTCCGCCAAGGAATCCGTAGTGGTCAAGTGCAGTCCATCCCGCAAGCCAGAGATTTTCTCCAAAGGCACCTTTGTAATCTACTACACTGTAGAATTCATTGTCGGAAAGCGCTGCCAAGTTCTGGTATGCAGGACCATCCACCATAGGACGGGGATCCAATGCTTTCTCTCCTGCAACACGGCTCATGCTATCCAGGCTAGTGAATAAGGGATCCTCAACAGAGTTTCCATTTCCTGCGAAGGAAGCAGCAAAAAGAGCAGCAGCAGAATCAACAGTGGCTGCTGAATCAGCAGCACCGCCGAAGCTACCGGCAGAGATCGTAAAGAGATCTGCAGCCTCAGTACCTGCATTGATATTGTAGAAGATATCACCAGCAAAGGCCAGGTCTCCGTCTACAAAGCGGTCATAACTGTGAGTACCAGAGCTTAACAGTTCAACGTCGATACCTCTACCGAAGTCAGCAAAGATAGAGTTCCAGTATTGACCTGCTGCATTATCACGCATAGTGAGTGTGCGGCTGTTGTCATCTGTTCCGGCACCCAGGTAAGTAGCATTGTAAACGATAGGCTTAGCAAATGGCTCACCTGTTTCGGGATCCGTACCGCCATCGTGCTCACCACCGCGGTCTCCTTCGTCATCCTGAATAGTAAACCAGAACTGGCCTAGTCCACGGAAGCCTTCGTCATAATCGTATGAGTCATCTCCACAGAAAGCTACAGAGAGCCACTTGGTATTTACAGTTCCACCGAACCACTCAACTCCATCATCTTGGTTGGCAAATACTTCGATGTGCTCAATAGTAGTTCCAGATCCTACCCCTCCAAGTGTAAGACCATTGATTTCATTGTCAGGGGCAATCGCGATACCTCCATGGCGGATAGAGATGTATTTCAACTGACCAGAATCGTCAGCATCGTCATTTCCTCCGTAAGTACCTCTGACATCGCCTTCAATTCCTTCAATCTGTCCTTCCACATTGGCACGGTTAGTAGAAGCATTACCCAAAACGATCACACCTCCCCAAAGGCCTCTTTCAAAAGGAGTAACATCATCAGGAATAGTAACGTCATCAGACTCAGCTGTGAAGATAATAGGAGAATCTTCCGTTCCACAAGCGATGATGTATCCACCACGTGCTACAACCAGTACAGAAGCATTCTGTGGGTCTTCGCTAGAACGACCTTTGATCACTGTACCTGCTTCGATACGTAGGGTATCTCCTTCGTTTACAAATACACGTCCGTCGAGGATATACGTATTGTTTCTGGTCCAGGTAGTCGTTCCTGTTCCAGCTCCTTCATTGTCGGTTACAACTATTTCATCAGCAATGATGTCTGTATTGGCATTTCCACCGGTAGTTCCAAGGAATCCGTATGCGTCCAACGCAGTCCATCCGCTCACCCAAAGGTTCTCACCAAAGGCTCCTTTGTAGTCAACATCCATATAGAAATCATCACTAGGAACAGCGGCAAAAGATCCACCGTAAGCGAAACCTTCCTGAGAAGGACGTGGGTCAAAGGCCTGCTCTCCAGGAGTGCGGCTATTTTCATTCCATGCAGCGAAGAGGGGGTTGTTGTAGATATTGAATCCTTCAGCAAAGGCAGCAGCTACATCGGCAGAAGCAGCAGCATTCGTATCTGCACTGATAGTGAACAATTCTTCCCCAGTCATTCCCGCATTGATATTCCAGAATACGTTGTTAGTCAACTGGAGGTCTCCAGCAGCAAAGCGGTCGTAAGAGTGTGTTCCAGAAGCGAGGTATTCGATGTCTATACCCTGTCCGAAGTCAGAGAAAATAGAGTTCTTATACATACCCCCAGCGTTGTCGCGGAAGGTGATTGTACGGCTTCCATCATCTGTACCAGCTCCGAAGAAAGTAGCATTGAATACGCGTGGGAT
This sequence comes from Bacteroidia bacterium, assembly GCA_965263105.1. GTDB lineage: Bacteria > Bacteroidota > Bacteroidia > J057 > J057 > JBCCTX01. Next base: position 3,199,257 of record CBDHGL010000003.1, on the reverse strand, counting down.
AGCGAAGGGCTCTCCTGTTTCAGGATCTGTACCTCCATCGTGCTCACCCCCACGGTCTCCTTCATCATCCTGGATAGTGAACCAGAACTGACCTTTACCGCGGAATCCTTCGTCGTAGTCAAAGGAGTCATCTCCACAGTAGGCAACAGAAAGCCACTTGGTATTTACTGTACCACCAAACCATTCAACTCCATCATCTTGGTTGGCGAATACTTCGATATGCTCAATAGTAGTTCCAGATCCAACACCCCCTAGGGTAAGACCATTGATTTCATTGTCAGGAGCGATAGCGATACCTCCATGACGAATAGAAATATAAGTCATGATACCAGAGTTATCTTCGTCATCGCTTCCACCGTAGGTACCACGAACATCGTTGTCGATACCTTCAATTTGACCTTCAACATTGGCACGGTTGGTAGAGGCATTTCCTAAAACGATCACCCCTCCCCAAAGACCTCTGTCAAATGCTTCAACGTCTCCAGCTACAGTTACATCATCAGACTCAGCTGTGAAGATGATCGGCTCAGCAGCCGTACCTTGAGCGTCGATATAAGCACCTCTTGCAACCACTAATACAGATGCGTTAGAGGGGTCTTCGCTAGAACGCCCTTTGATTACGGTACCAGGCTCGATAGTCAGGGTATCTCCTTCGTTTACAAACACACGTCCATCGAGGATGTAAGTGTTTTCAGCCTGCCAGGTAGTGGTACCTGTACCCAAACCTCCATTGTCGGTAACTACAATTGTGTCACCTACAACTTCAATGATATCAGGATTGGCATTTCCTCCTTCTTGTCCAAGGAATCCGTACCCATCAATGGCAGTCCATCCTTCCATCCAGTTGTTTCCACCGAAAGCACCTTTGAAAGCTACCTGATCGTAGAATCCATTGTCAGGCGCAGTAGCCAAATCCTGGAAAGCAAAGCCTCCAACAGCAGGACGTGGGTCAAAGGCCTCAGCACCAGGAGTTCTACTGTTTGCGTTCCATGCAGCAAAAACAGGATTGTTATAGATATTATCCCCTTCGTCAAAGGCAGAAGCCAAAACAGCAGCAGCAGCATCAACTGTAGCAGCAGAATCAGCAGCTCCACCAAAGCTACCAGCAGAAATTTTGAGAAGATCAGCACCTGTCATTCCAGCATCAATGTTCCAGAATATGTTATTCTCCAATACCAGATCACCATTGGTGAATCTGTCATAGCTATGTGTTCCTGAGCTCAGCAGTTCGATGTCAATTCCTCTACCGAAGTCAGAGAAAATAGAGTTGCGGTACATACCTCCAGCGTTATCACGGAAAGTAATGGTGCGACTATTGTCATCAGAATTCGCAGCTCCAAAGAAGGAAGCGTTGAAAACGCGAGGAATGGCGAAAGGCTCTCCTGTTTCAGGGTCTGTACCTCCATCGTGCTCACCACCGCGGTCTCCTTCATCATCCTGGATAGTGAACCAATACTGACCCATTCCAGTGAATCCTTCGTCATAGTCGTAAGAATCATCTCCACAGTAAGCAACAGCCAGATATTTGGTGTTTACAGTTCCACCGAACCATTCAACACCATCATCTTGGTTAGCGAATACTTCGATGTACTCTATAGTTGTTCCAGATCCTACAGCTCCGAGGGTAAGACCATTGATTTCGTTATCGGGAGCAATCGCAATACCACCGTGGCGAATGGAGACATATTTAAAGATACCAGAGTTGTCTTCATCGTCGCTACCTCCATAGGTTCCGCGAGCATCACCTTCAATACCTTCTATCTGTCCTTCAATATTGGCCCGGTTAGTAGAGGCTCTACCTAAGATGATCACCCCTCCCCAAAGGCCTCTTTCAAAAGCCTCAACGTCTCCAGCTACAGTTACATCATCCGCTTCAGCAGTGAAGATGATGGGAAGATCAGCCGTACCTTGAGCGTCGATATATCCTCCGCGAGCTACTACCAATACAGAAGCATTCTGTGGGTCTTCACTAGAGCGACCTTTAATGACTGTACCCGCTTCGATAGTCAGGGTATCGCCATCATTAACGAAAACACGGCCATCTAAAATATAAGTATTGTCGCTAGTCCAAGTCGTTGTACCGGTACCGGCTCCTGCATTGTCTGTTACTACAACATCTTCCCCAACTGGAGCGGACAGGAAGCCATAAGCATCCAGAGCAGTCCATCCATGTACCCAAGTATTTCTATCAGCGCCAAAAGCACCTTTGTACCCTACACTCATGAAGAATGGATCACTTGCACCTTGAAGGTTCATGTAGGCAGGACCTCCTACAGCAGGACGAGGATCTAACAACTCTTGAGCGGGAAGGCGGCTATCAGATTCTACATTAGCGAACATGGGATTAGCTGCTTCATTTCCATTAGTAGCGAAAGAAGCGGCAAACATCATAGCAGCAGAGTCTACAATAGTAGCAGAGTCAGCAGCTCCACCGAAGCTACCAGCAGAAATGGTGAATAAGTCCTCTGCGGCATCACCAGCGCCAATGTTGTAGAAAATATCTCCAGCAAAGGCCAACTGCCCCGCTAAAAAGCGATCGTAGCTATGGGTACCTGAGCTCAAAATCTCCACATCGATACCTCTTCCGAAGTCGGCAAAGATAGAATTCCAATACTGACCACCTGCGTTGTCGCGAAGGGTCATTGTACGGCTATTGTCATCTGTATCATCAGCTCCCAAGAAGGTAGCATTGTATACAACAGGTGTAGCAAAAGGCTCTCCTGTCTCAGGATCAGTACCACCATCATGCTCACCACCACGGTCTCCTTCATTGTCTTGGATAGTAAACCAGAATTGACCCTTTCCACGGAATCCTTCGTCATAGTCAAAAGAATCATCTCCGCAGAAAGCTACTGTTAACCATTTGGTGTTTACAGTTCCACCGAACCACTCTACTCCGTCATCTTGGTTGGCAAATACTTCGATATGCTCAATTACAGTTCCTGTTCCTACTGCTCCCAAGGTAAGACCATTAATTTCGTTATCTGGGGCGATAGCAATCCCTCCATGACGAATGGAGATGTACTTTAATACACCAGAGTTATCGGCGTCATCAGTTCCCCCATAGGTACCACGGGCATCCCCTTCAATACCTTCGATTTGACCTTCGACATTGGCACGGTTGGTAGAAGCACGTCCCAATACAATTACACCTCCCCAAAGACCTCTTTCAAAAGCTTCTACATCACCAGCTACTGTTACATCGTCTGCTTCTGCAGTAAAAATGATGGGCTCATCAGCCGTACCTTCCGCCAGGATTTGCCCTCCACGAGCAACTACCAAAACGGAAGCATTCTGAGGATCCTCACTAGGGCGACCTTTGATAACGGTACCTGCTTCAATGGTAAGGACGTCTCCTTCATTGACAAAAACTCGGCCATCCAGAATATACACGGTATCTGAAGACCAGGTTACAGTCCCTGTTCCAGCTCCCCCATTATCCGTCACCACCTTGGTTGGGGTTTCGGCAGGCTGAGCAAATCCCAAGGCAGCAACCAAGAATAAGGTTACTGTTAAATAAAGTTTTCTCATGCGATTAATGTTTATTTGAAGTGTAATAGATAGAGAGCGATACATAGTTAGTGTTTCTGAATTTTCCATTCATGTACGCACATACCAACTCCACCCGCGAAGGTAGTCCCTCCTTGTTAAGAAAATGTTAAACTGAAATAAAGGAATCTTAAACGAAGCGATTAATTGAACTTATAAGCCAGACTCAAAGAAAAGGTTCTTCCCCTGGTGAATCGTTGGAAAACGTACTCTCTTTCTCCTTTTCCTCCAATTCTATTTCCATTAGAATCTCGGTTAAAGAATTCATGTGTTTGGATCTGCTCGTAATCGGGATCTAATAAATTGGTTCCTCGCAAACGAACTTGAAAGGGTCCAAAACGCTGAGTTATCGAGACATTAAGCAGCCCTCGGGGTTGCTCGTATACATCAGGAGCACTCTGTCCACCTACCAACACAATCCGTTCTCCCCAGATGTTATAACTCACACTTACCTGAGACCCTTTTAAGGGATCGTTGTACAATAATTCGGCATTCGCCACATAGGGAGATTGTCCAAAGATCGGACGCGTGGCGGGACGGCCGGGATCAACCGTGCGAATCAATCTCAACTCTGTTTCATTAATATCTACTTCTGAATCAATCAGGGAAACATTGCCCCCTAACTCAAAATTGGAGAATACATCTCCTAAGAAATCCAGTGATTTGCGAACCTCAAACTCAGCTCCAAAGGCTCTTCCTGAAGGCACATTGTCAAATCGGAATGCTAGGTTTTGCTCTTCTGGAATAATGACTTTTTCAATAGGATTCTCAAAGTCTTTATAAAATAAACTTACCGAGATGATCTCCTTAGCTCTAGGATACCACTCCCACCGTAGATCCAGGTTATCCACCAGGGTCCTTTCCAAATCGGGATTACCTGCTGTTTCATTTCCTCGTTCAAAAGGGAAGGTTCTCAAGGGAGCAAATTCCCTAAAATTGGGTCTGGCCAAAGTTCTGGAATACCCCAGACGTAGATTCATCTTTTCCTGAAGGGCATAAATAAAGTTGGCAGAAGGAAGTACATCAGAGTTATCAAGAACTCCCACACTATCACGTGGGTTGTCCGAAGTTACAGTGGCATCAGTTATTTCCAATCTCGCGCCACCAATAAATTTTAGTTTTTCAGACAAGGGGAGTTCAAACATTCCGTAGGTACCCAAAATCTCTTGTTCACCTACATAGGAGTTTGATTGAACGGTAGTTTCTTGATAAACCCCATTGAATCGGGCAATGATTCGACCGTTGGAAAGGGTATCAATTTCATCAATGCCGATATTGTCATTGGTAAACCAAGCTCCGGGATTCCCTTCGTAGGGAGCACGACGCAAGTCGGTATCCAAGGTAAATCTTCTTTCATTAAAGTCTCTCTCCTTACGTGTATAAGCCCCACCAAACTTAAAGGCTCCCTTCCTTTCAGAAATAGAAATAGGAAGCTTGAAGTTTAATTTAGCATCTAAGTTGTCTTCATTAAGGTCCCTGTAAAAACGGGAGGGCTCACGATATACACTGATATCCAAGTCATAGATAGGTTGGCCATCCTGGTTAAAATTAAATTCATTACTAAAAAACCTGAGGTCGGGTTCTTCCTGGAAGGATTCGGATAAGGATACAATCCAATCAACCTCTAGTGTGGGTTTCTCAATAGCTCCTTCTGCATTTTTGGTCCCAAATGCATGGTCTCCCTGAAGCTGGTAAATATCCAACTGGCGTTCTGTATAGGCTAATACCCTAGTTTCATAATTATCGATATTCTGCTCGGGAATTGATCCAAACAAGTCATTCGCACGACTCTCACCACTCTGGTTGTGCATGTAGTTAAAACTAAATTTGTGGTTGGTCCTGGGTTTGAAAGAAACCTTTACCAAGCCTCCCCAAAGCACATTTCGGGAAGACTCATCACTACGGAGATTCAACTCATTGTTTAGGGTGGTAGCAGTACTATCGGTATTCTTAAATCGACGCTGAATTCCATTTACATAGTGATCGTAGGTACTCCTGTACGAAAGCGTAGCAATAAATCCTAAAGGCCGGTTTCCTCGACCAATATTAAATTGGTTTCCTACAGAAGCCTGAAAGTTGTAATTCAAGCCTGATTTATCCATAATGGGAAACATCGATCCATTGAAGGACTGACTGGCATCTGCAATGGTTTGGGCATCAGCAACTGAAAGATTGGGGACGTTCTTATTGGGGATGGTAGCTCCGGGAAGGCCCTGAACGAAATCTGGGACGGCTCTGGTTCCATCGTCGTACCCTAGCCAATCCGTATCTCCTGTCTGGTAAGACAGAAATTGATCTTCATTACTCGCCTGAGTATTAAAGCCAGCAGATCCAGAAAGGTTGAACGTAAACTTATCGGGAAAATCCTTTGTGATAACATTGACTAGTCCACCAGAAAAGCTCCCTGGTAAGTCAGGGGTAAAGTTTTTATAAACGATAATGTTGTCGACCAGATTGGAAGGAAAAATATCCATCTGAACGGTATTCCTATCGGGATCTAGGCCAGGAATTTCAGCACTATTTAGGGTAGTTAAACTGTATCGGTCCCCTAATCCACGAACGTATACATATCTCCCTCCTTCCACCGTAACCCCTGTAACCCTGGTCATTGCTGCTGCAGCTGTAGGCGCCCCTACCCTTGCAGCAAGATCAGACGAAACTCCGTCAATGGTATTGATCGAATTTAGCTTTTTGGTTAGAAGACTCACATCCGATGCTTGGTTAGCCTTGGCAGTAATGGTAACTTTTAGGTCTTCTCTCACCTCCATGGTAATAAAAAGGGTTGATTCATTGAAGGTGACTTCCCCATCTGTAGCTACTACCTCAAGGGTATCTGTAATATAGGATAGGTAGGAAATCATTAGCGTGTAGTTCCCAGGAGCTGCACTGATCGTATAACTACCTTCGAGGTCCGTATAGGCCCCCCCTTTCAGCGCTCCGTCCTGAAACATCCGAACAGTAGCCCCCAAAAGGACATCTCCGCTCTCTCCGTCAGTAACTTTGCCCCTAATTGTAGCCGTTTGTGCAACAACAGAAAAATCTAAGCCCATTAGGCAAAGAAATACCCCTAAAAACTTAGGCAGTAATTGTTTCATAACTAGTAGTTTGATTTAGGATTAGCCATTGAATGCGCAAGTTTCAAAAAATGGCTTAAAGTGTACTAAGTCCCAATATTAAATTATTGTAAATAAATACAAATTAGTTCCTAGTACCTATCGAGAGATTGATTCCCAGGAGTATAGAATTTTTCCCCAAAATATTTCTCTATTGAAGGTAAACAAGGTAATATACAGTCATATATTTCGTTTAGAAAATATTTATAACACCATAATTAGTAGCTGGGAAAAAATTCCCAATTCATACTTATGAGAAGTATCCTTTTCCTCATATTACTCACCGGAATGGAATTAAGTGTCTGGGGGCAGGATGGAAGTCACTCCAGAGCGAATTTTTTTATGGAGAAAGGACCTTCTGAGCAATTAGATTCTCAGTTTTCCTATTCTGATTTGCCTCAACTTTACCACCAAGAACAGAAAAAAGAAAAACTCATTGAACATTTGGTTCGCGTATATAAACTCTCAAAGGATCAGGAAAAACCTATGGTTCTTTCTCAATTAAAAGACCAACTCTTTAAGGTCCTGGATTTAAAGATCCAACAAAGTGAATTAAAGATTAAGGATTTGCGGAGAGACCTTAGTCTTATGCAAGAGGATAAGGTTTACAAAGAAAAAATTGAAGAAATAGAGCAGTTAAAGGGAGCCATTCTAAAGGTGGAAGATATCCTCCAATTCCGCAAAGCTCATCGGGTAGCCATTGTACTAAACAGGTTGAAAGACTTAGGCATGACCCCACCTGAAGGAGAGAAAAAATAGTTATTTAAGATTGGACCTTACTTTCCCCTCCCTTCCAAAATTACAAGAAAAGTATACAACATGATTTTAATGTCTAACGCCAGAGACATTTGTTCTATATATAGAATATCGAAGGTCAATCTTTCTATCATTTCTTCAACAGTAGACGCATAACCGTATTTAACCTGACCCCAGGAAGTAATTCCTGGTCTTATTTTATGCAGATGTACATAATGAGGAGCGACCTTTACAATTTGATCTATATAGAAACGTCTTTCAGGTCGTGGACCTACTATGCTCATATCTCCCTTCAGGACATTCCAAAATTGAGGAAGTTCATCTAATCTCATTTTTCGTAGCACTCGACCTACCGAAGTAATCCGCGGATCATCTTCAAAGGAAAGAGAAGGGCCCCGGCTTTCGGCATCCTTATACATAGACCTAAACTTCACCATTGAAAAGGGTTTTCCCCCTTTCCCTATTCTTTCCTGTAGAAAAAAAATAGATCCCTGAGAATCCAATTTCACCGCCAGAGCAATTATTAGGTAAACGGGAAGTAAAAGTAAAAGGGCGATCAGGGAAACCAAAATGTCAAATATACGCTTTACTACCCGTTCCCAGTTTGATATGATCTGGGGGAAGATTTCTATTAAAGGAGCGCCTAGGATATGACTTATCTTAGCACTTCCTACTATATAGTCATAACTTCCTGGAACAATTTTAATATTCGCTGAAGTGGGTTCGGCCAATTCAATCACCCGCGAAATTAACTTACCTTCGCTTCCTTCTAAGGCTATAATAATATCCTCGACTAAATGCTTGTCAATAACCTTACTCAAATCGTCCAATACACCTAGTCTAGGGAGCTCTCCTTGTAAATGATCGGTAGAATCTGGTGTAGTACAGAGGTAGCCTACAAATTTGAAACCCATGTATCTTCTGCTGTTCTCAAGCGTATGAAATATCTTCTGTGCTTCTAATTGACAGCCAACCAATAGGGTGGGAAACCCTAGCTTCCGAGACCTGATCAATAAATTGGTTCGGGTTGAAATACTAAATCTTATGGTAGCTGTAATAAAAAACTGCAGCAGGAAAAAGACGGTCATATAATACCTATACCTGTTATAGGGAATATTCTCTAGGTCTAAAGGGGTGTCAAAAACGACAATAAAGAAGAAGGCGATTACACCAAATAGGGTAAATTTAAACAGGGCAATTATTTCTTCTAACCTAGACCGGCGAAAAGGTTTCTTGTATAATCCCGCTACAGCATAAATAAGGACCCAATAAGCACCTAAGATAAACCCCAAAATTACAATGGGGATTTGAAGAGCCCCATCTTCATCAAATAGTTCTCCTCTCAGATGTGCATAAGCACTCCATGTCAAAAGTGTAGCGATAAAATCTCCTACCAAATACAGCAGGCTCTGCCTTAGCTTACTATCCAGTTTCAACCTACTATCCATCTATTTCAAAGAAGCATAAAAGTCCGTTAATTTTTTTGCGAGATCCCGATAGTTGAAGGATTTTTTTACTAATTCTGCTCCATTTTTCCCCAATGTCTCGCCCAAAGAAGGGGTTTCCAGCAAAATTGATAAACAGTTGGCAAACTCATTAGGGCTCTCGGCAATCAGCAAGTGCTGACCATGCTTTGCCCCAATTCCTTCCACAGCAATAGGCGTAGCAACTATCGGTCGCTTCATCGCCATCCCTTCTAAAATCTTCACACGTATGCCACTACCAGACCGAAGTGGGACTACCATAATACCTCTACTAAACATAAATTCAAAGGCATCTTCAACCTCTCCTGCTATTACGATCCCTTCTTGTTTCATACTTCTGTAATAGGTGGGCATATTTCTTCCCGCTAGGTGCAAAGAGCTATCTGGAAAACGCTTATTTACTTTGGGCCAAACCTTTTTTAGGAACCAATCTAAGCCCTCCAAATTAGGTTGCCAATCCATAGAACCAATATGATAAACCATCTTTGATCTATTAGTGAGATAAGCTTCTTTCTGAGTATCTGTAGGATATTTCTCGTCTAATTGCTGTACTAAACTATTCTCCTTTGAGGAAATTAAGGGGTAATCCAAACCCACGCCACTTACAAAAATCTGTGGTTCTGCCTTCAATTTTTTAAACAAATCTTCATCTCTCTTGGTGACGGGAATAATGGCATCTACTTTCTTAGAAGAAGCTTTGTCTTGGATAATTCCCAATTCAAATTTTTTAATTCTCTCCGCGGTAACCGCATAGTAGTATTGCTTAAAGGGGGAACTGGCATTGGCTGCGTGCCTTTCCCAAATCTCATGTTCGATGTTATGCGCACGCAATACGATTTTAGCCTTTTTGAGGTACTTCCTGAGTACGGGAATATAAACTGCCATGTACGCCGTCTCCAGTTGGACAAAGTCATAGGGTTCTTTCTCATCTCCCTTCTTTTTATTCTTTCCTTCTTTATCCTTTCCCAGTTGGGATACTTTTTCACTCAGCAGCGTCTCTAGGGTTGAAGCAAAACCCTGAGAGCTAAATCGTTGAACATGGTAGGACTGCTTACTAAAAATGAGGTTTGCCAACAAGTCCAACCATTTGATGGAAGTATTAATATCAACCGCATGGTATTCTGCCCGTTCCAAGACCTTCTCCGGAAGATCTCGAATGTGAGAATAATGCTTGGGCGTATTCATTGCAAAAACCGTCACCTCATGCCCTTCCGAATGGAAAGCCTTTATCATATTATTCATAGCTATCGATCCTCCATCTCTTGGTGGATAGGGGAAACGGGAACATAACATGAGGATTCGATATTTCATAGGTCAAATTTGGAGCCAGGAAGCCCATTTTCCAAATTCCTTGAAGGAGAAGATGCTTTTAAAATTGAAGCTTTTTTCCTATTTTATTTTTCACTCCACTTTCTAAAAAAGGTTACTATGAAATTTTACTTACCTCACCAAATCAAAAACATAGCCCTTGTAGGAAGCTCCAAGTCTGGAAAAACCACCTTAGCTGAATGTATGATGTATGAAGGCAAGGTTCTGGACCGCATGGGCACAGTTGAAGAAGGAAATACAGCCTCTGACTTCAACGACATCGAAAAATCCAGAAGAAATTCTGTTTATTCCTCAATTCTCCATACCGAATGGAGAGGGAATAAGATTAATATCATTGATACTCCTGGACTCGATGACTTTATTGGAGAAGTAATCAGTTCCCTTAGAGTGGCAGATACTGCCTTGATGACGCTTAATGCCCAACAAGGAATTGAGGTAGGCACCGAAATTCTATGGCGTTACCTTTCGCGATATAACAAGCCCACGATATTTGTAATCAATCAAATAGATCATCCAAAATCGGACTTTGACAAATGTGTAGAGGAAACTCGGCATCAATACGGGAATAAAGTAGTTGTAGTCCAATATCCCTACAATCAGGGAGAAAGTTTCGATGCCATTATTGACTTGCTCAAAATGGTGATGTACAAATTTCCTCCTGAGGGAGGCAAACCCGAGAAACTCCCCATCCCAAAGGAGGAGTTGGAGAAAGCACAAGAGTTGCACAATATACTGGTCGAAGCAGCAGCGGAAAATGATGAGTCCTTGATGGAATTATTTTTTGAGAAGGGAGAATTAGACGAGGACGAAATGCGTAAAGGATTACGAATCGGTATGTTGAAAAGGGACTTATTTCCCTTGTTTTGCCTCTCCGCCAGCCAAAATATGGGAAGTGGAAGGTTGATGGGCTTCCTGGGGAATGTAGCGCCAACAGCAGCCGATATGGGGCCAGAAAGATGCACCAAAGGCCAGCCCATCCATATAGATGATAAAGAAACTACCCTTTTTGTATTCAAAGCCTCACATGAAAAGCACACTGGGGCGATGAGTTATTTTAAAGTCTGCTCCGGGGAGGTTCGTGCAGGGATGGAGCTTACCAATATTTCCAATTCAGTTTCAGGAAAGATAAACCAGCTCTATGTTGTAGATGGACGAAATCGCACAGCTGTAGATAAGCTCAGTGCAGGAGATATCGGTGCTACTGTTAAATTTAAAAATACCTACAATAACCAAACTCTTAGGAATAAAGGAGACTCAACGGAAGTAGAGCCTATTGTCTTTCCAGAGGCACGCGTCAGGAAGGCCATCCAAGCCAAAAATCAGAAAGAAGAGGAAAAAATGGCTATGGCTTTACAAAAGATCACCCAAAGTGATCCCACCTTAAAAATCGAGTACGCTCGGGAACTCAAACAAACCCTTTTGCATGGCCAGGGAGAGCTTCATCTGGAAGCTATAAACTGGACTCTGGAAAACCTCCACGGGGTGAAAACACAGTATGAGCAGCCTCGAATTTCCTATAGGGAGACTATTCAAAAAGTTTCAAAAGGATATTACAAACACAAAAAACAAAGTGGAGGATCAGGGCAGTATGCAGAAGTATATTTACACATACAACCTTATTATGAAGGCTATGCAGATCCTTCTCAGCTAAAGGTTCGCGAGAAGGACGAGGTAGAATTGGATTGGGGAGGCAAATTAATTTTTTGCAATTGTATTGTGGGAGGAGTTATAGATCAGCGTTTTATGCCAGCTATTTTAAAAGGGATTACTGAGGTAATGGAAAATGCTCCCCTTACAGGATCCTATGCAAGAGATATAGTAGTCTACGTCTACGATGGCAAGATGCACCCCGTCGACTCCAATGAAATTTCCTTCAAGATCGCAGGAGCACAAGCTTTCAAAGAAGCCTTTTTAGCTGCTAATCCTAAGCTGCTGGAGCCTATTTATGAATTGGAAGTATTGGTCCCATCGGATTACACAGGAGATATAATGACTGACTTGCAAGCGCGTCGGGCGATTGTAGAGGGAATTGAAAATGAAGGAAATTACCAGAAGATTAAGGCAAAGGTTCCATTAGCTGAGATGTACCGATATAATTCTAAACTCAACTCTATCTCGCAAGGCCGGGCCACATATACGAGGAAGTTTAGCGAGTTTGCTATGGTACCTGGAGACATTCAACAAAAGCTGACCACTACTTTTGCTGAAGCAGCTTAAGATCAAGAAAAGTAAGAAGGTTAAGATGGTGAGGAAGTCTCAAAAGTCGACTTCCTCTTTTTTCATTTATCGAAATGATAGAATTCGGGCTTAATTTTGAAAAAATCCAACTTTTTCAGAGGAGCCTTAAACTTGAAGGTTTTCAACAATTTTTCGTGCTAAATGATTTTTGAGATAGCCTCTCCCTTATTCTCTTAATAGGGGTAAGACTAATCCTCTCGGGCCCCCATCGTCCGTTCGAATTTCATTTGAAGACATGAGTTCCAAATGGGCATTATCAGAAAATTGCTCCATTTTTGCTTGCATGGTAGAAGTAGTCGTAGGATTTCTATGGTAGGCAATAGTGTGGAAGGGCTGGGTGTTGAAAATACTTCCCGCCATATTTGCCTGGTCGAAAAGTGCCACCTTCAAGTGTTCATAGGGCGAAGGATAGTCATCTGGCTCTCCTCCTACCCAAATTACCCGATCCAAATCAAGCCATCCATCCTCTACTAATTGGTCTAGAAAATATCGGGAGGGTTGAGGCAACCTTTCCACTTTCCCCAGTTTATCGATATAGTCTCGATCGTACACTTCTACTTTCCCAGCGTGTTCGAAATCCTCTGCAGTAGGAATTCTACTGAGATCGGTACGATTGATGCCAATGGTGTCTCTTAGCCAGCGGACGAAATGCTGAAGAACCTCTTTGGCGGAAAAATGAGAAGTGGGGGTCGGATACCCAAAAATATAGGGCATGACCAACGCACTTTTGGGGCCCATCATATTAAATACCGTATCCACGTGTAAAAACCCCTTTAAGTCTGGGAAATTTACCATATAGATGCGGGCTAGCTTTTTTTCTTTATCTGCCTCAAAAATCTTCTTGACAAAGAGTTGAAATCCCTGTCTGGTGGTCCGTCGGTTGTAAAAAAAGTCTGTTTGCCCTACCCCTATAGCCAGAGTATCTTCGCTGATCACAATTACATTACTTCCTTCAAACAAATACTTTTCTATGAATCCACAATAGGTATCATCATCTTCCATTTTTCGCTGGAAGGCCAACATATCCAGGAAAATACTGTCGGGATCGAACATCGGATGGAACTTAAACACCGTCCTCAATAGGGAAGGCTCCATAGTTCTTCGGCTAGAAGCCATGGATCCAATTACTATACCCAAGGGGGTAACCGCTACCGGATCTCGAATCCACATAGCTTCTCTTTGGGGAGGAATTACAATTTTGGGCAGCCTTCCATTATTTAAGGTCAGCGTCCTGGGATACCCCTGTATGAGGTCTTTGACTAGTTCAGTTGGGTCATAGTCTCTGAGGCGTAAGCCGCGGGATTGGAGGTGATCAATATAAGTATCAGCCTTTCTATGAAGGGTATCTTGTAATACCTTAAATCGGTGATGATAGTCTTCAGGGGCAAAGACTTCTTCCAATAGTTGGGTCAACTCCCATACGTTTTCCTCCCCAATTTCCTTGCTAATATATTGCTTAAGCCATCCGTGGTCTCTACTTAATTCGGAATAGGTATGGGGATCAGGCCCCATCAGGGGATGATCACCTTCCCAAGGAATTAATTGCTGGTGCTCAGCACCCGGGGTGTGTATCATCACCTTCTTTAAAGGCTTAAATTCGCTAGTAATCCTGGGTTTCATGTAATGATTCTAAGGTTGAATTGAGAAAACTTCTGTAAGCATACACCTGGCTCCTCCCCCTCCTACTACCTCTATACAATCTAAGGAGACAGGTAGTAATTCGGAAAAACTTTCCAATTGGGCTTTTTGTGAACTGGAAAGTGAATTTAGGGCTCTTTTTGATAAGACAAGGTAGGAATCTCCCAAATCGTTTTCTAATTCGAGCACATTACAGGCGAATTCGCCCATTTGATTTTCATTTACCCGAATACAAGTTCTCCCATCTGCTTCAATTTGATCTATGAGATCTGCCCGCTGCTTTTCCGATATAACCTCAGGGCAAATAATAGCAAATTTGTCCCCAAGTGCCATCATCACGTTGGTGTGATAAATGGGCTCCTTGCTCTTGTCATATGCCTGGAATACAACGGGCTCCCAAGCAAAGTATTGGCAGTATCGTTCAAAAAAACCCGGATGAGTTCTAAGAGATTCACAAGCATAGGCTTTTCGGTTCCTTCGGTCAAAGACCATACTCCCTGTACTTTCTAGATATACCCCCACTTTTTCATACTCCGAGAGGTCCACAAAGGTATAGGCAGGGTTTAAATCCAGAAAGTACTGCACAATATCCATTCTTCGTTCTACCCTACGATTTTGAGCATATAAGGGATACTGGATGATTTCTCCAGAAGGGTGAAAACTAATCCAATTATTGGAGAAAATGGCATCATACTTAATCGGCTCAGGGGAATCTTCAAATACATGAACACGAATTCCAACTGCCTGAAGGACCTGGACCATTTGATCAAACTCCTTTAATGCCTTTTCCTGGGGGGCATTAATGATACCAACTTGTGTTCTATTATGAAACTTGTTGTCGGCGCTGGTTTGGGGGTTAAAGCCAAAATTTGCCGGCCGTATCATCAACACTTCTGAAGCTATATACATTTACAGGTACTGACGTGAAAATAAAGGACTAATTAAAAAAATTCTCTCTGAATATCTGTAAGGATTTCTTCAGAAAGGGGTTTTTGCTTAAATCCATCAGTTCCTAAATTCCGGAGTAGCTCTTCTTTCTCCTTGTTGATAAAAGTTGTTAGCATAACGATTATAACCTTAGCCTTTCGCTCCTCCGGCAGGTCTTGGTACCTGGTCAAGAACTCATACCCATCCATTACGGGCATATTTAAATCCAATAAAATCAAGTCAATTCGAGGGGAAGGAGAAGCAAGCTCATGATCGCACAAGAAAGATAGGGCCTGATTTCCTGTCGCTGCGGTATGGACAAAATCAATCCCACCAGCTTCTTCAATAACCATCTTATTGAGAACCATAGTGGGCTCATCATCATCGATTAATAAAATTCTTTTTATAAAATCTCCCATTTCATCACCTTCTCAATAGTAGACTTTAGGAAATTGCCATCAGGAGAGAAGGGTAAAATTAAAACAGGAGCCTTTTCCTTCCACTGATTTACATCCAATTTTCCCGCCCAAATTTTCAACAATTTTTTCACATAATGCAAGACCTACACCAGATCCTGGATAATCTGAATGGCCATGAAGCCTATATAAAAGCTCGAATACCTTCTCTTGAAACTCTTCGGGGATTCCCAACCCATTATCTTCAACTTCAATACGCCAGCCCTGCTCAATCTCTTTGCTCCGGATTACTATCTTGGGAACTGATCCAGCCTTTTGATATAAAATACCATTTTTCACCAGATGAAAGAAGAGCATGTAAATATCATAAGAGTTGGCCATGATAGTGGGGAGTTCTCCACATTCCAACTCGGCAGTGGCCGAAATGGGATCTGTTTTGAGCTCTCTCCACATGTCATTTACAACCTGATTGCAATCCACCAACTCCAATTCCCCAAATTTCCCAATTCTAGAGAATTCCAAAAGACTCTTTAGGACACCAGACAGTTTTTCTGATGATAGACGGATATTCTCCAAAAACTTCTTCCCCTTCTCATCGAAAGATTCCCCATATCTCCTCTCAACCAAGCCTAAGTACCCAATCATAGTTGTGATGGGTTGTTGTAGGTCATGAGATATTTTGTAGATGATATCCTCTTCCCTCTTTTTTAATTTTTGTATTTCTGCGGCAAGTAATTCAATCTTTTCAGCTGGAATTTCTTCAGCTTTTTCGAATTCAGATTCCAATCGTATTGTTTCCTTCACTATAAAATCTGCCTTTACGTCTTACAAATACTTAGACAAGTATTTCCATTTTTTTATATTGCGATTTTAATATATTGATTTTTATATAATAATAAAAATTATTCCTTTTTCGGTTTACACGGTAAATGAAAAAAGAGGTTGACTACGAGTAGACAACCTCTTTTTTTAAAGTTTGTTATTAATTATTTCTTCAAAAGACTAAGGGAGTTCAATCGATCTCCAATTTGAATTTGAAGCAGGTATACCCCTGCAGCAAGCTCACTTTGTCGAATCTCCAAATGCTTAGAGCCACTTGATTGAACATCATTCACCAAGGTGCTAACTGTTCTTCCCATCATGTCTAGCAACTGGATACGAACCTTTTGGTTGTGCACCAATTCATAGCTGATAGCAAGTTTTTCCGAGAATGGATTAGGATAAACTTTGAAGTTATACGCATGTAAATTCAGCTGATCTTGTCTAGAGGTGGGAATATCCATCGTTGTGATACGCCCTTCCCCTCCAGCTGGATACTGCTCTTCCGTTATCACTCCATTTACCCCATCTTCTGCGATTAAGTAATCAAACAGGGCTCGCTGGTAGGACGGAGCTAAGAAAGAAGAACCTGCTTCGCTAAACTCATCGAAATCATCTCCACCGGCAGCTGTAAAGCTATTGGTTACAACATATACACTAGGTGCTCCATCCACAACAGTTCCTTCCTCCACAATCATTGTACTATCTTCTTCGAGCATCAATGAGAGTACCCGCGATACACCAGGCTCTCCTGAAGGGTTGTATACCATTTTGAACCCTGCAATCTGAGCAAAACGGCCCGCACCAAATTCAATTTGGGAAACGGCGTTTTCCATAACAGACTTGAATTCTTCTGGACTAATAGGATTGACAATTGAAACGAAGTTGGGGAAGGGTAACATATCAAAAGTGGAACCTTCAGAAATATCACTTCCCGCTTCAATGATATTATTGTTCCGAATCCCTCCGCCATTTTGGATGGCCACAATAGGAATACTAGCATCTAAATCTAATGCCTCACCCTCCTTTTTAGCAACCCACAAGAAGGCATCAGCGATCATGTTTCCTTCATTAGTTTCTATTGACCTAACACTAGTCCTTCTACCATCCAGGTCTACCTCTGTAACAGCGATGATGTTTTGATCCAGAATATCCTCGTAGGCAACAACGGAATCGATTACCGTAGCGACCAGTGCCGAATCTGGATTTCCATCGCGCACAAGAATGGGGTTACTCCCATCTGCGATAAAGGAAACGGCTCCAGTAGAATCGAAATTCACCATGAGGTTTCCTACATATTGGTATTCTCCAGGGGTGGTTACTATATAGACAGTGTTGTTATCCGCATCCGTAGCCGTCAATGGATACTCTCCAAATACTGGCTGACCAGGAACAATTTCGGTAGTATCATTGGTCAATAACTCATCCCCTCCGCCAGCAATGACGATATCTACCCCGCTGAGCTCAGAAACCAAACTGATCTCATTTTGGATACTTTGTAGATGACTAATCAAAATGATCTTATTGACCCCTTCTCCAATTAATGCATCTATCTGTGCCTGAGCTATTTCCATCAAGGCAGAATCAACCGCTACATTACCAGGGCTTGAGACAGTTGGCAGAGATTCCGTTATAAGACCAATAACCCCAATTTGCTCTCCATCCACCTCAACAATGGTTCTGGGGGCGATTCTCCCAGCAGTTACCAAGGCGTCAAGACTAGGTTCTCCAGAAAAGTCCAGGTTGGCACTCAGATAGGGAGGCTGAGTGGTAACAAAGTCATTGATGAAATCAGCCAATAATTCTGGGCCAAAGTCAAAGTCGTGGTTACCGATACAGATGGCATCATACCCAATAGAATCCAGTACTACGGCATCGTAGAAAGGAAGTGTCGTATCTCTTGCAAGAGAAGCTGCAAAAGCAGTTCCTGCTAGGAAATTGTCCCCAGAAGAGAGGGTGATTTCCGACAATGAGGTAGCCTTCAGGCTATCTGTAATAGTCAAGAAATTTGCTGCTCCACCGAAACCGTCGTTAGGAGTTAATTTTGACTCTCCATCGTTGTTGTGGATAATGCGGAGGGCAAATGATCCGGCATCCACAGGACCACTTCTCACTATTCTGCCTTCCCCCCCTGCAGGGTAATCTTCTTCTGTTATTACCGCATTGACACCGTCAGCAGCGACCAGGTAGTCAAATAAGGCTTGTCTGTATGAAAGTCCAATATTTTGGAAACCAGCTTCGGGAAACTCGTCATAACTATCTCCTCCTCTAGCTACAAAACTATTAGTAACCACGTATACACTAGGAGCACCTTGTAGGGGTAGGTAGTCATCGATGATTTTGGTTCCATCATTCAAGGTTGCACTAATTACCCTGCGCTCTCCAGGAACTCCTGTTGTATCCCACACAAAGGAAAAGCCAGATATTTGAGAGAATCTTCCTGATCCGGTTTCAACACTCGATACAGAATTCTCTAATGCAGACTTCAATTGGATAGGTGTCAATGGGTTGACCACCGAAATGATGTTGTCAAATGGCAACATATCAAAGGTAGTACCTTCAGAAATGTCACTTCCCGCTTCGATGATGTTATTGTTTCGGATACCCCCTCCATTGGTCATGGCTACAATGGGAATATCAGAATCGAGTCCGAGTTCTTCCGCATCTCTTTCTACCAGCCACACATAGGCATCTGTAATCAGGTTACCTTCATTGGTCTCAATGGTTCTGACACTATTTCTGGTACCATCCAGATCCACTTCTGTGGAAGCAATAATGTTGGCCTCCAGGAAGGCATTGTATGCGATGATGGAATCGATTACAGTAGACTGAAGTCCAGCATCAGCAGCGGCTCCTTGTACGAGGATAGGATCAGATTCTTCCCCAATGGAAGTTACCTTACCTGCTTCATCAAAGTTGACCACCAGGTTACCCACAAAACGATACTCACCAGGAGTAGTAACTATATAAGTCGTATCCCCATTCGCATTTGCAACTTCTAAGGGATAGGAACCAAAAATTTCTAGTCCTTCTATAACATCTGTAGAATCATTGGTCAGTAATTCATCTCCCCCACCAGCGATAATTACATCCACATCGCGGAGTTCTCCAGCCAGATCAATTTCATTCTGAATGGACTGTAGGTGGCTAATCACAATGATTTTGTTGATCCCAATGGCAGTCATTGCATCAACCTCTTGTTGAGCAATCTCTAACACCATATCGCTTACAGCAACATTTCTTGGGCTGGAAATATTGGCAAGTAATGGGGTGATAAGACCTACAATACCTACTTTCTCTCCTTCGAGATCTACAATGGTAGTCTTGGCGATCCGGCCATCTGCGGCTAACTCTGCTAGGGCAGGCTCTCCCGAGACGTCCATGTTGGCACTCAAGTAAGGAGGCATGGTAGTGGCGAAGTCCCCAATCAGTTGGGCTAGAATATCAGGGCCAAAATCGAAGTCGTGGTTGCCGATACAAATGGCATCGTATCCAAGGGAATCCAATACAACTGCATCGTATAGAGGCAATCCTTCTGCACGATTCAAGCCTGCTTCGAATGCCTTACCGGCCAAGAAGTTGTCTCCTGAAGAAAGCATTACATATGGCGTTCCAATTGCTTTCAAACTATCTGAAATGGTTTTAAAAGGAGCAGCTCCTCCAATTCCATTGTCGTCAGGAAGCAATCTAGACTCGCCATCGTTGTTGTGGATTACCCTCAAAGACAAAGGCTGCTTTTCGAAAGCAGTTCCAAAAACCGTAACAGATCCACTTACCTCATTGGCAGTTACCACCAAGGGAGATCCATTGGGGCTGTCTTCTGCATCAATGTAAATGATATCTTCAATCCCCAAGTCTCCCACGGCTGGAGTTTCAGCATCAGCAGAGAAATCACGGTTATTGATATAACTCAAATATTCAGGGTTAGTGGGATCAGTGATATTGTAAATGATAATTCCTCCCATCCGCTCGAAGCCTATCAGGGCATATACTTGCCCATCTCTTTCTACGATATTTATGGCTTCAGGCTCTACCCCCTTGTCATCACTCCTGTTCTTACGGGAGTCATTTTCATCATTGGTACTATTGAAATTCAAGGGTTCCAAGGCAGCTGTAATCTGCTCAAAGTCATCCCCGGAATCGAATACCAGGTTACCAAACTGATCGAAGATGGCAAAAGAACGCGCTCCATAAGAGAAGATACGATCAAAATCGCCATCGCCATCCAAATCTCCACTTGCGTCTGTAGTCTTCAGGCGACCAAGATTTTCTTCTGCCTGGAGGGCAGCAGCATTGGGAAATTCCAGGGTGTCAAGAGTAAGGTCTTCTACCCGTGTATCTTCTACAAACCCAGGCTCATCCTCGTATTCACGAGAGTCTCCTTCATTTGCTGTTACGATATAGGTAAGGCCATCCACTTCGTAGGAAGCAATTGCATCAGGTTGAAACATCCCCAAGGTTGGGCGAGGACGGATGTCAATTCCATCACTCCTATTGCTTGCATCAAATCCATTCGCACCATCGAAGGAGATGATTCCCAAGGAAATATCATCTGTTACACCCGCTCCAGCTAAGCCAAAGTCATTGTCATTTATAACAGCAAGGGATCCGTCTGGCAGCACGGCCAGGCCTTCTGGCTTATCACTGGGGAGATAGCCAATAGAAGGCAAGTTCAACACCTTGCGCTTGTAAACAGGGGCAATTTCAGCAGCTGCTAGATCATCTGCGGTCATCATTTCCAGGGTCTTGTCCTCTGGACCTGTAGACTCCATCTTATTGGCCAGATCTGTTCCCAAGATGTTTGTTGCGTATTTCAGGTCAATTTCAAATACATACTTCTGAGAGGTATTATCGCCTGGCAAGCCAGAATCTCTCTCCAAAACCATGAATCTTCCATTTCCTACATAAACGGCATCTCCCATTTTGTCTACTCGATTTCCCAGTCCGGCATCGCGGTTTCTTTCCAGTAAGTATACATACTCGCTCACAGGTTCACCTGTGGCAGGATCGACTCCTAGGATACGAATAACATCTGACATATTTCTCACTGAAGCTCTGTCGGGATTTTCGATAGGAGATTGGATAAAGGCATAGAGAATTCCTTCATCGGTATCCAAAGCCAGTGCTTCAAATCCTCTATTGGCTCTACGTTTCGCATAAACGGCGGGCAAAGTCTCCGTACCATAGAATCCTGCTTCCTGGGCAGAATCGCCTAACATGGAAGTTCCTTCTGGGACGAATCTGTCCACCATGACACCAGAAGCATCAAAATGATAAATTGCCGGGCGATATTCATCACACATCCAGAAGTCGCCATTGGCATCTCTAAGGATTCCTTCGAAGTCTCCTCCAAAAGGATCATAATCTAAAAAGTTGAAGCCCCGACCATCCACTACGACATCTGCAACTGCTGTGTCTAGTTCCAAAGCTACAGGGACTTCGTCAAAACCAGGAATGTTACCTCTACCAGATATGGGCGTATTCTCTCCCTGTGTGAGGAAAATCTGATCGTCTTCATTAAAAGAAATTTCCTTAGTGCTAGGATTCATAGTGAACTTAACGATCCGAGCTTGGTAATCTGGGATCTTAAAGGGACGTAGGTTTTGGCTGGTCCCAGCAGCACTTCCAGAAACGGTCCCTTCATTGGGTCCTCTATCAGGAATAACGTAGAATACATATTCGCTAGACGAGGAATTTGCCGCATCAAAAAACAATCCCGAAAACCCACTCACCTTCACATCATCCTCTTGTCCAACAGGAGTACCTAAACTAGGAAGATCAATTAGTTCATTGAGGAAAAACTCCTCTAAAACAGGCTGGCCAGCGTAATGATCTTTATAGCCCAAGGCCAGGATGTCCAATAGACTTCCAGTGTTGATATTAATTACGGCAAAGGCATTGTTCTCTTGACAAACTACGTAAGCAATGCTGTCATTAGGAGCAACGGTGATATATTCTGGTTCCAAGTCTTGTGCTACGGTAGCGCCTGGACCAAATATTCTTATTCCCCTATTCATGAGGGCAGCCTTCTTGTCATTGAAAGAATCAAAAGTGATAGTGGTAACAGTAGCGCTGGCGGCTCCTCCTGAGATATCGACGATAGAAACAGATCCTTCCGGATCTACTGTATAATCGTCTGAGGGTTGGCCTTCATTGGCAGTGAGCACCTTGGTTCCTGCTGCATTTACCTGAACCATGTCTGGCAAAACGCCTACTTCTACAGAATTGACGAAAGACCCGTCGGCAGCATTGAAGAAGGTAAGAGAACCATTCCCTGCTACAGAATCTGCTTCTGACGCAACAGCTACGATTCCATTTACCACTTTGAGGCTGGTAAGGCCGGCCCCATAAGGGGACATGTCAATGGATCCAACAGAGTCGGGGTTGGCGGGATCCGCGATAGAAATGATGGTTACATTGTTGGCATCAGCATTGGTTGTAAAAAGCCTTTGTGAGCCAGGATCGTAGGCAACTATTTCAGCAGCTCCTTCGTCAAAAATACCGGATTGGTAAGATCCCAATACATTTAAGTCAAAGACGTTTTGGGCTGAGAGTAAGGAAGAGGTGAAAATGGCTAATAATAAGGGAAACAGTTTTTTCATGTGTAGAAGTTTTTGAATTACAGTTAAACCTCCACAAATTCAAGATGTAGGATAAATTTAAAGTTGGCTTTAGTTTAAGGAATTGTTAAGGATGTATGAAATAGGAGGCTTAAAGTTCCTTATTCTGTTGTCATAGAAATACATTTTTAGCAAGATGAATGAGAGAATACTCAGAGCAGGCCCCTCATATGCTGCACAATTATCCCTTATTGCCTGGGAGGCAAAGAAACACTGGGGTTATCCAGAGACATGGATGGCCGGATGGAAAAACGATGGGAAGGGGGATAGGAAATACACTTTGGAATTACCTGTGTCTGGAGGCTAGAAGACAAGGTGTTCAGAAGTTTTTTATATAAAGTAGCTGTGCAGGGTAGCTTATCACCTATTAGCGTCCTTTATAACTACGCACTCATAAAGCCCTCTACCACCCTCCACTGGCTCCTCCTCCTCCAAAGGATCCTCCCCCAAAGCCGCCAAAGGATCCGCCTCCGCTAAATCCGCCGCCACTCCAGCCTCCGCCTCCCCAGTTGCTCCCACCGGTGTGGGTAGGACCCCACCAATAGGGGCCCCCATCGTGGTAGCCCCGGCCCCTTCTTCCCGAGCCCCCTCCATAGCCCCCACCGCCACCTCTTGAGGAAAAGAGGAAGAACAAAAATATAAAGAGGACCAAAAAGAAAATAAAAGAATCAAATTCGTCTGATGAGGCGCGACTCCCCCCTCTTTGAGCATAGTACCTTTTGCGGAATGCATCCGGGTATTCCCCTTTTGCCAAGGTCGAAAGTGCCTGAACCCCTTTGTAAAGGCCAGAGAAGTAGTCTTCTTGCCTGAAATAGGGGATCATGTCCTTTTGAATAACGTTATAAGCTGCCAAATCCGGGATAGCTCCTTCTAAGCCATATCCCACCTCGATATCCACTTCTCGAACATTCAGGAATAAGGCTACCAAAACCCCATTGTCATTTTCTTTCCCCCCGATTCCCCATTCTTCTGCGATAGAAAAGGCATAATCTCGCATAATAGCCCCATTGGGTAGGTCCATTATGACTACGGCTATTTCATTGGATGAAGCTTCCGCTTGCGCTGTGAGGAAGGTCTCTAACTCTTTCTTTTCCTGTGGGGTGAGAATGCCCAAGTAGTCATTGACAAAGCCGCTGTATTCGGGAATAGTTTGTCCACGTGATTGTGGAATATAGATCCACAGAAATCCTAGCCCCAAGACAAGCCTAAGGAAGGAAGATAGAGTATAGCGTTGGATAAAAAGGACAAAGGGATTCAAATGTCTGCGTATTTTCAGGTTTATTAATCTTCTAAGTCTCCAAATGAAATTTCATCGGGCAGTTCATTGGCATTTTCCTCTCCGGGAGGGAAATATTTTGCTAATTCTTTACCCAAGGTATCCACTGCCAAAATTATTCCTTCCGAAAAATTACCCGCTCTAAAGGCAGCTTCCATCTCTTGGACTAATTCCTCCCAAAATACATGGGCTTCTTTCTCATAGATTCCTTCGTCCCCAATAATGCAAAAGCGGTGGTCTTTTACAGCCAAATAGATTAATACCCCATTTCTCGCTTCCGTCTCCCCCATTTCCAGCTCGTGAAATAACTGCCAGGCCCGGTCCTGGGTCTCTTCTTCTTTACAGCGATTCTCCAAATGTACGCGAATCTCTCCTGAAGAAAGGCTCTCTGCTCTTTTGATGGCAGCAACAATTTCCTTTTCCTCTGTAGTAGAAAAGAAACTTTCAACCGGCTTATCAAACCAAGACATGGAATACTATTTTTTATACCGTGGACTATCGATTATGGACCCTTTACCTATTTCTAAAACTCAACAGTTGGAGCTTCCTCTGCACCTGCCTCTGCTTCAAAATAGGCAGTCTCCTGAAATCCAAAGATTCCCGCATAAATATTGGTAGGAAATTGTTTTATGTAGGTATTGTAATCCCTTGCCTCATCATTGAATTTCCTCCGCTCCTGAGCAATTCGATTTTCAGAACCTTCCAATTGCACCATCAAAGCGTTGAATTGTTCATTGGACTTCAAGTCGGGATAGCGTTCTGAAACGACCATCAACCTACTTAAGGTTTGACCGAGTTCTCCTTGAGCAGCCGTAAACTTTTTCATTAGTTCAGGATTCTCCAAAACACTTTGATCGACGGTAATCTGACCTACTTTAGCCCGAGCTTCTGTGACTTGAGTCAAAGTCTCTTGTTCGAAGTCTTTATATCCCTTAACTGTATTAACCAGATTGGGAATAAGATCCGCTCTTCTTTGATAGACATTCATTACTTGTCCCCACTGAGACTCTACGCCCTCCTTAAGCTGGACCATTTTATTTTGTTTCCCCTTAGCGGAAAAATACAACATCCCTGCCCCTAAAATCAGAAACAGGACAAAAAGTGTAAAAAACTTTCTCATGGTAATCGGATAGAATGGGTTTAAACATTAGACGATGGCGGTAGATTCACGACCTCCGTAAAGATAACAAAATCACCGTCTTAGCAAACTAAAGTGATTTAGAAGTGGATCTACCTTTTTTTCCCTTATGAGACCTTAAGAAAGGAATACCGTCACAATTGTGTCGGAAATTACACCCATTTATTTGAAATTATTCACCGTCTAATTCCCAAAGATTGCAAAAAAATGAATTAGGAAATATTTTGCATAACTAAGAGTTTGGGTAACAACATATTAATCGTCGTAAAATTTCATGTTAAAGGTTTCTTCTTGCATTCATAAGTACCCTCCTATCTGGGCAAAAGATTCCCCAGGTAAGTTGGCCCTTATTCATCCCGAATCAGGAAGACAACTCATGTATCGCCAATTGATACAGGAGGTTAACAAAAAGGCTCAAGGCTTACTACATAGAGGTATAAGCCCTGGGGATCGAGTCTTATCGATCCTTCCTCTAGATTTAGAATCCGTTATTCTTTTTTATGCCTGTGCCCAAGTTGGAGCTATCTATGTCCCACTGGGTATTCATCTTGATCGGCGTAAATACCTACGCCTGATCAAAAATGCCGATCCTTCTCTCATCTTTTTTGGCCAATTTCATCAAGGTAAAAAGCTCGATCTACCATTAGAACATCTTGCTTCCTGGGGAATAGATACAGGAGGTTTGGTTCACGTTGGTAGCTCTCCTGATATGTATTCGGAGTTTGCCAACTCCTGGGAACAGTTTTGGAAAAACACACACTCCTGGCGAATTCACTTATCCCAATCCCTCTCCAATCACTCTTTAAAATTAGATAAACAGATCCATGCATGGAGCCCTGTACTCATGGTTTTTGACCTGGAAAATGAACGGGGAATTCTCTTATGCCATGAAAACCTGATCTCTCAGACCCTAAACCTACATATCAATACGGGTATGCAGCGGCAATCCAAGACCTTAGTGAATTCTGGTTCTGGCACTATGTACACCTATATCCATGGAATTTGTAGTACCTTAACCTTAGGGGGGACCGTGGTTCTTTCGGAAGAAGAAGATCCCATCGATATTCTTCGATTGATGGATAGCTATTGCATTTCCTTCTTGATCCAAGAAGCTTTTCAATATGAAGCCTTATGGTCTGTACTTCCTCCAAGAGTAGGTCAACATCCTTATCTACAATACGCCCTAATTCCCATAAATTCCCAAAACCCTCTTTTCCTCACAGGGAAATTTTGTGAATCCATGAAGCTCTTTGCTCCGGCTTATGGTACTGGGCTGGGTTACCTGGAATCAGGGGGATTCATAAGTTTTTGTCAAGGGGAATTATTGGAAAAGTGTGCAGACAAAGAGTTTTTCCCCTTTCAAATAAAAGACGAACATTTACTTGTGAGCATTCGAGAGCCTATGCGAGCGGATGGAAGCTGTGGTTCCCCGATGAATACAGAAGAGCTGGGGCAAGTGTGTATACATGCCCCTAATGTCTTTCTAGGGTATTTTCATAAACCCGGACAAACGGGTAGGATTCTGAGCAAGGAAGGAATACTATACAGTCCCATGCGTGGATTTATGAGGACTTTCCGACAAGAAAGACTTCTTGTCCTCCAGAAGACTCCCCATTTTTCTCCTCCTCTGCACTTGGAAAGGGCATCTCTTAGCTAATAATTTGTAAAATCCGACCTGCCTTGATAATTTGCTGTGAGCATGGGCATAGCAATAAAGAATCTGAATAAATCCTTTGGTGATCATCACGTCCTCAAGGGCATTGACTTCACGATTGAGACGGATAAAATCAATATGATTATTGGAGCAAGTGGGAGTGGGAAAAGTGTCATGCTTAAATGCATTGTAGGGCTTATCGTACCCGACGAAGGAGAAATTCTCTACGAAGATGTAAATTTTCATCAACTAGATCGTAAAGAGAAAAAGCAAATCCGCCAACAAATTGGGATGTTGTTTCAGGGATCAGCTCTATTTGATTCCATGACCTCCGAAGAAAATATTGCATTCCCCTTAAAAATGTTTACCCGAATGAAGTCCAGTGAGATTAAGGATCGGGTCAACTTTTGCCTGGAAAGGGTTAACCTTCCGGGTGTCAACAAGCTTTATCCCTCCGAGCTATCAGGAGGAATGCAAAAGCGGGTAGGCATCGCTCGCTCCATTTCCATGAACCCCAAATACTTGTTCGTTGATGAACCCAATTCAGGGTTGGATCCCCCTACAGCTTCCGTTATCGATAAATTGATTGAAGAATTAACCCATGAATATGGGATGACCACCCTTGTAGTGAGCCATGATTTGAATAGCATGTTCAATATCGGAGAGAAAATCATGTTTCTTCACAAAGGAACCAAGGAGTGGGAAGGAACTAAACACGAAATTTTTAATGCGGAGAATCCCGCCTTAGAAAAATTTATCTTTGTTTCGGATTTGATTAAAAAACGGGTTTAAACCCTTTTGGGGATAAGTGGATTTCCGTATCTAAACCTTATTAGCTGCTTTAACTACTCGCTATGGACCCAATAGAAGAGATCAAGCAACTCTCTGAAGAGATAAAACAGCACAATTACAACTATTATGTAATGGCTTCTCCCACCATTTCAGATTTTGAGTTCGACCAGTTGCTTAAGAAATTAGAAGCCTTAGAGGAACAATATCCAGAAGCAAAATTGCCTGACTCCCCCACTCAACGAGTTGGCGGAACGATAACCAAAAATTTTCCCAACTTCCGACATATTCGGCCTATGCTCAGTTTGGGCAATAGTTATTCCCGAGAGGATATTCAGGAATTTGACAAACAGATTCAAAAACTGGCTGATGGACGCCCTTACTCCTACTTATTAGAACATAAATTTGATGGGGCTTCTCTTAGTCTTCACTACGAGAATGGTTTATTGGTAAGAGGAGTTACCCGAGGTGATGGGCAACAAGGGGATGAAATCACTCCAAATGTAAAGACCATAGGTTCTGTCCCTTTACGCCTTAGGGGCAATGATTTCCCTAGGGAACTGGAGGTACGAGGGGAGGTCATTATGTATCAATCTGACTTTCTGGCATTGAACAAAGCCCGTGAGTTAGAAGGCTTACCCCTTCTAATGAATCCGCGCAATACAACAGCAGGCACTTTGAAAATGCAGGATTCAGGTCAAGTGGCCCTTAGACCTTTACAATTTTTTGCTTTTCACTTGCTCACTGACCCTCTGTTAGTGGAATCTGACCACGAACAAATTGGTCTATTGAGTAAATGGGGATTTAAACTTGGAGGTGGCCATCAACACTGTGCGGGACTGGAGGACATTTTTGCTTACATCGATCTTTGGGACAAGAAGCGCGAGGAATTAGATTATGATATAGATGGAATTGTCATCAAAGTAGATGAGCTGGACCTTAGAAATATTATGGGCAGTACTGCCAAAGCCCCTCGCTGGGCCATTGCTTATAAATATAAAGCGGACGAAACTTTCACCCGGGTAGAATCGGTAGACTACCAAGTGGGTCGAACGGGGAAAATAACCCCAGTTGCCAACTTGAGTCCTGTTTTGTTGGCTGGCACTACTGTAAAAAGAGCTTCTATTCACAATGCTGATGAAATAGAAAGGTTAGGCCTACACTTTCAAGATACCGTAAGTATAGAAAAAGGAGGGGACATTATTCCCAAGATTACCCAGGTCATCCAACAAAAAAGAGTAGTAGACGCGGAGCCAGTAGTATTCCCTGCTACTTGCCCAGCTTGCCAAACGCTCTTGGTACAACCCGAGGGGGAAGTCAACCACTTTTGCCCAAATATTCAAGGTTGTCCCCCTCAAATAAAGGGAAGAATCATCCACTTTGCGGGAAGGAAGGCAATGGATATAGAGGGACTAGGGACAGAAATCGTCTATACCTTGGTTGACCAAGGGCTCATTGAGAATTATGCCGACCTCTATGAACTTAGCTATGATCAATTGCTCGCCTTAGAACGTTTTGCAGACCTATCCGTACGCAATCTTTTGGAAGGGATTGAAAACAGCAAGAAACAACCCTTTTCCAAGGTACTGTTTGGCCTGGGGATACGGTATATTGGCGCTACTGTAGCGCAAAAACTCGCCCAAGCCGCTGGGAGTATAGAAAAACTCATGGCGTTTTCTGTTGAAGAGATGGTTGAGATTCCTGACATAGGTTCCCGCATTGCACAAAGTGCCTACGATTTTTTCAGGGAGGAGGAAAATAAGCAACTCCTTGAACGTCTCAGAAAGGCAGGCTTACAAATGGAAGTAAGCGAAGCAGAGGCAGCAGGCCCGGGATCAGATCTTTTATCCGGGAAAATATTTGTAATTTCCGGTATATTTGCCTCCCAAAGCAGGGAAGATATGAAGGCACTTATTCAACATATGGGAGGAAAGGTATCAGGATCTCTCTCCAAAAAGACCTCTTATCTGCTTACAGGAGAGAATGCGGGGCCCTCCAAATTGTCTAAGGCCGAAAAATTGGCGGTTCCAATCCTTACAGAGATGGACTTCTTGAAATTAATAGAATGAACTTTCTAGATAAAATACGGGCTAATTTATCCAAAAAGAAATACCGACACATACGAACCCTAAATGGAGCGTATCATCGGGATTTCTTGACCTTGGACGCAGCTCAGAGAGTAGGACTTATTTTTAATTTAACCCGAATACCAGACAAAGATTTTGATCAGATAAGATCATTTATTCAGCGGCTGGAAGCCCAGGATAAAAAGCTTTCTGTAATCGAGTTAAACTTCACCAAAAAATCGCTCCCCCTACTCTCC
The DNA here is from genome assembly GCA_965263105.1 of Bacteroidia bacterium. GTDB lineage: Bacteria > Bacteroidota > Bacteroidia > J057 > J057 > JBCCTX01. The sequence continues at coordinate 3,169,188 of CBDHGL010000003.1, read as the reverse complement.
GGTGAATATCATCATATTTTTATCAACCCAGAAAATTTGGACTGGCTCCGATATCCGCAAGAGGACATAGTCACCCAAGTTGGAGGCCTGGATCTAGATGTCATTTTAAATCTCGATCCCTCTATTCAAATAACTTCCAAATACATATGCCGCATTGTCAAGGCTAAGAGCCGTATTGGGGTTCATGAAGCTGGGTTCGAAGACTGTTATGAATTGATGATAGATCCCCAACAAGTATCTGATCTCGAGCAACTCATAGAAATGTTCGGTGGATACTTAAGTATGGTAAGGAAATAATCCCAAACAAAAATGGCAGACTTCCGTGGCACTGGGGTAGCGGTAATCACCCCCTTTGACCAGAATAATCAGATCGACTACCTTTCCCTTCAAAAGCTCCTGAAACAGCTCGTAGCTTCAGGGGTAGACTATTTGGTGGCTTTAGGTACCACAGCAGAAACCCCTACCCTATCTGAAGCTGAACAAATAGCCGTATTAGAGACCTTTTTTTCTACTATTGGAGACGAGATCCCCATAGTGATAGGTGCTGGGGGAAATAACACCCACAAGGTCTGTCAGACTATTCAAGGGTGGAGTCATCGATTCCAGCCAACGGGCTTTCTCACTGTCTGTCCATACTACAATAAACCCTCTCAGGAGGGGCTTTTCGCCCATTTTAGAGAAATAGCCTTACATACAGACGCGGGAATTATTCTATATAATGTACCAGGTAGAACCCAGTCTAACATGGAGGCAGATACGACCCTGAGATTGGCAAATGAATTGAAAAACATTCGGGCGATAAAGGAGTCCTCCGGGAACATTAGCCAATGCTTAGAAATCCTTTCCCAAAAACCTGCTTCATTTCAACTGATTAGTGGAGATGACTATATGGCTCTTCCTCTTGCAGCTATGGGTGCAGAGGGGGTTATTTCGGTGTTGGGCAATGCCTTACCCAAGCAAGTAGTGGCAATGATGGAAACCATTTTGGCCGGGGATTTACTCCCCTCAAGAAATTACCAATGGCAGCTCTCAAAGCTTATGAGTCTGTGTTTTGAAGAAGGGAATCCAGCGGGAATTAAGGCCCTTTGTTCACATTTGGGCTTATGTGAAAGCCATGTGCGGCTTCCACTTGTTCCTGCTAGTAAAGGTTTAAGAATAAAAATAGAAAAAGAGCTAGCAGAATTTCTCATCCCGACTAGCCCTTCTAAGTCATCTGATCAATAAGAGTTCTGGCGTGGCCAGGACTTTTACCTATTGCTCATTTTTCATGTCCTGCACTTCCTTACGGATATCTTGTGCGAGGTTTTTGATCTCTTGCATAGCCTTCCGTACTCTCGTACCAGCTGCTTTGTTGTTTTTTACAAAAAACTTTTCGAAGTCTTCTTTACTTGTGTCAAGAATACTCTGTAGTTGTTCAAATCTGTTCATCTTATTACTATTAAGGATGCTAAGATGTGTTATATATAGCAAAGTGGAAAAAAAAAATTACAATGCAATAGTAGGTAAACCTTCGGCAGTATAAACACCACTTTCTAGTTTATCTCGAACTTTTTCGAAAATACCTAAGGTTAAGTCTACGTCGGCCTCCGTATGAGCAGCCGTAGGAATGATCCTCAATATAATAACCCCTCTTTCAATGACTGGATAGATCACTCCTGAAACAAATAAATTATAATTTTCTCTCAGATCTTTTATCAAATTAACAGCGGTAACCTCGTTTCCTTTTAAGTAAACGGGTGTTACAGGAGCTTTCGTATTTCCAATCTCAAATCCCTTGGATTTTAGGCCATTTTGTAGCCTATTTACGATATTCCACAGATTTTTTCGCAACTCTGGACGATTTTGAAGCATGTCCAAGCGCTTTATCGCTCCTACTACCATGGGATAGCACAAGGATTTGGCATATATCTGACTCCTCATGTTATATCGTAAATAATGGACAACTTTATGGTCTCCACAGACAAAGGCACCAAAGCCTGCCATGGATTTTGCAAAGGTATTGAAGAGAACGTCTATCTCATCCTGGACCCCAAAATATTCTCCTGTACCTATCCCTGTCGCCCCCATTACCCCGAAGCCATGTGCGTCATCTACAAAGAGCCTGGCATTGAAGATTTTCTTTAATTCAACTATTTGGTCCAATTTCCCCAGGTCTCCTCTCATTCCAAATACACCTTCGGTTATGATTAATATACCTCCTCCTGTCTGCTTGGTGATTTTTTGGGCTTTTTCCAAGCGATCTTTTAGCTGCTCCATATCATTATGGGCAAATACAAAGCGCTTGGCCATACTCAAACTCATACCATCCATGATACAAGCGTGGGACAATTGATCGTATACGATTACATCCTTACGATCTGTCAGCGCCTGCACAATTGAGGCACATCCCTGGTACCCAAAATTTAGCAGAAAAGCATCCTCCTTTTGCATAAAAGCAGCGACCTTTTCTTCAAACTCTTCATGCCTTGCCGTATGTCCAGACATCAAACGAGATCCCATAGGTGCAGCAAGACCATATTGGGCAGCTGCCTCTGTATCAGCTTGTCGAATCTCCGGGTGATTGGCCAAGCCTAAGTAGCTGTTTATAGACCAATTTAGCACCTTCTTCCCACGGAAATTCATCCATGGGCCAATCTCTCCTTCAAGTTTGGGATAAGTGATATATCCATGACCATAAGCGGAAAACTGCCCCAGGTCAGTGGACATATTTCGGTTTATTTTATCAAAAATATCCAAGATAAATATCGTATATAGGCCAAAAACAAGTGCGGCAAATTTACATTTATTTCCCGATTTTGAAAAAAAACCTGTTATTTTCTGTTTTCTACACTTTCTGCCATTTCCAAAACTTTGTCTTTAAGTTGATTTTTATAGGCAAAAAGCCTTTTGGCAATCTCTTCATTATTCAGGGCCAGTATCTGACTCGCTAGAATCCCTGCATTTTTTGCTGCATTAAGTGCTACTGTGGCTACGGGAACCCCATTAGGCATTTGCAAAATGGAAAGAATTGAATCCCAGCCGTCTATAGAGTTAGAAGACTTAATAGGAACACCTATCACTGGGAGAGAGGTTAAAGAGGCGATCATTCCAGGCAGGTGGGCAGCTCCACCTGCACCTGCTATTATCACCTTCAAATCGCGTTCCATGGCCTCTAATCCATACGCTACCATACGCTGAGGCGTACGATGGGCGGAAACAACTGTCATTTCATAGGGTACATGCATAGATGCTAAAAAATCTGCGGCCTCTGCCATGACAGAAAGGTCGGATTTACTTCCCATAATAATTCCAACTTTGGCTTTTTCCATGAAAGGACAAAAAATATTTAGCCTAAAATGAAACCCCAAAAAGAATGGGGAGTATACCTAAAACATTAACCTAATGATCCAAAATATACTAAAATTTAGCAAAAAACCCTTCTTTTGCTTGTTTTTGCCCAAAGATTATAGGATTTTTAATTTAAATTAATAAACAACCCATGATGAGACTCTTGCTCATAATTTGGCTTAGCCTACCCTTAGCGCTTATTGGTCAAACTCAACAGGCTGAGAAACTTACCTTACGTGGTGCCCAAAGAATTCTTAATTCTTCTTACCAGGAGGCTGTTCAAGCCTTAAATAAGGCTATTCAATTGAACCCAAATAATTGGATGGCCTATGAGTTCAGGGCCCAGGCTTACTTCCAATTGGATCAAAAGGCCTTAGCCTTACAAGACTTAGATAAAGCCATCAGACTTCATGCTACCAATCCAGAGCTATACTTCCGTAGGGGAATCCTAAATGAAATGTTTGAGCTCTATGATGAGGCGAGAAGGGACTACCTCAGTGCTATCCGCTTTAATGGAGGCACTTATGAGAGCGCGGAGGAGCGACTAGCAATAATAGATGATGCCTTGCTAGGAGACGGCGACAATTCCGGAAGATTTGGGGAGGGCGCTGTTGTTTCTTATTCTCCTTATCATTTTTCTGCTCGCCCCTATCGGTATGATACGGATCGACACCATATTCAAAACATGGATCTAGAAATTGAGGAGGAGCGCCCTATCCCAATGGGAAATGGAGTAGTTGCGCAGCCTACTCATCAGACATCTACTGTAGCTAGGAAAGAAAGTACCAGAGCCTATCCACTTGTTTCTACTACTTATGATCCCTACGATCATGATGATAAAGTTTTTGCACGTAAGCAGAGTTCGAAACGTGTCTCTACTTATAATACCCGTGGGGATTCGAACCAGGGGATTGACAATAGAGGAAGGTTATTTTCAACCCCTGCCTCTCAAAAGAGCTTTAAAGCAGAAATTGCTTCTGCTAACAAGAATAAAGTTTTTATTGATGAGCTAAAATGGTCTCCCAGGTATACCGAAGTTCATTTCCGCGTGTATCGTGAGGGGAAAATGATGAGTCTTCCCCCAGATAAACTCCACATCCTGATTGATGGGGAAACATTCACTTATATTCCAGGGTCTTATAGAAGTCATTCTTCCATTTCTTCTGATGAGCAAGATCCAGCCAAATTTTCAGTACGATTTAAATCTATTCCCGAGAATGCGGAATATATTCGAATCATTTCGCGCGGATCTCGTGCTTCTGAAAAGTGGAATTATTCCTTTTCCCTTTCTCCCAACTAACCCTAGACTTCTCATTGCGATTCTTATAAAAAAGGTCGAATGATATCTATCATTCGACCTTTAGTTATTTGGGATGAATAATCAAATTTTTTCTATTGATTCGCCAGGTATCCATCCTTCCTTCCCGTCCGGCAACTCGACACGGACCCAACCATCAATTTCATCTGAAATACGGACTTTTGCTCCTTCATGTAGAATGAATAAATCGGTGCTTTGACCATCGGGGGCGCTCTTCACATAAGCATTGGGGACAAATACTATTCCCAACTTACTATTCATCTCAAAGGATCGCTTTTGAATCCCGAGGAATAGAAAAAATACGGCACAAAAAATGAATAAAATTCCCGAGATAAAGGCCATACGCTTAATCAGGGATTTATTACTGTAAAGGAGCAACCCCACAGCAAACAAGGTCAGCCAAATAAATCCAATAACAAAGATCCCCCACTGTCCGGCATTTCTACTATTTAGCAACTGACCTGCCCACCGATTGAAAAGTAATTCTGGGCCTTCCTCAATTTTATCTATTACTCTAAGATTAGCCATTCTCAGGTTGAAAGTAGCATCTTTGTGATCTGGCTGCAGCTTTAAAGTTCTCTCATAATTGAGAATAGAAGGGCCGATATTTCCTAGTTTATAATGAGCATTTGCCAAATTAAAATATACGTTAGGAGATTCATACCCCTGATTCAGGATGGAATCGTATAAGTTAACGGCTCCGTCAAAGTCCTGAGACTGATAGGCGGAATTGGCTTGATTGAACAAGGGAGTAACCGTCTCGGGCCCTTTTCTATCTGCTGCATTGAGGGATAGAAAACAAATAGTTAGCAAGAGTGTACCTAAGATCCCGACTTTCATTATTTGATGCTGTTTTCGAGGTCTGTGATTAACTTTTCAGCAGCTTGGTAAGCTTCTGACATATGGGTCCCGTTAGAAGAAGGGGCAAATAATGCCATTTCACTAGTATCTAACACATCCTTTGCGCGAGCGATCAATTCATCTGAAACATTTTGCTCCAATAATTTATTTTGAACCAAATCTCGTGATAAGTTTGCCGTATCCAAATTAAATTTATCTCCTAAATAGCCCCAAAGGGCTTGAGAGATTTCATTATAAAAGGAGCGTTCATCCTGTGCCTTTAAAAAGGCATTGGCCTTAGCGAGCCTCTTCTTGGCTACTTTGGTAGCTTTTTTACTCCTCACTCCTGCGACATCGCTTGCTAACTGTTGCTGTCTTTTCCTGTTATAAAATAATAACGCAAAAAGTAGGAAAGGCGCTGCGCATAAGGACCAAAAAGTTCCAGACCCCCAAAAGGAGGCGCCCATTTCTTCCCATTTTCCTGGATCTGTTTTGATAAATCGAATATCTTCCCCTATCAATTCAATGTCCTCTTTTCCCAGGCCCGCAATATTGGAATTTACCTGCTGAGGTTCACCACTTACTTGAAGGGAAAAAGAAGGGGAATTTTGCCGTTCATACCTGCCTTTTACTGGATCAAAAGAGACCAATTCCACTACCGGCAGCTTATATTCCCCAGGGTTTCTAGGAATAATTAAGTAGTCAAAGGTTTTTTTCCCTTGTACGCGGCCGCTTCTAGTTGAAGTATTGTCTCCAACCTTTGCATCCCAAACTTCAAAATCAGGCGGAAAATCCAATTTAGGCTCGGGCAAGGTCTTGATATTCCCTGTACCTTCATATACTACTTTCATGGTAACGGGTTCCCCTGTTTCTGTTTCCGATTTGTCCAAGGATACATCCAATGAGAAGTCCCCAACTATACCCCTAAAAGTCGTTGGTTTTCCCTGATTAGGAAGCGATTTTACTGTAATGTTGAGTGCCCTACTGGAAAAGGTAAATGGAACGTCTCGAAAGCTCCCAAAAAAGGGATCATCAAAGAAATCATCGAAAATGCTCCTTCTTTTCCTTTGACTTTGAACCTTTACCCTCACCTGAGCTTCCAATTCTATAGGATCAACCGTGAGTTTTCCTGATCGCTGGGGAAAGAGTATCACTTTTTTAATGATGGCCGTGTTGTAGTTTCCCCCATTATATACCTCTTGTTTATATTGGGTTTGCCCCACATCGAGATTTTCCACCCAAAAGTCTTTATAAGCAGGAGAACTGGATAAACTCAAATCTGCCAGGGAGGCACGGGTATACAGTTTGTAGGTAACACTGAACTGCTCTCCCTGAAAAACGGAAGTTTTACTAGGTATCGCTCTAATAAAGACACTTTCCCGTATCTGTTTCATAAGGTCTTCACTAGGCGCCTCCTGCTTAGAGTTAGAAGGACCAGCCACTCCAGGATTTGATTGAGAGTTAGATGTACTGGGCTTCCCAGCCCCCACTTCAACGGTGATAGAATTAGTTGTAAGCTTTTCTCCATTGATCGTAGTAGAAGCGGGACCTACAGTTATTTTTCCTACTTTCTTAGGCCTCAAATAATAAGAATAAGTAACTGACTGGCTGACTTGTCCATTAATTATCTGCATGCTTTGAGAGGTATTGGGACCTCCCATGACATCAAAGCCTTCAAAATCTGGATAGGATATGTTGGAAGCTTTGGCATTTTCAAGTCGAAAGGACACTTGAAAAACTTCCCCAACACCCACCTGATTTTTGTTCGCAAAGGCTACAAACTTCTGAGCCTGTAGTGAAGAAATTCCCAGAAAAAGAAAAAGGGTATATCCAATGATTCGATTCATAATACTTACCAATCTTTTTCAACTTTAACACGTTTCACCCGTGCCTTACTCTTTTGCAATTTTTGCTGTAGCTTTTCTTCCTGATACTGTAAGGCCTCCAACATTTGCTCTATCTGCTGTTGGGACATATTGGGTTTTCTTTGTTGTTCTTGTTGCTGTTGTTGGTCTTGATTTTGTTGTTGCTGGTCCTGATTCTCTTGTTGCTGCTGATCCTGATTATCTTGCTGCTGGTCTTGATTTTGTTGGTTTTGGTTATCCTGGTTTTGATCGTTTTCGTCTTGCTGTTGATCCTGGTTTTGCTGCTGTTGTTGATCTGGATTCTGCTCTAGCATCTGTTGTGCATAGGCTAGGTTATATTTCGTCTCCATATCCTTTGGATTGAGTCGCAACGCTTGCTTATAAGCTTCAATACTTTGCTTGTACTGCTTTTCTTCGAGTAACGCATTCCCCAAATTATGGAAGGAGCGAGCTTTTATGGCATCGTCATCGGCAAAATTGGCAGCTACCTCAAATTCCCCTGCGGCCTCTTTGTACTTATCCTGACTGTAATAGGCATTGCCCAGGTTAAACTTTCCCTTTTCACTCGCCCCATTTGCTTCCAGGGCCTTCTTATAATTTGTTTCAGACCTGGCAAAGTCGCCATCTTTGTAGGCCCGATTGCCCGATCGAATAAAAGAATTTTCCCCTCGCTTAAACCAATCTTGTGCTGGAGAAAGGCTATACAGAGAAGAAAAGATCAATAAAAATGCCAATCGTCTCATTTTACGTCAGATTTGAATAGAGTCCAGTCCGAAAATATTCGATTTCTTTTTTCTGTAATAAAAAGTTCCATGATAAGCAGGAGAATCGCAATCAATAGAAATCCTTGAAACTGGTCCTCATAGTCAGTAAAGACCTGTTCCTCAAATTCTTTTTGCTCCATCCCAGAAAGTTCCCCCATGATAGCCATCACTTCAGAATTACCTTGGTTTAAGCGAAAATACCTCCCATTACCCTCTAGCGCAACCTTTTGCAACATAGATTCATTCAATTTGGAAAATACTATACTCCCTCCTTTGTCCCTTTTATAATCAGATTGTCGGTTATTAACGTAGATAGGTATAGGAGCTCCTTCAGTTGTTCCCACCCCCATGGTATGGAGGACAATTCCTTGTTCAGCAGCCTCCTGGGAAGCTTCTAAGGCATCTCCCTCATGATTTTCCCCATCTGAAATAATGAGTATGGTTTTAAATTTGGGGTCTCCATTTTCAAAGGCATTCATTGAAAGACGTATAGCCTCCCCAATTGCTGTTCCTTGTGTGGGGGCCAACTCTGTATTAATGGTTTTCAAAAAGGTCTTTGTCGCTGTATAATCCGAAGTAAGGGGCACCTGCAGGTAGGCATTTCCAGCAAATATAATGAGCCCAATGCGGTCACCATCTAGTTTATCAATTAGACGGGAAATATATTGCTTGGCTCGCTCCAATCGATTGGGCTTATCGTCTTCGGCCAACATAGAACGCGAGATGTCCAAGGCAATCATGAGGTCTACCCCTTCGCGTTTCACCTTTTCGGCTTTGAGCCCTCTTTGAGGATTGGCCAAGGCTACCACTAGAAAGGCAAAAGCCAGTGCCCAAAGGATAAATTTAATTTGGTGTTTGGTTTTGGGACGATACGGCATAATGGTTTCCCAAAGAGATTTTTCTCCTAAACGTTTAAGGGCTTTCCGACGGCCCCACATAAATAGGACAAACATTCCCAAAACGGGAATGAGCAAAAATAGAAAATACAGGGCTTCTTGGTTTTCGAATCTCATATCCTATTTCCAACTTGTTTGAGCCATCAACTAATCTACTTGGAGAAGTATCTATTCTTCTTCAAGGAATATGTCTCACCACCAGGTATCGTAAGATAACCTCCAACAGCAGCAATATCCCTCCCAACCACAAAAACCAGTGAAACTCTTCTGTCTTACGAGATATACGAGTAACCTGGATTTTAGATTTCTCCAAATCATCAATTTCCTTATATACGTTTTCTAAGGCCTGATTATTCGTTGCACGAAAATATTTCCCCCCTGTTTCGGTTGCAATTTGCTGCAACAACTCCTCATCTATTTCCACTTCCATATTCTGGTACGTCGTCCCAAAAGGAGTTTGAACTGGATAGGGAGCAGTCCCTCTCCTTCCCACGCCGATGGTATATACCCGAATTCCGTATTCCAAAGCTGCTTCTACTGCGGTCAAGGGATCGATAAATCCCGCATTGTTGACCCCATCTGTCAGCAAAATAACCACCTTGCTTTCTGTTTCACTTTCCTTCAAACGGGAGATAGATGTGGCAAGGCCCATCCCAATAGCCGTTCCATCTTCAATTAACCCATTTTTGATTTCCCCGAGCAATTTTTTAACGACTTTGTGGTCGATAGTTAGGGGACATTGGGTGAAACTCTCTCCAGCAAAAACTACCAGGCCAATCCGATCGTTTTTGCGACTATCCAGGAAGTCTTCTGCCTTCTTTTTAGCGGCTTCCAATCTATCGGGCTGAAAATCCCTTGCCAACATACTACCTGAGACATCTAATGCAACCACAATATCTATCCCCTCTGTACTTACTTCTTCCTCATTAAAAGAGGTTTGTGGCCTAGCCAATGCCGTAATCAACGCTACAAGAGCCAAGATCCGCAGAAGGAAAAGGTATTTTTTGATAAAACCTCTAACAGGGCTTCTATTCGTTTTTAGTCCTTCCAGAATGGGCAGGGTAAGGGTAGGATAGCTTCTTCTTCCTCGAAATATCTGCCAGAGTAAGTATAGGGCAGGAAAAATTAACAGGAAGAATGCCTTGGGTGATGCGAACTCTATGTACTTTAAATATTCTAACATACTTTCAGGCTATTGAGATACATCTGCAGGGGCTTCCGATCCCGAGGTAACAGCATCATCCGACTCTAATTCAAAATTTCTAGTCTCCTTTACAAAGGTACGGGCCACCTCCATACTCATCATATTTTCAGAGGGACCGGGTCTCAATTTGGCAAACTTGGTAAAGTCCGCTCGTATCAAAAGATCTTTTAACTGATTGAACTGAAATACCGGAATTCCTTTAGAAGTCAGACCTCCCATTATTTCATCCGTTGTGGATTCCAAGGCAGGGACCTTATATCTTCCTTCTAGGTATTCTCTAATGATTTCCGTTAACTCTACATAATACGTTTTAATTTCCCCTTCCTGCCACAACTTCTTTTGCTCTAATTGGGCAAATTTTTTCATGGCAATCTCATGAGGGGGAATGGTCGGAGGAGGAGGACCCGCAAATATAGGTTCAGCCTTTTTGCGAATAAAGAACCAGTATACCAGTCCCCCAATAAGTAATAGTCCAATAACTCCTACAACAAGCCAGGGAAGGATTTCTCTAAAAGTAAGGGGGGCGTCCAACAGCGATTTTATGGGTTTGATCGCCTGAGTAGTATCTACAGCAATTCCATGAACTTCTATCAATTGTACTTGCGTTCCTAGGCTTAGGGTATCTGAGGAATTCTCCTGCGTATATCGGAAAGGTAAAGAGGGAATTTCGTAAAAGCCTGAATCGAAAGTGGTGAGGATGAGTTGTTGTACCTCCTCTAGCTGACCTCTTCGCTCGGTGGAATCGATAGATGATTTATCCAAGATCTCAAATCCCCCTAGCGAATCCAACCAAAAAGGCCAAAAGATGTGTTGACCAGGGGCATGGGAAACCAGAATATTTAATGTCAAATGGTCTCCTATTAGGATTTCATTTGAGTCAACAGAAGCGATTATTTCAGGTCTCTGTGCCTGAACTTCTACCAAGAGGCCTACAAAGAAGAGGGCCAATAGTACATAACGAGAAAACTTTGGCCTAATTACAAAGGAGGCCAAGTGTGTGCAAGAGCACAGGGATCGCATAACACTACTTTTACAAAAAATCATTAACCAAGAGGCTTGTAGCTTTTGGGATGACAAAGTTAGCATAATGCCCCGTTTTTTACGAAAGAAAAAAGTATTCGTTTTAGCTATCAATGTCTTTTTTCACGCATAGTGAATAAATTGAGCAGCGCAGTAATATAGGATTCTCTTGTATTGATACTTACAAAGTCAGCTCCACTCTTTAAAAAGGTATTTCTCGTTTGGGCTAAATTTGCAGAATACCATTGTTCATACGCTTGTCTTGTCTTCTTGCGCGCGGTGTCTATCCAAGCCAATTCAGAAGACTCTGCATCCATCACCCGCACCAAGCCCATCTTGGGCAATTCCTTTTCACGCTCGTCATATAGATGTATCCCCACGACATCGTGCCTTCTCCGAGCAATACTCAATGCATCCTTATATGCAGGCCCCGTATTCATATAATCGGAAAGGATAAAGACAATACTACGCTTCTTCAAGAAATTGGTAAGGTGTCTCAATACATTGGATAAGTCGGTTCCCCTTCCTTCCGGTTTCATATCTATCAGTTCCCTAATGATGCGTAGAATGTGGTTCCGCCCTTTCTTAGGGGGAATAAACTTCTCCACCCGATCGGTAAAAAAGATAACCCCTACTTTGTCATTGTTGTTGATGGCCGAAAAGGAGAGAACTGCAGCTATCTCTGTCATGATTTCCTGTTTCAGGACGCCAATATTCTCTTTACTCTTTTGAGTTCCAAATAGCGTAGAAGGACTCACATCTATCAGCAACATTACTGTTAATTCACGCTCCTCCTCAAATATTTTCACATGAGGATCATTGGTTCTCGCTGTGACATTCCAATCGATATTGCGAACATCATCTCCGTATTGATACATCCGTACCTCGCTGAAGGACATCCCCCTCCCCTTGAAGGCACTGTGATAACCACCAGAGAAGAGTTGATTAGATAAACCTCTGGTTTTGATTTCAATTTTCCTGACTTTCTTTAAAAGCTCTGTCGTTTTATCCATACTTCATGACTTAACAGAGCAGAAAGTTACAAATACTATTTGGGAAAAAAATAAAGTGTTTAATTGCACCTGAGAATAACTGCAATGAAACACCTGTATGTATCCGATCTTGACGGGACACTTCTACATAAGGATGTCTCCGTTTCTGAATGGAGTCGCGAACAACTGTGTATGCTCCTAGAGGAAGGTATGCATTTTACTATTGCCACCGCCAGGAGTGTGGTATCCGTAAGAGAGATTCTAAATGGAATTCCCCTATCGCTCCCTATTATCGGGGGAAATGGAGCCTACATATCAGATTTTCATTCAGGCCAACACCTATCCTATCGCCATTTACCCCGGAGGATCGCCAAAGAAATCGTTCACTATTTAGATAGCGATGACTATACCTATTTTGTTGCAGCTCATAGAGAAGGGGCAGATCGCCTATTCTTTGAAAAAGCTGCCAATGAAGCGGGAGCCTTGTTTTTACAGGAAAGACAAGCAATTGGGGACAGAAGACTTGAATATTGCTCCTCTCTGCTAACTCAGGACCTGGGGGCCATCATCACCATTTCGGTTCCAGAACGGCCAGAAGTCTGTTTCCAGCTCAAGCAAAAGCTAGAAGCTTCCTACCCTCAGCAGTTGGAAATACACATTTACGATGATGCAAAACCTCTGGGATGGCATTGGTTGAGTATCCATGATGCTCAAGCCACCAAAGCGAATGGCATCGCCATGATCATTGAAGATATGGGCTTTGACCCCAACGAACTCACTGTATTTGGGGATAGTACCAACGATGTAAGCATGTTTCGTCTAGCCCCCAGAGCCATTGCAGTGGATAATGCCAAGTCTGAGTTAAAAGCCCACGCTACCCATATGATTGGCCATCATGAAGAGGACAGTGTGGTGAAATTTATTCGTGAAGATTGGGAAAGGAGGAGGGGGTAATTGGGTCCACGGTTGACGCAGGTTGGCCGAGAACGGAAATTGTCGAACAGATTAGGGGATTATATCCTTGGATAACTCCCCTACTTGATGATATTTCGTCCCTTCAGGACTCATTGGGGCCCTAAAGGGGCGGAGTGGAACGTAGGTTCTTTCTTAGAAAAGCCGTTCTCGGCCACCCTCGATGATCCACGGTTTGAAGAGCTGAGGGGGACGAGGAAGGAGTTGAAAAGCCCACTTATTGAGGACTCGCCCCTCTCTCCTAGCACCTAATGGTCTGGACTGCGGAATGTAAACTATTAACCCTAACAACTTTTGGGAAGGGAAACTCCGTTTACCCTCATGATATGATCCAGCCTGATTTCCTTTCCATCTTTCAGTTGGAGGTATTCTACCTTTTCCCTAACTAAAAAATCTATAATCAGCCCCGAGATGTTCTCTGTTTTTCCAGAATCATCCCTAAACTCGATCTGCACTTCTTCTTTCAGGGTGGCCCAAGCTTCTAACTGGTCGTAAAAAGAGCAATTGATAGGAATGTAGGGTTTATCTGCCATGGCATTTTATCCAGCTAATTCGTTCATGCGTTTCGCCAGGCTGAGGTCATATTCGGTAATACCTCCAGCTTCATGGGTCATCAGATCCACCTTTACAGTATGGTAGACATTGAACCACTCCGGATGGTGGTTCATTTTCTCCGCAACGATGGCACATTGTGTCATAAAGCCAAAGGCGGCTACAAAGTCAGCAAATTTAAACTCCTTGTGAAGTTTGCCTTCTACCAGGCTCCACCCGGACAAAGAAGTTAAGGCCTCCTGTATTTGGACATCCGTAAGTTTATCGGGCATAGTAAGTCTTTCTTAAATACAAACAAGTTTCCCAGTCTTTCTGTTGTCAAATTATGCTAGGAAATATACTCTTTTTATGCGTATTGGGTTCTACTTGGTTTATGACAGGAGTCATCTGGTTTGTTCAGGTGGTTCATTATCCCCTTTTTGCCCAGGTAGGTGAATCCGCTTTTGCCAATTATGAGTCCCTGCACACTCTAAGAACTGGATGGGTCGTAGCACCGATAATGGTATTGGAGTTGGGAAGCACCTGCCTATTGCTACTCGGAAAACCCCCTGCTCTCTCCTCGCCCCTTATTTGGCTCCTTATCCTCTGCACCTTAGGCGTTTGGGCCTCTACATTCTTTATTCAAGTTCCATTGCATGGAAAACTACTAGCTGGATTTGATGAACTGGCTATCCAAAGGCTGGTAAACTCTAATTGGATTCGGACGCTATTGTGGACCGGGAAAAGTTTGCTGTGTTTGTGGATTGTTGGGAAGATTTTATAAAATTGAGTTAAACCCAGCATCTAAATGAAGAATTTTTTATTACCCATTTTTCTCCTAAGCCTTTCCTTCTTGTACGCACAAATCCCGGAAAAATCTGAAATAGACCCCATTTTTCAGGAGTGGACAACTGGAGAAGTACCAGGCGGAGCCCTAGCCATCGTAAAAGGAGGAGAAATTATTTACAAACAAGGCTACGGCTTAGCTGACATAGAGCATCGCCTGCCCGTTGAGCCTTCTTCGGTGTTTTATATAGGCTCGGTTTCCAAGCAGTTTGTCACCTTCTGTATCCTCCTCTTGGAGGAACAGGGAAAAGTCAGCTTGGACGACTCAATTCAGACCTACTTACCAGATTTCCCCCCCTATGGCCATACCCTCACCCTGCGCCATTTTATTCATCACACGAGTGGGGTAAGGGATTTCCTCACCCTTATGGACCTAAAGGGGAGAAACTATTTAGACCATATGGAGGTATCCGAAGTTTATGAACTCATCAAACGCCAGAAAGAGCTCAATTTTGTGCCCGGAGATCAATACTTGTATAGCAATTCCTGCTATTTCATGTTGGCCTTAATTGTGAAAAAGGCCTCAGGAATGTCTATCCGGGAGTTTGCTCAGAAAGAGATTTTTGAACCATTAGGGATGAAACACACCCAATTCTATGACGATAATCGGAATTTTGTCTACAACAAGGCCTTCAGCTATCAAGCATCTGCCAAAGGCTTCGACAACCTCATTATGCGCTTTGATCTGGTAGGGTCCGGGGGCATCTATTCTACTGTGGAGGACCTCTTTCTATGGGATCAAAACTTCTACGCCAATACATTGGGGAAAGGAACTCAGGCTATTATCGACAAGATGCATGAGGAAGGTCTGCTAAACAGTGGAAAAAGTAGTGGATATGCCTTTGCCTTGAATAATGGCACTTACAAGGGTCTGAGGACTGTTAGTCATAGTGGAGCGCTGGCAGGCTATCGGGCTCAGCTCCTTCGCTTTCCCGACCAAGAATTCTCTGTGATCATTCTCTCCAATCGAAGCGATGGTGATCCTACTCTAAAGGCCTATCAGGTTGCGGATGTGTTCCTTAAAGATCAATTTAAAGCCCAGGAAGAAGAGCAGGTTGAAAAGGTATCCGTTCAAAAAGCCCTTCCAATCAACGATATGGATAGAAATGTATTCACAGGATATTACGGTCTACAACCCGGATTGGAAATAAGCATTTCCATGGAAAGGGATACCTTATGGGTCGTTCAACATTGGACGGGAGATGCTTATACGCTGGAACCAGCAGATGATTTTTCTTTTAAGCTAGTTGAGGACTCAACCATTCGGTTGTATTTCCATGAATTGAAAGACAACAAAACTCAGGTTTTATATAGTTCTGATTTATTGGATAGGAGCGTTGAAAAGTGGCAAAGAAAAGAACCTCTAATTAATAGCTCGATAAATCTACAGGATTTTGTAGGAACTTATTTCAGTCCTGAACTGGAGGTCAACTATGATATATTTAGCGAGGAAGGCATACTCAAGGTTTCTCAAGCAGGAAGAAATACAAGGGATTTGTCTCTTTGGGAAAAAGATGTCTTCTATCACCAAAACTTGGAATTTCGGTTTTTAAGAGAAAATACTCAGGTCAAGGGGTTCCTCTTAAATGCGGGGAGGGTGAGGAACTTGGGTTTTGAAAAAAATGATGCTACTAGTAAATGACAGCCCACCGACAGCACTGTTTCTATTGAAAAGGGTATATTAGGTAGCATGGAAGAATTACGAAAAAAATTCCACCAAACATTCCCCCAATCTTTTTTCCTAGAACCTTCTCGACCGGATGAACTGCACAAATACCTGAGAAAATTAGGATACTTAGGGACCCAGGAATCTATTCTTGCATTAGAAAAGCCAGGAGAAGGGAATATGAACTGTGTATATCGGGTAAAGACAACCCAACGGTCCTTGATTGTCAAACAAGCCCGGCCGTGGGTGGAGAAATACCCTCAAATTGATGCCCCTGTCAGCCGTGCAGAGGTAGAAGCCCATTACCTGGACCTTATTTCCGAATATGATGCACTCAAGGACTTTTCTCCCAAGTTACTCGGATATGACCCCGATAGTTTCCTTCTGGCCATCGAGGACCTGGGAGCGGGTCTGGATTACAGCTACCTATATCAAAAAGGGAAATTATTATCGGGAAAGGAATTGAGGAGCTTGATCGCCTATCTCAATGCCTTACATAGCTTAGACCCGCAAGAGTCTGTACCCCATTTCCCTGCCAACCTGCCTATGAGAAGGCTCAACCACGAGCATATTTTTAATTTTCCCTTCTTGGAAGAAAATGGCTTTGACCTGGATACAGTTCAGCCTGGCCTCCAGGAAGCTTCCTTGCCCTACAAACAGGATCAAAAACTCAAAGAGAAAATTCGCGGCTTGGGGGAAAAATATTTATCTCCAGGAACAAGACTTCTTCATGGAGATTTTTATCCCGGTAGTTGGCTCAAAGTCGGGGATTCTGTCAAGGTCATCGATCCAGAATTTAGTTTTGTAGGTCCTCCAGAGTGGGATCTGGCTGTCTTTATGGCTCATCTGATGCTTTCAGGGCATCCTATTTCTATTTTGAATGATATAAGAATGGGCTACCAGCATTTCTCGGACCTCGACGAAGAACTGCTAGCTGGCTTTGCTGGGACAGCCATTTTGCGTCGCCTAATTGGAATTGCTCAGCTTCCTTTAGAAAACACACTTGAAGAAAAGATAGAACGTATGGGAATGGCCAAAATATGGATTGAGAAAGGACACATTTCCACCTTAACCCAATAACATGAGATATTATCTTTTTATCTGTACGATCATATTCTTTTGGACCTGTACACCACAACACCGATCAAAAGAGCAGGATATGGCAGTTGTAGAGAGCGATGCTCCTGTACTAGAGCTTCCCCTTGTAGCCATGAACCCCGATAGCCTATATGATAAGGTATTGGGGATGCTGGTGGGATCAGCTATTGGGGATGCGATGGGTGCTCCCTCGGAAATGTGGAGTCGGCACAATATTCAGGTTGAATATGGCCATATAAATACCCTAGATGATATGGTTAGGGAGCCCTCCCCCGAAGGCACATGGGCCTTTAACCTACCTTCTGGTGGTACTACCGATGATACGAGATGGAAGGTCTTACTCAGCAAATACCTGGTCAGCCAAGGGTCTTCTCTCTACCATCAAGAAGGAGCTGACCCTTACCCTTTCGCTCAATTTTTGGTTCACTCTTATGAAGAAGAGGTACAAGCACTCAAAGAAGTAGATAGTTTTGACCCTGTTCCTTTCGAAAATCAGGCTCGCAGGATGGCCTGGCTCCAGGAATGGGCGGTAGTGGCTAAGGCCTTTGAGGAAAAGGATATTGAGGCCTATAGCTATGCCCTCAATCGATTTTACGGGGGAGAAATGACCTGTGCCGGGATGCTATACAGCCCCATGCTGGGTTTGGTTTACCCTGGTAATCCGCAGGGGGCCTACACCAGTGCCTATCGATTGGGAATTTTTGACCTGGGCTATGCCCGGGATATTACGGCCTTGACGGCTGCTATGGTAGCAGAAGCCATGAAGCCCCATAGTCATCCTGACTCTATAATGGATGTCCTTCGATACACAGATCCTCAAAACTATTTTCACAGCCGTCTAGTAGGAAGAGCTTCTTACCGAGTGTATAGAGATGCCTTGTATATTAGCCATGAGGCTAAAACCTTGACCCAAGAACAGGTCGAAAACAGTAACCTAAAGCTACCCCTAGCAGGAAGAGATCCCCTGGAAGTGGCTCAAATTCAAAAAGCCTACGAATTGCTGGACGCTAAAAATCAAGATATGCCCTTCCATGCTGCAGAAATCCACTTGATCAATCTTACCGCACTAATTTTCTGCGACTTTGATTTCTCTTCTGCCCTGGAATTTGTCATCAACTACGGGCGGGACAATGATACAGTCGGTGCCATTACAGGGGCTATATTGGGAACTTTTCACGGGTACAACAATCTCCCCCCAAACCTGAAGGAAGTGGCGATAAAGACCAATCGTGACAAATTGGGAATCGATCTGGAGGAAACCGCCCACCAATTAAGCCAGATGATGATTCAGTCCCATGTAGTCGAAGGGCTTTCTGCTAAAACAACTTCTCCCTAAGGTATTTGAACATGGAATAATAGATAAAAATAGCAAGTATTAGGGCAATTAGTTCCATCATGCCAAAGTATCCATTAGAATTTATTTTTAAAGTTATAAAAATTTATGGATACCTATAAAAAAACGCCAGTCCTAAGACTGACGCTGAATCGGAACAATAAGAAATTCGCTTACGCTATAAAAATACACTACTACTTTTTCTAGTTACATGCCGCTAGCTATCCTCCTCATCAGATTCTTCCTGGCAAGTTTCCTTCAATGCCCGAAGCTCCTCCCGACTTTCGGCTGTAGCAGTAGACCCATCGTCATACGCCACTGTGAGAGGGAATACTACTTCTGGTCTCTCTCCTGTCCTTCCATTTGCCTCTTTCCAAGCCCGAACCGCAGCCTTTAAGCTTTCTTTGTCATCATAGCTTTCGGAACTGCCATCGGGGAAATTCACCGTAATCGGAAACACAATCGAAAAGCACGGCTCAAATCTTCTGCCTCTATGCCCAAACTTACCGAAACCGCGGAATCCTCTTCCACATTCTGCTCTAAGGGCACGCAACTCGTCAGACGAGGCAATAGAAGTTATCTCTCCCTCTTGGGAGATTACCTCAATGGGATAGACAAAGGCTGGCCTTTCTTCTGCATCGGGATTGAGCTCTTTCCAGGCTCGAATAGACGCGCGTAGATCATCATATGACGCTACTTCTGATACCGCACCATCGGGAAAGGAAATGCTCAAAGGGAATACAAATTCAAAGCATCCATGTCTGCCACATTGGGCGCTGTCTTGAAGTGCTACTACTGCTGCTGCGGTGTAGACCTCGACATCATTCTCTTCTGCCACTACATTTTCTTCCTGGCAAGAAACCAGCACCAGGCTGATAGCAAGCAATAAGAGGCCAAAAACATTAACAATTTTGTTTGTCATAATAACTTTCATTTAAGTGTTAACTTTTACACCCTCATAAGGATACCCCATAGATTCTGTACTTAGGGCGACTCTTTTTTTCTACTCTTAAGAATGTTTTTTATCTTTTCTGGGATGAATGAAGTGATATCTTTGCATCCTTATGACAGATCAGGAATTATGGTTACAGCTCCAGCAAAGCAGTAAAGACGCTTTAGAAAAAATTTACCAAGAGCATGTAAGCCATCTTTTACAATACGGTTACAGGTTTTCGTCCGATCAGGCACTGATTGAGGATTCCATACACGACTTGTTTATGGATATCTGGCGGAACAGGGCGGGATTAAGCGCTACCACAGCAATACGACCTTACTTGTTGGTATCGCTCAGGAGGAGAATTATCAAAAAACTCCAGAAGATACAAAAACACGAAGTTGACCAACAGCCAGAGGAGGTCCACTTTGAATCAGAGTTGGCCATAGATGAAATCATTGCCGCAAGAGAAACCTCGGAAGCCCAAGCACGAGAAATCGAACGTGCATTTGGCACCTTGAGCAAACGACAGAGAGAGGCCTTGTACCTAAAATACTATGAAGAAATGTCCTACGAGGAAATATGTGAAGCCATGCAGATCAATTACCAGTCGGCCAGAAACTTAGTTTTCAATGCCATAAAAACCCTGAGGAAATTTATGGTGAATTGTTTACTTCTCATTTTTTTCGTCTGGGGTTAAGTACAAATGTAGATCCCTGGACTTAGGTATTTGGAAAGATTGTCTAAAAACAGGTTTCAACCTAATTAAGCATAAGAAACATATCCCAAACGATAAAATATTAATAACGAAATTTAAAAGAGCCCAGGTGGGCATTCAGGTTTTAGAGTCATGAGAGATTCATTTTTACATTATAAGGCTGGAGAGTTTGCAGCAGAGGAATCCTTTGTTAAATGGGTCCTTGGACCTGATTCTAAGGTGGGGAAAGAGTGGTCAAATTGGCTAAAATCCCATCCAGAGGTCCAGGAAGAAGTAGAGCAAGCTCGTGAAATGGTTTCCACCTTCGCAAAGCAAAAACCTATTCCTATTCCTACCAATCCTCAAAATTTGTGGGAAAGAATAGAAACGTCTATTGAGGACGCACCTGTGATTGTTCCCCTAACTCCCAAAAAGTCCCGGATAGATGGAAGGAGTTCTCGAACCTGGTATAATGTCGGGCTCGTTGCTGCAGCCAGTATTGCCATTTTGCTTATCCTACGGTTAATGACCCCTGGTTCCATTCAATTAGAGAGCCCCAGAGGAGAGCATTTGGCACACACCTTACCTGACAATTCCAAGGTGGAATTAAATGCCGAGTCCTCTCTCAATTACAGTAAGAAAGGTTGGGCAGACAATAGGCTTGTCAAATTGGAGGGAGAAGCCTTCTTTCAAGTAGAGAAAGGAAGTCGTTTTGTAGTAGAAACTTCTCTGGGAGAAGTAGAAGTTCTTGGAACGAGTTTCAATGTATACAACCGCGGTGAGAACTTTCGCGTTAACTGTATGACGGGCTCTGTGCAGGTTAGCTCTTCTAAAGGAGGTATTAATCAGGTTCTGGAACCTGGGGAGTTTGTTTCCTGGAGTGAATCAAGTGGAGTTCACAGCTCTGATTTTGATAAAGAGAATAAAGAAACTTGGTGGAATGGAACCTATCAATTTAAAGATATCCCCCTTGCTGAGGTCTTTGAAGAATTGGGACGGCAGTACGACAAAAAGATTTCGGTTTCTCCCTCCATTGGAGAAATTAAATGGAATGGTTCTTTCAAAGGGAATAACCTAGAGAAAGCTTTGGAAGATATCAGTTGGACCAATAATTTGACTTACAAAGAACAGGATGGAGTCATCCATATCGATAAAAAAAGCGTAAATTAAGTGATCTCCTGAACCCTATGAAATGAAGCTGGACTCCTACATTTTACTTATTTGTATTCTCCTATCTCCTCTTTTGGGTACAGCCCAAATAGGAACCCATGTGGGTGCCTTTGAGCTATTCATTTCTGCCGGGACCAAATTGGAAACGGTTCTGAATGACTTTACAGAAAAGTATGGATTGGAATTTTCTTACCCTTCTCAGCTAGGCCAGACTAAAATTACCAGAAACCGGGACCTAAAGCACGAAACCCTATCAAGTTTTTTAACGGATTTGTTTTCCTCATCCGGGATTGGTTTCCAAATTGAAAATGCCCAGAAAGTTCTCCTTCGTAGGGAGAATTCTCCTACCAGGAATTCTAATTCTGTCCGCTTGACGGGACAGATCAAGGATGCAGAATCGGACATACCCTTGCCCTATGTGATGATATATTCCCTTACCAACCCCAATCAAGGGGCACTTACCGATCAACAGGGGTATTACAGCCTGACTATTCCCAAGGGTAAGCTCTCCGAAAAAATGGGTATCCGACTCTTGGGCTACGAGACCCTACAGCTATCCGGACAGGAACTGTTGGAGGACCCCAATTTATCTTTGAAGATAAAGCCCTTCCTCCTATCAGAGATTCCCATTGAAGAAAACTTTCCAGAATTTAGTTTTAACAGAGATAATCTATCATTAGGAATCCATAATAAGGGAGCTTCCTCTCCTTCTGATCTATTGGGTAACGATGCCCTACGAAATTTGCAACTCTTACCAGGCATTAGTTCGGATAACGATTTCAGTGCAGGGGTACGGATTCGGGGAAGCGATTCGGAAGAAACGCTGATTGTATTGGACGGTATTCCCATCTATAAGGCTGAGCATTTCTTCGGTATTTTTAGTTCTATCAACTCCCAATATGTAAGCGATATTCAGCTATATAAAAATGCCCTACCAGTTGAGTATGGGGGTAGAACAGGGGGTATGGTACTGTTAAGTTCTGATTCCAAATTGGATAAATGGGGCTCCCAGATAGACGTAAATGCGCTGACAGCATCTGCCCGAGTGGATATTCCTATCGGAAGAGACGGAGGATTTATCCTCCAAGGGAGAAGTACCTATTCCAATGCAGCTGAATCCAAAATCTTTAATTTGTTCCAGGAAAACGCTTCTTTAGATATTTCCTCCCAATATCCTTATTTTGCGCGTCACTCCTTACTAGATGTAGAGCCCAACTTTCGCTTTTATGACATGAATGGGAAATTCTTTTTCCGACCAAGCACTGACCAATACATAGATGTAAACTTTTTCCATAGTAAGGACAGGTTGAACAATAGGTATTCCACCAAATATAATACCCTGCAAAATCAACTATGGGTCGATAACAACGAGGATTTTTCTCAAACCAACAACTGGGAAAATACGGGATTTTCTGTCAATTATAGAAACAGTTTCGCCCCAAAATTCCAGGTGAAGTCCCGACTATTTTTTACCGACTATTTCAACGAAAACGCCATTGATGTTTCCTACTTCCAGAGCTTTGAGGAAAATCCCATCGATTGGACCATGAATAACTTTTTCCAAAATAGCATAACAGATATTGGAGGGGAAATGAGTTTGGCTTATGAGTTGTCCCAGAAGCACCAGCTTCAAGTTGGGATAGGCGTAACACAACATGAATCACAATTATTTGGCAGCCATACAGATATCCTGGCATTTTCGCGCAATGACCAGGGAAATGAATTACAACTATTTGGGAATTATAAAATATCTCTAGAGGACTGGCTGATCAACCTCGGGGGGAGATTCACCCAATACGACATCACCAATGAAGTCTTTTTCTCCCCTAGGATCACCCTTTCGCATTTTATTTCGCCAGAATTTAGTTTAAAATCCTCCTTCAACCAGGACTATCAATTTGTCCGAAATATTACCCATGAAAATGTCATGAGCCAGGGGCTTGATTTCCTTATTTTGGCAGATGGTATTGATTTCCCAGTAGGTAAGGTGAATAATTTCATGTTTGGAGCCACCTATTCAAAATCCAATTGGTCTATAGATTTGGAGTTTTTCAACAAAGATTTGAAGAACGTAATTGAACATTCCCTATCTATACCTGGATTCTCACCCACAGGGGGAGGAGCCTGTGGGAGCCAATGTGATTACCGCTTTTTTTATGGAGATGGTAGAGCTATAGGAATGGACTTAATCCTCTATGTACAAGAATCTTGGTACTCAGGAACTTTGGCCTATACACTCAGCCGAAACTCTCAACGGTTTGACGATATCTTAGAGGGGGTAAGGTTCCCAGCGGACAATGATCGAAGGCACCAACTCAAATGGGCCAACACTTTCAGCATTGACCGCTTTCAGTTCACAGGAAACTTTATCTTCAGCAGTGGCCGTCCTTTTACTGACTTTAGCCGCCTGGATCGAAAAAAGGAGAGAACCCTTATTGAACCTGTCCAACGGATCAGCCGCTTACCAGAATATCAGCGCATTGACCTGGGTGTCAACTATTCTTTCTTAATTGGAGGTCTACAAGCCTCCACAGGTTTCTCCGTTTTCAATCTCACTAATCACCAAAACGTAAAATACTACCAGTATTATTACTCTATACCTGCTAGAGATGGTTCGAATAGAAATCACGTGATTGGAAACCAAACCAATATGCTTAGCAGGACCTTCAATTTGAGTTTTAAGTTGGATATTTAGGAAAGAAGTTAATTAGTTGATAGTCCATGGCCCACAGTTATATTTTATGGATATACACGCATCTATCCAGTTAGTCCCCTTCGCCCCCATTCACTTTGATACCCTGATATCCTGGATACATACAGAGAAAGAGCTCATCCAATTCGCCGGGCCTACTTTTTCCTTTCCTCTGACTCCGGAGCAATTAAACACCCATAATGAGGAACCCAATCGGAAATCCTATGCAATTTATCTTAGATCTTCCTATACACATATTGGACATGGAGAGGTCCGACAGAAAAGCCGATCTCAGGTAGACCTGACTTGCTTGTTGATCGGTCCAAATGAGTATCGAGGTAAAGGATATGGAAAAAAAATGGTGAAAGCACTGCTTTCTAGGGCGATCGAGCTTTTTTCCCCAAAAGAAGTTCGATTAAAGGTTTACACCTGGAATGAAGCAGCTATTCGGTGCTATGAAGGAGTTGGATTCCAAATAGACCCTCAAGTATCCTATGAAACCTCCTTCCAAAAAGAAATCTGGAAAGCGCACGAAATGGTGTTTTATCCCTAAGAGGTTTATTGAATTGATATTCAAAGAATTGCAGAAGCTTTTTCCCTTTCATTAGGAATTTTCTCCCTCCATTTGTAAGAAAATCGCCAAAAAATAGACTAATCGGTTAAACGTTTAGCTAAAATCAGGCTCTTTAGGTAAAACGTTCAGGAATTTTCAACCTGTTAACATTTTTAAAATTTTTACTCCTTATGAAACTAAGAACCTTAAGCAAATCCCTTTATCTAGCCCTTTTGGGGGTATTCGGCATTTCCACCGTTACAACAACAGCCCAAGAAAAGGCACTGCTGTACAAAATTGAAAAAGAGGGCATACAGCCCTCCTACCTATATGGGACCATCCATTTGATGCCCAGCAGCGAATTTGAGATGAAAGCCTCTGTTGAGGAAGCCATTAACTCTTCGGATGTGGTAGTCTTAGAAATTGATATGGATGATCCCAATCTCCAAATGAACATGATGCAACATGCCCTGATGGAAGGAGATTCTACCCTGGAACAGTATTTTTCTGAGTCGGACTATCAAAAATTAGATAAAGAATTACAAACCCATGCGGGAATAGGGGTTGCGATGATCAACAAAATGAAGCCGCTCATGGTCATGTCTATGCTGCTTAAGAAGTATGTAGGAGATCAACCTGCGAGCTATGAGTTTTCTTTCGTGAAACTTTCTCAGGAAGGCGATAAAGAAATCCTGGGTCTGGAAACGGTGGAAGATCAGATGGGCATTTTCGACGCTATTCCCTATCAGGCTCAGGCCGATGATATTGCCGAAATGCTCAATGATGAGGAGAAATATACCCACTTGTTTAAGGAGATGATAAAACTGTATAAAGCAGAAGATATTGAAGCGCTATACAATATTTTCATCGAGTATTATGGGGACCAACAAGAAGTCCTGGATCTAGTCTTACACGACCGCAATAGAAAGTGGATTCCCAGAATAGGGGAATTTGCCAAAGAGCAGTCGGTATTTTTTGGGGTAGGGGCTGGACACTTGGGGGGAGAAGAAGGGGTAATAAAGCTGCTTCAGGCAGAGGGATATACCCTCACTCCAATCCACTAAGAATTTTCCAATGGTTTTTTTAGGTGCAATGAGTTGTCTCACAGATTGAGATGGCTCATTGCCTATTTTATGAATTCCTCGGCTTCTTACGCTGAAATGAAGTTAAGCTTCGTTCAAAGCCCAGCTTCTCAAAAAAGCCCTCCTTTCCCGGCTGTGCCCCCAGAAAAATGGAGGTTGGGCTTAGCTCCCAGGCTTTTTCCATCAATTTCTTGCCAATCCCTTTTCCTTGATACGCTGGATCCACCAGAATCTCCGGGATAGTCCCAAAATAATAACCATCCGTGAGGATACGTACCGTTCCAATGAGTTTTTCTCCCTCCCAAGCAGAAATATTCAGGGTCTTCTTGAGCGCTTTTCCCGTTTTTTCTTCATTATAATTCCCTGGCCATACTCGCTGAACAAGGGAGAGGAAGGCTTCAGCGTTAAGACGTGGATCGTTAATGGTATAGTTAATTCCCATACATCTTTCAGGCTAACTACTTGAGCCCATATTTATCCATTCCAGATAGTTTTTATGATGAACTACCTGGAAGGAAGAACCAGGATAAGCATTTTCCCATGCAACAGGGGTCTTCACTTTTCTCTTGGGATTCCATTTTAATTCATACCCATATAGCTTGCCTCCTCTATCCTCCACCCAGTCTATTTCCTGTTGGTCATAGGTTCTCCAAAAGTAGTTATAGACAAGCATCCTGGTATAGTGTTGAAATTTGATTCGTTCACTAATCATATAGTTTTCCCATAATGCGCCTATATCATCACGATTAGCAATGGGACTGAGGTTTCCTACTAACAAATTTCTGATGCCATTATCAAAGAAATACCATTTGGCCTTTTTATTTACTTCTTTCCTCAAATTCCTACTAAAACCTGACAACTTGTGGATTACGAATACCTTAGACAAAAGATCTAAGTATTTCTCTACTGTATTCTTACTCATTCCGAGTTGCTTCCCAAGTTCTTGTAATGACACCTCTTGCCCCATTTGAAAGGCAATGAGTCTGAGTAAATCAAAAATTTTATCCGAATTTTGAACCCTATCAAAAGCTAAAATATCTTTCATTAAATAGGAATTGACCATATCTCGAATATATTCAGCTTTCTGTTCATTCCCTGGAAAATTAAGTAACTCAGGATAATTTCCAAAAACAAGGCGATTCAGAAGATTGCCTGGTTTTTCTAACATACTTTCTACCTGATCCAGTTCTGATTCGGACAAAGGGAATAAGTGAAATGTATGTTTTCTTCCTGTTAAAGGCTCTCCTGTGAGATTGTGAATATCAAAAGCGGAAGAGCCTGTAACCAAGATTTTTATCCCCTCAATATGATCAACCATGAGCTTCAACTTAAGACCGATGTGGGGGATCTTTTGTGCTTCATCGATAACTAGAATTTTCTTCCCGCCAAGTAAATTTCTGTAATTTTGAATACTTCTTTCTTCTAGTAGAGATAAGGAGGTATAGTCTTCTCCGCTGAGAAATAATAAGGGTTCCTCCAGTTCCTTCATAATCTGCTCCAATAGCACAGTTTTTCCAACTCGCCTAGGCCCCAATAGAACAACTACCTTATTGGGAATGAGGTATTCCTTGATAGAAGGTTCAATAATTCGGGAAATATAATTCATTTGCGTCACTCTATTGACGCAATTTACGTAAATTGCGTCAATAGAGTGACGGAATTTTCAAAAAAATAAGAATCTACTTCATTCTAGGCCAACGGTTATAGCCAATTTGAGGATCATTGGACCTATTCTTCAATATATATTCTTTTTCCTTTTCATGCACTTCCCGATCCGTCGCAGAGTCTGATTCCCAAAGGATTTCTTTTCTGATGGTAAAGTCCCGTTTTTGCTCTCTGGAGAAATCCTTTTCAATTAAGTCATTTTGCGCACTTCCAAAATAGTTGATTGAATCGGTTAGGTCTTTGCCTATGTAGATTTTTCCATTTTCAATTATCCTTTCCCATTCCAGGCTAAGAAACGCTTCTATTTTTTATACACCTCTCCGCCCTTCATTACAAAGCTCACCTTGCGCATAACCGTGATATCTGTCAGGGGATTGCCATCAACGGCGATGATATCGGCCCATTTCCCCACTTCCAGGGTGCCAACTTTGTCCTCTATTTTCAGCATCTCGGCAGGTACACGTGTTGCGGATTGTATGGCTTCCATAGGAGGCATGCCCGCCTCAACCATGTATTGAAATTCCTGGGCATTCTCCCCGTGGGGATATACGGCGGCGTCGGTACCAAAGGCAATTTTGACGCCTCTTTTATAGGCTTTCTCAAAAGTTTCCTGGATCTGTGGACCTATTTCTCTGGCTTTTTTGGCCACCATAGGAGGGTAGTATCCGGGCTTAGCCCCATTAGCGGCTGCGGCCTTACCAGCTGAAATGGTTGGCACATAATAGGTACCCCTGGCGATCATCAAATCCATGACTTCTTCGGTCATGAGGGTTCCATGCTCAATACTCGTGATACCCGCCAAAACGGCTCGCTTCATTCCCTCTGCCCCATGGGCGTGAGCTGCAGTTATCATGTCATAGTCTTTGGCCGTTCTCACAATCGCCTCGATTTCTTCCTGGTGAAACTGAGGACGCTTCCCGTCCCTGGCTACACTCAACACACCACCTGTGGCCGTTATCTTTATCACATCTGCCCCATCTTTATAGCGCTGTCGCACAGCTTTCATGGCCTCGGCAGGTCCATTAATGACTCCTTCCCTGGGCCCTGGATCCCCCATTAACTCCTTTCTCACTCCGTTGGTGGGATCTGCATGGCCTCCTGTAGTCCCAATAGCTTTCCCACAAGTATAAATTCGTGGACCTTCAACCAGGCCTTGGTTGATTGCATTCCGAAGAGAAATATTAACGCCCGATCCTCCTAAATCCCGCACAGTGGTAAAACCAGCCATTAGGGTTTTCTCTGCATAGCCCAAAGCTCTATAAGCTACATCTGATGGATTGAGGCGAAATCCATCCACATAGCGGGTAGGAGAACTTTGACCCTCGATGTGGACGTGCATATCCATTAGCCCTGGCATGACGGTTTGATCCCTCAAATCAATCACTAGGTCTCCAGAGTCCCCTTGGGCAAAGCCCGTCTCTATTCCAACAATACGATCTCCTTCCACAACAAGGGTAAGGCGCGACTTTGGAGTTGGAGAATTCCCATCGATTAAAGAGCCACAATGAATATAGGTTTTCTGCGCAAGGGTAGACGAGAAGGATAAGCTCAGGCAAATTAGGATACAATAAAAGCTCCGCATAAGTAAATTTGGGTTTAGGTTTTTGATTAGCAACATATCAATGTTAGAGAATGATTGCTAATTTATGGGAAATATTCTATCCACATGGAGCAGCGAGACTATTTCATGCGCTATATCGAGCATTTTGCAGAATCCTTAGCCAAGGTGATGGGCTTTATGAAGACTGGGCGCTATGATGATGGGCTGAAGTATGTAGAGCAACTTTATGATAGCTTTTTTGAGAAGCAAAAGTCTATCCTGCTAGAAGCCCCCAGTGAAGACTGGATTAATTCCTTGACTAACAAAGAACAGCTAAAACTGGAAGAACTTAATTTTGCGGCAGAATTGCTCTATCATGAAGGCCTCCTATGGGAGAAGAAAGGGAAGGATATCCGGGCTAAGACTCGATACACCCGGGCTTTGCAGTTGATGGAGTACTTGCATAAGGAAGATCCGGTTTACAACCTGGATCGGGCCTTTAAGATGGAAAAAATTAAGGCTTATTTATGATTTTTTGGACAAAAAATGTAGTATAGAAATATCCCTTAATAATTAATTGAACACGGAGACACGGAGAATTTTAACAATTATACGATGTATTGGGACTCCGTGGACTGTGGACTATAAACTATATACTCTCAACTTTCACTACTACTCACTCATGACACCATTTATCGGAGAAATCGTCGGAACCGCCATCCTTATCTTATTGGGGTGTGGGGTAAATGCCAATGTTAGCCTAAACAAAACCGCTGGGAATGATTCTGGCTGGATTGTAATCACTTTTGGATGGGGGTTGGCGGTATTTACCGCTGTTTTCATCGTAGGTCAGTTCAGCGGAGCCCATTTGAATCCCGCCGTATCTGTTGGTTTGGCCGCTGCCGGAAAGTTCCCTTGGGAACAGGTCCCTAGTTATATAGGAGCACAGTTCATTGGAGCCTTTATTGGCGCCTTCCTCGTTTGGTTTACCCATATGGATCATTTTAAGGCCACTGAAGATAAGGGAAGCAAACTTGGGGTTTTCTCTACCAATGCAGCCATCAAAAACCCTATAGTAAACCTACTTACAGAGGCTATAGGCACCTTTGTTTTGGTATTTGGTGCCTTATATCTAGCTGCGCCTAGTATTGCGGGCCCAAACGGACAGGTAGGAGGGCTGGGAGCCTTAGATGCCCTACCGATTGGCTTCGTCGTTTTTGCCATCGGGATGAGTTTAGGAGGACCCACTGGCTATGCCATCAATCCTGCCAGGGACCTGGGCCCAAGAATTATGCATGCTATACTCCCCATCCACGACAAAGGAGATAGCAACTGGGGCTATTCTTGGATACCTGTACTGGGGCCTATTCTTGGAGGATTGGCTGCAGCAGGACTGGCCCTAGCCCTAGGAGGGATGGCCTAAGTTGATATAATAAACCTCACACATTTATCCAATAAGTCATTTTCAGAATGATCCCTCTATTCTTTACCCGTAGCTGATCGGCGTAATAATTATCTGTATATACCAGGAATATATCAGAGGCAGGCTTGAAGCGCCATTGGAGGCGGGTATTGATGTTGATGTTATCTATCTGGTTGTTGTACTGAACCAAGGTGGAAAAGAACACGTTGTTGGCCAGGGTGAGGTTTATACGTGGGCCAAAAAGCAACAGGGTAGCATCGGAATAGGGGTCAGGAAGATTGACCTGGTTGACGGAATAATTGAGGGAAAAAGCCCCTAGGGGTGCTGCGCGCAGATTGAGTTCTCCAGATATTCCGTAACGTGCTCCGTTGTAAAATTGGCCGAAATATCCTCTGGCGGTCCAGGTAAATTTCTTCCGAAAATCCGACAGAAAGAAAAAGCTGGCCCCATGCATCTCGTACTCTGTTCCTTCGGGTAACTCTTCTCCATCCGTCCGTGTAGGGTCAAAATCCCCTAAAAGTTTTATATAGGAATTGACATAGCCTATCCGATAAAATCCACTGCCTTCGGGCCTGACACTGAAGGAAATTTGGGTTTCCCGGTCCGTAAGCCCTTGATTTTGGGCCCAGAGCATATCATTCTCCACCTCTATGCTGTAGCGGTTGACTTTATCTGATTGGGGATACCATTTGTATTCTAGGCGGGGGGTAATTCGCTCATAATCCGTTCTCCTTACAAAGCCCACTCTAGCATCATATCCATCTCCGACAATCTCGTGGTTCCATTCTGCCTCCCAATTGAGGGTATTGTAAAAAAGGTTGGCTCCGTGAGAGAAGGCTCCCTCATTATCGTCTGGACGGAAAGAGCGGTGGTAAAAGACTTTCCCAGTCCATACATTATCTCGGGAAATATGGTTATAATCCACTCCAAAAACCCGATTAAAGGGTTCGTAAGAATCCACTGTATCGGAAAAACCCCCTACTTGTTGCTCCTTATTGATAAATATAGCCGAGAAATTAGAAGGGCCATTTAACTGCTGCTGAACGACCCCTACGGTATAATTGGCACCGGGGATACCTATTTCCTGATCTTCGGCAGTTTGCATATTGAGTAGGCCTACTCTCAATTTTTCATTTACTTTCCCACTAATTCGCGCTCCAGCAATGATGGCGTTTTGAACATTTTGACCGGTAGTCGTATCTACGGCTATACCAATTCGACGAGTAAAGAAGGGGCGGACAGAACGCGTACCAAAGTTGGAGAAAAGGTCATTGTTCTCCAGAAAAAACTGACGTCTCTCAGGGAAATTGATCTCAAAACGATCCAGGTTGGTAACCTGCTGATCAACCTCCACCTGGGAAAAATCCGGATTGATCGTCAGGTCCAAATTCAGGGAGGCCGTAACGCTATACTTGATATCTCCACCAATTCCAGAGGTCAAAGAGGTAGGCTTTTCATTGGGATCCTCCTTCTCAAAATCTTGAATGACCCCTCCAGTAAGATAGGGGATAAGAGAAAGATTAAGTCCCGGTTTTTTCAGCGGTTCTTCCCACTCCAGATATCCAGTATAGGCCAGGGTGCTAGAACGAAAGTTTCTCGGAATAAAAGCCCAATTGGATCGTTCATTGTTCTTATAATCGTTTCGGGTAAAATTAATCCGCCACTCTTTGCTGTCGGCCTGGTAGCGAAGGGTACTGAAGGGGATGGCCATTTCTACCTCCCAACGGTCTTCATAGTTTGTAACTTTACTAAACCATTTATTATCCCAACTATAAGAGGTACTGTTACGGACACTCCCCCCTTGAGTGATCAGGCCTTCTCTTTGCATCCCATAAGGGGTAACTGAAAACTCAAAGCCATTGGTGAGGTCATTGAAAGGGTCAAGTATAACGGAAAAGTAATCATTGCCAAAACCCTCAAAGTCTCGCTGCATGGACTGAACAACGTAATTCCCTTCGGATTGATCATAGCATATAGCTGCGATGTACATAAACTTATCATCAAAGCCCATTTTTACTTGAGTTTGCATGATAGCCATGGAAGTATCGGCAGGAAAGCGCTGAAAAAACTCACCATTTGGGTCGAGCTTTTTCCAAACTTCCTCGTCAATTCGGCCATCAATTTGGGGGGCTTCTTCCACTCGCTTTATTAAAAGGCGCTTCACTTCTGGCTGAATCTGTGCTGATAAAAATAGGGGAAATAGAATGAAAAAGAGAGTAGCAAAACGCATAAAGCTGTGTTTAGGAATATACATCAGAATTGAAGGACTTGGCTAACCATATAATTCTAGCTTAGCCCATTTTGTTTTTTGTTCCACAAAGAAAAAAGAGAATTTTGAAGTATTGCTGAAGTACCTTTAATTCTAGACCCAATATGGCAACTACCCATGATACTTATAAAATAGGAATGGTCCTCTCGGGAGGGGGAATGCGAGGCTTGGCCCATGCAGGGATTCTCCAAGCCTTCGAAGAAGAAAACATCAAGCCAGATATTATTTCTGGTGCAAGTGCGGGCTCAATTGTAGGCGCCTTATATGCAAAAGGCTATAGCCCAACTGAGATAAAGACCTTTTTCCAAAAAGATGATATATTTTCATATCGTTCCTTTTCTCTCGGGAAAGCCGGAATTTTGCGAACCGAACCCTTCCGAAGCTTTTTGGAACCCTATCTACCTGAGGATAGTTTTGATGCACTTCGTCATCCTTTATACATCACCACTACGGACCTACTTACCGGAAAGCCTGTTGTATTTGAATCAGGAGAGCTTATACAACCCATTCTAGCGAGCTGCGCTATCCCGGGAATTTTTGCCCCTGTTCCTTACAAAGACTTCTTATTGGGAGACGGAGGTATCTACTCCAACCTCCCTACAGAACCCCTCAAAAATACCTGTGAGTTTCTCATTGGTATATATGTGCATCCTCTGGGGGAAATAAACACCAAGGATCTTAACAACCCCTTGGATGTTATAAATCGAGCCTATGACATTAGCCGAACTGCAGCTGTCCAATCAAAGTTTGATGCCTGTGATTACGTTATCATTCCAAAAGATATTGAACCCTATGGAGTATTTGATAGCAATCATACCGAGGAAATGTATGAGGCTGGGCTGATGGCGGGGAGAAAGGCTGTAAAAGAAATCCTGCCTATTCTGTAATGGAAAGAAGCTCTTGAATATTTTTGCAGAATAGGGAAAACAATTTTCTTTTAAACAACGTTTAAAAATTAAACTCTGTTTAAAACTGATGGCAGATCACAAAACAAAAGGAAAAGAAGAGGTAAGGAAACGCATCTTAGACGCGGCTAATAAGCTATTTTTACAGCATGGGTATGAAAAAACCCATATGCGAGATATCGCTAAAGAAACTGGCTACAACATTGGGACAGCCTACTATTACTTTCCTAACAAAGTTGAAATTTTTCAAGCCCTACAAACTCAAGCCTTTACGGCCTTTAATCAAGCCATTGGGAAGACGGCCATGTCTATAGAGGATCCGATCGATAGACTCACTAAAATGGGACGAGCCTACATTCGATTTGCTTTAGAAAACCCCGCATATTACGATTTAATGTTCATTATGAAGGAGCCAATGAACAGTATTTCCTCAGAGGGGGAATGGCATCAAGGGGAGCAGGCCTTCCATTTTCTCAAAGAAACTGTCATAGAATGCATGAGCTTAGGGGCTTTACCACAGAGGGATCCCGATGCTATGGCCCTTATGATCTGGTCCAGTATGCATGGCCTTGTCTCTTTACCTATATGTTGCCGTATGACCATGTTTGACCAACTCGACCAGGATTTTCTAATTCGGGATGCCTTCAATGCCTTTGATCAGATCCTCTTGGGAACTTATCGACTACAACAAAAATAGCAAAAAATTTTACCCCTACTTTAAACATTGTTTAAAAATAGTTAACAATCAACCAATGAAATCACTGTTAAAATTATGTTTGGTCCTCTTTCCCTTAGGTTTGCTTAGCCAGGGAAACCCTCTTGAGGCCTATATCCAAGAGGGCTTAGAGAAGAACCTCCGTTTAGCTAGAGAAAATCTCATATGGGAAGAACAGCAACTCAAAGTAGAAGAAGCCCGGGGAAATTACTTCCCAACTGTTAGTTTCAATGCTTCTTATTTACGAGCCTTAGGCGGTAGGACCTTTGCGTTTCCTCTGGGGTCATTATTTAATCCGGTTTATACCAGTTTAAATGAGCTTTCGGGAAGCCCTTCCTTTCCCACAGATCTGGCGGATCAGGAATTTCAGCTTACTCCCAATGATTTTCTGGATGCGCGACTATTTATATCTCAACCCCTATACAATCCACAGATTTATTATGGTTACAAGGCCCAACAAGAACTACTTAGTGTGCAGGAGGCCCAGATTCAAACCTTTGAAGCAGACTTAAGGAGAGATATCATTGTATCCTATTACAATTATGCCAAAACACACTCCGTGCTGGAAATCTATGACAGTACCCAACTTCAACTTGAAGAGCTTCTTCGCTTTAATCGAGCTTTGGTTAAACATGACAAGGCTACAGAAGATGTCGTAGCTACCGTAGAGTTCGAGTTGGAACGGCTTCAAAGCCAGCGACTGGAGACTTTGAAGGACCAGGCCGTAGCCCAGGCTTATTTTAATACCTTACTTCACAAGGAACTGGATTCCCCAATTGAATTAACCCTGTCTACCATCCGAGGACAGGGAGAAGATCCCTCTCTCAATCCTTTATTGGACCAAGCTCTAGAAAACCGAAGTGAACCTTTACAACTACAAAGGGCCATCCAGGCCAATCAGGTGCTAACGCAACTAGAGCAAAAAAGCCTACTGCCCACCATAGGACTTGAACTGAGTGGGGGGTATCAGGGAGAAGGTATTTCTCTAGACTCTGATAAATTCATTGGAACAGGAGCCATTGGGCTTAATTGGACCTTATTTGAAGGGCAAAAGCGAAAAAAACGCATTGCCCAAGCCCAGAACCGAACACAGCAATTACAACATGAACTCGATATTCTTAAAGAGCAGATCCAACTTCAGGTGGTGCAGGCTTGGAACCAACAACGATCAGCCGTCCAACAGTGGAAAGCCGACCAAGCCGCATTAAGAAGTGCCAGAAAGTCCTATCACATCATTGAAAAAAGGTATAAGAACCAACAAGCACTACTAGTGGAATATCTAGACGCACGAACTCGGCTTGTACAATCACGGATTTCTGTAGCCCTATCTAATTACGACGTGTTGATCCGCCAGGCAGAACTGGACAGAGCCATAGCCCTTTAACAAATTCCCTCAAAACTAGATACAAAACAAGCAATTATGATACGTTTTTCAGTATTCTTCCTAAGCCTACTCCTTTTCCTATCCTGTAAACAGAACTTTGTTGTGGAAAATGAGGATTCTGCTAGGTCCTCACAGGCCAGGCCTGTAATCGTAGAAGACCTCAGTGAAACCAAAGAACCCATTCCCATAGAGGCCAGCGGCTTACTCGGTTCTGAAGCTGAGATGAATCTCTCTTTCAAAGTTGGCGGAATTATCGCTCAAATGAATGTGGAAGAGGGTTCTCGGGTACGGAAAGGACAGACCCTTGCCAAACTGAGGACCACTGAGATAGATGCCCAAGTGGTAAAGGCGCAGCAAAGTAGAGATAAGGCTGAAAGGGATTTAAATCGGATAAAGGGCCTCTATGCGGATTCGGCTGCTACGCTAGAGCAGGTTCAAAACCTCCAAACGGCCTTTGATGTAGCCAAAGCAGATTTAGAAATCGCCCAATTTAATCAATCTTATGCCCGTGTAGTAGCTCCGGCAAGAGGAAGAGTTCTCAAGCGCTTTGCAGAAAGCAATGAACTCATCGGCGCAGGAAACCCAGTTTTCAGGCTTGCCTCGGATGAAGGCAAAGGATTTATCCTTACCATTGGAGTGGCAGACCGAGATGTAATTCGAATTCAAATGAATGATGCAGCTGAAGTTCGATTTGATGCTTATCCAGGTAAGGTCTTCAGAGCGAACGTCTCGGAAATAGCTGAAGCTGCCGATCCTCAAACCGGGACTTTCGAAATTGAGCTTCAGGTAGATCCAAACGGGGCCATTTTGAAAAATGGCTTTGTTGGAAAGGTAATTCTGTTTCCTTCCAATGAAGCTAACTACATCAAAATAAGCCTTGATGCCCTCGTAGAAGGATCTGAGGATTTGGCAAATATTTACCTTCCCACAGAGAACGGAACTATTGCCCAACGCAAACAGGTAAGGCCTCTTCACATCGGTGATGGGTTCTTTACCGTTTCTCCCAAGGAGTTGAAAGGTCATGCACAAGTCATTACACAAGGTTCAGCCTACTTGAAACAGGGGGATAGTATCCGAATCGTTGCCCCTATTGAGGAAGAAGTGCTGAGTGGGGGACCTAATTAAAAACACTTTTTGGTTCTTTTTTATCAATGAACCCCGAAGGACTCATGAAGACATTTGGAAAGAAATCAGAAGCCTGAATAAAAAAGAATTTAATCAATGAACTTACCTAAAATATCCATCAACAATGCACCCTTTATTTCCATTATGGTGCTCATATCCTTGGTGATCGGAATTATTTCCTTTATTGGAATGGCTCGGTCAGAAGATCCTCAGTTGAGTTTTCCAGGCTATACCATAACGGTGATCTATCCGGGAACCAGCCCGGAAGATATGGAAGAGTTGATTGCTGATCCCCTTGAGGAGGCGATTGATGAATTAGATGATATCGATGAAATCCGGACGGTCATCAAGGAGGGATTGGTCAATATATTTGCCGAAGGGAGCTTTGACATTCCCGATTTTGACGACAAATTTGATGAAATCGTTCGGGAGGTAAATACGGTTCGCCCTACTCTTCCTGACGGAATAGTCTTGTTTGACATTACC
Organism: Bacteroidia bacterium; assembly: GCA_965263105.1. Classification (GTDB taxonomy): domain Bacteria; phylum Bacteroidota; class Bacteroidia; order J057; family J057; genus JBCCTX01. The sequence continues at coordinate 3,131,876 of CBDHGL010000003.1, read as the reverse complement.
CAATTCAAGCCGGAAGACCTCACGACCATCCACCAGTTTGCCTTGTGTTCGGAACATCTTTCCTATCATCAGTTAGAGGAGTATGCGGAAGACCTGGAAGACGAGTTGGAGCTTATTCCGGGTCTGTCCAAGATTGAAATAGAGGCTATGCCGGAAGAAGAAGTCCGCGTATCCCTGGATTTTCAACGGATGGCTGGTCAAGGCATTTCCCTCCAACAAGTCATAGGAACTCTTCAAGGCAACAATGCCAATATTCCCGGTGGAGATATTTCTTCCAGGGACAAGACTTTCACGATCAAAACAACCGGGGGGTATGATAATTTAGAGGAAATCCGTAAAACTGTCATTACGTCAAGAGAAGGAAAAATCGTTTATCTCAAGGATATCGCAGCGGTAAAAATGGATTATGAAGATATCCGTTGGAAAGGCCGTTATATGAAAGAAAAGGGCTTATTCATTACGGCCAAACTGGAAAGAGGGAGTAATATTCTGCAGGTTGCAGAAAAAGTCAAAGAAGTTGAAGCCCAGTATAAGGAAAAACTCCCTGGGAATGTAGCCCTATATACCGCTTTTGAACAAGCCCCTGCGGTGGATGAGCGAATAAACAATTTCTTCCTCAACCTTCTACAAGGGGTGTTGCTGGTAGGGGCCATAGTACTTCTGTTCCTCGGATGGCGTTCGGCCCTCATCATTATTACCATTATTCCCCTTTGTGTAGTTTCTGCCTTAGCCATTTTAAATGGGGCAGGCTTCGGTCTTCAACAGATTTCCATCGCCGCCCTGGTTATCGCTTTAGGGTTGCTTGTGGACAATGGCATTGTGGTGGTGGAAAATATCAATCGATACCTTAAGGAAGGCTTTTCTTTGAAGGAGGCTGCCGCAAAGGGTACTGGAGAAGTGGGATACGCCATTATCAGTTCCACAGTAACTACTTTACTGGCCTTTTTCCCGCTCACACAGCTAGGCGAAGGTGCAGGAGAATTTCTCAAGTCCTTACCCTTAACGGTTATGTTCACCCTCCTTATCTCGCTCCTGCTAGCCCTCACCTTTTCTCCTATTTTGGGTTCGGCTTTGTTGCGCAAAAAAGACGCAGAACAACCCGGATTGGTTCAACGTGGGCTGAATCGCTTCATTGCGAATGTATATAGACCTCTTTTACAATTCTCTCTGCGAAGGGGCTGGGTGATCCTGGGTATTGGTATTCTTTCCTTCGTCCTGAGTGCAAGTCTATTTCCCGCTATTGGGGTTAGTTTTTTCCCGACTGCAGACAAACCCTTATTGCTAATCGAAGTAGAAACCCCCAATGGGTCCAGCATTGATGCCACAGATAAGGCTGTTCGCTTTGTTGAATCTGTATTGGACAGCACAGACTATGTTAAAGACTATACCGCCAATGTAGGTCATGGGAATCCCCAGGTATACTACAACCGGATTCCCAAAAGCTACAACAAAAATCATGGACAAGTACTTGTCAACTTCCAGAAATGGAGTCCCCAACGATTTTACCAAACCTTAGCAGAATTGAGGGGAAAGTTTAGAGACTATCCTGGAGCAAATATTACCTTCGGGGAACTCAAAAATGGGGCTCCCAACGATGCTCCGGTAGTTATCCGCATTCTCGGGGAAGACCTGGACACCTTGAAAGCCATTGCCTATGAAGTCGAAAGAACCTTCCAGGAAGTTCCAGGACTTATCAACATTGAAAATCCCTTGCGGGTCAACAAAACCGAATTGGGTTTCCGTCTCCACAAAGAAAAGGCGGGTCTGGCCAACATTTCTTATCTAGATTTTGACCAAACCGTCCGGGCAAGTCTCACGGGGCTTACAATAGGAGAAGTTTCTCTGGAGGACGGAGAAGAGTACCCAATGGTGGTTCGGGTTCCCTTCGACGATCAACCTCAGATTACCGATTTTAACAAGGTCTATGTCAGCTCACAGAATCGTGCACAGGTCCCTCTGTCCCAAATTGCAGAGGTGAGCTTTGAGCCTGCCACAGCTGAGATTCAACACTTCAATCTCAAGCGAAATGTCAGTGTAACCAGTGCGGTGGTCGATAATGACCAGACCATTCCCCTTACCCAGGAATTGCTAGATAAGCTGGAAAGTCTGCCATTGCCAGAAGGGTATAGCCTGATGGCGGGTGGGGAATACGAAGACCAACAAAGTACCTTTGGCAGTTTGGGGATCATTCTAATTCTGGCTCAGGTGGCTATTTTCGCTGTATTGGTTCTTCAGTTTCGGTCCATTGTACAACCACTAGTGGTGTTCTCTGCGATTCCGCTGGCCTTGACGGGTTCCTTTTTGGCCTTGTACCTCAGTGGTTGGTCCTTTAGCTTCTTTGCCTTTGTAGGCTTTATTAGCCTGGTGGGAATCGTGGTTAACAATTCCATTATTCTGGTAGATTACATCAACCAGCTTCGGGCACAGGGAATGCCGTTGGTGGAGGCGGTACAGTTGGGAAGTGAGCGGCGCTTTACACCTATCGTACTGACTTCCATTACAACGATATTAGGACTGGTCCCCTTGACAGCTACGGCCTCTACCTTGTGGTCGCCATTAGGCTTCACAATTATTGGGGGTATGGTGTCTTCTACCTTGCTAACCCTATTGTTGGTGCCGGTGCTATATAAGTGGTTTACGAGGGAAACGCTTAGTGAGGCTTCATAGGGGAGAGGAGTGAGGGGTGAGTACTTATAAAAAAGCTGGCCGGAAGGCTGGCTTTTTTTTGCTTTTATCTTCTTTCTTCTAATCCTTCCAACTCATCGTTCCTCTCCTACCACTTACCGATTTAGATTGTTTATTCACCGACGACCAGGCTACAAAACAGGCCCAAATAGCCCATTTAAGCCCATTTTTTACTTATCGAAGCTATCTGCCATTCGTCGATGCAGATGGGGGGATTCGTCTTATACCGGCCTCAAAATCCTCCCAAACCCGCCATCTTTGTATCGTAACAAACAACAAAAACGAAATTAAAATGAAAAAATTCAGCACACTTCTTCTCCTCGCTTTCTTCTCCACTCTGGCCTTTGCTAATCCTTCCACTCCTTCCAACGACGAAACCGCTTCTACAGAACAAGAGATCATCGTAACGCCTGTAGGCTTTGACAAGGTGCTCTCTATGATTGTCTTTGACAATGAGGCAAGCAACGTTGAAATCGAGCTTTCTCAGAACACTGTAGGCATGGTTTACAAAACTACCATGAGAACTACCGATTCAGAAGTTATTGAAATGGACTTGAATGACTTCGAAACAGGAACTTACACCCTGAAAGTAGTAGCTGGAGACTACACCACTGTTCAGACTATCATCTTACCCTAATCCAGTCTTTGCTCAAGACTTGAACCAAGAAATTTCATTTTGTTACTGTTTTTGTTTGACTAGGCCTTTCCGATGGGGAAGGCCTCTTTTTTTATTCCTCACATCGAGGAACAACTGAGACAGCTCGCTTAGCTAAGTGTAGGCCTTTCAAACCTGTTAGATTATTCAAAGCGCGTTAACGATTTGCACCTTGGTAGGATTGACATATTTCCCCTTATTCCCAGGCGCCTAGCGACTGGCACTTGAAAACTACTAAATTTTCAGGTGGCAGTCGCTACGCGCCTGCTGATAGGGTGGTTCCACCTGATTGCTATGCTACCTATGGGTGAATCGCGATGCGCTTCATTCTGCCTTAATTGGCAGAAGAAAGGATAAAAAAGATTTGTTGCTGTAAAGCCTAGTAGATTAGCTAGGGAGAGAAAAAAACACCTCACAATTACTCATCGGGCATCTGATGGAAAATGGTAAATAGGTTTCATTTCTTTTATCGCTTATATCCTGCCATTCACCGAAAGAATGTATTTGCTCACCGAGCAAAGATACAAAAAACAGGCCTATACAGGCCAATTAAGCCCTTTTTTCCTTTATCGAAGCTATCTGCCATTCGTCGATGCAGATGGGGGGATTCGTCTTATACCGGCCTCAAAATCCTCCCAAACCCGCCATCTTTGTATCGTAACAAACAACAAAAACACAAAACAAAATGAAAAAATTCAGCACACTTCTTCTCCTCGCTTTCTTCTCCTCGCTAGCCTTTGCTAATCCTTCCACTCCTTCCAACGACGACACCGCTTCTACAGAACAAGAGATCATCGTAACGCCTGTAGGCTTTGACAAGGTGCTCTCTATGATTGTCTTTGACAATGAGGCAAGCAACGTTGAAATCGAGCTTTCTCAGAACACGGTAGGAGTGGTGTACAAAACTACCATGAGAACTACTGACTCAGAAGTTATTGAAATGGACTTGAATGACTTCGAAACAGGAACTTATACCTTGAAAGTAGTAGCAGGAGACTACACCACTGTTCAGACTATCATCTTACCCTAATCCAGTCTTTGCTCAAGACTTGAACCAAGAAATTTCATTTTGTTACTGTTTTTGTTTGACTGGGCCTTTCCGATGGGGAAGGCCTCTTTTACTTTTAGGAAAATTCTATCTCTTGATATACTTAGCGGGAACGCTTCGATCATATAAAATTCGAAGAATGGCTATATAGTCTTCAAAGATTTCAAAATAAATATAGTGTCGGCCAATATGGCAACGGAAACCCCCTTCAAAAACATCCAGGCATGGTCTTGTGCCTACACAGCTAGGGTCAACGCCAATTTCCTCTATCTTGCTTATAAGCAATTCAGCGTAAACCTGCATCTGATGATAGCCCCATTTTTGATGGGTATACTCAATAATTCCTTCCAGATCCTACTCAGCTTCTGGAGTAAGGCGATACATATATCAATTAATCTGAGGGTAGCTTATTCAATGTGTCTTGCAATATTTCTCGTCCAGTTCGAGCAGCAAAATCCCCCTTGAGAGCCGATAGTCGCCCTTTTTTAACAGCATTTCTCTCAAAGGAGAGTTTTTCTTCATATTCTGATTTACTTAGTTCTCCCATTTCCAATGCCTTCATGGCCGCCGAAACAACCTCCCATAGTTCTTTAGAGCTAAGCTTAGGTATGTCGTTGATTATATGCTGAACTTTTTCCGTCATTTACTTTGGGGATTAAAAAACCTTGAATAAATGGTTCTTAGATAATTCAACTTGAATATACGGAAAATCAACAAAGTAGATTTGAAAATCCCACATTAGCTTACAGGTATTCACTTATCCCCTTAATCTTTCCATTCACCGATCGCAGCTGTTCACCCACCGAGCAAAAGCGCCAATAATGGGCCCAAATAGCCCATTTAGGCCTATTTTTTACTTATCGAAGCTATCTACCATTCGTCGATACAAAAGGGGGGATTCGTCTTATACCGGCCTCAAAATCCTCCCAAACCAGCCATCTTTGTATCGTAACAAACAACAAAAACACAAAACAAAATGAAAAAATTCAGCACACTTCTTCTCCTCGCTTTCTTCTCCACTCTGGCCTTTGCTAACACCTCCACTCCTTCCAACGACGAAACCGCTTCTACAGAACAAGAGATCATGGTAACGCCTGTAGGCTTTGACAAGGTGCTCTCTATGATTGTCTTTGACAATGAGGCAAGCAACGTTGAAATCGAGCTTTCTCAGAACACTGTAGGCATGGTTTACAAAACTACCATGAGAACTACCGATTCAGAAGTTATTGAAATGGACTTGAATGACTTCGAAACAGGAACTTATACCTTGAAAGTAGTAGCAGGAGACTACACAACTGTCCACACGATCATCTTACCCTAATCCAGTCTTTGCTCAAGACCTGAACCAAGATATTTCATTTTGTTACTGTTTTTGTTTGACTGGGCCTTTCCAAACGGGAAGGCCTCTTTTTTACCTCTCGCTTTTAGAAAAGAAAAAGCCCCCACTGGAAAACTTAACAAACCAGTGAGGGGCCTTAGGTATGAATATACACCTAATTTTTTATCAAGGTATGACTTAAAGCTTGAGAAGGAGTTTGAACTTGTAGGAGGTAAATACCCGCATTGAGTCCAGACATATCCCAGTCCAGACGGTGCCTTCCCTCTGCAAAATTTGTGGCTAAGCGCTTTTGTATCACGCGGCCACTTACATCGTATAGGGAAAAACTCAGTTTAGAGGGGTTGGGAAGGGTAAACTCTAACTGAAATTGGTCCTCAATAGGATTGGGAAATACCCTGCTGGGACCCGCAAAAAATTCTACGGATTGGATGGAAGTTGTTAGTGCCTCTAGTTCTTGGATAGCTCGTTCTATCATATTATCTCTTCCCGTAGCAAAAAGAGCTGTATCTCCTAATTCTTCTATATCTGCTGGAATACGGACTTGCTCATAATTGATTCCCTCAAAAGAAAGGTAGCGTTCTGGGGAAAAGGTAAAGAACCATCCATTGGGAAGGAATTTGGGAATAGCATCTGAAAATATACCATAGGAAGGTTCCCCCAAGGTCATGATATTGGGAATTTGCTGGATAGAGAGAAGAAAAATTTCTGCCGCACTGGCCGTTTGCTGACTCGTCAAAACTACTATTGAACGGTCTTCAAAGTAGGTATCTTCCTGGGGCTCTATATAAAAGGAAATGGGAGGCTCAAGGAATTCATCGATGTCTCCGGAACGCGCCTGTTTGGTATAAGCCAATTTCCTTTCTGTTGTAAAATGACTTGCCAAACTCCTGGCCAATAGATCAGAGCCTCCTCCGTTAAATCTCATATCCAGAATTAGCGCCTTGTGATCTTTGAGGGCCTCAAGACCCTCAAGAAATTCCTTCCTAAAAGCTTCATCATTTTCAAAATCGTTTGCGTCTTCTGAAGCATAATCGGAAAAGGAGCCTACGAGCAAATAGCCAATAGAATCCTCAAGGCTACCATAGATAATCTGATTACTTTCAGTTATAGAAAAGTTTCCCTTCAAATAATTCCCGATAATGGCATTCAGCAGATCTGATCCTGGGGCTCCGTCACCAATAAACCAATATGGGTTTACATCAGGACCTCCTCCAAAGCCCACACCATTTTCAAAATCAACTAGGGACGTATGACCATCATTCAGGGGTTCCAACAATTGTTCGCACAGAGAAAAAAGTTCTTCTTGGGTAGTCGTATCTGTTATTTGTACGCGCAGAGAATCTCTTATCTGCTCCCAATCGATATCAAGAATGGAGAGAATGGCCGAGTATTCGGCATGTGTTTGCCATAGTATATCAAAAATTAGGCTTGGATCCTGGCTCGGCTCGGTAAGCAAGTTTTCCAGGCTATCTACTGGCTCAAATATGAATACATTTCCATCTGTACGTTGCAGGGTCAGCTGGGAATCTACAAAAACAAAATCTCCAAAATAGGTGCCGCTTAGGAAGAAGCTATCTTCTTTTACAAAAGAATCCTCATTCGTTAGGAGAGCACTTATGGAGGTAACATCAAAAATAGTGGCTATCGAATCTTGAATGCCAAAGGCAAAACCATAACCTTTAGACTGCCAAAGTCCCTCAATAGACTGGGCTTTTGAGGAATAAATAAAGCCTGAAAGGAAAATGAAGGAAAGGAGAGATCTTTTTGAAATTGGGACATGGTTGAGTAAGTAAGTAAACATGATTTTACGGGATTAAGTTCAAATAATATGGGAAAGATCATAGGTAATCCATTTTGGTACCGCGACCCTTAAACAACTCCCAGTTGCGCATCCTGGACTAAGGTTTTAGTGGCTATATGCAAAATGAATATGTGCTAAAGGTATCTTCTTCTTTAGTTGGGGGATAATAGAGGAGAATAGGGGCGCAAAAACAGGGAATGAGGGAGAGAAATGAAGGAATGAAGCCATTGGGCCTTCCCGCGGGAGGAAATTAGCAGATCAACGGGAAAGGAGAAGGATTTATATACCCAATTACTCCCTGCCCCTATGAGAATAAACTGGAAAGGGAATCCTTTCCCCTATTATCTATGAGGGGAAATATGGGCATGCATTTTTATGGCTTTTCGTGCCAGAAAAACCCCTACCCCTAAGGTAAACAGGGCGAAGGGAACATAAAAAGAATTGCCTAGGAAGAGGAAGTAGTCATATAAGCCATGGAATAGGATAGCAGCGCCCAATCCTTTCATGCGTTCCAGCCAGCGGTTTCCAGAAACCATAAATTTAGCTCTTCCCACAAAGTACCCCATCAATACCCCAAACATAGCGTGAGCAGGAACGGCAGTAAACATCCGACCGATGCCTGTTCCAATAGGATCTCCCGTACTGTAATAGACGTACATCACATTCTCTATCGCAGCAAAACCTAGGGATACAGCCACTCCATACATGATGCCATCATAGGGTTCATCAAATTCCTTGTGGGGGTAGTTATACCAACGAAGTACCAGGTATTTCATTCCTTCTTCCACTAGAGCGACATAAATAAAGGCATAAATGAGTGGAGAGGTCTCCAGGGTGATATTCGTATAGGTATGTAGCTGCTCCTCAATCCAAATAACGGGAAAAGCTGTACTCAAACCCAAAATGAAGGTGATGATCAAGTAAATGAGAGGTTCCCTCTCATATTCGTCCCTCAGATATACATAGGTAAATAAAAACACAACTGGAGCCAGCGCCAGTGCCAAGAGTACCAAAATATCCAAAGGTTGTTCCATCAGGAATGATAAAATAGTTAGTGTTTATCCTGGGTCTCCTTCCCCCTATCATAGCTTTAGTAGCCCATAGCCGTATCATCTCCTCGGGGATCTGCCCCTCCCTCTAGCCTTCCATCAGGAAGCACCAGAATTGCATCAACCCTACCAATAGCTCCTCTTTGATAGAAACGGTGTCCCATTTTGCCCAACTGAGTTGTATCTGCATCGGAAAAGCTATTGGGCTCATGCATGATGACATCGGGCAACCATTGGTGGTGAAAGCGAGGAGCAGAAACTGCTTGCTGCATGGATTGGTCAAATTCGATGACGTTGAGGATCGTTTGAAAAACACTCGTGATAATGGTTGATCCTCCAGGAGTTCCGACTACCATAAAAAGCTTTCCATTCTTTTCCACAATTGTAGGGGTCATAGAACTCAGCATACGCTTACCGGGTTGAATGGCATTGGCATCTGACCCAATAAGCCCAAACATATTAGGGGTTCCAGGCTTAGCACTGAAATCGTCCATTTCATTGTTGAGCAAAAAGCCAGCCCCTCCTACTACTACATGAGAGCCATAGCCTCCGTTGATGGTAGTGGTGACCGATACAGCATTTCCTTCTTCATCCACAATAGAGAAATGGGTGGTTTCCTCTGATTCTGCCATAACAGGAACTCCAGACTGAATTTCAGAACTGGGAACCGCCTGGCTAGGATTAAAGTTTTCCATTCGCGTTTCCAGGTAAGCCTGCTCTAATAAGCCCCCCTGGGGAACCGGATAAAAGTCCTGGTCTCCTAAGTGTTTGGCGCGGTCGGCATAAACTCTTCTTTCCGCTTCAACCATTAAATGCGTTGTTGGGATACTGTGAAACCCCTTTGAAAGGAGTTTGGGACGCATTTCTACCATTTTCAGCAATTGAACCAGTGCTATTCCCCCACTTGAAGGAGGCCCCATTCCTATTACCTTATAGCCTTTGTAATCTCCTAACACAGGCTCTCTCCATTTTGCCTCGTAAGCCTTGAGATCCTGATGAGTCATTATCCCATTTCCTCTTTGCATCTCTGCAACGATCTTATCAGCCGTTTCTCCCTCATAAAAGCCTGCCTGTCCCTTATCTCGGACCAACCTTAAGGTATGGGCAAGGTCCTTATGCCATATAGAGTCTCCCGGATTCCAGGAAGCTTTGGTAGTGAAAACATTAGGTTGAGAATTATATGTATTGAGTTTCTCCAAATGACGGTTGACACCTTCCGCTTCCTTGGTGGTAAGGGTAAAACCATTTTCTGCCAAATCAATGGAGGGTTGAATCAAATCTTTCATAGGCAACTTACCTAGCTTTTCATGGGCAGCGAACATTCCTGCTACACTTCCAGGAACCCCAGCAGCCAGTTGCCCATTTCGGCTTAAGTCGGAAACTGCGTCCCCATTTTCATCCAGATACATATCTCTACCTGCCTTTTGGGGAGCTTTCTCTCTATAGTCTAGGGTAAATACTTCACCATTCGCCTTGCGAACTACCATAAACCCTCCGCCTCCAATATTTCCCGCTGCGGGGTATACTACAGCCAAGGCATATTGAACAGCTATAGCGGCATCTATGGCATTCCCCCCCTTTTGCAAAATGTCTACTCCTACTTGGGTAGCCAAAGGATGGGCACTTACCACCATGGCGTGTTCCTCAATAACGCCTTTGGAATTTTCTAGGTTGGAAACTCGAACCTGCTTACAAGCAACAGCCCCCAGGATTAAGGTCAAAAAGAGGATAGAAATCTTATTCATGTAGAAATGGGTTTGGGAAGCTAATATACACAAAATGTACAGGACCTGGATAGCAGTCCTAAACCTTCCGATTTACAAGAAGACAAACTCGAACAGGGTGTTCGGAATCGAACAGGTTTATTTAAATCAATTTTCACATAAACAACTCACTATCAACGTATTGCATCGTTGGCACAGCCCTTGTATTGAGGTTAATGAAATCAACAATATTGCTATGCACCCTTCAGAACCTAAAATATCTTACCAGGACACTTCGATGGACCGAAGTATTAGCCCGGAACAAATTCGAAGACGCAATCTCCGCAAAGGACTATTAATTGGCATTTCCCTCTTCGTGGCGCTCATTGCCTTTTTGGGCCTAAGGACCTGGCTTCGGAAGGAAATTGACCGATCCGATCTAAAGTTTTCCATCGCGGAAATGGGCATAGTGGAAAATTCCTTCCAGGCCTCTGGGAAGGTGGTACCTCAATACGAGCAAAACCTAATCAGTCCGCTTAGAGGCTTGATCGAGGAGGTCCATTTTGCAGTAGGAGAAGAAGTACCCAAAGGAGCTTCTTTGATGAAATTAAATGTGGCTGAAAGTCAAAATGAATTTCAGGCAAAGTTGGATCAACTCACTGTACAAAAGTTGAAACTCGCCCAAACCCGGTCTCAACAAAAAAAGACCCTCATCGATTTGGAATCCTCTCTGGAGATCGAGTTGCTCGAGATCCAGAATATGGAAAAACAACTAGAAGACGAAAAATACCTGGCAAAGATTGGGGGAAGTACCCAAGAAAATGTCGATCAAATTCAAAATAATTTATTGATCAAACTGAAGGAAAAGGAAAAACGCAAGCGAAATATCGAGTATCAGAAGGAATACAATCAATCTGAAATTCAAACACTAAGCTATGATATGGCGCTATTAGAGCGTGATATAGCTGCTAGGCGTCAAAAAATCAATCAGGCGGAAATACGGGTAGAGAAAGGGGGGGTCCTCAGCTATATCAATACCCACCTGGGTAACTATGTGAATGCGGGAGAGGTAATAGCCAAACTTACAGACTTCAGTCAGTTTAAAATAGAAGCCCAGGTAGCTACCGATTTCGCTGAAAAACTCCTCCCGGGTCAAAGGGCTAGGGTAAGAATCCAAAAAACGGATTTGGAGGGAATAGTCACACAAATAAGCCCCAATGTCGAAGGAGGTGCTATTAAATTTTGGATCCAATTGGACAGTGCCAATCACCAACTCTTGAGACCCAACTTATCGGCAGAAGTATTTGTTATCAACAGCTTCAAAGACGATGTGGTCCGAGTAAAAAATGGGCCTTTTTATGAGGGGGGGAAATCTCAGCAAGTCTTTGTTGTCAACGGAGAGAAAGCCTTTCGGAGAGAGATATTTATTGGGGCTTCCAACTTTGATTATTTGGAAGTATTAGAGGGATTGGCCGAGGGCGAACAAATCATCATCAGCGACATGAGTGCACATGAGACCTTAGAGGAAATCATCTTAAAAGAAGAGGACTAGTCATCAGGTTTATCTCATTTCCCATCATACCCCTAAAATGATTCATCTAATGAAAACAAAATATTTGCTGGCCTGCTGTATAACCTTATGGATAGGAGTGAATCAGGTACCGGGCCAATCATCCTACAGCCTAGAGGAATTGGTCCAAATTGCCAAACAGAATTCGCCTTTTGCGGTGCGGGCTGAAACACAGAAAGAAAATCAGTACTGGCAATGGCGAACCTTCCTGTCCAACTACAAACTCCAATTGTCTTTGACAGGAATACTGCCCGACTTCGACCGCTCGGTTACGCCCATCAGACAACCGGATGGGGGGTTCGTATTTAGAAGAACTTTCAATAACCTTTCAGGCCTGGCCTTGAAACTGGGGCAGGCTATCCCTTGGACTGGAGGAGAAATCTATCTCGAGTCCATACTTTATCGTTTTGATGATTTTTCGCGAGAAGATGGTTCGGGAAATAACCTAAAACAGTATTCTCATACTCCCGCTCGAATCCGAATTTTCCAACCCTTATTTGGATATAATGCCCTTAAATGGGATAAACGAACAGAGCCCCTTCGCTATGAAGAATCTCAAAGGCAATTCATTGCGGATATAGAGAATATTTCCCTCCAGACCACGCAATTATTCTTTGAAGTCTTGTTGGCTCAAGTAAATTTTGAAATCGCCCAAACCAATGTTGCCAACAGTGATACCATATATCAAATTGCCGAAGTCAAATTTGAGATGGGCCGAATTCCTCGTAAGGACTTACTTCAGCTCAGGCTTAATCGCATGAATGCTGAGAAAAATCGGGCACAGGCAGAACTAGACTTACAGACGGCCAAATTCAACCTGGGAGGTTATACAGGAATCAATTCAGCGGAAGCCTATAGCTTGGCCATTCCGGAATTAATTCCTCGTGTTCAAGTTTCTGAAGAAAACGCGCTGGAGCAGGGCCGAAATAATCGTTCGGAGGTTCTGGCATTCAAGCGAAGAAGAATCGAAGCACAGGCACAGCTAGCACAAGCAAAGGCCTCAAATGGACTGCAAGCTGATCTCAACGCTACCCTGGGTTGGGCAAACGAATCTACCAACTTTGGAGATTTATATGAAGGGGCCCAGGATCAACAAACCATTAGCATCCAACTGTCTATCCCTATCCTGGATTGGGGAAGACAGAAAGCACGGCTGAATAAAGCCTTGGCAAACCAAAAATTGGTGGACTTTACGGTTAGCCAAGATGAAAAGAACTTTGATCAAGAGATACTCGCTCTTGTACGTCAGTTCCGCTCCCTTTATCAACAACTGGAAATCACTCGGCTTAGCGATGAAATAGCCCGTGAAAATTACGCTATTGCGCAAGCTCGTTACCTCCGTGGGGCAAGCAGTATCACAGATCTAAACCTGGCTATTCAAGAGCAAAATGATGCACGTAGCGGATACATTTCCTCCCTACGGTCTTTTTGGACGAGCTACTACAAACTTCGGATACTGACCTTGTACGATTTTGAACGAGGGGAGCCGTTGATTGGGGAAAGTTAGCTAGTCAACAGTCATGTTCCACAGTACAGCAATTTTAATAATTATCTCTCAAACTTCTGTGGACTATCGAATACTAACTGTGAATCCAACCTATTGACTGTTCAACCATAAAACCATAAAACTAACTTATATGATTTCTCTAGAAAATGTCGGAAAAGTATACCGAACCCATTCGCTGGAAACCCTGGCCTTAACCCAAATCAATATGAACATTGATCGCGGAGAGTTTATCTCTATCATGGGTCCATCAGGTTGTGGAAAAAGCACCTTACTCAACATAATGGGACTACTAGATGCCCCCACAAGTGGCCAGGTAGTCCTCGATAGCCAGCAAATACAGTCTTATAAGGACAAGGAATTAGCCACCCTTAGAAATGAAAAGATTGGCTTTATTTTCCAAAGCTACCACTTGATCAACGACCTAAACGTGGTAGACAATGTGGAAATACCCCTGTTGTACAGAAAATCTATGTCGGGCAAGGAAAGAAGACAGCGCGCCAAAAAAGCCTTGGAACGAGTTGGCTTAAGCGCAAGACTCCGTCATTTCCCAACTCAATTATCTGGTGGACAAAAACAACGAGTCGCCATTGCCCGAGCGATTGCAGGAAGTCCCGATATCGTACTAGCTGATGAACCTACAGGAAACCTAGACTCTCGAATGGGCAATGAAATCCTGGATATCCTGACCTACCTCAATGAGCAGGAAAACACCACCATTGTCATGGTAACACACGATGAAAGTATGGCCAAGAGAACCCAGAGAATAGTCCGCTTGTACGATGGAAGTCAGTTGAATTAGTCAATAGTCTACAGTTGATGGTCCACAGAAAAGAACATTTCTCCGAAATAAACCATGGACCGTGGACTGTCGACTAAAAAACCAGAAAACCATGTTAAAAAACTATATCAAACTCACCTGGAAGATGATGATGCGTCGTAAGACTTTTACGAGCATCACCCTCATTGTCATCGCTCTCTACCTGATGATGGTATCCACCTTCGCTACCTTCAGCGACCTAGCCATGAACAATTATGCACCGGATGTGCATAAACTGAAGACCTTACAAATTGGAAGTTTAGACATTATGATAGATGGGGACCGCTATTATAACAACGGATTCAGCGAATATGCCCTGGATAAGTACATAATCCCTTTGGAAAAGCCTGAATTAATCGTTTGGCATGCTTCTCCAGATGTATATGCGCGGCAGGACCACCATCAATTCATGGCAGAACTTGTGCCTGTTACCTTTTTTGATTTGCTGGAATTGAAATTTGTTGAAGGAAGAGCATTCAACCAGCAAGAGGTTGAGGCCCAAAGTCAGGTCTGTGTCATTACGGAACTAGTTAGCAAACACTTTTTTGGAGAGGAAAGTGCTTATGGAAAGACCATCGATTTGGTTGATGGGAGTTTTAGAGTAATCGGCGTGATAGAAGATATTCATAGCTTCTCCCAGTTTAATACACATTTTATCTTTCCGTACACCTTAAATGGTATGTTTAACAGTAGGAAGGAAGATTCTCCCCTTGCAGGTGACTTTCGAGTTTTATTGAAGGCTTCTTCTTATTCAGACTTTTCTGAGATTAAAAAGGAATATGAAGCGCTGCTTCCTCGCTTGAAGGCCCAGTATTTTCCCGAAGAAAACAAAACCCTAATTAGTAAGGTCCAAACCCCTTGGGAATACGCTTCCATAATAGGAGACATGCCGGTTGATGTGATGATTATCCTAACCTTACTTTTTCTGGCGTTACCCGCTAGTAGCTTGTTGAACATTAATGTGAGCCGAATCATGGAGCGATATTCCGAGATCGGGATTCGCAAGGCTTTTGGGGCTTCTTCTGGAAAGTTGGTACGGCAATTTCTCGTAGAGAATATTATTTTCTCCCTAATCGGTGGATTCTTAGGTTTTGTACTCACCTGGTTGGCCATGAAGCTCTTCATTCTTTATTTCCCCTCCCAGGGAGTCCTGAATGCGCCAAAATTCCCCGAAGAAACCTTAATATTCAATTGGCGGGTACTCCTGGTAATGATTGTCTTCAGCATGTTCTATGGAATTGCTACCGGGGTTTATCCCGCTTGGCGTATGTCTAGGGTTCACCCCATTAAGGCGCTTAAGGCGTAGCTATACGGTTGAATAGTCGACCGTGGACTAACTAACTCTTTCATTTTTCAATTTACAATTATCCATTATTATGATAGCGCATTATTTCAAACTCGTCTGGGCAAAGAGAAAAATATTCATTCTCGTTATGACAACCCTATGTATAGCCTTTATCATGATCTCTTTCTTTGGTACTATGCTCCACAGAGAGGCTGTTCCCCTACTCTACCCTATGGGTTTTGAGCTAGAAGACAATCACATGGTCTATCTTTCAAGCTACAGTGAAAAGGCTGATGTTCAAGATACTAGCGCAATAAGCAATATTCTCGAACAAGTCAAAGGGATAAAAAAATCCCTGGAAAACCATCCAAAAATCAAGGCCGTTTCTACCTCTAGCGGTTTTCCAACTTCTGGAGGGTATACCCAATTATGGGTCGAAAATACGGATATGTATCTCACTCACGTAGACTTGGACTTCAATGAATTATTCAAACTCCAGATCCTGGAAGGAAGATGGTTTACAGAAGAAGACTTTCAGCGGGATTATGTTCCTTTTATTGTAAGTGAACGACTTGCCAAAGCTTTATTTGGTTCCCAGTCTGCTATTGGTCAATATGTAGAGATAAATATTCCCCAAGGAAACAATTATCCCAAGTACATGGATAAGGAATTTAAGGTAATCGGGGTAGTCAATGACTTCAGGATGCAAATAGCTGGTGGGGGATTGAGAAATACGGGATTATTACTGGAATCCAATCCCAATGTTTCTACCTGGGGTCAACTGTTCAGAACCAGAATAGCCATCCGAACTGGCCCTGATTGGGATCAGGAGGAGTTGGAAGAAATCGTTAAACAGTCCCTTGCCTCACTGGGGACGGATGAGAAAGGTAATGGGATTAAATTAGCCTCCATGGTAAACTTCGAAAAAAGAAGAAAAGCCAATTTGTCCTCATTTACGTTTGCCTTAGTTATGGGAGGTTTTGTTGCAATCATTCTGCTTTCCAATGTAGCCATTGGAATTTTTGGGGTATTTTGGCAAAATGTACTCAGGCGCTTTAATGAAATGGGCATTCGTAGAGCCATGGGAAGCACTGGAAAAAAGATTCGCTTCCTAATATTGGGCGAGGCCTTTGCTTTGACCTTTTTATCCTTTATTCCCGGATTTCTGATCTATTCCCAATTTGTTATTTTTAACTATGCAGAAGCTACCTGGGAGCACGCTATTCCTGCTATGACGTTTGCCGCGGTCTTTTTGCTGATTTTGGTTCTGATATGTGCCCTATATCCCAGTTGGTTGGCATCAACTATTCAGCCAGCCGAAGCCTTGAGAGAGGAATAAGAGAAAGGATAAATGAGAATTGGAAAATAAGAAAAACCTTCTCACATGATATTAATCATAGATGACGATATTGGGGTGCGGACCTCCTTGAAACTCCTCTTACGTCAGGAAGGATTTCCTGTGGAGGTGTGTGAACATCCCGCTAAAGCAGAAGCCATATTCCAGGAAACCAAGCCCAGCCTCATCCTATTGGATATGAACTATTCGGTGGAGACGACAGGAGCTGAGGGTCTGGCCTTCCTCGAAAAACTGGAAAAACGCTTCCCTCAGGTTCCCGTCATCCTTATTACAGGCTGGGGAAGTGTTTCCCTGGCCGTGGAAGGGATGAAGCGAGGAGCGGCAGATTTTATTCAAAAACCCTGGAAAAATGAACACCTTTTACAATCCGTAAAAACGGCTTTGACTTTATCTAAGGAAAAAGGTCCCTTAGAAGAATTTAGTAGCAGAAAAGAACTCGATAAAGTCTATAATTTTTCTAGAATCATTGGAAAATCTCCTTCTCTTATCCAGATACTTAACACCATTGGGCGGATTGCCCCAACTGAGGCTTCCGTATTAATTCAAGGAGAAAGTGGCACGGGAAAAGAGCTTATTGCCGAAGCTGTACATGTGAACAGCCAGCGCAAAGACCAACCCTTTATTAAAGTGAACCTGGGAGGAATGCCAGGTAACTTATTTGAAAGCGAGATGTTCGGCCATAAAAAGGGAGCTTTTACTGATGCCCACCACGACCGGAAAGGGCGCTTTGAGCTAGCAGATGGAGGGACCATTTTCCTGGATGAGATTGGAGACCTGGATCTCAATAGCCAGGTAAAACTACTTCGAGTCCTCCAAGACAGAACCTACGAAGTATTGGGGGACAGCAGGAGTAGACAAGTTGATGTACGAGTAGTATGTGCGACCAATAGAGACCTGGTAGAAATGGTAAAGAAAGGAACCTTTCGCGAAGATTTGTTCTATCGGATCAATCTCATCCAGGTGAAACTCCCGGCTTTAAGGGAGCGAAGCGAAGATATTCCCTTAATTGTTCAGCATTTCCTCAATAATGTAAAGTCCCTTTACCAACGCGAAGAATTGTCGGTTTCACGAAAGGCCTTAAATTGGTTAAAGGAACTCCCCTATCCTGGGAATATCCGCGAAATAAAAAACCTGGTAGAGCGGACTGTACTTGTTAGTCCTAAAGACCATCTAGATGTGGAAGATTTCCAAGCTCAATTTCAATCCACATCTGCCATTAGTTCTTCTGACAGTCTGCCTGCTGTGGGAACCATGACCCTGGATGATTTGGAAAAAGCTATGATAATCAAGACCTTGGATTTTCACAAAACTAATATTAGCAAGGCAGCAAGAGCTCTTGGACTGTCGAGAGCGGCCTTGTATAGGAGATTAGAAAAGCACCAGATTCCGTATGAGAATTAGTTTGAATTTTCTGTTATTCTTTGTGGGGATTCATGTCATTATGATCATCATGAGTCTCAATTTTCTACCAGATAAACGCAGTTACTTTATTGCATCAGAGGTAGTTATTTTGATATCCCTTATTTTCTCTTTCCGCCTATATCGTGCCTATCTGAGACCACTTAACTTGATTGCCCGTGGAGTAGAATCTATGAAGGACCAGGAATTCACAACAAAATTCGTCCCTGTAGGCCAAAAGGATGTAGATCAGTTGGTCGAGGTGTATAACCAAATGATGGAACGATTGAGGCAGGAGCGGGTGTTGAATCAAGAGCAAAACCTATTTCTCAAAGATCTGGTAGAGGCTTCCCCCGTTGGCATTATCATACTGGATTTTGATGGATTTATAACTGATGCTAATCCGGAAGCCATGAAATTACCAGGATTTACAGAAGGAGATACCCTGGGGAAAAAGTTAGAGGATATACCTGGGCCTTTGGGGATAGCCTTGGCAGAGGTTCCTGTAGGGACTTCGGAGATCCTTAGGGTATCAGGCATCCATGCCTACAAATGTAAAAAAGCGCAATTTATCGACCGAGCAGCTAAAAGGAACTTCCTTATTGTGGAGGAACTGGCGGAAGACATTTTGGAATCGGAGAAAAATGCCTACGGGAAGGTCATTAGAATGATGTCCCATGAAGTGAACAATTCCACAGGGGCTATAAATTCTATTTTACATACGGTGGCTAAAACGCTGGAACAGCAAAATTTACCGGACCATCAAGAAGCCCTGGAAGTAGCCATCGAACGCAATGAACACTTGGGACAGTTTATGAAAAACTTCGCTGAAGTCATCCGCCTACCCGAGCCAACCAGACAAAAACAAGATCTGCACAAACTCCTCCTCCAAGTATATACCCTGTATGCAGTAGAAGCTAAACAAAGGAAAATCCGTTGGCAATGGGACCTGGATACCCAGGATTTCTTCGCCTTTATCGATCGCAACCAGATCGAGCAGGTGCTGGTGAACATTATCAAAAATGCCTTCGAAGCCATAGATTCCCATGGGCACCTTAAGATATCTACCCGTACCGCAGATCGCTGCCTAATCATTCAGGACGACGGTCCTGGCATCCCCGAAAAAATTCAAAAGAAATTATTTAGTCCCTTTTTTAGTACCAAAACCAAAGGGCAAGGCATAGGCCTTACCCTTGTAAGAGAAATTCTTCTCAATCATCAGTGTAAATTTTCCCTCTCCACCCCTAAACCCGGGTGTACCCAGTTTCGGATAGAGTTTGAATAGGCGTTTGGTTTATTGGTCGACAGTCCACAGTTTAAGCAAATAGGTGTTTGGAGAGAGGGGAGAGTTCTTAGTTGCCTAGTCTTTCTACTCCCTCCTCACCACTCTCACCTCAAGCTGTGGACCATCCAGGGTGGCCGAGAACGGAAATTGTCATACAGATTAGGGGATTATATCCTTGGATAACTCCCCTACCTGATGATATTTCGCCCCTCCAGGACTCATTTTGGCCCTAAAAGGACATAGTGGAATGAAGGTTCTTTCTCAGAAAAGCCATTCTCGGCCAGCCTGCATCGACCATGGACTATTCAACTACTTCCCCACTTCTTCCCCCACTTGCTCATTCATAATCTGCGTCTGGTGGCGAATAGATTCCTTGTGAACCAATTGCAGAATTTGAGTTAACAGGTCTTCACTGAGGCCTTTGGGAACGCCATGTTGAACCCGGTCTCGAATGATTTCATTCCATCTGTCTGCCTGAAGGATGGTAATATTCTTTTCCTTCTTATAGCGTCCAATTTCCTCAACAACTTGCATCCGTTCAGCAAGGGTATTGATTAGCTTATAGTCCATATCGTCAATAATCTCCCGAAAGGAATCCAAACGGCTAAGTTCTTGTTGATTATGTCCCTTAGGATCTCGACGAACTAAATTATTCAAGATTTCTCCCAAACCATTAGGAGTAACCTGTTGTTTGGCATCGCTCAAGGCTTTGTCTGGGTTGGGATGTGATTCCAACATGAGCCCATCGAAGTTGAGGTCATAAGCCTTTTGAGAAACCGCTGCCAGTATGTCACGCCTTCCACAAATATGGCTAGGATCACAAATGACCTGCAGTTGGGGATAGAGCCTTTTAAGTTCTATAGGAATTTCCCACTGGGGTTTATTTCTGTATTTACTTTCTCCGTAGTAGGCAAAACCCCTATGGATGGCGGCGATTTTTTTAATTCCCGCATTCAGGAGACGCTCCATCGCACCTATCCAAAGCTTAAGGTCTGGAGAAATCGGATTTTTGACCATTACAGGTACATCTACCCCGTCTAATGCATCTGCAATTTCCTGAACGGCAAAGGGATTGGTGGTGGTTCTGGCCCCTATCCACATGATATCTACTCCAGCTCTTAAGGCCTCATATACGTGCTTGACATTTGCAACCTCGGTACACACGGGAATACCCGTTTCCTTGCCGGCAGCTTTTAGCCATTTCAGCCCCACAGCCCCTACCCCTTCGAAGGAATTAGGCCGGGTTCGGGGCTTCCAAATGCCCGCACGTAGAATACCCACCCCGTGCTGAGCAACGCCTTTCGCCGTTTCCATTACCTGTTCAGGGGATTCGGCGCTACAGGGTCCCGAAATTACCAGGGGTGTTTGAAGACCCAAGCCCCAATCTTCAATTTGTTGAATATCCATGATTACTGTGTTGTTTACGGTTTATATATAAATTATTAAAGAATAATCTCTCTTTCTTGTAGACTTTTGTCTAGAATCTTCCGAATTCCATTGGCTTCTAGCATGAGGTCATAGGTCCTATCAAAATCGCCTTGGGAGATCAAATCACGGAAGTGCTGCATTTTCTCCAGGTAGCTATCCAAAACATCCAGGATATTTCCCGCATTTTGCTCATATACATCCCGCCACATTTTTGGAGAACTCTTAGCCAACCGAACGGTAGAAGCAAACCCCCCACTAGCCAAATTAAATATATTCGCCTCACTCTTTTCTTTCTCTAATACCGTCAATGACAGGACAAAGGAAGAAATATGGGAGATGTGGGATACATAGGCTGCATGAACATCATGATCCGTTGAATCCATGTAGACCAACTGCATAAACAAGCTTTTGAAGAGCCTCTCCGCTGTATGCAAAGCATCTGGATCGCTATGTGTTTTATCGCAAATGATGGCAGCTTTCCCGTGAAATAAATTTTTCACCGCTGCCTGGGGGCCAGAATACTCAGTTCCAGCCATGGGATGAGCCAATACAGCTCTTCCCCTTCTGGGGTGATTAGCCAGCAACTCCGCAATTTCCTTTTTGGTGGATCCCATATCTATAACGACACAATTTTGGGGAATAGCAGTCAGAATTTCAGGAAAGCACCCAGCTATGGCACTAACAGGAATGGCCAGTAAGATCATATCTGATTCCCAACAAGCCTTTTCCAAGGTAAGAATCTCATCAACAAGTTGATTTTTCAACGCAATTTCACAATGCTCCTCCGATTGGTCTACCCCAATTAACCTTGAAGCAAACCCATTTGCCCGCAAGTCCAAGGCCAGCGAGCCTCCAATCAATCCTAATCCAATGATAGTTATGACCATGCCCTTTGAATTCTATGTAAAGCTTCCTCCAGACGATCCTGAGAGTTGCATAATGATAAACGAATAAATCCTTCCCCCTGCTGCCCGAATATGAAGCCTGGTGTCAGAAAAACCGACTGGGAATCCAGGATGCGATCTGAGAAATCTGCACTAGAGGACTGATTAGCGGGTATTTTTGCCCACAAAAACATCCCTACCTGTTCTTTACTCCCTCTACAACCCAATCCCTCCAAAATCTCCCATCCAATCTCTCTGCGCTGACGATAAGTCTGGTTTCGTTGTTCATGCCATTCTGACTCCAAAAGTAGGGCCCTTGAAGCAGCCAATTGTAGCGGAAGAAACATTCCCGAGTCCATGTTGCTCTTTACTGTTAGGATATGCTGAATATAGCTCGCTGCTCCTGCCACCATCCCTACACGCCACCCCGCCATATTATGAGATTTGCTGAGGGAATTTAATTCGATCGCTACTTCCTTTGCCCCCGGCCGGGAAAGTATACTCATCGGACTTGGATTTAAAACTAAGCTGTAGGGATTATCATTCACTAGGAGAATCCTATGAGCCCGGGCAAAGCCAATCAGTTCATCGAATAATTTGGCACTTCCCGCTGTACCCGTGGGCATATGAGGGTAATTGATCCACATAATTTTTACCCTATCTAGATTTGATTCCGCCAATCGAGTCAAATTGGGATACCAACCTTCCTCTTCTGCTAGGCTGTAATATCGGATTCTCGCCCCAAGCAAGCGCGCTACGGAAGAGTATGTGGGATATCCTGGATTAGGTACCAATACCTCATCCCCAGGATTCAAAAAAGCATTAGAAATATGCATTATCCCCTCCTTAGACCCCATTAGAGGTAATAACTCTGTATCAGGATCCATCTTCACCTCAAAAGTGTGTTTGTACCAGGAACAGAAAGAATCTCTGAGTGCTTGAACTCCTTTGTAGGGTTGATAGGCATGGTTATCAGGCTTTCCAGCAGCTTCAATTAAGGTCTGAAGTACCTCTGGTGAAGGAGGTAAATCCGGACTTCCAATCCCTAGATTAATGATATCTTGTCCTTCCGCTATCCGCTTCCGTATTTCACGGAGCTTGGTAGAGAAATAATATTCCTCGACGGCTTGTAATCGATCTGCAACAGGAATGATCATCGAGCGATAGAATTGATTATTTGACAATTGACTTTTCTCCCCGAGGATATTCTCCCAATATTTTCAATTCACTGACAAGGGGCCGAACGGCATCTAAGGCCTGTACATAACGGTCATAGGATTCAAACTCTAAGTCTATATGGAAAAAATACTCCCATTCATGCCCCAGTAAAGGGAGGGATTGAATTTTGGTCAAATTCATGTCATAATGACCAAAAATGGAAAGTATTCCTGAGAGACTTCCCACTTTTTGTGAACTCTTGGCCAGGTTGAAGCAAAGGGAAGCCTTGTTTTTGGTGATTCCCTTCAAAATTTCATCTGTCTTATGGGCCAAAACGAGAAAGCGGGTAAAATTTCTAGAGTTGTCTTCGATTTCTTCCTCTAGGATATCTAAGGTATAATGTTTAGCGGCACTCAAACTAGCTATTGCCCCCCTTCCCTTCATTAACTGAGTCCGAATCTGTTTGGCGCTAAAGGCTGTATCTTCACTTTCAACGGCTTTAATATGAGGATATTTACCTAAAAATTTTCGGCATTGGTGCAGTGCCATGGGATGGGAATGGATCTCTTTAATATCTTGCAACTGAACTCCGGGCAATACTAGCAGATTGTGTTGAATCCGGAGGTATACTTCCCCCAGGATACAAAAATCTGACTCCCTAAGAAGGGCATAGTTAGGTAAAAGGGACCCTGCCACACTGTTTTCGATGGCCATAACTCCACAACTTGCTACTTCCGATTCCAAGCTCCTAAATAAAACAGGGAAGGAATCACACATTTCTAACGGAATATTCTCTCCGAAAAACTGCTGGGCTGCAATTTCGTGGAAGGAGCCTTCAACCCCTTGAATAGCAACTCTTCGACTTGAAGTTGGATGCTTGTGTAATATGTGTGTTTTCATCATACAATAAAAAAAGCGTCCTCCAAAATAGGAGGACGCTTGAAAAATCTTTATACGAAGTATACAAGGCCCTCACATGCTCCTAAAAAAATAATAGAAGAATGCATAAAATAAGCCTGTATAGGAAATGCGAAGTTTCATACGAATGCAAGTATATGTAAAAAATTTGATAAGAAAAAAGCTCTTTTATTAAAAAAATAAAAGAGGGGCTGTTTCCAGCCCCCGTTAACCCCCTTAAAAAACCATATCTTGGTCGATATAGTTAAAAGCCCTAAATGATGATACAAATATATACGTTTTTTATATATTACACAAATAAAATTAAATATTTTTTGAAAATTATTGGAGTGCAGAATCTGGACAGCAAGACCCTTTCTCAAAAATGACTCATTTACAGGCATGAAAAAATCCCGAAATCATCCCTCAACAGGTATGATTTCGGGAAATCCTTAAGGTATTTTAACCCCTTCCTTATATCGCTTTTCCTCCTTTTTCTCCGGTGCGTATCCTGATACATTCTTCCAGGGGAAGGATAAAAATTTTCCCATCCCCAATAGCTCCTCCGCCCGCTGATCGAGCCGTTTCTATGATGGTATTGCAGGTTATTTCAACAAATTCATCGTTTACGGCAATTTCAAGTCTAATTTTGGGATTTAGCATAGGGATCAGCTTTTGTCCCCGGTAGATTTGCTCTTGCATTTGCTGGCCATGTCCAGCGACTCTACTTACTGAGATACGGGAAATTCCAGCTTCTATGAGAGCTTCTCGTACCTGGTCCAGTTTATTTTCGCGAATAATCGCCGTTATCAGTTTCATAGGTATTGTAGTAGTTTAGATTAATTAGGGCTTAACATTCCATAACCGAGTTCTCCATGATAGGCACTATCTAGTCCTTGCATTTCCTTTTCTGCGGGAGCACGTAAACCAATGGTTTTTTCCACCAATAGAAGTAAAATAAAGGTAACTATTGCTGCGTAACCAATGGCCAGTAATACCGCCTGAACCTGAACACTTAATTGTTGCATGAGAGTCCAACTTCCTCCAGCAGCTGTAGCAGCATCAGCCATCCAGGAATCCCGGATAAAAAAGGTGAGTAGAATTGCTCCTACAATTCCCCCCACTCCATGAATACCAAAGGCATCCAAAGAATCGTCATATCCCAACCTATTTTTGAGCATAATTGCCAGGTAACATACGATAGAAGCAACTGCACCAAGAATCAGAGCTCCTAAGGGTTGTACCACTCCTGCAGCAGGAGTAATCGCAACTAAGCCGGCCAGAATCCCACTGACAAAGCCCAAGGCGGTAGCTTTCCCCTGATGAAAGCCTTCTATTAAAATCCACATTAAAGCTCCTGATGCAGCTGCAGCCTGGGTGGCGGTTAGTGCCTGAGCGGTACTTAAGCCACTGGATACACTACTTCCCGCATTGAACCCAAACCAACCTACCCACAGCAAACCGGCACCGATGAGGGTCATTACCAGGTTATTGGGCCTTAGCGTGGATTTGGGGAAGCCTCGTCTGGCTCCCAAATAGATAGCTGCAACCAAGCCACTGACTCCGGCAGATATATGTACCACAGTACCACCGGCAAAGTCAATTGCCCCTCCTGCTCCCAAGTTAAATAGGAAGCCATCCTCTGCCCAAACCCAGTGGCATAAAGGGTTGTAAACAATTATTCCCCAAAGGGCAATGAAAATACAATACCCTCTGAAGGTTACCCGCTCCGCAAAAGCACCGGCAATCAGGGCTGGGGTAATAATGGCAAACTTTCCCTGAAACATCGCAAAGACGTATTCGGGAATTCCTCCTGAAATACTGTCATCGATTCCCTGCAGAAAAACATAGTCCTTATTCCAACCAAACCATCCCCCCCATACATTACTTCCAAAGGCCATAGAATACCCTAGAATAATCCAGAGCACCGTCATTATCCCCATAGCGACAAAACTATGCATCATGGTTCCCAGAACATTCTTGGTACTTACCAGCCCTCCATAAAACATGGCCAAGCCAGGGACCATTAGTAGGACAAGTGCGGTTGAAGTAAGCATCCAGGCAGTAGTACCTGTATCAATCCCTTCCTGTGCCCAGAGAGAATTAGTCCCTAATAGGAAAAAGAGGGTTAACAAATAAGTACTTCGTAGCAGTCTTTTTTTCATAGTAATAAATTCTTAATGTTTAAAAAAAGTAGCGAAATGTAGCAATATTTCAAAAATAAAGTTAATTTTTTTGAATTTTTTTTAAAATTTCAAATTTTGACCTAGAACAAAAGCTTAACCTAGCAGAAAACAAGCTATATTTAGGAAATGGGGAGAGTTAAAAAGAACGTAGATTCAAAAGGGGTGGAAAAGCTTTTAGGAGAACCTTTGAAAGGAAGGGTAATCCAGTCAATGGGTAACCGATGTAATGTACAGACGGCAAAAGGTCTCATCTACAAGTGTGCGGTCCGGGGAAATTTCCGCCTAAAAAACCAATCCGCTACCAATCCAGTAGTGGTGGGAGACCTTGTGGAATTATTACCTCCCCAATCACCTAATGAATTGGGAATGATTACAGCGGTCCTTCCGCGAATTAACTACATATCTCGTAAGGCTATCGCACAGCAGCACCGTGAACATATTTTATGCGCAAATATTGATCAGGCTCTCCTTATTTTTACGGTTGATCAGCCTGTTACTTCCTATGGATTTGCGGATCGATTTTTATTAATCACTACCGCCTTTGATATTCCTACCCGCGTTATTATCAACAAAATAGACTTAATCCAGGGAGAAGCTAGCCAGGAAAAACTAGCGGAAGTCATTCAAGTATATAAAAAGGTAGGATTCGAAGTAGATTGTCTGAGTGCTGTAGATCCCACATATCGGGACTTAGCCCTTTCGCTGCTAAAAGACAAAATCAGCTTTGTAGGGGGGCATTCGGGTGTAGGGAAGTCTTCTTTAATCAACTTGGTGGAAGGAGAGCTCGACTTAAAAACCTCCGAAATATCCACCTATTCTAATAAAGGAACTCATACGACTACCTTTGCAGAGATGTATCCCCTGGAGGTAGGAGGCTACATCATAGATTCCCCGGGAATCAAAGAGCTCGGTATTGCCAACTTCACTCAAGAGGAAGTAAGCCATAATTTCCCTGAGTTTTTCGACCGACTAGAATACTGCAAATTCCACAATTGCCTTCATCTCAATGAACCGGGATGTGCGGTAAAATTGGCCTTGGATGCAGGAGAAATTCCGGCTAGTCGCTACAAGAGTTATTTGAGTATCTTAGAAGATATCAACTGAGCCTTAGCCGGCATCCTCCCCATTTTAGCAATTGCCTCATAGTTTTCTTAGTTTTGGCATCCATCAAGGAAAGCGGAACAGGCGAGCTGAGTATAGCCACTCCCTCCTATGTCCAGTAAGGTTGCTGCGTGCTTGGTGTATGAGGAAATTGTGAAATGAGGGAAAAACGCTATTCTATGTCTCAGGCAAAAGTTAACGATACAGTTAAGGTACACTATACGGGTAAGCTTACCAATGGGGAGCAGTTTGATAGCTCTGCCGGTCGCGAACCCCTTTCCTTTACTTTGGGGGCAGGTCAGGTAATCCCTGGTTTTGACCATGCAGTTTTGGGTATGGCTATTGAAGAGAAAAAAACCATTACGATCCCAAGTGTAGAGGCCTATGGTCCCAAAAACCCTGAACTCATTCAGGAAGTTCCCAAAGCCCATTTCCCCGATAATATCACCCCCGAAGTAGGAATGGAATTGATGGCTCAACAACCCGATGGTCAACAACTCAATGTTAAGATTGTGGAAGTGACCGAAACAGGGGTGGTTCTAGACGGAAATCATCCGCTTGCTGGGCAAGATTTGATTTTTGAAATAGAGCTGGTAGAAATCGGATAGGAAGCTTATTCCCTTCTTATTAGTTGACCTGTATAGGATGAGAATACGGGGGGCACACCAAGTTCCCCTGCTCAACTCCCTCCATGGGGTTGGAAAAGTTTGTCCAGCCATACCGCCAACTCCCATCTCTTGAGTGGGCGGTCCATTTCATAAGAAGGTTTCTTTTCAATCAAGTTTTGGTCCTGAAAAAACTGAATGGCCTGAGTGAGGAGTAATCCAGTTGTATTCTCTCTGAAAATGGGATCAACATTTGTCTGAGATTGGGTAAGCTGCCACAATTTGAAGATAGCCTCACTCCAGGTGATACACTTTGTGGTCTGCATCTTGGGAAGAGCAGGTAAAACTTCCGGGTAAGATTTTGCTCTGCTTATGGCTTCATCAAATACACTTTCCAACACACAACTATCTGGATAGAAGCGCGTTTCATTGGCCCAAGCGATAGGAATACCTTTCCCTTTCATCCAGCCGGCTACTCCCACCCGTTGGATAGATTGAAAGAAGCTATCATTCGGAGTGATATCTAGGTAAGGCATGAGCCAGCATCCAGCGTCCAATAAGTTTTGTTGTATAGCTTGAATCGAAAGGTCTCTTGGAAGAACATTCTCTTTTACGCTTAATGATGCAGCTACCCCTGCGGCTTGGCCCAATAGAATGGTAACTGGTTGAAGGCGGGTAGCCCCATTCACTACGTGAGAAACAGAAATACTCTTTTCTGCTACCAACAGGCCTTTTATTTGCTCAGGTACCATTACATCGTAGGGTATGGAAAAAGAGGGAATGGGAGGAAACTCCTGCTTAGGGATATTGGGTTTCTCAAGATGGTGGAGATCTAAGGGATAATCCCCAACTGCAATGGCTCTTCTATACAAGGGCCTATTGGGGTCTTGATAAGGGGCCAATAAATCTGCTACCTCCAATCGGAGTCTTCCTTTTACCCGTCTCGATTCTCTATGATAGGGAATCAAAGGTAAATGATCTGCTGTCGGAAATTCATCTTCTGCAATCCCCAAATGGGAAAATCCCGCTTCTGTTTGAAGGAAATAAACCAGTCCCAAAGTTTTATCCTTAGCAGCCTGATAGGCCTTTTCCCGTTCCTCGTAATTCATTTCGATGGGGTTGAGAAAGTAGTCATTCCCATTCCGAGGCCAGTTGAGCAGGTACTTATCCCCTGGTAAATGGGCGTACTCCATCATTTCTGCACAACTCAATAAGGTAGCACTATCTATAGGGCAAAGCTCTTTGCATATGCAATCATATAACTCTGGCTGATAATTGTCGGGTTTGGGAATAGTTTTGTCTACTTCTGGGCCGAAATCCTTTAAAATTGCAGTATAGGTAAGGTCTTGGATGAATTCGTTGTGGGGTTCTTCCTCCGTATCAAATCCTGTGTAATATCGTGCACCAGCTTGATAAAGTACATCCCCCAATTCCGTTGCCTCGATTGCAATCTCTGCTTTAATCTCTAGTTTTTTTCCCTCTCGGTGTTTAAAGCTAGCTCCGGTCACACGATTTCCTTCCAGGAGGATTTCTGTAAGATAATAGCCATGAAAGCGCTTGAGATTTGGCTCAGCATCCGCCATTTGGGTCCAAATCTGATTTCCAACATGGGGCTCAAATAGGGTATGGCTTACCCAACCTGTAGATACGAGTTCAGGACCTCCATAATGTTGGTATAAGTGTTCCCTAAACTCTCCCCAAAGTCCTGATGGCAAACGGTGGTTGCCATCTGTAGCGCTTACCCCTGCCGCAGTCAACATTCCTCCTAGCCAATCTGTCTCCTCCACTAAAATTACATCTGCCCCCCCACGTGCTGCCTGGATGGCTGCTGGGGTACCGCTTGCGCCGCCACCAATAACCAATACCTCGCATTCGAGCAGTTCGGTGGGCTTACAAGAAAATAAACTAAGGGCTAAAACGAATAATGAAATAAGGAAATTTCTCATCTTGGGAAATATATAGTATTTCCAAGATAAGGCAATTTAGCTAACTATGGAAAAATTGGTAAAAGGTTCGGAAGGCGCTAGGATCTACTTTACCCGGAAAGTTCCTCGGCCGATAACAGATTCTTTGCAGTATATCTGCACTTCATGTCCCCCCTTAGGAGGGGTTTTGTCAAAAGAGATGGGCATGCAGATGGTCTGCTCGCCCCCATCATAGCGGATATTCTTTTTGGCGGTAAAAAAACTACGATTGCCATTCACTGCAAATAGATTCTCTGAACTACCTTGAGTGAGCACCTCTCCATTAGCGTCTATATACACCATATAGAGATCATAGTCCCCGATGGGGATGGTAACGCTTTCCAGCAATTCAAAGCAAACCTCCATGGTCTTTACATCAGACGCATTGGGAGCCACAACTTGCTGACGAGCCCCATCAAGAAGTAGGTAAAAAGCAAAGTTTTCAGCATTAGGCAAGCTGTTGGCATTGCCACTTTGAGGAGTTGTAACCACTTCCGCCAAGCCCAACTGCTTGCGCATATTTTGATTCTCCACCCTTAGGGCTCGGGAATCTACTGTAATGCTATCAATGAGATTTTTCTGAATAAGGACTCTAGCCAGGAGTTGATCCATTTCCCTCTCTTGGAAGTCATTCATTTGGGCCTCCATTTTGGCCAATTTTTCTTCTAAAGCTGCAATCGTTTTCTGATCTACTTGCTTAGTCCTTTTAAGCTCCTCGATTTGATCCCTTAACTGGACCAATTCGATTCTTTTCTGCTTGAGCAATCTATTTCGCACCTCTACCTCCTGCTCTCGATCTTCAAAGAGAACTTCTAACTCCAGCATTTCTTCCTCTTTTTGACGAAGCAAATTGGTAATATCTACCACTTTCTGCTTTACCTCCGCTCTACTGGTAACAACTTGCTGGTTTGAATAGGCCAAGAAACCCACCAACCCTAAAAGGAGTATGGCTCCAGCTATGATGATATTTCGAAGTGCTTTTCCTTCAAACATGAATTGAATACCGTTTAGTTCTTAACTCCACCATGCTCCTGACCTTGTGTGCAAAATTACACCTGCTTACTGAAATAAAAAAAGGGAGGCAAACTTTAGTCATATCCCAAAGTATGTAAGAAATACAAAAAATTGTACCCTTTTCTAGAACGAAACTAACTCGAAAAGTATTATTCCGAATGGGCATTTTTTAATCAAGAGTAGCAAAACCCTGCTTTTCCCTCAATTCTCACTCAGTTCGATCGAGCGAAGGCGCGCTGCTTCCAAGCCTTTAGCTATTTTGTCATTTAGTTGGGATTCTCCAAAACTTTTTAAGGCCGCTTCAGTAGTTCCTCCTTTTGAAGCAACTTTCTGAATCCACTCTTTGCAGGTGATATCATTTCGCTTGAGGAGTTGAACGGCACCTAAAAAGGTTTGTTCGACTAACAGCTGACTTTCCGACGCCGAAAATCCCATTTCTATTCCTTTTTCTATCATCGCCTCCATAAAAAAAAACACAAAAGCGGGGCCGCTCCCTGAAACAGCAGTTGCAGCATCCAAAAGAGATTCCTGAGGCGTATAAATAGCTTTTCCAGTAGTATTTAACAGATTCTGTGCAATAAATAAGTCCTTCTTATCCACTTCTTCAGAGGTCGTAAATACCGTCATACCCAGCCCCATCTGGGCAGGTAGGTTGGGCATAGCCCGGATAACTTTGCTTAGCCCTAGTTGACTCCGAATACGGGCAATATTAATTCCGGCCATAATAGAAAAGATGAGTTGCTCTTCCCTAATGAAAGGCCGTATATCCCGAGCTAAGGCTTCAAAATCTTGAGGTTTGACACTCAATATGACCACATCCATCTCTCCTATATATGGTCCTGGCTTGACCTCCAATCCATAGGTTGATAAGTTTTCTACTTGTGAAGCCTTCCCTTCTAGACGGTCCAAGAAAAACAAATCTTCCCGCTTTATCACATGGGATTGGATGAACCCTTTTCCATAGGTAAGCCCCATATTCCCCGCTCCAATAATCAATATTTTCATATGGTCAATCCGATATGTGTATGCCGACTAACTTCAAATGATCCCAAAATTCGGGATAGGACTTTCTCACCACATCAGGGTCTTTGATCCAAAGGGTTTCCTGTTTCAAGACCAAGGGGGCAAAGGCCATAGCCATTCGATGATCTTCATAGGTATCAACAGTCGATTGAGTGGGGGTAAATTTGCCACTCACTCGGAAGTGAATATCGTCATTAGAGGACATTTTTACATCGAATTTACCCAGTTCTGTCTGGAGGGCTGCAATGCGATCTGTCTCTTTAATGCGTAAAGTATGAAGTCCAGAAAGCTTTAGAGGCTTACCGGTAGCGGCACTCACTACCGCCATAGTCTGGGCCAGATCGGGAAAATCGGTAAAGTCAATCGATACCTCCTCAAAGTTAACCAAGGGTCTTTTTGTTATGACTATTCCCCCTTGTTCGTACTCCGTGAATACGCCAAAGGGCTCCATAATTTCTGCAATCCGAGAATCCCCTTGGCGGGAGGGGTTTCTCAATCCATGAATTCTCAATTCAGCAGCTTCAGACAAAGCCGCCATACTGTACCAATAGCTGGCAGCTGACCAATCCGATTCAATGGTATAAGCTTGGCCCCTATAGGGTTGATTGGGAACTCTAATTACCTGTTCTTTCCAGTCTGCCTTTACTCCAAAATACGCCATCATACCCAAGGTCATTTCAATGTAGGGTCTGGAAGTAATTTTTCCTTCCAACTGTATTTCTAGCCCTCCTTCTAAAACAGGGCCGATCATCAAAAGGGCAGATATAAATTGACTACTAACATTTCCCGGTAGGCTAACCTTGCCTCCCTTAATACCTGCTCCTTTACTGATAATGTGGAGGGGAGGAAAACCCTCTTGCTTCCAATATTCAATTTCTGCTCCCAGACTTTTGAGAGCCTCTACTAATATTCCGATAGGCCGCTTGCACATCCTCGGAGTTCCGGTAAGTATCTGATCTCTTCCAACAGCAGCAAAATAAGCCGTGAGAAACCTCATCGTTGTACCCGCATCAATGACATCCAGGACATGTCCCTCGGAAGCTAATAAGCGGATCATTGTTTGTGTATCTCTTGCAGAGGCAAGGTTATGCAGTTCAAATGCAGGGTTGGTAAGCGCCTGAATAATTAGGGCTCGATTGCTTTCACTTTTGGAGGCTGGCAATGGGATCGCTGCTTGCAAAGCCTGACTTGTTGCACTGAGAGATATCATAAAAGTATTTCGAATTCTGGAAAAGAATCGTTAAAAAACAGGCGGAAGTTAAACATCTTTTGCGGAATTCGTTCCACTAGTAAAGAAAAAGTTGTGCTGGGTATGTTTCTCTGGCTGAAAGGCTACTAACTGCCCTCTATTCCAAACATAAGGGTGGTATCCCAAATCTTCCAAGAATTGTAAACAAGCTTGCCGGTTGGCATTGTCCCATAGCTCCATGTAAATCAGGGGCCTACATCGGCTTAATAGGTTCTTGGCCCCTTTCAATACGTGTACCTCAAAATTTTCCACGTCCATTTTGATAGCGGAGATGGATTCGTTAGGAAATAATTCATCAAGACTCTTTATGGGAACCTGATAGCTCTGATAAGGGGCCTGATAGCCCTCTATATCTGGGTGGATGACATGGCTGAGGCCTTGCATCCTCACCCCCTCTATAATGGGCATACCCATTTCAAGTTTGCCTGAGTGCTCTCCCACAGCAAGGGGTAAGACCCTTACTTGGGTAATACCATGAAATCGGAGCATTCGCTCTAGTGCTTTAATATTCTCTGGAATGGGTTCAATAGCAAAGACTTTCCCTTCTCTACATTTTTTGGCAAGCAAAGAGGTCATAATCCCTATATTTGCACCAACGTCAATTACTTTATCCGTTGGGTGGAGCATTTGGAGGAAATGCCTAAAATGCCCTTCTTTTGGATTCCATTTTAGGGTATTTTGGATAAACAAGGAAAAAAGGAATAAATAATTGTCGAAGCCCAAAAGCTTTTGCATAATCCGTTGAAGGATTTTTTTTCCCAAGTCCAACATTCTCTAAGGATTCGTAATTTGCAGGCTAATATACCACTATGTGTTTGATTTTATTTGCCTACCAGTATCACCCACGCTATAAATTGATCGTTGCTACTAACCGTGATGAATTCTACAAGCGTAATACGCGTTCAGCCCATTGGTGGGAGGATCATCCTCACATACTGGGAGGAAGAGACCTCCAAGCAGGAGGAACCTGGATGGGCATCAATCGCAATGGCCGATTTGCTGCTCTTACGAATTATAGAGAACCGGGTATTCAGATTCCTAATGCACCTTCCCGAGGGGATTTGGTAAAAGACTTCCTAACTGCTCAACAAAGCCCTGAAACTTATTGGGAAACCTTTAAACCCGAGGCTTTCAATGGATATAACCTTTTATTCGGAAATCCTGATGAATTGTGGTATTCCTCTAATCGGGGAGTTGAAGCCCAAAAATTAAAGCCGGGTATATATGGCTTGAGTAATCACCTATTGGATACCCCTTGGCCCAAGGTAAAAAAGGGTAAAAATTATTTAGAAAAATTCCTCACTTCACAGGCCCTAAAGCCTCAAGCAGCACTGGATTTCCTATCAGACTCAAGTTTGGCTCCGGATGAACAACTGCCTCAAACGGGAGTTCCCCTTGAATGGGAAAGGTTATTGTCGGCTATGTTTATTCAAAGTCCGGAATATGGAACGCGTACATCAACAGTTATCCTAATTGATAAGGAAGATCAAGTAACGTTTTATGAGCGAGGATTTGTTCCAGAGGGTAGTAATGAGTTCCGGTTTAAGATAAGCTAAGGAAAACTTACTCCTTATTCCATACCTTAAATCCGTCCACCTCTTTGAGCGTAGCTTCCCAATCCCCCCGAAATCCAATGGCTCTGTCATCAATGAAGATATCGGCCATGGGTTTGCCAAAGGTCCAAATTTTGTCGAAAGGAATTTCATGCTCCTTCATCCACTGCTCAATGGCCTTTCGCTGTTCTTTTTCGTCTTTGTGAAATATCTTATTAGTTCTAACTGTGAAAATATAGAGGGTATGCCCCTGGGCTTTTAGGGCTTCCATGGCTTCCTTAACACCTGGTACTGGTGGATCGTAAATCTCTCCTCCATTCCACCCCTTCGAATACCCATGAATCACTCCGTCAAAATCAATTGCTATTTTCATATATTTTATGATTTAAATAATTATATTGTTTTATTTACTGATTCCCCTTAAACAATTCCGAAACTTTCCCGGTATTATTTGGGATGTTTGACGTAGGAAAGTAACATTTATTTGTCTTAACAGGGGTCACCAAATGGAATTTATTCTTCTCAACAGGCGAAAGCTATTCATTGCCATATGCCTTCTCACCATTTTCATGATTTATGGTCTCTCCTTTCTTAGGATAGATTTTAGTTTCGACAGTTTCTATCCCAAGACTGATCCTGAGTACAAGTACTATGAGGCCTACCAGGAACTTTTCTCTGAAGATCAAAACTTCGTGATTCAGATGGCTGTCAAAAGTCCAGGGGTAGATGTATTTGAGCAATCCTTTTTACAAAAGGTAGATAGCATGTTTGATACCATGTCTGGTCTTCCCGGGGTTGACTCCATGTTTTCTGCTACCCAGGCCACTTATATTCGAAAACGGGGTCTTGGCGTTTCTCAAAGACCTTGGTTTGAGTTTGATTCAGCGGAGGAAGTAGTGGCATCGCGTCGCCGTATATTGAAAGACTCTACCTTGTTAGGCTTTTTGGTTACTCAGGATATCCAATACCTCTGCGGTTTTATTATCATCACCCCAGAATTATTTGATGCGCCCGAACGAGATGTGCTTCACGATGATTTGGTAAGTCTATTAGAAGAAAGTGGCTATGAATATGTCATTACGGGGATCCCCGTTATCCGTACCCGATATACCCAAAAGCTAGCTGAGGAATTGATCATGTTCGTTTCTATATCGGTGATTTTGATCGTCATGGTCCTGTGGTTGATGTATCGAAATCTCTGGGGGGTTATCATACCCGTATTGGTCATTTTGGGTTCTCTCTTGTGGATTACCGGTTTAATGGGTTGGGGAGGGCAGCCCATCAATCTGATCAATAACCTCTTGATTCCCATAATTTTTGTGGTAGGGATGTCTGATGTCATCCACCTCATCACCAAATACCTAAATGAGGTGAATGGAGGCATATCTCAAGAAGAGGCGATGAAAAGAACGTTAGATGAGATTGGATTTGCGACTTTTTTGACAAGTCTAACTACTGCTATCGGTTTTGCTTCTCTCACTGTATCCCGTATTCCCCCTATCCGCGAATTCGGTTTTTATGCAGCGATTGGGGTTCTCTTCACCTACATCATCTCTATTGTCATTCTTCCCAATGCCATTATGCGTCTTCCAGTGGACCGCTTTCTTCGAAAAAAGTCCTTGGAAAATCATCCTGCATGGAGGCGAATTCTTTTATGGGTATATCAGCTTACTTCCAATCGGCCTAAACTGGTGATGGGTATCTCAGCTTTGATTATCCTTCTATGTTTGGCATTAACCAGTCAAATCTCTTTAGATACCTATCTATTAGAGGATATTGGTCCCCGAGATCCCATCCGTAAATCAATGGAGTTTTTTGAAGCTCAAAACGCGGGACTTCGGCCATTTGAAATGGCTATTGAAGCGGCTGAAGGAAAGAAAATAACTGATTTGGAGGTACTGAGAGAAATGGGAAAGATCCAGAATTTCCTGGCAGAGGAGGGCTATTTTAGTCCCTTTATTTCTCCTGTTAGCATCATTTCCCAAGCAAACTCCTTCTATAATGGGAACCTCAAACGGTATCGCAAATTGCCCTCCCAACAAGAGACTGTGGAGGAAATCATGTCCTTTATTCAGTTGAATGATACCCAAGGCTTACTCAAAAAGGTTATGAGTGAGGATAAAAGGATCGCCAGAGTGAGTGCCCGTATGCCCGATGTAGGAACAGGTGCCTTTAGTGACCTTCACAATCGATTGGATCACTTCATCACTACCTCCTGTGATACCACCCTTTTCACCCACCACGTAACAGGGCATGCCTATTTAACCGATGGCAATCTACTGTATTTGAGGAGGAGTCTATTGGGAGGATTGGTTATCGCCTTTATCGTAATTGGCCTTATCATGGGCTATCTTTTTCGTTCTTGGCGAATGCTAGTGATAAGTATGGTCCCCAATATTATCCCCCTTATCATCACAGGAGGCGTTATGGGGCTCTTAGGGATCAAACTTACTGCATCTACTGCCATCGTATTCGTGATTTCCTTTGGTATCGCTGTAGATGATACCATCCATTTCCTCACTCGATATAAATTGGAACGAAACCTTGGGAAATCACAAAAAGAAGCCATTAAACTCACAATTTTGGGGACCGGAAAGGCCGTCATCATTACCTCCTTGGTTTTGATGTCTGGCTTTGTGTTGTTATTGGCTTCGGATTTTGGGGGAACATTCAATACGGGATTATTTACGGGCTTAACCATCATTTTTGCCATGCTGGCTGACCTATTCTTGTTACCTATATTTATTTCTATGATAGATAAAGAAGAAAAGACCTTATTAGTGGGATAAGAATATTTCGCTCAATCCGTTATGCCAATGTAGTCGGAGCTTCCCATTTTTTCTTCAATAGATATATTTTTGAGACTATACCCTTACAAATTACCTACGTGCTTTATAAGAATGATAAGCTTTTGGGGATAAAAATAGAGCTCATCCCTGAATCTATCCCTATTTTTCTATCTTGTAAATGCCCAAAATATTCCCGTATATTTAACCGCTTCTAGGTTTTCTAGGCTGGAATATTTTTTGAAGGGAGATATTGGAAGCGAAAAAATTAGTAATGAAATTTAACATTAATTTATAACCATGAGAAGAAGTATTGTATTTCTGGGGTGTATATTTTGCTTGCTTTTGGCCCAGGCTCAGGTGAAAATCGGGATACGTGCGGGAATTCATACGGGTAGTGTATCTGGTTCAGATGTGCTTGTTTTTAACCAGGCCCAATTAGATACCTTGAAAATCAAGGCACAAAGTGCCTCTGTGGGTTTTCGGATTGGGATAATTTCCCGAATAAAACTGGGGAATTTCTACTTACAACCCGAAGCGGTTTTTCGGACTACTAGCCGAGACTATAGCATCGACGATGCCGTTCAAAATACAGGTGCACTCGAGTTTCGAAATGAGAACGGATTCTTAATTGATATTCCGATACTTGCTGGTGTCAAGTTAGGGCCTTTGCGCCTCCAGGTTGGCCCTACCGCTAGTTTACTCCTGAACACAAATTCCAAGTTGGAAGAAGTAGATAACTTCAAACGCAGCTTTAATGCTGCCAAATGGGCCCTTCAATATGGAGCCGGCTTAGACTTAGGCAACCTCGCCATTGACGTCAATCGCCAAAATTACCTCTCAAGTACAGACGATACCATTACTATTGGGGGGACCGATTTTGACCTAGGGGGTGAAGGGGACTTCTGGGTATTCGCTCTATCCATATTCTTCTAGCACAAGATATCGTCTAGGGTTTCATAAAGTTTATTCACTTTTACCAAGCAAGGCAGGCTTATACCCTGCCTTGCTTGGCTTTTCTATGAAAAAATAGTCAACTTTGGCCCTTTCATAAGCAAATTCAAACTTCATTCACCATTCATAGTTTAATGCTTTTCCCAAATGAGTAACCATACTTTCCTTATTGAAGCCGCATGGGCTGATCGTTCTCGATTAACTGATCCAGATACCCTTGAAGCCATTCGATCCACTATTGAGGCCCTGGATAAGGGAGAACTTCGATGCGCTGAGCCCACTGACTCAGGGTGGAAAGTAAACGATTGGGTCAAAAAGGCTGTAATTCTCAACTTCCCTATTCAAAAAATGCAAACCCTCGAAGTGGGGCCCTATGAATATCATGATAAAATGCCACTCAAAACGGGTTATGCAGAAAAAGGAGTTCGTGTAGTTCCTCCTGCTACAGCCAGATATGGAGCCTATATTGCACCAGGGGTAGTAATGATGCCCTCCTATGTGAATATTGGCGCCTATGTAGACTCGGGCACCATGGTAGACACCTGGGCCACAGTAGGTTCATGCGCACAAATTGGGAAAAATGTCCATTTGAGTGGGGGTGTTGGAATTGGAGGGGTATTAGAGCCGATTCAAGCAGCTCCCGTAATCGTTGAAGATGAAGCATTTATTGGAAGTAGGTGCATAGTTGTGGAGGGGGTGAAAATAGGCTCAGAAGCCGTTATTGGTGCAGGCGTAGTGCTGACGGCATCTACCCGGATCATTGACGTATCAGGTAGAGTAGAAAAAACGATGAAAGGGGAGGTCCCTCCTCGTAGCGTTGTCATTCCCGGAACCTATCCCAAAAAGTTTGGAGGCATGCGTGAACACCAGGTGAGCTGTGCCTTTATTATTGGACATCGTAAACCTTCTACTGATAAAAAAGTTTCTTTGAATGATGCCCTCCGAGAATTCGAAGTGAGTGTATAAATAACCCTGTAAATTCTTCCTATGCCGAATAGGCTCATCCACTCCAGCAGCCCCTACCTTCTTCAGCATGCCCATAACCCCGTGGACTGGTATCCCTGGGGAGAGGAAGCACTGGGTAAAGCCCAACAAGAAGACAAACTCTTATTGATTAGCATTGGATATTCCGCCTGTCACTGGTGTCATGTCATGGAGCGGGAATCCTTTGAAGACGAGGGAGTAGCTTCCATCATGAATCAACACTTTGTCTGCATCAAAGTGGATCGGGAGGAAAGACCAGATATAGACAAAACGTACATAGAAGCCGTACAACTAATGACAGGTCAGGGAGGCTGGCCTTTGAATTGTGTGGCTTTACCCGATGGAAAGCCCATTTGGGGGGGCACTTATTTCCCCAAGGAACGCTGGGTTTCAGCCCTCAATCAACTCGCGCAGTACTATGCCAACCAAAAGGAGGAGGCCCAAGCTTCTGCCCAGAATGTACAGGGCTATATGTTGCAAATGGGGAAAGTAATCAAAGTTGGTACAGATAGCCCTTTGTCCCAAGCCCATCTGGAAGAAGTGCTAAATGACTGGATGCAACGCGTAGATTTTAAATGGGGGGGCAGGAAAGTAAACGCCAATAAATTCCCCATTCCTGTCAATTACCAATTCCTGCAAAAGGCAGCCTTCTTCATACAGGACTCACATGTACAACACGCAGTTGATCTTACACTGGAAAAAATAGCCTTTGGAGGGATCTATGATCACTTGGGAGGAGGCTTTGCCAGGTACTCTGTAGATCCCTATTGGAAGGTACCCCATTTTGAAAAAATGCTGTATGACAACGGGCAATTAGTTAGCCTGTATGCAGAGGCTTATCGACAAAATCCAAGGGAACTATACAAGAAAGTGGTAATTGAAAGTCTGGCCTTCATTGAAAGGGAATTAACCAGTCCTGAGGGTGGCTTTTTTTCGGCGCTGGATGCAGATAGTGAAGGAGAAGAAGGAAAGTACTACACTTGGGACTATGAGGAGATGGAGTCTCTTTTAGGGGAAGATACGAAACTCTTCGCCTCCTATTACAATGCCCATCCTTTTGGAAATTGGGAGGGAAAAAATGTCCTATTCGTCTTGGAAACAGAAAGGGATTTTGCCCAACAATGGAACATCGATCAGGAGGTATTTCAGAATAAAATGGAGAAGGCCAGAAAAAACCTGTTAAAAGAGCGAGAAAAACGAATCAAACCGGGTCTGGACGATAAAATTCTGTGTAGTTGGAATGCCCTTATGCTAAAAGGCTACCTAGATGCTTATCGAAGTTTCCAAAACCCTTCCTATCTGGATGTCGCCCAAAGAAATGCTCAATTCCTCATCGATAAACTATCGGAAGGGGGTAAGCTCTTTCGAAATTACAAAGACGGGAAAGCCAGTATCCCCGCCTTTCTGGATGACTATGCTTTTTTCATTGATGCCCTCCTCTATTTATACCAATTGACCTTTGACAGGAAATGGCTTCTCCAAGGGCAATTACATCTGCGCTATGTACAAGACCACTTTATGGACCCTGAAAGTGGAATGTTTTTTTATACCTCGGACGAGAGTGAGGTACAGGTTAAGCGGTATATTGAGGTTCAAGATGATGTTATACCTGGATCCAACTCCAAGCTAGCCTCCTGCTTCCACATAATGGGGACCCTATCACAAGACACACAGTATTTGGAAATTTCGCGACAGATGTTGGCTAATGCCAAAGCTTCGTTCCTAGATAGTCCTGACTGGCATGCCCATTGGGGAACCTTACTATTGGGGCAAATCTACCCCTTCTATGAGCTAGCGTTAGCTGGAGAGGGAGCAAATTCCTTAAGAGACAAATTGGACGCGAGATATTATCCCTTAATGATGTATGCAGGTTCGGAAACAGAAGAGACTCAGCCTCTTCCGATCCTAGACAAACGCTTTCATTCCCCCCCTAAAATATATGTCTGTAGAGATAATGCATGCCAATTGCCGGTAAAAACAGTAAAAGAGGCTTGGGAGCAGATGAGTTGGAAGCCCTAAGAAATTAGACTTTAATACAACTCGCTAATTGCTTTCTTTCTGAATCTTAAAGCCAAATTCTGTAGAAGAATTGAATTGTAGTACCGATACATAAATAATTCCTCGGGGCCAGCCTATCGTATCTAAGGTAATAGAGGTAAAACCTGCTGTAACTCCATGTACGCGCTTGTAGAGCTTTTGGCCAGAACTATTGGTAACCGTTACCAAGACATCTCCGGGTTGCAGAGACTGAATTGCGATTTCGATGGATTGAGTATTGAGGGGATTAGGTGAAACACTTACTTCTCCTGGAGGAATATCTACGCCTAATTGTAAGACGATTACTTGGCTGAGAACTTCTTCTCCTGAGCTCTTGGTAATTTTCAGACGATAGTAAGTCTTCCCTTGAATAGGAGTTTGGTCGACGGTTCGATATTTTATTTCCGAAAGAGGCAGTTTATCCGCTTCAATTGTCTCTAGCAATTCAAAAATGATGCTATCGGTAGATTTTTCAATGGAATAGCTTTGTATACTCTGGTCGAAGGATACCAACCAATCCAAGATAACCTGTTCTCCTTTAAGGAAAGCACCAAATTCATTCAGTTGAAATTCTCCAACAACAGGTGTCAAGCAGGAATCAATCGTTACAAATTTGGAAACAGGGCTACTTTCTCCAATTTCATTTTCCACAATAACCTGAATATTTCCCCCATCGCCGGAGAAGGAAGTGATTACCAAGGTATTGGCATCTATATCTCCCTGAATGCCGGGAGGGGTCACCCACGTATATTTATCTGCGCTTGTATCAGCAGGAACAGAGAAGACAAAACTACTGGGGGTATCTCCAAGACATAGGGTATCGGGGCCCGCAATTTCTTCCGGTGTTTTAGGCGCACAGCGAATCCGGGTAAGGACCAAGGTATCTGCTTCGGATTCACAGGTGCCACTAATTGCTCGCCATCTAAGTACGTTATTCCCCATTCTCAAACCAGAAACAAAGGAATTGGGCTCATTTACAGAATCTATAACAGCGGGGCCAGACAGGACTTCCCAAAGACCTTGGCCATCGGAAACAGCTGAAGCTTGAAGTCTGAATCCGCCTTCACAAATAGTAGTGTCATTTCCAGCAAAAGGTCGTCGTGGTTGGACAAATACCTCTACCCTTTGCTCTGAACTATCCACGGCCCCTTCGTCATTCTGGACTTTCAACTTAATGGTTTTAAATCCCGAGCTAGAATAACTTACTCGGTGGGGACCCTTCCCGGTAGCGGTTGCTGGACTTGCCCCTTCTCCGAATGACCACTCATAGGTAAGGGCACCAACAGATACATCCGTAACCAATAAACCTTCTGTCTCTACCTTACAGGGTTCATTTCCACTCACCTCAAACTCACTTAATATGATATTTTCAAGATCTAGTCCCACCGTAATTGTAAGGGTATCAGATACTCGAGTAAGCCCATTATTATCCGTCGCTACAGCGTATACCTGGTAGAAGCCCCTAGGAACGTTGGGCCAAACATAGAAAGACGTATCTCCCGGAATTTCTTGCAATAAAGAGCCATTACTAAACAATTGAATCGATGCTACAAAGCCATCATCATCTCTTACCCCAAATTCAAAACGTAACGAATCGCCTTCATTCAAGGTGGTACTATCCACAGGAGAGAGAATATCAATGGAAG
This sequence comes from Bacteroidia bacterium, assembly GCA_965263105.1. Taxonomy (GTDB): domain Bacteria; phylum Bacteroidota; class Bacteroidia; order J057; family J057; genus JBCCTX01. The sequence continues at coordinate 3,088,908 of CBDHGL010000003.1, read as the reverse complement.
GAGCGATCCAAGTGCTCAGGTTTTGGCCTTCTGTCCATAAGGAAACGAAATCTCCACAAAGGGAGCCAATACCCCATTCGTAGGTAGTCCCAGGTAGCAGGTCACTGAGCAACTTAGAATTGGTATTGATGCTGTCTTCGATTATCCAAGATTCCGAGTCCAGGGGTCTGTAACGAAGTCTATATAAGTTAGCAGCACCTTCGGGGTCCCACTCGAAAAGCAGGGATTGTTCGCCTAAGATCCTACCTGATGGATTAAGGGGTTGTTGGCATTGAGAATTGGGTCCTGGAATATTAACTTGCTGGGAAGCGCTCCATTCCGTTCCTAATTCATTGGGAAAACAAATTACACGAACCTCAGCTCGGTAAATGGAATCGGGCAAGAGACCTGAAACATTAACCTCATTTGTCTGGAAAGGACCTAGGGTCGTCCATATACTATCTGCCCCCAGGCTATACCGCAATTCGTAATAAAGTGCAGCAGAAACCTCTGTCCAAATGAAACGCAAAGTAGAATCAGCGATAAAAATTATCTGGAGGTTGGCAGGAGGATCGCAGCTAATACGGGGATCTCTAAGGGTTTGAAAAGTCTGAGTCATAGACCATTCAGATAAGGTATCCGGGCAGATAGCCCTTACTTCCCAATCATAGGAAGTAGAAGAAGTAAGACCTTCTAGCGTCGTATCCGTTCCTGCAACCTGTAACTCTATTTCCCATAGGTTATTAGAATCCAACTTATACCTCAGGGAATAATACATCCCACTATCAACAGGTGCCCAGCTTAAGGTAACACTTGAGTCAGTCAGTTGGCTTTCTTGTAAGCCTATGGGAATTCCACAACCCGGAACGAAAGAGGTTGTTTGAAAATCTGGTCCATCCACCCAATCGGAGAAAGAATCTCCACAACTCGCTCTCACCTGCCACTGGTATTCTGTACCTAATTCCAGGGTTGGAATTACAAGGGAACTATCTGTTAAACTCAAGGGAGTCATCCAATCGGTTGCTCCAAGCTCCCTATAGCGCACAAAATAAGAGTTTACTAATTCCTGGCTTTTCCAACTCCAGGAAACCCACGTGTTAGATACACTATCTACACGAAGGCTTTGAGGCGGAGTACAAGAACTACCTGTAGTAAACCGAATCGAATCGCTCCAATCAGACTTAAAGGGGCCACAATCATTCCGGACCTGCCATAGATAATTTGTCCCAGGGAGCAAATCCCGCAGCTCAAAACTCGACTGAGTCAAGGTATCTATGAGTGTCCAAAGGGAGGATGAATCGTCTTCTTTGAATCGAAGTTCAAACCCTACTGATTGCTCGTTGGGTGTCCAACTTAAAACGACAGAGCTATCTTGGGTATTTAAAGTCCGGGGATTTCTTACAGATTGACATTCAGCTCGGGATTGGAATATAACCAAGGAATCTTGGAGAGTCCCGGCTACCAATATAAGGGTATCTGACAAATCTGTAAAACTTTGGTTGGGATCAGTCCAAATTTGTATGGTGTCATTTCCCTCACCTCTTATACTAGAAAGGGAAACCCAAGGGCGGGTTGGAAGAAATTCCCACGCTATATCTCCAAAGACGAAGGCTTCAAGGGTATCTCCAATGGCAGGAAAAAACAGAAAGGGAGGGCTAAGTGAGAGGGAAGGGTTGGAAACAACTTCTAAAACGATCGAATCTTGAACATCAATTAAAGAACCATCTGCTTCTGCTAGTTGCAGCCTTAGGCTGTTAATTCCATCAGGCAGGGTGTCGATTAAGATGGGTTCCTGCGTAAAAACAGCCCCAGAGTCGGCTCCATTGACAAATAATCGCGCTTGCCTTCCCCCCTCTTGAAGCATCCAGTTACTCAAGGAAAACTGAAGAGAGAATGGAATTCCTACTTTCGCCCCATTAGTAGGGAAAGTTATCTCTACAGAAGGAGGGCCAGATGTTAAGAATCTCCCCCCAGGGATCCAGTTGAGTGTGTCATTCGAACACATCGCCCTGATTTCCCATTCGTAAGTAGTCTCAGCAGTTAAGGAATCAATGAGAAAAAAGGTATCTGAAATACTTACTATTTCTCGCCAAATATTGCTTGAATCTACCTCTCTATACCGTATATGGAAGAAGTCATTATTTGTCCCGGGAACCCAGGAAACAAAGGCTGAAGCATCTCTAAGAGAGTCTACTGAAAGACCTACAGGATCCCCACAGACAAAAATCTGGAAGGTATCTGAATCCGACCATTCAGAAAATGAAAATTGACAGAAGGACCTCAATTGCCATTCGTAAAAATCATTGATCTCCAAGCCTTCCAATAGGGTATCTATTCTAGTGATCAACGGACTTTCTACCCAAAGGGTATCCGAGAGTTTTCTATAACGAATTTGAAATCTGCTAGCTGAACTAGAAGCTTCCCAAAAAATTGCCACGGTACTATCTCTTCCAACTTCCGAACTCCCTTCCAGGGGACGGGGACAAAACTCTTCCGTTTGAAAAGTGTCATCTGTCCATTCGGAAACAAGACCCCCACAGTCTATGCGCACAGCCCACCAATACTCGGTAGCCATTTCCAAGCCGGATAAATCTATTTGAGATTCTGTGAGTGAATCTATTTCTACCCAGGGATCCGAGGTATTCAATTTCTTGTACCGGAAAGTATATCCCACAGCTCCTTGAATTCGCCCCCAAGATAGGAGGGCGCTACTATCCGTAATGTTGGAAGACATCAAACTATCCTTGCTAAAATTTGAACAGGGAGCTGGATCTTGACGGATATACAAGAAAGCTTGGCTATCTACAGAGGATACTATGAGGGTATCCAGGTATTCTTGGACCGATGGATTGGCTGAAATACCAAGCTCCAATGTGTTGTTATTTGAACCTGAAAGAGCAGATAAAAAAATTCTATTTGAGGGAGTTTGGAAAGTCCAATTTTGACTGGCAGCTATTTGGACATCTACGGTATCCCCTTGATAAGGGAAGTTGAGTTCCGTAGGGGATAATCCTAAGGTATCCTGGGTGAAACCTTGGGAAATACTAAAGAATAAAAAACATATACCTAAAAAGAAGGTAGTTACTGGAGCAAATATTTGAGTAAAATAGTTTTCACCCATACCAGTCAGAGAAGAAAATTTTTTATAAAAAATATATGTAATATTTAATAATATAATTAAATATAATACCCCTTTACAAAGCATATCCTTTTGCAAAAAGAGTCAGCGTTGTAATCACTAACGATTAAAATGACTTAGTATTGGAAAATTTTGCTCTTTTTCTCCGAATTATCCAAAAATCTTACACTCATCTCTCAACCTAGGTTAGCGCTTAATAAACTTCAGCACTTCACTCTTTCCATTAGATGATTTTTGAAGACGCATAAAATATACCCCTGGAGCCAAATCATATTCCTCAAAAGATATGCGGTTCAAACCAGTATTTACCTCCACTTGGCCAATAAATAAGGTCCTTCCGAGACCATCATAGGTTTCGATTTCCAAGATCCCAGATCTAAGTACCTCTACTTGTAGGGTAATGGTATTTTCTACGATAGGGTTGGGGGTAATAGCAATGCTTATCAAAGACTCTAGCCCATTGATTTCCAATCTTACTACCTCACTATAAAATACGCGACCATCAGCTGTTTCCATCCGTATTCTATAGTAGTACACGCCTCCCCCGGTTTGAATTTGGTCAGGTTGTATATAACGATGTCTTTTTTCTCCATCTCTTAATGGATCCAGGCTATTTATTTCCGAAAATTGAAGGCTATCCAGCGATCGCTCAATAGTATAGGTTTGGATTTCCTCTTCATTTTCTGCTACCCAGTCAACCCAGATCTCTTCCGCTTCCTCATAGGCTGTAAAGGTGATCAATTGGAACGCGCTGGAACAGTCCTCCACGAATATATCTCTTCCCAAAGTAGGGCTGATCCCGAATTCGTTTTGGGCATAAACCGTAATCAACCCTCCACTTCCACCAATTTGCGTAAGGGTAAGGGTATTGCCATCCACATTTCCTTCAAAGCCAGGAGGTAAGGTCCAAACGTATTCATCCACCAAGCTATCTTCTTCTACAAAATAGGTAGTGCCTATATCAAAGGTACATAGGGTATCCGCCCCAAAAATATCTCCATTCAAGGAAGGGATACAACTACCTCTGATAACCCGAACTGTATCGGGGTCAGAGACACAGGCTCCATTTGTTAGTTCCCAAAAGAAAACATTCTCTCCCGTTCCTAAACTTTGTACCCAGGTGGTGGAAGAATCTGGTGAAAGAATGAGCCCAACTCCAGAAGCTAGTCGCCATGAACCATTAAAGCCCTCTACCTGAGTTGCCGAAAGCAAGACACTATCTTGGCCTTCACACACCAACCTATCCATGCCTCCATCTCCAATGGGTGGCTGTATGAATACCTCAATTGTTTTGATTCTAATATTCTCATTTCCCAGAGAATCCCTCACAATTAATTGAACGGTTTTAAGACCTGGACTGGCATATTTCACCACGTGTGGACCTATAGAATCGGCAGTCTGGGGAAAGGCATCCTCCCCAAAATCCCAGGAATAGTTTTTTGCCCCGATGGAAGCATCGCCAAATATTACCTGAGCACTGTCTAAAAAGCAAAGCTCACTGCCAAAGGTGACAAAATCGCTTACTAGTAAATTATTCACATCAAAGCCTACAAATAGGCGAGAAACCTCACTCGTATCTTTATTTCCATCGGAGTCTGTGGCTATTGCATAAATACTATACAGTCCTTGTGGGATATCTTCCCATTGGGTTCCCACCAAAGTTTCTCCCTCTATAAATAAGGAGTCATTCACATAAATCGCTACCAACACAGTGTCGCTATCCTCATCAGATGCCAGTGCCTCCAGAATGGCAGAGCCGCCTTCCGGAATAAAGGTACTGTCACTAGGCTGAAGTAGCTCCACAAAAGGCCTGGCTTGGGTACGGAACTGTGGACCTGCTATCCATGCAGAAGTATCCCCAACACAGAGTGTTCTTACCTCCCATTCATAGCTCTCGAAAGAGAGTAAATCCTCCAACTGGGCACCACTGATAAAGACCTTGGTTGTATCCCATATCCCCTGAGAAATAGGCTTATACCTCACTTCATAAGCGGAGGAAACCGTAACACCTGTCCATAGTAAATTCGCACTATTGCTTCTCACCTGGGCAACTGTCAAATCTGCTGGAAGTCCACAATCAATCGGTATATCGACCGTTGTGAAATTCTCTCCTTCAGACCAGGAAGAAAATAATTCTCCACAAATACTCTGTACCTCCCACTGGTAAGTTGAGCCATCCGTAAGGTTATTGAGAATGGCTAGGGTATCAGGGGAATTTATTACCTGCCATTGGGTAGTCCCCAAAATCCTGTATCGAACCCGAAAAGAATCGATGCCCGTACCCCCTATCCATCTTACCGTTGCCTGAATCTCTGTGGTATCTAATACTTCAAGACCAGTAGGTGCGTCACAGGGTTCAGGGTTTTCATTTGTGGTAAAATTAGGACCAAGTACCCATTCTGTAGGAATGGAGCCACATTCAGATTGTGCGGCCCATTGATATTCCGTATTGGCTAGTAGGTTTGAAAATACAGAAGTCAGATCTCCTGTTTCAATGGTAGTCCAAACTTCGGTACCAGCAACGCGATACCTTACTCGGTAAAGGGTAGCATTTTCATACCCCACCCAGCTAACGTAAGCCATCGTGTTGGTAAGAGAATCAACCATTAGGGCGGAAGGAGGTTCACAAGGAACGGTTTCGGTAGAAAAGTCATCACCCGGAACCCACTGAGAGATATCCTCGCCACAATCCGCTCGTACAGACCAATTGTAGGCAGTAGCTACAACGAGATCCAATAAAGTAATGGTCGTATCTTGAACGGTAATGATTATCCATAACTCACTATTAGCCTCTCTGTAGCGAAATTGGTATTCAATGGCATTCGGGATGCTATTCCAGGAAAAAGAAGCTGAGTCCTGGCTCACATCAAAAACCCTAAGTCCGGAGGGGTCTTCACAGGGTGCATTGTCTGTAGTAAAATTGGGTCCTTGTAGCCATTCTGAAACATTGCCTCCCCCACAATTTGTTTGAACCTCCCATTCATAGGCTGTTTCGGGGATAAGTTTGGAAAGGATACTGGAGTTCACATTTTTGGTTTCCGTAATCCACACCGTATCTCCAACGGGGCGATATCGAACGAAATAGGTATAAGTTACTCCTTCAATTGGGGAAGGCGCATCCCACCGAATTTCAGCTGTTAGAGCTGTAATATTCAAAACTGCAAGGTTAGCAGGAATGGGACAAGAAAACAGGGTTTGAATCACACCTCCAGAAATCCATTCCGACTCTCCTTCTCCGCAAATCGTTTTTACCTCCCATTCATATGAGCTCTCTGACTGGAGATTCTCCAACAACAAAGAGTTATTATCCACTGAATCTTCCACCCATGTAGCGCTTCCTACAAGCCTGTACCTTACCAGGTACTTAGTCGCTTCTGCCACGGCATCCCAGCTAAGACTTGCAGAGGAAGACTGGACAGCGCTTACCGCGAGGTTACCTGGGTTGGGACAAGTAATGGCTAAGGTCTGGAAATCTGGCCCAACTGCCCATTCAGAAGAATTAAATTCACAATTGGTTCGGACTTCCCATTCATATAAGGTCTCGGGAAGAAGTTCGCTTACATCCAGGCTAGTAGAACTTTCCGTTACCACAGTCCAGGTAGTAGTGCTTTTTACACGATACCGGATTTCATAATCCTGAGCGCCATTCGCCGTAGCCCAACTGAAGCTTGCACTATTGATAGCAAGGTTCCCAACTGTCAAATCGGCGGGAGCGGGACAGGGAGTAGCTCCTGCTGTAAAAATCTCACCAATGACCCATTCAGAGGTATTGATGCCGCAGTTGGTTTGAACCTGCCACTCATAATCGCTTCCTGTGATAAGTCCTCCAAGAGATATGGTACTATCTGCTACTTGAAGGGTGGTCCAAATAGGCGACCCTACAATCCGATACCGGAACGTGTAGCCGAATACACCGGGAATATCTCGCCAGCTAAGTACGGCAGTTGTTAGGGTAGGAATCTCAATTTCTAGATCGCTGGGGTTGGTACAGGGGGTATTTATCGTACTGAAAAAGTCCCCAGCCACCCATTCAGATGCCCCCTGGGCACAAACCGTGCTAACTTGCCATTCATAATTTGTATTCGGAGTTAATCCATTAATTAAGGCCGTATTCCCTGTAAAGGGGACCGTCGTCCAGGTTGAGGTACCTGTAATCCTGTAGCGAATCTCATAGTTATCAACTCCAGAAACGGGTTCCCAGGTAAAGGCGGCTGAAGTGGTCGAAGTCCCACTAACCAAGGGGTTGGTTGGGGCATCACAAGTTTCCCCTAAAGTCCTAAAGAATGGACCGGCTTTCCACTCAGATTCACTATTGGGGCAAAGCGTCCTTACCTGCCATTCATAATTGGTAAAGGTATCAAGCTGGGTTACAGAAATTGAGGTTCCCTCTACGGTGAGAAAAACATCCCAGGGTCCAGAAGCCGTAACCCTATAACGGATTTCATAGGAACTGATTCCTGGCGCAGGATCCCAACTTAAATCAACTGAAGAAAAGGAAATATTGGTTGCAATGAGGGCATTGGGACCGGGACATTCCTCACCCTGTGTTTCAAAAAAGGGACCAGCGATGTAATTAGATGTGCCATTGGGACAATTAGCCCTTACCTGCCATTCGTAATTGCTAGATTCTGTAAGGGTGCTTAATGCAAAGGAATTATCTGTTACATTTTGAAAGGTCCATCCTCCACTAGCTGTAATTCGGTAGCGCAATTCATAACTTGGAACTCCTTCTATTGCATTCCATGATAGGAGGGCAGACGTATCCGTAATTTCAGTTACGGTGTGCCCTGTCGGATCAGTACATTCTGTTGAAAAGTTAGGACCTATAGCCCATGGGGAGAAGGTTCCACCACAATCCGTACGAATCTCCCATTCATATTCTGTCGTGAGGCTTAAGTTTTGTAAGGTGATCAAAACCAAACTTCCCGGCAATTGTAGAGTACTCCATTCTGTTGACCCTACAGGACGGTAACGCAATTCATACCCTGCTGCCCCCGTTACTGCATCCCAGCGAGGTTGGGCACTGGTACCTGATCGATTCCCCACAGTAAGATTATCAGGTGCTTCACAGGCATTATTTACGGTGGTAAAATTATTCCCAGCTACCCATTCTGTTATATTGCCACTGCCACAATCCGTTCGTACTTGCCATTCATAGGTATTATTTTCAACAAGGTTACTGAGGTTTATCGTAGAATTGTTCCCTACTGACAAAATAGTCCACACAGCAGCTCCCACTACGCGATACCTCAATTCTGATCCTAAAGGAGTAGGTTCAGCATTCCAACTTAGTTCCGCAGAAGTAGCCGCAATTGTCCCTACGGTCATTCCTACTGGTAAATCACACTGAGCATTTAAAACCGGCCCTGGTACCCAAATGGATACTTCATCTTGGTCGTCGTCATCACAAACAGCTTGAACCTCCCATTCATAAGTTGTGGGACTAATATTCAAAAGCTGCCCCTCAACTTGAAGCCCTGTAAGGGTTGTCCATACAGTTAATCCCTGAACTCGGTAACGAAGGTTATAACTCTCCGCTCCTATTACAGCATTCCACTGAACCCTTACCGTAAAGGCATTCAAGATTTCCGTGCTTAAGCCATCGGGAGCTTCACATACCATAAGAGAAGTAATAGGCGCCTCCTCTATGCCAAAAGGTAAAAATGAATTAGTAGAGGATTCCCCGAAAGGAGCGGGGTCTGCCTCTACATTTACCCTCAAGCCCAGAAACGTTATAAATAGTAAGGATATACCTAAGGGAATCCCTTTCCTTAACAACGGAGGACAAAGAGCAAATAAATATCTGCTAATTGAAGAATACATGCTAATCACTAATAAGAAGGTTGTACAGCGCTAAGTGCAAAAAGAACCATATTTAGGTTGTTCTGTAAATTTACCTCAATAAATACAAAAAACATAGTCAATAAAATCCATCCATCTAATTTTCCACCTAACCTATACGATATGGCTCCTGAGTGGAAAACGGTCAGCACCAAGCAATTAGAAAAACCACTATAATAACAGAAAAGAGAAAAAATTATTTCTATTTGCCCTTTAAAAATATTCCCCTTTAATTGAGAATCCGCAAATGAAATTCGAAAGTATATATGGGCTATGTCTCTATTAACCTTTACTTCCAAGGGGATTTACTGCCAAGAGGCAGATATATTTATCGATCCGTGGAAAAGGGTAAATAAGGCCCTGATTACCCATGGGCATTCAGATCATGCCCGAATGGGAAATGGATCGTATCTGTGCACGGATGCGGCCAAGCCAGTCATCCAGCATCGCTTAGGCAGAGAGGCCCAAATTAGTTCTCTACCCTTTGGAGAGCGCAAAAGTATTCGTGGCGTATCATTTTCCTTTCACCCTGCAGGTCACATCGTAGGCTCTGCTCAGATACGGGTGGAATACAAAGGAGAGATATGGGTCGTATCTGGCGATTACAAAACGGAAAATGACGGCGTTGCCGAAGTTTTTGAACCTGTCTCTTGCCATAGTTTCATTTCTGAATCTACCTTTGGACTTCCCATCTACAAATGGCAATCGCAGGACCACGTCTTCGAAGAAATCCATGACTGGTGGAAACAAAACAAAGAGTTGGGCAAGGTAAGTTTGTTGGCGGGATATTCCCTGGGAAAGGCCCAACGTATTTTGGGGAACCTCGATCCTTCCATTGGGCCCATTTTCACCCATGGGGCAGTGGAAAATATCAACGAAATTCTCAGAAATCAGGGGGTAAAACTCCCTCCTACTCAACGAGTCATTGCTACCATGTCCAAAGATATTTTTAAGGGGGGGATTGTTATCGCTCCTCCCTCTGCATTGGGAAGTCCCTGGGCGAGAAAATTTAACCCTCTATCTACGGGTATTGCTTCTGGCTGGATGGCCCTGCGGGGCGCAAGAAGAAGAAGGGCAGTAGACCGAGGATTTGTCTTGTCCGACCATGCTGACTGGGGCCAACTAAATCAGGTGATTAAAGAAACTGGTGCAGAGAAAGTGTTTGTAACTCACGGTTATACCGATGTGTACTCCAGGTGGTTAAATTCCCAGGGAATTTCTGCTCAAGTAGTACCCACTCAATACGAAGGGGAACTAGCAGAGATTGGGGAAGCCTCCAATGAAGAATAACTCAATGATTTCGGCTGAATTATGATGAGATACTTTGCCCAACTCTTCCTCCAGCTAGACCAGACCACTAAGACAAAAGCTAAGGTTCAGGCCCTGGCCCACTACTTTTCTCAGGTAGAAGACCCAGACAAACTGTGGACTATTGCGCTACTCTCCCATAAGAGACCCAAAAGAACGGTAAATACCACGTTACTTCGACAGTGGGCTGCAGAGTTAAGTGGCCTACCCCTTTGGCTATTTGAAGAATCTTATCACATTGTGGGAGACTTGGCCGAAACCATCGCTCTAGTCCTTCCGGAGCAAGCCGCGATAAGCGATGCTACCCTGGCGTATTGGATTGACTACATACAAGAACTCAAAGATGTTTCAGAAGAAGAAAAAAAACAGCGCATCGTATTGGCCTGGCAAATGTTGAGTCCTTCCGAACGATTTATCTTCAATAAACTGATTACAGGAGGTTTTCGGGTGGGGGTCTCCCAAAAATTGATGACACGTGCCCTATCCCAATTTACGGGAATAGAAGAGAACACCCTCGCGCACCGACTCATGGGGAATTGGACGCCTGACTCCACCAGTTTTAACTCCTTGATCTTGGCGGATAACCCCAAAGATCAGCTTTCTAAGCCCTACCCGTTTTACCTAGCCTACCCGTTGGAAGGCGAGCCCCAAAGCCTTGGGAGTCCAGAAGCATGGCAAGTCGAACGAAAATGGGATGGCATACGCGGACAGCTCATTGTGAGGGAGGGAGAAATTTTTGTTTGGTCTAGAGGGGAGGAATTGATGACGGATAAATTTCCTGAGTACCATATCCTTCGAAACTTGCTCCCCGATGGAACCGTCATTGATGGAGAGATTCTTCCGTATAAGGCAGGCAAGCCTCTTCCATTTAAACTCCTTCAAACTCGGATTGGGAGAAAGAACCTGACAAAAAAGTCCTTGGAAAAGGCCCCCGTAATCCTCATGGCCTATGACCTACTGGAGTATGAAGGAGAAGATATTCGAGAAAAACCTTTATCTGAGCGGAGGAACTTACTGGAGCAGGTGGTCAAGAAAAGTCGAGCCAAACAACTCCTAAAGTTATCTGAAACGCTTTCCTACTCCTCCTGGGAGGAACTGATTCCAGAACGGAAGGCCTCCCGCTCTCACTACAGTGAAGGTCTGATGTTAAAACGCCTAGACTCTACCTATCAAGTAGGGAGAAAGAAAGGCGATTGGTGGAAATGGAAGTTAGACCCCTTGCTCATAGATGCAGTTTTGATCTACGCCCAACAAGGACATGGCCGCCGCGCCAATCTCTTGACAGACTACACTTTTGCCGTCTGGGAGGGAGAAGAACTCGTTCCCTTTACTAAGGCCTACTCAGGCCTTACAGATGCAGAAATTAAGGAATTGGATACCTGGATCAAGCAACATACCCTGGAGCGCTTTGGCCCTGTCCGCAGCGTAGAAGCCCACATGGTCTTTGAAATTGCCTTTGAGGGGATCAATGAATCCAAACGGCACAAATCTGGGGTAGCCCTCCGTTTTCCTCGAATCAATCGATGGCGCAAGGACAAAAAGAAGGAAGAGGCGAATACGCTAGAGGAATTGAAAAAGCTCTTGGAGGTGTATGGGGAGGAGGGGTAATTAGTCGATGGTCCACATTCTAGGCAGTGGGGTTAGATAGTTAAATGGTCTATGGTCGATAGTCTAGGTTGAAAGGGTAAAATGGTTCAAGGAATTAGTTTGGGTGGTTATATTATTGTCTTAAGAAACTTCAAAACCCAATGGGAGTGTCGACTATCTAAACCATTTGACCAATCAAAACTGTGTATATTTCAACCAACCTACTCCCCCTCCAACCAAGTCTTAAACTCAGGAACTTTTTGTTTACTCACCACGATATTAGCATCGTCTGAATGCAGGAGATTTACTTTTAATCTGCTGTGGGAATAACTGATGATATCTTTCAAAGCAGTATGAGTGATCAGATATTGCCGATTGACGCGGAAAAAGCGTTCGGGATCCAGTTGGCTCTCTAATTCCGCCAAGGTGAAATCGATAATGAAACGCTGATCCTGGCGGGTCTTGATAAAGGTAAACTTATCCTCAGAGTAGAAGTAAAGAACCTCCTCAACTGATAAAGAATGCAGGTGCTCCCCCCGTTTTACGACAAACCTACTTTTATAGCGCTTGGGTTTTTGGATAGACTCCATCACCGATTTTATCGTTGCTAGATTTAGGGTTGCTGGGGCATTGACTTGAGGGGCCAAAAAGAGTTTGGCATATTTGTCTATGGCCTTTGCAAGGTTCTCATAGCCAATCGGTTTCAATAAATAATCAATGCTATTGACCTCAAATGCTTTAAGGGCATACTCATCAAAAGCTGTAGTAAAAATAACCGGTGTAACAAATTCTACTTCTTCAAAAATGCGAAAACTCAGTCCATCAGCGAGTTGAATGTCAAAAAAGGCCAGATCAGGTGCTGGATGAGTCTTTAGCCATTGAACAGCAGATTCTATAGAATCCAATTTTGCAAGAATCTCAATATGAGATTCATAGGTCAATATCATTTCTTCCAGCTGTTCAGCAGCCAGGGGTTCATCTTCTACAATAAGAACCTTCATAGGGAGGGATGCGGTTGGGGAGTTACTTTTTGTTCAGATAATAACAGTAAAGGTACTTTCACGATAAATTCTTTTTCTTCTTCCAAAACCACCAAGGGACTATCCGTTAAAAACTGCAAACGTTTCCGGATGTTTTGGAGTCCTATACCGCTTGAAGAGGGCACATCCCACTTCTTTTGCAGGTTGTTGCGAATGACTAGGTAGTCAGGCAATTCCATTTCTATGGCGATACTTAGTGGCTTGGCAGAAGAAACGACATTGTGCTTGATGGCATTCTCGACTAATAATTGGAGGGTCAAAGGAGGGATTACATAAGAATCTGCTTTACCGGACTGGATATGAGCTTTAAGATTGCTACCGAATCTAATATTGAGCAGTTCCAGGTAGGTACCTATAAAATCCAGTTCCTGGTCTAAGGGAACCACTTCTTTCTGAGCATAATTCAATATATACCGATAGACCTCGGAAAGTTCCTTGACAAAATCCACGGCTCGGTCTGGATCCTTTTTGATTAAGGCAGTGAGAGAATTGAGGTTGTTGAATAAAAAATGGGGATTGAGTTGATCCTTGAGGCTTTGATATTGTGAGGCCAATTTTTCCCGTTTGACTTGTTCTAATTCTAATGCCGACTCCCGCCAGTTGAGTAAAAAAGAACGCCCGAACATTAACACGGAAATAACGGCTGTTATAAGAATTACGGAAATAGAAAGGTCTGGCATCACTCGGGAGAAAAATTGTGCAGGAGAAAAACCCGCTACAAAATACCAGAAAGCTAAGCCTATAATCCAGGCGATCATCCAGGTACATAATACCATCGAAATAATCCCCCAAACTAATCTTTTGACTGGAGTCTTTAGCCAACTCACACGCTTGTCGACTAAATTCTGTACCCACCCATTCCCCTGCCACAAAGCCAGGGAAATTAGGATGGTAAAAAGAACTGTAAACCAGGTATCTCTAGAATCCCGAAAACAGGAAGGACAATTCCAATAGTTGAATCCCAAGATCCCCCCTATTATCAGGATGAAAAGAAGTAGGTTCCGAAAGAAAGGCTTCTGTTTCATTAAGCTCAACTCAAGTATTATGTTAACTTTATTGGGAATTACACTCTCCTGCTAATCTTGCAATACGCCCTGAATCCCAAGTGGGATGTATGGGAGAAGCGGGTTCAAAGGCTTCATTATGCTTTTGTGCCGCCTGAAAATAGGGACAGGCAGCCTCCATCCCTCCCCCAATAAACTTGGGCATACCCTGGTAATACATTCCCAACACATAGTGTCCTCGTGGATTGGATTCATTCAATGCAATGGCTTCTTTGCAGGCTTTTTCTACCTTTCCACTGTAGGTCATTCCCCGAACCATGGTATTTACGGTTATCCTTCCAATATACAAAAAGCCTTGCAAGGCCGCTATTTCTGATTTATCTCCTCCCAAACTCAAGGCTGCATCTAGGTGCTCCTGAGCCTTGTCCAAAAAATCGTCTTTTTTCTTTTCTACATTAAATGCCTTAATCACATACATATAGGAGGCATAGTATCGGGGAAGCCATTCATCTGAAGCTACTTGGCTTATACGTTCGTAGGTATTGGCCAGGGCCTGCATATCCTCAGGGCCTTGAATACCTTCCCATTTTGCAGCGGTTTCCTTCATCGCCTGAAGGTAATCGGCGTTTTGAGCTTGGGTAAGAAATATGGAAAAAATAAATGCTAATGCTACTGTTAATTTTCTCATGATTGAAAAAGTTTTTACTGAATTATGTTTTGAGTTTTCTTGGTATTTTTTCTATTACTGTCTTTGCTTTATTCGATAGAGACAAATAATCCTATGAAAAAGAAGCGTTTGGCAGGAGGGCCCACCTGCCTACTGGGATAGATGCCTAGATTATTAGGCTGAGTAGCATAGCGATAGCCAAAGACTTGCTCAGCCCCCAATAGGTTACTTACCGCTACATGAACAACCGTGAAATTCCCAGCAATTTGAGTCAAATAAGACGCGTTTAACGCTAAATCGTTGAAAGAAGGGGTTTTATCCGTTTGAAAGCCTTCCACATTTGGGTCTTCATAGGGCCGTCCGCTGGCATGACTATAGGTAAGACCTAGTTGAATATTGACGTCATCGACAAAATATTTTCCTACCCAGGAGAAATTGTGCTTGCTGGCAAAATAAGGGGTACTGGGCTCTGGAAAGTCGCGATAAGTTCGCTCTGTATCTAACAAGGAATAAGACAACCAAAAATCTACTTTTTTCAGACTTTTGTAGCTGTCTCTATAGAAAATGTCCAGCCCACGAGCATATCCCTTTCCCCCATTGGCATGATGTGAACTGAGCACATCGGAATTCGACTGAAAGGTGATCAGTTCGTGGTAAGTCTTATAATAGCCTTCTACCCGGAAAATCCTGCGATCCTTGTTCCACTGGTAGTTGAGGATATAATGGTGCGCTTGTTCAAAGTCGAGCGATTGGGTCGTTCTTAGATGCTCGTACTCGGGTGTCTGATAGTATATGCCTGAAGCAAAAGAAAATTGCCCATAGGAGCTCGTTTTCCAAGCCAAAGACAGGCGTGGAGCTATATTCCCTCTTCCCAATATATGTGAATACTCTCCCCTTGCCCCTACCCGTAAGGCCCACTTTTTCCCTAAGCCAGCTTCCATTTCCCCAAAAATGGCAGAGAAAGATTCGATTAAGTTACTTTCTGCCTGAAAGCCTGCTTGGGAATATTTTTCGTCAAAAGTTTCCCAAATCGTAGTTGCCCCCAATTTGAGGTTCAGTCGAGATGTCAGGTCTTTGGAAAAAATGGCTTTTGCTTGGGTGGACTGCTGGACCTGTTTGGCCTCTGTATCCACTCCTAATTCGAACTCATCCATATTATAGGCGTGGGTCAGCCCTCCACGTACCAGCCAACCTGAGCCCAGCAACTGCTGGTAGGTAGTCTGTGCGAAGGTATTCTGGTTGGTATTTCCAAAGGAGTCCATTCCCCCACTTTCCAATAGACTGGGATATTGTAAGCGCATGTTGCTCGAACTGGCTGTGGCATAGCCCTTCCATATACCCGAATGCTGATTTTTATGCCTAAAGGCCAAACTCCCCTGGTAAGATTCTGGGGCCTGGTCCCAATCCAAATTTTGTTTTACTAAACCCATGTAGGGCGAAAGGTTACTATATCCTCCCGAAAGCGCCAGGGAAGTCTGATCCCAACGTTGAGTATGGGTGAGTTCGGTCCCAACCGACATCAATGAGATTCCGGTTACACTCTGTTCGGGTAAATCTTGCGTGTTAAGGACCAATGCAGAAGACAGGCCCTGGCCATATTCAGCGGAATACCCTCCTGTACTGAATAGGGTTCCTTTGAATAGGAAAGGAGAAAACCTGCCCCTGGCAGGAACGTCTGGAACTCGGGAACTGTAAGGACTTTGAACCCGCATGCCATCAATAAAAGTTCGGGTCTCATAGGCGGCTCCTCCCCGCACATAGAGCTGTCCATCCTCCCCTACCCGCTGGGTACCGGGCAAGGTATTCAAGGCAGAAGCGATATCCGCCAAGGCTCCAGCAGTCGTAACGACATCCATGGAATTGAGGACTACCCCCTTTTTCTCGTCTCCCGCTTCAAAGGCCCCCGCATATATCTGAACAGCTTCCAATTCAGAGGCAGAGGCTGAAAGCTCTATATGTATATTCAGGGTGTCCTTAGAAAAGCGGTGGAAGGATTGGTAGCTTTCATATCCCATAAAGGAAACGACCAGGGTCCCGGTATCTCTGGAGGTTTGGAAGGAGAAGCTCCCGTTCTCGTCAGAAGAGCTTCCGTCAAAGCTATTTAGCAGGTAGACATTTGCTCCTATTAGGGCTTCCCCTTGGGAGTTAGTAATAAAGCCCTGCAAGGCATGTTGGCCAATACAAAAGGTGGGAAGCAGGAGGGAAAAGGAAAAAAGGATGATCCGGTACATGGGTGTTGAAGTATTTTTCCTCAACAACCGGATAATTCATCTATTATGAATCATCCTTCTTACCGAATCACCCTAGAAAAGGGATGAATCTCCCAATAATATGAGGGAATTATTGAGCCGCTTTCGCGATCAAACTGATGGGAAGACTATTGACCCATCCGATGACGGTATCTTCATTTTTCTCCCCGATGAAGTTTAGGGTCAATAGGGATTGTCCAAATGGGAAGTTTACATCGTAGACGTCATCATACCCTTCACTCTTTTGTACTGAGCCTTTGTATCCATCTACCTTTATTCGTGTGCGCCCTTGACCTGTAAGTCCTCCAATAAGGGGGGCATTCAAAAAGGCATTTACCCCAGCTAGCAGGGGAGAGTCATTCAATAAGGTAATCTCTACATTCTCTTCGGGATTGGAGGGATTCTCGTATCGGCGATGGATGTACAAACCTGTTATCCCGGTAACATTTCCGGTGTATTCGTCATCTCCTGTTGACTCCATATTTCCGATTTTCGCAGGAAGGCTTTCCAAGATTTTTTTGGCAATGGTTTTGTCAATTTCATCCAGGACTTGCTGTAGTTTGAACCGGGTATCCTCCAGGTCTCCAGAGGCATAGGTAGCCTTGGCCGCGCTAATGGCCCCACTTACTTCCCCCTGGGCATAGGAAGTAATACACAAGCAAAAAAGGATAAGGGTTATGCTAATATATTTCATGATGATTCTTATGATAGTAAAAGATTATACTTTATTGTTCTCCCAGTCTCTTTTTGATATCTGCTAAATCAAACTGGTCCGTAGAAGACATCATTTCCTGCTCGCTGGAATAGTGCCTTCCGCTGAAAATGACAACGGTTGTCTGTCCGATGGAGGCAGCTACCTCATACTCGTCGCTATGTTCGTCGTATTGAATGGCTCCCCGATTCCCCTGAAGGCGAATCTGTTTGTATTGAGTTTCCTCAGACTGGGTACTATAGCCGCCAGCTGCCAGGCCCCATCCATATCCCGCCACGATAGCCGAATTGTTGACCACTGCTACGCTGAAGCTTTTGTCATGGCTACCATAACTCCTTTTGATCCCCATTCCCATAAAATTCCATCCCGAACTATATACTTCATCCTGGTCGGGATTATAATTTAGCCCATTTACAGAGGTGGGAAAGGAATTCAAGACATCTTTCCCAATTTCCATCTCTACTCCCACCATGGCCTGCCTTACAAAATCTCTTGCAGCTCCATAATCATCTGCACCTGCTGCATCAGAGGCATTATCTAGATTTTCGGTAACACTGGGAGGGCTGAGGTACTTGCCCTTTCTTTCCCCATCTGAGACACCTGGATTAGACCCTGTCCCTGAAGAAGTTCCTTCCTCTTCGTCATCTCCCAAAATATCTTTTAGGATTTTCTTCCCCCCCTTTTTGAGGTTTACCTTGTCCTTAAGGTTTTTCAACTTTATCTGTCCTTGAGAGATTTCTGGGAGTGCAAATAGCATCCCTATTATGAGTAATGTCCTGAGTATTAGTTTCATGGAAAATTGCGTTACTGATGGTATCTGAATTAAGGAAAAATAGGAATATTTCTTCCTAAAAATAACTTATTCGATTGCGATTATATTGTGGGCTTCTCAAAGAAGAAGCCCTAAAAGACAAAATTCCCTTAGGGAGAAACAGGGGTTTTTATCGTTTGCCCAAATTGGAGCATGTACCCATTGTTATCATAAATGGCAAACTCTCGCATCCCGTAGCTAAAGTCCTCAATTTCATAACAAACCTCTGTCTTGTCCTTCAGGTGATTCCACAATTGGTCTACCTGGTTGGTATAAAAATATAAAGATCCGGTAAAAGTCGGTTTTTCAAATGAGATATGTGCATTAGGCAGGGCTATCATGATCGTTGTTCCATCTTTACTCAAGGAGGCCCATCCCAATTCCTCATCATAAGACATACATATATAGCCTAAATTTTTCTCATAAAAAGTAATGGTTTCTTTAAGATTTTCTGTTTCAAGCATAGGAACTAAACGAAGGAAGTACATGGAAAAAACCGAATTTAGGGGTGTGCAGATAACTAGATTGTGGAAATAACCCAAATTTAATTAACCACGGGGAAAATATCCCTATATTCATTAATTTAAAGATTCATAAGATATATATATCCTTATTTGTATTGTATGACCAGGGAGGGATCTAGTGGATATCGCCCAAAATTCTTTCCATAGACTGCAATACCGTTCTCCCCTTGGGTCTGAATTCGGATGGTCATTTCTCCTTTTTTCTTTGCCTTTGATAAGACTCTGCGAGAGATAGGAACTTTGACTAAATAGCCATATGAACCCGCCTCTCGAAGCTTCTTATCCTGGAGTTGGTTGTGCCAAGATAGTATGCCCCTATGATCAGCTGGATCATTTTCCAGGGTGGTACTATGAATAACTGATCCATCCACTTCAATAGAGATTCTGGAGGGGAAACGTGACTCATCCGTCATAGGATAGGAATTGGGGTTACTACTAGGAGCCACGCGTGAACCTTTCATATAATCCTGGTCTTCATCGAATCGTTCCTGGTCTTTGACAAACAGCTGTTTAGCTGAAAGTTCGACTAAAAATTGGGCAGACTTAAGCCCTCCCAATGTTAGGTCATCGGGTATAGATAACGTATATTCAAAATACCCTTTCCCCGCTCCATTGACCTTTTTGCCTCCCATTACCTCCCATTGCTTTTTACTCCATTCTGCTTTTGTGAAATCTTGGGGAGCCACTTTGATTTGGTGGATATTTGGATCTTGTATATCGGAATTCACCACCATGTGCATGAAGTTGCGGTGGACTACCCTTCCGTCTGAATCACTCACCCAGAGCTTCAAGGTACTCAGACCTGGCAGATCGGGAACTGTGACAGAAAGGGGGCTAAGCGTTTCCTGCATCCAAGGCCTATAGCCAACCATTCTTTCCCCCTCCCAAACCTTCTCAGTTTCGCCTATATAATTCATGTGTTCCTGGCTGTAATGGATTGTCAATGAATCTCCCAGTTCTTTTCCGGTCATGACAGATAGGTAAAGGGGCAGCAGCAGGACTTCGCCCCCTTCCACGGAAAGACAAATGTCATTCCCCGTAGATAGGTATACCTCTGAATGAAAGTCTTTTACGCTCATTCCCTCAAATATCTTCCCTACTCCTGTTTCTTTTTCACTTCGATCAAAGCGCCAATAGCCATTCCATTCATTGACCACATCGTGGTGCTCGGTATACAGCCAGCCCGCAATTTTGGGATACTTGCGGAAGGTATTGATCATCCTGTGGTAGTCCCAGCTCCAATCCACATCGCCTGTACTCCCCTCATAGCCCCAGACATTCCCACATTCCGAATTAATGTTGGGTTGATTTCCCTGACTGAAGCCCGCTTCAAAATCGTTAGTGCTGCCCACATAGGTATGCTCATCCATATTTTTCAAATAGGCCTCCCAGGCCCAGCCCGGCAAATAGACGTGCCAGGAGTTGATATCCGTTTCCGTATGTCCAGCCCCACAACAGATGGAATTGTCTTCCACCAGTCGGGTAGGGTCCAGCGATTTGGTCAAATAGTACATGGAGGCCACCCAGTACTGGGTTTCCGGTAAGTACTTTCGGGCTTTTTTCCCATTCTCTATTACCTCCGTACGCAAGCCCCAGGTCTCATTGAAATCCACCCAGGAAAAAATGGATGGGTGATTAAAGTCCCTTTTGATCATTTGCCGTAATGTGTACTCCGATTCCGCTTGCATTTTTGCCCTCGGTTCCCCCCAGCTATTGGGTAAGTCTTCCATGACCAACAGCCCCAGTTTATCGGCCCAATACAGCTTGCGTGGCACTTCCACCTTGATATGCACCCGAATTCCATTCAGGCCAATGTCTTTGCTCCGCAGGATCTCTTCCTTCATGAATTGGTCACTGGGGAAGGTATAGAAGCCTTCTGGGTGATAGGATTGATCCAAGGCCAGTTGCAAATAGATAGGCTCATCGTTCAAGGCGATATAACGGTAATCGGTCCCGGGTAAGTCCACCACAGATATCTTGCGCATACCAAAGTAGGTGTGGACCTCATCGCCCTCTAAATTGGCCTTCACTTCA
This sequence comes from Bacteroidia bacterium, assembly GCA_965263105.1. GTDB lineage: Bacteria > Bacteroidota > Bacteroidia > J057 > J057 > JBCCTX01. The sequence continues at coordinate 3,068,013 of CBDHGL010000003.1, read as the reverse complement.
TACAAGTTAGGATCATTCAGACTCCATAGGCGGGGATTAGGGATGGGAAGGCTAAAGGAAATTTGTGTGCGACCTTTGGGAATCTCCACTTTTTTAGCCTGAGTCCCCTCCTCCTGATCAACATCTACACTTAGGGTGATATCTTCATCTGTTTCCTCCGATAGATAAGCCGTAAACACGGCCACTTCCCGATCTATATCTGGGACAATATGCAAGGCATCCAGATAAATAGAGCCCCGAGCCTCGAGATAGGTTGTTTGCCAGATGCCTCTTGCATTGCCATAGCCTTGCTTTCCATACAGGGTGAATTCTCGTCTGGCGTCATCCACACGAATGCTCAGTCGCTGAGACTTACCAAAGGTTACAGCTTGGGTTAATTCAATTTCAATTGGCACATAGCCCCCTTGATGGCTTCCCATATGTTTCCCATCCAACCACACCTGGGTTTCCCAGTCAGAAGCGCCAATATTCAAGAATATCCGCTTACCTTCCCAGGAAGGATCCACCCTAATTTCCCTACTATACCAAGCCAATATCTGCCTTCATCGCTTACTCCAGATAGCTTGGATCCCCAGGGAAAGGGTACGTTAATACTTTGGGAAAAAGGAGTTTTTGTAGAAGCCCAATCCTCTGTAATCCCCCTGTTTTGGGGATCGAATTCAAACTCCCAAATCCCGTTGAGGTTCTCCCATTGGGGCCTTTCAAAGTCCGGTCTGGGATGCTCCGGCAAGGGTATATCTTGCGAAAGTGTGGTTAGGGAAAAACACAGGAGTAAGATTCCTATGAAAGTGTACACGTAATAGCCTTTCATTATATTGGGTTTTTGGTAGTTTTGCGAGTTCAAATGATTGAGTCAGTAGTCTGTCAACGATAAGGAATTTATTCCTTCATTCAATATAGCTTAACCACGGAGAATGGGAGAAGAAAAAGAGGTACACAGAGGTTTGATGGCAAAAATTGCCATAAACTACCTTTTTCGGGAACCCAAACCCTCTTTATCCTCTTCTAAGAGTTCATTAGGATCTCTATCCAAGAGGCTCTTAGCCCTCTGTGGTGTCATAAAAATTGGTCTAATTTAGCAAGTAAAAGCGGAAAAATATCATGAGAAAAGCAATCTATTTGATTTTTGGGGTATTTCTAGTTCTGACCTCCTGCAATGATGATGAGGTGAATACCGATGAGCAAAAGGCGATCGATGAAAACCTCATTCAGGAGTATATCACCAATAATAGCCTCAATGCAACAGCGGTAGGAGATGGCTTGTATGTGGTCATAGAGGAAACAGGGGCGAGTGCCAAACCCAGTAATTCCGATTTTGTGGCTGTGCATTATGAAGGGGAATTATTAGATGGGCGGAAATTCGATTCATCCATCGATCGAAGGGCCCTATCCGTTTTTGGTCTTTCTGTAGTGATCCAAGGCTTTCGCCTGGGGCTTCAGCAGTTTGGTAAGGAGGGGCAAGGAAAAATCCTAATTCCTTCTCATCTGGCCTATGGAAACAACCCTCCCCCAAGTATTCCGGCCAATGCGGTCTTGGTCTTCAACATAGAATTATTCGAATTTGGCAATGACCAATTGGGCATTCAAGAACTCGCTGATGAACGATCCATTCAAGATTATCTAGCGGCAGAAGGTATCCAGACAGAGTCCACCAGCAATGGTTTGCACTACAATATGGAAGTAGAGGGGAAGATCAGGTGACGGTAGACTAACCTCAGGCGGCATTCCTTTGTTCAAAGAAGGCGGTAAGGGTACACTTATCCCTTCGCATCCTCCCTTTGCAATTCCCTGGAAGATCAGGTGACGGTAGACTACGAGGGATTTTTCCTCAACGGAAATAAATTTGACATTCCCAGACATATCAAATAATCCTAGGCTCTTCCAAAGACCGTGGCGCTCCTTCTCAGTTTTCCTTAGCCAATGTAATTGAAGGCTGGAAACAAGGCATTCCTTTGTTCAAAGAAGGCGGTAAGGGTACATTACTTATGGGATTCCCTAGGCTCGCATTTGGAATTATTCCTAGCGGAAATAGCCTATTATTAGATTTTCCTCCCCCAACACAAGCCAACTTGGGGGGCTGGAATCATTCCTCCTCATCTTTTCTCCTCCTTGCCTGCGTTCGGTTCAAGGAGGAGTACCCTGAACGCCCTGGGGAGGTGGTAAATAGATGGTAAGCGGAGCAAAGCTCCGCGGTAATCAGGAGCTACGCTCCTGGGTAAGCCCCTAGTACCGGCACAAACGAAAACCGATAATTAAGGTGGGGCAATAGGGTTGGTCTTCTGGGAAATCTGGAATAGATAGTATTAAAGGGATGGAGGAGCCTAGGATATCTCAACTTCAAACTTCAGCCTTTCCGGATTCTCCCCCATCACTTCACACCACAATTGACTGACTGGATAGCTTTCGAAGTCGTCTATTTCTTTGTACAGAGATTCGGGCAAAAGGTACTCCTCCTATCCCATCCGGAGGGAAGGGTCAGGAGGAGAAATTTGTGGGGGTATACCCGAATGCTAGATTGGAGGTGAACCTCTCTCATCTTTTCTCCTCCTTCTCCCTCCTGGATGGCCTGTGCTCGGATAAGGAGGAGTACCCTGGACGGAGTCCAGGGGGAGGTGGGGGAGGTGGTGAAAGCCACCAGGCAAAACCTGCAATTTTGCCTTGCCTAAAACTGTCCTACGCAAAGAGTTTTTGATTAATCTAGGACAGGATTTGCAATCCTCAACTCTTCAATAGGCTGAAAATCAACTACATTCCTTGTATTCAGCTCTAAATCATAAAATAACGCTGTAGCTGCAATAAGTGAATCTCCCAATTTTATTCTCCGCTTTTGTCGGAGCCCTATGGCTAGATGGATAATGGGCGGTTCTACTTCCAAAACATCTAATAAGGCAAACACACTTTCAAAATACCTTATCTCTTTTAGGCTAAGATCATGAAAGCCCAAAACTTCTACCTTGCTTATGGCCGATACACAATGGGAGGGATTTAGCAACAACGGTCGCAGATAGGCATAGTCCGAATGAGCTGAATAGATGATAATATTGCTATCGATAAGCTTCATGGGTTCGTGAAAGGCAATTCTCGATCCTCACGATCCCCTTCATTTCGTGAAATCAATTCATCCAAACGATTTCTAGAGGTATCTACCCCTGCCCGGATAATTTGTCTTAAGGCTGGTAGATCAGGACCAAAATCTGCTGGATCTGGAGATATATTCCATTTCAGCCCTAAACGCTTTGCCAACTCAAGAATAAGCTCTCGGTCTTCCTGTTTTTGGACTTCTATGTGGATTTTTTGTGTCATGCTATAACCAACTCCTTATGATAAAGGTACGTATTTTTACGCAAAGAGGTTAAATAGCATAGCCTGCATTGAAAAGCCTCCAGAAAAACTGTGGACCGTGGACTAATTTACTGTGGACTCCCCCCCTACCACCGAAACATGGGAAAAGCGCCCATCATCTCATGAACTTCTTTCTTGATTTCTGCAAGTCGCCCTTCATCCTCGTTGTGAATCAAGGCCTGATCGATGAAGTCTGCGATCTGATGCATTTGCTCGACTCCTAGCCCGCGGGTAGTTAAGGCCGCTGTTCCTAAGCGAATGCCACTGGTCACCATGGGGCTGCGGGAATCAAAGGGAACCATGTTCTTATTGATGGTAATCTCTGCCTTGATCAAGGTATCTTCTGCGAGCTTACCCGTCCAGTCGGGATTCTTGGCCCGAAGGTCGATCAGCATGAGGTGGTTGTCTGTTCCGTCGGAGATGATCTTGTATCCCTTCTCAAGCAGGGCGGATGCTAAGGCCTGGGCATTTCGTATGACCTTTTTACAATAGTCTTCAAATTCTGGCCGAAGGGCTTCGCCAAAGGCTACTGCCTTGGCGGCGATGATATGCATCAAGGGGCCGCCCTGGGTTCCGGGGAATACCCCACTATCCAGGATGGAGCCCATTTTTCTGACGGTTCCTTTGCGGGTGGTGATTCCCAAAGGGTTGGGGCCATTTTTTCCTACCAAGATCATACCTCCCCTTGGTCCACGCAGGGTTTTGTGGGTGGTGGTGGTGACAAAGTCGCAGTATGCTAAGGGATTTTTGAGTAGGCCCTTGGCTATCAAGCCTGCTGGATGGGCCATGTCGCACATGAGGATGGCTCCCACCTCATCGGCTATTTCCCGGAAGGTCTCATATTCCCAATCTCGTGAATAGCTGGAGGCTCCCGTGATGAGGAGCTTGGGTTTCTCCTTTCTGGCGGTATCTCTTAGCTGGTCATAATCAATGTGTCCTGTGTCTTCCCGAACTCCATAGAATACGGGGCGGTAAATTTTTCCGGAATAGTTTACTGGCGATCCGTGGGTGAGGTGGCCACCATGGGAGAGGTCAAAGCCCATGATGGTGTCCCCGGGCTTGAGGACGGCCAGCATCACTGCAGCATTGGCTTGCGCTCCAGAATGGGGTTGCACATTGACCCACTCTGCTCCAAACAAAGCCTTGGCACGCTCTCTGGCTAGCTCCTCGGCCTCGTCGACCACTTCGCAGCCTCCATAATAACGTTTGCCCGGCAGGCCTTCCGCATATTTATTCGTCAGGCAACTTCCCGCCGCTTGCATGACAGCATCGCTGACAAAATTTTCTGAGGCGATCAGCTCTATTCCTTCCAATTGTCGCTTTTCCTCTTTGGCAATAAGGGAAAAAATCTCATCTTGTGCGGTTCCCAGACTTTGTGTGGATTTTATCATATCTCTCATAAACTTTAAGGGGCCAAAATTAACGTATTTATTGCATGAAACCTATAGTTTTAACCCTCGGACTACTCCTGTCCTTTGCTGCTCAGCTTTGGGCACAATTCCCTATACGCTATCAAGTCAATTTGGATCAAATCCATCACCACGAATTACAAATTGAAGTGGAATTTGAGTCTGTAGGCCTGGAAAGCCTAGCATTACACATGTCCAATGCCTCTCCGGGGAGGTATGCCGAACACAACTTTGCCAAAAATGTCTACAACTTAATGGCTACGGATGACAGTGGCAATCCCCTCACTATCTATCAGGTAGGGCCCTCTTCCTGGGAAGTGGTAGGACATAAGGGATATGTAAAAGTACACTATACCTTATATGGAAACCACGCAGATGGTACCTACACGGGCATTGATCGCAAGAAGGTCCACATGAATATGCCCGCTACCTTTATGTTTGCAAAGGATATGGAACAATGGCCCATCGAAGTGGCGTTTGATTTATCCGACCACCCAGATTGGTCCGTTGCCACCCAGCTCAAACAGGAGGGGGAATCTCGTTTTTCTGCTCCCAACTACGCTTACTTTTTTGATAGCCCTACCATGATAGGAGATATCTCTTTCCGTCGATGGGAGGTCCCAGAAGGGGGAAGCTCTCAGATTATAGAAATTGCCATGATGCATGAGGGAACTGACCAGGAACTGGATAACTATGTTGAAATGGTCAAACAGGTGGTAGATGAACAGCTTACCGTATTTGGGAGCCTTCCCCGCTTTGACTATGGGAAATACACCTTTCTGTGTAGCTATAACCCCTGGGTATATGGAGACGGAATGGAACATCGAAACTCCACCATTTGCACCTCCAAAGGGAACCTACATAACCATGCCGGTCGTCTCATTCGAACTATCTCTCATGAATTTTTCCACGCCTGGAATGTGGAAAGGTTTCGGCCTGCCTCATTGGAACCCTTTGACTATACCCAGGCAAACCTTTCTGGGGAATTGTGGTTTGCCGAAGGCTTTACTTCGTACTACGACGATTATGTATTGGCTCGTGTAGGAATCATCAGCCCTGAAGAATTTATTTCTGGGAATACAGGGATGTTTAATTATGTCCTGAATGGACCTGGGAGACAATTGAGAAATCCCATCGAAATGAGCTATTACGCGCCATTCACTGATGCAGCAAGCGCCATAGATGAAGACAATGAGGACAATACCTTCATCAGCTACTATTCTTATGGAGCCGTATTGGGCTTTGCCCTTGACCTAAGTTTGAGAACCCAGTTCGACGATATCACCCTAGATGATTATATGAGCTTCCTATGGGAAAGCTATGGTCAAAATGAAATTCCTTATACGATTCCCGATTTGGAGAAGAGCCTGGCTCTACTGACCAAAGACTTTGGCTTTGCCAGAGACTTTTTCCAGAAATATATATATGACCACGAGCTCCCAGATTTCCCTACTTTATTTGCAGAAATGGGCGTTTCGATGCAACTCCAATCGGCTGATGAGCCCTTTTTGGGAGAGGCCCGACTCAAGCAAACATCCGAAGGGGTGCAAATTCTCGGAACTGTTCCCAAGGGAAGGCCCCTGTATGAGGCTGGATTGAACCAGGGAGATGTCATAACCCATTTGAATCAACAAGCCATAGCTAATAGCCAAGGTTACCTAGAGGTGGTCAAAAGCCTCCAAAAAGGACAAAAATATCCCATTACCTTTGTCCAAATGGGCGAAGTGGTAGAAAGCCAGATCACCCCGGGTTCCAACCCAAATTGGACCCTCAAGTGGCTCCCTGATAATGAAATATCTGATAAAGCTCGCCAAAGACGAAATAAGTGGCTTAATATTTCCCGTAGATAAGCGTTAGAAAAAACTGAGAGCCTATATCGGGACCTCCATAAATCGGGGTATAGGAGCCCAATAGATTGGTCCCACCCAACTTTATTTTCAGGTCTTGTCGGGGAAATTCTCGCAATATCGCCGCATCCATCGTACTGTAGGATGGGATAAGGCCCTGGCCAAAAGGAGATTCCCATACATATTCGCCTGACCATCGAAAATTCAGACTGTATCCCCAGTTCTTGAATACATTTCGGTTGGAAAGCTGAGCCTTCATCTGATGTTCTGGAAAATTAAATCCAGGGAGAAAACCTGGATTATTTTCAACAGCCTCATCGGCATCGAAGGAAGCAAAGGTGTAATTAGTAGAAAATCTATGATCTCCGGGTAGTAAAGTGGAGAAATTAATTCCTCCCCCTAGTGAAGTGATGTCCTCTTCGATATTGGTGTAGACGGAAAATACGCGATTGACTATTGTAGAATAGGCATTTATTCGCTGGACAAAATTCTTATAACGGTTGTAGTACAGGTGCATATCTAAGTCCACCTTATTTCCCAGTTTTGCTCTATACCCCAGTTCAAAAGAAGAAATACTCTCTTGTTTCAGAACGGAAAACTCCTGAGGTACTAATAAACTGGGATCTGTTTGTCCTGAACCCAGAAAGGCTTGCAAGGAGGGAATTGTCACAAGAGATTCCAGTATATCTACTCCCCGGGCTTCTCCCCCACCAGGAAGAGAGTGGCTAAAGCTTTCAATATTTTCCAGTAAGCCTCCTAACAGAAATATCCTCCCTAGGTCCAGGGCTATGTATCCTTCCTGTGAGGCGGGATTCCGAAATCCCTGTTGGGCCGAGAACCTTAGGGTATGTTCTCCCACTTCTCCTAAGGACCAGACCCCTGAAAAACGAGGGGAAAGTCGAGCTTTGAAATTAGAATTCTTATCCAAACGCAGGGCGAGTTGAAATAGCAGCTTATCGTTCAAATAGGCCTTACTTGCTTGTGCAAAAACCCCCATATCCTGGTAGTTGATGGGGCCATTAAAGCCACGAGGACCATCGTTGAAGAGGTTTCCAAGGGAATTGAGTCGATAATTCCGAAAGCTCCCGCCAATTTGCAGTTTTAGGTCCTGGCTTAAGGAATCGTATTCTACTGCTCCCTCAAAATGAAGCATACTGGATTGGTCTGTGAACTTAGAACCTCCCGTGGTAATATCGGGGTTCGCTAAAGTTTGTTCTAGGGCCCCTTGGAAGAAGGCAGTACCAGGCCCGGGTATATCTCTATCCGCATAGGTGCGGGCCGCCCTATGATCCCCCTCCTGAACACCCGTAATTTCTCCTCTAAAGGCAGCCCCATAGTCCTGACCCCAGGTAGCGCTAGGCTTGAGGACCTCTTGTATAAAGGCTCCAGTACCAAGCATTTGGTACGAATCTTTGGCATCCTCTGCCGAATAATAGCCTCTGATAAAATAATCTCGCCCTTTGAGTTCTAACTTATGCACTTGGCTAAAGGTATTGACGAAGGGATAAACGGTGGTATGACGGAGAATGGCATCTGCCTCAATGATGTTGAACACGTAACTGGCCTCCACTCCGGGGTTGGGGCGAAAATAAAGGCCTCCATTCGCCTTCATATTATTTATATCGTAATCAATGAGGTCTTTTTCTGCGAACCCCGTCCGGTTGATATTTACCAAATTCCCATCCCCTGCCAGATCTACTCCCACCGTAACTTCATCCCCGTACACATGAACTGCATCGTAATTGGGGTGCCCCTTTGGTAGGTTTAAAAGGGTACCCTTCCGGGAAATAGCTTCTGGACGGATATGAAAAGAAGAATCTCTTCCTTCCCATTCACGGCCACTAAAGGTGGAAACATTTATCTTGGCAGCCCATTTTTCCCCCATCTTCCAGGCATATCTCACCCCTACTTCGTAGAAGGGTTGAGCGTCCAGATCCGATTGTTGGTTTACTCCGCCTGTAACAAAGGCACTCAAGCCCTTGTAGTCAAAGGGGTTTTTCGTATTCATACTGAGTATACCATTGAAGGCATTAGCTCCATATAGGGCTGATACAGTCCCTGAAATAACCTCCATATTTCGCATATCTAACAGGGAGGTCCCCAACATGTTGCCTAAGGAATAATTTAACCCTGGGGTATTCATGTCGATTCCATCAATGTACTGGACAAAGCGCCAGTTTTGTATGTCAGCAAAACCCCGGGTACTAATAGCCCCCAGGGTGAGGCTACTCGGCAACACCTGAATTTCTTTGAGGTAAGAAAGTTGCTGGAAATAATCAGGATAGGGAGCTTCATATATATCCAAAACCCCCAGGTTGTAAACGGATACAGGAGATAGTTGCTTGAGTTGCTGCGTTCGGGAAACCGATTCGATTTCCATCCCTCCTTTCAGGGAAGAAACACGAATCTGGTCAGACTCCTTTTGAAGACGTACATCGACAAATTGCTCCAAACGATCTATAAACACCGTTTTTTGCTGATAGCCAAAAAGTGATATTTCGATTTCAATGGGAGGAACACGGTCTACACTTAGTTCGAAGAAGCCAGAAGCATCAGACAGCGTCCCAACAGGGGCACTTGCATGCGGATAATAGACCTGAACTCCTACCAAACTTTCGCCTGAGAATTCATCGGTTATTTTTCCTGAAATAAGGGTTTGAGAGAGGAGATAACAAGGTAGTAGCAGTAGCACACATAAGAGGCTGTGAAGAATATTTTTCATCTGAAAGACAAATTGGCGCAGAAAAATAATATTTCCAATAAATACTATATTTTCATATAAATGTCAACGATACAAATATACCAAATCGTATACCATTCACACTCCTTCAGACAGAATTATTCCCTATTCTAACCGCAGCCAAATAAATTCCCCTTTTCGAACCCACATTGCCTATCCCCTGGGGAGAACAAGGGTATGGTTTTGCTCTCTGCTCTCCAAAACAATTTTTAAGCTGTAGACCCCAGCAGAAAATCCGTTCAGATCCATTTCTAATACCCCAGATTCTAAGCGCTTAAAAGAATCCTTAAAAACAACTCCCACGTTTTTTGTTGCTAACTCTACCTCAGCAATTTGATCCTTAGGGGTATACAGGTTCAGATTTAGGATTTTACAAGAATCAATCGTTATCATCTTTCCTTCTACTGAAGGCCTTGAACTCAAATAGCCATTAGAATTTGCTGGGGGTTCGGAGAGACGAGAATGAAAGGAAGGCTGTAAAAATCTGTTAATTTTTTTCATAAGAATAGCGTTTTTGTTCGATACAAATATGAAATTTTACTCCTACAAAAAACCTTAAATTCAGACGATAACACCGAGTCCATCGACGAATGGCTTTATGCTTCGGCAAGATAGGAAAGAGCCCAAACGATCCATTTCAAGGCTTATTCGGCCATCTTGGTCGATGAATTTCAAGTTACTGTCGCTGGGCAGTATGAACTCTTCGATGAATGCCAAGCAGCTTAGATTAGGTCATGATTTTTGAAATAGACCAAAAAAGATTTTACTTAGGGCATTCCGAACCCCCATACCTATGAAAAAATATCTACTCCTTATCATTGGGGCTTGCTGTATCCTCTCAAGCCAACAGACTTTTTCCCAAAACATCCTCTTACCTGAGCGATTTGCCTTCGACCCAGAGTTGAGCTATAATCCCGATATACCCAGTCCCGCTTCCTTCCTGGGCTATGAGTTGGGAGAGGCCTTCACGCTTTACCACCCTGCGGTATCTTATTTTAAGCAATTGGATCAGGCCTCCGAGCGAATCACCCTGGGAGAATATGGTAAAACGTATGAAGGCAGACCCTTGATTTACCTCGTTATCACCTCTGAAGCCAATCACCAACGGTTGGAAACCATTAGGGAAAACAACCAGAAGATTTTTGATCCCCAGAACTTGGAAAATTCTGAGGCCCAAGAGCTCATGGAGAGTCAACCCTTAGTGGTATCCTTCAGTTACAATATTCACGGCAATGAAGCCTCCTCTACAGAGGCAGCCATGCAGGTAGCCTATCGCCTGGCAGCTACTGATGATGCAGCAACTCGTTCTCTTCTTCAAAATGTGGTCTTTGTCATGTACCCCTGTATTAACCCGGATGGGCGGGACCGCTACGCCTATTGGTACAAATCTATGCAAAGAGCTGTTCCGGGCATAGAGCCCATGGAATTAGAACACGATGCCCCCTGGCCCAATGGGCGCACCAACCATTATTGGTTTGACCTAAACCGCGACTGGATTTGGGGTATCCATCCCGAATCGCGTGGCCACACCTCCATCTACCAACGGTGGATGCCCCAGGTACATGTAGATTACCACGAACAAGGGATCAATAGCAATTACTTCACTGCTCCAGGAACGACACCTAGAAACCTGCTCCTACCCGACACCTATGAGGCTTGGAGCGACAGCTTTGGCAGAGCCAATATCGCGGCCTTTGATAAGCACAAAGTGGCCTATTTTACCCGGGAAGCCTTTGATTTCTTTTATCCCGGTTATGGTTCTTCTTACCCTTCTGTAATGGGAGCCATTGGTATGTTGGTGGAGCAAGGAGGAATTGGAGGAGGACGTGGGGTAGAGCGGAATGATGGGACCATTTTGACCCTCCGCCAGCGGGTATTTGACCATTACACGACTTCCCTGGCCACATTGATGAAGGCCTCGGAGCGTCGGCAGGAATTATTTAGCTATACCCAGGAAGCGATGAAGCCCAGCACTAGCAAGGTAAATACTCAGGCCTATATTTTCCCAGATAATTCCTCTGGATATTTATATGAAGTACTCCAAATTCTCCTTCATCACGGAGTCGATGTTCAGAAAAGTACAAGTTCTTTTTCGGTAGCTCGAGCCAAAGCATATCATCAGGGAAATAGCCAATCCAAAAGCTTCCCTAGGGGCACCTTCATCGTATCTACTGATCAAAATCGGCATTTGTTCATAAATACCCTCTTACAAAGACAGATGGAGATCGAAGATTCTGTCATGTATGACATGGCCACCTGGTCTGCTCCCCTGGCCTACAACCTGGAGGTCTATACTACAGACTCACCCTTGGGCGTATCTGGGGAATCTCTTTCTGAAGCCCCTTCCCTTCCCTTTGGTCTTTCAGCTACAGAAGAACCCTATGCCTACGTGCTTGATTGGAAGCAACGCCATGCCCCTAAGGCCCTTGCTATGCTATGGAAGAAGGGCTACCGAGTGCGAAGTGCAGGAAAAAGCTTTGGTAGGGGCGATCAGCAGTTTTCTCCTGGGACCCTCATCGTTTTGGTAGGAAGGAACCTTGATAAAGTGGATGAGATAGAAGCGGACTTGGAAGAAATCGCCCAAATGGCTCAGGTACAAATAACTGGTCTAAGCACTGGCCGTATGGATAACGGTATAGATCTGGTCTCCCGTTACAGCAGGGTTATTAAGCAACCCAAGGTTGCCCTGATGGTGGATCAGCCCTTTGACACCTATACAGCAGGGCAATTGTATTTCCTATTTGACCAGGATACAGAGTTTCCGATATCTCGGCTCCGCCCAACTCAAATCCAACAAACAGATGTCCCTAAATTTGGTAGACGCTACGGCTACGGAGATTTAAACGATTATGACGTTCTCTTACTCCCAGGAGGCAACAATCTGAAGGAGGTTTTTGGAGAAAAGGGCTTGGAAGCTTTGGAAGATTGGGTGAGAAGAGGCGGTGTGTTGATTGCCACAGAAGAGTCTGCCTATTTCTTCACCAAGAAGCAATCAGAAATGACTACTGTAGAACTCTCCCAACCTGATAGCGACACAAGTAGTACAGCCAAATACCTCCCTTATAGTGAAAGCCAACGGTATTACGGCCTCAAGCGAATTCCCGGCTCTGCCTTGAATTCCTCGATTGATACCAGTCACCCCTTAGGTTTTGGGCTAGATAAACGAGTCTTTTCTCTCAAATTTGGTTCTACGGCACTCACTCCTTCTGCCAATATGCAAACCGTAGGCTACTACGAGAAAAATGCAGAAGAGCTATTGGTGGCAGGCTATGCCTCTCCTGAAAATCTTAAACTCCTTGCAGGAAAATCTTGGGCGGGAGTAGTCAACATGGGTAGAGGCAAGGTGGTATTGATTACTGACAATACTCAGTACCGGATGTTTTGGCGAGGCCCTTCTCGAATGATTCAAAATGCGGTGATGTTGTTACCGGGGATGTAAATTTATCTATTTAACTCACACCTCGTCAGAGAAACGATAGCCGACTCCCCAGGTGGTAAGAATAAAGGTCGGTGAGTTAGGATCAGGTTCAATCTTGTTGCGGAGTCGATTGATATGAGAATTCACGGTGTGTTCATATCCGGCGAAGTCGTAGCCCCATATTTCCTTGAGGAGTATAGACCTACTAAAGCTGCGACCTGGCTGAGTAGAAAGGAAAGTAAGCAGGTCAAACTCTTTGGGGGTAAGGCTGAGTTCCTTGTCCTGTAGACATACCCGGCGTTTATCGAAGTCGATAGAGAGATCTCCAAAGGCTTTGGCCGAAACAGTGTCTTTTGCCTGGGTAAGAAAATCATTGCGACGAAAAATGGCCTTTACTCGAGCTAATAATTCTCGTACACTGAAAGGCTTAGTCAAGTAATCATCTGCTCCTGTCTCTAAGCCCAGAATTTTATCTACATCTTCCGACATGGCCGTAAGCATAATGATGGGGGTAAACACCTCTTTGGCCCTCAGTTTACGACAGACTTCCAAGCCATCCATGCCCGGCAGCATGACATCTAATACAATGAGGTCATAGGCAGAAGAAGCGGCTTTTTCATAGCCCACGTCTCCCCGATCGGCTTTGTCCACTTCGTAGCCTAGGTCAGATATATGCAAGGAAACCAGGTTGGCGATGTCGGCTTCGTCTTCGACGATGAGTACTTTTTTCATTATTTTTATTTTAATGATACTTTTTCAGTCGATAAAAAGTATCCAAAAATCTCGGCAGAAAAATCACTTCAGCGCTCAGCCCTTCGCCTCCCCCGGTTTTCTGCCATGCCTACCCGCCTAAATTCCTATTCACCTAGATAAACGCTATAATAACTGATTAACCATCACTCTTTAAAATTACGCCAAAATCCTTTTCGCAATTGTATGTTATCCGTCATTTCCTAGGCGAATTGGGGTAAGGAAAAGGAAAAGGTGGTTCCCTTCTGAGGTTCGCTACGAACCTGGATCACCCGGTTGTGTAATTCCATGATTTTATTCACAATCGCCAAGCCTAAGCCTGAGCCTTTGTTCTTCTGGTCCCCCGTCCGGTTACGTGTATAATAGCGCTCAAACAGATGAGGAATATCCTCTTGGGGAATGCCAATACCTGTATCTGAGACACTTATTTCCACTCCTTCTTCCTGGGCATTTAATTGCAGAACTACTTTTCCTCCTTCTGGGGTAAACTTGAATGCGTTGTCCAGTAAATTCTGGAGAACACGCTCTATCAGGGAGATGTCTCCTACGACTTGAGGAACTGGACCATCCAGACCTGCTAATTCAAAGGCTACATGCTTTTGCTGGGCCATCAGAGAAAATTTCTCCGAAACATCTGAAACCAATTCTCGGAGGTCAAAGGACTCTTTGACCAATTTCACCTGATTGGACTCCAAGCGTGAGAGTTCAAATAACTCTCCTACTAGTCGATTAAGTCGTTCCAGGCTTTTTAAAATAACTTCGATATAGGAATTCCTTTCGGCTTCGGGTAAATCCATTCCCTTGATTTGGAGGGTTTCCACATAGCCCTGAATGATGGCCAGTGGATTGCGTAAATCGTGTGAAACATTGGCAATGAGTTCTTTTCGCAAAGTCTCTGTTTGCTTGAGCTCTTCGATATTCCCCACAATGGTATCCGCCATGTGGTTGAAGGAATCGGCCAAAAAGGAGAGCTCTCCCTGGGATTTGAGGCTGGCCCTGGCCTGGAGGTCTCCCTGTTCAAACTCTTGAACCGCCCCAATAATTTTCCTGAGGTTTTTCGTCAAAAACCAGATAATAAGAAGCCCTATCCCAATGGCTCCCAATAAGGTCAATAACATTGTCATACTTCCCAAACGTCCTATGTATGTACCCAATAAAGAATAAGAAACTGAATCGAACACCTCACTATCCAGGATGATATAGATAAAGCCCGATTGGCCTTGAATATTAAATTTTGCTGCCGAGAAAGCTCGTCTTTCGTTTAAATTTCGCGGATTATCCCCCAGTATCAACTGATCTCCTGGGTTATCTATAAACTGGTAAACGGGTTCCAAATCCACCTGAATGCTGTTAGTCTCCTGCGCCTCTGGGTCCAGAACCACACTGTATTTTACCGTCCCTACGGTGTCTAGCAAATAGACCTCTATCCGTTGGTTTACGGCCATCATGTCATGCATGATGTCCCCAAAGAGGGGTTTGTTGATCGAACCGTCTTCCAGAAAAGGGCATCTGGTCCTTGAACTTCTCCTGAATAAGGTGGTTGGCGACTTGAGCATGGAGTTTTTGATTGGCTTCTTCAAAGAATTGATTGGCAAAGTAGGCGGTCATTCCCACATACCCCAGACCCACCAGGGTAAGAATCAATATAAAGGTGCCGGCTATTTTCCAATACAAACTTTTAAAGCGAGAGCTTGAAGGCATAATCAGAATAGGTTAAAACCATGTATTGCCCCCAATTTGGGGACAATACATGATACAAATTTTCACAAACAAAAAGCACACCCCATTTAGTTTTTAATAAATTTTGTAGAGTTCTTTCCGTCCTGGGTTTCAATCTGCAGGAGATAAATCCCTTTATCCAGGCTTTCTACATTTACATGAATATATTCCTCTCCTCTGCTCATCATTTCTGCCTGACGAATCAGCGTCTTCCCTTGAAGGTCCATAACGTCCAGGAAGTAATCTCCCTTGTAGTTATCAGGTAAACGAACCAATACCTTATTTGTCGCTGGATTGGGATAGGTAACAATGGATTGGGTGCTAGGGATCTCCATAATACCTGATCCATCGATTTCACAGATGGTGTCTCGGGTAACGGTTACAAATCCGTCTGAAAGATCAAAGCAACCGTCGGTTAACTCTGACTCCAACGCATTGTCCCCCACGCTCACCAGAATTTCCCCTGTATATGATAGTCCCCATACCAGACATACTCCAACTCCTGCTCCTTCAAAATCCACTTCGTTTCCAGGAGGTAAGCCCAGGATCATGCCGGTAGTATCTGTAACCACATAGGCAAAATTAGCCGGAGCACTCGTTTCATGCATAAACATAATAACGTCTGCTTCTCCATCTCCCACACAGGTCTGTACAGAAGTCAGGCTATCCACTGTGCTCACCGTTCCTCCATCAACACCTGTTCTATTGATCGTTACAAAGTCATCAGATAGGTCAAAGCAGCCATCGCTTAGCGCAACTTCTAGTGCGTTATCCCCTTCCATCACAGTAATCTCGCCCGTATAAGAAAGCCCCCATACCAGGCAAGTACCTTCACCCGCTCCTTCGAAGTTTACTTCGTTTCCAGGAGGAAGCCCCAAGATAACGCCATCTAAATCCGTAACGACATAGGCAAAGCCTGCTCCAGAGCTCGTCTCATGGGCAAAGGCTATAATATCATCTTCTCCATCACCGGCACAAACAGCCATTTCGCTAGCGCCATCAGCCGTAGATACAGAACCGCCATCCACTCCTGTGCGAACAACAACAACGTAGTCATCAGATAGGTCGAAACATCCATCAGTCAAGGCTACTTCCAGGGCATTATCGCCAACTTCTACCGTTATTTCACCTGTATAGGAAAGCCCCCATACAAGACATACACCCTCACCAGCCCCTTCGAAGTTTACTTCATTTCCAGGAGGTAGGCCCAGGATCGTACCCGTCGTATCTGTAACGACATAAGCGAAGTTGGCAGAAGAACCTGTCTCATGGGCAAACATGATTATATCATCTTCCCCATCCCCTGCACAGGTCATCACTTCTGATTCCCCATCGGCAGTTGTTACTATTCCCCCATCTACTCCCGTACGGGTAACCGTGATGAAATTGTCTGATAAGTCAAAACAGCCATCTGTGAGCATTTCTTCCAAGGCGTTATCTCCCACTTCTACCGTTGTCCCCCATACCAGGCAAACGCCCTCACCCGCTCCTTCGAAGTTTTGCTCATTTCCAGGAGGTAGGCCCAGGATAGTTCCCGCTTCATCTGTAATGACGTATGCATAGTTGGCAGTTGAAGAAGTCCATGGGTGAACATGACAATGTCATCTTCCCCATCTCCGGCACAGCAGTTGTTGATAGGTCAAAACAGCCATCACTCAGTTCAGACTCCAAAGCGTTGTCTCCTGCTTTCACTGTATTCCCCCAGTTATCTCCGACTTCTACCGTAATCTCACCAGTATAGGAAAGCCCCCATACCAGGCAAACGCCCTCACCCGCTCCTTCGAAGTTTTGCTCATTTCCAGGAGGTAGGCCCAGGATAGTTCCCGCTTCGTCTGTAATGACGTATGCATAGTTGGCAGTTGAAGATGTCTCATGGGTGAACATGACGATGTCATCTTCCCCATCTCCGGCACAGGTCATGCGCTCGGTAGCTCCACTTGGCATGGCTACGGTTCCTCCGTCTACGCCAGTCCGAATAACCGTAATGAAGTTATCTGATAGGTCAAAACAGCCATCACTCAGTTCAGACTCCAAAGCGTTGTCTCCTGCTTTCACTGTGATTTCCCCTGTATAGGAAAGCCCCCATACTAGGCAAATGCCTTCTCCAGCCCCTTCAAAGTTTTGCTCATTCCCAGGAGGTAAGCCCAAAATTGTACCAGCAGTGTCGGTAATGACATAGGCAAAGTTAGCCGCAGAAGAACTCTCGTGGGAAAACATAACTACATCGTCCTCCCCATCTCCTGCACAAGTTGTTACTTCTGATTCTCCATCAACGGTAGTTACACTTCCTCCATCTACTCCCGTACGGGTAACTGTGATGAAGTTATCTGATAAGTCAAAACAGCCATCTGTGAGCATTTCTTCCAAGGCGTTATCTCCCACTTCTACTGTGATCTCCCCGGTGTAGGAAAGCCCCCATACCAGGCAAACGCCCTCACCTGCTCCTTCGAAGTTTTGTTCATTCCCAGGGGGAAGGCCCAAGATAGTTCCCGCTTCATCTGTAATGACGTAAGCATAGTTGGCAGTTGAAGAGGTCTCATGGGTAAACATGACGATGTCATCTTCCCCATCTCCAGCACAAGTCATGCGCTCGGTAGCCCCGCTGGGCATGGCCACTTTACCTCCGTCTACCCCTGTACGGGTAACAGTGATAAAATTCTCTGATAGTTCAAAGCAGCCATCCGACAACTTGGATTCCAAGGCGTTGTCGCCTACTTTCACGGTAATCTCTCCCGTATAAGAAAGCCCCCATACCAGACAAACACCCTCACCCGCTCCTTCGAAGTTTTGCTCATTTCCAGGAGGTAGGCCCAGTATAGTTCCCGCTTCATCCGTGATCACATAGGCATAGTTAGCTCCAGAAGTAGACTCATGGGCAAACATTACTATATCATCTTCCCCATCTCCGGCACAGGTAGCCAATTCAGTGGCACCATCAGGGGTATTCACCGTACCTCCGTCTACTTCCGTACGATTGACCGTGATAAAGTTGGAGGAGAGTTCAAAACATTCATCGCTGATGGCTATGCGCTTAATATTGTCTCCAGCTTCAGCCGTGAAGTTCCCAGTAAAGGAGGCCCCCCAAACCAGACAAGTCCCCTCTCCTGCACCTTCAAAATCCTGTACATTTCCTTCTGGCAAACCCAAAATAATTCCGTTTTCATCTGTGATGATATAACGATAAGAGCTCTTTGCAGAACTATTGTTAGCAAACATAAATTCGTCTGCTTCCCCATCGCCTGCACAAGTGTATACTTCCGTTTCTCCCTCACTTGTCTGAACCTTTCCTCCATCAATGTCTTGACGAGAAACGGTTATAAAATTCTCGGAAAGTTCAAAGCAACCCGTACAAAAACGCGTGTTCCGAATATTTTGTCCTACCCGGGCATTGAACTCACCAGAATAAGATATTCCATATACACGGCAGGTACCGAATCCAGCCCCTTCAAAATTTACCTCATTTCCAGGGGGGAGCCCTAAGATATTTCCTTCTTCATCGGTTACGATGTAGCGATAGGAATCAGAAGACTCTGACACATGAGCAAATTGAATAACATCTTCCACTCCATCACCTGGGCAAGTAATGACTTCTTCCATCCCATCTGCTGTACTTACTGTACCTCCATCCACGTCTGTACGTCTCACTGTCACAAAATTTTCGGAGATATCGGAGCATCCTGTACTGATTTCTGTATCAAATAGATTTTGCCCCTCCTCTGCAATCAGCTGACCGGAAAAGTTTACTCCATATACCAGGCAAATCCCTGGGCCTGCTGGTCCAAAGTCTACCGAGTTTGTCAACGAAACAGCTAAGATGGTACCTTCCTCATCCGTTACTGCTAAGCAATAGAGGAAATCCATATTTCGTCGCTGAGGCCTAAAGCGAATTTCGGTGTCCTCACCTTCATTTAGGCAGATTTCGATGTAGTCCTTGTTCTGCGGAGCATATATTCTCCCCGCATCACAATCTTGTGCGTAGACAGATACTTGGGAAACGATCAGCAAGATCGCCAAGATCCATCCAGGGTAATAAAAAGAGCAAGAAAAAAGTCGTTGTTTTTGCATCAGAGGTTAATGGATTAATGTGAAACTTATTGACCCAAGAAATTTGGATAGATCAAAACAATCCATTTTGTATCACAGAAGTATCACGAATCCATAACATGATTGTAAAGGTTGTATATTGGTCCCATAAATTTGATGGTGATGCAAACAGCGCTAAAAAATCAGGTTCTCGATACGATGATCTCCCTGATCGATACTCACAGCGGCGAACTTCTCACAGCGAATAAAGAAGACGTCTCTGCCTATTCAGGAGCTGACCCGGCTATGAGAGATCGTTTAGTAATGGATGAAAAAAAGATCAAGGGGATGATTCAATCCCTGGAAGTAGTGCGGGATAAACAAGACCCAGTAGGGATAGAGCGCTATACATTTGAGCATCCAAATGGGATGCGCATTTCCGACAGGACAGCTCCTTTTGGAACAGTTCTTATCATTTATGAATCTCGACCTGATGTAACGGTGGAGGCTGCCTGTATCGCTTTCAAGGCCGGTAACAAAATCCTCCTCAAAGGAGGCAAGGAGGCTATTAGAAGCAATCGAAAACTCGTAGCGCTTTGGCACCAAGCACTGGAAACCCATCATCAATCAAAGGACTGGATTGAATATCTGGCTTACAACCGAGAGGAGACCCAGGCATTTTTGAAAGAACCGACTAAACGGGTTGATCTCATTGTGCCACGAGGAGGTGAGCAATTGATCGCTTTTGTCAAGCAACATGCAAAGGTACCTGTCCTGGTTTCAGGCAGAGGCAATAATTTTCTCTATATACACCAGGATGCAGACTGGAATAAGGTTCTCTCCATCCTGATCAATGCCAAAACCGACAAGATCAGTGCTTGTAATGCATTGGACAAGGTGATTTTTCACGGAGGAATTCCCCAATTGGCTGAAAGGTTGAAAGAGGTTATCAGAAAATTGCAGGATGCCGAGGTGAGCATATGGGTTGACAGGAAAGTGGATGCCCTAACCCCTAGCCTTCAACTGGCCCTTACTCCTTCGGATGATATCTGGTATGAGGAATTCCTGGCAATGAAAATCGTCTTGGGGGTAATTGAAGATATGGACCGAGCCATTGCTTTCATTAATGAATATTCGGGCGGGCATTCTGTAAGTATTCTCACCGAGAATCCAAGCGAAGCCCAAAAATTTATGGAAGCTATAGATGCTGCAGCAGTTTATCATAATACTTCCACCCGATTTACCGATGGAGGAGAGTTTGGTTTAGGCGCCGAGCTTGCCATCAGCACCGATAAACTACACCATCGAGGCCCCCTAGGCCTAGAGCATCTAGTAAGCAATAAATGGTATATCTACGGGGAGGGGCAGATTAGGGAGTAAGTAAATAGTCAACAGTCCATGGTCCACGGTATTTTTTGTAATTATTACCTGTTTAGGGCTTATTCAATTATTGCCTTTCTCGACCGTTCATTCTTATTTTCAATTTATTTTGTAGTCTCTGGACTAAAAAACTAAAATCCTCCTTCCCATGTCCCTTAAGCGCTTGGTATTAAAAATTGGGAGTTCAACCCTTACCCGAGGAGAGCACATCATTTCTCGTGGGAAGGTGGAAGATATAGCCCGACAGATTGTCGGTTTACAAGACCAATACGAAATTTTATTGGTTAGTTCTGGAGCCATCGCGACGGCAAGACAATCCTTACAAACGCATAAAAATAACCCCATCGCGGTTAAGCAGGCGCTGGCGGCTATAGGCCAGCCTATATTGATGCGGATTTATCAGGAGGTATTCCAGGATTATGGGCTCAAGGTGGCCCAATGCCTTCTCAGCCACACGGATTTTGAGCGGGATCTATCCCGCCAAAACACTCAAAACACCGTGGAAGTACTCCTCAGCAATGGCTACACCCCTATTGTCAATGAGAACGACACCACAACCACAGAGGAAATTCGCTTTGGAGATAATGACTACCTGGCTGCTCTGGTTTCTCACTTAATCCAGGCCGACCTACTTGTTCTGGCCTCTAATATCGAAGGCCTATACGCAGAAGATCCTGACACAAATCCTCAGGCTCGATTGATACAGGAAGTAAAAGATATTTCCGCAGTAGCCCATATGGCGGGACCCAGTGTTTCATCCAATGGGACCGGAGGAATGGCATCCAAGCTAAAAGCAGCCCAATATTGCCAGGAACACGGAATTGAAATGTGGATTCTCAATGGAAATCCAGCAGATTTCCTTACTCATGCCTTACAAGGAAAAACAAATTTTACCCGATTTATCCCCCTTAAACGAAATTAACCCCAAGTCTGGGAAACCTGAGGTTAATTAGTATTTAGCTGCACGTCGTAGAACAAAACTAGGCAAGGTACTATTTCATTATGTGGACATTTTAAACAAAAATGTATACATTTTAAATTTTACATAAATCGATGTTTTTTATTTCGGCTATCCCTAATTCCTTTTCCTTAGGAATCAAATCAAGTCAGCATCAAACACATTCTTACCTTTTTTTCTCAAATAGGATTAGGTATGCCTTCTTATATTTGAGAAAAAGAGGCCTTCCCCATTGGAAAGGCCCAGTCAAACAAAAACAGTAACAAAATGAAATATCTTGGTTCAGGTCTTGAGCAAAGACTGGATTAGGGTAAGATGATAGTCTGAACAGTGGTGTACGCTCCTGCTACTACTTTCAAGGTGTAAGTTCCTGTTTCGAAGTCATTCAAGTCCATTTCAATAACTTCTGAGTCTGAAATTCTCATGGTAGTTTTGTACACCATTCCAACAGTGTTCTGAGAAAGCTCGATTTCAACGTTGGGAGTCTCGATGTTAAAAGCAATCATGGAGAGAACTTTATCAAAGCCTACAGGCGTTACTACGATTTCTTGTTCGGTAGAAGCGGTATCGTCGTTGGAAGGAGTGGAAGGGTTAGCAAAGGCCAGAGTGGAGAAGAAAGCGAGGAGAAGAAGTGTGCTGAATTTTTTCATTTTGTTTTGTGTTTTTGTTGTTTGTTACGATACAAAGATGGCGGGTTTGGGAGGATTTTGAGGCCGGTATAAGACGAATCCCCCCTTCTGTATCGACGAATGGCAGATAGCTTCGATAAGTAGGAAATAGGCCTAAATGGGCTTTTATGGCCTATTTTCCTCCTAGTCTGTCGGCGAGTTGCATGATATATACGGTAAATGGAAACATGGGTCCGATAAGCGGACCAAGGAGATGGGTTTCCTTACAGGTCAGAAGAAATATACTGAAGGGTCTTAGGTTTTTCCCATTTACCGCCAAGGTTATTCAGGCACTTCGAGGTACATCAAGTAGTGAGGGAAAAAGTTGGGAGAGAAAAGGGCTTCAACTTGCTTTCTTCTATGAAAGGGTATATCCGCCTCATTTATGGCTAGTCGTAAGGAATAGCTTCCCGGTTCCAGGGAATTTGCAATTTCCTTAAGGCCCCAGGTAAACTCGAATTGGTAAGGGGCTTGGGAAATAGCCCGAAATGGCCCCATTTCCCAACCTGAAGCACAATGTGTTAGATAGATGGGAACGACGGTGCCCAAGAGTAATCCTCCTTCATTGGCAGAATGCCAAGGAGAAGATGGACTTGATCCCTTGGGGGCCTGATGGATAAAGAAAAAACTCAATTGAATATTTTCAATTTGCTCTCTATTTATTTCCACCCTCCCTGAATCTTTACGAAGGTAAGAATTCAGAACAAATACGGAGTCCTTTTTATAAAGGCTCCCTATTTCTTTGTGTTTTGGGTAATCAGAATTGGGAAAGTAGCATAATTCAGTAACTATGGCTTCGATCGGATGATCCATATAGGGGTAGTCCCTTTCTAGATATACCTGGAAAGACATTGCCGCAAAAAGTGCCAAGCACCACAGGAGCCCAAAAAGATGTAAATACAAATATTTCATGAAGACAGAAACAAAATGGACTAAATGGGGGGCTGAAGTCTTTCGCTTCTCGTTCGCAACACATCAAATATGCCTTATCTATCCTAAGGGAATGTGCAATTTCTCACCTCTTTTGTTCAGACGCTTGCCGATTTGTGAAACTTGTACCAGTTATTACCCCCCTTGATTATTTTCAATTCTCTTAGTTGATCATCTTCCTTGTTTTCTATATTGTAGACAATGAAATCTTTTGCGCTTCCTCAGAAAATAGGACTTGTGGGAGGTCCTCTAGTATTTTTAATTATTTATAGTCTCCCATATTATTTTCTCTCCCCTGAGGCAACTACGGTTGCGGCACTTACATTATGGATGATCATTTGGTGGATATCAGAAGCAGTAGCAATCCCAGTAACGGCCCTATTGCCCCTTACTCTTTTTCCCCTTCTGGGAATCATGGAGTTGAAAAGTGTAGCAGTACACTATTCCAATCCCATACTGTACTTATTCTTTGGGGGCTTTGTCATTGCCTTGGCTTTGGAAAAGGTCCAACTCCATAAACGCATTGCGCTCTCCATTCTCAAACTTACAGGTACCCATGCAGATGGCATCGTCCTGGGTTTCATGCTGGCTACGGCCCTGATGAGTATGTGGATTTCCAATACAGCCAGTACGGTAGTAATGCTCCCTATAGCCGTATCGATGATCAGTTTACTCATTCAAAACACGGAGACCTTACCTCCGAAGGCAAGTAATTTTTCACTAGCAATTATGTTAGGAATAGCCTTCTCAGCCAATATTGGAGGAATGGGAACCATCGTAGGGACTCCTCCCACGGTGATGGCTCTGGGATTTTTGGGAAGTGAGCATGGAATTGAAATAGGATTCCTCCAATGGATGAAAATGGGTATCCCCTTTGTGATCCTCATGCTCGCTTGCTGCTATTTTCTCCTCGTCAAAGTCTTTTATCCCAGCGGCCTTGGGCATATACAGTCCTCAGGAAATACCATTTCCGACGAGTTGGCCAAACTGGGCAAAATAAGCCGAGGGGAGAAGGTCGTCCTAATCATCTTTTTCCTAACGGCTCTATCATGGATTCTCCGAAGCCAACTCAACCAGTGGTTTCCCGAGCTTAAACTCAGTGATACCAGCATTGCTATGGTTGCAGCTATCAGTCTTTTTGTCATACCCCTCAATTGGAAAGAGGGTCACTTTCCCCTGGATTGGCACGACACCCAGCGCCTTCCCTGGGGAATCTTAGTACTATTTGGGGGTGGATTAGCACTGGCTTCCGGTCTGTCCCAAACTGGTATCGTCGATTTTATCGGTGAATTGATATCGGCACAGGAAAGTTGGTCTGTATTCATGATCGGCTCTGTCTTGATCGCTCTCATGCTTTTCATGACTGAACTCATTGGCAATCTGGCATTGGTAGCCATTTTGGTCCCTTTTGTTGCCGGTATAGCTATAGGCATTGATAGCCCCATTGTCCAAATCGTCATACCTGTAACCTTGGCATCCAGCTGTGCTTTTATGCTGCCCATGGCCACCCCGCCTAATGCCATCGTCTTTGCCAGTGGCCATATCAAGGTGTACCAAATGGCGCGGGTGGGCTTAGCCATGAACCTGGTTTCGATCCTGTTTTTGATTGGGATTGCCTTTTGGGTGGTGCCTGAATTGTTTGTATAAAAAAACATCCCCCTTGCGGAGGATGTGGAAAGTCTTTACATGGCGTTTATCGCCATGCCGTGGGTCAAAAGTAAGGTCTTAATTTAGTTCGTGTTTCGATTGATCAATATTCTCACAACGAGTGAGAAACATACGGTGTCAATTACTTCTACTTCACTTCCTCGCTCTATCTTGGGGCTGTCGCGAATCACTGCATCGAATAATCGACCGTCAATTTCAATAAATCCTGAGGGGCAGAGCCGTGTGTGAGCCAATCCCTGGCTCCCTATCAAACTTCTAAATTCAAACATTTTTTGAACATATTTATTGGTTTGATAAAAATTTTCAGCACACCATATGATTTATCCCTTTTAGTCATTAATTTTGCCGGATGGAAAGTGAACTATCAATTATTGTCGCACATATTGCCTAACTTTCTTATATTAAAGAGTCACTCCATGCAGCCCTAATAAAATACCTAAAAAAACCAGTGCGTTAAATCACAATGATGCGCTTATCAACCCTAGAGTGTCCGCTCTGGGGTTTCTTCTTTTGGAGGAAATGCACATAGCGTTTTCTACCAACTAGCTGTTCATTTTTTTGATGAACACCAGGCGCTCAGAAGTAGGACTTCTATTCGTGCAGCTATTCTATGTCAAAGAGCAAAAAAATAGGACCACTTGAATAAGTGGCCCTACTGAAATATCTTTTGAAAAATAGTAGTTATCAGCCACTAAAACTTCGCTCATAAATTGTTTTGTCCAACAATTCCTCTAGGTAAGAAACTGGTGTTCCTTTCTTTATACCTCTTGGTAAAAACCTTACATGAAAAAGTCGTTGAATAGTTGATTCGGACAAAATCATTTTGTTGAAAATATGTAGAGAATATACTTCCTATACATGCGTGTTATACGAACACTTATCAAATTTTGTTTCTCCAAATAAAATAGTTGTTTAGTCAACTAATTTCAAAGCTATAGGAATTAATTGTTCGGAACAAGGAAAGATTAAGACGAAAATCTGAATAACTTTACATCGAAAGGTTGAAATATAAAATTGCCGTATCCAGGATATTGTTCATATTTTATCTAGGTTTTATTCTGCCTCCTACTGACCAATTCCCTTAATCTTTTACTAATTTGCTTTTTTACTTCTCTATAACAGATTATCCTAAATACACCTGAAATGAATGCCAGTTTTTACGAAGGGAATCATTCCTTTTCTGTTTCCCAGGTACCCATCACAGCGCCCGAGGCAAATGAAGTCCAAATCAAAGTAGCATACTGTGGGGTTTGTGGGACAGATGTACACATCTACCATGGTATGATGGATAAGCGGGTTGACATTCCGCTTACGATTGGGCACGAAATGTCGGGCACCATTGAACAGATTGGGGAAGAAGTAGACGGTTACCAGGTTGGAGAAAAGGTAGTGGTCCGTCCCTTAGACAATCGGGGGGAAAAGGCTTCGGACAAGGGATTTAGCCACATTTGCAAAGACCTCAAATTCATTGGCATTGATAGCCCCGGAGCTATGCAACAATACTGGAATGTACCTGCTTTTACCCTGCACAAACTTCCAGCTCAGACAGATCTTAAGCTTGCTGCCCTGGTTGAGCCACTAGCTGTGGCTTGCCATGACGTTCGTTTATCTGGATTAAAAGAAGGTGAATTTGCTGTAGTTCTGGGAGGAGGCCCTATCGGTATGCTAGTAGCCATGGTAGCCAAAAATACAGGAGCTCGAGTACTCATATCTGAGATCAACCCTGTGAGGCTGGAGTTAGCTAAGAAATTGGGGTTTGAGGTGGTGAATCCATCTAAAGAAAATATTCTGGAATTCATTGAAAAAGAAACAGAGGGAAGATTAGCTGATGTGGTGTTTGAAGTAGCAGGGGTGCAGCCTACGGTGGACCTCATGACAGACATAGCAGGCATCAGAAGCAGGATCGTAATGGTCGCCATTCACGGCCAACCCAAGAACGTGAATCTATTCCAATTTTTCTGGAAAGAGCTTCAACTTATCGGCGCTAGGGTTTATGAAAAGGAGGATTATGAAGCAGCCATTCAGTTAATTACCCAAAATGAAATGCCGTTTGAAGCCATGATCACAGCTGTGGAGCCCTTAAGCAATATCCAACATGTATTTGAACAAATAGATAAAAACCCAGATGGAATGAAGGTCCTTTTGGATTGCCAATCCTAAACACAAAATTACCCTATGAGTATTCTCCATAAATTCGACCTAACTGGAAAAACAGCCCTTGTTACTGGATGTAAGCGTGGCATTGGCAAAGCTATGGCCATTGCCCTAGCAGAGGCAGGAGCGGATATTATAGGCGTTTCTGCCACTTTGCAAGCAGGTAGTGAGGTGGAAAAAGAGGTTCAGTCTATAGGCCGCAACTTTAAAGCCTACCAATGTGACTTTAGCGATCGTCCTGCCTTATACGATTTTATTCAATCTGCCAAACAGGATTTTCCGGTAATTGATATCCTGGTAAATAATGCAGGAACCATTCTCCGAAAGCCTGCAGCCGAACACCCAGATGAGATGTATGACAAGGTGGTGGAGGTCAATCAGAATGCTCAGTTTATTCTGACCCGGGAAATAGGGAAAGAAATGATCCAACGGGGAAGTGGCAAGATCGTATTTACAGCTTCTCTTTTGACCTTTCAAGGCGGTATCACAGTCCCGGGCTATGCAGCCAGTAAAGGAGCCATCGGTCAGCTCACCATGGCATTTGCTAATGAATGGGCTGGCAAAGGGGTAAATGTTAACGCTATTGCTCCCGGCTATATCAGCACGGATAATACAGAGGCCCTGCGTAACAATCCCGAACGAGCAAAATCTATTCTAGGGAGGATCCCCGCGGGAAGATGGGGAGAGCCCGAAGACTTTGCAGGCCCAATTGTATTTCTCTGTTCAGATGCTTCCTCCTATATGCATGGGAGCATCCTGCTAGTGGATGGAGGTTGGATGGGAAGGTAGGAGAATAGGTAAATGGTTGATGGTCCACAGTCCATGATTCTGGGGTGACAATTATCACTCACTTGGATTTTGTAGCTTATAAGCTGATCATGAGTTAGATATTTTATCCAAAAAGTAGGACCATATATAGTAGAATTATCAAATTTTTGTATCAACGCCAAAATAGATGACAAAAGCCTACAAGCTATTCATAAACGGGGAATGGGTAGACGCTTCTACCGGAACCACCGATCATATCATAAGCCCCATAGATGAAAGTCAGGTGGGGACAGTCCAGAATGCGTCTCCCGAGGATGTACATCGTGCACTTCAAGCAGCAAAAAATGCGCAAAAATCCTGGAGAAGGCTCCCAGCCCGACAAAGAGCCGATTTGTTGCGCGCTTTCACCGCCCAGATCCGCCAGAACAGTGAAGAATTGGCGAGGCTCATCACCCAAGAGCAGGGGAAATTGCTGAAGGTAGCTCGTTTTGAAGTAGAGGTAACCTGTACTTTCATAGAATACGCCTGCGAATGGGCACGACAGATCGAAGGAGACATTGTAAACTCCGATAATCCCAATGAGCAAATCTGGATTCACAAGGTCCCAAAGGGAGTAGTAGCAGCCATAACGGCATGGAATTTTCCGCTGGCACTAGCAGGGAGAAAACTCGGACCGGCGCTGATAACCGGGAATACGGTGGTGCTCAAGCCTACTCCTGAAGCCCCTCTTTCCTCTCTGGAGCTGTGTGAATTGGCCAATTCTGCTGGAATTCCCGCTGGCGTCATCAATATGGTAACCGGAGGAATCGAGGCGGGGAAAGCCCTGGTAGAAAATCCCTTAACCAATATGATCACCATGACAGGGGGGACCCCTACAGGACAAGCCATTGCCCGCTCAGCCGCTCAGAATTTGACTCATGTTCAATTGGAATTGGGGGGCAAGGCTCCTTGTATCATCTTCGAAGATGCCGACCTGGATCTGGCCGTAGCAGGAGCCTTACATTCCCGATTTGACAATTGTGGACAGGTATGTACCTGCAATGAACGCATGTACGTCCACGAAAACATTTACGAGGCGTTCATGGATAAATTTCTTCAAGAGGTCAAAGCCTTAAAAGTGGGAGATCCACACCTGGAGGAAACGGATATTGGCCCAAAAATGAACGAAGCGGGTCTCCTCCACCTGGAAAAATTGGTTGCAGAAAGTGTTCAGGCTGGGGCATCTATAAGCGTAGGAGGAAAACGCCCCTCTGGGCCAGGCTTTGAAAAAGGCTATTGGTTTGAGCCCACCATCATGGAAAATGTACAGCAGGATATGAAGATCGTTCATGAGGAAATCTTCGGTCCGGTCCTTCCTGTGATAAAATTCTCGACCTATGAGGAAGTCATGGGATATGCGAACGACTGCGATTATGGCTTAGCGGCTATGGTTTTCACAAACGACATGAATAAAATCATGCGCCTGCATGACGATTTGGAATTTGGAGAGATCTATATCAATCGAGGACATGGGGAACAACACCAGGGCTTCCACAACGGGTTGAAATTGAGTGGAACAGGGGGAGAAGATGGAAAATATGGCCTTGAAGCAATACCTGGAGAAAAAAACCACTTATATCAAGTATTCTCGAGGTAGGTGCGTACACGAATAATTAAGCATATTAAGACCCAGCTCTTTCAAGTCCCATTAGCGGAGGTACTTTCAGATGCCAAACACGGAAACCATTTCTTTTTTGAGTTGATCACGGCTACTATAACTCTGGAAAATGGCTGGGAAGGAACTGGGTATACCTATACGGGTGGCAAAGGAGGCTATGCCATCAAAGCCATGATCGAACATGACCTGGCTCCTGCTCTTTTGGGCAAAGATGGCTCGGATATAGCTCATATTTTTGACTTCCTGGAATGGCATATACATTACGTCGGACGAGGAGGAATCGCCTCATTTGCCATTTCTGCACTTGATATTGCCTTATGGGATATTCGCTGCAAAGCTCTAAATAAACCCCTATGGGAAGTTGTAGGTGGGGCCGGAAATACCTGCAAAGCTTATTGTGGGGGGATAGACTTGATGTTTCCCATAGAAAAACTGTTATCCAATGTCCAAGGCTATTTGGACAGGGGGCATAATGCAGTCAAAATTAAAATTGGCCGGGAGAATTTGCAGGAGGACCTGGATCGAATTGAAGCGGTAAGAAATATGATTGGCAATGAAGTTACCTTTATGGTAGACGCCAATTATTCGATGAGTGTTGAACAAGCTATCAAGGCTGCAAAGGCGTTTGAAAAGCATGACATCTTTTGGTTTGAAGAGCCTACCTTACCGGATGACTATCTGGGTTATGCCGAGATAGCTAATGCTACAGGCATGCCCTTAGCCATGGGAGAAAACCTCCATACGATTTACGAATTTGGGTATGCCTTTAATCAAGCTAACTTATCCTACATCCAACCAGATGCCTCAAATTGTGGGGGGATCAGCGGCTGGCTGGCTGTTGCCAAACTCGCCAAGCAATATAATATTCCTGTATGCTCTCATGGTATGCAGGAATTACACGTTAGCTTGGTATCTTCTCAAAAACATGGGGGATGGTTGGAAGTACACAGTTTTCCCATCGATCAATATACAGAACGCCCATTGGTGGTAGAGAATTTCCGAGCAGTAGCACCTGATATTCCTGGGATAGGGGTAAGTTTTGATTGGGAAAAGCTGGCTCCTAATCTCAAAACTTCGTGATAAATTCTGTCAAGCTCACTTCTTTGGCGAGGTTTAGTTTTTTCCTCAATCGGTATCTACTGGTATGAACACTCTCAATAGATATACCCAGTAATTGAGCCATCTCCTTACTCGACAGATTAAGCTTTATCAAGGCACAGAGTTTTTGGTCTCCCCGGGTCAGCTTAGGATAGCGTGCATTAAGCTTTTCATAAAATTGCTTATTCACCGAGATAAACCGTGCTTCAAATTCCTCCCAATTCTGTACTGAACTATGGGAAATAGTTCGGACTATTCTTTTTAAATCCTCTGATTTAAGTTCTCCATTACCGCCTGAGAGCTTTTCTTTCAATTCGGCTAAAAAACCATCCTTTTCAATTAGCTTGAGGGAAGAAGCTGCCAATTCTCTATTTTTAAGCTCCAACAGCTCTTGGGCTTGCTGAATATCCAGCTCTTTTTTTCGCTGGATCAAGAGCTTCTCTGCTCGGTGTTTATTGCGTAGGTACTGGAAATAGATGATACCTACCAGTACCAAAAAAACGAGGGAAACCGTCAATAGGGTGTTGCGCAAAAAGGAAATACGTTCATCGTGCTCAAGTTCTAGGAGTCTTTGTTGTTGAACGTATTGTCGCTGTTTCTCTTTTTCCAACCTATATGCATCCTTTATTTCTAGGAGGGATCTACTATTTTCACTCCTACTATCGAAGTATTGAGCGTCTAATTCTTTTACCTTTTCTAGGCTTTCGTAGGCCTTTTGAAAAGAGTTTCTTTCAACGTATAAGGTAGCCAAGCGTTCATGAATGGTTGGAGTAAAATCGAAATGGCTATGATAAATTTCTGAGACTTTTAGGGCCTTCTCATAATAGACTTCTGCCTGGGTGAGGTCTTCCATCCCTACATATAAATCCCCCATGTAGGTATACAGCAAAACCAAATACCCAGGGTTTCTCTCCTCAAGCCAAGATTCGAGGGTTGCCATCGAATCCAAAGCAGGTTCAAACTTCCCTCCTTTACCCAGGATAAAAGCGGCTTCAAAACGCAGAAAGCCGTTTATAGCCGCTTGGTGCTGGGGATTATGATACAAAAGGCTGCTATCCAGGTATACTTTTGCTTGTTCGGGGTTGAGCAATTCCCGAAAGGTAGAAGAAAAGGGGTAGTAACAATCTACCAGGCTCTCTTCAGGTAATTCTCCTTGGGCAACCAGCTTTTTATTCAAGGCAAGGGCTTGTTGGAAATAATCTAGGGCTTTTTCTTTCCTTTTGTAAAAACTGTAATACCGGCCCAGACTTATATAAACCGAGATTTTTCCCTGATCACTTTTAGCTAGGTCAGCGAGAAGCAAAGCCTTCCACAAATTATCGTAGGAAGATTGATATCGAGCCATATGACCATGTATAGCTGCCATTCCTACGAGAGATTGAACTGCCTGCAGGGTATCTTTCCTATCCAGGAAATGTTGAAAGGAGAGTTCATATAGATCAATGGCACTATCTGGGGACTCTGTCCGTACCTTCTCTACCCATTGAGCCCATTCATCAAAGGAAGAAATTGACTTTATATCCAAGGCTACCGGGCTTTGGCCATAGACAAGGGAACTGATACCAAACGCAAGGAAAAGAAAGAGTTGTCTAGGTAGAGTTATAAACATAGAGAACCATATTAGTTCTAATTAACTTAATGTAAGGCAATTAAAGAACAATTACTAGTATTTTAGATAACAATAATACGAGATTGTCTAGGATATGTCTAGCATTTAATTACCCCCCTCTTCCTCTATATTGCTTAACTTATATAAGTTTAATTTGGGGAGTTGATGAAAGCGACTTCCCCTTGCTTAGCCGCTGAAATATGGAAAAATACAGCGACGAACATTTTGATCGTTTAGGAATCACCCACCGGGATAAGTTAAGTGCCGCCTCAAAACGAGCCTTGGAATGGGATCGTTGGGGAAACGAGTGGTTTGGAGAATTTGAGGTATTTGACCTAAAAGGGGATCTGGCCTATGAGGAAGGCGTGGTAAGAAGGGATCCCAGCGCCCTTATACGGTATGAAGGAAAATATTTTGTCTGGTATTCCAAAAGCCTCGGTCCTACCGATGGCTTTGCTGGGGATATAGAAAATGACAAAGTCTTCCCATGGGATAGGTGTGATATTTGGTATGCTACTTCAGAAGACGGTTGGACCTGGCAAGAGCAAGGACTAGCAGTCCCCAGGGGAGAAAAGGGGGCTTATGACGACCGATCCGTTTTTACGGTAGAAATACTGGTTCATAAAGGGAAATACTACCTTACCTATCAAACTGTCAAATCCCCCTATACGGTAAGGGTAAAAAACCAGGTAGGAATCGCATGGGCAGATTCTCCTCACGGTCCCTGGACAAAAAGCCGGGAACCTATCCTCAGCCCCGCCGATAATGGCATTTGGAAAGGGGAAGAAGACAATCGCTTCAAGGTACATAAGAAAGGCGATTTCGACAGCCACAAGGTTCACGATCCCTGCTTGCTATCCTACCAAAATAAATTCTTCCTCTATTACAAGGGAGAACAAATGGGAGAAGAGATCACCTTTGGAGGTAGGCAGATCCGCCATGGGGTGGCAATTGCAGATACTCCTTTAGGTCCGTATGAAAAATCTGCTTATAATCCTATTTCTAACAGCGGTCATGAAATTTGCGTCTGGCCTCATAATGGAGGAATCGCCTCTTTGATTACTACGGATGGTCCAGAGAAAAACACCCTTCAATGGGCCACAGATGGGATTAACTTTGAAATTATGTCTGTCATCAAGGGGGCTCCCCATGCTATAGGACTAAATCGTAACTTAGATACAGAAAAGGAACCTTTTGCTGCCTTGGAATGGGGGCTTACTCATGAATATAAAAATGAGGATTACCAATACATTCGTCGATTTCATGGAAAGAGGGTGACTACCCACGTGGCAAAAGGGGAAAGTAGCGAATAGGAGAGGTATTAACTATATAAGAATTTCAACTTATACCCTTAACAAAGAGATCGGTATGAAAAAAAGGAACTCCATTGATTCAAGCCGAAAAGACATCTTGGGCTTAGAGAAGCAAATAGATCGCAGAAGGTTTCTCAAAGAAAGTTCACTAGGATTAGGGGCCTTGGCCTTGGGATCCCTCCTCCAATCGGGCAGGGCATTCGCAAATTCAGGTACTAGCCTCTCACCTACTTCAGGATTACCAGGACTTCCCCATTTTTCGGCTAAGGTAAAACGTGTAGTCTATCTATTTCAAAGTGGGGGGCCCTCCCAATTTGAGACTTTTGATTATAAGCCCAAATTGTATGAATTATTTGGCCAAGACCTTCCTGACTCTGTTCGCAAAGGTCAGCGCCTAACAGGTATGAGTGTTTCCCAGTCTTCTTTGCCGATTGCCCCTTCCATTTACACGTTTGACCAATATGGAGAAAGCAGAGCCTGGGTAAGTGAGCTTATGCCTTATACGGCTGAGGTGGTCGACGAACTCTGCTTTATCAAGTCCTTATTTACCGAGCAAATTAACCACGACCCCGCCATTACATTTCTCCAGACTGGGAATCAATTGCCTGGGAGACCTTCTATTGGTGCATGGGTAAGTTACGGTTTGGGCTCAGAAAATGACAACCTTCCAACCTTTATTACCCTGCTATCCAAATACGGAGGAGGCCAACCTTTGTATGCCCGTTTATGGGGCAACGGTTTTCTGCCTACAGAACATCAGGGCGTCCAGTTCCGTTCTGGGAAAGATCCTGTCCTATTCCTCAACAACCCTGAAAACTATGATGGCGAGGATAGAGCGCGAATGCTCTCCTACCTCAGGCAACTAAATGAAATTCAGTATGATGCCTATGGCGATCCCGAAATAACGGCTAGAATAGCCCAGTATGAGATGGCTTTCCGCATGCAGACCTCTGTCCCCGAGGTCACAGACCTCTCGGGTGAGCCAGACTATATCTTTGATATGTATGGAGAAGCGAGTAGAGATGCGGGCTCCTATGCAGCTAACTGCTTGTTAGCAAGACGTTTATTAGAAAAAGGGGTGAAGTTCGTCCAACTCTACCAGCGGGGCTGGGACCACCATGTAGGGCTTCCAGGAGGTATGAAAAGACATTGTAAAATGACGGATCAACCCACTGCAGCCTTGATCAAAGACTTGAAGCAGCGGGGACTTTTGGAAGATACGTTGGTGATTTGGGGAGGCGAATTTGGGAGAACAGTCTATTCGCAGGGTAAGCTAAGCCCCAATAACTATGGAAGGGATCATCACCCCCGTTGTTTTACCATGTGGATGGCAGGTGCCGGGGTAAAAAAAGGCTTTACCTATGGAAAGACCGATGACTTTAGTTATAACATCGTAGATAATCCCGTACACGTCCACGATTTCCACGCTACCTTACTCCACCTAATGGGAGTGGATCACGAGCGCTTGACGTTTAAGCATCAAGGGAGGAGATTCCGTCTGACAGATGTACATGGCCATGTGGTAAAGGAAATATTGGGGTAGTAGGGACGAGCCATGGCTCGTCCCTACTACAAACCATTCATTCATGGCTCGTCCCTACTACATGGGGTATTTATACGGGAAATAGAACCTGATCAAAAAAACGAAAGGTTTTCTCGACATGCTTTTCCCAATAAGGCCATTCGTGAGCTCCTTCGAATTCTTGGTAAATATGAGGGATATTCTGTTCTTCTAATTGCCGATGCAGCAACCTATTGGCCTCAATCAGCTTATCCCCTACTCCGCAATCAAAACGCAAGGCAGGGAGGCGGTCCTTGTTTCTCACCATGGCATCAATTACATCCGGAATTTCTGCTTCCGCAGTGTAATCTGTCAAAGGCTCTTCCACGAATTGGGTCATTTGCTCTAAGCAGGTGATCGAGCTATGCCCAGAAATTGCATGGAATTTATCCGCATATCTAGCCCCAAGCATCAAGGCCCCATAGCCTCCCATGGAAAGTCCTCCAATACACAGGGGAGAGGAAGGTTCCACTCCCTCCACATTTTCCTGAATGGCCAGGGGGACATCTTCGACGATCCATTGGTCAAATTTTTTGTGGTGATGAGAAAAATAGGCAGATCCATCCCCCCACAAACCGTCAGAAGGCATGGCAACTATCGCTGGTTCAATTTCTCCGGACTGCATTAATCTCCTTGCAGTATGATGCGCCCCACCTTTCCAGGCCCATACCCAGGCACTTCCATAAACGCCATGCAGCAAAATATAAATGGGCAGATCCTTTTTCCCATAATCTATATCGGGAACAAATACACACATATCTCCCCTGCCCTGTAGATTGGGCGTTTTTACGGTAATAAATTTAAGTCCGTCTGTTTCGTAAGAACTATCAGATAGAGAGAGGGTTCTAAAACTGCTCATGGTTTGGTATCCTATTATTCAAAAACGACTACACTTTTGGCATTTTTCCCCGCTAACAAATCTTCAAAAGCAATACTCAATTCTTCTAAAGCATATTCTCGGGTGATCATTTCATCCAGTTTCATCTCTCCCTTTTTATATAAGTCCATAATTTTGGGGAAATCAATCTGTGGGCGACATTTTCCATATAAAGGATTGATGTAAACTTTGTCCCATTCAAACAAGCGCATGTCAATGGTAATTTCTTGCTCAATTCCGCTCACTTGAACGGCTGTACCTGCATTTCGCACCATGGCTAAGGGAGCTGCTCCCAAGGCAGGTATGGCCGTACATTCAAAGGCATAGTCCGCTCCTCGTCCATTCAACATTTGCTTTACTTGTTCAGCTGCCCGACTAAGTCCTTCATCCTCCTTATCGGCTAATAGTACATCCGTTGCGCCAAACTGCTTAGCCCATTCCAGCTTTTGGGGATTGACGTCCACTGCAATGATACGGCTGGCCCCAGATACTTTACAGCCTTGGATTACGTTTAATCCGACTCCCCCACAACCCAATACCACGGCACTACTTCCTGCCGTCATCCGGGCAGAATTTACAACAGACCCATATCCCGTCATAACCCCACAACTCACTATTGCTGCTGCAGAAAAATTCAATTCTTTTTCATCCACCTTCACCAAAGCTGATTCCTTGACTAGCACATGGCTGCTCAACGTGCCAAGATTAAAGGAGCGCTCGATGGTATTTCCCTTCCACTGAGATCCTTCTAAATGAGCATGTCCCGGTGTAAAGCCATTTCCTCCCGCAACCACCGGCGAATTATTCTCACAAATATGTTGATTGCCCTCCTGGCACTGAAAACAGGTCATGCAGGGGGTTGCCCAATTTAGAATCACTTGGTCTCCAACAGAAAAGCCTTTCACCTTGGCTCCCACCTTTTCCACAATCCCAGCGCCTTCGTGTCCCATGACGATGGGCTTCCCCCAAGATAGAGAATCATAATCGGTATGGCAGAGGCCCGCGGCTTTCATCCGGACGATGACTTCATCGTCTTGGGGATCAGCAAGGCTAATCGTATCGATGATAAACTCACCATTTCCTGTAGCAATAGCACTTTGGGATAAGTAGGACATAGGATAGATTTTATTGAAAATTTGCGGGTCGTAACTCTATAGAAGGATCTATCAATTTGTGTTTATCCAGGGTTTGTCCACTTTGAAGGAACTTAGTTCCAAGCATATAGGCGCGGGCATTATTCACGGCATCAACGGCAAGTAGGGTTTCATCTTTGAAATACCATATGGAAAAGCAATCTTCTTTCCCATTCTCTGGCCTGACATGTACTTCATTATGATCCATAGAGAGGCCTACCTTTTGCAATTTGATATGGAATTGATCCGACCAAAACCAAGGGAGAGAGCTATGAGTCGTATCTTTGCCGCAAATGACCGAAGCGACAACCTTGCCCTGATCGACTGCACTTTGAACAGATTCCAAGCGCAAATATCGGCCATATCGGGCATGGTAATGATAGGAACAATCTCCAATGGCATATATATCTTCATCGCTGGTTTGTCCTCTCTCATTTACCTTAATTCCCTTGCTCACCTCCAGTCCAGCTTTTTCAGCTAACTCTTGATTCACCTGAATTCCTACTCCTATAAGGATTATGTCTGCATCAAACTGGCTCCCATCTGCACAGATCAATTTCCGTTCATTCCCCTCCTCCTGGATGGATAGGACTTCCTTTTGGGTAAAAATTTGGACCCCATTTTCCTGATGTAACTGTAAATAAAAGGCTGAAATTTCTGGTGCTGTAACCCGAGCAAGGAGACGCTTTTCCCTTTCCAAAACTGTCACTTTCACACCGATTTGCCTTAAAGAGGCAGCTACCTCTAGCCCTATATAGCCTCCCCCAATTATAGCCACTCTTTTAGAATTCGCTTTCTCCAAGGCTTTTCTGATTTGGGAAGCATCTTCAGCGGTACGCAAGAAAAATAGATTTCTCGCGCTTTCCATTCCGTTGATTGGGGGTACCAAAGGACGAGCCCCTGTAGCGATAACCAACTTATGGTAATCGTAGGAATCTCCATTAATCAAATGGACACATTTTCGTTGCCTGTTAATTTTTTCAACTAATGAGCCAAGAGCCAACGAAATACCCTCTTTGTTATAAGCTTCTCGGGATTTCAACAAGTATTTTTCAACTCCTTCCCCCTTAGACAAAAAGCCCTTGGACAGAGGGGGACGGTGGTAAGGAAGGTTTGGATCTCGATCGATCAAGGAAATTTCCCCCTGTCCAGCCTTCCCTACGCAGGGTGAAGGCACAATTTACCCCGGCATGGCTGGCTCCGATAATGATGCATTTTTCACTAGTCATAATTCCCAATAGATTGCAAGTCCTCAAAAATAGGTCCGGCAATCTAATTATTCATTTGCCACCTTTAGAATTATTCCATCTAGGTCCTCGTTAATAGGAATTTGGCAGGCCAAGCGACTGTATTCATTTACCTTGTCATCGAATTCCAGTAGATCCTTCTCAATTTCACTGGCTTCAGATAACTTTTCCATGAACGAGGGATCCACGTGGACATGGCAGGTGGCGCAAGAACAAACACCTCCACAATCGGCATCTATGCCTTTTACATGATGGGCAACTGCTAACTCCATGACGGATCCAGACTGCCCTTCCGCCACAATGGTCTCATTCGCTTGGGTGATAAAGGTAATTTTTGCCATAAATAACTTCTATTTATTTTTTAGGATGGAACTTACCCTGTAGGGCCTCATAGCCTACCTTGCGTTGAAATTCCCCCCATTGTTCTATTTTTTCCTCGCTATTAAGTATTTCTAAGAATTCTACTTTTTCAGCCAAAACAGACAAAAGCGTCTTTAAAATTTGCCGTGCATGGGTAGCCCCCAAGCACTTGTGGTGGCTGAAGCCAAAAGCCACGTGTGGATTGATCTTTCTATCTAGGATCACTTCATTGGGGTTGTCAAAAACGGAGGCATCTCGATTGGCCGAAGCCCAACAGAGGGAAATACGGCTATCTGCTGAGACGGCATGCTCACACACCGCTGTATCTTCAGTAACTACTCGCCCCATATGAGTAAGCGGGGAAAAGTATCGGACCAGTTCCTCAACTGCTTTGCCCAATATTTCTGGCTCCTTACGCAAACGTTCCAAGGCAGCGGGATGATGGGCGAAATAAGCCATACTATTGGTGATGGCATTGATCACCGTATCCCTCCCCCCCGCAAAAGTGAGGATCATGACCCCTTTGACTTCCTCTTTGCTCAGCTTCCTGCCTTGAAACTCGGATGCAAGCAGAACTGAATACAAATCCTCTCCAGGACTTTCAATCGCCTTGTCTATTTCTCTATCAATGTAGTCATACAAAATATTGGCCTTGTCCGCATCTAGCACAGTCTCCTCACTCCGAAAAACATGGGTCCCCCAGGAAATCCAGGTTTCTGCCTCTGTCAATGGGATATTTAGCAATAAGGTAAGGGCTCTCGACTGGATAGGTAGGGCAAAATCCCTAACTATATCCAACTTTTCTTGTCCAAAGGCCTCGACTACACTTTTTGAAATGAGCGCTCTTAATTTTTCCTGATATGCCG
This sequence comes from Bacteroidia bacterium, assembly GCA_965263105.1. Taxonomy (GTDB): domain Bacteria; phylum Bacteroidota; class Bacteroidia; order J057; family J057; genus JBCCTX01. Next base: position 3,028,518 of record CBDHGL010000003.1, on the reverse strand, counting down.
CAGTTAAAGGGCGACGAAACCAGTCCTCCATCAAAGAACGATATTCACCATGCATAGGTGGGTCAACCTCAAAAGGAATCTGGCGGGTATCCCTGATATATACTTCTGAAGGTACTACAATGCGTCCAGGCTTTGCCCCGGATTGAAAGCTTTTCCAATTATGGGCACACTTTCTCAGGTCTTTGTGGCGAAGCACCATGACTACAGGGTCGTCTTGGTCATTCATTTCTCCAAAGCCTTTCTCCAAGCGAGCTCCTTCGAAGGGGTCTGGAAATAAATTTTCCTTCATATCATTGAGGTTTTCTTAAATATCGCCCTTACTCTTCATTTATTCCTATGCTATCTTACCCAAATCATATTCTATTTTATCAAAATCTTATGATAAATTGTATTATCACGACACAATAGAGCACAATGAAGCCAATTTTAGAGCAAATTCCCCTGGGTACCCATAAATCCATCTCGGCTTTTCGCTTTCATAAGGACCACTTTGAAACGCCCTGGCATTTTCATCCCCAACATGAGTTGACTTTGATAGAGGGAAGTGTAGGAACCAAATTTGTTGGGGATTATGTAGGGCCCTATAGCCCTGGGGAGTTGGTTTTGCTACGGTCCAAGCTCCCTCACTGCTGGAAAAATCATTCCTTATCTGGAGGGTCCGCAAAATCCACCGTTATCCAATGGAATCCCGGTATTTTTGCGCAGGTACCGGAAATAATGCCGGTTTTTGAGCTGATGAAAAGGGCATCCAGGGGGATTTTGTTCGACTCAGCGGAAATAGCTCCCTACCTTCCCGCTATTTTAAATTTTCCTAAGCTTGAAGGCCATACCCTATATATTGGCTTACTGGAGGTCCTGACTCAATTAAGCAAGTGTCCCTATCGCTATCTATCAGAAGCCCGCTTCCTAGAGGATATTCCCGATGAATTCAACACACGGATGTCAAGCATCCACGAATTTATCTCCACCGAATATGCACGAAAAATTTACCTTCAAGAACTCGCAGACCTGGTCAATATGACGGAACAGTCCTTTTCCCGTTTTTTCCGAAAAATGATGGGGCGTCCCTTTTTTACTTTCCTCAATGAATACCGAATCAACATGGCCAGTAGGATGCTCATAGATACGGATAAGTCTGTGGCGGAGATTGCCTATGCCTGTGGATATGAATCCCTCCCCTTTTTTCATAAGCAGTTCAAAAAGTTCCAGCAGGAGACGCCTATGGGCTACCGGAAAGGATATCAGAGATGAAAAAAATTCGATTTTCTGTCCTTTCTATCTAATAGATTTATAGCTTTATATGAAAGGGATAATTCATTTTGTTGGAATAAGCACCTAAGTTAAATCTCGCTAAAACTTCCTATGATCGTAGTAGAATACATCGAAGAATTTCTGGATGAATATTCTGGCACAGCCCTATTGCAGCGGGCCAAACGAATTTATGAGGATGGTCACGTTGAATTTGAGGAAATTGATGAACAGCAAGGCTATGTAGAAGCGAAAGTCAGCAGCCAATCTGATCCAGATGTTCATTATACAGTCGAAGTATTTGACTTAAATTTAAATGAAGAAGGTAGCCTCTTTACAGAGTGTACCTGTCCTTATGATGGAGAAACGTGCAAACACGCCCTTGCCACCCTATTGGAAGTCTATTCGATTTATGCAAATGCAGAAGAGGAATCCCTAGATCAAGAGTTGGAAGACTTGGCCAACTTTCTCTCTTCGCACGTATCCGAACAATTAGGAAAAAAGCCCTCCAAAGATTCTAAGGTTTTTGTCAATGAGAAGTTAACAGCCGGAAAACCTCTTCCTACCTCACAATTGGGCCAATACACAGATTTTGGTCCTTCTTATAGTGGGTGGTGGCCCTCCACTGTGGACCTTCTCGATTTTAAACTGGAGGGAGCTCGTGTAGAAGGGTCTATTGTGGATAGATCTGGTATTAACCACGTATTTATCCGACTAGATGAGGAAGAGGAGGTACTCTCCTGTACCTGCACCTGTGGAAATAGTAAAAAACCCCTCTGTCGGCACAGCCATTACTTATTGACCTATTTAGCCAATCATTATGACTGTAAGGGAGACGCAATTTTCCCTCTGAGAGACCACTCCGCTCTCCTCGAAGAGAAATTAACTGAATATGGATACAGCCTGGAGGATAATTGGGAAAAACTTTTTGACGTCAAATTGCACTACCCCCATGTTCTTCTGCACCCCAAAGACTCTGGCCTCTCCAAGATTGCTCCTTATGCGGACTGGAAGGGAGAGGTGAAACAATTCATTACGCCCGACCTACAGATACAAGAAGCGCTTTTTAAAATAAGTGGGAAAGCCAAAAAGTACGCCATCCTGTGGTCCATGCAATATGGGAGAATACCTATCCCTGGTCTATATCTATTGGAAGGCAATCGTAAAAAGAACGGAGAAATGGGGGCCAGGGCAGACCTATATAAGTCAGGGCATTACCACTTGGATCGTTTGCCCGTAGATAAGCAGATCTTAGTAGAGAAATTGGCCCAGGCAGACCAGGAAAAACACCTGCGTAGATTCGGTCTCCAATATGCGAACACCTTTGATATGCCCAAGCTCCTACCATGCCTAAAAGGTATTCATGGGCAAATTCTGACCATTTTCCCTAAGCTCCTCCACGAAGATCACTACCTTCAATTCCGGGGTGAAGGAGATCGAAGAATTGCTATAAAGAATTGCTTGCGCATTTTCCCCCAGGAAGTCCTCCCCCCCTTGGCCTTTGAGTTTAAAAAGACCTCTACCCATTACCTCCTAAAGCCCCAGGTACTTATTGATCAAAGGTACTATCCCTTTAAAAAATTACACTTTGTCGCTTATGGGATATTCCTCCTGGAGGATCGACTCTATCTCTTAAATAGCCAAGATGCCCATACGGCTGAGTTTTTTATCCAAAAAGAAAGCTATCGCATCCGGCACGAAGACTTGGAAACCTTTCGGGAAGAATTTCTGATTCCCCTCGCTGAAAGATACGAGGTAAAAACGAGTGAAGAGAACCTCTCCCTCAAGGCTGTTGAATCCCACTTTCACAAATTGCTTTACCTCAAGGAAGTGGAAGATCACCTACTTTTCATTCCGGCCTTTCGGTACAGCAGTCCGGAAGGGCTCACACGGGAAGTTCAGTTAGATGGAGGGAAACAGCTCATCTTCGAAGATAGTGAGACGGGAAAGTCTGTAGTAATCCAGCGAGAGGGAGAAGCGGAAGAAGCCGTGAGGGAATTCTTCTATCAATTGCATCCCACCTTCGAAGTCAGTGAGGAACACTATTTTCATTTACCCGTGGATGCTGTCTTAACTCGCAACTGGTTTTTTTCCGCATTTGAACAACTCCAGGAAGAGGGCTTTGAAATTTTGGGTCTCAAAGAACTAAAAAAAATAGCCTATAGTCCCTTCAGACCGACTGTCCAGATGCGCGCAAGCAGTGGCGCGGATTGGTTTGACATCCAGACCGAAGTAAGCTTTGGAGATCAGCAGGTAAAACTGGCAGACATACGGAAGGCCCTGATGAAAAAACAGAGTTATGTAAAATTGGGCGATGGCTCCTTGGGAATGCTTCCAGAGGATTGGCTCAAGAAATACAGCAGCCTCTTCAAAATGGGAAAGGTGTCCAAAAATGGTATAAAGCTCTCCCAGTTTCAGGTAGGCTTATTGGATGAGTGGGCCGAGGAGGTGAATAACCACGAGGTTTTTCAGGAAATACTGGAAAGGCGCCAGAAACTGAGAACCTTCAAAAAAATCAAGAACTGGCGCTTACCCAAAGGACTCAAGGCTACCTTGAGAAATTACCAAAAGGAGGGATATAACTGGCTCAACTTTTTGGATGAATTTGAGTGGGGAGGTTGTTTGGCGGATGATATGGGACTGGGAAAAACCGTCCAGGTGTTGGCTTTTCTGATGAAAGTATCTCAAAAGAAGCCCAAGGCTACCCATCTCATCGTGGTTCCTCGGTCCCTGGTGTTCAACTGGGCAAGGGAGGTGGAGAAATTTGCGCCACAGTTGCGGATACTGGCCCATACTGGTTCTGATCGCCTCAAATCCAGTGAACATTTCGACCAATATGACCTCATCGTCAGCACCTATGGCCTGGTCCGTTCCGACATTGAGTGGCTACGCAATTATGCCTTTGAATACGTGGTATTGGATGAGTCTCAAGCCATTAAAAACCCCACCACCCAGGCGGCAAAAGCCGTGAAGCTCCTGAAATGTCGCAACCGCCTGGTGATGACAGGAACCCCTATAGAAAACAATACCTTTGACCTGTATTCTCAGATGGACTTTCTCAATCCGGGTATGTTGGGCAGTATAGAAAGCTTCCGCACCGAGTTTGCCAACCCTATTGACAAAGACCGCAACGAAGAGGTAGCCGCCCAACTTCGAAGCCTGATTTATCCCTTTATCCTTTCCCGTAAAAAGACAGAAGTAGCCAAAGAATTACCCAAAAAGACAGAGATCGTCCTCTACTGCGACATGCCCAAAGCCCAGCGCAAGGTCTATGACTATTATAAGGATAAGTTCAAAGACCTGATTTTAGGAAAGATAGAGAGCGAGGGGATGTCCAAAGCCGGAATTTTTATCCTGCAAGGGCTTTCTAAGCTCCGTCAAATATGTGACTCTCCTCAGTTGCTTTCTGAGGAGGAGGGAGAATTTACCGAAGAGTCGGCCAAACTGGAAATGTTGATGGAGCACTTGGAAGAAATATTCCTGGAAGGACATAAGGTATTGATTTTTTCCTTCTTTACCGGGATGCTGGACCTTATTAGAAAAGAACTCACAAAGCGAAAAACAGGCTATGTGCTCTTAACGGGTCAGAGTCAGAAGCGGGAAGCCCTCGTGCAGGAGTTTAAAGACGATCCGGAGAAGAAGGCCTTTCTCATTAGCCTCAAAGCTGGAGGCTTTGGCCTGAACCTAACGGAGGCCAGCTACGTGTTTTTGGTGGATCCCTGGTGGAATCCCGCGGTAGAGCAGCAGGCCATCGACAGAACGCATAGAATTGGGCAAGAGCAGCAAGTATTTGCCTACAAAATGATCTGTAAGGATAGCATAGAGGAAAAAATCCTAGCGATCCAAGAGAAAAAGTTGGCTGTATCTAAAGATATCATTCACACCGAGTCAGGCTTTATCAAGAAGCTCAGCCCAGACGATATAAAAGGCTTATTTAGTTAATCCCATCATGAAAAAACTTACCCCATTCTGCTTAATGTTAACCTTAGTGGCTATATCTTCTTGTGAAAAAGCCCAGGAGGCACCCTCTCACTCCCCAGCCCCCAACATCATCGTGATATTGGCCGATGACTTTGGCGTAGGAGACATTCAGGCCCATTATCCAACTAACAAAATCCCTACTCCGCACTTGGATCGCTTGGTAAGCGAAGGGATGAGTTTTACCGACGCCCATAGCAGTTCGGCTGTGTGTTCCCCAACCCGCTACGGCTTGCTCACCGGTCGCTACAACTGGCGGTCGCCCTTGCAAGAATGGGTATTGGCGAGCTATGAGCCGCCCCTGATCAAGGACGAACGCACTACCCTCCCTGAAATGCTGAAGGGTCAGGGCTATCAAACTGCCTGTATCGGCAAATGGCATTTGGGCATGTACTGGACCGGGGAGCATCCCAGTGTGCGGATGGAAAAGCCTCACGGCTTATTTCAATACGAATGGGACTATTCACAGCCCCTAAAAGGAGGCCCCAATGACCACGGCTTCGACTACTATTTCGGCGTACACCTCCCTAATTTTCCTCCCTTTACCTATATGGAAAACAATCGGCTCGTAACGCCCCCCACAGATACCTTTCACTTTGAACGTTACGCAAGTATGGTCATGCCCCGCATATTTGATGGAGCGCCCATGGCACCGGGCTTTAGCTTCGAACAAATCCTACCGGATATTACCCAACGAGCCGTAGAATATATCCATGAGCAAAGCCAAAGCGAAGAGCCCTTTTTCCTCTATTTTTCCCAAACAGCTCCCCATGAACCCATTTCTCCCAGCGAACGCTTTCAGGGGAAAAGTGGCATTGCTCCCATTGCGGATTTCGTCATGGAAACCGACTGGTCCGTAGGAGAAATCCTTAAAGCTGTCGATGAAGCCGGGATTTCAGATAATACATTGGTAGTCTTTACCGCAGACAATGGCCACTCTCATTACACTGGCTGGGAAAAGCTCATCGAGGCGGGTCATGCCCCTAGTGGTCCCTATCGAGGACACAAGGGAGACATCTGGGAAGGGGGACATCGAGTACCCTTGGTCGCCCGTTGGCCGAAGCAGATTGCAGCTGCTTCCTCCAGCGATCAATTGGTCTGTCTGACCGATCTCTATGCCACCTTTCAGGAGCTAGTAGCGGAGGAAAAACCCAATTCGAGCAATGCCGAAGACAGCTTTAGCTTTTGGGAAGTCCTTCAGGGAATGGAAGGGGGTACTCCCAGGGACCATGTCATCAGTCACTCCCGCAATGGCGAATTCGCCTACCGGAAGGACGGTTGGAAGTTGGTGTTTTCGCTCCCTGAAAAGAACCTACGAGAATCCCGAGCTAAGCCCGCCCAGGTAGAACTCTACCACATGGCCGAGGACATCGCCGAGTCCCAGGAGCTCTCCCAACAGCATCCAGAGAAGGTAGCCCAGATGACCCAGGAGCTACGGGAACTCGTGGAAAGGGGAGCTAGTAGACCTGGGGCAAATAACAGGAATGATGTCCATGTCCGCTTTGATACTATACAGGAGGTGCGCTGGGCAGAGGAGTTGGAGTGAGGGAGGGCTTTGAGCCAGGAAGGAAACGACCCGAGAAATCAATTTCCCACGATTTCCCCCTTGCAGTGAAGGACCCTGCGGCTGCGAAGGGGGAAATTTGTCTCGCAGAAAGTTTATCTGAACGACCATGGGGCATTGGGTATAGCCGTTCGGTTAAGGATAAGAAAAGGCTAAAATGCCACGATTTCCCCCTTGCAGTGAAGGACCCTGCGGCTGCGAAGGGGGCGTAGGGGGTTGACCAAATTCGTCCTGGAAGGGTCAACTTCCCTATTTAAATTGGGAATAAACTTATGCCCTATGAAAGCAAGTCCAGAAAACAATTTCTGTTACAATCCCCAACTTTTGGAAAAGGCTAGGGTCCTCCGTCGAAACCCCACCCAGGCCGAGAAACGACTATGGTACAAAGTGCTAAAAAACCGAAAATTCATGGGGTATAGGTTTCTACGCCAGCGCCCTTGTCTCAACTACATTGTAGACTTCATGTGTCCTGCACTCACACTAATAATTGAGGTAGACGGATTTACTCACCAACATGAAGCTCAATGGGCATATGATCAAAAACGCCAAAAACAGTTAGAAAAAATAGGATTTACTGTTCTACGATTTAGGGATGAAGAGGTACAAAAAGACCTAGATAATGTTAAGTTTACCCTGGAAGGCGTAGTTAATCAAATACTCTATAAAACCTAGGTTTTATCTTCCAATGACATTCAACCCCCTACGCCCATAGCCGTTCGGTTAAGGATAAGAAAAGGCAAAAATGTCACAATTTCCCCCTTGCAGAGAAGGATTGTGCTGCTGCGAAGGGGGCGTAGGGGGTTGATAGTAAACGAGTGAGAGGAAATATATCTCCTAGTAGGTACTCAGTTTAAAACGACTATTGAATTTATAATCTAAGATTAATTAAGTTGTTGACGTTCAACCCCCTACGCCCCCTTCTCCAACGCAAAAATGGCCAACGCTGCAAGGGGGTAAATTTTGCCGCGCTTCGCGCGGTTAAAAAGAAAAAAGAAATAGGATAAAAGTTTAATAGCCCTGGGAAACACGAAAACCGCAGTTGCCGTTCCTGTAGTTTGGATCATTGCCATAACGGTTGAGGACACGACAATCGTCATAGTTGAGGAGCCAGGAGCCGCCACGCAAAATAGGATAGGGTCCTAATCGAGTTCTCGGATTGGTATATTTCCCTATACCAAGACCTGGTATTTCGGTCCTAAAAAATACATCATCTGTAGCATCCCAGCACCATTCCCATGCATTTCCACTCATATCATGGAGTCCCAGACTGTTTGGCTTTTTTACCTCAACAGGGTTGGTCCTTTGGGTAATTTGATTCTGGGCGCTATTCCCATCATACCAGGCAACCGAATCTATTTCGTCGCTCCCAGCATACCTAAATGTGTCTTGGTTTACCCCTCCTCGGGCAGCATATTCCCATTCGGCTTCCGTAGGTAAACGAAAACCTTCAGCTTCCCAATCGGGAATACTCGCCCAAAGCAAAGCAGTGTCCCGATACATATCATTCGGGTCTTGAGGAATAGAATCTAATTGATATACTTTATCTGCTTCCATATATTCACTCAGCCAATTTGCATAGGCAATAGTCTCATACCAGGATATTCTCACCATAGGGGTATTTCCCATCCATTTCCAGCCAGAAGGAAGCTTTTTTTGCCATAGACTATCTCGACCTGTAGCTTTGGTAAATAATTGGTATTGCCAAACGGTTGTCTCCGTTTTGGCGATTTTGAAGTTCGACAGGGTAACCATTACGGCACTATCCTCTGAAAGGTCATTTTTCAGGTTACCCAGTTGAAAGGTCCCGCCCTCCACGGGTACCATCACCGGAAAGTAACGAGTCATGAGGGAGTCATGGTAATACAGGGAATCTATATGTATGAGTACCTCCCGCACTTGCTCCTGGGCGGATGAATCTTCAGGCGTAATCCGGGAAAGCATTTCCTTGGCTTTAGAATTACTCGAAATCCTCAACAGGGTATCCAGCAGAAGTCCTTGGGCCCGATTAGGATTGCCCGTTTCATTGTGGTAGAAGGCTATTTCCAAGAGTTTTTGAGCAGTTCGTTGCCTCTGGAATAGTTTCTTCCCTGCTCCCTGTAAGATGATTGCAGCGGAATCATACTCCAAGGCGATGACTTGGGCGTCTGCCGCGCTATGGAGGATTCGGAGGGTTTCTATTTGGTCATTTCTATAGAAAATGCCTAGCAGGACCAAAAGAACTCCCAAAGCAGCCCCCCACAAGGTCATCAAATAGCCTTGACTGGCTTTGAGCAATTCTCGCTTGTTAAGCTCATTTTTGCCCCAGCTCAGCCGGTCCTTGTAGCGCCTAATTTTCCAGTACTCTCCCCAGGAAAGTAAGAAGCGTCTTTTTCGCTGGTTATTGATCCATTCGGTCGTCCTTCGGTTCAAGAGTTGGTTGACCAGGTCCAAATCGGGCAAGACCTTTCCAGCCAGGTTGCGGACAGGATAAATCAAGCGTTCGTGGGCCAGTTCGTATTGTATTTCTTCCAATTGTTCACTTCGCGTAATCAAACGCAGGTCCTCCAACCAGTCCAGAATTGCCTGAAGTTCACTTGGAGGCAAAGATAAATTCAGTTTTTTCTGAAGCTCTTTTTTAGACAGGTCTCCTATGCGCACATTGTGATCCAGGTCTATAAAGGCCAAGAGCACATTCAAGGCGGCTTGGTCTCGGTTGTATCGGTTGGGGGCTTCAAAATGCTCCTGTAAGTAGCGTAGCAGTAAGCCCTCAATGCCACCCATCTTTTGAAAGGCGGAGCGGGTAAAAGCCTTCTCCTCCAACTGCTGTCCCTTGATAATAAAGGCTAAAATTTGAATGTCTACTGCCGATACCAAGCCATCATCCTGGGAAGCCAATTCTTCCTTGCAGGTCTGGTACACGAAGTTGGTATCAAACTCCAGGCCTTCGGCCTCAGCCATCACTTTGAATATTTCTGTGGCCTGGGTAGGTGAAAACTTCTTCAAATCGAAGTAATTCCCTCGCGTTACCAGGGCATAGCCCAGCACATCCTGAATCTCATACAGATAGCCCTGGTAGTCTTTGCGCAAAGAGACCAGGATTTTGACCGCCGCCAATTCCTCATAGCAGGCTTTGAGCTGTTGGATAAAGGGTTGTCTGGATTCACCCAGCTTGTATTGGGTAAAGAATTGCTCAAACTGGTCGATAATCAGCACCATTTCTGATTGCTGGCTCTCTTTGAGGTATAATTGGAGTAAGTCCTTCAGAGGAAGGGAGCTCGCTGGAGCTTCTGTTAGGGGGATCTGTTCAGCCAGCGCTTTGCGAATTGATGTGAGAGGGGCCTCATTCCTGAGTTTGGCAACGACACAGGTAACAGACTGGCCCGCAAATGCCGGATATAAGCCCGCCCGAAGGAAGGAAGTTTTGCCACAACCCGACTCCCCCGTTAAGACCCCAAAGCGGTAGTCTTTTCCCTCGATTCCCTGGAGACATATCTCAATATCCTGGTGGCGTTGAAGCTTCTTGAATATTTCAGCGTCCTCAAAATCGAAATGACGGAGTCCCTTTATAGGAGATTGCTCACTAAACGAAGCTTGTTGGACGGTATCTCCTCTTAGAAGTATGTCTCGGACAGCCAAGGCAATGGCAAGGAGAAATAAAATGCCAATGAGGATAACAAAATAACGACCATAGTGGATTTCTTGAAGAATGGTGGGGTCCTCCCCCATAATTTTCAAGCCCCGCTCCAACACATAGGGGTTGAAAAAGGCCAAAAGTACCGCCAATAAGTTGATCAACTTGTATTTCCAGGGGCGCTTGACCATTTGGGCTATGACATAGGCGATGGTTTCTATCCCTTTCTCGACCTTGGAATAGGTGCTGTCCAGGGTTTGGGAATTCGTAGAGGAATCCTCCTGATTCGAAGGGGCTGTGCCATTTTGAGGAGAAGTAGCCGTGCTAGCAGGCTTTTTTATGGATGGAGTGTTAGAATCAATTTTGGAAACGAGTTCAATTAGGGATTCGTTTATGGCGTTTTTCTGTACCTGTATGACTTCTTGGCTTACCGAGCGACTGGTTTCACTTTTCTCATTCTCTACCAATTCAGCTGATAAGGCGACAAACCTGTAATACAAATCGTCTGCAACTTCCTCTCTGTTGTCTAGAATTTTCGTAATGGCTTCACGCGCAAGCCCAGAAGCGATGAGGGTTAATAGATGGTCTTTGTTCAGGGGCATCTTCTCCTTTTAGTAATCTGAAAAGTTAAAATAGGGAAAATTTTCAATATTCCTTTTGATCAATTATACAGGGTATAGGGTAAAGGAAATTTCTCGCGATATAGCTTGTTTTTTGATATACATTTTTACTTTTATATCAAAATTCATTATATTTGCCTCGTATTTTAAAATAAAGTGACAAAAAATGAAAAACCCTTCTCTTTACCCTGAATTGTTAAAGGAAGTTCAACAATTAATTGATCGGGGAAAGCAAGAAATTGCTATTCAGGTGAATAGTACCATGACCCTTGTATATTGGAAGGTGGGTAATCGAATTAATGAAGAGTTGTTAAAAGGTAAAAGAGCTACCTATGGGGCTGAGTTGGTCAAAACGCTGGCAGAGCAATTGGTCCAGAATTATGGAAGGAGTTTTGAGCAAAAAATCTTCGTAGAATGATTCAGTTTGCCCAAACTTATTCGAGCGAGGAGATTGTCGTTTCACTGATACGACAATTGAGTTGGACACATATCATTGCCTTGCTACCCTTAAAAACAACCGAAAAAAGGGATTTTTACACTCAGAAAATAATAGAAGAAAAATGGTCGACTCGCCATACGCGCAAGCAAATCACCCAAAAGTTATTTGAGCGCAGTCAAATTGCCAATGCCCAACTTCCCATTGAGGGAAACGATGTTCACCATTCCTTTAAAGATCCCTATTTTTTAGACTTTCTGGGCTTGAAGGAAGGATATCTGGAAGAAGATTTAGAAGCTGCCATCCTAAAGGAATTGGAGTCTTTTATATTAGAGTTAGGAACCGGATTTACCTTTGTCGAACGGCAGAAGCGCATGATAATTGATGGAGAGGACTTTTACCTCGACCTCCTCTTTTTTCATAGAAAACTCAAAAGACTGGTAGCCATTGAGTTGAAAATTGGGAAATTTACAGCCTCCCACAAAGGTCAAATGGAGTTATACCTGAAATGGCTGAATACATACGATAAACAAGTAGGAGAAGAATATCCTATAGGATTAATATTGTGTGCTGAAACTCGTTCGGAACAAATTGAGCTTTTGGAAATGCACAAAGATGGGATTATGGTAGCAGAATACTGGACGGAACTGCCTCCAAAGAAAGTACTTGAAGCGAAAATTCATCTAGCCTTGATGGAAGCCCGGGAACGAATGGCTAAAAAGCGTCTAGAATAGGTGAAGCCGTAAGGAGTAGATTTTTTAACAGGATACCCGTAAATTGGTTTCTTCTGTAAATTTATCCAGACACAAAACCTCCTTCATATGAACCCCATAAATACTAAGACCCCCAGAAGAAAATTCCTCAGCGACCTTAGCAAGTCCTCAATAGCCCTTTCCGTGGCTCCCCTATCTTTTCCAAATATCCTTAGTAACAAGCCTAAAGATAAACTGGGAATTGCCCTGGTGGGCTTGGGATACTACAGCGGTTCGGTACTCGCCCCAGCTCTCCAACTGACCCAAAAGTGTGAACTTCGCGGAATCGTAACGGGCAGTCCCGAGAAGATTCCGGTCTGGCAAGAAAAATATGGGATCAAGGATGGCAATGTCTACAATTACCAAAACATGCATGAGGTGGCGAATAATCCCGATATTGATGTCATTTACATTGTGCTTCCTCCTTCGATGCACGCAGAATACAGCATCAAAGCTGCTGAAGCGGGCAAACACGTCTGGTGCGAAAAGCCCATGGCCATGAGTGTAACAGAATGCCAGTCCATGATCGATGCTTGCAACAAAAACAAGGTCAAGCTCTCCATCGGCTATCGCATGCAGCACGAGCCCAATACCCAAACAGTTATCGGATTTGGGAAAAAGAAGCCCTATGGAAATATCTTAAAGATCAAAGCAGAGGCGGGCTATACGGATGGAAGGACAAATCACTGGAAACAGAAAAAAGCCATGGGTGGGGGAGCTATGTACGATATGGGGGTCTATCCTCTCAATGCCTGTCGCTATGTAACGGGAGAAGAGCCTATAGCTGTCACAGCCAAGCACAGTACCAATCGTCCGGAGGTATATACCGAGGTGGATGAGACCACATCCTTCACCCTAGAATTTCCCAGTGGGGCCGTTGCTAAATGCAAAACGAGTTTTGGGATGGGCATGAATGAATTGCGCGTTGACTGCGAACGAGGCTGGTACGAGTTGACTCCCTTTCAATCCTACAATGGGGTAAAAGGACGGACCTCAGATGGGGTCATGCTCAACCGGCCCATAGAGAACCAGCAAGCCCGCCAAATGGATGACGATACCCAGGCCATATGGGATGACAGGGCTGTAATGGTTCCGGGAGAAGAAGGTTTGGCCGATATTCGGGTGGTGGAGGCGGTGTATAAATCGGCTGCTGCGGGGGAACGCGTGGAGATTTAGGTCCTTATTCCAGAACTTAAAATGACTATAGAAGGTCATTATGCCAATCCCAATTTTTTTACCCCAGGAATAAGACAGGAGAAATTTCAAAAGAATTTCCCTCCCATCGGGAAGAATCAGGGACTTATGGGATTAGTTTGTAGAACGCCATGTGTTAGAATAAATGTACTTTTTTTAATCCGTCCTTTTTACCAAGGGCAAAGAGGACCTATGATATAAAACGATGAATGAGGGGTAATCTTTTTAAGGCAAAGTTTTATGGTATACTATACACCTCCAGCAGAATCGTTACTTGACAAACATATGTTGAACTGGGCAGTATTATTGATTAATATATGATGATCCTCAAACCCTTATTTTACTCGAAAATATTTCCTGATACCAGGCCTTGGAACGCCTACTCGATACATGAATAAGCTATCCGCCATCCATGTTATCCTATGTGTTTGTACTTTGCTGGGATGCTATAGCCTGAAGAGAATTCGCACTCATTTACTTGGAGAGTTAAGTGTTTACCTTGCCCTGGCAAATTGAACCTTCTGTCTTGAGCTAAACATGTTTTCTACAGGAAATTTCACAAAAATGATTTACCTTTAAATCGGGAAAAATGAACACTTAATGGGATTATTGAAGAAAAGAGGAGTCTCCAATCAAGGGATCTTTAGCTATTCGCGAATGCAAGAAGCACTCGTAAATGAAAGTACTCAGGAGTTGATTCGCCTGTATCAGCCCTGCTTTGAAAATCTGATGGTCTACTGCATGGGAAAATGCGGCAATGTAGAAATGGCTGAAGATGCAGCAGCTGAAACCTTGAAAGCTTTTCTTGAGCATCCCAATCCCCAGGAAATTCCCAACTTAAAGGCTTGGTTGCTATCGGTAGCTTTTCGAAAGGTTCAAAAAATGGTGGAGAAGCAGGCTAGAAGAAAGCGAATATTAGAAAACCGCCCGATAGAAAGGGTCGCAGAACCAGATATATCACAACGCTTAGACTTGGATACGCTGGAGAAAGAAATACAATCTATTTTGACTGTGCAAGATCAGGCCATATGGAAGTTGGCAAAGGACGGCTACAGCGATGTAGAGATTGGAGAAAAACTAGATATGAATTCCAAAACGGTTTCAAATCGTAAATCTTTACTGAAACGCAAAATCCAACAGAAGCTTGGTGGATATAAATAATACGCTTATGAAAGATCGTTATAGCTCGGATGAAGAGATGCCATACGATGTACCGACCCTAAAACGATACCTCCAGGCAGAGTTGGAGCCAAGTATTATGGCTGAAATTGCCGAAGCAGAGAATACCTCTGAGGCGGTGGCCCTGCAACTAAAAGGCTTACGGCAATTACTTAACCTGATGGGAGAAGATAAAACTGATTCTTTTCTCCATAAAAACTGGGAAAAGCACCTTTCCACTATTAAAACGCATGGGAAAAACGCTTCCCCCCCAGGTATACATAAAATGAGATATATGCTTGCCTTGGCGGCTAGCTTAGGATTACTCATAGGGCTCGCAATCTACTTCATGTGGAAACCTACTTCCGATATTTCGTCAGCCTCCTTACTGGCCCAAGAAATGGAAAGGCCCGTGGAACTAGTGGGTGGAATGGCATTTCGGGGAAACGATAAATCTCTTTTTCCTTGGGAGCAAGCCTATCAAAAGGGAAATTACCAAACTGTACGCTCATTGTTATCCACACGTGACAGTTTGGGTGAAGGGGAATATTTTTATAGGGCCTTGTCAGCCATGTATACCCAGAAGTTTGACTCAGCCCTTACAGACTTTCAAGAAGTAATCACCCTAGACAATGCCAATGGATTCTTACAAAAGGCCGAATGGTTGAGCGTTCTTTTGCTGTTTGAAGAAGGGCATAGGTCCCGAGGGAAAGTTCTCTTACAACATATCAAAGGGACAAAAGATCACGCGTATTACTCCCCGGCAATCCAATTGTGGGATTCCCTTGACTCGCAGTAAGGAAGCAGATGGGTTTTAAGTACTTTTTTGTAGGAACCTTCTTCCAATTACCCCCATCCCAAGCAAAATGAGCAATCCTATAATCCAATAGTTTCCTTCAAAGGGGGAGGAAAGATCAAAGCTCCCGGGATCTCCTTTTAGTACAAAGCCTGCCCAAAAATATGGATGGTTTTTCCAGGGATCTTTCGACAGCTCCAAGTAGTGTAGTTTGCTGGCTTGTAAAGCCTTACTTTTGCTTTTTCCTTCTGCCAACTGTTGGTAAAAATGAGTCATAAGGTCTGCAGTACTTCTATCCGAAACGCTCCACATACTCATGAGTATACTTTTCACCCCAGCGGAAAAAAAGGCCCGAGAAAGACTCATCAGTCCCTCTCCTTGTTCTAGTTTTCCTACACCCGTATTACAGGCGCTGAGAACGGCCAAATTGGCATTTAATTCCATGTTATATACTTCATAGGCATGCAGCTTACCATCGTTGAGGGAATCCTCCTCTTCTGCAAAAATCAGCCTACTGTATAAGGGTCTTTCATCTTCAATAAGTCCGTGGGTAGCCAAGTGAAGTATTTGATAGGAAGGCGCCAAACGACGAAAAGAAGACTCCTTAGCCGCTTCCTTCAATAAGGCTTTCCCAGCCACAAACGTATTTATATCCTGAATTTCCTTCTGGGCATAGGGCAATTGAATCGCGCCTTCCCGCGTAAGGATTTGGCTGAATGTCGGATGGCTTAATTCAATACTTAGCTCGCTTTCGTCGTAAGAGGGTGCAAAGCCCAGCCAGGTTTTTGTAGAGCGAGAAGAAACTCTTCTGATTTGTCTGAGCCAGTGCGTGGCAGAATGAGTATAGCCCAACGCATAGTGATTCAGTACATAAGTCAAGTTTTTAAATACCCACTTTTCAGGAACTTTTTCCATGAGAAAGGCTTCAAAAGGCAGGTAGTTTAACAAACCATCAGGAGAAACTATAAGTTGATCAACCTGTTCGGGAAGTACTCGAATGAAAGACTCCAAAAGAAGGCTGTACAATTCGTGCGCATGGCTTGCATAAACTTCATTTTGAAGGGGGGAAGTAATATGCTCAGGGTTACTCAGGCTTTGGTGGTAGCCCTTAATCACCTGCCATATGGAATCTGAAAGAGGGAGCCTTTGAAAAAGCGTCGTATCGGGATGTATCAGTTGGGAAAAAATATAATGCTTCCCTGTGAAAAACTGAATGACCGCTTGATCTAGCTCAAGGGCTGCTCGGAATTCCGTTATATCTACCCGATCAAAAGCATACTTTTCCCGAAAATAGGAGGGAAAAAATTGACTCAAACTATCCGAAAATCGCTTGTATCGCTGCTGGGAGGAAAACAGTTTTTCACTCAATATTTCTTTCTTCTCCGAGGAACTCCCCCCTTCAAGTTCAAACAACTCTTTCTTATAGTAGGCAATATTGCGTTTATACCACCGCTCACGGATGAGTAGGCTATCAGGTAACCGGAGCTTTGCCTCCTTATCCAATAGGGTCTCATATAAAAGTAAAGACTTATTCGCCTCAATAAATTGGAAGACTCGCCTTTGAAAAGCTTGCGCAGACAATTCCTCTTTTTGATATGACAAACAAATCAAGACTTCCTCCAATAGTTCATGGAGCATACCTCCCAAGTCCAATTTGGATTCATTCCCTTGAAAACTTTGGCGAATTTCATTGGCTAACTCCAGGGCCCGATCTGCTACGGAAAAAACCTGAGACATAGAATCTGGCGAACCTATCACTCTGTAAAGGTGGATTTTTTCTTTCAATGCCTGAAGCTCCCCATAAGCATACAAGGAAGGAGCATACGAGGGAGGGTCTACCTGAATTAGGCCAAGCGCTTGATTGATATAAGCCATAGCCCCTGGAAAATCTCTCTCCTCTCTTGCTACCAGTGCCAGGGTAAGCAGGACGTCAAATTCAATTATTTTTGACTTTTTTCCCGACTCATTCAGATCTAAACTTTCTGTCAGGTATTTTTTTGCCTTGTCATAGTCCTGATTGGCGGCCCAGCCAGCCCCTAATACGGAGTAGGAATTTGCCTCGACAAGTTGGGGATTACTTTTTAAAAAATTTTCCAAATAACGACTGTATAGTAGGGTGCTATCAGGATTTTTCCCCAAAAAAACCCTGAGCTTCCCCCTCAATGAAATAGCCCGGATTTCTTGAGCGGATAAAGGGCTCAGGTCCTGATTGGATATATAGTGGAGGGTTTTATCGTAATAGGCATGGGCAGAATCCCATCGATTTTGCGCTAAAAATGCCCGGCCGTAGTTCATATACAAATACGCTAGGTCAAGAGGACTCTGAGAGGAGGACAGGTGTAGCTTTTCCGTTTTCCGATATAAGCGGAGGGCTTCCTCATGATCGCCAATCTTGCGGTAGGCAATTCCCGCATCTTCGTAGTAAGAAGCCAGGGCATCCAAGTCAAACTGCTCCAGGGTCTCAATGATAGAAAATGCCTGTGAATACAGGTCCAGACCGCTTAAGTAGTCCTCTTGATAATTATATAGAAAGGCGCGGTTGGCCATCGCATATCCATAGGTTTCTTTCGAATGGGTATCTGTTGGGCTTAGGTAAGTCTTTGCCAATTGCCAGTTTAGCTCAATGATGCTATCCACCTGGTCAAACTTTTCCATCGCATTGTAGTAAGATCCAAGGTCCTGCTGTGCATCAATAAAGGCAAGGTAATTCTGACTCTTGTCATATGCATCGAGGGCTAACTGGATATAAGCAATAGCCTTCTCTGGGAGAGAATCTGCCAGGGAAGTAGCTTTTTGCCTATACAGATCACCCTGGCTGGAAACTTCTTGGGCAGGAAGAAGGGAAACAATGCCCAGAAGAAAGACAAAAAAAGATGAAAAGGATCTTAGGTACATGATTCAAAGATGAAAAAAATACCAGGAACCGCAAGGTCCCTGGTAGGTATTGAGCAGAAAGCGTTTCAATGACTTATTTTTTCAAAAACTTGAATGCATATTGGGAAGCTCCTGCTTCAATGCGTACAAAATAAAGGCCTGTAGCTAAGCCCGTGGTTTCCAAGAATAGTTTTTGCTGCTCTCCAAGCTGCTGGATTTTCTGAGAAAGGTGAACCTGTTGACCCGCAGCATTCAATATATGGATGGTGGGTTTATGGCTATTGGGAACTTGAATAAGTAAGAAATCCCCAGCTGGATTAGGGGAATGACTATATTCAAAAATCTCTCCTTCTTCAGTTCTTTGACCCAATCGATACCGGTCTACAGGGTAATGCGGCGAATCGGCTCCATCTGTATTCTTAGTTCTTACCAAAGACTTACCACAAGTAGGTGAATTCACTACCCCACGTGCACAGCCAACATCTACATAAAAGAGATAACTTTGGGTACCATATTCTATTCTTACTGGGTTATCATTCGAATAGGATGGAAGGGTATTGATATTTATCTCATATTCAAAATAGGAATAATGTGTTTTGACATTTTGCCTCATATTGCCCAAGTACACCTTTACTAAATTAGAGGAGGGTTTAAAATTCGTAAAGTAAATCTTGAGGTTGAGTTTTCCATCAATATTGACTCTTTTGTTGTCAATATAGGACTGGTTTCTGATGAGATAAACCCCTTCAAAGGAAATATCTTTTATTTCCGTTTCAAATGGGTTCCTGGGAGGGATAGGACTATTGACCGGACGGTAAATACGACCGGGCAAGGTTTGACTAAAACTATTGAATCCTGTAAAGAGCAAACTGATTAGCACACAAAGAGATGCAAGCTGAGTAAATTTTCGGCACATAATTTAAAGGTATAGGGAGTTAAAAGTCCATAGGACAAATTACATAAATATTTATGTATTGATGAATATTTCAAAAAAAAATTGCTCCCATCGGGAAAAATAGCCGACTTATGGGATTAGTTAGTAGAACGTTTTTCGTATATATAATATCTATCAAAAAAATGCTGAATTTGAAACCCATCTCCTGCTTTTCGATTGCCCTGCTCCTCTATTCTATTGCCTTCCCACAAACCTTTGAGCCAAAGGAAATACTCGAAACACGTGAATTCCCTGCTGCTGCAAGCGCGGATATAAATGGAGATGAATATTTGGATTTAATAATCTTCAATCGAAGATTTTCTGAGCCTCAACCCGGCAAAATGTATATCAACGATCAGGATGGAGGCTTTGTCTATGCTGATAGTTTAGTCGGAGCGGATGGTACCTTTGAAAATTTTGCGGGACAACTAGATTTTGACCAGGATGGCACAATGGATTTAATAACTCGAAAGCATTGGTATCAGGGCTTGGGAAATGGGAGTTTCCAACAAATTGCTTACGAGCAGTTTGCTTCTTGTCTCAGTATAGGGGATTTGAATCAAGATAGCCTGCCAGATTTGTTGGTAATCAAGGAAGGTACCCCTTTTACCCCTGAGCCTGATAGCATTATGGTGTTTTTCTCCCTTTATCCTAATGGGTACGAGGTACAACTACTAGAAATCGATGAAAATCTCTTTGGATTTCCCCGTAGGGCTAAAATCGTTGATTTCAACCAAAATGGTCAAAATGAGATCCTTTTCGATTGGCAATCAAGCCAACGGCAAATATTTTTCTTGGGAGATAACGGGAGCTTAGTCAAGAAAGATGCCTCTATCAATGGAGCCCTGTATGGGGATTTATCCTTTGCAGATTTTGATCAAGATGGAGACCTAGATATCTTTTACAATGGGGAGGGTTCGTTTTCAGATCCTGAGTGGTTTATTTTTGAGGATAGTACTTTCTCTTCCTCCAACCGCTATCCCATTTCTAGTGATAATCTTCCCCTTCCTATAGATTTAAATGGAGATCTATATATCGACTATTTGGCGGGTCTTAGTTTTTCCGGATCTGGCTTTCGCACATCCGACAGCCTAGGACAATTAAGTTCTATTACCTTAATTTCAGAATTTGACCGTGGGCTCTTCCACGCTTTTGACTGGGATAATGATGGGGACCAGGACCTGGTTTTCAGCACCCTCCGCGAGGGTGTACAACTTATTGAGAATACTACAGTCTCCGATAGTTCAGAGCTGGTTAGTCAGCTGCCCTGGATTAATCCTCAAGAAGGTTGGGGACAGATTTATCCTAACCCCACCCATGCTAACTTAACGATCGATACGGGAAAGGAAGAAGTTTTTTCGGTACGAATATTTAATCGACTTTTTCAACTTGTTAGATCTATTCATCGGGTTCCTTCCGGCTCTTCTATTAAAATAGTGGATTTACCCCCTGGTACCTATCACATCCATTTAATAGGAAGTAGCACTCAGAGATTGAGCACCTTTATAAAGCGTTAGGCATATGGCAGAATGATGTTAAATATTGGCTACAGGTACGAAGAGTTGAGCTTCAGGAGGAAGGGTATACAAGATCATCTTTTCCTCCTTCCCACTTAGGCTTACCGCTCCTACTTGTCGTAGGGGGATGGAAGACCCACTTTCTGCAAGTCTTTGGGTAAGGGCATGTGATACCAGTACATTAACTCCCATTTCATTGCATTTGCCCTGTATCCGAGAAGTAGTATTCAAGACATCTCCCGAATAGGCGATTTCCCGTTTTACGGCTCCAATTTCTCCTGCAATCACATATCCACAGTGAAGGCCAGCCTTGAATTCAGGAATAATTCCAAAGTGGATCTGGTAATACTCCTCTCTTGGTGTCAAGGCCTGTTGAATTTCCTGGAAACAGGTCAGGCAGCTTGCATTTTTTAATCCTTTGTCCATCCTCCAGCTTACCACAATCTCATCTCCCACATACTGGTAGATCTCTCCTCGGGAATAGATAATCGCGGGAGTAACATCGCTAAACACCTGCTTGAGGAAGGAAAAGTATTGCACCTCCCCTAATTTCTCGGCTATTCTAGTCGATCCGCGTAAATCCAGGAACATAAAAATGCGCTCCGTACGCCTGGGCTTAAAATACTTGCCAAACAAAAATGCTTTAAAGACCCCGGGACCGTATTTGTCATTGATCAAGAAGGCAAGCATGGTTAGCAATAATATGACGAGCCACAGGAAATAGTATCGAAGAAATTCTCCCCCAAATAAAAACGCAAAAACTACTCTCTGAAGTTCCGGAGAAAAGGCGGGCAGATTGAGTTTAGAGCTTTGGAACAGGTTCATAGAAATATAAGCCGTTGATAGACTCAACAGGGTATATGCCCCCCAAATCATCAAAAGAGCTTGCCCATAGGGTCTCGTTCTGATCCAGATTAGAAAGAATTTTACGATCAAGAAGCCCGTTATGAAACTGGATATGATACTGGTAGCCGTTTGGGTAATCAATAGTTGTCCCAGGGTAATCCCTTCAAATGTTGCATAGGGTGCATAGGAGAGGGAATAGTCATACACTATGGCGATATTTCCCAAGATAATCCAGGCGAGTGTGATCTGAACAACTTGCTTTAATTCCGTCTTGATTTGGGAGGAAAGAGTAAGTTTCATGGGCTGTAGTTTGGGTATGGAGGAAATGACAATCCGAGAGTTTAGGAAAAGAAATACTTCAAACAGGTTCCAAAATCAATAAAAGCCTGGTGTTCTTAATTAGAATGCTGGGTATCGAAGTAGGCTTAGATGACCCAAAAAGCATACTTGAGATTAAACTTAATAATTCTGAATTCGGAAATTTATCTAACTCAATAAAAAAACAATACCATGAACTTGATGATTATCTAATCTCAGAATTAAAAGGGAACGATTCTCTCATTAAAATCTCAAAATGGGAAAGATACTTGCCATATGAATATCAATGTGAAATTGTAAAAGAAAGGTACTTCGATTTTGAAAATGCTTTGGATCTACTAGATAATATTAATTTGATTGAATGGAGGTAATTTTGAAAAAGGTTTTTGAACTTACCCCCTTGACTCTATGATAAATTCATTCCCATATTTCTATTCAACCCATACAATTTTAAGAAAAATTCCATCCAGGTGTCGAAAATCTTCATCGCTCGTAACGAGGTTAGCCCCTATCACATGAGCCGTAGCAGCTATCCATAAATCATTTTTTCCCATGTTCCTGGCTGATATACCTTCAGGAAGCTTCTGGCTTGGATGCTTCCCTTGGCTGTAGGCATCGATCTCGGCATAAGTCGAGATTACCGATCTTTTGGCTATAGTAAGTGGGTTCAGCTGTTGAATAGTCTCTTGTAGCCTGTCAATTTTGGATTTCCCCCAATTTCTCTGCAAGGCAATTGAATAAATCTCACCTAAGGATACGACCGAAATAAACGATCGATTGGTAGAGGATCTCAACCCAAATTCATTTCCCCATTTTTCAAAACTAGCGGATTTCCTGATACAGTGAATGAGAATAGAAGTATCCCATATAAAATCCATATGTTATTTGCTGAGTAATTGAATCAACTCCTCAGCTGAAGGTTCATTCTCCCAAAGGTCTTGGAGGTTCTTCAACTGCTCCTGACTCAGAGAGAATTCTTCCAGATGGAATGGCTCATCAAAATCTTTTATCCGTAAATCAGAAGCACTAACCCCATCTTCCCTTAGCCATTCCTGGATAAGGATCATCTTTTTCTCCTTGGGAAGCTGCCTGGCAAGCTCCAAGACCTGGTCTGTAGATATTTTTAACTCAATGGTATTCATAGGGTTAATTCCGATATAAATGGAACATCACATATTTTTTCGATATTTTCTCTACTATCCTTACCACCATTTTGTCATCTAATATACGGAAATCCAGTCAAAGAAGGTTTCCGTATTTACAAGTGCTTCACCAATTAGTTTGCATGTAAGAATTCTAGAATCTATTTCATTTCAATAGATATTTCAAAGAAATCAACCGCCTTCCCAAGAAAGAGAATTGAATTAAGGGTATGCCAACGGCAGAAATTAAAATTCCATTACATGAGGGAATTGAGCATCTTACGGAAGCTCAATTAAAAAAATTGCTTACCCTATTCAAGGAAACTTTTCCCGAAAAAGGGAAGAACATGGAAAAGAAAGAACCCCGGAAATTGGGAATTATGCCTGGATTAATTGAATATATGGCACCAGATTTCAATGAAGCCCTTGAAGATTTTAAAGACTATATGCCTGAATGATCCACCCTATAAACCTAACCTGTTTCGTAAATTGCAAAGAAACTCCTCCCCATCCATCATTTCCTGGCGTTCCAAGTTTCCAGCCCTCCTTTCCATTTGAGAATTGGTTTGTCTGCAGTTACAAGCATACAATCAAGGTCTAGAGTTGTAGCCACAATTATCCGATCCGCTGGATCAGTATGAAACCCTTCAAGTTGCGTAGATTTTATCCCAATTTCGCCTGTAACTGGATATTCATGAATCCCAAGATCCAAAACCTTTTTCCTCCATTCTATTGGAGGCTTATCCAATTCAATTCTGTCTTTGGATGTAAGTAGGGCAATCTCCCAAAAAGTAATTGCAGAAACTGCTAATTCTTGGTTATCAAAGGCTTTTTCTAAAAAGGGTTGTGTCTTTCTTCCTATCGTAGAGTCCCCCGCCATATACCAAATCAAAATGTGGGTATCTAAAATTACTTTGTTCATCTTAGCTTACTCTGGAGGATCAACTTCAGTTTGCGTCATGGCATTCCATTCAACATCAATTGGGCTAATGATGTCCCCTTTGATTTTTATGGTACCAGCTAAAATACCAAATCCTCCTTTGGCAGGTTTTTTAATTGTCTTTCGAGGCTTGGGAAGTGCTTCCTCGTCTACTGAACCCATCTCTTTAAGAATTTTCACAGCAAGCTTGTACCGCTGTTCGAGGTTCAGCTGTTCAATGAGTTTATATGCTTTTAGTTCTAGCTGTGTCATTGCTGTTATTTATCCCATAAGATACGGATAAAATCCAATATTCGTTGGGGAGAGTCATGGTATCAGTTCAGGCTGGGATTAGTGAAATTCCGTCTACCTAAAAACCTCCAAAACCCAAAAAGGCCCTCACAGTTTGTGAGAGCCATTTTTTGCGGTCTGGACGGGACTCGAACCCGCGACCCCATGCGTGACAGGCATGTATTCTAACCAACTGAACTACCAGACCGGCAATTCCTTTTTAGGTGGATGCAAATATACAGTCTTTTATAGAGAAGCCAAAAGCCTTTTTGAAAAATTTGGATAATTCTGTTCAGGTTCCCTTTTTTCTCCTCAAGGAGGACGCTAATTCTATTTCTGGATGCAACGTACAAAAAATGGTTTTAATTCTTTGTACATTGAGGTAGGAGTTTCAAGTGCGAAATTGTTTGTTTTTTTCGTTTTGTGCTTCAACCCATATGATCGGATATGCTACGTATTTTTATTCCCCTCCTACTCGGCTTCTTACTGTCGCCGTTGATTACCAAGGCCCAAAACCCAACCCTGGTTGATAGCCTGGAACACATCGTGGATACCACAGGCAACGATTCCCTAAAAGCCAAGGCCCTGTTTGGGCTCACATGGCAGCATTTGCGTTATGACCTTCCCAAAAGTCGGGAATTTGCTACCCAAGCCCTGGCTCTAACACGCAAAATGGAGGATAGCATTGGCATGCACCGGGTATTTCACTACTGGGGCTTGATCCACCGACTGGAAAGCAATTATGATTCTTCTCTCAGCTATTTTCAGCGGGTCGTGGACTTTTACACACGAAAGGGAGAGGAGGAGCGAACCCTACAAGCCCTGTTCAATATGGGAGTGGTCAATAGTTTTCGGGGCTTTTACGACCGTAGCCTAGCGCATTATGTAGAAGCCCTTCGCATTGCCGAGCAAGAAGGGGATCAATATATGGTAGCTGAAGCCCTCAACAGCATGGGAATCATCCACAAAAAGCTGGAAAATTATCCCAAGGCCCTGGACATGACCCGGGAAGCCTTAAAGCTAGCCCACGAAATGGGGGACTCCTCCCAACAAGCCAATTACCTTAGCAACCTAGGGGGATTGTATGGAGAGATGGGAATGCCAGATAGTGCCTTGCTGTACTACAAACTTACCTATGCCATCGATTCTGCCCAGAATATGCAATGGGGCATTGGACACCAACTCAACAATATCGGACAAGTATATCTGGTTCTTGGAGATTATGACCTTGCGGATGCCTATTTGCAAAGAGGCCTCAACGTCCGTGAGGAACTAGGCCAGCGCAAGGAGATCGGCGAAAGTCTGGTCAAGCTGGCCTCCCTCCGACTCCAACAGGGTCGGGGAAATGCGGCTATATCCTATAGCAAAAGAGCCGAAAATATGGCCAGAGAAATAGGCGATCGTCCTTTGCTGCGCGATGCCTGGGACATTTTGGCCAAAAGCCAAAACCTGACCGGAGATTTTCAGCAAGCCTATCACTCTCTATCCGCCTATATCAAGCTCAAGGATAGCATCTTGAGTGAGCGCACCGCCGAACAGATCAATTCTCTTCAGATTCAGTACGAAACGGAAAAGAAGGAGAAAGAAATTGTGGTTCTCACCAAAGATAAAGAACTACAGGCATCCATCATCCAACGAAAAAACACTACCATTCGCGCTTGGATCGCCATTTTTATTTTGGCTTTGCTTACATTAATCTTACTCTTCCTCTTTTTTCGGACTCGTTTCAGACACCAAAAGGAGCTTAGCCGCCAAAGGGAAATCCTCCACCAGCAAGAGATTCAGCAATTAGAGCGGGAGCAGAAAATGGTCGCCATGGAAGCTATGTTAACAGGTCAAGAGGAAGAGCGTAAACGCATTGCTGCCGACCTTCACGATGGCCTGGGAAGTATGCTGGCCAATCTACATTTGCAGTTTAGCAGCGTACAGAATGGCCTTCCCAATCATAGTCAGGCTACCTTTCAAACAGTTTACAATCAGTTGGGAGAAGCCTATGGAGAGGTTCGGAAAATTGCCCACAATATGATGCCGAGTGTCCTTACCCGTTCGGGTTTGGTCGATACCCTCTGGGAAATGAAGCGCCAGCTGCAGCAAAATAAGGAGCTACAAGTAGATGTGCAGGTCTATGGTATACAAGAAAGATTAGCGGAAAAAATCGAGATCACCCTCTACCGTATTATACAGGAACTCTTGAATAACATTGGCAAACATGCCCAAGCGACAGAAGTTATCATACAGCTAGCTAGACATGGTTCTGAACTGAACTTACTGGTGGAAGACAATGGAGTAGGCTTTGACTTACAGGAAGTGAAAGGAAAAAGGGGCTTAGGTCTGGGCAGTTTGGACTCCCGGGTTAGGTACCTGGACGGTTCCTGGGAAATCGATACTGCCCCCGGAAGAGGCACTTCGGTCATGATCCATGTAGACTTGGAAGGAGAACAGGAGGTGGTAGCCCTTAACTAAGGAGGAAGAAAAGTATCAACAGCCATGGACTTTCCCTAACAAATCTGGGTACGATTTCAAAAAATCAATAGGTCAAATCAGAAAGAAACTATAGGAGTAGACCTCCGTAGGGAAGAATTCCAGAAAAAGTCTACTTTTGGGACCTTGCCTCATTTTAGGGAGGTTACACCTTCCTCTTTCACCGCACTAGCCAAAAGATTCATGAGTAATCGCAGAAATTTTCTTCGCAACTCTTCCCTCGCTGTATTAGGCATGGGTTCCCTTAGAGGCCATGCCTCTTCCCTCCCCTCCCTGTCGGGCTTTGCCCAAATCTCGAATGAAGACAAGCTATTTGAGCTCGTTCGCCGGAGCCTCTTACTTCCCGAGGGTAGGGTCTACCTCAATACGGGAAGCCTGGGGCCTTCGCCTAGGCAAATTGTTAATCGAATCAGTGAGCTCTTAATGGAGTTGGAACAAAATCCAGTTGGCAATAATTGGGGATCCTTGGGCGCCCAGATGGAAGAAGTGCGACAAAAGGTGGCGGATTTTATCGGAGCGGGACAAGAGGAGATTATCCTTACCCGTAATACCACAGAAGGGATTAACCTGATAGGCAGTTGCCTGGCCCTGGAGTCAGGAGATGAAATCCTTACTACTACCCATGAACATGGAGGTGGAGAAAACGGCTTGTACTACCTCATGGAAACCCAGGGGGTAGTTATCAAAAAAGTTGACCTACCCTTTCCTGCTCAAAATTCCCAGGAAGTGCTCGAAGCCATTAGAAAGGGTATCAGTGATCGGACACGGGTAATCCTACTTAGTCATGTCTCTACCATCACCGGCCTCAGGATGCCCTTTTCCGACCTATCCCAACTCACCCGACCCCGTAATATTTTGCTCATCGCCGATGGTGCCCAGGCACCCGGTCAGATTCCGGTGAATGTGGAACAACTAGGAGTGGATGTATATACAAGCAGCGGACACAAGTGGTTATTGGGACCCAAAGAGACGGGTTTCCTCTATTTGCGCAAAGACATTCAGGAACAAATTCAGTCGGCGTTTACCCGCAATAGTTATAAGGCCTATTCTGCGGCCTCAGGCACCCGTAATGTGGCGAGTATGATTGCTTTGGGGGAAACCCTGGATTGGCATCGGGCCATTGGAATTGAACAGATTGAGCAACGTTGCCTTCAACTGGCTCGCTATTGCGAAGCGCAGTTAGAGAATCTGGAAGGACTCCAGTTGATTAGTCCCAAAGCACCAGAATTACAAACGGGCATCGTCAGCATCCAATTGGAAGAAGCCTTTGACAATCGAAAAATATTTGAAGCCATGCGGAAAAAAGACATTATCGTCAAATTGTTACCCAAGTACAATGCCCTACGCTTTTCTTGCCATATGTTCAATACGAAGGCAGATATAGAAGTAATGGTAGAGCAGCTAAAAAAGGAAATGAATGGGTGAAGATCCTGCTAGCCCTTTTCTTATTCCAAGAGGAATTACCTGGCTATTTTCCCAATACGTTTTTCCTTCATGAGAACTTCCAATTCCCCTAACACAGACATGTCTTCAATGGTAGAAGGGGGGTTAAAGGATTTTTGGTCTGCGATGTAGCGCATGATCTTTCGCAGGATCTTTCCGGAGCGCGTCTTGGGCAAACGATTTGCAACAACAGCTCTTTTGAAAGAAGCCACTGCCCCAATTTTCCCACGGACCATTTGTATGAGTTCTTCTACCAGTTGTTCTTCTACACAATCTACCCCGGACTTTAGTACCACAAAGCCAACTGGAACCTGCCCTTTTAAGTCATCCTGTATACCTATTACGGCACATTCTGCGATGGCCTCATGAGAAGCTAAGACCTCCTCCATTTCCGCCGTAGACAAGCGATGTCCAGCCACATTGATCACATCATCAATTCGACCTGTAATAAAAAAATACCCCGCGTCATCAATATAGCCACCGTCGCCAGAGAGGTAATATCCCTCAAAGGTGGATAAATAGGACGCTTTGAAGCGCTGGGTGTCCTGCCATAGATTGGGCAAGCAACCCGGGGGCAAGGGTAAACGGATAGCAACCGCGCCTTCCTCATTGGTATCGCAAGGAAAACCACTTTCATCCAGGATTTCGATGTCAAACCCATATACGGGAAAAGCCGCAGAACCCGGCTTGATACTGTTTAGCCCTATCCCAGCCATATTGGCTAGCATGGGCGAACCCGATTCGGTTTGCCACCAGTGATCGATGACCGGAACGCCGAGTAAATCACTTGCCCAGGTATACGTAGCTACATCGGTTCGCTCTCCTGCCAGGAAGAGGTACTTCAAGCTAGAGGTATCATATTTTTGATGTAGCAAGCCTTTAGGGTCTTCCTTTTTGATCGCCCGGAAGGCGGTGGGGGCCGTAAACAAGACCTTGACCTGATATTCCTCAATGATGCGCCAAAAGGTTCCCGCATCCGGGGTTTTGATGGGTTTGCCTTCAAAAAGAACGGTGGTGCAGCCCTGGATTAGGGGGGCATAGACAATGTAAGAATGCCCCACCACCCATCCGATATCGGAGGCTGCCCAATACACATCTCCGGGCTGGGTATCGTATACCCAATCCATACTTTTTTTCATCGCGACCGCGTGGCCACCATTTTCCCGGACGATGCCCTTGGGCTGCCCTGTCGTGCCGGAAGTATATAAGATGTATAAAGGATCGGTCGCATCCACTTCCACATAGTCCACCGGTTCGGCTTTACCCGTTAATTCTTCCCAATCGTAATCCCGTCCGGCTTTTAGTTCAGCTGCTATGATATCCCGTTGATAGACCACACAGGCATCTACCGGGTGCTTCGCCTCCTCCATTGCCTCATTGACAATGGGCATATAGGGAACCAGGCGATCAATCTCCTTGCCTCCTGTAGCGGTGAGCAAGACTTTGGGTTGGGCATCGTCAATGCGTATGGCCAGTTCGTGAGCGGCAAAGCCGCCAAAGACGACAGAATGCACCGCCCCTAAACGCGCACAGGCCAACATGGCTACGACCGATTCAGGAATCATGGGCATGTAGATAATGACCCGGTCGCCTTTTTCTACTCCGAGGGATTGCAAGACTCCAGCAAATCTAGCCACCTTATCCAGCAGCTCTATATAGGTATATTGTACTTTCGTATTTGTTACAGGAGAATCATAGATCAAAGCTGTTTGCTCTCCCCTCCCCTGATGGACGTGGTAATCCAAAGCCAGATAGGAAGTATTTAGTTTCCCGCCCATATACCATCGGTATAGGTCTTCTTCGTCTTTACGCAATATAGATTGTGGAAAACTAAACCAATCAATTTCCTTGGCCTGCTCTTTCCAAAATATTTCTCGTTTTTCCAGGCTTTGTTGGTAGCTAGATAAGTAGTTCATGTGTCCCGGTTCTTGGGTGGGGGTTGCGAGTGAGTGAATTAAAGCAGCGTGTCCGAGGTCAATATACTGAGCCTAGGTCATAATATCCAGGGACCAAGAGGGCTTTAATTTTTTAATTATTGTACGTAAATTGTAAGTACAATCTACGTTTATGGAAAAACAAAGTATGGCTCGTTTTAATGCAAGGCTTCCAGAAGCTCAAAAAGCATTTTTTGAGCATGCAGCTAATATTGGGGGATTTAGAAGTCTTACAGACTTCATCCTACAAGCGGCTCAGGAAATGGCTGATCGCATAGTGGAGGATCATCAAAAACTGCTTGTTTCGGAGAGAGATCGAGAGTTATTTTTTGATGTATTGATGAATCCCCCCGAACCTAAGCAAAAGCTTAAAGAAGCACATCAGAAGTACCAGGATCTCCTGAATTCATGGAATTCTTAACACAAGCCCTAAATCCTTCCCATAGGAAACAGGAATTCCGTTGCGGTAACGAAATACTAGATCGGTATTTACACAAGCAAGCCAAACAAGATGTCAAAAGAAAGCTTGCTGCCTGTTTTATTTTAGCTGATAAAGAAGGCCTAGTCAAGGGATACTATACATTATCTAACGCGGGTATTGGGAGGGAGGAGTTACCGGAGATGTTGAGAAAGAAATTGCCTTCTTCCTATCTTAGCTTGCCCGTAACCCTATTGGGCAGACTCGCTGATTCCAAGTCATATCAGGGAGAAGGATTGGAAGAAATGCTACTCTTAGATGCTTTGAGACGGAGTTTTTATGCCTCCATCGAGATCGGCTCTATGGCCATTATGGTGGATCCTATAGACTCATCTATTATTCCATTCTACCTACGGTATGGATTTATCCATTTGCAAGATAGTGGAAAGTTATTTCTACCCATGAAGACGATTTCAAATATATTCTTGGGTTAAACATCCATATGATATTACTGATAAGATTCCTACTGATACAGATAAGATGTTTATCTACTTCCAGCTCGCAGGGTTTCCGAAAGCTAAATGTCCAATTCCCAAAGCTCTGAGTAGAAAAAATTATTACTTTTATCTTATCTCCTGTCTGAAGAAAGGCTTTTCACACTCAACACAGAATAGGTCATTTGTATTCGATTTCCCTATTATTTTATCCCGAAATCCAACCCAGAGCTAGATTCTTCCTGTTCGAACAGAGGGACTCCATTGATTTTAAAAGAGCCTGCCGAGAGAAAAAATAACACTTTTGAAAACTCTGAATAGTCTTCTTCCATAACTTTCATGCTAAAATCTAGGATTAGGGAATCTGTTTCAGTAATTAAGGAATATCCGATACTTTTTTGCCCCGATTCAAGCATACTTGTAGAAAAGAAATTAACATTATAACCTAAGGATTTTCCACGAAAATTTTCATTGATTTCAAAGTGGTTTACTGTATCCGATTCCATATCCTCCATTATTGCTTCCAGGAAAGAATCAAAAGTGATTGAATGCTCTTTTTTGTTATATGTTAATAGCACAAAAAAGCTATTTTCTTGATTTCCATATTTACAATACATCAATGTCCCTTCTTTCTTAGTTATTTCCCAATTCTGAGGGATATTAAAGGTCAATTCACCATTATTACTAATATATGAATTCCACTTTGATTCAAGCTCATTTTTTCCGTCACTCAAATCCATCTTCTCAATCAATCCAATTTCAGAAGCTAATGGATTTATTTTGAATGATTCGACCTTATCAACATTAAATGCATTTAATTTGAATTTATCAGTATTATTACAACCGTAAAAAATAAGAATGGAAATATATAGGCTTAATATGCTAAGTTTCATTTCTAATTTATTTTTAATCCGGTTTGAAAACTCCTTTTTACTTCCAAATTCCCTTTTTTCGCGCTCGCACTAGCCTCAAGTCCAATTTTAACTTCTGATTTTTCTTCTTTGGAAAGAGATTGCGTATTAGAAAGGGATCCAAAAATTGACAAATCGTACCCTTTAGGGAGATTTAAACCGAGCCTTGCGAAAAAAGTAGCTGTATTTGATAATGAAAAGAGATCTGAAATACTAGAAAAGCCCCAGCTTCCTTTAAGAGCCCCCTTTCTATTCTCCACTTTTTGGGAAATTACTATTTTAGGTTTAGAAAACTTACTTTCTTCTTTGAACATTGGGACATCGGAAGGTATTGCCATACCATCTGTGCGAGATGGATTTTTTCTGGACGTGCTCCTCTTAACCAATCACCAAACTGTGGGTATTTAATCCATTTGAAAACGATGTTTCTATATGAATAACATTTTTTATTATCGTCAATTTCCAGACTTGTTTTTTGTTGGTAATAAAATACTTCTAGTAAATCCAATAAACTTGCTGTACTTTCTTGGGTCTCTCTTGTATGATCATAAAATAATCGTTCTAAAAATGCCAAATCATCATCAAGAGAATTTCTTTGATTTTCAGGACAATCAGGGCAATTCCCATCTGGATCGATAAGATTAATTGGATCATTCCATGCATAGGCATAGGGGGTGTATTGCAATTGAATAGAATCCTCCGCCAATGCATCTACCCCGCCCCATCTACCCATCGCCGGATCATACATCCTTGCCCCATAATCATACAGCCCCAATCCCAACTCCTTATGCCACTCCTTACCATTATACCTAAAGCGATTTTCTGTGCCCCTAGCCAAGGAAAGCCCTCCCATACGCATGCCAAAGGGGTAGTAGGAATCCCCACTGAGCACTTCATCACTTCCTATCTGTCCATCTCCATTTTTGTCAGAAAAACTCAGGCGTATATTGCCCAGGTGATCTTTGAGGTTGTACTCATAGCGAAACTGCTCGCCTATTTTAAGGGCACGGCCCTCTTCATGGGCAATGTGGAGAAGTTGACGAGGCTCCGATCCTCTCTGCATGTAAAAGAACCCACCCACATAGTCGTGCGTGGCCGACGAGTCGCCGGAGTAGTGTTCCTGTAATTTAGTTCCATCCGCGGAATAAATCCAGTTTATGAAGGAATTATTTCGAAACTGGGCACGAATGGGTTTGTTGAGGTGGTTGTAGGTATAGGTGATGCCCTTATGGGGATCGTAAGCTGATATTTCCATTGGCATCATAGCGATAAGGAGCCCCATTGCTTCGGGTCGTGAAAGTGATCGATATCTTCTAGGATATTGCGCTGGGCATTATCTCGGAGAAAGAGTAAGCGATTTCCACTATAGGTATAGCTCAGTTTGTCCAGATCCCCATAATGGTAGCGCCCTAATTTGCCCTTTCTGTGAAGGTTGAGGATATTCCCATTGAGGTCATAGCGAATCGAGGGAACATCATAATCTTCCCCACCAGGGCCACGATAATCAGCCTCGACTAAACGATTCTGTTGATCGTATCGATACTGGTAGTGACGCCAACTTGAGTTCCCAAACCCATACTTCCAGGATAGGGAAGAAATATTCCCGTTATACATGGGATGATCCCCATCGGTATATCCCAAACGCAACTGAAACCAGTCTTCGGATGGATCTTCCGTAGGTCCCGAAAGCGTGTTGATTCCAGTCAGCCATCCCCGAATATTGTACTGGTAATCAATAGACTGCAGCGGGGAAACACAGGCGCTCATTCCCAAGTTCTTTTCTGCCAAATGGCCTAGTTCGTCATACTGTTGATCTAGCAGCACAACAGCCGGATCAGAGTTTATCTGCTGAAGGGATTGCTTGAGGCGTCCTCTATGGTCGTAGCGGTAGGCCTTGTGGATGCGCTGTTGCTCTGGCGCTTTCCAATGGTGAAACTGAAGCGACTCTAATACTTCTCCGATAAAATTGTACCGATTTGCTACCAGTTCTTTTCCCCCCAGGTGATTTTCTGCTATCGTCTGAATTTCCCTCCCATATTTGTCGTAGTAGGTAACCGTCAAGAGGGACTCGGGTATGTCTGGACTAGGATTTAGCACAAATATCCGTACCCCTGTAACCCGCCCCTTGTTGTGGAGGGCTTTTCTGTAGGGCTCTGCCTTATCCGAAGGCTGCGAAAGAAAGCCTAATTGGGATTCGGATTGAAAATCAAAGGAGTCATCAGGAAGGAAATCATAGTTATCATAAAAAGTGAGGGAATGTACTTCATCGATCTGAGGATCCAGGTAGGAACTATAGTCTTGCTTGCTATCCTGGAGACTTTCATAGGGCCTGGGATTATAGCTGATGAGTTCTTCTAATTCCTCTCTACTCTCCAAGTGGGTACAGATGCCCGTTTTTACGGGTCTGCCCAGATAGTCATACTTGGTTATCAGCCAATGACCTTTTTGCCTCAACATGCCATCTTGGGTGGCAACTACCCGGTCTAATTCGTCATACACCAGATCTTCCCAATCTGAACCCGGGATTCGCTTACGGCGCACCCGTTGACGATCGTCATAGAGGTATTGAAAACAAAAGTTTCGTAAAAGGGTAAGAGACAGTCCCTGGCTACGGGCTTTCTTCCACCCTTCAGGCTGAATAACGTATCTGACGTTGGAATGGAGGTCATATACAAAATAGGTCGTGGCAAAGGAATCGCTCTGAATGGGAGAAAGCCGAAAACTTTTTCCCGTTTGGACACTCTTATAGATCGTCCTTCCCAACTTGTCTGTAGCCGATTCTGTTAGTCCTCCATTTTCATCATAGCTGCGTAAAACGCTGAGGCTATTGGGAGGATAAAAATGAGGATTCAGCGGAATAGCCACGCTATTCAAACTCAAGGGGTCAAAACCCGGAACAGAATGGGTATTGGTCCGATACTCCATCACACGCGTGTGCTCTCCACTGCCTTGTTGCCCTGGAACAGCCACGGGCTGCCAATCAGCACCGGGAGCCCCCTGTTCAATCACACGGTTGAGGGGAGAGGGCTCATACTCCGTATCTGCCCAGGCCATAGGATCTCTCTGAAGATATCCCAAGCTAGGCAGGCTTTTGTAATAGGAGTTGCTGGCCAACTCTGGATTGCCTATTTCACGATAGGATCCTGGGGCTGAAGAAGAGGACACTTGTGGGCTGAAGGGGAGATAGCTACGTTCCCTTCGCCCAAAGCCATCATATTCTATGTGTGTGAGGAGGTCCTTCCCATCAGGGGTTCCCTGTGCATCGATCTCCTGAATGGGTCTGCCTAACCCATCATAATAAGTAAGGCTTTGAATTTTGTCTGATTCCGGCACATTGACTGACCCAGATGTACGATATAGGGTGGTTCTGATATAGTTCTGATCCTGGGAAGGATAAATGGGGTCCACAGAAGCAGGATTTGCTTCTGTACAATTGAGCAAAGACTGAAGGTTCGGGGAAGAATCGATTGGTGGGGAATTTCGCTCTTCGGCTTCTGGAGCAGGTTCTGGAGGTACACATCCCCTGACTACCACCTCAGCCATGTGTAGGGAATTCCTTCCTCGCAGCTGGATACGGATGTATCGAGCCATTGCCTCTGTAGTAAAACGATATTGGGCCTGAGTGAGACCTGGGGATGCAAGAACCTCTATATGGTCTAAATCTTCGAGCTCCTCCACGCTTGCATCTGGAGGGAAGGCTTGTTCGGAAAGCAGTACGACAAAGTCTTGCAGACGGCTCTGGCAGCAATTAATTCGATTGTAAATCGTGATTTCCGAAAGTTGGGCTAGCTCACCCAAGTCTACTTGCCACCAGGGTTGGTATTCCTTTTGGGTGTGTTGAATTTCGCCTCTCCAGGGATCGCCACCAGTGAGAATACCATCAACAGCTAGTGCAGAATGCCCAGTGGCCTTCATACTTGATTGCTGGGTCGCCTTCCCTTCAGAAAGGTTAATGGGTGCAGAGCAAGGGCTTTGGGATAGCACAATTAAACTAGATAAGCTTAGTGCTAATAGACATAGGATTGAGGAAAGGGTTCGCATGGTTTAGGTGATTTAAAACTCCTGAAAGGGAAATATGACTGTTTATTTGGGTTGGATTTGATGGTATTCTATTGCTTGGACCAGTTGCTCGTCGTCATTACGTGTTTGTATGAGTCGGCCCAGATCATCATAGCTGAAAAAGCTTTCTACGCCATCTGGGCTTTTCGTTTTTACCAGCTGCAACTTCAAATTGTAGGTATAGTCTATCGACAAGGCATCTGGGGAAAGCTCCCGAATCTTGGCCAACTCACGAGCAATCTGAGTACTATTTGTCAACTCCCCCAGGCTAACCAAAGAAGCATACCGGTTTTGCAGCCCATTTTCGGACCTCCCTCCCAAAGGCACACCCACCAGGCTCATAACGGGCAGGGTATAATCATAGGCGTATAACATTAGCTGAGGAGGACCCGTGGGACGTCTTACTTCAGACAGCCGTAGGCCATTATTTAGGTAGGATAGAGATGCTACTGTTTTCGGTTCTCCTTGTCCATTAGAATTTGCGATAGAAATGGGAAGGACCCGATTGCCAAAGTTCTGGTAAGCTTTCTTTTCTACAAATATCCGGATCTTTCCATTATACCATTGTTCACTCGCTACCACCTCATTCAATTGGTATTTGCCTGCATGGCCGAGTCGCTTGATGGTCGAAATCTCTACGTCTGAGTACAGGCCTTGGATTTCAGTTGGCCCCATATAGGTTAGAGAGGCCAGGTCATCGTCGGGATAGTACATTCGGGTCTCCTGTGTAGTCCCATCCTTCCCGGAAAATACACTTCTGGTAAGTTGCTTGTGTAAGGGATTTTCATAAAAATAATCCGTTTGGCTGAATACCTCTCTCACTTCTCCTCCTTCCTCCACATACTGGGATTGAAGGTTTTGGGTATTCCTAAGCCAGAAACTGCTATACGCATAGTGCGTAAGTTGTTGGTCTAACGGATAGCTCCCAAATAGGCACGCTATGGCTTCTGTGCATTCTGGAGGAAGCGCGTCTCTTCCATTTCCCGCTTTGCAAAAGGTTCCATAGGAAAGAAGGGTATAGCCCCTCTCGCGGGTAGCCTCCGGAGCTCTGGAAAGCATCCTCAAACCTGTAATAATATGGGAAGATTCCATCGTCAGCCCCAGACTGGAGCGCTGATGGGGTAGCGATTCGATTTTGTAGGTTTGGCTTTGGGAACTGAGCAGTCTTCGATCCTTATGGAAAATACGGGTATCTTTCGGCCTTCCATTTAACCTACTGTTCAAGCCCTGGATACCGGGTATTTTATTCAGAGAAGCACTTTCATTATGAAAGCGATTGACGGTGAACCCATTTATCCCTACTCCTGGTGCATACTGGATTTCAGTAACTGCAGAGTACCCTACATGTCCATTTGCTGGATAAAGGCGCTGACTAAATATGGAAGTCCTTTCGCAGGTGATTCCGTTGGGAAAGTCTATACCTTCACAGAAGGTAGCAAGTTGTTTGCGGGTATAAGCTGGATTGAAAAGGCGTTTTCCAGAACTTGTATATTCTGCGTTGATTGCGAGTTCTGGGCTGAATTCAACTTCCGATTGGGAAAAATCCTGGTATAGATAATAGGTGTGGGTGGCGGGAGTTGTGCGATCCACCTTATCGATTTTTTCCACCACCCGCAAGCCTCCTTCCACTTCTCTATTGGAAATCTCTTGCTTTTCCATTCCCAAGAGTTCCACCTTTAGGGTAGCTTGGGCGTCTCCATTAAACCCCAAAATCTGATATCCTCCCGGAGAAATATTTTCCATCAATATCTCTCGGTCCCTGGGATGCATGTACCTGGGATCTCCGCTAAAAATAATATCTATCGGGCAGTCTGCTTCTTCCCTACAGGAAACGACCCAGTTATATACCTCACAAAAGGAATAGCGGGTGGAAGGACACTCGCCGGGTTCAGCCCTGGGGCATTCACCTGATTTATACACAACCAGGTACATGAAATCATCACTGGTACTCCTTCCTTCGACAGATATGTGAATTTTCTGGGCTTCGAACGTCTGGTTATTCAGGTTGTAAGAAAAAGCATTTGCTCCCCCCCTTGGAATGGGATCGGTAGTGGGCTCCTCTTCAAAACAGCCGTATTCGAATCCATAGGGATTTCGTCCCCTATCGACTCCTCCCCTTAAAGCTAACAAGCTGCGAGTCACCTGTAAAACGGTAGGATCATTTTGATCAGGAATGCGATGTAAATCGTAGGCAAAGTCCGTTTCTCCTCCTGTGGGATAGATTATTTTTTTGAGGGTCCCTACCCGACAGGCAGCCAGATCGGGCTTGCGTCTAGCTCCTTTAGGGAAGAAATTCACGCCATTTTCCACATACTGTGGGATCAAAGAGCTATTCTGGTCCTGACCATTGTAATAGCCTGCCA
The DNA here is from genome assembly GCA_965263105.1 of Bacteroidia bacterium. Lineage (GTDB taxonomy): Bacteria > Bacteroidota > Bacteroidia > J057 > J057 > JBCCTX01. The sequence goes on along the minus strand of CBDHGL010000003.1, from coordinate 2,990,218 downwards.
TATCAGCCGCATAAGAACCTCTAGGAGGTACTTTCTCTGGGTCAAAATATTCAAACTTAAATTGCTGAAGGGCTTTTTCAGCATTCGGTCGATCTCCATAAAATGAAACGCCCTTAAGCATCAGGCGCTGCTCCTTTTCGAGTAAGCTATTGGGCTTACCAAAGTAGAATCCGGGATCTTTTCCATCTGGCTGGCCATTGTTGAGTTTGATATGGCTAACTATAGCTCTGCCTAAGGGATCGTAAAAATTCAGGGAAGTAAGGCGTTTCATCCCGTTGAGGTCCAAGCGATCTTGGCTGCTTTTATAGAAAACGGCTCGTTGGTACCCATTGATATGTATGGACTCCAGATAAGCTTGCTCGGCCCAGAAATTCGCTTCCCCAGAACCTGAGAGGTATTGGGGGGCTTCGCTGTTCCCTCCACAGATAGAAGAATTACTTTCCCGATTCACCACACTTACACCAGAGTAGGTATGAGAAATGTCTTGTTTGTTAACCCAAGGGCTTACAGCACTGTAGGTAAACTCAACTACATCCCGTTCATTGGGAGAGATGATTTTGCTGATATACCAGGCAGAGACATAGCGGCGGAAAAATCCCCCATAGTGAGGCCCAGCCTCTCCCCGGTGATTGGTAAACTCTTGCTTTTCAAAGATGTATTGGGTCCCATCTACATCGGTTATTTTCCAGGACCGCAATTGAGATACGGGATTCGAGTCTGCTAGGAACAATCCCACTTCCACTTTCAAATTTGGGTGCTCCATGCAATAAGCCTTCTTTTCCTGGTAATTGATAAACAGCGTTCCAGAGAGCCCGTTAATACGAAAGGGAAAGAGGTCTGGCTGGAGGTCCACCTGACCATAGGCCAGTCCCTCCGTCAGTTCAAAATACTTTCTATAACGCGGCTCAAGGTGGAACGTCCCAGTTGCCAGGTTATGCCGTGAGGCGTACTCAATAAAGTCCTGAATTTCAGGATCGAATATACTCCCCTTGTCCCCATACCCATCGGGAAGGCCTTGTACCTGACGGGTAACCGCTCCTCCGGCATTAAGGCTCCAGCCCAATCCTACCCAGGTAGCGATTTGGTCTACTTTAATTCCAGAGGCATCGTAGTTTAGACTCAGGGGGAGCGATAGTTCCCGTCCTTGAAGGGTGAATAGGGGAACAGAAATATCAGGGGTGCCCGTATACATCTGCACAGGAATGTTCCCGTATTTCACAAAGGCAGCTGCTTCTGGGGATTGAGGAACCCGCAACATCATATCCAGTTGAGGCGTCAATTGAATACGAGGGTCCTGATCCTCCTCTTGGGCCGGAGCGTAGAAGAGCAAAGCAAGGAGAAAAAAGAGGAAAGGGAAAAGGGAGAGTTTCATTGGTTTAGGAGTTAAGAGTTCATGGGGTAAGGGGGCTTACTTGATGACAAACCTTAGCGTTGACAATTCTTCTCCCAGACTGATCTGGAGGATATAGGAGCCAGCAGCGAGCCTCCCTTTTTCGATAAGGAGTTCTGTACTTCCTGGCTGCAGTTCAATGACTTCATGACGCAACAGGCGTCCGGTCATATCCCATATTTTGAGCTCACCAGGTCCTTCTTCAGCATGAAGGATTCGAAGGGTAGAACTACCCGAGAGGGGATTGGGGTGAAGAAATACCTGCGAACCAGAAAGGGAATCAAGCACCGCCTCTGAGGCCCTGGCAAAAGAAAAACCGTCACTTCTATACGGGGGACGAGGTTTCACGGCCTCAAAGCCTAGCTCTCCCAGGTCTTCTCCTATTTCCATTCTGGTAGGTCCCAGAAATTTTATAAAGCGTTGATCGTCAGTAGCCATATCTTCTGGCTTTTTACTTCCTGATTCCCATCGGTAGATCCCCATTCGCAGTTGAGGTTGGATGGCCAGAAAAAGAGAATCTCTAGGGAATTCTTTCGTCTTAAAAGGGGAACTGGGACTTGAGGGCAGTGTAGCGCCCGTGTAAGATACCTTAGGAAGATCTGTATAGGTATACCTATCAGGATCATCTGCAGGATATACCCAAATTCTGACAAGACCCGCTTCAGGGCCGGTATCATGAAAAGAGTAGCGAAATTCCACAATCCAGTCATACCATACATTTTCTTTTAACTCACTTCGATCTAGCAGACTATGGTAAGCCTTACCCACTCCCAAATAAATGCCTTTCTCCGGATGGTAGTTAATCGAGGAGGATACCGAGTTGGCAAACTCTTCTTGAAGAAATTGTAGCAGCGTACTTTTATGGCTAAAATCGAAATCTGTATAAAGTTCTGACCAACCCAACCAAATAGTAGTCCCTGCCTGGGCGGGAAAAATTGATCCAGCGGATAGCCTTGCTACCAGTTCATCCCGGGTAATGACCTCTGCTCTCACAGCGCTCCTATTTTGGTTACATGATTCCAAAATACTGGCATCTGTATACAATTCGACGGAATAGGTATGATCAAAACGGGTATGGGTCTTTTGCTTTAGGTGTACCTTAGCACCTTTTGCTAGAGTGCTTCCTCCGGGCTCCTCCTTTGCTCGACAGTTAATCCCCGCCTCCCAAAAGGAGAAGTACGCACCTTCCGCATTTGGAGTGAAAGAGGAACTTGAAGTAGCAAGTGCTGGAGCATTATCTGCCCAATGGAACACAAATTCAGCTGTTTCTTCCTGGGCCTTTAGGGAAAACAACAGGAAAAGGCAGATTCCTGCTAATAATATACCTTTCATGGTTTTTCAGTTAAGGGTTTCATAAATCCTGGATCAATAAAGCCTTACCTATCCGTATCAAGGATAGAATGAATGATTACTTTATAGCCTATTTCTTTGATGAAGGTAGAAAGCAGTCCTTACCCAAGTCCTCCTAAAGGACAGTTGGCAACGAAGGCTAACAAATCAATTGGCGCTTAATAGAATTTTCAAGCACAAGAAATAAAATGAACACGTATTAAAAAATGCGAAAATTTAAATAAGCTTTCGTGAGCTGGGAAACAGGTCGGGAAGGTAGGAGAAGCAGGAGAAGTAGCCGTAAAAAAAAGCCTTATTCCCGATACGTAATGAGCCCTATCAAATCTAAATCCCTCTTATTCTGAGTTTCAAAACCCATAGAATTGTCAAATAGTCTTGGTTAAGGTAGAAACCCGAAAGACATTCCTTGGGATTGGTGATGCTATCGTATTCTACACAAAATGGATATTTATCTAACAGAGGGATAATATAATTAACCGGCGAACAAATTCTTATTCTTATTAAATGTGTATGAGAAAACTGATACCAAATGTTCTGAAAATGATTAAGATAAATATTGGATAGCACCTCTAAATTTAAGATTACGCTATCATAGTAGCCAAAAAACATAATATTTGGCTATTATATAAGCTAAATGTTATATTTATAGAATGATAGATAGAACTATTAGCTCCCTTATTTCAGAAAAAGTGGGCAGAGGGAAAGCCATAATGATAGTAGGGGCCAGACAAGTAGGGAAAACAACCCTAATAAATAATCTATTGACGAATACGGAATACAGGTTTTTTAATGGGGATGATCCTTCTGTTAGAGCTGAACTGGATACACCCAATACCGAAACCCTCCGTAGATTAATTGGAGACAGCAAAGTGGTATTTATAGATGAGGCGCAACGAATCAATGGGATAGGCCTGACCTTAAAAATAATCACCGACCAGTTCAAAGAGGTTCAACTATGGATTAGTGGATCCTCTTCCTTTAGTTTATTCAATGAATTAAGCGAACCCTTGACAGGAAGAAAATGGGAGTATGAATTATTTCCCATTAGCTGGGAAGAATATGAAAACCATGTAGGCTTTCTGAAGGCAGAGCAGGATCTAGATAATCGGCTAATATTTGGTATGTATCCTGAAGTCATTATCAATGAGAAAGGGGAAGAAAAGGAAGTGCTAAGAAACCTTGTGAATAGTTATTTATATAGGGATATTTTATCCTATGGGGAAGTGAGAAAGCCGGAAATCCTCGAAAAATTAGTTCAAGCCTTAGCCCTCCAAATCGGCCAGGAAGTGAATTACAACGAATTAAGTCAGTTGGTATCCATATCCAAAGACACTGTACAGCGGTACATTGATATTCTCGAAAAAGGATATGTAATCTTCCGACTACGGTCATATAGCCGAAATATTCGAAATGAAATTAAGCGTGGAAGAAAAATCTATTTTTATGACAATGGCATAAGAAACGCTGTGATCGGGGAGTTTAGTAGCCTGGTTACCCGAAGCGATATAGGGATGCTGTGGGAGAATTTTTTAATGGCAGAACGCATGAAACAGAATAGCTATAAGCTCAGCTTTGCCAAGCCCTATTTTTGGAGGACCCTACAACAACAAGAAATAGACTATGTCGAACAGCAAGGATTAAATCTTACTGCCTATGAGTTTAAATGGAATCCAAAGGCTAAAGCCAAATTTTCCAAAACTTTCCTACGTACTTATGATACCGAAGGTAAAGTGATTAATCGATCTAATTTTAGGGAGTTTGTTGTCTTACCTTCGGATGATTAAGAGGTTAAGGAAATTCTATCAACCAAAGAGTCTTCTATTTCTTGAAAAGAGCTAATGGCGCATCTAGTTAATTAATCAAAGATTATATCAATGGTTGGGAAAAAATTCACGAATCTTTTCCATACTCAACCCATTGACCTGTTCAGGTCCACCCTCAGTAACTTCGATTTCAAAAATTCCTGGCTCACCCACTTTATCCGGCAATTTACCCTCTACCAAGGCTTTAAACAAAGGAATAGGATCTACAGAAAAGGTTGTAACGCGAGCCTTTCCATCCAACAAGGTCTCAACTATGGCCAATTCAAACTCCAGAAGACTACCAAATTGAGGAACTTTTAAGTCCATAGATTTCATATATTCTCCGAATTGTGCCGCCTCTGTTGAAGCGTATTGACATGGTCTATTTTTTGACCAAAAATCTTCTAAGTACATTCGGAAGATATCCGCTCCCAGGGCTAAAATTAAATAGCGCGAACTTAATCGCAAGACACTGACTATCATGGATGCCCTAAATTCCTTGATTAGGCTCCTGACTAGGGTAATTCCTCTATCTTTTATCATGACCTGAGCGACCGATGAGTTGGGATCTACAGGCCTTCCTAAGGCTAGATCACTTACTACTTTCTCCCATTCCACAATTGAATAGGGGGGATTTTTGGATTCATTTTGTCCTTTTTGAGTTGATCCCATACCGGAGTGAGGGGGATTAATCATGAAAATTTTAGATCCCCTGGAGTTCCATATTTTTCTTGTTAATTCGAGTTGCTCCTTGATTACCTCAAATCCTATCGCAGGCACAAAGGAGGGAAAGACTTCAAAAATTATTGCCTTTAGATTGGGTAAATGTGGGATGAGATCTAGCGCTATTTGAACTAAATGATCATTGATTGCACCAGAATGCGCATCAAGCCAAAAACCATCTACTTCCATGCCACCAGCAAGATGAACTTCCAAAACCCTTTCTAGTGGTATTTCTTCAAGAAATTTGTTTATGGCCTGCCTTCCGTTTAACTCATTGGTAAATAGATTATGTAAGTCTAATAAAATTGCACAGTCCGCTCTTCGAGAAACTTCCCCAACAAATAGTCCATCAGACAGTTCATTTTCTCTTGTGGCAAAATAATTTACTCCTGTTTCGATCGCTATGGGAACCGATACAAAGTCTTGGATAACATTGATGGCAGCAACGGCATTCTCGATTCCTTCTTCTGTTTGACAAGGAGGTAGAAAAAAACCTGTAAAGTTATCGTGAGCATTGTTGAAACTTAGATGTTCACTCATCCAAGGCGATTTCAACGTTTTTATCGTCTTCTCTAATAGCTGTAACTGAAATCTATCAGGATGCCTTGTTCCTCCTACGGGAATTCCAATGCTATGAACCAACTTTTTCCCTGGAAGCCGAGCAATATGATTTAATACGGGATCGGAGAGCATAAACTCTCCTGATCCAATGCTTTTTTCGCTCCATGAGGTTTGTGGCTCAACTTCTATAACATCAAAAAATTGAGTATGTGACCTTAAAAAAGATTCTAAAGCCGATGAATAAGTTAATCCTATTCCCAGTTCGGGTAAATCCTTATAAGACTCTTCCCTCATTGTTGATAACAAAATCAAGCTCCTGCCTGAATGAAATATCAAATCCTGAACAACAAGCCGCACATCCCAATCGATCGGAAATAGTGGCGATTACTTCATTTAGTAATTTCAGGTTATAGCCAACTTTTACAGGCACTTGAGCAGAAACTAAATTACTGGCTCTCGGAAGGATTGGATCTACATCAGGGTCTTGTCCTTCTACCTGAATGAGATTCGATAGTCTGGGAGAAACTTTTCCACTAGGATTTACTACAAAATTCCTCTCAGTAATAAAAGTACAATCCACTCCAGAAAAACAGGTTCTACATCCTAAATCTTCTACCAAATCGGCAATACTCTTTTGAAATGCTTTAAGATCATAGGCTACTTTTGCGGGTATGGATATTCGTACCGCGCTACCTAAAGGTGTGCTTCTTAATTCTTTGGGCATTTTGATTAAATTTTAAGGTGAATAATGACAAAACAAAACTTGATACAAACTAAGATCGGAAAGAGAGAGGAAATAGTTTGGTGATTAAAAACGACCTAGAAACTCTGAAATCTAATTTTGAGATTCCGAATGTGGCGCATGATTTGAGTTTGGTAAACCCAAAATGCTCAAGGGCTAACCGAAAAGGTTTTCGTCAATAAGTGGGAAAGGAATGGGCTGCTTTCGAGTGTTATCGAAAATAAACAAAAATACTTAATAGATCAAATAAGTACTTATTAGGGCTTTTATTGTTTATAGGCCATTATTTCATTTTACTATACTATTTAAATATATGAAACAGTTCCTAGATTTCCCAATAAAATTTACCCTTCTATTGATCTGTAAAAGTAAAAACTCAAATCTCCACCCCCACATTCCCCTTCTTTCTTCCTGTATCTACATAACGATGGGCCTGCACAATCTCCTCCAAGCGATAGTTTCTGTCAATGACCGGCTTAATTCCCCCCTTTTCTGCCAAGTCCTTCAAGGTTAAGAGGTCCTCCGTTTTTTCACTGGTCATCATCGTAACAGAGACAAAAGAACCCTCTTTTTTCAATACGTTTTTGGCCTTAGACTTGGTCGTTTTCCCTACCGCATCAAAGACGATATCAAATTCCTCTTTGAGCGCGCTATAGTCTTCTTGGGTGTAATCAATTACGCGCTCTGCTCCCAGGGCTTTGACCATGGAAAGCTTCGACGTACTACATACCCCGGTAACAGAGGCCCCAAAAGCCCGAGCAAGCTGAACGGCATAACTTCCCACACTTCCGGAAGCACCATAAACCAAGACCTTTTGACCTTCTTGAATTCCCCCCTTCCTCCAGAGAAACATAGCCGTCATCCCTCCAATGGGCAGGGCTGCAGCTTCTTGAAAAGAAAGGTTACTGGGTTTAAGCGCTACTACGCCATGCTTCCATTCCTCTGGTAAGCAGATATATTCGGCATAGGAACCTGTTCTCAACATAGTAGTTGAACCGAAGACCTCGTCCCCTATGTTGAATTTTGTTACTTCTTCCCCAATAGCCTCTACCACACCCGATAGTTCATGGCCCAGGATCTGCTTCTTGGGTTTGAACAGCCCAAAAATGAACCTTGCGGGTAACCAGAACAGCGCTGGAAAATCTGAGGCTCGGAGGCGCACATCACCTGAGGTAACGGTTGCCGCCTGAATTTTGACGAGAATTTCCTTAGGCTTTGGCTGAGGCTTGTCGATTTCGACCAGCTGAAGGACCTCTGGCGGGCCGTATTGGGTATAGATTGCTGCTTTCATTTATGGTTGCTGGGGCTTTTTACAGATAAAAAGGATCTAAATCGAATATAAAGAGAGGTCCCATTTCCCAATAGTTTAAGAGATAGCACAATTTTATTTAAAAATTTAATGGGAGATGAAAGTCATCTTATATCTTAATCCCAATCTTACCTCTCCTATCACTATCCTTCCCCAATTACTTCCACCCGTATCGCCTTAAGGCCTTCCACCCCTTGCATCCGTTCAAGTTCCAGGTCTTCGACCTCCGGACTTATATATTCCTTGGCAATTAGGTAGTCCAGATACTCTTGGTATTCTTGTCGGTCTTTTTCCTGTAGCCAGACGATGGCGATCTTCCCCGCCTGGGTAAGACGCTCATCTGTGCCTTTGACGTAAGCCTTGTCGATTCGCTTTTTGAGGATCTCATAGCGAACGTTATAAGCCCCATCTATATCAAACTGCTTTTCATCCATCCGAAAGCGTATGCTGAGGGTGTTGTTGTAGACAAAGACGAGTTGGGCTGTCATGAGGGGCACGGGAAAATTCTGGCCCTCACGCTTGACCAAACGGGTGATCTCACACATGCTAATCAACTGCCAAAGGCGAAAATCTCGTAGGTAAAAGGTATCAAAGCCTCCATTCTCCAATAGGGACTGTCCCAGATAGAGATTGTATTCTACCCCATCCGTTTGAAACTTCTCAAAGTAATGCGGCAAGACCTTTTGCATCTTATCTTCTTCCGCTAGCAGGTAGCGGCTGATGGTCTGGTTGAGTAGGCTTACACTCTCCTCATAATCCTTGCGCTGACGATAGACAATATCCAGGTCAGGATCCAGGTAGGTAAAATAATCTATCAGTTCCTGATGAGGAAGTTGGTCGAAGCGATCGGCGAGCTTTCTCAGCAGGGGATGAACCTCCTGGGTCATGAGTTCTACAATCACGGATTCATCACTCGAAGCAAAATTTCCCGCTTGAAGCACTTCCAATCGAGCCTTTACTTTAAGGGCATAGGCGTCTAACAAGTGAAAGGGCAAGGCTTCTTTGCAGGCATGGAGTAATTGGTAGAGTCTTTCGAGGTTATCGATGAGATCGGCTTGGATAGAGGCATTTCGTTTTTTAGAGGAGCCGACGATATCCGCCTGCCCATAGAGGGGAAATACCTCTTTGAAAACAATGGGCTCCATACGACTTTGCTTCTCTTCTATTACCCGGTTCCAGTAGTACTGGCTCGCCACTTCACGAAACTTCCATTCCACGCTAGGGTGAATGGAGGTAAACTCTTGCTGGATCGTCAAACGAACTGAGTTTTCTATATCTCGAAAAAACTCCAGGTTCCCCATTTCCATAATGGATATATACCCTTCTAGCTGGAGCAGGGTCAGCTGGCTGAAGCTATAGGGCTCAGGAGAGGCGATTTCCAGGATACTTAGAATTTTTCCCTCCTCATCTCTTAAAGGACTTAGCAACAAACTTCTCAGCCCCTTCTCCAATAGGGCCTCTTCCAATGGCGATGGATTCTTAATTTGGCGAAGGTCATCTACGACCTGAGCTGTCCCTTTGCTCAAAACCTTCCCATAAGAACTTTGGGGATCTTGAATAGAAGGAAGAACCAACGAATTATCGTGCTTGCGAAGCAAGCACCAGGCAAGATTCTCCAACCAAGGGGCTGCGGCTATCTGCAAGACCCCAAATTGCAATTTCGGATCATCCAAAAATGAACGGGTCAATACTTCCAGGTAGTCGCGATCGTCTAAATGGTTGCTTTTCCCTCCTTCATTGGCCACCATAACTTTCATGGTAGAGAGGATCTCCTCCCGTGTAACATCTGACAAGAAGCCTATAATAAAGCCTTCAAATACAAAGTTTTCTGGAGGAATGTACTTCAGCCAGAGGGCCTCGTCATGCAGGTTATTAAGCAGTTCGTGGATTTGCTTTTTACTCAGCTTCTTCAGGGGCTTTAGCGCTTTGACCGTCACATAATCCAGTTGGAGATTAAACTTAAAGTGCCGCTCCATGAGGGTCTCCTTGTCCCTCAGGGTCATGACCTCTGCGGTATAAATATGGGAATTTTGCTTATAAAAGGTATTCAGCACCACCGTGCCTGCCACCAAAATGTCCCGGGCAACGGGGTTTATGAAATCCTTACAATCGACCTTAAACTCCCAGCGATCTTCTGCCAGAACCTCCCGAAAGGCCTGAGTCTGATAGCGAAATTGAAAGTTCTCGAAGGGAGCCTTGATAAAGCCGTACTGGTTTTTGAAGAAAAAGGACGGAAATAAAATCTTGATAACCGGTTCAAAATGGCCTTCCTCCCAGATAGATTTCCATGAATTGGGCGCCTCCTCAAGCTGAGCTTCAAGCTGCTGAATCTGAGCTAAGGGTTCTGCAAGCATGCCAGCATGGCCATTACTACGAGCTTGCCATTCCTCGATAAGCTGTGAAAAGCTAAACTTCGAGGTATAGGGTGAGGAAGGGCTTTGCTGGACAAAGGACCAAAATTCTGTGAGGGAGATATAGCCCTCTTCCAGAGACATATTTATGGTCGAAGTGGAGGAGTTTGCCATAATGGGAGGTTACTTCATCATGTATACGAAAAACTTGTGAAAAGGTCCATCCAGGATGGTTGGTAATTGTTTAAAATGGAAAATTCTTATCCGGGGAAGGAGGTTCAACTCAGTTTATGAATCTGGGTCCACGGAATGCACTTCTCCCGTCACACTCCCACAACTCATCATCAAATCTCCGAAATAGGGGTTGCGGATCTCTTTTTCCAAACTGAGCCAGTCCGCCCCTTCATACTCAAAAGCCATAGGACAATGTTGAATGTATAGGGTATCCTGACTGCCCATTACCTGTACGGTTTCGATAAGCGTAGTGGACAAAAAACCAAAGGCTTCACGTTGCCCCTCAATGTCCGCGGAATGGGCTATCTGCTCGGCATGCTGCAGCAGGGCTGGTTGCTGCTTCATCCAATAGCGATGGGCATCCTGAGCAGATAAGCGCTTCCTATCGACAGCAGCTAATTGATCCAGGAAGGCCTGGGCTTTCTGGCTAGCCTGCCCTTGATCTGTGAGAACCAAGGCATCTTTGAGCGAAATATAGGCTAAGCTGAGCGCCGTCAATTGCTGCTGAAAGGCCTCTGGAGTCGACTGGGTAAGATTGGGGAGTTCTGAATTACCCGAAATGTTTACCCGCCGATTCATCATGCTTCGCTGGTTGTTGAGTTGAGCAGCGGCATCGATGGCAAAGCTTCCTTGGGTAACCACCTCCTCTCCTCCCTTTAGCCCTTCCGCTATCAAGTAGCTATCCCCGATCCGCTCTCCTAGCTGCACTTCTACAAATTGAAAGGAAGGGATGGATGCATCCGGTATTTTTACATAAACCACCGATCGCTCCCCTGTCCAAAGAACGGCAGATTTGGGAACACGTATCTGTCCAGTAGGTTGAGTGTGGGATTCCAGGGTACCCCTAACAAACATCTCTGGTTTCAAGAGGCCTTGGGGGTTGGCAAGCTCTCCTCGCAAAGTGGCTACTCGAGTTTTAGGATTGATGGTGGGATCTATAAAGGTAATTTTGGATTGAAAAGTTTTAGCAGGAATACCCGGGGTGGTAAATTGAATCTGATTCCCTACCTGAATCTGACTCAAATCCTCTTCATAGGCATCGAACAATACCCAGACTCGACTGAGGCTCACCAATTCGAATAGAGACTCCCCTTGGTGAAGGTGATCTCCCACAGCCACATTGCGTTCTGTCACCACTCCTGAAGCATCCGCCCGGATATCGAAGTGTTCCTGTATTTTTCCATCTTGCTCTATCCGCTCGATTTGATCCTTGGGTATCTTCCAAAAAGCCAGTTTCTTTCGGGCTGCATCCAGAAGACCCGGGTAAGAAGCCTTGAGTTTTACGGCTTCGATGAGTTCCTTTTGGGCGGTAACCAACTCCGGAGAATACAATTGGGCCACTTTTTGCCCTTTATTCACTGATTCCCCCACAAAAGAAATGTACAACTTTTCAATTCTTCCCGGGATGTGACTTACCTGGTTAGCCACTAAACGCTCATCCGCCTGAATCTTACCAGAAAGTGATAAGGTATTAAGGGAATTGGAAGAGCTATTATCAGCACCTACCAAGGTCGTTTGAATATGGGCTAGCTTGACCGCCTCTGGGGTCATGGTTAAGGTAAGGGGATCGGAAGAGCTATTTTCTCCCACAGGAATCAAATCCATCCCACAGATGGGACAGGCTCCTGGCTCATTTTGGCGAATCTGGGGATGCATAGAGCAAGTCCAGGTAGACTCCATTGAATCGTGGGTATGTCCCTCATGTTCCTGGACCTCAGGGGAAGAAAATAGAACATACCCCAGGCCTAATCCCACAAAGAGGGCTCCTCCCAACCATAAAATAGAAGTCGTATTTCTATTCATTTCTTTATTCTTTTTCATTTCTCGTCTATATTTTTCTCATTTCTCATCTATTCTTTATCATTTAATACCGTGGACCATTGGCAGGGGACTACGAAAGTGGTAACGAAGTCATTGTTAAAATGCATGAGAATCATGCCTGAGCGCGCTGGAGTGCACGAATGTGGGGAGGATAGCATTGCAGGGTAAAGGCTTTGGTTGATTCGTGCAAGTTTTTTTGGTTCTTTTTTAACGACTAAAAAAAGAACATGAAAAAAAGAAAGAATTTTATTCATTGAAATATTAAGGTAAACAGGTTAAAAACGTAGTTAGCAGAGTACTACGGACTAGCGACGCTAATCCCCACATAACGCCCTATTTCTGCCCTTGCCATATAACTCATAACAATTGCGTTAAGCTGCTTCAGTTCATATTCCAATAAGACCCTTTCTAAATCCAACAACTCTTCAAAACTCTTCCCTTCATTGCTATATGCGGTCTCGAGAATTCGAATAGCAGCCTGGGTGGTTTCAATCTGCTGGGTATACAATTCGTACATCAATCGGGCACTTTCGTAATCGGCCAAGGCCTGCTCTATCAAAGAAACAAATCGGCTACTGAGTTCTTCTTTTTGATTTTCAAAAGCCTCGATTTTAAATCTTTCCTCCTGTTCCTTAGCCTGATAGGAATTCCGGGACAAGGGCAGGGAAAACATCGCTTTCAATTGGATGGCATCACGCCCGTTATTTGTGGGGAATACATCTTCACGCGGATCTACCCATAAATAATCGAGCCCGATTCCAAAAGCAGGTTTAGCTTCCTTTTCATTGAGCTGAATAGCTGCACGTGAAGCCTCTTGTTGAATGCCTAGCGTTCTCAATTGTGGATGCTTTGAGTGAATCGCTACAAGTAACGAGTCTTGGTTGAAGGAGAGGGAATTGAAGCTTAACCCAGAATCGATCTGAATGGGTGTATCAAAAGACCTATTTAGAAGTTGATTGATTTGGATGAGAGGTTTCCTCTTCTTTGCCTCCAGGATTTCCATCTCCTTTGCATAGCCTTGAAGGTCTAAATCAATCCTCAACACATCTGCCAAACTGGCGACACCATTCGCCACCTTTGCTTCAGTTACTTCTTTTAGGGAACCCAAGAGTTGGAGGTTCTCTTGTATAATATCCTGTGAAGTTTCTAATTCATATAGGGAATAATATGCCCGTTCCAGTTGGTATCGTATCTCCCATTCCCACATAGCTATTTGTTCAAAGGAAGCCTCCGCCTCCATTCTTAGCCTTGTTTTCACGCGCCTGAAGGGTACCAAACCACGGAAACATTTGGGATGCACTAAGGCGGCCTACCTGAGGGCCCAGACGTGTTTCCACGGGTGCTACAAAAGCCCCCACTCCCAATTCTAAGTTGGGTAAACGGCCCATTTGGGAAATCCGCGAGTAAGCTGCTTGGTTCATCTGACGAAGGGCTTTCACCTGGGCATTATTTGAGCGAGCTATGTCAAATAATACCTCTGGGGTCTGCCCCTGAACAAGGGTAAACAAGAGGGATAAGACCCCTATTCCTACATATACTTTTTTCATACTTCTGTGGCTTTCTGTGGATTCAAGAACTTGAGTCGATTCTCCTGCCATAGGGCATACAAAACCGGTACGGTAAACATAGTCAGGGTTTGCAATAGCATTCCTCCAAAAGAAGGAATGGCCATCGGGATCATGATATCGGCCCCTCTTCCCGTCGACGTAAGTATGGGTAGTAGGGCCAAAATAGTCGTTGCGGTAGTCATCAAGGCAGGCCTGATACGCCTTTTCCCCCCTGCTACAACAGCATTATGGATTTCCGCTTTAGTCTTGGGTTGCCGCTCCTTAAAACTGTCTTTCAGGAAGGTGGCCACTAATACTCCATCATCTGTGGCAATGCCAAAAAGGGCGAGAAAGCCCACCCAAACCGCTACACTGAGGTTGATGGGATGCACCTGGAATAAATCTCGCATGTGGGTGCCAAACAATTCGAAGTTGAGGAACCAGGGCTGTTCATATAGGCCTAGCAGGATAAAACCTCCTGAAAAGGCGATAAAAACCCCGGTAAATACCATGAGGGATATGAGCACGGACTGAAATTGGAAATATAGAATAAGGAAAATCAGGCCCAACGCTATAGGAATAACTATAGCCAGTCGATTACTCGCCCGAACTTGCTGCTCATAGGTACCTGCAAATCGATAGCTTATGCCAGCGGGAATGGAAAGTGATCCATCAGCTATTTGCTGTTGGAGATATGCTTGTGCTTCATGGACCACCTCTACTTCTGCATATCCTTCCTCTTTATCAAACAGGACATAGCCCACGAGAAAGCCATCTTCACTTTTGATGGATTGGGGCCCCTGCTCATAATGAATATCAACTAAATCCCCCAGGGGTACTTGTGCTCCATTTGAGGCGGGTACAAAAATCCGTTTGAGGGCTTCCGGATCATCCCGCAATTCTCGGGGATAGCGAATTCGGATGGCATAGCGTTCTCGTCCCTCTACCGTTGTGCTCATGGTCATCCCCCCAACCGCAGATTGAATGTAGCGCTGCACATCCTCTATCTGCAAACCGTAGCGGCTAATAGCCTCACGATTAATTTCCAGTAAGAGATACGGTTTTCCCACAATCCGATCTGAAAATACCGAAGCCTTTTTGATCCCTTCAACTGTACGTAGGTGTGATTCCAGTTCCTTCCCAAAAGCCTCAATACCAGCCAGATCGGCCCCTTGAACCTTAATCCCCATAGGCGCACGCATACCTGTCTGAAGCATGATCAGTCGTGTTTCGATGGGTTGAAGCTTGGGAGCTGAAGTCACCCCAGGCAGTTGGGTTACTCGTACTATTTCTTCCCAGATATCATCGGGGCTGTGAATGTGCTCCCTCCACTGGCGATAGTACTGACCTCGGGGATCAGGTACGAGCGCTCCAGATGGATCTCGTTCATAGGACTGGTTTTTTGAATCATAGGCAAATCGGATTCGCCTTCCTCGTTCATCAGTTTTATACTCTGATTTATACAAAATTACGTTTTCATACATCGACAGGGGAGCAGGATCCAGCGCACTTTCCACCCTGCCTGCTTTTCCCACCACATTCTCCACCTCTGGGATAGCAGTAACGGCCATATCGAGGAGTTGGAGATTCTTGATATTTTCTTGCATACCGGAATGCGGCATGGCAGTTGGCATCAGCAGAAAGGAGCCTTCGTCCAGGGCTGGCATAAACTCCTCTCCTATCTGCTGGAACACCTTAATACCCAAGAACAAACATATTCCCACTAGCCCAAGAAAGAACCATTTAACACGAAGGAAAAAGCGAAGAATGGGCTCATAGTAAAAAAGAATCAGGTAGAAAGAGCCGATCAGGAGGGCGATTATTCCCCCTACAAACAGGTAATTGATGAACAGGGATTGACTGACGCCGAGAGGCATCCACATTCGGGTTAGGATATAGGCCACTAATCCCGCATATAGGAGAGCTTGCATCCATTGACTGATCCCCGACCATGTGGGTTGATTTTCTTTTATCCAGAGCTTAAGCAGGCCCGAAGCTCCTATGAAAATAGATATAATGCAGATGGGGGCCGGAAGGAAAAATAAAAGAATAATACCTCCTAAGAGGGCCAAACCATTTCCCACAAGCAACCAACTCTTACGTGCAATTTTAATGGAGAATAGGGTATGTGCCAAAGCGGGGATAAAGGTTATGGCGACGATTACAGAAGCGATAAGGGCAAAGGTCTTGGTATAGGCCAGGGGCTTGAAGAGTTTGCCTTCGGCTGCTTCCATGGCAAAAACGGGCAAAAAGCTAATCACGGTAGTAGCTACAGCAGTGACCACAGCAGAGGCGACCTCCATGGTAGCTGAATAAATAGTTTCCACCAGTTTCTGACCTGGAGGAGCTTCCTCCATCTGCCTTACCATGCTTTCAGCCAATACGATGGCCATGTCCACCATGGTACCTATAGCAATGGCAATACCTGCCAGAGCAACAATATTGGCATCTACCCCAAAATAGCGCATGGCTATAAAACACATGAGAACTGCAATGGGGAGCGTACCACTTACCAAAAAGGAGGACTTTAGGTTGAGCAACATGAGGATAACCACAATGATGGTAATCAAAATCTCAAGACTCAGGGCTTCCTGAAGGGTCCCCATCGTCTCCTGGATGAGTTGGGTCCGGTCATAAAAAGGAATGATTTTCACCTGAGAAAGTGTTCCATCGGCCAGCCTCTTTTGGGGCAACCCCGGTTCCAGTTGGGCGATTTGTTGTTTAACCGCTTGAATGACCTCAAGCGGATTGGCTCCGTATCGGGCTACCACTACCCCTCCTACGGCCTCTGCCCCCGACTTATCTAACACCCCTCTACGATTCGCTGGTCCCAAGTGTACATGGGCTATATCCCCGATCCGAATAGGGACGTTATTCTCGACTTTCACTACACTCTGCTCTATGTCTTCTATGTTTTTGACATACCCTAAGCCCCGAACAAAATACTCCGCCAGGTTGATTTCGAGGGTTTGAGCTCCCACATCGAGGTTACTCCCCTGAATGGCCTTCATAACCTGATCCAAACTTATTCCATAGCTACGCATGGCTTCAGGATCTACATCTACCTGATATTCTTTGACGTATCCACCAATCGAAGCTACTTCAGAAACTCCTTCGGCAGAAGCCAGTCCATATCGCACATAAAAATCTTGTATACTACGTAATTCCTGTAGGTCCCATCCTCCCGTAGCTTGTCCAGTGGAATCCCGGCCTTCCAAAGTATACCAGAATATCTGCCCCAAAGCCGTGGCATCGGGTCCTAAGGTAGGCTGTACCCCTTCTGGCAAAATATTAGCCGGTAGAGAATTGAGTTTTTCCAAAATTCGGCTCCGACTCCAATAAAAATCCACTTCATCATCAAAAATGAGGTAGATGCTGGAAAAGCCAAACATGGAATTGGAGCGAATGTGTTTTACCCCTGGAATGCCCAAAAGGGCCGTAGTCAGGGGATAAGAAATTTGGTCCTCCACATCCTGAGGCGACCTACCCGTCCATTGGGTAAAGACAATCTGCTGGTTTTCCCCAATATTGGGAATAGCATCCACTGCAACAGGGTTTCGTGGCAACAAAGGAACATTTAGGTCGAATGGCGCTGTTACCAATCCCCCTCCTACTGCTAACAGCAAGAGGATCCAGACCACCAGTTTGTTATCTAAAAAGAAACGTATATATCTAGCTAACATAGCCGAACAATCAATGCGTAAAAAGGAAATAGAATAGCTTCTCCCCCTCAGTTCAAAAAAACTGAGGGATCCTATTATTCATTGAAAATGGCTACAGAAGAAAGGTCTGCAAACTTACGGGAAAGTTGCGGACCAAAGGAGGAGGTTTGTAGGTTAAAAAATGGGATATATATATTTCGGACCCAGCAAACCCTATTTTTACCCTGGGAATAACAGGTCCTACTAAGTGTTGGATATCAAAAACAGAAAAATCGAAGGAGGAGATCGTATAAGCCTGCTCCAGTTTGACAATTTCTGTTTCATTTTCGCAGCAACCCTTCTCTTCCGATACAGGTTCAGGGTGAAAGGGGCAGGCAGGCTTTTTCTTAGTATGATTTTCGCAGCCAGAAGTTTTCCAATAAAGGGAATACTCCTTCAATTCATCCTGGCAATAGTGTTTCTGGATCACAAAGCCCGAGGAGCTGAGTGAGACGCTTACTGCACAGATGATATGAAAGAGTTTTTGAAGCAAAAATTCTAACTTTTGTACAAAGGTACGCAAAAGAATTGGAGAGCTAATTGAGGGTTTTCTAATTATTCTGCAAATACCCCTTTTCCCCAAACGTAAATACCTCCGAAGAAGTTCGTGCTGACGCTAAAATCTCTTCCATTTCCGCCACCACTTCGGCATGAGAAGAAGCAATATTCTGGGTCTCTCCAATATCTGCACTCAAGTCATAGAGTTCTAACGGAGCATCAGGCTCCTTGAGCACATTGTATTTCACGGCCTTCCACTTTCCTTTCCGAATGGCGATCCTGCCTCCTTTTTCATGAAATTCCCAATAGAGGTATTCGTGTTGCTCTTGGTCGGGTTGACCTAGCAAAGTAGGGAGAAAAGAAATCCCATCGGTCTCCTGTGGAGGAGCGGAGTTCGTGAGGGCTGCCAGCGTG
Source organism: Bacteroidia bacterium (assembly GCA_965263105.1). GTDB lineage: Bacteria > Bacteroidota > Bacteroidia > J057 > J057 > JBCCTX01. Next base: position 2,971,775 of record CBDHGL010000003.1, on the reverse strand, counting down.
GGAAAGACATCCCAAAAAGCAGAAATATGTTCGCTCGTTGAGCCCGCTTCTACCCTTCCTTTCCAGCGAGCAATCATGGGCACCCGAATTCCCCCTTCATAGAGATCCCGCTTAAATCCCTGTAAGGGCCCATTGCTATCAAAATATTCCGGATCTGCTCCGCCTTCCAGATGGGGGCCATTGTCCGATGTGAAAATGATCAGGGTATTTTCAGACAAACCCAACTCTTCCAGGGTATCCATGATTTCTCCAACTTGCTTATCCAGGATTTCGATCATAGCGACAAAGGCTGCATGAGGGTATTCTTGCGACTCGTAAGGGCCATTTCTATAGTCTGGTCCCTCATCGTATCCCTCATAAGGTTTTTCTGGGGCAAATTTTCCGATGTATTTCCCCATAATTGAATCTGGGGCGATCAACTCAGCATGGGGAATGATACTGGGCAGGTAAAGGAAGAAGGGATTCTCCTTGTTTTCCTGAATAAAACTCAATACTTCCCGGTGGATCATATCCGGGGCAAAGTTTTGTTTTTGAGTCCCAAAATTTTCTTCAATCGAGATAGAATCCCGATCCGACCACAAATGGTAAGGATAATAGTGATGCCCCACGCGCTGGCAGTTGTATCCAAAAAAGCGATCAAAGCCCTGGTTCATGGGATCGCCTTCTGACCGGGGAAAGCCAAGGCCCCATTTCCCAAAGGCCCCTGTTGCATAGCCTTTTGCTTTGAGGGATTCAGCAAGCGTAAAGGTGCTGTCTGGGATCGGATGTTGGCCCTCAGGTCGTACCTCACGATTTCCTCGAACAAAGGTATGCCCCGTATGTTGCCCTGTCATCAAAGCCGAACGAGAAGGAGCACATACGGTACTACCTGAATAGTGTTGCAGAAAGCGCATGCCCTCCGCAGCCAATCGATCTATGTTGGGGGTAGAAAATTTTTGCTGGCCATAACAGCTCAGATCGCCATAGCCTAAATCATCTGCCAGGATATAAATGATGTTGGGAGTTGGGTTGCTTATTTCCTGAACCTCATTGCGGGAGGTAGAACTAGGAAAATTACAGGCACTCAAAAAATAGATAGATGCCAGACAAATGAGGTAGATTTTTTTCTGTAGCTTCATAAGTATGAGGGTTGGGAAAGGAAATTAACATATTTATGGGATTTTTCTGCTTTTAATGAGGGTTAACACATTTGTATGAATAAGCTTTATATAATAGGGGCCATTGTGGCTTTGATGGGCTTGGGGACATGGGTATATTTTTCCGTAAACATTAATGAGGTGGGGCTTCAGTTGTTGAGCTGGGTCAAAAAAATAAGAGGAGAGGCGGTAGATTTGGAGACCTTGGAAGAAAGCAATTCTCCTGTGGTAACTCATCAAATCTGGACCGAATTACTGCAGAAACATGTAGATCCAAAGGGAAGGGTTAGCTACTCCGGCTTTCAGAAAGATAGTGCTTCCTTGGGGCTTTACTTAGAGAAATTGTCTAGCCATCCTCCCGGTACAGCTTGGTCAGATGCCGACCGCTTGGCCTATTGGATCAATGCGTACAATGCCTTTACCATCCAATTGATTTTAGACCACTATCCCTTACAAAGCATCAAAGACATTAGTGATGGACTACCGATGATCAATTCCCCCTGGGATATCAAATTCTTTCAAATCGGAGCTGTCTCTATGGATCTCAACACAATCGAGCACGAGATATTGCGAAAGCAATTTGATGAACCCCGTATTCATTTCGCCATCAATTGTGCCTCCATTTCCTGTCCCATTTTGAGAAATGAAGCCTATACCGCCCCGCAATTGGAGGCCCAATTAGAGGAACAGGCGTCAGACTTTATCAATGATTCAGAAAAAAACAGGATCACAGAAAAGGGGATTCAGCTTTCCAAAATCTTTGATTGGTTTCAAAGCGATTTTACCCGTGAAACGGATTTGCTCGGCTATCTGCAGGCTTATAGACCTTCCCTCAACAAGAAACTTAAGGTAGAATTTCTGGAATACGATTGGGACTTGAATGAATAGGGATGACAAAAGTCCAACTGATGAATCCCTCCTCAACTATTTGAGCTATTATAGAGAACTCCTTCTGATCAGCCGTGTGGGATTGGCGAACACTTGGGCATTTTTCTCCAATAGTAACTCAGCTGCCTTTTTACCCATGTGCGTAAAGTCTGTGCTAATGACGGTAATACCGCCAGCCAAAACTTCCTTTACAGGTGTATCATTGTGAGAAATGATTCCAACATCCTCCCCAATCGTATAGTCTTTCTCTCTGCACAATTTGATAATTTGGACTAACTCCTGGTCATAACTGGTAAGTGTAATATAGACATCCCCTTTACGAAAGTCCCTGGGATTCAAACTAGGCAATATCTGAGTTGGAAAACCCGTCTTTTCCGAAAAGGCTTTCAATCCTTCTAGTACGGGTTCTGCATGGTAGAGGCTCCCAGGGGCTATGGCGATAATCCGTTGGTAATGCTTCAAACGATCCCCTAACTCATCAAGAGACTGCATAATATCACGACTGAAGTCTTGATAAACCATATAAGAATCCCCCTTGATATTCCTCTCATAACTATCTAGTATCAGCAACTTATGAGGAGGTATCATACCAATTATATCGCCGATATCCTCCTTAAAGTAGGTAACAAGGGCAAAATGAGTGTATTGAGCTAGATTTTGCTTGATAAGTGAACGAAACAGGTTCAGGTTGTGGTGATGAAAATAAATATCTACTTCCCCGTGTTCTCCGATAGTTTGTTGGAACGCCTGAAACATTTCCTCTTTGAAGATGGTGAACTTGTCTAGTAAAAAGAAAATGCGCAAATGGCCAATGACATCGGTCTTCATGACATAATATCCCTTGCGATTGGCAGATTGTACAATGCCCTTCTCGCTCAGGTGGTTCAAGGCCTTAAACACTGTTTCTCGACTTACCTGGGCCATTTCAGACAGCTGATTCACAGAAGGCAAACGATCATTGAGCGTTAGTTTCCCCTCCTCAATCTCAGCCACTATCGCTTCCGCTATTTGCAAGTATTTAGGTTTGAGCGAGTAGTCTTCTACTTCTAAAGAAATCATGGGGTGGCATTGAATTATCACACAAAATCTCCTCCTGAGGTTGCAAATCTAAAAAATAATCACGTAGTTGTAAATAGACCATACCAAACCATACTAGACTAAACTAGTTCAGATCAAGATTCCTGGGTTTCTCAACCCTTGTTATAAGCAATAAGGATACGACAACCCTCCTTACTACTACCTGAAAAGTCGACACATTTTATTAAACCCACTAATACTATGATATGAAAAAAGTCTATCTACTACTTTTTTGCCTACTAACAAGCGCCAGTATAATCGCTCAACAACGAACGATCACCGGCACTGTCTCAGATGGGACAGGCACTAGCCTCCCTGGCGTGGCCATTGTAGTCAAAGGAACGCAAAATGGGGTATTTTCTGATGCCAATGGACAGTTTGAAATTTCCCTGGCTGACAATCAAAATACCTTGATAGCCTCTCTCGGAGGCTTCACTACAGAGGAAGTGGATGTTAGTAATCAAACCAACGTATCCATAACCCTCACCGATGTTACCTTAGACGAAATAGTGGTGGTAGGATATGCCACCCAACAGAAGGTAAACGTCACGGGATCTGTTGAAGTAATCGAAACGGAAGAATTGACCCGACAACCCGTTTTCCAAACCTCCCAAGCTTTGGCGGGTCTGGCTCCAGGACTTACAGCTGTTCAATCCAGCGGTCAGCCGGGAGGAGATGGAGCGGTCCTGCGAATTCGAGGAATCGGTACCTTAGGAAACTCCAACAAAAACAATCCCCTTATCTTGGTGGATGGGATACCAGATGACATCAATGGAGTAGACCCCAATGATATCAAATCCATATCGGTCCTCAAAGATGCCTCGGCTGCTGCCATCTATGGGTCCAGAGCCTCTAATGGGGTAATCCTCGTTACAACGCATCGAGGAGAGACCGGTAAACTTCAAACTACTTATAGTGGATACTTAGGTATTCAGGAACCCGCTCAGAACCTCCAATTTTTGGATGCTGTAGGCTTCATGGAAGCCTTCAATGATGCAGAGCCGGGAGCTTTTGCCCAAGCAGATATAGATGCATATAGGTCGGGAAATAATGTTGGGACGGATGCTCGACCCAATACGGATTGGGTGGATCTCCTGTTTTCTGAAAATGGCTTTCAACAATACCACAACGTATCCGTAAGGGGGGGATCACAAAATGCCAAGATAGCCGCCTCTATCTCTGTTATGGATCAATCGGGAAATATTCCCAATTACACATTTGACAGATACAACGGCCGTTTTAATACAGACCTTTCCCTCAATGATAAGATAGATGTTGCCTTTGATTTGAATTTCCGGCGGGAACAACAAAAGGCACCTGCTCCCCTACAATCTACTACTCGTCAGGCCTACCGTATTCAGCCCTTATTCCAAGCGATAAATGATGACGGGACCTGGGGACCCGGCTGGAATGGCGGAAATCCCATTGCTGAGGTCAATACAGGAGGACGCAACGATCGGACTACGAATTATTTCAGGGGTTTGCTAAGAGCCACCTATCGACCTATTCAAGACCTCTCGCTTGCCCTGACCTATTCCCCACAGTATACAGATACAGATTTCAATAATTACAATGCTACCTGGGATTGGAAAGTGACTTCTTCTGCACCTTTTGAGCCGTTGAGATTAAACAATCGGGCATTAAACCAACGGACATTCACCTCTTTCCAACATAATTTCAACGCAGTAGCCACCTATAGCAAGCAAATCACGGATCACAACTTTTCTGCTCTATTGGGGTATGAATTTTTGAAGTTCGAGTCAGAAGTGTGGTCTGCCAGTCGAACGGGCTTTGTCCTACAGGAGTTCACCCAATTAGATAATGGAGATGCGGACACCCAACTCAATGGAGGAAGCGCCACCTTGAATGGATTGGAGTCTCTCTTCGCTCGTTTTAATTATGGATATAAGAACAAATATCTACTTGAAGCCAACGTAAGACGAGATGCCTCCTCTCGTTTTGGCCCTGACAATCGAACCGCCTATTTCCCCTCCTTCTCCGTTGGGTGGCGAGTGAGCTGAGGAAGATTTCTTCCCAGTAGGCGGCTTTGTAACCGACTTGAAGCTAAGGGCATCTTGGGGACAGTTGGGAAATCAATTTATTTTCGATGGAAGTGGCAACCCCGTGAACTTTGCCTATACGTCTCTTTTTGGTGTGGGAAATGCCAACCCTATCATCGGAGGAGTCCCCATTGTAGGGAGGAGCTCAAACAGTCCTGGCCAACCCTCTCTTACAATGGGAAACGGGAGAAACAACAAATATTGGGGTAGATGCAGGCTTTCTAAACGGAAGATTGACCCTTACAGCTGAATACTATATCCGTACCACCAAGGACATTCTCTTGGGTGTTACCATCCCTCCTTCAGCAGGATTCCAACCTCCGGTTCAAAATGCGGGAGAAGTTCAGAACAAGGGCTACGATTTAGCCGTCGGCTGGCAGGATAACCTAGGAGATTTCCGCTATAGCATTAATGCCAATTTTGCAGACTTTGTCAATGAAATTACTGACTTAGGAGGGCTAGAAGAATTGCCCCCAGGCAATACCATCAACCGCTTAGGGGAAAGTGTAGGAGCCCTATTTGGCCTAGAAGTGATCGGCCTGTATCAGGAAAGTGATTTTGGTGCGGATGGTTCCTTAAACGACGGACTGCCTAGATCAGGGTTGGGGCCTGTACAAGCGGGAGACCTCCGATACGCGGATCTCAATGGAGACGGCGTTTTGAACAACGACGACCGAACCATCATTGGGAGCAATATTTCCACCAAAAACTGGGGTGTAGATGTATCTGCTGAATGGAAAGGTTTCGATCTGTCGGCTTCCTTGCTAGGAGTGGGAGGAAGAGACGTAGCCTTACAAAATGATGCAGCATGGCCCTTTTTCAATGCAGGAAAAATTCAGGAGTGGCATCTAGATTATTGGACACCCCAAAATACAGGTGCCTCCCTCCCCCGTCTGACCCCTGGAAGTTCCCATGCCAACTGGCGTACGAATAGCACCTGGACCTTCGATGCCTCCTATGTGAGGTTGAGAAATGTAACCCTGGGATACTCTTTGGATAAAGCCGTTCTCCAGTCGATCGGATTGGATCGACTCAGGGTATTCGTTTCCGGTCAGAACCTTCTGACCTTTGACAACATGCCGGAAGGGATAGATCCTTTGATTCCCAACTTTTCTGCTGCGGCATTCTATCCGGTTACAACCGTCTATACCACTGGACTCAATGTTACTTTTTAATCTCAAAGAACTCATAGCAATACAATGAAACATACTAAATATTATTTCCTCCTGATTCTTTGCTTCATTGGATTCAATGGATGCGAGGACGAAGTACTGAATCTCAGCGATCCAGGAAGCCCAACGGACGCCACATTTTTCCAAACAGAAGCCCAGCTAGACGTAGCCTTAGCAGGCGTATACGATGCCTTGGCTTTTGTCAGAGCGACCCCTTTTCCCCAAATGCTCGACCACGCCTCGGACTACGCCTTCAACCGGGGTAATGTAGATGGAACGGCCACGGCCACTACCGGCGGGCTAACCTCCACCCATAGCCTGCCCAATAGTTTCTGGAACCAGTTCTATACCGGAATCCAGCGCGCCAACAATTTGTTGACCAATATGGAGCGTGCGGTGGATGTGACAGATCCTGACAAATTCCAACAAATCGAGGCAGAAGCTCTATTTCTACGGGCCATATTCTACAGCTATTTGATCGAGCTATTCGGCGACGTGCCTTACAGGACCGAGGTGGCCACCTCTTTGGATAATTTAGCGATACCTCGAACCGCAAAATCGGAGATCGTCACCAATATCATCGCAGATTTGGAACGTGCAGCGGGTATACTTCCCCCAGTTCAAGATGGAACCAGTAGAGGAAGAGCCTCTTCCAATGCTGCCAATGCCCTCATAGCTAGAATAGCCTTAAATAATGGGGATTATGCACTCGCAGAATCTGCTGCCTCAAGGGTTATCAATGGAGGCTCTCATAGCTTGTTTCCAGATTATGAGTCTCTTTTTACCGCCGCCGGGGTAGGCTCGGAAGAGGTGATCATGGATATGTCTTTTAGGGAAGGGACTAAGACCCACGGCCTATCCCAGCGCCAAGGTACCCGTTTTGGCGGATGGTGCCAATATGTTCCAGCCCAGCAAACACTGGATTCCTACGAGACGACCAATGGACTGCCAATAGATGAGGATCCAGCATTTGATCCGACAAATCCCTTTGAAAACAGGGATCCTCGACTCAAAGCCTCCATCGTTGTTCCCGGAGAAGTTTGGACGGGACACATTATTCAAGTCCATAGCGATAGCATAGCAACATGGAAAATTGAGAATGGACAACGCGTGCAAAGGGTATACAATCCCAATGCTTCTAATCCGGGAGGACGCACAATTGTCGACCCCTACGATGGGAGAGAGTATGTGAGTGGAGGTCCCAATCGATTTGTTTCTTTCACGGGATATTTTTGGAAAAAGTTTTCGGATGAGCCCTTCCTCCTAGGAGGAGGTAGTCCCCTTAGATCTGAGCAACCCATTTATTTAATTAGGTATGCAGAGGTCTTGCTCATTTATGCTGAAGCCAAAATAGAAAGCGGAAATATTGACCAAAGTGCGGTAGATGCCTTGAATGAGATTCGGGCTAGAGCCTATGGGACAAATATGGGCGATGTGGCGAATTATCCCGCCATTACAAGCATGGACCAGGGAGAACTACGACAAATCCTCAGAAGAGAGCGGAAGATAGAATTGGCCAATGAAGGCTTTCGCCTATTTGATATTCGCAGGTGGAGAATTGCCGAAAAACTCATGAATACCGTATTACTGGGCTCTCCTGCAAATGGCTTCAGTAAAATTGGAGGAGAATTGGGATTTGTCCCCAATATCGACATAGATGGCTTTATCGATTATTCAGGAGCTCCTTCCCAACCTAGGGTAGAATTGGGTAATTTGGATTACCGGGAATTGGAGCAACGGATTTTCGATGCAGGGAGAGATTATTTGTGGCCTATACCACAGGCAGAGATTGATGCCTCTGATGGCTTGGTAACCCAAAACCCAGGGTATTAAGAGACGGGTAAGTTTTTTTGACATTATTTAGTGAATTGAGAAAGGCATCCTTTCTATAGGATGCCTTTTATTTAACCCAAACACCTCCTTTTTGATGCATAACCTGGATTACCTGGTTATTGGGATTTTCTCCACACTGATCGTTCTGGCGGGTCTTTCCTTCCGGAGAAGTGGCAGCAATATGAAATCCTATTTTGCAGCGGGAGGAGCAGTCCCTTGGAGTATAAGCGGCCTTTCGCTTTTCATGAGTTTTTTCTCTGCGGGGACCTTCGTCGTATGGGGATCCATCGCCTATGAGTACGGACTGGTAGCTATTACCATCCAATTAACCATGGCGTTAGCGGGTCTCGCTGTAGGAGTTTGGATCGCACCCGCTTGGCGGAAAACTAGGGTACTAACAGTTGCGGAATATATTCGCCTGCGTTTGGGAGACCGGGTACAGAAACTCTATACCTATATGGTCCTTGTGCTTTCCCTGGCCTATACAGGAGCCTTCTTATACCCAGTAGCCAAAATTGTCAACGTCTCTACGGGGTTTTCCATCAATACATGTATTTGGGTATTGGGTTTACTGATCATTTTATATACAGCAGCAGGAGGGCTTTGGGCCGTCATTATTACCGATGTACTTCAATTTATTATCCTGACTGTGGCTGTATTGATTGTTGTTCCACTCGCCCTTAAGTATGCAGGGGGGTGGACAACCTTTGTGGAACAAGCTCCACAGGACTTTTTCCAAATATTCCATGGAGAATATACCGGAGGATTTATTGTGGCCTTCATCGTTTACAATGCCATTTACCTGGGAGGCAGCTGGCCCTATGTCCAGCGTTTTACTAGCGTCAAAAACCCAAAAGATGCACGTAAAGTAGGCTATCTTTTTGGAGGTCTTTACTTAATTTGTCCAATAATTTGGATGTTGCCTCCTATGCTTTATCGAGTGATCAACCCCTCCCTTTCTGGCTTGGATAACGAAGGTGCATATTTAATGATTTGTAAGGAAGTACTCCCTACAGGGATGCTAGGCTTGATGCTAGGAGGGATGATCTTCGCCACAGCAAGTTCCGTAAACACTACCCTTAACCTAACAGCAGCAGTCCTTACAAATGATATTTTCAACGTATTAAAACCCACCGCCACCAAGCGCGAGACCATGCGCGTCGCTCGATTGAGTACCATTTTATTTGGCCTGGGAACCATAGGGGTAGCGCTTATAGTCCCTTCTGCTGGAGGTATTGTTGATGTAGTTTTGAGTGTGGGAGCTGTTACGGGGTGCTCCCTATACGGTCCTCCCATCTGGGCCCTTTTCTCGAAGAGACATACCGGAAAGTCTATTCTTGCCTGCACCCTCATCAGTTTGGGAATTAATACCTTCCTGAAGTTTGTCGCGCCCTACGCTTTTGAGTTCAGTTTAAGTCGTGGGCAAGAGATGCTCGCTGGAGCACTAATTCCCTTTGGACTCTTAGCCGCCTATGAATTATGGGCATGGACTACCCATAGATCCATTGAACAAGCAGGCCCCTCCCTACCGAAAGAGACAAGTCCTAAAGTTGAAGCTGAAGCTGATGGCCAGAACATTTATGGATTGAAAGTATTGGCCATTACCTTAGGGATAGTGAGTATACTTATCGCAGGGATTGGGGGAATGGCAGAAGAGGCACAATTTCTGGTCCTTCTTATGGGAAGTGTGCTCTTGGTGATTTCTATAGGGATACACCCAAGTATTACTTTTTTAAAAAAGAAAACCAAATAATGATAAACCAAGCATTTACTCATAAAAGAAAGGCCAAAGAGGAAGTAATTCATGCAGACCTGGTAGTAGTAGGGGGGGGGATGGCTGGGGTCTGTTGTGCCCTTACCGCCGCTCGCGCAGGTATACAGGTGGTACTGGTTCAGGATCGGCCTGTATTTGGGGGAAACGCTTCAAGTGAGGTAAGGCTGTGGATCTTGGGGGCTACTTCCCATATGGGCAACAACAACCGCTGGGCAAGGGAAGGAGGGGTAATAGATGAAATTTTAGTGGAAAATACCTTCAGAAATAAGGAGGGGAACCCCCTAATTCTGGACACCATTTTATTGGAAAAACTTCATGAGGAACCCAACATAAGATTTCTCCTAAATACCTCTGTCTACGAGGTAGAAAAATCCAGCGATGTTCGAATAGCGAGTGTAACTGGTTTTTGTAGTCAGAATTCTACTAGATATGTGTTAAAAGCAGAAATTTACTGTGATGCCTCTGGAGATGGGATCATCAGTTTCCTTTCCGGCGCCTCCTTCCGCATGGGGGCCGAGAAACCAGAAGAGTTCGGGGAAGGCTTTGCCCCAGATATAGAGGATTATGGGGAATTACTTGGCCACTCGATCTATTTCTACACCAAAGACATTGGTAAGCCCGTAAAGTTTGTCGCTCCCTCTTTTGCCCTCAAAAATATGGATGCGCTGCCCAAAATTCGGAATTACCAACTCCAAGACGATGGCTGTAGGCTGTGGTGGGTGGAGTACGGAGGGCGCTTGGATACGGTGCACCAGTCGGAAGATATCAAGTGGGAACTGTGGCGGGTAATTTATGGAATATGGAACCACGTAAAAAACAGTGGTGAGTTTCCAGATGCGGAGCAACTGACCCTGGAATGGGTCGGAACTGTACCCGGAAAGCGGGAGAGTCGCCGCTTTATGGGGGATTATATTTTGAAGCAGCAAGATGTCGTCCAACAGAAACAACACTATGATGCCGTAGCCTTTGGAGGATGGTCCCTGGATTTACATCCTGCCGATGGGGTTTACAGTGAAAAGCCCAGTTGCAACCAGTGGCACGCTAAGGGTGTTTACCAAATCCCCTATCGATGTTTTTACAGCAAAGAAATCGAAAACCTGTTCTTTGCTGGTCGTATCATTAGCGCCACCCATGTGGCCTTTGGTTCCTCCCGCGTGATGGCAACCTGTGCGCACGGAGGACAAGCAGTGGGCATGGCCGCTGCATTGGCTATTCAACAAGGGTGGAAGCCCCGACAACTTTCCGAACCTGACAAAATACCCCTCCTCCAGCAAGGGCTTAACAAAACCGGGCAAAGCATACCCCATATCCCCTTTATCGATCCGTCGAATGTAGCTCAAGAGGCCAAGATTATCGCCAATAGTGAATTGACCCTAGGGAAAATCCCTTTTGACGGACCGTGGATTAGCCTGGAATATCCTGCTGCTCAACTCCTCCCCTTGGCAAAAGATACCCCATATACCTTTCGGGTAGCGGTAAAAGCAGATCGAGAAACACAACTAAGTGTTTCCCTTCGTATCAGTGAGAAAGCTTATAACTATACCCCTGAGAGAATCCTTGAAGAGCACTCTTTCTCACTGAAAACAGGCGAGCAAGTAATCGAAATACCTTTCTCAGCTGCCTTGGCAGAGCGCCAGTATGCCTTTCTGACTTTTCACGGAAGCTCCGATATAGCCATTCGAGGTTCCAAGGCTCGTATCAGCGGCGTTCTCTCTGTCTTCAATAAGTTCAATAAGGCCGTTTCGAACTATGGCAAACAAGAACCTCCAGAGGGAATTGGGGTGGAAGCTTTTGAATTTTGGGTTCCCTTGAGAAGACCAGGTGGAAACAATATAGCCATGCACATTGCCCCTGCTCTAAGCTGTTTTGGTCCAGAGAACCTTAAAAATGGCCAAGTCAGGCCTGCAATTAGCCCCAATGTTTTTGTGGCAGATCCACAAGAAAAAAAAGCTGTGGTAGATCTTTATTGGGAAGAGAAAAAGAACATCAAAGAGATTAAGCTTTTTTTCGATACAGATTATGACCAACCCATGGAGTCTTCGCTCTTGGGACATTCAGAGGACGTAATGCCCTTTTGTGTCCGGGAGTTCTCCATCATCAATTGCGGCTCTCAGGTGCTGTATACCCAAACTGAAAACCATCAGACCCTTACCCATTTGGTCTTGGAAGAAGCCCTTGAGACAGATCACCTTCAGATTGTCCTGAAACAATCTCTCCCCCACGTTCCCATAGCCTTGTTCGAAATCATGTGCTTTTAAGATGCCAAATACGAAAAAATATGGTTGCAATTTTCCTACCATCAGCTTGATGATAAGTGTCCTCTGCTGGGTCGCCTGTTCTACGCCCCTCCCTAAACGGCCCAACATTATCTTAATTCTGGCAGATGACATGGGCTTTTCGGATTTAGGGTGTACGGGTTCCGAAATAGAGACCCCCCATTTGGACCAGTTGGCACAGGAAGGCATATTATTCACCCATTGCTATAATAGCTCCCGCTGCTGTCCTACCCGGGCAAGCCTCCTCACAGGTCTGTACCAACACGAGGTAGGCTATGGACACATGGATAGTGACTTAGGCTTCCCTGCCTATCAGGGTCGATTCCGAGAAGGGATTCGTACCCTTCCCCAAATGCTGCAGGATGAGGGGTACCACACGATGATGCTGGGGAAGTGGCATTTGGGCCATGAGGAGGACTACCATCCCCTGGCTCGGGGCTTTGATGAAATGTATGGGATTCCCAAAGGAGGTGGGGTGTACTATTATCCCTGTGTGGGGAGAGATAGACAGGTATACCTGAATAAGCAACAGGTATTCCCCGACAGCAATTGGTACTCTACCGATGCTTTCACAGATTATGCGATGGAGTTTGCTCGAGCGGCCTCAAAAAAAGAGCGGCCATTTTTTATGTACCTGGCCTATATCGCCCCCCATTTTCCTCTCCAAGCGAGGGAGGAGGACATAGAAAAATACCGTGGATCCTATTCGAAGGGATACGCCCACTACAGAAAGCAACGCTTTCAGAAGCAAAAAGAATTGGGCATAGTCCCTGCCCAAACCCCATTAAGCCCCATAGACAGCAAAGTCTGGGACTCTGAGACCAATCAGAAGGAGGAAGACCTAAAAATGGCCGTTTATGCCGCTCAGGTGGATCGGATGGACCAGAATATTGGGAGGCTAATAGACCTGCTGAAGGAGGAGCATATATTTGAAAATACCCTAATCATTTTCCTCTCAGATAATGGAGGAGCAAGTGTAGAACTCAACCAATTTCCAGAGGCTAGAATCGGCTCTCGTGAAAGTTGGTCGGCCTATGGCAAGAGCTGGGCAAATGTGAGCAATACCCCTTATAGGAAATATAAATCCATGACCCATGAAGGGGGGATTATCACCCCCATGATTGTTCATTGGCCCCAAGGCATCCAGCAATCAGGAGTGATCTCTCATGCACCTGTTCACTTAGTAGATATCGCCCCTACCCTTTTGACCTGTGCTCAGGATGAAGGGGAGAGCCCAGTTCCGCTTCTGGAGGGCAAGTCTTTAGTACCCTTGTGGAAGGGGGCAAACTGGCCCCAAGAGAGGAGTCTTTTCTTCGAACATATGGGAAACCAAGCCATCCGTCATGGGGACTGGAAGTTGGTAAAAAGACATCGAGGGGAGTGGGAATTGTACAACTTAAAGGAGGATCCTACCGAGTTACACGATTTAAGTGTAGAATCTCCCGCAAAGAAAACAGAACTACTAGCCTTATATGAGGACTGGGCAGCGAAGAAAGGAGTAAGGGCCTGGCCGGTAAAATCACAGCCTTAACGGGGTGAGAAAAAAGATAATAGCTAAGATACCCATGCACACCACAAGAAGTACAAACCGACGGAGAGCCTATTTCGGGATGGGCTTACTCTACCTTCTCTTTTTTTCTTCAGGGTATCTATTTGCTCAAGGAGAAAACTTACCCAATGTGGTCCTTATTTTGGTGGATGACCTGGGATATGGAGATGTATCCGCTTTCAATGAAAAAGCCGCCTTTAAAACCCTGTATATTGATACGCTTGCCGCCTCGGGAATGTCATTCACGGATGCTCATACCAGTGCAGCTCTCTGTACGCCTACTCGGTATGGAATCTTGACAGGGAGGTATAATTGGAGATCTATACTAAAGAAAGGGGGATTCAACGGATACTCATCCCCACTTATCGATAGGGACCGATGGACCTTGGCTGACATTTTCCAACAGAAAGGCTACCGCTCTGCCCTAATAGGAAAGTGGCATTTGGGTTGGAACTGGACTTACCAGGAGGATGGCCAGCCGAAGAATGCCAACTCACCTATACCCAAGATAGACTTTAGTCAACCCATTCAACAAGGGCCATTGGCCTATGGGTTCGACTATTTCTATGGATTAGGAGCTTCCCTTTCTTCTCCCCCTTACGTATATGTGGAAAATAACCTATCCACTTCTATTCCCAAGGATAGCTCGGTCAACTATGACGAAAAGGCTTTTTGGAGAAAGGGGCCCATCGGATCTGATTTTCGCCACGTAGAAGTCCTGGAAAAGATAACTGATAAGTCAGTAGAATTTATACAACAACAAGCTGAAACAGGGCAGCCATTCTTCCTCTATAGCGCCTTTACAGCTCCCCACGCCCCCATAGTCCCTCCTACGGAATTTATCGGAACGAGTAATACCAACGCCTATGGCGACTTTGTTCTATGGGTGGATCACTGTGTAGGAAGGATCATGGAGGCCATTCGCTCAGATAAGCGGCTGGAAAATACACTGGTGATATTTACCAGTGATAATGGTCAATCCCCCAGAGCTGATTTTGAGGATGATGAACTCCCTCAGGCAGGGCATAATGGGAGCTATATCTACAGGGGGAAAAAGTTTGATATATACGAAGGGGGGCATCGCGTTCCCTTTATTGCCAGTTGGCCTGGAGTCATACCCGCAAATTCCCTGTCCGAAGAGACCATTTGCACAGTGGACTTGATGGCGACTATGGCCGAGTTGCTGCAGATCGATCTGCCGGAGCACTCGGGAGAAGATAGCTACAGTATATTGCCCATTTGCACGAAACAACCATACCGAGCGCCCCTTAGGGAGGCTACCGTGCACCATTCTAGTGACGGCCGATTTGCCATCAGGAAAGGGAAATGGAAGCTCATCCTTTGGCCAGGCTCGGGGGGATGGGCCTATCCTAGCACCGCCCAAGAAATGGAAGGCCTGCCGAAATTTCAACTCTATAACTTAGCAGAAGACCCTTCCGAACAAAACAATGTAGTTGCATCCTTTCCAGAACTTGTAGATGAAATGCAAAAACTCCTAAAAAGATATATACAAGACGGTCGAAGCACCCCCGGAAGTCCACAAAAAAATGACGGTCCAGCTTACTGGGCTGAATTGGAGTGGATGTCTAAGGGAATTGGGAAGTAAAAACAACGGGCTGCCCCTTTTACACATGATTAATTAATTCACTAAACATATGTTACCTTATCCAAATCTACCCTATCACAACTTCCCATATAAGCTCAGTATTTTTCTGGGCATAGTCTTATTTGCAAGTTGTGTCAACAATCCTCAAAGCGCCAACTCTAGCGAGGGAAATAGTACGGCTACCACTAGCGAAAGTGTACAAGGGGAATTTCCTTATACCGTTACAGAAGAAACCCGAGAACGATCGCTAAGTGCTGCGATGCAGCGTAGCTTCACCCAATATCCAGCCCCTCGACCCATTGAAAATGAATTGTACTCCAATTTTAAATATACCCGCCTGAAGGGGTTGGACTACAATGGGGGAGATGGGAGCCTTTCACGGCGCGACCCTTCCAAAGTCATTTATGAAAATGGGAAATACTATGTATGGTATACCCGGCGTAATACCCCCAGCCCTCCTGTCGGGCCCGAATTGTGCAATGACACCCTTCCCTCCACGGACTGGGACCTAAGTGAAATCTGGTACGCTACCAGTGAGGATGGCTTTACCTGGAAAGAGCAAGGGGTAGCTGTTCCCCGCCCCCCTAAGCCTCTAGTGGGATGGCGCTCCGTTACAACCACCGATATTCTAAAATGGAAAGACAAGTACTACCTCTACTATCAGGGCTTTATGGAGGCAAGTGGAAAAAGAGGAGATTATTGTCCGGTGGCGGCTTCTTATGCGGATTCTCCGGATGGGCCTTGGACACCTGCCAATGAAATTATCATTCCCAATGGCTCTGAAGGGTCCTGGGACCAATTTGCCATACATGACCCCTATCCCCTGGTTCACGACGGCAAAATCTATGTGTATTACAAATCCGCTTTCAATCGACCCAATTTATGGGTGGGAGCTGGGCTGGCCACCGCTGATAATCCCTTGGGGCCCTTTGAGAAGCACCCGCTTAATCCCTTATTTAATTCCGGACACGAAACAGCCCTTTTCCCCTTTAAAGAGGGAGTTGCCGCATTTATCCCGAAGGACGGCACAGAACATTTTACTATCCAATATGCGGAAGACTGGGTGAATTTTGAGATTGCCTCTATTGTTGAACTTATGCCCATTGCGGCCGGATCTTATGTGCCGGATGCTTTTACAAATACAAAAGATGGAAGGGGAATCACCTGGGGTTTATGCCACTTCATCAATGCAGGAACAAAAGACACACAGCATTCTATACTGGCACGCTTCGACTGTGATTTAAGTCGAGATCTTCATGATCCCGAGATGAAAAAAACGGGCATTTGGCACGACCTGGATGTCTACTTTAGACAGGGCTTGAGTGAAAAACAGAAAAAGCAAATCGAGGAATATCAATTATCACACTCACAAAACTAAGCCCTTTATGATATCTCGAAGATCCCTTTTCAAAACCGGAGCCCTACTTCCCTTTGCTTTCTCTTCCCAAGCTTGGGCTCGCCACGGGGGAGAAAAATACTCGGAAGCTAAGTTAGTCATTACGGATATTGAGACCTTTGTGATTCGCAATCCAAATGACGGAGTTGCTTCTGAAGAATTGATCGAAATGCCTCCAATGGGGGCCTTAAAAGGGAAAAATGGGTTAGACCTACGTCTTAATCACGCTAGTCCCTCTAGATTTAACGGTCACCAACAAACCCTCTTAATCAAGGTTCACACAGACCAGGGGATCGTGGGGTGGGGAGAAGCCCATGCTCCAGCAGCTCCCAGGGTTCACCAGAGAGTAGTAAGCGACTTATTGAAACCTATACTCCTCGGTCAAAACGCCCTGGATATACTCCCCTTGTGGGAGAAAATGTATTCTAGTCAACGAATGAGGGGATACTCCACAGGATTTTACACGGAATCTATTGCAGGGGTCGATATAGCTCTTTGGGATATCAAAGGGAAGTTGCTGGATGTTCCAGTCTATCATTTGCTGGGAGGGAAATTCAGGAATAAAATCCCTACCTATTCCAGTTGCAGTCAGCCTGAAGAGGCTTCTCAGGCTATTTCGGAAGGTTTTTCTGCCATCAAAACGGGCTTTCAGAAGCAAACTGGGACAGACGATTTTGACAGAATCGCTGCCTTGTCAGAAGCTGTGGGGGACCGAGGTCAGATTTTCATCGATTCCCTGGGAGCCTTTAAGCTTCATGAAGCCATTCGCGTGGGTCGTAAACTGGACGAATTGAAAAATATCGGTTGGTTCGAAGATGCTTTGCTTCCCGAAGACTATGGACGCTACCCCATCCTCGCTGAAGCAATAGATACCCCCATATGCGTAGGAGAGACCTATAGCAATCGTTTCCAGTTTCGAGACCTATTTACCCAAAAAGGCACTGATGTGATAAACCCGGATCTAGGTCGGGCAGGAGGTCTTACCGAGTGTAAGCGGATTGCCGATCTCGCAGACCTATATGGCGTACTATGGTCAGCTCATGTAAGTAGCGGTTTTCCGCCCTATGTGGCGGCCTCCTTACACCTGATGGCGGCTACGCCCAACTCCTCCCTGATGGAAGGAGGGAATATCCTCAACAATCCTACTGTATTTGGCTCCAGAGGCAATATATTCCTCAAGAACCCCCTCAAATTTGAACCAGGTTATGCCTATGTCCCTGAAGGTCCCGGCTTGGGGATAGATTTTGATGAAGATAAACTCAAAGAAGTAATCGCCAAAAATTAAGTCCTCATGCTCAAAGGAATATTTCCCGCCATACCAACTTGTTTCTCATCAACAGGAGAAATAGAGGTAGACGCACAAAAGAAAGTCATCCGTTTTGCCCTCGATGCCGGTGCTCATGGAATTGTATTCCCTGGGGTTGCCAGCGAATATAATGCGCTCAGTCCTGCTGAAAGAGGAGAATTGATTCGCCTTTTGGTGCGAGAGGTAGATGGCAAGGTTCCCCTAATAGCAGGTATAGGTGCCTCCCAGGTCCAAGAGGTAATTGCCCTGGGGCAGGAGGCCATGAATAATGGCATTTCCCACCTCATGCTCATGGCTCCCCATCACCTGGGCCTGGAAACCGCTTCCCATGAATCTTTTTTTCGAGAAATAACAAATGCGCTGCCAGGCGGCAAAATCGTCCTACAAAATGCCCCCTCCCCCATCGGAGCGGGCCTGCAGGCGCAACATATTCTGCGATTGGTGAAGGGTAATCAAGCGATTGCCTATGTCAAGGAAGAGACCCTTCCCTCAGGTCCTACCATTACGGCTCTCCTGAATGAAAAGATAGACCACTTAATAGGAGTTTTTGGAGGAGGGGGAGCTCGATATATCATAGACGAATTGCGCAGAGGGGCCATAGGAGCAGTCCCAGCGGTAGAGATAGTGGACCTACATGTAGCACTTTTTCAGGCCTTTGAACAGGGGGATGAAAAAAAAGCCCGAGAACTCTACCAGTTAAGCCTTCCCCTTCTTACTGCCCAGAAAATCTATCGAATGCGCTTGACCAAATACCTACTCCATAAAAGGGGGGTAGTAGATGCTCCCTATATTCGAGTTCCTCTTCCGGAACTTGATCCCTTCGCCCAACAAGATGTAGACCAGATTTTGTTGGATTTGCAGAAATCAACGGCTTTATCATGGGAAGGATGAGGACAAAAGCTCGTGTAGAAGGCCTGGAAGTATATCTGGTTAACCTGGAACAAGAAATTCCCTATTTGGGCCCTTTGAGTACTCAGGAAAACGTAAATGCCCAAGGCTATTTTATTAGAAAAAAAAACCGAACCGTCTATCCCAGAAAAAACCGATCACTAGTTCTTCGCATATGGACAGACGGCCAGGTGGAAGGATGGGGAGAGACCTATGGCTTGGTTGTTCCAACAGCTACGGCAGCTATCATCAAGGAACTTTTTGCGGGTTTTGTTATCGGTCGAGACCCCTTTGAAGTGGAACGGATCTACGAAGATCTATACGATATGATGCGGGTTAGGGGATACAGTGGAGGCTATTACCATGATGCCCTAGCTGCTATCGATATTGCCCTATGGGATTTGGTGGGTAAACTTTCACAGCAAGCCCTTTCAACTCTATTAGGAGGGATGCGTCATTCCTCTATCCCCGCCTATGTTTCCGGCCTTCCTGAGGCCAATCTGGAAAAGCGCGTAATTCTGGCGCAATCCTGGTACGACAAGGGATTCGACAAGCTAAAATTTGCTCTCCCCGCTGCAGATCAAGGACCCGTTAGAGAGATTCAAGCCTTACGCAAGGCACTGGGAGAGAAAGCCTATATCGCCTGTGATATGCACTGGGCCCGAACTCAAGGAGAAGCCTTGGAGCTGGCGAGAGGCATGGCCCCCTACCGCCCCTGGTTTCTCGAGGCCCCTGTCCAACCGGAAGATATAGCGGGCCTGTCCGCTCTGGCAGCCCAGACTGACTTTTCCATAGCGGTAGGGGAAGAGTGGCGAACCGTACATGAGGCCAAGCTCCGGATAGACAGACGAGCCTGCCACATTATTCAACCGGAGATGGGCCATACGGGCGTGACCCAGTTTATGCGGATATGTCAGTATGCCCAAGCCCATAACTTGGCCATTATCCCTCATGCAACGATTGGAGCGGGTATTTTTTTGGCTGCTAGTTTACAAGCTAGCGCTACCCTCAGTACCCTACTCTGTCATGAGTTCCAGCACTCCCTTTTCGATGCTTTTCTTCCTTTTGTCACCGGAGACATGTCTTGCCAATCTGGTTTCTATCAGCTTCCCACTGGCTATGGAATAGGGGTAGAACCCAGTCACCTTATGAAATCTAATATGACCCTCCTATGAGCACGTTTGATTATTCAACTCTCTTCCTATATATCTTCGGTGTATTTATCATCGGAATTGTTTCGGCACGCAGAACCCGCGACCAAGACGAGATGTTTACCGCAGGCGGACAAGCCCCTTGGTGGGCCTCCGGCCTCAGCGGCTTCATGACCATGTTTTCTGCAGGGACCTTTGTCGTCTGGGGAGGCATTGCCTATCGATTGGGGATTGTAGCCGTATTAATCAATATCTGTTATGGGATAGCGGCCCTATTGGTGGGTTACTTCATCGCTGGGCGCTGGAACCAAATGGGCATTGCCACTCCTGCCGAGTATATCCGCTTGCGATTTGGGAAAATAGGTCTCCACTTCTATACCTGGGCCATGATGCTGCGCAAACTGCTGGCAGTAGGCGTATCCCTCTATTCCTTGGCCATTTTGTTGATAGTCTTAATTCCCTTAGAAGCGGGCAATCCCTTCCGTGATCCCAGTACAGGCAACCTTTCCCTGACCTGGGCCATTGGGTTATTCGGCATAATTGTCGTTTTCTATACCATGCTGGGAGGTCTATGGGCCGTATTAATGACCGATGTAGTCCAGTTTATCATTCTAACCTTAGTCGTGTGCATGGTGGCTGTTCTCATGTTCCAACAGGTGGGAGATGTCAACAGCTTTCTTTCGGGGATGCCGGAAACTTTTTTCTCGCCCACAAATGAAAACTACGGATGGACTTTTCTGGCAGGCTGGGTAATCATCAACTTTTTTATGATCGGAGCGGAATGGGCCTTTGTGCAACGATTCTTATCAGTAAAATCTCCAGCTGAGGCGCGCAAATCTGCTTATCTCTTTGGAGGAATGTACCTGATATCCCCCTTATTCTGGCTCCTTCCCCCTCTATTGTACCGAGGTATCAATGCGAACGCCAATCCCGAACAGGCCTATATCCTAGCTGCTCAGGAAGTCCTACCCATGGGCGTATTGGGACTCATGTTTGCCGCAATGTTTTCCGCTACGGCCAGTATGGTCAGTTCTCAACTCAACGTCTTTGCAGGGGTGTTGACCCAGGACTTTTACCGTGCCCTGCTAAATCCTCAGGCTACAAGTAAAGTCCTGGTCAAAATCGGGAGGATGTTTACAGGCCTTATTGGGTTGGCCCTTACAGCTCTAGCCCTTTTAGTTCCCAATATGGGAGGGGCGGAAAAAGTGATCATTTCAATTAATTCCTTATTGGTAGTTCCTTTATTGGCCCCTGCTCTTTGGGGAATTTTTAGTAGGCGCATCAACCTGACTGATATGCTTGTTGTGGTTCTTTTCAGCTTTGCTGTAGGGGCGACAGTTAGGTTTGGGATAGGTATCCAAAATTCAACTATTGATGTGATGATAGGCGTGCTACTCCCCCTGAGTATGTTGGGCATTATAGAATGGTTAAAGAAGGATGTCCTAAGTCCAGGCTATCTAGCCCTAAAAGAGCACCAGGAGCGGGCAGAAAAGAACATAACAAATAAAAAAACCCGCCCAATTTATGATCCCTTTCCTGGAAAAATTGTGATGGTTAGCCTTATCGTCTGTGCCCTTAGTTTAGTTTTCCTAGCAGCTCTGAGTCATACGAAACAAGGTACAATTGCTGTTTTTGCAGCCATTCTATTACTCATTTCTGGAGGTATTGGATGGAGAATGAATAGATTAAAGAAAAGCTTAAACGCAGAAGCCCACGGCAATTAATCTGGTCTGGTCTGGTTTGTTTTTTTATGCCAATTTTCTTAAATTTCCCTTTCACCTGGACTCCTATGTCTCCATATCACTTGCTCTTCCTTAGCGTTTTGAATTTCTTCCTTTGCCCCACCATTGAGGCCCAGGAAGCTAACTCCCCCAATATCGTCTGGATATTGGCCGAAGACTTATCCCCGGATCTGGCATGCTACGGCCATCCCCTTGTGCATACTCCCCATCTCGATGCATTGGCTGCTAAGGGAGTGAAATTTACCCAGGTATTTTCAACGGCTCCCGTTTGCTCTCCTAGTCGAACAGCTTTAGCCACCGGCATGTATCAAACCAGTGTGAATGCCCATCATATGCGCTATCCAGATGAGTTGAAAAATAGGCTTCCCTCAGAAGTCATCCCCCTCAATGAATTAATGCGACACCAGGGCTACCAAACGGCCAATATCAAGGATAAGGTAGGGAAAGGAAAAACAGATTGGTCCTTTTATTCTGAGCAAGCTCCATATGATGTACAGCACTGGGACGCCTTAGATGACTCAAAACCCTTCTTCGCGGTGGTGAACCTCCGACTCACTCACCGTCCCTTTGAGCGAGATACCCTGCATCCCATTGATCCTCAAAAAGTCTCTATTCCTCCCTATTACCCAGACCATCCCGTTTCAAGAGCAGATTGGGCGGAGTATCTGGAAACAGCTCAAGTATTAGACCGTCAAGTCGGGCAAGTGTTGAACATATTACAGGAAAGAGGCTGGGAAGAAAACACCCTTGTTTTCTTTTTTTCAGATCACGGACGCCCGATGAGTCGAGCTAAAAACTACCTTTTCGGTTCGGGGAATCACATCCCATTGATTGTGTACGCCCCGGAGAATTTGGCATGGAGGAGACACATCCCTGCAGGGACTACAAATGATCAATTGGTCAGTTCTATCGATATTACAGCCACTACCCTAGCCCTAACAGGAGCGAAAAAACCCACCTGGATGCAAGGAAGAGTACTTTTAGGGCCTGCCAAAGAACCAGACAGAAGCTATGTATTTTCTGCTACTGATAGGATTGGGGGTACTTTTTTCAAATCCCGATCCGTTCGGAGTAAACAATTCAACTACATACGAAATTTTAATCGGGATTTTTCTGTAAATTCTTCAGCCACAGCTTATCGAAAGCAAATGCATCCCATTTATCATCTGCTTAATATTTACGATAAAATGGGGAAGCTCACGCCAGAACAGCGGGTCCTGGTCGAGCCCATGAAGAAAGAGATGCTGTACGACCTGGAAGCAGATCCTCATGAGATCCATAACCTGGCTAAGGACCCAAGGTACAAAGCGGTATTGAAGAAAATGCGTCGAAAACTTGCTGAATGGCAAGAACAAACAGTAGATTATGGGATGAGGAAAGATTCACAAGAAATCATCCAGGTATTTCGTCAATATAGAGAAGATTCCCACAAAAGCAGGGCCCAACAAATCCATGCACTTGAAACGAAAATAAGAAATAAGATTACTAGCGATAAAAAGGCTTCTAACCCCTAACAAGTCCTACTATGTCAGATAAAAAAAAGAACCTAAACCGACGGAAATTTCTTCAAACTTCTGCCTTCCTACCCACCTATTCTCTGTTTGTATTTAGCGGAGAAAATGCACAGGCAGCCCATCCCGAAGATAGCTCCTTGAAAGACCAGCCCTTAGAAACCCTCTATGGTCCGGTAGAAAATGACCTTCGCTTTGATGGCGAGCCCAATATGCATCTGGAAGATATGGATTGCGACTTCCTAATTGCCGGGGGTGGCCCCTCTGGAGTTTGTGCAGCGCTGGCAGCCGCTCGGAATGGAGCCAAGGTCATTCTGGTTCAAGACAGATCTCGATTAGGAGGTAACTCAAGTAGCGAGGTAAAAATGCACATAGTAGGGGCCAACATGCATGGCAATCGTCTAGGATGGCGTGAAGGAGGGATCCTGGAAGAACTCCGCCTGGAAGACGCGGCCAATAATCCCCATGGATGTTGGGAACAGTGGGATTTGTTGTTGTACGACAAGCTCTATTCAGAGCCCAATGTTACCCTCCTCTTGGACACAGCCCTCTATGCGGCTCAGGTCCAGGACGACCAAATCCAACGGATCATGGCTCGTTGTGATAAAACCGAAACCCTTTACCGCATTTCGGCCAAATACTTTGCCGACTGCACCGGCGATGCCCGTCTCGCTTTGGAAGCGGGAGCAGAGATCATGTGGGGACACGAGTCCCGCGAGGCCTATAACGAACCCCTCGCTTGGGAAAAAGCGACCAAAGACACCTTAGGTAGCAGTATCCTCTTTACTGCCAGAGACTATGGGAAACCCATCCCTTACAAGCCTCCGAAATGGGCCAGGAAAATAGAAGAAAAGCACCTCAACTTCCGACCCATCAATTCCTGGGAATATGGATATTGGTGGTTGGAATGGGGCGGAGCCCACGACACCATCAAGGACAATGAAATGATTCGCCACGAACTGCTTTCCATTGTCTGCGGGGTGTGGGATTACATCAAAAACAGTGGTAAATATCCCGATTCCGCCAACTGGGGTATGGACTGGGTAGGAATGGTTCCTGGCAAAAGGGAAAGCCGACGCATCAAAGGCGACCACATCCTCACGCAACAGGACCTGATGGGCCTAAATGGAGACTTTGAAGACGCCGTTGCCATCGGAGGCTGGGGACTGGATGAGCATCCCCCAGGTGGATTTGACGATACGGACAAAAGGCCCTTCGTCAGCATCAAACTTCCAGAAGTATACAATATCCCTTTTAGGTCGCTTTACAGTAAGGACCTTAAAAATATGTTCATGGCCGGACGAAATGCCAGTTGTAGCCATGTAGCCTTTACCTCCACTCGCGTCATGGGCACTTGTGCGGTAATGGGGCAGGCAGCAGGAACCGCAGCCGCTATTTGTAACAAACACGGTATTCTTCCAAGGGAACTCTACGAAGACAAGGCCAAGCTCAAAGAGCTTCAGCAAACCTTGCTTCGTGACGACCAAAGCATCAAAAACCTAGCCTTGGAGGAGAAAGCAAATCTTGCGTTAAAGGCTTCTGTAAAAGCCTCAAGTTGTGTGGAAGATGGAAAACCTGAGAATATTTTGACCGGATGGAATCGAGACTTGGAAAAAGATGAGCACGCCAACCGTTGGGTAGCCAAGATGGAAACCGAGGGAGCCTGGATTGAACTGAACTGGGAAAAACCTCAGAAGTTGAGTAAGCTACACCTGGTCTTTGATTCAGGTTTTCAACGAGAACTCACCTTGAGTTCCGCAGCACATGTAATGCATCGCGTTCATAGAGGGCCCCAACCCGAAACCGTACGGTCTTATAGCGTCTATGGCAAAGGGGCAAACGGAGAAGAGAAAAAATTATTAGAGGTAAAGGAAAACCACTTGAGATTGTGCAAGCACAAGTGGGAACCCGTCTCTCTTACTTCCCTGAAGATTCATGTGAATGGAACCCATGGGATAGATGAGGCCAGGATCTACGATATCCGCTGCTATGCCTAAGACCTTGCATTTTCAGCAAGCGGCAATGGCCACCTTATTTGAGGGCTGGCTGGTAGGAGAGGATTTGGGGCATTTAAGGGCAGTTTCCCAGGTGTTACAGGATGAAATTATCCGTTTGGAGCGGCTACTTTCTCGCCACGACCCAAGAGCTGAATTAGCGCGACTCAATCGGGAAGCTGGTGAGAAAGCCCTCTTGATAGAAAGAGAACTTTATGAGGTTCTAGAAGATTGCCTGGGGTGGTTCCAAAAGACAGAAGGATTTTTTGATATTGGAATCTGTTCTCAAGCACCCAATTATAGAGGGCTTAGCGCCCACCTTAAGCTCCATGCTAAGTCCTCCCAGGCTTACTTATCCCTTTCTGGCCTTTGGTTGGATTTGGGAGGCTATGGAAAGGGTTATGCCTTGGATAAACTAGGGGAACTATTGAAGACCTATGGAGTAGATCACTTTCTTCTTCACGGAGGAAAAAGCTCTTTTCTTGCAAAAGGGAATAAGGGAAATGGAGAACCTTGGGAGATAAATACCCCTATTGAAGTTGGAAATGAGCAAGGGTTTAGGCCGTACAGCCTAGTTGGAGGATTTTCCTACTCAGGGCTTGATGCACAGAACGTGGATATATGGGAGGGAACTTCCAGTAAGTTATTGACACAGCCCTTAGCTTGCATGGTGCAGGCAGCAACAGCCTTAGATGCGGAAGTTTGGTCAACAGCTCTTCTTGCTATGGGCAGTCAGGCGGGAAGTTCCTTTATCAAAGACCCTTCTTTAGATGTTGAAGTAAGCTTCCTTGAACCCCAGGTATATGAATCGTAGAGAATTTATTGGACAATCTACCGCATATAGCCTGGCAGGCTTGGCCTTACCCCTTCCTTCTTTCACTGGAGAAGCACCCGTACGGCTTGCGGTTGTCGGTACAGGAGGCCGGGGCACAGACCTCATACGCAAGCTCAGTACCATAGAGCGGGCATCCATTGTCGGGATCTGCGATAACTACGAACCTCATTTACAGAAAGCGCAACAGGCTGCTGGGCCCAGTGCGAAAGCCTTTTCCTCTTATGAAAAGATGCTGAAAGAACTGAAACCCCAGGCCATCGTGATAGCTACTCCCCTGTACCTACACTTTGAGATGTGTATGAAAGCCTTGGAGGAGGGATGTGCCATTTTCTGTGAAAAGACTATGTGCTACTCGGTGGAAGAGGCCCAAAAACTTGTCCAGGAAGTTCAAAAGCGCAAGGCCATATTCCAGGTGGGCCTGCAAAGGAGGGCCAATCCCATTTATCGACAGGCACAGGCCATGATCAAAAGTGGGATGCTGGGCCAAATCACAGCCATTAAATGCCAATGGCATCGTAATAACGACTGGCGGAGACCTGTCCCCGTAAAAAAAGGCGACTCAGGCTGGAAAGCCTTGGAACATCGGCTCAACTGGCGTCTCTACCTTGACTACTCCCGTGGCCTGATGACCGAACTCGCCAGCCACCAGATGGATGTCGTCAATTGGATGCTGGGTAGTACGCCTAAACAGGTAATGGGATCTGGAAGTACAGACTACTGGCAGGATGGGAGGGAAGTTTTTGACAATCTGTTTTGCATCTATGACTATGAATTAAATAACCCTCAAGGTCAGCCTTACAGGCTGCGTGCGACTTACTCTTCCATCCAGTCCAATGCCTATGAAGGGGCTTCTGAACTTATAATGGGAAGTAAGGGAAGCCTTTTTCTCACCTCGCAGAAGGGATTATTTTATAAAGAACAGGGGGCCAAAGAAGTTGTATGGGCCTCCGATAGCCAATCCGATAAAAATGCCGAGATTATTACCGCAGGAAAAACCCTCAAATTGAGCAATGACCCTTGGGCACACCGAAGCAAGCCCTTTGAAATCGATTCAGATGCCGAAGGCACACGAGCCCAATTGGTGGCCTTTCTAGATTGTGTACAGCGGCAGGATACAAAGACCATATGCGATGTGGAAGAAGGGTATAAAGATGCGTTAACGGTTTTGAAAGGACACGAGGCGCTGCATGGGAGAACTGTTATTACTTTCTAAAGAGCTTTAATCTTTTCTTTTCGAATCCCAAAAATAATTCCTTATTTCAACTCGATTACTGTCTTCTGTTGACTAAGGACTATTAACTCATTTACAATGCATACCGATCGCCGCAAATTCATTCGCCAAGCCAGCGCCCTGGGAACATCTTCTTTACTTTTACCTTATTGGGCCTGTAACACGCCCTCGACAAGCTCCGAAACACCTGAGGAACCCCATACAGAAGTTCCCACAGGGAACCCCAGTTTAGCGGCCTTTGGCATTCAACTCTATACCTTACGGGATATCCTTCCTGATGATCCCAAAGGGATTTTAAAGCAAGTAGCAGATATGGGCTATCAGCAAATTGAAGGCTATGAAGGAGATCAAGGGATGTTCTGGGGCATGAGTCATACCGACTTCAAAGCCTATATGGATGAATTGGGATTGGACTTTGTTGCCAGCCACTGCAAAGTAGAAGAAAACTTTGAGGAAAAAGCAGCCCAAGCTGCAGAAATTGGGATGAAATACCTTATCTGCCCCTATATCGGACCACAAGACTCTATGGAGGGATTTAAGCAGTGGACTGATAAATTCAATGCCTGTGGGGAAATTTGTAAGAAAAATGGGCTTCGCTTTGCCTATCACAACCATGGATACTCTTTTCAAGAGTTGGACGGTGTCATACCCCAAGACTACATGATGGACAACAGCGATCCCGACTCGGTGGATTTTGAATTGGATCTGTACTGGGTAGTTACCGGAAAGGCCGATCCCGTTGCCTACTTGAAAAAATACCCCAATCGTTTTACCCTATGCCACATTAAGGATCGCATCAAGGATGCCGACCCGGACGAATCACACGCTTCCTGCGACCTGGGGACAGGTTCTATCGACTATCCTCGTATACTTAAAGTAGCCGCAGATAATGGAATGAAATACTTCCTCCTGGAGCAGGAGCGCTACGACGATACGACGCCTATCGACAGCGCGAAAGTCGGGGCGGAGTATTTGAAGAAGCTGGTGTTTGTGTAAATAGTTAATAGACGACAGACCATAGTCCACGGTTTTTGATGATGATTATCATCCCATCCTCTGTGGACTGTGGACTGTGGAGACCAAAATTCTCTCCCATCTTGTTCTCCGACCACATACTCAACTTCCACCGCCAACTACAACCCGACTGGAGCTTGCCAGAAGGGGTAGAATTACTCTTCCCCTTTGACAATCCTGGAACCTGGGAGGTGATGGAGACCTTTTTCCGAAAATACTTTAGCGACCCCCATCCAAGAACCCTCATCTTTGGGATCAATCCCGGCCGATTTGGGGCAGGTATAACGGGCACCCCCTTTACCGACCCCAAAATCCTGGAGGAAGTTTGTGGCATTCCCAATCCCTTCAAAAAACGAGCAGAACTCTCCGCAATTTTTGTCTATGAGTTTATTGATGCCTTCGGAGGACCAGAGGGATTTTACGAGCAATTTTACATCACCTCCCTTTGTCCTCTAGGCTTTGTAAAAGAGGGGAAAAACTATAACTACTACGATAGCAAGGAACTCTCCCAAGCGGTGGAGCCGCATATATTAGCCAATATTCGCTATCACCTGGAAATCGGATGCAATCCAGCAGTAGCATTCAGCCTGGGAAAAGGGAAAAACTACGCCTATTTCCAGAAAATCAATCAGCAACACGGTTTCTTCAAGGAAGTTATCCCGCTTCCTCACCCTAGATGGGTTATGCAATACCGACTGAAAAGAAAAGAGGAATTCGTCGCCCAAATTGTTGAGTCTCTTCACCAAGCGCTTGATTAACTAACTATTTACTACCTATTCCCTCCTTCGATGTCGGGGATCTTACTTTTTTTGAAACAGAAGTACCGGACTTCAAACCTTTTAGAGAGATATGCGTCATGTAACTTGGTGAAGATCAACTATCCAATTTCTACATGAAACATCCCATCTCACTTCTTTGTCTCTTCTTAAGCTTAGTGTTGCTTCCGAGAACCAGTTTTTCTCAGGAGTTCGTAGAAAAAATCACCGACTTTTTTGAGTTTTCCCTAAATGAAAAAGCTGCAGAAAGAGACAGCAGCATTTTTAAAAATAAAGTAGTATTAGCTCCCGTAGCCATTTATGAACCTGCTACCAGCCTGGGCTTCGGCGTAGGGGCCAAATTTCTGTTTAAACTCAAAGGCTCCGGCCCTGAAACGCGTACCTCTAACTTACCGGCCTCTCTCATCTATACCTTGAATAACCAGTTCATTTTCTTTTCTGGGTACACGGTGTTCTTTAATGAAGAAAAATATCTCCTCAAGGGTAATCTCATTTTCTCCAAGTATCCGATAAGCTATTTTGGGATAGGAAGTCGGACCGAAGAAGAAGGGGCATTGGAAATTGCCTATGACCAGATACTAGTAGAGCCCCTCTTACTGAAGAAAGTAGCCAAAAATTTATTTGTGGGCGGGGGCATCCGCTACAATGCTATCCTCAATACCCGACTCAACGAAGAATTCGATGGGATTCCAGAGGGGAGCTCTCTTCAAGATTCCTTGGGTTCTACCTCTGCTGGTTTGGAACTTGCCATCACGTATGATAGCCGGGATAATGTATTGAACGCTTTGCATGGGAATTTTCTAGAATTCACCCATGGTTTTTATGGAGAAGCACTAGGTGGGACAAACAGCTTTATGTTGAGCAAGCTCGATTTTAGGCAGTATTTTCAGCTTAACCCTGATAAACTAAATGCGTTAGCCCTTCAATGGTATACCCGCTTTTCCTGGGGAGATACTCCTCCCTTAGAACTCTCTGCCTTGGGGGGGCCAGAATTACTACGCGGTTTCCAAGAAAGTCGCTTTCGAGATAAAATTGGATTCTTTGCCCAAGCAGAATATCGCTGGCAGGCCTTGGATCGGATCGGATTTGTATTCTTCGGAGGGGTTGGAGATGTGGTAAATGACCTGAGGGATGCCCAGTTTTCCAACCTGAAGTATTCAGTCGGTACAGGCTTCCGACTCAAGATCGTCAAGTCCGAGAACCTCAACATTCGCATCGACTATGCCCTGGGCCTAGGACCCAACCGAGACCAGAATTTCTATATTGGTATTGCCGAGTCTTTTTAGCGGAGAATTTGCCTTTTTCTCGCATGAGAATCCCGGCGCCTTTAGGTACCCACGTTCTTTTGTCCACCTGCTCAAAGTCCTCAGAATTTCCTGTAGGGCTGATCTAACAGCCTATTTGCCTTCTCTTCCAAGAACTTAGAGTTCTTATTATCCCAATTCAACGTCTCATTGGGAAAGCGATTAGCCACTACTCCTAGTAGGATCGCTTCTGTCAAACGAGCTGCATAAGAAAAGGGGGCACTGGCCTCATCCTTCCCCAGGCAGGCATCCACAAACTGATGGTAGTGATTGGCTTCAGGAAGTTCTGGGATTTCTAACTTCTCGTATGCCCCTTCCACAATCAGTTTGGGGAAATCATAATGCGGCAGGAGCAGTCGGCCTTTTTCTCCAATGAACATAGATCCCTGATTAGGGAGTTTATCTCCGTTTGGCAATTTCAGTTCTTTGTGCTTTTTGGGAGCCTTTTTCCCATCATACCACACCCATTTTAAGGTATCCGTCGTGTATTTTGTTCCAGGGAATTCATAGGTTACGACATTTCTTTCTGGGTGGCCAAAGCCTGTTGGCTTCCTACATTTCGTCTTAATGGTAGCAGGAACATCCAAGGCCAAAGCGGTATAAGGCGTATCAAAAATATGAACCCCCATGTCTCCCAGCGTACCACAGCCATAGTCCAGGAGCTTACGCCAGTTACCTGGATGGTAATATGTTTCCTTGTAGGGTCTCTCAGGGGCGGTCCCCAGCCAGAGATTCCAATCCAGATGGGAGGGAACTACGTCATTTCCGTTAGGTGCTTTTCCATTAAAGCCCCAGTTTTTGGGAGACCATGCTCGCACCGTATGTACCTTCCCGATAATTCCTGACTGGATGAGCTTAACAGCAGCTCGGTATTCTTTGAAAGAGTGGATCTGTATTCCCATTTGGGTCACCAGCTTTTTATCTGCCGCCAGTTTCCTCACGGCACGCGCCTCTGAGACATGGTGTGTCAAAGGCTTTTGACAATACACATTTTTGCTCATCTCCATTGCCATCAGGGAAGCAGGGGCATGGGTGTGATCTGGTGTGGAGACGATCACGGCATCTATGGAACTCCCTAACTCATCGAGCATTTTGCGGTAATCAGCATATCCTTTTGCGCCTGAATGCAGGGCCTGGGCCTTTCCAAGGGCTATGGAATCCACATCGCATAAAGCCGTAACGGCTACTTGCTTATGGGAGGAGATGGATTTCAAGTCGTGACTTCCCATCCCTCCCACACCAATATGAGCGGTTCGTAGGGTATCATTTTTTACCCTCGCCCAGAGGGAAGAAGGAAAAAAGCTAATTGTGGTCCAGGTAGCTGTTTGTTGGAGGAAGGTTCTTCTTTTCATTTATTTACTTTTAGCTTAGGTTTGAGCTCATTACACAATATATTGGATTTTAAGCAAAAATGGGTGTGTTCTTACCTCGAATTGAATGGTAAAACAATTTTAGGGGAACATTTATCTATCCGAGTAAGCCCTAAGCTTCGATTTACTCATCTATGGCACATTAAAAACCATTTGAAGAAGAATGTTCCTAAATAAAAGTTGAAATTATCATTGCACTATTTACCAAATAGAGATGGAATGCATGATTTCATCCCACTACTCATGAATTTAACGTAAGTCTTATTTGTATGAAAAAGGTTTTAATCATATTGATTGCTGCATACACCCTTAGTGCGTGTACAAAAGTATCTCATTCCTCCACAGAGAAAGAAGAAGTCTCAAATAGTTTTGAGCCCAACTGGGAATCCCTCCATAATTATGAGATCCCCGAATGGTTCAATGATGCCAAATTTGGAATTTTTATTCACTGGGGTCCCTATTCAGTTCCTGCTTATAGGAGTGAATGGTATCCTCGCTTGATGTATATGGATACCGCCACCTTCTCTGCCCAACTAAAGCCAGGTGCAGAAGGCCCTAATAAGGTTTATACCCATCACAAAGCCAATTGGGGGGACCAAAAGGAATTTGGCTACAAGGACTTCATTCCTATGTTCAAAGCAGAAAAATTTGACCCAGAGGAGTGGGTTCGCATCTTCAAAGAGGCCGGAGCACGTTATGTGGTTCCAGTAGCAGAGCACCATGATGGCTTTGCGATGTATGCCTCAAAGCATACGCGGTGGAATGCCCTTGATATGGGACCTAAGCGGGATGTCCTGGGAGAATTATTAGAAGCAGGAAGGAAAGAGGGCCTAAAAATGGGGGTTTCGACCCATTTTGCCTTTAATTGGGCCTACTTTAACAAAAAGCCCCATTTTGACACCTCTGACCCCGAATACGCAGACCTTTACAGTGAAAAGGGGCCTGCCTTAGACGAACCTGTATCTGAGGCTTTTAAAGCGTTATGGTGGAATCGCACCACAGATATTATAGACAATTACCAACCCGACTTAATCTGGTTTGACTTCTTCTGGGATTCCCCTGCATTTGAAAGCTATCATCCCAAGCTTGCGGCCTATTACTATAACAAGGGCCTGGAATGGGGAAAAGAGGTCGTATTACAGGATAAAAACTTTCGCCACGATTACTTTCCTCAAGGAACCTTTGTACATGACCTAGAACGGGGTAAGATGGCTGGAATCAAAAAGTACCCCTGGCAAACGGATACCTCTATCGGCAAAAATTCCTGGGGCTATGTAACTGATTGGCTCTCAAAAGACGCCAATTCTCTGATTGATGATTTGATTGACATTGTGAGTAAAAATGGCTGTATGTTGCTCAATGTAGGGCCCAAAGCCGATGGGACGATCCCCCAAGACCAACAGGATATCCTCCAAGAAATGGGGGAATGGCTTTCTGTAAATGGAGAAGCGATTTATGAAACACGCTGCTATAAGGTATTTGGAGAAGGTCCAACTGAGGTATCTGAAGGCTATATGTCAGAGAAAAAGAAAGACAAGGCTTTTACTGCCGAAGATATCCGCTTTACCACTAAAAACAATACCCTCTATGCCTTCATTCTCAAGTGGCCTGAAGGGGATAAGGTAGTCATCCGCACTTTAAATAAGGAAGCTGAAAACCTCCAGGCGGTAAAAATGCTTGGGAGTGAAGAGTCCCTGCAATGGACTCAAGAATCCGATGGCCTCCACGTGCAACTGCCTAAAGATAAACCCGGTGAGCTCGCCTGGACCTTGGCCATAACCATGGAGTAAGTAGTGACAAATTTGGGCTAAATCCCCTATTGAGGAACAAAAAGACCGGTTTATTCCATGTAAATCATTTGTGTTAGCAATAGAATCATATGTAGCAGCCCTTCTAGGGATAGTTTGCTTTATTCAGTATAGACAATAGCTGTACAGGCAAACCTATTTTCCTAATTATAACTACTTATGAAACTTATTAAACTACTAACTCAATGCCGTGGCCACCACATCTGGTTATTCACCTTGTTTTGGCTGCTGCTCCTCGCTCCGGGTTATGCTCAAGATCTCACGATATCTGGGAGGGTAACCAATGCAGAAAATGAGGCCTTACCCTCTGCAACTGTCCTACTAAAGGGAACCCAAACAGGAACCTACACGGATAACAATGGAAACTTCTCCATCCAGGCTCCAGGAACTGGTACCCTCATTATTAGTTATCTGGGCTATGTTCAGCAAGAAGTTGCCATTAATGGGCAAACAAGCATTAACGTCTCTCTAGAAGAAGATTTCCAAGAACTAGATGAGGTCGTGGTTGTGGGATATAGCACCCAAAGAAAAAGTGACCTCACTGGAGCTATTTCTCAAGTAAAGGCTGATGACATTGAAAACTACTTATTCACCGATGCCTCCCAAGCCTTACAAGGGCGAATGGCTGGGGTAAGTGTCCAAACCCAGGGAGGGGCTCCTGGCGCAAATGCTGTGATTTCAATAAGGGGATTTGGTACTCTTTCCGATGCTGGCCCCCTTTTTGTAATCGATGGAATGCTGACAGGGAACATGAGTACCCTGAACCCGGCTGATATAGAGTCGGTATCTGTCTTAAAAGATGCATCAGCCAGTGCCATTTACGGATCTCGGGCTGCAAATGGGGTAATTATCATTACCACCAAAAAGGGAAGTGCGGGTACCATCAACATTGATGCCGATGTAAGCACAGGGACCCAAAGTGTGATTAATACCTATGATTGGGCCAATGCCAGGCAATATGCAGATATTGTGAATCGGGCAGACGACAATGATGGAGCTCCCAGGTCTCCTGCAAACGATACGGAATTCAACCCTAATAATACTAGTGATTTATACGGAGAGTCTTTACGAGACGCTCCTGTAACCAATGCAAACCTGAGGGTGTATGGCGGAGGAGACAACCTACTCTATAACCTTTCTCTGGGCTATTATGACCAAGAGGGAATAGTAAAGTTCTCCGAATTTGAACGAGTTACGGCCCGCGCAAATGCGGCCTTTACCAAAGGGAAGTTTAAATTGGAGAATACCATAGGCCTAACCCGTACCGTAAATAATCCAAACCCCTATTTCAACAAGGAAAGAAACCTGCTTCCCACCATCCGCCTGATGGATGATAATGGAGACTGGAGTGCATCGGACATACCCGATGAGCCCGGAGCTCCTACTCCCGGCTCCTTCTATGGCCAAGGGACCATTATTAATGAACTAGGGCTAGCTGCCTTGGAAGAGCGGGAAGTGACACGGAATTCCTTACTAGGTAATCTGGCCGCTTCTTATGAAATTCTTAATGGATTGACCTACAAGTTAAACCTAGGTATAGATTTCTTCGACAACAACAATTTCCGCTTTACCCCTTTGCATCCTGTAATCGTCGCCGGAGGTAATAATGACTTTGCCGTTCTCAGAGAAACCAATACGAGATTCCTCTCTACCTTGATTGAGCATACGTTGAACTACAAACAGGTTTTTGGTGCGCATAATGTAGACGTTTTGGGAGGTTTTACCGCTCAGGAATCCAATACCCAATCCTTGGGAATAGAAGCCAGACGTTTTCCTTCCAACAGCATTCGGGTAGCCTCTGCGGCGGAAGAACTTGCTAGTTCCCCTGCCCAAGATCTCACGTCGACCATTCAGTCCTATTTCGGTCGCATCAACTATACCTTTGACAATAGATACCTTTTGACTGCAACAGTCCGTCGGGATGGCTCCTCTCTCTTTAGAGAAGGACTGAAATGGGGAACCTTCCCCTCAATGGCTGTAGGCTGGAATATCAGCAATGAAAGCTTCATGCAAGGCGTAACAGGTATCTCAAATATCAAATTGCGTGCAAGCTATGGAGAGATCGGGTCCAACAATGTAGGGGTTTATGCCATCGATCCTTCTCTCAACCTATTCAGTGAATACATTGTAGGGGAAAATCCTTCCCGCGTTTCAGGCTATTCCATCACCCGAGGGGTAAATTCTAACATTACCTGGGAAACGACCAAAACCACGGATATCGGTTTGGAATTTAGTGCCCTCAACCAACGCTTAAACGTTACGCTTGATTACTTTATCAAAAAATCAGAGGATGTTTTGGTAGGTCTTCGCCTCCCCCTCTATACGGGCTTCGGCAACGCCATCCCATTCAACACAGCAAGTGTAGACAATACGGGCTTTGAGTTTTTGGCCGACTATTCACAAGACTTTGGAGAGCTAAAGATGTTCGTTTCAGGGAACTTCTCCATCTTGGATAATGAGGTAACTGCCTTGGGAGATGCGACCCCTATCGTTCAGGGCTCCTTTACGTCGAATACCATTAATAGTACGCGCACGGATGTAGGTCAGCCTATTTCCTCCTTTCACGGGTACGTAGTAGATGGAATTTATCAAACAGATGAAGAAGCTACCGCTGCCAATGACCAAGTGGGTAACCCACAAGCAGGAGATTTTCGCTTTAAGGACCTCGACGGAGACGGAGATATAGACGAGGATGACAAAACCTATATTGGTAATCCTACCCCCAATTTTGAATACGCGTTGAATCTATCTCTAGAGTACCGGGATTTTGACTTGAATTTTTTCTTCAATGGCGTATCGGGGAATGATATCCTAAACGGAACCAAGTATAGAGGGTATTTTGATTTCAATGGAAATTACTTTGCTGATGCATTAAACGCTTGGACTCCCAATAATACAAGCGCAACGATTCCCAGGAATACCCAGGCTGACCCGGCGTTTAACCGGAGAATGTCTACCTTCTACCTGGAAGATGGATCTTACTTTCGCCTGAGAAATGCACAAATTGGGTATTCACTCCCCAACAATGTGCTGCAAAGTTTAACCTTATCCCGGGTGAGAATATACCTATCTGCAAGCAACCTATTTACGATAACAGACTATACAGGGTACTATCCAGAGGTGGGCCGTAATGGCAGAGGAGGTAGTCAGCGGATATTCAATTCTGGAATTGACGAAGGGGCTTATCCCGTACCAAGAGAATATCGGATAGGTATCCAAGTATCATTTTAACCTAAATTTTGAAAAACAATGAAGAAGATAAATTTTTCTATAAAACGAATTCTTATCCTGGTTCCTATTTTATGCTTGACCCTCTCATGTGAGGAGGAATTTTTGACCCAGGTTAATCCCAATGCCGTCACACCTGCTTCCTTTTGGAATTCTGCCGAAGATGCAGAGAAAGGAATCATCGGAGCTTATAGCCCCTTTACCAATATTTGGTATTATACCCGATTTGAAATCTTTACCTCAGACTATCGAGATGATGTAGTAAATGGGTTCAATACCTCTGAAAGGACGGCCGTAGGCTATTTCAGTGGAACCTCTGAAAGTAATGCGACCTTTTGGGTGTGGAGTGCCATGTATCAGTGTGTCACTCGAACAAATGAAGTATTAGCGAATGTTCCCGATATAAACATGGACCCAGAGTTGAGAAATAATATATTAGGGGAAGCCCACTTCATTAGAGCCTTTAACTATTTTAATTTGGTCAACAACTGGTTAAATGTTCCCTTGATCACCGTACCTATTTCAGAAATTGAGGAACCCAACTTAATTTCTCAAGCTGCCCCATCGGAAGTATGGGCCCAAATTGAATCTGACTTGAGAAGTGCCCAGCAGTTATTGCCCGCTACCTGGTCTTCTGATGGAGTAGGAAGAGCTACCTCTGGGGCCGCAACAGGTCTCCTTGGGAAAGCCCTACTTTATCAAGGCAAGTATGCAGAGGCTAAAGATGAATTTGCCAAGGTCATAAATAGTGGCACGTATCAGCTCACTGAAGACTACGCGCACAATTTCACGGAAGAATTTGAGAACAACTCTGAGTCGCTCTTCGAGATCCAATTAATCTCGGATGGAAACGGAGGATGGGGGGCAGATGCTCCAGGAAGAGGTAAGGGTTCAGCCTACCAACCAGATTTAGCCCCTGCCGGCTTTACCAATCAGAATGGCATGCGGGTGAATGAGTGGGTTTTGGACCTGTATATGGACGAAAGAACTGTAAATGGTGAAATCGACCCCAGGGCTTTTACCACCCTCTTCTGGGATACCAATGACTCCACAAACTACGCTGGCAAGGTTCTCAGGTCTCGTACCTATGAAGGCAAGACCTATCCAGAAGCCTTTCCCAATGGGGGTAATTCCATTTTTGCCAATAAATACCTAGACTGGGAATTCAATGGCCATTCTGGTTCCCTTGACGGCGGTTGGCATGGTGCAGGAAATAATCTTCGTATGCTGAGATATGCCGATATTCTACTCATGTTCGCTGAAGCTGAGTTCATGCTTAATGGCTCTTCAGCAGCGGCATTGGACGCAGTCAATCAGGTGCGAGCAAGAGCAGATATGGCCCCATTTACCAGCATTACCATGCAGGACATTGAAGATGAGCGCGTAAAAGAGTTGACCTTTGAGCGAACACGTTATTTTGATCTGCTTCGCTGGGGTAAGGTGGTAGATAGAATTGTAAATAACCCAGACTTGAAGTCTGAAAGTGCAGGTACTGCTGCTTATAAACCCGGAAGAGAATACATTGCCATTCCTCAAAATGAAATCGATGGCAACCCGAACTTTGTCCAAAACCCTGGATATTAATTTAGACGCTTAAGTGTAGTTAACGTAGTTGATGGTTGCCAATACCAAATCTGGG
This sequence comes from Bacteroidia bacterium, assembly GCA_965263105.1. Classification (GTDB taxonomy): domain Bacteria; phylum Bacteroidota; class Bacteroidia; order J057; family J057; genus JBCCTX01. The sequence goes on along the minus strand of CBDHGL010000003.1, from coordinate 2,933,211 downwards.
ATTGGCAACCAATTTTATGGGGGGATTACCTACCTATATTGTTCGTATATGCGATATTTTCACTTACTATACCTCTCCAGTTTCTTTTTCTATTCCTGTGTAAATAAACAGGAGCCGACAGCTTTCATAGGCTTTTCCAAACTGGATCCTTCGAATTCGAGAAATAGCTTTGTCCCCTCTTATTCTCCTATCAAAAGGTCTTTTTTGTACCATCCAACCTCTCGATGGAAAATCAATTGGGTTTTTTCATCCTCCAAATCACCTAGGGTAAGAGAGGTCAATACCAGGGTATGTGGGATAGGATACCACAAATGTTTAATTTGTGGTTGACTCGCTTATACATCCGCTGGGACGGCCCTTTTCAAGTACTCACTTGGCGATACCCCAAATTGTTTTTTAAAGCATTTGGAAAAATAAGAGGCTGTATTGAAGCCCGTCATGAACATGATTTCCTTGACATTCAGGCCTCCTCCTTCCAAGAGTTGAACAGCTCGTTTAAGGCGGACTGAGCGAATAAATTCACTTGTGGACTGATCTGTCAAAGCTTTTAACTTTAAGTAGAGCTTACTTCTGCTCATCCCGATCTCTTTTACCATGGTCTCAACATTGAAATCAGGATCTCCCATATGTTCTTCAACGATTTCCATGGCTCTTTTCAAAAATTCTTCATCCACAGAGGCAATAGTTACCTCCTCTGGCTCCATCAGTAATTCCCTTCTGAAGCGGGTTTTCAATTCCTGTCTTTGGTTAAGAATATTTTGAATTTGCGCTTCCAATACATCCATATTGAAGGGTTTTCGCACATAGGCATCTGCCCCATTTTTTAAGCCCTCCAACTCATTTTCTTCCGAAGACTTAGCCGTTAGGAGAATGAAGGGAATATGGCTAATCCGAGGATTTGACCGCAACCGGCTACATAGGGATAATCCATCCATGACGGGCATCATTACATCGCTTATGATGAGATCTGGTAGGTGTTCCAAGGCCAATTCTAAGCCTTCCACCCCATCAGCGGCTTCTATTATTTGGAAGTTTGACCCAAGCGATTGCCTCATAAAGGTGCGAATATCCTGGTTGTCGTCGATGAGGAGGAGTAAGGGTAAGCCCACTTCCCTGGCCTCTACCTTTTGAAGATTCTCCTTATTACCTTGCCCAACGAAAATCTCCGAAGGAAGCCAAGTTGCAGGATCAGAATACACATTTTTACCTATATAGGTCTCGGAATGCCCCATTTCCTCTTTTTTGTAATTTTTTTTCCACCCAGGAATGGATACGACAAAATGTGCCCCTTTCCCACACTCACTTTCCAGCCAGATTTCCCCGTGGTGCAATTCTACGAGACTTTTAGTGAAAGCCAAACCAATTCCTGTCCCTTGGCTGGCGCTAGTATCGGCCTGAGCTGAGGTGAAAAAGCGTTCGAATATCCTATCTTTCTTTTCTGTGGGAATCCCCGGCCCAGAATCCTTTATCCGGAGCTCAATCCATTCATTTCTTTGGGAAGTTTTTCCCTTAGGCGTTTGGTTCATGACGTCCATTTCAATAGAAATTTCTCCCCCATCAGGAGTAAACTTAAACGCATTGGAAAGGAGGTTGTATACCACTTTTTCTATAATATCTGGGTCAAACCAGGCTTCGATTCCCTGAGACTGAGAAGGAAGGAGGAAAGTTATTTGCTTTTTTTGAGCTATAAATTGAAAGGGTTCGGTAATCTCTCCTATGAAGTCAACGATGTCTCCCTGTTGTACTTGCAAGCTCATTTTTCCTTGGTCTAGTTTGCGAAAATCTAGCAATTGGTTGACAAGTCTCAACAAAAAATGGGCATTTTTTTGAATGAGGTGGTATTGTTGGGATCTATGTTGAAAATCAAGGTGTTTTCCCGATTTGACAAGGTAATCCAACGGCCCTAAAATCAAAGTGAGCGGTGTACGAAGTTCGTGCGAGATATTGGTAAAAAACTGAAGTTTCATTTGGTGTAATTCCTCAGATTTTTCCTTTTCCAAATGCTCCAAAACCAATTGATGTTTTTCTTTTATTCCGATGATGGTATATCTGCGGATTGCTGCAAATAGCCCTACAAGAAGTATAAAATAGAAGATATAAGCTCCCCAAGTACGCCAAATAGGAGGCGAAATATGAATCGTTATTTTAGAGGGGCTCTCATTCCAAATTCCATCATTGTTACTCGCTTTTACCAACATGGTATAATCCCCTGGGCCTAAGTTTGTATAGGTGGCTATTCGCCTTTTGGCATCCGCAACAATCCAATCGTCATCAAAGCCTTCTAATGTATACTGATACTGATTTTTTTGAGGCGCAGAATAGTGAAGCGCAGCGAATTCAAAGGAAAAACTATTTTCATTGTAGGCAAGTTGGATGTGCTTAGTTTGAGTAATGGGTTGCCTAAGGATTACATTCCTGTTGAGTTTCTCACCTGTTCCAATAGCTTTATTTAATACCTGAAATCCTGTAAAAACTACTTCTGCTAGTTGGGAATTATCGCTAAAGCTACCTGGGAAAAATGAATTGAATCCATTTACTCCCCCAAACAACATTTCACCATTGTGGCGATTGAAGCAGGCAAGTTCACCAAACTCATTGCTTTGCAAGCCATCATGGGGATCGTAATTTTTAAAGGTTCGAGATTTCGGGTCAAATTGTGAGAGGCCTTTATTCGTCGAAATCCAGAGATTCCCCTGTTTGTCTTCCAGTATCCCTTTTACAACATCATTAGCCAATCCTTCCTTTTCGGTAAACCTTTCAAAATGAGCCGGAAGGTTATCTCGAGCCGGGACATAGCGATTTAATCCTCCCCCGAAGGTACCGATCCATATCTCTCCCAGAGAACTTTCAAACAGTGGCAGTATGTAGTTATGGCTGAGAGAAGAAGGATCCTTGGGGTTAGCTTTGTAAGAAATGAACTTTGTCTGCCCTTGTCGAATAGATGAAGCCGACAACTTATTCAAGCCATTTCCTGTACCTATCCAAATATTACCTTCTTTATCTTTTAATAGGCTTCTGATAATATTATCAGATAGACTCTGGGGATTTTGAGGATCATGTTGAAAATTCTCAAATGCTAAACTCTGCCCTTCCGTTTGAAGATCAATAACATACAATCCATTGTTATAGGTACCCACCCAGAGTCGCCCATTTTGATCGTTCAACAGGGAAAAAACAGCCCCATCAATGGGAGAAATAATTTCCATTGTAGAGGAATCGACCAAATGAGATCCTTGGGGAATCTTTATTCTGTATAAAGAGGGATTATTCTGCCCACCATAATATAACCATTTCGCAGTACCTTGCTGTACTTCTTCGATAGCGAATATGTGGCTATTTTCTTCAATATGTTGAAAGGATTCATAATCCCCTGCGCCTACTTTGGCAGACAAGAAATCCATCCCTCCTCCTTCTGTTCCAATCCATAAATTTCGCTCGCTATCTTCAAAAATAGATCGGATTTTATCGTATCCTATACTCCCTTTATGCAAGTTCTTTTTAAAATGGCGAAAGGCCATTTTATCGGGATCAAATTTATTTATGCCTCCGCCATTGGTACCTACCCAAATGAGTCCATTGCGATCAATAAAAAGGGTTCTTAGCACATTTTTATTCAGGCTGTGGGAATCGCCCAGATCATTCCGATAACTGCCGGATAAAATTGGAAGAGAATTCGGATGGCCCTTGGTATAACACTGTAGCCCCTGAGCACCCGATGCCCAAATTCTGTTGTGGGGATCTATGATTAAATCAGCGTATGAATCCGAGGTAATTTCCTGAAAGGAAGGCTCCCCATTCTCTCCCTTTTTTGTTTGATAAAGAAGGCCCCGGCTCGTACTCAAAACGAGGTATCCAGCTAAGTCTTTTACAATGGAATTCACAACCGGAACAGATCCATCAAGGTAAGTCGGAATATTTTCGGCTTGGTTAAAAGTTCCTAAGGAGTCGCCAGGAGACAAGCGAAATAATCCCTCGCTGTTACTAATCCAAATGGTCCCATTCTCCTCCTGAAAGATGTCCCCACCAAAACCTGTTTGAAGCTCCTTCGGTAAGAACCGCTTAGTCAGGTTTCTTACATGAAGGTTTTCTTGATCAGGGAAATTTCCTAACTCCAGAACAAACATCCCATCTTGTGTGGATACCCAAAGTCGCCCCAAATTATCTAACATCATTTGGCGGACGTGGGGATTTACATCAATGTGATTTTTTGCTAATGGGGAAGCTAAGGAATAAAATCGTTGGGTGTTTGTGTCAAAATAGATTAATCCTGATCCAGCTGTACCTATCCAGATTCCTCCTTTCTCGTCTTCGACCAGTGCCATAATCAGGTTACTGGCAATGGAAAAAGGGTTCTTAGAATCTGGTTTGAATACCTTAAAGGCATATCCATCATAGCGATTTAGCCCATCATTGGTGCCAAACCACATGAAGCCCCTTCGATCTTGAAGGATGCAATTGACATCGTTTTGAGAAAGCCCCTCCTGGGTTGTAATGTGGTCAAAATAGATATGGTCCGGTTGGGAAAAGGCGATACATACCTGGAAGAATATCAATACCCAAAAGGCTGATTGGCAGAAGATTCGCTTCCTAAATCGAGAGAGCAGAACCTTAAAATAGGCTATTAAGCCCAATATGGTATTTCGAGTTCCAATAATGTCCTATTTAATCTATTTAAAATAGCGATTTTTGTACAAATTGTCGAATAATTTGGGAATATTTTCCCCATGGATGGCCGAGGATCCCTGTATTTTAAGTCCAGGAAAAATCCTGTTGGTTAGATGAACAAAGTGATGACGAAGTCCTAACTTTCTCATCAAATTTTAGATTTACATCGAAATTTTACTAATTTTGCCTTCCCTTAATTTGACCCTACAGAGAGTTGCCAGAGCGGTCGATTGGGCACGCCTGGAAAGCGTGTGTACCTTTGCGGGTACCGAGGGTTCGAATCCCTCACTCTCTGCAAGCAAATTCTAACCTCCCGTGAGCATAGCGAGCGGGAGTTTTTGTTTTCCGAGGAAGTGTTCAAAATTCATTTTGATAAACCAACTCAGAAAACAAAAAACTGAACGAAGTGAAGGGGGTAGAATTTGCTTGTACCTATCTCCCCATTTGGGGATCAGCGGAGCTAATCCCTCACTCTCTGCAAGCAAATTCTAACCTCCCGTGAGCATAGCGAGCGGGAGTTTTTGTTTTCCGAGGAAGTGTTCAAAAAGACTAAATTTTTGATAAGCGACTGAGGGGAATAAAAAACCGAACGAAGTGAGGAAAATTTCTTGGCTTGTACCTCATTCCCCCATCCGGGGATCAGCGGAGTTAATCCCTCACTCTCTGCAAAGTCGCACTCACAGCCTTGAAATGCATATTTTAGGGCTAAGTGCGACAAATAGTGAGACAAATTCCTGATGTCGAATGAAAATTTTCAAATGACATCAGATAAAAAAATTTATTTCCAACCAAAAGTCTAGGATCTCTTCTTTGAACACGAAATTGTCGATCCAGTGGCACGACAATTTAAATTATGATATTTTATTATCCAGATACCAATAATAATTTTCTTCAAAATTAGGTGAAGGAGGAATAGATGAGCATTACATGACTTCTCTGCCCTTTTCATGTAAAGAAAATTGAAGAATCTTTACACAAATCCAGTTTCATGCAAAGAAAACTCTAATTTTTATACATGAAATCAGGAAGATTTTAATAAATTTACGGCAAATAAACCTTGTTGCCGTGTTTTGATAAAAGATTCCACTTACATACAACAGCTTTTTTCAAGCAAAGGAGGTATTCTTGGAATAAAAGAGCTCCAGGAGGCTGGAATAAGCTATTACTTTTTGAATAAACTGATAGATCGTAAGTTTATTAGAAGGATTAAGCAGGGGGTGTATGCTTGGCAAGGAGAGGAGGTAGATGAGCGGCAAGAAGTAGTTCGGATAATTCCTAAAGGCGTTTTCTGCTTGCATTCGGCTGCTTTCTTTCATGAATTGTCAACCTTTGTTCCTGTAGAACATCACATAGCTATTCCATGGAAAAGTAAAGTCCGCTTGCCTGATTATCCGCCTGTAAAACTGTATTATTGGCAAGAGCCCCAATTTACCGTGGGTCTGACACATCTGCTTTCAAACGAGGAAGAAGTTCCGATTTATGATAAAGAAAAGACAGTATGTGATTTTCTGAAATTCCGGAATAAAGTGGGGATGGATGCAACAAAGGAAGTCCTAAAATCCTACCTGAATCTAAAAGAGAGGAATATTCAAAAAGTTATGGTTTATGCTCGAAAGCTAAAAATATATTCGACCGCAAAACAATATTTAGAAGTATTGATATGAAAGGCAGCATTCAATCCATAAAAACACGATTATTAAATCTCTCCAAAAAGCATAATAAAAATCATCAACTAACCCTTACGAGATATTTTCAAGAACGCCTCTTGTATAGGCTTTCTCAATCTGGGTATAAAAGTAGATTTCTCCTGAAAGGAGGAGTTTTAGTTTATGCACTAGAACAATTAGCAAGCAGGCCAACTTTGGATCTGGATTTATTGGCCAGGGACCTTTCAGCAGATAGCAGTACCATCTTAGCCATCTTTCAGGAAATCTGCCAAATTGAGTCAGTTGAGGACGGAGTATTTTTTGATGTTGCTAGCTTGGAAACGGAAGATATTGTGAAAGAAGGAAATTATCCAGGCATAAGGGTAAAGGTTTATGCCTCCTTAGGAAAGATTCGCCAGCGCCTCCAGATTGATATTGGATTTGGAGATATTGTCATTCCTGCTCCTGTGAGTATGTCCTTCCCAACTTTATTAGAAATGGATCCACCTGAGGTTATGGCATATTCTATCGAATCTGTGATATCGGAAAAGTTTGAGGCAATGATAGATCTGGCAGATTTGAATAGTAGAATGAAAGATTTTTATGATGTATATCAAATTCTACTCAAGCACACTTATGAATTGTCTATCCTTGAAGAAGCAGTTAGAGCTACCTTTCATCGTCGAGAAACAATCCGCACCGAAGAGCACATTATTTTCTCAGAAGCATTTCATCAAGACGAAAATCGTAGAAAACAATGGAATGCTTTTCTAAAGAAGTCAAGACTAAATGAAGATCTTGATTATTCAACTGTAATGAGTCTAATATCTCAGGTTTTGGAACCCATTTATAGAAAGATTTAGGGTGGATTCAAATCCAGTGAGCTGACCAAAAAATGGGAATTAATTATCTTTACATGTATAAATTTGGCAGACAGTGTTTGCCAAATTCAAGCTAAAACAGAGAAAATTTCTGCCTCTCCTGTCTCCGAATGGAAACAGGAGACAATTCCATTCCGCATATTCGTCTATTCATCGCTGCCGTAAGAAAGTTACTTAGTAGAGAAGTTGATTTTGTTCATTATCCCAGTTTAAAAAATCCCTATTTCATTGCTGAAGTAGAAGGGACAAAAACGCTCCTTTATGCCAAAGAACCCCAAAAAATATCTATTTGACATCTCCTATTCCATTAACTCTGCCCTCCAGAATCCCTACTACCGCTTCATATACGCCTCATCAAAATTCATTATCGTATTGGTAACCATAGTCCACGCAGCCGTCTCGGATTTCTCCAGGCTTGGATCTGAAGGAGCAGCGCCTACCTCTAATAGGGCCATTGCCGTTTCCGGATGCTGCCTAAATTTTTGAAAGGCCTGCCGATACTGAGTTTGTAGCAAGCTCTTTTCTTGGGTAGAAGGCTCTCTTCCACAAATTAGGTGAAAGGCCATGGATATCTTCTGGCCCGAACTTGTCCCTCCTTCTCGTTGAATCCGCTCTGCCAAGATACGAGCTGCCTCTACGAACTGGGGATCGTTCATTAGAATAAGGGCCTGTAGGGGAGTATTGGTCTTTTCTCTTTTCACAATACATACATCCCTTTGAGGCAAATCAAAGGCTGTCATGGCCGGCGGAGGAGAGGTACGGCGAATAAAGGTGTAGAGGCTCCTACGGTATAAACTAGATCCAGAATCGGGCACATAGGTTTTCAACACGTCAGAAAACTCATTCTTTTCTTTCCACAGCCCTTCAGGCTGATAGGGCTTAACGCTTGGGCCTCCTATGGTAGAATCCATCAAATTACTCACGGCAAGCACATTGTCTCGGATCATCTCAAAGGGAAGCCGATAACTCGCCCCTTTTGAAAGGTATCGGTTCTGGGGATCTATGGCCATTTGCTCAGGCGTACTTGCAGAAGATTGGCGATAGGTAGCCGAACTGACCATGAGCTTGAGAAGCTTTTTCACATCCCAACCTGATTCCCGGAAGCTAAGCGCCAACCAATCCAATAATTGGGGATGGGTAGGCAGAGCTCCTTGGGTGCCAAAGTCGTGAGGGGTTTTCACCAGGCCTTCTCCAAACAGCAATTGCCAGTAATGGTTCACTGCTACCCGAGCCGTGAGGGGATGCTTTTCATCAAACAACCATTGGCTAAGGCCCAATCGATTGGGGGGGAGAGATTCGGAGAAAGGTGAAAGATAGGAAGGTGTTGCAGGAAAGACCTCTTCCCCAGGCGAGTCGTACTGACCTCGTTCCAGCAGATAAGTCTTTCTGGGAGTCGCCATCTCTTCCTGTACCATGATCTCCGGAACCTGATCGAGCAGCTCATATCTTTGCTTCCGCAGCTCCCTCAATTTCTTTTGATTTTGTTGATACGTCAGGTCATGGCGGTAGAGGTATTGGGTGGCGTAAAAGGAGGGGGGAGGGGAAGAACTCGGCAAAGCCTCCTGGCTATCTTCCCGGTACAATTGGCTAATTTCCAAGGGAGTGAGCGCTTGTTGAAAGAGCCTTATCTGGTCGTAGCTCCCCTCAAAAGCGCCATCATCTGTGTCGCAATATAGATAGCTTTGCCCCTTCCCTAGCATAATACTCCGCCCAGGATCCGGCACATAGCCCCTGCCTTTTACCGGACGAATATTCTTATACAAATGGTCTTTGAAAACGGTCAACTCCAGCGGAGACCCATTCTTGAATAGATGCAGTCCTCCTGCTCTGGCAGATCCATCATAGGTAAAGGAGATGTGTGTCCATTCATTAACTGGAACTGAATCAAAGGCAACGAGGTGGATCAGGTTATGAGAAAGGGAATGAACAATTTTCATTGCAGGTCGATTGAGGGTATCCAAATACATAACCCAACCCCTCCAACCTGCATTTTTACTCCCAATATTGCCCATGATGGTTTGAAACCTTCCCTTCACCTCGGGTTTAATCCATACACTGGCAGAAAAAGGTTCATGGGTATCAAAATTCCCCAGACCTTTGAGAAAAATCAGGTCGTAATCGCTATCCAGCCGGATGCCCTGGCCAAACTTTCCAGGAAGTAGCTCGGGCTTACCCCTGACAAAAGCCTGGGGATTCCCATCCAATACACGCTCTTTATTACCCTTACTTGTTTTGATTTCATCCAGGGTGTTTAGGGGATAGAATCCATCGGGTTCCGGAAGGGGGACTCCCTGGCTATCAACCGTGCGAATAAATTCCTCCAGGTCTTGAATCTCTTCCTTCTTAAGGCTCTGCTCTCGTTCCAACCGGTCAATTTCCTGAGAAATCCGGGCGATCTTCCCTTCGATCTCCGGCTCTGGGAGGAGCAGCATCGGACCGAAGTTTCTGTCATTCCCGATCATTCCCAATTCATCCAGGTTGTTGAAAAAGGCGGACAGTTGGTAATATTCTTTTTGGGAGATGGGATCAAATTTGTGGTCATGGCAGGCCGCACATTCCATGGTAAGCCCCATGAAGGCTTTGGCAGTGGTATTGGTTCGATCTTCTACATATTTTAGGCGATATTCTTCTGTGACGATGCCTAACTCTGAATTCATGGGTTGATTGCGTTGGAAGGCCGATGCAAGCTTTTGTTCTCGGGTAGCCTGAGGGAGTAAATCCCCTGCCAATTGCCAGGTAACAAAGTCATCATAGGGCAGATTCTTGGCAAAGGCCTCTATCACCCAGTCTCGCCAAGGCCACATTTCTCGATATCCGTCAGCGTGCATGCCATGAGAATCCGCATAGCGGGCTACGTCCATCCAATCCATGGCCATCCTTTCGGCAAAAGCATTCGTCTGGAGAATGTGATCAACAAGCCGTTCATAGGCTTGAGGATCTTCATCCATCAAAAATTGTTCGACGGCTTCCAAATGGGGTGGTAAACCCGTCAAATCCATATAGAGTCGACGGATAAGACGTTCCCTAGGCGCTTCTGGGGAAGGCTGAAGCCCCATCTCTCCTAGCTTTGCCAGGATAAAGTGGTCAATGGGATTCCGGGGGCTGTATCCTTCGACTGGATCTAAGTCTTCTGGAAGAGCAGGGACTTGGGGTTTGTTGGGGGGGATAAAGGCCCAATGCTTTTTCCATTCTGCTCCTTGTTCTATCCATTTTCCGACAAGGGCAATTTCTGTCTGGGACAAAGACAGATTTGATTCGGGAGGGGGCATGAGTTGAGCGGGGTCTGAATGGGTAATTCTGTTCCAGACAGCACTACGAGACAGGCTCCCTTTGACCAGGGCTCTATTGCCCGATTCGATCAGTCGAGCGAAGGCAGCTTCCTCCATATCCAAGCGCAAGCCCGCTTCACGTGCCTTTTCATCTGGCCCATGGCAGCTAAAGCAGCGATCGGCAAGTATGGGGCGAATATGAAAATTGAAATCCACCTTTTCAGGCAGCTCTTGATAGGCCGATTGGAGATCCGGGGGAATAGGACTTCCACATCCCCCCATGAGGAGAGTCCCCAATAGCCCCGCAACAAAGATATATTTCTGCATGAATCCTTTTTCTTAAGCCAAGATATCCTTCACCACCTTTCCATGTACATCGGTGAGACGATACCTCCGTCCTTGAAATTTATAGGTGAATTTTTCATGGTCAATGCCCATAAGGTGCATCAAGGTAGCTTGAAAATCGTGAATGTGGACTGGATTCTCCACGATGTTATAACTAAAATCGTCTGTTTTTCCGTAGATAAGCCCCTTTTTCACCCCAGCCCCTGCCATCCAAATCGTAAAACACCTGGGATGGTGGTCTCTCCCAAAGTTCGTTGCTGTCAGATTCCCTTGTGAATAGTTGGTGCGTCCAAATTCCCCTCCCCAAATCACCAGGGTATCATCTAGCAGGCCCCGCTGCTTGAGGTCCATGATCAAGGCAGCAGAGGCCTGATCTGTTTCCCGACATTTGACGGGAAGGCGATGGGGCAAGCCCCCGTGGTGGTCCCAGCCCCGATGGTACAATTGAACAAAGGTCACCCCTTTTTCAATCAGGCGTCGAGCTAGTAGACAGTTTGCAGCATAGGTACCCGGATCGCGAGAATCTTCTCCATAAAGATCATAGATATACTCCGGTTCATCGGACGTATCGGTAATCTCTGGGACCGACGTCTGCATGCGAAAGGCCATTTCATACTGGGCGATTCGCGCTTCGATCTCGGGGTCCTGGAAGGCTTCGAACTGTCCTTCTTGCATCTGACGCAGAATGTCGAGCTGTTTTTTTCTGTCTTCCTTTCCTACTCCTGGAGGGTTGCTCAGGTAGAGGACCGGGTCCTTCCCCGATCGAAATTGCACGCCCTGGTGTTGGGAAGGCAAAAAGCCATTGCCCCACAACCGGGCATAGAGGGGTTGACCGCCTTGGTTTTTGCTAACCAGTACGATGAAGGCTGGTAGGTTTTCATTCTCACTTCCCAGTCCGTAGTCTATCCAGGAACCGATGGAAGGTCTTCCTGGTAGCTGCGAACCCGTTTGGAGAAAGGTTATGGCAGGGTCGTGATTGATGGCCTCTGTATACATCGATTGGATGATACATATTTCATCAGTAATCTTGTGGTGCCAAGGAAGCAACTCACTCATCCAGGCCCCAGATTGGCCATATTGTTCGAAGGAATAAGGTGTTCCTACCAGGGGAAAAGACGTTTGGCCGGCCGTCATTCCAGTAAGTCGTTGTCCCTGGCGGATAGAGTCTGGCAACTCTTCTCCCTGCATTTTATTTAATAGAGGCTTGTAGTCAAACAAGTCCATCTGAGAGGGGGCTCCACTCTGGTGCAAAAAGATGACTCTTTTAGCTTTCGGGGCATAGTGGGGAAGGCTGAGTGCTTCAGAAGCGAGCGTATTCCCGCGCAAAGAGCCCGGATTCATCAAGGTAGCCAAGCCCATGGCGCCCAGGCCCATGGCTGTTTGGCTGAGGAAGTCTCTTCGACTTTGGGGTCGGGAATAGGAGTGGCAGTCTGACATGAGGAGCTTGGGTTTTGTCTTAATTTACAATTTTTGGATAAGATTCATACTCCTAGAATGCCTTCAGGATATTTTTCCTCAACTCCTGGTGCTAATTTTTCGTAGTGTTTGTAACTGCCTGAATAAACAAAGTCTTGATTTTTTGAGCCCCCTCTTGCAGCATATTCCCATTCTGCTTCAGTAGGAAGCCGATAGGACTTGCCTGTTTCCACATTCAACTTACTTAGGAATTCTTGACAGTCTTCCCAAGAAACCTGTTCTACAGGACATTTAGGTCCTTTAAAAAAAGAGGGTTTTTTACCCATCAAGGATTTCCATATTCTCTGAGTAACTGGATACTTTCCTATGCAAAAGGAGTTTAACTGGACTTTATGGGGAGTTAGGTCCTCCTCATAATAGTCCACCGAAGAATCTCCCATCCAGAATATCCCTCCCTTGACATAGATCATATCAAAGGCGCAATCATCAGACACTCTTTCTGTAAAGGAGGATTCAGGCATGAACGGACTCATTCTCGTCAAATATAGCAGATTTAAGCAAAATCCTCCATCTGCCCTTCACTTTAGTGAACCCCTTTTTCTTTTCTGGAGCAGGAATTCGTTGAAATTTCCTGCTCCAGAAAAGAAAAACCCCTCTCCTTACGGAGAGAGGCTCGGATTGCTAGTGAACCATCTTATTGGGGAGTGGATCCCCAGGTAGGAATTGATGGTTCGTACTTGAGACGGAAGAAAATTTCGAGGTCACACAGGAAGGCAAAAAAAAAAATCCATAATTTTTTCTGATAATCTTTCTGATAGGAATATTCCGATCCTTCTTAAGTAACTTTACCCGAAAATTTGTGTGCAATGCGTGTAATATGTTGGTGTGTAGGAGGCTATATTTGCTTCATTTTGGCAGCTTGCTCATTCGATGACGATGCGGAATTTTTCCCCGTTACCCATCAAGCCTTTCTAGGGATACAGTCAGAATCTGGCACAGGCCTTCGCTTTTGGGGGATTTCCAATGACCAAATTCAGGAAAATAGGGGGAATGCCTGGGGAATGCCCGAGCAAGCTATTGGGGATTTCAGGATAGCGGGTGAATCCCTTTGGATCAGTGACCTTCAAGACCATCAAATGGTGGAAATAGGCCTTGATTCCGATCAAGTACAGGAAGTACATGACCTGGGAGAGGCCAATGCCCATTTTTTCCAAATCGGGGAGACCTATCTATGCTTCTCGGATACCCTAACTCAGCAAATTGGTTTTCTACACAAGAAAAAGGGAGAGCTATTCTTTAGAGATCCTGGAGAAAAACCGGGCATTATGGCTTACCGAAGTGGGAAATTTTACATACAGCTAGCCGATAGCCTGCTAGGAATTTTCCAGGAACAAAGCCTCAGTGAAATCGCTCGTCTAAACTTGGAAGGCCCCATACAATCCATACAGGTAGACCCGAGCTCTGCTTCTACCTTTGTGTATGTAGGAAGAAATGAGTTACGCGCTTTTAGCCTCAACTTCAATACGGACGCTTTAGTTCCCACATCTGTCCCGGCCAATGCCCAAAAAGTTCTTCATAGCACAATCGACAGCCCGCGCTTTGGAAAAGAAGTGTCTGGAAGAGCCAGCTTAACCCATGAAGGGGTATTCCAGTTAGACACCTTAAGTATTACAGGAGTAGAAGATGCCGTAGTAGATTTTTTTGAAGCTCAGGTATATTTTATCCGAGCGGGAGGGCTTTTTCGAAGAAATATTCGTTCGGGAGAAGAGAGCTTATTGGGCTCAGTTGAAGGAAATTTCAGGCAATCTGGATTCTATATCGAGAATATAGGTAATTAGTCTGTCGATTTTTTTTAATTTGCGACGATTCTATCGAAGTTTAATTTTATTTATATGGCTAATATTTCGGATATACGCAATGGCTTGACCTTTAGGTATAACCACGATATATATTCTGTAACGGGATTTCAGCACGTGAAAATGGGGAGAGGCGCCGCTTTTGTCCGTGTGACGATGAAAAGTCTGACAACGGGTAAGGTTATTGAAAACTCTTTCAATAAAAGCACGAAAATAGACGAGATTCGCGTAGAAAGAAGGAAATATCAATACCTGTATGATGAGGGGGATAGCTTGGTTTTCATGGATACAGATACCTACGAACAGATCAACATGGACAAGAAAATGATAGAGGCCATGGATTTACTATTGGAAGGCGACTCTGTCGAAGTCTTGTTCAATACAGATGATGAAACGCCTCTCACGGTAGAGCTTCCTCAGTATGTGATCCGAGAAGTTACCTATACAGAGCCTGGTATAAAAGGCGATACGGCTACCAATGCCCAAAAACCAGCCACCATAAACAGCGGAGCAGAAATAAAGGTTCCCCTTTTTATTAATATTGGGGATAAAATCAAAATTGATACAGCCTCCAAGGGTTATATGGAAAGAATCAAGTCCTAAACAAACCTACAACTATTCAATACCTAAGCCTATTTGGAATGGAGTTTAAAGAAATACAAGATATCCTCAAATTAGTCAATCGGACAAACCTCACGGAAGTAGAAATCGAAAAGGACGGGTTTAAGATCAAGATTCAGCGAAAAGCACCCGAAAATAATGTGGTGTATACGACTCAAAGTCCTATCCCCATTGCCACTGCTGCTCCCATTCCCCAGGCTGCCCCAGCACCAGCCCCTCAACCCGTAGAGAAGAAGGCAGCTGAAACAGCCGCTGTGGAAGAAAGCTCTACCAATGACAATGCCTTTACTTTTAAGTCCCCTATGATTGGGACTTTTTATCGGGCAGGTTCCCCCGATACCCCTCCTTTTGTGAAAGTGGGAGATCATGTATCCAAAGGGCAGGTACTTTGTATCATTGAAGCGATGAAGCTGTTTAATGAAATTGAGTCAGAAGTCGAGGGAAAGGTGGTAAAAATCCTTATAGATAATGCCCAACCGGTTGAATACGACCAACCGCTTTTTCTCCTTGAGTTATCCTAATTCTCAACCCTTCAGGGCTGCTTGATTATGTTCAAAAAAATTTTGATCGCCAATCGTGGGGAAATCGCTCTACGAATCCAGAGAACCTGTCGCGAGATGGGCATACATACAGTTGCTGTCTATTCTACAGCCGATAAGGATAGCCTTCATATACGCTTTGCTGATGAGGCCGTATGCATAGGGCCTCCTCCCAGTAACGAGAGTTACCTGAGTATGGCCAATATCATCGCCGCTGCAGAAATTTGTGGAGTGGATGCCATTCATCCAGGTTATGGATTCCTTGCTGAGAACGCCGAATTTTCCCAACTCTGTGAAGATCATCACATCAAATTTATCGGCCCAAGGGCCAAGGTAATCGATACAATGGGAGACAAGGCAACCGCCAAAAAGACTATGAGAGCGGCAGGTGTACCTGTTGTTCCAGGTTCCGAAGGCTTGATCGATACCCTGGAAGAAGCTATCAGCCTGGCAGAAGAGATTGGTTACCCCGTTTTACTAAAAGCTACGGCAGGAGGAGGCGGGAAGGGAATGCGCAAGGTAGACCACCCTGATATGATGTCCGATGCCTGGAATAGCGCCAAGGCAGAGTCCGGAGCCGCCTTTGGCAACGATGGCATCTACATGGAAAAATTCATCGTACAGCCTCGCCACGTAGAAATACAGATAATTGCCGATCAACATGGTAATGTATACCACCTGGGAGAACGCGACTGCACCATACAGAGAAGACACCAGAAGCTGGTAGAGGAATCCCCCAGTCCCGTTTTGACTCCGGAAAACCGGGAAAAAATGGGGGAAGCAGCTGTCAAAGCTGCTAAATCCGTCAATTATGAAGGAGCTGGAACCGTTGAGTTTTTGTACGATATACAAGGGAACTTCTACTTCATGGAAATGAATACCCGAATCCAGGTAGAACACCCCGTAACTGAGGAAATATACGATGTAGACCTCATCAAAGAGATGATTCGCATTGCCTGGGGAGAAAAGCTAGAAGGTCCCTTCATTATGCCAGAAGGACGCTGGGCTATGGAGGTTCGGATCAATGCAGAGGATGTATTCAATGACTTCCGCCCCTCTCCCGGAGAAATAAAATACTTCCACAAACCCGGAGGACACAAAGTAAGGGTAGATACCCATGCATTTTCCGGATATATGATCCCCCCCTACTACGACTCCATGATTGGAAAGCTGATCGTTTCTGCCCCTACCCGGGAAGAAGTAATTGCCAAAATGGCTCGTGCTTTGGATGAGTTTATTATAGATGGGGTGAATACCACCATACCCTTCCATAAACAACTCATGCAAGACGCCCGTTTCCAATCGGGAGAATATGCCACGAACTTCTTAGACGACTTCCAAATGGAAGGATAATGGCTAAAATTCAGAAGAAAAAGATTCCCTTTAAAATCAGTAAGGGCCTGAGAAAGTACCTCCAGGAATATGGGAGAGAAATTCCCCTTCCTATCAGGTATGATGACCTTCTCCGCTATGAAGACTCCATCACCCACCTGGATAAACATGGACAGGATACCCTTTGGATTTCGTTATTATACCAACAAAGCGATCTCCTTCACATACATGAAAGCCTTAAAAAAATATATGCTTCCCTGAGAACTCATGGGGACCTCTCCGTGATGAAGCATTTATATATTGACCGGATAGATCTCTGCCTCTATGGGAACACTCAACCCTTCCGGGTACGTATTGTCAACAAAATCAATGACAACTTCGATTATTTTTATGTGAAGCACGCTGATGCTTCCCGAATCTATGGCCTGGAGCTAGAGCATTTGCTCTCGCCCAATCGAATCAGTTACGTCGTAGATGACCACACTTTAATTGAGGAGCACATTGCAGGAATACCCGGAAAAGAATTTTTTGAGGGATACCTAGAGCCCGGACAGGTAGAAAATGAAATCCGTCTGGCAAAAGAATTTGTTAAGTTCAACGAACGATGTTTTGTCAGGCTATTGGGCGATATGCATTCCAGTAACTACGTGGTAGATATAACCCCAGATTTTGAAGACATTCACTATAGAATCCGGGCCATAGATTTCGACCAGCAATCCTACGAGCCTCGGAAGAGTGTGTACATGCCCCAGTACTTCAAACAAAATCAACCCATAATAGAACTAGGGATGCGCCATATGGACCCAACCACAGTTCGCCAGTACCAAAAAGAGGAACGGGTCATGATTGCGGGAAGAATCCGCTATTCAGGCAACCAGATCATTAATTTGCTACAAATAATGGTTCAAGACTCCCTTTCCAAAGAAACCTTTGTGGATCAATTGAGGGAAGAACTTGCAGATCACTACAAAAATGGTAAATTTCTACACTGTAGTACCATGGGAGAAATCGTAAGACAAAGCTTAGAAATACTCCTGGAAAACAATTAGAAAATGCCATTCAAAGAGGTTTTTTATTTGCGTTGCCAAAAGATTCATTGTATTTACTTCCTCATTTATCTTTTCATAGACCTAATAGCTGTAATGGGATGTAGCCCTAGCTCTGGAACTCCTGAAAAAGCAGCTCCCAGCAAGCCTGAAGAAAAGGGCTATGCAGTGGAAGACAAATTCGTGGTACCCGACACTATCATCCTCAATACCATGATACTGGATCCCGAGGCCCAGGCGGATTGGATAGACTATACGGATGGAATCCCTATTCAAAACGGACGCTTTGAGCCCTTAGATCAGGCAGATTTAAATCCCCATTTTATCCTTTTTAAGGATTCCATGCTACAGGCCTTGCAGCAAAAAGATACAGCCTTTTTACTTGGGCACATTGGGGATAAAATTGCTATGAGCTTCGACGTCGAACAGACTAAAGCGGAATTTATTAATAATTGGAACCTGCAGAGTGCCCCTGAGAATTCCTCTCTTTGGGGCGTACTGATAGAAGTTTTGGAGATGGGGGGCCTATTTTCTTCAAGTGAGTTCAATTTTTTTATTTGCCCCTATACCTTTTTCCTATCCGTAGAAAATCCTTATGCTCATAAAGCCGTGGTAGGAACAGAGGTACGCATTAGAAACAAACCTGGTCTAGAAGGAGCCGTACTAGGCTCCCTGAATTTTGAAATTGTGGAAGGGGTTCCCTTGGATCCAGGTGAAACGCCCGTAGAACAAACAATTGGGGGAGAAATCCATACCTGGGAAAAAGTCAAAACTTCCAATGGAAATGTGGGTTACGTTTACGGAAAATTTCTAAAAAGTCCCATAGATTTCCGAGCATTCTTTGCCTTTCAACAAGATAAATGGATGCTAAGCACTTTGGTAGCAGGAGATTAACTTTAAATTGCTTAATCCATTGATCTTTTTTTCCTCTCATTCGTAAAACAGGGGAATTTTGCCAGGAAATTTTTCACCCTTATTGCTATAACTCATCACCTATGGAAGAATCTTTTCTCTCTGACCTGTACACAGCCCACAAGGATGCCGAATCTCTCCCTCCGCCCAAACAAATATGTAGTGTCATTCAGCAGATTCTTCCGCTCTTGTTTCCCGAGCTCTCAGATCAACAATATTCTTCTGTGCGAGAGTTGGACCTTCACTACCAGAAAATTAGACTCGAGCTCAACGAGTTACTCTCCCTAATAAAGGATCGACTCAATCAGTCGCCAGACCATATAGAATGGGCCTTTATAGAACAATTACCCCAAATAAGGAATATGTTGTTGGCCGATGCACAGATCATCACGGATGAAGACCCAGCAGCTACCTGTAGGTCAGAAGTAATCCGGACCTACCCGGGGTTCCTAGCCATTGCCGTTTATCGTCTGGCACATGCCCTCTACAAATTGGAAGTTCCCCTTATACCTCGCATTCTGACTGAGCATGCCCATAGCAAAACAGGAATTGATATCCATCCTGGAGCCCAGATCGGGGAAAGTTTTTTTATAGACCATGGAACTGGGGTGGTAATAGGGCAAACAACCATAATTGGAGCCAAAGTGAAGGTCTACCAAGGGGTTACCCTGGGAGCTATGCGCATTAACAAAAACCTACACAATACCAAACGGCACCCTACTATTGAGGATCGGGTAACCATATATTCCGGAGCAACTATACTTGGGGGAGAGACTATCATTGGACATGATAGCATAATAGGGGGAAATGTATGGATTACGGAAAGTGTAGCCCCTCACTCTCGCTTGTACCATAAAGCCCAGGTAAAATACGCAAACGACTATGTCAAACATCATTGACCTTATCGGGAATACTCCCCTGGTAGAAATTCAAGACCTGATCAAAAAACCTGGTATAACAGTTTATGGGAAGTTGGAAGGCCACAATCCCGGAGGGAGTGTAAAAGATCGGGCTGCATTGGGCATGATTAAGGGAGCTCTGGAAAGAGGAGAGATTTCGGCAGAAAAAAAATTGATTGAAGCCACCAGTGGTAATACCGGCATTGCTCTGGCCATGATTGCCAGACATTATGGAATCGAAATAGAACTGGTAATGCCCGAAACGGCGACAATAGAAAGGGTTCGGACGATGCAAGCCTTTGGTGCCAAAGTGATTTTGACGCAGGCACAAGGGGGAATGGAGTATGCACGGGATTATGCCGAGGAAAAGGCTTCCGAGCCGGCTTATGTCATGCTCAATCAATTTGCCAATCCCGATAACTATGGGATGCACTACAGGACTACTGGACCAGAAATCTGGCGGGATACCTCTGGGAAAATCACCCACTTTGTTTCTGCAATGGGAACGACCGGTACCATTATGGGGGTTTCTCGTTACCTGAAGGAACAGAATCCAGATGTGCAAATTGTGGGCACCCAACCTATGGAGGGATCGCGCATTCCGGGAATCCGTAGGTGGCCTAAGGAATACCTACCTAAAATTTTTGAGGCGGACCGAGTCGACCAAATAATTGACGTATCTGAGGATGAAGCACGCACAACCGCCAGAAGACTAGCTGTAGAAGAAGGCATCTTTTCAGGAATGAGCAGTGGGGGCGCTGTTACAGCTGCGAGTAAACTGGTTGAAACACTGGAAGAAGGAGTAGTCGTTTGTATTATCTGCGATCGAGGAGACCGGTATTTATCCTCTCCCCTATTTGAATTTAAATGATCAATACTTACAGGCCTTGGGATCGTCTTTTACAAAATAAGATTTAAAATTCTTTGCCTGGGTATCCATACACCCGCATAAATCAAGGAGTTGCAAATTTTTAAAATCTATGGGGTGGCTTTCCGCCTGTAAAGCTATGTAACCTTCCGTTAGAATACTCCCCTCCTTTTGAATCCATTTTTCTTTGTCCCGCTTTATTCCCATTTCATCAAAGTCTCGTCCTTC
Organism: Bacteroidia bacterium; assembly: GCA_965263105.1. Lineage (GTDB taxonomy): Bacteria > Bacteroidota > Bacteroidia > J057 > J057 > JBCCTX01. The sequence goes on along the minus strand of CBDHGL010000003.1, from coordinate 2,912,688 downwards.
TCGGGCCTTGCTTATAAAGCCTCCTCCAATCTGAGGATGCTGGAAACTTAAAACTGTATCCCCTTCAATGAGAAAATGCATTTCTTCTCCCCCGTAAACGACTGCCTCAGCATGCACCCATTGATCTCCATGATAGGTAGCAGAAGAGGAAGAAATACAGTGGGCATAGTTCACAGAATCCCCCATGACAACGGCTGTGCCTGGAGTACAAACATTTCCCGTCGTCCGGGTACCTTCTCCCAATCCTCCCAGCATTTGTAATTCAATCGATACGGGAAAATGTTGCCCAAATTCGTTGCTTTCAGCAGACTGAGAATGTAGCATCACTCCACTGTTGCGAACATTCCAACTAGCTCCTCCTGCAGTCTGGACCCCAGTAAACCTATAGTCAAAGGCTACTTTGTAATAGGAATATGGCGTTTGGTAGTACATGTGTCCATAAGCTTCCCCAAAATTTTCATACTGATCATAGCTGATTCGGATCATGCTATCCTCTACCAGGAAGGTTTCTAAGTAGTTCTCATTGAGTGGAGAACCTGCCATTTTGATGTCCCAACCTTCTAGGTTAACTCCATTAAATAAGGAAATCCAAGCCTCATCATTAGGATTCTGGGCAGGGGTTGGGTCTGCTGGAAAAAGAAGAATCCATATTTCAAGTAGAATAATAAAGAAGTCCATTACGACAAATTTGGGTATAAAAGGAATATCCGAAATATTTTACTTAGACTCCAAATAATATTCATATCTTTATTGTAATTTTTAATGTAATAAGGTTTTGATTATTAAACATTCATCGGATTCTAATAGAATTACTTCCCCCATAGGGCTTCCTCCAAATCCTTCCAATCAACTGGAAAAAATCATGCACTTCATCATACAGAATGGCATTGATGAGCGTATTTCTGATGAAGAAGCACGGATAAGGATGATTTATAATTGTCTCATTGCCTTCTCAACCCTTATCCTTTCCCCTTTTCCCTTGATATTTAAATACCTAGGCCTAACTCCAGAAGGATATTTTATTTGCCTAAGCGGCTTTATAAGTATAATTGTCCCATTCTTTCTGCATAGGTTTCAATACTATGCCTTGGCGCGCCTTATTGGAATCTACCTGGGGATCATCACCTTTTCCCTAGGCTATATATTCTGGGGTCTGCATACGGGCTTTATCTATGGAATCTGTGTGGTTGCAGCCTTACCAATCATGTATTTCAATAAGCCCTCCCATCAAATTGCTGCCTTTTTGAGTTGTTGTGTGCTCGTTTTACTTATAATTTTCATTTTCTGGGATTTGAGCCCTATTTATGGAGAACCTCCGAATAGTTTAATCCTTTTTGGAATCATTTCTTTCTTCGTTACCCTGGTGCTCATCTCTTATTTCATCAGTTCCAACTGGATCAATAAGGTGTATATGAATAAGAATGCTGCCCTCATAGAAGCTTTAATGATCCGAAATGAGGAATTGAAAAACTTTTCCTATTCTACTTCTCATGACCTAAAGCAACCCATACAGACCATATTAAGCTTTGTTACCCTATTCAAAGAGAAAAAAGGAGAGCGCTTAGATGAAGCAGAAAAACAGTATCTACATTTCATCCAAGAATCTGGTAATCGTTTAGAACACCTAATCAATGCTTTATTGGAACACAGCATACTGGGGCAAAAGGAAAACTTTGAGCCTGTAGATTGCAACCAGGTAATGGAGGAAATTCAAGCAGATTTGGTTAGTAGTATCTCAAAAAATAAGTGCCATATTTATAAGGAAGCACTTCCTACGCTGGTTGCTAACCGAGAAGAACTCCGAGTGGTATTTCAAAACCTTCTTTCAAACGCCATTAAATTCAAGCAAAGGAACAAGGAACCTGTAGTCAGGATTCAAGCTAGTGACCTGGGCCAATATTGGAAATTTTGTGTTTGTGATAATGGTGTAGGGGTAGAGGAACACCTAAAAGAAAGAATATTTCAATTATTCCAGGTGGGCCATGACCATAAACATATAGAAGGGACCGGTATTGGATTAGCCAACTGCAAAAAAATTATTAACCTCCATGGGGGGGATATATGGGTTGAATCTACCCTAGGTCGGGGAAGCCAATTTTACTTTACGATCAAAAAATTGAAGCCGAGTATCTGATTGATCCCCCTGCTTATCCAGCAATATTCACCATTTGCATAATTTTGCCAATTATGTAAATAATTATTTTTAAATTAGAGTGTATACCTATTATTATAGATGAAAACTTTTTAGCATATCTATTAGTTAGAAACCTGTTAAAAGTTTTCATCTACCAATTAACTCACCTATCGGAGGGTGAACGTGTGCCAACTATGTGGATCATCAGGAAAAGAATTAAGCATTTTTTCCTCAGGCTCGCCAATACAGGATTAAATGAACAGATTCCCGAAGAGGATGCTCGCCTCATTCTCATACACAATTATCTTGGTCTGGCCTCTGCCATACTTCTCTCCCCATTCCCCCTGCTATTTTTGTTCCTAGACCTGTATGAAGGTCTTTACTTATGTGCGATCAGTTTTCTTGCCTTGGTGGTTCCCTTTGCCCTGAACTACTTTCAGTATTTTGCTTTGGCCAGGTTTTTAGGTCTAACTTTAGGTATGCTGGGCTTTATCATGGGAGTTGTATTCTATGGATACAATGCAGGATTTCAGTTTGGAATTATGGCACTGTTGGTACTACCCATTTTATATTTCCAGAAAATCTACCAGAAAATAGGGGCTATTGCTATTAACCTAGTCTTTTGTGTGGGGGTCCTGATAGGGTTTCACCCCTATATCCCTTTCTATTCAGCAGGAGAAACTGTTTTTTTCCTTCAAATATTTCTCTTATTCTTCTGTACCCTTTTGGTTATCTCCTATTTTATTGGCCTGGACTGGATCAATCACTTGTATCGTATCCGAAATGCAGAACTTGTTGAGAAGTTGACTGTCCGAAATGAAGAACTCAAAAACTTTTCTTACTCCACTTCACATGACCTCAAACAGCCCTTACAAACCATTTTGAGTTTTGTCGCCCTTTTTCGAAAGAAAAAGGAGAACCATTTAGACGAAGAAGGAAAAATCTACCTCAACTTTATCTTGGAAGCAGGTACCCGACTAAATCATCTCATAGATGCCTTACTCGCCCACAGTGTCCTGGGACAAAAGGAAAAATTTGAACCTACCAACTGCAGTGAGTTGGTTCAAAATGTTCGCCTGGATTTGGAAAATCTTATTCAGCAAAACAATGGACGTTTATTTATCGCCCCCTTACCAACTGTGGTGGCCAATAAGGAGGAATTGAGTTCCGTGTTTCAGAATCTCATCACCAATGCCATAAAATTTAAAAAAGAGGATTCCCATCCCATTGTTCGCATAGGGGCCGAAGATCAGGGACAACACTGGAAATTCTATGTACAGGACAATGGTACGGGAATTGACCAACACCTGAAGGATAAAATTTTCCAAATGTTCCAAAAAGGTCATACCAATTCTTCTATTAATGGATCGGGAATCGGTTTAGCTAATTGTAAAAAAATCATCAATCTGCATGGTGGGGATATCTGGGTGGAATCCGAAGCTGGGAAAGGCAGCAGCTTTTACTTCACCTTAAAAAAGTTGAAACCTACGGTATAAACCCCCTTTGTCTGATGGCAACAGAACCAATGAATTACATGCGTCTCTTCTTCCAGTCATTTTTCATGCGTATGTCTCGAATTGGACTGGATGAAAAGGTACCTGATGAGGAAGCGCGAATCATCTTGATCCACAACTCTCTCAACACACTTTCCAGTCTATTCCTGGCCCCTTTCCCGCTTCTTTTCTATCTATTGGGTATGCCACATGGTTATGTTTTGTGCCTATTAAGTATGATAGCAATTGGAGTTCAGTATTTCCTAAATTACCTTCAGTTTTTTACCCTATCTCGCTTCTTGGGAATCATGTTGGGCATACAGGCATTTGGATTAGGGGTCATATTTTATGGATACAACGCGGGTTTCATATATGGGATTATGGCACTATTTCCCCTTCCCATTTTGTACTTCCGGAAGAATCGCTACCGAATAGGGGCTATAGCCTTAAACTCCTCGGTAGTTATAGGTATAATTTTCTTTTCCAGAAACTTGATTCCCCTTTTTGAAGTACCTCAAAATATTTACCTAGTAAATGCATGTCTGTTATTCTTCAGCACCCTTTTGGTCATTTCATATTTCCTCAGTTCGGATTGGATCAATCAAATATATCGCCGCCGTAATGCCCAACTGGTGGAACAGTTAATGATACGCAATGAGGAACTTAAAAATTTCTCTTATTCCACTTCCCATGATCTCAAACAACCTCTACAGACCATATTAAGCTTTGTTTCTCTCTTTGAGGAGAAGAAAGCCAGTAATCTAGACGAAGAAGGGCTCCTTTACCTCAACTTTATTCAAGAGGCAGGTACCCGATTAAATCAATTAATCGATGCCTTGCTAGCCCACAGCATTTTGGGGCAAATCCAAAACTTTGAAGAAGTAAACAGCAGTACTCTCGTACGGGCGGTAATTTCTGACCTAAAAGCTTTTATCCAATCTCAGGAAGGTGAAGTCACCTTAGGAGGCTTACCTACCTTAATCGCAAATAAGGAAGAATTGGGAGCGGTCTTTCAAAACCTTATTACCAATGCGCTCAAGTTTCGGAAAGCTGAGGTATCACCCCTTATCAATATTTGGGCAGAGGATGCTGGAAGCCATTGGAAATTTGTCGTCCAAGACAATGGAAAAGGAATTGAGAAACACCTTCTGGAGAAGATTTTTCAAATGTTCCAGGTAGGCCATACCCAACGAGAGATAAAGGGTACTGGAATAGGTCTGGCCAATTGTAAAAAAATCATCAACCTCCATGGAGGAGAGATATGGGTGAATTCTGAGTATGGAAAGGGAAGCAGCTTTTTCTTCACCGTGAAAAAATTAAAAGGGAAGAGTTGATCCCATAGGTACAGCCTCATCACTCCCCCACCATCACTCCATACTCAGAGGGGATCTCCAAGCCTTGGAAGCCTCCCGTCAAGCCATACATAAGTAATACAACAGAGAAGATCCCAAGTCCCAAGATAGCTTTTGATTGGGTAAGGGGATTCATTCCCAAGAAATTGCGCTGCATCTTGTAGCGGTGATTGGCTGCTATATGACTGAAAAAGGCAAAAATAGCTAGCCCATAATAGGGGACAAAAAATAAGAGGAGGGGAAAACTGTTGAGACCCGCAGCACCAAAATACAGGTTGGTATCCAATTGCATGACCACACGACCCGCTAAGACAGCTGCCACATGCAGGATGAAAAAGAAGGCTAGGTATAAGCCGCTTCGTATTTTTAGGGTATACCAAAAATCAAGTTTGGCCTTGCGCAAGGGCCAATACATGCGCAAACCAGAATAAATCTGCAACAATACCGCTAGTAATAATACTGGTTCAACAAAGGAATGGCGGTATACTTTCCTAAACGTATCCATCAGAGCCAGATGGGATTCAGTGCTATCCAGGCTGGCAAAATGATTGATTAGGTGAAAGCCAATGAATATGGCCAGGATGAGTCCTGAATAAAAGTGCAGTTTTCTCATGAGCAAGTAGTCTGATTGTAGGTTAAGTTAAACCCTATACTTCTTTCGCCTTTTTTGACTTAAAGTGGCTGAATGGGTGAGGAGGAAATTAAATAAAAACCAGGAAAAATGGAGTAGTCTCCAGAGAAAATTCCTTGTCGCCCTCTTTTCAATTTCTATTCTAGGCTAATTTCATCTCGTTATCATCTATTTTACCATCAGCACATTGGGCAACCACAACACAAGCTCAGGGAGAAGGACTATCAGGACCAGTACTACTAACATGGGAATAAGCAATATAACCACATCTTTCAGCGCATCTACCACTCGTATTTCTCCAAGGGAACAACTAATGAGCAAGCACAGTCCATAAGGGGGGGTTACCAATCCAAAAGCCAGGGAAACTACCCCAATAATCGCAAAATGGATGGGATGATATCCCGCTGTTTCTGCTACAGGCCAAAGAACCGTCCCTAGTATGATAATTGCAGGAATAGCATCTATAAACATACCGAAAAGCAGAAAAATTCCTGCGATTAATAAGCCCGTTCCAACGAAGCCCCATGCCAAATCCGTTATGTGGCTAACCAGGGCTTCGGGGATTTTGAAGAAGGCCAGAAGGAAAGCAAAAGCAGAGGCGGTTCCCACTGCAAAAAGAGCGATGGCAGAAAATCGGGCTGATTCATAAAATACTTGCTTCAATACCGAAAAGCTTAACTCTTTATAAATCCACCTCCCCAACAACAGGGAATACAAAACCGCTATTAAGGAAGCTTCGGTGGCAGTAAAAAAGCCCCAACTTATTCCCCCTACAATGATAATTGGGGTCATTAAGGCCAAGATGGCATTCCATGCACTTGTCAAAAACTCCTTAAAGGTAGCCAAGGGATACCTGGGATAGCCCCTTCGCTTTGCGTACAAATAGACCGTAAACATCATGGATAATCCTATGGCTATTCCGGGGATTACTCCCGCCAAGAATAATCCCCCAATGGATACAGACATCACTCCTCCCCAAATAATCATCAATACACTCGGAGGAATGATTACCCCCATTACAGAAGAGCAGGCTGTGACAGCTACGCTTAGAGAACTGTCATATCCCTCTTTCTTCATGGCGGGAATCATAATGGCCCCTATCCCTGCGGAATCGGCAGTGGATGAGCCTGAAATCCCGGCAAATAACATACTTACGGTGATATTGACATGCCCCAGCCCCCCAGGCAGATAGCCTACCAAAGCCTTGGAAAAGTTGATCAAGCGCTCGGTAATTCCTGCTGCATTCATAAGATTGGCAGCAAGAAGGAAAAAAGGGACAGCCAATAAGATAAAAGAATTGTAGGCCCGGAACATCTCGGTAAATAGGAGCATGAGTGTCAGGCGTTCGTGGAATAAAAAAATGGGAACCGTTGCTAAACCCAGGGCAAATGAAACGGGAATCCTTAATAAGACCAACAATAGGAATATACTCATCATTATAAGACCAACTTCCAGAGGAGTCATAGATTTGTTTTTTGGTTGCGAAGAAAATGATGATATACCTGCTCAGTCAGAAAGAGTATCCAACTAAAGCCTGCGATAGGCCAGGCCAGGTAAATGGTCCACATAGGTAAGCCTGCTATCTCAGAGTGCTGTGTGGAACCAAAATGAGCAAACTGGTATCCTCCTATGGCAAATACAAAGGCCAATAACAACATGACGCCCAGCAAAAGTAAACGAAGTATATGCTCAATAGATGAAGAAAAACGAGGTAAGACATCCACGTGAAAATGCGATTGGTCCCGAACGGCTATACTAGAGCCTAGCAAAATAATCCAGACAAAGGCAAATCGAGCCAGTTCTTCTGTCCATAGGTACCTGGGAATAATAGGGATAAAACGAGAAAAGACCTGCAAAAAAACAGGGATTAGGAGGAGTACCAGCAGTCCTGTAAGTAGGTGTTGTAAAACCTTGAAGTATTGATCAATTAGCTTTTGCATGGGTTCTTGAGTGCGTATGGCCTATTCCTTAAGTTCATTAATCGCCTGTAAAATATCGAAAGCTCCTACCTCTTTTGCATAGGCTGCCTTCACAGGCTCTGCCAATTGAAGCAAGGTATCGCGGTTGGCAAAGGGGTGCAAGGTAACTTTTCCTTCGGAAGCCAACTGCTCCATTAGGGGGCCATCTGTTTCGATTTCCAGGTTTCTTTCATATACCATGGCTTCTCGACCAGCCTTTCGAATAGCCTTTTGAAGGTCTTCAGGCAAGGTTCGGAACCGTTTTCCACTAAATAAAAGCGGCCTCACAATAATAGAAACGGCAGTGAGGGAGACATCGGAGGCTACCTCATACCATTTGAAATATTGGATAGCTGAGGCGGAGTTTTCTGCTCCAGAGATGACCCCGGTTTGTATGGCATTGTATACCTCATTTCCAGCAATCACCGTAGGAGTAGCACCAATGGCTGCGAATATATGCGATTGAATGGGAGAACCCATTACCCGCATATCAAAGCCTTGCAACTCCTGGAAGTTACGTACAGGTCTCCGCCCAAAAATATGGCGTTTTTCCCCTCCCCCATATCCCAACATAAGAACATCTGCACGTTCGTAGAGTTTCTCTTCTATCGGTACAAAGATATCTGACTCCATTGCAGCCAAATAGTGTTCCGTATCCTTAAACAGAAAGGGAACATCCATGATGGTGATCATACGGGAGAAGGTAGAGCCATGAGAGGGAGAGGTAATGGCAAAATCAACCACAGCGCCTATATTCATATAGCTGAAATACTCTTTTTCGGTTCCCAGTTCACTGTTTTTATGCAAAACAAACTCCAACCTCTCCGGGCCTGAATAATATTCATTCACCAATTCCGAAAAACGTTTCAGCGCCTTGGTATAAGCATGATTGTCATCAAATTGAGAAGCACCGTGTAAAACAATAATCTCATTAGAAACCTGTAAACGGCTCATCACATAAAGCCCTGCAGAAATGGAAGCGCAGATCATTAGAACCCAAAAGGTTTTCCAGCCAGCTGAAAGGTTCATCATTGCTTTATTTGTAATCTTATATACGGATAAGAATAATCCTTTAAAGGACAAATTTAGCTGATAAGAATCCCATCAGTTTCTGTCCGCCAATTTCCTATTAGCTCCGTATGGGTTAATGCCCTTTCATAGAGCCTGAAGACTTTCATCTCTCCTTGTATAGAGGAAGCTATTCGGATGGAATCATCTCCCTTCGGGCTCTGCAGATGCGGACTAAAGCGCCCCCAACCAAATTGACGCTCATCTCCTCCATCCAACACCTTTCCGTCAACAACAAAGCTAATAATATGAGGACCGGCGTCTACCACAATCCCTAAATGATGCCATTTTCCTATCTCAAGTACTCCCTTCTCCATTCGCCAGCGATTTTCCGTCATATCGTCTCGAAGAACTATTTCAAGGCTTCCTCCCTCTACGGTATGAACTTGAAAACCCCGACCATCGGGGGTCATGTTTTCTACTATAGTCTGATGAGGAGCTAAATTTTCCCACTTTATCCAAAAATCCAATGAAAAGCCCTGACGGGTATGCTTGCTCCGATAGTCCGCGTAGGTCTCGTCTAATACTGAGAAATCCGGCAACCAAGGAGCGGGGACTTCTTCTTCCTGAGGATCGCTAAGGGCTAAAACCAGCCCCTCTTGGCAAATCCCCTTTTTTTCAAATTGTTCCCACAAGCCTTCAATAAGTTGTTTATCCAATTTATGGATTCTCCCAATGTCTTTGTTGGTCTCTGTTACGTAGTATTCTCCCCCGTCCTCCAACAGATCGGGGTAGCTGATACGGACAATGGGATCATCCGTATACAGGATGATTTCCGGCTGAGACCACTTAATTTCTTTGCCATCTGGCCCATCTATTTCAATTCCTCCTAGCAACCAAACGGGATTTCTGTCTTCAAAGGAATAGTGGCTATTGCGCTCAATCCGTTTCAAAAAATCCTTGCCCCCGTGGTTGTGATACCAATAGAGGTATTTCCCATTTTGGCAGCGCCAGGCAAAATTGGCGGCTCTGGGACATTTTACCCTGCGCCCATCTGCATAGCGCATGTATTGAGGGGCTGTCCAGGTGTACCCTTCATCCCGGCTATAGGAAACTAGGGGCCAGCCCGCTATCGTGCGGTACACACAGTGAATTCCCCCATCACTTAAGGGCGCGAAGCTGTGCTCTTCTGCAATCGCTCCCTCTCCAGGTAAAGGCCTAAGCCCTTGCTGCCCATTTGGAAGAGTCTCCCAGCGAATCTTCTCAGGATCAGTTTCGGATAATAGGTTATCACTTTTGAATAACACGCCCTCAGACCGGGAGAAAAGGCCTTCTCCAAAGCTTCCCACCTTGGTGAAGGGAACATAAGCACTGCCTCCTAATACCATAGGAATGGCAGAATTCATCCCAAACTTCACTGCTCCATCCAAAGGATTCTCCCGATCAATCTCAAATTCCCTCATGGGAATTATAAAGCGCTTCTCAGACCAACTCCCTCCGTGGTCATCACTGTATTTGAAAACAAAATCACCAAGGGAATCCACCCGACTGCAAACTCCACTTTCATAGGGAGGATTGTCACCCGGTACTTCTCGTATATCGGTGGTATTGTAAATATAAAAAGCATAGATTCGCCCTCCAGGAGCCTTCAATAACACGGCCTTTGAGCCTTCTGGTCCATCTGCTGGCTCAATATCTACCGGATCTGACCAGGTTTTTCCCTGATCAAAACTTCTTCTTACGGCGGTCCGCTGACTCCGGTCAGCTTCTTGCCAATCTCCTATGCTCAGACCGCAAACCCAGGCTCCATCATCGGCTTTTACAATGAAGGGTTCATCAACATAGTGATTCTCCTCATGAATTATGTTTCCATTTTCTAATAGCCTCCAATCGGCTTTTACCTCTGTAGGCTTGTCAGCAAAGGAGGCCAAAAAGCCATCCATAAAAATCTTGTAGGGGCGGGGTATGCCTCTGCTCATAGTATTTGGGATTTTATTCGGTGGGAAATTCTTATCCTCAAGCTAAACAATCTTTAGATGCCATCATAATAGTTAGAATGAGAATTCCATATTCTGGGACAATCAAAAAATCAGGTAAGTAAAGAATATTCAAACTTTACTTTTCGTTAAATACAAAAACCTGTTACAACACGTGAAGTATTTATAGCAAATTTATTAGGTTGAATATTTATTATGTTGCATATTTGTATTTGTGATTATTTCAGGTGCTTCAATTTTAGTAATTAGCCTCAACCCCCATCAACCTAAACAAAGAAGGACCTATAGAATGAAACTTTGTTTCCTTATGAATGTGCTTAAGCAGAATTATAAGCCCCTTCTTTTCTTGACCATTTTCTTCGGCCAAAGTTTTCCCCTATTGGCACAAATCAACAACGTAGTCAAGCAAATTGAGATAGACTGGACAGATTCTGTTCAATTTGACGCCTATTTCCGCCCAGTAAATGAATTAGAAAACGAAGGAGCCAGTTCCCTCCCTCAGCGCTATGAGTACGTAAGAAATTTAGGTACAGCTTCCTGTAGACAATACCTGGACTGTGGGAGGATTTACCCTGGGGCCAATCAATACAATAAAAGAACGGAGTTATTCCATAAGTATAAAAATGGAAAGAACGAGGAATTCAGAGACTTGTGGAAATTAGATCCTGGTACTACTCTTTGGTTGGGATGGAGCGAACTATATACCTCCTTTGATCCCCATCAAGGAGCTGTCCTTCAAATTCGCAGTCAAACCCAAGGGGTACCTGGAAGTCCGGCTGTCCTGATTTCTACTACGGAACAAAGAGAATTACAATTGAGGGGCTTAAGTGCGCCAACCGATATGACTGGACAGACGGCTATCCCCAACCGCGTCATTCAATTGATAGAACGCGACGTCCAGGAATACAAATGGACTGACATTGTACTAGAATGCCATTTGAGTCCTACCATGAATGGCTTTATTCGTGTATGGCGCTTCAACCCACATGAAGAAAATCCTGAAGAATATAGCCTAGATATGGAGCCTGTTGGAGAAATTATTGGCCCCACCATGTTTGTGAATGACGATGCGCCAGAATTGAGATGGGGACTGTATAGATTTCAGGCTGCCGAGACTGGTCAGAGTAATTTTGCCCGTGGCTACAATAAGTATGGCTTCCCTGTCAAAGAAGTCATGGAAAAATACCTGGGGACTGCCCGCGCCCTGGTATTGGGGGGAAGGATTACAGATCCTGCCCAAAGGAGGGCTGCCTTCGACTTTGTCAAACCCAAGGGGGAGCTGCCCACATGTTCCCTATCTGGGGACTGGAAGTCTGCAGATATTGGGAATACAGGTATTGCCGGAGAAGCCTGTATGGATGCCCAAAGCTATTCCGTTCGCGGTTCTGGAGGAGACATATGGGGTAATTCAGATGCCTTCCATTTTCTGCATAAGGAATTGGAGGGGGATGGAGAAATTATCGCCAGGCTCACTCATTTATCGCAGCCACATGACCTAGCAAAAGCGGGCATTATGATGAGAAATACGCTCAACCCTAATTCGAAGCATGCCTTCTTCGGGATCAATGCCAGTGGAACCCAAAGCCTTCAATATCGAGAAGAAACTTCTGGTGCTTCTTTCAATCAAAACCAAATCGTGGGATCTGTAAGCCCACCAGCATGGGTCAAGCTCTCACGGATAGGAAACACCTTTTCTGCTTATACCTCTTCAAATGGCCATTCATGGGATTATGTGGACGAAATCACTATTCCTATGAATCAAAAGATATGGGTAGGATTAGCTGCCAATAGCCACGACAATACTCAAACGCTGAATTCAGTTTTTGACAATGTACAGGTAAATGGAAAGCTAGCTTATGGGGCTCAAAAAAGTTACCAGGATGGATTTTGCTTTGATGAAACGCTAGGAAGAGTGGTCATTGAGGCAGAACATTACCAGAATGACCTCCCTGGCTGGGAAGAAGGGGCTAATACAGGTTGGGACTACCAAACCATGCCTGATGCTAGTGGGGGTTTTGCCATGCAAGCTTCAGGTACCGGATTTTCCGCAAGGGATCGTACCCACGGAGCGCGACTAGACTACCAGTTTGGAATCCCTCAAGCAGGGACCTATTATGTTTGGGCGAGATTGCGAGGAAATACCCAGGAGAATAATTCTATTCATATAGGCATTAACAATAACCCGGAGTCCCTGGGAGGCTATGGATTCTCTGCTACGGTTCCCAATACGTGGGTCTGGAAAGGAGGCATCCTAGGATCACGGTTGGCAGTGCAACTAGATGAACCCGGGACCTATACCCTAAATGTATGGGTGAGAGAGGATGGTGTTGCCATAGACAAAATTATAATTACCGAGGATCCCCTTTACAGCCCTCTCGGCAATGGCCCAGCGGAAAGTGAGTTGTGTATTCTTGAACAAGCCATACTCTGTCCAGAACTTGAAAACCTAGCCTTGTATGAATTAACCGATAGGTCCAGCAGATACCAATTTGGCTATGCTACCTTTGCCGTAGATGGAGATCCAGCAGGAATTGGACAAACCTGGAATAACGGCTTTTACTCAGAAACCTATCAGAATACGCATTCCTGGTGGGAAGTAGATTTGGGGGAAGTTTATGAGATTGACCATATCAATTATATGGGGCGGACAGATTGTTGTCAAGAGCGATTGAGAAATGCCTATATCATGGCTTCTCCGACTCCTTTTACGAGTGATGACCTAAATACGAATTTGGCTAAGAATGATGTAAAAAGTGTCTTTGTTGAAAATGAACCTCAGCCCTGGAATACGGTTCAAATGGATAAATTTGCAGCCAGGTATGTGAGAATACAACTAAGGGATAGAAACCACCTTTCTTTAGCCGAAGTACAGGTTATGGGCTGTCCTAATCCCATTTCTTCGGCAGGAGTCTCTGCACAGAAGTTTTCTCTCCAAGAGGAAGACATTCAGGCAAATTCTTCAGAACTTTTTTCCCTTTCCCCCAATCCTACCCGGAATCAAATTGAAATCCGGATGGACAACGATCTCCAGGGCAACTTTGAGTTATTCATTCACGATACCTTGGGGAAAGAGGTATATGGAAAAACGATAAAAAAAGAGAAGCAGCGCTTTGAACTAACCTTATTTCTTCCAGATTTGAGTGAGGGTATATACACCCTATCGGTAAAGAATGGGATTCAAGAGCAAACAGAGCGCCTGGTACTGAAGCAATAAAATAGGGGAAATATCCCGCTAAGGCACCACAACCTCCAAGCTACTTACAGCTGAAACGCAGAACACGCCTAAGGCTAAGGTACCCGTAGAAGTCTCTACCACATTTCCTCGTGTATTGGATAAGGGAATGGCAAAAATGGTGTTTTCCCCATTTCGCATTTGATCACGAGCCGTTTCCAGGAAGCGGAATACCCCCAGGTTTATGGAGTGAATCTCCACCCTGATGCGGTCCCCGGGATCATAGGGAGGAATCATGATATCGTCCTCCGGATTGTCTTCGTCAGGAACTCGATTTACAAATTCTCTTATAGGGGGAATAAAGATAAGCCCATCTATTCTCGAACCTGGATCAAACCCCGCATCATAAGCAATGTTGAGCTCTGAAGGTTTATTGAGGAACTCTCCATTCTTGTAGGTCTTTATCCAATAGGTATCCCCTACACCAAGAGGATCTCTGGAAAAAAATTGCGCATAGATACCATCTGGGCCAAAAATCTCATCTTCCCGGAACTCCGTAACGATTGAGTCTATAGGCGGAACCCGATTGATAACCGAACTAGAGCTGTAATTTTTTCCTTCCCAGCTTATATTGAGAAAAAAGCTGTCTTGTAAGGAACCCAATACTTCTCCCATTGAAGGGGTCCAAACATATCGGCCTTCCTCTTGATGAATGAACTCCCAATTGCCTCCATTAGAACTATTTACGGAGACGGTAGCGTTCTCTACGCCTGAAGCCAAGCGGCTATCAAAATAAGGTTGAGAAAGGGTGAGTTTTATTTCTTGGGGAAGGGACTGGTCATTCAACCAGGCATCCACGACTAATTCTGCCTCGGCATCAGCCAAATCCACATCGATTACATCCTCACAAGAGGAAATGAAAAGGGCAAAAACCACTAACTGCAGTAAATATAGGGTAGGTATTCTCATCTCTTTTCAGGTCTTAAAAGGAAAAGTTATAGGAAATTGAAGGAATAAAACTGCCAATTACAGATAAGCGTACCGCGTCTGTAGTAACGGGATTTCCAAGGGGAACACGTTGTTCTTGTTGCCGAAAGAAAATGGAAAAGGGATTGCGTCGGTTATAGGCATTGTAAACGGAAAAAACCCATTGGCCTTTCCAGCGCTTATTGGGTTTCTCTTTCCCATCCAAAGTGGCAGAAAGATCTAGTCTATGGTAGGCAGGAAGTCGTACATTATTTCGGCCCTCTTCCGCATTGTGAGGAATAATGTAGCCCTGTTGTTCGAATCTCGAGGTCGGAAAGGTAACCGGAGTTCCTGAATTTAAGGCAAAATTGGCCCCAAAGGACCAACGTTTATTCAATTGATAAAAGCCGACAATACTTAAGCTATGCGTTTGATCAAATCGTATAGGGTACCATTCCCCTTCATTGATCCCGTCTACCTGCAATTCCGACCTAGACAGGGTGTAGCTTATCCATCCAGTGGCATTTCCCTTTTTCTTCTCCAGGTAAAACTCCAGTCCGTAGGCCCTTCCGTCTCCCGGGAGTATTTCCCCCTCCAAAAACTCATTTAATACCAAATCAGCTCCATCAATATAGTCTACGACATTGTCTAATCGTTTATAATAGGCCTCTATAGAAAATTCATAGCCGTTGTCCTGGAAGTTTCGAAAATACCCTACCGCTCCCTGATTTGCCGTTTGAGGCGCTATATTATTGGTGCTAGGTGTCCAGACATCGATAGGAACCGAGGCAGTCGTATTGGAGATAAGGTGTATATATTGAGCCGTACGAGCAAAACTGGCTTTCAATGAACTCTTTTCGGTGAGTTGGTATTTGAATGATAACCTGGGCTCGAAATTGAAATAGGTCTCGATGGATTCCCATTGGTCAAAGCTCTCCGCGCCAATTACGGAGGGCCTAATCCCAGCCGGGGCCTCTCCATAGGTATAGGCTGTTCCATCCCCTGTGTAGTTAAAATGGGAAAGCCTCAGTCCATAATTTATAGAGAAACGACTGGAAGGAGTCAGTTCATTTTCAATAAATACACTGCTTTCGATGGCATATTTTTCATCTAGGGAGATATCAGAGATTTCTCCCTCACTGATGCCCACAGCATTACCGGGTTCAAATTCATAGACAATGGCTTGTCCACCGAATCGAATAATATTCCTGGGGTTGATGAAGAGGGAAAACTCAGGTTTGATTCCATAATTGGTAATCTCAGCCCGCCAATCAAAGGAGTTTTGATCTGCCTCGTCTTCCTCTTCAAAATTGATCTGGTAGTCGTAGTTGCTATAGTACAGCGTCAGGTTGGCAAACAACTTCTGACTGAATAGGTGATTCCAACGGATCGTCCCCGTTTGGTTTCCCCACTCAAAGCCCCCTACTCCGCCAAAACGGAAATTATCCCGTCCAAAATAGCCCGAGACAAATACCTGATTCTTTTCATTAATCTGGTAATTGGCTTTGGCCGTGAGGTCATAAAAATTGAGGGCCGAGCCTTCAAAATCGTCATTCAAAAAAGGCTGAGCCAGGACGTCGGCGTAGGATCTTCTTCCCGCAATGATGAAAGAGGCCTTGTCCTTGATAATCGGTGCTTCTATAGACAAACGGCTAAATATCAGCCCGATCCCTCCGTTCATCTCAAAGCGCCTGCTATTTCCTTCCTTCATCCTTACGTCCAATATAGAAGAAAGCCTTCCTCCATAGCGGGCAGGCATCCCCCCTTTGAAGAGTTTTACATCTTTGACAGCATCTGGATTAAAAACGGAAAAAAAGCCAAATAGGTGGGCAGAATTGAAAACAGGAGCCTCATCCAATAAAATTAAATTTTGATCAATACTCCCTCCGCGAACATTGAATCCAGAAGCGCCTTCCCCTACCGTACTCACGCCAGGAAGCAATTGAATACTCCGTATAATTTCTACCTCTCCAAGCAAAGAAGGCATTTTTCGAATCGTTTGGATATTGAGTTGATTGACGCTCATTTCCAGGCTCGTAACATTTCTATCGGCTGCCTCTGAACTGATGATGACCTCTTCGAGTTCTACAACTGTTTCTTCCAGCTCAAAATCAAAGGTCTGATCACCTGTAAGCTCTAGAGATTGCTCAAAGGTCGTATACCCTAAATAGGAAACTCTGAAAGTGTAGGAGCCGGGGGGAATGGAAAGCGAATAGAATCCATATGCATTCGAGTTGGTACCGGTTTTCAATTCGTCTATGACCACTGTGGCACCGATAAGGGTTTCTCCACTATTGGCGTCTTTGATATAACCACTCAAGGTAATGTCCTGGGCATTAGCAAAAGGTATCCAAAGCAATGCCAATAGGAAAGTAGATATTCTCATGTAGGTTGTAATAAAATCTTCACTCTGACTAACTCTTCTATCGGGAAAATGGTTATGCGGCAGCGAAATTATTTAAAATTGCCTAGAATCATATACCTAAAGAGAATAAAGCCATACACAGGGTTGTACAGGGTAAATTATTTTGCATCTTAACAGAAATAAATTCAAACCCTTTCACATGAAACTCAACGATTTCCTCCTGGAACGCTACTTTGCTCAATATGAATTTAATACCCCCTATTTACTCTGTTCTTCCGACTGCGAGTCCTTTAGGGTAGAGGAAATCTTACAACTGGAACCCGGTGCAAAGGAAAAATTCCTTCAACTACATTTGGGCTATACGGAGTCCCCTGGCCATCCTGAACTACGGCATCAGATTGCTCAAACATATGAGGGAGGAAAAGCAGAAGACATGTTGGTCTTCTCCGGTGCTGAAGAGGGCATATTCGCTACTATGAATGTTTTGTTATCCCAAGGAGATGAAGTAATCGTTCAAAGCCCTTGTTACCAGTCTCTTCATGAGGTAGCTCGGGGAGCAGGGGCTACTATAATTGATTGGCCGATGAACCCGGATAAGGGCTGGGAACTGGATCTCAACTTTTTGAAAAACAGCATTTCTGTCCATACCAAATTGGTCATCGTAAATTTCCCTAATAATCCAACGGGATTCTATCCTTCGCCTTCCTTTTTTGAGGAGTTAGTAAGTATCTGTAGGAAAAACAATCTCTATCTATTCGTGGATGAAGTATATAGGGGACTTGAATATGAGGAGACGCCCCTGCTACCGAGTGGATATGATTCCTATGAGAAGGCCATCTCTCTGGGGGTCATGTCGAAAAGTCTGGGCTTACCGGGTTTGAGAATCGGCTGGACCGCTACTAAGGACAAGGACTTATTTCAAAAACTCGCTGCTTTTAAGGATTATACTACCATATGCAATGCAGCTCCCAGCGAATTCCTATCCATTATTGCCCTCAAGCACGCAGACAAAATACTCGGTCGCAATCGGGATATCGTACAGAGAAACAGGGGGCTTTTGAATGAATTCTTCGACCGAAATTCCCCCCTATTAAGCTGGAATCCTCCCAATGCTGGGGCTATTGCTTTCCCCAGATGGGAGATTGATCTCCCTAGCGATTATTATAAGAAGCTTGCCGAAGGACCGGGGGTGCTCTTGCTTCCCGGTAAATATTATGCTTATCCTGGTCCCTATTTCAGGCTGGGTTTTGGCCGAAAAAATATGCCTGAAGCCCTCGCTGCCTGGGAACAACATTTGCCCACGTAGAGATTTTAGCCGCGTCAGTTTTTTATTATATTTACTAAAAACCCGACTATCCTTGTATGCATAAATCCTGTTCTACTCCTTCGAAGGTTTATCTCTTTTATATCCTGGCCTTCAGCTTAGGAGTTTATTCCTGTAATTCCCCCCTGCCTGCAGATGAAGCTATTGCTGCTCGACTACCGGAAGTCGTAGATTACAACTACCACATCAAGCCCCTGCTTTCAGATCGATGCTATTCTTGCCACGGACCGGATGCCAACACCCGGGAAGCAGATTTACGCCTGGATACAGAGGAAGGCGCTTTTAAGACGCTAACCGAATCTGGGAAGAAAGCTATCGTCAAAGGGAGCTTGAGAAAAAGTGCTGTTTGGCATCGCATTATGGAGGAGGATCCAAGTGAATTAATGCCACCACCTGAATCAAATCTATCTTTGAATTCTTTTGAGATTGCTTTAATAGGCAAATGGATTGATCAGGGTGCCAAATGGAAAAAACACTGGGCTTTTATTCCTCTTGCAGAAGCGCCTGTACCCTCAAATAAAAATACTTCCTGGCCAAAGAATGAAATAGATTTCTATACCTTGGATAGAATGGAACGCGAAGGTGTGAGCCCCTCTCCAATCGCTTCAAAGGAGCGACTTATCCGCCGCCTTAGCTTTGACCTAAGAGGCCTCCCCCCGACTCTGGAGGAAATTGATACCTTTGTGAAAGACGATTCCCCAGAAGCCTATGAGAAATGGGTGGACCGCTTCCTCACTGCTCCTGAGTTTGGAGAACGCATGGCTATGGATTGGATGGATGTGGCACGCTATGCCGACTCCCATGGCCTACATGCAGATGGGTGGAGAAATATGTGGCCCTGGCGGGACTGGGTGATCCGAGCATTCAATGAAAACATGCCCTATGATCAGTTTATTCTGGAGCAATTGGCAGGAGATATGCTCCCAGATGCAACACCCGATCAGATTTTGGCAACTGCCTTCCACCGTAATCACCCAATGACAGCAGAGGGAGGCATTGTCGACGAGGAGTATAGACTCGAATATGTATTTGACCGCACCAATACAACTGCAACCGCTTTTCTGGGAGTAACCATGGAATGTGCCCGTTGTCACGACCACAAATTTGATCCTATTTCCCAAAAAGAATACTACCAGCTCGCTGCTTTTTTCAATAATGTCAAAGAATTGGGTATGACAGGGGATGATGGCAACTATGGTCCCATGCTTACCATGATGTCGGATTCTGTAAGGGCTGCTTTGAAGGGGATAGATATAGAATTGGAAAAAATTGAATCTCAACTTGGACTACCAGCAGAGGAGGTGCTTGCCCAACAAGAGTTTCTCCAAAAACATCAAAATTATTCAACAGAGTCAATTATAAGGAAAGGAGACTTCTTCCCCCTAGAAACCCAACTTGAAAGGCGAAATAAAGGAGGGAAAAAGGGCATGCGCGCAGATGGGGATATCCGGACAAATATCACTGGAGAGGTAGAAAAGGTAAGGGGTAAAAACGGGAAGGCTTTCCGTTTTGACCATGATTACGATGTGCTCTATCTATCTGATATGGGTCTTTTTGAACTGACCGACCCCTTTACGGTAAGCCTTTGGGTAAATCCCGAAAAGTCTGGTGAACATCAGACCCTTATTGGCAATACCGGGAATAAGAATAACTTTTGGAGGGGATGGGAACTGAGTTTGGATACCTCAAACCAGGTTCTGGTAAAATTCATTCACTCTCTCCCGCATAATTATCTTCACCTTCAGACCCTGGAGCCTATTCCCAAGGACACCTGGACGCATCTTGCCTTTACTTACGATGGAACGGGGAAGGCCAAAGGCCTTAACCTTTATATCAATGGACAAAAGGTAAAAACCCAGGTTTACTTTGATCGACTCAGCCGGAGCATCCTTCCTATCACCAGCAACCACAAGCCTGAGAAAAGAGCCCTGAGAGTAGCGAAGAGCTATCGTGCTTTTACAGGGGATAATGGCATATTTTTAGGGGCACTGGATGAGATTGGAATTTTCCCCATGAAGCTCAGTGCCTGGGAGGTATGGCAACTCGCAGGGGTAGATAGACCTGCCCCGAAATCAGTCCTTCAGGACCATCTGTCGACTCAACATACCTATCAGCAAAAAGATTTACTTGAAAAAAGACTCCAGCTTCAAAAGCAAAAGCTTACCATTCTGGATACCCTTTCGGAGGTCATGGTAATGGAAGAAATGCCTAATAGTAGGCCTATGTACGTGTATGACAGGGGGCAATACGATCTACCAACGGATCAAATTGAAGCGGGAACTCCAGCGTCCATTTTGACTTTTCCGGAAGACTATACCCAAAATCGAATGGGGTTAGCAAAGTGGCTTACAGATCCTCGCAATCCCCTTACTAGCCGGGTGACTGTCAATAGGTATTGGCAGATGATCTTTGGGAAAGGACTCGTAGCCACGCCACAGGATTTTGGCAACCAGGGAACTTTACCGACTCATCCAGAATTATTAGATGCCTTGGCCTTTAGGTTTATAGATAATGGCTGGAATGTCAAAGATTTAATCAAATTCATGGTGATGTCTGCTACCTACCGGCAAGACTCAAAAATGAGAGAGGATTTAACGGAAAAAGATCCCGATAACCTGCTACTTGCTCGAGGCCCTAGCTATAGACTTCCTGCAGAAATGATACGAGACAATGCCCTGGCAGCCAGTGGCTTGTTAAATCAAAAAATCGGAGGCCCCAGCGTCAAACCTTACCAGCCAGCAGGGTTATGGATTGATAAGGGAAGTTTTTCTCCCAAACTGCTTCACTACAAGGCGGATACCTTAGGTGGAATGCATCGCAGAAGCCTGTATACCTTTATTCGCCGCACCTCTCCGCCTCCCTCCATGCAGGCTTTCGATGCTCCTAATCGGGAAGTATGCACCGTTCAGCGCCAAAACACCAATACTCCCATGCAAGCCTTGGTATTGCTCAATGACCCTCAATTTGTTGAAGCGGCTCGAAAAATGGGAGAACGGATTTGGAAAGAAGGAGGAGATGCCTTAACAGATAAAATACGTTATGGGTTCCGCCTTGCCACCGGGAGGAACGCCAAAGAAGATGAACTAGAACTCTTTCAGGAAATGTTTCAAGATGAATACAAGTTATTTGAGGAAAATCCTCATCGGGCAAAAGAATTATTGAGTGTAGGGGTTTTACCAGTGGAAGTAGAGTCCTCTTCCCATCAGCTGGCTGCCCTGACCATTGTATCCAATATGATGCTAAATCACGATGAAGCATATATGAAGAGGTAAGTTAGTTAGTCCATAGTTCTATTTGAGGGTAGAGCAGTTAGGAGCGAGTTTTATGATCCTTTGAGGATTCTTATATTCTCTCACTTCCCTCCTCTAACCTATTTCGTGGACTGTCGACCGTGGACTATAAAATCCAAAACTCATGCATTGCAACAATTACGAAAAACAATACACGCGAAGAGACTTCCTTAGCAAGACCAGTTTGGGACTGGGGGCCGCTGCATTGGGTTCTCTCATAACTCCCTCCTTAGGGCTGGGCGCCCCAGGAATGGCATCTTCAGGTTTCCCCTTGGGAAAGCCTCATTTTTCCCCTAAGGTCAAGCGCGTTATTTACCTATTTCAAAGTGGAGGGCCTTCTCAATTAGAGTCATTTGACCCCAAACCACTCCTGAGAGAGATGAATGGGAAAGAGCTTCCAGAATCTGTAAGAAAGGGCCAACGACTTACGGGTATGTCCGCAGGTCAAAAAACCTTGCCTTTAGCGGGTTCACAGTTTGACTTTGCCCAATATGGGCAGAGTGGGGCTTGGGTAAGTGAACTCTTTCCCCATACAGCTGAAATTGTAGATGATCTCTGCTTTGTCAAAAGCATGTATACAGAGGCTATCAATCACGATCCCGCCATTACCTTCATTCAGACAGGCTCTCAACTTCCGGGGAGACCTTCCATCGGTTCTTGGATTAGCTATGGCCTGGGAACAGCCAATGAAAACTTACCTGAATTTATCGTCCTGGTAACTAAGGATAAGTATGGACAACCCTTGTATGCTCGCCTATGGGGCAATGGCTTTCTTCCCTCCAAACACCAAGGGGTACAATTCCGAGCGGGAAAAGATCCTGTTCTATTTTTGAGTAATCCCTCAGGCGTACATACGGAAGATAGGAGGCGGCAACTAGCCTATCTGAAACAGATCCAGGAAAAACAACTGGAAAGAGAAAAAGATCCTGAAATAGCTGCTAAAATTGCTCAATACGAAATGGCCTTTCGTATGCAGACCTCTGTGCCGGAAGTGATGGATGTATCAGACGAACCTGACTATATCTATGACATGTATGGCCCGGATTCCCGTAAACCTGGAAGCTTTGCTGCAAATTGCCTCTTAGCTCGTCGGTTGGCAGAAAGAGGGGTAAAATTCATTCAACTGTACCATCAGGGCTGGGACCAACATGGAAACCTTCCTAATGCTATTAAGGTACAGGCCAAAGAAACAGACCAGGCATCTGCCGCTCTAGTCAAAGACTTGAAACAAAGGGGCCTATTAGAAGATACCCTAGTTATTTGGGGAGGAGAATTTGGCCGAACCAATTACTCTCAAGGACAGCTTACCAAGGATAACTATGGGCGGGATCACCACCCCCGTTGTTTTACCCTTTGGATGGCCGGCCCAGGGATAAAATCTGGATTCAGTTATGGAAAAACCGACGATTTTGGCTATAACATAGACGAAAACCCCGTACATGTCCATGATTTCCAAGCCACGTTGATGCATTTGTTAGGCGTAGACCATGAAAGGCTTACCTTTAAACACCAGGGGAGAAGGTATAGACTGACCGATGTGCACGGTCATGTGGTAAAAGGAATTCTCTCTTAATTTTTTTGCTGGGAAATTTGTAACTTTTGCCCAGATTTTAGAAAGATGGGCTAATCCCCCCTTTATCCTAACCACTACTGAAGCTAATGATCTATCGAATTTGTGCGATTCTGGGAATCGCCATCTTTCTCATGAATGTGAGTGTCATAGGACAAGATGGCTCTGATCCCTTATTGGATATGCCTATCCAGGCTAACTTCCAAAACCAAAATCTCCTCGAAATTTTCTCAGAAATAGAATCCCAATACCCTGTCCAATTCTTTTTCAAGGAAGAATGGATAAGTAGGGAAACCAAAAGTATTCAAGAAGCCTCTATCCCCTTAGGAAGATTACTTGAAAGGCTTTTAGAAGGAAGCACCTTGTCTTTTGTCAGGTATGGGGCCAGCTCCATTATTGTGGGTAGACGTTTTGACCTAGCGGACCTTAGTGGATTTTCCTACGAGTCTTTTGTAGAAAACCTGGGCCAAATTGATCAGCAAACCAGCACTACCAGTATTCCCACTATCGTCATTGGAGATTCACTTCTTCGTCCTCTTCCCGTGGAAGCCACCATTAATGGCTCCTTATATGACCGGGAAACCGAAGATCCTATTATCGGAGCGAGAATCACCTTTCCGGGCTTAGTTACTGGGGCCTTTACTGACACGCTAGGTCGTTTTTCCATTACCGTTCCAACTGGTCGCCATCTTGTTTCTGTAGAAGCAGAGGGCTTTGAAAAGTTGGAAAGGCAGCTATTGGCCTTTTCCAATGGGAGTTGGGAAGTCCCTATGATCTATTCTGCCTTTCAAATGGAGGAGGTTCTTCTTGAAGCTGAGGAAAGTGGGCAGAGCTTGGAGACCGTAGCCGCAGGAAAGGTTGAAATATCTATGATCAACCTTAGAAAACTCCCCCCTCTCATGGGAGAGATTGATGTTGTAAATGCCATTCTCCTTCTACCAGGGGTTACTAATTCAGGAGAGGCTTCTTCCGGATTTAATGTACGAGGAGGGAATATAGACCAAAATCTGGTCCTTCAAGCGGGGAATATGATTTTTAACTCTTCTCATTTATTTGGTTTTTTCTCCATTTTCAATCCTGATGTGGTGTCTACAGTTTCTCTCTATAAAGGCCACATTCCTGCTCAATTTGGGGGTCGGGTATCTTCTGTATTAGATGTGGACATCATGGATGGGAGCTTTCGTCGAACGAAAGGAAGCGGGGCCATTGGCCTTTTCTCCAGTAAATTTGCCATTAATGGGCCCCTTAAACTGAAAAGGAGTTCTTATCTCCTGGCCATAAGAGGAGCCTACCCAGACTTATTGACAACTTTCGCAGAAAGCACAGGTGATGTCGAGCAAAGTTCTGCCTATTATGGGGATGTCACCCTCAAGATTACCCAAAAAATTGGGGAGCAAGGAAAGCTTTCTCTTTTCGGCTATGGTAGCCAGGACAAGTTTGAGTTTTCCGAAAACTTCGGTTTCAAATGGGCTACTTATAACCTGGGCCTCACTTATCAGCAAATTATTAGCGATAAATTCTCCTTTCGATTGGATGCAAATGGAGGCATATACGAAAGTGAGGTTTTCAATTCCCAAGAGGTCAATGGGAGCTTAAATACCATGGGAGTAGATACCTACCGTGGGAAACTTAATTTTCTCTGGGTTCCTAACTTGAGACATACCCTCCATTTTGGTGCTGAAGGTACTTTTTACGATCTCGCTCCCAACGAAGAAACTCCTTTTGGAGATAATTCTGCTTTGACTCCCATAACAGCTGAAAAAGACCAGGGATTGGAAATGGGGGTCTATGTCAATGATGAATTTTCTCTAAGTAATTTCTTGAGCATCTCCTTGGGCTTTAGAATGGCGCTATTTCGCACCTTGGGATCTTTCACAGAGAACCTTTACGCTCCCGACCAAGCCCGTTCTCCCCAAACTGTAATCGGAACCAACATCTATTCAGAAGGGGAAACTATAACTTCTTTTGCTAAACCTGAGCCCCGCATTTCTATCCGTGGCTTAATAGATGAATCTGCTTCCATAAAATTGAGTTATAACCGTCTTCATCAATTCATTCACTTGTTGTCCAATACGGCTTCTGCTACCCCAGTAGACATATGGCAAGTGAGCAACAACTACTTCCCCGCCCAGCAAGCTGACAATTTCTCATTAGGATTCTTTAAAAATTTCCAGGGTAAGGCATGGGAAACTTCCCTAGAAGGATTTTATAGAACCATGGAGGGTTTGGTGGTGCCTAAAAACTTTGCGGAATTGTTAGGAACGCCCAATATAGAAACCGAAGTCCTCAATGCTATTGGGGAAGCCTATGGAGCTGAACTGAATATCCGAAGAAATTTTGGGCGCCTCAGGATAGAAGGGGCTTTTACCTATGCGAGAAGTTTTAGGAAAACGGAAGGAAATTTGGGCGGAGCCAATATCAATCAAGGGGACTGGTTCCCATCTGATTTTGATACCCCCATAGACCTCGCCTTAACCACCCAATGGCAATTTACCAATAACCAAAACTTATCTGTCAGCTTTGTTTATCGAAAAGGGCGCCCCATTTCAGCCCCAGAGAATATTTTGGAACTTTACCCTTCTTGGAGAATTCCCATCTTCTCAGAAAGAAATGCCTTTAGGATTCCTGATTATCATAGACTGGATATTTCTTATTCGGCAGATGAGACCATTATTAAAAGTCGATCCTTTTCTTCTAGAATAACACTTTCTCTTTACAACGTTTATGGAAGAGAAAATGCCTATTCCGTATATTTTCAAAGGAGAGGGCCCGGATATAAGGCTTTCCAGGTTTCCATTTTGGGGACCATTCTGCCATTTTTCAGCTATAGTTTTGAATTTTAATACCCGTGTAACTCACATGAATATTTCGAAATACCTGTTTCTTCTGTGCCTGCTTTGTTCAAGCTGTATTTCAGAGATCGATTTTGATCTAGAAGGGGAGCCACGCCTTTCCATTGGTGGGGTCATCAGCAACAGCAGTGATGAACGACTCATTCAGGTCCGATTGACGGCAGGTTTTGATACCTTATCGAGTCCCGTTTCTGCCAGGGGTTTTTTACTAAGAGATGGGGAATACAGAGTTGACCTTGAACAGGTGAGTACAGGTGTTCTCAGGTTACCTACATCTGAAAGAATCCTTCCAGGTTTTTCTTATCAGGTACAAATCCAGACGGAGGATGGCAGAGAGTTTCTCTCTTCGCCCCAAACGGTGAAGCCTGCTTTTTCGCTTGATTCCATGAGTTTTGACGTTGTCCCAGCCACAATAGAGGACGCAGATGGCAACGTAATCCCTACCAACCTGGCTCGGATTTTTGCTCATATAACCCTACCCGAAGAAGGATTCGACCAATTGTTTTTTAGGTGGCAAATTGAAAATAGTTGGATTTTCAGGGATTCGCGTGGGGTGAATTGCTATGTAGAGGATCCTCCTACAACTCTACCCGCCACTATTGTGAGGGGGCAAGATATAGGTCCAGGCTCATCTAGGGTACAGATTGCTTCGCGGCAGTTAGGGGAAACTTTTTTAGTAGAAACTTACTTTAGTTCTTTCCTCCATTCTGTAGATGAGCACTCCTTTAAATTCTATGAATCCGCCGAACGCCTGGTTGGTAACCAGGGCGCTATTTTTGATGAGATTCCTGGCTTTATAGAAGGCAACCTTGAAGAAATTGGGGAAAATCCCTCCTTAGAACCTGTTTTGGGGTTTATTGAGTTTTCATTAGCAGACACCACTCGCTTATTAATAGAACGCGGAGACTTCACATTCCAGTTATTTGACCCATGTGCAGGGGATTTTTCCTGCGCTCCCGCTACGCCTGGAGGTGTTTCTCCCCCTTGTGCCTGTCGGAACTGCGGAGGTTTTTTTGGGATAGATTCAGAAACTAAACCTGCTTATTGGGATTAAACATAAGACCATGAAATATTTCGGGTTAAATTTCTTCATTTTACTATTTCTCTGGGGCTGTATCTCGGAAATTGATATAGCCGAAAAGGGAGAGAAAAGACTCATTATCGGGGGAGTAATCAGTAATAGTCCAGGAGAAAGAAGTATTAGGGTTCAAGAGACCAATGGATTAGATACCCTTGCGGTCCCTGTAAATGCGAATGGGGTGATTCTCAAAAATGGAGAAGTATGGGCGAATTTAGCCTCTCCTCAAACTGGGGAGCTAGTTCTTCCAACTGAATATCAGCTTAAAGAAGGAGACTCCTACCAAGCGGAAATAAGCACCTCTGATGGTCGAGTTTTTCGTTCTTTCCCCCAAATTGTGCAACCCAAATTCCAACCGGATTCACTGAGTTTTCAAATTACAACCCAGAGTACCCCACAAGAAGATGGAAGTACAGAATTTGCTTGGGTAGTCCAATTATTTGCTCACTTATCCTTGGCTGAAGCCGACTTACCTTCGGCCTTTTTCCGTTGGCAGATCGATAATTCCTGGTCCTTTCGCGATTGGAGAGATACCCTATGCTACCTTACAGAAAGTGTACGTGATTTTGATCCCGTTATCTTATCCGGACGCAAAGTGAGACCCGGAATCCAACAAATCCTAGTCGCAAGTAGGCCTTTAGGTGCCCCTTTCATAGAAACCTATTACTTCAATTCCTATCTACATACTGTTGACTCATCCGCCTATGAATACTATGACAAATCCCTTAGGTTAGTCCAAAATCAAGGGGCTATCTTTGATGAAGTTCCTGCAGCTATCCAAGGGAATGTTCGAGAGATTGCCGATAATGGGGCTCAATTAGAAGCTATTGGATTTATCGAGTTTTCCCTGGCGGATACCACCCGATTAAGAATCAATCGAGGAGATTTCACCTTTCAATTGACCAATCCCTGCGATGGCTGGGTGTGTAATCCCTTTGATACCGTATGTCTTTGTGAGGATTGCGGAAAATGGTTTGAAGCTAAAGAAAATATAGAGACTGAGACCCCTCCAACTTACTGGAAATAGCGATAGCCTAATAATCATGAAGATTAGGACACTTATTCTGTATGTTTTGTGGCTCACCTGCTGGGGGTGTATTACGGAGATTGATCTTTCTTCTAGTGGGGAATCTGAGCTCATTATTCTGGGGATTTTCAGTA
Source organism: Bacteroidia bacterium (assembly GCA_965263105.1). Lineage (GTDB taxonomy): Bacteria > Bacteroidota > Bacteroidia > J057 > J057 > JBCCTX01. The sequence goes on along the minus strand of CBDHGL010000003.1, from coordinate 2,884,337 downwards.
ATAGCTCTAGCGAAAGAACCTTGAGGATTTCTGAAACAAATGGACTGGATACTTTGTCAACACCTATTTCTGCTACAGCTAAGATTTTTGAAAATGGCAAACTGTATGGCAGTTTGATACCTGTGGAAATAGGTGTACTCGACCTCCCAGAGGGTTTTACCCTAGTTGCGGGCAATACCTATGAAATTGAAGTTTCCCTTCCCGATGGAAGAAGGTTCAAATCCTTACCTCAGGAGGTCCAACCTAAAATTATCCAAGATTCCTTGATAGTAGAATATCGTCCAAGAGACGTGCGTCAAGAGGATGGGAGCCTTTTTTTCCAATGGTATGCCGAACTCTATGCCTATATTACTACTTCCCCAGAGGCCCCGAAAACTTATTTTAGGTGGCAGGTAGATAATAGTTGGTCCCTTCGTGATTGGCGGGATTCACTTTGCTACCTAGAGGAAGGAGTAGATGAATTCCCATCAGCCATTTTGAATCCCCGGCCACTTACATACGGCCCACAAAAAATTCACCTTGCCTCACGCAAGTTAGATTTCGCCTTCAAAGAGAACTTCTATTTCAATGCCTATCTACATCCTATTGATTCTCTGGCTCATTCCTATTATGAGAAAGCTCGAACACTCAGCGAAAATGAAGGAACCTTGTTTGATGAACTGCCTGCTCCTTTGGAAGGCAATATCAGAGAGATGGTGGGAAATGAAATGAAAAAAGCTGTATTGGGGTATATTGAGTTTTCCCTGGCTGATACAGCCAGAGCCTCGGTTATAGGTGGGGGAGATATTCCTATTTCTATATTGGAACGTTGCCATGAGAATGCTTGCCAAAGCTTCCCACCTGTTCCTCCTCCACCTTGTCCATGTCCCAACTGTAGATTGTTTTTTCTTGAATACTACCTAACTGAAACTTCAATTCGTCCAGACTACTGGAATTAACCTCATAATGAGAATGAAAAATAGCATATTCTTTTTAACCTGGATCTTGATGGTCGCCTTAAGCCCCCTTATCGGGCAGGCTCAGCAAAACAATATTCCCGAGCCCCTCCATGTGAAATTTGATAAGGATTTTTATGTGGCAGGCGAAGATATTTGGTACTCTGTATTCTTCATGAATCCCCAAACTCAGCAAAGTAACATAGTCCATATCGAATTATGGGACGCCCAAGGAGAACTTGTAACAGCCAAGCAACTAAAGGCAGAAAAGCCTCAAGTGCATGCAGATATCGCCTTGCCTGCGGATATCCCTAACGGATACTACCTCTTTCGGGCTTATACCCTATGGAACTTAAATTTTTCTCCCCAGATCATGTTCACCACCCTCCTTCCCATTTACCAACCTGCCGTAGAAGGGGAATTACTTCCTGCAGAAGAGCTAAGCAGCTATCAGGCAAGAAACTCAGGTGGTCTACAGGTTTCTCCTATTAAGGACGCCTTCGTCCCTAGAGAAAAACTGTCCCTACGCCTACAAGTTCCCAACACCCTATCTGGAAATGCCCATCTTTCTATGGTCATTAAAGACTTACAATTTGTCCAGTCTTCTTCCAGTATCCTTCAAGCTGCAAATGAAGCGCAGAATTTGGCATTTACCCTGAGTATTCCCCAAGAAGGCCTAATCCAAGCAGAAAACAAGCTCCGGAAACACTTTGTGTTAAAAAATCCAGAAACAAAGGTGCCTATCCAATCGCCCTTCGTGGTGGGCTTTGTTAACCAAACAGGTCAACGGCTGGTAAAACCTGTAGAAAGGGGAGGCGTTACTTTTGATTTTGAAGATTTCTATGACAGTACAACTGTACAAATTTTTGATGCGAGCCCTTATAGGCCCACTTATACGCCTATTGTTGAACAGATTCCATTAGGGGAAGTCCTATTGGCTCCTCAGATTGCCCAAGAAATTCCTCCGATGACAGCAGAGGTTCAACGCTATATCCAGGAATACCAGCGGCGCTTCCAGTTGGACAATCTCTTTGGCAGCCTAACCAATATCCGCGCTAAGAGGAATGTGGTAAAAGCCCAACGTCCGACCCCCACCTCTTCATATGAAGTAGATGCCTTCAACCCATATGAGGGGATGGAAGATTTCATAAAAAATGCGGTTCCTCCCCTCAGAATGCGAACGAAACGGACAAAGCCATTTGACCCGGATAACCCTACCTATGATAAAAGTTTTAAACTCTACATACCCAATGACTTTACCCTTACTAGAGATAATCGCATAAAAAAGCCTCCTTTGCTTCAGGTGAATGAGTTTTTCACCTATAACAACAATGCAGTTTTGGCCCTTAATTGGAACAATATTTCTCGTTTGGACATTTACAATCGCTTACTCACCTTGCCTGACCAATTTGGTCCAATCGGGGAGTTTGGTGTCATTTCCTTCATAACTCGGGATGGAAAAACTCCCACAAACATATCCCATACCCACAATAATGTAGATATTGTGGGATACTATTCTCCAAGGATTTTCAACCTGACGAATTTGGATAATCAAGGCCCCATGGATAGTAAAATTCCCGATTTTCGCCCGGTTTTCTATTGGAACCCTTCTATCACCCTAGATGGAGGCAAGGCGTTTCCTTTAGACTTATATATAAATGATAAACCCGGCACCTACCTGATACAGATAGAAGGGATATGGGACAATGGCACGCCCATTTTATATGAAAAAGTCATTACCGTTGGGTTGAATCCTTAACGGCCAATAGGGAATCTTTGGAAAAGAATTTTGATATAATTATTGTGGGGGGAGGGGCAGCTGGTTTTTTTGCGGCCATTGAGGCAGCAAAAAAAGCTCCAGATGCACGGATAGCAATTCTGGAACGGGGGAAAGAGGTCCTCCAGAAAGTCAAAATATCAGGGGGAGGACGCTGCAATCTCACCCATGCCTGCTTTGATCCTACTGAACTCATACAGTTCTATCCTCGTGGGTCAAAAGAGTTGTTAGGCCCCTTCCATCGCTTTGCTCCTGGAGATACCCTGGATTGGTTTGAATCTAGAGGGGTGGCCACCAAAATTGAAGCAGATGGGAGGGTATTTCCTCAGAGTGATCTATCACAAAGCGTTATTTCCTGCCTTAGTTATGAAGCCAGAAAGCTGGGTATTCAGGTGCTCCTCCAGCAAAATGTTCGTTCCATTACTCCTCCCTCCCAAAGCGCTTCGCTTTGGAAAATCACCACCGCTCTTCAAACTCAGTTTCAGGCTAGCCTATTGATGCTGGCAAGTGGGAGTAATCCTACTGTATGGAAACTCGCCAAGGCTTTGGGACATAAATTGGTCGATCCTGTCCCCTCTCTATTTACCTTTAATATTAAACACCCTATTCTAAAAGGGCTGCAAGGTTTGTCTATTCCCATGACATACCTACATATTCCTCAAACCAAGCTTCAGGCCCAAGGGCCAGCCCTTATCACCCATTGGGGACTTAGTGGCCCGGGTATTCTTCGACTATCCGCTTGGGGGGCTCGGATATTGCACCAAAAGGGATATCAGTTTCCTATTGAAATTAACTGGCTGGGAGAGCCCTCTACAGATCGGGTCAAGGAAAAGTTGTTTCAACATAAACAACATAACTCCCGCAAGAGGTTGAGTTCTCCCAATGCTCTTTCTGTTCCCCATCGACTTTGGGAAAGTATCATTCTCCATAGCAAAATTCAGGGCAGTAAAAGATGGGCAGATATTTCCTCAAAAGAGTTGGAGAAGTTGACAAAAATTCTGACAGAAACACAATTTGATGTCAATGGAAAAAGTACATTCAAAGAGGAGTTTGTTACTGCTGGGGGGATAGCCCTAAAAGAAGTACATTTCAAGCGCTTTGAAAGCAAAATTCATCCCGGATTGTATTTTGCGGGAGAGGTTCTGGATATTGATGCCATTACCGGAGGCTTCAATTTCCAAGCGGCGTGGACCGGAGGATGGATTGCAGGAGGGGCCATGGCAGAGGCGATTAAATTGAAACGGGAAAAATGAGACTGGAAAACTCTATATTGAAAAAAATTTACCTATGCCTAAAAAAGTACGTTGGGGAATTCTCGGAGCAGCCCGTATAGCTAGAAGACGGGTCATCCCAGCCATGCAACAAGGCCAATACAGTGAAGTTACTGCCTTAGCATCGAGAAACCTGGAGAAAGCTCAGCAAACGGCTGAGCCATTGGGAATTCCCAAAGTCTATGGGTCATATGAGGAATTATTGGCTGACCCAGATGTCGATGCCATTTACAATCCTCTTCCCAACCATTTGCATATCCCCTGGACAATAAAGGCAATGGAAGCGGGGAAACACGTTCTGTGCGAAAAACCCTTTGCCCTCAACCGGGAAGAACTTCGAGATTTTATGGAGTTCTGTAAAGGCCATCCCCATCTCAAAGTAGGCGAAGCCTTCATGGTAAAATCCCATCCCCTCTGGTATGAAGTCCGATCTATCGTGCAGTCAGGAAAATTGGGCGAAATCAAGGCCATACATGGACATTTTAGCTATTTCAATACCAACCCTGAAAACGTTCGCAATGTACCTGAATGGGGCGGAGGGGGTATGTACGATATTGGGGTTTATCCTCTAACCCTTTCTCGCTATGTATTGGGAAAAGAGCCTGAGTCTGTCATGGCCATGATAGAAACAGATCCCCAGTTGGGTATTGACGCCCTGGGTACGGTACTCCTGGACTTTGGAGGCATCCAATCTATGTTCATGTGTAGTATGCAGATGATTGGACATCAGACCTTTGAAGTGTATGGTACAGAAAAACGGCTGGAGGTAAAAATACCCTATAATGCCCCAGCAGATCATCCTGCTGAATACACAATCTATGCCGGAGACTTCCACCGCAATGATGGCCAGACAAAACGTTTCCCTATTTGCAATCAATACACCCTCCAGGGAGATAATTTCTCCAAGGCCATTTTAGAAAATGGAGATATTCCTGTTCCTATGACAGACACCTGGGGAAATACGGCAGCTTTGGATGCTATTTTTGAGTCGGCAGAGACAGGAAAACGAGTAAAGATAGACCCAGACATTTGATCCTTATCTAGAACTTTAAAAAAACTCCGTGGCTAGGAGCCACGGAGCGTCAAACCAACCCGCCATCAGAGACGGCTTCTATTCCTCGACCTCTACTTCCATGTCAGAGGCTACATTGGCATTTAGCGTCATCCCTGACCTCAACTCGGCGGGTTTCCCTTTGATAAGGAATCCAACACCCCCTCCTATAATGGTGAGTAAGAACAGCGGAATGGATAGCCCCCAAGCCAATCCCGCGCGATTGTCCCCTTTTAAGATCATGGGAATACCTGTTACGGGAATCTGCTGTCCATCAACTGACTGTATATTTTGAACCTGTACAATCATTTCGCCTCCTTTTCCAAAAACTTTGGGTTTATTGATTCGGGAAATAGTAGCATTTCCCATAGAACCAGCAGCAATCAGCGTCTGCTTCTTAACGACAATGTTGTATTTGACTCGGACATTAATCGATTGGCCAGGTGCAAGATTTTCTGACGTGTAGGTTTGGGTAGATTCTACTACAATTTGAGTTCCTGCCCGTAAGGTATATTCTCCAGAAGGAGTCTGAATAAGTATATCTTCTGCTACCACTAAGGGAGGAATATCTCCACTATTGGCGGCGGCATAAGCAGGGCTCCCGAATAAAACCATTAACAGGCTTAAAAAAAGGCATGTGAGTGATGAAGTGAAACTTTTCATTTCAGTAAAATTATTTGTTGAGTATTTGACAAAAAGATGATTCTTTATTGGATTTGAATCCGTTGGTAGAAGGATTCTTCTCCGGTTTGTATTTCAGCTAGATACATTCCTATAGGTAAAGTAGGCAGCTGAATCTTCTGAATTAGAGATGAAGGGGTAAAGGTCCATGTCCCGACTTCTTTGCCCATCAAATCAGTAATCCTGAGTGAGTTGGGGATTAAGCCAGTTGATTGAGACTCTATAAACAGTTGGGAAGAAGATGCCAAGGGATTTGGGTAAACATATACTGTACTGGCATCTGCAAGCTTCTTAGCATTCGATGTAGGGAGTTCTGTTGATAGGGGAACGAGAGAACGGGTACCTGTTGCATACCAGATGGGCCATTTGGCATTGCCTATAATCCCCGTCTCTGTCCCAGCAATAGGCGTTATTTTATCTGCCTGTAGGTCAATCGTGGCTAAAACGGGTTCTCCTGATGTATTCTCAGCACTGAATATCAATTGATTATCAGTAACAGAATACTCTGGGAAGCCCAGCCTTACATTTTCCCATATCATCTTGGTATCCCCTGTCTCTAAGTTAGTTGAGAGGATTTGATACTCATTTTCCGAGAAATTGACGATCTCATAGGTGAGAATATGGGTAGAGTTCTTGGCTAAACTGGGGTTGCCAATGTCAAAGCCTGGAGGAAGATTGGTAAATATCTTGGTTATCTGCCCACTGCCAAAGGTATTTCGCTCATTGTCCCAGGCATGTAGTATCCCGATATCCCAATATTCATCAGATTCTCTTGAGGAACTGGCACCCACACTATTCAAGGCATCATAAAACAGAAATTGACCACTGTGATCCCATTCTAAGGCATCTGCGAATAGGACCATGTCTGATTGGGTAATACCTTGTCCCGTAGTGGGATTGTACAATTCAAATTGGACAATCTCTCCAGAAACGAGGTCTGCAATGAATATAGATCCTTCTGCCTGATCCGTTACCGCAGCAAACCTTTTCCCATCCTTCGAAAGGACCACATTACCCCAGGTCACCTCTCCTGTTTCCACAACCTCTTCAAAAGGGCTGTCTCCAGAAAGGTCGATCAAGCTGACTTCCCTATTATCAGTAATCATGATGGCAAGCGTACCGTCATCAGAAACAGAAACTGGACGAATATGATGTGTTTTAGATATGGTCTCAATACTTTGGTCTTCCAGGTCAACCCGCTGAAGGGGACAGTCGCAGAAAGGGTCTGTATTGGTAAACATGATAAACTGGCTACCCGGATTTACCTCTAGGGGTGGCGTCTTGGTTTCGGGATCGGTAGGAGTATCATTGTCGGGAACTGGCTCTCCTATCCCAACTGCTGCAAACCCTTGCGCACAGGCTAGCGCCTCCTGAGACTGATCGCCAAAGAGGTCTTTGGCAGATTGGACCACGGCAAAACGGCAATCCAAAAAATTGGAGGAGCGAGTCAAGTATTCAGTAAGGGCCCTATAATAAATTCGTTCGGTTTTTTCATGTCCGATGGATTCTATTATTCTATAGGCCGCATGGTTGGGAATCCCACTGTTGATGTGAACCCCTCCGTTGTCTTGGGTGGTTTCTACGTATTCATCCATGTGGCTGGGTTGCCATCTTGGGTCGCCGGGAGAAGCTCCATTATGGGGATTTGCCAGATCTCGCATTGCTCCTGATGGGAATATATCGGGATTTACGATATCTTCAGCCAGCTTATAGTCTTCCCTATCTACCATGATTCCAAAAATGTCAGCGAAGGATTCATTCAAAGCACCGGAAGCATTCTTATATTCGAGGTTAGCCGAACTGGCAATAACCCCATGTGTCATTTCATGACCGCCCACATCCAAAGCTCCAGCAAAAGGCCCAAAAGCCCTATCTCCATTTCCGTAGAACATGAACCTATCCACCCAAAAGGCATTGCCCATAGAGGACCCGTCCTCATTTGCAACATTGATAAAGGACACGATGTCCATCCCTCCGTCATTGATGGAATTCCGTCCATGAACCTGCTCATAGTAATCATAGCAAATGTCGCTGTTGGTATGGGCCGATACTGCAATAGGGTCCCACTGATCATTTTCAGATACTACATAAGAAAAGGTTGCATCTTGTTTAAGGGCTTGATTTCTCAGGTCCATCGTAAAAATAGACCCCGTTTCTCCTCCAAATTCGGGAAATGCTTTGCCAGGAGAAAGTCCTTTATGCATGCGCTTACTGGCATCAATCATCAGGAAGGCTTGGCCATTTTGCCCTTGAGCTTCATAAGTTTGAAACGATTGGTTTTTCCCGTTTAGGTCCCGTGCCTGCTTTTCTCGGGGATTGAAGCTAGCAAACGGGGCATGGGCTTCCATAGCAAATTCTTGTCCAAAATTCTGTATAAACGAACAGGCTTGCGAATACGCATCCAGGACTTCCCCAGTTTGTGCATCCACCATATAGGCCCAATGGGAAGTGAGGGAAGGATGGAAATCAATAGAATAGGCAAGGTGAAATTTTCCTTTTTTCCCAGGGCTTGGATAAAGAACCAATTCAGCGGTAGAGGGAGAAGCTTTCCCCCATTCATTGGCCCCTTCGAGGAGCAAATTGACTGGTTTTTCTCTCCTTTGGATATCTTCATGGGCAATTGCTAAGGCCTCTTCGGAACTTAGTCGTGGGCTAAGACTCCTGAGTTTGGGAGTGGGAAAATGGTGCCCATTAACAATTCTGGTCCCATTAGGAGAATAATGAACCTTCAATTCGCCCCCATGAATAGGAATACCTCGGTAATGCTGATGGAGATTGACATGGGTATGCCCCTCTTTGTCATCCCTAATTTGGTCGATTTGGAGCTCATCAACAGGATTTTTTAGGGCGAGAAAATGGTCAATATGTTGTAAGTAATCATTGGTAATTTTCCGGACCTGGTTCTTGGACTTAAATAATTGACCTGTTGAAGTGTGTTGAACTGGGTGATAGGTCTTAATAAATACCGGTACATGGGACTTGGGGTCTTTCCACTTTTTATCCAGCACACCGTTAGCGTATAAATTCTTACCAGAAAGAGGAGAAAAGACTTGCTGGATAGCAGGTTCTCCAGATGCTCTTCCATCAATTTTCCGATAGGGATACGAATCGTGGGCTTCAGATTGGTGGAAAGTTTTCTTAGCGTCAAAAGGATGAACAGTTAAAGGTTCCCTGTTGGTTTGGAGTTCCTCTTGAGCCCAGGAAACTTCGACCAGGGCAAAAAAACAAAGCAAGGTAAAAGTGTAAACAATGTGTTTCTTCATAATCAGGTTGTTTTATGGTTGGGAAACCTTCTTATCGATGGGATAAGACGGGGAGGCGCTATAAAACGTAAACCTGTAGGAAAGAATTTATGGGAGGGCTCAGGTGAAAAAGGGCTTGAACCACCTGATCAACGCAAATAATAGCAGAAGAAATAGGGTAAGGGCTACAAAAACAATCACATTAAAACGAGGATAGGGAGCAATTTCATTAGAATTTCCAACTAGGACCCAGGCGGCCCAATAGAAGGGATGTGCCTGTACTTCACTTGCACTTTCTAGAAAAGCGATTTTTGCCTCCTGTAAAGAGATCGAACGAGGGTAATCCTGACTTAAATGGCTAAATAAATCCCCGAGTATAAATTGGGAACTACGGTCATCAGCTTGCCATTGGCTACCGATAATATTGGGGCAACCAGCATATTTGAAGGCCCTTGAAAGACTCATTATTCCCTCCCCTCGGGCCAGACTTCCCATTCCTCCATGACATGCACTCAGCACCGCCAGATCCAGGGATAAATCCATGCTATACAGCTCATGTGCATACAGAAATCCATCGTTTGTTGAATCTCCTTTGGGGGAAAATACCAGACCGGATTGGAAGGGGTCGGATTCATCAAAAAAGCCATGCATAGCTAAATGGACTATGTCAAAGTCTTTAACTTCTTCCTTAAATCGGGTTTCAGTAGCTTCTTCTCCCAAGTAACTTACTCCATCCATTAGCCTAGATACTCGTTGAACTTCGGGTTGATTGAACTGAAGCCTAGAAAAGTTTTTCTTAGGAGAATTCCATATTTCTTCCTCTCTGGTACTTAGAAATAGATCTCGAGGACCTGGATAGGAAGGGGCAAAGCCTCCATATTTCTTAGAGGAGATCTTTGGTTTGGATTGTTCCTTCATCCATAAAGTTGCAGAATAATTGTAGGAGATATTGAATCTCTTCATCAAATAGGGAAAGTTCTTGTAGGAATATGGCTGTTGTGGAACCTCTGACAACAAGCCTTCAAAAGGAATATATCCTAATATCCCATCAGCGATTATGTTAAGATGGGGAAACGCCTGCTCATCTGGCAAGCCTACAGGCAGTAGTTTCTTAAATAAGGAGCTTCCCAACGATGCATATTTTCGTCGCCCCTCAATAAAGTAAGCTTCATCGGAAATTAAGGGATTACTTGAAAGAACACGGTAAAAATCCTGAATTTCCCAGATGAGGGATTTAGGAATTGGGAATTTACCATATTGAACTGAGTCCCCTGTAATTGAAAATACCACTCCCCACTTATACCCCATAAAAAAGGAAAGTAGTGCCGATTGCGGGTTTTTCTCAAGAAAAGTTTTCAATTGGTCTAGGTCAACAACCTCATCAGAATATTTCAACTGATAGTATTCAGGATAATTCTTCGAGAATATAAAGTTAAGGCTATCTATCTGATGTTCAATAATGTTTAATTTCTTTCGGATAACCTCTTGTAAGGAGTCAGTAGAGGGAGAGCTGAGGGCGTTTCTTAGACGTTGGTGTTGGTGTGAAAAGGCCAACTGAAGTTGACCTTCAAGCTGAAGGAGGGTATCTGGAACTCCTGAAAATTTTATGTTTTTTGCCAGGCGCAAGCGCCTTTGAAGGAGGTATGATTTGCTTTTCTCAGCATAGTAAAATGCTTTTTTTAAATAGGCTGACTCACGTGTAATTTCATATAAATCTATCTGGCAATTTATCCCGAATTCAAAAAGTGGAATAACCAAATTTTGTAACGATAGCTCAGATTCTTCAAAGGAGAATTTCTTTCGAAACTCATCTAGTAAAGCAAAACCAATCATCAGCAGAGAATCCGCCTCTAACAGATTTTCTAATGGATCATCGAGAGACCCTATGAGAATCTTTATTCTACTTTGAAGGATTTTCAAGGCTAACTCTTCGTGAAGGAGATAGGAAAAATCAAAGGGCTCTTGCTGTTGGAAACCCATGTTTTCATATGCCTCTTCTAGCAAAAGAAGGGCTTTTTCGCGATATCCTTTTGACCAATGAATTTCCGCCAATTGCCTTTGAAGTTTGATGATTTCATAATGCGGCCCTGAATAGACTCGCTTATATATCTCTAATGCTTGCTGGTAATATCGATAGGCAGAATCGCGTTTTCCTTCTTCTTCTAAGATGAACGCATAATTGGATAAGTTACTGGCTATACCTGTATGAGAATCTCCAAATAGCTGTTGATAAATTTTATTGGACTTTGATAAGTAAGTTCTACCCAATTCAAAGTTACCTTCTGAGACAGCTATGGCCCCCATGTTGGTATACACGATAGCCACATTATCATTAAGCTCTCCCTGGACGGAAAGAAATATTTCTAAGGACGTTTTCAAGTATTCCATTCCTTCCTTCATGTGCCCCCTCATCTGCTCAATCATACCCAGATTCGAATAGGTACGCCCCAGGTCTTGGTGGGGATAGGGTAAGGTCTCCAATTGGATATCCAAGGCTTTTAAAAAAAAATTTATCGCCTGGCTATACTTCCCACGATCTCGGGCAATAAGTCCTAAATTGGTGAAGTTAGAGGCTATTTCAGGATGATTCGAAGGGAAAATTTTCTTCGCAATTTCCAAACTTCGCAGTTGATAATTCTCCGCGGTAGTCTTGTCCCCAAGTTTATTTAGCGCCATACTCAGGTTTTGATATATGGCCCTCAATTTCCTTTGAGGAGGTTGAGGGAAACTTAATAGGCCTCCCAAGGCGTTTTCCCAATGCCGCTGAGCCCCCACATAATCTCCCTTGCCGAAATGGAGATTTCCCATATTTAACTCCCAATCGATGAGCTGACGAGAGGTGGCCCCATAGGCCTTCAGGTAGATATCCCGTGCCTTTTGAAGGTATTTAAGAGACTTATTATAGCTCCCTAAGTCTTGATAAATAACGCCCAGGTTGTTATAAATAATCCCAAAATTGGGATGTTCTGGAGGGAAGTAGTCCAACAAATATCTTTCTGCCTGATCATAATGTCCGATAGCAACCTTATTCTGGCCTAAATCACTATAGGAATAGCCTAAATTGATGTGGGAATAGGCGAGAAACCTATTGTTGCGATTGGATTCCAAGCTTCTCATTGCCAAGGCTTTATGATGAAGAAAAAGTGCACTATCGTACTTTCCTTCGTTAGAAAGGACATTTCCCAGATTTTCATAGCTATGAGAAACTTCCAGGTGCTTTTGGCCAAAAACTGCCTTTCTGATTTCGAGGGCTTTTTGATGATATATTTTAGCTTTTCCGAAATCACTGAGGTCTAAGAAACTTGAGCCCAATACATTGTAGGCTTGGGCCAAGGCTTTATTATTGGGATCCAACTTTTGAGAAGACAGTTTCTCTACCACAAATCCATAAATCAGTGCTGAATCAGTAAGCTCCAAGGCGCAGAAATTTTCTCCGATCCATGCATAGCACAACAATAGATTCTCCCAGGTAGATAAATCCACCTGGGAGTTTAAAGAGTTTTCGTATTCAGCAGCTGCCTTCTTGTAATAATGAAGAGAACTGTCAAACTGTGCCATTTCCCGCCAGTATTTCCCCTTTTCTTCATAAATCCTGAATTCTTCCTGAAGAGGATCAGGATTTTGCCCAACGGAATAGCTGGGGAATTCCAGCAAAAGGATAAAAAAGAAGAATAAACGGCTAAACATGGTCTGGGTTTACCCTACAATCTAGCATTTTATTTTATAAGCTATCCTAATCTCTGTCGTACTCAAAAACGGCTCCCGCTTCGCTTTCCATCTCCAACTTTTGCTCGCTTAATTCTAATATTTCGTAATCTATCCCATCTAGGATAAGACTTTCTCCTTCTTCTTGCCATATCCACGCTCCATTAGATTCTCCTCTTTCCCCATTGGCCTCTAGGATTTGCGTATATTCACCTTCTTCTATTTCCAACCCTATTCTATCGATTCGCAGCTGCTGCCCATCCCCTGTCGTAATATTCCAAGGTCCACGCTGACCATTTATTCTCACCAAGTCCCAATCTCCTAAAATTTGATCCCCTTCCTCTTGTGTTTCCTCTGGTGTCAGGAAATCTAAAACGCAGCCTGTATTCCCTATAGCAATTAGAATAAAAAGCAAGTACAGTTTGATAACATTAATGGTTTTTCTCATGGTAATTTTTTTTCTATCATGTTTTCGAGTGAGAGATATTTATTGAGATGAGACGGAGTGTAGACAAATTTGTGAACCTAAAGGGTTATTATTATTCTGACCAATTGGCATAGCCCGCACTAATGGTATTCGTAATGGGTCCAGTTGTACCATCACGCACATCTACCCACCAGATTTGACTCCGGTCATTTTCAAGCAAAATTGTATATAAGATGAAGTTCCCATCAGGCGACCAGTTGAGGTCTTGTAACAGTTTTCCCTGGTTTACAACCAGTAAGGTTCTTGGAGCTCCTGAATCGAGGTCCAGGATTTTGATGGCATAGGCATCTTCCCAGCGATTTTCAAAAATGGTGTTCCCAAATTTCTCTGCCATCACTAAGCTTTGCCCAGTAGGAGACCAATCCAATCCTGGCAAAAGGTCAAATCCATTTTCATATATCTTCTCAGCGTTCAAATCCCCACCATTTACCCTTGCAATGTATAAGGCTCCATCCCAATAATAGGCAAGTCTCCCATCCTTCGACCATTTGGGATATATACCTGGGGTATTTTCATGTAACACTTGATAGGAGTCGGCATCAAGAATGGAAAGGGTACAATAATCATCCGACACAAATTCAGGAGATCTTTCCCGCCCCCATATACTCATTACAAAGCGATTGCGAGGTAAATCCCAGTCTGCATCTCGGACTTCTATATCCGTGGCCCCGCGGTTGTCAAGGGAACCTGCAAAATGGAATTCCCCAGGTAAGCCTACCGTAAGATATATTCGTTCTTCCTCTCCCCCATCAAGGGGGTATTTTATGAAATTGGTGGCCCTCGCAGGCACCACATTCCCTCCCACTGGTTCACTGGGATAGAAGACAACTCGAGGGACAGCGATATTGCGTTCATCTATCCAGGAAGCAAAGAAACTTAGCTCTGAAGAAATTTGCTCAAAGTTGACAACCTGGGTTCCATTGGGAGACATGGTAGAAATAGTACCCGCTGTAAAATTGGTAAATACAAGCCGCTCCTTTCTGCTCCAGTTTTTTAACTCAGAAGGCATAGGCGCTGCCTGGGTAATTTCCAGTTCTTCCTGAACCTTGACGCCATCGATATATACCTTGGCATTTCCCCAAAACAACGTTCCACGAAACTCTAAAAATAGCGGTTCATCCTGGACATAGAAGTCTCGTGCATCTTTGGTTACTATATGTTGAACTCGAGTCCAGTCTTTATACTTTTCCCTTTCAGCTGAACCCACAAGGTATCCGAAAAGATTGGGCCCCTCCGCCCCATCATTTCCAAGATGGACTTCAAATTCATCCGATTCCGTCAGGTTTCCCTCTATTTTTATCCAGTATGAGATGACTAAATATTCATTCCCCTCACTGATGCTAATGGGCTGTATGGCTGTAGCCCCGATATCATAGATTATTCGATCTAGGCAAAGGTCTCCAGAGTTCCCAAATACAAGTACCTTTTCCCCATCGGGGGCCAAATCCCTATTTTCATAAGCTACCTGCCCACAGAGGGTCCAGTCTGATTCTGACTCGAAACTAGGGTTAGAAACTCGGTTTTCTACAGGATCCATGCTAGCTTGGACGAGGGACTCATCATAGGTGGGTCTAGCATCAGTTCCAAGGTCCACTCTTACCACCCCTTGAGGGAGGTCTTCTTCACAGGATGCGCACAAAAGAAGAAGCATTACTAAAAATGCATTTAGCTGTCTCATGGGAATTTAATTATATTTGAATAATTGAATTAATGGGAAAAATTGGCATAACCGGCGCTGATGGTATTGGTGATAGGGCCCGTAGTTCTGTTTAATACATCCAACCACCAAATCTGGCTACTCCCACCGGGCAAAAGAAGGGTATAGAAAATATAGTTGCCGTCCGGACTCCAATTGAGATCTGTCAATAGCTTTCCGTGATCCACCTCTAATAGTGTCAGGACCTCACGACTCCTTAGATCTATAGTTTTTAGGGTATAGTAATAGTAAATTTCTCCATCGAGAAGGGTAGTTCCCCCATCTTGTTGGCCAAATACCAGCTGCTTATTATCAGGGGACCAATCTGTTATATTGAGCAGGTTAAACCTGGCAGGGTATACCAACTCGGACTGTACTTGGCCTCCATTTACCTGAGCGACATACATACCATCGCTCCAATAATAAGCCAGTTGCCCATCTGGAGACCATTTGGGATTTGCCCCGGGAGTATCATCGCTTAGAATTTCAAAACTTTGGGCATCTGCTATATAGATAAGGCATACATCATCGGATACAAATGCAGGAGAACGATTTCGCCCACAAATCCCCATTGCCACCCGATCTCTTGGGGAATCCCAATCTGCATTCCATATTTCTACATCTAGGGCATCCACATTGTCAAAGGAGCCAGAGAAATAATATTTCCCTGGATTACCCATGGTGAAGTACAATTGATCTCCCTCTCCCCCTCCAAGGTTAAATTTTAACAAATCGGTCCCAGCCCCAGGGATAGTAGCAGGATCCTGGGGAATCTCAGGGTAAAAATGCTTGTACGAAACTGCTATCTCGTTGTCATTGACCCAAGATGGCGTTAGGGCTACGTTCGTAGAAACATGCCCAAGATTGACCATTTGGCTTCCATTGGGTGCCATAACAGCCATGGTCTCATTACTCCAATTGATAAAGACCAATCGATCTCCTCCCGAATAATTCCTTAGGTCATCTGGCATAGGAGAGGCTTGCGTATTTTCAACTTCCTGCAAAACCTTTACCTCATCGATAAATACCTCGGCCCCATCCAGTTCTCGAATGCGAAAGAGGAGGTACATAGGCGTATTATCTATGTAAAAATCCCAATCTTCCGATTTAACAACTTTTCGAAAGGATAACCACCCTCCTCCGGTTTGCTGGGGGGTAGCTCCCACAAAATAGCTTGCAGTATAATTCAGTGCAGGGGAATTGGATAAATATATACTAAAGCTTATGTTATCCGGTAGGCTTCCCTCTATTTTCATCCTAAAAGAAACTACCAACTGAGGTTCATCTCCTGTACTATTTATTTCTTGAGCAATCTGGGCTACGGTGCCAAAGCCAAATACTTCCTCTTCGCATACCTGGCCTTGGTCAGAGAAATGCATTACTCGGGATCCCTCAAAGGCAAAAGGATCATCGAGATAATAAGCACCTCCTTCACAAAGCAGCCAACCTTCTTCTGTTTCAAAACTGCCATTTACAAGTAAATTTTCCCCCGACTCGGATGCTTCAGGAATAATAGATTCGTCGTAAACGTTTACTCCCTCAGACAAACTGGCAATTTCATCTTCCCCATCAGAAAGCATAGAACAAGAAGTCCATAGGCCTAGAAGGGGGATAATACCTAAGTATCCCTTCATATTGTGGAATTGGTTTGTTAGACTCGAATAAATTTGACGAGTGCGCTTACCAAACGTGAACCCAAAATTTATTTTTGGGAAAAATTTTTATTATCGAGATGCCGAAGGACGTCTCAGCACCTGGAAATAATCCTAAGAATTAGGTGATTTTCTCCTGGTGAGGAATATCCACAGGCCTATAAACAAGAAACCCGGCAGCGCCAACCACCACCAGGATATGGGGAAAATGGCCTTTCTCAAGGGATTGGGGTTGCCAATTAGAACCCAGGCTGCCCAGTTGGAGGGGTGGGCCTGAATTTCATTGGCTTGTTTTAAATAGGCAAGTTTGGAATTTCTCAGGGCTTCAGCTGTATTTTCCCCTGCTTTGATTGATTGAAAGAGGTTCAACATCAATTTCTGGGTACTTTGATCATTAGCTTGCCAGTAGCTTGCAATAATATTGGGACAACCGGCAAATTTAAAGGCGCGAGAAAGGCTCATTACCCCCTCACCTAAGGCCAGGAAACCTGCCCCAGTGTTGCAGGCACTCAGGACAGCTAGGTCTGCCTCCATCTTCATGTTATACAATTCATGAGCATATAAGAAGCCATCATTCACGCTATCCCTTTCCCGTGAGAAGGCTAAACCTGAACTCAAGGGCTGACGATCGTGAATAAAGCCATGCATAGCCAAATGGATTACCCCATAGTTCTGAACTTCTTCCTTGAACCTACTTTCTGTAGCATCCTCTCCCATAAAAGGGGTTCCCGACATGATCCGAGCAATTTTTTGTACTTCGGGCCGATTGAACCTTAGGTCGGCCAGTTGGTTCAGGCGATCTCCAAATAATTCACGCTCCCGAGTACTGGCAAAGAAATTTTCCGTTTGGGAATAGGAGGGAGCAAACCCTGCGTAACGGTAGCTTTGAAAAAGCGGTTTCTTAGTCTTATTTTGTACCAATAAACTCGAGGAATATTCATAACTAATTACATAGTCCTTCAATAGGAAAGGGTAATTCTTAAAGGATACCTCATCTATCGTTTTCTGGGTAAGCAGAACTTCAAAGGGAAGATAGTTCAACATTCCATCAGGTATGATAATAAGCCTTTCTCGACCTGTAAAAGCCTGAAGGACCGTGTCACAAAGCTTATTGTAGATAGAATAGCCGATCTCTGCAATTCGGGGCTTAACCTGTTTAAATATTTGTTCGTCCTGATAATCTTGGGGCCGGGCAATGGAGAAATTCAATTCGACCAATTGCTTGATGAGGGTAGAATCAATCGGAATTTGGACATATTTTACGGCTTCTGGTGAAATGGCCATAAGGACACAATCATTTCCTCCCCAGAAATACTCCAGGAGGAGTGTACCGGGAAATTGAGCCAAAAAAGATTGAACCTCCTCTAAAGAAGAAGAATTTTGAGCATATTTCAGTTCATAGTACTTGGGATACTTCTGCGCAAATATGCTTAACAGAGAATCGTGCTGCTGTTGAACATGAAGCACCTTTTTTATGAGTGCATTGTATAAGGAATCGCCATCACTATCTAATTGGGTACTTTTAAGCTGTTGTTGATAGTAAGCATGAGCGAGTTGAAGTTCTCGTTCTTTCGTAATTACGGAATCTGGAATACCTTTAATTTTTTGAGACCTCCCTACCGCCGTACTGCGCTGAAGCAATAGGGCTTTGCTATTTCCCATATAGAAAAAGGCCTGATCCAGGAATTCCGAATCGCCCGTTAGCTCATAAAGTTTCAAGCAATTTTTTATGCTCAATTCATAAATTAATACCCCCTTTTTCTGGAGAAATAATTCGGTCTCTTCATACTGGAAGCTTTTACGCAAAAAGTTGATAATCTTGTGTGCAATTTTCAAGGTTGTATCTATAGCGTAGAGATGAGTGGAACTATTCCCTTCTTCTGCACTCAAGCATTGGGCTTTATACTGCAGCACCTCCAACGCATGGAATTCATTGAGGATATTTGAAAAAAATGCAGAGGCCTCTTCTTCTGAAGGAAGGTAATTGGGTTTGATACCCAAGCTTATTAAAGCTTTATCTGTATATGCCACTGCTTCCTCAATATCCCCCCCCTTAAAGGCAAGCATAGCCAATTGCTTGTAAGTGATTCCTACCTCCTGATGCAGTTCTCCATATACCTCCTGGTAAACCTCTAATGCAATATCGTATTGCGCTCTGGCAGATTCCAATTCTCCCTCGTCCCCATAAAATTTACCCAAATTAAAATAACTCTGAGCAACCAGGTGATGCCTCTCTCCATATATATCCTTTCGTATGTTAAGCCCCTTATTCACCCAGTCTTTGGCCTCCACCATATCCCCTGAATAGGAAGCCAATATTCCCCTGTTGTTGTAATAGTCGGCCATTTTGGGGTGCTTGGGGCCATATAGTTGAGAGAAGAGCTCCGAGCCTTTGTCCATATATTCTATTGCCCGATCGTAATTGCCCTTTTGTTCTTCAATGGCTCCTAAATTTATATATGATGATGCTATATCTGGATGAGGGGATTGGAGTGTTTGTAATTGAATATCCAAGGCCTTTAGCTGATGGTTCTCTGCTTCCCCCAAGTTGCCTTGTTGCCGAGAGAGTAAGCTCAAGTTATTATACTGCATGGCGATCTGTGGGTGGGTTTCCCCATAAATCTCCAACTCCATTTCCAAGCTCATGTACTGATATTTTTCAGCAGCTTCTCGATCTCCTACTGTAAGCATGACCATACTTAGGTTATGGTACATCGCCCCAATAAGTCGTTCATTTTGTGTAGGATGCTGTAGTTGGATGTCCAAAACTTTTAGGAAATTTTCCTCAGCTTTAAGGAATTGTCCCATGCGATAAAAGACCGTCCCTATGTTGATGTAGTTTTCCGTAAGATTTAAACTATTCTCCCCAAAAAGTAGTAGATCCAACTCTAATGCCTTGATATTATATTTTAGGGCCTGGTCCAAATCTCCCATCTCACTAAAGTTTATCGCCATGTTATTATAAAGAGAAGGTAGAAGGCGATTTTTCTCTGGTAAAAGCTCTGGTGCTAATTTTTCTACCTGATAGTAATACTCAAAAGAACGGGTATAATCCCCCTTTTGGGCATAGGTAAGGCCAATATTAATCAGGGAGGAAAGGACATCTTCATGGTTAGGGGGAGAGAGCTGCTCACGAATATTTAGAGATTGGTTGAAATAATCTAAGGCTACTTCAAATTTCCCCTCGCTCAGAGATACATTGCCTAGGTTGTTCAGGCTATGGGCGATTTCTTCATGTACTTCCCCAAAAAGTTTTCGGCGAATCTCCAAGCTTTGTGAATGAAATTCATTGGCTTTTGCATAGTCGTTAACTTCGTCGTACAAGGTTCCCAACAAATGGAAACTTCTTGCAGATACCTTATTCCACTTTCCAAAATTTTTTACACTGATCTCCCTCGCCTTTTCAGCATACACAAAAGCAGAATCGAAAACCCGCTGTATTCTAAAGTTCTCCCCAATCCAGACTAAGTCATTGATGTAGCGCGTCCAAAAAACCGAATCCTCTGTTCTTCTAATCAAATCCCAATAGGCTTCTGCTGATTTCCTGTAATAATAGGTGGAACTATCATAATTGGCAGTGGCGCTAAACTGATGACCTCGATCTGTCAATCCAAAGGCCAAGACTGTATCCTCAGGACTAATCTCCTGGGACAGCAAGTTCATTCCCGTAACACAAAGCACGAGGCAAGTACATACAAATCGAATACACATCATGGAGAGATCACTTTGGAGGGTAATACTTCAAAATCTCTAGGGCTTTGCTTCGTTTGAAGTGAAATTTATTTTCTCCAATTTCGGTTAATAGCTGTGTGGCTTCACTTACTTGATTCAATTTCATATGGCAGAGGGCTTTGTACCAAATGACTTGGTCCATATAGGGATTCCCGTTTTCCACTCGACCAAATTGCTCCAAAGCTGCTTCAAAATTCCTCTCATGCATGAGAGCCGTACCTAGGTAAACAACTCCTTGCCCCCCATACCTAGCAAAAAAGCTACTGTCCTGTAACAAGGTATCCAAAAGAGGTATAGCTTCTTGAAACAGGCTATCATGCAGGAAACCCAGGGCTTCCATCCACCCAGGAGCAAGTGAATCCAAAGCCGGAGCACGGGTAACAGATACATAGGGGGCCTCCATATATTCCGCATAGAGGTCTTGGGGAGGTAATTTCGACTGCCTAGGGCTGAGCAACCACCAAAGGGAAACCAAAAGTAGAGTTGCCGCGGCAGCGGCAACCCATAACCATGGCTTGGCAGGTCGTTCAGTCCTCATGGAGATTAGCTTCCCCTCTGAGAAACGCTCTTTAAGTTGCCCTTTAAGCATCTTTTCCCCTGCTGCTCTTATCTCTCCTAGTGAAGCAATATATAAGCGAACCTCCTGTCCAAAAACCGCATCGTTTTGACACCGGAGCTCAAAGGCCTGAACCTCCTCTGCTGAGAGGTCTCCAGCTAAATATGCGTCCGTCAGTTTATATATTTCTATTATTGACATAGGCTAGGTTCCCTTTTTGACTAACAAAAGCTCCCGGAGCTTTTTTAGACATTTATATTTTAGGCTTCTTGCGCTTTCAGCGGTCTTGAGCGATCTTCTCTGTGCTATCTCCTCCATAGAATAGCCCATATATGCCCAATCAAGGAGAATATTCTTACACGTCTCCCCCATTTTTTCCATTACTTTTCGCACCTGCATGGCCTCATCTGCTACATCCATCTTATGCAAGAGGTTGGCAGCAGGATCGGACAGCTCGGGGTACTCCTCGACCTTTGTATGGGCATTAGACGCTTTCTTCCTAGAAACGTCAACACATTTATTATAAAAAATTTTGTAAAAATAGGTGGAAAGCTTGCTTTCTCCTCGAAATTTGCCCAAGCTAATCTGTGAAGTCAATTTTACTACTGCATCCGCATAGGCGTCCTGTGCCTCTTCGGGGCTTAGGAACAATTTTTTTCGAATCGTATGAAGAAAGCCTAAATTACTGTCAAACAAGAGGTTAATGGATTTTTCCCTATAAGGTCCCCCCTTTTTTATACCCTCAATGATCGATTGATCTGTATATGTACGTTTTTTCCCCAGCATAAATGATTATACAAAGGATAAATTTAGAACTTTTGAGGTAAAAGCAAGGGAAATCGAAAGGATTTCAGATAATAATTAGCCTTATTCCCAAGAACTTCCTGTTCCAGAAATCCTAAAATACCCTTCAATTGCGACCTTCAAATTAGGAATAATGGCTTCCTTGGTAGGTGGTAGACAAATTTGCAAAGACTATTTGAAGAGATTCATCCTCCTCTTCCTCTTGACCTGTCGGCTCCAACTCAAAACTAATTTGTAAGCCTTCATTTACTTTTTCCTCTTCTGGGTACATCTTATCAATCGCCATGGAGGACAGATACTTGATTACCTTTGAATTAGGCAAAGCGGATATTTCCTTCTCATTCGAATACCCTACCCAGGAAGCAAAATTTTTCCATATGACAGTAATTATTCAAAGGAAAAGAGCAAATCTTTTCGGGAAAGTTGAAAGTTAATGTAAATTGAGTATAATTATTTAGCCATACTCTATTTGATCATTGTAAAACTATTATTAATGAACTTACAGCAAATCTTCACCAACAATGAAACCTGGATTTCTGGCAAACTACAGGTAGATGAAAAATATTTTGAAAACCTCGCTAAAGGCCAAAGTCCTGAAGTTTTGTACATCGGTTGTGCCGATAGCCGTGTTACAGCCGAAGACATGATGGGCCTTCAGCCAGGCGAAGTATTCGTACACAGAAATGTGGCCAATCTCGTTCCCCCCAATGATAACAACGCCATGGCAGTGATCAACTATGCGGTGGTTCATCTCAAAGTAAAACACGCCGTAGTATGTGGCCACTATTACTGTGGGGGTGTAAAAGCTGCCATGCAGGATGCCGATTTGGGGATTATCAATCCCTGGTTGCGTGAAATTAGAGACGTTTTCCGAACTCACCAGGCAGAACTTATGGCCATTGCTGATGAAGATGCTCGGTACAAGAGACTCGTCGAACTTAATGTTCAGGAACAGTGTGTCAACCTCATGAAGTTGCCTGAAGTGCAGCAAGCCTATCGCAGTGGCCAGCTAAAGGTTCACGGCTGGGTCTTTGACATTGGAACAGGAAAACTCATCGATCTGGAGATTGATATGGATGATGTCATGAGTGATATCATGGAGATTTATAAGTTGGGTTAATAGTCCACGGTCCACAGCTTTTTCATGATCCTCATTACAGGTTTCTTTTAGGTAGTTATAGCAACACACTATCTTTTCAAACTGTGGACTGTCGACTGCGGATCCATATGTCATCTCCTCCCCCCATCCCAACTGCCCAGCTCTTCCCCATTCTGGATGAAAAGCTCATCCAATTATTGAAGGGGCTAAGCCCTGAAGAATGGGAATTGCCAACCATAGCAGGTAAATGGAAAGTCATAGACATTGCCTATCACCTGTTGGATTCTAACGTACGTGCACTGTCTGTCCTGCGAGATGGGTACATGGGGCCGGGACCAGAAGGAATAAATTCCTACAAGGACTTGGTGACATACCTAAACCAACTCAATGCCGACTGGATTCAAGCATTGAAACGAATGAGTCCAGCTTTACTCATCGATCTTTTGGCCCATACCGGACAGCAATGTCATAAACTGTGGTCAGCGCTTCCCCCTTTTGAGCCAGCTCTTTTCAATGTGGCCTGGGCAGGAGAGGAAGAATCTCAGAACTGGTTCCACATGGCCCGAGAGTATACCGAGAAGTGGCATCACCAACAACAAATCCGCTTAGCTGTAGGAAAAACGGGGAACTCTACGTACCAGAACTATATCTGCCCCACTTGGAAACTTCCATGAGGGCCTTGCCTTACCATTACCAAAGCATAGAAGCCCCAACTGGTACCCTTCTTCAATTTAGCATTCCGCTTGGCAACCCGCATTCCTGGTATTTGCAAAAAGACGTAGAAGGATGGGGCCTAATATCCCCACCCAAAAATTCTCCAGACTGTTCGGTAAATATACCCCAACACATAGCCTGGAGGATTTTCACCAAAGGCATCCCCCAAAAAGAAGCCGAACAATTGATCCAAATCCAGGGAAAGGAAGCCCTGGGAAAACACATCCTCAATATGCTCGCAGTCATGGCCTAAGTTACATGGGTAGTAGGCAATGATACATATGTGTTAAGTCCCTCACTGGTTTAAAATAGCGGAGAATTATTCGCCATTTTCCCGATACATCTTTGCTAATATTTGGGAAATACCAGCTAACCCTTCCTCTCTATCGCCCTATACCTTTGTTGCTATACTTTTAATAACCATTTAACATCCCATCTTATGAAAGTTAGTAACAAACTCTTACGTGTAGAAGCTATTATGCTAGTTTCTATCTTCTTATTCTCCTTTTTCCCGGAGAGAGAGAAAGGAATGGAAAAAAGCTCACCAGATGCATCGGAGATCCCCCTAAGTTCCCTTTCTGAGGAAGCCCAGATACAAAGGCTCCAAAATAATGCGGGGTACATGGGCTTTATTGAAAACAAAGGACAGCTCCGAAAGGGAGAGGACGTTGCCTACTATATCCAACAACGCAATCTGGGAATATATTTCAAGAAAACAGGTATTTCCTATATCTGGATAAAGGAAGACTCAACACCAGACAGCTCGAATTTGAAGGGCCTTATCCCATTCCCTAAGGTTGCTCAGAAACGAATGGATATGCAATGGGAAGGCTCCAATCCTCAAGTGCAAATCCGAGCTAGCCAGGTCCGACCTGATTTACGCCACTATTACACGGGCAATGATTCCGAGGGATTAACCCATATCCGAAATTTTGGGGAGATTCTCTATGAAAACTTGTATCCTCATATTGATATGCGCATGTATTTCAAGGAAAATCAATTGAAATACGACTTTATTGTCAAGCCGGGTGGTAAGGTGGCCGATATACAACTGTGTTACACGGGTCAGGATACGATGCTTTATCACCCAGATGGCTCCATTGAGGTACAACATGCTTGGGGGAGCCTGGAAGAAGGAATACCTATGTCCTATCAAATAAAGGATGGAGACACTGCCTTTGTGTCCTCCCACTATCAGTTGAAAGAGGATATGATTCAGTTTGAAACGGAGGAATACGATCCTACAGCGTACCTAGTGATCGACCCTACGTTAGAATGGTCCACCTACTATGGGGGAGCTGATTCGGAAAGATCAAATTCTGTTTATACAGATGATGTTGGTAATGTCTATATAGCAGGGAGGGTCCAGAACGGACATTATAATACCACCTATTCTAATTTTGCAAGTAGTGGTCATGATCATATCCCCAGTGGAGATAATGATGCCTTTTTGGTCAAATTTGACCCATCAGGAAACCGTCAATGGGCAACCTATTATGGAGGAGATGACGAAGACTATGCCTGGTCTGTATGTACTGATCTATCTGGAGATGTTTACATGGCAGGGGTGACGCATAGCAATTCAGAAATGGCAGAGAATGGACATGATGAGACGTATAATGAATTGGGGCAAAATCACGGTAATCGTTTTAACCGAGACGCCTTCCTCGTAAAATTTTCAGAAGATGGCACCCGAATTTGGGGAACGTATTATGGGGGCGAAGACCCTGATCCAGGCATGACAGGAGAATCAAAGGCAGAAGAAGGGAGAGCTGTATGTACCGATTCTGATGGCAATGTATATCTAGCTGGATTTACCTGTAGCGAGGAATATATCGCCTGGGAGGGGCACGACAATACCTACAATGGAGGCTATGATGCTTTCCTGGTAAAGTTTAATTCCGATGGAGATAGAGAGTGGGCTACCTATTTTGGAAAAGGAGGATGGGATTCTGCTGATGCCATTGCCACTGACGATTGGGGCAATGTGTATATAGCTGGACATACAGAAAGTTCCGGTTTGGCCTTCAAGGCCCTACATGATGATACCTATTCGGGGGGCTCAGATGGATATTTGGCAAAATTCAGTCCTGATGGAAGGTTATATTGGTGCAACTATATTGGAGGGGATGATTTGGATAGGGCTCATAGTATTGACACCTATTTGGGCTATGTCTATGTAGCAGGAATAACCAAAAGTGATAACGGGATCGCACGTTGGGGCCACGACAATACCTATAATGGGAAAATGGATGCCTTCCTTATTCAATTTGGCTTTCTGGGTAACCGTCTGTGGGGTACCTATTATGGCGGAGCCGAGGATGAAGGGATCAGGGTACAAGATCCCGATGGAGATTATCGCTATTGGAGAACTACTTCAGTAGCTGTGAGCAAAAATAGCGACTTGTATTTATCTGGAGTAACGAAGAGTAACTCGCATATTGCTACCAACAATGGATACGACCCTACGTATAATGGCTCCAAGGATGCATTTATAGTTCGCTTTTTAAAAAATGGAGACCGGCAGTGGGGTTCCTATTATGGAGGTGAATCTGATGATTATTCCTTGGCATGTACCACAGATCCCTGGGCAAAAGTATATATTACCGGAGCAACAAATAGTCCCAGTGGAATTGCTCTCAATGGACACGACAACAGCTATGAGGACAGTGAGGGAATTGGATACTCTGACGCCTTTCTCGCCAAGTTTTATCCCTATGATACAGGGGGGGATCCAGATCCTCCCGTAGAAGGGGGGCCCAATGACCCACAAGAATCCCCCTTGCCTTCTAGCCCTCGTGGAAAACGAGCTTTGGGATCTGAGCCAGGGAAATTCATAGAACCTCAACTCCAACTCTATCCCAATCCCAGTCAGGATCAAGTCCACGTGTATTTCCAAAGTGCAAAAAATGAGAGCCATCATCTACTCATTCAGGATATACAAGGAAAAATGATGTATAGCCAATCCGGCTTACAAGGAAGCATCGATCAGGAACTAGATCTCAGTCAGTTGCCCGTAGGTATGTATGTAGTTACCATCCGATCGGAAAGTGGATCAGTAACAGAAAAACTCCTGATTAAATAATTGCAGCTTGTTATTTAGGTGTTAAATCGCTCCCCGCATAGAAATATGTGGGGAGTTCTTCTTTTGGAACATATCTACCAGCTTTTGGAAGATTTCTCCTATTCCTTCTGTTAGATGCCTGGTATCTTAGCCTAAGTAATCAACCATTAAAGCATCTAAGTATTACCGTATGAAAGAAGAGAACTAGTGAGTAACAATCCAAGATCTAGGGTATGGGTTGTTAGTTTGGCCCCATACCCTCCCCATTTTGGGTAATTGTTTCTCCTAGTCCCATAGAAATATCAGGCAAATTCATTCTGCCATACCCTAGCTAAGGCCATTTCAACAAATGCTTGAAAATATGGCCTAGGTTACATATGTGCTAAGTTGTGATACATATGTGTTAGTTCCCCCCTGGAATTAACACACATCCCCTTTTACCTCCATTTTCCTGTTACATAAGTGCTAATCTTTGGGAGGCATTGGATAACCCTTAAATGCTTGTGCCCAGTACTTTTATGAACATATGTTCACAAGTAACCACTTCGCCTATTCCCACAAGAATACCTTCCCTATCCTTCCATACCGGCTCCCTTTTACTAAACCAGAATAAATATCCCTTTTTAACACCTATAAGCTTTTATATCATGAAAAAATCCAACCTAAAACGAGTTTTTTCCTTGCCTTTTCCCACCTACTCCTTACTGATCTTGCTCCTTTCACTTAATTGTAGCGCCCCAGTTTCCCATTCACAAGAAGGGGAAGACCGAAACTCATTTCATCATGTATCACAATCCCTGGGAGCTTTTGGAGATATTCCGTTAGAGAAAAGGAAGCTAGGCTTTATCGAAAACCTGGGTCAACTTCCAGGGAGTAACCCTGCTCTCTATTATCTAGAAGAGGCGGGCATGCAATGCTTGCTAAAGCGCGATGGACTCACTTATTTATGGAAAAGTAAACAGGATAATCCTACTTCAGATTCCTTCTTTTATCAGGTGCATCGAGTTGATATTTTTTGGAAAGGGGCTAATCCTCAAGCCAGAATATTATCAAGCCTTCCCAATTCAGACCTAAAACATTATTACACTACGGAATCATCTGGATCGGTCATGAACGTTCAAAGCTATCAAGAAATTCGCTATGAAAATATCTACGATCAAATTGATCTAAAGCTGTATTTCCAAGATCAGCATATGAAATACGATTTCATTGTGAAGCCAGGTGGGAATATCTCAAATATTGCCCTCATGTATCAGGGGCAGGATAGCCTTTACCTCGACGCCAATGGGGAACTGATCTTGCATAATCCTCTGGGTACCCTCCGTGAGGAAAAGCCCTATACCTATCAGATCCAGGAGGACCAAGCACAAGAAATCTCCTCTAGATACACTCTAGCGAAAAATATCCTTCGATTTGAGGTAGAGGCCTATGAAAAAACAAAAGATTTGATCATTGACCCCAGTATCATTTGGTCCACCTTTTATGGAACGGAGGAACACGATGCGGGACTTGCCGTTTGCACGGATACAGAGGGAAACGTTTATATGGCAGGGCGAGTGGATGGCTATCACTATGACTTTGCCCCCGACATCTATCAACCTGGGCAGGACTATGTCACCTCTTCCTACAAAGGGGATACCGATGCCTTTTTGGTAAAATTTGCCCCCAATGGCAACCGAATTTGGGCCTTGTACTATGGAGGAGAGGAAGAAGATGTGGCTTTATCCGTCTGTACGGACGCCAATTCTAACGTTATCATATCAGGCTATACACAGAGCAATAGTGGCATAGCGTACAATGGTCATGATGAAACCTACAACGAAGCCAATGGGGATGGTAATCGCTTTGATCGAGATGCCTTTTTGGTAAAATTTAACGAAGACGGTATTCGAAGTTGGGGAACCTATATCGGGGGGGAAGATGTGGAAACTACAGGCGATACTCGTTCGGAAGAGGGATGGTCGGTAGGCACAGATCCCTCCGGAAATATTTATCTCACAGGTTTTACCAGCAGTACCACCCAGATAGCCACCAATAACAGCCATGACAATACCCATAATGGAGGATTTGATGCCTTTTTGACAAAATTCAGTGGAAACGGCACCCGTTTGTGGTCAACCTATTTTGGGGGCTCAGAGAATGACAGAGCCAATTGTCTGAGTGTGAATTCTCATGGGGAAGTATATATAGCAGGCTCTACCGAAAGCACGGGCTTGGGCCATGATGGTCACGACAACAGCTACTCTGAGGATATTGATGGTTTCATGGCAAAATTTGATCCTGATGGTGATCTGTACTGGTCTACCTATTATGGCGGCCAGGGAGTAGATGAAATCCATAGCATTGTCACAGATGGTCAGTACATCTACCTGACGGGGATGACGACTAGTTCCAATTACATCGCCACCAATGATGGGCACGATCACCTGTACAATGGAGGAAGTGATAATTTCCTGGTAAAATTCAATTTCTTCGGAACCCGTCAATGGGGAACCTATTTCGGAGGCTCAGGAGATGAAGGCTCTATCTTCAATCATGATTTTTCCATAGGCCCTACTAGCAGCGTATGTCTAAGTCCTAATGGAGAGATATACCTCGCCGGGAGAACGACCAGTAGCCATGGAATCGTCACTAATAATCCACTCCAATCCTCCCTAAATGAGGGTCAAAATAACAATAACTCAGATGGATATGTTGCGCGCTACTTCCCCAATGGGGACCTGAAATGGGCCACGTACATCGGTGGAGAATGGAGAGACGCAATTAATGGCATAAGCGCCAGCCCCCTAGGAGAGGTCTATGTAGGAGGCTTTACCTCAAGCGAAGATTACCCTAGCCTAAATGGGCACCAAAATGCTCATGCAGGAGACCATGATGCCTTCTTGACTAAAATCGATATCTATGGAGAGGGAGGACCTGGAGGACCCGATGACGTGGACGGTGGAGGAAGGCAGGACGAGCCCTATGGCCAGAAAGATCCTCGCTTTACCTTGGCACCGAATCCTTCTTATGGAAAAACTACTGCCAGGTATGAGGGGGCTAGCAAAGGACCTTTCCAAATAGAGGTATTAAATAAGCAAGGAAAAACGGTTTATAGATCTAAAGAATTAAAGGGGTTGAGCAAAGAAACCTTAGATCTGACTCATCTACGAAAAGGTCTATATTTCGTCACCTTGCAGAGTGCATCAGAAAAATATTCCGAGGAACTCCTCATCAAATAATTGTTGTTTTCAATTCATTTAAGTTTGCTCCCCGCGTAGAAATCTATGCGGGGAGTGGTTCTATATGAAATACACCTAATGAAAACCAAAATGAGAACTTAGAAAAGAATGGCTTTAGAGCTTCTTTAGGGTTTCTATCATTCTTTTAAATTCAGGGAAATCATCCATAAGACTTTGTGCATCCAAAAGAGCCAAAAGTTCGGAGCCATGCTTTACCTTGTGGTATTTTCCCTTCTGAGTGCTTTTAGTGAGCTTGTTTAAGATTTTAACAGGGCTGCTCTGATTTTGCCAATTTTTCCCTTGAATTCCCTTTATTTCTATACCTTGTCCATAGTATTTAGAAAGGACATTGGGTTGGGATAGTAACCAAGCCTCCATGGTTTGTATCATGAAAAAGTATTCTTCCCTAACACATCCTTTGGAATTAAGGTCTTTGATTCTACTTTGCTTTTCCTCATAGCCACAATCTAGGTCTATTAATAAAAACTTTTTCCCATCGGTACTCAGGTAAGCTTTTATTGCTTGATCTTTTGCTCCGCACAATTTAATTCTGACCTTTTTTACCTTATCTCCTAATACTTTAGCCAAAAGTTTCCCAAAACCCTGCCTCAAATCTCCATTTCGAGTAACATTTCCTCCTTCAATAAATAGGGTAGGCTTATTATTTTTACGAGCCATATTGAAGGAATTTATTAATACCTATTCCCTCCAAAATCTCCCTCTCTCCACATTTGTCCTGGATTAAAAACACCATCATACCATCCCTCAAACTCATTAGAGGTATATTTATATACCTCTGTAGAATTGGCTTCATTTTTCTCAAAAACTCTAATGTCCTCCACCATAAAATGGTTTACAATGTTTTCAGAATGAGTAGCTATGAAAATTGGTTTTTTATGTGAAAACTCCTGAATTTTAATGGAAATGTCTTTAAGCATATCAGGATGCAAGCCAAGCTCAGGTTCATCAATACAAAATATACTGCCAGGTTGGGGATTTAAAAAGATGGCTAATAAGCACAAATATCGTAAGGTTCCATCAGATACATGCGCTAAATGAATTGGGGTCTCTAGGCCCTTCTCTGATAAAAATAATTCAAATTGTCCAGAGCTATAAAAATTGAATTCAAAGTCCTCAAAAGCATCGTTTATTTCGCATAAGGAAGAAATAAGTTTCTTGTAGGCAGTTTTACTTGAAAGTTTAATAGAATTTATAACAGTGGCCAAGTTGGACCCATCCCTGGATAGATATTTATCTCCTGTAGCTCTAGCAAGTTGCCTAACCTTGCTTTCAGGTCCTACATCAAAGTAGTCATAGATCCTGATTTGAGAAAACACTTTTCGAATAGCAATAACTTCTTCAGTAAAATTATTTCCTCGTAGGACTAGTTCCTGTGGATCTTGAGGAGGATAGAATTTAATTGTTGTCCCATTATTTTTCTGTCCATTTGAAGTTTTCTGGTGGACATTTCCTCTTCCATTTTCAAATTTCAATAATACCTCTCTTTTCCCATTTTCATTGAGAATTTCAAGAGACTCTCGAACATAAAAATTAAATGGGCCCGATATCTTAATCAAGGAAATTTCATATGAAATTTCTCCAGGTATTGCTTTTCCATAACTCTCAAATATCTTCCCGTCCAGGGTGAAAAAAAGAGAAATTTTTTCAGGATTTTCATTTTGACCCTTTCCTTTAAAAGCGATAGAATCGAACCCTCCCCAAGTATCATAAATCAGATTTTTCAGTCCCATTCCAGAGATACCTTCTTGAAGAACTCGAAAGGCTTTTAACAAATTTGATTTCCCAGATCCATTAATCCCTAAAAGGAGGTTGGTACCTTTATTACAATCTATAGTTTCATCAAGGAAACTAAAGAAATTTGTTAGCTTAATTTTCTTAATCATTTTTTCCTAGATTAGTACCACCCAAACTCAATTTACAAAAAATAGGACGCGAAATACTACTACCGCCTATTCCCCATAAACACATTCACCCCAGAAGGAATGGGATTCCCTGCGCTACGTCGAAAGGAAACAACTTGACCTGTATGATATATCGCATCTGCAATGGGGCCATTGAGCATGTTCCAAAAGGGAAATTCGGAACTATTTTCTCCCCGCTGAAAGATTACCTTATAGTCCTTCATGTCTCCCTCTTTTCCAGCCTTCAATAACTCACTTGCTTGCTGGATATTTTCCAAGGTCTTCCTGCGCTTTTCCTCCCAACTCATCCCGGACCAATCTGCCGGACGGATATTGGGCTTGGTCTGTGGGGCGTTAACGATGGTTTCAGATAATCCATAAAGGTGATCCAGGGTCTCTCCCATACTGCGCGCATCTTCAGAAGGACGGTAAGCCAAATTTTCTTCCGTTAGCCCTTCAGTCGCCCAGTAGTACCGAAAGCCTAAGGCA
The DNA here is from genome assembly GCA_965263105.1 of Bacteroidia bacterium. Taxonomy (GTDB): domain Bacteria; phylum Bacteroidota; class Bacteroidia; order J057; family J057; genus JBCCTX01. The sequence continues at coordinate 2,852,239 of CBDHGL010000003.1, read as the reverse complement.
TCTACCATTCTCGCTGCAACTGAACCAGCAGTGTATCTTTCTGGATATTCAGGAATCGCCTGGTAGGGCAAGTATTCACGCCCATTTTGAGCTTGTATCATAGAGGTAAATAGAGTCAGTAGACAAAGAAATGAGATTTTTTTCATAAAATTTGCGGATTATTTCTGATCGAAGTTACAAGAATCCTTGTATATTCTCGAAATCAAACTCATACCTACTCATGAAGTATTTTTCACACCCTACCCAAATACTTGGGATTTTTGTCCTCCTTTTTTCTGCCTGTGCAACTCCTGATCCTCAAGTATCAGCCGATAATCGCCCCAATGTCATCCTCATCATCACGGATGACCAAGGCTATGGCGATCTTTCATGCCACGGAAATCCCTGGTTAAAGACGCCCCATCTAGACCAACTTCACAGCGAAAGTGTACGCTTTACCAATTTTCATGTGGCCACCACTTGCGCCCCGACACGCAGTTCCCTTATGACAGGGAAATACTGCAACCGCGTAGGGGCCTGGCATACCATCAAGGCACGGCACATCGTTTGGCAAGAAGAAACGATGCTCCCCAAACTCTTTCAACGAGCGGGCTATGCCACAGGCATGTTTGGCAAATGGCACCTGGGAGACAATAGCCCCTACCTTCCTCAAGACCGGGGCTTTGATGAAGTGCTGATGCATGGCGGTGGCGGAGTAGGCCAAACGCCCGACTATTGGAACAATGACTATTTTGACGATACTTACTTCCACAATGGAAAACCGGTAAAAAAATCAGGCTATTGTACAGATGTCTGGTTTGAAGCTGCTTCGCAGTTCATCGAATCTCATAAAGAACAGCCCTTTTTTGCTTACATAGCCACTAATGCCCCCCATGGTCCCTTTTATGTGGATTCTAGTTATAGCAAGCCCTTTATGGACCAGGAAGGGGTGGTAAACCCCTATTTTCTTGGAATGATCGTGAATATTGATGAAAATATTGGTCAGCTAAGACAACGCCTAGCTGAATGGGAAATCGCGGATAATACCCTGTTTGTATTTATGACAGACAATGGTACGGCTGCTGGGTGCAACCTCGGAAAGGATCAGCAGGTGGAGAAAGGTTATAATGCCGGGATGCGCGGAAAAAAGGGTTCTCCCTTCGAAGGGGGGCATAGGGTTCCTCTTTTTATGCATTGGGAAAATGGGAATTTGAATGTAGGGAAAGACATCGCAAACATAACTTCTGTAATAGACCTCGCTCCTACCCTATTAGACCTATGTGGCATCTCCTATTCGGAATCTCTGGATATGGATGGTAAAAGTCTGAAACCCTTATTGGAGGGAGAATCCTGGGAAGAACGCACCCTCTTTGCCGATACGCAGCGGCAAGATCACCTAGAAAAAGACAAAGACTATGCTGTAATGACAGATCAATGGCGTCTGGTAAGAGAGGAGTTATTTGACATCCAAAAAGATCCCGGTCAAAGCACAGATATTTCGTCGGAACACCCCGAAGTAGTAAAAACGCTGAAAGCCGCATATGAGGCCTGGTGGCCCCATGTAAGCGAACGGGCTGATGACTACCAAAGAGTTCCCCTGGGGGAGGAAGCTCAAGTATTGACCTCCCACGATGTGCACAACGACGGGGGAGTTGCCTGGAACCAACGCTATGTCCGGGAAGCTTATCCCACTCAAGGCTTCTGGGCAGTGGAAGTTGAGAGCCCGGGAACTTATCGCTTTGCCTTAAGGCGCTGGCCCGAAGAATCGGGGTTGGAATTGCAAGCTCCGGCTCCTGAGGGAGATGTAATTCCCAACGGACTTGCTTACAAAAAAGGAGAGGCCCTTTCCATAAAAAGGGCCCTGGTAAAGATTGGAGAGAAACAAGTCAGTACTTTGATAGGGAAAAATAGCTCTGAGGCTGTTATGCAGATTGACTTAGGTCCAGGAGCATACCAATTGGAGGCAAACTTTGAACTGGAATCTGGCGAAAGCCAGTGTGCTTATTATGTATACATAGAAAAAATAGACTAAGCTCCTTGCCTTGCAGGCTCAATCTCTTGCATGTTGCTAGGCACGACCTTTGCCGGTTTTGCAGCCGTCTGACTCTTTCTAAAAAAGACAGGGATAATGCAAATTCCCAAAAAGGCCAAGCCTAAAATCCCCACACTAGTGGGTTGGGCAAAAAACTCTCCAAAGGAGAGGATGGTCAGGATCAAGGTAGTGGAAAAAGGCAAAGAAAAAGCCAAGATATTCAAGGCAAAGGCCGTATCGAAGGTTCGACCTGTCTGGGTCAAGGCTTCATCAGAATTCTTATTTTCCAATTCCTCCACAGCACACATGTGGGCAAAGGGCCAAAAGCTACAGGAACTTAGGGGGAATACCACCAGCACCAAAGCCGCGGCAACTGAAGGTAGGGGAACTAGGGATAATACGATAGCGCTAAGACATAAAGCCATGCCTGCCCGCCAAAACAAGAGGTTAAAAATCATTTTTACTTCTTTCCACTTTACCTTCACCGCCAAGCCAATAAAAATTAGGATCATCGGGGTCATGAGGCTACTCATACGCGTAATCGCATCTTGTATGAAAAGGGGAAGGGTACCCATATTCCAGCCCAAGGTTAAAAATAGAATTGCGGTTACAATTACCAGATTTACTGGCTCCTTGATAAGCGATAAAACCAAACCTTTCAAACGACCGCCTTCTACATTCTGTCGGGCATACAATTTCTGATACCAATGCATGGCAACCAGATAAAGTAAGATGAGCCCAAATATCTTGTTCCCTACATCAGCCAATGCAGCCCAGGCCAAACTCTCTTCCCCCAAATATTCAATGATGAAGGGGAAGCAAGATAATCCAGGTGCCAGAGAAGGCATCAGCATCATTAGTGTTCTCAATTGGGGACTTCCGGCAGAATATCCCATCCATGCCATCACATAACGGGCCGAAAAAAACATAAAAAGGTTGAAGGCCAAGGCCAAAATAGGTAGGGAAAGTAAGGCGGGATCTACTTTCACCTTGAGTAAAGCAATGAAAATCATTGCTGGCAAAGCAATACTCAAAATCAGGGTTTTGATCCCTCCCAATTGGTCTTTCTTGGGAATCTTCTTTTTGAGAAGCAGACCAATTACAATCAATAGAATAAAGGACAGGGTTTTTTGAAGAGCTGGGCTCATAGGTTTGTTGTTTCAATAACATCCTCAGGAGAAGAAGAGAAACTGCTTCTTCCCTGAGAATGATGGGTTAGTTAGTTAGTTTTTTTGCAAAAAGTCTAGAAGAAAGGATCAGGAAATAGGGATACAAGCGAATTATCCCAAAACCTGTTCTAGGGCACTGACGAATAGTTCCATCTCAGGCATCGTACCCATACTTACACGAAGCCATTCTGAGTCGTCGATATTAAATATCCTGATACCCACTCCTTTTTCCCCCATTTTTTCCAAAGTCGCCTCTCCAGGCGCTTCGATAGGAAAAATCATAAAGCTTGTATGGGAAGGAATGGGTTTGAAGCCCATAGCGGTGAGTTTTTCAAAAGTAAACTCTCTGGCCTCTTTGGTTTTGGCTACTGTCTTTTTCTGGAATTTGTGGTCTTTTAAACTGGCAAGAGCCCCATGAATAGAGGTTATACACAAGCCCATGGTACTCCTGACCGTCTTATTGAGATATTCTATTCTTTCGGGCTTAGCAACGATATATCCGATGCGTAATCCTGCCATTCCATGAACTTTGGAAAAGGTTCTGGCAACGATAACATCCTTCCCTTCGGCAACGAGATCTACCATGGAATGGGACATGGTATTTGGCAAAAACTCCAGATAGGCCTCATCTACAAAAACGGGCACCTTATCTGATACTTCCTTACAAAATGCACGCAAGTCTTTGCTGGGGGTCAGGGAGCCTGTAGGGTTGTTGGGATTACATACGTAGATCAGTTTGGTATCTGCATCTATAGCAGCCTTCATGCCAGCTAAGTCATGGGCATGGTCTGCATTGAGGTGGACATTATTCCAATTTGCCCCAATAGCTTTGGATGTATTGATTAAGGACATGTAGGCTGGAGCAGCCGAGAGAACCGTTCCTCCTTTCAAGAAGGAAGTAAAGGCCACTTTTTCCAACAGGTCGGTCGAACCAGGCCCTAGCATAATGTGCTCTTTGGTTACGCCCTCCTTTTCAGCAATAGCTTCTATGAGTTTAAAAGCCTCTTTATGGCCATAGCGATTGCCCTTACTGGCTGCCTCCATAACGGCCAATTTCGCCAATGGAGAAGGTCCATAGGGATTTTCATTGGCGTTGAGCTTGGCCATTAGGGGAACACTCACGTCCAATTCACTATAAAAATATTGTTGTACACCCTGGCGGCGAATGGGTTTCGCCGAAAGCGTATTTAAGGCGGGACTTACTGCTATGCCAGAAGCCATCAGAGAGGTAGCTTTTAGCCAGTTTCTTCGGTTAAAATGGGTAGACATGTTTCTTTTGTTTTTGATTAGGATTGGTGTATAAAGTCCACAATGGGAAAATTGTTGGAAATCTCCCGGATAAATTAAGGAGAAAAACACAAGGAGGGAATTTCCCTCCCATGTGTTTCTTGGTTATGAAGCTGTTTGGTTTCAAAGATTCTTATAGATCCGAAAATCTATATCGTTATAGGATCCCACCCATTCCAAGCGAGAAGCCGTCCCTATGGTACTCAATTCCTCCTCAAATAATACTTCTCCATTCCCATCTGTTGTAAAAGAACCTAATAAGTTAGATTCATTGATGTAGACTTCAATGGGTAGAGAAGACAGGAGCGTAGAATCTATGCCAACGTTCTGGTTCAAAATCCCACTTTTATCCAACTCATAGAAGGTAGCTTTTACTGTTATCCGGTTTATATCTCCACTCTCCATATCCTCAAAAACCACCAAAACAGGGGACTCTACGACATCGAATGCTAATTCTTCCTCTAAACAACCTGAGAAAATGGTTGCAACGAATGCAAATCCCAAGGTAATTTTTATAAAATTAAGATTTTTCATGATTAAAACCTGAGAATGTTTCATTTTTTCCTATTTAAAATAATAAATATGTCTTTTTTATGTAGAAAATTTAAATAAGGGCTCATTTTGCTTGATTAAGCCTAAGTGAGCATCACTTTTTATTTGACCTTTCTTCATTTCCGAACCCTTCTAATCAGTTCTATTCCGCCCACCACATTTTGGTAAGCTTATCATCTGGCCCGCCATTTAATCCTGCACCTGCTTCTACATTTGCTCCATTGAGAGAATATTCAGATTCTGGATAGCGGAGGCGTGTTGGAACCCGCCCTTCATTGGCAAAGATGGCATTGGGAGAGGCTTCGGATAATACGGGGAATCCCGTACGTCTATACTCGGCCCAAGCTTCAAGGCCTTGGCTAAACAGAGCCTTCCATTTTTCCGTCATTAAAGTGGACTTATCCAAGGCCAAATTCGCCACATAATCAGCCGGCATTTCGACGCCAAACTGCTCGAATGAAGCCGCTATGGCCTGTTCGAAGTACGCTTGTGCACTTAGGCCCGCTGTGTATTCTCCCTCCAAACTGGCTTCCGCCAAAGTAAAAAGTAGCTCGCTATAGGTCATGATAAATACGGGCCCCTTTTCTTGGGTGAAGAAGGATCCTGGACGGGAAGCTGTATTGATATAAGCACTAGCAAGGGCCTCAGGTAAGCCATTGGGGGCCCCGGAAAATCCTCCAGCCAGATCTCCAGCAATAGCTGGTTCTGCAAATACCTCCAAGCGGGGATCCATGGCATTACCCTCTCCATCTGTCATAGCAGCAATAAGCCGATCACTGATAGACCAGTCTTCTCTTCCATCAACGACCATGATTTCATTCCAGGCATTGTTGTTATTATCATTTAAGCGCGACTCGTGATACAATACAGCGAAATCCTCATTGCTGGTAAAGATGGGATAAGCACCAGGATTACCCAGTATCTCACTAAAAATGGCCGCAGCTTCCGTTGGTTTTCTTGACGCCATTCTGTTGGCCAGACGAAGCCGCAGGGAATTGGTGAATTTTTGCCAACGACTAATATCTCCCCCAAATAGGATATCTCCACTGATCGCGTCTCCTGCGGGATCAAATGTTTCTGCTGCAGCTTTCAGGTTATCCAGCATACTCAGGTAAATAGTTTCCTGATCCGTGTAAGCAGGTGCAAGATTTCCCGTAGTAGATCCCTGAAGGGCCTCCACATAGGGAATAGCCCCCCAGGTATCCGTTACTATGGAAAATATATACTCCCGCATGACAGTAGATGCTGCGGAAAAATTCGGGTTGTAAAATTCGTTTTCCACATCACTGGTTATTTCAACTACTTTCTGAAAGTTGATCAGCGATTCAGTATAAAAGCCATTCCAATTGTTATTTCGCATGGAGGCATCGGGATTATAGGTATCCCCTTCATTGGTGTACTGATTACGGGCAAAGTATTGTACCCAAAGCATACCGCCATCCAATCCGAGCCTCTCCAGACGAGTTCTGTGTCCGTGGATACGATCTACGGCCTCTCTTATTGCATAAGGAAAAATTGTAGATGGAGGAACCAACTCCGGTTCATTGGGATTGGTATTGAGTTCTTCAAAGTCGTCTGTACAGGCTGGCATCAGCACGGCGCAGAGGCAAAGCATGCATAATACCTTACGAATATTTTGAATATACTTCATGAGTGAAAATTCTTAAGAATAGGATGAGGGTTGGACTAAAACTTCAGATTTAAGTTGAAACCCAGGCTGCGTGCAGAGGGTACAGTGGCATAGTATAAGGCTCCTTGTAAGTTGCCTCCCCGAATATTGATTTCGGGGTCAATCTGAGAATGGGTATTATATAGCATGGCTACATTTCTCCCTACCAAAGAAAGGCTAGCTCCTTTGAGAAATTTGGTTGAACTCAATATTCTTGAGGGAAAGACATATCCCACACGAACTTCGCGAAGTTTTACATAACTTGCCTCGAAAATGGCTCCTTCATTCGCAGAGCGAACACTGAGCATTCTTGTTACAGATTTTGTGGGTTGGACTACATCGTTGGGGACATATTGGGGACTCTCATCTGTACCAATATTTTTTACTCCCTGTCCTATCACCCCTTCCTCTCTTCCCAAAGCCGTAATCGGATATACCCCCGTTTGCATCCCTGTAGAAGTACTTTCATCGGCAATGTCTCCCCCTATTTTTGCGTCTACCAAGGCACTTACCATAAATCCTTTGAAGGTAAAGGTATTTTGTATTCCTCCTGTGAAGTCAGGGGTAGCATTTCCTATTATCTGAGAACCAGCCTGAATCTGTGGAATTCCATCTTTAAAAATAATCTGTCCGTCGAACTCTCCTCCTTCTACACGTTGATAGGCACTCCCATAGAACGTTCCATAAGACTGTCCTACCCGGGCTTCAAGGCTGAGACCCCGACGAGAATTTAAGACGATAGTTTCCAACTGATTTCCATTCTCATCTGTAAATAGCTCTTCTATTTCGTTATTATTTCTTGCGAAATTGAAGGCCAGGTCCCAGGAAAATCCAGAGGCAGTCTTAATGGGGGTTCCATATAACATAAGCTCAATCCCTTTGTTAGAAATCTCACCTGCATTGATGACCTTACTGTCATAGCCCGTTGCCTTTGAAACAGCGATAGGAAGGATTTGGTCCTCAGTTGTTTGGTCATAATAGGTCACTTCAAAGCCGATTCGAGCATCAAAAAAGCGAACATCCATACCAAATTCGATCCCTGTAGTTTCTTCAGGCCTCAAATCACTATTGGCGATCTCGGTATTTTCGGAAAATGCAGGCGTAGAACCGTTCCATCCATCTTGAGGGACAAATACTTGAGCTAAGCGATAGGGATCGGTATCATTACCCACCTTAGCAAAACTTCCCCGCAATTTGGCGAAGGTCAATACAGGGCTTGAAATGTTCAGCATATCCGTAAGGATGGTGCTGACAGAAACGGAGGGATAGAAATACGAGTTATTCTCTACGGGAAGGGTACTGGACCAATCATTCCTTCCAGTTACATCCAAAAAGAGGTAACCTTTATATCCCAGACTTACTGCTCCAAATACAGAGTTTACTTCTTTATCCTCTATCCTACTACGGTTGGTATTGGTAGAGGCATTGTTGGCCACATTGTACAATCCATTGATGGTTACATCATTTACTTGGGTTAGATTGTACTTGTAGTAATTAACCCTGTGTACGCCTCCTAGTTGGGCATTAAGGGATATATCTCCGAAATCTTGCTTATAAGAAAGAATCGCATCGGAATTGGTTTCCTGACTCCTAAGCACTTCTTCGTAGAACGCTTGAGTTCTTGTGGCGAAACTCTTTTCCCGTTCATTTCGGAAAATGTTAATACGCGTATCTGTCCATAAGTCCGTACCTGAGCGGAGCATTAGACTTAGGTTGTCGCTAAAATCATATGTTAAGGAAATATTCCCTAGAAATCTATCTTTCTCATTGGAGTTGGTGAGGACATCCTGCACATAGAAGGGATTGCTGGCAAAAGAATGCTGCCAGTTGGCATAAGGATAAGAATCTCCTTCCCGTGTGATATGGACATCCATATAATCCCTCCAATCCTTCAGTAAGCCCCAATCATCATGTCTGTGGTGCCAGGTCTGAAGTTCCCAGTTTACTCGCTGTTGGCGATTGTCGGAACCAGATTTGATATATCCAGCACTGACATTCACCTTTAGTTTTTCTGTGAGATTGTAAGAGCTATTAAGACGGAAGTTGTTGCGAAAAAAATCATTGTTGTACAACAAGCCTTCCGTCTGGGTACGTCCCAGGGCCAGGCGGAAACTCCCTTTGTCATTACTACCGGCGAGCGCTAAGGTTTGGTTCATGGTGTTACCTGTCTCCCAAAAATTCTCCCAGCTATCGGGCACAGGCACCAAAGGCGCAACGCCATCGCCTGACCACCAAGTTCGTACAAGGCGACCATCCATGGGTGCCCCCCAGCTTTCATCTACCCCCGCAGTCCCTACCAGGGGTGCGTTAGGATAAACCGCACGAAATTGTTGCAATTCTGTGGGATCTGTAATTCCTCCATTTCGCCCATCCGTATACCAGGAAACGTATCCATTTCCTCCTCCATAAATATCTTGAAATTCAGGAACTACAAAAGGTTTTTCAAGGGTGAGGTTGGCATTGTATTCAATCCCGAATCCCTCAACCCCTTTACCGCTTTTCGTGGTGACCAGGATCACCCCATTTGCAGCTCGTGATCCATATAAAGCTGCAGCGTTGGCCCCTTTTAATACACTTATTGATTCGATATTATCGGGGCTTAGTTCTGATATTCCCCCTCCATACACATTATCATCTGTGTTGACAGAATTTCCTTTGGGAAGGGTGGAGCCTTCCATAGGGACCCCGTCAATTACATATAAAGGTTGGTTATTCCCCAAGATAGATCCATTTCCCCGGATAATCACTTGGGCTCCTCCTCCCGGAACGGGAGATCCTGTAACCTGTATCCCAGCTACACGACCTGAAAGTCCATTTACCACATTAGTAGAACGGGCTTCGGTCAATTCCGAAGCCTGAACCTCTTGAACTGCATAGCCCAAGGCTTTTTTATCCCGTTCCAACCCAAAGGCTGTAACGATCACCTCATCCAATGTAAGGTCAGATTCTGTTAGCCTAAGATCAAGAAGTGTCTTTCCCGCAACTGGAATTTCTTGAGTCTCGAACCCCATGTAGGTAATCTGCAGGATAGCTGACTCATCTGGAACCTTTAATGAGAATTTTCCTTTCCCATCCGTTAGTGCCCCGAGATTCGTTCCTTTTACTACTACGGTTACCCCAGTTAGGGGTAGACCATCAGATGCAGCGGCGATGGTCCCTGTAAGGGTACGTTCCTGGCCTAAAGCCAGGTTCGCACCGAAAATTACAAGGAAAATAAGAACCGAGTAAATTCTTTTCATTGTAGTTTGTTAGTTATGTAATCGCCCCTCTTTAGCATTAATGGCAAAGAGAAGACAAGCAAAGAATTATCAACTTTACTACGATTTCTTATTTTCCTCCTGCAATAAATAAATTATTTTAAATAAATGTCACTTTTTTTATCATTTTATTAAAAAAACGTGTTTTTAGATATAAAATATTTATAAATATTTGTTTTAATCTATTAAAAATAATTATTACCTATTTATTAATCATTAACTAGATTTAATTATGGCTTTTCTGCAACTTTACATAAACAAAATTCCATATTTGTTGATTAATTATCGATAATTATCCAAACAAATCCCATATTTTACTAAGATATCGGTTTTATGTCGAGGCTTTTTCTAACTCTGACTTCTCTCGAAAATGACCTAAAACACCCATTCATTTTGAGAATAGCTGAACACTTCGGGGAAAAAAGGATTTATCCTATCGAAACTTAGAATAGAGAAGATTTTTTATAAAATATTCCTGAGATCTATAGTATATTAGCATTTCAAAGAAGATGAGACTGTGGGAATCATTTCAAATTTCAAAAAGTTCCGCGTAAAACCTGCCCAAAAGAATGGGCAAAACGGACATGCTCAAGAAGGGGAGATGACCTTTTTAGAGCATTTGGAGGAGCTCAGGTGGCATCTTTTGCGAAGTCTGGCTGCTATTTTGGTATTCACCGTTATCTTGTTTGCCTATATTGAGTTTATCACCGACGAGATTATTTTTTACACCTTTCAGCCAGACTTTCCTCTTCACCGCTGGTTATGCTCTATTCGGACCTCCTTGTGTTTTGAAGAAATGCCCGTAGAATTCATTACCACCAAACCCTACGAACAATTCATAAAGTCTATTACCATTTCCTTCCTGGGAGGCTTTATCCTTTCCTTTCCCTATTTCATTTGGGAAGTATGGCGCTTCATAAAACCCGGCCTACATTCACATGAAAGAAAGTACCTACGAGGAACTGTATTTTTCTCTAGTTTGCTGTTTTTCTCCGGAGTCTTATTTGCTTATTACATTATTGTCCCCTTCGCCGCCCAATTTTTAGCTAACTATCAGATCTCTTCACAAGTGGAGAATAAATGGACCTTTCATGCGGTTATCGGCATGGTAAGCCGCCTGGTCCTAGCAGGCGGGATCATGTTTGAGCTGCCCATAGTGGTTTACTTCCTTTCTAAGGTGGGCATCATCACCCCCGAAAGCATGAAGCAATATCGCCGACATGCAGTCGTGGTTCTGCTAATCCTTTCTGCTGTCATCACCCCTCCAGATGTCACCAGCCAAATCCTCATTTTTATTCCTTTGATGCTTCTATACCAACTGAGTATTTGGATCAGCGCCGTGGTGAATAGAAGACGGGAGAAAGAGTTAGCGGAGGATTAGGGAAGTGGTAAGATAGTCTTATGGTCCATGGTCGATAGTCTGGGTTTTGAAAGCTATATGGCTCAAGGGCCAATTACCCACCCAAACTGTGGACTATCGACTATTCAACCACCTAACCCCTTTTCTGTGGACTATCGACTATTCAACTATTTACCCCTCCCCCCTATTCATCATCCTTCGCACGTTTCTTAATTTGCTTGTCCTGAGTGGTTTCCAGGTCCTCTTGACTTAACTCAGATAGAGCCTGCCGCATCTTGGTATCGGACTCCATGTTTTTGAAGCGTTGGTAATCCATGATACTCAGATTTCCTTTTCGGAAGGCTTCGGAGATAGCTCTAGGTACTTCTGCTTCAGCCTCAATGAGCTGCGAACGCATTTTCTCTACTTGGGCACGAAAAAATTGCTCTTCGGCTACTGCCTTTGCCCGCTTTTCTTCTGCTTGGGCACGAGCTACTTGCAGCTGTGCAGCAGCCTTATCCGCTTCGAGTTTCGCCCCTATGTTCTCTCCTATATCGATGTCGGCTATATCGATTGACAGCACCTCATAGGCTGTCCCAGCTGTTAACAAGCCGTCATTCAGGATGGCTTCTGAAATAATAGAGGGATCGGCCATAATATCTTTATGGGTTTCGGCAGCACCAATAGCTCCCACAATCCCCTGCCCCACTCGTGATTGGATTGTTTCTTCTCCGGCTCCCCCCACCAATTTATCTAGGTGAGCCCGAACCGTGATGTTGGCCTTTACAATGAGCTGGATTCCATCCAAGGCCACGGATTCGATCTCAGGGGTTTGAATGACACGGGTATTTACAGAGTCCTTGACAGCCTGCAGTACATCCCTCCCTGCCAGGTCTATTGCGGTGGCTTGGTCGAAGGGTAAATGAATCCCAGCGTTTTTGGCAGATATGAGGGCATCTACTACGGTCCTTACATTTCCATTTGCCAGGAAATGGGCTTCTAATTTGTTGAAGTGTACATCCGAAAGGTTTGCCTTATGGGCCTTGATCAGTTCATCCACAATAATCTTGGGTTGGACCCGGCGAAGCCGCATACCGATCAATTGAGCTATATTAATCCTTACACCCGAGAACCTCGCCGTGATAAACAAATCGATGGGGACAAAATAAAGGAGTGCTACTAGTAAGATCACTAGTAAAGCACTCCCTATGATGATAGTTATAGTTAAACTGTCCATTTACAGCATTATAAAAGCTTATATTATACCAATGTACGGATATATAAGCAATTAGTAACGCTTAGGAATCAGATAAATGACTTTTTATCAGGTTCAAACCCTTCATAATTGCCTCTTGCTCTTTGCTAGACATGGTTTTTGTAAATTCCTTTTCTAAGCCGTTGGTAGTGTGCTCCAATTCGTGTAAAAGCTTTTTGGCATTAGGAGTAGTCTGAATAAAAATTACCCTACGGTCCTTCTTGGAGTTTTTACGCTTGACAAGCTTACTCTTTTCCAGTTTGTCAATGATACTGGTAAGCGTACTTAGTTTGATCTCAAACTTCTCACCAAGTTCCTTCATCTTTTTCTGGTCTTCAGACTCCAAAAACCTAATGATTTCCACGTCAGTCTCAAATACATTAAAGGAATCCAAGATAGACTGGCGTTTATGGTTGTAGGCAAGAACAAGGTCCCTAATCACTTCTTTCAAAGATACATCCTTTTCGTCAAGAAGTACGTTTGTCGAATTACTCATCAATAAATTAATTTGGCGCTCAATTCAATAAATATATCTAGATGATTTAAAGTTCAAAATTTATGCCAAAAATCAATTATTCTAAATATATTTATTTTTTTGTGTAAAATAATTGCGTGGATATTTTTAATTCGTCGTTATTTGTCATCTTTGTACCCCTAAATCTTTGATATACGTTATATTCTGGTATTCAGATGTATGGATAGGAATTTCAAAAGTACAACACGAAAACATCCACATATCTAAAATAAATAAAATTTACTTATTATAAAAAATAATATATTTCTTAATAAAAAATTTATACATTTTTATTGCTTTTGTCCACATAAATACTCTGTTTTCACGGGAATAATGGGAACAAAAAAATCTCCAGGGCTAAATATGCGCCTGGAGATAAACTATATGGCTTTCGAAATGGCTTAAAGCCTATAAGGTTGGATCAATTTGAGGATAACTTGGTGAAGGCTTCCATTCCATTAACGAAATGGTTGAACGTGTTTTCATCAAAGGTATCTTTGAGCATATGCACCACATCTTTCAAGTGTTGATTATACTCTTTGAATACTTCATCTCCTTTTTTTGTCGCTTCAAGAAAGACCACTCTGCGGTCATCCTTAGAATTTACGCGCTTTACCACTCTTCGCTTTTCAGCTTTGTCGATCACACTTGTAAGGGTACTGAGCTTAATATTGAAATGCTCGCTAATGGCTTTCATCTTTTGCGGACCATTCTCAATAATAAACTGAAGGATCTCCATTTCTTGACCCGTGATCTTGTACTTATCCATGATAAAGCGCTGCTCTTTCCGCAGCACATTGTTCAGTGTTATTATACTTTGCTCTAAGCGCTTGGTATCTGAGGATTGGGGAGCTGGCCCCGGTTTTTCCGTAACACTCATAATGATAATAAGATTAATGAATTTGACTTAAGCTTGTCCTGCGAATTCCGCCATTTTCTCAAGACCTTCTACCAGAATATCAAACTGGTCATTTCCCATATCTTGAGACATTAATTGCGCCATAACTTGTATGTGCTTTGTATAATTTTCATACAAGCGTTGGCCCTTTTTGGACACCTCTAAATACACGACACGGCGGTCTTCCTTGGAATTTTTGCGAACAACATACTTCTGAGCCTCGATCTTGTCTACGATGTTGGTCAGCGTACTAAACTTCACATTGAAGTGTTCGCTAATTTCCTTCATTTTCTTTTTACCATTCAGTATGATCCACTGAATAATTTCCATCTCAATACCTGAGACGTTGTACCTAGCTTTAATGTACTGGTAATGCTTTCTTTGAACTTCATTTAAGTCCATAAAGCTTCTGTGCAGCCGTTGGGTTAACGGCATAGCTTGCTGATTTGACATGACACTCAACGATTAACTTTACAAATAGGGATTTAGAAAATTTCCATTTATTCGCAAATATAATATACACAAATTGAAAATTCAAAATTTTTTTGAGACTGTTTTTAATTAATGTTTATCAAACAGTAAGTATAAAACCTGTCTATTTCAAAATGCATACGAAATGGAACTGAATTTCCTAAACAATTAATTTCAAAAAAATATTGAAACTATCTAGCCTATAAACTACGAATAAACCGTTATTTCTTTAAATGCAAGGGAAAAACTTCTGTGTAAGAATATCAGAAAAAATAACGGAGCATTAAATTATTTTTCGTTTGAATTGCTTTACATCTCCTCAATTTAGGTATGTTTTTTCAATAAATTCATTAAATAAAATACTATTGATCGGTAAATTTTTAAGTGTGGCATGTTCAATTTAGTGGTCAAACGGCACCGCCCCCCCTTCTATTTCTATTTATTAGTAGTATGTATCATTTTTCCAGTAGAGAAATCTTTGATGTCAGAAATTAGGCATTTTAGCATGTTAAAATTAAAAAAAATGAAATAAGTAGTTTGTATTAAATTCATTCACAAGGTTATTTCCATGAACTGTCGCAACTACTCAGGCATCAGAATCGAGGATTCCAGCGGTACTAGAGGGGATATAAAGAGAAAACTGGCTGCCAAAGCCGAACCTACTTTTGAGCTGCAAAGAGCCTCCTAGCTTATCGATCCCTTGCTTGACTATATACAAGCCCAAACCTGTTCCCTTTGATTTTTTATTCCCTCTGTAAAACATAGTGAATACCTTTCCCTGTATTTCGGCTTTGATACCTTCCCCATTATCTGATACTTCTAGGTGAATGCCTTCGGCTTGAGGCCGAATATTTACTGAGACTTGGTGATGGCTTTCTCCCTCCCGTTTATATTTAATGGCATTCACGATAAGATTCTGGAGAATCGTTGTCAAGGTATTTTTATCGGAAAAGAATAACTCTGGTTCTATCACTTCAATATCAAAATCTACCTGACGACTCTCGGGCATGTGTTGTAAGCTAAACAGAATTTCATCAACCAACTCTTTACAATTCACCTGTTCAACAATGAGGTCCGCCTTATTCAAACGAGTTACATGTAGGAGATCTACCAAGGCCTTGTCGAGTTTGTCGGTGCTAGTGAGGGCCATGTGGATATATTGATTTATCTCAGATTGTTGGCAATTTTGGAGGGCTATATCCAGGATTCCTTTTACGGAGGCCAAGGGCCCCTTTAAATCATGGGTTGCCTTGTATAAAAACAAATCCATTTGCTCATTTCGCTCCTTCAATTGGTTTTCAACCTTTTTCAATACGGTAATTTCGGTTATAGAACCAATGATGACAATCTGATCATCTTCCCATTCTTTGAGGGTAGAAAGATTAACCAGTGCAGGAATATGAGACCCATTCTTATGTCTAAACACAATTTCATGGGTTCTCTGGGAATCCATTAACCAATTGCCTTCGGGTAATGATTCTTGAATAATCCAATCCTTAATAAAGGTGCCGACTACTTCCTCTAGCTGGAATCCTGAAAGGTGAGAAAACTGTTGGTTTATATAGGCTACTTTTCCCTCTCCATTCACCTCGAAGATGGGTATAGGGCCCTTTTCAACCAATTGAGCCATGGCGCGAATATGCTTTCCTGAACGGTTGCGAAAATCCAGGATAATCCCATTGGCTAATAAGAGAATGAGCATCCAAGGTACCTGAGAATGCCCGTGGATAATCTCAATTGGAGATAGGCTACTCACAACTAATAAGCCTAAACTCAAAATTCCTGCAAACCACCAATACCGCATAACTGGTCTCATCAGTACTGCCGCAAGCCCAATAAATAACCACAATTGATACCAATAGGGTAGTTCAGTGGGGTTTTGGTAAATTAATACCAGAAGCCAAAGGCCCAAACTTATATATATAAGAGAGGTGAGGGAATAGAACCTTGTTTTCTCTTGTTTATCTCTGGAAGGAAGGGCAGAAAGCCCCAACATGGCTAGGGCCAGGAGCCCCCGGACCCATAAAGGATCCCAGGGATTGTCTATAACGGATCGAATATAGACTCCCGAGAGGAGCACAAGCACCCCTCCAAATAGGAGGGTATATTGAATTACCCGATTGAATCGGGGATGCTTACGGGGTCCACTCACAGTTATCTAGGTTACCGATGAATCAAAACCTTTCGGTAAAGATTTTTACTATTTGTCTGAATTTGCAAAATATAACTTCCTACGGGGAAATCGGCAAAATTTAGTTCATAGCCTTCTAGGCTCACTTTTTGTGGGATGCGCTTCAGTCTTTTTCCTAGGGAGTTGTATAGGGTAAACACAACAGAATTTCCCCTTTTCTCACTAGATGAAATAAAGATACTCCCAGTACTCGGATTCGGATAAACAAGCCATTCGCCTGTTTCCACGGGCACGGCTAAAGAAGTCGTTAAAGAAGATTGAGGACAATCGCTAATAAGTATTATATCATCTATATAAATATTATTCCCAAAATCATTTACTACTTCAAAGGCTACCCGAATATTTGGTAACCCCTCGAAGCGTCCCAGGTCAAGAGACATGCAATCAGAGTATCCTGAGTTATTGCCACACCATTCGTCTGAGTTTATCGGGACAAAATCTTTACTAATTGGGGCATTGGTAGCAAAGTTCCTACTGCCATCTTCGGCTACTCCCAATACCTTAAAAGGATAAGTGCTACCTCCATCTGTAGAGACCCACACATTGAGAGAGTCCCTATCGGATGTTGAAAATGACCGGTATGCATGTCTAAAAGAGAGCTTTACATTGCTCCGGCCACGGAAATCCAAAGAAGGAGTTATCAATCGATCCTTGGCTCCAGACACGATGTATTCGAAAGCTTGCACCCGAACAGACTTTACTCCCTGGCTACTTCCCCCAGCTTCCACCAACTCCCAGGTAATTGCCTCATCGGGGTTGTCTACCACCCAATCTCCAATGGCTGATTCAAAGTCTTGAACAAAGAAAGTATCCTTACCTGCAGCACTAACTACAACAAAATCGGAGCGCACAGCCTGGTCAGAGCCTGAGGCATTAGAAACTGTGAGGGTAACAGAATAGGCCCCTGGAGTATTGTACACCACCCGCGGGTTTTGCTCGCGAGAAGTTGCAGGCATTCCCCCCTCAAACTCCCATAGCCAAGAGGATGGCAAGTTCGAAGATTGATCTAAAAATTGGATTTCTGTTCCCGTACAATTGGATTGGCTTGTCATACTTAAAGCTGCAACAGGGGTATTTTGCGGCAATTGACACCTATCAGAACTAAAAAGGCTAGCCCTTCTAGGGGCATTAGCCATCACAATACTCATCCGCTCCACCTGACACTTGGTGAAAATATTCATGCAGACGTCATCGGTATATTGCATAAAATTCTCCAGCATATTTCGAGAGCCGCAGGACTCAGAATATATGGGACAGCCAAAAACTTCTGAATCCGACCGAGGGGTATCATCACAAAAATCATCTACACTGCAATTTCCATCTCCCCAAATATGAATAAGGCCTAGGAAATGACCTATTTCATGAGTGGTTGTACGTCCACGGGTATAAGGTTCCAATAAATCTCCTTCTCTACCGAATACTTTGTAGTGAATGGAAACACCGTCAGTATCAGCAGACCGAGAAAGATTGAGTCCATTAAGGCTTGGAACGAAGGGTAGTTGAGCCAACCCCAATATCCCTCTTCCATCCACACTACTCAAAGAACTTACCCAAATGTTGAGGTATAAATCTGGATCCCAAATAGTCTCAGGCTGGATAGTTGACATAAGGTACTCATCAGAAAAGGGCGGGGGACTGAAACTTGCAGCAATTCGATTAATCCGATTCACCCCGGGCTCTTCCAATACATTGCCTTCTGGGTCTACTGTAGCTAAACAGAATTCTATCTGCGCATCGGCTCCATCCGGATGAGAATTAAATCCAGGTGTACGAGGTTTCTTACGAAAATCTTCGTTGAGTACTTCAATTTGGGATACAATTTGTTCATAGGGAATGTTCATCCCCTCTCCAAGAGTTTCCCCATTGTGGATCACATGAACAATCACAGGAATCGTACCCAATTCCGTAACTCCATCATTCCTCCTTAATCTCCTGATAGACCTTGAGCTTTCATCAACTAAGGAAGAGGGAGGAGACTTTTTCTTTAAACTTTCCTGAATTTCAGGTGTATAGCAGCGAATAAATTCTTCGGTAAAAGAGCGTATATCCCGATCCTGTGAAAAGCTACAAAAGGGAAAGCTAAGAAAGCCCAACACAAATAGAATAATAAACCCGCTAATTGAGCAAGAAAAGATTTCACCTATTTCTCTGGATTTCATACAATACAAGTTTAACGAAAAAATCTATTTAACTTATATATAAAAAAGACTGAAAGCCCCAACGAAATGGTTTTCGTGGGGCCTCCAGGGAAGTAAATGAAAAACCCTCGGAAAATTGTTAATTCGAAATTATTTCCAGGGTTTTTATCTTACCAGAGTATATTTTTACAATAGGCTTTCAACTCATCTAACGAATAACAAACATAAGTAGGACAAGCAGAATTTACAACAAAAAAAGGGACAATATGTTTCAACTGACCATTTCTGTCCCTGAACTGTATGAGATCTTGATTACCCTAAGGCCATATTATCAATAAGCCGAGTTTCCCCAAGAAATGCGGCAACAAAGGCATGTGGAAAATTAGGGGAATTAAGGGTGGGAATTGGATCCAATGTCTTTCCACTGAGAATGTAAAAATAGTCCAATTGAATGAGGGGGTACTCCTTCAGCAGGCGCTGAGCTAGTTCAAGTGCATTTTTGATGGAAGATTCTTTTTGAGCGAATTTAGCGACTTCTTTAAGAATCAGAAAAAGGCCTGCTGCCTGCGCCCTCTCTTCTTCTGATAGATAGGCATTACGGGAACTCATTGCCAGGCCATCCGGCTCCCGAATGATTGGGCAGGGCACTATTTGCAGAGGAAAGTGCAGCTCTGATACCAGTCGTTGGACTAAGAGACACTGTTGGTAATCTTTCAACCCGAAATAGGCCCTGTGAGGTTGAACCAAATTAAACAAAATACTTACAACCTGGAGTACTCCTTCTAGATGTCCTGGCCTGCTTTGGCCTTCTAGTTTCCCACCTAAATGGTCAATTGTGAATTGAATAAAATTATTTGACGAATAAATGTCTGATGCATCAGGTTTAAATAGGCAGTCAACTCCTAAGGACCGAAGAAGCTCATGGTCTTCCTGTTCAGGTCTAGGATAAGTATCCAAATCTTCATCTGGAGCAAACTGGGTAGGATTTACGAATATACTTACTGTAGTATGGGAATTCTCCTTTATGGATCGTTGAATCAAGCTAGCATGACCTGCGTGTAATGCCCCCATGGTAGGGACAAATCCCTGAGCCAAAGAGAGGGGCAAAGATCTTCTGTATTCACGAAGTTTTCCGACTTCCCGAATAATTTCCATTGTGACTTAAAATTTAATAAAATGGAATATAACTCGGTGAAATAAAGAAAGATCTTTTGTCAATCCAAATAATTTTTTATATTTTTGCAATGATTTTAGGTCATTTATTACAGCCCTTCTCCAGGGAAAATTTGGCCTCAACAAGAGATGACACATCTTTAAACCAAGCATTATTCATATGAGTAACAAGTTAAGGATCCTCTTCGTAACATCAGAAATTGATCCCTTTTTAAAGTTAAGCACTGCTGCAGATCTTATCCGTCTACTTCCTCAAAAACTTCAAGAAAAAGGTCATGAAATTAGAATCTTCATGCCCAAATTTGGGGTAATCAATGAACGGAGGAATCGACTGCATGAGGTGGTGCGACTTTCTGGTATTAACATACGTGTAGCTGGAGAGGAAAAGCCGCTTACTATTAAAGTAGCCTCTATACCCAACGCAAAATTGCAGGTATACTTTTTAGACAACGAAGATTACTTCAAGCGGCGTTCTGTTCTGACGGACTCAAAAAATAAATTTCATATCGACAATGACGAGCGATCAATCTTCTTTTGTAAGGGAGTGATCGAAACGGTGAAAAAATTGGGGTGGCCTCCCAATATCATTCACTGTCATGACTGGATGACATCATTTATTCCACTATATTTGCGCACACATTACAAGGATGATCCCATGTTCAAGAATACCAAAACGGTATTCACGGTTTACAACAATGGGTTTGAAGCGGATCTGCCTTCTGATTTCATCAACAAAGTTCGCGTAGATGGGATCAATGACGACACACTAGACAACTTTAAAGAAAACAATTACGTTGGTGTGTGCAAGGGTGGGATAGCTCTCTCAGATGTTGTAACAAAGGGTCATCCAGAGATTGACGAAAAATTAGAACAATACATTGAGCAAACTAAAGAGAAGAAAATTTATATCGACGCAGATGATAAAGATTCCTATGTGGAAGGCTATCATCAACTGTATGAAGCGATCGCTAGCTAGATATACATTTGTTAGACAATATTCCCTATCACGGCTGCCTTTCCTTTGTGGAGCGGCAGCCTTGGTCTTTTGTATAAGTTGTGTAGACCAACTCACAGGAGATACAGGTGTTGAAGTTCTCCCAGTAGATGAGCTTATCAACCAGGAATATATCGATACCTTCCGCCTTGAGTTGGTGAGTACCCCCATTGATACGGGAGTCCCCACTTGTAATCAGGCCTTCCAACTATTTGGGAACATGTATGATCCCCTAATGGGAGAAATAAAAGCTACCACCTATGCAAGGGCTTTTTTCCCTGATAGCCTGTGGGATACAAGCAATCCAGACAACTTAAACTTTGATTCCCTGGTATTAGAACTGGATCTTTTTGATTTTTATGGGCAATTTAAAACTCCCCAACGACTTGAGCTTTTTGAAATAATAGAGTCATTCCCCGAATGCAACCTGCTGGACGCTAATTCTCGCTTAATTGTAGACAGTACCTTGAATGTGGCAGGAAACTTTCGCGATCCATTGGAAGGTACAATTCTAGACTTTAGCCAAGATACCGTAATTCCCGGAACCTTAGTCCTCCCCCTAGCTCCTAGTCTCGGGCAAAAGCTTCTCATGGGAACTGCCGAGAATTATACCTCTGATTCGAGCTTTCAGGAATTTTTTAAGGGCCTATCCATATCCGCCACTTCTTTGGAACCAAGAAACCCATTGAACCCTGGTGGGATCTATAGAACGGATTTACCCAACAATGCCAACTCCTTCCTTAGGCTCCACTACCAAAGCCGGCCTTCTCCCTCAGAGCCTTTTGTATCTAGAGTGGCGAGGTTTAGGATGAGTGGATTACCTACCAATCGGTCCAATAACTTCGTCCATATCCTCCGTACGAATTCAGAGGGAACTCCTCTTTCCCAGGAAAGCCTCAACCAGAATGAATTCATTCAATCCGGAGCACTCGTAACTCTGGAAGGGAAGATCCCCAATCTTTTTGAGCTGAACGTTTTGGGTGTAAACCAAGCGGAAATAATTATTGCTGTAGATACCACTACCTTTCGTTCCCAAGAAGGAGGAAACATTGTTTTTGAGCCTCCCCGCGGTTTGGAAATCGTGATTCGGGATGGCGAGACAAAAGAAACCATTATCA
Organism: Bacteroidia bacterium; assembly: GCA_965263105.1. Taxonomy (GTDB): domain Bacteria; phylum Bacteroidota; class Bacteroidia; order J057; family J057; genus JBCCTX01. Next base: position 2,830,203 of record CBDHGL010000003.1, on the reverse strand, counting down.
TTCCTGAAATTCCTGGTCTAGGGGTTACTCCTACACCTTACGATGTTGAAGAGGCTACCTATTCCTTTATTATCTCTCCATTTTTACAGGAAGCGATAGATAGGGGAATTGAGAATATAGAGTTTAGCATCCGGCCAATTACCCAAAGTACCACCTATTTCAATGACTTTTTCAACTGGAGTATTGATAGAGTGATTCTAGGAGGTATTGAGAATCCTACACTCCAGCCGAAATTGCTGCTTACTGTGACACGATCCTCTTAATTTGTTTGTACATGAAAGCTTCCCCTCGGGCACGGGATAAGTTGCTGGAAGCGGCCCTGCTCCTGTTTGGAAAAGATGGCTTTTTTGCAGTTTCAGAAGATGATCTCATCAAAGAAGCAAAAGTATCCCGGGGAATTTTGGTGTATCATTTTGGAAATAAGGAGGGCCTATTGCAAGAGGTACTTCATTCGCATATCCCACAAGTACGGGCGGTAATTCCAGCCTCTGATCAAGCAAAAGGAGATATAAGTTGCTGGGTTGATGCCTGGATAAATAGTCTGCATGCTTATCCTCATTGGTGGAAGTGCTTCTTTCGCCTTTCCCTTCATCCCGAATCTCAGCAATGGATAGAATCCTTCAAACCTTTCTCTGAGACATTTGCCTTATATCGCGAAGGTCTGCGGACTTATTTTTCCTCCAAAGAGGTAGATCATATTGAGGAAGAAATCCTCTCTTTCGAAGCCTTTAGGCTGGGGGTAAGTTGGGCCTACTTATCCCATCCCGATACCTACCCTATCAGACAAATGAAGGAAGCCTGGGAAAATAAGTTCTCCTAATAGCTGTTGCTATTTAGGGTAGTCTTGCCCCGATAGGTCCAGTAAATGATCGAAGTATAAGCCATTACAAAAGGCATCCCAATAAGGGCCAGGTTGAACATGGTTTTAAGGGTATAAGCTGAAGAAGAGGCATTGTAAATATCCAAATGATAGGCAGGATCTATCGTTGAAGGAATCATATTGGGAAATATACCTAAGGCAAATAGGGAAATCAAGGCAGCAATGGTACAGCCAGAGGAAATGAATCCCTGCATTTCCTTATCCTGACGAATACACCTGGGGATATTGGCAATAGAAAGAATATTAAGTCCTACTACGGTCCAGGTAACTATGGAAATGGTTATGGGATAAGAAAGGATGAGGGGATGCTGTTCAAAATTACTTTCGTAAGTCCCGAAGGAGAAATTGGCAATCATTTCGGGTTTGAGGAAGAGGGTAAAAAAGGTAGCCAGGACAAATAGGCATAAGAAAATAAGGTAAGACCTCCAGGCCCATCGCCTGGCCTGGGCTTGAAGGGCTCCCTGGGTTTTTATGACTAAATATAAGGATCCATGCATGGCAAACATACTCACGGTAAGGACTCCTATAAGGAGTGCATAAGGTTTAAGAAGAACAAGGGTATTGCCAGCAAACTCCTTATCCACTCCAATGGGCAATCCCAAAATGACATTTCCTATAGCCACTCCAAATAGGAAGGCAGCAAGGGTAGAACCTAAAGCAAATCCAAAATCCCAACTATCCCGCCATCTTTTTGAGCTTTCCTTGGAGCGAAACTCCATGGACACCGCCCGGAATATCAAAGCCACCAATAGGGCCATAAAGGGTAGGTAAAAACTGGAAAAGCCTGTGGCATATACTTCTGGGAAAGCGGCAAATAAGGCACCTCCAGCCGTAATTAGCCATACCTCATTGCCATCCCATACCGGGCCAATTGAGTTCATGACCAAACGGCGATGCGTATCTCCCCGAGACCAAAGGTGCATAATGCCTACCCCCAGATCGAAGCCATCCAATATAGAATAGCCAATCAGGAGGAGTCCTACCAATACATACCAGGCGACTGCATAATCCATATTGCTACGAAAAATTAGGTTTTGTATAACTAAATCTATTTATGAACTTTTCCCTCTCTCACCTATCCACTTAAGCCATGATTTCTCTAAGCTAATATCTAGGTTTTTCTTTCGCTGCCTATAGGCTGTCTCCATCTCCGGGTCATCTGCCTCCGGTCCATGCTGAATTTCTTTGTTTAGGACGTATATCCAGACCCATAATAACAAGGTGTAGAGGACCATAAACATGGTGAGGGAACCCAGTACCATAGAAGTATTTACGGAAGGAGATACAGCCTCTGAGGTGCGGAGTAAGCCCTGAACGATCCAGGGCTGCCGACCTGCCTCAGCAGAGACCCAGCCCAATTGATTAGCTAGAATAGGCAAAATTACAGCCGGAATATAAAGCTTTAACAGCCAGGTATTTTGCCATAAACTTCCACGCCAGAGAAGAAATAGGGAGATTAGGGTAAGACCAATAAATAGCATTCCCAATCCTATCATTGCGTGGTAGGTTTGGAATACAAGTCCTACATTTGGCCAGTCCTCAGGGGGTACTTCCTTCAGTCCTATAACCTCTGCTCCTGTATCCCCAAAAGCCAAGAAACTCAGCATACCTGGAATGGCGATTCCATAGGTTTTTTCATTAACGGGGTCAGTATAGCCCAATATATATAGTGGTGCTTCTTTCTCTGTCTCATACAAGCCTTCATAAGCAGCCAATTTGATCGGCTGATGCAAAGCTACCACCTGGGCATGTTGATGCCCAATCAGGGGCTGAAGCAAGCAAACAACCGCCGTAAACACTAAGGCTATTTGAAAGGACTTTTGGGCAAAACCCTTGTGCCTGCCTTTAATAAAATAATAGGCTGATACACTCAATACCAAAAAGCCTCCTTGAATAAAGGCCCCAAAAAGGGTATGGGTAAAGCGCACCATTGAAGAAGGATTAAAAACCATCTCCCAAAAATCTGTTATCCTGGCTACCTGGTTAATCCCCTCTCCGAGCAGTTCATAAGCTACTGGAGTATGCATCCATGAATTCGCCACTACAATCCAAAATGCCGACATCATCGAACCGATAAATACCATTAGGGTGGCAAAAAAATGAACGCCACGACTTACTTTTTCCCAGCCAAATAGGAGAATAGCGAGAAAGCCAGACTCCAGGAAAAAAGCAAAAATCCCTTCCGCTGCTAGGGGAGAGCCAAAGATATCTCCTACAAAACGGGAATAAGTAGACCAATTGGTGCCAAACTCAAATTCCATCACTAATCCCGTTGCTACCCCTAAGGAAAAGTTTGCTGCAAATATTTTCACCCAGAAGCGGGTAATTCGCTCATAGACTGGATTCCGCGTTGCCAGAAAAGTCCCTTCGAAAATGACTAGAAGCGCCCCCATACCAATGCTGAATGGCGGGAATATGTAGTGGAACATGATGGTAAAGGCAAACTGCATGCGCGAAAAAAGTACAACATCCCATTCCATAGCTTATTTTTTTTCAGGGGTTCTATAAATCAGAAGTACGCCTAACAGAAAAAGTACCCCGTTTATTAAACGGAGTACTTTTTTAGCGAAATGAATATCTTCAAATTGCCCGTAGCGAAACAGGCTTATTCCTATGTAATGAATAGCTGCGAGGAGTAAGACAAATAGAAAAAGTTGCTTTAGTCTGTCCATAACTCATCATCTGTGATTCAACATGAAAACACATAAAACCGGATAGGGTTATGGACAATACCTTCTCTAGACTCGCTCTAGACTCGCCCCTAAAAACTCACCTCTCTCTCCTCCTTATCCCAATCCTTCCTGCTTACGGATAAGGTTCAACGCACTCCCAGATTGAAGCCAACCTATCTGGTTCTCATTAAACGTATGGTTAGTCCATATTTCTTCCGAGCTTCCATCTGCATGATTCAAGACCACTTTCACCTGCTTACCTGGTTGAATCCCCTCTACATGCAGATCGATTGAATCGTCTTCCTGGATTTTGTCATAGTCGCTGGGGTTATCAAAGGTAAGGGCAAAAACACCTTGTTTCTTCAAATTGGTTTCGTGAATCCTGGCAAAAGATTTTACGATAACTGCCTTCACACCTCTATGCCGAGGTTCCATGGCTGCGTGCTCTCGGGAAGAACCCTCTCCATAGTTGTCATCTCCAATGATGATAGAGGAGACTCCTGCTTCATGGTAGGCCTTAGCAACCTTAGGTGTATCTTCATACTCTCCCGTCAACTTGTTTTTGGTCTGGGTCTTCTGCGTAAAAGCATCTACTGCCCCGAGGAGCAAGTTATTGGAGATATTTTCCAAGTGCCCACGGAACCGTAACCAAGGACCTGCCATAGATATATGGTCAGTGGTACACTTTCCATACGCTTTGATTAACAAAGTGAGTCCAGTTACATTCTTGCCATCCCAAGGAGTAAAGGGAGTCAGGAGTTGAATTCTTTCGGAATTGGGATCAACGACTACCTCAATTTCGGAACCATTGGATGCTGGGGGAATAAATCCAGCATCTTCTACATCGAAGCCCTTTTCAGGAAGCTCATCGCCAAAAGGTGGATCTAGTTTTACCTCTTCTCCCGCTTCATTTTTCAGCGTATCAGTCAAGGGGTTGAACGTCAAATCACCTGCTATGGAAAAGGCTGTTACAATCTCAGGAGAAGCAACGAAGGCGTGGGTATTGGGATTTCCATCATTCCTTTTCTTAAAATTTCGGTTGAAGGAGGTCATGATAGAATTCTTTCTATCGGGATCATCTGTATGTCTGGCCCATTGGCCGATACAAGGTCCACATGCATTTGCCAAAATTACGCCCCCAATTTTCTCAAAAGGTTCCAGCAAGCCGTCGCGTTCTACCGTGTAACGTATCTGTTCGGAACCAGGAGTAACGGTAAACTCCGACTTAGCTACCAAATTCTTGTCGGCAGCCTGGCGTGCTACGGAAGCAGCCCGATCTAAGTCCTCGTAGGAAGAGTTCGTACAAGATCCAATCAACCCTACCTCCAATACAGGAGGGAAGTCATTTTCTTTAACGGCCTCTGCAAATTTAGAAAGTGGCCAGGCTCTATCTGGGCTGAATGGCCCATTGATATGGGGCTCTAATTCAGACAGGTTGATTTCTATGAGTTGGTCAAAATACTTCTCGGGCTCGGCATAGACTTCCGGATCTCCCGTGAGGTGTTCCTTGATTTGGTTGGCCATATCGGCAATTATCTCTCTGCCTGTCGCGCGCAGGTAGCGATCCATAGATTCATCGTATCCAAAGGTAGAGGTAGTCGCCCCAATCTCCGCCCCCATATTTCCTATAGTTCCTTTACCTGTAGCGGAAAAGGTTTTCGCTCCAGGACCAAAGTATTCTACAATAGCTCCAGTTCCTCCTTTCACAGTCAAGATCCCAGCCACTTTTAGAATTACATCTTTGGGAGAAGTCCAACCATTCATTTCCCCCGTCAATTTGACTCCAATGACCTTAGGCATTTTAAGCTCCCAAGGCATATCCGCCATCACATCCACTGCATCCGCTCCTCCTACTCCAATGGCGATCATCCCGAGTCCCGCACCATTGGGCGTATGGGAATCGGTTCCAATCATCATTCCTCCTGGGAAGGCATAGTTTTCTAAAACGACCTGGTGAATAATACCTGCTCCTGGTTTCCAAAAGCCGATTCCATATTTGTTGGAAACGGAAGCCAGAAAGTCATATACCTCTTTATTGGTTGAGAGGGCGGTACTTAAATCCTGATCAGCACCCACCTTGGCCTGAATCAAGTGATCGCAGTGCACGGTAGAGGGAACTGCCACCTCGGATTTTCCAGCCATCATAAACTGGAGCAAAGCCATCTGAGCTGTAGCATCCTGCATAGCCACACGGTCAGGAGAGAAATTGACATAAGACTTTCCCCTGTCATAGGCCTGCAGGGGACTGTCAGGATGTAAATGGCTGTACAATATTTTTTCAGTGAGGGTAAGGGGTTTTTGAAGTACTTCTCGTGCTGCTGCAATCTTTTGGGGAAGTTTAGCATACACTTGTTCGATCATCTTAATGTCAAATGCCATAGGCCTATTGGTTTTTATAACGAAAAAAATTCAACTCTACCTACTTATCTAACAAATAGACAAGGTCGGAGTTTTGGGTCGCCCAAATTTAAGAGAAAATATGCAAGAGCCCTAGCGGATTTTAAACAGTTTGAGAGACTTGCGATATTCTTTGCCCTCCCAGACTAACCAATAAAGTCCTTGACTAAAATTTTCTCCTACCTGAAGTTTCTGAGACGTTCGAATCTCGTATGCTGCTACTTTTTGGCCAAGGCTACTCAAAACCGATAAACGACCCTTTTCATAGGGAAGGAGATCGATATTTATGGTAAATGATCTTCTACTCGGGTTATTTCTGACGGTAATTTGGGCCTTCTCAGAAATTAACTCATTGAGTAGGTTGGGAAATTCATATACTTCACATCGTGGACAATCTGTCGAGAGATTTGACCGCGTTGGGGAGGAGTTCATCGCCAAATACGCATGAGCAAATGCCTCCCCTACTTTAAAATAGCCTGCTGAACTGTAGTGGATATTGTCAAACATGTATTGCTCATTGAGCCCTCCATCAGCATTGTAATAGATCGTATCCAAATTTACAACATATACCCCTTCCTTCTGGCTGGCTAAATTTATTTGGGCTTGACGAATCCGCAGCACTGAAGAGGAGTCCCTTTTTGGGTTGTAAATGGTTGCGAGATATACTTGTAGTTCCTTTCCCAGGTCTACCCTGAGAGAATCGATAAATGTATTCAAACTGCTTTCATAACTTGCAGATGCATTGGGGGTTGCATCCCGCTCTCCCTGGTGCCAAAACAAGGCCTCCATTTTAAACGGTATACCTAGGCGTTCTAAATCAGCCAGTTTGCTCTGGACAAAAATCACCAATTCCCGATACATTTCCCCAGGAGTACTTTTATCGACGCTGCCTCCTGGATGCCAGGCGTTATGGATACTACTCCCAGCCTTTGTAACCTTTATAAGGCCTACCTCCTCTATGCCAGCAGCATATACTTGCCGAGCAAATTCGATCTCCCCCGCATGGCTTACCCGAGTAGCATTAAGAGGAGCTGCCTTGAGACTATCCCAGCCATTTTTTAATACGGATCTTCCTCCTGCCAAACTCCAAGCAAACTTAACTTGGGAATCGGCTGCATGTTGAGGATAGGAAAAGGTTTTTTTGTTTTTGCTTGTCCCTTGGGCATTAGACTGACCCGCGTAGAGAAATACCTTAAGCGTATCCTGCCCAATCGAGTGAGAAAAAAGCACTCCCATTAGCAGAAAAGCGAGAATAGAACACCTGTAATACCTCTCTTGGAGAAAGGCCCTATACATTTTTAGCATATCCAAATTGGCTTCACAGCGAAAATATTTTCACTTAGCCCTAAAAAACATCAACATTTGGACATTTGCAAAAATGTATTTAATAATTTTTATGTAATTTTATGGTTGTGAAATAGTTTATCGAACTTTTCGAACCATAACTGATTTAAGTTGCTCTCCATTTTGGACCTGAATCCAGTATAAGCCCTTTTCAAGCCCTTTAAAATCAAGATCTAATTTGGGAGAAGTTGGAAGACTCCGAAGGATCTGCCCCAGGACATTGACTACCTGAACGTAACTCCCTTCTCCCAATAAACCTTGTATTCCCAATCGAAGGGTATTGTTAAACGGATTAGGGGAAACAGACAAGGAAAGAGGTACCCAACTGGGTTGGTCATGCTTCCAATTTGATGTTCTCAAGTTATCGGGTGCTATACCAGATTCAAAACAGCCCCAAACTTCTACTTCAGCCATATGAAGGGGGCCTTTACCATTTAATTTTAAGAGTACATACCTTCCAGGTTGTTCGGCTAATAAGAGTTCTTCTACCAACCCTGCTTCTTCGAAAAAATGTTGATGGTAAATCGTTGAATCTGTGTTTAAATCAGCAATTGGCCGACTCCCATCAATTTCTGTTGAGGAAATATATACGTAGAAATCTCGCAATCGCCTTAGTAAAAAGGCATTGGTAGTAGTGCGATTATAGATGATTATACTATCTAAATTCGCTATTACCCCGAGATCTATCATCCACCAGGAATTATCCACGCTTTCTGTATGTTGTAAGTCCGCATCACTCCCCCAATTGTCATCCCCAGTCCGGTTCCCGTCGATTGCAAAATTTGCAACGCCATTTCCTCGGGTAGTAGATTGTGTGGTCGAAACCCCAGTCCTCAAGGATAGATTTTCCGAAACACACAATTCGCAATCTGGAGGGGTATGGATGGAAGTTGCGACACTATCCCTGGCAGCACAAGAGGTAAAAAGAGAATCTCTCACCAGAATAGTATAGGGGCCTTCCCTTAAGCCCGTAAAAACAGGGGTACTCTGGAATTGGAGCCCATCATCAATGCTATACTCCAGGTTGTTACCTGTGGCTACAATTTCAATGCTTCCATCTGCTAAGCCACAGGCTGAAATATCGGATACCACAACCTCTATCAACTGTGGAAAAACCGGACGCTCTATACGAAGGGGGTTTCCCGCATACACCGAAAAACAGGCTGGAGCCCCTTGTTCTCGGATGACTATTTCGTAGGCTCCTGAATCCAAGCTGGAAAAAATGGGAGTGTCCTGGAAAGTGAGACCTCTATTAATGCTAAATTCTAGCGAATCTCCTAATGCTGAGATAGCTATTTCACCATCCTGGAGCCCACAATCAGAAATATCCTGAACAAAGACATCCAGTATCTGTGGGAAAGTCGGCGAATGAATAGCTATAGGATTCTGCCCATACGTCTTAAGACAACTGCTTTGAATAGAATCACGAATAACAATTTCATAGCTACCCGAATCCAGTGCATCAAAATTTGGGGAAGGTGCAAAATTCAGCCCTCCATCTATGCTGTATTCCAGGTTTTCCCCCTTCGCTACGATTTCAATTTGACCATTAATTGTATCACAATCGCTTATGGATTCAACAGAAACTGAACGTATTTCCAAAGAATCGAGGGGGGAGCTAATCCGGATGGGATTATCCGGGTACACCAGGGTACAACTAGGTTCATTTAGTTCTCTCACCACAAGAGCATATTCTCCGGCAGCCAAATCAGAAAAAACTGAATCGGATTGAAAAGTATGGCCTCCATTCATACTATACTCCACTGGGTTCCCTTGGGAACGAATTTCGATTGAGCCATCTTCCAATCCACAAGAACTTACATCAGTTGGGAAAAGCTCCTCAATAGAAAGGTTACAAACAATGGGATTCGGTTCACATCCATATAGTTCTACCTCTGCCATATGGAGTGGACCCTTCCCAGAGAGTTTTATCAGAACGTATCTAGCCAAGGTATGATTAAGTGGAAGAATTTCTATAGGGCCAGCAGTACCAGAAAAAAAAGTATCTGCGACTGCAGGATCATTTTGTAAGTCTCCTATATTTTTCTCGCCATCTATATCATCTGAAGAGGTGAAAACGTAGAAATCTTTTAGGCGCTCCAAAATAAAGGAAGAAGTTGAAGTACGATTGAAAATCACCAGGGTATCCAAATTATAGGCCGTTCCCAAGTCTAGCTTCCACCAAGAACCTTCAACAGTTTCCGTGTGCTGTAGATTCGCATCATCTCCCCAATTGTCGTCCCCCGTCAAATTTCCATCGACTGCAAAACTCGCTAATCCATTCCCTCTGGTTGTAGATTGGGTCGCAAGTGCCCCTAAGGCGATATTGGTGGAATTTATACATTCAGGAGGGCCACAAAATGAGGGTTTAGGGACCGTAACCTGCAGAGAATCCAAACAACTGGGGTAGGCACTTTCACGAACATATACCCAATAAGTTCCTGCCGAAAGCTGTGTAAACTCCTCTGTCGCTTGAAAAACTTCTCTATCCAAACTATACTCCAAACTATCCCCTACAGCTTGAATAATAAGTCCCCCATCTACCGACTCACATTGACTAGTTGAAATAGGATTTATGGATTGGATTTCAGGCTGTGAAGGGGATTCAACTACAATAGGGTTTCCAGGGAAAGGGATGGGACATCCTAGCTGTTCCTGGTCCTGAACAAACAATAAATATTCGCCGGAAGGGAGAAAAGGAAATTCATTCGAATCCTGAAAGCTAAGCCCCCCATCAATACTAAAGAATAGGCTATCCCTATGACCCGTTAGAACAATACGCCCATCTCCGGCTTGACAATCTGATGTAGGGAAAGCACTGGCCAAGATTGAATTAAGTGAATCAGCTGTAAGAATAGTATCGCATGTAATCAGTGTATTTTGCCTTAAATAAGCTTCAGTGAACGCATCTCCCACTTTAAAATAGCCAGGCGTAGTATAATGCACACCATCCGGAGAAGTATATATATCTGTTGGAAGCCCGTTTTCATCGAAGCGTAAAGAATCCAAATCCACAAAGTGGACGTGTGGATTTCGCGATGCTACTGCCTCCTGGGCTGAGCGTACCAAGGCGACATCCTCTGCAGCCCTACTGGGGTTGTATACACTCACTGCATAGACCTCAATATCCGGATCAAGGTGTACTTTGACTGAATCTACAAACTGCTGAAAATGCTTCTCATAATCTAAGGCAAGGCTTGAGCGAGTATCTGCTTCTCCCTGATGCCAGAGGATGGCCTCTAATTCGTAAGGAATTCCCTGGGCATCTAGATCTGCTAACTTTAACGCTACGTAATTGACCATTAGCCAATACATTCCACCGCTTCCATTGCCTGATAGGGAAGAGGTTCTAGGAAAAGTTGGGTTCCAGGGCCCTTTGAGATTTGTACCGGACTTGGCGACTTTCACAATGCCCACTTTTTCCATTCCTGCCTCATATAAATTCCTTCCAAAGGCTAACTCTCCAGCGTGTATAGCATTTGTTTGGCTATTGAGCCTGAGAACTGGCTGTAAGGTATCCCAACCCTCTTCCAGGTAATTATTAGATGATTGAATGTTCCAGGCAAAACGGATTTTCCCATCATTCTCCCCAACAGGGATAGAATTTAGGCTCGTACTTCTCCCTTGAGAATTGGATTGCCCTGCATAAATGAAAATTTTCAAGGGTTCTTGTGCAAAAGACGAGTGGATAATAAGAAAACAAAGAGGAAGGAATGCAATTATTCTCTTATAGAGAAAAGAGGAACGCTGACCCAGCATATGCACTCAAATATTTCGAATATATAAAACTATTTCTAGTAATTTTCATTAAATATACTAAATAATTTTATAATTAATGCATTCCATTTAAAGAAATATTTAATTTTGGTTTTCGTATAAAATTTATTCCTCCAATCATATTATCCATAACTGGGGGAAACATGGTAATGAGATACCTAATAAAAATGACACTTTTTAAGATCCTCTAGATTCCAGTTTGGTGAATCTCTAGATACCTAACAAGCAAAATAGCCTCATATGAGTGAGACTCATATGAGGCTATTTGAAGATTAGCTTATGAAGGCTAATAGATTTTACTGGGCAGCCAGGGCATCAGCGCCTGCGGAAATCTCCAGGATCTCCTTGGTAATGGCCGCCTGACGGGCTTTGTTGTATTTGATTTTGAGCTCTTTCAGCAATTCCTCAGCATTTTCTGTAGCCTTATCCATAGCGACCATTCGAGCCCCTTGTTCTGCAGCATTGGATTCAAGTACTGCTCGGAATAGCTGAAGCCGAAGGGCTTTAGGAATCAGGTCCTTTAATATGGCTTCTCTATCCGGCTCAAAAATATAATCAGCATTTTGCATACTCTCTCCCTCTGATTCTTCCCCAGCATCCAGGCTATCAACTGAAAGAGGGAGGAAAGTTTCTACAATTTGGTTCTGAACCATTACATTCTTGAATTCATTGAAGGCCAGGTATACCTTGTCATAGGTACCCTTTTCAAAGGCTTCAAAAATTTCGTCCACAATCTCATTTACCCCTTCAAAAGACAAATTGGTAAATACATCCCGGTTTCCTTTCAGGGTATTAATGCCTCTTCTTCTGAAATACTCTTCCCCCTTTTTTCCCATACAGAGCATGTGTAAGCTGTCGTTAGCTGCTTCCTCTGCATAATTTTCTTGGATAAACTGCTGTGTTCTCTTCTGTATGTTGGCATTAAAAGGTCCAGCCAATCCTCGATTAGAAGTGACCAATACCAATAGTACATTATTCACTTCCCGCTGCTCAATGAGCCTACTGGGAATATTTTCAGGTTCCACAATGGATATCACGTTACCAATAATCCCACGAAGCTTGGTAGCATAGGGACGAAGAGCGAGAATCCGGTCCTGAGCCCTACGCAGTTTGGCTGCCGAAACCATTTTCATGGCTTTGGTTACCTTCTGGGTATTCTTCACGGACTTGATCCGGTTACGTATGTCTTTGAGGTTTGCCATAAGGCTCTATTTATTATAGTTCTTTTTTTTATTCGGGTCTCATCTATTTTTTAAGGACCTCATGAAGCCTTCGGGGTTCCGAAAAAAAAGAACCAAAAAATGTTCTGCTCAATTTATGCGTAGCGATTCGCTACCTCTTTTGCCACATCAGCCAATTTCCCAGAAATCTCATCGCTCCACTTTTTCGCTACAATCTGGTCCATCAACTCTTTGTGGTTCATTTCTAGCTCCTGAACCAGGGAAGCTTCGTATTCTTCGATTTTTTCTACAGGGACTGTATCTGCATGCCCTTGCGAAACCGCCAAAATAGCTGCAACCTGGTTTTCCACCTTTACCGGGCTATACTGCTTTTGAATGAGCAGGCGAACGGAACGCTTTCCTCGCTCAAGCTGCTGTACGGTAGCTTTGTCCAGGTCAGAGCCAAAACGGGCAAAAGCTTCCAATTCACGAAACTGAGCCAAGTCAAGCTTCAAGCGACCAGCTACTTTTTTCATGGGTTTGATCTGCGCTGAACCTCCTACACGAGAAACGGAAATACCCACGTTAATCGCTGGACGTACTCCTGAGTTAAAGAGGTTTGATTCCAGGAAGATCTGTCCATCGGTAATTGAAATTACGTTGGTAGGAATATAGGCAGAAACGTCACCTTCCTGGGTCTCAATAATCGGCAAAGCCGTCAAAGAACCTCCCCCTTTCAGCATAGGCTTAAAGGATTCAGGGACATCGTTCATATCTTTTGCGATGTTGTCATCTGCAATTACTTTTGCCGCACGCTCCAATAGGCGGGAGTGCAGGTAAAATACGTCTCCGGGATAGGCTTCACGTCCTGGGGGACGACGAAGCAACAAGGAAACTTCTCTATAGGCCACAGCCTGCTTGGACAAATCATCGTAGACAGCTAGTGCGGGGCGGCCTGTATCGCGAAAATATTCTCCTATAGCTGCTCCTGCATAAGGCGCAAAGAAAATCATCGGAGAAGGAAAAGAAGCAGGCGCTGCTACGACCACTGTATACGCCATAGCTCCAGCATCTTCAAGGGCTTTTACCACCTGGGCAATCGTCGATGCTTTCTGTCCACAAGCCACATAAATACAAAATACGGGCTCTCCTCTATCGTAAAATTCTTTCTGGTTGATGATGGTATCAATGGCAATGGCCGTCTTTCCGGTAGAACGGTCTCCAATGATCAACTCTCTCTGTCCCCTACCAATAGGAATCATGGAATCAATCGCCTTAATTCCTGTTTGCAAAGGCTCATTCACAGGCTGCCTAAAGATTACGCCCGGTGCTTTGCGCTCATAGGGAGCTTCATATAACTCTCCCTGTATGGGTCCTTTACCGTCTATGGGTTCACCCAAAGGATTTACCACTCGTCCAAGTAGCCCTTCCCCTACCTTTAGGGAGGCAATCTGCCCTAAGCGACGAACGGTATCCCCTTCTTTGATGCCTTCAGACTCTCCAAAAAGTACGGCTCCCACGTTATCTTCTTCCAGGTTAAGTACCATTCCTTTGAGTCCATTCTCAAACTCAATCATTTCCCCCGCCTGTACGCGGCTCAAGCCATAAATACGAGCAATACCGTCACCGATTTGTAGGACTGTTCCGGTTTCTTCAAGGTCAGAAGCAGTTTTGAAGTTTGAGAGTTGCTCTCTCAATATCGCAGATACTTCGTCTGGTCTTACTGCTGCCATATGTGATAAATCTTAATAGGGTTAAATAGGTTAATTATCTTGAAAATCTCTTTTTAACTTCCTCAATGAGGAAAGGACGGAACCATCAAATAACTGGTCTCCGACCTGTATTTTATATCCCCCGATGAGTTCGGGATCTACTTCTTCTGTAAGAATGAGGGTTTCATTTAACTGAGCCTCCATTTTATCGCGAATTTGCTCAACCATCTTCTTGGGCAGCTTCACTGCAGAAGTGAGTATGCCCCTCGATATGTTAAACTCTTCATCATAAAGGTCTAAAAACGCTTGGGCTGTATGGAACAAGTATTTTTCTCTTCCTTTACGTGCTAAAAGGTCAACCAAGTTGAGGGAAAAATCTGTTTTCAGCTTTCCCTTGAACAGGGTCTGAAGCGTGTCCCGTTTTTTGCTCAAAGAAATAAGCGGGCTTTGAAGAAAATTGCGCAACTCTTTGCTCTCCTGACAGGTGTCCCGCAACAACGTCATATCTTCTTTGACCTCATTGACGATCTTCTCTTCCTGGGCAAGGGAAAAAAGAGACTTGGCGTAACGATATCCAATTCTTCCTTCTACCATGTGGGGAGTAAATTAGTTTGTTGATCCATAGTCAATAGATGGTTTTTAAGAAGTTAGTTTTGTCCAATTTCCTCCACCAATTTCTTGGCTAATGATTCCTGGGACTTCTTATCGTCCAACTGTTGACGAAGAATCTTTTCTGCCACCTCAAGTGCTATACTAGCAGATGTAGCTTTGATCTCTTGTAGGGCTTGATTTTTCTCTGTTTCGATTTGTTGGCGCGCCTTTTCTATTTCTTTCTCCTGCGCCTCTTGTGCAGCCTTTTTGGCATCTGAAACGATCTTATCTTTGACCTCATTGGCTTCGCGAAGGATCTTCTCCCGCTCAGAGCGAGCCTCCGCCAGCAGGGCTTCATTTTCAGAAGTGAGTCTACTCATCTCTTCGCGAGCCTTCTGCGCCTCTGCTAGGGAATTGGCTATGCCTTCCTCACGCTTTTTTAAGCCCTCAATAATGGGTTTCCAGGCCATTTTCCTAAGAATGAAGAAGAACAGGATAAAGATAACCAGGGTCCAGAAAAACAAGCCAAATTTTGGAAGAAGTAGTTCCATTTATATAGTTTTTTAGTTAATAGTCGATGGTCTGTAGGCTGTAGTGAGTTTTTTACTTTATCGAACAGTCTATGAACATTATCAACTATTTATTTTGAATTTTAACTTAATAAAAGGGGAAAGAAGCCAGGCATTCCCTGGCTCTCCCCTTTTAAATTACTTAAGGAGTACGATCAATAGACAAACGATTTGTCCAATCAGGGCAACCCCTTCAATGAAGGCGGCAGTAAGAATCATATTTCCCCGAATGTCGTTTGCGGCTTCAGGTTGACGAGCGATGGATTCAACTGCTGCTGCAGCCAATTTTCCAATACCCATTCCTGCACCTATTGTCACAATCCCTGCGCCAATTCCAGCGCCTAAATAACCAAGTGTCTCCATGATAACATATATTAAGGAGTTAAGAAATCACATATAATTATATCCATTGCTTTGCTAGTGATGATCGTCATGAGACTCCATAGCCATCCCTAGAAAAGCTGCGGTAAGCAGGGTGAAAATAAAGGCCTGAATAACCGCCACTATCATTTCAAGAAGAAATACTCCCACCGTAAATCCTATAGAAACCGGAGAAATAGCCACCGCACCTATTACCGATTTTCCTCCCTCTCCTAAAATGAATAACATAGCAACCATAGACAGTACCATAAAGTGGCCTGCTGTAATATTTGCAAATAAACGAATCGCCAGAGCAAATGGCTTGGTAATTACCCCGATCAATTCCACCACTATCATCAATGGAAGCAACCAACGTGGAAGACCCGGAGCCAGGAATATATGGCTCCAATAATCTTTACTTCCATTCCAATTGATAAGAATCATGGAAAGTAAAGCCAGTGCTGCTGTAACAGATATATTTCCAGCTATATTGGAATTAAAAGGAGTAAGACCTAACAGATTTGAAAACCAAATAAAGAAGAATAGGGTGAGCAAATAGGGTAAAAAGGTATAAGTATGGTTGCCTAAAAAGGGTTTAGCCACATCATCCCTAATAAAGAGAATAATCGGTTCGAAAAAAGACTGAATTCCCCTGGGTGCCTTTCCTTCATTTTTTGTGTACCCCTTAGCTACCGCTCCAAAAACCAAAACCAAAATTATGCAAATAAGTAAAATTTGAATACTCGTTTTGGTAAAGGAAAAATCCCAGATCGTTACATCATGATCCGTGTTTACTTCCAACCAATGCTCATCCAAATGACTTTCTCCGTGGCCTTCATCATGGGAATGATCCACGTGAGCGCCTTCTTTAAGGGCATATAATTTATCGTGATGGGCAATGTAGCCTTTTGCTTCTAATCCATGCGTGGAAGAGAAAATAAATCCATCTCTACTGCTGTAAAAAATCCAGGGTAAATGTATAGCTACCGGGGTATACTCTCCATCTCCAGTAGGTATATCTGTTATGTGCCAATCGTGATTGTCCAAGACGTGATGCATAATCATATCTCCGACGTTAAAAGACTGCTCTTCCTCGTGAGAATCTTGAGGATTTTCTTTGGAAAAGAGTAAGGTAAAAGAGAAAAGAAATAAAATGAGGAGAGGGGTATATTTACCTGTCATGGAATATCATCTATCAGTACTATTTCCCACCTTTTGTGAAACGGCCCGCAATTTACCAATTAAGATATAAACTTCAAATCCTGTCAAAACAAAATATGCAATTAAAAAGCTCACCACATATTCTATTATGTGAGGTTTGAAATAAATGGCCACAATCGCAATGGATGCCAGACCCAAAAACATCTTTATCAACATGCTCCCCAAGATATAATTAAGCAGTTTGGGGGGACTTACCTGAAGATTTTTGTCCAATATTGAAAAAGTGATCACTGTAAAAGTCCAAACGAGTAGAAGGCTTAAGGCCACAAATCCCAAGTGGACGTTCAAGGCTCCAGTACTTTGAAGGCCAAAGGCGATGCCTATAAGGATCCAAATTATGATCCCTGAAAGAACAATAAATTTATTTCTAGACATCTGGATAGCGGTAAACTTATTTCATCAATTTTCTCACTACTTGGTACATCGCAACAGCAATACCTCCTATAGACATGACCAATGTAAACCAAGGATTTGTCTGGAGCCATTTGTCTATGGCATATCCCATGCCTACAAAAATAAGGACGTAGGCAACGATTTCAAATCCCATGGAAGAATAGCGCAAATACTCATTCATGGGCTTTTTCTCTTTGGTCATGCGCTAAATATACACAAAAAGAAGGAGGTGGTACCATTTACGGTCCACCTCGCTGTATCTTCTATTAAGATTTACTTTGGGGTCTCACACATATATTCAGGAAACAAGATGTCAGCTAACACAAGGTATATAGGGTATCTTATTCCCAAAGGATCCCACCGGGTATCTTAAGAGATTAGTTCTTACTCACAGAAGCTGCTACTTCGGAACTTTTTGCTTTATCAGTTGGTATTCCATTAGCGATGGCCTTTCCGCCACCTGTTTCGGATACTTTTTCCAACAATTCTTTGGACTTCTGAGGGGCTTTGCTCAGGACTTCCTTAGCAGCCTCGCTCATATAGCTATTTCCGGTAAATACTGCACCCACCTGCACCACCAACTTTTGGGTGAATACGTCACCGTAGATTTTACCAGTTTTATCAATTTGCAAGATTTCACGGGTGATGACATTTCCACGAATTTCACCTTCTACCGTGATATTCTTCGCATCAACTGTTCCCTCGATATAACCTGTCTCACTCACCACCAGGCGAGAGCTACAAACCAGATTACCAATAACTTTACCTTCTACTCTGAAATCTCCTTCGGCATTCACATCACCTACAACGACAGTACCGCTAGCAATTTTGTTAATTCTTGATTCATTGCCCTTCCCAGGAGAGGGAGAGGGTGTTGAACGGATAGGTTCATTTTTATTGTTCCCGAACATAGTGTAAATATTTTATTTAGATACAAATTTTACTTAAAGCTAATATACAACGCAGGATCCTTTGGAATACCCTTGTACCAAAGTTCAAAATGAAGGTGTGGGCCGGTAGAATTTTCACCTGAATTGCCCATCACAGCAATCGGCGAACCTGCTGAGACAAAATCTCCTAATTTTCGATATAACTCGCTATTGTGCTTATAAAAGGTAAGCACATCATCTCTACTGCTGATTCCGATCACATATCCGTTCTCCTCATGGTATTCAGCCATCACAATAAACCCATCCGCAGCAGCATAAACCGTCTCTTCTGTATCCGCTACGAGGTCTATGCCATAATGCTGTTTATTTACATTGTAGGGATTACTCACTCTTCCATTAATAATGGGTCGAAAAAGACTTTGGATAGGAGAAATGTATTGGGTATTTAAGGGTATTAATTCAGCAGTTGCTTCAGTCTCAACTCCCGCAACGGGCATTAAGGGAGGAGCAAGCTCTCCTTCGGGCGGAAGCTCATCCTCATAGGTATCATAGGAATCGCTTTCTTCCATCTGGAATTCAGGTAGACTATCACCCGCCAAGACGGAATTTTGAAGACTCTTGATCAGTGAATCCCGATCTTCTATCTGCTGTCCCAAAGTTTTTACCTTTTCCATAAGAAAGGCTTGTTGTTCCTTAACAGCTGGATTTAAATAACCCGGGATGCTTTGTTTGATAAAGGGAACATAGAATATGATCGCAGTCGTGCCAATAATAAGGAGTAAGGAAAACAATAGCGTTAATCCTACAATCTTAATCGGCCTCAAAGAAAAAGCCTGCTTTTGGGAGAGAGTAATCTGGTCTATTACTTCTACCCTATAGTCTTTCAACAACTTCTGGCGCCATTTTTGGTATAAATCCTTCAATGCAGAGTGTTTAATTATTGGAACGACAGAAAGAAAAATTGTTAGTGTGAGAATTATCTGTTTGGAACTGCAGCATTTTGCTTTTTTAACGCCCGAGACAAATTATTTCCCCTAATAGTTACCATTATTGAAAAAACCCTTCTACTTTTAACGTATAACCACGAGCTAACTTAAAGTAATTTTTTAAGTCACAACGTAGAATCTAGCTCCCGAAGTATAGAAACTTATGAATTTTCACACACGTACTTCTAACAAACTTACAATTTTTTTCCTTATCTGGGGGGGGATATTTCTCCTTTCTTGTAGCAAAAATAATACAACCCTTACTGGTCGTACCTATCATGATATGACCTCCTTATTCAATTACTACTACAACGCTGAGGAGTTATTTGTCGAAACTGTAGGGGCTCTGGAAAGAGAATACGCGTACGGAGATTTTGGCTATATAGACATCATTCATTTTGGAGATGAAGCGAGTATAAAGCGCTACGAGGCAGATTTTGGAGAGGCTATCCGCAAAAACGATATGGTCATCTTCAAGCACCCCCACACTAATTTTATTGACAATTGCCGCTTTCTGAATGGGAAGCTTCGATTTTATAAGCGGGAATATATCCTTGCAATGCAAAATTTTGACGAAATTTTGAACAATTATTCAGAATTCGACCGTGTAGATGAAGTGTATTTTTGGAAGGCCAGAACCTACTACTTTTCCGATAATTTGGAGATGGCCAAGGATGTACTAAACGAACATTTGATCAATAATCCGGAATTTACCGCAAAGGGAAAACTACGGGGAGATTTAGCTGTCTTCCAGGCACAAATGGCCATGGATGAGAAAGATTATCCTAATGCTATCCGACATCTAGAAGAAAACCTCAAACACATCCGTGGTTTCGGTAGGAAGGCAAGAGCCCACTTTTTACTAGGCCAGCTATATGAAAAAAACGACGATTTTGGTCGAAGTCTTACACAGTATAAAGCGGTAAAGCGGCATACAAATGATTATGACCTGATCTTCACCTCCAAAATGAAGGTGGCTCGTCTGTACATAGATCACCAAGAAGGGCAAGATGATGAAAAGCGTATATACAAATACCTGAAGAAACTGGCTCGAGATGAGAAAAATGAAGACAACCTGGACCAGATATACTTCGAGTTTGCCCGGTTGGAACAAAAAAAGGATAGCCTGGAAAAGAGCTTGGAATACCTACGCCAATCTACAGCAAGTTCTGTCAGCAATAATCGACAGAAGTCTCTTTCTTATTTTATGGCTGGAGACATCTATTTCTATGACTTTCAAGACTATCCATCCGCCAGTGCCTATTACGACAGTGCTGCTCAGGTAATTCCAGAAATTGCCCCTGAATATAAAGAGTACACTCGGGTAGCTAAAACCATGCAAAAATACATTCAGGCGCGCGAAACCATCGCCTATCAAGATAGCATGATTTGGCTTGCAGGTCTCTCTGAAGATAGCCTGGATGCAGTGGTAGAAGTTATACATCAGGCTGAAATAAAACGACAGGAAGCTGAAAAAGCCCGTCTGGCTGCGGAAGAAGCGGCTAATAAAGGTCCTGCGATTGACAATGATCTCTACCGCCTCAATCAACTCGACCAGATGAATCAACGTAGAAATGCGTCGAATCAGCCCGGGGGAAACGCTGGGGGAGCTTGGTACTTCGATAACCCTAGCACTGTCCGAAGTGGGCAACTGGAGTTTGAGAGAAGATGGGGGAAACGGCCTAACGAAGATAATTGGAGACGGAAAAATAAAGCAGCCACCTTTGCCTCAGATACCCCAGTAGATTCTGCCGAAGCAGCCGCTCAAGCCCAAGCAGATAGTGCGCTTATGGGAGAATATGGAGACAAATATGTCTATTATAAAGATATCCCCAAGACGGAGGAAGAGGTTGATCAGGCACACATGATGGTAGAAGAAGCCCTATACACGTTGGGACAAATTTACTACCAAAATCTCAATGAACTAGATTCTGCAGTAAAGACTTTTGAATATCAATTGGATCGATACGACAATTCGGAGTTCGCCTTACAGGCACGCTATGCCCTATATAACATTTACAGCGAAAGAGGCAATCCGGTAGCGGAGGCGCATAAAAGCCTAATCCTCAACGAATATCCCAATTCTATTTATGCCTACCTGCTTCAGGGGCTAGATCCCAACGATTTCAAAGAAGAGGAACAAGAATTTATTTTTGCCTACGAAGGACTCTTCAAAGCCTACCGGACTCAACAATATATTTCTTCCCTAGGATTCAGTGAGTTTCTCCTACAAGAATATGGAGATAAGCCGGGTTTAGATCAGGCAAAAATGCACTACATCCGAGCCATGTCCTATGGATATGTCGGCCTAAGAGACAGCTTGGGGACCATCCTCAAACGAGTAGTGGAGAAGTATCGGGATTCAGACGTGGTTCCCATAGCTAAAGAGACCCTCCGCCTTATGGAAGAAGGCTTTCCCTACGGAGATACTACCCAAAATAAGCAGGGTGAATTCCCTGAAAACGTCCAATTCGAAGAATCTGGAGAAAATGAAATGGATCCTCGCTTCAAAGGGTTTGACCCTGTCATAAAAGTGTCTGATAAGGTATTTGTATTGATGTACCTACCCAAGGAAGGATTGGCCAAAAACGAATTGAGGAATGGCATCAATTCCTATAACTCTTCAAATCATGCAGGTCTCAAGTTAAAGGCCTTCGTTTTTGAGTACCATCAAACACACCTCCTTCCTTATATCACCAGTTTTAAAAATGCGCAAGCTGCTAAACAATACATTGATGCCTTTAATGAATCCGAGCCAGGGAAAGCCATTTTGGAGAAAGAAGGGGCTAAGGTGTTTTATATCACCCAGTCTAATTTCCGAACGGCTTACGGAAATAAGCGCATGGAGGACTATATCGCCTTTTTTGAAGAAGTAGTGAAGAAGCAGGAATAATTTGGGGGCGACAGAACACAGTTGGAGCAATTAGGTGTTAGGAGAGAGAGGAGAGTTCTCAATGAGCTAGCGTTTTGGCTCCCTCCTCGCCGCTCTCACCTCTAAAGACTACCCTCCCCCATACAGAAAATTGTAATCCTTGAGTACGGTCTCCAGGAATTCTTTGTCGGGAATATCGGTTTCTATCCCTGTAACTTCCTTTACCCGTTTAGAAAGTCGAGTCAACATATCCCTATCCGACCCTTTTACCCCCAGGTCCAAAACCTCCTTTAGGATAGACATATCTCGATCTGTCAGCATAGAAATCTGAGGAAAGACCATCTGATAACCCTCTTCAATTTCCGCAAAAATGGTTTCTCCAAATGCTGTTACCAAGTTGAGTTTGATTACCGTTGTGCCTGCTGCCAAATCTCCCAATCGCTGGGAAAATTTACTCACAGAAATACTGATTAGGGCTACCAAGCCATTCAAAAATAACACATCTATCGGCCTGAGAAGCCATCTCAATAGGTATTGGGACAAAGAGGGAGATCTGCCCTCGAGGTGGATTACCTGGATTTTCAGGATGCGTTTCCCAACGGATTGTCCGTTGAAAAAGATTTCACTTAGCAAAGAATACAGAATGATAGGAAGCAAAAGAAGTATCCAAAGCTCAGTCCCCACATTCACATCTACCAGGGTAAAGAGGTATCGCAAGGCAATGATATATCCCAACTGCAGAGCTAAATCTAAAATAGTCGCCGCAATCCGGTCCCCAACCGTTGCAATCGGATATTCTAATTCAATGTTTTGCGTGGTAGGAATGGAAATGGTACTCATAGGAATGGTCGATAGTCTGAGTTAGGAAGTGTGAGAATTTTAGATAGGCCATGCTCGACCATCCTGAATTGGTAATGATCTAACTAGCCCCATCTATCTCTATCCAAATCGCGTGGGCTACCGCACAAAGCACCCCAGAGGAGTTGTAGAGGGCGGTTCCGGCGTAGGCCTTACGGCCATCTTTCCCTTTGTCCCAGCCAATGATTACACACTTCTCTCCTGGGAAAATGGTATGCCTGATTTCGGCTGTCATTCGGCCCAGAACGGCTAAACGAGTAAATTTCCGGATCAAAGCGAAAGATCCAGGACAATCCAAAGCAGACCAAATGTATTCGGAGGCAATGCTGCCTTCAGTTCCCGCATGAGCCTCCCGTGGAATCCAGGAGGAAGCCACCATATTCGCATAGGGAATCTCCCCGGCAAAGATCCGTAAGCCATCTTCTTCCTTACGACTTGGTCCACAGACGAAACAGGTGGGAAAGGGATGTTCCGCTAGACCGATATATGCTTCCCGGGCAGCTTCAGCTGCCTCAAAACCTGGATTTTCAGGTGCAGAAAATTCAATTTCCCCAGATTTGGCTGTTGCAATTAGTAGATCTCCATCTACTAATTTAAGTCCCCTATCTTCTACCTGAATTTGTAAGGTTTTATTTAAAGGAGGAGGTTTCCGCAGAGTGATTTCAGCGATCCCCTCAAGTTTTTTGGCAAGTATACCACAGGTATAGCCTCCATTGGCAGATTTTGGTGGGCCACAAAAACGACTCGGAATAGTAAGGGTAGAATCAGACATAGAATCTATATAATTGGCTCCTTTTTCCCTTATTGAGGAGTAAAAAGGAGAATAGGAAATGAAAATACAGAAAGTTCGACAATATTATTTCACCTTGAGATAATTCTCGGCTAATATTTAGGAACGATTTTTAACATGTGTATTCACCTCCAATTAACCCTTTTATTCCAACCCAATGAAAGCTTTATTTAGATTATGTGTGCTAAGTCTATTTTTCCTCAATCCGGAATTTGCTCAAGCCCAACCTGCCAAAATTATCATTGACGTTCAAGAGGAATCCAAACCCTGGAATCATCTGAATGTAAATAATGGAGAAGAACAGTTTCAATTTGCAATCGTAACGGATCGTACAGGAGGGCATCGTCCAGGCGTATTCATGGATGGAGTCAACAAACTTAACCTGCTACAGCCCGAGTTTGTCATGAGTGTAGGAGACCTTATAGAGGGCTACACAGAAGATACAGTTGAGTTGGAAAGACAATGGGACGAATTTGATGGTTTTGTAGACCAATTGTCCATGCCCTTCTTCTATGTGCCTGGAAATCACGATTATACCAACCCAGTGATGGCCAAGATGTGGGAGGAGCGTTTAGGTCCTTCGTATTATCACTTTGTCTATAAGAACGTTCTTTTTTTGGCCATTAATAGTGAAAGAGCCGTTGCGAGTGGAGGGAAAAACACCTTTGTTGATGACGCTCAGTATGAATTTGTAAAAAAGACCTTAGAGGAAAACGAAGATGTATTGTGGACCTTGGTTTTTACCCATAAACCCATGTGGATACATGACAATACGGGAAGGTGGCCAGACATTGAAGCCTTATTGCAGAATAGGAAGCACACTGTATTTGCCGGACACCATCACCGCTATGTCAAGTATGATCGCAATAATGGGAAATATTTCATGCTGGCTACCACAGGAGGTGGTAGTAGTCTGAGAGGACCTGCCTTGGGAGAATTTGACCATGTAGTATGGGCTACCATGACAGATAAGGGCCCTATCCTGGCAAACCTCATGCTGGAAGGAATCTGGGGAGAAGACGTTTTTACCGAAGAACAATGGGATTTTGTGGGGCCGTTAAGACGGGCTCAGCCCATCCGAATATCCCCTATTCTGGTTGATGAGCCATCCTTTAGTAGCAGTACGTTGCGTGTGCGCCTTACCAATGATTCGGACGTACCCATGCAGGTGGGAATGGATTTGGATGACTATCTGGACCTGCGGCCTCAAGTCTCAAAACTAGCGAAAACTGTTGCCCCCAATTCGGTGGAGTGGATGGAGATCCCCCTCAGTACCATGGAGGCTATGCCGGCAAATGAGATAATGCCTATCACGCTTAATACGACTTGTATTTATCGTAAAGAAAATCTACCTGATCTGGAATTAAATTTTCGGCATGTAGTTCGCCCAATTTTACCCATAACCATTCCCAAAGTAGCTAAGGATATTCAGGTAGATGGCGATTTGGGAGATTGGGAAAGTCTTCCCTTCAAATTTAGCGAGACATACGTACAAGCAGATCCTTTCTCCCATTCAGGTGCACAAGATGCTCAAGTAGCCTTCGGCATAGTGGAAGGACCCGAATATGTATATTTGGCTGCTCACGTTCAGGATGATGAGTTATTAGCAGATGAGAGCCGTAGCTTTTGGCAGCAAGATGGCCTGGCCGTTCAGGTTCATTTAGGCCCCCTCGAACAAAGCGTCAATGCCAATGCCCTCAGAG
Organism: Bacteroidia bacterium; assembly: GCA_965263105.1. Lineage (GTDB taxonomy): Bacteria > Bacteroidota > Bacteroidia > J057 > J057 > JBCCTX01. The sequence goes on along the minus strand of CBDHGL010000003.1, from coordinate 2,805,028 downwards.
CGGGTATATTTATGTTGCAAAACCCTCCCAGTGATCCCAATAAGGAAGGAAGAACTTATCGCATGGATCGGCTGCCAAAAGGCATCCAGACAAGTGTACGCCAGGTGGAAGGCGGATTTGTTTCGGAGCTTGCCTTCCCAGTTAGTTTAATCGATTCCTTGCAAGGTAAGGATTGGGAATATTTGAGGGTAAATATTGCCGGGGTAGATTTTGATCAAGACTATGCACATGAAACCCGTCTATTATGGCAACCCTCCTGGGACAGCAAAGAAAGTTTCGTGGGTTCGGGTTTATTTGTCCGTGAAGAGGCTGAAGCGGAAAAAGATCCAGGGAAAAGGCGCTAAGAGTTAATCGAATGTTAGGGAGAAAATCCTATTTTGCCTTCTATGTATGGCATTGAGGACAAAATGGGAACCCTATCTATCCAAGGACAAACCTTATATCTACACCCAGATAAGGCGGTGTTTTGGAAAGAAAGGTCCCGGTTGATCCTGGCAGATCTCCATCTAGGTAAGGCAGGGCATTTTCGCAAAGCAGGAATTGCCGTTCCACAAGCAGTAGCTAGCCAGACTTTAAATAAGTTGGATAGCCTATTGAAGAGATTTTGCCCTGAGGATGTGTGGGTGCTGGGAGACCTATTTCACAGTAAGCAGAATAAAGAGTGGAATCTCTGGACAGAATTTGTAGAGATGCATTCTGACCTCAGGTTTGTTTTGATTCCAGGCAACCACGATCGATATGTGTTCCCCAATGAGTCTCTTGCTTATGAGGTATGGGATAGGGAATATGTTGATCCCCCTTTTATCTTTTCTCATGCGTCAGTGGAGACAAACAACAGCTCCTTTATAAATATGTTGGGTCATATTCATCCCGCTATTGTCCTGAAAGGGAAGGGCAGACAATCGCTGCGCCTTCCATGCTTTTGGATATCAGAAAAGGCAATCGTTCTACCTGCCTTTGGCGCATTTACCGGTATGCACAGCATTGAGCCCAAGCATAACGACAAAATATTTGCTATTGCAGATGACTGTGTATGGAAAGTATATGGATAAGGCGATACCCTCTAGGAATACCTTTGATCATCTGTGGGCTTATTTTCTACTAGGTCTTTTATTGGATGCTTGCGCTATTCAACGAGAATCCCCTATCCCCTTACCAGATCAATTGCATGAACTCTCTGGTTTGATTTATACAAAGGAAGGCAAAATTTATGTCCACAACGATGGAGGTAATTCTAGTTTGATCTACTCTTTAAGTAAAGAAGGAAAAATCGCAGATAGTTTGGGAGATTCTGCAATAATCAACCAAGATATGGAAGCCCTCGCATATGATAATAGGGGGTTTTTATATCTGGGGGACATAGGTAATAATTTAAGCAAGGAAAGGGAATATTTCATTTACAAGTGTGATCCTCAAACATCAAAAATCCAGGAAATTCAGTTTTCACTTCCTCAAAATAGCGTTCGTGAGCCCTGGCCAAATTTTGAGGCCATGTTTTGGGCAAAAGACTCCCTCTGGATGTTTACCAAGAGCCTAGTTGATCGAAAACCTTTTTTCTCAGATATTTATACGATCCCAGCCGTTCCAGGTGCCTATGAAGCTAAATGGCAAGCAAGAATATACCCCAAACATTTCGTCATTACAGGGGCGGCGATAGATAGGGACCTTTCCCAAATTGCACTTGTGGGCTATCGGCTTAAAAATTTTCTTGGTATCCCTCGATTACCTGCCAAACTCTGGCTCCTTTCAGACAAAGAAAGCCAGCGTTTTTGGGAGGACGAAGGAGAATGCTTCAAACTTACTCCCTGGGGAATTGGTAAACCCATTGAAGCAGTCGATTTTATCCAGGACGGGATCTGGTTAATTGGAAGCGAAAAGTCGCCTATCCACAAAGCTCAATTGCAAAAAATTAAGCTGAGGAAATAGTCCTGATCGAGAATATTGTGAGCTTAACTCTTTCGATTGTCGATTAGTATACAAATATAATATTTAGTAGTATTACTAAAATATTCTTTACGCATGATTCTTTCAATGACGGGGTATGGCTTGGGAATTTCTGCATCTGAAAACTTTCGGGTTACAGTTGAGTTGAAATCTCTCAACAGCAAATACTTTGATCTATCCATTAAGCTCCCCAATGCCTACAACAAATATGAGATAAAGCTCAGGAATATGCTTATGGCTAAGCTTAAGCGAGGGAAAGTCGTCGCAACGGTCAGCGTAGAAGTGCTCAACGAAACCAAAGGGAGCCTTCACGTCAACCACACCCTGGCCAAAGCTTATTTTAATGAATTGACAAAATTGAAAGAGTTTGTTGGCTTAAATGGCCCTGTTGACCTTCCCCTATTATTATCCCTACCAGAGGTAATTCCTGAAGAGACGATCATCGAAGACCCTGAAGAGTGGACCTTGATCCAAAAGGCTTTGGAAAAGGCCGGGGATAACCTGTATCAAAATCGGATCGATGAAGGCAAGGCCCTTGACAAGGACCTTTCCCTGCGAAGAGATAATATTGCGGCTTCTTTAGAAGAGGTTGAACAACTCCTCCCAGAGAGAAAGCAGCACATTCGGGACCGCTTGGATCAGGCTTTGCAGGATATCAAAAATAAAGTGGGGGATTGGGACCCCAATCGCTATGAACAAGAAGTGCTGTTTTACCTCGAGAAGTTAGATATTAATGAAGAAGTGGTACGACTCAAGCAACATTTAGAATATTTTATTGAGGTCAAAGACCTGCCGGAGAATAGTGGTCGTAAAGCTTCAGTTTTTATCCCAAGAAATGGGGAGGGAGATCAATACAATTGGCTCCAAGGCCAACAATGCCCTTATCCAACGACTCGTGGTTCAGATGAAAGACGAGTTGGAGAAAATCAAAGAGCAGGTGCATAATATTGTATAAGTAGTCATTACCCTCTTTTTACGCAATTCCCAAGGACTCTTGAGGACCTTCTATAAGGTGTAATTCCCGAATAAAAAGGGGGGGTACTTTAATTCTAGGTAGCATAATTTAAACCCTTTTGGACGCAAAAAAGAGTAGGAAAAAATGATTTTAACCCTTTTTTACGCAAAAAAGAGTAGGAAAAAACCGCCAACATACCAGATCCAATCCGCAAGCCTCCCCGAAGCGCCGTATGTTGGAGGCCCACCCGAGAAACTTCATCTGTGATTTTCGATAGCAGAAGTGCTTGAATGTTAATTTTCAAGCTTTCCCTTCTCTCCTCCTTAGCTCTCTCCTATCACCTCAATTGCAGTCCACGCTACATCTGGATAGCAGAATTTAAACCCTTTTGGACGCCCAAAAGAGTAGGAAAAAGCGCCAACATACCAGATCCAATCCGCAAGCCTCCCCGAAGCGCCGTATGTTGGAGGCCAGCCCGAGAAACTTCATCTGTGATTTTCGATAGCAGAGGTGCTTGAATGTTAATTTTCAAGCTTTCCCTTCTCTCCTCCTTAGCTCTCTCCTAACACCTCAATTGCAGTCCAAACTAAATCTGGATAGCAGAATTTAAACCCTTTTGGACGCCCAAAAGAGTAGGAAAAAGCGCCAACATACCAGATCCAATCCGCAAGCCTCCCCGAAGCGCCGTATGTTGGAGGCCAGCCCGAGAAACTTCATCTGTGATTTTCGATAGCAGAGGTGCTTGAATGTTAATTTTCAAGCTTTCCCTTCTCTCCTCCTTAGCTCTCTCCTAACACCTCAATTGCAGTCCAAACTAAATCTGGATAGTAAAATTTAAACCCTTTTGGACGCCCAAAAGAGTAGGAAAAAGCGCCAACATACCAGATCCAATCCGCAAGCCTCCCCGAAGCGCCGTATGTTGGAGGCCAGCCCGAGAAACTTCATCTGTGATTTTCGATAGCAGAGGTGCTTGAATGTTAATTTTCAAGCTTTCCCTTCTCTCCTCCTTAAGCAGTCCAAACTAAATCTGGATAGCAACCAAACCGTTCTCCTTCTAGCTCCTCCTTAGCTCTCTCCTAACACCTCAATTGCAGTCCAAACTAAATCTGGATAGCAACCAAACCGTGGACTGTGGTCTGTCGACTATTAACCCTCCTTCATTCCAATTTATTCTCTAACTTTGCTGGAGGTCTTTTATTATGTGATGAGACCTAGTTAATTCTATACCAAAAGATATCCATATGTACGATCCTAAAGAAATCTTTGCCGAACTGGGAATTAAAGATAAAAATGCCCTTCTCCATACAGGAACGGAGGATTGGCATGCAGCAGGCTTGGCTTATCATCCTCAATATGCCGCCGCGGATGGACAGCAATTAGGATCCGTTCAAATGGCGGGAGATTCCGAGTATGACATGGCAATTGAAACCGCAAACAAAGCTTTTCCCATATGGCGAGACCTACCTGCTCCCCAAAGAGGAGAGGTAATTCGGCAGATAGGGGAGGAATTTCGTAAACACAAAATGGCCTTAGGCAAATTGGTTTCCCTTGAGATGGGGAAAATCTTGCAAGAAGGTTTGGGGGAAGTACAGGAGGTAATAGATATATGTGATTTTGCCGTTGGGCTTTCTCGACAACTCTATGGGAATACCATGCAGTCAGAGCGTCCTCACCATAGGATGTTTGAGCAGTGGCATCCCCTGGGGGTGGTAGGAATCATATCGGCTTTTAACTTCCCGGTAGCTGTTTGGTCTTGGAATGCCATGATAGCCGCTGTATGTGGAAATACGACCTTGTGGAAACCGAGTGAAAAAACGCCTCTTTGTGCCATCGCTTGTATGCATATCATCAGTGATGTCCTCAAGCGCAACGATGTCCCTGATGGAGTATTTACAACCTTGATTGGAGATCGGACCATTGGAGAGAAAATGGCTAATGATACCCGCATTCCTCTTTTATCAGCTACGGGTTCTACGCGCATGGGAAAGTCCGTTGCAGAGGCAGTTGCGAAGCGTCTTGGAAAAAGTCTATTGGAGCTTGGAGGGAATAATGCCGTGATTGTCAGCCAACATGCCAATCTTCAACTGGCCATTCCTGCCATTATCTTTGGTGCTGTTGGCACTTGCGGACAAAGGTGTACCAGTACTCGCCGAGTAATCGTCCACGAAGATATTTATGAGGAGTTTAAAGAATCTGTAGCTAAAGTGTATGAGACCTTGGACTCCAAAATCGGTCATCCTCTTCGCGAGAATACCCTCATTGGGCCGCTTATAGACAAGGAGGCAGTAGCCAATATGCAACAGGCTCTGGCTGATGTTCAGAAAGATGGGGGAAATCTAATATTAGGAGGGGAAGTAATGGGAGGAAAAGGCTTTGAAACAGGTACCTATGTTAAACCGGCTTTGGTAGAAGTACAGAATGACTTTGATACCGTTCAAAGGGAAACCTTTGCCCCCATTTTATACCTCATTTCCTATAAAACCTTGGATGAGGCCGTGAAAATCAACAATGACGTACCCCAAGGACTCTCTTCGGCCATATTCACTGAAAACCTCAAGGAATCAGAGCGCTTCCTCAGCCTATTGGGATCGGATTGTGGCATTGCAAATGTCAACATTGGTACCTCAGGAGCAGAAATTGGCGGGGCCTTTGGAGGCGAGAAAGAAACGGGTGGAGGAAGAGAGTCGGGTTCTGACTCTTGGAAGGCTTATATGAGAAGACAAACCAATACGCTGAATTGGTCGGATGAACTACCTTTGGCTCAAGGGATAAACTTCGATATCTAAATGAGTTATGGCAACACCTAAAAGCTCCCCTAAATGGAAAAGGGTCTTGAAATGGACAGGTATTGTCCTCCTTTCCCTGATTTTTGTCTTGTGGTTGATTTTCCGCTTTGCCATGGGAGACTTTGGAGCTGTGGATGAGGCAGAATTTGAAGCTTCTTTTCAATCCTTTTCTATAAAACCTGAAACCCATAGCTATCAGTTTGACTCCTTTCCCATGCATTACAAAAGTGTGGGAAGTAATACCCTGCCAACCGTCCTTTTTATCCATGGATCACCAGGAAGTTGGGATGCCTATGCCAGTTACTTAAGGGACAGTTTATTACTTTCCCGCGTTCGGATGATATCCGTAGACCGTATGGGGTATGGGAAATCTGCTCCCGGGCAACCGGAATCTTCTTTGAAAAAGCAATCGGACAGCATTTGGCCCATAGTAGAGACCTTGCCCGACTCAGTACCCTTGATTGTGGTAGGACATTCTTATGGGGGACCAGTGGCTGTTCGCATGGCCATGGACCATAGTGAACGCGTGGATGGATTAATGATCTTGGCAGGCCTAGCAGATCCCCAGCACGAAAAACGCATGGGCATACAACCCTATCTACGCTCTCCTTATTTGCGCTGGCTGCTCCCACCAGCCCTCGATATTTCCAATAGAGAGATTGTGCCTTTAAAAGGGGAATTGAAAGAGATTATACCCCTTTGGCCTAAGATTCAGGCCACGACCGTTATCATGCAAGGGACCCAGGATATGCTAGTAGCCTATCCCCACGCTACCTTTGCAGATGAAAAGCTTTCTCATATTGCCCCCTCATTGGTATCTATGGAAGGGGAAAATCATTTTTTCATATGGACCAGGTTTCCATTGGTTAGAGAGTATCTCCTGGAGCTTATTGACTGTGTAAAAAGTTCCGGGTAAACCTCCCATACACTCCACTAATATTTCCGGTAGTACGATTATTTTATAACATCATAATGAAAATATTTCATTAAGGTATTTTGTTTATTATGGTTACTCCATATTTTTTGAATTCACGAGTCTAATTATTCCATTCGCACATCATATCCTACCAATAGCTCGTAAGCGTCTTACCAGTTATTGAAATAGACGTAAGTTTGTCATGTAAGATTTATGGAACTTTTGTAACAATTTATTCATGAAAGCTACTCATAAAATCTCTTTTACCCTGCTGGGTGTCTTTATTTTCTCATTTTTCGGCCTTAGGGCCCAGGAAGGGGGAAGTAAGATGGAATACGTTTTTCATGAAAAAGGCATGAAGTTAGCGGCTGCGGATGATTTTGAAGAGGTGCACTCCTTCGATTTTGCTTGGGGAGCTAAGTCAACGGAAGAGATCTACATGGTAGATGAGGTTAAAACTCCCGTTTTGCTTAAGGACCAACCTTATAAAAGGGGTTGGAATGAGTTGGCGCCCTTCGAGTTACTTGAGGTTTACCCTCATATCAATTTCAGATTGCGTCCAGACCGGCAAAAGCCAGGTAAGGTTTATGTGGAATTCATAATTTTTCCAGGAGGAGATCCTCAAGATATCGTCTTTGATTTTCACCATTCATTATTTATCTCGGACAAGGGAGATGCTGTAAAGGTTGATAACCTAATGGGCTCGTTGAAATTTTCTCAGGCTCATGCATACCAATTGATAGATCATTCGCACAAGCGAAACACAGAAGCAGAATTATTTGTGCAAGAAAATGAACTAAAAGTATTTGTAGGCAATTATGATCATGAGGCGCCCCTAACGATCTCCTTCGATATTTCCTTTCTCTCACAATTTAAAACTGATATTTGAGCGCTAACTTGAATCAGGAGCCCCCTACTATAGGGGGCTTTTTTTTCTCCTGCTTACTTCTCTTCTCAATAGTTCCACCTCTCGACTCGACTGACCCGCTATCGCTGTATTTTCCTGAGCCCTTCGCATGAGATAGGGAATAACAGCTTTTACAGGACCATAAGGAACATACTTGGCCACTCGATATCCCATTTGGGATAGGTTAAAAGAGATATGATCAGACATCCCCAACAACTGAGCAAAGGATATGTGAGGATGTTTGGGGGAAATTCCTTCCCGGTTCATAAGTTCTGCGAGTAAGGCACAGCTTTTCTCATTATGAGTTCCCGCACAAATGGCTAGCCTATCCAGGTGCTTTAACGCTAATTGCAGGGCCTGGTTGAAGTCTCTATCAGTTGCTTCTTTATGAGCTTGAATAGGACTGGGGTAGCCTTTTTCTTCAGCCAGCTCATTTTCCTTTTCCAGGTAAGCTCCCCGGACCAATTTAATTCCCAGGAAATAATCTTGGCGCTCGCTCTTTTGCAGGAGTTGCTCCAGATAGGCCATCCGATCATGTCTATACATTTGCAAGGTTGTATATATGTACACCTTTTCACGATTGAATAGCTGCATCATCTCCTCAGCCAATAGATCAATCTCGTCTTGAATCCAACTTTCCTCAGCATCAATAAAGAGGGGCAAGTCATGACCTACACTGGCTTCGCAAAGTGTATGAAGTCGGGTTTTTGCCTTGTTATATGCTGCTTGTTCTTCATCTGTAAGGCCTATGCCTTCCTGCCGTTTCTGAAGTATGTCTACATTTGCCAGGCCGCTCACTTTCAAGGCAACAAAGGTGACAGATTGTTGCCTCCCCCCGAATTCTATGCTTCTCAACAACTCCTTGTAGGTCTGATCGAATCCTTCTTCGCTTCTTTCTCCCTCAACAGAATAATCCAAAATGGTTTTTACCCCAAAAGAGTCTAGTTTTTCTAGAACGGGGATAGAAGCCTCTAAGCTTGCTCCCCCACAAAAAATTTCAAATAGTGTTTCTCTTACTAATCCTTCGATAGGAAGCTTCCATTGGAGAGCTTTCATAAGCAAAGGAGGGCCAATTCGGGTCAGGAAGGGAGAGTCGATTAGCTTAAAAAGACGGAAGGTTCTTCTTAATTCTTTATCAGTACGGTACTGGAAGGCCCTTTCTGTATCTTCAAAGTTTAATTCTTTTTCTGCGATTTCCATTAGAATACTTGCTTATGGATTTTCGATGATTCGATCTTTCATAGATTCCAGGGCTTCTTTATTGGGAATTTCAGGGAGGGGGCTATCAAGGGAATGAGGGGTAGAGAATATGTAAAAATATTCAAGAGATAACTTCCCGGTTTGGTAGCTAACCTCAGTTTCGGATTTTCGACTGAGCTCCGTCCCATCCCATAAAATGGTATCTTTTCCCACGGGCAATTGGGTCAACAAAGACTCGTGGGAAAAATGCCTAATATCCCTACCGTGGATATACATTTCAGTACCTTCTTCCCCGGAGAGATAATTGGGAATGGGTCTCATGCCTGAAGGACCATTCCAAAAAAACTCATCTTTTCCCCAACCTTTTTCCAAGGGAGAAGACGTGTACAGATAGCCAGAATCAGGGATATGGAGTTCCCAATATTCATCGAACTTGGGTAAGGGAGCAGCATCAGGGTAATTATACCGTATAGTAACCCAGCCAGAATACCCTTCCGGAATGATATACCGCCGATTGGTTCGTTTCAAGGATAGCCAAAATCCGATTAAGAATATGGCCATAAATAACGTAGAGAGAAGAATGATCTTCTCAGTTAGTTTGAGTTTTCGTTTAAACATTCACGGAATCTCACTCATTTTACACGTTTGCTAATCCACACTTGAAAAGCACCAACTTTTCCTGCAAATTAAGTATATAAATATAATTCGGTTCAATGAGAAAAGTTTATCGACTATGAAAAAGATTTGGATACTAGGTTGGATGTTGTTGGTGGGAATAGGAATTACTCAGGCTAAGTTGAGTCTGGGGGCCTTGGCTACTGCAGATCTGACCGCGGAGAGAGTGACTCCGCTGACGAAGAGCCTGGCGCCTTCGGTGCAGGCAGCGAATCATGACCCCTGGAATGATTATTACGACGATGATGATTTCTATTACTCTCGTCGACTCAGACGTTTCCATCCTGTGAGTGCCAGAACGTATGGATGGAACTACTATGATCCCTATTTCGTGGATGATGTATATTATGTATTAGGGACTCCCTTATGGAACAGGTTTTATGCGCCCAGACCCTATGCAGGTTTTGGCTTCAATAGATGGCGAGTTAGGTCCTACTTTTGGGGATGGAGACCTCGTGCCTCATTCAACTTTTCCTTTGGCTGGGGCGGCTTCAACTCCTGGGCTTACGATCCTTATTATGATTTTTGTGCACCCGTATGGAATCGTCCTGCCGCATTAGGTTGGTATGGAGGCTGGAATTCGTGGGGTTGGAACACCTGGGGAGGGAATTCATGGGGATTCAACCGGGGATTCAGAAGAGGCTATAATAACGGATTTAATAACGGGTATTATGCGGGATATACGAATGCCCAGAACTATTGGTACAGACGTTCTGGCTATAACCACCAGATAAGTGGAAACTATTCTGGTAGGGAAGCTGTCTATGCAAATTATAAGCGCCTTCCCAATGGGACAGTAGGAAGTAGAAATGTCAGGAACAATCCCTATATCGTAGATCAATACGAAAGAAGGGGAGGAAATCGTAGCACTTTAAATAGCAGAAGACGTTCCGACGGAACCATTAGCTCCAGGACTTCCCGCAATGCAGTTCGTACGCCTAATGGGGTTAGTCGAAGCACCAGAACCTCAGATGCTCGTAGGTCTACCAGGGTTTATTCTAGAAATGGATCTGAATTGAGCAGAAGGGGGACAATTTCTAGCAGCAGCAGGCAGAGAACGCTTCCTAATGATAGGTATTCTCGTAGGTCTTCCAACGCTACTAGTAGCCGGTCAGGAATACCAAGTCGTAGAAGTACGCCTAATATGAGCCGCAGCAGTTCGTCTTCGCGCTCATCAATGAGTAGACCTTCCAGCCCTAGTCGCCGGAGTACACCCAATATGAGCCGCAGTAGTTCTTCCTCGCGCTCCTCAATGAGTAGACCTTCTAGCCCTAGCCGTAGGAGTACACCCAATATGAGCCGCAGTAGTTCGTCTTCGCGCTCATCTATGAGTAGACCTTCTTCTAGTCCTAGTCGCAGAAGTACGCCGAATATGAGCCGCAGTAGCTCCTCCTCACGTTCATCGATGAGTAGGCCTTCCAGTTCTAGTCGTCGTAGTTCACCCAATATGAGTCGTAGTAGCTCGTCTTCGCGCTCATCGATGAGTAGACCTTCCAGTTCTAGTCGTCGTAGTTCGCCTAATATGAGTCGAAGCAGCTCTTCTTCCCGACCCTCAATGAGTAGGCCTTCCAGTTCTAGTCGTCGTAGTTCGCCCAATATGAGTCGTAGTAGCTCGTCTTCGCGCTCATCGATGAGTAGACCTTCCAGTTCTAGTCGTCGTAGTGCGCCTAGTACTAGCCGTCGCAGTGCACCTTCTCGTAGTTCGGGAAATAGTCGTTCCTCTTCCTCTTCCAGATCTAGAAGTAGAAGAGGTCCTGGATAATAATACAGTGCTTGTTGATAGATGAACCCATCAAAAAGGAATCGGGCTGCCATTGGCAGCCCGATGTTCATTTCAGGGCCCTATAAGCCGGGTTCTGTTTCCCCTATGGGGTCTCTATCATTTATCTAGGCTTGCAGTCACCCACAAGCTCGATCGACCTACCCTCCAGCATAGGACGAGCAGCCCTGTAGTGCTGGTATATTTGGTCTTTCAACTCCTGAGGTTTACCTGGCTATTGGAGTCACCCCCAATACCGGTGGGCTCTTACCCCACCCTTTCACCCTTACTCCGTGCAAAACTTGAACGGAGCGGTTTACTTTCTGTTGCACTTGCTGTTTCCCGTATGAAGCTCATACGGAACCCTTCCCGTTAGGAAGCAGGATGCTCTGTGCTGCCCGGACTTTCCTCCCCGCACAAAATTATACGGGACGATAGAGCAGGCCCTGATACACATATATACGATTTTTTTTTCTTTTGATTCATCCAGGCTTTTGGCAACTTTGCAGGGTCAAAATAGTTTTAGGTAAATCAGCTAACATCCATGCATATAGACTTACAGCATATTATTGAAAACTTCCGAAGAATCCAGGATGATATCTGCGGGGGACTAGAAGCGCTTGATGGGAAAAGCAAATTTGAAGCCGATCGGTGGGAACGACCTGGCGGGGGTGGGGGACTCTCTCGGGTTATTCAAAATGGTGCAGTATTTGAAAAGGGGGGAGTGAACTTTTCTCATGTCTTTGGGGTGTTGCCACAAAAAATTTCCCAAGCCCTTAATTTACCGGATGGTATTCAATTTGATGCAACGGGAGTATCCATTGTCATTCATCCGGAAAGTCCCCATATCCCGATTATCCATATGAATATCCGTTACTTTCAAATGGAAGATGGGACCTATTGGTTTGGAGGAGGTATCGATATGACCCCCATTTATGTCGACATGCAAGATGCCGTTTCCTTTCATCAATCGCTGAAACTTACCTGTGATGCTTTTGACCAAAGCTTTTATCCCAAATTTAAGAAGTGGTGCGACGACTATTTTTACATCAAGCATCGGAAAGAGATGCGTGGTATAGGAGGGATATTCTTTGATCACCTGAAAGAAGGAGAAGGAAGGTCAAAAGGGGAAATCGCTCATTTTGTTTTTGCCGTAGGGGAAACTTTTCTAAAAGCCTATCAGCCGATAGTTTTGCGTCATATTGCTGCACCCTATTCTGAAGAGGAAAAGAATTTTCAGCTTCATCGCAGATCTCGGTATGTAGAATTTAACCTTGTATATGATAAGGGAACTAAGTTTGGCCTGGATACAGATGGTCGAATAGAATCTATTCTCATGTCTATGCCTCCCCTGGCCAGTTGGGCCTACCAATATCAAGCAGAGCCTGGATCAAAAGAAGAAGAGACAGCTAGTTTGCTTCAGCCTAGGGATTGGATAATGGTCCACAGTTAAATAGTCCACGGTCCATAGACTGAGCTGAAAGAGGAGAGAGCAGGCAGGAGCGAGTTCAATAATCCAATCTTTTGATAATTCTCACATTCACTCACCTCCCTCCTCGCATCGCATCTAATTTCTGTGGACTGTCATCTATGGACTATTTGCTCTTACCCCAACACCCCCAACAATTCCTTTCCTATCCCAGCATCCCAGGGATGGGCACTACTTTCGATTAGCCCTACCAGATTCCCCTGGCCACCATATATGTTGTGTTCGGCATTGGGGTTGGCCCCCATCTTACATAGCATATCTAATAGCTCTACCAAATTTTGAGGGACGACCTGCCGCCAGATCTCTACTCCATTGGAACCTACATAATGGATAAGCTTTGCCTTATGTCCATAAACGGAGGATTGATTTAATAAGTGAGGATGAGATTGGAGTAAGTCCTTTAACGCCTCTTTTTGGCCGCTAAGTAGAAAGTCAATGGCTTGTTCAAAATCTGGATCAAAAGGGAGATCACCCGTATCAATTACTTCATCCCAGTCAGTGTACCCATAGGTTCGAGCAATGGCACACTGTGCGTCTTCCAGCTTAATAGGATAGCTTAAAATTTCTGCTAACTCCTTACCGATCAAATCGGGATGTCCATTGCTAAATTCAATTCGAACTTCTGGGCGTTCCTGGGAATGAGCTACGTACAAGTTTTCGGCTAATAAAACCAACTGTTCCGTTACGGTAGAAAATAAATAGGTATTGTCTAAAATATCTTGGTGGAGACGTTTGACATCGGCTGATTCCTTGCTTTCGTAGATGGGTATAGTCATGTAGAGGTAGATATGTATATGTCTTCGTAAATGGGCGAAAAGGGTTGTGACCGAATGAGAAATTTCGTGTTAATTTTTTCATCCAAATAAATGGAATAGATATCCCAAGAGAGAACTCCCTATGACAATCCAAAGGGATCCCGGATTTCTGCCAGAGAAAATCAGGAAGGCACTCGCCCCTGCTATGATTAGGCTGGGTGCATCAATTAATATGGATTTTCCCAGAAGGATTAGGGTAGCCGCAATAATTCCCATAGCCCCAATATTCACCCCATCCAGGAAGTTTCTCGCCCAGGGGGAATTGCGCAAACTGGGGATAAGGGGATTTAGCAATCCAAACATATCCATTTTTTCTTGCGAACCACTTCCTCTTCCATCATGGCGATATGGGCGGCAGGACCTCCAAAGGCGATCCAGCCGAGTTTGAAGAAGGTGCGGAAGATGTCACTTAAAGGTATTCAACTCAATTCTGTTTCCTTAGGAGGATGGGGTTGAGAGGTCGTTTCCAGAATCCTATCTTCCAGGGTTTTCGTTTTATCCTCCCAATAAAACTCCCATACCTTGTTCCCACCTTTGGGATCTTCTTTCAATTTGCAAACCACAACCGGACGAACAAAAAAGTCCAAATTATCCAAAAAAAGTGGGCTGTCTGTCTCTTTATTAATAGGGATATTCATCAGATTTTCTAGATAAATTGGGGGGAATAATTCGGAACCTTTCTGAGATTTTGCAATGCCAAATATTCTTCTTAGAAGGCTGTTATTAGCTGGGAATCTGATGGTCTTAACTAGTTCAAGTTTGTCTATTCTTACCGAATCTTCTGAATAGAGATTTTGGGGATGCCCTTCCCAGTTTTTTGGGAGCTTCCTATTTCCCAGAATATACAAACCAGCATGCTCAGACTTTTCGGGTTTATACCAGAAAGCTTTAATGATGGGATCTTTACTTTCCTTAAGCATAAATTTATTAACTACATGGAGGGTTCGGTCTTCTAATTCCAAGCTATATGATTTCAACTTTACGGGATCTACTATCTTCAACTGGATAGCTAATTCTTTTGCGGGTACATTGTTAATGGTATCTGCCATCCATTCCTCAAGTCCCTTCAAAGGAGTTCGAGTCATCTTATAAAATTTGAGGAAGATATAAGCCAAAATACCCCCAAGAAAAAGGATAGAGCTGAACGTAATATAGGAAAGCCAGGAATCAAAATCTCTTGATGGATTAGAAATAATTTGCTTGGCTTGATCTACCATTATAAAAAGAGAAAATATTCCAGAAATAACAATGATGAAAATGATCACAGAAATTATTTGGAAGAATATCTTCTTATTAGCTCTCCTAAAAATCAAAGAGAGTAATGGGGCTTTATTTCTAGGAAAAAGTGTGAGTAGTCTCGTTTCTATCAAATCAAATAAATCCTTCTTTACATTTCCCAAATATCTTTTTTGTATATCCTCATGCAAGGAATCCAGATTATCCTCAATTTGGGCGAGGCAGTGCTCAATTTTTTGTTCAGGAATATAGGATAAGGCTTTGGAAGGTTGTGAGGGGAATAGCTTTTTATAAAATACCCTAAAATCTTGGCGGGAAAGTACTTTTTGCGCACAATATCGACCATATTGGAAACTGTATTTCCGAGTCTGGTGTGAGGCAAAGCCTCCAAAGGCTTCCATTTCAGATCCCGGAAGGTCAATAGTTTTCACTTCACTATCTGATTCCCCACTTTCAAAAGCTAGAGGAGTAACGGCTAATCGTTCTGCTTTTGAATCCTTACCATCTAAATCCAAAGCAGCATCGATCATAATATTAAGAAAAGCCTTTTTAATAACCTGCCTCAAAAGTTTTTTTACTATAGCAATCTCTTCGTCTTTCGGATTTTCTTGATGTGGGATAAATTCGATATACTCTTCTTCTAAATGATCAAAGAAGGTGGGAATGAACTCATAGGCTTCGTTGTTTGCAGACTGTTCTTTAGCTTCTGGGTTGGAAAAGAGGGTTTGATCAAATAATTCTTCCAAATTGGCCTCATAGGCTTCAGGTTTTTCAATTTGGGAGATAAATTCCTCAATTTTTTGGATAGTTGAATGGTATTTTTTTTGATGGAAATGGCTCTGTTTAGGGGCCGTTCCCTGAAAGAAAAATTGTTGATATTCGGCATGATCGGAAGGAATGCCCAATTTTTCTAATCCCTCCTCTTTGTCCAACTGATCTGAAATAGCCCACAGAAAAAATTCTGAGATATTTCGTGTCCCATAAGGAATATAGTTTCGCTTTAAGGTATCGCGAACGTGGGCAATGATGGCACGAATCAGTTCAATTTCATCTGACTCTCCAGTAAATTGAACAGAAAGATTAGATAAGTGATTTTCTAAGGATTTTTTTAGCTGAAGAGTCTCCAGGTAATTGTTGATCTTATATTCCTCTTTGACAGAACCTTGATTCCTTAAAAGGCCCACTACCATACTGGTAAGGGATAGGGCTTTAGAAAAGACATTTCGTTTTTGGAGAGATAGAGTTGCACCAAACCGACCCCAAAAAGGTTGAACCTCTTTCAATCGATTTGGGGAATAGGCCTCCACCGTATAAGAGGGGGAATTACTAGCATCAACAATGGGGTCAACAAAAAGAACCAATCTATCGAAGGAGTGAGAAGGATTGATTTTTCTTCTTTTTGTATCCAAATAATTGGCCAATTTGAAAGCTTCTCGAATCGGCTCATTATTTAAGGTTCCCCCGTCGAGATAAGGAAATTTATAGGATTTGAGGCCTAGGTCCCAGATATTTTGATCTTTTAACAATTTGGGGTCAGGGTCTATTTGACTTTTTTCTTGACCAAAGGGATAAAATTCCTCTTTCCACCTACGTAAAATGCCTGGAGGAAAGGCTATGGGGAAGGATCCACAGGCTATGGCTGAAGCGGCAAAAAGAGCCCAGGATTCTGGCTTTTCAACACATAATGAACTGTCCTGTAAAGATTTCCCCTCTAGAGGCCACTTATCAAACCCGGGAAATTTAGTAGAGGTAGTTAGGTCTGAGGGACATATTTTTATCCAATTTGCTTCGGCTTGCTGATTTTCTTGCCTTAGATCTGAAGAAGCCTTGAACCTGAAATCCAGAATGCGGAGCTCTTTATGGGTTTTAGAACTAAGAGCCTTCTGTGTCTCTTGAACCAAATGAAATGAAGCTTTTTGTAGCTCTGAATTGAGGAAATCCTGCCCTGAAATTTCAAAACTTTCATTTAGTCGAAAGGGAAGTAAGTTCGTCAATGAACAAGCAAAAAGTACCCTTTCGTCAAGAACTTGAACCCGTTTAAAGTTGATCGTAGCATCATTGGAAGGGAGCAGGTATTCATGAGCCAGTTCAATTAGCTTGCTATTCTTAAGCAAACTGAATATGGGTTGGGAAGCGGCTTGGATTAGATTAGATTGACTACCCTGAAAAAGCTCTTTTATATTAACCTCTTCCACCCACAACAATTCCTGCAACAACTGAGCGGTTTCGATGGCTTGAAGTTGCTTATTTACTTCGTCATCTATTAGATCGGGATAATCTTCATATTCTCTTAGTCGCTTTTCAATATGGTCTTCAAAGACTTGGACATATCCTTCTCTTTCTTCAGGAGTACATTGAGATAAATCAAGTTTTTTTTCTCTTTTCTTATACTTGCCATTCGCCAGTATTTCCCAATTTTTGCTAATGGCTAATAAGGTAGATGGATAGTCTAACAAGGACCGCATCAGGATAGCTAAGGAAATAGCTCCTGCACTAGAGCCACTCATGGAGTCTAATATGACTTCCTCATAGGGGTCTCCATTTCTGTCGCGACCGTAGAGGACAAGCAATTTGAGTATTTCCGTCAGTGCAGCTCCTGAAAAGGAGCCTAGCGAGACCCCTCCTCCCATGGCAAAGGAGAGCCTTAGGGTTTTACCTGGCGTTTTGGACATATAAATGTTTTGAGTGAGTAAATTATCTCACCTAACATAGTAATTTTTTTCAACAATAGCTTCTCAAGCTTCTATCAATTTAACCCTATGAGGACTGGTTTTAGGAATGCGAGTGATAATCCCCCTTGCTTCCAGGTCCAGTTTTACAGACACTACATACCAGGTAATACTACCATGGAATTTCCCGGAAAGAATTTCTTTTGCGATGGCATTCAATTCCTGATAACTCATCTCCCCTCCCTGTGATCGGAGTATTTGTATGAGGGTATCTTTCACTAAATTATACTTGCTCTCCAGGATATTCACTCCCTTTTTTCCTTTGGGGTGTAAGGTAAGTATGCGTTTTTCTGCTTCTACCATTTTAAATACCTTTATGCTTAATGGTAAGAAAAATAAGCGATCTGCTTGATTTTTAGGTGTTTCTCCATAAATTATATAATTCTTCTCAATAAAAAAACCTATAGAATACGGTCTATTCCGGTCTTTTTCGGCGATTGAGCAAAAAAGCAGTCTTTTTAAAATTGGATTGGGTAAAATATTTATCATGGAAAGTATTTTCCATAAATGTCATTTTTTAATCGATCGCTCATTATATATTTGTAACACGATGTGCAGCTAATTACTAGATTACTAGATTAACCTCGGTCTCCCCGACCGAGGTTTTTCATTTGGGTCCTCACTTCTATTTCGTTGTGAAGGGTTCTATGTACAGGACATCTATCCGCTATTTCCAGGAGCCTTTCTCGTTGTTTTTCATCCAAGTTTCCCTTGAGTTCCAATTCCCGTTCAATAATGTCAATCTTACTCTTAGGGTCATCGCACGTTTCGCAGTCCTGTTTGTGGTCCTTAGTGTGGGAAAGGTGTACATCTACTTGATCCAGCTCCCAGCCTTTTCGATCCGCATACATTCTCAAAGTCATCCCGGTACAGGTCCCTAAGGCAGTTAGCAGAAATTGATAGGGCGAAGGGCCCAGGTCTTCTCCTCCTACGGAAAGGGGTTCATCCGCTAAAAAGTGGTGTCTGCCCGCCAATACTTCTGAGGTATAGCCCTTTTTGCCGGTTCTCACCAAAACTTGCTTATCGGTTTGGAGGTCTTCTGCTGGCTCCTCCTGTAGCTTGAGGTAGCGGCTCGACCAAGTAGCGATCATTTGCGCAGCATATTGGGCATCTGCTTTGTTCATAAGTAGGTGGTCGGCTCCATCCAGGGAGATAAAACTCTTTGGGTGCTTAGCAGCCTGATAGATCCGAGCTGCATTTTGGATTCCTACAATGGTATCTTGAGGAGAGTGGAGGATAAGCAAGGCTTTCTTTAAATGAGGGAGGGTCTGTTCTATTTTATGGCCGGTCAAATCCTCCAGGAATTGCTTTTTTATCGTAAAGGGTCTTCCTGCCAGGGAAACCTCAGCTACTCCTCTTGCCTCTAATTCAGGTTTGGCGGATTCAAACTGGTGAGATACATGTAGGGGTTCTGCAGGAGCTCCAATAGTAGCCACAGCGGAAACAAAGGGAAGTTCTGAAGCTGCAAAAAGAACAGCTGCCCCCCCCAATGAGTGTCCTACCAGAAGTTGGGGCGCTTCATATTCATTTTTCAGGAATAGAGCGGCATCAATTAAGTCGCTTACATTGGAGGAGAAGTTGGTGTCGGCAAACTCCCCTTCACTTTGTCCCAGACCCGTGAAATCAAAACTCATGACGGCAATCCCTTCTTGTACCAGAGAACGACTTATTGCCCGAACGGCATTGAGGTCTTTACTACAGGTAAAGCAATGGGCGAATAAGGCATATGCCTTAGGAGACTGCTCTATGGGAAATTCAATCCGCGCAGAGAGTTTTTGCCCCGAACGATTGGTAAATTTTATTTTTTTTTGACTAGGCATGGTAGAGGAGTTTATGGGTTTTATAGTCCACAGTCCACAGTTTTTAGTAAGAATCTTAATTGCAAAAATGAGAATTCTCAGGAAACTTCAATAGCAGATAGTTGACAGATCAAAGACCACACTCGCTCCTATACACTCTCCCCTCACTCCTCCCACCTCAAACCATCGACTGTGGACCATCTACTATTAAACCAACCTATTTCAAATGCCGCTCAAATAATTTAAAGATTCGCTTGTATTCGTCAGCCCAACTACTGGCTTCCCTAAAACCATGTCCTTCCATGGGAAATACTGCCAATTCCCAGTCATCTTTCTCTAGCTCAATCAATCTTTGCGATAGCCGTACTACATCCTGAAACTGTACATTTGTATCGACCATCCCATGCAACATAAGTAAAGGATCGGCCAATCCTTCCGCATGGTAGATTGGAGAACTTTTGCGGTAAGCTATGCTATCTTCTACAGGAGTATTGAGAATATTGGAAGTGTAGGGGTGGTTGTAGTGAGCCCAATCCGTTACGGATCTCAGGGCAGCCCCACAGGAGAATACTCCTGGTTCTGTGAATAGCGCCATGAGGGTAATGAATCCCCCATAAGAACCTCCATAGATCCCAATGCGCTTGGAGTCAACCCCACAGGAATCTACCAAATATTTGGCGCCGTCCACTTGATCAGATAAGTCTTTGCCTCCCATGTGCCGATAAATTCCTACCCGCCAGTCGCGCCCATAACCTGCACTACCTCGGTAATCAATATCCAAAACCGAATATCCTTGATCCACCAAAAAGTTGTGAAACATATACTCTCTATAGTAACTGCTCCACCACTTATGGGCATTTTGAAGGTATCCCGCTCCATGAACAAAGATTATAGCAGGACCTTGGTTTTCAGGATTTTCTGGCTGGTACAAGCGTGCGGGTACCTGTGCCCCATCCTGTGCGGGAATCTGTATGAGCTTAGGTTCTCGCCAGGTATATGACGCAAAATCATCCGTCAATGACTGTGTGATTTGTTGGGCTTTCCCTTTGACCTTATTAGGCATGAGGAACAATTCCCAAGGCTTGTTGCTTGAAGAGTATCTGAGGGCTATATGTTTCTCGTCTGGAGAAAGAGCCACATCATGAGCCCCTTCCATGCTCGTAATTTGCTGCCGCTCCCCTCCTTCTACTCCCATCTGGTATAGGTGCTTTTCACCTGGATGACGCTCGTTAGTAATTAAGAAAAAAGTGCTTTTGTCCTGCGAAAGAATAACTTCCTGGACCTCAAATTGCCCCGAAGTAAGGGCCGTTTTACGTTTACTGGGTACATGAAGGGTATACAGGTGGGAGAAACCGCTTTCCTCAGACTGAAACCATATCGTCTCATGATCTCCTAACCAGCCTATATTACCCGTCGCAAAGTTCCAAGCGGCAATTCCGGGACCTCCAATCCAGGCTTCATCCCGTTGGTGATCCAAAAGCCTTAACTTTCCTTCCCGGAGCTTGAGTTCGGCAATCCACCTGTCTTTGTTATCCTGTGAGCGGACTACCACAACAGCCCGTTGTCCATCTTCCGTAAAAATCGGTGAATGAACCATAACCTCCCTTGCACGCTTAAAGGTATCAATCCAAGCAGAATCACCTTGATAATAATCTGCCAGGAAGGCGGGCTTTTTATGTATTCCAGCTAAGTTTTTGGTAGAAATTTGATAGGTGCTATCTCGCTCCCGATCATAAATCCAGCTTTGATAAGTCGCTTGGGTACTTCCCACCTTTGGCCTGGCATTGAGGTCTTTCAGGTACCCACTTTGGGTCACAAAATCCGGGACAAGGGTATTCGCTGGTTTGGGTGGTCTTGAAGTAAGTCTATAAGTAACGAATCTCCCACTAGGATCTATTTGGAGTTGAGAAAGAACTTTTTTATTGAGATAAATGGCTTTAGGATGGGAAATCTTTCTTTCTTTTTGCTGTCTTTCCCGAAGTGCTCGAATCTGTTTTCGCTCACGCAGGATGTCAAAATATTCCAGCTGATCCCTTTCTAACCATTTAGCTTGCTCATTTGGAGCATTCTCTTTCTTTTTTCCAGAAATAAACTGGGTGAGTTGGTGGGTATTTCCCTCATCAATAGACCAGGCAAACAGGTTGTTCTCAAGTTCATAGTAAATAAATAATTCATCGTGTGAAAATGAGGGATTCTTTTCAGCCTTTACTGTTTTTGTAATTTGGATCTGAGTTCCCGTCCGGATATCCAGTAGGAAAATGTCTCCCTGCGATGCAAAAGTACAGAGGGATCTATTTTTGTTGAATCGATATACTCTTGGGACAATTTGCCCCTGTTCCGTAGGGCTTAGTTTCTGGGGTTCACTCCCCCGGATATCTGTCTGGTAAACTGAAGCCAAGCTATCCTGATCGGGATTCCAGGTAAAAAATATCTGTCTGCTATCAGGATGCCAATAGACCCCTTGAGGGGAAGTGCCAACAAACTTTACCCCTTGCATGATCTGAGGGATGCTGAGGGGGGACTGACATAGTAAAAGGCTAGGTAAGCCCATCAGAATAGAAAGAGCCAAGAATCTCATAAGGGATTTTTTTGTAATACAGTATCTGTTAATATATCGAGACTTTATGAAAATAGAGCTACTTTCTCATGACTGTCCAGGGCCTATGGAAAATTCTCCAGTGCCCATTGACATATACAAATGCATCGAAGGCTGTTCCCAGTTTACGACCTGGTTGGACGAATTTCATTCTGTACCAGGTTATTCCTGGAAGAAAATTATGGGATTTCTCAGCATAAGCGCCAGGGAAGAACTTTGCCTCGCCCTCATGTGAAACCAGGCTTTCTGTAGTGGCTTCCCAAAGAAGAATCTCTGTTTGATCCTCCAGCAAGGGTCGTATGACAATATCTGTATACCGACGCAGGCGCTTGTGATAGCGAAAGACTTTTCGGGGATAAGGGGGGAAAAACAGGCTATCATATTCTTCCCGCAAAGGGATCAACGAATCTGTCAAATCCCTTTGCTGCTCTTCTGATGCGTCTAAAGCAAATTGAAGTAACTCTTTCAAGCCCTCGCGGGAATTATCGAAATGGGGAATGACCTGGCTTTTAGCAGGCACAAGAAAAAAAATCAAAAGATAAAGGAACCAAATGGAGGCTTTCATAAATCAGTTAATTTTTCATAGAATTGTGTTCCCCAGGTAAGCTTAAAGGTAAGGGTGAAACGGGACATCGGCAATGAAGAAAACAGAATTATCTCATCGTATCAAGGGACGAGGCAGAGAACTGGGCTTCGATATGGTAGGGATTTCGGCAGCCACTTTTCTGGAAGAAGAAGCCTCAGACTTGGAAACCTGGTTGAGTAGCGGGATGCATGGAAAGATGCAATACATGGAGAACTACTTTGATAAACGCTTAGATCCACGCCTTTTGGTAGAGGGAGCTCAGTCTGTGATTAGCGTAATCCATAATTATTTCCCTAAGGAAGAATCTTTACACAATCCAGAGGGTGCCAAAATATCTCGGTATGCTTGGGGAGAAGACTATCACCGAGTTCTGAAGAAGAAATTGTACCAACTCTTCCAGTTTATTCAGGGACAGGTAGGGGATGAGGTAAATGGAAGAGTTTTTGTAGACTCTGCCCCCGTCTTGGACAAGGCTTGGGGAAAACGTTCCGGCCTGGGGTGGATCGGAAAAAACACCAATCTCATTCACCCCAAACGAGGATCTTATTTTTTTCTGGGGGAGATCATTCTTAATGTCCCTCTGGTATATGATGGACCCATCAAAGACTATTGCGGTACCTGTACCCGTTGTATAGATGCCTGCCCAACGGAGGCCTTGGAAGCCTACCAAATAGATGCTCGAAAATGTATTTCCTATTTGACAATAGAGTTGAAAGAGCAGATGGAGGAAGGATTTGCTCAGCAGTCAGAAGGATGGATTTATGGCTGTGACATTTGCCAGGAAGTATGTCCCTGGAATCGATTTTCTACTCCTCAAAATGGAAGCTTCGAACCCTTGGCTCATGCCGGGATGAGTGAAGACCAATGGGAAGAACTAGATGAAAAAGCGTTCAAGAAGTTAACTCGCAAAACAGCCATGAACCGTATCAAATGGGAGAAAATGAAAAATAACCTCAAGATTTTCAGGGTGTGGAAGGAGGGAAAAAATAGTCCTTTAAACTAATTTTTGTGGACAGGATGCTATCGACTTTTTAATTAACTACTTCCTCCACAAGGCCCAAACTGCCTCATTCCCCTGTACAGCATGATCTGGTCTTGGGTGCGTTGTGTTGAACACCGACAGTTCTTCTTTACTCCACAGGGGAAACTCCTCTTCAGCGATTTCTCCTCGATCATCCTGGATGGCCCTGAGATCTAATTCCAAATGCTTGGCTAAAAAAGGATAGGCAGCTAGGCGCTTGCTTAATCCATAGCTATGCCCTTCCTCTGCCAGGTGTACATTTTCTACTAACCCTCCATCTCCATATAATTCATAAATGTGCCTTATATAGGGATACTCTACTTCCGGGGTGAAACGCGTCCAATCTTCTCCATCTGAGATGAGTAACATAGGGCGGGGAGCCGCCAGGGCCGCAATCTCTACATTTGAGGTCTGATGATCCCCACTTTTGTGAATAGGCATCCCGCTTTCGCACATACAGCCACCAAAAAAATGGGCGGATACCTGCACAGCTGGTACCGAAACAGCTATTCTGGGATCAAGGGCGGTTAGGAGAAAACTTTGAGTTCCCCCTCCCGAAGCCCCTGTAATGGCTAACCTATTGGAATCCGTTTCCGGAAGGGATAACAAATAGTCGAGCGCGCGAATAGAATTCCAGGTTTGTAAAGCGATTCCCTTGGGATGCTCGTGATCCACCTGGTCTGAATCTCCATACCCGATCATGTCATAGGCGAAAACTATAGCGCCCATTTTGGCTAAATGGGTGCAAAGCCTTTGTTTATCTTCGCGAAAGCGACCATAGTCATCGGGTTCTTGCCAATGCCCATGAGGAGATAGAATTGCAGGGAGGGAACCTGAAGCCTTCAAGGGCATATATAAATTTCCCGTAACAAAGAATCCAGGCAAGCTTTCAATGGCCACATTCTCTACGGTAACCCCCTCCCCTATTCGTTTACTATGCCGAATGGGATTAAGAGGTCCTCTTGCCGGAAGCTTATCTAATTCTGCCCCCTCCAAAATCCCCCTTTTTATCTTTTTTGCACGCATTTCCCAATTGGATAATTTGTTCAAAGAACTTTTCCAATTATGGTGTAGGGAGTCGGCATCCTCTGGGGAGAAATAAGCCCCCCGACATAAGTTATCTTGGGGCAGGGCTTCTACCTGTCCCGAAAGGTCTTGAGAGGAAGAGGGGGAGGTACATCCAAAGCCTATTCTCAAAAGAATATAGAAAAGGCCGAAAAATTTAACTGAGAGAAAACACTTATTCATTGGAATATGAAGGTAAAAATTTGTACATCCACTAAGGTATATTGGTAAAATACATTACATTTTCGTATTTTTCTAGAACCATCCGTTTGAATATCCGTTCTATTCTAAACTCATATCCATTTTTGCCTATGATATAAAATACTTACCCTACGTCTCTTGTAACACTTAATTGTATTACCCATGCTCCAATTATCTTGCAGACTTAGGGTTCACTTATTATTTGCCTTATTATTGAGTTTCCCACTCATTTTCAACGGTCAAAACCTCTCTAAAAATAGCCCTCCTCCCCTAAGTTTTTCTATCCCCTTTTCTCATTCTGTTACAGGTAGCCATATCAAAATGGGGCTTCCCTTACCCTCAGGCGTTTCTCCCAGACAAATAAGTCTGTATGATGACCAGGACATGTATGTTCAAGCAGACATTTTTCCCTTAGAGAGCTGGCCGGGAATCTCACAAAACTGGGCTTTACTTGCTTTTCCTGCCATTTCCAAGAAGGGTGAGCAAGCCACTTTTACCCTCCGGTTCGACAAGGTTGCCCCACCGCAGGAAGAAGGGATAAAATTAGAAGAATTACCTGGTGGAAAAATGAGAATTAGCAACTTCTTCTACAGCATTTTGCTTGGCCCTGAGGGAATCGAATCTTTGGGCTCCGCTTCTTCTGATCCCGTGGCCATTGAATGGAAAGCGGGAATTTTAGGGCCTGAAACTAAGGATTTAGCCTCCCCCGCAGAAAAGGGTTCTGTGGAGGTAATCTACAATGGAAACTCGTACAAAAAAGTTAGATTGCTTAAGCCCATGGCAAAGGGACTTATTATTTATCAGGAATTAGATTTATTTGCCAATTCTCCCTATATACAGTTTCAAACCAGATTTCTCAATACCCATAGCGAAGATATTTCCCTTGCAGGCATTCTCCCATTACAGATCAATTTTGGAGAAGGGATTGTCAAAAGTTCCATAGCTATCCAACCTGATAATGTTCAGGAGAGCGCCTCCTTTTCTTTGCATCAAGGATATCACGACTGGCTTGTGGCTATGGCTGAGCAGGAAAATGTGCGAGGAAACCAAGGAAATTTATCTGAATGGCTTACCCTAGAATTATCAAATGGGGTAAAAACTCAGTGGGTGTTCCCCAATTTTCAAGAAATGGTAGCGCAACTCCCAGACCGTGAGAGTGTGCTTTCTTTTAAGAACAGTACACTAAAAGTTCACCATTATAAGCCTTTAAATGGCAAACAACACTCCACAATGACCCTACCTAGTGGACAGTCGAGAAGTTTTAATTCCTGGATAGTCATTAACCCCATTGAAGAAGACTGGGAAAGACATGCTAAAATCTGCAAAACGCTTCTTCCAGTATCCTATAACAGGTCCTTCATAAGTAAGAGCGAGATACTCCCGGAAAATCAAGGAGACGTACATTTCGATGAACTTTTAGAACCGTTAGCACTTCGTTCGAGTACTTTGGCTAGTCTATCAGGTGATATGCCGTATCCTTCCCCCTTCCAACTCCAAGGACTTGACTACGGATGGAATATGGCTGCTCAAGATAGAAAGGCCTCTTCTTCTTTTGCGTGGGATATTACACGAGCCTTGGTCCAGAGTTATTTGCGTTTGGGACAAAGAGAGATCGCTGCCTCTGCCTTTCAGTATGCGATGCTCCAAGCTGATAGAGGAGTCAATCGGAATCCCCTATCCAATCTTCCCTCAATTCATCCCACATCAACCGACCAGGCAGAAGGCTTGCTAGTCGCTTATCATGTTTGGGGAGAGCCTTGGTTTAGGGAATCCGCAGAAATTGTAGCAAAAAAAGCAGGTGGCAGTTCCAGAGGAGGAAATGCTGAGGTCCCTCCTTCCTTAGACTTCGCTCAGGGAAACTTGTTAGGAGGAGAAATTAAACCTTCGGAAGAAAGCTTCTCCAAGCAAGCATTGTATGCCTATGCCCAAACGGTCTCATTTGCCAAGTCTCAAAATCCCAAAACTTTTTATTTGGCCAATGCAGCTTGGTTTGAACTGATTGAGGCGGAAGAAAATGTCCAAACGATGGAGAGTTCATTGTCCTTGATCCAAGGACTTCCGCTTTTTGCAGGTCTGGCAAAAGGAAACAGCTTTCCCTTTGTCGTTCAGGCTAGCGGAGAGGTAGAAGGGAGTTTATCCCAGATTCGGATGAGCCCTAATGCTTCTTGGGATGGCAAAGTCTTCTCCTTTGCCCTAATGAGAACACCAGAGAAAGCAGAATCTCTACCTGCCCATACAGGGTCTTTGGACATTGAGCTTGCATTCCCCGCGACAAGAATAAGCTATGTGAAGGTAGATGGCGAGAAAGTGGACTTTACCTTTGATGAGGCTAATTCTAGCCTATCTTTTTCCTTAGGGGCTGCACAAAACCAGAAAAGCTATCAAATTGAAGTGGGTGGGCGATAGGGTAAAAGTATTTTAGCCTACGGTGTTAGAAAAACGTGAATAGCAAGGAGGGTATGGAGCTAGCTTAATACAAATACCCTTAATTCTACTCATTACACTAAAAAGGGAACTAAATCCAAACCTTTCCTTTTCTTCCTTTGTTCGAAGCATACTTATGGAGTAGTCGCCTTTGAGAAATACTTTGGGGTACGTGAAAACCGCGAGTCCTGGATACATGCTGGATACTCTGAGAGAGGGGCGTCCCGTCCTTGGTCATCAATCCCAAAGCTATGAGAGAAGACCTCCCAATGCCGGCACGACAGTGGATAAGCATCTTATCCTTTTCCATAGTAAGCTCATAGAGGTGGTCAATAAATTCCACGTAAATTTTAAATCCCGGGATCGACATGTCAGGAATGGGAAACTTAATAAACCTGATTCCCAATTCTTCAGCAATTAACTTTTCTTGAGTAAGTCCAAGCCGTCTTTCCTCCTTTTCAGTTAGTAAGGAAATCATAACTAGCGATTCACTTTTCTTAAAAACTTTTAATTCCTCCTCCAAGGCCCTGCCCCCGGCAGGACAGGCGGCAATACCTATGTCACAATCATTGATTTTCGCAATCCAATAGGGAATAGGCATGAGAGCGAGGGTTAAAGATTAATTATTCTAATGCTTCCTTCTGAAGTTGGGAGAAAATACTGAGTTGAGTCATCATGGCTTCAATTTCCTCGGCTTTCCTGGGGGCTGAGGCAGATAGGTTTTCCCATCCCTCTTCTGTAATCAAGATATCGTCTTCGATACGAACGGCTATCCCCCACCATTTTTCGTCGCAAGGACTTCCATCTGGAATATAGATACCAGGTTCAACGGTTATAACAGTATTGGGTTTAAAAGGCCCTCCTTCTCCTCTGTCATGCACATCTAATCCCAGGTAATGAGAAGTACCATGTGGAAAATAGCTGTGTTGAGCTACAGGGTTAGGAATAATGCCTACCTCAAAAAGCCGTTGATTGATCACTTTCCTTGCCGCAGCATCAGGGGCTCTGAAGCTATTTCCTACCATACAAGCTTCAAATCCCGCGGACTGGGCCTCATACACAATATCGTAAATAATTCGTTGTTCTTCTGTAAATTTACCCGATGCAGGGATGGTACGAGTTACATCCGCAGTATAACCTCTATATTCAGCCCCCAGGTCCATGAGCACCAAGTCTTTTCCTACTTCCGGTTTGGCATTCTGCCAATAGTGGAGGACACAGCCATTATGCCCAGCTCCTACAATAGAGGGATATCCCTGATACTCTGCATCGTATTTTCTATACATAAATTCGTGAATCCCTTGTATCTCCCTTTCAGATATTTTGGGATGCATGGCTTTCATCACCTCTACCTGTCCAATGCAGGAGATCTTTATGGCCTTTCGCAATAATACCAGTTCTTCCTCCTCCTTGACTTCTCTCAATTTGTTCATGTAGCTTTCCAATTGATGTAGGTCAATAGAAACCGCCATTTTTTCCTCTAACGTGTTCAATGGAGTGAGGGCCTGATTTACTTTCTCAACAAATATCCTTGTTAGATCAAATAGGTCCGCATTATCGCGTGTGTCGAGTATATCTTCTCGCATGTTAAGCACTAAGATATTGTCGTAAGCACCCAGATTCAGATCGAAGCCCTCAAAATCTGTATTTTCTAAGACTTCTTTTATTCCCAGGCTTTGCTTGACCATATCTTTTCCCAAGCGAATACCCATCCACATTTCTTTTTTGGGGTCTTTGGGCTGAACAAATAATAGTTCCTGCATCCTTCTGGCTTCATCCAAATAGGTATCTTCTGAACTCAGTAGTAAAACAGCATGGGGCTCCTTGTACCCTGTGAGGTAATAGAAATCCGTATTCTGGTGATAAACAAAGTCAACATCATTGGAACGGTTGCGTACGGGATTGGCGAAAAATACCGCCAAGGTGTTGGGAGGTAACAACTTGCGGAGTTTATTGCGACGAGATAGATGAAAGTCTGCACTCAATCTATCAGATTTTACCCGAACGATTGGTTTCTGGGCCTTTAGTAATTCTCCACATAGAAGTAATAGGAGAAGACTCGCTACAAAACTCTTTTTCATGAAGACAGTTCTCGGAGTTTTTTCTTATTTCTATACCAAATTAGGCCAATTACGGCAGAAATCACAAAAGGCATGGCCAATAGATAGAGGATTCCGATATTGAGGCCTCCTCCTATAATGAGTTCTCCCGCTTCGTCTTCAGTGGCCGCCGCAGCTTTACAGGTAGCACATTGTCCATAGAGTTGAGAGCCAAATGCCCCAAAAAAAATGCTTCCGAGGATCAATAGCGACCAAGTTGTTTTGACGGTTACTCGTATGTTAGTAAGAATCTTAGCCATAACAAGGCGAAATGAATAAATAGACCAAAACCCCAGTTATGGAAACATACAGCCAAAGGGGAAAGGTAATCTTTGCTAATCGTTTATGTCGATCGATCGTTCCATTCAAGGCTCTATAAATAGAAAACGAAGCCAAGGGAATAATCGTTACAGAAAGTAATATATGACTAATAAGGGTAAAATAATAGATGTTTTTGGGAACCCAACCCGATTCGCAGTAGGGTGTATGACCGACTGTAAGGTGATACAGCACATAAGTGAGTAGAAAAACAGCTGATAAGCCGAAAGCACTTAACATAGCTAAACGATGGGAAGAAATGTTCCCTTTTCGAATATATATAAAGCCTAGAATCAGCAAAATGGATACGGTAGAATTTATCCCTGCATTGATTTTGGGTAAGATTAACGGATCAAATCCCACCTCCAGAGGAGGGATGAGGCCGGGTGTCAGCAAAATTCCCACGGCAACTGGTACGATGATGGAAAAGGCCCAAATTAGAGGTATGTAGAGTTTATCATTTAGCGGTCTATCGGCCTGCATAAAATTCAAATTATTGGTTGTGTCTTAGCTCCTCCGGATATTCTAATACGGTCAAGGCCCTGAGGTCTTCATTAATTCGCTTGATTACTCCCAGGTCTGTTGCTTCAAAATATTGTCTTACTTTTCCTTCCTTATCCAGAAGGGCTATGGTCTGCGAGGTGAATTCAGGAAAGGTTTTTTCCTCCTTTTTTAAGGTATACCACTTAGCAAACTCCTGAATACCCAAATTTTTAACTCCTACTCTCCTGACGGCAGCAGAATCCATCCAGAGTATTTGCCAAGAGTCTCCATAAGAGGCAAACTCTTCCCCATACTGAACTAGCTCAGGTCTTATCGTATCACCTGTATAAATTGACAACATGCGGATGTATTCGGTATCCCGAATGTTGTTATACACCCGTTGGAGATTCCCGTGCAAAACGGTTGTACGTAAGGTATCTTCTAAAGAGAAAAAGTCTATTAGGAGAATTTTATCCTTAAAATCCTCAAATTCAACGGATTCCCCATTCAGATAATAGGCAGGTAATTCTTCTAGGGTATAAACAAGAGAGTCTCCCGCCTCATTAACTCGGTACTGGAAGGGTACTGAGTCAAATACGGGATAAGAGATTGCTTTGAAGACAAAATAAAAAACTAGGGGTAGAACCAGAATGGCTACCAGGACTGCAGCTTGTATTTTATTTTTCTGAGCCATAGTGGGAAAATCTCCTTTCAATTGTTTGGAGAATAAACTTCCTCACCGATGGAAATGTTATGCTCCGCCCCAGTAATTCCCTTCCCAAAAAAGGCCAATCAATAACCAGACGATGAAAATAAATGGAACTAGGAGTATCCAGACTAGCCTTTTCACTTCATGGCGAAGGTGCATAAATTCCGCTACGATATAAAAGGCTTTGAATATAGTGAGGATAATAAATAGCGCCAGTACCATGGAACTTACCGTTTCAGGTTTAAGCCCAAACCAGTCGGCGTAGGAGGCTTTCGTACCTGCAATGATAAATTCTAAGGTAGTAAGACCTGCAAGTATCCAAAATGTTCGCCAGATGGCTTTGCGTGCACCAGCACCTCCGTCAGCAGTAGCTGCCATAAGTTTTCTAAATTAAACCAGATAAAAGAATGTAAATACAAAGACCCATACTAGGTCGACAAAGTGCCAATAGAGGCCTATTTTTTCTACCATTTCATAATGCCCTCGCCGCTCATAGGTACCCTTGATGGTCCCGATATACAAAATAACCAATAGGACTACCCCACTTAATACATGGGTTCCATGAAAACCTGTTACGAAGAAAAACAGGTCTCCAAAGGCCTGAGGTCCGTATTCATTGGCTTTGAGATTGGCCCCCCCGTGGGTTCTATGCACATAATGTCCTTCTGCATCTTTTTCATTTCCCAGAGCTTGAATTTTGGCCATTTTCTCACTATCGATAATCTTGGTTCCGTCTTTTAGGCGGAAGCCAATCAATTCGTCATTCGCGTTATACATGTACAGAGCAGGGACTACATGGTGATGGGCCAACTCCTCAGTTAGATCTCCCAGCCCCAGGCTCGCCATTTGCTCTTCGGGAATTGCCACCGCTGTGTCGTGCCCTCCGTGAATAAAGTGATACCATTCATAGGCCTGACAGGCCAGGAAGGCCGTACCTCCTATGATGGTCAGCAAGACATATTTGGCTACCTCCTTTTGGGATTTGCGATGCCCTGCCTCTACAGCAAGTACCATGGTCACACTACTTACAATCAGAATGAAGGTCATAAGGCCCACAAAAACGAGAGGAGCCTCCAAATGAAATACTTCATACAAGATCGGTGCGTGGGTAAAAACCGCTTCTGGATTGGCCCAGGCCTGCAAGGCCGTGTCTGTTACAGAGCGAATCCGCAGGGCTCCATAGGTAATGAGAAGAGCGGAAAAGGTAAATGCATCAGACACCAGGAAGAACCACATCATCAATTTCCCGTAGCTCGCCTTAAATATCGGTCGCTCCCCTTCCTGAAGTGCTTTTTTATCTGCGGTAACGTCTGCCATAAGTAGTCAACAAATTTTTATTCTGGGCAAATTTAAGAGAAATACTCTGTATGAAAAACAATGCGGGGATTTTTTGGCTCACTATCAGATTATTTTGGGGCTAAAGGGAGGCTAAAAATGGTTTATTTTTCTATATAAAACCTTCCTCGTATGGGAATAATTCTTGTATCCTCAGCCCCAATTCCTTCCATTACCAAATGGTCCTCATATACATGGGCCACTGCATAGGAATTTTCCTCCGGGTGGTTTACCATACCTTTAAAGGTAACAAAATGTATGCCCTGATAAATCCC
This sequence comes from Bacteroidia bacterium, assembly GCA_965263105.1. Classification (GTDB taxonomy): domain Bacteria; phylum Bacteroidota; class Bacteroidia; order J057; family J057; genus JBCCTX01. Next base: position 2,772,706 of record CBDHGL010000003.1, on the reverse strand, counting down.
TGTAAATCCGGCGTGGTTATGTCCATTGAGCCACGCCTTTACCTCAGGATAAGCTGAAATCAACTCTACTAGCTCCGCGTCATTCCATAGGTTGTGCATCTCATTTAAAGGATAAGTGGGAAAATGACAAAATAGCATGACCGATTCCTTGTTTCTTTGGGCCAATTCCAATCGCCCCCTGAGCCAGGCCATTTGTACGCTATCTACCCCCCCATTCCATTCATAGGCATTTTGAGCTCCATTTTGGCGGAGAAACCTCAATATATTTTCGGCTTGGGGCAAGGCTCCTTTCGTAGGGGCGAAGGTACTCATGCCCTGCCCATCCACAGCAATAAAGCGCCAATCTCCAACGACAAAATCATAATACCTATTTGACAAGCCTACCCGTTCAAGGACTCGCTTCTTTTCTTCCTCTGCCACTGAGAATTCATGATTGCCCAAGACGATATGATGTGGAGCCTGAATTCGATCATACACAGGCAGGATGTCGTCATAGCTTGAAAAATTTTCATCAATTATATCCCCCAAGTGGACAACGAAGGCTAAGTCGCGGGAATTGAAATCACGGGCTGCCGAATCCAGGGATGCGAGAGAGGAGCGATAATGCCTAAGGCCGGATGTTTCTTTATCCGCGTATTGGGCATCGGCTACTATGCCGAAGGAAAAGAGCGGGACCTCTTCCTGTGCCGGGTTCGGCTTGCTACAACAAGTTAGGCCCAAAATCAAAATATAAAGCCATTTATGCATAACGATTTCTCCTTATATCTTTACGTCTTTTTCTTAAAAGGGGAAACAAAAAATATAAGTCGTGAAAACCAAAATTATATCATATTCCCAAATATTATTTAGTTTTTTGGGATACCAGAAATGGCTAGGGGTTTTGGGTAAATAGGTATACATGTTATCTCTTTGGTTTTCATTATCTTTCTTTTTCAAATGAAGAGAGATTATTGATTAGGGAAATTGAACACCATAGGGGAATTATTCCTACTTCCCCGCAATCCCCAAAACAGTATCTTTCAGTAGAGCCATCAGAACGGTCCAGACAATTACACTGATCGTCATATAGATGGCAATTCTTCGGGGTTTTTCTTTGAAGGAGACGGCTATACCTATGCTTGCTTGAGGAGAGATGATGGGTGCTAGCGCTACCACTCCCCCAAGTCCATATCGGTTCCAAATACGTCGAAGGCGTGGACTTTTAGAGCCTTCTGAAGTCTTCAACTTAAACTTTTTCTCGATCCACAGACGTATTTCGTGCCCAAAATAAGCAAAAACCCAGCTACCCGCCACGGCCCCTAAACCTGCTGTCAATTGGGTTTCCCAAAAAGTAAAGCCCTTTGCCAGAGCAGCTACCACTCCTAGAGCAAATTTGGCAAAAGCCAATGAAAACACACCGAGGTAAACTAAAAATTGTTGCCAATCCCAGGTCAGGGCTTGGTCTGCAATAAAAGGCAAGAAAAAATCTATTTCAACAGTTGGCACAGTCATTTAATTTAATAACGAAAATCCCATGACAAGCGTTTTAATAGGCAACTTCAAATGTAAATTCTGCGACATCTCCGAACCAAAATCCTGCACTAGCGGCTCATGAAAAAATCCTACTTGGGCCCATAGGACAAATCACCTGCATCTCCAAGGCCCGGTACGATATAGGCTTTGGCTGTCAATTCTTTGTCCATAGCCACCACATAGACTTGCCCATTGGGCACACTGCGTATTAGGTTATCAATCCCTTCCTCACTTCCTACTACCCCACAGAAGATTACCTTAGCAGGTTTGCCCGCAGCTTCTACGATCTCTTGGTAACTCAAAATCAAGCTCCGAGCAGTAGCGATCATGGGATCTACCAGTACCAAAGTTCGATTGGTAATTTCCGGAATCGCCAGATACTCGACCCTTACCTCAAAATCATTGCCGGTTGTGTGGTACCTATAGGCGGAAATAAAGCCATTGTCTGCCTGGTCCCACAACTCCAGAAAGCCCTGATGAAAGGGAATTCCTGCTCGAAGGATAGAAACCAGTACAGGTTGTTCGGCCAACAATTCCATGTCCAGGGTCCCAAGGGGAGTCGTTACTTCCTGAGATTCATATTCCAGGGCTTTGCTTACCTCATAGGCCATCAGCACGCCAATGCGTTCCATATTTTTTCGGAAACGCATGCGGTCCTGTTGGATTTGCTCGTCCCTCAGTTCTCGAAGGAGGTTGTTCAAGTAAGAGTGGCTATTGCCAAGGATATGTACATTGGGTTTCATCGTATCTACAAATGTATGGCTAATCGTCCCTTTTTGAAACTTTTTACCCATATTGTTTTCAATGATTCAATTTCTAACCCACCCGGAGATTGACAAGGAAAAATGGGATCGTTGCCTGCACAGTTGCGCATATGCAAGGATCTATGCCTTTTCCTGGTACCTGGACCGAGTCCACCCCCAATGGCATGCCTTAATTTATGGAGATTATGAGGCCGTTTTTCCCCTTCCTATCAAAAATAAATATGGTATAAGGTATGTCTGTCGGCCTCCCTTTTGCCAACAGTTGGGGCTGTATAGCAAAAACCCAGAAATTGGCAATCGCCTAGGTGAATTTATAGAGGCTATGCCTTCCCACATTCGTTGGGGTCATTATCCCCTCAATGCGCATAATGTAGTGGATAACTCTTTACTCTCCAATTCCTTTAAGGTTCATGCCCGTTCCAATTACGAATTATCCTTAAATGCCTCCTACGAAGAAATAAAGAATCAATTTAAAAAGAATACTCAACGCAACCTGGATAAGGTTTCACAAGCTCTTGTTATCCAAGACCAACTCCCATACCCTCATCTTATTGAATTGAAACGAGCCAATGAGCAAAGTCCCATTAGTCCGGAGGGATATAAGAGACTGGCTCAAATCATGGAAAAAGGCTTACTCCTACGAAAAGCTGCTTGTTGGGGGGTATGGGATTCCTCGGGTACCCGCTTGTTGGCCGGGGCCTATATCTTAAAAGGCCCCAAACACCTGGTTTACCTGCTGGCCGCCTCCTCCAAAGAGGGGAAGGAAGAACGAGCCATGTTTTTACTCATCAATAAACTCATCTCTCAATATGCCGGAAGAGACCTAAGCTTGGATTTTGAAGGCTCCGATATCTCCGGTTTGGCCCGGTTCTATCAAGGTTTTGGCGCTCAAAACCATCCCTATCAACAGTTGGAAATCCAACGCTTGCCCAAGTGGCTAACAGGCGCAAAAAGTCGTATATTTCCCAAAAAATAAACGATTTGTCTATTTTTTCTCGTTTTCTAACCCTAACAGGTATCCCCTGTATTTTCCCATTTTATCACGGTGTGGATTTCGAAACACCCCCACACGTAAGACATCTTTATAAGTGGTCTACTCCAGCGAAATTTGAGCGAGACCTCGACTTTTTCCTGACCTATTTTTCCCCTATCTCCTTGGAAGAGTTATTGAGTTTATCCGAGCAAAATTCCTCCACAAAACCCTTTTTCCATCTTTCCTTTGACGATGGCCTCAAGTCTTGTTATGACATCATTTTTCCTCTATTACGCAAAAAGGGTATTCCTGCTACCTTTTTCCTAAATTCTGCTTTTTTGGGTAATAAGAACCTATTCTATCGCTACAAAGTCAGCATTATTATTGACCACATTCAAGGAAAGCCCTATTCACCTTACCTACTTAAAGACATTGCTGAACTACTAGGGCTGGCTTCCATCACTCAACAAAGTCTCCCAACTGAATTGAAGCAAGTTTCCTATTCCCAGCGTCATTTGCTTGATGAAATTGCCGACCTTATTGGTGCAAGCCTTTCAGATTATTTAAAGAAGGAACAACCCTATATGAATGAATCTCAGGTGCAAGAGCTCGTTAAGGCAGGGTTTTCTGTAGGAGGGCACAGTGTAGATCATCCCATGTACGCAAAAATTTCTCCCGCCTCCCAAGTACAACAAAGTCTTGAGAGCATTTCCTATGTTAACAACACCTTTGGGGTTCCTTATAAGGCGTTTGCCTTTCCCTTTACAGATCAAGGAGTCCCCAAAGAGGTCTTTGAGCACTTGTTCAATGCAGGGATTCACTGTAGCTTTGGGACTGCAGGATTGAAAAAGGATGAATTCCCTCTTCATTTTCAACGAATTCCTATGGAAAAATGGCCCTATAATGCTAACCACATTTTGGCAAAAGAGGCTGGACTATATATTCCCAAGCTGTTTGTTGGGAAAAATAAGGTAAGAAGGAATTAATGGTCCTATGCCTATGGATATTCAGACTTACACGGCACAAGAACTACATGATTGGGTGCAGTCGGATACCTATTCAAGGCTATCGGTAGTGCCCATTAGCCCCCAAAGGGCCCTGTCCTATCTTCACAATCCAAGAGGCTTAACACAAGACAAGGTCTGCTTCATTGCCTGGGAGGGGGAAAATATCCTAGGATTTAGGACCATTCTACCTGATCATATACCTACCCAAAGCCAAGCCCTTCGTTTTGGATGGCTAAGTGGTGTATGGGTAGCCCCCTCCCACCGGAGAAAGGGAATAGCCAGTCAACTCTTAGAAAGAGCCTTGAAATCCTGGGATCATAGATTAATGACGAGTAATAATAGTCCTGCTTCTCGTGCGGTATACCTAGGTTCGGGACATTTCCAAACCTACCACGTTCAAAAAGGACAGCGCCTATATACGCGATTTGACCTGGCCCATTTACTACCTCCACGACATAAATTCTTCCAAAGGAGTTCGGATATTTTGGGGCTAGCTGACCGTTTGGGGAATACCCTTCAGAATGCTAGGTGGAGAAACCTAAAACAGGATACACAGGTAGGGGATTCTTTTACCTTAGATTTAGAAAGGCTCGATCCTAAATGGGAAGCGTTTTTAGAAAAGGAACATTCGAACAACCTAAGTCAACGGGGAATAGCTGAGTTAAAATGGTTCCTCTCCTATCCGTGGGTGAGGGAAGCTATGGAAGAAAAGCTAACTCATCCCCCCTACCCTTTTTCTTCCTTTACCCATACCTATAGCTGCCTACCTATTGGGATGCTAGATTCTATTGGCAAACCAGAAGCCTTGCTTGTTGTTTCCCTCATTGGGTCAAAAATGATTATCCCGTATTTCTATTATAGATCTAAAAAAATCCAGGATCCTAGCTGGGAAGAAAAGATGTATCGCCTGGTATTAGGGCTGCTAGCCAAACACCATATCACCCAGCTAACTGTATATCATCCCAAACTTCAGCCCCTGATGGATAGGTGGTATACGCATAGTCTGTATAGCAATACCTTTGAACAGGTTTATTTGGCCACCAAGGAGCTACTACCTCATTTACCGAATCCTAAAAAAGTTCTTTTCCAGGATGGGGAAGGAGACTTTGGATTTACGGGCTAACGCATTAGGGTAACGTGTCCCTTAAATACTTCTTCAGCAACTTCCGCCACGTAGAAATAGACCCCATCTTCGGCTTCTTTCCCATCTGTCATCGTTCCATCCCAGCGCATTTCAGGGTCTGAGGTTTCAAATACGAGCTTACCCCAGCGGTCAAAAATCTGCATATGGAAGGGATCGGCACCTGTATAGCGAACGGCAAATTGATCTAATACCCCATCCGCATTGGGGGTAAATACATTGGGGAAAAAGGTCGATTGGCGACGGAGTTCAAATAAAACCGTATCGGAGTCTATGCATCCTCCAGCATCGGTAATGGTCAGACTTACCTCGTACAAACCTTCTTTTTCCCAGGAGTAGGAAGGACTTACCATATCAGAGGTGTTTCCATCCCCGAAATCCCACAGATATGATACTGCACCTGTAGATTGATCCGTAAAATTGATAGTCAGTTCTGGATCAATGATGGTCTCACCAGAATCTGGATCTGAGAGGAAAGAAGCCAATCCTGGCTCCAGAACCTCAATTTCTATTTGGTCGGCAACTCCAAAACAGCCGTCTGGAGAGGTACCTTGCAAAGAGACGGTATAAACTCCTGGCGTTTGGAAGGCATAAGAGGGAGCCATTTCTGAAGAGCTGCTTCCATCTCCAAAATCCCACACGAAATCAGCGACCTCCCCTATGGCCATAAAATCCACCGAGGCATCCGGACAAATCACAGTAGAAGATGCTTCCAAGTCTCCAATAGGGGCTGGGAGTACATCAATCCGTATACTATCGCTTGCTGAGCATCCCTGCTCTTCCAATACGACTATGAAGGTTGTTGTTGTATCCGGCGTAGCAATGGGATTAGCACTCGAACTCTCATCAAGGGGGGCTGCAGGCAACCAGGTAAAGATCGGAGATCCATTTCCTCCCGCTACCGAAAGTTGCACCTCAGTACCCGCACAAACCCTGTTCGTATCTGCGGATACGCTGGCATCAACGCCTAAAAATAAATCGACCAGTACAGAGTCTGTCGTGCTACAGTTTCCTTGTGAAACTGTAAGGAAATACAAGGTGGATTGCTCTGGCTGTAATTCAGGCTGGAGGGTATCCCTTAAAGATAGACCATCCCCTGGCGACCAATTAATGGATACCTGACTACTGTCTGAACCATCTCCAGATAGTGAAAAGCTTCCTTGCAATTGAATAGACTCATCCCCGCATGCAAAAGCATCAGGGCCCGCTTCCGCTATGGGAGTAGCTTTTACGGTGATTGGGATTTCCAGCATGGCACTTGAACAACCTATATCACTGGTTGCACTCACTCGGAGGGTTTGAGAACTATTTAGATTTACGGTTGGACTGGGAGAAGTGAGGTCGGATAAGCCATCGTTGGCCTCCCAGGCGTAAGAATAACCTGAGGTGCTATCACCTTCGATAAAGGCCATTACATTAAGTTCTACTGATTCATTGGCACAAACTGAGTCCACTGGACTGGCAGCTAATAGAGTAGGTTGTGCATGGTAGGTAAGCACAACCGTATCTGGGATTCCCTCACACCCTTCGTTTGCTACTAAGAGCACAAAAGTTTCAGAGCGCGTGGGACTAACAGTCAGGTTTTGAACATTATCTGAAACAATCTCTGTCCCTAACATCCATGCATAGTTGACTCCTTCGGCTTCTCCCGTGACAGAGCCCAGGAGAGTTACAGAATCCCCCTCACAGACATTTAGGTCAGGACCAGCATTCGCCACGGGCGGAGGCAATAATTCAACAATGGTGGTGCTGGATTCGTCCAGATTGGTTGTTTCACTAGAACAACCATTTCCCCCCGTTACAATTACCGTGTAAATAGTGGTAGAATCGGGAAGGGCTTTGGGAGTGGGGGAATTCGGATCACTGAGTCCTTCTGCAGGGAACCAAGAATACGTCAATGGCCCTGGCACCTCATCATCATTAAGTACTATTACATCCAAGGATACACTATCTTCTCCCACACAAAGGCTCCGATCAGCATTTACATCAATAAAAGGCTGAGGAAGTACATTCAGTTCTATGGAATCAATTTCACTTGTACAGCCATCTGGATCTGTTACTTGCAAAAAGTAGGTAGTAGAACGTGAGGGGTTGGCAATAGGGTTAGGCGCATTTATATCACTAAGCCCACAGCGTCCTGGATTAGAGCAATTCCATGCATAGGTAAATTCTCCGGGATCGAGATCCGTCCCGATAATATTTGCACTTAGGCTGTTACCTCCTGAACCCTCACAAAAGGTAACATCTGCTCCCAAAACTACCTCCAAAGTAGTATTCACCTTAATAAATAAGGTATCTGAGTCACTTGGGACTGGTTCGCAGAATTTGTTGTCAATTCCTTCTACAATCAGGCGAAATAAACTTCCCCCATTTGAGCAATCGGGTTTTACACAGATTTCCCCAGTGACAGAATCTTCCAAGACCAAAATATTAGAGGGATCTCCCAAGCTCACCTCTGTACCATCTAAGGTTTCGAAGCGAACATCAAAATCAAAACCGGTATTTTCTGTTAGGTCCGCTACAAAGAAGTTGAGGCATAAGCTGTCTTCAATATCTAAGCTAAGGGTATCCCCTTGTGCTACAAAGCCTCCAAGGTCAAATCCTACCTCTGGCGCCAGTCCTTCTTCCGGTTCAATACTCACAAAGATGGTATCCAGGGCTCGGAGTTCGTTACCGCATAAACCATTGTCAAAAGCACTTAATACGAGCGGAACTACAGCATCTTCAAACGTACAATTGGGTTGCCAACACAATTCCCCTTCAACAGGATTTATTCCTGCAAAAGAAAGAGTTAGCGTGGTGTCGCTGCCAAAAATAGGACTTAAGGGTTCCACGAAAACGGAATCATTTTCATTTATGTCTACAGCTGATAGGGGGAAACAGAAGGCTTCATTTGCTACTACAAAAACCGTATCCCCTGAACTATTCAGACCAGATAAATCTGCGATGAGGGTAGGAGGATCATTATCAGGAGGAATGATACTCACATAAATGATTTTTTCTGTTTCTTTTTGGGAAGGACACTGGGCGTCGTCTACTACAATCAACTGTAAGGGGACTAATTGTCCCACTAATTCACAGGAAGTCTCCCAACATACTTCTCCTTGTAAGGGATTTCCTTCCTCATAGCTCACAGTTGGCCCCCCCACCTGGTTAAAGGAAGAACCCAAAACGAGGGAAAGAGAATCTCCCGCATTGATATCTGAAGCAGAAAAATCAAAACAAAAATCGTCTCCTGCACGGATAAATAAAGTATCTCCATTAAAGGTATTACCCTCTAAGTCAACAGATACTTCAGGTGCATCATTGGGAGGCACCTGAATTCGGACCCAAACGGTATCGAAGACATTGGAAATAGAGGGACAGTCTCCCAAATCACGGGCTCCAATAATAAGGGGAACCGTCTGACCGGCATAATCACAAGAAGGACGCCAACACACCTCTCCTGTTAGAGGATTAGTCCCTTCAAAGCTTAAATTAGCCAAAGGGCGGAAGGCGAAACCATTTCCAAAAGGGGCACTCACCTCAAAAGCTGTCAGTCGATCTCCGACATTGGGATCTGTTACATTGATATCGTAGCAAAAGGCGAATTCTGGGTCTACGATTAAGGTATCTCCATCTTGGGGCAAGTCCCCTAAGTCATGTGTAATAACAGGAGGCGTATCCTGTTCTTGACATGGGATCACATGAATCTGAAAGTCTCGACGATTTTCGCTTAACAATTTCCCATTTCTCCACTCAAACACAGAAATAGAGTAAACATAGATTCCTTCTTGCTCCGGGGTTGCGGTTATGAATCCTGTGAGAGGGTCTATACTAAAGCGCCTTGAACCAAAGGGACTGCCAAAACCAAAACCACTTCGAAAAACAACGTTTTGATAAGGAGGAGGTCCCATGGGGTTGTCAAATCTGTCTACAATTGGTTGATTACCACCTTCTCTGGGATTTCCGGCTCCCAGTCCTTCTATATTTATACCTGTAAAGGGATTGGTAACGGCGTAGGAAAGGGAGTCTCCATCTACATCTACTGCAGAGTGATCGAAGTTAAAAGTCTCACCTGCACATAAAAATATGGGAGGAAATTGCTTGAACTGAGGCATGGTATTACACTCTGCATCTTCTGGTCCAGGCACATGTGCGAGGTAAGTGACACCTTCTGACAAGGGACTTTCCAAATTAGTAATAGCTTGGTTTCGACAACAGCGAGCCCAGGCCAAGTCATAGCCCCCCTCTATTGGGGGCAAGTAGACATCTTCCGCTTTATAGATCCCTTCCTGTACACAAATATTGTAAGGCCTTCCCACACAAACGTCCCATTCTTCGGGGACGATTTCTGGCGTTCTGATGGGGATAGGAATATCCAGATACCTCGAGGGTTGACCACTTTTGGAGGAAAAGGCAAATACCGTGATAAACTCATCAAAGGGAGCCTGACCCGCCAAGCAATCTCTGTATAATTTTAAGGTAATGGAATACCGTGAGTTGACTGGATCCGTACATTCATAGAAGAGTTCTGCTCCAACTATGTGCGTAGCTTGAACATTGGTCAAGCTGAACAAACAGCCTATAAAAAATAGTAATCGTATTTTATGATTCATAGCAGTTATCCCAAAGGTGATGGAACCTCAATGGAATTTTGATTAGAGGTACGCGTACATTGCAAAATATCAGAAAGACACTGCGCAGGGAAATTACCCATTATTTAAATAAATGCAGCTCAAAGTTACAAGGATCGAGACCTGAACGGAAAAATCAGGTACTTTTCCAGCGAAAAAATAAATATTATGTTAAAAGAACTTTGCGTTTTAACCTGGGAATAATGAGCCACCTCAATTGAGCAGAGGCGGGCGAAAGGGAATTCCAGGAAGAAATTGAAAATTCAACACATGCCATCGCACAGGTTGGCATACCTATACTACGCTCAGCTCGGAGGAAAAATTGTACAGTTTGCTCCATAGTAGGATTATGTCCAAAAAGCATCACTGAATTGATCTCCGTTGGAAGTTCCTGGACGAGCGATATCAAATTACCTAAACCTTGGTGATATAGAGACGTTTCTTCTTGTATGGGGAGTTTATATCCCATTTCCTTGGCAAAGATTCGGGCAGTGGATATAGCGCGATTAGCATGAGAGCTCATTATCCTATCTAATACCACTCCTCTCTCTTTGAGTAACTGTGCCTGACGGTGAGCATCTTTTATTCCTCGTTCTTTTAAGGGGCGGTTAGAATCCAAAACCCCTTCGGGCCAGTCTGATTTGGCGTGTCGACATAGGATCAGGGTCTTCATAAGTGTCTTTCGGAGTGATAACTTGATCGCACCAAGGGGCCACTCTCTACATAGTTAAACCCCATTTCCATCCCTATTTCCCGATAGTGAGCAAACAAATCCGGGTGTATAAACTCGTGAACCGGTAGGTGCATCTTGGTTGGTTGGAGATATTGGCCGATCGTAAGCACATCACAATCGTGTTGTTGGAGATCCTGCATCAATTGATAAACTTCTTCAACCGTTTCGCCTAAACCTACCATAAATCCCGATTTGGTCCTTATTCCTTCCGCCTTTGTTTGTTGTATTTGATCGAGGCTACGTTGATATTTCGCCTGTGGCCTCACCCTTCTATATAGGCGTTGAACTGTCTCCATATTGTGGGAGATTAGCTCCGGTCTTTCCGCTGTAATCAAGCGAAGGGCTTCCCAACGCCCTTTCAGGTCTGGGATAAGGGTTTCAAGCGTCACTTCTGGGCAAAGGCGTTTGGTCTCTCGAATGGTATCAGCCCAAATTGAGGCGCCGCCATCTTTCAATTCATCACGATTAACGGAGGTAATAACTGCATGCTTAACCCCCATAAGTTTTATCGCCTTTGCTACCCTAATAGGCTCCAGTTCATCCAACTCGGAAGGCCTACCTGTAGCGACAGCACAAAAGGAACAGGAGCGTGTACAGGTATTACCCAAAATCATAAAGGTAGCCGTTCCAGCCCCCCAGCACTCCCCCATATTTGGGCAGCGGGCGCTCTCACATACCGTGTGTAGTTTATGGGTGCTAATAATCTCCCGCACTTCCGTAAAAGATTGCCCGTATGGCAGTTTTACACGAAGCCATGAGGGTCTAGGCCCATCTCCAGGCATATTGTTAGCAGTCAGTGAATCTAAGCTTAATACAGCCATAATTACTCCCTTCTTTCGAGGTTTATACCCATTCCAATTAAATACAAAGGTACATTATCTTTGTTTAAACCCGAAAACTAGCCCAACAGTAGCTGTCAAATAGGCCTTCCTGTTTTGTGAAATTGCCATTACGGGTAGTTCATCAGAAAAAATATCTGCATTCAACCCCAATCGGACTCCACTCAGGTATTCAGGAATTTTACTAAAGTCCAAATACATATTGAGCCTGGCACTTACCCCAATTTGATTAGTAGTTTCCAGGTCTCCATCAAAAACCTTGGCTTTTCTAATTATATCCTCATATCCATGGATATCTGGGTTGTAATTTTCCACTTTGGGGAATCCAAACTGCGGTCTTCCCGCAACAGGAGTAAATATCTCTACTTTATAAGGAACCAAAAAAGCGATAGCAGGTCCCACCTGAGCCGAGACAAAGAAATCTATTAGGTTTCGATCTCCATCAGGGAATAGGTTCCATTGCATACCCACTGTAGGAGAAACCATGAACACATAATTGAGTTTCCCGTAGGTATAGTCTCCTCCCTGTTCGCCAAATGCTGAGGCTATCTTTGTCTCACGTTTGTCATGGAGTGTATAGGCGTCTATCGCAATCATGAGTTGCCTATCACCCCGTCCCATTCCATAATCGATATGGCCTCCTCCTCCTTGGGTAGAAAGAAAGCCCCCAAAACTCAATGACCAAGGCAAGGTTTCCCTTTCCCGCGGGGCTTCCTCCTGTGAAAAAGCAGGCTGGCAAATAAATAGGCCTAAAAAGATTAGCCAACCAATCTTGATCTTATTTGTAAAAGTACCCATCATATTTGTTTACAATTGCTTTTCATTCAGATCCAACTACTTTCTAGTACATACTGATTAACTCAATATCAAATATAAGTGTTGCATTTGGAGGAACATTGGTACTTCCTTGTGCACCATAGCCCAATTCTGGAGGAATACGCAATTTTACTTGAGACCCTAAAGGCACTTTTTCCAAGGCAATTTGCCATCCCCTTATGAGTCTCTGTAAAGGAGAATCCAGTGGCTGGCCCCTTTCAAATGAACTATCGAAGACTGTCCCATCAGTGAGCATACCGTGGTAATGAAAAAGGACATTCCTCTGTAAAGAAGGAGCAGGGCCTGTACCCTTTTTTATGAAATATACGAGTAATCCATTACCTAAATCAAGGACATTAGAAGAATCTTGAATAACATAAGGTACTTCTTGCGCCTTAGAAGCAGGCTGTGGCGAGCTAGTGGCTTGGCTTTCTTCTACCTTTTGGGGGGAGGAAGGCGTTTCTGTCCCAGGACTCGAAGTATCTGAAGCAGGCTGGCAAGCTTGAAGTAGAGCAAGTAAGCAAAGGGCTATTCCACTTAGTCTAAACATATTCCAATTTTTCCTTATGTGTTTTCAGAAGAGAGATGAATTTTTCTTCTGTTTCTTTCAAAGAGGCTTTGCTTTTTCCTCCTGCAGCGTTGTGATGGCCTCCTCCTTCAAAGCTTTTAGCAAACTCATTAGCCGCAAACTCCCCTCTACTTCTAAAGCTCAGTTTTACAATGTCATCATTTTCCGTAATCAATACCCCCAGGTTAATTCCTTTAATTTCTAAGGCGTAGTTAACAAGGCCTTCCGTTTCACCTGACTTAATGTTGAATCGCTTAAATGCTTCCTTCTCCACAATAATATAAGCGGTGTGAAGTTCTGGCAAAACATGAAGACATTCGGAGAAACAATATCCAAAAAACCGAAGGCGATTTTCACTTGAGTTACCAAAAATCTCGTGGTGGATATTGCCTATCTCAACCCCTTTTTCCAGCAATTGAGCAATAATCTCGTGGACTCGTGGAGAGGTATTGGGGTAGCGAAAGGAACCCGTATCAGTCATGATTCCTGTATAGAGGGCGGTAGCCGTCTCCAAAGAAATACTGCCTTCTTCTCCAAAAGTTTCCAGCATCCTAAATACCATTTCAGCAGCTGAGGAAGCAGAAGGATCCCATAGGCGAATATCATCAAAATCCTCTGGTTCCAGGTGGTGATCAATAAGCACTTTATAAGCTTCAGACTCTTTCACGATTTCTCCAAATTCATTGATCCGCTTTAAGGCATTGAAGTCCAGGCAAAAGATAATATCTGCTCCCAAGAAGGCCCAGTTTGCCGCATCGGGATCTTCGGGACCAATAATAGCCGAGGCAGCCCCAGGGATCCAAGCTAGATTTTGGGCAAAATTCGTCGGTAATACAACTTGGACCTTATGTCCTTTACTTACCAGGTAGTGGTAAAGTCCCAAGGAAGAGCCCATGGCGTCCCCGTCGGGTTTTTGATGCGTGGTTATCGCAATTCTCCTGGGCTGTTTCAGCCACTCCTGCAATTCTGATATGGTATTCATGGAAATTCAACGGGAAATAGAAATGCCTCTTATTAATTGACACCCCTGTTTATGAATAAATCGAATGCGAAAATACGAAGAGAAATTTGTATCCTAAAATTGGATGTTGCCCCCCCGTGTTTTATGTTTGCCGTCAGAAAAAGTTCAGGGACTTTAGCTAAATTTTTAACCTAATAAATGATATGCAAAAACCTGAACGTTAAACTCGAAATAAATTCAATTTCATGCCATTTTCTATTCCTGAACTTGCTTCTCAACTTCACACTACTATAGAAAAAGCCCAACAAGGCACTATCTCCTACGAACAGGTGTATACATCTGCTCAACCTGTCTCGGGAAAAAATGAATTTTTGTTTTTTATTAAGCCAGAGATCACCCTTCCCGAATCAGGAATTCAGTTGAGAGAATTACTAGATATGATTCTCAGCCAGATTGAATCCTATGGATTAGATATTGCCAATGCCCAAGTGCTATCTGCCTCCTATCTTGAGGAACATAATATCATCGCCCAGCACTATGGGGTGATAAATAAGCTCGCTAACGACGCAACAGGAGCCATGTCTAACGGGGCCAAAGCCAAATTCAAGGAACTTTATGGCAAAGATGTGGAGGAAGCCTCTGTGCTTGGCGGATTTGAGGTCATCAAAGCGTATCCAGAGTTTACCCCTACAACGCTGGAATATCTATGGCAAAATATCCCTTCCAAAAAACTGGCGGGGGGAACCTACAGCATAGAAGTGAGCTTTGACGGAAAATCCACCTACATTGTCGATGGTTTCCACCCTCGTCAGTTAGAGCATTTCATTGCCAAAGGGCGCTCAATCGTTGTATTCACCTTGGTAGGAGATGTTAAGTGGGAGGTAGCTCGCCAAGAGTTTATTGGAGCAACTAATCCCCAAAAAGCCCATGAAAAAAGTCTCAGAAGGAGCTTCTTGGAGCATAAAGACAGCTTGGGCTTGGCAGAGGTATCGCAGGGAAGTAACGGAGTCCACCTATCAGCCGGACCTGTAGAAGGCTTAGTTGAGCTTATTCGATACAATTCAAATTTCTCCGAGCAAATCCTGAAAAATTATCAAGACTTCGCCTTTGGAAGAACCTTAGCTGAGCACTTTTCTGCCGATCAAGTCGAAGGTATTCTCAATAATATCGATGTGGAGGTAGACGGCGAAATGGTTTCGGTTTTTGATCTCACTGAAGAAAAGGACAGCGACGAATCTCTTGACCTGTTGAAGAAGTACATGAGATAGCCACGCTAGCAACTCCTTTCCGGGTATTTCGTTGTATATTGTATATCGGATCTTTGGATTCGAAGACTGATCTATGTACTCATACCCAAACATACACCGCTTTCTCTTTGTCTATTTTTTTTTACTGCTTTTCCAGGTAGACATACTAGGCCAAAACTTGTTGGCCATTGAGAATCCTTATGCCTTAAAACGAGAGATCTACCAGCCAGGAGATATTCTTACCTTCAAAAGTGAAGGCAACAAAAGGTGGTTTGAGGGTGTCATTGAAGAGGTCTATGACTCATCCGTCGTATTGCTCAAAGAAATCGTTTATTACGATGGAGCCTATGAACGGAAAGAAGTGGAAAGAAACCAGATTCCTTTCAGCGAGATTCGTATGGTCCGATATAATGGTAGGTCAAGAGGCAATAGATTTAAAAAGGTATTTGGATTTTCGTCCTTGCTGGCGGGGGCCTATCTGCTGGGAGTAACGGGCATCAATATATTGACGACTGACAAGGAGGAAAGGGAAGTTGATGAGAGTAGTCTTTACATCGCGGGAGGCTTTGCCGCTACCGGATTGATCTTATTGGCCACAGCCAAGAACAAGCACAAGTTGGGCAAAAGGTGGCGGATTCGGATGATGCTTCCTATGAGTCCAGCATTAACTCCCGACGGGCCCCGATAATAGCTAAGCATCTTTCAAAACTATTCTTTGAGGAAATATTACTAAGCCTCGATACGTTTTGTATGAAAAGTCCAAATACGCTAACCCATCAATGAACTATTCAAATCCTTCATGGGTTCAAATCCCAGACGGGGCATGGCATTGATTTTTTCTTACCCTATGAAATTACCAGCAAAAAACGGCTTGCTCATCCTTCCATTTTGCATCTTCCATTTACTTATTAACTCTCTATTCGGACAGGCTCTTTCCGATTTTGTTATTCTCAGAGGTCAAGATACCCTACTAGGAGAAGTTCGATTTAACTTGGCAAATCCAGCCTCTTTAAAGTTCGCCCCTTCAAGCTCTGGTAAGACAAAGAGTTATGGCGTAAATGATATTCTTAGTTTTACCCATGCGGACATCCCCTATTTTCCAAAAGCACTGGATGAAAACGGACCTATGGAATTTATGAAATTGGTGGTGAAGGGATATGCAAATTTGTGGCAGAGATCTTCTGGGTATTATTTGGAGAAAGAAGGGCAAATGATTGAACTTGAAAGGAGCGGGGTAAAAGAAACAAGCCAAGGAAGTGGTAAAAAGTTCCAGGGAATACTCAAATTCAATCTATCCGATTGTGAATCAATCCCCTGGAGTGCTTATGATAGATTAACCTATTCTCAGAAAAATTTATCGAATTTGATTAGTCGTTACAATAATTGCGTAGCGCCAGAAGAAAAAAAAGCAGTCTATTTAGATAAGAAGCGATTTCCTATTATCTATGGGGTAGAAGGAGGACTGACTAGTACAACTGTAAGCTGGTTAAAAGACGAAACATCGTTCACAGTCCTGGAAGAAGAGGGAAGTTCTGGAATTCTGTTAGGAGCCTTTGTCGAAATCCCTTTTCACAAACATTTTTCTGGACTTGTACAGGTTCAGTACAAAAATGCAGAAACGGTAGTAATTAGAGATGGCTCCGTTCGTCAACATCGAAACCAGTATGAGTTCTCTTTTATTGATTTCCCCATTTCATTAAAATGGAAAGGAATAGACCTGGGAAAAGGCGCCATCTTCCTTCAAGCTGGGTTTATTGTGGGAACTCCTCTAACAAAATCCAATATTAATCAAAGGGGCTATCCTACCTGGCAAGAAAATACTATTGAGGAAGAAGATTTTTTACTTTCACAGACAGATCTTGCTACCTCAAGGCAGGGGTATCAATTGGGAGGCGGTTATGAATTTTATTGGGGTCCTCGAAATTCTCTTAGGTTGAGTTATATCTTTGAAAATTCCAGGTACGAAGATTACCGATTTAATATCCAAGGGGTTAAATTAGGAATAGGCTTCTGATCACAGAGGCTAGTTTAGTTACTCCAGCTTCTTATCCATAGTCAGGGTTATACCCACTCCATTTATCCCACAGAGGGAGCTATCACGCATAAACTGGGTAACTCGAAGCGCAGCTGGTGGCTCATCCAGTAAAATGGATAAAGGAGCAAAGGTATATCTGTAGCTTTTATTCCTTAACATTGGCGGAATCCAATACCCCAGCGAGTCAACCACGTAGGCTCGGAGCAAAGTATCTCCGGAAGTCCCTGAGGGTAGTTCCCAGTCCATTCGCAGAATGATATTGCGATAGGCAAAATCGTCTGAAAAGTCTACGAATATGGAGGCATTGCGGAAGTCATCTTCGGCCCAATTTAGGGGATTACTATTTAGAGAGTAGGAAAGATGCCAACAATTAGCAGGAAACTCTAATCTTTCTAAGTATCCCTGGGGATTACAGCCCCACATGAGCAAAAGTAGGCATCCCCAAACCTTGTACATTAGTCTTATTTCTTTTTTTGATTGGATGACTTATTCTGGTTGGAAGAATTACTTCTGTTATTTTTCTTTTTCCTTCCCCCTCCTGATCTATTATTCCCTTTTGAGCCTCCCGATGAAGGTTTATTTGCCCCTTGGGGTGCATTAGATTTTCCTTTGGGAGAATTAGTAGAATTCCTGGGCCTCCCCGATTTTTTCTTTCTATTGGAACCCTTATTTCTTTTTGACCTCTTCTGCTCTTTGGGAAAGGTCTTTCCTACTACATCTACGAAATCCAGGGAAACCTCTCCTCCTGAGGGTCCTTTTTCCAGTACAACAGATCTTCCTAGTGAATCTGGGATATCTCCTTTTTGGACTTGGGCAAGTAAGCGTTTGACATCTGCAACCATTAAAGGATACCAGGTAGACTCATTCTCATAGGAAAACCACATTTTCCGCTTGAAAATATCGGTCTTTTGTAGGCGGGCCTTACCCTTCTTGGTAGGGATTTCGTGAATGTCCGGAAAATCATTCAGGGCATCCATATAGGCATCGAGTTCATAATTTAGGCAGCATTTAAGTCTTCCACAGAGCCCAGAAATTTTCATGGGATTCAGCGAAAGATTCTGATACCTGGCAGCTGTGGTGCTAACCGTTTTGAAGTCAGTGAGCCAGGTAGAACAACAAAGTTCTCTGCCACAGGAGCCTATTCCTCCTACCAGGCCTGCTTCATGACGTAGGCCAATTTGTTTCATCTCCACCCGAATACGAAACTCCCGAGCCAGTACTTTGATGAGTTCTCGGAAATCCACACGGTGGTCGGCAATATAGTAGAATATTGCCTTGGAATTATCTCCCTGAAACTCGACATCACTAAGCTTCATATCCAGGTTAAGGTCCTCAATGATGGTCCGTGCCTGGATGCGCGTACTATCATCTCTTTCCCTTACCTCCTGGTACTGCTCCAGGTCGCGTTCATTTGCCTTTCTATAGATACGGGGTAATTCTGCGGGAGACTGGCCAACATGCTTTTTTTTCATCTGTAGGCGGGCTACTACCCCTCCTAAAGATAAGGTTCCTATATCATATCCACGATCGCTTTCTACCACTACCTTATCCCCAAGATAAAGTCGAAGCCCGTGAACGTTTCGATAAAACCCTTTCCGGGTATTTTTAAATCGAACCTCATATACATTATCTGCCTCTGTAAGATCAGGAGACAGCATGTTTCCTAGCCAGTCGTAGGTATTCAGTTTATTACAACCACCGGTTGCACAACCACCATTTCGACCACATCCCGTAGAACCACAATCCCCGCTTCCGCAAGATCCACATCCCATAGGTTTCTACATTATGTTCCAATAAACGCCAGAGAATTTTATTCTACATATCCCCTGGTAAAACTCTAATATACGCTAAGTCTTTTCAGCTTTGCAAATGTTGTGTGAACATTTGAAGAATAAGCCTATTCTATGTGGGGTTTCTCGCTTGCTTAAGTTGATATTCTAAAAACCTGAGATATTTTTTACTATTAAACTTTTCCTCGTATCTGCGAATCAATTTACCGGCCAAAGGAATGCGTTTGCGCCTAAGGAGCTCGAATATGGATCGGGTCATATACAGGTCATGCACCTCTCCATCTAAGAGGGTATCGGCTACTAAAAGATGTGCCTCCACATCATTAGGCTGGGTGGCCTCCACATTTTCGGTCAAATAGTTTCGAATATAAGACTTCACGTACAGGTAATAGTAATAGGAAAACTTTGCTCCTTCGTTATTTAGGTCAATCTCATCTAAGCAAGGGGTATTCTGAGGAGAGTTCTGCGCTTCCGCCAATTTCAAGTAGGCCTTCTGATAGGCAATTTCGCTCTGTTCAAATCGAATGAACCAGGGAGGTAAGGGCCTGTCCAAATTGTACAAGGCCAAAAAGGTACGCTCTTCTTTTGCAATAGAGTCCATGGTAGAGGAATATTCACACAGGTTATCCTCAACGATAGTACTGCGAGTGGACCTGAGGTGAACATTGTTAAACTCCTGAGACTTGGCTTTATAATATCGACTGATTTCCGCTGTGTAGCCAGAAAACTCAATGGTGTCAATCTGTTGGCCATTCTGGTTAAAGGCTACGTTGAGGTGTAATGCACTATCTGGAGCGAGGAAAATATTGATGGCTTCATTATTTATGTAAACGAATCCTGGTCTAGGAGAATTGACCTGAAAGGCTAATTTATAGACACTGTCCTCTGCTATATAGGCCTTTACCAATTCTCGCTGCCCTTCCAGAATGTTGTTATATACGCCATAAACGTCGTATAATTCGGCATTGGGGCTTATGTGAATATGGATATAGGTGGTGTCGTAAAAGTCATAATCGGGAGTTGGGAGGGTCTGGTTGGAAGCTTTGTAAGCTAGCAAGGCTATGTATGCCGCAATGAGAGTCATCAACGTTGCGGGATAAATAGCATTTTTTGACATAAGTTTTTTTCTAATTTTGTCCTCCGATGAAGCAAATTGCAAATTATCTGCATAATCACCCTCGTATCCTACTGATTATCTGTCTAGGATTAGTTTTTATCGCCTATTTGATCAATCTAGGCCTAACCCCGATCATGGCAGATGAACCCACGAGAGCAGTAGTTGCTATGGAAATGCTATTTTCAGGCAACTATATTGTACCTACGATAAATGGCGATCTATATTACAATAAACCTCCATTTTATACCTGGATACTCGCACTTATTTTCCACCTGACGGGCTCTTTCAGCGAGTTTACTATTCGCATGCCTTCTGTGATCCCCTTGATGCTGTTTGGATATACGATTTATCGGGTTTGCAAACACTACCTAACTCCCCAAATCGGCCTGTATGCTGGGATTATGTATGTCACCTGCGGGAGAATGCTTGTCTACTCTGGCATGTTGGGCCACATAGATATCTTTTACAGCCTGCTTACCTTCATCAGTTTTATTTCTCTCTTGTATTTTTATGAAAGGAAGCAATACCTGTTGCTTTTTGTATTTTCCTATTTCATCATGGCCATCGGCTTTTTGTGTAAAGGCCTTCCCTCTATTGTCTTTCAAGGGATTAGCCTCCTTACTTTTTTCATCTACCAAAAGGAATGGAAACGCTTGTTCAGTTGGCAACACATAGTGGGAGGGCTTTTTGGACTAGCCATTTTAGGAGCCTATTATACCGCTTATTTCCAACAGAATCCCGATATAGAAGGGTATTTAGGCAACCTCTGGAATGAATCCAGCAAACGTACAGTCCTGGACAAGGTTTGGTACGAGAGTTTTATTCATCCCTTTACCTTTCCCTTTGAACAGATGATGCACCTCTTCCCCTGGTCACTTTTCATTGTATTTTTGTTTCGCAAAGGAATCGTAAAGGAATTTTTAGCTCATCCTTTTCTTAAATTCTGCTTTCTCCTTTTGGCCTTTAACAGCATTCCCTATTGGCTCTCGCCCCAGACCTATCCCAGGTATTTGTTCATGCTGTACCCCTTTGTATTCATTTTCCTGGCCTATGGATATGATAGATACCGAGATCAGTTTCCCAAAATTAATCAAGCCCTGGAAATCCTATTTTTCATTTTGGGCTGTGTCCTCGCTATTGGGATTTGGGCAGCACTCTTTGTAGACACAGTAGCAGATGTTCCCTTTAAAGAGATCAAAACCATTGGAATATTTATTGCCACCCTCTTCAGCCTGTACTTATTTGCAAAAATTCCTACTCAGCGCTTCCTCATTTTTACCATGATTATGATGCTATTCCGCGTAGGTTTTGATTGGTTTGTACTTCCCCATAGGTATAAGATGGATCGGTGGACGCCCAAAAAGAACTATGGACTTTCCGTGCTAGCGCATTCACAAGGAAGTCCCCTGTACGTATTCCCAGGCTTTCAATGGGATCACCATATTACCTATTACATAGAAAGGGAAAGAAAAGAAATTTTACATACGTCTAATGAAATCCAGCCAGGTGCTTACTACATTTGTGCCGAAAGACATATCCAAGGGAAAGATGTGGCCATTCACGATACCCTATACAGCCATTACCAAGAAAAGTTGTATTTAGTAACCTTTAACCAAACCAATCCGTGATAAAACTATCTTTGGTCATTCCGGTAATGAATGAGCGGGAGAATATAGCCCCCCTAATCGAACAAATTCACCAAGCCTTGGTAGGAATTTCCTACGAAGTAATCCTCGTAGACGACGGGAGCTCTGACGGGACACAAGAAGAAATTCGCAAGTACTTGGATGGACGGGTGATTTTGGTAGAATTAATGAAAAACTATGGTCAAAGTACGGCCATGTCGGCCGGTATCGACCAGGCAAAAGGGGAATACATTGTTACCTTGGATGGAGACTTACAAAATGACCCATCAGATATACCCATGCTGCTGGAAAAGATTGAGAGCGAACCCTGGGATATGATTGCAGGCAATAGAGCGAACCGTCAGGATGGGTTTATTCTCCGAAAGTTACCCAGTCGAATTGCGAACTCCATTATTCGATCCTCTACGGGGGTGCATATCAAAGACTATGGATGTACCCTCAAAATCTTTAAAAGCAAAATTGCCAAGAACTTAGGCTTATATGGAGAATTGCATCGTTTTATTCCTGTGCTGGCGGCCCTACAAGGAGCTCGCATAACGCAGGTAGACGTAAAGCATCATCCTCGAAAGTTTGGAAGCTCCAAGTACGGAATAGGGAGAACCTTCCGTGTGATAAGTGACTTGACCCTTATGTTGTTCTTTCAAAAATACATGGCCAAACCCATGCACATATTTGGCATGATTGGCTTTGTGATTTTCACCTTGGGAATAGGGATCAATCTATATATGGTGGTATTAAAAATTATGGGGCAGGATATCTGGGGGAAACCCTTGTTGATGCTGGGGATTCTGCTCACTATAGGCGGCATACAATTTGTGACGATCGGCATCATCACCGAAATGTTGATGCGAACCTATTACGAGTCTCAGGACAAAAAGGCATACCAAATTAGGGAAATTGCAGGTGAAGAAACCCTGGCTTAAGAAGGTACTTACCCAAGTTCTTAAGGCCAGTTTAACTGCACTGGCCCTTTACTTTATTTATACAAAGATTGATTTCCAGGCAGCTTGGAAAAGCCTCCAACAAGCCAGACTCATCTGCTTAGTAGGGGCCTTTTTACTATTTGTCGCATCAAAGGCAGCTTCTGCCATACGGCTGAATGACCATTTTGCGTCTATTCCTTTGAAAATCTCTCATGAATTAAATCTTAAATTGTATGCTTTGGGAATGTATTACAATTTGTTCTTACCTGGAGGAATCGGAGGAGATGGATACAAGGCCTATTGGCTAAATAAGCAATACAAAACCCCGGTTAAGCGCCTTGTATCGGCTCTTTTATTAGATAGAATAAGTGGTCTAATCGCCCTTCTAGTACTGGCATGTGTAATCAGCAGCTTTGTTTCAGTACCCTGGTTTGATGGCTATAAATGGCTTATTCCCCTGGCCATCATCGCCTTGTATATAGGCCATTATATGGGGTTAAAAATTCTTTTTTCGAGCTTTCTCCCTACCTATCTCTCTGCCCACAGCTGGTCGCTGCTGGTGCAAATTCTCCAACTATTATGTATGGGCTGCCTATATCTTGCACTGGATCCTCCAGGTCCCTGGCTCTCTTATGCCTTTGTATTTCTCCTTTCATCTATTGTATCCGTTCTTCCTCTAACTATCGGGGGGATTGGGTCTCGAGAGGTGGTTTTTCTCTTTGGAGCGGAATGGCTGTCCCTCAACCAGGACATTGCTGTCACAATTAGTCTGTTGTTTTATGGAATCACAGCTATTACCTCGCTTTTGGGCAGTTATTTTGCCTGGGTACCCAACAGTCTGCAAGAAAAATAGGAGATTCTGCAAAGTACATAAGTCTCAAAGGTTTAACTAAGAGTAATATTCAGCACCACTCTTCAATTATACATGATCGTAAAATTCAAATTTAGAAATTAAATAAATTGGGCAATTTTTTTAAAGATTTCTTTCCAAAAATTTTGAATAGAGGGAAATCGGCCCCATTTTTGATGAGAATCTAACATAATATCGAAACTGCAAACGTTAACTGGAGTGATTTTTCCCCTACATATAACTGGCCTTGCCAAAATTAATTTTTTGGGATTCCTATGGGTGGGAGATGCTATCACGTATTTTGAATTTATCTACCTTCCCGTAGTCATTCTCCTGATGATATTGGCTACCCTTTTTCTTAAACAAAAAGACCAAAAACTTAGACGCACTTCTAAGGAACAGGCCTATTATTCTCAAAAAATGCCTTCTCCTAATGGTTCATCTGTAAACGTCGAATCCCCTCCCCCTATAAATGCCCAAAGCCAAATTCCAGTCTTAGGAGATTCTCCTTTCAACGATTCTCAAATTTCCCTTTCTTCAAGCAGAGAAGACTTTCCCAAACAAATCCCTGCATAGCTTTCATAACTGAATCAACACATTTCCTTTATTACTTACAGGCAGAAATTTCTGGCATTTTTTATGTCCCATTCTGGGTATAATTCAACTTGTAACCCGGATTTCACATGTCTACCTTACTTGATCTTTTCCTCATGGCCACAGCAAGTTCCTCTGCCCTCGTAGGTGTTGCTATGCTAACGCGAATGAATAAAGAGACTTTCCTTCCGGAAAATCCCTCAGATGATATTCCCTTTCCACAAATGCTAAACCTACAATCTCCCAAATTGGTGGCAGCGACCCTGGAGCCTTTTCAAGAATTTGATGAAGAAGGCCTATCCTTATCGCTGGAAAATATCGGAGGGGACCTGATCTATCAAGGGATTTCTATCCAGGAGGACAATGAATTGAGGGTGGAGTACTTCCCTGAGTTTGAAAGCCCCAATATGAATTTTATCCCTTCAGGTCAACCCTTACGCTTTCTGTTAAGAGGCTCCTATGAGAATGCCACTTTTCACTTCTCGGTTATCTATACAGACCACAAGGGAAATACATACTCTCAGAAAGTGGCTGGATGGGGCTTGGAGCGACCATTGCTGGAAGTGCCTCTTGAGCTGTGTGCATAAGCTTCTTTTAATTTGATTGGAATTTTTGGCCCTCACATTGGTCTACTGAGCTTAATCTTGGTGCGAGGGACGAAACAGTCCAGCAGTCGTCATAAAGAGAACAAAAGCAAAGTCTATGTTCTAACAACATAGTGTATATTTTCCTATTGTCCCCCTCGAATCGATTGCACTGCAATTCCAAAACCAACACTTTCTCTCCCGGCGAAAGAATTGCGCCCCCGATGCCCGACATAGAAAGCCCGATATCTACAGTATCTGGTAAAATTGCCCTAAATGAGCTGTCTATCTCCATATAACTATCCCGAGCTTTTTTATTGATAAATATTCTGCTGTCTTGGATCAAGGCCGGGCCTAAGCCCTTATTTTCTACACTCAATTTTACCCGTAACTTATCTGAGTATTCATAGCTTAGACTGGTACGTAGGTAGGGCCAAATAGAGGCCTTCTGCTGGGCTTGCATGATTTCTTGCTGGTCCTTGAGAATCCTCGCCTCGTAAATAGAAACAAATACTGCCAGAGAACTTAAAAAAATTGCTACGATCGCTAGCCAATCCGACCGATCCATTTGAGATTTAGGTGCCATATGGGTTGTGTATCTAATGGAAATTAGATACAATATGCTAACTATATGTAGTTTTCCACAAGAAGATTTCTAGGCCTAAGAGAGTTAGAGTGCAGCAACTAACACCTAATATTAGCTAATTTTTACTTGTAGCATCCATAAAAGGGATGCTAATGAGGGGATTAAACACAAGTTCTACATAAATACTCAATTTCGGGAAAAATAGAACTCAACTCCTAGGGTAACATAAACGTGAATATTGGTTAGGTTACGAAAAATAAAGGGGTCGGTTTGAACAAACTTGGAAAGAGATTGACCCAGTCTAAAATAGTATCCGAACCGCATCTCGCTATAATTGATTCCGTAAATCATCCTAAGGTCGTATCTTGTCAACTCATTCCCTAAAGGGCTGAAATTGTCTTTGGCTGAAAGAAGTACACCAGGTACTAAGCCCCCTTCCAATGAAAACTTATCCAAAAATGGGTTATCTCTAAAGGCAGGATCCAATTTTAGCAGGATAGGGAAGCTGAAATAATTAGTCCTCAGAATAAGTTCCCCAAAAGTAGCTCTCTTACTTCCCAATTGTTCAAATACAATAGAGGGGCTGAAAGCAAGTCCTCCGGTGAGATGAAAGTCGACAAATCCTCCAAAATAAATTCCAAATTGGTCGTATCCATAGGCTCCATCTCCATGGACTTGGCTTGCATTCACCCCAAATGTAATTCCTCCTTTATTGATTTGTGCAGCGGAATATGCAGGTAGGATACAAATACAAGTCAGAACGAGAAATACCTTAAGGCTATTCATAGCATGTAAGTTATGATTGTTGCGATCTTAACAAAATAACAAGCATAAATCCTTGTTTGTCCTCAGTGTATTGGGTAAATACAACATCAATTCTACACTTGTTGCAGAAAGACCATTCAGATCCGTACGCCCAGCGTAGCATAAAAGCTCCTGCCATCTGAAGGAATAATACCCGGTCCGGGATAGCCGGTAGCCCTTCGGGTAAAATACCGCTCGTCCGTCAGGTTATTGACTCCTGCCTCAAGTTGTAGAAACTTAAAGGAATAGCCCAGAGAAAGGTCCATCACAGAGTAGGAGGGAATCAGGCCTTCGATGGCTGTGGGGGTTCTGATGGCATTGGAAGCATCGGAGAAATGTTCCTCCACATAGGCATATTGAAAGGTAGCTATAAGCTCTTTCCATTTATAGGTAAGACCTCCTTTGAAATTAAGCGGAGGCACTAATTCTACCTCGTTGCCCTCTACCCCATTTTCCTCAGATTTGGCATAGGTGCCGGAAATCATCGCCAGGTTGGCAAAAAGGGAAAGCCCCATGGAACGGTTGTTTTGCTGGAGCAGCCGCAGAATATCCAGTTCCGCAAAGGCCTCTACTCCCCAAATAGCCGCATCAGCAATATTGGTGCGAAATCTGATGGTCCGATCTACCAAGTTATTGAATTGGGGGTTAGGCTCTTTTTTCAAAATGGTGCCTATCCGGTCCTGGTAAGACAGATGAAAGAGGCTAATATCCACATCCAATAAGCCGGGAATATTACCTCGGTATCCCAAATCGATATTGAAGCCCCGTTCGTCGCTCAGCTCTGGGTCCACAACTAAGCTTCCCACATTTACCCGTATGTCGTTGAAATTGATCGCTCGATAGTTTTGGGAGAAATTACTGTAGACTTCAAATCGATCGGAAAGCTTGTAGCTTAGCCCAAGCCCTGCAAAGAGAAAGGAGCGCTCATTGCTTTTGGATTCCAGAATCCGCTCATCCAATATGACATTTCCCGCTAGGTCCTCTACCCTATTCTTGTAATACCCATCCGTTTCAGTTTTGATGTATTCAAAGCGGACTCCTGGCGTAATGGAGATACGCTTGTTGAGATTAAAAATATGCTCCGCAAAAAGAGATACATTGCGACTGGGTAGGTCAAAATCAGAACCTTCCAGGTCCTCTGGATTTCTGTAGGTAAAATTGGCCTCCTGGCCATCATCCCCTTCTCCTTGCTGTCGAAGGGTAAAGCCCTGGTAATACCTACCCCCAACCAGAAAAGAATTTATTTGGCCATTCAGGGTATATCTATGTAAGAGTCGGGTTTCATTCCCCCAATTGCTGAAATCATCTCGTAGCAAGTCTCTATTTTGTCCAAAGTCCAGCAAATTGATAGGGTCTAGGTTCCCCAAAGCGTCTCGGCCCCCTATCAGGCCAAAGGTTCTGCTATTCAAGCGGGTGGTACCAGAAAGCCGATAATCCAGGTTCAGAGCGAACAAGTTCCAGTCCACCTGGAACCAGTTTCGTTCCCGATTGGACTGACGGGCTTCTTGCTCGAATTGGGTATCGGTCAAGCCTCCTGGCTGCTGCGCCAAATAGGTCATGAAGGTATACTCCGTACGAATATCTAGTTTAGGTGTGAGACGGTAACGAAGAGAGGCAAAGGCGGTATGCTGATCCAAGCTAGAATTGGGTCTCCAGCCCTTGCTCTGCTTGTACTGGTAAAATCCGTAGTAGTTTGCCTTTCCTACGGTCCCTCCTATGCTATTAAAGGAGGAAAACAGATTGAAAGAACCCAGAGTTTGCCTGCTGGTTAACTCAAAGGCTTTATTTTCTGGTCCTTGCTTGAATTTGAAATTGAGTAAACCTCCAAATTGGGTCCCATATTGTAGGGAGGCTGCTCCTCTAACGATCTCTATTCGGTCTATGGCCTCGACAGGCGGAGAATAATAACTCTCTGGATAGCCCAGGGCATCTGCACTGATATCATAGCCATTCTGACGGGTGTTGAAATTGGAATTTCGACTGGGGCTCAGGCCTCGTCCTCCTATCCCCAGTTGCACCCCAGCGCCATCACTCTCCCAAATATTGAGCCCTGCTACTTTTGCATATACTTGACGGCTGTTATTAGTAGCCTTATTGGCTGTGAGGGCATCCAATAAAATTACTTCGCTCTTTTTGGCTGCGTAAATCGCTGTTCCCTCCACGGACTTAAGTCGAGTAATCCCAAAACTTCCGTCAGACTGCTCTTCTATGGTGACCCCTTCCATCTCAAAACTGAGTTCGGGTAATTCAAATTGAAGCTCAATAGAGGCATCCAAAACTGTAACCTCTAGAGACAAGGCCTGGAGGCCCAAAGAGGAAGCTGCCAGGGTATAGGTTCCCGGAGAAATACGGGGAAAGCTGAATCCTCCATTTTCATCAGTTTGGGTAAAAAGGTCTGAATTCAACACAAACACATCCGCTCCTTCAATCGCCTTTCCTGTAACCTGTTCTATAACTTTTCCCTTAATCTGAAAGAAAGCTTGCGCTGGGAGCTTATAAATAGCCCCACAAAGCAAAAAAGTACATATCAATCGTAAAATAGTCCTCATTATACCATAAAATTAAGGTTTGGGGTCTTTAAAGGGAAGTACCCAAGACCGATGTGCCAGGCTATAGGGTTGTTTGGCTAGATCAACCTCCGGGTCGATAAAGGCTTGGCTTCTACGGCCATTTAGGGTCACTACGCTTTCTACTCGTACTTGAGGGTTTTGAAACCCTTTTTTTTCATATTTAGTTGCCAGGAAATGAGCGAATTGAAGAATCATATCCGGTTGGGTACTCATCATCTTTTCCTGGGTAGGGGTCAGGTAGCTATAGTTTTGGACCAACTCTCTTTTTCCTGTAATGGGGTCATAGACTTCAAACTGTGCATAGCCTGCTTTTTCCATCAACATTACCCGCCAGGAAAATCGATATCCCTCCTCGGTCCAAAATAGATTTCCGGGATATAAGGTATACCTAAAGGGAAGTAATATTTGTATACAGGTGTATAGCCCAAGTAAGGCCAGGATGATTTTTTGGGGAAGAGTAGGATCTATACTGTCTATCCGGGTGCTTTTGGGAACTTTACCCATCCATTGCTTAAAGGGAGATAGCCATTTCTCGTGAAATGTTGCAGGAAAAAATATGAGGGTAGACAGTATCATGATATAGGGAAACATCCCTATGGGAAATAATAGGGCGGTAAGAAGATGGAAAACTACAACCGTTATATAGGCAAATATGCGGGTGGGCGAATAGAGTAGGAAAAAGACGATAAACAGATCATAAGCTGCGCCAAACCAGCTAAACAGGTAGGCAGAAGCCTCATAATTGAATAGAGGCCCTATTAGGGGGATGTGAGTTTTGCTGGTCAGCCATATTTTCAAGGGTAGAGCGTCGAACAGCCAGTCAGGCTGTAGCTTTGCCAAGCCGGCAAAGACGTATACGATCCCCAACTGAACTTTCAGCAGATCAATCGTCCAACGCGGTACAGAGGAAGTGGGAAGCGAGGGATTCCGCAAGGCATCTACAGAATAAGCTCTATGGGCCGGAAGAAAAATTAGTAGAAAGGCTACTATGCTTACAAAGTAGTAATGGTTGAGGTAATTGGTCTTGTCGATCAATTCAACATAGGTAAAACTGAGGAAAAAGATGGTTGTGCTAAGGTGATACCAAGCGCCTAACATGATTCCCAGGGCCGATATTCCCATAATCAAGAAGAGAAGGTACATACCTGGATCTCCAAGGGGCTGGACCCACTCAAAACCCAAATAGGGGAAGTAAAAGGTGGGAGCTATGTATAAATCGTAGATCCACCCATTAAGGGCAAACCTGATGATGCTCGCAAGCATCATCAGGCCAAATAGAATCCTAAAACTGATTAAGGGATAGATCGGTATCCGATCAAAAAGTGATTGAGGACGCATCAATCTCCATCGTTATCCTGGTTGGTAAGGGTTACTCCCATCAAGGAAGCCATGTCGGCTTTAAGGAGGGGAACCAGTTTCTGCAATTCCAGGAACATATTTGTCACTTTCTCCAAGTCTTCATCGATTTGTTGATCGAGGGGATCATTCAGGGTTTTGGCAAACTCAATAGAAGCATTCCATTGGGCTTCGATATCCGCAGCGAGGGCATTGGCCTCCAATTCTACCAGGTAATCCAGAAGGCCTTCCTTGTCTAAGTCATTTTGTCCCATTCCTTTGAACAGGCGTTTATACGCTTCTAAATTTGCTTGGAGCAATTCTACTGAATAGCCTCCATACAAGGCTTCAACGGCCCTGGGGCGTGGTACGCCTGCACTTCTTACCCCTGCAGGAATAGCAATTTTCCCGTCTCTGGAGAATCGCTGAAAATGAAGGTCTATTCCATTGACTAAGAGCCCCAAAGCACTGCCCACATCTGTCCCCCTGGAGTCCTCAGAGGTAAAGGCCCCAACAAAGTTTCCACCACTTTCCCTCCATCCCTCAAAGGTGTCTAGGGCTTTGGCTTCGATAGTTGAGGCTAGCTCTTGCAAATAGGCCGCTCGTGAGGCACTCCCTTCTCCTATCAAATAGGCTTCCAGGGTAGTCTCCTCATCTCCTAAACCATTCAATAGATAATCGATGGCGGGAAAACCCACCGCATCTCTGTTTCCAATTGAGCCCAGCACATACTCTCCGGTAGATACATTTTTTTCAATAAGGTCTATATTAGTCGGATAGGTATTCAAGGCATTGCGAAGGGCTGTACTTTCGGAAGGGCCAAACATAAACATAGACGCATCTTGCCAAGCCAGCCAAACAGTCTTAAGCGCAGACCTGGCTGCATCCAGCGTATTGGGATCTGGATCATCCGTAAAAGTGAACACGCTAGTCCTCAGGTCCTGGGCCTTGGCCATAAGTTCTTGGTAGGCCGGGATAATAATCTGATTGGCTGTGTGATCTGCCATGGCTCCTCGAAAGGTGGCCAAGTCTACCACAGGGGGTTCAGGAGTGCTGGGGCCTGAAGGTTCGTCTCCGTCTTCCTCACAAGCGATGAGGGCTACGAATAGAAAACAAAAAATACAAACGAGTTTAGTCAGGTGTTGGGATTCCATGAGATTTTCTATTAAACAATAAGGATAGACACAGGCTTTCCCATGTCTATCCATCCTCAAGTATACTTAGTGAACACTACTACAAATCATTTTTGATGGATTCAAATTCTGTATAAGTTGAAACCAGGGTAGCCTTGGCTTTATTCAAACCCTCAGCTGTTACATTCCAGAAATTTCCAGCCGCACCAAAATCTGTTTCCATGATTTCTTCAATGGAAGTAAGGTCTAATCTTCTTGTAGGCTGATAGCGAATGGCATTGGTAAAGGCCCAGGCCTCGGAAAGTACATGAAAGAGTTCTCCTACATTTCCTGCATTCAACGCAGCAAGAGAAGAATTGATATAATGGATGGCGGTCCCCGCTGTGACCAATTCTAAGTGAGTATATAAAGTTGCACGCGCCGCGTCAATTCCGTCTCGGTCATTGTTAACAATGGCTGCTCTTCCAGCAATGAAGGCTTCCATCAGGGTAGAGTTTATGCCAGGATAGGAAGCATCCACTACATTGGCGTAATTAGCCCAGAAAC
The DNA here is from genome assembly GCA_965263105.1 of Bacteroidia bacterium. GTDB lineage: Bacteria > Bacteroidota > Bacteroidia > J057 > J057 > JBCCTX01. The sequence goes on along the minus strand of CBDHGL010000003.1, from coordinate 2,741,016 downwards.
GGAGAGCTCCGTCTGTATCCTTGTTCCAAGGGGAGGTGAAGTCGACTGGAGAACCAAAATAACCATAAGCTTCATCCCAATGGTGCTCCATATCAGTGTAATTTTTTCCTTCACGTAGCTCGACGTTTTCTACATCCGCTCCAACACGAGCATCTGTTAGATACACGTTAAAAATCTGATGGAAGAATACGCCTCCCATCAAGCCTTTCTCAATCAGCTGGGTAAATTCTCGGCCATGGGCATCTACCAATATGGTATTTCCATTAATTTCACGAGTAATAAGACCTGCTTGGCCATTAGAAGCGGTAGCTCCTCCAGCGGCTTCTACACTAGCTGAAGCTACCGAAGCAAACATATCCAGGAATAACCGGTCATCTACATCAGGCTGAAAAGTCTTATTGGCCAACTGGCGGTCAGAACTAAAACTGAAGAGGCCTCCGCCGTTGTCGTTTACATTGTTATAAGCGTCTAATAGAGCCTGCTCTGTAATTGCATTTCCCGCATCTGCTTCCCCTAAAATTAAGCTTTTGATTTCAGCCAACTGGTTGAGTCGATCAGTCTGACCTGAATAGGAAACTGTAGTTTCTCCATTGCGCTCAAACTCATAGGTGGCTGGGGTGGCGGTAATCGCAGGAGCAGCAATAACCTTAACAGAGACTGAAGCAGTTTGGCTACTGGCATCAGTTAGGATAAAGTCCAAACTGTATTCTGTATTCAGCAGAGCGTCTGCTGGTACTGTGTAGGAATAAGTTACTTGCTGAGTCGTCGACCCTGCTGTTACACTCAGGCTCTCAGCTGCAGCACCATCTACACTTACAGTAAGGGATTGGACTCCATCCTCTGCATTTAGGGAAAGACTCGCATCCACAGAGTTACCCCGAATGGCAGAAAGGGAGGTGTTGCTCGCGCTCAAGGTGATATTGCCTGGCATAGGCTCCTCGTCATCGTCATCGTCGCAGGCGACGAAAAAGATAGCCAGCAAGCTGAATAAAAATACTTTCAGTAGGTTAGGTTGAATCGTATTCATTTTGATTGCAATGTTAGTAATTAATTTGGACTAAGTCTAAATAAGAAAGAACGATTGCAATATATAATTTTTATTTAGACTCATTCTAAATAAAAGGGAAGAATTTTACTTTTCTTGCATCTTGTGGGCCTAAATCTGATGTTAAAACTATGAATGAAAACTGGTTAAAAAGATGGAATGATCGGTATCTGGAACCCACCTATGCCTACGGCGAGAAACCGAATACCTATTTCAAGGAACAACTGGAAAAAATAGAGACAGGAAAAATTCTGCTAGCAGCTGAAGGAGAAGGGAGAAATGCTGTATATGCTGCTAAATTGGGTTGGGAAACTTCGGCATTTGATATTAGCACAGAAGGGAGGAAGAAAGCACTCGCCTTGGCAGCTGTAAACCATGTTTCTTTGGACTATCAAGTGGGAGAGCTGCCCAAACTGGACTACCTAGAGGAATACTTTGATGTGATCGCTTTAATCTACGCTCACTTCCCTCCAGCCATTAAATCTTCCTACCACCAGCACTTACATACCCTATTACGACCTGGGGGAACAATCATTTTTGAAGCCTTTGGGAAAAATCACCTATCCTACAGAGAAGCCAACCCCAAAGTAGGGGGGCCAAAGGACTTGAATTTCCTCTTTTCAACGAAAGAACTCCAAACGGATTTCCCAGATTACGATATCATTGAATTGGAAGAAAAAGTAGTGGAACTAAGTGAGGGCTTATACCACAATGGAGAAGGCTCGGTTGTGAGGTTTGTGGGCAGGAAGAAAAAATAGGGCAGCCAGAGGGATAAAGTACAGATTGCTCAAGATTTTTCCATGGAATGAAAAGTTTACCCTGTAGGGGTAGCCTATGGGTAGATTCATAATGCCCCCCTATTCCGCCGGCGAGGTATCCAAGTTGATACCTCGCCGGCGATAAAAAGGGATGGGGGACCTTTTCTACCCATATTGGGTACCTAAAGGCACCGGGATTCTCCTGCGAGAAGAGGGCCTTTGAACTCATATAAAATGTTCCCCAAATGAATCAGAGATATCATTCCCTGATTTCTTTTGTCCACCTACTTACCTATCCGCTACTACTAACTTTTGTATTCCGTATTGGGAGTTTTCCCAGCGGAGCAAATACACGCCCATGGGTAAATCTGACAGGGATAAGGTATGAAAACCCGCCTCTAGGGTATATTGGGCTACTGTTCTCCCCTCCAGGGATAAAATATCCAGCTTCTGTCCTTCTACGACGGAGAGATTCACTTCATTCACAGCCGGATTTGGCCATAGGTAAACCTCCTGACTACAGTTGACAGAAGGAGCTTCCATCCTAAACGTTGCTGTATTTGAGGTCCTTAAGGAAGGTGTTTCATAGGGCATAATACCTCCTAAGGAACTTCCTAGTCCAAAATAAGCCTGTGGAATAAGCTCAATACCTGCGATTCCAGGTATGCCTTCCTTAGTAGCGATACTTAGATCCAGCAGGCTGTCCTGAACCAGAATGGTGTTCTGCACTACTACGGCAGAGAAGGCCCCAAATGACTTCTCGATATCTAAAGGATCAATCAAGGGTATGCCTTCCTGATAAATTTTCAGAATAGGTGAGATTTGGCTGTCACTCACTGAGGCCAGGTGTAGCCGAAGTACATAGACCCCTGGCTCAACGGGAATCTGGTAAACCAAACTATCTTCTTCACTTATACCCTGCCGCTGACTTTGGTATAGGGCACTCCACAAAGTTTCTTTTACCTGAACCTCTTCCTGTGAAAAGCCTCTACTATTGCTTGGAAAGTATATATCCGGCTGGAAGGTAATTGCGCCAAAGGATAGGGGGGAGCTAGATCCGGCATTGATACGGATGGCTCCTGGCTCCAGACCGGCGAGTTGTAACTCAGGGCCAATTAGTGGTTCCACCGCCAACGAATCCTGAACAATGGTAACACCTGCTAAACTAGCTTCCCCTTGTAAGGCCTCAAAACGCAGTTGAAGTAAGCCATCGTGGATTGTTTCGGTAAAAGATAAATCCTGGTTCCCCCCCTCTTGGCCACCCTGAGTAAAGTCTACCTGGGTAAGCTCCCTGTTGTTGGAAAATACAGAAAAAATACCTGTTCGAGAAGGGAGAAAACGGGAGAAATGTAGGGTTACTGTATAACTTCCTGACGGAACAGAAATATTTGTTCCAAAGGAGGTCCCAGTACGCTCTGTCAGAAAGAGCTCTTCTTGACTCGATATGCCTACAATTTTCCGAATGGCCTGAGAGGTTCCAAACCAGTTAGATTCTTTATCTGCCTGATAAACTCCTCTAAAACAGGCCAACTCTTCTCCCCCAACATTAATCAATATGGGTACCTGCTCAGTTTCAATTTGCGCATTATAGTTTGGGGTGAATTCTGTTGTTTCAGCAGGTTCCCATCGAGTCTTTACCGCATCAAAACCCGCCTGCCCTAAGTTATCTCCTACCTTCATTCGAGCAGGACCTAGGAATTTTTCCATAAGCCACTCATCCGGAGAAATTTGATCAGGGGTCAGGTCTCCAGAATCATGACGATATACTCCCCATCGAAAACGAGGAGGCCCCAAGTCTACCTGGGGGACATTTTCCTGTGCGGGAACCAAAGTTGTCCCATTATGCAGGGTAGGCCCAGTTATGATCGCCCGAGGGATATCATTATAACTATAAGAGGTAGGAGACTTCTCTCCAGATTTGTAAGCCCATACCTTCACATGGCCATCATCCCCATAGCTATATTTCATTTCTACTACAAAGTCGTACCATACATTCTCCTGGAATTCTTCTTCTGAAAAAATAACGACACCAGGAACCCCATTCCGTCGAAATCGACTTCTCCTTAGGGCTACCCCATAGCCCGGGAAGTAGTTGATGGAGATAGAAGGACTTCCTTCTCCACTCAGGAATTGAAAGAGCGTGGTGATATGACTTCTATCCAAATGAGTGTACATTTCTGACCAACCAACCCAAACGGTAGATCCAGGAGACCCCAGTTCCACACCCAAACTAGCGTAGGTTTCATTAGCGTGAATTTCTGCACGCTCTACGGAGAAATTTTGGTTACATAACTCCTCGAAGGCAGCATTGGTATAAAAACGAGCCGAATGGGTACCAGGAAAACGGGTATGGGAATCAATTCCAAAGGTTATTTGGGCTCCCCCTAGAAATTGGGGTTTACCGCAATTGATCGCTTTGGTCCAAAAGCGACCCTCTTCTTCAAAGGTCCATTGGAAGCTGGTATCGGGCGACAGAGTCTGTTGAGCAAGGGAATAGGAACAAAAGGAAAGAGCTACACAGAGCAGTCGAACGGATTTCATGTACGAATAATTTGGCAGCTAAAAAAGTTAAATATTTTTAAAATTAAAAATTACACGAAAAATAGTAAAAGCTTGCAAATTTAGTCCTTTCGAAAGACAAACATAAACAACTTAGGACAAAATAGAAAAAGAGGCTACTCCTATTACGGGTAGCCTCTTCAAGAGTTTGATTTTTTTTAAATCTGCATCGACATTCTGTTCTGTACTAACGTGTTATGGACAGCCTTTCAGAACGGGTGTAGGCTCCGTGGGTAACCGTTACGGTGTAAAACCCTACAGGAAGTCCGCCCAAGAGGAGCATGTAGTTAAATTGTGGGGTATCTTTTACAAATACCTCTCTTTTCACCTCACGTCCTAGCATATCGTGTACCTGGATCTTGAAGCTTCCCGAATAGTCATTAGAAAGAAGAACTCGTGTATCACCTGAAGTTGGATTAGGTGCAAGTGTCATCCTTTCTACCGTAGGATCAGATACCGTACTATAGGGATCGGCAAATTTCTCGCTTCCCGTATTCGATTGACTCCTCACCGGATCCTTACAACCAAATACCTGAACCTCTGTGAGGGATAAGGGATTGGTATCTCTCAACTGAATGCGGACGTATCTTGCAACAAATTTCTCCATTCCGATGGTATTCCAAGGTGTAGGCTCGGCACCGGAGAAGATGTATTTCACATCGTCTTTTGCCAGACTTACCTGAAGGGAGTTGTCATTGAAAGGAGTTGGTGAGGCCATGATATAGGCATTCCTCAATCTTTCCCCACAACAGTCGGTCCTACCCATATACTTGATTTCGTCAATTTCGTAATAATCTCCCAGGTCGACTTCCCACCAGGGCTCGGCCTCTTTATTGGTATGGGTAATAGAAGCATTCTGCCAGGGACCTCGTCCTCCATCCAGGTCTCCATCTACGGCGACCCCTGCACTACCCAATCCATAAATACTGGATTGACGTGTATCTTTGTTGAGGGCGAGATTATCTGTACCTGAACACTCTCCAGGATCAGCTACTGTACACGCAGGACTTTCTGCTGGCCCAAAGCCTATAGGTAAATAGCTTTCATCAGACGAGATAATAAATTTATCCAGATAGGTGCCATCTTCTCTAATCCATGCATTAAAGGTATAGCTACCGGGACTGGGGATGTCAATGGTAACCCGTTTTCCCAAGACACTTCCTACCCAGACCCATGCATTGTGGTTGATGGTCGTAAATCCATAACCTCCCAGGGTTTCGGGATTTCCATTGAGTCCGGCGTGAAAGGAGTCATCTGCCAGGCTTTTTCCCATCATTCTCGCCCATACATAATAAGTCCCCGCTCTTTCAAAGGAGATTTCATAATCCATTCTTCCTCCCATCTTACGGTCTTGTGAGTTAAAGCCCGGTCCATCGGCGTACATAACTTCTCCTCCGCTTCCGTTCACATCGGGTTGTACATTCCACTGGGTTTCAATGGCTTCATCGATCCCGGGAACGTTAGATGAAAAATTCTCTGCTTCAAATACCAAACGGCCGGAAGCTTCATCAAAACATAGCCCAGTACCTGGTTCTGAAGTAGGGTCTAGGGTGGTATTGGCCTGAATCAACAGGTTATCAAAGACGGCTGTAGCTGTAGCAGAGTTGGTATGGCTATTGACTGCGACCCCCAGGTAAATCTCCGTTCCCATAGGAATATCAATCTGATCCATAACCGTATAATCGACTCCATCCTCAGAATAATAGCCTGTGAAGGTATTGCCTTTGCGTATCAGCTTGACCCAATGTGGAGGAGAGTAGGCACCAAATTGCTGAGACTTATTGGTGGTAGTTCCATCCTCTGCATCTCTATACTGAAAGCTACGCACTGCTGACGCACTGAGGGACATAAACACATGCTGAGAGCCTGTAGATAAGTTGTTTCTCATCATAACCCCAGTCTTACTCAGCTTATCGGCTTGGGTAAGTTGGGTCAATCTGGCGGTGATTTCGGCATCTCCTGTGATTTTCTTGTACAGAAAATGAAATTGGTCTTGGGTATTCCAGATATCGGCGCCAGAACCTGAGATGGTAAACTCTCCTTCGTTTTCACAAGATTCCCCATCTATTCCTGTGGATCCGACCTCTGCTGTAGACCATTCTGCCGATAGGGTACAAGGTACATCGGGTGCCGTAGGTACAGGAGGGGGAGGAGGAGGAGGGGTATTCCCAGAAGGGTCCTTGGGCCTCACAATTTCAAATCCAGTTGCCCCTAGATTGTTCCCTAGGTGTATTTTCACTGGAGCTACATATTTAACCATCATCCGATCGGCAGGATTGATCTGGCTAGGGCGCTTATCTCCAGATTGGTGGCGGTATAAACCCCAACGAATATGAGGACAGTTATCCCCTTGAGCCATTGTAGCTCGATTCAGGATTTGCGCAGTAGGGTTGTTATAGGAAAACCCACTATTGGTTCCTACCTCATACATCCATACTTTGATATATCCGCTGTTATTTTTGGCATATTTGACCTCTACCACAAAGTCATACCAGACATCTTCTTTTATCTGGCCGATATCTACCACCCTCCCCGGAAAGCCTGGTAATTCTCTCAGTTTAATGACCAATTTCCTCCCAGGATTCAAATTGATTTTGGTTGTTGGACTTCCCGAACTACAGTTACTCCGTATTTGCATACAGGTGGTGGTATGGGATTCATCCAGGTCCGTATATTTTTCGGACCAACCAAACCAGACTGTGGCTCCTTCCCTGACTCCTAAAGCCCGATAGTCTGCGTAGGAACTCATCTCCGCGCGTTCGGAAGAGTGGTTCTGGTTACAGGTCTCTTCAAAATTAGAGTTGGTCCAAAACTCCGCTGAATTGGTTCCGGGAAATCTTCTTTCGGATGTAACGCCAAAGGTAACTTTTGATCCTTTGGTATTACCGGCTCCTCCTGGCTGGTTATTGTTTCCACAATTAATGGCCTTACGCCAGAACCCATGACCATTGTCCCCTCGGTCCCAGTTAAATGTTCTCAATGCGTTCTGAGCCCATACGGGATGAGCTCCCAACAGAAAAACAAAAGCAAGTGTTTGTACGATTAGGTTTGACTTCTTCTCCAATAGTTGTTGATTGTTTCTTTTACAGAAAGTGACTTTGTCTGACCCCGAGTGGCGCTCTGAGGTTGAATTGCTTCTAAACCTTTTTGGATGAGAGATAATGTCTCGTAAAAAAGTTTCCATGATAATAATTTGACAAATTTTGAAAGCGCAATAACTAAGTGTAACAACTGATAAAATTTTCAACAGCTCAAAGGTAGGGGGGCTAAAAGGGAGGTCAAAACAGGGGGATGTAAGGTTCATCCCCTTTGGAAAGGAGTATCTTTTGAATTAGAGAATTTGTTACAGATTATTTCATTAGCTCTAAAAAAACCCGTTTACACAGGTTTTTTTCTCTCTCTAAGAGAAAAAAACAGAGATTTAAGCTAATTTGAAGAAGGGACAAATAGAGTTAAACGAACCCGATTTACTATCTATTGTACTTTGGTAAGAATTAGTCCACAAAAATGATGATAATGGATAATTATTTACTAATTTTTTATATGCATATAATAATTATACCCAATGTATTTATATAAATATTGCACAATCCCCTTCTAGTACTTCGATATTACGAATTAATGAAATGTGTTTTGTCTGTTTTTTCATGTTTTTGGAAAGGGAATTTACCTAATCCTTACATAAGGGGAAGAGGAAAGGTTTTGGGAGTTTTGATAAAAAAACGCCAGTCTTTCGACCGGCGTTTTTCCATTTGAATATATTTATTCTTACTGAGGTGGACGAGGCTTAACTGCTTCGAACCCTCTTTCCTGCAAATTATCGCCTATTTGCATTCTGACAGGTCCTAGGTATTTGACAAAGAGGTGGTCTTGGGGATCAATATCTTCGGGGAATTTACGTCCTGAAGCCCATCTATAAAGTCCCCATCTGAGATGAGGAGGGCCATCATCTATCCCATCGCCTTCCTTTTGATTGGCTGGGAATATATTAGTGGTGTTGTTGTGAAGGGTAGCTCCTCTAATGTGCTGAGTCATAGGATCTGCAAACGTATAGGTTGAAGGATCTTTTTCCCCTGCCTCATAGACCCAAACCCGAATAAAACCTGCATTTTCCCCCGTTTCCTCATAGGAATAGCGAAATTCCACAATCCAATCGTACCAGGTGTTGAGTTTTATTTGATCTGTGGGAATGACGGTTTTTTTTCCTTTGGGGCTGGTACGGATATTTATCCCATACTTCGGGTCAAAATTGATCGCAGAAGCTGGGCTTCCCGTCTCATCACTGCGAAATTGAAGGAGGGTACTCCAGTGGGACTTGTCAAAATGGGTATACATTTCTGACCAGCCTATCCACACAGTTGATCCAGGTTGAGGGGGGTCGTGAACACCCAGGCTGACCATATTAGCGTAGGGAAATTTACAGCTAATTTCAGCCCGATGAGCTGAGTTGTTCCCAGGATTACAGGATTCGTACTTCTCTGAATTGGTATAAAACTCAACTGATCGAGTACCGGGAAATCTTATGTGTTCGGTATTCCCAAAAGTAACGTGAACCATTTTGGACTGCTTGGGTCCTCCTTGGAGTTTGGGATTTCCGCAATTAATTCCCTTTCGCCAAAACACATGCCCGGTATATTCTGCTGGACTAGAAATAAGGCCATTGTCTCCCTGATCCCATAGGAAAGTGAGCTCAGTGGGATAGGGGTAAAAAATTTCTGGAAAGGACTCTTCCTCCTGTTTGAGGCTTTGAGGTACATCGTAATGTAGGAATAGGAAGCCACCTATCATTAGGATCCCCATTCCCAGGATACTAAGAAGTTTAAAAATCATGACAAACTAATTACCAAATTAAACCCCACTTGGGGCAAAATTACCTACGGTTTTATTATAAAGCTCGGCATAGTGTGCAGCTATGGCTGGCCTGTTATACTCTGAAAGTACCTTTTTCCGGGCAGTTTTCCCAATTTTTTCCATTTCTTCTGGGTGTTCCAATGCCCAGGAAAATTTCTCCGCTAAGTCCTGTGCATCCTTATTTTTGAAGAAAAGGACATCGGAAGAAGTAAATACGGCGGTATTTTCAGGAATATCACTGGCAATGACCGGTGTCCCCATACTCCCTACTTCCAATAGCATTATAGACATGCCTTCTGTTTCAGAAGGGAAAATAAACATGTCGGCATTTTGTACCAAGCCCATCAAGGCTTCCTTACCCGATACGTAGCCAATAAAATGAACCTTCATGCCTTTAGAAAGCTCTTTGATCTTTTTGGTATAGGCAGGTAATTGATCGGTATCACCGGCAATCACTACATTTCCCTGATAGTTAACTTTTTTCAATGCCTCCAACATATGGTGGGCACCTTTTGTTCCCATGATTCTACGGGCGGCAAAAAATACATAGGGGCCTTCCACCTTATTTTCTGCCAGAATATCTTCTGCAGCCTTCACATCCGGCTCAATCTCTGTATCTACTCCATTAGGTATGTATTTTACCTCTCTGCCATATACTTCATAATAGTATTCAGAAAGAGGTTTGGAGATAGAAGTCAGTAAGGCATCAGACTTCATGAACATTTTTTCCATTCTTCTGAAAAATGCCTTTCCAAAGCCACTCCATTTGTCTCGCTTATAGGGAGCTTCATGAGAAGTAGCTATGCAGGTAAATTTTTTGGTCAAAAGAGGGAGAAGGAAGGCTGCATCCGTTTTATGGACATGAATCAAATCATAGTCCCCATGCCGGCGAGCGTGAAAAGCACATCTCAGATAAAACAGAAAAACTCCGATCCCTGCCAAAGGAAATTTGGGAATTTCTATAGACTTCACTCCAGGTATACTTCCCTCTGCTTCAGGATGCTTATAACAGTATACAGTAAAGTCGAATTGGTCTTTTAACTGAACAAGGGTATCTTCTACTACGCGGCTTACGCCTCCACGAGAGGGATAATATTTTACGCCAAGTATTGCAATCTTTGGTTTATGCATGGTTCATTTAATTAAGGGGGATATGCGATTAAATGGCTTCTGGAACGGGTAAGTTAAAGCTGGAAATATAGGTTTGTGCTACCTGCGAGGCGCGAAAATCTTCTGCTCGTGTATATCCTTTTGAGATATACTCATCCCTTAGACTTTCATCTGAAAGCATCCTTCTCAGTGCATCAGCAAGTAGATCTACATGACCTACTGGAAAGAGGATGCCAAACTCAGCCACCTCGAGGGTATCTTTCAAGTGAATGGATACATCTGTAGCAGGACTTAGGGTTTCTCTAGGTCCTGAAATGCAGTCCGAAGAGATAACTGCTGTACCACAAATCAAGGATTCGATAATAATATTGGGTAATCCTTCGTCCTCACTTGCGAGAACAAATACATCTGCCCTAGCCAAAAAGGCAAAGGGATTACTAATATGTCCCAGAAAATGGACTTGCCCTTCTACTCCCAGTTCCTTAGCTACCTTTTTGTAATTATCCATTTCCTCCCCACTTCCCAATACTAAAACCTCTACTTGGGGAAATTCATTTCGAATTTTGGCGTAGGCTTGGATCAATTGATCTACCCGCTTTCTTCCTACCAGCCTCCCAACTGAAACGATATATTTTTTCTGAGGATCAAATTGGAATCCTTCTGGCGCTTCCTGGGTGCGTGAACGAATGGTATCAATATCGTGCGGATTGTAGATCACATGGTGTCTTTCCGGATTCTTCAATTGAAAGAATTCGTCCAGGTCCTTTTTCATCACCTTAGAGATGGAGACGATCATATCCGCCTTGTGATAGAGTAGCTTATACAGTTTGAGATTGCCCTTACCCAAGAAGCCTCTTTTCTTATCAAAGCTCACCAACATGTGGTTTACAATCTGGGTCTTATGAGGAGAACCCAGCATTTGGGAAAGGACATTGATATAATTGGATCGGATCAAATGGCTTTGTACCCATTGGATTCCTTCTTCCTTGACAATTTTCTTGAGTTTTTGGGCGCACTGGTAAACGGATACCAGTTTTTTGGTACTACTCTCTATTTTTTCTTCTTCCGTCAGATAGTGTACTTTTACTCCCTTAGGAAGCTCATAAAACTGCTCCCGCTCGATTAGAATAAGTTGCACGGGCATTCCCGCCGAACGAAATTCCTTTAATAAGGTCAATACGACCTTTTCCGCCCCACCACCAGCAAGTGAATTAATCAGTATGGCAACCATCTATATACTATGTTAATTGATTAAAGGAAATCCCGTATTGCTCTGCCAAGCGCAGCTTCTCTTCCTTAAATTTTTCTTCTAAGAAATCGCGATAAATCGATGGAATTTTAGTGTCTCCAGTTTTATTAATCACTTGATCTATCTTTTCATTTACGTATTTTTCTGCTGGATTGACTCCTAGAAATTCAAAAATCTGCAGGATGAAACGCTTGGGTTCATAACTGATCCTTCCGTAATCTCCTACGAATATCTTTTCCTCAGAAAGAACTGATTTCCAATTTTGAATCTGCTCTGTATAGCTTCCACAACGAATCTGATATGGCTCCTCAAAAAAGTCAATAAAGGCTTGCTGAGGAACTTTTTCAAAATCTGTATAGGCATTTCTTACCAGGTCTTTTTTGGCATGGGACCAGGCCCTGGCCACTGGATCTCTTACCATGAGAATAATCTTCAGATCGGGGTTGAGGGCGACAATTTCCCGAATAATGTCCAGAGGCAGGGCAGCGTAAGAAGCGGTTGCCTCACCTAATAGGGTAGGCTCATAGGCTTCTCCATACAACTCTTGTATGAGTTGTCGCTCCTTTTTCGTCGCCTGAGGCGTCAATTCAAAAAACTTGAGGTACCACTCGAGTTCATTTGCCTGGTATTTTCCCGTTTTTAGGATATCAAAATAAGCTACTTTGGCAATTTCTCGACCAAAAGCCTTAGGGCTTTTGAAGAACAGATTCCAGTCAAAGCGCTCATAATGTAAGGAACGGTGACTCATCGGATCTGCTAATCGATTGAAGAAGTACAATTCCTTGGGAAAAGACAGAAAAATTTCAGGATGAAAACGCAGGTTATGGGTAAGCCATGTCGTACCTGTACGCTGTGGCCCAACAATAAGGAAATCGGGGAAGTTCCCTTCAATCTCTTTCTTATTTTGATGAAAGCGCGTAAAAGTAAAAGCTTGTTGCTCAGATGGGCTTAGCTTCAATTTCATAATCTACGAGGTAATGGGTTCACCAGATGAACGGAAAATGATACCATATTGGTCGGCCAGCTTTTCCTTTTCCTCTTTGAACATATTGTCTAGATAGGTCCGATATTCTGTTGGGATTTTCATCGTCTTTGTTGGGTTGATGACCGTACCTGCTTTGCTGCTGATATACTTGGCATCATTGGTAACCCCGAGAAAGGAAAATATTTCGTGAAGCAACTCTACCGGACGCACTTGAATATCGTCATGCTGGTAGAAAAAGAGGTTCCCCTCTTTCACAGCCGCCTTCCAGTTTTCTATTTGCTGGGTATACATCCCACAACGAATGGTGTAGTCCTGTTCAAAGAAATCGATGATTTTCTCTCTAGGTACTTCACTAAAATCTCTATAGGCTTCCCGCATTAGGTCCTTTTTCACATGAGACCAAGCCCTCTCCCCAGGTTCTCTCAAGGTTAAGATCACCTTTATATCTGGGTTTATCCGTACTATCTCCTCGATTACTTCCGGATCTACCACTGCGTAAGACGCCGAAGATTCGCCCTTGATTTTGGGTCGGTAATCTTCTTGATAGAGCGTCTGCATATCGTGGTTGAGCTTCCGAAAAATCTTTTCGGGAATATCGAAGAATTTCAGGTACCACTCCAACTGGTTTGCCCGGTAATTACCCGTTTTGATAAAATCATAGTATCCCACACGTGCTACCTGGCGAACGAAAAACTTAGGGTCTTTGTGGAGCCATCTCCACTTCAGGTTGTAATAGCTGTAGGTATACTTATTTTGATCCAACCGCAAGCGGTTGAAGAATAATAATTCCTTGGGGGTGGTCTGGTAAATCTCAGGATGTAGCTTGAGATTATGGGTCAACCAGGTTGTCCCTGTGCGTTGCGGACCTGCCACAAAAAAGTCAGCAAACTCACCCCTAGTAGCCTGTTTGTAATCGTAAAACTTGATGTGTTTAAAGAGACTTTTCTCCTCAGGAGTCAGTGATATCTGCATAACTCATACTTTTTTTATTCTCCGAATTATTGTAAAGGGATTCGTACAACTCGTAGCAGGTCTGTACCATCTTTTCCTGGTTAAATTCGGTTTCTAACAGTTTCATCCCATTTTGTCCCATTTGTACGGCTTTTTGGGGATTGTCTACAAGTTCCATTATGTACTTCGCTTGAGAATCTGCATCTCCGTGGTCTACCAGGTAACCGTTTTCCCCATGCCTCACTATTTCTCTAGTCCCTCCTGCATCTGTAGCCACAACGGGCTTACCGATAGCCATATACTCCATGATGGAATTGGAAATTCCTTCTCCATGAACCTTGCGGTTGGTAGACAAGACGCCAACATTAAATACATTAATGATAGACTCTACTCCATTCTGTTGTCCGGTGAAAATGATATAAGGAGAGAGTTCTTTGGGAACCATCGCCTCACATTTTTCCTTGTTCTGCCCTCCTCCTATAGCGAGGAAAGTGATATCTTTTCTTTGGGAAGCCACTTTTATGGCAGCTTTTATATAGGTAAAATAGTCTTTACGATCAGCAAAAGCACCTACCATCCCGACGATATGAGGGGTTTGAATATTAAATCTCGCTCTGACCTCTTCCTCTGTATCCAAATTTTGTGAACGGTGCAGGTCATAGCCATTGTACAGCAAAAAGCTCTTCTCGGAGGGGGCCCCATAGGATTCTAAGCCAGCAATGGAGTTTCCCATAACCACATCAGACATAGGAAAGGTCAGCTTAGCCCGAAAAAGTCGGGGATCTGTTATCTTCATGTCATGAGGGGCATCTTGTATCATCCCGTTAATGAGCTTTATCCCCAGTTTCTTGGCGGCTGGAAGCGCATAGATAGAAGGCATGGACCCCCAACTGTGGATCATATCAGGCTTCACCTTTTTACATAAGTTGTAAAACTTCATGAAGATCCGAGGATCTTTCTTGGGCTTGCGCTCAAGCATATGTATGGGAATATTCAGATCGAATACTTCTTCATAATCCACTCTTTTTGAAAACAATACAAGTTCGAAGGATACATGGGGATATTTTAGAAGGCCTTTCATAAGCTCCATCATTTGACGTTCCTTTCCGCCCTTCATAAAACTATCCGTTATAAGCAATATCTTCATATCTAATGGGATGTTAACTGAACCCGATATAGGCTAATTTTTTGTGATAAATAGGGTTTTAATTGGGTATAAATCGTTGAAACAAAGCCACTCTCTGCATAATTTAGGTTCAGGCAGGAATGGGGGGCGTTAGTTCTTTTATTACTTTACAAGGATTCCCACCAGCAATTACATTGGGGGGAATGTCTTTGATAACCAAACTATTTGCAGCTATGACAGAGTTCTCTCCAATCCTAACGCCTTTGAGTACTACTGTATTTATTCCTAACCAAACATTGTTCTCTATTATGACAGGAGCGGACTTTGAACCAACCTCCTGGCGTCTGTTGGGATCTACATAGTGAAAATCAAAATCTGTAATCAGAACATTTGCCCCACAGAGCAAGTGAGTACCGATTTCTACACGTTGCATTGCACTGATGACCACCCCACTAAATCCGGAATAATCTCCAATTTTGATAATGGCTCCTTCCTGGTGAGTGTTTAGAAGACATTTCCTATTTACTCCGACCAAGTTGGAGGTACTATCTGATCTGAAAGAGCAGTTATTTCCAATGCTAATAGTAGAAAAAGGGCTTCTGCGTACATAGGGAATCCCATAAAAGGTGCAATTCTTACCCAGATGCACCCCTTTCATTTTCAACCAGAGATTGGCCCTAAGCGTTGAGAAGAACTTCAATCGTTTGATTCGGTATTTCCTCCCTTGCTGAAATAAGGTTCCAGAGAAGTCTTTTCGTAATTTATTGAATCCGTTCATAGGCCTGGCTTACATGGACAACGAATCTACCTTACTGGGTTCGTGCTCCTTTTCCAAAATATGCTGATATATATCCAGAAGTGATTGGACGATTTGTTGAGGATTTTGTCGTTGTTGTGCACGAGACTTGGCGGCCTGAGCCATTTGGGCGGCAATATCAGGACGCTGTTGAAGGTCTAGAATGGCACCTGCCATAGCATAAGGATCTCCCGGCTGAACCAATAGCCCCTCTTGGTTGTTTTCAAGAAGGCTGGGCGTCCCTCCAGCGTAAGTTGCTAATACGGGTGTCCCCACCAACATGGCTTCACAGACACTATTAGGACTGTTATCAATATGGGAAGGATGGACAAACACATCTGCTTTAAGAAGTTCATCAATTAAAGTCTCTGGGTTTACTCTCCCTAATAGATCGATTCCCAGAGAAGATAGATTTTTCTTGTACTTCTTTTGTAAAAGCTGGATTAGACCATCGCCCTCTTTAAGGCCGCACACACGCCATCTTACCTTCTTCCCCAGGTTGACCAGGATTTGCATGGTTTCTATTAGTGTCTCCATGCCTTTGTACAGATTGCCCTGAATAGTAGTCATCAAGCGGAGTTCATCCCTGTTTGTATGTGGTTCCCAATCCACCTGATAAAACGCGTCTCTTAGAATCTCTTCGCAATGAAAATATTGGGAGTCAGGGGATAAAACCGAGGCAATGCGACGATCCCAGTCTGTCCTCCCTGTATAATATTTGCATCCTCTGAAAATTTCCCGCTCTCTCTCAGCCAAATTGAGATAATACTTATATCTCGAGACCATATCCATAGATTTGATCTTTTGACCTTGAGGGGTGAGCTTTAGGACCTCTTCTTTACTAATTCCTGCAAACCATTTATGGGTATAAACTGTTAGGTTTCCCTGTATCCAGATTACTGTAGGTACTTTTACCCGAGGCGCTATCAGTCCATAGGCTTTTTCTGATCCAAATACATGAATTAGATCGGGCTTGAATTGCTTGACTATATCCTCAAAGTATGTCAGATACTCAGGTCCCTCAATAAGTCCTTTTGAGCGACGCTTGTATTTCTCCAATTTCCCTCCTCGATGAGGAGAAGGAATGGCAAAATACTCCCTTCCTTCTTCCGTGAAGTGCATCAGAGAATCCGTTCCATCCCAATAAAAAGCAACTGCAACCTCAGCATCCGTTTGTCCCCTAAAATGTTTTTCCAAGGATTCCAACCAACCTCCACCAATACCAAAGGATCCCGTGAGTTTTTCTGTTGCCAAAGAAGGAGTATTGGTAAACCAAAGTAATTTCATGTGCAAATTTGTTATTTATTCCAAATTCCTAGATGGATATAGGTAATGATTTTTGTGTTTCGGTGCAATTACTGGTCCAGTATATGAATCTTACATGCATACGAAGAATAAGACAGGGTGATGATCAGCTAAATACCAGGATAACACTTGTACTTACAACACTTGCAATTTCAGGTAATTAGCTGGGTTATATCCTCAATTCGGGTTAAACTGTTAATTTTAAAGGATGATTTGACATTCACGAATATTGAGAAAATGTTGCGTAAAATCAGAACGGGGAAAACTAGCTCTTAAAATTCAAATCTTTTAAGAATTCCTTCATACAGTTCCTCCCCAAATGCGTCTATGGCCACTTGGTGAATTGTTTCATCCATCTCTCGACCACTGATATATCGAGAAGTAAAACCGGTCAAAACAACCTCCACATTTCGGTCCAGAGACCAGGGGTTTAGATTTTTTATCAAGGTGTTTTTGGTAGTCATTTCTCCGTGAAGGATACTGATATTAAACAGATCTTTTAGGATAAAAAATATTAACTCTTGATCGCTCTCTTTCAGTTCATGCAGATGCTTTTTTCCTGCGATTCCCACCTTAATCAGGTAGTCTTCCAAGGAAATGGCCTCAATATAAGGCCGAAGGTAATACCATCCATTGAATGAGTCTTCTATTTCTGTGAGTTCTCCATAGTAGGAAAGTTCTTTCTCGTATACCTGAAAAAACCTGGAACGCACATCCCAATGGCTAATTTTGTCTGAAGGGATTAATCGCAATACCTTCGTTTTTTTATCACGGGTGTCTATGACTTTTTTACTAAAAAACTCTGGGTCGTATATCACCTTTTGAATTTCAAATATGTCATTTAGCGCTGCTTCGTCCGACTTCTCATCAGCTTCCGCCCTTCTTTGTTCATCTATGGCCCACTCCCGAAAGACCTCTCTGTCATTTAATCTAGATAAGCCTGGAGGACCGTAGCCTTGCAAAGATGATTTTTCCTTTACCTTTAACTCTAGTTGGGACTTAGCCAACTTCTTAGCAAGAAACTGGCTGTAAATTTTTTCATATTGCTCAGCTCCATTTTTATTTCTTATGGGCGAATTTTGCTTTCGAAGATGAACCGTTCTTGCAGCCTCACTATTAGCTATCTGACGATACAGGTCTTCGATATCCTTCTCCTCCATTACTATTCCTGCTGAAAGCATCTCTCGCGAGAGATTTTCTATTACCTGGCGAAAACCTTTGCCTGACCTAAAATCTTTGAATTGTAAGGTAGGCCCTTGGGACGGGTTTCGCTTTCGCTTTACCTTCTGGAAATTCAAGTGAGAATTTCGCTCAAAAAAATTGTGTACCACAACGGCGAGTAATAGCCCATGGTAATACAATTCAAATGAAACTAAGGTAAGATTGGCTAGTGCAAAACCCAGGAAGCAGTAATAGGAGCCCCAATACCGAGTTTTCTTAGCAACAGTCCAAAATTTTCGAAGGATGGCATATAAAAACCCCAGGAATAGTATCCCTCCTATTAACCCATACAAATAAAATACTGCCAAGTAGCCTACATGTATTTGAGAGCTTCTCCCATCAATGAGATCCAACGTCTCTTGGGTATATACCCCTCCCGTGCCCAATAAGGGCGCTTGGGGAAATTGATCTAGAAAAACCTCTAGGGCCAACAGACGCGTACTTGCGCTTTCTTCCTGAAAAAGGCGGTCGAATATCAATGCATTGAGGTCAACTCCAATGAGAAATAAACAAATAGTAATCAGGATAATACCGGAAAAGGCATAAACAGCAAATTTCAGCAGGCGAGCGAAACGGTTCCTGTCACTTAAGAAATCCTGAAAAGAAATGACTATCGCATTCAGAATAACCCATCTAGACCCATTGAGAAGAGAGATGAGGAAGCCCATTAACAGCATCACATACTTCCTCCTGGATACCAACAATCCCACACCAAAAATTATACTTATATAGGATAGATAGCTAAACCCAATATCCACAAAGAGGGTCCAGGAATATAAAGACCATATCCGGTTACTGTACTTAAACTCTATGTACTGATAAGCCTCCGTTCGATTGAAAAGGAAATCAGGGTAAAAGAATTGGATGATAGATACCAGGCTGGCTAAAACTACCACCACCGTCATGGCATGAATCACCTTCTTTAGCTGGGAAAGGGTCAGATGAATATTGGAAACAATAAAGAGGGCTAAGAGGGAAGAAATGAGTTGATTGGCATATAGATACTTGATTACTCCTTTGGACCAGGGCTCTTCGGTAAGGGAGAAGTTCGTCAAGACAGTAAAAATAACGAAGAGGGCATATAGAGAGAGGTAAACAGGTATTCGCAATTGTCTTTCGAAATAGCCCCTGGCTAGGACTGCAATGCTGGAAACAGCGTAGATGAGGGTAGCTACGTACCAAATCAACATGTTGGAGGCAACTCTCAAAAAGATCGCCCAAAAGGGAAAAAAAACCAGAAAATACGTAAGAAGAAGATCTATAGATCGCAAGCCGAATCTTGCGTTGAGTAACCTCTTAACCCGATAAGGGGTCTTGGGTAAGGGTATATTTGTAAAAAATGCCATGTCAAAAGCCCTAGAGGTCCGGAGGGATCCCAGAATATTCGTTTAATTAACCTATACAGCCTATACCCAACTTACCGACAACAAAGGAGCAACAGTGGCCTTTAAACTGCTTTGACTGTGTCTGAAGTCTTAGGTTTCGCAACTTTCACCTTCGACGAAGAATTTATTTGATGGGCATTCCTCTTGAAAAAATTATGAAAAATAACTGCCAGAAGCAGGCCATGATAATAAACACCAAAGGTCACCAGGGTAAGATTGGCCAAAGCCAAGCCCAGAAAGGCATAATATGATCCCCAATAGTTTGTCTTTTGGGCTACAGCCCCCATTCTCTTCAATATAGAATATAGAAAGGAGATAAATAATAATCCCCCAATAATCCCGTACAAGTAAAAAATTGCCAAAAAGCCTACGTGGATCTGAGAACTCCTACCTGCGATAAGACGTATGGTTTCAGCTGTATAGTCCCCCCCTGTACCTATTATGGGTGCCTTTGGGAATTGGTCCAAAAAGACTTCCACTGCTACCAGACGCGTACTGGCACTTTCCTGGAATAATCTATCATAAATAAGCTTATTCAGGTCTACTCCAATAAGAATGAGGGTGCCATAAACTAAGGCAAGCAATACCACAGAATAAATGGAAAAGCGGATAAATTGGGCGAAGCGATTCCGGGTCGCCAGGAAGTCTTGAAGGGATATGACTATGGCATTGAGAATTACCCACCTCGATCCATTTAACAAGGATACGAGAAAACCCAAAAATACCAACCAGTATTGTCTACGTGAGAAGACCATCCCAATGCTGAAAATAATACTGATATAAGAGAGGAAACTAAACCCGATATCTGTATAATTTCCCCAAGTATAGATAGACCACTTCCGGTCTCCATATTTGGCACTTTTAGCCTCAACAGCAGCCAAGTTGGACTTGTCGACCAGAAAGTCTGGATCAAAAAACTGAATAAGGGAGGTGATTCCAGCAAAAATGACAATTGCCGTCATAATTTTGATCAGCCTCCTCAACCACACGGCATTAAGTCGAATATTCAAGGCCACAAATAAGCCTAGCAGGGAGGTAACCAGGTAATTAGAATAAAAGAATTTAAACACCCCATCCACATAAGGCAGATCCGTGTATAAAAAATTGAGTATAACGGTGTAGGTAACAAAGAGCGCATAAATATTGAAATATATAGGAAGCTCTAGTTGACCCTGCTGGTAGGCACGAACCAGGACAAATATGCTACCAAAAAAGAAAAGGAAGGTCGTAATATAAATAACGGACATATTCACGGCCAAGCGCAAAAGCATTCCCCAAATGGGGAATAACACAATGGTGTAGGCCATTACGACATCAAACATATCCGGCTTCATATCCCTATTGCGGATTTGAGCAGGCCTATGAGAAATTCCTGGACTAACTACCGATGTCATATACAGAATTTATCCGTTAAAAATTACCGTTCTTTTTATAACGCTTTTGCCTTACCAATATTAGACCTTTTCGGAGACTGCAACAGGCTCAGGTGCGACCTCTCCTTTTAGGGAAAGCAGAAAGCTGTGAAGCATTTTCCCGTAGCCAATACAATCAAAAGTATCCAAGCCAAACTGGTTACCACGCATACCAATAGCTCGGGCTTCTTCTGGGTTGTCGATTACAAACTGCATTTTTTCTACGAATTGATCAAGGTCATATTCGTCTGCGATTAGCGATGTATCTCCATCTACAAAATAATGCTCAACCTCTCCAATATTAGTGGTCAATATGGGATTGCCAGAGGCCAGGTATTCCCCAATCTTGTGTGGGAATCGGGCCCTATCCTGCTTGGTATCCCTTAGGGGGATCATCAGGGCTTCGGCATCCTTGTACTTTTGGATCAATTCCTCATAAGGGATCCAATTGAATATCTTCACTCGATCTTGAATACCCAATTCAGCAATTTTTGCTTCAACCTTAGGTAAATTTTCCATTTGTCCTCCCAAGACCATGTACAAGTTCCACTCAGCGGGCGGATTCAACTTGTGGAAGGACTCTATAGCAAAAAATATGACCTCCAAGTAAACGAGGGAGGCACAATACAAAAAGAATTTTTCACGGGCAGGATCTTTTTCCAGATGCTCAAACTTTGTAAAGTCGCAGATCATCGGGAGCTTAAATGAAGGAACTTTGGGAGCCGTCTCCTCAAGATACCTACAGATTACCTCACTAATCGGCAGCGTTCCATCCATCCTATTTACCCCAAAATTTTCCATCCAGCGATCCAGCATGCGGGTGGGAAACTTATTCCTTTCTGGCAATTCTGTAGCAATCTCAACATACATAAAAACTGTTTTGAACCCCAACAGAATGGAAAGGAGTTTGTAGTACATGACCGTAGTAAACTCTATGTTGTGAATGATGGCGTATTGGAGGTTGGTGGTTCTACTAAATTTCACCAGCAGCCAAAATTCATTCCACTTACCTAATAGCTTTCGAAAGTTCCTTTGGAGAAAGGATTTAGGTCGATATATGGTGTTGGAACAAAATACGTAATCAATCCCTTCATGGGTCCCTCTTGGAGGAATATCTATTCCTGAATCTAGGGCGTAATTCCCTTTGCGGTTTATTACTGTTACATGCATGCCCGCATCTATAAGACCAAGGCCAATTAGGCGAATTTTTTCACTGGTAGCCATGCCCATAGGGAAGCTGGAGTCCCCAATTTGTACCAGGTGGATCTTTTTATTTTCCATGTATACTTGAGATTGTCCTAAAAAACCAACTGTCTTTATCCAGCACGACCGTTTAGAGCTTGGTTGCCAGATAAAGACAGAAGAATTTAAGGGTGTATATGCGAATTAGTTATCGTACTAAGACTTATACGTTTTGAACAGATGCTTTCTCCACCTGTGCAGATACCCACTCATAGGTTCTGGCCATTCCTTCACGGAGGGGAAGACTAGGCGCCCAACTCAATTTTTCTTGAATGAGACGGTTGTCAGAGTTTCTTCCTCTTACACCAGTAGGACCATCAACATTTTTAATAGTAAGGTTCTTGCCAGAGGCGTCGATTACACTCTGAGCCAAATTGTTGATAGAGATCATTTCATCAGAACCGATGTTTACAGGTCCAATAAAATCAGATTCCATGAGGCGACGTACTCCTTCCAGGCATTCGTCGATGTATAGGAAAGAACGAGTTTGCTGACCATCTCCCCAAATTTCGATGAATCCTCCTTCTGGCGTTTCAGCTACCTTACGACAGATTGCAGCGGGTGCTTTTTCTCTTCCTCCCGTCCAAGTTCCTTCAGGACCAAAGATATTGTGGAAGCGAGCTACGCGAACCTCCATGCTATGGTTTCTGTTGTAGGTAAGATAAAGACGCTCACTGAAGAGTTTTTCCCATCCATACTCACTATCTGGATTTGCTGGATATGCAGAAGCCTCTTCACAGTTGGGATTATCGGGATCGAGTTGGTTGTGCTCAGGATATATACAAGCTGAAGAAGAATAGAAAATCTTTTTAACTCCGGCCTTATAGCTCACATCCAACATGTTCAAATTTACCATAGCAGAATTGTGCATGATATCTGCATCATTGTCTCCGGTGAAGATGAATCCAGCTCCGCCCATGTCTGCAGCTAGCTGATAAACTTCATCAAAGGGTTGGTCAACTACCTCTTTACATAGGTTGGTATCTCTCAGGTCTCCTTGGACAAAATCATCGGCTGCAGTCTCACTAAACTCAGGGTATTTCAAATCAACTACCCTTACCCAATATCCTTCATTTTTCAGTCTTCTTGCAAGGTGAGAGCCGATGAATCCACCGCCTCCACAAACTAAAGCTCTTTTCATAATAGTCTAGATAACGTTACTTCGTATAAGATTTATTGAGAATTATTAATACTTGTGGGTTAAAAAAAGTTTAAGATATATGAACTTTAATTTAACTCTATTAAATACCAAAGTTAATGTGCTATACATCGGTATAATTACCAGCTAAATACGGCCGCAATATCACCGAATAAGGCATGAAAAAATGACTATATGGCCTCAACTGTTAATTTTACAGTGTGAATAGTGTCGCCTGAGGTTCACGCCGAAACGAGCTCTATTCTGTCCAAATAGAATTGAAATCAAAGCCGGCAAACTCCGATAGTTTTTCTATGTCATGCTCGTACTCATGAAAGAGTTGTATCCGCATTTCACGCGTCACTTCGGGTAATGAAATGGATTTTCCCATTACTGAATTCAGGGCTCCCCTAATTGCTTTCTTTCCCTTCCCACCTAAAATTCCACCAGTAGGTACGCTCAACACCTTTTTAACTACGGGTGGTAGGTACACTTTTGAATTTGTCACATTTGAAACCTGTATTTCCGGCTCTACGGTTGGATCTACATCTAAGAACTCAAATACCCTTTTATAATAGGAATTGGGGTCTTGTTTCAAATATTCCAGTGGCAGAACCAGCCACTGAGTTGGATGTGTATGGGGGAGGTATTGTTCTATTTGAAAGTAATACAGGCTACAGATTTTGAGTTGTGGCATTTCTTTTATAGCCTCTACGATGGTGGTGGAGTGTGGCAACCAATCATTGTAAAGCGCATGGCGATAATGAGATACCAGGCGATCTACCGGGTGCCTTACCAAATATATTAACTGGATGTCTTCTCCCAGTGTCTTGAATATTCTTTCAGGAACCTGGTCGTGGTGAGGGTGCCAGGTATAAGAAGGGCTCGCCTCTCCAAGTCTTTTGGCATCTCCAGCTTCAGCAAAGTGAGATGTGTACCAGTCCAGGCCCTTGTCCCAATTGTGTTCCGAAAAGAAACGCAATTCCTTCACCTCAGGCATAAATATTTCGGGATGCTTAGACAGGGTTAAGGCCAAAGAAGTGGTTCCTGCTTTTTCTGCGCCGACTACAAGAAAATTTGGAAGCTTATGCATAGTAATTGATGCTAATTAGAAAGTACTATCTCTTTGAGGTTCCATCACTTATCCCAAATGCCACGCGTACTTTTATTCATAATCTTTTTATACTGAATGGGGGCAATTATTGGGCCATAAAATAGACATATGGTACTAGCCAAAATTATTCCAGGGGTACCCATTCCCAGGTTCTTGGCAAAATAAATGGACAGAGGAATATTGGCTAAGGCTCCAATTACAGAGGTAATCAGTTGGAGCCGCACTTTGCCAACCCCGTTTATCAAAACAACAAAAATTGACCCCCACGATTTGGTAACACTAAAAACAAACATTAAGGCCGTAAGCAGGAAGGGCACTTCTACCGTCGGTACCCACATACTGTAGAACCATTTTGAAATAATTAACATGAACACGCCCCCAATAGTCATGAGCCCCCAAATTTGAATGAGTCGTTTATTAGTGCGTTTTATCCAGTCCATGTCTCCCCGGGTATAAGAATCCGTATAGGCTGCCCAGAAAGGCGTCGTTACGATGGTAAATCCCAAGGTCAGTAGGTTAAAGTAACGAAAGGCTATATTATAAGGAGTTACTTCGGCAGGCGAATAGATTTGGGTAATGATCATATTATCCGTAGAGAAAATGATAATTCCCGTAATCCTGATGACGAAGAACTGGAGTCCCAGGCTCATCAAGTCTTTAAAATAGTCCTTATTTACGTAGCTAAAACTGGGGCTAAATTCCTTGTAATCGTATTTGAAAAAATAAAAGGTTGCCAAGAGAAAAACCAAGAATGGGGCAGCCCCTAAGGCTATACTGAGGTATAAAAGAGAGCCTTCCGTAAACTGGGTGAGCAAAAAGATGATAAGTAGAGAAATGGCATTGGCGAAAAGCTTGAGCAGTCCCCCCGCAGCCGGCCGCTGGTCAGCGAATAAAATGGTGGTAATGAGTTTGAGGGTAAAGGACAGGGCAAAAAATATAAAGGTGACCAATACGACCCACATCAGTGAACTCCCCATATCTGGGGCGTTCAGAATTTTTCCCCAATCCAAGAAAGGAATGGTTGTACAAAATAGGAGCAATAAACCCGAAGAGACTAAAACGAGGACAAAATAGGTAGAACTCACATAGGTCTTCGCTGCCTCCCTATCCCCTTTTGCCATGGATTCTGCTAGGCGGTTTCTCAAACCTTTTCCCAGGCCGACATCAAAGAAGTTGAACCAACTGACTATCGAAAATAGGGTAATCCATATCCCGTATTGATTTTCATTTACATAACCAATTGTAAGTGGAACAAGAATAAAGCTTATCAGTATACTGACCCCTTTTATACCAGCTGAGAAGACGATATGTTTCTTAGCCTTTTGACTGCGCTTATTCCCGGACAGTAAATATAATTTTGCCTTATTGAATATTTGGGTAATAGCATTCATAATTTGCAGCGGAATAAATCCCTTTACGAAAAAATCTTTCTAACAACTTGGACCTAACGATTTTAGGCCCTAAATGGGCAAAACTGCATTGAAACACCGAGCTCGAAAGCGATCAAATTTTTATACCCTGTTGCAATTTCTATCTAATAGAATTTGTAAATAAAAATAATAGGCCCAACCGTTAATTTTGTTGGATGAATCGCTGTAGGACAGGAGGCTTAGCAATTCACCTGTAGATAAATTAGCACTTGCCGAAACACTTGAGGTCTATTCAAGGTGTTTTGCAGACACAAAGCCTTTCTTTCCTGACGAATGAATAGTTTTTTTTAATTCTAATGAAGGTGATTAATAGGGGGTATTCCGAACCTTACTTCAGGCATTTTTCGATAGGAGCGAGCGCGCCAATAACCACTCTTTAAAAGCTGCAATACCTTGTTGAAAATTCGTTTGGGGGGCATACTGCAGCAACTCGCCTGCTTTGTTGATATCTGCATAAGTCAGGGGTACATCCCCTGCTTGCATGGGAAGCTCCTGGATAAGGACTTCCCGATCCAGTACCTCTCCAATGGTATCTATCATTTCTCGCAAGCTCACCGTATGACCATTCCCCAGATTAATTACTTCATAAGAAGATTGATCATAGTGGATGGCTGAATAGATACCTGCGACTATATCTTGGACATAGGTGTAGTCTCTTTTGGAAGACCCATCCCCAAACATAGGGATAGGCTCCCCTCGCAAAATCTTATCAGTAAACTTATAGATAGCGAGATCAGGTCGTTGCCGTGGTCCGTAAACCGAAAAAAGTCGTAGGGCCAGGAAGCGAATCCCATACAGGTGGCTATAGGTATGCCCCAACAATTCACAACTCACCTTTGTACTTGCATAGGGGCTAATGGGAAGCAAAACGTGATCGGACTCACTCCAGGGTACTTTGGGATTGACTCCATATACACTGCTGGAGGAGGCAAACACAAACTGCTTGATTCCCCGATCTTTGGCAAACTCCAGTAGGTTATGGGTGCCCTTCACATTTACATCCTGATACAGCAAGGGTGTGCTTATAGAAGGACGTACCCCTGCCTTTGCTGCCAGGTGTACAATAGTTGAGATTCCAGAAGGAAGGGTCTCTAAAATGGATGGATCACAGATATCCCCTTCTACAAAGGCATAATTCGGATTTTGGAAATGAGCCTGTTGATGAGAAATCTTGATATCTCTAGGATAAAACGGGTCATAGTTATCTAAACATATAACCCGATTATTTTCTGCTAATAATTTGTCAACTAGGTGGCTACCAATAAATCCTGCTCCACCTGTCACTAAAATGACATCGTTCTTATTCAAGGGTTGGTATTAGTTGGTTTGGCAAAATTACTTTCTCAATTCCTTATTGAGGACTTCCGTTCACCATTCTGATTGATGGTGATTTCCTCATAAGCACCGCCCAAATATCCGTAATTTTGTCCATACCTCCTATATTTATCGGCTTCTTTATCTACGTCATTGTAAATGATGTAGGTTTCTCGGATGCCCGTAACCTCCTTAATTTTATCAATCTCATTGATATGTTCGATAGGTGTATAGTTGTGGCGAACCACGAAGAGACTGATATCTACATTCTTTGAGAGGACAAACAAATCGGAAACGATTCCTACTGGCGGGGTATTGATCACGATGTAATCAAACTCCGTTTTCAACTGCATAAGCAGTTCTCTCATGTTGCGAGATTCCAACAGCTCAGTAGGCCTTTCAGCTATTTCT
The DNA here is from genome assembly GCA_965263105.1 of Bacteroidia bacterium. Classification (GTDB taxonomy): domain Bacteria; phylum Bacteroidota; class Bacteroidia; order J057; family J057; genus JBCCTX01. The sequence goes on along the minus strand of CBDHGL010000003.1, from coordinate 2,713,614 downwards.
CCACTGGTGATATAATACAAGTTTTCTACATCTGTCTGTTGGATGATCTCCTCTAGAGTAGTCTGCTCGTTGAGATACTCACTCAAGCCAATAGATTTATTATAATAGACAGGCAGTTTACGCATATCTGCGTCCAACATGATCGTCTTCTTTCCAGCAACTGCAATAGCGGTAGCCAAATTGGTCGCACAATAGTTCTTACCTTCTGAGGGAATATAAGAAGTGACCGACATGACCTGGAAGTTCTCATCTTCCGCCAGTCCCATAAGCTTCAGTTTCAGGAATCGGAATGATTCCAGGGTAACCTTATCGATCGAACCAGTTCTCAACACATCATTTCCTGAACCATGAGGTACGGAAGTGATTACAGGGATACGGGTATAATTCCCGAGGTCATTGATATCTTCAATTTTGGAAACGAAGTATTCCTGCCCTACCATCACAGCCAGTGGGATGAATAGTCCAAAGAAAACAGCCAATGCCAACGTCAGCGTTACGTTAGGAGATACAGGACCGGGCTTGAGTAAACGTGCGCTTTCTAAAACCTGAATATCAGCGACATTGGCTTGTTTGCCCAGAATAGCTTCGGCCCGTTTTTTCTGGTAGAAAAGAATTAAATCCTTGTTTAATTCCTGACTCCCTTCAATAGATTGAGATTCAATTCCCGTGGTAATCGTACGGGACAACTGTCCTTGTAGCCTTCCAATCTGGCTTCTCAAAGTAGATACCCGAGCACCATACTGAGTTACCAAGCCTCCAATTTGGCCACGGAGGGTATTCTTTGCCCCATCTATTTTTTGATTGATTAAGGGTAACTCCGGGCTTAGTGGAGCATTGTATTCGGTCTGGACCTTCTGCGAATTTAAGTCCTTAAGTTCTAGAATAGATGAGGTAAGAATTTGATCCGAGATTCCGACCCCAGCAGGTGAGGCTAATGATTGAAAGTTTCCTGCCTCTATCTGGCCTTGCAATTGAGAGAGGTAATTATATTTCATCTGCTCAGAAGCCAAATTTTCTCTCAGTTTGCTCATTTCTCCTTCTATCCTGAGGGAAGCTCCCTCACTGTTGATAGAACCTTTCCTTCTCGCATCTTCCAGAGAGCGATTGACCTCATCTTGAGAGCTTTCGACATTCCCCAATTGCTGATCTATCAATGCAATAGTATTATCGTAGTTGCGATTTCTTTCATCTACGCGCTGACGCTGGTACTGCTTGGAAAGCTCATTCAGGATGTCTATTCCTTTTTGAGGCTTAGTAGTTTCCATAGATACGGAAAGAACTGTTGTCTTTTCAACGGGGATCTCTACGGTTAGAGATCTTTGTATCATCCCAGCAATGGCGGACTTAGAATTGATTTTAAAAAAGCGATCAGGTGCCTCAGATGAAGCAGCCACTCCTTCTTTCCTGGCCCAATCCTGAAGGTTAAGTGTAAATTTGAAGAACCGAGTCTCACATTCCGACCCAAATTTACAGACTCCATTAAAAGAAAAGGGTTCGACTACTTCAATGGAATTCGCATCTTGAGGCCTTGAGGCAGTAAACTTATCTGCAGATACAGATACAGAATAGGTATTCTTATCTAATATCTCAATCTCAATGGGCTCATTCATAATCTGGTGGGTACCTGGATCCAGCGCCACTGTATACGGGGCAGAACCATACTCTTCCAGATTTTTCATCTGCTTGCGGATATACTGACTTACTTGTAAATCCAGGGCATTGGCTACGCTTTCGGCCAGCCTATAAGATTTAAGAACCTCTACCTCATTCAGGATATTAATATCCTCCTGGTTGATACCTATACCTTCCTTACCCCGCTCATTGGATAACACATCTGCTGCTGAGCGTTCGGGAGTGATGAGCTTCGTACCTACCAGATATTTGGGTACAGTAAAGTGCGTATAGGCAAATGCCATAAGCAAACACAGGGGTAAGCTTATTTGAAAGTACCACCACTTCTTTTTTACCCGCTTCAGAAATTTCTGGAGACTTAGGTCCCGGCTATTTCCGAAAAAATCATCTGCACCAAGTGAACTTTGCGTGTTATAAGGATCCACGGTATGAAAGTTTAATTGTTGTTAGTCTGTGTAATAATCAAGTTTGCCACCAAAACAGCTACTGAGATCGCAGAAATTACTAAGCTGACATTCTGTGCATTTAATCTCGAAGCCTTTTGCTTGAGTGGCTCCACATATATGACGTCATTTGGCATCATAAAATAAGCCTCCGAAGTTAAGAAAGAAGGGTTAGTCAAATCAAGCTCAACTGTCTGAGTGGCTTTTAATCCTTCGCGTATTAGCTTAACTTTCTTGTAATTAGCTAAATCTGTAAATCCTCTAGCGTGGCCAATCGCCTGCATCAACGTGAGTTTGTCGTTATAAATATATTTGATTCCGGGGTCCTGAACTTCTCCTAAAATGGTGACCCTGAAGTTCGCCAGTTTGACGACTGATGAGGGCTGCGCCAAGTAGGGATTCAGGGCCGAGTCTAAATGTGCTTTTATCTGATTAAAATTCTGACCTTTGACAAATACTTTACCGATTAAAGGAAAGTCAATCGTCCCGTCTTCCTCCACACTGAAACTCGATACATACATCTGTGCGGGTCCGATTTGTACTCGGGTTCCTTCCGTATTGCTGTTCAGGAAGTCGGCCGTATTGTTCTGGAAATTATTGATCCGAATAAACAGATTATCAAAAGGCTTAACCAGGTAGTTAGTCTTCATGTAGGTATTGTAATATGGCAATACCGAAGCAGGGAGGTAAGGAGCTTCTGGATGAGTCTTGGAGTCCTGGATTGTGCTCAATGTAGAATTGGGAATCTTATTGGGATCATTCTCGAAGTACAGGATTTCTTCGTGACTAACACAGGATGATAAAACAAAAAGAACAATAGCAAACAATGCAGGGGAAAGTATGTGTTTCATCGTGATTAAGGATCGATTAGAGTGAAATTTAATATTACATAAACCCATTTGGGTCCAAAGATATTTTATTATGTAGACGAATAATAGTGTTTTATCCATCTTCTTAAAGCAATTTTTGTTTCTATGAGCAGTCCCAACTCCCTGCCCCACTTAACTCGTATATCTATCGGAAAGTCTCATACTTTACTGATTATCAGGATGCAAAAAGCGATAAAAATATTTGGATGGCAGAAAAATTTTCTCAACATGTTCCCTTTTATTCCCAATTGGCTATTTTATCGGCCTTGATGGTAAATATCCGAAGCAGGAGTTATCCCGAATTCATTAAAAATACCTATGGAATAATCTGGCGGAAAAATACGTTCATTGAGGGTAAATAAAAAAGGATTTTAGCTTCGAAATTCTTCTATAAATAACACCCAATCAATTGATACTTATTTACCATTCATGTTCCAAATCCATCCATTGAGTGTTGCCAAAAGGTTCAATTGAAATAAATGTTGCAAACTTGCAAGCGATTGTTGGTGAATGACAAAGACTTATCTTTTTATTCCTTAGTTATAGCTGTCAACTGTTTCCTCGCACCTTTAACACACATTAATAAAGTTTAAATGAAAAAGTTTCTCGTAACAGGCGTCGCCGGTTTCCTTGGATCAAACTTGCTAAACAAAATGATGGCCAATGGACATCAGGTTGTAGGTATAGACAATTTGTCCATGGGGAAAATAGAGAATATTCAAGCCCACCTCGATTCGGCTAATTTTACCTTTTTAGAAAAAGATATTGTTCAAGACGGTACGTTTGAAGGTCTTGATACAGATTTTGATGCCATTGTTCACCTTGCGGCTTTCAAAATTCCTCGTTACGGTAAGACTATTGATACCTTACAAATAAATGCGTTGGGTTCTGAGAATGTATTAGAGTTTGCCAAAACGCACCAGATTAAGTGTGTATTGGCCTCAACCTCTGACGTTTACGGCATGAGCCCAGATTTGCCTTTCCGTGAAGATGGAAATTGTGTAGTAGGAAACTCACAAGTTCCTCGCTGGGCTTACGCGGTTTCCAAGCTTTACGATGAGCATTTGGCACTAGCCTATATGGAAGCCTATGGCTTTCCCGTTGTGTTGATGCGTTTCTTTGGTTCTTATGGTCCACACCAGCACCTATCTTGGTGGGGAGGCCCTCAATCTGTTTTCATTGAGAAAATCATGAAAGATGAGGTAATACCCATTCACGGAACTGGTCAGCAGACTCGTACTTTCACCTTTGTCGACGATACGGTCGAAGGGATTTACCAGTGCACCATCCAAGATGCTGCCAACGGCGAAATCTTCAACATCGGGAATGGAGAAGGAGAAATTACCATTTTGGGTCTTGCCCAGCTTCTCAAAAAGGTTTCTAACACTTCTGGAGAACTCAAAGTAGAAATGATTCCCTACGACCAAATTTCAAAAGGAAGAAAATACCAGGATGTCATGCGTAGGGTACCCGATACGACCAAAGCGGAACGATTATTGGGCTTCAAAGCCAAAGTATCTGTGGAAGAAGGCATGAGAAGAACCTTTGAATGGCAGAAAAAAGTTATGGAAAAAGAACTCACATCATGAAAATTGGCGTTATTGGAGCGGGTTGGATGGGGCTGGTTTTGTCAAAAAGATTGGCAGACCAGGGCCATTCAGTCCAGGTTTTTGAAAGAGATTCCCAGTTGGGAGGCCTTGCTACCTATTATGATTTTGGAGATTTTTATTGGGATAAATTCTATCATGTCATCCTCCCTGGGGACAAGGCTTTGTTAGGTTTTATCAAAGAAATTGGTTTGGAAGCAGAACTTAGGTGGAAGGAAACTTTCACCGGCGTTTATGTAGATGACAATTTTTATTCCGTCAGCAATACCAAGGAATTTCTACTTTTCCCTCCGTTGAATTTATTTCAAAAATTCCGTCTGGCCATGACCATTCTCATTGGTTCGAGAATAAATGATTGGAAAAAGATGGAAAAAATCACCTCAGAAGAGTGGTTGATCAAATATAGTGGCAAGACTACCTATGAAAAGTTTTGGAAGCCCCTATTGACAGCCAAATTGGGGGATAGCTATAAAAGCGCTTCGGCTGTTTTCATCTGGAGCTATATCAAGCGTTTGTTTGAAGCGCGTGGAGATTCTTCCTCCAAAAAGGAGAGCATGGGATACATTTCTGGCGGATATAAGACTGCACTGGATCGCATTGAGCAGTTGTTCTCCGAAATGGGTGTGGGCTTACACATGGAAACTACGGTAGAAGCCATCCTCCCTCATCCCAATGGAGGTATTACCATTGACCATGGAGGCAATCAAGAACATTTTGACAAGGTTGTCTTCACAGCTCCTACCAATGTTCTTCAAAAGGTTGCAGACTCTGCCTTGGTAAAAATTACAGGAGAAACAGAGACCGTACAATATATGGGGGTAGCGTGTATGATCATTGCAACTGACAAGCCCATTACTCCCTATTACGTTTTGAATATCGCGGATCAAACCATTCCCTTTACAGGAGTGATCGGGATGAGTACCTTAGTAGATATCAAAGAAACCGGTGGATATTACCTGACTTACCTTCCAAAATACATTAACTCTACGGATCCCTTTTTGAAAAAGAGTGATGAAGAGATTAAAGAGATTTTTTACGAAGGATTATTCCGGATGTATCCCGATCTGAAAGAAGCAGATATCAAAAAGTACTGGATCAACCGAGCCTTTAAGGTTCAGCCCCTCCAAGTACTTAACTATTCAGATATCATTCCTAAGACAGCTACCCTGCATCCAGACTTTTTTGTTCTGAACACCTCCCAGTTTATTCAGGGAACGTTAAACAATAATTCCGTGAGTTCTCACGTGAATAGGTTCATGGCGAAATACAGCGATGATTTTAAGCAAAAGGCTACACCACAAGCTCACCCGGTAAAATAACGCATAATCTTAAACTGAGTAATTTTCATACATGTCTGATCTGAAAAATATAGCTAGCTTATCCCTTGACCTGGATGATATGTGGACTTATCTAAAAACCCATGGTGATGATGCCTGGGAATCCTATCCATCCTACCTGGATTATGGGGTACCCAGAATTCTAGACTTTTTGGATAAGCACGATACCAAGATTACATTTTTCATCGTGGCTCAGGACGCGGCTTTTGAATACAATCAGCCCGTTCTACGCGAAATTGCCGAAAGAGGCCACGACATAGGAAGCCATACCTTCAACCACGATCCTTGGTTGCATATCTACTCCGAGAAGGAGGTGCATGAAGAATTTGCCAAGGCCGAACATTACATTGAGGAGGCTACTGGTGTCAAACCTTCAGGATTTCGTGGGCCGGGGTTCAGCTTCTCAGATACGGTACTCAAGGTGTTGAAGGACAGGGGCTATGTATATGATGCATCCACTTTTCCCAATATTCTCAATCCCTTAGCAAGAGCTTATTTCTTATGGACTAGCAATATGACCAAGGAAGAAAGGGAAACTCGTAAGGGACTTTTTGGAAGCTGGAAAGATGGTCTCAGGCCCAATAAACCTTACAATTGGAACATAAATGGGGAAAGGTTAATGGAAATTCCCGTTACCACTATGCCTATTTTCAAGGTACCCATTCATGCCAGTTATATTTTATTTCTGAGTGGTTACAGCAAGGCCCTGGCCATGTTCTATATGCGTATAGCTATTGCCATGTGCAAACTTACTGGCACTCAACCCTCTATTCTTCTTCATCCTCTGGATTTCCTAGGGTCTGACGATACGGATGCTCTTTCCTTTTTCCCGGCTATGCGTATCCCTGCCCAAAAGAAAATCGATGTGATGGATGATATGTTCAAAATGCTTAAGAAACACTATCGTTGTGTAACCATGCAGGAGCATAAGGTGGCCATCGAAAGAGGCAAGCGAAAACTGTCAGATATGTCTATACAGAAAGCCAAGGCTTCCGTAGAGACTGCTCCAGTTCATGGATAATGACAATTTAATTATTTATATTTGCCTAATATTCAGTTTTTCAAAATTAGACTGTCGGATTAAATGGTTCCCTCTACATCATCAAAAAGTGGATTTAGTCAACACAACATGGCTATTGGAAAAGGTGAGAAAAGAAAAACCTTCTTTCGGCGCTTGCTCCATACCTTTGTGCCTTCCAATTTTCATAACATTGGAGGCCTGGCATGGCGACTCATGACTGAGGGGAAGCCTGCTGGCAGGGTGGCTATGTTGTACTCTTTTCTGGGAATTGTCTTGACTCCCTTGGATATTTTCATGCAACTCTTTGAAAGAAGATTGTATGCCAAGGCCGGTCAACCTTCTATGCCCCAAATTTTTGTTTGTGGGGCAGCCAGAAGTGGTACTACCTTAGTGGGACAAGTACTTATTAAGCACTTACCTGTTTATTTTTTTAATAACCTCAGTAGTCTATTTCCCAGATCTCCTATTACCGCGATGAAGTGGTTTGGGTGGATGGCCAAGGGAGGAAAAAAACGCATTAATTTCAGCAGTTTTTATGGTCGTACCTCCCATTTATCCCTTCCCAATGATGCTTTGTATTTTTGGGATAAATGGACTGGGCAGGACCGGAAGCATATACCTGATTCCTTCCCCAAGGATGTTCAGGACAAAATGGTCCGTTTTTTTGGGGCCTTTAATGATTACAGTTCCCAGCCGCTAGTGTGCAAAAACAACAGTTTGAATACGTATGCGCATCTGGTAGCTGAAATATTGGATAATTCTTACTTCGTTTGCCTGGATCGAAATCCCGTTTCTTTGGCGCAGTCGCACTTCAATGCCCGTAAATTTATCCATGGGGATGAATCGGTAGGGTATGGCATTGGGACCCCTGAGGATTTTGGGGCCATAGGGGTGGATCCCGTTGAAGATATCTGTGCCCAGGTGATGTTTCACAAACGAATTATTGCTAAGCAGCAGGAACTTATAGGATCTGATCGTTTTATTATTGTACCTTATGAAGAGTTCTGTATAGATCCAGCTGGCTGGACACAGAAAATCGCAGATCGGATTCTCAAAATCAGTTTGGATAAAAAAACGTTAGAGAAGGATTTACCTCCTTTCAAAGTATCCAATAGTCAAAAAGTAGATGATAAAACCTATGAGGACATCAAACGCTACATTGATCAGATGTCCTCTTAATAAGAATAGGTAGCTAATAACACCCATTTTTCTAAAAAATTAGCATGTACTCTATAGATCAAAAAAAACCCTTTATCTCGCTCTTAGCCCCTGCCTACAATGAAGCCGCTATTATTGAGGATAGCGTTCAAAGGCTATATGCTTACATGGAAGGCTTGGAAGATGAGTATGACTGGGAGTTGGTCATTGTAAACGATGGAAGTAAGGATGGAACCAAAGAGTTGGCAGATAAACTCGCTGCAGAGCGGACCAATATGCGAGCCATCCACCACAAAACAAATCGCAACCTAGGGGGGGCCCTCCAGACAGGATTCCGACATGTAAGGGGCGATTATGTAATTGTCTTGGATCTGGACTTGAGTTATGCTCCTGAGCATATCGAACGTCTTATGACAGAGATTATCGAAACGGACTCAGACATGGTTATTGCCTCCCCTTATATGAAGGGTGGAAAAAATACAGCCGTTCCTTTCCAGCGACTATTGCTGAGTAGAGTGGTTAATAAAATCATGGCCCTTACGGTCAGGAAGGACATCCATACATTTACCAGTATGGTGCGGGTATATAAACGCGATTTGCTGGAGAACCTGAACCTGAAATCCAATACCTACAGCATCATGCCCGAGATTATTCATAAATCATTGATCCTAAGGGCCAAAATAAGAGAGATTCCTGCCCATCTCGATTGGAGTTTCCAGGAAAAAGCAGCTGGAAGGACATCGAGTATCCGTATCTTCAAGGGGATTCTAGCAGGTATGATGACCAGCTTTATTTTCCGGCCTTATGCCTTTTTTATGAGTGTAGGCCTGATCTTATTCCTGGTATCCCTCTATCTCATTACCTGGATCTTTATCAATACCTTTGGCGTCTATCCAGAAATTGCTGCCACGGCTTCGGGAGTAGAAAATGCATTCACTATGTCTGTGGCTCATGTGTTTCATCAGAGACCCTATTCCTTCATAGTAGGAGGTATTTGCCTGATTATTTCCCTGCAATTTTTGGGCACAGGTTTTCTATCCCTCCAAAACAAGCGTTACTTCGATGAATTATTTCATCTGGGAACTACTAATTTGCGCCGAAATAATCAACTCCTCCAATCAGAACGAGAAAAAGACCTTACTAAATAACCCTCACTTCGTAATCCAGTACCCTTTATGGAGAGCGCTCAAAGTTTGACAGCCAGGATACGGGCCCTTCCCTATCCTTGGTTGTTCTTGCCCTTGTTTGTTTTTTATTTGCTGTTTATCGGAATTAGCTCCAAATCGCACGTACGGGGGGATGAACCTCGTTATTTGCGTTACGCGACCAATCTCACCAATGGGTTCTATGCCAACCCAGATGACTTGGAGTTTATCAGTGGTCCTGGTTATCCTTTATTCTTAGCCCCCTTCGTGGCAGTGGGACTTCCCCTAAAAGGGATGCATCTGCTCAATGCCTTCCTATTAATCGGAGCCATATGGTTCTTTTTCCAGACCCTATCCCTTTACCTTCCACGCAAGCATGCCTTTTGGGTATCCTACTTGCTAGGCTTATACCCCTTTACCTTACAATACATTACCTATGCCTACTCGGAAGCACTTTCTATTCTTTTGAGTACAGCCTTTATCTATTTTTATTGTGTCCACTCCCGGCAAGAGAAGTTCCTAAGTCGGGAATTAATTTGGGGTATCCTTGCTCTGGGATTCTTGATTTTGACCAAGGTGATTTTTGCCTATGTAGCCATTGGATTCTCTTTGGCCGGTGTATTTTTTGGCTTATTATTCAAAGTGAAGGCCGGCAGATCGGCTGCCCTTATGGGACTAGGAGCATTTGTAATGTGTATTCCCTATTTGGTTTACACCTACTCCCTTACTGGAAAAACTATGTATTGGAGTACGAGTGGAGGTCAGCAACTGTATTTTCATGCTTCCCCCTTTGAACATGAGTGGGGAAATTGGTATTCCGACTATGTAGTATGGCACCCTGAGGTGGAACCCAAAACAGAGGTATTTACCTTTAAAGAGTTGTCCAAAAATCATATTGATTTTTACAAAACCCTTCCCTACAGAACAACGGATTCGGCTACGGTTACGCTAGAGCGGGACCTCATGTTCAAAGAAAAAGCCAAAGAATACATGCAAGCCTATCCAAAAGCCTTCATCAAAAATACCATCGCCAGCCTGGTTCGACTTTTTTTCAATTTCCCTCGATCCTATACCCGCCAACACCTAGGTACCGCTAAGTATGTATTCGTTAATATGTTTCTCGTCGTCGGCATGTTGCTAAGTATCTACCCAGCACTGACTTCTTGGAAGAAGATCCCTGCTGAAATTTGGGCTTTGACACTCTTTCTCTCACTGTTCATAGGGGGATTATCACTGTTAAACGGATGGCCGAGACATCTTATCCCGGTATTACCTATTTTTCTGCTGTATTTAGCTTTTATATACACACATATCGTAGACATAAGGATAAACAAATCGAATGGATACTAAGGTCAAGGAATCGAAGGCTCGTCTGGGAAAACAAGTGGTACTTTTTCTGTTTGTAGGAGGATTTTGCTATGGAGTCTCCATGGTATTCCTATATATTTTTGCTGACCTACTGAATCTAGAGGTGAATCTAGCCAATTTGCTAGCCTCCCTGATTGCTATTTATGTAGCCTATGTATTGAATGGAAGGATTATCTTTGACAAAGGGAAACATTCGCCCGGAAAAGAGATCTCTATGTTTTTCCTGTTTTCTTTTTTTGGACTTTTACTTAACGTCAGCTCGATGTATTTGTTGGTGACCTTTACCCCTATTTCCATTTATGTCTCCAAAACACTGGTTACTATTGGGGTTTCGGTTTTCAATTTTATTACAAGGAAACTTTTCGTTTTCAATGGATAAAAAATCAATCATTTAACAACATATAGTGAAACTGCTATCAATCGTTGGGGCAAGACCCCAGTTTATCAAACTTGCTCCTTTACTCCAGGCCATCGAATCCTACAATCAAAAAAATGGGGATAGGCTCCAGCATCTCACTGTTCATACAGGTCAACACTATGATAGCAACATGTCTGATATCTTCTTCGAAGAATTGGAGATGCCTCATGCAGATGTAAACCTAGGAGTAGGATCTGGCGCCCATGGAAAACAGACAGGCAAAATGCTAGAAGGGATCGAAGAAATCCTTTTAGCAGAGAAGCCCGACTGGTTAGTCATATTCGGCGATACCAACTCTACGGTAGCAGGAGCCCTGGCAGCTGCCAAACTTCATATTCCTGTAGCCCATATTGAGGCTGGCCTAAGAAGTTTCAACCGAAGGATGCCGGAAGAGATCAATCGCGTTGTTTCAGATCATATATCTGACATCCTATTGGCACCGACGCCTACAGCCATGATTAATCTCAAAGACGAAGGCTTAGTAGAAAAATCTGTCAATACTGGAGATATCATGTACGATACGGTGCTACGCAACCTGAGCCTTTCTGACAAGAAGTCCCAGATTTTGGAAAAGGAAAATATATCTCCCCAACAATACTATATCGCCACCATGCACCGTGCGGAGAATACAGATGATGCTCAACGTTTAGAGAGTATTATGGATATTTTCAACGAAGTATCTGCTAGCCAATATCCGGTAGTTTTCCCTATGCATCCCCGCACGAAGCACAGAATTGAAAAACTACTCCCTGACTGGAAGCCCCATCCTAAGCTACGCATCCTGGAACCTGTTGGCTACCTAGACATGCTCCAACTAGTCAATAATGCCAGGGTAGCCCTTACTGATTCTGGGGGACTTCAAAAAGAAGTGTTTTTCATGAATCGCCCCTGTATCACCATGCGTGATGAAACGGAGTGGGTGGAAACTGTTTCCTCTGGAGGGAATATCATTACGGGAGCAGATCCTGAAGCTATTAGACAAGCCCTTTCAGATTGGGAAATGAAGCTTCAAGAAGGAGAGGCAGATTTCACTGAGCAGATTCATGCCAACTTCGGAAAGGGAGATGCAGCCCACCATATCTTGCAAGCTATCCTCACCCATGAAATAAGCTTAAAAAAACAGGCAATAGAAATATAAAAAAATTGTAAATTTCCGCATTATACAAGAACAGCTTTTTGCTAAACACATTTTTGAGTCGGACTCTATATGAAAAATTTCGGATTAACAGGGGTAGCAGGATACATCGCCCCAAGACACTTGCAAGCTATTCAGGATACCGGTAACAGCCTCGTTGCAGCCCTAGATCCACACGATTCCGTGGGGATTTTGGACCGTTTTTCACACGAGGTAGCTTTTTTCACTGAATATGAGCGTTTTGATCGCCACCTCGAGCGCATCAAGCGTGATTCAGCTCGTCAGGGAGTAGATTACCTAAGCATCTGTTCCCCCAACTACCTTCACGATGCCCATATCCGTCTAGCTCTACGGGTAGATGCGAACGCCATCTGCGAAAAACCTTTGGTGGCCAACCCTTGGCAACTGGATGCATTAGAAGAACTGGAAGGAGAAAGTGAGGGTAATATCTATGGAATCCTACAATTGAGGGTCCACGATGCCATCGTTTCCCTTCGCAAAAAAATCATGGAAACTCCCAAGGATAGCAAATACGATATCAATCTTACCTATATCACTTCCAGAGGTAAGTGGTATCTCTACTCCTGGAAAGGAGATGAGGACAAATCTGGAGGAATCGCTGCCAATATTGGGATACATTTTTTTGATATGCTCATGTGGCTATTCGGTGATGTCCAGAATAGTGTATTGCACCTCCGGGAAAAAAATAAAATGAGCGGTTTTATGGAGCTTGAAAGAGCAAATGTAAAATGGTATCTGGCCATTGATAAAAACGATTTGCCTGCACAGGCCGTTGAAGCGGGAAGTCCTACCTATCGCTCGATTACCGTAGATGGAGATGAAATCGAATTCTCTGGTGGCTTTACAGATCTACACACAAAAATGTACCAGACTATCCTGGATGGTAATGGCTTTGGCGTAAAGGATGTCAGGCCTTCAATCGAGTTAGTCTCACGTTTGCGTACAGCAGATTTGGTGAGCAAACCTGACGAAATTCATCCCTATATGATGAAGCACCTGGTTTAGTCGACCAGCATTAATAAAAAAAGGAGGCTGTTTCATTGACAGCCTCCTTTTTTTTATGTAGCTCTTATTAGCTTATAGCATTGGTTTCCAGATTATTCGCTGAAGCTTGGGCCAAAAACGCTTGGCCTTCCTCCAACCAACTTTGGAAATAATTATTTGAACTATTCCTAAAAAGCCCTGGAGAAGATTCATATAATTCTGCCAATTCTCCTATCATAGAGAGGTATTTATTGTACAATATAAGTCCGAATTCTTCAGGCATTTCTCCAACCGTTCCTTTATTGACTTTTCTTGTCAAGGGCAGCTCTGACACTTGCTCAATCTCCATAAAATCCAGCACCTTATTGAACATTCCCAAGGAATCTTCTGCGATATCTTCATAGAAGCATAGGAATAGTTGCTCGTCGGGATAGGAACTCCGCCAGTTCTCAATGGTTTGAAGGTATTGACTTCTTATATTGAATTTTTGGAGTTGCTTTCGCACTTTATCCTTATCATAGGTCTCCATGGTAAGGCCTATATCTCGGATATAATTCATTTTGGCACTAGACCATTCTCTTTCTACCGGGTTCCGCATGATAAAGACAATCTTTGCATCGGGGAAGTGCTTATAAACCTCTGCAACCGTTGAGGCAGATATGGTGGAATATGCCGGGGTAATATCTCCACTATAGAGATAATCCTTGTGGGCCAGGAGTTTTTTAAACTTGGGAAAAGCGGAGGGAGAACGTTTTAGGAAAAGAATTCGAAGGGTTCTCCAGCTATTTTTGGTGTCTTTGAACCGAATCAAATTACTCAGGAGCATTCGAAGTTTAATTCGGAATACGCTTACCCCCATAAGAATATTAAATACCCCTAGTTCCCTTATAACCTTGCGATCGAGTAATTGGCGAAGCTTTTCCCTGTTTTCCTTCACCCTACGGAAGGTAAGTAAGGAAAAAAGAACTTTGACCACTTCTTTACGCCAGGTTTTATAGGCAGGCTTGGAGGAAAAGAAATTGGGGAAAACGGAACGCCCCAACTCTGTATCGTTGAAAAAATGTAGTTCTTTAACTGGGGGAAGGTAAAAGTCTGGATGTGTATGAAGCGAAAAATGCAACCAAGATGTAGCTGCTTTTTGAGCACCAATGCAAAAAAAGAATTTACTCATAACAATGTTGAATAGAACAGATATACAGACATGAAATAGCCTCTAATATTATGCCAATCATTAAAAATAAATAGGGGTCAGAATAATATCTACTCGGCGATTGGCTAGGCGGCCCCTGAAGGTGTTGTTATTATAGAGGGGATTTCGCTGTCCATTATCCTTAATGATAATCTGTTCTTCAGAAATATTTAGGTTTTTGAGTTGCTCAATTACAGAAAGGCTTCGCATTTTTGCTAACCACTCATTGTATTCCACTCCCCCCACGTTGTCTGTATGACTAGATATCCCTACCTGATAGTTTTCTAAATCGGGTACCGATTCTATAAAATCCTTGATCTCCTGAGTTTGAGGACCATCAATGTAGTAGCTTCCTCCTCCAAAAAAGACACTTTTCATTTTTAGCTCCAACCTTTCTTGGCAGTAAATTGAGGGAGGGAAGAGTAAGCATCCTAAAAGTAGGCATATCAGCGGATGGGGAAGAAATTTTCCAAATAAATTGAGAAGGGGGATACCTGGAGGTTTACGTAGCATAATTCCGTTGTTGTCCTAACACCCATCTTTTCAACGGATTTGGCAAGATAAAAGTTGTGAAGCATATTGGATTTGGCATTTTCCTATTAGATTTGTGGTAAAAAAAAAATTCACTATGAAATATCGTTCGCTGGGGTCTACAGGATGGAAAGTAAGTGAGATGGGCTATGGTATGTGGGGAATGGTCGGTTGGAAAGGATCGGAAGAAAAGGAAAGTCATCGGTCGCTCAATCGAGCAGTAGAACTGGGCTGCAACTTTTTTGATACGGCTTGGGCCTATGCAGAAGGTCTCAGTGAAAAATACCTGGGTGAGGTTCTGAAAAGATACCCGCAGAAAAAACTATATACCGCCACCAAGATCCCGCCCAAAAACAGGAAGTGGCCTTCAAAGAGACATTTTGACATCGAGGATGTTTTTCCACCGGATTACATTCGGGAATACACAGAATACAGCTTAAAAAACTTAGGGGTGGAATGTATAGATCTTATGCAATTTCATGTATGGGAAGATGCCTGGGCAGATAGGGAAGAATGGCAAAGGGAGATTCAGAACCTGACTGAGGAAGGAAAGGTAAGGGCCTGGGGGCTAAGTGTAAATAGGTGGGAACCAGATAATTGTCTGGAAACCTTAAAATCGGGGTTAATCCAGGCTGTACAAGTCATCTACAATATCTTTGACCAGGCACCTGAAGACCGGCTGTTTCCTTTGTGCGAGGAACTCAATATTGGTATTATTGCACGGGTCCCCTTTGATGAAGGAACCCTAACGGGCAAGCTCACATACGATACAACTTTTCCTGAAGGAGACTGGCGTGGTACCTATTTTGTTCCAGAAAATCTAAAATCCAGTGTAGATCACGCCGAAGCTTTGCGGCAAGACCTCCCAAGCAATATGCCGATGGCTGAGGCTGCTCTCCGTTTCATTCTGCATCACCCAGCTGTCAGCACCATTATTCCGGGAATGAGTAAGGTACCACACGTTGAAGCGAATATTGCTTGTAGTGATAAAGGGCCTCTCCCCCCAAATTTGATTAATCTACTTCGTGCACATCGCTGGGATCGGGTTCCAACCTCCTGGTCTCAATGACTTGGAAATGAAAAAGACACCTAAGCCAGACCAAAAAAGACTACAACGTCACTTCCACCCTCTGGATACAGAAAAAGAAGAGCGCGAGGAAGACGGGCTTTTCGACCACTATACGCTTGTTGCCTCAAAGGGTCAAAAACCTATACGAGTAGATAAATTCCTGGCCAATCTACTTCCCTTTACTACCCGCTCAAAAATCAAAAATGCTTCCCAAACTGGCTCCATTTCCGTCAATGGGAACGAGGTGAAAGTTTCTCATAAAGTAAGGGCTGGGGATACTGTACGCCTCATGCTCCCTTTTCCCCCTCCACCAGAGTTAAGTCCCGAGCAGATGGACCTGGACATAAGGTACGAGGATGAGGCACTGATGATAGTACACAAGCCTCCTGGGATGGTCGTACATCCCAGCTTTGGCCATTGGACGGGAACCCTTATTCATGGCCTGTTATGGCACTTTGAAAAGCTACCTACCAAGGCAAAGGAACCCTTAAGGCCAGGCCTGGTCCATCGCATCGACAAGGATACAAGCGGGATATTGGTAATTGCTAAAGATGAGCTCTCTATGGCTTACCTCTCCAAACAGTTTTTTGATCATAGCACTGACCGGGAGTACCATGCTATCGCCTGGGGAGATATCAAGCAAGATAAAGGGACTATTACAGGTAGAGTCGGAAGAAGCCAAAAAGACCGTAAGAAATATCACAATTATCCCGATGATTCCGATAAGGGTAAACCCGCTATCACACATTACGAAGTATTGGAGAGATATGGTATCATGACCCTGGTAAGGTGTACCCTTGAAACGGGCCGCACCCACCAAATTCGGGTACAAATGAAGCACTTGGGCCATCCCCTCTTTAACGATTTATTTTATGGAGGGGACCGCATACTGGCAGGCTTAAAAACCAAGAAATACCAACAGTTTATCAAAAATTGCTTTTCAATAATGCCGCGTCAAGCCTTACATGCCAAAACACTTAGTTTTGACCATCCCCATTCAAAAGAAAGGATGACCTTTGATAGTGGTTGGCCTGAAGATTTTACAGCTCTGGTAGACAAATTGAGAAAGTGGGCTAGTCCCTAACATTCAAAGGCTAAAGCCCAAAATCCCCCCTTAATAGCTAAGCACCTCATCTCAAATTCGAGAAAAAACCATTCACCAACCAAATACAATTATTCACCTCCATATTTATACGATTCCACGAATTACCTCCATTAAGAATCATCTAAGTATTATCTTTGAATAAGCGTTGTACCTGATTGTTTAAAACATATGAACAGTGTAAATCCCAGCAACTTCCATCTAGGAAAGCAGATTGTTATATTCCTTTTCGTTGGTGCCTTTTGTTACGGAGTAGATATTACTCTCCTCTACCTTTTTGTAGATATCTTACAGCTAGAGGTTAACCTAGGAAACTTTTTCTCTTCCACTATTGCCATTTATGTTGCTTACGTTCTCAATAGGCGATTTATTTTTCTGGGAGGTAAACATAGTCCTCAGAAGGAGATTTCTATGTTCTTTATCTTTTCATTCATTGGTCTCCTGTTGAATATGTCCATGATGTATACCCTAACTACCTATACAATCTGGTCCATATACCTGTCAAAAACCCTGGTAACCCTTACTGTCGCTGCCTTTAATTTTATCACGAGAAAACTTTTCGTTTTTAAAGGCTAAATTTGGGGCGTACATGAACAACAACAGTAAAAAGGCCTGGCTTCTCTTTCTCGTATTATTGGTATTCTATATTGTCAAAATCCTTTTGACTACGGCTTCTTCTCCTATTGGAGATGAACCGAGATATTTACGCTATGCCGATTATTTGACACAGGGTTTTTATGTGAACCCAGAGAGGCCTGAGTTCCTTTGTGCCCCTGCCTATCCCTTATTTCTAGCACCATTCGTCGCCCTGGATGCCCCTCTAATAGTTCCAAAATTATTTAATGCCCTGTTCTTATTCGGAGCACTCCTATTTTTTCACCTGACTGTTTTACGCTTTTTATCTCCCAACCGAGCCTTACTACTTACCCTCGTATTGGGTCTCTATCCCTTTATCCATCGGTGGGCTGACCATCTATATGGAGAATGTATGTCTATTTTCTCCATTTGTGGTTTTATGTTTTTCTACTTTAAGTCCCTAGATTCCCCCGATCGTTTCAACCGAAATGTTCTTTGGGCAATTCTATTTCTGGGGCTTCTTATTTTGAATAAAGCCTTTTTTAGTTATGTTGTAATAGGTCTATTAGGCTTATTGATCGGATGGCGACTCATCCAATTGATAGGGTTTCCCAAAGATTGGGGGCTGGTGCAAGCAGCTCAACATAAATGGCTAAAATTGGGGATGATTTTGGTGGGTAGTTGGGTGATATCTATGCCTTACCTCCTCCATACCTATCAGGTAACGGGTAAATTCCCCGCCTGGACTACCTCTGGGGGAGAACAACTTTACTGGAGAACAAGTCCCCATGCAGGGGAATTCGGCGACTGGTTCTCTACAAGAGCCGTACTCCATCCAGAAAAGGTGAAGCAAAAAAACCCAGATTTTACCAACCTGGAGATCCTTCAGCAGAGGCATTACGAATTCTACGCAGGCCTCCCTTATCTTCCCGGGGATAGCTTGACCACCACCTTTGAAATGGATGAACATTTTATGGAGCGGGCCAAGGAACACCTAGCAGAAAATCCTTCAAACTACCTAAAAAATACCCTGGCGAGCTTCTCGCGTTTGTTTTTCAATTACCCCAAATCCTATACAAGGCAAAAACCGGCCTCTCTCACGTATATTTTTCTCAATATGTTTCTGTTGATCGGTTTGATCCTGGCAGTTGTTCCCATGTGGAGGGCTCGAAAAATGATCCCAGAGGAGATTTGGGCTATTACTTTCATCATCCTCATATACATTGTGGGCATTTCCCTACTCAATGGCTTGGCGAGATACCTAGTACCTCTCATCCCCCCCATTTTTCTGGTACTAGCGTATGTATTCACTCAGTTAGTAGATATTCGAATTAAGCTTTCAGCCAAATCAGGAGAATAAGATTTTCCATATTTGTTTGTGTTTCTTTTTGCAACATCGTTGCAAAAGAGAAGAAAGCTTTCTACTTTTGCTGTCCATGAGCAAATGGATTCAACAAATTAATTGGGATTGGGTAGGATTCTCCACCTCTATGCTTTGTGCCATTCATTGTGCACTTCTTCCTTTTATTTTGACCCTATCTGCATTTGGAGGACTTTATTTTCTTGAATCCCCTCTTGTTGAACTCACGTTAATTTTTCTCTCCATAGGCATTGCTTCTTATGCGCTAGTCAAGGGATTCAAAAAAAAGCATGGCCGAAAAGATCCTTTCTTTTGGGCTTTTCCAGGATTTTTACTGTTGATAGCAGGTCAATGGGTAGACATTGAACTATGGGAAGCCATCCTAAATGCTACTGGCGGCACCCTCATTGCTATTTCCCATTGGGTGAACTTAAGGCTTTCGAAGTTACAGTTGTGTAGAGTTTAGCGAGAGGCCGCTTCCAAAAAGGAAGATAAAACCTTATATTTTATAGAATTTGCAACTTTTTCTCTGGTTGGTGCATCTATCTTATTTATAGGCACCCCATGTAGAATTCCCATTCAACCGTATTTTCTGTTATTCTCCTTCTATTCATATCTTGACTTATCTATTCTAACCATCTATAAAACCCTTAACTTAATAACCTATATGAAGTTACCTATTGCTCTACTGGCATGGATATTCGTCTTGTCTGGAGTCCATGCCCAAATTGACGCTCGTTTGTTTCAATATCCCGATGTTTCAGAATCCCACATTGCCTTTACTTATGGGGGCGACATCTGGCTGGTTGCTAAAGAAGGAGGAACTGCCATAAAGCTCACTTCACCAAAAGGTACCGAAAGCTTTCCCCGCTTCTCTCCAGATGGCAAAACCCTGGCTTTCTCCGGGAACTATGATGGAAATACGGATATCTATTCTATCCCTACTATGGGGGGAATTCCTCAGCGGATCACTCACCACGGGATGTCCGATCGCTTGATGGACTGGTATCCAGATGGCAGGTATATCCTGTATACCTCTTCTATGAATAGTGGCAAACAACGATTCTCGCAATTTTATAAAATTTCTGCTGATGGCGGGCTCCCCGAGAAGCTTCCGATGGCCTATGGAGAATTTGGCAGCCTTTCTCCAAATGGAAAGAAGATAGCCTACACAGACAGGTCCCGGGTTTTTAGAACCTGGAAACGCTACAGAGGAGGAACAGCGGCTGATGTTTGGATATTCGACTTGGAATCGATGAAATCCGAGAATATTACAGGTAACTCAGCCAATGACGAATTACCCATGTGGGGCAAGGACAAAATATATTTCATCTCCGACCAAGGTCCCAATGAGCGTTTCAACCTTTGGGCATACGATTTGAAAAGCAAACAGAGTAAACAAATTACCCTTTTCTCCGACTATGATGTACATTTCCCAGCAATGGGGAACGGTGAAATTGTATTCGAAGCAGGAGGAAAATTACACCTGATGGATTTGGAAACGGAAAAATATAAAGAGGTCCCTATTCAAGTCGTTACCGATTTGATTACCGTGAAACCGTCCAAGGAGAAGGTTCAACAATATATGCAAAACGCTAGCATTGCACCAGATGGAAAGCGTGTAGTTGTAGAAGCGAGAGGTGAGTTGTTCTCTTTGCCTTCGGACAAGGGCGTGATTAAAAACCTTACGCACAGTTCAGGATATGCGGAACGCTTTCCCGCTTGGTCTCCAAATGGGCGCTATATTGCCTACTGGAGCGACAAATCGGGAGAATATGAACTCACTATAAGAGATCAAAAAGACGGTAATAAAGAAAAAAAGTTGACCAGCTTGGGGCCCGGTTTTCGTTACAGCCTCTATTGGTCTCCCAATAGCAAAAAGCTGGCCTATGTAGACCAAACAATGACCATCTATGTCTACAACATGGAGACCGATAGGGTAGATAAGGTTGACCAGGAAATAGACCTCTTTGAAGGAGGTTTGAGGAACTGGACAGCGAGTTGGTCTCCGGATGGTAAGTGGCTAGCTTACGACAAGACCCAGGGCAATGGAAACTATGCGATATATCTATATGATTCCGAAGCCAAAAAACTCACCCAAGCCACCACCGGTTTTTACTCTGACATCAATCCTACTTTTGATCCGGATGGGAAATACCTCTATTTGGTCACCAATAGAGCCTTTAATCCCGTCTATAGCGATTTTGACAATAGCTGGTCTTACCCCAATGCTACACAACTAGCCATGATTACCCTACGCAAGGATGTGCCTTCTCCTTTGGCTGCCGAGAATGATACGGTAGCTATCAAAGTAGAGGAAGAAAAAGCAGAAGAGAAATCAAGTGAAGAGGATGGAGATAAGGAGGAGAAAAAGGAGGCAGACAAGGATGACAAAGTAGTAAAAATAGATTTCGACGGCTTCGAAAGGAGACTCATCGTTCTCCCCCCAAAAGCTGGAAATATAGGCAGACTTGCTGCGGTAAGTGGCAAGGTGCTCTTTATGCGCTATCCCAACTCAGGAAGTGGAGGAGGAGACAGCGAATTGAAGTATTTCGATCTGGAAGAGAAGGAAGAAAAGAGCATCATGTCTAAGGTAAATGGATATGAACTCAGTGGGGATAGAAAAAAACTGCTTATTCGAAAAGGAAGAAGTTTGGGAATCGTAAACGTCAAGCCAGACCAGAAACTGGAAGAGACCCTGGCCTTGGATGAGATGGAAATGATGCTCAACCCTCGAGAGGAATGGAAGCAAATATATTTAGATGCCTGGCGTTTCCAACGAGACTTTTTCTATGACAAGGGTATGCATGGGGTGGATTGGAATAAGGTAAAAGAGCAATATGGAAAATTGATTGCAGATGCGACTAGTAGAAGTGACGTTAACTACCTAATTGGGGAAATGATTGGAGAGCTCAATGCCTCGCATACTTACCGGGGAGGAGGTGACCAGGAAAGCCCTGAACGTAAAGCAGTTGGCTATTTAGGGGTAGACTGGGCCAAAAACGGGCCCTATTTCTCCGTAAAAAAAATCATTCGGGGGGCTCCCTGGGACAACGAGGTTCGCTCACCCTTGGATGAGCCGGGTATCAATGTAAAAGAAGGGGATTATATATTAGCAGTAAATGGAATGGAGCTCAACCAATTTTCAGATCCATGGGCATCCTTTGAAGGCTTAGCAGGGAAAACTGTCGAACTAACTGTCAATACCACGGCCTCCTGGGAAGGCGCTCGGACTGTTGTAGTCAAAACGATGAGCAGTGAGACCCGCCTTCGAAATCTGGCGTGGATAGAGGGAAATCGCAAGCGCGTTGAAGAGGCATCTGGTGGTAAGATAGGCTATATCTATGTACCCAGTACAGGTATTGGGGGACAAAATGAATTGGTAAGGATGTTCTATGGGCAGTGGAACAAAGAGGGACTGATCGTAGATGAGCGCTTCAATAATGGCGGTCAAATCCCTGATAGGTTTATCGAATTGCTAAACCGTAAGCCGCTGGCCTATTGGGCTGTACGTGATGGCCAAAACTGGCAATGGCCTCCCGTAGCGCATTTTGGCTCCATGGCTATGCTCATTAATGGATGGGCAGGATCCGGAGGAGATGCATTTCCTGACTATTTCAAAAAGGCGGGCTTAGGTCCCTTGATTGGAGGCAGAACTTGGGGAGGCCTCATCGGCATCTCAGGATCCCCTACCCTCATTGATGGCGGCGGCGTTACCGTTCCTACCTTCCGAATGTATAATCCAGATGGAACCTGGTTCAAAGAAGGGTATGGAGTTGACCCAGACATTGAAGTGCCCGAAGATCCTACTGCCTTGGCCCAGGGAAGAGATACCCAATTGGAAAAAGCCATAGAGGAGGTAATGAAGTCTATCGAACAAAAAGGGGCTATTCATCCGGATGAACCCGCAAGGGAAGACCGAGTACCCATGGGACCAAAATAGATTCCTTCAAGTACTACTTGATAAAAACAGGTGCAGGATTTTTTCCGCATCTGTTTTTTTATACAGGATCAAATTGATAAGCCCGTTCGTTTTTTCCTTCGTAGTAATTGAGAAATGCCTGGTTGACAACTCGATTACCTCCAGGGGTGGGATAGTCGCCAGAAAAATACCAATCTCCTCTATGATCGGGAATGGCTTTGGCCAAATTCTCTAAGGGTTGAAAAATAATTTCCACCTGGCAATCCATGTCTTTAGGGGATAGAATTTGGGTGATTTTAGCAGAAATTTCGTCTTCAGTGAAAGGCGCATAGATCGATTTCACTACGTTCTTATAGTGCATAGTACGATTACCTTCCATGGATTTAATCTCCTCGTATACCTCTTCTATGACGTTCTCCATGCCTTTTTCTTCCAACAGGGCAATTGCAGCTTGAAAAGCAATCAGCTTGTGAATTTTGGACATGTCTATCCCGTAGCAATCCGGATAGCGAATTTGAGGAGCAGAAGATACAATAATGATTTTGCGAGGATCAAGCCGGGAAAGAATATGGAGAATACTCTTCTTGAGGGTAGTACCCCGAACAATCGAATCGTCAATACAGACGAGGGTATCCTTTCCTTTACGTATGTAATTACGCGTAACATCATATACATGGGCTACCAGATCGTCACGAGAGGAATCATCTGCAATGAAGGTACGCATTTTGACATCCTTATGGACAAGCTTCTCATAACGAGGACGCAGGGAAAGTATTTCCGCTAATTTTTCTGAATCTGTAGGATCAGCTAAAGCTCTTATTTGCTCTACTTTCAGGGTATTCATGTGTTTATCCGCGGCCTCCAGTATACCCAAAAAGGAGGTTTCTGCCGTATTGGGAATGAAGCTAAAAACAGCATTTTCTATACCATCTTCCAGGTGCTTCAACACACTGGTAAAAACGTGCTGTCCAAGCGCCTTCCTTTCTTCATAAATTTGGGGGTCACTGCCCCGAGAAAAATAGATGCGCTCAAAAGAACAGCTCTTTTTCTCCTGCAAGCCGATAAAAGGCGCGACCGAAACCTCATTTGTGGCCCCTTTAACCAACCAAACATGACCGGGTTTTAATTCGAAAATTTCTTCTGGATTTAGGTCAAATACGGTGCTAATTGCAGCCCGCTCAGAGGCGGCTACAGCAAACTCCTCATTCTGAAAATAGTAACAGGGTCTTATTCCATTGGGATCCCGTGCTGCAAAGGCATCTCCATTTCCCACCATCCCTCCAATTACATAGCCTCCATCCCAAATCTGAGCGGCTCGCTCCATAATACTCGGTATATCCAATTCATTTGCAATGAGTTGGACGATCTCATTGTTGGAAAAGCCATTTTGGCGAAACTTTTGTTCAAGTTGGTCATTCTCATTGTCCAAAAAATGGCAGATCCTTTCCAGCATCGTTTCCGTATCGGTTAAATGTCGGGGATGCTGGCCCAACTCAACCAACTTTTGAAATAGCTTGTCTACATTGGTTAAATTAAAATTCCCAGCCAGGGTGAGATTTCGGTTGATATAATTACTAGTACGAGCTACTGGGTGGCAGGCATTTTCTGTATTGTTGCTATGAGTCCCATAACGAAGATGGCCCATGTAAACCTCTCCAGCATATGGATAATATTGTTTTAAAAAGCGAACATCTATCTTTTTTTCCGGGTGCAGGGCTTTCAAGTCTTCAAGATCCTGCATCACTCGTTGGTATACATCTGTCCAAGGAGAGGGTTTAATGCTTCGGAGACGGGTGTGAAAAGGAAGACCCGGTTTCATATCAAGTTTCAAGCAAGCAAGGCCTGCTCCATCCTGGCCCCTGTTGCGCATCTTTTCCATCAACAGGTACAGCTTACTCAAGCCCCATAGGCCCGTCCCATATTTTTCCTGGAAATATTCTAGTGGTTTGCGGAGCCGAATAATCCCTACTCCACATTCATGCTTGATAGAATCGCTCACAGAACAGCTGTTTGAAAGATTGTGCTAAAATATTGTAATATTTTTCCCCGTACATTTACATAAAGATAATTCAATTATTTATCATACCAATGAAAATCTTTACATTTAGCGCATGAGAGAAGTAATCATACGCAACAAGCGTTTTAAACTGATTATTTCTGAGATGCAACTCAATCACAGGATACAAGCCCTTGCACATCAGATTAATCAGGACTACCAAGACAAATCGCCACTGGTGATTGGGGTGCTGAATGGAGCCGTTATTTTCACGGCGGACCTCATACGCAATCTTACGGTTGGACCAGAACTCGCGTTTTTCAAAGTTTCCAGTTATGGCGACAATATGTTCAGCTCTGGAGTAGAAGACCTCGAGTTAGGCAAGAATATAGCGCTAAAGGACCGGCATATTATTTTGGTGGAAGACATCATAGACTCGGGAGAAACTAGTCAGTTTCTGCGCAAATATGTGGCCCAAAAAGAAGCAGCCTCCATCAAGATGGCGAGCCTTTTGTTCAAGCCCGACAGTTTCCTTTGTGGAAAAAAGCCCGAATATATCGGCTTTGAGATACCCTCGACCTTTGTGATAGGATATGGGTTAGATTTTGCCCAAGAGGGTCGAGAACTGAGAGGAATTTATCAACTCAATGAAAGTCCAGCTAATAACTTTACATAAGTCTGTATTCCCTGTTCTATTTCCTCAATTTCGATATACTCATCTGGGGTATGGGATCTGGCAGAATCTCCTGGGCCTAACTTTATGGTAGGAAAGGGAAGCAAAGCTTGATCTGATAAGGTAGGAGAACCAACG
Organism: Bacteroidia bacterium; assembly: GCA_965263105.1. Lineage (GTDB taxonomy): Bacteria > Bacteroidota > Bacteroidia > J057 > J057 > JBCCTX01. Next base: position 2,687,920 of record CBDHGL010000003.1, on the reverse strand, counting down.
CAATCAAGCCCCAAGTCGAGTCCCGATTGAGTCAGGGGGTGGTCAAGAGGAATACCCGAGGGATTGAGGCGCGTAGATCGGGGTATTACCTCCGATGAAACGTGCCGACGAATCATCGCCAGCGTTTCCGCATTGGAATATTGGTCAATGGTACGGACATCCACTACAAATTTGCACCGATCTGGAACCACATTGTGTTGAGTACCTGCCTCTATCTGGGTAACGGTCATCTTTACGGGACCCAACCATTCTGATTCATTTGGAAAGACATGTGTTTGAAACCACCTAATATCTTCCGTGGCTCGGTATATGGCATTTTCCCCTTCGCTACGAGCTGCATGTCCGGTTTTTCCCGTTGCCAAGCAATCCAACACCATTAAGCCCTTTTCTGCTACCGCCATTTGTAATTGTGTTGGTTCCCCCACGATTCCCATATCGAGATCCCCCAAGGAGGGCAAAAGGGAGGCAATCCCTTTGGGGCCGGAAATTTCTTCTTCTCCTGTAGCAGCCAGAATCAAGTTCACTGGGAGAGATTCCTTAGAATAAAAGTGTAAGAAAGCGACGATCAATGAGATTAACGGTCCTCCTGCATCATTACTCCCTAAGCCGTACAATCTATTTCCTTCTCTAGTAGGAGCAAAAGGATCTTTAGTCCAGGTATTTCCGGGTCTTACCGTATCGTGATGAGAGTTAAGAAGTAAGGTAGGCTTATCAGGAGAAAAATACTTACTCCTTGCCCATACATTATTATTTTCCCGTTGAAAACGAATTCCCCTTCGCTCCAAAAAACGGGAAATTAAGGCGGCTGTATCCGATTCTTGCTTGCTAAATGAAGATGTGGCAATCAACTGCTCTAATAGCCAAATACCTTCCTGTATCAAACTGGATTCTACCATAAACTCAAAAAAGAATTCGATTTTTAGTCAACTTACTCTTTTCTATTTCGTATCAAATGGGTAAGTTCATACTAGAAGATAATCCCTATGACAAAACTTGAACTCAAAGGTCGCCTTTTAAACTTGATAGCACAAATAGAGGACAAATCTAACTTGGAAGACTTGTATAGGTTTGCTCATCTTCTGCTTGATAATGAAGAAGGCTCTCCCTCAAAGTTAGTTCCTTCTCAGTCCCCAGGACCTGCAAATCAAGAAAGAAAATCAGAAAATGTGAATGATCCCTCTCCTTCAGAATTGCCCCCTTCCAAGTATTTTTCCTATTAAGCTACTTTTCACGATGGCCTCTACTTCATCTGCTTTTCGATAAACCATAAAATGATCTCCCTTCTCCACAGGAATACAAGATAAAATGCGTTGGTAGGGAAACACTCGGTCCATTGTTCCATGAATATGAATCAATGGACCTTCGTAAGGAGAGGCCTCCCAGTGTACCAAATTTCGAATCGCCCACATCCTATAGGAATCAGTCTGCTTCCTAAACATATCCATAATTAGGTTTCTCTCTTCCTTCTCATGGATCCCAAATAGCCTTCCCCAAAGAGGAAGGGTTTGTATTCGCCACTGGCCTTTGGAAAGTTGATAAAAAGGTACAAATCTCATTATCCGCAAAGAATGGGGTAGTTCTTTCTCCGATTTAATACTAGAAATCAAAATAACTCCTTTAACCGGTAAAAAAGAAGCTATCTCTTGGGCTAGTACTCCTCCAAAAGAAACCCCTATCAAAACAGGATTGGGATGTTTGATAGATTGGGCCATTCGTTTGGCGTATTCTCTCAACGATTCATTCTTCATGGGTTCTAACCATTCCACCCCCATAAAAGGGAGGGTTTTCCATCTGGAAAAGATCCGGGTATCAGTACCCAGGCCCGGAATTACATAAAGGGGTGGCATGAGGATGGACAATGTTTACTTAACTCTGTCCAATTAAGCACCTCAGAAGCAAAAATAAAAAACCTAATTGCCCCTACTTATAACCATCCGATCTGCTTCCCGTAAATATTTCCCCGCCATCAATTCATCTGTGCCGATAGGCGCTCGAGAAGCGTTGTACCACTTCCGTACTTTGGGTAATTTTATACCGTCAATTTCCAGCACTTCTTCTAATACGACAAAATCTCCTGGAATATTTTTGCCATCCTTTTGTGGGGAATAGCTATACCCTTTTAACTCATAGGTATCTGGACAAAAATAATATTGCCAGTAACCCTTATCCTTACTTTTGTGATACCAGATGGTTATTTCTAAGGTAGGTTTCCCATTAAACTGAACCAATTTACCATTGGGCTCTACAGTGATTCCTCGTTCTAACAATTTCATCGGCAAGCCCACCAGATGCATGTGATAATTCCTCATTTTCAATATTTCTTCACATCCTAGGTTGTACATTTCAATTGATTCCATACTCAACTCAGATTTGCCATCTATTTGGGCAAAACAGGCTCCTTCTGCTACTCCCCTGGTAATCATTTTCCCTTGCATCCTTCGCGTGACTTTGTATAGAGAGTATTTATTGAAAAAAGTCAGCACAGAATAAGTAGGCTCTTTATCGGGCAACTTCCCCTGAAGGTAGATCGTTCCCTTAAATTGCTCCCAATTCCCTTGGGGATCATGAAAAGCCAAACTTCTTTCCAATATTTCATGGGCTTTGGGAAGTTTGGACTGTGCTTTAGTGGTAAGGCTGGTGAATGCAAATCCAAGAATAAGAAGGGAAAGTAAAAATGTACGCATGAGTCTAGTTTTGCAGGGGATATAAATTACAAATCAGTTATATTTTTTAACAAAAATTAAAAACAAGGCCGGAATTTTGAGTTGGAATAGAGAGGGGATATAACATATGTAACTGAAGAGATAAAAAGTTAGATTTTAGGGGAGTTTTGATACCTTTGATTCCCAAAGATAGGAAGGGTCTTATGAAGTCATTTCCAACATTATCCACTTATGAGTCTAGAGAAGCTTAAGCTAATTGAGTGTCCAAGAGATGCTATGCAGGGTATCCCTGAATTTATTCCCACCTCTTTAAAAGTACGTTATCTTAATGCCCTGCTAAGGGTAGGCTTTGATATATTGGATTTTGGGAGCTTTGTATCTCCCAAGGCCGTTCCACAAATGGCCGATACAGCAGAATTGGTGGATCAATTGGCTCTTTCCCACGGTCCCACGGAGTTACTGGCCATTGTTGCCAACGAACGCGGGGCAAAAGATGCCTGTCAATTTCCTCAGATCCAGTTTCTGGGCTATCCCTTCTCTATATCAGAAACTTTTCAACTGCGAAATACACGTAAGACAATTACAGAATCTATAGAAATCGTAGACAAAATTCAGGAATTAGCCCTAAAACATAACAAAAAGCTTCTCGTTTATTTGTCTATGGCCTTTGGCAACCCTTATGATGACCCTTGGGAGATAGAGATACTCCTATCCTGGGCGGAAAAGATGATCGGAAAAGGGATTGCTTATATCTCTTTAGCTGATACAATTGGACGCTCTGATCCCGATCTAGCTCAAGAACTTTTTTCTGAGTTAGTTCCTGGTTTTCCCCAAATACAATGGAGCGCTCATTTCCATGCCCATCCAATAAATAGAAAAAAGATGCTCACCGCTGCCTATGCAGGGGGATGCAGGAGGTTTGAAAGTGCGATTAGAGGCTTTGGAGGTTGCCCTTTTGCAAAAGATGAGTTAGTGGGAAACATTTCTACGGAAAGTTTGCTTGACTTTTGCAAAGAGCGGCAAATAGCTATGAATATTGACCAGGAGGCTCTCAGAGAAGCTGTGGATATTTCTCAATTGGTGTTTTCCTAAAAGTTTTTACTTTTGCTTTTGAATGGATTATTTTAGCATTTTCTACTTAGTAAGGTATGTACTTCAATAAAATCCCTTCTATAGTCCATAGTTTTTATCCCAAGTACCTTTGGAGGATACCTACGGAGGAAAAACGAATCTACCTGACATTCGATGATGGGCCTACCGAAGAAGTTACGGAGTGGGTTTTAGCCCAGCTGAAGTCCCATAAGGCCTTAGCCACTTTTTTTATGGTCGGGAACAATGTACGGGAATATCCCGAAATTGCCCATAAGGTGATAGATGCGGGTCATACAGTAGGAAATCATACCCAAAATCACCTCAATGGCTGGAAAACCAATAACCGTATTTACCTCAGGGATGTATTACAGGCGCAGGATACCATTCTAGAATATACCGGATATCGTCCTCAATTATTTCGACCTCCACACGGAAGACTGAGTTCCTCTCAGGGGCAGTACCTTAGGGAAAGCTTGGATGTAGTCATGATGGACATTATTAGTGGGGATTTTGACGAAAAAAATTCCGGAGAAGCCTGTGCAAAATATGTCACAGACAATGCCTCTCCAGGATCTATTGTGGTTTTTCATGATAGCATAAAAGCCAGGGAAAGGCTCTTTATTGCCCTTCCCTTGGTCTTGCGATATTTTTCGGAGGCAGGATATACCTTTGCCCCTCTTTCTCCATCCCGCAACTTTGAGGTCAAGCTATCCAAAATGCATTTTTAAGGCCATAGAATAACTATTCAATCACCGTTTCCCCCTCTTCTATAGCAGCAGCATAGAAATATCCCAAAGCAAAATCTGCCTGATCATCCTTATTGACAATATTCCCACGAATGGGAGCAGGAGGGGGGTCAAATAAGCCTCCTACGAAAACCGTCTGTTGAAACAGGACGGTGAGAAAATCATAATATCGCTCCGTAATAGATAATTGCTCTACCCGTACCTTATCCCCAGGGCGCATGAGATCTCCAAAGATTTCTACATCGATTACCTGCTCACTCACGAAGTCATCTCGAGCAAAAGATAAATCATCGGCCTTAGATTCAAGGGTGTCATTTACATATACCTTCCAGCGATAAAAGTTTACTTCATCTAATGGTTGATAAGAAGTCAGCAAAACTGAGTAGCCAAATTTTCCCTCTTCATCGGGCTCTTCCTCCTCATCTTCCCGCACCACCTGTACACCATTTATGGCAGAGACAGGAAATAAAGTCTCTGGCATAGATCGGTAGGCCCTACCATCTTCGAGCGAAATTTCCAACCAATAAGACCGTCCTACTTCCCCGGGAATGTCCGTATAGTAAGTTCCCTTTTCGTCTAGCTGCATGAGTTCTTCCCTTCCTTCATCGTCTTTTAATAGCACCTGAGCATTTTGAACCAGGGGAGGAGTAGACTCTTCAAAATAAGCTGTGGACCAGGATAGTTTCACCTCCTGTCTACCTGCTCTATTGGAAATACTCCCGTCAACAACTAATTGTGGGGAAGCTTCTGGCACCTGTATTTCAACAACATCTTCACAGGCAGAAAACCCAATTAATAACACCAGGAGACTACATGATACAGAGAGGGAACTTATCAAGTTGCGATTAAATATGGATAATGTTTTCATCGTTTTATACTATTTGATTTCATTGGATTAGAAAGAAAAATTCCAGGTAACATAGGGAATAGGAGCAGCAAAAATGGACAATTGAACGGCCTCATTTAGTTGAGGATTGTCTTCATTTTGGCGGAAATAGATCGAATAGGGATTCTTCCTGCCATACAGATTGTAAATCCCCATACTCAGGCTTTGTTTTAGGGCTTTGGTTTCATCCGAAAAGTTCCAGTTGAAAGCCAGATCTGCTCGATGATAGGCTGGGGTACGAGCTCCATTTCGGTTATCGTAGTTTGGAGGGGAAATACCTTCATACATGTACCGCGCATTGGGATAGGTTACAGCCCTTCCCGACATAAAAGCAAAGTTGGCCGAAACCTCCCATTTTTTGCTCAGCTGATGTCCTATGACCAGGGAGAGATCATGAAGTTTATCATAATTAGAGGGGTAGTACTCCCCCTGATTGATTCCTTCGGTCTTCCGCTCAGACCTCGAAAGGGTATAGCCCAACCATCCTGTAGTTTTTCCCTTCGCCTTCCTTACTAGCAATTCCATCCCGTAGGCCCTACCATTTCCCGCCAATAACTCCGTTTCTAGTGTTTGGTTGAACAAGAGTTCAGCTCCGTCTTTGAAATCAAGTAAGTCCTGAAACTCCTTGTAGAATACTTCCAAAGAAGTCTCATAGGTATTATCCTGAAAATTCCGGAAGATCCCGAAAGCAAATTGGTCTGCTGTGGCGGGGCTCACATGAGGCCCACTGGGTTTCCAGATATCTAAGGGTGTGGCAGCAGTGGTATTGGAAACCAGGTGGATATATTGCTTCGTTCTGTTATAACTAGCCTTCAAAGAGGTTTTCTCATTCAATGAATAGCGTAGGGCCAATCGGGGCTCCCAGCCCTGAAAAGATTTGATATTTTCAAATGAATCATAGGAAAGGGTATCTATAATCTGATTTCTGGATTCGGGTTGTTCACTGTTATATAAATATACCTCTCCCTTACCCATATTTTGAAAGTGCGAATAACGCAATCCATACTGAAGGTTCAGACGATTCCCCAGATTTTGCTCCAAACTGAGGTATAAACCCGATTCCAAGGCGTGTTCCGCATTTATATTGAAATTGGTGAAGTTGGTGGTATCACCAAAGAATTCTACTTCACCCGGCTGAAATTCGTAATACAGGGCGCTAGCGCCATACTTCAAAGTAAGGTCAGGAGAAATATACCAACCCCAATCCCCTTTTGCCGTTACATTGACGATAGCCGATTTCCAGGAAAAGGGGTCTATATTGTCCGGGACATCAGGGACCCCCAATTCGTAATTATAATTGCTATAATTCACGGTAAAATTGGAGAACAGCTTTTCAGAAAAAAGGTGATTCCATCTCAGGGTTCCCGTTTGATTACCCCAACGCATCTTGAAATCGTTTTTAAACTGAAAGACGTCATCTCCGAGGTAGGCAGAAAGAAATATTTTGTCCTTATCCCCTATCTCATAGTTAACCTTAGCATTGAGATCATAGAAATACAATTTGGTATCTCTGAGTTCCGGGTCCGAGCTGAGTTTCAGGAAAAGATCCATATAGGAGCGCCTACCTGCTACCATAAAGGAAGCCCGCTCACTTCCAATAGGCCCCTCGAATAACAGACGGCTCGAAATCAGCCCGATTCCTCCTTTCCCTGAAAATTTCTGGTTATTTCCTTCTTTCTGCCGGATATCTAAGACCGAGGAAAGCCTCCCTCCATATTGCGCGGGAATTCCCCCTTTAAAGATTTGGATATCCTTGATCGCATCGGAATTAAAAATGGAAAAAAAGCCAAGTAGATGGGAAGAGTTGTATACAGGAGCCTCATCTAGTAGAATCAGGTTTTGGTCCACATTTCCTCCGCGAACATTAAATCCACTTGCCCCCTCTCCTACTGTGCTTACCCCAGGCAATAATTGGATACTGCGAATGATATCCACCTCTCCAAATAATTGGGGCATACGACGGATTTCCTGAATCCCTAGCTTCACCATACTCATTTGAATTTGGGATACGTTTTGATCCTCTTGTTCTGCCTGAATCACGACTGTCTCTGTAGAGATGGGCTTGGAAGAAAGGGCAAAATCTAAAGACTGGTTGTTCTCAAGATCTACCTTTTTCTCAATGGGCTCATACCCCAGATAGGTAACACGTAGGGTATAGGTACCTGGAGAAAGGGTAAGGGAATAGAATCCATATTCATTGGAATAGGTACCCTTCTGGGCTTCCATAACGGAAATGGATGCCTGAATCAGGTATTCGCCATTTTCTATGTCCCGAATGTATCCATTGATACTTATCGGATCTTGTGCAAAGCAATTTAAAGAGGTCATCAGGTAGATGGCCATCATTAAGGGAATGAATGTTTTCATCATAAGTAGTTAAGTAAGAATTTTCATGTATCAGATGTTTTTCCCAATAAACACTCTGGTGAGAAGAAAAAAGGGACAGAAAGGCGTCAAGATGGATAGTATATGTATGAACCTAGAAAAATTGGGAGTAAGCCTGTCTCCTTCAATTGGGCAATTTTTTGTAATATTACCATTCCCCTATTAAGGAGCGTTTGTTTGATCATCTCAATCCCAACATTTGTGAAGCCTGAGAAAAGTGTAGATTTTTTTATTCGAAAAGCCTGGCAGAAAATCTTGAGGATGTACAACCTCGAAGCGGCAAAGGAGGGTACCACTATGTCTTTGGGGTATATTTTGTTGAATATCGATAAGGAGGGGACCCCCTCCACCCAGCTAGGTCCCAAAATCGGCATAGAAAAATCTAGCCTCTCCAGGACTCTGAAGCAAATGGAAGAAGCGGGCTTGATTTATAGAAAGACAGATAAGCACGATAGGCGAATTACTCGTATTTTCCTTACCCCATTTGGGGTAAGCAAGCGAAAGATTGCCCGTTCGGCAGTTCTTACCTTCAACAACCGGGTCTTAGAAGAAATCTCACCAGAAAAATTAGCTATATTCAAAGAGGTTATTGGCCATATAACAGACATTGCCATGTCTTACGAGAAAAGTAAAGACAACCAGCCTAAGGCGTCGTGAGAGATGCCAAAGGCTCATTCAGAATTTAAAGGCCTATACTTAATTTATTAATCTTCTTCCCCTCTATCCTAGATAGAAACTCGATCTGGATCCAACAAATTTTTGAGGTATTCTCCATAGCCGCTTTTCATTAACGGGCTAGCAATCTCCATGAGTTGGTCGGCATTGATATACCCCATTTTGAAAGCAATCTCTTCAATACATCCGATCTTGAGTCCCTGGCGATCCTCAATAATCTTAACAAATTCACCCGCTTGCATGAGAGACTGATGAGTACCTGTATCCAGCCAGGCTGTTCCTCTTCCCAAAATGGATACATGGAGTTCTTCGCTTTTGAGATAAATGTCATTAACATCCGTGATCTCCAGCTCTCCCCGGGGGGATGGCGTGAGATTTTTAGCTATATCAACAACTTTATTATCGTAAAAGTATATCCCGGGAACTGCATAGGAAGACCTGGGGTTTTCTGGTTTTTCTTCAATATGCGTGGCCTTTCCCTGTTCGTCAAATGCCACCACTCCGTAGCGCTTGGGATTGGAAACGTGGTAGGCAAATATTCTCCCCCCATTTTCTCTATCAATCCATGCTCTTGCATTCTGAAGGGTAGTGGCAATGTGCTCACCATAGAAGATATTGTCGCCTAGAATCAATGCCACACTCGAATTACCGATAAAAGTCTCCCCAATAACGAAGGATTGAGCCAATCCCTCTGGGCGTTCTTGAACCGCATATTCTAATTGAATCCCCAGACGAGACCCATCTCCCAATAGGTTTCTGAATAGGGGAAGATCTTTGGGGGTTGAAATAATTAGAATCTCTCTAATTCCCGCTTCCATCAAAGATGATAAGGGATAGTATATCATGGGCTTATCGTAAACAGGCATCAGCTGCTTACTTACAGATATTGTCAAGGGATAAAGCCTAGTTCCAGAGCCACCTGCTAAAATAATTCCTTTCATAAGCGATTGGACCTACAGAATTTAATTTGTCGCAATATAATTCAATAATAAAAATTTTCAAATAATAATTAAAAATTTCCCAAGCCATTGATATCTTGCTCAGTCCTAGGCATTCTTGCTGTTAAAAAAGGCAGATCACCTTAATAAAATAACCAATCATTCAGGAATGATCCATTTTCCATAAGAATAAGATCTAATTTATACGACTAAAGAGGCTGTATATCAAACATTTCAAGTCATAAATTCAAAAACAACCCATAAAATGTATTTCTATTCTTTTATATTTATGTATAAATTTGCCTTAATTGGATTATAATTAGCTGAAACATATCAGATATAGAATTAGCACATTCTATTCATTTTTACGCCTAGACTTTTTTTCAAGAGAAGCATGACAATTAAAGCAAACACTAAAAGGGTGTTTTGGTCGTTATCTCTTGAGCTAGGATCTTACTAATTAGCGCATACTCAATGAAACAGCAGAATAGCGAAATCTCTCGTATTTCCCAGCATCTTGATGAATTAAATAGGGAACATCGACGCAAGCAAGCTCTCCAGACTAGTATTATTTTCGGGTGCATTATCGTCCTTTTGCTCATTGGCATTTTGGTAACTCGGGTTTTTTATTTTTCCGGGCCGAGTGATCAGACTTTGACGGAGGAACAAGGGGTATTCGCCCTAGAGGAATTAAGTCCTGAAATGGTGAAGGAATATTTCGAATCCGGAGAAAGCAGTATGATCGTTCAATATGGCGATTTATTTGTTACACTTTACTCTGTCGAAGATTACTGGGACATTATTGAGAATCTTGCGGAGAGTGAATCTTTTGGTCCAAAAACATTTAGTGCCTTTGATACGATGTATTCCGACAACCGGTCATTAGACCCCTTCGTTTCCCTAGGCACAGACAGTCAGGTTCCCAGTCCAGAAGAGACTCCGCTAGCGAAAGACAGCAAAATTCTTATTCGAGGGACAAGAGCTGCAAACTCAGCCTTACGCTTTACCATTTCTAACTACGACCCTCGAGTAACTTATTTAGTAGACTTCGGAGACGGGGATATCGAGGAAGGCTTAGGACGAGAGTTTTTCCATTTATACGATAAAGGAGGGGTTTATTCTGTGGAGCTAAAAGGCTTGCATAATCAGGAAGAACTCTTCTCCGTAAAAAGGAATGTAAAAATTGATAATGAGGTTAAAAATCCAGCATCTGTCCTTACCCAAAGAAAAAATTCTTCTGGCCAATCCTCTACCCCTCAAGGGGGTAAGTCATCTCAACAAATCGCTCTAGAGGCTACAGATGTTGCGATCGATCCCATTTCTATGCCAACTGGGGATTCTGCCTCAGGGCTTAATCTGTTGACAGATTTAGCTTCCTCTGAAAATTTGGACTCCTCTAGCAATGTTTTGGGAAATCCTGCAGAAACCTTGAATATAAGCGAATCGGAGGGCACTTCCTCCGAAGGCCTCATATCCTCCGCAGCCTCCCCTGAAATATACTCTGACCCTTCTTATATCAATCGAGGAAGCCAACCCTTAAGACGGTATAAGAAGACCTTTACCGCCCCTCTACAGATTGCTTCTAAAATGCCTACCTTCCCTGGAGGTAATAGTGCCATGATTTCCTTTCTCAATGAACGCATTAAATATCCACAAGCCGCCAAAGATTTCAATATAGAAGGGGATGTATTCGTACAATTTATTGTAGATGAAGAGGGGGCGTTACGAAATATGGAAGTAGTAAGAGGCCTGGGGTATGGGTGTGATAAAGAAGCCCTAAGAATCGTAAAAGAAATGCCACGCTGGATTCCCGGCCGAAATGCCGGTGAAATTGTACCTGTAATCTGCACCATCCAAATCAACTTCTCACTTATATGAATCTCGTGAGTTACAAGATTTTTTTTGCATTATTTTTCCTTGTCGGCCACGTCGCTTATTCCCAAACCAATATTTATGGGAATATTCTCGACAAACAAAATCAAAATGCCCTTATCGGTGTTCAAGTACTCATTGATGATTCCACTAAGGTGGAGGGTACTATCTCTGACAAATTTGGCTCCTTTGATATCAGCACAGAAAAGAATCCCCCTTTTCATCTCAAGTTCAACTTATTAGGATATGAGGAAAAATGGATCCAAATCACCGAAAATGAGCAGTACATAAAAGTTGTCCTGAAGCAACAAGCTCAAAAGGACGAAAAAGTATTTATTGAATCTCAGAAGGTAGGGGGAGAAGTCCTATCTCCTTCTCGCTTGCGAGAACATAAAGAATCGTCTCCCATTTCTGTCGACAAACTCAATACCTTCAATCTAAGTACAGGCCCATATCCCAATTATTATCAGGCAGCTGCCAACTTAAATGAAGCGCAACTAACTATAAGCAGCTTAACCCTCCAATCCATTAATACACGGGGCTTCACCAGCGTTCAGAATTGGCGCTTCATACAGCACCTGGATGGTGTGGAACTCACTCCTGGCCTCAATTTCTCTCTGGGAAATCTACTGGGGAGTTCCTTACTCGACATGCAGCAGTTAGAGTTGGTTCCGGGAACGGCCTCTAGCTTATACGGCCCAAATGCCTTCAATGGACTGTTGAGTATGTATACAAAGAATCCCTTTGATTATCCTGGAATTAGCATTCTGACCACTGCAGGAATTACCCAACAAGAAAGTGCAGGCACCAAGCCCTTTTTAGAAACGGCAATTAGAGTTTCCCAGGTATTAACCTCACAGTGGGCCTTCAAGTTGAACGTGTCCTACCTAGATGCCTACGACTGGGAGGGAAACGACGAATCTTTCCACCTAAGACCAGAGTTAATCGATCAAAAAGATGAGTTGTTACAGCGCCCCAGAAATCATCCAAATTTTGATGCCGTACATGTGTATGGGGATGAAGTTGCCACAAGAGTGGATCTCTTGGGAGATGGTAATTTACTCCCCATTAATCGGACGGGATTCAGCGAAAGTGCCTTAATCGATTACAATATTGAGAATTTTAAAGCAAACGCTGCTATACACTATAAACCTACCTCTGCCCTTGAGGCCAGCTATCAATTCCATTTTACTGAAGGCGATGCGGTTCTGAGGCATGGAGCCGTTTTTCCGCTGGTAAATGTTCAAAATTATATTCACCGCCTGGGGGTCACAGGAAAGGATTTTTCTTTTTTGGGTTACCACGTGAGTGAGAATACACAAGATTCCTATCAACTTTTAGCTACCGGTGCTTTCATCCAAGAGGAGATCAAATCCAGTGATGAATGGGCAAGAGACTATAGTCTAGCCTACCAGGGACTAATTCCTGGGATTGAGGCAGCTCAACACGATGCAGCCAGGAGTTTTGCGGATCGAGATGTACCCGGAGCAGAAAGCGCACCGTTCAAGAGGCTGCTTGATCAAACACGGCTTAACCCCGACTTCACTACAGGGGGTTCACGCTTTATTGATCGATCCAGTATGCTTCATTTAGAGGGGAATTATTCCCTTGATACACTGACAGATTGGATGGATATTTTAGTAGGTGGTAGTTTCAGAAGCCATAACCTGGATTCAAAAGGGCAGTTCTTCAATGATGGGGGCTTGGGATTTGGTGAACCCATCACCGTTACAGATATGGGGGCCTTTGTTCAAGGCTCTAAATCTATCGACAATGACCGCATATTAATCCGGGCTTCCGCTAGGGTGGATAAAAATAAGAATTTCTCTCCTAGATTTTCCCCTAGAATTTCCGGACGTATCGCGGTCGACCCCAACAGGGCTCATACCCTCCGCTTATCTCTCCAACAAGGGTTTAGAAATCCTTCTCCTATCGAAGGGTACATGGCAAAAGACCTAATTGAAACCTTCTCCCTAGGCGGCCTAGAGGATAATATCACCAACTTTCGCTATGCAATGGGAGACCAGTCTTTTGTCTCTGGAGAGGAATTATTTGATTCCTTTGTTACCTTAGAATCCTATCAGGAATTTCTTTCCCAAGGGGAGAATAATCCCGAAGTTTTCCAATCTCAGCAGCTTAATTATCTTGTCCAAGAGCAGATAACTTCTATTGAGATTGGATATCTGGGACATGTAAGCCCCCAAATTTCTGTTAATGCAAATCTCTATTACAACTTGTATCGGGACTTCGTCAACCTGGTTAATACCTACAGTCCCCTGGCAGAAAGGGTATTTTCTATATATACAAATGTTGAGGAACAAATTACCTCCTTGGGTGGCCATGTGGGAGCTAATGTCATTCTCCCAAGAGACTTTCGTGCAAGCCTGAATCTGAACTATGCTAGCTTTGATGCCGATGAAGCCATTCAAAATAATCCTGGGTTTCTTCCTGGATTCAATACCCCAGAGTTTCAGGCTCAAGCAGGGATAGCAAATTATAACTTCTGGAATAACCTGGGTTTCAACTCTTCCTATCGCTGGGTAAATGGCTTCACCTGGCAATCTCCCTTCGGAGAAGGAGAAGTCGACAGCTATGGGAGCTTGGATCTCACCTTGCTGTACAATGTTCCTGATTGGAATATTAGACTTAAGTTAGGGGGAACTAATCTTCTTGGACAGGAATACCAAACCCTGTATGGAGGCCCCCAAATTGGATCTCAATACTTCTTCACAATAGTATTCGATACATATTAATCCCCCTAGCATTCATTTTTTTTCAATAAATTTGGGCTTTACCAACAAAGCCAAACTATGAGAGGAATGAAAACTCTGCGGATGTGTTGCCTGTTGCTGGGCTTATGTATTCCTTATATGGGTATCTCCCAGGATACAGGAAATCAGCAAATGCGTGTGGTATTATTTGGAGATTCCATGACAAAAGGTGTAGGCGTGGACTCCAGTTCTACATTTGGAAAGATAATAAGCAATAAGTTAGAGGAATCTGGTCTTGCTGTATCAGTTATTAATGCGGGCAAGCAGGCAGATAGAACGGATATGGCCATAGCCAGAATGCAGCAAGATGTGATCGTCAAAAGGCCAGATGCTGTTTTGATTATGTTTGGAGCCTTTGACGCTATGGTAGATTCCGGTCAAACAAAAGCCAGAGTCCCTTTAAATGTTTATAAAAAACAGCTCATACAGATCATCTCCTTCCTAAAAGGTATAGATGTAACCCCTATTTTAATGACTACTCCTCCGGTTGGGATGTCCTCTTCCATGAATAGGGAGCCCTACTCCAGTGCAGGACCTAATTTTCTCTTGAAAATATATATGGAGGCATGTCGCAAGATTGCTCAGGAAGCTCGTATCCCTTTAGTAGATCACTTCCAGGCTTGGACGACCATGGAGGGAGAGGGAGTAGACTTAAATACCCTTCGTTTAGAAAGTTTTAATCCCAACCCTTTGGGACACAAAAAGATGGCAGAATTAATTCTTCCTACCCTCACTGAAGAATTAGGCCCTAAATTTGCTAAGATCTTCACTCCCGCTGATTCGGGCTATGATAGCTATCAATCTCCGGCAATTCTCAAAACACGAAGTGAATTCTTAATTGCCCTGGGAATCGGCAAAAGATCATCAGCAGGCGTACAGTCTTCCGACCTCCTCTACAAAAGAAGTTTTGACAAAGGCAATACCTGGACAGACTTGGATACCTTAATAGCAGGGGGAATGTCATTTATTTCTCACCCCGTTTCTGTACAAGAGGCTTCCTCTGCAAAGATTTTTATTATGTACCAATCTCGTCCGGGATTTTCCCCAGAAGATCAGGACAAATTGGCTACGGGTATTAAGGGGGAAAATATCTCCAAGACCTATATTATTTCTTCGGAGGATGAAGGCAAAACTTGGGCAGACCCTGTAGAAATTACCAAAGAGGTCAAAAGGGCTAAGGATGCGACCTTATTGGCAGGCGGTTCTTCTACAGGAGTCCAATTGACCAGTGAAAAGGGAAAGAGTAAAATGATCCTTCCTTTTTGCCAAAAAGCGAATGGAAAATGGCAAGTTTACTGTGTATATAGTGACAATATAGGGAAAAGCTGGAAATATTATGACCTCATTCCAGGCGCTGAGGACAAGCAATTAATTGATCCTCAGCTCATCCTGGAATCTAAGGAGCAACTTGTAATGAGTGCCATGAGTATGGCAGACAAAATGCGCTACCTCTCTGAAAGCACTGATGGGGGGAAAAGCTGGTCCCCCTTTAAACTGGATTCAAGCTTTCCTAGCGAAGACTCAAGGCCCTCATGTGCCTATAAATTCAACCCCTATTATAGTCTCTATTCAGGTTCCCATGAAGCCACCCAAAAAGGCATGCTCAAATTGACCACTGATAAAGGAAAATCTTGGCCCTATCAACAAATCTTCTATGATGGAGAAATAGGCAAATCCACTTTCATCGGTACAGGGACTACCCAAGCAGGCATCTTATTTGAATTGGTGGACCAATCGGCCATACATTTTGCAAAGTTTCCCATAAAATGGCTGATGGTGAATAAAAGCCTCTGATTGATTGCCTTAGCCAAATTTTTCCTTTTTCTTTGTCCTCTATGAACTGGAAAAAAATTCTCCTCACGGTCATTTTAGGGACCATTGTCATATTTGGCGCCATATTCGCCTATATGATCCTCACAACTCGTAACCATAGCCCTGCGGATATGGTAAGCTATAAGGGTACAAATATGGAAGTCACTGTCAATTACTGCAGACCTTACAAAAAAGGGAGGGTAATTTTTGGGCCGAAAAGTGAAGACGCCCTCCAACCCTATGGAGCATACTGGCGGGTAGGGGCAAATGAAGCAACTGAAGTTCAATTCGGCCAGGATGTATCCGTTATGGGAAAACCCCTTAAAGCTGGAACCTACGTCCTATATGCAGTTCCTGGAGAATCTGACTGGACTATTGGATTCAACTCAGACCTCGGCCGATGGGGCTACTCTGAAGTAGACCACGATAAGGACGTGCTACAAGTCCAAGCTCCCCATCAGCGCTTACCTGAAATTGTTGAACAGCTTACCATCGACTTTACGGAACAGGACCAGGGGGTATTTCTTAACCTTAAATGGGATCAATCTCTTGTTCCCATAGCCATTAATCCTATTTAATCGAAGCGGTTGACCACCAAACCACTACGAAGCTTGGGTTCAAACCAGGTGGTTTTGGGAGGCATAAGCATGCCCGCATCGGCAATATCCAGTAGTTGAGCCATGCTTACCGGATACAGGGAAAAGGCTATTTTCATTTCCCCACTGTCCACTCGTCTTTCCAACTCCTTCATCCCCCTCATTCCTCCAACAAAGTCGATACGTTTATCCCTTCTTAAGTCGCGTATATTTAGAAGGGGTTCCAAAATAAACCGAGAAAGCACGCTCACATCTAATACCTTGATGGGATCATGGGGATCAAAGGTATGATCTTTGGCCTGAAGTTGATACCACTCCCCTTCCAGGTACATCCCCAATTGATGTAGTTCACGGGGTTTGACGGCCTCCGAAGCTCCCTGTAACTCAAAATGTTCTGCGAGTCGCTCCAACAATTCTGCCTTAGTCAAACCATTTAAATCTTTGACTACCCGATTGTAATCCATGATGTATAGCTGCGTGTCGGGAAAATGAACTGCCATAAAGTAATTGTATCCCTCTTCCCCAGTATGCTTGTCATTGCCTTCTCTCAACTCCTTTCCCACCAGTGCTGCTGCAGCCGTTCTATGATGGCCATCAGCCACATAGGAGGCCGGTACAGAGGCAAATTCTTTTATAATCTGTTGGATATGGGCCCCATCTGTCACCTTCCAGATTCTATGATAAATACCATCATCCGCCTGGAAATCATATAGGGGGGGACCTTGTATTTGACTCGCTACCAAATTTTCTAAGGGGGGATGAGAAGGATAGGCAAAAAATACGGGCTCAGCATGCATCTTCCCAAATCGCACATGATTTTTTCGGTCCTCCTCTTTCACCGGTCGAGTGAGTTCATGAATCTTGATTTTTCCGGAGAAATAATCATCAATGGAGGCAAGGGCGAGAATCCCCGTTTGCACATGCTCCCCCATTTGCAATTGATAGAGATAAATAGCTGGCTCCTCCTCTTGAAAAACATGGCCTGCCTCTACCAGATTACGGAAGTTTTCCAGACCTTTTTCATATACGGCTGTGTCGTAAGGATCGTGATCTTCAGGAAGATCAATTTCTGGCTTAACTACATGAAGGAAGGAAAAAGGATTTCCAGCAGCCAGGGTTCTAGCTTCATCCGAAGAAATTACATCGTAGGGAGGAGAGGCAACTGCCTTTGCCTGCTCAGGAGTAGGTCTCCAACCTCGAAACGCCCGTATCGTTGGCATATAGATTAATTTTTAAGAATTCTTCGTCGAATTACTAGTTTTTTTGCTAAAATGGAAGAATTTTACACTATGAATCTGTTAAATGTATATCCTTTATATGAATTGGAGCCTGTAAGGGCGGAAGGATACTATATTTGGGATAAAGATGGGACAAAATACCTAGATTTATATGGAGGTCATGCTGTAATCTCCATTGGCCATAGTCATCCTCACTTTGTCAAGAGAATTACGGAGCAATTACACAAAATAGGGTTCTATTCGAATTCTGTCCACAACCCTTTACAAAAGGAATTAGCGATAAAGCTGGGGGAATTCTCCGGTCTGCCAGACTTTCGTCTCTTCCTCATAAACTCGGGTGCTGAGGCCATGGAAAATGCCTTGAAGATCGCGGCCTTTCATACTCAGAGAACCAAAGTAATTGCCCTCAAAGGAGCTTTTCATGGCAGGACCTCAGCAGCAGTAGCTATTACGGATAATCCCAAGATCCAATCTACCCTAAATCCTTCCTCTCATGTCGTCCATATTCCCCTTAATGACATGGAAGCACTGGAAAGGGAAATGCAAATGGGAGATGTATGCGCCGTGGTAGCAGAAGGTATACAAGGAGTGGCAGGTGCCTATGTTCCCTCAGATAGTTTTTGGCGTGAGGCTAGAAGGCTCTGCGACCTCCACGGCACCGTTCTTATCGCTGACGAAATACAGTCTGGATATGGCCGTAGTGGCCATTTTTTTGCCTATCAAAGCTCTGGGATAGAGCCTGATCTGGTAACTATTGCTAAAGGAATGGGGAACGGATTTCCAGTAGGAGGAGTCCTGGTTCACCCCAAGTTTGATGCCTGGTATGGTATGTTGGGAACCACCTTTGGAGGGAATCACCTAGCGATGGCGGCTTGTCTGGCAGTACTGGAAGTAATTGAAGAAGAGAAGCTATTAGAAAATGCTCAGAATATCGGGGCCTATTTATTGCAGCGCATGCAAAATATTCCCTCTCTCCGCGAGATCAGGGGCAAGGGTTTGATGTTGGGCCTGGAATTGGATCGCCCGGCAAAAGAAATTCGAAAAGAGTTGTTATTTGACCACCAAGTTTTTACCGGATCGGCTGCACAGCCCCATACCCTAAGAATTTTACCGCCCTTGAACCTACCCACTGAGGCGGTAGATGTCTTTGCTTCTGCACTGAAGACGGTACTAGCAAGAGAGCCTGCTACTTTATGAAAAATTTCACCTCCGTAAACGACGTTCTCGATTTAGACAATTTAATTCAACAGGCCAGAGATTTAGAACGTAATCCCCTAAGTCATTCAGAATTGGGAAAAGGCAAATCCTTGGGACTCCTCTTCCTAAATCCGAGCCTTAGAACCCGAATGAGTACTCAAAGAGCCGCACAACTTTTGGGGCTTTCCACTTTGATCATGAATATTAATTCGGAAGGGTGGAAACTGGAGTTTGAAGATGGGGCCATCATGAAGGGAGATAAGGCCGAGCATATCAAAGATGCTGCCGCTGTTATCGGGCAATATTGTGATATAATTGGCATCCGGGCCTTTGCTGAGCTGAAGGATCGAAATCGAGATTATCGTGAGCCTATACTTCAGGCTTTTTTGGCTTATGCTGGAGTTCCTATTCTCAATCTAGAGTCAGCCACCCTACACCCTTGCCAATCCCTGGCTGACGTATTGACCATTGATGCTTACAAAACTCAAGCTCGACCAAAAGTCGTTTTAAGTTGGGCTCCACATCCCAAGTCTCTCCCTCAAGCCGTATCTAATTCCTTTGCTGAATGGATGAATACTGTAGACGTGGATTTGGTCATTACGCATCCAGCAGGATACGAATTGGACGATCGCTTTACACAAGGAGCCCATATCGAATACGACCAAGAAAAAGCTTTTGAAGGAGCTGATTTTATTTATGCCAAAAACTGGTCTTCTTACCACGCTTACGGAGAGGTATTACCAGTTGAGAAGGACTGGATTATCAATGAAGAGAAAATGAAGCTAACCCGGAATGCCAAGTTCATGCATTGTCTACCCGTTAGGAGAAATGTAGTTGTAACTGATGGCGTAATTGATAGCCCGGCTTCACTCGTTCAAAGGCAGGCCAAAAACCGGGTACTAGCGGCGCAAGTTGTCCTAAAAGAGTTGATAACAGCAAATTCATGAGCCAGTCATCAGATTCCTTAACGGTCATCAAGTTTGGAGGAAAATTACTGGAAGACGAAGCGGCTTTAGAGGAGGCTTTACTGGCTTTTCGGAACTGTCCGGGAAAAAAGATTCTGGTACATGGAGGAGGCCGGAGTGCTACTGTCATGGCAGAACGCCTGGGAATTGAAGCTCCCCTCATAAATGGACGCAGGATTACCAATGCCGACATGCTGCGCATTGCGGTCATGACCTATGCAGGGTGGGTAAACAAGGATTTGGTAGCTCGACTCCAACAAAAAGGGATACAGGCTCTGGGATTGACAGGTGCCGATTTGTCAGTCATTGAAGCTCACAAGAGACCGGTAGGAGAAATTGATTACGGCTTTGCCGGAGATATAGATAGCGTCCAGGTTGACATGATTCTCCCATTGCTGGAAAGGGAAATCGTTCCTGTGTTTGCCCCTATCACCCACGACGGCCAGGGACAATTACTCAATACCAATGCTGATACGATCGCCTCTGCCTTAGGACAGGCCTTAGCAAGCCAATTTAAAATCCATCTCGTTTATTGTTTTGAACTCCCTGGCATATTGGAAAACCCTAATGACCCCAAAAGTCTGATTCCTCAAATCAACTATTCCTCTTTCAAAATCTTCCAGAAAACAGGAATCATATCCGGTGGGATGATACCCAAATTAGACAATGCTTTTGAGGCCATTCGAAAAGGCGTATATCGCGTTTATCTCTGTCAACCCAATGCAATAGCCCACATTCAAGATCGGCAATTTTCAGGTACTATTCTTATTGATTAAATCGAGGAATAGATGCAATGATAATTAGCAGGGCCACTTATGACATTCCATATTCTTACGCTTTTATTAGATGCATACCTTTAGGAAAGCGTATTTCAGCTTATGGATTATTGGCTGAAATTTATATCGAATATCACTCAAAATTCAACTTGCTTTTTGTGCCAATAAGCATTATTCAACTCCGTTTGCCATTATCAATTTGTAAATTATTTCCAGTATTGTTTACGGTTATTTCAACGTCATTTAATTGAAAGAATTCCTTCGTAACTTTAGATATAGTTCAGAAAAAGAAGGACTATCCACAAAAACGATATTCTGAAATTTCAAAAAATAAAATAACTATTATGTCATTCTCGCTTTCTCAATACGAAATAGAGGTACCAACTATCCATCGGAATACGAGTGTACCCCTACTGTATGAAATTGCCCTTAGGAACGAGGAAGGGACAGCTATTTCTGATACAGGAGCCTTAATGGTTTATTCAGGAAAAAAAACGGGAAGAAGCCCCAAGGATAAGCGCATTGTCCGGAATCCTGAATCAGAAAATAACATAGACTGGGGAGACATCAATATTGAATTAGATGAGCAGATTTTCCTCATCAACCGGGAAAGGGGTATTGACTACCTCAACACCTGCAAGCGGCTTTTTGTGGTAGATGCCTTTGCTGGATGGGATCCTGCCTATCGACTCAAAGTTCGAATTATCTGTACCAGGGCCTACCACGCACTATTTATGCAGAACATGTTGATCATGCCCAGCGAGGAGGAACTCGCCGATTTTGGAGAGCCTGACTATGTCATCTTCAATGCCGGAGGCTTCCCAGCCAACCGCAATACGGCTAGTATGACTTCAAAGACGAGCATTGATCTTTCTCTAGAGAAAAAAGAGATTGTCATCTTGGGTACCCAATATGCAGGAGAAATGAAAAAAGGCATTTTCTCTGTGATGAATTACCTGATGCCGCTTCAGGGAGTCTTACCCATGCATTGCTCTGCCAATGTAGGGGAACAAGGGGATGTATCCGTACTATTTGGGCTTTCTGGTACAGGTAAAACGACCTTAAGTGCAGACCCTAAGCGCAAATTGATCGGGGATGATGAACACTGCTGGACGGATGAAGGAGTGTTTAATATTGAAGGTGGTTGTTATGCCAAAGCCATAGATCTCAGTGAAGAAAAGGAGCCGGATATTTTCCACGCCATCCGCTTTGGAACTATCCTGGAAAACGTCATTTATGACAAGGAATCTCACCAAGTAGATTATTCCGATACGAGTATTACACAAAATACCCGAGCATCTTATCCCATCCACTATATAGAAAATATCCAGAAGCCCTGTATGGCAGGGCACCCCAAAAATATTATTTTCCTCACCTGCGATGCCTTCGGTATTCTTCCTCCTGTATCTAGGCTCAGCCCAGAACAAGCCAGTTATCATTTTATCTCAGGGTATACGGCCAAAGTTGCGGGTACGGAAATGGGCGTAACAGAACCTCAGGCTACCTTCTCAGCCTGCTTTGGCGCCGCCTTTATGGTCTGGCATCCCAATAAGTATGCCCAGTTGCTTGCCCAGAAGATCACACAACATGGAGCAAAAGCCTGGTTGGTAAATACAGGCTGGACGGGAGGACCCTATGGGGAAGGCTCACGAATCAAACTCCGCTATACACGTGCCATCATTGATGCCATTCACAATGGCTCTTTAGAAGGAGTGGAATATCAGGAAGATCCTCATTTTGGTTTATCCATCCCCCTTTCTTGTCCTGAAGTACCTTCTGAAATTCTGATTCCTAGAAATACCTGGCAGAATAAGGAGGCCTATGATGAAACGAAACGGAAATTGGTAGGGCTTTTCCAAGAGAATTTTGAGCAGTTCAAGGCGGGAGTGAATACGGAGATCTTGGAGGCGGCTCCGGTTCTTTAGGGAGGATATCCCTGTAAGGAGGTGGTATATTGAACACGGAGGCACTGAGACACGGAGTTTTAAGTTGCTATACCAACTATCTTTTCTGCGTTTGCCATAAAAATCTCATAAAAAGTCTGCGTCAAAACTCAGTTCATGGAATTGTTAAGATAAACATACGAGGCACGGAGAGATTTATTTCATAAATCAATAACTAACATACCTTTCCCCTCTTTGAGGACTAGAATTGTGAGGTAGATAAAGGGGACGCATGATCATTGGGGAAAGCGAATTACATAATACGTGTAATCAAAATCTAAGCACAGTAAGGCAGCTTAGCTAAGCCGTGCTGCTGAATCTACATCCAGAAATAGATCACAACTAGGGTGTTGTTGTAAGATTGAGGCCGGGCATTGTGGGGTAATAGGTCCTTCTACCGCCCGTCTGACCGCAAAAGATTTTCGAGCATCTGGTACAGAAACGACCAGGTGCTTGCTTTTTAAAATCTGCTGTATACTCATACTAATTGCTTGGCTAGGAACTTTGTTGAGATTAGCAAACCACCCTTCCCCTACCTGCTGCTTGCGACAAGCTTCGTCCAATTCCACCACTAAATAAGGTTCATGCGTGTCAAAGTCAGCCGGGGGATCGTTGAAGGCCAAGTGTCCATTTTCTCCAATTCCGATTAAGGCCACATCTATAGGAGCCTGCTGGATAATTTCTCCCAAACGTGTACATTCTGATTGGGGGTCCTTGAGGTCTCCGTCTATTAGGTAATAGTTCTTTAGCGAAGGAATCCGTTCTATAAAACGCTCCTTGAGATATTTTCTAAAACTAGCGGGATGATCCTCCCCTATTCCCACGTACTCATCCAAGTGAAACATAGTTACCAGGTCCCAGGAAATGGTGTTCACATTTACTAAATAAGCCAAAGTTTCAAATTGGCTAGTGCCAGTAGCCAGGATAATATTAGCCTCTCCCCGCTCTTTGATACAACTCTTTATCCATTTTTCGGCCTGTTTTCCGGCGGCCAGACCGAGTTCGAGCGGGTTGTTGTGAATATGAATGAGCATCAGGAAGAGGGTAAATTGAAAAATGAAAATGGAGAAAGGCTAGAGTATGGAATGAAATTCCTATTTTACCTTACTAAACCCTTTCAAAGCAAACCTAATGAAAAGAACACTAATTCTCTCCCTCATCCTATGCTTAATTTTGGGAAATGATTTCACCCAAGATGAGCCCTTGAAAGCTCTGATAGGAGGTACCCTGATTGATGGCTTTGGGGGCAAGCCTTTGGCTAATAGTGTGATCCTGGTTCAGGGCGAACGGATCAAAGCCATTGGGCAAGTCGGGAGAATAGATATACCCGAAGAGGCTGAGCGCATTTCTACCGAAGGGATGAGTGTCCTTCCTGGTCTATGGGACATGCACGTACACTTGATGATCAACGGGCACAGTGATTATGCTCACTGGGATACGGCCTATATAGATCAGTTTGAAGAGGTGATTATGCCTTCTTCAGCTAAGCAGCTGTTGCTGGCAGGAATTACCAGTGCTAGAGACCTAGGCGCTCCCCTGAAGGCCAGTATAGCCGTACGAGACGCCATCAATAAGGGAGAAATTGATGGCCCAACTATGTACATGTCTGGCCCTTTTATCCAACACAAACCCTATCCCGGTACGGAAGCCTTTCGCTGGGGGGTAAGCGGCGTAGCCGATGGCCGAGCCAAGGTAAAGCAACTCGCAGATGCGGGGGTGGACTGCATCAAACTCATCGATCAGGATCAAATGACCATGGATGAGGTCATCGCCGTGGTAGATGAGGCGCATAAACACAATTTGACTGTGGTGGGACACTCCCACCGGCCCGAGGAAATCCGCCGGGGCATTATTGCGGGTGTGGACTGTTTTGAGCATACGGGCCTTTCTTCCGCTCCGGAGTACCCCGAAGACGTACTTGCAATGATCAAGGAGCGAACCGCTCAGATGAATCGCGGGCCCCTCTACTGGACTCCGACAGTCGAAGGTCTGTACAACTACGAATACGTGCGCGACAATCCCGAAGCCCTGGACAATGACTGCTGGCATGAGGGCTTACCCCAAGACATCATAGACGACATAAAAGGATCCATTCGACATCCTGGACGCCTCCCCTATTTCCAGCTCACCCCCAGTCGTCGCCCCACCTTACAACGGAAGGTAAAACAACTCCTGGACGCAGGCGTAGTCCTCCTCATCGGTACGGATAGCGGTATCCCCATGAAATTTCACTGCCAATCCACCTGGCATGAATTAGACGTATGGGTGAATGAATTTGGTATCGATCCCATGTACACCATCAAGGCTGCCACCTACTGGCCCTCCAAAATCATGGGCGTAGACCATGAAGTAGGGACCATCAGTGAGGGAAAATACGCGGATATCATTGCGGTGAAGGGGGATGTGCTGCGGTATATATCCTTACTACAAGATGTGGATCTGGTGATGAAGCATGGGAAGGTATACAAAGAGTAGAAATGAAAATGGGGAGAGAAGAAAAGGCCATTCTAATTCCAACTACTAGTGGATATTGAAGGAGTACCCTTCCGCCTAACTTGGACCACCTCCCCCAACACTTGTGCTGGGGACTCCTCCTGAAAAGGAGGAGAAAATGGGAGTTTTACCCCAAGCGCCTTAGTGATTTGCCCCTTTGTAGATGGCGAAAACTTTGGCGAAATCAAGCTGATTTCCTGGGTCGTTTCCGGACCCCTTTTGAGTCGTAAGTTGTTAGGGATTAGTAAATTACTCAAAAGATTAGAAACTTGAAGAGGAAGTAGACGAAAAGCCGACCCTTTGTTCTTTGGATCTCGAATCCGAGGGAAATTCCAGGTTGTCTATTTCCTTTTCAGCTTCCTTAGATCCCGGACAGTTCCCTTAGCCACGAGCTAGCTTTACGATGCACTAGACAAGAGGAAGTTTTTTTCTAATCCCTTAACCATTTGCTCATGAAAAGCACTACTTACATTGGTATTGATGTCAGTAAAGATCACCTTGACGTAGCCTATCTGGACAAGGAGAGGAATTGGCATGAAGAACGACTTGCTAATGAACTTGATAGTCTCCTGAATTGGTTGGCCCAGTGGAAAGACAGTGAAGTCTGTTTAGTTTTTGAATACACAGGTGTTTATCATGATAAATTACTTCACTTGGCCGAAGAAGTGGGGGTCCCTCACCACATAGTAAATCCTAGAAAAAGTTACTATTTTATGCAATTTGAAGGACATACCCATCGCAATGACCAGCAGTCGGCTCGCTCCTTAGCCAGGATGGGAGTTCAACAAGGCTTGAAGCCCTATCGATTCACTGAAATGATGAAAAAACAAAAGCAACGCAAACAAGTTCAAATGGCATTGGAGGCTTTGTTAGGCCAAAGGCAAGCTCTAAAGAATAGGCTTCATGCCTTGGCTCATCTCTATAAACCAAATGAGAAGGCAAAAGAGGCCCTGGGGAAGTCCTTAGAAGTGATTGAAGAACAAATTGAAGAGCTAGAGCAAGAACTACGCTCTGATATTAACGAAGAAGAAGAACAGATACTCCACCTAATTAGATCGGTAGTGGGAATAGGACCCAAATCTGCACAAAGTTTACTCACCTATGTCGGAGATTTTTCCCGTTTTGAATCACATAAACAACTGCTCAAGTTTGTCGGGGTAGTCCCGCTGCATCATCAATCGGGTTCAACTGTAAGAAAAAAGGCGAGAATCTCTAAACAGGGGCCTGCAACCTTGAGAGCAAACTTATATATGGCTGCAAGAGCAGCAAAACAACACAACTTGGCCTGCAAAGAATTATATACCAGGCTTAGGAGGAAAGGGAAACCTCATAAGAAGGCCATGATAGCTGTAGTAGCTAAGTTACTTAAACAAGTCTTTGCGGTGGTAGAATCCGGAGTGCCTTTTGATAATAACTTCTATCTTAAGTACGTAAAAAACTAAATTTATTAGTCGAAATACTTGACTTTTGACACAGTTCATTCCCCTGGGAGGGGAAAAAAGGGAAACGGGGATGCAGCGGAAGGGTACAAAAAGGGTCAGTTTGTTGATATTGGAGTGGCCTACAGCTTTCCCATCGAGCAGCCAGATGACATAGAAAAAGGCCTTTTTCTCCACGGGCTTATCGAAATCTGCTTCTAGCAGCTTCAGCCATGCTTCCTGGGTGGGTAACTTGGCTATATCCACTCCCATTTCAATCAAAAATTCAGGAGAAGCGGTATGGAAGTAGTCGATCATTAGGGGGACTTCCTCCCATGTCATGGGGCGGACGTGGAGTTGCTGGGGCATATACGTTGGGCGGTTATTGCTTCGCAAGTTATTCTTTTTCAGTTAACCGCAGAGAGCACAGAGATTTTACACAGAGAGGCGCGGAGGTTTGGGGCTACATTTGCAGTCTAAAATTGCTCCCTATATGAAGCCTACAATTGGTGCTTTTTGAGGGAGGAATAGTTTGAACACGGGGTCACGGAGACACGGAGAGATTTGCTATACAAATCAACCCCCCTCCTCCGTGCCTTGGTGTCTTTGTGTTCATTTTTAACTTAGGATATACTGCATGTGCAGTCTTTAATCCCCGAACTTTGAATGCGGAAATGTAGAGATATAGCGGAAAAATCAACTACATCTTCAGCAACTTAAGGGTCTTCTCCTGCCTAGCCGTACCCAAACGGAGGAAATACGTACCGGAAGCCAGATGGCCCACTTCCAAAGGAAGTACGTGCGTCCCCGACCCCACAAAGCGATCCGATATCACCTCTAACTCCCGTCCCTGAATATCCCTTATGCTCAGACGGATATTTTCTCCTTTGGACTCAAATTCTACCGATGCTTGGTCAAATACTGGGTTGGGAAAGACGGTAAATTTTACGGGATCTATAGGTGTTACACTAGAAGTGGCCACCGAACAGGTACCCACAATAGGCAGCGCCGTAAAGTCCTCATACAACAGGCTCCTGACCTCGGCCTCTTCTACTTCAAACCAGTCTTTTAGGATAGAGCCATATACATCCCGAAAGTCGATTTGCATGTCTACACCTTCCTGAGGGACCAGTTCTTCGGCTATCTCGGGATGCTGACCGCTAAAGCCGGGATTCACGCAGGAGCCAAAGACAAATAGCGGCGCGGAATCGCCGTGGTCGGTGCCCTGGCTTTGGTTGGAGGCGATCTGACGACCAAATTCAGAAAAGGTCATGCCCATCACGCGCTCTTCCAAGCCCATAAGACGTAGGTCTGTTTGGAAGGCTTCTATGGCTTCGGACACATAGGTCAATAATTCCGTATGTCTACCGGCTAAGGGATCTCCCATCTCGGTCTGGTTGGCGTGGGTATCGAAAGCCTCCGATGGAGCAAACGAATATTTTGGTTTGGAGCCCTCCAGAAAGCAAATAGGCTACGTTTCTCAATTGAGTCGGCTAGTTTGATTGCTCTTTGGGGTATTCAGCGAGGCTACTTCCTTGGTTTGCTGCCATGGTAACCACATCTGTATAGGCATTGGTCTGGCTGATAGACTCCCGGATGAACTGAAGCTCGTCTCCATAAGGCGTATCGGGAACCACACTTCCCTGCCCTTGGGTTAAGGGGGATAAACTGAAGGGATCTGTCAAGGCCAAACTGTAATTTGAGATCAAGCCCTGGCACGTTTCTGAGGTAATGGCACTCATGCTCAAGGCAATGGGATCGGGCGTGTCGGCATTGGGAAAACCTTCAGGGTAATTGCTGTACTGGGTATCAAAGTACTTCCCCAACCATCCGCTAGAATCAAAGACATCTGCCGCAGAACCGGAGGTCCAGATATCTGTGGATCGAAAATGGGAGCGGTTCTGATTGGGATAGCCTACACTGTGAAGGATGTGAAGCTTTCCGTCTTCGTACAGGTTTTTCATTCCGGCAAAAGCGGGATGGAAGGCCCCTTCATCATCCAGCATCAGCAACTGGTTCTCAGGAATCAAAATGTTGGACCGAACCTCGGCTAAGCGGTCGTATGACTCCATGGGAATCAAGGTATTGAGGCCGTCATTCCCTCCTTGAAGCTGAACCAGGACCAAGACCTTGTCATTATCCAGGTTCATCAGTTGGGCCAAACGAGATTGAGGCAAGGCACGGGTAGGAAGCCCGTTTAAGAGAAAGGAAGTACTTGCCGAAGCAAGACCTGTATGTTTTATGAAGGTTCTTCTTAACATAGGATTTTGAATTCTTCTTTCTTCTGTGGACTGTCGACTGTGGACTATTACCTAACTCAAATAAAACTCTGGCATCGCCAGCATGGCATTGAACAATTGACCCAATTTCAATTCTACACTTTCGCGCAAATCTATATTCGTGGGATCACTCAGGAAGTCTCCGTATTCCACTGTCCATTCAAAATCGGGAAGTCCTGGAAGCAATACCGCTTTTAAATAATCTTTTTGCTCTTGGGTCAATTCCTGGGGAAACAATACCTGTGCTAGGGAGTCGATCAAAATATTGGGATCTGTCGCATCCTGAATATTTCCCACTATATCCAGCAAGGGTAAAAAGGGTGTATCTGGATTTCCTGGGACTTTGGTGGAAATAAACGCTGTGATGAACATCCGAAGGTTCAGCGTAGTGGTATTGATCCAGGTTCGGTAATACAGGGGTTCCTGGTAATAGGCCTTCCAACCCGCTACATCCGGCGGGGCGAAATAGGTCATCTGAAGAAGGGTGAAATTGCTAGTGATCTGGGAATAAAAAATGTATTTCTCCACCAAATCCTGAGGCTCTATGGCAAAAAAGTTAAAGGGCTTGGTTGCCGAACAGATAAAGTCGTAGGGATTTTTGATCATAGGCCCCAAATTCAGCACATCATAAAAGTGTTGACTTTTCAGTA
The DNA here is from genome assembly GCA_965263105.1 of Bacteroidia bacterium. GTDB lineage: Bacteria > Bacteroidota > Bacteroidia > J057 > J057 > JBCCTX01. Next base: position 2,658,525 of record CBDHGL010000003.1, on the reverse strand, counting down.
AGGCCTCTAAGGCGGGTTGGATTTCATAGTCGTTGTCGATCAGGATCTGAGCCATGGGCTCGATGACCAACTCCTCTGTTTCTTCAGAAATCTTGTAGTACACAAACCACCGATAGAGTTTCCGACAAATGAATCTGGCACATTCGTCCTGCTGGAAAATCATATCGACCAATTGAGCGAACTCTTGATCTCCCCCATCTGTCAAAACGGTGTTGTCAAATCGCTGAGAAAACTGCTTGCTCCCCTGGTCGTGAAGTTGGGGGACAAATTCCAATAAATTTTCCTGAGTCAAGGGAATACTAGATCCAAAAGCCTCAAAGAGCCTAAGAATTCGGACTTTCCACCCCGTTAGAACCCGTGAGGCAGCCAGAATATCGTCTTCCGTATAATAGGTATAATCGCCAGGTCCAGCGAGAGGCCCTTTTCCAATCGTAAAGAGCTCAAACAGCTCTCGGGCATAGTTCTCATTGGGGGCAGCACTATCATTTTCATTGCCATTAAGGAAACGCATCATGGCGGGGTCTAAAGTGATTTTTTTGACCAGTTCTCGAAAATTCCCCAGGGAGTTCTCCATGAGGGTGATCATATGCAAAAACACGAATTCGGGAATTTCTCCTGTGACCCCAAAATGGTTATGCCAGAAAAGGGTCATTTTTTCATAAATGCTCATGCCCTCCTTAACAATTTTTTCCGTTTTCCAGGCCTGCAAGGAGAAGGATCTACTATTCTGAACCCGGCCCAACTGGATCTCATCCTGCGGCAGCGCACCAGAGGTCCAAACTCCCTCAATCTTCTCTACCCAAGGGGCTCCCACGGCAATATGGGCGTCATTCAAATCCACCAATTCATCATCAATATTAATCTTTCCCATATTTAGGGGCCCTTGTGGGGAAATGGCGGAGGGGTCCATCAATTGTGCCAAGGTACCCGTTAAGCCCAAGTCAACCGCTGCCTGAATCTGGGCGGAGGAGGGGCCAAACATGGTCCGCCGAAGGAGGTGGGCAGCATGGGAAAAATCCCAGTCGCCTACATAGGGTTCCAAACCAGCCATCGGGGCATTCGCAGGTTGGGTATTCAGAGCAGAGGGAGAATTTTTTAAAGAAGTAAAAAAGCTACGTCTGTCCATGAGTGGGTTATTTCATGCGTAAATCCTTTTAAGAGGAGCTTTCATAGCCTGGAAATAGAGTTCACTAGATAGACTTCTGAAAAACCTGAAGGTTTAATAGGAGCTTGAAATTTACGTAGAGCAACGCGGAGAATTGTATTAGTCTTCGTTTTACCATGACGCCTTTCCCATGCAAAGCGTTGCAATAGGAAAAACAATTTTTCCTAATAATAATTAAAATCCTGAGAAGTTTGAATGAAGAAGTTCTCGAACAGTCAAAATTTAGGGCAGCGCTCTAGGCCACAATGAAGTCCTTAAGGGACGACATATCATTAGATAAGGGCGTTAGCTTCAGCTATTAACCCTTATACCTAAATGACCATATAACATATGGATAAGCTAGCCCCGCCCTGCCAACTCCTGGTCGATTTGCTTCAGCTTGGATCCAGCCTGCATGACGGAAAACAACCCTAGAAGTACCGGAAAGGAGGTTTTTAATAAATCTAAATCCCATTGCCCGATAGCAAACATACCTACCACCACCAGGATATACACAGAAAAAATACCGATGACCACGTTTCTCAGGGTGGAGAAGGTTTTCTTACGAGATAAAAGTTCTTCTTTGCTTAACTCACTTATGGGTTTCTTTGCCATGAGAGGAATTAAAGTAGTGAATTGATCCACGGCAATCAAAAAGTGCAAAAAATAGTTTTGACTATAACATACCGCTGTTATCAAATAATAACAATAAAGTTAAAGAAATACCTTCAAAGTGCTCTGTTATTTATTAAGTTCGGAGAGAATTTCATCTAAGACTATTTCAATTGACTTAAAAACCATCTCATTCTCAAAATGAAGTACTTTCACTCCATTTTTTGCTAACCATTCATCTCTATTTGAATCCATTAGAAGGCCTATTACAGTAAAATGGGGATTCCCATCTAATTCAATTCCCAAACACTTTTCGTGACAATAAAAATCCAGAATAAAATTTCCAATACTGTGTTGCCGTCGGAATTTAAATCCTCCTAATTGTCTTTTTTTGAGATAGGTCCACATTAGAGCCTCAGCCTTTGTCCCATTATTTCTTAGTTTTTTCCTTATATCCTTTAGATACTTTCTACTGTGCAAGCCCTTATAGGGTGTTTCATCAATATTCATATATAAGTTTAGGGAGCTCATTTTGATTTTATATGGACAATAGTACTTGGGTTGTCAATATTGAATTCCCATCTAAAGACAATTTAAAGATTTTTGACCACCTCCCCCAGCACAAATGCTGAGGACTCCTCCTTTGTGGAGGAGACAGCATATGGGATATTCCATTTTATCCAAATTTGTTGTAAATGGTAAAACCACAACCCTATCTCCTCCTTTCAGGAGGAGTCTCCCGATGAAATAGGGAGGAGGAGGTACAAAGCAGCTCCGTTATGAAATGGGAAACTCAATAAATACTTTATTCTAAAAATTGAGGCAATCTGCCCTCCGGTGCTTAGTCCCCTGCTCATAGGAGTAGGCAATTTCCAATAAAAGGGGCTCACTCCAGGCACGACCAAAAAAGGAAATACCCACCGGAAGTTCATCTACAAAGCCCATGGGAACGGTGATGTTGGGATAACCTGCTCTGGCTGCGGGAGAAGAACTGCCCACATGAAAGCTGTCCCCATTGACCCAATCTGTTTTCCAGGCGGGCCCACCCGTAGGCGCAATAATGGCGTCTAAATTGTGCTCATCCATGACTTTATCTATTCCTTCTGCCTGACTACCTTCTAGCATAGCCGCCAGGATGTTCTGGTAATCCTGGGATTCCAGGCCCTCTTTCTCCTGGGCCATTTCCAGGAAGCGCTGGTCGTAGTATTTCAATTCTAGGGAGTCTGACTTATTAAAGGAAATCAGTTCTTCTAAGGACTTAATCGGGGCACCAGGCCCCAAAGAAGCGAAGTACTTGTTCAAGCCATCCTTGTATTCATACAACATTATTTGGAAGGAATTTCGGCCTACACTATTGGGGCCAATCTGCTCAATTTCGATGACTTCCGCTCCCTGACTTTTGATATAGTCTACCGCCTGATACATCAGGGTATCGACTTTGTAGTGATTCCCCAAGGGACGTGTATATAAGCCTATTCGTTTTCCGGCTAACTGGCCTTCCTTCAAAAACTGGGTGTAATCGGTATGATATTTCCCTTCACTCGCTAAGGTCTTGCTATCGGCAGGGTCAACGCCCACCAAGGCCCCCAGGCAGGTCGCTGCATTTCGCAGGCTTTGAGCCATAGGACCTGGGGTGTCTTGAGTAAAGGATATGGGAATAACCCCGGATCGACTCACCAGACCCACGGTGGGCTTAATCCCGACAATGCCATTGGCATGAGAGGGGCAAACAATGGATCCATTGGTTTCCGTTCCAATGGCCAGAGGAGCTAGATTGGCCGAAACGGCTGCACCAGAACCAGAACTGGAACCACAGGGATTACGGCTCAGGACATAAGGGTTTTTGGTCTGTCCTCCCAAACCACTCCATCCACTGGAAGACATTTCTCCCCGAAAGTTTGCCCACTCACTGAGGTTGGCTTTGCCAAGTATAACGGCTCCTGCCTCTCTTAGTTTTTGGGCTACAAAGCTATCTTTGAGCGGCTTGGAACCCGCTAGTGCCCTGGAACCTGCTGTAGTAGACATGTTATCGTGGGTGTCCAGGTTGTCTTTCAGCAAAATGGGAATGCCGTGCAGGGGTCCCCGTTTATTGCCTTCGGCCCATTCCTTATCGAGCGCTTTAGCAATTTCCAGCGCATCAGGATTAATTTCCAGAACAGCATTGAGTTCTGGTCCGGCATCGTCAATGGCAGCAATGCGATCCAGGTAGGCCTGAACGACTTGCTCAATGCTATAGGTGCCCGCTTCATAGTCCACATGGAACTGGTCAATACTGTACTCTAGGAAGGGGAAGCGGTCAAAAGCTGGCTCTGGAGAAGCCTTACTTAGGGGAGCCTGACAGGAGATGAAGCCTATAAGTACGGAAACAAGAAGAAGGGTACTTCTCAAAACGGGGAATTGATGGGGAAGCATGGGCAAGGTGAATCAGTTTTATTTTTCTAACATAAAATCTCAAGATACACTTTTCGCTTAACATTTATTTTTCCTGCTAAATCCCCCCTTCTTTCCCTGTATATTCCTGAAGAAAGGCCTGTATTTCTGGGACATCCTCCAGCATATAAAAGCCTCCTGGAGTAATGAATCGTACTTCCTTTCCTTGCTGCCAATAGGTGATGGGGGATTTGCTAATATGCATCCAGGAAACCCTGTCTTGGAGCGCATCAATTTGCTTTGTCAGTCCTTTTGCTTCCCCTTCATTTATACACAACCAGGATTCAATGGTAGCTCGATTGAAGAGATTCCCTCCGCGGTCTTGGGTACTTTTTACCTGGGCTCGAAATACCGCTGATATGCCCACGTCTGGAATTAGGGGGATTATGGGCTTATCTGTCCCTTCCCGTAAGGAATTGAGATAGGCAATACGTTTATTGAGAAAGTTGTCCTCCTTAGAAAGTGCTTCAAATGACTTAAGCTCATAGCTGAGTGTTTTTAAGCCTAAAATTGCCTCCTCAAAGGTAAGATACCCTTCCATAGGTCCCTTGGGAAACAATTGCTCAGACCCTTTCTTCACCCGACCATTCCGCTTCAAGTCCTTCCCTTTATACCCTTCCAAAAATTCAACTGGGCTTCCAAAGAACTCTTCTTCTTTGGGATAAATGGCATTAAAATGCAAATGTGGGATATCGGTCCATCCCGTCATGCCCGATAAGCCTATTGGCTGTCCCATTTGCACCTCATCTCCTACTTCTATAAAGGCTCCTTCGTGTGTTAGATGGACATATTGGGTAAACAAATTACTATGTGGGTGAAAGAGGGTGATATAATTGGCATAATCCCGCCATTTTCGGTTGTTACCCCCAAATTCATAGCCCTCAATGACCCCTACCGCATATCCTTTATCAGCCGCACATATGGTGTCTCCCACCTGCATACCAAAGTCCAGGGCGTATCGAGAATAGTTTCCTTGATGGGAATATTGACCATTGTAGCCCTGGACAATGCTAAATTCACGATTAGGCAAAAAGGGAAGGCTGAGTGGGCTTAAGCGCAAGGAATCATTGGGATCTCCGAAAACCCAGCTATACCAAATATCTTTACTGGTATCCATGTGCATTTCGGGGGGAGCAAATAAGGTAAAACTGGTATCCTCCCTTGCTTCTAACAAAAGGGGATTGATCCCCTCAAACAGGGCCTTTAGCAAGCTATCATTGCTTTTCAAATAATACCTGGCCGGAGAATACAGGGTGTTGTCGGCATGAATAACTACCGAGTCCTCCGTTAACGTTGACTTGAAGCCCAATTTTGCCTGGGAAAATTTTTCCTTTGGAAGGGGTTTGCCGCAACTTCCAAGTGTTAGGGATAGAATGATAATAAAGTAAACTCTCATAAAATCAGGTATCCATTGATATCTCTCCCCCTTTCATGAACTTTTCAACCATTTCGAGAAAGGGTCCCCGTTCGCCCCATTCCTGCACCAATTACTTTGAGTGCCATAAAAAATTAGTCCTTATGTGTTCATTTTACTAAGATTATTTTGGGAAACAAAGAGGGAATAATGGATATTGCATGAACAATTAATTGACATACTAATTATCCAAAAAGTAAATTTATATGCCGATTTACCACAAACTTGGAAAAGTTCCTTCCAAACGACACACCCAGTTTAAGAAAGCCGATGGGAGTTTATACAATGAGCAGCTTTTTGGTACAATCGGCTTTGATGGCATGTCTTCGCTTCTGTATCACCTCCATAGGCCCACTCAGGTAAAGGAAATCTTAGGCGCAAAGGATGTCTCACCTAAAATTGCGGTAGACAAAAACCTGACCAGCCGGAAGCTACTCGGCTGGAATGTAGCCGCTCAAAACGATTACCTCGAGTCCCGAGAAGCCCTCATGGTCAATAAGGACATACACATCGGGGTAGCAGCCCCACGTCACTCTCTCAGAGACTATTTCTACAAAAATGCCGATGCCGATGAGATGCTATTTATCCATCGAGGGACGGGTACCCTTCGTACCCTGGTGGGAAATATTTCCTTCGAGTATGGAGACTATTTGATCATTCCCCGTGGGATGATCTACCAAATAGACTTTGATACGGAAGACAACCGCATCCTGTATGCAGAGTCCTTCCATCCCATTTACACCCCCAAGCGCTATCGCAACTGGTTTGGCCAATTACTCGAACACTCTCCCTACTGCGAAAGGGATTATATTCTCCCCCAGGACTTAGAAACCCATGATGAAAAAGGGGCGTTTTTAATTAAAGTCAAAAAAGAAGGCGTACTACATGATATGGTCTATGCGACTCATCCCTTTGATGTAGTAGGATGGGATGGATACAACTTCCCTTATGGATTTTCGATCCACAATTTTGAACCCATCACGGGTCGGGTCCATCAACCCCCACCGGTCCACCAGACTTTTGAAACTTCAGCCTTTGTGATCTGTTCTTTTTGCCCCCGCTTGTACGATTACCATCCTCAAGCAATCCCCGCCCCTTACAATCACTCCAACATCGATTCAGATGAAATGCTCTATTACGTAGATGGAGACTTCATGAGCCGGACCAATATTGCGCCTGGACATATATCCCTGCATCCAGGAGGGATTCCCCATGGGCCTCATCCAGGTACCTACGAGGCCAGTATTGGCAAAACACAAACAGAAGAACTGGCCGTTATGATCGATACTTTTCGGCCCTTGAAACTCACCGAGAACGCGATGAAGATTGATGATGGGACTTACTTTAAATCTTGGGTTGGAGAATAGGTATGAGACCACCCGTCAAGCACTTAGGTCTTAGGGTAGAGGGGGGAGTTCTCCATAAGCTAACTTTTCAACTCACTCCTCAAACCCCAAGCTGTGGACCATCAACTGTGGACTATTCAACCATTAAATTCAGTACTTTAAAATAAAACTTCGCATATGATCATCTCCATACCTCCCAATTCTGACTTCTCGATACATAATATCCCCTTTGGCATATTTTCTACGCCTGGAACAAGCCCCAGAGTAGGGGTAGCCGTTGGCGATCACATCCTGGATTTGGCAGCTGTAGGCGAATTAGGTATTTTTTCCTTTGACATTGACGTACTTAAGCGACCCTTTCTCAACGAGTTTATCGCCTTGGGCAAAGGGCTTACTAACAAGGTCAGGACCGACATCCAGTTTTGGTTACAGGATTTATCCTCCCCGTTGGCGGGAAAGCCGGATCTGTTCATTCCCCAACGGGTTGCCCAGATGCATATGCCCATCAAAGTGGGGGACTATACAGACTTTTATTCTAGTATAGAGCACGCTACCAATGTAGGAAAGATGTTCCGCGATCCCGCCAATGCCTTATTGCCCAATTGGAAGCACATTCCGGTGGGCTATCACGGCAGGGCATCCTCTATCATAGTAAGTGGAGAGCCCATTCGGCGCCCCAAAGGCCAGGTGATGCCTAAGGATTCGAACAAGCCCCTTTTTCAGGCCTCTTCCAGGTTGGACTTTGAACTGGAAACGGCCTTTATCATCGGGAAGCCTACCGAACTCGGTACCAGTCTTTCCACAGGCGAAGCCTGGGAGCACATATTTGGCATGGTTCTCTTCAATGACTGGAGTGCGCGGGATATACAAAAATGGGAGTATGTACCGTTGGGTCCCTTCCTTGGCAAGAATTTCGCCTCTTCGATCTCTCCCTGGGTGGTCACCCTCGAGGCTTTAGCGCCCTTTCGGGTAGCGGGTCCCGTGCAAGATCCACCCGTCCTCCCCTATTTAGCGTACGAAGGCAACTGCAACTATAACCTTAGCCTAGAAGTGGGTATTACCCCTCAGAATGGAGAAGAACAGGTAGTCTCCCAGTCCAATTTCCAATACATGTACTGGAACATGGCTCAGCAATTGGCTCACCACACCGTGAATGGATGTAACATCCATGTGGGGGACATGTTGGCTTCTGGGACCATTTCCGGAAAGGATCCAGGTTCTTATGGCTCCATGCTCGAATTGGCCTGGGCGGGGACTAAGCCGGTGCCTATGAAAGATGGAAGTACACGTGTCTTTATACAGGATTACGATACGGTGACGATGCGTGGACATGCGCAGCAAGGAGAGCTTCGCGTGGGCTTTGGGGAGTTGAGTACTCAGGTACTTCCGGCCATCTAAATTTTTGAACACGGAGGCACTAAGACACAGAGACTTTCAACAGGTTATAAGCCAAAAGCTTACTTCTCCTTGAAAAGCTAGCGTTAAGGATCTAGAGAGGTGTTAAAAACGACGACCTCCAAAAACAAGATTAAATTTACCCTACATGACCCAGATAAAAACCCTTGACCCTCAGGCTCTTTCGCAACGCGACCTACACCGCTACTTGTTGGGCGCAGTCGCTCCTCGCCCTATCTGTTTTGCCTCAACCATTGACAGGGAAGGAAATGTCAACCTCAGTCCCTTTAGTTTCTTCAACGTATTCAGCTCCAATCCCCCCATCATGATCTTTTCCCCCGCTCGAAGTGGCAGAGATGGGAGTAACAAGCACAGCCTGGAAAATGTAATGGAGGTACACGAGGTGGTTATCAATATCGTCAACTACCCGATGGTTGAGCAAATGTCTTTGGCCAGTACACCCTATGACAAAGGGGTGAATGAATTTACCAAAGCAGGGTTTACGGAAGTGTCCAGCGAAAAGGTGGCCCCCCCAAGGGTCGGGCAAGCCCCTGTGGCCTTTGAATGCAAGGTCAATCAGGTGATAGAATTGGGCCAGGAAGGCGGTGCTGGGAACCTGGTTGTTTCGGAGGTATTATTGATTCACATTGATGAAGAATATTTAGATGAAAAAGGCTTCCTGGATACAGAAAAGTTAGATCTGGTAGCACGCATGGGAGGAAGTTGGTATTGCCGGGCTACGGGAGAAGCCCTATTTCAAATTCCCAAACCTTCTAGAGAAAAAGGGATGGGAATAGATCGCTTGCCTGCAGAAATAAGAAATAGTGCCTTTCTCACAGGGAATGAATTGGGGAGACTGGGGGGCTTACCCAAGGTGCCTACAGATCAAGAGATTGAGGATATATTGAAGGAGAAAGCCCTTTTCCAAATTCAGGCAAATTATAGGGGGGTAGCCTTATCGAAGGAAATACACCTGTTGGCAAAAAAATGGATTCAAGACGGAGAGGCTGCGAAGGCCTTGGCGGCATTGCTAGCGTTCTATAGGAATTCGGCTTGAAAGGTTTTATTCTATACCCGTACCCCAATTGGACGTTTCCTTCCCCTCCTCATACTAGCTTAGCCGCTCGTTTCAATTTGTTGAAAATACGCTTCCTTAGTCTGGGAGGACTCAATACCTCAATAGATTCAGCAAAGCCCAGTAACAATCGCTCCAACTCAAAATTGTGGTGTAAGCGCAGTTTAATGCGAATGCTTCGATCCGCATAGGTTTCCAGAAGCTCTTGAGAGTGATGAAAGGGCTTGGTCAGGACATAAGGGGCCGTTTGTGCATTCACCCGAATCTCTGCCTCAATCAATTGATCCTCATTCATTACCGTGACGCCAAAGGTATCGCGATAATACTGGTCGGGGTCAAACTTTGTCTTGTGGTAGGTCAATTTAAGATTCATGCTGAGAGAAACGATACGGTCCAGTGCCAAGGTGACAACCTGCCTTTCTCTGTGTCTCCTCCCCACTACAAACCAGCGGTTGTTGAACTCTTTGAGGATGTAGGCATGAAAGGGGAAAATAGTAGGCTTTTGGGCCTTAAAGGACCTATAGCTTACTTCCAAGACGATTTCTTTTAGAATGCATTGATACAGAGTGTCGAGGTGCTCCAGTCCTTTAAGCTGTTCGTTTTTGTCCAGATGAATGATGGGGTCCTGCTTATTTTTTTCACTGTAGATTCGATCTTCCAACTTGTGAAGTAGGCCTCCCAATTCAGAAAAGAGGGAAAAATCAGAAAACTGCTTGAGCATCTCTACCGACTCCATCAATACGCTCATATCAGCTTCGGTAATGGGAAGGTCTGAGAGAGAATAGTTTGGATCCGCATAGCGATAATACTTCCTATTATATACCTCGATAGGGGCATGGTAGCCTAGCTTTTCGCTGCGCATCGTCTGTATGTCCAGCTGGACTGTGCGCTTGCTTACATGGACCTGTTTTCCTTCAAATTCATATAGCGCATCCGAACAAGCCTGAATTAGGTCCTCCAGGGTCCATTTTCTGTAAGGATTCTGCAAGCATTTGTCTATCGTACGGTAACGGATAAGGGCATTTTTGTTTTGTGCCATAACTACGCAAATACATTGCGCACTAAAATGCGTATTTTGGGTATAGATTCAAAATCATGGTAACTGGAAAAACACTCATCGAATTGGGCTATCGCCCAGGAAAATGGTTCAAAGAAGCCCTTGCTCACATCAATGCGCATCAATTAGAAGGGGAGGTCATGAGTTCCTATTTGGATTCTATATGCCCTCCACCCGTCATCGATCCTTTTGAAGATCCCCTACCCTTTCACCAAAATATTGAAGCTGAAACCCCTGAAGAACAAGAAAATGTAGATATGGTCATGCGGACGATGGAGGAATTGATGCGCACTCCTACCCTATCAGATGGAGCGATTATGCCGGATGCTTGCCCGACGGGGGCCCTAGGGCAGATACCGGTTGGCGGTATCGCTGTGGCTGAAAATGCCCTTCATCCCGCTATGCATAGCGCAGATATCTGCTGCTCCGTTATGATGACTTCCTTTGGAAAAGTTGACCCCAAAAAGATCTTGGATACAGCCCAGGGAATTACCCACTTCGGTGGGGGAGGAAGAAAGGATCTATTTGACTTGCCTAAGGAACTGTTGGAACGGATGAAAGGAAACTATTTTCTTAGCGACCAAAAGAGTGAATTCCTGGCAAAAACGCATTTGGGTACGCAGGGAGATGGCAACCATTTTCTATATGTAGGCATTTCGGAGGAAACGGGAGAAACCGTTATGGTTACTCACCACGGAAGTAGGGGAATGGGAGCGCATTTATATAAAAAAGGAATGGGCCTAGCTGAAGCTTTCCGAAAAGAACTATCGCCCAGGACGTTGAAAAAAAATGCCTGGATTCCCTTTGAAGACGAGAAAGGCCAGCAATACTGGGAGGCCTTGCAGATCATTCGAGACTGGACCAAACTCAACCACAAGGTATTGCACCATACGACCTCTATATATGCCGGGCAAGAACCCACCCTACGCTTCTGGAATGAGCACAACTTTGTGTTTAAAAAGGGAAATAAATTTATCCATGCCAAAGGAGCTACCCCGCTGGATGACGCCTTTGTGCCCGATTCCCACGAGGGTCTACGATTGATTCCCTTGAATATGCGCGAACCCATATTGGTGGTAAAAGGGCCTACAACGTCAAACAACCTGGGCTTTGCCCCGCATGGAGCCGGAAGAAATGTAAGCCGAAGTCAACACATCCGCAGCAAAGCAGGGAGAAAATTTGAGGCCATCTTTGCCGAGGAAACCCAGGGGATTGACGTTCGCTTCTTTTCCGGGCACATTGATATCTCTGAGTTACCCACGGCTTATAAAAATGCTGCGTCTGTTCAACGCCAAATGAAAAAGTTTGGCTTGGGAGAGGTCGTAGACAAAATCCACCCCTATGGCTGCATCATGGCGGGCGACTGGCAGATTGATGCTCCCTGGAGAAAGAAAAAAAGGAGGAAAAAGCAGAAGAAATGAGTTTCGATTCCTTAGGAGTATTAAAAATTCAATTTTTAAACATTTCTGACTTAAAAATACACATCGCGTAGGGAAAATTCCTGCATCTTTGTATCACGATGTGCAGCTAATTACTAAGGTTAAAGCGCTACCTTCCCAGGGTAGCGCTTTTTTTGGTCGGTGGTCGGTAGTCCGTAGAATGATCTGCAAGGCTAGTGGACATTTTTCCTTTTTCCATTCATCAGATTTTCAATTTTTTTTTTCCCACTGAGCTACTGACGTATGGACCACGGACTACGGATCCCTGCAACCCTAAACTAGACTTTCCCTTTTTTCTTCCCCATGAACTAGGTTTTGATTTTTCCTTTTTCCATTCTCAATTTTCAATTTATCATTTCCCCTGCCATGGCGTTGTCCCTACCGGGCTTTCCCTTTTTTCTTCCCCATGAACTGGGTTTTGACGTTAATTGGCCCTCAAATATTCGATATAGGTATAGTATACCCCATAGCTTTCACCTCCTTCGAGGAACTCATTGACCAACAAGGTTTTCCCTGGTTCGAGTTTCACGATGAATTCAACTGCTTCCTGCCTCTCCTGAATCTCTTCCTCCAAAATTTGATTCGCAATGCTAATGCGCACCTTATCAGGGAGTAATGGCCTGATAGCTATATTGGTTTTTGGGATTTTGAGAAGGAATTCCTCTAATAGCGCCTCCGCATTCTTTGGGCCATCTTCTACAGGCTATTTTGTAGGTACCGGCCTTTTCGACGGAAAGGGCATGGGTATTATTGGTGTTTTTTATGCCAGCCGCCACCTGCTCGGGTTTCCATATACCTTTGTCCTCTCCGATAGCATGTTGTATGGTCAATTTGATTTCTCCCTGCGCTGGACTTCCTACGGCATGAACGGGTAATTCCTGGTAGGTCTCCTTCAATTTAGCCTTGCGCAAAAAATGGCTATTGGCTGCTAAGAGGGCTTCTCTTACCTCAGGAAACTGCCTGGCTACATTTCGTTTTTGCAGGGGGTCTCGTTGAATATCATACAAATCCGTTCCGTTTATCAAGCGCCAGTCTTGATGCATCAAGCAGGTTCCTTCCACGTCCTTGGGGGGCCGCCAGTCCTGCCGATGGTGAATAAATACAGTTCGCTCGTTCAAGGTCTGGGATACTGCACAATCCTCGTTTTCCCTAAAAAGGCAAGAAAAATCTACCCCATCCCAGTCCGATCGGGGCAAGTCTAGATTACATAGCCCCGCCAACGTAGGGAGTAAATCTATGTGGGCCAACAAAGCGGGCATATCTTTCCCTTCAACTATACCCCCCTTAGGCCACCTAATAAAAAATGGCACCCGATGGGCTCCTTCTAATTTGCCTCCTTTATTTCCGCGAAAGCCCTTGTTAAACCCCAGTCCTTTTGCTTCATCAAACCCAAATTGTCCACCATTATCCGACATAAAAATGACAATTGTGTTTTCGGCTAAGCCTGAGTTCTCCAAGTATCTATTTAGCTTTCCAAAGTTTTCATCGATATTGGCGATCATGCCATAATAAGGCGCATTGGGTATTTCTTTTCCTTCTAATTCACGGTAGGGAGCAATATATTTTTCAGGAGCCACCAAAGGAGAATGGGGGGCATTGGTAGAAAGGTATAAGAAAAAGGGCTTATCTCTTTCCCTTTCCATAAAGGTGATCGCCTCATCAAACCAGACATCCGTGCAATAGCCAGAAAATTGCCGGGGTTCATTATTGACATAGTGCACATCATCGAAGTAGTTATTTCCCCAATAATCCGATAGTTCCCCTACCCCTCCCGCCATATGCTGAACCACATAGTCAAAGCCCTTGTCTGTGGGTCGGACGGGATAATTATCCCCTAGATGCCATTTACCAAATAAGGCAGTTTTGTATCCATTTTGTTGAAAAACTTCAGCCAGGGTAATATCATCAGCTGAAATGGCATCCCTTCCCTTGAAGGTCGCCCAAGCTCCATTATGGATGGGATACTTCCCGGTCATAATAGCCCCTCTGGTAGGGGTGCAGAGGGGATGAACATGAAAGTTGGTCAGCCGAACGCTTTCATTATAGAATTTATCCAAGTTCGGGGTTTTCAACCATGGATTCCCATGGCAGCCCAATTCCCCTATCCCTTGATCGTCTGTGATTACTAGGATTAGGTTTGGGGCTTGTGCTTTACCCACCAGGGTAAAAAGCGGGGTCATTAGCCCTATGAACAAGCAAAGTAGCAGCGTTTGGGGCGATCGGGATAGAAAGGATCCAGGCATAAGGTATTCTTTTTAAGACGTGAATTTCAGGTTCTTAATCCAGATTCATTTAGGCGATTATATACAAGTTTACCCTAAGTAAAGCGATTTGATATTCCCCCTCTTTGCCATGATAACCCTTTGCCTACAGAATCCCCCTACAGGGATTCTTCCAACATGGTTCTAACCCAGGGGTGACCGGGGTCCCATTGCAAGACTTCTTTAAAATAGCTTTGAGCTTCTTCCTTCTCTCCTTTCCCCAATCGGGAAAGACCGATCAAATAATTTGCCTGAGCCTTTCGCATCCGTTCTGTTTCTTCTCCTCCAAACTTGGAGAAAAAATCTACTTCTTCTTCGGCCTCCAATAAGGCCTCACCTTCTTCCGCCAAGGCTAGCCAAATTTTTTCAGCTTGGATATCTTGTCCGAGTTTTTGAAATGCCCTTGCCTGTTGGTATTTGTATTCAGAGTGGTCTATCTCGACACCCGTAGCTTTTTCGTACCAATTTGTAGCCTTGCGTTTATTTCCCCTCTTTTCTGCTACCTGCCCCATCAGATAAAATATTTGTGCTCTTCTCTCTGAATCTTCCTCTCTACCCATAGAGTGGTTTTCGGGATATTGGTCTGCCGCCTCAAAATCTTTCTGTGCGCTATTCCATTCCTGCTCCTGGAGGTGAGAAATTCCCCTCAGCAAGAGGGCATCCACATATATATCATGTAAACCACTTCTTCCTTCCCGACGGTTGAAAAAATTATTGCTTAGGATATCGATTGCCCGATCGTAATCTCCAGCAGGAATAGAAACCAAGGCCTCTCTAACCAGGGCACTACTATGTTGGGCTACCGTCTCATGATTTTGGGTAAGCAATGCATACCGTTTTTGAATATCCCTCCCATCCTGTTCATATAGTTGATCCAACTCTTCAAAAAAGCGGGCATTTCCTTTATCAACCGCAATGGCCTGCTCGTAGGCCTGAATAGCTTTGCTTAAATCATTTTTTGTATAAAAATTTCCCCAGCCCATATTTCGATGGGCCATAGATAGGGTAGGATCTTTTTCAATGGCATTTTCCCAATGTTCCATAGCCTTCTCTGGCTGCTTATCAAATAAGAGGTTACCCAAATAGTAATGGGCCTTGGCATCTTCGGAATTATAGGCTAAAGCCTTTTGGAATACGGAAATGGATTCCAAGCGAAAGGGGAAACAATAATCAATAATTTGTTTTTGGCCATCTTCAAAATGTGACTTCGCCTTTGCCGTATTTCCCCTTTTATCAGCGATGTATCCCAAGTAATAGTGTACGGTGGGATAGTTAGCCAGCTGGGGATTAGACGATTGCTTTGCTCGACTTAATACAGAACTGGCTTCTTCCCAAAAACCTGCATGGGTATAGGCTGTACTGAGTTCAAGGTAGGATTCAGGATTATCCCGAAGAAGTTGATCTAATTTTGAAAAAGAGACGGGATTTGCATCAGACATACTCCGTTCATTCCACGCGGGAAAATTTAAGCGATCCTTTTCCAGTATCTGAGAAACTATTTCTTTAGCCTCACTCCTTTTCCCTGTTTTCCGGAGAAGTACCGCCTTGAGGTGTAAGGCCCTTAGATGGCTGGCATTGTTTATCAGACATCTGTCTAATTCTACCAGGGCTTGCTCATAATCTCCTTTTTGACTGGAAATCTGGGCGAGATGGAAATAGGCTGGAGCACTAAAACTATGATCCCAGGCAGCCCTGTACAGGGTATCATAGGCGGCCTCAAGCTTACCCTCAGTCTGTAAAATAAGCCCCAAGTGATAAAAGGCCTCGCAATTCCTGGGACGCGTGTAGTTATTAGTTAAACGCACCAACGCCTTACGGAAGAAGGTAGCCGCTAAATCATATGAACCCCTTTCTTTATGATAAATACCCAATTGGGTATTACAACGGGTATCAAGCGGATCTCGCTTTAAGGCTTCCTGAAAATAAGGTACGGCGTCGATACGAGCATTGTAGAACTGCCTGAGCCGCAGACCCGTGAGATATAACTCTTCCAGAGATTCTATGTCTTTGGGATCTCCCGGAGGGCTAACCGTTTCAGGCAGGGGCTTTCCTCCCTCCTTTTCATAGGGTGAATAAGAAACCAATAGGTTCTCTTCCGTATCAAAAAGTTTCAATTGGATGTCTTTCAGGTCTCCCGATTGTTCTACAGGGACTTGGGTCGTAAAGGGCATAGCCGGAGAAATATCGGCATGGGTTTCAAACAGAATTTTCTCTCCTTTTGTCAAGCGAATAGACGCATTTTCAATAGGCATCGTTGTGTTAGCTGCAAGCATCAATTGGCCATCCTCCTGCACTTTGAGGTTCAAGAGGCCATTGAGGTTTGCTGACAAGGCTCCCTCAGTTTCCCTGATGGGATACCAATACTGTTTGAAAACTTTGTACTCGTAAGGCTTTATCCAGCTATAATCAGGTTGATTATCGGAATAGGCACCGGACATGAGTTCTGCATACGGTCCATCCTCATCGGTAAGTACGTGGGTATCCCAATAGGAATTGCTGCCCCATTCCCACAACTTAGCGCCTTTCACAATATGGTGATTTCCTACGACCATGGTACCTGCCTGCTTGCCGTGGTCATAACCGGCAAGAAAACCTTCCTGAATATTATGCGCAAAAAAAGAATTAGCCCCGGGATGATTCTTCCACCAACTCGCATCTATGTCATTTTCATAGTAGGGATTGCCTCGATAAGCTTCCTGGGTGATGGGCCATTGGGAAAAGCTGTTTTTAGCATGAAAAACCGCAAAATCTGTACTGGGAGGAAATATGATCTGGTAGTCATCGTTCACATGTGTGGCGACATTGGCCCAATAGAGAAAGGCATTGGTGTTTTCCGTGGGATTAATCAATCGCCCATCCAATTCCAGATAGGATTTGCCGGGATAGAGGGAAATCCCAAAGGTCCACTTCATCCGATGCCTGAGTTCTGTTTCTCCGATCCAAAGTGTTACACTTCCGTTTTCATTCTCAACCAGATCGTAGTCGACTGGCATATTTGTCGTAGCCCTGTGGTGATGAAATACGCAAAATTCAATCCCGCCAGATATCCAAGCCCCTAACATCCCTACATAGGCCGGTTTTATAACGTTTTGTCGATAAAATATCTCATAGCCATTGGTCTTATCCGTTGCATAAAAGAGCCTCCCTCCTATCTCGGGGAGTACACAGACTTTGAGGTATTCATTTTCCAGGTAAACAGCGCGATAGCTCCTATCCTCTTTTTTCCGGGTAAAATCATCCTCCAGAGGATAGGGATAGATTACGCGACTGGCTCCCTGGTAGGAATCATTCTGAAAAAACATGGGACTTTTTTCCGGAGGATCTACCAAATAGGTAGGCAAGATTAACTCCTCTTCCCAAATTTTTACGGACTGGACCTCCTGCGCATGAAGGAATAAAAACCCCCATATCATAAAGGGAATACTCAGGATTTTAATAAATGACTTCATAATTCTGTACTGGTTAGGGGTGAGAGTAGGTATTTCGCTTATGGGCTTACAGGCTGGCTATTAACACGGAAAATCTCGTGGGGGCCATTGTTGTTGATTACCCAAACCCTTGCCCCCTTCGGATGATCCCTATAAATCAGGTTTCGTACGTCTCGATGGGCAAAAAAACCGCTTTGCTGGTGAGAAATAGGCGTGAATTCCCCGGTGGAATTTCCTTTTAAAAATACGCCTACCCCCGCATCCGCCCGAGTAGTTTCTATCTCCGACATATGGTTATTCCCAGCCATGAGTAAATCCTTTATTCCATCTCCATCAAAATCGACATATAACATGCTATTGATGGGAGACAGTTGGGCGGTATTGGGAAAGGGAGAAAATCGGAAGGTAGCCCCTTCATTATAGAATATGCCCGATCGGAATTCAATGGCGGTATAATGCAGGGCTGATTTTAAGGAAGGGCCCAATATTCCTTCCAAGTCTCTACTGGCAAAATCGTTATAACTCGGGATTTTATTAGCTAGATGCGGTACTTGCTGAGTAGCACAGGTCTTTCCCCGGACGGGAACTTCCATTCCTTTGTAGTCCTTAGCCAAAAACACATCGGCAGTCCCATTAAAATCAAAGTCATGGGTATAAACATGAAATGGCTTTTCTAAAGAAGCATGAAACTTGTAGTTCAAGCCCAGGTTTCCCGCAACAATATCCTGGTCTCCATCTCCATCTACGTCTTCGACCAGCAATTTATTCCACCAACCTGTCATGGTCGCTAGCTCTTTGTAAGGTTCCTTTCTTTCTAATCTCCCGGATTCATTTACAAAAACCTCTATGCCCATCCACTCTCCGGTAAGTATCAGGTCTACATCTGAATCACCATCCATATCCTTCCATACGGCATCTGTTACCATACCAATTTGGGTAAGTTCGGGAGCCAATTGAGCGTTGCCCATCTGAAAGCTTCCTCCCTTATTAATGAGCAAGTAACTTTCCGGGGCATAGGGATAAGCCCCAGGGATCACCCTTCCCCCCACAAAGAGATCGAGGTCTCCATCCTGGTCATAATCTGAGCTGACCACCACAGAACCGGCCGAACTTATCCCGGGTAGAGCGGTGGGCGAAGCAGAAAAATTTCCTTTTCCATCATTGAGATAAACCCTATCGGCAAGTGGACGGGAATTGGGTTGAAATTCATAGCTCCCACTTACTACATACAAATCCTGATCGCCATCCTGGTCGGCGTCAAAAAAATGGGCCGCAACGTCTTCTTTCATCCTATCCCGTTCAAAGGAAGCTTGGGCTTTTTCACGATAAGCCCCATCTGCCCTTCCCATCAAGAGCTTTCCAGCATGGGATCGTCCTCCACCGAGATACATGTCGGGGATTCCATCTCCATTTACATCTGTTTGGGCTACAGCAGGTCCTGTTTGAGATAATTTGTGGGGAAGAAGGATTTGTTTATCATAGTCGTTGAATCGGGGGTCTTCATGAAAATAAGGGGAGTTCTGTTTGGTAAACAAGGTATTTTCTGACTGGGTTTCTTTCAATATTTCTGGTTCACGGGCATCGCTATATGAAAGAGAAATTAATTTGTCCGAAGCTAAATCGCTAAGCTCCTGAGTTTTGCCATCGGGCCAAATAACCGTTAATGAAGGAATTTGCTCCAAATCACCCAGTCCAAAATGCAAGACATTAGAGACCGAAGACAAGAAGCCTCGTGCATTGATGAGTTGGCGAATTTGTTGGCTGCCATCTCCTTGTTGAAGGCGTACCTGTGTTCCAACTCCGTTAGGATTGCTTGGAGGACCTTTCAACTGAACTTTCAAAAAATGCCCTGCTTGGGATTCCACGGAATGATTTTTCAACAAGGTCGCCTCTGTATTGATATTGTTCACGATGACTTCCAAATCGCCGTCATTATCCAGGTCGGCGTAGACCGCTCCATTGGAAAAAGAAGGAATTGAATCTGTCCAAGCAGAAGAGACATTTTCAAAAGTGAGATCCCCCTTGTTGCGAAAAAAATAGTTATTCAATTTCTGCTGGGGGAGCATTTGGGTATAGGCCAAAAAATCTGCGGGAGTAGGCTTTCTTCCTTTCTCCCTAAGTTGCATCAATATGGCATTATTGGCATCTCGATCGATAACATCTCTGAATACGCCATTGGTAACATATATGTCATTAAAACCATCCAGGTCAAAATCGGCAAGCAAACTGGCCCAACTCCAATCTGTATTGGCCACGCCCGCCATCTGTGCCAGCTCGCTAAAGGTTCCATTGCCATTATTGAGCTGCAGCATATTGTGCATGTAGTTGTAGTGGTAGCCCTTGTCTACCATTTCCTGGAATCGATCCAAGGGAGTCATACCCATGGTGGTCTTAGAACGGATATAATCCTCGGGGTTCATGTCCAGGGTAAACAGGTCCATTAAGCCATCATTGTTGACGTCTCCTATGTCGCTTCCCATGCTATTAAAAGACATGTGTTTTACCAAGTCGTCTCTGCCTTCTCGAAAAGTGCCATTCCCTTGATTGATATAGGCAAAGTCCGGGATTCGAAAGTCATTGCAGACATATATGTCCAGCCAACCATCTCCATTCAGGTCGCCCACCTGGGGATTGAGACCAAAGCCCATATCTGGCAGGATACCGGCCTGGAGAGATACATCTACAAAATGACCTTCCCCATCATTCTGATATAACTTATCGCTTCCTTTGTGGGCCAAGGTTTGGGGATCTGTTTGGATGGCTTTGAGGTCCAATATATCCGAGGCTCTATCCAAAAAATCTGGGCTGTTGGCAATATAGGCATCCAAGTCTCCATCTTTGTCATAGTCAAAAAAAGTGGTATGAATAGACCGATTGGTATCAGCCAATCCATAGCTTTCCGCCATTTCGGAAAATGTCACTCCTGGCACTCCCTCCTCTGTCTGGCCAATGCCTTGGTTGATATAGAGCATATTGGCAAAGCGATTCTCGGCAGGATTTCCTCCTCCCCTAGAAATATAAATGTCGAGTAAGCCGTCTGCATTAATGTCCACAACTGTTACGCCCGCATCAAAGCCGGGTCTTTTTTGAATTCCAGCGGCCTCTGTGTAGTCTAGAAACTTAAGATCTCCTTGGTTGAGGTATAATTTGTTGTCAAAAGAATTGGAGACGAAGAAAAGGTCCTGTAGGCTATCTCCATTAAAATCCGCCACGGCTACTCCCCCTCCAATGTAGGAATACATATACTGGTAATAGTTGGAGCTTTCGCTTTCCTCGATGCGGTTCTGAAAGTCTATGCCTGAAACGGATGAGGGTATTGACTGAAACATTTTGGGCTTCGAAAGCTCCTGAGGAGCTTCTTCACAGGCTCCCATCAAGCCCAATACCAGAAAAAAAATAGACTTTATATGCCCATTAGGGGGAAGGCCTACGACACGATCAAAGAATCCAGGGATTACTAGCATAAGCAAAAGTTACACAAAAAAACAAAACGGTAAAGCCCGAGATGGGCTTTACCGCAAACTACTACTATCTCAGGGCTATTTTCCTAAATTAGGTAACTGTGCCACCTCATCTGGGGGCAAGGGAGAGAAATAATTTTCTGTCCCAAGTGATCCTAAGATGGGGTTTGAAGGTGCAGTAAGGGGCATAGGAGAGGCATTCCCATCAGCATCAAAGGCTGTTCCTATAGATACTTGTGGGTTACGTGCAGTTCCTCCTAAGGCCTGCTCGACGCGCTCCATTCTCACCAGATCAAACCATCTTTGGTATTCTCCGGCGAGTTCCCATTTTCTTTCTGTATAGGCCAATTCGGCCAAATCTCCAGAAGTCAAATCCACTGAAGCATCTGGGGTATTGGCATCAAGTCCCATAGATCTCCGGCGAACCATGTTCAAGGCTTCCCAGGCATCTGCAGGAGCTGAGCCAGACCTTCCAGATGCCTCAGCATATGTAAGCAAGACCTCAGCATAGCGCATGAAGTAATCGCTACGTGAGTTCTGGAAACCGTTGAATATATCATCCTCGAATGGACCAACAATCTTACGAAAGATCGGATTCTGTTGGTCCTTAAATTCAGTCCAGGGAATAAATGTTACAGCATTTGCAACGTCAGGCGTTACACGGCCATTGGCATCCATAGGAATTTCTGTATGATAGGTAGCATCTTTACGTGGACCTTCGGGAAAGTCCTCAAAGAAACGAATCTCAGCAAAAGATTCCTGCCATCCCCCAAAATCGCCTGGAAGGCCCAGCTTACCCGTCTTCCTGTTAGCAAGCCCACAAGGTTGGCAGTAAGAGAAGGTAAATACCCCCTCGGTGTTTTGAGAACCGGCAAGGGTATACAGGGTAGCCATATCGGGAACCAGGGCAAAACCATGGGAAGCAGAATTGTCAATTACTTGTTTTGCACTTGAGGCCGCCTGAGCATACTTGCCATTGTCTTTCAAGGGAAACCCTGCCCAGTCCAGGTAGAGTCTTGCTAAAAAGGCTCTGGCCGTTCCAGAGTTGGGACGAGTAGCTCCGAGGGTACTTTGGGCAGGAAGTAGTGATTCTGCCGTTGTGTAATCGCTCTCAATTTGTGCATACACTTCTTCCTGGGTAGCCAGGCCTATTTCAAAGTCGGGATTAATCCCCAATACCAAGGGTATTCTTCCAAAATTCCTAGCGAGGCGATGGAACAAGAAGCCTCTGATAAAATAGGCTTCTCCTATCAGTTGATCTTGTCTGGCACGATCCGGCAAATTAATTCCTTCCGAATTAACCAAAACCGTATTTGCTGCTCTAATGGCATTATAGGCGCCATTCCAAGTCCCTGCGAGACGCGCATTACCTGTCGTAACTGCACGTTGGTCATATTCCCGGAAATCTGCTTTGTTACTGGCCCGGTGGGTAGTGAGGTCATCCCCTCCCCAGGTGGAAGCAAAGGAAGTAGTCATCCAAAGAGCCCGTTGAACTCGGCTGTACATGCCGGTTACGGCCAGGTCTAATTCAGCTATATTGTCATAAGGCAATATAGCAAGCCTGGAAGCTCCTGGATCCTCGTCCAGGTCGAATTCTTCACATCCAGCAAAGGTAACGCTGACAAGCAGAGCCATAAGGGTCACCTTAACAGATTTGCTTAGGTTTTTTATGAAATATCTTTTCATTGTATTGCTAATTTTTACGTTCTGACTAATCTACTAAAATCCAATTTTTACTCCAAGACTATAGTTTCTTGGGTTGGGATAGGCACCAATATTGATTCCAGGAGCTACATCTTCAATTCCCTGATTTCCTTTTCTGGAGGAAAGTTCAGGATCATAACCGGTATAATCTGTAATCAAGAAGAGGTTCTGGCTACTGGCATAGAGTTTAATCATCATTCTGGGGTTGTTGAAGACATTCTCAAAAGTATAGCCCAGGTTGATATTGCTCAAGCGGATAAAATCCCCCTTTTCTATATAACGCGAAGAGTTGTAAAACTGTACTGTAGCAGGAATATCCGTTTCATTGGTGGGAGTCCACTGATTCACCTGATCCGCTGCCATAAAGCTTCTGGAGTCACCTGCCCCTCCTGTTATCATGGCCTGCTGGATGTTATATACATCAAAGCCGTGCATACCATTCAGGAAGATGTTAAGGTCCCAAGGACCCAAGGTAAGGCTGTTGTTAAAGCCCCAGGTAAACTCCGGTGTTCCATTTCCAATGGCACCAAATACAATTTCGCCATCGGCATCTCTTAAGTACTTGGGATCACCAGGTGCCCTACTGAATTCAGCAGCTTGATCCGCCTCAGACGTTTTCCAAGTACCCAGGAAGGTAGATCCTTGAAATTGTCCGATGGGTTGACCTACCTGAATAATATTCAATACACGACTCTGTCCACCAGGAGAGGTATACAAGCCATTGATCTGCTCTAGTTCATTGAACAGTTTGGTTACTTCATTCTTCACATAAGAAGCTGAAAGGTTGGCATTCCATTGGAAGTTGCTATTGTTGATAATCAAATAGCCCAATGCGACATCTAGCCCGACATTCTCCACTTCTCCGACATTACGGTTGATAATTCCTCCTCCAAAAGTTGCGGGTACGGGGGTAGCCAACAAGAGATCTGTCGTATTTTTCACAAAGAATTCTACTGTAGCCGTAGCTCGGTCATTCAGGAAGCCCAAATCAACCCCTACATTGGTCTGAGTAGTGGTTTCCCAGGTGAGGTCCTCATTTTCAAAACTGGTCAACACGGTTCCAGGTTGTGCAGAAGAAAAGTCAAATGCAAAGGAGTTAAAGCCTAAGCCCCCGAAGGTACTGTAAGGTCCTACGTTCTGGTTACCCACTTGCCCCCATCCTGCTCTCAGCTTCAAGGAAGTAAGGAAATCAGAATTGCCTAGGATATTGTTTAGGCTATATCCTACTGCCACAGAGGGGAAGAATCCCCAGCGTTCATTTTCCCGGAAAACAGAAGTTCCATCAAAACGACCTGTTGCCGTAACAAACAAATTGTTATCGAAGATATACTCTGCACGCAACATGAAGGAGGAAAGTTCTCTTTCAGTAAAGTTGTTATTAACTGTTTGACCCGCATTAGGCGCCAATTCCGCAAAGTAGAATCCTCTGGGAAGACTGAGGTCATTGGCATTGTAACCATTGCCCCTAAATTGGGTGTTTATATACTCCTGGACACCCGTAAGCTTAATGTTATGCACGTCAAACTCCTTCTGCCAGGTCAAGATATTACTGATCTGATAGGTAGAGGTTTTGTTATTGCGGAAGGCCGTATGAGGAAGAAAGTCATCACCCACTTCCACATCGTAGGTCTCAACGTTGAAGTTCCGCAGCTGAGTACCTGCTGTCAAGGTATACGTCAAATCGTTGGTGATCTTCACGTCTACATTTAAGGCAGAGGTGAGTAATTCATCCGTAAATTGGGCATCACTTTCTGTAAGGGTTCTTACCGGGTTGTCGTTAAGCGATGCAATTCCCTTGATAGACCTCAAATTATAATTCCCATTGGAATCAAATATAGGAGTAGTAGGATCCCAGGTAAGGGCTTTGGCGACCAAACTCCCTTGCCCATTTCCTGCGAAGGAAAAATCGTTCTGCGTCGTCTCTCTGTTTCCATACAAGTTCAAACTCACCTTCACCCGATCATTGACCTGTGCAGATAAGTTAGATCTCAAAGAGAGCTGATCGAAACCGGTATTAATTACAATACCTTCCTGGTCTCTAAAGATTCCTGATACAAAATAATTGAGGTCTCCTTCTGAGCCACTAGCCGAAACCTGTAAGTTGTTGCTTACCCCAGTCTGGAAGATTTCATCCTGATAGTTGGTTCCTCCATTAGACTCCAAGGCGGAAATTTCTGCATCGGTGAAGTTGGGGTTACCTCCTACATTAATGCGTCGAATATTTTCCAATCTGGCAAAATCCGCTGGACTCTCTGCCAGGGTTGGCAATAATTCGGGAACTTCTGAAATCGTAGTGAAGTAATCCACGGAAATTTTGCCGGGCCCTGATCCTTTCTTAGTAGTAATGATAATTACCCCGTTTGAACCCCGTACACCGTAGATGGCAGTTGCAGAGGCATCTTTTAATACGTCCATGGATTGGATGTCATTGGGGTTCAAAGAGCTCAAATCCGCTCCCTGCACACCGTCAACCACAATCAAGGGGCTGTTGTTACCCGTTATGGAGTTTACCCCTCTAATTCTCACTTTGAAATCGGAGCCAGGCTGTCCAT
This sequence comes from Bacteroidia bacterium, assembly GCA_965263105.1. Taxonomy (GTDB): domain Bacteria; phylum Bacteroidota; class Bacteroidia; order J057; family J057; genus JBCCTX01. The sequence goes on along the minus strand of CBDHGL010000003.1, from coordinate 2,633,207 downwards.
TGGCCTTGGCAACAATAACTCCCGGTGCCCTACCTTGTAAGGCATCTTCTACACGGGTCAAAGGCTGATCTTCATAGGACTCGGCCGTAACCCGAGAAACGGCCCCCGTAAGGTCGCTTTTCTTTACCGTACCATATCCAATCACCACCACTTCGTCTAAGGCAGAAGCTTCTACTTCCATCAAGATGGAAAAGTTACGTTGGCTACCTACTGTAATTCTTTGCTCGGTAAAGCCAATGTAAGTTACTCTCAATACCGCATTCTCATCGGGTACTGAGAGAGAAAAGCTTCCGTCTGCATTCGTTAAAACTCCCGTGGTCGTTCCATCAACCACCACACTCGCACCTTGAAGAGGAGCTTGGTCCTCAGCCCCGGTGACGGTTCCTGATACACTTATCTGACCAAAGGTCACATGAGTAATCAAGACAAATAGGCTTACTAACCCTAAACGGCTAGCATGGGTCATCAATTGTTTCATAGAGTAGTTCTTTGGTAATTCATAAATTCTTAAAAAAGTTACGGCCCGAATCCTGTGTCCGGCTTAACTTCTATTTCCTATTGAGAATAAATTCCATTGAAAGGTTTACTTCAAAAAGGAATAATTTAAGTTCCACTTTTTCGCCGAGATTATCCCAAAATAAAAGCTCATCAAAAACTAGACAAGCCCCTTGTTTTCGAGAATCTCTCCCAAAACAGGGTCGAAAAAGGCTTATTCTCTATTTAAAAACGTGAAAATTATCTGCTAGGACGAAGACAATTTTACCCCGTAGTTGCATTATTTTAACCTGTTAGAATTTAGACTTCACCAGACTTTCTGCCCCTACCTAGACAACTTCTGCTGAATTTCTTCGATACCCAGGTTGCGGGTTTCGGGCAGATATCTGAGCAAAATGAAGAATCCAATAGCTACTATAGATGCGTAAAAGAAGAATATGGCACTCGCCCCCATAGTGGACAACTGCCAGGGGAAGAATTGCTGAACCAGGTAACTGGTGAGGCTGGTGATCAAGGCAAAGAAGGGAATAGCCACTCCCCTGATCGATATGGGGAATATCTCAGAAAATAAAACCCACATGGTGGGGCCTACAGAAAACTGAAAGGCGGCAATAAAGCTGAGAATACCGACGAAAACCAAAATAGAGTTCATCTTAGTCGCCTTTTGTAATAGCATACTAGAATAGTTTCTAGCATCCTCTTCTCCTAATACCCTTTTCAAAGTATCTTTGTAAGCTATATCATTGGGATACTCTTCCCCCACCAGGGGTTGAAGGCGTTCTGGACTGGGGAAATCCTCCATTTGGGCAATACTTTCTGCTGATAATTGATAGCGGGCCGAATAAAAGCCCCAAGAGCAGATACCCAAACTGGCAATTATCCAAAGCATCCCTCCCAAAACCAGCGGTCTACGCCCTACCCTATCGATCAGAAATAAGGCCAGGACTGTGAATACCACGCTGATCAAACCAATCCAAATAGCTTGCTGAAAGGCCGCGTCTGTTCCGATACCCATTTGCTCAATAACTGTAGGGGCGTAAAACAGAACGGCATTGATGCCGGTAATTTGTTGGGCAATAGCAAAGGTGGCGGCGACGATGAAAACTATTCTGTTGGATCGACTAAAAATCTCCTTTACCTGAGTCCCAATACTTCGGTCATCCCCCCCTTCTTTTAGGCTATCATGCATCATGTTCACCTTTCCTTCTACCTCCGATGTAGGGATAAGTTTTTCCAGGGTCTCTTCCGCCTCTTTTTGCCTTCCCTTATACAATAACCAATAAGGACTTTGAGGAATAGAGAATAATAGGCCAAACCATATCAGGGCGGGTAAAATTTCCGCTCCCATCATCCATCTCCAGGTATATCTAGCGATTCCGAGGCTCTCTACCCAACCTGCGCCTGAATGGCTACCTTGCAATATTATGTAGTTGATAAAATAGGCAACGGATAGCCCGACCACAATATTGATTTGAACCATAGCCACCAATTTGCCACGGGATTCATCTGGAGAAATCTCCCCGATATACATCGAGGCCAGGGTAATGGAAGTAAAGGCTAATCCGCCTAAAAACCTGGCAGCCACCAAGGCCCAATAATTAGGTGCAATAGCAGAGGAAAGGGCGGATAGCACGTATAGTGCGGCAATTATTTTTAGGGTTTTCCTTCTACCCAAACGATTGCTGGCGACACCTGCGAAGGGAAGGGCAAATATGACACTCAGTGCGGGTGCACTTACGACCGTTCCCAGTTGCCAGTCGGATAGGGAAAATTCCTGAACGATAAAATTAATTGTACCGGAAATTAATGCTGCATCTAATCCGAATACAAAGCCTCCCATAGCTACGATAGCAGCATATTTGAAAGCATTCTTTTGGTACTTATTCATACATCAAATCATGTTCATAGCCGATAGCCCAAAAGGCCCCAGTGATACAGGCATCCCCTACCTTTGATTTTACCTCCATATATCCATTTAAAAAGCGCTTCTTAGTAATGACTCCGGCCGTAGTTACGGGCATAGGTTCTCCTTCATATTTTCCATAGGTAGCTCCAGCATAATCTTCCTTTACAAACTCAAATTCAGGTTCCCACTGGGTTCGGAGTTTCAGTTTCCCGTCCTCAAGACGTACATTGTGCGGAACAAACTGCGCCGGAGCGCGCCCTTTCCAAATGTAGTAATCCCATAAAAACATCTGAATTAAGGAAATACTTAGGATTTTATTCCAATTCATATCTATACATTATCTATACATACACAGAGAAAATTGACTTAATTTCCCCAAAGCACGGGCATGAATACCGTCATCTCAGCCAAGCCGCGATTACTCCAGGAATAATAGGGCACAAAGCGTGTATCATGGCTTTCCCTGTCAACAATTTTTCCATATAGGGTAGCATGGAATTCTGGCATACGCGAACTTATCCGCCCAAAATCCTTCAGTCCAGATGCATTCCCCTATTTCAATCCCTTTAGTTTGGGCAAAGGGGGAAGTTCTTAAGGCTTCATCATTCTTGAGCTTACTCTTTATCTGTTTCATGGGACTTTTCTGTATTGGTCCATCCGTTCTATGTCGTAATTCTCATATCTGCGCTGAAGCATCCATAGAGGGCGAGCCAGACTAGATTCCCATTCGAAGATCACTTTAAACATCGCCTTGACTTTTTCAGGATATTCCATCGCCAAGTTATTTTGCTCCGAGATATCCTCATTCAGGTTATACAATTCTGGGGGTCGATCGGCAAAGCGCAAGAGTTTCCAGTCCCCCTCTCGGACTACCGCTCTACAGTCTTTCTTCCAAAAAAGTCTTTGATGAGGTCTTCCGGTATTCTGTCCTGTGAGATAGGGAATCAGGTTCACCCCATCCCATTGAAAGCTGCTATCGATATCCCCTCCAGCAGCCGCATAAAATGTAGGGAGCAAATCCATGGTACTGATGGGGAAATTGTAGGTACTTCCGGTAGGAATATGTTCAGGCCAGCGCATCAAAAATGGAACCCGTATTCCCCCTTCCAGGTGATTGGACTTTGTTCCAGCCAAGGGCCAGTTTATAGAGCCATTCCTGTCTGAGGGGCCTCCATTGTCGTTGGTAAAAACTACAATAGTGTTCTTATCCAAGCTGAGTTCTTCCAGTTTGTCTAAAATCCTCCCACAAGCCCTATCCAAAGCAAGGGTCATCGCTGCTACCTTTTTTCGATTTCCCGTCAAGTCTGGAAATTGGGCGAGATCTGCTTCCAAAGCATCCATAGGGGTATGCACTGCATTGAAAGAAACAAAGGCAAAAAATGGCTGGTCCTGGTTTCGTTCTATAAAATCTGTCGCGGCCCGGGCCCAGTCATCCGTAATATATCCCTCGGGCTCCTGGTAGCCTACATAGCCTCTTTCTAACTTATTTTGGTGAGTTTTCGGTTCCTCTTCATAGGCAAAATAACTTCGCGCTCCCCCGCGAAATCCATAAAATTCATCGAAACCCCGACGCAAGGGATGATAACGATCTGCGCCTCCCAAGTGCCATTTCCCAAAGACAGCCGTGCGATACCCTAAGGATTTCAGATAATCTGCCATGGTTTGTTGGTCTGTTGGAAGACCCATCTCATCCCCCATATAAGCAGAGGAACTGCTCATATAGCCCGGTACGTTGTTTTCTTCAAAGCCAAAGCGTTGCTGGTATTTTCCGGTAAGTAAGCCGGCTCGTGAGGGACCACAGGTGGCGTCTGTCACGTAACCTTGGGTAAATCGAATTCCCTGCCTAGCCAATTTATCCAAATTAGGGGTCTTCATTTCTTTACTTCCCTGGAAGCCGAAATCTGCGTATCCAGCGTCATCAGAAAATAACAGAATGATATTGGGAGGGTCGGAAGCATAGGCCACACACAAGAGGGTACATGCCAATGAGCTAAGAAGTAACCTTTTCATATATAGTGGAAATATTATCAAATGAATTAGAATGTGTTTGGGCCCTACAGGGTCTGTTTACTGACATGAGAATTCAAATTTCTTTCCCCCAATTTGTACCCATCCCTAACCTTCCGCAAATGATTCTTCACGGAATCTCTGACTTCCCACAAGAAGGAAGGGAAGAAAAATGTTCTTAGTGTCTTTTCTTCAAAAAAGGAAAGCACATAGAATCTAACCTCCTGCCATTTACCTTATTACAACATTTTTTTACCCTTTGATAAGTAAAAGGAGCTTAATTGGGGTTCATGCGGTATTGTTTGGGGGTATTGCCCATGATATCTTTGAATTGCCGGTTGAAATTTGTGATGGATCGATAGCCAACCATATAACAAATCTCTGAGATTGGATAATTCTCCTGAATGAGCAAACGGGCAGCATTGCGAATACGCACTTCATTTAAAAACTGCGTAAAAGACTTATTGGTCATTCGTTTGAAAAAGCGGCAGAAGGAATTGGGCGTCAGACAGGCAATGTTCGCCACATCATTGAGGGTGATATAGTTATTGTAGTTATCGGAAATAAACTTCAGGACCGAATCAATTTTATGGGCATGCTCGGTAGTATATTGGTGCATATCTGTAGAGGAGAGAACTGACCTATCATTTGTTCGGGATAACTGAAACAGGAGGTCCAAAAGCTTTATACTCTGAGCAGCCGGAGATAGATCTACCAAATTCAACAAGTCTTTCTCCAACTTTAAGCTTGTCTTGTAGCCAAAACAAACCCCAAATTTAGACTTCTCCAGTAGGTCATTAATCATGGAAAATTGAGGAAGGTCAAAAGTATTGGCACCTATGAAATCTCTTTGAAATTTAATAATGATTGTATTTACCTGATGTTCAGGATCCTGTCCTTTGAATTCCGCCAGATCATTCCGCCAGAGGTGGGGTAGATAAGGACCCACCAGGACTAAATCTCCGGGGGAGAATTGAGAAACACTGTCTCCTACAAACCTCATTCCGCTACTCTTGGAGATAAACAGTAATTCATATTCCTGATGATAATGCCAGGAGGCATCTAGGCAGGGTTTTTCTTTCCGAACAACCCTCAACTTTTCGTTTACGCAAGTATCAGAATTTTTCAGGACCAGTTTCATCTCAGTAGTAGTTAGTAGATTTCGTTCTATTAATATAAGAATTTTTGAACTGGGATATAGAATAATGAAAAAAACCTAAGTAAGGGCTTTGGTAATGCGCTTTTTAATGAGGTAGTCATCTAAGGCAAAGGGGAACACCGACATCGGGAATATCCCCACATAATATATTTATGACCCCGGCTGGGAAGCCTATTTCTGCACATATTTCTCCGATTAAATAGGCGGATAATGGGGAAAACTCTGAAGGTTTCAGGATGATAGAACAACCCGCTGCAAGCGCAGGCCCCAGTTTGAACCCTAGATTCAATAAGGGGAAATTATACGCTAAGAAGGCGCCTACTACCCCCAAGGGTTGATGAATAACTTTATGTTCGTGGGTACCTTCCTTATCGGAAATGGAAATGTCCGAAGTTTTTTGGATTTCTTCCGCATAGTATCCCAAAGAATCCGTAATGCTTGTTAGATCCTCATCCGTACCTTCCCAAACCTTGCCCATTTCATCCATGATGCTGGTCCGGAGTAAATCACGATTCTCTAACATTTTATCCCGTAACTTTAGCATCCATTGGGCCCTTTCTCCTAGCTCCAGCGAAGACCAATACAGGAAACCCTTCTGAGCAGCCGTCAAGGCCCTGGAAGTATCCTCCTTTCCTGCCCAGGCAATTTGCGCTACGGCTTCTTCCGTACCCGGACAAATCACGTTAAATTTTTTGTGAACAGTGGATTCCCCTAACTCACCGTCGATGTACAATTATTTAAAACCGTATTTCATAAAGGAGGAGATTATGCGTAACGAAACAGGAATTCTTCATTCACCTCAAAGCCTAAGCCTGGGGCATCCGTCACCTGGATTTCGCCGTCATCAAAGTGCATGTCCGAATAGGTAAGGTTTTCCCTCAAGCCGTTTTCTGTCCGGTCGAATTCCATGAAGGCCGGTGGATCCTGCATACGTCCCGGAATGCTGTCCAGGTTAGAAACAAAATGTAGGGCGGTGGCAATAGCGATGCCTGTGCCCCAGGTATGGGGGACCAAATGGACCCCGTATACAGAGGCCAGGGTAGAGATCCGCTTGGCCTCAGTTAGGCCTCCACAAGAACAAATATCCGGTTGAGCAATGTCAACTGACTGGGATTTCAAAAGCGTTTGAAACCCAAAGCGCAAATATTCACATTCCCCTCCTGCTATGGGAATAGTGGTTTTTGTCCGCAACTCAGCGTATTGGTCGTAATATTCCGGAGAGATGGGCTCTTCAAACCAGAAAATGTCAAATTGCTCCACTGCCCGGGCCAGATCAACGGCCTCCCTCAGGCTATAGGCATGATTGGAATCAATCATGAGTTTCATTTCCGGCCCTATGGCCTCCCGGACAGCTTCCACGTTGCGGATATCTTCTTCTAGGCTTAGGCCTACTTTCATTTTCATCGCCTTAAAGCCCTGGTCTACGTACATTTTTGCTTCCTCTGCCAGCAGGCCTGTCAAATTACCCGAATCAGAAAAATACAGACCTGTCGCATAGGGCGTTACCGCTTCCCGTTTTTTTCCTCCTAGCAACCTGTATACGGGCTGGTCCAAGATTTTCCCTTTCAAATCCCACAAGGCGACGTCAATGGCGCTAATAGCAGAAACCAAAATTCCTCTCCTGGCAAAATCCAGGCTGCGACGGTACATGATTTCCCAAATAGTCTCCGTTTCGAGGGGGTTTTGATCGAGAATATGCGGAGTTAAAAAGTTGATGCCTGCCTGAATGATCTCAGCGGGGCCATAGCCTTCCCCCCAGCCTACATGACCAGAGTAGGTAGTAACCTTTACGATACAAATCTTCCTTTCTGTGTAATCCCATTGCGAAAAGTAAAACCGCTCAGCGAGCTTATCCTTGAGAATAAAGCTTTCAATTGATTTAATCTTCATAGGGAATCACATTAAAAAGAGTCCGCTCCTGTATACAAACGAAGCATTTAGAACAGAATCAACATTCATGCTACTTACCCAAAAATGGCATTATTTTACCTATCTATGCTCTTTTCTTTATTCACCAATAAATTTTGTGTTGTAAACCAACTTTCCTTATAATTGTAGGCAAGACATTTCTCATCCAATTCAATTTTTGGATAAGTGCATTAACTAAACAGGGCAATTCTTGGAGGATCTGTATATAATGATATACTAATTGAGGGGAAGGTGTTGAGACATATAATAATGGTCTAAACACAACACAGTCTTGAGGAGCCTATCGAAACGTTACCTAGGAGCTTGAAGGTTCATGCATTCCATCAGGGTGATCCTGAAACAATACCTACCGATTGTTCTGAATGCTAGGTTAACTATAAGATAAATCGGTTCTACCTTTATCGTAAAAAAAAATGGACTACTCACATATGAAGAGATCAATTGCTAAACCCCTAATTAATATTTTTTGTTTAGGGGTTGTCGTATTTTTTGGGGCAATCCCCAGCGTCTATTCACAAGGATCTGGCAATATTTCAGGAACCGTTATTGACAAAGTTTCTGGAGAAAACCTGCTATATGCAAATGTGCGATTGGAAGGAACAAGCCTTGGTTTATCTACAGATTCTAAAGGGGAATTTTTTATTCCTCAAATTCCTGCTGGGAATTATAATTTGATTACTACCTATATAGGTTATTCGGAAAAAGAGACTTCAATAACTATTGTTGGGGGGGAAACCCTAGAAGTAAAGATTGAATTAGAGTATGCGGGTGTTCAAGGGGAAGAGGTCGTAATATCCACTCAAGCTTCTGGGCAGATGAAGGCCATTAACGAGCAACTCGCATCTAATACCATCAAAAATGTAGTATCCTCAGATAGAATTCGTGATGTTCCGGATGTAAATGCCGCAGAATCCGTTGCAAGATTACCCGGATTGTCTCTCATAAGAAATGGAGGAGAAGGGCAAAAAGTAGCCATTCGTGGTATATCCCCGCAGTATAATGTGACGATGGTAAATGGTGTGCGTATGCAATCAACGGACCGTAATGATCGCAGCGTTGATTTGAATATGATCGCCCCCAATATCCTGAGCGGAATTGAAGTTACCAAAGCCTTGACAGCAGATATGGATGCAGATGCTGTAGGGGGAACGGTTAACCTCAAAATTGCCCCAGCCGCTGAAGGCTTACGCGGTAATCTGGGATTACAAGGAGGCTATGGTTCGACAGCAGACACCTATGGGAATTACCGAGTAAATGGATTGCTGAGTAATCGTTTTTTTAAAAACAAGCTGGGGGTCCAGGTTTCTGCCTATTTGGATAATTTCAATAGAAATGCAGATATCCTAAGTGCCGGATATGCCTTGAATGAAGAAGATATATTGGAGGACGGCTTTATTCCGATCGATCTTGCTCGAGTGAGCATCAGTGATAGAGTTACCGAGAGGCAGAGATTAGGCGGTGGATTGGTTCTTGACTACCAATTTTCCAATGGCTCTCTACTGTTAAATAATTTCGTCAGCAATCTATCTGAAGAACAGCAAGAACAGCAAAATTCCCTTGGACTGATAGGGAATCAATGGTCTGCATTTGCAGCAGATAGAGAGCTCAGCAACACAGTACTGAGTAACGCCCTTCAGGGGGAATTCAATTTTTCTTTTTTTAAAATGAATTTCTCCGTTTCCAATTCGATTTCCAAACAATACAGGCCTGGCGATCTAAGAATGAATATAGGCATTGCTCAGAACCAAGCGGGTTTTACCACTCCCTCACTGGAGGATCCGGTTACCGCGACTCCCAGCGAGCTGTTAAACGCGGCTCAAATAATTTCAGAAAGGGATGCCAAGCGGGTGACAAGAATTTTCACCTTAGAGCGGGATATTGTGGAGGCCGCCCAGGAAGCCATGCTTAATTTCGACGTACCTTTTAGTTTTTCAAAAGGCGTTTCAGGTAATTTAAAATTTGGCGGTAAATACGTTCGCAACACGAGAGAGAATGATGAAACCCAAAATTTTAGCCAACCAGACAGGACCTTTTTGGGCGAAGAATTTGTGAGGGTACTGAAAGATTCTCTATGGACGGACCTGGGTTTAACAAATCTGGATCAGAACCTTGGGATCAGGGCCTTTTTGTTTGAAGATCCTACCTATGATACGGGTGAGTTCCTTTCCGAGGAAGAAGGGTTTGATTCTGGAGAAGGAGGGAATGATGGATTCTTTTACAAGGCGGATATCTCAAAGATGAATTATTATGAGGAACTCGCCGAGCGTAGTGGTTACTATCCCAGAGATGGGAAAGAATCCGCTCAGTATGATTATGATTATGAGAGAAATCTTTTTGCATTTTATACCTCGGCAGAACTGAATATCGGCAAGTATATTACACTCTTCCCGGGTATAAGGTATGAGGATTTTAGGTTTAATTACAATTCCTTATTTACAGAAAGATTTGGCCCTAATCCAGAAGATTTTAGAAATGAAGAGTTAGTGGAGGATGATCTCGCCGGTCAAAATTGGTTTCCGCAGATGCAGGTCCGGGTGAAACCCACTGAATGGCTAGATATCCGTTTAGCCAGTACGAAAAGTATCATCTATCCGGACTATCGAGCCATTTCACCATATATTTATTATGATTCATATAGTAACCCAGCCCTGGATTTAGGAAATACCGCTCTTAAGCCCTCCTTATCACAAAACTTTGATGTGTATGCTTCGGTGTACAAAAATGGTATCGGCTTGTTTACGGCCGGTTATTTCTATAAAGAAATTGACAATTTAATTGTTACCTCTAGCTTTAGGTCAAAAGATTCGGAAAGTATCAATGATAGGTTCCCCTTAACACAAACCCAACAAACTGTAGTTAACACCTGGATTAATCTGGATGGAACTTCTTATGTGAGGGGATTTGAACTGGATTGGCAAACCAATTTTTGGTATCTGCCCTCCTTTCTCAAGGGCATTGTGTTAAGTGTCAATTATACCCATATCACCTCTAATACGAGTTATCCCTTTCAAACATCTGTCAAAAGAGGATCAGGTCCATTTGCCCAAACGGTATTTGTGGATTCGACGCGAGCAGGCAGGATGCCTAATCAGCCGAATGATGTATTTAATTTCACCTTGGGATATGATATTGGAGGCTTTTCAGCTCGCCTAACCTATCTATACCAGGATAATGTACTGACTGGAGTAAATAGAACCTTCGACGAACTGGATTCCTATACAGCAGCTTATAGGCGTTGGGATTTCACCGCTTACCAGCAACTCCCATGGCTTAACAAACGCCTCCAGTTGTATGTGAACGCCAACAATATTACCAATACCCCCGATCGCTCATTTACGAGTGTATTAGAAAAACTGTCTTCTGTACAATATTATGGTAGAACAGTGGATATAGGCCTTCGGTATAAGTTTGAGTAAAATAGATGTTAGCTTAAAAAGCTTTCAGATTTAATAGAGTAATTAATTTAATATTGGATTATTGAGATATACTCGTCTTCAATAATTAAAATTCTTAAACATTCAAAAGGAGTAATTATGAGAAAACTTACTACGTTTTTATTTGTGTTCATTTTGGGACTGTTCGCGGTTTCACATGCACAAACGGCACTGGATCCAGAACAGTTTGTAAACACGCAGATAACTGCCCCAGGGGTTTACACTGTAGAAGCAGGTCAATCTTATGCCTTTGATGGCCGTATCGATTTGACCTTTGATATAACCATCATGGGACCAGATAGTGGCTGGGTTATGAATGCCGCTGACCTACCTGTTTTGGTCAATACACCTGCAGCCGATGGCGCAGCCAGAGATTTCTTTGAACTGAAAGAAGGAGGGTCTATCACCCTCAAAAATGTTCTATTTAGTGGTACACACAGCAATGGTGAGATTAGTGGAACTTTCGTAGCCAATACCGGCGGAAGCAAAATGGTTGCAGATAACTGTGTATTTACCGACTTTACCAATTTTGCCCTGAGGAACCAATTCAAAGGGGATACCATAAGCATAACGAATTGTGTATTCATTAATGGCGTTCGCCTAAGCGCCTCTCCCTGGGGGGGCTTCCCCCTCCGTATGGATGTAGCCTGTAGCAGTGTGACGTTGGAGAACAACTCAGTGGTCAATTCTGGACGTTTGACAGGCAACAGTGGACCCTGGCACAATGCCAATGTTCATGAGATGCATAATACCTATGTGAACCAAACGGTAAATGGACATGAGCAGCGGGCTAATGAGATGATTACGGCAAATAATATTTTTTATAACTTCCACATTAGAGGCCGTAAAAATGAAAATTCAATGAATCCTAATAATACCTATGATTCCTATTTTACTACCTGGAATTATTTTGCGGATTCAAAAGACTCCCTGGATAGAATTTCATTATACTTAGGCCAAAACCTATTTTTCCGGGAGCAGGCCATCATGGATTGGTATGCCAGTGTACCCGGTGATTCTCTTTCTCCCAGTCTTTTGTGGGAACACCCTGATGTGGATTCATTCATCGTTGCAGATGATAATTATACCATTGGTACCAACTACGCTGAAATTGATCCCGAATTTGCCATGCATCCTGGAAAAACCGATTCCATCGTAAAGTATTTAGATTATCACTGGATTGACCCAACAGCTGAATGGCCTGATTGGCGGGTTACTCCCCCCGTATCATTCGACGAAGGGGGGCTTCCCTCACTGAGCTGGCCTCCTGCATTTGACCTGACTTACTCCAATACATTTTTACAAACTGCAGGAACGGACGGATTGCCTCTGGGAGACCTAAACTGGTACCCTGAGAAAAAAGCAGAATTTGAAGCCAACAGAGAGACGATTGTTGCAGCTTTAAGGGATTCCATGGATAATGCAGTAGCTGTTTACAATCCCGATTCAATGGATAGTACACCATTGATTACAGACGATGGGATTTCTACTTCAAATAGAAAAGTGGTTTCAGGGGAATTCTATTCACTAAATAACTATCCCAACCCCTTTGATCAAATTACTACGATCCAATTCGTTTTATCTCAACCCTCACAGGTTACCCTTAGTGTATCCAATCTAATGGGGCAGAAAGTATTTGAATTGGCTGATAAAGGATTATCCTCAGGTCCACATGAATTTACTTTTGACGCTTCTAACCTAAGCGATGGTATCTATATTTACACCATCAATGCTACAAGTATAGATGGTCAAAATTATGTTGCCTCTAAGAAAATGATCTTGGGTAACTAAGTAGCTCATAATTAATGGTAAATAAGAGGCTGTCTCCAAAAAAGGCAGCCTCTATTTTTATTTAATAGAATGTAACCACTCCACAATCCTTTCCGAAATATATTCTGGATACTTCGCCCAGGTAAAATGATCCAGATTAGCTATACCTGATTCCTCTGGGGTGACATGGATATACTTGAGGTCCGAATCTGGGTGAAATTTCTCGTAGAGGTTTTTGACCGACTGAGGAGGAGCCAACCAATCCTGCTCCATGGAGGCAGCGAAAATCGATAACTGAGTCTTAGCAAGGGCTTCTTCATAGGCAAAATCGGATTCTACCAAGTCATACCGACCAGAACGAACCGTACGACACCAATCTCGAATAACCCCACGGGCTTCTTTGCCCCCAAAACCCACCGTATTCCCCGGAAAGAAACCAACTGCTCTACTCAGGGGATACATCACGTGGGAAATAAAACGCAATCCCTGTGCTTGCCTTCCGTCCCAGCCTTGGTAGTACACCGAACAAGCTGCACATAATAGGATTCCTTTGATGGAATCCGGATATCTACTGGTATACAAACTCCCAATTTGTCCCCCCAAGCTATGCCCTAAGAGATAGATGTTAGACTGAGGAAATTCGCCCTGGGCAAATTGAACCAGGTCCCCTACATCCTGAACCAGGGTTTCATAAGAGAAATTCACGCTGTAACTGGGGCGGAGGGAAAAATTCCCTTGTCCCCTGTAATCGGCTGTAATGACATGTTGCCCTTTTTCACAAAGCAGTTTGGCGAGGGAGCTATAGAAAGAAGCCCGGACACCCATAGCTGGCAGAACGATTAAACAGCTTTCAGATGAAGTATCAGAACTAAATACGCGAAGGGTATTATGGCTTTGGTCACGATAGGTAAGAGAAATTTCCTTCATAAGGCTAAAAATGAATGACAAAAAGAAAAAAACCTGTAACTTAAACAAGATCAACCTACTATTATGAGCTCAAACAAACACACCTCAAAAAAGGAATCTCGCCGTTCCTTCCTCAAGAAAAGTACCCTAACAGGTGCAGCCTTTACCGTCGTCCCCAGCCATGTGCTCTTTTCGAAGCCCGAACTTCGCTCCAAAACTGGTGAAGTCATTCGTAGAGCGAGTTTCGTCCCAAGTGATAAGGTTAACCTGGCCTGTTGTGGGATAGGGAATCGGGGAAGAGGCGTTCTCAATAGCTTTGCCAAGACCGAAATGGCCCATATGGTCGCCTTCTGTGATGTGGATATGGGTGCCCCCCATACCCTGGAAAGTTTAAAGAAATTCCCGGATGTTCCCAGATACCAGGACTTTAGGGTCATGTTTGATAAAATGGGAAAAGACATTGATGCGGTATATATAGCTACCCCAGACTTTTCTCATTTCCCCATCACGATTCTGGCCATGTCCATGGGTAAGCACGTCTACGTGGAAAAGCCCTTAACCCGGACCTTTCATGAAGCCGAACTGCTCATGAAGGCCGCTAAGAAATATGATGTTGTTACCCAAATGGGCAATCAGGGGCACTGCCAGGATAACTATTACCAATTTAAGTCCTGGGTAGATGCAGGAATCATCGAAGGGGTAAAAAAGATCACCGTACACATGAATGGTAAGCGGAGATGGCACGGCTGGGATACCAACATGACGAAGTTCCCCAAAGGCCAAGCTATGCCGGAGACCATAGATTGGGACACTTGGCTGATGACCGCACAGCCTCACGATTACCACAAAGACCTGGTCAATGGGCAATGGCGCTGCTGGTATGACTTCGGCATGGGGGCCTTAGGGGATTGGGGAGCCCACACCATGGATGGCTGCCACCAGTTTCTCAACCTGGGCCTACCTTCTGTTATAGATCCCGTAAAAATTGAAGGGCATAATGGCTTGTTTTATCCCCAAGCTACTACCCTAGCCTTCAAATTCCCTAGACGAGGCAAGATGCCTCCTGTTACCATGACCTGGTATGACGGAGTAGATAATATACCCGTCGTCCCTGCTGGCTATGGAGAGTTGGAAGTAGATCCCAACATTCCTCCGGTCAATGGACAGGTCAAACCCACCAAACTGGGGGCTGGGAAGATCATTTATGGAAAAAATCTCACCTTCAAAGGCGGATCTCACGGAAGTACCTTAAAGATTATTCCAGCGGAAGCCGCCAAAGACATGGAATCTCAGCTTCCTGAATACAAGAAGAGCCGAACCGATCATTTCAGCAATTTCCTCCTAGCATGCCGGGGGGAAGAAGAAACCCTTTCGCCCTTCGAGGTCTCAGGGCCACTCAGTCAGGTATTCTGCCTGGGCACTATTGCGCAACGACTGAATACGCGTTTGAAGTTCAACCGAAAAACCAAGCAAATCACCAACAGCAAAGTAGCCAATGACCTCTTAGTTGGGCCTCCTCCTAGAAAAGGATGGGAGGAGTTTTATCAACTGGCTTAACCTAACTTACAGTTACTCTGTGGTTTATCATTTACCCACAGAGTTACGCAGAGTTTTGGCTAAAAGAGATGGAATGGAAAAAATTCGCTTGGGGATGATCGGCGGAGGAGCAGGTTCCTTCGTCGGGCCTGTACATAGGATAGCCGCCAGGATAACAGATGACTACCAACTTGTGGCAGGGGTTTTCTCATCCAAGCCTAAGAAGTCCTTAGAATTTGCCCAAAGTCTGGGACTAGATCTGGATAGGGCTTATCCCGATTGGAAGACCCTAATTGAAGAAGAGAAGCAGCGTCCAGATGGGATCGAAGCTATAGCTATACTCACTCCCAATGATACGCATTATCCCATTTCTTTGGCCTCCCTGGAGGCAGGTTTACATATTATTTGCGACAAGCCCTTGGCTCTTCAGCTAGATCATGCCCAAAAGTTGAGGGATTCGCATCAGAAGCTCTCCCAAGTCTTTTGCGTCACCTATAACTACAGTGCCTACCCCATGGTCAAGCAGGCCCGAGCCATGGTAGCTAGGGGAGATATGGGTAAAATCAAGCAAGTCCATTTAACCTATGTACAAGGAAATCTAGCAGCCTATCACCCTTCTGAGAAGCAGGCTTGGAGACACGACGAAGCTAAAGGAGGGAAATCCCTGGTATTAGGAGATATTGGAACCCATGCATTTCATCTGGGAGAGTATGTCGCAGGCCTAGCAGTAGAAGAGGTCATGGCAGAGGTAAGCAGTTCTTTTGAAGAGAGAGCGGCCCATGATTATGCTACCTGCTTGCTGCGATTTCAAGAAAAGGCAAAAGGCAGCCTTTGGGTCACCAACGCAGCTGCAGGCGCGGAACACGGTTTGAGCTTCCGAATCTTTGGGACTAAAGGGGGGTTGGAGTGGCACCAAGAAAGGCCCAATGAATTGAAACATCGTCGAATCAACGATTTTGAGCAGATCTTGACTCGACGAAGAGATGGCAAGTTGTATCCAGTCGCAGAAAACGCCTCATTCATCGAGTTTGGCCATCCCGAGGGATATTTGGAGGCTTTCGCTAATTTGTACAAAGAAACGGCTAGGGCTATACGGCAAATTAAACAGGGGCATAGCCCCTCCTTCCCAGAAGGCTTTCCAGGCCTGAATGCCGGGTTGAGAGGAGTGGCCTTTGTTGAGGCTTGTTTGAAAAGTAATAGTGAGGGGGCTTGGGTTCAGCTAAAGGTGTAGGTATCGGTTGAAAGAAATTCATCTACTGTTCCAGGATCATATTTTTCAGAACAAACTCCTTTTTTGAATTTCTCCCATTCAAATAGTCCGCCCATCCTTGTGGAACTTTATAATCAGGCATTACCCCACGGCTAGGTATTTCAGGCTCCACCCGCATCCGAAAATGAACGATGGGAATAGAAACCTCAATCCGAGAATGGGGGAGTTTTATATTATGAGAATAACCGCTAACATTACCTTCATAGGCTCCGCCAGTTTCCTCCCCTACCAAAACTCCACGTTGAGTCATTTTGATCATAGAGGCAAACTCTGCCCCACCACTAAAGGTCACTCCTCCGATAAGTACATACAGTTTTCCGGTATACACCCAAGACGAATCCGGCTGATTGTGTCCTGTTTCTGAAAAATAATCGCTTTGAAGGGTAAATTCACCTCGATATGCCCTTTCCTCTCCGGCTTCCCATTTATCTGCCCGCATCCATTTGTATTTCGCTCGCTTTAAATAGGGCTTGGGCGCCATAGAAACAAAGGCATATTTCTGAAAGCTTTCCCTTTGAAGATAGGCCATGAGCAAATTTTCATTCCCTTCCTCCCCTCCTCCATTATCTTGAATATCGAGAATGAGATGCTTGATAGACGACTGAGCAAGAGCCTGAAACCTAGCCTGCAACCAGGGTCGGAATTTCTTGGGAGAAATGGAAAAACTATTAACCGCCAAATAAGCAATACTATCCTGTATCAGTTCAAAGCCTAGAACTTGAGGTTCAAATACAGGTGTGTCCAAACGGGCCCTTTTCCAGTTTCCCTCTGAAGCTGTAATCCCCTTTAAGCTTAGCCTTTGAATATCCTCTGAACCAAAGGCTTGGACCTCGATAGAAAAAGTACGGTGAGGACCCCAGAATAGTCTATAGTAGTAAGGGAAGAAATCGCTTATATCCTGGTAAAGACCTGTCTCACTAAAACCATCTGTAACTATATACGGTGAAAGGTCTTCAACAATCTGTTCAATCGGAATTCCATTTACTGATAATAAGGCCGTCCCACGCTTTAAGGAGAGATCTTCCTCTCCATAATATTGATGGATGATTGCCAGTCCATCCATAAATTTTATCTGCAACGGGAGGAATTCGGGAGATTTTTGGAAAAATTTCTGAACAGGCTTAGGCAAATAGGCCCGAGTATGACCTTCATGGGTCAAGGCGATAAGGGCTTTGACCTGATGAAACAACTGAATATCGGTCATACCCGGCTCCAGAGAGGTGTATAAACTATCGATTAAACGGTCGGTTTCTTCTTGGGATTCATGTAAATACAGACCCAAATGATGGGAGCGAAACTCTTCAATCAAATACTCCATATCCTCCTGAGCCTCTGCGAGGCTCAGGGTATGTTGACTATATCCTGGGTAAGATCTACTAAAAGCAAGAATGAAGAAACAAATTCCTAATAAGCGATTCCCCATGTAGATACATACCCGATTGCAAACAATTAGTTTCGCTCCAGGGTAAATTCATAGAGCCCCTCGTCTTCACTAATATCGAAGCGAAGCAGGTTCCCTCTCACGCGAATATTCTCCCAAAAGAGGCGTTCCGAAGCTTGAGTCTCTACATTGGTCATAGACCCTTCCAGGACGGGTATGCTGCGAAATTCTCCTCGGCTATTAACAGATTTACGCTGAACTTGCCAGGTTCCTACCTTCTCTTCTCTCGCTTCACCCTCAATGTGAATCCAGCGAAGGCTTTTATCCGCAAAAAGGCTCAAAGAATCCTTTTGATAGACATGGCTCAGGTCCGTCGCCTGCCGAGAAACGTCTTTTGTAAAAGTAACATGGGTGAAGTCCCAATTCCCAAAAAACACTTCTTCATCGATAATTATGGGTTCCGAGGTGGGCTCGCAAGAGATTAACAGCCCTGCTAGCCCTACTAGTAACACAAAAAATTTGGATGCTCTCATACGAATGTTGTTTAAAGAATAATTCCAGTTTTAAACAGTATACCTGTATTGCTGTCGGAATTTCCATACGACTGACCGAAGACCTTTATGCCAATAAGAAACCGTTCTGTCAACGCATAGGTATTTTCGGCGGCTATGGTGAAGCCCAGAGTTTTTCGGGTTTCAAACTTATGGTCGACATCAAATTCCTGCCCATTAAATCCCGTGCTTTGAATGTAAACATCCGAAACCTTGAGAATACTGAGACCTCCCCCCAGGCGAAAATCATTTCTCTTTTTGTTTCCAAAAGGAGAGAGGAAGAGGTTGGCATTTCCTTGGATAAAGGAAGCAGATAGCCAGACTCCATTATCGCTTCTCCCATATCCAATGGATAGGCTCGTACTCAACAAAGGAGTCAATTGTATATTCCATTCATTCTCAAACATAATGGCTCGCATATCGCCGCTCCCCAAAAAAGAGGGTCCTACGCCAAAACGAACGTCCATCCCAGATGTTCCCGGTTGGGCATGAATAAAAAGAGACAACAATAGGGTAACAATAAAACATAGATATTTTTTCATGGTAGGTGAGATTAAGTAGGTTGAAGGAGAAATTAACGGAATAAAGAGGAACTCAGAAAGGGAGCTTTATCAAGCGTGAACGCTGAGTGATTGCCTGTGCCTTATTGAGGTGGATCTGCTAGGTACCAGCAAGGGATATCCACTGAAAAAGCTCGGTACCAATGGATAATTTCTACCGTTCTGTTAATCTGATCCGGCAAGCCAGTAGGGTCGTATAATTGCGTCCAATAGATTCCGCCCAATTGATTGGAAGCTATATATAAGGCCATTAAGGGAAAAAACGCAACAGGTATTTGGTAGTTGAAGTACCCATGAATCATCCCCGAAGCAAAATGGGGACTTAAAGCAGCACACCAGGTGATCCGTTCAAACTCCACCCACGGATCACCGAAATCCAGCCGGTTAAAATCAATTATTCCCAATTCTCCATATGGGTTTATTACCATATTGCCTACATGGTAATCACCATGATTGAAGGATTGAGGGCGTCCCTCAATTTTCTCTCGATTTTTTTCTACATACGCAATTAAAAAATCCATCTGGGGAACTTTGACTCCACAATCGCTATAGCGTCGTAAGTTGCGATCAATTTTTTTTGCGTAAAAAGTGGCCCATGGAATGCGTGCCTTTGGGGCAGGAATCTGATGAATTTTGGATAGAATACCACCAGCCTCTATTCCTAGTTTGTATTGCTTCTCTATCGGAAACGCTTTTAGAATCTCTCCCGCCTCTATTCCTTCCACCCAGGTAAAAAATCTATATCCATACCTTCCTCCGGCACAATACCCTCCTCCAATAAATCGTGATACATTGGGGATGGTATACTCCCATCTACCGAGAGCTTCATATAAGGGCTTTTCCTCCTCCATCAAATTTGGAGCAAAGAGACGGAGCAAATATTTTTCTCCATTTCGGTGCTGAACAAAATACTTCTTATCTAAGGACCATCCTTTGAAAATGGGGTAAACCCATTGCCAATTTTTAGCTTCAGGAATATCGACCCATAAAGTATCCATAACTAAAGTTAGATAGTCCCTAATACTCATGCAACCCTTAAGTAAGTGGACAAAGGAAAGTGGGTATTTTTTCATGGAATGAAAAGATTACCCTGTAGGGGTAGCCTATAGGTAGATTCATAATGCCCCTCTATTCCGCCGGCGAGGTATCCAAGTTGATACCTCGCCGGCGATAAAAAGGGATGGGGGACCTATTCTACCCATATTGGGTACCTAAAGGCACCGGGATTCTCCTGCGAGAAGAGGGCCTTTGAACTCATATTTCTAGTTCCTTAGAGAAATCAGAGATATCATTCCCTGATTTCTTTTGTCCACGAATTTAAGTGTTTTAGACAAAATAATTAGTCGATGTTGACTAATAAATGTTAATTATTTAACTTCGTTATCAGTCAATGGATACTAAGCAAAAAATTCTTCAAACCGCGACAAAAGTCTTTAATAAAAAAGGCTTTTCTGCGGTCACC
The DNA here is from genome assembly GCA_965263105.1 of Bacteroidia bacterium. Taxonomy (GTDB): domain Bacteria; phylum Bacteroidota; class Bacteroidia; order J057; family J057; genus JBCCTX01. Next base: position 2,612,841 of record CBDHGL010000003.1, on the reverse strand, counting down.
ATGAATGAGTTGGCTCAAGAGGCGCTGGATATGAGCCGTGGCAACCTCACCTACCACTTCAAAGACAAGGAGGCCTTGTTAGAAGCTATAGGCCAGGAAATGTGGGGCAAAATTGAAAAGCAAAGACAAAAGTCTCGCCAGCTACCCTCCTTTGAAAACCTACACAACGAAGTCCAACTTTATTATAAGTTTCAGAAGGAATACGCCTTTATATTCTTGGATACCCATGTATTAAATCACCCCTTAATCAAGCAGCAGTTTCGGGAAATGACGGCCCAGACTATTCAAGACAACAAGGCCGCTATTGCCTTTGCCATTCAGTTGGGAAACCTAAAACCTGAGAACTTTCCAGGTTTATACAACAACATTGCCTTTACCACCTGGATGTTGACTTTTTTTTGGTTGCCACAGCAGCTTATCAGAGGCGAAAAGCAACCCGCCGAAGGGGAAAAACTCATTTGGAGTCTATTGATTCCCCATATGACAGAAAAGGGCCTTGCTTCTTTCTGCAAATTCTTTGGCAAGGAATACCTGGATGAATTGGGGGAGGTTTTCCCCAATGATGTTCAAGCCTTTATTACCTTTTAGATAAACCTAATGAGAGCACTCAAATCCCAGATAAATATCCAGTCAGCTGCTTGTAAGGAAAATTATGAGGAGATGAAGAAATTCATCGCAGAGTTGGAGCAGCACATGGAGAAGAGCCGCTTTCAAGGGAAGGAAAAGCATATTGATAGAGCGCGAAAGCGAGGGAAATTACTTGCCCGGGAACGATTGGAGCTCCTTTTAGACCAGGACAGTCCCTTTTTGGAGTTACTTCCCCTTTCCGGGATGAATCAAAAAGGGGGCTTTGGTGCTGGGGGAACCAATGTGGCAGGTATCGGATTGGTAGCGGGAAAACTCTGTATGATCAGTTCCAATGTAGGGAGTCGCAAGGGAGGTTCTGTAGATTTCGCCACTACCTTCAAAAGCCTCAGAATTGGAGAGATCGCAAGAGAAAATAAACTCCCCAGTATTAATCTAGTTGAAAGTGGGGGAGCCAACCTACCCGATCAAGCCAAAATCTTCAATTACGGCGGAGAGAGTTTTCGGGAAATCACGCGACGCTCAGAGATGGGCTTGACAACCATTTCCGTGGTATTCGGCAACGCCACAGCAGGAGGGGCCTATGTCCCGGGCATGTCAGATTTCGCCATCTTCCAGAAGCAGGCAGCCAAAGTTTTTTTAGCCGGCCCTCCCCTAGTGAAAATGGCCACTAACGAAGAGTCTACTGATGAAGAACTCGGCGGGGCAGAAATGCACAGTCGGATCTCGGGTGTTTCAGATTACCTGGCGGAAGACGAATATGATGGGATTCGAATAGCCCGGGAAATCATGGAATTTGTGGATACGACCCAAGCCCATCTTGTACCGGAAGGTCCTATCGATGAGCCCTTATTTGATCCAGAAGAATTGCTCTATGTGGTTCCGGCCGATATCAAAACTCCCTTCGATGTTCGAGAACTCATCATGAGAATCACAGATGGTTCTGAGTTTTCGGAATTCAAACCCGAATACGGTCCCACCATGATCACGGGCTGGGCCAAAATTCATGGCTATCCCATAGGTATTCTGGGAAACAACGGCGTTATTTTTTCTGAATCTGCCAATAAGGCCGCCCAGTTCATCCAACTCTCCAATAAGAACAATATTCCCTTGATCTTCCTGCAAAACACGACCGGCTATATGGTGGGCAAAGCCTATGAAGAAGGGGGAATCATAAAGAATGGAGCCAAATTGATCAATGCGGTTTCCAATAGCAAGGTTCCTTCTATCACCTTGATGATTGGCTCATCTTATGGGGCTGGAAATTATGGGATGAATGGTCGGTCCTACGATCCGCGTTTTCTCTTTACCTACCCACATGCCAAGATCGGGGTGATGGGTTCAGAACAATTAGCAGGTGTAATGGAGATCATCCAAAAAGCATCTGCGAAGTCTCTGGGCAAGGACGTGGATGAAGAGCAGCTCAAGATGATGAAGGCTATGCTCGTTGCCGAGGCAGAATCCAAGGCTTCAGCATGGCATTCAACTTCTGAACTCTGGGATGATGGGGTCATTGACCCACGAGAAACGCGCAACTACCTAGGCTTTTGCTTGGCCGTTTTATACAACCAGGAGATAAAGGGAAGCAATTCTTATGGTGTCTGGAGACACTAGAAAGGGGAGAGGGGTGAGGAGGGAATTGAATCTGAAATAAATATTTGAGGAACGTGATAAAGAACTTTAACAACTTGGAAATATGGAAAAGGTCCAGAAACCTAGTGAAGTTAATCTATGATTTAACTAATGAACTACCGAAAGAGGAGTTATACGGCTTATCTGCTCAAATCAGAAGGGCCTCTATTTCGGTTCCGTCAAACATCGCGGAAGGCTGTGGGCGAGGAACTAATAAAGAATTAACCCAATTCTTAAGAATCTCTATAGGTTCTTTATGCGAAATAGAAACTCAGCTTTATCTAATCACTGATTTAGAATATGCCAATAAGAATTATACAATGAAGCTTATAAACGAAGTAATTGAAATCAGGAAAATGATACGAGGATTCATAAGATCTTTAGAATAATAAAATGAAACTCTCTCCTCTCTCCTCCATAAACTCTCTCCTCATAGCCAATCGAGGCGAAATCGCCTCTAGGGTCATACGGACTTGTCGCAAGATGGGCATCCGCAGCATAGCTGTATTTTCTGAGGCTGATAGGGAGGCGCCCTTTGTCCAGGAGGCGGATACAGCCCTCTTTATCGGGAAAAGTGCGCCTTCAGCTTCTTATTTGGATCAAGAGAAAATCATCCAAGCGGCAAAAAAGATGGGAGCAGATGCCATTCACCCAGGCTACGGTTTTCTATCCGAGAATGCCTCCTTTGCCCGATTATGTCAGCAGGAAGGGATCATCTTTATTGGCCCTCATCCTGAAGCAATTGAGGCCATGGGTTCTAAGTCTCAGGCCAAGGCCTTGATGGAGGCCCATGGAGTTCCAGTCATCCCTGGATATAAGGGAGAAGATCAGCGGGAGGAACGCTTAAAAGAGGAAGCACTGAAAATAGGTTTTCCGCTGCTGCTCAAAGCCACAGCAGGAGGAGGAGGCAAAGGCATGCGGATCGTCCGGGAGGCGTCTGGCTTAACAGAGGCCATAGAATCAGCTAAGCGCGAAGCCAAATCCTCCTTTGGAGAGGATGAGCTATTGATAGAAAAATACATTGAATCGGGTCGCCATATTGAGTTTCAAATTTTTGGGGATCAACAGGGAAATACCCTACACCTCCTCGAACGAGAATGCACCATCCAGCGGCGCTATCAAAAAGTGATCGAGGAAAGCCCCTCCCCTGCTCTGACGCCAGAACTTCGGGAAAGTATGGGTCAGGCAGCAGTCCAAGCGGCAAAAGCCTTGAAGTATGACAATGCCGGTACGGTGGAGTTTATTTTGGATGAGCAATCCAATCAATTCTATTTCCTGGAAGTAAATACCCGGCTACAGGTGGAGCATCCCGTTACAGAGGAAATTTGTGGCTTGGACCTGGTTCAAATGCAAATTGAATCAGCCATGGGTCTGCCGCTTTCAATAAGCCAAGAGGAAGTATCCGCCGAGGGCTATGCGATTGAAGTAAGGCTGTATGCGGAGGATCCTGCGAATAATTTTTTGCCCGTAACGGGAAAGGTGCTTCATTTTGAAGTCCCAGAAGTGGAAGGCCTACGAGTGGAAACAGCCATTCAAAGTGGATCCGAGATTTCGGTTTTCTATGACCCCATGATCGCCAAACTGATTGTATGGGATCAGACAAGGCAGGCCGCCCACCGAAAGATGCGCTATGTCCTTCAGCAATTGATCTGCAGCGGGACCACAACCAATCAGAATTTCCTCTTAAAGATAGTTTCCCACCCGGAGTTTCAACTCGGAAATTATGATACCCATTTTATACAATCCCATCAAGCCAATTGGGAAGAATCATCACCTCCAACATCATCATATTTATCTGCTATAGCCCTATGCCTTTTTAGATGGGAAGAAAGAGAACAGCAAAGAAGTTTGTTAAAAGCCATGCCTTCTGCTTGGCGGAATAATTTCTATGAATACCCAAAGGAGTCCTATGAGGTGGGAGCTGAGAGGAGAGAAGTGAGTTATAGAAAACAGGGGAACACTTTTCATTTTCTCATTGGTGAAGAAGGATTTCAGGTAATTTTCGTAGAAAAAGTTTCCCACCATCTACATCTGGAAATAAATGGCGTTCGACAAAAATTTCACCTATCCCAAAAGGGGAAAGTGTATTTTATACATTCTGCCACGACTGGGAATATAGAAATCAACCTGTTAGACCGCTTTCCAGAAAAGGAGAAAGAAAAAGTAAAAGGAGATTATGTATCCCCTATGCCTTCTCAGGTCATTAAAGTATTGGTGCAAGCAGGAGATGAAGTGGAAGAAGGGGACGGGCTCGTGGTGCTATCTTCTATGAAAATGGAAAACACCCTCTACGCAGTTGAAGCGGGGAAAGTAACCGAGGTCTATGTGGCTGAAAATAGCCAGGTAGAAGCCGATTTTGTATTGATGAAAATTGAAAGTAATTAAGAAAAATAGCCCATTCTATGGACCTTTTTACAGCGGATCAAATAGCCCATTTTTCTCAGCAGCGCTATGCCTTCATACAGGTCGAAATTGAGGATCATGTCCTATCTATAACCCTAGATAGAGCCTCCAAAAAGAATGCCTTACACCCTCAGATGGTCAATGAGATTGCCTATGCCATGCAATTCGCTCATGTGAATTCAGAGATTTGGGTAGTAGTAATTGGGGCAAAGGGAAATGTATTTTGTGCAGGAGCCGATCTCAAAGCCATGGCGGGCTTCATCGAAGAAAACGATTCAAGCATTCCCAAGCCCAAGGGAGAAGTCCTTATCGGAGAGCTGTTTAATAAACTATATAAACCCACTATAGCGGTGGTTACGGGAGATGTTTATGCCGGGGGCTTTTTCTTCCTGGCGGGATGCAACATAGTCTTGGCTCAAAATGAGGTGAAATTTGGCTTACCAGAAGTAAAAAGAGGGATCTATCCCTTCCAGGTGATGGCCGCCTTGCTTAAAGTCATGCCTGCCAGAAAGGTAATTGATTGGTGTATTCGGGGCTATAACCTTCCCGTTGAAGAAGCTGAAAGATTCGGGCTGGTTACGCAGGTAGTAGCAGCGGATGAAATGGAGGCCACCCAAGCACAGGTGATCGAAGAATTGAAACAAAACAGCCCCTCTGCCATTCGAATGGGCTTGCAGGCCTTTGACCATATTCAGCCTTCGGCAGCAGAGCACAAATATCTGTATGATATGCTCATGAAAACGATAGGTACTCAAGATGGACAGGAGGGGCTTAAAGCCTTTCGGGAGAAGAGGAAGCCGGAATGGAAGGGGGAATAAATGGGAAATGATAAAGGAAAAATAAAAAATGAGAAATGGATAATGTGGTAGAGACTTCGTTACGCCTAGTCTCTTTCACAAAATTAACAAGGATTATTCCTAAAATGCTACCAACGAAAAACTCATGAATAAACTCATTCTATCTGCAGCGTTAACCGGGGCCGCAACCACTCGGGCTCAATGCCCCCATCTACCTTATACGCCCGAAGAACTGGGCGAAGAGGCTAAGCGAGCAGTGGATGCGGGTGCTAGCATCGTCCATATCCACGCCCGCGAAGACAATGGGATGCCTAGTTGGAGAAGGGAAGTATTTGAGGCCATCTCCGGTGAAGTACGGCTGCGTTGCCCAACAGTAATCATTAACTATTCGACCGGTGCCATTGGAGTTTCTTTAGAAGATCGCCTGGGCCACATTCCCTATACCCGTCCGGATATGGCGGCTTTCAACATGGGGAGCATGAACTATGCCATCTATTCTCGGAAGAAAAAGGACTTTTACTTTTCAGGTATCTTCGAAAATTCTTTCCAAATGATGCAACAGGTGGTAAAAACCTTTAATGAGGCAGGAACCATTCCCGAAATGGAGTGCTTCGATACGGGCCATATCCGCAATGCAGAGCCCTTGAGAGACATGGGTCTCATCCCGGATAATGCTTGTTATAGCCTGGTGATGGGCGTTCTAGGAGGAATTCCCGCCACTCCCGAAAACCTGATTCACCAGATAAAGCAAGTACCTGAAGGAGCTTTTTGGCAAGCCATCGTGATCAAAAAAGTACAATGGAGGCTGGCAGCTATTGCTGCGGCCATGGGCGGAAATTTCCGCGTAGGACTGGAGGATAATTTTTACCTCCCAGGTGGGGAAATGGCCAAGTCTAATGGAGAATTGGTAGAAGCGGGTGTGCAACTCGCAAGATCCATGGGGAGAGAAATCGCCAGCATCGAAGAGACCCGAGAAATGCTCAATATTCCTCTGAAAGAGACAAAAATTAGATAAGCATGTACGCTGAAAATTTATTTGAAGGCAAAACGGCCCTCGTTACCGGAGGGAGAAGCGGGATAGGCTATGCCATTGCCAAACAATACCTGCTACTAGGTGCCAGGGTTTTTATCTGTTCTCGGAAAGAAGATCCCCTCAAGCAAGCAGCGGATGAGCTCTCTGCCTATGGGGAATGCCATTACCATCCCTGTGATATTCGCAAGGTAGATCAAGTCAAGGAGGTATCGGAAAAGATCAAGTCTACTTTTGGCAAACTCGACATTTTAGTCAACAATGCCGGAGGGCAATTTCCTGCCCCAGCTGAGCTCATAAGTGAAAATGGATGGGCAGCAGTAATCAGCAATAACCTAAATGGAACCTTCTATGTATCTCAGGAGATGTACAAAAGCTTTTTTGCCCCCCAACAGCAGGGAATCATCGTAAATATCATTGCCAATATGTTTCGCGGCTTTCCAGGTATGGCTCATACGGGAGCTGCACGTGCCGGCGTAGAAAACCTCACCAAGACCCTGGCTCAAGAATGGGCACATAACAGGGTCAGAATCAACTCGGTAGCCCCCGGCACGATAGAATCGTCTGGTTTGGACCAATATCCCGAACCCATTCAACAGAGTTTTCAAAAAGCGAGGGAAGAAAACCCTTTGAAACGCTTTGGGACTGTTGCAGATGTGGCTAATGCCGTCATGTTTTATTCTTGTGACCTTTCGTCTTACATCACAGGTACTACCCTCTATGTAGACGGAGCGGAGCATTTGGCCAGCGACCGGATGGGTCTACTTAAAACTTTGAGATCATTGTTGTAAATTATATCTGTTCTCATTTCTCATTTATTCATTTTCATTTATCAATTACCACGATGGCTACACACTACCCTACATGCTCCACCATGATCGAATACTTCTACCACTGGGAGAAAGAGACTCCAGATAAAGTATTCCTACGACAACCCTATGGCAAAGAATGGAAAACCTTAACCTTTAAAGAAGCTGGGCAACAAGCCCGAAAAATGGCTTCCGCCTTAGCAGCTCTCGGCTTAAAAAAGGGGGATCATATTGCCATCTATTCCAAGAATTGCTACCACTGGATCCTGGCAGATCTTGCAATTATGATGGGAGCTTATGTCTCCATTCCTCTCTATGCCAGTTTGCCTAAAGCCAAATTGAAGGAGGTCATGGAGAAAAGCGACTCCAAGGCCATTTTTGTTGGCAAACTGGATGCCTGGGGAGATCGGGTGGAAGCCCTCGGATCTGGTATTCCGATTATCCGATTTCCTCATTACCCCGGCAATGCAGAAATTAGCCAAGGACATAACTGGGAGGAATTAATAGAAAATCATGCCCCCCAAGAAGAGAATTTTACTCCCGATCCTGAAAGTCTGTGGACCATTATGTTTACTTCAGGTACTACCGGAAGTCCTAAGGGGGTAATGCATGCTCATAAGACCCCTGCCAGAATCATGATAGATGAAAAAGAAAGCAACTGGATCGGGATATATACCTGTAAGGATCAGAAATATTTTTCCTTCCTCCCCTTAAACCATGTTGCTGAAAGGCTAGGCATGGAAACCCCTGCACTGGCTACTGGAGGCTCCATTTCCTTTGTGGATCACATTGATTCATTCGCGCAGAATATTCAGGAAACCCAGCCCACTATGCTCTTTGCCGTTCCCAGGATTTGGACTAAATTTTACCTGGGAGTATTAGAAAAAATGCCCCAACAGAAAATGGACAGGCTATTGAAGATTCCCATATTATCTGGCGTGGTAAAGAAGAAAATCCGAACTGCATTGGGATTGAGAGACGCAGAGGTCGTAGCGACTGGAGCTGCCATTACGCCTGCCTACCTCAAAAACTGGTACAAGAAATTGGGTATACACCTCATTGAGGCCTATGGAATGACCGAGGTGTGTGGTTCGATGACCAACAGTCCCATGCATGACTGCCCAGCGGACTCGGTAGGGAAAGCCATACCCGCAGGAGAAGTAAAGATTGATCCAGAAACGGGTGAAGTTTTGATGAAAACTCCCTATGTGATGACAGGGTACTACAAAGATCCCGAATTGACCGCCCAAGTCATTCGAGATGGCTGGTTGCACAGTGGAGATAAGGGCACAAAAGATGAGCAGGGCTATGTTCGAATTACCGGACGGGTAAAAGATGCCTTTAAATCCTCTAAGGGCAAATTTATCACGCCCAATCCCATGGAAGAGGTACTCGCGGAAAACGATTTTGTCGAACAGGTATGTGTAGCCGGACTGGGATGTCCTCAGCCTTTGGCCTTATTGAATCTCTCAGAAATCGGCAAAAAGGAGAGTAATGAAATTGTGGAAGAGTCTCTCCGGCAGAGTTTAGAAAAGCTCAATAAGGGCCTGGCCAGCTATGAAAAAGTATCGACCATGGTCATTGACAAACAAATATGGAGTCAGGACAATGAGATTCTCACCCCCACTCTGAAGGTCCGAAGGGGAAAACTGGATGAAATATATGGACAGAACTATATAGAATGGCACCAAGCGCCAAATCAAATTATTTGGCATTAAACGGAAGTATTTTTATGAACGGAAAAACAGCATTTATCACAGGGGCTTCCCGGGGAATCGGCAAGGCTATTGCCCTCAAACTAGCCCAGGAAGGAGCGAATATTGCGATTGCGGCCAAAACGGCGGAGCCCCATCCCAAACTGCAAGGGACCATCTATACAGCGGCAGAGGAGATCGAAAAAGCAGGGGGAAATGCCCTACCGCTAGTAGTGGACGTGAGAAGTGAAGAAATGGTACAGGACGCCATACAGAAAACAGTGGACAGCTTCGGGGGAATAGACATATTGATCAACAACGCCAGTGCCATCAGCCTGACTAAAACAGAGGACACGCCGATGAAGCGCTATGACCTTATGCAAGCAGTTAATTCCCGAGGAACCTTTTTGTGCAGCAAATATGCCATTCCACACCTAAAGAATAGCGAAAACGGCCATATCCTCACTCTTTCCCCTCCTCTCAACCTGAAGCCAGAGTGGTTTGGAGCCCATTTGGCCTATACAATGAGCAAGTATGGTATGAGCCTGGTTATGCTAGGCTTGGCAGATGAGTTGAAAAATGCGGGAGTGGCAGCCAATTCCCTATGGCCTCAAACAGCCATTGCAACAGCTGCGGTGAAGTTTGCCCTAGGGGGAGAAGAAATGATGCAGGCAAGTCGCAAACCCTCCATCATGGCCGATGCAGCTATGGCCATCCTAAGGAAGGATAGCAGGTCATGTACAGGGAACTTTTTCATCGATGAAGACTTATTAAAGGAGGAAGGGGTCTCAGATTTTTCGGCCTATGCCGTCAATCCGGAGAAGACTTTGATGAAGGATTTATTTGTGGAGTGAAATAAATATTTTTTTACCCCAATTTCATTTAACCATAACAATTGAAAATATAAAGGGAAGATCATAAATAAAATACCACATGAATAAGCGACACGAATTACCCCGTAAGATATTTGCTACAGAAGAGCACGGTTTCTTCAAGTCCTCCATTGAGCAGTATTTCCAAACCCACGTGATCCCTTTCCGGGAGAAATGGGAAGAGCAGGGATACTGCGACAGGGAGGCCTGGCTGAAAGCTGGTGAACTGGGACTATTGGGAATAACCTGTGATCCAGCCTATGGCGGAGGGGGATTGGATTTTAGCTTTGCCGCCATGGTGATTGAGGAACAAGCTCGCCTGGGTTGCGGAGCGCCAGGGATATCCATGCATTCGGATATAGTGATTCCCTATCTAGAGCACTTTGGAACAGAAGAGCTTAAGCAAAAGTACCTGCCTAAATGTTGTTCAGGAGAGCTCATCGGTTCTTTGGGAATGACCGAACCAGGCACGGGATCGGACGTTCAGGCCATCACTACCCACGCCGAAGACAAGGGAGATCATTATGTACTCAACGGAAGCAAAACCTTTATCACGATAGGCTATACGTCTGACTTCACCATTGTCGCTTGTAAAACCGACCGTAACCAAGGAGCCAAGGGCATCAGTCTCTTGGTGGTAGATTCCGATACCCCTGGCTTCAAGAAAGGCAAGCCCTTCAAAAAACTGGGCTTAAAAACCTCCGATACTTGCGAGCTTTTCTTCGAAGACGTCAAAGTGCCCAAGGAGAACCTACTCGGGGAGGAAGGAAGAGGGTTTGTCCAAATGATGCAGGAGCTTCCCCGAGAGCGACTGACCATTGCCCTAGCGGCTATTGGGGCGGTAAGAGGCGCTCTGGAAGAAACCCTCACCTATACCCAAGAAAGAAGGGCCTTTAAGCAGCCCATCTGTGCCTTCCAGAATACACAATTCAAATTAGTAGAAGTAGCTACCCAGTTAGAAGTGACGACGGCCTTTGTAGATCGCTGTACAGAGTTGTTGGCGGAAAACAAGTTGACTCCAGAGCTAGCCTCCATGGCTAAGTACCAGTCTTCCGACATGCAATGTGCTATGATCGACGAATGTTTACAGTTATTTGGTGGCTATGGCTACATGTGGGAGTACCCCATTGCTCGATTCTACGGCGATGCCCGCGTTCAACGCATCTATGGGGGAACCAACGAGATCATGAAGCTCCTTATAGCGAGGTCTCTATTATCGGACTTTTTTGCCGCTATGAAAGCCCAACGTAAAGCCGTGGCTTCTTAAGTTAATTTAAAATGATATTCATTTCTCTCCTTTTGGTACCCATCCCTAACCCTTCCCTTCAAAAGGGAAGGGAAGAAAAACAAGTAGTTTTTCCAAATTGACGGAGAATGAAATTATCCCATTCTGTTACCATTACCCACTATGGGGTTCACAAGTAATTTAAGCTAGTTCCAATTTCCTCCTGGGTTAGACTTTACCATGGACTATGGACTTCCAACCAAAAAAATTATGTACCAAAGATATTTCACCGAAGAACACGAGCTCTTTCGTCAAAGCCTTAGGGCCTTCCTGGAAAAGGAGGCTATCCCCCACATCGACCAATGGGAAGAGGACCGCAAAACGCCCAGAAAGATCTGGAAAAAGATGGGAGAAATGGGCTTCCTGGGGCTCTCCTATCCGGAAGAATACGGAGGATCGAATTTGGATTTTTTCTACGATGTGGTATTTAATGAGGAACTGGGAAGGACAAACTCGGGGGGATTTGCCATCACACAGCAGGTGACTCAGTACATGTCTTCTCCCTATATTCTAAAATTCGGGTCGGAGCTACTGAAACAAAAATATCTCCCAGGGATCATCTCTGGAGACTTAATTGCTTCCATCGGCATTTCCGAACCTGGAGCGGGTTCGGATGCCCAGAATATACAGACTACAGCTGTGAAAGAAGGGGATTACTATCGAGTGAATGGAGCCAAAACCTTTATCACGAATGGAGTCTATGGGGATTTTATCGTAACCGTTGTCAAAACAGATCCTAAGGCAGGGGCAGCAGGGGTCAGTTTATTGGTCATTGACCAGGATTTAGAAGGGATTTCGCGTAGGAAACTCAAAAAATTAGGCTGGCACAGTTCGGACACAGCGGAGTTGAATTTTGATGACGTGCGCGTTCCGGTAGAAAATCTCATTGGAGAAGAAGGCAGGGGTTTCCAGTACCTCATGAATGGCCTCCAACTCGAAAGGCTTTGTGCCGTTCCAGGCGCGGTCACCGCCATGGAGTATGCCATACACAACTCTTTACAGTATATGTCTGAGCGTGAAGCCTTTGGCCGGCCCATTAACAAGTTTCAGGTGCTACGTCATCGCATCGCCCAATTAGCCACCGAGGTCGAGGCTACAAAAGCCTTTTCTTACCACTGTTGCCAGATGTATGCGGATGGAATTTACGATGTAAAACTCTGTTCTATGGCCAAGTTACTGGTCACCGAGTTAGCCGAAAAGGTGGCCACCCAATGCCTGCAATTCTACGGCGGCTATGGCTTTATGGAAGACTTCCCCATGGCCCGAATGTATCGAGACGTAAGGGTCGGCACCATCGGCGGGGGCTCCTCCGAAATCATGCGGGAAATTATTGCCAAAATGGTCATCGATGGGCAAGCCTATGCCAGTGCCTCCAAGCCCTCAACGTCCAACAGAACCAGTAGAAATGGCAGCCATGGGAAAGCTGAGGCCGCTCCTGCTGTGATGAGCTTAGAAGAACTCCTGGTGGGTATTCAACATAAGGCTTCCGTTGCCAAGCCTTTAGGCAAAACCCTCAAATTTGACTTTGGGGGAGAACAGGTCTACATAGACGGCACCCAGAAAGCAAACCAGGTAACAGGATCCAACGACGAGGCTGACTGCACGGTAAAAGTCTCCAAGGAAGACTTCATGAAACTCGTCTCAGGCAAGCTCAATCCTATGGGAGCCGTGATGAGTGGACAGGTAAAAATCGAAGGCGATATGGGGGTTGCGATGAAGTTGCAGAGTTTGTTTGGGTGATGGGTAGAAGGACTATGGCCCAATGGTAGAGGGGTTTATGGCCGTGGCCAACACCCCTCGCTGATGTTATGTCGTCCCTTCAGGACTCCTAAATCCTTTGAGGGGAGAGGAGAGAGCCCAGAAGGAGAGAGGAAGGCTTGAAAATTAATTTCAAGCACCTCTGCTTTCGAAAATCCCAGATGAAGTTTCTCGGGGCTGGCCTCCAACATACGGCGTTTCGGGGAGGCGCGTGCGGCGGATCTAGTATGTTGGCGCTTTTTCCTACTCTTTTGGGCGTCCAAAAGGGTTTAAATTAAATCCAATAGAGGGGTTTATGACCTAGACCAACACCCCTCGCTAATTTTATGTCGTCCCTTCAGGACTTATATGATCCCCTTCGGAGAGGGCTTAATATACCAAATCACCTTATACCAAATATAATGGCACAAAAGCTATTATTTTTGCCATTTGCGTTATTTTTTAGTATTTTCACTGGGAATAAATCAGACCTCTTGGCCCTAGCTATGTCCTCTCCCAATAACCTCCACGACAAGCTCTTCAAAGTCGCCTTTTCTGAAAAGGAGTTGGTTATAGACTTCATTAACAATTTTCTCCCCAAACAGATTCAAGAAAAAATAGATACAAACTCTCTCAGCCTACAACCTAATTCTTATATCACCCCTTCCCTGAAGGAATTTTATTCCGATATCGTCTATAGCGCCAAATTTGGAAAAGGAGAGATCGAGTTATGCCTGCTATTTGAGCACAAATCCTATGTACCTCCCTATCCACATCTGCAGATTCTAAGGTATCTGGTAGAGGCCTGGTTTCAAATGATCGTCCAAGGGAAAAAGGGGGGAAGCTTAAAGCTAAAACCCATTATCCCCATGATCATTTACCATGGAGCGGATACATGGCACCATAAGCGCTTTGAAAGCTACTTCTCTGAAATGGATCCTGTACTCAAAGCCTTCTTTCCCAGTTTTGACTATTTACTCACCGATCTGGGTACCTTTTCGGATGAAGAACTGAGCGAAAAACCCCTAGGGATATTACATCAGGCTCTGCTGCTACTCAAGCACACCCGATATCAGAAAGATATCAAGTCGTTCTTTCTCAAGATTTTTTCAAGTTTAGAGCCCTACTCTGAACCCAATCAATACACCGAACTGATCAAATCCTACTCCGTATATATATGCGGGGTAGGGGGAATTGAAAGAGAGATTTTTATTAACTTAGTAGGGCAACTGCCTTCTAACATTAACAAACGCGTTATGACTATATATGAAGAATTCATCAAAGAAGGAGAAAAGAGAGGGGAAAAGAGAGGGATAGAAATAGCAAAAAAGGCTCAACAGAATCAGGTAATTACAGAAGGTTTTGAGAACGGCCTCAGCATGGAACTTATAGCCAAGTTACTCCGCCTTAGCACAAAAGAAGTTGAACTACGGATGGTAGAATTGGGGTTGGAGAAATAGCGATTTTTCTATTGCTAGTCCTCTCGAAAATCCCAGATGAAGTTTCTCGGGCTGGCCTCCAACATACGGCGCTTCGGGGAGGCGCGTCTGGTATGTTGGCGGTTTTTTCGGATCTGGTATGTTGGCGGTTTTTTCCTACTCTTTTTTGCGTAAAAAAGGGTTTAAATCATTTTTTCCCTACGCTTTTGGGCGTCCAAAAGGGTTTAACTCACCCCTTTCTCTATCGCATCCAGAATCACATCCGCTTCTCTCTGCTGGATAATCAAAGGAGGGGAAATCATGATTTTGTTCCCGGAAGGCCTCACCAAGGCTCCATGGGATAAAATTCTTTGGTACAAAGCCGGCACAAAGGAGTTATCCACCGGCTCCTTTGTCTCCTTGTCTTTGACAAATTCTATGGCCATCATGAGCCCTTTACCGCGCACATCTCCCACGTGCTGAAAACGAGGCAATAACTCTTTCAGCCGATCGAGCATATAGGCTCCCATTTTTTTGGCATTTCCGGGCAGGTCCTCCCGAACAGCTATATCTATGGCGGCTAAGCCCGCTGCACAGGCTACGGGATGGCCGGTATAGGTATAGCCGTGGGCGATATTCCCAAGGGAATCGCCATTATCTTGGAAGGCCTTGTCAATGCGCTCGTTGAAGAGGGTAGCTCCTAGGGGAATATAGCCAGAAGAAATTCCCTTCGCCAAGGTCATAATATCCGGTTGCACTCCCCAGGCCCTGGAGCCAAACATGGATCCCGTACGGCCAAAGCCGCAAATCACCTCGTCTGCTATCAGCAAAACTCCATGTTTGTCGCATACCGCTCTGCACAGCGGCATAAAATTATCAGGGGGAACGATGACTCCGCCAGCCCCCATAACCGGCTCCATGATAAAGGCTGCTACGGTGTCTGGGCCTTGAAACTGAATCATTCGATCCAGCATCTCGGCACACTTTCGGCCTAAAAGTTCGGGATCATCTTCTGTAAAGGGATTGCGATAAAGCCAAGGAGCCTCTAGGTGAAAACAACCGGGAAGAAGGGGCTCATAAGCCCTTCGGATGCGGGGATTCCCATTGACCGAAGCGGCCCCAAAGTGGGTGCCGTGGTAACCCAATTTAAGGGAGATAAACTTATAACGGTCTTTGAAGCCCAGCAACTTCCAATACTGTCTTGCCAAACGCAGGGCCGTTTCTACTGCATCCGATCCCCCTGCGCTGAAGAATACCCGCTTCATCCCCTCTTCCTGAGTCATTTCGATCAGCTTGTGAGCCAATTCTATCGATCGGGGATTAGCCGTTCCAGAGAATCCCGAATAGTACACGAGTTCATCCAACTGCTGGCTAATGGCCTCCTTGATTTCGGTTCTTCCATAGCCACAATTCATATTCCATAAGCCCCCTACTCCATCGACATATCGTTTGCCATCCAGGTCTTCGACATATACGCCCTCTCCCTTGGCAATGATCAAGGGAGGATTTTTTAGGGAATCATTGGGATGGCCCATCGGGTGCCATTGATCCTGGGCATTCCAGGCTTTGAGGTCTTGGGAGCTTGCTCCTGAAGGGGGATGATTGTGCATCACAATTTTTGCTATTTTGTTTAACCACAGAGGGCTGGGAGTGGAGAAGGAGTAGCGCAGAGCTAGATTTACTGGGTAAATCTATTACTTTGCGCCTCTCTTTACCAAAACTCTGGGAACTCTGCGGTAAAAAAATAAAAGGGAAAATTGGAGAATCTGATTCTACTGCGCAAAGTCCTGCTTCACATCCAGCGCCGGATTTCGGTCAAAGAAGTTAAAGGGCCTTAGGGTAAAACTATGATACATAGTCGGTAACACCGGCCAATCTTCTGCAATCGTAAGGTGGTGGAAACCTAGGGTATACCATAGGACCAGGTCCTCATTTTCAATGCCTTCTTTATCTGCAATAAACTGGGGAATGCCATCCCCTCCTTTACTGGCGTTGGGATAGGTTCCAGCAGGATAAAACTCACTGCCATCATAGGCAGTTAACCACAGGGGTTTGGCCGAAAAGGAAGCCCTACGCTGAGGATAATCCTGGGGGTCCATCAAGGAGAGGTGGGTCATACCGGGACGCAAGTGGTAACTCACCGGATTACCCAAAGCATTGGTCTTATTGGGATTAATGATGCGCCAATAGGCATCATGGCCCATGTCTATACCGCCTTCTTGGGTAATAGACTCTGGCTCGACCCGCCATCCGCTCAATCTGCGGGTATCCTCTGTGAACTTGCGTCCTACTAAGTGATCTTTGACAAAGGTATTTTGTTGCCCATCCACATCGATATCTACCCGGAAGGACAAAAAGTGATCATGATAGACAGCCACCAAATTCTCAGCGACCAATTCTCCATAACGGGTGTCCTCAGCAGCCGTGGCATCGCTCATGTGTTGGGTTTTTACTCCTTTGACGGCATCGATCCCGGTAGCTCCCACTTCAACCTTGATTTCTCCATTTTGGGTAAAGACAAAATCTACCAAATAGTCGTAGTTACCTATGGTGGGTATCATTCGTACAACCAATTCTACGGATGGTCGACTCTCATGGGTACCGTTGAGCACCTCGGCGTGTCGCCAAAGGGGTTTGCCCGTATTGCGCTCAAAAATAGCGGCAATATTCTCCGCGGGAAAGGGATTTCCCATGTCTTCGGTAAAGATTCCTGTAAGCATTTTGGCATAACTAGGGCAGTCCTTACCCAAAGCCAGTTTTGTGCCCATGATTCCAAAGCCATACTCCCCGATATCCATATAGGAACGGTAATACCAGCCAATGCTAGGATCCATATAGGGGACAAACATCTCATTGACAGACATCTGGTAGACCACGGAGCGATCGGCGAAACTCGCCAGAGAAATAATCGGACCCACCCGATGGTCAATCCGAAAGTGAAACTTCCACAAATCCCATTCGAACATACTCCCCTTCTGAATAATGTTGCCTTTGGGGGCTTCTAAATCAACCTTTTCCAGTTGGGCACGATCGCCTCCCACCGATTCTTCATCGTAGGCATGATTGCTTTCACTGACGGGGATAATTCCCGTATCGATAATCTCACGGACCACTCGATTGTCCAGGTCAATAATAGCATAAACGCCTTCGATAGGGCGACCAAACTGGTGGTTTACGATTCCTTCTAAATCCATAAAGGAAGCCTTTAACAAACGAAGGCCTTCTTCTTCAGGTATATTGAAATAGCCTGGAGAAAGGGGCTGAGCATCTATTTTGTCAAAGCTTTCATAGCCACGGGCCCTCATCGCCTTTTGGAAATCGGGATGCTTTCTACAGGCCTCCGCCGCAAAGGCGTATTCTTCAAATAAAAAGGCAGGCTGAACCTCCTTTTTCTCTTCCCAACTTACGATCTTCTCCCCAGTCAGGTCTACCACAGCTTCATACACTTGCTTGCCTTGTTTCAAGATGGAAAATGCCTTTCTACCTATCGGATCTCCATTTTTCCAGGCCAAGACTTCGGCCTTAGGAGCCTCCTTCAAATGAATGATGGAAAAACGTGTGGTTGAATCGACATAGCCTGCCTTTTTCAATAAGGCCTTGGCAGACTGAATTTCTTCCATACTCAAGGCATCCATAGGGTGCCGATCGCCATTATTATCTCCTATGTTAGTCAAGCTTGCTTGAAGGACAGCGACGCTTGGATTAGGCTGTGGGCTGATACATTGGACCAGCAAAAGTGGGATAAAAAGGGAGGATAGTTGATACAATTTCATGTATTGGGGGTTAGGTTGGAATGGGTTTCTCCTTCAATATAAGGAGAATAAAGCTTAGAGGCCATAAGCTGTTCGGGAGGAAGCAATCTGTTCTTCTTCTGTGGTTTCGGGAAATAGCCGATAACTGGGAGCCATGATCGGAAAGGATGCTTCCACTTGGATAGATATAATGAGGGAAAATGGAAATTTCTCCCCGATGAGAGGAAGTAAGGCTGCTTTCATTTCGGAAAACCTGAGGTCTTTATTATGGACCATTTCTGCCTTTCCCTTGAGCTTATAGCCTTTCTGAACCCAAACATCCACGAAACTCACACACACTTGTGGGTTTTCCTGGATATTCTTGACGCTTTGAGGAGAGGCTATATTCGCAATGAGGACTTGGTCCTCTCCAAAGTAGGTAAATGCTTCTTTAGGAGATACATTAGGAACCCCGTCTTGAGAACAAGTAGCTAGCCAACACAAGACGCTCTTGTCGATATAATGTTTGATTTCGGGAGAAAGAATCATTTCAGTGGATGTTTAATTGTCAGCTATTCGCGAATAAAGGAAAAACGCTCCTCTTTCCACTCACTCCTCTCACTTCTTCGACTGTCGACAGTGAACTATTCACCTATTTATCCATCCAACAACCTTCTGTGATAATTGATCTGCCCGAGGTGGTAAGTCAGGTGGGCCGCCAGGTGGATAAGGATAAATTCCGTAGAATTGGTTTTCCCAAATAATTGAATAGGAAAGTCCTTGGCTAACTCTTTCTCATCTAATTGGCCAAGCGTATTCAATACTACCTCAAGGGTCTCTTCTACTTGCTTAATTAATTCTTCCTTGGGAACCCCTTTTCCAGCAAACTCAAACTCACGGTCTCGGACATAGCCCGTATTCCCCAAACCTTTCCCAATGAAATGATTGAGGTTACCGATCAAATGCAAGCAAAGATTTCCTCCAGAATTAGCTATGCCTTGCTCCATATGCCAAAGGCGTTCCTCGCTTTGGTACAGAGAGATTTGCTCTTTGAGCCGCTTTAGGTCTCGCTCGTAAAGTGCCTTGAGAGTTTCTAGTGCCATGGGAAATTTTTCTATGAATTTAGGGGTAAAATTGAAATAGAAAAGAAAAACTAAGGGGTATTATCCTTCAAAAGGTGTTCTTTTTTAATAAATGAACATTTTATATTCAAAATTACACAATATCTAGCGCTTTATCGCCTACCTTTGTATCACGATGTGCAGCTAATTACTAAGGTTAAAGCGCTAGTCTCCCCGACTAGTGCTTTTTTTGGTCGGTAGTCGGTGGTCTAAAGGCGTACGTTGATGGACAACAAGTGGGTTTCATATTTTAAATTTTTTTTACCACTCAAGCTACTGACTATTACTTTGTCAGAAAAGTATGTGGACTGATAAAAAATATGAAAATCTTATTAGAGCGCGCTGGGGTGCACGAATGTGGGGATACCCCTTGAGAATCCCCTAAGAGGGGAACGAAAGGTTTATTCGTGCAAGTTTTTTTGGTTCTATTTTAACGACTAAACCCCGAAGGGCTCATGAAGACCACTGAAAATAAGCAGAGACCTGAATAAAAAAGAACATGAAAAAAAGAATGAACTTTATTCGTCTGAATATCAAAGTAAAGAAGTTTAAAAACTTTCCTGACAGAGTACTATGGACCACTTACTACGGCCCCCTAAAACCCTAAACTATGGACCATGGACTACCTAACCAATTTGTCTCCCCTACTCCGGCATCACCATCCTGGGTAAGTTGGGTAAGTCAAAGACAGATTCGTCTACTGAAACAGCCTTACATGTGGTCTGTTATTAGGTGATGAAAATTGTATGGCTGTAATACGAATCCGGAAATAAAATATTGGCTTTTCGTCGAGAAAAAATACGTATTGGGCGAAAGCCAGGGCTAATTGGTCTAAGGATTAATCCGACCCAATTGGCTTAGCCCTATATTTATTTCACAACGTGCAGCTAGAAACTACTACATAAGTCTCGATCTCCCCGGTCGGGACTTTTCCATTTTTTTTCCCAACTTTCACTTTCAATTTACTCTTCAGGCAAAGGGATTAGGTTTTTTGTTCTTCTGTTGCCTAATCTCTGATGAATGGGAATAAATGACACATGAACGTAATTGGAAAAATTCTCTATGAACTTGCCTAAATTCTCCATTCCATACCGTCATCTTTGAGCCTAATTTTGGACCATTCTTCACCTCATAAAACCAAAGTATAGATTCAATTTTTGGTCTAAAAATAATTCTGTGGAATAAGCAGTGCTAAATGCTTACCTAAAAAGAAAGTCAATTAATGAGCCCCCAAAAAACCTATACACTTATCAACAAGCAGACAGGGAATTTGGCCTTTAAGTTATTTCCTTTTGAAAACAATGACCGTTTTGATCATTTACAAAGGAATAATTATTACTCCCTCCTTTGGATCAAGGAAGGCGAAGGTTTGTTGAAAGTGGATTTTTCAGAGCATCTATTTGAAAAAGGGAATGTACTAGCCTTTGCTCCTTATCAGCCTTTTATGATTTCAACGGACAAAAACATACTCGGCTGCGCCATTCAATTTCACTCGGATTTCTATTGCATCCATCGGAATCCCCAAGAAACCAATTGCCATTCTGTCTTGTTCAATAATATTTATGAGGCCCCCATTTTGGAACTTGATGCCCAAGCTAGCAAGGGCCTTTCTTCTCTCATTGACCAATTGGAAAACGAATTAAGTACTGAGCAAAGCAACAATTATGAGCTCGTCATACCCCATTTAAAAATACTCCTGGTTACTTTATCTCGATGTAAGCTTTCCCAGAATTCAGCACTCCAGCAAATTACAAAAAGCCAAACCCCGTATAAGTTGGAAAAATTGAAGGCTTTGTTGGAGCAAAACTATAAGTCCAAACACTCTCCCAGTGAGTATGCCAATCTACTGAATATATCTGCTAGCGCTTTTTCCAGGTTGGTCAAGCAGCATTTCCATAAGACTCCAACTGCGCTTATCACCGAAAGAATCATTATTGAGGCCAAACGAGAATTGTACATGAGTAGCAAACCCATCAAAGAAATAGCCTGGGAATTGGGGTACCAGGACGAACACTATTTCAGTAGGTTTTTTAAAATCCATACGGATATTTCCCCTCAAACCTATCGGAATACGGTGGGCTTTGGGAGAGCGGAAGAGGGTTAAGCGCACGGCTAGCTTCACTAGCCATCTGGGAAGTAACAAAAAGCGCTAATTTGAATAACCCTTTAATAAAACACCGCTATATTTTGCCTTCCTACTAGTACCAGATCTCCTTGGTCATTATGGATACTCATATTCTGACTAGAATAGCCTTGTCTGGCATGTTCGGCCTGGACCGTGAATAGCCACCAGCCAGATTGGTTGGATAGGTCTTCCCTTAAGATATTAAACATCCACGTCATAGAGCTAATCGGCGCAAATTCTTTGAAAAGGGGTAAAACCCCTGGAGGCGGCATGTCGGCCAGGGCAACCAAAGCGACCAAATCATTTGCCGAAGCATCCTTGTGTTTTACCCATAACTCGAAGGAAGGCTCATCGGCTCCAGAAAAGGGCCTACTCCCGCTCACAAAGCGGGTTTCAAAATGCTGGGTAAAGGCCGGGGGGCCTCCCGGCTCTCCGGGAGCAGGAGTTTGTTCGGGGAAAATAGCCCGAGCTGACTCAGGTCGAATTACTTCTTTTGACTCCACATAAACCTCGTCCAATTTTGAGTCTCTGTTAGCCCCAAAGGTAAAAACCGTCTGGTTGATCAGGCCCTTCTCCCCTATGAGTTCCGCTTGAATAAAGGCAACGGACTTTCCTTGTCTGAGGACAGAACAAGTCACATAGACTTCCTCATTCCCCAAGCCGATGAAATTTACATTCACCGAACGCAAAGGCGGTAAGTCTGGGAACTGCTTGAGGACTCCGTCCAAGCACAAGGCTGTCGATAGCCCCCCATATATAGCCCGCCCCTGCATCCAAGTCTCATCCAATGTATATCGTTGACCTCGCCCCTCTACAAAGCGGCTGGATTGGAGAATTTCGGTGAATGGTTTCATAAAGCTAATAACAGCTAATCATTTCTATAAAAATATTTGACATTTTCATGAATAATTTATAACATTAAGCAGTCGTGAAAATGCTACCTTCCCTTTTCTAATAGATTTGTAAGCAACTCTCGCTTATTTAGAGTCTTTCAAAAGTTATCATTGATATCTCTACTAACAGATTTTTAGTAGATAAACAGTTATAATTTAATTTTTGACTCGACAATTTATATCCAGCATATTTCATTGGCTTTTGAATTACTATCATAACTAGCGTATGATAGTTACATCTTCAGTTTGAGGATGAATTCTGTGTGTGTTACTTATGTACAACACCCAATATTACCTATCATTCTCAAACCATTAAAGTAGCTTGAAATTGAATATGTAAATAATTAATTAACCCTTTAACATCAAAAACCTATGGCTATTATAATTGATAGTAACAATGGAAACATTATTGCAGGTGGAAATAATACTGATGGCGATCTGCAACTCAGGAGTACAAGCGGCCAAAATAGAATCCATCTTGATGGTCAGGGAGGGAATGTCTGGCTAGGAGCAAATGGTGCAGATGGAGATCTTGTTCTTTTCCCTTCTGCTGCAACGAATAACAACAACACCAACCAATCTTCCATTCATTTAGATGCACAAGGATCAAATGTATGGATAGGAGGTAATAATTCCGACGGGGATTTGGTACTCTTCCCTTCAACAGCTACTAATAACCATAATGTAAACCAGGCTTCAGTTCATATTGATGGCCAAGGGGCAAATTTTTGGATCGGTGGAAATGGTAGAGATGGTGATTTAATATTATTCCCTTCAGGAGCATCCAATAATCATGACTTATCGCAAGCAACTATACATCTTAATGGCGATACAGGAGATATCAGCCTAAGAAATGCTGATTTCGCAGAAGACTTTGATATTCGAACAAGTATTTTTTCGAAAGTTAATCCAGGATCTGTAATGGTATTGACCGAGGAAGGCGTACTTGATGAATGTAAGTTAGAATATGATAAAAAAGTAGCAGGGGTCATATCAGGTGCGGGTAAATATAAACCTGGGATTGTGTTGGATAAGCACCCCAACTTAGAGCATAGGCTTCCCATTGCATTGTCTGGTAAGGTTATGTGTAAAGTAGATGCATCTTTTGGAGCAATAGAGATTGGAGATCTTATCACAACTTCTTCAAGAAAAGGATATGCCATGAAAGCTGCCTCACACAGCAAGGCATTCGGAGCAGTAATAGGGAAAGCCCTAGCTTCAATTAGTGAAGGCCAAGGGTTAATACCTATTTTGGTCTCCCTTCAATAATTATTATTAAATAAAAAAAATCATATGGCTTCTTTAAAGAATCTTATGAATTGTATAGGGGTAGATACTAATGGTACTATCAGCGTGCTTAGACATTGCTTTGGTTTCCAGCAAGGCAGAGTACCCGACGATCCTGTAGAAACTGCTTCTGTTTCTCTACTTGGATTCATGAATGATGTTCAAAGAGATCATTACCATTATAATGTCATTCGAGTTGGGGTAGATAACTTTAGTGCTGCTGAGTTCAATAGGATTGATTATGCGATTTATCGAAACCGAATTATCTACCGAGCAGCAGGATTAGGAGTAGGAAGAGTAGAACATTATGACATCACTTCTGCAGAATCAAATGGGCGTGATGATATTGGTTCAGCCGCTGAAGCTACTGACTTAACACAAGAGTGGACGGTTCCTAATAATGGTTTGGATGTATTTGTTGTGGACAATATTTCTGCAAACTTTGTAGGGATTTCAAATATTGATGGTCCCTGCGATAAAGATGCAAATGAAAGAAATGGCATAATTGGAGGGGAGGTCAATCGTGGAGACGATAGATTTGCAAGAACCTTTGCCCATGAAATTGGCCACTACCTCGGGTTAAGACATAATCATGGAGGTAATGGAGACTGTCCAAGTACAACTGCAGGGTGCAATAACTTAATGGCACAGACTCGTTGTGCTATAACTTGTGGTGATGGAGTTAGAGTGGCAGTAAATCTTTCAGCTGCCCAAGTTAATGACATGAGTAACCATTGTTCAATTCAATCAAGTTGCTAAATATGGGAAGATTATTATTTGATGAAATCAACTTTGGCAGAGATTTATCTGAAGAAGAATTGACTAAAATAATAAAAGGAGATTCTGAAGATAGCTTACCTGCACTTAAAGAATTGCTACGTAGAGGAACTCAACAAAGCTCAAAAATTGCTGAAGAAGTATTAAGGGATAAGCTGTTTCCTCGTAGGATGAAAATGACAGCCGCATCTTATGTAAAGACTTTTGGGACCTCTGAACAAACAGATTTGTTACTTGACATCATTTACAGAGAAGAGATTCCCATTGGATTGAAAAACAGATTAATAAGGATTTCGGGAGAGATCGGTAATAATGAAACACTAAAAAAAATTGAGAAGCTTGGTGATGACTCCAACTTCCATTTTGCTCGTACATTGATATCATACAGGTTTAGATTAAATAAATACTACCTTGATCTCAATCATGTTAGACCTAAGGCATTTCCGGAGAATGTGGAAAAAATTAACCTCAAAAAACTTACCAAAACCCGAGTTAAAGATATTCAACAATTGAGGTTCGACAGCATCAATATTAATTCAAAATATAAAAAGACTATTGATGGTGTAAGTTGCGAAGGGAGAGAGTATGTCTTTAACATGGAAAATTCCATGGAAGGCCTTTCTTCTTTTGAAGAGCTAACCAAACGACAAGCAATCCCATTTGAAATTTTCAAATTGGAAACTTGTCCAGAAATGAAATCTCTAAGTTACTATGTGATGACGCATCCTAGTAAAGGAGATAACATACTTATCAATGTTACCAATACTTCTGGAGAAGTATGTTATACAGGGTCAATGACTCTGGAGAAAGACGATCTTCACTTTAAAGTAAGCTCTGTTGAACATGCCATGATATCAGCTTCCAACTTTGAAGGAAGCATCTCTCTGGATAAAGCTACCATTAATTTCAAACAGGCCAATATAGGCAAAACGATTTCGAGAGTAAAAAGGAAGGTACCTAGAGTAGCTACCTAAAGGAATACAATTTTTGTGATTCAAACAGATATTTAGATTAACGTGAGTTAGTGGGAAGTAAAAAGGAATTCTACTTACTCACGTTAATTTATCCTAATTTAAGCCTCCTCAGGACAATGAATTTTCTACAGGATGAGCATGCTAAAGACTAGCCAGAAAAAGCCAATATTTAGTCATCCTACCTTTTCTACTTCCTCTTCAAACTGAACCATATGTCGACCATTTCCAGAACGAGTCACCTTGAAACGATAAGCCTCAAAAATGTTATTTTTTCCACTATGAGTGAAAATCAATACGCGTTCTCCATCTGTTCGCACTTCAATTAATCCAAATTGTGTACGTTCAAATCCGTCATGAAAGAAAGGTTCCCCCGAAATTGGTCCACTAGCCGAACCAGTAAATATTTCAACTAACTCATCTTTAGTGAATGTCTCTTTCTCATGATTAGTAAAAAATTCCTTCAGGATATTACGTCTATATGATGGACCTAAATACTTAAAGAAAGCTGCCAGTTCTGTACAAAAGATAAGGCCAGTATCATGACGACTGGCGGCTCCAAGGCTATTCATTAAGGTTGCTCTTGGATGAATATATTCTTTCCTGGCAGACTCATCCCCGGAACTAATTAACGAAACAACAGGGCGGACCGTCTTTAAAAAATTTAGGTCAAAATCACTTGATCCATGGTGAGGGGTTTTTAAAATTTCAGCTTCGAAGTCTCGTGGGTTCAATCTGGATAGCATCATTTCCATTGCTTCCTGATTAAGGTCTCCTGTAAAAAGGAAACGTACATTGCCGAAGGTCATTCTAAAGGCAATAGAATGGCCATTTATGGTATGACTGGAAGAATAACTGCCACCTTGAGAATGTCCGCCCTCATGAAGAGTGGCATTTGGAGGGGGACTTTTAAAGAATTTTAAGCCTAAATGGGAATCTCCATCTTCCGTTCTAAATTTTTCACTTATTGGGCTATGTAGCTCAATCTTTATCTCATCTTCATTTAAAAAGGCAAAGGGTTGGACATTACTTTTGTTGACATCTACACGTTCCATGTGAATTGGACCTCGTTCTGCCCATTTCCTTAATGTTCTATGCCAAATATCGAAAGGTCTATTAGTAGCTGATTCTCCAGCTTCTCTAGTATCTTCATACAAATCAGTTATGAATTTATGCCCATCAATTGACTCTAAAGTTTGGCCAAGCTTATCTCTATCGGGTAAGGAACTAGGTCCTTTTACCAATCCGTTGTGAAAAACTCGTTTTGGGTGAATGAATATTCTTTTATGTGCCCGGCTTCCAGTCAAGCTCTCAGATTTGAGGATTTCTGTTAATCCATTAAAATGATCGGCATCGCCGTGAGTAACAATAATCGCATCAATAGACAGGGGATTTGCAGAAGTTGATCGCAGTGCCCTAAATCGAGCAGCAACATGACGCGCAAACAATTTGTTATCACCTCCATCAACTAGAATAATCTTTCCTGAAGGTGTCTGAATAACCAAACCATCACCCTGTTGAACATCCACCATACTCATCTTTAAAATAGGTGTATTTCGCAAAGGCAAAGGGGGTTTCACGAAGCCTCTTAAGATTTCTAAATCCTCAGTCGCTCGATGAGGGACCTCAATTTCGAGCCAACCATTATCTTCATTCAAGATACGGACGGCATCTCCGTAATATAGATAAAAAGCAATTTTTCTAGAACCCTGATTAGGCCGAACTCTTGCAAAGTCAGCGTCGCAATATTTTATGGCTGTCATGGTATAATTGATTAGGGGATTCGCTGTTTTTTCATTTAAATTTGTTGGACTTTGAATAGGAGATCACTGGCAGCAAATAGTTCAGAATTCTAAATATACAAAATTTCTGAATCAGTTCCTCCTGTAAATTAATTCTCAGCAAATTATCGATACTGAGCCTCCTTATTATATATATCAATTATGCCAAAAAAGCCGCTCCGTTTTTTCTACAATCTCCTCGATATCACAAACCCAATTAACCCCAGCAATACCGATCCCAGTGCCAAGAAGAACATAAAGAGATAATATCCCTGTGAATAAGAAATCAACGAAGAATAATACACGGACAAGCCAATGATAAGGCCGCTCAAAACCCAAAGGGTAAAGCGAATTACTAGGATTTGCAACTAAAAACTCCAGATTATCTTGTGAGGTAGCACCCGAGATAACGGGCAAAGATTGTCGATAAGCTGTGATGAGATGGCTGAGGATCAAAAAGTTCACCATGAATAATACACTCAATAAGGCCAGCGGAAACCATTTTCTCGAAACATCAAAGCCCAGGATGGCCACCGGTTCCAAATTTTTCTCGAGTAAATCGGTAATGAGATTTTGCATTTCGTCAGTAGACTGAATGCCATACAGGCCTTCAATTCTGGTCAGTTGGTCTGGATTCTGGAGCATTTCCCTGACCATCACAGAATCAAGGCCCCCAAAAACTAGAGGAGATAGGGTGCGAATTTCCTCGAATTCTCCCTTGAGCGACAGGGTCTGAATCCCTGTACTATTCCGTTGGGCAAAGGACTCTTCAGCAAAAAACAAACGCACCGAATCCCCCACTATCCTGAGTTTCTTGAAGTTGAGACTTTCAGCTGAAAGAGAACTTGTATCGATGCCGGTTAAAATCCGCACATCTAAGGGCTTTGCCAATCCCTTAAACATCGCTATCGCCCCACTCACATTTTCTTCTTGCCGACCGACATAACGCATCAGGGTATCACTATGCTTAATCGTCATTGTTTGAAAATCATTTTCCGAGCCATCATTCCCTTTAATAGAACCCAGCATCTCTAGTGAGCTAGATTGATTATTTAGCAAGAATTTGGCAATTGTCACGCGTGTAGCCCCGTTCTTTTGGGCAACTCCCGGGTGTTCCTCTAATAACCAAGTCTGAACAGAAGATCCCAAGGCTTGGTCTAATTCTGTCTCCCTATCAAATTCGCTGGCTTTTTTCAGCAAGGACAAGTATTCTGTATGACGCCTAATCTCCTTAAAGTCCAGAAAATTTAGCACCAACATGAGGCAAATGAGGAGAAAACTGAGGATTAGCCTTGAGAAGAAAAAAATCTTGCTCGAAAGGGCGTTCACTCTTGGATGGTCCATGAGGTCGATAAATAAAAGGGTTCAGATGTTAAAAAATTCTAAGGGAAGTTAAGGATTTTTGGGAACCTGAATCCAAAAAGTCTAAGGGCTAACGTGCAAAGGTAACGGAAGGTGGAACCCTAAGATGTTGAATTAATATCTGTTAACTATCCGTCATATCCCGGACACAACGAAAACCTATATAAATTTCCCCCTTACTGGCTTTGCCATAAAACCGGCGACTCACCTGAACATCTCCCGCTTTATCCAACCAGGCCCCTCCCCTGTAGACTTGCTTATTTTTATTCTTAGAAGAAGATGCTTGGGGGGGAGAGCCTGCACACCATTCTGATACATTGCCGAGCATATCGTATAGTTGAAGGGCATTAGGTTCCTTCTGTTGGATTTCATGGGGTATTTTGGATTTGGCTTCACCAAACCAAGCAAACTGCTTGAGCTTATCCTCGCCGAGAAACATGCTGCCCTGACCCAGCTTCCCTCCTCTTGCAGCGTATTCCCACTCCGCTTCTGTTGGGAGGCGTTTATTATTCCATTTGGCAAATTCATTGGCACCGAGCCAGGTTACATTTACCACAGGATATTGTTCATACCCCTCCATGGGTCGGTAAACCCCTTTTACCTTTTTGATTTTGGTGTGGTCTCCCTCGTACCAGAGTTGGGTAATCTTTTTCTTGTCCAAAAACTCTTCATCATTGAGAAAGGCGCAAAATTCCTGGTTAGTCACTTCGTGGGTATCCATCCAGAAATTCCCCACTCGAATCTCTTTGCCAGGAGACTTCTGGCTCTCCGAAGTGAAGGTGCCTCCCGCTACATAGCGCATATTGTTGCTATCCTCACATATACCAAAATAACTCCTGGGCACAGTGAGCCACTTTTTGATTCGATCCAGGATAATGGATATCCGTATCCCCAGTGCAACGCCGTCCCCCCGGTTTGTCAGCATACCGATCAACCCGTGATTGCTATCAAAAACAGGACCTCCCGAATATCCGGGATAGATGCCATTCGAACTTATGGTAAACAAGCCGGTTGCCATGTATTCTTTACCCTTGGGAAGTGAAAAAGCCAATTCGGTTATTTGGTTTTGCTGGTTCACCATCCAGGGCCTTCCAGCCCCATGTCCTATACATATCACTTCTGACTGTGTCTCCATCTGATCGAGTTGTGCTACACATAAGAGATCTTTATTACCAAGGGGGTTCCCATTGAGTTGGAGCAAGCAGAGATCCAGGTCTACATCTTCCTTCACTACTTTGGCGGGCAAGGCCCGCTGAGGATTGTTTAGGTCATAGATCTGTATTTCTTGCCCATATCTTCTATACTCTTCGTCGTATACTACATGCCGGGCAGTGATGACGAAACTTTCTCCCCCCTGGCCTGCATAGAGGATACCCGTCCCAATTTCTTCGTCCCCAAACTCATCCAGGGTATGAATTTTCACCACAAAATTTCTGAGGTTTTGAATGGGATTGGCCACTTGCCCTTTCAGTAAATTAACTGAGATTCCCATACTTATGAGAGTGAGAAAACGTAGGTAGCGCATTTTTATACCGTTAAAGACGAATATTTAGGCCATTAATGCTTTCTTAGTTCTCTTCTGCGTCAAGAGAAAAATACTCAATAAGAGAAGAAGTATGGGTAACAAAAATACCAGATACTTATTTGCTCCCCATAGCCGATCCAAGCTACTAGGCATCAAACTTCTAAGATTATTCTGGTCTATACCCGATGACACCTCTCTCATCACTCCTTTAAGACGAATCTGAATATCGTCTTCCGTTAATTTTACTTCCTGAATAATTAATTCTTGTTCAGATCGAACTTCAAAAAAACTCCTTTCCCCCAGGGGAATTTCCCGATCCACATCCAAAAATTTTACAGATCCCGATAAAATTGAACTTAGCATCTTAGGCTCATCAGTCGTTCTATCAATTTTTTCAAAACGGATAGAATCTGTAACAGGTAGGCTCAATTCCTTAATTTCCAAGGGTGGCAACATCTTCAAGCCCAATTGCAAGCCTCTCTTAGATTGAACCCGGATATTAGAGGGTCGATCATTATAAATACCCTTGGCCCTTATAGGATCTAAAAGATCCAGGGATGAACTTAAGTTTCCATTGGATTCAAAGTGCAAGGTATCCGGAATATATATTTCGGCTTCTATTTTCGTTGCCTTAGACAAACCCAGGTTAAACCTTCCAGCCCCCCTGGTCTCTAAAGAAATAAGCGTTCCCTCAGAGAACGTTAAGGAGCCTACTCGTACAAAGGCCAGAGAAATAGAACCATTCCCATCCGGCTCAACAGTTAGGGTGGATTTAATATTGTATGTCTCATCCCAAACTTCATCGAAATTTCTGTCGATCAATAGGCTATCTATGGGAATATGAATCTTCCCGTATGCTTGTATTTGAAGGCGCTCAACGGGTTCCCCATTGAACAGGGCTCCTTTTCCACCAGCCAAAAACTCCAGTTTTTCCACTTGTAATTCTATTTCAGCTGGCGACTGAGGAGTAGCAAGCTGGGTCATGGCATAGGCAAGTAAAAATACCAGGGCCCAAATCGATATTACAACAGAAATGGCTCTTTGGAGAATTTTGTCCCAAATCTTCTGCCATAGGCTAAAGGGTTTTCCCTGGGTCCTTAGTCGATCCAGTGTATTGAGTAAATCGCGATTAATCCGGTTCTTTTCTTGAATGATGTGTTCACCAGAAAGTACCCCAGATATTTGATCCCGTTCAAGGCTTTCCCAGCGGGCAATTAGCTGAAGGGCAAATCGATATACAGGAGGAGAAGTATTGCGGGAGCCTGAAACCAATTCTTCCAAGGCCTCCTCGGTGTCGCCTGCAGCTATTTTATTTTCTAAGGAAGTGATAAAGTCTGAAAACGCCATGGTAATACTTAAGGAAGGGGATGATGATAAAAGTGCATCCGCAATTCCGGTCCATAATCCTTCATCTGAAAGGATCTGCTCCCATCTGGCTGTAGTAACCCCACCTCTTTAAGGGAGATTAATAAAAAATACACGCCTGATTTTTTCAACTTACTTACAGGAATGCGAAGGTCAAATCTACTGCCGCCCAGCTGATTCCCTACAAACCCCTCATGAACCACCTCATCCTCGAAAAATACCTTATAAGAACCTCCAGAATAGTCTTGACCGGCATAAAAGGTAATTCGGTATACATTGATTTTTTGAGGCTTCTCACTTTGGTAAATAAAAGCCGGGATGAAAAAAGGTGTACCGTCTTCAGATCTTATCTGGACCAAGATAGTAATCTCCGAAATGTCAATCCCTAGCTTATCCAATTTAACCGGACCAAAGGTTTCCCAATTGTTGGTGGAATTTTGTAATTGGTTTGATTCTATCCTGATCAACTCTTCCGGGAATTTTTCTTCGATGACCAGCATAGGTTCGATTCCAGCAGCAGCAAAATAATCTATCATCCAGGGCTTTGCCATATCCCCTTCCTTCTCCATGTAGCCGACCATAGATAACAATCGAGACTTGGGGCCGCTGATTTTTTCGAGATAGGTCCCTTCTAGATAGCCTTTCTTTCTCATGGTCTCAATCCAACTATCCTCCGAGAGTGCCGCAATAGATTCAACCTGTTTTACAGGCGGAGGCATTTGTTGAGCCTGGGAAATGAAAAAACTGAAAAGGAATAAGAGCAGGAAAAGGAGTCTGTTATATGAGGCGAAAAATCGGGCTAACTTCATGTGGTGAAAAAATTAAAAAAATTATATAATTTAATATTACTGAATTTACTTAAATCCCAAACAAAAATAAAAATCGAGTCATGAAAACGCGAATTTACTTGTTATTCCTCATCGTGCTGTGCACCTGGATGGCATCTTGCTCTCCCTCCTATTTGCCCAACAACCTCAATATGCCCTTGCTATATACAACGACGGATAAGCCGAATGATTTATATCTTTCGGCCAGCCTAAGTGGAGAAATCCAGGCTGCTTATGCAGTGGCGGACCACATAGGCGTCATGGCAAATGTGTTGGCGCTTCCTGGCGGAGAGGATCGTTATTTCCTGGGAGAAGCGGGAATTGGAACCTTTACCACAATCAATGACAATTTCCATCTGGAAATATTTGGCGGAGGCGGTTATGGTTCTGGCAATGCCACCGGGACAAGGACCCTCTTTAATACCACCACCGAACAAACCGAACAGGGTAAATATTGGCGCTATTTCGTCCAGCCTGATGTGGGCGTTCACACCAAACCCTTTGAATTGGCTTTAGGTACCCGATTTTCCTATGTAGACTATTTCGAATTTTCACAAGACGGAATGGCACCGGTTGACCTACCAGGAACCTGGCTAATCGAGCCCTCTGTTGCCCTCCGGTTTGGTTTTGGGGGGCGGGGTTTTTTCAAAAACAAAAAGCTCTTCATTCAATTTACCGGTATCCTTGATAAGGAAACTGAATTTGAAACCTCTGGCTATACTTTAGGCTTAGGAATCGTTTATAGAAGCCGGAAGTATTAGGTGTATTTCTAGCTAACCAGTCCTGTACGGAAAAAATCTTTTTCCCATACAAGACCCATTACCCTCTTGAGGTGTTGGTCAGTTCTGCTACTTCTTATAAGCAGCTTTGGGGGTTGGAAAGAAAATAACTTTCCTTAAGAGTGGCGGAGTTTTTGATAAAAGGAAAGCACTGAATTCAGCCAAGTTTCAGGAGAACCTAGTTGGCAAAAGTGGCCCACGCCTTCCATGAGGCTTAACTCTGCCTTAGGACAAACCTCTTTTTTCCTCCTGCTTTTGTTGACCCAATATAGGTTCCATTTGCTTTCCAGCTTTCTATTTCTGCGTCAATATGCATTTTGCTTTGTTCATGAATCTTGAAAGTCAATATTAAGTTTAATGCGAAGTTTATTTATTGTGAAAAAGGGAAGCCTGTAACCCTTGTCGCTCTTTTGAAAAAAGCTTCTCTTTTGGTTTTTCTGGAAGACTTTTTTGCCAATTCCGAATCTGTTCGAGCAAATGGCTGACTACTTCCGTATGCTCCTGTTTCAAATCATTTTCCTCAGATACATCCTTGGAAATATCATATAATTCCACATAACTCAAATCCTGGTTGGCTACCAATTTCCAGTTTTGATCTACGATGGCGTAAGACACCCAATGATCTGGCCTTCTTTCATTAATAGGCCATGTTCCTCTCATTTTCCAGAAAAGGGCTTGGGTTCGAGAGGGATAAGGCTTGCCTTTCAGGGTAGGGACCTGGCTGATGCCATCCGGTCTATAGGTTGGGGGAAGCCCTACTCCTGCGATTTCGCAGAAGGTAGGAAGCAAATCCACAGCGGACATCAAGGAAACCGTGTCAATGGCGCCTGCTTTGATTTTTCCAGGCCACCGGGCGATAAAAGGAACCCCGATCCCCCCTTCAAATAAGGCAGCTTTATAGCCTTTCCTTCCTCCAGTAATCCCCTTCGAACCTGCAACGTTGTACCCTACTCCTGTGGCTGTATCATGATAGGTTTTCAGCTCTGAAGCCCCCACAGACCTGGCAGGTCCATTGTCAGAACTAAAGATAACCAGGGTATTGTCGGTCAAATTCAAGCGATCTAGGGCATCGAGTACTTGCCCAATTCTCTCATCTGCATGAAAAAGAACCGAGGCATAGATATTATCCTCTTCCGCCAAATCGGGAAACGCCCATTGATACTTAGGCACCACATGGTGAGGGGTGTGCGGTTCGTGTACCCACATATTGATGAAAAATGGCTTATGGTCTTTTTGTGCTTTTTCCATGAAGGCAATTGTATGGGCTGCATCCTCATAAAAGGGCATCTGCTCCCCTGAGCAATTGAAGGCTCCATAGGAGTCATATCCGTATTTATCCGGAGTAGGCGAATCTAGAATCATATCATTGGCCAAATGCCATTTTCCGAAATGGGCCGTGGCATATCCATTTTGTTGTAGAAGCCTTGGCAGCAAAGTAGCCTCATCGTCCAGCCAATCCGGCATATTTCTACGGGCGTTATCTGGAACCCAGGCAAAATGGGCGTCAATGTTATACCTTGCCGGAAAATGCCCTGTCAATACAGCTGTTCTACTGGGCGAACACACACCACTTGCTACCGTAAATCTTTGAAAATCTGTGCCTTCTGCTATTAGGCGGTCTATATTAGGGGTTTTGATATAGGGATGGCCATGGGCACTCAGGTCTCCCCAGCCCCAATCATCTGCAAATATGAATAAGATATTGGGCTTAGTTTGGGCCTGTTTTGGGTCCTTTTGTTGCTTATTTATTTCGTTGCATCCAACATATCCCAGCACCAATAAGCTGGTAAAAATAAATTTGATGGGACTCATAAGGGTCATTTTTGTAAAGTGTGCTCTTTGGGTATTAATCGCTCATCGCTATCCCTAATTCGCTTAAAATGATGACTTCTAATCGGTCGTTGAATGCGTTAAAATAAAGTCCACAATCGGCTGAGGATCCTGCAAGGAATGGGGATGATGCCCCACTCCTGGCTTGTGAATCACCTTCATTTTCCAGCCTAGCTCCTTAAGTCTTTTTTCTACAAGCGTAGTATTCTCAGAAAGGGGTACCACTTCATCAGCATCCCCTACTACGCTTAAGATGGGTATTTTTTGACTGGCCAGGTTTTCGAGGTGGTCGACGGGATTTCCTTGATACTTCCGTGCTATCTCTTCTGAAAAGCCGTAACGGGCTAACAAGTTCTCCCATTCCTTAGCCGATCCCTTCCCTGTTCCTATGGAAGCGGGCCAGCTCTTGAAATCGCAAACGGGGGCATCTACGTATATGCAGGCAATTTTCTCGGCATTGCGATTGGCCCAATTAAATACAATCAGCCCTCCTCGGCTCATTCCCTCCAGCACCACTTTGGCATTCAATCCATAGGTAGTGGTGATAAATTGGTAAAAGTCGTCCCAAATCCTTATTGCCTGTTCGTTTCCAAAAAGACCAGCCACATCGATGTAGGCGATATGAAATCCTTTCTCAAGCAAGGCCAAGTCCGTTTGAGGTTCATGGCCCCAAAACCTCGCACGCCAAATCCATGGCTTATGGGAATCAGCTTTCTTGGGGAAGACGAGCTTAAAATGGACTCCATTCAACATGGAATCCTTCATCATGATAGCCTGCGGCCCTAAAGGGGTCCCTATTTCCCTGTTTCTTCAAAGAATTTATCGATCTATGATGAAAGCTCAAAGCCCCCAATCCATTCTCTCTTCCCGTCAACCAAGGGCCATTGTATATCTCTTTTGTCCCGCTGTAAAACTTGCCGGGCAAGTAGGTAATGAAATTAAGCTGAACTGCTTCTGCTAGTTTTATTACTACCCGATTTTCGACAGACCTCAAACTTATTACTTCTATAGGAACAAAACCCTCTTTTGCGTCCTTCTTGAAAAAAAATTGGTCTTTAAGGAAGTAGGGTTTTCCGTTGACCTCCCTTTTTTCCTCCCAGGCTATGGGCTGATCAAAGAACAGGCTTATCTCATCCTCAGAGGAATAGTTAGCCTGTATTAAGGCAGGAGGGCTAAGGATTTTATCGCTTTTCTCTGCATAAAAATCTCTAGAAACCAAGGGGAAAATTCGTGCGGCAAATTCCAAATACCCTTCATAAGAAAAATGACATCCATCATGTCCTGGCACCCCCACAGTTGACATGATTTCCACATATTCATAGCGTTTGGCTATCTGGTTTTGAACCTCCCGGAGCTCGTTTCCAAACCCTTCAAATTCTCTGCCGCATCCTTGGTGAAGCTGAAACAGGTAGATTTTCTCTAACCCTTGATATACCCGTCTCCAATCTGTTTGCAATTGATCGAAGTTGTCAAAATAGCTTTTGTAGCCCTCGATATTCGCGCTATTGGTTTCTCCCTGGTGCCAGAAAATCGCTTTTATCTTGTCCTTAAGTCCTGCTTGATCGACCCGATAGGCCAGCCTTCCAAAGCTCGTTTCCAATGAAGGTTGCTCGGGGTATAGCATGTTTTCCTCAATGGAAGAGGAGCCACTTCCCCCATTAATGATGCACACGGGAACTTTGTGTTTCTCCACGATTAGGCGGGAAAGTTCCATGCCCCAAACCCCTACGCCTAAGGGATTTTTTATAAACCAACCCCCTACCTCTGCTTTCAATCCAGGGCAATTTCCCGTTGCCCTTCCCCATCGGACTTTTTTATCTTCCTCCGTATAGGGCTCATATCCCGTTTTTACCCCAAAACTCCGGCAATAGGGATTGGTAAACGTCGAAAGGGTACTACTGGGATGAGAGTTGGACTGGCCGGTAATGAGGTAAGCGTCACCACATACCACACTATCTGCGACAAAATATAGGCTGTCTCGCCCTTGCCTTTGAAGGTACAATTCAAAACGAAACACATGAAGCCCTGCATCAATCTTCGTAGCAAAGGAAAACTCATCTTCTCCAGTTGAAAGCAGTTGCTTGTCATATTCAATGCCCTCCTTCAGCACTTTGAGGGAGAGTTTCTCCTCAATCCTGCCCTCCGCTAGCTCGCCCCTGATTTTAACTTCCGCACTATCGCGTTCATCCCTTGCATAGAGTTGATAGTCTTCAGGAGATTCGGTAAGGATTAGAGGTTGACTGTGCGATCCAAAGGCTTTTATTAGGAATAGGAATACGCCAAGGTATTTTAAGTAATCGTTCATATCCTTTCTAATTGGGTTTGTTAGTGTGGTTTATAGAAAGGTAGGAATTAAAATTTAATCGCGCCTAGCTTCATATCTGGAAATTAGAGACCATAATGGCATAATAAGTAGTGATAATATATCTAAATATGGATGTGAATTGACGCCTTGGTCTCAGGGTTATGAATCCTGCCCCCCCTTTTTCTCAATTCTCCTTTTTCATCTATCCATTATTTTCACCCCAAAGCCCCTCACCAAGCCCTCCAAATTGTGGGGATGAAAAACCGCATTCCGCACCTTATTATTCCTAGGATCAATCTTAAAATTCTGGGCTGTTCGAAAATCTGCCTTCTCTAGGATACTTTGGTCAAATAGGGCAGCTTCCAAGTTACATTCTTCGAAAAGGGTTCCCGTCAAGTCAGCTTCGGTAAAATCCACCTCTTTCAGGCTACAGGAGTGGAATTCGGTAGCCTCCATCCTCAGTCGATTAAAGGCGGAGAAATCCAGGATACAGTCCCTAAATACCAGGTCCATGACAAAGCCCTTACAGCTATCGAAGGGGACGCCCTGTAGCTTACATCCTTCAAACTGGACCTGTTTGAGGGAGGCTTCATGGAGATTGATGCGGCTGATGTCGCACTCTACAAACTCACACTCCGAAAAGGTGCTGAAGGAGAGGTCTTGTTCGGTAAACTTGCAGCATGTAAAGCTGCAGTTTTCGTATACCCCCCGCTCAAACTCCTGGCTTGTATAGTCGATATTTGAGGGGCTGAGGTCTTCGAAGAATTTGCGTTCCATAGTCCAATTATATAGAGGTCATTTAAAGCTTTTTTCAAAAACTAACGAGGTTATGAGTAAAATTCCAACCATACCCCCCTTTTATTCCCCCCTTTCGTCAAGGGGGGACACAGGGGGGTTATGCCATCCACCGCGCCGAATTTCCAGGGCCAACCCGCCTAAAATGGGGAAAATTAAGAACTTTGAATGAGTTTAGAGACAACTAAGAACATGTTTGGAACCATCAGGAGAAAGATTTTTAATAAATGATATTCATTTTTCCCCATTTGGTACCCACCTGTGTCCTCCCTTCAAAATGGAGGAGGCTGAATCCGGTGGATTTATTCACTGAATGAGACAGAAAAACGTTCAGTTTTTCTTCCCTTCCCTTTTGAAGGGAAGGGTTAGGGATGGGTACAAAGCAGGATAAGAAGGTAAAATTCTCATTTTTGTACATTCAGACTAAAATAGGATTCTCCTTTCAAAGATAAAACTTCCTCCGTGGCCCTCTGCGAAAGGGCTTTGTGTTCTGCGGTTAACGAAAAAAGAGAAAGGGCCATTTGCCCCTCCTCTCAATTTGGATGTATTAACCTGTTAAGTAGAAAACCCCGAAGGGCTCAATTCGGTTTAGTTCATGCGAACCTTGTACTGGAAAGTATTGCCTACTGACTTGGCGTCGAGGTTTACCTTCATGATAAATCCACTGGCGCCAGGGATATTTACTGTATACTTTTCTTTCTTATTTCTCTTTTTGGAAGAGGAATCATTGAACCAGATGGTTCTAACCGTTACAGCCTGATTCCGGTGATTTACCTTACAGATTTTGACCCCAGTTTTGGCCTTCCCATCCAACTCTTCCAAGGTGATGCTTACAGAATTTTTGTTTACCGGACAGGGGCTGATATACAGTCGTCCGGTAGTTCCAACTAGTCGGCCTTGGTGGCTTTTGCCCATTTCCAATTTGCGGGGACCAATGGTACTCCAACTATTACCCGCGTTGGAATTCCAAAAGCGTATCATTTTATTGGCAAAGCCCGCATAAGTCCGGACACCGCTGACACAGTTGGGAAGGGGCTGGCCAGAAATTATCCGTGCATTTGGGCATATCGCATATTGTGCCAATTGGGAAACGGCCTCATTCCATATATCGGAGGTTACAGAAGCAGCGGTGTTACAAGATTGAGCCGAAAGTTGGGCGCTGGCAAAGATTAGCATGATGCATACAAAAAGGTGTTGAAAATGTTTCATGATGTTAAATAGTTAATGAATTACTTTACACAAAGGTGTTGGGAATCCATTAACTATCTCTCACCCCTTGGGATGATTTTTACCAAAATCAATTATCCCATGATCTAGAATCTTCATCCCATGAAAGGAATTGAGGAACCTGTTTAGGCCCTTGAAGAGATCTAGCTTGGTAAAATGGAAGATAGTTTCACCTTTCCCTTATAAGTAGGTGGACAGAAGAAATTAGGGATTGATATCTCTGATTTCTCTATGGAACTAGAAATATGAGTTCAAAGGCCCTCTTCTCGCAGGAGAATCCCGGTGCCGTTAGGTACCTAATATGGGTAGAAAAGGTCCCCCATCCCTTTTTATCGCCGGCGAGGTATCAACTTGGATACCTCGCCGGCCGAATAGGGGGCATTATGAATCTACCCATAGGCTACCCCTATAGGGTAATCTTTTCATTCCATGAAAAAATACCCACTTTCCTTTGTCCACTTACTTAGTACCCATCCCTAAGCTTCCCCAAATGGTTCTTCACGGAATCTAGAAAAGTGAGAATAAATTAATCATCCGAAATAATCCAAAGGATTCAATGACCTCTCTTTTTAAGGCTACGGATATATACATTTCCCACCTCTTTTTCTGCCAAAATTGGCAGAATGAAGCGCTTCGCGATTCACAACTAGGTAGAATTTGGGTAAGTTCCCCCGATCAGCAGGCGCATAGCGACTGCCACCTGTTAGAATTAGCAGTAATTAGGTGCCAGTCGCTACGCGCCTGGATAACATCGGGTGAAATATGGGCTACATAGGGGCAAATAGCTAACGCGCTTTGGGTAAAAGCATATCCTCTAGATTGGACATATAGCATTTTTTTACTAATTAGAATTTCCCTTTTCACAAAATGCCATATAGATCGCATTTTAGGCTTTTTCCAGAGGTAGGTATGGGAAAAAAAAGGCACGTTTAGGGTAAACAGATATTAAATCGCCTTTTTATTCTCAATCTAGAACTTTGCTATTTCATTCGATCAAAAAAGTAGTCAGGCCTAAAATCAAGGCATTTCGTTTCGATTTAAGTGCGAATGAGCATCCCCTATTGATGGGATATTATCGCTATCTCTATCGGCCCAAAAAGGATAGCCTGAGCGAATTCTTGGATGCCTATTCAAAGGCGTTAAAAGGGAAATTGACCGTTATTCAGATCGGGGCCAATGATGGTATCACCCATGATCCTATCCATAAGTTTATCAAAAGAGATAGATGGAATGGGGTATTGCTAGAGCCCCAGCGCTATGTTTTTGAGACCTATCTTAGCAAGATTTACCAAAACAACCCCCATATTCATCCCCTTTGTGCGGCCATAGGCCCACAGGACGGGAGTCAAAAACTATATAAGATCGGCTTTTCCAATATGCGTTGGGCTACAGGACTTGCCTCCTTCAATCGATCCAATGTAGAAAAGGCCTATTCCTGTGGCTTGGTGGCTGTCCGTTGCAAGCGTCATGCACTGTCGATTCCTACAGATGATTCCCAAAAGATCGTTTCAGAAAATGTAGCGGTGATTAGTCCCCAAACACTTTTTCAGAGATATAACTTACCCAGGCTCGATCTGCTTCAAATCGATACAGAAGGATATGACTATGAAGTCATCAAAATGTTTCATACGACTGAGCACAAGCCCAAAGCTATCGTATTTGAAAACATCCACCTTTCTTCCCATGATTTAAAGGAATGCGAAGAGCTCTTGCATCGCAATAATTATGTCTGCAAGCAGTATGGCTCAAATACCCTGGCTATGAGGCGACCTTTAGGCGAATTTGAAGCCTATTTCATCGAAAAGCCCTAGGATAGGTATCCTGGATCAAATCTTCCGGGTCTTGGACACTGGCCGTCATTCGAACCAAAAAGGATTTTAGGGGAGCCTTAACCCCTTCACACTCCTGGGCGAGCGATTCAGGACTTAGCGTTCTGTTTTAATTCCATAAAATGTTCCAGGCCTAATTGGGCCGTTCGCTGAACGCGCGTTTTCATGAATTTAGTCCTACCCATGAGGCGTCCCATGAGGCCCAAAGCCTGACCTGCCCAGCGGGGAAAACTAAATTCATCCAGGTGC
The DNA here is from genome assembly GCA_965263105.1 of Bacteroidia bacterium. Classification (GTDB taxonomy): domain Bacteria; phylum Bacteroidota; class Bacteroidia; order J057; family J057; genus JBCCTX01. The sequence continues at coordinate 2,571,800 of CBDHGL010000003.1, read as the reverse complement.
CGAAGGATCTTTCCATCTGAAAACTCAAAGGTCGCGTGAATGTGATTGACCACTTTGTTTTTCTTCGTTCCAAACGAGTAGGTGGCAATCCAATCCGCTGAGCCAGAATGCTCATTTGCCTGGATATTGTCGAAAGTTAACTCTAAATCTTTTCCTCGCTTGATGAGCATCTCCCACATGGCACAAACTTGCTCGTGATTCAGATCAGGAAAGACGGGATCGGAGAAAAGAACTTCCTCCGAATAACAGGCATTCATGGTTTCAAAATCCTTGTTTTGAAAGGCCTGGTAAAAGGTGTGAATAAGCTCTTGGTTGGGATTCAAAAAGGGGAAATTTTAGTGCTTGTATAAAACTTCAACAGAAAGTACCTTTAAGATACACTTTGCATCCGAATGAAGCAATTAGCCATTAGCCTGTACTCCTTGCTTGCCTTTACTTCCCTATTTTCTCAAAGTTGGCAGTTGGTCAATCCCACCTATGCCTACCACTATGTCGAGCACTTTGCCGATGGATCAGAAAGCGACTCGCTTAAAGCCCTAAGCATCTGGACAGATAGCATTGAGGGAGATACTTCCTGGTTAAATAATACCAGTGAAATACATGAACTCACGGGCTTTGAAGCTGTATACAACCCTTTTCGCTATTATCAACTAGAATTCCCCCATTTCCTTCAAAGAAAATATATCCATTCTGCCGATGGAGTCCAAGGATTCTCGGACCCTGATACCCTACGCTTCCTTCCCCTTGGAAGTCCCTTGCCTTGGCTGATGGATCCTCAAGCTGGAATACAAGTTCTTTCAGAATTTCTCTATGCCCAAAATACCTATGGAGAGGCCGATTCCATTCGCCAGTTGGTTCTGAGTTCTGGCGACACCGTCTTACTGAGTAAAAATTACGGAGTGTTGCGCTTCCCACTCTCTTATGGAGACAGCACTTTCTATCGGCAAATCGGTGTAAGCGGACCTGATGCGGGCCACACCTTTCCTAGCATAAAGGAGATTATCAGCTTTTCTATTGGGGATAAATTTGAATACTATACCCGCAATAATTATGTACAAGACGTGGCTATGCCAAGATCGACACAGGTTGAAGCCTTAATGATCCACCAAATTGAGATCCTGGATAGTATGCACCTCCCGAATGGAATTGCCTATCAAACCCTAAACTACCGGATAGTAGAGCGGGGAAATTGCCAATGGTCAGGGCTTAAAGCCTGTAAAGAAGTGGTTCCCGGTACGGAACAAGATGCAGATAACAACTATGCCGTGGTCCTACAGGACTGTGGCACTATTGAATGGGATACCCTGTATTATTCCTGGGAGCAAAATATGGCCTATCCTGACCTGCCTCAATTTTATGAATTCACCTCCTTTCGAGGCCCTATAAAACCCATCCTTCCAGAATTACATATTGGTCACGCTTATCCAAGAGAACTGACCTACTTCACCAAAGTTCCGAGTTACATCGCCCCTACTGATAGCTTCCCCCCTCCTGTTATTTATTCTTTGGCCTCTATATCCTACGAGTACCATTCCTCTAAAGACCTACAAGGGCGTATCCTTTTTAGTTATTGCGAATTAGAACGGGGCCCTTTACTTGACTCCGTTCAATGTCTGAGTGGAAACTATGCGGATCGTTCAAGTTGGAGAATAGCAGCTGAGTGGAAAAAAGGCCTTGGGTTTATGCGGGTGTATTGGGAAGAGGAAATTTCCTATTCCGATAATTATGTGTTCCGAGAACTCCGAGCTTATGAAACCCAGGAATATTCATCAGGAACTTTCAGCCCTAGGTCCACTTTTTGTTCGCCTTCGCTTTCGGGAGTTAGTCCTATAGCCCAGGGTTCCAACTACCTGTATCCCAACCCAGCAAGCTCACAATTTTTTCTACACCCAGATGTGTTGCCCACGATAAAAACCCTGTCTATTTTCGATGGAATGGGTAGGAGCCTATTTACTACAGAGGAAATCCCCACGGATGGATCTGGATTTTCCGTGTTAAACTATAATCCCGGTATATATTCTATTAAACTAGACAGAGAGGAAGAAGAAGCCTTGTGGATCCGTCTACTCGTGAATCCTTGAGCCAGTAACTGATTACTTTGAAGTATGGGAATTAAACAGCTTTCCAAAAAAATCTTCCATCTTAGCTGTAGGTTGTTTTTCATTTTTTTGTATAAAAATAAATGGACTTCTTTGAGGTATGGATATTTTTACCTTTAAAAGTAGCCCAAACCTACTAAATGAAAAAGCTCCTTATCGTCCCTACCCTGCTCTTCTTACATTTTTCCCTCTATGCCCAGGATTGGCAACTGGTCAACCCAGATTACCACTACCACTATGTTAGGCATTTTTCCGATGGGGAAGTCAGTGATAGCCTCAATGCCTACAGTGTTTTTGTGGATAGCACCAAAGGAAATACGCGCTACCTAAACCGCCTATCTGAACTTCCCTTTACCCCGGGAGAGCCCTGGGATGAGTATAAGCACTATAAACTCTGCCAATCCCATTTTTTACAAAAAGAATTAATTCTGAGACCCAATGGAGCAACGCAGTTTCAAGATCCTGGAAACTTCGTGATCTATCCCTATGGTGTCCCAACTCCCTGGCTTTTTGATAGCCTGGAAAATGTGTTGGTGCTTAAAGACTCTGTATTTCAGTCTTTGAGCTATGGAGAGACTGACTCCACGCGTGAATTAATCCTCAATACAGGGGATACCCTTATTTTCAGCCAAAAATTTGGCATCATACGCTTCCCAGATGGCTATGGGACCCAGCAATACTACCAACAGATAGGGATTACGGGGCCTGAAAAGGGCTTTCGCTTTCCCGGACCCAAACAGATTTTTTCCTTTTCTATTGGGGATAAATTCGAATATATAACTTCCAATATAAATCCCTTAACCTACCCCTACAATGCCAAAACGGTAGCCGAAGCCTATAAAATCCATCAGATTGAAATCCTGGATAGCGTGCATTTACCAGAGGCTATTGCCTACAAAACCCGAAACAAAATACTTATCGAAAGTGGATCTTGCAGAGAGGGGTACTGGGTCCCGGGATTTCCCAACGGTGCCTGCAAACAATTTTTAAACAGTAACCAAGACCACTTCACCTCAGGGCCAAACGAAGAAGACCCCTATTGGACTGGCACCTATGAAATTGATGTCCAAATATGTGATAGCGTATCCTGGGATACCATTTACTTTTCTATGGATCAAGAATTTTCCATAAATTTTTTGAGTCAATACCGAGAGGAAGAGTATGCGGATATCTGGGAAAGCCCTCAAATTCAGCTAAGTTATCTCTACCCCGGGGAATTGTCCTATTTGACCGCGGATTCTTGGGGTTCTTGGCGGGAAGGGTTTACGGATCACAATTATAGTTTTCCGGCTTATACCAAAAAGCCCTATGGAAAAATTGCTGGACGCATGAATTGGAGATCCTGCTTTAATTCGCTGGAAAATGAAAAAGTTGATTCCGTCTCCTGTTATTACATTGATTATGGGTCAACGGGCTATTATATGGTCGATTGGGAGGAGAACTTGGGGATAACCCGAGCAATTTGGAATCCATATGGAGTCGAATACAGATTCGTCGTGTCAACGGATCTCAGCGCTTACCAAACACAATTTCACGCAAAGGGGGAATTTTCTCCTGACTCTATATTTTGCTATAACCCCGCCCCTGTTATAGAAGTAGATGGCATGGTACCTTACCCCAACCCAGCGTCTGGAAGGTTTTCTGTGGGTCCTTTTTCAAGCCCTCGGTCTATTTTCGTTACTATCCACAACCTGCAAGGAGTAGAACTCTATCGAAATCAATTCACCATAGAATGGAGGTGGGATTTTTCTCTGGAAGACTATCTTCCAGGTGTATACATGGTCAATATCTGGGACTTTGAGGAGAAAGCATGGAGTAGAACTCGTTTGGTCGTTCAATGATATACGCTTCCCCTCTCCCCCACTCTTATATAGGCACCGTCTATGGCAAGTTTTGAGGGGAAATGGATTCAAAAAGCAAACCAGCTTTTTCTCAATACCCGTACCCTGCTTTCTTCAATGCATTCACTCCGGTAAAAGGTTTGGGAGGCTTCAAATAGCTCCCCAGGAAATTGTAGACTTTTAACCGAACTTCTCTGGCAAAATTGGTGTCCATACGATCAAAGGTGTGTCCCCCGGGTATGCTGTCATAGACCTCGTATTCAAAGTCTTTTTTGGCGGCTTGTAAGGATTTGATGAGGTGTTGGACTTCGAGTACATTCACATCGCTGTCATTGGTATTGGTATGGACCAGTAAAGGCGTTTTGAGCTTATGGGCCTGCCAGGCGGGGGAACGCTTCTTGTACTCCTCTGTATTTTGGTAGGCACTCTCTCCAATATGATAATCAACAGAATACAAGTCCCGATAACGCTGGGTTTTGTAGCCCATCCGGGCAATGAGGTCACTAACCGGAACACCCGCATAGCCCACCTCATATGCATCTGGATGATTGTATAAATTCATCAGGGTAATCAAGCCCCCGTGGCTCCAGCCCATAATCCCTACGCGTTTTGGGTCAACTATGTCATAGCTTTCTATCATGTAATCACGACAAGCTTTGACATCTTCAACCTCAAGCCCTCCATAGTCAATAGCTCGGTAGTATCCGCCCCCATAGCCCGTACTGCCCCGATACTCGGGTGCTACAACGATATAACCTTGGGCAATCAGTTCCCGGATGATATGGGCGTAAAAGGTGTTGAAATTGCTATGTACGCCGCCATGAGGAAGGACCATGAGGGGGTACTTTTTCGTAACATCTATGTCTTTAGGAATAAACAAGTAGGTCTGGATTCTGTAGGGATTTTCGTAGAACAGAGGGTTCCCCCTTCCTTCGGTTGCCTGGTACTTTTTCTTCCCTAAAGGAGGACCCGTCAATCTTACCTTGTCAATAAAGGCCACATCGCCTACCTTATTGTACCACATAAGGTCATCTACCCCCTTGTCAATCTGGTCAAACTCATGTCTGAGGCTGTTGATTTGTTCTCGAAGGGCCTTGATCTCATCCATCAATTCAGATCCTTCCTGACCAAAGAGGGTTCCAAATAGTAATATTCCAAACAGAAAAAGGGAAGTTTTTCGCATGATGCCACTAGTAAAGTATTGGGTTGGTTCAAGTGAAGATAAGCACATTTTTCTACTTTTCAGGAAAGAAAATCCAGATCCTGGGGCTCAAAGCGGATAAAACCTGTGTTGGTAGGTAAGCGCCGTTTCCGTTCCCAACATTTTCGGACCTCCTGCATGGAAAGATCTGGATGGGCATCCATGATATCTCGTAAGTATTGATTGTACATATTGTGATCTGCAATAGCGCTTCGGTAATTCGGGTCCTTCTTCTGCCGTTCCAACTCCTGCCATTTGTCAATCGCTTCTTGTAAAGACCTTCCTGGATTTTCCTTAGCCCAGGCCATAAACTGGGTATTGAAGGAAAAATGCTTTCCAAGATGGCCCTTCATAAATTCACGTAAATTTTGGCCAAAGGAAATGTTATCGGTAATCAGGGTATCTGGGGTGAGTTCTTCATTTTTCCAGTCAAAGCGCGAGCTTATTGTCGGGACTTTTCTTGACAAAAGCTGCCCCTCGTTATCTAAGGCATACATGATACGGTCACGCAGTTCAAATTTGCTCCCCGTAGTGGGTAGGCCAAGTTGCTTACAGATTCCTTGCATTTCCTTCTTCAGCCAATACCAGCGGTTAAACTCCGCCCCCGAACTAATGGAAGAAAATTGGGGTCTTTGTAAATCCTTATCCATAAAATGGGCGCTTAAACAGTAATCTCTATCCGATTCCCCTCTGGATCGAGTACTACGCTTTCATAGTAGCCATCGCCAGTGGTACGAGGTTCTCCCACCACCGAAAATTGAGCTTGGCGCAGATCTTCGGTCAAAGAATCAACTTTCTCTTTAGATCCCACGGAAATAGCCAAATGCGTTAGCCCCAAGAACTCTTGCCCAGGAAACTCCGAATTTCCCAAAATATCCGGTCGATGCATCAGTTCTAGCCGAGGCCCTTCTCCAAAGCTTAGGAAATAGGATTCGAAGTTCTTCTTGTCATTCCGGTATTTCTCCCCTGACTTTGCATGAAAATAGGTTTCGTAGAAACTGCGCATCAATTCTAGGTCTTTGACCCATATGGCTAGGTGCTCAATCTTCATCTGAATGTATTTTTTTTACCCGACCTACTTCCCCCGATTCCAACATGACCTTAATGCCATGGGGATGGGTAGCAGATTTGGTCAGAATGCGTTTGACGATGCCATCGGTCAACTTTCCCGATTGTTGATCCTGTTTGAGGACGATGGATACTTCCTGGCCAATTTTAATGGTGGACCTTTGTGTGCCTTCCTGCATAGAGAACCGAAAATAAAGAATTATTATATCTTATCCATGTCCATTGCTGCATGTGCGAAATGTCAAACGCAGAAAAGATAGTTGGTATAGCAACTTAAAACTCCGTGTCTTAGTGCCTCCGTGTTCAACTTATCAACTCCTAGCTGCAAATGAAGCCTAAAAACTCTGCGCCTCTGTATTCAAATTGACAAGGGATAGAAGTGGGAAGCGTCTCTCCGCTACTCCACTTCGTGCGCCTTCCGATGGAAAATCTTACTCACAATCTTCCATTCTCCATCCACCTTTAACAGATTCATAAAATCGTAAAAGGTAAAGGTCGGATACTCAATCTCCAATCGGGCATTGGCGGCATTTCCGTGGACATGGACATCTACAATCCGCGTCTCCCGATTTTGCTTAGGGCCAGGCTTCATCCCCTTTTGGAAGAACTCAATAGCGTTGACTTCTTTGTAGCCATCAGCTACATATTTCATGGTAGCTGTTTCGTGAAAGGCCTTCCTCAAAGTTTCAAAATCATTGTTGGTTCCTCCGTCCAGGTAGTAGTTGAGGGTTTTTACTACTTGCTTAAAGTCTGAGGATTCAGATTGGGCCTGTATTCCTGATAAGCAGGCAAAAAAAGCGATAAGGCCGATAAATAGATGTTTCATCGTAGGGGGGTTATAAGTGAATAAATAAACAGAAAACTGAAGGGGGGATGGTATTTTCAGCCGGTTTAGAGGGGGGTAACTTATAATCTAGCGTCCTCCAGTAGTTGTTAGTATATCAGTTTCTTTTACTCCAAAAATGAAATTCGGTTGCAAACTACCACACTTTTTTATCCCAACCTTTCTGTAAGTCTTCTCTAAAGCGCTTTACCCAAACCTCATCAGACTCATTCGAGGTTTTATACAGAGGTTGACTTTGGAGTAAGGTAGGGACATTAACCTCTGCCAATTCTCCTTCCATTCCCAAAAAATCTATGATTCGTCCAACTGTCCCCGCCGGGTCCCTTACCAAATCTTCATATACGATGGAAAAAGGCTGAAGCTTATTTTGAACGAAAAAATCCTCTGTGGCACTCTCTTTCAAGTCAATTTCCTTTAGCAAATGGTTCAGGGCATCTACATTGTAATGGGATTCATAAAATGCTTCCTCCACAGGCTTACTTTCCTCTTTGAGATGCCATACCCCATTCTGAATAGCCTTCCACCAGGAAACTACCTGTCGTATCTTATTCCTTCTCGTGAGGTATATATGCTGACAGTTGGGAAAGATGTCCCACAAAAAATCTCCCTTATAAGGAGTCCCCTTAAACTCTTCTCCTTTCATCTGATAAATCTCCGTTCTGAGCTGATCCCATAAATCAAAGAAAATAGAGAATTTTATCCCAAACACGCCATTTGGACTACTGCCTTCCCGCCAAAGCTTTTGAACCAATTCCTCATAAGAAGAGCTATCATAGGTTTTACTCAAGTTCGTATCTAGGGGGATATTCAATATTTCACCAGGTGCGCCAAGATGTCCAGTAGCTTTTAGCAGCTCACATAGATAGGTGCTCCCAGATCTTTGGGTAAACCAGATGATATAGGACTTTTTAGGCTTCATCCCTTTTTTGTTTTCTACCAAAATACATTATGTATAAGGTGGTAATAAACGTAAAGAATGCAGTTAAGTAGAAGGCCATTCCGTAATTTGCGGGGTTGTTGTTGTATATCCAGGCGGAATATAGGGCGCCGGCGCCAATGCCGAATTCAAGGGCTATATACACCGTGGCCATGTAGCGCCCCCTCCTATCTTCTGGAGCTATATCGATCACCCAAGCGAAAATAGCCGGAGAGGCAATTCCTGTAGAAAAGCCTATGGCACCAGAGGCGAGTAAGAGATGAGTTGCACTGTCTGCCATGCCCATATAGATTAAAGAAAGGACCAAGCAAGTCAAAGACACCTTGATAATGGGAATTCTCCCATACTTATCTGATAGTCGCCCTGCCACCAAGCGAGAAACCAGGGTAAAGAGGGTTAAACTCGTAAACAAAAGGCCTTTGTTTTCCAAGCCCAGATATTCAGATTGATCGGGGGAAATGGTCAATAAAACCCCAAAAACCATGTAAACAAAGGCGGTAACAAAGGCAATGGGGAGAGCCCGAGGTTCTATAATATCTTTGGGCTTTAGCTTTAATAATGCGGGAGAAAAACGCTGGGTATTGGGGAGGGTTTCTTTGAGTCCCATCAATATCAAGATGGAGACCAAGGCCAGGAAGGAAGACACATAAAACATAGCGTTTATGCCAATCTGTAAGGTCAAATAGCTCCCGATAGGAGGGAACATGGAAGCGCCTATGTTAAAGCTGACTCCCATAATACCCATGGCTTCTCCCCTACGGCTGATAGGGACGATATCGGCTATATAGGCTGTGGCCGCCGTGGGCTTAAACCCTGTAGAAAAGCCGTGAAAAAAGCGGAGGGCCAGGAAGCCAAAAATGGTAGTGAGGAAAGGGTACAGAAAACTGCAAAATACACAGACCAGGGTTCCAAAGATCATCAGGGGCATTCTCCCGACAGTATCTGCCAGCTTTCCGCTGAAAGGTCGGGAAATACCCGCAGAAAGGGTGAATAGAGCAATAATCAAGCCTTTGTAGGCATCCCCCCCCATTTTGCTCAGGTGCTGAGGTAATTCGGGGATAATCATACTGAAACTACCCGCAAAAAGCACATTACTCAAACACAACAACAAAAAGGCTGGGGTGTACAGTCGAACTGCCGTGGATTGCATGCGCGAAAGTAGGCACAGGAAAGTTGGGGGGCAAATTCATAGAGATAATTTAAGGGTATAAATATTTTGCAGCGGCCTTAGCCATTTTTCGCTGATTATGTCCTACACCAGGAACTACTTGTAATTCCCAGTTTAGGTCGAATCCAAGTGCTTTAGCCTGTGTTTGGGCCTGCTGTATAAAGAATTTTGCTCTCGCCAATCGATGAAGGCCTTGTCGGTCTACACTAGGACTTCTCAACAGGGTACCTCCTGTCTCCTTGTCATTATCTAATTCTCCAACCAAAACGACTAAATTCTTAGAAAAGCTCTCTTCCATATCTTCCTCAGTCAAGATACTTCCCTTTATGCCTAAAGGCATGGAAAAATCAGTTGAAGGCAGGGTGTAAAAGCCGGAATTACCCGCAACAATTCGCTTGGCTTTGCTTTCTGGATAGAAGAGGGCCATGCGATGAAGAATTTGGCCCCCAGCCGAATGCCCAAATATGTCGTAACCACCTTGTTTGCCAGAAAGTTCTACTACTACTAAGTCAAATATTCGGTCGAAGTCTGAGAAAAGCCATTTCTCTCTTTCGGCACTCACCACTACCTCCCACTGGGATTCATCCAGGTAAACGCGGTTGCTATTCTTTTCATAGGTTATTGCCTCCTGCAAATTTCCCAAACTAACCAACCCTCCTAAATGATATTTATCAAAGGGATACATACGCTCAGGGAATTCGGGAGACAAAATCAATACCCCCTTTTCCTCAGATAGTTCCTTCCAAGCGTCTCTATAGCTATCTCCGTTGCGTCCCGCTCCAGGAATCACCATTAAAATGGGAGAATCCTCATGGTAATTTGAGGGCATATGGTAGTGTACCCAGATAGTATCGGAAAGATGCGCTTTCCCCCCATTCACCATAAAATACCCCGAACCTAGGTCCAGGGAAATCTCATTGATGAGTAATTGTTGTTGCCGAATATGCCGCTCTTCGTTCACTAACGTCATATGGCATCTTGGGCAAGTACCCGGACCGTCAAAGTGAAGGGTATCACAGGGCAGATCGCAGGGAGGGCAGATATAGCTTTTTGATAAAGGCTGGCTCACTAAAAATCCTCCCATTAAGAGAGGGAGCAACAGGAACAATCCTTTGTAGTCCATAGCAGTTCGGGGTTTACCCAAAAAGACCCCAAAGGAAGTCCAAGGTTGGAATTGGGCTCCAGGGAAGGTGGCAGTCGCTACGCGCCTGCTTATTTGGGACGTATCCCATTTCTACATAGCTATGTATCCCTAACGAGCTACAAGGGAAGAGAAATTCTCTCCCATAGCCCAAAACTTATTGCCCCTGTATGCCCGCCGTACCGCAAAGCGCGTAGCGATTTGAACATTTGTAGAAAAGGGTATGCATCCTTTTCCGCAGGCGCGTAGCGACTGCCACACAACAAAAATCCGGCTCAAATCCGGATCCTTTAAAGGGGACATTAAACCTCGGTCCAAACCCGCTCCATCAAAGCTTTGGTAGCCAATATGCCTTCGTACTCACTCAAGCTATCTCCTTCGTATTCAATGCCAATATACCCTTCATATTCAGAATCCTTGACCAGCTTCAACAAAGCAGGGTAATCCAACTGAGTTTGATTTCCCTCCTCATCGAAGTTATAGGCTTTGGCACTAACAGCCTTGGCATAAGGCAGAAATTCTGACACGCCTTTTTCATTGCCGTAATTAGACTCACATTCAATCATGGTGCTTCCCCATTTGGCGCTTTGGCACCAATTTCCAAAGTCAGGAAAGGTTCCAAAATTGGGGAGATTGACTTGTTGTATGACATCAGTGATGAGTGCAGCATTGGAGCTATACAAACCATGATTTTCGATTAAAACATTCAAGTCTTCTTGAGCCGCATATTCGGCTAACTTTCCCATTCCATCTGCAAGAGCCTCTCTAAATAAGGCTTCTTCTTCAGCCCCAAAGGCATTGACACGGATGGAGTGACAGCCTAGAATTTTGGCGGCGTTTACCCATTTTTTATGATTATCCACAGCTAAAAGTCTCTCGGTGTCATCAGCTGATCCTAAATCGCCCTCATTATCGACCATAATCAACAAACTCTTTACTCCCGCCCCATCAGCACGCTCTTTCATGCCCTGCCAAAAGGCTTCGTTTTCAGCAAACTCAGAGTAAAATTGATTGACATACTCAACGGCTTCGATGCCATAGCTATCTTTGGCTACAGCTGCAAACTCCAAAGGATTGGTTTCATTTTTTTCAATCTGCCGGTGTAGTGACCATTGAGCCAGAGAGATCAATAATTGTTTCTCTTTGGGCATATCATCTGATCCGGGTAAATCTGGATGGTTTTTTTCGCCGGTAGTATTGCTGTTGCAGGCAGAAAGAAGTGGGAGAAAGGAAAGGGCAGTAGCTCCCCAGGAGGAATGGTGAATAAAGGATCTTCGGTTCATGATAGGAACGGGTATTTATAAAGCAAATTCGAAGATACGCTTTTTTGATATATTCAGTTGGAGATAAATAGACTACTTAATAGACCTCAATTTTGCAGGCTTCCAGCATAGATTTGCCCCCTTCGGAAAATATCTGTAAGCCCCGATCAAATGACGTCTCGGAAGGATAGCTGACATTCTCTCCGATTTCTGGTAAGGGTGGTGTAATCGTTCGATGAGTTCAAGGAGGGTCTTTCGCGAAAAAGAGAGGGTCTTTCGGGGTTTTCTTGAAGAATGGCTACTCCAAGGTTCCGATAGGTTCCATACGAAAAAAAACGGACTCAGAATGGGGGGCATCCTCCATTTCTTCGGTGAGATCTTGTCCTGCCCAATGCTTGTAATGCCGACCATCGCGCCAATGACGACTGTGGGTTACATCATATATTTTCCCCTTGTAGGCAACCCAAATTTCCTCCCGGTCTTGGCCGTTGCGGAGAGCAAGTTGCATGCGGGTGTATACTTCCATGTATTCTTAAGCAGTTGCCTTTTCCTTGATCAACTTCTGGGCAATTTGCACCGCATTGGTAGCTGCACCTTTGCGGAGATTGTCAGCTACGATCCACATATTCAAGGTGTTTTCTTGGGATTCATCTCGACGAATACGACCGACAAATACTTCATTGCGCCCATGAGAATCCCTCAGGGTAGGATATTCCAACTTTTCAGGGTTATCCATAATGACTAGGCCTTCCACCTGCGAAAGTTCGGAACGAATATCTGCTACTTCAAAGGGTTTTTCAAACTCGATATTCACCGATTCAGAATGTCCCCCAACTACGGGAACGCGAACGGCTGTAGCCGTAATTCTCATAGAAGCGTCTCCCAGGATCTTCCGGGTCTCATGCACCAGCTTCATCTCTTCCTTGGTATAGTCATTTTCTAGGAAAATATCGCAATGAGGGATACAATTCATGTCGATCGAAACTGGATAAACCTTTTCTACTTCTTTCCCTTCGCGTTCACCTTTCAACTGATCCACCGCTGCCTTCCCGGTACCCGTAACACTTTGATAGGTAGAAATTACCAAGCGCTTGATTCCATAGCGTTTATGAAGGGGAGCTAGGGCTACTACCATTTGGATAGTCGAACAGTTGGGATTGGCAATAATTTTATGCTCGGCCTGGATGGCACCCATATTGACTTCGGGTACCACAAGCGGCACTTGGGGGTCCATCCGCCAGGCAGAAGAGTTATCTATTACGGTCGTTCCCTTTGCAGCAAATTTGGGGGCAAATTCCTTACTCGTAGATCCTCCAGCAGAAAAAATGGCTATATCTGCTCTTGCGTCTATCCCATCCTGCATTCCGATAACGGTGTGCTGTTTCCCTTGAAAAGAAACTTTCTTCCCTACTGAACGCGGAGAAGCCACCGGGACTAATTCTGTTACGGGAAAATTCACCTCTTCCAATACGCGGAGCATTTCCTGACCAACTAAACCGGTTACACCGACAACTGCAACTTTCATGATTCTTCGTTGATTACGGGTTCTTAAATCTTTCGACTGGCAAATGTAGGGAAGTTTTTTTAACGGATTAACAAAAAATTCGTTGTTTTTTTATAGAAAGTTCAAGCTTAGGTTGTTTATTGGCCAGCAGTTGATGGTCCTAGCGGATGGGTAATAGGATTAGGAAGTTTAATGGTCCATGGTCGATGGTCCATGGTCGAAATTTGAAAAAGTACTCCTACCTATTCTAAACCCAAACTGTGGACTGTCGACTATCAACCCATTTAACCAATTTACCTACCCCCAATGATTCCTATTTTTCCTGATACAAAAGCCCTCATCTTCGACTTAGATGGAACTTTGGCTGACACCATGCCCATTCATTTAGAAGCTTGGAAAAAAACCGGAAAATTGGAGGGTTTTACCTTCACCGATGAACAATTCTGGGCCACAGCAGGGGTACCTTCCTTTAAAATATTAGAAGATCTAAATGAACAATTTGGCCTGACGATGGACCCCTGGGAGGTAACTGAGAAGAAGGAAGATATATTCTTAGACCTATTAGATAAGGTACAACCCATTCAACCGGTAGTGGATATAGTTCACACCTATCATGGTAAACTTCCTATGGCAGTCGGCACGGGAGGAATCATCAAAATTGCCACCTTTTTACTCGAAACATTAAAAATCGATTCCTTTTTTGAAATCCTCGTAACCTCGGAGGACGTTTCCCACTACAAACCCCATCCTGAGACCTTCCTTAAATGTGCGGAGCACATGGGCGTGGAACCCCAATTTTGCCAAGTATTTGAAGATGGAGACCCAGGGATAAAAGCTGCCAAAGATGGCGGTATGCAAGTGGTAGATGTTAGGGAGTATCTGTAGGTTGGAGTCGATAGTCCATGGTCGACAGTCTGGTAGGGGAAAGTTGGATAGTTTAATGGTCCATGGACAGTAGTTGGATAATGGTCCACGGTCGACAGTTTAGGTTGTGAAGGCTAGTATGGCTCAAGTGGACTGTCGACTATCAACCATTTAACCAATCCAAAACCAACCCAATCTGTGGACTGTCGACTATCCAACCATTTAACCAATCCAAAACCAACCCAATCTGTGGACTGTCGACTATCAAACCATTTAACCAATCCAAAACCAACCCAATCTGTGGACTGTCGACTATCCAACCATTTAACCAATCCAAAACCAACCCAATCTGTGGACTGTCGACTATCAAACCATTTAACCAATCCAAAACCAACCCAATCTGTGGACTGTCGACTATCCAACCATTTAACCAATCCAAAACCAACCCAATCTGTGGACTGTCGACTATCCAACCATTTAACCAATCCAAAACCAACCCAATCTGTGGACTGTCGACTATCCAACTAGTTAACCAATCCAAAACCAACCCAGCCTGTGGACTGTCGACTATCAAACTAGTTAACCTCATTACCTTACCTCCCCTTCACCTTTACCCGCTGCATTTCCCGTCGAGGGCTTTCTTGGAAAAAGCGATCCATACCAATTATCACATAGGTATACCTTCCTCTTGGGGCAGGATCTAGGTAGAATTCCCGGTCAGCATTTACCACCGCTTGCAAAAAACGGGGATTTTCCAGATTGACTTGATCCTTTTTCCCAAATCGATAAATACCCACATATGCACTTTCCCCCTTTTCCCAGGAAATGATAGCTCCCCCAGGGTGAGAGGATATTTGAATAGTTTGGGGTAGTTCTGGCCGGAAATACCTCCCCAGGGACCAGAAGGAAGGAGTGCCTTAGAAGTATACACATCTGATCGTAAAGGTTCTAGGGCATTCAACGGATTTTTTAATAAGGATTTGGCGCTGAAGTAAATACTGCCATCTGGGCCCCCATTCCGCCGGTCAAGGGCTACTTGCTTGGCCAATTCTTCTGGGTTATCCCAATTTTTATCAGAGTTATTTCCCACCTTATAAGCCGCCTTTCCGATGTAGAGATCCTTGCCAAAACTGTTGTTTGACCACCATTCCACCAAAACATCATAGGAAGCTGGCGCAAAACCTATACTCCAATACAATTGAGGGGCCACATAGTCAATCCAGCCCCTTTCCAGCCAGCCCCGGACATCTGCATATAGGTCATCATAGCTAGTTGTTCCGGCCCGAGTTTGGGAACCCCTGGGATCCTTACTGGCGTTTCGCCAGACACCAAAGGGGCTTATCCCAAATTTCACCCAGGGCTTGATGGCCTGGGAATGGTTGCGTAGCGAGCGTACGAATGAATTGATATTTTCTCGCCTCCAATCGGCTTTGGGAACAAAACTTTTTCCATATCGTCTGTAGCTCAATGAATCAGGGAATTCCTTTCCTTGGATTTTGTAGGGATAAAAGTAATCATCTATGTGTAGGCCGTCTATGTCATAGCGGTACAGCAGATCCAAAATTACTTGAAGTACATATTCCCGGGCATCTGGAAGTCCGGGATCTAGGTAGGCCCTGTCTCCATAGGTAACAACCCATTCGGGGTGCTTGGACAAGATATGACTGGGATCGATATAGCGGCGTTTACTTAGGCTTACATAGGCCCGGAAGGGATTGACCCAAGCGTGTAATTCCATCCCCCGGTCGTGACATGCCTCGATAATAAACTGAAGTGGATCGAAGAAGGGATCCGGACTTTTACCTTGAACCCCTGTCAAGTACTCCGACCAGGGCTCAAAAGGAGAAAAGTACAGTGCATCTCCCGCAGGGCGTACCTGGAAAATCACCGCATTCATTCCCAAGTCCAGGAGTTCATCTAATAAATCGGTGAGTTCTTCCTTTTGCTCTTCTACAGGCAAACCTGGCCGGGAAGGCCAGTCAATATTGTTCACCGTGGCGATCCATACGCCACGAAATTCTCGTTTGGGATTCTGGGCCTGGAGATGTATTACCTGAAAACTAAGTACCCAAAGGGCTATTATTACGTTAAACTTCATAAAGGAAATTTATTTGAATATTCCGTATAAATCCAATTTCTAACGTACAATTGCAATTACCAATTAACTGCCTTAGCAGTTTTCACCTATTATCATTATTGAACGCGGAGACAGCAAGGCATGGAGATGGGAGGTTGATTTGTACAACAAATTTCTCCGTGACTCTGTGCCCCCGTATTCAAATTATTCCTTCCCAAAATAAGCCCTGGCTTATCACTACACCTTCACGTAAATTCGGTTTCGATACAAATACAACACCAACAACCAGCAGACCAGCACAAAACAAATGGCAAACAGGAGCGAAGCCATATAGGGATTCATCCATGAAGCAAAAGCTGTATCATAAATGGCACTCCACCAGGAATCGCCAGAACTGGTCTTAGCATAGATAAGGGTCTTAGCCAGCAGGCTGGAGGCCACATAGGCCGTAATTGCATTAGTTCCAAAAGCGAGAAAGAAAGGCGTCCAGGCCTTGTATCCCTTGACATCAATGAGCCAATAGCACATGGCCAACACGGTCATCCCCAAGCCTGATGTGTATAGCACGTATGAACTCGTCCAGATCTTCTTGTTAATGGGAAAGCTCAAATCCCAGAATAAACCCAGGAAAATACACACGCTTCCAGCGACAAAAATCCAGGCCGTTTTCTCGCTGGCCTCACGCTTACTTTGCAATATGTAGCCTGTCATGAGCCCCAATATGCCATTTCCTATAGCTGGCAAGGTGCTGAGGATTCCTTCTGGGTCCCAAGTTTTGGCTTGACTCCACAGGTGCTCTGTGCCTAGGATAGTTCGGTCCAGCCACGCTCCCAGGTTGGTCTCAGCATCAAGGTTAGGCGCATTGCCATCTGGAACGGGAACCAAAGTCATCAAAATCCAATAAGACAACAAAATGATACCCAGTAATATCAATTGGTTTCGCCAACCCGGTAGGTAAAGGTAGATCAGCCCGGTAAAGAAAAAGCCCAGGGCAATTCGTTGGAGCACCCCGGGAATGCGCAGATGAGAAAAATCAAAATACGGGAACCCTACGACTAGAAAAGCCAATAAAGATCCCAGGAGTATATACACCCAAAGCTTTTGGGTTTGAGGGGAATAGGTTCTAAGGGATTTTTCTTGAGAAACAATTTCTTTAATGAGGGTGGCAAGAATGAGCCAGGCCAATAAGATGAAAAAGACGATAGATCGAGTACCTGTCAGTTCTTCTCTTCCACCAAAGAAGGGGAAAGCTGCGAGGAAAAGACCTATCCCAAATAATATCAAGGCACGAATGCTCGCCTTGCGAAACACCTCCCCTTTAGGCTTACCCTTTGCAAGCTGTTTCCCAAAAGAAAAGGTAATGGACACCCCTACAATAAACAGAAAGAAAGGAAAAACCAGATCCGTTGGCGTGCAGCCATGCCACTCAGCATGAAGAAGGGGAGAAAAAACGGTATTCCACGATCCCGGGTCATTTACCAGAATCATACCGGCTACTGTAAGCCCCCGGAACACATCCAGGGACAACAATCGGTTCGTAGTAGACGTCATAAGTTGGGTTTAATTGATAAAAGCAAGTAGAGATTTGTTTTTCAGCTCATTCCTGAAGAACAAATACCAATATAGACAACTTTCAGTCAATATTCACCTCGCCCCTTCATTAACTCTCCCCTCAAAGCGCTATCCCCTCTCACCTTATAGAAAATGGTATCGCACAAAGGCCTCTATTGCCTCATATTCTGCAAAGCCTAATTGATCGTACCGCTGGGCAGTTTCTCGATTCCTCTCTTCGGCACGCTGCCAAAACTCGCGTTTATCTGTTCCTTGAAATACCGCTCCATCCTTCTGAGACTGGTGCTTAAATATTCCAAGCCGCTTTCGCATCAATTCGTCTGGACTCATGGGCACAGCCATCTCTATTTCGTGGATTCCCCACTCCTGCCATGCCCCTCGATAGAGCCACACCCAACAATCAGCCATCCACGCCTCATGTTTCAATTGGTCCACAGCCGCAAAAATTGCGTCCAAGCACACCTTATGGGTGCCATGAGGATCGGCCAAATCTCCAGCCGCATAAATTTGATGGGGCTTAACCTCCTTGATAAGGTCAACAATAATTTGGATATCCTCTTGTCCCAAGGGACTTTTTTCAACCTTTCCAGTTTCGTAAAAAGGTAAATCCAAAAAATGAGCATGCTCATCGGGAATGCCCACAAAACGACAGGTAGCCCGCGCCTCACCTCTCCGAATGAGTCCCTTTATCTTTCTCACCGATTCGATATCGGGTTGCCCTATCTCCTTTCTTTGTAAAAACTCTTTGGCTTCCCGAAACAATTTTTGAGTCCCTATATAATCCAAACCAAAAGTCAGATTAAACTCTTGAACGAAATCAGCAAAACGAAAGGCCTCATCATCGGCTACGGCAATGTTGCCAGAAGTTTGATAGGCCACATGAACGTCATGCCCCTGGTCAACCAAACGAAGAAAGGTCCCTCCCATAGAAATAATATCATCGTCAGGATGGGGACTGAAAATAATGACCCGTTTGGGAAAGGGATCTTTTCTCTCTGGCCGATTGGTGTCGTCAGCGTTGGGCTTACCTCCAGGCCAGCCCGTAATCGTATGCTGAAACTTATTGAACATCTCTATGTTCAATTCATAGGCAGATCCATAGCGTACTAGCAAACTACTTAAGCCATTATCATTGTAGTCCTTGTCTGTCAGTTTGAGAATTGGTCGATTAATTTTAATGGCAAGATTAACCACCGCTTTACGGATATCTTTCTCTGTCCAGGTGAAATCTTCCAACAACCAAGGAGCTTCGTAACGAACCAATTTATTGGCTGCTCCTTCATCCAGGACAAATTCTGTATTGGGATGTTCTTGCAGGAAACTTGCTGGGAGTCTATCCGTAAGTTCCCCTTCTACCGCCTGTTGAATTACCCCTGATTTGCCCTCGCCCCAAGCCATTAATACAATCTTCTTGGACTTCATGATGGTACTTACTCCCATCGTAATGGCCTTTCGAGGGACTTTATTCAGGGAAAAGAAGTCACTGGCAGCGGCAATGCGTGTTTGCTCATCCAAGGTTATACGACGAGTCCGACTATTCATACTAGAGCCTGGTTCATTAAATCCAATATGACCGGTTTTACCAATTCCCAATAGTTGGATGTCCAAACCTCCAAAGGAATCGATCTTCGCTTCATAAGCTGAACAGTAAGCGGGTATTTCATGCTCTTGCAGAGTTCCATCAGGTACATGCCAGTTCTCCTCTGGGATGTCTACCTTATCGAATAGATGGCTCCTCATAAAGGCCACATAACTTTGGAGCGCATCGGGTTGCATGGGATAATATTCATCCAGGTTAAAGGAGACCACATTTTGAAAACTTAATCCTTCTTCCCGGTGTAGGCGTACGAGTTCCCGATACACCTTTTTGGGAGTAGAACCAGTTGCTAATCCCAAAATAGCTTTTTCTCCCGCTTGCTGCTTGTCCCGAATGAGTTGGGCTATTTCCCGAGCCACATTAATACTCGCCTCGGCGGAAGTAGCAAAAATATGGACCGGGATTTTTTCATACATATTCTGCTCCGGGCGGGCGGAGGTTGAGAATGTGCTAGTTGTCGACATGTAGTAGGGGGTTAGGAGTGTGTTATAGTATTTGTATACCCAATTGGTGATAAGGACTCAAGAATTTGTGATCCAGCGGCAAATCGACCACCATAGTATTGAGTTTTTTGATTTCCAGTACCTTATAAGGATGAATAGATTCTAATTTCTCCTCAATGATCAAAGCCATGACCTTTTGCGAAGCCTTTACCAAAGCCTTCTTTACCCGGGACTCATCCCAGTTATTTTCCGTAATCCCTTCCTTGGGATGGATACTCCGCGTTCCAATTACTCCCCAATCAGCTCGAATTCCATCTAAAGACTCTATGGCTTCGATACCTGCAGTAACTTTTTCATGTTTGAGGATTCTTCCACCTATAAAAATGATTTCAATAGTCGGATGATCTGTCAGGATAACAGCTACAGGTAAACTATTGGTAAAAACGGTCAATTGTAAGTCTGTAGGAAACCTCTTGGCCAACTCAATATTGGTTGTCCCCCCATCCATCAGAATTACTTGACCTGGTTTTAAGAGGGAAATAGCTTTCCGCGCAAGAAGTGCCTTACGTTCAAGTGCATATACTTCGCGGGCGCGAAAATCATACGGCGGATAGGCGTTTATTACAGCACCTCCATGAACTTTTCGTATCTTTCCTCCATCGGCTAAATCGCGCAAATCCCTACGGATGGTATCCTCCGAAACGGAAAGAGACTGACTCAACTCAGAGGTTAGAACCTTATTATGAATACGAAGCTCCTCGAGGATGATGAATTGTCTTTCTTCTTTTAACAAAATTGCCTAATTATGCCGATTATTGCCGATATTTACAGCAAAAAAACAAATTCATGCGAGTATTTGCAAGATTTGCCCTCACTAATTTGAAGATTTTCATTTTAGGACCTATCATTTTATTGAGCGTTTCCCTTATTCGAGCCCAGGATTTGCCTCCTCAATTGCGCAATCCTCAGCATGAAAAATGGGCGGATTCCGTTTTACAAACCCTCAGCCTGGAACAACAGATCGCCCAGCTATTTATGGTGGCTGCCTATAGCAACAGGGGGCCAGCCCACACGTATGAGATTAGCAAGCTGATCGAGAAATACGAGATTGGTGGCTTAATATTTTTTCAGGGAGGCCCCCATCGTCAAGCCCTTCTACAAAACCACTACCAGAAGCTCAGCAAGCTGCCCCTCCTGATTGCCATGGATGCAGAATGGGGAGTAGGCATGCGCTTGGACAGTACCCAGAGTTTTCCTTATCAAATCGCTTTGGGAGCCCTCCAAGACAATACGTTGATTTATAGAATGGGTAAAGAGATAGGCCGCCAATTTCAACGGCTGGGTATGCATGTCAATTTTGCTCCTGTCTTAGACATCAATAAAACCCCTTCCAATCCCGTAATAGGCTACCGGTCGTTTGGTGAACACCGAGATTTAGTTGCACAAAAAGGAGAAGCTTATAGTCGAGGCCTACAAGATATGAACATACTTGCCACGGGGAAACACTTTCCTGGCCACGGAGATACAGGTACTGATTCCCATTATGACTTACCCCTAATTCCCTTTGATAAAGCTCGGCTAGATAGTGTGGAACTCTATCCTTTTAAAAAACTGTTTGAAAAAGGCTTAGGCAGTACCATGATTGCCCACCTGAATATACCTGCTTGGGAAGCTTCCTCAGAAGTACCCAGCACCCTTTCTTCTGCGATTACTACAGACGTACTTCGAAAGAAATTAAACTTCCAAGGGATTGTTTTTACCGATGCGATGAACATGAAGGCCGTGGCCGACAGATATCCCCCTGGGATAGCCGACCTGAAGGCCCTACAAGCGGGAAACGATGTCGTGGAATACCCCGTAGATGTCGCTAAAGGAATAGAAGCCATTGTTCAAGCCATTCGATCTGGAGAAATGGACTCTACAGCCATTGCAGCCCGATGCAAAAGAGTCTTACAACTCAAAGCCTGGGGCATGAAACATGTACCGCGCTCTGTAGAAACTGACAACTTACATAAAGACTTACACACACCTCAATCAGAGCACTTACAGCAACAACTAGCAGAAGGAGTTCTCACCCTCCTTCGAAATTCAAAGGAACGTATCCCCTACAAACGCTTAGATACCCTAGATATTGGGGTTCTATCTATTGACCGAGGGACCAATCACTTTCAGAAGGCCTTATCCAAATTTACCCGGATCACCCCCTATCGCCTGAGACCCAATGCAAGTCAAAAGGATATTGAGGCTATTTCTGAAGGACTGGGTCAGCACAATCACCTTATTGTTAGCCTGCACCAGACCGGAAAGCGGCCCAATAACACGCAAGGAGTCAATGACGAGGTAAAGGAATTACTACAACGCCTCGCCCCGACTTCCACCATGGTCATTTTCCGAAATCCCTATACACTCAATTACTATCCTGGGATAGAAAAAGCACCGGTCTTACTCATGGGCTACTACAGCAGTCCAAAGACAGAACAAGCTGCTGCTAACCTACTATTTGGGGCTATTGGAGCCTCTGGCAAACTCCCGGTCACGGTTAATCAGCATTTCCCTTA
The DNA here is from genome assembly GCA_965263105.1 of Bacteroidia bacterium. Taxonomy (GTDB): domain Bacteria; phylum Bacteroidota; class Bacteroidia; order J057; family J057; genus JBCCTX01. The sequence goes on along the minus strand of CBDHGL010000003.1, from coordinate 2,549,624 downwards.
TGGACAAGGTCTTCAATCTGAAGGGGGGCTCAGGCTCAAATATGCTACCCCTGAGGAAGTAGGGTGGAGTTCCAAGATCCTTCACCAACGCTTGGATTCTATCGTCCAGGTAGGGCTATCCCATAAGGCCTATCCCGGCGCTCAATTGTTAGTAGCCAAAAAAGGGAAGATTGTTTTCCACAAAGCCTATGGCTTCCACACGTACGATTCTCTGCGAAGCGTACAACTAGATGACCTTTATGATTATGCATCCGTTACCAAGGTGACCGGCCCTCTACCCGGCCTCATGTACTTGCATGGAGCGGGTAAAATTGACCTGGATCAACCTTTCCACACATACTGGCCAGACTGGAGAAGAGGAAATAAGAAAAACCTGAAATTCCGGGAAATCCTGGCCCATCAGGCACGTTTAAAGGCTTGGATTGCCTATTGGACTACCTCTTTTAAAAGGGATAGCACCTTCAAAAACAAAACATTTCGCATGCGAAAAGGAGGGGGATACACAGTTCCTATCACCGACTACCTCTTTCTTCATGAGAACTATAAAGAAAAGCAAATCTACAAACAGATTCGCAAGTCTCCCCTCAATGAAAAGCCAGGGTATGTCTATTCCGGACTCACCTTTTATCTCTATCCCAAGATGATTGAAAACCTCACCGGCAAATCCTTTACAGACTTCACCTACAATACCTTTTATAGGCCCTTGGGAGCCTACACGATTGGCTACAATCCCATGGAAGAATTTCCTCTTGCCAAAATTGTCCCTACTGAACGCGACACTTTTTTCCGCATGCAACAGATTCATGGCAGAGTGCACGATGAAGGAGCCGTCATGATGGGCGGAGTTTCAGGAAATGCAGGTCTCTTTAGTACAAGCTTGGACCTGGCCAAGCTCATGCAAATGTACATGAACAAAGGAACTTATGGAGGGGAGCGCTACCTAGAGGAAGCCTCGGTAAATGAATTCACTCGCTATCAATTCCCCGAGGAAGACAATCGCAGGGGCCTAGGCTTCGACAAGCCCCCGCTCACAGAAGAAGGAAAGGCCAATGGCTATGTAGCCCCTTCTGCCAGCGAAGAAAGCTTTGGCCATTCCGGTTACACTGGCACCTTCACCTGGGCTGATCCAAAGGAAGAACTCATCATCGTCTTTTTCTCCAATCGGGTCTACCCTACTCGATTGAATCGAAATCTCTATCGGTACAACATTCGACCTACTATGCATCAGATCTTGTATGAGATGGATTAGGGCTTAATAGACGATAGTCCACGGTCAGAGGCAGGGGTATAGCCGTTCGGTTAAGGATTGATTGGTGGATCTGTGATTAAAATGCCTTGTTTTGAACTCACCGCATGGCCCCCTCTTTCTCCCCCTTAGAAATGGGGAGAAAGGGGTAAACTTTGGCGAAATCAACCTGATTTCCTGGGTCGTTTCCGGACCCCTTTTAAGTTTCCCCTAGAAGGGGAAAAAAGGGAAACGGAGATGCCCCTCACCCCCGTACCAACATCGCCCCCCAAGAGTATCCGCCCCCAAACACCGTCATGACGATGAGATCCCCTTTCTGTATCTCCTCCCGATGCTCTGAAAGGGCGATCCCACAACCCGCGCTGCCGGTATTGCCCAAGTATTGGATGTTGGACAGGACCCTTTCTGTTGGCAGCCCCAATGCTTCAGCTACATTGCGGGTAATTCGCCGATTGGCCTGGTGGGGAATAAACCATTTAACGTCCTCCAATTCATGCCCATTTTTCTTCAATATATCTCTAGTCGCCTGAGCCATATAGGTACAGGCATGGATAAACACATCTCGGCCAAAGGGCATAAAGATTCCTCCGTGGTTAGGGCGCAAAACTACCCCTTCCATGGCTTTTCCTACATTTCCTGCTCCGCCAGTTTTAAGGTCTAGAATCTCCATAGCAGACTCCACTTGAGATTCTCGTGCCAAACATAGGGCTACAGCTCCATCTCCCCAAAGGTGGTTGCTCTTGGTATCGGCAGGGTTGTAATAGGCCGTGTTGTGCTCGGAGGCTATAACAAGCGCTCGTTGAGCTTTACCCATGGCAAAGTAGCCTTCAGCGATTTCTATGGCATTCAAAAGGGAGGAACAAGCTGAAGAAATGGTCACCACAGGTATATCAGCTAGGTCTAAATGGTTCTGAAGTGCATGTCCCAAGGTAACAATCAAATCATAGGGAGTATAGGTCGCTGCGACAATTAGATCAACTTCATTCAGTGAATTTGGATGAGTGGCTTTTAATTCTTCTACAGCACGGATGGCCATGGTATGGGTATTCTCCTCTTCTGAGGCCTTTCGCCGCTCCTCTATGCCCGTTCTGCCGAGGAGCCACTCATGGGTTAGGCCAAAAGATTCCGTAAAAAATTCATTGGGGACCACTGTAGAAGGGAAGTAATGTCCAATAGCGTCTATGTACATGGGGATGGAAGGTTGTTTAACAAAGGAGGTTGGAAACGAATCCTAAAAAAGCAAACCCTTCCCAATTAACTCAGGAAGGGCTGTTTTGTATACAAAGAAATATGAGTTTCATCGGTGTGCTACAAATCGTGCACCCCAATAGCATTCAAGTCTTCAAAGGCAAGCTTTACACGCTCAACCAATGACTTCTCCCCTTCTCTTAACCAAACACGGGGATCGTATTTCTTTTTATTGGGTTTGTCTTCTCCTTCTGGATTGCCAATCTGGCCTTGCAAATAGGCGCGGTTGGCGAGTTCGTACTCACGTACCCCATTCCAGAAAGCCCATTGAAGATCGGTATCAATATTCATCTTCACGGCTCCATAGTCAATCGCTTCTCGAATCTCTGCACGAGAAGAGCCAGATCCTCCATGAAAGACAAAGTTGATGGGGTTATGAGGGGTAGAAAACTTCTCTTGAACGTAATCTTGTGAATTCTTCAAGATTTTTGGAGTCAACTCAACGTTTCCAGGCTTATACACCCCATGGACATTCCCGAAAGCAGCCGCTACCGTGAAACGATCTCCCACTTGTATGAGTTGTTCATATGCATAAGATACTTCTGAAGGCTGGGTATATAACAAGGCATTGTCAATCCCCGTATTATCCACCCCATCTTCTTCTCCACCCGTCACCCCTAATTCTATTTCGATGCCCATACCAATCTTATTCATCCGCTCGAAATACTTGCGAGAAATCTCGATATTCTCTTCCAGGGGTTCCTCAGATAGATCCAACATATGAGAGCTATATAGGGGACGTCCTGTTTGTTGGAAAAACTTTTCTCCTTCCTCCAACATCCCATCAATCCAGGGAAGTAGTTTTTTGGCGGCATGGTCTGTATGCAAAATGACAGTAACCCCATAGGCTTCAGCCATCTTGTGTACGTGCATAGCACCTGAAATGGCTCCTGCTATAGAGGCTTTCTGATCTTCATTTCCGAGGCCTTTACCCGCAAAAAAGGTGGCCCCCCCATTTGAGAATTGGATAATAACAGGAGAGTTTACTGCCCTTGCAGCTTCCAGAACAGAGTTTACAGAACTGGTATTCACTACATTTGCTGCAGGAAGCGCAAAATTATGCTCATTGGCAAAATTCAGCAGCTCTTGGAGCTCATCCCCCCAAAGAACGCCGGGCTTAAATATTTTCTTTGTTCCAACCATAGTAGGTAATTCAGTGAAATTTTAGAAATTGCAGCCGCAAAATAAAGAAATATTTGTAATCTGATTGTTAAAAATGAAAGCGGTTAAATAATAGAAAAAATTTCCCCCTATTACCGCCGTTTTGAATACACTGAAATCTTTGTTAAATTTGCCATCCAATACAGAAAAACATCTCTATGTTAATAATTCGAGTAAAAGAAGGAGAGTCCATAGATAAGGCCTTGAGGCGTTATAAGAAGAAGTTCGAGCGCACTGGCGTGCTTAAAGAGAAGCGCGAGCGTATGTTTTATAAAAAACCCTCGGTAGTCAAAAAAGAAATGCAAAAAAAGGCGGTAAATCGCCAGCGTCATTTCGCTAAGGAAAACTACTAAGCCCCAAAAAACATTTTTTTTTTTTTCGACCTCACTGAGGTCGTTTTTTTTTGCTCATAACTTTGCTAACTTAATCTCACGAGTAAGCAATATGTTAAGACAAAAATTTAAGACATATCTGGAAGTTGAAAAGGGCTACTCAACCCATACGCTTACTGCTTATCTGACCGACTTAGACCAGCTCGATACCTTCCTCCAGGAGTTTTATAATAAGAGCCTCTTTACAGTAAATGACCTTGACCTTCTTTCCCCCAAATTACTCCGTAACTGGATCGGGCAATTGAAAGAAGGAAAGTTTGAAAACAGCAGCATTTCCCGAAAACTCTCAAGTGTAAAGACCTATTTTCGCTTTTTAAACTACAGTCAGATCTATCCCCAAAATCCCACTTTAGGTTTACGCCTTCAGGGAAAAAAGAAAAAGCTTCCTGCTTTTCTTAAAGAGTCAGAGACCAGCTACCTCTTAGATGATCTTCCCTTTCCGACCAATTTCCAAGGTTACCGAGACAAATGCCTACTTGAGATTCTCTACGGCTGTGGCTTGAGAAGGAGTGAACTGATTGAATTGCGTACAGAGAATATAGACCTCTATAGTCAATCTCTAAGGGTCCGTGGAAAAGGAGACAAAGAAAGAATCATTCCCTTTGGTAAACACGTGCGAAGTGCCATCATCTCCTATATCGCTTACCTCAGAGCCCATGGAATGGAAAACCTACAGGAGTTTTTTATACGCGAAAATGGACAGTCCCTATATCCCAAACTGGTTTATCGGATCGTCAATAAATACCTTGCCCTGGCCTCAGAAGTACATCAAAAAAGTCCCCATACCCTAAGGCATACCTATGCCACACATCTCCTCAATCAGGGAGCAGACCTCAATGCTATAAAAGAATTACTCGGCCATAGTAGCTTGGCTGCCACCCAAATTTATACCCACAATTCCATACAAAAGCTACAAAAAGTACATAAGCAAGCACATCCTAGATCTGAAAACACATAAATTTTTGACTATGGAGATTACAACACAAAGCATTCACACGAAAGTATCAGATAGGGAAAAAGCCTATTTTGAGAAAAAGCTGGAAAAGTTGGAACGTTTCTATGACCAAATCCACCGAGCGGATGTCTTTTGCAAGGAGAAAAGTAGCTCTGGACCAGAAAAGAAAGAGGTCGAAGTAAAACTCCTGGTTCCAGGAAATACCATAGTAGCAACAGAATCCGGTTCTACCTTCCAAGAAGCTATAGATTTACTGGTCGAAAAACTCAAAGTTCAATTGAAAAAATACAAAGGAAAACATGGTTAGACACATTTTGGGCTCCCTGGTATTGGGCATATGTTGTTTCTTTTCTTCCCCTCTTCAAGCCCAATGGTTGGTAGGCGGGGGCTTTACCATCGGGGGAACAGATGAAGGAAAGGCAGGAATAAATATGAAAACCACCTTCCCTATCGCTGGATCCTTGGTCCTATCTCCCAATGTTACCCTCTTTGCATCAGAAACAGACATGTTCCGCGCTGCAAATACCAAGGTTCGCTTTTCCACCATTAACCTAGACGGCCAGTTGCAGTTTGATGTGATAGATAAATTGGTCCTATATCCCCTATTAGGCCTTCAGGTAGCCATTTTCCGAACGGAAGTAGAGTCTACCACTGGTAGCATTGAGCGGGACCGAAGTTCTGATGTGGGGATCAATCTAGGAGGAGGAGGCAGGTACCAAATTCTGGACGAATTGAGCATATTTGGAGAAGTGGTCTATACACTTGGAGGGATAGACCAAGTGGGCGTCACCTTGGGAGTTCTCTATAGGTTGGCGGAGTCTGATCAGTATTAGTCTGGTCAGTGGTCAGTGGTCAGTGGTCAGTGGTCAGTGGTATACATAATCTAGCATTTATGGGTTTTTAATTTTCAAAGGAAAGTATTCCTTCCTACTGACCATGGACTCTGGACTACCGACTATCCAACAAACTTCTCCACTTCTACCCCCATTTCCTCAAATACACTAAGGGGATTTTTTCGAGTCCTTTTCAGGATTTTATAGCCATGAGAAGCGGTCTCTAATAAGTGTATTCGGGCTTTATCGCCTAATTTCTCCACTAAAGGGAGGAATAAATCTAACGTGAGGAAAGTATCTCTAGTCCCGCTGAGAAATAACATAGGTTCACGAATATCGGAAAGATGCTGGGCTCTGTCGGTGCTGGGTTTTCCAGGGGCATGTAGGGGAAAGGCAAAGAAAATTAGGCCTTTCACCGACCAATCGGGCTGCTGCGCGGCGAGTAAACTCGACATGCGCCCTCCATAGGAATGGCCTCCCAAATAAAGGGGCAGATTTAATTTAAGTCCTTCCACAAATTTCACCGCGGAAAGGAGCGTCTCTTGGGAAACTTTGGCAGATTCCCGGCCCTTTCCTTGTTCCATATAGGAAAAGTTGAATCGAAAGGTAGCGATCTGCCTCTCGGCCATTTCGAGGGCAATGGATTCCATGTTGCTATGATCCATCCCTGCACCTGCTCCATGGGCCAGGACCAATAAGGCCTTTGCTTCAGGAGGGTTTAACAGAATGGCTGAAACCTCTCCTTTTTCAGGGGTAGCTTGGAAGGAATATTGTTTTTTCAATTGAGTGAAAATTTACACAATAAACCGTGGACCATCGACTATGGACTAAGAAACTATCAAATATCAATATTTGCGTACCGCGCATTCTGCTCGATGAACTCACGACGAGGCGCTACCTCATCCCCCATCAGGGTAGAAAAGAGTAGATCCGCCTGAGCAGCACTTTCAATAGTAACGAGCTGAAGGGTACGCGTCTCGGGGTTCATGGTGGTATCCCACAACTGATCGGGATTCATTTCTCCCAATCCTTTGTATCTTTGAATGGTCGCCTTGCCTTCATCCCCTGAGGCGAGTTCTGCAATAGCAGCCTTGCGGTCTTCTTCCGTCCAGCAGTATTTGAATTTCTTACCCACCTTTACCTGATACAGAGGAGGCATGGCAATATAGATGTGCCCGGCCTCTATCAAGGGAAGGAAATAGCGATAAAATAGGGTCAGCAGCAGGGTGCGAATATGACTCCCATCCACGTCGGCATCAGTCATGATCACCACTTTGTAATACCTGAGCTTTTCCAGAGACATTTCTTCTTCCTCCGTACCCAAAGCGGTAATCCCTAAAGCCAAAATGATATTTTTGATCTCCTCATTCTCATAAATACGAGAAGGATGCGCCTTTTCTACATTCAGGATTTTTCCTCTTAGGGGAAGTATGGCTTGAAATTCTCGATTTCGGGCTTGTTTGGCACTCCCCCCGGCGGAGTCACCCTCGACCAGGAAGATTTCACACTGCTCGGGTTTCCGACTGGAACAACTGGCCAGTTTCCCAGGAAGACCTCCAGAAATAACGGAATTTTTACTCTGTACAGCTTCACGGGCTTTTTTCGCCGCGTATCGTGCCTCAGCAGCCAGTAGGACTTTTTGGATGATTTTCTTGGCAGTATTGGGGTTTTCTTCCAGATAATAAGACAGCGCCTTATTGACAATACTCTCGACAATACCCGATACCTCTGAGTTACCCAACTTGGTCTTGGTCTGTCCTTCAAACTGAGGCTCCATGACCTTTACGGAAATGACCGCCGTGAGCCCCTCCCGAAAGTCTTCCCCACTAATGGCGAATTTAACCTTCTTTAACATCCCCGACTCCTCTGCATAGGACTTTAACGTACGGGTAAGGGCCTTTTTGAAACCCGAAACATGGGTTCCTCCCTCATGGGTATTGATGTTGTTGACATAGGAGTGGATATTCTCCTTGAAGGAAGAATTGTATTGTATGGCTATCTCGACCGGAGTGGTCTCCTTGTCATCCGTTCCTGTGATATAGACGGGTTCTTCGGTGATAGACTGTCTGCCGTGATCGAGGAGCTTAACAAATTCTTTCAAACCTCCTTCCGAATAGAAGGTTTGGGTTCTGTATTTGCCATCCTTGAGTTTGGATTTGTCTTTCTCCTCCGTTAGCTCTTCCCTTTCATCTGTCAAAATGATATTCACGCCCCTATTGAGGAAAGAGAGTTCTCTCAGGCGGGAAGCCAGGGTTTCGTACCGGTACTCTTTTGCCGTAAAAATGGAATCATCCGGCAGAAAGTGGGTATGAGTTCCCTGCTCATCTGTTTTTCCAACCACTTTAACAGAATCCTGGGCTACCCCTTTCTTATATTCCTGAAAGTGGATAGAGCCTTCCCGATAGACCTTTACCTCACAGGAAGAAGAAAGGGCATTGACACAAGAAACACCTACCCCGTGAAGCCCTCCAGAAACCTTATAAGAATTTTTATCGAATTTTCCTCCGGCTCCCAAGCGCGTCATAACCAATTCCAGGGCAGAAAGTCCCTCTTTCTCGTGGATATCTACCGGAATCCCACGCCCATCATCCTTTACAGTAATGGAGTTATCCTCATGTATGACTACTTCGATCTTGGAAGCATATCCCGCCATGGCTTCGTCGATGGAATTATCGACCACCTCATACACTAAGTGGTGAAGACCGCGATCTCCAACATCTCCGATGTACATGGCGGGGCGTTTGCGCACGTGTTCAATACCTTCTAATACTTGAATATTACTCGCGGAATATTCATTGTGATTTTCGGTGGATTCACTCATTTTTTCAATGCAACAACGGTTAATATAATCTTACAAATATAACCATTTTTCGGCGATTTTATTGATTTAATTCTTCTTCTTTTTCTTTAAAAAGGGTAAGTCTACCTTATCTTTTAGCTCTTCTAACTTCCCCTTTGTCTCTTCACCGAGTTTTTCTTCTAAGGTCTTCTCAATCTTGTCATGAATCTCTTCCTGTTTGGCCTCCATTTCGGCCGCAATGCTATCCTTTATGGCTTCTCTTTGTTGTTCTGCTACTTTCTTCAAGCTGTCTTGAGCCGCTTCAACCACGGAAGTGCTATCCGTACCCAAATCCAGGGCTTTGCCCGTTTTCTCTTCCAACTTGTCTTTGACAGCATCAACTACCTGGTCTTTCAGCTGGCTGCCGGCATTGGTTTGAATTCCGGCAACCTGAGGCTGGGCAAAGGTGCCCCCTAGGGTTAAGGTCACTTCTACCCGATCCTGGTTGATCTGGGTTCCTGCCATATCCGATAAAGCTGTAAATACGGCTTCTCCAGGTTGGCCCGTGGGGACATCTACGGTAAAATTATAATTTAATCCTCCCGTTAACTTTTGTTGGCCACCGACTTGAAATTTCATATCCTGATAGGCAAAGTCAAAGGGCTCTACAATGAGACTCCCGTCCTCGATAGAGAAATGTCCTACCACATTTTTTAGACTCAGGTTATTTACCTCTTTCAATTTTGTTTTGTTTGAGATCGCCTCCAGGATAGGCAAATCCACAATTTTCCCCTGAAGAATTTCGAATAAGCCTGCACTATTGATATTTTCTAGGATAGGATACATATTCTCGTTGAGAAAACCCTGGATACTAAAATCGGTATTGAATACGCCTTGTATAAAGTCGGAAACAGGGGCATAACGCCTGACGAGGTCAAAATTTTGAGCAGCTTTTACAAATGCCATTTGGTCAACCTTCAAATCAAAGGCGAATGCAGGGTCTTGGAAAGGCAGGGTTTGATAACTCCCCCTCATGCCTACCTGCCCATCCAACAGATTGAAATTTACCTGATCCATCAGAACAGCTTGTTCTGTTACCTCTACAATACCATTGAGATTGGTCAGGTTGAGATCCTTGTATTTCATAGAGCCTACCTGTGCCTGTATAAGGAGGTCTATCCCTTCCGGAATCTCCAGTACTTCGTAAGTCTCCGATGAATCGGGTATTTGAGCGGGGTCGACCTCCTCTGATTCTAACATCCATTCGTTGACGTTTACTTGATTGGATTGAACGGCCCACACCCCTTTAAGTGTTTCGGATTCACCCAAGGCATAACCCAGATAGTCTTCCAAATATCCGCTGGCTTCGAAATCCGTTTCTCCAGCCTGACCTCTTACTCCTTGAATTTCCAACTTCGCAGGTGTAAAGGAAGCTGTCCCCTGCTCAATAGTCACAGGATGTTCAAGGCCTTCCTGAGCATAGGATACATTGGAGATCACCATCTTTCCGCTAGTGGGTAGTTGACTGTATCGTTCTGCTTCTACGTCCGACATTTTCCCCTCTGTCTGAAATTGATCGATCACAATATTTCCGGATAACTCCATCCCCTCAACAGGATAGATTTTCATCACTTTATCTAAATCCAATTCCCCTTTGGCCGCCAGCTTATAATGCGGATCTTCAAAATGATCCACATGCAAGCTTCCTGCGATCGGCTTACCTCCCAGTTCGAAGGAAAAATCTGGAACATCGAAAACGGTATTCTCCATCCGCCCATTCGGGTTGTTGAGTTGAGCATGAAAGGTCAAATTTTCCAATTCTGCCTCAGGGTAATCCACACTTTTCACATAGCCTTGCTCCATGGACATATTCGCCACTACCTTTGGGAAGCTTCCTGATGCCTCACTATACAGACCGTCAATATTGGCATCAATCTCAAATAAGCCCTTCAGTTCATTTCCTTCTAAAGGCAGGCTTTGAGCTAGGCTACCCAAATCCAATTTGGCCTTGACCAGGCCTTTCATCAGCATATCTTCTAAGCCTTTGATCAGGAGCTTCGCGTATATGGGGTTGTTCCCTAAATTGGCTTCCAAACGCTGGATATCGATTTGGGTATTCTCCAAGGCTCCATCCGTATTGTCTACTTGTAAATCAAATTGAATCCCAGAAATATCTTTGGGTAACTGCGGATACTTAAGGGTTCCGTCCTTCACATCCAGGTCAACTGAAAATCCGGGATACCTAGCCTCAGAGTAAATTCCCTTAACAGTTCCATCAAAGTTCAATTCCCCTTCTGAAATAATGTCCTGAAAACTTTGGGAATAAGCTCCGGGAATGAGGGAGTAAATACTTTTGACATTTGCCTCCTCGGCTGAGGCAAAAGACAAGTCTAAATCCATTTCCTCTGGCTTGTACAGAACACTTCCCGAAACCGTTAATGGCAAATCATTCACCATGATTTCATTCTCCTTCAGTTGAATGAGCATATCTGTTTCTGAAACTATATGGGTAAGCACCTTGGCATCTACTATAGCGTTTTTCAGATAATTAATCCCCGCGTAGTTAACTGTGATATCCGCTACATCGGTGAAAGTATTCAGGTCGTATTCTGAAGCAGTAAAAGCACCGGTTCCCTCGTGGTTTACTCCTTTCATGGATACATCCATGGGATAGGTTGCATCCTCATAAATAATCTCGGCGTTATGTATTTCATAGGCCTTCAGGTTAAAGACAAAGTCTGAATCGCCTGCCTCTTCCTCAGTTGTAAGGCTATCAGAACTCAAAGCAATATCCCAGTTAGCCCTTCCATCTTCCAAAACCTTTGCGTGAATTTTGGGATCATCTACCAGGACTTTATTTACAGAGGGAGCATTCCCCAGCAAAGAAAAAGGACTGGCCAGCAGGAATAATTTATCCGCTTGAAATAGGGTATCTTTCCTAAATTCTCCTTTTCCTATGAGTTTGACGTCCTCCAGGGTTAAGGTAGCCTGGGGAAAATGAGTAAAAAAAGAAAGGCCCAATTCTCCTAATTCAAAGGTTCCATCAATTTGTTCATTGATAGAGGAGCTAACAAGCTTTTGAATATCCTCCTTGAATAGAGAGGGAGCCAAGGCCAGTGCCGCCACAAGGAGGACAATCAGGATTCCAATAATGAGGAATAATCGCTTCATTTGTGAAAAAAATTTGAGGGACTAGGTATACAGTATCTTTAACGGCAAAAAAAATCAGAGGATACCGAAAAGTACGGTTTCCTCTGATATTTATAAAATTTGGCGCTTAAGAAAGAATGACTTCTTTCTAATATTTTTCTCTGGAAATATACGCTTCCATTTCTTCTTTCAAGGCTTCTAACCTTTTCTTGTCCTCCTTCAGTTGAATGCGCTGGTTCTCCAGGTTAGAGGTATTTTCTTCAATATCCTTTTGGGTTTCCAACAGACGCTTTTCCAGCCTCACAGAATCTTTCTCGAGGCCAGAATATACTTTTTCTGCCTTATCCAACACCTGGTTTTGTTCAGCCACAGCCAATTCAAATTCGTAAACCGTAGTTTCATACTGCAGGCTTTCCAGCATTTCTCTGGCAGCAAGCATTTCCCCTGGATTTTCGTCAGAATTCAAAAAGTTCTTTGGGCCAGAAGCGATAAACAGTCGAACTGTATTCATGTTGTCTTGCCCTTTCATTTTTTCCACGTCGAAATAATAGTTCATCGTAGAAGAGGACACATCGGCTACACGGGCGGATTCAAAAACCCTAACCCCTTTGTCATTTTTACTTTTCTTTCCAGACTTAGAGTTGAACTTTTCCTCCAGGATGTGCTGGACATTCTTTTGCTGGCCTTCAATGTTGACATACAAGGCATTGGCAGATTCTTTTTTCCTAAAAGGCTGTTGTCCTTCATGGATTACCTGGGCCTCGACTCCTAAGGAAAGGAAAAGCCCTGAGATGAGTATGCTAAAGAGTTTGTACATGGTAATGTTAATTTGTATGAAATAAGTTGACCTTAGGACCAAATTAAGGCTTTGAGGTCACAAATGGAAGTGAATCTTACATGGAAGCGATGAGAAGTTCTATATCGCGATAGAGACGATTCATTCCGAAGAGGTGGGATAAATATTTCTTGGTGAGGTGGTGTCGGTATACAAATATGCCCTGCTTCAACCCGTCGTGGCTTTTGACATAGTTATCTACCCCTCCATTATCTCCAATTTTCACCAACAAGGGCCCTAAGACATTGGAAATGGCTAAAGAAGCTGTTCGAGCAACCCGGGAAGGAATATTGGGAACACAGTAGTGAATAACCCCATGCTTAATGAAGGTAGGATCATCGTGGGAAGTCAATTTACTGGTTTCGACACAGCCCCCCTGGTCTATAGCCACATCAATGATAACGGAACCTTCCTTCATCTCTTTGACCATATCTTCCGTGATGACCATAGGAGTCCGGCTTCCCTGGTGGTATACCGCACCAATTACCACATCCGATTCTCTGACAGCTGCGCGGATGAAATTTCCGTGGGCGATGGAGGTATATACATTTATCCCCAACTCACGTTCTATTCTCCGCAATTTATGAAGCTCTTCATCTAAAATACGAACACGGGCTCCCATACCCATAGCGGTTTGAGCTGCGTTAAAACCTACAGTGCCCGCGCCAATAATGGTTATTTCTGCTGGAGGAATACCCGTAATACCTCCTAGCAGTATGCCCTGCCCATCATTGTTCCCCGTTAGCAATTCAGAGGCAATATGAATGGAACTCACCCCAGCTATCTCGCTCATCATCTGTACCAGAGGGAGAGATCCATCCTCCGATCGATAGAATTCAAATCCAATAGCTGTAATGTTTTTCTGTATAAGGCTCTCAATGTAATTGGGATTGAGGCTTCCTAAGTTTACCGCAGAGATAATAACCTGGTTTTCTCTTAGAAGGGATAACTCCTTGGGAGAAAGAGGGGAAATCTTAATGATGTAATCAGATTGTTTAAATAGATCTGCGGTATTGTAGGTGACTACTGCTCCCTCATCGGCATAATCGGAATCGGAATAGCGGGCTCCTTCTCCTGCCCCATGTTCAATAAAAACCTGATGTCCATTATTCACCAGAACCCCAATAGATTCTGGGGTGATGGGAACCCTGTTTTCCTGAAAATAAACTTCTTTAGGGATACCTATTTTAAGTCGCTGATGCTTCTTTTTGGTTTGAACAGCAAATTCCTGAGGGATGGCCCACGATCCTGGATATGCCGTTCCAAAGCCTTGCGTTTCAAGTAATAGTTGAACCTTCCCCATATTGAACTTCTACTTCTATGATCCTCTTCGTATCATCTTGAGAAAGCAAAATTTTCACATGTTCACTGGGAAGGAATTCGCCTATCTTTTCCGGCCACTCGACAAAACAATAAAAGCCCGAATCAAAATATTCCTCTATACCCAATTCATGTGCCTCTTCTTCTCTTTTTAGCCTATAAAAATCAAAATGGTAAACGGACTCATGGTCGGCGAGGTATTCGTGAATTAAGGTGAAAGTGGGACTTGAAACGGCTTCCCTTACCCCTAGTATTTCACAAAAGGCCTTGATAAGTGTAGTTTTACCTGCACCAAGATAGCCAAAAAATGCGAATAATCGTTCATTCTCATAAAGGTTTAAAATCTTTTTGGCGATTTTTAGATTATCGGATAAGCTGTGACTTTCATACACGCTTTTCATCGATTTCTAGGGGTTAATTCGATCATGGGAATGATCATTTCTTCCAAACTTACCCCTCCATGCTGAAAGGTATCCCGATAGTACTTGACGTAATAGTTGTAATTATTGGGATAGGCAAAGAAGTAATCTTCCATGGCAAATACGTAGGAAGAACTCACATTGGACTTGGGCAAACGAGCCTCTTCTGGCTTGCGAACAGAGAAGATATGCTTGGCGTTGGTATCGTAGTTGAGGTTTTTCCCTTGCTTGTAGCGTAGATTTGTTGTGGTATTCCTATCCCCAATGATCTTGGTGGGTCGCTTCACCCGTACTGTACCGTGGTCGGTGGTTAGGATAATCTTTACATTCTGGCTGCTAAGCTTTTTGAAAATGGTCAACAGAGGAGAATACTCCAACCAAGAGCGGGAAATAGAGCGATAAGCAGCCTCATTAGGGGCTAATTCCCGGATCACATTCATCTCTGTACGAGAATGGGAAAGCAGGTCAATAAAATTGAATACAATGGCATTAAAGTCATTGTTCATCAAATTGAGAATATTATCAGCCAAAGATTTGCTATCCTCATTGCTGATGATCTTATGGTAAGAGTGCTTCCCCTTGAAACGGCGTCGCTTCAATTGCCCCTCAAGCAGTTGGGCTTCATATAGATTCTTGCCCCCTTCTTCGTCATCATTTAGCCAAAACTTGGGGTATCTTTCCGAAATCTCCAATGGGTAAAGTCCTGAAAAAATGGAGTTTCTTGCATATTGAGTAGCAGTCGGCAAAATCCCATAATAGGACTCCTCCTTTTCGATGTAGAAGTACTCCGAAATTATGGATTCGAAGGCCTTCCATTGATCGTACCTCAAGCAATCCACCAACAGAAAAAAGACACTATCATATCCCCCATCTAAATGAGGCAAGGCTTTCTGAGAAATAACATCCGGAGAAAGGAGAGGCCTTTCCGATAGGTCTTCGGTATTCACCCAATCCAGGTAATTTCTACTGATAAATTTCCCAAAATTAGTATTGGCTTCGCTGACCTGTGCGCTGAGGACTTCCTCCATACTTTTGTCCTCATTTTCTTCCATCTTCCCCTCCCAATACACGATTTTGTGATAAATATCGACCCAGTCATCGTAGTCGTTATCTTCAAAAAACTGCATGGCGATATTTCGGAAGTCTTGCTGATATCCTTGGTTAATTTTTCGGGTGACCAGGCGCTTATTTTCCAAAATCTTTTTGCAGGCAAGCAAAATCTGGCTGGGTTTAACGGGCTTGATGAGGTAATCCGCAATTTGTGCCCCCAAGGCATCTTCCATGATATGCTCTTCCTCGGATTTGGTAATCATAATGACGGGAGTAGTCGGAGAGATGGTCTGGATTTCCCCCAAAACGGTAAGCCCATCCATTCCCGGCATTTGTTCATCGAGAAAGACTATGTCATAGCTTTTTTGCTTGATCATCTCCAAGGCATCTATTCCATTGCTCGCCGCCTCGACTTCCATATTCTTTTCTTCTAAGAACAAGATTTGCCCCTTTAAGAGGTCTATTTCATCATCAACCCAAAGAATTTTTGCTTTCTGCATGTAGTATTGTTTTTCCTGTTGTAAGTATACTTAAAAAATGGTACAACCCGCATGTATTCCCCAATAGTTCGGAAGGTTCTAAAAGAAGAGTAAGAGGATTGGGTAAATATCAGTCGATAGAAAGTATAATTACACGGAATAAGGAGAGCTTACTTCGATGTTACATACGGTGGAATAACGGAATAGTTGAGGTCTAGTAAGGAGTTTTTTATTTAAGGACAAATGTGCAAATTGGGGGGAGTATTTTAGTTTACGGTCCACAGTCCACAGTTTTTTTCGACTATTGACCGTGGACTGTGGACTAAAAACCTTCTCCCCTTGAACATCAAACTCCAACAAGCCAAAATTATCAATGATCCCGTCCATGGGTTTTTGGAAGTGCCCAGAGGGATTCTCCTTTCTTTGATTGATTCACCCGTCTTCCAGCGGCTCCGCCGCATAAAGCAGCTAGGAATGAGTTCCCTGGTATATCCGGGAGCAACTCATACGCGCTTTAGTCACGCCCTAGGCGCCATGCACCTCATGCAGCAGGCCCTAGATACCTTGAGGAGCAAAGCGGTTGATATTTCAGACCAGGAATATGAAGCGGCATTGATAGCGATCTTACTTCACGATATTGGACATGGCCCTTTTTCACATGCCTTAGAGACCTCGATCATCACTGACCTGCACCATGAAGACATGAGCCTGGCCCTGATGAAGTACCTCAATGAGCAACATGACCATCGCCTGGAGTTGGCGATAGAAATATTTACCGGAACATATAGCCGCCCGTTTTTCCACCAATTGGTTTCCAGTCAATTGGATATGGATCGAATGGACTACCTGGTCCGGGATAGCTTCTTTACCGGAGTAGTTGAAGGAAAGGTGGGGGTAGACAGAATCATAAAAATCTTAAACGTCCACGAAGATCGTCTCGTCTGTGAGTCGAAAGGAATTTATTCCGTGGAAAATTTCATCGTTGCCCGGCGCTTTATGTACTGGCAGGTATACCTGCATAAGGCAGCAATCTCTGCAGAGTATTTGCTTGTCCATATACTCCAAAGGGCCAAAGAACTATACAAAACCGGGGAAAAGTTATTTTTGGGGCATCCCTTGTCCTTTTTCTTCCAACATGATGTCCCCCCCCACGAACTTCATCCAGAGGTAGTTCAGCACTTTATTTATCTCGATGATGGAAGCATAGAATTTGCCATAAAGCAATGGCAATTTCACCAGGACCCCATTTTGTCTTCCCTGTGTAAAAGAATTCTCAACCGTAAGCTACTCAAAGTGAAATTGCAGAACAGCCCTTTCACAGAAGAAGAAATTAACTTCCATAAGCAACAATTCCTTTCTCAAAGCCAAGCCTCACCAGAAGCACTACCCTATTTCATATTTACAGGAGAAGTATCCAATCAAGCCTACCTCAAAACGACTACGGAACCCATCCTCATCTGGTTCAAATCAGGAGAGTTGGTAGACTTAGTTGGGGTGACGGATGTTCCCAATATTGAAGCCTTGTCTAAGCCCGTAACCAAATATTACCTCTGTGCTCCATCCTTTTCTCAGGAGAAAAACCCGAGTGGCAAAATCCTCCCAAATCTTGGTTAGCAATTAAAATGTTTCTAGATTCGGCGCCGGATTATCCGGTTCATCCTGGCTGATCCTTGCATACATGCTCATAATCCTGACCGTATGATCGTTATGAAATTTGGTGGGACTTCAGTTGGCTCACCTGAACGCGTGCGAAACGTATTTGAAATTGTTACCTCCCAACAAGACAAACGCCCCATCGTAGTCGTATCTGCAGTGGGGGGAGTTACCGATTTGTTGGTCCAAGCAGGAAAAGAAGCCTTGGAAAAGCGGATTGATATCAGCCCTATCCAGGAGAAACATCGGCAAGTGTTAAAGGGGCTTAACCTAGCCTTGGATCTGGTAGACGGCCTTCACAAAGAATTGGAAGACCTGTTGCTGGGAATCAAAATGATTCGGGAGATTAGCCCACGAATTTCCGATCTACTCCTTTCTTTCGGAGAACGATCATCTTGCCAAATAGTAGCCGCTTACTTTCGGCAACAAGGGGTAGCAGCCCAGCACCATTTTGCCTATGATGTAGGGATGGCCACCACCTCAGATTTTCAGCAGGCAGAGCCCCTCCCCACAGCTTTTCAGGAAATTGGCAAGCACCTATCCCAAGTCGATTATATCCCCATCATCACAGGCTTTATTGGGAAAACAGTAGAGGGAGAAATCAGCACCCTGGGTAGAGGAGGAAGCGACTATACTGCGGCTATTCTGGGGGCGGGAGTTGGAGCGGAGGAAATTCAAATCTGGACGGACGTAGATGGTATCCTGACAACCGATCCGCGAGTGGTAAGCCAGGCAAGGAATGTACCCAGCGTTTCTTTTAAAGAGGCCGCCGAATTGGCTTATTTTGGGGCTAAAGTTCTCCACCCGAAGACCATTCGCCCTGCCATGGAAAAACGTATTCCCGTCATCGTAAAAAATACCGGAAATCCGGCCCACAGGGGAACCCGGATTCTCCCAGAAGTAAACGTAACCGACCAAGTAGTAAAGGCTATTTCAGTCAAAAAAGGCGTTACCCTAGTCAATATTTACTCCCTGCGCATGCTCTTGGCCCATGGGTTCCTAGCCAAAATCTTCCGTATTTTTGAAAGCCATGAGGTGGTGGTAGATGTTGTATCAACCTCTGAAGTTTCGGTTTCCCTTACAGTAGAATCCCCAAAAAATCTGGATAACGCCGTAAGTGAATTATCCGAATTTGCCCAGGTACGAGTAGAACCCGACAATGCCATACTCTGTGTGGTCGGGGAAGGCCTACACAGAAACCATTTTGTTTCCAGTAAGGCCCTCATGGCCCTAGCCCTCCGAAATATTCCGGTAAAAATGGTTTCCCTGGGTGCTTCAGATATTAATTTATCTATGGTAATTGACCAGAGTAGTTCAAATGAAGCCATCTCAGCTCTTCATGCTGAGTTTTTTGAATAGGGAAAAAGGATATTTAGGTTAATCGTCCATGGTCGATAGTCTGGGTTGAAAGGGGGAGCCAGAGGAGGTACCATAGGAGAGAGGGGGCCAGGGGGTGAGTACAAAATTGGGCATTTTGATCACAGATCTCCCATTTAACCCTTAATCAAACGGCTATAGAGGAGGGCTCAAAAGCCAATTAACCAACCTAATTTTCACTGTTGACAAGGGAATATCGACTACCCCCTTGCAATCCTCTCCAAGGCCTCAATGGTTCGATCGATATCTACCTCCGTCGTATATACTGACATACCCATACGGGTAACCCCGCCCCTTTCTTCTAGCCCTAAAACCTCAGAGGCTTTCTGCGCATAAAAATGACCATCCCAAGCAAAGATATTGGACTCAGCTAGGGATTTACAGATCTGAGCAGCTGTCAGGTTAGGGTGAGTGAAGGAGACAGTAGGAGCCCTTACTTCCTCGCCAAATTCTGGTCCTACAACCGAATAAGGAGAATCCATCAAATAATTGTATAGCTTAAAGGCTAATCGAGCTTCACTTTGCATGATATCAAAATAGGCAGATTCTAATTGCCTTCGATAATTATCTCCCTCTCCAAGCCCGGCGAGAAAGTCCACCGCAGCCTTCACGCCTGCCATGGCAGCGTGATTGAGGGTGCCCGTCTCAATTTTGTAGGGAGCATGCTGATCTGCCGTTCTCAATCTGTCGGTCGATAATTGATCTAACAAGCCCGTCTTGGCATACAGAATACCTACATGGGGACCATAAAATTTGTAGGCTGAGCACAACAAGAAATCTACCCCTAAAGCCTGAACATCTAGGGTAAAATGAGGCGCATAATGAACTGCATCTACCAGTAGCCAGGCACCTACCTCATAGGCCCATTTCCTCACCAGTTCCACCTCATTAACCGTTCCTACAAAATTGGAAGCCATCCCCATACAGATCAGCCGGGTGCGTTCGTTGATTAGGGTCTCCATACGGCCGTAGTCTAGGGTGGCATCCTCCAAAATGGGAACCTCACGTACCACTATCCCCCAATCTCGCAGCGCCAACCAGGGTCCTCGGTTGGATTCATGATCCAGTTGGGTGATCAAAATTTCATCCCCAGGCTGGAACTTCCTTCCCATGGCTTTGCTCAGAGAATAGTTGAGGCTTGTCATATTCTGCCCCAGGGAGATATTCCCAGGTCCAGGAGCGTTCAATAAGGTAGCCATGGCTAGACGCGTCTGATCCATGACCTGATCAGTTTCATGCGCCGTGAGAAATTGCCCATGGGTATTGGAGTTGGATTTCCTGTAGTAACCTGAAATCGCCTCAATGACCGTTTCGGGAACCTGAGTCCCTCCTGGTCCATCCAGGAAAGTGATTCGTTGGCCATTGACTTCTCGGCGCAGTGAGGGAAAAAGAGGGGTGAAATCTGGAAACATAAGTTAGATTGATATTAGGATATAGGGACCGAAATTTATCAAAAAAATAGGCATCTCCAAGATCTGATTTACCTTATCATTTCAAATTAATACCTATATTATTAAGCATTAACCTTCTAACTACTCCCCTATGCTCTTCCCTAAAAGAATTCAGCTACCGTACTGGAGCCTTTTTTTCCTATTCCTATTGAATGCATGTAAACCACCATCCCATCCTATATCCCAATTAGCCCTACCAGATTTTTTCAAAGCAAGCGTATATGTAGACAGCATTAAAGGGAAGGCCCGCCACATTGCTGTAAGGGATAATGGAGATGTTTTCGTGAAGCTAAAGTTCCAAATGGACGGAAACAATTGCCTGGTATTTAGGGATAAGGATGGGGATGGCATAGCTGATAGCCAAGGAGGCTTCGGTACCTATCCCAAACAAGGCAGATGGAGCTTGGAGACGGGAATAAACTTTTATAAAGACTATGTCTATTACTCTTCCATGTTGACGGTTTTTAGGCAAAAACTTAGTCCCAATGAGATGCTTCCTACCGGGCCTATGGAGGTGATTGTACAAGATGATCACGAACATGGCTTACACGAACACATTGCCAAACCCATAAGTTTCGACAATCAGGGAAATATATATGTGCCTTTTGGAGCTCCTTCCAATGCTTGTCAAGAGCCCAAACGAACCCCCAGATCTCCAGGTCTTGATCCCTGTCCCCAATTGGACCATCATGCAGGTGTTTGGCGCTTTGATGCTGAAACCCTTAACCAAACTCAAGCAGATGGCACACACTTCGCCTCTGGCATTCGGAGTGTTGTGGCCATGGACTGGAACAGCCAGGACGAAGAACTCTACGTGGTCATTCATGGCCGAGACGACCTCCTGCGCCTATTTTCCAACCACTACAACGCCTGGGAGTCCGCCCTCCTCCCTTCCGAAGAATTTGTAAGGGTCAGCGAGGGGGATCATTATGGGTGGCCCTATTGTTACTATGACCAATTACAAGGGAAAAAAGTCCTAGCACCGGAGTACGGCGGAGATGGAGATAGCATCGGAAGATGTAATGACTATAAGGCTCCGCTCATTGGTTTTCCAGGGCATTGGGCGCCAAATGGGATTCTTTTCTACCAAGGAGATCAGTTTCCTAAACGATACAAAGGGGGTGCTTTTGTCGCCTTTCATGGATCTACGATTCGAGCCCCCTATCCCCAGTCCGGATATTTTGTAGCCTTTGTACCCTTTGAAAATGGGGAACCTACAGGAGAATGGGAGGTCTTTGCTGATGGCTTCGCCCGCGTGGACCCTATCGTAACCGTAAATGATGCGGTCTACAGGCCCATGGGCCTTGCCGAAGGCCCCGACGGCTCCCTTTATATAAGTGATACTGAGAAAGGGCGAATTTGGAAAATCAGGTACACAGGGGCCGACTCAGTAGATTTTGGACCCGCCCAATTGGCTTCAATGGAAAGCCACAAGGAACTTCGCCCATATCCGGACACCAGACAAAGAAAAAGATATTATTCAAACCGAGATTCTTTCTGAAGGACAAAGGCTATATGAACTCTACTGTGCCAACTGCCACCAAAAAGATGGAAAAGGGGCCTCTGGAAGATTTCCCCCTCTGGCAGGGGTAGATTGGGTAACGGGAGATAAAAATCGCTTAATTTCCCTGGTACTTAATGGAAGAGAAGAACCTATGGAAGTATTAGGAGAGACCTATACCTTGCCGATGCCTCAGCACAGTTTCTTAAAAGACCTGGAAGTTGCTGAGGTACTTACCTATATTCGTCAAAATTTTGGCAACGAGGCTAGTGAGGTTAAAGCCGAAGAAGTAAAGGCGCTGAGGTAAAATCCCTCCCTTTAATCTTGCTTTTGTTTTCGCCTTTTAAATCCTACGATGATCTTTTCAGACTCAATCTGCAGGAGGACACGATTAAGACGGGAAATGGCAGAGTCCATCCTTGCGGCAAATGCCCGATCGGTTGTTACTTTATCCACGAAACTATCCGGCTGGTCCAGTAACTGCTCACCTCTTCGGCTTAGCTGATTCAAATTTTGAATCAGTACCTGTAGGGAGTCTAGGTTTATGGATATCTTAGGGAGATACAGGCTGTCTGTTTTGTGAAGTAAGTGGCCTGCTTGAGAGATTCTCATGTCAGCATTTCGAAGGCTTTGTTGCAAAATATTCATAGTAGAATCAATTTGCCCTAGCATATTTCGACTCTCCCATTCTTGCAATAGCCCCTGAATTCCTCGTAGGTTACTTTCAAGCAGAAAAATAATGTTGGAAATACCCTTTTCATCTACAGCAGTGCTTATTCGATAAACGCTATACAGAAGAGAGTCCATTCTATCAAAAAACTGGCTCATTCGGTCTCCTTCGACTTGTTCGAATAAGCCTCCCATCTGGGAAAAGGCAGAAGAAAAGTCCAAGGAGCTTTCACCAACAAGGGTCTCCCCCGGGGTAAGGGCAGCTGTACCTAGGCCTTGAATGAGTTCCACCTGCTTTCCTCCCATCAGCTCTTTAGGTTGGATTTCTGCTGTGGTCCCTTCAGGTATGGGGTAATCACGGTCCAGGCTGATCTGGACCACAACCTTATCCATTTGTGGCTCAATGGATTCTACACGGCCCATGGTGAACCCCCGTATATGAACTGGATCCCCCACTAGTAAGCCACTAATGTGCTGAAAATCAATAGAATATTTTACTCCTTCTCCGGCAAACAAATGAGAACGGCTAGCCCAGGTGAGGCTCAGATAAGACAATAACAACGCCACAAATACTGTTAGTCCGATTTTTATTTCTTTTGTCATAGTAGAGTCTATGTAATGAACTACCCATTTTTGCTCATTTAAGCATATAATAAAAAAACAATTTCGTCGTGATTAAACAGGAACATTTTTCAAACTGTTTATTTAGTGATAAATATTATTTTCCGAAAATTATAATTTGCCAAACATTTGGTATATTTTTTGCTCTGTATCAATCTAGAACTATCACCAAATTTTTCATCCATGGGAGACAGGAAGTATAACCTTTTCGCAAAGGTAAACATTTGCCTAATTCTTTTGTTCACCACGCTCTGTGCACCTTCTCTATCTCACGCACAGTCGGATGATTTCCTCATTCACGTGGTAGAGCCAGGCCAAAACCTGTTTCGTATTGCCCTAAAATATAGAACCACAGTCGATGAACTGATGCGTTGGAATGGCTTAAAGGGGAATACTATTCGGTCCGGTCAAAAATTAATTGTTGGACGAAGAGTGGCTGCAAGAAGACCCCAAGGAGATCCCTTTGATAGAAGAAACCCTGGTTCAAAAGGAAGCAAAACAAAGCCCGAGACCTTCGCCAGACCTGAATATGGGAATACGAGAAGAATAACGGATCCTCCTAAAGAATTTCCAAGAAGAGAATCCTGGGAAAAAAAGACAGAAGATACCCGCCCTCCCAAACGCGAACCCAAAGAGGCAAATCTATATACCTTATTTTTGGGAAAACCCTCCCTATCTGGAAAAGGGGCTTACGAATTTGGATCCGGTACAGATCAAATGGAAAAATTGGGGCACTTGCTGACCCAACAAGAGGGAAAAGGATACCACAAAGTGGAAGTTCAGTCCTTTCGGGAAAGTCCCTCAGCCTATAATGCCTTCCACCAACGGCTTAGTGCTCTGAAGCAGAAAACCCAGCCTAACGATGTCGTATTTTTGAATATTTATGCCTCTTCAGAACATAAGACCGGTAAGGTCGAAATTATTTCCTCTGGAGAAGCGACCCAAACTACAAGGGGGATAAACTCTACCTTTAGAGAAATTGTCCGTTCTGCTGAGCACATTTCCGGAAAAAAATTGATCGTATGTGATGTCGATGTTTCTCGTCAGGAAGCCCAAGCCTATATCAATTCATGCAATATATTGGGAGAAGACGTAGCCATATTCTTGTCAACATGGCAGCAAAACCCTGCCTCGCAGAAAGAGAAAGGAACTTGGCATCATGGAGCCATATTCCAAGCCATTACCCTCGCCCTTGAAGGGGCAGCGGACTTCAATCGGGATGGTAAAATCACCCTTACAGAGGTAGACATTTACATCAACGATAAGGTCTCTTACCTCACTGGAGGGATCCAGTACGGACACATGATTTTTCACAATTTCTCCCAGCCAGATGAGATGGTTTTGACGAGGCTGTATTAAGAGGGGTTAAATGGTTGGATAGTCGATGGTCCACAGTTTGGGTTTAAATATGGAGGGGGGTAGCCCCTCAGAATCCAGACTGTCGACCATGGACCATTAAACTATCTAACTCTCCCCCTACCCTTCACTCTTCGCTAAACGCTGCTGGTTGAGGTTCTGTTGCCACTTCCAGGCAGATGCCATCATTTCTTCTATACCTTTTTTGGCTTCCCAGCCCAGTCTTTCCTTGGCCAGAGAAGAATCAGAGTAAATGGCCGTAACATCCCCAGGACGACGGTCTCCCACTACGTATTTAAGTTTTTGCTCACTGACCTTTTCAAAGGCTTCGATAGCTTCCAAGACGGATACTCCTTTACCAGAACCCAGGTTAAGAAACTCGAATCTTTCTTGATTTTTATCCTGAATCAGGTAATCAATGGCCATCACATGGGCTTCAGCAATATCAGATACGTGTATGTAATCACGGATACAGGATCCGTCTCTTGTGGGATAATCTCCCCCGAATACGGTCAATTGAGGAAGAAGGCCCGAGGCTGTCATGGTAATAAAGGGGACCAGGTTATTGGGCTTGTTGATTGGATCTTCTCCGTTCAAGCCAGATTCATGGGCTCCAACGGGATTGAAGTATCTTAGTGCCATCACTTTTTGGGCACTTGTGGCTTTTACGTAGTCACGTAGGATTTGCTCCCCCACCAACTTCGTATTTCCATAGGGAGATTCTGCCTGAGTTACTGGCGAGGCTTCTGTGACAGGAAGTTGATCTATTTCCCCATATACGGTACAAGAAGAAGAAAAAATGATATTCTTAACGTCAAACTTTTCGCAGGCGTCTAGAATATTTACCAGCGAATTGAAATTGTTGCGGTAGTAATAGAGAGGCTTCGCAACAGATTCTCCTACGGCCTTCAAAGCGGCGAAATGGATAACCCCTTCTATGTCGGGATTCTCTTCAAAAATCGTCTCGGTGGCAGCAGCATCAGACAAGTCCACTTCGTAATTTTTTACGCGTTTTCCTGTAATTGCCTCTATTCTGTCCAGGGTATCCTGGGAGGAATTGATATAGTTATCCACCGATATCACCTCATATCGGCCAAGAGCGAGCAGTTCGATTATGGTGTGGGATCCTATGTATCCAGTTCCCCCTGTTATGAGAATTTTAGACATAAATACTTTCTATTATTTTCAATAAAAATCATAAATAAGCCTGTAGACATTTGGAGATTAGTCCTTAATGGTCATATTTCTCTCCTTAATGGAAGACAAAGGCCGATTATGTATTTGTTAATTCCCTTTTTCGTACTTGAAAGTCACCTTTTTACCTGTTTATTTGTTATACCCGAGAAAGCTCAGGAAAGTTAAGCATTCATATACTTTTTCAACTATGAAAATTTCGGATAAACCCCAGGACTTAATTGAAAAGCTAAACAGTTTCCCCATTTTTCAAGGAATAGAGGAAGAGGTCATTCAATGGGTAATCGACAAAGCTGAATACCGTTTATATGAAGTGGGAGAGCAGTTTTTTGAACCCGGGGACCCAATCGACCACATGGTCCTCAATCTTTCAGGGGAATGGGCCATACGACTAAAAACAGAGGGGGGCTTTAAGGATTTTCAATCCATCATGCCAGGTACCGTCTCTGGCCTACTCCCCTACTCCCGGATGAAGCAAGCTTCTGGCTATGGGGTATCTACAGAGCCTTGTGAGGTATTAATGCTTCATAAAGAGCACTTTCCCGAGTTGGGGCTGCGCAGTCAAAGCCTGATGCAGGCCCTCGTTACCACCATGATGGACCGGGTCCGCAATTTCACCCAATATCAAAACCAGCACGAAAAATTGATTTCCCTGGGTAAACTATCTGCTGGGCTGGCCCACGAGCTCAACAACCCCGCCTCTGCCATGGTCCGTTCCGCCCAAGAACTCCGGCGAAAAGTTCACAACAGTCCAGAAAAATTTAAGCAGGTAACGGCCATCCGGATGAATGCAGAGGAAATCGACGCGGTGAATGACATTCTTTTCAACAAGATTGCCCAGGATTATACCTGTACGCTTTCGATGATAGAGCGTACAGACCTGGAAGACGAATACCTCGATTGGCTGGAAGAAAGAGGCGTTAGTGATGCTGAAGATATATCCGTAACTTTTGTTGAATCCGGTATCACACAGGAAGAGCTGGACCAACTGGAGAGCTTGCTCCCCGCAGAGCATATAGGTCCCGTCCTAAAGTGGATCGAAAGCACCCTCAGTTTGGAAAGACTCATTAAAGAAATTCAAGACTCTGCAGATCGAATCTCCAAATTGGTCAGCTCTGTAAAAGCCTACAGCCACATGGATCGGGGACAAGACAAGATGGCTGTGAATATACATGAAGGTCTTCGCAGTACCCTGATTATGATGAAGCACAAACTCAAAGACAAACAGATCCAAGTAAGAGAAGAGTTTCCAGAGTCTATGCCAGATATCAGCCTAAATGTGGGAGAAATAAACCAGGTCTGGACCAACCTGATAGACAATGCAATCGATGCCATGAAGGAAGGTGGTACTTTAGAAATCCGCACCAGGTATAACTCCGTATTTGAACGAATAGAAGTAGATATTCAGGATAATGGCTCTGGTATCCCCCAAGAAATACAAACTCAAATTTTTGATCCCTTCTTTACCACCAAAGACGTAGGAGAGGGAACAGGAATCGGATTAAATACTTCTCAAAAAATCATTCTGCGCCATAAAGGCACCATATTGGTAGATTCCAAACCCGGACAAACTGTTTTCACCGTTTGCTTACCCCTAGCATCCTAACATGAAAAAACCAATCATATTCTCCATAGATGATGATCCTCAGGTATTGAGCTCCATCAAACGGGACCTTCGCTCCCAATACAAGCAGGCCTATCGCATCGTAAGCACCCCAGATTCTACTGAAGCACTTGAGGCGCTGAGCAACTTCAAGAAAAAGGGAGAAGACATCGCCTTGTTCATCTCGGATCAGCGAATGCCGAGTATGAATGGAGTGGAGTTCCTGGAAAAAGCCAAGGCTTTTTATCCAGAAGCCAAACGAATTTTGTTGACCGCCTACTCTGATACGGATGCAGCGATTCAGGCGATCAATGAAGTCCAATTAGATTACTACCTCATGAAACCCTGGAATCCTCCAGAAGAAAAACTCTATCCAGTCATTGATGACTTACTAGATGAATGGGAAAGCACCCATATACCCGATTTTCAAGGGATACGTGTGATTGGCAATCAATATTCTCCTCTTTCCCACAGCATTAAGGATTTTCTGGCGGGAAACCTACGTCCTTATAAATGGTTGGATCTCGATACCAACTCCAAAGCATCTGAACTATTGGCAGCCTACCATTTATCCAGCGATAAAACGGAACTGCCTGTGGTGGTCTTTGAAGACGGGGAGATTTTGGTTCGCCCCTCTTTACAAGAATTAGCTTCGAAGGTGGGGCTCAATCCCAATGCCCAAACTGAACTCTACGATGTAGTCATTATTGGCGCTGGTCCTGCTGGATTATCCGCGGCTGTATATGGCTCCACAGAAGGCTTAAAAACCCTCTTAATTGAGAGGCATGCCCCAGGAGGTCAAGCCGGAACTTCCTCCAGAATTGAGAATTACCTGGGCTTCCCAAAAGGCTTAAGCGGATCCGAACTTACCCGCAGAGCCTTGACTCAAGCTCAGCGCTTTGGCACCGAATTTTTATCTCCTCAGGAAGTAACTGGAATTGAGCTCAACGGTCCTTACAAAACGCTTACCTTAGGAGATGGAAGTAGTATATCAACAAAGTCTATTATCATCACTACGGGTGTAGCATACCGGAAACTCGGTACTACTGGAATTTCTGACTTCACAGGGGCTGGGGTATACTATGGAGCCGCCATGACAGAAGCTAATGCCTGTGCCAATAAAGAGGTGTTCGTAGTAGGAGGGGGAAATAGTGCGGGTCAAGGAGCTGTATATCTATCCAAATTTGCTAATAAGGTAAATATTTTGATTCGAAAGCCAGACCTAAGCGCCACGATGTCAAGTTACCTTATCGACCAGATTAACGAAATACCCAATATTGAAGTAATGGGCCGGAGGCAGATTGCTCAAGCAAAAGGGGAAAATGGCCACCTAGCTTGTTTGGAAGTTGAAAATATGGATTCAGGGGAGAAAACCCTATTCCCTTCAGATGCCCTATTTATTTTCATAGGCACCAAACCCTACACGGAGTGGATTACGCTGGATATGTTGAGAAATGAAAAGGGCTACATAGAGACGGGCAACAACCTGTACAATTATGAGGAATTCAACAAGATATGGAAGCAATCCCGCAAACCCTTTTTACTTGAAACCTGTCAACCGGGAATTTTCGCTGCGGGTGATGTACGGGCCGGAGCAATGAATCGAGTAGCTTCGGCAGTAGGTGAAGGAGCCATGGCCATCAAGTTTGTCCATGAATACCTGGGTTCATTTTAAGGATGTGGAATACTAGGAAATTAAAATCACTTTTTGATTTTTGACTATTTGTTCTAAAATTAGCGTTTGCGTTTGGTCCTGATCCCAAAATTTATTTAGAACCCACATCCACGATTACCAAGGTACTTCCCAATGGACTTACTCCCACATTATCGAATTGTCAGAACTCATACAGAAAACATTTGTGCACCCCTGGAAGAAGGGGACTATTTGTCCCAACCTATTGAAGACGTAAGTCCTCCTAAATGGCACCTGGGACACAGCACCTGGTTTTTTGAAACCTTTGTCCTCAAAGCTCATTTGGAAGGCTATATTCCCTATCACGAACGCTTCGGATTTATTTTTAATAGTTACTATGAACACGAGGGAGAGCGAATTCAGCGCTTCAGCCGGGGTAATCTGACTCGACCTAGTGTACAGAGCATTTACGCCTATCGGCAACATGTGGATGAGCACATGGCAAAACTGATAGAAAAAAAAGGAGAAGATCCCTCTTTTAGGGAATTGGTGGTTTTGGGCTTAAACCACGAACAGCAACACCAGGAATTACTCTATACAGACATCAAATATATCCTGTCGCAAAACCCACTCAATCCTGTATACAGTTTCGATTGGAAGGAGCCGGGACCCGAAAATCCTGCTGAGGATTCTATTCTTATCGAAGAAGGCCTGTATACCATTGGCTACCAAGGGAAAGAATTTCACTTTGACAATGAACTCGGCGTTCACAAAGTCTATCTGTCAGGGAGTCGGGTTAACAACAAACTGATTACGGCAGGTGAATACCTCGAATTTATCGAAGCTGGAGGGTACCAGGATTTTCGGCATTGGTTTGCCGAAGGCTGGGCCTGGGTACAAGAGGAGCAGATTTCCGCTCCCTTATACTGGCACAAAGGACCTGATGGCTGGGTACGCTTTACCCTCAACGGAGTAAAGCCCATACAAAAGGATGAACCCGTAACCCATATAAGCCTATACGAGGCCGATGCCTTTTCCAACTGGGCTGGTAAAAGACTTCCTACAGAATTTGAGTGGGAAGTGGCAAGCCCTCGACTGGACTACGGAAAAGTCTGGGAATGGACATCAAGTGCCTATCTCCCCTACCCTAAATTTGAGAAAGCTCCTGGGGCCTTGGGGGAATACAATGGAAAGTTCATGATCAACCAAATGGTCCTTCGAGGAGAATCGGTTGCTACCTCTGTGGGACATAGCCGCCCTACCTATCGCAATTTTTTCCACCCTGATAAACGTTGGCAATTTACCGGAATTCGCCTAGCAGAATCATGATTATTTACGAACCCAACAAACACTTCCTGAAAGACATAGGACACCTGGCCAAAAGTTGGACCATGGTGAAGATCTTTCGTTCCGTACTGGCAATCGGCGTTTACTGTCTGGCTGCAAGTTTAGGCATTAAATATGCCCTTGAATCTGGGCTTATCAATGAGTTTATAGGCTTGAGCAGTAGCATATTTTCCTTCCTGGGGATCGTCCTCAGTATTCTTCTGGTTTTTCGTACCAATTCCGCCTATGACCGCTGGTGGGAAGGCCGCAAACAGTGGGGCGCCCTGGTAAATCACTGCCGAAATTTAGCCGTGGTATCTCATGCCACCTTTCCTCCTGATGACATGAAAAGCCGGGAATATTTGGCCACCCATATCTCCAACTTTTGTATAGCCTTCAAGGAGCACCTACGAAAGGGGCCCAAGCTAGAAGAACTCATTAATCTCAGTGAGAAGGAAAAAGCGATATATGAACAAAAAGACCATGTTCCCAATCATATCTCATATGAAATTCACCAATTAGTTCATGCAGCTCATCAAAATGGGAGTATCACCTTAGGAGACTACTTGCATCATAAGCCCCATCTACAAGCTCTTTTAGATATATTGGGAGCGTGTGAACGAATCAAGAAAACCCCTATCCCATTTTCTTATGCGGTGTATATAAAGATATTTATTCTAGCCTATGGAGTCTTACTCCCCTTTGCCCTTTTTCCCACATTCGGCCTATGGACACCTCTTATCGTAATGTTTGTATTTTTTGCCTTTATGGGGGTGGAATTAATGGCCGAAGAAATCGAAGATCCCTTTGGCTTGGATTGTAACGATTTGCCCACAGGAGATATCTCCCATACCATTAAAAGAAATGTCCATGAGATTTTAGGGGTAAAAAAGTCCAAATTGAAAGGGGTAGATCGTCAACTGTATGAGAAGGTATTTTAATTAAATAAAATATAACACTCTATGCTATCCAATTTCGCGGAAGATGTACTAAAAGGGCTTTCTACCAACCCCAAGTGCCTTCCATCCAAATATTTCTATGACGAGAAAGGGAGTAAACTATTCGAGGCCATCATGGAAACGGATGAATACTATTTGACTCGGAAGGAGTTTGAAATCATGGAGCAATATGGGGAAGAGTTTTTGGGACATTTCCGCGAAAAAAACAGACCTTTTGAAATCATTGAGTTAGGAGCAGGAAGCGGGTTAAAAACCAAGCTGTTGTTGAACCACTTCCTGAAAAGTGGGGTTCGCTTTCGATATATCCCTATTGACATTTCCGGCTCAGCACTCAAGGAACTCAAAGGCTCGCTGAATAAGGAGTTTCCCAACCTAGATGTACAGCCCATTGAGGGGGACTATTTCTATGCCCTTAGCCAAACCCAGACCAATAAAGACTACCGGAAAATTGTCCTCTTTATGGGGGCAAACATCGGTAATTTCTCCACCGATGGAGCCGAAATCTTTCTCAAAAAGATCAATTCCTACCTGGATGAACGAGACTTGTTAGTAATTGGCTTTGACCTTTGGAAAAACCCATTTACCATCGAAGCCGCTTATAATGACCCAAAAGGGGTTACCCGAGATTTCAACCTAAACCTCCTCAACAGGATAAACCGTGAATTGGGGGCAAACTTCGAGGTGGAAAATTTTATGCACTACCCTACCTACGATATTGAGGAAAGCGCCATGAAGAGCTATTTGGTCAGTAAAAAGCATCAAACGGTCCATATTGAAGCCCTCAATCGCAGCTTCACCTTCTGTGCCTGGGAATACATTCACACCGAGGTTTCCAAAAAATACTCCCTCAAACAGATCGAAAACCTGGCTGAAAAGACGGGTTTTTCCATTTTAGACCACATCTTTGATGGGCAAAAGTATTTTGCCAATTCTATTTGGGAGAAATAGCCGATCTTTGGCAATGAAAAGTAAACGAATTGATGGTGTCGAAGCTTTCTGATCTTCCTTCTCCATGTTACGTTTTCCAAGAATCACTACTTAGGGAAAATCTGAAGCTTCTTCAGCAAATACAACAGGAGGCAGAAATCAAAATCCTTCTGGCCCTCAAAGGCTTCGCCTTTTGGCCTCTGTTTCCCCTCTTAAAAAAATACCTGCCAGGGGCTTCTGCCAGTTCCTTGAACGAGGCCCGCTTGTGTAGCGAAGAAATGGGGGTCCCTGCCCATTGCTATTGCGTAGCCTATCACCCTGAGGAAGTGGAGGAACTTTTTTCTCTCAGTTCCCACCTAAGTTTTAATTCGCTTACTGAATTTTCTCGTTATAAATCCTTCGCCAAAGAGGGGGGGGCCTCGCTGGGCTTGCGGGTAAATCCCCTATTTTCGAATCTCCCTGACACCTTCGCCAACCCGGCTCGTAGCGATTCCCGCTTGGGAATATTACCAGAAGAACTCAGATCCTCTTTTCCAGAAGAGATCGAAGGCTTACACGTTCATAGCCTCAATGAATCAAGTGCCAAAGCCATGGCCAGCCTACTCAAAGCCTTGGAAGCACATTTTTCAGAAGCCCTACATCAGGTAAAGTGGGTGAATTTAGGAGGAGGACACTTACTGACAGATCCTTCTTATGGGGTCCCAGAAATGGTCCAATTGCTTCGGGAATTTCGGAGCAGGTACCAGGTGGAAATCTTTCTGGAACTAGGCACAGCCATTTCTTGGAAAGCTGGCTTTCTCCAGTGTACAGTCTTAGATATTCTCCCCAGGGAACCCTATCCCATTGCCCTATTAGACATATCCTTCCCAATTCACCTGGCAGACAAATGGATCTATTCCGCTCCCCCCATAGTCAGGGGGGCTAGCGAAGGTCAAATAGGCAAAGCCACCTATATATTGGGGGGATCTTCCTGTATGGCTGATGATATAGGAGGAGTATATTCATTCGACACCCCCCTTTCCAGTGGAGATACCCTCATTTTGGAGAATAGCCTCCATTATTCCCTCGAAAAAAGCTCCCATTTCAATGGAATTCGCCATCCTGCCATAGCTATTTGTAAGGAAAATGGAGAAGTATCTCTGATTCGAACCTATGGGTATACAGATTACAAAAGGCATTTTTCGTAGACAAAATCAGGGATTATTTAACAGATGAAATCTACGAATACGATCCTCAAAAAAATTTAATACATTAGCAGAAATTTCTGAATTGTTAGCCTATGGCAATTTTTGAGATGCTAATTTTACTTTATTGAAAATTTAACCCTTAATCCCGATAACTGCATTTTCATTCTATCAAGAACAACTAATTAATTTTTCATGCCTAACTCTTCTATTCTCACGGAAGCCTCCTTATCGTTCATGGAGCGATATGTCAACAACCATTCTCCTACCGGATTTGAATCATCGGGTCAGCAAATTTGGCTAGAGTATGTCCGCCCCTTCATTGATGAGTATCACGTCGATTCCTACGGAACGGTTTACGGGGTTATTAATCCTACATCAGATTACAAGGTAGTTATAGAAGCTCATGCAGATGAGATTTCCTGGTTCGTAAATTACATCAATGACGATGGCTTCATCTACGTAGTCAGAAACGGGGGATCCGATCACCAGATTGCCCCCTCCAAACGAGTGAATATCCATACGGATAACGGAATTATTAAAGGGGTTTTCGGTTGGCCAGCTATCCATACCCGGAAGGGAGACAAAGAGCAAAACCCCACCCTCAAAAACATCTTCATCGATGTAGGCTGTACCACCAAAAAAGAAGTGGAGGAATTGGGAATCCACGTGGGAAGCGTCATCACCTTTGATGATGAGTTCATGGTACTTAATGAAAACTACTATGTTGGACGGGCTTTGGACAATAGGATGGGGGGTTTTATGATAGCGGAGGTAGCCAGACTCCTCACAGAAAATAAGGTAAAACTTCCTTTTGGCTTATACATTGTCAATGCCGTGCAGGAAGAAGTTGGCCTGAGAGGGGCCCAGATGGTGGCGGAGCGCATCCAACCCCAGGTAGCCATCGTAACCGATGTTACCCATGATACCCACACCCCTATGATCGACAAGATCCAGCGCGGGGATGTAAAAACAGGTCGGGGCCCTACAATCACGACGGCTCCAGCTGTCCACAATACCTTAAAGAAAATTCTGGTAGATACGGCAAAGGAAAAGGAAATTCCCTTCCAGTATGAAGCATCTTCGCGCTACACTGGGACGGACACCGATGCCTTCGCCTATTCGAACATGGGGGTACCATCGGCACTGATCTCCTTACCCTTAAAATACATGCACACCACGGTTGAAATGTGCCACAAGGACGATGTCGCCCATACCATTGATTTAATCTATCAATCCCTCCAAGCCATACCCGAGGATATGGATTTTCGATATTTTACGTAAATTTGTATCAAATTAATGCGTAGGCGGAATTGCAAATAGGTTTATTCCTGCAAGATTTTTTCGTTCTTGACTCCTGCCTTTGTCGGAGATCTTATTAGGAAAAAAGGACAATTATCAGAAAAACATATTTAACTCAATGAAAGGATACGTATTGTTGTTAGGATTGGGACTTTTGATCGGGGGAATCCTACAAGCGCAGGACAGCGAGGAACCAGATATTAATCAATTCATTTTTGTGGAGCAAGAGCCTAAGCCCCTCAACATGAGTGAGGTGGTTCAGGCGATTGGCTATCCCGATAGCGCCCAAATCAAGGGAATTGAAGGTCGAGTAGTGGCCCGTATTTTGGTGAACACCAATGGCAGGTATGTCAAACACCAAATAACGGGAAAGGCAGATTCACTCCTTATCGATGCGGTCGAAGAGCATATAGCTGAGTTGTATTTTAGTCCCGCCATCAATGAGGGCAAAACCTTGATGTCCTGGGTGAATATTCCCTTCTCGTTCAAACTGGAGCAAATGAGTCCGCAAGAACAGGCGATAGAATATCTGACCGAACTAATGGCGGACCAAGGCGAAACCTATCAGGGCTATTTACAAAGGGGGCTTCAATACCTTGAATTGAGTCAACTTGCGCCTGCCATTGCAGATTTTGAAAAAAGCCTGGCCCTCAATGCTATTCCAGAAGCAGAGCCCGATACCGGCAAAAGCTTCCGCATGTATGCTTATTATGGAAAGGCCAAGGCCCTTTCTTCTGAAGAAAAATGGCCTGAGGCTTATGCAGACCTTAGCAGTGCCATTGCCATAGCAGAATCAGGGGATGAAACGGATACCCTTATGGTGACGACTCTACCCAATATGTATTCTGATCGTGGTTTTGTGCATTTCGCCCAAATGAAATACGACGAAGCCCTCTCCGACTACCAAACGGGGATGAAACTCGCCCCCCAAAATGCCTGCGAGTTCTATACGCTTTGTGCAGATGTGTATATCGCTCAGGATAAGTTTGCGGAACTCGTCGACACCTACGACAAACTCATCGAGTGCAAACCCGAGGATAAATTCCTGCACTACAGCCGAGGCTTCTACCGAATGGAAATAGGGAATAACTCAGGTGCTGTAGAAGATTTTCGAAAGGCAGCCACCCTCAATACCGATCCCAATATTCGCATAGCCGCACTTACCAGCAGTTCCGAGGCCAACCTCAAAGACGAAAACTTTGAAGAAGCGCTCAAAGACTTGGAAGAAGCCTTGGTCATCAACGTGCTCAATGCCAAAACCTATCTCCAGCGCGCCAAGGTATACGAAGCCATGGGCAATGGCACAGCACGCTGTGAAGACCTCAAAAAGGCCCTCGACTATGGCTTAGAAGACCAGGAACCCGAAGAGGCCAAAAAGGTCGAGACGATGTTGGAGGCTTGTGAATAAGATTGGAGTTATTTTGGTTAAATGGTTGAATAGTCGACGGTCCACAGTCAGGGTTGGCTAAGGGACCCTTGAGTCATCCCACCCTTTCAACCTAGACTGGCGACTATGGACTATTAGACTATCAAACCACTACCCACCCTCTTCACCTCCCCCACCTCCATCCCTGCCACCAACTCTCCCACACTCCTCAAAGAAAAAGTGGGCCGCCAATTCGGCTCCAATTCTGCCAGGGGAACCAAAACGAATTCTCGTTGGGTATAATAGGGATGGGGAATGGACAATTCTGGACTGAGGTGGATCTCTCGGTTAAATTCCAGAATATCTATGTCAATGAGACGAGGGCCCCATTTGACTTGGCGTATGCGCCCCATTTCATTTTCTGTGTCTAAACAGTGTTGCAATAGGTGCTCTGGCGTGCCTGTAAATCCCACTTCAGCCACCAAATTATAAAAGGGATCTTGTTCTATAATTCCCCAGGGAG
The DNA here is from genome assembly GCA_965263105.1 of Bacteroidia bacterium. Classification (GTDB taxonomy): domain Bacteria; phylum Bacteroidota; class Bacteroidia; order J057; family J057; genus JBCCTX01. The sequence goes on along the minus strand of CBDHGL010000003.1, from coordinate 2,513,112 downwards.
GAGTCTCATAAATAGAGGAACACCTAATCAGTTCAACTTCCTTTTGTTTTAGCAAACTTATGGCGTTTTCCAGATTTTCTTTCCTATCCCCTAAGTTGGTACCGATTCCCAGAAATATCATTTTTTTTGCAAATTGCGTATACACTACAACTAAGGGCAGCTTTTAGCGTCTTTAACCCAAAACAAGATACAATTGATATGAGTTTCGGCAAATCTTTCCTAGCAAGCCTTCTCGCCTTTCTGGTGGGAGCGGTTTTATTGGTATTTCTCTTTTTTATCGTGATTTCAGGCATTATTGCCGTTATGGGCAATCCCGATCCGGTAGACGTAAAGGAAACCACCGTCCTGCACATGCAACTCAATAAACAGATCGTTGAGAACGCACGAGTAGACGAACCTGAATTTGACTTCGGGGACTCATTCGGTGGAGGCCTTCCAGGCTTAGAAGTTTCATCCGGTAAAATGGGGATGTACCAAATTCTCCAGAATATAGAGCAAGCCGCTGAAGATGAGCGCATTAAAGGCATTTATCTAAACCTTCAGGGAGGCGTATCAACCGGCTGGGCCAACCTTTCAGCCATTCGTAAGGCTTTGGAGGAATTCAAAGAATCCGGGAAATTTATCTATGCCTACTCAGAAATATATTCTGAACCTACTTATTACCTGGCCTCTGTAGCAGATTCTGTCTTCATGCCCAATGAAGGAATCCTCGAGCACAATGGTTTTGGAGGCGTTCCCATGTTTTATAAAGGCTTGTTTGACAAACTGGAATTGGAACCCAAAATCTTCAAGGTAGGAACCTTCAAGAGTGCCACTGAGCAGTATACCGAAAAGAAAATGAGCGAGGCAAGCAAGCTTCAAACCCAGGTGTACATCGACCAATTTTGGGGAGAATATAGAGACGCTGTGGCCAAGAGTCGAAATATTGATGCGGATAAGTTGGATGACTTGGCCAATACCTTTCTCATGGGGAAGGCCAGCGAAGCGAAGGAAGCTGGCTTTGTGGATGTAGTAGCCATCGCCTCAGACATGCGCCCCATTTTAAATCGTGCCTTAGGCGTAGAAGACGAACAAAAGGAAATTCCTTTCCTAAGTTTTAAAAAATACCTCCAAGCCAAGAAAGGCAGTGTACCCAGCTCTAGAAATCGTGTAGCCGTGATTTTCGCAGAAGGTACCATGATGCCGGGCAAAAGTTCTGATGGAGTCATGGGCTCCAAAACCATAGTGGCTGAGCTCCGCAAGGCACGCCATGACGACAAGATCAAAGCAGTAGTTCTTCGTGTAAACAGCGGCGGAGGCGCCATCCTTGCTGCCGATAACATCAGGGAGGAAATCAAACTGCTCAAAGCCGAAGGCAAACCCATCATCGCCTCGATGGGCAATGTAGCTGCCTCAGGAGGGTATTACATTTCGGCTCCTTGTGATAAGATCTTCGCCCAATCCAATACCATCACCGGTTCTATCGGTATCTTCGGGCTTTGGATGGAAACGGGCAATTTCTTTTCAGAAAAACTCGGCTTGACCTTTGACGAGGTATCTACCCACAAATCCGCCAATTTCGGCAACCCCAACCGTCCCATGACGGAGGCAGAGGAAGCCTTCATGCAACGCTTCATCAACGAGGGTTACAGTACTTTCATCAATGTAGTCAAAGAAGGAAGAGACTTCCCCGACTCCGCAAGCGTCGACAAGATCGCCCAAGGACGCGTCTGGACCGGCTCCAAGGCCAAAGAGCTCGGCCTGGTAGATGAGATGGGCGAGCTTAACGACGCCATCGCAGCAGCGGCAGAAGCCGCCGAGTTAGAAGACTACAAGGTACGCCTCCTACCTGCCGCTAAATCTCCCTTCGAGGAGATCATGAAAAGCTTCACCGGTCAGGGTAAAATTCAGATTGAGATCGATCACCCTTTGAAGAAGGAGCTGGACTTGCTAGAGAAGCTCAAGCGCACCTTCCCAGGCAGTGGGGTCTATGCGATGATGCCGTACGAGATGGAGATTAAGTAGTCCGTGGTCGGTAGTTGGTGGGTCCGTGGTGGAGTTTGGGAATAATCGGGATTATTCTAGAGATTTTTAACCACCTCCCCCTTTGCGAGCAAAGCGGACTCCTCCTAGATCCACCCACATGCCATACTAGGAGGAGATACTTTGGAGTTCTTGTAGAATTTTCCCTAGAACTTGATCCAGGGATTCAAAGACCTGTTTATTCTCAAATCTGAGAATCCTAACCCCTCGCTTTCCGAGCCATTCGTCTCGGAAAGTATCCTTTATCATTCCAGGAATGGAAAAATGGTAAGCCCCATCTAACTCTATCGCCAGACGTTTTTCTGGACAATAGAAATCCAGAATATAATTCCCAAAGCTGTGTTGTCGGCGGAACTTAAAGCCACCGAGTTGCCGTTTTTTGAGATACATCCACAAAATAACTTCTGGAGCCGTTCCCTTATTCCGAAGATTTTTCCTAAAAGTCCCTAAATACCTCCTATTATTGAGATGTTTATCATCCATAGCCCAAGCATACCATTCCCTAAGGGAAAAGCCCTGGACAAAAAACCTGAATAGGTCAAAATAAACTCCTCCTTGCCCAGCCAGTGCGAAGGATCAAGGAGGAGTACCCATTTCCCCGAAATGGGGGAGGTGGTCAAAATCCGGAAAAGGCAATTTGCCCCCAAAACCCCCAAACTCGTCTCCTCCTGTGTTACATGAAATGAAAATAGGAGGAGTACCTAGTACTTGTACTAGGGGAGGTGGTCAAAAACGGCCAAGAAGAGCTCCGCTCCCTTTCCCAAACACCCCACAAAAAATCCGCTCCGGCCCTCCGGGCCGGAGAAGGGAAAAAGGGTTAAGGAAAAGACCGGGCAAGACGAAAACCGACATCGCTGATCCGGATGTACGGATAGTACCAAGCGCGGAACGAGACGCGGCAGTAGTTGGATAATTGCCCCAGGAGCCGCCACGAAGAACGCGGAGTTCACCATCTATTCCCCCTATAGGATTCACCAATTCCCCTTTATCAATAGGATAATCTTCATACCAATCGCTGCACCACTCCCATACATTTCCACTCATATCGTGCAAGCCCTGGAGATTTTGCCCTTTCCCCCCTACCCTTCGCTCGCTTTTTGCATTTTGCGTATACCAGGCATAAAATTCCAAAGAATCAGGATTGGAAGTACCCGCGTAAATGTGCTTTCTCCTCCCTTGTTCATCATAGCCCTTGGCTCCTCCTGCCGCAGCGTACTCCCATTGGGCCTCAGTGGGTAGCTGCCAGCCTGTTTTGCCCCCTACCTGTCTTTCATTCAGCCAGCGACAATAGGCCCGAGCCCCATACCAGGAGACGTATTTGACTGGATATTCCTCATAGCCCTCCTCTATGCGATAGGGTTCGCCTACATTGGTGATTACATAGTCATGGCGATCCAAATTAATCCAAATAGACAGGCTATCCGAATCGTAATGGGCATTCAAAAAGCGCACATACTCCGCATTCGTCACCTCATAGCGCCCGATCTCATAGGTACTCAGACGCACCCTGTGTAGGGTCTCACTTTTGCCTCTATCAGGCTCGTCCTCAGGACTCCCCATCAGGAAGCTGCCTCCGGCCACAGCGACCATCTCTGGTACGATGGGGCTGCTTTCTGGTTGCGTACCAGACGAGGCTTCTAGGACCAAATCCGGTAGGGTAAAACGCTTGGAGTTAAGTCTAGGGATTTCTACTTCTCTGCTCAGAGATTGAATGCCTGTACCTTGCACCAGTAGGCTGATAGTAGTTTCTCCTTGTAAGGGCCGGAATAGAAGTTTTTGGCTAAAGGACAATTTTTCAGCGCCAGGGCTAGAGGCCAAAGGCACTTCCTGGCCATTTATGTAAAACTTAATATCCCCTGGATTGACACTTTCAGGAATAATGAGGGTACCGATTAGATCCATGGTATTTTGGCTCACTTCCTGTGTAGAAGCGGGGCTCGTAGAAATAGTATCTGGACCTTGCTCCAGAGGTTCCACAACCAGGGGATTCAGGCGACTCGTATCGGGTACGACATTGTTGGAAAGGGCCTCGTAATAGCCTTGAAGTATCTCCTGAACGTCAGATTCACTTGAAGGACAGGATCCTCGGGCCCGGTCCATGAGCTTTAAAATTAAGACTGCTGCAGGTTTAGGACTCTTCATGATGCGGTCGGCTTCTTGCAGGATTTCTGCACAGACAGGGGAAATGGTGTCTCCAGTCCTATTTTCGAATAAGTCATCAATCGTTTGATTGACCGAATTGATCAAATTATTCCGAGGTGTTTTACACCAATTATTAGTCTCAGAATCCAATAGTAACCAGTCTGGGTAAACCAAAATAGAATCCTGTAGTCCATATTGGAATATTTTCTCTTTGAGATGAATACAAAAGGTATCCTGCTGGCTTTGGCTTAACTCCTCATGAATGACTGGGAGGTAACTTTGAGGTACGGCACCACCGTTTCTGTCAATCAAGTAATTAACAGAGGCATTATAGTAGAGGAAAGCTGAGTTTGCCCTAAATTGGAAAATACTGGAATCAGGAAGGTTCAGTAGGCTATCATTCCTATTAGACAAAACCCAATTGAACAGGGAATCTGCACGAGTATAGTCAAATCCCTTTAAGGCAGTGGCCCCCACATGCTGGTAGTACACCATCGTATCTTCCGCTGTATTCAAACACAATTGTTGGCCCTCAAATTCCACCCGATCTCCTTCGCAGGAAATGAGTTGAGGATTCCAAGGCATGAGTATAGCTAGAAGTAAAGCCCCCAACATACCCAAAGCCAAGTTCTGTCGAAGTCGAGACCGAGAATCCACCTCTTTCTTGCCCTGCTCAGCCAACTTGCGGAAGTGCTTGGGCAAGGTATAATCTATCCCATCCCGAGGCTTCTCCAGGGCCTTCAAAACCACCCAATCCGCCTCGGCACCCAGCTGCGAGGAAGCTAGCAAGCTCATCCTTTAACTCTTTCCGGCGTTCCGGACTGATATTCAAGTGCATCTCATTGACCACTAAGGCCAAAGCTCTGTCCTCAAAGGCTCCCGAATTGCCCGGAGGTGCATCCAGAGAAGTGAATAGTTCCTGAAGACGTACCCGAAGCTCTAGTTCGGAATAGTCGTGAAGTTGCGCCAATAGCTCTTCACGAACTTCCTCGGGCATTTTCCCCTGAGCAAACCAGGGCAAACGGGAGATCTGTTGTAGATTCTCAGTTGTAAGGAGTTCCTTCCCCTTCAACTGGATAGACTGTATATCGGTCAGTTGCTGACCTAAGAATAGGGTGAGTTCCCATTGAAGGGAAGGGAATATCGCACAGGCTCGGACCCAGTCGTGCAACTCAGGAGAGATATAGCGATCCAGCATCTCCTGGGCGGAAAGTTTCAAATTCACTTCCTCCTCCAAGGCATCGCCTACCTGGCTGGCCCAATCCCCAGACAACTCTTCTCGGTTGTTCCAGGACTCTACCAATAAATGCAAACCATCCGCACTGGCAGGGATGACGGGGATGCGCTCCCCTAGTCGCATTTCCTTCCGCCTCCAGCTCTTCCAGGCTTTGGGAGATAGGAGTAGGCGCTGAGGCCAGGTTTCGAGGATCTTGCTCCAGCGAGCCAGGCGCCCAGTGAGGGGATTGAAGAATTCGGCCCCCGAACTTAGAACCACCAAGCGATGGTGCCCATAACGCTGAGCAAGTTCCTGTATAGATAAACCACGCGGATGAGCCTCATTCCAACAGAGTCTAGGGTCTCCCTTGTAGTAAAAACGCTCAATGTGAACCTCCTGTAATTTGAGCTGTTCAAAAATAAAATTATAGAATTGGGCGCGATGGTCTCTACGGGTAAGTCGATTGATCAGCAACAAATAATCCGTCGATTGGGCCATGGCCCGATGCCTAAGGGTCAAGCGGCCTGCATTGCGTACGGTAGCATTTACGGTTTGCCCCATGTCCACCAACTCGATTTCCCCTAAACCTCTCCTGCGAAACTGACGAATGAGCTTTTGAGTTCCCTCACTTAGAATGATGCGCGGAGTCTCTTCAAAGGGAATATCCCACACAAAGGGAGGATGGTCTCGGGATTCCAGATCGGCAATGACCTCCTGACGCTTTTGCCTTCGATGCCGAATAAAGGCCCAAAGCGCCAGCAACAGCAGCCCAATGGACAACAATTTAATCCACCAGAAATGTTCATCAATAAAGGCCTGGCGTTCCAATTGATCTTCGGCTAAGGCCAGGTGAGCCAGCCCCCAGGGATAGGGTAAGGGAACAGTATCTAATGAGGCTATTTCTTCTTGCCGTGTAGGAAGCTCTTCCTCAGGGCTATCTGAAACGTCAATAATGCTAGGCTTCTGCAAACGCAACTCGATGTTCAACGTATCTTCGCAAATATCTTCCCGAACCAATGCTTTATAGGAAAAAAGTACTCCTCGCGTAGCTCCCAGGTATCGATCTAAGGTAAACCTCCTATTTCCCTGAACGGGATAAGCAGCTTGTTGTATGCTATCACTTAGCAACAACGCGCTAAGCGAATCGGGAATGCTTATCAGCAAACAGGTATCCAGCGATATCTTAACCGAGGGACGGATTAAGGAATCATCCCCCACATACCACAGCGAATCAATAATGATCGGACTATCCTCTCCCTCTATGGCAAACTCGCAATACTGTTGGGTACTATCTCCAGCATAAAGATTTATCTCAATAGGGCCTTCTGGATATAGATCTTTAGGACAAGGCTCTGGGCTTGAAAAATAAATAGCCCATATAAGTAAACCCATTAGCCCTAGAAGCGAGCCGATGGCCAGGAATTGCCACCACTTCCTCTTTTTAGTCTTATCTTTTATCTTGCTTTTTTCGTCTGAATGCGTTAGGCGATAAGCATTGAGACTTTCTTGATACAACTCCTGAAAGCGCTCTTGATCGGCTGCATTTTTGGCGAATAGTGGGCACAAATAGCTCCCCAACTCCTCCTCCGTATAGCGTTCTGGCAAGCGACTTAGCAATTCCTGCACCCGCAAATGACTGCCCACACCTATCTCAAAGCCATCGGCCCTTAGTCGAGACAAGAGATCTGCTAGTATGGGGTAGGTCATGAATGGGGTTATTTGGTTGGTGGTCTATAGTACTCTGTCAATTAAATATTTATATGATTTCTTTCTTCTTTATATCTTCTTTTTTTTAGTTCAGGTTTCTGCTATCTTTTATATGTCTTCATGAGCCCTTCGGGGTTGCCGAAAAAAAAAGAACCAAAAAAACTTGCACGAATAAACCTTTCGTTCCCCTCTTAGGGGATTCTCAAGGGGTATCCCCACATTCGTGCACCCCAGCCCGCTCTAATAAGATTTTCATATTTTTTATCAGTCCACATACTTTGCTGACAAAGTAATAGTCGGTGGTATATTTTTGTTTTATTCCGTAAACTGGGTTTTACGCTGAAAAATTTTGCGGCTATAGCAGCCTTAAACTCCGTGTCTTCGTGCCTCCGTGTTCCATTTTTTCATCCCCCTAACCCCCTTCTAAGGGGGACCTTTGCTGCTATAGCAGCCTTAAACTCCGTGTCTTCGTGCCTCCGTGTTCAATCCCCCCAAGCCCTAGCTGCAAATCCAGCCTAAAAACTCTGCGTCTCGTTTATATTTATAACAGGCAAGAAAGGCCACAGGCCTCCCCTACTTCACCTGCCCCTTAAGCGCCAACAAATCCTCCTTGGTCTTCGCCAAGACCGAATAACTCGTCAACAACTGCTCCTTGGCTGGCTCCTGAAGCTTGGGAAATAAGCCCAGCGTCTTCGGATCAAACTCCATTCGATGTGCAAAAGCATAGCCCAAAAGATCAGTTCCGCCGTCGCAGGTTTTTTCTTCAGTCGGAGCTGTTTGTTATCGCGAATATCCTCAAAATGCTTGATCAAAATGGCCAATTCCACGTCATTATAGCCCTCAAGCTTGGAAGAGACGATGCGCAGCAGGGTCTTGTTGTCTGGAAAGGGAATATGGTAGTAGGCTACGCGCCGCAAAAAGGCATCTGGGAGGTTCTTCTCAGAATTGGAGGTGATGATGACGATAGGCCTCAGGGTTTTTTCTGCTGTGTAGGCCTTGCCCAACTCCGGCACAAAAAATTCCATGTCCTCGATAGCTGCCAGTACATCATTAGGCAAATCTCTGGGAGCCTTGTCGATTTCATCTATCAGGACCACCCTGCGGGAGTCAGCCTTAATCGCTTCTCCTAATGCTTGGTAGCGAATAAAGCGCGATTCAATATCCTTTTCAGACAGAGATTGTTTGTTATTCTGGTTGTATTGAAAATGCCCCAAGGCATCATAGGAATAAAATAAATCCTGGGCCTTGGAGGTAGTCTGCGCATTGAACACCAGGGGTTCTCCCAAACCAAAATAGTGCGCTACATGGTGCGCCAGCTGGGTTTTGCCCGTCCCGGGATCTCCTGTTAGCAGTAAAGGTTGACCCAAACTGAGCGCCACATTGACGGCATTGACCAGGTCCGGCGCCGGGATATACTTAGCCGGGTCATTGAGGTTTTCGTTGACCGTAAATTTGGGAATCTCACGAGAGCCTTTTTCAGCATAAAGGGTAAATGGCATAGAGGTGGTTTTATGGTTTTTAGTCAACAGACGAGAGTCCACAGTTTGAGCTATTAGGTGTCAGGAGAAAGGGGAGAGTTCTGGCTGAGCTTTTTTAACACCCACTCCTTGATCCTCTTCTCATTCCTCTTCAAACCGTGGACCGTGGACTATCGACTATCTAACTCTTTTGCTTATAAACTATTTCCTGTAATACTTCCATTATATCCATGTTCATTCGTTGTTCATTCCAATAGGCATCATGGCCTGACTTGACCAGGCCAGCCACATAGGTATCCAGCACTCCAAAGATTTTTTCCCGATTATCTTCTCCTAGTTTATCAAACCAGGTAATCATATCCACATCCGAAATAGGGCTAAGCCCTTTGTGGAGGCTACAGGCAGCAGGGTACTTTTCGATCAAACTAGCTACTGTTTCAAGAATATGGCTTTGATGCTTGGAAAGGGGTTCATCTTCATATTTATCCAAATAAATAACAAAGAAGAACAAAAAAGTGGGACATTTTTCATCAGTGTTCGTGAAGGTGTCCATCAATAGCTCAAAGAATTCCTTTGCGTGGTCCGACCAATCCGATTCATGGAAAGTAATAGAGGTCAAGACATAGCGCTCCTCCATATGGGGAATTCCCGTTTTGACAAAGCTTTCTAAGTCCAAGGAGGGAAAGCGGTCTTTGAAGCGTTCCTCTAGAATTTTCTTGAACTTTTTCCAGGAGCGCTTCAGCTTATTTTTGAATTCCCATTTCTCAAAATCCACTCGCAAAGAATCGGCAATCCGCGGATAATTGATCGCCTCCATTTCCTCGTCTAGCTCTTCATGCATCAATTCGAATAGAAAGCGCTCCGCTAAACTTTGCGGCATCTGTTGACGACAGGCGCACAGAAAGTAATACTGAAAATCCTGGGGTTCCTTGTCATCAAAAGCATCCCAGATCCCATCTATTTGTTTTTTCCGGTTGACATTGACGAGCTGAATTTCCCCCATGTCTTCGTAGAGGTTCATCTGCTCGATTCTCTCTATCAACATGCTTTTAGCCTGCTCCCTGCTCTTTCCCTTTAGTAGTTTTTCCATATACACCCTCCGCGCCTGCCAATCCTCGATCTGGGGAGTCTCCTCCATTTCCTCAGCTTCGCCCCCTTTGATATCTCCTTCGCTAAGCGCATCTACTAGTTTAATAAAGGCTTCTCGGATCTGATTCTCCTCTCTATCCAACTTCTCCGGGGGCTCGGTGCCCTTAGTCCTCTTATATTCGAGGTCTGTCAATTTTGACCTATCATAAATAAAATCTTGATAGACCTGCGTCCCTTCTTTCAGGTTCTCCTTCAAATAATCCATACCCGAAGCCAAGCCTTCATTGATAAGAAGGGAGTTGGTGGTATTTCGGATTTCTTCGAGTGCAGACATACTTTACTTACTTAAAAGAAAATATTCCTAGGCCTAAATTAACATATTTCAGGTAAAAGGGAGGTTTTTTAAGAATGACTTGTAAGGAATTCACAGAGAAGTGCAGAATCAACGGGCTGACTTACTGTATTTTAGTTCCTACTTTCAACACCTTGAACTCAACACGCCTATTTTTCCGCCGTCCGTATTCGGTATCATTGTTGGCAAGGGGTTTACCCATACCATAGCCTCTGGCTACCAAGCTTTTGGCAGGAATTCCTTGACTTATCAGGTAGCTTTTGACGGCTTCAGCTCTGTTTTGAGAGAGTTTTCGCTTGTCTTCAGCCCTTCCGGTATTATCCGTATGTCCCCCCAATTCTACAATCAGGTTGGTATTATTTTGCATAAATCGGATAATGCGCTGCATTTCTGGGAGAGAGTTGGAAAGTAATTCCCACCTGCCTGGGTCAAAATAGACATTTCCCAGCACCACAATCTCCCCTTCTTGTATAGGGGCCAGCGCAATCTCTCGCCTTAGGCGTGCCGTATTAAAAAGGGTATCAAGAAGAATATTCTCCCCATAAAACATGTGCCCTGGCGCAGAGATCTCCAGGCCCAACCAACCTTTCTCGGGCAGCTTTACTTCATATGAGCCATCCAAAGGAGCTGTATATAAGCCCATCAGGGTATCCAGAGTCCACCCATTTTGAATAAGGATTCGCGCCCTCAAAGGTGTGTTATCCTCCTTATCTCGCACGTGCCCCGAAAAGGTGATTGGGGTGGTATAGGGCATAATAAGTTCTCCAGGTTCCATAAAATTCACGAGCCACATGTCAAAGCTCCCGATGTGGGCGGTTTGTTCCCGTTTAGCAGGATCACGGGGAGGGACGGGATTTTTTTCAGAAAACCCGACTCCCAAAAAACTCCCTCCAGGAGCTTCCAAGATAGAGACTATGGCATCTTTTGCAGAGTGGCCGATGGTACCAGACCATACTTTTTCTCCTGCTTCATCAATTCGAACCAAAAAGGCATCATAAAAACCGCGCAGGGTATCGATATCGCCATTCCGGGATTTGGTCAATCCAGAAAAGAGGTATCCCCCTGACTCCAAAGACACAAGGGAGTTGACTCCTTCTGACCACGTACCCCCATAGGTATGGGTCCAGATCATATCACCAGCATAACTCAGTCGGACGACCCAACAGTCTCCCCTTCCTAAGCTTCTCCCGACATTTCCTCCTTTTGAATAGGTACTTCCTCCCAAAACTATATCTCCATTTGGGGCAGCTGTAGCAGACAATATTTCATCATGAAGGTTTCCCCCAAGCACTTTTTGCCATTCCACATTCCCCCAGCTATCCATGAGCATCACCCAGGCGTCTTTTTTACCAAGATTGAAAGGGACTTCTCCATCATCAGAGTCTGTTCCATGGCTTACGACAAACCATCCAGGTCGAATTTGGAATATATCAGAGACAAATTCATTCCCACTTCCTCCCAGGTGCTTTTCCCATAGCAATTGGCCATCTTCCTGAATCCTTGCCATCCAACTGTCTACCCCGCCATGATGCCGGCTGTGCATATCGCCATTCCGAGAACCCGAAGACCCTCCTAGAATATATCCTCCGCCAGCACAGGGCGCAATAGCAAAGCCCTTGTCATTGCCACTCCCCCCAAAGCGTTTTTGCCAAACAATCTCCCCTTCCAAATTGACCTTCACCACCCATATATCCATCAAGCCTTCTCCAGGAACTGGGTCCCCATCATCAGAGTCCGTGGTGCCAATCAGTACAACTCCCCCATCTGGACTCAAGACCATATCGGCCAGACTTTCGCTTCCCGTGCCCCCCAAGACAAGTTCCCAATACGTTTTTTCAGGTGCTCCCACCTGCTGAATAAAAATATCACTGGCAGAACTGTGATTCCTGATCCCCGCTCCATCTTGAGAAAAGAGTTCCCCTCCTATGATCAAGGAACCATCGTCGCACATCAAAAGGGAATTCGCAGCGTCATACCTCAAGCCTCCAATGAATCGCTCCCACAGAATCTCCTGACTCTGTACGGTGAAAGGACTAAGTACCCACGCCCCCAAAATTATCCAACTAATTACTGTTCTCTGCAAAAAATTACCCATCTACTAAGGATTCCAATTGAATAATAAAGGTACAAAAAAGAGGGGGATAGTTTGATAGTCCATGGTCGATGGTCCATAGTTTTTTGCGATTCCTATCGCCCCAATGGGAGTTAAAGGTAGAATTAATTCTATCTTTACTTAGAACCAAAAGCTCTACCTACTTTTTATTATAATTTTCTCGCCACTTTAGAATAGAATTCATGCATTTCCTTGCTGATCTCCATATTCATTCTCACTATGCCTATGCGACCAGCAAGTACCTCAACCTGGAAAGCCTCTATCAATGGGCATTGATAAAAGGGATAGATGTGGTTGGAACGGGAGACTTCACCCATCCTGCCTGGTTTGCAGAACTTCAGGAAAAGCTTATTCCCGATGGCCAGGGATTATTCAAACTCAAAAATCCCCCCCTATCTCCTGCCCTGCCCAATGTTAGCCCAAAAGAAAAGGAAATTCGTTTCCTCTTAAGCACGGAAGTATCTTCTATCTATCGGAAAAACGATCGGGTGAGAAAAAACCACAACCTACTATATGCACCTGATTTTGCCACCGTGGAAGCCATTAACCAAGGCCTTTCTCATTATGGCAATCTGGCCTCAGATGGTCGTCCCATTCTCAAGTTGTCCTCCAGAGATGTTCTGGAAGTAGTACGGGAAAGTTCCGCATCTGCCTACCTCATTCCGGCCCATATCTGGACGCCTTGGTTTTCCACCTTTGGGTCTAAGTCTGGATACGATAGCCTAGAGGCCTGCTTTGAGGACTTGACCGAGGAAATTTTTGCTTTAGAAACGGGTCTTTCCTCAGACCCTGCCATGAATTGGACCGTTAGTAACCTAGATGCCTATACCTTGGTTTCCAGTTCGGACGCTCATTCTCCTGGTAATCTTGGAAGGGAAGCCAATCGCTTTGCTACGGAACGCAGTTATGAAGGAATTTTTACGGCCTTAAAGACCGGCAAAGGCTTTGAGGGAACCTATGAATTTTTCCCAGAAGAGGGCAAATATCATATGGATGGCCATCGGAAATGTGGGGTGATGATGGAGCCTTCGGACTCCATGTCTTCATTAGGCATTTGTCCTGTGTGTGGAAAAAAAATGACCCTTGGTGTATTGTATAGGGTAACAGAATTGGCTGATAGGCAGCACCCACGGAAACCTGCAGACGCGGCAGACTTCGAATACATAGTTCCTCTCCCTGAAATCCTGAGTGAACTATTGGGGAAAGGCCCCAAAACAAAGACGGTGTTAAAAGAATATATACAACTTATATCCACTTTTGGCAATGAATTTACCTTATTGCATCAAGTTCCAATTGATCAAATCGAACAAAAAGGCAAGCCTCAATTGGCTTTGGCTATAAATAATCTACGAATGGGTTCGGTTCAAAAATTTCCGGGATTTGATGGTCAATATGGTCAAATCCACCTGATAAAAGAATAAGAGGTTCCAAACTTGAATTTATTGAACGTACCGACTCCTTTTCATCTTAACCCCCATACTCTATGCGCCACCTTTTTCCTTGCATTTTCGCTATCCTGTTCCTTACCTATTGTACGGCTCCACTAGCCGAGTATAATAGCCAGATAGACAGTTTTCCCCAAAATTCCTATTTACAAATAAGTGGGATTTATCCCCACCAGGCTGTATATAACCATCCAGATGATTCACTCGGAAAAACTAGGCATAGAGAATGTGGAATTGGGGCGGTAGTACCTTGGGCTGGAAAGCTTTGGTACATGACCTATCCGCCTCATCAACGTACCGGGAGCAATGACAAACTCTATAGCATCGATCCCCATATGAGTCAGCGGATTCATCCAAATAGTGTAGGAGGAACCCATGCAAATCGAATGATCCATGAAGAGAGCCAGCAACTCATCATGGGACCCTATTTTATCGATAGTACCGGACAGGTACGAACGGCGGATGTCATGCAATTGGAAGGAAGAATGACAGCTACCACTCGGCACTTATTTGAGCCAGAGACAAAGGTGTATTTCTACGAAATGGAAGGAGCAGTCTATGAGGTGGATGTGTATACGTTGGAAGTAAAAAAACTCTTTGAAAAGCCCGTCCCTGGATGGCACGGAAAGGGAGCCTATGTAGGGCAAAATCATTTTATCGTAGCCAATAATGGGGAACATCCTGGTCATTCAAAGGGCTATAAACACCTATTAGTAGGAGAAGAAGCTAAAAGCTGGGAGGAAGCGGGGGTTCTGGCAGAATGGGATGGAGATGAATGGAAAATCGTGGAAAGGAAACCCTTTACCGATGTCAGGGGCCCAGGAGATCTTTTGGGAAATAAAAACCCAGACGATCCTGTTTGGAGTATGGGTTGGGACAAGGCCTCCGTATTGCTCAAGCTAAGGGACCAGGATAAATGGTATACCTATAGGTTACCTAAAGCCAGTCATACCTTCGATCCCCGGCACGGTTGGTTTACTGAATGGCCGAGGATAAGAAGCGTATCTCCCACCCAAATGATGATGGTGATGCATGGAAGCTTCTTCCACTTTCCCAAAACATTTTCTGCGGGGAACACCTCAGGAATTCGCCCTATAGCAAGCCACCTGCGCTATATTCCTGACTTCGCCATTTGGAATGACAAACTCATTCTAGCAGCGGATGATGCCTCTACCTTAGAAAACCCAATTGTCGGTCAACCTCAATCAAATATCTGGTGGGGGAGCGTGGAAGAACTTAGTACTTTTGGCCCTAAATTGGGATGGGGAGGCCTATACATAGAGGATTCGGTCAAAGCTGACGAGCCCTCTGATCCATATTTATTAGCGGGGTATGAAAAACGTGTTTTCCACTTAACTCAGGAAAGTTCCTATGCCGTAAACTGGACCTTGGAAATTGACGAAGAAGGTAATGGAAACTGGAAGGTTTGGAAAAACCTTACGCTAGAGCGGAAGGCTTATCACTTTGAGATTTTACCAGAAAGTTTAAAGGGAAGCTGGATTCGAATACGCTCCGACAAAGCTGTCCAGGCAAGCGCCTATTTCCATTATTCCTCTTCAAGGGAAAGCCTTCCAAAAGAAGAAAGTCGGATGCAAGGCATAGCCTCCTTTGGGGAGAAGGAGGATTTTTCTGGAGCCCTGATCCGACCTGCAGGGCACAATAAAAGTTTGCAGATCTGGGATCCTCAAATGGAAACCTACTGGGAAGCCAACCTAAATTCCGATACCACGGGATTAACCTTTAGCCATGGAGAAAAAAACCGATCGGAAGAAGTCCTTCGGCTGGCAGCACTTTCTCAGAAACCCTTTGAAGAAGACGAAGCCTCTATAATTGTCAAAGGGCCTAATGGAGAGGCCTACAGGCTCCCAAAAAGCCCCCTAAACTACCGAAAAAGCTGGCCCCTGGGTTTTCCCCGAGCATTGAGAGAGGTCCAGTCCGAGCGATACCTGGCCAATATACACGGAACCTTTTATGAAATTCCGCGAGCAGAAGGGGCAGGGAATAATGTCCCTGATTATCAGAAAATGAAGCCTGTAAGCACACATAATAGACGTATAGTAGACTATTGTTCCTGGAGAGGCTTATTGGTCCTTTCTGGGATAAATTTACAGGTTCCAACCCACGACAATCTGTTCATCAATGACAATATTGGGCTATGGATGGGAATGGTGGACGATGTCTGGAAATTGGGTAAGCCCCGAGGAAAAGGAGGCCCCTGGTTGAATAGTCCAGTTGAAAAAGACAAAGCCTCAGATCCCTATTTATTCACAGGCTATGACCGCAAAAACCTTCAAATTTCCCATTCTCATTCACAAGTCGTAGAATTCCTGGTAGAAGTGTCAATAGCCCACGGAATTTGGGTTCCCTATAAGACATTTGAAGTAAGGCCTGGTGAAAAACTTATGCATGAATTCCCTTCAGGATACCAAGCCCATTGGATTAGACTTAGCAGTAATACCGCCTGTCAGGCAACTGCTTTGCTGGAATATGAGTAAGCCCTAGTTGATCTCCTCCTTAGTCCCTATGAGTTTCGCCTCAACTTCAGCGATAGGAAGAATCTTGGCAACTAACAATTCCTGTTGCCGCTCCATCTCTTTCAATAAAATGGGAACCTGGGTATTGTATTCGGAAATAATTTGATTGTGTCGATCGACCATTTGATTGTATAAGTCAGCTTCCTCCTCGCTGCTCACAGCACCGGGTTTCTCCAATTTATCCTGAAAATAAATAAGTTGCTTATATTCCTTGGTGGATAACTTATGGTACTTTTGGAGAACCGCAACCACTGCATCTTTATATCCCGTGTCGTCCTCAAAACCCGGCATTTTTCTGATGCGATTAATGATTTTCTTACCACGAAGTAGAATTTCCTGGCGCTTGAGATCCGCATTTATGTGATCTTGCTCATCATATCTTTCCCACAGGTCATTGTTGAGTTTCGCAATAATGAAGTACTGTAGATAGATATCTCTTGCATATCTCTTGTAAGCGTGAACCCGAGCCAAGGCCTTACCCGTCTCAATCTGTCCATCCCGTGTTACCTGTGTATTGAGCTGATGCTCCGTAACAAATTCGGCCTGGGCTGATAGAAAATTTTGCTCCGCCGAGAACAGTTTGGCATCTATTTCTTCCTCCATTTCAAAAAAGTTTGACAACTTTTTCATGGATTCAAAACGATCGGCTCTTTGTTCTAGCAATTGAGGAATATCGTAAGAATACACCTCTTTGAAGGCGTAAAAAGACTGAAGTGCAGATGCATGGAAAGGCATGCTACTAAGCTGCCCTTCATTTTCCCTTAATTTCACAATCGACCCCTCTATGTCGTCTTGAATTTTTTTGATGTAAGGATCTAATAGTTCTGCTTCTTCCATTTGAAGAAAGGCATAGGCAAAATTTAATTTGTTTTCGGAAAAGGCATTATACTCCTTTACCAACTTGTTATTAAAAGCCGTCAGATCCTCATTCGTCGTCTGTGCTATCTGGAAGCAAGGTTGAAAAACCCATAAAACCAGGATGATACGATATACAGTTTTCACGGTAAAATTGTTTATACTATTCAATTAAATAAATTAAAATATTTTTTTTGTTGAAATGTGCTAAACCCACATAATTCCCACCTGAACATACCAATGTAAATACTGATTAGAATACCCGCTAACTTATTTAAGATACATAAAAAACGCTTTCAGATTATTTTTATGTAAGAATTTTATCAAAAAAAACTCTATTTATTATAAATTTTCCCCAAGATGAAGTTGCTAAAATTCCGTGTTCAATTTCGGGTTGCAAAGTGCTCCCTGCTCTACTAGATTTGGTATAAACGTAATTTTTATGGCTCATACCCTTCCAGAACCCGCAGTAATGTTCAAGGCCTTGGTAGAAAGAGACTCGTCATTTGAAGGAATTTTCTTTGCGGCCATCAAGACGACCGGTATTTTTTGTAGGCCTACCTGCACTGCCAAAAAGCCCTTGGCAAAAAACGTAGAATATTATCCTACCCAAAAGGAAGCCATCCTACACGGCTATAGACCCTGCAAGGTTTGCCACCCAGAGCGCCCCTTAGGAGCCACTCCTGACTGGCTGGATCAACTACTGGTGATATGGGAGCAGGCCCCTAGCGAAAAGATCTCCGACTACCAAATTCGTCAGCTGGGTATCGATCCCTCCCGTGTGAGGCGTTGGTTCAAGAAAAACCATGGAATGACTTTTCAGGCATTCCAACGCAGTCTCCGCATTAATCAAGCCTTTGGGGCCCTCAGACAGGGAGAAAGTGTTACGCAAGCTGCCTTTGCCCAAGGCTTTGAAGGGCTGGGGAGTTTTGGAAAACAGTTCAAGGAACAGGTAGGCGTTGCTCCCAGTCGAAGTAATGAAAAAACACAGGTCGTAATTTCCCGAATCCTTACCCCACTGGGGCCTATGGTGGCGGGGGCTACAGAGGAGGGGATTTGCTTGCTGGAGTTTGCCGATAGGCCTATGCTTGAGACCCAACTCAAACGGCTTAAAAAGTACCTAAAAGCTACTTTGCTACCCGGAAAATCTCCACACCTTGCCCAACTAGCTGAGGAACTGAATGAATATTTTGAAGGGACCAGAAAAAACTTTTCCCTCCCCCTGGTAATGCCTGGAAGTCCCTTCCAACAACGAGTTTGGGCAGCTTTGCAAGCAATTCCCTATGGAAAAACCCGATCCTACAAAGAGCAGGCACTTACCCTGGATAGCCCCCAAGCCGTAAGAGCTGTAGCCAGGGCAAATGGGGATAACCGCATCGCTATCATTGTCCCCTGCCACCGTATTATCGGACACAATGGAGAATTGCGCGGCTATGGAGGAGGTATTTGGCGAAAGAAATTTTTACTCGAACTGGAAGAAGCTCTTTAGTAATAGCGCCCTATCATCGGGCTTTCCACAATGATCCGCTTAACCTCAAGGGGATCGATAATTCCTTGTTTGGCATACAGTTTTTCTCCCCCTGGTGCGACTATTAGGGTATAGGGTAAGGCCCCCTGCCAATCGGGATCTACCGCTTCAATCAAGGCGTATTTGTCGTCTTTTTCAAAAATGTAATTGGTCACGGCTGAGTTAGACTTTTGAAGAAACTTCAAGGCGGCCTCCTTTTGATCAGGCGTATCTGCGCTGAGGGAAATAAACTCAAAATCCCTCCCTTGGAACATGCGGTGAATCTCGATAAAACTAGGATATTCCATCACACAGGGACCACACCAGGTCGCCCAAATATTTATCAGGCGCAATTTATCTGAGTCATTGGCTATCAAGTCTTTTATTCCCGCTTCATTGATATTGTCCAGACTGACCTCTTTCGCGGCCCACTCTTTCTCTACCTTTTCTTTGTATTCTGTCTTCCAGGCCCATTTGGTAGAGCAGCCAAAAGTTTTCGTCTCAGGAGTTGATACCTCTTCTCCTGCTAACAGGGCATCGATAGCGGCCCGTATATCCTCTGCTTGAGCTGAACCGGGTTTTTCTGATGCATCCAACCTACCCACATAGCGCAGAATGCGATCTTTATCGAACACAAAAGAATGAGGGGTAGCTGCAGGGCCATATTGCAGGGAAGCTGCATGGTCATCTCCATCATAGAGGTAGGGGAAATTGTATTCCTTGTATTCAGCACGTATAACCATTTCTTCAAAGTCATCCCCTAAATCCGAATAGCCCAATTCTTCATATAACAAACCCAAAGGACTATTGGGACTTATAGCTACCACCTGAACACCCTTAGCAGCATAATCCTCTGTAAGCTGTATCATCCGATCCTCATAGGCCTGTGCCGTAGGACAGTGATTACAGGTAAATATGATGACAAGTACCTGAGCATCTGCATAATCTGAGAGGCTATGGAATTTCCCGTCCACGCCTGGCAAGCGAAAATCTGGCGCCCGAGATCCTATTGGAAGTATTTCGACTTCTTGGGCTTCAATTGGCTGGGGATCAGCCACAAAGAAGGCCGTTTCCTCGACCTCCTCAACCATTTCTTTATGGCTCTCTGTCGAAGTGGAACTTGTAGAACAGGCCCATAAAAGTAAGGCCCCCAGAGCTAGAAAAAGTATACCATTTGTTTTCATGCATTTAATCTAATGATTTTCTTCGATAAAAGGGAAATTCCTATTTCCCATCGTCCTCCTGATAAGAAACCATGATACTCACGGGTTGACACTGTAACCCTAATGCTACCCCACTGCTTTTTTAGCATTCGGGGTAGTTTTTTTCTGGACAAATCGTAACTTCAATTGACCTTTTCTTCCTATTCTTGATGAAATTGGGGAAAGGAGTTCATTTTTTATTTCTCATTTTTTATTTCCCCATTGCCCCATGATGCAACTCGGATTTGTTACAGCGATTCTTCCCGACCTGGACTTTGAAGACGTAGTAGACTTTGCCTCTGAGCAAGACTATCACTACGTTGAAGTCATGTGTTGGCCCAAGGGAAAGGCAGAACGTAGATATGCCGGCGTAACTCATATAGATGTCGGAGCGCTCTCCTTCAGTCGGATTCAGCAGATACATCAGTACCTGGAAGCCAAAAATGTACGAATGTCCGCCTTGGGATACTATCCCAACCCCATGGATGCCGATGAGGCGAAAGCCACCGTTTACATCCAACACCTGAAAGACTTGATCCTCGCCGCCAAGAAATTGGGGCTAGATACGGTCAACACCTTTATCGGGAGAGAACAAGCCAAGTCAGTTGAAGAAAACTTGGAAAAATTTAGCCAGGTATGGCCTCCGATCATTCAGTTCGCAGAAGAACACGGTATTCGGATTGGCATAGAAAACTGTCCCATGTACTTCACCCAGGACGAATGGCCTGAAGGCAAAAACCTCGCTTTCTCCCCAGCCATCTGGCGGCAGATGTTTGACATCATTCCCTCGAAAAACTTTGGCCTCAACTATGATCCCTCCCACCTCCTCTGGATGCAGATGGACTATATCAAACCCATTTATGAGTTTGCCGATCGCCTCGTTCACGTACACGTCAAAGACGCCAAAGTATATCGGGATAAACTCAATGAAGTAGGAATTCTGGCCCATCCCTTACAATTCCACTCTCCTAAGCTACCCGGACTAGGAGATATTGACTGGGGCGCCTTCTTTTCCGCCCTACACGATGTTCGCTATGAGGGGCCAGTCTGTGTAGAAGTGGAAGACAAAGCCTTTGAGGGGAGTTTGGAGGCGAGGAAGCAGTCCTTGATCCAATGCCGCAACTACCTCCGTTCTTATATTTAAGCTCAGTCATTTTCCTATGAGATCCTTGGTTCTACTATTTCTGATGGCTTCTTTGGCTAGCTATGGTCAATCCGATGGCCTCTACCTTTCATCTGAGTTGCCCAACTATTGGTCCTACAAGGGAAAGCCTCTCATGCTTATTGGAGGCTCCAGCAATGATAATCTTTTTCAACAGGATCAAGTAGAAAGGGAACTAGATGTCATTTCTTCTGTGGGTGGCAACTATGTTCGGTGCACCATGTCCTCACGAGATAGCGGGGATGTTTGGGCTTTCCTGAAAACCGACGAAGGCTATGACCTAAGCCAATTCAACCCTGAGTATTGGAGGCGCTTTGAGAATTTTCTAGAGCAAACGGCCCAACGGGATATCATTGTTCAAATCGAGCTCTGGGCGACCTTTGACTTCTACCGCGAAAACTGGCTTAATAACCCTTTCAATCCTCAAAATGATATCAACGCCCAAAACTGGCGCGTTAGGCTACCCGATTCTGTACCCACTCACCCTATTGCACGGGAGAATCCCTTCTTTTGGTCCGTTCCCAAAGCGGACAACAATACTTTCTTGCTGGCAAAGCAGCAGCGTTTCGTCGATAAGCTACTCTCCATTAGCCTGAAATTTGATCATATCCTCTACTGCATTGACAACGAGACCTCAGTAACAGCAGAATGGGGACTATTTTGGGCCAATTACCTCAAAACCCAGGCAAAAATTCGGGATAAACAGATTTATGTGACCGAAATGTGGGATCCCCACGACCTCATGCATCCCGACCATTTTGTTACCATTCAGCACCCTGAGCATTTTGACTTTGTAGACATCTCACAGAATAACCATCAGAAAAACCAGCAGCACTACGACAATGGGATGAAGTTCAAGGACATTGTTTATAAGCTAAGGGGTCCTTGCCCCCTAAATAATGTCAAAGTGTATGGAAAAAACCGCCATGGGAGTAGTCAGGATGGCCGTGAACGTTTTTGGCGATCCGCCTTTTTAGGAGCTGCTTCTGTGCGCTTTCATCGTCCTACGAGTGGCCACGGAATTTCCGATACGGCACAGGCCCATATTCAAAGCCTCCGATGGGTATTTGATGCCCTGGATCTCAGGCATGTATATCCTGCCAATGAACTCCTCTCGGATCGCGAAGCAGATGAAGCCTATTGTCTGGCTCAAAGGGGTAGCACCTATGCTGTATATTTCCCCGAAGGAGGGTCAGTAACACTCGTTGATTCTCAATTAACTGGAGAATATGAACTGCTTTGGATCGATATTGAAAACCAGGAAAAATGGACTCCCCAATCCCTTGTCCCCTCCCCTCAAGTTGGTCTCCAGACGCCCAATTCCCGGCACTGGGTGGCTCTACTTATCCAGAAATAACACCTATTTCTTGTACAAAGATTCAAGATATATATGAAGCGTAGCATCCCGCAGGGTGCTATGATTTCATATACAATTAGCTGCTGGTTCTTTTTTACAGAAGGCTTAATTTTTCTTTAATTCATTTACCCCAATAAATGGTACAGCACCTGCACCCGTAACCTGGGGGAGAATACCATTCCATTTTTCTATCGCTTTGAGGTTCGCTTCTATCTTTCTAAGCTCTATAAGGTCGGGTGAAATATTCATTTTTTGTAATCGCAGGGCCTCGGCCTCAGCTGTTGCTGCTGTGATAGTCTGCTCTGCCTCTACTTTTATCCTATCAAGGTCTCGCTTAGCTTTCAGGGCATTCTGTTCGGCTGTTTGTTTTGCTTCAATCGCGTCTGTAAATATCTTTGAAAAACTAAATGATACAATTGAAAATGCGTCCACAGATATATTAGAGAGCAAAAGTCGTTTGGTAAGGGATTCCTGCATTTCCGCACTTACCGCGGGCCTTTTGGTAATCAATTCTTCGGCTGTATAACGGGCTGATACTGCCTTCATTACCTCTTGTATCGCGGGGTCAATCATCCGCTCCTTAAAATCTACTCCGATAGTCTGATAAACCAGATTAGCTTTTTCAGGTACAATGTGATAATTGAGTGCAACCGATAAAGCCACATCCTGAAGATCAGATGATGCAGAGGCGGCATCGGTCACTACCTTATGAATCTTGACATCCATTAGAGTAATCTCCTGCATAATCGGTACCCTGAAATGGATTCCTTCATTCAATACTTTATCTTGAACGGCGCCAAAATTCATGACAACGCCTCTTTGGCCAGCCCCAACCTGGACCCATGGTGAAAATAAACCTAGTATTACTAATATCGCGATCGGTATTATCAAAACCTTCCAGGGACCTCTCTTCATCGAATTCTTTATATTTTTTATATCTTTGTTATCCATCATATTTGATTATTAAATTATTCCTTACGTGGTGTTTCTCTGCGGGATTTACGATTCTTCAATATTTCTGAAGCTCCGCAAAGATCGATTCCAGTTCTGGCCTTGTTTTTTTAAGTTTTGCTGCTAATTTATCCAGCATGCCTTCTCTGTCTCCCTTAACAATTACAAAGTCTGTATCGCTAAGAACAGAGAAATTCCATTTCAACATTACTTTTATTTCTCTCCAACTTCTCATGATTTTCATATCTAAATTTGTTTGTATCTCCTTAGTTATGAGATACATTTTTTGAAATAAGCCTATCCTTACAATTTTCCTGATATTGGGATCTCATTTGAAAAATGTGGTATTACCTGGCTCGCTTTTATTCTCTTTTTCATTTATAAACTCACATCTTCGTATCCACTTTTAATCTCGGTAGTTAGCATTTTGAATCGCTCATTAGCCTTCAATCTACTGGTGGAATGAGCGGGAATTACCATAATCTGTCCCGTTTCCAGTTGAGTAGATTGTTCGTCAATTATCACTTCAGCTACTCCATCAATCACTTGTATGAGATTATGAAAAGGAGAGATTTTTGAGGCCAGAGCCTCTCCTGTATCAAATGAAAAGATGCTCACAGTGCCAGTCTTTTCCTTCATAATGGACTTGATCACGACCGATCCAGGTACATAGGCAACTACATTCTCCAGTTGATGAGCTTTTGAATGCTCTAATTCAGTATTTTTCATTTGTAAAACTTTTAAAGCTGATTTGATTTAAACTGGAACGAGTTTAAATCAATGCACTGCGAATTAATTTGACCAGGTTAAAAATAATAGCTTGTCTTCTTGACTTAACCATTACTCTATTTCTTTTTTACCTTAGCTCCTTTAACAACTTTTTTTTCCGCAAGCGTTTTGAAAGGTGTTTTTATATCTGATTTGTTTATGCTCTCTTTTTCACTTTGCTTCGCTTTTTTAGAAGCTCTTTTTTCTTTAAGGGTTTTGAGAGGTGTTTTTTTGCTTTTTTCTTTCGACATGATTTTTTGTTTTAGGTTATTAGGTTTCAAAACAAATCCAACTGGACAGTTTTCTTTGATGTGAAGGTCAGCACAATTATTGGCTAAAGCATTACACTTCGAGAAGGCATTGTTACACATATCTCATGTTTTATGGTATCTGGGAAATGTTAGTTTCACTTCTACCTACTCAATGAAGACATGCTAAGAACAAAAATCATGTTCTGAGATTACTTGTGATTATAAGAATGGAGGTAACACAATTGGAAATATAGCTGGCTAAAAAAACTTAGAAAATTGCCCATTTATAAATCTTCAAGGTTTCCTTTTCGTTTGTCTTTTAGCTGCTTGTAAAAGGTCGGAGTCAATCCTGTGATTTTCTTAAATTGATTCGATAAATGAGCTACACTACTGTAGTGCATTTTATAGGAAATTTCGGTGAGATTCAGTTCGTCATAGATGAGTAATTCTTTAACCCGTTCTATCTTGTGGATGATGATAAACTGCTGAATGGTAATCCCTTTGACCTCAGAAAATGTATTGGCCAGATAGGTGTAGTCATAGCCTAATTTTTCACTGATATAATCAGAATAGTTCACTCTTGGCAATTCATCCGAATAGTGAATCAACTCAATAATAACATTTTTGATTTTTTCAATCAGGATGCTTTTTTTGTCCTCCAACAATTCCAACCCGGATTTTAATAAATTTTCCTTCAATTGCTTACGTTGCTTTGCTGTGATATTTTCTAATATTTCAACCATGCCCAATTCAACAACCACATAACGTAATCCTATCTTTTTCAGTTCTTCTTTTACCATCATCTTGCATCGCAAACTGACCATGTATTTGATATATAGTTTCATATTTTTATCAATCCCCTTCTTTTAGAACATGTTTGGGACATTGAAGGGTCCTCGCTTAGTAAAATGCAAGAAATTTTCATTTTTTCCTTATTGTACCCATCCCTAGCCCTTCCCTTCAAAAGGGAAGGGAAGAAAAACCGAGGGTTTTTCTCTTTCATCAAGTGAAAAAATCCACCGGATTCAGCCTCCTCCATTTTGAAGGGAGGACACAGGTGGGTACCAAATGGGGAAAAATGAATACCATTTTTTTAAAAACTTACAATCGATGGTTCCAAACATGTTCTTAGATTATTATCAGTGGTTTCAACCACTTCAACAGCAATTTTTTCGCTACAGAATGGCACGTCAGCAGAAAATTTGGTGATTGGCTGGATCTTGCAGGTTGGGCTAACATTTTACTCATGTTTCTACCATTTCGAGTATTCGTGAGGGCTTCGCTGTTCTTGACTTTCTTTGCACCATTAACCGATGTACCTGATTGGTGTCCAAAGGGAGCATTATCCGTTACTCTGAATCTGCGCCAGATCATCGGATTGCTTTCGATTAGCTCAATTTTGAATTGGAGGATTTTATCTAAGATTTTTTTGTTTTAACCATATCTCAGCCAGATCAGCATCTTGCTTTACAAAATACTTAAAGGAGTTGTAAGTAATGGGTTTTTCCAACAAATCATTAATGATTTTGGTAATCCCACTGAGGTCTGCAAGCACAAACAAGGCGTAATCCCGCACCGTATTCAGAAGTTGCCGCCTATCATCGCCATACAGCCTTTCAAAAACCCTGATAATGACTTCACCCTTCTTCCATGGAATAATTTTGTAGCTTCATGGAAATGACCTTTCCATTTATTCCATGAAAAAGATCAACAACGATTTTGTCATAGCGCAATATCAGGTGGCTGTAGATTCCTACAGGGCTTTGGCCCTCAACCTCGGCCTGTGGAAGTCTGAAAGACAACTTTTTGAACAATACTTTCACAAAACAGATAAGCTGCTAGACATTGGCTGTGGTACAGGGCGAACCACCTTTGGCCTGTTTCAACTCGGCTACTCCTCCCTTACGGGACTGGACCTCACCCCTAAGATGATTGAAGTAGCACAAGACCTTAATCCTACCTTTAACAGCCAAATTGAGTTTATCGTAGGAGATGCTACGGAGCTCCCCTTCCCTGCTGAGTCCTTTGATGGAGCTATTTTTTCCTTCAATGGCTTAATGTCCATTCCCCGTGCCGAAGCAAGGCTTAAAGCCGTAGAAGAGGCATATCGAGTACTCAAAGCCGATAAGCTACTGGGTTTTCACCACCCACGATCGGGGAGAAAGCCCCAAATATGCGGCCTTTTGGGAGCAGGAAAGACTCCGCTGGCAGCGCGGAAAGGAACCCGCCGAAGTATTTGAATTCGGAGACCTCATCACAGATTCTCGAAATGAACCGGGGAAAATTTTCATCCACATCCCCGACTATGAAGAGGTAGCGCAGCTTATTCAAACTGCGGGCTTCACCCTCATTGACACCTTTATGCGAGATAAACGCGTAGTTGAAAGCCCGGAAGTGAAGGAGGCTTCTGGGGATTGTAGGTTCTGGGTAGTTAAGAAGGGCTCACGGCAAATTTGAGCTTGTCAATAAAATGGGAGCGACTTGCTCATACAAAAGAGCGATCAACAGGGCAATCCCAAAACTCAATAAGGTCCCAATCAGAAAATATTCGGTCAATTCCCGACTTTTCGATTCTGTTAAATCTCCAAATCTGAAAATGGACTTTGCTGCCAAAAGAAGCCCGATTGCCTCAAAGTGATCCGTAACGACAAACCCAAAAACAAAGAGGCGCTCCAGCATCCCTATATAGCTTCCCGCATTCTTAAGTGATTCTTCAATGGTAATTTTGTTTTCGGGATTCCATTCTGATATAATTATTTTTATGGCAGTTGAGCTAACTGTGGTCAATAGAATTATGGCCAATAGAAGAGGAATTACTTTAGCTGCCTCTATTTCTCCCAAATATTTTCCTAGTGTTGGGTCATAGGAATTGGCAACGATGAGTAATACAATTATGTGTAATAACTGGTCTAGCCCGAATGCGATTCTCTTGTCAACCCAAGATTGCGTATATAACTTTAATAAGTCTATCAAATAGTGTAAGACAACTATCACAAGAATGCCATAAATATACGTGTAATCAAATACGACCAAGAGGGAGAGGGCAAAATGACTTAGGATGTGCAAATATAATTTAGAAGATCTCTCTTTATTTGTTTCCTTATCCTTTACCCATGAATCGGGTTGAAACAAAAAATCCCCCAAACAATGTGCTAAAAATAATTTCAAGAAGAGTATCATTTTTAAAGATATTCATTTTCTAAGTTTTGGCTAAATTTTCTCAGCATCTCCTCAATCTCATCATATCCCGTTCTGTTTAAGCTTGCACTTATGGTGCTTTGAGATTTTTTTAACTCTCGTGCCAATTCCATTTGAGTTTTTTCTGGCTGCTCTAGTGCTGTTTTGAAGATTGCAGCTGATTTGGGAGCCCAGGTGTCCATGGTCAGTGAGGCGAGTTTGAGATAAAGGTTCCAATTTTCATCAAAGGGGGGCCAGGGAGTTTTTATCGCTAGTCTTCTTTTTCCTAACTCATTGAAAGATAGACCTGAGTTTATATACGCTTCCCCATTGGATTCTGTAATGTTTTTACTTTCATAGTCAACCGCCCCTATCCCTATTCCCATTCGCACATCCAAATTTTTCACTTGCTTTAACTGAGCTTTTATAAGAATGGCTATCCTTAGTACCTCTGTTGGACTAGTTTTTAGTTGAAACGTATCGCCCCTAAAAATTTCCCAATCTTTGGGAGTTTCTCCATATTGGTTCAAAACTGATTTTAACTTATTCAACCAAATTGGGGTATCTTCTTTCCTGGAATTGACGACATCCCCCGTTATTACGCCAAGCATTCCGTCTTTCATATGTTAAATATATCGTTCTTTTTAACGATAATCAATTTTATCGTCTATATAAACGATATTAATGCATATCGTCTAAATTGGCAATAAAGACAAATATCATGCATTTAGAGGATAAAGGGGTAATTGAAAAACGAAAATTTTGAATGGGAAATAGCTTAATCCTACTTAATCGAAAAGGGATCATCTCTCCGCTTATCCAAAGAGCCATTGCTATGACCATTGGTATGAGACGGAGAATTTAACGGATTTTCGTCAACCAACTTTTCTGAATAGTTTGAAATGGGATCCCCCGAGGTATTCTTAACAGGTCCAGAAGAAATACGAGGAACAACCCCATCTTCAATGGAGGAGGGTACGACTGGGAGAGAGGTAGAAGAAGAGGTAGGACTAATCATGTCATCAACTAACTCCTCTAAAGTTTCTCGAATACATTCCTTCACATCTGGGCGATAGGCCTCAATCAGTTTCTGGGTGACGCGCCCAATCTTAATAGATTTCAGAATATGAAATATGAACTCCTCACTGGGATTGACCAACTCCTGATACAAGGCTTCTTTCAAATCGCGACGAAATTTCAGGGTGGTAACGGAGACCAAAATTTCTTTGGTATTAAAGTTAGACTTCTGAAAACGGGAAAGGCCCTCGATTTGAGTAGCAGAAACCTTTTCCAAATTAACTGAAAAAAATGGCTTAGAATCCAAACGCCCATCCTCCTCTAAATCAGAAAAAAATTGATATTCAATGCCGTTGGTCAGAATGGCAAATTTTACAGGAATGGAAGAAAAACTATCGTACAAGGGAGACTGGGAAATCTCCAAGGGAGAGTTTAAACTTTCACACGCTAATAAAAAGGCAGGCGCATCATTAACCATAACACAAAAATCAACGAGCCTGGCAGCATCGGAATCAATCCCGAAGGAAAACCCAGGTTTCACTTCATAGGGATCACGGACATTATAGCCCAAGCACTCAATGAAGGGTATTACAAAAGCAAGTTTGGCAGCTTCCTTGTTAGCGACTTGATGCTTGAATTTCTGTACTTGCTGCTGGAGAAGGGTCAAATTCTGGTTGAAAGACATGTTATAAGGAATAATGTTTTCGTCTATCTCGTCCAGTAGTATAATATTATCAATAACAGAAATAAAGAAAGATTATTTTATCTACTAGCAAAAATAAAGCGATCAATTATTGTACCATTATTAACTTCCTTTCCCAAGCTACCCCAAACTTTATCCCCTGAAAGCTAAGAATTGAAAAAAAGCCCTCAAATTTCTGAAACCTTATTTTAGAACGAACGTTCCATAATTATATACTGGAACAATCATTCTAAAATAAATAACATGCAATCACTAAACGGAAAAATCGCTGTAGTTACCGGAGGTAACAGCGGAATTGGTTACTCTACTGCCCAAGAATTTATTGCTCAGGGGGCTCAAGTCCTCATCACTGGAAGAAGTGCGGAAAAAGTGGAAAAGGCAGCCGCAGAATTAGGGGCAAAGGGCTTTGCAGCAGATCAAGGAAATCTTGCCGCCATAGATGCCTTAGTAGAAGAGGTTAAGAATACCTATGGCAAAATAGATATCTTATTTATCAATGCCGGAGTCTTCTACCCTACCCCCTTGGGACAAATTACAGAGGACATGTATGATACCATTATGGGGATCAATTTCAAAGGGGCTGTCTTCACCCTGCAGAAATTATTGCCCTTACTAAAGGATGGTGCCTCAGTGATCAACCTTTCCTCAGTAAATGCCTACACAGGAATGCCTAATACAGCCATTTATGCGGCCAGTAAGGCAGCAATGAATTCCTTTACTCGTACCAGTGCAACGGAATTGGCTCCCAGGAAAATTCGGGTAAATGCCGTCAATCCCGGTCCCGTAAATACCCCCATATTTGGAAAAACAGGCATGGGCGAAGAACAACTTCACGGCTTTGCTGCCGCTATACAGGAGCGTGTGCCCCTCAAGGAATTTGGAACTCCAGAAGCTATCGCCAAACTCGTAGGATTCCTGGCCTCGGATGACGCCTGGTTTATCACAGGAGCTGAGTACAATATCGATGGCGGAATCAATGTAAATCCCCTACTTCAAAACTAAAATTAATCTAAAACCATCCCAAATTACCCCCAGAGGCGCATGAGAAGAGAAGAGGAGGGGGTAATTTTTGAAAAGAGCCAGAAGATTTCGAATTTGTAGGAGAGAAGAAGTAACGTCAATGGCTCGACCCAAAACATTTGAACGCGAAGAAATCCTAGAAAAGGCCATGAACCTTTTCTGGAAACAAGGCTATCACGCCACCTCTATTCAAGAACTGGTGGATCACCTGGGAATTAACCGAGCCAGTATCTACAATAGTTTTGGGGACAAAAAGGAAATTTTCTTTCAGGCCTTCAACCACTACAAGCAAAAAAACTTTGATGCCGTACAAAATCTCTTTGAGGGACAAGACTCTGTGAAGGAAGGATTCCAACAGCTATTTGCCCAGGCCATCAAGAATAATCAGAAAGAGGAGGAGCTAAAAGGCTGTTTCGTAGTAAACAATATCACCGAGCTTGCGAATAAGGATCCGGAAATGCTCACCTTGCTGACCCAAAACAGGTCCGATATGGAAGATCTATTTGGCAGATACCTATTGGAGGGGCAAAAAACAGGGGAAATTTCTATCAAACAAGACGCCCAAAACCTGGCCAGTTTCCTCGTTACCTTCTACAATGGATTAAAAGTAATCGAAAAGCTGCATCCTAGTCAGGAAAGTGTGGAAGGAATGGTGGCATCAGCCCTTTCGGTATTAGATCCTTGATTTTTTTTCTTGGAAACCACACATTTTTTCTGGAGCTTAAAGCAAGCTAATTCGAATATTAAGTACCCCGCATGCAGCCCCCCAATTATAAGATTAAGAACCACCGCCTGGAAACAGAAGCAGGAACATCCGTCCCCTTTGTACGCAGCCCCAACCAGCAAGGCCCCCTCAGCCCCAAGTACTTGGTGATGCACTATACAGCTGGGCGCAATGCCCAGTCCTCTATCAATTGGCTGACCAATTCAAATGCGCAAGCATCCGCCCACATCGTCATTGGGAGAGACGGAGGCGTAACTCAGTTGGTCGCCTTTAACCGCAAGGCCTGGCATGCGGGAAGAAGCGAATGGAATGACCTCCTGGGGATGAATAGCCACTCTATTGGTATTGAATTAGACAATGCGGGAAGAATGAATCGGAGAGAAGACAAATGGTTTAGTTGGTTTGGAGAAGAATATCCTACAGATGAGATCCTAGAAGCTGTCCATAAACACGAACAAGCCTCTTCAGGCTGGCATACCTTCCCTTCCAAACAAATTGAAACAGCCATTGGCGTCGCAACGGCGATCGTCCGCAAATACGAGTTGTTGGATGTTATCGGCCATGACGATATCTCCCCGCACAGAAAGCAAGATCCCGGTCCGGCCTTCCCCCTGCTCAGCTTTAGATCCATGGTGATGGGTAGGCAAATGGACGCGGAGTTTTTTTATGAAACCACTGAAGACCTCAACATTCGAATAGGCCCAGGAACCGATTTCGAGCAGATGGAAGGCAGTCCCCTAGACCGGGGTACCAAGGTCATCGTACTCAATCACCACGAGTTCTGGCGCTACGTGGAGGTCATCCAGAACATCGAACACGAAGGCTGTGGCATGCGTGGCTGGGTAAGCGGTAGATATTTGAAAATGCTTCAGCCTTGATTGCTCAATTAGCAGAAACCCATGAACAGGAACCTCACATATCCAAGCGATTTTGAATTCCTAAATAAATTGGAATACGCTGCCCTGAGAAGAGTAGCTATAGAAATTCAACTGAAAGAAACGCCAGAATCCTGGGAGAAAATATTTGTCGATAAGGTTCAACTCCAAGAAGGCAAAGGATATATCCTAAGTACTTCCGGAAAAACCTACAAGGAGTTAGACATCTTAGCGATAGATACCCCCTTTCAAAGCTTCGACTCAGATGAAATTGGCTGCTTGTGTGAGTGAGTTCCTACCCTACCTTCTGATCCCTCCCAATCGCTAAATACAAAATAGGTCCGATGACCCCAAGGAAGATGATGACAAGGATCCAAACCAACTTCATGTTTCCTTCGAATTCTCCCTTAATGGCATCAATAAGCGCCCACAAGGTAACGATTAAGACGGCAAGGGGAATAAGCATAAAAAAACCTGCAATGGCCATGGTATTAATATTATGAATTGATGAAAATGCTTTAGAGAGTAGTTCGTTGTCAACAAAGTTTTTAGACGCTATGGAAATATGAAATCAAATTAAAGCGCGCCGGAGTGCATCCCGATACAGACTGTTTCGGGACCGGGAGAATGGAAACGCAGGGTGAAGGCCTGGGTTTATTCGTGCAAGCTTTTTGGGTTCTTTTTTAACGACTGAACCCCAAAGGGCTCATGAAGACCCCTGAAAATAAGCAGAGACCTGAATAAGAAAGAACTTTATTCATTTGAATATCAAGGTAAAAAAGTTTAAAAACTTTCCTGACAGAGTAGTAGGAACTAAATTAAGGTAAAATACACACAACAAAAAGACGAAAGAAGTAACCAAAGGTTGTAATTACTATTCGTTACATTAAAACAACCACTTGTTACAACAAGTCTTCCCTAGGTTGTTCAGATATAGAAAAATCCCGAGCCTGAAGCGATCTTGTGCCAAGCCACATGAAAATAGACACAAGCACTTCCGGGAAAAGCCACATTTCTCGAAAGACCCCAAGCCTATCCCTCCAAACCCGGTCCAGGCCTATCTTTCCCGCCAAAAAAGGACCGGACCCAAACTCCACAGAAGCTGGAGCTGATACCCCTATTTTCCAACCCAAATTAACCATTCAAGCCGCCAACGATCCTTTGGAAAGGGAAGCAGATGCTGCTGCAGATAAAATAATGGCCCTCCCCCACTCCAACCTCGTTGCCAACTACTTTGGAGAGCCAGTCGAAGTTGCCCTTCCCAATGGACAACAGTTGTCAAAAAGGGAAAATTCTGTTCGAAAGCTTGGAACGGAATCCTCTGTCCCATCCTCACCCGCACCAGGGCAAACAGCCCCCCTGGTTCAGGAATCCGAACTCCCCATGGAAGAAATCCAGGAAAAGGAAGAAACACCCAAACCTGCAAAAGATTTCGCCCCCTACCTCAACGCCACCAAAGGGACGGGCTTTCCCCTTCCTAAACGAGTTAGAAACCGCATGGAAAGGGGCTTTGGCGCAGACTTCAGTGCTGTGCGCATCCATACCGATGCAGCCGCCATCAAAATGAGTCGGAGCCTTCATGCCCAGGCCTTTACCCATGGCAAAGACATCTATTTCAATGAAGGAAAATACCAACCGGAATCCCGCAAAGGGGAACACCTGCTCGCCCATGAACTCACCCATACCCTCCAACAGGGAGCGGTAAATCTCCAACGTCAAGCCGAGGAAGGGGAAATTCAGGCCAGTTGGATCGAGGAGCTCGTACAGGACATGCTAAGCTTAGCAGGGAGTTTTGGCATTTCTGCCCAGGACCTCATCGACTATATTCCAGGCTACAAGCTCTTCAGCTATGTAGTGGAATACGATATCCTGAGGGGAGAACGGGTGCAACGTAGTCCCCACACCCTCCTCCAAGGCCTCATGGGAATCACTCCAGGTGGCACCTTGCTCTTCCAAAAACTGGACGAATACGGCCTCATAGATAAGGCGTTTGAATTCATAAATAGCCAGATAGCCTCCATCGGGTTTAGTTTGAGTCGTATAGAAAAAGCCCTGGAAGACGCCTGGAACGAAATGGGACTGACGCTGGGGATAGAAGGCAACCTGGAGGTCTTGCGCAAACAGTTTACCGGTCTGTATACAGAACTGGAGGCTTTTGCCACGGCTAAAGCCCAAGAATTACTGGAATGGGTCAAAGAAGCTCTGATAACGCCCCTGGTAGCCTACCTGGAGGAAAATAGCGATGCCTACCGACTCGCCACCAAAGTTCTAGGGCAAAAATTTCCCTCTGAGGAGGCAGTAGAAGCACCAACGGTAGAAATCCTCAAGGATTTTCTTCTCCTCATCGGAAAAACCACGGAAGTAGAGGAAATGGAGAAAAAGGGCACCCTCCAAGAGACGGCCGACTGGATTGACACACAGTTAGAAACCTTCTTCTCCATCCTGGACCGCATGCACGGCATCGTGGAACAGGTATTTGCCCTCTTTAGCCTAGACGATTTGGCGGATATTCCGGGAGCCTTTGCCGACATACTAGATCAGTACCTGGAATTACTGGCCGACTATTTTGCCTTTGCCTATGAAGTAGCCTCTAAGGTATTTTCCCTTATCCAGGATTCCCTCCTAGGAGCCTTGTCTGACTTTGCCAGCCTTATTCCGGGCTTCCATTTGTTATCGGTCATCATCGAACGGGATCCCTTTACGGGGGAACCGGTAGAACGCACGACGGAAAACATCATCCGCGGCTTTATGGGGCTGGTACCGGGAGGGGAATCCCGCTTCCAGGAATTGAAAGAAAGTGGGGTCATCGAACAGGCAGTAAGCCAGATTGAAGCCTTGGTCCAGGAACTCAACATGACGCCTCAGGCGATGGTCCAACTCTTCCTGGATATCTGGAACGGCCTCAGCATCGACGACCTGGTGGATCCCTTGGCAGCCTTCGAGCGCATTGTGGCCCAGTTTGGAGAACCCATTAGCCGACTGGTCCTTTTTGTGGGCAGATTAGTAATCGTACTCGTTGAACTGCTGCTGAACATGATGGGAATTCCCCCCGAGTTGATCCATTCCATCATCTCCCAGACCCTGGAGGCCATCGAGACCATCAAAAATGATCCGATCAACTTCCTGATCAACCTGGTCAGGGCCATGGGGCTGGGCTTCAAGTACTTCTTCGAAAACTTCCTCACCCACCTGTTGGATGGCCTTCAAAAATGGCTATTTGGCCAGCTAGAAGAGGCCAATATCAAACCCCCGCCGGATTTCAGTCTACAAAGCATTCTGCAAATGGCCTTGGACATCTTGGGAATCACCTTGGACAATGTGCTGGACCGATTGGAAAAGAAGATTGGCAAGGAAAAGGTCGACATGATCCGCAGCGGCATAGACAAGCTGGAAGGAGCCTGGGAGTTCATCACCGAATTTTACGAAAACCCCGCCTCCATCTTTGACCATATCAAGGACCAACTCAGCCAGCTCTGGAGTGTCGTCACAACCAGCATTAGCACCTATATCATGGAAAAGGTGGTCATCGTTGCCTCCCTCAAGATTCTGGCTAGTTTGGAACCCACGGGCATCGTAGCTACCATTAATGGCTGCATCGCTTTCTACGACGCAGTCATGGTGGTCATCAATCGTATCCGGGAGATGCTAGAGATCCTCAATTCCTTTACCAAGGGCATCTTGGATATTGCCAAGGGCTCCCTGACCCAGGCAGCTCAGTATTTGGAGCAGGCCCTGGCTCAGGGCTTACCTCCCACCATCGACTTTCTCGCTCGCACGGCAGGTTTGGGTCGCCTAGGCAGACGCCTGGCCTCTATGATCGAAAAGGCACGAGAGGTGATCAATAATGCCATCGATTGGCTGATTGATAAGGTTTTGCAAGGGGGAGCGGCTTTAGTGGAACTGGGCAAGGCGGGAGTGGCGAAGGTGATGGATTGGTGGAATTTGAAGGAGGAATATACCGATGCCTCGGGGGAGGAGCATACCCTATATTTTGAGGGGTCCGGAAATAATGCAAAACTGATGCGAGCGAGTAGTAAGCCTAAAGTTTTTGAGAAATATGTTGACAACCTAGGTAGTGTACCCTATAAGTCTGATTTGCAGAATCTACAAGAAAAACTACATAACCTTCAATTCAATGAGGATAAAGGTGGTAGAACCTCAAACTTAAACCGTAAGATACCTTTAGTTGAGTTACACGATGGCTTAGGTTCAATAAGATTGGAGCCAGAAAGTCTCTCCTCGGATAATAAAGTTCATCCCGGTGAAGCAATAGAATTGGTAATTCGGAAAATAGTGGAAATTCTTACTTCAAATTCAAGTCATATTTCAAATTTTACAGAATTAAAAACTATTTATTTCCCTTTTAGTAGGCTTGTAGAAAATAGTACCCAAATGAGAACAATAAATGTTGGAAGCGAAAAGATCAATGTTAATGAAGGAAAGAAATTGTTGGTAAGTCCACTAACCATGACTACCGAAGGGAGTGAATTGAGAGGCAGTAAAGCAAAATTATATTCCGAATTATACAATTTTGTGAATAATAAAGGATACAGTGTCGTAGCAGGGCACTTATTATATCATCTCCTCCACGGCCCAGGTGATAAGGCGTGGAACCTAGCTCCTATTTCTGAAGCAGCAAATTCGGAAATGAATAACTATGAAGGTACTCGTAAAAATACAGCTTTTCATAAAATATTCTATGAGGGCAAAATCCTTTCCTATTCAGTAGAAATGATATACGATAATGATACATACAGCTCGAAGAGTGTAGACGACGCAAGAGATCTACTCCCAAACAAAATTGATATGAGAATTAGAGAGATGAGATATACTGGAAGTAGAGAAATTAGTACCGAAGTAGAGAAAAGTAAAACCATCAATGAATTGAAAAATCCAGATAAATATGAAATTGATACCTCAAAGACGCCTATAGTTTCTAAGTACCTTGATGCAAAGCCTAATGATCTTCCAGAAAAGAAAACAAAAACAAGCTTTAGCAATAGGAAAGAATTTCTAGACTTAGTAGAATCATTAATGGTAAAATACTTTTCTGGCTTAAACGATATTAGTCGATTATTATCTTTTGACCAGTTCAAAACTTATTGCAATAAACATGAGGAACCCGAAAATTTATTTAGAAACTCTATTTTTGAATCTGATATTGATCTGCGGACTGAAGTTAGGGAAAACTATGAAAATTGGATTGGTGATAAAATTGGGCCATTTACGCAAGACATTTTTGAGTTAGCAGCCAACATTGAAATTTTCGGAAATTTCGTTTCTGGAATTATAGAATTGAGCAGTAGATCAATTCTACGAGAGAATTTT
This sequence comes from Bacteroidia bacterium, assembly GCA_965263105.1. GTDB lineage: Bacteria > Bacteroidota > Bacteroidia > J057 > J057 > JBCCTX01. The sequence goes on along the minus strand of CBDHGL010000003.1, from coordinate 2,476,117 downwards.
ACGCATAATCCTGAATATGAATAAAATTCGAAAATAATCAACTATTTTTTCAAGAATTTTCAATAAATGACAAATTGTATATTAAACTCTCCAAAATAGGTATCCTTCTTTTCGAAGAATTAAAGAATTTTACGGAGCATATTGAATATTCAAACGATGAACTACAAGAGGATTTCATGGATGAATTCGAAATTCAACCTGAAGAAAGGAACAGCGATTCTGAAATACGAATTGACTATGAAGAAGGATATGATGAAGATGATTCTGAGGAACCAGTATTTAACCTTGATGAATAATTGGGAAGATCGAAGAAGGAGAGCTTAATTATAAAATTGATATCCATCCACTGACAATAATTATCACCCTTCCCACCACTCCTCCAACCGCAATTCAAACCCCGGAAGCACGTCTTCCCCAGAGAGAGGTTCAGCAATAGAAGGCACTTCCTCTACTGCCCCACCCTTCCGATAAATCCATACTTTTTGGGCAGCAGGATCTATGAGCCAACCCAAACGAGCCCCATTTTCTATATATTCTTGCATTTTTGGGAATAAATCAGTCCAATTTGTCAGAAGGAGAAGCAATCTCAATCACAAAGTCTGGACAAATAGGAGCAAATAGGTATCTTTTTTCCTCTGGTACATCCTCCCACCTGACATGGGAAACCCAAGATACACCTGGAGACCTGATGGCTTTATTGGGGAGGGTAAACCCTGTACTAGAGTCAAAGGCTATCCCCAAATTGTCGATATGATTCCAATTAAATAACTTCGCAGAGATTTCTCCATTAAAATTACCTCCATAACTACCCGTTGGCTCCTGAATAAGAATGGTACCAGAGGAATCTCTTTCAATATGAAATTGATCAAGCTCTCGACAAAATTCCCAAAAACTTTGTTCCGAGAAGTTGAAATATGGCTTTCTAATAGGAATTAACATGACTTTAGGCTAAATATTAAGCCAATATACATATTAAGGCAACAATATTCAACGTTTTTCTTGAATGACCTCTTGCTTTTCATTTCCCTTCCAACTTTGTATATTAAGTTTTTCTAATGAAGTTTTCATTTCAAAAATTTGCTTTTTTTTCTTTCGACCTTTGACCCATAAGCCCCCTTCTACCATGTCTCCTTCACCCCTCTACCTCGTCATTTTCTTCCTCCTTTGCTTCAGTTTTACTCACGCTCAGGATGAAAACAACCGCATTCAGGCCCTCGAAAATCCCATAACTACCGAATATCTTAAAAAATCCCTGCGGAAAACACATCCACGGCTCGTCCTTACCCCTACCCTACAAAAATCTTTAACCAAAAAGGTGGAAACGGACCCAGTCCTAAAAAATTTCTATCAGGCCATTCAGCAAAATGCAGATCGTATTTTTGAGGAAGCCCTACTTGAACGCAAAAAAATTGGCAGGAGGCTCCTCTCAGTCTCTAGAGAAATGTTGTATCGGATGAATATGTTGGGAATGGTCTATGTGATTGAAAAAGATCGTCGAATGTTGGACAGAATCCAGCAAGAAATAGAGGCCGTCTGTCAATTCTCGGATTGGAATCCCAGTCATTACCTGGATGTAGCCGAAATGTCATTGGCAGTGGCCATAGGCCTGGATTGGTGCTACAAGGATTTACCCAAATCTACTGTGGAATTAGCCGAAAAGGCCTTGATAGAAAAGGGAATCAATCCCAGCTACAACCCTGCTGGAAATGTAGGATGGATCAAGGGCAGTAACAACTGGAACCAGGTTTGCCATGCTGGTATGATAGCTGCTGCATTGATGGTGGCAGAAAGAGTACCGGAATTGGCTTCCAAAACCCTCCATAGAGCCATAGAGGGAATCCCCTACGCCTTGGTAGAATATGGTCCAGACGGCGCCTATCCCGAAGGGTCTACCTATTGGGGCTATGGGACCAGTTTTAGCGTGCTCACCATTGCCATGCTTCGCAGTGCACTCGGAGAGGATTATGGCATAGCCGGCTATCCGGCCTTTATCCCTAGCGCCATGTTCCGCCAAATGTGCAATGCCCCCTCTGGGATGTACTATAATTTTGCGGACTGCGGAGACCGCCGGGGAGCCAATGGGGATATTACCCTGGCCTGGTTTGCAACGGAGACGGGCAATTCGTCCTACTTCGAACGCGATCGCTTTTTACAACCCATCAATGACATGGGCAAACTCAGTCGCTACGCAGGAGCAGGTTTGGTCTGGCTGAGTCAATACAAAGCCAAAGAAAATTCAACTTTACCTACAGCCTACATGGCAGAGGGAGCCAACCCAATTGTCATTTTCAGGGATTCCCCTCCTAATCAATTGGGCTACTACCTGGGTGCCAAAGGCGGACGAGGTACCGTAAACCATGGAAACATGGATGGAGGTTCCTTCATTTATGAACTTAATGGGGTTCGTTGGGTAGTCGATCCTGGCAACCAAAATTATCATGCCCTGGAAAAAACGGGCTTCAACTTATGGGGTCGTTGCCAGGACTGTGAGCGGTGGACCCTGCTGACCAAAAACAACTATGGACATAGTACCCTTACGGTAAATGGGCAACTCCATCAGGTGGATGGCATGGCATCCATCGTTCAATTCCATAAGGGGGCAAAAGCCTCAGCAACAATCGACCTAGGCGCGGCCTTTGGAGACCTACTTAGCTCTGCTTATAGAACCTTCATAAAGGACAGTCCCAGCTCAATCCTCATCGAGGATGAAATCAGGGTCTCTGAAAAAACGGAAATGATCACCTGGCAACTAATGACACAGGCTGAAGTGACCCTCACCGACTACGGCGCCCTCCTAAGCCAGGAGGGCAAACAACTCAAGCTGGAAAATAAATCCCATCCGGAGATTAAGGTTTCAATTATCTCCCTGGACCCTCCCCCACTGGAACTGGACAGGAAAATTCCTGAGCTAAAGCGCCTCGAGCTACGCATACCCGCCTATACTCTTCAAGAAAAACGCACCAAGATTATTGTTCGCCTTTCCGGGAAGACGGGCTAAAAAAAGGACCCTCCCTATCGGGAAGGCCCTGGCAACAAAAACAGTAACAAAATGAAAAACTCTTTTAAGATATGGGCTAAGGCAGGATGTATATATCCTGCCTTAACTTGGAATTGGGGAAGCTTAAGGTAAAATAAGTGTATGAACTTTTGCGTACTCTCCCGCACCCACTCTTAAGGTATAGGTTCCTCCTTCAAAATCGTTCAAGTCCACTTCTAAAACATCCACTTCAGATACTTTTAAAGAAGTTTTAAATACCATCCCAACTGAATTTTGCGATATTTCTATATCCACCTGGGGATCATCTATCTCAAATAAGAGTAAGGACAGAACTTTATCAAAACCCACAGGAGCAACCATGATTTCCTGTGTTTGCTTTTTCACCTCTTCCTTGTCAGAAGGATTAGCAGTAGTAGCATGAGCATGGGCCAGGATTGAGAAGAAGGCGAGAAGAATTGTGGTTATTACTTTTTTCATTTTCTTGTGATTTTGTTTGTTTGTTACGATACAAAGATGGCGGCTTTGACAGGATTTGTCGGATGTTATAAGACGAATACCCTCCTTCCTATCGACGAATGGCCAATAGCTTCGACAAATGAAAAAGTGGCCAAAACGAGCTTAAAATGGTGTTTTTAGTGGGTATTCATCGGTGAATTATACGCCAAGAGGAGGGTGAGTGGATCAGATAGATCGGTGACTGATGAAAAGAAGCTGAAAAATGTTAATGGATACGCCTGAAAAAATAGGGACAACAAAAAATTTGGCAATTCCTGTCCCAAACCGTACTTTTGAACACCAATTGAACAATTCTGCCCGGGTGGTGAAATTGGTAGACACGCAAGACTTAAAATCTTGTGGCCTGAAAGGCCGTGCCGGTTCGAGTCCGGCCCCGGGTACAGCTTTCTTTTAAGCTTATATTTCAATTGCAATTTTACATTAAAAGTCACCCAGCAGGCACCAAGGCTTACACGTGCATCCCCCCATTTACAGGTTCAATTCCTTCCCTACAACCTACATATTCAAACGTGCTTACCCCAGTTATCATATTCAAGGTCAGACGATGCCTAGCAAGAGAGGGAGAAACTAGTTGGGAACCGTATTCCCCATCCCCTTCAAATAGACAGATCATACGTTTACCCTCTGCCTTCAATTCAGGCAAAATAAATAAAGGAGTCTGCTGCGAAATCCACTCCTTTGCCTCTATTACAGATTGACACTTTCTGATCAATTGGAGACTCAAGATGGTGGGAGGCATCATGCCCATTTTCCCAGCGGCTAGGCTATCCAAAGCCTCTTGGGGAGAAAGCCACTTATGAGCAACAATTTCCTGTTCGTCGATCTTAACTTCTGATATTGGGGAATGAGAAGCCCCAAAGAAAAAATAGGTGGCATAGCGCCGAGGTTCAACAACAGGCGTAGTCCAATGGCGAAAAAAGAACAATTGATCAGGATCCAAGTCTAGATTTACTTCTTCTTTTAATTCACGAACCCCAGCTAATTGAGCTGCTCCTAATTCATCTTGAGACTGAGCTAAATCCTCGGGATCAATTTTCCCTCCTGGAAATACCCATAAGCCTCCTGCAAAGGCAAGGGACTTGTTTCGTTTTACCAAAAGAACCTCTAACGAACCCTTGTGGTCCCTACCCAACATAATGGTTGAGGCCAATTTTACCTTAGACATTTTCTGGGGATTTTTCTTCACTCCCGATAATCATCAAAATTCCCCTCTCGTTTTTGCATACTCGCAAAAACAGCCTCCATTTGATTCTTCTTCCGAATGATCGCCTCTTGTTCAACAGACTCCATCATCAATCCTTCTTCCCGACTCAGATAAGGAGCAGCATTTAAAACCTTCTTAGCCTTAACAATGGCACTAGGACTCTTGGACGCGATCTCTTTAGCCAGGGTCATGGCATCCTCGACAGGGTTATCGGAAATATGGGTAGCAAAACCATATTGTACGGCTTGTTCTCCTGAGAAAATTCGATTGGTATAGGTCAGTTCCCTAATGATATCGTCGCGAACTGAATGGCGCATAAGCTGAGTGCCCGCCATATCCGGTATAATCCCCCATTTCATTTCCATGATGGACAATTGGGTATCTGCTTTAATGTACTTTATGTCAGCACCCAACATGATCTGAAGGCCGCCGCCAAAAGCAAAGCCATGGACAGCAGCAATAACGGGTACAGGCATGTCCCTCCAAACCCAAACAACCTGTTGCCACATATTAGCAATCCCATAAGTCCTGGGAACTAAGGGCGTTTCGAGCATTTCATTATCAGAAGCCATGGCATTCAGGTCCAACCCCGCACAAAAAGCTCTGCCCTCTCCCTTCAAAACCACCACGCGAACGGAAGGGTCTTTACCTACTCGTTCACCGGCTTCGATGATGGCCAGAAATTGAGTAAGGTCCAAGGCATTCATCTTATCCGGGCGATTGAAGGTAACGGTGGCTATATGATTATCGATTTCTACTTTAACTCTATCCATTTTACTATCTATTTTCCAACAAAATTAGGAGGGCGCTTTTCAGCAAAAGCCAGACAGCCTTCGGCAAAGTCCTCCGAAGCACTACACGTCTTCTGTAGATAAGCTTCTAATCGCAATTGTTTCTCCAGTGAATTACTATCTGAATGACGCATAGCTAGCTTCATGGAACTAATTCCCATTGAAGGTCCCTGAGATAATTTATACGCCAGCTTAAATACCGTATCCTGCAATTGGTCATCTGCAACACAGTCCCAGATCATCCCCCATTCCTTGGCCTGCTGCGCTCCAATGGGCTGACCTGTTAAGATCATCCCCATAGCTCGGGCATGTCCCACCAAGCGAGGCAACATCCACGTAGCTCCTCCGTCCGGAACAAGCCCCAATTGAGGGACAAATACTTGAGTAAAACTCGCCGAATTCGCTGCAAAAACTAAATCACATGCCAAAGCCAGCGAAACCCCATACCCTACGGCTAAGCCATTAACGCCAGCAATCACAGGCTTCTCCATATCGTAAATGCACTGAATTATGGGATTGAAATATTGGACCAAAGATTGATAGGAAGCTTCTCCCTGGCCTGCCCTTTTTCCCCGGTCCTTATCGGTATTTACAACAGAAATATCTGCTCCTGTGCAAAAACCCCTACCATTTCCCGTCAAAAGGACACATCGGCAGCTATCGTCTCTCGCCAATAGATCCAAAATTGTTTTCAATTCCTTTAATAAAGTTTCATTAAGTGCATTTAATTTGTCCGGTCGATTCAATTTAATAACCGCCAGACTGTCGTGAGTGTTATATTCTAAAAACTGATAAGTCATGATAGAAGGTAGTTTAACCCAAGTGGAGATACAAAAAAAATATTTATTGAGTATATTCTAGCTAAAGGAGAGCAAAATAAATGAATAAGAACCACATATATAAACTCAAAAACAAGGTACGTATCCTTACCGCAGGCTCCTTATTCGATGGCCATGATGCAGCCATTAATATTATGCGTAGGATCATCCAGCGCTCAGGAGCTGAGGTCATACACCTGGGCCATAACCGCCCGGTCCATGAAATCATAAATGCTGCCATCCAGGAAGATGTCCAGGGAATTGCCATTACCTCCTATCAGGGAGGCCATAAGGAGTTTTTCAAATACGCCTATGACCTATTAAAAGAAAAAGGGGCAGGGCATATCAAACTCTTTGGAGGAGGAGGAGGGACCATTTTGCCATCAGAAATAGAAGAACTGCAGGCCTATGGAATTACCCGTATCTATTCCCCGGATGATGGCCGCTCCATGGGCCTTCAAGGCATGATCAATGACTTATTGGAAAAATGCGACTATCCCTTGGGAGTGAATCTGAATGGCCAGGTAAAAAGAGTCCCATCTAAGGACCCAGTCTCTATCGCCCAGCTTATATCAGCTATTGAAAACCACCCAGAGGAAAATCAAACCTGGGTTGAGGGGCTAGAAAAAAAAGTAGCAGACTCACCGATTCCCGTCCTGGGTATTACAGGTACAGGTGGTGCAGGAAAGTCCAGTCTGGTAGATGAATTAGTCTTGCGCTTTTTAACCCATTATCCCGAAAAAACCCTGGCGATTATTTCGGTTGACCCCTCCAAAAGAAAAACCGGGGGAGCCCTTCTAGGAGACAGAATCCGAATGAATGCCATTTCTTCTGATCGCGTATTTATGCGCTCTTTGGCTACTCGGCAGTACAACCTGGCCCTCAATAAGCACATCGACGCGACTATCGCTATCATGAAAGAGGCAGGCTTTGATTTAATCATCCTGGAAACCTCGGGGATTGGCCAGTCAGACTCAGAGATTGTGGACCATGCCGACCTATCGGTCTATGTCATGACACCCGAATTTGGGGCTGCTTCCCAATTGGAAAAGATAGATATGTTGGACTTTGCCGATGTGGTAGCCATCAATAAATTCGACAAACGAGGGGCACAGGACGCCCTGCGAGATGTCAAAAAACAATACCAAAGAAACCACGAACTATGGGACCAAAAAGCCGAGGATATGCCTGTTTTTGGGTCCATCGCCTCCCAGTTTAATGATCCAGGTGTCAACCAATTATTCGAGGAAATCTTCAGCCGCATCTGGAAAGGTAGCCAAGTAGCAATTCAGGACAAGCATTCGGAAAATAGCAAACGCTTTATCATCCCTCCCAAGCGTGTACGCTACCTTTCAGAAATCAGTGAGGGAATACGAGCCTATAACCAAGAAACAGATGAGCAAAGTGACATTGCTCGAAGTCTCTTCGCCTTAAATCGTTCGAAGGAAGTGTTGGGAGAAAGCCCCGATGTAGATGCCGCTATCGCAGCTCTGGAAAAGGCTCAACAATCTCTTAATGATAGCCTTAAACAAGAAAATAGGGGCATTCTCGAGAAATGGGAAGAGAAAAAGGAAGCCTACAGCAAAGACACCTATGTGTATAAAGTCCGAGAAAAGGAGATCCAGGTAGAAAATTTTACCGAGACCCTATCTCACAATAAAATTCCCAAAGTCATCGTCCCAAAATTTGTGGACTGGGGAGAGATTCTCCGCTGGAGTCGACAGGAGAATGTACCAGGAGAATTTCCCTACACCGCAGGCGTTTTTCCGTTCAAACGAAAAGGAGAAGATCCCACGCGGATGTTTGCCGGAGAAGGGGGACCCGAGCGCACCAACAAGCGCTTCCACTACCTATCTCAGGGCATGCCCGCCAAAAGGCTTTCCACCGCTTTTGACTCGGTAACTCTCTATGGCGAAGACCCCGATCACCGACCTGATATCTACGGAAAAGTAGGCAATAGCGGGGTCAATATATCCTCCCTGAATGACGCCAAAAAGCTGTATTCAGGCTTTGACCTCTGCGATCCCAAGACCTCGGTTTCCATGACCATAAACGGTCCAGCTGCTACCATCTGCGCCTTTTTCATGAATGCAGCCATCGACCAACAATGTGAGTTTTATATCAAAGAAAAGGGACTAGAGCACCTCGTAGAAGCGAAGTTCAAAGAAATTTATGATGAAAAAGGTCTTCCTCGCCCTTCCTACAATGGGGACTTACCAAAAGGGAATAATGGACTTGGCCTGATGCTACTTGGGCTATCAGGAGACCAAATATTGGAACCTAAAATCTATCAGGAGCTCAAAAACAAGGCCTTAAATGCTGTCAGGGGAACCGTACAGGCAGATATTCTCAAGGAGGATCAGGCGCAGAATACCTGCATCTACTCCACTGAATTTTCCCTCAAACTCATGGGCGACGTGCAGGAGTACTTTATCCAAAATAAAGTTAGAAACTTCTATTCGGTATCCATCTCGGGTTACCATATTGCCGAGGCAGGAGCCAATCCCATTTCCCAATTGGCCTTTACCCTATCCAATGGCTTTACCTTCGTAGAGTATTACCTCTCTCGTGGGATGCACATAGATGACTTTGCCCCAAATTTATCCTTCTTCTTTTCCAATGGGGTAGATCCGGAATATGCTGTGATTGGCCGGGTCGCCCGAAGGATATGGGCTAAGGCCATGAAATACAAGTATGGCGCCAACGATCGCTCACAAAAACTGAAGTATCACATCCAGACTTCTGGAAGGTCCCTACACGCCCAGGAGATAGACTTCAACGACATCCGCACTACCTTGCAGGCCCTATACGCCATTTATGACAACTGCAACAGTCTCCACACCAACGCCTACGACGAGGCTATTACAACTCCAACGGAGGAAAGCGTAAGACGGGCCGTAGCCATTCAGATGATCATAAACCACGAGTTGGGATTGGCAAAAAATGAAAATCCCCTCCAAGGAGCTTTTATTATTGAAGAACTAACCGATTTAGTAGAAGAGGCCGTGCTCATGGAGTTTGATCGCCTGACGGAAAGAGGCGGAGTACTCGGCGCCATGGAAACCATGTACCAAAGAGGCAAAATCCAGGAGGAATCGCTGTATTATGAGACCCTCAAACATACCGGAGAATACCCCATCATGGGGGTGAATACTTTTCTCTCCTCCGAGGGCTCTCCCACCGTACTCCCCAGGGAAGTCATCCGGGCCACCCAGGAAGAAAAGCTCCTCCAGATCAACAACCTGGAAGCACTCCATAAACTACATGATGTCACATCAGACCTGGATCTCAAGCAGTTACAAACAGCGGCATTGAATGACAAAAATGTCTTCGAAGCCCTGATGGAAGCAGTCAAAACCTGTACTTTAGGCCAGATTACCCATGCCTTATTCAAGGTGGGCGGGCAGTATAGACGGAGCATGTAGAAATAGATTTCTCGTTCCCTACTTTACTTATCCAGAGAGAAATAGGAAGGATATTCTGAGAAAAACTTTGTGAACTCTGTGGTTAAGAATTTGTGGTTAAATTGATAAAATTTAAAGTTGACAATGAACTTCCTTTCCGGAATAAAAATAATCGACTTCACCCGCCTCCTACCCGGCCCCATGGCCACCCACCTCCTAACCCAAATGGGGGCAGAAGTAATCAAAATTGAAAGCCCCAAACGGATGGACTACGCCCGGGCCAGTGGTCCTCAAGTAGATGGGGCAAGTATTCTATTCCACCAACTGAATCACAAAAAGCAGTTAAAGGTGCTAGATTATAATTCGGAAGAAGGTAAGCGGGAAGTTTTGGAGCTCATAAAAGGGGCAGACGCCCTGATCGAACAATTTCGTCCAGGGGCCATGGATTCCTGGGGCTTAGGCTATGAGGAGATCAAAAAAATCAATCCCAGGATTGTATATGTTTCTCTTACCGGCTACGGCCAGCAAGGAAGTCTTGCCCAAGAGGCGGGCCACGATTTCAATTACCTGGCCTATTCGGGTATCATGAGCCTGATGAAAGATGAGAAAGGCAAACCCATTGTTCCAGATACCCAATACGCAGATATTGCGGGTGCCTATATGGCCGTCATGGCCTTGCAAGCCGCCTTGTTAAAACAAGCTAGAACCGGAGAAGGCAGCTTCGTAGACGTTTCCCTATGTGATTCCGTCACACCCTTTCTGGCAGTTCCCTATGCCCTTCACCAAGGGGGTCTAGACTACCGGATGCTTAACATCATCAACGGAAAAACCACTGTCAACTATGCCGCCTATGAATGTGCTGATGGAAAATGGCTTTCTGTTGCCGCCATGGAGCTCAAGTTCTGGAACAATATCTGCGACTTAGTGGAGAGACCTGACTGGAAACGCGATAGTCCTTTTGAGCTTTCTGTCTTGGCTTTTCCCAAAAATGAAGTAGAAGACTTATTCAAATCAAAGACAAGAGATGAATGGACCGACTTCTTTAAAGGAAAAGACGTCTGCATTGCGCCTATTCTAGAAATCGAGGAGTTGGAGGATTCCTTCTATCATCAGGAGAAAGGGACTTTTGAAGAGTTCGAGACGCCCAATGGAGAAAATTTAAAGACGATTGTCATGCCTTTTCATGAGCTATAGAAAAATGGCTTTTCATTCCTCAAGCAATTCCAGTAATTCATCTAAGGAATAGATTAATAATTCATTCTCAGCCTCCTCGCGAATACGTTGCAAGGTCCAAATTGGGGAAAACATTCCTATCTCATCGGAATTTGAATTGCCGCTTTGCTTCGGATTCCTATTGACGTAAATAAAAGATTCTTTAGGAGGACGATTATGAAAGGTGGGAAGCCCCAGCAATATACCTAATGAAGAAAGAGCTTGCCTCCCCATCACATTTCCTTCTTTATCCTTTTTCGATGAATTAGCTGTAGTATCAATTAATGGGATAGGCTTTACGACCATTTTCCTCATAAATTCCCACTTTTCAGGATTCTCATTTTTTAGTTGCTTTATGAGTTTAGAGGATTTATGGAAGTATTTTATCGGATACTGGGTGCCTATGTGAAGGTAACTCACCCCCTTCATAATAGTGGCGGGAAGATTTTCTTTATCCACCTCCAAAGCCAGATCGTAATGCTTATGGGCATCTCGGTAGGAATTCTGCAAGGAATAGGTAACGGCTTGGAGATAATGCAATTGAGAAAACGCTTCTAAAGAAAAAGTCAAGGGCAAGTTGACACAAAATCTAATAGGATTACCCAATGTATCTAGTGCAGGAGAAAACTTCAATTTACGGGAATGCATGATACAAGCCATGGAAAGCAAGGGATCTACCTTGTCTCGATTGGGCACATCAAAGGAAGATACTCGTCCCAAGGAATCAATCTCCAAATACAAAATAACAGTTCCTTCTATTTTTTTCTCAAGTGCTTCCTCAGGATAGCCTACTATTCTTACAAACTCCTCGTAATTTAACATCTGGGCCTCTTGTCCAATTTCTTCAAGAGCCACCCCGCAAGGAAGCTGTGGGGATTGGCCAATGGAATGAACTAACCAAGTAAAAGTAATAATCAGCAGATTAATGGCGATTTTCATAAATATAATTTTGGCGGAAATGACAAGGGAGAAGATTTAATCCTATACGAATACCGTATTAATCTAAGGGAGATTTCAATAGATCCTGCAATTCTATCATTACTTTAACTAACCTTTCATCAGTGGCCTTCCGCTGGAGAAATGCCAGACTCTTGAGTGGAGAAAATATTCTTCCCCCATTTGCTTCAACAGATTCAATCTCCTGAGGATCATTGGTCCCTTGAATGACGGTAACTGCCCGAGGCAGATAGTAAGGCATGGGGATACCGGAACCCATCGTAATCCCATAAGCTGCCGCCATTGACAGCCCTCCAAGGAGTTTTTGATTTTTTGTGGGATGCTCAACCTCTTGGGTATAGGCATAAGGGGTCACTGCTAATTCTTGAAGAATTTTCCATTCCTCTGGATCATTCTCTACCAAATCTTGAATGAGGGATATAGCTTGCTTAAAGTACTGAGACGCATATGGATTCCCCACATGAACGTAGCTCGCTCCCTTCATGATAGTGGCCAGGAGGTTTTCCTCCTCCAAATCCAAAACCTTCTCATAGAGTTTGATAGCTTCTTTATATTGGGCAGCAACATAATTGATATTTGCCATTTGATACTGCTGAAAAACCACGTCTTTTATATGGAAAGAATAGGGGATGTTTAGGCAAAATGGGAGGGGATTTCCCTGGTGGTCTCTAGCTGGAGAAAACTTGAGCTTACGGATATGCGTTTCACATGCCAAGCTCAAAATGGGATGTACCTGATCTCGGTTGGGAATATCATATTGTGATACCCTTCCTTTGCGATCGATCTCCACATATAAAATAACATCCCCTTCTATCTTCTTTTTTAGGGCTCTCTTAGGATAACCCGTCAATCGTATATACTCCTCCTTGTTGAGAATTTGAGGCTCTTCTCCCACATCTTCTATATTTACCCCACAAGGAAGTTTTAGCGCTTGCCCATAGGTAGATTCAGCCCAAAGGAAAAGGAAGAGAAAGAAATAAGAGGAGACTTTCATCGCTTGGAAGTGTTTAAGTATAGGACGGACAAAACTCAAAAACTACTTCCAAAAATAATACTATTTACCGAAATATTCTGGAAGTTTTCTCCGACCCAAAAGATTCTCCCCTTCTTCTCATATGTCGTCCTTAAGAGCGCTTGCCTGTTCATTGGAAAGTCTATCAATCAATTCCAAAATACTTCGGCTTATTTGATTCCGTTCTTGCTCAAACTTCTCATAAGTCAATACCCCTCGGAAATTTTTCTGTTCGACTTCAATATATTTAGCTTGAAGCCTCCTTATGGCGTTTGAGACATCCTCATCGTTACCCGATTCAACTAGCTTTTGCAAAATCTCCAAAGCCTTTTGGGTCTCCCCTTTAGCAAGGAGCTGACGAATAGTATCCTTTCCCTTAGTGCTACCTTTTGACAGGCGTTGAAAAAAAGGCCGAGTCCCTGAAATTGAATCCTCATCAGAAGCCCCCTTCTCTACCGTAGCTATAGTCTCCAAAAGTACTATAAGCAATCTATTGATGCCCACTTGGTATTCTTCTAAAGAAATAGTGGCAGAATTCCTACTTTTTTCTAATTCATTAAATCGCTCTTTAAGCAGAAGAATCTCATTTTGTAGACTTTCATCCTCTATCGAATCGGCTATCTGTCTCAGTAAGGCTATAGCTTCCTTGATTTCGGCATTGGCTACATAATGGCGAATTTTATCAAAGAGAGAAGGATGAATCTTCTTTTGGAATTCAGGAGTAGGAGATGACTTCATTTTTAATTCAGCAACTAACTTCAATAAAGATCTTGAAATATCATTAATTCTTAAACTCCCTACTGAATCAGAAGAAATTAGCCCTTTCATATAATCTTGCTGATATGCACTATAATTCGCCATTAGCAGAATCGCTTCATTCTCAAAAGTCCTATCATCATGTTCCTTCGCCCATTCTATTGTCTTTTCTAAGGGCTCTCGTAGATATCCGCGAGCAATTAGATCCCTAATTTCCTCTGCCCTATTTAATTCTGTTATTCTTTCTTCATCCGGCTCCGACTCTGGTTCTTGTATTTCCTTTATTCTTACCCGAATACGCTCCGCCATCCGCCTAAAAGCCCGCGAACTTGGGTGCAACTCATCATGCCAATCTCTCTCATCAGTAGTTATACCCCGCAAATCGATATAATAAACCTCATCAAATGCCTCGGATAACTTTTTTAGCAGCTCATTATAGCGGTCAACCATTAGTCGAAGGATGTCCCGCTGGAGTTGAGGACTTCTTATATTCAAGTACTGCTCCATGGGCAATTTCATCCACTGTCCGTTGCCACTCAGGTAACGTAGTAAGGATTGTATAGGATGATAGCCTATCCGGTCAGAGGGAATCGGATAATCGTAGCCATGGACGAGTATTTTAACTCCAGGGAATTTATTGGCAATGTCCGTGAATAACTGGACCAATAAATACTCCCATACTGCCAGTAATTCATCAAAACGCTCTTGTAAATAGAGTTCAGCTTGGTCCCCTCTTTCAGGACTAAAAGGCTTAATCAGTCTCGTAATCCCTTGGTTAGCCAACAAATCATAGGCGCCTGAATCCATGAGGAGAAATTGACCTGCCGCCATACTGCCAAGGGCTTTTAGATATTCCTGGGAATTCAATAAGTTATACAAACTCATACTAGGAGCTCCCATGGTCCGAACCGCGAAGGTTCTTTCCTTCTCCAAAAAATACACTATATCTTTTAGGAATACGGGATAGGTATACCATGAGTCTCCTACAGCCAATATTTGAACTGCATTGGGATTCTCCTTTAGTTTTCTGTAAAATATCCTCTCTCTACTTTTAAAAGAGCGCCTGTTCAAAAAGCCTAACACTCCTCCTTCTGCAGCCGAAGCATTAAGAAAATAGTTAACGTCCAAATCCAATAAATCTGCCAAATAATTCGCACTCAAATCCCTTAGGTCGGGAGAATTTTCTAGCTTTTCTCGAAGCTCCTGTATGCGTTTCTTCCGGGAAGGGTCTTTGGCAGGGTCAACATACTGTGCTTCTTCAGGCAAAAGGGCTTCCTCATTAGATGTAGGGGCTTCTTCCTCTGCATCCTCCTCAACACGGAAGGGAGCCTCATTCCTGGTTTGAGCAGGAACCTCTCCTAAATCCATGCCCTTAGGATTCTGGCGGGCCATTTTGACATCTTCCTGGAGAACTTCGTCTGCTTCTACAGCTGCTCTACGCCCGAGCCTTTTGATTTCAGAAAGTATGCGATCTCTTTCCTCTTCACTGTAGCGAAGATGGCTTCGCAATTGTAATCTATTTGTTAGGCGAAAAAGCCGAAGATTGTGGCCAGCCACGGTGTTTTCAGTGGGAAAGCCTGGCAGGGGATCTTCCTGACCTTTTTTTCCATACAAAATTTCATCTAAGGCTATTCGGGCCTTTAATTCATAGACTGGATCTGCCTCTGACAATTCCCTTAAGAGTTTCTTTCGGACCGCATCGGGCATCTTCCCATATCGAAACCAGGATACTTGGGTAAGCAAGCTCAAATTATCTCGAGTTAGCAAGGGAGTTTCTAGCCCCTTTTGCAAGGCATTTCCCAGGCGCAGAGTCAATTCCCAGTATACTTCGGGATACAGAGCGCAGGCACAAATCCATAAAAAGCAGGGCTCTGATACCTGCCGCCTTAATACCTTGATAGAAGGGTTCTCGATTTTTAGGGCACGCGTATCGCTGAACCAATCTTCCAGATGGGAATCCGAAAGTTCATCAAAGTGATCTACCAAAGCCAAAAGACCTTCAATGGTAGCAGGAACCAGGGGCATCAGCTGACTAATTTCGCCTTCCTTCCAACTCCATTCCGACAAGGGCTTGACTGAAAGAAATCCGCAGTCTTCCCAGGATTCAGCCAGATCTCGAACCCAGGGATAGGTTTCTCCAGCAAAGGGATCGATCAAGAAGTCTCCATCCCCCACGATGAGTAGTCGTTGTCCCTTGTTGATCGCCTCCAGTTCATAAAATTCCCGCTCCAAAAACCAAAGCTCTTCTGATTCTGCTTGAACGAGCTCGCATATTCGAGGATCTCGTTGAAAGAAGTAAGTCTGGGCCTCTATCCCATTCGCCTGAAACAGCCCCGATAAGTATTTGAACCAGGGAATTTGGTGGCTGTCCAGGTGTCGCTTTTCCAGCAAAATCACGTAGGAAGGAGGAGTGGATTCTTCCACATAGCTAAGCCGCACCTGCCCCCCCTGCCGTACAGTGCTGTCAACAGTCTTTTCAATATCTACCCTGCTGGTGTTGATCCCAAAGTGCCTGAAGTGATTGAAACGTGTCATTACATCTGGCTGCGTTTCCTCATCGATTAAACTCAAATCTGGGCTTGGGAGGGAAGGAAAGAAAAATGTAGGAGGTCTCAATTCTACCTTTTTACGGGATCGAATCCATGTGATCAATCGATGAATGAATTTTTGAATTAATCCGGCAATGAGGACAATGAAAGTAACCTCAATAACTCCTGCCTCAAAAAATATTAAGGCTACACCAATAGCCGCCAAGGCTAGCAGGGCAAGCCAGCCTTCCCATACAGAAATAACATCCTTTAGGAGCTCCCAGATAGAATCATTTTCTTGATTTTCAGAGCTTGTATGTTGATTTACTTGATTAATGGATATATCCCTCCCCTTATCGGCACCAAATCGGGCCGAGAATTTCTGAAATACTTCTATAAAACGCTTTTGTTCTAAGGGATTCTTGGCAATGACAGGCCCTAATAGAGGTCGCAGACTACCCATAAAATCCCCAGGCCCAAACTCAAGGAGGTCTACCTTTTGCATAGCCTCGTCAAGCAATACCTGAATATCGACCATTTGGTCTGGAGTCAGATATATACCCTCAGCTTCTAAAGCATCCCATAGGTCCTGAAAAAGTAATGCTGCCATAGTTTAGTGCTAGGTCTCAGTCCTCCTATTGAGCTCTTCTAATATATTTGCTCGATCATCCATATGCTTTACTAAGACACTGTAGCTGAGTTTCAATAGGTCGTGTTCAGCCCTAGTTAAGGGATCTTTGTTGACCGAGGATACTGAAAATTCCTCATGCCGATCTAGCACCTGAAACCAAGAAAGCAGTTCTGCCGTACCCGGCTTTCGTTTTTTGCAAGCCTCTCTCACCCCTTCAAAATGCGAGACCAACTCCCCTACTTCATCCAATTCAAAACGAAGACTGATTTTTCCTTTTTTGGGCTTGGAAGTTCTCAGAATTCCCAGTTGGGATTCAATGATATCAATTAGGGTGTCTCTAGCGGGGAAATTTATGTGATAGTAAATACAACGTCGCAAAAAGGCATCTGGAAGTTGCTTTTCTCTATTGCTGGTAATAATGACAATGGGCCTGATCTCCTTATCTGCTTCAATTTCTGCATCTGTCTCATCAATGAAAAAGCGGAAGTCCTCCAAAGCCTCTAATAGGTCATTGGGAAATTCTCTTGGTGCCTTATCAATCTCATCTATTAACAAGACAGAACGGCGTTTTTCAGTTTTCTCCTCTAATTTGGCCCTGAGAATGGCCTTCCCAAAGGCCCTGAACTTGATATATCGGTAGGGGCCTTCGTTGTATTCATCCTTCAAAAATTGGTGTATGATTTCATCACCTCCTTTTTTACTGGCCTTTATTTGTTCAAAAGGATTAAGCGGCGATACGTCGGCAGGCTCCGCTTCATTGCCTCCTGTTCTTTTCCCTTGATTGGCATCAGAGAAATGTCTGAGGGTATCATATCGATAAAATAAATCCTTGTAAACAGAATTGTGTTTAGCCGTAAAGCGATATGGCTCTTTGAACACATTATTTGCTGGATTTTTGCTCAATTCCATCGCGATGCTGTAAGCCAACATGGTCTTTCCCGTTCCTGGAGGTCCCGTTACCAACAAGGGTTTTTTCAACAAAAGAGCTACATTCACCGCTTCCAATAGATCTGGATCGGGAACATAGCGATCTGGGTTCTCCAGGTTAGGGAGCTCGGGTAATTGATCCAGGCTAAGACTAGGTCCTCCTTCTATTTTGGGATGGTAAACGTGCAATCCATGTAGGCTTGGTTGGGAATTCATGTTTATTCGGGTAAATCATTGTACAATATTCTCACTTGTTCCATGGTGATTTGATCCTCGACCTCATTCCATCTATTTACAAAATCACTACCAGCATTTTTTAGTAGCCCTTTTCCTTCCAAAAATCGTTTTACCTCTGGCTTGGGAATAATCTTTAGTTCTATAGACTGGAAGTGGTGGTAAGTAGAAAGGCAAACCTGTTGCAGTTCATCAAGAATCCCTTGAAGTTCCTGCAATTTTTTTAAGGTTTTCCTTCGCAGCAATCGGCCAATAAAATTATGAGACTGCGGAAGGGTAATACAGAAAAAAATGAAAATCCGTTTGTTGGGATAGCTCTCCTCTTTTTCCCCCACGAAATGATTCATAAAACTCCTCATTAACTGAAGGAGCTTCGTCTTTAAATGGGGTAGATAATGCGGATCAATAGGGATATGACAAAGAGCCAACACGATATCTTCTATTTGCACCATCTTCTGACCATTTAAAAGGTAGTCAAGGCTAATTGAGCTAGGAGAATTTTGGTAGGTTCTACTTTGTTCCTGCCGAGAAGAGGAAAGGAAAAAGGACTTTACTGCCTCCAGTATGGCCTGGTCATTGTAATCTAGTTTCAACAGTATTTGATTCCCCTCCAGGCTAGTATCTGTAAAGGTGATAGGAGGGAAAATTTTCAGGTTTTCGTCTCGAAATTTTTGATGAAGAAAGCGGTCAACCAACCATAAGGGATGGTCTTCAGGGCCCCCATATATTATGGCTAAGTTTACCTGGTCCCTAAAACCCCATTTGTTCTTGAGGGTGTCCATGGCCTCTTCTCTATCACATTCCTTGTACATATCTAAATAGAAAGAGGGGCCTGTAGTTCGAACCTGTATCTTCTCCCTTTGATAATCGCCCAATAAGGCATCCAATTCTTGGTAGAATCCCGATTTTTCTTTTAAATCTAACTGTACAGAAGCTATAAGTTCGGGTATCTTGGAGTTAAGCTCAGCAAACTCTACAATGTTAAACCAGTAATTTAAGGGAATTTTACTATGTTCTATGCTGCTTAAAGAAATATCTGCTTCAGAAAGGATTCGTTTTATCGATCCAATATTTACATTTTGGGCAAGTACCTTATACAGTTTCTTTGAGCTTTCCAGCATTTCTAGCAATTGAAATAGGAAAATACCAAAAATCTGGAAAAATGGCAGTCTACGTCGCATCAAAATCAAAAGGCCTAGCCTTCACCGTCGACCTCGACACGGAATACACGTGGGGAAGGGTCTTTAATCGGGAAATCACCTCCTGCAGTTCCTGAAGATTACTTACGTAGAGACCAAAGAGGCCTTCAAACAAGCCATCCTGGGATTCAATCGTAACGCGGGTGATATTAAGTTTCATCAACATGGTGATCACACGAATAAGTTCGGCCAGCATACCTTGTTTATCCACTCCTACCACTTTAATAGAGGCTAGAAAGGTAACTTCCTGATTGGGATCTTTGCTCCATTTGGCTCGAATCGTGCGGTCCCCATGTTGGGATAAATGTGCAATAGCCAGATCACAGGATGTGCGGTGGATTTCAACTTTATCTCCCGTAGCATAGCCCAGGATTTCATCCCCACGTATCGGATTACAACAATCTGCCAACTCATAGTTGTCAAAAAGTTGATCTGTACCCATTTCCAACAATCCAGAATCCACCTCTTGGTTGGGCTCCCGCATTTTGACTGCCTTATGTTTCCGTTCCCACTCCTCGATATACTCGCTCGCAATCTCCTTTCCCTCTTCTTTCAGAGAAATAAAATCGGCAATCTTAGCTATATTAATTTGCCTGCGGCCTAAACGTATATAAAACTCTTCCATCGATGGAACCATGAAGTAAGCCAGTAGTTCCTTCATATAAGGATGGTTCTCATCCAAGGCATATTTTCTTGCCCGCCACCTGAAAATCCGTTTCCCTTTTTCCTCGTCCTCCTTGCGCTTCCTCCTAAGGCTATTTTTGATAGAGTTTTTAGCGCGGGCTGTCTTTACGATTCTCAGCCAATCTTCCTGTGGTCGTTGTTTTCGGGAAGTAATCACTTCCACCTGGTCACCTGGCTTCAAAATGGAATCCAGGGTGACTACCTGGTTGTTCAACTTAGCCCCAATAGCTGTATCTCCAATATTGGAGTGAATCTTATACGCAAAATCCAGTACAGTTGCCCGGCTGGGCATGCGCACCATTTCCCCCTTAGGGGTAAAAACAAAAACATCGTCGGGTTGTAGATTTTCCTTGAATTCCACCAAAGCCTCCAAGGCATCCAAACTAGGATTCTCAAGAATCTCCCGCACTTGACCAATCCAATTATTGATCACCCCCTCACTGGTTTCCTTTTCTTCTTTATACTTCCAATGAGCCGCAATCCCCTTTTCGGCAATATCATCCATTCTTAGGGTACGGATTTGTACCTCCACCCATTTTCCCTCAGGACCCAAAACAGTCGTATGCAGAGATTCATAGCCATTGGCCTTAGGGACGCTGATCCAGTCTCGAATTCGTTTAGGATTAGGCCGGTATCGACTGGTCAACAAGGCATAGACATACCAGCAATCTTGTTTTTCCTGCTCAGGGCGCGTTTCTAGGATAATACGTATGGCATATAGGTCAAAAATTTCCTCAAATGGGACCTTCTTTCGGAGCATTTTGGAGTAAATCGAATGCACTGATTTGAATCGACTTTTTACCTCAAACCTTAACCCCGTGGGCTGTAATTGCTTTCTAATCCCAGAAATGAAGCGATCAATGTAGGCCTGGGCCTCCATTTTGGATTCATTGATCTTCTGTTGGATGTCGGCATATACATTGGGCTGGCTATACTTCAGCGCCAGATCCTCCATTTCTGTCTTGATCTCATATAGACCCAGGCGATGCGCAAGCGGGGCGTAAATATACAGGGTTTCAGAGGTCTTTTTCAGCATCTTCTCCTGACGCATGGCCGACATGGTCCGCATGTTATGAAGGCGGTCAGCCAGTTTTACCAGGATTACCCGTATATCATTGGAGATTGTAAGAAGTACCTTCCGGAAATTTTCAGCCTGGGAGCTACTGCTGACAGTCAAACTGCTCGCCAAGCCCACAGAGCCAGAAATTTTCGTGAGCCCATCTATAATTTCCCGTACCTTGGGGCCAAATTCCCGCTCCATATCTGCCAATTCATATCGCGTATCCTCGACCACATCGTGCAAAAGGGCACTCATAATAGACACAGGATCCTCTAGCCCCATTTCATGCACCACAATTCTCGCCACAGCCATAGGATGAAAAATATAGGGTTCCCCCGATTTTCTCCTCACCCCCTCATGGGCCTGTTTGGCGAAACGGTAAGCTCGGCTAATGTCATCCAATTCCTTTTCTGTTAGCAAAGCCAAGTCCGCTAACAGAGCCTCAAATTCCAGCTCTAACTTTTTGTCGTAATCTATAGTATGTACTTCCATGAATGACTCCTTCCGTTCTATATACGAATTCCTTCATAAAAGGAGATAACTAAAAACAAAATTACAAGGAACTAATGGAAAGTATTTACATTTTCTATGATTTAATGTAGCATAACCATCCCGTTCGATACGAAAATTGGCAGAATGAAGCGCTTCGCGATTCACCCCTAGGTAGAATTTTGGTTAAATCCCACATCAGCAGGCGCGTAGCGACTGGCATCTGCTAGAAAATCTTACTTTCCAGTCAGTAAAATAGATATGTATAATACCTAGCTTGCAAAGGGGGAGAAGGTAAAAAACCCCTCAGCATTTGTTAATATTTACCAGAATCCGGACAAACTTTTCTAAATACAGAATAATTCTTATTTTTGCGGACCCTTCGCGGATGTGGCGAAATTGGTAGACGCGCTAGATTTAGGATCTAGTGCCGCAAGGCGTGGGGGTTCGAGTCCCTCCATCCGCACTTAATTGCCCAATTGGGCCCAACATAATCGTCAATGGGGATACTCATTGACGAATTTTGTTTCAACTTTCAACGACTCCCGAATTGGAAATCCAGCAAAATACCCTCTCTAATCTGATGGCTGAGATCAATATCACCCTCAGCCCCGCTGACTACAAAGACCAAGTTCTGCAATCCATCAAAAAACAGGGTAAAAATGCCCAGCTTCCCGGCTTTCGTCCTGGGAAAATACCCGTGGGTATGCTAAAAAAAATGGTGGGGAAACAAGTAATGATCGAGGAGATCAATAGAATGTTACAAGATTCCCTCTCAGATTACGTGGAAAAGGAAAGCCTGGACCTTATTGGCAGTCCCCTACCCTCGGAGTCTAAGAGTGAGGAATTTTTCGACCTGGCCTTGGACAAAGATTTAGACTTTTCTTTTGAAATTGGCCTTAGCCCTCAATTTGACCTCGATCTCCAAAAACTGCCAGATGTGGAAGTTTATGATATTGAGATTGACGAAGAATACCTCAATAAAGAGCTAGAGAACAGCAGAGAACGTTTTGGAAAGGTCGACAATCCAGAATCGGTAGCCAAAGGGGATATCTTATTTGGAAAAATCGCAGAGCTAAATGAAAAAGGAGAGCCAGTTGAGGATGAGGAGGATGGGTTCAGCAAAATGATCGTCCTCAATCCCACCCGCATTGAGGACCCAGCTAAACTTTCCATTTTTGAAGGCAAAGAACTGGAGTTTTCCTGCCCCTTCTCTACAGACTGGTATTCAGAAGATAAAGAGAAGGTGGCTGAGCTTATGATGATCACTCCTGAGGAAGTAGAAGAAATTTCCGCAAAGGAATTGCAGTTTGTTCTGAAACGCATAAATAGAATGAGCCCAGCGGATTTGGATGACGTCTTCTTTAGAGCTGTTTTGGGGCCCAATTATCCTGAACCTGAAGTCTCAGAAGAAGAAAGCTCAGAAGGGGAAGCAGAAGCTACTGAAGCTAGCGAAGAAGAAAAAGGAGGAGATAAGGAGGAAACCCAGGAAGTTGCAGGAATTGACGAAGCTACCTTCAGAGAAAAATTTTCCGAATTGCTCAAAAGGGACTGGGAAAGAGAACTGGAAGGAGATCTCAATAACAGGATGCGTGAAAAGTTACTGGAAGTACATGAAGTAGAAATGCCTGAGGCCTACCTAAAACACCTCTATAAAGCCGAGCAAAAAGAGGAACCTACCGAAGAACAGATTGATACCGCTTATCCCAACTATGAGCGCTCCATGAAATGGACCCTCATCGTAGATAAGATATTCAAGCAGGAGGAAGACCTAAAAGTGACAGAGGAGGAAATCAACCAGGGAATTATCGAGATGTATATGGCCTATTATCCCAATATGGGTCCAGAAGAGATGCAGGCCATATTGGAGCACTCCAAGCAAAATCCCGATATCATCCAGCAGGTTTCTATTCGTAAAATGGAGCAAAAAATCTTCA
This sequence comes from Bacteroidia bacterium, assembly GCA_965263105.1. GTDB lineage: Bacteria > Bacteroidota > Bacteroidia > J057 > J057 > JBCCTX01. The sequence continues at coordinate 2,452,760 of CBDHGL010000003.1, read as the reverse complement.
CCTACCTCAAAGAGCAGTTCCCCCTAAAAGAAACACCTATGACCGTTTCAGATTTTCTTGAGAAGAACAAGCAGGAGGAGGAGAATTAGTCCGCGGTCGAAGGTCGGTAGTACTCAGCTCGAAGAGATGACAGTTGTGAGAAGGTGGTTGTAAAGCCAACTTATTGAGCCTCCCCCCTCTCTCCTAAGTAGGTGGACAAAAGAAATCAGGGATTGATATCTCTGATTTCTCTAAGGAACTAGAAATATGAGTTCAAAGGCCCTCTTCTCGTAGGAGAATCCCGGTGCCTTTAGGTACCCAATATGGGTAGAAAAGGTCCCCCATCCCTTTTTATCGCCGGCGAGGTATCAACTTGGATACCTCGCCGGCGGAATATCGGGGCATGATGAATCTACCCATAGGCTACCCCTACAGGGTAAACTTTTCATTCCATGAAAAAATACCCACTTTCCTTTGTCCACTTACTTAACACCTAATAGCTTAAAAATGTGGTCCATGGACCGTCGACTATTCACCCATTAAATACTCCCTCAACGCCCCATACTCCGCTGGAAGTAATTCCGCTTCCTTGGGCAGATCTCTTAACTTAGCCAACCTCTCGGGAATCTCCACGGAAAGTTCCAAGGTATGTTCGACGATATCTATAAACTTGGAAGAATGAGCCGTTGCTAGAAGGATGCCCACATCCTCAGGATGGCGTAGCAAATGTTCTTTTAGCGCTAGGTATCCTACCGAACCATGAGGGTCCATAATATATCCATATTCCTGATATAGTTCCTTCATCCCCGCCTTTGTACTAGCGTCAGTAAAGGCATAGCCAGCTATCTCCTGAGAAACCCAACTAAGATCCGAATCGAAAAGATCCATCATCCGAGCAAAATTGCTCGGGTTACCCACATCCATCGCATTGGAAAGGGTCTGAATAGAAGTACGGGGGCTAAAGATCCCTGAATGTAAATACTCTGGGACCACATCATTCATATTAGTAGCAGCAATAAACTGTTTTACCGGGAGTCCCATTCGATGAGCAATCAGGCCGGCAGTTAAGTTACCGAAATTTCCACTGGGGACGACAAAGACAGGAGCCATTTGGCGTTCCGGAAGTTGTTGAAAGGCACGGAAGTAATAAAAAGATTGAGGGATTAATCGGGCAATGTTTATTGAATTGGCTGAGGTAAGACGTAGCCGCTGATTCAACTCCTTATCTAGAAAGGCCTGTTTGACCATCGCCTGGCAGTCATCAAATGTTCCTTCAATTTCCAAGGCCCGAATATTTCCTCCCAATGTGGTGAGTTGTTTTTCTTGCAAGGGACTTACCTTCCCGCTGGGATATAGGACGACCACTTCGATCCCCTCTGTATTAAAAAAACCGTGGGCTACTGCTCCACCAGTATCACCCGAGGTAGCAACCAAAATGGTGAGCTTGTGGGAGTCATTACGAACGAAATGGGACATGAGTTCTGCCATGAAACGAGCCCCAAAATCTTTGAAAGCTAAAGTAGGTCCGTGGAATAACTCCAATATATGGGTTTGCTCCCCCAATTTGATCAAAGGAGCGTCAAAGGTCATGGACCGATCAATAATTCCCTTTAGGTAATGGTCCGGAACAGAAGAACCCATCAAATTTCGGGCAACTAAAAAAGCTAACTCCGGGAAACTGAAAGTGGATATCCCATCAAAAAAGGTCCCTGGAAGCCGAGGAATTCTCTCCAACATGTATAAACCGTTATCCGGCGGAAGTGCCTTCAAGACGGCTTCCTCTAGCGAAACATGGTACCTGGGATTCTTGGTGCTGTATAAGTTCATTCCACTAATTTCCTTTTCAGGCGCAATATAGAGAGTTTTTTTTCAGTATTCGAGCATGTTGGCTTGTGGAATTGTGGGAGGAAAAGAATAAAGCATTATAACAGTGTTATATTTTATAGTATTATTAATTTCAGTCGAAATGATTGACTTTCTCTTAACCAAAAGGCCATGCCCTTAAACTCCCTCCACCACTCTCCAAATTCGCTCCACCCAATCCAGATGTTCTGGCTTCATTAATACTGATCGAAGGGTACAGACATAGTCCGTATTCTTTTCTATTTCCTCCCATTCTTCCCCCAAAAGACGCGTGGGATGGTTAAATAGGGCCAAATGAACACCCTGATGGGCTGCTTCATCAAAAATTCGCTGAGATTCCCGGCTAATGGCTCCCGTATCCGGCTTGCGAGGAGCCCAGCAGACTATGTCCAACTCTGGGGGTACCACCAGCAGAAAATCTTCTGACCCTTGAATCCATTCCGCCAACTGTTGAGCAGCCTTAAGGCTTTTTTCTAAGTCTTGGGAAAATTCCCCTGCCTCTTCTGGAGGCATCAGCTGGTGAGTAGCCCACAGGGCAACTGCAGCAGCTCCGGCGCGGGAACACTCCAAACTGATCTCGCCTAAGTGCAGTTCCTGCGAAGAAAAATAGGTATAAGGAGAAGAGTGTTGATAAAACCTACCTACAGCCGGATCTTTAAATAAGATACATCCGCAGCCATAGGGCTGTAAACCGTGCTTGTGGGGGTCAATGACAATTGAATCCACCTGATTCAGCTTGCTAAATTTAAGCTTAGTAGCATCCGGTAAATTTGACACAAGACTAAAATATCCCCCATAAGCACAATCCGCGTGAATCCGAAAGTTATACCTTTGCTGGAGTTCGCACACCTTATCTAAGGGGTCTACTTGTCCCATACCCGTTGTTCCCATGGTACAAACCACAGTCCCAATATCCTCCTTTATTAACAATTCTTCCAGGGCCGCTATATCTATTATTCCCTGGGTGTTACAGGGAATGCTAAAGAAAGGAATACCCAATACCTCCGAAATACGGGAGTGGGTATAATGAGAGAACTCAGAAGCAGCTACACCTTTATGGGGAAAAAGACATTTACTTACCCACAAGGCCTCTAAATTTGCCATGGTTCCCCCTCCGCAGAGATGTCCCAGGTGTTGATTCCAACCGAACATCTGCGCAAGGTCTCGGACTACTTCCTTTTCCATCTCCGAGCTAGCCCGCCCCCCATCCAGCGCATGGTTATTGGGATTAATCCACATAGCGAGGAAATAGGCTATTCGGGCTACAGGGTGCGGAGGCTTAAGCATCTGCCCTGCATAATAGGGATGGAAGTAGGGAAAATTGTCCCGCATACGGATAGCGACTTCTTCTAGAACGGATTGCAATTTATCCTTGTCTATAGTCGGGGCGTAGGCAGGCAAGTCTCCAAAGCCTGCTTCTAAGCTATTGAGGGATTTCCTCAATAGCTCTAGTGATTCTTTTTCTAACATATTTTCTGGCATCTAAATGCACAAGATATAAAGGCGATTATATACAAGTTTACACTTAATTTTTTTCTTATGTCTCCCCCATCGGCCCCTCGAAACTCGGAACCACTTTCCCCGGGAAGACCCAAATTCGGGCATGCCAAACAAGTCAAGTCCCTCTTAGGAGCTAATCTGGTAGGGGGTTGAGAAATAAACCTATTTTCTCCTTTATTCTGCCAATATTGGCAAAATGAAGCGCTTCGCGATTCACACCTAGGTAGAATTGGGGTAAAATCCCCCATCAACAGGCGCATAGCGACAGCTCTCTGTAAGAATTAGCAGGAATTAGGTGCCAGTCGCTACGTGCCTGGATAACATAGGGGGAAATATGTGCTACCAAAGGGCAAATCGCTAACGTGCTTTGGACAAAAACACCCTATTTTATTCGCATTGCCCCCAGTGTGTTGATCGTAGAAACATAACGCTCGCAGGGAATCTGCGCCTGAAGGAATACATTTTGCATGGCAATGGCCACTTGAAAGGCAACATCATCCCCTTCACAGAGGGCAAAAACAGCTGGACCAGCACCAGAAATACTACTCCCCAAAGCTCCCTTTGATATAGCTGCGGCTTTAACCTCGTAAAAATGGGGGATTAGCTTTGCCCGATAGGGCTCCACCACAACATCTTGCAAGGATCGCCCAATTAGATCAAAATCTCCCTTCATAAAACCCGCAACCAAGCCTCCTACATTTCCCCATTGAGTGATGGCTTCCTTCATGGGAATCTCATCTCGCAATATACTCCGTGCTTCCGAAGTGAGGATTTGCAAGTCGGGTAAAACTACGGCTGTATAGAGATTCTTGGGTACCGGAATTTGTACTGTATCAAAGTCTTCATTACTCCGAACTAGCACCAGTCCTCCAAGCAGGCAGGGAGCCACATTATCTGCATGTATGGCCCCTCCACTTGCAATAGCTTCTCCAGCCAAGGCGAAGGGGAGCAATTCATGCTTAGACAACGGCTTGCCCAGCAGTTCATTTATGGCCAAAGCGCCAGCTACGGCACTGCAGGCACTAGATCCCATTCCACTACCAATGGGGATACCCTTGTGGATCTCCATTTCAACGCCTCTATTATCCCCCAAGTGTTCCAAAAGCCGCAGAGCAGCCACTCCGGCAGTATTTTCTTCCACCTCCTTGGGCAAAATCCCTCCATCCCCAGTGATACGGGTTATTTTCAAGCCCGGTTCCTGGGAAAAACGAACTATTATGTCATCTCCCGGCCGATGAATGGAAAATCCTAGGGTATCAAAGCCACACCCCACATTAGCCACACTAGCAGGGGCAAATACGTGTATATCTCCATGCATACGCTTTATGTTTTCTCAGCAAATTGGTTGGAAAAAACCTTAGGAAAGGTAGTAGGCAATCCGAATAATTTCAGCAAGGACTCCTGCTGCAGTCACCTCAGCTCCAGCTCCTGGACCTTTTATGACCAAAGGTCTTTCTTTGTATCGGTCTGTAGTAAAAACAATCATATTATCACTACCGGATAGTTGGTAAAAATCACTTTCTGGCCCGACTTCTTCCAAGGAAATAAAGGCTTTATCTTGTTCGAGGGTGGCAATGAACCTGAGTACCTTGTCCTGGCTGGCAGCCTTTTCCCGCATCGCCTCAAATCGAGCATCATCCCGCTCTAGAGATTGGAAAAAAGCCTCTACACTTTCCGCCTGGATACATTTCTCGGACAAAATAGGATGAATTTGTATCGCTTCCCGCTCCAGGGCAACCCCAGATTCTCGGGCAAGGATGGTCAACTTACGGGCAACATCCGAACCACATAGATCTTCTCTTGGATCGGGCTCAGTGTAACCTTTTGCCTGAGCGTCTTTTACGATGGAACTAAAGGAATTTTCTCCTTTTTGAAAGGTATTGAAAATATAGGAAAGAGAGCCGGATAGCACCCCCTGAATTCTGATAATTTGATCTCCACTATTGACTAAATCGGAAATTGTGGTGATTACTGGAAGACCAGCCCCTACATTGGTTTCGTACATAAACCTGACCCCACGCTCATAAGCCAGTTCCTTCAAATCTTGGTAGGATTGGTATTTGCCGGATGGAGCAAACTTGTTGGGAGTTGAGATGGAAATACTCGCATCTAGGATTTCCTCGTAGCAATTGGTTATTTCCGGTGCGGCTGTATTATCGACAAAGATGCTGTTCCGCAAATTGAGGGCTTTCATTTCATGGATATACTGCTTGATATCCATTTTGGATTCTGACGAATTCAAATGGTCTTTCCAATTTGCCAGGTCTATCCCTTCAGGATTGAAAACCATCCGCTTGCTATTGGCCAAGCCCACTACATTGATTTCCAGGTGTTGGGTGTTGCGCAAAAATGCAGCATGCTCCCGAATTTGGGCAAGAAGGGTACCCCCAATCAAACCTACCCCAACAATAAATAAGTTAACCGAATAGGTGTCTGACAAGAAAAAGGCTTCATGAACAGCATTCAGCGCCTTGATTTCGTCCCTCCTGCTGATAGCCACAGAAATGTTGCGTTCTGAAGAACCTTGAGAGGTCATTGCCACATTAATCCCATTCTTCCCCAATGACTGAAATAGTCGTGCTGAAATCCCTGGCCTATGCTTCATGTGTTCCCCTATCACTGCCAAAATCGACATATCGTGGTCCACTACAATGGGATCCAGGTAGCGGGATTGAAGCTCTAAAGAAAACTCTTCTTCTAGAGCACTTTTTGCCTTCTCCACATCCTCGGGCTGTACAGCAAAACACAGGGTATGCTCAGAAGAACCCTGGGTTACCAAAATAATGTTCACCTCATACTTCGCCAGAGACTGAAACATCCGGTAGGTATGGCTTGCCACCGCCCCGACCAAGGCACTCCCCTGGATCATTAAGAGGGATACCTTGCTAATGGATGAAATGCCTTTAATAGGATGAATATCGGGGGCAGTATCTTTTGAAACAATGGTCCCTACCTTTTCAGGCTCAAAAGTAGATTTAATAAAAATAGGGATATTCTTTTCCATCGCAGGTATCACCATCGCCGGATAGATGACCTTGGCACCAAAATGAGACATTTCCAAGGCTTCCTGATAACTCAGGTGTTTCACAGGCAAGGCTTTTTTAACCTTATTGGGATCGGCAGTCATTACCCCTTGAACATCTGTCCAAATTTCAATGACTTCACAATCCAACGCTGCGCCAAACAGAGACGCCGTATAGTCCGATCCGCCTCTCCCAAGAGTAGTCGTTTCCCCGCGTTTGGTAGAGGCAATAAAGCCCGTGATCACTTTCAATTCATCCGTTCCGGCGAAGTATGACCTTATTTGCTCATACGAAGTCTTTAAGTCGATTTTTCCCTTGCCAAACTGGCTGTCAGTCCTCAGCACCTCTCTTGCATCTAATACGCTTGCATTCAGCCCTTTATACCACATTACCTTACTGATCAAATAGGCGGAGCATCGCTCGCCAAAACTCAGTATATAATCGCGGGTTCTGAGGGTTAATTCTTTGATCAAATAAACCCCCTCCAGGATACTTTCTAGTTCCTTGGTCTTAGACGTGACTTCTACGATTATTTTTTCCTGTTTTTCAGCTGGAATCAATTCCTTGATGGCCTCAACATGTCTCTCTAAAAAGCCTTGGATGAGGGGTTTATATCCCTCATCTCCTTTCTCAGCTAAACTGCCCATTTCCTCTAACATATCCGTAATTCCCCCCATAGCTGAAACCACTACTGCGAACTTTTGCCGTTCGTTGAGATAAGATTCGATAATAGAGATTACGCGGTTGATGTTCTCTGCATTTGCTACAGAGCTACCACCAAATTTGAGGACTTTCATCTCAAAGGGTATTTATCGGATTCAGGAATGATTACACGAGGACCTCATCCCCAGCGATCATCTCCTTAAATTCCTCAAATAAATAATAGCTATCGTGAGGGCCAGGAGAAGCTTCTGGGTGGAACTGAACAGAAAAGGCTTTTTTATTTCTAATCCGTATGCCTTCTATAGATTGATCATTCAAATTGACATGGGTAACTACCACGTCTTGAGATTCTCTTATTGCTTTCTCCGAAACCCCAAAGCCATGATTTTGGCTGGTAATCGAGCAGGTTCCGGTAAGGAGATTTTTTACAGGATGATTAGCGCCCCTGTGACCGTGATGCATCTTAAAGGTAGGAACCCCACAAGCAAGTGCTAGCAATTGATGCCCCAGACAAATGCCAAATAGCGGCTTATCCTCCTCTAAAATGGCTTGGACCGTTTTGACAGCATAAGGCATGGCAGCAGGATCTCCTGGGCCATTTGAGATAAAATAGCCATGGGGATCAAAAGATCTCAATTCTTCAAAAGATGAAGTGGCAGGAAATACCTTCATATAAAAACCCCTCTGCGCCAAACAATCCAATATATTGGTTTTGATTCCTAGATCCAATACAGATACACGAAAGGCTGAATTGGGATTTCCGTGAAAATAAGGCTGAACCGTGCTGACCTTACTTGCCAGTTCTAAACCATCCATGGAGGGCCAATCCTTGAGTAAGCGCTTAAGCTTTTTTAATTCCGTAATCTCGGAAGAGATAATGGCATTCATGGCCCCCTTACTCCGAATATGGGTTACCAGACGCCGCGTATCCACCTGGGAAATCCCAACAGTGTTGTTGTGCATGAGGAAGGAATCCAAAGATTCGATGGCTTGAGAGCGAGAATAGGTCGAAGAGAAATTTTTAACTACCAGCCCAGAAATCTTTGCAGAAGCACTTTCATATTCCTGGAAGTGAACGCCATAATTGCCAATATGTGAATGGGTTTCGATGAGAATTTGTCCGTAATAGGAAGGGTCTGTGAATACTTCCTGGTACCCAGTCATGCTGGTGTTAAAGCACAATTCTCCTCGGGTTGTACCGCGTTTTCCAATAGCTTGTCCTTCAAAAAAAAGCCCATCTTCCAGTAGAAGATAGGCTGGCTCATGCTTCTTATATTTCATCATCAGTCTTCAATGATCTTTTGATCTGATAAAGGAATTTGTTCATAGGAAAGCTCCTCTCCTTTTCTAAGGGTAGCTACCAATTCTTTTACCTTTTCTTCTGTTAAATGGTGAACGTAGCGCTTGTTGTTAACTTGACACATGGGAGCAGTATCACAAGCCCCCAAACACTCCGCCTGCCTGACCCAAATCTTACCATCCTTGCTCCTCCCTTTTTCATCTACTTCCAAGTATTCTTTGAGGAAGGCAAAAGTCTCAGGTCCACCTACTTCGCCACAGGAAAAACAGGTACATACCTCCACCAAATTGGGAGCTATATCTTCTTTCAAATACATGGTGTAAAAGCTAGCAACCCCATATACATGTGAGTAGGGAAGCTCCAAGGTTGTGGCAACCAGTTTGATGGCTTCATTCGATAGCCAGCCAAATTTTTCCTGTGCGATCCACAAGGCCGGCATAACAGCCGAACGCTTCTCTGGATACTTATCCACATGTTGTTGAATAGCCTTTTTTTCTGCTGCTGTAAAGGTATATTCTGTGTTTTCCATATTCCGGGACAAATATACACAGCAATTCCTTATTCACAAGGGGAGGATGGGTTTGCTTTGTAGACGAGAGCAACAAGGGGCAAGAGTTAAGGGTGTTTAACAAGTTATTACTCACTCCTCTTCCCTCACACAACTTCGGCCCTAGTTTATTCTCACCTCAACGGTCGGTTTCCCGTCCTCCCGCCTATCCGATAGGGGGAGAAATAGGAAAAAGTCATTTCGTAATCCTTGTATTTCTGAATAGTCTGACCAAATACTTCCTTGTTATGTAACCTCTGGCGGACATAGCGAGTCAATTGCTTATTGGATCCTGAAATCACCCGAATGCGAACCACATGGTATTCGTCAACAAAGAAACGCACATAAACCTTCCCTTCTAATTGATTTCTTTGGCTGAATGTTGAAAATCTGACGTGTTTCCTCAATTGTTCATAAACAGTTAAAGGTCCCTTATCTATGCTTTCATTCGCTTGGGAAGGCAAACAAAAAGCAATCAGGCAAGATAGTAATAATGCTTTCATTGTTGTGTGAATTATCAGGTTGTCTTTTTATCGGAACAAACAATTTATTCTTTCCTAATCCACCTCATTTTGCCTGCAAAGGAATGGGAATAATTCCACATTACAAGCAATAGGTAATTAAATAATTGTAAATTATTCTTTACCGAATTTCTTATGGATTTTCACAGGAAAGCAGAGGTTTGGGAAGCTTTAGGTAAAGGATTCTGATATATAGATGTTGGGAAGAACAAAAAGGTTGCAAATATCAGAACTACAAAAAAAATTCTATCTTTACTTATATACTCCAAATTGTTCCGCAAGGTTGTAAATCCACAAACATTTTATTGCCCATATGAATACCTACATAAATATTGAGTTATTACTGGAGGGAGCTACCTACATTCTGATGTACTTTATCTTGATTTTCCTCGCCAAATGGGTAAAAGGATTTTTCTCAAAATTTAGCCTGGATGAAGAACTGACTATAAAGGATAATTACGCTGTTGCGGTAAGCGTAACGGGATATTTTGTAGGGATCACCTTTGTTTATATTGGGGCTCTTGACGGACCTTCCTATGATTTTTCTTATGACGTCCTCATGGTAAGTTCTTATTCCCTCGCAGGTATTGTTCTACTCAACCTTACACGGCTTGTAAACGACAAATTGATTTTATATAAATTCTCCCCTACCAAGGAAATTCTACACGATCAGAACCCTGGTACAGGAGCTGTAGAAGCCGGACTATATATTGCCTCAGGATTGGTGATTGCCGGTGCCATTCATGGGGAGGGAGGAAGTCCATTGACAGCTTTTGTGTTTTTTCTCATCGGACAGATATGTCTCATCATATTTGCCTTTTTATATACCTGGCTAACCCCTTTTGATGTACACGACGAAATTGAGCAAGACAATGTCGCTGCTGGATTGGGCTTTTCAGGAGGCATGATCGCTATTGGTATCATTATCATGAAAGCCGTATCTGGGGACTTTGAAGGCTGGATCCCTGACCTTACCCGCCTAGGTATAGATATAGCCATTGTGTTCGTTTACCTGGCAGGAGTAAAACTTATCTTCGACCGCTTTATCCTAAGACATTCCAACATGGTCACCGAGATTGTATCAGATCGCAACATAGGGGTAGGATTACTGGAAATGTTCATGTCCATCTGCTTTTCAGCGGTGTTGGCCTATCTGGTTTGAGATCCAACAGATGGACGACCCCTTACCTTCGGTTTAGCATAATCAATCGTACATCCACGGCTTCATCACCAGAAATATAGGGAGCTTTCAAGGAAATAGTCTGCTGGCCTCGCTCCAGGGAGATTTCCCCCATTTCTAGCCTAGCCCAATCCTTTACATATGACTCCCCACGTTCGAATTTGTCGTGCTCCATACCTCTCAATGGAGGATCGAAAGCCTTATCAACCGTTTTTCGGATAGATGTACCTCCAGAAGAAAGTATGAGTTCAACCCCTGTGTTTTCGGGTTTACAAGTATAAAATAACTCCACCTGAAAGCTTCCCGATTCCAAAACTTCCACCTCCCAGGTAATACTATCTTTTTCTGAAGTCCAGTTAGTATAAAAAGAACAGTTTGGCCAGCGGTTGGAGCGCTCAATATTTCCATGAGCTATCCCATCCCTTGCCGGGAGTTGGGTACGGCTAAATTCGGAATGGCCTAGGGGAAAGGTCCGATCGTCTTCTTTAGGAAGTTCACTTAGCACCTCCTTCTCCCAGGAATCCTTAATAGCATTAAAGCTAGCATATACTTCAGGAAAGGAATCCTTCACATCAATAGTTTGGCCATAATCTGCCTCCATATCATACAGGGCTCCCAGATCAGAGAGTCGAAAGCGCTGGTTTCGAACGCTTGTTCTTCCTCGCCAATGGTTCAGCAAGGTGCGTTCTTCCCATTTGGGGGAGTCCTCTAGAAATAAAGGGGCCAGGCTCTTTCCATCTAAGGCCTTGGAACCTCGGTAAGGAATACCCGTCAATTCCAACACAGTTGGAAATAAGTCTTCGACTGCTGCAATTTGTTTTATACTTTTCCCAGCAGAAATCTTTGCTGGCCACTGGGCAACAAAAGGAGACCTGAGCCCTCCCTCATTGGTACTCCCCTTAATCCCTTCCATACCCCCATTCCAGCGCCAGCCATTAGGGCCATTATCGGAAAAATACATGACTATCGTATTTTCTTCCAATCCCAAGTCCCTCAGTTTTTGAATTATACGCCCCACATTCCAATCTATATTCTCAGCCATGGCATAGGCCGCCCGGGTATGATTGATCCTTTCTTTATCCCTATATCGATGTTCTGGCAATTCTGCTTGAGCAAATTTTTCCCACCAGGGCTCCCCTACTTGCATAGGGCTATGGGGCGTATTCAAGGGCAGGTAAACTAGAAAGGGCTCATCTTGGTGGCTTTCCACAAATTCCATGGCCTTATCGGTAAGTACATCTGTCAAATAGCCCTCCGATTCAACCAATTCTCCATTATGCTCTAAAAGTGCATCAACATAACTTCCCCAATGCCCAGAGCAATAGCCATAAAACTCATCAAAGCCCCTCGCATTGGGATGATAGGGATACTGCATCCCATTGTGCCACTTGCCAAAGGCACCTGTGGCATAGCCATGACCTTGCATGGCCTGAGCGAAAGTCCTTTCGTCTAAGTCCAAGCGTTCTCCCCCAGCGGAAGTACTATATACTCCCCCTCTTACGGCATATCTACCTGTCAGCAAAGCGGCTCGGGTGGGAGAACACACAGAATTAACATAGAAGTGCTCCATGGTAAGGCCCTTTTTTGCCATTCCATCGATATTGGGCGTGCTTACAAGAGGGTTGCCATTCATACTTAAATCCCCCCAGCCCTGATCGTCTGTTAGGATAATGACCACGTTGGGGGACGAGGGAGAGCCATCAGAAGGCTCTGAAAGGCTGCAGGAATAGCTTAGGAAGACAAGCAAAAGGATTACTCCGGGAGAATGAAATGAGCTAGGCATAAAGAAAAAAAGCTAACAAATAGTGAAAGGAAAAATACACAACATCTGGGATTTTATTCACGTCCCATAGACAATTTTAACATAATGTGAGAGATATATAACAAAAAGTTAAAAAAACAAGTATTCCATTCCGTGTTATATTCAGCTCTAATCTCCTTACTTCCAATACCTTACCCCAGGATTTAGTTATCTGGCAGGGCCTTTGATCAAAGGGAAGACAAAATAATACCTATGTTTCAAACTAACCCAAAAACTATTAGGCAAGCACACACATTTACAAGTAAAGTAAAGGTTTCTCTAATAGTCTTTATCGGAGTTTCTCTGATAAGTAATATTATCCTGGCCCAGGAACAAGCTGATAGGGCTTTTCTCTGGAACTTCGGCGATTCCGGGCTGGGATTCTGGAAAAAAGCCTATAACTGTGGCAATACCGACCAACCGGGTGGACAGGACAATACCAAAACGGTAAGAATTACCTTTGGTTCTACCGAACAGCAGCGTTTTAACAACTCTCCTTCAGTAAAATTTTGGACCGACGCCAGTGTTTTAGAAACCTGCAACCAAAACAATACAGCAGAACGTGCAGAGCTAAATGCCGAAGCCCCATACCGATCTTTTGGCGCAAAGGAAGGGGAAACCGTATGGTTTGGCTGGTCGGATAAGTGGACAGACATTGACGATTCCCATACTACCACCTTTTTGCAATTCCGCAATAACTGTGGCTCGGGAGGCCCAGGAACTCAATTGGTGATGAGTCCAGGCAAAAAATTGAAAATTAAAACCTACGAACAAAAAGCGGCTGATATTGGCACAATTCAAGAAGACAAATGGTATGACTTCGTAGCTGAAATCAAGTACAGTAAATCCAACAACGGATATATTAAGGTTTGGATGTTTGAGGGAAATCAGGAGTTTCCCAACCATGCTTACACTACTACACCATCGGCTCAAATTCTCAATACCAAGACCATGAGGCCTGATGATGCCTGCCCGCATTTGCGATGGGGAGTATACAGACACGAATCGGCCGATAAACTGCCTGGTCAAATTAAAGCGGAGGACCGAGTAGTAATTCGCTATATGGGCCCCTTGAGGATGGAATTGGGAGGCAATTTGGGGGCAACAGGATTTGAGGCAGTTGTACCTAGAAATATTTCCTTAATAGAAGAACCTGCTTATAACTCAACTCCTCCTGAAGCGTGTACAGAGCTTACCAATCTGGCGTTCAATAAGCAAACCAATCAATCGAGTATCCATAGTAAGGGAACCTCCAACAAAGCCGTAGACGCCTACACCGGTCCGACAGCTAGTACCTTGGACGACGATGGCCCCACTCATACCCTGAAAGAACCCAATCCCTGGTGGGAGGTGGACCTCGGAGGAGTTTATACCATTTCTCAGATTACTTATAAGGGTCGTACCGATTGCTGCCAGAATCGATTAGCCAATGCGCATATCCTGATTTCTCAGCAACGATTTAAAAGTACTTCTCTAACAGACCACCTGAATAACCCTGAGATATGGAGCACCAAACGTACGGATTTTCCAGCACCCAGTATTACCCTAAATACCGGCAATGTCCGAGGAAGATACATTCGCGTTCAATTGGAGGCCAATGAATACCTTTCTCTTTCAGATTTCAAGGTCATGGGATGTGAATCCCCTGACCAAGAGCAGGAGACAGGACCTGAGCCGGAGCCCGAACCGGAGGAGCCTGAAGAACCAGCAGATCCTCCTGTAGAACCTTGCGACAGCCCTAGCAACGTGGCATTGGAAAAAGCTGCCCAACAGTCCAGCACCTACGGAAATGGAAGCGCAGATCGAGCAGTGGATAGGGATGAAAGGACCGACCAGGGGCCCTGGCGAACAGGAGGAGTAACCCACACCAAGTCAGACCAAAACGCCTGGTGGGAAGTGGATTTAGGCAGCTCATTTGACATCTCAAAAATTGAATACACCGGTCGAACAGATTGCTGTAAAGAGCGATTGGAGAATGCCTATGTAATGGTATCCAATGAGCCTTTTGGCACTAACCCCCTTGCCAACAGCTTAGCAAACCCCAATATCTGGCATAGTAAGCAGACAAGTTTTCCGAATCCCAAAATTAGCCTCGAAACGGGAAGTATACTTGGAAGATATGTCAGAATTCAGTTGGAAGGCAAAGCCAGTCTTTCTCTCGCAGATGTTAAGGTTTTCGGGTGTACACCTACAGACATGGGCCCCGAGGAAGAAGAAGAGACAGAGGAACCCACCGAAGCTCCTGTAGAGTTATGCGAAATACCTGATAATGTAGCCTTACAGAAAACCGCTAGGCAGTCCAGTATCTATGCGAATGGATCCGCTGATCGAGCAGTAGATTCAGACGTCAGTACAGATAAGGGTCCCTGGAAGTCAGGAGGGGTTACGCATACACGGTACGATCAAAATGCATGGTGGGAAGTCGACCTGGGAGCAACATACACCCTTTCTGAAATCTCCTATTCTGGAAGAACAGACTGTTGCCAAGACCGGCTTGAAAATGCGTATGTCATGGTTTCCGAACAAGCATTTGGAAACAATACCCTAGCTACTAGTTTGGCAAACAGCCAAATATGGAGATCCTTTCAATCTCAGGCACCTAACCCCGGTATAACTATCCCTTTGGAGAATATACAAGGAAGATATGTTCGTATACAATTGGAAGGACGAGCCCACCTATCTCTGGCGGATGTGCAGGTGAAGGGCTGCTTGACACAGACATCCACACAAACAGCGAGTTCTTCTGGCTTTCGGTTCGCAGGCTCGGAAATATCTACAGCAAAAGAAGAACTGATCGTTTATCCCAATGTAGCGGACAAACATCTATTCGTGGATCTTACAACTAATTCTCGGATAAGTTTGACCGATTTAAATGGAGTACCCTTTATCGAGAAGGTGTTCTCAACTGGATTGCAATCCCTGGATCTTTCTCATATTCCTGAAGGAATGTACGTAGTGGTTCGGGAATCAGCCGAAGGAGTTCAGTTTGAAAAAATTGTGGTCCGTCACTAAGACTTCCACAAAAAAGCCCATTATACCTGTTTTGCTCCTTTCGCCACCTGGCGGAGGGGGCTTTTTCTTTGATTGACTCTCTCATACTTTGGGGTAGGAAGTTGAGGAAAAACACCATCCCTATAAAGGATAAGGACTTGAAGCTACAGTCAGAATGCAATTACCTTAGGGGATAGGCAAAAGCCAATTCCATCTCTAGATGGGTTCTATCAAAGCCCTTTACCCAAAATACGGCCTCCCATTCCTCTGGAAAGTTTCCCAATTCCTGTTTCAACATCGCTTCAAATTGGGGAAGGCCTTCAAAATCGGAAAGTTTCTGGGAAATTTGGAGCATTCCCGTATCCGTAAGGGCAGCCAAAATCCAAATCGTATTGCCATTCGGCCCTTTTCGCTGAGAAAAATACGCTACATCCGTATGATGCGCCGTATGGGCGCCGCTGCCTTCAAGAAGCATAGAATCTGGTCTATGCATCAAGCCATTTAGATTGGGCAAAAGGGCAAATTGGGAGGATTCAAATACATAGGCTAAGGGGCCTAAACTTTTAAACATGCCCATGTAGACCATCGGACCTTCTTGGAAGTTTTCCGAAACCATCCTTGATATCAACCTAGGGGAAGCTCCTCCCCCGTAGACCTCCATAATGGGGGCAAGATTAGCTAAGCCCAGGGCATGTGCCTTCATTAATAAAGGATTGGGAGAAACAGAAGGCCTCCGATCCCCAAAAGGATTCTTTTCCCTTACCAATGAATCCAATTCCTGCTCAGAATTGATAAGCGCATCTCGAATGGTTCTCGATCGGTCCAAAACAGAATCGTACTCCTCGAACACGAAGATGTCTCCCAAAACAAGATTAACTGGTTCTTGGGACTCAAAGAGGGGCCCCCAGAGTTCACTCCCCATAATTTCCTCCTCAAAAGGAAGAGAAGTTCTTGTTTGCTGAACCTGATAAATATTGTAGGCCAACGAACAACACAAACCTAGGCTTAACAGGACTAGGACCCCCAAACTGGATTTCCAAGGGGAGGAAAACTCTTTTTCTTCCCCTTGCTTCTCCAATTCGGATTTAGGGAAAAAGATAGCCTGGTATTTTCCCTTGAGAATTACCAAATGGTGCAATTCCTGAGAGCCAGATTGCTGATAATAAGCCCCCAGTTTCTTTCGAAGATTGTGCATATATACACGTACCAAGGTATCCTCCGAGGAATTGAAATCAGGCCCCTTGCCAAAGACCTCTATGGCAATAGTAGACTCCTTGGGTATATCCTCTTTGACACTCTTCTCCACGATATAGGTCAATAAGCGAGCATAAGCCTCCGACCTCCCAAACTCTTTCGAATCAATGATTCTCTGAACGTGTTGCCTGTAATCTGAAGGGAACATACAGGAAATATGCAATTTTTTGACACAAATGACTAACTGTTAAGCTTAAAATATGACAAATTATTAACTGTTAACAATTATTAATTAGTTATTTTATAAACCGTTAATAAACTGTTGTTTGGGATTCAAAATTGTGGGACTCAGAGCATTTTTCTATTTTGAGATAAGTACCAAATCCCACCTTATAATGAATTGGAAAATTTTAGGTCTATCCCTAACCCTTGGAAGCTTAGCCCTTCTGACCTATCTCTTTTTACCTGCCTTTTCTTCTCCTGAAGTGGATTTCAATACAGAAATTCGTCCCATCTTGAACAAACGATGCATGAGTTGTCATGGAGGAGTGAAGCGAAGTGGTGGATTAAGCTTCATAACCCGTGCAGAAGCCTTGGAAGCTGGAGATACCGGTCATCCGGCAATTGTTCCGGGTTTGGCAGATTCTAGCGAATTGGTTTTCCGGCTACAGCACCATGATCCAGAAATGCGTATGCCGCTTGATGGAGAGCCATTGACTGAGGGAGAAAAAAACTTGGTAGAGAAATGGATAGACCAGGGAGCCAAATGGGATCAACATTGGGCCTATACTCCCTTAAAAAGCCCTGCCAAAAGTTCACGGCAAAAAGGAATGGATTACTGGGTGCGGAAAAAACTCCGAGAAGTAGGCCTCAAAGCCAATTCCCGTGCTGAATCTCAAACCCTTGCCCGTAGACTTAGTCTAGACTTGCTTGGGATACCCCCTACCCTATCACTTGTACAGTCATTGGAAAAAGGCTTTGAAGGGGACGCCTACGAGGCTTATGTGGACTCCTTACTCGCCTCACCCCATTTTGGGGAAAAATGGGCGGCTATGTGGCTGGATCTAGCCCGGTATGGCGATTCACAAGGCTATCAAAAGGATCGACATCGAAACATTTGGCAATACCGCGATTGGGTAATCGATGCTTTCAACCAGGATATGCCTTTTGACCGGTTTACCATTGAACAGATAGCAGGAGACCTTCTACCGGATCCCTCAGTGGATCAGTTGATTGCCACGGCCTTTCATCGGAATACTATGAGCAATGATGAGGGCGGAACAGACGACGAAGAATTCCGGGTTACAGCGGTACTTGACCGGCTCAACACCACCTTTGAAGTCTTCCAGGGTATCACCATAAGTTGTGTCCAATGCCATGGACATCCCTACGACCCATTTCGCCACAAGGAGTATTATAACTTAATGGCATTTTTCAATAATACGGCCGATAGAGATCTATCCAATGATTTCCCTACGCTACGAGCCCTTTCTTCCGTGCAAAAAAGAAAACAGACAGAAATAAAAACATGGTTAGCGGCACAGGAGCGAGCGGGGATAGATACGAGCACAAATGAAGGCTACTTAAACAAGAAGATGCAATTGGCTAAAATCCACCCTTCCAGGACACCGATAATGCGAGAGCTCCCCCCCGAGGAAGCCCGAGTAACACGCGTCTTTGATCGTGGGAACTGGTTGGTTCACGGAGAAGTGGTTCAACCAAATGTTCCGGGTATTTTGCCAGATTTCCCAGACGAATTTCCACGCAACCGATTAGGTCTTGCACAATGGTTGGTATCAGATGAAAATCCGCTCACTGCCAGGGTCATCGTCAATCGCCTGTGGGAACAACTCTTTGGAATTGGGATAGTAGAAACCCTTGAAGACTTGGGCTCACAAGGGGCTAAACCAGCTAATCAGGAACTGCTAGATTATCTGGCCTGGGAATTTGTCCATACCCACAATTGGTCAGTTAAGGCCCTACTCAAAGAAATTGTGATGTCGACTACCTATCAACAATCCTCCTACATGAGCCGCCGACAGGTAGAAATAGACCCTCGGAACCGATACTTGGGAAGGGGACCTAGATTCCGGTTATCTGCCGAGCAAATTCGGGACCAGGCCTTGAGTGTCTCAGGCTTACTCAGCCCTAAAATGTACGGTCCCAGCGTCATGCCTCCCCAACCAGAGGGGGTGTGGAATGTCATTCGACATGTAATGCGCTGGAGGACCCCACAAAATGAAGATCGCTATCGAAGAGGTCTTTACACCTATTGGCGGCGCTCTAGCCCTTACCCGTCCATGGTAACGTTTGATTCACCCAGTCGGGAGTTTTGCATTTCCCGGAGAATCCGAACAAATACGCCCTTACAAGCCCTGGTAACCCTTAACGACACCGTTTACCTGGAGGCTGCAGAAGGTCTTGCAAAATTTATGTGGCAATTCCCCAGCGACAATATTGAGGATCAACTGGCTCATGGATATGAGAGAGCTGTTTTCAAAGCCCCTTCGAAGGATAAATTGACCCAACTGGAACAGGTTTATGAGGAAGCCTATGATTATTTCCAACAAAATCCTCAAGACAGCCAAAACTTAATCAGTTTTGCTTCGGATACCCCCGCCAAATACGCGGCCTTTACCACTGTAGGAAATGTGATCCTCAACCTTGATGAATTTTTGAACAAAGAATAGCATGGATAAACTGATCAATGAATTTCACCGAGAGCATCGTTCGCTACTCCAAAGGCGGCACTTCCTCAAAAGCTGTGGAATGGGTATGGGGGCTATGGCCTTGGGTTCACTGATGAACTGCAGTCCCAAAGCCTCTTCTTCGGTAGTGCTGGATAATCCCTTAGGCATAAAGCCTAGCCATTTCCCAGGCAAAGCCAAAACCGTCATCTTCTTACACATGGCTGGTGCCCCTTCTCAGTTGGAGTTGTTTGATTACAAACCTGCTCTATTCAAATACGATGGTCAAGATTGCCCCCAGGAATTCCTGGAGGGAAAACGCTTTGCCTTTATCGTCGGCACCCCAAAAATGCTGGGACCGCAAGCAGCATTCAATCAATACGGTCAATCAGGGGCATGGGTATCCAATCTATTTCCCCATTTTCAGCAAGCCGTAGATGATGTTTCCTTTCTAAAAGCGGTTCATACCGATGAGTTCAACCATGCACCCGCACAAATGTTCTTGCATACAGGTAGCCCCCGTCCAGGAAGACCCAGTATGGGTTCATGGATTACCTATGGCTTAGGGTCTGAAAACCAAAACTTACCGGGCTTCATTGTTTTAGTATCAGGAAACTCCGCCCCAAGCGGTGGCAAAGGCCTTTGGGGAAGTGGCTTTTTGCCCTCTCTATATCAAGGCGTACAGTTTCGATCCAAAGGAGAGCCTGTACTTTACGTATCTGATCCTAAAGGGATGCCGCGAGACTTGCGGAAAACGACTATCGAGGCTATTTCAGCTATCAATGAACTTCAATACGATGAGGTCGGAGATCCCGAAATCTTATCCAGGGTAGCCCAGTATGAAATGGCCTTTAAAATGCAAACGACGGTTCCAGAAGCCATGGATATTTCTTCTGAACCCGATTATATCCAAGAATCTTATGGCATTGAACCCGGTCAGGTGTCTTTTGCAAACAATTGCTTGCTCGCTCGTCGTTTGGCAGAGCGAGGGGTACGCTTTATACAGCTTTATCATCGAGGCTGGGACTCCCATGGAAGCAACGAATTCGAAGCCCTGGAAGGCGGCTTTCTCAAGCGCTGCTTAGAAGTGGACAAGCCCATGACGGCCCTGGTGAATGACCTCAAACAACGCGGCATGTTAGACGACGTCATGGTCGTCTGGGGAGGAGAGTTTGGTCGCACGCCCATGCGCGAAAATCGTGGGGGCAAGGTCGCCCCTTTCAATGGCCGTGATCACCACAGTGAAGCCTTCACCATGTGGGTAACCGGAGGAGGATTCAAACAAGGAATTAGTTACGGAGAAACAGATGATATTGGCTATTATGGGGTAAAAGATCGCATACATGTCCATGACCTTCAAGCCACCATCCTAAACCAACTCGGTATGGATCACGAAAAGCTCACGTATACTTTTCAAGGGAGAGATTTCCGTCTGACAGATGTGCATGGTCATGTAGTGAAGGACATACTTGCCTAAGTTTGCTTTATAAGGAAAGCAGGACTATGTGATCCCATAGCCCTGCTCATTGAATTACAATATCTGGGGAATCTGCTGATTCCAAACACCGGTCTCAACCGTTTTCTCTACATACGCTTTGAAGTCAGTGGCCTTTCTACCCAATACCCTTTCGATATCGTTGGATACCACTTGATTATTGGGATTTCCCAAAACTTCTTTAAACAAGTACCCAAATAACCAAATATAAGAATCCGGTAGTCCTGCAGACTTCATTCCTTCTTTGAATTCTTCTATAGAAATCGGTTGATAATGAATTTCTTTTCCAATCCCTTCTGCCATGGCAGCAACCACTTCTTTGAAAGTCATATTTCTAGGTCCTGTAACAGTTATGGTCTCCCCATTATAGGTGTCATCCACCAATACCTTTGTAACTACATCTGCAATATCACCCGCATCAACAAATGGGATCTCTGCTTCTGGCATTGGTAAGGCAACTTGACCTGCCAGGACAAAATCCAAGAATGCTCCTTCACTGAAATTTTGGTTGAACCAAGATGCTCTCACCAGTGTATAATTTAGCCCTGAGGCAACCACTATTTGTTCACAGGCTTCGGCTTCTTTCTCTCCTTTCCCAGAAAGTAATACCACCTTTTCAAGTCCTTCTTTAAGGGCTGCCTCAGTCAATTTTTCAATGGCGTCTTTCGCCCCAGGTACAGCGAGATCCGGATAATAAACGATATAAGCCCTGTCCATGCCCTTCAGTGCTGGAGCATAGGTGGAAGGGTCTTCCCAATTAAAGGCTGGAGTATTATTTCGGGTACCAATTCTCACGTGGTGTCCAAGCTGAGTTAGACTTTTTGCGACTCGGCGGCCAGTCTTACCGGTACCACCGATTACGAGGATGTTGTGTTTCATTTTTATTACGATTTGAAATTATGATAGACTTACTTGATGTCTTTCAGGTAGGTAAAGATGGAGGCTACGGCGAGCAAGAAGGAGGCCATGGCACAAACCGTTCGAATCCAATGTAGTCGATTCCAATTTGACTCATAGAATTTTCGGAAGTCTGTAAGCTTGGCCCCATTTAATTGATCAAGCGTTAGAACATCTAGTTGATTGTTAAGGGGAACATTCCCTAAACCGGTGACGCCAATGGTACCTACTAAGTAGGTGATGGAAGAAAATAACATCAGCCAAAACGCCACCTTGTTAACATGGAATTGATAGATGCTTGAAATACTTAGAAATATGATGCTGCCAAAAAAAACACTGAAGAAGGCAGGATTCAGAATGGCTCGGTTGATCGATTGCATCGATTCTAGGTAAGAAGCATCTGTAATTTTTTGTGTACCAGGAATAACAGACACTGACCATGAATAAAAAAAGCCTGCTGAAAGTCCTGTAAGAATCACCGATCCAAACAAGACAAAGGATTTGAATGAAATTTCCATAATTAAAATATGTTTTGGGTTAATAGCCATTTTTTAAGTTTGCTATACTCCTCATCTGTTAAGCGAACCTCATTGCCCTTGGGCATTCTTCGCTCGACAAAGACCACCTGGTAGATTTTGGGGGCACGCTTTGACATGTTCTTCTCTTTGAAGACCATAAAGGGATTCTGCTTTTTATGACACACGTTACATTTGCTGTCTAAAATTTCTAAGGCCTCTCGCTTGAGGTCAAAATATGATTCAAGGGGAATGGCAGATTGGGGAAGAGAGGATTCTAGGGCTCGAAAAGAAGGCAAGAAGACGAAGCCTGCCCCGAGTAAGCAAATCCAAGGAATAATAATTAGTCGCTTTTTCATTTACTTCGAGTTTGAATTCGAAAGTAAAATTGAGCGCTAAAGATTCATTTTGCTTGACTTCTTAGGACAATAATTTGACAATTTAAGCCAAAACGGAATAGATCAGTTTGTCTTTCGATATTCTCCAGGGGATAGACCCGTCCAGCGCTTAAAGGCACGGTTAAATGCACTTTGCTCTGAGAATCCTGTTTCGAAAGCGATTTCAGCAATACTTCTGGTAGAATTTCTTAGCAGGTTTTTCGATACGCCTTCTTGGGTTTTCTTAATCAAATCTCGAAAAGTGACTCCATCTTCAGATAGCCTGCGAGTTAAGGTACGATTGCTCATGCCCACGTGATCCCCAATCTGAGCAACACTTGGAATCCCGCTCGGCAAGGCATCTTTGATGAGTACTTCTACATCCTGAATGAGTTTATTGGCACTTTTTTCAATTCCTTTCGTTTCCTCATCTACTCTCTCTAGCAGAAATTTATTGATGCTAGCATCTGCCTTAGCAGTTCGTGTCGCAAGATCAGACGTAGTGTAAGTGATCGAATAGAATGGATGGTTAAAAAAAATGGGACATTTAAATGCTTTCTGGTAGGAACTGAGATCGGATGGAGGAGCGTGTTTAAAGCTTACTTGAATAGGAGAAATACTTGTTTCTGTCATGGCTTGAAGAACTACTACCGTGGCAGATAAGGTCGCCTCATTGGATAATTCTAAACCTCTTCGGTGGGCTTCTCGATGGAGATAAATGCAGGACACATCTTCCTTTTTAACTACTTTAAACACGTAGGTATCGGAAAGCAACTTGAAATAACGCTCACTTCGGACAAAAATCTCACCAGCCGATGAACAGGTACGCCATGATAACCCCAACACACCGTAGTCATCGATTTCCATCTGTTGACCTGTTCTAATCGCAAACCCGGGACTTAATTTTTCATCCAACAGCTCATGCAAAGCGAAAAATTGGTCGGCGGGAACAGAGGGAATCGACTTAACCTCACTGAGAGGAGTCGGAAGTGATTCAAAGAATTCTTCAGGAAGTCCTTCATTAATTCCACATTGGATCAATTTAAGGTACAATCTAATGGAGATATAGCTCATTAGGATGTTTTTTAAGACAACTGCATAAATGACCTATTGCTTAATCGCGATCTGGACAAAACAAAGATACATGACCTGACTTTATTTCATTCGTATAAACCTTTTTCTAATCACTCCAAAGAAAGAGATTTTTTGATTTAGTTTTACAGGTTGGCTAAAGTAGGGAATAATCGGCCTTGTGAGGCCATTTTCAATATTTTTTCTGCGGTTTTACAGGGAAAGAATGAGGGAAGGATTTAGTTTTTACCCATGTGAGTAATTAGTTAGTTCGCAATATATCGGACTTGTAATTACACCCCTATGAAAATTATTCTACCCATTTTCTCTCTTGCTTTTTTACTTATTTGGAACCATTTGGACCTTACAGCTCAGGCCCCCAATAACTCCATCTATCAAGATTCTTCCAATCAATATTATGCTAACGTTTCTACCATTTATGATGATACGGCTCGAATTTATGAAACCGCGATTGGAATCCGATTGGGATCGCCACTTGCGGTAAGTGCCAAACACTTCGTTCATGATGAAGGAGCAGTTGAGGCCTACGTAGGTTACCGAAAAAAAAATTCCTTTAGCTACCTTCATCTTTCAGCTGCCTACCAATACCATATGCCCCTGGCAGATGTTGAAAATCTCTTCTATTACGTAGGAGCGGGTGCTACCTTTATCCGCTGTAAATACAAACCAGACTATGAAATTCCAGGGGAAGAAACGGGCAGTTTCACCTCCAACTACCTGGGTGTTCAAGGCTATTTAGGCCTGGATTATGCCTTCGAGGATATTCCTTTGAACCTTTCCGTAGACTGGATTCCTACCATAAACTTGGGCGACAATAAACCGCAAACCTTCTCAGGAGGTTTTTGGGCTATTTCTGGACGTTTTATTGTCAAATAAGACATAACGACACTTTCTCGTATCATTTTCTACCGCTTGACGGCTCCAGGCATCTCTCGTAATTGAGGGATGCTTTTTTTATCTTCCTTTTTTCCTGACTTGCATTTATTTTCAATTTCTAACAATGGATCTATGAATCACGAGTTGCTGAAGCGGTATTTCCTTAAAAATATAGCCTTAACACCCGCTGAGCTGGATCTCATCGTTGCTTATTATGAAGAGAGAAACATAGCAAAAGGAACCTACTTTTTGAAGAAAGGAGAAATTTGCGGTTTCGAAGGCTATGTAACAAAAGGATGCTTCAAAGTGTATGTTATCGATGGAAAAGGAGAAGAAAAGGTCCTCTATTTTGCTGCAAGGGATTGGTGGGTTATGGAAATTGACAGCTTTGCTCATCAAACCCCTTCAGAACTCTACATTCAGGCAATAACTGACAGTACCCTACTCGTTATCTCCAAGAGCAACAAAGAACAGCTCTACAAAGAAATGCCAAAGGTGGAACGGCTCTTTCGGATCATGTCCCAAAAAGCTGTCGCAGCTTGGCAAAGAAGACTGATACGTAACCACACCATGAATGCTGAGGAACGTTATCACCATTTTGTTAGCACCTATCCCGAAATCAGCGAATTAATTACGAATAAATTAATAGCCAGCTATTTGGGTATCACTCAGGAGTTTGTAAGTGTCATTAGAAAAAGGCGTTCAGAGAAGAAAATATAGGCCTTTTCGTTGCCAAGGCCTTGAACTCGCCCTCTTTTGAAATTACCTACCAGCATTTATTGTAAGAATTATTTTTAGCCCTTCTAAGCCTTAAAGTTTGCACTACATAAATGGTTTAACTCAAAGATAAAAAGGAGCTATGAACTTATTCCAGGCTTTGAAATTCCCATTCCTTTCTTCCCTAAACGTAGGACTTTGGAGAATCACTTACATACAGTAAGATTTAATTCCCAAGAAGGCTGAATACCAGCACTTCCTCTCATAGGTATGGGCTCGTCTTTCCGGCAATTCTATCTTACATACAAAAAAATAAGCGATAAATACAATATTTCAACCAGTCCATCTTTATACTATTGGAAAACTGCACAAAGGGCGGTATTTTAATTTTATGAAGACGGAAAACTATCCTTTACTTGCCCTCATTGGATTATTGATGGGGATATCTCTTTTGTGGATGGGGGTCTCTACCCCGCGGATGTCTTCGCCTGAATCAATAGAGGTGATGAAAAGCCCCCCACCCAAAATTCAGCAAGAAAAAGGGTCTATGAAAGCGAATCTGGCTATGGAGGAATTGAGGATTCCGCTCGCCGATAACGGTCACCTCCTACCTGAACAGATGGCGATGGCCCAAGGGGTAAAATGGAAAAATAAAGCATATGATTCCTATGTCATCGATACACGGGTTATGGACCTTGCCCTTCATTGGAAAGACAAACGCGGAAAAGCCTTCGGCAATTTTTCTCGACTAGAAAATTACTTTATGAAAGAGGAACGGCAGCTTCTTTTCGCTATGAATGCTGGGCCCTTTCTCCCCATTCCTAAAGGAAACCCAATAGGTTTATACGTTGAAAATGGAAAAGTTAGGTCTCCTCTTAACCTCAATGAGGGAATTGGGCATTTCTTCAAAAAACCCAACGGCGTATTCTTTGTAGGAGAAAGAGGGACCGGGATTATCGAAAGTTCACAATATCCCCGACTTAATGAGAAAATATTCTTTGCGACCCAATCAGGCCCCATATTGGTCTACCGAGGCAATATCCATCCCGATTTTGACCCCAATTCCACCAATAGATACATCCGCAGTGGAGTCGGATTAATTGCGCAAGAAGAAATTGTTTTCGCTATTTCGAAGAATCCTGTGAATTTCTATGAATTTGCGGAACTATTTCAAAAACACTTTCACTGTGAAATGGCTCTCTATCTGGATGGAGCCCAATCAGATATGTATATGCCTGACCTGGGAAGGTTTTCCATGACTGAACAAGAACTCGGTCCTTTAATCTCCGTCAGCAGACCCCTTAAATAGGTGATATTTATCATTTTGAGGCAATATAAGGGGAGGATATTTTTGCAAGCCCTACAGATTTTGTAAGTTTACTCGCTTAGAAAAATTATCCAGGCTTTTCACGGACTTTTTTGGCCTTCCTCAAGTGTAAGATTGCCTTACCCTATGAATACAACTTTTAAAAAATTTTCTAAAATCCTGGTGGCAAACCGGGGTGAAATTGCTATTCGGGTCCTTCGAGCGGTTTCAGAATTACACGTTCGATCTGTAGCGATATATTCCTTTGAAGACCGATATTCTCTCCATAGGTACAAAGCCGATGAAGCCTACCTCGTCGGGACCAAAGAAGAACCCCTAAAATCCTACCTGGATATCGATGAAATCATCCGTATTGCCAAACTGACTAATGCTGATGCTATACATCCTGGTTATGGTTTCCTTTCAGAAAATGTACGCTTCGCCAAAAGGTGTGAAGAAGAGGGAATTACCTTTATTGGCCCGCAATCTCAAGTGATGGCCCAATTGGGAGATAAGGTCAAAGCCAAAGAGGTTGCCAAGAAGGCTGGCGTCCCCCTAATTCCCGATAGCCAAAACCCCTTGGCGAGCGTTGACGATGCAATTAGAGAAGCAGAGGCCATAGGCTATCCCATCATCTTAAAAGCGGCCGCCGGAGGCGGTGGGAGAGGGATGCGTGTAGTACGCCAAGTAGAAGAGTTGGAAACTGCCTTTCCAGAAGCCCACGGCGAAGCCCTCAATGCCTTTGGAGATGGCACCATTTTCATTGAGAAATTTATCGAAAACCCCAAACACATAGAGGTCCAACTCCTTGGAGATAACCATGGAAACCTGGTTCACTTGTTTGAGCGCGATTGTTCCGTTCAGCGACGCTTCCAAAAGGTAGTAGAAATCGCTCCTTCTAACCTGCCACAAGCTATTAAAGAAAAACTCTATGCATACGCCATCAAAATTGGCAAAGCGGTAAATTATAACAATGCAGGAACGGTAGAATTTCTCGTCGATGCCCAACACCAGATATATTTTATTGAAGTTAATCCCCGAATTCAGGTAGAGCATACCATTACCGAAGAAATAACGGGTGTTGATATTGTTCGAACTCAAATCCAGATTGCCTCAGGTAGGCGCCTGGATGAGCCTCAAATTGCCTTGGGAGATCAGGCATCCATCAATCATAGGGGATACGCAATTCAATGCCGGATCACTACGGAAGATCCACTCAACGGCTTCAAACCAGACTATGGGCAGATAATCGCCTATCGAAGTCCAGGGGGCTTTGGCATTCGCCTGGACGGAGGGAATATTTACCCCGGCATGCGGATTTCGCCCTTCTTTGACTCGATGTTAGTAAAGGTATCCAGTTGGGGTAATACCCTGAAAGGCGCCTCCCAACGCATGGACCGTGCCCTGCGGGAATTTCGGATTCGAGGAGTCAAATCCAATATTATCTTCCTTCTCAAAGTCATGGAGAATGCCGACTTCCAGAAAGGGGAAGCAACGGTAGGATTCATCCCTTCCCATCCAGAGTTGTTTGACATCAAACCAGGGAGAGACCGGGGCACTAAGGCTCTGAGGTACCTTGCCAAAGTCATCGTCAACGGAAATCCTCAAGTAAGATCCTATGATCCAGGGAAAAAATTCCGGAATGTTAATTACCCTACAGCAGATAGAGATGTTCCCTTTCCTAAGGGAAGCAAGGATCGCCTGCGAGAAATGGGAAGAGAAAAATTTCTACAGTCCCTCAGGGAAGACAAAGCCATTCACTATACAGATACCACCTTCCGCGATGCGCACCAATCCTTATTGGCCACCAGAATGCGCACCATTGACATGATGCAGGTAGCCGAAAGTTATGCCCGCAGGCATCCGGAGGTGTTTTCCATGGAAGTATGGGGGGGAGCTACCTTTGATGTCTGCCTCCGCTTCCTCCGGGAGTCCCCCTGGGAACGCCTGGCCCTACTACGCCAAGCTATGCCCAATATACTCCTGCAAATGCTCCTCCGAGGCTCCAATGCAGTGGGATATAAGGGCTATCCCGATAACCTCATAGTAAAATTCATTGAAAAAGCTGCTGAAACGGGCATAGATATCTTCAGAATCTTTGATTCCCTCAACTGGATCGAAGCCATGAAGGTCAGTATCCGGACTGTCAGGGAAAGAACGGAAGGAATTGCAGAGGCCTGTATTTGTTATACAGGGGATATCCTGGATCCCAACAAAAGCAAATACAGCCTTCAGTACTACCTAGATCTGGCGCGGAGCCTGGAAGATGCAGGTGCCCATATGCTGGGGCTCAAGGACATGGCGGGCTTGTTGAAGCCCTATGCAGCGAAAAAACTCGTGGAAGAACTTAGGCAGGTAGTAGATATCCCCATCCATTTACACACACATGACACTTCCTCCATCCAGGCGGCCACCTATTTGCAGGCCATAGAAGCGGGCGTAGATGTGGTAGATGTGGCCATCAGTTCCATGTCGGGTCTCACAGCCCAACCTAGTTTCAATAGCCTGGTAGCCGCTATGAAAGGGCATGAACGCGAACAGGTCATTGACCTGGATAGCTTAAATGAATTTGCCAATTACTGGGAAGTGATCAGGACCTACTACTATCCCTTCGAGTCGGAATTGCGCTCTGGGACTGCAGAGGTCTACGACCATGAAATTCCTGGCGGTCAATACTCCAATCTATTACCCCAAGCAAGAGCCTTGGGTCTTGAAGATCAATTTGACCAGGTAAAGAAAATGTACGCCCGAGTGAATGAACTCTTTGGCAACCTGGTAAAGGTTACCCCCTCTTCCAAGGTGGTCGGAGATATGGCCTTGTTTATGCTATCTAATGGCCTCAATGTACCAGAGGTATTCGAAAAAGGTCGAGAGATATCCTTTCCAGATTCCGTAAAAAGCTTATTCAGGGGGGATTTGGGTCAACCCTATCAGGGCTTTCCCAAAGAGCTTCAAGAAATTATTCTTCGGGGGGAGGAACCCTATAAAGATCGTCCTAATGCACACCTAAAGCCCATTGACTTTGAAAAAGGCTTTGGGGAATTCCAGGGATTATATGACATATATCAAACTGAGCTAGACTATATTTCCTGGCTGCTATATCCCGAGGTATTTGATGCCTACTACAATTTCCGGCAGGAATTTGGAGAAGTAGACCGAATTCCCACTTTGGCTTTCTTTTTCCCAATGAAAACCAATGAAGAGATCATCGTGGAACTGGAAAAAGGAAAAAGCCTGCTGATTGAGTATATGTACAAAACAGAACCCAATGACAATGGGACCTGTACGGTATTTTTCAAGCTAAATGGCCAAACCCGAGCGGTTCAAACAAGGGATCTCTCTAAAGAAATCACCAAGCGCAGCAACCGAAAGGCAGAGAAAGACAATGAAATCGGCTCCCCCCTACAAGGCCGTCTGAGTAAGGTATTTGTCAAAGCTGGGGATCAGGTTCAAAAAGACGATCCGCTATTTGTGATTGAGGCCATGAAAATGGAATCGACTATTTCTTCCCCTATAGAAGGAGTGGTGGTGGATGTCCACCTACAGACAAAAAGTATGGTAGAACCTGAGGATCTTGTGGTGGAATTGAAAGAATAATTGGAATGCTTCAAACGTATTGGGAAACCTTTCTAAACGGTTACACAGGATATGCAAATTATCTATGGAGGGAAATAACCCTACAGGTTCCTTTTCTCCATAATTATTTCTGGATGCTCGTGGTGGTATCCCTTTTTTTCCTGGGCTTGGAATGGCTTAGGCCCTGGAGAAAAGACCAGGAAAAATTCAGGCGGGATTTTTGGATGGACACTTTCTACATGTTTTTCAATTTCTTTCTGTTTTCCTTGATTATATACAATGCCGCTTCCCACGTAGTTGTAGACCTTTTCAATAACACAATCCTTACCCTCACTGGGATAAACTTACAATCCCTAAACCCCATGCAATATTGGCCTACTTGGGCAATCCTGCTTACGGGTTTCGTTGTAAGAGACTTTATCCAATGGTGGGTACATCGTCTTCTTCACGCCTTTCCCAGGCTATGGGAGTTTCACAAAGTACACCATTCAGTAGCAGAAATGGGCTTTGCTGCACACCTGAGGTATCACTGGATGGAGAATGTGGTGTATCGGACCTTGGAGTATATTCCTTTAGCACTCCTCGGGATTGGCCTCCACGATTTTTTTCTCATCCATATCTTTACCCTCGCTTGGGGGCACTACAATCATTCTAATCTGAGTTCGGATTACAGAATAACAGGAGGACTTACCTTTGGCCTGCTCAGCCTTCTCATCGTCTCGACAGACCCCTACCTTGCCGAATGGGGATTTTGGCCCAGCCTCCTGACTACCTTGGAGGAGTTTTATTAGGGGCTTTTGTATTGGGGAAATACATGAAATACGTATTCAATAGCCCTGAGATGCATATTTGGCATCATTCCTATGAATTACCTGCTGGGAAGGAAAAAGGGGTCAACTTTGGCCTAACCTTGGCTATCTGGGATTATATCTGGAAAACGGATCACATTCCTTTTGAGGGCCGTGATATCAAATTAGGCTTTCCAGGGGTCGAGGAGTTTCCCTCTAATTTTGTGAAGCAGAATTTGCATGGGTGGAAAAAAAAGTAAGGAGAAAAAAATTGGGGCCTGCCCATATAGGACAAGCCCCATCAACCCTACTACTACTCACGTTTGTCTTTTCACGTTCTTTTTTGCCGAAAAAAAGAACCAAAAAATCTCGCACGAACAAACCAAAGCCTACCCTTCACTGCCATCCTCCCCACATTCGTGCACTCCAACACACACTCATATGAGATTCATATTTTTCTGGAGTCCTTCACCTCACTGTAAAAGATCCTACATCACTTCTATCTTCCGAGAGACTTCTGTCTTGTCTTCTTCAAGCTTGGGCAGACTGACCGTCAAAATCCCATCTATATAATTCGCCTCTATGCCTTCAGTGTTTACATTTTCGGGTAAAACAAATCTGCGCTCAAACACCCCATAAGAAAACTCCCTTTTGGTATACTTCCCTTCCGTTTTTTCAACTTGATCTTCCTTTGAGGCTTTAATCCAGAGGATATCTTTTTCCACGTTCAATTTGAAGTCCTCTTTATTCAAGCCAGGTGCGGCTAATTCAATCCGAAAACTTTTGGCATCTTCTACAATGTTCACTTTAGGCGCACTAAAGTTGTATGCGTTTGATTTTTTGAGTTCCCTTCCCCCTTCAAATACATCATTCCAAAGGCTATGAAAAACAGGAGAGAAAGGATGGTTGATTCTAGCAAGTGTCATGATCTTTTATTTTTTGGTTAAACATGTTTGCGATTACACTTGCTACTTGGCAAGGGGGGTGCCAAGGGGGGGATCAAGCCATAATGTCAGTTTTTGCTGAAAAATAAAGCCATTTTGACACATTTGCGAAGTCAAGATATACGCCAACTTGACAAGGAGATGTGACAAAATGTCTTTTACGAGATCAAATTGGTATCGGGATAAGGAATAGGAGGATTGGAAGCAGTGTTTTCATGGAGTCAAAAAGATCCCCCTGATATCCCAGAAGGCCCCTTTTCCCTCAACATAAAATACCTGGAATTAACTTTTTGAAATAGAGATTCAAATTTATCCCTATCCTCAATTGGGCATTCGGCATAGGTGCTAAAATTAATGCCATCATAAACGGAGAAAGATGAATGGACAAACTTCCTTACCCCATCTTCATCCATGTAGGAATATTGGAATTCATAGCCTTGAAGGACCTCGTTATAAGGTCCATTTACCAAGGAACTATCGGCTATTACCCATTTTTGTGTATATCCCTCAGAGAGAATTTCCGAATCTATCCTCTCTTCAATAAAAGTCCTTACCCAAACAATCTCTGCGTTACAAAAGGTATCGCAATTCGTAACGGTCGTGTAAATCCCACTCCCTGTTATGAATACCTGATCGTTTTCAGGGAGAGTAAATCGATAGCCATCTCCATTGTCAGGCTCGTGAATATCCCAATCCCGGGGATGATAGAACATCATGCCCCACCTTGGAACGATAATGGGCATTAATTCTGCTACGTATAGGTCCAATTCTACCTGTTGCCCTTTACCCTCTTGATCTACTACCCCATATAAACTGGCCACTACCTCCTGCTTTTCCCCCATAAAATCAGAATCACTCAGTTTTGGCTTAAACACAAAAAAACTAATCGCAGCCACCAAAGCCACAAACAGTCCGGGAAATTCCACCTCTCTAAAGGCGCGATTTTTCCGTAACTCTTCATCTCTCAGCAAGCCCAACCAGGCCAACCAGCCATAGAACATCGCCAAGGGGAAGACTATCCATGTAAGTAACAGCAATACCCATAAGGGAGTGTTGGGGTAAGGTAGATGATTCAGGCTAAAATAAGAGATCACAAAAGCTGCCAAGAGCATTCCCAACTGTAGATTGGTATTGGATGAAACAAACTCCTCCAACAATTGGTGAGCAGGTTGCTTGGCCTTTCCCAACAAGCCCCATACAACTAAGGTTAACGCCAGTAAAAACACTAACATGTGAGAAACGAAGCCGCTCACCGATAAGAACGGCCAACCGGAATCTAGGATTGCTTGCATAGCTAAAGCTAGGAAATTTACCCGAATTAAAGGGCCTGAATAAGGTCTATCGTGTAATCCACCATTTCCTCAGTTACATCTAAATGGGTAATAAATCGAATATGATCTGGGCCAAAGGCCAGGCCTTTTACGCCTTTCTGCTCAAAAGCATCCAAAACCTGTGGCCCAGCCTTCCAATTGGGATCTGGCCGAAATATGACAATGTTGGTATCTACTGGGAGAACTTCGGAAATATGTGGATGAGTCTCTAAGGCATCTCCAATGCGTTTGGCCCTTTGGTGGTCTTCCTTCATACGCTCAATATGGTGATCCAGAGCGTACATGCCTGCAGCTGCTAATACCCCTGCCTGACGCATTCCCCCCCCTAGCACCTTTCTTATTCTCAGAGCCTTTGCTATATCTGTTTTACTCCCCAGTAAAACCGAACCCACAGGAGCACCTAGGCCCTTTGATAGGCAGAGAGATATGGTATCCAAATATTTACCGTATGCCTTAGGATCCTCTCCCGTCGCCGTCAAGGCGTTAAATAGCCTGGCCCCATCCAGATGGAACTTTAAGCCATTCTTTTTACATAGCTCTGATAGAGCCTGGATCTGATTTAGTGAATAGTAGCTTCCCCCTCCTTTGTTACAGGTATTTTCAATCACGACTAAGCGACTGGGTGGAAAATGAATGTCATTCGGATTGATTTCTGCTTCGACCATCTGGGGACTAATAATTCCTCTTGGGCCATCCACAAGGCGGGCTGTGACCATCGAATTATAGGCTAGCCCTCCCCCTTCATAAAGATACACATGGGAACGTTTGTCGCAAATAACCTGGTCCTGGGGTTGGGTATGAATACGGACGCCAATTTGGTTACACATCGTCCCTGAGGGGCAAAACAAGCCCGCTTCCATCCCGAATATAGCGGCAGCCTTTTCCTGCAAGGCATTTACGGAGGGGTCCTCTCCAAAAACATCGTCTCCCAAGGGAGCCTTCATCATAGCCTCCTTCATGGCTGGAGTGGGTAAAGTGAATGTATCGCTTCTAAGATCTACAAGCATTTTAAAACAGTTTTCGCTGAAATTAGTATAATCATATATGGAAAAATACAGAATTTCATGAAAAAACTTTTACGAAAGCAAACTAGGCTTACGAAAATCAAACATAAATTCGGGGAGAAAGACGCCAACCTCACCGGTGTCTGTGAAGGGATTGCAGCTCACATAGGCATCAGCCCTTGGTATATTCGCCTAGGGTTTATGGGCTTCACCATCTTTCAGCCTTGGATTGCCATTCCAGGCTATGTAGCCTTGGCCTTTTTACTACCGGACCAAGACATCAGTCAGGGAACCCCCTGGCAGGATTGGATGGGAGACAAAAATGGGCTCAACGTTTTGCAACACAATCTCAAAACAGTTCCACCAGAAAATTCTTATATTATATGCTCATCCTGCCAAACGGCAGTAGAACAGGATTCAAACTTTTGCCACCACTGTGGAGCTAAGATATGACCCAAAGAAAGCGGATTGAGCGCCTGTATTCTGTAGAATATGAGCACCCCTTTGATCGCAGGGCCCTGGATCGCTTGGAAAACACCAAAGGACTAGACCTACTTACACGGAAGGTTCTCGATTATGGGCTTGAGAAATACCTGCGTATTAAGCACACTGGGGATAACCTTCAGGTACTACCCGAAAATCTACCCGAAATTCACAACGTTCTGGCTGAAGCCTGCGAGATTTTGGGAATGCGTACCATTCCAGAATTGTATATCATGCTGGAAGACAAGATCCAGTCCTTCACCAGTGGCGACAAGGAACAGGTCATCGTTATCAGTAGTGGATCAGTAGAGCTACTCAATTCTGACGAACTGCTCTTCATGCTGGGCAGAGAATTGGGCCACATCAAAAGTAACCATGTATTATACCACATGATGGCCTATTCTATCAAAGTCGTCGCCCAGATCATTAGCGACGTTACCCTAGGGGTAGGCAACCTCCTCTCTATGCCCCTTCAAGTAGCCTTGATGTACTGGCACAGAATGGCAGAATTTACTGCCGACCGAGCGGGCTTACTCACCTGTCAGGATATGGAAGTTGCGGCCCAGTGCTTGATCAAAATGGCGGGCTTACCCAAAAATTTTTATGGAAGAATCAGCACAGAGGACCTTCGTAGACAGTCTGAATCCTTTACAGAAATTCAAGAAAGCAACTTCGATAAACTCATCCGTTTTGCCGCAGGCTATGAGAACAATCAACCCTTCACCATTATTCGTGCAGGGCAGTTGTTTAAGTGGTATGATGCTGGGGCTTACCAGCGTGTTTTGGATCGGGAAAATCCAGAAGGAACCTTCCTGGAACAGAAATGTTACAACTGCGGAGCTCCCATAGAAGATTCCTATAATTTTTGCCGGAAATGTGGCGTTCCTCTTAAAAAGTTTACTCAAGAGGATCCCCCTATCAACCCAGAAGCTACCCCAGATCCGGAAAAAACTACTCCTGAAAGCCAAGATTAAGGCTTGGTTTTACGGAGAATCTTCAAAAAATTTAGCCCTTCTCTAAACAGAATTCTTAGGTCTACCGTGCTAAACTCAACTCCCTCTTTCAAATGAACAGGAAAGGACTTCATGCTAATGTCTTCTTGGTGATCCGCTAGGTAAATAAACTCCAAATCGCACAGGTATCGGTCGATGCTTGTCTCCAGGAAGATGGCCTTGCCCCTGGCATTAAAGCCTTTCAACCCACATTGGGTGTCGGTAATAGAAATATCTAAAAAGGTTCGAGCTAGCCAACGAAGGCCTTTGGAAACCCCTACCCGAAAAGGAGAAAGATGTTTGTAGTAGTCTGCATCTTTAATCCCTACAGCTATGTCCACCTCCTTACTAGCAAGTCTCCCATAAATTTCCAGTATACTTTCTAAGGTATAAGGAAAATCGATATCGGTGAAAATGCACAGCTCTCCTCTCGCATTTTCTACTCCTTTTCGTACGGTGAAGCCCTTCCCTCTGTTCTGGGAATTCTTCACATAATGCAACTGAGGAAATTCCTTTTGTAAGAGATGAATATGAGTCGCTGTTATCCCCTGCGAAGAACCATCATTGACCAGAATTGGAGTTATCTGAACTTGAGGGAGTGCTGCTTGCAGAGCGCGTAAAGATATGATAAGGGTTTCCTCCCAGCCTTGAATAGGATTGTAACAGGGAAGTATCAGGTCCAGGGAATCATTCTTCACTCCTTCTCTAAGTAATAGTTGTTGTATAAGAGGGATGTATCCGAAAAGGGGTGAAAGATAGGCGTATTCACAGGACGAATCAATAAAGATTTGTAGGAGATCCGTTTTCCAGAAAGAGAAATTACAAATTCATTCCGGTGGTCGCTAACCCCAACATTCCTTTTACTCATAGTGAAATTTTTGTAGGTATCTACCTGAAATCGAGTGACCCCATCCAAGGTATGGATGAGCTTTCCGGAGGGATCAAACTCCTGAATATGGAGATTCGGAAAGCCATCTACATCACCAAGAACTTCCAGCCAAACGGAAACCTCCCAGTCTCCACTATGGGGGAATTTGCCACGAAAAAGCTCCACAGGCCCTTCAGCTTGATAAGAGGACTTCATATCACTGAAACCCAAAATAGTATGGGAAGAAAATGCTTCGAAATGAAACCAAGTGCTATCCTCTGCAAACCACAAAGGGGTTAACTGGCTTAAGCTGTCTTTACGCGCTTCAAATTCTGCCCTGATAGAATCGCCTGTATAGTTAATTTGGCTCAGATTGAGTTGATATAAGCCAATATTTTCCTTTTGAGAGAGTAATTCGGCTTTTCCCAACAAAGCTCTCTCCTCATTGGTTAAGTTGACTCCTCCAACTCCCAGCAAGAGTATGGGGCGATCATCTGGATATAATTCAGGAAGGGTTTTAGGCAATAACGGGCTATTTAATACTTGCAACAGATCCATCGTTTGGGATAAGGAAGTTCGGGAAAGAAGGCCGCAGGCCAGGGGTAGTCCTGTCTGGTAGGAGGCACTCATTCCCTCTCGGGTAGAATAATAATCTACAAATTCTGCATAAAACTTTTCCGATCCGATGAAATAAGTTGGTACGGGAAGCAGGGCCTGGAAGTCTTCCGGTTTTTTTCCTAATTCGGCTAACCATTCCCGATAATCAAATCGGGGGTCCTGGAGAATATTTTTATGCTCATACTGCTTGATGCGCTCCTTTCTTAACTTCATATGAATCCACATTTCCCCGCCCCAAAATACCAACACTAAAAACCATAGCGAACCTGCCAAACGTCGTAGGCCCTTTCTACTCATCAGTTGATAAATGGAGTGAAAATACAAGGCTATGTAGAGACCAAAAACATAATAGAATATCCAAG
The DNA here is from genome assembly GCA_965263105.1 of Bacteroidia bacterium. GTDB lineage: Bacteria > Bacteroidota > Bacteroidia > J057 > J057 > JBCCTX01. The sequence goes on along the minus strand of CBDHGL010000003.1, from coordinate 2,415,270 downwards.
CAAAGCGGCCCAAAGACCGAAATTGCTTGAGGGGGCCTAAAACTTCCAGCAAAAATTCCAAGCCCCAGTTAAAGGGCCAGCCAAAGGAAAAAAACAGGATAAGGATAGCGGCCCAAAAAGAGCGATGAAACTTCTTGGGTAAAGAGGTAAGCCTCATCCTCCCAAATTTTCTCCGTCCAGCATACTTACCCCAGCGGAAAAAGGTAAATAGGAGAACCAAGAATCCCACAAAACTCACATAAGCCCATCCCTCTCCATTGACGGGACGAACGTCTGCAAATTGGGCTAAGAAGGATTTTACCGGCCCTTCCTGAGCAAGAAAAACCCCTTCCCAGTAGGTGATATGATTAAAAAAGCCATAGGGATTTGAAGGTCGGTCTACTACCGGATCTGTTAACCAGAGATACCCTTTAAATAGCAGGAGAGGTATTAAGGCTGCCCCCAGGCCTATGAGTGCTGATCGACGCCAAATGGATATATCCTTTCGATTTCCCAGGCAGAAAACAAAGGTATACGCCATAAGCCATAAACTCCCAATCATGACATAATATACATGTAGCAGACTGGCCATAAATAAGGCCAATACAAGCCCAGGAAGGGCCTTGAACCTAGCTCCTCCCGATACGGGAAATACCTTAAGTGTTAAGAACCAAAAAAGGGGGAAGACCCATACATATGATAGGGCATAATGTCCGGCCAAGCGATGAAGTTGAGGAGAAAAACATCCAATGATCACCGCCACAGGCAAGGCAAAGGACTCAGGTAATTCATAAAAACGGGCAATTTTATACAAGAAAACAATCCCCAAAAGAATGGAAGCGAACATAAACAGGTTAAAAATAGCCGGTATATTATCTGCTACATTAAGTCCTAAGGCTTGAAGTCCTTTTAAGGAATAGGTCAGGAGAGGTTGGCCATCCGTGAAAACCAGATGTTCTCCATAGGGATAGTTCATCCCGGAAAAGTGCCAGGACCAGTCATCATATTTCAGGTAATACATGGGGTTGAAATAGTTTTTCAACCCATCTACCCCCGTATCAAGCATAAAGGCATTGGGATCTTCTATGAACTCTCCAAAATGACTCATCAGGAGGAGGGTTCCTAGTCCAAGTAGCACAATGTATGGTCGTAGATTCTTCAACGGATTCCCCTAGTCTAGGGTAAAACTAGTATTATTCTGGGAAATAGTTGGCTTAGAATATATTTTGTTAATTTACTGACTGAAAAAAACTCCCTCCGCAACAGGGCACTAAATCTCTACTCATGAAAGCAATTATTCCCGTAGCAGGGGCAGGAAAGTTATTAAGACCTCATACCTATACACAACCCAAACCTCTGATACCTGTTGCAGGAAAACCCATATTAGGCCATATTATTGAGAACTTACTCGATGTAGGCATCCAGGAGCAAATATTTGTTGTGGGATATCTAAAGGAAAAGATCAAAACCTATGTAGAAGATACCTACAAAGAATCTTTAAAAGCCATTTTTGTGGAACAAACCCCCAGGCAGGGACTTGCCCATGCGCTATGGGTATGTAGGGAACACTTTGCCAATTCCCGAGAGATTTTGGTGGTGCTCGGGGACACCATTTTTGATCAGGCAACCAAGGAGGTTTTACAAATCCCTGGATCGGTTTTGGCGGTTCATGAGGTAGAAACGCCCCGAGATTTTGGTATAGCTACGGTTGGAAAAAAGGGGTGGGTCAAGGAGGTAAAAGAAAAACCAGAGATTCCCATTAGCAATCTCGCCTTAACGGGCTTATACAAAATAGACCATATCAAGGAATTGCTGACCGTTCTGGAAAAAATGATGACTGAGCCATTGGAAGAGGGAGAAGAATATTCTTTGCCGGATGCCATTATGCACATGATCCAGATGGGGATAAAGTTTAGGGCTCACAGAGCTGAAAATTGGTTTGATTGTGGTAAAAAATCTACGGTTTTGGAAGCCAACCGCATTTTACTCCAGAAATCCTACACCAAAAAAATCCCCAAATTCAATAACGTTGTTTTCATTCCCCCTGTGCACATTGCTAAGAATTGCTTTATTGAAAATGCCATTATTGGTCCCAATGTAGCCGTTGGTGAATCAGCTCACATCCAGTTTTCTATTATCAAAAACTCCATTCTGGGGGCCTTTTCTTCCCTAAACAATGTCGCCTTAGAAGACTCGATTGTAGGTAATGATACCCGTATAACGGGCAAAGCAAGTGAAGTCAATTTAGGAGATAATACTGAAATCGATTTGGTCTAGCAATTGACTTTTTTCCAAATGCGACTTAGTTTAGGATTATGTATTACATTTTTACTTATCTATAAATAACTCCCTATTGGACGACTACCCAGAACATAAGAAACTACTTAAACCCATTTCGACTGCCACCAAAGCTGACCAAGTAGAAGAAGAAGTACTGAATTACCTCAGGTCGGGGAATTTTCGACCGGGTGATACGATTCCCAAAGAGGAAGAATTGTCCCGTGTCCTGAATGTGAGTCGACCGGTGATCAGAGAGGCTCTCAGCAGGCTCAGGATGTTTGGCATGATTGAAACTAAAAAGCGTAGGGGGGCTATCCTCAGGCAACCAGACTTATTCCGAGCAATTGAACGCGTTTTATTGCCCAATATGCTGAGCAATGATACGCGACAGGACATTTTTGAAATGCGATTGGTATTGGAAATGGGGATTGTTGACCTACTCTTTTTGAGAAAAGAGGCGAAAGACATAGATGCGCTTAGACAAATCGCTGAGGATGAAATAGAATTACTTAAAAAGAAACGCAGCCCAGAAAATATCCTCCTTCTGGTTGAAAAAGACCTAGCCTTTCACAGCAAACTTTACCAAATTTCAGGCAATAAAATGGTCCAAAGTCTGCAACGCATTATCGTTCCTACTATCAAGCACGTAATTGACCACCAATTTGAAATGGATCCTCTTTCCTATGGAAAGGTGACCCATTCAGAACTATTGAATTTATTGGAAACTGGGACTCCGCAAGCCTTTAGAAATGCTATGCACGAGCACCTCATCTATCACTTTGAACAATTGGCACAATGAATAACCTATTTGATCTTGCTGGAAAAACGGCAGTTATCACTGGCGGAGGAGGAGTCCTGGGAGGAAGTATGGGTATCTACCTAGCATCCCAAGGCGTAAAAGTATGCATCATGGATCTTCGCGCTGAATTGGCCGAAAAACGGGCCAAAGAAATCCAAGCTGAGGGTGGAAAGGCCCTGGCCTTAGCAGGAAATGTATTGGAAGAAGAAAGTCTGAAAACGGCAAAAGAACAGGTCCTTTCCGAATGGGGGCAATTGGATATATTGATCAATGCTGCCGGTGGTAATATGCCAGGGGCGACCATCTCTCCAGATCAAACGATTTTTGATCTATCCATCGAAAGCTTCAAAAAGGTATCAGAGCTAAACCTTACAGGTTCGGTTCTCCCTTCTTTAGTTTTTGGTAAAGCCATGGCTGATAGAGGAGAAGGTGTGATCCTCAATATATCCTCGATGGCTGCTAAACGGGTTATTACCCGGGTGGTTGGCTATTCTGCTGCCAAAACAGCCATCGATAATTTCACCATGTGGATGGCAGTGGAGATGGCCAGAAAATTTGGGGAAGGCATTCGGGTGAATGCCATTGCTCCAGGCTTTTTCATTGGGGATCAAAACCGGAAATTGCTACTCCATGAGGATGGCAGCCTTACAGATCGGGGAAAAACGATTATTGATCACACTCCCATGGGCCGCTTTGGTAAAGCTGACGAACTCAATGGCACTATTCACTGGTTGTGCAGCGCTGCAGCTACCTTCGTGACGGGGGTCGTAGTCCCAATTGATGGCGGCTTTAGTGTGTTTTCGGGGGTATAAAAGCAGGGAGAAAGGGTTTAATAGTCCATGGTCAACCGTTCAGATAGATAAATTGCCCTATTTTTTTTGAACCCAAACTGGGAACTGTCGACTAAGTAGCCATTTAACCCTATTTTTTACATAATAACTGACCTTACAATCAAAAAATACAATGGAACAAACATGGAGATGGTATGGCCCCAACGATCCCGTTAGTCTGGACGATATCCAGCAAGCCGGAGCCACTGGTATCGTTACAGCCCTCCACCACATAGCCAATGGAGAAATTTGGACCCAAGAAGAAATACAAAAACGAAAGCAAACCATTGAATGGGATAACACCCGTAACAGAGCACGAAATCTCCGCTGGTCTGTAGTGGAAAGCATTCCCGTCCATCCTAGCATCAAAAAAGGGCTACCCGAACGAGACAAATACATCCAAAATTACCAGGAGTCGATTCGTAACCTAGCGGCCTTTGGTATCCCTACTATCTGTTACAACTTCATGCCCGTATTGGACTGGACTCGAACGGATCTCGGTTATGAGATGCCAGATGGATCTCGTGCCCTGCGCTATGATGCAACAGCCTTTGCTGCCTTTGAACTGTATATCCTGAAAAGACCCGGAGCGGAATCTGAGTATACAGAGGAACAAAGCCAGACCGCAAAAGCATATGCGGAATCTCTTTCAGATTCCGAGCGAGAACAGCTCATTGGCAATATCATCGCTGGACTTCCAGGGTCTGAGTTGGGATATAGCCTGGAGCAGTTTCAAGCCGTCCTAGACACCTTCAAGGGAATAGACGCTGATCGCCTCAAGGAAAACCTTGCCTATTTCTTACAAAAAATTATTCCCGTAGCCGAAGAAGTCGGCATTAAAATGGCCATTCACCCGGATGATCCCCCTTTCCCAATCCTGGGACTACCCAGAGTGGTGAGTACTGAACAAGATGTAAATGACTTACTCTCTGCTAGTCCATCCAGCTCTAATGGAATTACCTTTTGTACGGGTTCTTATGGAGTTCGCACCGACAATGACTTGCCAGGAATGATCAAGCGATTGGGAAAGCACATTCACTTTATCCATCTCAGGAGTACGAAGCGGGATGCCAAAGGGAATTTCTTCGAGGCGGATCACTTAGCTGGAGATGTGGATATGTACGCCGTCATCAAGGCCTTATTTGAAGAAGAACAGCGCAGGTCTCGGGCAGGAGAAGAACGCCCCCAAATACCCATGAGACCTGACCATGGCCACCAAATGCTGGATGATTTAAGGAAGAATACCAATCCAGGGTATTCAGCTATTGGTAGGCTTAGAGGCCTGGCAGAATTGCGGGGCTTGGAATATGCCGTTAAACGCGCAAATGGCCTATCTGTCTAAGGTACTTAGTACGATGAATTCCTAGAGCTTAACCCATAAAAGTTGAATCGACCCCATGAAGAAAGCATTTTTATCTGAGGATTTCCTGCTGGAAAATGAAACGGCAGTCCATCTCTACCACGACTATGCCAAAGACATGCCGATCATTGATTACCACAACCATTTACCTCCAGACGAAATCGCCAGGGATAAAAAATTTTCCTCCTTGACCGAAATTTGGTTGAAAGGTGATCACTACAAATGGCGAGCTATGCGTGCCAATGGGGTGCCTGAGGACTATATCACAGGAGAAACCGACGATTTTACCAAATTCCAAAAGTGGGCCGAAACCGTTCCCTATACGATGCGTAATCCCCTCTATCATTGGACGCATATGGAATTGAGAGAGCCCTTTGGGATTTCGGATTTGCTTTCCCCTGAATCGGCAAAAATGATTTACGATACCTGCGGAGAGCTCCTTCAAACAGATGGCTTTTCTACCCAGGGGTTGCTTCGAAGAGCCAAAGTTCGTGCCCTCTGCACTACAGATGACCCTGCAGACTCACTTGAGCACCACCAAGCTATTGCCCAAAGTCCGTTTGAGATTCGGGTTTTTCCTAGCTTCCGCCCAGACAAAGCCATGGAAGTCGATAATCCAGCTTCTTTTCTTTCCTACGTAGATAAGTTGGGCGCAGCGGCCAATATTCATATCCTCTCCTGGAGTCAATTGATCGATGCCCTCAAAAGCAGGCACGACTTTTTCCACGAGCAGGGCTGCCGGGTATCTGACCATGGACTGGAAACATTCTATGCCCATTCCTACACAGAAAAGGAAATCCAAAAAGCCTTTGAAATCCTGCGCTCTGGCAATCCCTTAAATCCTACCCAACGCGATCAATTCCGTTCTGCCATCTTATATCATTGCGCCCTTATGGACTTTGAAAAGGGATGGACTCAGCAATTTCATATCGGAGCCATTCGCAACAACAACCTACATATCATTCGGAAATTGGGGAAAGATGCAGGCTGCGATTCCATTGGGGATTGGAACCATACCATTACGATGTCTAAGTTTTTCAATCGACTCAATTCGGAAGAGAAATTGGCCAAAACCATTGTGTACAACCTCAATCCCAGAGACAATGAGACCTTTGCCACCATGATCGGTAATTTTAATGATGGATCCGTTGCGGGCAAGATGCAGTTCGGAACCGCCTGGTGGTTTCTCGATCAAAAGCAGGGCATGATCGACCAGATGAACGCCCTTTCTAATATGGGTTTATTGAGTCGCTTTGTGGGGATGCTGACTGATTCCAGGAGCTTTCTTTCCTTCTCTAGACATGAATATTTCCGTAGAATACTCTGTAACCTGATTGGAACAGATGTGGAAAAAGGGGAGCTACCCAATGAAATTCCCTGGCTGGGGCAAATGATCCAGAATATTTGTTTTCACAATGCCAACAAATTCTTTCAACTACCTGAAAAAAAAGAACTCGCGTGATATGAAACCCAAATACCTACTGCTCCTGCTGATAGGATGCTTTTTTCTACATCCCGGATGTCAGCAAATCAAACCCTATAAAATTCTCCCGCTTGGCCACGGCCTTCCCACTTCCCATCCCGTCCACAACGCCATGGTCTATATGGCCCAACGTTTAGAGGAAAAATCAGACGGGAAACTCCGGATCAAAATTTATTCCGACGCCCAACTGGGGGAAGAGCGGGTATTAACGGAACTCATCCAGATCGGAAGCCTGGCCATGACCAAGGTAAGTGCCTCGGTCATGACCAATTTTGCCCCGGAATACGGGGTACTTGAAACTCCCTACCTATACAAAGACCAGGACCATGGCTATCGGGTGATGGAAGGAGAAATCGGAAAGGAAATTCTTTCCAAAGGAGAGCAATTCTGGCTGAGAGGCCTATGCTTTTACGATGCCGGAAGTCGTAGTTTTTACACCAAAGAAAAACCCGTCATGCATCCCGATGACCTCAAGGGCTTGAAAATCCGTGTGCAAAACAGTCAAAACATGGTCAATATGGTCAATGCGCTTGGGGGATCCGCCACCCCCATTCCCTATGGGGAGTTGTACACCGCCTTGCAGCAAGGTGTAGTTGATGGAGCGGAAAATAATCCTCCCTCCCTTTTTACTTCTCGCCATTATGAAGTCTGCAAGTACTACTCTATGGACCAACACACCTCCACCCCAGATGTCTTAATTATCAGCACCCGTGTATGGGCAAGTTTGAGTGATCAGGAGAAAACTTGGCTTCAGGAGGCAGCAGATGAATCTGCACAAGAACAGAAAAAATTATGGGCGGCATCCGTCAAAGAATCCATGCGAGAAATGGAGGCAGCAGGCGTGGAAGTATATACCCCTGAAAAAGGGCCATTCGAGGCAAAGATCGCTCCGTTAATCGAGGATATGAAAAAAAATAAACCCGCTGTCTATGCTTTTTATGAAAAAATTAAGGCCGCTGAATAATTATGGAAAAGTTTAGAAATACCCTGAATCGAGGAATAGAATTTCTCCTCATCGCACTGATGGGCGGACTCACCATTGTAGTTCTGTGGCAAGTAATCGCCCGCTATATCATGACCAACCCCAGCTCCTGGACGGAGGAACTCGCCCGTTTCATGCTGGTATGGGTGAGTATACTTGGTGCGGCCTATGTTTCTGGAAGGCGCGAGCATATTGCCATTGATATTCTCCAGCAGCGGATGAAACCTGAGCGAAAAAGAAAGTTTCAAGTCTTTATTGACATCATCATCATTCTTTTTGCCTTTTTTGTCTTTGTTTTGGGCGGCTCCAACCTCGTAGAAATCACCCTCCACCAAATTTCATCCGCCATGCGGATTCCCCTCGGCTATGTATATGCCATAATACCCTTTAGTGGGGTTTTAATCATTATTTACGCCCTCTTAGATATTTTTTATCCTACCACCAATCCTGCCTTATAATCATGGAAATCACCATACTACTCATACTGATCATCAGCTTTTTTGGTCTGCTCGCTTTGGGAGTGCCGGTGGCCTATTCTCTAGGAATTTCTACGGCCCTGACCCTGGCTGCAGCGGTTTTACCCCTATCCGCAGTAACGACAGTCGCCCAACGCATTGCCACTGGCATTGATAGCTTCACCCTGTTGGCCATTCCCTTCTTTGTACTCGCTGGCGAATTGATGAACCAGGGGGGAATCGCCAAGCGGCTGGTCGACTTTGCCAAGGCACTTATGGGAAGTTTACCCGGAGGCCTTGCCTATGTGAATGTCCTGGCGGCCATGCTATTCGGGGCGATTTCTGGCTCATCAGTTGCAGCGGCTTCCGCCATCGGAGGGATTATGATTGACCGTATGGAAGATGAAGGCTACGACCGTGACTACAGCGCTGCTGTAAATCTGGCGGCTTCCACTACCGGCCTGATTATTCCCCCTAGTAATATTCTCATTGTATACTCTCTTGCCAGCGGGGGAGCATCCATTGCCGCCCTATTTCTTGCTGGATATATTCCCGGGATACTGGTGGGCTTATCGCTTATTGCGGTGGCAGCCTTTGTTGCTGCCAAGCGAAATTACCCCAGAGAAGCTTTGGCGAGTTTTGGAACCGTAATACGCGAATTTCTCAATGCTATTCCTAGTTTATTGCTTTTGGTTATCATTATCGGAGGAATTGTAGCTGGTATTTTTACCGCAACCGAAGCAGCTGCTATTGCCGTTTTATATGCACTCCTGCTCGCTTTGTTCTACCGGGAAATCGGGCTCAAAAATATTCCCAATATTTTATTGAATGCCTCCCGAACAACCGCCATCGTCATGTTTGTTATAGGCGCTTCCATAGCCATGTCTTGGGTACTGGCCTTCTTAGAAATTCCCCAAAACATGACCCAATTCTTATTGGGGCTCTCACAGAATAAGGTGGTAATTCTCTTGCTTATTAACCTGATCTTATTGATAGTGGGAACTTTCATGGATATTACCCCAGCTGTGCTGATCTTCACCCCCATATTTCTCCCCGTGGTGGTTGAGTTGGGCATGGACCCAGTGCACTTTGGAATTATTATGGTGCTGAACCTGTGCATTGGCTTGTGTACCCCGCCTGTAGGCACGATTCTATTTGTGGGGAGTAGCGTGGCCAAAGTCCCGGTTACCCAAGTAATCCGCCCCCTTATGCCCTTACTCATTGCTATGATCGTTGCACTCTTCCTAATTACCTATATACCAGCATTGAGCCTGTGGTTGCCAGGTTTATTCGGGTTTTAGGAGTTGAGGCTGCTGTAGCAAAGCAAAACTTAGTTATTGAACACGGAGACACCAAGGCGCGGAGATGGGATGTTAATTTGTATAACAAATTCCTCTGTGCCCCCATGTCTTTGTGTTCATTTGTTAAATGGGATAACGCTACAATAGCTGCATTAGGAACCAAAATAATTAAATCCTTTTTGAAATAACCAAACTGCACAGTAGTTTGCATACAGATATTCCAAACCCATGCCCCATGAAATGAATTTATCCATTTTAATTAAGCTTAACACATGCCGAAAGTCGTAACCTTTGGAGAAATCATGCTCCGCCTTGCCACCCCAGGATACCTGCGCTTCATCCAAGCCGATTCCTTTGACGTGATATATGGCGGAGGTGAATCCAATGTTGCCGTCTCCCTTGCCAATTACGGGTTAGAAACAGAATTCGTGACCCGACTTCCAGATAACCCCATCGGAAAATGCGCCCTCGCCCACCTCAGAAAACACAATGTAGGTACCCATCATATATTGATGGGAGGAGATCGCCTAGGAATTTACTTCCTAGAAACAGGAGCTGTGAGCCGCGGCAGCAATGTCGTATATGATCGCGCCAATTCTGCAATAGCCCAAATCCAACCCGGAATGGTAGATTGGGAAAAAGTTTTTGAAGATGCATCCTGGTTTCACTGGACCGGAATTACACCTGCCATTTCCCAAGGCGCTGCCGATGCCTGCCTGGAAGCAATTCAGATGGCAAATAAGATGGGGGTAACGGTCTCTACCGATTTGAATTTCCGGAAAAAACTCTGGCTCTATGGAAAATCGGCTGGAGAGGTAATGGAAGAATTAACCGCTGGATGTGACATCATCCTGGGGAATGAAGAAGATGCCGAAAAAGTATTTGGAATCCACCCCAATGGCGTAGATGTAACGCAGGGACATGTGGAAGCCGCTGCCTACGAATCCGTGGGTAAACAACTCATGGCCAAATTCCCTCGGGCCAAAAAGATTATTATTACCCTTAGGGGTTCTATCAGTGCCTCTCACAATTCCTGGTCGGGTGTACTATGGGACGGCGAGAAGCTTCATACCGCCCCCACCTACCAAATCACTGATATAGTAGATCGGGTAGGAGGAGGAGATTCCTTCATGGGGGGCTTGATCTACGGCCTGCTCACTTATCCGGAAGACGATACCAAGGCCTTGGGCTATGCCGTTGCTGCCTCCTGCCTGAAGCATACCATCAAGGGTGATGCCAATCTGGTAACTGTCCCTGAGGTGGAGAAATTGATGGCGGGAGATGCATCGGGTAGGGTGAGTAGGTAAAAGGTCTGGTAGTCCATAGTCGGCAGTCCACAGAAAGAAGTAATTAGGAGCCAGTTATGGCTCCTTTTTTAATTGTCCTCCTCCCATTCGTATGCAAAGGGGGAAGTGGACTAAGCAGAAATTATGTATAAAAGAATCAGAGCCAAAAAATAATTCCTTATTCCCGGATATCATTTTATACTTATTAAAAAGTATATTTGAATCATTGACTTAGTAACCTCATTCTATCATGAAAAAAGTTTCTACCGCACTACTCTCGGCGATAATTTGCCTTTTCCTAAGTGCATGCACAACTCCTTCTGAAAGTGAAGGCCCCAAAGGCCCTCCCAATATTATTTTCATCTTCACCGATGACCACGCCCTAGAAGCAATTTCGGCTTATGGCTCCTACCGCAATCAGACTCCTAACATAGACCGCATCGCCAAGGAAGGCATGCTGTTTCGCAACGCACTGGTAACGAATTCCATTTGTGCCCCAAGTCAGAGCGGTCATACTCACAGGCATGCACAGCCACCTTAATGGCATCCTGGACAATCGCCTACGCTTCGACAGCACACAGGTTACCTTCCCCAAACTCCTCCAACAAGGAGGCTACCAAACCGCCATGGTCGGCAAGTGGCACCTCAAGACCCAGCCTACAGGCTTTGACTATTGGAAGGTACTTCCCGGTCAGGGACACTACTACAACCCGGATTTTAGGACACCCGAAGGCCGGGAAAGAATCGAAGGCTATGTAACCGACATCGTCACAGACATTTCTTTGGACTGGCTCAAAAACCGCGACCCCAACAAACCCTTCATGCTCATGAGTCAGCACAAGGCCCCGCATAGAGAGTGGTCTCCAGGACCCAATCACCTTACCATGTTCGATGGGGAAGATTTGAAGGAGCCCCCTACCCTATTTGACGACTACAGCGACCGGGCCTCCCCGGCTTCCAATCAAGAAATGACCATTGCCACCCATATGAACCTCGCCTATGACAACAAGGTCCGAAACCTCGCTGACACCTCAAAGAAAGGCTGGATGCACCGCGCACCGCATGCGCTGTACAATCGAATGACTCCAGAACAACAAGCTGCCTGGGACGCCGCCTATGGCCCCAAGAATGAAGCCTTTTTGAAAGCAGAATTGAAAGGAGAAGACCTTATCCGCTGGAAGTACCAACGCTATATGAAGGATTACCTGCGCTGCATCGCCTCGGTTGATGATAATATTGGCCGCATCCTGGACTACTTAGATGAAACAGGACTAGCCGAAAACACCGTAGTCATCTACAGTTCCGACCAAGGTTTCTACCTGGGCGAACACGGTTGGTTTGACAAACGCTGGATGTATGAGGAATCCCTCCACATGCCCCTGGTAGCTCGCTGGCCGGGCGTGATAAATCCTGGAAGTGAAAACAGTGATCTAGTCCAAAACCTGGACTTCGCAGAAACCTTCCTGGACATTGCAGGAGTGAAAGTCCCAGGCCATATGCAAGGCGCTAGCCTAGTTCCCTTGATGAAGGGACAAAAGCCCGCGGATTGGCGGGAATCCGTCTACTACCACTACCACGAATTCCCTGGAGCCCATAGCGTCGCCAAGCACATCGGTGTGCGAAATGATCGCTACAAGCTCGTCTACTATTACGAAACCGAGGAGTGGGAACTCTTCGACCTAGCAGAGGACCCCCTGGAAATGAAAAGTGTATATGGGGATTCGAAATATGCTGATATTCAGTCCGGTATGGCTTCCGAGCTAGAGCGTTTGCGGGTGGAAGCCCAGGATGAGTTGGCGCCCCAGATATCGATGAAGTAAACAGGTATCCTGCACGATAAGATAAGGCTTAAGCAAAAAGGTAGACTACTTCTCCAGCCCCAATTCCTTGATTCGATCTGTTACTTCAGCTTCAGAAAGCCCTGTAATCCGCGCTATGAAAGGGATATCCAGGCCTTCGTTGTAGGAGTTGGTGATGACGAGGTTTTGCTGTTCGATACTCCCCTTTTTTTCTCCCTTTTGTACAGCATGTTCATAAGTAGTCATAGCTTCATTTCTTAAAGAAGTGGACAATTTCTCTCCTAAGATACGAATTTCTAAAATGCTAAGTTCGTTTGTTCCGTATATATAGTTCCAAAGGATTTTGATATACTGTTTTTGGGATGGGTCAGCCAAGTAGGGTTCTGCTTCCCAGAATAGACGGTCTATATGTTGCTTGATGTATTGAGTCTCTTTAAAATGCTTGAGAACCAACAAGACGTTTCTGACCAAACCCGCTTGTAAAGTCATCAGGGCCTCATCCGACCAATCAGCCAAATCTGTCAGGAGGTACTGAAAGCTAGGGATGAAGGGTGCCAGTATAGCATCCAAGCTCGGGAAATGGCTGGAAAATGTCCTTTTTTGCCATTTCTCCTTCCCGTGATACACGACTATGGGAATGATGATACCCAAGCCTTCTATCTTTTTGGGCTGCTGGTCCCAGGCTTCCAGCAGATAGCGTAGCAATTGCAGGTATATAATCCCATTGGGTTGGGACTTGTGTTCGAATAAGAGCGACATTTCTCCTTCCCGTGATTTAATCTCCTCTTGCCCATACTTACACCTATACACCACATCTGACAGGTATTCCTTTAGTTCCTCGTTTACATAGGAACCCGGAGCCAGTTTTAGACTGGTCAAGTCTAGTTTTGAGGTCAGTTTCGTTGGAAGAAAATTACGAATATAATCCGCCGCGATCCGGGGATCGGAAAAGGTGGACTTGAAGAGGTGATCATGGGGCTTGTTCATGAAAAGGGATATATGTCGAAAATACTAAAAATATATCGATAAACAATATTCAGCTCTTTTTTTAGCGCAAATTACATGTCGTTTTGGCTCATTCCCTGCCTAAATCCATTGGGTTTATTCCGCAGATGGTACTAAATTGAAGGAGTATTATATCAGCCCAGGCGATAGCTCGGCCACGCACGACTACGTGAGTGGGTTCTTTTACAAGTCGGAACAGCTCATGCATATCGCCCACGAAGAGGGCCGCGCCCTCAAGCTCGGCGACTACTTCCGCTACGAGTTCAACCTGACCGATCACCTGGGGAATGTGCGGGTGAGTTTCTCGGATACGGATTATGATGGGGCGCTTGAGGCGGCTGAGGGGAAAGTATTACAGATTGATCAGTATTATCCCTTTGGAATGCGGATGGGGGGCTTGTCTTATCAAGCGGGAACGGAAAATCGATATCGGTATAATGGGAAGGAATACCATCAAGAACTGGGGTTAGGACTCTATGACTATGGCTTTCGGTGGTATGATCCGGCAATTGGTAGATTTACCGGTGTTGATCCAATTGCAGAAGATTTTAATTGGGTTACCCCTTATAATTATGTAGAGAATGAGCCTGTAGCACACATTGACCTCTGGGGATTACAGAAGGCCGGGATGCAGATGGGAATTCAGAATACCAGGGAGTATATCAAGAAAAACAAAAGCGCAAGTGATCTAGCAGAATTTGATGCTTCCGTAGATAAAATGTATTCCAGGGCAAGAGAAGTAGCAAATTTCTTTCTCGATGAAGTTCCTGTAGTAGGTGAAATAAAATCTTTAGCTCAGGGCGATTTTACAGGAACTCTTTTAGGAATTATCCCCTTTGGAAAGCGATTAAGAAATTTATTTAAGAAAGGAGATGATCTTACAGGTGAATTAGCAGAAAAAGCTACCGACTTGAAGAAGGTTAAAAATGAGATCACCGAAAAACAAATTTTATTGGATGAGGCTAGTGATAGATTGGGCACACTGAAACGAGAAGTAAAAAATCTTAAAAGTGAAGATCTTACTTCTGAGCTAAAACAGAGAATAAAGACTACTGAATCGCAGGTAGAAAAGCATACTGAAAGCCTGAAAACATCTATAAAGAGAAAGGGTCAATTGGAGAGGTCGATAGAGGCGATTTCAGAAAGGATCCCTAAAGAAACAGTAGAAATGATAAGGCGTTTCATCAATGATACTTCAAATTAGTTGTTAACAAAATTAAGATGTCAAATTTTAATTCCTAAATATGGAAGATATAGATGCAGAAAAGAAGGTAGAATCCATAAAGAAGGATTTAAAGGAATTAGAGGAATTACTTGAACTCATTGAAAAAAAGGATGAGCACATTACCTCGGAATTAACCAGATTAGAAAAGGACACTAAGTGGATGGAATTAAGGATTAGAATTATTACTATAAAAGAGCGAATCAAATCTTTATTCAAATTAAATTGATCCTTTGCTAGTATAAATCAGGCTATTTGATTTTTCAATGGCTATAAGCCTGCTTCGTTTTAAAATCCCGATTTAAGGCATCGACTACCATAAAAATCTGATCTTTGGCGCTTGGGGGAAGTTGAGTAATTTCTTCCAATCGCCTTAGTGTATGCTGATCCTTCAAGCCGTGGAGAGATTTTCCGGTTAAATAATCTAGAGACACTTCTAATACCTCAGCAATTTTAGCTGCTACATCTATTGAAGGCTTTACCTCTTGCCCAAGTCCTGGCTGAATCCGGTGGATTTTTTCTATTAAATGGGTGAAAAACGCTCCGTTTTTCTTCCCTTCCCTCTTGAGGGAAGTCAGAGATTCCGTGAAGAATAATTTGCGGAAGCTTAGGGATGGGTACAAAACGGGGAAAGAATTCAACACTCTCATGTAGGTGGCTCAGAACCCTGTCAGGGCTCAAACATGGACTACTTCTTCAGTCCCAATTCCTTGATTCGATCTGTAACTTCAGCTTCTGAAAGCCCTGTAATCCGCGCTATGAAAGGGATATCCAGGCCTTCCTTGTAGGAGTTGGTGATGACGAGGTTTTGCTGTTCGATATTTCCCTCAATCTTCCCCTCGATCTTTCCCTCAATTTTCCCTTCCTGTACAGCATGTTCATAAATAGTCATAGCTTCCTTTCTTAAGGATGTGGACAATTTTTCAGTTAATTTACGAAAATCTACCTGCTTATGTTCATTTGTCAGGTACAAATACTTCCAAAAAACCTCGATATGCTTTTTTTGAGAGGAATCGTCTAAATAAGACTCAGCCCCCCAAAACAACCGATCGATATACCGTTGGATGTACTGGACATCTTTGAAATGTTTGAGGATCAGGAAGAGATTTTTGACCAAACCTACCTTGAGGGTCATCAAAGCCTCGTCCGACCAATCAGCCAAATCTGTCAAGAGGTACTGAAAGTTGGGGATGAAGGGCGTCAAGGTAGCATCCAAGCCCGGGAAATGACTGGAAAATGTCCTCTTTTGCCATTTTTCCTTCCCGTGATACACTACTATGGGTATGATGATACCCAAGCCCCTCTCCTTTTTGGGCTGCTGGTCCCAGGCTTCCAGCAGATAGCGTAGCAATTGCAGGTAGATAATCCCATTGGGTTGGGACTTGTGTTCGAATAAGAGCGACAATTTAATCTCCTCTTGCCCATACTTACATCTATACACCACATCTGACAGGTATTCCTTTAGTTCCTCGTTTACATAGGAACCCGGAGCCAGTTCCAGGCTTGATAAATCGAGTTGGGAAGTCAGGTCTAAGGGAAGAAAATAACAATTATCGATTTATTAACCTTACGCCCCTTTTTCCAAGATATAATCGGCCGCTCCTACTCTTCAGTCAATAATTTTCCCAGCCAAAAGAATTTTCCCACCAAAACATCCCCATTTTTAATACATTTGCGCCTTACTTGTCTAGGTCCAATAAATTATAACCTAACACCTATATTCACTTACTGTGGACCGTGGACTATCGACTAAAAAACTATTTTTATGTCCCGCTTTTCTCGCATCGACGTTGCTCTTGCTATGGAATCCACCGGCCTGGTACCGGTTTTTTATAACCCTGATCCTGAATTGGGTAAAGAAGTGCTCAAAGCCTGTTATGCAGGCGGAATACGCTGCTTCGAGTTTACTAATCGGGGAGACTTTGCTCACGAAGTTTTCCGTGAATTATCTCTTTTTGCTGCCCAAGAGCTTCCTGAATTGATGCTGGGCATCGGCTCAGTGGTAGATGCTGGTACAACCTCCCTCTATATCCAGCTAGGTGCATCCTTTATCGTCTCTCCCCTACTCAATCCCAACATGGCCAAGGTCTGTAACCGCCGCAAAATTCTTTGGTCTCCTGGCTGTGGAACGGTTTCTGAAATTTCTCAGGCAGAAGAATTGGGAGCAGAAATCGTCAAGATTTTCCCCGGAACTCAAGTAGGTGGACCTGGCTTTGTCAAAGCCGTGAAAGGCCCTTGCCCCTGGTCCAAAATTATGCCCACTGGAGGGGTTGCTCCCACTGAGGATAACCTAAGGCCCTGGTTTGAGGCAGGGGTTACCTGTGTAGGAATGGGTTCCAAGTTATTTTCCAAAGAGATGTTGGCCAACCGAGACTTTCCTGCCCTCACAGAGAAGGTGAAAGGGGCCTTGGAGCTCATCCAACGAATTCGTAGCTAGAGGCTTAAGCATCAATCCAGGAGGTAAATTAAACGCAAAGACGCAGGGACATAGAGAGATTTGTTGTACAAATCATATCCTTCCTCCGTGCCATTGTGTCTTTGTGTTCATTTTTTAACATAAGGCATGCTCTATTTACAGCTAATGAATAAAAAAATCGCCCCCAATTGGAGGCGATTCTTCGTTTCGCTCTATTCTGTACAAGCTTTTTATGAAAGCGCTT
This sequence comes from Bacteroidia bacterium, assembly GCA_965263105.1. Classification (GTDB taxonomy): domain Bacteria; phylum Bacteroidota; class Bacteroidia; order J057; family J057; genus JBCCTX01. The sequence continues at coordinate 2,397,829 of CBDHGL010000003.1, read as the reverse complement.
GTAAGGCTTACTGCATAGTGGAGATTAGATCTTTGTTGATCTTTACATAATCTCCATTCCCTGCTTTTTCAGCAAGTTCAATTGCTTTGGTAGAAGTAGCAATAGCGGCTTCCTTTTTGCCCAATTTGGCCAGGATTCTAGCCTTCATAGTAACTACCCAAAAACGACTCTCGTCTTCATTCATTCCTTTTTCTACGTATTCCAAAGCTTTATTGAGGTCCTTACCAGAACTATAGAGGTAAGCACCTGCCTGGTAATAGTCAGCCTTGGAAGGTCCTGCTAAGGTCTTTTCGATGGAAGCCATAACTTGAGATTCTGTTTCCAACTCGATTTTTACGGGAACAAAGGTATTCTCCCAGATAATCCAGAGATTTGCTGAACCATCACGAATCTCATTGATATCGATGGTAAAGGTCTCCATAGTAATAGACTCTTCCATCATAGGGGTAACATCGAATTTGATGGTTTCTTCATCATCACCAAGATTGGCAGGACTTGCATTCAGACTTTTGCTGAGGATAATGGTCCAAGATTCTTTTCCAGGAACAGTTAGCAAAGCATATTTACCCGCCTTAACTTCCTTTCCTTCCAGTTTTACATCTTCAGAAAAATGGATCTGTGTACGGCTGTTGGCACCCGTACGCCACACTTTGTCGTAGGGAACTAAATCCCCAAAAATGGTGCGTCCCTTCATTCCTGGACGAGAGTATTTAACAGTCACCTCTCCCAATCCCAATTGCTGTGTAAGAGTAGCCAAAGGACTAGGAGCAGGAGTCTGAACTTGAGCGTTAAGCCCCAGGCTGAAACATACGGCCAGGCTCAAAACAAAAGCAGAAAATAAATTCTTGTTTTTCATTACGCTTAATTTTTGAAAATTACTAGGCTTAATTTTATGGCCGCTAAATAATAAAAAGTTTAATAATAATGAATTCCTAATTTCATGGAATACCAACATTCGGCAAATTTTCCCCTCTTTTTAAGGTATTAATGGTTGTGTATCATGATTTTGCAAAAAATACTTTAGGACCTATTCCACCAGCAAAAATTACTAAATCTCCCCCCAAAACCTCAATTGTTAGGCATTTCTTTCCAAAATTAATCTTCCTATTTGCCCATCTTCTGGCTATTTCGTTTTACTTCTTGGCACATCGCTGGGATATTGTGAGGGTAGATTTTTTTATCAACCCTAATCCTAAAAACATGAAAACCTTTTCCTATTCCTCAAGCCTTAGTCCTAGTCAAGCTGCTAGCTCAAGTGAATTACTAGGCATCATCTGTACCATTGAGGACGAATTTTAACTTCATTAATCCCTCCCCAAATTCATCAAAAATTAATGGGGAGGGAGTTTTGGTGAAAGATTTTTCAACTCTTCGAAGAATTATGTGTTTCGAAACATAATTCTTTGAGGTATTTTTGCGTTTCCTTAGTGGCAAACGGATGTTTGGGATCTGTAATAAAAACCGCAATTAGGTTATGTTATTAACTGGGTTACCATTTTTTGGGAGCATGATTCACCCAACAAATTCCTATATTTATACCTGTTTAGAAAAATATACGCGCATAAATTTATTTATCCATAAAAACCCGAGATACATACCGCCAAAATATATCCCCCAAAAAACTGAGTATATGTCGAATAAACCCATTTCCAGACTGCTATTTTGCCTTTTCTGGGGATTTTGCTTACTCCTCACCATTCAGCCCATATATGGCCAGGACCTGGGATTTAGCTACCAGGCGATCGCTCGAAATAACAATGGAGATCCTATTACCTCTCAAAACCTCACGGTAACGATCCAACTACGGCGTAGCAGTGCCAATGGATCGATTGCCTACCAGGAGGAACACAGCGTCCAGACCAATGCACTGGGTTTATTTACCTTGACCATTGGAGAAGGGAATGCAACTACAGGCAGTTTTAATAGCCTCGCCTGGGGGGGAAATACTTATTTTGTGGTTGTTGGAATCAATGGCAACTCGATTGGGGGTACACGTCTGGAGGCAGTGCCCTATAGTAAAGTAGCTACTCACATGGATCTCCAGGATTTACTAGATGTAGATAATGGTACACCTGCATCAGGACAGGTATTGACCTGGAACGGCTCTGAATGGGAGGCTCAAAATGCCCAATCTGGTTTTTCTCCAGTTGCAGGAGACGGAATCCAGATTAATGGAAATACCATTACCAATACAGGTGATACCAACCCCAATAATGATATCACCAATTCAAGTCAAGCAGGAGGAGATTTATCAGGCAATTTTGGTGATCTAAACATCCGAAATAATACCATAGGGACGGGAAATATCGTTGATGGCTCTATCACGGAGAACGATATCAGTAGCGGTACCGAAATTCCTGGTCCTCCCACAGGTGGTGCAGGCCAAGACCTTCGTGGAAACTATCCTAATCCCTTTGTTAGTGGAATTCAGGGTCGACCTGTCCAAAATACTACTCCAACAAACGGAGAGGTTCTGACTTGGGATTCTTCGGTTTCAGGCGGAAGCTGGACACCTAAACCCGTTGAATCTTCAGGAGGGGATCCAACGGGAAATGTAGGTGGCGATCTGAATGGAACTCTGCCCAATCCAACTGTAGATGGATTACAGGGAAGGCCCGTTCTAAACATTCAACCTTCAATTAACCAGGTACTCACTTGGACAGGAACCCAATGGGCTCCAGGTAATTTTCAAGTGGGAGCGGCAAATGGAGATGTGAGTGGTACCTATCCTAGTCTTACTGTAGAAGGGTTACAAGGAAATATCGTTAGTTCTAACAATCCCTCTCTCGACCAAGTTCTTACCTGGAATGGAGCAGCATGGATTCCAGCGGATGCCCCCACAGATGCAGAATCCTTGCAGGGGCAACCTATTTCCCCATCTTCCACGCCATTGGATCAACAAGTTCTTACCTGGAATCAAGCTGCCAACCATTGGGAACCCCAAACCGTTACGGGCGGGGGCTCTTCAAATGCTACTCAACTCCAAAGTCGTAATATAGCGGCTACGCTTCCGGGGGCAGGTCAAGTATTGGCATGGAATGCGGTATCGGAAGTATGGGAACCTCAAACGGTATCAGGGGGCGGTTCTGGTGATGCCACTTCCATTCAAGGACGTCCGGTAGATGCCACCCAACCTTCTTCAGGCCAAGTCCTATTATGGGTTGGAGGAGTTGATGGAGATTGGGTACCTTCTCCAATACCCCCATCTACCCCTGGAAACGCTGATGGAGATGTTACTGGGGCTTATGATGCCCTAACTGTCGGAAAAATTCAAGGGAGAGATATTGCGCCCGACGCACCTTCCGATCTGCAAGTTTTAACCTGGAACCAGGGCCTTGCTCAATGGGAACCCCAAACTGTAACTGGAGGTGGCTCTGGAAATGCCACCCAAATTCAAAGTCGGAATGTTGCAGCTACCGCTCCAACAAGCAACCAGGTTCTAGCCTGGAATCAAGGGCTTGCCCAATGGGAACCCCAAACTGTAACTGGAGGTGGCTCGGGGGATGCCACTTCCATTCAAGGACGCCCGGTAGATGCCACCCAACCTTCTTCAGGCCAAGTCCTATTATGGGTTGGAGGAGTTGATGGAGATTGGGTACCTTCTCCAATACCCCCATCTACCCCTGGAAACGCTGATGGAGATGTTACTGGGGCTTATGATGCCCTAACTGTCGGAAAAATTCAAGGGAGAGATATTGCGCCCGACGCACCTTCCGATCTGCAAGTTTTAACCTGGAACCAGGGCCTTGCTCAATGGGAACCCCAAACTGTAACTGGAGGTGGCTCTGGAAATGCCACTCAAATTCAAAGTCGGAATGTTGCAGCTACCGCTCCAACAAGCAACCAAGTTCTGGCCTGGAATCAAGGGCTTGCTCAGTGGGAACCTCAAACCGTATCGGGGGGGGGCTCTGGGGATGCCACCTCAATTCAGGGACACTCTGTTGATGCCACTCAGCCCACAGCCGGCCAAGTCCTTCTATGGGTTGGAGGTGCTACAGGAGATTGGGTGCCTTCTGCTATTCCTCCTTCCACCCCTGGAAACGCTGATGGAGATGTTACTGGGGCTTATGATGCCCTAACTGTCGGAAAAATTCAAGGGAGAGATATTGCGCCCGACGCACCTTCCGATCTGCAAGTTTTAACCTGGAACCAGGGCCTTGCTCAATGGGAACCCCAAACTGTAACTGGAGGTGGCTCTGGAAATGCCACTCAAATTCAAAGTCGGAATGTTGCAGCTACCGCTCCAACAAGCAACCAAGTTCTAGCCTGGAACCAGGGGCTCGCTCAGTGGGAACCTCAAACCGTATCGGGGGGGGGCTCTGGGGATGCCACCTCTATCCAGGGACACTCTGTTGATGCCACTCAGCCCACAGCAGGCCAAGTCCTTCTATGGGTTGGAGGTGCTACAGGAGATTGGGTGCCTTCTGCTATTCCCCCTTCCACCCCTGGAAACGCTGATGGTGATGTTACGGGAACTTATGACGCCCTAACTGTCGAAAAAATTCAAGGGAGAGATATTGCGCCCGACGCACCTTCCGATCTGCAAGTGTTGACCTGGAATCAAAGTCTCACTCAATGGGAACCTCAAACCGTAAGTGGTGGTGGCTCGGGGGATGCTACCTCTATCCAGGGGCACTCTGTTGATGCCACTCAGCCCACAGCCGGCCAAGTCCTTCTATGGGTTGGAGGTGCTACAGGGGATTGGGTGCCTTCTGCTATCCCCCCTTCCACCCCTGGCAATGCTGATGGAGATGTCACCGGGGCCTATGATGCCCTTGTTGTCGAAAAATTACGTGGGCAAGATATTTCTACTACAGCTCCAAGTGCTGTAGACCAGGTCCTCACCTGGAATGGCTCTGAATGGGCTCCAAAGACCTTCGCTTCTCTGGTTTCAAGTGGGAATTTCTCTAATTTTAGCGCGAGTAATTCGAGTCCCCTGCTCCGCCAAACTCAGTCTACACAGACTCTGACATTGGCTCCAAACTCAGGACAAGATATCTTATCATTGGCAATCCCCACAACGGAAAAGGCTTGTGCCCTCATTACCATTGGAGGAGAAGCAAGTATTCAAGAAGGAGCAGGCGGAGGGTATGCCAACCTGGAATATGGTCTAAGGGATAATGCATCCCTTCAAAGTCCTGTTTCCCACGCCACCTTAGCCATACCAGAAGGCTATCCGAGTGGAGCTTCATTTTTCCATAATCTGTATTTCTCAAGGCTTGTAGCTATTCCTGCCGGAGGCACTACCGTTACTGCCTTTGCCCAAAATAGTCCTAATGGAGAGAGCATTTCTTTGGACAACCTAAGTATGGTGGCCCAAATTATTACTGACGAATCAAACAACTGTAATGAGTAAGGAAAGAAACTACATGGCGTTCTTCTTCTCCTTGTTTCCCTTTATATTCATGGGATATTGGGTCTTTGTGTTAGGCTCAAGCCCTTTACGAGCCCAACAGTTTCCCTATTTCGTCAATATTCAGGAAAATGCTTTCCTGTTTAACCCAGCTATTACCAATGTCCCTCTTCCCGTAGAGGACCAAATCCGTCCGATCCCAAAAGATCAGATCAAATACATTTTTACGGGAAATGGGAGAGTTCAGTGGGCCGAATTCGGAGAAAATAGTCCTAAGACTTATACAGCTTCCTTTCAGGGAAAACTTTCCTTAGGAAGGGCATTTTTATGGGCAGGCCCGTTTTTCGTAAAAGACCAAATAGGCCCTGCTGAATTCACTAGCGCAGGCGCGAAGGCCTCAGTCCACTTATACCTTTCGGATGAACAGTATATCCAGGCAGGGATTTCTTTACAGTTCTTACAGTATCGCCTGGATACTGACGCATTGATAAGCAGAGACCTTGACGACCCTACTTTGGTATTCAATACGGATTTGGAGTACCAGAGTCTGATTAGTCCAAGTATAGGGCTATTCTATACCAATCCCTACTTTTATGCAGGGATTTCTGCTCCCTACCTCACCCTCTTTGATCCAGGAGTTGCCCTCGGCTTTTCTAATCAGCTATCAGGAATAGCAGGTGGGTTTCTAACCATCTCCCGTGATATTTTTAAAATGGAGCCCTATATCAGTTACCAAAGGGCACAGAACTTCCCTGAACGAATAGATGGGGGATTGAAATTGTGGTTTTTTCTCCAGGATGATACCCCCATTTGGGTTGGAGGAGGCTACAATAATAACAACCATTACCGAGTAGAAATAGGGTTTCTAACAGATTCGAACCCCAATATGGTCAATTCGCCGCCTTATTTTAAAATTAATTTTGCTTACGGTAACCAAGTGGGATTAGCTGCCCCACTGGGTAACGTAATTGAGGGAGGGATAAATATAATGTTACCATAAATCTTAGATGGCTGTCATTATCAACGAAGATTTAGTTTATGTACCGATACCTAAAACATCTAAACTGTAGTTTGCTCATAAGTATCTGTTGCTATTCATGGCTCCAGGCACAACCCAACCCAGGCATTAATTATCAAGCCGTTTACCGGGATAACAATGGGAATCTATTGCGAGATGAAGCCATAACGGTTGATATTCGCATAAGAAGGGCTGCCTTGAATGGTACGGTGGTCTACCGAGAGACACATGATCTCACCACCAACCTATTTGGGCTGTTCAATTTGGTCATTGGGACGGGGAATCAAATCTCCACTGCAAATTTTGATGATATCGACTGGATGAATGAGGCTCATTTCCTGGATGTTCGCGTAAATGGGCTTTTGTTGGGAAGAGACAAACTGGAAGGCGTTCCCTACAGCATGGTGGCAACGGATATGAACTTGGAGCACCTGCAAAATGTAGATAATAGCGTACCCACAACCGGTCAAATCCTCAAATGGGATGGAAATAACTGGGTTCCATCAGATGAAGGGGGAGGCGGTGCCAATAGCCCTTGGCAGGAAGATGAATCGGATATCTTGTATGCAGCAGGAAATGTAGGAGTTGGGGACATAGAGGGAAGAACAATTGAATCTGCCCTACATATACGACATGCCAATGCAGACCTGAGCGCTAGCGAAATGGTGCTAGATGGATTAATCCTGCAAAATGCCCAAAGTGGGGGAAATAAATGGACTCTTCATGCTGCCCACGTTGCAGGAGACGTAGACACTCACCGAAATTTACTATTTGCTTTCCGGGACAATATTGTAGGCAAAATCGATCCCGCTGGTACCTATGCACAAGTTTCTGACAGGAGAAAGAAAAAGGATATCCAAGACCTTGGGTCCGTTTTGACCAATATCATGCGGCTATCTCCCAAGAGCTATCAAATGCTTGAAACGGGCGAAAAAATTCAACTGGGGTTTTTGGCTCAAGAGGTGAATGAATGGTTTCCAGAAGTCGTGGAGCATTTGGACGACCAAGATTTGTACATGATTAGCTATGAATCTTTTCACCCCATTGCCATAAAGGCTATACAGGAACAGCAAAAACAAATAGAATCTTTAGAAGATCGGGTTTCAGAATTGGAAAGAATTCTCAAGTCTCTCGAAACCCAGGCATCACAAACGGAAAAATGATTTTGATGAGGCACATAGCGGTTTTCTTAGGGATTTGCTCCTTTTGCTTCACCCTTTCAGCCCAGCAGATTGGCCGAAAGGTCATATCAGCTACCGGATCTTCTATCGATATAGGAACCATTAATGTATCATATACCATTGGGGAGGTAGTTGTCACCACCCAAGGGGTTGATAGCTTGGTGATAACCCAGGGTTTTCAGCAACCCGATGCAGTTTGTGGAGCAGTAGAAACTACTATCAGCACCCAAAATACGACTCAACGCTGTAAAGATGGCTTCTCTCAGTTTATAACCCTTGAAAATACGGGAGACAATGTTATCCCAGGGGTTAACTATACGTATGTCATTACTTCTCTTGACCAAACCATTGTACAGGCCTTTTCTACGAACCTTATTGACCTCAATATCCTTGCGGCCAATACCTATCGAATTTATGGAGTTATGCATGAAACGGCTTATTCCCCTATTCCTGGAGAGAAAATTCAAGAATCAGACCCAGGTTCATGCCGTAGAGTTTCAAATAATTTTCTCCCTGTAGTCTTTTCCCTTCCTCCCCCTGAGGCACAAATTGCCCTTCCCTCGACCGATACCACCTTATGTGGCAATCCCCAGATTTCGATACGAGGAATAGAGCCCTTAAACGGTTCAGGTTTTTGGAGAGGTTCCACAGGTATCCAGTTTGTCGACCCCTTTTCTCCCACGACGCTGTTAACCAATCTTCAGCCAGGCCCCAATACCATTTCCTGGGAGGTATCAACTCCGGGATGCCCGCCTAAGTCCTCTGCCGTGGAAATCGAATATGAACCTCCAGCAGACCCTGCTGAAATCGAGCTTAGCTCTGTTGAAGTTTGCAGTAACGAAGGACATCAAATCAGTGCCAGACCTCCCCTGGCAGGTCTCTCTGGTGTATGGTCTTCCAAACGAACTGGGGTAAGCCTTGGACCAGACCTTACCCTCCCCAATATTACGGTTGGAAATCTTCCTACAGATACAACTGTTTTATACTGGACAGTTGGCGAAGCCCCATGCCAAACCGTGGATAGTATCTTAGTCATCAACAATGCTGTACAAACGCTACCCCAAATCACCAGTCCCCCAAATACGGGAGCTGTTTCCATAGTTTGTACCAATCAAATCAATTTAAATGGACAAGAGCCCCAAGAAGGAGAAATAGCCCGATGGAATCTCTTGAATGGGTCCGGGATGGAGTTCAGTCCCAATAATGAATCGCCCAATACTATTTTGAGAAATATTCCCGAAAATCAAGAAATCAGCCTGGTATACGAAATCGTCAAAGAAGGCTGTAATAGCAACCTGACGGATACCTTAACCCTTTTCAACAAAGGCGGGGTAACTGCAGCTACTATTGTCCAAAATGATACGACCTTGTGCCAAGGAAGTGGGCTACAGTTAAGCGCTTCAGTAGTTGCTCCAGACGAAGTAGGGTTTTGGACTACCAATCCTCCCTTGCAAATCCTACCAGGAGAAGAATCCCCTGAAATTGAAATTGGGGAATTGCCCATAGGGGAAACGGAGTTTATCTGGACCATTCAAGCGGTAGATTGTCCGGATAACACAGCTAGTATAATGGTGAACGTCCCCGACCCCAATGCAGATTTATTTGGGGAAGATACTGTAGGAATCTGCCAGGAAGATCCCATTTACCTAGCAAGTCCCAAAACAGAAGGATTAGGAAATATAATTGAATTTTTATGGTCTACCGGAGAGAATACGCCATCTATTGATATTAACCCAGATATAGGAGACTTTACCAGTGTAAGCGTCATGGTGTTAAATCTATCAGGCTGTAGTTTTTCTGATTCACTCACCTTGAAGCGCGATTCCCTTGAAGTAGGCATTGAAGCCACGGCAATTTGTAACGAAGACGGATTAATTAGCCCCGCCGATTTATTAGCAAAAGGTTTTGGCATAACCAGTGGATTAAGCTTCAGTTGGTCAAATGGAGCAAGAGGAGAGGCTATCCAAGTAGAAGAGCCCGGCCTATACCAGGTTACGGCTACTTCAGAAAATGGCTGTGTGGCCAATACAGCTATTGAAATAGAAGAATCCGCTTATATCCCCACCACCAGCCCCGGAGATACCAGCATCATTTTGGGAACGCGTATTAGCCTTACGGCCAATGGGGGAGATTCCTATGTCTGGTCTTCAGAAGAGCAACTCAGCTGCACCATTTGTCAGAGTCCTACATCCCAACCCCTAGAAAGTACCGATTACACTGTAAGCATATCTACCTTCGAAGGCTGTACCAGTGAACTTAGTTTTAGGGTTAATGTAGTGGATCCTGAAGCGGGTTGTGAGGCCCTGTATATTCCCAATGTGCTGACTCCGGGAGATAATGGATTTAACGATCGCTGGGAATTGGAAAACCTTGCTGAAGGATCCGAAATTTATATTTATGACCGATGGGGGGGGGAAGTTTTTTCTGCTACGCCCTATACCACTCCTTGGGATGGCAGAAAAAGAGGAGGGGGAGGCTTTGTTGAGGAGGGTACCTATTTATACGTGCTCAAATTGAAAAATGAGCAGGTATGTCGAGGATCTCTAACTGTTATTCCGGATTAGGACCGATCAGCTTTTCGACGAAATTTCTCTGCACGTTTGGCCATGCCATAATATTTTTCATAGAAATCCGCCAGTTCCAAGTATACTTCCGGATCTTCTGCCCCAATTTTTAAGAACTTCAAATACTGCAATTCCGCTTCGCGGTATCTATCCAACCTGATTTGAGACCGTCCAATAATTAAGTATGCTTCCGCTTTTTGGGGATCAAAAATGAGGGCATCTCGCGCACTTATCTCCGCCTGATCATAAGACTCGTTGCGAAAGTGGAGCTTGGCTAACTCCAAGTGGTATTGGGGTTGATTGGGCTTGCACTGCAAGGCACGTTTATAATGACCAACAGCTTGTCCATAGTCATTTTCTTCGTCATAGATTTTGGCAAGAAGCAAATAGGCATCGCATAAATAGGAATCTCGGCTGATCGCTTCGGACAAGTCCGACTTAGCCCCGGGAATATTTCCCAATTTTTGAGCAGCCAAGGCGCGCAGGTAATAAGCCTCTGCCGACTCTTGCATCTCTAGAAGCGTTGTAAAGTCTTCTAGGGCGAAGGTGGTTAATCCTGCTTCAAAACAGGCCTTTCCTCTCAATAGTAAGTCCACCGGCTCCACGCCTGTCAAAATAATTCGCTCATTGAGTAAGTGAATGCTGGAGGTAAAGTCGCCGTTTTTATACAATTTTTCGGCCTGAACCAATAGGGCATTACCAGCCCTTAACTGCCGGGAAAAAAAATTAGGGTCTTTCTTTCTAAGCAAAGAAAAACAACTGTCTGCCTTCTCCTTCTGCCCCAGCAGGCCATAGGTCCTTCCCAAAGCCATAAAGTTTTGAAGAGAATCAGCCTCCAGATAGGCCAAGACCTCCAGATCCTCCAAGGTAGACGCATATTGGCGAACAGCAAAGGAGACACGCGAGCGCAAGTGGTATAGCTGGGGAACTTCCGGAAATTTGGAAATCGCCTGATCCAGGATCTCTCGAGAGGCTATATACCTGGCCAAAGAGAAGTTTAAGCGGGCAATTTTCAAACTCAGGGAAATATCCTCGGAAGAAATCTCTAAGGCCTTCTCCAAACTAATCAAGGCCGAATCCTCCTTCCCCATTTGCAAAAAGGCTTCCCCCTTAAATAAATGAGCCTGAAGGTAGTAGGGCTTAATCTCAATGGCCTTAGAAAAATCTCGCTCTGCCAACTCAAATTCTTTCGATTCTAAGTATTTCTTTCCTCTGCCCAAATAGGGATCAGCACTACCTGGGTTAGCTTTGATATAATCCGAATAGGCGTCTACACTAAAATACTGTTCCCGAGTTTCAATTTCAGCTAATTGCTCCTTGATCGACCGAAGAGAAGCCGCTACTTCTTCATTGGGCTTAAGAGAATAGGCATTTTCCAGTAAATCTAAAGCCCGCTTATATACCCCTCTCGTTATCCACAAGTAGGAGTCCTTGCGGAGCTGTTGGAATTTTGCTTCAATAACTTCAGGCAAAAAATCAAATTCTTTGTATTGATCCATATCTCGATTAGGATCATAATAGCTTATGCTATTTATATAGGAATTCCACCCTACATCTCCTCGCTCTGCTCGAACCTCTGCCACCCGATATCGTGTTGGGTAAGGAATAGGGATATCTCGGTGAGTATTGAAAAAACGGCTCCGGAAATGAACCTTAACAAACCAATAGCCTTCTACACTTCGCTGGACTTCTGTAACCCGCAGTTCATCAAATACAATGGTACCAATTGATTTCTTTTTGTAGTAAATGTCAAAATCCTGTAGGTAGGCCTCAATGTTCTTGTCTTGGGGAAAGTTATACTGGGTAAAACGAGGGTCCAAATCATCTTCTATATTCACCCGTTCACTCCAAAAAATCTTATCCCCGTAGATATTATTGAAGATAATTTTCTCGATATCCACGACAGAATTATTGGGATTGGAGAGGTTCACCAGCAACTTTTGGTATTCTTCTACCAAAAACTTGGCTTGACGTTGGATGGCATTCTCATCCCGGTCATCTAATACCTGTGCAAAGGCAAGGTAGGGCCCTGAACACAGAAAAGCCAGGATACATCTTATACTTCTATACAAATTCTTCATGGTGTCTCGATCCATAAGTCGATGTTCTATTGCTTAGCCTAAGCGTATACGAAACAGGAAAGGCCTTAGTACCCAGCTTAATCCAGGTGAAGAATCCTTTCCTTATATTGCTTCTTTTGGATCTCACTGAGGGGCTGTAGGTCACTGATCAACCATCCAGAATTGGCAGATTCTCTTAAGTACTTAGATACTATGAGAACCCATTCATCAATTTGTAGAAAATGATAGGATATGGCATTGATTCCTTCAAATTCGATTTTGCCCTCAATCAATTCATTGATAAAAAGGGGCAATCCTCCGGATTCAAAGTCTTTGTAAAGGTAACTTCTGAGATATTTTTTATCGGCTGAAAACATCTGCTTGAGGTTAATAAAATCCGTTCCATGACTTACCGGATTGAGAAAATTTTCTTCGCTATCCTCTCCCAATAGTTGCAAAAAATTGGCGTGAACGCCTCTGGTAACCCATTTAGCAGAATAATCCTTCCCCTTTTGGACGGCCAAGGTGATGTAGGTCCGCTCTCTTTTACCCTCATAGCGTATATTACAATCTATAACAGCATACCATTCATCATCGTAATAACTCAAGTAGACTGGATCCGTAGGCATAGTAACCTTATTCAAAAATTCCTCGATCTTTCCCCGATCCCAATCCCTTCTTTCTTTATTGAATAAGGTCCCTATCATGGCTTTTCTATCCATGTGCTCATCGGGGAAATGTTTTTGCGTATACTCGTATAACAGGGTGGTAGTGTCTCCATTGAAACGTTCAATAAATTCGTCTACCTGCTTCACCTGAACAGCGAATTCATGCAAGTCCTTGTCTGAAACTTGACCGACAAGAGAAGATCCTAACGTCCAAAAAAGCAAGATAAGAGGTAGTGTACGAAGATTCATTAGCTTGTGTGTTCCACTGCAATATTAGATAACAAAACATCCCATAAGACTTCTGTCTTACCTTCCCTGACCTTTTCATAGCCTTTCAAAATCACCTCCATTCGTTTGAGTGTTTTATCTTCATACATCAATCGTCCATCTCTGAATCCTTTGAACACTTGAAGAAAGGTAACGGAGCCATACCAGTTTCCATCAGGCCCTAATTTAATATCTCCTACATAAGAAACTTCCGCCCAATCAATTTCTATTCGATCGTACTTCAATTCTTGAATATGATAGAGATACTCTCTGATAAAATACGAATATTTCTTGTTTGATTTTATATTGGAAACTTCTACATAGCTGCTATCGTGAACAAATAGAGTGATCGCCTGATTAATGGCTTTATTCGCTTCGAATCGACTAGAATTTTTGTCCACTACACGTTTCACATAACCCGAAAACTGGTCTGTTTTTCTGAGGGCTTTTTCCCGAAACTCGGTCTCGGAGATGGGCATAACCGGGCCCTCTCTAAATCCGCCTGGGGCATGCTTTACAATAGGCTTCGTTCCATCCTCGCCAGATTCGACTCCCCTCGTTTCAGGCTCCAGAGTGTCCTCCCCTTCGCTATTCTTTCGATCGGAAACACCCACATTAGTTTCAAATACAACTACCCCTTCTCCCTCTAATGCAGAAGAAGAATTTGCATCTTCCCTTTTACCCACTGGCTCTAAGGCAAATTTTCCCATATTCTGCATGCTGACCAAGGTATTCACTACCTGTTTAATATTGGCTAAGGGAAGAACCTGTTTGGTTTTGTAAATAACTGCCGTTACAGAAGAAAGGGGCAATCGCTCGGTAGATAGGGTCTGAAATTTTTCGTACTCAACCCTGGTATCTTGGACCAAAACCTCATTAGATTTAATTACTTCTCCTACCGACGAAATGATTAAATCATAGGTATCATTGGGAAGATTAATCAAAACCTCTCGATCTCGTTGAAAAATTCGAATCCAACCCTGAGGATTAGAAATCATCGCGACATGCTTTCTTTTGATTTTTTCTACTTTTGTCGAATTAAAAGGTTGGTAAAGTACCTTCCCTTTCTCTATTCCCTGGTAAACGCCCGATTCGGTACTTCCATCAAATAGAAATAGGACGTCTTGTCCAAAAAGTGTATGGTGATTTGCAAGGTTACTAAGGCAAAATGCTGTTAGGTAAGCAACTAAAAGCCCTCTATTAAATTTCATGTTGGTTATGTTCAAAACCTTGATATGAAGCTAAATTTATCCCTACGAAAAGAACGATAATTCGTTGTTAATACCTAAAATCATCCCGCCTATCCTGGTAAGGATATTTCGATTTTTTGGACCAATTTAAAAACATATAAATGATCAGAAGGATAATTGGAATTAACAAATACGTATAGATATTCATATTAGAGACCAGAAGTCCAGAACCAATAGTCAAAGGGCGTATGTACTTAATGTGTTCTAATTTCCGAGAATCCAACACATAGACCTCGTAGTTTCCAGAGGGTACGATTCCACTGTTAACCAAATGGCTCTTGTCCAGATACCAGGTAAACTCCGCTCGGTCCTTATTTAATGGGGCCTCATGGATATAGTTGTTAACGTCCTTTCCCTTTTTTACGATCCTAACATAGTAATCGGGAATCCCACCTTTTATGGTAAAAAAAGCAGTATCCATCGTCCCATCAACTCCAACTACTCCCAAAAGCTCCAGCGAAGGCAAACTACTTTCCAGTTCAATTTTCCAAGAATCCCCAGACTCATCCTCAATTTTCATCTGATACTTATCCTTACTCCCCACATTAATGACCATTTCTGTAGACAACTCATCTTCATCTGAAATGAAAGCCGTTATATTTCCCTCGGGCCAGAAGAAATACCGAGTTTCTTCTGCAATTCTCCGGCGACGGCGGGGAGAATCTGACTTTCCATCAGTCCCTGGATTTTCAGGTGTATAACTCAAGCCCTTATTGGGAATTTCTGCAGATACGATGTTAACCGGTTTTTGGGCAAAACGAACTGTGAGGAAAAAGAGGGAATCAACAGAATCACTCCGAGTAAGCGAAAACTCCATTGGAATCCGATCTAAGGCGTCTTTGCGATATCTTCCTCTTGGGTAATCTTCAAGATACTGCTTGAATAAATCAGGGTTACCTGATTCTAAGGCTCGATCCCATACAGTCTTTTCGGATATACGAGGGGTAGGAACAGGCGTTTCGACTCTCTTAGTTGGAGTTTCCTCAGGCTTTGCGGTCGATGGAGGTCTTTCGTTTGCGGTTCCTCTAGTATTTTTTGCCACCTTTATCGGTTCTCCTAAATTCAGCTTTTTTCGTGCATCATCTACATGGACTCCTCTTGGGTAAATCTTGAGGTAACGACTGAATGAAGCAGGCGTATTTTCTGCCAAGGCATTTTGCCAAGCGATCTCATCTCTTAATACCACAACTTTCTCGACAGCTTCGTCATAATGAGACCCATCGGGAAATTCCAACATATAACGCTGATAGCCATCTAGCGAATTTTCCTCCACAACCAGATTCCAGTATTCCGATTCACTCATTTGTTGAAAAGAAAGACTCAATTTGGCGCTCGCAGAATAGGGAAGGAAAAGGGTCAAAGCACAACAAAGAGAAAACCCTGCAAGCCAGGCACTTCCTATTATTCCTCTTTGTTTCAAAAAACAAACCTTTTTCATTCGGTGAAAAATTTACAATATATACAACACTGAGGACCGAAAATACAAAACCCAACAAAGATACGATTAAAACCAGCAATTACTTTGCCAACACGTGTAAGGTTTTGGATTAATTTGCCGGTATTCTAGCAAGAACAAGTGTATCGCCAACTTTTTGTTGCAGTTTTTCCAATCTTGCATGCAATTCATCTCTTATTTTCTCAAAATTGAGGTCATTCGCTAGATTTTTTAACTCATCTGGGTCCTCTTCCAGGTTGAACAACTGGACTTCCTCCGCCTGCGGATAAACAACATATTTATAGGTATCTGTTCTGATTAATCGCTGAAAATCCTTGTAGGAACCAAAAATCTCCGCTTCTCCTTTTTCTTCTGAACTGGAAAATAAGGGGGTCAGATTCGCAAACTCAACATGAGAAGGGATGGGTATACCCGCCAATGCCAAGGTAGTAGGATGAACGCTTTGGAGGTAAACCAATTCGTTTGAAATAGAATTGGAAGGGATTCCTGGGCCTGAGAAAATCAATGGAACCCGTATACTGTGGTCATAGGGATTTTGCTTTCCCATCAATCCGTGACTTCCTACTGCAAGCCCGTGGTCTGCTGTAAAAATAATATGCGTGTTCTCGGCCAGACCTTGCTCTTCCAATGTACTAAGGATACGCCCAATTTGAGCATCCATATGGGAAATAATCGCATAGTACTCTTGCAAATGCCGTTGCACTACTTTTTTGGTACGAGGGAAAGGGCCAAGAATTTCATCTCTGAGGGTATAGCGTTCCCCCTGATCAAAGGGGTGTTCGTCCATATAGTTTGCCGGGATGGGTATCTCATCCGCCGGATACATATCCAGATAGGATTGCGGGGCTTGTCGAGGATCGTGCGGGGCATTGAAAGCAACATACATGAAGAAGGGTTTTTCCGACTTACTCTCACCATAATCATTCAGGTAGGCAATAGCATTATCAGCATATAATTCACTGGTGTGTTTCCGGACCACATAGGTCTCTCCGATAACTTTTCCGGAGTCCGAATGGACAATATCCTTGACGGGTGGGGCCCAATGTCCCAAAAGAGAGGTATCAGATGCCCTCCAGGTGTCATTATCCTCAGTAGGTCTACGGTAGCCTGCTCCCTTTGGTCCCCCCAACGTTTCAAACATCCCTTTTCCTATACTTTTTGCCTGGTCAAAACTCTTCAATACGGTAGCATCTCCATTGTGCCACTTCCCTGTCATAAAAGTCTGATAGCCATTATTTTCCATAATTTCTCCCCACAAAGGGACGGTATTGATATCCGTCCTGGCGTGATAAACAAAGCGTCCCGAATTGAGCATAGCTCTGCTTACCACACATACTGCTCCACTCCAAGACCCTTGGTTGAAAGCATGGCTAAATGTATATCCCTTTTCCACCAATTTGTCCAGGTTGGGAGTTGAAATATGTGAGTTCCCCATTGCCGCCAAGGCATTGTACGCCATGTCATCTGCAAACAAAAACAAAATATTGGGCTTGGAAGGTACTGACTCCTCTGCTTTTTCTGGGAGACAGCTCAATAGGACAATAGGAATGAAAAGAATGATACAGTGGCAACAAATTCTCATTGGTTTGATATTATAGTTATTTCAAAAATACAAAATAACGCAATTCTAGTATGTTTGATCCTCGTAAAAGGTAATTATACCTGTATGTTTAGCACAAATTAATAGTTCAATTTCCCTCCTCATCGGTAATTTTCTCAAAATCTGAGTCATTTACCCAACCTGTGTTGAGCTCCTCCCCCTTCATAAATTTTTCATAAAATTTCTGGCTTTTCTTATCAGAATAAAGGTAGGTATCAAACACATCTCCCTCTCCTTTCATTCTAGGATCTCCTTCTCGATTCAACGCTTCAAATAACTGGGTTTTGAGTTGCTCTCTCACAGGATTTTTCTCACCCAATACGACTTGGTTATTTATGCAATAGGGATCATCTTCGAGGGAATAAAGCTCTTCGGCGGAACGTTTTCCAAAACCCCACTCCCAATATTTTCGCGTATTCTCGTTTTTTCTGCCTGTTAAAATAACTGTCTTTGTAGGGCTTCCATCTACATTCAAATAACCTGTCTCTGGATTCCCTGCGGGCCAACGATCTGTTTTGAAATTATGAAGATAAAGCCACTGGGGGGTCACAATTCCCCTCACAGGATAACCCTGATCATTAGGACGTCCGATATCGTGCCTTTCTTTGCCAATCAGGACATATTGGCGAAAGGGTGCGTCTCTCTCTGAATGCCTAAATAGGGGCACAAGTGACTTGCCCGTTATCGCCTCCATCCCAGATGCCCCTTCATCAACACCCGCTACTTCCAGGAACGTCGGAGCGAAATCAATGAAACTCACCAAGTCTTCGATGATCCTACCCGGCTCTTTAATACCTTTGGGCCAACTTATCGCAAGAGGCAGATGGTTGGAAAACTCATATTTTTGGCCCTTAACCCTGGGGAAAGGCATGCCATTATCGGCTGTTACAACGATCAGGGTATTTTCCGCTAAGCCTCTTTCTTCCAATAGATCCAACATACGGTTGAGGTGTTGGTCGAAATACTCAATTTCATAGGCGTAATCCAACATATCTGTTCTTACAGAATCGGTATCTGGCCAAAAGGCCGGTACCTCCTCAATGTCTGACAATTTTTTGCCCCCTTTGCTTATTCCAGCACCAAACTCATATCGACGGTGGGGTTCAAAGCCCCCATACCAAAAACAAAAGGGGTGATCTTTCCTGGTAGAATCCAAAAAAGTCTCAAAGTTTCGGGCATAGTCCTCTGAAGAAATGTGTTTTGCAGGCACCTCTCGTTTATGATCTCGATATGGTGTACCTACTAATTGACGGGCTTCGCCTTGCTCGTTCAAAGCCTTTCCAGGTCCCCAGCCTTTTCCAGTAAAGCCTACTTCATATCCTGCTTGACCTAGGGCCTCAACATATGATTTAAAATGGGGAGGAAAAATGGGCCAATGGTTGGCCGCTTCCTCCAGCTGCCAGGAATTTCGGCCTGTAATGATACACGATCGTGAAGGGGCGCACTTGGCATTGGGCGTATATGCGTTCATAAAGAGCAAACCATTCTCAGCAACCCGATCAAAGGCAGGAGTCTGCACCCAAGAAGTGCCATAGGCACTCATATGAGGAAAGGAGGCATCATCTGCAATACAAAAAAGGATATTGGGAGGGAGAGACTCTTCAGAGGAAGAATTTTGGGAACATGAGTAGGATAAGAAGATACCTATTAATATTCCTATCCAAATTCTAAAATTAGCGAGCTTGCACATTGGGATTATGGGTTAATTGATAAGAAGTTTGGGCTTGATCTTTTTTAGTTTAAGGAATATTAGGTAAAGTTGGATAATTTTTGAAAACTTTTTTCAACATGCCACTTGTTCAATCCCCACATTATCAGGCTAAAGGGTTATTTTCGCAAGGAGACATCAACACCATTTTCCCTGCACTATTCCGGCGGGTTAAAGGTCCAGATTACCAACGGGAAAGGCTGGAGTTAGCAGATGGAGATTTTCTCGATTTAGACACGGCCATAGTAGGAAATTCTCGACAAATCATCTTGGTTTTGCACGGCCTTGAAGCCAGCAGCCAGGCGCATTATGTGCGAGCCATGATCAAGCACTTCAACCGTATGGGCTGGGATGGAGTCGCCATGAATTTTCGCGGATGTAGCGGAGAGCCCAATAGATTATTACAGAGTTATCATTCTGGTGAAACAGAAGATTTGCGGACAGTTCTACAGCACTTAAACGAACAGTTGGGTTATCAGGAGATCATTCTAGCTGGGTTCAGTCTGGGAGGAAATGTCTTACTAAAGTATCTAGGAGAAGAGGCTAACTCTTGTCCTTCTTATGTTAAAGCAGGAATAGCTATCTCTGCACCGGTTGATATTACCAATTGTAGCCAAACCCTCAGTCGATCTCGAAATTGGGTATATGTCAAGCGTTTTATGCTTACCCTCAACGAGAAGCTTCGACAAAAAATGCACGCCTTTCCAGATAAAGTTTCCCTACCTAAAAATAGACTTCCCAAAACCTTTGCTGAATTTGATGGCTGGTTTACTGCGCCAGTAAATGGCTTCAAAGATGAATGGGATTATTGGAAAAAAGCCAGTTCGAAACCCTATATTCCCGCTATAGAGGTACCCACATTAATCCTCAATCCTTTGGATGATCCCTTCTTTGGAGAACCCTGTTATCCCTTTGCAGAATGTAAAATGCACCCAAAGGTATTCCTCGAAACTCCCCAAACCGGTGGCCACGTTGCCCTTACCCAATTGGGAAATGGAGGCGTCTACGGAGCCGAAGAGCGGGCATGGAGTTTTGTAAAAGAAATAGGTTAGTAAGGAGTCCACTGTCGGCGTTCCATAGCATGAGGTAAAAGGTGAGAGGGGCGAGGAGTGAGTTAAAATGTCAACTTATACAGAACTCTCCCCTCTCTCCTGACACCTGCTCAAACCGTGTACTATAATACCAAGCCTACTGATACAATTCATGCGTCTCATCTGCCCCTGACATCAAATAGGCCATCAGATCTGCAATTTCCTGAGGATTGAGTTGATTAATCAACCCAGGGGGCATCGTAGAAACTGGCGAAGGCCTTCTTTCCTGAACCTGACTAGAGTCGACTTCTACAAACTGATTGAGATCAAAGGGATTGGTATTCACTTTTAACTTACCTTCCTCATTGGAAAGGATTCTACCATTTAGGGTTTTCCCATCGGACAGTTCAAGTTCTGTACTCATGTATTGATCACTAATTTCATCACTGGGAGCCATGATGGCGTAGAGGAAGGCATTTTGGTTAAATCGAGTGTGAGCTTGGGTAAGGTCAGGTCCAATGTTTCCCCCCTCACCCTTCATGGCATGACAGGCAGCACACATAGACGCCTCATACATGCGCTTTCCCCTTTCAAAATTCCTTTCTTTCTTTTTTTCCTCTTGAAGTAAGCGACGCAGTTCACTCATGCTGTAGTTTTTCCCAGGACCCTGAGCTTGAGGAAGGGAGGCAAAATCTACGGCTTTAAAAGCAATAAATTGTTCATTTTCTTCAGCGAGTAAGGCTTTATCCTGGGGAGGCATATTCTCGAGTGCTTGAGAGCGAATTCTGTCAATAAATCCTTTGTAGCTAGCCCCACCACTTTTTGCTAGTGCGTCTGCAAACCACTGAAAATAAGCTTTGCGCTGATCCAAAGTCCATCCATCGCGAACATGACTCAGAGATTGTGCGAAGGAAATATCTTGACTAGGAGGCATGTTTTTCAACATTTCTTGAATCGTAGGGCCATAGCGTTCACTTCGCTGACTTACGGTCTCAGCCAGAAATGGCGTTTGCGCTTGACCAGGCTCTTTGCCCATAAGGGCCATGGTCCTTCCTACAATACCTGGAGCTTGAAGATAGGATAAGAGTTTACAAAGTTCCTGATTCAAGGCGATGGAATTAGAAGGAAACTGCTGATTGAGTTGTTCCAATATTTTTTTTCGACCTCCTTTTCCTGGCTCTCCATATCGACTTATCAACAAGCCATAAGCTCGCAATAAATCCAACTGTTGGGATTCCTTTAATTCATTCCAAGCTATCTTACTCAGTTTATTGAAGGCTATCCCCTTTGAAATACCTGATTGGCTGCGAGCCAGGGCAATTGAAGCTTGAATAGATTCTATAGGTTTCTTGTTAAACAGATAGCGATCCATCCACCTGGCTGAGCCCATTTTCTCCAAGCCCAAACGCGATAAGTAGCGCACATGACGATCTTCATTACCCAAATGGGTCCAGAATAAGGACTCATATTCGTTAGGATTTGAAAGTTTTTCCCCAGACAGTTGGGCAGCATGCACATCCTGAATAGCTCCTTCCAAGTTTTTCCGGGCTGAAACAGCCTCTTGCATAGGAAGAGAAAAACCGGGAATAGGAGATACATCTTCATTTCCTCGATAATAAACCCGGTATACATGGGATTCAATCCTTCTCCCCCCAGTGGCAAAATACATAGCTCCATCTCTACCGACCAGAACATCTGTGAGCGGGAGAGGAGCGCCTGCCAGGAATTCTTCTTTATTCCCTTTTAGAGAACTACCAGATGCTTCCAAGGTGACAAAATACATCGTTCCGAAGCTCCAATCATTGATAAACAGCCCCTGTTGATAGCGCTGAGGAAAGGACAAGCCTTTTCCCATTATGACCCCTGTTGGAGACCCCTGGCCAATGTTGACAACCTCTGGAAGGTTATCTGGATAATAGGCAGGCCATTTTCCGGTTCCTGTCCTCCAACCAAACTCACTTCCCGGAATGGCATGAAGCACTCGAATGGGCCGATACCAGGGCATGCCCATATCCCACTCCATATCTGAGTCAAAGACCAACAATTCTCCATCATCCGTAAAAGCCATATCATAGCTATTTCTAAATCCAGAGCTCACAATCTCCCAAGAACGTCCTAGGGAGTCCGTCTTAGCAACCCAACCGCCAGGGGCTTTGCGATCATTGGCATGCCCCCTGGGATCTTTGATCACAGACAACAAGTTGTCATCTGCCCAATTGCTTGGAAGTATAGAGGTAAAACCCTTAGGGGGATCCGTATGGTTCCCGCCCAGCACATAGAGTGAGCTCTCATCTGGGCCCAATAAAATGGCATGAGGACCGTGCTCCCCACTTCCTGAAAAGTCTTTCAAGCGTTCTACAGCATCCAACATATCATCCCCATCTGTATCTTTTACTCTGTAAAAGCCGCTTCCCTTTTTATCAGCTCCACTTTCTTCTGAGGCGTTGACTGAAACATATAAGCTATTAAATGCCCATAACAACCCCTGAGCATAGCCCACCTGAACGGGGATTTCTTCCACCTGGGTATCAGCAGTAGGATCCCCAATTGGAGGTGGAGTCAGACGATAGAGTTTCCCGTATTGATCAGAGGCGATGATTCGCCCTTCATTATCTAAGCATAAAGAGACCCAAGAGCCCTGCTTCAAGGTAGTATCAGATGGGAAATGTAAGTGTTCAACAACAAAGCCTTCCGGTACCTGAATATGGGAAAGCCAATCTTCCTTAGATCCAGAGTTAGTCTCACAGGAAAGAAGAAAAGATACAATGCTGATGCAAAAAAGGAATTTTGAAATTCGTGTCATGTTTATCTGGGTAGTAGTGTTTGTGAGGAAATTACGATGAATTTATGGAATTTGAAACGAAAAATAGGGATTAAAGGATCACTTTTCAGGGCTAATAAGTCCCAAAAAGTGACTTTAACATACAAAAGTCGTATAATATGTATAATATTAACTCGCATTTATATAATCCTAACCCAAATACATTACTATGATTAAAGAGTTTCGCGAATTTATCATGCGAGGCAATGTGCTCGAATTAGCCGTTGCTGTAATCATTGGAGGAGCTTTTGGCAAAATCGTGTCCTCCTTCGTTAATGACATTATTATGCCCCCTATCGGCGTAGCCATGGGAGGAGTAGATTTTTCCGACCTGGCTTATACGATTCAGGAAGCAGTGGTAGATGCTGCAGGAGAAGTAGTTACTCCAGCTGTTACCCTTAATTGGGGATCTTTTGTGCAGACTGTAATTGACTTTCTAATTATCGCTTTTGTGATATTCATGATCGTAAGGAGTTACAACAAGATGAATGCAAAAGAGGAAGAAGAGCCAGCACCCGCAGGACCTACTTCTGAAGAATTACTTGCTGAAATCCGAGACATTCTCAAGAACCAGTAAATTTTCTTCAAAATAATGAATAAAGGTCGTCTCAATTTTTGAGAGGGCCTTTATTCATTTTCCTTGTCCGAATAAGGTAAACGCCATAGGTCAATACGGGCAGGAGAAAAACCAGCCAATAGCCCCAGGTAAGTGCCCCATAGCCTTTTGCAATGAGCCCCACTAAGCCCACCTCATCCGCCAGAAATATGGCTAATAGCAAGATGACAAAAGCCATAATGAGCCTGCTCCATCCAGAAAAACTTTGTCCTTTCTCCTGAATTACGGAAGCAATCCGTTCATTGAAGCCATGAATTATCCCTACACCCGTTTCTATTAAGGTGCCAAATAGGATTATTTGGAATACCAATTGAAATCCTGGTATACCCAATTGGCCCATAAGGTAATTTGCTGGGATTATTTCTTGCTCTATACCAGGATACTGACTTAACATGGCCAAATAAATAAACACACCAGGAACCATTGTGATCACTCCCGCAATAAGTCCTGAGTACAAAGCTTCTTTTTGGGTGTCCAAATGTCGAACCACATACAGCATTGCTGGTACGATGCCCACATTATATGCGGCATATTTTATCCCTCCTAACAACCAGGCTCCATCTCCGTCAGTACTTTGCAGGGCTGCTTGTATTTCCGTAGAAAAGGTATTCAGAAAAAGGATAACCAATACAAAATAGAATACATATAGGGCCAGAGACCAAAAACTTAAGACTCTTTCTATCCACACACTACCGGCATAGGCCAAGATCCCTACTCCTACACACATCAAGATAATTCCAGCAAGTTGAGGAGTGCCAAATATTTCGGTTAGAATCTCCCCTGATGCAGATCCGACAACAGAGACGACCAAAATCATTCCCAAGGCATATACGAGTTCATATGCCCACCAAAATTTTCCCAGTAATACCCGAATAAAATCCCTGTAGTTATAACTCTGAGACAGTCGAGCCAGTTCAAATGTTACGGAGAGGATCAAGCTCCAGATCAAGGCAGCCACCAACATCCCTTTCAAGCCATTCATGGGTCCCCTGAGTAGGAAAAACTCTACTAATTCGCGACCTGTCCCGTAGCCGCCACCAATGGTAATGGATTGAAAAATCAGGCCGGGAAGTAAATAGGTTCGGAAAAATTTGTTCATTTCTGGATGGCAGCATCCCCCAACTTACTTCCGTTTGCGCTCCAAAAGTTGTAATCCAAGTTGTTGATAATTCCATTTCCATCGGCGTCAATTGGGAGATACTGATTCGTAGCAGCGGGATTTTGACGCCAGAGGTTAAAATCCAAGTTATTGAGAATCCCGCTTCCATCAAAATCTCCAGCAAATAAGCAGTATCGAGTCCCAATTAACTTTAACTGACCCAATCCCCTAGCCTGGCTAACAGAAAGGGTAAAGTCATAGGCAGGTGAGGATAAGTTAAAGGGGATAGGGCTAGCAGAAATAACGCCTAAGTGTCCTTTATGAAATACCGCTAGATAGTAATCAGAAGCAGCTAGTCCATCAAAGCGTATCCCTGGACTCCCAGATATACTATGAAGCCAACCCTGCTTCGATACCCAAACCGCCTGACTGGCTAGTACCTGGTCAATGTCTGCCGTATCTCGAACTTCTATTAAGACCCAATCCACGAGGCTATCTCCTAGTGTCTCCACATTCTCAGAACCTTCATATAAGAATGGGGCAATTCCATAAGGTTGGCCATTGGGAACCAATCCAAGATTGTTCAATTCAGAAGTCATAGTATCCCCGTTCACTTTATAAAATCCCTCAAAAAGCACTCTTACCTGTGCCTGAGCACTATTAAATTCCCCTTTACAAACACAGTTTTCATCATATCGGTCATTGATGGTATTAGCATCTTGGTCGTCGCACTGGGCAAAGGTTGAAACTTCTTGTAATACGAGTGTATCTACCACGGTCGGGCAAGAATCATCTTCCCATCTCACCCAAAGCTGGTAAGTTCCCATTCCTAAGTTGGCAATTTCAAAAGATTCCTCGTCATCCTCCGTAGAATAAGGGTAGGTACTTCCCCCATCAATACTAAACGCTAGTTGATTACCATCATCACCTCCATCAAAATTAAAGGTAATACTCCCATCAGTACCTCCACAGCTTGGAGGGGAAAAAATTGCTGTGACAACAGGCGAGGGAAGGCGCTGAATTGACACATCATTCAAACTCGTCATACAAGTAGTTCCAACGATCCTTACGCGTGGGGAATAGTCTCCAGGAGAGAGGGCTGGAATAAGAAGGCTACCCGCATTATCTAGAGAAGTATAAGGATAGGTAGTACCTCCATCCAAACTAAACTCAAAAGTATTATTACCGGCTTGGTCAGAAAAGGTAAAGGTCAACTGCCCCAGGTCATTCTCACACTCTGCATTCCCAGGGGTAACCGATACAACTGGAGGGGTACAGGGCTCTGTAGACTCTATACAGGATAAACAGGTACGAGAAGCTATATGATTCTGCATCGCCTGGGTAGAAGCAGGAGAAAATTGAGTAGAAGAATTTACGGAAGGGGCCATAATATAGGGGGCTCCACTGGCATCGTGGTTGGCGCCAAAATTATGGCCTAACTCATGGGCAATTAGGACCCGATTAGCCGTTGTACTGAACAACTGGTCTACCACGCTATAGCGATAGTTGGAATTACAAACAGCCCGAATCCAAGCATAGCCAACTGTTCCGGAACCTGCTCCTTTGAAAAAACACATTCCGACATCATGGGTTGCAGAAAATCCGCCAGGTGCCCAACTAGAGAAGTTGGACAATAACTCCTGTATATTGCTGGTCGATCCCCAGGGTTCGCAATTATCGCAGTCTATAACCAACTGCTCTGTAACTTTAAACTTTACTTTTAAGGGTTCATAGTTTTCTTCAGCCAAGTTGAGAAGGCCAATTATATGTTGGTTAACGCCGCCAATAGACGCACCTTGAGCTAAATATCTTTCGTAAGTAGCAGCGGTAGCGATCTCTAATTCGTAATAATCTGGGCATATGGCACGAGATTCAACCTGTCCCCTAACTTGCTCTGCATATGCTTCCGACTGAGTAACAGCACAACTAAAGGTCGAATCTACAAGGGCGGATTCCTTATAGGCTACGATCACCTCTCTCATCTCCTTTGTTCCAAAGTTAGAAAGGCTTTCAAAAAATGTTTTCTCTCCATTTCTTGTAAAAAAGCCCATCATGCCATTCTTCCCTAGAGAAATTCGAACAGCCCCTCCCCCAGGAAGTTGCACCCTCCCCTTATAGGCTATGTTGGCAGATCGAGACGGCAAAACCCCCTTAGAGCGAGATAATAAGCGTAGGCTTTTTCTCCTCATTTCATTAGGATACAACTTTAAGGGCCATTGCTGATCCCCCAAATTAAGAACTATGTGAAAGGTATCTTGGGGACGAGATAGATAGCTTTGCAATTTTTCAGCCGAAAACTGAAAAACTTCAAAGCTATTAAAATGCTCATCTAAGGTAGCCCGGGATCTGAATGATAAGCGTTCCTGAAGCTCAGAAACTTCTGAGAATCCTCTATTACGCTCTTTTTGGAGGAGTTTTACTCCCTCAAATTCAGGAGTGAGCTTCTGGCTAAACAGGGCAACGGGAGCCAGAATAAGGAGACAGTACACGCAAAAAACCTTTTGGAACATGCAGTATGGGTTATTGGCATTTAGTTACCTACAAAAATATTTTTTTAACAGTAAATTTGCCAACAAAAACTAAGATATATCCTACATACCTAATTTCGTTGTATTTAACCATAAAATATAGAATGTTAACCCCCATTTCTAGCTTGCCCATTACTCTCTATCTAGTTGGCAACTTTGTAATTAAAAAGGGTCGATTGATATAGTTTTTACATTCTGTACGTATATTTATCTATAAAATGAATTCTTACAATCAATTGGAATGGTGTTGAACCTACGATATGAATCGTAAGCTGAAATTCTTTTTGAAGTTTTTTATAGTCTTTGTCCTCCTGGGTATAGGTCTATTAGTAGGAGTAAATGTGTACCTTAATTCTGGGAGAACTAAAATTCTTCAGAGTTTAAGTGGAAAAGAATTGGGGACGCTTACATTCAAGCGAGCCAATTTTGATGTCTGGAGTAGTTTTCCCTACATGACCTTAAAATTGAGGCAAGTTGTAGTTGAGGATTCCTTGTTTGAATCCCATCAAACACCCCTAATAGAAGCTCAAAAGATTAACGTAAGATTTTACCTTCTCCCCCTCTTAAAAGGACAGCTTGACCCCAAAAGCCTTTCTATACAAGGAGGGAAATTACATCTATTGACTCTTTCAGATGGTTACAACAACCTAAAAAGCTTACTTAGTGGGTTTTCTTCATCTGAAAAAAAATCTAGTAATTCGAAGAATCTAATCTCTCTTTCCAGGAACATATTGAGGGTTAACCTACATGAATTTGACGTAGAAATTGAAAACCAAAAAGAACAGCAACGGGTTGCAGGACATATCCCAGACCTTTCAGCAACCCTAAATCTAGCAGATAATTCCATTTTGGCGGAGGTGGATATGAAAGTCCATATGGAAGAGATGACACTTAATCCTAAGAAAGGGGCATTTTTCAAAGACGCTACTATTTCTGGTTCATTTAACAGCGTGATATCTCTTGACAGCCAGTATGTAACGATGCCTTCCTTTCCTCTTTCAGTAAATGAACAGTTGTTTCAAACAGAAATATTTTTTCAAACAGGGGGAGAACGTCTCTTTGAATTTAAGCTAGAAAATAAAGCCACCCAGTTTCGAAATTCCATCCAATTGCTCAATCCTGGAATTCAGCACGAACTGAGAAATTATAATATACTGGCTCCTTTTTACTCCTATACCACTATTAAAGGCAGGTTGGTAAAGGGGAATCATGCCTTGGTAGAGATCGAATATGATATCCAGGATTCCCCTATAGGAATCTGGGAATATCAGTTAGACAGTGTGTATATGAAAGGGCACTTTGTCAACCGAATTTATGGAGATACCCTCAGCATCAATCCCATTCAGAGGCACTTTCGCATTGAGATAGATAAGGGTACAGCGTCCTTTCAAGGGATACATCTTTCTACACAAAATGCTTTATTTACCAAAAAACAACCCGACACAGCCTCTTTTCAAATTGCTTTGCTAGGAGATGGTTATCCCAAGCAGCTCAGCAACCTACTGGAAAATGAAAAATTTATCTTCAACAGAGGGAAATTTGCCTTGGACATGACCTATGAGGGGAAGTATGATGGCATGGAGGATGTTCTGAAGGGAAGCTATGCCATCCTTCAACTGAAAGATTTTGAGGTATCTTATGCACCCATAAAGGTTTCTTTTCCCATCCGAGAATTACGGCTAGATAAGGCTGCAGGAGATTCTCAATTCAAAATTGTCAGCAATACCTTCTCCCAAAAAAATGAGTTTGTTATTGCCGGAGGACTCCAGAACTTCCCCAATTTGATTTTTGACCGAGAGCCGGGAAAGACCACTAGTACAGCCACTATAACGGCCAAAAAGCTGAGTTGGATTGACTTTCTTGACCTTTTTGGGGAGCAGGGTATATTAAATTCTTCCCAAAAAGCCCCCCTCCTAAAAAAAACAGAAACCCTAAAACAATTTGTATCTGGTTTATACGACAGTTTTCATCCCAACTTGGATATTGCTATTGATACACTGATCTATTCCGATGAGTTTGAGGTGGTCAATTTTAGGAGCAGCCTTTACTACAAAGACCTTCATACCCTGGTATTGGAGGATACACACTTCGATTATGAAGAGGGACACCTCACGATGAGTTTGGTACTGGATTTGGAAGACCCCAAACTCACCCCCTTTGAACTCTGTCTTAATACAGAGAAAGTCAACCTACAAAAGCTCCTTCCTCCCTTTGACTATTTTGATATTCAGTATTTTAAGAAAAACAAAAACATACCCGACAATGTCAGTCTGAACATCGCCCATGAGGGAGTTCTCCACGATCATGTGGGACTAGTCCCCAACTCCTCTAGAGGAAAGATTGCATTTAGCATCAATGATGGAAAGTCAGCTAAAGGAACCATCACTTACAAACCCGACAGTTTACTCAATGAAACTGTCAGTGAATCCTACATAAGTACCCAAATTCAGATCTCAGGAGAACCCCAACTGATAAGCGACTTTATTAATAACGAAAAGTTTTTCTTCCGAGGGGGAAGGTTTGACGTCGAATTTGCCTATACAGGAGATATTGAGGACCTGGAAGAGTTGCTAAACGAAACTGTCAGTACCCTCAAGGTTTACGATACGGAAATCTTTTACAAACCCGTAGGGATCACCTTTCCTATTCGGCAACTTGAATTTGGGATCCAGGAAGAAGTTGCAAATTTTGACCTCAATATGTACTCCGACTCTTTGGAGCAGGAAATCAATATTCGAGGAAACCTAACTAATTTTGGGGCCCTAGTAATAGAAGAAAATACCCAGCCCGTAAGTACCGAAGTAGAAATTTCTTCCCCTCATCTTTCCTGGAATAAGTTTTTGGGATTTTTTGAAGGAGGTGCCCAAGATCCTACTTATCGCGAGGTGCAAGGCTTAAAAAATACGCTCATTGGGGTCTATGAATCTTTTAATCCTATACTAGAATTAGTGGTAGATACTTTTACCTATAATGACAAACTGCAATTCCAGGAAATAAACTCCCGAGTCCAACTCGATGAAAACCACACGTTGGTCCTGGATAGTACGGGTCTTAGTTATGGGGAAGGAAGCGCTGATCTTATCGCCAGATTTAATTTAAATAAGAATCAGGAAACTCCTTTTTACCTGAATTTTAAAACAGAGGAAATTGATCTGGCTAAGTTCATGGATGATTTTGACTATTTCAATGTAAGTACCTTTAGAAATATTGAGAAAATGGCGGGAAAAGTGAGCCTGGATGGAGTCTTTATTGGAGCCATAAAGGATAGTGTGGGACTACTTCCCGAAGAATCCCAGGGCACCCTGTTCTTCCTCGTAGAAGACGCCCAGGTAAAAGGCTTTGAACGCCTGGAAGACTTAGCTGACAAGGTCTTCCGTCGATCGCGGTTTGAAGACATCTATTTTGCCCCGATCACCAATACCATATCCATAAAAGGAAATCGAATCGAAATCCCCCGTATGGAAGTTCAATCGACAGCCCTTTCTATGTTTGTAGAAGGTACTTTTAGCTACCAGGATAGCACCAGTATTTGGGTTTCCATTCCTATCAATAACCTAAAACGTAGAGAGGCTAATTCTCCTCCCCCCAAAATAGGATACGAAAATGCCGGAAAAAAAATATATGTGGAAGTGTACACGGATGAACAGCAGGTGGACCAACTGCGCTTGAGATTCAACAAGAAAAAGTTTTATCAGCAGCGAGGAATAGAGGAAAAATACCGTGAGGAAAAACGTAAATACCGCAAGGCCAGACGTCAATTCAAACGAGATCGAAGAAAAAGCAAAAGTCCCATTTAGTAAGTTGAGTAGGTATTCAAAGGAAAGGGGAACTACTTAATCTCCCCTGTGTCTTTGCTTAAAATCTTTGGGATTTTCTTGAGCAATTTTCTTAAACGTACGATTGAAATAAGAGAGACTCTCAAAACCACTCTCAAAGCAGGCCATACTGACTGACATTCCCATCAACAGGAGTCGCTTGGATTGGCTGATCCGATACTGGTTCAAAAACTGGGTAAAGGTATTCCCCGTAGTTTGTTTAAAGTAGCGGCAAAAAGCAGCTTTAGTCAAGTTAGATAAGTCTGCAACTTCCTGTAATTCAATTTTCTCCCGAAAATGTTCCTCAATATAAGCATATACTTTCCTCAATCGCTCTTGTTCCTTTTGGCTATTAGAATTGATAAAGGGTTCAGAATGAAGCTCCTCTGATTCTTCAGCTTGAGCCAATACCTGGAGAAGTGATAGGACTTCCAAAAATTGTTCGAATTGTCCCTTCTCGTGAAAATGCAAGAGTCGCTCCCCCACTTCCGCTTTCGTCCTACCTGAGAAAGCTAGGCCTCTTTGTGATCTCTTAAATAGGTCTATGATAGATTGAAGTTCTGGAAAATTGTCCAATGCATGCTTCCAAAATGAAGGATGTAGTTGTAAAACCACTTTTTGGTAGCGGGACTTAACTCCATAATCAAAATTTAGGTGGGGAATATTACTACCAATGAGAACCAAATCACTGTGAAAATAGGTGGAGACGTGCTTTCCCACATGGCGTGTCCCATTGGCCCCTACGATGTAAACCAACTCGTATTCAGGGTGAAAATGCCAATAGAAAAGATCACTCAAATTGGGATTACGCAATAAGCGAAAAGACCTGTTTTGGTCAGGCTGTACGGATTCATACTGCGTCCTTAATTTCATTTTTGACCCTTTTATACCAAATTAGCGATAAAATCAGGAAAAAATATCAATGTTATTCAATTTTATGCCAATATGCAGGTAGTCTATTAGTATGTGTGAGCCTACTTTTGTGATATATCAGCTTTGAGAAAGTCAAAAACGCTAAGAGTCTGTATAATCTACTAGCAAGATCACCATAATTTGATACTATGAATCCACAAAATGTACCCCCAAAAGCCAGGATACCTCATAATGCCCATAAGGACATTCCAGGCAATCCTTCAACTGCCAAAAGCAGTAGGGTTAAACTCAATGATCGTTCAAATGGCGTTCCTCTTAGAGTTTTAAGTGAGGAGGATTGGAGTTTTTGGATAGAAAACGGCTATGTAGTCATAAAAAATGCTGTACCAGTAGAACAGGCCCAAGCAACTGCCGATTTCCTTTGGGAGTTTGAAGAAAAAGATCCCAAAGATCCCTCCACCTGGTATACAGAAGCCCGAGCTGAAATGAAAATGAAAGAGCTGGCAGGAACTGGGATGGTTGAAGTATATAATCACCAGCATTTATGGAACAACCGCCAAACCCAAAGAGTCTATGATGCCTTTGTAGATATTTGGGGAATGGAAAACCTATGGGTAACGATAGATAGAGCTAATTTGAATTTCCCTATTCGCCCAGGATTTGAGTACAAAGGATTTATTCATTGGGATTATGACCCAGAAACCAAGCCCCAAAATGTGCAGGGTGTTTTGGCCTTGGCAGATCAAACCGATGAAGAAATGGGGGGATTTCAGTGTATTCCCTGGCTATTTCGCAACTACGATACCTGGAAACTCACTCAGCCGTCAGACAGAAATCATTTTCAGCCTGATATCACAGGTCTGGAGGATAAACTTGTGAAGGTAGCACTTGAAGCGGGAGATTTACTCATCTTCCATAGTGCTGAACCCCATGGAATTCGCCCCAATAGATCTCAAGACAAAATTCGCATTGCCCAATATATTTCTATGATGCCAGCCCAGCCCGAAAATCAGGAACTTAAGGAATGGAGAGTTAACTCCTGGAAGAAAAGAATAGCTCCAGAAGGCTATGCCTTTCCAGGCGATCCCCGAAACTGGGAGCAGGAGAAATATGATACGGCTCAATTAAGTGAACTAGGAGAAAAGTTATTGGGATTGAGGGAGTGGAGTAAATAAGCTTAGGGTCAGTGGTCTACAGACCACAGTTTTTTCTTTGCTTTCTAAATACTCGTTTTTCATTTATCTTTTTCCTCTGGGTCTGTGGACTATCAAAAATGGACTGAAGACTTAACCAACACCTACTACTTATGCTTGCTGACTTTCACGCCATAGACCTCCTGATTATTGCCCTCTATTTTGGTCTTATCCTGTGGGTGGCCCGTTGGGCCTCTCGCAAAGCTTCTTCATCAGGCCAATCCATCGATTACTTTCTGGCAGGAAAAGACCAAGGGTGGTTGGTGGTGGGGGCTTCCCTTTTTGCGTCCAATATCGGCTCCGAAATCATTCTCGGAGTTTCAGGAGCAGGAGCGCGGGCAGATATGCCTTCTGCCAATTTTGAAATTTTAGCCTCCCTGATATTAATTCTCTTGGGATGGGTATTTGTACCCTTCTACCTGCGAACAGGCGTATATACCATGCCGGAATTCTTGGAGAAACGCTACTCTAAAGCTTGTCGAAATTACCTGTCCATTGTTTCGATCCTTGCCTATGTAATCACCAAAATATCGCTGATCATATTTGCGGGTGCTTTGGTTTTTGAAACCATGGGGATTCCCTTCTGGGTGGGTGCTATTTTCACAGTAGTTGCCACGGGCTTGTATACCATTTTGGGGGGATTACGAGCCGTAATTTATACAGACTTAGTGCAGGCCTTTATTTTATTGATCGGGACTACTGCGGTGACCCTGGTCGGCTTATCGTTCTTGGGAGGTTGGGGAGGCTTAATGGAAACCCTTCAATGGGCCTCAGAGGAAAAAGGAGGTCCTCCAGCTAGACAATTTTTCAACCTTTGGCGTCCCTCGGGAGATAGCGATTACCCTTGGACAGGAATGCTGTTCGGTGCCCCGATATTGGGAGTTTGGTATTGGTGTACAGATCAATATATCGTTCAACGTACCCTATCTGCTCGAGATATTCCGCAAGCCCGAAAAGGCGCCCTCTTTGCCGGATTTTTGAAACTCCTACCTGTCTTCATATTCTTCCTACCCGGCGTGATTGCCTATGCCCTATTGCAAAAAGGGGAGCTAAACTTTTCCCTCGAACAAGCGGATCAGGCACTTCCTACTATGATCACTACCTTTCTCCCAATCGGTATTAAAGGGATAGCGATAGCCGGTTTATTGGCAGCCCTTATGAGCAGTCTCTCCTCAGCCTTTAATTCCAGTTCTACCCTACTCACCATGGATTTTTATCAACAGCGAAACCCCGAGGCAAGCGAAAAGCAATTGGTTCGCTTTGGGCAGATAGCTACCCTAGTTCTAGTAGTGGTAAGCCTGGGATGGATCCCCTTCATGAAATACCTCATGGGAGGAGGAATTTTTCACTATCTACAAAGTATACAGGCATATATCTCACCTCCTATTGCGGCCGTCTTTTTATTGGGTTTATTCCTACCCTGGATTCATGGAAAAGGAGCTATTTCTGCCCTTTGGGTCGGATTCATACTCGGTATGACGCGCTTAGTTCTCGAGTTCTTATCCAATGAGGGAAGCTTGCAAGTCCGTGAAGGAAGTTTTTTGGAGTCCTTTCTGTCCATTAACTTTCTCCACTTCGCCCTTATCCTTTTCCTCATATGCACCAGCATCCTGATTCTTGTAAGTCGGCTGCTACCTGCGGAGGCAGATAAAGACATTTCAGGTTTATATTTCGAAAAAAAGGAGGCTCTTCAGAAAGAAAATCTCCGTGCAGACATCATTTTGACCTTCGTCTTGATTATTTGTGTATTGATGATTTGGTATATATTTAGCCCTTGGGGTATAGCCTAATACCTTAATTTTTAAAGCTTATTTCCTCCATCTACTTGTCAAAATATAAGCAATGGACCTACAACTAAACAACAAAACCGCTTTCATCTCAGGTTCCACTTCAGGCATTGGATATGCCACAGCGAAGGCCTTGGCGAAAGAGGGGACACAGGTAATTCTGAATGGCAGGACAATGGAAGGGGTACAGCTGGCAAAGAAAAAATTAGAAAGAGAAGTTCCTGAGGGAAGAATTGAGGGGATTGCAGCAGATTTTTCACAGGTTCAGGAGGTCGACTATTTGCTAGACCAATTGCCAAAACTGGATATACTCGTGAATAATGTAGGGATTTATTCATCCCAAACCTTTTTTGAAACCCCTGATGAAGACTGGAATCGTCAGTACGAGGTAAATGTAATGAGTGGGGTAAGGCTAAGCAGAAAAGTTTTACCTCATATGTTAGAAAAAAAATGGGGGAGGATCATATTCATTTCCAGCGAGTGTGCGGTCCTGGTGCCAGCAGATCTACTGGCCTACAGCACCACGAAAGCGGCTATCTTGGCCTTGTCAAGAGGCTTAGCTCAATTGACCCAGGGAACAGAAGTAACCGTAAATGCGGTTATTCCCGGTTCGACTTTATCAGAAGGAGCAGAAAAGTTTATTGCCGAAGTTGCCGAAAAGGAAAATAGCACATCTGAAAAAGTAGAAAAAGACTTTTTCAAGCAGGCCCGTCCTAACTCCATTCTTCAACGCTTTGCTTCAGTGGATGAAGTTGCCCATAGTATAACCTATCTAGCAAGTCCATTGGCTTCGGCCATAAATGGCAGTTCCTTCAAAGTAGATGGAGGGAGTATGGGAGGCATTTTTTAGACGCTCCCTATTGCCCATTGTTCTAAGCGGTTGTTACCTCCTCCAAGCCCAGCTCTTTCATGCTAAGCGCTCGCATTTCCACTTTTCGGATTTTTCCTGTAACAGTCATCGGAAAATCTGAGGTGAATTTCACGTAGCGAGGAATCTTATAATGGGCAATTTTTCCTTCACAATAGCCTTTTATCTCTTCCAAGGTGGAGCTTTCCCCTTCTTTTAATTTAACCCATGCCATAACTTCCTCTCCATATTTGGGATCAGGTACGCCGATAACCTGCACATCGCTTATTTTGGGATGACTATAAAGGAATTCTTCTATCTCTCTCGGATAGATATTCTCTCCTCCCCGGATCACCATGTCCTTGATTCTCCCGACTATATTGAGATATCCTTCTTCATCCATCGTGGCCAAATCTCCCGTGTGCATCCACCTTGCAGAATCAATAGCCTGTCGGGTACGCTCCTCATCGTTCCAATAGCCCAACATTACACAATAACCGCGGGTACATAGTTCCCCGGCCTGGCCACGTGGCAGGGTCTGGCCAGTCTCCGGATCAATAATCTTTATTTCTGTATGGGGAAGAATCCTTCCTACGGTTCCTACACGCTTAGCCAATGGCGCATCATGACGGGTTTGGGTACTAACTGGTGAAGTTTCGGTCATCCCGTAAGCGATTTCTACTTCCTCCATGTGCATGAGGGTATTGACTTTTTTCATGACCTCCACAGGACAAGGAGAGCCTGCCATTATGCCCGTACGCAAACTGCTGAGGTTGTACTGGGAGAAATTGGGATGATCCATTTCGGCAATAAACATAGTTGGAACGCCATATAAGGCTGTAGCATGCTCTTCTTCAACACATTTAAGTACAGCCTCAGGTTCAAAGCCTTCACTTGGATATAGCATGGTAGCTCCATGGGTGATGCAGCCCAAATTCCCCATGACCATTCCAAAACAGTGATATAATGGAACCGGAATAACTAGTCTATCTTTATCTGTGAAGTTCATTATCTGAGCCACGAGGTATCCATTGTTTAAGATATTGTGATGGCTCAGGGTAGCTCCCTTGGGGTAACCTGTAGTACCGCTCGTAAACTGGATGTTGATCGGCTCATCTGCGGAGAGGGTGGCCTGAATAGCCTTTACCTCTGACTCTGGTACTTTTGGGGCAAAATTCAGGAATTCTCCCCAGGTATACATACCAGGGGAAGGGTCTGCATGGATGCGAATAACAGCTCTTAAATCCGGCACTTCCGCAGAAGACAATTCTCCAGCTGCACTATTACGTAATTCTGGCATCAACTCATACAGCATCTCGGTGTAATGAGAGCTCTTAAAGCGATCTGCACTTACCAATGCCGTACAGCCTGACTGATTCAAGGCATAAGACAGTTCATGTAGGCGATAGCTGGGATTAATATTCACCTGAATAGCCCCAATTTTAGCCGTAGCAAAT
This sequence comes from Bacteroidia bacterium, assembly GCA_965263105.1. Taxonomy (GTDB): domain Bacteria; phylum Bacteroidota; class Bacteroidia; order J057; family J057; genus JBCCTX01. Next base: position 2,360,637 of record CBDHGL010000003.1, on the reverse strand, counting down.
TGCACTAAGGTCCATTCCATACAGTTGGGTGCCCACACCCCTACCCGATCGCCCTTTTGGATTCCTATAGCTAGCAAGGCTCTTGCGACGCGGTAAATTTCTTGCTGAAATTGCCGATAGGAAAGACGAACTCCTTGGTGTTTGACCACCAGAGCCTCATTTTCGGGATACCTTTCCACGATCTGGTCCAGCATGTCGCCAATGGTAATTCCTAATAGGGGTTTGTCGGCCGTGCCACAGGTATAGCTCAGTGAATTCATAGGAGTAGGGATGGTATAATTTTGGGTAAAAGGTCCTTCTTAATTTTTGAAATCCCTGAATGTAGAATGAATTTGTCATTAGGGAAGTAAGCACAATTCGTAAAGAATTTAACAAAAAATGCTGAAAATGTCTTTTTATCGTTTTATGAAATTGTTTCCAGAGCTGAGTTATTCTTCAAAATCATATCAGCCCCCTTTTCCGCAATCATATAGACAGGTGCATTGGTATTACCCGTTGTTATTCTGGGCATAATAGAGGCATCTATTACCCTCAAGCCTTCCAAGCCTCTAAGCCTCAGTTCGGGATCGACGACGGCCATTTCATCCAATCCCATCTTACATGTCCCCACGGGATGATAAATAGTCTCTACGGCCTTCTTCACATGCTCCCAAATTTCTCCATCAGACGAATGAAGATGGATGTGCTGATCCCGTTTCACAAAAGCTTGCAAGGGAGCCTGATCGAATACCTCCAGCGCCCTCCTAATGCCCTGAATCATGTCAAGTCGATCTTGTTCCTCAGAAAAGAATTGGGCATCAATGAGAGGAGCACCGAGGGGATTTTCCCGATCAAGTCGCAAGCTACCTCGACTTTTGGGCTGAACCATGGAAGCCAGTATACAGGCCCCATCTTCCTGCTTAGGATGAGTATTTGTATCGTAAAAATCGACCTCGTCTACATCATCTCCTATGTGAAGGGGAGCAAACTGAAACTGAAAATCAGAGCCTTCATCAGACTCTCTTAACGGAAAGAAAGCAACGGCTTCCAAAGGGCTACAAGCTAGAATCCCTCTTTTACCAAAAGCATACTGCATCCCATATTTCAATTTTTGGCTATTGTTTAAGGCGTGGTTGAAGCCCGAATTTCCATGAACCACTCGTGTAACCCCAGTCATGAGGTGATCCTGTAGGTTTTTACCCACTCCCGGTAATTCATGGAGACAGTCTATCCCTAGTGAAGTCAGTTCTTCCTTATCCCCTATACCCGAAAGCATCAGCAATTGTGGGGAAGCATAAGCACCTGCACTCAGGATCACTTCTTTATTCACATGGAGTACTTCGGGAGTTTGGGAACCCTGTTGAACCTCAACTCCTATCACTTGATCTTTGGAAAGGAGCAATTTTCTCACCCGGCAATTCGTCCTAATATGTAAATTCTTCCGTCTCTGAATGGGTTTAAGAAAAGCAGCTGTGCCACTGTGTCTTTTGCCGTTTTTAATGGTAAATTGAAATAAACCTACCCCATACTGACTTGCTCCATTATAATCTAAGTTACGCGGAATCCCTGCACCCGTACATGAATCAATAAAAGCTTCTGCAAGAGGGCTCCTATATTTTAGCTGATAACTCACGTGTAATTCGCCATCTTGACCATGAAAATTGGGATCCAATTCATCGGCCTGTGCATTGAACTCTGAACGGATAAAATAGGGTAATACTTCCTCAAAACTCCAGCCCTTATTTCCCTGATCAGCCCAATGCTCATAATCATCAGCATTGCCTCGGACGTATGCCATAGCATTGGTAGAACTACATCCTCCTAGTACTCTCCCTCGAGGACAATATAGTTTTCTGTTATCTAAATGCGCTTGAGGAAGGGTTTCAAATCCCCAGTCATACTTACCCCGGAAGAGCTGGGAGTAACCTCCAGGCATATGGATCAAAGGAGAGGAATCTTTTCCCCCAGCTTCCAGGAGAAGTACCAGATTAGAAGGGTCTGCCGATAACCTGTTGGCCAACACACAACCCGCGGACCCAGCTCCGATTATTATATAGTCAGGATTTCGCTTACTCATAAGGGAAAATAGGTACTGACTACCTCACATCCAAGTATAAATTAGGGGACTATACCTATGCCGAATCTATGCCGATAATCCCATTTTTTTTCCATCGAAATTCTCTACCCTACTTTCATTTTATTTTAGTATATTGCTTCAAAATACTATGCATGCATAGTATTTTTTCGAAGTATCCGACAATCAACTATTTAATAATCTACCAGATGGCAAATTATATGAACATGGACACCCTGCGCTTTCAACTTTTCAAAGTGCATGGGATAGAAGAAGTCCTTCAACAAGAAAGATATCAAGACTTTGACCGCGATGCGATCGAGATTTTCCTTGACGCTGCCAAAGACTTTTCAGATCAGGAATTATGGCCCGTATTTCGGGAAATGGATGAAGATCCCGCACGCTATGAAGATGGAAAAATCATCGTTCATCCTGTGGTAAAGACCATGATGGAAAAGGCAGGAGAATTGGGACTGATCGGCGGAAGATTTGACCATGAACATGGAGGTATGCAGATTCCCGATTTGGCTTTACAAGCCGTTTCTTTCATTATGGAAGCTGCCAATAATAACGTCTTAGGGTATCCTGGTCTCACGGGAGGAGCCGCTGAGCTCATAGTTCATTTTGGAAACCAGGAAGTCATCGATGCCTTCGTACCTAATATGATGGAAGGAAAGTGGGGCGGTACCATGTGTCTGACTGAACCTCAGGCGGGGAGTTCTCTCTCAGATATCGTAACTACCGCCTATCCTCAGGAAGATGGTACTTACAAGATAAAGGGCCAAAAAATATTTATTTCTGGTGGAGACCATGAATACTCCGAAAACTTTGTTCACCTAACACTGGCAAGGATCGAAGGGGCCCCAGCAGGTACCAAGGGAATTTCTCTTTTTGCTGTTCCCAAGCACCGTATTACAGACGGTGGATTGGAATACAACGATGTAAGAACCGTAGCTGATTTCCAGAAAGTGGGACAAAAGGGTTATTGTACCACCCACTTGGGTTTTGGAGATAACGACGACTGTATAGGCCATATAGTAGGCCAGCCCAACATGGGGCTCCGCTACATGTTCCTCATGATGAACGGTGCCAGAATCAGTGTAGGTCGGGGTGCCGCGGCTGTTACCTGTGCAGCTTATCACGCTTCCCTCCAATACGCCAAAGAAAGACCACAGGGAAGAAGATTGACAAGAGACGGATCTAAAGACCTATCTCAAGGACAGACTTTGATTATTAATCACCCCGACGTGCGCAGGATGCTTTTGCTTCAAAAAGCCATTTATGAAGGGGCTTTAAGCCTCGTTTTGGAAGCTACCCGCTACAGTGATTTAGCAAATGCAACCCAGGACAAGGATGAAAAGGATAAGAATGAATTGTTACTAGAGATCCTTACACCTATTGTAAAAACCTACCCATCGGAAAAAGGCATGCAGTCCATTAGTAATGGAGTTCAGGTATTGGGAGGTTACGGTTTCACAACCGATTTCATCCTACAACAGTACTACCGTGATATTCGCATTTTCCCTATTTATGAAGGAACGACGGGTATCCAGTCCCTTGACCTCTTGGGAAGAAAAATCACCATGAGTAATGGACGGGCTCTTCAGTTATTAGTTGCTGAAATGCAGGAAAGCATTCAGGCAGCCATGACCCACGAAGAGCTTAGGCCTTATGCCAAGGTGCTTGGCGAGAAAATGCAGCTCACTCAGAAAGTACTGGAGTTTCTCATGCAATTTGCCATGAAGGGGGACCACGAGCGTTTCCTTTCAGATGCAACCATTTTCATGGAAATGTTCAGCACAGTAGTAATCGCCTGGCAGTGGCTTAAGCTGGGAACTGTCGCCAAGGAGTCTATGGTTGTAGGGGATAACACCTTTACACCTGATTTTTATGAAAGCACTATTCATACCATGAAATTCTACTTCAAATATGAAGTACCCAGAACAGAGGGACAAGCACAAATCATCATGCATGATGACGTTTTGACCCTGACAGGGGACAAGGAACTGATAGGGTAAATAGCATTTTAGTCCATGGTCTACAGTTAAAGGTGAGAGCAGGTAGGGGAGAGAATTTTTGAATCCTATAATACTCACACCTTTGACTGTGGACTATTTACTTTTGTTCTACCTTTCTAACCCAATTTTTCCTAATATTAGGCTTCGAAAAAACTACCGACCATTAACCACGGACTACTAAGTTAGCTTTCATACTGTGGACTGTGGTCTTTCGACTATCAACTACTACCTATGAAATCACTCGTTTGTTCCCAATATGGTCCACCAGAATTATTAGAAATACAGGAACTCCCCAGTCCACAACCCGGCCCAAAAGAGGTCGTGGTGGATGTTAAAGCCTGCAGCTTAAATTTTCCCGACACCTTGATCATACAGGGGCTATATCAATTTAAACCACCGGTTCCCTTCGTACCTGGAAGCGATATCTCAGGAGTAGTTAAAGCTGTTGGAAGTGAAGTAAAGAATGTTTCAGTTGGAGATGAAGTATTTTGTCTCGTATCTCACGGAGGTTTTCAAGAAGAGACCCTCATTCCTGCAGACCGCTGTTTCCCCAAGTTTCACAGCATGGACTTTACCCAGGCTTCTGCCTTTACCATGACTTATGGAACCTCTTTTCATGCCTTGAAAGATCGAGCGCGCTTAAAAGATGGAGAAACCCTTTTGGTATTGGGGGCATCAGGCGGGGTTGGCATTACCGCAGTAGAATTAGGGAAACTCATGGGAGCTAGGGTCATAGCAGCCGCCTCTACCCAAGAGAAGCTTGACTTATGCAAGCAGTACGGAGCCGATGAACTCATCAACTATACCGAGGAAGACTTAAAAAAACGAGTAAAAGAATTAACCGATGGCAAAGGGGCTGATGTGGTCTACGATCCTGTGGGAGGCGCCTATTCGGAAGCGGCCTTACGGGCCACCAATTGGAAAGGTCGTTTTCTGGTGGTGGGCTTCGCAGCTGGAAATATCCCCAAAATTCCTCTCAATCTTCCCTTATTGAAAGGTTGCTCCATCGTAGGGGTATTCTGGGGAGACTTTGCATCTAGAAATCCAGGGAAAAACATGCAGAACATGATGGAACTCATGCACCTGTTTGATCAGGGTAAAATTAAGCCCCATATTGAAGAGCAGATCACACTGGAGCAGGTCCCAGATGCCTTAAGCAGAATGATGAATAGACAGGTAAAGGGGAAAATTGTGGTGAAGTTTTAACTTGACTTTTACCCTACTCACTCCTGCCTCCGTCGGAGATCTTGTCAAAAACCCCAAAGGTCTCATGAGGACATTTTAGATTTAGAAGAAACCGAACTAAAAAGTAGCTAACTAAAAGGACTATGACAGTAGAAAACCTAGCGGAACTCCAGCAATGGGTAGGTAAAGAATTACCTCCCACTCCATGGAAAACTATTTCCCAAGAGATGATCAAGCATTTTGCCGAAGCAACCCAGGATCATCAATGGATTCATGTAGACGTAGAACGCGCTAAAAAGGAATCTCCCTTTGGAGGCCCTATCGCTCATGGTTTTCTTTCTGTATCCCTCATTTCTAAGTTTGTAGAAGAAGCCCTTCACGTAAATTCTGTAAAGATGGGGGTAAACTACGGTCTCAATAAGGTCCGTCTCCCCCACCCTGTTGCTGCGGGAAATAAGCTTAGGCTAGTCGGCAAAATTGCTTCGGTCGAACCCTATGCAGAGAACGGTTCAAAAGTCGTTTGGGATTGCACACTAGAAATAGAAGGGGTAGAAAAACCCGCCTGTGTGGGCCAATTTGTAGCCCTGATATTCGAATAGAGAGATGGCCTTATCCATCCATACCTACTTACCATAAATTAGAAAATATTAATTATGTCTATTAAGAATAAATTCGATCTATCTGGGAAAGTTGCCATCATAACGGGTTCTAGCAAGGGAATAGGAGAGGCCATGGCAAGAGGCATGGCAGAATGCGGCGCCAAAGTAGTTATTAGCAGCCGGAAACAAGAAGCTGTTGATGAAGTGGCAGAAAAATTTAAATCTGATGGCCTAGAGGCCACAGGAATAGCCTGCCATGTAGGCGAAGAAGAACAGCTTCAAAATTTGGTTGCTAAAACCGTAGAAGCTTTTGGTGGGGTTGATATATTGGTAAATAATGCCGCCATTAATCCCCTTTGGAAGCCCATTGCTCAAATGGATGGAGCAATCTTTGATAAAATGGTTAATGTAAATGTCAAATCCTGCTTTACCCTCTCTAATTTATGCTATCCTCATATGGTCGAGAGAGGGGGGGGATCTGTAATCCATATCAGTTCTGTAGAAGGCCTAAAGCCTTCGTTTGGCCTGGGCGTCTATAGTATGACCAAAGCGGCAGTAATTATGCTGACGCAGAACCAAGCAAAGGAATGGGGCCCAGATTCCATTCGTGTAAATGCCATATGCCCAGGACTGGTGAAAACCAAACTCAGTGCAGGTTTATGGCAAAATGAAGCCATCCTTGAAAAGTATGAACAAAGTATCCCCTTGGGAAGAATGGCTATGCCTGAGGAGATGGCTGGACTAGCGCTATTTCTAGCTTCAGATGCGTCCAGCTACACCACGGGAGGCATATTTACCGCAGATGGAGGCTACATGTTGGCGGGTTGAAAAATTGAAAATTGATAAATGAAAATGGAACAAACCTATTTCCAATAACCCTGACCAATGATTGATCAACCTAGAGATATTAGAAAAGGCGAGGAACTTGATCTAGAAAAACTATCTCAATACCTGGGAAATGTTAATCCAGAATGGAGTCAGCCGATAGAAGCGAAGCAATTCCCCGCAGGTTTTTCAAATCTCACCTATTGGGTGAAAATAGGAGAGAAAGAATTTGTACTTCGCAAGCCCCCTCATGGAGCGAGTGCCAAAGGAGGGCATGACATGTACAGAGAGTATTCTATTTTAGAAAAGCTCCATAGTGTATTTTCCAAAATACCCCAGGTCTTTCACTATTGCGAAGCCCCAGAAATAGTCGGTGGCCCCTTCTACCTTATGGAAAGGGTGGAAGGAGTGATTCTTAGAAGACCTGGAGGAAAAAACTTTACCCCCTTACCGGAAGAGGCTTATCGGAATATCTCCCAATCCTGGTTGGAAACCTTTGTAGAGCTCCACGCCTGTGATTACCAGGCTGCAGGACTAGGAGAGTTGGGCAGGCCAGAAGGCTACGTTGAGCGACAAATTGTAGGTTGGTCCAAACGCTATAAGAAGGTAGAAATTGAAGAGGTACAGGAAATCAATGAGGTAATGAAATGGCTCAATGCGCATATTCCTCCAGAATCTGGTTCCGCATTGATCCACAATGACTATAAATACGACAATATCATATTTGAGGAAGGGAATTGGAAGAAGGTTACCGCGGTTCTAGATTGGGAAATGTCGACCTTGGGAGATCCTCTGATGGATTTGGGTACCTCCCTTGCCTATTGGATCGATCCAGGGGAAAGCACCAAAGATCAAATCCTCGCATCTATTCCCACTTTTTTCCCTGGCAATCCTACCCGGGAAGAACTTATTCACCAATACAGCCTTAAGACGGGTAAACAGATCGACAACTTTGTGTTCTATTATGTATATGGATTATTTAAGCTTGCTGTAGTAGTCCAGCAAATTTATTATCGCTACGCCAAGGGCTATACCCAAGACCCACGATTTTCTATACTCGATAAGACGGCCCAATTCCTATGCACCAAGGGACTTCAGGCCATTCAGAAAAATCAAATCAACCAGTTGTTTTGACATATGGCTAGAATCCTATTTATACGACACGGTCAAGCCTCTTTTTTCAAAGACAATTACGACCAGCTCTCGCCCAAAGGCATCCAACAGGCCCAGGCACTCCATAAGTACTTTACTTCCCAGCAATTTTCCTTTTCAAGAGGTATAACCGGGACCCTTCAGCGTCAAATTGATACCTTCGCCCACATGTCTGGAGAGAAGAATCAGCATCCCCCTCATGAAATTAGAGCAAATTTTGACGAACATCAAGGGCCACAGATTGTAAAAAGTCTCTGGCCAGAGGCGGTTCCCCAAAACTTAAGTTCTGAAGAAAAGAAACACTACATGAAAAAGTATTTTCGCTTTTTTGAGAATACACTTAGAGATTGGGTTTTAGGAAACATTGAGGAAGATAAATTAACCAGCTATGAGTCCTGGGCAACCTTCAAAGATCGAGTTCTTATGGGAATAAACCAGGTTTTAGACCAGTGTCAAAAAGGGGAAAACCTTACCGTGGTAAGCTCTGGTGGCCCGGTGGCCGTTGCGGTGGGCTATGCGCTCAATTTAAGCGATGAAAAAACCATCGAGCTCAGTTGGAATATCGCCAACAGTTCCATCACGGAATTCCTTTATTCCAATGGCAGATTTTCGCTCAACACCTTTAACACAACTCCTCATCTGGTCGGTGCCGAGCTGCATAGCCTGGTATGAGTATTCTCTTTTTCATTTCTCAATTCTCCATTATCAAATAATATCATGGCAAATTCTTCCGAATTCTCTGGCAAAGTAGCTCTCATCACAGGAGCGGGATCTGGCATAGGCAAGGCAACAGCCTTGGCCTTCGCCCAACAAGGTGCTCAGGTAGTGCTTTCAGATATCCATCAAGGCAACCTGACGGCTGTCCAAGAGGAAATCCAAAAACTTGGAGCGGAGGTTTTGGCTGTCCCCACAGATGTGTCTGATTTTTACCAAGTAAAATCCTTAATGGAACAATCTGTTGCTAAATTTGGAAAAATCGATATCGCGCTAAACAACGCAGGGATTGGAGGTCAAAGAGAACGTACTTCCAAATTCTCCCTCGAATCCTGGGACAAGGTTATAGCCGTTAACCAGAGTGGCGTATTTTATTGCATGCGGGAAGAGTTGCGCTTTATGGAGCAGCAGCAATTCGGAAGCATCGTTAATATTGCTTCCATCGCAGGCCTAAGGGCCTTCCCCCTACAGATGGCTTATTCCGCCAGTAAGTTTGCCGTAGTAGGAATGACCAAAACGGCCGCAGGAGAATATGCCAAAATGGGCATTCGCATTAACGCCGTTTGCCCGGTCTTCACGCATACCCCCATGGTAGATGATTTACTGGAACTAGATCCAAGTATCAAAGAAAAACTGGTCAAGACCATTCCCATGAGGCGCTTTGCTGAAGTCAGTGACATGGTAAATGCCATTTTGTGGCTGAGTTCCCCTAGTTCCAGCTTTGTAACCGGACTGGCTCTCCCAATTGATGGCGGGCAAACCATTTAATTATGATATCATTCACAGAACTATTTATAGGAATTCAAAGGCCTTTTTCTCGCATGAGAATCCCGGTGCCTTTAGGTACCCAATATGGGTAGAAAGTTACCCCCCTTTTATCGCCGCCGAGGTATCAGTTTCGATACCTCGGCGGCGGAATATGGGGGCATTATAAATCTACCCATAGACTACCCCTACAGGGTACAATGTGGCTTCAATGAAAAAACATCCCCTTTCTTTTGTCCACTTACTTAGGGTATTCCCAGAAAGAATCCTATTTTTATTAGTCGTTTGGTAACTATACACATTCGTAGTAGTTTAAAATCAAATCTGGACACTACTCTCTTGCTATGCTGAAAATAGGATTCCATTCTTTCCTCGTTCTACTTTTTCCGGCGATGGTCTGCTTTACAGGTTGCCACTCTACCTCCCCTTCGCCTCCCACCCTTACGTATGCTCAGGAAGAGGATTTTCTCGAAGAAAAAGAAGCATCTGTAAAACTGCATGAGGGTTTTACCTTGGACCTTTGGGCTCCCGGCCGCCTCCTAGCTAGCCCAGTATCCCTAACTTTTACGCATCAGGGAGAAGCGCTGGTCTCAGAAACCACGCGAAGAAAGAGTTCCGACATAGACATCCGACAGCATAGAGACTGGATGACGGAAGAGTTGGGACTGCAATCCTTGGAAGACACCGAAGCCTTTCACAAAAAGAAATTGGCCATTGAACAGGGTAAAGAAAATACCTGGCAAGAAGATTTTAATGAGGATGGAAGTCATGACTGGCGGGATTTAATGGTACAAAGCGAACGCATCCGCCGAATATGGGATGAGGATGGGGATGGCCGTGCAGATGCCTCCAATTTATTTGCCGACGGATTTAAGGAGATGCTTACCGGAGTAGCTGCAGGTATTCAAGTCTTAGGAGATGAAGTATTTCTTGCTTGTGCCCCAGATCTTTGGAGAATACAAGATACAGACGGCGACGGCGATGCAGACAAAAAAGAATCTATTAGCCATGGTTATGGAATTCACATAGGCTACGCAGGCCACGATATGTCCGGGGTAACCTATGGTCCGGATGGCAAGATATACTGGTCTATTGGCGACCTGGGTGTAAATGTAGTAGACCCTACTGGAAAGCGCTGGGCTTACCCCCACCAAGGTGCCGTTATGCGGGCCAACCCGGATGGAAGTGAATTTGAAGTATTTGCTCATGGCCTTCGCAATCCCCAGGAGCTAGCCTTTGATGCTTTTGGCAACCTCATCAGTGTAGACAATGATGGCGACCACCCAGGAGAGCATGAACGAATCGTCCACATTTTGGAGGGCTCAGATACAGGATGGAGGACCTACTGGCAATTTGGCAAATACAATAAACCGGAAGATTCCTATAAAGTTTGGATGGACGAAAAATTGCATGTCCCTCATTTTGATGGGCAAGCAGCATACCTTCTTCCTCCCCTGGCACTGGCTGACAATGGACCTGCCGGTTTAGCCTATAACCCAGGGACGGCCTTGGGAGAAAAATGGAAGGGGTATTTTTTCTCTTCGCATTTCACCGCTTCCAGTGCCAATTCAAGGATTCGGGGGATAAAATTGGAGCCTAAAGGAGCCAGTTTCGGGGTAGCCATAGACACCTTGGTCTCGGAAGGCATCGTCTCGACTGGCTTGAGCTTTGGTCCAGATGGGGCCTTATATATAGCTGATTGGCTGGAAAGTTATGACAAAAAGCCTTTTGGCAGGATTTGGAAACTGGACGTTGAGAGTCCACTGAAGTCCCCCTTACGCAGAGAAACAAAGCAGTTGCTATCCGAGGGAATGAAATCAAGACCGGAAACGGAATTGGGAGAACTTCTGGCACATCCAGATATGCGGGTTCGCCTGGAGGCCCAGTTTGAACTGGTTAAACGAAAGAAAACAGAAAGCTTAGTAAAAGTAGCCCAATCCCCTAAATCTCTTCATGCAGGGCTACATGCCCTATGGGGCTTAGGACAACTGGCCAGAAAAGACCGCAAAATGGGGAGTCTTATCCTACCCTTCTTACAAGCAGCGGAGGGAGAGATAAAAGCGCAGGCAGCCAAAGTTTTGGGCGATGCCCATTACGCTGAGGCAGAGAAAGGCTTACTCGCTTTATTACAAGATTCTTACCCAAGAGCTCAATACTTTGCGGCAGAAGCCTTAGGGAAAATTCAGTCTGAATCGGCCTTTGAGCCCTTGGTGGGACTCTTGAAAACGACCCAGGAAAAGGACCCTCATATGCGCCATGGACTCATCTTGGCCTTGGCCCGTAGCAGCAGCAGTGAAAAAATTTCTAAGCTCTCTTCCCATAGCTCTCCCTATGTGAGAATAGGAGCCGTAGTCGCTTTAAGGATACAAAAGTCCCCCTTAGTGGCCCAATTCCTAGGAGATTCTCATCCTTGGGTCAAGACTGAAGCAGCAAGGGCTATACACGACGATGAAGGCATAGAAGAAGCCTGGGAAGCCCTGGCAAAGGCCATTGGTGCTCACCCAGCGGACGAAGCTTTTGAACGAAGGGCCATCAACGCCAACCTCCTTTTGGGTAGTCTGGATGCTGCCCAAAGATTGCTGGACTATGCCCAGAATAAGCAGATGCCAAGCGAATTTCGCAGCGATGCCTTATGGGCCCTGTCCAAATGGGGGAAGCCTCCGGTCTTGAACCGGGTAGTGGGAAGGCACCTCCAGCCAAGACCCACCAACATCGATGAGGCAATACAAGTGCTAGATCCTTCCCTTGTTGCCTTGATCCAAAATTCTCCTAAAGAAGTACGAGTAGCGGCACTTCAGGTGGCGCAAAAGCTTCCCATTTCCAGCGTTGAGACTTTGTTGCCCCAGCTTGTCAAACAAAGGCAGAATCCAGGCTCCGTAAGAATTGCTGCTTTGCAAGCTATTGTCGAGCAGGGACATCCCACATCCATAGCCTCTATGAATGTAGCCCTCACTGCAGGAGCCTCAGAGTTAAGGCGGGAAGCCCAAAAACTCATTCCAATGCTGAATGTGGAGACCCCACAAAAAGTGGAAATGCTCCAGACGGCCTTAAATTATGGAAGCATGGAAGAAAAGCAACAAATTCTGGCTAGTCTAGGAAGCTTAGACCATCCCTCTGTTGAAGAGGTTTTGACACCATGGGTAGATAAATTTGAAGAAGGGAAAGTTGACAAACATCTAGCGCTAGATGTTTTTATGGCGGTAGAAAGTAGTCCTTTTGAAACCCTAAAACAACGAACTCAAGCGGTAGTGGGAAAAGAGGGGCCTGAATTCCTCTACACGTTGACCATGAATGGAGGAGAGAAATCCAAAGGTCGAAGAATACTCACAAGACATCAAACGGCACAATGCTTACGATGTCATCAAATTGGTACCTATGGGGGGGTAGTGGGACCTCCCTTGACCCATATTGGGAGTCAGTTGAATAGGAAGGAGCTCATGGAGTCCTTGGTAAACCCCAGCAAACGTTTGGCCCCTGGATATGGTTCATTTATCCTAAGCCTGAAAAATGGAGAGAAAGTTTCGGGTACCTTGGTAAAATCGGGTTCGGACTCCCTTTTCCTAAGACTTGCTTCAGAAGAAATAAAAGGATTGTCTTTGGATGATATTGAAAAGCAGGAGCCAGGCCCATCTGCTATGCCCTCTATGCAGCACATCTTAAATTTATCAGAAATCAGAGATTTAGTGGAATTCCTAACTAGCTTAACTATAGAATCATGATCCCATCCTATACCCCTAATTTAATCATCGGAGCTGGACCCGCAGGACTGGCCATAGCCGGATGGCTTCGCTCTATGGACTTGCCCTTTGAGGTACTGGAAAAGTCAGATAAAATTTCCTATTCCTGGCACAACCATTATGACCGTTTGTGCCTGCATACAGTGAAACAATTATCCCACCTGCCCCATATGCCCTTTCCAGATGATTACCCCTTATATGTTCCGAGGGAAAAATTGGTCCAATACTATGAAGCCTATGCCGAGGAATTTCGCATCTTTCCGCATTACAATTCCGAATTGATTTCTCTTAAGCGACAAGGAAATGAGTGGATCGCCACCACTCAAGATGAAACGAGTATCCGTGCGGATAATGTGATCCTTGCCACAGGAGTAAACCGAGTCCCTTATGAACCGACTTGGCCTGGGCAGGAAAGCTTTCATGGAGAAATAAGCCATTGTAGACACTACAAAAATCCGCTGCCCTTCCAAGGAAAACAGGTGCTGATTGTTGGCTTTGGCAACACCGGGGCAGAAATCGCCCTAGATCTCAGTGAAAACAACCTACAACCGGCCATTTCCGTCAGAGGGGAAATCAATGTTGTACCCAGAGACCTTAATGGGCGCCCCGTTCAACTAACCGCCCGAAAACTGGCCAAACTCCCCTTTGGTATGGGAGAAAAAATCGGCACAATGATCCGAAAAAGGTATTTCGGAGACCTGGGGAAATATGGCCTGCGGGTATCCAAACTAAGCCCTACCCAGCAGTTGATGGAAACAGGTAAGACTCCCGTCATCGACTTAGGGACAATCGATCATATAAAGAAAGGACGAATTAAAATCTATCCGGATATCAAGCGCTTCGTCGAAAATGGAGTAGAGTTTGTCGATGGCGAGATCGAACGCTTCGATGCCGTTCTATTAGCCACGGGCTACAGACCTCAGTTGGAAAGCTTTATGGATTCTACAGAAAATCTTTTGGATAAATATGGATGTCCCCAATCACCTATTGGTTCAGGCTCCTATCAAAACCTCTATTTCCTGGGCTTCGACAACTACAAGCTAGGTGGGATATTGGGAACCATTTTTGCCGACTCCGAACTCATTGCTACCACCATCAGAGACCGGCTGAATGAGCAAAATCTACAAGAGCGTGCTTCGCAGGGTTAGGGTGAATGAGTCTCTTTTCGCTACCTATGAAATTATTGGCTGACAGCAAATCAGCCTACTATCTTTTAACCACATTTATCCCTGTGTCTAACTGAAATTAGATGGAGATTAACTTGAATTCCTTCCTTTATCGTACCTTGCCCTCCCATTTAGAACAGATCAACTTATTTTACCAATTTTCCTTCTATGGAAACACTTGAAGAGCTCCTCCCCTATATCGAATTAGAAGCCATAGAAGAAAACATATTTCGGGGTAAGTCCCATCCCTTTGTGGCCAAACGGGTATTCGGAGGACAAGTCCTTTCCCAATCCCTTCGGGCTGCCTCCCTCACCGTTCCTGAGGACCGCATTGTTCATTCCCTTCACGGTTACTTTATTTTACCAGGGGATGTAGACCTCCCCATTGTCTACAGTGTGGATCGCGTACGAGACGGAGGGAGTTTTACGACTCGCAGGGTCAAGGCCATTCAAAAAGGCCAGGACATTTTCGTAATGGCCGCTTCTTTCCAACTCAAACAGGAAGGTTTCGACCATCAAATAGAGATGCCCAAAGTGACCCCACCAGAAGAACTGCTCAGCGATGAGCAGCTTTTAGAGAAATTTATCGATCACCTACCTGAAAAGTTTACCAAACTCTGGAAACCCGGCCCTATTGAATTCAAGCCTGTTGAGATTCCCAATTTTTTTATCCCTAATGAATCAGATCCGTTTAAAAACATTTGGCTTAGGGCCAAAGGAAAATTGGGAGACGACCTTCGCATGCATCAGCATATTTTGGCCTATGCCTCTGATTACAACCTACTCAGCACAGCCATAGAGCCTCATCCCGTGACGATGGACAAGCTCCAAATGGCCAGCCTGGACCACGCGATGTGGTTTCACAGAGAGTTTCGCGTAGATGAATGGCTGCTCTATGCCCTGGACAGCCCGAGTGCCTCCAATGCCCGGGGCTTTACCCGAGGGAGTATTTTTGATCGGGAGGGGAGGCTGGTGGCTTCTGTGGTACAGGAGGGGATGATCCGGAAGCGGCGGCCCAAGAAAGAGTAGATAGGTAGCCAAACAAGCTGATAGACCTCAAATACGTTACTTGGGGATGATAGGCAGCTGCAAATAGGAATCGTATTCCCCCCCCATATAAATAACCTGTTCTCCCCCTTTATTCAGGGAATTATCCTTAAAAAAGGGGGCTGTTTGAAAAATTTCAAATGACGCCAGGGTTAATTCCAAGGTTTCCCCAGCATAAAAAAATACCGAGGTAGGTGGGAAGGCATTTTCCAGACATACGATTTCTCCCTGTGTTAATTTCTGATAACTTTTAAAGGCCTGAACCGGTATCATCTCGGTAGACTGATCAGCATCTAATTCTCGTAAAGAGGCCCTCATATAGGCACGTGTAATAACATCTTCCGTATTACCAACCGTTCCGTAGAAGGGAACTCTATTTCCAGCCTTATCATATTTATTCAAGACTGTATATACATTGAAATCACCAGGATTCTCTTTATCTGACCTAATTGCCATCCATACCATTAGTTTTGCGTGCCCGGTTACTTCTGTGTCCTCTGTAAAAGTATAGCGAAAATTCTGGCTTCCCTTCTTGCCGCTATAACTTAATTCGTTCTTTTGGCTCTCTTTATCCAGGCTAAGCTTATCTCCTGAAGCCAAGTAGTATTTGTGGAATTGCGTTCGAGCAATTGGCCATTTTTCCTCGCCACGGACTTCGTGGATAGTATCTCTACCAGACCGCACTTCCAATCTTACCCTTGGAGTAACACCCCACCCATTGTCAGTTTCCCCTTTCAAGTAATAGTCCATGAATTTCAGTGTTAGCTCCTGGACTTCCGGACTGTAGTACACATCCCATTTTCCATCTCTATGGGTATACATCCATTTGTCTTTGCTTTTTACCTGTGTAAAAGATCGATAAGCGCCATTGGTATGGAGCCCTACATCTGAAAAAGACACGCACGTAAGGATGGGTATTTCAATATGTTCCAACGGCGCTCTTTTTTCCTCCCAAAATTCGTCATAGAAAGGATGCACTTTTATCCAATCTGCTGGAACTCCTCCTTGTTTTTCCATAAAATCTTTGGGATCACCTGTCATGGCAGGTTTCACTTCTGTAGCCCACCAAAAGGCTGGGAACCCCTCTTGGGCTATGCCTCCTGAATTCGCCAAATCCCGGTACATATCGGTTATCCCTTCCCAGGGGGATATGCACTTTAAGGCTGCTGGGGCTGTATGGCCATAATCTCTACAGGCAGCAACATGGTATTGGGTGATGGCAAGAAAACTTACTCCATTTAAGCCGACATTCCCATCACACCAATCCTGTTCAGCTATCCACTCAATTACTTCGTAATAGGCCCTGGATTGGTTTCGGTTAAAGGTGCTTGCTTCCCCGGTACTTCCCCCATAGCCCGGAAGGTTCATGTTAACCACAATGTATCCATTAGCTACCCAAAAATTTGGATCTGGAGATTCCCAACTGGTTTGGGTAGAAAATTTGGGTTTGCCCACTTGGTTGATTAACCTGTATTGCTGGGGCACCCCTTTCAATGGCGTTTTCCCCAGGGCAGGAACTAAATGGTTGTCATAGGGATGGGCACACATAATTACGGGAAGTGCCCTGCTTCCTTCAAGAGCCTGCTTGGATTTAAAAATATTCAATAGAATGTTTGAGCCATCCGAAATAGTAACACTCACATCCCACTCAGCTTGTATATCTTCATGGGGGGGAAGCAGATCCGCCTTTCCTTTGAACAGCCTACCTTGTAAAATAGCCTTTTTCAATATGGGGGCTAACGCTTTGATTACTTTTTGCATTCAGCTAGATCGATTATTTTTCTACTCCAAACTCGTAGACATTTCCGCCTGCTTATTCCACAAGCCCACCCGCAACTGATAACGCTCCTCATCATAGATCCACCTCAAGGGATTGGAAAAGGATTCCAATTCTTCCTCCAACTCATCGGGCAGCTCGGGAAAAAAGTCTATCCCAGTTAAGTTTTCCAACGAATCGATAGATATAATATACTCACTCAGTCGATTATCGCTTTTGGCATTGGGTAGGAGGAAGGCGACTGCCTTTTGTTCGGGCTCTTTTAGATCAAGCAATACCTTGAAATAAGATCGGGGAGCTGCCAAGCCCTTATCTGGCCCGAATCTTTTTATGGCTCGTTGGGCTAGCACAGGACCCGTAACTACATAAAGGTGCTTATTCGCCCGACTCCAATCCCGGGTTTGCTCTTCGAGCTCTCGCCAAATGCCCCGATTGAAAGCGGGTATTTGGGGGCTCACATTGCTCATGTAAAAACTCTGCCGCATGGCCTCTGAAGAAAAGGCCATATCCGCCGCTGGCGCCAGATGGCCTCGGTCATAGCCACTCCGGACATAATCTCTAGGCGATGCAGATCCTGTTTTCACCTTGGGATCTGTTCTAAATGAAGAGCTTCGGTTGACTTTCTCTCCTTCCAAGTTTTCCACACTTAATTCATAGGCCACCCATTCAGCTTGTTCGTAGGATTCCACATAAGATAGAGTATAATGATCATGGCTTACCACCTGGTTAGCCGTATAGGTGGGCAGGTAATTATCCAGTACTTCAAAAATTTTATCTGGTACTTCTGGTTTCTCTTCTGTATCCTGCTTAGGAGAGAGAATGTCGATGATTTCGGTAATAATATCTGAGTCCTCGCCCCCAAAAAACTGGGTATACCCTATCACTAAGCCTGTGATCAATATAGCTGGCAAACCTAGGCGTTTGAGAAAGGAACGAACCTTTTTCGTGCCTTCCGATTCTTTTACACCTGCCTTGTTTCCATAGCTCTTATCCAACTGCGAGTATAATTGGGTTAACAGGCGTGTGTAGAGTTGCGTGCGTTCGCCATTCTTGTAAGTAGCCATGAGTCTAACGAGCTAGGTAAAGGTGAATAGTTCAATTCTTCCCAATATACAAAATATAGGGACCCGCGAATGGGGTCTTGTCACTGAATAGATAGGTGGACAATAGAAATCATGCTAGGAATTCTCGGATTCTTTTATGGAACTTCCTATAGGAGTTGAAAGACCTTATTCTCACATGAGAATACCGGTGCCTTTAGGTACCTAACATGGGTAGAAAGGTCCAACATCCTTTTTTTCGCCGTCGAGGTATCGAAGCTGATACCTCGACGGCGGTAGATTGGGGCATTATGAGACTACCCAGATGCTACCCCTACAGGGTAGATTTTTGCTTCAATGAAAAAATACCCCCTTTCCTTTGTCCATATTCTTAGATATGAATAATAATGAAAGACGCTTAGTTAAAAATCTCAAAGCTGCCCAAGCAGTTAAAAACCGAAGTCTTTATTATATTGCTACTATACAGAAACCCAAACCTATGAAATTAATACCTACACTCGTTTTTAGTTTAGCCCTATGCTGGGCCTGCACCCCTGCAACGACCACTCAAGAAGCCCCCGTTACTACTACTGATTCACCCCCCCAGTGGGTGCATTATGCCGGAAAAACAGGCGGAGGCCAAGGGAAACAGTTGGTCCTCATATCCGGAGATGAAGAATACCGGTCTGAAGAAGCCTTACCCATGTTGGGAAAAATTTTAGCTGAAAGCCATGGTTTTGATGTTACGGTCCTTTTTGCCCAACACCCCGACACCCCCGGTGTAGTTAACCCCAATTACCTAAACAACATTCCCGGATTAGATAAACTCAACGATGCAGACTTGGCCTTTATGTTTACCCGCTTTCGAGAGCTACCCGATGACCAAATGCGACACATTGACAATTTCCTCAAAGATGGGAAACCCCTCATCGGCATACGTACGGCCACTCATGCCTTCAGGATCAAAGATACCGCCAGCAGTTGGAGCCACTATGGTAACTTTTACGAAAAAGAGGGAGATAGTTGGGATGGAGGATTCGGCCGTCTGGTACTCGGTGAAAAATGGATCAGCCACCACGGACACCACAAGCACCAAAGTACAAGAGGAATAACTGCTCCTGGCCAGGAATCCCATCCTATCTTACAAGGCATTGAAAGTGGGAGCATCTGGGGACCAACCGATGTATATGGCGTTCGCCTGCCCCTTCCGGGTGATAGTCAACCCCTTGTGTTAGGGCAGGTGGTAAACCGAGCGGGAGAATTTGATGACTCCGATATTCTCTATGGTATGAGTCCGGATGACTCTGAAGTAGCTGGTTTAGACCCAGAAAAACCCAATAAAGGAAATCCCAATGATCCGATGATGCCCGTCATGTGGACCAAGAGCTACCAACTGCCAGGAGGAGAAATGGGTAAATCCTTTGCTTCTACTATCGGTTCGTCAACCGATATGCTCAACGAGAGCGTCCGGAGGGCCTATGTCAATGCCGTTTATTACCTGCTAGACATGGAGGTGCCCGAAGCTGCAGATGTAGATATTATTGGTAACTACTCCCCTACCCCTTATGAGTTCCGAACAGATAACTATTGGACAGATGCACAAATGAAAATCGCGGCTATTCAGGATTGACCAGGAGGACAGAATTAATAAGATAACAAAGAAAATTCACTTAACTCCATCCCATAAATCTTGTTAATCCTGTCTTATACTTACTAATGTTACGCTATCAACATGTACCACTACCTCGCCTTAGACCTCAAGGACGACCCAGAACTAATAGAGCAATACAAAGCCTATCACGCTCCCGGAGCAGCCTGGCCCGAAATAATGGACAGCATCCACGAATCTGGAATTCAGCTGATGGAGATTTTTCTCACAGGAAATCGCTTATTTATGGTGATTCAAACAGATGAGTCCTTCAGTTTCGAGGAAAAAGCTGAAATGGACCAGGCCAATCCCAAGGTACAGGAATGGGAAGAACTTATGGACAAGTTTCAACAAAAATTGCCCTGGGCTAAAGAGGGAGAGAAATGGGTCCGTTTGGAAAAAATTTTTACTACTCAATAAATTTGCCCAACCACCTATCAAAGGATTTTCTTTTCAAAATAGATTGTGCACCTTTGTACTTCGTATACTATTAATTGCGTGTAAAAAATATCTCATTCTTAAACTATAACAGGTTTTTCGAAATGATTATAGGGGTTCCCAAAGAAATTAAAAACAATGAAAATCGGGTGGCCATGACGCCAGCTGGGGTTCAAGCCTTGACAAAGAGAGGACATCAAGTCTATGTCCAACATACTGCAGGACAGGGGAGTGGTTTTTCAGACAGCTCCTATCAACAGGCAGGAGCAGAGGTCTTGGCTACTATTGAAGATGTTTACCGGGTAGCAGAAATGATTGTAAAGGTTAAAGAGCCTATTGAGCCGGAATACAAGTTGATTCGTCCCAATCAATTGCTTTTTACCTATTTTCATTTTGCCTCATACGAGCCGCTTACCATGGCTATGATTGAGAGCAATTCTATATGTCTGGCATATGAAACGGTAACCCATTCGGATGGTTCCCTTCCCCTTTTGGTTCCCATGTCTGAAGTTGCGGGTAGGATGTCTATTCAGGAAGGAGCCAAATATTTGGAAAAGCCCATGGGGGGAAAAGGAATATTGCTAGGAGGAGTTCCAGGAGTTAAACCTGCCAATGTCATGATTCTTGGAGGAGGAGTTGTTGGGACAGAGGCTGCAAAAATGGCTGCTGGCCTAGGGGCAAATGTTACCATATTGGATATCAGCTTGCCCAGGCTTCGATACCTGGCTGACGTTATGCCCGCCAATATCACGACCCTCTATTCCAATGAATATGCCATCCGCGAACTGATCCCTCACCAAGACTTAATAGTGGGTGCAGTATTGATTCCAGGAGCTAAAGCACCAAAACTGATCTCAAGAGAAATGTTGAAAGACATGGAGGCTGGTACCGTGTTGGTTGATGTCGCAGTAGACCAGGGAGGGTGCATAGAGACTTGTACGCCTACCACCCACGAAAATCCCACCTTCGTAATCGATGATATTGTCCACTATTGTGTGGCAAATATGCCTGGTGCTGTGCCTTATACCTCCACCCTTGCCTTAACCAATGCGACCTTGCCCTATGCCATCCAATTGGCGGATAAAGGTTGGGAAAAAGCTTGTGAGGAAAATCCTTCTCTGAAAGAAGGCCTCAATGTAGTTCATGGCAAGGTGGTTCATTCAGCAGTAGCAGAAGCGTTTAACTTACCTTATAGTCCGTTACAAGAGTTTGCTTAAATCAAACAAAAATTTGGGTTTTACAGTCTTATTAAATAGAATTAACCCTATACTCATTTACTGAGTTGACAAAATCTTTATAACAAAAAAAACTATGGCAGAACCTGTTCAAGCTGGAGACCAGCCTATCCCCGTAGAATTGGAAGCGGGAAAAACTTATTACTGGTGCTCATGTGGCCAGTCTTCTAATCAACCTTTTTGTGATGGTAGTCATAAAGGGGGAGAATTTACCCCGGTCAAGTTCGAGGCAACTGAAAGCAAACGGGCTTACCTGTGTGCGTGTAAGAAAACGAGTAATCCCGGCTTTTGTGATGGGACTCATAAATCCCTATAGAGCTAAAAGTCTTATTTGTTTCCGGCCAAAAATGACTCTGATAATTTGTAGGAATAGATCTTCTGAACGTCAGCCCCACAAGCCCAGGCACCTATATAGCCTTCGAATTTCGGAATGTCGTTGAAGGTCCAGCGAGATGGCTCCTCAGCATCCCAGTCAGCTGCGATTAGCCCGGCAGGTTCCTGAGGTTTTACAGAAACCTCAAACTCTTGCAAGGCCATGGACAGGCCTTCTCCCTTTGCCTTAATAAAGGCTTCTTTTCGAGTCCAACAGGTAAAAAAAGCCTCTCTTTGCTGTTCAGGGGGTAATGAAAAGAGATTTTGCTGCTCCGCTGGGGAAAAACTATGCCGGGCAACGAGTTCCATATTCACCTCTCTGTCTAGCGGTTCAATGTCAACTCCTATAGGCCCTTCATTCGAAAATCCCAAAACTGCGTAACGACCCGAATGGGATAAATTGAATTGTAAACGTTTTGAAAAAGGGATATAGGGCTTTCCATTAGGGGAATAAGAAAAGGATATATCCTTCGGATTAATCTGCAGATAACGGCTGAGGAGCATGCGCAAATAGCCGCGTGAGGCTATATAGGCGCTACGATCTTTCAGAAAACGGAAAGATTTGGATCGTTGGATCTCATCTGCAGCCAAAAAGCCCATTATCTTGGATTCCAAATGAGGACTGACTTGAAGGTGGGCAAGGAATAGGTGTAAATCTCCAGATTCTAAATCAAAAGAGGTCGGTGGGGAAGTCCACATGTTCGTGTCTTTGGTTCAACTAACTCATAAATCGGGCCAATAGAGGACAATCTAATAAAAATAATTATTCACTTGAAGTTTTTATGAGTCAAATATAGTTTTTTGTCGGAAATTACAGATTGTTTATTTAGCCCGCAGGCATTGATCCACGTGTTTGGGATTAGAATTTTCTTTCGCCAATTACCATAACTCACCCCTCTTTCCTAACCCCTAATAGCTAATCGACTATTAATCTACCCCCCTTCTATTACCCGATCAATACACTTTGCCAATTCCTTTGCCAATACCTCCACATTGGGAGGATACATCATCGTAAGATGATCTCCCGGAACAACGTGAATCTCCAAGCCTTTCAAGGCATAGGCATGCCAACCTAAACGTACATCCTGGTAACAGCGTGCGTAAAAATCAGATGCCAAAAATAGAGTCAACCTGCCATTATAAGGCTCTTGATAATAGTTCCTGATAGCCCGAAAATTTGCATCCCATATTTGTTGGTTACGTTCAGGCGGAATCGGTTCTTTATAGGACAGAAATGGAATTTTGTTCCAAATAAACTTCTTCCCTTTTTTGCGGTAGTGTTGAAACCTCTCTTTGGTACCTCTCACCAACAAACGGCCTATATGGGTATCCAGTTTTTCTAACCATTTAGGCCCTGCTGGCGCTCCCGCTTTCCCGTAAGAAAAAGGGCCTTTATAGGGAATGGTATCAAATAAGGCCAGCAAATCAACTTTTTGACCCGCCTCTACCAGTTTCCTACCCATTTCATAGGCCAATAAGCCTCCAAAAGAGCTACCTCCCAACAAAAAGGGGCCATTGGGGAAAATTCGCTGTATTTCCTGTATGTAGTAATCGGCCAGATCAGAAACGGACTCCAAAGTAGAGCCCTTTCCATCCATACCTTTAGCCTGGAAAGCATAAATAGGTTGGTCTTCGCCGAGCTGCTTCGCCAAATCGCGGTAGGTAAAAATGTTTCCTCCTATATCGTGAATAAAAAACAAAGGAGGGCGCGATCCCTTGGGTTGTATAGCGACCATAGAGGCCCAATGTTCTTGAGGTTCCTTTCCCAATAAAGAGGCCAGAGATCGAATCGTTGGATGGGTAAGTAAGCTAGAGGGAGCTAATTTAAGGCCTAACTGCTCTCGAATTTCTGCAAATATCTGAACAGCGAGAATGGAACTCCCCCCAATCTCAAAGAAGTTGTCTGTAGCGCTTATTCCTTTATGACCAAGTATTTTTTCCCAAATGTGAGTAAGCCTTATTTCCTGTGAAGAGGCTGCCAGATCGATATCCATTTCCCGTGCTATAGGGCTTTCTTCTTCTGGATGAGCAAATTCTGGAGGGTCACTCAAATAGGCCATGAGTTCTCCTATGGTAAGCTCATCACCAATAGCGAGTTTCTCGCTCAAACGCACGAGTTCCTGACTAGCCCATTCGATAAAGTCTACATCCACCGCTTGGGTGTCATACCGAAAGGAAAACTTGAGCCTTTCCCTGGTATGAATTAACAGGGTTAACGGATAAACAGACGTGGTCTTACCCACAACGTCAAACAAACGTAAATTCCCTATTTCAATGGACTCCCAAGGAAAACCCTGAAAAACGAGTAACACATCAAAAAGTGCTCTTTCTCCGAATCCATCCATCTGGGATTGAATTCGGGATAGAGGAGTAGATTCAAATTCACTCAGCCGGGCAAAGTCTTTACGCAGAGTTTCCAGGCTGTCACCTAAGTTAGAATGTGGGGGAAGGGGGATACGGACGGGGACTAAATTCATCATCGCCTGACTCATCCTCTCAATACCCGGAAAGTTATGGCTTCTCCCGCCAACGGTAAGCCCATATACTATATCATTTTTCGCAAAAGCCTTCCCTAAGACGAGGCCCCACATGAATTGGAGCAATACATTTAAGGAAGTTCCATGGGTTTTGGCAAGTTCTTTTAAGGTATCGCTAAGTCTTTGGGACAATTCCTCACTACGGCTTTGGAAATCAGGAATTGAAGGTTCTTTAAGGGCATTATTTTGCCTCCCAACTAAATTGGGTGTATCAAAGCCTTTCAACCATTGAGACCAAAATGTTTCTTCAGCTGCTGTATCCTGTTGATGCTGCCAACGGAGCAGCTCCTTATAGGAGGGGAGAACGGGCAAATTAATGGGCCTATTTTCATACAAAGCTTCGTAAAGTTCCATTACTTCTTCCAGGATGACCATGGAAGACCAGCCATCAAGTAAAATGTGATGAAAGCTCCAAAGGAAAAAATAGGACTCCTCCTCTCGTTGGATCAGGTGAAATCGAGAGACTGGTGCCTGTGTCAGCAATAGTCCCTGTTGAGCATCCTCTTCTTTAAATTGCTGGAAGCGATTTGAATGAGATGCTGAGGGTTCTTCACGCCAGTCGTGTTGGGTCCACTTAAGGGACTTGGGGGCTTGTACCACCTGGACGGGCTGGCTTATATCTTCCCAATGAATGGAGGTCCGCATCACTTCGTGCCGCTCGCAAATACCCTCCCAAGCTCGCAGGAATAAGTCTTCCTCCAAGGGGCCGGATAGAGAGAAACTGAGCTGCAAAAAACCCTGATCGTCCTCTGCCTGCAACTTGTGAAATAACAGAGCCCCCTGCATAGGTGAGAGCGGAAATACAGATTCTATTTTTTCTTTAACCATTACGCGCAATTTGACGGAAGATAATTTCCATTTCTTCTGGGCTAAGCTCAACCTCTGGATTAAAGGAAGTAGGAAGCTCCTTGGAATGATGCCCATTTAGTGCCGTTCCATTCTGGTAGAGGATTTCGGCTTCCCCAAATAGGGCCGACTGCAAGCGCCCAATAGTAGGATATTCAAAAAGTTGAGTGGTCTTGAGTTCGATGCCTTGCTTACGAGCCTCCGCCAATAGATGAATACTCAACAGAGAATCTCCCCCCAATTCGAAGAAATTGTCATTTACTCCAATGGACTGTTTGCCCAATACCTTTTCCCAAACACGTACCATCTTCTCCTCAAACGAGTTCCTGGGAGCCAGATAGCTAGCAGAGTCCTCTCTTACCCCTTTCGCTGGCTCTGGCAGACTATTTCGGTCAATTTTCCCATTAGGGAGTTTGGGGAACTGAGACAAGTAGATAAAATATCCAGGAACCATGTATTCAGGTAAAACCTGTGCCAATTTTCGGCGCAAATCTTTCGCTGGGAGCTCTTTCTCGGACTGGTAATAGCCTAGCAGTTCCTTCTTTTCTGAAACTAAAGTACAGGCTTCTCCCACCTCCGGAATGCCTTTGAGTATTTGTGTAATCTCATCCAACTCGATCCTGAACCCTCTAATTTTTACCTGGGTATCTACCCTCCCCAAAAATAGCAGATTCCCATCCGCCCGCCTCCGAACCAAATCTCCCGTTC
Source organism: Bacteroidia bacterium (assembly GCA_965263105.1). Classification (GTDB taxonomy): domain Bacteria; phylum Bacteroidota; class Bacteroidia; order J057; family J057; genus JBCCTX01. Next base: position 2,334,775 of record CBDHGL010000003.1, on the reverse strand, counting down.
GATATAGTCGGGCACCTGTTTCCTTTTTAAACGGATGAGGTATAAACTTTTTCTGGGTCAGTTCGGGTCTATTCAGATACCCTGTTGCAAGGCCCAACCCTCCTACATAAAGCTCTCCTTCTGCTCCAAGGGGAAGCAATTGCTGGGCAGAGTCAAGGACCCATAACTCACTGTTAGCTATAGCTTTCCCAATGGGAACCACATCTTGACTATCTGCTGCTTGCACATGATATACAGAACACCAGACGGAAGCCTCTGTAGGTCCATATTCATTATACAAATTGACTTGTGGGAGTTTCGAGAAATGACTATCGACCAAAGTAGGAGGACAACCTTCACCTGCCACAATGATGGTTCGCAAGGAGGCTAACTTGTCTGACTCCCCATGTCGCAACAACATCGAATACAAGGAGGGTAGCATGAGGCTGTGAGAAATAACATTATTCTCTATAACCTGGGTTAATTTCTCAATGTCTTGCTCAATTCTTTTCTCGGCCAAAACCAAAGTCCCTCCAGTGCATAAGGTCCAAAAAATTCCCGCCACAGAACTATCAAAAGAAAAGGAAGACAAGAGCAAAAAGGCAGTAGGATCCGCTTGATAATATGATTTTCGCGCTAGCGTAGAATGGATAAGATTTCGATGGGAGATGGGAACTCCTTTGGGTTTACCACTACTTCCCGAAGTGAAAATCGTATATACTTCACCTTCATCCGAAAGGCTCTCCCAATCGGGAATTAAATTTATATGGGTATCATTTAAGCTTTCTCTTTCCAAAGAAATAAGTTCAGCACCGGTATCTTTAAACATCCCCGCCAAAGCATCCTGAACAAGCAATACCTCGACGCCAGCTTCTTCCCGCATATAATCGAGTCGTTCCATCGGATATACGGGATCCAAGGGAACATAGGACCCTCCCGCACGGATTATTCCCCAGATACCTATGATTAATTCCAGGGAAGCTTGGGCACAAAGGCCTACTCGGCTACCCGCCTTAACCCCACTTTTCACCAGAGAGCCTGCCAATTGTATTGAACGGGTATGAAGTTCTCCATACGTGAGGGATTCCGCTTGAAAACGAACTGCTAATCGCCCCGGATTAATTAAATATTGCTCTTCGACATATTGGTAAATAGAGGAATAAGGGGGGAGCTCCTGGGGAGTATAATCTCCTAATTCTAAGACTTTCTGCTCCTCTTTCTGACTTAGTAGAGGAAGGGTAGCAACAGGCTTTAAGGGGTCTTCCAGCACCGCCTCCAGGAGGCTCACATAAGATTTCTGTAAAGTATCTATGGTAGATTCCTCAAAAATTTCCGTAGAATATTCAAAGACCGTGTTTAGTTCATTGTCAACCTTAGATAACATTAAGGTAAGATCAAACTTGGAAACACCATAATCGAAGGGTTTGTGGGTCAATTTTAGCTCTTTACCCAGGGAAAAAGTAGAGGGAGATTCATCGTATAAAAACATAACCTGAAACAAGGGATTAACGCCCAGGTTTCGTGTAGGATTCAATTCAGAAACCAAAACATCAAAGGGCAGGTTTTTGTGAGAAAATGCCTCTAAAACCGTCTTTTTCACTTGATTCAGCACTTCCTCAAAAGTCATTTCACCTGAGAGGAAACTACGCAATACAAGAGTTTCATTGAAAAAACCCATCACTTTCTCCAAAGCTACTTGGTCCCGGTTTGTAAAGGGAGACCCCACCCAAATATCTTCTTCCCGACAGTATCGGAATAATAGGACTTTGTAGACGGCAAGAAGAAAAATAAAGGAAGTAACCCCCAATTCTTTGCATCGAGCAGCTACCTTTTGAGCGGTTCCTTTTGCCAGATGTCTATACAAATATGCCCCCTTATATGTAGGTTGAGTCGGCCTTTGTCGGTCGGTCGGTAAGGCAAGTATAGGAGCTTCTCCCGCTAGTTTTTCTTTCCAATAAGCCAGATCCTCCTTATGGATTTCTTGCTTTCTCAGTCGGTAGGCAAAATCCCGGTATTGCAGAGGAGGCAAAGGCAAATCCAAGGAGGAATTTGCATAACGTTCTGCCAGTTCCTTCAACAAAACTACCCTAACCGATTGCTTATCTACTATTATATGATGGAAACAAAGTACTAGCCAATGGCGTTTGGGGGCCAATCTGACGAGATGCACCCTAAGGAGAGGCCCTTTTTCCAGATCAAAAGCCATGGCTACAGCTTGAATGATCCTTTCATTTAGTTGCTCTTCCCCAATTACCGACCCATATGAAGCATAATCCCAAATATGCCAATCCAACTCTCCTGTAGGCTGAACAACTTGAACTAAGCCGGAAGCATCCTCATGAAAGGTAGTTCTTAGTACCTTATGTCGCTGAATACACTCCATAAAGGCTTCCTGCAAAAGCCCCAGATCGAGGACACCGTCTAATTCAAATATTTCAACATAGTGATAAAAGGGGTTCCCAGGATCCAACTGCTGTAAAAACCATAGTCGCTCCTGTCCGAAGGTCAAGGGAATAGGTGTATCCACTGGAGCAAGAGAAATTTCTTCACTACCATTAGAGGAGTTTGAAGCCTTATTTTTCTTTAACCATTCGGCAAGCTTGGCTCTCTTAACGGGATCCGTAGTTTTTTTTACCGACATATGACAAATACGACGCGAATTGCGATTCAGATGTTAATAAAATGTGGCAATGACAATGCGTTCAATATGCCGGAACACATAGGCTGATGTATCTTCCCCCCAAACGTCAAATTCAAAGACCCTTCCTGCAAACCAATAAAGAGATAAAGCCACCAGAAGAATAGACCCAATGGTGAAAATATAGGGGTATAATTTTGTTTTCCTCAGCCAGAATAAAAAGGGAAAAAACAAGATAATGATAACGATTTGGCCTATTTCCACCCCTAGGTTAAAGCCCAAGAGGGTAAGAACCATGTATTCTCCTGTCACCCCCAGGTCTCCCAGTACGCTGGCAAAGCCAAAGCCATGGAAAAGGCCAAATCCAAAAACAATCAGCCATTCTCGTGTCGAGAAAAGGGGTCGAAAATTGTGAAAGGCAGCTAGCGCTATGGAGAAGGCAATTATAGATTCTACCAATTGGCTCGGCAGATTAACTAATTGCAATGATGCAAGGCTCAAGGTAATGGTATGAGCAATAGTAAAAAAGGTAACCACCTTAACGACATTCCAAAAGGCAGCGCGAAACCCTTCTACAGGAGCCCAACTGGGTAATTGGGGCGAAATCTTGCTCAAGAAATGATTATCCCCCAATTGATTGGCGAATAGCTCATCTTCCTTTGTGGGGGTCTTGGTTAGGACCGCGGGAAGCAACAGGGCTAACAGGAAAAGGATATGATCAAAGCCAATCCAAATGTGCTTCATCCCCTGATATATCATGAGCATAAAGCCCCTCATCACGGTAAACTGGGTAAAGTCAAGTACCTGTTTTCCACTATTCGCATTAAAAATGAGCGAGGGTATCCGTTCGTTGTTAAAAATTCCGCCCTTCCAGTTGCTTTCTATCATCAACCAGTTGGAATGATCGGGGTCTTCTTCGAATAAGAAATCAAAACGAACGTTCATGGCATCCGGGGTGCTTGTCAAATCTTCCAACTCAAAATATAGAATAAGGAAGGAACCTGCCCCTGTTATGATATAATCTGGTTCTACAAATTTAACCTTACAAGGTACCCCCTCTACCTCGAAACTACTTTTTTCTAGTGCGTAGGTTTGAAGTTCAGAAACGTAGGGTTGAAAATCCGCTAGGGTAGACTCATCCGTAAGTGAAGTACCTAAAAGTTCATTAACATCTCTTGCATTTATTTGGAAATTTCCTGTCATGGAACTCTCCTTAACAACGAAATAGATATAGCTCTGGCCAGTCATATGCGCAAATGACCCAGACAGGGTGCAGCAAAAAAACAGTAAAAGGCAAGTAATCTTTGGTAAAAACAATCTCATTAATTGCGAGTTTAAAGAAGGGTTTTGATATAAAATTAGCAGCATTTAGGGTTACAAACATTTGACCTCACCCTTTACATTAGAAAGTACATGGCAGAATTTATGTACTCAAAAATAAATCGGCTAAACTTCTTGATATATTTAATACTAAAAACCCAAATTTATGTTTATTTATTTTACCATAACAAAAAAATTAATGTAATTTCCCGTTCCAATCGCCGCACAATATCCTCAACAAAAATTAACATTCAATAATTAAATGGATTTTTCTATTCCATCAGAGTACCTGGATTATAAACAACAGGTCATTGACTTTGCTCGAAATAACCTAAATCACAACCTGATTGAGAGAGATAAAGCAGAATGCTTTTCACGGGAGATCTGGGATAAATGTGCCGATTTTGGGCTGTTAAAGATGGGAGTTCCCGCAGCTTATGGAGGAGACTTAGAAGAAGTAGACTTACTTCGATCCATTGTCGCCATGGAAGGCTTCGGTTATGCCTGCCCAGATAATGGCCTAGCCTTAGCCATCAATGCACATAACTGGCCGGTAGAATTAACTATTAACGTATTCGGGACAGAAAATCAGAAACAGAAATATTTACCCGATATGGCGACTGGGAAATGGATTGGAGCCCACGCCTTAACTGAGCCCGAAGCAGGTTCTGATGTCTTTAGCATGCAACTTACGGCTCAAAAACAGGACGGAGGCTATCTCCTAAATGGGGAAAAATGCATGATCTCTTTGGGGCCTGTTGCCGATGTGACGGTCGTACTTGGCACTACCAACCCCAAATTGGGAAAATGGGGGGTGACGGCATTCTTGGTAGAAAAGGGAACACCTGGATTTATTCAAAGTGAGCTCATCAGCAAGATGGGTCTGAGGACTGTCCCTATGGGCAACTTGACCTTCGAGAACTGCTTTATTCCAGAGGAAAACAGATTGGGGGCTGAGGGGGCTGGCTTCAGCGTAATCAACCATTCTCTGGAACACGACCGCTGTTGTGTCCTGGCCTCTCACTTGGGAGCCATGCAACGCCAATTGGAAGATAGTATCGCCTATGCTAAAACGAGAAAGCAGTATGGGCAACCCATCGGAAAGTTCCAATCGGTTTCCAATCGAATCGTAGATATGAAAATGCGCTTGGAAACTTCCCGTCTTCTTCTTTACCAAGTAGCATGGAAGAAAAAAAATGGAGATCCCTCCTTTCTGGAATCGGCCATGTTAAAATTACAAATCAGTGAGGCCTTCCTTAACTCCAGCATTGACGCCATTCGGACCCGGGGAGGCTCAGGCTATCTGACTGAAACTGAAGTGGAACGAGATTTGCGAGATGCAACAGGGGGCGTATTATACGCGGGCACCTCCGATATTCAGCGCAATATCATCGCAAAACTCATGGGGCTCTGAGGTACAAAATTCAAATTGCCGACTTATCCATATAAATGAATTTCCAAACAAACTATCGAATCGGACTAGGTCAGTAAAATAAATGATGAAACACGTTTATACGCTACCACACCTTATTCTTAACGCTGCACATCGATTTCCCGATAAAGATGCCTTTCGGTTTAATTCAAGCTCCTTTACCTATGAAGAGCTCGCTCTTCGTATGGATCAGCTGGCCTATATCCTGAGAGACTTTGGTGTAACAAAGGGGGATAAGGTAGGCGTATATTTACCCCGATCTTTAGAAAGTTCTCTCGCCATTTATGGCATCATGCAGGCCGGAGCGGCCTATGTACCCTTGGACCCTGGCGCTCCGGAATCTCGTATTCGATACCTCATTCAAGATTGTGGGATTCGTGTTCTCATCACCCACCCTTCCCAAAAGCGAAAAATACAACAGCTTTGTTCCGAAGCTTGTGGCCTCACACATGTTATTGGTCTTCCACAAGCGCTTGCGCCTCTACCTGCTATTAGTTGGGAAGAGATAAAAAATGCTCCTGAAGGTCCCCCCTCCTATAGGGTTCAGGAACACGATCTCGCCTACATCATGTATACCTCTGGCAGTACTGGCAAGCCAAAGGGCATCATGCATACGCACCATTCAGGAATGAGTTATGCCAAATTATCCGCAGATTTGTACGACCTAAGGCCGGAAGATCGTTTGGGAACCCATTCCCCCCTACACTTTGATATATCCACCATGGGCTATTTTACCAGCCCGCTAGCAGCTGCTACCTCTGTCATCATCTCAGATGCCCACACCAAATTACCTGCCAGCCTATCTTCTCTCATGGAAAAGGAGCGACTTACCCTATGGTATTCCGTTCCGCTAGCGCTGATTCAACTCTTAACGCGGGGGGTTATCGAAGAAAGAGACCTGAGTTCCTTGAGGTGGGTGCTATTTGGGGGAGAGCCATTCCCTCCCAAACACCTGAGAAAACTTATGGAAAGCTGGCCAAATGCCACTTTTTGTAATGTGTACGGACCTGCAGAGGTAAATCAGTGTACCTATTACCACCTCTCCACTCCTCCGGAGTCCGATAATCCCATTCCCTTAGGGAATATTTGGGATAATACGGAAGGACTTATTTTGGGAAATGAGGATGAGGAAGTTGATCCAGGGAGAAACGGGAGAACTCCTCATTCGTAGCGCCACCCGAATGCAGGGCTATTGGAATAATCCAGAACTCACCGACAGGTCCTTTTTTATGCGCAATCGTAAGGGCTTGCAGGAAATATTTTATCGTACAGGGGACCTGGTCAGGAGGAATGAGGAAGGCCTTTTGGAATTTTTGGGGAGAAAGGATCGTCAGGTCAAAGTTCGTGGATACCGGATTGAGCTGAGTGAAATTGAAGCACATTTCATCTCCCATCCTGCTGTATATGAAGTCGCCATTTTCCCCACAAAAGATGGGGAAGGAGAAAATGCCATCGAAGCCTGTGTTATTTTAAATGAAGGGGCCAAAGTGGAAGAAGCCACTTTACGGACCTATCTAGCAGATCGCATACCTGCTTATGCCATTCCTGCTACCATAACCTTAGTAGAATCATTTCCCCGAACTTCCACGGGAAAAATAAATTATTTAGAACTTAGAAATCTGTATACCCAATGAATGACGTAATTATTAAGTATGTAAAAGACGAATTGCTCGAAGGATACGAAGGAATGGAATTAGAGGCTGACCAAGATCTGTTGGGAAGTGGGCTGATTGATTCCATTGGGATGATGACGTTGGTGGCCTTTGTTGAAGAACAATTTGACCTATCTATTCCTCCAGGAGATTTAACCATAGAAAATTTCATGACCATCGACGCCATTTCTACTTACCTCGAGTCAAGAAAACAACAAGCCTAGTTGCCTAGTTTAGCTGTTCCAACAGAATTTTCATGGATAGATTTGTCGACCTCCCCTTAACTCAAGGTCAATTACTGCTCTGGACTGGCCAGGAAATGAATCCTGGTGATCCTTTATATAATATCCCTCACACTTTCGAAATAGGGGGTCATATAGATGTTGTCCACTTTCAGGTAGCTTTCCAGGCCCTGATCAAGCAGAGCGATGCCTTGAGGACCATTTTTATCAACCAGGGAGGTCTACCTGTCCAACGGGTTTATGACACTTTTCCATATGAATTGGAATGTATCCAAGTAGGTAGTCAAGAAGAAGTAGAAAACTGGATAGAGGAAAACCAGAAGCTTCCTTTTGACATATCTCAGCGGAATTTTGAATCCGTACTCTTTCAGCTCCCAAATAATAAAAGCATCTGGTACCTTCTGCTCCACCACCTCATTTCAGATGCCTGGTCAGTATCTGTCTTGAGTCAAAAAATGGGAGAGTTATACCATCTTTCTCTGGAAGGAAACTTGGCAAAGGCATCTCCATTGCCCTTGTACGCAGATTATCTTTCTTTTGAGCAATCGGCACGTTTTAATAAAGAGAATGAAGCTTCTCGACTTTTTTGGGAACAGAGAGCCGGAGAATTACCCGTCCCTCCTCGCTTATACGGGGAAAAAGGTTCTCCATCAGAAAGCAGATCTGAACGCGTAGTCATTCATCTGGGTAAGGAGAGATCGGATAAATTGAAGGCATTGACCGGAGAGAAAGAACTCCGAGCCTGGACGGAAAACATGTCTCTATTCAACATGTTTTCTACGGCCTTATTTGTCTACCTGTATCGCGTGAGTGGTCAACGAAATATTGCTATAGGTAGTCCGGCACATAACCGGCATACACCCACTTTTAAGCAGACGCCCGGGGCTTTCATCGAACTTTTCCCCTTAGTGGCTGAGATGGAGGAAGATGAAAGCTTCCAAGATGTTTTCAGACGCATAGCTGTTCAATCCAATGAATTTCTGCGCCATGCGAAACCTGGGGCAAGCAGTTCTCGCCTGAGTCGACAGTTTAATGTGGTTTTGAATTTCATCCATACCAAATTTGGAAACTTTGGGGAAATCCCCATGAAGGGAGAATGGCTGCATCCCGGACATTGTGACCCAGGTCATCACCTGAGGTTACAGGTTCATGACCTAAACGATACAGGAGATATTCAACTCAATTTTGACCTTAATGTCAGCGTCTTTTCCCCTGAAATGCGGGAAGAGGTACCCAAGCACTTTTTAAAAGTCCTAGATACCTTCATTGAAGACCGTGAGCAGAAAATAGACGGCTTTCCGCTAATAGAGCAGCCCATCCTATTAGACACCCATAGTTTGAATGGACAGGCGCTTCGCAAAGATCAATCCGTTCTAGAATTGTTCCTCCAACAGGTTGCTCAAGACCCCCAGGAAATAGCCTTAGAGCAAGGAGGACGGACTATGACTTATGTAGAGTTAGACAAGCGGGCCAATCAATTGGCAAAGGCCCTAACGTCAAACGGAATACAAAAAGGAGACCGAATTGGTATCCACCTCACCCGTAGCATGGACTTTATGGTGTCTCTTTTGGGTGCTTGGAAGGCCGGGGCCACGTATATTCCCCTTCCCTCAGATACCCCGGTAGGGAGACTTAAATTTATTCTAGAAGATGCCGGAGCCAAAATACTTGTCTCAGAGATCCAACTAAGTTCCCAACTGGAAAGCCTCTCTATCCCCCTTGTGCTGGTAGAGGAATTAAAAGGCAGACCCTCCCCTCAAGTATTTGCCTTACCAAACGGAGAAGACTTAGCCTATATTATGTATACCTCTGGATCTACCGGCACCCCCAAAGGGGTAATGATCAATCATCGGGCGCTAAGTAATTATGTCCATTGGGCGAGCAAGACCTATTCACAAGAAGAGCGCTTTGTCTTTCCTCTATTTTCCAAAATCGGTTTTGACTTAACCGTTACCTCCCAATTCCTTCCGCTCGTTTCAGGGGGAAAAGTGCTGATATATCCTGAAAGCCCTGGTGCCGCAGACCTCTCTATCCTCCAAGTGATAGCGGATAACCAGGTAAACACACTCAAATTGACTCCTTCCCACTTAGCCCTGTTAAAAGACCAGGATTTACAGGATTCCTTGGTTGAAACACTGATCGTAGGCGGAGAGGATTTTCCTACTTCTTTAGCTAAGGAGATATCAGAGAATATGGGGAGTTTGAAGCGAATCTTTAATGAGTATGGCCCGACTGAAGCGACAGTTGGCTGTGTAGTACATTCCTTTCATTCAGATACAGATACTCAAAGTTCTGTACCGATTGGACTTCCCATCGACGGAATGGAGGTGTTTGTGTTAGATACCCAACTGCAGCCTGTCCCACAGGGAGTCCCTGGGGAATTATACCTGGCAGGAAAGAGTTTGTCAGACGGATATGTTAACCAGCCATCACTGACCCAAAAATCATTTGTCACACTCGCTTTTCCCGCTGGGTTGAGGGCTTATGCTTCTGGAGATTTGGTTCGAATAAATAGAAAAGGGCAGTTGGAATACCTAGGCAGGGTAGATAAGCAAGTAAAAATCGGAGGCGTACGAATTGAGCCTGGAGAAATTGAATCACTACTTGGCCAACATCCTGCCATCCACACGGCTATTGTCGAAGTACAGCAAAATCAAATTCAACACCTGCAAGGCGACCTTCAATACTGTACCAGTTGTGGATTGCCCTCCAACTATCCGGATGCCAGCTACGATGAGGAGGGAGTCTGCATGCTTTGCAACTCCTTTGATTCTTATCAGCGACAGGCCGAACAATACTTCCGAGGTCGTGAAGAGCTCCGAGCCTTGTTCGATGAGATAAAATCCCAAAAACAGGGAGAATATGACTGTCTGATGTTACTGAGTGGGGGGAAAGACAGTAGCTACGCCCTCGCCAGATTAGTAGAGTTGGACCTGAAGGTGCTTGCCTTCACCCTCGACAATGGATACATTTCCGAGCAGGCCAAAGCCAATATTAGCCGAATTGTAAACGCCCTAGGCGTAGATCATATATTTGGAGAAACAGCGGCTATGAACGCCATCTTTGTCGACAGCCTCAAACGACATAGCAATGTATGCAATGGCTGTTTTAAAACCATCTATACCCTAAGTACCAAAATTGCCCTGGAAAAGAGGATTCCCTATATCGTAACCGGCTTATCCAGAGGCCAGTTTTTTGAAACCCGCCTCACAGAAGAGCTTTTCCGAGAAGAAGAGATAAATGTTTCTAAAATTGACGATACGATTCTGGAGGCACGTAAGGCCTATCACAAGGTTAATGATGCGGTTTGTCAGCTTCTAGATGTATCTATGTTCAAAGACGACAGCGTTTTTGAACAGGTGAAGTTTCTGGACTTCTACCGATATACAGACGTAAGCCTGGAAGAGATGATGGCCTACTTAGAAGAAAAGCTTCCCTGGAAACGCCCCACAGATACCGGTCGGTCCACCAATTGCCTGATCAATCAGGTGGGGATTTATATCCATAAGAAAGAACAAGGATACAACAACTACGCCTTTCCCTATAGCTGGGATGTTCGGATAGGACACAAAACGCGGGATGAAGCCCTCCACGAAATTAACGAGCCTATTGATGAGCGCGAGGTACGGAAGATATTAGAAGAAATTGGGTACACAGAGGTATTGGAAAAATTTAATGCGCAAAAGTCTTTAACGGCATTCTACACAGCTGGCTCACCCGTAACCCCAGAGGAATTACAGGCCTACTTATCCGAACATCTACCTGCTGCAATGATTCCTACGCGTTTTGTAGAACTCCCAGAAATACCATTGACGGCCAATGGCAAGGTAGATCGGGAACTACTACGTAGCTGGGGGCAAGAAAACGGAAAAGGTAACATAGAAGACGCAACTCCTCCCGAAACAGAGATTGAAGAGATCGTGGCACCCATTTGGGAAGAAATTCTTAAGCTAGATCGCATTGGTACCCATCAGGACTTCATCGCCCTCGGGGGAACTTCCCTTTCGGCTATTCGGATTATGGCACGCATCAATGAAAGTTTAAATCTGGATTTACCGCTAGTGTCCATCTTTGAGCAGTCGACCATTTCGACGCTTTCTGCCCATATTGAGGAGAGGATTTTTGAGATTATGGATGTGGAGTGAATTCAATCTAACATATACCTTTATACACCAAATGCCACTTAGGCATTTTAGGGTGAATTTTCCTCACCTGGTCTCCCGAGAGGTACTCTATTTAACCTGAGACCCTAGCAAAACCTTCCCTTTTACCCATCAACTCCTCCACAATTTCCAGCCCCTTCCCTCTTTTAGCCATATAAGACTCGTAGAGTTTATCCATATTCTGGTGAAGGGTAGCATCTGTTAACGCGGTAATGACATGCTGTTCCACCTGATCGGTATCGTCTCGTTCCAGGTCCCCAATAATGCCATGGTAGTGATAAAACATACGCGCAGCACAGCCGTGTTCATCATTGACCCCACCAGAATAGACGATCATGGGGACCTTGAAATGAATACACTCATTGATGGTATTAATTCCTGCATGGGTAAAACAGCAGTCGGAGTTTTCCAATACGCGTAACTGTGGGACCCATTTAAAGGGATGTACATTAGAAGGAATGGAACCGAGTTTATCCACCGTGAGGCGACGGCCCAGACCGAGGATAAACTGCCAATCTGGATGCCTTTGAGCCACTTCGATGATCTTTTTCAATAAAGAAACATCTGTAGAAATAATGGAACTGCTTCCGCAGTAGATCACTTTATGTTTCTCGGGATCCTGGGATTGTCTAGCAAAAATATCCGCCAGCCTCGCATCTGTCTCGTCGTTGGTAAACTCCACCTCACTGCGATCCAACTGAATCATCGGCCCTATATAGTGCTGATTGGCTTTGACAGAGTGGGGAAACTCCATCTCTTCGCAGACCATACTTAGCATGGGTATGGTTCTAAAGGAAAAGGGGTTGAGCCACTCTGAAATATGTACTTCTTTGGAAAAAGGGAAGCCCGATTCCTTAGCCAATTGGCGAGCTACCCTTATTCTATCGGCTCCTGAATCCCGAAAATAATATTTGTAGTACCGAAACAATTTCTTGGCCTGATGCCGCCACCAGGACCTTTGAATTCCCAACCAGGAGCCTTTAAACCCCTTTCCTGGAACAATGTAGCGGTGTAAGGGAGGTAATCCGGGACGCTTAAAAATGGTAAACCACACAGAAAGTAAGCCCACAGGCACTCCGTGACTGTGGGCCCAAATCGTATAGGGATAGCGTTCTACATCTACCAGCAACAAATCTGGCTGAATGCGAGCCATCATTTGATCAAATTCCTCTTTCCTCAATTGAGCGGCAGCATGTTCTACTCTACTCATCCCTTTGGGGGCTTTCTTACGAAACCAAGTGCCCTGATAAGGACTATTTAAGCTATCAATGGTGGGTTCGTAAGGAATGCCCCGGCTAACAACCAATTCCTTTACACTTTCAGGAGCTGCCAGGGTAACCTGGTGTCCAGCTTCCTGAAGGTAATTGGCATAAGCAATGATGGGATTCAACACCCCACGAACAGGATTAGAGAAAAAGAGGATACGTGCCATTAAAACTTAAATGCGATACCCGTTTTCAAGAAGAAGGGAGTACCGGGTGTATAGTGAATCTCCGAAACGGGCTCTAACTCGTTGCGAAGCCTGGACTCTGTATCAAATTGAGCTTCATTCCACTCAATATTGAACAGGTTTTCAATGGTAAAGTAAATGCCCCAACTGGGTTGATCATAACTCAATGCGAGATCGGTTACAAAATAACCCTCAGCTGTAACGCTATTTACTTCATTGGCAGGACGATCCTTGATGTATCTATACCGTATGCTACCGGAGATTCCCTGTTGACTGCTGTAAGAAAGACCTCCTATACTCGTAAGGGTAGGAGCCAAAGGAATATTGTTTTCTCCTTCTGCCTCATCAATAGCTTTGGGATCTGTGTAATTAACAGCTGCATCTAAGAACAATTTGTCTGTCAATTGGTAAGTAAGGCTGGCATCGATTCCCGTCCTGCGGGTCCTTCCACTAGGCTCTACTACTGCCTCGTCTCCTACATAGACAAATTCTTGTTCTAAGAATAGGTACCAATACGCCACATTCACATATAGATTCTCCAAAGGTTTCATGATCAAGCCCCAATCAAATCCATAGGCTGCAGGGAGAATTTCTTCACCTCCTTGCGCTACTACCACCCGGCTGTCATTGCTGTGGAAGCCCCTTCCGGATTTAAAAAAGATCTGAAAGTTATCTTTGGGGGTATATACGACATTGAGTTTGGGACTCACAATGGAACTCTGTTCAGACTGATTAGTATACAGGGTCTGCAGGCGATCATAATATTGATAGCGGAAATGATCTACCCGCACACCTGGACTAATGCGCCAGTCATTTAATTCCCAATCCAAGCCTGCGAAGGCAAAGCCATTGGCTTCGTTTACATCTCCAAAAGCTAAATTGCTCAGAGTGGTCACACGGTTTAAAGAACGAGACAATTCGTTATCTCTTACCTGATCATAACGAAATCCTCCACCCGTATTTAAGGCCAATTCACCTACTTTGCTATTTAGTTGCTTGCTGTAGGTAGTGGTAAAGCCGTAAATATTCCTATTTTCCCTTTGGCGAATTTGATCTCCATTAATAGAGTCGTTTAGGAAAAAGGTAAAATTGGAATACAGCTCAAAATTATAGTTGGAAAAGAAAAAGCGCGTCTCAGCAAAATCAGATTCCCCAAGTGAGGCTTGGTGAGTAATAGAGAGGTTGGTTCTACTAGTTGATCCTCCCTCCGTATCATCGATGGCACCAAAGCGGTCAATCTGACCTGAACGAACGGCCCGATCGGGAACCTGTCCAGAAGCATCCCAGCGACTCGTGAAGGTAGAAGCCTGAATTTTCAAGGCATTGGTATTGTTGAGCTGGGTGTGAAGCTTGGCAAAGGTATTGAAGCGCTCAAAATTCTGAGAAGACTGGAAGGGCCCATCCGTAGAGAGGTATTCAGTGGCAATATAGGCATCTGTATTTCCCTGAGGGTTTCTAATGAGGTCTATCATTCCCATTACTCTTGCGGTATTGAAGCGTCCGCCTTCAACCTTTACCTGGCTGTTTTCTATCCGGTCATAGGTCTGGAAGTCTACATATCCTGCAGTAGTAAAGTTTCCTTTATCGGCATAATAGGGCCCTTTGCCAAAGTCTACATTCTGAATGGTTTCTGGGATCAGAAAGTGTAAATCGGCATAGCCTTGGCCATGGGCATGTGATACCATGTTCACAGGAAGTCCATCAGCCGTGATTTGAATATCCGTACCATGGTCAATATCAAAACCTCGGAGAAAAATTTGCTCCGCCTTTCCTCCCCCAGCATGTTGGGCAATAAATAATCCGGGAACTTTCCGAAGGATATCTTGAGAGGAATTGATAGGATTGAGCTTAATGTCTACGCTGGCAATGGTACTAATAATATTTTGCTCGGAGCGTATCGTAATTTGATCTAGTTGTAACGCGGTAGGAGTCATGGCAATTCGAAGATCTTCCCGATCATCTCCTACCTCAAACTCAAAGGGTTTGTACCCCAGGTATGAAACAAGCAAGGTATCTCCCAATTTAGCTCCTTCCAGAACAAAGGTCCCAAAGGTGTTGGTATGGGAATGCTGAGATCCATTCTTATTAAACACAGATGCACCAATAAGGACTTCTTTGGATTGCTCATCGTAAACTTTTCCAGTGATTTTAGTTTGGGAAAAAGCAAGAAAGGGCAAGAGGATTAAAGTAGCAGCTAAAAGTTTTTTCATAATAAAGATGTGGTTCAAATACTAATGTTCTTTATTTAGTTAGTCAATCCTGACTTAGATATAACTATCCAATGTGCTTCTTGTACTCAGCAAAAGTACAAAATATTTTATTCTATGTTATATTATCAATGTAAACAATCTTATGATTGTTTTAGTTTGGTCGAAATATGTCGGAAAAGTCCTGATTCGCTCAATTTTTTGTTTACTTACGAACAAATAGGACGAACTGGATGTTCCTCCATTGGAATTCACAATAGGTATGCTTTTCAATAAAATCGTTGCAGTAGATAACACAGGGATAAGAGCTTGGGCAAAAAAAGAGCTGCAACAGTTCTCCCGTGGTGAAGTACAACTCTATTCAGACTTTCCCCAAACAGAACAGGAGCTTATTTCTCGGATCGGTGATGCAGAGTGTGTATTGGTATCTTGGAATACCCCTTTGAGTGCCTCCATTTTAGAATCAGCTCCAAATGTTCGTTATGTTGGCATGTGCTGCAGCCTATTTGATGAAGCTTCTTCTAACGTGCATATCCCTACTGCCCGAAAAAAAGGAATCACTGTTAAGGGGATATTTCACTATGGCGATGAGGGAATGATCGAATTCATCATGTCTGAGCTCATCAATTTGTTGAAAGGCCTTGGACCGCAGCAGTGGAAAGAAGAACCTGTAGAACTGGGTCAGAGAAAATTAGGGATCATCGGACTGGGTACAACAGGGACTATGCTCATGAAACGGGCACAGGCCTTTGGGATGGAGATCCTGTATTACAGCAGAAGTCAAAAACCAGAAATGGAGAAGATGGGGGCTTCCTATCGTACCCTCCCTAATGTATTAGCCGAGTCAGAAATCATTTCCCTCCACCTTCCCAGGAATACCCAACTTCTTGGTAAGGAAGAATTTGACTATATGGGGGATGGCAAAATTCTCGTCAATACCTCCTTGGGCTTGACTTTCGAAAAAGAAGCTTTTCTATCTTGGATGAGCAAGTCCGGCAATTATTCAATTTTTGATGGTGTGGGGATAGGAACACATCAACAGGAATTTGAGAAGAACCCCCGAATCCTCATACATCCCCTGGTATCGGGCTGGACCTTGGAAGCGAAAAATCGCCTCTCCCAGAAAGTCTTGGACAATATCAAAAGTTATCAGGAAAGTCTTTTGTTAAAGGGCTAATAATTGGCAAATTTAGCTATGCAAATTTACCAAAATTAAGCTAAAATATTATAATTTAACCCTCCCTCATTTTTGCTCACTATGAGCAAAGGCAAAGGACTCACATGCGCCTCGCTCAATTCTATGATTCTGTACAAGGCAAATGGTCCCATTCCCTCAGTCTGATCCTACTCGGAATGTATATAGTGGGCCTCTTGTCATTCTCTGGCTACCGCTCGGCGACCCTATCTATGACCCATGACGAAAGCAGTACTTTCCTCAACTATATCCACCAGCCATTAGGGGAATGTTTTTATGATCCGGTATGCTGGGGTACAGCCAACCTACATCTCACCAATAGCTTCCTTATGCAGATCAGCGTTAAGCTATTTGGTACACAAGATTTTTTTGTACGCCTGGGTAGTTTTATTGCCCATATCCTCTATCTTCTTTTTTCCGCCTTATTGGTCTGTAAAATTAGCCCTCATTTCTGGCCTAGAATCGGGGGCTTTGCCCTATTAAACTGCAGTCCTTATCTCCTGGATTTTTTCTCCCTGGCCCGAGGCTATGGGCTTGCCTGTGGATTTACCCTTATGAGTATATATTTTCTCTTCTGCTATTGGGAGCGGGGAAGAATATCAAGTTTAATCCTCTCCTTGGTAGGGGCTATCCTAGCCGTTCTAAGTAACTTTACCTTCTTGAATTACTTCGCCATTTTATTTGGAGGCGTCAGTTTGGTTTGTATAATGCTTCTACTCAAATGGGAAAAATACCTTCCTGTCCTATCTTCCTTTTCTTCCAAAAGCTCCCCCTTTATTCCATTGTTAATCCTGGGCATTTCTGCCTTGTTATTAACCGCAATGCTATATTATCCCATAGGCTTTCTGAAAAACCTGGGAGAATTCAATTACGGCGTAAACTCCTTTACCGAAACCTACCGCGCCCTGATAAAAGACCACCTCCAAGGCCAAGCCTATTTTGGTAGATCTACAGAATCTATTTTTTCAGTTGGTATTATAATCCTACTCGTCGGGAGTATCCTTTGGGGCTTATATCACTGGCGTTTACAAGATAAAAATGCCTTGTTCTATGGCCTTTGCAGTTTAATGGCCTTGGCTTTACTCCTAGGGCTCCTCATTCAATTTCATTGGCTGGACAGTAAGTTTCTCGTAAATAGAAAGGCCCTGATATTCGTCCCGGTCATGGGGGTACCCGTTGCCTTGCTCCTAGCTAGTCTCTCTTCAAAATTCCCAAGCGTCGGCAAGGTTCTTGCCGCAGGGGTCGCCATTTTTTGTACCTGGCACCTCTTTCGTTCGGCAAATTTCATTCAGACACGGGAATGGTATTATGATGCCTTTACCAAGGATATGGTGGAATATGTACAAAGCCATCCCCAATTTGGGGATAATTCCTCCCTCGGTGTCTATTGGATATTTTCCCACAGTAGCAATTTCTACCTAAATAGAAACCAATCTCATCTATATCCCCTCCCCTATGAAAAACAATTGAGATCCGATTCTCTCTATCAGTTTTACTACGTAGAACCGGGACAGGGAGAACTTCTACACCCGGCTTATACTTTGGAAAAACAATTCGGCTATGTAGGAGCTCTCTATTTAAGAAAATAAATCATGCTTTAAGGTGATATAAATTCGCGAAAATTGTTTTCAATTATGTCCTGTAATAAACCCCTATCAAAAACCCATATGAAAACTCGTTCGAACTCCTTCATGCACGTATTTTTTGCTGGAATTTTTGCTTGTCAATTATGGATTTATGCCTGCTCCCCAAAGATTCAGCCCCCTCAGACTAACCCCATCACAAAAGCCCCAGCAGATAGCCTGGAAATTGCCATTGTACAACTGAATGACGTCTACGAAATTTCTGGAGTCGAAGGAGGAACGAGAGGAAACCTTGCACGGGTAGCCCATTACATCCAGGAAACCCGGGGGAAGTATCCTAATACCCTGACTGTCATGGCAGGAGATTTCCTGAATCCTTCCCTCATCAACACCATGAAGTACCAGGGAGAACGCATACGGGGAAGGCAAATGATCGACGTATTAAATGCCATGGAAATAGACTTGGCGGCCTTTGGGAATCACGAATTTGACTTTGATTATGAAGACCTTCAAAACCGAATCGACAGCTCCCGCTTTGACTGGATCGCTACCAACATAGATCGGGTTCACGAAGGGCTCCGAGGGCGATTTCACCGCGCAGATGGAAGTACAAAAACGTTTATTCCCAGAACCCAAACCTATACTTTTTCTCATCCTTCAGGTCGACAGGTTTCTATGGGGGTTATTTCCGCTTGCATTGATTCTAACCCTAAAGAATATGTCCACTACTATGACGCCGACAGCTGTGCCAGAGTTGCTGTGGAAGCCTTGAAAGGCCAGACTGACATTTTGATAGGCTTGACTCACTTGAGCCTGTTGGAAGACGTAAGACTAGCGGACTTCAATCAGGAGCTAGCCCTGATCATGGGGGGGCATGAACACGACCATATCTATGAACAGGTAGGAAAGGTACCTATAGCCAAGGCAGATGCCAATGCCAAAACCATTTACTTTCACTTGTTCAAGGTGGATATGGAAAGCAAGGCCTATTCTCTCCATTCTAAATTGATTCCTATCGACGAGACCGTTCCAAAGGAGCCCTCAGTCGCAAAAGTGATCAACAAATGGGAGAAAATAATGGAATCAGAGATACGTACGGTAATTGAAGAACCCAATGAAGTAGTGTTTCAAGCCAAAGAAGCCTTAGATGGTAGGGAAAGCACCATTCGCCATAAAGCTTCTAACTTGGGGAAACTCTTTACCCAAGCCATGATAGAGGCCACATCAGGAACCTGTGAAATCGCCTTATTGAATAGCGGCTCTATCAGAATTGACGACCAAATTCAGGGAGATATTCGGGGGATAGACATCTTTCGAGCCCTGCCCTTCGGCGGAGGGGTTGTTACCTTAAAAATGAAGGGAGATCTGCTCAAAAAGGTCATGAAATTTAGCGAAACACATAAAGGGAGCGGCGCCTTCCTGCAATATTCAGGCTTGAGTAAGGCAGGAGAAAATTGGAAGCTGGGGGAAGAATTCATCCAGTCAGATCGAAACTATTCGGTCGTTCTCAGCGACTTCCTATTAACTGGATTTGATATTCCCTTTCTCACCTCAGAAAACCCAGGAATCTCCGAGATAAAAAAACCTGAATCAAAATCTGATCTTACCTATGATATTAGGGTACTAATTATCGATTATCTGCGTTCTATATAAAAATTTCCAGAAATTCATTAATGTGTGAAAGGCAAATTTTGAACTTGTGTTCGAATTTTGTTAATTCATTTGATATTTGGAAATATATATTTTCTATCGATATATATTTTAAATTTGCATACTTATATATGCAAGTTTCACCTGGATTTGTGCAAAAAACCTATGAACGCGACACAGCTTTCTCCCCATAACTCCACCCGCTCCAACTCTTTTGACCTGGAAAAAGAATTAAATTGGCTTAGCCAGGTTATCGAAACCCGCCTGAAACTATTCTTTGGGCAGGAAAGCCCCTACGCTACTGTTTTAGAAATACGCCCACCTGATTTAGACCATTCTGACTCTCCTTATGCCAAATTGGTCAAGCATTATCAAATGTCCATAGCCGAACGCCTGGCTTTGGTAATGGGCCTCACCCCTCATATTCGCCCTAAGGTATTTGATGTATTCTTTAGTCAAAATGCTACCTCAAATAGAAGATTTACGGAATTTGGTGGGAAAATAAATGCTGAAAATGGGGAGTTTATTCCAACAGGAGAGACGCTATCATTTTTATTGGCAGGGGAAGACCTCGAATTTCGCTTTGGCTTACAAACCCTCTTTGACAAGGAGCACTTTTTTTCCAGCCATCACATATTTAATTTCAAAAATAAATCGGGTTACCCGGTATTGAAGTCTCCTCTTCTCCTTAAGGAAGAGTATAGCTTTTACCTCACGACGGGAAATAAATATCGGCCCCCCTTTAGCCTGAACTTTCCTGCAAGGCGACTTGAAACCCAACTATCCTGGTCGGATATCGTCCTCAACAATAAAACCTTGACCATGGTCCAAGAGCTGGATAACTGGACCAAGCATGGTTATGCTTTACAGCATGACTGGGGGATGGCTTCCAAGTTGAGACCCGGCTTTCGGGCCCTATTTTTCGGCCCTCCCGGTACAGGTAAAACCTTAACCACAAAATTACTGGCTAAATCCTGTGGGCATGATGTATATGAGATAAACCTTCCCATGCTTACTGCTTTAGGGCTTTTAGAAGCTGAGAAAACGATCAATCACGTTTTGGAACAAGCGGAATACAAGCAATGGATCCTTTACTTTGATGATGCAGATGTCCTTTTCAACCACAGTGCGGGGAAACCAGCTGGTCTTCCCAGTCCTGAAAACCAGGTTTTTTCCTACCTACTCCATCAGATAGACCATTTTCAAGGCTTGGCCATATTTGCGGCAGATTTTACCGAAACATTTGACCGAGTATTGTCCAGAAGTTTTGAAACCATGGTCTATTTTCCCATTCCCAGCCCAAATGAGCGGCTTAAGCTGTGGGAAAAAAGCCTTTCCAAATCAGCCCAGCTAGACAAAGATGTCAACCTGCGCCTGATTGCCAAGGAATACGAGCTTTCTGGGGGAGAGATCCTCAATGTTATTCGTTATGTATCGCTCCGTGCCCTAGAAAGAGGCCACAATATCATTCGCCAAAATGACCTGTTGGTTGGGATCCGACAAGAATTGGCCAAAGGGGGAAGAAGGGTTTAAGTATTTTTTTTCCTATGAAACTGCGTTGTATCACGAATAGCATACGCCTCCGGCTGACCAAATCGGATATCCAACAGTTGGAGAATACAGGAGTGGTCCAAGAATCCCTGCACATCAATTCCCAAACGGTCTTTTCCTTCTCTCTGCAACTCGATACTAACTTGTCGGAAATTCACCTAAGCTTTCAGGGAGGCAAACTACAGGTTTCCTTACCTGAAGCCAGAGCGAAAAGTTGGATACATTCTAATGAAGTAGGGATAGAGGTGCTTCCAGATTCCTCCTCTCAACAAAACATTCACCTACTCATTGAAAAAGACTTCCCATGTAAGGACAGAGAAGATGAAGATAAGTCGAATACCTTTTGGGAACTGAGTGGGGAGGAAGGGGAGGCTTGTTGAACTTAAAAATGAGTAAAAATAGAGCGTTAAGAGGAAACAATATTCCCTTCAATCGCCAACAGCTTAAGCCCATAGGCACTTTTCTCTTCAAAAATGGCCATCGCTTCCTCCTTAGTCATTTCCTTGACAAGACCAGGAATTACCAAGAGTCCCACCGCTCCTTCCGGGGTCTCATAGGTAAACTTTAAGGGGCTATCACTGAGGGTTACTTGAATCTCTTTTTCCATCTAACTACCTTTCGAGGCTTTTGCAAAAGTAGGAAAAATATAATGAAGGAACCTCACATTATTCGAATCGAGCTGCCCACCCAATTTGGGATGAAATCTGTCAATTCTTACCTGGTAAAAGGGGAAGAATTGACCCTGGTGGATTGTGGCGAAAATAGTGAGGATTCCTGGAAAGCCCTTTGTTGGGGTTTAAAAGAAGCCGGTTTACTGCCTTCAGACATAGAAAAGATTATTATAACCCATCCCCATGTAGACCATATAGGAATGGCTGCTCGGGTAGCAGAAACTGCAGATGTTCCCGTTTGGGTTTCAGATAAATGCAAAGATTGGGCACTCCAGCCCGGACAGTTTTCCTCCACCAGAGGGAAGGTTATCCTGGACACCATGGAAGAATTACTGGGTGCCCAAATGTACAAACAAGCCTTTCCCCAATTTGAGCAAATATCTTCCCAATTAAATGCCTCCTGGCTTCCCCTTCCCGAGGAGGAAATTCGAATTTATCCTCACCAAGGCAATCTTACCTTAGGCGGTATAGAATGGGAGGTACATTATGTCCCCGGACATACCTATACCCAAAGCTGTTTTTTTCATAGAGAGTCTGGGAAGCTCCTTTCAGCGGATATGCTCCTCAAAATCACGCCAACCCCAGTTGTAGAAGCTGAACCAGAAGGCCAAAAGCGTCGAAAAAATATCATAGAACTCTTAGCTTCCTACCAACAACTCAAAGCATTAGAAATCCAACAGGTCTATCCTGGTCATTACGAAATATTTTCAGACGCCCCCCGAGTGATTGAGCAGCAAATTGCCCGGATCCACATGCGGAAGGACGAATGCTTTTACCTCATTCAGCAGGGCCAGCAGCATTTTCTTAGCCTGTATAGTACCATGTATAAGGTTCCCTCTTTACCGGCATTTAATATGCTGATTGGGTATTTGGATTTATTGGAGTTTGAGGGGAAAATAAGGTGGGAGGAGGCTTCTCCTGAGCCTTCCAAAATCATTCCAGTAAGTAACTAAACCCCCTCTTCTTACATCTGAAATCTATATCTGTCTTCATAATCCCTTCACCAGTTTCAAGCGCTCCCCAGCCGCTTCCAACAGCTCCTCTGTCTTAGCAAAACAGAAGCGTATCACCTGGTCGTCCCTGCCACTGGAATAAAAGACAGAAACAGGGATGACGGCAACACCATGTTCCTTCGTAAGCCACTGAGCGTAGTCTTGATCGGACTTAGAACTAAAGTGTCCATAGGAGGCCAATTGAAAATAAGTGCCTTCGCAGGGAATGGGTTCAAATGGGGTATGTTCGAGTTGTTTGAGAAAAAAGTCTCTTTTCCGCTGAAAAAATTGTGGAAGAGATAGATAGTTTTCAGGATTCTCCAAATAATCGGCCAAGGCGTATTGCATAGGGGCATTGACGGTAAATACATTGAATTGATGGACTTTTCGGAACTCCTTCATCAAGGCCTCAGGGCCTATGATATAGCCTATTTTCCAACCAGTCGTGTGAAAGGTTTTCCCAAAAGAATAGACCGCCAGGGTCCTTTCCCACAATTCAGGGAAAGCCAGAATACTATGGTGTTTCTGTCCATCGAAGACCAAGTGTTCATACACCTCATCACTCATAAGAAGAATGGAAGTCCCCTCCGTTAGCTTATGAAGGGCCTGCCAATCTTCCTGTTTAAAAGTCTTACCCGTAGGATTGTGGGGCGTATTGACCAATATCATCCGCGTCCTGGGGCTTATCAATCGACCAAACTTTTCCCAGTCAACCTGGTAATCAGGCGCTTCGAGTTCATAGATAACAGGGGTACCCCCAAAGACCTCCACCGTAGGTTTATAGGAATCATACGCAGGTTCAAACAAAATGACTTCATCTCCCGGACGAACAAAGGCACCTATGGCTGAAAACAAACCTTGGGTAGCTCCTGAAACAACCGTTATATCTGATCCGGGGTCTACTGTGCAATCGTAAGCCGTATTTACCTTTTGCGCAATTTGTTCCCTCAATTTTTCCACCCCCGTCATTAAGGGGTATTGGTTGTAGCCTTTCTCCATATAGGTTGATACCAATTCCTTCAATGCCGGATCACAATCAAAATTGGGAAAACCCTGAGACAAATTGATCGCTTGATGCTCCCGTGCCAAGGCAGACATAATGGAAAAGATGGTGGTACCTACATTCGGGAGCTTTGAAGAAGGAATATGCATGGATTTGGATAAAGATTATCCCCAAAAGTAATAAGATTCAGGGCTTGAATGGCCTTTTCATTCTCCTTTTTACTCTGCGGTTATTTCCTGGGTCGTTTCCGGAATTTCAAAGATAAAATTGAAAAGATTCAATCATAATTAGTCTAAAACCCATCGGGCAGAAAGACTTCATCAATAAGGTGAATCACCCCATTTTTACATAGACCATCCACCATCACCGGACTGGCCACCTGGTTAATAGAGATGCAACCCGACATTTCTTGTTCAAACTGTACCAATCTTCCATTCATATCGGGGGCTGAAGGTTGACCCGTTACGATGGCCTCGTAGGTAAAGGCTTCATCCATGATATGACTTCGTAAAACGGCAGTTAAGGTAGGAGTATCCAACTCCTTTCCGGAATGTTGGACAAGAAATTGCCTCCAGGCTATATTGGTGGGAATAAACAGCGTAAAATCAATGGCAATTTTGTCTTCCAATGAAGGAAAAAGAGACCCATCCAAAGGTCCTGTCCTTGTCAATATTTCTACAAATTGGGAGGCCGAATCGTACAACTGAGAAGCCTCAATTAAAGCAAGGTCCCCATGATCAAATTCGGAAATTTCTACGCATGCCAGTACTTCCTCCGGTAGATCAGGAAGTCGACTAGGGTTAAAAGAATAAGGTCCTATGAAGTTGCGATCTCCCTCAAAACAGCCCCCAAGGAAAACGAGGAGACAGATACATAAACAGGTAGAAAGTACTTTCATAAGTAGGTCCTTAGCTTTTTTATGTTAACTGACAAAGTAGGGTCTTAGTTTTTTGCTCGTAGAAAAATATATAGCTATATGCCCATTCCTACTACTATTTCTGACTCCTATCAAGAAAAACGCTGAAGAATTGGCGATTAATAACTCTGTGGCCCTCCTTTTCTTCTCCTTCCTTTTTGGAGTTAAATTTTAGGGAAATAGGACAGAATATCTTGCTATGAGGAGAGAAAAAGGCTTATTATATTTGAATCACAAACTATTAGCAAAACAAGTAAATGACGAAATACAATCCCGAAATTTTATTTAAAAAGCATTTGGATGGGACAGGGGGCTACACGGGGGGACCAGGCATTGAAGAAATCCAGGCCTCTGTGTCCAAGGTATACAAAATGTCCTCTAATGAGAACCCTATAGGCCCATCCCCGAAAGCCTTAAAAGCCCTCCAGGCAGCTGCGCATGACCTGCACATTTACCCTGACCGAACCCCTATTCGACTTCAAAAGGCCTTAGCATCCTATTATGATGATAAAATACGCGAAGATCAGGTCTTGGTAGCCAACAGCGGTTCCGAAATTTTGGAACTCATCATGCGGGCCTTTCTCCGCGTGGGAGATGAATATATCTATTCCCCTCCCTGCTTTAGTCCGTATAACATGTTTGCCAAGTGGCAGGGTGCCGTTGGTGTTTCAGTCCCGCTTATCCAAAACGATTATGAGTTAGATGTAGAAAGCATCTTATCCCATATGAGCCCCAAAACCCGTCTGATTTTTCTCACCAGCCCGAACAACCCTACCGGTACCTATATTCCCCAGAAAAGGCTGGAAGATCTTCTCGATAATTTGCCCGATCATGTAGTGGTCGTTCTAGACGAAGTCTATTTCCATTTTGCCCAAGAATCTGACTATACTACTGCCCTACCCTATGTCCAAAAAGGTTATCCCATAATTGCCGTTAATAGCTTTTCGAAAACCTATGGGCTGGCCGCCTTGAGGCTGGGATATGGATATACAACTCCCACCCTCGCCCAGTACATACGTCAATTGATTCGGCCCTTTTTTGTCAACACCCTTGGGATTGAAGCAGGGTTGGCAGCCCTTGAAGACCGGGAATTCGTAGCAGAAACCGTAAGGACAGTTCAGCAAGGGCGGGAATATCTCTACCAACAGTTTGATGAGCTTTCTCTGCACTATTGGAAAAGCCAGGGAAACTTCATTTTGGTAAAGCCAGAACTTGAAGCGGATCAAGTGGAAAAGCGGCTATTGGAGAAAGGAATCATGGTGCGCGAGATGGAGAGTTTTGGAGCGCCGGGCTGTTTGAGAATCACCGTTGGGACGGAGGAGGCTAATAGGGCATTGAGCTTGGCCCTTAGAGAAGTATTGTTGCCCGTTTCTCATTGAATGGTAACACATTTGTAGAAATTGAACAAACAACACAATTTTCATCTTAGATATTCATTTTCCCATTTGGTACCCACCTGTGTCCTCCCTTCAAAATGGAGGAGGCCGAGTCCCGCGGATTTTTTCACTTTCTCCAATGGGAAAAACTCCTAGTTTTTCTTCCTTTCCTTCTTGAGGGAAGTCAGAGATTCCGTGAAGAATAATTTGCCGAAGCTTAGAGATGGGTACAATACAGAGAAAAAAAATACCCTTTTTATAATGTGAGACCCATAGGTTCCCAAACATGCTTTAAGCATTCCCCTCCCTCACGCTTCTTCAAAAATTCGACACACTTAGTCAATGAAACTTCCATTCGTGCTCGGGAAATGCTAATTTAAAATAGTTAAACACCTCTTAATTTTGCCTCTTATGAAAAAACACACTACCCGAATTTTTATTCTATTGACGATTTTTTCCACTGGAGCAGCATTAAATGGATTTTCACAAGCACGCATGGGCGTGCATTTTCAATACCAGCCCATTGACCCTGGCATGAGTACCAGTGATTACCGTCAAGGCATAGGAGGAAATCTCGAATTTCTTTCCGACAACCTTCGTCCGGGAAAATTTTTGCAATTACACCTGGGGGCAGGGATTTCCATACTGGGAGCAGGACACGAAACCCGGGATTTTAATAACGAATTCAATTTTGAAACACCTAACGATGACATAGATCAATTGTTTGTTCAAAATATGCAATTCGCCTTGAATGGAATCAGTAGGATCATGACCCCTAGTTCGTGGCGCGTCCAGCCCTATGTCGATTTCATGGCGGGTATAGGGGCATTTGCCATCTTTGAATCCATCCACTTTGAAGACAGCGGAATAGAATGTGAAGACTCTGAAATGGTCTACTCTTCCGCCGACTGGCGTCTGCGCGCTGGGGGAGCTTTGGGCTTTATGGTCAATCTAAATGAAGAGATCAGCCTGGATTTCCGAGGTACGTACCTCCAAGGAAATAGTGTTCGCTACGCCAACCTGGAAAGTGTGGAATTCCGCGAAGGGCAATTAGATTATAGCATCGAACGAACCCACATAAATCCCTGGAATTTTCAGGTAGGAATTCAGGTAAACCTGGATTGCAGTCCCAGTAGAAGCAGAATGGAGCAAATGGATTAATCAGAAGCACTAAGGCCCCACAAAGCGTATCCTAAAGCGACCCAAACAGCTACTATGCCCCACTCAACCCCCACCAAACTGGAGGGGCCAATGGGGAGGTATAGACTTACTAAAAATAGCGATAGTAGGATCCCTCCATATCCAAATATTTTCGGGAATTTCAACTTAAATGGTCGAGCTAATTGGGGCTCTATTTTTCTAAGCACCACAAAGGACAAGGCTACAAAAACGTAAACAATGGCCAAGCCAAAACTGCCTGCGTTCACAATCCAGGTAAAGGCTTGCTTGCCCAACAAAGGGGCCAGCAGGGAAAAAGCTCCTATTAAGATAATTGCTCGATTAGGGCTTTTGTACCTTTCTGAGAGTTTCCCAAAGGTAGCAGGCAGCATCTTATCCTGGCTCATAGCATAGATGGCCCGACTTCCTCCGATGAGAAAGGAATTCCAACTGGTAATGATCCCTGCTACGCCAGCGGACATGATGAGTTTTCCCATCCAATTTCCCCCAACCGCTGCAGCTGCGTCCGGTACGGGAACGACAGAAGTACTTATTTCTGCACTAGGCAAAGAAACAGATACTGCCAGTGCGATGAGCATATACCAAATCAATGCCCCTAACAGGGAAACAAGAAGGAGAATACCCATTCTTCTCATCGGCAAATTGACTTCTTCCGCTGCCTGAGGAATTACATCAAATCCCACCATAAAAAATGGCACCATCATCATAACGGAGAATATCCCCCCTATTCCATTCACCCATGCGGGTTGGGCATTTGCCAGGCTCCCATTTACACTTGCCCCCCCCATGAAACTTAGTCCTGCCAGGACGATAAACAGGGTAACAAAGCCTTGAACCGAGGCGGCGGGTTTGATTCCAAAAAGATTCAAAATGGTAATCAGAACGGCTCCTCCACAACCCACCACAATATGGGAAGCTTTAACGGGATAACCCGCCACGTGCCAAAGGGGGGAATCCGTAAATAATTGGGGAAAGAGATATTCTATGGCTGTGGGAAGGGCTGCCGCTTCAAAGGCAACCACCGAACTATAGGCGAGAATGACCATCCAGGTACAGAAAAAGGAAGCATGTCGCCCCAAAGCCCTTAGGGTATATTCGTGCTCCCCCCCCACCACTGGCATGGCCGGAGCCAATTCGGCATATAGCAGTCCAATGAATACCACAATTAAGCCACCAAAAAGGAAGGCCAATAGGGTTCCCATACTACCCGCCATGAGAATCATTCTCCCCGTGAGAATTACCCAACTCCACCCAATCATGGCTCCCAGGGATAGGGCCAGCAAATCCCGGGTATTTAAGGTTTTAGAGAAATTAGACATGAAAATAATTAACGGTCATTACATTTAATTCTACACAGATTGATCTGTTGATCAACAGTAAGAGAGAATTTCCCTCAGCTGATCTGGTAGGGTTGTGTACCACCTACCCTTTTGTCTGCAAAAGGTAGTCCTCCTGAAAGGTTGAGAAAATGAGGGTTTATTCTAAAGCGCGTTAGCGATTTGCCCCTTTGTAGCACATATTTCCCCCTATATTATCCAGGCGCGTAGTGACTGGCACCTAATTTCAGCCAATATTCACAGGTGGCAGTCGCTACGCGACTGCTGATGGGACATTTTACCCAAATTCTACCTAATTGTGAATCCCGAAGCGCTCCATTCTGCCAATCTTAGCAGAAAAAAGGAGGAAAATTTATTTTTGTTATGCATCAATAAACCCAAGTATACGAAATTTCTCTTATCTTAATCCGAGGATGAACGTACCCCAGAATAAACTCAAACAAAAACTTAAGGAAGACAGACCTCAGCTAGGTATCTTTCACGGATTACCCACTTCTTATGCTGCAGAAATTTGTGCTGGAGCAGGATTTGATTGGGTATTGATTGATGCAGAGCACTCTCCTTTTGATCTACCTCTGATCCTTCAACAGGTTCAGGCCATGGCCGCCTTTGACATCCCAATCATAGTCCGGCCTGCTGAGGGGGATAAGATCCGGCTAAAAAAACTCCTCGATATAGGCGTGCAATCCTTTCTCATTCCCATGGTGGAAAGCAAAGAACAGGCAGAGCATATAGTTGCGGCCACCCGATACCCTCCCAAAGGGATACGAGGGGTTGGTTCAGGGCTTTCCCGAGCTGCCCAATGGGATCGCGTCGGCAATTATTTTGAAGAAGCTGAAAAAGAACTCTGTTTGATCTTACAAATTGAGTCCGTAAAGGGGGTACAAAACCTGGAAGCCATTGCCTCTATTCCTGAAGTAGATGCCTTATTTGTGGGTCCTGCAGACTTGGCAGCCTCTATGGGCTACATCGGCCAAAGTGATCATCCTGAAGTCGTGGATACGATTACTCACTGCATTTCCCTGATACAAAAGTTTGGGAAAGCTGTGGGGGTATTTGCCCTTGACAAAAAAATGATAGAACTCTATGCCCCTATGGGGGTAAACCTGATTGCGGTAGGGGCAGATTCAATGATTCTAGCTCAGGCTACTTCCCAACTGGCCCAGGATTACAAAGCACTAATTAATGATATTCTATGAAAGTTTTTTCCTTGCTTCTAGTGCTATTTGGAGGCATGCTACCTCATACCCTACCGGCTCAAAGAAATGTCGTATTTATTCTTGTGGACGACTTGGGATGGAAAGACCTGGGTTGTTATGGGAGCGAATTCTACGATACACCTCACCTGGATAAATTGGCGGAGAAATCCATTCGCTTCACTCAGGCATACGCCGCCAGTCCTGTTTGTTCTCCCACTCGGGCTGCCATCCAGACCGGTAAGCACCCTGTACGGGTAAATATCACCGATTGGATTCCTGGGATGTCTATCAAACGCGCTGAAAATCCCCAGCTAATTCCTCCGGAAGACATACACAACCTTCCCCTTTCGGAACTCACCCTGGCAGAGGCGTTTAAACAAAATGGTTACCAAACCTTCTTCGCAGGAAAATGGCATCTGGGAGAAACAGGCTCTCACTGGCCGGAAAAACAGGGCTATGATATAAATATAGGAGGGAACCACCGAGGAAGCCCCACCTTCCCGGAAGGAAAAGGCTACTATTCTCCCTACAATAACCCCCGCATGACAAATGGTCCCGATGGGGAATACCTCACGGATAGGTTGACTGATGAAAGCCTAGCCTTCATCGAAAACACCCAGAATAATCCTTTTTTCCTTTTTCTTTCCTATTACTCAGTTCATACTCCGATTCAAGGATGTCTGGCTTACGATTCCTTATACGAAGCAAAGAAGGCCCTGCTTCCAAATGGTGGGGAGCTTGTACAAAAAAAAGAAGGGCCAGGCCAAACAAAGCTGAATCAAAACAGCCCCAAATATGCCGCCATGGTACGTTCTGTTGATAGCAATGTAGGACGGCTGTTGGATAAGCTGGAAGCCCTGGATTTAATGGAAAATACCCTCATCGTTTTCACCTCAGATAATGGAGGCCTGACGACTCTCAAAAAACCAGGTCCAACCTCTGTTTACCCACTTAGAGCAGGTAAAGGCTGGTGCTATGAAGGGGGAATTCGCATTCCTACTCTGATCTATTCTCCGGATTTACCTAATCCTGGCCAAACATCTGATATGCCCATCATCAGCATGGATTTTTACCTAACCTTATTAGAACTTTCCGGACTAGATCCTTTTCCCCAACAGCACCTGGATGGAATCAGTCTTGTCCCTTTTCTCCAAAATCCAAAACTCATTCAAGATCGAACCCTGGTTTGGCATTTTCCCCATTACCATGGCTCTATGTGGCGACCCGGTTCCGCGATTCGCAAAGGGAATTTCAAATATGTGTATCACTATGAGCAAGAAAAAGGGGAGTTATTTAATTTAGAGACAGATATGGAGGAGCAAAAGGAGTTAAGTTCCTTTTTCCCAGAAATAGCTCAAGATTTGGAAGCTGAATTATTCGCCCAACTCAAAAACTGGAATGGGAATTTACCCACTCCGAAATAGATAATCTCCTAGGAACATGCAAAAACCTACTACGACACTACTATTTGGCTTCCTTTTACTGAGTCAAATTTTATTCGCCCAAGAAGAACGCCCAAACATCGTTTGGATTGTTAGCGAGGACAATTCTGTCCATTATTTGGACCTATACACCCCAGGAGCAGCATCGATGCCTCATATAGAAGCTTTAGCCGAAAAAGGCTTAGTCTTCAATCACATGTTTTCCATGGGACCTGTCTGTTCCGTGGCGAGAAGTACGATCATCTCTGGCTGTTATGCCCCCAGAACAGGAACTCAATACCATAGGAGAACGGAATTGGTCCCCCTTCCAGAGGGTCTGAAAATGTTTCCCCATTACCTGAGAGAAGCAGGCTATTACACCAGCAACAATGCCAAGGAAGATTACAACTACCTGAAGTCTGAAGGCGTATGGGATAATTCCTCAAGGCAAGCCACTTATCGTGACCGGCAAGCGGGTCAGCCCTTCTTTCACGTTCAAAACTTTGGCACTACCCATGAGGGGCAACTCCATTTCTCAGAAGCCCAAAGACAGGAGAGAAAAACCTCCAGAGATCCAGAAACGATTACCCCTTTCCCCTACCACCCCAATACGCCGCTTTTTCGCTATACCTATGCCTGGTATTATGAGCTGCACCAAAGAGTGGATAAGCAGATTGGGGAATTCCTAGGACAGCTGGAAGCAGATGGCTTGATGGAAAATACCATCATATTTTACTATGGAGATCATGGAGGAGTACTCCCCAGAAGTAAGGGCTACATTTATGAATCAGGCCTACATGTTCCTCTAGTGGTGTATTTTCCTCCCAAATGGCAGCATTTGGCCCCCGCTACTCCTGGAAGTAGAATTGATGGCTTTACCCGCTTTATTGACCTGGCCCCAACGGTATTAAACCTGGCTGGGGCATCCATCCCTGAGCAAATTGATGGGAAAGCCTTTTTGGGAAAGGGAATCTCTCTGGAGGAATTAAATTCCCGAAATACGGCTTTCAGTTATGCAGATCGCTTCGATGAAAAATACGACTTGGTAAGAGGCTTGCGCAAGGGGAAATTCAAATATATGCGCAATTACCAACCCTTCAACTACGATGGCTTGCACAATTTTTATCGATACAAGATGCTCGCTTATTTGGAATGGGAAGAGCTCTATCACAAGGGCAAACTCGATAAACATCAACGCCAATTTTTTGAAGCTCGACCGGCTGAAGCCCTATACAATATAGAGGAAGATCCCCATGAACTACATAATTTGGCTAATGATCCTGCCTACCAATCTACCTTAACAGAATTAAGAGGAGAGCTCACTCAACAGGTTCAGTCCCTACCTGATTTGAGTTTTATTCCCGAGCCCTATTTTGTAAAAGAAGGGATAGAAAATCCGGTAGCCTTTGGTCAGAAAAATAAGCAGGATATTGAGTCAGCCATTGCCATCGCGGATTTGGCCTTATTGCCCTTTGCAGAAGCCCGAATTCACCTTCAGGATGCCCTCAAGTCCAGCAAACCCCTCAAGCGCTATTGGGCCTGGGTCGTGTGCAGCAGCTTTGGCAAAAAAGCCAAGCCCTTCATGAAACTCGCCAAGAAATCCCTGGCAACAGAGCAAGATAACCTGGTGAAAATGCGGCTTATTGAATTCATGGCCTTGAACAAAGGGAAAAATATGGGGCCGCGATTAACAAGTTGTTTGAAAAATGCGGAGAGTGTGACGGAAGCCAACCTCATTTTGAATACCGTAACACTCTTACAAGACTTAGGGAAGATTAAGAAAGGTCCTATTCCGACCGATATCTTTCCCTCCGAATGGGTAGAAAATGAACGGTCTTTGGTTTCGAGGCGCTTGGGCTATTTGAATACGCGATAGGGGTTTGTATATGAAGTCCTGAAATACTTTTCCGGTAGTTAAGATTGGGCATCTTAGCCCCCCCTTTTCACAAGATAATTCCCCATTCAAATTTTCCCGCTATCAGATTTTCGTATTACGTCATCATAGTACGAAATTTTTTGAGGGAGTAATAGCGGTTTAGGGTCATTTTCAGGCTGTTTTCAAGCTGGAATTGCACGGAATTTTCGCCTTATGTCTCTCGGAATCGGAAGCCATTAATAATTCCCTTTTTGAGAATTTACTCAATTAGTTAAAATACCTTTTGTCAAATTTTCCGAAAGTAGGTCAAAAAAAATCCTCCTTTTGTTTAAATTGTTATTAAAAATTTCTTGTGAGACGTTGAAAGATACCCGCTTTTGCTAAATATTCACATATCAAGTAGATAAGGAATGGAAAAGAGTGAAATAAAATCAATTATTAAATCAGTAATTAATCAGTCGGTCTCTGTTAAAGAGGGAGTTTATGAAATTGCTGATAAAATAAGGGAGGAAGACTATTCCTTTTCAAAGATATCTGTGTGTGAAGCAGCTTACAGTATTTTAATTGAAGAGACACACTTTGATTTTGATCACAATGTGCCAAATTCAAGGGCTTTAAATAGAATCCGCACTTTAATTCAAGCCATTGATAAATTTGTGGATTTAATTGATTCCCACAAAATATCAGGTGATACGAAGCTTTATTCCTCTAGAATTGATAGTTGTCGACTATATAGGCAAAGACTGGAGAATTCCTTTAACCATCTCATTTATATGACTTCTAGAAATTCTGGAGCATCTTATTCTGGCTCTACAAGCGGCAGGTCAAGTTCTGGGAGTAGAAGCGTACATGGCAATAGAACGATCCAATGTCCGGTTTGCGAGGGTTTTGGTTATCGAATTTTGCCAGGGAAATATGGTATGGAAAGACGCCCTTGTCCGAAATGTGAATCTACGGGTATGGTATAACATATATCCTGCAATTCTCATTCTGAGAAATGTAATTGGAAATTAAGCCTTAACTATCTCACCTTAACATATCTACAAGATACCTTACTCACTTCATTTAATTCATCGTTGCAATATGTTATCCTCATTTTGTTATCTAAAATTTGACTAAAACTAAATCCCCAATGAGAATTTCTTTGTACTGATCCCCAATAGGTCCCTTTTTTCCCAAGATCTTGAAATTGGCCTTCTTTTGTATATTCTCCTCCTAATTTAGCATTAAATCCACTACTTCCTTTTTCAATCAGTGCATCAAAAGCTTGTTCTAGTTTATTAGGCCCACTTACTGATTTTGCGAGACCAAAAAGAAATGAAGAACCTCCGAATAATGCAGCCGTAGCCACCAATGTAGCTGTACTTCCCCCTCCATCATTTAAAAATTCACCATATTTTTGAGCTAATTCCATCCATTCCTTATCACTTGGTAAACGCCACCCCAATGGACAGGCTTCAATAGCTCCCTTTAACGTATACAATCGACCATATTTAATATTACGAGAGTCATCATTGTAAAAACTACTCTGGCCTTTTATATCAAAATTGAAATTTTCTATCATCCATATTTGACCTAAGAAACTTGCAGTTTTATACTTTTGTCCATCTCTGATATCAACAAAAATTGAAAGGACAGTATCTTCCCAATTGATATCATCAATTAGGTCCAAGAGAGAGTTTCTACATTTGTTCTCCTCGATGGTAACTTTTTCATAATCAATAATACCTCTGGACTGTTTTCTTCTAGCCTCTTTTATCTGGCTTTCAACTAAAATTAAGGTCTTACTTCTTTCTGAATCTTCAATTAAAAATTCTTTTAAGGATGAAATGGTATCAATGATTCCAAGGGAAGGAAGGAAGCCCCTTAATTCTCTTTTCTTCTTATTTAATAAGTCCATCTAATAAAAATAAAATTTTCTTGGTAAATAGCACTTGAAGTTCAGGACCTGTCAAGCGGATTAGGAAACTTGAATGTATTTTATTCTACGTAAAAATCACTTTCATGAAGTGAATAAGCTCATCCACCACTTGTAATACATGTTCCTCCAAGGTGTGATTTAGTCTCAAGATTAGTACTAAGCTCAAAACTTTATGGCCTTTTACTACTTAATAGTATCTTTTTTTGCGAAATAAACACTTATTAACTTAAACGGGTGTACCTTATAATAAATGGAGCCATGAAATTATTCAGGAAAGAGTTTAGAAAAAATGAAATAGAACACGCCAATGTCCTAAAGGAGATGCTAGAAGCAGTGGATTGGGATACCTATAATATTTCTGAAAAGGCTGTTGAAAACATCAAATCCATGTTCGAATCTTTATGTTCTAAGAACCCCAAAAAACAAAAAGAAGCAGTAAAAAAAATGGATCGGAGTTTAATTCATCCGTGGTTTTTACCATTCCACTTTGCCATATATCCTATGGTGATCTATACGCTGAGAAATATTGACGTATCAGAATATGTAAGTTGGGTTTTAATTTTCTCATTATCAGAAACCACAAGCAATTGCATTGTTGGGAATTATTGGCCAAAAGATGAGGCCTTAGCATCTGAAATGTTGGCAAAGTATTGTGAAGACCGGGATTTTTTGGAGACTTTCTGTTTGCACGAGGATAATGAAATCAAAGAAATTGCCAAAGAGTTAGTTGAGGAATTGAAGGCTTTGGGATAGCATTTACACTAAGAAAGTAAAAGATATATTCAGGTATAAGCTTCACAGATGTGTCCTCACTGCGATAATGATTCCCACAATCAAAGTCGTATTTTAGCTTTTGAAAAAGGGTATCATCCCATTCTCGTAGAAGGACCTGCGTTCACAAATGGGATAATCGCTGCATAGCAGCTTAAGAACTTTATTCCCTTGCTTCTCAGGATATTTTGCAAATCTTAAGTAGCCAGGTCAACAAAAAAATAAACTACAAAACTTAGAAATTAGATGGTTAGTTGAGATGGCTGATGCCATTCACTTGTTTAACTTGAGCTTTGGATAAGAAATCAGCTTTGTGAAGAATTATTGAGTGTGTAGGCCTGCAAAATTCGTTGGGAAAAGGGGGTGCTTAGAAGGGGTGTCTGGAATTTTGCGATTTTTGGCGCTACGTTTTTCTAAAAAAGGTAGCTAAACATTTTGAAAGAGGCAGGAAATCGGCTAAAACAGTCGATTGGAGAGGATTTTATCCAAAACTCACGTTTGTTTAGGTATCCAGACCCAATGAAGTTCAAAGCTTTGGCAACGAAAAAGGTCGCCTTCAAAAAAATTGGCACTTTCCGGACCTCATATTTCGCCTTATGTTCTTCATAATACGAATATCCGCGCAGCGGATTAAGGCTTTTCTTCAAAAAAACTACAGATAACAGGCCTGAAAACGACAAAGGTTTAGCCAAATTGGGGAAAAGGAATTTAACTCAATTGGGCTTGATGAACAACTTTACAGAAAAAGCCCTATCGTTCTGCCTCAACTTCAAGAAATACATTCCCTCTAAATTTTGGGGAAGGTCCAGATTCAGGGTGCTATTATCTTTGAAAAACTGTTTGTCAAATACAGATCTTCCCTGGAGATCGAAAATACTTATATGCAGTTCACCGGTCAGATCAGCATGCAGGCTAAAATGTCCTTTATTGGGATTGGGAAAGATTCGGATAGTCCCTACAACTTGATCCGATAATGCACTCGTAAGTTGTTCCATACTAGAGATGATTCCATAGGCATTTATTTTCCCATGGCCCCACACCTGATTAGGGAGGGCTCCGGTAAAGTCATCCTGTTCTGCATGAGTAGCCATTAGTTCTTTTATCCCTTCCGGATCTAAGTCCGGGGCAAGCTCCAACATGAGTCCAGCAATTCCCGCTACCAAGGGAGCAGCTGTAGAAGTTCCCCTTCTGATACCAAAGCTCCAATGGCTTCCATCTCCTTTATCGATCTGACCTACTTCTACCAAGGGATCAAATTCTGCATAAAAGGAGTTCTCAGCCGAAGCGATCAAATTAGCTGGAGCACTGATTTCGGGCTTGAGTCTTCCATCCAAGGTAGGCCCTCGGCTGGTCCGTACATAAGGTTCGCCGATTACCTCATCCAGCGATACCTCATCCCCATTGGTATTCATAAAGGAATTTTTAGTGGTATATCCCCCTACAGAAATGATCGAACGAGCCGTTCCTCCCAGTTCCCCCATGGTAGAGTTAGGATTTCCGCCAAGCACCCGTGTTCCTTCGATGAACTCATCGGCTCCAATCCCAGAAAGGTCCGTAAAAAAGGCTTCCCCTGAATTGTTGGCCGCATAGGCATGAACCGTGCCCCGATCAGCCTGGAACCTCAATTGAACAAAATCATTGTCCAACAAATCGTTAAAATCTACATCTTCTCCTTCCGATTGCCCCGTATTGTCAATAAAGAGCAAGGCGTGAGGCCGATTATTCAATGGATTAATCTCAATTCCCCCTTCGTAATACAGGGTATCTCCTTCCAAATCCACTAAGGTGCCACTTACAAAGGAAACCGGA
This sequence comes from Bacteroidia bacterium, assembly GCA_965263105.1. Taxonomy (GTDB): domain Bacteria; phylum Bacteroidota; class Bacteroidia; order J057; family J057; genus JBCCTX01. The sequence continues at coordinate 2,297,242 of CBDHGL010000003.1, read as the reverse complement.
TTATCCGAATCCAGACTAGCGCTGACAGCTTCCTGGACTTTGGTCCTCGGATTAAAAACTTCTATACTTACTTCAAAATTCGCTCCTTCTTCCCCCCAGATATCCACCAGGGTGTTGCCTGCACTGATCCCATCTGGCCAGACTACATAGCTGAGAATCGTATCCTCATTTTCAAAATCATGGTCAAAGTGTAAATAAAAACCACTGGCATCCCCTTCATTTCCAACCGCTCCCACAATGATCCTACCAGGACCAGAAAGGGCATCTATCGCTTGATCCGCTAGGGAAGTTCCATCATGGGGCCCTGTGTGATGCCCCTGGCTGAGATTCACGACAGCAGGTTTTCCTACAGAATCTGCATATTGAAATATATAATTGATCCCGTCTATTACCCCTGTATTTTTACCACTTATTCCTTCTCGAGAATTTACCGAAACCAACACGATATCACTTTCATACGCTACCCCGCGATACAGTTCATTTAGCGCTCCCCCACTTCCCGCTGCAATCCCCGCGACATGGGTTCCATGCCCGGTAAGGGGAATATCTGTTTGTGCTTCTAACAGGGATTGTTCGCTGCTTAATTCGCGACCATAGGAAAATCCTGCGGGAGGCTCACCTTCAAGCGTATTTTGTTCCCATACCTTCTTTATTCGATAGGTATCCCCTTCCGAATCATAAAAAGTGGGATGGGTATAGTCAAATCCAAAATCGATTATCCCCATTACCACCCCTTTACCACTATATTTCTGGGAAAGATTTTCGCCCAAATGAACCCGATCCACTTGAGACGCTTCCAAGGCCGTCTCCAATTTAGGATGTACCTTTTTCGTCAATTCGATATATGCTATACCTGGTACCTCCAAAAAATCGGCATACTGGTCAATCGGAATATGGACTGTATATAGGGTTTCCAAAGCCGTATTTACCTCAACCTGGTAGGAATCAAACTGGCTTGGATCAAAATCTTCAGAAACTTTCATCAAGGCAGCGACATAGAATTTACCCCTATAATGGGGTAAATCATATTTTGCACTTAGCTGCTTAAGGGGAAGTTTCCGATCCATATCCAGGCTCAGCATGGCGGAAAGAGGATCGCAATGGCGAGGCTTAGCTTGACTCATTTTTTGATCTGAAAAATGAGGGGCTAGGTCTTGTGAAGGGAGGAGTTGAGCCAAGTGGCTGAATATCACAATAAAAAAAGCTGTTTTCCTGATCTTCATCATTTTGGTTGTTAGGGATAATTGGGCGATTTAAGGTAAAAAATGGGGGAGTTAAAAAAAAGAATTCTTACAGATTTAGGAGAATAGGGTACGACTCCGCTCACTAGCTTGTCTTGATATAGATTATTTGGGGAACTGCAGGCATTTAATCCAAAAAATACCCGTTTATGGTCTTCCTTCCCTATTTAGTGTTAGGCTATGAATAAAAGCTTAATTTTGGGGAAGTTGATTACTTTATTTGACCTCTAGGGTTGATTCTAGCTTTACCAAAATTTGATCGTTAAAACTCTATGCTCTCCCAAACCGAAAAACACAAACTACTCGAGAAATATCCAGCCATCATCGATTTAGAAAAAGGGGCCCAAAAGCGACTACCCTTTGTTTCCTGGGAATACCTCCAATCCGGTACAGGGGAGGAAGATGCCGTTCCCCGCAACCGTACCGCCCTTAAGCGTCTTACCTTTGCCCCTCGCATTGTCCGAGGAGGAGTTGAACCTGAATTGAAAACCCATCTCTTAGGACAATCTTTTGAACTCCCCTTTGGAATTGCCCCTGTGGGCCTTACAGGACTCATGTGGCCCAATGCGGAGACCCTTTTAGCTCAGGTGGCTAAGAACTATGGCATTCCCTATTGCCTGAGTACGGTAGCTACCCAAACGCCTGAAATGGTGGGGCCACACGTTGGGGATCGGGGATGGTTCCAACTCTATGCGCCTAGAGAACCGGCCATGCGGGAGAGCATCTTGAATCGGGCTCAGGAAGCGGGTTTTCACACACTCGTCATCACAGCGGATGTTCCCGTACCCAGTCGTAGGGAAAGAACTACCCGTGCGGGGATGCGCATGCCTCCCAAGATTACCCCTAAATTTGTTTGGCAGGCCTTGACCCATCCTACCTGGACTGTGGGAACCCTCCGCAACGGCTTACCCCGTCTACGAACCGTAGCCTCCTACAGTGAAGACCAAACCTCAAAGCCGTAGTAGATTTTGTTCGATTTTCCTTCCGGGGAGATTTGGATGCTGATTATTTACAGGCCTGCCGAAAAATCTGGAAGGGAAAAATCCTTCTCAAAGGGGTCTTACACCCAGATGATGCCCAGATGGCCCTGGATGCGGGCCTGGATGGAATCGTAGTTTCCAACCACGGAGGAAGACAATTTGATGGGGTGGTTCCTTCTATTGATGTCTTACCTTCCATTGTAGAAAAGGTAGGAGGGAAATTTCCTATTCTATTTGACAGTGGCATCCGAAACGGGGTAGATATATTAAGGGCGCTGGCCTTAGGAGCTGATTTTATTTTGCTTGGGCGGGCCTTTCTGTATGGTTTGGGAGCCTTAGGGATCAAAGGAGGCGCACTCGCTGTGGAAATCCTCAAGGAGGACATTCGAAACAACATGATTCAGTTGGGAGTGGGGACCGTAGAGGAACTGAGGGAGATAGAGGTGCAGAAGAGTTCAATAGTTGGATAGTCGACGGTCCACAGCTTGGGTTGGTTAATAAGAGGTTAAATGGTTGGATAGTCGACGGTCCACAGTTTGGGTTGGTTAATAAGAGGTTAAATGGTTGGATAGTCGACGGTCCACAGTTTGGGTTGGTTAATAAGAGGTTAAATGGTTAGATAGTCGACGGTCCACAGCTTGGGTTGGTTAATAAGAGGTTAAATGGTTAGATAGTCGACGGTCCACAGCTTGGGTTGGTTAATAAGAGGTTAAATGGTTGGATAGTCGACGGTCCACAGTTTGGGTTGGTTAATTAGCCCCAGTTTGGTGCCCCCTAGAATCCAGACTGTCGACCATAGAATCCAGACTGTCGACCATGGACCATTAAACTATCTAGCCCCCCTAGAATCCAGACTGTCGACTATGGACTATTAAACTATCAAACTCTCTCCCTAGAATCCAGACTGTCGACCATGGACCATTAAACTATCAAACTCTTCCCTAGAATCCAGACTGTCGACCATGGGCCATTAAACTATCAAACTCTTCCCTAGAATCCAGACTGTCGACCATGGACCATTAAACTATCAAACTCTCCCCTAGAATCCAGACTGTCGACCATGGACCATTAAACTATCAAACTACCCATAAGCCATCACCCCCTCCCTACCTGCATGATCAGCAGTCCCCCAATTATGATGGCGGCGCTGATCCAGTGGTAGCTATAGAGAGGTTCTCCGAAAAATATGGCAAAAAATGCGGCGGAAAGGGGAACCGCGTTGAGGAAGATTCCAGCCCGAGGGGCACCTATTTGAGCGATCCCCAGGTTCCATACATAGTAGGCCAAGGAAGTTCCCAAGACGCCTACTCCCAAGGCTGAAAGCCAATAAGTGGATGAATAAGTAGTAAAATTACCTACAGGTTGCATCCAAAAAACGCATGCAAACCCTACAAGCACTACAAAATTGGTTAAAAAGGTCAAATGACTATTGGAGAGCCGACCTGAATAGCGTTTTACCCACACATTGTGAAGGGCGAACATTATTGCCGCGGCAACCATAATGAGATCCCCTTGAGAAAAGGTAAGTTGTGCAATAGAGGCTAAGTCTCCTCTGGCTATCAAATAGATAGCCCCCACTAAAGCAATACAAACCCCTATTACCTGTCGCATGAATATAGGTGTTTTCAGGATCCAGGCTGAAAAAACCAGGGTTAATGCCGGAGTCAAGGCGGCAATAAGACCCGCATTCACCGCCGTGGTATACTCCATGGCGACAAAAAGTAGAAAGTTGAAAACAAATAGCCCTGCTCCTCCGATAAGCAAAATGGGATAGAGATTCTTGCGAATCATTTCCCATGAAGGAACATTCTTATAAAGTAGAAGGGTCAGAGGTAAGACCGCCCAAATATAGCGCCAAAGTCCCGCTTCCAAGGCAGCAGACTCTCCTAACATGACTTTGATGAAGTGAAAGTTCAGTCCCCAGGTAGTAGCAGCAATCAAACAAAAGACCGATCCAATAAGATCTTTTCGTGAAACCATATAAGGGTGCAATATAGGGTTTCCCCTGAAGAAAGGAAGGAATAATCCAACGCAAAAAAAGAGGAGGAGAAAAAATCCTCCTCCACCAAGAAGAACCCCTCTGCAATAAGAAAAGGTATTTCTACCCTACTTATCGAGGTTCCAGCTCTCATAATTTGCTAAACACAATGTAAACACCTAAACATTTGAATACTTAACCCCAAAATCCTTCATAAATTGTATATGAGGCAAAAAATTCTTCATTTCTGGAAGGTATTTGGCAGAATAGCGGAGGACTTTATAATTATTTATGCGTCGATAAAATGTTATTGAAAAAATATTTTTCTGTCAAATAGTGCCTATTTCATCTCAACTTCTTTTCAAATCACATGCATTTTGTTTTGAGTTGATTTATGAAATATATCTTTCTACGTCTCCGCATCTCTGCGTATAATTTCCCAATGCCTAACTGCAAATGCCGCTCTGATTGTCCATCCCCCTGCCCCAATGTAATTAAGCCAAGGCTTGAAATTCCTAAAATTCGCAATTTATGAATCATTTGTGGGCATTTTTGTTTGATATTCCTCACCCGGTCCCATTTTCCCCCTCTGGGGGAAATGAAAAAGGGGGCCTTATCGAGACCACCCTCTCCAAAGAGGGACTTGGCTTATTCGGCATGCCCGATTTTGAGTCTTCCCTGGGGAAGTGGCCCCGATTTATCGGGGTCGATGGGGGAACTTTCATGGCTATTTATTCCCTGAATGAATAATTTAGAGCTTGGCTTAATGACATTGCCCATAGCCCCCTCTCCCAAGAAATATGGGGCAAACCTTGGCGAAATCAACCTGATTTCCTGGGTCGTTTCCGGACCCCTTTTGAGTTTCCCCTAGGAGGGGAAAAAAGGGAAACGGGGCTGCAGCGGAAGGGTACCAAAAGGGCGAAATAAAAAGAAGCAATAATTTATCTCTGCGTCCCTGCGCATCTGTTTTTGCGTTTTCTTCTATATATCAACCTGCTTCAGTAGTCAAAATCCCCTACGCTCCTATGTTCATTTTAAAAAACCTCTGGCAACACATACGAAAAATGCCCACCTTTACTCCCACAATTTGAACTTGAAATCCAAATCCATGCAAGGACCATTTTTCCACGTCGTATTTTTCTGGTTAAAAGAGCCCGAAAATGCTGAAACCCAAAAGTTCTTCCTAGAAGTCCTGAACAACTTTCTGGATAGTACCCCAGGCATCCTATCCAGACATGTGGGTTCCCCTGCCAGCACCAATCGTTCTGTTATTGATAGCACGTATACATTTTCCCTAATCCTCTCTTTTGAATCCAAGGAAACACAGGACGCCTACCAAGAGCACCCCGCCCACAAGGTATTTGTGGAGAAATGTTCAGACCTGTGGGAGAAGGTGGTAGTGTATGATTCTATCTTGTTGTAGGTATTTCAGGAATCTTGCTAGCCAATTCTATTAGGAGCTCGACACCTTCGGTTTGTCATACCCTTTTCCCTCTATCATCATACGGGAAATAATTTCACATAGGATTTCGGAAGAACCTCCTCCAATTTGTCCGAGTCGGGTGTCTCGGAAAATACGGGCAAGCGGGTAATCCTCCATGTACCCATATCCACCAAACATTTGTAAGCATTGGGTGGCCACCTTATCGGCCAATTGGGTAGTGAGTAACTTGGCCATGGATGCTTCTTTGACCAGGTAATCGCCCTCCTGATAACGATCATACAGGGTATAGACAAATTGACGCGCACGCTCAATTTCCGTAGCCATTTGGGCAACTCGATGACGCAGTTCCTGAAACTTATTCAGTTTTTTTCCAAAGGCTTCCCGCTCAGACATATATTGTAATGCCAGTTCCAAGGCATACTCTGCCTGTGCATAGCCTCCTACAGCCATCGACAATCGTTCGGATACAAAGTGCTGCATGATATAGAAAAAGCCTGCATTTTCTTCTCCAAGCAGATTTTCAACGGGGACCTTAACAGAATCTAAAGCTATTTCTCCCGTATCTGAGGCATGCCAACCCAACTTTTTCAAGGGAGTAGCACTTACACCCGGTGTATCACGGTCGATTACCAGTAAACTGATTCCTTTTGATCCCCCTTCAGGTCGGGTTCGCGCTGCAACAATCAAAAAATCGCTCAAGACCCCATTGGTAATAAAGGTCTTAGAACCATTTACCAGGAAATGATCACCCTGTCGTTCAGCCGTTGTGCGTATGGCCTTTACATCCGAACCGCCAAAGGGTTCCGTAATCGCCAAACAGCCCACCGTTTCTCCTTTCACTCCTGGGACCAGGTATTTTTGCTTGAGCATTTCACTACCTTCAGTATTCAAATGGGTTAAGGCCAACATATAATGGGCCCCAATTGCAGCAGCAAAACCTCCTGAATTTAGCCGATTCATCTCCTCCTCCATGATGACTTGGTACCAGATATCCACATCGAGTCCCCCATATTCCTCCCCTATATGCAAACCCAGATAGTCCATCTCCCCAAACTTTCTGTAGATAGAACGAGGAACCTCACCCTGCTCCTCCCATTCGTCGATATGGGGCCTTATCTCCTTATCAAGGAATTTTCTTAAACTATCGCGGAATAAGAGGTGTTCTTCAGAAAAATAAGTGGACATAGAAAATGGGTTTATAGTCGGTGGTCAGTAAGTGGACAAAAGAAATCAGGGAATGATATCTCTGATTCATTTGGGGAACATTTTATAGGAGTTCAAAGGCCTACTTCTCAAATGAGAATCCCGGTGCCGTTAGGTACCTAATATGGGTAGAAAAGGTCCCCCATTCCTTTTTATCGCCGGCGAGGTATCAACTTGGATACCTCGCCGGCGGAATATCGGGGTATGATGAATCTACCCATAGGCTACCCCTACAGGGTAAACTTTTCATTCAATGAAAAAATACCCACTTTACTTTGTCCACTTACTTAAAAGCAACTGGAGAAGAAAAACACTGTTCCTTCCATTATGAGCTTTTCCTGTCGTGAATTTACAAAAACTTTGAGACAAAAATTAATTTGATCCCTGACAAGAATTACCTTCTTCAAACTCTGTTTCAGTAAATATGGAATTAATTCTACCTTTACATTTGAATATAAATTTTTCACAAATCCACTTATGAAAATCCTTCAATCCAACGCAATTCCTACCCCAAAAGGCCATTATTCTCCCGCCATCTCTCATGGCGGTTTCCTTTTCATTTCTGGGCAAGTACCCTTTAATGAAGAGCAAAGCCAACCGGTGGAAATAGAAGAACAAACGCGCCTTACCCTGGGAAAGGTAGAACAAATCCTACAAGAAGCAGGAAGAAGCAAAACAGATGTACTCCAATGTCGCATCTACATCTCGAATATGGAGCTATGGAGTCGGGTAAATGCGGTTTATGCTGATTTTTTTGGGGATCATAAGCCCACCCGCTGTATTGTCCCCGTTGGGGAACTGCATTATGGATGCCTCATTGAAATGGAAGCATTAGCCATCTCACCCGACTAGAGGAAGCTATGAATTCTCCCTTCTATTTACCCTTGTGTTCCCTGGGCCTGACCTCGGGGAATCATGGGGTCTGCCATGGTATGGACAGTTCCCTCAAACCATTTCTTTAAGACTTCTACAAACTTTTCCTTTTGAACCGGCTTCGTTAGAAAGTCGTTCATTCCTACGCGAAAGCAATTGTCTTGGGCTTCCATGGTAGTGTTAGCAGTCAAAGCTATGATAACAGGCTTTATATCCGTTCGGTATTGTCTTTTTCTAATTTCAACTGTCGCTGTAATTCCATCCATCTCTGGCATTTGCAAGTCCATCAATATCAAGTCGTAAGGAATTAATTCCCAGGCTTTTATGGCTTCTACCCCATTACTAGCCAGGTCTGCTTCATAGCCCAATTTGGACAGCTGTTTTAAAGCAACTTTTTGATTGATTAGGTTATCTTCTACTACCAATATTTTCAAGGGACCCAAGAGTGCAGAAAGAGATGATGATTCACCTTCTTCCTTTCTAGACTGCTTCCGCATTTTTCGCTGGTCGAACAACACTTCTAGCTTTTCTTTGAAGGCTTTATACTTAAAAGGTTTGGGAAGATAATCATCTGCATATCCCTGCTTCTGAGGGTCCCATTGCATCCCAACTGAAGAGAGTAGCAAAATAGATAATGGCTTTTGGGGGAAACGTTTTCTAATTTCTTTGGAGAGCTCCATGCCATTTATAGAGGGCATATCATAATCCACCACCATCACTTCAATGTCGGATTGAGACCTCAAAATATTCAGCGCCTTTTCTGGATCTGTGGTTCCCACGGGGGCCAGCCCCCACGACTCACATATCTTTTTCATTACATCTACTTGGGCTTGGTTGTCATCGAGCAACAGTATTTTCTTTTCCGCAAAGATCGTTTGGGCATATACTTCTTTCATCGGCGCATGCCCCGCCGCCTTGATGGTAAAGTAGAAGCTCGTCCCTACCCCTTCCTCACTTTCTACCCAAATTTCTCCTCCCAAGGTCTGGACCAATTTTTTGGAAATGGCTAAGCCCAAACCTGTACCGCCATACGAACGGGAAAGAGAAGTATCCACTTGAGAAAAGTGCTTGAACAATCGATCCATCTTATCTGCGGGAATCCCAATCCCTGTATCTCGAATTTCAAATTGCAGGATATATTCTCCCTCCTCCATTCCTACAGTTTCCATGGTGATCTCGACCTCCCCTTGTTTGGTAAATTTTATCGCGTTACTAATTAGATTGATTAAAATTTGATTTAGAAGGGTTAAATCTGTTAAAATATTATAGGGAGTATGGGGGTCAATAAAATAGATTAGCTCAAGGTTTTTTCGTTTCGCTTGTTCTGCCAATAAATTAATGGTCGTATCAATGGGTTCTGAGGAGTCAACCCACTGCTTTTCCAACTCCAGGTTGCCCAGATTCATCTTGGAAAAGTCCAAAATTTCATTGACGATGGTCAGAAGATTACTCCCACTCAGCCGTATGGTCTCCGCATAGCCCTGTTGCTCCTGACTCAATTTGCCTTCCAATAAAAGGTTGGTCATGCCCATAATGGCATTAATGGGCGTCCGAATTTCATGGGTCATGACCGACAAAAATTCTTGTTTGGCAACTGCCGCCTGCTCTGCCGCCTGCTTCGCAGCTTCCATTTCGGAGTAACTCGGAAACTTTAAGATTGGGGGTACGCGCTTAATTAATACAAAGGCTCCCGTTATAGAAGCCAGGCCTGTAGCTAGTTTGAGTAAGCTTTCGAGCCCATATGCAGGAACCCATAGGGTCCAAAGACTGATGGCTTGAGTTAGTCCACACAGGAAGATGAACGTGGCAAACAAGATTAACATCCCTCTATATTTTAGCTCTTTCCCCTTCTGAGCAATAATCCAGAGGCCTATAGAGATGAAAATAAAGGCCATTGCCGTAAGGAGATCGCCCATCACATGGATCCACAAAATATCTGTCTGCCAGCGAAAACTCTGGCCATGGGGCATAAAATCAGAGATATCAAGCAAGCGGTGAAAAAAATCGAACATGAGAAAATGTCTTTAATGCTTATTTCACAAGCATTTATTTTATTTTGTGTAAAATAATTTTCCAATATATATCATTCCACAATTGACACCAATGTACCATCAGCAAAAATATAAAATATTTTTTAAATTTTTCCATTATTAAATTTTATAAAAAATAAACTTAACAACTCATGAGGAAAATATCCATTTGATTATTTCAAAATTGCCATATCTCAATCCCTATGCTCCCGAAGGGGCCTAAATTTAGGGGGATTCCTTTACCCTTTTATCCCAGCAATTAATTCTATTATTCGTATCTTTAAAGCTGTCCGCTATCATGGGATTTTAAGCACTTAGTTCATGGATTCTACTGAAGGAAATACTCCCCGTAAACTTCCCTGGTTTTCCAGGTTAATCATCCTTCTAGGAGGAATTCCATCATTCATTGGTTGGGCTATATTTGCCTTTGGAATGATATTCTTCTGGGTCTTTGTCATGAATTCTGAATGGATTCATGTCCTGTCCATGGGTCAAGGAGAACCCCTTATTGCCGAAATAGTAGATATAAGCCCCTCATCCTTACTCGAGAACCGCCAGCCTATTAATACATACACTTATAGGTATACGGTAGATGGAAACAGCTATGAAGGGCTGGGCTATCTGAAAGGGAATCGATTTGACTTGGGGCAAGAGGTGGAGATTTTCTATCGCCCAGATAAGCCTGCCATTTCGAAAATGGCAGAAGCGCGATCAGCCCCTTTTGGCAGATGGGTCATTTTTTTGGCCATTTTTCCTCTAGTGGGCTTGGGATTCATCCTCTATAGCTTTCGGAAAAATATGAAGTCGCTTGATTTATTGGAATGTGGGCAATTTGCAAGTGGTACGATGATACGAAAAGAGGTGACCAATACGCATATAAACCACCACCCAGTATACAAAGTTACCTATGCATTTGAAGCCGAAGATGGCAAGACTTATGAAAGTACAGGAAGAACTCACCATCCACATCTATTACAGGAAGGGACCCAGCAAAGAATAATATATGCCCAAAAGGATCCAAGCTATTCTGTTTTGTTCGAAACCATTCCTTTTAAGCCAAAAGTTGATGAGCAGGGCAGGCTCTACTCAGTTGAAAACCATAACGCATGGGTTCTCATTCTTCCGACTTTGACAATTCTGGGAAATTTCGGCTACCTACTCTATCGATATTTTTTATAAGCCAGGTATACTTGTTAGCTCATTATCCAGCTTTTCTTCCTTCCCACCTTTCATTACTCACTCCCCAATCCCTACCAGCTCTCCCCTAATTGCTCCCCGCCTCCACTGACACAATTATACCTTCCTTTCTGGAAAGGCCCATATTCTCCCAGCCTTTGACAAATTCATGATGCCTCATTACTTTTTTCCCTGTGGCAGGATCCGCTATTTGGATATAGTGTTCATTGGCATCGAATACCACCACAAAATGCCTTTGCTCCCAGTAGGCAATACAGGGAAGGATGCCCTCTCGGAGGAATTCATCGAAACTTCCGCGCATAGGGAGGGGGAGCAGTCCAATAGCCTCTATGCTTTGGGTCAAATGTAGCATATTGATACCCTTAGGGGTTATGAACCTGCGGACCTCTTCAACTGGAGGGTCATAAGAGATGCCATAATATGAAGCGATCATACGTATGCATGCATTCCCGCAATCATTTATCCCGTTTTGAGGGAAATACGGAAAAAAACTGGCCGGCATTCTGGTCAACAACTTCATTTTTCAGCCGTTGCATTTGGGGATGATATTTCTAAAAATCCTGCTTGTATCATATTCCTTGCGACCTGAATTTGCTCCTCCTCTCCAATCTGAAGAGATACTCCCAGATCGCGGACCAGGAAATGCGGAATTTTTACAATCCGCTGTAATTCAGCATTCCAACTCAAGGGAAAGTTTAGGTGCTTGCCTTCGTATATCAGCATACATATCCCTTTCAGTGGGTCTTCTCGAAAAGAAAACGATAAGCCCGGTTTGATTTGGAGCACAGAATCTAGCCCCAAAGGAGACTTATTCCCCAACTCTTCTAGCCGCTTGGAGTTATTTGGGGTACGATTTCTTTCCCAGGCAGAATCCAATTTAGCAAAGATATCCGCTTGTTCAATATAGGCTATCAGTTGCTGCTTAAATGCTTCCTGGTATAGCTCCTGTTCTGTTGCAGAGCCTAAAAAACCATAGGGAACATATTGAAGAAAGAATGGGTTTACCAGACTTTCTCGCCCCAATACATGAAGAATATCCTTGCCTGTTGGTGGAAGGATTCCAAGTGAAAGATGGATAGAGTAGGATTCAGCTGTAGAAACACTATGAACCAGCCCACGTGGCAAATAAAGCAAACTACCCGCACTTAGTTCGATTGACTGCTGAGCTTTTTGTCCACTCAGGTGGTGTTGGTCCTGACCGTGGGGAAGCAGGGGGTCGTTACTTTTTCCAAATAAACGCCAATTTTTGTCCCCAGATAGCTGCAAGACAAAAACCCCATAAGGATCTGTATGGGGCAGGAAACCTTGTGTATGAGGGGGAGAAATAATCAAATGGGAAATGGTTTGAGCCCGGAGCTCTTCCTCTACCTGAAGGACAAAGGCTTTTAATTGAGGAAAAAGCTTTTCTGGATAATTTACATAGAGGCTAAAGCCCCGCTGAAAAAGCCCAAATACCTTTTGGTGATCTACGACACGAGAGTCGACTCCATTATGCGTTTGGGAATTACTCCACTCAGACAATTGAGCCTCCTGTTTACCAAGGTAAAGTTTAAAGGGGGAAACGGCTAGATTATCGTTGCCAAATAAATGCGAATCGATATCCTTTTTAGAAAGGATGGAATCATAATATTCTTCCTCTTCTCGCTTTATGTGCAAAAAATCCTTCTCCCAATAGGATTGGATAAATTCTTGGGTAGCAAAGGGGGAAAGTATGTCTGCAAAATTCATTAGATGATAGGGCTAACTAAAATACCTGCCTGGGGATAAAATTCCGGCTGGGTCAAGGGCTTGCTTTAGTTTTTCATGAAGTACGCCTTCTTTCAATCGTTTTTTTCCTTCTGTCATATGTAAAATATCCAGTCTTGTATGTGAACAACCTCGCTCTTCGACATACTCAAATACAGCGGAATGACAAGCTAACGCTGCTATATCCTCCTTTTCATCTTCCCGATCAAATAAAAGTTGTTGGAAAACTTTGACGTAGCGATCGTTTAAGGTGACAAAAGAAATAACGGGTTCAAAACCATGCTCCTGGATTAATTCGTCCAAGCCTTTCAGTACTTCCTCTATCAAGGGACCATCAAAGGGGATAAGGAAGCTATTCCATAGGACTCCACATAGGTCCTTCCCAGGATCTATCTTCATAGGAACGGGACCCTTCTTCCTCCAGTATAAAGATTTGATGTTATTTCCAGAACTGTGGCCTAAGAGGTGATTGTTCTCCCAACTTGCTAAGATTTGACTGAAATCAAAGCCCAGAAATCTATTTAATAACCGGAGTCTCTGGATTTTTTGGGTAGAAAGTTGAGACCAATAATTTTTCTTTCGCGTGTAGGGATAAACCTCCCGAAATAGGGCTCGCAATTTGGCTTTCCCTATCTTGGCGTGGTCCACATAGATCCCCCCGAAGGCATACCAACTGCTGTAATTGTTGGATTGCTCTCGAATCTGAGCCCGCTTCAAAGGTCTTTTCTCTAGGTAAAAATTACCTAGTTGTTTAGAAACTGTCAGTTGCTTGTAATCATTCCACCAGGTGATGGGACTATCTAGAACTCGTTTTTGATACAAGGAGCGCACAGCGTCTAAGAGGGAACTCAGGCTATGTGAAGAGGATTGGGAGAAGGAAAATGTACGAAAAAAGCTCGGTACGGCTTGCAACCAAATTGTCAATTGAGTTACAATAGCAAAATTGGATTGAAAAAACAGTTCCTGAAAACCGGGTCCGAGGCCTGGCTTACACAGATCGGCAACTTGCGAGTTTTTCAGGTTTCCAAACCCCGTTTCCAGAACCTCACCTGTAGCAAGTACTACTTGTACCCGGCAAGCGTATTCAGCCCGTTCACAATAGGGCCCTACCCCATCTCCTCTCTCCAGGATATTTCCCAATACACTCGCATCCGGATCTCCTCCAATGATATTCAAAAAATGATGCCCGCCTGCTTCCTCCAGGAATTCGCTGAGCTGCCGAAAGCTAACACCTGGTTCGATGCGGACAGTCCCGAATTTTTTATCGTAGGAATGTATCTTGTCCATCGCGGACAAATCAAGTAGCAAGGAACTGTCCCTCACGGGCACCTTGGATCCAAAACCCCAATTTTTGCCCTGACTAATGGTATAGACCTTTAGTTGCTTTTGGGAAGCAAATTTTACTATACCCACCAATTCTGAAACTGAATCAGGCTTAACGACCAGTTTACTCTGAGAGTTGGTTTGAAAGGTGGCTGTATTTGCGTCGTGAAGCGAAAAGACATCGTCCAGGATGAGGCTATTGGGAGCAATATGCGTCAATTCCTCTTTAAGCATATTCAAATCCTCGCGTTAAAACCTTGAAAATGAAGTCTTCATTGTCGTATTCATGAAATCGCATTTGGTATCTTTCTACATTCCCCAAAATCTCCGGATCACTCAGGAGATTAAAACAATGAAGTAAATATTCCTTTTCCACCTTTGATTTGTCCAAAATACCCACTCCAATTCTCTTTGCCTCAATTTTATGGGTAAACTCCTGCCCGTCTGCGGAATGGGGAATACTCAAAATGGCTTTCCCGTGGGTAAGAGCAGATACCACACTGGTACTTTGGGCAGAGCAGAGAACGAAGTCCACTTCGGATGCAATGTGCCCCAAGGGAATAAATGGACTCCCAAATACATTTTCTGGCAATTCCTGTCCCCTATCCAGGTAATCGGCCCGACCAAGATCGGCAACAAAGCTATAGGGCAATCCTTCGATCACGCTCATGAGTTGTTGCCAAAAGGGTTTATCGGCAAATAGTCGTCCTATCTGCATATAAATAAGCGCCTGGCTTTCCGCCTTACGTGTTGCTATAAAATGCCTCAACTTAGGATTCTTATACGGGGGTTCCCAATACAAGGCTCCTACATGAGATACTTTAGAAGGAAGTTGGCGGGACTCATCTAGCTCCGGGATATTTCTGATGAGGTACCTATTCCCAATAAGGGGACTATTTGCCACGGAAACTGGGACGGGGGGAAGGGAAAGTTTAGCACGATTTTGATTGTAAAATTCAGTGAGTTCTTTTATCCGCCATTCTTTGGTGGCATTCGCTTCTCCAATACCGGGATATAAATATTCACAAAAGCCAATATTGATATAAGGCAGTTGGTATTTTTCTGCGACTATCATGGCAGAAAGTCCTAAGGGATTGCTAATGATAACATCAGGTCTATACGATTCAATAATTTGGCTAAAGGTATTAACCGTATTTTGCAAATAGGGGTCACAATACCAGGTGCCTGGAAATAAGAAGGGTTCTTCGCTGGCTTGATTCATTACACCCACGCTTGGAATCCCCTGGAGATTTAGTAAATCTACATAGCGAATGGTGGTAGCAAACAGCACCTCCTCTCCCCTTTCCATCAGAATATGGGCTACTTTGATGGCTGGAAAGAGATAGCCAAAGCTCGATAAGGGAATAAATAGATATTTTTTCTTAGAACCCATTAAGCATGCATTTCTGCCTGACGTAATAAGCGCTTGGCCATGGTCAAATTTGTGGCATCACTGGCTGGATCAAGATATAGAGCCCTCCCAGCTGAAAAAACGGCCTTTTCATACTCACGAAACTGCATATACACAGCAGAAAGATTGTTATGCGCAGAGGCCATATGTTCATTTAATTCAATTGCTTTTTGAATATCCGCTTTGGCTTCATTCAATTTCCGTAAGCCGTAATACAAGGTGCCTCGCATATTATATAACTCTGCCAGAACCTCAGGGCTGTCCCGATGGAAGGCAATTGACTCTGAGAAGGCATCGATCGCAGCGGGATAATCTCCTATTTTCATCAATTGAGCCCCCTCCTCTGCATAGTAATTATAGGTCTTGAGACTATAATTCTCATTCTCCCGTTTGTCAAACCTCAAAATATACCCCTTTTTCCCTACTTTTTCCCCTTCACGAGAAAGCCCCAGAAACATTCCATACTCGGTACCAAAGATTTCCTTTCCTGCTTGAATAAGTGTCTCCCAATTATTATCCCTACCAAAATCATCCCAACTCACCCCGGCCGTATAGGATTTTTCTTCCTCTAAAAGGGTATTCTGCGAATATCGGTTGGATAACAAAAAGGGCGCAGAATGAGCTGGACCCTTAGGAAATGGGGCCAGATGATAGGTTTTGGCTGAAAGAAACTGACTATCTTTATCTAGGGAAAAACCGAGGAGAAAACACATTTTTCTTTGGGATGCAATCACTTGGTAATGGGCTGAAATTTGGTCCATTCCCGGGAGTTTTTCTAGTTCCGGCAGGACCTTATCCCAAGGTTCAGTTATGCATAAATAAAGGCTTGGAGGAGAAGAATCAAGTCCAAAACACAGCTTGGAATAGAGCATCTTGTCAGGGAAACATTGGGTGAAATGCTCAAAGGATTCAATAATAGAGTTGGGGTAGCCCAGCTCTTTTGCCGAGGCAATAAGCTCTTTCTCCCGATGTATGCCCCCTACAACTAATTCAAAACCGGTGGTATTCACGACAACCTCTACATAATGACTTAAGTCAATTGATTTAAGGATATCCAAGGTTTGTGAATCAACAAACTGATAAAAAGCCGCCAACTGGAACAATTCTTCTCGGATTTTCCCCGAAACTTCCCTTTCTATGCCTGGATCATGCATGGGTTTCCACAATTGGTATTTCCTCATTTAGGTGCCCCTTCATACTCTCTACCGTATGCATTTTAGGAGTCAATTCATAGGGATTGGTGGTAATCTCTTGGGGATCGTAATCAGCGGAAGAGATGACCCCTTGTTTTTCTGCCCTTAAGACTAGTCGCTCATTAATAGAGTATTTTATACTAGGGCAGGGAAGAATGGCTTCTCCTGTCGTGTCAGAAGCATAAATAAATTTATGCGCACAGTAGCCACTACAGTTGGGCAAAATCTTGCAACTCCGGCAAATCTCATTATCAAATGGGTTGAAGGTATCCCATTTTTGTTTATTCGCATTTTGGCTGCTCAGAATGAGGGTATCATCAAAAATATTACCCACTCTTTTCTCAGGGAAAGTTACCGTATCCCAACATTTGTGAATATCTCCATTGGGAACTAATATAAAGTCATTGGGACGAAGGGCTGAGCAAATCCCCAAGAACCTGGGTGGATAGGGCAAATCAGCTAGGCCATTTTCAAAGGCATAGCGATACAGGGCCACTTCCAATTGCCCATAGTCCACCTTCTTAATCATCTTATCGGATATATCTTTGCAGCCTTCAGTTATTGACTCTACTGGGCTAAAATATAATTTAAAGTTCCTTTTATGAGCAAGACCTCTACCTACCAAATCGTCTATCAGGCTGTGAATCCCCTCTTTATTCCGCTCGTCGATATTTACCCGGATATTGACATGAATGGGGACTTCGTCAATCCAGTCCTTCAGGTGATTGAGAATACGATCATATGTCCCTTTTTTGGAAAGCAGGTGTCTACGTGAATCGTGAAATTCCTGGGACCCATCCAAGGTAATCTGAACCGCTTGGAGGCCTCTGTCAAAGAGTGCTTGTGCCGTCTTTTTATCCATCAGGTACCCATTGGAAACCATCATAGCTGAATAAGAAATATTCCTCGCCTCAGCGATGGGAATCATGCGATCGGCAAGGTCCAGGATGATCTTTTTCTTTACCAAGGGTTCCCCTCCATACCAAATAAACTGGACAGTTTTCAGTTCAGGTCTTTCGTCAAGGATTTTCTCAAACATGGCTACAATACCATCCTGAACTTCGGGCTTCATCGTTTCCAAGGGCTTATCCAAGCCTTGAAAGCAATAGTCGCACCCAAAATTACATGCCAAGGTAGAACACACAATAAAATTTATGGCATCTGACTTAAAGCGTGCCTCCTCATACATGGCCTGAACTACCCCCATTTCATCCACAGAGTCAGGGATCAGATATCCTTGGCTCATCAATTGATGCATGGTGGGAGTAGCAAGTTGCAGGTCTTCTCCAAAGGAGAGATCTCCCTTTTGAGTGGCCTGGTGCAACTCTTCTACATCCTCTCTTTCCAATAGGCTCAAGGAACGGCTCAGGGAGTTGTACATCAACAACCTCCCCTCCTTCATTTTTATCTTTAAATTATATATAGACTCTTTCAAGGGATCGGGATTTAGTTTGGGTAAATAATATTTCCTTGGGAGGGCTTACCAGTTTCCTCCGATAGGAAGGGCCACACAGGCTACTGCACCACAAAAACCTACTTGAGCACCACATACCCCTGCTCCCTGAACTCCGAAATTGGCATCGGCTCCACATACATCTGTTCCACTGACATTTCCAGCACATGCACTAGCTCCTCCTACCTCAGCTCCAGCAACATCGCCTGCGCAAACGGCCACTCCTGAGGCGACAGCTCCACAAACAGATCCTACGCCGGCCACAGCCCCGCAAGCAGTAGCACCTCCTGCTACCCCTGCACAAACATCGGCTGCATTTCCGCCTACTCCAGCTACATCCCCAGCACATACCGTTCCCCCTCCTACTACCCCACCGCAAACATTACCCGAACAGGCTACGGCCCCACAGGCACTTACCCCAGCTGCCGCACCGGCACAGGCAGTAGCTCCTCCAGCAGTTGCGCCAGCTGCTGCTACGGCACAGGCACCAGTTGCCGAAGCACTGGCCCCTACCGCCTGATTAAAGGTAACATTCGTAGAAGCTGCAGGAGGGACATACCGATGTGTATTTGAAGCCCAACTGGGACGTCCATAACGATCATAGGTAACCAGATTGCCATCATTTTGCATGATCAGGAAGCTTCCCACATACCTACTCCCATATTTATTGGAGGAATAAACTGGCTGATTCCAAGCATTATATATGACAAAGTTTCCGTCCTGGGCCTGCATGATGACTTTTCCAGGGGTGGTATTCCCCACCCAACGCGGAGAAATCCATATGGCTTTATTGTTCCAGTCATATACAATAAAATTGCCACTGTGTTCATAAGTTGCTCGGAACATTCCACTCCTGGAGACCAAAAAATCTCCCGCATACAGGGATTGACCTGCATTGAGGCGGTCGCCCCGATTGGCTCCTCCATAATAGCTTTGCAGTTCCGAATTAACAATAGTTTTCATATGTAGGGTAGGTTATTATCTAGTTAAATAAGAGAGAATAATGCACAATCTGGCCGTTAGGAAGGGCATTTTTTGCATCTATTTGGGGATTACTGGATCTCGTATATAAGATTGGCAAAGGATTCCAGGTGCTCTTCCAGGTAATTGGCAGGAAGTTTTACCTTCCCATCGACTTCTTTGATCGCGGTGCGAATTTCTTCTAAAGACATTCCTAAGAATCTTTCATAGGCTTTTTCCGGCGAGGAGATCCCCAGTCCTGCAACTGCAATTTCGGCCAGGTTGCCATCTATCTCTCCTGGATAGGCAAGCAGCCAGGAAGCCATTTGAGCCCAGTGAGTAGTTCGCTCACCACTCAATCCAGGAATACCCTCTCCTATCGTAGGATTGGCATTAAGGCTCGCGAGATCAGGAATCCCATTTTGAATCAAAGTTTCTTGAAAAGTGTCCCCAATTCCCTCTATGGCTTCTAAGGCCAAGCCTGGATGCCCTATGGTTAAGGTAACCTTATTTCCGGAATCATTAACCGTCCCTACAGGTGGGTCTACTGCCATAACCAGTCCATGTTGTAAGGAATCTTCTGTTCTTTGGTATTTGATGTCGGGTTCAAAACCCACAGTTCTTAGCTCAGACACAGCGAGGAATTTGGTCAAGCCAATTACACTGGGAACTAGCACCGGGGGTCCTAGTGCTTCTTGAGCTTCAATAAGTCCCTTATCCTGAAGTACTTCTTCTGTTTCAATCAAGCCCTCCAAGGCCACGGCGTGGAAGGGGTCCAAAGACAACGCTTTTTTGAAACATTCACGTGCCTTTTTGTAACTGGGAACTGTCTTCTGGCTGGTGTAGAAAATAGCTAGTTGGGCACAATCGGCAGCCCTAGGATTGAGTTCCACCTTTTTTATCAAATGCTCCCATCGCTTTATCTTAAACAAAAAGTCTTCTTCCTTGAAATCGTAATCATGAACCCGATCCGACACCTCATCATAGGCTTTTATTGCCTCCTCAACCTTCCCAAGCTTTAGGTAAGCATCTCCTAATTCCTTGTAGGCATCATTAAATTCTGAATCCAATTCTATCGCCTTCTGAAAGTCTTCGACCGCTTTCTCATGGGCCCCTTGCCGATCAAATAGGATCCCCCTTTTATAGAACAATTGAGGATGGGGAGTTTCCTTCAACTTATCTGTCATCCGTTTTCCTTCTCTTGCAAGAAGCCAGTTGAGTTCATGGGTGTCAGGGTCTAGTTCGTGAGCCTTTGCGCCGAATTCAACTGCCTGATCAAAATCTCCCTCCATCGAATAGAGGTTTGAAAGGTTATTATAGGCTTCGGCAAAATTGGGACTGTGCTCAATAGCTTGAAGAAAATCTTGTTTGGCTTCCTCAAATCGGCCAGAAGCTACCAGAGCCCCTCCCTTCTCTACATGTAGTTTTGCAGCCTCTTCTGGCGAAACTTCTGGTCCGTGGAGTCCCTCTTCGCAGAACTTGAGGATTTCGCTGACAGTTTGCATAGTGTGGGTTTTGAGTGTATTTGGAATTAGGACAAAAGGGATAAAATAAAAACCAGGCTCCTATATGGAGAATCGACAACCTTGTCACGTATGACAACAGCTGAATTTGGCTAAGCCTATCAAAAATTTATGAACGTGTAAAAAAGCCTATCCGGAGGACGTATAATTAGAATATTTATAAGATACGATTTTTTTTATTTTATCATAGCGGAAAACTAGATTTTTAAAAATTTACCCCATCTCATACTAAGTGGATTTCCCAATGGGAAAACATCTACGGCATTTTTAACTTTAGTTTATATACACAGGTCGAAAAGGCTTATGGATTATAAAATTTATGTTGTATTTTCTGACCTTTTATAGATGCGACAAAGACACAAATAAGAACCAACTATTATTAATCTCTAATTAATGGAAGCATATATTTTTGATGCCGTACGAACAGTTCGCGGAAAAGGCAATAGAAAAGGCGCCTTGATGGGCATTACCCCAACAGAACTTGCCGCTCAGGTAATGATGGAGCTTAGGGAAAAAAATGAGCTGGATACCACTCAAGTAGAAGATGTGATTCTAGGCTGTGTAGGTCAGGTCATGGACCAAGCGGCCAATATCGCTAAGACAGCTGCTCAACACTCCGGCTATGGGGATCACCTTTGTGGGGTAAGCCTCAACCGCTTTTGCGGATCGGGTTTGGAGTCCATTAATCAGGCAGCTGCCTATGTAAAATCAGGTTTTCGGGATCTCATGGTTGCAGGAGGAGTGGAAAGTATGTCTCGAGTAAAAATGGGTTCCGATGGAGGAGGAATGTTCATAGATCCGGCTGTTGCGATTCCCGGTCATATCGTTCCTCAAGGGATTTCAGCAGATTTAATTGCTTCCAAACATGGCTATTCCCGCAAAGATGTGGACGAATTTGCCTACTGCTCACAAATGCGTGCTTCCAAAGCGGACGCTGAGGGCTTATTCAACAAGTCTCGTATTGCTGTTAAAGACATCAATGGTATACCCGTTCTGGAAACCGATGAAAATATCCGACCCTCTACTACCGTAGAAGGCCTGAGTGGGTTAAAACCCTCTTTCGCCATGATGGGCGAAATGGCGGGTTACGATGCCGTAGCCATAGATAAATACCCAGAGGTAGAAGAAATCGATCATGTTCACCACGCCGGAAACTCCTCTGCCATTGTGGATGGAGCCGCTGTAGCCCTAGTAGGAAATAAAAGGGGCGGTGAAGCGGTTGGCTTGAAGCCTCGATTCCGAATATTAGCCACAGCAATTTACGGAACAGATCCCACTATCATGTTAACCGGCCCTGCTCCTGCCTCCAAGAAAGCGCTCAAGCAAGCCGGCATGACCAAAAATGATATAGATCTCTTCGAAGTAAACGAAGCCTTTGCAGCCGTACCTATGTTGTTCATGGAGGAAATGGGCGTTTCTCACGATAAAATCAATGTAAATGGAGGAGCCATCGCCCTCGGACATCCCTTAGGAGCTACGGGTTGTATGCTTACTAGCACCCTAATGGACGAAATGGAAAGAAGAGATGTCAACACTGGATTGGTCACCCTCTGTATTGGTGGGGGAATGGGAATCGCTACCATCATTGAGCGCGTTTAGTATTACCAGAGAAATCAACAAAATGACAAACGATTATTTAAGCTATAGCGTTGACGCTGATGGGATCGCTACTATATCCATTAATCAGGTCAATGAACCCGCAAACCTGTTTAGCTTTGATTTTGTCACCAGCTATTTGGAGGTGGCTCAAAAGGCCGTTGAGGATGAATCTGTGAAAGGGATTATTACCACCTCAGGTCAGAAGATGTTTATGGCAGGCGGAGACCTTAGAATGTTGGGCAAGCCCATCACAGATTCCAAAGCCTTTTTAGATGGCATTCTACAGATGCATCAGGGGTTTCGGCAATTGGAAACGGGTGGAAAACCCTTTGTAGCAGCTATCAATGGAACGGCGCTCGGCGGAGGGATGGAACTCGCCCTTACTTGCCATCATCGAATTGTGCTAAATAATATCAAGATCAAATTGGGCTTCCCAGAGTCTAAGGTGGGACTTCTACCAGGAGGAGGTGGAACCGCCAAAGCTCCCTACCTCATGGGCATACAAACAGCTTTGATGTATTTGTTGCAGGGAAGAGAGGTTAGGCCTCCCAAAGCGTTAAAAGATGGACTGGTGGATGAAATTGCTGATTCCCCAGAAGACCTGATGGCTAAGGCCAAAGCATGGATTTTGGCTAATCCTACTCCTGTCCAGCCTTGGGATAATAAAAAACACAGAATTCCTGGAGGAGCTGTATGGTCCCCAAACGGAGTTCAAACCCTCATGGGGGCTGTAGGGAATGTGGCCAAACTCACCCATGGTAACTATCCTGCTCAGTCTTATATCCTTAGCGTGGTGCACGATGGGCTCCAGGTTCCCATAGACAGGGCTCTGGAAATTGAGGCCAGGTATTTTACCAAAGTCTGCCAATCTCCCGAAGCAAAAAACATGATCCGTACGGGTTTTATGGGCATGCAAGCTGCGAGAAAGGGTAAGGCCAGGCCTAAGGATCAGCCCCGATACGAAGTGAAAAAGTTAGGAATTCTTGGTGCCGGCATGATGGGTGCTGGAATCGCCTATGTTTCGGCAAAGGTGGGAATGGAAGTCGTCTTAAAAGATACTTCAGTGGAAAATGCGGAAAAAGGCAAAGCCTATTCCCAAAAATTGCTCGATAAAGCTATTGCTAAGAATAGGTCTACCCCCGAAAAGGCCCAAGCCCTTCTTTCGCGAATTCATCCTACTAATGATCCTGCTTCCATGGAAGGCTGTGACATGGTCATTGAAGCCGTTTTTGAAGATCCTGGATTAAAGGATAAGGTTACCAAGGAAACAGAAGCGGTATTGGCTCCAGATAAAATTTATGCTTCCAACACCTCTACCATTCCGATCACTTTGTTGGCAAATTCTTCAGAGAGACCCGAAAACTTTATCGGTATACACTTTTTCTCTCCTGTTGACAAGATGCCTTTGGTGGAAATTATTGTAGGAGAGAAAAGTTCTGATAAGGCTATAGCCGCAGCAGTAGACTATACCATTGCCATAGGTAAGGTACCCATTGTAGTTAATGATAGTCGGGGATTCTTCACTTCCCGCTGCTTCGGAACCTTTGTGAATGAGGGCTTGTTCCTGCTGGAAGAAGGGGTACCAGCCGCGATGATCGAAAACATCGCCAAGCAAAAGGGCATGCCAGTAGGTCCATTGGCTGTGCATGACGAAGTAACCCTTACCCTAACTCTCCATGTAATGGAGAGCAACCCCAACCTGGCCCAAAGTCCAGAGGCTATGAGGTCTTATGGGCTAGTTAAGAAACTGGTTGAACTAGGAAGAACCAGCAAAAAGGAAGGAGCTGGCTTTTACGACTATCCCCAAGGAGGAAAAAAGAAACTGTGGTCCAGGATTGAAAGAACTTTATAATCCCGATCCCAAGACCCTTGATAAAGAAACGATTGCCAAGCGCATCATGCATCGCCAGGCATTGGAAAGTTACAGGTGTCTGGATGAAGGAGTCCTGCGCTCTAGCACAGATGGAGACTTGGGCTCGGTATTAGGCTGGGGCTTTCCTATCTACACAGGGGGGTCGATTTCCTATATCGACTTTGTGGGAATCCAGCAATTTGTGAATGATTGCGACGACTTCAGAGATCGCTTTGGCGGAGATCGCTGGGCTGTGCCCGATAGCCTAAGGGCTTTGGCGGAAGCAGGTAAGTCTGTTCATGAATTTCAGTCTGATTATTTTAAAAAAGAATCCGTTTAATTAATTCAGGCTTCCAGGTTAAATGGAGTCAAAATTCTATATAAAGAACCCTCATCCCAAGTGAATTTCCTGGGTATCAAAGTCATTCCCAGCTTCCTTGGATGTTGAAATCAAAATGGTCTGTCCATCTGTGCGAACTGAAACCAGTCCATAAATTAAATCCGTATTTATCGGTGTGTGAAGGAGAGTTCTGTAGAAGCCCTCTTCTCTAGCGCGAATTAAGGTATTAAAGGCAAAATGTCTGACGTAGTCGTCTTGACCTCTAGCACTACGAACCTTGACATCAACTGGAAATTTGAGAGAAACAGACCGCGCTAACTCTGTAGAGTATACCAAGGGAGGACAGCGCCTCTCCCCCTTACCGATATACTCTTCCCCAAAATAGGCACTGGCCCCAATAATCTGTGGTTGTGGATGGGCATAACTTTCATTATCACCAGAACTCAATATAGTAGCTTTGGGCTTCATTGCTTTGAGAAACTCAAATAAAATGTCGGCTGATCCATGATGACATCCCTTGGCGACATCTGCCTTAAACTCTTCCGCAGGAACATAATTGAGCAATAACTTCTGAGAGGATTCATTTAGGTCCCCCGTAAGCAAAATTTTTACGCCCCTATAATCTATTCTAAGAACAATGGAATGACCATTTCGTGTTTTTGATTCACTACTCAATTTTCTCAAGCCCCTTTGGTCCCCATTATAGCGCTCTACTATTGGACCCAGAATCTTAATCTGGATATCAGATTCTCCCTGACCATACCCGGGAAGAAAGCCCGTATCTACAGAAATTCTTTGAAAGGTTTCTGCTTTTTCTAAAGCTAACTCTGTTAATTGACGGAAATCTGTATTAAAATTCTCTAACTGGGCTTCAAAATCTGATTTTCCATCCAATAACTGCTTGATAAAGTCAGGTGTTCGGCTCAATCGATAATTGGGAAAAGGATATGGTTCAATATGCCCATCTGCATCTTCTTCTCCTAGTTTGGGGGAACTAGAAAAGCGCCCCAATCCATTGTGATAAAAGGTTTTAACCTCCGTTTCGAACGGATCGTGCCCCCTTAGCCGTCCTTCCAAAAGGTCGATCATCCCTCCATAGTGATCCAAATCTGGATGCGATAGAATCATGTTCTCCAGACTAACCCTTGGAAGACGTAGATCTTCCAGGAACTTAAACCGAACGAAGTTAGCGGCCCCTTTTCCGGTCATCTGTTTGGAATTGGTCGTACCTGCATCCAGCAAATGCCACTTATTATCTGGCGTTTTGAATAGGACTCCATCTCCCTGGCCTACGTCGATAATATAGATCTCTAAAAGGGATTCATCCATTAAATCCTCCCGCTTCAAAAAACCAGAATCCCAGGCCCTTGCCATCACCTCTACCCATTCTGAACCATGTGGATTATCGTCTTTTACATGTACAGGGTCTCCCCAAAGAAGGTAGGTAAGGTTCTCCCCACTTTTTCGAGGGTGAGACTTTAAGGGAATCTTAAAAGGCTTTACAAATCTTAGGGTAGGCATTTTTCTAGGCGTTGAGTTTGTTTACATTAAGATACTATTTTATTCCCAAATTTTTAATGGTTCTTTTTTTAATTTAAGAGAAGATTGAAAAACCGGTTCCTGCTATTTAAAAAAGTTCATGCCTCACAAAAAAGCAATCCCCAGAAAATGGGTAACTCCCCTAGGAGCCATCGCTGCCTTTTCGATCTACTTTTGTACGTACGCATTTCGCAAACCTTTCGCAGTAGGAACCTTTGAAGGACTTACTTACTGGGGCATCGACTACAAAATTATCCTGGTAATCTCTCAACTAATTGGCTATACGATTTCCAAATTTTTGGGCATCAGCGTGGTTCCTTCCATCACCCGCAAACAGCGCCCCTGGTTAATCCTGGCTTTCATCGGCTTTGCGGAATTGGCGCTTTTGGGTTTTGGCCTTACCCAGCATTTTCTTTTCCTCTTCCTCAATGGGCTTCCCCTAGGCATGATCTGGGGCTTCGTCTTTGCCTATTTGGAAGGAAGAAGGGTAACCGAAATTCTGGCTATAGGACAGGCCTCCAGTTTCATCGTTTCCTCAGGGGTAGTAAAGTCTGTCGGGAAATATCTAATGGATAGCTACGGTATTTCTGAGTTCTGGATGCCCTTCTTAACGGGGGCCCTCTTCTTCCTTCCCTTGCTAGGATTTTTAATCTTGCTCCATCGACTTCCTCCTCCTGATGCCAGGGATGTAGCAGCCCGAACAGAACGGATTCCCATGAACCGATCGGACCGATGGCAGGTGCTAAAACGCTTTGCCCCGGGAATTATCTTAATCATGGTAGCGATCATCTTATTGACCGTGTACCGCGACATACGAGATAATTTTGCGATAGAGTTACTCACAGAAATTGGCTACGGAGAATCAGCTTCTAACCTGGCAAAGTCAGAAATCTGGATCGCAGCCATCGTACTCATTTCTTTTGGTCTCGTAGTCCTGATTAAAAACAATCGCTATGCAGTGATGACCATCTATGGATTCATGGCACTGGGTTGTTTGCTCGTAGGCCTAAGTACCTGGCTCTACGAGCAAGGACAATTGAACCCCTATACCTGGTATACCCTTATTGGCTTAGGACTGTTTTATGCCTATATCCCCTACCACGGAATTTTATTTGATCGACTCATTGCCTTGTTCAAAAACAAAAGCAATGCAGGATACTTGATTTATGTCTCCGATGCCTTAGGCTATCTAGGGAGCATGGTGGTCCTGTTGTATAAAAACTTTGGCATGGCCGTTGATAATTGGATGAGTTTCTTTGTCCCCTTAAGCTATGTGATTGCCTTTCTAGGAGCTATATGTCTCATAGGAGCTGCCGCGTATTTCTATTGGAAAGAATTAGTGGATAAAGCCTCATATGGGGGTTCTGCTAATACCTCCATCACCACTTCTTCATAGGTTTCCACCTCAGGAACCCCCTTCCCTCTCACTTTCGCCAAGTCATCCCATTTCCGGAGCTGAACCGCTGCTTCCCAATGAGGCTCCTGTGTAAATTCGCTGAGTTCTTGATCCGAAAATACGCCGCCTTGTAATTGAAAGCTACGCTTCGAAGCAGAGGATAGCCCTTCATGATAACTAGGGTCTACCGTACATAAATAGCGCTTAGCCGGCACATGTAGCCGAATAGGATCCACTACGCTGGCAGGGAAGACCAAAGCAAGGTATTGAGCTCCAATTTCTTCGTGAAACAGGTCTTCTTTCAGAAAATCTCCCTGAGCATTTTCCTCATCCACGATCATGTGCCCCATATCGTGAAATAAGGCCGCTACCAGACTTGAAGAAGAAGCCTGATCTTCCTGGGCCAAGGCGGCAGCTTGAACGGCGTGTTCATACTGGGTTACAGATTCATCGTAGTTACTTTGCCCCTTTGCTCTCAGATAAGTAAATAAAATCGAGCATAGCTCCTGCTTACTTGAAGCGTTTTTTAAGTCATACCAAAACTGAGAATGAGTTGCATTTGCCATAAGAACAACGTTTTAGTCAATTGAAAAAGCATCTTTAAACCTACAGGTCAACACTCTTCCCCTGAAAGTGTCCAATCAAACTTATCCTCCCGGCCTTTTCACCCCCCTCTGCCCGAAAAGCCTTTAATTTCGCTATCTTTTGTTGATAATATTGTTCCCTCAGATCTCCCTCAGACAAGGCATTATAGGTAGCATAGATGGCACGCCTGGGAGCCTTAGTCTTATTGATACCACTTCGATGAGGCGCATAGGAGTGAAATAGCAAGATATCTCCACATGCCAATTCGATGGGCTCCCATTTCATTTTGTTAGCTTCATCGACCGGTATCAATCCCCTCTCATCCGGTCCAATGAATCCCCGTTGATGTTCTCCCTCCACCATCTCCAGGCAACCGTTTTCCCGTGTAGCGGGATCAACCGCAATCAGGCAGGATATGTGCTGAGACAATTCGTCATAGGCCGTTGCATCCTGATGGGCTGCATATCCTCCCCCATGGGGATATTTATAGTTGATTTTTTCTTTATACAATACCGCTTGCTCCCCTAAGGCCTCCGAAATCACTTGGACCAATTTCCCCGTGCTCAACAAGGCGTGCATGTCCTTATGAAAAGGAAGAAAGTTTTCCGAGCGAGAGATTCTAACCGCCTCTCCTATTTGCTCATAGTGTTGCAGCCAATCCCCTTCGCCAGGTTTCCAATTTCCAATCTCTTCCACAGCCTGGAGGATATCTGCTTGTTCCTCTAGGGTGAAAAATTGAGGAAGCGCCAAAAATCCATTTTTCTTCCATTGGGATAATTGGGAGGGATTCAATATAGGGGAGCCTAACATAGTTTGGGTTAATGGAGCAGCTAAGCTACCCAGGCTTGGATAAATTTCCAATCGATTAAGTCGAATTTATTCCGGCAAGCTAAAAGCCACCAACATCCCCCCTTTTATGGGTTTCAGCTTGAAGTTACCTGCTGAAATAACTACGTATTGCTTACCCTGGGCCATATAGGTACTCGGCGTAGAATGACCATCAAAGGGCAAATCGCCTTCCCATAAGTTTTTTCCATTTGAGGCATCGAAGGCCCGAATCTTCTGGTCCGAGGTAGCGCCGATGAAGATTAGCCCTCCTGCCGTCACCACCGGACCGCCATAGTTCTCGGCACCTGTAATCGGAATTCCCCTTTGAGTTAATTCCTCAAACTCTCCCAAGGGTACCTTCCATTTGATCGTCCCGGTGTTGAGGTCCACTGCATTGAGGGTTCCCCAAGGGGGTTTTATGGCTGGATAGCCCTCTGCATCCAAAAAGCGTTGGAAGCCTCGGAACACATAAGGAGGAGTATAGACTGATTCCTCAGCTGGCTCAGTCTCTGCTTCTTCGACTTCAAACAAAAAGTCAATGATGGCTTGTTGCCTGCGTTCGGGCATATGATCAAAGGCGGGCATACGTCCTCCCCCATTTACCAGGATGTTTTTGACGTATTCCGGTTTCACCCGATCTTTCAAGGTATTCAGGGCAGGAAAGCCTCCTGCAGGATCGCCTTGGCGATCGATTCCGTGACAGGAAGCACACTGTGCCCGATACAGGCGTTCACCAAAAGGAAAGGGACTGCCATCTTCCTTGGTTGTAGGAATCAGTTGATAGAACCAGGGCATTTCATTTACATTCACATACAAAATACCTTCCGGGTCGGAAGCTGCTCCCCCCCATTCCATACCCCCGTCATAGCCAGGAAACATAATGATTTGCTCTAAACTAGGTGGGGGATAGGGACCGAAATTACCGGATCGATTGAACACATCTTTGCTCAGTTGTTCAGCTTTAGGCGATATCGTCGAAAAGTCCTCCTCCGTATAGCGCTGCCGCATAAGCGGAGGAGGTTGCGTAGGAAAGGGCTGGGTAGGCCAGGCTTGAACTCCCTCTATCCGAGAAGCCTCGGTGGGGCGTTCTTCGATCGGCCAAAGGGGCTCTCCCGTTACCCGGTCGAAGACAAAGAGCAGTCCCATCTTGGTTCCTTGAGCAACGATATCTACATTTTTCCCTTGGTGTTTAACGGTCAATAAATTGGGTGGGGCGGGGATATCCAGGTCCCATAGATCGTGGTGGACCAACTGCTGGTGCCAGAGTCGTTTACCCGTTTTCACATCCAGGGCGATCAAGGAATTGGCAAAGAGGTTTTCCCCATAGCGATCTCCTCCATAAAAGTCTGGACCAGCAGTCTCAGTGGATAGGTAGATAATTCCCCGAGCCGAATCCAGGGCCATACCCGACCAGTCGGAGGCCCCTCCAGTCCTTTCCAAATAGTCTTCAGGCCAAGTTTCTGTTCCATATTCCCCGGGTCTAGGCAAGGTATGAAAGATCCATTGGCGTTTACCACTTTTCAAGTCAAAAGCCCGGACAGCGCCGGGCACGTCTTCGCTTACATTGACACCCAGTATGAGCAAATCTCCATAGATCTGTCCAGGGGTATTGAGGTATACGTTGGGGCGACCGGGCACATCCAAGCCTTCCCCCATGTGGATGAATCCCCCCTCTCCAAATGGGCTATGTAACTGACCTGTGGCAGCATCCAACATATAGAGCCAGGGTCCTTTCATGGTGAGGATATGCCCTTTTTCTCCCTCCTTCCAATACATGAGTCCCCGTTGGTCTCCGTCTCCCGCCTCATGAAAGTCTGTAGGATCAAAGGTCCAGAGTAGTTCCCCCGCAGCAGCATCGAGCGCCATAACCCGGCTATGAGGTGTTGCGGTGTATAAGCGCCCATCAATGATGAGGTTATTGACCTGGTAGTTGGCACTATCGCCCGTATCGAAGGTCCAGGCTACCTGCAACTGCTCTACATTAGAGGTGTTGATCTGGTTTAGGGTAGAATATTGGTTGCTGGTGGGATGCCCCAGGTAGTGGGCCCAGTCTGCCCCGGCTCCTACTTCCACTGGAGGTTTTTCGCAGGCGAGGATGCCTGCCATTACCATAAGGAGTAAAAACTGCAGGGAGAACGTTGAGAATCGTTGAATCAAAGGACTAAGAGTAGTTTGTAAGGACATAGTAGAAGTAATATTCTTCATGTAAGCTACAGATATTTCTGACTTCGCCAATATTTTTTGATCATCGATAAAACTCTTGACTCGGATCAAGCCATCGTGCTCCGTAAATCACAGCAGAACCCCCAAGTTCAAGAGCTCCCAAATCTGGGGCATTTCCATTGAAGTTATGGTTTACGTTGGGAAT
The DNA here is from genome assembly GCA_965263105.1 of Bacteroidia bacterium. Lineage (GTDB taxonomy): Bacteria > Bacteroidota > Bacteroidia > J057 > J057 > JBCCTX01. Next base: position 2,266,180 of record CBDHGL010000003.1, on the reverse strand, counting down.
AAGAACTCCTGCATCTACAGCCTTCCCTGTTGGGTTTAATTCAAAATTTAAATCTACTGCATGATAAACTGGACTGGGCAAGCCTCTTTGCAAGGCATGAGTCGGTTTCTCAAGATCCTCAAAAACATCATAGTCGACTATCATACCGTGTGCTTCAAGGCCACTGGCTTTGTTAAAGGCCTCCAATGTCTGAAACTCTACTTCTTCCCCTTCAGGGGACAAGCCCCTAAATTGATTTTCCGGACTATCAGGCCCTCGATTGGGCCGATAGCCGTTATAATCTGCTACCGAATAGGAAGTGGTAAGGCGTAAAGAGGAAATGACTATTGGCCCATCGCTACCCAGAAACAAATTATTCCGGAAGTTAGAATTGGGATACCTGGCACCCGCATTATTTTCTGTTATGAAGGTATTGTGATAAACGGTCAGTCCCGGTACTCCTCCGTGAATTTTAAGCGCTCCTCCCAGTGGAACATTGTAAAGAATATTCCTAATGTAGTAGGCAGGCCCCCCAAAAACGGGTTGCGCACTTATTCCATTTTCTGCCGCATTTACCCCTCTATTCCGCATAATGCGAATATTGTGCACCCCACCATCCGCCTCAATAAAGTCATCGACCTGAAGATGTAAATCGTTGTTGTATATATCGATGGATACAGCCTTTAGTTCTTGCTCATTCTCCGGGCTTCCGTAGGTGGATATACCAATGGCATCGTGGAAGTAAGCAATGGAATTATGCGCAATTACGTGACCAGACCCATATACTTTAATACCATAGTAAGAATCCAAAAGATGCGTTCCATATGGAATCAAGCCCTCCCGATGAGCAGCCCAGCCGTAGAGCCTGAACCTATCATCACGACCCAGGATCAGGTTATCTTGGATAAGAAAGTTTTTGGAACCCGCATATTCGGTCCGAATACCCTCACCGACATTCTCAAAACGACAATTCCGTATGGTTAAATTACTTGCTCCAGCCAGGTGTTTCCTTCCTGCATCAAAAACCCTATCGGCATTCCTAAAGGTAAGCCCTTGAAAAATATGGTGATCAGTGGCCATGACATTAAATAAGTTGGCAGCCCCTTTCCCATCGAAGATGACCTCGCCATCTCCTGCGGCTTCAATGACAATAGGTTGCTCCGCAGTACCTTTGGCCGTAAACCAATACGTCCCATCGAAGGGTATATTATTCCAATCGGGATAGTTGAGCAGATCCGCATGATAGAGTCCCCCATGTATTTTAATGATATCCCCCGGCTGAACTTTATCTTCACTTACCACATACCAATCTCCCTTTGTGTCCTTCGAGCCATTATAGGCAGAGACCAAACCTGGGTAATTCGGTTCTTCTTTCTCTCCTTCATAGTATTGGGAATACACATGTCTTACCCTCCCACCACTAGCAGCCTTAGGTTCAGCTCGTGTAGAAACCTTAACAAGCTGGACTCCTTCTCCTTCGACTCCATCTGGATCTTTTAAGGTAAAACGGGCTTCATACTCGGTATGGGAATTCAGATCCAAAATGCTTCCCGCAAACATATGGGGAGTGGTGTAATCTATTCCTGCTCTGCCAATATGTTCCCCTCCAATCCTTAGGAGAGGCATTCCTCTCATCCAATCCCCATCTGATCCAGCGATTCGGAATTCAACCTGTACCGTGGCATTGCGATTGTCATCGCCCTCGATGTACCATTCGAAGCCCAAATTCTCAAGGGTTGGCGGTTCAATAATAAATTCACCAACTGTTGTGGCGTTTTTCTGCGCCATGGCCACAACGGTCAAAAGGAGGACAAGGCTTAGGCCCATAAAATGCTTTTTCATAACGTCTAGTTTTCGAGTACCTAATGCTTTTTACTGTATAGCTCTTACAGTAACTTTAAATTAACGAATACCTGAAAAAGAAGAGAATTTTTTGCCGAAGGAATAGAATTTTCCCTGCTTTATAAATTTCCGACTATCAATTTATGCCCTCTATTCAAATAAAAAAAGCCCCCAAACTGGGAGCTTTTTTCTCGTGGCGCAGGTCAAAGAATCCGAATAAATGTATATGCAGTGGGGAATCGAACCCCCGACCTCAGGGTTTGAATCCGCATCATACTCCTTGCAAATGGGTGTAAATGGGTGTGTTTTTGGGTAATACTCCATACTTCAACTATACATATTACACTAGAGGTCCTTTCTTTAATTGCCGAAATCGATGAGTTCAAAGGGGCTTGGCGCGCTTTGGGAACACTTGCACCAGAACGGCTATCCGCCTTAAGAAGGGTAGCCACTATTGAAAGTATTGGCTCTTCTACTCGGATAGAGGGAAGTAAACTGTCGGATCGCGAAGTTGAGAAACTCCTATCAAAAATTGAAATTAAATCCTTCGAGACTCGGGATGAACAAAAGGTTGCTGGGTATGCGGAAGTAATGGAAACGGTATTTTCAGCTTGGAAGGAAATCCAGGTATCTGAAAACCATATCAAACAGCTCCACAGGGAGCTGCTTAAATATATTCAAAAAGATAATTGGCATCGAGGAACCTATAAGAAATCACCAAATAGTATAAGTGCCTTTGATGCAGAAGGGAAGGAAATAGGGGTTGTTTTTGAAACAGCTACCCCTTTTGACACCCCTAGGCTGATGGAAGAGCTTTTTACTTGGTATAATACTTCAACAGAAAATAAAACCCTTCATCCCCTACTTCTTATTGGGATATTCATTGTGGTTTTCCTTGAAATTCACCCTTTCCAGGATGGAAATGGTAGGTTAAGTCAGGTTCTAACCACTTTACTGTTACTTCATGCGGGGTATGCGTATGTTCCATATAGCTCTTTGGAAAGCGTAATTGAACAAAGCAAGGAATCCTATTACTTGGCTTTACGCAAAACACAAGGTACGATTCGAACAAACTCACCCAATTGGAATCCCTGGCTTTTATTCTATTTAAAGTCCATGCAACAGCAAATGCAGAGATTGCGTCTCAAAGTTGAGCGGGAGAAATTATTACTCATTCAACTACCCGAATTATCTCTACAGATAATAGATTTTGTGAAGGACCACGGAAGAATCACAATGGCAGATGCAATAGCCATCACCCAAGCTAACCGCAATACCCTAAAGGGGCACTTCAAAGTCTTGGTTCAAAAGAATATGTTGGCATTAAATGGAAAAGGTAGAGGGGTATGGTATAGCTTGCCTTAACTTTTTAGGCTGTCTGATTATCGGGATAGTCTTCAATCAATACATTTAATTAAAAATTATAAACAAAAAAAGCCCCCAATCTGGGAGCTTTTTCTTCGTGGCGCAGGTCGAAGAATCCGTATAAATCATTAAACGGTGGGGAACCGAACCCCGACCTCAGGGTTGTGGGTCCTTTCGCTTTTGATTTACCTGGCGAAGCTTATTACTGTAGCATTATTTTCATCGTTTCTGATGTTCCTGATTCACTGAAAAGTCGCAAAAAGTAGATGCCCGGTAACAAGCTCTCTTTTTGTATCAGGAGAGATTCGCCAGTTACCCTAGGGTAGATTCTGACTACCTGTCCAGCGAGACTAATCAATTGCACCTGGAAGGCTTCATTGCTTGGGTTATTCCATGAAACAACTGCCTGATACCGAAAAGGATTGGGGGATACGCTAACCATTTGGATAATGGATACCTGTTGTTGAGAAGTGAGGGTAGATTCTTCCAAAAGGTATCTGGTGGTGCCGGAGGCTGGCTGGAAGAGCTTCAATACTTTCTGTCCCCCATCATCCTGAATGATTTCCCGGGTGATGCTCGGGCCGGGGACGGTATCGCCGGGGATAATGGGGGTGAGGAAAAAGACATCGTCTTCAAAGCTACCGGTGAAATGGGCGGGGAGACCGGTTGAGTCCACGTCATTGACGCCGTTGAACAACGTATTGTCCGCTTCAAATACCTCATGTAGTACGCCACCACTTGCAATCAGGATACGGTTGCCGCATTGCTCGATGCGCTCGTGATGCAAGATCGGTTGGGCTGCTATTTCCACGCCATTGAGGGTAACCGCCGCTTCTATCCATTCTCCCCTCAGGTCCGGAACACCTGACTCAATTGGGGTAGTACAGTCCGAATAATAAGGCTCCGGGTACTCAGCTCCGTAGGAAAAGGGTACCACGGGGGTATTGACCCTGGGAATCTCAGAGGAGGAACCCGCATACCTTTGGTCCGCGTCAAAATTCGCCCGTGAAATCAGGTAGTTTATCGGAGGGTTTTGAAAATTAATCAGGTAATTGAAATAGCCATAGTTGATGAAATAGCCCTCACCTACTTTGACTACCGTGGTGGGGAAAAGATCCCCTGTCGCATAGGTATCGCCCTCAGGCGTGGCGGAACTCCAGCCATCGCTGCTGACAAACTTGGTTACAAAGGGAACAGCCGGGTCGTCCGAGCTGGGACTGGAAGCAGGATTAGCGACATTGCTTACCACGACCAATTCATCCCCATCCAAAAACATCCCGTCTCCACTACGGAGATACCCGGCAGGCAAACTCACCTCGGTGGCCTGTGAGGGGTTATTGATCATGATCTTATAGATCTTGTCAAGGGTGGAATGCACCACGAGCAGGTAGCCGTCCGGGTGGTACTCGATGCCATTGAAACCCGTCTGGGTAAAGGCGTTGGTGGGGGCTAAACTATTATCCTGAAAGAAGATCGAGCCTACACCGTCCGTATCCACCTTGTAGATGATGCCTTGGTCAGAGTTTGTTACATAGGCATTGCCCATATCGTCAACGGTTACATCATTCACAAAGGTAGGTCCGGGAAAGGGATTCAGGGAGGCCAGGTCTACGGTATCAATCAATGAAGCATCTGTCAGGTTGAAACGGTATAGCTGCGCCACGGTAGGGTTTTGGATGTTGGCCACTACCACTAGCAGCCGATCATTGAGGGTATCGATTTGTAAGCCAAAGGTGCCATTGCCATTGAACAGCGGTCCTGGAGCAAAATTGGAGAGAACGCCATCGATACGCACCAAATTGATCGCTCCTGTCAGTGCGGAGGAAACAAGGAAGGATTCTCTCTCGACATCATATTCGATTCCTTCAGGCAGGAAAGGGAGATTGACGGTATTGTACGACACAAAATTGAGCGAATCTACTTCTGGCCTCACATCGTAGCTGACGCGCATCGGATCATCCAGGGCAATGATGACCGGCTCCAGGTCGCGTGGGCCGGGTTGGGTATAACTTACCCCCGGATAAGGAGTTGTGCCGGGGCCTCCGGGATTGTAGAAGGCAGAGTAGCCCCCCTCTAAACTCGGGATTTCGAGAAAGAGGATGTTTTTGGCCGCAGCGGTATCTCCCACCAGGATGATGTCGATGTAGTTGTCTCGGTCGTCGGCATAGCAATCGCCGTACTGCACATCGCCGCCTTCTGCTGCGCCCAGGTCAGACAGGCCGATGACCCGTAAGGTGCCGCCGAGCACCTGATAGTCCACACTATCCTGTACCATCAGGACGGTGTCGCCGTTAGCACCTCGCACATGGATGCGGAAGAACTTCTCATAGTCTGTAGGGAGAACGCCTCGTACCCCGTCAGGCGAAAAGCCTCCGGTGGTGAGCATGCGCAAGCGGAAGTCGCCTCCTCCATACAGGTCAAACTCTGAATTGGGGAACAAGAGGCCAGGCAGTAATTGTTCAGTCAGGGTACTGCTTACGCCTTCCCCCGGAGCACCTTCGCCTACATAGTTCAGCTTTGCCCCCACCAGCCTGGGGCCATTATTCAGGTCGTAGGGGCTGGTTGTGGTCTCCCAGCTCAGGCCTACCGCACTGACCAGTTGATCGTTGGGGCCTACCAGCGTCAGCGGGGTTTCATCTGCCACAATCTCACACTTCACTGGGAAGCGCGCATTGGGATCACTACTCGGCAATCTGTTGCCCCAGTCTGCCCATACCACCACACAGTTCCGTTCATTGTTCTCCCAGTTGGGCTGGGAACTGGCCGCTAGCGGGGTTACAATCTCCCCGGTATTCAGGGTAAACTGGAAGTCCGTCAGGTCGATGGTGTTGGTCAATACCGGCCAGCTAAACACGATGGGGAGCCCATCCAGCCCGATTGACCCGTCTTTCAACTCATCATAGGGGGTTTGCATAATGTACAATGTTCCCAGCTGTTGCTGGGTGGTAACAAGTGTAAAGGCACCTACATTGGTTGAATCACAATTGGTGTCGGACAACCACGCGCCTCCGGCCTGTTGTACGAGCGCTTCTGTGACTACTGGAGCTGGTATTCCGCCGATATCGCAAAAACCCAGGCCTGCGGAAAGAATTCTAGGAACCGAGTCCCAATAGTCTGCCTCTATTAAGTCGCCATCAAAGAAGGTGGCAAAAGGACCAGCCGGGTAGGTGATCGTGGTGTCCTGGGCAATCGTAGGTGAAATCGCACCAAATACAATCAGTATAGACAAGAAAATACCGTTCTTCATTTCATTGATTTGTTTGAATGGATAAATAGAATGTTTTACTGGCTCAAAATTATGGGGAGGATCAGCATGCCTTTACGGAAACCTGAGTGAATTGACCTATGGTGAAAGTGAAATCTACTCAGAGACTGATGAGATAATGTGAGGGTAATGGGAGATGTGAGGTCGTGTTCGAAAATTCGTACAGCTGTTCCGCAGGTGCACCCCTTGAATGGGTTCAGCAAAAAAATCTACGACCGCTTACCTGTCATTTTGCAAATCGAGAAAGCACTAGTTGGCAAAATGTTAGAAAAAATTTGACCTTTTCTCCGATAATTGAAGGACGATCCCCCTCATCTGCTGAAACAGCGTAGGGAAAGAGTAAAGTTGTCCTCATTCCAAGTTACTGCTTAACAAAGTTTGATTGGAAAATACCCCTATCAGTATTCCCTGAAATAAGGTACAAGCCTGATGGAAGACTACTCACATTTACTTTGTTTTGTGAATTGAATGAGCGAATAGGAAGAACAAATTCCTGACCTGTCGCATTGATAATCGTTACATCTGGAACAGTATTTCCAGCCTGAAAGTGAATATAATTGTGGGTTGGATTGGGATAGACTCTAATAGCTATAGCATTTACTATGGGATCAACTGAGGTTGTAACTTCAAGGGGTCCATTCATGTCGAATCTGGTGAAAAATTTCCAAATTTCCTCGCAGCCGTTTATATCCCTATTTACCCCTTGTGCATTCGTGTTTTCATCTGGCCAGGTATGTCGACCTCCTGTTATTCTAAAATGTTCTACCACTGTTCCTTCATCACCATTAGCATATACAAGATGTTCTACCGTGCTCCCATCATTGGGGTCGGTATCAGGAAGTGATGTGGTAGTAGGAGTCGAATCGCAATTATTGTGTGTTACAAAATGGTCCAGTATATACTGCACGGATTGTGAAATTGGGCTACCATTGTATGCTACATTGAAATCGTTTGTTCCGTGAATTTGAAGCAATGAGATGGGTCTTTCGGGCGTAATCAAACTATCTGGCACTGTACTTACGACCGTTCCTGCAACAGAAGCAACAGAAGCAATTCTATCACTTAATTGACCTGCCAAGAAAATGCTAAAAAACCCTCCGAATGACATCCCGCAAGCGTATACTCTATCAAGGTTTACGTTATAGTCTGCCGCAATAGAGTCAATCATAGCACTGGTAAAAAGTACATCATCAGGCAATGTATCATTACCGAAATTCCAACCGCGAGCTCCAGCGCCAATAATGGGTGCTCCTTGTGGATGAGCAACCAGAAAGCCCTCAGCATCTGCGAGAGGACGAAAATCGTGGTCATCCATTTGTGCCTGTGCATTCCCTCCCAATCCATGATAGCTCAATACTAAAGGAGCGCTTGAATTGCCCGTATAAGAAGATGGAACATAAAGGATGAATTCACGCTGTACAGAATCTACTGTAATAGTGTAATCTATGGTTTGCTGTGCTAATGAAAGCAGCGGAAGCAAGAAAGCCAATAGGCTTAGGTTAACTTTTTTCATTTCAAGTAACATTTTAGTGAATTGATGTTTTACAGGTTCAAAACCAGAGGAATAGCCAGTGGCCCGTTACCAAAATTTGAGTGAATAGACCTGTGGTTAGCATGAACTCTACTTGGAGGCCATTAAAGTGAACGAATGCAAAGTGAACGGGCCTGACTATGGGAGAATGCCAAAGACTATTCAACCACAGTTGTCCAATTTTCACTTGCATTAATCATGTCAGTTACCCACTGGCTCACGGTAGTAGTTCCTATGGGCCTATGAAAATCTCTCATGATAGTCGTATGGTAGTCTCCATTACCAATCAAAGCCTGAAAGCGCTCCGGATATGCTGAATTTAATTCGGTCGCGGCTTCAATCAATTCTGTTTCGTGAGCCAAAGCGCCCATACCTGCTGCTATGACGGAGTCTTGTTTAGAACTGGTGTATGCCAAAACAAAATTATCATCTTGAGATAGTTGGTAGGCGTGATAATCCGTTAAGTTTCCATCTGTTCCAATACAATTATCACAACTTGCTGGTAAAAAGGCATTTGCATTCCAGTAATTGAAAAGCGTTTCTAAAACCTGTGGCGAGCTGATGCCAACTCCTGCATCGTTAATGACTAAGATTTTGACATCTGGATATAACTTTCTCACCAACGGCAAAGCCGCATGAACCGCAAAGCCACCAGCACTCTGTCCGGCAAGGACTATTTTATCAGGAGAGGGATAAGTTTGTACGATCACATCTAAGGAAGCAGATAAATTCTTCAATCCTTTAAAAAATCTATCGTTCACCCCATCATTATCGCTATCCACTTCATTGTCGCCCATCATGCCAGAACCATCACAGTATGGAACATATCCCAAATCGTAATTAGCGAGGGCATTTTGGGCGTCATTAGGATTTAATATTCCCAACGGCAGCAATGGAATACCTGTTGTTACAGCATCACAAGACACGGGACTACAAAAGCCACCGCCTTGTAGAAAAATCAATAAACTGTTCTCGCTGCCGTCTCTCGTAAACATTGAAAATTGATCGCCTGTAAAGCAAATTGGTGCTTCAACACCTGTAAAAGTATGTTCAGTAACACCCTGTGGAGTAGGCCTTGAACTACTTGGCGTAAAAGCACCGAGATATTTATCTATACCCTGGTCGTAAAGTGCCTGGAATGGCATTGGCTTTTCATTCACAGTGATATAGCCCGCCTTGGTTTCTGTATCTTCTACATTTCCATCGGCGACCGTCAGGCTCACCTCATACGTACCTGCTACCGAATAGCTCACGATAGGGTTCTGTTCCGTAGAACTGGCTGGTTCTCCTCCTTGAAAGGTCCAACTCCTGGATGTCGGATCTCCCGTTGAACGATCGGTAAAATCAATGCTGTCGCCTTCCTCTACAACCAACTGGTTTGCGATAAAATCAGCGGTTATGATAATCGGTACTTGATCATCATCCCGCTCGCAACTTGCTGAGAAAATTGAAAAACCGATAAGGGAAGCACATAACAGTAACTTTTTCATTGTATTAAATTTTGAGTGAATCAGATGTTTTACAGGATCAAAACTAAAGGATGGCCAGTGCGCCATGGCCAAAATTTGAGTGAACCGACCTGTGGTTAACATGAACTCTACTTGGCGGCCATTGAAGTGATTGAACGATAATTGAAAGTGCCTGGCCATGCTTTGAAATGCAGAAATAAGCATATGGACGGATATTTGACGCTTAAAGCCTTCATATCCCCCAAAAGTTGTTTTACACCCGTTCCTGGTCAACTCACCTTGATTTCACCAGGTATGCTTCGAAGCTTTTCTTAATTTTAAATGCCTGTAATCAGTAGATATGCAAAAAAATAAAACTCAAATAATCATCTTAGGTACGCTAGCAGTTACTATTTTAATGCACTTCCAACGCATGCTCTTAATAATGGCTAACCGCGAAGAATTAGCTGCTAGCTATGGCGTGACCACAGAAGCACTAGTGCTAAGGATGCTTTTATTTTTTGCTTATGCCTATTTAATATTGAGTTTTAATATAATCTGGAAAGATAAGTGGAAAGCCTCCTTCTTAGGGCGCAAGGCGTTCAACATCACCATTAACTTTGGTATATTCATGCTGGGGATTATCATAACCACCTTAGTAATGGTAAGTTTTTTATCAGGTTCTTTAGAAAACAAACATGTGTTTGTGATCATAACAACCGATTTTTTGATTGCCCATCCTATCTTGTTATTACTAGCTCGTTTCGTTAAGCTAAATTTTGAACAACAACAAATCATTCTGGAAAGGGAACAAGCCAAACAAAGTGCCTTGCAACATCAGCTAGAAGCCTTACGTTCCCAAATCAATCCGCACTTTTTATTTAATGCGTTAAATTCTCTGTCCGTGTTAATTCGTACGAAGTCTGAGCGTGCTTTACCGTTTGTCGATCAATTGTCCTGGCTGTTGCGTGCTACTTTATTGAGAAGCGAAGATGATTTCATCACGATCCAACATGAATTAGAATATCTGGAGAGTTATGTTTTCTTGCAAAAAGAACGATTTGGAGAAAAATTCCAGGTAGACGTTCAAATCCCTGAAAACTGGAAAAAGGAATTGATCCCTTCTTTTTCGTTGCAACTCTTGGCAGAAAATGCCATAAAGCATAATGTCGTTTCAACAAATCAACCGCTCTTATTAGAGATCTATCCGAATGAAGACTCCCTCATCATTCGCAATCATATTCATAAAAGAAGAGATGAAACCGAAGGCACAGGCTTAGGCTTACTCAATTTAAGCCTACGATTTAAACTGTTAAAAAAGAGAGACATTCAAATAAATCAGGATTCAACCTATTTTTACGTAAAATTACCTATACTGAAAAATGAAGGCGATAATCATTGAAGATGAGCAATCAGCGGCTGATAACCTGAGATTCTTACTACAGTCTGTCGCACCTGATATCCAAATTTTAGAATCGATCGAGACGGTATCGGAGGCAATTGAATTTTTTAAAGAGAACAAAGCGTACGATCTTGTTTTTATGGATATACATCTCGGAGATGGAAACTCTTTCGAGATCGTCAGGGAAGTAGAACCGAAAGGCCCCATTATATTCACTACTGCGTATGACCAATATGCTATCCAAGCTTTTAAATTAAACAGCATCGATTATTTGTTGAAACCAATCCGAGAAGCAGAACTAAAAAATGCTATTCTCAAATTTAAAGATAAGCACCAGAAAACGCATATTTCTACTCAACAGATAGAAGCACTTATGCGTCTAATGAATGCTCCGAAAAAGAAATTCAGAAATTCATTTCTTGTTCAAAAAAGGGGAACATTCTTTCCCATTGCGTCCAGGGACTTCGCTTACTTTTTTATAAAAAATGGAGTTCTAAGAGGTACGACCAAGGATAATCAAACCTACAGCTTTAACGAGAAATTGGAAAATTTGGAGAACGACTTAGATCCTGAATCGTTTTTCAGAGCCAATCGTCAATATTTGATTCAGCGGTCATCGATTCTATCACTTGAATCCTACTTTAATGGCAGATTGGTACTTAATCTACAGCCCCAGGTAAAGGACCCAGTCATTGTCAGCAAAGCCAATGTCTCCAGGTTGAAAGCGTGGTTAAAGGGTACCAAAAATAATGGTTCATATTGAGGTGTTGTACCCACCCAAAAAGCACTTACAAGTTTTACCTCATAAGTGCTTGATTTTCAGTGTGGCGCAGGGGGGAATCGAACCCCCGACCTCAGGGTTATGAATCCTGCGCTCTAACCTTCTGAGCTACCGCGCCGAATAAATCCTTGCAAAACTACGAAAGAATTATCCATTTTCAAGGAGTTTTTGTGTTGATTCTGCCGCGTCATAAATCAATTCCTTATTTTCATCTACCTCCTCCTTAAAATAAGGATTGCGAATTCCAGGATACCACACCAGTTCAATAGGATACTTTTCTCTTATTCCCCCCCCCCTTACGTCCATGTTCAATTTATTAATCCCCCGAACCCCATTGCCGTTCGGTTAAGCATTGAATGGTAGATCGATGATCAAAATGCCCTGTTTTGTACTCACCCCTGCCCCCCTCTCTCAAGCTGATATGGCAGGGTTTCTTGGACCACCTCCCCCAGCACTTGTGCTGGGGACTCCTCCTGAAAAGGAGGAGAAAATGGGAGTTTTACCCAAAGCGTTAGCGATTTGCCCCTTTGTAGATGGGGTAAACCTTGGCGAAATCAACCTGATTTCCTGGGTCGTTTCCTTCTAGAGGGAAACGGGGATGCAGCGGAAGGGTACAAAAAGGGTAAAAAAAAGAAGAAATTTCTCTTAACCGAACGGCTATGCCCCTGGCCCCCTCTCCCAAGCTGATATGGCAGGGTTTCTTGGACCACCTCCCCCAGCACTTGTGCTGGGGACTCCTCCTGAAAAGGAGGAGAAAATGGGAGTTTTACCCAAAGCGCGTTAGCGATTTGCCCCTTTGTAGATGGGGTAAACCTTGGCGAAATCAACCTGATTTCCTGGGTCGTTTCCTTCTAGAGGGAAACGGGGATGCAGCGGAAGGGTACAAAAAGGGGGAAATATTGGAGCAAAATCCTTCCTAAAGGGAGAATTTCAAGCTGCAATTGCAGCCAAAAACGCTGTACCTCTCCTTATAAAAACGCTGTGAAACGCTGCGGTTAAATAATAATCGTTTATTTTTAACCAAATATTACTCCTAAACCCTTACTGATAACCTACATGAACCGTTTCGCCAAACTCATCTACACCTTTTCAGCCCTGGTACTATTTGTTTCCCTTTCCCCAGCCCAATCCATAGACCTCGACCTATTCAAAAACATGTCTGCTCGTAGCATCGGTCCAGCCGGCATGAGTGGTCGAGTAACCTCTATTGATGTCGTTCATAAATCTCCAGAAATCATCTACGTAGGTACCGCATCAGGAGGCTTGTGGAAATCCACTTCAGGCGGAACAGAATGGGAACCCATATTTGATGAGCAAGAAGTAGCCTCCATCGGAGCCGTGGCAATAGACCAGCAAAACCCTGCCATCATTTGGGCAGGAACAGGAGAAGGAAATCCGAGAAACAGCCAAACCCTGGGAGCCGGGGTATACAAGAGCCTAGATGGGGGGAAGACCTGGAAATGTATGGGCCTGAAGGAAACACGTTCCATCCATCGGGTCATTATCCATCCCAACAATTCAGATATAGTCTACCTCGCCGTCATGGGAGCTCCTTGGGGCGAGAACCCCGAAAGAGGGGTTTATAAGACCACCGATGGAGGGGAAAGCTGGGAAAAAATATTATATGTGGATGAAAAAACAGGCTGTGCAGACCTGGTTATTGACCCGACCAATCCCAACAAACTCATAGCGGCCATGTGGCAGTACCGTCGCTGGCCCTGGTATTTCAAATCTGGCGGACCGGGATCAGGCATGTACATCACTCATGATGGCGGTAAGACTTGGGATCAGAAAACCGAAGACGATGGACTTCCCAAAGGAGAATTGGGAAGAATGGGACTGGCGATAGCCCCCTCCCAACCCAATAAAATTTATGCCCTCATAGAATCCAAAAAGAATGCTTTGTACGGCTCCACCGACGGGGGCGAAAGCTGGAAGATGATCAATGACAAAGAAGAAATAGGCAATAGGCCTTTCTATTACTATGATATCTTCGTCGATCCCCAAAATGAAAATCGCCTATACAGCCTGTATTCTATGGTCTCCATGAGTGAGGATGGCGGAAAATCTTTTAAGGTGATTATTCCCTACTCTGGGGTTCACCCCGATCACCACGCCTGGTGGATTCATCCAGAAGATCCCGACTTTCTCATAGATGGCAATGACGGAGGGATGGCTATTTCAAGAGATCGGGGAAAAAGCTGGCGCTTTGTGGAGAATCTTCCGCTTGCCCAGTTTTATCACATTAGTATAGATGCCCTCAAACCTTACCACGTATATGGCGGTATGCAGGACAATGGCAGTTGGCGGGGACCCGCTTATACCTGGCGTCGAGGAGGCATCCGCAATGCCTATTGGGATGAGGTATTTTTTGGCGATGGCTTTGATGTGGTTCCGGATCCTCAAAACCCTGAGCGCTATGGCTACGCCATGTCCCAGGGAGGTAACCTCGGTCGTTATGACCTGGAGTCGGGGCATACCCGCTTTATCAAACCGGTTCATCCAGAAGGTGTTCCTCTACGCTTCAACTGGAATGCAGCCATTGCCCTAGATCCTTTTGAGGAAGGCGCCCTCTACTATGGGAGTCAATTTGTCCATCGCAGCGAAGACAAAGGGGAAAATTGGACCTTGATTTCTCCTGATCTGACGACCAATGACCCAGAGAAACAAAAACAACTGGAAAGCGGGGGACTTACCTATGACGTAACCCAAGCAGAAAATCATACCACCATTATATCTATAGCTCCTAGTACATTAGAAAAAGGGGTTATCTGGGTGGGAACGGATGATGGGAACCTACAACTCACACAAGATGCAGGACAGACCTGGACTAACCTAGCTGATCGCCTACCGGGCTTACCCAAAGGTTCCTGGATTCCCCAGATTCGCCCCTCCACCTACAATAAAGGGGAAGCCTTCGTCGTCGCAAACGACTACCGTCGGGATAACTGGGAACCCTATTTGTTCCATACCACAGATTATGGTCAGACCTGGAGAAATATCGTGAATGAAGATCAAATTTGGGGCTATTGCCTTTCCTTTATCCAGGATTTTCAAGAACCCAATCTCATGTTTTTGGGAACTGAGTTTGGCCTATACGTGAGTTTTGACAGGGGAGTAAATTGGGAGAAATGGACCCATGGCTTTCCAACGGTATCTACCATGGATATGCAGATTCATCCCCGTGAGCATGACTTAGTCATTGGAACTTTCGGTAGAGCGGCCTATGTCCTAGATGATATTCGTCCCCTCAGGGAAATTGCCTCCAAGGGACAAGAAATCCTAGACTCCCCTATCTATGTGTTCGATGCCCCCGATGCAGTTCTGGCGGAATATAAACAGGCTACCGGAACACGCTTTTACGCAGACGCCATCTTTGCTGGAGAAAACCGCGACCAAGGAGCCATGCTTTCCTACCTGGTAGCCATGGAGGATAGCGCCAAGAAAAAAGAGAAAGTTACGGTAGAAATCAAGGATGCATCGGGATCGATTATCCGCACCTTTACCCATAAACCTGATACAGGAATCAATCGGATTTATTGGGACCTGGACCAGAAAGGAATTCGCTACCCCAGCAGTCCCAAACCCAAGAAAGATGCCGATGAACCGGGAGGTATGGAGGTTCTACCGGGTGATTACTTGGTCAAAATGACCTTTAAAGGAAACTCCGACTCCACGAACGTGAAGGTCACAAAGGACCCCCGCCTTTCCATTAGCTCAAGTGAAATGGAAGCCTTACACAATCTCCGCCAGCAGGAAATGGAACCTATTAGCTTGGTCACCGAAGCCATGGACCGCTTGCGGGATGCAAAAAAGAGCCTGGAAACGGTGGCCCTACAAGTACCCAAGGAAGATACTACTTACAAAGAACTACAAGACTTGGGCAAGGCCATGAAAGATTCCATCGACCAACTCATGGAACTCGTTACCGGTCCGCAGGACCTCCAGGGAATCGTGCGCCGCCCAGACAATGTACAAGCCAAAATCTTCCAGGCCCTACGCTACCTGGGAGACCTCTATGCGACCCCAAACTCCACCCATGAGCAGGTCATCGATCAGATGCATACGGCCATTGATGATTACCTGGAAAAGGTCAATGCTTTCTTTTCTGAGAATTGGGAGGAATACAAAACTGCAGTTGATGAGGCGGACTTATCGCCCTTCAAACCTTCTTATAAACCCATAAAAAGAGAATAATGGAAGCCATCCTAAAATCCATGTCTGTGTTATTCTGGGCATTTTTTCTTAGTCCCTTGTTCATTTCAGTGGTCATTCTAGGGTTAACCTCCCAAGGGGAATCCCTTTCGGCTGATCCTTCCTCATTTCAGGTATTGATGTTGGTTTCCATCGGCTATGTGCCAGTGGCAATATTTATGTCAAAATACCTTTCCCAGAATCAACTCAAAAAAATAGAGTCAAACCAGCCATTGGCAGCCAAGGTAGAGGCCTATCGTACATCCTGGATATTGGGAACGGCGGTTTTGGAGGGAAGCATCATTTTATTACTAATCGCCTACTTCCTCACCAAACAAATGCTTCTTCTTCCCGCGATTGCACTTGTATGGGCTTTTCAGTATTTACGTAAACCCACAAGCGAAAAGATTACCTCGGATCTAGCCTTGTCTGGCGACGAGAAACGGAAAGTAGAGGAGGTATTAAATGCCTAGGCAGAGGCTTGTGGTAGTTGATGTATGAAATAAATCCCTCTCCGTGTCTCTGTGCCTCCGTGTTCAATTTCCTAAACCCGAAAACTGCTACAGCAGTCATATTCATTTTTTCATTGAAAATGGCCCAACTTTTGAATAATTTCACTAACCTTAAGCTTTTGAAAATTAATTAGTTGTATAGGATTAAAATAGTTGCTTTTCTCTTGCTGTATAGAGGGAATCCTAACTGTGGACCATCGACTATGGACTAAAAAACTCAATCAACCCTCTGTGAACCGTGCCATTCTCTCAGAAAAACTGAGTTCCTACCTTGCCCTACTAGAACAAAAAGTGCGATTGGATAACGCCATGGGCGAACACAGCGTGAACATACATGCTGAAAACCTCCTCATCAAACTGCTCAATGGAGTCTTTGACTGCCAGCTCCAAAATGCCAACTACGTTCGCGAGGCCAACTATCCCGCCTTGGACCTCATCGACCCCGAACGCAAAATCGCCTTTCAGATCACCGCTACCTCCAAGATTGAAAAGGTCCTTCATACCCTCAAAAAAGTAGTTAAGTACCACCAAGACAAGGAGTTTGAATCCATTTACGTATTTATTATCACGGAAAAGCAGCGGCCTGAATACTACCAACGCCATGAGCCAAAGATCCAAGAGATTTTGGGAGATAAATTGAAGTTTGACCTCCATACCCATATCCTGGACCGCAAAGAACTCCTCAAGCGGATCAAGGCTGAAAACGACCTGGAAAAATTGGAACAACTCCTCGATGAGCTTTCCCAGGAATTCAAAGGCCTCGAATTGGGCAAGACGCCCTCTCCCCTAATGGCAGCCATGACCTTCCACCCACAAGACCTCGAACTGGCCAGCAAGGTATGCTTGGGTTTACTGGAAAAGCGCATCAACGTCTACTCCAATTCCAAAGCGCTACAAGAAGAGATGGAACGCACCCGTTTTGGGGACTTTTTCATGTATTCTCAGGAAGACATTCCCCCCTCAGTCAACTACTGCATCCTTCTTTTGACTCCAGCCATGCACAAGGACCAGTACAAGTTCAAGGCTCAAGATCCCATTTTCACCCAAATGTACAAACGCAAGGACGTCATGCTTCCCTGTGCTATTGGGATTCAGGCCAAAAAGTTTGAAGAGATGCCCTTTGTGGAAGACATCCTCTCAGGTCCTGGAAAGGGAATGCAAGCCGCCATAGATCGGATTGAGAAAGAGATCAAATCTCGTGAAGAGGGATTTAAGGTAAGGGACTACCAGGATTTTCTTCAGGTGCTCAACTACTACAAACCCCGAGCAAAGTTTAAACGCGTGGACGGTTTTGCCGACAAATCTTCTCGAGTGGGCTACTCCCTGTACAAAACCCAGGACCGGGTTACCCGTCAGATGGAGTATTACCTCTACCTGTACGAAGGGGCCAACCTCAAACAGACTTTTAAACACCTCAAGGCTACCCATAAGGATATCTTTCTCAAAAGAAATACCCTCATCATTCTGCTTCCCAAAGCCCGCCACGCGCGCAACATTGCCAATAGAAAGGAGGAGGTACGCAATAAGTTTAACCCCACTAACCTATTCTTCATAGACGAATTTCTCCTTGAATTTTGCACCACTACTCAATTCGAGGATAGCCCTGAAGCCCAGGAGTTTCTAAATATCCGCAACTTTGTCTTTCCCTACCTTATCAATGACCGGATCACCAAAGAGCAGGAAGCCGAGTGGATTGAAAAGGGCTATTTAAAAAATTGGTTGTTCTATCCAGATGAGCCTATCCTGGTCATCAAGGGTTGGGGAGGGATAGGCAAAACTACCCTCGCTCGTAGCGTATCGGATATGTACGCCGAGGAACGTCCCAATGCCAAAGTAATTTTCATCGAATCCCAGGAGATCATTGAACACTTGATGCGGGAATACCGTGACATTGAGGAAATGGACATCTACCATTTTTATGAGGCCAATCACAATTCCTTCGGTCAAGAGGAAGAAGAGCGAATGACGCGAGACCTCTTCCGTATTCACCTGGACAATGGGAATATCTTGGTTATTCTAGACGGCTTAGACGAAATTATCTCCAAGCTTCCACGCTTTGACGTCAATCGTTTCGTACAATCTACGCTCAGCTATGTCAGCGGCTTTGGTCAGGGAAAAATACTGATTACCTGTCGCAACTACTTTTGGGACAAAACCCTTCCCTTCGATCGGGATCTCTTGACACTCAAGCTCTTGCCCTTCGATCGACTTAAAGCCAAGGCCTTCTTCACTGCCCGATACCCCCACAGTCCTAAATTGGTAGAAAAAGCCATGAAAGTCGCTCAGGGCTTTAACATTACTAACAATGGGGGGAAAGAAGAATTCCTCCCCTATGTATTAGATGTGGTAGGCAAAATTGTAGAATCCGATAGACTCTTGCTTAGCAAAGACGCTTCCTTTGATTCCCAATTCCTGAATCCCCACTACAAAAATGACTACCTGTTGTATCGTATCTGTTTCCGGGAAACCAAACGGATACAGCAAATAAGCGTTGATAAACAGGTCGAGTTTCTCATTCATTTTGCTACCTTCTTCAATGGGCAGATTCACGAAAATCAGTTAGAAGAGGTTTTTGAAAACAGCACCCTCCAAAAAATCGATAGGGCCCAGATTGAGGCCTTTAAGTCTCATCCCTTACTGCGGGTAGCTAACCGAAAGATTTCTTTTCAATACGATTTTTTTGAAGAATTCTTTAAAAGTCTCTACCTGAGTCGATTCATAGAAATCGACAGTGCAGAAGAACCCACCTCCACCTTGATTCACCTCCTGGCTAATGACTGTAAATACGACCTGGGCTTGGTAAAAGAAGTCAGCAACCGCATCCATTCTACCGAGTGGAATGAGGAAAAGATACTCAGAATCTCCTATGTGCTGGATTGCATTAAGAATTTTCAGTCCCCCGACTTCAATAAACGCCTAATCAACAAAGCCCTCTCAGGACTATTTACCCTCGCCCTTACCCTTAACCATAAACACAAGGAAAATAACCCCGAGCAGAACACCCAACTGATGCAGGATCTTTTTTCCCATCCCGAGGCCCAGGGACAAATTGAGCGGATGTGCATTTTCAACCTCATTTCTCACTCCATACGTTTCAATCTCGAAGGTATTCAACTCAACAATTGTCATATAGACTCCTTTGACTCCTTTTGGGAATGCCGCTTTGATGAAAAAACCCTGTTTTCCCATAGTACCATTGTCAACCTCAAAGCGCCCACCTATCGTTTTTCCGCCCAAACACATAACTTCCACAACTGTCAGATAGATGCATCAGTGGAAAATGTGCTACAACAACAGATTCGAGCTGAAAAATCTGAAAAACAACAGGTTGCTGATATTTTGGGAAAATACCTCAACTTCTTCTTTAGCCATGGACGCCTGAGCCCCCAATACTACGAAGGGACCAAGGGGATCAAATGGCGATATGGCAAACTGCAACAGAACCTTTTCAAGGCGGACAAAATTACGAGAGCCTTAATTCATGAAGGGGTCCTGGAAGAAATAGCCCAAAACGGCAAGTCCAAGCTCCAAGTAAGCCTTCCTTTCAAAGAAGAAGTTTATCAGTTTTGCCGGGAAGGAACCATGAGTAGCCGGATCAATGAGTTGGTAGATCAGTTGCAAAAGCTGAAGTAGCTAGTTAGCGGAATAGTCCATAGTCGACAGATTGGGCTGTAGGGGTTAGTTAGCGGAATAGTCCATAGTCGACAGATTAGATTGTGAGTCCAACCTATGAGCTGTGGACTGTCGACAATCTAACTATTCAACTATTCTACTATTCTCCCCTCACGCCTCTTCCAGAGCCGGAGACATAGGCGCATTCTTCTCTTGATAGGCAGACATACTTTTCAAAATGGTATCCAACAACCTAATCGCTTCTAGGATCTGTGGCCCCTTATTGAGCATAACGCATTCTGCTCGCTGGGCCATAACGGCATCGGTTATTTCAGCTCTGGAAGGAACGCCTTTTTTGGCGAGACTTTCCAACACCTGTGTGGCCCACACTACAGGAACATGCGCAGCCTGGCAAAGGGAAAGCATTTCTTCCTGTATACGGCCCACCTCTTTCCAACCCGTTTCGATGGCCAGATCCCCTCTTGCAATCATTACCCCTACGGGGAAGACCTGCATGGCTTCCAGTAGGATATCAATGAGATTATTGAAGCCTTGTTGGGTTTCGATCTTTAGAATAACCCCCAACTTATCCTTTACCTCAGCCCGTTCCATGATCTGTATGAGTTCACGTACATCCTCAGGGCTATTGACAAAGGACATATTCACTACATCCGCATGCTGGGCGACAAAGGCAAAATCCCGTTTGTCCTTGGCTGTCAAGCCTCGGATTTTCAGCTTCGTCTGTGGAAAATTGATTCCCTTATCGGATCTCAGCTTCCCTCCCCCCATTTTGGCTCGGTGGACCCGGACACGGAAATAGTCATCTGTGATTTCCTCAATCGAGCCTTCGATCTTTCCATCGTCAAATAATACCGGCTCACCTACCTGGATATAAGAAAACACCTCAGGTGCTGTACAAGAGATATGAGCCTCCTGTATGAGCTGCCCTTCTTCATTATATACCGTAGGTTCTCCCGGAATCAGCGTGCGATCGATCCGCAGGGCGTCTCCAGCGTGTAAAATGATTTTTTGTTCTAACGCCGGTAAGCGCCCCACTTTCCCTAACTGAAAGGTCATAGCCGTATCTCTAAACAAGGGGGTTCCACTTTGTAGGTAAAGGGTGTCATAACAATGTGCCCATTTTCCCTCTCCCTCCTCCCCGACTATCTTCAACTTCCGTTTTTTCCCTCGGGTGTCAGCCAAATAAATTTCTTCTCCCAACCGAAAACTCTCAACCACGGCTTTTGCCAGGGGCATATGGGCTCCATCAGATTCAAAATGGGCTTCTTCTCCGATCCATACCCGTACAGGTTGAACGATATGTCCCGTTAGGGATCTATCTGGACTCAGCTTGAGTATCTCTGGGCCAGGGTTCATGGGGCCCGTTCGTATCTTGGGCCCTGCCAAGTCCATGGCTACTTTACAATTTTTTCCTAATTTTTTGTTCGCTGCATGGATATGGCCAATGATTTTTCCCCAAACCCCTTCATCGTCATGCGCGCAATTGATGCGCGCACAATTCATTCCCGCCTTAATTAGCGCTTCCACCCACTGCCCATCTTCAGCAGCCGTGCTAGGCATGGTAACCATAATGCGGGTACTCCTTCCCCAGGATCTATATCCCAATAAAGATTTTGTATGCGATCTCAGGAGTTTCCCTCCTTGCTTTATACTCAGGTCCCCTTGCTTAGCAGAGATTTTCCCTTCGGAAATAAAGCCTTTTAAGATCGCGCGCGTTGCTAACAAACTAGCCAGGACATGGCTTTCGGCCTTGGCTATTCGAGACATCCCCAAATACCCCAATTGTTTCTGGAGCTGGCGAATATCCCCCATCCGCAAGCCCCGATAATGAATCAGGTTTTTTGCACTTTCTTTTAATTGAGGATGAACGGAGGATAAATTCTCCTGGTACATCTTCTCCATACCTTTCACCCGAAAGATTAGGGTCTCCAGGGTTTCGAGTAATTCTTTAAATTTTTCTGTTTTTTTTCCCATGTGGAGATATGGATTTGCATACAGTCAAAGTGGGATTTTACCGATGTCATCACTCCCTATACGAACTCTTGCTACGCGCACTTGTTCATCAAACCAATTCACCAATTTTGGATGCTGCCTTCTTATAGGTTCTACCACTTCCACTGCAAAATTCACATAGGCCAGCTTTCGATCCCGTGTCCAATTTAAGGGATATGTAGAAATATCCTCAATGTTTGACCCTTTATCAACTATACGAATTTGCTGGGCTGGGAAGGAGAGCCGGGTTATGCCTTCCAGTTGGAGTTTCTTTCGCTCATTATAGGGCAAGTCCATATCATCACTCAGTGCTTGGACAAGGTCAGCTACCTTAGGGGAAAATCGATCGGCAAGCTCCTGCTGAGTTGTGTCCGTATCCTCTATTATATCATGCAGAAGAGCAGCACGTAAGGTATCGAGATCCGAAACGCCTCCAACCTCCATGAGTGTATAACAAACCTTGAGTAAGTGGTTAATATAGGGTAAGGGGGGATATCCCCCCCTGCGTTGGTATTGGTGTTTATGAGCGGCAAAAGAGGCCGCCTCGAAAAGTTCTTTAGAACTTGATAGGTGAGGATTCATGGGGAATGAAATTGAAAATGGAAAAATGCGAGCGATTTTTAGCAAATATACCAACTCTTCCCACTCAAACTGTGGCCTGTGGACTATCGACTAACTTAACTAACCCAAGCAACCTATGGACCTCAACTGTAGACTACCCTCCCCTATTCAATAGCCTCCTACAATCCTCCTCGTCCTTCTGTATAGCAGCAATCAACTCCTTCTCACCCCTAAATTTCTGCTGGGGGCGCAGATAGTTGAGAAAACCCACTTCTATAGGTTTGCCATAGATGTCCTGATCAAAATCAAAAATGTGCACCTCGGATACCTGTGCAAAGTCCCCCAAGGTAGGTTTGGTGCCAATACTCATCATCCCGTATAGCTCCTGGCTGATCCCTTCTACCTGAACGGAAACAAGATAAACCCCTTCCTTAGGAATCAATTTCCAGCTTTCATCCGCTTCTATATTCGCAGTAGGATAGCCCCATTCACGCCCTTTTTTCTCTCCATCAACTACCTTCCCTCTCAGACAGTAGGTATACCCCAAGTAGTTATTAGCTGTCGCAATCTCGCCTTCTTCAAGAGCCCTCCGGATCTTGGTACTGCTCACATTGGATGCCCCAATGGACTGAGGGCCAATTTGCTCCACCGTATATCCAAATTTTTCAGACAGACTCTCCAACTCCTCAATACTTCCGGTTCTATTTTTTCCAAAATGATGATCATAGCCAATAATGACGTGTTTTACAGCCACCTGCTCTACTAGAATCTCCTGCACAAAGGCGCGGGAAGAAGTACGGCTAAATTCTCGAGTAAAGGGAATAAGCAATAGTTTGTCCAAATTCCAGCGCTCCAATAAAGCAATTTTTTCTTCGAGAGACTGTAAGAGACGAAGGGGATTATTCTCTGGAAAAAGGACTAGACGGGGATGAGGATGGAAGCTGATGAGGGTCGTTTCACCTCCTAGAGCTTGTGCCACTTCCTTCATTCGGTTGAATATAGCCTGATGTCCTATATGTAAACCATCAAATGTTCCGATGGTTGCAACCGTCTGGGAGCCAGGCTCATATTCATCCAAGGATCGAAATACCTTCATGCATAACTTCTTGAGGTACAAAACTACAGCTTTGCCCCCCTAGGTTCCAAATTTTTGACAGCTTCTGTTACTGGAATAGAAGTAAATTTGGGGAACTGGAAATTTACCATGAGATTATGTTATCTTTGAATACCATGAGATGGGTTATAGGGGTAATATTGCTCGGCATGGGTTTAGAAATCCATGCACAGTCGAATGAAGGAACTCGGTTCTGGGCGGGCTTTATGGAGAAATTTGAATTGGGCCAAGAACAGCGGGTTCTGATGATCACCTCCAAATTTTCGACCAAGGGTACCGTAGAAATTCCAGGGCTCAACTGGCGAGAAGATTTTGAAGTAGCTCCACAAGATGTCACCTTGATATCCATTCCCTTCGAAGCTGTCCCCCAAGGATCAGAAAACATCACCGGAACGGGCATTTTGATTCGCAGCTTGGATCCAGTTGTCGTTTATGCCCACCAATACGAACAAAACCGGGCGGAAGCGAGCGTTATTTTGCCAATCACTTCCCTGGGGACAGATTATTTTGCCATGTGTTATACCGGGTATTCTCGTGAAGAACAGGGCGTTCTCCGTCATTACCCATCCGAATTTCTCATTGTAGCTACTGAGGACAATACCGTTATAGAATTGCGGGTAACAAGCCCCACCAGAGGCGGACTCATGCCTGGCGATATTCGCAACCTGGTGCTCAATGCGGGTGAAGCATACCAGGTCCAATCCAATTTAGGTGACACCCATGATCTCACAGGTTCTGAAATCCTAGCAGACAAACCCATTGCCGTATTCAGTGGCAACCTGTGGACCCAGGTGCCCAATGGCTGCGGGGACCGAGATAACCTCTATGAACAGATGTACCCCACGCAATCTTGGGGAAAGCAATTTGCCATCGCCCCTCAAAAAAAGGTTGACGGCACCCTGATTAGGGTCCTGGCCTCACAAGACAATACACAAGTAAGTGTACGAGGTGATGCTATACTCAACCAAACCCTAGGAAGAGGAGAATTCCTCGAATTTGAATTAGGAGGTTCTGCCTTTCTCAACGCAGACCAACCTATTCTGGCCACACAGTTCAGCAAGGGAAGAACCTGTAGTGGACATGCTTCTGGGTTGGGAGACCCTGCCATGGTATTGCTCAATAGCCTCGAACAAACCCGGGATTCCGTCACCCTATTTGCCTCCACCTTTCGAAATATTGAGGAAAATTATGTCAATGTGATCGTACGAACCCAAGATGTCCCAGATGTCCAATTCGATGGCGTAGTCGCTAACACCCAGGAAACCTTCATCCCCATTTCAGGGAATCCCGACTATTCCTATGCACAAATCCAGGTCGCAGCAGGCATCCACAATTTATCCAGTGAGGGCTGTGGGATTAACGCAACTATATACGGTTATGGGGAAGCCGAGTCCTACGCCTATTCAGCAGGAGCAAATTTCCCTACAGTAAATCCTGAAAAACTAAGAGAATTGACTGGCGGCTGTGTGGATGAAGCCATAGAATTTGATAGCGGCCTTTCAGATAAAGTTTTCACCTTTTTATGGGATTTTGGGGACGGGAATACCTCAACCCAGGCGATACCCTTACATACTTACTCTTCTGAAGGGGATTACCAGGTTAACCTGGAGGTTACAAATGTGTGTCTCAATACACAGGAATCATACCAGCAAAACCTAGAGATTTCCATGAAGCCAGTAGTAAACGCGGGAAATGATACCACCCTTTGTATCAATGAGTCCATGGTATTGTTTGCCTCTTTTATCCAAGATGCCTCCTATAGCTGGGAGGGTCCAGATAATTTTGCCTCTAGCGAAATAGAAGCTCGAATACCCCAAGTAGGGCCAAATCAAGTGGGGACCTATCAAGTAATCGCCACACTCAATGGCTGTGAAAGCCTACCTGCCCAAAGCTTGATTGACATATGGGATGCTACCATACCCGACCTAGGCTTAGACACAGTTTTGTGTGAAGGAACCTTCTTTGTACGCTCTCCAGGAGATTTCCTCTCCTACCTTTGGCAGGATGGGAGCGGAGAAGAACTGTTCACCTTTTCATCCAAAGGAACCTATTGGGTGGACGTGCTGGATGCAAATGGATGCTTGCAGTCTGACACCTTGGTGGTAGAAGAAGGCTGTCCCGTATACGTCTTTATTCCTTCGGGATTTTCCCCCAATGGAGATGGGATCAATGAGTTGTTCGGGGTAATAGGAGACCAATTTGAGTCATTTTCTTTAGAAATTTTCGATCGTTGGGGAACTACTATATTCTCCAGCCAGACCCCTCGCAGCCATTGGAATGGCTCCCTGCCCAATGGACAACAGGCACCAGAAGGCGTATACACTTATATTTTGAGCTTCTCAGGCTTATCCCAAGAAGGCATCACTTTCTCCCAAAAGCGTATTGGGACCGTTACGCTTATTCGGTAAAGGGCCCGTGGTCGGTAGCCTGTAGTCCGTAGGTTTTGCTTTTGAGGATCTCTTTTAATTAGATTTTGGTATGCCTTGGTGGGTAACTATTTTTTTACTACCGACCATTCCTTCCCTCAATTCCTCCCCCACTCCACTCAATATTCTCTGATGTCTACACAATATGTCTCTGTTGTGAAGAATAGAAATTCTAGCTTCGGTCAAACAATCATGCGACATCTACTAAAAAAGAAAACAATGAAACTATTTTTCACCTGCCTAATACTTATTGGGAACCTAGGGCTCAACGCTCAATCTATGGCTATCTCCGAAGCAGGAAATGCCCTCCCTAAGGCAGAAAAGATCTTTAAAGAGGCAAAAACCCTTAATATGAAAGAAGTTAAAAGGCTTATCGGATACCCAGAACTATGCTGGGAGGCCCATCTGGAGGGTAAAGTATTTATCCAAGTGCAGTCTGACGCTCTGGGAAATTATCTCTCACATCGTGTGAAATTCGCCACCAATAGATACTTCCAATATGCTGTTGAAGAGCAAGTGTGTAACTTGAAATTTAATCCGGCTTACTATCGGGGAAAAAAAGTAGCCTCCTGGATTAAAACCCCTTATTTTTGAATTTAATCTCAGGACAGGACAATAATTTGGGTTGTCGTACTTAAAAGGCCAAAGACAACGACTAAATAGAAGAGGAAGTCTCAAAAGTCGACTTCCTCTTTATTCATTTATCGAAATGATAGAATTAAGTAAGTGGACAAAAGAAAGTGGGTATTTTTTTATGTAATGAAAAGTTTACCCTGTAGGGGTAACCTATGGGTAGATTCATAATGCCCCCATATTCCGCCGGCGAGGTATCCAAGTTGATACCTCGCCGGCGATAAAAAGGGATGGGAAACCTTTTCTACCCATATTAGGTACCTAAAGGCACCGGGATTCTCATTTGAGAATTAGGCCTTTGAACTCATATAAAATGTTCCCTAAATGAATCAGGGAATTTAACCTCGAATGAAATGACAGGAATACAGGCTTTTCCATTCAGTGTTTTCTCCTCCTAGGCAGAGACTAACTGAATTTCTTCCATTTTCATCACAGATTCCCCATAAAGATTGTACTTCTGTATCAGGTGTAAGAGGTTTCCTACACTCCTGGCTTGGTGTATGGTTCCCTTGCCATGGGAAGGCTCTCTCCCATCAAATATTTCTGAGATGCCTCCTATACCTGCCTCAAGATAAAAATGTTCTTGTAAAGGTATTAACGCTTCTCTTACCCATTGTTTAGCTTCCTCGCTTCCCCCATGTATCCACAAAAAAGCTTCTAGGTATTCGGGATACAAAAAGGACCAGACAGTCCCTTGATGGTAAGCCGTATTGCGATCCCAAACACCTCCTTCGTATCTTTCTTTGAATTCCGGGTCCTCAGGAGAAAGGCTCCTAAGTCCCTTGAAAGTAAATAGGTGTAACTTTACCGTATGGAGGACTTGCCTGGCATCTTCCTTAGAAAGCAGCTTAAAGGGTAAACTCAAGGCATACACCTGATTGGGACGGATCTTGTCATCAGATGGTTCTCCCGGAATCACTACATCATATAGATAGCCCATTGGGTGCCAAAAATATTTGCGAAAATTCTCCTCGAACAACGAAATGAAGGGTACATAAATAGCATGCTGCTCCTCCAACTCATGGGAAAAGAACTGAAAAATTTTCAAGGCATTATACCATAAGGCGTTGACCTCGACAGGACATCCCCAACGAGGCGTAACGGAATATCCCCACATGAATGAGTCCATCCAGGTCAGCTGAGAATTGGGGGAACCGGCAAAAATGAATCCTTCCTTATTCAAGTGAATGTGGTTGCGGGTACCTTGGATATAAGCATCCAAAATAGACCTTAAAGCGGGTAAACACGCTTCAATAAATGGCCAATCCTTAGAATATTGAACGTACTCGTATAGGGCTACAAACATCCATAAACTCGTGTCTGCCGAATCATATTCAGGATAGTCGCAAGCCTCGGGGAAGGAATTGGGAATGAGTCCTTTGTCCAAATGAGAAAAATACCTCTTGATCAGGGATCGGGCTTCCTCGTATTTTCCCCGACTTAACAATATCCCTCGAAAAGCGATTAAACTGTCTCTTCCCCACTCACCAAACCAGGGATAACCCGCCATGAGACTACTTCCCCGGTCAGTCATCTGATTAACTACAAATTCCTCCGAACTAAGTACCAAATCAGCCTCCCAAGAATTCTCTTCGTATCCTTCTCCCAAGGCCATCTGCCGAGCTAGTTCCTTGTAAAATAGGGCTTCTGGAGCTTGATCCATCATCGCTTCATCCAAAGAACACACTACATATCGGCTTTCACCCGGAAGAAGCTCAAAGTGGACAAAGCCAGGAGAATAGGTATCTTCTCGAAAATCTAATCCTCTTTTCTGCTCCTGATAATATTCGTTGTTTTTGTACCAAGCGCCATCATGCTGAAAACTCCCCCCTTGAAATCCTAGACAAATCTGGGTGCCATGATACCGGGGGTATATGGTTACATACTCTCCCTTCTCTTCGGTATGGAAATTATAGACATCAGAAGCATAAAATAACTCATGGAAATCCCGGTCAACAAAATGAGCTCTGATCCGGAGCTTGCAAGTATAAGAAGAGGGGTTATGGTATTCGATAAGCGTAGTAGAAGAACCATGCACCATTCCAATACGCTTGCTGAGAACCTGATTTCCCACGCGGTATTCAAAGCCAGGAAGGGGAAAGCGAGAAAAGTTTGTCAGATGCTCATAGCCTTTGGGATGAATGACCCCAGGATATTGATTAGTAGATAAAGAGATGCTATTTCCCTCCACCTCCCATTCCTCTTCCAAGCGGGAAAGAAATACCCTTCTTTCTGTTGAAGGGTTTTGAGCAGCAATCAATAGACCATGGTACCTTCGAGTATTCATTCCACAGAGGCTACTAGAGGCATATCCTCCCATTCCGTTGCTTATCATCCATTCTCTTTGGGAAAAATCTTCTAGAGGAGCTTGTTGGAAAGATATTGACCTAGTGCTTCTGTTCATTATGGAGGAGAAATGTAACGTGTGAATCTTGTTCTATTTTTAAATATTATCAATAATAAAAAATTAATCTGTCCTCATAGTCTCTCCCCTGTTTCAATTGCCCGTTTTCCGGTTTTTACGGTTGAATTTATATTCTGGATAAAACGAAAGAGGTTGCCTCTTAGAGACAACCCCATTCATAGTAAAAAATGGATATATGAAACAGGTACTTACATATTAGGGTAGATACAGATTTTCCGGCTTACCAAAGCGCTGCTCAAACCAATCCTGCGCATTGAAACCTGTACTTTCTACCCATTCTTTGAAATTTGGGTAGGTTTTACTCAGTTCTTTTCCCTCCAAAGGATAGGTAAAAGTCCCCGGGAGATTAAGGGCCCAGGGAAAGCCTTCACTGGACTGATAGGTCAACTCGTTTGTACTGCCATCGTCTTGTGAATTGAATAAACTTTTATCTGCCAAGTTGGTACAGGTGTATCCCTTGAGATGGATTTCCTTACCGCGTAGACCTTCAGTAAAAATAAAGGGATTGACTACCCCCAAATACTGCTTGAGCTCAGTTAAGGTAATCTCAATGGATAGGGCTTGGCTGGGAATACTTGAGCCTTCGGTAACATTGACTAGCTGTGAAGGACTTCCCAACAGCGAATGTCCGTCTTCGTAAACAATGATAACCGCCTTTCCATGTCCCGATTCTGTTCCATTACTCCCTAC
Source organism: Bacteroidia bacterium (assembly GCA_965263105.1). GTDB lineage: Bacteria > Bacteroidota > Bacteroidia > J057 > J057 > JBCCTX01. The sequence continues at coordinate 2,236,387 of CBDHGL010000003.1, read as the reverse complement.
AGAGATGGTATTTGTCTGGGTGCCTGTAACTTGCTGAATTTGTGAGGTATTCATCCCTTCCAACATTATTCCGAAGCCATTTTTTTTCGAAGCTCCCAACGCCCGGAGTTCAAAGTCACCCGTAATCTTATGGAGTAGCCCCAACTCATTTTTGTCAAGTTCATAACGATAGCCAATCACCACATCATTAAAGTCTGAATCGTCAAGTTCTGGCCAGGAGGATTCAAATGCATAGGTATTTAATCCTCCTTTAGAAGGAATGTATTCTTTGAAGGCAGGAACAAAGGGTTCGGGGTCATTGATATCGAGGATCCAGTCTCCATCGCTATCTTCATCATAGGCATTTACAATACCGTCAGAATCTAGGTCACATTGAGTGAGTAGTTTACCCCCCAAAGAAAAGTCGTCCCAAATAATCACACTATCCCCTGTAGCCTGATAGATAGCTTGTCCCTGAACGGAAGGCGCATATAGGTAGGCACGAAAGGTTATGGCTCCTGCTACCGTTTTATACACATCGTCATCGATAATCACCCCCTCTACTTTGTAGGAGGTAGTCTCATCTGGTCGAGTTCTGGTAAAAATCGGAGTGCTGTATCCATCTAGGTTGGAGAATAAGGAAACCGTAAAACTAGGCTTGGGAGAACGAATCACATCATTCCAGGCAAAACCAATCGTTCGTAGGTTGTATACGTGCCCATTAATGGGAGCAATGCTGTATTCTACATAAAAATTGCCCTCAATAGCCTCTTGAAGTGTTTGAGGAGCTTCCTCCGCGGATAAATCTAGACGGCTGTCCGAGCTCTCTGTATATTTCGCACCCGTCCAGCCTGTCCCCAATCGTTCCTGAGAGCTTACTATATTGGGAAATACACTAGTCGGGTTTTGATCAGCACTCAGAGAGTGATACCAGGAGGCAAAAGTTACATTGTTTTCAACCACTGATTTGCAGTAAGCAAATTCCTCTGCATCCAATAGACCATCGTTGTCATCATCCAAGTCGCTTATATCTTTTATTCCATCGCCATCGTGATCACGGGTAAGTATAGATTGGATTGAATGAATAGAAACACTATCACTCTCTCGCTTATAATCCCAAGTGATCTCTGTGTATCCCGAAGCATCCAAAAAGACTACATCCTCCCTTACCAAAGCCTTATGAATAGTCCTGACGTATAATTCGGAAGTTTTCTTAGGAATATGAAGTTGAATCTCAAAGGTACCAGAGTTATTCGTTTGCCCATTGGCGATAAAGTTTTCTTCCTCATAATCATCTGCTCCATAGATATAAAACAAGGCCCCTGAAAGAGGAGAACCATTTGAGTCTTGTGCATGAATAATCAAACGCTCATCATCCACCATCGTAAATTTAAAGCCCTCCGGAACAGAAATACCATCTGAATCTCCATTCCCATTAGGATCTCCTTCCTCTCCAGGATCCACCTCTTCTTCCATTTCCTCCATCTCATCTCCCGGTCCTGTGTTACAGGAAATCAAGAAGAATGACAAGGCAAATGCACACCAAAAGCATCTGAGCAATCTTGCAGACGTAAAAATTTTTATCATAAAATCCATTAAATACAAATAGCCGTCGATAAACTATTGTAAAAGTACGTATTTTATGATTTATGTTATGTACGATTATTGGAATTTATTAAAAATAGGAGATGAGCGGTTAAAATAAGGCCCTATATGGAATAAAGGGAAGAATCACGTAATAAATGTATCAATCAATTGAGCAATTTCTTGAGGGGACTCCTCTTGAAGAACGTGTTTCCGGTATTGCTGGTATGCAGTCATAGCTCGACTTTTTTGGGTGTTGCGGCTTAATGGACTCTTTGGATATGAGTCAAATCAGGAATCTGAATAAAATCCCATCCATTTCGATGGGAAAGCTTCCCACTTACTTCAACCCCTTCTGCTATAAAAGGCTTCACTTTCTCATTAATTGGGGTATAGTTCTCCCCCATTAATAAAAAATACCTCACTTGCTCCTCGGAATTGGATACCCTAAGAACTGGAGGTATACCTCCAGCGATACAAAGGGCCGCACAGGAACGATGGGGCTTGGCCCTACCCGGCTTCATTACCCCAAAATAGCATTTGGGATCGATGATCTCCCCCTTCCAACTGTCTGTCCCTCCCTCCATCAACGCCTCAACCTGCTCCCCGTTTTCCTTCTTCTCAGAGCTTCTCAAAGCTCGCTTACCTTCTGTCAACTCAAGTAGGGTTTTGCCATTGTGATAGATAAGGGTTCCTCCCAGCTTTACTTGGTAACCCACTAGAGAATGACCTGCTTGCTCTTCCCAAACCCGGATATCTGCTTTCGCTCCATTTTTTCCAAAACCAATCAATAGAATATCCTGTGTAGCCACCTGATTATTTCTATCGGGTTCAGTAGAAACTCTCAACATAGGCAAAGGATGTGTGAGCAAAATCCCCTCTAGCTCCGTGAGCTTTCCCAATTCAAAAGTAGCGGTGCTGAATCCCCTCTGCTGGGAAACCAACAGATAGCCCAAAAGAGGTAGTACTAATACCAATACGAAAATCCATGGCCGAAGGAATTTCCTCAAGCCTACAGGCATATGGGAGAGATAGCCGATATAGAATTCTTTATTCGTTTCAGACATTTCATTAAGCATTTAAAGGAGATGCAGAGGGATTGATTAAGGCCGGAGGTCTAGAGGTCCCTTCGGGATAGGGATTGGGATTTACCCAAACCCTATTGCCTATCAATTTGACATCATAGGTACTTACCTTCTCTTTAAAAGGAGGGGGCGAAGATCCATTTTCCGGCTCATACTGGTATCCATGCCAGGGACAAGTGACACAACCGTCTACGATTTTCCCTTCTCCCAATGGACCATTCTGGTGCTTGCACACATTGTTGATCGCCGAAACCTTCCCATCGTACTTAAATATGGCAATATTTTCCTTTCCCAGCAGTACTACTTTGGCACAGTCTTCAGCGATGTCTTCTAATCGGCATATTTCTACAAAGCCTTCTGAATCTGATGAAACCCCCTTTATAGGGAATTTAGGTGATCGCAATCCAGCTATTATATGCAAGCTAATTAAAGCAAATGCCCCCAAACTTAATAAACCAAATAACCAGGGGGAGCTTTCGTATTGAAGTACGCCCAAGACTATGTGTAAAACCAGTAAGAGATAGGCGAGATATACCAGCATATGCAGCCCCTTCCATACCACGGGACTTAGGTTTTTTAACCAAAAGTCATGGCTGCTCACCGCCATAAAAAAGAGAATGAGCAAGGCAAAAAAACCAAATATTTGAAAAGGAAATTGACTAATGGAGGCGTATTGAGGATTGGAGGTAAAAATAGCCACCAGGGGATGGGTATCGCTAAAGCCATGAAATTGAAGCATACTCAAGCCAGCGTGAATGGATGCCATTAAAAACATGGTAACTCCCAGGTGCCGACGGTTATATAGCAAGGGTAAAAACCTGGTAGACAAACGGGAAAGAGGCCCAATCATTAGGATGATATGTAACATAATGATCGCCAGGGTACCGGTCGAGCGGATGATTAAGGCTTCTGGGCTAATGGTGGGAAAAAAGGCCAGTTGGCTCCCAATGAAAACGGCCAGATAAACAATTATCAGCCCGAACATCAGAAGGTCGTAGCGCTTTTTTTGTCGGTTCCAGAGAACGGGTTTGTAAGAAACTGCCATAAGACTAAGGGACTAATTCAAGAGTTTGAAGAGTTTCTCCATGAAGGGGATCACGGAGCACTAAACAGATACCTTCTGAGGAGATCCAGGAAGAATCCAGGGAAAACGAATAGTTGCCGACTGGCCCTAATTTTCCCAGCACCTCTCCACTAGATAAAGGAGCCTCTAAAGTCGGAACTACATATACAAAAGCGGCAGGTGCTTTTAGGGCTCGTTGAAGACTTGCTTCTACTTGATAAGTGCTATCTGAGCTTTTCCAAAGCCTCCACGTCATGTCCTCCTCCTTTTTCTCCGAAAGCAATTCAAAAGTAGGAGTCGATTCATCGGGATATAAGGCTTTTGACTCGATCGGAATTTTCTGTTGAGGCAAAACGGAATAAGCTGCGAATAGGCCCATGGGGATCAATACCGCCCACAGGATCCAAATCAGTTGGTGTCGTCTTCGGAGTTTGTAGTTCATAGGTAGCTAGTCCTTGGGAAGATTATCACTGAAAAACCATTCTCGGAGAAGAAAGGGCCAAAATGCCATTGACCCAGGTATCATCAATAAGCGAAAGGCCCAACTCGTTCCTTGTGCATCCTCGTCTACTCGGTGGATACCCCATATTACGAAGGCCAGTGCGAATAGGAGTCCAAAGCCAACGTAGAATTGAAATACCCAAAGAAATGTTTTTGTTAATATAGATCCCATGGCATCAAAGTGCGTTAAGCGCTTCTCGCAAAGCCTTGACACTGATCATGTGGTGAGAAGTTGCATAAATAGCCTCTCCTTTATCCAACAAAATTACCTGAGGCGACTGATGAGCTACACCTACCTGGTCAGCAAAAGCCCTCGATACCGGTCTATGCTGAATAACATCCACATAATACACGGCCAACTCTTCTTCCGAAAATTCCCAGTCCCGCTCAATTTGGTGTTTGACCATTGCGCTAATCCCACAGCTTGGGCTATGCTTATAAAGTAATACCGGTTTGGATTGGGATAGGGAGAGCATTTCCTCTATCTGACTCTCTTCCTCCAGTCGTTGCCAGCCAGCTAATAAATTCTCTTGATGATTTCCCAATAATTGATCTAAAATACCCATTTGTTATTTGGTTTAATGGTTTAATGGTCTGAGTTGAGAAGGTTATTTAGTTTAATGGTCCATGGTCGATAGTTTGGGTTGATAGGTAAATTACTCAGAATCTAAACTGCGGACTGTCGACTATCTAACTATTTAACCAACCCAATCTGTGGACTGTCGACTATCCAACTATTTAACCAACCCAATCTGTGGACTGTCGACTATCCAACTATTTAACCAACCCAATCTATGGACTGTCGACTATCCAACTATTTAACCAACCCAATCTGTAGACTGTCGACTATCCAACTATTTAACCAACCCAATCTATGGACTGTCGACTATCCAACTATCTAACTTATCCCCCCCACTCCCGCATACGGAATTCCCGTAAGTCTATGCATATCATAGTCGAAGGTGCTCAAATCCCCCAAGTGGAACTTATTCACATCATCGTGTCCGCAGGCCCGGGCGATTACTTTAATAAGTTCATTGCTTGCCTCGAAAAAGTTGTGCAGTTGCTTGGCAGATTTTTCGATTTCCAGACGAGCCCGTAGATGATCCTTCTGCGTGGCGATGCCTACCGGGCAGTTATTTGTATGGCAGGCACGCATTCCCAAACAACCGATGGCCTGTAAGGCCGAATTAGATACAGCGATGGCATCCGCTCCCAGCATCATAGCCTTAGCAAAGTCTTCGGCAATACGTAGCCCCCCTGTAATAATCAAAGAAACCCCCGTTGCCCCCACTCGATCCAGGTGCCTACGGGCACGAGCCAAAGCGGGAATAGTGGGGATATTGATATTATTTCTCAATACAGTGGGCGCGGATCCCGTACCCCCTCCACGTCCATCCAAAATGATATAATCAGCTCCCGCTTCCAGGGCGAAGTCGATATCCGCCTCTACATGGCTAGCAGCGATTTTAAAGCCTACAGGTATACCTCCTGTATTGATTCGAACGTCCTCTGTAAATTTTTTAAAATCTTCTACCCCATGCCAGTCAGGAAAAGTCGCAGGACTAATAGCTGTTTGACCCGCCTGAAGCCCACGAACTGCCGCAATTTCTGCCGTTACCTTTTTTCCAGGTAAATGCCCCCCCGTACCTGTTTTGGCACCTTGCCCTCCCTTGAAGTGGAAGGCCTGTGCCTTCATGACCTTGTCCCAGCTAAAGCCAAAACGCGCCGAAGCCAATTCATAGAAATATCGGGAATTATTCGCTTGCTCATCAGGTAGCATACCTCCCTCTCCCGAGCAAATACCTGTCCCCGCCATTTCGGCCCCTTTCGACAGGGCAACTTTAGCTTCTCTTGATAAAGCACCAAAGGACATATCCGATACAAATAGGGGCATACTCAAGGTCAAAGGTTTTTCCGCATTTGGCCCTATCACCACTTCAGTACGTACCGCTTCTTCGTCTAGTAAAGGTCTTTTGGCCAACTGAGCGGGTAGAAACTGTATGCTCTCCCACTTGGGCAGGGTATCTCGATCAACTCCCATGGCGGCAGAGGGTCCATGATGCCCTACCTTACTCAAACCATTCTGAGCCAGTTCTTTGATATATCGTGTGTAGGGTTCGGTAGACTCTGGATGTGTATCGGCATAGTCCCCTAAGTAGGAATCCCTTTGGAAGGGTTGAGGATGCAATTCCTCAAAGGCCACAACATCTGCCCGATCTACATAAACGACCCCTTCGTGAATGGAAGACCCAAATTTATGAAGCGCTTCTTCATTGTTGTACTCACTTACGCCCGTATCAATCCGATAGTCCCAATTGTGTAAGCCACAGATCAGGTTATCGCCATCGATAAAGCCATCTGCTAGCATAGCTCCACGGTGCAAGCACCTTCCATACAAAATGGAGACATGCTCTTCATAGCGAATGACAACCAAATCCGTATTTTCAACTCTAGCATGGGTAGGCTGTCGATTTTCAAGGGTTTCAAAGGCACAAATGCGTATGGGTTCAACCAGGTTTTCTATCTGCATGGGTAATAATGGGTGTTGTATGATTCTTGGTGAACAAGATAATACAAATATAAGGGAGGGCAAGACCGAAGGGCTGTCAATTTTGCGACAGAATAAGGAAAGAGGTGCACAATGGTCACACAGCAGACTTTTATGTCCATCTGAAAATTTAGTTGCCTACAGAATTCTAGGTAAGAGAAAATAGATTTTCTCTTCCAAAAATCACTCACCCCTCTCTCCTCTCAGCCCTACGGCAACACCAACTTCCAGCCCCATTCATCTGCCTCACTTCCCTGGGTCAACCTGAGGTTGGCATCAACCCGTATCGGCAAAAAGCGAAACACCCGCGCCTCTATCCCAAAATTGAGCTCAGCATAGGGCTGATTCCCTTCTTGCCACAAGGCATGGACCCCGACAAACTCATTGAGCTTGAGTCTGCGGATAAAGGGAACCTTATTGAGTATGTACCCCCCAAAGGCGTGCTCTGCATGGGCCTCTACATACTCCTCAGAAGAGGCGAAGGCATAGTAGGGCATCAAGGCAAATTGATCAAATCGATTTCTTCTAAAAACGGTTTCATTTCCCTTGAAGTGAAACAGATCAGGTAGCTCAGTACGGCTATTTTCGAGAAAGGTCCCCCCGCTTACACGCCACTGGGTGCTTCCCAATACTTTGAGGTTGAGGGTTTGAGACAAACTGGCTGTTAAGGTTGCATACGCTACCGGGTCATTTCCCCAAGCGAAAGCCTTTCTATAGCTTAGCCCTATACGAGGCCAGGCAGATCCCATATTTATTTTCCCCTTGGGTGTACTGATATAGCGATTAAAGGGTTGAAAACGTAAGTTAATCGACCCTACCCAAGCTTTAGCTCCCACCGAAAACTGAGGAGACTCCAGGTTGTCAGGGTATAAGCGATCTTGGTTAAACACACTATACTCAGAATTATTCGACATGTTTCTACGTCCCTCATGTTGAAATCCCAGCCTCATACTGAGGCCATTCAACAATTGTCGGCTATAGGAAAAACGGACATAACTACTGCGATAAAGCCGAATAAAACTTTCGTGGTTGATCATCCCGTAAAAAGTGTTCAAGGAAGGGCTTATCTGGATATAACGACCATACTGACGGGGGTAGCGCCCCCCCTCCAAGGTCCAGTACTCCTGCTGGGCAGGGTTACGCTGCCAAAACACATTTACACTTCCTCCCAGTTGCTCATCGGCAAAGCCATATCGCAGCCTTCCCCTTATATTCAGCGAACCCTTTTCCTCCCAGTCCCAACGATGTGAAACCGAGGGAGCTACGTAAAAGCCCTCCATGGGATTGAAGCCCAGGGTTTCCAGCATCGATTCCCCACGCCAGCTGGTTTTGGTTCGGTAATTGGTAAAGCCCCAGCCGTTGATCAGGATATCCATGGGACCGATTTTTCTTCGAGCCTCCGTGAGGGAATCCAGATAAGCAGGAGAATTTTGTACCACTTCCAAGCTATCCTTATAGGCATAATCCCTCACCTCATCTCCCGTCAGAGCAATGGGACGAATATCTGCCCAATAGCTACTGTCTTGATCCAATGCACTATCTGATATGGCGATAATTTCTCTACCAAACAGCTTCTTCTCAAAAACGGGATTTGTATTATAATCGGAAAGTAAGGATTGTGTAAAACCCTGAATAGGAATATCAAGTCCAAAAATGGAGAAATCAACAGCAAAGCCAATCCGGGTCTGGATGGGCAACCAGGCGTCTTCAATACGTTGGTAAGTTTGGTGTACCTGAATGGTGTCTATGAAGCGTAGTTGTTGCTTGCGGGTAATTAGCCAGTCCAATTCTTTCACGGCATAGCTGCTATCGGTTATGTAAATAATACCCGTATAAACGGGATCTAATTCTCGCCGGGGAGTCATTTGAATTTTATAGGCCTTTCCCTCCTCGTCCTGAACTGTCCCCAGCAGTTTGAATCGGTAGGAAAAAAAAGCGTTTTTGGATAGAGGAGTAATAATTCCCCGATCTGCAATCCCCGTTAATACCGTTCGGTTTTCATAGGCATTGAAGCGGTTAAAGGCAGCTCCTAGGATACTAAATTCCCGCCGGTCTCCACTCACCTGCGAACTGAGGATATTCTCCTTGATATCCTTTGGCGCCCGCACAAATACCTCCGACACATTTTCCGACAGGTATAAGAGTTCCGATTTTATTTCCGCAGGAGCTTCTTCCTCTCCCTCCTTAGGTTCCTTGCGGCGACCAAAAGGGCCTAGGAGCATGAGGCTATCCGGATCAAAACCTTCCCGAAAGCGAAAGGCCGACTTGGTATAGGCACCATACTGATAGGCCGGAAAGGGAATTTCATTTTGCTTCTTGTTGTCAATCGCCTTTCTGCATTATGGTATAGGCAGGATCTCGGTCCATCAGAGGTGATAACAACATCTTCCAGGGTAAGTTGCTCAATTGAGAGGACTATAGTCTCTTATTCGAAATCCTGAGTTAGGTCGATCTCATCAGAGCGAGTTTTATGCCCCAGGTAACTCACCCGTACTTCGTAATCTCCCTGAGGAAGACGAATCGAAAAACGCCCTTCTCGATCCGTTACAGTCCCATATTCTGCAGAATTAATGGAAACACTGGCAAAAGGGAGAGGAGAACCAGCGGGGTCCGTTACTCGGCCCGAAAAAGTGACAGGCTCTTGGGCTAGTAGAGGGGAGAAGAAAAGGCTGTATAGAAAGAAAATAACAAAAATGCGGCGTATATATTCCATAAAAGGATATCATAGATTTTAGGGAAACAAGTAAAAGAGGAAATTCACCCCCTAGGGGTTGCATTTAAATGGATTAGCACCTTAACTTAAGCATTTTCAATCATATTTTGACAGTAAATCCTAACCCCTCTTCTATGAAACTTGGCGAGCGCATTCTTTGGATAAATCTCTTTCTTCTCCCCGTAATTCTCATAGGCCAAAGCCCGAAAGATCCTTCCTTACTGACCTTAGATCGACTATACGGATCGGCAGAATTCAGGGCTGAGAATTTCAAACCGATTAAGTGGATCGATCAGGGAAATGCCTACGTACGAATCGAACCTACGGCATCTGGCAGACAAGAACTGGTTAAGTATGATTTACCGAGTCTCAACAGACAAACCTTAATTTCCCCTAAAGACCTTATCCCAGCAGGAAGTACCCAACCTATATACATAGAAGATATTAGCTTCTCTACGGATGAGTCCCTCGGACTAATCTTTACCAACTCTTCCAGGGTTTGGCGAGCAAATACCAAAGGGGACTTTTGGCTGTTTGATTTCTCCGACAATACGCTCAAACAGGTAGGCGCATCCTTCCCTACTTCCTCTCTGATGTTTGCCAAACTGAGTCCGGACAATAGCTCTATCGCGTATGTCCATGCCTTCAATCTATATCTGGAAGATATCCAAACGGGAGAGATCACAGAGGCCACAACAGAGGGAGGCGATGGTATCATCAATGGCACCTTCGACTGGGCATACGAAGAGGAATTTGGACTGCGCGATGGGTTTTCGTGGAATTCGACTGGTGCTAAAATAGCCTTCTGGAACCTGGATGCCTCCGAAGTTGGGACCTTTTATATGATTAACTATACGGATTCTATTTATTCTCAGCCCATCCCCCTCCAATACCCCAAAGTAGGACAAGATCCTTCTACCTGTAAAATCGGGATATACGATGTGAGTCAGAAGGCCATAGAATGGATTCCCCTGGAGCCGATAAATGGCCAACATTATATTCCAGGCGTACAGTGGATCGATGAACATAGGGTATTGATCCAACAGCTTAACCGTTTGCAAAATACCTTGTATGTCTGGACCTACGATACCCGAAGTAAAAACCTCAAGAAAATTTACTCGGAAGTAGAAGATACCTGGGTTGATGTTCGCAATTTAGATATTACCAGAGATTGGGAAATCAATCCCCTGCCTATCGTTGATAATAACAAGGCTTTTCTTAGGCTATCAGAGACAGATGGCTGGCGACATTTATACAAAATACCTATCGAAACCGGGAAAAAGATACTGCTTACTCCAGGAGATTACGATGTGGCTTCTTTAAATAGAGTAGTTGGGGACTACGCCTATATCTATGCATCTCCCCATAATAATGCCAGGAGATACCTATATAGGGTAAAGCTCGATGGACTGGAAAAGTTGGAACCTATTTCTCCCCTAAATCAGCCTGGAATAAATAAATACGACTTGTCTCCAAACGGAAAGTATGCCACACATTTCTATTCTACAGTTCTTACTCCCAATAAGGCAAATCTTGTAAGCCTTCCCGATCATAAAGTGCTACATACTTTAATCGATAACCAAAAGTTTGAAGAAAAAATCGCTACCCTTCAACTGCCTGCTGTTGACTTTTCAACAGTAACATCGGCAGAAGGAATCGAAATGGATGTGCGAATGATCTATCCACCCAACTTTGATTCAACCCAGACATATCCAGCCCTTTTCCATCAATATGGAGAACCCGCAGGACAAACCGTGGTCGACCGGTGGATAGGTATGTGGAATATCTATTTGGCTCAGCAAGGATACGTGATTATCGATATAGACAACCGAGGGGTACCCACTTTGAAAGGGAGAGACTGGCGCAAAAGCATCTACAGAAAGATAGGCATACTCAACCCTCACGATCAGGCTGCGGCTGCCAAGGAATTGTTGAAACTGCCTTATTTGGATGAAAATCGAACAGCATCTTGGGGCTGGAGTGGGGGCGGGAATACGACATTGAACCTCCTGTTCAAATACCCCAAGATATTTAAAACAGGGGTAGCAGTTGCCTCCGTTACCAACCAGCTCCTTTACGACAATATCTATCAGGAGCGCTTTATGGGCTTGCCTCAACAGAACTTGGAGGACTATATAGAAGGCTCTCCTGCAAACCACGCAAAAAACCTGGAAGGAAACCTGCTGATTATTCATGGAAGCGGCGATGATAATGTGCACTATCAAAATATGGAACTCCTGATAAATGAACTGATCAAGCACGATAAGCAATTCGACATGATGATCTACCCCAATCGGTCACACGGGATATACGAAGGGGCTAATACACGTAAGCACTTGTATACCTTGATGGCGAACTATCTGGCGAAGCATCTGAAGTAGGTTCCTTGGGATTGCCCAAGCACCCGATATGGGAGGGAAGGCAAATATGGGGAAATATAGCGAGATAGGGTTGAGGGACTTGGCTTAGGGGATTTTCAACGAGCTCTTCTTTTCTTCAGCTCCTTGTGAATCTCTTTTACCTCTTCAAGCGTTATGCCATACACAGAAGCAATATGTTCGTAGGTGAGAGCTCCTAATAGAAAGGGCTCAGATCGGAGCCAGTTTTGGATACTTTCAACAAATTTTTCTCTTCCTTTTTCCATTCCCTTTTCGATTCCCTTCTCCATCCCCTTATTATAGAGGTAATCTGTAGTAATATCGTATGAAATCGGCATTTCCTTTATCAATTTTGTTGTTTGTTCTTCTAAGTTACGTAATCTGCTCAAGACTTCTAGTTGCCACCTATATACGACAAAACCTGACAAATCGGAGTTCGACAATTACCAATTATGGTTGATACCCAGGATTTCGAGTAAGAGCAAGTTCAAGATATTCCATACCCTTTCTTTTCTCAGTCCTAGACCTAATAAATCGCCATTGTTTTCTATATGCCCAACTGAGATTCTGGTGGACGTAGTAAAGATCTGTAATCAAGAGAAAATGTTCTGGATTATTTGCCAAAAGGTAATCAAATTTTTCCCTAGCCTTTTCCAAGGAAATAATTCCCTCTTTGCTTTTCTTCAACTTAACCAAAAGCAAACCCAGTCTTTGATAGGAAAGTCCTAGGTCTCGCTGCAATTGCTCCGAATCGGGATTCGACTCAGCCAACAATTTTCGCGATACCCAGCGACTGCTCATAGCGAGATTTGGCTTCCTGGCTTTCACCCCGGGCATTCGCAAGATCTCCTAGCCTTTCATAACTAGCTGGAATCTTTCATAACTGATCCGATAAGGTCCTCGCTGCAATTGCTCCGAATCGGGATTCGACTCAGCCAACAATTGGGATACCCAGCGACTGCTCATAGCGAGATTTGGCTTCCTGGCTTTCACCCCGGGCATTCGCAAGATCTCCTAGCCTTTCATAACTGATCGATAGGTCTCGCTGCAATTGCTCCGAATCGGGATTCGACTCAGCCAACAATTTTCGGATACCCAGCGACTGCTCATAGCGAGATTTGGCTTCCTGGCTTTCACCCCGGGCATTCGCAAGATCTCCTAATTTATTATAGCTCACCGATAGGTCTCGCTGCAATTGCTCCGAATCGGGATTCGACTCAGCCAACAATTTTCGGATACCCAGCGACTGCTCATAGCGAGATTTGGCTTCGGCATTCGCAAGATCTCCTAGCCTTTCATAACTGATCGATAGGTCTCGCTGCAATTGCTCCGAATCGGAATTCGACTCAGCCAACAATTTTCGGATACCCAGCTGCTCATAGCGAGATTTGGCTTCCTGGCTTTCACCCCGGGCATTCGCAAGATCTCCTAGCCTTTCATAACTGATCGATAGGTCTCGCTGCAATTGCTCCGAATCGGGATTCGACTCAGCCAACAATTGGGCGATACCCAGCGACTGCTCATAGCGAGATTTGGCTTCCTGGCTTTCACCCCGGGCATTCGCAAGATCTCCTAATTTATTATAGCTCACCGATAGGTCTCGCTGCAATTGCTCCGAATCGGGATTCGACTCAGCCAACAATTTTCGGATTTCGACTGCTCATAGCGAGATTTGGCTTCCTGGCTTTCAATTCGCTTCCTAGCCTTTCATAGCTGATCGATAGGTCTCGCTGCAATTGCTCCGAATCGGGATTCGACTCAGCCAACAATACCCAGCGACTGCTCATAGCGAGATTTGGCTTCCTGGCTTTCACCCCGGGCATTCGCAAGATCTCCTAGCCTTTCATAACTGATCGATAGGTCTCGCTGCAATTGCTCCGAATCGGGATTCGACTCAGCCAACAATTTTCGGATACCCAGCGACTGCTCATAGCGAGATTTGGCTTCCTGGCTTTCACCCCGGGCATTCGCAAGATCTCCTAATTTATTATAGCTCACCGATAGGTCTCGCTGCAATTGCTCCGAATCGGGATTCGACTCAGCCAGTTCCCCAGCTTCATAATTTGGCTTCCTGGCTTTCACCCTTATAAATTCGCTGCAATTGCTCCGGCTTCGAAACAATTTCGGATACCCAGCGACTGCTCATAGCGAGATTTCCTGGCTTTCACCCCGGGCATTCGCAAGATCTCCTAATTTATTATAGCTCACCGATAGGTCTCGCTGCAATTGCTCCGAATCGGGATTCGACTCAGCCAACAATTTTCGGATACCCAGCGACTGCTCATAGCGAGATTTGGCTTCCTGGCTTTCACCCCGGGCATACTTCGATAGATCTCCTATCAGCCAACAATTGCATTATAGCTCACCGGATAGGTCTCGCTGCAATTGCTCCGAATCGGGATTCGACTCAGCCAACAATTTTCGGATACCCAGCGACTGCTCATAGCGAGATTTGGCTTCCTGGCTTTCACCCCGGGCCCGGGCATTCGCAAGATCTCCTAGCCTTTCATAAGCTGATCGATAGGTCTCGCTGCAATTGCTCCGAATCGGGATTCGACTCAGCCAACAATTGGGCGATACCCAGCGACTGCTCATAGCGAGATTTGGCTTCCTGGCTTTCACCCCGGGCATTCGCAAGATCTCCTAATTTATTATAGCTCACCGATAGGTCTCGCTGCAATTGCTCCGAATCGGGATTCGACTCAGCCAACAATTTTCGGATACCCAGCGACTGCTCATAGCGAGATTTGGCTTCCTGGCTTTCACCCCGGGCATTCGCAAGATCTCCTAATTTCATTAAGCTCACCGATAGGTCTCGCTGCAATTGCTCCGAATCGGGATTCGACTTGACTTGTTCTACTAACTGCTCATGTCCAAAATAAACATACCTACCCGCTAGGTATAAATTGCCCAACTGCTTGTACATAGAACCCATCGTTGAATAAAATACGGGGTTCCTATAACTATAACCAAACTTACTCACAAAACTCTCCAAGGCATTTTTGAAGGGTATAATCAGCAGTAGTTCCTCTTTAATGAGTAGATTATAAAGACGGCTAAGGGGTGTTTTCAAGTGCTCTAAATCCCAGAAAGAGGCATGCTGCATCACTTCCTGGATCATCGGATGCATCCCGTACTGGATCTCCCCTTGCGGATTCTCTCGCTGTTGAATCCAACCCAATTGCCATAACCTTTGTAATTCTTTCCGCAACTCTCCCACTTCTCTATCAAGTAGAAAGGCCCACTGAAGTGGGCTCTGCCCTTCTGGTGATAAAACTGACATGGCGCTAAGAAGTTGACTACGCTGCTCAGATAGCTCCAAAGCACTCAGGTCAAAGAGTCCTTCGATCCATCCCCAAACTGTATCTTTTGACTTACCCGATTCTTGGGCTTTACCACTCAGGTACACTTCCTCCTCGTTCATTCCCAAGAGGCCCTCTTTTTTAAGTGCCTTTTCCAGGTCCACCAGTTTCCATCCCATATCTTGCTTAGCCTGTAAGACACGGGCCAATAGCTCTGTCAACAAAGGATGATAATGGATACGCTGCAACAAGCCCACCAAGACCTCTGTGTTCTCATCCCTGAGCCCTGGACAGTGTACCTGAAACAAGCGCAGAGCACTCTCTTGGCTAAGACCTGAAAGGGTAAAAGCCTGAGACTCATTCACGGGGTGAATACGGGTTGTCACTAGTACCTGCCAATGAGGGAGAGAGAGGGTAAGATGATCTACTTCCTCCTGATGGTCGAGGTTGTCGATGATAAGTAGTTTTCTCCCTTTGAGCTTTACGAGCTGTCTGCAAAGGAGTGAAAAGCGATCTGATTCGCTTAGAGAGCCTTCCTGTCCAAGACCTTCAAAGTGCTGACCGAGGGCCGTAAGCAGGCTACTCCTAACGCCTGCCCCTACATGAGATTCCTCTGAATTAATTACCGGAGTAAAGGGTACATAAGCAACATACTGATAGGGCACATCCTTCCTGAATGCGTATTTCTTGGCCAATGTAGTCTTACCAATTCCCCCAAGTCCCTTTACAAAAAGAATAGGGGTCTCGCCTCCTGTATCTAGACGGTTCGCTATCTCTTGCAGTTCTTCCTCTCTTCCATAAAACGGATAGGGGTCCTGTAAGCCTGGCCCCAAAAACTTATCTATTCTCCTTTCTTGCGTCTGGATAAGTTCCTCTCTCATATCCGCCATTTGTTCCTGAATCTCCTCTACTCCTTCCTTCAAAACCTCCGTATCTTTCAGTATTTTTTCTGTATTTTCCTTCGTTTTGGATATCTCTGCTAGGAGTTGATTAAGCTTTGCCAACTCCTGCTCATGCCAGACGGCCAGATGGGTGGGTAGTTCATCTATCCGAGCCTCTATCTGCTGGACACTTTCTAACATCTTTTCAGTCCCTTCTTCCAGGCTTTGAAAGACAGGTATTTCCTCTAGGCACTCCCTGAGCAGTTGCTTCCAGGCTTTGCTATCGATGGGCGTATCGCCTGTATCTCCATTCAACCCCTCCCGCATCTGTTGAAATTGCAAGAGTTGATAAGCACGCCAGTGTTGGGTATGGTTCGGGTTTTTCAGGTATTCGATGAAGTATACCTTACTCTGTTGGGCCAGCAGGACAAAAGATGCTTCTGCATAGCTGCGCAGTTGCCTCAAAGCAGGTATATCCGCCAATTGATACTCATACAGGGCACTGATCAGGTAGTTGAAGGCTTCCTCGGGTTGATGGAGAAGGGCTTTGATAGGCTCTTCCTGTGTCTCCCAAAAGCCTTCGTCCTCCACTAGGCCTTGTACATGCTGACAAAAGGCAGTCAAGGCCTCTCTTTCCTGCGTCAAGTGTTGATCTGCTAGCTCATACACCTGAAGACCTCTCGTATCTAAATAGTCCTTAACCGACTTCCGAAATGCCGGTATGGCCTGTTGGATGCCTCCTACTAAGGCCTTGCGTAGGTGGTGGTTGAGGCTATTGCCCTCCGTAAATTTTTGCTCCCCCCAGTTGTAGAAGACTTCCGCTTTCTTAGATAAAATGCCTCCCAACAAGGTTTTTAGTAGGTCAGCCCCCACACTTACGGTGCTTAGGCCTCCATCTACGGGAGCCATAGTGGCACTTGCAGCCAAGTAGCAGAGGGTACTACCAAATGTCATGGCTGAGCGCTTTGCCGTAGGCCGAGAGAAAGGAATATTCATGGGCGCAACAATTCTTTCGCTTAAGATACTATACTTAGCTTCAAAATAAAATATACGTATTTACACTTTTGCTAGTTTGAGAGCTCTTTCTTAATTCTCAATTTTCCATTTATCATTTTCAATTTCACCCCACCCGCGGATCCTTCACATAGCCATACTTCTTCATGTTCGTCAACTCAATGGAATAACAGCCAAACTCCACCACCACCTTACCTTTTACCAGATAAAGTGCCCGCCCCGTAAAGGGAAACTTCCGGGTTGCCTCGGGAAAGAGCGTCACATCAAAGTGCTGTCCCTCTACATCCAGGAAGTTGGCAAACTGCATGGGGTCGCCTTTGATAGTCGTGGTCGTTTTGACACAAATGAAATAGCCCAAAATGGAGATTTCTTGGTTGAGGTACTGGGGAAAATCTACTACGCGTTGGGATTCTGGGGGAATCTCGGGAATGAGTAGAAAGGGGGAACATAAGGGAAAACCTAGTAGTTCCATCTCATCATAGGCATCTTCCAGGGGAGAAACGGGCAGGTCGGGGAGGGTGAAATTGTCTATGTCAGTAGCGGGAGTAAACAGCACCTCAGGAATACGAACCTTCTGGGACTTGATCTGGTAGTTCATTTCCCATAGAAGGGTATACTTACTCTTGCCCGTGAAGCGAAAGGCTCCCACGCGGATCAGGGTTTCCATCTGCTCTTGCCCGATGGGCACACGGCGAACAAAGTCCGCTATATCTGCAAAAACACCTCGTTTTCCTCGTTCTTCCAGAAACTGCTCCACCAGTTTGCTTTCTATATCTCTCACATGGGTGAAGCCCAGGTAAATATTCTTTCCCAGAATACGGGTGAGCATCAGGCTGGTATTGATACAGGGGGGATGCACCTCAGCGCCACCTGTTCGCGCTTCATTCAGGTAAATCTCTGCATCGTAGAAGCCTCCAAAATTATTGATCACCGCTACCATAAACTCCAGCGGATAATGGGCCTTGAGGTAGAGACTCTGAAAGCTCTCTACGGCAAAAGAAGCGGAGTGTGCTTTGGAAAAGGAATAGCCCGCAAAGCTCTCAATTTGTCGCCAGACTTCTTCGCTAAGGCCCCGCTCGTAGCCCTTGGCATCGCAGGCCTCAAAGAATTCCTTTCGGATCGTCTCAAAAGCCTGCTTGGAACGCGTTTTCCCACTCATGGCCCTGCGCAGCAGATCAGCCTGAGCCAGATCCAAGCCCGCAAAGCCATGAACCACCTTGATCACATCCTCCTGGTAGACCATCACTCCATAGGTGTCGGCCAGGAGTTCTTCCATGCGGGGATGTAGGTAGGTGAAGGAAGCCCCGTTGTGTCGCGCGATGTAAGAACGCATCATCCCCGAACGCGCCACTCCAGGACGGATGATAGAACTGGCAGCGACCAGGGTCAGGTAGTCCTCACAGCCCAGTTTGAGTAGTAACTGCCGCATGGCAGGAGACTCTACATAGAAGCAGCCCATGGCTTTCCCCTTTGCTAGAAGTTCTTTGATGCCCGGATCTTGCTTGAAGTCCTCAACCCGATGGATATCTATGGCCTTCCCTTGGTTCTCCCGAACGATATCTACTGCATCCCGAATGTGTCCCAAGCCCCGTTGGCTGAGTACATCAAACTTGTGCAAACCGATATCTTCGGCCACATACATATCAAAATGGGTCGTCTGAAAGCCCTTGGGGGGCATATTTAATGCAGTGTACTGGGTAATGGGCTGCTCCGAGATGAGTATGCCTCCGGCGTGTATCCCCAGGTGATTGGGAATCCCTTCCAGGAGTTGGGCATAGTGGAGTACCTGCCGGGAAACTTTGTCTTCCAGCAGCTCAGGGTGCTGGCGATTTCCTACCAAGGTGTCGATCTCGGGTTTGGGAAGTCCGAAAACCTTCCCCAACTCTCTTATGCCCGCACGTCCCTTGAAGCGGGTATAGGTAGCTAATAAAGCTGTATGGGTATGTCGATAGCGACGAAAGATATACTCGATAATCTCGTCCCGATCCTTCCAGGAGTAGTCGATGTCAAAGTCGGGAGGCGAAGTCCGCTTGGGATTCAGAAAGCGCTCAAAATAGAGGTTTAATTCGATGGGATCTACATCTGTGATCCCGAGGCAGTAAGCTGCAATGCTATTGGCTCCACTCCCTCGCCCTACGTGGAAGAAACCCCGAGAGCGACCGTAGTTGACAAAGTCCCAGGTGATGAGAAAATAGGCGTTAAAATCGAGCTGGTCGATAATGCGCAACTCACTTTCCAAACGTTCACGAGCCTCGCGGTTTTGTAAACCATAGCGCTGCTTCAGCCCATCATATACCAGCTTTTCCAGTAGGAGCATGTCTTCGTATTTACCTCCGGTGAAGGTCTGCTGGGTACGATTTTTCTGAAAGTCAAAAGAAAAACGGCAACGCCCTAGCAAGTCCTCGGTATTGCGTAAAATTTGCGGAAAGTCCCGAAAGGCCTTTACTAGGGCCTCGGGACTCTGGCCTGTATGGATATCTGTCTCTACTACAGAGGCTGGCAAGGCACTCAGGAGTACATTATGGTCGATGGCACGCAAAAGTCGATGCAGGTTATGCCCTCGTTTATCCATACAGGTTAGCGGTTGCAGAACGACCAACTTCTCCTGTCGATGCCGGTAGCGGGAACGGAAAATATGGGGCACTTCGGCCCTATTGATCCCCAGGTATTCATTTTCCCCCAGGCTCCCTCGGTCCCTTCGTGCCCAGGGGTAGATGACCGATACGTGCGACCAGCGCGGGGGTAGTTCGGGAAAAGATTGCTTCCGCAGCGCGTAGTCTGAGTAGAAAGCATTAATCTCTCCAAAGCCGGCCTCGTTGTGAGCTAGTGCCACATAGAGCAGTTCGTCTCCCTGGCGAAACTCCATCCCAATAACCGGATCGATTCCCACTTCATAGCACAGGCGCACAAAGTCGTAACAGGCAGAAGTGCTATTGATATCTGTGAGGGCCAAGGTCTCAATCCCCTGCTCTTGGGCCCAGGTAACCAACTCTTCAATCGAGAGGGTACCGTAGCGCAATGAGTAATAAGTATGGCAGTTCAGATACAGGTTTCTGAACCCCTTTCCTGGAATACAAGGTGTCATAAGCGTCCAAACGTATGCTAGCTCAAGCCTCCTACACGCAACATTGGGAAATGAGGTCCAATCCCCTCAGGAAGCCCAGCTTTACAATTACAATTAGCAAGCAAGACAAATATACTAATTAAATTAGAATTAATGCCAAATTTTTGATCTATAAATAGAATATTTTGTGTACTTTTACTAAAAATAAAAGCATTGAGCTATAAATAGTCCAGAGGAAGTTAGCGAGAGGCCCGTGGTCAGTAGTCAGTGGTCTGTAGCTTGGGTTTGATAGTAGAATAGTCCACGGTCGACAGTCCACCGTTTTTTCGTGAATACTATCACTCGCTTTCTGTGGACTACTAAAATGAAAGAGGACTCCTAATGAACCTCATTTATAGGGCTTACAGCGAGAAAGAGAGGGAAGGATACTGGTCATGTGTGTTGGGGAAATGCCTTAGGGAGTGGGAAAATGAGTAGGAAGTTAAATTGTTAACAAGAACCACTCCCTACAGCATGCGCCTTCCCGGATATTTCTTAGGGCGGGCCTGCAGCGCCGTCGCCTTAAGCCCGATGGCCCTTTCTTGCTTCGTTCTTTGGGCCAGCAAAGAATGAAGTGTAGGTAATAGAAGAGGATCTCTAGAGCCTCACCTCCAGGGCTTACAGCGAGAAAGAGAGGGAAGGAAAAAGAGTTGAAGACTTAAAAAAACAGGTGATATGCATCACACAAAAAACTATGGACCATCGACTATGGACCACCAAACAGACCGTTCCATCCTCCACATGGACCTCGACGCCTTCTTCGTCTCCGTAGAGCAACGCAAGGACAAACGCCTCCTGGGCAAAGCCCTAATTATCGGAGGTACAGGGGACCGGGGTGTCGTATCTTCTTGTAGCTATGAAGCCCGGAGGTTTGGTGTGCATTCGGCCATGCCCATGCGGCTAGCGCGTAGGCTCTGCCCCCATGGCATTGTTATCAAAGGGGACTTCGAGGCCTATGAGCAGTGCTCCCGAGAGGTAACAGAGATCGTACGCGAACACAGTCCTTTGTATGAAAAAGCCTCCATAGATGAGTTCTATGTAGACCTCACGGGTATGGACCGCTTCTTTGGTTGCTACCAGTATGCGCTGGAATTGCGAAAGCGCATCATGAAAGAGACACATTTACCCATCTCCTTGGGACTCTCTCAAAACAAGCTTGTAGCCAAAGTGGTAACCAATGAGGTCAAGCCCAATGGATACATGGAATTACCCGCCCAAGAAGTACAGGCCTTCCTCAATCCCCTGCACGTACAGCGCATTCCCATGATTGGCAAACAGACGTCGCGCCGCCTCACCTACTTAGGCGTTAGACAAGTACATACCCTACGAGAAATTCCCCTACACGTACTAGAGCGCATATTTGGCAAATACGGCACCCTGCTATATAAAAGTGCGCGAGGAGAAGATGAGCGACCTATAGTTCCTGCTGTGGAACGCAAATCGATGTCCACCGAGACGACCTTCTCTCAAGACAGCATAGACATAGAGATGATGCGTGCACGAATTACACGGATGGTAGAGCAACTGGCCCACAAACTTCGCAGCGAGCACAAACTCACCACCTGTGTCACACTAAAGCTCCGCTATGCCTCTTTTGAGACCCTCACCCGGCAGAAGCGGATTCCCTATAGCAGCAATGATGATGTACTCCTCAAAAATGCCCTGGAGCTTTTTGAACAACTTTACCAAAAACGCATACGCATACGCTTGCTAGGTGTACGCTTTAGCCACTTGGTATCGGGCGGACATCAGGTCGCGCTGTTTCAGGATATTCCCCGACAAAGCAGTCTCTATGCGGCCATAGATGCTATTAAGCATAAGCATGGGATAAGTAGTTTGATCAGGGGAAGTGGGATGGGAAAGTACCCCCTTTGAGTTTCCCCCTTTGCCAACCTCACTATTCCTGACAACAAGGGGGAAAGATGGAAAATAGTACATCTGCCCCTACGAAAGTCGCTTATGAAGGAAGTATCTGTGTGCGGGATTCCAAAATACGGCGCTTCGGGGAGGCTTATGCATTGGATCTGGTATTTTGGCGGTTTTTCCTACTCTTTTGGCCGTCCAAAAGGGTTAAATTTTCTACCTCATCTCCTCCAACATCCGCTTTGCAACCGGATTATCCTGCTCCATACTCATCTGCAATAGCTTACGAGCTGTTCCCAGGTCTTTCGCTCCTCCCAGGCCCTCTTTGTACAGCATTGCCGTAAACAATTGTCCATAGGAATTACCCTGTTTGGCACTCATCTCAAACCATTTTCTCGCTGTCACTGTAATCGTCCTCTGCCAGAGTATTTCATGCCCAGTCTACAAGCTGCCCAGGAATCCCCTTCCCCAATCATTTTTAATAGATTGGGCTCATCCGTCTGACGAAGGCGTTCCAACTGCTGGAATTCAATCTTCTGCCGGGCACTCATCCCCGATCGATAAGATCCCACGCGCTCAATGAGGGCTTTGCCATCACCAGAAGTTGGGGGCGTTTCTCGATCTTCCGTACGAACCAGGTCATTCCGCTCGGGCTGACGCTCTCCCTCCTCAACTGTCTCGATATGAGCAGGTGTACGGGGTTTTGCAGTCTGCTTACTGGAAAAGGTCCATACCAGAACCAAAAGGGTAATGACAATTCCTCCTATTAACCAGGGGACCGCAGGTCTAGAACCTGCTTTCTTCCCCTCATCCTGGATGGGATCAGGATTGGGCCTAGAAGTAGGGAGCGGGGAAGATTGCACCTCTTCCTCTCTAGGAGGAGGGATACTCGCAGTCTTCCCTTTGGGATAGAAAACAAATTCTCCTCCTTTATCTCCTACTCCAAAAATCGGTCGTCCTAAAGGAGTCTGAACCGAATTATGTATCGTAGCGGTGACAACCTTATTGACCAAACTGGACATGCGAATGCCCTCGTCTTTATAGCGATGGAGGGTATCAATTAATTCACTGGCAAAGGGGCTGTTTCCCCCTGATACTCCATCAGGTACCACTTCATTTCGGCCTGATGCCATCACCCATCGAGAAGGGTCCTTATCTAAGCGGGAAAAATCTACCCGATCATCTGCCATAGATCGCTCACTAACGAAAATCGCCCCCGAGTAGCAAGAGTCCACAAGAAGAACCAAATGATGCACCTCCAAAGACTTAATCACCTTGAGCAAAAAGGAATAAGAAATATAGTCATTGGTGCGGCTAAAGCGTGCATCGACAGGTACCCAATAGCCCTCATCAATATCTTCCTCATAATGACCATGACCAGAGAAATAAATCAACAGATTGTCAGTGGGCTGCATTTGGGGACGAATCTCCTTGAAGATGGCAATGATCCCGTCTTCTGTAGCGGCCTCATTAAATAAGGTAAATACATGGTCGGGATCAAAAGCATAGTGCTGAGTCAGCGTTTGGATGACTTGCTCCGCATCTCGAACGGCATTGCTCAGTTTTCCTACGTGCATGTAGGCATCAATCCCTATGGCTAGTAAATAGTTTGTTCGCTTAGGGGCCTTATCCGCAGGCTCCATCGGGTCAGGTATATCAAAACTTCGGGGCTTGGACATAATTACCATTCAATACTTCAAAGTAGTAAATACATGGCAAATTCCCCAGTCCTCAGCCAGGGCACTAAAAGTATGAATTGCCCATTTCTACACTAATTTTGACCAAATTGACATTGAGGGTGCCCCTTATTCCTCCTACCTTTGTCTTATTGCTCAGCTATTACTTTTCAATCTCCCAAAATACGCTTCTAATCATATGGAAAATCCCAAATTAACCAACGCAAAAAACCTATACCTCGAAGGCATTAGAGATGGACACGCAAGAGAGGCTGTAACCAAATATACGGGCGACAGATACACCCAACACAGTACTGGCGTTCGAGATGGTATCGAAGGTTTTGTAGAATTTTTTGAAGGCTTTATCAAAAGAAACCCCAAGCGAGACATCCAAATCGTTCGAGGCCTGGTGGACGGACAGTATGTATTTATCCATGCCTACCAAAATATCAATGACGGAGAAGCCGAATGGGTAACAACCGACTTTTTTGATACAGACGAAAATGACAAAATAATTGAGCACTGGGACGTAATCGCCAAGTTTTCTCCCAGTACTCCCTCTGGACATACCTCTGTCGACGGCCCTACAGAGATTACAGACTTAGATAAGACAGAAGAAAACAAAGAATTGGTAAGGAATCTAATAAAAGATGCCCTTATGCCAGGGGGAAACCCTCATAACCTGGAACGTTATATTTCCAAAGATACCTACATCCAACACAATGCAGAAGTAGCGGATGGGCTTGAGCACTTTCAGAAACTTGCTGCCGCTCCCAATCCTCCTTTAACTTATCAAGAAATTGTCCTACTGGTCGGACAGGGAAACTTCGTTGCAACCCTCTGCAAAGCGAATTGGAAAGATGAAAAAATAGACCAGGACTATGCCCAGGTAGACCTCTTCCGAATAGAAAATGGCAAAGTGGTCGAACACTGGGACAATGTGGAACCCGTTCCGGAAGAAAATGTGAACAGTGGAAAATTTTAATTTTCCCTGAACAGGAAGATAGGTAAGAAAGGGGCTGTCTCAAATAGGACAGACCCTTTTTTGTCTTACTATAGAATTCAAAATTTTTTAACCTCTTTAACTTCGCTTCTGGAAAAAAATTTTCTATACTCGCCCTATGTATCAAGACTTCGGCGCCAGCGTCAATGAAAACATCGTCACCTTCCAGCTCTTTTTTCCAGATAATTCCATAGCCCCTGGCCAATACAAACGAGGAGGCCTTCCCAGCATACGGGAAATTCGCATTCGGGGAAGTTTTCAAGAGGCCCTTAGAGGAAAAAACTGGGACCTGGATACAGCCCCGTTAATGGTGAAGCAGCCCCACCCCAAAGGCCATGTCTATACCTGGTCTTGTTCTTTGCCGGAAGGTTTTTATGAATATAAATACTTTGTCACCTTTGAAAACGACACCACTCGTTGGTGCACAGATCCCTGCAGTAAATATGGCTGCAGCGACGCCAGCGAAAATTCTGCCTTTGTTGTAGGCGGCCAAGATGAGAAAGTACACCCTCTTGTGCAACGACTTGAGCCCAAGGACTGGGTTATCTACGAGCTCATGATCGACGACTTTACTGCTGAGTTTCGAGGAGAAAAAGCTCCCCTGGATGCAATTAGAGAAAAACTGGATTACCTACAAGACTTGGGCATCAATGCCATCGAATTCATGCCCTGGACTGCCTGGCCAGGAGGAGAATTTAGCTGGGGATATGATCCCTTTCAGTTTTTCTCAGTCGAGCACCGCTACAGTCACGATATTCACCATCCCCTCGATAAGTTGTACAAACTCAAGTCCCTGATCAACGAACTCCATAGGAGGAATATACACGTCATCATGGATGGTGTCTTCAATCACGTTAGGGCAGGCGTCAACCCCAACCGGGGTTTTGGGTATCAATGGCTCTATCAGAATCCAGAAGATTCGCCCTATATAGGTGACTTTGAACGCGGGGGATTCTTTGAAGAGTTTGACTATGACAATCGGTGCACCCAGGAATTCATCCGCGATATCTGTATCTACTGGCTAGAGGAGTTTCAGATAGATGGCATTCGCTTCGACTATACCCTAGGCTTTTATAGAGAAGGTGAGTCCAACGTCGGTATTGCCCAACTCATCCGGGAAGTAAAGGCATATCTGAAAGATAAAGACCAGGAAAATGTCGGTTTATTCATTGAACACCTTACGGACAATCGATTTGAAGCCATAGATGATACGAATCAGATTGATGCCGATGGCTCCTGGTTTGATCCCTTCATGTTTAGCAATTGGGATAGTGCTCAGGGAAGGATGGGGGCTAGCCTGCTTCGGGTATTGGATGCGGGCAGAGATTATGGGGAAGGGAAAGGACCTGTAACATACGTCCAAAACCACGACCACAGTAACTTGGTTACAGTCTTGGGAGGCCGTGAACAATGGTATAAGGGACAAGCCCCCGCTATAGCCCTTTTGACTTCTCCCGGAACCATTATGCTTCACAATGGGCAAGAGTTTGGGGAAGACTATTACTTACCGGAGACCGGACCTGGTCGGGTATTGCCCAGACCCTTACGCTGGGAAGTGAGTAGCACAGATTTCATTGGTTCCCGGCTATACGAAGTATACCAACGACTCATTGCCATTCGACAGGCCCATCCTTCTTTGAGATCTGCAAATTTCTTCCCTCGTGAAAACCACCCAGATGGATATGGAGTCTTTCCCGACCAGGGCCTAGCCATCTACCACCGCTGGGGAAGCAACGAGACAGGAAAAACAGAGCGCTTTATTATTGTTCTCAATTATTCGGCTGCTGATCAATACGTAGATGTTCCCTTCTCAACTAATGGGGCCTGGACGGATTTATTAAATGAAGAAAGGGTAAACATAGAAAATCACCGTCTTTCTCAGTATCGTATCCCTTCCCATTGGGGGAGGATATTTTATCAAGAGAGCTAAAAGCCACACAAATCTTTCTCCTCCTTAATCGGCCTGTGCCTGGACCAAGGAGGAATGCCCTTTTGCCTGCAAAAGGGGTGGTGGTCCATAAATCGCCAAGAAGAAATTCTTCTTTCAAAGGAAGCATACCTTTTTACTAGCAAAACTATGGACTGTAGACCCTCAAACTATTTACCCCCTCCAAACATATCCTTCTCCCTAAATTTTTCGTTATAGAAGCATATGATTGGCCGATTTCTGCACATATTCGTAGCATGTGCGTTTTTCTTCATCCCCCTATTGTCCCGATCTCAGGGACCAGGCTATGCCTTAGACCTGGATGGAATAGATGACCATGCAGATATGGGAGACATACACAACGACCTGGTCTTTCCGTTTACTGTCAGCGCCTGGATCTATTGGGAAGGTCCACAGGATGGCTCTAACTCAGAATTTGCTATCGTAACCGCAGATAACCATCCCGGTAGAAATATCCTGTTTATCCAAACGGGAGTTTATTCGGGTTTTACCCTCTTTGTAAGGGCCAACGGCAGTATCAATATGCGTATAGGCGACGGAGGAAGGGTAAGTCCCAATAGCCGCAGGGACAAGTGGTCTCCCCCAAACGTCATTCCCCTCAATCGTTGGACCCATGTCGTAGGGGTCGTACGAGGCCTGACAGACATGGACCTATACGTAAATGGTATAGACGTGGGCGGGATTTACGACGGAGACGGAGGAAACATGGACTTTGGGGATAGCCCCTTTGTAATCGGTCGATACACCAAGGACCGAAGTAATGGGGAAGAATATTTTTTTAATGGACAAATAGAAGAAGTACGCCTGTGGAACTACAGTCGAACGGAACCGGAAATACGGAACGACATGTGCCATCGCCTGACAGGAACTGAAAACGGCCTGATCGGCTATTGGGAAATGAACAGCGGGGCGGGAAATGCCCTACAGGGAAGCAGTCCCAATGCCTTAGGCGGCACCTTGCAGAATGCAGACTTAGCGACTGTGTGGGCTCTATCAGGAGCTCCTATAGGGGATCAGAGTGTGCAGGTGTATACGGGAGACTGGAATGCCGTGGACATAGACCTACCCTTTGGAGCAAGTTCTTTTAGGGTGGATCAAATCCTAGGAAATGCCCAGGGAGTACATCTCTATGGGGTAGCTGCCACGCCCAACCACCTCAATGGAGTCGCGGCAGGAGAAGCCCCCTATGGCCCTTATTTTGGAACATTCGCGGCCCGAGGAAATAATGTACCCTTTGCGGGCTCCTATCAGGTAAATATAGAGTACGACCCCGCTAATGCAGGAGCCTGCGATCCAGACTTTTCTCTCTATCAAAGAGACCATAATGCGGACCCTACCTGGTCTGAACTATTGGCCACAGCCAATGGAACCGAACTCAGCTTTTTTCCCCTGGACCAACGAGGAGAATTTCTGCTAACTCATGTTCCCTGCGACACTCCCGATACCCCTATCTGTGTTTGGGAAGATCTTAGAATCGCCTTAGAAGATACCGCCCTTTGTTCTGGAGAAGAAACTACTTTTTCCCTCTTCATTCCTCCGACCAACACCTCGAATATTTTTCTGGCTACCTGGGAATGGGACTTCGGAGATGGAACGAATAGTACAGAGCTCAATCCTACCCATGGATATACAAACCCCGGGAATTATACTGTCAATTTAGCCCTAACAGATCTTAGCGGCTGCGATACCCTGATCAGTCGCGAAATAAATATCAATGATTCTCAAGTCCCTGAATTTAGCTTTAGCCCCGATACAAATATCTGTGCAGGCAATGCACTCATACTGGAGGCCAATTCCTTAGACCCGACTGTTTTAGACCTAACTTATCAATGGCTACCTTCCGGCGAAACAAGTCCTTCTATTAGCATTCAGCCTAGCCAAAATCAGGTATACACGGTAGAAATAGGCTATGCCTGTGGAAGCATAACGCATAGCATAGGCGTAGGAATCTTGCCAGGAATAGAGGCTTCTGCCACTACCACGCCTGCAAGTTGCGTGGGATTAACAGATGGGCAAGCCCAAGTAAACATCAGTTCTGGACAGGGTCCTTTCACCTATACATGGAACGGTCCAGGAGTAACATCGATAAATGGTTCCCAATGGGAAGTCGACAATCTCCCAGCCGGAAACTATGAAGTCCTAATAGCGGATGTCGGAAACTGTAATACCAGGATCGATATAAGCATTGCCGAACCTGCTGATCCGCTCTCGCTAACCTTAGATTCTCTCACACCAGATTTCTGTGGAGATTCTACGGGTAACGCATCAGTAAGTGCAACGGGCGGAAATCCTGGGGACTATTCTTACCTCTGGGATCTTGATACTCCCCTTATGTCTCCTCAGGCAGAAGGACTTACTTCAGGTATGTATCAGGTTGTGGTATCTGACGAATTAGGCTGCTCAGATAGCCTTCGAGTAGAAATACCCTTGGTCTCGGCTCCTCAAATATCCACAGCTATCCAACCTTCCCCATCAGAAGAAATTTCCTTTGATGAAGCCAAGCAATCCGGAATTGTATTTCAGGTCAAAAGTCCCGACGCTGAGCGCTATGAATGGGACCTGGGAGATAGTACCTTTATGGAATTAGCTGAATTTGTTCACTTTTACCAGGAACCAGGAACCTACACGGTCACCTTGAAAGCCTTTACGGAAGAAGCTAGCTGCTTTTCTCAAGAGGAATTCCTCCTTACCCTAGTAGCCAGGGAAAGCCTCTTTAGTCCCTCTGCCTTCAGTCCCAATGGAGACGGTATCAATGACGAGTATTTTATCCAGAGTCTAGGGAGTGAAAATTTGACAGCAAATATCTATGATCGTTGGGGGAATAGAATCGCCGAGCTTTCAGCAAACAGGCCTTCCTGGGATGGCATGTTGCCTAACGGTGCTCAAGCCCCTGAAGGGGTATATGTAGTGAAAATCTCCGCCCAGTTTGATAGCCACGTCCACACGCAGACCCATAGCCTTACATTGATAAGGTAGGGAAAGGTAAAATAGTTTAATAGTCCATGGTCGATAGGCTGGGTGAAAAAGAGGGAGCGTCGCCTAACCAACCCAAACTATGGACTGTCGACTATCTAACCCTTAAACCTGCTATGGACCACTGACCACGGACTACCGACTATTCAACCATCTAACTCCTCACAAACTATACTTCAACACATCATTCTGTGCTTGCTTGTATTCCTCAGGACCCCGAATATCCAACCAGTATTTTTGAATGGAATAAGAAACAATCCGCTTGCCGGCATTGAGCAACAGATCAGTAAAATCTGATGATTCAAGGTATTGATAGCGCGGAATCATTTCTAAGAGGGATCGTTTAAACAGACAAACTCCCCCATTTATGGGCACCTTGATGATAGGCTGAGCTTCCAGATAGGTGATAATATTTCCTCGCATACCCAAAATATCGTAGTCGATCTCAACGGGATAGGGTACCGTTGCAATGACCATATCGGCATTTTTCTCAACCAACTGGTGAAACAAGGCACCTATATTTAAGTTCGTTAATACGCTACCAGACATGGCCAGGATATATTCTTGTTGAAATTGGCCGGATGCCATCATTCCTTCAAAAGAGCCCTTAGACTTCTGGAAATTAACGAAGGAAAAATTCTCCTGAAAGCTGGGAAGCTGCCGAACATAGGTAGAAAGTTCGTTTTCTTCAGAGGACATCCCAATATGGACATGAGAAATTCTATGCTTGTCCAAAAGTTCCAAGGTATAGGAGATCAGCGGCTTATCTCCTATCCTTAAGAGAGACTTGGGAGTATCTGCCATCCAAGGCGATTTCCTCACGCCGATTCTATCCACGAGGATGACGGCATCGATAGGAAGCGTTGGCCGGATACTGGGACTGGCAAGATGGGAAGAACTTTGCGTCGCAAGGAGATCAATTACGGGAGTACGCTGTCTCATGGAATGAAACTATTTGAATCACAATATATAAAAAAATATATATATTTTAAATTATGTATTAAATTTTTTTAAACAAAATTCTTACTTCACAAAAAGAGTCCATTTTAAATAATGTTCTAGCTTATTATCTCAACTATTTTAATTAGAATGGCTTGCCTAGGTAAGCGGCTTAATGCTATATATGCTTGATTTTCACACTGGATCTGGCCCAATTTGATTGCTGACTTTGTCCTTTAGCAAAAAAAATCCCCATCTTGTATTCCTCAATTCAATACCTAAACCCTTGAAATAAATGGAATCAAACCCATCCCTCTTAGAGGCCTTTAATAAATTGGTAAACGTGGTACATGAACTGCGGGAGAAGTGCCCATGGGACAAAAAACAAACCTATGAAAGTCTCAGGCACCTCACACTGGAAGAAGCCCATGAAATGGCAGATGCAATACTCAAAAAAGATTACGAAGAAATGCATGAGGAATTGGGAGACCTGATGCTACATATCATCTTCTACGCGAGGATTGGGTCAGAAAAACAACACTTTGACCTACAACGAGTAATTGAAACTCAAACAGCGAAACTCATACGTCGACACCCCCATATTTATGGAGACGTCCAGGCAGATACAGAAGAACAGGTACTAGCCAATTGGGAGAAAATAAAAGCTGAGGAAAAAAAGCAGCAAGCAGGCACGAAGGAAACGCCCAAATCTACCTTGGCGGGCGTTCCTATAAGCCTTCCTTCTTTGATACAGGCCTATCGCATCCAGGAGAAAGCGGCGAATGTGGGCTTTGACTGGGAGAACCCCGAGCAAGTCATGGACAAGGTGAAAGAGGAGTTGGATGAATTTACCTCCGCAAATTCCCCTGAAGAGCGAGAAGCCGAAATGGGAGATTTATTATTTAGTATTGTAAATTACTGCCGCTTCATGAACATCAATCCGGATGATGCGTTGAGTCGAACAAATTTAAAATTCAAAAAGCGATTCATGGAAGTGGAAAAAGCTGCTTTTTCTCAGCAAAGAACCCTTTCTGAAATGAGTTTGGAAGAAATGGAAGCCCTCTGGCAAAACGCCAAAAAAAAGGACTAAGCATACAAAAACTATAATGAATTCATCTACAACCACAACAAATTCCCTTATGAAAGTATTCAACAAAAATTTATGGACAGTAGGCTGTATCAGCATTTTTCTTTTGATGGGTAGCTGTACAACAGAAAAGAAAGCCGAACATCAAGAGACTGAAACATCGGCTGAAGAGCTCCCCTTCCAGCTAAAAGGAGAAGAAATTTCCTACGAAGCAGATGGGATCACAATGCAGGGCTATCTGGCCTTGGACGCACATGGAACAGAGAAAAAACCTGGTGTCCTCGTTGTGCATGAATGGTGGGGGCACAATGATTATGCGCGTAGAAGAGCAGATATGCTGGCAGAATTGGGCTATGTGGCCCTTGCGGTGGATATGTATGGGGATGGCCAGACAGCCGAACACCCAAAAGACGCTGGAAAATTTGCAGGAGCGGTATTTCAAAACCTCGAAGGTGCCAAGGCTCGCTTCGAAAAGGCATTGGAAACCCTTAAAGCCCAAGCCCAAGTCGATCCCGAAAACATCGCTGCCATTGGGTATTGCTTTGGGGGTACAGTTGTTATCAATATGGCCAATGCAGGAATGGATCTAAAAGGGGTAGCCGGTTTTCACGCGGGCCTTTCCCTTCCCATTACTCCTGAAAAAGGGGCAGTAAAAGCCAAGGTCTTAGTTTGCAATGGAGCAGATGACCCCATGATTAACGCAGAACAACAGGAGAATTTTAAAAAGGCAATGGATCAAGCAGAAGTCGACTACCAATATATTTCCTATCCAGGAGCTGTTCACGGTTTTACCAATCCGGAAGCGACTGCATTAGGGGAAAAATTCGAAATGCCCGTCGCCTACGACGAACAAGCAGACAAAGCCTCCTGGGAAGAATTACAGAATTTTTTAGCGGGAATCTTTTAAGAAAAAACGTCTTTAAAAAGTTTGGTTTTGTAGAGAGCAAAACACAAATAAAAGAAAGGGCTACTGAGCAGCCCTTTCTTTTATTGTATTAAGACGTATTTATTCAAACCGTGATCAACACATGTGAGAAAAAGACCTCTTTTCTTATAAATGCACCACCTCGCCATAAGCGGCAGCAGCAGCCTCCATTAAGGCCTCAGACATGGTGGGATGTGGGTGAACAGCCTTGATGATCTCATGGCCAGTCGTCTCAAGCTTACGGGCCACCACGACCTCAGCAATCATATCCGTTACACCTGCGCCAATCATATGGGCCCCCAGAAATTCTCCGTATTTCCCATCAAATACCACCTTTACGAAGCCATCATTTTTACCCGCTGCACTGGCTTTGCCAGAAGCGGAAAAGGGAAATTTACCCACTTTGATATTACCATTGTATCGTTCTTTAGCCTGTTCTTCGGTAAGGCCAACTGATGCCACCTCTGGTTGGCAATAGGTACAAGAGGGGATATTTCCGTAGTCTAGGGGCTCTACATCCATTCCCGAAATCTTTTCTGCACAGATAATTCCTTCATGGGAAGCTACATGGGCCAGGGCCGGGCCAGGGATCATATCGCCTATGGCATAAATCCCAGGGACATTGGTTTGGTAAAATTCGTCTACCAGCACCTGCCCTCTTTCCATTTTTATGCCCAATTCTTCCATCCCCAGGTCCTCTATATTGGCGACAATACCCACTGCTGATAACAAAATATCCGCTTCAAGCTTTTCCTCACCCTTAGCAGTTTTTACTGAAGCTACTACGCCCTTACCTGTAGTATCCACTCCCGTCACCTCCGCACTCGTCATGATCTTCATACCTTTCTTCTTATAAATCCGTCCCATCTGAGTGGAAACCTCACTGTCCTCTCGGGGAAGGATACGATCCATATACTCAACTACAGTTACCTTCGTACCCATCGTGTGATAGAAATAGGCAAACTCCATCCCAATGGCACCAGAACCCACGACAATCATAGATTTAGGTTGGGAAGCTAGGGTCATCGCTTCTCTGTAGCCAATTATTTTTTTTCCATCTATGGGCATACTGGGCAAGCTCCGCGCACGTGCTCCCGTGGCCAAAAGGATATGCTTGGCAGTGTACATTTCCTTCTTTCCATCCGAATCCGTTACTTCCACCTCTTTGTTTTTGGTCAACTTCCCTACTCCCATCAAGGCGTCTATTTTGTTCTTCTTGAAAAGAAAATTCACCCCCTTACTCATCTTGCCCGCTACTCCCCTACTCCGCTTCACTACCTCTGAAAAATTATGCTTCGGATTGGAAACTGAAATCCCATAATCCTTTGCATGATGGATATAATCCATGACTTCGGCACTTTTCAACAAGGCTTTTGTAGGAATACAGCCCCAATTCAAACAAATCCCCCCTAGAGACTCCCGCTCAACTACAGCGACTTTCATTCCTAATTGGGAAGCGCGAATCCCCGCGACATAACCACCAGGGCCACTCCCAACAACGATCAAATCATAATTTTTTGCCATATATTTTTTATTCTAATTTTTTCGCTGGCAAAGTTAGAAAATTGTAGCAATTCCGTATAGCAAATAAAAAACTTAAGGGCTTATACGATAAACACGCATAAACCCTTAAGTAGGTGGACAAAAGAAATCAGGGAATGATATCTCTGATTTCTCTAAGGAACTAGAAATATGAGTTCAAAGGCCCTCTTCTCGCAGGAGAATCCCGGTGCCGTTAGGTACCCAATATGGGTAGAAAAGGTCCCCCATCCCTTTTTATCGCCGGCGAGGTATCAACTTGGATACCTCGCCGGCGGAATATCGGGGCATTATGAATCTACCCATAGGCTACCCTTACAGGGTAAACTTTTCATTCAATGAAAAAATACCCACTTTCCTTTGTCCACTTACTTAAGTTTTTATTGAGAAGTAAAAAGATAAGCTTTTCGTCTTAATCCTTTATAAATTTTATGGCCTCTTGATTATCCTCCACTTTCCAAACCAGGGTGTACATCCCAGTTGGTAAATCTGCTAGGGATACTTCAAGCCGATGTTTCCCGGGAAGGGAATCCCCTTTCCCATCAATCCGGTTAACGAGCTGCCCAAGGCTATTGTATATGCTCATATCCATCTGGACTTGCTGGGAAAGCTCATAACTAATAGAAATCTGCTCTCCGGCAGGGTTGGGAAATAGCGTCAAAGGCGTACCATTGGTCAACTCTTCGTCGATATCTACTTCCAAGTTTCGATCTCCCGTAGCAAACCAAACGGGCCATTTGGCTTCAATAACATTTAAGAAAGAATCTCCCTTAGCTGTAATTCGGTCTTCTTGAAGGGAAATTCGCATAATATTGAATTGCCCTGTATCACCCTTAGAAGTATAGGCAATTTCAGAATCATCTACGGAATAAGTAGGAAAGCCAATCGTGTTATTTTCCACAATTCTCCCTCCTTCTCCCGTTTCCGTATTGAGGGTACGAATATAATACTCATCAAAGTCCTCATTGGTCGGATCAT
This sequence comes from Bacteroidia bacterium, assembly GCA_965263105.1. Taxonomy (GTDB): domain Bacteria; phylum Bacteroidota; class Bacteroidia; order J057; family J057; genus JBCCTX01. The sequence continues at coordinate 2,201,302 of CBDHGL010000003.1, read as the reverse complement.
TCTCTATCGCTTCATCAAAGGTGATAATGAATGGAGCATTTTTGGCAAAGGTGGGGTTACCTATACTCACCCCTTCTGGGATATCTGAAAAAAGCTTGATGATATTTCCATCTCCAAAGGTATTGGTCTCATTATCCCAAATCTTCATAAAACCAATATCCCAATAGAATTCTTCAAAAGGACCCGATTCACTTATCAGGTTAAAAGCATCATACATCAGATACTCCCCATCCAAGGTCCACTCAATCGCATCGGCAAAGAGCACATTTCCGGTGGTTACCCCCTCAGCAGTGGTAGGGTTGAAAAGAGGAAAGCGCATAAGGGTACCTTCAATTAAGTCAAATATATAAATAGAGGTATCTCTTTCACGGGCAATCGCCGCCAATTTATTCCCATCTCTAGATAAAGCGACATTAGACCAGAAAGCGGTGGAGTCCAAAAAGTATTCCTCCTGGTCTTCTGTACCTAATCCTACTAACTCTTTTATTCGAAATTTATCATCCACCCAAGCCATGAATTCCCCGTTATCACTTACACTAATGGGATGATTCGGCTCACTCAGACTTAAAGGCGTAAAGGCTTCGGCACCCTGGAGCGATGGATCATACAAATAAATCCTGTTTGGATCTACATCCGCATTGGCATCATTTACAAGTAGAATCAGGTCTGCACCAGGATTCACTTCCAACTCTTCAAAGGGGTCTTCGCGAGGCTCTTCCATACCCCCGCCCGCATTGGGGTCGGCTATGCCCACAGCATCGAAAGCTGCGTGAGCTGCTGCTACCTCGGGGGAATTGGCTCCGTGTAGGTCCGTAGCAGCCTGAACGACCGCCAAACGAGCGTCTACAAACTGGGAAGAACGGATCAGGTATTCCGTTAAGGCCCGATAGTATACTTTCTCGGCTTCCTCGGTGCTAACTTCCTCATCATTCCAGAACAGGAAAAAAGCACGGTTGGGGATACCACTATTAATATGTACCCCTCCATTATCAGCACTTCCTCGAAATTGGTCTGCGACTGAAGCGGGCTGATAGCCATTAGAGTTGGGATTGAGTCCTTGGGTAGGATCCGCTACATTGCGCAGGGCTCCAGAAGTAAATATGTTGGTATTGACAACATCCTCACCAATCTGGAAATTTTCTCGCTCGACCAATACGCCAAATACGTCCGCAAATGACTCGTTAAGTGCACCAGGTTCGTTTTGATATACCAAATTAGCCGTAGAAGAGATTATCCCATGCGTTATTTCATGGGCAGCTACGTCCAGGGCTCCGGCCAAAGCGCTAAAGGCGCGATCTCCATTTCCATAATAAATCCCATAGCCATTCCAATAGGCATTGTCCATGGGTTGGTTTTCTTCATCCGGTACATTGATAAAAGAATTGATGTCTCTACCACGGTTATCGATGGAAACGTGCTGATGAACCTGTTCAAAATAATCGTAGCATTCAGATGCATTGGCATGGGCTGACAAGGAAGTTCTGCTCCATTGATTATTACCTGAAGACACAGGTCCTAGATTGCCCTCCCGTATATTATTTTCGTGATCCCAGGTGATAATCAATCCATCATTGTTCATCAAAGTGGCATTGTCTCCCCGGTACATGTCTTTTCCGGCATCTACTAATAAAAAGCCATTGCCCACATCGAAGGTGTTCACTGTCTGTGATTGCCCATTTAAATCTGTTCCTGTAGCGGTACTTGGAGGTAGAGCATCATACGAAATCTCTGGGGCAAACGTGCAGGTGTGATTCATGTAGGTAATGATCTCCCCATTTTTGGCATCCACCATATAAAAGACGTGGTCTTTGACATTGGGACGGATTTCCACCTCATAGGCAAGTCGATGTTGTCTAGGCTGTAGGGGATCTGCAAAGATCAAGAGCTTGGTTTGAGGACCGGGGTATCCCATCCGCTCAAGCTGATTGGGCCCCAAAGGAACATGCTTAAAGTCCTTCATGGATTGCTTTTCCACTTTAGCGATAGCTTCTTCGGCAGATATTTTTGCTTTAATAGTACCAAGATCAGGGGTATAGGTAAAACGACCATTAAACAATTCTTCCCCCTCGGGATTTAAGTGAATAATCGCCTCGCTCCCCCAAACCTCTAAGCCCTCGTAGACCTGTTGCATTTTTACATGGGTATGGCCCAAGGCATCGGTATGGAAGTCTGAAACCTTAAATTCTCTGTTGGCATCTTTCAGGGGGAGTAAATCATGTATCTTAGATAGGTAGCTAGCCTTTAGGGATTGGGCCCCTGAAAGGGATTTCACTTTGTGCTTACTCGCCAGATTAGACCGGGTGCGTATCGTCAAGGGTAGCCTTGTTTTGTTATCCTTGACTACCCTGCGCAAGTCTTTCAATCGCCTGGTAGCAGTAGTTGAATGATCGAGCTGTGAATAATGCAGGCGAGCAGGGGACTGGGAAGTCGAAGCGGGTAAAGGGGCCTGACGCATGTTCCATTTTTGGAACATCTTGGCTTTTGCCTCGGGAGAAATGGCTTGATGAACCCGCTTCCCTTTGGTCATACTCCGAGATGTACCATCCTGGGCATGACCTTGAAAGACAAAGAAAAACAATAGGGCGATTCCCAAAGGAATGTTAAGGTATTGGTTTTTCATAATACAATGGTTTAAAACAGTCAAAAGGAAGGGGTTATTCTATTTCTCGCATGGTGTTCATGAGATTCTGATAGAGTTTGCTAAAAGAGGGGTCAATCGGGGTATTTTGATCTCCCCAGGTTATCCGGTTTTGATGGGAGGAGTCTTTCATTTCCAGATAATAATACTTATTACCAGGATTGGTAAAGGTAGTAGAAGCTATTCCCAAGGTATCTGCCTCCCTAAAGAATTTCTTACAGGATTTTTTGGAAATCTTGCCCAAGCCTGTAAACTCTTTCGTCATAATATTTTGGGAAAATAGCTGGCCATTTTCCAATAATATGTATTGCTCAACCTGACCGGTAAAGCCTCCACCTGTACCGAAAATGAGTTGCTTGCGAGCGTAAGAGTCTGGAGTCTCCTTTCCAGAGCGACAGGAAAAGAACAAGGAAAAAATACCCATAAATGAGAGCAGGAGAATAACGTGATGATTCATGAAAGTGAATGTTGGACCCACTCACAATATACAGCCTTATCCCATTTACACAAAAAATTGATTGACTATCAGTCGCGGGGAACTTGAACTTTCCGCGCGTTGAGTAGCGCATCGATATCAAAAATATCCTTGTTCAAGGTGTGTATACTTCCTCCTGTTTGAGCTGCAACCTTGAGGTAATCCTCATGAATATGCGTTCTTCGCTTTCCACACAAAATCACGCGAATGGGAATATTCAAGGATTTTACCATGCTCAAATCCCTTACATCGCTATTATTATCAGCAATCAAGACTACTTCATCATAGTCTTTAAGGTATCTTACCCCCGTGAGGATGGCTTCAATATCATTTTCAGGACTATCCCCTCCATCACCCCGACTCATCACCATCTCCATCGTTTTGAGAATCTCTTCTATCTCAGTAGACTTACAATAGTAGACTCCTCCCGTTTTTCCAATCTTTTTTTGAACTGTACGCTGTTTATTGCCATCGTTAAAAAACACGAGGTGTTTGACTCGTGAGGTTTCGGTGCTAAGGTGTAAATTATGCCACTGGACCAATTGTGCTCCGTACTTGTACATACTTCCCGTCCAATCTGCCACTACCAGCATATTTTCCCATTGGGGATTCCTCTCAAGTACCTTGAATACAGTTGAATCACGGGTAGCGGCCACCCCTCGTACCAAGGCCCGAAGGTGTTTGGGAGATTTTACCTCATCTATCATCCTGACCTTCTTTGGCCGAAACTTTACTACAAAGCCATGGAAAAAGTCCTTAGCCTGCTCTTCGGTCTCGCAGTCTGTCTGAAGGATCATATTCCACTTGATCTTAGTAGAATGGAAAGAAGTATCTAATTGAAAAAGCATATTGAGGCGATCCGAAAGCAATTCGTGGTAATCAGTCCGCCATTTGTTAATGTCTTTGGGATACAGGGTAAAAACCAAATCTATTTCGTATACTTCAACTTTCTGAGCTATATGCTGCCACCGCCTGATTTCTTCGGGTGCCATGATATAATCGGCATAGGGCATATGAAAGACTTGCTGGAGATTGAATTTAGTGAAGTGGTATACCGGAATTTCATGACGAAAGAAGGTGGTACCCTCGTAGGTAAGGGTATCAGTACTTGAGCCCAGCATGCTATTGCTCCAGAGCGTTAAGCCCAATAGTACGTAACACAGTGTCTTCATCTGAATAGAATTTAGGGTTAAGACTCTATTCCTGAAAGAGAAAAACAGCAAGGGCTTGATCGCTGTAATCTATTATCATTATGAATATAGAATGAAATATGCATTTATTCAATTCTTTCGCCTCCCAAAATAGGGTACCCTTACAAATCTCCTAATGCGGGTCGCACCACTATTTCCTCTACAACGGTACGAATACTCATCGAATATGTTGACCATATCAACTCAGCTATATCTTCTGCAGGAATGAACCTGGACTCCGGTAGATCTACTCCCTCCCAGGAGGGGGTAAGTACCGCCCCCGGAAGGACACTGACAACTCGGACCCCGTGCGGCTTCATTTCTTCCCGTAGAGCTTTAGAAAAACCCAATAGGGCAAACTTTGAAATGCTATAAGAGCCTCCATTAGGATAGGCTTGGAGGCTAGCTACGCTTCCCATATTAAAAATGGTCCCTTGCTTCTTTTCCATCATCAGGGGTAGTACCTCCTTGGTAAGGTAATAGGCGCTGCTCATATTCGTGGCCATCAGTTGCTCGTATACCTCATCTTTTTCAGTATGCACCTCGCCGGGTAGAAATACCCCTCCATTGTTTACCAATACTTCCAGGGCCCCGTACTTAGTATTAATGGCCTTACCCAGCGCTTTAACTTCTTCCTTAACGGAAATGTCACACGCGTAGGTATCAAGGTTGTGCATCTCCTCTTTGGCCTTTTGTAAGCCTTCCTCCCCACGCGCACAAATGATAACCTGAAATCCTTCCTGGTAAAAGCGCTTGGCAATCGCTAACCCAATTCCCTTGCTTCCTCCCGTGATTAAGATATTTTTCTCCATGTTATTCTTCACAATTACTGTCTATCCCCTCCTCTAATTGCCACCACCACTGAGAAAACAGTCGGCTTAAAAACTTACCAAAAGGAGATTGAGACTGAAAAAAATCAAAATATTGTGGCCGTTTGGGAGATTGGTATTCATCCAAACAGCTGTGGGCCTCCAAAGCCAACTCCGGAAGTGCCGGATCAAGCAGCGTCATGGTCATATCGGCCTTTTTGACCTTCACTTTTTCTGTAAACATGCGGTTGCTACGTATGAATACCGACCGGTGGGAGCGCGTTTGCAAATGTAAGCGCGTCATCACAAGCAAAAGATCAGTTTGAGATATTTCTACCGGATTTTCCAGTTTATTTTCTTCCAAATTAAAGGCTTGTTGAAAAACCTGGCCCTTTTCTATATCCGCATTTAAAAAATAGACCGTATCAGCCCCAGACAAATCTTTTAACTGTGCACAAAAATTCTCTCCCAGCCTAATCAATAACTCTGAGTCCATCTCTCCGGAATAAGACCTATCTTCCTCTAATTTCAAAAATTGTGCCGCCTGGAGGTAATAGTCCTCATTCATCAAAAACTCTTTACTACTTACGTATACTCCCACCCTTTTGCCCTTCAGTAAACCAGCTTGAGCTGTGAGTAAATGGGGAAGAAAAAATAGGGATAAACCCCAAATTTTTACAAGGAATTTCATATCAATCGCTCAGCAATTCTTCTCTGTATATACGACTCTTATCTGGGTTGAACTCTCGGTTGGGGCCATCAAATACCATTACTCTGTTGTAACGCAAAATGTGTCCCTTCCCAGGTTGATAGATGGAGTAGGCCTCTGCCTGACGGATAGCACTGTTCTGATCCGCTCCCTCTTGGACAAAGATACATCCTTCAAAAGTATGGGGCCCGATAGAGACAACCGTATCTGTCGAAAGGTAAGAAAAAATGCTCGTTTCTCGTGTATTCATCTTGTTTCCATCCCATTCCTTGGCTGTATGTATGGGATAAGCCAATAGCAATTGCCGAATGTTCTGCTCCTGGCTTTCAATAAAAGAATTTACCTCTGGCTGAGGGGGAATATACAAGTTCCATCGATGAGAAATCTGGAAAGAACTGCCATCCAAGGATCCTCTTTCCACTTGAACCTGATAGACCGTCCGACCTGCTAAATCTGTAGTCGTTCCAAGCACTCGCTCTCTTTTAAGGTACTCCTCCACAATCGGCCCCGATACATCAAAGGAAGAATCCAAAACATAGTAGGTCCTTACCTCAGTCCCTGATATGGGATAAATAGCATCAAGAGCCTGACTTTCCACCTCAATTCGTTCTTCCTCACAGGATAGCAGGGCAAGAGATACCACCAGCGACGCAAAGGATAGAATTCTCACAATATTCATATTTGGAAATTCCTGCAAAAAATTTGCCAAGTCTACCTAATTTTCAAATTGAAGGTCATACAAACGTTTATAAAGGCCCTCTTTCAACAGTAACTCCGAATGGGTCCCCTGCTCTACAATTTTTCCTTGATCTAATACCAGGATTTTATCTGCCTTTAAAATCGTTGACAGCCGATGGGCAATTACCAAGGAGGTCCGGTTTTCCATGAGCTTCTCCAAAGCGTCTTGAACCAATCGTTCGGATTTGGTGTCCAAACTGGAAGTGGCCTCATCCAATATCAAAATGGAGGGATTTCTGAGAATGGCTCGGGCTATAGCCAGACGCTGGCGCTGGCCTCCGGATAATTTTGTGCCGCGCTCTCCAATGACAGTTTGGTATTGCTCGGGAAGTTGAAGAATAAACTCATGGGCGTTTGCCACCTTTGCCGCCTCTACCACCTCAGATATATTGGGATCATCTATTCCATAGGCAATGTTCCGCAAAACTGTATCGTGGAAAAGAATACCTTCCTGAGAGACATGGCCAATCAGTCCCCTCAAATCTTTGAGAGACAATTGCCGTAAATCTTGACCATCTAGAAAAATCTGGCCTTGATAAGGGTCATAAAAACGGGGAATAAGGTCTGCCAGAGTGGATTTCCCAGCTCCAGAAGGCCCCACAATGGCAATCATTTGACCTTTCTCTACCTCAAAGGAGATCCCGTGGATTACATCCTCTACCTCATATCTAAAAAAAACCTTATCAAACTGAATTCTGTCTTCAAATGAAGAAACCCGAATGGGTGCTTGGACTTCCTTAATGGCAGGTTCTTGATCCAACAATTCCGCTATTCTTTCGTAGGCAGCCATTCCTTTTTGAATTCGCGCCAAAGCATTCGCAATCAACTTAATCGGATTGAGAAGTTGAGAAAACAACGCAATAAAGGCGATAAAATCAGGAGGATACAAACTGCTTCCTTCGTCAGAAAATATTAACCATCCCCCATAAATAATGATTACGCAAATTACCCCTACACTGATAATTTCCGTTACGGGAGAAGCCAATTCTGACCTCCGGCGAATAGATACCTGAAGTTGGGTATAGGCTTCATTTTTTTGGTCGTACTTCTTCATCTCATAGGCTTCCCGTTGAAAGGATTTGACGATCCGGATTCCACTAGCAAACTCATCCAAACTGGAAATAAGCTCTCCTAAAACTTCTTGCCCCAACTTGGCCTTTCGCTTGAGGGTTTTGCGGATGTAATTGATAAATAAGCCAGAGAGGGGAAGAACTACCAGACTAAAAAGCGTCAATTGCCAGGAGATAAAAAATAGGCCAATTAATAAAAACAAAGCCGTGATGGGCTCACGGAGAATATTCAGAAAGGTGGCGATAATGGCTTCCTGCACCACTTGTACATCACTCACTACGGTGCCAATAATATTCCCCTTTTTATTTCGGGTAAAAAAGCCCATATCCAGGCCCCCAATGTGGTGAAAAACTCTGGTCCGAATTCGTTGAATAATGCCTTGCTCCAAAGGGCTGAAAAAATAGGCAGATCCGTACCGAGCTAGGTTTTTGAGCAAAATAATGAGGAAAAGGGCTCCACAGAAATACGGCAATATTTGAACCCGTCCATGTTCCGCCTTCATCTCCCTCAAATAGTAATACATATGATCACGGAGCGATTCGCTGCTCAATAGTTGTAGGGGACCCTCAGGTTGAGGATACAGGGTATCATCCTGGAACAATACGTCCATAAAGGGCCCAAGCATGATGAGAGAAAGGGTATGAAAAACTGCATATAAAATCATGCACACCACGGCAATGATCCCTAGGTGCACAAAGGGTCTCCCATAATTGAGAATTCGGAAATAGCTCTGCATTTATTACCTTTACGAGTTCTGTTTAAATCCAGTTAAAACGAGAATCTCTGCCAAACTCGGAGGGTAAAAGTATATGTCAGAAACCATTGTTCAAAGAAAATTGGCGAAACTCATTCAGAGAGAATTGGGAACTATCATTGACAGAGGCCAATTTCTCTCTGGGGCTATGCTGACCATAAGCGTAGTTCGGATTACAAGGGACCTGAGTATTACCAAGGTCTTTGTCTCCTGCTTACCCGAATCCCAGCTTCCCCAGGCCATCGAGACCTTGAATACAGAAGCCTGGCAAATCCGGAAAGCCCTGGGGCAGCGAATTCGGAATAAAGTCCGAAAAATTCCTGAAATCCGTTTTTATGGGGACGACACCCTGCAAGAGGCTGAGAGATCGATAAACTATTTGACCAAATAAACCGTAATCCCCAGACACCAGAGGATCCCTCATAGCTCATTTAACCTATTTTTAAATGAATTTCCCCTTTTTTGTCGCTCGTAGGTACCTCTTTGCTGAGAAAAAGCGAAATGTAATCAACCTGATCAACTGGATTACCTTAGGGGGAATAGCTATAGGTACGGCTGCTATCTTATTGGTTTTATCCACCTTCAATGGCCTTTCTGACTATATTACAGGGATGTATGCCCTCATGGACCCCGAACTCAAAATCGTCGCAAAAACCGGACGCTTGATTCCCCAGGATAGCACGGTCTTACAACTCATTCAAGCACATCCAGAAGTAGCGGTAGTCTCCCAGTCCATAGAAGGAAAAATCCTGATCAAATACCAGGAGAAACAGCGTTTTGCCATCCTCAAAGGGGTTGATAGCGTATTTACCCAGGTCAACCCCATTGACCAGCACATATACGAAGGCCAATTTACCTTTGCCGAAGAAGAAGGATACCCTAGAGCCATATTTGCCATAGGCTTTCCTTTTTATATGGGAATCAATCTCTATGATAAAACCCAACCTGTTGAATTCATTTTCTTACCCAATAAGACCAGTGGCCTCCTGGGCTCTTCTCTTACCTCTATCAGAACAGCCTCCGTTCGACCTTCAGGGGTCTTCTCCATCAAAACCAAAGAATACGATGAGAACTACATCTTATCGGATTTTCAATTTGCGCAAAACTTTTTCTCCTATGGCAAGATGATTACCTCTTATGAGCTCAAGCTCAAATCCCCTAACAAAGTAGAAGAGATAAAAAATGACCTAGAACAGGTCCTCCCCAAAACACTAGAAGTCCAAACTTGGTACGATCAACACAAGAGCCTGTATAGAGTGATGAGAAATGAGAAATTTATTAGCTACCTCATTTTGACTCTGATGGTGGCTATCGCAGCTATTAACATTGTGGGAAGTCTTTCGATGATTGTCTTAGAAAAAACCAGAGATATCGCTGTCCTGAAGTCAATAGGAGCTACCCCTAAAATTATTCGTCGGATATTTCTATGGGAAGGAGTTTTGATTGGAGGTATAGGAGTTTGTATAGGGGTTTTACTAGCCTTAGGTTTGGGGCTTGCTCAACAAGTTTTCTCCCTAATTTACCTGGAGGGAACAGATCTCCCTTTTCCCATTAGCATGCAGGCATCGGACTATTTATTGATTTGTACAACTGTGTTTTCCCTATGTGCCCTGGCCTCTCTGTACCCATCTTTTCACGCAGGTAAGCTGACCATCATCAACGGCCTCAAACGCTAACTCAGGCTGTTCCATTTTCTTCCAATCCATTCCAGACAGGCCAATCCCAATATAAGCCACAAGAGCCAGGGAAAATCTACCAAGGTCTGCCGCTGGGTTTTGAAATCTACTACAGGTTTTAAGCCGGGAAGATCTTTGAGTCGGTCTGCCAAACTGGGAAGTTCTCGGGCATAAATAAATTCTCCCTTGGTCCTCAGGGCAAGTTGCTGCATTAATTCAGAATTTGCCTGCAACTGAAAATGCTCGATATTGGACTTGCCTATAGAAAAGCTTCCTTTATCCGTTCCCATCGATACCTCGTCTTTACGTCCTTCGGCCACATAGGAATAGGTGCCCTCTTCCAGATTTATCAATTCAGCCAAATACTGACCTGAAGAGATCTCATTGAGATAATACTCATCAACTGTTCCCTTGGGGTTAGTAAGCCTCAACTTAATCTCTACTCCTTCAACTGGATTATAGCTGTCATCATATACCTGCCCCCTCATCCGAACGGCTTCGCTTCCCGAAAAAATCTGTTTCACCGGTTCTACAATAAATTTTCGTTTGTCATCACTGATAGTAAGCCATTTTACATTGTTTATAATCCAATCATCAAAGGCTTCATAGTTATCGGATTCTATGTAACTATGTGTACGCATCCGCCAAAAATTCTCCCCTATAAAACACATGTTCTTTCTTCCCAAGTGATTTTGCAAGGCATAAACGGGGTAATCGAGAACTACATTTCGAATCCGTGCAGTGGCAAAAACCTCTGCTGTAGGCTTGGCATCCCAACTGGACCTATTGCGAAAAATAGGAGGACTGCCATTGGCCCAATTTAGCCACTCCCTGGTAAAAGAATAAGTTGAGTGTTTTTGATAAACTGGTAGGAAATTGGGAATAATCTCTTCAGAGCGGAACTTAAGGTCTGAAGGGACTAGAGCCAACTGGCTGTAAAGGGGTTGGAGAACCCTCAGATCAGTAGACTTACCGATAAATGCCATCATGGGCTTCTTCTCCTCTTCTGCCAGGCGCTTTAGTTCTGCTACCCAAGAAGCATCACTTCTGCTATGGGGATAATTGTGTAGAATGATAAGGTCATAATCGGAAAGGGAATAGTTACTGGGGGAGAGGTAGAATTCTCCAGGTTTCTTCAAAATAAATGAGGTCATTTCGTAACTGTCGTCACGCTCAAATACCCTACTAAGGGCGCCTATATCTGGATGGGGAGTACCCGCAAAAAGGGCTATCTTCCGTTGAGTTTCCAATACATTTACATAGATCTTCCTACGGTTATTCCGATAGGAAATTTCATTTTCCAGTCGGCTGACTCCCAGAGTGTATGCTTGCAATCCCGTGTCTTCAGGTTTTACAAAAAAGGTATGTTCCCCCTTAACCTGATTCCCCCCCAGTCTTAAAGAATGGCTATCCAAAAGCTTTCCTTTATAAAACAAGGACAACTTTACTTGTTGGGCTTGATAGCCCAAGACTTGAACTTCCGCACGGATAGGCATTTCACTCTGCAGATAAGCAATTTCGTTATATAGAATATTTTGCAGAGAAACATCCCGCTGTTGGGTTGTGTCTCCCAGCATTACTGTAAATATGGGTTGAGGGATATCTTCTGCAACAAATAAAGGATTGACCCCTGCCGTACTTATTCCATCGGAAGCTAGGACAATAGCCCCGAGATTTTGGTTCTGATATTTTTTCTGCAGCTCAGTAAGGGCTAAAGATAAATTAGTTCCCGCCTGGTCAAAGCTTAAGGAATCTTCCTCTCCCATCGCTGAAATTTGGGAGGAAAAACTCCAGAAATCTACACTTACCTCATCTGCATCGAATGCCTGAGAGAACTCTGCGAGCTGCTTTGGATACTCGCCTCGAACGAATTGAGAATCTTTCTGTACAACAAGGCTCTCCGAATTGTCCTGCAATACAGCTACAATAGGAGGATAACTTACCTTCTGTAGGTAATTGAGGAGGGGTTCCAATAGCAAAAAGCCCAAGAGGAGGAAAACCAAAAATCGAAGGCCTCCAAAAAGCCATTGCAATGGGCGGGAAAGAATATCCTGGGTGCGCCTATACATCCACCAAGTGGCTACACCAGCTATAAGAGCAATAGGAATCAACCAAAGGGGAGAATAGTTAAACGCAAATTCCATGAAAGGATTGGTTTTCTGTTAATAGAGGGTTTATATCTATACCCTATATACGTGAACGCTGTAAATTTGTGCTAGGCCATGACCATTCCGCCATCGACGTTGAATACCTGGCCTGTTATGTAAGAAGCTTGATCCGATGCCAAAAAGACGCACAGCTGGGCTACATCTTCTGGTTTACCTGCCCGTTGCAGAGGAATCGTTTTTAGCCACGTTTCTAACTCCTTCTCAGGTATTTTATCTGTCATCTCTGTGGCGATAAAACCGGGAGCTACAACATTAGCTCGAATATTCCTGGAGCCAACTTCCCGGGCTACAGACTTGGTAAAACCGATGATACCAGACTTAGAAGCAGCATAATTTGCTTGTCCTGCATTTCCCTGAAGCCCTACCACCGAACTAATATTAATGTATACCCCGCTTCTTTGACGCATCATCTGTCGCAAAGTGGCCTTCGTGGTGTAAAACACGCTACTCAAATTGGTATCGACTACCTCATTCCACTGGGTTAAATCCATTCGCAACAACAAGGTATCCTTGGTAATTCCAGCATTATTAACAACTATATCAATCTTTCCCTCTTGCTCCAAAATTTGTTCGATAACCTGTTGAGTAGCCTCGAAGTCAGAAGCATCAATTTGATGTCCTACACACTTAATTCCTATTGATTTCAATTGTTCCTCCAAGGCCTGAGCCTTTTCCACTGAAGATCTGTAGGTAAAGTGAACAGTAGCACCTTGAGAGGCGAATTCCTCCGCTATTGCTTTGCCTATACCACGGGTTGCGCCCGTAATTAATGCAACTTTATCCGCAAGTAATTTCATAAAATTGGTCCCTAAAATTTGACGAATATATCAAAAATTGGAGAAGTACTCCCAGACCAGTTCAAAATCCTCCCAGTCTTTCTTTTCCAAAGAAACAATACGATCAAAATAATGAATGCTAATCGTTGATCCACTCCTCGTAGGGTTGGCATATTCCAAAGGGAACACGTGGTTTTCATGACCATACAAAATTTCATGAGTGGACAAAATGGCAAAATGTTTCTCCAAAAAGAATACTTCCCCAACTTGTCTCTTTAGGGAGGCATAGGCAAGCATATTTCCTAAAATGACCGCCACCCCTGTACCTACCAGGGTAAAAGTCAAAAGAGATTGACCTAAATATATTTTGACCATTACTCCCATCATTACCAGCAACATGGTACCTGCATAGTATTGCATTGCATACTCCTGGTAAATCAACCACCTATTGCGGCTATGTGGATAATTTTTCGACCGAAAACTTGTCATAAATTAGGTAAGAAATATAAAAAAAATACATCTTTATTCATCAAAAAGGATATCTCATTCCATATCACCTAAATATTAAACGTGTAAGGTATAAAAGATTGTCTACTATAAATTCTTTTGCACAAAAGCTATTAATTAACATTTCAATAATATATCTTTCAAGGGAGATGTTTATATATACAATTATTTGTTTATAGAGAAAAAAGTACATACTTTTGAAATGTATTCATCATACCCTATAAAACTATTTAAATTCCCCAAATATCTGCCCAATTTAACTTTCTTAAATGATGCACAGCAACATTAATCCCTGGTTTTCTAAAGCGCCAAAATGGAGGACCTTGATTGGAGTCCTTGTTATCTTGAGCTTTTCCCATCTGAGCATCGCTCAGTCTACCTGTTCTACGCCCTTTTTCTCCGAATATATAGAGGGATCTGGTTCAAACAAAGGATTGGAGATATTCAACCCTTCTAGTGAATCCATCGATTTGTCTCATTACGAAATTCAGGTATTCGTAAATGGTGCAACCGATCCCAGGTTTAGATTGGTCCCACAGGGTACTCTAGCCCCTGGAGAGACCTATACCATCGCCAATGACCGTTCAGACTTTGCAGATAATGCAGATACAACTGCCTCTGTCGCTGGCTTTAATGGAGACGACGCGATCATCCTTGTTGATACAATGGGTAATACCTTAGATGCCATAGGCATAGTCGGGGAAGATCCAGGATCAGGATGGATTGTGGGAGATGGGAGCACGGCAAATAACACGCTAATTCGGACAGCTACTATTACCCAAGGAACCACTAATTGGACTCAAGGAGCCACTCAATGGGAAGTTTTAGGATCAGACGACTTCTCAAATCTGGGAAGCCATACCTTTGATGCTTCCGCTTGTGAAGGAGGAGGACCAAGTGGAATTTCAATTGTGATCAATGAATTCCAACCTAGTGGAGAAGACCTAGTAGAGCTAAAAAACTATGGAACTCAATCTGTAGATATCTCTGAATGGTGGCTCTGTGCTAGATTCGTCTACGTTCAAATGAACTCGGATGAACTTACCATTACAGGAAGTACAGTAATGCAACCAGGAGATATTATTACCATCTCCGGATTTGAGTTAGATGATAATTCCTCTGATATCGGAATATATAGCACCAATTCTTTTGCCTCAGCCGATGCTATAATCGCCTTTGTTCAATACGGTGGTTCAGGAATTGGACGAGAAAATGTTGCCAACGAGGCAGGGATTTGGGAAGCAGGTGACTTCATAGAAGGATTAGGAGAAGGAAACTCTGCCGAATACACCGGAGCCAATGCCAGTGGAAGTGAATTGCTAGCTTCGATAGATTATGTTATCCAAAGCCAGCCCACCTTTGGGGAAGAAAATAAACTTATTTGTACTGCAGATGCAGGGGGACTTACAAGTACGGGAATTGCAGAAGGGGATTGTGAAGATGGAACTGTAACTCTGGTAGCGGAACCCAATGGAAATGCGTCAGCACCAGAGGGCTATACCACAGCTTTTGTCCTTACCCAAGGAGAAGAGCTCGTCATACAACAACTTTCAGACACCCCCTCCTTCGCGGTATCTGAAGACGGGATATATACAATTCACACCCTCATATTTAATGGCGATTCAGAGAGCCCAGATTTTCTGGATCTAGAACAATTAACGATTGGAGAATCAACGGGCTCTGACGTAGTTAACCTCATAGCTAGCAGCGAAATTTGTGCTTCCCTAGATGTCTCAGGAGCGCTGTTTGATGTAGCGTGTACCCCAACAGACACTTGTACAGCTAATGCTGGCACACTCACGGCAATCCCTTTGGGTGCTGAAGACTGTATTCCATCTGGAGGAAGTATAGAAATTTCCGCCACCCCAGGAGGAGATGCTGTTATCCCAGATGAATACCAAGTAATTTATTTACTAACCCGAGGAGAAGAGTTGCTCATAGTCAATCAAGGGGAAAGCCCTGCTTTCACAGTAGACGAAGCTGGAAGTTATACCATTCACACGCTGGTATTCACGCAGAATCCCGAATTAGGAGATTTTCTTGATATCTCTGCCATCACGTTAAACATTAGCACAGCAGATTCGATCTTAAATTTGATCAAGGATAATGATATCTGTGCAGACCTGGATGTTACAGGGGCCTCCTTCATTGTGGAAGATTGTCCGGATGAAATTTGCACCTTGAATGCTGGTAGCCTAACAGCAAATCCCTTAAGCGAAGAAGATTGTATAACTACTGAAGGAAATAAGGTGATCATTTCGGCAAACCCAAATGGAGATGCGGTAATCGATGAAGGATTTGGGGCCGTTTTCCTACTTACAAAAGGGGAAGACCTACTCATTGTGGATATTGATACACTTCCCACCTTCTCAATAGCAGAACAAGGAGACTATAAAATCCATACCTTTTTGGTGAATACAGACCCTGAAAGCAGAGACTTTGTTATCATAGATACCACCCTCGTAATTGGGCAAAGTACAGGAGCAGATGTAATCAATTTAATAGAGTCTACGGGCATTTGTGCAGCATTAGATGTCGAAGGAGCCAGCATCTCCGTAGATTCCTGCATAATCTTAGAGCCAGCCCCCAACTGCCTATTCTTCTCCGAATATGTAGAAGGCTCGGGGGATAATAAAGCCCTAGAAATCTATAATGCCTGCGAAGAACCCGTTAACCTTTCCAATTACGAGGTACTCACCTTTGTAAACGGGGCTACAGAACCTCGATTCTCCTTTACTCCAGAAGGTATCCTCCAGCCCGGAGAGGTCATAGTTATTTGTAATGGAGGGGTTGACTTTCCGGAACAATGCGATACCACCGCAACTGTTACAGAGTTCAACGGTGATGACGCCATCGCCTTGGTTAACCTCACCAATGGAGATACACTCGATATTATCGGTGTCATAGGAGAAGACCCTGGAACATCTTGGGAGGTAGATAATGGTACAACTCAAAATAATACCATCATCAGAAAAGCCTTCGTTACTGAAGGGAATACTGATTGGTCCATCGCTCAGGATGAATGGTTAGGAATAGGAGAGGATGTAGCTGATTCACTAGGCTTTCACCCTCATGGAGAAGTACCTATCGCTCCTCTTTGTGAAATAGACCCTGGAACCCTTACTCCTGATGATATTGGAGAAGGCTGTGTTATTCCAGATAGCCTTACGCTTACCATTTCTGCAAGCCCTAATGGAGATTTGATTCTACAAGAAGGATTTGCCGCGTTTTATTTCCTTTCTGTAGAAGCTGAAGAAGGAAAACTCTTTTTAGCCCTGGATAATACCCCTTCCTTTCCCATTATTGAACCAGGGGTTTTTGCCATCCATACCTTGGTGGCGAGCATAGATTCTAGTACCGAAGACTACATAGTGCTAAATGACTTCTTAGCATCTGGAGAAAAAACGGTGGAAGAAGTGGCTAACTTCATTGATTCTACAGGAATTTGTGCAGCGCTAGATATAGAGGGAGCAAGCTTTGAAATCCCCCTTTGCCCTATTGACAGTTGTATTGCCGATGCAGGCACACTTTCTGCCAATGAATTGGGAGAGGAAGATTGCCTGAGTCCCGATGGCGAACCCGTAAATATATCCGCTACGCCAAATGGAGATGCAATCATTGAGCCTGGATATGGTAGACTTTATGTTCTGACAACTGGTGAAGAACTACTCATCACGAACGTTAGTTCCACCCCATCTTTCGATGTTGATGAGCCAGGAGATTACCGCATTCATACCTTAGTACTGAATAGCGATATGGAAAGTCCAGATTTTATTGCATTAGATACAGCCATTGTTCTTGGAGAAAGCACTGGAGCTGATATTGTCAATCTTATTATTTCATCTGGTATCTGTGCAGACCTGGATGTAATTGGGGCCTCCTTCAGTATAATGGAGTGTCCAGATACCACTAGCTGTACGGCATTTGCAGGAACAATGAGTGCTGCCAACGATCCCGATTGCATTGGGGAAGATAGTCCCAACCTAGAATTGGAAGCTGTTTCTGCTGAGGCAATCATACCAGAAGAATACACACAACTTTTTGTTCTCACGAGAGGGGAAGATTTAATTATCCAAAATACCTCCTCTGAGCCTACCTTCACAGTTGATGAAGTGGGATTGTATAGGATACATTCATTGGTCTATGATCCCAGGGCGGAAAGTGATGACTTCCTGGATTTATCAGTGATTGCCATAGGTGAGACAACAGGAGCTCAGGTGGCTAGCCTAATCGATGAAGCTGGTATTTGTGCTGATCTGGATGTAACTGGGATATCATTTATGATAGACTCTTGCGATGTAGTTTCCCCTGCTCCCAACTGCCTGTTCTTCTCAGAATATGTGGAAGGCTCTGGCGACAACAAGGCGCTGGAAATTTACAACGCATGCAACGAGGCGGTAGACCTTTCAAACTACGAAGTGCTTACCTATGTCAATGGGGCTACAGAACCCCGTTTCTCCTTTTCTCCTGAAGGGACCCTCGAACCTGGAGCTGTGATTGTCATCTGTAATGGAGGCGTTGACTTTCTGGATGCATGCGATACTACGGCAACAGTTACTGAGTTTAATGGGGATGATGCTATCGCTCTGGTAAATCTAACAACAGGAGATACCCTAGATATTATTGGGGTCATTGGAGAGGATCCTGGATCATTCTGGGAAGTAGACAATGGAACGACTCAGAACAATACTATAATCAGAAAGGCATTTGTTACCGAGGGCAATACAGATTGGGTTAGCGCCCAAAATGAATGGTTGGGCATCGGTGAAGATGTTGCAGATTCGCTGGGCTTCCACCCACATGGGGATGCTCCAATTGATCCCACATGCGACATCGATCCGGGTACCCTTACCGCGGTTGAATTGGGTGAGGAAGATTGTATCATCCTGGATAGTACTACCGTTGTCCTCAATGCTACCCCTAATGGAGATATCGCCCTGCAAGAAGGCTTTGCTCCTATATATTTATTGAGTGCCGGAGAGGATCTCCTACTAATAGAGATTGATACGATTCCTTCATTTGAAGTGTTCCTGCCAGGCTTATACACTATACATACCCTGGTCATTAATACAGACCCACAAAGTGAAGACTTCATGGTCATAAATTCACTGGAGTTAGGGGTCAATACGGGTGTCGAGGCACTTGAACTGATTGACTCAACTGGAATTTGTGCGGCCCTTGACGCTGCAGGAGCAGTATTCGAGGTGGAGTTGTGTCAGGATCCAGACTGTGAAGCGGAGGCTGGAACCCTTACAGCGAACGAGTTGGATGCAGATGACTGCATCGATGAAAACAACCCATCCGTCTCAATTTCAGCCATACCAAATGGAGACCAAGTAGTGCCTGAGGGAAGTATCCTCGCATGGATATTGACTACTGGACAAGATTTGGAGTTGCTGTCCATCGATACTACCTCAGAATTTGAGGTTACGGAGCCTGGACTATATACTATCCATACCTTTGTCCTAGATACTACTGCCGAGGAACTGGCGATGCTAGATACAACAGAAATTGTTGACCTGGCAGAAGCTTTCGAAACTGCCGGAGAGGTACTTGGGTTCCTAACGGATCTGGGTATTTGCTTCGATATAGATGTCGAAGGAGCTCCTATTGCAGTAGAAGCCTGTCCTGGGGAAACGGAATGTGAAGCAGAAGCTGGTACGCTTACAGCAATAGAACTTGGTGATGAGGATTGTCTTGACGACATCCAAACAAGCGTTACCCTGGAAGCTATTCCCAATGGAGATCAGGTGGTCCCTGAAGGAAGTATAATGGGTTGGGTCCTGACAACAGGAACAGACTTTGAATTAGTGGCTGCAGATGAGGTTCCCTCATTTGAAGTTACTGAACCGGGGCTATATACCATACATACCCTTGTAATTGATACGACACTTGAAGAATTGGCTATGCTGGATACGGCAGAAATTGAAGAAATTCTGGAAGATTTCGAGACAGCCGCCGATGTAATTGCCTTCTTAGAATTTTTAGAAGTATGCGCTGATGTCGATCTTGAAGGGGCTGTCTTTGAGGTAGAAAGTTGCCCAGTGGAACCAGGGGGAGAATGCCCCGAAGTATGTACGCTGAGCAACTGGAATGGAAACCTGGCTGGGCCAGACTATGAGCGTCCCCTTAACATGGCTGTGGTGCTCCACATCTCGCCTTTAGATCCTTATTTGATGCAGGGGGATTATTCCAATTACCAACGCTTTGTTTGGGAAACTGCTGGAGAACTTACTCGCTATGATGACCAACTCGTCATTACAGGTACGGTAGTCAGCAAGGTGGATTCTGGCGCCCAATTTGATCTGGAGCTGATACTAGTAGGCGGTCAAAATTGGGAAGAATTTTCTTCCACTCCTGGTAGGGGAGAATATATTGCTGCGAAAGGTATCGGCGATGCCTTCATGGACTGGGAATACTGGTACTTGAGCGATGAGAGTAAAATGACGGGTAAAGGCTCACTTGAAGGAATAGAGCTTTCTCTCTATCACGTTCCCAAGGACAGTAGCAAAGCCTTCCAAATTGGTATGGGAGGAAATGGATTCGATTTGGATGAAGGACTGGGGGGTTGGTTTGGCTATACCGGTGTCTTCAACGGAGAAGAATTTAAAGCAGTGGGAGATATCACAGTGGATATAGATGGCTGCACCAAGGAAGATACCTGTGGAGCGACCTCAACCGCTATCCGCGATATCCGCACCGAGGCTGTGAGCGATCTGCTGGCCCAGAATTCTTCTACCCTAGCAAATTCTAGGCGCTTTGACATATTCCCCAATCCTAGTGAGCGATTTGTCAATATTCGGGACCGCAAACCGCAACAGGGTACTTACACATTCAAGGTGTTTGACCTGAACGGAAGAACCCTTCAGACTCAACGCATTTCAAATTTCAACGGAAATTATTTATTAGACGCCAGTAAGCTGCCCAGCAATGTGCACATGGTCCAAATCATTTCTCCTGACGGAGGCCTTAAGACCTTGAAGTTCTCTATAAAATAGCAGAGGACATCCATATAAGTTAATTCAAAAATTGGGTCATTCCTGAATAAGGGATGACCCAATTTTCCTTGCAACACCTACATAAGTAGACACAATACGTAAATGATGGCCCTCAGCGCCTAAACTCTACTGTATGTAACAGGTTTTCAAAGGACCTTAGGGCTTCCTCGTTTCCACTGAGCTTTTGTCGTATTGCAGGAATAAGTCTTCTCATTTTCCGAGGATAATCTTCGGCCATTAGGCGCAAAAGAAAGTCTCTTTTCTCATCTTCCTCCAAGCCCTTATACCAACTATCAATCTCCTCTTTTAAAATTCCTAAGGCCCACTCATTATCAAAGGCGAATTTTCCCAGGTGCGCTATGACTGCTTCTTCTGCCCCTAAATCCAAGGCCTCTTCCATTACCTTTACCATAATTTTACTCAGGATATGGTATTTCTCCTCGGTATCTCTGTATACCTCTTCTGCCAGGTCATCTAGTTCCCCCCTTGTTCTGGCACTAAGGGTGCTTTGCTGCTCAGGAGGAGCACAACTACAAATACCTATAAGTAGAATAAAAACCAATCGATACATAGATAGCCTCTTTGGGGAAATAAGAGAGAAAGCTAATGAATTAGGATAATTTATCATAAATTTACGAGAACTCGTTTGAATCCATACTGTATGAAGCTATTCACATTTGCCTTTTGCCTCCTTGTTTCCCTGCCCATTTCTAGCCTACAAGCCCAAAAAATAAAAAAGAACAAAGACTATGTCGTGATTCTTAAAACCTCTTTTGGAGATATCCATCTGGCCCTTTACGACGATACGCCCAAGCACAAGATGAATTTCATAAAACTTGCCCAGGAAGGCTTTTATGATCAATGTACGTTTCATCGGGTGATGAACAACTTTATGATACAAGGGGGAGACCCTGAATCTAAACCCGGAGGAGATGAACGAAAAATTGGCCAGGGAGGACCCGGGTATAAGATTCCCGCTGAGATCGTACCCCATTACTCCCATCAGAAAGGCACACTTGCTGCGGCCCGACAACCCAATAGGGTTAACCCCAAATTCGAATCTAGTGGATCTCAATTTTATATCGTCCACAATGAGAAAGGCACTCCCCACCTGGACAAAACTTATACCATATTTGGCAAGGTCATTAAAGGAATAGAAGTGGTAGACAAAATTGCGGAACAACCCATAGGACGTGCAAATCGCCCCTTGGAGCCTATTCGTATTACGGCAGAAGTAAAATGGCTAAAACGAAAAAAAATTGGGAAGGAATACGGATATACACCTTTAAGTGAAACAATTAGTGAGGAATAAGGGTTTTGATAACATCTGCTACTTAAGCTCTAGATAAACCCTATGTCTACCTTGCAAGGAATTGGTTTAATTATCGGAACCGTAGTTGTCATGGAAGCCTTCGCCTGGTTCTTACACAAATACATCCTCCACGGCCCTTTGTGGGTTCTCCATAAATCACATCATGAACCTCAGAAAACTTGGTGGGAGTGGAATGATTTGGTATCTCTATTTTACGGCGTACTGGCAGCTGCCTTTATCATGTATGGGATAACATTTTCTCACTGGATACAATTCATCGGGTGGGGCATTACAGTCTATGGTTTTTTATATTTCACCCTACACGACATTATCGTTCACAGAAGGATCAAAGTACCCTATCAATTTTCCCATCCCTATCTTAAGCGCTTAATTCGAGCCCATAAGATTCATCACAAACACCTCCAAAAAGAAGGGAGCGAGGCATTTGGATTTTTATATGCCTTAAAAAAGTACCAACCTTAAAGGCCAAACTTTCCTAAGTCCAATCCTGGGATATTGGGTAGTACCCCCTTGGAGACCTTTTCCATTTCTTCGCGTCCCCTTTCTTCTGCTTTTTCCAAGGCATTGTTGACCGCCGCGGTAATAAGATCTGTCATGATCTCAGGATCATTCTTGTCAATAATATCGGGATCTACCTGAATCTTTAACACCTTGCGATTGGCATTTGCCGTAACCCGCACCATTCCTCCACCTGCTTCACTTTCCACAATAATTTGGTCCAATTGGGACTTTGCCTCTTGGAGTTTCGCCTGCATTTCCTGCATCCGCCCCATCATATCCTTTAGATTAAACATATCTTTATAATTTTGTTTGCAAGATAGACATTTTTGCTATCAGACTACAGACAAGAAAAAGCTTTGAGGTGCGAGTATATAGGTGAGAGTAGGATAATGGGAGACTCTTTCGAATACTCACTCCTCTCACCTATTTATTCTATGGGCTATAGACTATTTTCCTCCTTATGGTCTTAGTCCCCGAACAGCTGTCCCCGCTTTCCACATCTCAGACTCACGTATTTCCGTAAGCTCTTCCTCCAGCTTTACGCGATAATCCTCTTTTCGGTTAGCTTCAATGACTATCCTGGCTTCATTTCCTGAAGAAACGCTCTCATATAATTGCTCAAAAACGGGTTCTACCGCTTCGCGAAATTTATGACGCCAATCCAAGGCACCTCTTTGCGCCGTAGTAGAGCAATTGGCATACATCCAATCCATGCCATTCTCTGCTACCAAGCGAATCAGACTCTGTGTGAGTTCCTCTACAGTTTCATTAAAGGATTCTGAAGGAGAATGTCCCTTTGCTCTTAGTAAATTGTACTGTGCTTCCATCACTCCGGCCAAAGCCCCCATGAGAATTCCTCGTTCACCCGTCAGGTCGCTGAATACTTCTTTTTCAAAAGTAGTCTCGAACAAGTACCCAGAGCCTACTCCAATGCCCATTGCCAATACGCGATCTCTGGCATTACCAGTAGCATCTTGAAAAATGGCAAAACTGGAATTCAGGCCATGCCCTTCCACAAAAAGCCTTCTCAAACTCGTTCCCGATCCTTTGGGAGCCACAAGAAATACATCCACCCCTTCAGGAGGGATTATCCCTGTTTGGTCATTGTAGGTAACACCAAAGCCATGTGAAAAATACAAAGCTTTCCCCGGAGTGAGATGCTGTTTCAAAGTTGGCCAAAGGGCTATCTGGCCTGCATCTGATAATAAATTGCACAAAATTGTTCCTCGGGAAGCCGCCTCTTCAATTGAGACAAGAGTCTTCCCAGGTTCCCACCCATCGGCGATGGCTTTATCGTAGGACTTAGAAGGATTCCTTTGTCCAACTATGACGTTGAATCCATTGTCACGTAAATTTAAGGCCTGGCCAGGTCCTTGGACACCGTAGCCAATAACCGCAATTACCTCATCCTTAAGAATCTCACGGGCCCTGTCCAAACTTAATTCATCTCGGGTGACAACATCTTCGATCACACCGCCAAAGTCAATTTTTGCCATAATACTGCGTGTTGATATTCAGTTTAAAGTTTGTAATTATTAGAATGTACTTTTTTAGGCATCCAGCTTGTGGATGTATTTATCTAAGCTATAATTTCTTTTCATCACCGATACCAAACCAGACCTCGCAAATTCCAGTACCCCATAGGGTTTAAGTGCGATCAAAAGTTCCTGGATCTCTTCGTGCTTCCCCGTACGCTCAATAACCAAATAATCGGGCTCGACTGTCAATATCCGTGCATTGTGTTTGCGAATAATGTCCTCCACATTGCCATTTACCAAGGTTTTTGTCGCCATCTTATATAAGGCCACCTCTTGGTGTACCACGCCTTCTTCACTATGCAAGTAGGCATTGAATACCCCAATTATCTTATCCAATTGCTTAACAATTTTATACACATCCTCATAGGTCATTCTCACCACAATGGTAAAGCGGTAAATCCCCTCTACCTCAGATTCAGAAGCTGTAAAACTATCCAGGTTAATTTTTCTCCTGGTAAAAACAGTCGTAATTCGGTGGAGAAGCCCAGGCAAATTTTCTGTAAAAACAGAAATGGTATATGATTTAACCTCATTCATGGTGGTGAATTTATTCGAGTCGTATATCGGATACACAGGCTCCACTCGGAACCATAGGAAATACATTTTCTTCCTTTTCTACCCTTATATCCAGTAAAAAGGGGCCATCAAACGCTAGAGCCTGCTCAATAGAAGCCTCCAGATCGGCGCGTTGCTCTACTCGAAGTCCTTCCATGCCATATCCTTTGGCAATCTGGATGAAATCGGGATTCATTAACTCAGTAAAAGAGTAACGACGATCGAAAAACAGCTGCTGCCATTGCCTAACCATTCCTAGGAAATTGTTATTGAGGACAAAAACCTTAACTGCTGTATTATTCTGAACCAGGCAGCCCAACTCCTGAATCGTCATCTGGAAGGCCCCATCTCCTATTACAGCAACTACTTCTCGTTCGGGTTTGGCAATTTTTGCCCCGAAAGCAGCCGGTAGGGCAAAGCCCATAGTTCCTAATCCTCCTGAAGATACCCAGCCATCTGTATCCTTGTAGTTGTAGTATCGGGCGGTGGCCATTTGGTGCTGGCCGACATCCGTAACCACAATCGCCTTCCCTTGTGTTTTTTCCGAAATCAAACGCACCACTTCTCCCATCCGTATTTTACCTTCGGTGGGGTACAAATCACGATGAATTACCTTTTCATATTCCTGTTTGTCACAGGCCTTAAAGCCCTCAATCCAATCAGGATATCTCTTTTCCTTAATTAAAGGAGTAAGCTCTTTCAGCAGCGCATCAGCATCTCCCAAGAGGGGGACATCCGCCTTGATGATTTTATCAATTTCTGATTTGTCAATCTCAAGGTGTATTACCTTGGCCTGTGTGGCATACCGAGACGTATCCCCGGTTACCCGGTCGTCAAAACGCATCCCTATCGCAATCAGTAAATCACACTGATTGGTCATAACATTGGGGGCATAATTGCCATGCATACCCAACATACCCATATTCAAGGGATGATCCGTTGGAAAAGCAGAAAGCCCTTGCAAGGTCATCCCAACGGGAATCCCTGCTTTTTCAATAAAGGTACGGAAAGACTCCTGAGCCTTCGAGAGAAGGATACCATGCCCTGCCAAAACAAAGGGCTTTTGAGCAGCGTTGATCAAATCTGCTGCTTCCTGAATCCTATCCGTTTCCATCTTTGGAACGGGAATATAGCTCCTGATGGATTTACATTTTTCATAGGTAAAATTCAGTTCGCCTATCTGGGCATTTTTACAAAGATCCACCACCACAGGGCCTGGACGGCCACTTTCTGCTACGTAAAAAGCCTGGGCTATTGCACCGGGAATTTCTTCCGGTCGTGTAACCTGATAGGACCATTTGGTGACGGACATGGTCATACTGATGATATCTGTTTCCTGAAAGGCATCCGTTCCAAGAAGCTTTTGGGGTACCTGCCCACACAGACATACCATAGGAGTCGAATCAATCATGGCATCGGCAATGCCTGTTAGCAAGTTGGTCGCTCCAGGCCCTGACGTAACCAGACAAACTCCTGCACGGTGCTCGACCCGAGCATACCCTTGTGCGGCATGGGTGGCTCCCTGCTCATGACGCACCAGAAGATGCTTTAGTTGATCTTGGTAATCGTATAAAGCATCATACACTGGCATAATGGCTCCTCCAGGATAGCCAAAAATGGTATCTACGCCTTCTGCAAGAAGGGATAAAATTACCGCTTCGGCTCCATTAACTGTTTTATTCTCAAAATCTTGCCATTTTCGAGAATTCTTAGACAACACAGTTTTATTAGACATCTCTTTCCTTGTTCAAAGTTTGATAAAAAAATTTGATGGGAGACTTATTCATCTGTCACACATCCTTCAGAAGCAGAAGAAACGAGTTTTCTGTATTTATTCAGGGCACCTCTCTCAATAGTGGAGTTGGGAAGTTCCCAATTTTTCTTTCGCGCTGCAATTTCCTCCTCAGACAAGTGTACTTGCAAAAGGTTATCTTCTGCATCAATCGTGATTCTATCCCCATCTTTTAACAGGCCAATAAGCCCCCCAACAAAAGCCTCTGGGCTGATATGACCTACTACAAAACCATGGGTGCCTCCAGAAAATCGCCCATCTGTAATGAGCGCAACCGAAGAACCCAAGCCGGCGCCCATAATGGCAGAGGTAGGTTTTAACATTTCAGGCATGCCAGGCCCACCCTTGGGTCCTGAATAGCGTATAACCACTACATCTCCGGAGACCACGCCCCCCTTACCGATGGCTTCATTTGCCTCCTTTTCACTATCAAATACCTTAGCCTGCCCTTCAAACTTCAATCCTTCCTTGCCAGTTATCTTGGCGACAGATCCCTCGGAAGCAAGATTTCCATACAATATTTGTAAATGCCCGGAATCCTTAATGGGTTGCGATAAAGAGTGAATAATCTTTTGACCGGCTGCAAGGCCAGGAATAGATTCTAAATTCTCCTCAAGCGTTTTCCCCGTTACTGTCATACAACTTCCATGTAACATCCCTTCTTCTAGCATCATTTTCATAACAGCAGGAGTCCCCCCCGCGACATGTAAATCCTCCATTAAATATTTGCCACTAGGCTTCATATCAGCCAATAAAGGAGTTTCATCACTGATTCGCTGAAAGTCGTCTAGGGTAATAGGGACGGAAACAGATTTGGCCATGGCTATGAGATGGAGCACTGCATTGGTTGACCCTCCCAGCACCATTACGGTCTTCAAGGCGTTTTCAAAGGCCTCAAAGGTCATAATGTCCCGGGGAAGCAGATTCTTTTCCATAACGATGCGGATGGCCTTGCCAACTTCTACGCACTCTCTTTGTTTGTCAGAACTCGTAGCAGGATTAGAAGAACCATAGGGAAGACACATCCCTAGGGCTTCGATAGCAGAGGCCATGGTATTGGCTGTATACATTCCTCCACAAGCTCCAGCACCTGGACAAGAAGCTTTGACAATCTCTTTAAAGTCTTCAGGAGTTATTTTCCCGGCTACCCGCTCTCCCCAAGCCTCAAACGCCGATACAATGTTCAACTTACGATCCTGATAGGTACCTGAAGCAATGGTTCCCCCATAAACCAAAATGGAAGGCCTATTGAGGCGACCAAGAGCCATCATCGCTCCCGGCATATTTTTATCGCACCCCACAACGGGTATAATGGCATCATACCATTGGGCACTCACCACAGTTTCAATAGAATCTGCAATAAGATCGCGAGAAGGCAAAGAATAGCGCATCCCATCTGTGCCCATAGAAATTCCATCGCTGACCCCTATGGTGTGAAAAATAAGGCCTATAAGATCTGCTTGAGTGACGCCGGCTTTCACCTCTTCCGCCAAACCATTCAAATGCATATTGCAGGTATTGCCCTCGTAGCCCGTACTCACTATCCCTACCTGGGCTTTTTGCATATCCTCTTCACTAAGCCCTACCCCATACAACATCGCTTGAGATGCTGGCTGGCTGTCATCTTGTGTAAGTCGTTTGCTGTAAGTGTTTAATGTCATAATTCTTAAAAGTAGCAGGCCTTAAGTTAGCACAGATTCACATTCCAAAAGGGAAACTCACTATAAAACTATTGGCCACTCTCACTAGAGAATGGCCAATAAAAATAATCCATATAAGCCATCCTCAGTGAATAATCACGAGCACGACACTAAGAATAAGAATGGATATATTTTTCAATGAAAACATGATTTTCGTGCAAATTTCGCTAAAATTCAAAATCATTAATGAAAAATCCAAAATTTCTTAAAACTTTTAACCTCATACATTAGGTTGCATGGGGAATTTTTAGATCTTTGCCGCCAATCTTTTTACGAAATTTGGCAGTTTGCCCTAACAATTCGATCTTTAGAGTCGTTACTTAATTGGAATTATTCTAAATAATTAGAACCTATGCCCGATAACACGGTATCCGCAGAGTTGAGTAGAGATGAGCAAATCATCCAGGAGGTTACAACTGCCCAAAAATATAAATACGGCTTTGTTACTGATGTAGAATCCGAAAAGGCTCCGAAAGGGCTTAACGAAGGCATAATCAGGTATATTTCGGCGAAGAAAAATGAGCCTGAATTTATGCTTGATTACCGACTTAGAGCCTATGCCCATTGGTTGAAGATGGAGGAACCCGAATGGGCTCACATCCAGTACCCCAAAATAAATTTTCAGGACATTATATACTATGCCGCTCCCAAGAAAAAGCCCGTTTTAGAAAGCCTAGATCAGGTAGACCCCGAGCTGCTCAAAACTTTCGAAAAATTGGGAATTTCCCTCGAAGAGCAAAAGGTACTTTCAGGAGTAGCCGTAGATGCGGTGGTGGATAGTGTCTCTATTAAGACTACTTACAAGGAGAAGTTAGCAGAAGTAGGCATTATATTTTGTTCCTTCAATGAGGCTCTCCAAGAGCATCCAGAACTGGTGCGTAAGTATATGGGGAAAGTTGTACCCCATACAGATAATTACTACGCTGCGTTGAATGCAGCTGTATTTACGGATGGTTCTTTTGTCTACATTCCTAAAGGAGTCCGCTGTCCCATGGAACTCTCTACCTACTTCCGTATCAACGAGCAAAATACCGGGCAGTTTGAACGAACCCTCATTGTGGCTGAAGAAGGGAGTTATGTAAGCTACTTGGAAGGATGTACAGCCCCTATCAGGGATGAAAACCAACTCCACGCTGCCGTGGTTGAACTCGTTGCCAAGGAAGACGCGGAAATTAAATACTCTACCGTACAAAATTGGTATCCTGGAGATCCAGAAACGGGAAAAGGAGGAATATACAATTTTGTAACCAAGCGAGGACTTTGTGAAGGTCCTCGGTCCAAAATTTCCTGGACCCAGGTGGAAACAGGCTCCGCCATCACCTGGAAATACCCTAGCGTGATCTTGAGAGGAGATAATTCCGAAGGGGAATTTTATTCCGTTGCCGTTACCAATGGTATCCAGCAAGCTGATACAGGAACAAAGATGATACATATGGGAAAAAATACCCGAAGCATTATCGTTTCTAAAGGAATATCTGCTGGAAAAAGCCATAATAGCTACAGAGGTCTGGTAAAAATAATGAAGGGAGCTCAGAATGCGCGAAATTTCTCCCAGTGCGACAGCCTGCTTATAGGCGATACCTGTGGAGCACACACCTTCCCCTATATAGAAGTATCCAATCCTACGGGACAGGTAGAGCACGAAGCGACCACCTCAAAAATTGGGGAAGATCAAATCTTCTATTGTAACCAACGGGGCATTGATACAGAAAAAGCTGTTGGACTGATAGTCAACGGCTATGCCAAGGAAGTATTGAATCAACTTCCTATGGAATTTGCCGTGGAAGCCCAGAAGCTCCTCTCCATCAGTTTGGAAGGAAGTGTAGGCTAATTCAATACCAAGCCATTTAAGATCAAACAAACCAAAATCAACGATATACGATAATGCTTTCTATAAAAGATCTACATGCCTCAATAGAGGATAAGAAAATATTGAAGGGAGTTAACCTGGAGATAAAAGGAGGAGAAGTTCACGCCATTATGGGGCCTAATGGCTCAGGTAAAAGTACCCTTTCCGCTGTTTTAGCAGGAAGAGAAGATTATGAAGTGCTGCAAGGTTCTGTGGATTTCCATGGTAAAGACTTGCTGGACATGGATCCAGATGAACGTGCCGGCGAAGGCCTCTTCTTAGCCTTCCAATATCCCGTAGAGATACCCGGGGTAAGCATGGTGAATTTTCTCCGTACTTCTCTCAATGCAGTTCGTGAATACCGCGGACAGGAAGCCCTTAGCGCTGGGGAATTTCTCAAACTCATGAATGAAAAGAAGAAAATTGTAGAACTGGATTCCAGTTTGACTAAACGGGCTGTGAATGAAGGTTTTTCTGGAGGAGAAAAAAAGCGAAATGAAATCTTCCAGATGGCCATGTTGGAACCCACTTTTTGC
The DNA here is from genome assembly GCA_965263105.1 of Bacteroidia bacterium. Lineage (GTDB taxonomy): Bacteria > Bacteroidota > Bacteroidia > J057 > J057 > JBCCTX01. The sequence goes on along the minus strand of CBDHGL010000003.1, from coordinate 2,170,989 downwards.
ATTTTGGATGAAACTGATTCTGGACTTGACATTGATGCCTTACGCATCGTTTCCCAAGCCGTAAATTCTCTGAGAAGTGAGGACAAAGGATTTTTGATCATCACACACTACCAACGTCTTCTGGACTACATCGTCCCTGATTTCGTCCACGTCATGCACGATGGCAAGATCATTAAATCTGGCACAAAGGAGTTGGCGCTAGAACTTGAGGAAAAGGGATATGACTGGCTCAAAGCAGATATCCCTTCAGTTTAATCAATTTTACCTATTTCAAGGAAGAAGATCTATATGGCCAGTAGTGTAAATAATAGCATAAAAGAAAATTTTGTTGCAGGCCTTATCCCTAGGTCAAAAAATGGGGTTAATTCGCTGTTGCCACTTTCTCAAGTAGCCACAAGAGCGCTAACTCAACTCGAATTTCCCGGTAAGAAGTGGGAAGAATGGCGTTATACCTCCGTTAAACCTTTGGTGAGTAAAAATTACCTTCCAGGTGAGACATTTGAACTGGCCTCCATTGAACCTTATCTGATACCCGATCTGGAAGCAGATATCTGTGTGTTCTTAAATGGCGTGTATTCTCCAGACCTTTCCAGAATTCAACATAACAAAGAACTTCTCCGTATAGTTCCTCTGAATGAACTCTCAGGAGAGGTATTGGAAACCTTTAAAGAATATGCGGGCTCCTTAATCCAGGTAGAAACCAATATTTTTACGGCCATCAACTCGCTGTACATCCATAATGGGATGTGCATCATTGGCTCAAAGAATACGCAAGGGAAAGCCCCGATACATTTATTACACCTCAGTACTAGTCCGACAGGTACGGAAACCAGTATTCAGCATAGGAATTTATTCTTGGCTGAGCCCGGAAGTCAATTCCAAGTGATTGAAAGCTTCCACTCCTTAGGGGAACAGCCTACCCTCAGAAACTCCGTTTCAGAAATATTTGTGGGGGAAAATGCCCATTTGTCCTACTTGAAATTTCAGTCAGAAAACTCACAAGCATCTCAAATTGACCACACTACAGCGCGTCAGGCTAGAGATAGCTATTTCTCAATCCATACCCTGAGTTTTGGCGGAAAAGTCATTAGAAATAATCTGAAAATTATTTTAGATGGTCCTAATGGAGAAGCCCATCTGATGGGCTTGTATCTGCTAGATGGTTCCCAACATGTAGATAACCATACCCAGGTAGACCACGCCAAACCCCATTGCTTCAGCAATGAAATGTACAAGGGCATCATGACCGATCAATCTACTGGAGTATTTAATGGCAGAATTCACGTTTTCCCCGATGCCCAAAAAACCAATGCTTTCCAGTCCAATCGGAATATTTTGCTCTCGGATACGGCCCATATGTATACCAAACCCCAGTTGGAAATATACGCCGATGACGTCAAGTGTAGCCACGGGGCAACGACAGGTAAATTGGACCCCGACGCAATGTTTTACCTCAGAGCACGTGGACTCAATGAAGTTCAAGCTAAAAAATTATTGATTCAAGCCTTTGCAACTGAGGTAACTGACACGTTTGAAAATGAAGCCATGCAAGCCTACTTGGCACAATTGATTGAAAATAGGTTTTAACCTTAACCTGTGAAGATGGAATTATGGCAAGCACAAAAACTTTTGAAACTCCCTGGGATATCTATGCCTTGAGAAAGGAATTTCCCCTGCTTCAACAAGAGGTAAATGGAAAGCCTCTGGTTTACTTCGATAATGCTGCTACTTCCCAAAAACCCCTGGAGGTTATTAACTCTCTATCGCATTATTACCAACATCAGAACAGCAATGTTCACCGAGGGGTTCATAAACTAAGCCAGATGGCTACCGATGCGTTTGAATTGACACGCAGCAAGCTTCAGCGTTTGTTAAATGCTCAGCACGCGCATGAAGTCATTTTCACTTCGGGTACCACCCAGGCGATTAACCTGGTTGCTCATTCTTTTGGACAAGCCTTTATCTCAGAAGGAGACGAGATCTTGATTTCCTACATGGAGCATCACTCCAATATTGTTCCCTGGCAATTAATCTGTGAGCAGAAAGGGGCTTCCCTGAAAGTGATTCCCATCACAGAGAGAGGAGAGCTGGACATGGAGGCCTATTATTCCCTGCTTTCTGATAAAACCAAAATCGTCAGCATTTCATACATTTCAAATTCCTTGGGCACCATCAATCCCGTCAAAGAGATCATAGATGCTGCTCACGCCCGAGAAATTCCGGTTCTCCTAGATGCTGCCCAGGCCCTCCCCCACCAAGCAGTGGACGTACAAGACCTCGATTGTGATTTTTTGGTTTTCTCTGGTCACAAAATTTTTGCTCCTACCGGAATTGGTGCCCTATATGGGAAAGAAAAATGGCTTAACGCCATGCCACCCTACATGGGGGGAGGAGATATGATAGATGTGGTGAGCTTTGAAAAAACTACCTATGCAGGCTTACCCCACAAATTCGAAGCCGGCACCCCTGATATTGCTGGAGTAATTGGGCTCGGAGCAGCCATAGATTATGTCCATAAACTGGGCTATGATTCCATTGCTCAACAAGAAAAACACCTCTTGGACTATGGAACCCAAAGATTAGAGGAACTCGGATATATCCGCTTTATCGGTACCGCTTCTCACAAAGCAAGCGTAATATCTTTTCTCATTGATGGCATACACCCCTATGATGCAGGAACCATTTTAGATCACATGGGGATTGCCATTCGTACCGGACACCATTGTACCCAACCTGTTATGGAGTTCTTCCAAATACCCGGTACCATGAGAGCCTCCTTTGCTTTCTACAACACAGTAGAAGAAATCGACCGAATGATTGAAGCCATTCAAAAGGCTAAGGAGATGCTAGGATAGTTTTATAGTCTTATAGTCCATGGTCGATAGCTTGGGTTGTAAGGCTAGGTAGCCTAGATCTAACCTAGACTTGAGTTTTGGATAATTATCCTCGATTATCCGCCAAGATAGATAACTGTTTTTCTTTCAATGAGTTAACCAACCCAAGTCAGGACTTGATGGACTCTCGACTATCTAACCAATTAACCAACCCTGAGCTGTGGACTCTATCTCGCAATTAACCAATACCGGTGCTGTGGACTGTCGATATCTAACCAATTAACCAACCCAAGCTATCGCCTGTCGAGGTATCTAACCAATTGGATACCTCGCCGGCGGAATAGGGGGACTCATGAATCTACCCAATTAGGCTACCCCTACAGGGTAGACTTTCGATATCTAACCAATTAACCAACCCTTTTGTCCACTATACTTAGCTACCAATTTTACCAACCCAAACGTGGACTCGACTAAACTAACCCCCTTTTTATTCCAACCCAAGTACTGTGGACTGTCGACTATCTAACCAATTAACCAACCCAAACTGTGGACTCCAACGAATTTTGCAGGCCTACACACCTAAGTTTGTACTTTTATCTAACCAATTAACCAACCTGAATTGTTGACTATTTTACCATCCCTCCTCTTCCTTCACCCCCCAATTTTCCCCATTTAATTGGCAAATTCGACAATCCTTCCAATAGTATATTAATCTATTTGAAAAATTTTCTACTTTTGACACAACAAGATGATTATATGTTACCTTGGAATGAATGGGAGTACGCTCCAGGTTCGATCGAGCCACCTGCTTCAAAATCCTATACCCAAAGCCTTCCAATTCAGGCTATTCTGATGGCTGGAGGGCTAGGCTCTCGAATGGGAGATCTTACCAACGAGTTGCCAAAACCCTTGTTGAAAGTAGGCCAGAGATGCCTGATCGACTATTTATTGGGCTTGCTAAACAAACACCAAATTTCCGATGTCCATATAGCCATCCGCTACCTAGGACACAAAATCGTAAAACACATCCTGCAAAACCCTCCACCGGATTTCTCACATCTGCGTTTTATCCGAGAGAGCAAACCCTTGGGAACATTTGGGGCAATTTCCCTACTAAAGGTGGCTAAACAGCCCTATATATTGGTGATAAATTCAGATATTCTCACCAATATAGACCTCAGCCAGATGTTTCACCGAATCGTGCAATCAAACGCGGACTTACTTATTGCCACCACCTCCTATGAAGTGAACATCCCATATGGAATACTGAAAACGGATAAGCATAAGATTGAGAAGTTTGTAGAGAAACCCTCTTACTCCTTTGAAGCCAATGCAGGTGTTTATCTCTTCCATAAGCGCCTTCTTCCCCTAATTCCCATTAACCAATTTTTTGACGCCCCTGAGTTTATTGATCTCATGATAAAAATGGAGAAAAAAGTGGAATCCTTTCCCATTGAAGGGTATTGGCAAGATATCAGTAGGCCCTCCGATTATGAGTATGCCTGTTCTCACCTAGACCAGATTGCTCATTTTCCCTAACTTGCAGTATGGAAAAAACTGCTCTGGTTACCGGTGCTGGGGGCTTTATTGGAAGCCATCTAGTGGAACGCCTACTCTCCCTCAACTACAAAGTACGAGCCTTAACCTGGTACCATCCCAATGGAAGTCATGGCTGGCTAGATATATCCCCCCTACTCTCCTCCCCTCGCCTAGAATTGATTTTAGGGGATATTCGGGATTCACAGCATGTAGCAAAATTGCTAGAAGGCATACAAGAGGTGTATCATTTAGCCGCTTTAATTAGTATACCTCATAGTTACCAGGAGCCTGAGAGTTTTTTCCAAACCAATCTAATGGGCACCCTTAACCTCTTGCAAGCCTGTCGAAACCACCCCGTAGAAAAGATCCTGCTTGTTTCTAGTTCTGAGGTATATGGAACTGCACGATTTACCCCTATTACAGAATCCCACCCCCTTCAAGCCCAGTCTCCTTATAGCGCCTCCAAAATAGCCAAGGAAAAACTGGCTGAGTCCTTTATACACAGCTACCAACTTCCCATAAGCATCGTTCGCCCCTTTAATACCTATGGCCCCCGACAATCCCTTAGGGCTTTGATTCCTTCTCTGATTCTACAATTACTTGCGGGAAAGGAAGAAATTTTACTCGGAAATATCAAACCGACTCGAGACTGGCTATATGTGCCAGATACCGTGGAGGCCTTGATCCAAATCGCCTCTGAAAAGGACACTGTGGGAAAGGTATTGAACATTGCCTCCGGACGAGAATGCTCCGTTGGAGAAATGGCACAAACACTTATTAAGCTCCTTAATCCTCAAGCAATGGTCGTCCAGGACCCCAAAAGAATTAGGCCCGATAGCAGCGAAGTCTACCGCCTCTGTGGATCCTCCTCTCTCCTTCAATCTATCACTCCCTGGCGCCCTGCCTATACACTCGAGGCGGGTCTGACAGAAACAATGAAGTGGTTTCGAGAACACCAACAATTGCCCGCCTATCAAAATCTTTCCTATAGAATTTGATTTGTAAAAATAATCTCGGATATTTGAGTAATTTTTTTACTCAATCTTATATATGCTTGAGGCATTAATCTCTTCAAAAACCCGAATCAAGTTGCTGTTGAAGTTCTTCCTCAATAGCAATACATCGGCTTACTTGCGACACTTGGAAAAGGAGTTTGGGGAGTCCACCAATTCCATCCGATTGGAACTGGACCGCTTTGAATCTGCAGGGATGCTCACAGCGCGCAATGAAGGGAATAAGAAATTTTTTCGAGCAAATACAGAACATCCCTTATTTAATGAAGTCCACAATATCATACGAAAATATGTTGGTATTGATCGAGTGATCGAATACATCATTGAACGTTTGGGAAATGTGGAGCACGTATACCTCACAGGGAGTTTTTCTAAGGGGCTCGACAGTTCGGTTATAGACTTGATTATCATTGGAGAAATCGACAAAAAATACCTAACGGAGTTGGTGGAGAAGGCTGAAGCCTTGATCAATCGAAAGATACGATACTTGATCTTCGATACAGATCAAGAATTTCAGGCCATGAACCACCACCCACAGGATAATCCCCCCCTACTGATCTGGAGTAAGTAATTTCTGTGGAAAAGTTGTTATTTTGGTTATAGCAAAAAATACCTGTATGGAAGAATTACTTCAATTGAGAGCCTTTATTCAAGCCAAAAAATACAATGAAGCGCTTTCACTCATTAATAACATGGAGGAAATGAGTTTGGAAGATAAATTGCACAAAATAAGAAGTTATTCCATCATCTTACTCCTCCATCTCATCAAGCAAAAAGCTGAAAATAGAAGTACCCGTTCCTGGGATGTCTCCATTAAAAACGCTTTAGCCGAAATTCGATACGTCAATAAAAGAAGAAAATCAAAAGGCTTTTACGCAAATGAAGAAGAACTTAGACAAATATTAACGGAAGCCTTTGATTTGGCTTTGGGAAGAGCAGCCCTAGAAGCCTTTGAAGGACAATATTCAGAAGAAGAGCTTTCAGATAATATTGATCGTAAAGAAATCATCGATTTAGCCTTTCATAATATAACACATACATAACTTGAATCCCGAAACGAAAGAATCCCCCTTCTTTGCTCACGAAACAGCCGTTATTGACGAAGGCTGCACTATTGGTGCAGGTACCAAAATCTGGCACTTTAGCCACGTCATGCCCAATTGTCAAATCGGTGAGAACTGCAATATTGGTCAAAATGTAGTCATCTCACCGGATGTGGTGCTGGGCAAAAACGTAAAGGTCCAGAACAATGTCTCCATCTATACGGGAGTAATCTGTGAGGATGATGTATTCCTCGGCCCCTCCATGGTATTCACTAATGTGATTAACCCACGATCAGCCGTCAATAGAAGGGGCCAATATGCCCGAACAACCGTCAAAAAAGGGGCCTCAATTGGCGCCAATGCTACAATTGTATGTGGCAATGACATCGGGGAGTTTGCCTTTATTGGAGCCGGTGCTGTGGTAACCAAGGAAATTCCGGCCTACGCGCTTGTTGTAGGCAACCCCGCACGCCAAATGGGTTGGATGAGTGAGTATGGCCACCGGCTGACCTTTGATGATCAGGGCAAAGCCACCTGTCCGGAAAGTGGAGATAGCTACCAATTATCAGAAGGCCGCGTCCAAAAACTCTCCTAAAACGACTATTTAGGCATTTTTTTCTCGAATTATTGATTCACAAAGCCGAAAAATCAATAATTCAGAGACTTTAACGTTTCAAGAAGGAAGAATTATTAATTAATTTTTCGATTTTTAAAATATTACTTGTATCTTTGTAAAGATTGAGTAAATTTGCTACTCAAACTTGATGTGGTATGACAGAAGTAGCCCCCGCTACACCTTGCTCCGGATTGCATAGCCATGAAGCCAGATGGTTCGCCATCTATACCCGTTTTAAGTGTGAAAAGCGCGTATGTGAGGATTTGCAACGCAAGGGTATTCACGCCTATGTACCCACGCAGTCCATCAAGCGGAAATATACCCGCAAAGTCAAGATCCATCACCTTCCCCTCATTAGTTGCTATGCCTTTGTAAAGATTACCCAAAAGGAATATGTGCGCGTCTTGGAAATGGACAACGTAGTCGATTTTATCCGTTTTGGTAATAAGCCTATAGCTATTCCCGAACGCGAGATGGACATCCTCAAGCGAGTAGCTATGGATGCGGACGTTTTGGATAGCATTCAAGCAGGGAAGCTAGATTTTTCCATAGGAGACCAAGTAGAAATTATTGCAGGAAACCTCACAGGTATACAGGGAAGGCTCCTGGCCCGTGAAGGCAAAAAATACATGATCGTGGAGTTGGAACAATTGGGATATACGCTGCAACTGAAAGTAGCTGCTCAATTGCTAGAGAAGGTGGAATCCTCCACCCGCGTTGCGGCTTAAGTTAGCCAGACATATTCTTTTTCCAATGAGGTAGGGTGCGACCTATCAATGGCGAAGCCATGGGAAAATTGTTTAGATAGTTAATTAGTCCACGGTCCATTAAACTATCCAAACCTACTCAACCCAAACTGTGGACCATTGACTATTCAACTAATTAACCTTATCCCTACACACCCTTTCTCTTTTCTCAATTTTTAATTATTCATTCCGCTTGATCCCATACGGAAAACAACATATAACAGAAGCAGATATAGAGGCTGTAGTGGAGACCTTGAGATCCCCCTTTTTGACACAAGGGCCCAGACTTAAGGAGTTTGAGGAAAAATTTGCGACCTATGTTGGAGCTAAATATGCAGTGGCCATTTCAAATGGTACTGCAGCGCTTCACCTTTCATGCTTGGCCTTAGGGGTAAAACCTGGGGATAAGGTCATCACCTCTCCCCTCACCTTTGCCGCTTCCGCCAATTGTGTGTTATACTGTGGGGGAAGCATAGAATTTGCAGACATCGACCCAGAAACCCTACTACTGGATATAAATGCCGTCCGCAAGAAATTGGAAGCAGCTCCTAAGGGGACCTATTCGGGGATTATTCCGGTTGACTTTGCTGGCTATCCTGTGAACTTGGAAGCTTTCCGTGAATTGGCAGATGAGTTTGGGTGCTGGATCCTGGAGGATGCCTGTCATGCACCGGGTGGATATTTTCTAGATAGCCAGGGACACCAACAGTATTGCGGAAATGGAAAATACGCAGACTTGGCCATCTTTTCCTTTCATCCCGTCAAGCACATTGCCACGGGAGAGGGGGGCATGATCACTACTAATGACCCTGAATTGTACCAAAAAGTCAAATTGTTGCGCGCCCACGGAATCACCAAAGACCCTGATCTGTTGGAAGACAATCACGGAGGATGGTATTATGAGATGCAGGAATTGGGATACAACTATCGAATCAGCGATATACAATGTGCCTTGGGAGTCTCTCAGTTGGACCGAGCGAAGGAGGGATTGCTTAGGAGGCAGGAAATTGCAAAAATATACAATGAAGCTTTTGACGGGACCGCTATTAGAACTGTGCGGACTCCCGATCATATTCACCATGCGTATCATCTGTATGTCGTTCAAGTTCCTGAGCGAAAAGCAGTCTATGATCACTTAAGAGAAGAAAAGATTTTTGCCCAAATCCATTACATTCCCCTCCACCTTCAGCCTTATTATCGAAATCTTGGGTGGAAAAAAGGAGACTTCCCTCATGTGGAAGCATATTATGAAAAGTGTTTGAGTTTGCCCATGTATCCAAGTCTCAAGCAGGAAGAACAAGAACTTGTCATAATTAACTTGTTAGGGATTAATGAGAATATCTCGCAGAAAGAAGTATTGATCAATTGAAATAACATTCATCCATGAGTGAAAACATACTAGTTACCGGTGGGGCAGGCTTTATAGGCTCCAATATCGTTGAAACGCTGCTTCAAGACGAACGAGTTGATAAGGTTCGAGTATTGGACAACCTTTCTAATGGGCATCGACACAATATTGAGCCTTTTTTGTCTGATCCAAACTTTGAATTTATTGAAGGAGATATCCGAGATTTCAAGGTATGCCTAGATGCTTGTAAAGGAATGGATAAGGTATGCCATCAGGCTGCCTTGGGATCTGTCCCGAGGTCTATTAAAGCCCCCTTGACAACCAATGAGGTAAATATCACAGGAACCCTCAACGTATTTACCGCAGCAAAAGATATCGGTATCGACCGCATAGTCTATGCCTGCTCCTCTTCCACTTATGGAGACAGCCATGCCTTACCCAAAAGAGAAGAAGTAATTGGACAGCCTATTTCCCCCTATGCGGTAACCAAACTTGTAAATGAACTCTATGCTAAGGTTTTTGCAGAACTATATGGCATGAAATTCATTGGGCTTCGCTATTTCAATGTGTTTGGCCCCAGGCAGGATCCTTATGGGGCCTATGCGGCTGTAATCCCATTATTTGTAAAAGCTGTTTTAGCCCATGAATCACCGACAATACATGGAGATGGCCTTCAAAGTCGCGACTTCACCTATGTGGAGAATGCAGTCCATGCAAATTTGAAAGCACTCTTTACAAACAATGAATACGCATTCAATGAGGTCTATAATATTGCCTGTGGGGAGCGCACTACTGTAATTGAGTTGTTTAACATCATTAAAGATATCGCCAAAGTTCATTTGGAACCTAATTTTTCCAACAGTAGGAAAGGGGATGTAAAGCACAGCCACGCGGATATCTCTAAGGCAAAAAACTACCTGGATTACGAAGCCCGAATTTCTGTAAAGGAAGGATTGGAAAAAGCTTTTTCTTGGTATCAAAATTCCTCGAAAAAGACAGAGGTTCTGTATAAGTAAACAAAGGATTTTCAACAATCACCCCTCCGTTATAATCCATTGGAAAAACCCACTTCCCCTCGAATAGATGCTTTAATAATAGGTGCTCAAAAATCCGGCACCACCTCTTTAAAAAGCTATCTCAATCAACATCCGGAAATTTCAACACATACCCAATTGGAGTTAGGTTATTTTTCCGTTGAAGAAGAATACAAAAAGGGGGAGCCATTTTTATGGGAGAAATATTTTACGACCCCAGGTCCGTCCGTCCCAATAAAAAAGATAATTGCAAAAAATGCTACGCTTTATACAGAAGAGTTAGGGATTCAACGACTTTACCAGCATAATCCCTACTGCCAACTTCTATTTATTTTAAGAAATCCCGTAGATAGAGCTTTCTCCTATTATAAAGTAGCTAGAAACGGAGGTTGGTTAAATAGGGAATTTGAAGAACTCTTTGAGGCAATAAGGAAATATGAAGCAGGGGAATATGATATGATGTATAAAATAATTGTTCAAATGGGGCTGTACAGCAAATTCCTGAAGAAAATTTATACGATATTCCCCCGTGAGCAAGTTCACATATATTTATTCGAGCAATTAATCCAAAATCCAGAAAGAATTTGTCAGGATATCTGTAATAAATTGGGAGTAAGTGAGGATTTCTCAATGGATTATAGCTCCATCCAAAATCAAACAGTTCTTCCTAGATCTCCTCATTTTAATACAATAAAAAGGTGGCTGTTCAGAGAAGAAAATCCTTTTTTCTCGATTCCTAAAAAACTTCTTCCTGCAAAAACCACTTCCTATTTGGGTACGCGTTTTCGTCAATTGAACAAGTCTAATATACCAGACCCTTCGAGAATAGATCCTAAAACTAGAAAGCGGCTTGCTGAATTCTATCGTCCTCACAATGAGGACCTTCAGAATATGGTGCAATTGGATGTATTACATTGGAATACCTAAGAATATCCTGAAGTTCATATGATTCAATACCCCTTGGAAATTGGGCAATAAATAGAATCCTTCTATTACTTTTTTGTTTGGAAAGATTCGATCTATTTAGATTAAATGTGCCTTTATAAATTCCCGGTATATAAAAAGCATATTGAAAAAAGCCTATAAGGCGGTGCCCTATAAACAGCACCTCTATGCTAGTTTAAAACAGATTTTATTTACTCTAAAAAGAAAATACTGCCCAAAACTAGATATCCTCAATTGACATCCACCTCTTTTTCTTTACGATTTTCAGCCTGTTACAAAATCCTTATTAGCTGAATATGACTTTCCTAAAAAATCCCATTTCTTCCGCAAAATTTCATCTTAGCCAAAAATTAGACGACTTTTATAAGGATCGCTATCAAAAACGATTGAGGGAACTCAATTTATTCCCTATCCATGAAACAAAAGATAGCGATATTTTCATTGTAGGCTATCCAAAATCTGGGAATACATGGATGCAAAATATGGTTTCGTCCCTTTTATACTGCCCGGATGCTTCTTATCTCCCAGACAGGTTATCACAGGAAATCGTCCCAGATATCTACACAAAAAAATTTTATAAGCGCTACGGGGAGCTTACCTTTTTTAAGAGCCACGAACTGCCCCAACCCAATTATAAAAATGTAATATACCTTATTCGAGATGGAAGAGATGCCATCGTTTCCTTCTATCACATGAATAAAATTTTTGGGAAAGACTATTCTATGGAAGAAATGGTGCTTGAGGGCAAAGGGCTCAATCCCTGTAAATGGCATACCCATGTAAAAAACTGGCAAGAAAACCCATACAACTCTCGAATTATTTTTGTTAGGTATGAGGATTTAATAAAAAACCCCCTTCCCGAATTAAAAAAGGTTTGTCAATTCGCAGGAATTCAAAGAACTGATAGGGTGTTAGAAAGTGTTATTCAAACCAATTCATTTAAAAACCTTCAAAATAGAGAAGATAAATTTGGCTTTGAAAACCCACATTGGAATCCAGATAGTCCCGAAAAAAGATTCTTTCGAAAGGGTAAAATAGGGAGCTATTTGGAGGAAATGGATTCCTCCATACAGAAACACTTTGTACATGAAGCGAAAGATGAATTGCTCGCTAACGGATATGCAATAAACTGAGGGAATCAGCCTTTTTTTTCCTCATATTTACCGAAAAAATTATCAACTCCTCTAATTAAGAAACTGGGTTAATGCAAGAGACTATAATTAAACCGATAAGTAATCCCTTAAAAATTGATTTTGCTGAGCTTTTTCGCTACCGCGAATTACTTTGGACCTTAACTTACAGAGATATCAGAGTTAAGTATGCACAAACGATATTGGGACTTATTTGGACCGTATTAAACCCTGTAATTAGTGTTTTACTGTTATCCTTTGTCTTTGGCGTTGTAGCAAAAATTGAAACGGGAGAAATTCCTCATATCCTCTATACGTTGGCAGGCATGTGTGGCTGGACCTATTTCCAAGCACTTTTGTCCAGTGCAGGGGATTCTATTATTGGGGCTCAACAAATGGTAAAAAAAATATATTTCCCTAGATTAATAATTCCCTTATCAAAGGCAATCACGGCTTTCATAGATCTCATTGTCGTGTTAGTATGTATGGGATTATTAATGATCTATTATCAATTCCTTCCTTCCGAAAATATTATATACCTTCCCCTATTTATTTTGATTGCGGTGATATCTGGACTGGCTGGAGGAATTTGGCTAAGTGCCCTCACCATCCGGTACAGAGATTTTAAACACATCACACCCTTAATTCTTCGAATTGGCGTTTATGCTACCCCTATTGCCTATCCCACTAGCTCAGTACCCGAAAAATATCAATTGTTGTTTTACCTCAACCCCATGGCTGGTGTGGTAGATGGAGTAAGATGGAGCTTAGTAGGAGGTACAGCCCCCAATTCTTACGCATATATATCATTTGGAATAATAATCATTCTGTTTGTCACAGGCATATTCTATTTCAATAAAATGGAAAAAAATATGGCTGATATACTTTGAATCAATCAGATAATAATTATACGCATAATGGGACTTGATACAAACGGATTAGGATTGCTTCTCTTTGCCAAAGGTAAGGGAGTAAATTTCGAGAAATCCTTAATGATCGGTAGACAAAATTACTTGGTTTCTCCAGAATTAGTTGGAAAAGTTTTAGATAGACTTAACATTGCTGATTATAGACTCGAGGAAATTATCACAAAGAAATTTGATTTCACGGAACCATTTTTTGAATTCTTAGGAGCAAGTGTCATCGATTCTTTAGATGCCTCTACCTATGAAGATGCTTCTGTAATTCATGACATGAATACCCCTATTCCCGCAACATTAAAAGGGAAATATTCCATGGTTTTTGATGGCGGGTCCCTGGAACACGTATTCAATTTTCCTGTAGGACTAAAAAATGCAATGGAAATGGTAGAAGAGGGAGGACATTTTATCGGAATAACCCCCTGTAACAACTTTGTTGGGCATGGATTCTACCAATTCAGCCCTGAATTATTTTATCGCACCTTAAACGAGCGAAATGGATTTGCCATTGAAAGGCTCATTTTCTATAATTCAACCGAGTTTGCAGATTGGTATGAAGTCTCAGATCCACAAAAGGTACAAAACAGGGTAACCTTGGCAAACTCCCAGCCCTCCTTGCTATTCATACAAGCAAAAAAACTTAAAACCGTCCCCATATTTGAATCTTTCCCTATACAAAGCGATTACAATAATATTATCTGGGAAAAAAATGAAAGCTTAATCTGGGATCGACCTGGGAAGCAGCAAAATAAAGCTCATCAGTCAAAACCCAGTATTTTTCATTCCTTTTTCAAAAAATTGACAAAGCGCTTTTTATTCCCAAAGGAGACATTCAATCCCATCGGGAAAGCAAATCCTGATTATTTTATCAAAATAAACGATTGGTGAAAACAGGAATATTTTTTTACCTAGGTTAAATCGAAACTTATATGCCTAAGCCAGCAGTTGAGATACACAATATTTCGAAAAAATTTGAATTGGGATTAGTAGGAGCTGGAACAGTTCGAGAATCCATTTCAAAATTTTTTAGCAGAAAAAAATATCCTAATGCTTATGCAAAGGACGATAAAGAGTTCTGGGCGTTAAAAGACGTTTCTTTTGAGGTTAATCCAGGAGAAGTTGTTGGCCTAATTGGGAAAAATGGGGCGGGAAAAAGTACCCTCCTCAAAGTCATTTCGAAAATAACACAGCCTACGTCCGGAGAGATAAAATTGAGGGGACGGGTAGCCTCATTACTAGAGGTTGGAACAGGATTTCACCCCGAATTGACGGGAAGAGAAAATATATTCTTAAATGGCTCTATCCTGGGGATGTCCAGAAAAGAAATCAAATCCAAATTTGATGAAATCGTTGACTTTTCAGGTGTGGAAAAATTCATTGATACCCCTGTAAAACGATTTTCTAGTGGGATGTATGTGAGGTTGGCTTTTTCTGTGGCTGCCCACTTGGAGCCAGAAATTCTGGTAGTTGATGAAGTTTTGGCGGTGGGAGATACAGAGTTCCAGAAAAAATGTATTGGAAAAATGGATGACGTTTCCAAGACAGGAAAAACCATATTATTTGTAAGCCATAATATGTCCATTCTTTCTTCATTATGTGATACAGGAATATTGCTAGAAAAAGGATCCGTCGTTTTTCAAGGGTCCATGGAGGAGTCTATTGACCGATATTTAGATCAGTCATCCCAAGCTTCTCAACACGAAGTACATTTTGAGGAAGATCCCAAAAGAGATATTTGGATCTCTACCCTCTCCATATGGAGTAATGGCGAAATAGCAGACAATATTTTTATGGGAGATCACCTATCTCTCAAGGTAGCCTTTCAAGCAAAGTTCGAAGTCAACAATTTGTCTATTGGATTCTCTATAAAGACGATGAAAGATGTCTTCGTTTTGAATGCAAATAACTTATATCAGCCATCTGAGGGATTTTCCCAATCTCTACAATTTGGGGCAATCAATTGCGATCTGGGCCAAGTACCCCTCATGCCAGGAAAATATAAGGTTGATGTTGCCTTAGGGCACTCTTCTCAAGATTTACAAATCCTGACGGATGCCATCTATTTTGAGGTTATTGAAAAAGATATCTGGAACCAGGGGAAAACCCCCGGAAAACGTGGCTTAATCTGGTGGAAAACAAATTTCCAACTGGAAGGGGTTCCTAGTAGAGCTACCTAATTCCCCAAAAAACCCTCCCTGATAAAGGGCACCAATCCAACAAGCAGGTAGAATTTAATCCCATGTTAAAAAAATTTGGAAAGAACCTATTAATCTCTTGTCATAAGAAAGGGGAATTCTTGAGCAGGAAAATTATCGAATGGAGGATGATGGATGATCCCAACATTCATGTGGAAGATTTTTACAAAATAGCTCCTTCTGCCATAGTTGCGTCAAAATACGGAGGAAAAATTTCTATCGGAAAAAACACCCTTATTTGGGAGAATGCCATACTCATGACATATGGGGGGAATATCAAGATTGGGAGCTCTTGTATCATCAATCCATTTTCCATTATCTATGGACATGGAGGCACAAGCATTGGAAATAACGTCCTGATTGCAGCCCACTGTATGATCGTGCCTAGTAATCACAATTATGCGGAAACCTCCATCCCCATAACAGAACAAGGAAATACCAGCAAAGGAATAAGGATAGAAGATGATGTATGGATTGCCCACGGGTGTAGCATATTGGATGGCGTAACCATCGGAAAAGGAGCCATAATTGGTGCAGGGTCGGTAGTCAATAAGGATATTCCTGCTTATTCCATCGCTGCCGGTGTCCCTGCAAGGGTAATAAAATCAAGATTAGATTAACATATGATCAGTGCCATTAAAAGAAGGGTTAAACACCAGGTAAAATATTTGGCTGACCCAGAATACAAATATAAATACTTGGAGACCAATCGACTCAGAAAGTTTCCAAGATATACGGAAACTACCACTAAACTACTAGGGGAGGAAATTAGGGTACCCGATTCGGCTTCATTTTTTAGCGCTTATCGAGAAATTTTTGAACATCATATCTACAAGTTTACTACTGAAAAGGAGGAACCCTATATCCTCGATTGTGGCGCAAATATCGGCTTAAGCATTATCTATTTTAAAATGCTTTATCCAAAAGCTAGGATTATAGGCTTTGAACCAGATCCCAAAATTTTTGAAAGCCTAGAATACAATGTCAAACAGTATACCAGTGGATCAAGTGTCTCACTAATTCGAAAAGCCCTTTGGAACGAAGAAACGACCTTGAAATTTACCCATGAAGGAGCTGATGCGGGCAATCTTTTTGATAATTCAACCCAAAAGAAAACATATGATGTCTCAACTGCACGACTGAAAGAGTTTATGAAGGAAGAGGTGGATATGCTAAAAATAGATATTGAAGGGGCTGAAGTTTGTGTACTAAAAGATTCTATAGAATATCTCGAAAATGTAAAAAGGCTTTTTGTTGAATATCACTCTTTCTGTGACAGGCCTCAAGAATTAGATGTTTTGCTAAATATGCTAAAAAATGCCGGCTTTAGAGTGGTACTAAAAAGTCCTGGAGGAGGTTCAACTAGCCCCTTCGAAAAAGTAGATACCTATAATAATATGGACCTATTTGTCAATATTTTTGCGTACAAAAATTAACCTATGGAAAACTCAATAAGTTTTATTCTTCCTGCATATAACGCTGCTTCTACCCTTGAGGAATCCATTCATTCCATATTCAATAATAATTTTGAAGAAGGAGATGAAGTTATCATCATAAACGATGCATCAACTGACCAAACTCAGGCAAAGATAGATTCCTTAAAAAGTACATATCCAGAAATAATCTCCTTAAGGCACAATATAAATAAGGGGAGTGCCGCAGCGAGTAGAAATACAGGCATAGACAGTTCGTCGAATTCCCTCATCTTCTGTCTAGATTCAGACAACCTCCTGGTTCCAGGAAGTATCAAGCCCTTAAAACAGTATTTACTAGAAAACTCCCTAGAGGTAGCAGGATTTGGAGAAATAAAATACTTCGTAGATTCTCCAGAGAATGTCACCCACTCCTGGATTTTAGACGAAAAATTCAGCTTCGTCGATGCCATAAATTACCCTGCCAAAAACCCAGCTTCAAGTGGGAATTATCTGTTTACAAAAGAAAGCTGGCAAAAGGCTGGGAGATACAAAGAAGCACTAGGGGGAGCGCTGGATTCATTTGCTTTTGGCCTTGCCCAATTAGCCACGGGTTCCTCATTCCAGTGCCTGCCGAACTCTTTCTATCTCCATAGAGTGGGATACGAATCCACTTACATTAAAGAGATAAAAAAATCTAACCGCTCCTTGATCGTCCTTCGAGCAATTTTACCCTATATTGATCAGATTCATCCATCTGACGTTGATTACATCATGTGTCAGCGCTATAGATATTCATGGTTTGACAGATTGAATAAAAGAAAATTGAGGTCAAATCCTTATTCCCAGACAGAAGGAGTTACTCCTAGAGAAGCCCCAATCAAAAGTATAATAAAAAAATATCTCCTTCACACGGAATAAGTAGCTTCAGAATTCTGGAAACTTTTATAAGAAATCAGAAAATGATCATTGCCGAGATAACGGGTGGCTTAGGGAACCAACTTTTTCAGTATGCGTTGGGAAAAACCCTCGCCACTAACTTAAATGTACCCCTTAAACTTGATCTAAGCTTTTTTGAAGACAAACACTGGGAACGTTCTAAAACCTTGACCCAGCGCAACTTAGAATTACCCAACTTCAATATTCAGGCAGAGACGGCAAATAAGTCCGAATTGAAGCAATTCCTACCCTTGAAGCAATCCTTTTGGGATAGGGCCAAAAGAAAGGTGAATCGGGCAGTTTTCAATTATCAGACTATTCAAGAGGGTCAGCTTTCAAACCCCTTAGAAGTTCTAAACATAAGCTCCAAAAATTCTCACTTAAGTGGTTACTGGCAGTCAGAACAGTTTTTTGAAAGTCAAAGGGAACTTATTCGAAAGGAGTTTACCTTAAAAATTGCCCCCTCCGGAGAAAACCTCCGTATCGGCCAATCCATCCAAGATTCGAATGCTA
Source organism: Bacteroidia bacterium (assembly GCA_965263105.1). Lineage (GTDB taxonomy): Bacteria > Bacteroidota > Bacteroidia > J057 > J057 > JBCCTX01. Next base: position 2,152,762 of record CBDHGL010000003.1, on the reverse strand, counting down.
TTAGCCTCCATGTTCGTAGAGGAGACCTGGTGACCAATCCAGAAGCCCATAAACTATCGGGTCTTTGTGATATGGCATACTACGAACAGGCCATGAATATTTTGGAACAATCGGTAGATGACCCCGTGTATTATATTTTTTCTGATGACCCGGAATGGGTACAAGAAAATATGAAGATCAAAAATACACACCACTTTATTACTGATAACCTGGATAAAAAAGATCATGTTGACTTGTGGTTAATGAGCCAATGCAAGCATCACATCACCGCAAATAGTACGTTCAGTTGGTGGGGAGCCTGGTTAAACCCTAACCCGGAGAAGCAAGTAATTTGTCCCAAAAATTGGTTTAAAGACCCAAGTAAAAGCACCAAGCTTTTGTTCCCAAGTGGTTGGAAATTAATTTAATAGGAACAAAATTCTTAAAATGATCGTGCTTTGAATTCTCTATCAGGTGGTCCTAATGAAAACAGACACAGGCAAATAATTTAAGCATTATGGGACCTACTGTTAGCATAATAATGCCGGCCTATAACGCTTCAAGGTATATCCAAGAGGCAATCAACAGTGTTATAGAGCAATCCTTCACAGATTGGGAACTACTCATCGCCGATGATGGATCTGTCGATGATACAAAAACGGTTCTTGATACCATCCAGGACGAAAGAATAAAGTTTTTCCATAATGCCCAGAATATGGGGCCTGTGTTAACGAGAAATAAGTTAATTGAAAAAGCTTCTGGCCAATTTATCGCCATACAAGATGCCGATGATGCATCACACCCCAAAAGACTTGAGCACCAACTCAACTATCTCCAGGAAAAAAAATCCTATTCCCTGGTCGGAACTTTTGCGCAAACGATAGATAAGGATGGAAACAAATTAGATATAAATACCTGTCCCCTAACACACGAGGAATTATTGGAAGGTCTGTATAAAAATATCAACTTTATATGTCCCTCCATTTTGTTTCGAAAAGATATTCTACAAGAAATAGAACCCTACAGACCCTTTTTCAATCGGATCAATGCGGAAGATTATGATTTTATTTTTAGAGTGGCTCAATCTTTTAAGGTTGCCAACATTGGGATGCCCCTATATTATTATAGGATTAATCCCGAATCCGTGACGAAAAGAATCGCTTTTTCTGAAAGACAGCGAACCTATAACACAAAGATTGTTCAGGCCTTGGCAAGACAAAGGGATGAAATTGGAGACGACTACCTCTCACTTGATCAACTGGAAGAATTGGAAAAGTTGATTGACCAATTTGACCAAGAATACCAACAGGACCCTTCTAAATTTTATCGGGATATGGCTTCTAAATCTCTTTCTTATGGACTCAGAAATCTAGCTATATCCTATTCTATAAAAGGGATTAAGTCAAGACCTTTCGATGTTATCAATTATAAGACCTTGGCTTACTGTTTAAAATATTAACGCGTTTACAGTAGATTATGTGTGGAATTGCAGGTCTTGTAAATCTCTCTTATCAGGATGTCCCAAGGACATTCCTTGAAAAAATGCAATCAAGTCTCTTGGAGAGAGGACCAGACGCCCAAGGCATTTACGCCAAAGCTTTTTGGGGCCTTGCTCATACTCGACTGAGTATTGTAGACCTTTCTCCATCAGGGAATCAGCCAATGGTGGACCTCAAAACCCAAAATGTAATTTGTTTTAATGGAGAGATATACAATTTCCTTCAGCTAAAGGAAGAATTACTTCAAAATGGCTATACATTTTCTTCTACTTCAGATACTGAGGTATTATTGAAAGGCTATGACTTTTGGGGAATTGAATTGTTACTCAAGAAGCTCGAAGGAATGTTCGCCTTTGGCTTGGTAGATGCGGAAAAACAAGAAATTTTCCTTTGCAGGGATCGATTTGGACAAAAACCGCTTTATTATTACCAGGATTCCAATTTTTTTGCCTTTGCCTCTGAAATTAGGGCATTTAAAGAGCTCGGTTTCTCTTTTCAAATGGATTTGGAATCCGTTGATTATTATTTGAGTGAATTGGCTGTCCCCCAACCCAAGAGTATTTTCCAAGAGGTCAGGCAAGTCGAACCTGCCCATTACCTATCCTGGAATTTGAAAACCCATAAAAAACAAGTGATTCCCTATTGGGTCCTGAATTTCCAGCCCAATAATCACTTAAATGAGGCTGATACCTTAGATTTATTGGAAGAAAAGCTAAAGTCCGCTGTAGGGAAACGCCTCCACGGGGATGTACCTGTAGGCTGCTTTTTAAGCGGAGGGGTAGACTCTGGATTAGTAACAGCTTTACTAGCCACTCATTCTCCAAAACCCATACACAGCTATACAGTTGGGTTTGATTATCAGCCCTTCGATGAAAGCCAAGACGCCAAAAATTTGGCACAAAGATATGGCACCCAGCATACTGAACTGATTTTAAAATCTGATATACTAGACCAACTTCCTGACCTAATTGCCTATTTTGGAGAACCTTTTGCGGATTCCAGCATGATTCCAACCTACTTGATTTCCCAAGAGATTGGAAAGCAAATTAAAGTAGCCTTAACGGGGGATGGAGGAGATGAAATGTTTGGAGGATATTACGAATATGGATTCGCATATGAGACCCAACAGTATTTGGCGGAGTATAGCAATCCTTTTAGCAAAAAAATCTCCACGGTATCCAGTAAAATTTTCAGTAGGATTAATCCCCAAATAAAGAACTTGGGGAATTTGGAAACATATGCAAATTACACAGGATCCAATTGGCTCAATCGGAAAATGGGCTTTTCTACCGTACAGAAAGATTCTCTATACCATCCAGATGTTCATTCCCAGGTGGCACATTATACAGATGCCTATCTCAATAAGGTTTGGCAGTTGTCTGAAGAGTCTTCTTTGGTAAAAACACTTTTTAAAGCTTCCCTTTCCACTCGACTATTGAACGACTACCTAGTGAAGATTGACCGAGCATCCATGAAAAACTCAATTGAGCTGCGGAGCCCTTTTATGGACCATTGCCTTTTTGAATTTGCAGCTACTATTCCCGATGATATTTTATTAAAGGGGGGCATACCCAAGTATTTGCTTAAAAAAATGGCCCAAAAATATATCGCTCCCGATATCATGACGAAGAAAAAACAGGGATTTAGTATTCCTTTACATAAATGGATTAAGGGTCGCTTTAATCCTTTAATTAAAGAGGTCCTTTCAGCATCGAATATCCAAAAGCGTGGATGGTTTGAAGCGCCTTATATTGAAAAAATTTTGCAAGAGCATGCGGCAAATAAGCAAGATCACACCCATCGAATATGGGCACTATTTTGCCTAGAATTGTGGCTTCAACAAGTTTGGGACTGATGAAAATTGCCTTTTTCGCAAATCCGGTAACCATCCATAATTGTAAATGGATCAATCAGATAGCTCAAGAACATGAGGTACTAGTTGTCTGTACCTCATTCGAAAGCCATAAATCCTGGCTAGCCCCTTCAATTCCCTGCCATACAGTTTTACCCGCAACCTTTTCTGCACTTAACCCCATCAAAACTCAGGCTATCACAAGAAAAATCCAAAAACTCCTACGGGAAGAAAAAGTGGACATTGTTCACAGTATGTACGCCGTTCCGTATGCTATTTGGGCCTACTTAAGCAATTTCCCAGTCCATATTATTACTACCAGGGGTTCAGATGTACTAGTAGATTACGCTCAAACCTTTCACTCTCCTAGCAACCTACGCTACCGATTGGCTTATGATAAAATTCGAAAATTAATTGAAAGAGCTTTTAATTCAGCTCAGTTTATTACCTCAACCTCTTTAAGACAACAAAAAGTTATCTCTCCCATCGTGCAGGATTCTAGCAAAATGAGGCTAATACGAACGGGAATTAATGTGAGCTATTTTGAGGATAAAATCGTTCAGCATGCAGTACCAAAAGAGAAAGAGACATTCGTGATCTTCTCGCCGAGGAGCATGAAGCCCCTTTATAACCTAGATATAATTGTGGAGGCCTTCTACAACTTAACAAAAGCCTACCCAGAGGCGAGGTTCCGATTGAAATTAATTAATGATCATCCCCATTCGGAATATGCCCGTTCTATTTTGGAACAAATTGATTCTCTTTCTCTTGAAAACCAGATTCAAGTCTTGGACCGAATAACACAAGATGAAATGATTCGCCATTACTTGTCCTCTGATATGGTTATTATGATCCCTTCTTCTGATGGTACGCCAGTAAGCGCCATTGAAACAATGGTCTTAAAAAAACCGCTCTTACTAGGAAATCTTCCTTACGATGAGGATCTATTTAATGCAGAAACGGTATGGAAGGCATCCGGCTGGACAGTTGAGACGATTTGTAAGTCAATTCATGAAATTTGGCAAACAGACAGCCAACTCAGGCAAGTAAAAATAGATAAGGCCGCCAGGTTAGCAAAGGAAAAAGCGGACATTGCAACTTCTTTATCCGAAATAAAAAGCCTCTACCAAGGGCTTTTGGTCTATTAGCATACCCTATTTGTAGTATTTCTAAATGTTTTCAAAAGAATCTCCCATATTAATTCTATCCAATGAACCGTGGGGGAAAATTTGGTTTTCTAAACAACATTATGCAAATGAACTGGCAAGGCTAGGCTATCGGGTGATTTTTCTGAATCCCGTTCCCAAATGGAAGTTTGCCAACCTGTTCTCCTTTCATATCCAGCTACACCCTAGCACGGAAAATCTTATGATCGGAACCTATAAGAATAATTTTCCGGTCCGGATATTTCCACGCCTTTTTACTCGAATTAATGATTTTCTTAATACCATAAAGCTACGAAGGAAGGTTCCCGCATCAACCTATATCCTTTGGCAGTTTGACCCCTTTCGCTTTGTTTTTCTTCAGAAAAATCTATACAAAAGAATATATCATGTAGCGGACCCCTATATTCATCTATCCTATGATAAGGCGATAGCCAAACGCTCTGACTTAATTGTTTGTACGAGTGCAAAATATCTCCCCTTCTATGCCGATAGAAACAAAGAGGTGATCCATATTCCCCACGGAATTTCTAGTGAAGAGTTTTTAGTGGAAAAAGATAAGGTAGAGGAAATAAAAGTACACTTTGGGCCATACGTACTACTGATTGGAACCCTTAACAATACCGTTAATTTTTCTCTTCTTCAAAAGATAGTCGAAAAGGGATATACCTTGGTGACCATTGGTAAATTCACGGCTGATATTCCTGAGAATATGGAAGCATGGAGTCAGGTAAAACAATCAAAAAACACCCATCACCTGGGACCTATGCATGCAAAAGAGCTAAAAGAATATATACAGGCGGCGAAGCTTTGCATAACAGCCTATAATTTCAATATGAAAAAATCTGTAGGGCAAGGTTCTCCCCTAAAAATTTTGAATTATTTAGCCCAGGCCAAGCCCATAGTCACGACTATAGATGCGGAGATACCCATTCTTTTAAGAAAAGGGATATACCAGGCACATAATTTAGAAGAGTTCTATAAGCTACTGGATAGGGGGATGTCAGGTAAGCTTCCGGTTGAGGAAGCGTTGATTTTTGAATACCTAAAAAATCATGAATATCCAGCCTTAATTCAAACGATTTTGAGTCGCCTATGCATGTAGTATTTGTAATGGCTAACAACTCCTCTGTTCCTTATTTCAATTGGTTTGCAGAAGAGGCTTCAAAACAAACGGAATTTAAGTTTTCTTTTGTTTGCCTTTTTCCACAAAAGCCCAAAATGATTGATGATGTGGGAGCATTCGGCTGTGATTGTTATTGGATCCCCTTTAATGCTGAAAAGAGGAAAGTTTCTTTCCTAAAATCTATAAGCCCACTTTATAGACTATTTAGAAAATTGAAACCCGATGTCGTTCATACGCACTTATTTGATGACTCCCTCCCCTCCTTATTCGCAGCGAGATTAGCGAGAGTTAAAATACGAGCCATCACAAAAGGAGATGCCGGATATCACTATTACTATGCTCCCAAGTGGACAGTGTTTGATAAATTCAACAATTGGAATGCCACAGATATAGTAGCTATCTCAAGCGAAAACCAGAAGTTTATTCTTGAAAAAGAGAAGGCTAAATCCCAGAAAATTAGCCTCATCCACCACGGCATCCCCATTTCGACTTATACGAGACAGATCGAGGAGGATAAATGTATGTTGAGAAAAAAATACAGCCTTGAGGGTCGTTTTGTGGTAGGAACCGTTTCGAGGTTAATTGAATGGAAAGGCTATAGATACATTGTTGATGCTGCAGAAAAAGTAATCTCGGAGATACCTAATATCACTTTTCTCTTCGTGGGAGTTGGCCCTCAAGAAGAAGAACTCAAAGAATTAATACAGGCAAAAGGGCTTGATAAGCATATACACTTGACAGGATGGGTTGATAGAAAATTAATTCCCTCCTTGTATGGAATCATGGATATATATGTCCATGCTGCTGCCAAGGAACCATTTGGATTTGTTATCGCAGAAGCCATGATGAATGGCCTTGCCATTATATCTACCCCTACCGGTGCCGCCCTTGATATCATTGAACATAAAAAAAATGGAATACTAGTTCGAGAGAAAGATGGTGGAGCCATCTATCAGGCAATTTTAGCGCTACATAAGGAGGATTCAAATGCACTCAAAAAAAATGCGAGGGAAAAAGCGAGGGAGTTGTATGATTTTAAGGTTATGTGGAGAAAACACCTAGACCTATACCACAACAAAAGAAAACATGATAATTAGCAGGCGAAAGAAATTCATATTTATCCATAATCCAAAAACAGGGGGAAGTAGTATAACAAGTAGTTTTAACAAATATGGATACTTGCTGTCACGTTTTCCCGACAGGGTACAAAACTATTCTAGACTTGTCTTAGATGAATCCTGGCAGTTAGGACTATTTAGGAAACATATACCTGCTTTTGATTTGAAGACAAAAGTCCCCCCGAATGTGTGGAATTCCTACTTCAAGTTTGGATTCGTCCGAAATCCTTACGACAGAATAATTTCCCTTTTTAATTACGTAAGACAAACTCCAGATCATCTTGAATTTCAAGAGTTTATTCGCCATAAAGATATCAATGGCTACCTAGATCAAATCATGAAAGTAGATCTCACAACGGAACCCTGGCATTGCCAATCCTATTACCTTACCGATAAGGAGGGAAATATTTTAGTTGACTACGTCGGAAAATTTGAAAATCTCAATTCAGATTTTGAAAAAATAAATTCTATCCTACACCTAACCGACCCCCAATTGAAACACCTGAACAAAAGTCAAAGAGAAAGAGATATATCTAAAGTTCTCGATAAAGAGTCGATTCAGAAAGTAAACCATATTTATCGAAGAGATTTTGAAAATTTTCGATATGAAATGTATTAATTTAACCTTACCTTATTCCTGAAATTCTATGAACGAGTCTTTCCAAGAAATCGGTCATTAATCCTTAAAAATTTCCATTAGCAAAGTACCTCAAAATTCTCCATGGATAGAAAGGATTCCCAACATACAGAAATTTCCCTAGTCAGTGATAGAGCCAATGCGCACTCCCTTTCACCCACTAGCCTTAGATCAAAATGGTATAAAAATGTATTTATCACTCATACAGGAATCGCATTGAAAGGGATCATTCCCATTTTGTTCACTTTCTTTCCCCATTTAAAGGCAAAGTTCTTCATACATTTCTATATATATGCTATATATAAATGGCTAACCGCAAAACGTATCAAAATTTCCACCGGAAAATGCGTTCTCCTACATAATCATTGGAGTAGAGGGTATCATCATTGGGTTTCAGAAGTAATCATCAAAATATTTCATCTAAAGGAACCCTTGGAAGAACTAACGATATTGATTCCAGAGGAATCCGATGATTTTACTTTTCAAACCCTTCAAACCTTTCCATTCAAAAAAATTTTAAGGATTCCTGTGGACAAGCAGATTCAAGCCGATAATATTTTATTGGTTGAAAACCCTACCTCAGGCCATTTCAACCCAATGGATATGCAACATATCAGGGAACATTTTTTCAATTATTTCCAAATTCCCCCCAAATCTGGGAAAAGGGTATATATCTCTAGGGAAGAAGCCCCAGTACGACATATTATTAATGAAGCCAAACTCATACAACTGCTCGAAAAATTTGATTTTATTATAGCAAAACCAGAATTACTTACCTTCGAAGAACAAGTAAGGTTATTTAGTTCCTGCTCACTGTTAATTTCAAACCACGGAGCAGGACTTACCAATTGTCTATTCATGCCGCCAGGCAGTCAATTATTGGAGTTATATCGAAATCCTTTGTCCTCCCCTTCCAAAATAAACCGTTGTTTCCAAAACATGGCAGAAGCCACTCAATTAGACCACCATTTCTATTTTTGTGAAATAAGTACATCAAAAGGCAAGAAATGGAATGATGCTGATATTTTTATAGAGATGGAAAAATTTGAAAAGTTTTTAAGTCCCTTCCTTTCCTAATGAAGCCCGTTGTAAGCATAATTATTCCCGCCTATAATGCAGCAAAATATATACGGGAAACAATCGATTCGATCTGCAAGCAAAGTTTATCAGAGTGGGAATTGTGGATTATCGATGATGGATCCTCAGATCAAACTGCGGAAATAGTGGATACTTATACAAATGATTCGCGAATTCACCTTATTTCCAAAAAGAATGAAGGGGTATCGATCGCAAGAAATGTAGGTTTTCAACAGGCTACGGGGGAGTATGTCGCCTTCTTAGATGCAGACGATGTCTGGCTGGAACCTCGCTTGGAAAAAATGGTAGCTTTGTTTAGAACCCGTCCTTCATTGGGTTTGGTACATAGCCATATGCAGGTAATTGATGAGCATTCCCAACTGCAAGAAACAATTTATAAGGGGAAAGAAGGATTCATTCTAGACAGCCTTTTACTTTGGGAAGAATGTAATATCCCAGCACCTAGCAGTATTTTGGTAAAACGGGAAGTAGTAGACCAAGTAGGAGGATTTAGCGATAAGCTTTCTACTGCAGCGGACCAGGAGTTCTTTTTCCGGGTAGCAGCCCAATATGAAATAGGGATGGTCCCAGAAGTCTTGGGTCTATATAGGATCCACGGAGAGAATATGCATTCAAACATCCAACGAATGGAAGAAGACCACCTCCGAGCCTATCAATTGGCAGAAGAAAATAAGTTGTTCAAATCTAGGGCATTCAGAGAAAAATGCTATGCCAATTTATATTGGATCCTGGGAGGGAGTTGGTGGGTAAATGGACGTAATAAGAAGCGGGGAGCCCTATTCTTATTCAGAGCTCTAATTAAAAACCCCAAGCTCATTGGAAAGTTGGCCCAAAAGCTGGTATAATTGAATTCATTTAAGGAACGTATCCAAAGGTTCAGTAACTCTCACCCCCTAATTAAACCAGTAAAATACTGGGCTGCAGACCGATACCACACCAACTTTTTAAGATTCAGCCTCATATCTCCCCACTTAATAAGTTATAAGGTATTAGGGCTGAAACGGTCAGGGAACCATGGGATCATCTTATGGATATTAAATCACAAAAAGGGAATGCGAAGTTTCTGTAATGACCTAAGTTTAAACCAGCCCTTAGAATCCGCTCCTATGAAAAAAAGCTGGTGGGGTAGCCCTTCTCAAGGATGCGTTCTCTATAGCTATGAAGACTTAGCTGTAAATGAAGTATTTTCCAAGCAACCGGACCTTTGCTTTCACAAAAAAATTTCCAACCCAATCAAAGTGCTCATTCTACGAGACCCGTATAACCTTTTCTCCAGTTGGATGGCCTGGAAGTCTGGCTGGGGAGAACGATTCAGAGAGGATAAGCAATACCAACATACCCTAATTGAAAGATGGAAAAATCATGCCGAAGAATTTGTGCAAGAATCACAAACACTAGGTCCACCCAAAATCTGTATCAATTATAATAGCTGGGTGAGTTCGGCAACCTATAGAAAACAGTTGGCTAATAATTTCCAGTTTGCTAAAGCAGAAAGTGAAATGTCCTTAGTGCCTTCCTATGGCATGGGGAGCTCCTTTGATAATTTGAATTTCGAATACCGAGCCCAAAATATGAAGGTGCTGGAACGCTGGAAACAATTTTCATCCTCCCCTTTTTTTCAAATCCTCTTGAATGATGAGGAGCTAGCCCGCTTATCTTTAAAAATATTTGGGCCTATCATTCCAAATAATGGGTAAAACTTCCTGATGATCATTTCCCACAAGCATCGATTTATTTTTATCAAATGTAGAAAAACTGCTGGCACTTCCCTGGAAATAGCAAGAAGTTGAAAGGCTTTTCGCTAGGGAAATACACCACTGAAATTATTCTTTTTAGCTATCTCAAATGAATATTCTTGTCTTGACATATTGGAGTTATAAAGATGCTTTAATTCAGAGCTATACCCTTCCCTACATAAAAATATTCCAAAATTACCTTCCTAAAGAGAGCAAGGTATACCTCGTCACCCTTGAACAGCCTCATATTGCCCTAAATGCAGATACCCTTGAACGTGAAAATTCAAATTTGGCAGACCACGGAATTGAAATCCTTCCCTTCGATTACGTTCCCTTTGGGGTAAAAGCACTTTGGAAACACCTAGGGAACCTGTTTTTTCTTTGGCGCTTCATTTCCCAAAAAAAAATAGATGTACTACACGGTTGGTGTACCCCTGGAGGGGCTTTAGGCTATCTTTTATCCATCATAACAGGAAAAAAACTGGTGCTGGATAGCTTTGAGCCACATGCAGAACCTATGGTAGAAAGTGGAACATGGAAACAGAATAGTTTAGCCTATCGAGTACTATTTAGTTTGGAGAGACTTCAGGCGAAGCGAGCCCATACAGTTATAGGTTGTGTAGAAAAAATGCGTGATTATGCCCTGGAGAAATATGGGGTTTCTCTTAAAAATTACTATCACATTCCCGCATGTGTAGATTTAGAATTGTTCGATTTATCACACAAAAAGGATCCTAAACTTTTACAGGAATTAGAATTGGTTGGGAAAATTGTTTGTGTCTATGCGGGGAAATTTGGGGGGTCTTATCTTCAGCAAGAAAGTTTTGATTTCTTTGCTGAGGCAGAACAATTTTGGGGGAATCGCTTTAGGGTGCTTCTTTTAAACAACCAATCAGAAGATAGCATCAGAAAATGGGCAGAAAATAGTGGCTTATCTGTAGATAAAATCGTCCAACGTTTTGTACCTCATGCTGAAGTCGCACGCTATATGGGATTGGGGGATTTTGGCCTGACTCCTTTTATCCCGGTACCCTCCAAACGCTATGGAACGCCCATCAAAACCGGTGAATATTGGGCTCTCGGGCTACCAGTAGTAATCACCCCTAATATTTCAGATGATTCGGAAATTATTAAGCGAGAAAATATTGGAGCCATTTTAAGCCCATTGGAAAGAGAGGGCTATAGAAAAGCGATTCAACAGATAGATACTTTACTTCAAAGTTCTTCCCAGGAAGGCTTAGCTAACAAAATTCGAAACATCGCGAAAAAATTTAGAAGCTTCCGTATTGCTCATAGCACTTATAAAAAAGTCTACGGTTAATTATTTCTCCTCTAAATGCCAAAAGTTTTATTCGTAACCCTTCACCGGATAGATCGGTCTCCTGGTCAACGATTCCGGTTTGAACAATATTTATCTTTTTTGGAATCCCATGGATTTGAGTGGGAGATCTCTAACCTTCTCAGTGAAAAAGATGACAAACGGTATTATCAATCGGGTAATTACCACTGGAAGGCCTGGATTGCGCTTAAAGGAGTTATAAAACGCTTTTGGGACGTTCTAAAAGCAAACCAATACGATATCATTTTCCTATACAGAGAGGCCTACTTTACTGGGACTACCTTTTTTGAAAAGCGCTTCAAAGCTTCTTCAGCCAAACTTATCTTTGATTTCGATGACGCTATATGGATGCGGGATGTATCCGCTGGAAATAAGCATCTTGCCTTCTTGAAAGATCCAGATAAGGTGCCCAAGCTCATAGCGTTATGTGATCGCATTTTTGTGGGAAATGACTATCTTCTTCAGTATGCCATGCAGTTCAATCCCTCTTGTTCCCTAATTCCAACAACTATTGATACGGTCAACCTTCACAACAAACGCAAAAAGCATGAAGAAAAAAGCAGGATTACCATCGGTTGGACAGGTTCTCGCACAACCCTGAAATACTTAAAACCTATATACCCCATTTTAGAAAGGCTCAAGTTACAGTACCAGATAGAAGTCCTGGTAATCTGTGATGTTCCTCCGGAAGATACCCCCTTTCCCTTTACCTACCTTCCCTGGAACCTGGAATCTGAAATAGAGGACCTATTAAAGATAGATATAGGGGTTATGCCCCTACCAGATGATAAATGGGCCAAGGGAAAATGTGGGTTCAAGATTTTACAGTATATGGGACTAGGTATTCCTGCCATTGCTTCTCCAGTAGGAGTCAATCAGGAAATTATTGAGGAGGGAGAGAATGGGTTTTTAGCAAATTCATTAGCAGAATGGGAGCTTCGGCTCACAGAGTTGATTGAAGGGCTTGAACTGAGAAAAATGCTGGGGAAAAAGGGGTATGAAACGGTGGAAGCCAGGTATTCGGTGAACTCCCTTCAAGATCGGTATTTGGAAGAGTTCCAACGTCTGCTGGGGCAGCAGACTCCCGTTGTAAATCCTTAAAGGCCCAGGAAAGACTTTTTCCTACCCTCATTCCATAATATGACCAAGCCCGCAAAATAAAAAGGGAGGGCGGGAATTTTATATCGCATCAAAGCACCAAAATTATAGGAAGAAAAACCCACTGCAAAGGCAAAAACCAAGGCAAAGGTAAGGGCAAATGCAACCTCAGGATTGGAAATAAGGATTCTAAATGTATTCAAAACCCCTACTTTCCAAAGCACATATAAGGTCATAATCATGCTGATAAACCCTTCTAATCCCGCAATTGCTAATAATGGACTGTTAACTTCCCACAAAAATGGTCGAAATAAAGAAACAATGATTGCCTGGGGAGCCACACTTAACAAACCGATAGGCGTAGGGGCATAAGAACCCAAGGAATACCCACTTCCAGAAGTGATAGCTGTCTCAGCCACCATAGAGTTCTGGACCACTTCTGTGTAATTGATGACATTCTCTAATGCAAAAAATCGGTAGTAAGTACCCATTAAAACCAGAGTATAATAGCCAAAACCAGCGATAAATAGGATAAACAAGGGGCCCGCTAACGTTTTAAGGGCTGAATTTGAAATGGCGGAACGATATTTCCAAAAGATCCAAATAATGAGTCCGGGCAAAAAGGCCATGAGAATATAGGGTTTAATATAGAACAAGAGAGCAAAATTTATTAGCGCAATTATCACATCTCCCGTAGTAAATTCGCGCTTAATAAATAAGAGGTAGCAGGAATACGTCAGATAACCAATGGCTCCCATGGTGATGGAATCTTTTTGTATACCAGTTCCAAAAAAGCATACAGAAGGAATAAATAAGATGGCCCAAGCGAACTCTCTATACAAATTGGGATACAATTCGACAAAGGTTTTATATAAGCGCCAACACCCCCCAAAGGTAAGGGCGGTAATAGCAAAAGCTATCCCCAAATAGGAATTAGCCGTAAAAAGGCTTAAAAAGCCCCCAATTCTAATGACTGCACCTGTATCAGGATACTTTAAATATGGATGCCGAAAAGAAATGGCATCCCAGGAGTGACTGGTAGGGGGCTCAAAAATGAGCTCTAATCCCAAAGCTGGACGGTAGATAAAGGCATCCCAAATATTCGAAATAGCCCAATAATATTCAAAAGTATCTCCACCGTGATAATAGTATTGATAAATCAAAGCAGCTAAAAAATTACCTAAGATTCTGAAATTCAAGGCAGGGAGATAATATTTGGAAATTAACGCATTGCCGTACTTTTTATCTCTCCTTGACTTTGCAAAAGCCCAGATAATCAGGAAAAAAATAGGTGCAAGTATGAAGTCATTGGGACTCAGTATATCAGGTGGGAGCACTAAAAATAGGTTATTTAATTTTTTGAAAGCACAAAAATACTATTTTTATCGGACAATGCGATAAGTAAAACGATTCATTCATGTATAAAAATAATTCTCCGAAATCTTCTTCCCCTTTTTCATCTAATGGAATTTGGCCAACAACTGATATCCATGCACATTTACTTCCCGGAATAGATGACGGACCCGCAACTACCGAAGACGCTTTATACTTAATCGAAAAGCTATTTCAACTTGGATATAGGCGGCTAGTTGCTACCCCTCACATCATGAATGATCTCTACCCCAATACAACGGATCAGGTGTCTCAAACGTATGAAGAGTTTCTTCAAGAAATAAAAAAACACGATATTCCTATAGAACTATCGTGTGCAGCAGAGTATTTCATGGATGAGTCCTTTGAGGAACTGATGGAGTCAGATGATCTACTTACGTTCCATGGGAGATATATTCTGATCGAAATGTCAACCTTTGCTATTTTTCCCAAGTATCATGAATATATCTTTAAGTTAAAAACTAAAGGCTATAAGCCCGTTCTGGCACACCCGGAACGATATACCTACTTTCATAATAACTTGGATGCCTTTGAGGGCATAAAAAATATGGGCTGCCTTTTCCAGGTCAACATCTTATCTTTGCAGGGATACTATGGGAAGAAAATCAAAACCTGTGCCCAACAATTAATTGAAAATAACATGGTCAATTTCTTAGGTACAGATGTCCACCATAGCCAACACATAAAAAAACTTACCAAAGCCCTAGCCTCTTCCAAAATCAAGCACTTATTAGCCAATTATTCCTTTCAGAATGATCAATTGTAATGTATTCGAAAGTAAATTTTCTATGAATCTATCTTTTCAACATCTATCTATCTTAATCATTGCTTTTTGGGGATTGATTTCTTCCTCATGCATTCCGCATAAACGGCTAGTGAATTTTCAAGAAGATAACCTCCTATTTGATCAGTTAGATTCTATACAGGTGTTTAGTCAAGTGACCATTCAGCCTAATGACCAGCTTTTTATTCAGGTTTCTGCGCTAGATGAAGAAGCCGTAATGCCCTTCAACCAATCCTTGCAAAACCTTGGAGGAGGGGGAGCCCAAACTGGTCAATTATTAGCAGGATATCTAGTGGATTCCAAAGGATTCATTGAATATCCTCGCCTAGGCAAGGTGAAATTGGGGGGCCTAGACCGTGAAGCCGCTACCCAAAAAATCGTTGACCTCATAAGTCCTTTTGTAGAATCTCCCATCGTGAAAATTGGGATCGTAAACTTTAAGGTAACAGTGTTTGGGGAAGTGAATAGACCCGGAGTACTAAGTGTCTCCAATGAACGTTTTACAATCGTAGAAGCCATGGCCCAGGCAGGATTTACTCCATACAGTGTCAGAGATAAGGTATGGGTGATCAGAGAAGAAAATGGGAAACGTATTTTCGGGAAGGTAAATTTCTACTCAAGAGAACTTTTTAACTCGCCCTACTTCCACCTCAGACAAAATGACGTGATTTACGTAGAACCTACTGAAGACGTTGTAACCAATATGAGACAACCCATATTAGCAGTGATCCCATGGATTTCTTCCGTTATTGGCCTAGGGACAACTATTTACCTGTTGTTCTTCAACAACAACAACAATAACTAACAACTAAAACACAGATTGTGGAAAATTCTCATAATTTAATATTAAACGGTAATGGGCATCACTCCAAGGCGCAAAAGGCCCCTCCAAACCCCAAACAAGTATTCTTTAAATACTTTAGGCACTGGCCTTGGATTGTATTATCCCTCATTATTTGTTTAGCCCTCGCCTTTGCCTATCTGCGTTATACCCCCAAGCAATTTCGGGTATCTACAACTATTATGATAAAAGGAGATACAGAATCTAAAGGGCTGGCAGAGTCAAAACTTATGCAAGAGCTTGGGATCGTTGATAAAGAGGTAGATGTAAGGAATGAACTTCTTATTCTGAAATCCAGGGATTTAATGACCAAAGTAATCTCCAGACTCGGTTTTGATGTAGTCTATTTTACAAAGGGGAAAATTCAAAAAAGTGAGTTGTATCGATCTCCCCTAAAGGCGGTTACTTATGAACTAGCCCCTATTGCTTATGGGAAAAGCTTCGAAGTCAAAATACTGAATGAAAATCAGTTTCAGCTATCAGATGGAGTGAACTCAACTACCCAAGACTTTGGCTCAGAATTTCTATTTGAACCCTATGGCAAATTTACCTTCGTTCACTCAGGAGGTCCAAATCCTAATTTCAAGGATTATCTGGTAAATTTCCACAAAGTAGAGCAAATAGGTTCCCTCTATAGCAAGAAATTGTCCATCCAAAATGTAGCAGGAAACAAAGAGGTACTCCTTCTATCCATGATTGACCCCGTTCCAGAAAGGGCCAGAGACGTTTTAGAAAACCTTATCGAAGAGTATGATAAAGCAGGACTAGCCGAACGAAATAAGGTTTATAACAACCAGAAATTCTTTATCGAAGAACGCTTAGGCGACATGACTAAAGAACTCAACCAGGTTGATGAAAACGCCGAGCGAATTCGAATTAATTCGGTAGGCACTATAGATAACCTTGAAACAGGGTCCTCCGATATGATTTCAGAGATTACTCAATATGAACGTCAAATCGTGGAAATAGAAATTCAGGAAAAAATCATTAGCTCATTAATGGATTCCCTTCAAATATCCCAATGGGCCTATGTATTCTTTCCTCCTTCTCTTAACATCACCGAAGATTTCACTCTCCCCAATCTCCTCACCCAATACAATGAGCTATTAGCTCAAAGAGAACAATTGTTAATTTCAGCAAAAGAGAGGAATCCAGTTGTCGAAAAGCTAAATATTCAGATTAAAAATTTGCGTCAAACAATTCTCGCCAATCTCAGCGTTTTTCAACAAAATCTTCAGGATACAAAAGAAAGAATATCCAGCCGAAGTGCGCAACTCCAAGCAAGAGTTAAGACAATTCCAACAAAAAAGAGAAGATTTTTGGCGCTTCAAAGAGAACAAGAAATCAAAGAAGTTATCCTTAGTTTCCTACTTCAAAAGCGTGAAGAAACCTTACTTTCTATTGCTACAGCCCCGCCTAATACCCGAATATTAGAGCCAGCCTCCTTCTCCAAAATACCCGTTTCACCTCAAAAAGTAATGGCCTATTTGGTGGCATTGGTAATAGGTCTGGCCCTACCTATAGGCATAATCTTGGTGATCGAGGTCCTGAATGATAAAATTTTATCCGATGGGAATATCAAAGAAGTAACTCAAACCCCATTTTTAGGAGCCATTAGTTATAATTCATCTGATGATCCCCTGGTAGTAAAACCCCTGAGTAGATCTTCCATCGCTGAAATGTTTCGTCTGCTGCGAACCAACCTTCAGTTTCTGTCAGAAGGCGTAGAAAAACCCATTTACCTCATTACATCTAGTATGAGTGGGGAAGGAAAAAGTTTTGTTACCCTCAACCTGGGAATGGGACAGGCCATCTCTGGCAAAAAGACCGTTCTTCTGAGTATGGATTTGCGCAAACCCAAGCTATCCAAGTATATTGATGGATTTGAAGGGGAAAAGGGAATTTCAAATTTTCTGGTAAAGGAAGCCTCTTTAGACGAAGTCTTATACCCCTCAGGTTTACACGAAAATTTATTTATTATTCCCAGTGGTCCAACTCCTCCTAACCCTGCGGAGCTGTTAATGAGTGAGCAAAATACAGAACTTTTTGAAAGCTTACTTGAAGAGTTTGACTGCATTCTAGTAGATACGCCCCCCATTGGCTTAGTGACTGACGCCTTTCTCCTAAAAGACTTTATTACCAACTTAATCTTTGTAGTTCGGTTTAACCAAACGCGTAAAGGTCAACTTAACATCATTGACGATATCTATCGAAATAAAAAAATGCCTAATCCAGCCATCATTTTCAACGGCATTAAGTTTTCCGGGAGATATGGGTATGGATATGGGTATGGATACGGCTATGGGTATGGATACGGCTATGGATATGGATATGGGTACTATGATGAATCCAAGAAAAAGAACAAGAAGAGATTTCGGAAAAATAAGGTTAAATAATAGCTCCCAACAGTGAACATATGAGTGAACACAAGCTAGAAGTAAAAGATTTTTTTAATCAAATTTCTGATACCTACAGAGATAAATATACCCCCCAACAGGCTTTCCACCATTATTTCTTTGTTGAAAGATTGGAAGAGGCTGTGAAAGGGCTCGATCTATCTGGAAAAAGTGTTTGTGATGTAGGAGCCGGTACAGGGAATTTGTACGACTTCCTAATGGAACGCTATACAGGGATTCAGTACAATGCCTGTGATATTGCAGAGCAAATGCTCGCCCAGAGCAATATCCCGCCTGCAAATTATCAGGTAGGCGCCTGTTATGAGACTCAATTTTCTCAAACAAACTTTGACTTCATATTTCTATTAGGGGTAACTACCTACTTGAATCCCGAACAAATGGAAAAAACCCTGGAATGGATCTGGGAAAAGCTTACCCCTAATACAGGGAGAGCCATCCTAACCTTTACCAATAAACATACACTTGACCAAGGGCTAAGGAAGACCCTTAAGGCTCCCCTGAAAATATTTGCCCCCAATAAGACGGTACTAACCGCCTTGGATATTTTCCCTTATTCTCCTTCACAGGCTACTGAGTTGGTGAACTCCCAATTTCGCATTGAACAAGTCACCTACCTCAACCAAACTGTATTCCCTTTTAACCGTCTCTTCCCTAAAAGTTCTATCTCACTGGCAAAGCGTTTTAAAAAATCTGTCCCTAACGGAACAGTCAAATCACTTTTAAGTTCTGATTTTATCTTTTTCCTTAGCAAAAAACCCGTACTTTAGAGCGAAAAATTGCTCATGGCTGTTTCCAGGCTCTCTATCATTATTCCAGCCTACAACGAAGGACCTACCATTAGACAAATCCTAGACCAAGTTGCAGAAGTATCCTTAATTGGGGACGTAACTAAGGAAATAATTTTGGTAAATGATGCTTCTACCGATGACACAGGAATACATATAGAAAAATTCCAAGCGGATTACCCAACCTTAGATATAAAATATCTTCAGCACGAACGTAATAAAGGAAAAGGGGCTGCTTTGCATACCGGAATTGCTCATGCCAAAGGCGAATACCTCATCATTCAGGATGCAGACTTGGAATATGACCCTAGAGAATACAATTTATTGCTCCAACCCATTCTAGACCAACGAGCAGATGTCGTGTATGGAAGTAGGTTTCTTGGTGGCAAGCCCCACAGAATCCTGTTTTTTTGGCATACACTGGGTAATAGGTTCCTCACTTTTCTGTCTAATATGTTTACCAACTTGAACCTGACGGATATGGAAACCTGTTACAAACTATTTGATACCCAAATGATTCAATCCCTCAACTTGAAGGAGAAACGATTTGGTTTTGAACCCGAGGTAACCGCCAAAATTGCCCGAGTACCAAAAGTCCGAATTTACGAAGTGGGTATCTCCTACTACGGAAGAACCTACGATGAGGGAAAAAAAATCAATTGGAAGGATGGCGTTCGCGCTATCTACTGCATCGTGAGGTATAACCTGTTTAGCAGAAAATAGATTTCAATTATCAATTATAACGTGCCAAAAGTCCTTCGCATAATCAATCGCCTGAATCTAGGGGGGCCTACTTTCAATGCCGCCTACTTGACAAAGTACCAGGCGCCTGAATTTGAAACCTTGCTTCTCTCAGGTGAAAAAGATGCCTCTGAGGCCAGCTCAGAATTCATTGTAAACGATCTAGGGCTTGCCCCCCAATATATCGAAGGCATGAAACGAGAAATTTCCCTTGGTCAAGACAGAAAGGCCTACAAACAAATCCGGAAAATTATCCGGACCTATAAGCCAGATATTGTACATACCCATGCTGCCAAGGCGGGAGCCCTGGGGCGTTTAGCCGCTGCTCATGAGAAAGTGCCGGTCATCCTCCACACCTTTCATGGACATGTATTCCATTCTTATTTTCACCCAGCCAAAACCCAAGCTTTCCTTCAAATAGAGAGATATTTAGCCCGAAAATCCACTAAAATAATTGCCATTAGCCAACTCCAAAAAAAGGAACTAACAGAGACTTTTAGGATATGTCCACCTGATAAAATGGAAGTGGTCCCACTCGGCTTTGATCTGGCCAGGTTTCAGGAAAATATTGCAAAAAAACGCTCAACATTCCGCAAAGAGTTTGGCTTATTGGATGCAGAGGTAGCCTTGGGCATTATCGGAAGACTGGTCCCAATTAAAAACCATCGACTATTTCTGGAGGGCCTACAGTATGCCCTGGTCCGAACACAAACACCCATAAAAGCCTTCATCATTGGAGATGGGGAACTGCGTTCAGAAATCGAGCAAGATGCTCAATCTTTGGGAATCCCATTTTCAACTGAAAATGACGCTCAACATTCCCAACCCCTTGTTTTCACTTCTTGGAGAAGAGATATAGATACCATTAATGCAGGGCTGGATATCGTCGTTCTGACCTCAAAGAATGAAGGTACACCAGTAAGTTTGATTGAAGCTCAAGCAGCCAATAAACCTATCATCTCCACAAGAGTAGGAGGAATTGAGGATATCGTTCAGGAAAATGTTGGTGCTCTTCTATCCGAATCGGGTGATTCAGAGGAACTCGGAAAAAACCTGCTTAAGCTTATTGAAGATAAAGCCCTAAGGAAAAAGATGGGGCAATCGGGTTATGAACATGTAAACCAAGCCTTCAGCTACCAGCGTCTTGTGGCAGATATGAATCGCCTTTACTTAGCCCTCCTAAAAAAAGCTTAAGACTTCTCATTCATCATTCCTAGAGAATGATATTTAATTCATTAGACTTTGGTTTTTTTCTTCCTATAGTCTTCATCATTTATTGGGGAGGCTTAAGAAATAATATTCATCAACAGAATATATTTTTGCTTATTGCCAGCTATCTATTTTATGGATGGTGGGACTGGAGATTTTTATTCTTAATATTCTTTAGCACCCTGGTCGATTTTTTTGTTGGCCTAAAGCTGGATAATGAGGATAAACCCTTCCATAGAAACCTGTTACTAGCTACTAGTCTATTTACAAACTTAGGTATACTTGGGTTTTTCAAGTATTACAATTTCTTTCTAGACAATGCTATTGTAGCTTTCCAGTTTTTAGGATTTCCTATACAACTTACTCACCTTGATATCATTCTTCCAGTGGGTATAAGCTTTTATACTTTCCAAACCCTAAGCTACACCATCGATATCTATAATAGAAAGCTCAAGCCAACAAGAAATTTCATCGCCTTTTCGGCTTTTGTCAGTTTCTTCCCTCAACTTGTGGCAGGCCCCATAGAAAGAGCGAGTCATCTACTGCCTCAATTCTCTGTTAAACGAAGCCTTAATCCTCCCCTTTTTGTTAGTGGATTGGAAAAAATACTCTGGGGACTGGTCAAAAAAGTAGTGATTGCAGATAGACTGGCCTTATTTGTAAATGAAGTATATGCCTATCCAGAGGAATATAAAGGCTTTGTACTCGTTCTGGCTACCTTATTTTTTGCCTTTCAAATTTATTGCGATTTTTCTGGCTACTCGGATATTGCCATTGGAACCGCGGCCCTATTTGGGTTTGATTTGGTGGAAAATTTCAGATCGCCCTACTTCTCAAAGAGCCTAACGGAGTTTTGGAGAAGATGGCATATATCTCTTTCTACCTGGTTTCGGGATTATGTATATATCCCTTTAGGGGGGAATCAAACCTCAAAGAGTCGCTGGAGAATGAATATTATGATTGTATTCATCGTTAGCGGCTTGTGGCATGGAGCTAGTTGGAATTTCATTATTTGGGGAGCTATTCATGGACTGGTATTGATTTTAGAATCTTTGTTCAAGAATCCTTTACAAAAACGCAAAATGAATTTACAGCTTAGGGGAGTTGCAACTTTCATGGTGGTTTGTTTAGGCTGGGTTTTCTTTCGTGCACAAAGCCTGGAAGATGCTTTTTACATAGTTGGTCATATTTTTGAATTAAGTGATTACTCCTTTCAGCAGTTAAGCCTCAATATGATTCCCTTAAATAAGGATGCAGTCTATCCTTTTGATCTATTCATCTCTCTCACCCTGGTATTATTCCTTGTGAGTGTAGAATTTATGTTCGCAAATAATCCTCGATACAGGGAACTCCAATTCGTCTACAAAATGCCCCTCTACTTAATAGGAATCTGGTCAATATATATGTTGGGGATTTTTGAAAATAATGCCTTCATCTATTTCCAGTTTTAGCTTGAAAAGACAAATTTTCCAATTGATTTTTTTCTTTGTCGCTCTAATTGGTATACTATGGCTGTCGGAGAGCTATTTAAAATTTTCCGTAAAAAATCACCCCGAAAAGACAATTGAAAAAGTAAAATATGTCATAAATAGGGAGTTGGATGTAGAATTGAGTATCTGGGGTTCTTCTACCGCAGAAGGAAATGTCAATCCCTCCATAATCCAGGACTCTGTTCCCCTAACAATGATGAACATGGGATTAGATGGGACAAATATTGACCAATATTTTGGTTTGATAAGAGAATATTTAAGCTATAGTCAAAATAGTAAATATGTAATATTCGTAGTAGATATTCATGGGGGTATTTCAGATCGTGACAAACTCTATGAGGTGCATAAATGGGTCCCGTTCATGAAAAATCAATATGTATATGAATCCTTTCTGGATATAGACTTTGAGCCCACTTTCAAAACAAAATATATTCCCTTTTATTCCCTATTTCTGTACGACAAGCATACCTTAAATTATTGGCACAATCCCTTTAAGTCAAAGAGAAATACATTTAAGTTTGAAGAGCTAGGACACTTTATTGTAGAAGGACAAACGGTTGAGGAGCATTATAAAACTCAAAAGATAAAACCACTCAAAGTTAAAATTGGCTCTAGAGCCTTAGCAAAATTAAAGAAGGCCTGTAATTTAACTTTAGAGAAAAAAGTAAAACCCATTATTGCCATTAGCCCTTGCTATTATAAGGGGATCAATCATATTCAAAACGTGCCTGAAGTACTCGACTCCATTTATTCCATAAGAGATGAAAATGATCTAATTGAAGTGTGGGATTTTGCAAAGAGTCCCATTTCCTACGAAGCATCCTTCTTTAGAGATAATATTCATATGACGAAATCAGGTGTTAGGGAATGGAGCAAGCTACTAGGTCATAAAATAAAGTCCTTACATTCAGATTGATAAAATTGCCTTATAGGGGTTAAAAAAAGGAAGGTCCTAAATGACCTTCCTTTTTTATTTGTTTTGGATATTCAACTAAAAAAGTTACCAAACTTAGCGAATGGCACTAAGAAGGTAATTTGCTTATTTCTTTTGAAAGCGGCTATATTGTTAATTCTTTCAAATCTTTGACCTTTATGTGGGAACACCTCTCCGAAACCCTTCGTCAAGCAGTCAACCTGAAATCCAGCACCGATATACGGGGTACCATTGACAGCATCCGCAATAGCATCACCATTCGGGGCTATAATATGTGGATTTTGGCTTGTGGGGCTATGCTAGCTTCGATTGGCTTGGATACCAATTCCCCTGCAGTCATCATTGGTGCCATGCTTATTTCCCCACTAATGTCTCCCATTCTAGGAGTCGGCTTGTCCATGGCCATCAATGACCGAGATGCCCTGGTCAAGTCCTTGGAAAACTACCTCCTAGCTGTTACCCTCAGCCTGCTGGTAAGCACCTTGTACTTTCTTATCACACCATTAGGGGACTTTACCTCAGAGATGGATACTAGGACCCGCCCTACCCTATTGGATGTGGGAATCGCCTTCTTCGGAGGGGTCGCAGGCATCGTTGCGGGTTCGCGAAAAGACAAGACCAATGCCATTCCCGGTGTAGCCATCGCTACCGCTTTAATGCCTCCCCTCTGTACGGCTGGATTTGGCTTAGCCAAAGGCCGTTGGGAAATTTTTGGAGGAGCTTTTTATCTCTTTTTTATCAACTCAGTCTTCATCGCCCTGTCTACCTACCTGATTGTGCGCATGCTTAGGTTTCCCTACATCGAATTTGTGGATAATAGACTCAGAAATAAAGTAAGGGCAATTATGATTGGCTTTGCCTTAATGACCATTGTCCCTAGCATCTTTTTCATGATCAACGTTATAGGCAAAATTCGCACCCAGCAAAATATCCGCAGATTTATCACAGAAAAAGTAAATACAGACAGCCGATCTGCCCTCAACTTTGAACTCATTCCCGGAGACTCTCTCTCCCCCCAATTTCTCAAGCTGTATATGACGGGTACCTACATCGACAGCCTGGACCAAATTCAACTCAATGAAGACTTAGAAAATTACAACTTGGAAGATTGCCAAATAAGGCTAACCCAAAACATTCCTCCTCCCTCAGAAGACCAGATGAAAGATCGGCTCAAACTGGAAGTTTTACAGGCCTTAGAATACCAGGAGGAAAAAATTGATGCTCGCCAAAGAGAGGTTGACTCCCTGAATGCAACCATAGCCTCCTTTGTGGCTGATACCCTCCCGTTCAATCAATTGAGAAAGGAAATTAAAATTCTGTATCCTGATATATCAGAAATCGTTTTAGCCCAAGGAATAGACCTATATTTTGAAGGCAGGCAGGATACGCTACCCATTCTTATGATAAATTGGGGACAAAATATTAGCCGCCGAACCCATATTTATCGTAGAAATAAACTAGAAGAGTTATTTATGACTAGATTTCAACTCGATACCCTAAAAATTGTCAGAATAGATTGATTTTTAATACTATTTTTATATATTAGCGCTTAATCCAGTATGCCTATGCCTACCAGAGAAGAAATACTTAGAGAACTGGATCCCTTTATCCACTATCCAGAATCAGATGGAAAGCCCATGGCCGATAATACCTTGCAAGCGCTTTGGATTATCATGCTCTATGATAACCTCAAAATTCTCCTTCGAGACAAGCTAGCCTTTATCGCAGCAGACCACTTTTGGTATCCAGTGATGGGTGATCCTAGAACGGTTATTGCCCCAGATATCATGGTTACCCTGGGTAGACCCAGCCACCACCGAAGTTCCTATAAACAATGGCTGGAGGAAAATATGCCCCCACATTTTGTATGTGAAGTCATGTCGCCTTCTAATACAGGTCAGGAGATGCAAAAAAAGCTCCAATTTTATCAAGAATATGGCGTTTCCGAATACCTTATTTTAGACCCAGATGCACATTCTTTCCAAGCATATGAACGCTTAGAAAATGATATTTTGCATAAGGTATCTGAAGGCGAAAATACTTGGATGAGTTCCATAGTTGATATGAAAATTTCAATCATTAATGGAGAACTAAAAGCTCAATTCCCTAATGGAGAGGATTTCAAAACAGCGGAAGAATTAAATGAACTAAACCTAAATTTACAGAACAAGAATACATCTCTACAGAGTGAAAATACTTCTCTGCAAAGCGAAATAGAAGCCCTCAAAAAGCGCCTGCGCGAATTAGGAGACGATGTGTAGATTGTCTCCGCCCTAAAATTGGAAAAAGGCCACTTCAACAATTGAAGCGGCCTTTTTCTATTTTTAGGGTGACTAATGGGATTTGAACCCACGGCCCCCAGAACCACAATCTGGTGCTCTAACCAACTGAGCTATAGTCACCATGAAAAAAGTAGGGCGAAATTAAAGAATTTTCTCGAATGTGCCCAAAACTTTTTCTCTTTTATCGAATAAGGGTTATAGTTCCAGATCTGCGGAAAGGCTTCTGATCCATTCCCGTACCGCGGATTACATATACATAGACACCTTCCTGCACGGATACTCCATTAAAAGTACCATCCCAACCCCTGTCCAAGTCCAATGTTCTAAAAAGCAATTCTCCCCAACGGTCATATATCGTGAGTTCCGCATTGGCCAAGAAAGGAACGATTACCTTAAACTCATCATTGTTCCCATCATCGTTAGGCGAGAAGGCATTGGGAGAGAAAACCTGTGGAGAAAACTCCAAGCAAACTTCGTTAGAAAGGGCTTCAGCCCCAATTCCCCCAGACTCAATTGCTCTGATACGATAACAGAAGGCCGTTTGATCCAAAGAAGTTCTACGATCCTGATAAGAGGAAGCTCCAGGTGCAATAACATCTACCAATTCAAATTGGCCGGAAAGGTCATTGAATACTTCGAGTTCATAGCTGGATACTCCTGATGCCCAGTCTATATATTGCGTCCATTCCAGGAAGGGATCATTGCTATTAAATGCCTCACTTATATCTAAGAGAATGGACTTCCCTATCAGACCAAGCGGCGTCCGGTCTCCACAGCTATCCAAAACTGAAATACGATAAAAATAGGAAAAGTCACGTGTATCTACAGCAGTATCGACAAATTGGGTTATATCTGGAGCCAGAGTAGCAATTGAATCCCAGATATTTCCGCTATTAGAACGTTCTAAGAAATACTCAGCGGGTTTATATCCTGTATACGGCTGCCAGCCGATTTCGATAGCTTCATCGGCTAATACACTAACATAACTAACAGGGAATCCTTCTGTTGGCCCTTCATGCAGGGGAGCAGAAGTGCTAATATCACTAAAGGAAATTTGGTTGCCTCCTGAAGTGTCAATAGCAGCAACTCTGTAGGTAATGTCCTCTCGACAGAAGGTAGCCGTATCTACAAATACCAGTTGATCTCCTGGGACTTCAGCAACTAAGGTCAAAGTAGATAGCTCATAAGATTCTGCTCGATATATACGGTAAGTTCCCACATCCCAACCAATGTAAGGGTTCCAGGTGAGGGTAATTTGATCCAATCCAGAGTCCGTAGCCAATTCTACCGTACAATGCTCTTCAGTTTCATCAATGGGTGAATACTCCTGACAAATGTTCTGAACCAAAACCTTATAGCAGTAGATATTTTCTCGGGTATCAACCCCAGGTAAGGAATCGAGGAAAGTGGTATTGAACTGCTCAGTTACATTCCCCAATAAGATAGGCGTATTCCCATCAAAACGATACAAGGCGTAATCGACAAAATCGTTCCCTGGATAGGGCTCAAAGCTCAGGACTGTATTAAAGTCGTCCAAGACTGTTACCGTTCGTATATCAATGGGTTCAGGCTTGGGGAGATCTACAACGGAAAAAGTCAAAGTCTCGGATGTATCCGTGCAACCTATTGCATCTGTAACAATCAATTCTACCTCATAATCATCCGCAACCGTATATTCTTGCGTGAGACTGTCTAGCCCGTCTGTATCCCTGCATAGGGTAAAGCCGTTACTCAGGGTAGTAACACACCAGGAAAAATTTGTAATAGTCGTATCAGAGACCGTTTCTTCCCCAAAAAAGCTAATCTCTGAGGGGATACAGCCAAAATCACGACTTAAAGCGAGATTCGCTGTAGGCCCTCTAAGGAAAATGTATTCTTGACGAAGAAGGGTATCGCTACATCCCAGGTCATCTCCCACAATCAATTGCACATCAAAAAGTCCATTCTGGGTGTAGGTATGCGTAGGATTCTGAGCAGAGTCAGGCGCAGAGCCATCCCCAAAGTCCCATATCCAAGACACAGCATTCCCATTGAAACTATTATCTGTGAATTGTACATCTAATGGCGAGCAGTTAAACGTATCGCTTGCCATGAAGGAGGCTGTGATAGGAGGAACCACAAAGGTCGGCCTAGTAATGGTATCTGCACATCCATTCAAATCTTCTACAATCAACGAGACGTCAAAGCTTCCCGTATCTTGAAAGGTATAATTGGGAAACTGTAAACCCGATGAATCTAAACCAGCAAAATCCCAATCCCAGGAAACTATGGGTAAGTTAGTAGAATCATCAGAAGTGGAAAGGTCCGTAAACGTAGTGGAGAAAGGTGCACATCCCAAAGAATCTCGTGCGAAATCTGCTATGGGGTAATCAGCCAAACGCAGGGTGTCAGAAAAAAGCGTATTCTGACAATTATTCTGATCAAAAAGAAAGACAGCCACCACATAGTCCGCAGGGGTGTTATAAGCAAAACGCACCTCCGTCTCCACTTCTGTTCCTTGAATACAAGGATTCTTTTCTATGGGAATCAGGGTTCCATCTCGAGGATCTACAAAAATCTGACAAGCGTTGAGACTAGTAATATTCAAGGTAATACTATCTCCTAGGCAAAGCCCATCTCGATCAACTGTGAACTCCCCTGTAGGTCCTCCGATCTGAACATAATCCTCTAAAACAAAGCGATTTATACAGCCATCCTCATGTTCTACAGTCAAAGAGACATCAAAATTACCTGATTGTGTATAGGTGTAAACTGGGTTTTCCAGAAAACTAATACCTAATCCATCTCCAAAATCCCAATTATAGCTCACAATGTTATTTCCCGTAGCCTGCTGGAAAAACTCTCCGGTTAGGTTTGGACAAGTAGCAATCAACGGATCGACGGAGGGAGGGTTGGGGTCGTTTATATTCCTACCAACAAAGCTAGAAAAGATCGTTTCAATCTCTATAAAATCTACCTTAATGAGCGAGTCCAGACAGCTATTCTCATCTGTTACATAGAGTTTAACTGTATACAAGCCAGCATCTTTATAAGCATGAGAAGGGTTTTCCAGGGTACTCGTAGTACCATCTCCAAAATCCCATAAAAAATTGGGATTGGTAGCTGTGGTTAGGTTGGTAAAATCCAGAAGATTACCGGCACAGGAGGAGGAGTCACTTACAGCAAATTCAATAACAGGCCGGGTAATATTAATATACGCTGGAATTAATAAGGAATCTGCACAACCTTGTGGGTCGGTTACCCGCAGAGAAATATCATAGGCACCTACATCAACAAACTCATGGACGGGATTTTGAAGGGTAGAAAAATTCAATGCCCCACTGCCAGGATCTCCAAAGTTCCAGAAATATTGATTTTCATTGACAGAACCCAAACCTATTCCTGAAGAGTTATCCTGGAAATTAACCGTGGTTGGAGGACATCCTCCCAAGGGATCCGCAACAAAGTCGACATTGGGTCCCAGCACACGAATCTCCCCTTGGGTGATACTATCTGTACACCCGAACTCATCCGTAGCTGTGAGGGTTACAAAGTACTCCCCATTTTCTTGAAAGGTAAATACAGGGTTTTCCTCGTTGGAAGCAGGCGTACCGGGTACCCCGAAATCCCATCTATAAGCCACCGCATCTTGGGAAAGGTTTTGAAAGCTTGCCGTGTAAGGCTTACAACCCATTAAATCTGCCGTGGTGAAATCCGGACTAACCGTACCTGCATTTAGGTCAAAAAATGTTGAATCTACGCAGCCGGTAGAGTCATTGGCAACGATCAGCTTAATCTCATGTATTCCTCTATCTGTGATGGACAAAGGGGGCGGGTTTTGATCTGTACTCACTACAGTCCCATCCAAACTCCACTCCCATCGGTCTACAGGCCCTTCCGATTGGTCTTGTACATTTACGGTAGCAGGAAGCTCACAAACCAGATCTTGATCTGCCCCAAACATAGCTGCCGGTGGAGACACATTGATATAGTTCATTTTCACAATGGTATCGGGGGCACAGCCCATATTATCTATAACCAATGCCACACTAAAGGAATCTGGATTGCTATAAGCATGCCCCGGATTTGCTTGGGTAGCCATTCGCTCAAAGCTTCCTGGCTCATATTCAAAATCCCAGTAAAATCGGTAGCCGGTCGTATCTTCATTGGGGTCCAGCAGGGAGGTAAACATAATCCCTTCATTCACACAAGGGTTGTTATTATCCACTTCAAAGTCAAAGGCCCCAGGAGGGGTTCCTATCCTACCCACACTCTGTCGTTCTACCGTATCTCTACACCCCTTCTCATCTTGAACGATAAGCTCTATCCCATAGACCCCTGTTTGGGTAAACTCGACTTCCGGTGTCTCATCAGTAAACACTTCATCCACAAAACCAGCCCCATTGATCGTCCACTGCCATGAAATAATGCTATCCCGAAAAACCGTACTGATATCTAATAAGGTAACCAAATGCGGAGCACAACCATCCTGATCATCGGCGAGGAAATTCGCAATAGGTCTCCCTGTTATAACCTCTAAATCTTGGCACATTCTAACAGAACAACCAGAACCATTGGTAGCAGTAAGACAAATTGTATAAACTCCTGTATTGGCATATACATGAACAGGAGCAGCCTCATTACTAGTAGTACCATCTCCAAATTCCCATAGAAAGGTATTGGCATTGGTGGACAAATTGGTAAAATTGATGGGAACCGGAGCCTCACATACAGCAGGCGTATCAATGGCAAAATCAACCGTTGGACCTGCGACTACCCTCACAGTTTTTTCTATGTCATCCCCACACCCTTCCGGATTAGAGGCCGACATTCTTACAGTATAATTACCCGGCTCAGAATAGATGTGCACGGGATTGGTTTCGGTACTTGTTGCCCCATCCCCAAAATCCCAGCTCACTGAATTAAGACCTCCTACAGAAGTATTTGTAAATCGTATGCTATCGTTTGCACAGGATACCGTTTGCCCAACATCAAAATCTGCATCCACATCTCCAATCCCTATAAAACTCGAAAGTGTTGTATCCCTTATGCATCCATCAGGAGTTATAACTCGAAGAGAAACATCGTAAGAACCGGAAGCATTATAGGAAACAGTAGGAGGATTAGGACCGCTATGCGAAGCTGGGCTTGCCCCAGAAAATTGCCAGATATAGGTCATATTTTGACCCGGGTCATCTGTTTGATTTTGAAAATTTACTTGTAAAGGTGCCTGGCAGGACCCAACCTGATCAGCCGTAAAAATAGGTTCTGGAGCAGGGGAAAATAAGGTAACCACATCGTCAAAACTTTGGGCATTTCGACAACCCAGTGCATCCTCAACTGTGAGTACCAATCCCACACTTCCTCCCTGGCTAAATTGAATAGTGGGATCATCTGTGTCAGCAAAATCTCCATTCGTGAATACCCACTGGTAATCTGTAATGGGAGTCGAATTAGCCGTTAGGTTAAACTGGAAATTGACATCTAGCGGTACACAACCTTCTGTTTGATCTTGTTGAAAATCAATAACCGGCGTAGGATGAATGACAATAAAGTCATTGACAGTAACTGTCTGACTCCCATCTCCGTTTGTGGCTGTTAAAGTGACAGCATATCTTCCCTCATCTGTATAAGAGTGTACAGGGTTTCGCAAGTTGGACGTGGCAGTGCCATCCCCAAAATCCCAAAGCCATGCCGTCGGGTTTCCTGAACTTAGGTCAGAAAACTGGACAAACAGGCTGGTCCCCTCACACCCTTCCTTAACATCTGCATCAAATGCAGGGTTGGGAGGTTGTGCAACAACCACAAGGGAAATGGTCAAACAGCCGAATAAAAGTATAAACCGGAAAAAATCGCGGGACTTTATTTGCATTTGAGGGAGTATCAGCATTGAAATAAGTAAATTGCTCATATCTTCTTTCAAATTGGATGCCAATTCATCCACTAGTAGAATTTGGAGGATTAAAGTTTATTCCAATCCCAAATTGATGGGTATGAAAAAGACCATTTAAGCCATAACTACCAAAACCATAATCAAAGTGTATACGCTTTAGCCTTATTGCAGTTCCCAAGCTAAAACCCGTCATTCCCCCTCTATTTATAGATCGTAACTCTTGCCTTCTCATATGATTATATCCTACTCTAATTCTCATGGCATTTCCCAAAAGAAATTCTCCTCCAAATACCAGGTGCCTAAATACCTTGTCTAAGGAGGAAGGGGAATCGTCTATTTCATTCCCATTTAGATCAAACTCAACGGGCCTGTCAGGATCTTCAAAAACCAACTGAGCTTGCTCTAGGTGAATTGCCGTAATAGAGAAACGAAAAGGCATGTATTTAAGTCTATTACTGATCCCAATAATTATTTGGGTGGGCAAGGATTCCCTTAAATCCGTATCAGCATAAGGGGAGATCTGGAATCCCATATTCCGAATGACAAGTCCTGCACTGAACAGTCGATTCTTTGCCAAATAGGATCCACCCAGATCTGCAGCAAACCCTAGGGAAGAAAATCCTGGAGCTAATTGAGAAGAAATTACCTTGACCTGTGTGCCATATCTAAAACGACCCAATTGACGCGATCCTCCTATGACCCAGGCTAAATCATAAGCATTAAAGGTTCCCAAACGATTACCCAAAGCGTCTGCTTCCTGGAATTCCCCATAATTAACAAAATGTATTCCTGTATGGAAACTCCCCAAGTTGGGAATCGTTTTACTGTACCCAGCATAGCCAAATCCAATATCAGCCAAGTAATCCGTATAGGAAAGGCTCAGATGATTGTCCATTGAATCGGTACACAAAGCTGGATTTTGATTAGCGAAATTCACATCATCCTCAATAACTGAGACATTGACACCTCCCAAAGCCGTTATGGCCGGCCCTGTAGATAAGTTCAAAAAATCATATACGTGCCTTCCCCCTATTTGTGCGGAGAGACTAGGCATATAGAAGAACAATGTCCCTAGGAGTACACAAGATTTATAAATCACTGGTCAAGATTATTGATTTTTTTGGTGTTCATAAAGGCAAAAATAATTACCGCTCACAAATATACCCAACACAAAATTTCCCATTTATACCCAGAGATGTACATCCTGGTGACAAAATATTGCCATACATTCGGTAAACCATACAGTCTAGGTATCGTACATTTCTTAAATCGAGAAATATTAATAATTTCCCCACCTCATTTTTTGGAAGCTTTTGAATATGCGTGATAATCAGAACAATACCTATTTCTCTGAAAGAAGAGATGAATTAAAAAAGAGAAGCGGACGCGACTCCTGGGTAGTTTTTAAAATAATGGCAGAATTTGTGGAAGGCTTTGAAGCCTTAGCAGAAATTGGCCCCTGTGTATCCATATTTGGCTCGGCAAGAACACAACCTACCGATCCCTATTACAAGCTGGGGGTAGAAATAGCCCATAAACTTGCTGAAGCAGGCTTTGGCGTTATTACGGGAGGCGGCCCTGGTATCATGGAAGCCGGTAATAAAGGAGCCCAACAAGCAGGAGGCACCTCAGTCGGACTTAACATAGACTTACCCTTCGAACAACACTCAAATCCTTACATCGACCCAGATAAGGATATTGACTTCAATTATTTCTTTGTGAGAAAGGTAATGTTTGTAAAATATGCCCAGGGATTTGTTGTACTTCCTGGTGGATTCGGGACCTTAGACGAATTATTTGAAGCCCTCACCTTAATTCAAACCTACAAGATTGATCGATTCCCCGTCGTTTTGGTAGGATCTCAATTTTGGGCGGGCTTACTCACCTGGGTTAAAGAAGTTCTTTTAGAGCAAGAACAAAATATTTCTCCTGGTGATATTGACTTATTCAAATTAGTAGATACCGCCGACGAAGTCGTAGATCATATAACGGATTTTTATAGAAACAAACCCATAACGCCTAATTTTTAGAAAACATCTAACATGAAATCTTACGGTTTTTCCACTAAGCAAAAATTAAAATTATTCTTTTTTGGGATGATCCTTTCATCTTGGCATGATTATCGAAGAAAGATTACTAACTCTGCAAACCATAATTAAAGAATAACGTAATACCCAAAAATCGAAACATTACAGCCAATCAATCTATTTGCACAACTAATATTACTACAGCTCACACCGCACTTACCATTGAAAATATGTTTCACCCAAATTTTTTGTATGATTAGACTTTCACTTGTATTTCTTATAGCTATTATTATTTCAAGCTATAAGGTCCATACAATGCCTTTTGATAAATCCTTTGCCTTAGAATACAGTGTAGCCGCCCAAGAACCCCTTGTTGAATCCTTTCAGTTTGAATTTTGCGGTCAAAGAGTCCCTGTTGAGGTCCCTAAAGTTAGGGAACAGCTCAAGGCTGAACTCGCTAAAAGAAGGAGATCTCACAAAGAATCTCGTGAACTTTTACAACGCGCTTATCGCTATAAATCTCATTTCCAGAAAATTTTGCGTAAAGCTGGTATCCCAGAAGATTTCTTTTACGTGGCGGTAGCCGAGAGTGGATTGTCCAATGCGATTTCCCCTAAAGGAGCCTCAGGATTTTGGCAGTTTATGCCGGAAACTGCAAAGGAATTTGGCTTGGAACTGAGTGAGACAGTTGACGAAAGGTATGATCCCGATAAAGCTACACAAGCTGCAAGTAAATACTTTCGTCGTGCCTATAGAGTCTTTAACGATTGGTCGCTTGTAGCCACATCCTATAACCTAGGAATGGGAGGGCTAAAAAAAGCCATTACAAAACAGGAAACGGATAACTTATTTGAACTCGAACTCAACCGGGAATCCAGTGGCTATATTTATCGAATTGTTAGCTTAAAGCACCTACTTGAGAACCCGACCAACTACGGGATCTATTCCGTTGATTACAAGAGCTATGTTCCCGTTCCATATAAATTGGTTAGCATAAAAAAGAATATTGAAAGTTTTTCCCAATTCTCCGAATACCACGAAGTTGAGCGAGCGCAGTTTAGACTTCTGAACCCTTGGTTAATATCCAATAGGCTCATTGCAAAAACGGGCAAAACTTATCATATTCGCATACCGATGCGAGAAACTTTTCGTGCTGAAGAATTACTCACAGATTCCATGAGAAAACTGTTGGTAGCCAACCACCGCGAAATAGCAGATAATACAGTAATCTCTAACTAGAAGAATTCTAGGTAAACGTACCCCTCTGAGGTAAATTTGATATGAAAGTCATACCCTCGGAGATGTAAGAACTTTTTGAGGAGAGATGCTGTTACCTTACTATGATGAAAGCAGACTCCTCTCCTTCTATTAAAATTTTTGGGGCACGAGAACATAATCTCAAGAACATTGACGTACAAATTCCCCGAAATGCCTTAGTCGTCATTACAGGGGTCAGTGGATCAGGCAAAAGTTCACTGGCCTTTGATACGATCTATGCCGAAGGACAAAGACGATACCTGGAGAGTTTTTCCGCTTATGCCAGACAATTTTTGGGAAATCTCAAAAGTCCAGATGTAGATAAAATAGAAGGACTCTCTCCCGTAATTGCCATTGAACAAAAAACTACTTCCAGGAACCCCCGATCTACCGTAGGAACGGTTACAGAAATTTATGATCTTTTCCGCTTATTTTATGCCCGCGCAGCTGATGCCATAAGTTACGCAACAGGAAAAAAAATGGTCCGGATGACGGACGAACAAGTTGTGAATGCCCTATTGGAGAAGTTCCCTGATAAGAAAATGACCATTCTCGCTCCCTTGATCAGATCGCGTAAGGGCCATTATCGGGAATTGTTTCAAAACTTGGCAAAACAAGGCTTTAACAAAGTTCGGGTAGATGGAGAGATTCAAGAAATAACATCGGGTATGATGCTCGATCGATATAAAATCCACGACATAGATCTGGTTATTGATCGCCTACATATCCCTGCGCTCAAAAAACAAAATGAATCAAATTCCAAAAGGCTTTTTGAAAGCGTAGAACGCGCCATGAAAACCGGAGACGGAACTGTTTTGCTTATTGAGCAAAGCAGTCAAGTCCCCTACTGGTATAGCCGAAACTTGATGGATCCAGAGTCTGGGATCAGCTATGATGTACCTTCCCCAAATACCTTTTCCTTCAATTCTCCCTATGGCGCATGTCCCACCTGCAAAGGATTGGGTAAAATTTATGAAGTGGATGAAGAGGCCCTGGTGCCCGATCCTAGCCTTTCTATTAGTCGAGGGGCCTTGGCTCCTATCGGAGAGTTTAGGGATATTTGGATTTTTCGTCAGTTGAGAAAAATAGCAGATGCCCAAGGGGAGTCCCTGGCCAAACCCTTTGAGTCCCTCCCTGAAGAAATGATACATATCATCCTTCATGGACCAGGAAAACGACGAATAAAGGGCTTACACCATGCCTTCAACGGAATCAAAAAATTCGTATTTGATCAATACCACAATTCCTCTTCGGAAAAGATAAAGTCCTGGGCAGAACAATTCATGAAAATTACAACCTGCCCCGATTGTAACGGAGCACGGTTGAAAAAGGAAAGTCTACAATTTCATATAGCCGGGAAAAATATATTTGAAGTAGCTTCTTTAGACATAAAAAGCCTTCATAAGTGGATAAGCAATTTAGAAGATCGCCTTAGTGAGCGACAAAAAGCCATCGGGGAAGAGGTCATCAAAGAACTTAGGAAGCGTATAGGGTTCTTGCACCAAGTAGGCCTCACTTATCTGAGCCTGGATCGCCCAGCTAGATCTCTTTCTGGAGGAGAGGCCCAGAGAATTCGTTTGGCAACCCAGATAGGCTCACAACTGGTAAATGTCCTATATATCTTAGATGAGCCCAGCATAGGTCTTCACCAGCGAGATAATGAGCGACTGATTCAATCTCTTCAACAACTCAGAGATTTAGGAAATTCTGTTATCGTGGTCGAACATGACAAGGATACCATGCTGGCATCAGACATCATAATCGATTTCGGCCCTGGCGCAGGGAAATTGGGAGGCACAATTGTGGCCTCCGGCAAGCCTGAAGAAATACTTTCTCTCGATAGCCCTACGGCAAATTACTTATCTGGAAAAAAAGTTATCCCAATTCCTAAAACCAGACGAGCCCCTAAAGACTTAGTTCTCAAACTTACAGGTGCCACAGGGAATAACCTTCAATCGGTAGATGTGGACATTCCCTTAGGTCTGTTTATCTGTGTTACCGGAGTCTCTGGAAGTGGAAAATCCACCCTCATCAATGAAACCCTTTATCCAGTTATTAGCCAACATTTGTATAAGTCCAAGAAAAAACCTCTGCCATATGGAGAAATTGAAGGATTGGAGTTAATCAATAAAATTGTTCAAATCAATCAAGCCCCTATCGGAAGGACACCCAGAAGTAATCCTGCAACCTATACAGGGGTATTTACCTACATACGGGAATTATTTGCAAGTTTACCTGAATCTCAAATCAGAGGATACAAAGTAGGGCGCTTTTCCTTCAACGTAAAAGGAGGAAGATGTGAACAATGCCATGGCGCTGGTCTCCAAACGATCGAGATGAACTTCCTACCTGATGTATATGTCCCTTGTGATAAATGCATGGGAAAACGTTACAATCGGGAAACCTTAGAAATTCGCTACAAGGGAAAGTCTATCAATGATGTCCTCAACATGACGATTTCCGAAGCCCTGGAATTCTTTGACCCCCTCCCTCGAATCAAGCGTAAAATCAAAACCCTCCATGACGTTGGACTGGGATATATTACCCTCGGACAGCCCGCAACAACCCTCTCGGGGGGCGAAGCTCAACGGATCAAAATCTCAGCCGAACTATCACGAAAGGACACGGGGAATACGCTATATATCTTAGATGAACCGACAACGGGTTTGCATTTTCAGGATATAGAGATGCTATTGGGTATCTTGCAAAAATTAGTTGATCGCGGAAATACCGTGCTCGTCATTGAACATAACTTAGATGTAATCAAGGTAGCAGACCGCATTATCGACCTGGGGCCAGAAGGGGGAGCAGAAGGTGGTACAATCATTGCGGAAGGTACTCCTGAAGAAATTGCACAAAATCCAATTTCACATACAGGGAAATTTCTTAAAAAAGAACTGAAAGTTGGAAAAATATAACATAGCTTTTACCAATTGTGTGTATATTACTGATTCTGTGTAATTTTGCAGGAAGGAACACGTAATCAATTAGCCTTGTTTTGAAAGGTTTTCTCGATAAGTTAGCACATTGGTTGTTGGGGAATCAAAGTCAGTCCCAACTGAGGCATCAAGTCATTTTGGCCTTTTTAGGCCTAATTAGTTGCTTGACAGGGTATCTGATGCACCAGTTTATTCCAGATGTCTATGCCCCCATATCCGTTTTCCTCCTATCTGCCATCGTATCTTTTGGTGTCGTCATAGCTTCCCTCCTTTCAGAAAAAATTCTCCGCTACCTATCTGACCTCTCTACATTTGCCTACCTATATGTGTATTTATCTATTGTCTACTTGGCCTTTATTAGCAATTTTGAGCCTCATCTCACCCTCTTACTCATATTAGGTCACGTCTTTTTTAGTATCTCATTCCAATCCTTTGCGGAATTCACCCTTTTTGCGGTCTCGAGTCTGATTTTGCTCATCCTGAGCATTCATACTTCCTCCCCCCTGTATTTTGACCGCCATATGCTGGTAAGCACCTTTACCCTGATAACCATGGCCTCGGGAATAGCCAATTGGTATACAC
This sequence comes from Bacteroidia bacterium, assembly GCA_965263105.1. GTDB lineage: Bacteria > Bacteroidota > Bacteroidia > J057 > J057 > JBCCTX01. Next base: position 2,114,565 of record CBDHGL010000003.1, on the reverse strand, counting down.
TCAACAGAAATGGAATTCAAGAGGAGTATAGAAACCTACTCTCCACTTTTCTGAATCGCCATTCTGATGCAATCTTTCTTTTATCTGAGGATGGAAGCTCTATCATATTTCAGAATTCCCCTGGCAGAAAGTTTCTCTCCTATATTTTTCGCCAAAATACGATAACTGGACAAGCCCTGCTGGATGTGCTTGGGCTCAACAAGCAATTTCTTCAAAACCGCTTTCAGGCAGCGGATTACCATGTACAAGAACGGTGTATCTGCCACCTCAATGTGGACAATCAAAAGCCCCTGAAACTGGAAATATTGATCAACAAAGTCCATGTCCGACAAGGAGATGCCTTTATGCTTACTTTAAGGGATTCTGTAAACCGCTCTAAGGCTACAAACACTCCCTGGATTAATCCTATTCCAAATGGTAAACATCGCTTGGAAGAAGAAGAGTTTAAGCCCGAGCTAGTAGAAATCAATAGCCTTATTCCCCTCATCGTGGAGAATTTAAGTAACCATTCTCCAGAGGAAGAGATTAGCTTTTCCCTTCAATTGCCAAAAACTGCCCCCTTTGAGACAGACGTAAATTTATTAACGGCTGCAATCAAACATCTATTGCTGAGTATTATTCATCGGCAAAAGATCAATGGAACAAAAGCACATATTTTCATTGGGGTAAATAAAGATGATAAGTTCCTCAAATTTCTTATCCAAGACAGTGGAGGGGCTATCGATAGTCGTTTGCTCAAAGTTGCCCAAAGCAAAATAATGAGCCTTCACTCCCAACTTCATGTCATGGAAGCTCCTCAAACAGGAAATGTCTACATGTTTTCTCTTCCTATACACCTAAAGGAACATCCGGCATTTTCATGACACTTTATGAGCCCTCCCCAATGTAACCTTCCCCCAAAAATACACCCATGAATCCCTTTCAAAACTTGTTCATTTTTTCTAAAAACCAGAAAAAAGGAGCTGTAAGCCTCATTATTTTACTTCTTTTAATACATTTTTTTCAAAAAGCCTACTTCACAGATAAACCTGTAAACCCCAGAACCTTGCATATCCCTAACCTTAAGCAGGCAAATTCTATTTCTATTGATTCAATTGGGATAAATACGGCTGATACAAGCGATTTTAAAAGCCTTCCCGGAATAGGTTCTATTTTGAGTACCAGAATCGTTCGCTTCCGAAAAGCCAAAAAAGGATTTCATTCCCTAAAAGAATTAAAGAATGTCTACGGCCTTTCCCCTAAAACCTATCACAAAATTCTCCCTTACCTATTTCTTGATTCATTTCCCCAAAGCCCCTACTCTTCCTCCTACAAGAGACCATTTTCCTCAAAGACTAATACATATCCCAAACCTCTCCCTGATACAGTAAATATCAATACAGCCACTAAACAAGAATTTCAACAACTTCCTGGGATTGGAGAGGTATTGAGTGAACGAATCATTCGTTTCCGAGAGGCCAAAGGAGGATTCGCCGATCCTTCAGAGATACAAAAGGTGTATAAACTTCCAGATTCTACTTTCCAAAAAATTCGTCCCTATTTATATATGGAATCAAGGGAAAAGGAAATCTCTAAAGGGGATTCCCCTCCCCCTAAAGAGAGAATTCCCCATGAAAAAACACGGATTAAGGCATTAACCTTAAGCACTCCTGTCAATATCAATTCAGCAGATACCACCCAATGGCAACAATTGCCGGGAATTGGGCCAGTTCTTGCTAAGCGAATTGTGGCCTATAGAAAAATAATAGGATTTTTCAGCCAAGTAGGCTATTTAGCAAAGGTATATGGCCTTAGCCAAGAAAAAATAGCCCCCTTATTGCCTTACTTGAGAGTTGGCAGTTTAACTGCCTACAAAAAAGAAGATTTGAATATGCTTCCAGAATGGAAACTCAAAAAATATCCCTTCTGGACCGAAGTAGAATTAAATGCCTTCCTACTTTGGAAAAAAAAGATTCGCAGAGTAGATTCCTGGCAGGAAATAAAATCCTCTCAAACGGTCAGCCCTAAAACACTAGCACAACTGCAAACCTACTTTCATCTATGAGTCTAGAAGATACGCTCAAACGGCATATTCGCATTGTTCCTGATTTTCCAGAAAAGGGAATTATGTTCAAAGACATCTCTCCCATTTTTTTACAGCCCCAGCTTCTCCGGGAAATGGTCCCAGCCTTGGCAAGTCCCTGGGCAGGAAAACAAATTACTAAGGTTATTGGGATAGACAGTCGAGGTTTTTTAATGGGTCCTCAGTTAGCGCTTGCCTTAGATGCAGGCTTTGTCATGGTTAGAAAAAAGGGGAAACTGCCCCCTGAAACCATTTCAGTCTCTTACGAACTCGAGTATGGAAAAGCTGTTCTAGAATCTACTACACAAGCTATTTCCCCTGGAGATAGGGTGATTGTCCACGATGACCTGCTCGCCACTGGGGGTACCGCCTTTGCTGCCGCTAAACTCGCCAAAAAACTAGGAGCCGAAGTTCTGGGTTTTAGCTTTCTTATCCACCTTAACTTTCTCAACGGATATCAGCGCTTAGAGCAGATTCATCCTGAAATACATACCCTCGTTTCATATAATTCTTAGCAAGGATCCAACTTTCGGCTGAAATTGGTATCTTTACCACAGAGCCTTAATTTTTTTTTTAGCAAGAAGTGGCGAAATAGAGTCTCAGGTGTCACATGTAAACTAGCAGTATACATCAATGCGTAGGATTAACCTAAAAAACTTAGGCATCTTGCAACCTTTTTTAGCTTTTTTTAGTAAAACATTTAAAAGTAGTTGCAAAATAGTAATATTTTTAGCATTATTGCTAATGAATATAGCTATTCGATGTTTTACGCCATTAATTATTTTAGGTATGCGCATTTTTGGACCCAAAACTAGTATGAATCACAACCGGGGATTTTACATCACCCGGCACCGACCTAACAAGCCTGCTTATTCTAGGAAAAGCATTGGTTTTGCCGCTGTTATCATTTTATTCAGCAATGCATTAACCTATAATTTTTCCAAGAACGATGCTGCTGAAAGCATGGGATTGAATTCTATGCTGAGTGCTCCCGCCTCTAGTCTCTACCTCATGGACAAGGCTAGCAGTCACATTTATGACATCTCTGGATTCGAACAAAAAGTAAAACACGTGGCTCAAGCCCTAGAAGTCCCACCTGAGTGGCTCATGGCTGTCATGTATTCCGAGTCCAAGTTAAACCCCTCTGCAGTCAACCACAAAGGAAGTGGCGCTACTGGGCTTATACAATTCATGGTCAATACGGTAAAGGATCTCAATCGAAAGATGGGAACCCAACTCTATATGAGCGATATCCGTAATATGGATGCCGTGAGGCAAATGGACCTGGTATACACTTATTTGCAAAATGTGAGGGATCGATATGGTAATTACAACACCATCACTGACCTGTATCTGGCTGTCCTTTACCCCAAGGCTGTAGGCCAGGATTATTGCTATACCTTGTACGCCAAGCCGACCCAGAAATATCGTATGAATTCTGGCTTAGATGAGAATAAGGACGGCAGGGTAACGGTTAGTGATATTGACCACCGAATGTCTCGGCTGTATCCCACAGCCTATCAGACTACTAAAGAATAATCCTCCGCTTGTTCAAAATTTGCGTGGGATATGGAATTTTGGAACAGATAATATTGAAAATGGCAGGGAGCTATGCTAGACATAGTTCCCTTTTTCGTGATATATGGGTAGGGTATTAATAAAGTCCTAAAACAAAGACAACTGCCCCGAATCAGGCCTTTTAAAAGCTTCTAGGTTATAGGGAGTAAGGGCTCTTCCGTCAAAGTACTTCTTCTTCATGAGGTGAAATAAATGAGAAATAGAATCGGCTATTTTCCCATCCCCTCTCATCCTCCTACCAAATTCGCTATCATTCAGCTTTCCACCATGCATAGACTTAATCTGATTTAAAACCTTCTCAGCCCGATCTGGAAGTTTCTGTTTGATCCAATTTACAAAAACATCCCCTACAGCACCATTAAGACGGACCATCGTATATCCTACTGATTGGGCTCCCTTTTCAGCAGCTAATCTCATGAGCTCGGGAAGCTCATGGTTGGTAAGCCCAGGAATTACAGGCCCTATCATTACTCCAACTGGAATCCCCTTCTGAGAAAGCGTTTCGATCACCTTCCAGCGCATTGGAATAGAAGAAGTTCTGGGTTCCATAATGGACCGGACATAAGGATCTAGGGTAGTAATGCTTACAAAAACATGAACCAGTTTATGGGAAGCTAGCTTCTCCAATAAATCAAGGTCTCTCAGTACCAAATGATTTTTGGTAATAATCCCAACAGGGTTTTTGTACCGGGCAAATACCTCCAAGCACTTTCGCGTAATTCCCAATTTCCGTTCAATAGGTTGGTAGCAGTCTGTGTTACCCGAAAACATAATGGGAGCAGACTTCCAAGTTTTCTTGTCGAAGGCGGCTTCGAGTAACTCAGCTGCATTTCTCTTCACGATGATTTTTCGCTCAAAATCTAAGCCCGCACTCCATCCCCAATAGGTATGGGCATTTCTTGCATAGCAATAGACACATCCATGCTCACAGCCTTGATAGGGATTAATGGAGTAATCTAGTGGAATATCCGGGCTGGGTACTTTGTTTATAATTTTTTTAGCATTGTCATAAAAGACCTCCGTATGGGTATCCAAAGATAAAGGCTCATCTATCCCCTCTTGTGCAGAATTATCCGATGCATTCTTGAGAAAGGGATTAGGTGGATTGATTTGAGCCCCCCTCCCTTTCAGGTATTCATGAGATGATTCCATTTTTATTAGCATTTTACTATAAATATACGCAAAAAATTAAAGGAACGTACCTACAGCATGGACAAATCGTAATGCTAACACAGAAATTAATTTACTCACAAGGAAATTCTAGCCTAAGGTCAATAATCAAATTTAAGCAGGTTGTTATACCTAGCTTATCGTCAAAAAGATTAAGGAAAGTCTTTAGTTCCCACATTTCTAAATATTATCAAAATAAATTTTCACATGAAATATTGAACCCATTAATAGAATAGGAACTCGTGTTTCTTAACAAAGATTCAGACTGATGAATTTACAATTTATCGTATGATGAGTTTTCTTTCTTTGGCCCCTTTACCATCTAATCCCCATCGCAAATTCTAGCATATTAGTTAATTAATTCTTAACTCTAATATTACGAAATGTTACAAGAAACCAAATTTTAATTTATCATATATTATGCGAATCAAGGGTAACAAAAAGGCAGACATAGTAGGAGTAAACCTTAGTTTGGGTTTATGCAACAACTCAAACTCATCGCTCTATACTACTACATCTGCGAAGTCTATGATAGAGAACTTCGCTGGCATTGCCAAAGATTCAGCCCAAATTCTACTGAACCTGCTTTTAGTGATGCCGAACTTCTTACCTGCTATCTATTTTCTATGATAGAGGAGCAAAAATATCAGATCAAGGCTATCTGGACTTATATTGATAAGTACTGGGGAGATTGGTTTCCCAAACTTCCGTCCGATCAAGCCTTTAATTCTCGACTCAATCGGCTCTCTGGTGTATTCCCCCTCTTACTTGAACACATTTTGAGGGATATCCCTCAGCGTGAGACCATTCGGAAAGATATTAGTCTAGTAGATTCCTTTCCTATTATGCTTTGTAGTCATAAACGTTCAGCCAAGGTAGCCAGAGCCTTATCGGATAAAGGCTACTGTGCAACAAAAAATCAACACTATTATGGTCTCAAGCTACATATGATAAGTTTCTTTCAGCCTGGAGGACTTCCTTTTCCTGAATATATTCAGTTTAGTCCTGCTTCCTGTCATGACCTGCAAGCCGTTAGGAATATCTTGGATCAACTACCTAATCGGGTCATAGTCGGAGATAAAATTTATTCTGACAAAGAACTCAGGGCTAGATTACGAAAGGACAATGATTCAGATATACTTACCCCAGTCAAACTAGTCAGAGGACAATCTGATTGGGAAAGAGCCTTTAATCGGGCTGCTGATGGTCTTTTTTCGACAGCAGTCTCCAGAATTAGGTAATCAATTGAGTCTATTTTCAATTGGTTCATTGAAAAAGTCGATTTACAGAACGCTTCTAAAGTTAGATCGCTAAAGGGCTTGATAGTTCATCTATTTGGAAGACTTTCAGCAGGTATTAACCCTTGATTCGCATATATTGTTTTTCTTCTAATTTTAATCATTTCTTACATAACGTCTTCTTGCTTAATGCACTGAAATATCAAAGCATAATATTTAATCATTCGCAAAATAAAATGTTTAAATCATCTTCCTCAGAGGGGGTTTGGCAATTTTAACCCTAGCCAAAAGAGAGGAATATAAGCCCACTAAATATGAAGTTTGAGTAGTGTTACTTGTACAATATATTAAAATAGATTCTACATATTACATTTGATTGTAATATATGGCTCAATTATATATATTGATATTCAAATAGTTACAAAGACTATTTTTAATTTTATGCATTTTAAATATTCGGAATACGTTCTATAATAATTCTTTTCCTCCTCCCATGAAGCCTGCAGAGAAAGACGACCTTTTACTAAAGAAAATTGGAAAAAGAGTACGAGAACTGAGATTAGAAAAAGACTGGTCTCAGATTGACTTAGCAATTTTTTGTGAAAGTCATAAGACGCATATAGCAAGAATAGAAAGAGGAGAACACAACTTCGGTATATGTACACTTCAGAAAATCGCAGATGTCCTCGAGGTGCCATTATCCAAACTTCTTGAGTAGGAAAACTGAAATATTATACCAGTTCAATAAAAAACATGAAATTAATTATTCCATTTACCATAATATTGCAGACTTTTCTCACGTCTTGTACTACAAATACAAGGCTAACTTATTTAACCGATAAGGAAGTTAGGTATACTTCTTTTTGGGGGACAGAAAATATACTGTATTCATATCACGGTACTCACATTTGTATTCTCGCTCCTCAATCAAATCTCGATTCCATTGTGATCACAGAAATTCTTAAAAAGTTAGATCAGGCATATGTGGAATTTAAATTGATATCAGGTCGTGATCCAGATATTTCAAAAAAAGTTCCATTAAAGCATTTACCTATTGCAGTTGTGGAAAAAACTTGTGGTCGGGGTGATGGTTGCGGCCTTATTGGAAAAAAAGGAATCGAAATATCCCATGAGAAGTTCCAAATTCTCTATGAAGGAATGAAAGAAAATGAATTCTTCGACACACTTCCGCTTTACGAATTAGGACGAAATTTTTGGTTTTATGATAAACAGATGTTTCTGGGGGTTGATACTCCGCCTAGTGATGATCTAAGGACCGGGTTTGCCATATTCATGCGATTTATCTTAAGTAACAAACTGGATATTAATGAAGGAAATTTGGAAGGGTATGTATATCAAGATTACAGAAACCGTTTGAAAAATATATACCACCTGATTAAATCTAACAACTCTTTATTTGTTTATAATTTATTGTTTGAGGAATACAGCCTCAAAGAGGACTTTATTTATAATCGTTCTGATGTTTGGGCCTCGGTCCTAATTCACTTATATGATCAACCTGGTTGGGGTGATAACTTCGTTAGTAGAGTTTGGAAAGAATTAGGTAAACTACCAGAATCCCATAAACCATATGATATCTCTCAAAGCTTTCTAATAGCTTGTGAAAGGGCTATGGAAATGAGTTTACAATCATTTTTTGAAGACGAATTAGATTGGAAAACCAATGTATGATAAAATTAAATGTACTCTTAATCGTCTGAGTAATTATTTACCCCAATTAATTATTATTATTTATGCATTTGTTGGGATATTAATAATTCCGGATTATGGCATTTCAATGGATGAACCAATCCAGAGGGAACACGGCATAGTAACCTTTAACTATGTGAATGAAGCTTTCAACCTATTTCCTTCTGTACCTAAACTAGTAGATGAAAACTTACATACTTATGAATACAAGTATTATGGTGTATCTTTTCAGTTTTTTTCTTATATCATTGAGAGATTATTACAAATTGATAATGCAAGAAATGTTTTCTTATTACGTCATTATTTAACGTTTTTAACCTTTCTCCTTAGTTGTTATTGCTTTTATTATATTATTCATTGGCATCACAATAACTGGAAACTAGCTTCTCTAGGAACTATTTTTTTTATACTAAGCCCCAGGATTTTCGCACAAGCATTTTACAATCCTAAGGATATTATTTTCTTATCCTTAGTAATAATTAGTCTATATTCTTTTTTGAAATTTTACAAAAGTAAAAAGTTAGGAGATCTCATCCTTTTTACTTTTATATGTGCCCTCGCAATAAATGCACGGATTATTGGGGCCTTTATCCCTCTTTTAAGTGTACTCATAATGTTAGGGGATTCTCTATTCAGAGAACAGGTTGAATTTAAAAAAATAAGAGCCATACGAAATTGTGCTCTTGTACCTATTTTCACAATACTATTTCTTTTTGCCACCTGGCCCTATCTTTGGGAAAATCCATTTGAAGGTATAGTACTAGTCTTCAATACCATGAAAAAGTATCCATGGGAAGGAAGTCTATTATACTGGGGGGACTTTGTTCAAGCATCAGATATTCCCTGGCATTATACACTCTCATGGATTTCGGTTACAACTCCTATCCTCTATTCAGTATTATTCATTGTTGGCACATTTTATATTTCAATAAAGTATTTGCCAAAACCTTTGAGTCTCTTCCAATCCTTATCCAATCAAATTGATATTCTCTCCTTCTTGTATTTTTTCCTTCCCCTATGCCTGGTCATTGTATTTAACTCTACTCTTTACCATGGATGGAGGCATATGTATTTTATATATCCAGGATTTCTCTTGTTAGCAATAATTGGGCTGAATTTGATTCAGGAAAAAATAGGTAACATTAGTAATTACCTGACAAAGAGGATTATCAGTTCAACTTTATATGTTGTAATTGGATTGAGTCTAACCAGTTCCATTTTTTTTATAGCTGATAATCATCCCAATCAACAGGTTTATTTCAATGCTATTGCCGGAAGACACCCCGAAAAATTATTTGATTTAGATTATTACGGGTTGTCATACAAACAAGCCTTGGATTATATTCTTCAGACCGATAGTAGAGAAGAAATTTTTATAAGTACCTCCAGTACAATCTCCCTGATAAATAATCGGATGAATTTTCCAAAATCAGAATACAGCAGAATTCTTATTGTTGATATGGACAAAGCAGATTATCATATAACCAATTATAATTGGTTCAGAAGACACGAGCAATTTGGGGATTTTCTGAAAGAAGCATATCCATTTAATACCGAAGAAATTTTTGCTGTTAAAGTAAAAGATTACAGAATCATTAGCATTCTGAAGTTAAGGTGAACCAAATTCTAAATTTGTGTAACAGAAATCCTATGCATCTCCATAAAGCCTTAAAAAACCCCTCTTCAAATCTGTTGATAATCAAATTAATATTAACAGCTATAGCCGTCTATTACGTTTTCCTAAGGATAGATTTATCAAATATTTATGAAGTCATTTTAAGTGCCAATTTTTTATTCTTTTTAGGAGCAATCCTGGTGTTTAATATTTCAAAAATTATCTCCGCTTTTCGCTTAAAATACTTCTTTTCCGTTTCTGGATTGACTCTAAACGATTCTTTCAATATCAAATTATATTATATCGGAATGTTTTATAACCTCTTCTTACCGGGTAGTATTGGTGGAGATGGATACAAGGTTTATATTTTACATCAGAAATATGATAAACCTGTAAAGGGGCTAATTAGTGCTACCTTGCTCGATAGAATTAGTGGGTTGGTAATTCTAGTAGTACTTTCTTGTATTCTTTTCTTTTACTCACAAATTCCTGAAGAATTCAATTTTTTGAAGGTAATTGCAATTCTTGGAGCAATTTTTTCAATTCCGTTTTTCTTTTTACTTATTAAGTGGTTTTTTTCATCCTATGTGAAAGTTTTTCTAATTACTACCCTCTATTCCTTTTATGTACAGATTACACAAATTCTTTGTGCATGGCTTTTACTTCACGCTCTTTCTGTAGATAATCATTTTACAGAATACCTCACTTTATTCATGGTTTCCTCGGTTGCCGCAGTCTTGCCTATCTCAATTGGAGGTATTGGAATTCGTGAAATCGTTTTTCTATTAGGATTTAACTATTTCCTAATTTCGAAAGAGATTGGAGTAGCATTCTCAATTTTATTTTTCTCGGTGTTAGCTATTACAGCACTAGCTGGATTATTATTTATTATCAGATCTTATTATGAGAAAAATATATAAAAAATACCCCCTGGCCCATATTCTTGTGCCTATCTTAATGATCCTGGTATTTTTAAATCAGGTACGCCTAAATATTTATGGAACTCTCAATCCTTGGAGAGGGGGGGGATTTGGGATGTTTGCAGCTATTGACTCCCCAAGAGAACGCATTTTAGATTGTCGAGGAATTACAGAAGAAGGAGACACTGCGATTATTATTCTAGATGTGTCAAATATGGAACAGAATTGGGGATTAGAACGAGATCTCCTGACAAAGTTGATTTCTATGCCTTCGCAAAGCCAATTAGACCGCTTAGCCGAAAAGCTAATCGAACTAAACTATATACGACCCGAGGAATCTAAAGCTAGGAGTTCTGATAGCTTAAAGAAAGATCTACTTGAAAACAGGAAGAAATTGTATTACCGACCAGTCAAGCGATTCGATTATGATAAAAAAAAGGTAATTCATATGAGAAAAATTGCGTTGACCATTTGGAGAGTTCAGTTTCTTAACGACGATAGTAAAATTTATTTTGATTTCATCATGAAAACTGAAAAGACACGCAATGAATTGGGGAGCTACAATTGAGAGAATTTTCGAGCAATTCAACAAGAGTTTTGATGAGATATTTGATAATCTATTCGAATATCCAAGGGAGCTCCTGGTACTGAAGTTTAGTTTAATATTATTTTTGCTTCACGCTCATACAAATTGGACGCTAGAAATGCCTTTGCGGATACTCTGTACATTTATGCTGATATCCGATTACTTAATAAAAAGTAGGCTACTATGGGTATTGTTATGTGTACTGATCACCTATATCAATGCCTCTCAATGGTACATTATTGATAACCATCAATTTTTGATAACCTATTGGTGTATAGTTTGCACCCTGTCTGTTTTCTCTCAGGATAGTTTCTTTCTGTTACAGAAAAATGCTCTTTGGCTGATTGCGCTAACTTTCATTTTTGCCACTTTTTGGAAACTATTTTCAATGGAATACTATAATGGCAAGTTTTTGCACTTTCAAATGCTTACCGATGATAGGTTAAAAATGTTAGCATTGCTAGGTTCCGATATAGCGGAAAAATCTTTAGAGTATAATTATGATTTGTATAAGATGTTTAAATATGAACCAAATTCAAGCCTATATGCACCTTTTTTGACAACATCAGGATTGAAAAAATTTTCCCTAGCTTTCTCCTATTTAACTTTGGCAATCGAAGGAGGAATAGCAATCTCTTTTACATTTGCGAAAAATAGGTGGCTTTACCGTATAAAGGATTGGTTGCTGATCGGATTTATTGTAATTACTTACTTCACCATTCCGGTATTAGCTTTTGGCTTTATCCTAATGATTTTAGGAATAGCTCAATTAGAAAAAGATAATCGGACACTATTTGCAGGATATTTGGTTTGCTTTATCATACTTCAGTTAACATTTATCCCTGTAGATAAAATACTTATTAGTTTCCTTAATAATTTCTAAAGTATATTAACATGAAAGAGACCCGAAATCAATCAATAATTTTTATTAAATCTTACGGAGTATCTCTCCTTTTACTGATTGTGGCCTTAAATCAAATGAGATTGGTTTATACAGAGGGCCTATCTCGGTGGAAAGGAGGAGGGTTTGGAATGTATTCTGAATTTCATCCTCATTATAATCAGGTGTGGATTTCAATTCAGGAAGGAGAATTTAAGAATTCTAGAGATAGCCTATTTTCTAGAATCCCCCAAGATTTATTTTATCAGGTTCGGGTCTTTCCTAATAAGAACAATCTTAAAAAGCTCTATAATTCCATGAAAAAGTATAGTGATTTGGAAGATTTTGAAGTACAGGTTTGGCGTCCTTACATGGATGAACAGAATTCAACTTTTAAGAGAAAGCTAATAATTGCCTACAAAAATGAATAATTCATCTGCATTTTTTTTTATGGACTCCCTGAGAGATAAGGATACGGTTGAAATCACAGCAAAATTAGTTCTTGGTGTAACGCTAATTTTTCTGTTAGAAACCACTCCAGAATTTATTCTTCCCTCATTAATCGTTTTTTGGGCCGTTTCCCATGTCCTTTTAATGAATCCCCAAAAAATTTATACTCCCTTTTTCTGGTTAATGTTAGCTGCTTTGTATATTTTAGATATTATACATAATCCATTCTTTCCAGCAAATCACCATTATCTTCTATTTTATCTTTGCCTTATCTTCTACTTTGTATTCCAATCGGATGAAAATGCCGATCGTGAAGTTTTATTAAAACGTAATATTAAATGGGTCCTGGTATTATTGATGTTCCTTGCGGGGGTCCAGAAAGCCTTATCATCGGAATTTATTGATGGTTCTTTTATGGCGGGTAGCGTTTTGGATGGAAGCTATTTTAAGCCTATTTATTACCTGATACCAAGTATCAAAAGTGTCGTAAAAAGTAATCATGATGCTATCAGAGCCTTTCTTTCCTCTCCTCCTATATCAGAGGGGCCTATTGATCTAACAATATTTTCATACTATTCATTGGGCTTAATAAAGGTTTTTTCCTTTTTGGTATTGCTTGGTGAGATCTTGGTAGCATTGATTTTTATCTTTGTCAAAAATCGAAACATCCAACAAATTGCTTTAATGAGCTTAATCTTAGGTATTTTTCTGACCCGATTAGAATGCGGGTTTTTAAGTATCGTATGTATCTTAGGGTTCTCTTTAACCACCAAAGACCAAATGTTCATTCGGCAAAGTTATATTGTCTTGATCATTTTGTTCTTAAGTTTGTCTATCGTGGGACTTGCATTCAAATAAACAAAGGATTCCTGAAGGTCTAAGGAGGGACCTTCGCTAACTATATAAGTTGTTGATTATCAGCTTTTTGATTATCTTATTGGTATAAAAAAGACCCCAAATTTGGAGATTAGAGGCCAAAAACGGGGAATTCTTTAAAAGCTATGCCTAAAATAGTCAAAATTTTTGAGACTCCCCTCGAATTCAACTTCCAAAGTCCCCTTTCTGAGCTTTCTAGCTATTATGCTACTTTTCTGGAGACAGATTTGGGTAAGATTTATCAGGCTCTACCTTGGGATGAGCTTGTTACCAACCTAGGGTTAAAGGCCCACCGCCAGGGTCGGCGGTCTCATTTTAGTCCTAAGGGAAAAGTTGCCCTGATGTTCTTGAAGCATTACAGCGGGGCTTCAGATAGAAGACTGATCGAGCAGCTCAATGGTAATATCCACTACCAACTTTTCTGTGGCTGTTTAATTGCTCCTGACCGGCCATTGAAAGATTATAAAATTGTCAGTAAGATCCGATGTCAACTGAGTGAGAAGCTTGATATCGATCGATTGCAAGAGGTTCTGGCTAAGCATTGGAAAGGATGGATGAATCAAACGGAAAGCCTCTTAGTAGATGCTACCTGTTATGAGAGTTCGGTTCGGTATCCAACTGATCAAAAACTCTTGTGGGAGTCAGTGGACAATTTGGAAAGGAAAGAGCCACCAGGCTAGAAGGAAGCTTTGGAACAGAAAAACAGCACTACCTCCTACATCACATCAGAGCTAGAACGAGAAAAACCGAAATCCTGTGGATCTTCTTTGGAATCCATACGGCTAATGCCTTACACATCGGCCAGAGAATCGCCCAAAAGTCCTCACAAAGAGCTGCCTAAACTCGTAAGACCTCACGCTGAATCTTCAGCGTGGGATACCTATACCCCAAAGTTAAGCAGGTAAGAAAAAATCAATCCCAGAGCAGAGACTAAACTCCAATCTGGGACTTATTATCTATGATCAGCAGACTCAATATCGTCGAAATCAACAAAACATGAGAAGTTTAGCGAATGTCCCTAAGGAATAGAATCCCCAATTTCGAGTCATTCTAGCCATAAGATTTTTAATCACTCAATTAACACTTGAGCCTCAAAATCGAATAATGTAAGTGTCTGAATCCCATAGTAGAGTGTCCAATATCTCTTAAGTTCCATTAGGAATTGTCTACGAGTAGAATTAAGAGAATTGCGTGCATTGTGCAATTTTATTAAATCAACATTCCCTAGAAGGAAGCGTTTTAACGTTAAGTCATAGGAAGAATATGCAAGGTTCTCTGACCGTTTCATCATGTCAATTATCTCTGCCTGTTGATTAAAAGTGCTAATCTGTTCTCTCAATTCTGTTTCTAATTCAAATATTGCTTCTGAGGCTTCCGATTCTGTAAGATCAAGATTTGATTCGAATTGATTGATAAGACTTTTTCGGAACCCCCAATCTATCAGGGGAACTTCCATACTTACTTGTATACTTTGCAATTCATTGAGTGGAGCAGCATATACATCAGAAAACTTATCTGTTCTTTTATTTAATCCAAAGGCCCCGAGAATGGAAACTTGTGGTCCATTTTCCTTCCTGACCTTATCAAGTTCTCTTTCTGCTTGTAAGCGCTGATAGTCGAATCCCATAATATCAGGATAATTCTGAAAGAAAAGATTCTTGGCCTGCTCTTGATCAATTTGAATCCTTGGTAAATTTTCGGGTAGTATAGGCGTTAATTTTGTACTGCTATCAATTCCTATATATCTTTTAAGGGTTACCTGAGCCAACCTCAATGCTGTTTGGGCTTGAAGCTTTTCAATTTCTGATTCAATAAAAGAGCGCTCTAATTCTGCAAGATCATTAAGTTTGAGAGTTCCAATCTCCGATCTTTTTTTCCCAATTTGCAATAGCGTATCAGAAGTTGCATAATTGAAATTTGCTATTTCAAAATTCAATTTTGCCTCGACTAGAGCAAAAAAATACTGAACAACCATTTGGGAAATACCTTCTCTACCGATTTTTAAGTAGGCTTGGGCTTGCCTTTTCAATAAGGGTTCAATTTTTCGGTCCCACTTGAAGGGATTATGGGCTAGCAAGCTTTGTTCTAAGCCGATAGATATGGGTATTCCTGTGTAGCTTACTTGGTTTTGATCTCCAAAAGTTTGTAACCTCCCCAAATATGAACTGAGAAAAATCCTTCCCCCTGTTGATTGAATAGGCTGTTCTACAAACAAGCGCAAATCATTATCCAATCTCTGTCGGAAAATATATTCATACCGCTGATTGTCAAAATTGAATTCAGATCCTACTGACCTATCAAAACTAATTGGATTCGTAGATAACCTCAAGGTTGGTAATCTTCCCTTCTGGAAAGCCTTAAATCGCCATTCATTCACCATAAATTGGTCCTGAACCTTTTGTGAAGTAAATGAATTCTTTTGGGCAAGCTTTATTGCATCCTTAAGTGTAAGGACAATTAATTCCTGAGGTTTTACCTGCTTACATTGTATACACAGATAAAACACAATAATTAATAGCCTTGAATTGTTGTTCATGGCGTACTATTTTGAGGATATTCTGATGTGAAAAAATTTAAAAAGGAGGGGAATAAAAAATAAGCTAAAAACTGTCCCACTCAACATTCCCCCAATAATTGATAAAGCCATAGGCTTCTGGAGCTCAGATCCAATTCCATCAAAAAAGAAGAAGGGAAAGACTGCGAAAATAGTCGTAAGGCTAGTCATTATTATGGGGCGAAATCTCTTAATGCTCCCTTCCTCAATAGCCCAATTAAGGGAAGTACCTTGAGATAATAATTGATTAATCGTATCTATCTTCAATATGGAATCGTTAAGAACAATCCCACAACTGATAATGATCCCAATTCCAGACATGATATTTAGTGAGGTATCTGTTAGATATAAGAGTGCCAAAGACCCCAGAATAGCTATTGGAATTTCAATTAACAGAATGAGGGGGAGTAAAAGAGATTCAAACTGCGCAGTGAGAATAAAGTACAATAGCAGTACAGATAAGAGAAAGATGAAACTTAATTTATATATGTAATTATTAGCCGAATCTGCGTTATCAGAAATTGAGATATCAATATTTGGATACTTTCTAAAAATTTCAGTGTATAAACTAGTAAATTCATGTTTACTCGAATCTAAGATTTCATAGTGGATAGGAATGTATTCTCCATCATTTCCTCCATATATAGTTTTTAACGACTTCACCTTCTTTAGTTTTATCAATTCACCTAAGGGGATGTGATTCCCTTTAGTAGTAGGAACAGAAATCCTCCAGAGTGAATTTTGAAAAAGGTTCTCTGACTCAGCAAGGATAATAGGGATATGGTCTTGAGAAGAGTGAAGTGTACTTATGTTATGGGATTGAAGCGCTAGTCTAACATAATCCAATACTTTGCTAGGGTTCAACCCCAAATAAAAAATACGATCTTGGTTAAGTTCTAAAATAAGAGATTCATCTTGCTGCAATTGATTTACTGAATGAAGCCGTAGATTTTTTTCTATCCACCCCTTCACATCAATAATGGTTTGAAGGATTATGGGATCAAAATAGCTCGGATAAATCTTTATCGTGGTTTGATCCGGATTTTTTGGGAAAATTTTTGTGAATGAATTATGGGGAGGGGAGAATTCAGCATCTGCTTTTGGATAGTTTGCAGATATAAATTTAAAAATCTCCTGCCTAATAAGCTCTAAGGAATCATAACTACTTGCGTGTAGAAAAATTCCTGCATTTGAATCGTCTAGTTCAGTTTCATCTACAGATAAAAACTGCTGAGGACCAATTCTGACATCCCAGTATTTCGGCTTGAGAGAGATATTTGAAAATAAGCTTTGTATCCTTTCAGCATTTTCAAATACGGTAATGTTTTCATTCCAATCTAAGGATAAATGAATCTCTCTATTTCTTAGAGGAGGAAAAAGCTCCTTCTTAGTATAGAAAAAAATTATGGGCAAAATACCTATTTGAAATACTAAAGTAAGTGTAATCAATAGGGTATTCGAGAAAACAATTTTTTGGAACTTTTTATAATGGATAACTAGATATGAAGTTACATCCCAACTAAACGTCCTTTCCGTTCCTAGCTTCTTTGAAATATCTTTAAACAAAAGAAAGTAAAAAGTAGGGATCAGGGTAATGGAAATAAAAAAGGAAGTCCCTAATCCCATAGAAATAGCCAGGGCCTGCTCGTAAAATATAGTACCAGGTATATCTCCAAAATAAATCAATGGTAAGAAAACCGCAATTGTTGTTAATGTGGAAGCTAGTAATGGACTTATAACTTCTTGAGTGCCGGTTATACAGGCTTTATGTATTTCTAAATCCTGAGAGTAATGGTGGGAAATATTGTCAATAATGATAATGGCATTATCTACCATCATACCTACGGCGAGGATCAATCCCGAAAGAGAAATAATATTGATAGACAATCCTCCTAGCTTAAAAAAAATAAAAGAAACGATGATAGAAAGAGGAATACTTATACAAACTAAAAAAGTAAGTTTGATATGATGAAGAAAAAATAGTAAGATAACAGAGGCTAGAACAATACTTACTATTAAACTTATATTGAGATTTTTCAAAGTTAAAGCTAATAGTTGGGACTGATCCTGGACCAGCTCAAATTGCAAATTAGGATACTCCTTTCCTACCCTATTAAGTAGAGTATTTAGGGACTTTTTTAAATCAAGAAACTTTGCATCTGCTTGCTTCAAAATAGCAAAGGAGATGCACGGATTTCCTTGAGAAAGAATAATCCCTGGGGGTACTTTAGAAACTAGTTTTACATCCGCTATTTCCTTTAGTTTAATTAATCGATTAGAATTTTTTGATGTACTATTCTTGTCAAAAACTTCAAGGTCATCTTGAAATCCAGCTGGAATTTCCCTGGATATGAATAAATTTTCTATATCTTCTATAGTTGATAGTGAGGATCGAAAATTAACCTGATAGATCAAGGCTCCCTCCTTGACTTCTATATTCCCAAAGTTTTGGTTATTGTCATGCAAAGCTTGATGAATTTGATCTAATTCAATTCCCAAGACATTCAATACATCTCTACGTGGATATATATGGATTTCAGATTGTACAATTCCAGAGATATCTGCCATCGATATCTCAGGTAGTTGCTCAATTTGCCTCTTAAGAATCCTTTCGGAAAAGTGGCTCAGTTCAAGAAAGTTTTCAGCCAATAAGGATCTTTCCAAGGGGAGAGGTTTCTGAAAAATAGTGGAATTTATCTTATAGGAAACATTCAAGTACAGCACGGGAAGATCCGATAAATTAGATCGAAAAACTTTTGGCCTTTCAATTTCTCTCGGAAAATCCTTCATGGCTAAATCAATTTTTTCATTAACTTCTAGAAAGGCAAAATCAATATTAGTTCCATAAGGAAAACGTATGGAAATTCTTGAATGCCCATGTCGGACTTCACTATATATATCTTGAATCTCACTAACTTGAAGTAATTGAGTTCTTAAAGAAGAAACTAGAGTTTCCTCAATTTGCCTTGCGGAAAAGTTAGGATGAGAAAGATGGACGGAGATTTCGGGTACAGATATTTTGGGCATCAATGACACCGGAAGTTTTGTATAAGCATAATATCCTATTACTGCGAGTGCTAAATAGGACATTCCTACTCCAATCGGTTTATTTTGCAAAAATTTAACCACGAGCCCACCTCTGTTTAATTGAGATTTAAATTGACCTGGCTTTCATGAGCTAGATTTAGATTACCCGAGGTAATTATTGTATCCCCATTATCCAAGCCTTCAATAACTTCAAAGGAGTTTATATTTTCCATTCCTAATGAGACATAGTTCCAAAGCGATTTTCCTTCTTGGTAGGTAAAAACGACTTTCTTCCCATCTCGAGTAAGGACAGATTCTTTGGGTATGGCTAATACGTCTGGAATCTTTTTTTCAATAGCTATTTCTACATTCATGCCATCTAATAGCTGTTTGTGCCTAGAGAAGATTCTCCCCCTTATACCTATTAGCCCATTTATATCTACAATGGGATTAATTTCTGTTACCTTTCCTGTAAATGTCAAATTCTCAGAAAATATAGGCTTGACTGTGATTCTATCTCCAATTTTTACAAGGTCCAACTCCGATTCAAGAATCGAGAAATTAACATCAAAATATTTGTTGTTGATTAAGGAACAGAAAACCTCATTGGGTGAGATTCTTGTAAA
This sequence comes from Bacteroidia bacterium, assembly GCA_965263105.1. Classification (GTDB taxonomy): domain Bacteria; phylum Bacteroidota; class Bacteroidia; order J057; family J057; genus JBCCTX01. The sequence continues at coordinate 2,095,273 of CBDHGL010000003.1, read as the reverse complement.
TTCTTCCACATTAAGATTTGCAATCAATCCTCCAAATGGTGCTATCAAAAATGAAGATTCAAATTCATACTTAGCTAGCTCTAACTTAGTTTTAGCTTCCTCGAGTCCACTTTTTATCTTTGATGAATGGAGTAACTTTAAAGGGATAATTGTTGAATCTTCTAGACTGTAACCTTGTCCTATCAAAATATCCTCTAATTCTAATTCTCCCATTTGTAATTGAATGGTCTGTTGCCTTACCTTATTTAATGCAATAAAATTTTCTAATTCTGCCAAAGTATCCCCTTTCCGAATACTCATACCATTTCTCACTCGGATAATAGAAATTGAGCCCTCAGTTTTGAATGTGAGATCCACTTTCTTCATAGCTTTCACCTTTCCTGTACTCAAAATCTCCTTGCTAAAATTATCGATCGAAACTATTTCAACCTCAACAATAGGATGAATATCATTAGTCTCCAGTGTCTCCAGGATTGCAGTATTAGGGATACTATCAACATTTTCTGATGTACAAGAAAAGTGGGTAGTTCCCCAAATTAAATATGTAATACCATATAGATAATTAATGAAAGAGACACAGGGGATGTAGCGCATTGATACTAAGTTTATGGAAATTAATTTCTATAGAAGGGGAAATTATATTCGAAATAATTAAATTATCGATAATGGAAACTTAATAACAGGAACAATAGGATTTACTTTTAAAGGGACCAAAAAATGAAGGTCTGAGAGTAATATTTTTTCTTTATGCAGTAGAAAAATACTAAAAAATTTCTTTTAAACGATCGTTCATGGCGTATTTTAAAAAAATAAGAGTATGGATAAAACTATTTTTTTAAATTTACTTAACATAAATTAATTTAAGATCTTCCTTCCAAACGACTAAATTCTTGAGCTCAAGCCCAATAAGGTAATTCTTATGTTAGGTGTAAGATTCCTTACTGCCACCCTATATTTTTAAACCTCGCAAAATGTTTTGCCAGGTAATACCTCGCCTAAAGATTAGAAAAAAAAATTGAATAAGAATGCACATTTATGTGCCTTGTTATTCCTAAAAAGGTATCTACCTTGTGATCAAAGTTTCACAATAATTCAAATTTACATAGTAAGGTAAAGTAATTCTAAATATACTAATCGCATTATATTATATTTCGATTTATTGAATTTAAATTTAATAAATAATAAAGTTGGGGGTTCACTTCAGCTTAAAGGATAAAATAAGTGTTGGGAGATATAAATAATTGAAGAGCCTATCCAATATTTACATATGGACTAAGCTAAAAGCGATGCTTACTTAATTCTAACCTTTAACCATAAATCATTATGAAAAAATTTGCGAAACCTTTAGGGGTGCTCTTTTTTGTTTTTGCTGTAGCCTTTAGTTTCCAAGCTGCAGGAGATACCGATGGAAGAATCTTTGGAGCTATCAACGACATTGAAGCAATCGGTGGCTCAGGAGACTGTTGTCAAAATGGCTTTCCAATTGTAGGAGGAGGAGATGCGATGGTTGGAAAATGCGATTGTAGAGAGTTTAATACTGCCGATGGAAGAGGAAGTTGCAGTTGCTAAGAGACTTTACAAGCTAAATGTAATGCGAAAGCATTTACACCGCTTGTAGTAAAATGTTTCGAATAAATTAGGAAGTCGAAACGGCAATTCTAAAAGGAAGAGAAAATGCGAATAATTGCATCTCTTCCTTATTCTCATTCCATTATTTATTGTATGAATCATTTTGATAGTATAATGAAAAACAAAAATAAGACCTATTTGCTTATTCTCGGAATATCTATTTCCTCAATATTCATTATTTCATGTAATAGAAATGAAGGGCTTATTAAGCAAGTTGAACACATAGTGAAAAAAGAGTATCCAGATTTGTTTGAAAATTTTTTATCATTTGGTGATAGCCTGAAAGGATACAATCAAGTTAAGTTCGGATTTCTATTTGAAAAAGACAATGAAATGAAAATCATTTCCGTCATGGAGGCTCAATGTTCTGAATCCATAATGATGATAGATGAGTGGAGTAAGATCTTGGAAGAGGAAGCTCATTTTCAGAAGGTCAAGACTGCCTTTATCCTAAATGGAGAGGAAACTTATTTCAGCAAATATCACTTAACAGAAAAAAATAATTACAAATTCCCATTGATCCATGATCCTAATTATACATTTATTACAGAAAACAAAATTGAAAAGTGGCAGCGATTAAAGGATGAATTTATTTTACTAAATGAAAAAAATCAAGTGTTATTAATTGGAGACATTATCTCTTCACCAGAACTGCGACAAATTTTTGTCAATAAGATTCAGGAACGTTCGAATTCTGCGGATTTAGTTAACAAATAATTAAATATTTAATCCATTGACCATGAAAAGAAATCTAAAATATACTCTCTTGGGGATTGCCTATATTATTCTTTTTTCATGTAGTGATTCTACAACTACAGAGCCAGTCAAATTTGAAGACAGTCCTGATAATATGTTAATTGTTGATAACTTTCCAAAGGAAACAGAGCTGAGTGGAGAGTTTGTTGGTCCAAGTTCTTTCTTTTTAAGGCCCTCTTCACTTATTATTCAAGACACATTACTTTATGTAATTGATTCCGAGCGAGAGCCCAATTTATTTTATATTTTTTCATTGAATAACTTTCAATTATTAGCTTCTTTTGGGAATAGAGGAAATGGACCAAACGAATTTAGAAATATTCATTTCAACCATCAATTAGAAGGAGGGAATTTCTGGGTTCGAACCAGTTATGGCTTGGCCTTATTGAACCTGGATAGCATATTAGTTTCTCCAGGATATTCCCCCTCTAAGCGGATCGTACACCCACCAGAAGTAGAAATAGCATATGATATTTTTTATATTTCAGATTCCTGTGTGATCGGAGCTACGACTCAAGACCTGGGTAGAATGTTTAGGTGGAATCCATTAACCGATGAGATAAAACTATTAGACTTCAGCCCAAAAATCTCCCCTATGCCCGAGCAACGTCTTGGTTATTTGTATTATAGTCGAAATGGGATCAAGCCTGATAATACCATGATTGTATCGGCACTAGAAAATTTCCAGCGAATATATATTTTGGATACAAACTTAGAAGTGCTTCGTACGATATCTTTCCCCAATGCACATAAGCCAACCTGGAAAAATGGAGAATTGACAGATCACGACGGAACTTATGTCTGTTATAAGAGGGTTTTTTGTACAAATAAGTACATATATGCTTTATATAATGGGGTTCCAGATGTTGAGGAATACGACAACTACAATGCCCAAGAAGTTCAGGTATTTGACTGGTCAGGGAATCCTATTCATGTTTATAGCCTAGATATAAATGTTAAGGGGATATATGTTGATGAAGAAAGGAATATTTTATATGGGCTAAACCGCGAAAATGACCAAGCATTGGTAAAATTCGACTTGAACCAATCTTCATTGGCAATTAATTGAGTATCAAGTACATCTCCCCTTTCAAATTCATAGTAATATTTACCTTACTTACTCTCTGTGGTATTTTTGTAATACCTCTGCTCCAAATCCAATTAATACCCAGTAAATCCTTCCCTATTATTTATATATCTTACAATTGGAGAAATGCGACTCCAGGCAATATAGAAGAACAAGTTACCTCCCCTTTAGAGCAGTTATTGAGTCAAATTCAAGGTATAAAATCCACGTCTTCGATTTCTAGGGAAGGCAAGGGGAAAATAACGGTCCATTTGGCTCGTAGAACAAACCTCAATGAGGTTAGAATGCTTATCTCCAACAAAATACGGAATGCTTATGACCAATTCCCAGTTGGGGTTACTTATCCCGAAATTAGTCTGTATAATCCAGAATCTGAAAATGAACAACCATTAATATCCTATTTGGTGAACTTACCTTCGTTTTCTTCACCAGTGAGAGAATCCATAGAAAATAGGTTGATTCCGTCTTTATCCTTGATTTCAGGCATATCACAAGTTCAATTGGCAGGATTTCCATCATTTGAATGGCATTTGGAATATAACCAAGCGCAGATTGCTTCAATAGGATTAACAATTGGCGAATTAGATGACTTGATAAAATTACAGCTGAGGAAAGAAAATCTTGGAAAATTAGCCCTTAAGCAGTCAACTCATGGAAAAAAGGAAATTGAGGTTTTCTCAGGATTGGAATTGACCTATGACCAATTAGAGCGCTTTTTAAATACTCCCCTAAAAAACTTAGGCGGTAAGTTGTTGCGGATAAAGGATGTTATATCAATCTCCCGCATTGAAAGTCCCCCCACATCAATTTCCAGACTTAATGGAAAGAAGGCTGTGAGCCTAGTAGTTTATTCCACAGAAAATTCGAATATCCTAAACCTAACTCCCCGAGTTAAGAACACAATTAATGCGTTTTCCAATCAAAATTCCTTTAATCTCGAATTTACCCTATTATATGACGCCAGTAAGTTTATTGAACTAGAGATCCATAAGATCTTGGAAAGATTGGCCTATACATTAGGGATTTTACTACTTTTCCTAGTTTTAATAACTAGGGATTTTACCTATATAGCTTCTATATTGCTTTCCTTCATTGTTACAATTGTCAGCTCCTTCTTTTTATATTATCTCCTGTCAATACCCATTCATTTTTTCTCCCTTGCAGGGATAATGATTTCCATGGGAATCATTTTGGATAATTTTATTATCGTTGTTGATCACTTGTTAGCAAAGAGGAAATCTAACATTATATTGGCACTAAGTGCTACTACTCTTACAACGATTAGCTCACTTCTGGGGATTTACTTCCTGGATGAGGAAGTCAGACTACTTCTCACTGATTTTGTAGTTATCTTAGTAGTAAATTTGTTTGCATCTTTATGGGTTGCAGGCTTATTCATTCCCTCCATTTTGCAAGCCAACCACAACCTAAAGACATGTCGATATACCCTTCAAAAAAAAATACGACTAGATCAACTTAGGAGGTTTGATACCCTCTATTTTAGAGATGTCTACGGTAGGACACTTGGGATTCTTTATAAAATCCGGGTATTGATAATATTTTTATTGATACTTGCCTTTGGAGTCCCCGTATCATTTTTACCTGAATCGCTTGAAAATAATGTTCTATATAACAACACCTTAGGTAGTTCTTGGTTTATTAACAATGCCAAACCATTTATTAGTAAATACTTAGGTGGAAGTTTGCAAGTATTCCTCAACGAAGTTCAGAAGAATTCTTCTATTTCTTCTAACGAAGAATCACGCTTGATTGTCCGTGCTAAATTTCCAAAAGGATCCAACCTAACTCAAATAGATCAACTAGTACAACGGATCGAAAGATTTCTTGATAATTTTCCAGATGAACTCAAGTACTACCAAAGCATAATCGAAGACCGGGACGCTGCGACAATTACAATCTACTTTAATGAAGCCTATGATGATGGTACGTTTCCTATTTTATTAAAGTCCCTACTATTTGCGAAGGAAAGAGAATTGGGTGGATTAAGTTGGTATGTTCATGGATATGGTAGATCATTCGGAGAGGTTATAGGTGAAAGTGCTGGAATGTCTCATTTAGAATTATATGGATATAACTACGAAATACTTTTAGACTTAGCTAATAGCTTGAAAAATGAACTTGAAGCATATTATCGAATAAAAAGGGTTGATGTTACATGGGAGGAACTTTCCAGAAGACCTGAGAAAACCACCTTGGTTTATAATTTTGATCCAAAAAAACTTCAAATTAACCCAAATCTTCATCTTTCTACATTTTCTGCTATTAATAGTATAGGTAACAAGGGCTCTTATCTAGGGAGGATGTACTACAATAATAATTTTGAGCCTATCCTACTGGCCTCTCAGAGGATTCAAAACAAGAAGTTGGATTCATGGAAATTAACCAACTTCCCTATTGTTAAGGATTCTACTTTTCTTAAGCTATCAAGTTTAGGTGATATCGAGATTGATTCTATAAACTCACCTATATATAGGGAAGATCAGACTTATCGGCTAATAATTCAATTTGATTTTATTGGGACAAAGCAAAATAAAGAAGCTTATATTGAGGAATTACTTGCCTCTTTCAAAGAAAAGCTTCCGCTAGGTTTCCGTATTATTAACCCTAATCAGGAATACCTAGAGAAACAATTAGACCTAGAGAAGCATTATTGGGTATTACTAATCATAATAGCTTCCATTTATTTTATTTGCTCGATACTTTTTGAATCATTCATTCAGCCCTTTGCTATTCTCCTTACGATTCCTATTTCGTACATAGGGATTTTCCTCTCTTTTTATTTTATGGAAATCAATTTTAATGAAGGGGGCTTTGCCTCTTTGATACTTGTAACTGGGATTACTGTAAATTCAGCTATTTATATTGTCAACGAATTCAACAACCTACACAAGGAAAGTAAATATAAAGATCAAGACAGAAGAGGAGTTTTCCTTGATGCATTTGGAAACAAAATTATACCTATTCTCTTAACGATTATTTCAACCATTCTCGGTTTTATTCCATTTGTACTAACTACTGATAAGGGAGACTTTTGGTTTTCTCTAGCAAACGGTACCATATATGGCCTTTCTTGTTCCTTAATAGCCATCATCTTTTACCTTCCTTTATTTCTTGGATTAAGAGAGAAAAAACCTAATACTCTAAAATCGAATAGTACCCATGAAAACTCTTAATTGCAAAGTACTGGCAATCATTATTGTATGGATTCTTCTTCTTTCATGTAGAAGAGATCCATTCAAATTATTGGAAGAATTCGATACAGCACTAAATGATATTCGATTCAGTCAATATGAATTCACGACAAAGAAAAGCCCCAATGCTACTCCTTTATCCAATACCATTGAGCTAATTGTGAAGAAACCTAATGTATTATTTAGAAAAAATTTAGGGGAAGGAAAATGGGAGGTATTTAATGGGGCTAATTACTTAAAAATATTTACCGACCAAAAACGAGTTGTATACACAGAAAATACCGAACAGGTCGCTGATTTTTTAACGAGCGAAGCCAATCTTTTTTATTACCAATTTCTGATAGAGTATATAAGAGATAATAAAGTTCCTTTGTCTTTTAATGGAATACAGGTTGTAAATGGTAGACAATGTTACGTGATTGAAGCCATATTCAAGGAAGGAGTGTTAGACGGAAAGACATTTATTAAAGAGGTAGTTAGCAAGTCTAAATGGATCATTTACTTAGACAAAGAGAAGTATCTACCAATAAGAGTAATCAAAGAGATAGTATCCGATGCAAAAAAAAGAACAGTTGTACAATATGGGTATAAGTACAAGGGCACATGGAACAATCTATATCAAGTTAAGGAGTTACCTAGATTAACCGATTATTCAAATCAGAATTACGAACTTCTTTCTCAGAATGACTATTTCGAAGAATATTATGCCAATTACAAGATGAAAATTCAAGGCGAAATTGATACACTCGGAAAAAAAATTAAGAATTTTGAATTTTTGACTGGAAATTCTGAAAAAAGGTCCTTGGAGACCATCACTAGTGATTATGTACTGATTGAATACTGGTTTAAAAATTGTGGATATTGTAAAGCGTTGATCCCTCGCATGAATGATTTGAGAGATAAGTTTCCCGACAAAAAGCTATCAATTTTGGGGCTAAATCCCATCGATAAAAACCCGTCGTTTATAAAAAGTTATGTGGCTTCAAATGAAGTTTCGTTTCCACTAGCATTAGTTGACAGAGATATCACCTCACTCCTTAAACCATCAGGATATCCCTCACTTTATTTACTGAATAGAGAAAGAGAAATAATATTTGGATTTAGTGGTTCTTTTAGTGGCCCTTATGAATCAATGAATAAGTTTGTATTTGATGAAATTACCCAACTAATAAAATAAATTTTTTACGGAATACCAGAAGGTTCGCCTCTCAGAATTATTTTAATTTAGAGTAGAAATAAAGTCTGAACATAAAATCAATCTCAAAAAAAAGGCCGGAGCACAGCTCCGACCTTGAACATATTTCAAGTACTTTTTCTCACATTAGTTCCCATCATAACCAGGATTCTGCTGATACCCGCCATCCACTGCATCCACAAAATTTTGTGGAATAGGACGTAAGGTGTGGAAATCCTGTATATTGGGTGCTGCCTGAACATTATATAGTCGAACACGCTCAACGAGTTTACCTGTACGAACCAAATCCTCCCAGCGGTGCATTTCTCCTGCTAACTCTCTAGCTCTCTCATCAAGAATGTAGTCTATATCCACATCCGATTCAGAAACCACCATTTCATCTTTACGGGAAATCAATTCATCATCCTCGTTAATGAACTCCCGACCAGCTCGACGTCGAATCACATTGATATGAGCAGTTGCAGTAGCGACGTCTCCTTGCATGAGCGCTGCCTCAGCGGCGATCAAATAGGCGTCAGCCAGTCTTGCAATAATAAAGTCGCGAGATCCTTCCGTACGCTGACGGTTGTCACGCTCTGGATCAATAAACTTATTGAGAGTAGGATAGATTTTCTCGGTGTACTCACTAGGTACAAATACCTGATAGTTTTTAGCTAAACGAGCTTCGGGAGACCACTCAACATGGGGATTGAACAAAGCTGTATCACCTTCTTCAAAAGTAAAGGTCCTATCTCCCAAGAAATCTACAGGAACATTGTTATCTGGGTTATTCGCTAACCAAACGTGTTTGTAGCCTTGCTCATAGCGAACATCGGCGCGTGTTCCCAAAGCCTGAGGAGCGGCAGGAAGCCCATTTGCATCCAAGCTAGGATCGTCATTGTATAGACCTTCCGCCCAACGAGTAGGACGAGCACGCTTCCAGGGACGGCCATTTTCCGTATCACGCGTCATTCCAGGGAGTTTGTCATACTCCATAAGGAAGTAAAGGTGGAAACGGTTACCGCTATTGTTCAAGGTAAGAATCTTGGTGTTTTGAACGGTCCAGATCATCTCTGAATTGCGCTGGTTGCCCTGGTCAAACACGTCTCCCCAGTTATCCAATAAAGAGAAATTGTAGTTGTTGATGACACCTTCCATGAGGGTTTGTGCACGTGCAAAATCAGCTGTGCTATTTGTCAACCAACCCTTTGTCAGCAATGCCTTTGCTAACATAAATTCTGCAGCGGGCTTGGTAGCACGACCATACTCATTTTGCGCATCTGGTAAAACATCTATAGCAGCCTCAAAATCAGGAATAATCCCTTGCTCATAAATGGTAATTCGATCTGTCTTGTTGGCCTCAGATTCAATTTCTAAGCTCTCTTCTAAGCTAAAGTGAACATCCCCAAAATGCTTAACCAAGGTAAAATAGAAAAACGCCCTCATAAATCTAGCTTCAGCTACCCGCTGCCGTTTCAAGTTTTCATCCATTCCCTGAACATCAGGAGCACGATCTACAATAGCATTACACTGATTTATGGAGGTGTACATCAAGTTCCACAGATTTTCTTGTATACCCCTTATTCTAGTATCGTTGTTACTGATATAATTATCTCCTGCTGGACTCATTTGGGAATTATACAGATTAAATTCCTTATGACTTCCATCTGCTCCATTGGTATGGTAATCCGTACCAAGTTCAGTGAAGGTCATTCCCATTTCGGATCCCCAAAAATAACTTAGATTCGAGTAAATAGCTCTAACACCATCTTCAAATCCTGATTCCAAGACATAATAGTTATCAGCAGTCACATCTCTAGTAAGCTCTTCCTCGAGAAACTCTTCACAGGATTGGGTGAAGGCTCCTACAAGTACTAACAGTCCTATAAAAAACTTTCTTTTCATGATTTTAATTTTTTCAATCAAAAGTATGGATTTCTATTTCTCACATTAGAATTGAACATTTATACCGAGCAGGAATAGTTTGTTATTGGGTATATCACCAGAAGATACTTGACCTACTGAATTGGGGTCATCTGCAGCGGCACCCGCTTCTGGATCAAAGGTTTCATACGTAGATGCAAACCAAGGATTTTGAGCACTTACGTAGACACGTAGCCTAGACATATTCAACGATTCTGTAATAGCTGCAGGGAAGTTGTACCCCAAAGTGGCGTTCCTCAACTTGATATAGTCTCCTTCAAAATAAGAAAGCGTTGAACCAAAATTTGGACTCTCCTGGTTTTGGTTAGGACGTGGGAAGGCATTAGTAGGATTATCCGGCGTCCAGTAGTCAACATTGAGGTTGTTGTAACGACCGAACAAAGAGTTGTTGCTATCGTGGAAGCGGCTCCGTACCAAGTGGCCTACCCGAGCAAAGAAAAATACAGACAAATCAAACCCGGCGTATTCAAAGCGGTTGGTGATACCTCCACTCCAATCGGGTACATTGGAACCCAGAACTTTCCTATCGTCTCCATCGTAGGTTCCATTTCCATTGAGATCATTCAATTTAATTTCACCCGGTAAGGCACCATATCCCTGCGCAGCATCCGCCTCATTTCTTTGCCAGATACCTACCTTCTCAAAGTCATAGAATACATTGATTGGTTCCCCGATAAACCAACGATTGGCGATATCATCTTCTGGACCACTGGCAAGGGACACAATCTCCTCAGTATTGGTGAACCAATTAAGCTGAGTTTCCCATACGAAACCAGAAGGGGTATCAAAGTTAACAGACTGGATAGATACTTCAATACCTGTATTTTGAGTTTCTCCTACGTTGAAGAGAATGCTTCTATATCCTGAGGATATGGGTAATGATCTAGATAGCAGCAGATCTGTAGTATTGGATTGGTACCAATCAATACTACCATTAATTCTGCCGGTAAAAAAGGCAAAGTCAACACCTACATCAATGGTAGCCGTTTTTTCCCAGGTTAAATTAGGGTTTGAAAGATTATTTAATGCATAGCCTGCAGCAGGTGCATCATCCCAGTTGTAAGCCGTTCTTCTAAGCGTACCTTGAGTCTGGTAAGGATCGATAGAGGTGTTACCCACCTGTCCCCAACTGGCGCGAAGTTTCAAATCCTGAAGCCAGTTAGCACCAGAAAGAAAGTCCTCATCTACCATTCTCCATCCTACAGACACACCAGGGAAGTAGGCCCACTTATTACCAGGAGCTAGGCGGGAAGAACCGTCTGCACGAACGTTTGCCTGAATCAGGTATTTTCCAGCAATATCGTAGTTTACACGTCCCATAAAGGAGGCTAATTGCCATTCTTGTAAATCCGAACCCACTCTTGCAGTAGTAATATCCCCTGTACCTAGGTTATCAAAGCCCTGAGCATCAAAGGGCAGGTTGTCAATGGAAGCATTGAAATCTTCTCTATTGAAATCCTGGATGGACTGAAGGAAAGTAAGCTTTAAGTGGCTATTCCCTATATCCTTATCATAAGTCAATAGATTTTCCAAGGTATAACTGAATACCGTCCTTTCTTCTTTGGACGCATCAGCTGGGCCCCCTCTATTGGCATTGGTTTCACTCGCACGGAAAAATCCTCTACGACGGAAGCGGACTTCTGGTCCGAAGGTAACTTGGTAGCGGAGGCCTTTGGTGATATCTGCTTGCGCATACACACTAGTAAAGATGGTATGGAAAATCCGTTCATCAATATAGGCTCCAGGAACCAGTTCACTAAGAGGATTGGTACGAATTCCATCATTCGTAGGTAAGAAACGAATATCACCGGTCTCTAAATCTCTGGGAAGACCCAGCGGGTTATTGGCAATGGCCTCAGCCCATGCAGAAGTAGATCCCCAGTTTTGCTCGGTACGGTTTACATAAGAAGAGGTACCCAACTTTAGCCAATCCGTCACCTGGTGGTCCAAATTCAGGCGAACGGAATACCGGGCAAAGTCCATGTTATCGATGATCCCTTCTTCGTCATAGTAGTTGGCAGAGATGAGGAACTGCGTTTTCGCACTTCCCCCCCGTACACCTAGCTGGTGGTTTTGGGTAATGCCTGTCTGAAGAACTAAGTCCTGGTAATCTGTAGAGCGCCCCAAGGCAATAGACTCTAGCTCTACGGGGTCATCAAATACGATATTATCAGGAGGAATAGTTCCATCCCAACTCGCATCAAAGTTATCATTGCGACGATTAGCTTCGCGCTTCAAATCGGCAAATTCTTGTCCATTCATCATATCCACTTGTCGAATGGCACTAGATGCACCCACAAAACCATCGTAGGAAACAGTTGTTTTACCTTGGGATCCTCTTTTAGTGGTGATGAGGATAACCCCATTTGCACCCCTGGACCCATAAATAGAAGTAGAGGCTGCATCTTTCAAGATTTCCACGGAAGCTATATCCTGAGGGTTGATATCAAAGGCAGTACCTCCGTCGGTTAACGGAATACCATCGACAACAAACAGAGGAGAGTTATCCGCATTGATGGAGCGAGTTCCACGAATCCTAATTTCGGGTTGCTGACCCGGACGACCTCCAACAGACTGGATATCCACCCCCGCTACCCTTCCTTGCAGGGCATCAGCTGTGCTGGCAACTGGTATTTCCCGAATTTCCTCTTCACTAACAGAAGCAATGGCCGCTGTTACATCACGCTTTCTCTGGCTTCCGTATCCAACCACTACCACCTCATCCAGCGAAGTGATATCTTGCTGCATGACGATATTAACATTGGATTGGCCATTTAAAGGTGCTTCCATGGTGCTGTATCCCACATAGGACAACACCAGCGTAGAATTTAGATCGGGAACACTGACGGTGAATTTACCATCCCCATCTGTATAGGTACCCGTAGTGGTACCCTGAACAATAATTGTGACCCCTTCAAGAGGCCCTTCTGTATCGGAGGCAGATACCGTTCCCGATACATTAGTTTGTGCATAGGTCGATAAGGACAATCCTATCCCTACAAATAGTAGGAGACAGAGTCGCCTCAGCCTAGTAGTAGTAGCTATGCTCATACGTTAATAAGTTAAAATGTTTGACATAATGTAGTTGAACTAGTCTGTAGACCAAATTAATAAAAATTCCTTTTACTCAAAGCATTTTAAGCATAATCCCAAATTTCTTTACCTTCGTCCCATACTTTGAAAACACAATGAAAAAAACGGTTAAAGTTGGTGATGTACAGTGTGGGAGAGATTCCCTTTTCTTGATTTCTGGTCCTTGTGTTATCGAAGAGGAGTCCTTGATGATGCAAACAGCAGAACACCTAAAGCAGGTGAGTGAAAATCTTAATATTCCCATAATATTCAAGTCTTCCTTCATGAAGGATAACCGAAGCTCTGTAGATAATTACATGGGTCCTGGATTGGAAAAAGGCTTAAAACTTTTACAAAAAATCAAGTCAGATTTTGGCTTTCCGATCCTTTCTGATATTCATTTCCCAGAGCAAGTCCAAGCAGCGGCCGAGGTGTTGGATGTCATTCAGATTCCAGCCTATCTGTGTATGCAGACTACCTTAGTAGTGGAAGCAGCCAAAACGGGGAAGGTTATTAATCTCAAACACGGACAATTTCTTTCACCAGAAAACATGGTTCATCCTATCCGTAAGGTGGAATCAACAGGAAATCAGGAGATTCTATTGACCGAGAGAGGATATACCTTTGGCTACAATGATTTGGTGGTAGATCCCAGGAGCTTTTACCATATGCGCGCTACGGGCTATCCAGTCATTTTCGATGTTACACACTCTATTCGTAAATACGGTATCCCCAGCAAGGATCCCAAAGGTGGGGCTCGTGAGTTTTTACCTGTTTTGGCCAGAGCAGGAGTAGCTGCCGGAGTAGATGGCTTATTTGTAGAAACCCATCCGGAACCGAGCCAGGCCCTTTGTGATGCGGCAAGCCAGCTGTGTGTGTTCGATCTGGAAGAATTTTTAAAACCCTTAATTGAGCTTCATCAGGTAGAGGTGAAGTATAGAAAGAAGATTAGTTAATTAGTCCATAGTCGACAGCCCACAGCATTAAAACTAAAAACCGTGGACCGTGGACTGTCGACCATTAAACCATCCCCTATGGAATTTTATCTCGATTCAGCAAAACTAACAGAAATAGAACAGGCCTTTGACTTGGGGTATCTCTACGGACTTACCACCACCCCCACTTTTATGCATCGTGATGGGGTAACCCATGTAGATGATATGATCCTGAAACTGGCAGGGCTGGTACCTGTCCTTCAAGTGGAAGCCTTGGGAGAAACAGCCGATGAAATCGAAAAAGAGGCGCATCGCCTACTATCGTTGGGGTTAGATTCCCAGAAAACCGTTTTTAAAATTCCCATTTCCCTCATTGGGGCCAAGGCTTGCAAGCGACTGATTGACCAGGGACTCCAAGTCAACATGCACCTTATATATACGATACAGCAAGCCTACATTGCACTGAGTGCAGGAGCTACCTATGTATGCCCACTTGTCGGGAGACTTCAAGATCAAGGGCACGATGCACTTTCCTTAGTTGAGCAATGCGTTCAGGCAGTGGAACGATATGGCTATCCCTCCAAAATCATGTTTTCTTCCGTTCGGCATCCCGAACACGTACGGAACGCATTGAATATAGGGGTCCATGCCTGTACCATTCCCTGGAAGGTCATCCAGCAATTGCCCAAAAATAACTTCACGGAAATTGGAACGCAGCAATTCTTTGAACACACGCGAATGATGACCCTGAAGGTCAAAGACGTGATGGCTCCCTATGAATCTGGTATCCAACAAGATAAAAGCATAGTAGAGGCCTTAGTAAAAATGTCTCATTCAAAATTAGGGGTGGTAATCATTACAGATGGGGAAAACAGACCTGTAGGCATATTCACTGATGGGGACCTTAGACGAAACCTCCAGGAAAAGGGGGAAAGCTTTCTCAAACAGCCCCTTTCTCATCTGCCACTTAAGCCTCCCTTCAGCATTAATGCAGAAAAAAGCCTATTAGAGGCCTCAGAAGTATTAAAGGAAAGGCAAATAGATACCCTTGCTGTCATGGAAGCAGGAAGTTTGGTAGGGCTTTTGGATGTGCAACATCTTCTACGGACTTAACTCCTGACAGAAAATAAAATTTTCAATATACTCCCTTACAGCAGCGCTGATTTTGCAGAAAAGTAGAAGGGGGAAAAGGGAGTTGAATGACAATCACTTACTCAATCCATGAATACTACAGATACCTATTCTCTTTTTGAAAAAACAGGTGGATTGTTTTCCATACCTCCAGAAGATTTTATAAAAAAAATCAAGCTCATAAAAGCCTTTGTATTCGATTGGGATGGTGTCTTCAATGAGGGGAAAAAATCTCAAAATGCTCCCAGTTCTTTCCATGAGGCAGACTCCATGGGGCTGAATATGCTCAGATATGGCTTTTGGCTAAAAAATGAACAGAAACTCCCTTTTTGTGTGATTCTCACAGGGGCAGACAACCCTACCGCTAAATCCTTCGCCCAACGCGAACACTTTCACGGAATCTATTCACAGGTTAAAGACAAAGCTTCCGCCCTGGAAAAAATTTGCGAGCAATTCCGCTTAACGCCGAAACAGGTTTGTTACGTGTTTGATGACATTAATGACCTAAAGGTGGCTGAAAAAGTTGGATTAAGAATCCAGATCAATCGACCCGGTAGTCTCCTTTTCCACACCTATACGAAGCAAAACAAGCTTAGAGACTACCTAACAGCCCTCTCTGGAGGCCAATTTGCCCTTCGGGAACTATCGGAACTTTTATTGGCACTGTATCAGATACATGATCAAGTAGTCGCATCGAGAGCTGAATTTGATTCCTCCTATACTGAATACTGGGAATATAGACAGAAAGTAGAAACCGATTGCATATAAGCCGTTTAAAGAAAAAGGCACCCTATCCAAAACAACAAAAACCAATAAAATTGGGTATAATAGCACATATTACCGGAAAAAGTAATAATAATTTGCTAAGAGTTATTATCTTTCAATCCATGGGAACTTACAGAAATAGTAAGCCTTTGGAAAATTAGAATGAATATTTAACCCTGTTACATGTTACCCTTACTTCAAATCGATTCTACTGCATTAACTGGAAATACTGGGTCTAGCCCGGTTTTTTTTGATTTTAATCAGTTTTTGGCAGGGGGTTGGCCCATGATTCCCCTGGCCGTACTTCTCGTAATGGCCATTTTCATCTTTGTAGAACGCTATAGACTCATCCGTAGCATGGATGGCGACTCCGAAGAACTTCTTGAAAAGGTGAGGATGCTGGTCATATCAGGAAAAATAGACGAAGCCAAGCGCGTTTGTCAGCAGCAAGATGATGCTTTTTCTCGAATGCTACACAAAGGGATTTCCCGTCTTGGGAGGGCTTCTCTTAAGGACATTGAAGGTTCTATTGAAAATGTGGGCAAATTGGAAGTCTACCGCATGGAAAGAAGGCTTTCCCTTCTAGCCACTATTGCAGGAGCTGGGCCTATGATTGGTTTCTTGGGAACCGTATTGGGGATGATCAAGGCCTTTGGTGCCATTGTTCAAGGAGCAGGTAATGCCGGCCCTGTTGAATTGGCAGATGGAATCTCTCAAGCCATGATTACCACCGCATTTGGGCTGGTAGTAGGAATTCTTGCCTTCATTTTTTATAACACCCTGGTCAACATGGTGAGCAAGGTGATTTTCAAACTCGAACTTACTTCCACCAGTTTCATCGACCTGCTTCAAGAGCCAGCAGATGCCTAACCCTAATCGATTCATCTTATGAGTTTAAGATCCAGAAATAAACCGAGTACAGAGTTCAGTACCTCCTCTATGGCAGACGTGGTTTTCTTATTGTTGATCTACTTCCTCTTAACCTCCACCTTCGTCGCCCAGGTAGGATTAAAGGTAGACTTACCCGCTAGTTCTTCAGATCAGCCTAGTAATGCCAGTCATTCCATAACTATTACAGCTGATGGCCAATATGCCTGGGACCAAACAGTTTTGGATAATCGGGACCAACTTATTCCTCTTATTGAAGATGTATTAACAGATGATGATAATGAAAATGACGTTCTCACCTTAAGAACAGATAAGCAGGTCATCATGGAAGAAGCTGCCTTTGCCATCTCAGAGATCGCCCGACATGGAGGGCAAGTAGTAATTATGACAAAAAAGCAGTAAATTTAATCCTAACCTTTGGAGGGTATTTTCGAATACTCATAGTATAGCACTATAACCTTTCTCCATAAGATAGTATCCAATCCCTATGGCATTGACATTCAAAAATCGCCTGTATATTAGTCTTGTATTCCCAGCTCTGTGTTTACTCTTGCTGTGGAGTGTAGAAGGCATGGAGCGACTGGCCGATTGGGACTTGAGTTGGTTGGGTATTTTTCCTCGAAGTATAAAGGGGCTAGTTGGCATTTTGACCGCCCCCTTAATTCATGGAGGATGGGAACACTTGGTTGCCAACTCTACTCCTTTCTTTTTCCTTTCTGCGGGTTTAATCTACTTCTACCGCCCCATAGCTCCCAAAGTATTAGTACTCATCTATCTGCTCTCAGGTCTATGGGTATGGGTTGCAGGAAGGCAGGTATGGCATATTGGCTTGAGCGGAGTCATCTATGGACTGGCTTTCTTTCTCTTTTTTAGTGGCGTATTTCGAAAAAATATGCAGTCTCTGGCTCTTTCCCTGATCGTCGTTCTCTTCTATGGCAGCATGGTTTGGGGTATTCTTCCCATAAAACCCGGGACCTCCTGGGAATCTCACCTGTTTGGGGCTATTGCTGGTATCCTTACCGCCTTTCACTTCAGAAGAGCAGAACTGTCCATCCCAACGAAAAAATACGAATGGGAGAAAGAGCCCGAATGGGCCTATGACTCAATTGAGGTATGGAATTATCGAAGGACTTTACCCCCACCTGAGGGCTTTTCCTATCCAGATGAGAAGTGAATTAGTTAAATAGTTTAATAGTCGACAGTCCACGGCCTGGGGTGAAAGTTCATGAACTTACCAAGCAAACTATGGACAGTCGACCGTGGACCATAAACCTCCCCTAAGGCACCTCAACTACGTTTAAGAGATCGCTGATAATCTCCTCGGGGCTAATATTCTCGGCCTCCGCCTCATAGGTTAGACCAATTCGGTGTCTAAGTACATCATAACTGATCGCCCGCACATCTTCTGGAATAACATACCCTCTTCGTTTGATGAAAGCATAGGCTTTGGAGGCCAAAGCGAGGTTAATGGAGGCGCGTGGACTGCCTCCGTAGTTGATCAAAGGAGCTAACTTTTCTAGCTTATTTGCTCCTGGATCCCGAGTAGCAAATACGATATCTAAAATGTATTGCTCAATCTTTTCATCCATGTAGACCTCTCTCACAAAATTGCGGGCATCCGTAATTTCAGAAAGTTTGACTACTGGTTGTATTTGAGCTCCATTGGGGCTGACGTTTTGCCGGATAATTTCTCTTTCTTCTTCCTTACTCGGATAGCTAATCACACACTTAAGCATGAAACGGTCTACCTGTGCTTCAGGCAAGGGATAGGTACCTTCTTGCTCAATTGGGTTTTGTGTAGCCAAAACCAAAAAGGGCTCTTCCAATATGAAGGTATCCTCGCCCAGGGTAACCTGTTTCTCCTGCATGGCTTCTAGTAAAGCACTTTGGACCTTGGCAGGGGATCGGTTGATCTCATCTGCCAAAATGAAATTGGCGAAAATAGGCCCTTTTTTCACAGAAAAGGCATTGGTTTTCTGGTTGTATATCATAGTACCCACTACATCCGCAGGTAATAGGTCTGGCGTAAACTGTATACGGCTAAAATCGCCTTGGACCGCCTTTGAAAGAGACTTGATCGCTAAGGTCTTTGCCAACCCGGGTACCCCCTCCAACAATATGTGTCCACCCGACAAAAAGCCCAGTAACAGACGTTCGATCATATAGTGTTGCCCAACGATAGCCTTTCTAATCTCCGTATTGATAATATCAATAAAGGCGCTCTTTTCTTGTATCTTTTCATTGAGCAGTTTAATATCTGTTGCTGTCTTCTGATTCATCTGATTATACCTTTATGGATAATGTGGTTATATGTTTAAACTCAATTTTTCCTCAAAAATGATAAAGAGAAAGGTAAAATGTCAATTGCTAAGAAAAAAAAATCTCATCCATCCGTATTTTCCTTTTTTAGGAGCTTTTTGCGCATCAGGAAATAGGCATAAAAACCCGCTAAGGCCATCGGAATGAGAATCCAAAATAATTCCACTTCTAATAGCATCATAATTCCTGCAGCAAAAAGCCCTGCTAATATCCCTAAACCCAGAATGGAAAAAAAGGCTCTTGCCTTCCAAGGGAAGGCAGAAATATTTTTCTTCTGGGCAATTTGTTCTATTTGACGAAAGGCATAAATAATTAACCCCCCTTCAACCAACAAAAACAAAACAATTGCAACCCATAATCTAAAGCGCATAAGTTAGCGTTAGTTTTCAGATTCGGAATTTACAGAGATTTCCTCGGACTTCGACAATTCTGAGAAGATTAGTCCAGCAGTCCGAGCAGATGCCCCTCCATCTCCTAGTTTTTTCCGGAGTTCCTCGTAATCAGTCAACATCTTCTGGCTATTTTTTTCCTCCATCAAATTCTTAAGGGTTTGCTCTAGTTTTTCTGCGGTAAAGGCTCTTTGAATCAACTCCTCCACAGCCTTTCGTCCCAAGATGAGGTTTACCAAACTGATAAATTCTACGTTCACCAATCTCTTTCCTATCGTATAAGAAATAGGGTTACCCTTATATACCACCACCTGAGGAACATTAAATAAGGCTGTTTCCAAGGTGGCTGTTCCGGAAGTTACACAAGCATAGGATGCCTGAGAAAGTAATTCGTAGGTTTGATTCATCCGAAGCTCCACCGATATATCTCCTATCAACGAATGATAAAAAGAAGCTTCCTGGCTTGGGGCTCCAGCCACCACGAAGCGATAGTCTGGGAAAAGAGGTACCATTTGTAGCATGATGGGCAACATTCTCCCGATTTCCTGCTTCCTACTTCCAGGAAGCAGGGCAATAATTTTTTCGGAGGGGGGAGACTTTTCTTTGGATTCCACCACATCCAGCAAGGGATGGCCTACAAATTCTACCTCAACTCCTTCCTTAGCGTAAAAAGATTGTTCAAAGGGTAAGATCACATACATGCGATCTACATACTTTTCAATGCTCTTTACCCGGCCCTTCTTCCAGGCCCATACTTGGGGAGAGATGTAGTAAAAAATCTTAATCCCTTTTCCCTGTAGTTGCTTGGCTAGACGTAGGTTAAAGCCAGGGTAATCAATTAAAATGACCGCATCAGGTTGAAAGTCTTCTATCTCAGCATGAACCCGATGAAATAATTGACGGATGGTTCGGAGATTTTTCAATACTTCCCAAAAGCCCATGAAGTTGATATCCTTGACATGGGCAATCAACTCCACTCCTACTTCTGAGAGTTTATCCCCTCCTACCCCTCTTACTTGAAGATAATATGATAAGGGAGGAAATGTCTTCCATTTAAAGCCAGTCTCCCCAACCTCACTGACCGCAAAATTCATAAGTTGTTGACGGACACAATCTTTCAGAGCCTTAACCAGATTTGCCCCATGTAGGTCCCCTGAATCTTCCCCTGCTAATAGAAAAACTTTCCACGGCTTCATTGAGTAGGCTCTAAGGGTAAGGAAAACGACCAAGACGCAAAGCGGCTGATGGCATGATGGGCAGTGAAGTCATAGGACATAGGAGAAACCGATACATATCCATTATTAAGCGCATGTATATCTGTATCCTCACCTTTGTCCATCAAACTAAATTTCCCGGTTAACCAATAGTATTTTCGGCCAAATGGATCTGTACGCTCATCGAATTCCTCTGTCCACCTTCCCTCTGCCTGACGGGTTATTTTTATCCCCTTTATTTCACTTTGGGGTAGGTCGGGTATATTGACGCTAAGCATATCGCTGTGCTCAAAACGCTGATTAAAGGCCTGGTCCAAAATAGATCTTATGATTACTTTAGGAACACTCAAGTCAGCCTGATGAGAAAAATTCAAAAAGGAAAAGCCAATAGAGGGTATTCCCTGAATGGAGCCTTCTCTTGCAGCTGAAAGCGTTCCAGAGTAAATGGTACTGACGGAAGAATTGGCCCCGTGGTTAATCCCCGAAAGAATTATATCGGGTTCCTGATCCATGATAACCCCAGTTGCCAATTTGATACAATCCGCTGGCGTACCACTACAGGCATGGCCTACCAAACCAAAAGGGAGTTCCTCCTGCTCTACCCTGAGGGGTTTCCCAATGCTAATGGCGTGCCCCATCGCGCTCTGTGGTTTATTTGGGGCAACAACTGTTACATCTCCAAATTCTCGGGCCACCTCAATCAAGGCGATAATGCCTGGAGCATGGATCCCATCGTCATTGCTTATGAGAATTTTTGGCATAAAAAGAAATATATTCCTGATTTGAACAAAAAAGTATTTTCTACTACTCCGACCAACAGCATAGGGTTGTCTCGTATCTACGAAGAACCGGGGCAAAAGTAACAAAAAAAATCCCCCTGAATACAACCTAAAAAGGAATAAGTTCGTATATTGACCGACCAGTCAATCAAAAAATATGAGTCCCAGGAGTACAGAACAGTTTGAAGCCATTCGAGAAAAAAGTCGCAGCAAAATTTTGCAGGCTGCTTTGGAACTATTTGCTCACCAGGGATACCACAACACCAGTGTAAATCAAATTGCCAAAAAGGCGCAAGTAGCCAAAGGCTTGGTCTATAACTATTTCGACAGCAAAGAAGAACTCCTAGAAGGAATCGTGTTGAATGCGATGGGAGAAAGCCAGGAAATGTTCCTGCAAATAGGCCAAAGCCCTACCGCAAAAGGGAAAATGGAACTGATTATCGACTTGACCTGCAAATATTTAATAGAAAAATACGATTATTATAAGTTATTGACGTCCTTATCCCTACAGCTAGATCAGTTCCCCCAGCTACGGGAAATGATCCAGCAAAAATTTGAGGGAATGCTCCCCTATATAACCCAATTATTGGAAGAGCTGGGCTTTGAAAACCCGAGGGAAGAAGCCCTCAAACTGGGGGCCTTATTTGATGGTATAGGGCTTCAATACATGGTTCTAAAAGATGCATTCCCTTTGGAGGAAATGCGCAATTTTCTCAAAAAAACATACATTAAATGATCAAATACATGAAATACCTAATACTTATCCTGATAGCTATCGGCATGGGCTTGGGTACCAATATCAAGGCCCAAAACGCCACCGATATTGTTCGAGAGGCAGAGGAAAGAAGAAGGGGGATTCAGTCCTCTTATGGGGAACTCACCATGCAGATCATTCGGCCCAAGTGGAGCCGAGAAATGGGCCTTAAAATGTGGACTAAAGGAGAGGATTATTCTTTGATCTTGGTCACTTCTCCGGCAAGAGATGAAGGCTCCAGCAACCTTAAAAGAATAAAAGAGGTATGGAGTTGGGTTCCCCGCATCGAGCGGACAATCAAACTCCCGCCATCCATGATGTCTCAATCCTGGATGGGATCAGATTTCAAAAACGAAGATTTGGTACGAGAAAACAGCATTATTTCGGATTTTTCTCATAAGCTCTTGCAAGACGAGGCTTTGATGGACCGCAATTGTTATCAAATTGAATTGATTCCTCATGAAGATGCAGCAGTTGTTTGGGGGAAAATTATCCTATGGATAGACAAGGAGGACTATATCATCATGAAAGGGGAATACTTTGACGAGGATCTATTCTTGGTCAATACTATGCAAACAACTGAAGTTGCAGAATTTGACAATCGAATGATAGCCGCCAAAATGGAGATGATTCCCGCAGATGAAGAGGGATATAAGACAGTAATGATCTACCACGACATACAATTTGACATAGATCTAAAAGAAAGTTTTTTCACGGTGCAGAATATGAAAAGAGTAAGATAGTCCACGGTCCGCAGTAAAGAGCTGTTAGGAGAGAGTCTTAATGAGCTAGCTTTTCAACTCCCTCCTCACCCCTCTGGCCTCCTAAACTACGGACCACCGACTACGGACCATACACCCTTCAACCCATTCATTATGCTTCTCAAACTAGCCTGGCGAAATATTTGGCGTAATAAACGGAGAACGCTTATTACTACGGCCTCCATATTCTTTGCCGTTCTCATTGCCATTACCTTAAAGTCCCTTCAAGAAGGCGCCTATGACAAAATGATCGAAAGCGCAGTTGGCCTGTATACAGGGTATGCCCAGATTCACCAAGAGGGGTACTGGGAGGAACAGAACCTGGAAAATAGTTTTGAAGTTTCAGAAGCTATTTACACAGAGCCCGAAGCTCATCCATTGGTAAATAGAGCTACTCCCCGATTAGAATCTTTTGCATTAGCTTCTTCTGATGTACACACCAAAGGCTGTCTAGTGGTGGGAATAGATCCTGCCAAGGAAAATGAACTGACACAATTGGGAAAAAGAGTTACTGAGGGGGCTTACTTGGAAAATGGAGATATTGGCGTCCTCATAGGAACTGGGTTGGCAGAAAGACTAAAAGTAGGCGTTGGAGATACCCTGGTCTTGTTGGGACAGGGCTACCATGGGGTAAGTGCTGCTGGTAAATACCCAATCCGGGGATTGGCCAAAATGCCAACTCCAGATATGAATAAACGGATGGTTTATTTGCCTGTAGAAGAAGCCCAATATATGTACGGGGCAGAAAACCGCCTTACTTCTATGGCCCTATCTTTAGAAGCGCCGCAAAAAGCCGAAATGATTGCAGCCAACCTTAGAGCTAACCTCCCAGATGAGTATGAAGTCATGAGTTGGCAGGAGATGATGCCCGAACTGGTCCAAATGATCGAAGCAGATCGCGCGGGAAATGTGATTACCGTCGCCATTCTTTATGCCATTATTGCCTTTGGCATTTTTGGAACCGTACTGATGATGACGGCGGAGCGGAGGTATGAGTTTGGGATTTTGACCTCCATTGGAATGAGGAAGCCTAAATTGGCCGCAATTGTCGTCTTAGAACTATTGTTCATGGCCTTTCTTGGTGTCATAGCTGGTGCCATTGCCGCTTTACCCATCGTATCCTATTTCCATGAACACCCTATTGATATGGGAGAGCAAGCTAGGGATGCCTATGAAGCCATGGGCGTATCCATGGATGCAGTCATACCCATGGTAGTTGACCCAGGTATTTTTATGACAGAGGCCATAACCGTTTTTGTAATGGCTTCTCTAATAGCCATCTATCCGGTTTGGAAGATTCTTAAGCTTCAGCCTATCCAAGCCATGAAAAAATAAAAACCCCAACTCCTCTATTATGCTAACAACAATATCGTGGAAAAATGTATGGCGGAATCCCACCAGAAGCCTGGTAGTGATTATTGCTATTATCTTGGGAATTAGTGGTGGGGTATTTCTCCTATCATTTTCCTGGGGGATGAATGTCCAACGGGCTCAAAACCGGATTGAAACAGAAATATCCCATATCCAAGTTCACCACCCTCAATTCAAAGAGGATCAGGAAACGAAATTTCTGATGGCAGAGGGCCAAACTTTGACGAATTTACTCTCTACAGATACCCGCATTAGATCTGTCTCGTCGAGGCTCGTGGTAAGTGGAATGATCGCTTCAGCAAAGGAGGGAGCAGGTATCCGGGTACAGGGAATTATTCCCGAATCCGAGGCCGATCTCACCCAATTGCCTGCCAAACTTATCGAAGGAAATTATTTTGGCGAGGTTAAGCGAAACCCGATAATTATTGGGCAAAAACTAGCAGAAAAACTTCAGGTCGGATTAAAGAAAAAGGTGGTTCTCACCTTTCAGGATACAGAGGGAGAGATCGTATCGGGGGCTTTTCGAATAGCCGGAATATTCAAAACGGTCAGCTCCTTGTACGACAATTCCGAAGTTTTTGTACGGCAGGATGATTTACATGCCCTTCTGGGTCAACCTCAAGGAGTTCATGAAATTGCCCTCCTGCTGCACGATCCAGAAGCGGTGGAAGGCTATCGAACCGAATTAGCCAGCCAACATCCGGACCTCTTAATAGAAGACTGGCCAGAGCTGGCTCCTGATTTGAAGCTCATATTCGAGACCTTCGAGACCATGATGCGAATATTTATGGGAATCATCATGTTGGCCCTTGCCTTTGGCATCATCAATACCATGCTGATGGCTATCCTCGAGCGACGTCAGGAACTCGGCATGCTAATGTCCGTTGGGATGAACCGTCGCAGGGTATTTCTCATGATCATGCTGGAAACCCTTTTCCTATCCATTGTCGGAGGAGTGCTAGGCTTGGCTTTAGCTTTCGGCCTGGTCGAACTGTTTGGGACCATAGGAATTGACTTATCTGCCATGGGAGATAGCTTAGAAATGCTCGGGATGAATCCCATCATTTATCCCCAGGTCGAGCCCCGGTTTTATGGAACTGTAGCCATTTTGGTCATCCTAACTGCCTTCCTTTCGTCTTTATATCCGGCCTATAGGGCCTTAAAGCTCAATCCGGTAGAAGCGGTGAGAGCTATATAGTCAAATAGTTTAATGGTCGATGGTCCACAGTGAAAGGATAATCTTAAGACTTAGAAAGAATCAGGTGTTTTCAAATATAAAAAACTGTGGACTGTGGACTAAAAAACCCAATTACCAATTACCATGCCCATTATAGAAACAAAAAACCTACACAAAACCTACGAAGGAGCCGTACCCGTACACGCAGTAAACGGCGTAGATCTATCCATAGAGGCAGGGGAGTTCACTGCGATAGTAGGTCCTTCTGGATCGGGAAAAACTACCCTGCTCAACATTGTCGGGGGCTTGGATAGTCCCACGAACGGAGAAGTATGGATTGACGGAGTCAATTTGGCTGAACTACGGGGAAATGAACTGATAGACTTTAGGCTACACAATATTGGCTTCGTTTTCCAGGCCTATAACCTCATTCCCGTTCTGACGGCGAAGGAGAATATTGAATTTGTCATGCTGCTACAGAAACAGCCCAAGGATAAACGGGAACAACGGGTTGCAGAATTGGTAGAAGCCATTGGTTTACAAGACCGGGTCCACCACCGCCCCCAGGCCTTATCCGGTGGGCAGCAACAGCGGGTGGCCGTAGCCAGAGCCCTGGCTCCATCCCCCAAATTTATTTTGGCAGATGAACCTACGGCCAACCTGGATTCCTTATCCACAGCCAACCTATTGGATATCATGTATGAACTCAATCAGAGAGAAGGAACTACCTTCCTTTTTTCCACCCACGATCAACGGGTTATCGATCGGGCCAAACGGGTGATCACCTTGGAAGATGGAAAGATCATCCAAGATTTGAGGAAGGATGCATAGGTATAGAAAACATAGAACCCTTTTCCCTCAGCTCCTCCTAATATGCTTTTTGGGGCTCATAGGGCCATACCTACAAGCCCAGGAAGAACCCAAAGATTTCCAAACGGGTGGGTATATCAAATTTTTACAAATAAATACCCTGGCACCAGATAGTTCCCTTCTCACTTCCCAACTCATTCACAACCGCTTAAATTTGGACTGGTACCTCCACCCCAGTTTGAAACTAAATTGGGAAATGCGCAACCGGATTTTCTACGGAGAAAACGTAAAGAATACGCCCAATTTTGGCGATCAGATAGACCAATACGATGGCTTAATGGATTTATCTATTCGCTGGGTAGACAATCCTTCGGTTCTGGTTCATACCCAAATTGACCGAGCCTATCTTCAATGGACAAATGAGAAATGGGATATTCGGGTAGGAAGACAACGAATTAATTGGGGGGTAGCCTTGACCTGGAACCCTAATGACGTATTTAATGCTTTTAATTTCCTGGATTTTGATTATGAAGAGCGACCGGGCAGTGATGCCATCCGTGTTCAATATTTTACGGGCCTCATGTCCAGTGCAGAAGTAGCTTATGCCCCCGGAGAAACCTGGGAAGAATCTGTGTTGGCCGGAAAATATGGCTTTAACTATAAAAACTACGACATCCAACTCCTATTTGGCTACTTTCAGGAAGACCTGGTAACAGGGCTAGGATGGGAAGGTTACTTAGGGGGGGCAGGTTTCAAAGGGGAAAGTTCCCTATTTATCCCCATAAAGGAAGGTAATGATTCTGAGTTTTCTTTGAGCACAGCCCTAAGCGTTGATTACCAGTGGCCCAATAATTTATATACCAATTTGGGACTCTTATACAACCAAAACCCCTTTGCTTCCTTTCAATTTCAAAACGGCTTAATCAGCGGAGAATTGTCTCCCTAAGAACCTCTTTCCTTCTCGTTGGTCTTTTTTGGGCCAGCTATCCGGCCAGCCCCACCCCCTTATTGGCTTGGGAGGCTCTATCCTCTACGCCAGTGAGTTGAATATCACGGCTTTCCTTCCAAGTGTATCTTATTCCATTACGGAAAACTGGGATATAGACCTCACGGTTCAAAGCTTTTTCCTCACTTTCCCGCAAACTTACCAACACGCTTCCACCAGTCTGTATCTTCGGATGAAGTGGAGCTATTAGCCCATTCATTCAAGAGAAATAACCATTCATGCAATTTAGTATGTTCATTATCCGAAATACAACTACATTTGTATCAAATAAAAACGTAAGATTATTTCAAAAATAATATAGAAAGAATTTTAAGAAACGAAGACATCTACTTTTAGTTAAAGTTTTTTCATGGTGTTTGTTTGGGTTTGGGCCGCTCCTTAAAGGAGCGGTTTTTTTATGCTTTGAATATGCATAGGGGTTGACTAATTTGCGCCCAATTCGACGATAACGCGCATTACATGAACCCAACTCAAAACACCGTCCTTAAACTCGCCATCCAAAAATCGGGAAGGCTCAGCGAAAAAAGTCTGGATTATATTAAGGCTGCTGGCATCTCCTATCACCGCGATAAGGCCAAACTCATATCCGTTTCAAGGAACTTTCCCATTGAAATTCTCTTTTTAAGGGATGATGATATCCCTGGGTATGTTGAAAACGGTGTGGCCGATATTGGTATCGTGGGAGAAAACGTCCTGGAGGAAAAGGGAAGCCAGGTAAACGTTACGGAAAGAATGGGCTTCTCAAAGTGCAGGCTTTCCCTAGCCGTCCCAAACTCAGCTACCTATGAATCTATTCATTCATTGGAAGGAAAAACCATCGCTACCTCCTACCCCAATTTATTACATAAACATTTGAGCCAAGCCGGAGTTAAGGCAAAGATTCACGAAATAAGCGGTTCTGTAGAAATCGCTCCAGGAATTGGTTTAGCTGATGCCATCTGCGATCTGGTCAGCACGGGAAGTACATTGAAGGGGAATGGCTTGAAAGAAGTAGAAGTAATCCTTCGTTCCGAAGCGGTGCTCATTCAAAATCCAAATTTGGGTTCCGCCAAGGAAGGTATTTTGGAAAAACTATTATTCAGGCTGCGATCCGTATTACGAGCCGTGAACTATAAGTACATTCTCATGAATGTCCCAAAAGCAGCAGTTGAAAAGGTATGCAAAGTACTACCTGGAATGCGTAGTCCTACTGTGGTGCCCCTAGCGGAAGAAGGTTGGTTCTCCCTCCACACCGTAGTTAAGGAGGAAGATTTTTGGGAAATAATTGATAACCTGAGAGAGGCAGGAGCAGAAGGCATACTTGTAACGGGTATCGAAAAGATGATTTTGTAAACACATGAAAGTAGTAAAGAATCCTTCTAGGGCTGATTGGCCCGAGTTGATCCATCGTCCCCAAATAGATCCAGCCGAGTTAGAACAGCGCGTTAGATCCATCCTCTCCCAGGTACGAGAGAAAGGAGACGCTGCTTTAATTGATTTTACGGAAAAATTTGATGGCGTTCGACTAGATTACCTCCCTTGGGATTGGGAAAGAACGCATCGACTGGAAACCCAAGTCTCACAAGCCTTGAGAGACGCCATCCAGGTGGCAAAAAATAACATCGAAGCCTTCCATCGGACCCAACAAGAACCCATCCATAAGGTGGAAACCATGCCTGGGGTATATTGCTGGAGAAAGTCTGTGGCTATCGATACAGTAGGGCTATATATCCCGGGAGGAACGGCCCCCCTCTTTTCTACTATCCTCATGCTGGGCGTACCCGCTCTGATTGCAGGGTGCCAACGCATAGTTTTGTGTACCCCTCCCAATAAAGAAGGGCAGATCCATCCCGCCATTCTATATACAGCCCAACTGCTCGGCATAAGGGAAATCTTTCCTATTGGCGGAGCCCAGGCCATTGCGGCTATGGCCTATGGCACAGAGTCTGTTCCCAAAGTCGACAAAATATTCGGCCCAGGAAATCAATACGTTACCCTCGCCAAGCAAATAGTCAGTCAGCAGGGTACGGCCATTGATATGCCTGCAGGGCCATCCGAGGTAGCAGTGGTTGCCGATGATTCAGTCCATCCCGCTTTTGTGGCAGCAGACCTCCTTTCTCAAGCAGAGCACGGGGTGGATAGTCAGGTATTTTTTGTCACCGATTCGGAGGACTTGGTTCAGGGGGTACAGGCAGAATTGGAAAAACAATTGGTCACACTTCCCAGAGAAGAAATAGCCAGAAAAGCCCTGAAAAATAGCCGGGCAGTCATACTTAATAGCAAAGAGGATATGCGAGACCTGATCAATGCTTATGCCCCAGAGCACCTCATTTTATCCTTAACGGATTGGGAAAGCTTCTCCGAAGGCATACGCAATGCGGGTTCGGTATTTTTGGGGCCCTATACGCCCGAAAGTGTGGGGGATTACGCCTCCGGCACCAACCATACCCTACCCACCAATGGCTATGCGCGTTCCTTTAGCGGGGTTTCTTTAGATAGTTTTGTCAAAAAAATTACCTTTCAGCACCTAACCCCAGAAGGCATCCGAGGCCTAGGTCCAGTCGTCGAACACATGGCCTTGGGCGAAGAACTCAAAGCACATTATCAGGCGGTAAGAGTTCGGCTTGAAGCCCTGAATAACTCTCCAAAGTAAGTAAATGAACCCTACCCTGACACGTTCAGACCTGGAGCAGTGGGTAAGACCCCATATCCGTACCCTTAAGCCCTATTCCTCGGCCAGAAGTGAATACACCGGGAGCGAAGGGATATTCCTCGATGCCAATGAGAACCCTCTGGGCTCTGCCACAAGCCAAGCCTTCAACCGCTACCCGGATCCCCTTCAAAAGGCCCTCAAAGAAAAGTTGGCGAAATACAAAGGGATTCATCCCGAACAGATTTTCCTGGGCAATGGGAGTGATGAAGCCATTGACCTCCTCCTTCGGGCTTTTTGTGAACCTCAACAGGAGCATATCGTTATTTTACCCCCTACTTACGGCATGTACCGGGTCAGTGCGGCCATCAATCAGGTAGAGGTACGAGAGGTATCTCTTACGGCCCAGTTTCAATTGGATGTACAAGCGGTAAGTAACTCCCTAAATCCAGCATCCAAAATCCTCTTTATCTGCTCTCCCAATAATCCTACGGGGAACTCACTGGTGGAAGCGGACATCCTTGCCCTACTTGAGGCTCAAACACATGGGCTGGTAGTTCTAGATGAAGCCTACATTGATTTTGCCTCCAAACCCAGTATGCTTAGCTATTTGGAGGCCTATCCCAATCTGGTCATTTTACAAACCTTCTCCAAAGCCTGGGGCCTGGCAGGTCTTCGGCTAGGTATGGCCTTCGCCCATCCCTACGTCATTGACGTCCTCAACCGGATCAAGCCCCCCTATAATATCAACCAGCTTACCCAACAACTCGGCTTAGAAGCCTTAGAAAATGTAGGTCAGAAAGACCTGTTGGTACAGCAAATTCTGGCTGAACGCCTTCGCCTGGTAGAAGCGCTACCCCAAATTCCTGGAGTCCAAAAAGTACACCCTTCAGCCGCTAATTTCTTATTGGTCCAGATGGATAGTCCCAACGAAGTGTATCAAAAATTACTGGAAAAGCTCATCATTCTCCGCAACCGCTCAACTGTCCATCTATGTGAGGGCTGTCTGAGGATTAGTGTTGGTACACCTGAAGAAAATGACCGAATGTTGGAGGCCTTGGAGCCCAGAAGGAGAGAGGAAGGCTTGAAAATTAATTTCAAGCACCTCTACTTTCGAAAATCCCAGATGAAGTTTCTCGGGCTGGCCTCCAACATACGGCGCTTCGGGGAGGCATGTGCGGTGGATCTGGTATGTTGGCGCTTTTTCCTACTCTTTTGGGCGTCCAAAAGGGTTAAAATTATATCCGATACCAGAAAGATATCAAGGCTTTCTTTTTGGAAATTTTTTCGAGTTTAGAGCCCTACTCTGAACCCCCTGAATACATCAACCTGATCGAATCCTACTCCGTATATATATGCGAAGTGGGGGGAATTAAAAGAGAGATTTTTATTAATTTAGTAGGGCAACTGCCTGCTAACATTAACAAACGC
The DNA here is from genome assembly GCA_965263105.1 of Bacteroidia bacterium. Taxonomy (GTDB): domain Bacteria; phylum Bacteroidota; class Bacteroidia; order J057; family J057; genus JBCCTX01. The sequence goes on along the minus strand of CBDHGL010000003.1, from coordinate 2,064,040 downwards.
GTTATGACTATATATGAAGAATTCATCAAAGAAGGAGAAAAGAGAGGGATAGAAAGAGGCAAAGAAATAGGGGAAAAAATAGCCAATCGAGCCAAAGAAAATCAATTTATTACCCAAGGTTTCAAAAAAGGCTTGGACAATCAGCTATTGGCTGAGCTCACCGGACTGAGCACAGAAGAAGTTGAATCACGCATAAAAGAATTGGGCCTTGAGAAATAGGTGTTTTTCTACTTTGTACAGGACACAAAATAAAATTTCTTATTTATTCGCCCTTTTGTACCCTTCCGCTACAGCCCCGTTTCCCTTTTTTCCCCTCCTAGGGGAAACTCAAAAGGGGTCTGGAAACGACCCAGGAAATCAGGTTGATTTCGCCAAGGTTTACCCCTTTCTCCTCATTTCTAAGGGGGAGTCAGAGGGGGTTCCTTGAGAGAGGGGGCCAGGGGGTGAGTACAAAACAGTTGCCGCTGATTTGCGGAAAGCTTGCATTTTCAATTATTCATTTTCAACTTTCAATTCTCACCCTGAAATAGGAGGGGACAAACGTTTTGTTTCCTACCGAATAAACTCCATTTTTGCTCCGAACTATGCAGATTGGCCGAGAACGGTTATTCTTTGATAGGACTCACGTCCCATCCTAATGATATGTCGCCCCTTCAGGGCTCAAATTAGTCCTGAAGGGACGATTTAACATGAGATAGGGGAGTTTTCCAAGGAAATAATCCCCTAATCAGTTAAGTAAGTTCCGCTCTCGGCCCCCCTGTATGGACCGATGACAATGATCTATTAACTTCTTTTCATGAAGAAACGCATTCTTTTCCTGGATAGAGACGGAACACTCATAAAGGAGCCCCCAGATAATTATCAAGTAGATTCCCTGGAAAAATTGGAATTCTTACCGGGCGTAATTGGAGCCCTAAGGGACATAAGTAGGCACACCGACTTTCTCCTGGTCATGATCACCAATCAGGATGGCCTGGGAACAGACTCCTTCCCGGAGGACACGTTTTGGCCGCCCCACAATGCCATGATGAAGTTATTTTCCTCGGAGGGGATAGAATTTGAAAACGTATATATAGACAGGACCTTCAAACAAGAGGGGGCACCTACACGCAAACCGGGAACGGCCCTCCTCACTTCCTATATGGAGGGAGGGTATGACTTGGCCAATTCCTATGTTGTGGGAGATCGCCATAGCGATATATTGCTGGCCAGGAATTTGGGGGCCAAAGGAATCTTATTAGGAGAAAGTACAGACAAGCAGGATCAAATTGCCAATGTGCAGGAACTACGAGATACCTTGGTACTTGAAACGGAAAACTGGGAGGAAATTGCCAGATTTATTCTGAGTCAAAAGACTAGAACAGCCTCCATTCATAGAAAGACCCAAGAAACGGATATTCTCATTGAACTCGACCTGGATGGTAAAGGAGTCTATGACAACCAGACAGGGATCGGCTTCTTGGATCATATGATGGATCAATTGGCCCGACATGGGGGCTTTGATTTGAGGAGCCGTGTTAAGGGAGACCTGTACATCGATGAACACCACAGCATCGAAGATACGGCCATAAGCCTCGGCCAAGCCTTTAATAAGGCCCTAGGCAACAAAGAGGGTATAGAACGCTACGGCTGTTTCCAATTGGCCATGGATGAAGCCCTAGCCGAGGTAGCCCTGGATTTCTCGGGAAGAGCTTATTTGGTTTTTGACGCGGAATTCACCCGAGAGAAGGTGGGCGCTTTGCCTACTGAAATGGTGAGCCACTTTTTTCAAGCCTTTTGTGAGCACGCCCGTTGTACCCTCAACATACGTGCAACAGGCAGCAATGACCACCATATCATAGAGGCTATTTTCAAAGGAGTAGCAAAGTGCATTCGTCAAGGAAAATACATTCGCCCAGGCGATGCACGTATATTATCTACCAAGGGTCTATTGTAAGATTATTATTTTGGGGGGAAACCTCCTCTTAGATTCGAAAAATCGTAGATTTTTCTTCCCTTCCTTCTTGAGGGAAGGGTTAGGGATGGGTACAAAAAGGCGAATGAATATAAAATACCCATTTTCAAACATACAGCCCCTAGTGGCCCGTATAAACTGTTCACATCGCACAAATGATTAAAAATCAATTTCCCCTAGTTGCCTTCTTGCTTCTTTTTCTGGGCACTCTGCCTACAGAGGAGCTAACAAACCCTCATCAAACTCCTGCCGTTCAACAGAAGATGGATTCTTTAGTTGCAGCCAACGGCATCATGGGCTTCAATTTTTCCATTATTTATGCAGACGGGAATCAACAAGATTATAGCTCAGGGTATGCCAACCAACTAACCCGAAAACCCCTTTCTGTAAAGGATAAATTCCTCTCAGGAAGTATCGGAAAAACCTATGCGGCGGCGATTTTATTTCGCCTGGTGGATGAAGGGAAACTCACACTGGATGATCGCTTTAGAAAACACTTCCCGGATGTACCCTGGCTCGCTAAGGTTCCCAATATTGAAGAAGTCACCGTTCGCCAACTGCTTCAACACACTTCTGGCCTCCCCAGATGGGTGCTGAAACCGGAAGTTTGGGAAACCCTATACAAGGAACCCGACAAAGTTTGGACCTATGCCGATAGGCTATCCTATATTTTTGGAGATCCTCCTGTACATGAACCGGGTAAAGGCTGGGCCTATTCCGACTCCAATTACCTGCTGATCGGGATGTTGATTGAAAAAATTACGGGGAAACCCTATTACCAAACGCTTAGGTCCTGGATACTTGACCCAGAAAACCTAACAGAAACCCTTCCGTCGAATCAGCGAAATATCGATGGCCTGGTAATGGCCTACTCGCGTTTGCCCGAAACCTTTCAGATAGGCGGTGAAGTCTTGGTGGATGGCAGCTATATATTTAACCCCCAAGTGGAATGGACGGGAGGAGGGATGGCCTCCACCACCAGCGATTTGGCCAAATGGGCAAAGCTTTATTACGAAGGCGAGCTATTTTCCCTAGAACTCCTCAAACAAGTGGTTACGGTAAATCCTCAGAGCAAAAAGGAAATGGGACAAACCCCCTATGGGATGGCTAGCTTTATTTATTCCACTAAACTGGGTGAGGCCTATGGGCACAGTGGCTTTATGCCTGGATATAACTCCATTTTTGCCTATTATCCTCAACAGAAAGTAGCTGTCGCTTTGCAGAGTAATTGTGATTTTGCAGGAACCAAAACCTCTTTGGCCGGATATTTGGAGGTTTTGGTTCCTACGGCTTTGGCTGTAAATGAATAACTTGGCCCCATTCTAATGGAATTTTTCTCCATTGGCCCTAAAATATCGATCTCTCAAAATAAAAGAGTAATTTTATGGGGCTGAAGGATTGAAATAAATCTATTCGTTATGAATACTCTCTTGTTGGATCGTTCTATAAACGTGCTGCTGATTAGCAATTTCCCCGATGATAGCGAGACTATCCGGACCTTGCTGAATAGTTTTCCCTATACACACCCTGTAGTTCTACACGCCCAGGATACACTGGAAAAAGGGGTTAATCTGCTGAAAGTATATGATGTCGATATAGTAATTTTGGCTACAAATCTCACGGAAAAGGACCCTAAAGAAGCCATTAAAGCTATCCAACAAGCCCACAAAGATATTCCCGTGGTAATGCTCAGTTCGGCTTCCCTGCTGGACATGGGCTTTTTCTACTACCATGGAGCCCAGCAGACCCTTTCTCGGTCAGGTCTGACTGCTCCTCATTTGGCTCAGGCCCTGGCCTGGACCCTAGAAAAGAAAGAATTACAGCAACAACTTCTCGAACTTCAAGAAAAACAAAAGCTATATTTCTGGGAGCTTGACATTGAGAACAACAGTTGGAAAGGAAATGACGCCTTAGAAAAGTTTTTGGGAACCAAACTTTCTTCTCTTAACCAATTCCTGCCCTTGGTATCCCAGGATAGCCAGGCCAAGGTGGCCATGGCATTTATGCAAGGAATTCGTCAAAAAGAAGCATTTGAATTAACACATACCCTCAACACACCAGATCAAAGTTATGAGGTGAAATTATCTGGCAAACCACAAGTTTCCCCCACAGGCACTGTAGTGGGCATTCAAGGACAGATTCAGGTATTAGGACCTGCCCAAGAAAAGAAGGAAGCTCCTTCTCAAGTAAAAGAAGTTACGCCTCCCGTTAAGCAAGCCCCCCCCACTCCCCCAACTCCAGTACCCCCGGTCCACCAAGAAAAGGTAGCGGTGGTACCCCAAGCTACGCCTGCTACGAATGGCCAAAATGGCAGTTCCCAACAGAAATATACCAATATCAACTACCTCAAACAGGTTTCAGGAGGAGATACCGTTATCATGCGAAAAGCCATCTCAAAATTTCTGGAGACTACGCCTGAGATGATTAATCAATTGGATACCCAACTCAAAACGCAGGACTTTGACCAGCTAGCCAAAACGGCTCACAAACTTAAAAGCTCTGTTGGGCTCATGGGGATGGAAGAGCTCCAGCAGACGATGCAAAACATTGAGTTTGTCGCCAAGAGTAAGGAGCGCTTAGACGTACTTCCAGTCTTGGTAAACCGCACCCGCAAAATGTTGATTCACTCTCTGTCTGAATTAAACTACGAATTGCAGGCCTTGTAGGGCAATCTTAATTTCATATTATTTTTATATTACCACTTGGTAACCCATACAGAATTACCAATCATAATATCTAATTTCATAGCAAAAGCCTCTCCTTATGAAATTAGGAAATTTCTTATTTATCCTACTTAACCTGGGGATACTCAATGGTATATGTGCCCAGAACTCCCCCTTTATCCACCAAATAGAAACTTCCCAAAAGCCCTGGACTTCCTCCTCATTTAAGGATGACCCAGAGAGTTTCCAATTTGCTATTGTCTCAGATAGAACAGGTGGTCATAGAGAAGGAATTTTTGGGAAAGCTATTGAAAAACTCAATCTCCTAATGCCTGAATTTGTAATGAGCGTAGGAGACCTAATTGAAGGCTCCATGTATCCCGATACCATTCAAAACCAATGGGAGGAATTTGATAGCCTACTCAACCCCCTTGAAATGCGCTTCTTTTTCGTCCCGGGAAATCACGACATTGCCAACAATCGTATGCGCCAAGTCTGGAAGAAAAGATTCGGGCATACCTATTTTCACTTTATTTATAAGAATGTCTTATTCTTAGCCTTTGATAGTACGGATGGGGATGAAGATGCAACCTTTTCCGATGAACAAATCACCTATTTCAAACAAATTCTAGAGGCGAACCAGGAAGTCAAGTGGACGCTGATTTTCATGCACCATCCAATTTGGAGGTATAAAACAGCCGATCGCTTTGCAGAAATAGAGGCTCAATTGAAAAATAGGCCCTATACCGTCTTTGCTGGACACAATCATACCTACCTGCAAGCGACCCGCAAAGAGAGAAACTACTATGTCCTTGCCACTACCGGGGGAGGAAGTAGGCTAAGGGGGCCAAATTTTGGGGAATTTGACCATGTTACCTGGATATCCATGACACCTGATGGTCCTAAGATGCTCAACCTAAGATTAGAAGGAATGCTCAGTCATGACATCTCCCCAGAGGTCGAACGGAAAAAGAGAACTTCGCTGATTGCCGCTACTGATTTTAAGGCAGTAATGTTGAAAAATAAGGAGGAAAATGCAGGGTTAATCCACCTAGACATAGAAAATTCCTCTAACGACACCCTATTTTTTAATGGGAGGATTTACCACAACCATCACCTGGCCTTGAGTCAAACGATAAGGTCTCTCCCGGTAGCCCCTCATAGCACAGAAAAATGGCTTATCCCATGGAAGCGGGAAGGCAAAATGCCCCTGGACATGATAGATCCAGTAGAGGTCCACTTCTCCTTGGGGTATCACCCGGAAATAGGAGAGCCGCCCTTTCAAATAGAAGGTACTTTTATGATCCCACAGGTTATTAAGGAAAAGCAGATTGCCTTTACAGAGCCGCTGCTGTTTATAGATCAATCCCAAGTAAATTTAGTTACAGAAATAGAAGGGCTCGCTATCCATTATACCACAGATGGAACAGAGCCAGATAAAGACTCACCTATTTTCCAAAGCCCCATTCTTCTCGACACATCAACTTCCATTAAAGCAGTTTTAATTGACTCAAAGACGGGATTTCGTACAGATTATTTGGAAACCTTTTACAAAAAAGTATCTCCCTTACAGCCCAGTAGCAAAAGAAACACCAAGCCAGGACTTCGCTATTCATACTACCAAGGCAATTTTCTTGTCTTACCCAACTTTGACACATTAACTGTAACAAAGACAGGGATCGCCCAAGATTTTGAGGTATCAGCTATTGAAAGCAAGCGCATAGACCATTATGCGCTTGTATATGAGGGCTATTTAGAAGTCCAAAAAGAAGGCTTATATACCTTTTATTCTCATTCGGATGATGGCTCCAAAGTATATCTCCATGATGAAGTTGTTGTTGACAACGATGGATCACATAGCGCCCGAACGCGGCATGGATACATTGCTCTCAAGAAAGGCAAACATCCCATCCGGATTGAATACTTTGAGGACTTTTTGGGCCAGGAGTTGAACCTCTTCATGAAGGCACCTGGACATGATAAGCGCGAAGAACTTACCTTTGATAAGCTCTCTCATTAACAGAATCTAAGCTAACACTATGTTGCCTTTGGCCCCATCATGCATCCGAAATACATTATTCTCTTTCCTAATCGGAACTCTCCTTTGGGGAAAGTTGGAAGCCCAATCCCCCAAAAAACTATCTTGGAATAAGGAAAAAATTGCCCGAGGAATCCAGTATCAGTACCTCCATACGAAATCTCTATATCATTCACAGCAGTATATCAGCCTATTGAGAATCAAGAAGAGCAGAAGACTATCTATTGATTATGAGCCAAAAGTCCTTAAACCTACAAGCCAGTTTGGCAAAGAAGAGCATGCCCTTGCCGCTGTGAATGCAGGGTTCTTCGATATGAAAAAGGGAGGCTCTGTGACCTATCTTCAGGTAGAGGATAGCCTAATTAACCTTCATACATCTCAATCCCAAATGCTTACTCAACATGCTATAGGAATAGATGCCCGTGGAAGCTTGTCTGTTATCCCTTTTGCCCATCCTTCAGAGGAAACCCATGATGATGCATATGAGGATATGTTATTCACAGGTCCCCTACTTCTTTATCAAGGAAATTTCCAAGCTTTGCCTAGTACTCCTTTCAATGAAAGAAGACATCCTAGAACCTGTGTCTGTACTACTCAGAAGGGTCATACCCTTTTGATTACGGTAGATGGGCGAAATGAAGCCGCTGCAGGGATGACTACACCAGAATTGGCTCAACTTGCCAAACAACTGAAATGCCTTGATGCGATCAATTTAGACGGAGGAGGTTCAACCACTCTCTGGATTGCCCAAAAGGGAGTGGTCAACCACCCCTCAGATAACAAAATCTTTGATGAGCAGGGAGAAAGAAGGGTTGCCAATGTGATTTTGGTTTACTAATTCTGGGTTTTTTACAAACCTAGAGAGTTTACCTTCCCCTACTTTTTTTTCGAGAAATACCGTATTTCGTAGCGTAGCTGCCCCTGACCTGAAAAAATGGGAACCTTTTCTTTTCTTAGCACCATACGATTGGGCGCTAATTGTAGGATTTCGTAGGTCTGAAAGCGCTCTCCATTTGTCTTGTTGTGGATTAATGAATCTCTTTCTAATTCATATGTATAAGGCAAAAAGGAACCCTCTTTGATTTCTTTCATCTGACCATCTAGTAGATATTCATACTCCGCCCACCTGGAAGAATCAAGGTCGATATTGGCAAAACCGTTGTAATAAGTAAAAGCGGAATCTACTTTCCAGGTTCCCACCAAATACAGTTTTTTATCGAATTTTTTACAACTACTGGCGGTACCTAACTCCGTAAGTAATAAAAAGATTACAACCCACTTCAAACGTATTTTCATATGTCTAATGAAAGAAAATTTCCTTAAAATCAGGTAAAAAAAGGGGCCAGGTTTCCCTAGCCCCTCCCATATATAAACTAATGAATTTTGATGCCTAGTAATTTGAGTTCTGCTCCAAAACACCATTACTCAGGTCGATCTCTCTCTGAGGCAAGGCGAAATAATAGTGCTTGGGACGCTGAAAGTTGCGTGGGGGTTTAAAAGTTCCCCGGTCTATTTGGTAGTGTTGTACCAAGTCAATTATCCCGGCGCGGTCCCATCGCATGAGGTCCTGGTGGCGATTATTTTCTCCAGCCAGCTCTACCCGCCTTTCATGAATGAGATCTTCCATAGTTGCTCCAGACAAGGGAGCTAAGCCTGCGCGTTCCCGCACCGCATTGATCTCTCCATCTCCGCTTTGACCGCTTCGGATTTTGGCTTCTGCCACCAGGAGGTATACATCTGAGGCACGGAGAATGGGTATATTTTGATCCCCATTCAAACCTCCAGTAGGCCTCCAGGAAGCAAATTTGCGGAAGTGATAGCCCGTTTGAGACAGACCTTCTTCATACATCGTAGGCCCTCGGTCTCCTCCCAGGTCTACCGTATCGCCAATTTTGAACACGGTGTAATCCAAGCGTGGATCATCTGCTTCAAACTCATCCACTAAGTCCTGAATGGGTTCGTGGAAATCCCAACCTCCCCAAGGCCTAGGCGTAGTGTAGATGCGATAGGCATTGGAATTCCATCCATCCGTACACTGGACAGAGAACAATACTTCTGGGTTATTCTCAGTTTCTATCTGAAAACTCATCCCAAAATTATCTGCCAGGGGGTAAGGACCATTTATTACTTGATTTCCAGCCTGTATAGCTTCATCAAACTTTTCCCAGTATACGTATAGTTTAGCTAAGAACCCGTTGACTGTCCCACTGGTAGGCCTTCCCAAATCTGCCCCTTCATAGGTGGCAGGCAGGCGATTGGCAGCCTGCTGCCAATCCGATTCGATGGCAGCGCGCATTTCCTCCACAGTAGCCTTGGGTTTGTTGAAGTTATTTTCGGCTACATCTGCTTCTGTGATCAGGGGAACTTCCCCATAGATTATATGCAAACGCCAATTGGCAAAGCCTCTCATAAAGTAGGCTTCCCCAAGAATACGTTCTTGTAAATTGGCATCCATATCAATATTGGGGACATTGATCAATACGGCATTTGCGCGATTGACTATTTCATATTTCCGGCTATAAGAAGACCTCAATTGGGAGTTTGCTGGGTCAAAAGTAAACTCTTCAATGGCCTGATCTTCCCCATGGTCTCCAGCCCGCCAAAAGTCGTCCGAACAAATTTCAAAGGTTTGCTCAGAATGTCCATAGAAGTTTCCATCTTCTAAGGGTTCGTACATAGCATTAGCAGCGGCAAGGGCATCATCCCCATTTCGCCAAAATCCTGCAGAGGTAGCCTGCCCAAAAGGAGTTGATTCTAGAAACTCTTCTTCACATCCTATAGCTAGCATGGCTACGGCAGCGCTTATTAGAAGTAATTTTTTCATTGTTGTATATTTCTAAGGTATTAACTCGTTTCAAATTGTCTTACATAATTTCATCAGGAGAATTAGAAACCTAATGAGGCTCCAAAAATCCAGGTACGTGCTTGCGGATATTGAGCATAGTCTACTCCTCGTTGAAGGTTTCCATCTACATATCCCAATTCAGGGTCCATCCCGGAGTAATCTGTGATGGTGAAAACATTTTGTCCGGTTATGTAGAGACGGATACCAGAAATTCCAATATTCTGAAGGAGGGACTTGGGGAGAGAGTAACCCAAGGTGAGGTTTTTAAGACGGAAAAAATCGCCCTTTTCAATGAACAAGTCAGAAGTACGGTGGTTGAGGTTATTTCGATTAGTAGTCATTCTAGGAATGCTATTAGAAGTACCCGAACCATTCCACCTATTCAATGTCTCTGCATACATGTTGAAGGGATAGGTAGGATCAATGCCCTGCATGCGGTCAGCATTGTACAGGTCTAATCCAGCCTGCCCCAAAAAGAAGAGGTTTAGGTCAAAGCCTTTGTAGGAAACATTTCCATTGATACCGTATTCGGCATCGGGAAAGGGATCACCCAAAATTTCACGATCTTGATCATCGATCAAGCCATCTCCATTGAGGTCGACAAAGCGTACGTCCCCAGGTTGGATTTGGTCATTGGAGCGACGAGGGTCGTTGGCTATGTTGGGGTCAGAGTTGACCTCCTCCACGCTTTGATATAAGCCATCGGTACGCCACCCATAAAATGTTCCGATAGTACTTCCCACAAAGGTTCGGGAAATCTCCTGATTGGGACGTCCATAGGTCCTGGAAGCCAAAAATTGGCCCTCAAATAAGCGGGTAACCTCGTTCTGGATAAAGGAAATATTTCCAGAAATACTGTACTTCAAATCCCCTGTTGCCTTCTGATATCCCAATTCGATTTCCACCCCTTCATTTCTAATTTCTCCTACATTCTGATCAGGAATGGAAGTTCTTCCCTGGGTTCCCACAGTAGGAGGTGCCAATAACATATCTTCTGTGTCTTTGACAAAATAGTTGATACTAGCCAGCAATTGGTTGTTCAAAAAGCCCATATCCAAACCTATGTCAATCATCTCCGTAGTTTCCCAGGAAATATTCTCATTTGGGAATCTACTCTGAGAAGAACCCACCACTTGTTCCCCACCAAATGAGTACCTGCGTCCACTTGAAATAAGAGCAAGATATTGCAGGTCATCTATATTTTGGTTACCCAAACGTCCCCAACTTCCTGTTAGTTTCAGGTTGCTAAATAGGGCATTGTCCTCCATAAAAGATTCGCTGGAAATACGCCATCCCGCGGAAATTGCTGGAAAATTTCCCCATTTGTTACCTGGAGCAAAACGAGAAGAACCATCCCTCCGATAGGTGGCAGTCAATAAATAACGCTCTGCATAATTATAGGTCAACCTTACAAAACCTGACTCCAGGGCATTTTCACTCTTTCCCCCACTTGCTTGGTCAATGGTATTCCCTGCATTAAGGAAGCGCTGGTCGGGATCCTCGTTGGGAAAGTCCCTTCTTCCAGCGGAAAAGCTCTCCGTATTGAAGCGCTGAGCTGTGTATCCCCCAACGAAGTTTACGATGTGGTCTCCAAAAGCACGATCATAAGTGAGGAAATATTCTCCTAGTAGAGAGTACCCCTCGCTGTAGGATCTTCTCAATTCATTTCTGGAACGTGCCCGAATTTGCTTATCTATTATGGGGAAAAACTGGTCCTGGTCGAAAATGGTTCCATCCAGGGCAAAATTACCTCGAAGCTTTAAGCCTTCAAGAATCTCTATTTCGGCAAAAACATTTCCCAACAGCCGGTGCCTGGTGGCTTGTCTATCGGCATCCTCAATAGCAGTGAAAATGGGATTGTTAATATCTCCAAATTCCCCACTGACTTGGGAAGAACCGTAATCTCCAACTTCAAAGCCTGCATCTATTAAGGAAGGGATAGGAGTCTCCATGGTTACTGGAAGGCCAGGATGAAAACGAATGGCGCTCCACAAAATTCCCGATTGGGCCGAATTGGTGTTTAGGAAATTATCTTCTTGGCGGGTCAACTGGAGGTTTTGTCCTATTTTTAGCCAATCGTTGACTCGGTGGTCTGAATTGATTCGAAGATAGGTCCGCTCAAAAAAGGAGTTTTTCATCATTCCATCCTCCTTAAAGTAACCTCCCGATATCGCAAAGCTAGAACGTTCTCCTCCCCCTCTCATGGCAAAGTCATAGTTTTGAACAGATCCATTTTCCAAAAGCTCATCTTGCCAGTCAGTACGCTGAACCGTAAAATCTGAATTTTGCCAAATGGGATTGATATCTATCCCATCATTGGTATAGCGCTCTATCTTAAGTTGTGCAAGTTCATCCGCCTTTAGGACGTCGATAGTATTTATAGGGCTAGAAACGCCTGCATAGGTATTCAAACTGAAGTTTATCTTCTCATTAAAACGCCCTCTTTTTGTAGTTACGATGATCACCCCATTAGCCGCACGGAGACCATATATAGCTGCCGCAGAAGCATCCTTCAATACTTCTATGGATTCAATATCATTGGGGTTGATGTCATTTAAGCCCCCTGCAGGGACTCCATCTATAACTACTAAAGGATTTGCATTATTGACCGTTCCCGTTCCTCTAATGCGAATATCTCCTCCTGCACCGGGAGCTCCCCCTGTACGGACTACGCTTACTCCAGCAGCTCTCCCCTGTAATGCCTGGGAGGCTCCTGTAACGGGCAAGTTGTTAATATCTGCTCCCCTCACCGAAGAGATTGCACCTGTCACATCATCTGCTTCTTGAGTTCCGTACCCAACGATTACTTCTTCCTGTAGCTGGTTTACCCCTTCTTCCAATTGAATAGCAAAGCTCCGTTGGGAACCCACCAGTACCTCTTGTTTAAGGTATCCTACATAGGAGAATACCAAAACACTGGATTCTGAGGGAACTTCTATGGTAAAATCCCCATCTTCATTCGTAAATGTACCTGAGGAGGATCCTTTGACCAGGACCGTAGCACCTGGTAAGGAGCTTCCCTCCTTGTCTGCAACAGAGCCACTGACAGATACACTTTGAGCGTGCAGTTGGTTCCCCCACCATGGCATTCCCATACAAAGGAGGAGGACAACTACTCGTAAATGAGTTGATTTCATAGTTTGGTTGTAAATGTGATAAATAGAAAATATGCTAGGAAATGATTTCGATTTTCCATTCCCTTATCTAGAAGCAAAACTAAGGTTGGGGTATTACGCAATGATATCCCAACCTTTACCTGTTTAAAACCAGAGTATTATGACAGAATGAATTAATTCGAAGGAAATTGTTATGGATTGGAAAAAATAAGGACGCTATCGCCCTGGATAGTAAGTCCTGTTACTTGCTCAATCTCGGGCCCCAAGTGGAGTAGAGAAGAAGATTGAGATAAATATCCACTTCCTCTATAGATTTCGCGCTTTTCAACTTTTTTATCGCTATGCTCAAGCCAAATATATGGGATGTTGTCATCAACGGTCATAACTATATGCTTTCCCAAAACACGATTCTGGAATAGGTGTAGGGGCCCATTATTTTCTGCGGCAAAGGCCATCCTCTGAGCTTCAATATACAGGCTAACCAGACTTTTTCCCTCTCCCGGTACATACCATCCACTTTCCTGCATGGAGAGCACCTCAAAAGATCCCTCACCATTTCCCATCAATGCCAATCCATTAAAGGCGTCATATGCCCCCGTCGAAGTTTCGGCCCCTAACAGATTGCCCGTTAACAAGAGGTCCAAATTCCCATCTAAATCCAGATCTTCTACCATGCTGCCAAAAATTGGGGCTATTTGGGCTTCTTTAGGAAGATAATGGGCCTTGAAAGTCAAAGAGCCCATATTTTCTAAATACAAACTTTGAAAGACATCTATTCTCCACACCTCCACCGAATCGGAAGGAAAGTCAGGATAAAATTCACGCCAACCTGCGATAGCATAGTCCTCATAATAGGGAAATAGTTTTTTTATGTCTACTAGTTGTTTCTCTAAATCATCCTTGAAATGAAAAGGAGCTTCCTTTCCTTTAAGATAATGGCAAAGAATGGGGTCTTTCTTCCCATCTCCATTAAAGTCTGCGACGTATAAGGAAACCGGTTCCTCTGGGGTAGATTTCAGCACACTATTAAGGCCAAAATTTCCCAATACATAGTCAATGTCTCCATCTCTATCAAAGTCCCCACCACTGATGCTATTCCACCAGCCTACTGTTTTGCTAAGGGATCGATAAAGCGTATCACCGGGAAAAAGCACTTCTGCCTGTTCGGTAATTCGTTCCCACCGTTTTCCCTTATTCACAAACAACTCTATGGGCATCCATTCCCCCAGCACCCACAAATCCTTTTGCCCGTCTCCATTTGCATCACTCCATAAGGCAGAGCTAACTCTTCCAATTTTTCTGAGACCCGGAAAATAGGTCTCCGTAATATCCGCGAATTTTCCTTCCCTATTCTCCAGAATTTGACTAAACCCTGGTTCTGGATAAGCCTGAGGCCTTAGCCTTCCCCCGACAAACAAATCTAGGTCTCCATCCTGATCTATATCCTCTCCCAACACACAGGATGAACTGCTATTAAGGACGGGAAGAGCCAACGTATCCAGAGAGAACTCCCCGGAGCCATCGTTAAGATATAGTCGATCCTGATAATATTTAGACCCTTGGGGAAATTCATTTCCTCCACTCGCCACATACAAATCTTTATCTCCATCCCCATCACTATCAAATAGCAAGCATCCCATATCCTCCGTGAAAGCATCTCCTTCTTCCAGTTCTATGCGATTCCATCCCCCACCATTTTTTTGAATGAACAGGGAACCAGACTGCTTAAAAGCTCCACCTACGAAGAGATCCTCTTTTCCATCTCTATTCACATCTCCAACAGCAAGACCTGGGCCCAATTGGGAATATTTTTGGGGGAGTAAGGGTTGAATATGGAAGTCAGCAAAATGGACTTCCTTATGCGTATAACCTTTCAACATTTTCGGGGAAAGCGCTTTAAATATAGGGGATGGAACCTCCGGAGAAGCCTCTTGAAACACCTCTGCATTCTGATAGGAAATTTCTACCTTTTGATTTGCCCTAAGGTTTGTAAGCACTGATTTTTTACCATCCAACCAGTCGACTACCAAAGAATCTACTAACTCATATTTTGCCAAGCCAAAGTGAATAATTGGCTCCTGAGATGACTGGAAACCTCTGACAGGATGAAATTCTTGGGCTTGGATATTTCCTTGATAAAACACCTGTAGCTTTGCCCCGTATCCGAAAGGGTTTGGGGCAGGGCCTTTGAGTTCCACCCGGATAAAATTATTCCCTTGAGAGAGATTCCGATATAGGAAAGCAGGATGGTAGGTGTTATTAAATACCAGGTCGAGATCTCCATCCAGGTCAAAATCGGCATAAGCAGTCCCATGCGAATAAGAAGAATCCACAAAGCCCCATTGAGAGGAGGTATTTTGGAACTGCAATTCACCCTGGTTTCTATATACTTGATTGGGAATATAGGCTCCATCGATTTGTTGAATGGCGGAAAACAAGTTTTGTTGGATGCGAGAAGAATAGGTCTTGTTAGTCATCTCTGAGACCTTGTAGGCGACAAAATCCAGATTAGTTATATCCCTGGGATAACCATTGCTGACCACCAAATCCTTATACCCATCATTGTCTAAATCCATCAATAGAGGCGCCCAACTCCAATCAGTAGCATTTACCCCTGCCAT
This sequence comes from Bacteroidia bacterium, assembly GCA_965263105.1. Classification (GTDB taxonomy): domain Bacteria; phylum Bacteroidota; class Bacteroidia; order J057; family J057; genus JBCCTX01. The sequence goes on along the minus strand of CBDHGL010000003.1, from coordinate 2,048,803 downwards.
TTGCCCTACTTCGCTGAAAACAGGATGGGTACTATCTGGAGGAATTCCCCTATTCACCTGTAGGGTATTTCTCATATACTGAGGTGTATAGCCCGATAAAATTTCGGAACGATGGCGGTCGTAATGAATAGACGAAAACATAAGTTTCCTTCTCCTGTGACCAGGAGCTAACATATCCACGGTGATAATATCTTTCAACCCATCGTTATTGATATCCGCGATATCATTGCCCATGGCCGAATAACTGGTATGTTTTAAATACGCAGATGTAAGGTCTTTAAAGGTCTTGTCTCCTTGATTTATATAGAGGAGATCATTAGAAAGATAATCATTGGAAACATAGATGTCGGGCCAGCCATCTTCATTAATATCCCGAATAGACAATCCCAACCCGTACCCCTCTGTAAGGATGCCTGCTTGGGAGGAAATATCCACAAATTTTCCCTCTATATTTTCATATAGCTTATCGGTGTTGGGGGCTCCCCCATTTAACTTTTTGGGACGAATGACATTGGGTCCAGAGCCAAAAGTAATATTGGCCACCAAATATACATCTAGGTCTCCGTCGAGGTCCATATCGAAAAAGGCAGCCTGGATGCTATGGCTGGGATCATCTAATCCATATTTGGCGGCCTGCTCCTCAAAAGTGCCATCCCTTTGGTTAATAAATAAGGAATTCCGTCTACGTTCCGGCCCCAAAGGTCCAGATGCACAAACATATATATCCAACCACCCGTCAGCATTAATATCCACAACAGATACCCCGGTAGACCACTTTCCAAGGGTATTTATTCCCGCTGATTGGGTAACGTCCTCAAAGACAAAGCCTCCCTTATTTAGGTAAAGGCAGCTATTCCCTTGATTAGAAGAGAAAAATATATCTGGAAGACCATCCCTATTGAAATCTCCTACCCCTACCCCCGCACCATTGTAAAAGTATTCAAACGTAAGGATGTTTAGGGTTTCCGATTCTTCCAGGGTATTTTCAAAGGTAATATGGGAACTATCCGGCAAAATTTTTTGAAACAAATATGAGTTGTCCATATCAGGGGACTCATGGGTACAAGCAATCTCCAATAGGACAATGGATACTCCTAAGGTCAAGAAGTAGCAGCTACTATGGATCCTCATTTAGTAAATTGTTCCAGTATAGGTATATAATGTTCTAGGTCGGGCACCACTCTATCCGGCTTTTTGGCCTCATCATCCCACTTTCTCAACTGTATAGATTCTTTCCAATAGGGGTCCTGCTCGAAAAGCTGTATTTCTTCTTTTGTCATTCTCCCCCCCTGGTCCTGATAACTTTTATACGAAGTAGGAGAAAGCTGATTCTCATACGCAGGGTTCTGAGTACATAAATACCTTTTAGCAGCCACATGGAGTCGAATAGGCCCTGCCACCTTTTCCCCATAAATTGTCTTTATCCACTCATACCCTCTATTTTCGTGAAAATCATGCAAATCTTTCTCCAGGCTTTTGGGAAGCTTTTCCTCTGACATGATATGACCAATATCATGTAGCAAAGCGGATAGAACCAAGGTATCATCAGCCCCCTCCATCACAGCAAGATGCGCACATTGAAGCGCATGCTCCAATTGCGTAACCGCTTCATTTGCATAATTTTCATTGCCCCTTTTTTCAAAAGTCTTTATGATTTCTTGAACATTTTTGTCCATCTGGGTCAATTTTTCTGGTGATATAGCTTATCAAAAGGCAGAGCTTGCTCTGTATAGTTAGCGTATTTGTAAGAAAGTCGTAGGGTTTCTCCCATATAATCTTCAAAGTACATAAGGGTAATAGGATGAAATCCTTTTTCCAATGCAATAGAACCTTCACGTTTTTGAGCACTGTGCGATCCATCATTATTGACGATCAACTGGTCGTGGACATACAGTTTGGAGCCATCATCGGAAACTGTATAAAAGGTATAAAATCCAGTTGAATCCACTCTTAAATAACCCGTAAATAGAATGGCAAAATGGTCTTCTTTATCCGATAACTCATTTAAATTAAAGTTTTGGGTAAGCCCCTTCTTTTTAATTGCTAGATGTGTGAAGTCCGGTATATGATCAAACTTCCCCTCATAAGTAGAATATTTAAGCCCTTTTTGCAAATTCATTCCGGTTAAACCTTTGATTGGTACCACTTTTTTGAATGTTGCGCTCTGCACGGGAGATCGTCGAAAACCTTCCTGATCATATAAAGCTGCCTTTAAGGTTTCTGAGTCCCGAAGGGCAATAGGATGTGTGTATCTATTAGATGAGTTGTTGGGTTCATTTCCATCTAATGAATAGCGAACATGTAACTGAGGAAAGGAATGGGTAATCGCGACAAGCGAACTGTCTACAAATTTATCAGGGCCTTCAAAAAACAGGGGCGTTTCTAATTCGGAAAAATTTATACGGTAGCTTAGTTCCAGTTGATCATTTGTCGCATCAAAAACTCGAAAGAGCAGATGAGGAATGTCATAAGCTGTACTATCCCACAGAATATCCAAAAGGGCATAGCTATGCAGGGATTTACAGACGGGAGAAACGCGAAAAGAGTTAAATTCGGGTTCCTCTATCTGGTTTATACTAGCAAATTGAAGTTCGATGGCATCATAATCTAACACCTTAGGCATTCGGGAAACCTCTCCGTAATGTTGATCTCCCGCCATAAATACCACTCTTTGTGCAGCACTTTCTCGAATTAATTCAAACAAGCGCCTCCTTGCTTGAGGGAATTTTGCCCATGTTTCCGAACCCGAATCTTCATCGAGTAATAGTTGAAATCCAGACACTATTAAACGCAAGTCAGCAGGTTTTTTCAGCTCCTCTTTTAGCCAATTCCATTGGGCCTCCCCCAGAACATCCGAGCTGCTTCCTGGGTCATCTCGATTGTAGCGTACGTCCAACATAATCACTTGAAGAGACTTGTTACCTATTTCTATCTGTTTGGCATAGTAAATTCCCGGTTGGTCCAAGGGTATTTCTTCTTCCAGTCTCCAAAATTTTCTAAATAAGATTCGGCTTTCTTCCTTTAGTGGGTAGAAGCGCCCCGCATTATTCCACCCGAAATCATGATCATCCCAGGTCGCTAACATAGGAGTTTGGTTTTGCAATAATCTAAATGCAGGTTTAGCTTCTAAAACGCTATAGCAGGAATCCAGGAAATCGATATCATCCTTTGTGTCTGCATAAATATTATCCCCTATCCAAAGACACAAGTCTGGATTCATTTCCACATATTTTAGTAAAGAGGGGGCGGGTTCAAATTGGCGATGACAGCCCAGTATCCCAATTCGGAAGAAATCCGGTGATTTTATTGGGGGTTGGGCATAGGAAGAAAAAAAGAAGAGTATCAACAGCGTTCCTAAAGATAAGCGGGAAACCCATTTTTCATTGATACAAGATCTGTTGGGGAGATAAAACATATCTCCAAATAAGGCACTTCCATTTAATTTGTGAATTACAGAATTGTAAAATATTCAAGCGAATTTGTTTACAAAAGCCCCCTCTTCATATTTCACTTCCATTAAACTTAGGCCTTTTGCGGCAACATTAGGTCCCGCCTGTGAACGGTCTTTGGCTTCGATGATCTTAGAAAACTTTTCTACAGATATTTTTCCACTCCCAACCTCAATAAGGGTGCCCACTATAGCCCTTACCATTCCCCTCAAAAATCGATTGGCTCCAATATGGAAGAGAAGGATTCCCTCTTGTTGTTCCCAGTAAGCATGAGTAATGCGACAAAGACTTGTTGAATTGTTACCATGCGCCTTACAAAAGCTAGCAAAATCTTCATAATGTAGAAGTTTTTCAGCCGCCGCTTGCATAAGGCTAATATTCAACTCCTGCCTTACCCAATAAGCATATTGCTGCTCAAAAGGATTTTTCTGTAAGCTTATCCGATAGCGGTAACTCCTTTGCAAGGCCGAAAAGCGGGCATGGAATTCTGGATCATGGGCAATATAGAGGGCATTTACAGCAATATCCTTAGGCAATAAGCCATTGAGTTTATAGAGAGGGTCCTTGGGCCATTGGCCTAGGTAGTCAAAATGGGCGATCATCTGATGTGCGTGTACTCCGGCATCGGTCCTACCCGCACCTAGCACGGCAAGGTCTATTCTCAACAGGGTACTGAGTGCTTTTTCGAGAACTTCTTGTATGGCTAGAGCATTGGGTTGAATCTGCCAACCGGCGTAAGCCGTACCGTCAAAGCTCAAGTCCAGCACGTAGCGCATAGGAGAGGGGGGTTAGTCGATAGGCCACGGTCCACAGTTTTTATGAAGAGAGACATAAGAAGAAAAAAAATTGCTAAAAATAACTCGCACCTTTCTCCTCACACCTCATACCTATACTTTATCTAACTATGGACTGTCGACTGTGGACTATATATCTATTTATTTCCCTTTGGGTTTACTGAGAGGTGCCAACATCATAATCATGCGGCGACCTTCCATACGGGGATGCATTTCCACCTTGGCGTCTTCCTCCAACTCCTCCTTGAACTTGGCTAACAGATCCCTTCCGCGATCCTTAAATACAATATTCCGACCTCTGAATTGAACATAAGCCTTTATTTTGTTTCCTTCTCCAAGAAACTTGCGGGCATGCTTTAGTTTGAAATTGAAGTCGTGCTCATCCGTATTGGGGCCAAAACGGATCTCCTTCACAACTACCACATGTTGACGGGATTTAGCCTCTTTCTCTCGTTTCTTCTGTTCGTATTTGAACTTCGAGTACTCTACAATCCGACAAACCGGTGGCTTGGCTTTGGCAACCATCTCCACCAAGTCTAAATCTAACTCTTCGGCTATTTTCAGGGCTCTTCCAGTTTTTACTATCGCGCCATCCTCCAGATCAATGTTCAAATCTTCTGTTTGAACCAATCTCACTTCGGGAACGCGAATTTCATGATTGATACGATGCTGACGTTGTTTTTGTCTACGTAAATTAGGTTTTCTAGGTCCTCTTCTCAATATTTTTTAGTTAAGTGAAAAAATTATTAAACAAGTGAATAACAAAAATAGGGGTCTATTATTTCAATAACAAGATAATAAACCCTGAAAAACAATACAAAATAATCATCCAATGATTAAGATAGGGAATTATTCAATTCCGTATCCAGAAATTCGATAAATTTCTCGCGGCTAAATATTCCCAGGTCTCCATCTTTACGTTTTCTCAGCGAAACGGTTTGTTGATCTACCTCTTTTTCGCCAACAATTGCCATAAAAGGAAATTTCCCTAACTCAGCATCACGAATCTTCTTCCCGATTTTCTCATACCGGTAGTCTAGTTCTGTCCGGAAACCCGCCGCTTTTAGTTGCGCTTGCAATTCCTCACAATAGGGAATGAATTTCTCACTTATAGGTAAGAGGATAACCTGCACGGGAGCTAGCCAAAAAGCGAAGTCTCCTCCTGTATGTTCAATGAGAACAGCTACAAAGCGTTCCATCGATCCAAAAGGAGCGCGGTGAATCATGACTGGGCGATGCTTTTGGTTATCTGAGCCAATATATTCCAGTTCAAAGCGGTCGGGCAATTGGTAGTCTACCTGAATGGTGCCGAGTTGCCACTCTCGCCCTATGGCATCTTTCACCATGAAATCTAGCTTGGGTCCATAGAAGGCAGCTTCTCCCAATTCGGTAATGGTCTCCAGGTTTTTCTCCGCTGCTGCCTCAACGATAGCCTTTTCAGCAATTTCCCATTGTTCGTCATTACCAAAATATTTGCCGGGATCCTCTGGATCCCTCAGAGATATTTGGGCTTTGAATTTATCAAAACGAAGTATTTTGAAGATGTATAGAACAATATCTATCACCTTCATAAACTCCTCTTTCACTTGATCCGGGCGACAGAAAATGTGTGCGTCATCTTGGGTAAATCCTCTAACCCGAGTAAGGCCGTGAAGCTCTCCACTTTGTTCGTACCGATACACCGTCCCGAATTCAGCGACTCTTAAGGGCAGGTCCCGATAAGAATGGGGTTTAGATTTGTAAATCTCACAATGATGAGGACAATTCATCGGTTTCAACAGAAATTCCTCCCCTTCGTGTGGCGTATGAATAGGCTGAAAAGAGTCCTTACCATATTTTTCATAATGCCCCGAAGTGACATAGAGCTCCTTTTTGCCAATATGAGGCGTAATCACTTGCTGATACCCATGAGATTCCTGAATCTTCTTGAGGAAGTCCGCCAGGATTTCTCTGAGTTGGGTTCCCTTTGGTAACCATAAGGGAAGGCCCATTCCCACCTTTTCGGAAAAAGTAAATAACTCCAATTCCTTACCCACCTTTCTATGGTCTCTCTTTTTTGCCTCTTCCAATAGTTCCAAGTACTCGTCCAGTTCTTTCTTCTTCGGAAAGCTAATCCCATAAATCCGAGTCATCTGCTTATTATTCTCATCACCTCGCCAATAAGCACCTGCAGTGTTCATAATCTTGATGGCCTTGATCACTTTAGAATTGGGTATGTGGGGACCCTTACACAAGTCCACAAAGTTACCCGATTCATAGAAGGTAATATTTCCATCTTCCAGGCCTTCAATTAACTCTACCTTGTATTCATTTCCGATACCCTCATAATGGGCCAATGCCTGGGCCTTGCTCACATCCTTTCGTTCAAATGTTTCTCCACTTCTAGCTAACTCTAAAAACTTCTTCTCAAGTTTCGCAAAGTCATGAGATCCAAACTCGTATTCTCCAAAGTCTATATCGTAATAGAACCCATTATCTATAGCAGGCCCGATCCCTAGTTTGATCCCGGGATATAAGGCTTCCAATGCTTCAGCCAATATATGAGCAGAAGAATGCCATAAGGTTTTTTGTCCATCCGTTTGCCTCCAGGTAAGAATTTCCACCTGTGTAGAATCTTCGATAGGACGATTTAAATCCCAAACTTCTCCATTCACCCGAATTGAAAGGGCATTACGAGCGAGTCCCTCACTGATATCCCGAGCTACTTCCATTCCTGTTACCCCCTGTGGGTAAGACCTAGAAGAGCCATCGGGCAATACCAATTGTATGTGCTGGGCCATATGTAATTAATTCTACTTTGTTTGAGGGCAAAGGTACAGAGGCCACTCCATTATTTCCAAGCTTTTTCCATTGATGAAAATTGTGAGTAGATTTGAAGGTATGTCAAACTACGTTGTTTCCGCAAGGAAGTATAGACCCAGTACATTTCAGTCTGTTGTAGGGCAAAGTCATATAACCCTTACCCTGCGTAGTGCCATCTTGATGGATCAGCTGGCACATGCCTTTTTATTCTCCGGACCAAGAGGAGTGGGAAAAACTACCTGCGCACGTATTCTAGGGAAGGCCATCAACTGCGATTCTTTAACGGCTGAGGGAGAGCCGTGCAACACATGTGAGTCTTGTATATCCTATAATGAAGGGAAAAGTATCAGCATCCACGAACTGGATGCTGCCTCAAACAACAGCGTGGAAGACATCCGGAATTTGATCGAGCAGACCCGATACGTCCCTGCTAATGGAAAAAAAAGTGTGTACATCATTGATGAGGTCCATATGCTCTCCCAAGCTGCCTTCAATGCCTTTCTCAAGACCTTAGAAGAGCCTCCTGCACATGTGCTGTTTATTCTCGCCACAACTGAGAAACACAAAATTCTTCCTACTATTCTTTCACGTTGTCAAAAATTTGATTTCAAACGGATCAAGGCAGATGATATCGCCCAGCATCTAAAGTACATCTCAGAAGAAGAAGGGATTACATTTGAGTTTCCTGCCTTACAACAGATAGCCTTAAAGGCAGACGGTGCCTTGAGAGATGCCCTGAGTCTCTATGACCAATTGGTAAGCTTTACGAATAAGTCCTTAAGTTTTTCGGCAGTCTTGGAAAATCTCAATATCCTGGACTACGATTACTATTTTGAAGCAGTCGGCCAAATGCAGGCTCAAAACCATACGGCCTTGCTACTATTGTTAGAGGACTTAATCCAAAAAGGCTTTGAAGCCAAAGACTTTCTCAAGGGGCTCATCGAACACTTTCGGAACCTCCTGGTGTGTCGCCAACCCCAAACAGTAAACTTGATGGAGGTATCTAACAACGTCAAGGAAAAATACCTGGAGCAGAGTAGTAATTCCGACCCCTCGTGGCTATTGAATGCCTTTAATATACTAATGGAAGCCGAAACACAAATGAGGAATGCCTCTCACCCTCGGCTTCAGGTAGAACTCAATCTCATCAAGCTTGCTCACCTGAGCCAGGCCCTTTCACTTGTAAGTGCAGGAGAGCTGGATAAAAAAAAAAGTCCTTAGAGCCCCATAATCCAACCTCAATTCAAAAAGCCCAGGCAGTAGAACCAGTAGCACCCAAGGAAGCTCCCATTTCTACTCCCCCAGCTTTGCAAAAAGAAACCCCTAAAATAGAAAAAACTGCCCCTCCCAAGAAAAAAGCAGAGTTTGCCCTCGGTCAAGACTTGAATGCAGTACAGCAGCTCATTCAAAACCAAGATGTCCAACAAGGGACAAAGGAAAGCGAAGTCCCTACCCATAGTCCCGTCTTCCAGGCCGATATTTCCATCGATTATGAAAAGTTTCTGCAATCCTTACATGGCTATACACAGCAGCTCCAGTCACAGAATAGAATGAATCAGGCTGTCGCTCTGACCGAGGCCGAGCACGAATTGAAGGGAAATGCCTGGTATTGTCAGGTAAAAAATGACCTTTCAGAAAAGCTCATTAGTCAGGATAAAGACCTCTTACCATTTATGAGAGAGCGACTGAAGACACCTGAGCTATTTATGGAATTGACTATTTCCGAAATAGAAATTGAGCAAAAATCGAATATTCCTTACACTCCTGAGGAAAAACTGAAAGCCATGTCAGAAAAAAATCCAACATTGAAAAAACTGATGGAATTATTTAATGCCAGGATTATCTACAAATGACAGATTTCAGAGAAAAGCAACTTTTCAGGCTTGCCTTTTTATTTAGAAAGTACTTTATTTACAGATAATTATGAAGCTAATTAATTAAACCTCTGTTTTTTAATGGCTTTAATTGTTACCCGAAAATACAGACTGCAAAAAATAGATATGGTTTATTTTTGCGAAGGAACAAACCCTTAAGTTTTCTCTTCGTATAACTTCTTCGGGTAGAATATTGTTGTGGAACGTATTTTTTTTAAGAAATTTACGTATATTGTACAAAAATTTTTTATCCAGTATTATTAACCCATAATTTGCAAACACAATGGCAAAAACTCAGGAACTCAAAGGGGATCGGCTGGAAAGACTGGAACAAAGTCTATTTCAGTTAACCGATGTCATTCAGCGCCATCAAGAGCTTGTGCAAAAGAAGTTTAGCGTTTCTTCCGTAGAAATTGACATTCTTAAACTGCTTCAAGAAGAAGGAGATAAGAAGATGAAAGACATAGGGGAAAAGGTTAAAGTAAAACTCAGTAACCTAACCAACATTGTCGATCGTTTGGAAAACCAAAAATTGGTAAAGCGTGTTAACTCCAAAACGGACCGTCGCTCTATCTATGTCCACATTTCTAGTAAGGGAGAAAAATTGCTTGAATCTTACGCTGAGTACTTAAGGGACCTTTCTACCAGAATGAAACAAGTCATTCAAGAAGACCAGTTTGGTATCCTCGTTGATGGACTCGAAAAAATTTCACAAGTTTCCTTACCCGGTTTCTAACCACGCTCAAATTAACACCTTGTTAGCGGATCTTACCTGTTACAACTGAGATCCGCTTTTTTTTGTCACAAACGAACGGCTTTTCTGAATAAGGGCTCCCAATACCCTTCATCCAGTCGATCGTATTTCACTCCCCTGCTACTAGACGCGTGAATAAAAGTTACCTCCCTTCCTTGTACAGAAGATACTATTCCCACATGGTTTATTCTTTGAGAGGATTTTCCCGTTTTAAAAAAGACGAGATCTCCTGGCTTTAAGGACCTCATGGAGATTTTTCTTCCTATTTCGGACTGCTGTATAGAAGTCCGGGGAATAGACTTCCCCACCGCTTGAAAGGATTTATAAACCAGCCCAGAACAATCCATTCCTCTCTTCGAGGTACCTCCATACCGATAAGGAACGCCCAGAAAAGACTCGGCTACTCGAACAACCTTAGTCTTATGTCTATCGGCTTTCCTTTCTTTATGAGATACTTCTTCTGGAAAATCCTCTTCTCCCCATTTTTCCTGTTGAGAAACCCTGTCTTCCCGATCATGGGGGACTTCTTGGCTCTCTCGATCCTCTCTATCCTTTAGCAAATATTCATATTTCTCGTAGGCCGTAAGTTTACGTTGAGTGCAAGCTCCCAACATCAAAACCATGCCCAACCATGCAACCCATTGAAAGCGTATCACCTGAGAATTCATAGATATTTTATTTATCTAGGCGTGTTCAATTTCTATTCCAACTTGATTATTTATTAGTCTCGAAATAATAAATGTGTGGCTTCGTCTACCTTTCGTGCTTACAATAATTCCCGGTTAGGGTCCCAAAAATATTTTTCGAAGCCGACAATTTGGTATGCCTTTACTTCTACTCCCTCTTCCATCAAGCGTTGTTCCATAGGATTATCTGGAGAAAAATGGTGTCGCCCCGTAAGTTCTCCTCTTCTATTAACTACCCGATGTGCAGGAATCCCTTGGGCAATACAACTCCCATTCAGGGCATAACCAACCATCCTTGCACTTTTTTTAGCTCCCAGATATTCTGCTATGGCCCCATAGGTGCTAACCCTTCCTGGAGGAATCATCTTTACCACTTCGAATACATCTTCGAAAAAATTGTCCCTTCTGGAAGAAGAAAAATTAACCTTTCCCATTTCTAAGAATTGATCGAGGAGTTTATTGGGTTTTTTTCGGCCAAAAACGATCTATCAACACAAGTCCTACAATGGCTATAAGGGTAGATAAAAAGGCAACTGCCACCAAAATAATCCATCGTACAGGTCGGGCCTTGCGATCAGAGGCCTGCGCTTGTTCTGTAATTAATATCGTATGAAAAGGAATCTCATCCATCCTTTCCAAATTGATAATCTTCTTTTGGATATTCTTTAATTCTATTGCCAGTTCATCCTGTAACATTTCCAGTTGCCGAACTCTATCATAACCGGTTCGGAATTTTTCCAAAGTAAGCCTGCCCTCTTCCTTTCCCTCAGTCATCTCCTTCACCTGGTTCGATAGCCCCACAACTTTTGCCTGAGATTCCCTGAACCTGTTAGCATTTCTATTTCTGAAATAATTGACCTGTGCCTCTGCTTCAGCCAATTCGCTTTGTTTAGCATATAGAAGAGAGAGCATGGCATCCGTTTGCCGCTCAATATGATATACGTCATAGGCTTTGCGAAGCACTAAAATACTATCTGCTAACGCTAACAACTGTTCGCCTAACCTAGCTTCCCCCTGACGATAGGCCGTCAAGATTCCAGATTTATTTTGCTGAATCATTCTACGCATTGTATGGTCGACCCTGTCAACGATCAGATTTACCATATCCGCAGCTAGTTGCGGCTCTCTATCAAATGCGGTAATCTCCAGGCCATTACCTGCTACTCTGAGAGTTTGGACCTTAGAGTTGTAATTTTTCAAAACATAGTGCTTAGGAGACCCGGACTTATTTGGATCTACTCCATACACCTCCCACAAATTCAAAGAGTCAACGACAAACATTTCCAACTCTTCAGAATTGGCTACGTTATCGAGTTTCTCCACCCCCTTAGAATCCCCAAAAACATATACAGAGGGATCTTCAGCAAATACATTGTCCAGGTCAAAGCGTTCCGGATTAGTGGGGTAAATTATGGTACTGGACTTGTATTCTGGTGGATAGAAAAATGGCATAGTCCATACAATAGCCAGCAGACAAGCAATCCCCACAGCTCCGACAAGGTACCATAGATATTTCCAGATTAGCTCTACTAAAAATAAAAGATTAAAAGCCTCCACCGGCTGTACTTCTTTTTTTGCCATATGAAATCAAAGATTACTAAGTGCAATATGGAAAAATAATAGGAATCAAAACAAGCACAATCATAAGCTCTCAGCTACCCTGCTGGTATTTAGGGATATTTGCCTAAATTATCCGATCCAATAGGAAACAATATAGCAGATCGCTCCAAATGGCGCAGATAGTAGAACTCAGAGTAAAGGCTCAAGATTATTCAACGGAGTATTTACAAAAACATATCTCTCACAAACTTGGGGTAAGTCCATCAAAAACCTTCCAATGGAAGATTCTTAGGCGTTCCATTGACGCGCGGAAAGCGCCTGTACGATATGTCCTTCGGGTAGCCGTTTGGATAGATGAAGCATTGCCAGAAGAGGAATCCTTTGAACCGGTGCTGAAAAATGTAACAAACGCACCTGAAATTCATATTGTGGGGATGGGCCCATGTGGGCTATTTGCTGCTTTGAATGCTATTGCAAATGGCTGGAAGCCGATCATTATTGAAAGGGGGAAAGACATACGCGAAAGGCGCAGAGACCTGGCTAAACTGACCCGGGAAGGGATACTGAATCCCAATAGTAATTATTGCTTTGGGGAAGGAGGAGCTGGCACTTTCTCTGATGGAAAATTGTACACCCGCTCTACCAAGCGAGGGAATATAGCGCATATACTAAAGACCTTGGTCTATTTCGGGGCGCCTAAAGATATTCTTATCGATGCCCATCCTCATATCGGCACCAATAAGCTTCCCAAAATTATTGAGAATATAAGGAATACCCTCAAAGATTGCGGAGCAGAGATACATTTTAATCAGCGGCTAACGGGATTTCGGAGAACAGGTGATCGATTACAAGGAATTCAGGTAAATGGAGATATGTGGATTTCTACACACAAGGTTCTTCTGGCAACTGGACATTCAGCCAGAGACATCTTTCATCTTCTCCACAAGGAGAATATTACCATTACGCCTAAGTCTATTGCAGTGGGTTTACGGGTAGAACACCCGCAAGAATTGATAGACTCCATTCAATACCATTGTCAGGCCGAGCGACCTGAGCAACTTCCCCCTGCCAGCTATACCTGGTCTCGCTCTTTTGACCAACGCTCCGTTCATTCCTTCTGTATGTGCCCTGGAGGTATAATCTGTCCTGCCGCCACCGCGGATGGAGAAGTAGTAGTAAACGGTTGGTCCCCCTCCAAAAGAAATGGTCGTTTCGCCAATTCAGGTATCGTTGTTCAGGTTCATCCCTCTGATATTCCCAATTCCTCAGATTCTCCCTTAATGGTTATGGATTGGCAAAGGGAAATAGAAGAAAAGGCTTTTAAAGCAGGAGGGGGAAATTTTCATGCTCCAGCGCAACGGCTTACGGACTTTTTGGAGCAGAAAGGTTCTCAAAGCCTGCCAGACTGTTCCTACCTTCCTGGAGTCCGCCCTGCCCCTTTGCATGACCTATTACCCCATTTTATATCCAAAACTCTCTCTGCGGGATTTAAACATGTCGGAAAAAGAATGAAAGGATATATAACTGAGGAAGCCCTAGTATTAGGAGTAGAATCCCGAACTTCCTCCCCAGTAAAAATACCTAGAGCTTCCCAAAGCTTCCAGCACCCAGAAGTCGAAGGCTTATACCCTTGTGGGGAAGGAGCTGGCTATGCAGGGGGAATTATGTCTGCAGCAATTGATGGCTGGAAAACAGCCCAAGCGGCCTGTATGTCAGTTGAATAAAGACGTGTTTGAGAAAGACAGACAAATTCTTACATTTAAGCCCGTTAATACTACCACCCAAATATTCTGTGAATTAAAGAAAACCCAACCCTACATACTGCTCAAGCCAACAGATTATTAAAATGACCAGTTAGATCATGGGATTGAACCCTTCCAAGGATAACATAAGAGCTTATATATACGAAGTCATCTTTGAAGCTGATACTCCGGCCGGTAAGGGATTTGATGTTATTCTCTTGATCGTCATTCTGTTGAGCGTAGGGATAGTGATGTTGGAAACAGTGCCTACCCTAGAAACACAATATGCAGCTTTATTCTATTGGGCAGAATGGGCCATCACCATTTTTTTTACGCTAGAGTACATTTTAAGAATATATTCTGCTAGGAATAGATTGGGTTATATTTTCAGTTTCTATGGGATTGTCGATTTGTTGGCCATCCTTCCCTCCTACCTGAGTTTGCTATTTAAAGGTACCCATTACCTGGTCACCATACGTGCTCTACGCTTATTAAGGGTATTTCGAATTCTGAAACTAGGTGCCTATTTAATCGAGTCGCAGGTCCTACTGACTGCACTGAAAGCCAGTAGGCACAAAATAACAGTCTTTCTGACAACCGTGCTCATCATGGTTTGTATTGTGGGATCAGCCATGTATCTCATTGAAGGAGAAAGTAATCCTACATTTTCTAGTATCCCTATGAGCATGTACTGGGCTATCGTAACGGTTACAACAGTCGGATATGGAGATATATCTCCAATTACCCCTCTCGGACAATTCTTAGCCTCTCTGCTAATGATTTTGGGCTATGGGGTACTGGCTGTGCCCACAGGAATCGTTTCTGTTGAGCTAGCCCATGCCAGTAAAGAGTTACCCTTTACCCCAAAGGATTGCTCCCATTGCTCCCCGGATGATCATGACCTAGACGCTGTATTTTGTAAATTTTGTGGAACAAAAATCTAATAAACTATAAAGCTAATTATCCATTATGTGCGGAATTGTTGGTTATATCGGACACAGAGAAGCCTACCCTGTAATAATAAAAGGCTTACAACGCTTGGAATACAGGGGCTATGATAGCGCAGGTATAGCCTTGCTCAAGGATGACAAAATCACCACCTTCAAAAAAGCAGGTAAGGTCGCCGACCTTCAAAATTTTGTAAATGGCCAACAACTGGAAAGTAAAATTGGTATTGGGCATACCCGTTGGGCCACTCATGGAGAACCCAATGACGTAAATGCCCACCCCCACGTTTCGTCTAGTGGCAAACTAGCAATCATACATAATGGGATAATCGAAAACTACAGTGCCTTAAAAAAAGAATTGGAGGCCAAAGGGCATAAATTTTCCAGCAAAACAGACACAGAAGTGCTGATCCACTTCATTGAAGATGTGTATGAAAATCACAATGGACCGCTAGAGGAAGCCGTTCGAATTGCCCTTAACCGCGTTGTAGGAGCCTATGGGATTCTGATTTTAAATGAAGAAGAGCCCAATACCCTAATTGCAGTCCGCAAGGGTAGTCCATTGGTAGTAGGGATTGGAGAAGGGGAGTTTTTATTCGCTTCTGACGCCAGCCCCATCATTGAATACACCAAGGAAGTTGTTTATCTCAATGATAACGATATTGCTGTTATCCGAGATGGACAACTCACTGTTCGGGATATCTCCTATGTACCTCAGAATCCCTATATCCAGACGCTGGACTTGGAGTTGGAAGCCATTGAAAAAGGAGGCTATGACCACTTCATGCTGAAAGAAATCTTTGAGCAGCCACGCTCAGTTAGCGATTGCTTGAGAGGCAGGTTGCAGGCAAAGGCGGGGAAATTGACTTTGGGAGGCATTCACCAGTATGCAGATAAACTCTACCATGCCGACCGCATCATCATGTTGGGGTGTGGAACCTCCTATTATGCCGGGATGGTGGCTGAATATTTCTTTGAAGAAGTGTGTCGCATACCTGTAGAAGTAGAATACGCCTCTGAATTTCGATATAGAAATCCCATTATCCGAAGAGGAGACGCCGTCATTGCTATCTCGCAATCCGGAGAGACCGCCGATACCCTTACTGCTATGGAATTAGCCAAGGGAAATGGGGCAACCGTATTTGGGGTGTGTAATGTAGTGGGGTCCTCCATTGCCCGCATGTCCCATGAAGGGGTTTATACTCACGCTGGACCAGAAATTGGGGTAGCTTCTACCAAGGCTTTTACCGCTCAGTTGACCGTTCTTTCCATGATCGCTTTGAAAATTGCCAAAGCCAGAGGAACCCTTTCTCAAGAGCGTTACGAGGACCTACTCTTGCAACTAGAGGGAATTCCAGCCCTGATAGAGGAAACCTTGGAACTCCAACCCCAAATTGAGGAGATTTCTCGGATGTTCACTTATGCCCGGAATTTCTTGTATTTAGGTAGGGGTTACAATTACCCCGTAGCCATGGAAGGAGCCCTAAAGCTAAAAGAAATTTCCTATATCCATGCCGAAGGATACCCTGCCGCAGAGATGAAACACGGACCGATCGCCTTGATCGACGAAGAAATGCCGGTAGTGGTAATCGCTACCCAGGATAGTGCTTACGAAAAAGTCGTTTCCAATATTCAGGAGGTAAAATCCCGTAAAGGCCGGGTTATGGCAGTAATTACCAAAGGAGATACCTACCTCAAAGAGATGGTAGACTATGCCTTGGAAATTCCACGGTGCAATGAAGTATTCACTCCATTGATTTCTGTAATTCCTCTTCAGCTATTGGCCTATTACACAGGAATCAACAAAGGATGCAATGTAGATCAGCCAAGAAATCTAGCTAAGTCTGTAACAGTAGAGTAAATTTACAGGATATAGCTCTAACTCAAGGAACCCATTCGGACCAATCGTTAAGGGTATGAATAAAATATATAAAAAACCGCTCCACCAGATCGGGTACGACTTCATCGTACCTCCCTACTTACCAGAGGGGAAAGACGAGTATTACCTGAGGAATGAATATTTCCACCCAAATAGGGAGGTTAGAAGCTTATCTGCCTATGAGATCGAAGTCTTAGTAAAAAATGAAAACCAGGCTGATAATTGGACGGATATATATGTGGATGAGAAATTTGATCCGAAATTGGTAAAAAACTGTCGTTTCCACGGTATGATCCGCCTTGGGGCGTTAGAAAGCTATTATTTGGAATATAATGAGCTTCAATTACCCGTAGGCTTGTACAATTCTACCATTGTATCCTGCGACATTGGGGACAATGTGGTCATCATGAATGTGGATTACCTCGCCCATTACCAAATTGGGAAAGAGGTGATTCTGTTCAACATCAATGAGATGCACGCCACCAATCACGCCAAATTTGGTAATGGAATTATCAAAGAAGGAGAAGAAGAGGAAGTTCGGATCTGGGTAGAATTGGCGAATGAAAATGGAGGTCGACGCATTCTTCCTTTCGATGGTATCACCCCAGCTGATGCTTTTCTGTGGACAAAATATCGCGCAGATACCTACCTAATGGATAGGTTTCAGGAAATGACCGAAAAGAAATTTGACAGTAGGAGAGGATATTATGGAAAAGTAGGCGACCGTACTGTCATCAAAAATACCCGGATTCTCAAGGATGTGAAGGTAGGCACAGACGCCTACATCAAGGGGGGAAATAAATTGAAAAATATTACAATCAATAGTTCGGCAGAGGCTCCCTCTCAAATAGGGGAAGGAGCCGAAATGGTCAACGGCATAATGGGATATGGCAGCAGGGCTTTTTATGGGATCAAAGCGATACGCTTCATTATGGGAGAGAATACCGTTCTCAAATACGGAGCCCGCTTGATCAATTCCTACCTCGGCGATAATTCTACCATTTCCTGCTGCGAAGTTCTTAATTCCCTTATTTTCCCAGCCCACGAGCAACATCACAACAATTCCTTTTTATCCGCTGCGATTGTTATGGGGCAAAGTAATATTGCCGCTGGAGCTACCTTAGGTTCCAATCACAATTCGCGCGGGGCAGATGGGGAACTGGTTGCAGGAAGAGGATTTTGGCCTGCCCTATGTACCAGCACCAAGCACAACTCCCGCTTTGCCTCCTTTGTCCTGCTTACCAAGGCCAATTATCCCTACGAATTGGATATTCCTTTTCCTTTTGCCCTCGTTTCCCAAAATGAGGCCGAAGATTGTCTACAAATTATGCCTGCTTACTGGTTTTTGTATAACATGTATGCCATTGCAAGGAATTCCTGGAAAATTGGGGCCCGTGATAGAAGGAAGATCAAGGCCCAAAGCATCGTTTCGGACTATCTGGCTCCAGATACTATTGGAGAAATGTTTGAAG
The DNA here is from genome assembly GCA_965263105.1 of Bacteroidia bacterium. Lineage (GTDB taxonomy): Bacteria > Bacteroidota > Bacteroidia > J057 > J057 > JBCCTX01. Next base: position 2,030,844 of record CBDHGL010000003.1, on the reverse strand, counting down.
GGATGCGCCTACTGGCCTTGTTCACTGCCAAAGCTTTCCTGAATAAGAAAGGCAAAAAGAAGTATCCCGAAGAGGAGGAATTAATTTCCTTAGGCAAGGAATTATTAGAAGGGGAAAAAGAAAAACTCAATGAATTAGAAATTTTGGCAGATGGTTGTGAGCCTTCTCGAAGGAAAACTAGAATCCTCAAAGCGAAAGAAGCCTATTTTTCCTACAAGGAAATGATCGCTTATTATGCAATGAAAACCCTCATTGAATACTTCGGGAACAATTCCATGAGTGGTTGGGAAGAGTCTTTATCGAGTATTCCCTCAAAGGCCCGTGAGCCTTGGACAAATCTAGGGGGGCAACTTGTGCAAACCGAGGACCTAGAGAAACTGAAAACCCAAATTCGGGAAAGGCAATTAGCTACCTGGGAAGAGGTGCATGAGGAATATGATAAAATTCATCAAAAATTTGGGCTAAACAATGCAGCTTATGCTTATGCCTCGTTGTTAGAATTGAATGAGATAGATGTTTCTTCTCTAACACCAGAATTTTGGCAGAAACAGCTAAATGGGGTGGTAGATACTCAATGGAAAATTCAGGAGAAGACCTTCAAAAGTAGGAAGAAGGACTTTGAAAACCCCTACAGAAAATCCACTTACGAAACGGATGCTGAAATGGAGGCAGTGATTGGTACAATTGAAGACAATAGTTTCATCAAAATGATAAAAAAAGAGACCGAATTATTCATAGAAAAAGTGGAAAGGATTCAGGAAGAAATATCCCAAAAAGTACGTGTTTAGACCTGAAACCTTATTTTCTTATGCACGGATCGAGTCCCCCTTGGCTTTGCTTATACATATCTATAAGCATCGTATTGATTTGGTTTTCGGATTGCCACTCCCTTAAAACCATATCTAATATATTTCCCTGATCTTCATATTGCTCTGGGGAAAAAAAGAGTTTATCCATCCATTTTTTTCTCATTTCTCCCGCAGCGCCAAATAGTTTGTAAAATTCTTCAAAGGTTTTTATACACTCAAACTCAATATGCCTCAGGTGATCTGTATTCTTAATGGCCGTCCAGGCAATTTCATTATGGTCAATTAGGAGAAGTAGGGAGTTGAGGTTGAGTGAAAATTCCCCATAGTAGCTAAAAGTGTCTTTTCTGACTAACGTAGAATCATCCATGGAGAGGAAACCGGGATACTGGGAGCGCAGGCTATCCATCTGAGATATAGTCATAACCAATTCAAGTTCTTCCTCTTCATTCATATTCTCAGTCATTAACTCAAAAAATGAATAGTTAAGCTGAGAAACACTATCCCACTCTATTAATAACTGGCTATTTTTAGACATTTCCTCCAGAACATCCTGAAAAGCGAGTTTAGCCTTTCTGGTTTCTTCCCTACTGGAAAAATAGTCATTCATAAAAATCCCAAGGAAAACGCCAATGGTTGTCGCTACAAGGGTGACGGTCCAATTACTACTCAAAAATTTCGATAGTATTCGCTTCATGGGTATTCAAGGTTTGTAGGACGGGTTCCTCCATGCATATGAACAAAGGGGGTTAACGTTCCATCACGACAATATTTTCAGAGACTTTCTGAGACAGATGGATTTCCTTCCCGCCTTCAAATTTTATCTGCAAAGATTGGTCATATAGAATGAAATCGGTAATCTCTAGGTGGTCCCCAATGGAGATTCCCCGCGCATCCAGGTATTGAAGGAATTCTGTTGAATCATCCATCACCCGAATAACCTTGAGAGGCACTCCTTCCTCAGCTTCCGCCAGGACTATATGAGATTCAATATCGATATTGCCCATCTCATCCGGAATAGGGTCTCCATGTGGGTCGATCTTGGGATGGCCGAGAAAGGCATCTAAGCGGGTGATCAATTCCTCAGATTGAATGTGTTCCATCTGTTCCGCTATCTCGTGAACCTGATCCCATTTAAAACCCAATTTTTCGACCAAAAATACTTCCCACAGGCGATGTCTCCGGATTACCTTGATGGCCATGGGCCTTCCTTCCTCAGTCAAGGAAACTCCATGGTATTTCTTGTAGTGTATAAGTCCTTTGCGAGCCAAGCGCTTCAACATATCTGTCACAGAAGAATCCTTTGCAGATAAATCTCTAGCCAGACGTCGGGTAGATACACTCTCCCCATCTGTAGATAAGCTAAAAATGGATTTTAAATAATTTTCTTCAGATCTGCTCAAGGCATCCATATACATAAATTACGGAAATATTTTCAAGATCTCATGACGAAATTTTTAGCCTATGCTAAATTTTATTTTAATATTTACTAATTTTGATCCAAAACTAGTTAAATCTATTCAAAAAGGGGTATTCATGGTAAAAAAATCTGTTAAAAGGGTCTTCTTTTGTCTTAGTATATGCCTCCTTATTCAATGTAGCCATCCCCCCTCAGAAAATGATAAAAATAAAAAAAACCTGGTCGTGGCTACAACAGGGATGATAGCAGATATAGTAAAACAAGTAGGAGGGGAACAGATAGACGTTCTAGGATTGATGGGGCCCGGAGTGGACCCTCATTTATATAAAGCTACCCAACGGGACCTCCGTTTGCTTAGGGATGCTAAACTCGTATTTTATAATGGCTTGCATCTCGAAGGCAAGATGGGAGAAGTATTAGAAAGTTTTTCTCGGGAAAAACCCGTTTTTGCCATCGGAGATGAAATTGACAAAAGCTACCTCATTTCCGTTGACGAGCAGACAGGCAGTATAGATCCCCATATTTGGTTTGATGTATCCCTATGGGCTAGCACCATAGATATCGTAGTAGAGAAATTGAAAAGCCACTTTCCAGAACATGCCAACAATTTTCAAATGCGTGCGGATGCATATCGGGATAGCCTGAAGAATTTGCACGCTTGGGTTCATGAACAAGTCTCTTCCATCCCAATCGAGTCACGGATTATGATTACGGCTCATGATGCCTTTTCCTATTTTGGTAAAGCCTACGAAATAGAGGTAAAAGGCCTCCAAGGAATCTCTACCGTGGCAGAGTTTGGGTTAAAAGATAGACAAGATCTGGTAAACTTGATCGTTTCCCAAAAAATCAAGTCGGTTTTCGTTGAAACTTCTGTTTCCTCCAAGTCTTTGGAAGCGGTTATATCAGATTGCAAACAACGAGACTGGGAGGTCAAGATTGGTGGAACCTTATTTTCAGATGCTATGGGAAAGGCGGGAACACCAGAGGGTACCTATATGGGCATGGTTCGGTCCAATGTCAAAACTATTGTAGCAGGATTAAAATGAGGGAGATATGGAAAAGAAAGAACGAGCGATCCTAGAATTACACAATTTAAGCGTCACCTACCAAGGCTCTCCTGCCTTGTGGAATGCAGATTTCACCCTTACCCAAAACCAACTGGTTGGGGTAATCGGACCTAATGGATCTGGAAAAACAACCATGCTTAAAAGTATCATGGGCTTGATCAAGCCTGGAAGTGGATATGTCAAGATTTACGGAGAGGAGCTAAAAGAAGTTAGGCATCGGATTGCCTATGTTCCCCAGCGCGGATCTGTAGATTGGGATTTCCCCATTAATGTATTTGAAACGGTATTAATGGGCCGCGCCAGACCAAATAAATTACTCAGGCGCTATACGAAGGAAGACAAGGAGATTGCCCGAGAGGCCATCCATAAGGTGAAGTTGGAAGCCTTTATGAATCGGCAAATCTCTCAATTATCCGGGGGACAGCAGCAACGGGTCTTCATCGCGAGGGCACTTGCGCAAGAAGCAGACTTATACTTACTCGATGAGCCCTTTGCCGGGGTAGATATGGCAACCGAGCACGCAATTTTTTCCTTATTAGAAACTATGCGGGATGAAGGAAAAACCCTGGTGGTAGTTCATCATGACCTCCAAACTGTCGCTCAATATTTCGACTGGTTGATCTTGCTTAATACCCGTATGATTGCTGCAGGGCCTACCCAGAAGATATTCACATCCGAAAATCTTCACAAAACTTATGGAGGTAAGCTCAATATCCTGGCCGAAGTTTTAAACCTCGTTCAAACGCAAGAAAGGCCTGTATCGGAACAAAATAGTCCATAAATATCAGATGATATATGTATTACATATCCTAGCTTTATTGGATATAAATATCTTATGGGTATTTATTGGGATCGTCTGTATGAGTGCAGGAGCAGCGGTTGTAGGGACCTTTTTATTTTTGCAAAAGCGTTCCTTAATAGGAGATACCATTTCACATGCTATATTACCGGGAATCTGCTTAGCCTTCTTATTTACCCAAACTAAGGAGACTTGGGTGCTATTAGTAGGGGCTTTTCTCAGTGGATATATAGGCCTTATTAGTACCAATTACATCACTCGAAAAAGCAGATTAAAGGCAGATGCAGGTCTGGGAATTGTCCTTTCCGTATTTTATGGCTTTGGAGTGCTGTTGCTTACCATGATTCAGCAATCGGGCAATGCCGCCCAATCTGGCTTAGATAAGTTCTTATTTGGAAAAGCAGCTGCCCTACTTCCACAGGATATTTGGCTATTAGGGGGGAGCAGTATGCTGTTAATCTTCATCATACTCTTACTTTTTCAACCCCTTACCCTGATGGTTTTTGATGGAGATTATGCCCAGGCCAAGGGATTACCCGTCGGACTGTTAGAAGGAATATTATCCTTCCTCACGGTTTTATCAATTGCCATTGGCATACAGGCTATAGGGGTCGTATTGATGTCTGCTTTATTGATTGCCCCAGTAGTGGCCGCCAGGTATTGGACAGATAATCTATCTACCATGGTATGGATTGCTGTGGGAATAGCGGCCTTGGCAGGTTTGGGAGGCGTTTGGATTTCCTCTCAATTCCTACAAATGCCGACAGGGCCCTGGGTGGTGGTATGCTTATCTTTGATGAGTTTTTTATCTATTCTATTAGGGGCAAAGAAAGGGGTGATTCAGCGATGGATACAACATCGAAGCTATCGGCTAAAAAACCTGGAAGAAAATCTCCTTAAAGCGCTCTATCAGTTAGGGGAACAAATCAAGGAAGAAAAGTTTCCTTCCTTTTCCCGTCAGCAATTGCAGGAAAGAAGGTACCTCCCCATGACTAAAATTGACCTGGGTTTAAAAAAACTGATGCGAAAAGGATGGGTAGCTCAAATAGGAGAAGGGTACAAACTAACTCCTGAGGGCTACCTCAATGGAGAACGAATGGTAAGAATCCATCGCCTATGGGAATTATATCTTACTACCCATTTGGACCTTCCTTCAGATCATGTTCATGACAACGCAGAAGCTATAGAACACATCATTACCCCTGAGTTGGAGGCGGCACTAGAAAAGACACTTGAATTCCCGGTGGAAGATCCTCACCAATCTCCTATCCCCTACCGTAAAGACTCAGATTCAAAAGGATAATTATGGATGCATTTTGGATCATATTGACAGGTTCTTTAGTAGCAGGATGCTGCGCTATTTTGGGTAGCTTCTTGGTCCTACGGAAGATGGCCATGATTGGAGACGCCATTTCTCATGCCGTTCTACCTGGGATAGTCATTGCTTATCTATTGGCACAGACTCGGTCAACCTGGCCCATGCTAATCGGGGCAGCGAGTTTTGGGGTTCTTACCTCAGTTCTTATAGAATGGTTACACCGCAATGCTCGACTACAGTCTGATGCCGCCATTGGACTGGCTTTCACCTTCATGTTTGCTGTTGGTGTCATCCTTATCTCTGCCTATGCAGGTCAGGTAGATTTGGATCAAGACTGTGTACTGTATGGAGAAATAGCCTATGTACCATTAGACAATTGGATATTGCCCAGTGGCCTGTCTCTAGGCCCAAGGACTGTTTGGCAACTTGGTATCGTAGGTCTAATAATCCTCTTTTATCTTTTCTGGGGATTTAAAGCCTTGAAGATCACGAGTTTTGATCCCACTTTAGCCGCGGCCATAGGGATCTCTACGAGCTTCTGGCACTACTCACTTATGGCGATGGTATCCCTTACTACTGTATTCTCTTTTGAATCCGTAGGGGCAATTCTGGTAGTGGGTTTTCTCATAGTACCAGCTTCAGCAGCCTATTTGCTCACCCAGAAGCTATCCCATATGATAGGTCTGGCCGTCGGATTTGGGGTTATTTCTTCTATTGCTGGCTATCAATTGGCAGTAGTCCTGAATGCCTCCATTGCCGGAGCCATTACCACCGTTATGGGAATTCTTTTTGCCCTAACCTGGCTGTATGTCGCACAAAAAAAACCCAGAGCGCGCTTACATTAATAGATGAAACCAATAGGCAAATTTCCTACCCTATATGTACTCCTGGCTCTACTTTCCCTTTCCACACTCTTTGCTGGGCTTACAGCTGATTCTTTCCACTCCTGGGGAGGAGATTTTTCCCTGTATATACAACAGGCCGAGGCCCTTCTCAAGGGAACTTCTCAAAACCTGTACCGGGTAAATGCCTATGCGATGGAACACTCGGAGATAGTATTGGGTCCCCATCTGTACCCCCCCGGTTTTCCCCTTATGCTGAGCCCTATAATTTTCCTGGTAGGGAAAAATCTCTTGGCCATGAAATGGGTGGTAATCGCCTGTTTTATCCTTTTTCAATGGGTCATGTATGTATATTTTCGTCCCTTTCTCTCTCCATTCTCCACCCTCACCTGCGTGGCCAGCTTTTCCTTAAATCCCTGGCTCATACGTTACTGCGATTTTATCCACTCTGATATTCCTTTCTTGTTGTTTTGTTTTTTGAGCCTTTGGCTGACCAGAAAGTTTTATGAAGGAGAACTCACATTTTTTTCTTCCCTCGTCTTAGGGTTGCTAATCGGATTTGCCTGTCTCATAAGAAGCGTGGGACTCGTCTTAATAATGGCTTTTTTACTTTTGGGCCTCCTGTATAAAATGGAAAAATCCTCCACACCTAAATCAGATGGCTTTTTGGGGGAAAAGGGAATAGCAGTTCTCCTTACCTGTATCCTGGTTCTTATGGGAAGTGAGTACACGTATCCTTCTGGGACAGGTTCCTATATGAATTACCTCGAAGAATACGGATTATCAAAACTAGGAGATAACCTAGTTTACTACTGGAGTTTACCCTACCTACACTTGGGGGGATTTAGCCTACCTGTTTACCTATTTGGAATTCCCTTAATTGCATGGGGAATCGTTAGGCATTTTTCCTCTTTCAAATTAGAAATTCTATTTACCTTTCTGTATTTCAGCGCCTTGCTTATTTGGCCATTTGCTGATGGCTTACGCTTTCTATTTCCTCTTTTACCGTTTTTGGCCTTGTTCTTCTTTCTTGGGTTAAACAGTTTCTTTAAGTGGCTTTTGGAACAATCCTCGTTTAGATACAACCCGGCTTCCTACTCCATGGGCATTATCGCCCTCTTTTTTGCCGGATGCCTGTATAATGTCTATCGAGATTTCCCCCCGCAAGCAGCAGACAAAGTAGGTAGTCCTGCAAGCAAAGAGCTTTTTCTTTTTATTCAGAATAACTTAAAAGACGAAGACTTAATTTATTTTTACCGTCCTAGGATATTGCGTTTATACACTGGAAAAAAAAGTATCGCTAAGAAAAGCCCCCTTAAATGCTCCGAAAAAAAGCCATTTTTCCTGATTCTCCATAAATTGGAGGAGATGTCGGTTTGTGAAAATATTACCGAAATTTTCGCGAATGAAGAGTTTATAGTACTTCATGCCCAAATGGATATTTGACATACTCCATTACGCAGATTATTCATCTGCTAAGCTGATGGCACAACTTAGGCCAAACCCTACCGGTATTTGGGTATTGAGCTTCCATACCCTATTCCAATCTATCGAAGAAAAGGAAAGAAAGCAGATCTTCCCTCATGAAGGAGTCACAGTGAGTCAATTTGCTGAGCTAATTGCCTATTTCAAACAGGCGGGGTTTCACTTTCACTCTCCTGATAGCCTCTGGAAAAATGCTTCTACAGAAGGGAAACACATTCTGCTTAGTTTCGATGATGGGTATTTCAACAATACCCGTGCTTTGGAGGTATTAACTCACTACCAGGTCCCCGCCCTTTTTTCAGTTTCAACTGCTTTCATAGAAAAGCCTAAGGCCTTCTGGTGGGATGTCCATTATCGTGAGGAATCCAAGAAAAAGAGGAGCTTCCGGGAGATTTTGGCAGAACAAAATGAACTCAAGAAACTTTCATTTGTGGAAGTGGACAAAGAGATAATAAAAAGATATGGGAAAGAGGCCTTAAAACCCATTGGAGAATTGGATCGCCCCTTTCTGCCCGTGGAACTGATAGAATTTGCTCAAAGCCCTTGGGTATCAATCGGAAATCATACCTCCCATCACGCCATTTTGCCTAACTATTCCCTAGCAGAAGTAAAAAAACAAATTCTCGGAGCCCAGAATTATCTCCAAGAGTTACTGGGGAAAGCCCCCACCGCCATTGCCTACCCCAATGGGAACTGGACACTTGAAATCGTTCAACTCATTGCAGAATTGGATTTGAAACTTGGCCTCTCTATGGTTCCAGGATTGCTTAGGAAAAAAGAAAAAGGTAGCCCCTTAATTCTCCCAAGGTATCAGGTATTTGGATCAAGGTCAATTCAGAAACAAGCTACGATCCTTCACCACTATACTGGAAGCCTGAAATCAATAAAGAATACTATTCTCTATCCTCAAAAAGTATCCAACATCCCAACAAAAAAGTTCAACGCTTCCTCTTGAGGTAATTCCGTGGATAGGGGATAATAGATAATCCTACCCATTTGACTTTCTTTTTTCAACCGGAAGAATTGGCTCCAGTCTGAATTTCTGGGAAAAATGAAACTCACTACCTGTTGATGGTGTTCATTCGCAAATTGGTTCAGAAGTTTTAAAAAATAGGTTGACTCCTCTATTGAAATTCCCCCTATAAGGGCCGATCGGAATGACATTCCCCATTTACCTAGCTTTTTCTCTTTACCCCACATCAAATTCCCATACCTATCACTGCTAGCTAGTAAAGAGGATTCATGCACCTCTTTTTTCCAGTTGAATAAGCCCTTTGGATGAGCCCATAAGCCCTTTTCCCTATGGGGTAATTCCTTCTTGAAGATATATTGCTTAGCAAAACGAGAGGGAAAAAGCAAAGGGCTATGGAAGAATCCTCCTAGATCTTGAAAACCGAGCTTCCCGATGAAAAGCGGATAAGATAGTTCATTGGGGAAACCCAGTATTCCTCCTACATCTCGTTGACTTAAGATATCAATTCCCTTTTGAATAAGGGACGAAAAAAGTCCCTTTCCCCTAAACTCCTTGTCCACAGCCGACCAACAACTTTGATATAAAAGGAGATCTTGGTTATTCAACAGCATTTCCATTGGAATAAAGCCATTAAAGGCCACCAAGCGATTCTCGAAAAAGGCCCCTATAAATAGCGGTTCATACCGCTTTGAAGCCTGAGTATATACTTGAAAATCAATAACATCAAACCCCAAGTTGAACACCTGATTCAATAAAAGAAGGACTTCTCCTTTTTTTTCTATTTCAGTCGAGTTTAACTCTTTAAAGACAAAATTTTCTTTCAAAAGAGGGGGCTATGTGGTTAGGTTGGGATAAGTTAAGTATTTTCAGCCACATCATTTGTTGGATATTTTAACTTACAGAATAAGGTGGATTGGATAAAATTAAGGGAATTTCCTCCACGATTATGGATCGGAATGGTTGTAGGGGTTTTTATCATACGTTGTACCTATCGGGCTTTTTTTCCCAATTACTATGTGGATACGGAGGCCTTGGTCGAGGCAGCTAGTGCATATCAGGATCACGGTAAAATGGAATATACCTTTTCCCCTACCGATGATCAGCCCCCAATGATTATACCTTTGAAGGGTCTTCCCACAGGCTATGCGTACCTTATCGTAGGGATGAACCATCTGACCAAAAAGGGTAAAACAAGTGTTTTCGTATTAGACTGCATAGCCCTGGGTATTTTTCTGATTGCTGCCTTTCAACTCCTGAAGCAAATCGACACTGATACTAATAAGGCAAACCTAATTCTGCTAGGCTATTTGGGCCTCTCTCCTACCCTACTTCACCCTCTTCCAGCCACAGATCTTTTTTCTCTAGCCCTGCTAATAGCCAGCATTTGTTTCTTGTTGACTTTTCACTCAGTAGGCATCTTATTAGGGGAATTATTGCTCATCGCTACTGCAAATATTCGTTTTGCCTATGTTCCTTTTTGCGTAATCCCTTTAATAGTTTGGGGAATTTTCCTATGGAAATACCATTCTTTTTCCAAGGCTTGGAGACGCTTCGCTCCCGCTTTAATTCTCTTATTCCTGTACCTGGGCGTTGGATTTCTTCCGAAGATAATTCAAGGAGATTTACCATTTTTGGATGAGCAAGGGGGAAAAATATATGTAGAACACCTATTAGCCATGGATACCTTTCCCCTGAAAGCCTTTTTTTACTACAACCAGACACATCTAGATTTTCTAAGCGGGGGAAGTCCCCTTATCACTTCCTCTCTTCAGGCCATAGCTTATGTCTTATCGTTAGGGATACTGGGCTTAGTCATAAGGGAATGGATTAACTGGAGCAAGGGAACTGAAAAAGAAGCTTCACGCGCCTGGCTCTTTGGGGCAATTTCCGTTACCAACATAGGATTACTTTGTTATATGTCTCTCCTCACTCCCCCCGAAAGAGATTGGTTGGATTTTTGGACCTTTGTTATGGATACAAGGTATTTTGCTCCTACGCAGGTACTCATTCTATTTACTTTTTTAAGCATAATCAATCAAAAATACTCAGCGTTTATCAGGAAGACTTAGCTTTATGAATACCCTGCCGCTATAAGGACTATCTAGGAATTCCATATCTTGATCGAAGTGTTCTCTTGAATGGGATTGAATTTGTGAAAGGGCGTTTTCTTTAATTAAAAAATACACTTCAAGAGGTTTTGCATATGCCCCCTGATAATTAAGAAAGTCTTGCAGATCCATTCCGAAAATTCCGTGAAAGCCTGCCAAAGATTTCTCGGGAGGATACCCATGAGGATCTTTAAAATCCATGACAAAAATTTCAGTTCCAGGGCGCTCTGCCATTTCTCGGAATCTCTCCGACAAAACGTTCATCTCCTTCCAATACAAGGATTGACGGGTATCTTCGATGCGGCCTTCAAACCCTATTTGTTGGTATCTACTGAGAGTATGAACCCCCATATACAACATGAGAATGGTAGTGAGCATCCAATATAGTCTTCTCGCAGGGGTTCGGAGAAGTCCCTTGCGGGAGATGATTCCCCAAGCCAGAATCAATAATAGCATAATGGGTAAATAGTACCTACTTTCTTGCACATAGGTCCACTTTTTCCCGCCCCAATATTGTGGAGACTTGGTAAGAGATAGGTTTACGAGAAGTACCAAAGTGAGAAATGAGATCAAACCAAAGGAAAGTAACCAACGCTTTTCTCGGGGGGAAAGACAGTTGTATCGAAGGTTTATGGCCAGATACACGAGGATAAAAAGAGAACAAATCCAGACAAGGCCTGCCAAAAGGGTTGGATTTGCCCCTGTTAAATAAGCAATTTTATCGGTGGAAATATACCAAAAGGCCTTCATCAAAAAGTTCTCCGTGTGGAGTAGATGTTCTGGGTATATCCAACGGCTAGTGTCTGGCTCGTGTACCAGGTCAAAATAGGAGGAACCAGCAACGAGGCTCTTTTGAAGGAGGTAAAGCGGCAAAAAGGTAAAAATCCCTCCCTGGAGAGCGGTCGAGATAGATTTGTTCTCCCAAAGCCTCCCATTTTTTTTCGCGCTAATATGAATTACAGTAGAAAAGGCAAATGGAAAAATTAAATAGGCGTAATAGGCATACCGCATAAAAGCAGCTAAGCCCAAAAAGGCAAAGGCCCCTAACCCCTGAATACCAATTGGCTCTTCTTCAGATTTTGTCCAAAACCATATTCCAACAAAAAGCAATCCAGCAGCAATTAGATCAGTCGTCCCAGCATATTCCCATGGAGCAAAGGATACTCCCCACATAAACAGACAAATCAAAAGAGGGGACCTATTTCCTTTTTCTTGAGAATGCCACAAGATTAGAGCTAAAGATAAAAATAGGGCGAGATGAGAGAATAAGTGAAGAAATTCAATCGCAAAGGCCCAATTCCCGGATATCCAGTAAATCAAAATGAAAAGAAGGCTGTAACCCAATGGAAAATTTCCTGCTACATGATACTGGGTAATTCCTAGTATATCAGGGATTCTATTGGGGGCAACGGGTCCTAAACCATTGAATAAGTTATGCCCTACCATTACCTGAAACAAGCGATCACTTTCGACGGGCATCCAAAAAATATATTCTCGAAAAAATTGGAGGAGGAGGCAAATCAAGGCCCAGATCCCGAACTGCCTAAACGACATAGTTCCCTCACAAAATTTTGAAATTTTGCTTAGCATTTACCGGACGAATAATTCTCGTAAAATGCCTACCGTATCCCACCATCGCAGTCCTTTCTTCCACGCATAAGTCGGATAGACAATATGGGTAGCAACCTCGCAATAAGAAAGACCTTTTCGCTTAACCGCCCACAAAATCTCCGTCGGGTGGGCCATTCTATCCTTATTGATCTGAATAATCTGTGCAGCTCCTCTGGAAAAGGCACGAAAACCATTATGAGCATCAGAGAGCCACAGTCCGGTATAAAACCCATTGAATATACGAGCTATTCGAAGTACCCTCCTACGGCCCGGGGGTATAACTCTTCTATCTTCAGCCCGTAGAAATCTCGATCCTAAGACCACCTCACATTTTTCTTCAAGTATTGGCAGTATAAGCTCCTTTATATCAGAAACTTGATGCTGTCCATCTGCATCAAAGGTCACCAATATTTCAGCCCCTTGTTCTAAAGCATGTCTCATCCCGGTGCGCAGGCTGGCACCCTGTCCTAGGTTCTGAGGATGGCGAATAAAATGTATAGAAAAATCTTGGATGAGAGGTTCGATGGAAGGGGAAGAACCGTCATCAATTAATACGATTTCATAGGGGGTTTCCGAAAGCTCAGAAAGAGTCTTCCGGATTACTTGATGTTCGTTAAAGCAAGGGACTATGATAAAAACGCGAGCCTGTTGCTCAGGCATATTTTTTCATTTTAATTAATTCAACAATGGCATCGGGCACCAAACCCTCGACCTTTCCTCGGTATTTTATTACCTCACGGACCAAGGTAGATGAAACATGAACATGGCTTGGTCGACTGAAAAGATAAATAGTTTCAATATCTGGATACAGGTGTTTGTTGATCAATTCAATGGGACGCTCATAGCTGAGATCCGTATCAGAGCGGATCCCCCGCAAGAGAAATTGTGCCCCTTGTTCTCGCGCATAGTCTACGGTTAAGCCCGTATAAAACCCCGTCTTGACGGTAGATTGGGTAGAAAATGTCCTTTCCAACATTTCCATTCGCTCCTCCAAAGAAAATAAATATTTCTTTTGGCTATTAGCACCAATCGCGACAATGACTTCGTCAAACATGCCGCATCCGCGCTCAACGATTTCCAAGTGCCCCAGCGTTATTGGGTCAAAGGATCCCGGAAATAGTGCCTTTCTCATAAAAACCCACAATATTTAAGGTAAATTAGCAAAATATTGGATAATCGGATAGATGGATGAAGAAAGATCTTACTCCCACCAGTGTTATTGAGGAAATCAAAAATTTACGTTTATCGGATTTTGATTATGAACTCCCTGATAAGCAGATTGCTAGGCATCCCATTTCTCCTAGAGATCAATCTCGTCTTTTGTCCTACGAAGCGGGGCACATTCAGGACCATCATTTTTTCCAACTACCGGATATACTTCCTAAAAATTCCCTACTGGTATTTAACCAGACAAAAGTACTTCCGGCTCGTGTGCAACTACGCAGATCCACAGGGGCAAAGATCGAGGTCTTATTGCTTACTCCCCTTATGCCTCATTCACATGAGTTAGCCCTTCAAAGCCAGCAAACCTGTGTTTGGGAAGCCATGATTGGGAATAAAAAGCGCTGGAAGGCAGGAGAAAAGCTTGAATGGGAAGGCTTATTGGGTACAGAAGGGCTTTCAGTCAAATTTTCTTGGGAAAATCGAGACGAAAATCAGGTTCGGATTTCCTGGGAGGCATCAGAATTGACTTTTGCAGAATTAATTCAATCTATCGGTGCGCCTCCCCTTCCTCCCTACCTCAATCGGGACTTTGAAGCATCGGATTGGGAAAACTACCAAACCGTTTATGCACGAGATTCAGGAGCGGTTGCAGCGCCTACAGCGGGCTTACATTTTACAGAAGAAGTTTTTCAAAAACTCAGTCAAAAAGGCATAACTCAGGCCTTTGTAACCCTTCACGTAGGGGCAGGTACCTTTGCTCCAGTTAAAACAGAAATGGTCAGCCAGCATAGCATGCACAAGGAGCTATTTGGCCTATCTACTGCTACAATCCAACAGCTCGCAACACACAAAGGTCCTATTATTCCCGTCGGCACCACTTCTCTAAGGGTATTGGAGACTCTTTACTGGATAGGCATTTATCTCCTTCAAAAGGGAAAAATCCCAGCCTTTCTTCCCCAGGAATATCCCTATCAAGTGTATCAAACAGCCTTTCCCCCTTTTCAGGAAGCTTTTTCATGCCTGTATGAACATCAACTAAGAGGAAACTTAGCTCAATTTGAATCTATTAGCCAGCTTTTTATCATGCCAGGATATACCTTTCAAGTTGCCTCAGGTCTTATTACCAACTTCCATCAACCCCACTCCAGTCTCATCTTATTGGTAGCAGCGCTTTTAGGTACTGACTGGAAAAAAGTCTATAAGCATGCCCTGAAAGAGGAGTATCGTTTTCTGAGCTATGGGGATAGTTCCTTGTTATTACCATAAATGATTGACTAAATCCAATCAATCTGCGTCTTTCATACCTAAGCCAGTGTTTCTTAGCGTCAAAAAAAGGAATAGTTAGGGGGAATTGTATTCCCCCTAACGGTTGAATACCAGTCGAAAAGGCAGTATATTTAATGCCCAATTGCAAAAACATAATTCTGCGGGATGGACATCTCTGTGGTAGTACCGCTGTACAACGAAGAAGAATCACTTCCTGAGCTCGTTTCTTGGATAGATAGCGTCATGAAGGAAAATGGATTTTCCTACGAAATCCTCCTAGTAGATGATGGCAGCACGGACTATTCCTGGTCTGTGATTGAAGAACTACACGAAAGCTATCCCAGCATTAGGGGCATCCGTTTTCAAAAGAACTACGGAAAATCAGCCGCCCTCCACGTGGGTTTTCAAAACAGCCGAGGCAAGGTCGTCATCACAATGGATGCTGATTTACAGGACAGTCCAGAGGAAATCCCAGGTCTGTACCAGATGATTACCGAAGAAAAATACGACCTAGTTTCAGGCTGGAAAAAAAACCGGAAAGACCCCCTTTCCAAGACCATTCCTTCCAAGTTTTACAACTTCATCACCCGTAAGGTATCGGGTATCGATAACCTCCACGACTTCAACTGTGGCTTGAAAGCCTACCGCTCAGATGTCATCAAAAACATTGAAGTCTATGGAGAAATGCATCGATATATACCCCTGATTGCCAAATGGGCAGGTTTCAAGAAAATCGGAGAAAAGGTGGTTCAGCACCAGGAGCGCAAATTTGGCAAGTCTAAATTCGGCATGAATCGCCTCATCAATGGCTTCCTCGACCTGGTGACCATTACCCTCACAGAGCGCTATTTTAAAAAACCCATGCACTTTTTTGGGCCTTGGGGGGTATTCTTCGCGATACTAGGGAGCCTGGATTTGCTCTACCTCATGTATTTAAAGTTGATCTTGGGGGTTGGCCTGGCTCACCGTATTCCAGCCCTTTTCTTCGGGGCTGTTACCCTTATTGTGGGTATCCTGTTGTTCAGTACGGGCCTGCTCGCAGAGCTCATCGGACGAAATTCTACCAGTCGCAATACTTATAAGATCCTCACCCATTTAGACGCTCAGGTCAATCAACATTCTTAAATTTTTCCTTGCTCAATGAATACACACCTGGTCTCAGGCGGAGGCGGCTTCGTGGGTCGCAACATGGTTAAAAACCTCTTAAAAAGCACTTCGGATCGCATTTTAGCAGTTGATGACCTATCTGTAGGTATATCTCCCGGTAAATGGCTGGGGATTGAATCTATTGCAGGTTCCAATACGCCCAACAGAACTGAGGGTAAACTCAGTTTTTGGGGCCCAGATGAACGCTTCCTATTCTGGGAGGGAGATTTTCGCGAATTTTTGAGGGAACTGCGGCTCAATCCCAACTGGCTAAAGGACACCTACGGCTTGGATATAGTCAAATTCTCTAAGGTATATCACTTTGCTGCCATAGTAGGCGGAAGAGCCAAAATAGACGGTGATCCCATGCTAGTAGCCCTGGACTTGGCCATTGACGCGGAGTTTTTCTATTGGGCTGTCCGCCACCAACCAGAAAAAGTGCTATATCCTAGCTCAAGTGCTGCCTATCCGGTAAATCTCCAGGGGGAAAATACAAACTTCGCCCTTAAAGAGACTGATATCGACTTCTCTGGCAGCCTGGGTCAACCCGATATGACCTATGGCTGGTCCAAATTGACAGGAGAGTACCTGGCAAGGATTGCGGCCGAGTATTATGGCCTCTCGGTAACCTGCATACGCCCTTTTTCCGGCTATGGAGAAGACCAGGATCTTTCCTACCCTATTCCGGCTATCGCCGCGCGAGCAGCCGCCAAAGAAGATCCTTTCGAAGTCTGGGGAACGGGCAAGCAGGGCCGCGACTTTGTTCACATCGATGACTGTATCGATTGCATCCATTTTGCCATGGATCGAATTAGTGATGGCAGTGCAGTGAACATAGGCTCAGGCAAAATCACCAACTTCCTAGAGATCATTGATCTCTTTACCGATTTTGCCGGCTATAAACCCACTATCAAGCAACTCCTAGACAAGCCAGTCGGCGTTCATGCCCGCTACGCCAATATGGATTACGTGACAAACGACTTGGGTTGGAAAGCCAACGTTTCTTTAAAAGAAGGCATGAGGAGGGTGTATGAGGCGGCACTTAATAAGAAAGTATAGCTAAAGACGGACCGTTAACTCCGCCTTGCCCTGGTGAGTTTTTCGAGATCTATAGGTATCAGAAAAAGAGTGTATATAATTTAGATAGGAAGTGGTACCACTCATATCTACATTATCTGCATAGATGATTGTTCCTTTCTTAAATAGAGGTTCCAGTTGTTTGAACAGAGGTAAATAGAGGTCCTTCCATCCATCAAGAAACAAGAAGTCAATTTCGGTATTTAGGTCTGCCAAGGTTTGTAAAGCATCACCTGTTCGCAAGTCTATCAGATCTTCCAAACCTGCTCGTTTGAAATTTTGCAAGGCTTTTTTCGCTTTACTTTCAATGATTTCTGTAGTGATGACCTTGCCACCTGTGAGCTTTGCCGCAGCGCCTAGAAATAAAGTGGATATCCCAAAAGAAGTACCGAATTCCACGATTTGTTGACACTTATTTTCAACTATGAGATCGTAGATGAATTCCCCTTGATCTTGGGAAATAGGTAAATAGACAGAGGATACATCTGTAGGTTGCAAGGGACGAAACAAGGCTTTTGCAGCCCCTTGGGTCATTTTTATCCCATCAAATCTTGCCTTTTGATATAAAGAGCTAATGACAGATTGGATAGATGGATTAAGTTGGTGATGAATCATGAGTTTATCGTTAAGTCCAAATTTCGTATACAACAATGAGGGGTTATTAAGCCCTCATTGTTAGGATTTAAGATTCTAGTGGCTCGCATATTAGCCGAAGCTGATCAATTTAATCTTTCTGAATGAAATAAATTCCTGCCTCAATTTCCATGATAGGCCCGAGATACTGCGTAGCTGTCTTCAAACCAATTCCAACTCTTGACTTTGCCTTCGGATACATGAACTCTTACTGCCCAGCTGAAAGTACCGGTACTCTCTCCTGTATTGTTGGCATCCGCACTCATCGTTCCTATAAATACCGCTTGATCTCCGTTCGCAAAAGAATAATCGGTTGTCCAACTGGTGGTCTTTAATCCTGCTCCGAAAGCGGGTAAAAACTCTTTAAGTACCTTTTCTTTTCCTTCCCAGTTACCTATCCAGGGAATAGAAGAATCTCCCTCATTATGCCAAACAAAATCCTCAGCCATGAGACTTTTGAGGGTTTCCATGTCTCCAGAGCCTGCAGCCTGAAGAAAGGATTGGGCAATTGTAAGGGTCTGTTGACTTTGGTCCTCTTGACCTTGAGAGAAAGTAGTTGAAAGTGCCATAATAGTTAAAATTAATAGCGACAATGAAATAATACGTTTCATGATTTTTATTGCTTAGTTAATAGATTAATCTCTTTTGTGCGGCGTAATTTTGAGGGAAGGAAGGGGATAACATTTAGGTCATTATCCCCTTTTCTTACCTAATTAAAACCTGTTTTCTCTTAATCCAAGACAATCATTTTACCGCTTATATATCCTTGTTGGTTGCTTAGCTTATAGGTGTAAATTCCACTAGAAAGAAACGCTCCATCATAAGAAAAGCTATTCCTACCCTCCCTGAATTCAAGGGTGTGTCGGCTCATCTCCCTTCCCGATAGGTCAAATACCTGAAACTGAAACTTACCTGCCTGATTGAGCTCCAATTCGAATTGAGTGCTATTTCTGAAAGGATTAGGAGCGAGACTTAAAGTAGAAGACTTAGACAATGGGTTTTTCACCGATACCAGGGCATCATCGCCCCATTTCCCATTATTGTTGGCCCATTGGTCTTGGGGAGGAATAAGTTGGATCACATCCCAATGCTCCACGATCAATCCGCTATCTACTCGGAATAAATCGTAGTATCCATAGGTACCTATTGAATCCTGACCTGTAATATCGGGTCCTTCAGACATCACTAGGCCAAAGTTGCCCAGCGTATGTACAAATTTCACATCCGTGTAGAAGGATAATCCTGTTTGACCTTCCAGCGTTTCCAGAAAGGCGCCATCAGGACCTGATCCTACGCTGTGCTGGATGTAAGCCTCGAGGTTGAAAAATTCTCTTACACGGGTCCAGTCGCCTTGGACGAATAAGACTTCTGCCATTTCCTCCAACATGGCATTATTAGCCGCAGTACTGTCCAGGTCCGTTGCTGGGGTAACAGCCCCATCTGTTTGACTTGTTCCATCCATGTCATCCACCTCATCAGTCAGGTTGTCCCAGTGCTCAACGATCAGTCCATCTTCAAATCGGAATACATCAAAGCCAACTTGGGGGGTACCTCCATTCCAAACTCCCCCATAAATAGAATGCGTAACGACAATGTCTCCAATTTCAAAAGAACGAGCCGTAGTAGTCTCTACGCCAGATGGACTACCTGTAATGAAACCAGATAAGACCTCTTTAGTAGAAGGAACAGACAAATTGTGGTTGATGTAGGTTTCATCACTGATGTAATCCAAGGCGGTTTGATCACCTGATTCAAAAGCAGCAATTAAGGCAACCGCTTTCTCCTCATGGGTCAACTCCAAGGATAATCTGGTGATATTTATAGGAAGGGATACCATTTTTACCCCAAAGGCGGCACCCATTTGGGATTCATTTACCAATACATACTCATCCTCTTCATCTTCTACATACCAAACTCCTGAGCTATCATCAAGCTCGGAAGCCAAAACTCTACCGATGGCTGTAACACTATCAATGAATGATACCTTGAAAACCGTTCCTGCAGCCTCTGGGTTGAAAGCGTCATTTTGTGCAAAGTATAGATGGCCATCTCCCCAGGTAATCCCATCGGCGTCCACTATATCAAGCCCTCTAACTGTAACCTCTTGGAGAGTACCTGGGATACCATCGCTAATCGGCAGGTACCATAGCTTATTTGCATAAGAGGCATAAAATGCGCCTTCGCCATCATAGATAACCCCTCCTAAACCGGCGAAATCGGGATCCGTCCATTGGTCACTGGTAAACCAGCTGTCATTAAAGTCCCCTGTTGTAGGGTCTATTTCATAAATTCTGGGAGTAGGGGCCCACTCACACACGTAGTATTTACCATCCACTATTTGTACAGAATTACTCACCGACCCCTCAGGCAGGTCCCATTCGTCTGTCTTCTCGCCACTAGCCAAATCGTACTGAACCAATTTGCTCAGTCCATTAGCCGACAGATCTGCAAAATTGGGATTGTTGAGAATATTCAATAAAACATCCCCATCACTTGCCAAGCCCCAGCTTTGTAAAAATCCCTCTTCCGGCATGGCAAACATCTGAAGGGCAGGCGAGGCCTGGGTTAAGTCAAAAAATCTTACAGACCCATCCGCAATGCCACTGAGATAAACGGTATTATTAGCTGTTACAATATCTTCCGGATAAAATGTAGTGTCATTGATGGTCAAGGTTTCAGGGATAGTGACGATCGCATCATCTCCCCATTTCCCATCGTTATTTGCCCATTGGTCACGGGGAGGATAAGTTGAATGACATCCCAATGCTCAACGATCAAGCCACTGTCTAAGCGGAACAAGTCATAATAGGCGTAGGTACCTACTGAATCCTGACCGCTGATATCGGGTCCTTGAGACATAAGCAGACCAAAGTTACCCAGCG
This sequence comes from Bacteroidia bacterium, assembly GCA_965263105.1. Lineage (GTDB taxonomy): Bacteria > Bacteroidota > Bacteroidia > J057 > J057 > JBCCTX01. Next base: position 2,010,247 of record CBDHGL010000003.1, on the reverse strand, counting down.
CATACACAAATTTCACGTCGTCGTAGAATGATAGACCGGTTTGGCCTTCCAAAGTTTCCAAGAAGGCACCATCTGCCCCTGAACCTACACTATGCTGGATGTAAGCATCCAAATTGAAATAATCTCTAAGTTTGGTCCAGTCTCCTTGGACAAACAGCGTCTCCGCCATTTCTTCCAACACGGCTTGATTAGTCTCTGTGCTTTCCAAATTGGTTGCAGGGGTTACAGCCCCATCCGTTTGACTGGTCCCATCCATATCATCGACTACTTCAGACAGGTTGTCCCAGTGCTCCACAATGAGCCCCTCTTCAAAACGGAATACATCAAAGGCAACCTGTGGGACGCCATTATTCCAAACACCTCCATATATCGCATGAGTAACAACGATATCTCCCACTTCAAAAGAACGAGCCACCGTAGTCGTAACTCCAGAAGGACTCCCAGTAATAAACCCGGATAATACCCCCTTGCCAGAAGGAACGGACAGGTTATGGTTGATGTAAGTTTCATCGCTGACGTAATCTAAGGCCGTAGTGTCCCCCGATTCAAAAGCCGCAATTAAGGCTAGAGCTTTCTCTTCATTGGTTTGCGCCCAAGAAGAGGTCAAAGCCAGCCCTATTGCTAGTATACAACAGATAAAGTATTTCATACTAAGGAATTAATGATTAATAGTGAGATATCTTTTTATGATAGAGTGTTTGGGAATAGCTTCTCTAAAATTTGCCGTTGTCATTCTTCCACTCAGACCTAGGAGGAATGCTTGCGATCACATCCCAGTGCTCCACAATTTGCCCCTCCTCTAATCGGAACAAATCATAAAATGCAGTGGGTTCTCCCTCCCCCTTACCAAATTTCCCTTCACTGACAGTTAGTACAAAATTGCCTTCTCCCAGTACCATGTGGAGCTCGTCATATTTCATTATTAGGCCTTGCTCAGCAAAATATTTCATGGCGGCCCCAAACCCATCCAGGCCATCCGCTACCGCAGGGTTGTGCTGAAGGTATTTGTTAGGGTTGATATAGGTTGTCAGTTTGTCCATTTGACCCTCGAGCAGTACCTCTACTATGAAAGCTTTTGCAGTAGCTTTATTCACGAGAGTTTTTTCTTTATCAGTGATGTCTGCCGTACCATCTGTCTGGGTTCTTCCACTAGGATTGGGAGGCTGAACTTCCAGCATATTGTCCCAGTGCTCTACAATCAGTCCATTTTCAAAACGGAAAATGTCAAATCCGACCTTCGGTCCGAAGAAGTCGTAAACCGTGTGGGTAAATACAAAATCACCGTCCTGGAAGGCTCGAACTACATCGGCTTTAAACCCATTAGGCGGGGCGTTTTTCATCATTTCCCCAAATCCTGCCAATCCATCCGGTGCACTCAAGTTATGTTGGATGTATGTTTGAGGATTCACATAAGAAATGGGGGCTTCATCGCCCGTATTGAAGCTGTTGAGCAAGGCGACAGCCTTTTCTTTGTTTGAAAGTTCCATATGAGTTTGTGTATTAGCGTTAGAAGAAGTCTCAGACTTTACTCCTTTACAGTTGACAACAAGCAATAGAATTGGGATTGCTATAGAGATGGAGAGAATTCGATTTTTCATTGCAATAGAATTTGGATAAATATTCTATCGCAAAGTTTTGGATTTGGGGCTCCTGGGGAAAGGTAGAAATCAGGGGAAAAGCTGTAGAAATGGGAAAAAATCACAAATAGGCTTGTCGAAAGCTTTCTGGGGTACTATCTGTATATCGTTTGAAAAACTTAAACAAGTTTGTAGGTTCATCAAAACCAGCCATATAAGCAATTTCTTTGATAGAATATTGCGAGTTTATCAATAACCTTTTGATCTGAAGAATGAGGATTTCATCGATGAAAATTTTAGCCGGTTTATGTGCAATTCCCTGCACAATCATATTGAGTTTTTTGGTGGAAAAGCCCAATTCCTCCGCATAATCGATCACCTTTTTTGTTCGGAAACAATTCTGTTCAACAAGGGTCTGGAAAGCAACAAAATCTTGCAAATATTTTTTCCCTAGAATGGTCGCATTCTCATGAGACTTGTAGCGATATAGTTTGGTGAGAATAATATGTAGGAAACTGCGAAGAATTCCAGAAGAGTACTCGTCTTTGATGGTTCTATACTCATTTTCTATGTAGTCAACTAAAAGATTTAAATTGAGGAAACCTGATTCATCCAGAAGTATCTTAGGGGATCCCAGTACCTCGTTGAACAATTGGAAGGACTTTATCGTCTGGTCATCATTTAAAAAGCTAAGGATAAAATCTTCTGTGAAAATAATGAGAAATCCTCTTGTATCTCCTGTTCGAAAAAACCTGTGAACCTGATCCTTTCTTATCGTTAAGACCATGCCTCTGCTGAATTTATAGTCAGTAAAATCAATGGTATGAAATCCTTGCCCAGAGGTAATAATCATTAAGATATGAAAATTCACTATGTGAGGTTTGGTGGGATCATGGTCCATGTCCCTTTGCAGTAAATCTTCGATCCGGACAATATCAAAATGAGAGGTTGGAAGCGTCTGATTTTCAAAAAAAATGCGTTTAATATTCTTCATTACAAAGAAAACTACCAGGTTATCTCGTAAAATTGAAGATTTTGAAATAAAGGAGGTATAAGAAATCCGAAAAGCTGTTGCAATTCTAGGAAAAAAGCTCTTTCGCTTCTTTACGGAATTCTGTGGGAGTTTGTCCAGTTTTCTTTTTGAAAATATTGGAAAAGTAAGCCTTCTCCTGGTACCCAATTTGAAAACCTATTTCACTAATGGACTTACTAGTAGTTAACAAAAGGTTTTTTGCCTCCAGGAGTTTTCGCGTCTGAATAATCTCAGAAGCACTTTTCTGTAATATCTGTTGGCAGATTAAATTGAGGTTTCGGTTACTCATAAACAGCTGTTCCGCATAAAACGATACGCTGACCGAATGTTGAAAATTCTCTTCCAATAGGGCTAAAAATTTGAGGAAGGGATTGTCCTGCGTTCTTACTAGTTTATTCCCCTTAGTTTTCCTTTTCTCAGACTCCAGGATGGTCAACATAGCACCTAATAAACTTCGAAGGATGGCATAGTCCAGGGATTCCTTTTGGGCTTCTTCGTAGAGTATTTCACTCAAAGATACAAATCGCTCAAACTCCCGTTGGGTTGCAAAAACAATATGCGCATCCTCATGAAAAAAATGATACAGTTGAAAGATGGTTTCGGCAACAAACTCACTTTGAAATCGGATAATGAATCCATCACAATCCTCTAGGTTTCCTTTCGGCTTAATATGATGCACCTTTCCCTTTGTGATAAAGCCTACAAAGGGAGCATAAAGGGTAGTTGAATCGAAATCTATAAAATGTTCAATTGCCCCCTTTATTACGACAATAATTTCTTCGTAACTATGCTTGTGGGGATCGTGGGCTGCTCTGGCAAGTTCCTTTCCCACCTTGCTGTTCACTCGAAGTATTTGAAGTGGCTCCTTCATTTATTAGGTATCCCTTTATTATATCTTCAATCAAAAGATCCTAAATTATTCACACCCAAAATAATCTAATATTTATATCAATTATATTAAGTAAGTGGACAAAAGAAATCAGGGAATGATTTCTCTGATTCATTTAGGGAACATTTTATATGAGTTCAAAGGCCTAATTCTCAAATGAGAATCCCGGTGCCTTTAGGTACCCAATATAGGTAGAAAAGGTCCCCCATCCCTTTTTATCGCCGGCGAGGTATCAACTTGGATACCTCGCCGGCGGAATATCGGGGCATTATGAATCTACCCATAGGCTACCCCTACAGGGTAAACTTTTCATTCTATGAAAAAATACCCACTTTCCTTTGTCCACTTACTTAGGTGAGCGCAATTAGCGAAATACTTCTTTTTAAATCAGAGAGTATCATTACTCCTATTCCTCTAATGTTTAAGTTCAAAACAAGGGGGCTTGATACCTGCCAAGGCCCCTTGTTTCTCCTAATAAAACACCGTGTAAATAATCGCCAGGATCACACAGATTACAATAGCCCCCACATTAAAAGAGGCACTGGTGTGAAATAATCCCTTCTCCATTTCCACTGCCTTGGGATGATCTTCGCCCTTACCTTCAATCAGAGAAATAATGACGAGGACCGCACAACATAGTATGGTTACCAATCCCATACGGTTCATAAAGGGAACCTGAGGGAGATAGGTTTTGAAAAGTATAGAGAAGGGAACACTGACAATTGCCGCCCATAAGGCCCCATTTGCCGTACCTTTCTTCCAGAATAGACCTAAGAGGAATAAAGCTAAGATTCCGGGACTCACAAAACCAGTAAACTCTTGAATGTATTGAAAGGCCTGATCGAGCTGACTCAGGAGAGGTTCTGCAACCAATATAGCAATCACTAGGGCAACTAACGCCACAATACGTCCTGTGCGAACCAATTGAGATTGAGTCGCAGCCTTGTTCAACAAAGGCTTATAAATATCCATGGTAAAGATGGTCGAAATACTGTTGATCATGGAACTTAAGGAGGATACGATCGCCGCAATGAGAGCGGCAAAAGCCAAGCCTCTTAAACCAACTGGTACGAAACGCTCAAGTAACCAGGGATAAGCTTGGTCAGATTTGGTCAAGGCTTCTCCTTGGAAGCCATAGGAAGGATCATTTAGCAATACATAGGCGGCAATTCCGGGAATTACGACAATCAAGGGGATGATCAACTTGAGGAAACCTGCAAACAAGACCCCTTTCTGGGCTTCATCTAAACTTTTTGCGGCCAAAGCCCGCTGAGTGATGTATTGGTTACAACCCCAATAGAAAAGGTTAGCCACCCACATGCCTCCGATCAATACGGAAAGTCCAGGTAGGTCAAACCAAGCATCCTTGGTTCCCCCTGCCCCATCGGGAATGGTCATGACTCCTTTTTCGATAATCATGTCAAAATGGTTCTGAAGGCCAGCAATGGGATTGGGACCGGCCTTCTCATACAATACTTGCAAGCCTGCCATAAAACCTTCGCCTCCACCGACTAAATCGAGGGCAATGACCGAAGTAATAATTCCTCCCCCCAACAGAACAACTACCTGGACCACGTCCGTCCAGGCCACGGCCATCAGGCCGCCATATAGAGAATAAACTACTGAGAATAGGGCCAGACCCAGGATTCCATATAGAATGGGAACCCCTACAATGGTATTTAAGGCAAGGGCCCCTAGCCACAAGACCGTAGTGAGGTTGACAAATACATAGACCACTAGCCAGAAAATGGCTAAACTGGTTCGTACCCTTCCGTCATACCTGAGTTCCAGAAATTGCGGCATGGTAAAAATGCCCTTCTTTATGAATATGGGAAGGAAAAATTTACCCACAATGATGAGGGTCAAGGCTGCCATAAATTCATATGAGGCAATTGCCATCCCCAGGGCATAGCCCGAACCAGACATGCCAATGAACTGTTCAGCCGAAATGTTGGAAGCGATGAGGGAGGAGCCTACGGCCCACCAGGTAAGGGTTTTTCCCGCCAAAAAATAATCCTCTGCGTCTTTTTCTTCTCCTTTTTTGGTGCGGGATACCCAAAGGCCTAGGGAGATGATACACAATCCATAGGCAATAAATACACCCAAATCGATGGGGTTGATTTCCGTCATAGTAGTAGGTTTGGTAAAACGAGACCTATATTAGGAAATTTTTTGCGAAACTTATTTATGATTTATTGGACCTTCCCCTTAATTTGCCCCCGCTATAACAAAAACAGAAAACAACGATGGATATTTCTACCCTTAATAAAGCAGCCGATAACATCCGAGTCCTTAGCCTTTCGATGGTCGAAGAAGCAAATTCTGGACATCCCGGGGGTTCTATGGGAGGAGCGGATTTTATGAATGTGTTATTTTCAGAATTCCTGGTATTCGACCCTGATAACCCTTCTTGGGCTCATAGAGACCGCTTCTTTCTAGATCCTGGCCACTTATCTCCCATGCTTTACAGCACCCTAGCCATGATCGGGAATTACTCTATGGATGATTTGCGACAGTTTCGCCAGTGGGAGAGTCCTACCCCTGGCCATCCGGAAAAAGACTTTTTGAGGGGAGTAGAAAATACCTCTGGGCCCTTAGGCCAGGGGCACACCTTTGCAGTGGGAGCAGCCATTGCAGAAAGGTTTCTAGTCCATCGCTTTGGGGACTGGATGGCCCATAAGACTTACGCCTATATATCAGATGGGGGGGTTCAAGAAGGAATCTCTCAAGAAGCAGGGAGAATTGCAGGTTTTCTGGGGCTGAATAACCTCATCATGTTCTTCGATGCCAATGAGGTCCAATTGTCTTCTACTACCCACGTGGTTACGGCAGAAGACACCGGAAAAAAATACGAATCTTGGGGTTGGCGGGTAATTACCGTCGAAGGAAGCAATGCCCAGCAAATCCATGATGCCCTAAAGGAAGCACATGCGGAAACAGACAGGCCTACCCTGATCATCGGACAAACTATTATGGGAAAAGGTGTGCTTACTGAGGGAGGAGATTCTTTAGAAGGGGGAGTAGATTTGCATGGAAAACCCATTAGCAAGGCAGGTGCCTCTGTTGAAAAGACTATAAACTCCCTCGGCGGGGATCCAGATAATCCTTTCCAGCTCTTCCCAGAAGTAGCCAGACACTACGCCCAGGTCCTAGAGAAAAAAAGAGCGCTAGGCTGACTGAAAGAAAAGCCTCAGCAAGCTACTTGGGAAAATGCCAATCCAGAACTGGCTGCAAAACTCAATAAATTTCTTATCAGGGGAAGTGCCCCAAATAGACTACTCAGTCTATCCAACAGAAGTCTAATATAGCTTCACAGAAATGCCTCTTCGGCAGTACTACAGCACTACGCCGATCACATTGAGAATATGGTGGTAGCCTCAGCCGACTTGTCCAACAGCGATAAAACGGACGGCTTTTTGAAAAAGACCACCCCGTTCAAGAAGGGAGATTTCAGTGGTCGCTTTCTTCAAATGGGTGTATCAGAATTCGCTATGGCGGCTATCTGCAATGGCATGGCCCTCCACGGCGGAATTATCCCGGTTTGTGCGACCTTCTTTGTCTTTTCCGACTACATGAAGCCTGCGGTAAGGCTGGCAGCTCTAATGGAACTTCCGGTAAAATACATTTGGACGCATGATGCCTTCCGGGTGGGAGAAGATGGACCTACTCACCAGCCGATCGAACAGGAAGCCCAAATACGGTTACTGGAACAAATGAAAAATCATTCCCACAAACGTAGCTTTTTGGCCTTGCGTCCGGCCGATGCAGATGAAACTACTGTATGTTGGAAACTGGCCTTAGAAAAGACAGATGGGCCGAGTGGACTGATACTTTCCAGGCAAAATATTCCCGATGTCCCTACCTCGAATGGGCGTTCGCGTTTTGAGGCAGCATTGGAAGCGAGCAAAGGCGCATATATTGTTCAGGACACTGAGGGAATGCCCGACATTATCCTGGTGGGTAATGGTTCAGAAGTATCGACCTTGATTGAAGGTGCAGAAAGGCTACGCCAAGAAAAACACCTAAAAGTAAGGATCGTATCCGCTCCTTCTGAAGGCCTCTTCCGCGATCAACCCAAATCCTATCAAGAATCCATTTTACCCCCACAGATCCCAACCTTGGCCCTCACAGCCGGTCTACCGGTAAATATGCAAGGTCTCGTGGGCCCATTTGGAAAAGTTATTGGATTGGATCATTTTGGGTATTCAGCCCCCTACAAAGTCCTAGACCAAAAGTTTGGGTATACAGGGGACAATGTATTCCAACAGGTAAAAACCTACCTGGAAGAATTTGAAGGATAAATTAATTGAAAATGGAGAATGGAAAAATGAGAAAGCCACTGCTGGGAATTGGCCATATTCTTTGGATAGTGGGTTGTTGTATGCAGACTTCCCTCATAGGACAATCAGGGTCCACCCCTTATTTGGATCCCATCTATGAGGTTCATGAACCAGATACCTATACCTACGCTATTAAAGATGGAGACACCCTAGCCTTGGATTTATTTCTCCCTAAAGGAACTGAGGACCAAGCCCGTCCGCTGGTTCTTTTTGTTCATGGAGGAGGTTTTGCTGGCGGGATACGGGGAGGAGAAATGCACCATAACTTTTGCAGAGAACTTGCCAGCAGAGGCTATGTGGCGGCTACTATGTCGTATCGGCTTACCATGAAAGGAAAATCTTTTCACTGCGATCAAGCGGCAGAGAATAAGATAAAAACCTTCCAAGCAGCTGTAAACGATGTCAGGAGCGCCACCGCAACGTTGATCAGCATAGCGCGAAATATCAGAATCAATCCCGAGCAAATTATTCTTGCCGGAAGTAGTGCGGGTGCAGAAGCGGTCTTACATGCGGCTTACTGGCCTGTGGATCAATACAATGAGGGCGAACAAGAATTAGCCGATGACTTTTCCTATGCAGGAGTAATTTCCTTCGCTGGTGCCTTGGTAGATGTAGAAATGATCCAATCCGACAATGCCATACCCACCCAGCTTTTCCACGGAACCTGTGATCCCTTGGTGCCCTATGGATCTGCAGCCCACCATTATTGTCAACCCGGAGATCCCGGATACTTAATGCTCGATGGAAGCCTTACTATAGCCGATTATCTGCATACCTTGGGCAAGCCTTATTATTTACACACAACCTGTGGCGCAGGCCATGAAATTGCGGGGAGCCCTATGCGAAAAAACATTCCGGAAATTGTTGATTTCTTATACAATGATATTATGCAGGGTACCTTTCGACAGGTTCACATCAAAAACAATCCTAAGGGAATATCTTGCGAACCCACGAGGGAAATACCGTGTAAATAGGAGTATAGTTTTTAGTCCGTAATCGACGGTCCATACAGGGGGGAGGTGAGAGAAGAAAATAGCGAGAGAAAAGAGAGGGAATAAAATTTCAAATACCTTATTCCTCTCTCCTGCCCCCTCGCCCCTTAAGCAGTGGACCATCGACTATCCAAGCCATTAACTAACCTAGACTGTAGACTACCGAACCCATTAACCCCTTCTCTATGTCCCCCTTTCAAGCTTATTTTCAACTCGGGTTTCAGCATATCTCAGACCTGACAGCCTATGACCACATTCTGTTTATCGTAGCCCTCTGCGCCATGTACGTGCTTAGTCAGTGGAAACACATATTGGTCCTGGTCACAGCCTTTACCATAGGACATTCTCTGACACTCGCCCTGGCGACGCTCAACATTTTTACAATTCCCTCAGAGATTGTGGAATTTCTGATTCCCCTTACCATTTTGCTAACCGCTATATTTAATATTCTGAGAAATGAAGGAGAGTTGACTCGCTCTACTATGCGACTAAATTATGGCCTAGCCTTATTTTTCGGACTCATTCACGGCATGGGCTTTTCCAATTACCTCAGACAATTGCTCGGGCAAGAGGATAGCATTTGGCAGCCCCTTTTGGCTTTCAATTTGGGGCTTGAATTAGGCCAAATCCTTATTGTGGCGGTAATTATGGGCCTTTCCTATGTATTTATTAATCGGCTGAAGGTTCCTCATCGTGAGTGGAATCTCTTTGTTTCTGGTGCTGCAGCTGGCATTGCCCTGATATTAATGTCTGAGACCTGGGTGTGGTAGGGGAGTAGTGGTTGGGTAGTTTAATAGTCCATAGTCGACAGGCTGAAGAGTGGTTGGGTGGTTTAATAGTCCATAGTCGACAGGCTGGGTTGAAAGGATGGAATGGCCAAAGAGCCAATTAACCACCCAAGCTGTGGACCGTCGACTATCCAACCATCTAACCAACCTAGACCGTCGACTATCCAACCATCTAACTATTAATCCATTTAAAACATTTTCTCTCCCTCACTTCAAATACGCCAACATCTTCCGCTTAGCAACGGGAATCAAAGCAGCTTCTTCCGGAAAGGGATTAACTACGTGCAAAAGCCAGGTAGCGGGATTGGGTAACTTGTTATAACTATCGATTAAGTTTTTCTTGATGGCTTCATAGGTATCTACAATACTCAGGCGAAAAGAATCCAGGTATTCAAAAGAGATCCCGTAGAAATTGGCATCCGTATTTTCAAAGAAAATCACTTTGTACTCGAAGGCTTTGATGGTCTTCCTAGGTTCTACCCGTAAAAGGATATATCCTTCCTTTCGATACAAAGGCGTCACCCCAATGGGCTCAATTTGAATTTGCTCATCAATAAATTCGAATATTTCCTTCCCTTCGCTCAAACTACTTTTGAACGCTGGAAGGGCATATTCAATGATCTCCTCAATCTCTTGCAAAATCTCGTCATCTTCCAATTGGGGGTCATAGGACAGTTTCATCTGTTGAAAATCTTCCATAGACAGGGAAGAGGGAAATTGCCTAAATAAACTCTGCTTTTGCTCCCTAAAAGAATTCAAATTTTTATAATGTCGAATCAGATCTGCAAAAGCAGGGTACAAGCGTACCTCAGAAAACTCCTTGTTGATATGTTGTAAGTAGGCTAAAAGAAGGTATTTTTTATATTCAAAATCTAACGTCCCTTCCAGGAACCAATCCGCACTAAGTTTCTCCATTTTCTTGTATAAGCGTTAGGGGCACCATCGTTCATTTATTCTAATAATATACAGAAAATTCACAAAAGGAATATATTTATTCGATTTCCAAACAATGTTCATTAAAAAACTATTTTATTGCATAAATGCTTATTTTTTGAGTTTTCCACAGTCTCCGAATGATTTCAAAAACGCTTAATCCAGCGAATTTAGGCCTCTTTCTCATACGATTTCTTACTGACCAATAAGGAACCTACCTATACCATTCTTACTGTAAATCTTACCATTGATTCGGTTATAGGAAGAATTCTAGGTGGTGGCTCTTACTTTTGTTGATGTAACAGGTAAGGTAATACAAAATTACAAGAGCAAGGGCTGGGGTCGATTCTCACAAAGTGTTTGGATCCCCCAGTTTTTAAGAGCAAGGGCTGGGGTTTGATTCTCACAAAGTGATTGAGTCCCCCGGTTTTTAAGAGCAAGGGCTGGGGTTTGATTCTCACAAAGTGATTGAGTCCCCCGGTTTTTAAGAGCAAGGGCTGGGGTTTGATTCTCACAAAGTGATTGAGTCCCCCGGTTTTTAAGAGCAAGGGCTGGGGTTTGATTCTCACAAAGTGATTGAGTCCCCCGGTTTTTAAGAGCAAGGGCTGGGGTTTGATTCTCACAAAGTGATTGAGTCCCCCGGTTTTTAAGAGCAAGGGCTGGGGTTTGATTCTCACAAAGTGATTGAGTCCCCCGGTTTTTAAGAGCAAGGGCTGGGGTTTGATTCTCACAAAGTGATTGAGTCCCCCGGTTTTTAAGAGCAAGGGCTGGGGTTTGATTCTCACAAAGTGATTGAGTCCCCCGGTTTTTAAGAGCAAGGGCTGGGGTTGATTCTCACAAAGTGGTCGAGTCCCCCGGTTTTTTTATACCCAAAATTTAGCTATTTCTTCCGCTCTTTCAGCCATTGAATAGCTAAGGCATAGCCTTCCTTCCCCAATCCCGTAATTAATCCTTCACAAGCTGGTGCTGTAACAGAAGTATGGCGGAAAGGTTCTCTTTGATAGATATGGGAAATATGTACCTCTACGGCAGGTACCCTGATCATTCGCAGGGCATCGTAAATGGCATAGCTGTAATGGGTAAACGCCCCCAAGTTGATCACCATTCCCGTTAGGTCTTCCTTCAATACCTGATGTATGCGATCAATTATCTCTCCTTCATGATTACTTTGGAAATATGACAGATGAAGTTCCGGAAAACGATTTTTAAGTACCTTAAGGTAATCCTCAAAGCTTTCGCTACCATATATGTGAGGCTCTCGCTTCCCCAAAAGATTCAAATTGGGGCCATTAATTATGAGTATTTCCATTCTTTTTCCTTCAATGATTGAATTTGGCTGCGTGAAATTGGGATTTTTTTATCAAATTCATTCAACATGGAGCCAATAAGCTGGGAAAAGGCATTCACGGAGTATAGGTTATACCTTCAAATTGAGCGGGACATCTCTCCCCATACCCTCGAGGCCTATCTGAGAGACTTGGAAAGGCTTCAGCTTTTTTCCCAAGCCTATTATGAGACTGAGGGGCCCTCCTCTATCACCCTGGATGGATTGAGAGAGTTTCTTTCCTGGTTGGTAGAAAGCTGTTTGCTGAGTAAACGCAGCATCGCCAGAAATATATCTGCCTTGCGCTCCTTCTTCAGCTTTCTTTTCGCTGAGGAATTACTAACGGAAGATCCATCTGCCCACCTCGAACTCCCCCGCTTTCCACAAAAACTCCCGGTGGTCTTATCCATTGAAGAAATTCATCAACTCCTTTCAGCAGCACCTAGTTCCAAAGCCCATGACATCCGAAATAAGGCCATAGTCGAAGTTTTGTACTCCTGTGGTTTGCGTGTTTCGGAATTGATTTCCCTTGAAAAAGAGCAGTTGTATTTAGAAGAAGGCTTCATACGGGTGATGGGAAAAGGAGCCAAAGAACGCCTGGTTCCCATAGGAGAACCCGCCTGTGCAAGTCTCACCTGCTATCTGGAAGAGGTTCGGCATAAACAAGCGAAAAAAAAGGATAGCGAAAGCCTGGTTTTTCTTAATAAAAGGGGCGAAGGGCTTTCTAGGGTTATGATTTTCTATATTGTAAAAGCCTTAGCTAAGCGAGCGGGTCTGAGCAAGAATATCAGCCCTCATACCTTTCGGCACTCCTTTGCCACCCATCTCATCGAGGGTGGGGCGGACCTGAGGGCTGTTCAGGAAATGCTGGGGCACGAATCTATAACTACAACGGAATTGTACCTACACATGGACCGAGAGTACTTACGGGAAGTATTTTCCATGTATCATCCCAGAAATTAAGGTTCTCACTGAACCAAGGCCAGTTTTTCCTCAATTTTTCGAACAATTTGGTGAGCTACCTTTAGGGCTTCATACCCATCTTCCATTTTGACTCTTGTGGGACTTTGATGTTGAATAGAGGAAGCAAACTCCTCCAACTCCATCTTAATGGAATTTACGGGCTGCACTTCTGGGGATTCGTAAACGAGGTATTTGTGATTTGACCCTGAATCTAATTCAAAACGCATAGCACCTTGGCTAGCCTCATCGTCTGTAATTCGAAATACTTCCGATTTCTTCTCCAAAAAGTCTACAACCAGATAGGTATTCTTCTGAAACATCCGCAAGCGGCGCATGTTTTTTACAGAAATCCTGCTTGCTGTCAAATTCGCTACACAACCATTCTGAAACTCCAATCTGGCATTGGCAATATCTGGGGTATCGCTGATCACAGCTACCCCACTAGCACTCACACTTTGCAAGGGAGCGTCTACTAAGCTCAAGACGATGTCCAGGTCGTGAATCATCAAGTCCAATACTACAGATACGTCTGTGCCTCGGGGATTGTATTGTGCCAGCCGATGCCCTTCGATAAACATGGGCTGTATGGCAGTTTCCCCAACCGCTAAGAAAGCAGGGTTAAAACGTTCCACATGCCCCACCTGCCCCACTACACCTTTTTCCCTTACCAACTTCATCAATTTTTCTGCCTCTTCAATTGTATGGGTCAGGGGTTTTTCGATAAAAATATGCTTGCCTCTTGATAAGGCTTTTTGAGCCAACTCAAAGTGCGATGAAGTGGGGGTTACGATATCTACTGCCTCTACTACTTCCAATAAAGCGTCGTAAGAATCAAAAGCAGTTACAGAAAACTCCTCTTGGACTTTATTTCTTGTATCGGGGTCTTTATCAAAAAATCCTACCAGGTCAATAGTATCAATCTCTTTCAATAAGCGAAGATGGATTTTTCCTAAATGTCCGGTACCGAGTAAGCCAATTTTGGTCATAGGGTTTGAGCAAATTTTATTTCCCCCAAAGGTAGGGGAATTTTGGTATTTTTATCGGTAGAAATACAATAGTCTAGATGAAGAAGGTTTTATTCTTAGTAGGAGTAGCTCTTGTAGGGATTGTTGCCTGTAAACATGAACCTTTTGTTAGTAACACATCAGATTTCCCACTTTCTGTGGCACAGATCTTAGAGGCAAATTGTGCTGTATCTGGTTGCCATGTGGGGAATTCTGCTCCGGAAAGCCTGGATCTATCCAGTTGGGACAAGGCTTTCCAAGGGTCAGATTTTGGTGCAGTCATCATTCCCAAGGCCCCCAATTGGTCCCACCTCTTTCAACACCTCAATACCTATCCAGAATTAGGGGTCCGGGCAGAACCTCGCATGCCCCCCAATGGAGAGGCTCTGCCCCAAGCCGATGTTATCACCATCAGAGAGTGGATAGGAGATGGGGCAAAAAACAGCGATGGAAATGGGAGATGGGACGCGCAAGAAAGCCGATCTAATGGGAAGTTATTTTCTCTATGTGCGGGAAGTGACTTGATTGCCGTTACCGATTTAGAAAGCAATTTATTGATGCGATTTTTTGAAGTGGGGCAACTCCCGGAGGTAAATGAGTCCCCCCACTATATTGCCCTTTCTCCTCAAAATGACTTTTTATATATCACCTTACTCCAAGGAAATCGGGTGGAAAAGTACCGTACAGATACCTATGAAAAAGTGGGAAGTGTAGAAGTAGGGGAATCTCCTGCCTTGATAGAGGTGGATCCCTCTGGAAAATCCTTGATTATTTCTCATTGGAATGCTACTTCAGGTTCCCCGAAACTCACCTTGTTAGACGCCAACTCCCTTGAAATAGTAGACCAAATCGTCGGTTCCAGAGAACTCCTAAGCTTTGGGCATGGAATGGCCGCTACCCAAGATTTTACTACCCTATACATTGTCGCCAATGAAGGTAACTATTATGCCAAATACGAGATTACAGAAACGGCATTAAGGGAAATAGACAAAATATTGATCGATCCGGAAAATTCTTCCTTTGCCCAGGCTACAACAGCCTACAGGCCTTACCATTGTCTACTTTCTCCGGATGAATCACAGTTTTTTGTTTCCTGCAGTGAAACCAATGAGGTACGGATTTTCAATACATCAAATGACCAGCTAATAAGTCAAATTCCTACTGGGGAGTTTCCTCGCTTAATGACTTTTGATCAGATTGCTAATCGGGTCTTTGTAGCCTGCGCCAAGGAGGAAAATTTCTCTGCACAAGGCAGCATGAGGGGCTGCGTTTCTGTGATTGATGTAGAGAACCTAGTCTTTTCACAGAATATTTATCGATTAGGACATCGCCCCCACGGAATAGGAATTAGCACGGACAGAAACCTCCTTTTTATATCAAGTGAAAACAATGGAGCGGGTAGCGAAGACCCTCCCCATCACTTTATTGAAGGCATATTAGGCACCCCTGGTAAATACAACGTGGTGGACTTAAGCAATCTCCAGTTACTCAGAGAAGAAGAAACTGAAATCGGGGTATTTCCCAATGCATTGGTGGTAACTGAATAAACTATTTTATGGGATGAATAGCACCAAGATTTATCATTTATACCTAAAATTTCCCCAGAAATAGTATTTTGAGTTGAGGTCCCGATTAACCCCAACTATGTAGCATGAAATTGAGGCTCCTTCTAATTGTTTCCCTTTTCATACAAGTAAATCAAGCAGCATTGGGCCAACGCGATAGCCCTCTTGAAAAAATTCAACAAATCTTGAATTTTGCGGACTCAGTTGCCCAATCCAATCCTAATCAGGCAGAAGATACCCTAATTACTGCGATTGAAATGGCTGATAAACATAGCCATCCCAGAGAAAAAGGGAAAGCTTACCAATACCTAACCCGGATCTACACCCAAAAAGGCTTGTACAACCAGGCGATTCAAGCCATTCAATCAAGCATGGCCATTTTCCAAGAACTAAATGATCAAAAAGAAATTACCCGGCTGACCCTTTATATGGGCTTGGTACACAAGTACATCAAATTATTTGATCGGAGTATTGACTATTATGAAACAGCGGAAAAATTAGCCCTAGAATACGGGTTTGACGACTTGCTGGGCAGCATTTATGGAAACTTAGGTAATGTATATTTCCAAATCGGTGAATTTGAGAAAGCTCGAAATGCCCATTTGAAATCCCTTGAAATAGATCAATCGGATAACAACTTGAAAGGTATAGGGAGGACCTACCATAATTTAGCTATGATATACGGTGCTCAATCAAATTACGCTAAGGCTGAGGAATTTTACAATAAGTCCCTAAAAATTGAACGACAATTCAACAATCTCACAGGCCAGGTAATTACCTTGCTCGAACTTAGCGAACTGGCTATAGAACAAAAAAAATTCTTGGAAGCATTGTCTTATTCTGAAGAAGGCCTTCGGATTAGTGATTTAATAGACAACCTACCCCTTAAACGCCAGGCCCTGGCACTCTTGCCAATTATCTATGCATCTATGGGAGATATCTCCTCCTCTTTGGCCTTTCAAGAAGAGTACCGGCAAGTTGGCGATAGCCTCCAGGTAGCTACCCTAGAACAAGAAATTGCCCAATTTAGGGCAGATTACCTGTTGGAAAAACAGGAAAGAGAGATAGAGCTTCAGGAGGCCAAGCTGGAAAATCAGGCTTCATCCCTAAAGCTGGGCCAGACTATCTTAATTGGCCTATCTATCATCTTCTTGCTGGCAGTAGGGCTTATCTATTTATTATCTGTGCGAAACAATCTCAAACAAAAAAATCTTCAATTGGCCCAAGCAGAGGCAGCCCAGATAAAGAAGCTAGACCAAATCAAATCCCAATTTTTCACCAATATTTCTCACGAATTTCGCACTCCCCTTCATTTGATTCTCGCTCCCCTGCAAAAAAAGGAATCCCAGATCAACTCACGCGACATTCGAATGATGGAGCGAAATGGGCACCGTCTCCTTCGTTTGGTAAATCAAATGCTAGATTTAGGCAAGTTGGAAATGGGCATGCTTAGCCCTACCTACCAACACCTACAGCTCCTAAATTTCTTAGGTGAAATGGTACAATCCTTTTATCCCCTGGCGCAAAACAAGGGAATTAGTCTACAAAACGATATCCCTGTTCGTGAGCTTATGGTTTGGTTTGACCCTGATATTATAGAAAAAATAGTGTATAACCTCCTTGCTAATGCCATAAAATTTACGCCTCCCGATGGAAGGGTAAGCTTTCACACTAGCATAGAACCAAATGATAAACTCCGCATCGTAGTATCTGATACTGGTTTGGGCGTACCCTCTGGGTTAAAGGACAAAATATTTGACCGTTTTTATCAAACAACTGAATCGAGGACAGTTTCAGCCGAAGGGACCGGGATCGGCCTGGCTTTAACAAAAGAACTCGTTGAGGTATGTGGGGGACAGATCTATCTGGATAGCCAACAAGGCAAAGGAAGTTCTTTTACGATCCTTCTACCCTTCTACAGGGAAAGACCAATAGGCGCCTCCGTTTCATCTCAGCATAATTACCCCAAAGCCTCTTTAACCCTGGAAGATGATAGCGGTACAATTCCTACCATTTCCCCAGAGCCTATATCCGAAAATACTACAAGACCCTCTATCCTAATTGTAGAAGATCATGGAGAGCTTAGGCAGCATTTAAAAGGACAGTTAACCAGAGATTATCTGGTACAAGAAGCTGAAAATGGAGAAAAAGGGCTTCAAATGGCAAAATCAATTGTACCAGATTTGATTATTACAGACGTGATGATGCCCGTTATGGATGGAGTGGCCATGACAAAGGAGTTAAAAAAAGATAAACTCACCTCTCACATTCCACTGATCATGCTAACAGCTAAGGATGATGCACACTCACGCAAGGAAGGTTTTGTAGAAGGAGTGGACCAATACCTGAGCAAGCCTTTTGACGTGGAAGAGCTTAAAGCCCGAATCGGCAGTTTACTCAACCAAAGGAATCTGATTCGAGAAAAGTTTAGTCGAGAAGTGCTTATTGAGCCCACCCAAATAAATGTCCCAGACACGGAGGGTATTTTTCTGGAAGAATTAATTTCCACCATTGAAAAACACCTAATGGATGAGGGCTTCACAGTAGGAACCCTTCAGAAATTGGTGGGCCTAAGCCGTATGCAACTTCATAGAAAGATCAAAGCACTTACAGGTCAGTCTACTTCAGAGTTCGTGCGGACCATCCGTCTAAAACGCGCAGCCCAATTGCTTCAAGACCCCCATATCCAGGTGGCAGAAGCAGCCTATCAGTCGGGCTTTAGCCACCTCTCCTATTTTTCCAAGTGCTTTAAAGAACAATTTGGAATTCTCCCTTCAGAATTTTCTAAAAAAACCTCTCAAAAGGCCTGATGTTACATATCTACTAATCTTTGGGAAACAAGCGCTACCCCCCATGCTTTTTATCCTTTAGATTTGCTAAGACCTTCTCCTTTTCGAATCATGAACACCTGTTATCAGGAGTGCACGCCGGGTGAAAACTGATTTTTCAGGAAGGCTATTCTTGGAAGATTCAGCGCACTCGGCATGTTTTAACCTAAAATTAAATTCACTCTACCTATATTTAAGTAACTTTAACCATATGAGTTCCCCAAGACATAGTTCCCCAAGCCTTTACGAAAAATTGGGAGGGATGCCCACAGTAGAAGCGGCGGTGGAGATTTTTTACCTAAAAGTAATGGAGGACGATAGCATTAGCCATTTCTTCCGATGGACACATATGATGCAGCAGTTGGCCAAGCAAAAAGCTTTTCTTGCACATGTCTTTGGAGGGCCCTCCGTTTATAATGGCAAGTCCCTAAATGAAGCCCACGCACATCTAAGAGATTATGGCCTAACAGATGCCCATTTCGATCGGGTTATAAAGCACTTAGTTGAGACCCTCCAAGAGTTGGGGATTGATCCTACTTTGGTAAAAGAAGTTCAAGAAGTGGCTGAAAATACACGAAAGGATGTAATGGGGAGGGAATAAGAGAAAAAGACTATCTTTGAAAAAACAAGTTAAAAGACTTCCTCATATAGAAAGAAAAAGGACACAAATCCATGACGTATAGACTTATTGCTTTTGGGATAGCAAGAGACATCCTCGGGGGAAAATCTCATGAAATCACTACTGATGCTCCCCTCACAGTACAAGGGATGCTAGATAAACTCAAAGACCAATACCCGGAATTTGAAAAACTTGCCAGCCTAAAGGTAGCGGTTAATACCGAGTACGCTGCTCATGATTTGGTGATGGAACCAGAAGATGAAATTGTATTGATTCCTCCCGTTAGTGGGGGATAAAAAAAGGCGATTGTATACAAGTTTACACCTTATTAATTTCTTTTCCCCCATCGGTCCCTCAAAACTCGGAACCACTTCCCCAGGGAAGACCTGTAGTGGGCATCCCTATTTGGAGAGGGAGGTCTCATGAATTGAGACCGGGTGAGGAAAATCTACCAACAAAAATAAAGATATCCCTGATGAGTACGATACAAGTTATTCCCGGTAAGGACCTAGTAGAAATTTTTCCTACCCCCTTAGATCCTCAACAAATAATTGACCAAGTCACTTCTCCTAGTTGTGGGGCCATTGATGTTTTTATCGGGACTGTCCGGAATCAAACTAAAAATAAAGCTGTTAGCCGTTTGGAATTTGAGGCTTATGAAGTAATGGCCAAGAAAGAAATGGCCAAAATTATCCAGAAAACACGAGCGCAGTGGCCCGTACACCATATGGCCATTGTCCATCGCATAGGGAGCCTGGATGTAGGAGAAATCGCTGTCATAATTGCTGTATCAACCCCTCATCGTGCGGCTTCTTTCTCTGCTTGCCAGTTTGCCATTGATACGCTTAAAGAAACGGTCCCCATTTGGAAAAAGGAATTTTTTGATGATGGGGAAGTTTGGGTAGCAGCCCATCCATAAAGCCTTTCGTAAAAATTTTCTCAAAATGGTGTTTTTATCAAAAAAACTTTACATCCCCCAAACAATGGATGAGTATTTGTAAGAGCTGAGATATGGAATCACAAGGGACACAAGCCAGTGAGTTATTCACACTATCCGAATTAGAGCACGAATGGGATTTGCTTGCCGAATGGCCTGAGAGTAGATTGATCGATGAAATAGAACACATAGGAGAGAATCAGCCACTTCTGCTAGCCTTCCTTATGGAGATCGGAAAGGAAAGTCTTACGGAAGAGGCTCAAGAATTATTGCTATTTCTGGGGATTTTCACTGTGCATATCTTCCAGCAAAAAGGACTCATTTCTGCTAGCGTGTTAGACGGCATTACACTTGAAACTACCCAAGTAGCTAATGAGGAGCTACTCGAATTAAATGCTGAGCAACCGGAAAAATTCGAACAGAATGTCAGTCTCTTATTGGAAATTCATGAAAATCGAGTAGTACTAGATTTTCTTGGAGAAATTTTATTTGATATGGAGGAGACTGAGGAATTCACAGAAGAATCTCTGTGGGAAATTTGGATCTACTTGAAAATTGTTATGGAGGCTATCCATTCCTAGACATGGCACAACGATCCATAACAAAAATTTAATATCCCTCTAATTTTAAACCGAAGCCAAAGTGCTTATTTGGGACCAAAGCGCTTAACCCATGCTCCGGTTTCCAGTTGTATTCCTAATATTCCTAACTATTTTGTTCTACTCCTGTGGTCGAAGAGGAGTAGAGAAAGTAAGTATAAAAGGTTCTGATACCGAGGTTAACTTGGTTTTGCAACTAGCGGAAACCTATATGTCCAGGGACCCGGATATATCAATTGCTGTAACTGGAGGGGGTTCCGGCTCAGGAATCGCAGCTTTACTCAATAGAAAAACTGACATTGCCAACTCATCTCGTCCGTTTAAGCAGGCAGAAGTTCAATTGGCTTCAGACAGAAAGGTGGCATCCAAATCCATCATCTTTGCTGTAGATGCCTTGGTCTTGGTGACCCATCCTCAGGTGGGGATTGATAGCCTTACCCTAAGTCAAATTGGAGCCATTTTCCGGGGAGATGTGCTCAATTGGTCTGAGCTTGGGGGAGCAGATAAGCCCATATCCCTCTATGGCAGACAGAGCAATTCGGGCACCTTTGTTTACTTTCGAGAAAACATCCTCAAAGGAGAATATGCCTCTTCCATCAAACAGATGAATGGAACAGCCCAAATCATCGAGTCGGTCAAGACAGACCCGGCAGGCATTGGCTATGTAGGAATTGGGTATGTCGTGGATGAGTCTGGAAAAAAGATGGAAGGAATCCACATTGTGCAGGTCAAACCCTCAGAGAATTCTCCTGCTGTCAATCCCGCCGATAAACAACAGATTATCGAAGGGACCTACCCTATCACACGGCCGCTTTTCCAGTATATACAAAACGATCCTTCAGCTAAACTCATAGATTTCGTATTGTTTGAATTAAGTGAGGAAGGACAAGAAATCGTTCAACATAGTGGATACTTCCCAATTACCGATACCCATCGCATCCACAACCAAAAGTCTGGAATATTCCCATGAAAACGCGCTTGCTCATAGACACATTCTTCCGACGACTACTGGGTATAGCAGCCCTTTTTTCCATTTTCATTCTTTTGGGAATATTTGGCATGCTGTTGATGAATGGTTTACAAACCTTTTCAGAAGTTTCTGTTTGGAGCTTTTTGTCTGGAAATCGCTGGAATCCTGCCGCCTACGAAGAGCCGGAGTACGGCATACTTTCCATGTTGGTGAGTACAGGCCTGGTAACCTTAGGATCTATGGCTATCGCCGTTCCCCTAGGAGTAGGCACAGCAGCCTATCTTTCAGAAATTGCTCGACCCGGAATTTCTTCCTGGTTAAAACCCATAATAGAAATTTTAGCTGCCATCCCCTCAGTAGTTATTGGGTTCTTGGGAATTGTATTGGTAGGCCCTTTTCTCGCACGGATTTTTGGGCTTAATAATGGCCTTAACGCACTCAACGGGTCTATTTTATTGGCAGTCATGGCCTTACCCACGATCATCACGGTGGCAGAGGATGCGATCCGAGCCGTTCCTAGCTCCTATAAGGAAGGCTCCTATGCCTTGGGAGCTAATAAATGGACTACCTTGATGCAAGTTACCCTTCCCTCTTCCTACTCAGGAATCATTGCAGCTATAATGTTAGGAATGGGCCGAGCCATAGGGGAGACTATGACAGTTCTCATGGCGACTGGGAATGCCACCTCCATGCCCGGGGGATTCTTTAGCTCTATCCGTACCATGACGGCTACTATTGCCATTGAACTGGGTGAAGTGCCCTTCGGAACAACCCACTACTATAGCCTCTTCGCCATAGGCGCTGTACTATTTCTCATCACCTTGGTGGTAAACCTGCTTGCCGAACGAATTGCCGCCAGTTACCGCAAAATGGGCCAATGAAAGATTCAAAAAAACTCATACAAGCCCTCGGGATCAATCTCCTACTCCTTTGCCTTTTGCTGGTAATTGCCTTTCTGGGAATCATTTTGTGGGATATATTGCTTAAAGGCAGCTCAGTAATCAACCTGGATTTCCTACGCCTATATCCGCAAAAGGGTATGACCCAAGGCGGAATTTTTCCTGCTATCATAGGAACCCTTTGGGTTACCTTGGTTACAGCAGCTTTTTCCATCCCCATGGGTATTGCCTGTGCCATATACTTGAATGAATACGCTGAGGATAATGTATTGAGCCGAACCCTAAGGGCTTCTATTCGAAACCTGGCAGGGGTCCCCTCAATAATTTATGGCCTATTTGGAGTAGCCATTTTTGTAGATGGCCTCGGAGCTGGCACCTCTATCCTCGCATCTGGGCTTACCCTTGGACTACTCACCTTACCCTATATCATCACCACCACAGAAGAAGCCCTCAAAACGGTCCCCGATGCCTACCGGGAAGGGGCCTTGGCTCTTGGAGCTACACAATGGGAAACTGTCCGAAGTGTGGTTCTACCCAGTGCCATACCGGGAATCATGACAGGAGCCATTTTAGGTCTGTCTCGCGCTGCGGGTGAAACAGCTCCCATACTCTTTACTGGCGTTGCCTTCTATTTACGCTACCTACCTTCGGGTATCTTAGACGAATTCATGGCCCTGCCCTATCATCTATATATCCTTTCTACCCAACATCACGCCATTGAACAAGTTAGACCCCTTGCCTATGGAACCGCCTTGGTCCTGATTGGACTCGTTTGTCTCTTAAACCTTATTGCCTTCTATGTCCGCTATCGATATAGAAAATTATTGAAAGGACGATAAGCATCCCTATTATGGAAACCAAACTCGAAACCCAGCAGATAAATCTATCTTTCGGTAGTAAACATGTACTCAAGGACATCAACCTGAAAGTCCCTCCACGAAGGATTGTTGCCTTGATTGGCCCATCAGGCTGTGGGAAGTCCACCCTCCTAAGAAGCATGAATCGCCTTCATGACCTAAACCCAGATGCCAAAGTGAGTGGGAAGATTTTGCTAGATGGAGAGGATATTTATGATCGGGCCTTCGATGCTGTTCGGGTAAGGAAAAAAATTGGAATGGTCTTCCAGCGTCCTAACCCCTTTCCCAAATCGATTTTTGATAATGTCGCCTATGGCCTCAGAATAAATGGCCTAGCAGGAAAAGGTGAGATCCCTAAAATAGTAGAAAAATGCCTTAAAGACAGCTATTTATTTGAAGAAGTAAAAGACCAGCTAAAAGACTCTGCCTTGTCCCTATCGGGTGGGCAACAACAGCGTCTGTGCATTGCTCGAACGATCGCTGTCAAGCCAGAAGTGATCCTTATGGATGAACCCACCTCCGCTCTGGATCCCATCAGCACTCGAAAGATTGAAGAATTAATGGTGGAGCTTAAAAAGGAATTTACCATTGTCATTGTCACGCACTCCATGCAACAAGCGAGAAGAATCTCCGACTTCGTAGGATTTATGTATCTGGGGGATTTGGCTGAATTTGGCCCTACTGAGCAAGTATTTAGCTCTCCACAAAACGAATTGACAGAAAAATATATCAACGGAAAATTTGGATAATTTTTGTTCTGTTTTTTGAGCTAAAAAAACAGAAAAAAAATTAATGATTATGGAATTTCTCCCCTACCCTACTCTATAGGGTAAAATTCATCTTAATCAACCATATCATTCCAATGAAATATTTAACGTATAAAAACCACTCGCTCATATGTGTATTTGCTGCACTGAGCATGCTAGTTTTGGCATCCTGTGCCTCCAATAAGAAAAGTATAGGATCTAAAAATGATCCTGGAACTTCCTATCCCCCACCGGCTACCAGGGATCAAATGGTGCTATCTGAGCAAGAAGCACTCCCAGCAGAAATAGCTCCCTCTGTGAGAAGGGGAAAAAAGGCTATGAAGCATCGAATGGCTGGGAATTCTATTTCTTCAGACATGTACATCGATGACCGGAGCCTTCAGCCCACCCAGGTCCATCCTGGGGATGTTCCCCAAGTACCTCATAATACCGAGGATTATAAGCGAATCTATGAAAACGACTTTGTATCTCCTTCTGTTGAACCCCTTTCTACCTTTTCAATTGATGTGGATGTAGCTTCCTACGCCAATATGCGGCGATTTCTTAACCAAAGTCAAATGCCTTATCCCGATGCGGTTAGGATTGAAGAAATGGTCAATTACTTTTCGTATAACTATGAGGCTCCCAAGGGAGGAGATCCCTTTTCTATTTACACCGAGGTTGCAGGCTGCCCGTGGAATGAAGAACACAAAATTCTCCACATAGGTTTACAAGGAAAAAAAATAGAGACAGAGGACCTACCCAACAGCAACTTGGTCTTCCTTTTTGATGTTTCTGGCTCTATGAATAGTCCTGACAAACTGCCTCTACTGAAATCGGCCTTCCGCCTATTGGTGAATGAGTTGAAATCCGAAGACAGGGTATCCATTGTGGTATATGCAGGAGCAGCAGGCATGGTCCTTCCTTCTACCTCGGCAGATGAAAAGGCCACTATTCTAGAAGCAATCGAAAAACTCAATGCGGGGGGATCCACTGCTGGAGGAGAAGGAATCCAATTGGCGTATAAGGTTGCCAAAGAACACTTTATAAAAGGCGGAAATAACCGAGTCATCTTGGCAACCGATGGAGACTTCAATGTCGGCCCATCCAGTGAAGGTGCATTGGTTCGAATGATAGAGGAAAAACGCAAAGATGGAATATTCCTCTCCGTTCTAGGATTTGGAACCGGAAATTACAAAGACTCCAAAATGGAAATGCTAGCCGACAAGGGAAATGGTAACTATGCCTATATAGATAATATTCTTGAAGCGAAGAAGGTATTGGTAAGTGAAATGGGAGGCACCCTGTTTACCATTGCTAAAGATGTGAAACTACAATTGGAGTTCAATCCTGCTCATGTAAAAGGGTATCGGTTAATTGGGTATGAAAATCGCATACTTGCAGCCCAAGACTTTAACGATGACAAAAAAGATGCAGGAGAATTGGGAGCGGGTCATACAGTTACAGCCCTATATGAGATTGTTCCCCCTGAGGCAAAAACGGAAATTGCCAGTGTAGACGAACTCAAGTATCAGGCACAAAAATCAGAAAAAAATTCTGCCAACGATTCGGAATTACTCACCGTCAAATTTCGGTACAAAAATCCAGACGAAGAAACGAGTAAACTCCTAGAACATCCTGTTTCCAATAAGTCTTCTTCCTTCGAAAAGAGCAGTGAGGATTTTCGCTATTCTCTTTCAGTGGCAGCTTTTGGTATGTTACTCAGGGATTCAAAATATAAAGGAAATAGCAGCTATGAGATGGTAATCGCCTGGGCAAAAGGCGCTAAAGGAAAAGATGAAAATGGCTATAGAACCGAATGTATTCAACTCATGGAAAAGGCTCAATTGCTCGATAATCGAAAGAGCGACTCCCCTATCGAAGCGAGTAAGGAGTAAAATGCCAAATAAATAGGAGGATCAGAAAAAGCGGGAGTAAGATATTCCGCTTTTTCTATTTCAATTTTCTATCTCTACAGAAAAAACGCTTCGGACCTCTTGGATGGTTTGGATCAAGGAGGCTCTGTCAGCGTCTAATATGGTTATATGTCCCATTTTTCTAAAGGGCCGGGACTGAGACTTCCCATATAAGTGTACATATACACCAGGAATATTCAAGATTTCTTCCATTCCTTTATATACCGGCGCCCCACTCTTCAGAGGATTCCCCAATATATTTACCATAGCCCCTTGAACCAGTAAGTCTGTCTTTCCTAGAGGTAAATTCAGGATGGCCCGCAAATGCTGTTCAAATTGAGACGTCATATTGGCTCGAATCGTATGGTGACCCGAATTATGGGGGCGTGGGGCAATTTCGTTGATAAGCAATTCATCTGAGGGGGTCAAAAACATTTCCACAGCCAGTAGTCCCACAAAATTTAACTGCTTGGCAAGATCCTGAGCCATTTCTTCAGCCTGCTCTATGATCCGGGGAGCTAATTGAGGAGGGGAAATGAGGTATTCTACAAGGTTGCCCTCCGGGTGAAAAACCATTTCGATAGGGGGATAAGTACGCATTTGCCCCTTGGAATTCCGGGCAATAATAACGGCGATCTCTTTCTGGATAGAGGCCATTTCTTCCACCAGTCCCGGAAAAACGAGCGATTCATTGAGTTCATGCTCTCCCCGCAAAACTCTCACGCCCTTTCCATCATAACCTGCAAACGCTGTTTTATATACCCAGGGAAAGCTACAGGAAACCTGGCTAAAATCTGACATATCACCAATCAACCAAAAAGAGGTGGTAGGAAAACCATTTGCGACATAAAATTCTTTTTGTTTCCGCTTATCTTGAACCAATCGAAGAATCTCAGGGGAGGGGAAAACCACCTTGCCCATTTCCCTCAATTTGGCTAACGCTTGTGTATTTATATGCTCAATCTCAATGGTTATGATATCGCATTCTTTCGCAAAATCCAATATAGCAGCTTCATCTTGCAAAGAACCTATATGAAATTCGTGAGCGATCCCACTACAAGGAGCAAAAGAGTCCGGGTCCAACACTTTCACATACAGATCAAAATCTATAGCGGCTTGAATTAACATTTTCCCCAATTGCCCTCCGCCCAACACACCGATTTTAACCTGCTTGGAACGTGAAAAATGGTTCATACTGTTCATAAATTAATAGTTACCATTCATTATACCTTTTTCCCTTTTTATACCTAACAGAGTTTTTACAAATTTCTACTTTCGTATTTTTTGGAAAAAATTATTTTATTAGGTATGGGTGAAGGATTTGCGAAAATATTGATTCTAGAGGATGACCCCAGTGTTCGGACGCTATTGGATGATATTCTCAATCCCTATTTCGATTTAAACATTTATGGAGATGGTCTTTCTGCTGTGGCCTGGTTGGCTTCAGGAAATGTTCCTGATCTCATTCTTATCGATCTTCAAATGCCCTATTTAAGTGGGGTTGAGTTGCTCAAAACCTTGAGTGAAAGTGGGAATTACAATAGAATACCCATAATTATCCTCTCTGCCTTAGATGATGAAAAAATTATGGAAGACTGTTTCTACTACGGAGCGAATCACTATATCTCCAAACCATTCAACCCAGAATTTCTACGTAATAAGATTCTACGCACTCTTTCTAGTACCGGATAAAATTTTTGCCCCAAAAGTTATTCTAAAAAATAAAGAGGGTTTATCCCTTACGATAAACCCTCATTATTTCCAAGAACCCTAAATGGTCTTCAATACATTCAATACCTTTTTTACAGCTTCTGCTGAATGATGCAAAAGGTCCATTTCCTCTTTGGTTAACTGGAGTTCAATTATTTCTTCTACCCCATTCTTGCCCAATTTTACAGGAACTCCCAAGTACATATCGGAAAGTCCATATTGACCTGTTAGCCAAGAACAGCAGGGGAAAATCCTTTTGGAATCTTTGAGGATAGCTTCTACCATTTGAGCAGCTGCAGCTCCGGGGGCATACCAACCAGAAGTACCCAACAATTTGACAATCTCTCCACCTCCCTTTTTAGTTCGCTCAATAATGGCGTCAAGGCGGGAAGGTTCTATAAACTCGGTAACTGGAATTCCAGCTACGGTAGTATATCTGGGTAGGGGAACCATCGTATCTCCGTGTCCTCCCATAAGTACGGCTTGAATATCTTTAGGAGAAATGTCCAACTCTAAGGCGATAAAGGACCTATAGCGAGCTGTGTCCAAAATTCCTGCCATCCCAATAACTCGATTAGACGGAAAGTTTGCTGTTAAGTATGCCTGATATGTCATAACGTCCAAAGGATTGGACACTACGATAATAATGGCCTCAGGAGAGTGTTCCACCACTTGAGAGGTAACCGAGTCAACGATCTTGGCATTAGTGGAAATAAGGTCGTCCCGGCTCATTCCCGGTTTTCTGGGAATACCAGAAGTTATTACTACCACATCCGAATTAGCCGTTTTGCTGTAATCATTGGTGCTACCTGAGATTCGGGTATCGAAGTAATTAATCGGCGAGGTTTCCCATTGGTCTAGTGCCTTTCCTTCTGCGAAGTTTTCCTTGATATCTAACAATACCACCTCATTGGCAATATCCAGGCGTGCAACACATTCTGCGCAAGTGGCACCTACATTTCCAGCTCCTACAACGGTAACTTTAGTCATGAATGGAGAGATTAGTGATTGGTAAAAAATTGCTTAGAAGATAAATTTTGGGCAAAAATAGCATGCACTTGCTCTATTTACAAGCCTTAATGTAAACAAAGGCACGAAAATTGATATAGCATTGGTTAGAAACGGAAATAACGAGAAGTTATATTTTCCCCTATTTTATACTAATAATGAAAAATTTTTTAATAAAAAGTTGATATAATTGTAGGGAAATTCACTCGGAAGACTATATAACAGAAATCAACATGAAGTATTTACTTTCCACAACCCTTCTTTTTGCGGTACTTCTACTCGGAGTTTCAGTGGGTATGGCCCAGGAATCTACTATGTCCAAAGCCGAAACACAGTACTGGAAGAAAAAAGCCAAAATGTACAGCAAGCGCCCTGCGGCCTTGAAAGCAGAATTTGACAATCTGGAAGAGCAGATTGAGTCCCTTAAGAAGAAAAACAAAACCCTGGAAGGAAGCGGGGGAATGATGGTCGGTGATATGGGAGACGGGACCCTGGATAGCCTTAGATGGGTAATTGCCCAGCAAGAAGGAGAGTTCCAAAGCCTGGAGGATGAATTCTCCAAACTGAAAGAGGCGTATCGCACCAATAGAACCGTTACAGAGCGAGGTTTGAAAGAAGGCCTCATTTACCGGGTTCAGATTGGAGCCTACGTATTGGAAGACAATGTTCAGTATGACAACCTGCAAGACGAGAAATTCTCGGTCGAGCGTTCTGATGGTATGTACAAGTACATTCTGGGAGCTTTCCGATCTATGGAAGAAGCAGAGCGTTTCAGAGGTAAGCTTATGCAAATGGGAATGAACGATCCCTGGATTGTGCCCTATATCGATGGCATCCGTGTGAGCATGGATGAAGCCAGAGATTACAACAGTGGGGAAGCGACCGATACATATTACCTAGACAGAAACTAAGCAGGGACACCTTATTTTCTCCGCTTTTTTTGAATTGCGGATATCAATTGTCTGGAAAGGAAAAATTCGTTATTTTCAAGTAACGAATGCGTTAGACGGGTAAAAGTCACTATGCCTTTCCTAAAATATGAAACGGAATTTGATGATGTAAACGCTGGAATTTGGCGTTTAGAGGAGGATGAAATGTTTTTTCATTCAAGACTCAAGCTCTATGAGCATGAATGGGAAAAACTGGCGACGATCCGTCACCCTCAAAAGCGCCTGGAGTGGCTTTCGAGTAGACTCTGCCTCAAAGAATTGTTAAAAATTTCTCACACAGACAGAGTCGAATCCCTAAATAACCAAAACGGCAAGCCCTACCTTTCCGATAACTCCCATTTTATCTGCTATACACACTCCCAGCGTTATGCAGCAGCTATAGCCTCCCCCTCCTTGGAAGTAGGCATAGATTTAGAAGACATGATCAGAAAAAGGAATCCCAAAACCCGGAACCTTTTTATGACGGAACAGGAGTTGGACATATATGCAGATAATCCCTCAAATGAGCTTTTCTTGATTATTTGGAGTACCAAGGAAACCATTTATAAACTATATAGTCAGAAAGGTCTCTCTTTCAAGGAAGAAATCCACTTACAACTCCAAAACCCCTCTTTGAACCGCAAGGGTTTCATCCCAGTTCTCGTTAAAAAGGATCAATATGTCCAGGAATACAAAACCTACTACGAAGTATTTCCCGAATTTATCATCACCTATGGCATGATTTTCACTGGTTCAGAAAATACCTTTTCAAAAGAATTAATGAGGGCAGTTTAGGATTTTTTGAAACCCTATTAAATCCATTTCGTAAAATAGAGCGGAATTTTGTAGCCCAGAAGATGGCCTCAAAAAAGACCTCAATCCCATAAAAAACCACAAAAACATATTTAGTTATTTTTAGATATAAGGAAAGTCCTTATGTCATTCATTTTTATTCCTTTATGTTTAATTCAATGCTTATGACTAAAATTCGAGTAAATACGGTCCTGTTAAGCCTGTTGCTTGGATGTATCTCTTGGAATCTGTCTATAGCTCAACAAGGTATCCTTCTGGAAGATGAATTGCTGAAAGATACTAGATCCGGTAACGAGTTTAAATTTTCGGAACTTAAAGATAAAAAAGCCATTGTCGTGGTGTTTACCAGTTCGGACTGTGCCTTCTCCATGAAATACCAGGAGAGGATCAATGAACTTCACGAGAAATTCCAAGGCGATCAGGTTGCTTTCGTTGCGATCAATAGCAATGACCCTGCGTTGAACGCAGAAGATGCCGCAAGGCGCATGCGCATTCAGATGCCGTATAAGTTTCCTTATATAAAGGATGCTACTCAAAAGGTTGCCGAAGCCTTGGAAGCTTCACGGAATCCTGAAGCCTTTGTATTGGTACCTAAAGCCTCAAGTGGCTTTGAAATTGCTTACAGGGGTCAGATAGATGATAATCCGCTGGACCCTGCCTTTGTAGAGAACCACTACCTAAAAAATGCAATTGAAGCGGTGATAAAGGGTGAAAAGCCTTCCACCCCCTCAACAGAACCTACAGGGTGCAACATCAAATGGCAAAAGCACTAAGCCTCTACCAGGTTTAGATTACATACGAAAAAGTATTATTTTAGCTACGGCGACTGTATAGTCGCCGTTTTTTTATGCCAACTTATGAGTTACAAACATCTATTGAAGCCTATTCTTTTCTCCCAAGATGCAGAGTGGGCCCACCATAAGACTTTAAATTCTCTGGGGAAGGCCTTGAAATCTCCTCTGACGAAATCTTATTTTAAAGCTCAATATGTTAGAGATTACCCTTCATTGAGTCAAACCCTTTGGGGACTCCATTTTAAGAACCCCATGGGCTTGGCAGCCGGCTTGGATAAGGATGGAATCGTAGGTAGTTCCTGGGCTCATTTAGGCTTTGGCTTTGTAGAACTCGGTACCGTCACCCCCAGGCCTCAGAAGGGAAATCCCAAAAAACGACTCTTTCGCCTTCCCAAGGATAAGGCCCTGATAAATCGTATGGGGTTTAATAACCAGGGCGTCGAAGCTCTGGCAAATCGCTTGAAAGCCATGCCTGAGGAGGATATCATTCTAGGGGCAAATATTGGAAAGAACAAAACGACGCCCAATGAGGAAGCCGTCCAAGATTACTTAATTTGTTTTGATGCCCTCAAAGACTATGTCGACTATTTTGTCGTGAATGTCAGTTCCCCCAATACCCCAGGGCTGAGAAGCTTACAGGAAAAGGAACCTTTAAGCAACTTACTCAGGCAACTCCAGGAAAAGAACCATGCCAGGTCCAAACCACAACCCATACTCCTGAAAATAGCCCCGGACCTTACCCAAGGTCAAGTAGAGGAAGTAGTTGAGGTGGTGAAAGAAACAGAAATTGCAGGTATAGTTGCCTCCAATACCACGATTAGTAGAGACGGATTGACCAGTTCAGCAGCTGAAATTGAAGCCTGCGGAGCAGGAGGACTGAGTGGAGCGCCATTAACTGATACAGCCCAATCCCTTATGAAATCTCTGAAAGAATTGGTTCCAACAGACATGCCCCTCATTGGGGTTGGAGGAATCATGAATGCCCAGGATGCTAAGGCTCGATTAGACGCAGGGGCCTCCTTGATTCAGGTATATTCAGGCTTAGTATATGAAGGGCCTGGTCTGGTTCGGAAGATACTGAGAGAGCTGGAGGGTTGATGGTCAATGCAGGTTGGCCGAGAATGGAATTTACGTTACTGATTGGGGGATTATTTCCTTGGAAAACTCCCCTATCTAATGTTAAATCGTCCCTTCAGGACTGATTTTAGCCCTGAAGGGGCGACATATAATTAGGATGGGACGTGAGTCCTATCAAAGAATAAACATTCTTGACCAACCTGAATGGTCATTGTGTACTTTGGGGATAATATTGGGGTTCCAATTTTCTAAGAACAGTTTACTCATTTTTCCATACATCCCCCATTACTCATGGTATGGACCATGGACTATGGACTCTTACTAATTCCTGCTGATCCCAACTCTTTGCCTTTTCTCATTTCTTTCCTATTTTACTCCAAAATACCCAACAAACATTTAATATGGAAAACTCTTCTACTCAGTCCGTCGCCATTAAGTATGGCATCATTCTAGGATTATTATGTTCCCTTTTGATTGCTGCCATTTATATAGGCAGGCTAAATCAATATTTGGGACTGATAGGTATTGCCTTAACCATCGTCATGTGCTACTTAGCTATCCAAGAATATAAAGGAGAAAATGAGGGGTATATGACCCTTGGAAAAGGAGTGGGGATGTGCGTTATAATGGGCATCATTGCGGGAGTCATTTCTGGCGTTTTTGATTTTGTTTATACTTCCTTTGTAGACCCAGGGATTCTAGAAGCTCTGATAGATGAGCAAATGGATAAAATGGCTGAAAACCCCGCCATGACTGACGAAGCGATTGAACAAGCCAAAGAGATGGCTAAAAGCTTTTCTACCCCAACCATTAGACTGGTCTCAGGTCTTTTTAATGGACTTATTGGTGGAGCTTTCTGGGGACTTATCACTTCTGCAATTATGAAGAACGATCCTCCTGAGTAAAAAAAACCCTCTTGGGAGCTAATCTGGTAGGGGTTTTAGGACCACCTCCCCTAACTTAACAGATCGGGAACTCCTCCAGGATTTGAGACCACCTCCCCCTAACTTTCAGATAGGGGACTCCTCCTGAATTTGAGACCACCTCCCCCTAACTTTCAGATAGGGGACTCCTCCAGGATTTGAGACCACCTCCCCCTAACTTTCAGATAGGGGACTCCTCCAGGATTTGAGACCACCTCCCCCTAACTTTCAGATAGGGGACTCCTCCTGAAAAGAGGAGAAAATGGGGTTTTTATCCAAAGCGCGTTAGCGATTTGCCCCTTTGTAGCACATAGTTCGGCATATGTTATTCAGGCGGGTAGCGACTGCTGATCGGGGAATGTTTCACAAATTCTAATCGAGGTGTGAATCGCGAAGCGCTTTATTCTGCCAATTTTGGCCGAAAATGGGGTGAAAAAATGTTTATACCCAAAACCCCTACTAGATTAGCTTGGGAGAGGAAGATTTACCTTAAAATGGCTAGGATGGCACTAAGTTTAAAATGGTATATAAATCACCTTTTTCAATACCGAAAAGCGACGCTGGCAAAGCTCAGTCCACTCCCCGTCCCAATAAAATAGATGAGATCATCCTCTTGAATCTTTCCTTGTTGAAAGGCATCATTTAAGGCGATGGGAATGGCCGCCGAACCCGGATAAGCATAGCGATCCATAATGGTATGAGCTTTACTGTGGGGGACATCCAAGTTGTCCAAAGTCATCCGTATGCTTCGAATATTGATTTGAGTTAGAAAATAGTGATCCACGTCTCTGGGGGAAATCTTCAGACGCCGAGACAAATTATTAGCCATACGAGTCCACATCTGGGGGTTTAACTCTGGCGGAAAGCGGTAGACAATCTTCAGGAGATGCTCTTTGTTGTGAAAGCTATCCATCGTGATGGGCTGACGAGTACCTCCCCCATATATACCCATCCCATCATAATACTGCCCCAAGGTCTGGAGTTGGCTGCAGAGGTAGCCCTTATTTTCGCAGTCTTCTGCTTTCAAAATTACGGCCCCTGCCCCGTCAGAAAATAATGATACCGTTTTTTTATCCTCCTTATCCAGGTATTTGCTCATGGCATATGCCCCAATGACCAAGGCATAGGTACAATTGGGATCATCCCTCACATAGCGGGCAGCCACATCCAAGGCTGTGATGAAACCCGCACAAGCGGCATTTAAGTCAAAACTTCCTGCGGTACCCGCCTCCAAGCGAAATTGGACAATCGCAGCTGTTGCCGGCGTGATATATTCAGGCGTGTCGGTGGCGACAATTATAAGATTGAGTTGATTGGCCGTTATGCCAGCTCTTTCCATAGCCTGTTTGGCTGCATGGACACATAGATCGGCGGTAGACTCATCCGCATCACACCAATGCCGTTGGTAAATGTTGAGGTTGTTGCGAAGCCAGGAGTCCACATCCTCTCCCAATAAGGCATTGAAATAACTGTTGGGGAGAAGTCGCTTGGGGAAATAGGCCCCCGTCGAACAAATTACCGCATTACGCATCCCGAGATCTTTTAAGGAAGTTACACAATATCCCTAGTCGGGACAATATGTAGCGCAGAAAAACCATCCTAGATTCAGTTATTCTCAAAATTATCGTGCTCGAAAAGGAATTAACCATCCTGAACCGTCTACTTGTTGAAATCACAAATAGATTATTCCCAGATGTTTTCAACATCTAATCTGTTTGGGAGACCTTCCATAAAATGTCCTGAAAAATATCCCTTCCTGAGTCTTTCCTCAGGAAGAAAAATTTTTAGCACTTAACAACCATTTAATATCTTTTTATGAAAGTTTTTTTTATTTCCCTTTTTCAAGGAGTACTCATTCTTTTTTTATCCACAAGTATTCAAGCTCAAAACATCTTCGATTCTATCCATAGGTTATCTTTACAAGAGCAAGAGCCTTTTCCCCTAAATTACCCTGAAATATGTGCCCAAATTAGCTACCCTCCCTCAGCCGCTCAACATGGGATTGAAGGCCTGGTCCAAGTATGGGTGAAAGTAGATTCAGAAGGAAGGTATTGTGGACATGAAGTAGTCGGAAAATCTCATGCTTTACTGGCCTCTGCCCTTAATCCTCACCTCAGATGTCTGAGTTTTACGCCTGCATTCCACAAAGGGAAGGCCGTAGCAGGCTGGAAAGCCCTGGCTTTTCGCTTTCGACTCTCAAACACAGGGGAAAGCAACCGCCATCTTGAGGGTAGCCGCTTCATCTGCCCCGAGCCTCCAGCGAAAGATAGCTTCCCTGTCTCTGTTGGAAATGTACAAATCGAGTAGACCATTTGCCTAGCTCCTATTTCCTTCGCCACGGGATCAAATTGATACCGTGGCGAATGCTTTTTCCTTAATCAAGCCCCTCTAATGAGGAAATTTTGTAAGAAAGCATTTGAAAGCTTTTTTTACTCCTGACAAAATACTGCCAGACTATACTTCCGGAAAAATACCCGTTGATCGGTATACGCTTATTATTAGTCAGTAAATTCCTTCTTTTTTCCCGCAAAGAAGGTAAATGGGAGAAGAAAGCCCTATGTCCTTTGAGAATGGCTTTTGCAGATGAAAACTCGCCTGAAAGTATAGATTTTGCTATCCAAATATAATCGAGGCCTATTCTCATTGCTAGTGTGGATACCAAACTTGATTTTGGCAGGTTTTTATACAGCATCCACAAGTTATTCCGGGCATTCAAGAAGGTCTTGCGAGGATTTCCCTGGGGCAGGGTTCCTCCGCCTACGTGATAAACCGTACTTTGGGGTTGACAGCTTATGTTGTATCCATGATTTTGAGCCCGCCAACAGAAATCTATCTCTTCCATATGGGCGAAAAAGTCCGGGTCAAATAAACCAATTTTATCTACAACGGACTTTCTAATTAAACAACAAGCTCCAGTCGCCCAAAACACATCTTGCGGGCTATCGTATTGTCCGTTGTCACTTTCTAGGGTATCAAATATCCTTCCTCTGCAAAAGGGATAGCCCAATGCATCTAAATATCCTCCACAAGCGCCAGCATATTCAAATTGCTCTTTCCTATTCCAAGCCAAAATCTTGGGCTGTACAGAAGCCAGCTTGGGCTTGCGGTCCATTTCAGCCACCAAGGGTTCCAACCAGTTGGGAGTAACTTCTACATCGCTATTCAATAAGGCAAAATAGGGGGTACGTACTTCCGGCAGGGCCAAATTATTCCCTTGAGCAAAACCATGGTTTTTGCCAAGTTCTAACAGGCGAAAATGAGGATAGTTCTGTTGGACAAAAGCGATGCTATCATCAGTAGAACCATTGTCGACTATCAGAATTTCACATGGATGGTAAGTTGTGCTGTCCACTGATGGCAAAAATTTCTCCAACCACTTTTTCCCATTCCAATTTAAAATTACCACGGTCACCCCTGTACCCATATAGATTTAGTTTGTATCAATTATCGGAGTACAATTTGGTAAATATTTAATTTCCCCCAACTACTATCCCTGCGAAAAAGTACCGGAACATTTAATTATTTCCTACCTTGCCTTCCATGGTTTCACTCATACCTAGATGTCTGAATATTCATTTGCTTTGGAGCTTTTTAGTATGTATTCCCTTTCTTTCAGCAACGGCTCAAGACACCCTCAGCATACAAATATCTACGGGGAACCCATTTTTTGATGATTTTTCATCGGGTAGAAGGCTCCCCGATCCATCCCTTTGGCTTATCGACTCAGAAGGGAATCGAACGCCCTTAGTATCCTTCCATATGGCGCAGTCCCCTCCCTCCTGGGGCGCACTTACCTTTGATGGCACCAATGCATTGGGCCTTCCCTATAATACCCAAGCAATTAGCTCCGGGATAGCGGATGAGTTGAGGTCTCACTACATAGACCTATCTTCCTATACTCCAGCTGATCAGCTCATGCTAAGCTTTTTCCTCCAACCCCAAGGCTTAGGGAATGCACCGGAATCTGCGGATTCTTTTCAAATTCTCTGTACCCGATCTGATCAATCCGTAGACAGTCTGGAGAACTTGATGACTATTGAAGGGAACAGTTTAAGCCCATTCAAACAATATAGCCTACCCTTGAATGATCCCGCATATTTCCATGATAAATTCCAACTAATTTTTAGAAGCATCGGTTCCCTTAATGGCTACTTGGACCACTGGCATCTCGATTATGTTTACCTAGGGCCAAATAGAAATTCTTCCGATACCACCTATCGAGACCAAGCCATACAGGATTTCTCCTTGACTATCCTGGACCCATTCACCTTATATCCCACTCAACTATATCCCCCCACATCCTCTAACAGCGCTATATTTTCCGCCAAAGTCAATAACCTATCTCAGCAGAATGCTCAGGTAGGGACTCAACTCACCCTGATTGAACCCAACCAAAACACGCTCCAATTTGGACAGGAGCTGGATGTATTCCCCTACCAGGCCAATTCTCTGGAAATTGTATTAAGAGATGCCTTATCGGGCTTTGATGGGACTTCCGGTTCTCTAGATGTACAAATTCAGCTGGATAATGCTGGAATTACTTCCTCTAATGATTTCCTTCGGTATTCCTATAGGATTGACTCTCTCATGGGATATGACGATGGAGAAGCCGATGCCAGCTATGGTCTTACGCGTGCAAGAGGCTATGGCGTTCAATATACCCTCCCCAGCAATGCAGAGGCATTTCTGTCGGCCGTGTGGATTAGCTTTGTCCCCAGAGTAGATGTAAGTCCTTCCTCAGGGGGTTCAGAATACCTGGATGGAAAAGGCTTTCAATGGGTGATTTGGGATGCTGCGCACCCAGATTCCATTTTGCATCGACAAAGTGGGGTACAGGTTAGCTACGGAGATTCCCTGAATCATTTTGAACGTTATGAAATAGCAGAACCCGTGCTTTTACCCGATACCTTTTGGTTGGGAATACAACAAATTGATGGCGTACCCCTAGGAGTAGGACTAGACCGAAATGCTGTTTCTGGTAAGCTTTTCTGGGATTCTACAGGTATCTGGACCCCTTCCCGTTTGGAAGGAAGTCCCATGATCCGAGCTGAAATTCGGGGAGAGAAATCTTTACCGACTCCTCACCTTTCGAATGTATCAGCCTCCTCTTTTTCCGTTTATCCCAACCCAATTAATGGGAAGAAGTTTTTCCTTCAATCTCTTCAACCCATGACCCAGGCAAGGGTTGAGCTTTGGAGTCTTTCTGGGAGCATGGTATTTCAACAATCCCTCCAACAGGTCGCCTCCCCTACTCCCATTTACCTGCCAGCAGACATGGCTCCTGGAATCTATATATTAAAAGCCCAATCACTTTCCGAAAGAACTGGGGCCTCCTATTATTCATGTAAATTACTTATCAACTGACGATATGAAACTAGATGTATTGGTTTTTGCGGCCCATCCTGATGACGCAGAAATGTCCTGTGGGGGTACGATCTGCAAACTCATTGACCAAGGAAAGAAAGTCGGTATTATTGACCTGACACGTGGGGAATTGGGGACACGAGGCTCGGCAGAGTTACGAAAAAAAGAAGCAGCAAAGGCCTCTGAGATTATGGGCCTTAGCGTCCGGAAAAACCTGGGCTTCCGAGATGGTTTTTTCGAGAATAATGAGGCCCATCAAATTGCTATTATTCAGCAAATTCGAGCCTATCAACCAGAACTATTACTGGTCAACGCCATCCACGATCGGCACCCCGACCACGGAAAAGGATCAAAGCTGGTAAAGGACGCTGCTTTCTTGAGTGGTCTTAGGAAGATTAGCACCTCCTTAAATGGGGAATTTCAGGAAGCCTGGCGGCCCAAAAAAATATTCAGCTACATTCAGGACCATCGCCTTCAGCCCGATTTTGTAGTTGATATTTCGGCCTACTTCGACCAAAAATGGCAGTCTATCCTTGCCTATAGTTCTCAGTTTTACAACCCAGAAAGCGATGATCCCCAGACCTATTTGTCCTCACAGGCCTTTATCAAATTTTTGGAGGCCCGTCATCGAGATGTGGGACATTTGATAGGGGCAGAATTTGGGGAGGGCTTTCAGTCGGAGACGCCCTTGAAGGTTGGGAGTCCACTGGATTTGGTATAAATACCTTGAACGGATGATAAATTAACCACAGAGAAAACGGAGAAGAAAAGGAGAAACACAGAGAGATCTCAAGTAGATTTTTGAGAATTATTTATGACTCGTTTAATTCCATCCTTTAGTTTAATGACATTGAAATTTAACAGAAGTGCTGTTTCCAAATTACTGAGTTTAAGATAGGTAAGCGTCTGCGCTAAATGAACATTATTTAATGCATCAACCGATTTTACTTCAATAATAATTGATTGATCAACAAGCAAATCAATTCGATATCCACATTCGAGATAGACTTCTTTATAGGTTAACGGAAGGGGTTTTTCTTTTTCAACTTCAAGTCCATCACAGGTTAACTCATAAGCTAGACACTCTTGATAGGCGGATTCTAAAAGACCTGGTCCCAGTTGAGAATGAACCTTTATGGCTGCGCCAATTATTCGGTGAGTTAGGTCGTAGGCTTCCATAAGCATTTTATAAATTAAGACCTACTTTTCATAACGACAGCCAAGTACTTAATATTCTTATAATTTTCTTTATCTCCATTACCTCCCTTCAATACAATCCTGAAATTTATCATAACAAAAACTCTGTGGCCCTCCTTAATACCCTCTTTCTTCTCTGTGGTTAAATAATAAATGGCGAAAAAATCTACAGATTTTCCGTAACTAGCTACCCTAAACCTTGAAACTCTATGTCCTGGATTACCCGAATATTTGGTGTAAAAAAGCGAGAACGCTTCCCCAGCGAGAAACCCGCCCCCACCTTTAAAGAGAATATTGCTGCCCTAAAAAACATTCCGCTCTTCCTTAAAATGATTTGGGAAACCCATAGAGGGATGACCTTAGGAAATGTTTTTCTACGCATTCTTCAAGCAGGTGTACCGGTTACCACCCTCTATATCGGTAAACTTATTATCGATGAAGTAATCCGCCTCTCCAACCTCAGTGGAGAAAAAGACCTGGAATACATGTGGCAACTCGTCGGCCTGGAGTTTGGGGTGATTATATTCTCAGCCATGATTACCCGGGCTGTCAGCTTGCTAGATGCCCTTTTAGGGGATTTGTTTAGCATAAGGAGTTCTGTAAAATTAATTGCTCATGCAGCGACCCTGGACTTACCCCAATTTGAAGACTCGGGCTTCTATGACAAGTTGGAACGGGCCCGTAGACAGACAACCTCCCGCGTTGTCCTCATGTCGCAGTTGCTGGCTCAATTTCAGGATATCATCACCATGGCTTTTCTGGCAGCGGGGCTTATTATATTCAATCCCTATTTGATTATTCTGCTCATTTTGGCTGTTATTCCTTCCTTTATCAGTGAAACCTACTTCAACAGAAGGGGATACTCCCTCGCCAGGAATTGGACCCCTGAGCGAAGGAAGCTCGACTACTTGCGCTACATAGGTGCTAGTGATCAGACGGTAAAAGAGGTAAAAATATTCGGCTTATCCGATTACCTTCAAGAGCGATTTGCCACCTTGTCAGAGCAGTATTACCAAGCCAATAAGAAACTGGCCATATTACGGGCTACCTGGGGAGTCTTCCTCAACAGCCTGGGGGATGGAGGCTATTATGTAGCGTATATATTCATTATTCGCCAAGCCATTAACCAACTTATTTCGATTGGAGACCTGACCTTCCTTGCAGGATCATTCAATAGACTGCGAGGCCTGCTCAGAGGTATACTTGCTCGATTCTCTGCCATAGCAGATAGCGCCCTTTACCTCCAGGACTTTTTTGACTTTTTTGACATGCAGCCCAATATCACCTCACCGGAAAATGCCAAATCTATTCCCGATCCCATAAAAGAAGGTTTCACCTTTGAAAACGTTAGTTTTACCTACCCTAATTCCGACAAATATGCCGTCAAGGATATTTCTTTTTCCTTAGCCGCCGGAGAAAAACTCGCCTTAGTGGGAGAAAATGGAGCGGGAAAAACCACCTTGGTCAAGTTATTGGCTCGTCTCTATGATCCATCCGAAGGACGGATCTTGTTAGATGGAATTGACATCAGAGAATACGATTTGGAGGAATACCGCAGAAAGGTAGGGGTCATCTTCCAGGATTTTGTCCGCTTCCAATTTACCGTATCAGAGAATATCGCCGTTGGGAGTATTGAAGAGGTCGAAAACAAGCCCCAAATCGTCCATGCAGCTGAGCGAAGCCTGGCAAACACCGTTATTGAAAAACTTCCCAATGGCTATGACCAAGTGTTGGGCAGGAGATTTGAAGCCGGGGTAGACCTTTCTGGCGGAGAGTGGCAAAAAGTAGCCCTGGGAAGAGCCTATATGCGAGAAGCCCAATTATTGATCCTGGACGAGCCAACCGCCGCCTTGGATGCCCGAGCGGAATATGAGGTGTTCCAACGTTTCTCAGAACTAACAACCGGCAAAACGGCTGTTCTGATCTCTCACCGCTTTTCAACCGTAAGAATGGCGGATCGCATTTTAGTACTGGAAAAAGGTCAAATGCTGGAATTGGGCTCCCATGAAGAATTGATTGACATGGATGGGACCTATGCAGAGCTTTTTCACCTGCAGGCGCAGGGGTATAGATAGGGAAAGGGGTTAGATGGTAGTATAGTCGACGGTCCACAGCTTGGGTTGGTTAATTGGTTCTTTAGCCATTTCATCCTTTCAACCCAGATTGTCGACTATGGACTATTAAACTACCAAACCATTCTCCAGGCTGTCGACTATGGACTATTTAACTATTTCACCTCTCAAACCTAACCTAAAGACTATGGACTATTTAACTTTTTCCGTAAATTCGCACTAAAGCAGTCGATCTGTGGGAAGGAATATAGAAACAAAAATAAACACCAAGGCCCTATTAAATTTTGCCAAGGTATTCTTGGTCCTACTCGCTATACCCCTCTCCTTCATTCTGTTGGTTTCCGTCGGGGCCTTTGGTCATATCCCCAATAAGCAGGAACTTTCCTCTGTAGAGGTTCCTACTGCTACCCGCTTATTAGATATGAATGGGAAGCTGATTGGGAAATACTACATAGAAGAGCGCACCGAATTGCCCTTTGATACCCTGGCCAATAACCTGGTTCTTGCACTTTTAGCTACCGAAGATGTACGGTTTTTTGACCATAAGGGAGTAGATTTTTCCAGCCTGGGACGGGTGTTTTTTAGAACCCTGGCCATGGGAGATGAATCCTCCGGCGGGGGGAGTACAATCACACAGCAATTAGCCAAAAACCTTTTTCCCCGAAAGTCCTATAAATTTTTCTCCCTGCCTATCAATAAGGTTCGGGAGATGTTGATCGCAAAAAAACTGGAGAAGATCTACTCCAAGGAAGAAATATTGGCCTACTACCTCAATACCGTAGCCTTTGGAGAAAACGCCTTTGGGATCGCCTCTGCTGCCAGAAGATTCTTCAATACAAGCCCTGATTCTCTTTCCCCTACCCAGTCTGCCGTTTTGGTGGGGATGTTAAAAGGACCTACGTACTACAGTCCTAGAAAACATCCAGATCGGGCCTTAGAAAGGAGAAATATCGTGTTGGAACAAATGGCCCGCTACGAATACCTAGATAAGGATGAGTTGCTTATCCTCAAGCAAAAACCGCTAGGGCTGGATTTTCAATTAACTACTCATCACGATGGCCTAGCCCCTTATTTCAGGGAACACCTTCGCCTATTTTTGAACAACTGGTGCGAAACCCAAAATAAGCCTGATGGAAGTCCCTACAATCTATATACCGACGGTCTGGTGGTAACTACCACGCTGGACAACAGACTACAAAAATATGCTGAGGAAGCTGTGGAAAGCCATCTTCCCGTGCTCCAAGCCCAATTGAATAGAAAGATTAAATCCCTTTCCGTCAACAGTGAGGTTGTTCAATCTGCCTTGAAGCGTTCCCCTCGATACAAATCCTTGAAAAAAGCGGGAAAAACA
Source organism: Bacteroidia bacterium (assembly GCA_965263105.1). GTDB lineage: Bacteria > Bacteroidota > Bacteroidia > J057 > J057 > JBCCTX01. The sequence continues at coordinate 1,967,230 of CBDHGL010000003.1, read as the reverse complement.
GAACAGGAAATAGACAGCCTTATCGGCATAGCTCATAAACAACAGGTTTTTACCTGGGAAGGCGTAGAAAGCCTGCCTATGAGCACCTTGGACTCCATCCGCTATTACCAACAGTTACTCCATGCGGGCTTTGTCGCTATGGATCCTCTATCTGGTCAAATCAAAGTTTGGGTAGGAGGTATCGACCACCATTTCTTTCAATATGACCATGTAACCGCTTCGCGACAAACAGGATCTGCCTTCAAACCCATTGTATATGGTGCGGCATTGAAGGAAGGGTATGAACCTTGTGAATATACTTCCAATGAGAAGAACTTGTATGGATCCGATGGAGATTGGACACCCGATAATGCTGATTTTAACTATGGGGGAGAATATTCCATGGAGGGTGCCCTTCGCTACTCAGTGAATGTGGTGGCAGTAAAAATGCTGAAAGGCTTAGGATATAAAAAGGTTATCGACTTTTCCCGGTTATTGGGGATCAGCTCCGATATGCCTGAAGTTCCCTCCTTGGCCTTAGGGGTAGCGGACATTTCTCCCTTAGAATTGACAGCTGCCTTTGGGACCTTGACCAATGGGGGTAAACAACTTATCCCCCAATTCATCACGCGCATTGAAGATCGCCAAGGAAGAGTTCTTTGGGAGGCTGATTCCCTCAAGGCGGATAGCTCCCGCGTTTTACCAGAAGCTTCTTCCCAGATGCTGGTAGAAATGCTGAAGAATGTGGTAGACAAAGGGACAGGTAGGAGACTCAGAACACAATATAAATTGAAAGGAGACATCGCTGGAAAAACCGGAACCAGCCAGGACCAAGCCGATGGGTGGTTTTTGGCGGCGACTCCCCACCTAGTAGGAGGAGCTTGGGTAGGAGCAGATGACAGAAGGGTGCATTTCTCGACCCTACGCGATGGCCAGGGGGCTCGAACGGCCCTGCCTATTTGGGGGCTCTTTCTCCAAAAGGTCCAAAATGATCCGGACTTTGCGTCCTGGAAGGAGACAAAATTTCCTAAGGCCCCTTGGTCTGTCCGCAAACACTTAGATTGCCCTCCTAAGACTAATTTCGCCTCGCAATCCGAATTTCAGAAATGGTGGAAAGAGCAGCAGATGAACAAGGTGTATTGATCCAAGAACATGTTTGGGATCCAATAGGGTCTAAAGTTACCAGAATGGAGAATTTTCCTTTCTTCCCTTTATTTGTACCCATCCCTAACCCTTCCCTCAAGAAGGAAGGGAAGAAAAATCATTGATTTTTCAGGCTAAATTGGGGCTGCCTCCCTTTTGAAGGCTACGGATCTATCACATCTCATCCGTAAATATAAAATTTCGACATGTGAAGCTAGGTATAGCTTTTTGACTGTCTTTCCCTCTTCCAGACTATAGAATCTACAGCCCACCCTCTCCAGAAGCTAATCTGGTAGGGTTTTGGAGAATAAATATTTTCCCCCTCGCTTTTTCTGCCAAAATTGGCAGAATGAAGCGCTTCGCGATTCACACCTCGGTAGAATTTGTGAAACATTCCCCGATCAGCAGGCGCGTAGCGACTGCCACCTGTAAATATCAGCAGGAATTAAGTGTCAGTCGCTACGCGCCTGGATAAAATATGCTGGATTATGTGCTAAAAAGGGGCAAATCGCTAACGCGCTTTGAGTAAAAACAGCGTTTTAGGGCCAAATGTAAAACCCCTACCATATTAGCTCCAAAAGAGAGGGACTCACGCTGCTTAGGCAACAATTCTGAAGCCCAATAGTCTTCCCTGGGGAAGTGGCCTAGAGCCCCCTTTGAGTCGCAGGGGAAAAGAAGGCCGAAGAGGGAATATTAAATGGATTTACTTGCCAAAAATTTTAACATTCAATAAAAGTCAGTCCGCTTGGGATCCCAACATCTTCTAAACTATAGCTTTATCTAAAAGCCCTCAAAAAATCCTTCAGGCAAGGAATCCATCACGGTTAATTCCGTCAACTGCCGCATATTTTCCCCACCAAATAGCCGATCACCCGAAAGCAAGATGTTGCCATATTTTTCATATCCTTCCCAAGATGATGCGAAACGAGGAGCCTCATCCGTAGCATCGGGATAGTAGTCCCACTGAACGATATGGTGATTGTCTGGATGGATATAGACCAGATACTTGTTTTGAGGGGTATTCCCCACTTCTTCAAAAGTCATGGAGACCACTTCACAGATTTCCCCAGCCAAGGTGGTATCCGTTCCTGCATACTTCAGGGTGACACCCGAATCCTTCATCTTGAAGGGCATAAAGACCCAGTAGGAATCATTGATCCACTGGCCTTTGGCCGTTTGGAGTAGTTTGGCGACGGAGTCTGCATCGGTAAAGGCTTCCCCATCGAGTTGGACCTGGCCTTCCATGGAGTTGATGTTGAAAATCACCTGTTTGTTGTGTACCGTATCTCGCAAATATTCAATCTTGACATCTCCGGTATAGCGATCCCAGGTATGCTTGCGTGAGCCAAAAAAGACCCAGGAAGTGTACCGCGTCTTATCCCAGTTGGCTCGACCGCCCATGGCTTCCATCACCTGATCGGCTAGTTCTATGGCCTTTTCATCCGAATTTTCCAGGTCAAAGCCTTCAATGGCTGGGTTTCCGACCACTTCCACCACGGCATCTACCGTTTGAGAGGGAGGTGTTTGGCAAGAGAAACCAAAGAGAATAATCGCTAATACAGATAGGTAAATATATTTTTTCATGATAAGGGGTTTGGAGGGGCAAAATAGGATTTTTTGAACAATTCTCGTTAAAATCGTAAATTAGAATACCTATGAATAGCACTTCTGTTCAACTCAATCGACAACTTTTCACGCGGGATGACTATTATAAAATGGCAGAAGTAGGCATTTTGCCTGCTCAGGGTCGTGTTGAGTTGATTCGAGGTGAAATCATCCAAATGAGCCCTAGTAAAAGCGATCACGCTAGCACCATCGATATTCTCGCTGAAGAATTAATCTACCAACTTCGGGGAAAAGCTATCATTCGCATTCAAAATCCCTTATCACTCAGCCATACTTCTGAACCCGAACCGGACCTTATCATTGCCCGTTTCCAGCTCCATAGATACCAACAGGCCCATCCTAGACCAGATGATGTATACGTTTGTATCGAGGTGGCTGATACCTCCCTAGCTTATGATCGAGAGATCAAAACCTCCTTGTATGCAGAATCAGGTATCCCAGAATATTGGCTCATAAACCTCATCGACAAACAGGTTGAAGTTTACAGAAATCCAGAAAAGGGCTTGTATACTTCTAAAGAAATCCTTTTCCCGAAAGATAACTTAAGCTTTGATAAGTTGAATTGGCGTATGGGATTGGAGGTGATTTTCTAATTTTCCTTTCCGTGAACTGGGTTTTGACGCAGAAGAACACAGATTTTTTTATGAGAGACGCAGAGTTGATTGTTGCTAGAGCAGCATAATACTCCCTGTTCGATTCTCCCAAGTCCCAAACCGTGCATACCTAATTCCCATTCACCTATTTCAGACAAATTTGTCCGAAATAAGATTTCTCCTTACCTTCACCCCAAGAAAAAGCCTATGTTCTCCAAAGCATGTGAATACGGAATTCGGGCGATGGTCTTTATTGCACAAAAATCTTTGCACGATGAGCGTGTGAGTTTGAAAGACATTGCAAAGGAAATCGATTCACCCGTTGCCTTTACAGCGAAAATCCTCCAGCAATTGGCCAGGAATAAGCTAATTCAATCTATCAAAGGTCCCGTAGGAGGTTTTGAGATGGAAAAAAGGCGAATGAAATCCATCATGCTCAGCGATGTCGTCAATACCCTAGATGGGGATGGCATCTACAAAGGCTGTGGATTGGGTTTGAAGCAATGCAATGCACTGAAGCCCTGTCCGCTTCATGAGCAGTTTGCAAAAGTCCGAGATGAATTGAGACGCATGTTAGAAGGGACGAGTATGTATGAGTTGGCGAGCCGCTTGGATCTGGAATTGACTTACTTAAAACGGTAAAGATTGGGTGCTGATTTGGACATCTATGCAAAGGACAAAAAATGAAATTTCATGAACTCCCCTTGCAGAGAAGGATTGTGTTTCAGTTAGTTTATAACGATTATTGGATTTCAAGATCAGGGATCAGGTAAGTAATTGACGTTCAACCCCCTACCCCCCCTTCTCCTACTCGACATCCAACGCTGCAAGGGGGTGATATAGCTTCTAGGAAGCTTAACCGAACGGCTAGGAGGATGAAATATGAAGTGTATATAGATTGAAAATCATCTGCATAAAGTTTTGTCCTATACAGTATTCGGATAATCAAGTCCTATAGAATGAATATGAAAAACATAGAAAATCTGGATGATATACAACTACTCGTAGATACCTTTTATGGAAAGGTGAGAGAAGATGAGTTGTTGGCCAACATCTTCAATGGAGTCATTCAGGACAATTGGGATGTGCACTTGGAGAAGATGTATTCCTTTTGGCAAACCGTTTTATTAGAAGAGCTTAGCTATAGAGGAAGTCCTTTTCTCCCTCACATGAAGTTACCTGTTGATAAGGAACATTTTGACCGTTGGTTAGCCTTATTCTCTGAAACGGTAGATAGCCTTTTTACCGGTCAAAAAGCGGAAGAAGCCAAATGGCGAGCCGGGAGAATGGCCGAAATGTTTTATGCCAAAATTACCTATCACAGAAAGCGATCCAGCCAGCCCCTTCTATGAGCAGGTATCTCACAAGAAACCTTTTGAGGGGAAAAAGGGTACCCGGAATTATTTTCCTTACCCTAGCTATAGGCCTAACTGCCTGTGAAGTTCCTTCCCCAAAACCCAAGAGGCTTTCAAAGGCACAGAGAAAAAGAAACCTGATCGACTCTCTGGCACATTTCTCCGCCTTACCGGAGCAGGTCAAACATCCAATTGACAATCCTCCTTCGCCCGAGAAGGTGGCCCTGGGGAAATTCCTGTTTTTTGATCCCATTCTCTCAGGAAATCGCGATGTGGCCTGTGCGACTTGCCACCATCCGTCCAACGGATTCGCCGAAAGCCTGGAAATCTCTATTGGCGTAAACGGCAAAGGTTTTGGAAGCAAGCGGCATTTCCAGCAGCCCAATGACATCCCCTTTACCAAGCGGAACTCTCCTACCGTAATTAATACCGCCTTCAATGGTATTACGGCTGACCAGCATTACAACCCGTCAAGTGCCCCCATGTTCTGGGATTTGCGTGCCCAAAGCCTGGAAAAACAGGCCTTAGAACCCCTAAAAGCCTTAGAGGAAATGCGGGGGCGAAATTATTCTGAAAAGAACATCCTCTCAGTTGTCCTGGCACGCCTTTCCGAGATCCCAGAATACCAGCAGTTATTCCAGGCAGCCTTTGAAGAGTCTCAACCCATCACAGCCGAAAATTTGGCCAAGGCCATCGCTTGCTACGAACGAACCCTGCTCACCAACTACTCTCGATTTGATCAATACATGCGGGGAGACAGTTCGGCCATCTCCTTATCCGAAAAAGACGGCTTTCAACAGTTTATTCAATCTGGCTGTGGGAGTTGCCACCATGGCCCTATGTTTTCGGATTACCAGGAGCATACCTTAGGCGTTCCCCCCAGCCCCAAACTCCCCGAACTAGACCGTGGCATCGACAGCAGTTATGCCTTCCGCACCCCCAGTTTGAGGAACCTTCGTTTCACCGCCCCTTACATGCACAATGGTAGCCTCCCCAATCTACAACGCGTACTGGAATTCTATGAAGATATCGCAGGAGGCAAGATGCGGAATCCCCAGCTCAAGCGCGAAGACCTAGACCCTTTGATAAAAGAGATTGATTTACCGGTAAAGGATATGGCTCCCATCATTTCCTTTCTGAATACCCTCAACGATAATTCCTTTGACCAAAGTGAGCCCGAGCGCGTACCCAGTGGGCTACCTGTAGGGGGGAATATTCGGTGATATAGGAAAATTGGTGAGTGTATTCACCAAAAAACATAAGATTTGGTGAATACGTTCACTGATTTACCAATAATCTCTATAATTTATGGTTCCTAATCCGTGAACTGGTTAGTCCCCTTTAGATTGTTGCTAAAGCAACCCAAAACTCCGTGCCTCTGTGTCTCCGTGTTCATCCCCTAGCACCGACTACGGACTCCCCTACTCCACCCAATCGGCAATAAACACATTCGTGCTCCGCGTCCCCCCGTTATTTCGGTTAGAAGAGAACACCAGTTGGGTCCCATCGGGCGAAAACATCGGGAAGGCATCAAATTGGGTATCATGGGTGATCTGCTCCAGCCCCGAACCATCCAAGTTCACCATATAGAGATTGAAGGTCCGACCCCCAGAAGCGTGGTTAGAAGAAAAAATGACCTTTTCGCCAGAGGGATGAAAGAAGGGCGCCCAATTGGCGTTACCTAAATCAGTGATCTTGGTGAGATCGGATCCATCCACGTTACACACGTACAATTCCATGGCACCTGGTCGGACCAGGCCCTGGGCCAAGAGAGACTGATATTCCTGCAAGCTAGAGTCGGTGTCAAAGCGTGAAGCGCGAAAGATCAATTGGGTTCCGTCGGGCGAGAAAAAGGCCCCGCCATCATAACCGGGTTGATCTGTAACCTGCTGGATATTCGTCCCATCCACATCCATCGTATAAAGGTCCAAGTCGCCATTGCGTGTAGAGGTGAATACTATCTTATCTCCCTTAGGCGAAAGGGTGGCCTCGGCATCGTAAAAGTCATTATCGGTCAGTTTGGTCTGGACCTTCCCATTTCGGTCGGAGATGTACAGTTCGAAGGTCGAATAGATCGGCCAGACATAGCCCATGCTTCGATCGGGGGTGGGAGGGCATTCCTCATCCGCCTCATGGGTAGAGGCAAAAATGATCTGCTCATCTCCAGGCATAAAGTAGGAACAGGTCGTCCGACCAGTTCCCGTGGATATCAATTTCATGTCAAAGGCTTCCTCTGCTGAACTGGGCAACTTCCCCATGAAGATCTGGTCGCAGGCGATGCCGCCTTCGGGATGGGTGCGCTGCATAGTTAGGTACTGTCCATCCGAACTGAAGTAGGCCTCGGCGTTGTCGCCGCCGAAGGTGAGCTGGCGGATGTTGCGCAGGTGGGACTCCTGCTCGTAGCGGAGGGTGTCGGATTGGGGGGAGGTTTCTATTCCTTCTACTTGATTCTCTTTTTTGCTAGATTCTGATTTGCAGGCAAAAGAGATTACTAAAGAAAGAAAAAGTAATCTTAGAATGTTATCCATCAAAAATTATTATTTACCCCAAAGGTAGAAAATATCAGATATAGTAGTAAACCTCTTATAGTTGATAATCCCCCCTACTCCTCCCGCACCAGCCCCCCCGTCAGCCGGATCAATTCCGTCTCACTCTCAATCAGGTCTCTGAGGGCCTGGATACGTGAGAGTTGAGCTTGCAAGAGTTGCAGCTGAATCTGACGATAATCCAAGGAGTTAATCAACCCACTCTCAAAGCGGTCTTCCGCAATTTCCAGGTTGGTCTGGGCATTATCGACCAGGTCATCAGTAAGGGTTTTGATTTCTTTGCGGGTATTGTAGGTGTCGTGGGCTACCCAGAGGTCATTTTGGAGGGCTTCTTCCAATTGTCGCTCTTGGAGGAGCCCAATTTGTTCGTTGATCTGAGCGCTTTTGATGGCGCGTCGGGTTTGGCCGCCGTTGAAGAGGTTGAGGGAAAGGGTCAGGCCAGCGGAATAATCGAAGGCGCTGAAATCACGGGAATTCCCATCTACCAAGGTAACGGTACCCAGACCGTAGTTGGTGCTGGCGTTAAAGCCCAAAGTGGGGTATAAGTTGGCCCTTGCTAATCGGGTATCCTGGCGAAGAATATGATTCGTGATATACTGATTTTGCAGGTTGTTGTTGTTCTCGAGCATTTCTTCTCGTAGCTCCCTTAGGTCATAGGAAGGGAAATTCGTTTGAAGAGGATCGGTAAAGTTCCATTGGCTTTGGATCGGGACGTTCATCAATAGGTTGAGGTTCTTGACGGCGTTCCGAAAATTGAGCTGCTGGATGGTCAGGTTGGTGGAATCGGTGTAAAGGGCGTCTTTGAATTGTAGAAGTTCGAAGGTGCCCGAGGCCCCAATTTCTTTGCGCACTTCCTCATAGGCAAAACGTCTTCGGGATGCCCCCAAAGTTTCTTCGAGTACTTTGAGCTGTTCCATTGCCACCAAGGTATTGTAGTAGGCTAAAATGATGGCTTGCATGGTAGTTTCTACAATGATGGAGGCATTGCCTTCACTCTGTTCCTCCAGGTATTCCAATCGATCCTTGGTAGCAACGGCACGATATCCATCGAAGAGGTTCCAGGTGAGGTTGATCCCACTGTTGCCGTTTCTTCTGCTGACCACAAAGGAAGCGGGATTCTGGGTTTCAAACCAGGAGCCTGACATGTTCAGGTCTACCCTGGGTAACATACCTGCATTACCCTTGGAGTTGTTGTTTTCTGCGATGCGGATGCTTTGATCGGCGATGCGGATGTCGAAGTTGTTCTTCAGTCCGATGCGTAGGGCATCTGATAGGCTGAGGTCCGGGGTTTGGGCCCAGGCCAGAGGGCCTAGGACTAGGCATAGAATCAGTAGAATATGCGGGTTAATTCGTGTTCTCATTATTCTTATTAAGAATATATCTTGTCTGTTTACTGAATGAGCAAATATGCTATCTTTTGGTTTTTTAATAGGAACACAGAGACACGGAGGCACGGAGATCGAATGATTATTTGCTAGGCAAACTTCAATTATTTACTCCCTATTTGAGCACCCAAAAAGAAATTTAAGCCTCTGTATGTTATTTTCTTCAGCTGCCAAAGCAGCTTTTATCTCCTAATTTTCATCCCCCTACCCCCCCTTCAAAGGGGGAAATGATACCTGCTTCAAGCAGTCTAATACTCCGTGCCCCTGTGCCTCCGTGTTCATTTCCTCCATTCCCCCTTCTGAATCCACAGGATTCCAAAACCTTACATGATCCGCTCAATCCGTTTCCCCTCCTTCACCGCCGGCTCCACTTCAATCCTACTCGGCACATCAAACTTCGCGTTCCAAGCACTTTCCCATAGCCACTTCACTCCGACCCGCAAATCGTTCCACACCACCACCAAGGCTGGGAAAACAGTGAGGATGAGAAAGGTACCAAAAAGAATCCCGTAGGCAACGGAGATGGCCATGGGAACTAGGAAGCGTGCGGTGGCACTTGTATCTCTAATTAGGGGAAATAAACCCACTACGGTCGTTAAGGATGTCAATATGATCGGTCGAAAACGGGACTTACCCGCGAAGAATATGGCCGAGGCCACCGTATGGCCTTCCTTCACCAGTCGATTGTATTTATCGGCAAAGACCACCGCATCATTTACGATTACCCCCGTAAGTGCCACAATTCCATAGGAACTGAGGATGGACAGGGGCTTTCCTTCAATCATGTGCCCCAGGGCTGCACCCAATATGCCTAAGGGGATCATCAAGATGATGAGAAAGGCCTGAGAGAAAGCCCGAAACTCCAGGCTGATCAAGAGAAATATTGCTAGGATAATCAGGGGCACGGCCAGAAGAAAAGATCCGGCAAAACGGTCTCCCTGCCGGGCTTGGCCCTCAAAGGATATGAGCACGCCGGGATAAGCGCGCTGCACTTCTGGGACGAGATTGGCCCGCAAATCTTCCAAGACAGGAGCCGCAGCATCTCGAGGATTGGACATCTCGGCCTCCACTCGGTTTTCACGAGCTCCGTCTAGGTGCTTGATACTGATCACGCCCCGCACGGTTTCGTATTCCACTAAGTCCGTAAGCGGGTATTCGCTACCATCTGTCGTTTTGATTTTCACCTGTTCCAATTGGCCTAGATTCCGGCGATTCTCTTCGGGATAGCGCACCCAAACGCGAACCTCATCCTGGCCCACTTGAAGTCGCTGCACTTCTTCGCCAAAAAAGCCTTGCCGGATCTGGCGTGTAATGTCATTGTGGGTCAAGCCCAAGACATAGGCTAGGGGCTTGAGCTCCATATTGATCTCCCGCTTTCCGGGAATATTGCTGTCGGTGATATCTTTTAAATCGCCCCGTTGTAACAAGGCTGTTTTCACCATGTTCTTGGCACCCTCCAACTCTTTGAGGTTGCGACTCTTTAGGCTCATGGAAACCGGGCTACCAAACCATCTCCTCCCTTCTCCTACGGTAAATTGCTCGGCCTGAGGAACATCCCCAAGAGCTTGCTTCAACATACGGGCAACGACGGGTTTGTCCATGTTCCGCTCTGCCTCTGGCAAGAGTTCTACCCGTATACTCCCGGTATTTCCTCCACTTTCAGTGCCAGCCGTACCCAGGGTCATGCGGGTGCTAATCACCAAATCTTTTCCGTCGGGACGCTTGTCTTTTTGGTCTTCGTTGAAGGCCCAGATTTTCTCTTCCAGGTTCAACAAGTGATCTTCTGTGATAAACTCTCGCGTACCAGGTCTAAGGACCAAGCCTACGTCGAGGTTATCGGATCGGGAAAAGGAAGGAAAATAGGTAAGCTTCAAATAATTTCCCTCTACAGCGCCCAACATTACCATACAGCTGGCGATGGCAAAGGCAACTACCCAATACCTGTATCGAATGGATTTGGCTAGTAAGCCCCCATAGATTCGATCTCTTACGTAGCGAAAGTTCCGATCGAACCAACTCCTAAATCTTCCGGGTTCTTTAGGGTCCAGGGCTCCTGAGTAGGCAATATGGGGAGGTAAAATAAAGGCGCACTCTAGCAGCGACAAGGCTAGGCAGAAAATTACCACATAGGCCATATCCTGAATAAAGGCCCCAAAGCGTCCATCTAGAAAGAAAAAAGCGGTAAAGGCTACGATGGTCGTACTGACTCCTGTAAATACGGCAGGAAGTACCTCCATGGTCCCATCTAAGGAGGCCCTTAGGGGAGACTTTCCTTTTTCAAAATGGGAAAATATATTTTCAGCCACGACAATCCCATCATCCACCAGAATCCCCACCACCAGGATCATCCCGAATAGGGAGATAATATTAATGGTGATCCCAATCATCTGAGCCAGAAACAGCATTCCCAAAAAGGAAAAGGGAATGCCAAAAGCTACCCAGAAGGAAAGGCGAAGATTGAGAAAAAGTCCCAAGAAAATCAAAACAAGCATCAACCCAATGGTCCCATTATTCAGCAGAATCTTGAGTCGGGCCAATAGGTAGTCTGAACGATCATTGTCCAGAATAATTTCTACTGTTTCATTGGCTTCATTAAACTCATCGGTATAGTCCAATACGTAATCCCGAATTTCTAGTATGTCATCATCCGGCAATTTGGATACTGCGACGGTTACCGCAGGATCTCCATTGTAGGTAGTTTTGTTGGGGACATCGGCAAATTGCTCCTTTATTTGAGCTACGTCTGAAAGGCGCAAAATACTTCCATCGGGGTTGGTACGCACAATGATCTGCCCAATCCCCTCTGCATCATAGCGTTTGGCCCGAGAGCGGATCAGTATTTCTTCAGAGCTGGACTTAATGGACCCAGAGGAAACGTCTCGGTTATTGAAGCGAACGGCATTGGCCAATTGATCGAAGGTAAGACCAAAGCGTAGAAGGGTTTCCTCAGAAGCTTCAATGGAAATCTCCCGCTCGGGATAACCCGTAACTTCAATTTGGGTGATCTTACCAGAGTTAAGTAAGTCTTCTCGAACCCCTTCAGCATACCATTTGAGGGTGGTGAGCTCTACATCCCCCACCAAAATCATATCTATTACATCCCCACGAGGCTTTTGGTTGTATATAACCGGCTTTTCCGCATTTTCCGGGAAAGAGTTGATCTGGTCGATGGCATTTTTCACATCTGTCAAGACAATCTCAGCCTCAAAATCGGGGATTACCTCAACCGTTATCCTCGCTACATTTTCTGAAGCTATCGAGGTTATTTCTTCTACCCCTTCTATCCCTTTTAAGGCTTCCTCTACCTTTAGCACGACGCCTTCTTCCATTTCTTCGGGGGAAGCCCCCGGATAGGTGATGGCCACACTGATGATATTGGGCTCTACCTCTGGGAAAAAGGATTTATTAATGGTGATGACACTTACCAGCCCCAGGATCATTACCACAAAAATGAGTGCATTTGCCCAGATGGGGTACTTAGTGATGTATTCAATTAAATTTCTCATCGGCAAGTTTCATTTATGAACCAGAAGCGGATCCGGAAGATGGAGATTTTTCATTGCTTTTATCGCTCAAGTTTTCTTCGGCATTGGCAGCAGGCGTCGCTCCCGCACCAGGGGTTCGGGCAACTTTTTCTGTTTCTCCCTCTCCTTGAGGTTCAACTGCCATATTTTCATAGGCATTAATCAACGGTTCAATAACTACCAATTCTCCATCTTCTAAACCAGAGAAAAGTAATTCTTCCCGATTGAGTTTTTGGATGTTTATTTTCTTTGCCTTGAGTTTATTATCTTCTACTACATATACCTGATCTCGATTGAAGACCGCATTGCGGGGGATTTGCATAACCTCTTTGAGTTCACTTCCGGGTATTCTTACCAGCAGCAATTGCCCATCGAAAACCTGACGCCCTTTGGGGTCAAACTGGATGTAGACATTTATCGATTGGGTGGTCGGATCCACAATAGAACTCACTCTACCAATTCTTCCTTTCCAGGTCCCCTCTTGGCCTGTTTCAGAAATGAGTACTTCCATTCCTGGTTTGACAAAGCTCAAGTCTTCTGCCCGTAGAGGAAGCTCAATTTCGAGTCGGTTAGATCTGGCTATCCTTGCTACTCGAGTACCTGTGTTGACCACGCTCCCCGATTCTTGTAAAACTTCTATATAGCTACCTGAGAAGGGGGCCCTAACTACGTATTTAGAAAGCCGTTCTTCCCCGCTTTTGATAGAGTAGAATTGGTTGAGGATATCTCGGGTAGAAAAAAATACTTTTTCTTGGGAATCTTTGATTTCAGGGAGGGGCGGCAAAGTCTCCTCAACAGAAAGAGATTCAAAATAACCTTGCCATGCCCCATAAGATTGAGGGTAATCGATCTTTAATTCCGGCAAGACCCCTGCCACAGCGGTCATGAAATTACTCTTCTGTGCAAAGAGGCTTAACTTGGCTTCCCGGCTATCGATCGTAAAGAGAACTTGATTGGATGAGAATTTTTGCCCTCGTTTCAAAGCAATACGACTACTCCGTATTTCTCCAGGAACTTCCGTTATGATGTCCACTGCACTTTCCGATATTACTTTCCCCATATTGGACAGAAAGATCTCTCGATTTTTTAAAACTACAGGTACTGTTTCAACCTTTTTTACAGATTCTCGGAAGGACATTTGCCTTACGGGAGATTCCCTGCTACCCAAGCTATCCTTCAAAGAACTTCCCAGATATAGGATGAGTGCGGCCCCTACGGCTGAAACGAGGATTCTGCGGAGCGTTAGTTTATTCATATTTCTTTCTTATGGATCTTTTCCAGGATGTCTAAGTTCGACAATTCTTGATCGTTGTTTAAGCTTTTGACACGCTAAGTAACTGATCAATTCTGAGAATTGTTTGAAATAAAAAGGCAAACAACCTAGACAATAGATTGACAGTCCGATAATTGGGATTATGCTATGTTTTCTTTTAAAAAATCTTGAGTAGGTGGGGATCGATATCTCTGATGTATTACTAGAACTATCTATAGGAATTCAACGGCCTTTTTCTCGTATGTGAACCCTGGTGCCTTTAGGTACCCAATATGGGTAGAAAGCTTCCCCGTCTCCTTTTATCGCCGCCGAGGGGTCAGCTTCGATACCACGGCGGCGAAATATGGGGGCATTATGATTCTACCAACAGAATTTACTGCACGGTTTAAGGGATTATATCCTTGGATAACTCCCCTACCTGATGATATTTCGTCCCTTCAGGACTCATTTGGGCCCTAAAGGGGGATATATCATGAAGATGGGACCTGGGCCTGCTCAGAACTTTTACCGTGGACTGTCGACTGTGGACTACCCAACCAACCGAACTTTTACCGTGGACTGTCGACTATGAACTACCCAACCAACCGAAACTTTTACCGTGGACTGTCGACTATGAACTACCCAACCAACCGAAACTTTTACCGTGGACTGTCGACTATCAGCTCTCTCCCCTCTCCCCTCCTAATTACTCAGCGACTTCTCTATAAGAGAGGTATAATGCTCCTTCATCTGTTCCCTTCCCATTTTACACATGATCCATTCATCGTCAAACTCCACTCCGACTTTTTCATAAAAGGAAATGGCCAATTCATTCCAATTGAGTACATGCCAGCGAATTTGTTTGACATCATTCTCCAAAGCATATCCGACGAGATGGTCAAGCAATTTTTCTCCAATCCCCTTACGTCTGTATTCTCCGGTAACGATGAGGTCATCCAAGTATAATTTTTTTCCCTTCCAGGTGGAGTAACCAAAATAGAATAAGGCCACACCCACAATTTCCCCGATAGGTGTTTCAGCCACAAAAAATTCGAATAAAGGGCGTTTACCAAAGCCATCAGCTTCCATTTGCACGATAGAGGTTGCCAATTGGTGTCCGGCATTTTCATATTCGGCCAATTCTTTGACCAGTGAAAACACCGAAGGGATATCTCTACGAACGCCCTTTCGGATATGCACAGTGTTCATAACAATTGAGTTTGGTTTTTTGTAATATAAAGAAAAAAAGCAAAATGTTTTATCCTTTAATTTTGATGTGGATATTTGGAATATGAAACTTGATTTAGCCCATCTCCGCCAAGAATATCAGCGCGCTCAACTCACCCTAAATGAGGTTGAGGCTATGCCATTGAACCAGTTTACCTCCTGGTTTCAGGAAGCAAAGGCGGCAGGCATTCCGGAGCCCAATGCTATGTCTCTGGCCACCGTAGTAGATAACAGGCCTTCTTTGAGGATAGTTCTACTCAAACAAGTAGATGAACGAGGTTTCATTTTTTTCACCAATTACCAAAGTCGGAAGGGCAAGGAGATGGAGGAAAATCCTCGTGCAGCCCTCACCTTTTTTTGGGGAGAACTGGAACGCCAGGTTCGTATTGAAGGCTGGGTTGAAAAGGTAGAGCGCTCTCTTTCAGAGTCCTACTTCCAGTCCCGGGGAAAGGGAAGCAAGATCGGTGCCTGGGCTTCTCCACAAAGCCAGGTAATTCCAGATAGGGATTATTTGGTGAAGAAAGTCCAGAAGTTTGAAGAGCTACATCCTGGTGACAAGGTCCCCTGCCCCGAAAATTGGGGGGGATATAGGGTGATACCGGATTATATAGAATTTTGGCAGGGAAGGCCTAGCAGGCTCCACGATCGGATCGTATATGAATGGGAGGAAGAGAATAAGCGATGGAAATTATTCCGGGTTGCTCCGTAGGGCCAGGGTTAATTTGGGGAATAGGCCGCCCAGATACAGGAGATAGGCGATCTGGATGGCAATGACAAAGAAATTCACCACACTATAAAGTTTAATGGTTTGGGCACTACTCAACCATTCCCCGCCCAACCAAAAGGCCCCAAAACGCATCGCAAAAAAGAGGATATTAATCCCCAGGAAGACCTTTAGTTTCTGGCGAATATCTACCAAGAAAGTTAAAGGAGTAGCGATAAACAGCAGGTACATACTAGGGGCCATCCACTGAGCAAAATAGCCTGAGCGTTCCCATTCCTCTCCCAGAACCAAAGAAAAGAGTTCTGGACCGAAAAATAAGAGGGCCAAATACGGAAGAAAACCTAACATGGCAAGCCGGAAGAAGGTATTTTGGGTAATAGTCCTAAGCGATTTTTTTCCCTCTCGCCAGGCCGTACTGCCCTGCTCAAAAAAAACGCTCCCCACCGACATACTTACCAAATCAATTGGGACGAGTAAAATTCGGTCGGTTTGGGAGAACAAGCCATTGACCCCGACTCCATTGACAAATAAAATAGGCAATAAAAAGAAGGGCAATTGTTTAGAAGCTGTATTTAGAAAAGTAGTTGGGATGGCAAACTTGGGAAAACTACTGTACTTTTTTAGGAGGGTCAAATTCTGTAGCTCGGGTTGCTTAATTCTATTAAAGAAATCTTTGGGGAAATAAACCCGTATAAAAATCACCAATGATGCCACTTGCCCCGCAATAAATCCGAGTATGAGTCCTTCATAGGTACCCACCTTAAAGCCCCAAACAAGGCAAACAGCAGCTTGTATTGTTGAACGAGCGAATTTGGCCAAAGCAAGATCTCTATATCGCTTTAGGCGATTGGTATACACCCTCAAAGGCTTCATCAAGCCTTCCACCAGCAAACTCAACGGTAAACCCCACTGCCAGATTCCGGTCCAAGAAAACTCCTGCGCATAGGCATATAAAGGGCCAACATAAATCCCCAAAATGGCCAGCATTAAAACCAATATTAAAGCTATCTGTGAAGATAGTCGAACAAGGGCCCTGGATTCTATGGGACTTTCAGGGAGCATGACCGGGTAGTCATAGCCTCCGCTAAGGGGTACAGAAAGCGTTGTAGATAGGGCTATAAAAATAGCCCACAGTCCAAAATCCTCAGGCGAATAAATTCTGGACAGGATAGGTAAGGCCATAAACGTAATAGCCTGACCTAGCGCCTTGCCGGAGACAAGGGTGGCAAGGGATTTCCAAAATGGAGTAAACCACTTCAATCCATTCGCTTTTTTAATACCGGGACCAAGGACTTATCTATTGGAAAGGTGAACTCGTCTTTCGTTAGATGTTCCAATGCAACCCATCTAAAAACCTGTGCACCTTCTGTCCGTTCCTCAAAAGCAAAAGGTTCCTTCACAACCTCAGCATCTAAGGGATCCTGGCAAAGAACACTATAATACAAGCAAAGTACCTGTTCATTAGCATCAAATGCAGAACGCTGAAAGAAGGGATTTACGTATATTATTTCTTGAATAGTTATACGAGAATTCAATTCTTCTTTCCATTCCCTAGCTAATCCCTCCTCAATGCCCTCCCCAAACTCAAGGCCTCCACCAGGTAATTTGGTCATATTCATCCCCATTCGAAATTCATCGCTAACCAATAAGGCCCCCTCTTTTATATAAACCCCATACACTCGAACGTTGAATTTTATGGGAAGTTTCACATCGTTATCTTTACTGGACATACTCTAAACTCATTTAAAGTTTTTAACTTTTCTAGTTTTTGCGGGTTGGCCTTGGAAATTCGGCGCGGTGGATGGCCAGTGGGTAGGCCTTGGTTTGAATTTCCTTGATTTTTGCCATACTTTTCATCAAGAACCCCGAAGGGCTCATGAGGACCATTGAAAATAAGCAGAAACCGAACTAAAAAGTATGAAATAGATTAAAAAATGACATATCAGAGTTTTTTGAAAAAACTTTAAATGACCTTTAAATTTTCATTCAAAGAAACAAGTTTTCTCGTAAATGGGAAATGTAAAAAATGATTCGACTCAATATCCCTGGAAATGGGAGCCTTTCCCCTACCCTATTCATGATCAGAAATTTTCTCTTATTCAAATTCTCAATCCCGATGATTTACTCGACCAACTCATAGATAAAGGACCCGATAACCCTGATTATCAAGACGATAGAATTCCCTACTGGGCTGATTTGTGGCCCTCTGCAATCGGCATGGCAGAATATATCTTGATGAATCCTGGGGGTTGGAAATCCAAAAACATATTGGAAATTGGTTGTGGTATGGGACTTCCTGGTATGGTGGCCACCAAACTTGGGGCAAAAACATGTATTACAGATTATCTGCCAGAAGCCTTTGAAGCAGCTCGTTTGTTGTGGGAAATGAATGGATTGCAAGCTCCTACATGTGAAACCATGGACTGGCGATCGCCACTTCCTCATCTACAAGCCGATATAGTACTTGCCTCCGATGTGGTGTATGAAGAACGAAATTTCCAACCCCTAATTCAGGCACTGCCCTCCCTCATGAGTCCAGCGGGCTATACCCTTCTGAGTGAACCCAAACGCAGCTATTCCAAAGACTTTTTTACCTACCTCACTCCCACATTCCACTGCGAAAAGGTCCATACGGCTCATTTCACCTGGAAAGGATCAGAGCATTCTGTGGATGTATACAGAATTAATAAAAAATGAGGCCTGTTTTAATTTACTGCAGGGAAAAGGAGGATTTTATTACATGAAACGGGGATTATATTGCCAAAAAGCCACAAAACTTAGTGTAGCTCTTTTTCAAAATATCTCTCCCCTCGCCCCTAAGCACTTCTTAACCTCCCCTCGATCCTCTCCCCGAATCATCCTACATTCCATCTCCCAACACCTTGATCTCTGCGCCATCCAGTGCCTCTGTCAAAGGCAACTGGCAAGAAAGTCGACTGGAATCTATATAGTTGGGAAGGCTATCCAGCATAAATTCCTCATCGTCTTCTGGAGTGGCGAGTTTCTCCGCCCCTTTTTCAACGGATATATGACAGGTTCCACATCCTGCCATTCCCCCACATATTGCCGGAACATCAAATTGCTCTTCCGTTAAAATTTCCATCAAACTACCAGATGGGTCCTCTTTTATTTCTAAATTTCTCTGAGTCCCATCCCTATCTGTTACCAAAATATGTATCATGAATATTTTTGTTTGCCGCCAAAGTTATAAATCTTTGGGAATAGTGTAGTAAATGCGGAATTAATTCCATTTTTACTAAAAAACGACTTTAAGACGCTTTTGTTTCTCCCTTAATGAGCGATACTTACCCAAAAGGTTTTAGTAGAAAGGCTGGAAGTGACGTGCATCATGGTGGCGACTATATTTTCATTGAACCAAACCGTATAAGGCCTGGAGAAAAAGTGGTAACGCCGTTTGTGTTCAAATACCTGGGTTCTCTCACTTACCTTTCCAGAGAGCAGGTCTAATTCTCTGTAATACAAGCGCATAGGCTTGTGGAATTTTTCCCCTTCATTCTCATGCATCAAAAAGTACATTTTTTGATTTTCCCAATCGGGGTATAAAGAGTAATGCATTCCCAATAGTTGGACGGGAACGGAGATCTCTTGATGAGATGGGACGTTATACATCTTCTCCAGATTCCCCTGGGCATCAAAAGTGAATAAAAGCAACTCCTTTAACGTAATAGCTGGGGCTCCTGAGGGGGTATAATTGTAAAACCTACCTACTATCCCAAATAACTCATTGAAGGTATGCGATAGCTCATAGCGCTGCAAAATGAGCATGAGTCCTCCACTTGGCGTTGGAAGGAGATCCTTAAATAAATATTCATCAAATTTCTCCAGAGGGTCCTGTCCCCAATCTTCCCGCGCTTTGGAAACGGCAACTAAAAGGGAGGGGCCCACCTCAATCTTTCTATCTTGGTTTACTTCTTCTTCCCCAAAATCAAAGCACAAAACTTTGATCTCCTCTATTGTTCGGCCCAAGCCTGGTTCTTTTTCCCGGGTAATAACCGGAAGATAAACCCTTTCTGATTGTCCTATCAGGGGAGGGAAATGGAGGTTGTACACATCTTCATCTCGCCAAAACTTCGGAAAGTTTTCATAGGAAAGTATCTTAGGCTTTTCCTCCCCATGACGAAATTGCAGAAGGGAAAATACTTGCTGCTTATTCACTCTGGCGATATAGACCTTTCCTTGATTATCGACCCAAGTGCCCATCACATAGGAGTCCCGGTCCCAATTAGCAGAAAAAATAGTCGTGTCGGAAAATTGTTTCTCCAAGGCTCGGTTATAAACATTGAGCCCCACAGCAGTTACCCGGTCTGCACGATATCCTGGCGTTTCATTTTTTTGTTGGAAATCCATGAAATATCGCACAGGTCGGGCTGAGGATAAATTGAGGTAGGTATAAAAGAGAAATAAAGAATCATTAGGAGAGATTTCGAAGCCGAATGATTCTTCTCTCCTCCGCGGAATAGTCATCAATATATCTGGAGAATCTCCCATGCCCGTCTCTCTTGCATATCTCCTAACGAGAATTACATAGGCCTTTTGCTTATTGTCGTATTCTGCAGACAACATAACGATATCTTCCCCCTTCACATAAGAATGAAAAATTTCTTCGTGGTTTCTCAGTTCGATTTCCTGGCTCCATACCTCTTCTAATAGGGCAGTATACACAGCCAATTGTCGTTTCCGCGTCCGAACCTCATTGGGACGATATATCGTAAAGTACTCATGCTCAGAAATACGTACTACGGGTTCGTGGTCTTTATAAAGAATATTACGTTCCCCTGCTATAAAAGAATAGGGATAGGTGCCATTGTCTTCCATAAAGTCATCCATCTCCAAGGTGGCCATAGTATTTTGACCCATCAGACTTCCGATCCCCCAAAGGGCTATGCAAAGTAAAATTTTTCTCATCTTGCGCCGTTTTCCTCTTTTTCTCCATAAGATAAAAAAATCCTAACTTTTCCCTCGAAAAAAGACTTCTTCAGACCGAGAGATTTCAACCAAATTCATTCATGCTATATCGAGTAGGACAGCGGGTACGATTGTTACACCACCAAGGCGAAGGCCATATCACCGAACTCTTAGACGCTAAACACGTGGAAGTGGACCTGGGGGAGGACTTCCCCATCGAAGTCCATATTGATGAGATTGTTCCCATAGACAGCTCCCAAAATTCTTTTTACACCTTAGAGAAACCGGAGAAAGAAGCTCCGTTACGGAGTTTTGGCAACCTATTCGAATTGAGCCTGGCAGTAATTCAAGAGGAAAATGAAGAAGTTCTTTTTCATCTGATTAACCCTGAACCCATACAAGTCCTCTTTACTTGCTATGCCAAGATCAACCACAAATACCAAGGAATGGCTATGGGCAAGACAGGCCATAAGGAAATTGTAGAGCTGTTTTCCCTGCCTTCATCAGAGGTGTCAAAAATTAAGTCCCTGTATTTCCAGATTCTTTCCTTCAAACAAGGAACCGGACATCCCCATGCACCGGAAATATGTGAAATTCCCTGGTCTAAGAAGCAGCTCCAACAGCCCACTTCCTCCATTGAAGCCCTCAAGCAAAAGGGGTGGCTGTTCCCTGTAAGAAAGGCCGCAGATGAAATAGAAAAAGCCATAGAAAAGGCTCAGCCCATGGCCAAAATTCCTATCGAAACCTTCCGGCGAGAGAAAGTAGTCGACCTTCACATAGAAAAATTGGTGGATAAACCCCATTTACTTGCCCCTTCCGAAATGCTCTCCACCCAACTTAAAGAGGCCGATTCCAGCCTGGTAAAGGCCTTAACGGAAAACTGTGGGGCCATCGTTTTTATCCATGGTGTGGGGAACGGAACCCTGCGCAAGGAAATTGTAGCTCTGCTTCGCTCCTTCAAGGAAGTCCAGGAAATCCATCCCGGAAATCCTGCTAAATATGGCAATGGGGCCACAAGGGCGGTGTTGGATTAAAAAATGCTGAATAGTTTAATCGTCTATGGTCAAGGGTTCGGATTCTAAGGTTACGAACCTTAAATCCAAGCTACGGACTGTCGACTATCTAACCAATATACCTTACATAAAAACAAAAGTCCCTAACATCTCCTCAGCTGACCTTTCCTTCCTGGGAACACGACTACGCCTTAACTTCCACATTTTTTTCCCGCCACCACTGGGCTCCCGATCAAAAGCAACCATAGGTATTAAAGAACTTAAACGTTTGTATAGATCCGTTTTCTGGCTTTTCTCTTCTTCGCTTAGAGGAGTTGAAGGCAGGTATTGGGCATAGCCAATGCTACCACACAAGGCACAGGCCTTAAAATCAGGATTGAGAACAATATTCTCAGCAAAGACCCGTACAGGGCCCTCAAAGCTATTGAGCACATCGTGAAAAGCAACCATAGCGCCTTCTTTCAAAAAAGGCTTAAATAATTCCAGGTCTAATTTTACGCCCTTATAGGTATGATCGCCATCTATCCATAGCAGGCGAATATCCCCCTTCCAGTTTTTGGCTAAATCGGAAGACAGGCCTTGCAGGAAATCTACCTGCTCGGCTACTCCGTGGTTTTTCAAATTTTGGTAAAAGGTATCACTTACATTATCTCCCTCTCTGATAGTAGGATCCGTAATTGAAGGGGAATTCAGGGGATCAACTGCTTGGAGTTTTTGGGTATTCCCTGATAGGATATGGGCCTTGGCAAGCAATACGGTCGACTTTCCCATATAACTCCCAATTTCCAAGACTTGGCCACTTGTAGTGGGAAAATACCCCAGAGTAAAGAGACAGCGGGCCTCTCGTCCAGTCAAGTGTCCTTTTATGCCTTGAATGAGAGAAAGGGTCTCATCTCTGTGAGTCAGAAAATCATCACCTACTAGAGGAGTTTGGGAAACAGCCATGGTGTACTTTCATCAAAATTTTTCCGAAAGTACAAAACATTTACCTAAGGCAAGGCATGTACGGCTTCTAGGGCTCTGACGGGATTGATAACCCGTCCAATACGGGGAGTATCATCTACCTGAGTACCGGTTTGATGAAGGATATCATAGACTTCTTTGGTACTCAACTCAGGGTTGAACGATTTCATCAAAGATACTAAGCCTGCCACCATAGGCGTAGCCATGGAGGTTCCATTAAAGGATTGGTATTTTTGCTTGGGAATGGTGGAGAAGATATTTACCCCGGGAGAAGCGATGGGCATTTTGGTTTGGGTGAACCAATTGGAGAAGGGCGCCTTACGAAAATTCTCATCTATCGCCGATACCACAATAACGCCGGGGATATTGGCTGGAGAATAACTCTTGGCGTCATCATTGCTATTTCCAGCAGCAACAATTACTGTTGCTCCCAGACTTTTGGCGTACTTTATGGCCTCTTCCTGAACACGGGGAGGACGAGGATGGTAGCCTCCTAAGGACATCGATATCACAGAAGCGCCGCCTTCAGCGGCTTCGATAATCGCCTTAGCTACGGTTTCATCCGAGCCCCTTCCATATCTATCCAAAGCCTTGTAGCCCCCTATAGAGAAGTATTTCCCTTCCCAATTCAGCGAACCAATGCCTTTACCATTATTGGTAGCTGCACCAGCTATACCCGCACAGTGAGTTCCATGGCTATGGTTGTCAGTCCCTCCTGGGCTTTTACGGAAAATAGATTTGAGGTCCTCATGCTTGCTGTCTACCCCGGTATCTACAATGGCCAACTTCACCTTTTCCTTGGGCTTATGCTCTTTCAGAAATTCATAAATCTCGTTGTATTGGAGCTTTTCTGCGTACCACTGAGAAGATAGGTGAGGATCATTAGCTAGAAAGGCAGGAGTTTTCTTCTGGATTTCCTCGCCTTTCTCAGGCTCGATCAATTTAACGAAATGGTTGGGCTCCACATGATCCACATTTTCTCGGTCATTTCTCAAAGCTGAAACTAGCAAAGAAGTATAAGCCGAATCAACACATACCAAATAATATTGGGCGAGGTCCTCATCTTCCTCCAGGTCTACCATGGGAAAGGCACGCCAATACTTCGCTTTATACTCTCTTAGTAGGGGAATGATTTCTTCAATATGGTCATCTGGACCTAACTCAACTAGCAATTCTGTATGATCGTCGAAGGGTGAGCGGGAATGAGGTGCCTGTAGGTAGCGCGCGAGTGAAAGCGTTCCGAAAAGGCCCCCTGCGAGAAGGAGCGCCAAAGATCCGGGTACCCAAAACATTTTTGGGGAAAGCCTGTGCCGCTTTAAGTAAAAGGAAGAAAGCACCATACCAATCCCCATATCTGTCAACATCAGGGTCGTGCGCTCCAGTAAGCTAGCATGGGCCCCCATGAAAGAAAAGGATTCCGTAAGCCAACTTCCGGGAAGGAGGAACCTATAAAAAAACGCCATGAGAATAAGAACGAATGCCGTCAAAGGGTTAAATTCCTTCCCCTTACTTCTCCTGACCATCCCTCTGCCAAAAATGCTAAAGGCTAAGAGCGCTAACAAAGGTCCCACTAGGTATATCATGTTGTTGACTTACTTTTTAGATCCTTGAATTTACACTTTATTGATAGAGGAAATCGAGATTTGCTTACCCCACATAAATATATCCATGCCAGAGGCTGGACGTGCATGAATCCGCACACGGAGTCCTTGGCGACGAAAAGTGGCAGGTATTCCATTCACAGGCATGTATTGTTGCCCATCTTCCCCTTCTATGCCCCAAGACCCACCAGAGACAGGGACTTTAACTATTTTTCCTATAAATTCCATATTCACCTTTTTCTTACGTGTACCAATCCAGTAAGTTGCAATTAAAAAGTAGCCCTAAGAGAAAAATGAGGGCTTTACTTGTCATCCCACTTGCCTCTCCTTTGGGAATCCTCCTCATCTGGATATAAAGAGGGGTCTTTCCATTTTCTGTCCATCAAATCATCTAACAGGATCGCTCTCCGAAGATCCATCAAGTCTTTAACGAAAGGATGTCTCTTAAATTTAGATTTCTTCCTTGGGGAATTTTGCAATCCCTTCTTCATAATCTCCTCTACATAACGGGTAGACTCTTCGTCTATATTCTTTCCTACCTTACTGCCCGAAAGAAAAGGAGAAAGCGGTTTTTTTTCTTCTACAACCCTACGATCAGCATGTTGCACTATTGGATATTTGCTATCTTTGATGCCCAAAGAAATAAGAAACTGCCAAAAACGTAGAAATAGGAGTATAAAAAGGGCTATACCTACAAAACCTAGAAGAAATTGTATGGGGTCAAATGTCATCAGAAGTAGATTCGTGGTTTGCGTTGGGTTGACAGTACTTCCTAAAGTTACGTATTTATCTTTTAAGTGTTATTTTGGCTGACTGAATAATCTTTTTGTAGTAATAGGGGTACCTGACAATTGGGTGTATGTTATTGACGAGTTTAGAGATCATTGGCTTCAAGAGCTTTGCAGATCGAACCAAATTTGTGTTTGACCAGGGAATAACTGGTATTGTGGGACCAAATGGCTGTGGAAAATCCAATATCGTCGATTCAATCCGCTGGGTTTTGGGAGAACAGAAGACCAAAAACCTACGATCCGATAAAATGGAGAATGTCATTTTCAATGGCACACAGGGAAGGCGAAAATCAAACTTTGCCGAAGTTTCTCTCACCTTTGAAAATACCAAGAATATCCTTCCCACCGAATACACCACTATAACCATCACTCGGAAATTATTTCGAAGCGGGGAAAGTGAGTATTTAATCAATGGAGTAAGTTGTAGGCTAAAAGATATACACAACCTATTCATGGATACGGGAGTAGGTTCGGACTCCTATGCCATTATCGAGCTCAAGATGGTGGATGAAATCCTGACGAATAAAAACAACGAGCGAAGAAAATTTTTCGAAGAAGCCTCTGGAATTTCCAAATACAAAACCCGGAAGAAGCAAACCCTAAAACGCCTGGAAGATACCGATGCCGACCTGGAACGTGTAGAAGACTTGCTTTTCGAAATTGAAAAAAATCTCAAATCTTTGGAGCGTCAGGCCAGAAGAACTCAAAAATACTTTGAGCTCAAACAAAGCTACAAGCACATCAGTTCGCAGTATGCCTTTCTGCTAAGCAAAAATATCCGGGAGCGAAAGGATCAACTGGCCGCCATGAGCCAGAAGCTCCAGGAAGACCAAATCGCTATTCAAAGCAAATACGCTCAACAGGAAGCACGGGTTCAGGAGCTTAAAAAACAACAACTAGACGAGGAAAAAACGCTGGCCAATTTCCAGGAAAATCTCAATAAACACCTAGCTTATATACAGGAGGTTGAAACCCAAAAATCTATCAAGAATGAACGTCTAAAGTATCTCCAGCAACGGGAGCTCGCTATCAATCAGCAGTTGAGTACCGAACGGGAGCAGTTACATGAAAATGAGAAAAACATAGATTCTCTCAGCCAAAATTTGGAAAAACAGCAGGTCTTAGTTCAGCAAAAAAGTAAGCAGCTGGAAGAATTAACCCAACAGTTGCAAGCTAAGCGCAGCCTGTGGGAATCCCACCGAGAGGAAGCAAAAGAAGTACAAGAAGGCGTTCGAGAAAAAGAGCAGGAACAACAGCGCCTTATTCGAGAAAAAGAGGTTATTCAGGTACAGTTAGAGAGTTTAACCAAAGAATTGGCCAGAACCCAGGAAGATCAACACCACCGGGATGATGACATGGACACTTTCTCTGAAAAATCACAGGTGCTCAATAAAGAGGTTGAGGCACTCTCGGGTAAGGTGGAAGAACTGGAAAGTCTCAAAGCCCAGCAGAAAACGCTCTTGGAGAAACTAGAAGAAGATATAAGCAAAGCCAAGGATGAAATCTACAAGATCAACCGCATCCTGGATGCCAAGCAAAATGAGTTTAACCTCACAAAAGACCTGGTACAAAATCTAGAGGGCTTCCCAGAGAGCGTGAAATTTTTGAAAAAGAATGCCCGTTGGATACGGGAGGCTCCCCTCGTTTCTGATATTATTAATTGCCCGGATTCCTATCGGATTGCCCTCGAAAACTTCTTGGAGCCTTACCTGAGTTACTATGTAGTGCCCAGTCGCAAGGATGCCATTTTATCTGTCCATATGCTGGCAGATGCGACAAAGGGAAGGGCGAATTTCTTCATCCTGGAAGAATTGGAGACCTATAAGACTCAGAATCCTTTGATTTTTACCCAAGCCGAAGCAGCCCTGGATGTGGTAGATTTCCCCCCTAAATTCAGGAAGCTCGCCGCCTTTTTGTTGGATCGGGTTTACTTTGTCCCCAATGAAGATGACCTTCCAGAAGAACTGCCCGAACAGGCCACCTTTCTTACCCAGGCGGGCAACCTCAGTAGGAAACGATTTATTATCAGCGGAGGATCTTTGGGCTTATTCGAAGGAAAACGGCTAGGGAGAGCGGGTAACCTGGAAAAACTGGAGAAGGAGATCGTCAAGTTGGAAAAAGACCTCACAGAGAAGAAAAGTACCCTAGAAAAATTACAGGCCCAATTTCAAAAGGAAAAACACAGCAGCTACGAAAAGGACCTAGAAGTCTCTCAAAAACAACTCATTGAAAAGCAAGGAAGTCTTTCTGTCCTAAAAACACGAGAAAAAGAGTATTTAGATTTTCTGGAAAGGGTAGGCCGACGCAAAGCCGAATTAGAGGAGGAAAAGAAAAAACTCAGCGAAAAATGGGAGTCCCTAGCTCCCCAACTAAAGCACCTCGAAGAAGAACTGCTCCAAGACAAGGTCAAACGGGAGCACCAACAGGCTATCGAACAGGAATCTCTCACCCAGGTCAACTCCCTTACCCAGGTATTCAATGAAGCCCAAATCGATCTGATCCAACAGCAAAACCAACTGGACAATATTCGTCGCGATGTGAGTCAGCGCAAGGATCGCATTGAAGGCTTAAACAACAACCAAAAGCTCTTGAAAGAGGAAACCTATAAGGTTCGATCGGATATAGAAGCCCTCGTCAATAGCAATACCCAAGATGATGAAACGGTTGTTCTCCTCTACGATCAAAAGAAGAAGAAAGAACAGGAAACCGACCAACAGGAGCAGCGAGTCGCCATGACACGCTCAGGTATTCATCAGGTAGAATCCAGCTTGTCCACCCTTCGGCAGCAACGGGAAAAACTCCTCCAACAACAGGGTGAATTCAAAGAAAAAGAGACTGAGATTCGCCTGGAAATCAATTCCCTAAGAGAGCGCATGTCCGTCGAGTTCGACCTGGACATCGAGACGCTGACAGAAGTGGGAATTTTTGGAGATAAACCCGCAGAAAGCTTCGATATATCTTCACTGGAAGCAAAGGTCCAAGGCCAACGCCAAAAACTACAAAACTACGGAGAGATCAACCCTATGGCTGTAGAAGCGTTCAATGAAATGAAGGAAAGGTTTGATTTCATGGGAGCCCAAAAGCAAGACCTGCTAGATGCCAAAGCTTCGCTGGAAGAAACCATCAAAGAAATTGATGACACGGCGAAAGAACGCTTCATGGAAACCTTTGTAAAGGTTCGAGACAACTTCCACCAGGTATTTCGCTCTTTATTTTCGGAAGACGATACCTGCGATCTGGCCTTACTCAACCCCGATGATCCCCTCGATTCGG
Source organism: Bacteroidia bacterium (assembly GCA_965263105.1). Classification (GTDB taxonomy): domain Bacteria; phylum Bacteroidota; class Bacteroidia; order J057; family J057; genus JBCCTX01. Next base: position 1,939,309 of record CBDHGL010000003.1, on the reverse strand, counting down.
ATATATCCATTATTGCCCGCCCCAAGGGCAAGAGGCCGCTCACCATCAGCCAACTTTCCGGGGGAGAGAAAACCCTCACAGCAGTTGCTTTATTATTTTCTATTTACTTAATAAAGCCTGCTCCTTTTTGTATATTTGATGAGGTAGATGCTCCTCTGGACGACGCTAATATTGATAAGTTCAATAACATTATCAAAGAGTTTTCGGCTGAATCCCAGTTTATCATTGTTACTCATAACAAGCGTACGATGGCCTCAACCCAAATCATGTACGGAGTAACGATGGAAAATCGCGGCGTATCCAGGGTTCTACCAGTAAGCTTGGACGCCTTGAATTTGAATTAATTTAACCCCTTACCTCATGAAAAAAGGACTGCTCATTGTATCATTGGGTCTCATGGGATCCCTTCTTATTAGTGGGTTCTGGATGTACAGACCTGCTAATAGCTTCCCTCCCAGCTCTTCCTCTATAGATGAGAAACTTAGTGAAACTTCTGGGTCTATGACCCTTGCAGCACAGGAACTCATGGAAAGCCTGAGTGAAGCGCAGAAGAAACTGGCCTTGTTTCCCTTTGCCAGCCAGGAAAGGTCCAATTGGCACTTCACCCCTGTTCGTAGGAAAGGATTGATGTGGGAGCAAATGGATGAATCCCAAAGAAGCAAACTCACTGCCCTCCTCAAAACGACGCTTAGCGAATCAGGCTATCAGAAATTACAAGAAGTTCGCGGCTTGGAACTGGTGCTTCGGGAAGTAGAAGGCCGGGGACCTCACGATCGATACCGGCACCCGGATAGATACTTTCTCAGCATCTTTGGTACCCCTAGCGCTAGGAACCCTGGGGCTGGCGCTTCGAAGGACACCACCTATCCACCAATTTCTCTTCGGTCACGGGTAAGGTAGTGGTAACCCCCATTTTCTGGGGTGCTAACCCAGGGGAAGTGAGAATCGGCAAACATACCGGCAAAAGGGTACTCAAAGCCGAAGAAGACCTGGCAAGGACCTTAGTAGAAATGCTCGATAAGCAGCAACTCAAAACCGCACAGCTTGCGGAGGATGCCCCAGACGAAATTTTCAGCTTCGAAGATACCCTAGTTACCCTAGATACCTTTGAAGGCATTCCAGTCAGCAAGCTTTCAGAAGCCCAAAAAGTGGCCTTTTTACAACTACTTCGGGTATACCTGGAAAATGTAAATTCAGAACTTGCAGATGCCTATTACAGTCAAATTGAAGCTGCCGGATGGGATAAGACTTATTTTACCTGGATGGGAAGCCTGGAACCCGGAAAAAGACACTACTACCGTATTCACAACCCGGTTGTCCTCATCGAATACGACAATACTCAGAACAATGCCAATCATATCCATGCCGTCTGGAGAGATCCCGATAATGATTTTGGGAGGGATCTATTAAAAGAGCATTATAAAAATAGTCCCCATCATCAGAAGTAGCCGACAAAAGCCCTAAAACTTTTAACTCAATGAATTTTTGACTTTTTTTGAAAGAAGTAAAAAGTCAAAAATTCATGTCTACACCTATTCGCGTACTTGTCGTCGGCTGCGGAAATATGGGCGCCTCTCATGCCCGTTCCTATCACAAAATGCCAGAATTTGAGATTGTAGGTCTGGTCAGTCGAGGGCCAGCTAGCCGGGAAGCCCTTTCCCAAGAATTGGGAGGCTATCCTACCTTCGGAGACTATGCAGAAGCGCTCCAAAGCACCCAACCCGATGCCGTATCGATCAATACCTACCCCGATACACACGCTCAATACGTGAAAATGGCCCTGGATGCGGGAGCCCATATCTTTGTAGAGAAACCCTTGGCAGAAACGGTAGAAGAAGCCGAAGAGATAAAAGCTCTTGCAGAGCAAAAAGGCAAAAAAATAGTTGTGGGATACATCCTTAGGGTTCATCCGGCTTGGACTAAGTTCATTGAGGTTGCACAAAGTCTGGGCAAACCGCTGGTTATGCGCATGAACCTGAACCAGCAAAGCTTCGGGGATACCTGGCACACCCACAAGATGCTCATGCAATCTATGTCTCCTATCGTAGATTGCGGGGTCCACTATGTAGATATCATGTGCCTCATGACCGGAGCTAGCCCTATTCGGGTAAGCGGCATAGGAGCCCGGCTAACTGAGGAACTGGTTCCCGGAATGTACAACTATGGGCAATTGCAAGTGAGTTTCGACGATGGAAGTGTCGGCTGGTATGAGGCAGGATGGGGACCCATGATGAGTGAAACCGCCTACTTTGTCAAGGATGTAATCGGTCCTAAGGGCTGTGTCAGCATTGTAGACCAGGAAGGAGAACGGAAAAGTGATTCCGAAGATATCGATTCCCACACGGCTACCAATTCCCTCAAGGTTCACTATGCGGAAACCGGGGCTGATGGAAACTTTTCCAAACCCGATCAACTCATTGACACCACAGATGAACCTGACCACCAAGGTCTATGTGACCTTGAGCAACAAGCATTTCTAAAAGCCATTCAGGAAGATCAGGACATGAGTCAGCATGTGCAAGATGCCATTAACAGCCTGAAGATCGTATTGGCAGCTGATGAATCCTTTAAGACGGGAAAAACTGTCGAACTTTAGGGATTTCTCAGGTCCTATGGATGCGAGCCAGATTGTTTCCAATATTGAAAAACACGTATGCTTATCTGAAGAAGAAAGAGCTTACTGGAAATCCTTTCTCGTATTCAAGTTCGTACAAAAAAATGAACATATCCTCACAGAAGGGGAGTTTTGCCAACAGCTCCACTTTGTTAACAGCGGTACCCTTAGGGCCTATTTCCTCAACCATGAGGGAAAAGAAACTACGGTCATGTTTGCTATTAAAGACTGGTGGATCACCGACATGTTTAGCTTCGCCAAGGAACCAGGAAATGGGAGATGAAATTTGGAACAAGCTATTTCACCCCGTGGCCATTCGCCTCATTGAAAAATGTGATATAATCTTTCGTATAGGCGGCCCTTCCAATGGAGCGGATGAAATGGTCAGGATTGGAAAGGAGAAGGGCAAAAGGATTATTTTTGATCTTGAAGATTTGATTTTGTGAAACTCAATTTATTCCAATAGGGGTCTCTTTTTCTATTTTCTCTTTAGAGGAAAATTAGCCCAAAAGGAACTTATTCCCTTTGGGCCAAATTCGAATTGAGCTACTCAACGTTTTTCAGAGAATCCATCTTGGTCATAGATAACTCTCCCTTCACCATTTTCAATCCAGACCTCTTGAGGATCTCCCATATCATCAATCATAAAATTGGCAAAGTAGAAATCCTCTATACCATTTTCAGCTAAGGTACCCGATAGTACATGCGTAAATTTTGCTGGAGAAGCTCCATTGAATAAACTATTGACTTCGACAAAGACAGAAAATTCATTCTCATCTCCAACGATAAAGCTCCCCAAACCACTTCCACTTTCGACTGAATTTTCATAATCGACCTCTACAGTTAACTCATCATTATTTTGACGTGAAAATGTAACCTCATAATTGGCAAACTTATGCCCAGGGGTATCTCCGGTCCGATTGCTACTTACTAAAATAAAAGGGGATGCTAGGTATGAGCCTTCAATAACTGGCGGATTGCCTCCCCCATTTATAGGCATACCCAATCTCTCCATTTCATCGATAATTTCTTGTGGGACCAAATCAGTAATCTCTTTTGTCAGACCATTTTCGTCCACTTGGGGAGAAGGATCATCGTCTTCGCAACTCACCAATAAAAAAACGACCAAACAAATTGATAAAAGTCTTAACAGAGTTTTCATAGCGTATGTATTTTGCAAGTATTACATAGAGCGTTTACTAAATAGCTTGTTTAGTTTCAACCTAATCTCCTATAATATACCTGGCGGTAAAGGTTCCAAACCCCCCAGCAAACCCTGTACTAAAGGCGTCCCCCAGATAAATGGTAGGAATCCAATCTACAGAAAGGTTTATAGGCACATCATCAAACCGATAATCTAAGCCAGCATATCCTTGCAAACCTACCGTTGTGGACGAGAAGGAACTACTGAATTCAAACGTCCAAAAAAAGACAGATGCCCCTGCTCCAAAATAGTATTGAAGATTTTCGACCTCCCCAATATCATTATGCCATTGGTAGGCTCCTGCGATGTTATACCATCTGTAAGAAGCCCAACCTCGGGTTCCAGCGTATACCTCGATAGCGCTAGATTCATCAATAAAGTTCTTGAAAGTCACTGAGGTGGGGTACCCGAGCCTAAGACCTATAGCCCTGTCGTAGTTTTGGGCTGAAGTGCTATGGTAGGCCCCCATAAATAGAAAAACAGCAACGGAAAATAAGGTTAATTTTCTCATGATTATTGAAATTTTAGAATGAAAAATAAAAGTCATACTTTAGGAGAGTTCTCACCTAGGGAAAAATTATTTTCGAGCATACTCCTCATAAAAGAAGAGGTATATCAATCATTCTTGACAGGAACGAGTCAAAAATGATAGGGCTTTCTTAAGCCCTTTTGCAGATTCTAGGGATTGACATCGAATGACCAACTCATCATCAAAATTTTCTCTCTCTCCATTTTCTGTCATCTCAATCCAATCCTTTTTACCTCGAGACTCCAATTCAAGGAATAAAATATCTCCTTTAGTCTTCAATTCGAGCTTCCCGGGATCCACATCTTCCAAATGAAAAATAAATATATATTCATCGCCTTTAGATTGCTCTTCTGACTCAAAAGTGATTAAGCAGGGTTCATCAGGGTCTGCACTTATTAATTGTCGGTAAGTCTCCTTACTAGTTTCAACTTCTTGGATATTTTCTTGGCAAAAACTTAGCGCTTGGTCATAGGAAGGATTAGAAAAAGCATCTGAAAAGGGATCTAGATACACTTTTCTAGACAAATTTATCCCTTGTCTAAGTAAATCGACCAATAATCTAGCTGACTCAATATCCGGAGCATGAAAACTAATTTTGTTTGTATACCCAGAAGGGATATCTTCTTCAAGTTCTTGTATATAATCCTCTCCACTCCTGGTTCTCATCTCTATTCTGACTTCCTTTTTGTGGGTGTCAAATTCAACTCTACCTGGGTCAATGTCAGCCAAATTCCATCGATAAGTAACAGTCTTGCCGTTCCCCAATTCCTCTCTCGTGTATATAAGCTCTGAATTCCGGTCTGAAATTTTATATAAGCTTTGGTCATAGCCCTCATCACCAATATTTACCTCCCCTACTTGTTTTGAAAGAGCCGATAAAACTGTGGGTAGCGTTGGGTTTATAAGCCTACCGGAAGGATTCGCCGATTCATTGTAGCCGCCCGAATGAGTTTTAAGTGCATTTACCCAAATTCTTGCAGATTCTATATCTGGGACATTTATATGAAATTTATCTGTATAATTCTGTAGTTCCCCCCCCTCTCGCTTCCGAATAAAGTTTTTCCCTTGCTTTGTTGACATGGAGACCAAAACATTTTCTCGTTTCGTATCAAAAGCAATTTTAGAGGGGTCTATATCAGAGGTATTCCAGGCAAATTCCAGGGTGTTTCCTTTTTCATCTGTAGTCTGATAGGTGAGCATCCAGGGCTTTTGGACATCGTGAGTAAGCTCTTGGGAATATTGTGTTTCATTCAGAATGAAATCTTTTATGTTCTCCTCCAAGAATATTAAGGCAGAAGTGGGATCCTCAAAGCGGTCTCTACTAAATTTTTCTTCCATTATATCTTTACAAGATTCCACTTTCTTTTTCAGCACTTCTTTCAGGCCCTTCGCATCTTCAAGGTCCTTGGTGAAGATGGTAATTTCTCCACTATACCCACTTATCTTCCCATCTTCCTCCGTTTGAATCAACCTCTTCTTCCCTCGAGTTGCCAGTTCAACAAAAACAGCATCTTTTTTTGTTGCCTGCATTACACTCGGAGGGTGTATGTCTGCAAGGTTAAAATTGTATACTACATTTTTAACCTTGTTCTCTTCATTTATTTCAAATCGACATAGACACCCTTCAGCTCCAAAAGTGCTTAAATCTTGACTGTAGGATACTTTTTTTAAGCTAACGCTACTTATATAGGGGTTAACCTCCTGAAATTCTCCCCCTCCGGTCTGCCCCAATAGAGGGAATTGGTTTAAACATAAAAGAGAGCCTATTGTAATGGAAAAGAGTATTCGCTGCATGGATGTACGTATTAAATGAATGGGGTCCTTGGGATAAAATCTATGTCAGTGGCTAAGGGATTACACATAAGGGCGAAGTCAAAGAAGTCCATTTCCTTTCTCTTGCAGGAATATATCGTTGAGTGCTAGCAAAAAATTAAGCGTCTAAACAAATTTTCCTTCGCCGAATTGAACACATTATCCAACCAGGAAGAGATTTTTTAAAATTTCCCCTTACATTCTTAAGAAGTAGAGAGACCAAACGATTAGTTAATCAAGCTTCCGCCAAACTAATCAATCTAGTGTTTCAAAATTTTTGGAAAAGCTCTAGCCTATGAAAAATCTTAATAGCCATAAAGCACAGCCGTATTATTATTTTTTGATTCCAACAGAATTGTACTTCAAATTCCAGGCAAAAACTCTTCTTCTTCCATTTTTGTGGTTAATACTTTCCTTTCCGCTTGTTGGGCAACAAGTTGTAGGAAACAGCCATCTATACCTAAGCGAAGATTTCGGGTCGCCCCCCACTAAGTCTAATCCAATCTCCTCCTCATATAGTTCATCCGAATTAGAAGCGGTTAATTCCTTATTAGGGTGGGATTTTGAAGACCTTTTTGATGAGCCCGATTTTTTTGAGGAAAAAAGTCTTTCCATCTCACTTGCACTAGGGCTAAGGACCAATGTTAATTTATCAGATCGTGTAGCAGAACTGGATCAGATAGATGTCGAGGCTCTGATACCAGGAGTAAGCCTTCTCCTAGAACGTCAAATTTGGGATAATTTAGGTTTAGGGATAAGCCTAAGTTATCAAAGCTGGGAATTTAGCCCGCTTAACTATACCTATCAATATATTACAGGTGGGCTACGAACAAGCTATCACCTTAACTTAGATTTTATTGAAAAACTGGACCCCTACCTGGGAGCAGGAGCTAGTTTTAGGATGATTTTGCTAAGCAATTCCGAACGTAATATCTCAGAAAATAGGGTGACACCACATTTGATTTTGGGATCTCGATATTACTTAAATGAGACTATCGGAGTATTCATTGAAGTTAGTGATGACACGAATTCTTGGTTTAAGGTTGGTAGTACATTGTATTTTGAATAATCGCAAACAGAATGAAAAAAGTTACCCTCTTAAAACTTGGTATATCCTTTTTCCTAGTCTTATTTCTGGAAGGATGTCTAAACGAGTTCGATGAAATCGTACCTGATCTTGATGGTGTTCCTGCTGGGGGAGTCGCCAACATAAAAATCTTACGTGTTGAGGACAATAAGCTGGAACTAGAATTGACCTGTTTTGCTGTAGACCATTTCGGCAGCTTTATTTCCGGTCTGGGAACCCAAAACTTTTCCATTACTAGTGAAAACAGCAACCATGTTTATCGCATCAATGGCATAGATGAACTGCAAGATGAATTTATCGGCCCATATTCTGCTGCTTTGTTGTTTGACCAGTCGGGTTCTATCGTCAATACGGATCCCAATAATGACCGCATCCTTGCTGGAACAAGTTTTGTGGATTTGCTAGCTTCTGGAGACGAGGCAGCGGCGGCGGCTTTTTCTGGAGGAGGGTTTTACCAATATCCCTACGAACTTCTGGTAGAAATGGGGGCAGACAAATCCAGTCTTAACACGGCGATTGAGTCCTTAGCCGGCCTAGCCGATGGGAATACGCCTCTATATCAATCAATTTATAACCTGATGCCCTATGTAAGCCAAAATAGTACAAATGAAAATAAAGCAATCGTAGCTTTTACAGATGGTCAGGATACACAAGGAGGGGTCTCTATCAATGAAATTGTTGAAAGAGCCTGTGCAACGGGAGTTAAAGTATATACGGTGGGCCTCAGTAGAAGCGTTGATGAATCCGTTCTTTCTGAAATAGCTATCCGGACCAACGGTGCGGTAATGCTGGCAGAAGATGCTTTACAATTAGTTTCCCTCTACCGCTCTTTGGGAGAGCTTCTCCAGGGAAGTGCCAGACTTTATAAGATGACTATTACAGTAGAAAATACCGCTAGGCCTTGGCGGACTGGAAATGACCTGGAAGGGGTATTGAACCTTAATCTCTCAGAAGAATATCCGGTGACCCTCCCCTTTGGTGTTGAGCTCAACTCCCAAAATGCAGGTACCTTCGACCAACGAGAGCCAGAATGTGCATGTTCCAATGAAATCCCAGTTGATCTCGTTTCTAAATGGCAAGACAAAGCCCAGGAATATTTGACAGCTAATCCTAATCCCGAACCTTATAATGAAAACATCACGTGCGCATATGCCAATATGTACACCCAAAACCCAACAAAGTTTAAATGGGCAGGATTAGCAGCTTTGGTTTCAGGGGAAGTGGGAACGGCCCCCAATATAAACTTGGATCTTCTAGGCCTTCCTAGTTATCTAGATCCTCTTGCCTTTTTTTCCAGTCTAGAAGAAGGGAATGAAGCTGTTTTTGTCGACTTATTTTGGCAGCATTTAGCATTCCATGAAGAAGGTTTAGAGGAAATAGAAAAGATATACTGCGCAGGCAAACTCTCTGGTAAAAACTACATCACCTTAGAGGTCTATAGAGCTTGGCTCAAAATATCATCTGATAATGCAGAATTCATTTTTGAAGGAAATAGAGATCTCTTGTACCACGAGCAGTTGAATGTTTTACAACCCATTCTATATGACCCGCATCCAAACTGGTGGGGATTCTTAGGTACTTACACGGGTGTCTTTAATTTATTTGATTTGGCACCTTTGGGGTATGGAACGCTTGTTTCCCCAGTACCTGGGCATGGAGAAGGTTTTCCCTTTTCCTCAAATATCGATGAATTCAGAGATCGATGGAGATGGTTAGAAACCAGCATCTTACCCGAATGGAAGGAATTTGAGTCCGATCCTAACAATGCTTCTATCTTAAAGGCGGAACATCAAACCTACTGTTCTTCTTGCTGCAATTAGGCAAGCTTCCACGGAGAAGGGTTCAAGGGTTTATTCCCTTGAGCTTAACTCTTTTCTCCGGCCTGCCTCAGCTTTTGAGTAAAGGGTATATACCCTACTAATTCCTTCCGATACAACTTAGGGGAGTGTTTTTACTATTTGCCTAAAACGCTGTCCTTCTGGCGAATCTCCTATAAGAAAATAATTCCCGGGAGGTTGATTTGAAAGGTCAATCGCAAGGGAGCTTTGCTGGAGTAACCCAATGTCTTCTAATCTATAGACTTCTTGCCCTAAGGTATTTAGGACTCTTAGACGATTCAGACGAGCATCTATTAAATCGTTTATTTGAAAGACATCATTGAAAGGATTAGGATGAACTGCAAACTCTTCCTGGGATACTTCCTTGGGAGTAGAGGTTAATAAATTTTCAAATAATTTGCTCAGGCTTACTCTTCCTGTTCCTAATTTCCCAACGTACTCTGGGTTTAAATGATCAATTTCATCTACTGACTCTCTAATTAGGGTTCTGACTTCTTCTGGGTTTAATTCGGGCCATTGGGAGAGAATCAGCCCGGCCATTCCTGCAACGTATGGAGCTGAGAAAGAAGTTCCATTTTGCCTTTGGTAACCAAGGATTTCTTTTACTGATAGACTTACTTCCAACTCCGGATCTTGTCTCCATGCATCGAGTAAGTGCTGCCCTTCTTCCCGAGAAAGGGAGATTACGGGAATAGGATTTTCTTGCTCTTCAATTAGCGTTCCACTAAAACTCCCAGAGCTATTGTTGAAGATTATTACGCCAATAGCTCCGAACGATTTTGCACGATCAACTTTTTCCTTGAAACTGATATCTCCTCGCTCAATGAGGGCAATTTTTCCTAACAAATCCCAGTCATAGGATTCGTTTAGGACATCCTGTTCGCGAGCCATACCAATAAACGACAAAGGGGCACTAAGAGGCCCATTGAGGGTAAGTGCAGAAAAGCCAAATAAGTTGGGAGCAAAAAAAAATTCCTGGTTAGGAATATTGATCGATGCAATAACCCCTAAAGAAATGCCATGGAAAGTGGGAATTGTGGTAAGTATTCGAGACCCTGGGGCTGAAACCTCCACCCAGTCCCCATGATTAGAGAAGGAAGATTTTAGATCAGATTCGTTCGTACTGGCTACAGCAATTAATTCCTTATAGGCTGCTGGATAGTGTTCTTTTTCGACATTATCATTACCAGCTGAACCGACCATTACTACTCCATTCTGATATGCCAATTTAATGGCTTGGTAATACACTCCCTGAGTGTCTGGAGGTGCTCCACCTAGGCTGAAATTAAAGATATCTGCTCCAGCCCCAACTCCATAGGCAATTGCATCAGCCAAATTAGAATGGGTAGCTCGACTCCGTAGGACGGTATCTATTCCCTCTCCGTTTTCTTCGATATTGTACCTTAGAGCCAGGACCCTTAAAGGAAGTATTGTACAATCAGGACAAACTCCACTTATCCCTTTTTGGTTGTTGGCTCGGGATGCAATTATCCCAGAAACACTGGTTCCATGCCCCCAAAAATCGGTAGGATCAAGATCAAATTCAGTATAATCTTCCCTTGCCAACTTCTGCCATTCTTCCAAATCGGTCCAATTGACAAAATCAGCTCCCTGAAGTACATTTCCTTTCAAATCTTCATGGGTAAAATCAATTCCCGAGTCTAGTACCCCAATGACAACCTTTTCGCTTCCCCTATGGGCCGACCAAGCAGTTGGAGCACCTGTCAATTGATGAGCATACTGGTCAAAATACAAAGGGTCATTAGGAGCTCTATCTGATGAATAGGAGGGATTAGCTGAAACATAGTTTATTTTAAACCCAAAAGGCTCTAGGCTTTGGGATGCATTTTGTATCCTGCGTATAGATTTTCCCAAATCTTCTGTTTCTACCGCTAGACACAAAACCCTACAAAAACTATTGTTTGGCCCTAATTTATACTTAGGAAGGGAGCGGCCCCGTCGGGATTGGTTTTGTTGCCGAATTTGCTCAAGCAATTGAGATTCCGAAATTTCTTGGTCAACCATTTTTTTGATAAATGAGTAAAAAACTGGCTGACTGTGTTTAATAGACAGAGATAATTGATTTTGTAACAGAGATACAAATTGCTTTTGTTCATCTAAAATATATCTTCCGTACATCTGACTCGAATTAGATGACATTACTTCATATCGGATAATTATTTCTTTGGTGGGGGCGAGATTCTCGAGAGAATTTTGGGAAAATCCCATAAGAATCCATAAAAATACGGACAGAAATAGATATAGGGTTCTCATAGCTTTAAAGATTTACACAAGCACTTTTCTAATCAATTAAAGCTTAAAATTAAGGGAATTTTGCCAAAAGAAAAATGGTTTAACTGATTATAACTGGACAAGAAGCTCTCTTCTCATTCCCTTATATCCGGTTATTTTCATCAGGAAAAATAATAGTTGGTTTCCACTCCTTCGCTTCCTCTGGGGTCATATAGCCATAGGCAATAATGATCAACACATCCCCTACTTGGACTTTACGCGCAGCCGCTCCATTGAGGCAAATGACTCCAGATCCACGTTCCCCTTTGATGACATAGGTCTCCAAGCGTTCTCCGTTGTTGTTGTTGACAATTTGAACCCGCTCCCCTTCCAGGAAGTTTGCCGCATCCATCAAATCTTCGTCGATGGTAATACTACCTTCGTAATTCAAATCTGCTTCTGTAACAGTAGCTCGATGTATTTTTGATTTAAATCGTTTGATTAGCATAATAAACCTTTTTTTCCTTTTGATGCATAAATCATTCAAAAGGTCATCTTTTAGTCCTTTAATAATGTTCCTGAATTAACGAATTTTATTTTCCAAAACACACCCTAGTCTATTTGGACCCGAATTCCTTCCGAATGACTGGTAAATTCTGGAGCATACATACACTGAATGCTTGTGATACCATTGGCATAGTCTCCGGAGTGTGTTGCACGCAGCGGATATTCAAACACATGGGTTCCTTTGGGCAAGTAGTCAAAGAAAAAGTGAGTAGCCGCATCTCGGGTGCTTTCATAAAATCCTAAGCCCGCACGATATTTATAGGTGGAAAGAACGTTCATGGGTTCAAAACCTGCTGCTCGCATGTCTTTCATGTGTACATATTCCATATCTCTATCAACGCGGAGTTCAATTCTTACTACTACCTTATCTCCTGGTTTTAAGGATGCCTCATCCTCAATAGGAGTCAACTCCGGGCCTTTTGAAGTTTGCGTTTCTAGGAATAAGGCTTTTTTCAAGGAAAGTGGGGTCTCTGCAAAGGTAATTTTGTCGAGTTCTTCAAAATATTGCCAATATAAGGCCCCCCAAGCCAAGCCATCCTCTGGTTTTTCTACTTTGACTGCCGCCATATCCGGGCGCACACTTTCCTTATTCCAGGATTTTCTAAAATATCCCGTTCCTGCCTCTAAAGATATATTGAGGTCCTTCATGGGATCTACCTCTACATCCCCCAAGCTGATTTCTACTTTAGGAGTAGCTTGAAGCATCTGAGAATTGGTAGACACCAAAGCCTGACAGGCGGCGACCGTAGCTCGGGTAGTCTTCCAGTCATTGGTTTGCTTGTTTTTCAACAGCCAAACTTGAAGGCCTTCAACAGCTTCCTGGTCCTTATTGATTTCATTAAAGGCTTCTAAAAGTAAGGCATGTCGCTCTATGGGCGCCTGGTACCAATAAAACCCCCTGCTCATGTCCTTCCAGTACATACCCAACTCATCTGAAAAGACCGCATTCTCTTTTAGAGACTTCATGATATCTTTTGAGACCTTTTCTTCCCCTCCACGATGGAAACTCAAGGCCAACATGCCCTGATCGTATTTGCGTTTCTTAACCCAATACTTCCTTGCCTGCCCTCGATAATAGGAAATGGCTTTTTCCGTACCCGAAGCCAGAGGTATATCTTCATAGAAGGACCGCATGTATAGATACTGCACCTGAATACTGGAAAGGTTATCCCCTTCCAAATCAACCTTGTAGCGTAGCAAGTTATCATAGTCCTTCTTTATTTCCCTATCCAAATAGCCTATGGTACTCCGCATATTGTTGATCAGTTCTGCATTTCCTATCCCCGTATTTACTCCCAAATGTTGCAAGTTGCCCATACCGGAAGCAATCAACTGCGTGATATAACGACTGGGACGCATCCCTGGAAACCAGGAAAAGCCCCCCGTACCGTATTGGCGTTCGAGTAATTGATTTCGAGCCCGACTCAGCTCTGAAGCCATTCGATTTACATCAAATAGGACCCCCATACGCTGCTTTCTCTCTTTTTCATTCTTCGCGGCTAGTACCCAGGGAGTTTCCTGGAGCAATAAGGCCTTTACCTCCTCATTCTTTTGAAGATTCGATTGTAAGGCATCTCCCTGTTGCTGCCATTGGGTAAATACTTGCTGGATATTGGGATCACTCGTGGCCACGTGGTGGGCGAGGGCATTGGCATAGTAGCGACTGAAAATTTGCTCGGTACACTCATGGGGAAACTCCATCAAATAGGGTAGTGATTGAATGGCATACCAGATCGGATTGGAGGTAAATTCCAGGGTGAGGGATTCATGTTCTAGGGTCTCACTTTTTCCTGAGCTTTCTAACTTGTCAAAGTTGAAGGAATGGCTTCCTTTCCCCCTTACCGCAAGGGGAAGGGACTCAGTTACCAGCATCTTATTGGGAAGGATGGGAATAATATGTTCTTCTCCATCGGTAAAATCTTGGGCAGAAGCCCCGATTTGAACTATCAAAGCCTGACTGCCTACAGGGACCTTTACTTCCCAACTCAGCGAAATACTTTCTTCTGCTTCTAGCTTAATAGATCGGCCTTTCTCACCCAATCCATAAGCAACTTCAACTGGTTCCATTGTTAAGGCATCCAGCAATCGGATATCTGCTGAACCTTCCAACATACCCTCTGTCATATTCGACACCTTGGCACTCAAGGTTCCCTCATCCCCTTCCCGAAGAAAGCGGGGAAGAGAAGCCTTCACCATAAGCTTTTTCTTAGTAACTACCTCTCCAGATAGAGTACCCACTTTCAAATCCTGCGTATGGGCTAGTCCCAAAAATTTCCATCGGGTGAGCGCTTCTGGCATGGTGAACTCCAGTTGGACATGACCGGAATCATCCGTTTGTAGATGCGGGAAGAAAAAAGCTGTTTCTCGAAAATCTTTCCGAATCTCTAACTGATCAAAATCCAGAGCAGGAGCTTGTTCAGCAGAATAAGCCTCGCCTTTTTGCTCATTGAGTTCGGCATCTCCCGCTTCAAATGCACTGCCAGAGGCTTCCTCCCTAGGTGCAGGAGCAGCCTTGGACTGAGCTATGACGGGCGCAGCATCCATACTCATTACTGCGTCATCCATTTCTATGCTGGATTCACGCATCATCAGCCCTGCAGATCGAACGGAGAAATCTCGTCGCCGAATACCTCCAAAACGTCCAAATAGATATTCATTAAGAAAACCAAAACCATTCAATCGATCAAAGCCTTGTGGAGAGTAGGACTCACTTCGTCGATTCCAATCCTCAGAAACAAGCTGGCCATATTGAGTGGAAAAGCCATCCCGACCATTCCAAGGCAACTGCCTATAATATGTGGGGTATAGACTCAACCCATAGGAGTTTGGTCTAAATAGGTCCAATGATGCATCGTAGAGGGTAGCCACCATTTCGGCACTTACCGCATCACTCTCAGGACCCTTGATCGTAACCCGCCATTTATCTCCACTTCCTGGTTCCAATTCAGAGCGGAAGGTCTCCCATTCCAGGCTTAGTTGTTTGTTTGTCCAAGGGACTACCAGCGTTTGGGTAGCCTGATCGAAGCGATTGTTATGCACCCAGGTAGCTGATAGCACTAGATTACCACGATGAGATTCTTCAATCTTAACAGGGATTTCGTGCTTCCTGTTTCTTTTCAAGCGAATGAATTCGGAATCTAAAATCTTACCTCCTTGGGCCAACTCATAAAAGACCCAAGTTTTTTTCTCCTCCGCCTGAAGGCTATACACAATTTCTTGTCCCGGTTCAGCTCGATCTTGACTCAATCGGCTATGAACCACCTCAGGCAGTGCAGGCTTATCAGCTTCAGGATCAAATACCTTAACCATCTTTTGCGTGGCTACCTCTCCATCCAAGGCTGAAACTTTCACCAGATACATACCGGGTTTGGCCCCACTAAGGACATCCAAAGAAAAGGAATGAGAGGATGCCAATAGAAAGAATTGAGGCGAAGAAAAAGAAGTCTGAGGCCATGTGGAAGGCTCATTTTCTTCTCTATAAGGCAAATAGGGAAAATTGGCTTCAAAACGATCCTTGGAGAGCAGATAGATATCGGGACGTTCCCATTTCCTATCAATAAATAGCTTGCCAGGATCTTCTAAACGAAATATTTCCACCCTTCCCATCAGGCTGTCAGAAGCTATGGGAGCCTTCTCACATCGAATGACTAACGCTCCAGGCTTGTCGTTGGATATTTCCTCAGGGCTATCCAATTCCAATATAAAGGGATCATAGCCCACTTGAACCATTTCAGATTGGCTTTGTGTTTCTCCCGTAAGGTCTATCACATCTACGAAAACCTGATAGGTAAATACGGGTTTTGTTTCAGGATCAATGTCTTCATCT
Organism: Bacteroidia bacterium; assembly: GCA_965263105.1. Classification (GTDB taxonomy): domain Bacteria; phylum Bacteroidota; class Bacteroidia; order J057; family J057; genus JBCCTX01. Next base: position 1,923,600 of record CBDHGL010000003.1, on the reverse strand, counting down.
GGGATAAGCGGGAAAGAAATGGAAAAGGATCCCGAAGCATCACTGGTGACATTGCCTGCCGCGACTTCCCTTTCGGGACTACTGGGGTAAGGCCTTCTAAAGCCCCACCACCAATAAGGGAAGCGAGCTCTACGCATTACCCTGTATCGTACCTCCACATCCGCGAGGGAAACGCCTGCATAACTTTTTGCTAAACCCGATACTTGTGCTTCATCTCCTAATTTTAGGGGCCCTTCAGGTTGATCAAGGCTCACCTCAAAGCTGGGACGTTTATATTCTTCAACTGAAAAATCTGTACTCCCACCAGCTCCTTCTATTCGCATCCTCCCCAGTAAGCCATCTGTAGGGGTAGGAAAAGAACCACTAATAGAGCCAAAATCATTGCTACGAAGTTCAAGGGAAGAGACTTCTTCTCCATTCACATCGAATAAACGGACGGTAACCGCATGATTCTTTTTTATGCTATGCTTATTCCCTGTTCTAGAAAGCACAATGCCTTTGAAATGTAGGGTTTGTCCAGGACGGAATATCTTACGATCCAGGAAAAAATGGGTATGTATTTGCTCTTTTTCAGATCGCCTGTTCCTCCCATAGGAATACGCATATAAGGAATTTGATCGAAATCGATCATTCTTGAGAGTTAATTCCAGTTCAAAGCTTTGGTAATCTTTACGCGAAGGGATGTCAACATATCCCAATCGACTTGTGTAACGCCGGGAGCCTGATTTCCTGTATTTATTTGAGTTGTAATCCCATAAGTAAGCCTGAACCGCTACATTCTCTATGGGCTGCCCGCTCTCACGATCTACCACGAATACCTCGAGGTTTCCAGACTCGGGATTTGTTCGGGAAAAATAACTCAACTGGCTCACTTGAAATGGAGCATAACTGATCCCATACCCTTTAAAACTAAACTCAGGGGAATCGGACACCAACAAAACATAATCCCCCACGGGTAAGGATTCCATCATTACTTCACTGCTATGGGTCTGAAAATCACCCGTGTATTCCCCAGCAGGTATTTGGACTTGCCAACTCTTGATGGCTTTCTTGCTGTTCAGCAGTTTGATCATTCGATCTCTATCATAGCCTCCCCCCTTCCTATCAGGGGCGTCCACCACCTTTAAATAAAGTTTTGTAAGGTTTTTATATGATACTTTGACCAAAGAGGGTCCATCGGGAAGGATAGCTTCCTCCAATTCCAGGTTAAGTTGCTTGGACTCAATCTGGTTCAATAGGTTTTGGCATAAAGTGGCCCCGGGGGAATCTGGATATCGCTCAATCGCCTCAGAACACAGTTCATGTGCTTCTTTTAAATCCCATTGGTTTTCGGTGTTTTTTAAGGGATCATAGCTATTTCCACTCGATACATAGGAAGTTGCAAGAGAGTGATGCACACGTGCTAAAGCAGGATGTTGGCTATCCCCCTCCTCCAATAATCCCTTCAGGCATTCCCGGAAGGCGGATTGAGTTGAGCTTCCTTTTATGTTCTGGGACACAAAATTTAGACGAGCTAAATCTAAGTCAATTAAGGCGTAAAGGTCATCTTGGGTACGATTCAAATGGAAAGAAAGAAGATCTTGGTAAAGCCTTATAGCCAGAAATAAGGGCGCCAAGCTATCAGGGCTTACAAATTCTTCTTTAACGAACTGTGCGGCATCTACTAGGGCCTGGTCAGCAGAAAGAGAAAAGAGCTCTTGTGCTTGAGTAATCCGACTTTCTTCATGAGAAAAATAATTCAATGCCTGATGGCCGAGTACATCGTATAGAGTAGGACGAAACTTCTCTGAACCCTTTTCTCGAATAAGGAGCATATTATATCCTTCAACAGCCTCCTCTTGAAGCTTTTCTTCTTCCTCCAATGACTGTAGGAACAATCCACTAATCTTCTGGTGAAATTGCTTGGCATCCCAAGTCTGAAAATCTTCGGGAGCAACCTGAACGGCGCTGCGCTCCAATATCTGATACCGATAGTTCTGATAGTATTGCCAATAGTACCATGCCAGATAGGAACTGAGAATTTGCTTTTGGGGAAAGGCAGCTTCCGCCGCAGCCTTTTCCAAAGTGAAAGCACCCGTTTGCTCGCTCTGCTCTTCGATGATAGATTCGTACTTCAACTGAAATAGTAGGGCTTTTACGTGTTGAAGGGGCTCCTCTTCTTTTTCGGCAAGGGACTTAATGTTGGCAATCTCCTTCAGAGCAGAACGGGTAAGACCCTTTTGCTCTAAAGAATCAACCTTGTCCCATAGTGCTTTATAGCTATCAGGACCTGGTTGAGAAAATATATTCATAGAAAGGAAAATGAGGGAGGCAAGGCCTAAGCCTTTATATAATGAAAAGTTCATGGATTTATTTCTACAGTGCAGAATAAGGGAATATAAAGAATTTATCACAGATAATAATGTGTGTTTCTATCCTGCCCTTACGTATAGTCCCAAAAGAGGTTCATTTTAGGAATAAAATGAACGCAGGATTTGTTCCATCACCCAAGTGGTTCGAGCAGCACTTTCCCCTGTACTAGGAGCTTCCCTTTCTCCACGTAGGGCATCTACTACTGTTTGGATAAGGGGTTGTTGTATATGCTTAGGATGGGAAATAATTTTCTCATGGACTCCCTGGAAATTTTTCATGTGCAGTGGTCCTGCCGAAAAACAGGGAAATACAATTCTTCCCGTGGTTCCCAAAATTTCAATTTCATCGTGGTCATAGTCGGAATGTGAGTTGAAACACCACAAACCCGCTCCAATAATTCCCGATTCAAACTCGAAGTTGGCGGAAACAATATCTTCTGCGTCGTACCAACCCGCCTGATTTGCTACAGATCCCTGGACCTTTTTGATAGGTCCGAAGATATAATCCAGTAAATCAAATTGATGAGCTGCCAAATCGACAAAATGCCCCCCACCTGAAATTTGTGGATTGACTCTCCACCCATCTTGGCCCTCTGATCTTTTGTCTAGCTTGGATCCTTTGTATAAGCGAATATTAACGGCGCGTATGGTTCCAATCTCATCTCTTTCGATCCAGTCTTTAACATGCAAAAAGAAAGGAAGACACCTCCGATAATAAGCTACAAATAAGGGAGTATTCTCCTGTTTAGCTGCATTAATCATTTCCTCACATTCTCCAAAAGTTAACGCCATTGGCTTCTCAACATATACCGGTTTTTTCCTTCGAAGTGCCTGTAAGGTGTATTCTTTGTGAGAACCAGGAGGGGTGGCAATATAAATGGCATTGATCTCTGGGTCATCCATCAATTGATCTGCCTCATCATACCACTTGGGAACCCCATGCCTTTCAGCATAGTCTTGAGCTTTGGCACCATTTCGACGCATTACAGCTACTAAGGAGGAATGTTTTATCAAATTAAAGGCAGGACCGCTCTTGACCTCACAAACATCTCCGCAGCCAATGATCCCCCATCGAATATCTGACAGTTTCATGGGTTAAGAATTTTTATAATGTTTTTCCTTCGTTGGCAAACTTATAATAATTCCCCCACTATCACAGTAATTTTTCCACAATTCAACAACCCCTTGAAGAGAAGTTCGTATTCATCATTGGTCAATCATCAGCGAAGTAGGCTCTGACAGGTAAGTCAGCGTCGTTATATTACATAACTCTTAAATTTTTTCCTATCCCACCACCTCTACTTCGTTTTCATTTTTTTTAGCAGTTTGCAATCAGATGACCATCACATGAATCCAGCAATTATTGATTCAGGAAATGCGGGTAACGCGACCCCGCTGTCCAACCTTTTCCTATATATTCGCGACCTATTTCATACAGGAGAGCCTATTCTTGATTTCAAGGCACAAAAGTTACCCTTTTGGGAATTAGCAGAACTCAAATCCTGGGTTCAACATTCGGAACAGGATTTACTCTCCCTACAATTTCAAGATTTAACCCAGCCCTTACTCAGTATTCAAATGGGGGAGCCCGATGAGCTATCCATTCCCCCCGAATTGGCAGATTGGGTGGAAATCAAGGATTCTACAACTGCCCCTCCCTATTTATATGTCCATCAGGAGCGGATACACATTTTTGAAGACCATCCAAGTCGAGAAGAGGCCTTTGAGAAATTCCGGATAAAGGTAGAAGGAAAGCCCGTAGAACAGGTTCTTCAAGAACCCATTCCTGCGATCCTAAGAGGATGGGTAGATATTCAATTAGAGAACGACCAAATTCGGTTATCCAAAAAAGACACACGGGAAAAATTAACCGCAAATTCTCACCGGGTTGAAATGCTGGAGATGTTCAAACGCATTTTTCAGCAAAGAGCCAAATATAACTGGCATATTCAGCAAATAAATCAGCTATATGAAAGGCTACATACCCTTTTCTATGAAATAAAATCCCAGAGTCAAAATCAGTTGTATCTATCTTTCGGCTTGGTCTCTGGAAAAATAGGAGAAAAGGTATACCAGAATTTTTTATTCCATGTTCCCCTCTCCATTCAATTGAGTCAACAAACCTTACACATTTATGCAGATCCCCTTGCCTATCCTGTTAATGGAGAGCAAACCTTCACTCCCCTTCTCGCTCAGCACTTTTCAGAGGGGAGTAGTGCTTCCGCTGAACAGAAAGAAAGAGATGTCATTCAGTTGATAGAAAACTTCAACCATCGGGCTGTTTCTCTTTCCTTCCACCCAGAATACATCAGCCAAAATTTTTATCATACCGCCAAAGATATATTGCGCATCTTCCCCAACTTGGAAGACAATTTTTTTGGAGAAAAAGGAGAACGAATTCCAGAAATTAGGGAAGAGACAGATAGCTCCTCTATTTCATTGACTTATACGCCAGTCATCCAAATGCGGAAAGAGGAACCTCGCCTCCACATTTCACAAGATGCAGGTAGGATCGTTGAAAAACTACAGTCCTTAGAGGACAAGAATCTGGTACCCGATTTCTTCCGCAACCTCTTTTCGCTAAGAAACCCCGATAATCCACTAAGGGTGGTGCATAAGGCTGATGAACGTTTCGGAAAGACTGCAACTCCCCTAGCCCAAATCCCTCTTTCCAGACCCGTACTCTTTCCCTTACCATTTAATGAAGAACAAAGAGTCATTATCGACCGACTGGATCAGGAAGATGCCGTTACCGTACAGGGCCCTCCAGGAACGGGTAAGAGTCACACCATAGCCAATATCATGTCCCATTACGCGGCTTTGGGTAAATCAGTACTTATCGTTTCAAAATATGGTAAGGCACTGGATGTGATAAAAAATAAATTGCCGGACGCTTTGAAACACCTGGTTTTGTCTTGGGTGGAGTCCGATCAACAACACGAACAGCTGAAATATGCCATTGATGCAATAAAAGATCAATTGAATCGCAACTATTCTCTTGGTGAAATAGATGCCTTAGAGAAAAAGTTGACCGAAATCGATGCCCGATATGCGGAAATACAGGCAGAGTTGGAAAAGCTGCTACAACCCGATTCCTCATCCCTTACGTTTCAAAATCCCTTTTCAGGAAAAAAAGAAACTCGGAGAGGGTCTATCTGGGCAAGGTGGGCTTTCGAAAATCCTTATGACATTCAATACATCCAGGATTCATTTGAATCCTTTAAGGAGGCAGAAGTAGATCTGGCAGAACAGTTGGCCAGCTACATGAGTCTTTATTCCAGCCTCTCCCGTCCAAGCTTAAAATACGTGGACTTGGAATTGCCCAATCCTGAAACCTGGCTAAAAGTAGACCAACTCATACATTATGCCGGTCGATTAAAATCTCTTTCCAAGGAGGTAGACCTTCCCGCCTTTGCCCAACAGGACCTCTCCCAACTCAGCGATCAATATTCGGAAAGGTGGGAAGCCCTGCAAGTCCATTTGCAGGTTTTAGAATCCCACCGGGAATGGATTCAATCCCCTAATTATTCCTTTTCTGACCTCAATAGATTCCTCGCTCAGCACAAAGACCTGATGCTTTCCTCCCCTCAGAGTTTGGAAGAGCACATATTTGACATAGAGGCCCTAGAAGAAATGGAACCCGAGCAAATTCTTACAGAGAGCCTTCTACTGAGGGAGAAATTCGGAGAGAATGAAAAGCTTTCCTTATTCAAACGCAATACCCTGAGTAAGGTACATAAACGCCTGTTACAATGTCAGGTGGATCGGCTTCCGATAGAAAGCCTGGCACAACTCAATATTTTCATTGAATATGCAGATCACTTGTGCAGAGAAAAAAAACTAGGCATAGTTTTAGAAAATTTCTTCCTAAAGATGGGCTGGGCATTTAAGTCTGGCCAAGTAAAGGGACAGATAAAATCTCTTAACCAACTTCAAGAAGCTCAAATCGCCATAACTGAGTTCAATGCCTTTGCCAAGACACAAGGGCTATCTCCCTTCGACTTCATTAAAGGCGAGCTAGCCCCTCAGAAAAAGTACTTTTCTAAGCTTTCAGATGTCAAAAGTTATCGGGAAGTGAAGGCTGCTTTTGAAACCTGTCTCTATCCGCTTCGCCAATCTCAGGGTATGGCCCTGCCCCTGATCCACCAGCTCATGCAGAGTGCTGAAGCCTTGGATGTTGAGGCTTACCAAAAGCAATTAAGCGAATACCTAGCTTTTCGCGACAAGGTGAATGAAGCCAAAAGATGGACAGAGGCGGGAAAAGTGCTCCAAGGGGTGCTTCCCAAAACCTTTGAATCCGTTACTGCTCTGCTGCAGGACCAGGAAGCTCCACCTCTACCAAATTTTGAAGATCTGAAGAAGCAATTAGAAAAGGACTTGTTTCACCTCAAATTAAGTGATGAACTCAAACGTCTAGTGAGCCCCCTTTCCCATACCTCCGAAATCTTTGAGGAATTGGAGCAGCTAAAATCCCAAAGAGAACGCACAGTCGGAGAACTCATTCTTCATAAAACCTGGTACCATAAGTCTCAAACCTTAACTGATGAACAACGTGCTGCCCTTACAGCCTGGAGAAATGATATAATCAATATTGGAAAAGGACATGGGAAAAATGCAGATAGAAACTTATCCTCTGCCATACAAAATATGCGTAGGGCCAAATCTGTTGTCCCCATCTGGATCATGCAACAAGATACGGCCATTAAATTTTTTGCAGATCCTGAGCCCGGACAATTTGACCTATTGATCATTGACGAAGCCAGCCAATGCGATATCAGTATGGTAAACCTTATATTTCGGGCCAAAAAATGCATGATAGTAGGGGACGAAAATCAAACGGCTGCCTCTATTCCTTCCAGTATTTTCCCCATCCAGCGAACCAATAGCATCCTGGATAGATACCTGGACCAACATCCCTTCAAAGAACAGTTCAACATTAACAACCGAGCTTCTAGTATATATGCTTTGAGCGGTGTTATTTATCCCAATATTGTTACCCTACTGGAACACTTTCGCTGTAGGCCCGAAATCATTGGCTATAGCAATCGCCATGTGTATAACCATCAAATGCTCCCGCTCAAAACAGCTACTGAAAACTATTGGGGAGAGCCCCTGGTAGTAGAGTATGTGGAAGAAGAATCCCTAAAAAAGAAAAGGATTCATATTGCTGAACGAGTCAAAGCACATATCGTCGAGATTTTGGAACAATTTGAGCAAGGAATGATTCCCAAGGTTCCGAGCGTGGGTGTCTTAAGTCTGGACTCCTCCAATGAACCTCATTTGGATCACTTGATTAAGGTTTTGTCTGCGACCAAGCTAATCAGGAAGTATGCTGATAGCCTGGATCTGCTAATCGGTACCGCCAGAAAATTCCAAGGAGACGAACGAGATATCATGATACTCACCAGTACCGCCATTTCTCGAAAAAATGCTAAAGGCAGTCTTCGACCTCCCAGGGGATTGCTAAGCGAAGAAATGATGCGGATCTACAACGTTGCCGCCAGTAGGGCAAGAGAGAAATCTATTCTCATCCACTGTATAGCCCCCGAGGCAGTAGCAGCCATGAACCCTAACTGCTATCGTAAAAAATTAATTGACTATTATACTGATTCAGAGCTACACATTCCCAAGAAGCCCACTGAATTAGGAGAGATCCTTAAGGAACTTCCCAAAGAAAAGCGGGAACTCTACCGGGATGTATGTATTTATCTTTTTGACCAGGGATATGGAAAGTATGTAAAACCCAATTATAAATTGGGAACCTATCAATTGGATATCGCCCTGCTAAGTGAGGGAAAGAAAATTGCCATTTTGTTTGATTCTTCTCCCAAGAAGGATCCTACGAGTAGATTCAATGAATTAATAACCCTCAAACGAGTTGGTTGGCAATTTTTCTACTTGCCGGAGATGCTCTGGTTTTTTGATTCTACCCAAACACAAAAGAAGCTATCCAGATGGCTGAAGGAAAGCCTGAAATAAGAAAATAGGGAGAGCATTTCTGCTCTCCCTAAAATTCATAAAGATGCTTAAGATAGATAACAGCAAATGTATATTTGCCTTTCTATTGTTTGACAAAACGGAGCATCTGAACACCTTCTTCTGGTGTTGTAACCCGAACAAAGTAAAATCCAGCTGCTAGTTTCGAAATATCCAATGGATACGGTCTTACGAGGTCCCTTACTTGCTCTACCCCAATTACCTGGCCTTGAGAGTTTAAGAGCTGCAAGCGATAACTACCTATATGGGGGTTGTTAGCCGAAACATGTAATACCTTATTGGCGGGATTGGGATCCAACTGAAGGAGTACTCGATCAAGGCTTACGCCTACATCCGCAGTGGTCGTCACAGCTTCACCTTCCATTACCACCCTGATTCTATAGGAATAAGCGTTATGGCCCACTACCTCTTCATCAGTATATTCATACTTAAATCTATTCTTCGAAGCTCTTAGAGTTTCAATGGTTTCATAGAAACGCCCTCCATCTTCTGACTTATCAATGGAATAGATAGTTTGATTGGGGTTAGAGCTAAAGGCCGACCAGGAGATTTGCACCCGAGGGTCTCTATCATAAACCGCCATAGCAGAAACATTGCGAATGATCCAAGAGCCTGTAGAGGCGCTAATAATGGGTTCACAAATCTCTGTTACAATACAGGTATCAATGTCTACATTGATATCCCCTTGAGCACTATAGCTTACGCCATCAAATTCTCCTGTATAACCAAACCAACCACTTAATCCATAGGAGCCATCTTTGTCATTCGCTCCATATCCCACCTGTAGTTTGTATTTCAGGTCAGAAGGTGCATGAACGACATCGAAGACTAATCCATCAATAGCTCCCAATCCGATCAATTTACTTGCATCACTGATTTCCCAATACTGCCAGTTGACATGGCCGGTATCTGCTACCTCTGTAGAAAAGAGATTGGCTTTGTAATCACCTCCCATTGCGCTGTGCTCATCCCAAGTCATAGGATTAACCAGAACAAATTCTACTTGGAACTGGATAGCAGGATCTATCTCACTTGCGATAATTCCGGTGATAGTGGCTGTATCCTTTAGTTCTCCCATTTCATTCATAAATACCCGTAGGGTTCCTGAAGTCTCCCAGAAATACTGCTGGAAGTCTCTGTTCCCCAACATCATCCGATCGGGATCAGCAGGGGAGTGGAACAAGAATACAGAATGGTCAGCATTGGCATTCCGGTCTGCTCCCCAAGAGGATAGGACGTAGTCTTTGATATCTTCACAGGTACTATCTACTGTACAGGGTAATATATCGAAAGGAGCCCCCATAACATCCAAAGCCGCACAAATGGAATCTCCTAGCACATCTAAAACCTGTGCAGCGGTCGTAGATCCGGGAACTACAATCCCTAAATCCAAGGTCATTGGATCGTATACCAAGGTATGGATAGTGAATCTTCCTAGGCCTTCAACCTTGAAAGAGGAAGCCGTATCCGTATCAATAATGACCAGATCTGTGCCTTGGGTAAGGACATATACAGAACTATAACCCTCTGGGATTACTGGGTCCATACCATGTTCTGCGACTAGCATAACAGGGGTCGCCCCATCATAACAACTATCGGAAACAACTTCTAAGGTTCCAGCGTCAATATCCAAAGAATCTGGACATGCATCTGTCAAACAGGGTTCAATTTCGAATAACGCTCCCTCTACATCTAAATCAGCGCATATACTATCCCCCAGAAGAGCCAGTATCTCTGCAGCCGTAGTTGTTCCTAGTTCTACAAAAGATAGGTCTACATCCAGGTCTGTAGAATCAAATACAAAGGTGTGTATTCTGTAGGTTCCAGGTCCTTCAACCATGAACATGGGGACTGTATCTGCATCCGCAACGACCAAGTCGCTACCCTGCGTAAGGGCATAAATAGAAACATATCCCTCTGGGATTATGGGTTCTGTCCCATGCTCTGCAGCAATCTTAACAGGTGTTCCGTTATAACAGCTGTCTAAGGTACCAATTAAGGTCCCAGCACTAATGTCAACATCAATACAAGGATCTACTTTACAGGTATCCAGGGTAAACATAGCTCCTGTTACATCAAGGTCTGCACAGACAGAATCCAGAACTCCTAATAAGTCTGCCGCCATAGCTCCATCCAGAAGGAAGGGATTTAATTCTATGGTGAGGGTATCATAAACCAGGGTATGGATAGTGTATTTACCCGCAGTACCCACAGAGAAACTAGGTTCACTAGCGGTACTGGTAATGATCAGATCATCTCCTTGGGTAAGTACATAGGTAACTATATATCCATCCGGTACCATAGGGGCCTCATCCTCTTCTGCGACCAGTAGAGTAGATTCCCCATCAAAACATGTATCTGTAACTGCCACAAGGCTTCCTGCACTTGGCTTAGCATCCCTTGGACAGGCACCACAATCCTCTACCATGAATTCTGCGCCTTCAGCATCTACCTTGGAACAGGTATCTTCCTGGGCAAATAAGGATTGAATATCTGTTATGGTCGTAACTCCAAAGCTTAGTTGTGCAGAATCAGCAGGATCAAAAACATTCAGATCATACACAAGGGTATGGATGGTAAATAATCCTATCGAATCAACGCAAAAGAATGGGTCAACTTCTGTATTAATTACAGTTTTATCTTCTCCAAAAGAAAGCAGCCAAAGCCTACTATATCCGTCAGGGATTATTTCATCTTCCCTACGCTCGGCTGATAATTCTACACACTCATCGCCATCATAGCACTCCAGTTCCTGCCCTTCACGGGGAACCAAGCGACCCGCACTGGAAATACACGTATCAACTTCTGTGGTACAGGTATCTATCTGGAACATGGCGCCTTCGACATCCAGCTTAGCACAGGTGTCATTGATGGCAATTAATTCCAGTACATCTCCTCCGGTGGTTTCACCTGGGGTAATGCCAGATAAATCTAATTTTGTAGGATCATACACTAGGGTGTGAATGGTGAATTTACCCGTATCCTCCACACAGAAGATGGGTTCTCCACTTGTTTCCTGGATGACCAAGGCATCCCCTGAGGTCAATACATACAGGGTGGAATAGCCTGTATCCAGTATTGCCGCTGTTTCGATATCTGCCACGATCTCCACGCAGTTCTCTCCATCATAGCAGCCTTCTACGCTATCGGGGAAGGCACGTGGAGATAAACTTCCTGCATCCGTGATACAATCTTCAGGAGGAATATCGGTGGTACAGGTATCTATCTGGAACATGGCACCTTCGACATCTAACTTGGCACAGGTGTCATTGATGGCAATTAATTCCAGTACATCTCCTCCGGTGGTTTCACCTGGGGTAATGCCAGATAAATCTAATTTTGTAGGATCATACACTAGGGTGTGAATGGTGAATTTACCCGTATCCTCCACACAGAAGATGGGTTCTCCATTTGTTTCCTGGATGACCAAGGCATCCCCTGAGGTCAATACATACAGGGTGGAATAGCCTGTATCCAGTATTGCCGCTGTTTCGATATCTGCCACGATCTCCACGCAGTTCTCTCCATCATAGCAGCCTTCTACGCTATCGGGGAAGGCACGTGGAGATAAACTTCCTGCATCCGTGATACAATCTTCAGGAGGAATATCGGTGGTACAGGTATCTATCTGGAACATGGCACCTTCGACATCCAGCTTAGCACAGGTGTCATTGAGGGCAATTAATTCAAGTACATCTCCTCCGGTGGTTTCACCTGGGGTAATGCCAGATAAATCTAATTTTGTAGGATCATACACTAGGGTGTGAATGGTGAATTTACCCGTATCCTCCACACAGAAGATGGGTTCTCCACTTGTTTCCTGGATGACCAAGGCATCTCCTGAGGTCAATACATACAGGGTGGAATAGCCTGTATCCAGTATTGCCGCTGTTTCGATATCTGCCACGATCTCCACGCAGTTCTCTCCATCATAGCAGCCTTCTACGCTATCGGGGAAGGCACGTGGACTCAAGCTTCCTGCATCTGTGATACAATCTTCAGGAGGAATATCGGTGGTACAGGTATCTATCTGGAACATGGCGCCTTCGACATCAAGCTTAGCACAGGTGTCATTGAGGGCAATTAATTCCAGTACATCTCCTCCGGTGGTTTCACCTGGGGTAATACCAGATAAATCTAATTTTGTAGGATCATACACTAGGGTGTGAATGGTGAATTTACCCGTATCCTCCACACAGAAGATGGGTTCTCCATTTGTTTCCTGGATGACCAAGGCATCCCCTGAGGTCAATACATACAGGGTGGAATAGCCTGTATCCAGTATTGCCGCTGTTTCGATATCTGCCACGATCTCCACGCAGTTCTCTCCATCATAGCAGCCTTCTACGCTATCGGGGAAGGCACGTGGAGATAAACTTCCTGCATCCGTGATACAATCTTCAGGAGGAATATCGGTGGTACAGGTATCTATCTGGAACATGGCACCTTCGACATCTAACTTGGCACAGGTGTCATTGATGGCAATTAATTCCAGTACATCTCCTCCGGTTGTTTCACCTGGGGTAATGCCAGATAAATCTAATTTTGTAGGATCATACACTAGGGTGTGAATGGTGAATTTACCCGTATCCTCCACACAGAAGATGGGTTCTCCACTTGTTTCCTGGATGACCAAGGCATCTCCTGAGGTCAATACATACAGGGTGGAATAGCCTGTATCCAGTATTGCCGCTGTTTCGATATCTGCCACGATTTCCACGCAGTTCTCTCCATCATAGCAGCCTTCTACGCTATCGGGGAAGGCACGTGGACTCAAGCTTCCTGCATCTGTGATACAATCTTCAGGAGGAATATCGGTGGTACAGGTATCTATCTGGAACATGGCACCTTCGACATCTAAGTTTAGCACAGGTGTCATTGATGGCAATTAATTCCAGTACATCTCCTCCGGTGGTTTCACCTGGGGTAATGCCAGATAAATCTAATTTTGTAGGATCATACACTAGGGTGTGAATGGTGAATTTACCCGTATCCTCCACACAGAAGATGGGTTCTCCATTTGTTTCCTGGATGACCAAGGCATCTCCTGAGGTCAATACATACAGGGTGGAATAGCCTGTATCCAGTATTGCCGCTGTTTCGATATCTGCCACGATCTCCACGCAGTTCTCTCCATCATAACAGCCTTCTACGCTATCGGGGAAGGCACGTGGACTCAAGCTTCCTGCATCTGTAAGGCAGGGAGGAGGAGGAGGGGTCGTACAAGTATCTATTAGGAACATCGCCCCTTCTACATCCAATTTGGCACAGGTATCATTTTGTGCTATTAAATCCAGCACATCTCCCCCTGTGGTTTCTCCAGGAACAATCCCGGACAAATCCAGCTTAGTCGGGTCATATACCAAGGTATGGATGGTGAACTTACCTGTATCCTCTACACAGAAAACAGGCTCTCCATCGGTTCCCTGGATTACCAGGTCATCACCAGCAGTAAGGACATAGAGAGTAGTATACCCTGTATCCAGAGTAGCAGGCGTTCCAATATCAGCGATAATTTCTACACAATTCTCTCCGTCATAGCAAACGTCAACGCTATCTGGAAAGGCCCGAGGAGTTAAACTACCAGCATCTGTAATACAGGTATCTATTAAGTCTACCTCACAAGTGTCTATCACAAAAGAGGCACCGGCTACATCAAGTTGAGTACAAGTATCTACAGAAGCAGCCAATTCTAGCACTTCTTGTGCAGTAGTTTCTCCTAACACAATACCCGAAAGGTCTAGTTTGTTAGGGTCATAGACCAAAGTATGGATGGTGAATAGACCATTTCCATCTGCACAAAAGGTGGGCGTTGAATTCGTTTCTTCGATTACTAGGTCCTCCGTAGCAGTAAGGACATATAAGACGGAATAGCCTTCATCAAATTCAGGCTCCTCGGATATTTCTGCAGTGATTTCGACACAATCCGTACCATTATAGCATGCTTCTACACTATCTATAAAAGGAACTGGACTCAACGAACCTGTGGTTGTGGCACAAAGAACCTCTGGCACAACAGCCGAACAAAACAGTTCTAAATCACCTAAGCCAGAAGCCTTACCAAAGGAGATGGTTCTTTGGTAGTCTAATTGAGAAAATACCATGAAACCCCGCTGCTTACTCCCATCATCTAGGGAAAACCATGAAGCTCCACCTGAAAATTCAAATGCATCTTCTAGGTCAAGAGTATTTATTTCATTGAGGCCCGGAATATCAGCAACACTTAAGGGATCATAAGCGATGGTTGCCACTTCATTAGAGGAACTAAGGTAAGCTAAGCCCCCCAGGGTTACCTCCTCATGAATTATATCACTTGATATATTAGATCGGGAATAAAAATCCTCAGATATAAATTCGGAATCTCCTGGATTTTGGGGGACATCTCCTCCAATATTTTTTCCTACAGGGTTTAAGGCTCCATTTTCCTCTAAGATATATTGACCTGCGGCATTGGCTTGAGCTACCAAAATATCCCCCGCTGCATCCCCTGTAAATAAGCCTTCGAAATTGGGATCAGGAGCAACAGCTAAGACCCCTAGTTGCATTCCTCCCCGGTCTAGAAAGCCCAAAATAAGTTTACCATTGTCTGCAAATTCAATATCAGAGAGAATTGGTTGAGGATGCCCAAACTCTGGGCGATCGTCGACTCCGCTGGGAACTGGAGGATTTAATTCAGCCCAGGTATCTGCCCAATCATTCCAATTTGCAGAGGAATTAGAACCAGGGGTGATAAGGCTATTGAGGTTCCCTCGGTTAAACTGGAGATCAACAGTTATTAATGGGGTAGAATCCCAGGTTTTTGAGGCTATATCGAATACCCAGACACTTGCTTCAATAGCATCTGGATCAACAGCCCCCACATATACTTTGCCAAGTCGAACCTTTACGGCCCAAGGTCTTAGCGTTTCATCCGGAATCGTATATTTTGAAGCCGTTGTAGGTCGAGCTTCCATTGGAGCACCTATCGGTATTTCATATAAAGACCTATCGTATAAATTTGTTACCCACAAAGTAGATTCATCTTCTGATATATCGATATCCCCTAAAGATGCTTTACCTACTCCTGAAAATGCATTTGGATCAGGAGAATCGGTAAACCCATTGGCATTCAGCTGCCTTTGGGAATTAGTGGTCAGATTAGGATCAGCTGTAAGAACAGTTCCACTACCATTATCCAAAGTCAGGTCATCCATTCTGAAGGATAAGGACGAACTGACAGATCCGCCAGCTAAATTACCATCAACTTGAATTACGTATATCCCCCCAGACCCTAAGGGCCCATAACCTGCATGCCGTTTGAGTACACTGGAAGCAAATATCAAGTTATTGCTTCTCTGATGAGCCATTCCCCATACAGAACCTACTTCATCAATAGTTGCAAAAACTCGCATCGAGCGGTCTGCGTCAGGTTGGGCAGTAGGGACAGTTGTCGTGGAACTACTGTAAGGAAACGCTACTATAGCAGCCTCATCCCCTAACAAAAATCCAGGATCCGTAGGATTACCTGCTATATAGCAAGGCGTAACAAGGAGTGAATTCTCTTCACAAGGAAATTCTGGTTGACCAAAACTGGTGAATTGAGCTCCCATAAAGAAGAGAGAAAGAAGCCAGGCTGCTTTCAAACGGCTTTTACAGCAAGCCTTAAGAAACACCTTTAAGAATCCAGTTGGCGGATTTGGGTTCCAAAATGAGTAAAAGTTGGGGTACTGCATACGTGCTGATTAATGTATCAAAATAAAAGCAGATGAAAGAGGCACAGGCCTTTTCATCAAACAGGAAGGACTCTCCTTAAAAATGGTTAAGGATACAAAAATGGAAGACAAGAGCGGGAGGATACTTTCGATCCAATCTTTTAAATTACTAGAAATTTTATAATAAAAACAAATATTATAAATATGATTTCTAAAGTAATAAACAATTGGAAATATCCGAAAACCCATAGATTCAAAATAAGACTTTGAGAAGTAAAATTTCTGCTTTTAAAAAGCTGATCTGTCAAAAAAATATTAACGTTTCATGAATCGCAATATCTGTGCCTTCCCTTCTGGATTTTCAATCCGGATAAAATAAAGCCCGGACGACATTTCGTCTAATCTCCATTCTAAAGAATCCAAAAAATTAACCTTTTCTACTTCATCCAATAGTTGACCTTGCGGACTAAATATCTTAATAAGGTGTTTACCATAAGCTGGATAAACGGGAGAAATTTGGAGGCGACCATCAGTTGGATTGGGGTGTAAGCGATAGCTCTGAGAAGCTATTTGAAGTGTACGAGCTTCTGATACCGACTCAGTTTCACCTTCTTGAACGGCACGAATCCTATACACATAGGAATTGGCGTTCGAAACCTCGCCATCAACAAAGCTAAAGAAAAACTTCCTGCTTGCTGCGCGGAAAGAACCGATGGATTCAAAGAATTCCTGCTCCTCGAAACGACGTTCCACATAAAAAGTGGTTTCCTTTTGAGAAAAATATGACCAGACAATAGAGATCCTGGGGTCTGGCGTATTGAACCCGATCATTTCGACTTCCCGGAGAATAGGCGTTTCATTTATTTCAGGTTCTTTATAGACGCATAATTCCCTTACTATACAGGTATCAATGTCCACATTTATATCTCCTTGTGAATCATATTCTATTCCTTGAAATTTGCCTTTATATTTGAACCACCCACTCAACCCAAAAGATCCATCTTTATCATTTGCCCCATACCCTACTTGTAGTTTGTAACGCCTACTAATAGGCGCATGACTCAATTCCAGAACCAAACCTTCTAAGGCTTCCATACCCGTCAATCTGCTACGGGGACTAATTTCCCAATAGGTCCAATTCACATGAGCCGTATCGGCAGTTTCTGTAGAAAACAGATTGGCTTTATAGCCTCCACCCGTCGCTTGTTGCTCTTCCCAAGTCATGGGGTTAATGAGCCTAAAATCTACCTTAAGCTTTAAAGAAGGATCTACCTCACTAAATACTACACCAAAAATAGAGGCAGAATCTTGGATATGACCTTCTTCATCCCAATAGACGCGATAGGTTCCTGTGCTTTCCCAAAAAAACTGTTGAAAATCGCGGTTTCCCAACATTCTCTTTTGGGGATCTGCTGGAGAATGGTGAAAGAAAAGGGAATGGTCAAAATTAGCTCCTCTATCTCCTCCCCAAGTGGTCAATATATAGTCTTTTACCTCAAAGCACACACTATCTTCAGGGGGGGTACATGACTTGATAGAAAAAGAGGCGCCAAGAACATCTAATACAGCACAAATAGAATCTGAAATGATGTTTAAAACATCTTGAGCGGTAGTTTCTCCCGGATTTACGATACCCAGATCTAAGGCCGTTGGATCATACACTAGGGTATGAATAGTATAAAGACCAGTCCCTTGGATAGAAAATGAGGGTGTATTCTGAATATCTTGTATCACCAAACCCGCTCCTTGGGTAAGTACGTATAAAGAGGAAAAATTCTCTGGAATTTGGGGGGCCACATTGTGTTGTGCTACCAATTCAACCGAATTTTCTCCATCAAAGCAGGTATCCGATACAGCAATGAGGCTACCTGCACCAGGGCTTACACCAGCATCGCAGGGTTCGTTGGGACAAACTTCAAGATCAAAAAGGGCACCTTCCACATCCAAATCTGCACATATAGTGTCTCCAAGAATAGCCAAGACCTGGGTAGCTGTAGTGGTATCCAGGCTAACAAAAGACAGATCCAAGCTTAAGGAATCATATACCAAGGTATGAATACGGAATAGGCCAACTTCTGAGACCTGAAACATGGGTTCAGTTGAGAGATCTACAATCAACAATTCTGTACCTTTGGTAAGCACATATAGGGAAGTAAAGCCTTCCGGGATATTGGGTTGGCGGATATGCTCTGCCACTAAATCCGCATTGTTGAGTAAATCTTCCCCTTGTAGTAGACACGTAGTGATAGCCTCTAAGGTCCCAGCACTTATGTCCTCATTTCCTTGACAGGGATCTTCTATACAAGGGGGAATTTCAAAGAGTGTCCCGACTAAATCTAAGGCAGCACAAATACTATCTCCCAAGCTATTCACAAGGTCTCTTGCTGTTGTAGTCCCAAACTCTACCAAATCTAAATCCAGTGTAAGGGGATCATACACCAAGCCATGAACACGAAACAGACCGGTATTTCCGATACTAAAGATTGGATTGTTGGATAGCGAAATTATGGAAAGCTCTTCTCCTTGTGTCAAAACGTATTGAAAGGTAAATCCATCTGGAATATTGGGAGCTACTACCGTCTCAGCAGTAATCATTACTGGATTTTGCCCATCAAAACACCCAAAGGGTGCTGAAACCAGAGAACCTGGATCCGGAGAAGCTCCATCCGGACAAGGATCGCAGGGCTCTATATCGAAACTGGCCCCAATTAGGTCAATTTGTGCACAGGTATCGTGATCGGCTATAAGCCCGACAATATCCTCAGCTGTAGATTGTCCGGGTATAACATTTGACAAATCCAAGGTCTCTGCATTGTAAACTAAGGTATGGATCGTATATGTCCCAGTGTCTTCAATACAAAAGAAAGGCTCTGGTCCTGTACCCAAAATAACCATTTCTAAACCAGCTGTTATGACATACAAAACAGAATATCCCGTATCTACAACAGGTTCTATTACATGATCGGCTCGTACCTCCACACATTCATTCCCATCAAAACAACCAGAAATATTGTCCAAGGGTCTTGGAGCCAGAGATCCAACATTGTTGATACATTCTAGCGCTTCCTCCCCAATCGGAGGCCGGTAACAATACTCAAAGCTAAATCCCAAAGAAAATAGCCCTGTGAATATAAAAAATAGGATAAGAAATTTTCTTAGGGCTAGTCTTGCTGAGGAATACGAGAGAAAAGGTGCATTTTGGGGAAAAGTGATTAAGGGGAGCATATGTATATGCAGCTAAGTTGATGCGAACTATTTTTTTCAAAAAAAAATAAAATTTAATCCAAAAACAAATATATAAATACATATTACCAACATTAGAAATTATTTTTGGGGCCTAAATAAAAAAAAGAGGAGACTAAATAGCCTCCTCTTTTTTATCTGTATTAACTTTTCCTATTTTTTGGCAAATCGCATGAGTTTCACCTTGCCATCTGGAGTAGTAACCTTGAGGAAATACATGCCTGCAGGTTGGCCTGATACATCCAGGGTATACGGAACTAATAAATCTGTAATCTCATGCATATCCACACGCTGTCCCTGGACATTCAGCATTTCGATGAGATGTCGCCCAGCATAGGGATATTTTGCTGCAAGCTGGAGAGTTTTATCTGTGGGGTTTGGATAAAGCTCCAACAGAATTTTATCCAATTTAACCTGTTGATCCTTGGTATTTCCCACTGCTTCTCCATTTACAACAACCCGCAGTCGATAGGAATAATTGCTGTAGGCTTCTACATCTCTATCCTCTACGCGATATAGATAAGTATCTTTTTCTGCTTTTAATATTTCAATGGTTTCATACAAGCGGCCATTTCCTATCTTTTTGTCAACAGCGTATAAGGTATTTTGGGGATTTCCTGAAAAAGCCAACCAAGTAATATTTACCCGTGGGTCCCCTCCCTCAACTGCATTGGCATTTACGTCTCTAATAACCCAAGATTGAGTAGTTCCACCAATAGGTTCACATATCTCCGTAGTGATGCATGTATCGATATCTAGATTGACATCTCCTTGGGCATCATAAGATATTCCATCAAACACACCAGAATACCTAAACCATCCACTCATTCCCCAAGATCCATCCTTATCATTGGCACCGTATCCCACTTGAAGCTTAAACTTTTTACTTTCCGGGAAATGGGATACAGCAAACACCAATCCTTCCAATTCTCCATGTCCAATTAATCGACTCTCATCGCTAATCTCCCAATAAGTCCAGTTCACGTGGGCGGTATCAGCAACATCTTGGGAATTTTGGTTGGCTTTGTAATCCCCTCCCATTGCTTTATGTTCGGACCAGGTCATAGGGTTGATTAACTGAAAATCAATTTCTATTTCCATTCCAGGCTCAACCACATTATACACCCTTCCTGTAAGGGTCGCCGTATCTTTAATGCTACCATCTTCATTTAAATAAACTTGGAAGTTCCCCGAAGTATTCCACAAAAAGCGACCGTATTTCCTATCTTCTCTATCTGCTCGCTGAGGGTCTGATGGAGAGTGAAAGAGAAACAGTGCATGGTCGGCATTGGAAGTCCTGTCTGCCCCCCAGGAGTTTAAGGTGTAGGACCTTATGTCTTCACATTCCTCCTCAATTGAACAAGGGTTTATTCTAAAGGTAGCTCCTTCAACATCTAAGGCAGCACAGATACTATCACGAAACATATCCAAAATCATGCTTCCAGTTGTGTTCCCAAATTCTATCTTATCTAAATCAAGAGAAGTAGAATCATACACCAAAGTGTGAATCGTATACAAGCCTGTTCCCTGAACTTTGAAGGTAGGTGTAGAATCAGTGTCTAAAACTACTAGGCCTTCTCCTCTTGTAAGAACATAAATCAATGAGAAATCTTCCGGTACCACAGGAGCATTTCCATGTTCAGCAGACAAGACTGTAACTTCTCCTGCCACATAGCAGGTGTCAGTAATAGGGCTAAGGGTCCCTGCATCGATTCCAATAACATCCTCACAAGGATCTTTGGGACAGGGAATTATATCAAAAAGGGCTCCTTCTATATCCAATGCGACACAAATAGTATCAGCAAAGGAATTCAATAATTCTCCAGCAGTTGTTGTTCCCAATTCCACTCCAGATAAATCCAGGGTTAAGCTGTCAAATATCAGGGTATGGATCCTAAAGCTTCCTTCTCCTGATACCATAAACATGGGCTCGGCCCCTGTTTGGCTAATGACCAAATCATCCCCTTCCGTCAGAACATAAATTGATCTGAATCCAGGGGGTATTAGGGGATCCTCAACGTGTTCCGCGAGAATCTTAACCGCAGCTCCAGAAGCAGAATCATAACAACTATCAACTACTGGGAATAAGGTTCCAGCGGAAATATCAATCGTGTCAGGGCAGCCTACCCCAATAGGGCATAGTTCGATATCGAAGGGGGCACCACTTACATCCAATTTTGCGCAGGTATCAGACGCTGCAATAAGCTCCAGGACTTCACTGCCAGTAGTTTCTCCTATCATAATGTTTGATAGATCCAACTTATCGGGATCATACACCAAGGTATGAATAGTAAAACGGCCTGTTCCTTCTACACAAAACTCTGGGAGGGTATGGGTATCTTGAATAATAAGTTCTTCCCCTTGAGTTAATACATACAGAATCGAATATCCTTCAAGGACTATAGGCTCGACAGCTATTTCAGCTGCCAGCTCTACACAGTTATCCATGTCATAACAAGCTTCCAGAGGATCCGATTTAGGAATAGGGGTCAATTCGCCTACGTCATTAGGACAGAAAGAGGAATCACATAAGGGGATACGGAAAATGGCTCCAGTGACATCCAGTTGGGCACAGGTATCATTCTCAGCGATTAGATTCAATACCTCTTCTCCACTAGTTTGTCCTGGGACGATGCCCGTTAAATCTAACTTGTCGGGGTTATACACCAGGGTATGTATAGCAAATCGTCCGGTATCTTCAATACAAAAGATAGGTTCGGGGCCTGTACCTCTTATAGTCAGTTCCTCTCCAGAGGTCAGCACATAAATAACGGTATAACCGGTATCAAGAATCGGTTCTGTTAGGACTTCAGCAGCTAGTTCTACACAATTTTCCCCATCATAGCATGCCTCCGCAGGATTAGAAAAGGGCTTTGATTCGAGGCTACCCGTACTGCTTACACAATCCTTAAAACAAGAGTCAATGGTATAGGTTACTCCAGTTACATCAACCACCCCGCAAAGGGAATCAGTAAATACTGTTGCTATATCTTCATTTGTCGTCACCCCAAAGGTAATATCAGGTACACTATCAGGGTGAAAAATGAACGTATGTATGCCATATAGACCAAAATCCTCTACAGTAAACTGGGGGCTGGAGGAAGAATCAATCAATACTTGCTCCTCGCCCATACTTAATAGATAGGCGAGTTGAAAGCCTTCTGGAAGGGTAGGATCAGTCTCCTTAGTCGCTGAGAGATTCACTGGCGAAGTCCCGTCATAGCAATCATCCGATTCTTCAGCAGCAAGAACCAGGGTTCCTGGGTCTACCGCACATAAAACCACTGGAGCTTGAACAGAGCAAAACAACTCTAAATCTCCCAGACCAGCCGCTTTGCCAAAGGTATTGTCTACAACTCCAAAGGCGTCCAGGACGGAATAAACCATAAAGCCCCTTTCCTTTTTGCCGGGCTCAGGGCCGTCTTCCAATGAAAGCCAAATGGCACCTCCAGACTTAGAGACATAGTCCTTGTCTGTTCCAAAGTCGAATTCTCGCCCAAGTGTATTAAAATCTATAGGGTCATAGGCCACCGTAACTATCTCGTCAGCTCCAGGTAGATAGGCAACCGAGCCCAACATAATTTCATCGTGAAAAATAAAGCCTTCTTCTGGCTCGAAGAAGTCGCCTGTGAAGAATTCTCCATTCCCAGGACTCTGAGGAACGTTTCCTTCAATATTATCTGTATTACAACGAAGCTGACCATCTTTTTCCAATATGTAGTTCCCTTCTGAATTCAAACAGGCAATGAGCAAATCTCCAGCCGCATCCCCGGTAAACAAGGCCAAGCCTGTTGATGGATCAGGGCTTACAGCCTGATTTCCCAATTGCATTCCCCCTCTATCCAAAAATCCTAAGACCATACTTCCATTATCGACAAATTCTATATCGGAAAGAATAGGCTGTGCATAGCCGAACTCTCTCTCCTTCATAGAGCCAGAAGGATCTGGAGGGTCCATTTCGGCCCAAGTGTCAGCCCAGGAATTCCAATTGGCGGAACGAGGCTCACGAGGGGCTTCTCCAACCAGGAGATTTCCTCTTTCATAATCCAGATCAACCGTGATAAGAGGACTTTCCTCCCAGGTACTTGTCAGAATATTGAACACATATACATAGGCAAAAGAGGCAGAAGTACAAACTACACCAACGTATACCTTATTTTCTTTTACTTTGAGTGCCCAAGGGCGATAATCACTTCCACATTGAGGATCAGGGACTTTATGCCCAATTGCCACAGAGGGTCGAGTGGTCATAGGATTCTCAATCGGTATCTCATACAGAGTCTGATCATATACATTGATTACCCATAGGGAGCTTTCGTCTTCAGTCATGTCTATATCTCCTAGGGAAGCCTTTCCCACCATGTCAAAGGCGGACGCATCCGAAGCATCGATAAAACCTTCTGGAGGAAGATCCCTAGACTGATTATTCGCCAAACTTAAGGGAGCCGTCTGAATGGGCTCATTCCCATTAGCTCTTTGCAGACTTCCCAAGGAGAAGGATAGGTCCTGTCGAACCTGCCCACCACCTAAGTCTTCATCCACCTCCATCACGTAAATTCCCCCTGATCCAAGGGGACCAAAGCCCGCGTGACGTTTAAGCACCGAAGCTCCAAAAACAAGATTACTGCTACGCTGATGGGCAATACCCCAAACAGCTCCTACCTCTCGTCCTGTAGCAATGATCGACTTGGGAGAAGGAGGATCGGAAGGCCTGGGGGCCTGGGTTGTTTGCGAACTGTAGGTAAAACCCACAACCGCTGCATCATTCCGAGAACTAGATAAAGGATTGGTGGGATCCCCAGCCACATAACAGGGGGTAATCAAGAGGGTATTCTCCCCACATTGATTCTCTTGAGGAATAGGATCCTGAGCCATAATAGCCTGAGGGAAGGCAGATAATCCGAATACAATTAGCCTAAATAGCTTCTTAGCATCCGTGTTGCCAGCGAAAGGGAAAGAGAAGTGGGATTTGAAAGTGCTCAAAAATGAACCAAGAAGATGATTGAAAGAATTCATGTTGGTAGTAAAGATTTCTTCATTTGCGCTTTTACAGAATACCCATCGAAGTGGTTGGGAAAATCATAATTTATGATCAAATAAATCACCAACCTGTAGCAACGTATAAATTAAAAAAAAGTTTTTCTCGTTGATTTTTATGCGATTAATTAAATTCCTACTAAAAATGTAAAAAAACTTAAATTTATTCAAATTTTATAATAAAAAATATTTATAAAAATTGAATGTAAAATTATTGTTCTTATCAAAATAAATATTCGACATGCTAAAAATAGTCGATATGCAAAAAACGGTTTTCAAATCTAACTTGAAAACCGTTTATTTATGTATACCTATGTTAGGAATTGTCAAAATCTATCCATGAGAGGCTTATTTTACTGTAGTTTCAGAAAAAATGGATGACTTGACAAAGTCCGAATTCATCTTCGCTATATAGCTGATAGAGATACCCTTAGGACAGTTTACTTCACAGGCTCCCGTATTGGTACAATTGCCAAACCCGGCATCATCCATGGTTTTCACCATAGCCTGCGCTCGGGACATCCGCTCTGGTTGACCTTGGGGGAGTAAACCCAAATGAGAAACTTTTGCAGCCGTGAAGAGCATGGCTGAAGCATTTTTGCAAGAAGCTACACAGGCTCCGCACCCAATACACTCTGCTGCACTCATGGCTTCATCTGCAACATCCTTTCCAATGGGAATTTCGTTGGCATCTTGGGCATTACCCGTATTAGCCGAGATGTATCCCCCCGCTTCAATGATGTGGTCGAAGGCATTCCTATCCACCATTAAGTCTTTGATGATCGGAAAGGCTTGAGCACGCCAGGGCTCTATATAGATAGTATCTCCATCACTAAAACTTCTCATGTGAAGCTGGCAGGTGGTAGTCATACGCTTAGGACCATGGGGTTGTCCATTTATCACCATTCCGCAAGATCCACAAATACCTTCGCGGCAGTCATGGTCAAATGCAACAGGCTCAGCATCTGACTGAATCAGTTTCTCATTGAGCATATCCAGCATTTCCAAAAACGACATATCCTTGCTTACATCCTGGATGTCATAACTCTCTATCTTCCCTTGAGAATCGGGTCCTTTTTGACGCCAAATCTTAAGTGTAAGGTTCATAAATTCTGCTATTTTATATACCTGATTTTTTTAAACGTAACTTCTGGTTTTAAGCTCGACAAAATTAAAGTCGATCTGTTTTTTATTTAGCTCCTCCTGCTTTCCTTTTCCTTTATATTCCCATGCAGCTACAAAGGCAAAGTCCTTGTCATTGCGCAAAGCCTCTCCATCGGCAGTTTGAAACTCTTCCCTGAAATGACCTCCACAAGATTCCTCTCTTTGGAGTGCATCATCGATCATGAGTTCTCCAAGATCGAGAAAGTCTGCGAGACGCCAGGCCTTCTGTAGTTCTGGATTAAATTCGCTATCCGAACCCGGAACAGTAATATCTTGCTGAAACTCTTCTCGAAGTTCCCTAACCATTTGCTTGGCTTTGGTCAGTCCTTCTTTATTTCGAGCCATACCACAGTAATTCCACATAATCTTGCCCAGGCGCTGATGAATATTATCGGCTGACTTGGGAGAACTACTTTTATTTGAGATATAGCGATCCAATTCTTCCTTCACATTCTCTTCTGCCTCCTTAAAAGCAGCATGATCGGTGCTTGGATGATCATTAAGGGGCTGAGAGGCAAGGTAATCTCCAATGGTGAACGGGATAACAAAGTACCCATCTGCAAGACCTTGCATAAGCGCACTGGCTCCCAGGCGATTGGCTCCGTGATCAGAAAAGTTGCATTCTCCTAATGCGTAAAGGCCAGGAATATTTGTCATCAAATTGTAATCCACCCAAAGGCCACCCATGGTATAGTGAACGGCAGGGAATATCTTCATCGGTACCTGATAGGGATTTTCGTCTGTGATCCGTTCATAGATTTCGAATAGGTTTCCGTATCTAGCCTCGATGGCATCTTTCCCTAAACGATTAATGGCATCTCTAAAGTCGAGATAAACTGCCTCAGCCCCTGGGATTACCGTTTTCCCTTCATCTACTACATACTTAGCATTACGGGACGCTACATCCCTGGGAACCAGGTTTCCAAAAGAAGGGTACTTTCTTTCGAGGTAATAATCTCTTTCACTTTCAGGAATCTCATTAGCAGGGCGAGCATCTCCCTTATTCTCGGGAACCCAAACACGGCCATCATTCCTCAAGCTTTCACTCATCAAGGTAAGCTTGGATTGGTAGTGCCCGCTTACAGGAATACAGGTAGGATGTATTTGCACATAGCAAGGATTGGCAAAGGCAGCTCCCCTTCTATGAGCTCTCCAGGCTGCAGAGACATTAGAGTTCATGGCATTCGTAGAAAGAAAATAGACATTGCCATATCCTCCGGAGGCCAGAACTACTGCATCTGCGACATGTCTTTCCAGTTCGCCCGTGAGGAGATTCTTGACGATCACCCCTTTGGCGTGCCCATCAATTAACACGACATCTAGCACTTCTCTACGGGGAAGGGATTTGACTTTGCCCATACTCACTTGACGGCTTAAGGCACTGTAGGCTCCTAGAAGAAGCTGTTGACCCGTTTGGCCACGGGCATAAAAGGTCCGTGAAACCTGGGCCCCACCAAAAGATCTATTGGCCAGATAGCCCCCATATTCTCGGGCAAAAGGGACACCTTGAGCCACGCACTGGTCGATAATATTAACGCTCACCTCAGAAAGACGATAGACATTGGCCTCCCTAGACCGATAATCTCCTCCCTTGATGGTATCATAGAAAAGTCTATATACACTGTCACCATCATTCTGGTAGTTTTTGGCAGCATTTATTCCTCCCTGTGCAGCGATACTATGCGCCCTTCTAGGAGAATCCTGAAAACAGAAGGTAGTTACATCATATCCAAGCTCTGCTAAAGAGGCAGCTGCAGAGGCTCCAGCCAACCCTGTACCCACTACGATGATTTTGAATTTCCGCTTATTGGCAGGGTTAACAAGTTTTATATTGAACTTGTGATTTGTCCATTTTTCTGCCAGAGCTCCTTCTGGAATTTTGGGATCGAGATTAAGCATATCAAGGTATATTTTATGCGGATTTAAATCTGTGAGTTGCTAAATAAACAAAAGCTCATTCCTACATCATGCTTTTGATATAGAAGAATACAGGAATGATGGCGAACAAAAGAGGGACAACAATGGCAAAAATTTTCCCAACCAATAGAATTGTAGGGGTGTATTTCTTGTGAACCAAGCCCAGACTGCGAAAGGCACTTTGAAAACCATGTGAAACGTGAAAGGCCAGCAGAAGCATAGCCAACACGTAGAACACAACGATTTCGGGTCTTTTAAAGGAGTTGTCAACCACTTCCGTCATAGATAAAGCTTTTACCGAACTAACTCCGTTTGCTTTTAGGAGTTCAAAGGATTTTTCATCTAAATAGGAATTTTTTTCAATCATCACCTCCTTATTGACCTGTGTATCTGTATATGGTCCATAAGCTTTTTTCACTTTCCAGGACTGTGTATAAACCTGTTCAAGAGATACTTCTTCAATTCCATCCCCATATTTATAATATCCCCAGAACATAACTAGATGAACAATCAGAAAGGCAAGAAAAATAGTACCCGTAAATCCCATATTGCGTGAAAACCAGGTACTGCTGCTACCAGCCCCCTTTTTATACGCATATTTTTGAGGCCTTGCACGTTTGTTCTGCCAACTAACTCTGGCAGCATAAATGATGTGTAGAAGAAATCCTCCGAAAAGCACCCACTCCATTGTTCGAATTATGGGATTAGTCGTCATAAATTTGGTGTACTCATTGAATGAAACACCACCATCATTTTTAAATAGGAGTAAATTTCCGCTCAAATGGAGGACAAGAAAGGAAACTAAAAAGAGGCCTGTAAGCCCCATAATGAGTTTTTGTCCAACGGAAGAACTGAGAAAAGATTTACTAGTTGGCATAAAGGGATGAATTGATCACAAGAGAAACTCTTTCAGATAATAATTGTTATCATCCAAAGATACGGGCAATTTCTTAAAATAAGCAAAGGTGATTAAGTAATAGAGAATTTTAGAATGGTTCTAAAAAATTTTGACTAAACAGTAATATACCTCATATTTGCAACAGAACCAAATCAGTAAACTTTTTTAAATTAGAAAGATGAAAACAGTAAAATCATTGATGTTCATGTTGGCAGTAGTAGTATTTCTTGCTGCTTGCCAAAAAGCCCAAGAAGCTACCGATCACGCAGTAGAAGAGGTTGCAGAGGTTGTTGAGGATGTAGCAGAAGCTGTAGTAAACTGGGATGCTGAAGACCTCAAAGTTGCCAAAGCGATCATAGAAGAAGGTCCTGCAGAAGTTGCTGCTGCACCAGAATCAGCTACTACTTATGCCGTTGATCTGGCCGATAGCAAAATTGCCTGGAAAGGAAGCAAGCTTGCCTACTCTCATAATGGGACTATCGATATCACCGCAGGTTCCGTTTCTGTAGACGGAGCAGGTAACCTCGTTGGAGGAGAATTCACCATCGACATGTCTACGATCAAAGATCTCGACATCGAAGACGCAGAGAAAAATGCCAAACTGGTTGGACACCTCTCTTCAGCTGACTTCTTCGAAGTAGAAGCCCATCCTACAGCAACTTTTACCATCACCAATGTAGATGCTGGTACAGGAATGGTTTCTGGCAACCTCAACCTAAAAGGTAAAACACACCAGATTACTTTCCCCGCGAAAGTCAATGTTTCTGACTCAGGAGTAACTGCTAACGCCTTGTTTTCTATCGATAGAACCAAGTGGGGGGTAAACTTCAACTCCGGCAATATCTTTAAAGACTTGGTTGCTGATAATGTCATTGCTGATGACATGGCCCTTAACTTGAGCCTTGTTGCCAAATAAATCGGTGCTCCTTTTATAAAGAGCTAAATAAATGGCTGTCAGGAATTTTCCTGCAGCCATTTTACTTTTTTATCTATCCTATTTGCAGAATATTTTTTTCAGTTTGCGGAGAAAAGAGTAACTTCAACACCAGATGACAGAGGAAATCAGAGACATTATTGAGGAGTTTGAACTGCTCTCAGATTGGCAAGATAAGTACATGCACATTATCGAAATGGGGAAAGACCTTTCTGCCTTACCTGAGTCAAAGAAGACGGAAGAAAATATCGTCCGAGGATGCCAGTCCAAGGTGTGGTTGCATGCTGATTATCAAGAAGGGGTAATTCATTTCCAAGCAGATAGTGATGCCATTATTACAAAAGGATTGGTGGCTTTGCTCGTGAGGGTTTTTTCTCAAAAAAGTCCAGATGAGATCCTGAGTATGGACCTTTCCTTCTTGGATACTATTGGCGTTGCAGATCATCTGTCAATGACACGTTCCAATGGATTGAGGGCCATGATCAAGCAGATGCAGGTTTATGCCATTGCTTTTAAAACAAAAGAAGGTATTGCCCCATGAGTAAAACCTATAAACACCAGGTAATTTACATTCCTTTCGAAAAAATAGACCGAATGTACAACGACCTCGAGGATAAGTTGAGTCGGCTAGGTAGAGATGGATACCGGGTCGTATCCTCTGAAACAGGAACCGTTGAAAAGAAAGAGCACATCGTCATCATTCTTGAAAAAGAAGTCATTAGCGGCTAAGCACCATTTTTGAAACCTTATTGCCCAATTATTCAATAAATACCTTCCTTGCTCGGTTGTTACTATTGGAATACCACGCTATTGTTTTGCCTTTTTTGAATATAACCAGGATAACCTATGAGACAACTTAAGGATTGGATCCTCAAAGATAAAACTCGTTTATTCATTTTTTCTGGAGGGGTTACCGCCTTCTTGCTAATCATTCTAGACTTGATCTTCATGAAACGCGGAAGTTTGCTATTCATGTTGGTTGAGGCGCATGGCTTTTTCTTAGATATCGTATTTTTTGGAATTATATTGACTGTTTATGACCTACTGACTAGGAGAAAACGTCAGATTACTCAGTATCAGGAAAAACTTGACGATTTCCGAGGTTGGGAAGAAAAATCTGCTATGTTTCGCAATGTGGGAAATATTCGCAGACTCAATCGCCTAGGATTGTCGGCCATTAACCTGAACCGCTCCTACTTAAAGGAAGCTGACCTAGAGGAAACCAACCTTTCAGGCGCTAATGTCGGACAGGCAAATTTTGACAAAGCCAACTTATCGGGAGCCAATTTGAGAAATGCAAAAATATGGAAGACCTCTTTTCGAGAATCTGATCTCTCTCGGGCCAACCTTGAAAATGTGAGGACTAATGTAACCAATATTGACGAGTTCGTTGAATTCTTTCACCACCATCTCAAGCCCAATGAGTCCAAGCCCACCGTTTACGAAGACTCTATTATTACAGGGGTAAATTTTCATCGGGCCAACCTCCAATATAGTAAAATGAAGAAGGCCGAGCTGATCTCAGCTGACTTGAGTTATAGCACGCTAGTACTAGCAGATTTGGAAGGAGCCGATCTGAGAGGAGCCGACCTTACTGGAGCCATTCTGCTAAAGAATCAGAATGACTTAAACGAGTCTCCCCTAAAAGCGAATCTAGCTAATACCCGCCTGGAACATGCACGAGCCAGCCTTTCTCAATGGGATGACTTTGTATTCTGTGGTGCTCCTGATGAAGAAATGGCTAAAATGCAATGGGATGAAATGAATGAAGCCCAAATTGCTTCCCACATGCAGGCCTCTCTGAAGCAAGGGAAACGTGTAAAAAGGCTACAAGAGTCGGAGAAGTAGGGGGTAGTTTGATAGTTGATAGTCCATAGAGCGGTTAGATAGGTTAATAGTCCATAGTCGACAGTTTGGGTTGAAAGGGTGGAATAACTCCCCTCCCTGATGGTATTTCGTCCTTCAGGACTTATTTTGGCCCTAAAGGGGTGCATTGGGACGGAGATTCTTTCTCAGAAAAGACATTCTCGACCACAATGCATTGACTACAGCCCCCTATTAGCCCAACGCTATCAACTACAGACTACTAACTACCAACTATTAAACCCTCTCCCATTTTTCTTTTCCCACTTATCCTCTTAATTTGGTGTCCACAATCAAAAGTTTGACTGCCATAGGAAAGAGCATACCCAAGGTATTGCAAAAAAACTGTGGACTGCCGACTATGGACTATATACTATTCTCCCTATGAACTTTGACTTTTCTGATAAAATACAGCGCCTACAGGAAAAGCTGGGGGCCTTCATGGACGCGAATATTTACCCCGTAGAAAAAGAATATGAGGAGTGGGTGAATACCCCTGCCAATTACTGGAAACCCTGGCCGGGTTTGGAAGGTTTGAAGGAGAAGGCTCAGGCCGAAGGCTTATGGAATATCTTTTTGCCTAAAGATTATGGAGCGCTCAGTCCTGGTTTGACCAACTTGGAATACGCCCCACTAGCAGAGATGATGGGGAGGGTCTTGTGGTCTTCAGAGGTATTCAATTGCAGTGCTCCCGATACGGGAAACATGGAAGTGCTAGCAAAATATGGAAGTCCTGCCCATCAAGAACGTTGGTTAACTCCCCTGATGCAGGGGAAAATTCGCTCTGCTTTTCTTATGACAGAGCCCTTAGTAGCTTCTTCAGACGCCACCAATATAGAGACCTCAATTGTGAGAGATGGGGATGAATATGTCATCAACGGTAGAAAGTGGTGGTCCTCCGGAGCCATGGATGAGCGCTGCGAAATATTTATTGTTATGGGTAAAACGGATCCTGAGGAGCATAGACATCGGCAGCAAAGTATGGTGCTAGTTCCGAAGGATACTCCAGGAGTAACGGTATTGAGGCCACTCCATGCCATGGGGACTGTTGATTCTCCTGGAGGACACGCAGAAATTTTACTAGAAAATGTACGGGTCCCTGTTTCTAATATCCTTCTGGGAGAAGGAAGAGGCTTTGAAATTGCCCAAGGAAGATTGGGACCTGGGAGGATTCATCACTGTATGCGACTGGTCGGTATGGCCCAACGCTCCCTTGAGCTCATGTGTCAGCGAGCTACTCAAAGAGAAGCCTTCGGTAGGGCACTCAAAGATTTCAGCAGCGTCCGCCAAGAAATCGCAAAATCTGTCTGCGATATCCAACAGGCACGATTGCTCACCCTGGAAGCCGCTGATAAGATGGATAAATATGGTACCAAAGGAGCCCAAGAGCTTATCTCTATGATCAAAATCGTCGCCCCTTCCATGACCCAGCAGGTAGTCGACCGGGCCATGCAAGTATTTGGCGGGATGGGTGTTAGCAACGACGTACCCCTCTATCATTACTTTGCCTGGGCTCGAATCATCCGCTTGGCTGATGGGCCTGACGAGGTGCATATGTATCAGTTGGGGAGAAATACGGTGAAGAAGTATCAAGGGGGGTGATGGGTTAAATAGTTTGATGGTCCATAGTCGACAGTCTGGGTTGAAAAGGAATAAATGACTCAAGAGTCCATTATAAAGCCAAAACTATGGACCGTCGAATATCCAACTACATACCCCTAACAAAAGCGTGAAATTAAAATCAACAATACCATATCTATGAATATCGAAAGCTTACTAAGTCTTGTCCAAGAAAAGGCTGCCAGTGCAGGCAGCTTAGGTAATTCCATCAAATTTGATTTTGGCGATCAGAAACTCTTTTTGGATGGTACGGGTCCTCAAAATCAGGTATCTACCGAAGACAAAGACGCTGATTGTACAGTAGAAGTCTCTATGGAGAACTTCCAAAGTCTCATGAGTGGAGATCTCAACCCCATGGCGGCAGTAATGAGCGGCCAGGTAAAAATCAAAGGCGACATGGGCGTGGCCATGAAGTTGCAATCCTTGTTTGGGTAAGCCTCATATTTGTTGAAAGGCTCATTTCTTTCCCTTAGCCCCTTAAAAAACCTACGTGAACCCTTCGTTAATATCCCTCAAACAGGTCCGCATTGGGGTGGGGAGAACTATCTTATTTAATGACCTTAACTGGGAGCTGAATAAGGGAGCACACTGGATAATCACCGGAAATTGCGGGGTAGGGAAGACTATTTTGGCTGAATTCCTGGCCAATAAGCACCGCTTAGCAGCGGGCTCCCGCAGCTATTCCCTTGATCCCAAACTTCCCGTCTCAGAGCAGCTTCAAAAGGGGTTAAAACTCATTTCCTTTACCGACACAGGGGACCTGTTTCTCAATTACCGGAACGTACATTACTACCAACAGCGTTTTAATGCCTTTGATTCCGATGGGCACTTGACGGTGAGGGAATATTTTGAGACCTCGGCCGGGGAACTGGAAAAATACCTAGCCTTGCTAGAACGTATGGACTTGGTAAAGCTCCTGGATATGGAGCGAATCAAGCTTTCAAGTGGACAGACACGCAAAATTCTTTTAGCCAAGGTCATGATGTCTCAGCCTAAGGTATTGATTCTCGACAATGCATATATCGGCTTAGACAAAGTAATGCGCCGTTTACTCAACCAAGTCCTGGACGAGCTAGTTGAGCAATCGGGAATGTCCCTGGTCCTCGCCGGTCATCACAGAGAATTGCCCCAATGTATTTCTCATCAACTCCATATACACACGGATAGGAAAATAGAACAGGGTCGAGTACCTCTTGCCCTCCCCTCCCCTAGCCCAGTTCTACCTGAAAAACCCATAGAGGGAATTAAAAAGATCTTTCAGAAAAAACACCCCTCTGATTCCTTTCAAGAAATCTTACGTATGGACCAAGTATCTATACAATATGGCTCCAACACTATATTAAAAGATATCCATTGGACCGTGAAGCCCGGAGAAAAATGGGCGGTCTATGGACCCAATGGATCGGGAAAGTCTACCCTACTCAGCTTGATATATGCGGATAATCCTCAAGCCTATTCCAAGGAAATATATCTATTTGACAAAAAGCGCGGAAGTGGAGAAAGCATCTGGGAGATCAAGTCGCGTATCGGCTTCAGTTCACCCGAACTCCACGCCTATTTCCGGGAAAACCCCACAGCTCAACAATTAGTTTTTACAGGGCTTACCGATACTTTTTTCTCGAAAAGATCGCCCACGAAAGAAGAACAAGCCTTATCCGATCTCTTTTTCGCCTATTTTGAATTGGAGGAGGAAAAAGGGAGGTACTTCAAGCAGCTTTCCACCGGAACTCAGCGCTTACTCTTGCTTATGCGGGCTTTGATCAAAGCCCCTCCCGTCTTGCTACTGGATGAGCCCTTCCAGGGGATGGATGAGGAAATGGTGGAAAAATGTCGGTACCTGCTTGATGAGGTTTTGACGGAACAGCACACCTTATTATTTATTTCTCATTATCAAAAAGAGTGGCCAGCCAGTGTGGAGCAGGTGTTGGAGTTGGCCTGAGTAATCGGCTTACTTCTTATACACCACAAAACTCACCATAGCATCTACAGCCTCTGCTGAAGGGAGACTGTAGGTTCGAACTGTAAAACTAGCTTCATCCTCATTCTCAAGGAGTTCGGTCGAGAGGGTCCCTGGAAGCCCTGAAAAGTCGGCATTGGCAATGACTAAATAGTCCTCGCTTCCTGAAAGGTCTGTGAGGCTTATCTGATACGCTCCCCTAGCCAGTTGTTTAACCGTAAAATTATCAGTGCTTTTATCGATTAAAATCTTTCCATCGGCTAAAAAGGCCCCATAGGCAAAGGGAAGCAGATTGGCACTGCCAGTATGGCTTTGTTGAAGTTCGCCTTTAATCTTCACGTCTCCCCCTTCATAAGCAATTTCTCCTGTACTATTGTCCAACTCCCAAGGACTACTCTGAGTAGGTTCAGACTGCGTCAGCGAAACCCACTGAGAGCCTTTTCGACCCTCGAAGTCCGTACCAGTGTAGCGAATCGCCCCGGCATTTTCATTTGTCGTATTTCCTATTTTAATGGCACCGTTTACCTCCAGGCTTTCATCTGGAGAGCTTTCATTGATTCCAACCCGACCGTTCTTTCGGATTATCAGACTAGTGGTATTCGAACTTTCATCAATTGTCTTTAATTCCAAGGCATTAGAAGTATACTCCACTAATCCCTGTCCCTGTTCCTGACTAATGGTAAACTGAAGAACCGTCTTAGGGAAAACATTTCCTTCTTTATTAAATCGAATACGCATGGCAGGAAAAGTATTGGTCGCAACCTGGAAAAATCCGTTATGGAAAAAGCTCCCCTGTGATTCCAGATCAAAAATGGGATTGGGTACATTCAAGCCAATCTTTCCCGTAAAAGAAACCTCTCCTTCTTCGGGTTGTTCCCAAGGACTATCTCTAAAGGACAAAGCCTCAGAATCCCATTTCTCGCCATCCCACCTTAGGACCTCCCCCGTATCAGGTCGGGCAGAGGAGACGGGCATACCATTCAACTTAGAGACCAAGGGGTTAGGGAAGAGGCCACTTAGATCGCCTCCTGCCTCACTTCCTAGCTTTACGTCATCTGATTCGTCTGTGTCCCCCGTATTTACGATCAAATCATCCACGATTTCTATTCCCTCCCCTCCCAGAAAAGATTGATTCCCCTTTTCGTCCGCTGCGGGTTCCCAAGCCTCTCCATTCCACTTAAGGACTTGTCCTTCTGTCGCTCCCTGAGCAGCTAAATCCAAGGGATTTTCTGTAGATCCATCGCCGGTAATTCGTGCACCCGTGTTCACCGCTGCCCCATCCCCAGAAGCCACATTGTCATGGGAAGGAACCCAGGCATCCCCATCCCATTTGAGGATTTCTCCTACCGCGGGAGAAGCGGATTGCACATCTTCCAATTGATCTAGCTCAATGGCTGGCAATTTACCCACCTCCTCAGCATACATGCTGTAAGGAACGGCTTGGAAGGGCTTATCACTAATTTCACGAAATCCGTTCCCCGAATCTATCTCCACCTTGAGGTCCAGGCCCGTTTGGGACCAGTCCAGCTCCGAGAAGTTGCCAAAAGTGGCCTCCCCACTCCCAATTACGGCAGAAAACATCCCTTGGAAATCTGTATTGAGTCGATGGATTTCTTGATAACGAGCATTTCCCTCCTCTTCCAAGGTAAAACGAATAGAGAGCGGAGCTTCACTAAGGGCTCTTCCCTCCTCCATCAGTACAGCCTGGTAGTTGATGCCCTTTGTTTGGCTGAAGGTGCAAAGAGAAAATAGAACAAGGATTCCTACAGAAAGAATGTGTTTGATTGAGCAGTTCATGAGGGGAAATTTAGGGAGTGATTTGAAGGGTAAAAGCATCTATCAGTCGCAGATGCTGGTCGTAAAGGATGAGTTGATAAAGTCCTTTAGGAAGCTTTGATACAGTTAGATTTGCGGAATGTGCTAACATAAGCTCCTTGGTCCGTTCTTTTAGGACCAATCTGCCTTCTGCGTTATACAAGTCAATGATTAGCCCTACCGGAACCTCAGCCCTTAGCTCTATTTGCAGTATATCTGAGCTAGGATTAGGAAAGACCTTGAGTTGGGTTTGAAAAAGAGAAGGTTGCAAGGAAGTAGCTAATTCTTCCAAACCTTGCTGAAAGCCTTGGGAGAGAGATACCAGGGGCCCATTTGCTTCTCCGATATAGGGTTCCCCTACCGTGTATGAGATGGAAAACTCAGGCCCTTTAAGGCTAGCGCCCTCTGAAGCAACAATTTCCTTGACAACTTGTTGGGCATTCAAGGAAAAACAAAAGAACACCGAGAGGAGAATAAGAAGGGGGATTTTCATCATGCAATCCTTTGATTGAGAAATTTATTCCTTCAAAGATTTGAATTTGTAAGAGGAGACTACTCAGGGAAAACCCTGAAATCACTTCAGAGAATGGGATAAGTGTTAAGATTATGAATGGAGGTATAAGAGGGATCAGCCTAGTCTCTGATTCCCCGGACTGGTTGATATTCAAGATTACCCCTACTGTTTCTTTTTTTCGTAACGGAGCCCGTAATTGATAAATTCAACAGAAAATTCTGCCTTTTTTCTAATACCTGTTTACTTTTAGGGATATGCAAGCATTGACCTACTACCTCAGTCTCCCCTTTTTATATGGAATTTCTCTCCTACCCTTTTGGGCCTTACACCGGATTTCAGATGTCCTTTTTGTCTTGATTTACCATGTATTTGGATACAGAAAGGAAGTTGTATGGACCAATATGAAGAATTCTTTTCCTGAAAAAACAGACGAAGAACTCACTGAGCTTCGACGTAAGTTTTATCGATATTTTTGTGATTTGATGTTAGAAGCGCTGAAAACTCTTACTATTTCTCCAGCTACGGTTAGAAAACACGTTTCCTTTTCTGGGCAGGAGACCTACAATAAGTATTTTCATCAAAAGCAAAGTGTTATAATGGCCTTAGGACACTATGGAAACTGGGAACTGGCTGGCTGTCGCTTTGCCATAGAAAAGACTTTACACCTCATCATTATCTATCACCCCTTCCAAAACCGATATTTCAATGGCTTGATTGTCAAGATGCGCACCCGGCTGGGAAATGGCCTTTATCCCATGAGGGGGGCTGTACAAATGATTGAAGAAGATGCCGACAAGCTCACCTCAACGGGATTTATCGCTGACCAAACGCCTTCTCCTAAAAGAGCCTTTTGGATGAGTTTCCTGAACCAGGATACGCCCTTTTTCACCGGAACGGGTAAAGTATCTAAGCAAATGGATTATCCCGTAATTTATTGTTCTATTAAGCGAAAAAGACGAGGGTACTACGATATTGGGATCGAAGATCTGGTTCCCCATCCAAGCGAATTAGAACCCTTCGACATTGTTCAGCGCTTCGCGCAAAGGCTGGAACAGGATATTCAAGAGCAGCCCGAAATTTGGTTGTGGACTCATCGTAGATGGAAACACAAACGGGCCCCTGAAGGAGTCTGAAAATATGCGTTCTGGGAACTTGATGAGCCTCATTTTGTCCCCCCCAGGCTAAATACAAGATTTAGCCTCGCTTCCCTTGAATGGATAAGGGGGGCCGAGAGAGGGACTTACCCCTCCTCCTCTCTTTCCTCCTTACAAGGAGAAATTGATTTAACCAAAGGGAACTAAACCAAGCCTTGTTCGACAGCTATCCTAACCAATCCAGCGGTATTCCGGGCATTGAGTTTACTCAGTAAGTTCCGGCGATGGGTCTCCACCGTTTTGAGGCTGATAAATAGCTGATCGGCTATTTCCTGCGTGGTATATTCTTCTACGATAAGGCGCAAAACCTCCTTTTCTCGGTTACTTAGCTTTAAGTTGAAGCCCTCTTTTTGAGAACCTTCTTGCTCTACAAGGTCCGTTTCCAAAGCAGCCTGAGCCTCTGCGTTGAGATAGGTTTGACCGGATGCTACCGTACGTATCGCCAGCAGCATCTCCTGGTGGGTAGAATTTTTGGTGATATATCCGTTGGCTCCCTTAGCCAACATACTCTGAACATGATAGGCATCCTGGTGCATACTGAGGACCAGAATTCCCAGTTGTGGGTACTTCGCCCGGAGGGCCTCACAAATATCCATCCCCGATTTCCCTGGCATGTTGATATCGAGTAGGACCACATCTGCTTCCACTTTTTGTAGCAAAGCCAACAATTCCTCTCCGTGATGGGCCTTGCCCACCCGCTCCAAATCGTCCTGCTCCTCAATAAGTCGAGTCAAGCCCTCCACTAATACACGGTGGTCATCGGCGAGTATTATACGTTTCATACACTTTTGTGTCAGTAATTTGGCTAAGAGAAGGGATTCTCAGACCGATAGATGTTTCCTTTCCTGAAGGGGATTCTCATAGGACCTCGTCTTCAAAAGGGATACTTTTTTCTATATCCTAATAGACCAGATACTCGAAGGAAGTTAGCCAAATATTCTCAGAAAACCTGTTAAGGATAGATATGGGACATACATACGATCATTTCATTCGAATTTCTTTTCATCTTATATCTTAATTACAAGATGATACCTCCAATTCCTTAAGTAGGAAATAAACTTAATTGTCCTTTTGTTACATAGCTGCTAGATTATGTTACAAGAGTGCTAACGGATCCCCTATCGAGACTTACAAGGCTTTTTTCCTAAAACTTAAGTTACCTCCCTGCTAGTATTTGGGAGCTCCCTGCTAACCCTCCCAGGGTCCTTCCCCCTAGCTTTGTGTTGTTACTTTTTTTCAACCATAAAACTTAATGAACAATGAAAACAACACAAAAATTTTACAACTGGTTTCTATTAGTAGGAACACTGCTCTTTTCTCAAGTCTGTTTTGGCCAATGGGTACCGGATGGACCAGACATGTATACCTTGGACCAATTTATTGGTATCGGAACTAATGCACCATTCGAGAAATTGCACCTTCAGGACTCAAACTACATTAGAATTAGGATTGAATCCGAGGCAGATAACCTTTCGGAAGCTTCGGCTGGAATCAGTTTTGCCAATGTGGCTGAAGCCGATATTAGCGTTTGGAATATTGCCAATACTGAGGACCACCTGGAATTCACAGCTGGACTAGATCGGCCCTTTGAGTTAAGAAGGGAAAGTGCATATTTCGGTACCAATGGCAATAGGACCACGGTAAACATTGCCTCAAAATTGCTCTCCCCGGTAGGTAATTCCTGGTACAACGGAGGGTTAGAACTTTCCTATGGAAACCAAAGACTCAGCTTTGATCCCAATCAAATTGAAAGTGGAACCAAGTTCTTTTTGAATTACTATTCCAACCAGGATATGGTATTTGGGATAGGAGGGGGAGATGTCGGAATAGGCACTTCAAGCACAGAGGCCCGGATGAATGTCAGTGGAGAAGGCTATCAATTAAGATTGCACAATCCCGGTACACAGGGTGCTAACTGGAGAATTGGCTCATCCAATAACAATTGGGCGGCAAACGGAGGAAAGTTGGTCTTTACCCATACAGCTGCTTCCAGTGATGCGACCATGGTTATGACCACTAATGGCAGAGTAGGCATAGGGATTACTTCCCCTTCTACCTCCCTCCATGTCGATGGCACCACTATGACAGATGTCCTGGTAATTGCAGGAGGAGCCGATATTGCTGAGCCCTTCAACGTAGCAGCAACAAATTCTATGGAAGCCGTACCTGGAACCGTCGTAAGCATCGATGCTGATAGTCCTGGAAACCTCAAGGTATCCTTGAAAGCCCATGACAAAGCCGTTGCGGGCATCGTATCTGGAGCGGGGGATATTCAACCCGGTATGGTGATGGGCCAGGATGGCAGCATCGCGGATGGAGAAACGCCTGTAGCCTTATCCGGTCGCGTATTCTGTAAAGTAGATGCCTCCTATGGAGCCATCCAACCCGGCGACCTGCTCACTACCTCAGATACACCTGGACACGCGATGAAGGTTCAAAACCACCAGGCTGCGCAAGGAGCCATTATTGGCAAAGCCATGACAGCCCTTGAAGCAGGTACTGGGCTCGTGTTGGTATTGGTGAGTTTACAATAAATAGTTTGCTTTCAGCAAAGTTCTTAAACAGTCTTCTATTGATATTCATATGAATAATTATTCTCTTCTTAATCATGTTCTTTTTGCAATCGTTAAAAAAGAACCAAAAAAACCTGCACGAATCAACCAAGGCCTTTACCCTGCAATTCCATCCACCTCACATTCGTGCACCCCAACGCGTTTTGATATGAATATCATATTTTTAATCTATCCAGTTATGAAAAAATTCATTATAACCATAAGCATCATAGGAGCCCTGGGCACAATGCCCAGGAGCCTCCTGGCTCAAGAAAACGTTTCCCAGAGTTCTTCTATCCAATTGAAAGAGAAAGGAAAAGAAGCATCCATAAGCACCTATGTGAACATCAATAGTACTTGGGAATGGGGAAATGGAAGCAAGGAACGGCCTAGCCTAAATATCACTGATGGGGTTCAACAAGCACCTGAAGAAGGTATCATCTCTATCGCAGCGGGTACCTACCAGGAAAGCCTAGATATTT
Source organism: Bacteroidia bacterium (assembly GCA_965263105.1). Taxonomy (GTDB): domain Bacteria; phylum Bacteroidota; class Bacteroidia; order J057; family J057; genus JBCCTX01. The sequence goes on along the minus strand of CBDHGL010000003.1, from coordinate 1,882,411 downwards.
CTAAACCCATCACCTTAGTTGCGACAGACGGAGTGGTTAGAATTGAGGCGGGATCCCCATATAGAGAGGCAGCTCCTGAAGAATCTTTGGATTCGGAAAACAGGATTTCCTTTGGCCCTTCATCCGATCAGCCCCTGACCGTTTTCCCCAATCCCATAGACTCCGAGGCGGAAATACGCTTTACTCTCCAAGAGAAGGCAGACATCCAGCTCCAGATATTCTCCCCTGAGGGAAGGCAAGTAGCTACGGTGTTTCAGGGAAAGCAAGGGAAAGGCGTTCATTCCCTCCAATGGGATGGCAGAGACGGCAATGGAACTGTACTCAGTCCTGGTATCTATATCCTGAGGCTCTCCACAGGAACTAAGGTTGAGGCCTTTTCCCTGGTGAAACGCTAAGAACCTCGTACTGAGTTTGAACCCGAGTGGTGCTTATGCTGAAGGAAGGTATACCTTCTTGAGGATAGGCCCACTCGGGTATTTTAGGAGTATGGAAGGTAATGTTATTGCAAAATACCTTCATAGAGGAACTAGTCCTTTTATGAGGACCTCTTTTTGAAATGGTCATTCAACAATAAGATGACCTTTTACCTTTAGTTTCTCATTATAGCGATCAAGAAATAAAAAATGGCGGAAAATATCAATCACGGCTTGTGGAGATTTTCCCTGACTCTCTTCAAAAAAATTATTCCTATCTAATTCATTGTGTTTCCGATAATGATCTATCCCTATCTGGTGCCAAAGTTTATGAGGCCCAGTCCCGTGCCATCCTTGAATTTTTTTTCCTATGGGAGTATAAATGACCTGCATTTGATCTTTTCGAGAAGTTAACTTACAGGTGCCCTCTTCTGCCATTTTGGAATTTAACCAAGTTTGGTTCCACAGTTCCTTCTGTAGGCAAGTCTTTCGAATTTGATACTTATCTAGAATAATGTTTAGAGCACCTTGATCACCATACCACAAAGACGAGGGTTTATATTGTGTCATAAGGGTTTTCCACTCCTGGACCACAAACCCATATTTCTCCATATTGAGGTTTATAAAACCTGCGTTAATATTCACGTAGGTCCCAGGCTTTACTCCTGTTAATTCGGCGTGCTTTTGTGTCCAGGTATTTTGTCCATCCTCTGTAGAGACAAAATATCCCCTTTCAATCTTGGGCCTAAGTTCCACCTCGGGATTACAAAGAGCAAGATAATCCGCATCCAAAAAGCTCCAGTTAGTAAAAAAGTCATAATAAAGGATGGAGAAGGCTTTATAAGCCCATCCATGCATAACAGGATTCTGGTCGCTTACAATATCGACAAATTTAATATCTCTCTTTACCTGATCAATATCAAATACTCCAACGTTTTGAAAATTTGAAAGGTACTTTTTCATCCATGAAGAGAAGCCGATATCTACTACTGCTATAGGTCCTTTATACCCGTGATAGCGCATAGAGTTTATAGAGGCCACTATCCCTGGGAAAAAATTTTCATCCCCTACTGTATAAACACCAAAGGGCCTTCGCTTTTTCGAAGACTTCAGGAAGGATGCACTTGACTTTTTTATTGGGGCATTTGCCTTTCTCTTTGCTTGAAAAGGAGGGAGGAATTTGACACTTTCCCCGCGAAAATACAATTCAACGCTTCGGATCACATCATTTGCTGAAATCATATCCATACAACGGGGCAAATCATTCACCACATCTACACATAGATTCTCTGGCTGATCTTTTTCATCTCCGTCACCTAAAGGCTTCACCCGCGCCCTCCAACAACCTCCATCATCACAACATAATAAGGCTCCGTTTGTGTGGAGAAATTGATGATGTGGATAGGCCTCCCATTGAACAGGTTCTCTTCCACCAGCGATTACCACACAAGGTCTGTTTTTCGGCATCCCAGGCTTTACTTCAACAGCCGAAGCAAGATGCATCAGGAGACTTACAGGACTTATTATCCCTTGAGCATGATAGACCAGCCTTATCAATTGCCTTAAATCAGTTTTATCCCGCAAGTCGATCACCCCGTTAAGTTTAGGATGATAGTGTTGAGTAAGACCAACTTGAACAAATTGAATTTTGCCTCGAAAATGATCAACTACTTTTTGATAGCGTTGATAATCCCACCACTTAGTGGTAAAATCATATTTACCCCCAGAGACTATAAGCCAAAAGGGAGTGTCCCATCCCGTAATTTCATGAATTTGCGAAATCCATGATTTTTCTTCTTTGGAAAGGTGTATATCTCCTTTAAAAAGAGTAGGCTGAATGCGAATTCCAAGTTGATCATTCAAATATTCAATGAATCCAAAGATAAAGTGTTTAGGTATATGATTACTGGAATTGATCAGGGGATAGTGGCATGGGATGACCTGTACTTCAGGATCAGCTGGATCTAATGGGGTTATCAAAGGATTGTTGTACCAAAGTTCCGGGCAAGAAGTTTGGACATCTGTACTATATTCTCCTGGATAACAGGCATGCAAATCTCTCACAGCAGCAGTAAGCATGACAATATCTCCTGGAGATTGAAAATTTTCGAGGATTATTTTTTGGGGCATATGTAGAGATTACAGCGTTTGAGATTCAAGCTCTTGCATCCATTCGCGCATTCTCTGAGGAGTAAAAATTCCAAATCCCCTTCTATCAGCCTCCTGCCAGTTTGCAGGGGAATTTTCTGAATTCGAGAGCGAACTATAGTCTAGCAAGAATCTATAGAAGGCAATTTGCTTGGAAAAATTTCCAGACTGGCCAGACTGCCCTTGAGGAATGAGCATCAACATTGGCCGTTGATTCTGGTCATATTCTGAATAAGTCCCAACGTTCCCGCCAATGCAGGTTACCCCGGTATTATAGGCAAATAAACCGTGGTAAGACCAAAGCGTTCCAGATTTAAAAAATTGTTTGAATTTCCTAAATGACATGTCAAAGCTAAGGGATGCAACACCATTTATCTTAGGGATAAAGTAACTAGGAAACCTACCCAGTCGTTCCCGCCAGGTGGCTTCATAAGAAGAACTGCCCTCAAAGGAGAATCGAAAAGTTTCGTCATCGGAAATGTCACTTAAGCTCCTTCTACCAATTTGCTGTAGAAATTTGGACAAAAGCCTTTTATAGGTCTTAGGATTGTTGCATCCCCAAGACCAAAAATAACCATCGGATCGGAAAGCGGCCTGAAAACTCCGAAAATCTTCTTCAGAATTATTGGTTTGGTTAAAATCTTTGGGTCTACCATCTTTGTCATAGGGATCACGAGCCCAAGTTTGACTTCCCCCCCATTTATAGGTATCTCGCTCATAAGAATTAAAGATTACTGGCCCCCCCATCCATGCATGTCCAAAAATACTCACTTCTAATAGAGTTCCAGGTTCCCGCTCCCCTATGGCTCGAATATACCTATAGATATCTGTTATCGACATGAGTCGTGTTTCTTCCTGCTTCAAACCCGACCCCTGATAATGTGCCCTGCTAACCGGTTCAAAGTCGCCAAAATCATCTACAGGGATATATTGCCTTCTACCATTCAATATTAAATTTCTCCTTATCTCACCTCTTCCCGGATTAAAAAGAACAAATTCTATTGAAGAGTCATTAGCCCAGTTTGCATTTCTACTTAGTAAATAGGAGACCCTATTTTCAGCGACATTAACAAAGGGAAAGTAATGACGTCTAAATTCATATGAGCCAACTAGGAGGATATATGTTTTCATGCTAGGGCTTTATAAGAATTTCCTCTTCCAGGAGAGGTTCAAAATCACCTTTTTCTTTTTCTCCATTCATGTATTTTTTTGTCAACCGCATTTGTAACTCCCCTTCCTTAGGAAAATCAATTTTCACTGGACTTGGAATTTGATCACCGGAAAAATCCACCCTATCTAATTCTTGAATTCCATTTTCGCTTACAATCCGAAATTCCAGTCTTACATATTTCAAATCTTCCATCTCGGGGCTCACCCCCCCCCATTTAACTGTAAGGGTTCTTAAATTAATTGACTTCATATCTATGAGCAATGCTCCTCCCTGAGATTGCCCAGACTTAATGAATTCTAACTCTCCTGTAGGGGTAATTGCAGAGGCCTCCCAATGAACTACATCTTCCTTATCCAATACCCTAATGGTAATTTCATCAAGTAAAAAACTTGGAGCCTGGGCTCTAAATAGTTGTTTATCCCGGTAATTCATCCCATGGACTTCGTAGGAGACAGATAATAGTACTTCCCGAGCCATTTCAGCTGTAGCCCCAACAAAAACTGGAATGAGATTTAATTTGTAGGCAAATGGATCGTTGATAATGAATTCTTCATCTAACAAGGTAAAGGGACCCATTTTTAGGGTAGGTCCAAACTCCTTGAAATGAAATTCCCGTACCTCTTCAAAGTAGAGGCGTTCTTGTAAGGGTCTTCGCACACGCCAAAGGTCTTCCACATGGTCTGGATTAAAGCGAATCAGTTTAGTATCCAGAATTTCCGTGCTATCCATATCTCTGCAACTCAATTTGACTTCTACCCCGTTTAGCAATTCATAATTCAGAAATCCTGTTTTCACATCAATATAATAGAGCGGAGCAAGGACATGAGGAATGACAATTAGATCTTCGGATGCGCTCCATTCTACCTTACTGTACACTTCAGTAGGGGTATGAGTCAATGGATGATTGGGATCAAATAAGAATTTTACCTGATAAAAAAAACCTACTGCCTCTCCTTTTTTGGTGATCCACGAAATTTCATGGGGTACTTTTTCATCTTTGGTAAAGGTAAAAGAAGCTAAACTTTCGACTCCTTCGGGGATGGCAAAGCCTTCATTTTCATATGTATACCCTACCTCTCTTTTCCATATGAGCACTTCTGCACTCAATAGGTCATGTTCGGAATTTTCGAAATCGTGTAAAATGGAAATTTTAAGGGTATTTTGAAGCCATAAAGAATCAAAAGTGGTGGTCTTTACATAGTCGGATAAATTATAACCAATTTGTTCCCCAAAAACCCAGAGGTGAGATTGGGGATTGTGGGTGATTTCCAAGGCCGAACGCTCTCGGTAATCAATTTCCAACTCCCTGTCGTGAAATTCTTCTTCTTCTTTAAATTTATAGCCTAGTTGAACGATATTTCCTCCTTGAGCAGATTGTGTCATTTGTCCGAGGAGCGCAGCTACAGCATCCTGAGGCATGATTATAGGTTGGAACAGTTGTTCCATTACCTTATCTTTAAATTCCTCCACCGTTTCCCGAATTAGTTTCCGCATTTCAGAATCCGTTACCTGAGAAAGTACCTCTACTTGGATCACCCCATCTTCTTCTAACTGGGTTTTAATATTTTCATAACCGGCCCCTACCCCCACATAGGGAGGATACCCCACATTTAAAGAAAGGTAATGCCCTGCCTTTTCTTTGGCACGGGACAAATTGGCTTTAATTCTCAAATCCAAAGCAGGCCGAATCCCTTCGAACTTTAGGTCATACAAAACCCCTGCTATATGTGAGCGTTCACCTTCTAAGGAGGAAGCAACAATTGCTGTACCCTTTCGATCCAAACGAACATTAAAAACGGTTTTTAAATCTCCTCCCAAAAGAGAAGGGACTTTTGATCCATTTATTGCTTCAACAAATGATTCCCCTCCAAGGGTATCTTCATTTTGCGTCGTCGCATCCAAAACCAGCAGATCTACTTTTCCCTCTTTCCAAGAGGGGGTAGCAAAAATGATATCTTCTTCTTCATCCAAGGCTAAGGCATCCAACAAATCCTCCTTAGCATCCTCTAAGCGCTCTTCTTCTACCACACATTCAATCCCAATCGACAAAATCGAACCGGAAGACTTTTCTAATTCACCAAGCCCTCCTTCAACTGCCTGGCCCTCATGAAATATTTGCAATTGCAATTCGTAGGAGAGCTGTTCATTTGGAGCGTCTAATATTCGTGAAAGCCGAATTTGATTGGGTAGATAGTAAATTAATTTTTCATTCTCATGATCTCCATAAAATACTACTCCCTTATATGTCCCATAAGATTTCGATAAATCAAGCATAAGTAAATGAATAAAAATAGATTTAGGTAGATTAATGCACTAAATAACTCACCATAGATCTTCAGGATATGCTACCAATATGTCTTCTCTGATGGATGTGATCCAATCAGATTTGTACCTATCCCCACTCTCACTTGAGGCTTTGAGCCGGTATTCATATTCTTGAGCAGTAACATTCGGGAAAGGATGAGTAAATTCCACGACATCCCCAATTTGTTCAAATTCCAATGGATCAGACTCCAAGCTAATATCATGTGTATCGTCCTCGAATTCATATCGAAATGTGATGGTAGCCTTTTTTACCTCTTTGTCTTCGAAATCTGGAGCAGAAACTAGGGTAGCGCGAATGATACGTTCTGATTTTATTTTATCAGAAATGGGGAGAACGGCTGCATTATATTTTCTCCAGGGGCCCCTGAGTATGGACCCCATCTCTTTGCCAATAACCGTTAAACGAGCCTCAAACTCGTGGATGGGAGTCTCCAAACTAGAAACACAATGAAAAGTAGCTTCAGAATTTTCCGGGTCAAAAGTGAACCGATCCCGAATGTAATCCGCTCGTAAAGGATCAAATACCCTGATTTCTGTTATTATTTTGGAAGTAACTTCCCAGTCAGCTGCACTAATAAACTCTACTTTCCATTTATTTTCGAAGGGATTGGGTAAAAAGAAAGATAAATCCTCAAGGTCCTCAAAGGAAATAACATATTCTCTCATCCCCGTTAAATAATAGGTGAGTTTTACTTTAAAGCGAAGAGGAATAGTTTTAGCTGAAATAATGGAGAGAAATTGTGGCGTCTTAACCTCTTTGTCAAAAATGAATGTTCTACTTACGAGAGGAATCTCTGAATCATCTTCCATTACGTCCACATTAGCCTCGATGATATTGGCGTAATTAAAAATGTCTCTATCGTCAACATCCAGTCTCAAATCATTTTGCTCGAAAAAGGCAGCTGGATTAAAATAGATAAAAGGACTTGAAGCATTTATCCAATCAATTTCCAACTCACTGGGTAAGGCACTATCCAAGTTATCTAAATAAAGAAAGGCCTTAAATTGGTATCCGTATAGGCGGTCTTTTTCTTTGTTGAAGCTAAATTTACTAGACAGATTTTCAACTCCATCGGATAAAAATGAAACTTCCTGTATAATTTCTTGAGAATTTACATCTACAACTCTACAGTCCAATTTCACAGATTTTAGGGTTTCACTTTTGAAAGTGTCTGCGGCTAGAGCAATTTGAACTTCCTCTTGGCGGAACTGTTGCTCATCTAGGGGGATCCATTTGACTTTTAATTCTTGTTGGGACCTACGAATCAACGAAGAGAGTAGGGATTGCGGATAAAAGGGATACTTTTTTACACGCCTTTCTGTAAGATTAACGGTAGTTTCTTTAAACTGAGTTTCATCCACTTGCCGCAATTGGTAGGTAGAGCCAGGTAGGACAGATGATAAAACTCGACTAATACTACTCGTCAAGCGATCCTCCCATTTTTGGGCCGCACTTAGAGGAGGAGATGCAGGCTGAAACAGATTTTTTAATACATCTGCCTTGATTTCATTCAACATCGATTCAAGGGCATAACTCTTCATTTCTGGGTCCAACTTTTCTACATTGATCTCTATAGCATTGGTTTGACTCAATTCATCAATGGACTTATGAATTTCCTTCTTATAGAAGATAAGATTAGTTGACTCATAAGTTTCAAAATGGTGATAAATTTGTTCCCAGTTTACATACATACTTGCATTGTAGACCGGAGCAACCCCTAGCAGATTTAATTCATACACGACCGTACCTAAGACCACCTGGCTATCGATAGAAGCTATCAATCTTTTGGCTTGTTCCCCCCGTGAATAAATTACAAGGGAAGCCATATTATCACCAAATACAGAGGGAGAAACAGCTGAGGTTATATACCAATCTTCTGGCTTAGGGTCTTCCCCTGCGGCTCCTAGGATCATATAAACCTTTCCATCTGATATCGGAGCTGGGGCAAACCTAAGAACTTTTTTACCCCATTCTTTTTTTATCGCTTCTCTAGCTAATTCCAGGTTTTCATCGCTTGCTTTTAATTGTACATCCAGCCCCATACCCGCCTCAATTATTAATTCTTTTTCTCCGGCGATTCCCGTTTCAGGTAACACTGCATATGCTGAAATCAATGGATTTCCTTCTGAATCATGGGCTATAGAAGGTCGAGTGACCGCATAGTAGAAGGTCTTATCATCCGTATCATCTTGAAATATGGTCAGATCCCCTATTTCGATAAAGGGAGGTTGATATAATAACATGGGCACCTATTTTTAAAAAGGATAGGAAAGCGGTCCTATTATCCTTATGTAAATTTTTATGTATTGTCTTTTTCAGGATCTTGGAGAATGAGAAAACGTCCTCGATGGCTTAGGTTTAAATATTCCAAAGGATCTCCGTCCATAGGAAATAGGGTCAGAGAGTAGGTATATTCGTCAGAAAGGTCATTGCTACGAGGGATGTACCATTTGTGTGTATTTGGATCCCCAGCCATTAAAAATAGTTGGTGGTTAACTTTAATGGTTTGATCTCCATCCACCGTTTCATAAGTCAGATCAATAACCGCGGTCATGTATTTACTTCCCATACCCAGACGGCTCGTTTCAATTGTAACTGGAAGGATAGGTAAAATAATGGTCTGATCTCCGTGGGCAGTTATCCATCCACTATTCGACAACTGGTTTTCTCCAATTACCTTGTATCTATATTTGAATTCCTCCCACGATTTATTCATTTGTGGAAGTGTAGCCTTTACGGAATCCCAATCATCTTCCTTGGCTAAGACCACTTTATCTGTACATTCAAAATCGTTTAATTGATCTTCATAGTTAAACTCAACAATTATCTTTTTCAAATCATCCCCAGTTGAAACACCAAGTTCTACATATATATCTAAATTGTCTTCAAATGGAGAAGCTGTGTAAATCTCTCCCCTATCATTCTCCGAAATCCAGTATTTCTTTTCAGGTATTTCAAGAGTGATTCCCCCCTTTGTGAAGTATTTAGTCGTATAATAGAGTGGGGCGTCAATGGTTTTCCCTAAAGTCTTAGAAATTTGAACCCCTTCTTGGTCTTCCAATCGAAAGGCTTTTGTAGCAACAAAATGTCCCTCTTCATTTTCCTTTTTGTATTTGGCATTAATTTGGATCCCTGTAATCCGGTTATTACCCGATAATAGAGAGAGAACTGGGTGAGGCTTAAAGGTCAAATCGACTATTCCTACTTTTCCCACATTTATAACAATGTTTCCATTTGTTTTTCTTTCCTTCAAGATAAGGGGTTCTGAAAAGCCTTTAAAGTATACTTCCGCATTGTACTTAACGACCCCATCGTCTTGTTTCGGCTTGCGTATTCTCCAAGTAAATTCATTTTTCTCCTTTGAAAAGAGTTCTGAGTCAACAGCTCCAGCAGAGGGATAACTAAAGTTTAATTTTACCGTGGAAACAAAAGGAGCTTCATCCCAGGGAGCATCGACTTTCATTTCAATGGTATTTACTTCCACTTCTGGATGGCTCAGGTCAACCAGGCGCCTAAGTTGCCCTTCCCTTAACTCTTCATCCTCACGGTCTTTCTTGGGGACAAAGTTCATAATAGTAGCCTGGGGGGCAATATTCCACTCTACCACGTCCTTCTGTGAGAAGCGTAACTCCACAAACGAGCGGGACTCGTCGGATATATATTCCAAGGCAGAATTCCTTCGTTCTGCTGGGGTAATCTTACTAATTCTGTTTAAGATAATTCCTTTCACTTTCTCCTCAACTATGCTAAATGCAAGAGATCTCAATTGGGCAACATGTTCATCTGAAATCTCCGAAGAACCCTTCTTAACCTCAATGTTGATAATAGATTCTTCCATTAAGTCTTCCGTAATTTCTTTGGTATCCCAGGTATGAACGTCTGGAGCACAATTGCGCTCTTCTGTTACTTTTTTAATTTTCCGCTCCATTTCATATTCCTGGAAGTTCCCTGCCCAAGCTCGAATTTCTAAGCTTGGAAGTCGCACCATAAATTTCAGGTCATATCGAACACTAATGGCTAGATCATCCGTTTTTAAGGCCTTATACCAAATAGCTGCTGCGGTATGATTCAAACGAAGAGAGAAAGCTGCATTGTTATTTCCAATTAAACTTGCTGGTCCCCCTCCTGAAGAATAGGGAACAAAATCTGTCCCTTCCTCCATAAGTAAAGTGACAGTACCCCCAGTGAAGTTGACAGTTCCAAATCTAATAGGCCCCACCTTTGGCACATCAGGTTCAGGAATGTTATTCGATTCTCTCGCTCGAGCAATTACCGCAAGCCTTTCTTGTTCCATTTTGATGATATTGCGCCTTCTCTGCTCCTGAATGCCTGAATTGACCAACTTCGTCCGAATGGTATCCTTTTTCTCCTCAGTAATACCCAAATTGACATCAAAATTGATCCAAGCCCCAGCAATACCGGCGGTGGATCCCAAGGATCCATCTAGCTTATCTGTCCAGAATAGTCCGTTAAAGACTGGGGGAGAATCAGGGTCGCTGTTATCCATTCTACTCAAGCGGGGAACAGTGGGGATCAAGTAATAGAGGTTAGGATCTTCATCGTCAGGAAATATGACAACCTCTTCGAATGTTGCAACACTAGGTATGGTAAGCATATGAGTTAATATTTAAAAATTAGGGCTTGGGTAAGAAATTGACATCAAGGAAGTTGGATTCAATTTCGGTGCTTAATTGCTCTTGCCCCGAAAGATCCTCAAACTTATGGTATTCGATAAATTGGTACTTATAGGCTCTGTTCACCCCTTTGGCAGTTCGAACTAACTGTCCTAGGTTTTGAGACATTTTCACAATTATTCTCCCTGGATTATTTGAATCATGAACAGGAAGAGCTGTTTTATTGGGATACAACTCAAAGGGTCCTCCTTGAATAAGATTCCCTTCCATATCCTTTAAGATAACCCTAACTGACTGTGGCCAGTCCTTCTTTTCCTCATCCGAATAATTATTCCAGTTCTCAAAAAACCTACAGCGGACTACTAATTCCCATTCTTCCAATTCTCCAGTTGCCAAGTCCATGATACGCTGGAGAACAATGTCTTTATCAATCAAGGCTCGGACAGAAAAAGGTTCTATTTGTAGGGTATTAAGTATCTCCTTATCATTCAAGGAGGCATCCAAATTATCCTCATCTAATTCAAATTTTCGTTCTTCAACACCATTTCCTTGGATACGAATGGGCCAATCTTGGAATTCAGGGAATAGGTAGGGTTCAGCGTTTTCGATACTACCATTGGGAAGTTGATGCATGAGAGTAAGCTCGACCCCTCCTATCTCCAAATCAAAAGGCATAGAGTTGGAAACCGTAAAACCATTGGGTTGGTCAAATTTGATTTGATTTCCTCCAATATCTATAAAAACACGGCGGCTCTCCTGCTTGAAGGATAGTTGAGGGTTTGACAATAACCTTAGGTCTAGCTCCACAGGAATCTCTGCAGCTACCTCTGAAATTTCTCCATCAGTTTCCTCTTCTAGCATAAAGGTGATCTTCCCGATGTTAAACCCTGATGCTACTTCAGTTTTGAAATACTGAAAAGACTCTAGATTTGTGTCGAGGATAATATCAAACCCATTCCCAACATCTATATTATTAAGGGTTTCTGTTACCTCTCCCGCCAACTCGGCATTAAAATCCGCGAAAGCTGGGTTAACTTCAAATTTAGCCGAAGAGTATCCCCCCAATAATATATTATTGGGATACACATATTTTTCTTCCCCAGACTCTTGATGCAGCCTATCTACCAAATCTTTTTTGGCTTTCGGATTGAAATACGGTTGAATTTTTATGGTAAGTCGGTATCGGTAATCAGGCTGAGAATTAGGAATATCCTTGTTTTTGTTGTACATCCATATTCGGATATCGGGGATACCTTCTTCTGTAGTTTTTAGTCGAAATTCTGTTGGGAGCATAAAATAAATTCCAGTTCCATTTCCTTTGCGATAGTGGACCATATAGCCCTCATTCCCTACATTTTCAGGGCTAAATGAATTCCATTTCAATTCTTCCCGCTCAAAGTTTCCAAATACTTTGGCAAATATGGCGTGGTCCGAAGGATAGTTGAACAATAATCCAGAATGTAAATCAATTTTATTTGCCCCCCCACTTGAGGCTGAAAAAGTTGCTACTGAAGATTCATTTGAATCATTTTCGAATGCACTCGTAGATGTTTCGGAATCTTCTGAGCTATCTAAATCACGAGTAGAACGTGTTCCTATCTTCCCAGGGAAGATAACTGGTGGTTTAACCGAAGGAATAAGAATGGGGGAAAAAACAAAATCTCTCCTCAAATATTTCATAGGCGGGTTAGGCCTTCCCACAAAACAAGAATAAGTAAACCCATATTTTTTAATAACTTTTAAAGCTTTTTCAGCATGAGTACGATTTTTCCCAAAGCTAAATGCCCAACGAGAAGTTCCTTCAACTATTTTCCAATCCCCATTTATGTATTTTACAGATAATTTATCCGGGTCGAGTTTAAGGGCATCTTCACCTTCAAAACGCCCAAATGGGGAGTTGCCCTTAACAAGAAAATATTGAAATTTTCCTATGTAACAAACACTATCAAATTTGTAGTGTCTGATGATATTCCACCCCTTTCTCGCATCCTCATTACTCCTAAAAGCGATAAATATTCTTCTATCAGGCCAAAGAATACTATTTCCTTTTAGTGCTAGCTTTTTATAATCGAATTTGATACAATTCTCTTTAAACTCGGGCTCTGGAGTCTGATTTTCGAGGGGCTTCTGCCACCAAATATCAGCTGTAATATCAAGCTTTGCCGCTTCCTCGGGAACCGTAAAAGCACGATAGATTTCACTTTGATCTGGATTTTCCTTCGAATAATATGCATCTGGTATCTCTACCGTTGCATGCAAATCATACAATAAGTTTACAGGCTTTTGGGGGATTTTCTGTTCTATCTGAAGCGGAAGAACTACTGTTTTATTTTCTTTTTTACTTCTAAAGGAAAGTTGCAGATTGATATTTCGGAAAGGTATGGGATATACATTGGCTTCCTCCCGATACACCTCCAGAATCATTTTAAGAACCAGCTTATTTTCCTCTGTAACCTCAAACCAAATGTCATCAATTGGAGGCTCGGTGGCTTTTAGTCGGAAAAGTGGTTGTCCAAATGTCTTTCCGTTGTAGCTGTAGACCTTATGAGGATCTATGGGAGCTTCAGGAAGAGTAACAGTCAGCGAACCAATTTGCACAACAATTACGGGTTGGTATGAGGGCAATTTGATTATACTATCTTGCCACCTCCATCTCCATTGAGAGTTTAGTCCAGGTATGCTATAGTTTGACATAGTATGCAAATTTTTAAGGGGTTAGGATACTCTGGGGCCAGAATATCCTAGTAAATGCGTTGATGAAAATTTAAGTTTCCTGGGGAGTTAACAATTGCTCAGAAAGTAATATAAAACCTCTGTCTGTTACCTGCCCATTAAGCATAATTGTATCCGTCTCACCAGCTAAAGTCAGGTCGTATTCAAATTGGTTATCCTTTGGATCGAATGCCAATACCTTAAAGGAAAGATCTACTTTGTGCTCTTTATTCAACCGAATAGTTTTTTCTCTAAAATACCCGTATTCGTCATCTTTGAACCTAACGGTAATAAAGGCCATCATCCACTTATCCCAATCCAATAAATTTGCATCTACAATAAGGGATTTTCTATATCGACGATATTTAATAATGGGAATATCTTCCTTACTTTCTGCCATTATCCATGGGGAAGTAATGGTCAAGCCCCCCTCTCCCTCTTCTCCTTTATAGGTTACTATATGTCGGTAAGAAAACTTATTAGTGGCCCCTTCTCGCTTTCGAATTACCCAATCCCAGGTACCTGATTCTTGAAACCATTGAGAATATTCCTCCTTTATCTGAAAGGTCATATCCTCATATACTACTTCAACTTTAACATCTTGGATATGGTTGTCAATACTGACATCAAAGGAAGCTTTAACACGCCCCATCAAGTTATCATCTATGATTAGGGTATCTTTAGTCTCACGTTGGGGGGCAACAGAAGCTTCTTCATTAAACCTATAAATGTACCTGACCGAATATTCATATTCTTTGGTATCATTCCCGTAGGTATAGCATTTCCAGTCTCCCTCGGGATTATCCTGGGTTAGTCGGATCTCTTTTTTTGTATCCGGCTTATTGGGCTCAGCTAGATAAGTAAGGTTGACGATAATTTCTTTCACCTCTTCCCAATCTACATCTCCGGCTCCTATTCCAACTGTAACAAATCCCAACTTTTCATAGGAGATAACCAAACTACGCTCGGAAATCTTATTCAATTTTATGGGGGGGGGAGCCTCTGAAGTTCCTTTATATGAAATTCTGGCCACCACATTATAAGAGTCTATCAATTCCCCTCTGGCATTACGAGCCATAGTAACGCGGAAGGTATTACTTTCCTCTCCTGTTAAATACTCATAAGACCTGGAATTCTCCCTTACCAATCCCGTTTTATGATCTCTTTGTGAATAGGTGATATGTACCAGTACGGCGAAGATATTGTCTGCTTCGAAATCTGCATTTACTCTAATTTGGACTTCCAGAGGTACCGCTTCTATCTGAGAAATATCTATCCGCTTTATGGCACTCTCTAATTCTTCACGTGTCAGTTGACCAACTAATGTCCCATTGGGATAGCGATTGAATTCTACTGCTTTGTTCTGCTTAAAGTTGAAATTCAAAAAACTCACTTTGGAAGCATCCAACCCATTTCTAAAGTAATAAGTCTGAACAGCTACTTTTTTATTGGATTTATCTGGATCTTCCTCAGGGGGGATTTCTGATTCTTCATCTTCACTCGGCCTTTCACTTAAGGGTGCCTGTTCGAAAAATTTTGGAATAATGGTATTAGTCACCAAGTTTAACATAGAGCTCTTAACCTGATTCTCAAGTTGTCTGATTTCTTCACTATTGGCTGCTACTTCTCCATAATCAGTAATCGTGATGTTGATCACCTTGCTATCCATTGCCTTTTCGGTAATTTGCCGGATGTCGGTATCAGAGATTACTGCCCCTGAGGTATACTCATAATCATACCCATAGTAGGTACGCCAACCATACCAATACCCATATCTCCTCCTATAATTGATATCTGATATCCATTTTTCTCGGTGGCTATTCCACTCACTCTGGAAAAAATTATACATATCCAAAGAGTTGGCATAAATTTTAATTTCCAGGCTGGGGACTAAAGCATAACCTGTCAAATCATAGCGGACAATCGCTTGTAAGGGAACTGCAACGTCCTCATCGCCTTTTTTTAGCATTTTCAAACCTTTTTCCATTGCATCTATGAAAACCTGGGATCCCTCCTGGCCAAAAGTTGCATAATGAGAGGCCGCATTATTCCCAATAAGTGAAGGTTTTATTTCCCCACTGGTACTGCGCTGAAAAGTATCACCTAATCCTTCTAAAATTTCAATAGATGAGGATCCCCGCTTCCAGGTATTTACAGGGCCTAATTTTATGGCAGATTCATCAAATGTAGGTCTAGGGAAAAACGGGATCTTAAGCAACTTCCTGTACATCCAGACAAAAGGATGAGACTCTTTAGCCAATATTTCTGCCAGGTATTTGCGAATTTGTGTATGCTCTTCATCTGAAAGCCAAAGGTCAGTAGTGAGGAGCAATTGCCCCAACTGATATTCTACTTGACCTTTACCAGCATCACTTTCGTAGGCAAGTTCAGCTGCTCTAGTGAGAAATAAGTAACTTAACATAGGGTTTCCCGCTACATCACGAGCAATTCTAGGTACGCCTCTTAGTACATAAAACTGGTACCGGTCCTTGGAGTCTCTAAAAATTTCAACGTCCTGTATGCCAGGTACACTTAGGGTTGGAAATAGACACAGCATAATTTTCTAGGGTATTTTAGTTAAGTAAGGGATGTCGATTATCTATCTTTTTAAACATTTATGTCCGTAATAGGCATCAAAAGGGTAGTTGACCCAGCCGGTACAATAAATTCCCTGTCCTCAATGCTTCCATTAGTTCTGAAAATGCGGACTTGAGCGAGTAAAGATTGGGTAGGTGCTACGTCTTCGATCAAAAGGACAGCTTCTACATTTCCTTGCATTAAAATGACGCTTGACCGAGTAGCCTCTTCATTTTCGGGGTCAAAAATCGCAACATCCAAGGCCGCAATGGTTCCGTTGAAAGTATTTTCTTTCAAAAGGGGAATTACCTTTATACCCCGGAATCCACTACTAGCCAAGGTGATAAAGGGTTCTGCAATAGTAAAAGTAACCCAGTCGCCTTCCAATATCTTTCCAGAGTCAAGTACAAAGCGAGGCCTCCCCCTCCAATTTATGGGATCATCTTCTTCTTTTCGAATAGTAAATACCCTCCGATTTTCTTCTGGAGTAAGGTTGAGCGTTCCCGTTTTCTCCTCACCTGAATTATGAGTATATATAATATCAACCAGTACCTGGCGGATAATATCAACGGGATCCACCAAGGTGGGAGTGATGTTTAATAACTGAGTTTCAGGAGAATTAATAATAAGTTGAGAGCTCGTTATGTCTTCGTGGACGATTTCAAAGTCTTCATTTTGAAAGAAAAACTTTTCCCGGGCAAAATAAGTCCCACCGCTATCTTCTGCAGGATATATCAAGAATTTTCGTAAACTACTATTTTGAGAACTAAATATAGCATGCTTACCATTTCCTGTGGAATTAGGAGCTACATAGACCTGGACCGATCTGATTCTATCTGGGCTAAAGTCCAAGTTTCCTGGCTCAATCTCAACGGGTATAAGAGGAGAATGGTCTCGAATATTTACAGAAATATCTCTTTCACTTACATCCCTGAATACCCTTGACGTGATTTTCGTCTCCCTAGTCCCAATTATGGTATTGGGCTCATGAATGAACTCTACGTAGTAGTCATATACCAAAGTCTCATAATCGTCAACAAAGAAGTCGACTAACTTTCTAGGTTCGAATTTATTTAAGGTAAGACTGATATAATGGACCCTGTTATCTCTGTCTCCATTTGCTCCTTTATACCCATACTCAATATGTACAATTAGTTCTTGTATTTTGTATTCTTCTAGGTCAATGCTAGATCTGGCTTCGATTTGAATGGTTTTAAAGGGCCCTTCCCCTAAACGTGTTAAGCTTATCTGTTTGCTCGGGTCAAATTCTGTTCCCTCCGTAGTAAGGGCCCCTTGGGGATAGATCTGGTGTCTTTTTGCTTCTACCCGATTGAAAATATACTTCCGTTTTATTTGTTCAGTTACAGACCTTCTCTTCAAGGTATAGCCAATATTTACGTTTATTCGGGGGGATTGAACTGCCTCAGGGCTAGATGGTTCCCCCGTACTCCCAGAACTACTGCTGGAAGATCCTACCGTAGAAGAACCTCCACTACTTGAAGAGGGGCCAGAAGATGACCTCCCACTCGCAGAACTTGCTCGACCACTGGAGGAGAGTAGCGTTGAGGAACCCCTCCCTGACCCTGAGGAACTAGAGGTAACTGCTGAACTAGAGGATGAACTCCTCCTACTACTACTAAATGATGAACTCGGAGGAATTATTGTAGTTGAAGTACTAGATTGGCCGAAGAACCTTAATTCTACATTGGGAACTATCCCCTCTAATGATCTCGGATCGAAGGGGTCGCCTTCTAACTCATCATCTTCTTCATCCCCCCGATCACTCATTGCACGTGTAGAACTAGAAGAGGAGGATTGAGAAGCAGCATCTTGCAAAGCACGATAATTCTCATTGGGAATAGCCGTTGGAGTAAATAATTCTGGACCCAACAGTTGTTTAACCAGTTTTATGGCATTGGGGTCCTCTCCTAAAATGTTAGTACTTTGCCCTGTTTCACTGTATACAATTTCTTTAACGACAATAGCTCCTTGATTCATAAGGTCCCTTACCAAGATATCTATATCAGCAGAGGCAGCTACCCGATTTCGATTATCCTCTTCTCCCCATTCCACGGAGCCATCCAGATTCATTTTGTGATTCCAAAAATCATCCGTTGCCTTAAAATCAACCGTTATCTCCAAGTGATAGGCAGGCATTAGCCCTAAATAATCCAACTCATATACAACTGATGCCTGAGTTTGAGTCCCATTAAATAGCAGATCATACATTATTTGGGCCTCTCGGCCCCCTAAACGGACCGAAAATACAGCATTGTTGGTACCGTACAAAGCAGGTTTCGTGGCACCGGCAATGGAAAAGTTAGCTGCTCCAGTTTCAGCTCCTCCACGACCTTCTTTTGAGAACATCACCAATTTAACCGATCCATCTACCAAGTGAACTTGAGACAACTTAACGGTACCTCCTACTTCTGATTCCAGGGCTGATTTTAAGGATTCAACTTCACTAGGAGTGGGACCTAATTCCACTTCCAAAGTCAAGAATCCACCAACTCTTTCAATATCTTTGGTAAAGTCTGGACTTGTCCCCTCAATTAATTCATCAGTGTATACGGCGTACTGTAGCGTTTTGCCATTATCGGCAAGTTTCGCTTTGTTGCTGGGAAGATAATAGTACTGACGCTCATCCTGATGATCCCGGAAAACAGTCAGTCCATTAACAACCAATTGATTATCAATTGATAACATAAGGGCTTGAGTTTATTTAGTTATTGCGTTTTACATAGATAGCTTCTTTTCCTTAAGGCTCTGCCTTGCAAAAGGGAAAAGGAAAAGTAAGTCTTATTATAGGTCCTCGGATAAATACTGGCTAATAAAGGGCGATTCATTGTTTTATTTTGTCTACTAGGTAATCAATATATACTTCTTAGCTCATGAAATACCGATCACTTGGAAAGTATTTGCATCGGCAATTCCTGTTGGTCTCCCGAAAAATTGTTTCTGAAATTGGATAAGGGCACGTGCTGTTTGTGCTCCGAAATATCCATCTATTCCTCCCTGATAAAAGGGAATGCCATTGAGGTTTCCAGTTTGAAAAATTCTGGATAATTTCTTTTGTAATTGAATTACCTTCTCCCCAAATGAGCCAAATCGTAACTCCAACCCTTGCAATACCTTGTTAGATCCACCTTTCACTTTTAAAAGGTCTTCCATCTCAAAGAGTACATAGTCAAAAAAACGCTGGCTTTTGAATAGACTGTGATAGGCGTTTTGATAAAATGCATCCCAGGCATTCCATTTACCCCCCTGATCTCGTGTTTTTAAATAAGATCTGGGAGAACCGACTATCACTTGGCAACCATAACTTCGAAATAAATCGGATAGGACAAATTCATAAGAATAAGGTTCTCCCTTGAGACTATTTATTAACGATTTATCTGAAATATTTACAGCAGAATGAATATTGTTCCTCGGTGAAGTAACTTCAATAGTAACATCCTCCCCCCCATAATCCACATAAGGTTTTCCTGCCACAAGATGATAGTTTACTAACTTAATCAGCCCTTCTCCACACATTCTGAAGGCCTCATACTGTAAATTTTGGGAGAAACCTTTGGGATGTAGCCCCTTTTCATAGGTATAGCATCCTGCAAGGAGTAGATTAAAATCGGATTTCATCTTATTCCTCATATAAATCCAACCCAGGTTAGGAACCGTGCTTCCAGGAAAAATGGCGAGAAGCTTCTTTTTTGGCAACCATTGACCCAGAATACATCTAGGATGATAATAGTTGACTCCTGCATAGACAACTTTCTGGGTTTTCCTAAATTCCAAGCTAGATGAAAAATTGGGTTCTTGCCCTCCACTGAATACTGGCATTAATCCTCTTAAGCCAAAGAAGACAGCTCTATCCGAGCTTTCGTCAATTGCGAAGGAAAACCTCTTACACAGTCGCATAAGAATGGCATGATCTATATGAAACATAAGATTGTCTACGTGCATTTTTAAAAAAATAATGCAACCTCAAAAAAGGCGTCTATCTAAAATACAAAGGAAAGGACGGCGCTTCTCAATCAGTAGTTGACTGAAGTTATGAATAAAAAATTGAAAATAAAAAAAATCGCATAATCAATTATTACTTTAATCAATAAAATATGACATAAAAAAATAATTATATTTTGTTATTTCTCATTTATCATACTTCTTTGACCTCATTTTGCAATTCTTCCTCTAGGACTTGAATTGCCCCACTAATTCTTAGTAAGGTTTGTTGCAGGTTATTTAATTCAGTTTCTAACTCCTGCAGTCGTGTTTGTCCTGCATTAAACTCATTTCTAAGGGTTGTAAGTCTTTTTTCCAGTTTTTCGCGCATAATGTGTAATATGTAAACTTTTCAAATAGTAGATTTTATTTTTTCCTTTAAAGAATCCAATTCAAATTTTAATTCTTGAATAGCTTTTAGAGCCATTGGGGCAAATTCCTGATAATCTACGGTCAGAATTTCCTGATCGGTTTCATTATAGGTGGTGTCTACAAGTTCTGGAAAAACCTTCTGGATATCCTGTGCAATTACTCCGAGGTTTTTGGGTGAATCTTCAGGTTGAGTTAAGTACCTAAATCTCACTAATTGGATATTCATTACTTTCTCAAGTAATTCTTCAGCGAGCTCAATATCTTTTTTAATCCTGAGATCTGACCCATTTAGTAGCTTAACTTTTCCTCTATCATTCTTAATTGAAAAATCCGATTGAGTTCTGTTACCAAAACCCATCCAAGCCCAGCGCGCACTTGTTCTTTGGACAGCTGATGCCCCTAAGTCCACACCCTTTGGATAAAACTCTATATAGGAATGATCACGCCCAATAAGTTTAAGCACTCCTTCATTTCCCATCATATATACCCCTTGATTGAAGTCATTACCAAAATTGATTACTAATCTATTTCCGTAATCAACTAGCGCCCTGCAAAGCGATTTTTTGGGATCACTACTGGGATTTGTTCGTGCAGAAAGGATCAAATCTCCAGCACCATTTATCCCCATAAGTCTAGTACCTTTTGGTCCTGGATTATATTGGTCATCAGAATGTGAACCTCCTTTATACCAAGCGAAATGTAAATTAGTCCGAAAATACGTTGTCCATCCTTGGACCCCAATCCCATATTCTTCCCCCCAAAGATTTATCATTTGGCGAGTAGTTTTTCCAAAATTCAGTGTAGTTGGAGGATTAACATGAACCTTTTTATCTCCTCCTATTGTCAGAATATCTGTTCCCGTTTTACCGTCCATATACCAAAAATTTAATCTTGGATTGGAAGAACCCGTATAACCCGCAATGTGCCAAGCTCTTGTAGGAGCTGAAGTATTTCTAAAACTAAGTCGGGCAAAATCATTCCCTTCTTCCATCAAATCCAACTGGGGAGACTTTATTGTCGAGTTGTGAGAAACACTCAATTTCCCCTGCCAATTGCTGCTGCCTATATTGACTTTTGAACTTTGAACTGATAGAGTATTATTTAAATTATTGAATTCATTGACTAAACCGTTCCACAAATTTGCTGTTAAAAGCTCTCCGTTCTGTACATTGGGTAATGGCATGATAAAATGATTATTTGGTGGATTCCAGTATTTCTAATCTATTGGCGATCTCTTTGATGGCATTTAGCATTAAGTACACAAAATGGGATTCATTAACCGCTAAGAAATGAGGCTTATGCTTTTCGGCCATTCCGGGATGATGGGAAAGCTCCTCAACCATCTCTGGAAAAATTTCCTTTACCTCCTGAGCAGAAACACCTATGTGTATCTTATCTGTTGCTATACCAAGCTTCCCATTATACTTAAATTTTATGGGGTTAATCTGTCTGATTATTTCTAATCCTTGTTTAAATTTACCTTTTACATTTTTTAGGCGGATATCTGAAGCAACCTGCCATGTTCCTCCCCCTGGCTTAAAAGCCTTTCCTTTGAGAATGAGGTCACCTGTAGCAGTAAGGGATAGAATTGTTTGGGTCAACCCTTCACCTTTGTCACTTCCTGTACCCACAAAAAACCCTTTCGACGCAAGCAGCAAAGCCATTTGATCCGAATTTGAGCGATTGCCGGTGCTCCCCATATACAAAAAATCTCCTATGGCTCTATTCCAAGCTTTAAGGAGCCATGGCCTTTTTCTATTCACCTCCCATCCAGCTTCATAATGATACATCTTGATCCCCCAGTTAGTACTGATCACCCCATTTACATGCAGAGAAGATTGAGGATTCGATTCCTGTATCCCCAATTTTTCGCGAACAATGACATTGCCTTTTGTGTCAAGTTGTAGCCACTCCTTTGTTAATTGTGTCCCTTCATCATGCCCTTTACCAAAGTAAATTCCCCTTTCTGCCACAATGATGGCACCTTGTAGCTGATTGGAGCGATTTCCGCTACTACCCATATACAAATAATCTCCTGTATGGCTGCTCCAACCCTTGTAAAGCCAAGGTCTTTTGGAATGCGGCCCCCACTGAGGTTCATAATGGTAAAAATTAGTGCCCCAATTAGTAGAAATCGTTCCTTTGACGTGTAAAGGGGAAACGGGCTGATTTACTCCCACACCAAAATGCTTATGAACAATAAAATTGCTTCTAACCTCTAGAGGGCCACTTACAATACCTCCTGCTCTATTAATTTTCAGGTCGATTTGATCTACCAGTTGATTCCATTTGTCCTTGGTAAGTAGATCACCAGAATTTACTTTAGGTATAGCCATTAAAAATATTTTTACTTCTCCTCAAAATTTATTGATGTGAGGAGATATATAAATAGTTAGATTCATTTATATCACTTTCTAGCCAAGTCTCATCTTGCCATGAGGAGTTTGCTGCGTCTCGTAAGAGATAGGTTCTCATATACTTGTATTGCCGATTCGATCCTTTCCCAGTAACCAATAAATCTGACAAACTCTGAATCATATTCATCGTTCCACTTTCTAGGTCTGGTGTCAATTCCAACGATCCTATTATGTTTTCATCTACATCGGCAATGGTGATTCGCACAATCCGATAATTCTCCCAGGATGCGTTAAAGCGAATAATAAGTTCCCAAGGAACTTTAATATTTTGGGTATAATCCACCAAATACTTCATAATCACTTGGGCATCTTCACCAAAAGCAATGCTATAAGGCTCAAAATCAACTAATTGCCAACCGGGTTCATTATTCAAAAGGCTATTTACCGAATTTGGATCTATTTGGACCTGAATTTGGTTTTGAGGCCCTTTGGGAATTATCAAGGGGAAACTCCCTCCTATTGTTGCCAATTGATAGTCTACCTCAGTAATTTCACCATCATCGCTTCTTTGGGCAAGCGTGAAATCTATTCCTTTTACTTGGACATCATAAAGATTCGGATTTTTTATTCTTACACCCCAAGGAAGTGAAGATGTAGAAGATTCCGACTTAAATATTATTTCCTTTTCCAAGAAAATATCCGCCAACTTTAATACGGAAAGCTCTACTTCAATAGGTAAGCTTTTGCTAAGTACTTGGCCATCCTGGGTCTCATTAATTAGGTCAAACTGAATGGTCCCGATAACCTTTCCAGGGAGAAAAACTGCCTCCTCCAAATATTGATAAGACTCATTGGAACAAACTAAGGTAAGGTTAAATCCCGTTGCGGATACCTCTATTGGCTCTGAACCTACTTTCTGCGAATTTATATACAAATCTGTACCACCAAGGATATCTATATTTCCCGTGTAATTGAAGTAGGCATTTGAAATGCCACCAAAATCGATATTTTCAACATAGAGCCATCCTTCCGTTTCCTTTACCCGTTCAATTAAATCCTTTTTGGCTAAGGGATGGGTTAGGGGTCGAAGGAAACACTCTATTTGAATCCGAATTTCATTTTCCAAATTCCTTTGTTCCCATAGGGCAATGCGAATATTGGGGATCCCTTCTTCCTTTGCTGCTATACGATAAATCTGAGGGAGAAACAGGTACCGGTTAGGAGAGTTTGTTTGACGGTATTGGATTACGTGATTAGGGGCCTCCCCTGGCCGAGGGTTATCTTTAGGGATATAGGTATTTTGCCAAGTTAAATCCGGCTTAAGATCGTCAAATAGATTCCCAAATACAGAGTCATCATTACGAGGAATATTAATTTCTAAGTAGCGGTCTATGTTAATAGGGGCATTATCATCCCTTATTATTCTCCCAATACACCCAAATGGAACCACTTTAAGGAGGTTAGCAAATCCAATCTGGTTGGGAGTCTTCTCTTCAAAATAAATTATATGATTTGCATTTGCATAGGTAATTAGTGATTTGATTAAGGTCAAACTTGCCCGCTTTTCTTCATCCTCTAAGGCGAAATAAGAAGGGAAAGTGACTTGTCCAATTTTAGGGTTTATGTGGTGGTCGAGTTCCCCTAGTTCAAAACGCCCTTCATTATAATGAACATCATTTAAATCTAATTTGGACAATAAAGGATATAATTCATCCAAGATGGGAATTTTACCCTCCTTGTCTATATATATATGAAAATCCAAACCCTCTACCCCTGTATCAAAAGTGAAACGGCGATTTATTTGGTAATGGCTAAGAATTTGTTGAACTATTTCAGCAATTTTGGGCGAAGGTAATTCCATAAATTCTCTTCCACTAGGAAAAAGAAGGGAAGAATTGTTCACTTGTATTTCTTTTGGTTCAAAACTTTCAACGGCCTTCGCCTGAGAAAGAATTGAAGGTCCTTCTCCCCTATCAAAGGAAGGAAGAGGATGTGCCCATTTCAGAGAATAAGAAAGTTTTAATTTTGCTGGAGATATTGAAAGGGTAAACCCTTGGTAAACTTCCCTCCGGAAATCTTCACTAATTTCGCATTCTGCCTTAAGACGAAGGAGTATATTCGCTTGTTCAGCGAGTGAATATTGAACAATATTCATCGGAAGAGAATAATCTCCCCCCGTATTATGGTGATGGAAAAGCAGAAAAAGAGACAGAGATACGATTTCCAAAGACGTAATTTCAGGGTCCTCACAATACATTTCAATTTCAATCCGAAGTTTTAAAACACCATCCTCCTCAAAAAAACGAATGTGTCCAGAAGACGAATTCTCCTTTGCCAATATTCGAATCTGGGGTCTTCCGTATGTGTTTCCATTAAAAATAATTGGATTGTCTGAATTCGGGGCTTCAGGCAGAATATTGGTAATATGTTGAGTCAAATATTCACTCAGAACCTGGTTGAAAGTATTAAGTTGAGAGAATTCAAAGGTTTCATTCCCTGAGCCAAAATGTTTTATTTCTTTCAGCATAAATAAAAGTTTATAAACGTTGACATTGGGGACTTATCAACTATGAATGGCATGATACAAAAAGAGCAAATCTCGGTACCCTTTATCAGATACTTGAGAAATACTGGGAACAAAAGGAAAACGAGGGTGGAAAGGGAGTTCTCTTTCTAGGGGAAAAAGGGGGGTATTCATGGCGTTAAATAAAAATGGATTAAGATTTTACCAATATTTAAGTGTGGGTATTTTCAAAATGCAACAGAGCTAATTAATTGGAAATGCAAAATTTTGAAAAATGATTAAACATTCACAAATTCAATAATTTGACAAAAGGTTTTATATACAACCTCAAATTAAATAAATTTCTTAAAGTTTCAAGAAATTTTATAGGGGAATAAGAATTTTCTTTTTTGAGATTTCTCAATTCTTATTGAAGCTCTAAATTTTACTCCACAAAAAAGGCCCTCACTACACGTGAGAGCCTCATATTGTGATCCCACCAGGACTCGAACCTGGAACCTACTGCTTAGCTTACCAACTACAGTTTTCACTGCTCCTTATTGGATTTGTGGTCTGGACCATATCTTCACCGTCTCAGGCGCAGCACGTATGGCCTCTACGGAACCTCCCGATAATTATGAGAATTATGTGTCAGCGTTTCTACCTAAAAGATTAACTCTTTTCCTTTCAATACGCCTAAGTTTCGTTAAAGAAACCGAAAGTTTCCTCGGTATTAGCATGATCCAGAGGATCGAAGCCTTCACCGATATAGTGCTGTCCACTTTGTGAGTTCTCGTTTCCTCACAAAGGCTCCTAGATTTGAAGGCAGTTGCTCTATCCAGTTGAGCTATGGGACCAAAATGTAAAGAACGCCTTTTGCGGATGCAAATATAAGAAACTCTTCCAACAAACGAAGAATAATAGAACCTGAACTTCAGATTTACGACTTCACGCTTCTCCCAAAAAAGTTTCTAGAATGGTCAGTGTTATGGGCAGATGATTTTTAATCCATTTGCCCTGTATATTTCCTCCCCCAACCCCCATAGCCGTTCGGTTAAGAGAAATTTCTTCTTATTTCGCCCTTTTTGTACTCTTACGCGGCATCCCCGTTTCCCTTTTTTCCCCTCCTAGGGACTCAAAAGGGGTCCGGAAACAACCCAGGAAATCAGATTGATTTCGCCAATGTTTACCCCATTCTCCCCATTTCTAAGGGGGAGTCAGAGGGGGTTCTTTGAGAGAGGGGGCCAGGGGGTGAGTACAAAATTGGGCATTTTGATCACAGATCTACCATTCAACGCTTAATCGAACGGCTTTACCCCCAACCCCCTTCTCTGGGGCAAAATTCCATCTCTGCAAGGGGGAATTCAGGAAATATTATTTTTTGTCCCGTACATAGTCAATAGCCAATGGGCCAAGGGAAGCTCCACCATCGTCTGGTCCCAAGCAAGTCGCATAGTAGCTTGATTTTCCCCTGTTTCTTCAAACTGGATGCTAAAGGCCTCAACCACCTGATCCAATTCGTGGACTGGGACAGTAACGCGCAGCACATCCTTTCCTTGATCATAGCTATATGCACCCCAGTAATCTAGATCAGAGTTTAGGATGATCGTCCACTCTTTTTCCCCTAATAGGGCGAATAAAGAATAAATTCCTGCAGATAGCTGCTTTCCTCCCAATGTAATATCCTGATATATCTTTATCTCCGGAGCCTCATTGGCTCCCAATCTCCATACCTTCCCATAAGGAAGTTTTTTTCCGAAGAGCTCTCTGCCTTTTTTCTGAGGACGGCTATAGATCACTCGGATGATCGCCTGGTCTCCGGCTTGACGGTCGTGGGCAAAGTTGTCTGGAAGGTAGGCCATGTCCATTGGACTTCTATCCAGCCCTCGGAAAGACTGAGCAGAGGCAGAAAGGCCTATCAAAAGAAAACTGATTAAAAATAAGGTCCTATGTTTCATATGTATTGGGATTAGAATGTAAAACAAATACGTAAAAAGATTTGATGCTACTTGTCAGCTAAATTTCAAAGTAATAAAACCTCTATATAGTAGCAGGATTCGAACCTGCGACCCTCCCGTGTCACATTCACACGGGATGCGCTAACCGGGCGGAAATAAAAAAAGCACTTACAACATGTTCGTCATAAGTGCTTGATTTTTGTCGAGGTGGCAGGATTCGAACCTGCGACCCCCTGCTCCCAAAGCAGGTGCGCTAACCGGGCTGCGCTACACCTCGATTCCCAGTGTTTTAAGTCAAAAAAAGGCGAAAATCGCCTTTGAAATTCCTGCGGTGAGGGAGGGATTCGAACCCTCGGTACCCGGTTAGAGTACGGCAGTTTAGCAAACTACTGGTTTAAGCCACTCACCCACCTCACCAAAATGTTTGGCAAAGATAGCAACTTTCCGGAATTTACCTATGAAGAAATTGAATTTCTTTGCCGGAAATGGCATCTTTAAGCATGATTTCCTTTGCCCAAAGCGAATATCTTTTTCTTCTGCTATTTCTTCCCTTCGTCTTGTGGGGAATAATTCTCATATACCGAAGGAGCCTAAAGGTCCTTAAACTCGCCTTTGTTGAGCACAGCCCTTACAATAGGCAGATTGCTCTAGCCAAAACCCTTCTTCGGATTATTTCCCTCCTAGCACTTTTCCTTGCCCTTTTGGGTCCTTATACCCGCTCTTCCAACGCCGTTCCCATGATAGGCAGAGAAATTTACTTTTTATTGGATGTTTCTGGAAGTATGCAGGCCCAGGATATCTCACCATCCAGGCTCTACAAAGCCAAGCGAATCATACGCCAACTCATCCAGAAATTGCAAGGGAATAAAATGGGACTGATTGTTTTTTCAGACGATACCTACCTGCAATGTCCGCTCACGCTGGACTATGAGATGTTGGAGCTGTACCTCCAACTTGCGGGAACACAACAATTTTCTCAGGAAGGCACCCAGTTTCGCCCGGTGCTTTCCTCTGCACTTGAACACCTGATCTTTAGGGGGAATTCTACCGAAAGCGGAAGTCAGGCTGTAGTCCTTATTTCAGATGGAGAAGACCACGGAGATGCCTACACCTCTATCCTAGATAGGTTTAAAAAGAACGATATAAAAATTTTTGCGATTGGAATCGGATCCCAACAAGGGGCGCTTGTCCCACATTTCCAATCAAAAAACTATGTATTGGATGAAAATGGAGAACCGGTGCGCAGTATCCTTCAAGATAGCTCTCTCAAGGATATGGCAAAGAGTTCAGGAACTTCTTACTTGTCCATTTCACAGACTTACCAGTCTGCAGATGTTATTTTTGAACAAATAGATAGACAATTAATGGCCCCAATAGATCGGGAGCGACTTATAGCCCAAAATACGCTCCATGAACCGCTTTTGCTTGTTGCCCTCTTTACCCTTATGCTAAACTTGTTTTTGTTCCCCTCTACCCCCAGACCAAGTCAGCTATGAGAATCCTTTCATTCATGACCATACTTTCTATTGTATTTTCCTTCCAAAGGGGAAATTGGCAGGAAAATGGGCGAAAACAAGAACACCTATCGGAATCTTCTCACCTACTCTATCAGGCTTTAGGTAGAAACCCTCAACTTCAAGGTCCCATATATTTCAACCTAGGCCAAGTCCATTTAGCTGGCCAACATATGGATAGCGCTCAATACTTCTTTGAACAAAGCCTTCCCTTACTGGATAAAAAATGGTCCTCCGAGGCCCGAAACAACCTGGGCTACATACTAACCTTGAAAGAAAAATATGCCCAGGCCCTCAAGCAATTTAGGCAAGCTCTTTCCTCAAATCCAGATAACCAGTTGGCTAGGTACAATTACGAACTGGCCTATCTCCATCTTCAAGCTGAGGCAGATCCTTCCGAGAAGGAGAGAAAACCCAAACTTATGCCTTCTGCCCTCAGACGAATGTTGCATACCCCTATTGGAAACCAAGAAAACGGACGTCATACCTATCTTACAGATAGTCTTTCGCTTGATGACATAGAAATCTTGTATAGTCAGCTCCAAGAAAGAGAAAAAAGTTTTGTCCAACAACTTACCAGAAGTCCCAGAAAGTTTTTACTTTCTAAGGATAAACCTAATTGGTAATTACTACTATGCGTATTCCTCCTCTTTGCTATCTCCCGATCGCCTTAAGCCTCATTTTCTGTAGCCCGAAAACCCAATCCCCTGTACCCCCTACTGCTGAAGCAGATTGGAGGTACTACCTGGGAGACCCCTTCAGTTCCCAATATTCTAGCCTTGAGCAGATCACTCCTGAAAATGTGGCACAACTCCAGGTTGCCTGGACCTATGAACGGAATGGAGCCGATCCCAATAACAGAAGCCAAATCCAGTGTAACCCCCTTATTATATCGGGTATCCTATATGGAAGCTCTGCCAAGCTGAACTTTTTCGCCTTGGATGCTGAAACCGGAGAAGAAATATGGACTTTCGACCCCTTCAATGGTAAAATGGAGAGTGTTGGCATAGGAGTAAACCGGGGCTTGATGTATTGGGAATCTGGGACAGAGGCCCGGATATTTGGGGCAGCGGGCTCTTATCTCTATGCACTTAATGCCCTCACTGGAGAAAAAATTCAATCTTTTGGAGAAAATGGTAGAGTCAGCCTCAAGTCCGGTTTGGGGGAAGCTGCCCAGTCTCAGGTGGTCTTAGCCAATACCCCTGGCGTAATTTATAAAGACCTGCTGATTCTAGGTACACGGGTAAATGAAGCTCTACCCGCAGCTCCTGGATATATTCGTGCCTTTGATGTACGGAGTGGAGAATTGCGCTGGACCTTTCACACTATCCCAAAACCTGGCGAATTCGGATATGAAACCTGGCCGGAAGAGGCACACAACTATATCGGCGGGGCCAATTCCTGGGCTGGTATGAGCCTGGATAAGGAGCGAGGTATAGTCTATATTCCGACCGGTTCTGCAGCGGCTGATTTCTATGGTGGCAACCGCATAGGAGCAAATCTTTTTGCCAATTGCCTGTTGGCCCTAAATGCTGAAACAGGAGAAAGGATATGGCACTATCAAACGATCCACCATGACATCTGGGACCGAGACCTACCAGCTCCTCCAAACCTTCTCACTGTTACTCATGAAGGAAAGGAAATTGAAGCTGTTGCTCAAATAACGAAATCTGGCCTGGTATTTCTCTTTGATCGAGACAATGGGGAACCCCTTTTTCCCATAGAGGAGATTCCTACCCCTGCCTCTGATTTACAAGGGGAGGAAGCCTGGCCTACCCAGCCCGTTCCGGTAAAACCGCCACCTTTTGCTCGCCAACACTTTACGGCTGACAGTGCCTCGCATATCACTGAAGCAACCCATCAAGAAGTCTTACAACGTCTATCCTCCCTGAGGACTGGAAAGCGTTTTATCCCCCCAAGCAAGGAGGGAACGATCATATTTCCTGGCTTTGATGGAGGCGGGGAATGGGGAGGGGCAGCCATAGACCCAGGTACAGGACGAATGTATGTCAATGCCAATGAGATGCCCTGGATACTTACCATGTTTGAACTCCTGCCTGAAACGACTGGCCAAGGCCTAATATCGGGTAGAAATTCCTACGTTCGCTTCTGCGCCAGTTGCCACGGTATCGATAGAAAAGGAGGTTCTTTCATGGGAGAGATTCCCAGTCTGGAGAAGGTAAAGTCTCGGTTGAAGGGGCCAGAGATAGTCCAGATTGTACAAAACGGTAAAGGAGTAATGCCTGCCTTCAGCTGGATAAAGGAGGATCAAATAGATGAAATAAGCGCTTACCTATTTGCCTCAGATGAAGAAA
The DNA here is from genome assembly GCA_965263105.1 of Bacteroidia bacterium. Lineage (GTDB taxonomy): Bacteria > Bacteroidota > Bacteroidia > J057 > J057 > JBCCTX01. The sequence continues at coordinate 1,851,412 of CBDHGL010000003.1, read as the reverse complement.
GAAATTCTCTGGCAGAAACAACCTCTCCTCAAAACCAGGGTTCCCAGATTGAGTTCGGCCATACGGGCTATAATCGCTTTAAAGACAAGGATGGCTATCCAGCCATTAAACCCCCATGGGGAACTTTAAACGCCATTGACTTAAATAAGGGAGAAATCATCTGGAAGATTCCTCTGGGAGAATTTGAAGAACTAACTCAAAAAGGGATTCCTCAAACTGGGACCGAAAACTATGGGGGCCCTATTGTTACAGCGGGAGGCGTCATATTTATTGCCGCCAGTCAGGATGAAAAGTTCCGGGCTTTTGACAAAGAAACGGGTGCCCTATTGTGGGAAAACAAACTCCCTGCTGGTGGCTATGCCACCCCCAGCACCTACTCGGTTAAGGGGAAACAATATGTCGTAATTGCTTGTGGGGGCGGTAAAATGGGAACCCCCTCTGGAGATAGCTATGTGGCCTTCGCTTTACCTTAGGAGTAGCAGAATTATATTCCTACTAGGAGTTAGCGCCTACTTGAACCCTGAATACAGATCCTGCTTAAGCCCCCCCTCTGACTCCCCCTTAGCCTGACGGCTATGGGGTATGAGAGGTGTTAGTGTTTTACCATGTCTAATCCTCCTTCCGTCCCTTGGGCTTGGCCATGCCACTTAAGTGGAGCTCATTACCCATATCTAAGGCTATTTGGAGAGTTTCATATAGGTAGGGATCTTCTGTAAGACTTTTCATCCACTTATCCCATGTCTCCACAAGGTTGGTGTCTGACTCAGAAGTAAGCTGATCAATGGAGGTCATGGAAATATCAAAGGATTCTATCTCATCAAATATGGATCTGTATTTTTTGGAATTATCTGAAATTTCTTTTTGAAGATTGCGATAATCTTCCAACTTTAAGGGATACAAGCCTCTTTCCCGCTGTTTCTTTAGGTACAAGGCATTTTCCTTAATCAGGGAAAAAGTAGGATTCTCATCTACTCTGGCTGCGCTCAGGGATCTAAGATGATCTTCATCTACCAGAGTAGCCTCCCAATCCTTGTGGGGCACAGACTCGATTTCATCCCAGGCTATAGAATACTTTTCTTCTTTTTCGCCTATAGGTATGTATTTCCTTCTGGAGGGAAGAACGATATCCGGCTCTACCCCCTTTAATTGGGTAGCGCCACCATTAATGCGATAGAATTTTTGGATGGTTACTTTGAGGCCTCCCAAATTGGGGCCTCTGGGCTCATAGCGGCTCAAGTTTTGAATGCGTTGCACAGTACCCTTTCCAAATGAAGAATTACTTCCTACAATGATTCCCCGATCATAGTCTTGTATAGCCGCCGCTAATATTTCTGAAGCAGAAGCGCTTAACTCATTGATCATTACTACTAAAGGTCCTTCATATTGGATGCTCGGGTCTTCATCTTCCATAACAGCGGGCTCATGGATTCGGGATTTTACTTGGACGACAGGTCCATTTTCAATGAACAAGCCTGTCATCTTTACCACCTCCGTTAAAGAGCCTCCTCCATTGTCTCTCAAATCCAAGATAATACTCTCTACCTTCTCTTTTTGTAGTTTCTCAATTTCTTTAGCGACATCCCGGGAACAGTTTCTTCCATTACGCGGGTCATCAAAGTCCGCATAAAACTGAGGGAGGAAGATATAGCCTACCTTTCTTTTATCTCCTTCTTCTTGAAGGATGACTGATTTGGCAAAAGTTTCTTTGATCTGAACAACATCTCTTACAATGGATAAAACCATTTCAGCTCCATCAGACTTCCTCACAGTGAGCCGAACTTCTGTACCTTTCTTTCCACGTATCATCAAGACAGCATCATCCGTTCGCATTCCTACAACATCCACTGGGGTTTCGCTCCCCTGTGCTACTCTAAGGATTTTATCCCCTGCTTCAAGCTCTCCTTTGCGATAAGCCGGTCCTCCTACAATAATTTCTGTAACGGTAATAAGGCCATCACGCTCCGTGAGACGAGCCCCAATTCCCTCAAAGGAACCCGACATACGTATATCGAACTCTTCTTTGTCTTTAGGCGCATAATATGCCGTATGGGGATCATAAATATTGGCAATCGAATTGAGATAAAGAGACCTCAAATCTGTGTCATTCCGCTTTTTCAAAAAGTCATATCGGTCATTATAGGCTTTCAACACCTCTTTGCGGCTTTCTACTTCAAGTTCTTCAAAGGTCTTAATAGAAAGGGTATCTTCTTTAGATTCGGAGGCCTTCTTCTGGAGATTCTCCTGAGCAGTCAGTTTGCGATTTAATCTTCGGAGTACTTCATATTTGAGACGCTTTCTCCAATATTCCCGTAATTCCTCCTTGTTTTTGGCAAAAGGTACCTCATCAAACTCAAAGTTAAAGCCTTCCTCCACCGAAAAATCAAAGGGTTCAGCAAGTAAGGGTTCATAATAAGTAGGGAACTCTGCTAACCTGCGGAAGAATATATCTTTGGACAGATCAAACAAATCAAAGCGAAGGTGCATGATTTGATCATCTATCTCATCCTTGTAGCCCTCCATCAATTCCACATCGATCTGGGTAAGGAATTCCTTAAAAGGGTCCAATTTTTCCAGGTATTCTGCAAACACTTTCCTAGAAAAGTCGTCATCAATGGTCTGACGTTGGTAATGGTACCTATGAAGCTCAGTCATCAAGTATTTCAACAAGTTCTCATTAGTCCCAGCAGGTGGGGGACTAAAGGTATAAGAACTAAATCCAAAAAATATGGCGACGAGAGATAAGCTTCTCAGGAAATTACCCTTCATGTTTGTTGAATTAAATTACGCAGGTATCTATCTAACGAAAATCTCTATTAAAAGATTCCTAATAAGATAGATATTCTTGATATGATCAGCAAATTTCGATCCATACTTATAAAAAGAAAAAGGAGACCCATGATAGATCTCCTTCCTTTCTATTCCTTAAAAAAACTTATTTATTTACCGTGTCAATAACTGCTTTAAAGGCTTTGGGGTGGTTCATCGCTAAATCAGCCAATACCTTGCGATTCAATTGGATATCTGATGCACCCAATTTGCCCATAAATACAGAATATGACATTCCATGCTCACGCGTTCCGGCATTGATCCGTTGTATCCAAAGCTTTCTAAAATCGCGCTTCTTTACACGGCGGTCGCGATAGGCGTAGAGCCAGCTTTTCTCAATCTGATTTTTGGCAACCGTCCAAACATTTTTCTTCCTGCCAAAATACCCTTTGGCATGCTTCAACATTTTTTTTCTTCGTGCTCTTGATGCAACGTGATTTACAGAACGAGGCATGATTTATTATCTAATTATTTGTGAGTAGCAGGAGACCTACAACATTTCTTTGATTCTTCTCATATCTCCTTTAAAAACCAAAGCCCCTTTCCCTAACTTATTTTTCCGCTTTTTGGATTTTTTGGTAAGGATGTGATTCTTAAAGGCTTGCTTACGCTTAATCTTTCCCGTGGCAGTTACCTTGAATCTTTTTCTAGCTCCTGAGTTAGTTTTTACCTTTGGCATGATCTCCGCTTTAACTTCTTTTTCTAAAAAGGAGAGGCAAAATTAGTAAATTATTTTAGACTTTTAAAAAAGTCGTCAAAACTTTCTGCATAAATACAAAAGAACCCGGTCCAAAGACCGGGTTGCGTGATTAAAGCTAAATTAACCTACCTCCTATATTTTTAGATTCTTCTCTTCTCAGTTGATTGTCAAATTCAAATCTTTTGTTTTAATTTCACTCTTAAGACTACAGTTGCAATAGTAGGTCACAAAAATTTTAATAAAATCTACATAGTCTATCAGGGGATTACCAAGGATAGCATTTAAACTTCCGACATTCCTTGTATACTAAATCAGTGGACCATGGACTATTAACTACCAAAATTCTTCAACCATTCACCAACTATGTCACACGTAAAAGCATTTATTCTGTTAACCGCTACCATGGGAATTAGTTTTTCCTTACTTCTAGGGCAGCCTTCGGACAAAAAGCCTTTTCCTGAATTCACCGAACAATGGGATCCCGTCCCTGAGGTAATTGACCCAGGAAGCCCAACTACAGCTCCATCAGATGCGATTGTTCTCTTTGATGGAACTAATTTGGATGCTTGGCAACATCCCAAAGGAGGCACTCCCAAGTGGACTGTAGCCGATGGAGCTTTCACAGTAAAAAAAGGAACGGGTACTATTCAGACCAAAAGAGCCTTTGGAGATGTACAACTTCACATCGAATGGAGAACTCCGGAAGAAGTAAAGGGAGATGGCCAAGGCCGCGGCAACAGCGGAGTATTTTTAATGGGACTATATGAATTACAGGTCTTAGATAACTATGATAATATTACCTACCCAAATGGTCAGGCAGGGAGTATCTATAAACAACACATCCCTTTAGTCAATGCCTGTAGAGAGCCCGGGATATGGCAGAGCTATGATATCATCTTCACAGCTCCTGAATTTTATGAGAATGGATCCATGAAGCATCCAGCCTACATTACTGTTTTGCACAACGGGGTACTGATCCAAAACCATGTAGCCCTGAGAGGGCCGACTGAATATATTGGGGTACCTACTTATAAAGCGCATGAAGACAAATTACCTTTGACTTTGCAAGACCATGGTAATCCCGTCAGCTTTCGGAATATTTGGGTGCGCGAGCTGTAGAGAAAGCTTAATACAGCGCCATTCCAAAGATGGGTCGGTGTTTACGTGTCAATTCATGACTTTCTCCTAATAGGTGGAAGAGTGCTATGCATGCTCGCCGGGCAACTTCCCTTCCATAGGACTTGTCTGATTTCATAGATTCGACGAGGTGGGACAAAACCATGTCGTATTTTTTTTGAGATAAAGCTTCTTGTGCTTTAGATATGAGAACTGCTGCAGGATGGTCCGAAGGGGTCGGATCCTCCATGAGGTCTATGAGGTTTCTTACATCTTCGGCTTCCTCATACAGTTGATGTCCTATTTTAATCTTGAGAAGTAAGTTCCTGGCTTGGGAAGGGTTTATTACGACTAACTCCTTGGCCAAAACGAGCTTGGCTTCTTCCATATCTGAGTTCTGGGCTACAAATTCTTCCAATTCCTGCCTTGCTTCTCCATTATCAGATGCCTGGAGTCTAGCTATTATCGTTTGGAGTTTCTTCTTTCTTTTATCGGGTAAATGAGTAGATAGCCACTGTTGTATTTGATACTTAGGTAAGGCACCAGCAAAATGATCTAGGGGCTTGCCTTCGAAGAACAACATAACCGTAGGAATACTCATAATGCGGTAGGTATTCGCTACTTCCCGGCTCTCGTCTACATTGATTTTTAACAACTCCCAGCGTCCATCAGCCTCCTGCGCCATTTGCTCAATGACAGGACCCAAGACCTGGCAGGGACCGCACCAGGGAGCCCAAAAATCTACAAGTACAGGAACTTCTTTACTCCTATCGTTAACAGCTTGTGTAAAATCGTGTAATTCCATAACCTAAAGTAGCATTCAAAAAAGTTAATAATACATTTCTAATAATCCATATTTCTTCCAGATTCTTGGACCAATCTATTCAAACGTTGAATGAATTCTTTTGCTTCGGATAACTCCTCCACAGAAATATGCATTCTATATCGCCAATAGTGCTCGGGGTTACTGGGATCATTGATCTGTTCGGCTTGTGGACTGGGGTGCCTGAAGGAGTCCTCAAGGGCAATTAGGTCCTGGATAGGAAAAATTGCCCACATACTGGGGGCATTTAGATGCTGTTTTAAAATGACTTCCACCACCCAAGGCTCACAGCTATCTGGGGCTGTTCCCGGCAAATTCAGTACCTGGTTGAAATAGCGTTGGGTACGGCCTAGATCTTCTTCCCACCATGCACGGAGGGGGGCAATATCGTGGCTGGAGGAACTGAAGACCGAAAGATAGGGATTATGAGAGCCTGAAATAAATTCAAGCCCGTTGTTTTCCTTAGGCATACGCTGAATCTCCAGCGTCAAAATTCCCAATTCCTCCAACACTTCCGGTACACAGGCAGGCACCATACCTAAATCCTCTGCGCAGACCAACATATCGGTTGCATTCAGAATTGCCGGGAGCTTGGTTAGTCCCTGTTTCCGCCAAAATTCCTCATGGCGATTAAAGAAATAGTCTGTATACAACTCCAATATTCGGTCCTGAACCCATCCATCTAACTCTTTAAAGGACTGAGTATCGTTGATCAAAAACCGAGGATGATACGCTTCATCCGCCCGGTGGGGATCTTGAATAAAGATGACTTCATGCATGAGTCCAAACAAGACCTTGCACAACTCTTCTTTATCAGCGACAGATAGGTTCACCTCTTCCTCCAAGCGACTTGCCAGAGTACGTTGAGATTTGTACTCCTCTTGAAAGCGATAGTATCCTGGATGATCCTGAATCAAGAAAGTCTCTTCTACAAAGGCCCGCAAGTGATCCGGGATTCGCTGAGAAAGAATATGCCCTCGAAGAAAAGGCAGGGTATAACGATCTTTTTCAAAGGGAATTTTTCGATCCCAAATCTCATGTGGTGCAAACGGAAGTGAAGGATTGAAATGGCCAAGAGCTCCGGAAATTAATTCATAGGGTATCTCCCAAATGCGGAAAAAGCCCAAGACATGGTCTATTCGGTAGGCATCAAAATAAGCGGCCATTTTTTGAAGCCTCTGGCGCCACCAAGCATAGCCATCCAAGGCCATTATATCCCATCTGTAAGTAGGGAAACCCCAATTTTGCCCTCCTGCAGAGAAGAAATCCGGGGGAGCTCCTGCCTGACCATCCATATTAAACAAATGAGGATCTGTCCAGGCATCCACACTATTGCGATAAATCCCGATAGGGATGTCTCCTTTTAATAGAACCCCTTTTTTTCTTGCATAGGCAGCCGCTTCAGACAATTGTAAATCCAGATGAAACTGAATAAATAAATAAAGTCCAATCCCTTCTGAGACGCGGGTTCCAGTTGGGAAAAATTCCGCAAGAGTTTCTTCTGAAAATTCTTTGTGCGATGGCCAATTTTGAAAATCAGCACTCTGAAAGGTATCTCTCAAATGGCAAAAAATCGCATAGGGTTTCAACCAAGAAGCGTTTTCTTGCACAAATTTGAGCAGGGCCTCGTCTTCCCAAATCCTCTGCTCATTTTGTTTATATAGTTCTCTGAAGAACTCGAATTTCGCTTTGATAACAGCAACAATATCGACTTCTTCTAAGGAGTTTAAAAAAGTCTTTTTACTGATATATGAGCCCGGTAACTCTTTGCCATAATAACTTGCAATAGACTGGAGGTTGGCATATATGGGATGCAACGCAAATACAGAAATGGCTGCATAGGGATAAGAATCTTTCCAGGTATAAGTAGCTATGGTATCATTAATAGGCAAAATTTGAATGACATGCATGCCGGTCTCCTTTGCCCAATCTATGAAAGGAAATAGGTCATCAAACTCGCCCACCCCAAAACCTCGATTACTCCTCATTGAGAAAATGGGGAAAGCCACACCTGCTCCCTTCCATTGGGAACTATAGTGAAATATGGAATCATGAATACATATTTTCTCTGCATTGGATTCAAGAACTGAGGGAGGGACCAAGCGATTTGCTCCCTGCTCCCATTCCACAATTTCTTTCCCATCTAATTGATAGAGAACGTACTTGTATTCGAGCCCATTGAGAGAACTCAGGAAAATCTCTGTGGACCACTGGCTGGCGTAACCCAGCTTCAATGGAATTACCTTTGAAGGTTCCCATTTCCCCAATTCAGGAGTATTTCCCATAAGTCCGACACCCAAGCCCTCTCCAATGCGGGGTACATGGATAGCGAAACTAAGCTTTTGGCCCTTTCCTTGTGGGGAACAAATAGCACTTAGGGCCTCAGAAACGCCATTGGAAGGAGTAATAACACGAGAAAAAGCACTAGAGAACCAGGCTTTTTCTTCTGCCTTGGGCGATGCCCAATATTCGAATAAATGGACACTTCCTTCCCTGGAACGGTCCCAGGATAACTGCCTAGGGTTCCCCCATTCTCGTCGAATTTGCCCATCTTCTTTGCGCAAAAAATAATTGTAGTGAATACAGGCTTGGAATTCGGCAAAAACAATTTCACCTACCCACATATCCTTCTCCCCAGTATAGGTCAAAGCTATGCCTTTAGATTTATCATTATTGCCCAGAGCAGGGTGGTCACCACAAATAAAAATAGACTCTCCCCAATTTGTAGCGAAGGGAATAGAAAAAACTACCTTCATACCAATTCTCTAGAATAGAATTCAAATTAGAACAAAATTTAGAGGAATCCAGAAAAAAACCTGCCAATCCTCAAAGATGCTGTCTAGGTAGAAAAAAAGCCTTCCCTATAGGTCAAGGGAAGACTAAAAGGTAGTTGGGTTAGTTAATTCACCAGGAGAAGGGATAGCTTTCATTTTCAATAAGAATATCTGCTATCTGTCTCCTTAACGCCTTGGTGTTAATAAGGGTTGCCTTGGTAAATCTTTTTAACCCCATAAAAAGTATTTTTTGGTCATCTTCTTTGGCAAAATTGGCAATTGCCTCCTTACCAGAAAGATAAATTTTATCTGCAACCCCAGATAAATACAGACGAGTCATCGCGATCTGGGATTGACAAGCTTCTGCTCCCTTTTTTGAAATGAGCTTTTCGGTCCTCAACAATGCCGATTCTCCTACATATAGCTCAATGACCATATCGGCTATTAGCATCAACAATTCCTGCTCATCTTTGAATCCCATACCTAAGTCCTGGGCTGCTTTCCCTGCTATCATTAAGATGGCCTTTTTCAAGCGACCAATTAGTTCCTTTTCTACGGCAAAAAGTTCAGAGGTGGGAGAGACCTTAGCTGGCATAGAAAGCAATTCATTTGCAACTTCCATGGCAGGTCCCATCAGATTCAACTCCCCTGCCATAGCCCTTCTCAAAATCATTCCCACAATGAGCATGCGATTGATTTCATTGGTCCCTTCATAAATTCGGGTGATTCGGGAATCGCGATAAGCCCGCTCCATGGGTGCATCTGCTGAAAATCCCATCCCTCCGTATATTTGAACCCCCTCGTCTACGATGAAATCCAGGACTTCGGAACTGTGGACCTTCATGATAGCACATTCAATGGCAAACTGCTCCACCCCTTTGAGGATGGCCTCCTCCTTTTTCATTCCCCCTTCCATCAACTCCGAAATTTTGTCTTCTATATTTTGGCCAGCCCGGTAATTAGCAGACTCGGAGGCATATAAACGGGTAGCCATTTCAGCTAACTTGTGCTGAATGGCTCCAAAATTGGATATTGAGGTACCAAATTGTTTGCGCTCAATAGCGTATTTAATTGCCAGCTCCGAAACGGATTTCCCTCCTCCAACAGCCGCAGCAGCCAGCTTAATCCGCCCAATGTTGAGAATATTCACCGCAATCTTGAATCCATTCCCCCGATCGGAAAGCATATTCTCAATTGGAACAGGGGTCTTATCAAAAAATACCTGACGGGTAGAGGAACCCTTTATACCCAATTTCTTTTCTTCGTCCCCTAAGGTGATGCCCGGGAAGTCCTTTTCTACGATAAAAGCTGTGAGGTTCCTGTCATCCTCAATTTTCGCAAATACAATCATTACATCAGCGAATCCTGCATTGGAAATCCACATCTTTTGCCCCGTAATCAGGTAATGAGTCCCTTCTGGATTGAGAAGGGCCTTAGTCTTTCCCGAATTGGCATCTGAGCCAGCATCTGGCTCTGTCAGGCAATAGCAAGCTTTCCACTCGCCTGAGCCTAGCTTGGGAAGATATCGCTCTTTTTGGGCTTCATCTCCATAATATTGAATAGGTAAGGTACCAATACCAGTATGTGCTCCAAAAGCTGTAGAAAAAGACCCTCCTGGCCCTAATGCATCCGCCACCAACATGCTGGTATTAAAACTCATCCCCAATCCCCCGTGCTCTTCTGGAACTCCTATCGCCAATAATCCAAGATTCCCTGCCTTTTCTAATAAAGAAGACATAAAGCCGGGCTCAAGGCTATCCATTCGCTCTGTATGAGGAAAAACCTCTGAAGCCAGAAAATCCTGGCAGGCCTGAGCCATCATTTGTTGCTCCTCATTAAACTCTTCCGGGATAAAAATCTCAGATGCCTGAGTCTCTTTAATCAAAAATTCTCCTCCTTTAAGGGCTTTCTTTTCTATAGTACTGTCCATTTACACGAGTTTATAAAGTTCATTATTTGGATAAATTGCACATCAAAAACTGTGCTAGCATAGCATAAAGAGATATGCAACCCATAAAGCTATGCATGCATAGCTTTATGTAGTATTACTCTTAAACCGGGAAAAAGTTTAGTCTGAGGAGAAAAAATCTAGGAAAGTTCCGCCATCAACTCATCTGACATTTCCAAGTTGTGGAAAATGTTTTGAACATCATCATCGTCTTCCAATACATCAATGAGTTTCATGACACTTCTCGCTTGATCAAGGCCCAATTCTAGGGTATTCGCGGGTATTCTTTCCAGAGTAGAACTTTCTGCTTCAATACCCATCTCTTCTAATTTGGCATTGAGGGCTCCAAAATCTTCAAAAGCACAAGAAAGGACAAAGTTCCCATCGGAGAGTTCAATATCCTCTAGTCCTGCATCTAATAGCTCCAATGTAAGGTCATCTTCATTTAAGCCTTCGGCTTTAACAATAAAAATTCCCATTCGCTGAAACATGTAATCTACCGATCCACTTTTTCCCAGACTCCCATGATATTTATTGAAATAACTCCGGACGTTGGCAACCGTGCGGTTGTTGTTATCTGTGAGGCATTCAACGAAAACTGCAATTCCATGTGGGGCATATCCTTCCAGGGTGACCTCTTCATAACTAGTTCCATCGTCCCCAGATCCTTTATTGACTGCCTTGGTTATATTATCTTTTGGGACATTGGCCTTTTTAGCATTTTGAATGGCCATTCTCAACCTGGGGTTTGCTGCGGGATCTGGCCCGCCCTCCTTTGTTGCAACGGCTATCTCTTTTATTAATCGAGTAAAAATCTTGGATCTCTTTTTGTCCTGGGCTCCCTTTCTATGTTTAATATTCGCCCATTTACTGTGTCCTGCCATAAACAAACAATTGATTGTGATTTCCCAAAATTACAAAAATATATGCGTCATCCGATCCGAATTTCCTGCTCTCGGCCCAGTCGTTTCATCACATTTTCCTTATTTAATTGATAGAAGTGCTTTCTACCTGAATTTTTGTCCTGCCTAATCAGACCAATTTCCATCATAATCTTGATGTATTTCTTGGCTGTAGTACCCTTAATTCTCAATTCCTCCTCAAGATTCTGAGAATAAAAACCCTTTTGGGAATATTTTACTAAAAAGATAGGCATATCAAAAACTACTTCAAAGATGGTCCCTTTTTTATACAGGTCATAAAACATGTATCGAATCCCCATTTCCAACTGTTTATTGTCTGTTTCCTGTAAATTCAAAAACAAGCCTAATCGATTGACCTCTTTGAAAGTAATGTAACTACGTAAATTTCGATAAGAGAAATCCAAATGCTCTGCTGCAAGGGGAAGATCTCCCTTAGTAATATTTATACATTTGTTCAATGTACTATTTCTAACCTTATTGGGAATATCTTTAAAATCATCCCAGGAAGCATTGATGAAATTGAGGGGGTTGTTGGGGTTTTCCAGTTCTTTTATCAACTGATCTCCAAGCAATTGAGAAGTTTTGTCTCCTCCAAAAGAAGCCCCCAGGTTCATCAATTTCAGGGTATAGAGTTGGTATCGAAAATAGACTAAAATATTGTAATGCGATATGGGTTCGAAGGCCAGGTAAGAAGAGCGAAAGTCTTCAATATTTTCGCTTCCCACCATTTGGACTTGACTAGGTAAGTCATCGATAATCCCCGTGATTTCTCCAAAAAATTTATCAATGGAACTAATTAACCATGAAACACCGGGTCTTTTAATTTCGGAAAGATACAGGTTATTAGCCAATCGAAAGCTTTGGTTGAGCACATAAAAACCACCTTCTTCTATTTTCTTTTTTCCCAATTTAAATCCTTCAAGGAGTAAATCTTGGATCTTGATTCCCATTTCATTTTGAGAAAGCATAGCCCCATAAACCTTTAAACAGGAACAGAAAGAGGGGTAATCATTATTTTTCCGAAATAAGGTCAGTAATTCTTTAAACTCCTTCTCGGGTAACTGTTGCCCAGCAAGGATTTTAGCTTCCATGGATTCGAGTTTGTATTGGGAAGCCGAATATGAATCGCCTAATTCTTCTATTTGATCTAATGCCTGCTGAAGGTGAACATGGAGCAAGGTTTGAAAGGTTTCCTCTGGCATATCTGCTTTCTCCAATTTTAGGGCCAGGGCATAATTTTTGCCCATCAACAGGTCCACATAAGCCTTGGAAAAGCCCGGAGAAAGATTTTCCTCAAAATGCCGTTGTAGCTCAAGTTTCCACTCTCCAAGTTCCTGAATAGCCTTAACAGAACTATCCTCTTCTTCCCCAGGATTTGTCAGCTCCATGTTCAATTTGGAGGTCTCTACTTCTACTGCTGCACAATGAAATAGGGTCCCTAAGGCTCCAGTATATTCATCTCCCTTTTCTTTCAGAAGAACAGCAATCTCAGCTACTTTATCCTCAACCTCTGGGCCATTAATCTTTTTATAAAATTCTACCCATAAAAGCTGATTGACCATATTTGCAGGGAAGGAGCTTTCATTAGAAGCTTTAAATAGCCATACCCGTGACTTATTGACTTGCTCGGGATGATCTTCCATTAAATAGGTTAAACCCAGTAAATTGGATATCTTAGGGATTAGCTCTTCACTCAGTTCATTCCACTCTATTTTGTCCAAATAAGATTCAAACTCTTCGATCGGAATAAACCGCGAAGTACGTTTGAAGACCGTGGAAATGAATTCTATATATTTTTCCCATTCGGAAAAATTGATTTGAGTTCCCTCAATATTCCGTATAGCTGTCATTCGATGTTGAATGAGGGAATTAGTTTGATCAAATCTCTGGGAATCCCTCCTATAAATATGACTTTGGAGGGCTAACTCACTAATAAAGAGAAAATACCGAAGTGTCTGTTGGTCTTGAAGGGGAATTTGTTGAAGCTCACTGTCAAAAAAATCCCCCAATTTCTCAAAATCTCCAATATCGTTGTTTTTTATTAGGTTCTTTAGGTAGATGGGAAAGGTAAATTCACTGGAATGTTGGTGGAGATCAATGAGTAATTTATATGGATAGATAGTTATCATGATTTTTAAGGATAAATAGCAGAAAAATTAAAGAGATCCAATTGAGTAGATTTCCCGAAGGATACAATCGAAACCGACAAGGTTCTCGCATCAGCATAACTAGGGCTGACAGAAAATAGTTATCCGGAAATTAAAAACTGCTAATCTAAGCGCTGAAAACCGAAAGCTGATCGCAATCATAAGGAAAACTCTGGAAAATTAAAAACCACAAAGTTATTCCGTATTAAAGATGCAAAAGTATTCCCAAAACAGGAAGTTTGAAGACCGCATTTATTCTTTACTAAAAACGAAAATTAATTATAATTTCAATGTTAGGGAAGATTTCCTTACTTTAAATCAAAATAATGCAAATTGGGGTTTAATTTTTGCTATTTTATCCAGAGTCTAACGCCTCTGAAACATTAAATTCACTATTTTCGTCAATTATATTAGGGTAGCGAAGCCATATTAACATCTTGGATAATGAAAAAAATTGTTGGGACACTCCTCTTAGCAGCGATCGGAGCGGCATTCGGCGCGGCTTTTTATGCCAGTTACTTCCAGAAATCCCCTTCTACTATAAAAACTGTATACCTAAGAGGAGAAACTGCCCAACCTGCATTTTCCTATCAAAGCCCTTCCCCTAGGAGTATGGGAAGCCTTCCTGACTTTTCTGTAGCCTCAGAAATGGCTAGACCCTCTGTAGTCCGAGTTAGGTCTGAGATCATAGGGGGCGACAATATTTTCCAATTTTTCCGTGATAAGGAAGAAGGAGCCGATGAGTACAGAGGAAGGGCTTCGGGTTCCGGGGTTGTCATCTCCGAAGATGGATATATAATTACTAATAATCACGTTATAGAGGACGCAGACAAGGTAGAAATTACCTTAATTGACAACAGAGAGTTTTCTGCCAAAATTGTAGGAAGAGACATCCCTACCGATCTGGCATTATTAAAAATCGAAGGAGAAGATTTTGCCCATATCGAATTTGGCAACTCCGATGAAACCCGAATCGGGGATTGGGTATTAGCTGTGGGAAATCCCTTAAATCTTACATCAACGGTGACTGCGGGAATTATTAGTGCCAAAGGGAGAAACCTCAAATTGCTCAGTAAGGATTCGGAATATGCAATAGAATCATTTTTGCAGACGGATGCCGTGGTCAATCGTGGTAACAGTGGAGGAGCTTTAGTAGATTTATCTGGAAACTTAATTGGAATTAATACCGCTATTTCTTCTCATTCTGGCTTCTATGCAGGCTATTCTTTTGCGATTCCTTCCTCTATTGCCAAGAAGGTAATGGAAGACCTCCTTATGTATGGAGAGGTAAAGAGAGGGCTTTTGGGAGTAGAAATTGTCCCTGTAGACGCCCAACTTGCTAGAAAGTTTAACCTACATGTATTAAAAGGAGCCTATATAGATGGGGTGAGGGAAAATAGTGGAGCAGAGGATGCCGGAATAGAAGTAGGAGACGTGGTGATAGCTGTAAACCAATTTCCCATTAGCAATGCTTCAGAGCTTCAGGAACAAGTCAGCAAATATCGTCCTGGTGATTTTGTCAATGTTACTGCATTCCGTGGCGAAGAAACCATGGAATTCCAAGTATACCTTAAAGGAATGGGGGAAACACGGCCTTCACCAGCATTTGATGACAATCCTTCGCGCTAAGCACTAAGTAATCTATTAGCCTTTTCAATCGCATTATCTTCCTAAATTCTTCATGACTGCACTTAGTGTAAACCTCAATAAGGTAGCTCTTATCCGAAACTCCCGAGGAGCTTCTATACCAAATGTTTTGCAGGTTGCCAAGGATTGCGTGGCTTACGGAGCCGATGGCATTACTGTTCACCCCCGCCCAGATGAAAGGCATACGCGTTATC
The DNA here is from genome assembly GCA_965263105.1 of Bacteroidia bacterium. Classification (GTDB taxonomy): domain Bacteria; phylum Bacteroidota; class Bacteroidia; order J057; family J057; genus JBCCTX01. Next base: position 1,836,314 of record CBDHGL010000003.1, on the reverse strand, counting down.
AGGATGTGAGGGAGTTAAAAAATACCTTAACAGTGGAATTCAACGTGGAAGGCTATCCTTCCGAATCTTTTCTCCAATTGATGGAAGAAGTGCGACCTGCCCAATGTACCTTGGTTCCCGACCCCCCAGAGGCACTTACTTCTAATCAAGGATGGAATACCCTCAAGCACAAGCATTTTTTACTGGATATTATTCAGAGACTTCAAGATCTAGGCATTCGAACCTCTATCTTCATCGAAACATCCTTAGAACTCATGGAAGGAGCCAGAGAAATAGGAACTGATAGAGTAGAATTGTATACAGGTCCCTATGCAGAATCAGTAAAAGAAAATGATTCTAGCATATTACCCGAATATGCTCGTGCAGGAGCCTTCGCAAAAGAGTTGGGCATGGGAGTGAATGCTGGGCATGACCTCAACTTAGACAACCTTACAGCTTTCCATCAGGCCTTACCCTTTTTAGCTGAAGTATCTATCGGCCATGCCTTGATCAGCGATGCCCTCTATTTTGGGCTCGAATCCACCATCCAAAAATATCAGGCTTGTCTGGGAAAGTAACTTAGGAATCTAATTTATCCGCCGCCGCATCAGCAGCATCTTCTACCGCATCTTCTGCATTGTCCACTAATTTCTCAGCTGCATCAGAAGCTTTTTCAGCTGCATCTTGGGCCATTTCTTTAGCTTTTGAATAAGCTTCTCCAGCCTCTTCCTTCAGGTCTCCCGCGAGCTTACTGGCCTTCTCTGAGGCTGCTTTTGCAAGTCCCTCAGCTTTTTCGGCTGCCCCTTCCGCCATATTTTTGGCTTTCTCAAAAGTTTCTCCCGCTCCTTCCTTCAGATCACCCGCCAGCTTAGAAGCTTTTTCACTAGCAGTTTCTGCTAGGTCTTCCGCCTTTTCTGCTGCCTTTTCTACATAATCTTCTGCCTTTTCCCATAATTCTCCAGCCTGCTCTCTCAATCCTTCTGTAGCTTTAGAAGCTTGCTCCGTAGCCTTCTCAGCATAGTCACTTGCTATTTCAGCTCCTTTTTCAACGGTCTTGGAAGCCGAACTAAACATTTCTTTAATTTTGTTAAAAAAACTCATGGTGGTGTAATTAATTGGATTTAGTGTTGTTTGATGTTATCAACATACTAAAAATAATGTGTCTGTTCAAATACATCAAAGATTGAACTTCGCATTCCATTAGTATCTTTATACTTTATATCTCACACGCAAAGGAGTCGCTATTTTATGAAAAAGTTGCAGCATACTGAAGATTTTCTTTCCTCTACAAATCTCCATAAGCTTACCAAGGCCAAGGCTGCACATCCCCTGCTCAGATTGACGGGCATAGGGAAGTTGGAATCTCTATTTGGAAGCCTTGAACCCTTTGAAGGGATTGAATTTGTCAATGCCCTTTTTGACAAGATGGAAATCGAATCCGTTTTCGACCCAGATGAACTCCAACGAATCCCCCAAAAGGGGCCATTTATTACTATTTCCAACCACCCTTTTGGAGCCATCGATGGCCTCCTTTTGCTCAAACTGCTTGCCCCTATCCGCCCCGATTACAAAATTATGGGCAGTTTCTTTCTACAACATTTAAAACCAATTCATTCCCACATAATTTCCTCTTCATCCCATTCCTCTTCCCAAGTTAAAAGTGTTCACGAAACAGCCCTTATCCACCTCCAAGAAGGCCAGAGCTTGGGACTTTTTCCTGCTGGGGAGGTCTCTACCCTCAAACCGAATAAAAGACAAATACACGACAGGGCCTGGAAGCGAGAAACCCTGAAGTTAATTCAACAAGCACAGGTTCCAATTGTACCTATTTTTTTCCAAGGGAGTAACAGCGCCATTTTCCATCTACTGGGCTTGGTAAACCCCAATTTGAGTAAGGCCATGCTTCCTGCCGAGCTTTTTAAAAAGAAACAAAAAGCCATACAAGTACGCATAGGCAACAGAATTAGACCCAAAGACCTGGATTCCTTCAAAGACATAGACCAGTATGGACGCTTCCTTCGCGCTAAAACCTATGCCCTCGGGTCCGCCTTAGAAGTAAAAAAGTTCTACAAACCCAAAGGAAAGCCCCGGCTGAAACGAGCCAAAAAAGTTCTCCCAGTAGCGGCCCCTATTGCTCCTATACGAATAAAGGAGGAACTCCAAGCCCTCAGGGATCACAACCTCCTTTTCACCCAGAATAACTTTGAAATTTTCATCGCCTACGCCTCCGAAATTCCTTTTATTCTCCAGGAATTAGGGCGACTTAGAGAGATCACTTTTCGCGAAGTGGGCGAGGGGACCAATGAGCCATCTGATACCGATGAGTTTGACCTGTATTACTATCACCTCTTTATTTGGGATAAAGAAGAAGAATGCATAGTGGGTGCCTATCGACTTGGTAAGGGAGATGAAATTCTGGAAGGATTTGGGAAAAAAGGCTTTTATATCCATACCCTTTTCCGGATAGATGATGGCTTCCTCCCCATATTGTCTCAATCTGTAGAACTGGGAAGGTCTTTCATTATCAAATCTTACCAACAAAAACGCCTCCCTCTTTACCTGCTTTGGAAAGGAATTGTCCACTTTCTGAGAAAACACCCCGATGCCCGATACATTATCGGTCCTGTCAGTATCAGCAATAGTTACACCAAAGTAGCCCGTAGTTTTATTGTGGCCTTCATTGAGACCTACTATTTCGACCATGAGCTAGCCCTTTACGTCCAGCCCCGACATGCTTTCCGAATGAAGAAAAGGGAGCCAGTAGATACCCAAAGTTTACTTCAAGGCGTTGGATCTGATTTAAAATTGGTGGATAAACTTGTGAGCGACATTGAACCCAGTCACATGCCCTTACCCGTACTCCTCAAAAAGTACATTGGGCAAAATGCACGCATTATCGGCTTCAATGTAGACCCCAAATTCAATGACGCCCTCGATGGGCTCATGATCGTAGATGTCATGGAACTCCCAGAGACCAGTGTGTATCATCAGGAGGGATAGGAGAAGGGTTAGAGGGTCCGTAGTCCATGGTCGGTAGTGCTCTGTCAGGAAAGTTTTTAAACTTCTTTACTTTGATATTCAGACGAATAAAGTTCATTCTTTTTACTTTCCTCCCTCTTTTTTCCATGGATATCCCCCTTATTTCTGCCTCTTTGAATCCATGATCCCTTGGAACCAATGTCCGATGCTCAAACTTGTATGCTGCTATGGAATAGGAATCCTCTTGAATTCAAATGGATTTGAGCTACCTGATCCACTATTATGGCTCTTGTTGATAGCTTTCGCCCTAGTAATTTGGAAAGACAAGTCGCTACGCCATCCTAAGGCTGAGGGAGGGATTTCCCTAATAATTGGGCTCCTTATCACCTGTTTAGGACAAATGAATGCGTCAAGAATTCAACCCGCTAATTCACAGGAAGCCCGGGGCCGTTTTGAGCCGTGGAATTGTCAATCTATTACCTTTGCAGCCACTGTCCTGGATCTCCCCAAAGAATACGCCCTTCGAAAACAATTTCAAGTGTCCGTTTGGGCCATTCAAACTGACTCAGGCCTCAGCCCTGTCCAGGGAAAGCTCCTTCTCAGTCTGAAACCTGCTACTACCCTACCCTCCCTATTGCCTGGAGATACAATCTATGCAGCTGGATACCTCACCAATTTTCAAAGCCCCTATATGTCCTATCGCTACTATCTGAATAGAAAAGGTATATACTATCGTGCATATATAGATACCCTGGCGGGGGGTAATGAATCTCAAAACCTGTTAAGATGGGGAAATTATTTCCAGCAAGCCCTAGTTGACCAGTTGAAGACTGTGATTGGTCCCGGGAGTGAACAAGAAATAGCCCTGGCAATGTTTTTGGGATATAAAAGGAGCCTTTCACCAGAAACCAGAGAAGCCTTTACCATAGCTGGAGCCAGTCATATCCTCTCAATTTCTGGGATGCACATTGGAATTATCTTCCTTCTACTCAACTATCTCCTAAGTTTCTTCCACTTCCTCCCTCAGGGAAAACGAATAAAAAATGCCTGTATATTATTCCTTCTCCTGAGCTATATGCTACTTACCGGCCTCAGTCCAGCAGTAGTGCGCGCTACCCTGATGTTTGGTCTGATCCTCCTCTTCCGCATTTGTTTTCTGCGTTTTCATATACTGAATGTAGTGGCTTCGGCTGCTATGATTCAATTGCTATGTGCCCCTAACTTGCTACTAGAACCGGGCTTTCAGCTTTCCTACACAGCCGTTATGGGAATTGTCCTGTTATTCCCCTGGATAGAACGAGTAAGCAAAACCCCTTGGAAAGGAATTAATATCCTTTACAGTTGGATAGGCATCTCTCTTTGTGCGGGAATTGCCACAGCTCCACTGGTTTTATTCCATTTTGGGAGTTTTCCAGTCTATTTTGTGTTGACCAATTTGCTTACAACTGCTCTAGCGGGGCTAATCGTATGGGTAGGATTTCTTACGGTACTTTGTTCATTTATACCCCTTCTTTCTGTGTCTCTGGGATACCTGTGCCAGCAACTACTTTCCCTCCTAATCTATCTGGTTGACTGGGTAGCAGTGCTTCCCAACGCCCAAATTGACCTGAAGGATGTGGGAGGATTTGGACTAGGAATATTACTCCTACAAGTACTATTAAGTATTCTGTTCCTACTAACCCCCTCTTTATGTACTAAATTAAAAAGTTCGACTTAATGTGAAATGGCTTGGGAAAGTTTTGAACTTTTAGTTTATCTGCCTCCCAATTCTTCCTGTTCAATTCACCCCTTCTATTGTTCAATTCACTCTGATTGATCTGAGTTGACAAGACGATTCTATCCAAATTCATAGAAGTAAAACCAGGGTTCCATCCCAAGACTGTATAGGATGCATTTGCAGCAAGCATCACCCCGGAAGTAGTGGTCTTCAATGAAACTCAAAAAACCATCATATAAAAAGGCCGAATCGATGATTCTTATGCAAGGGTAGGCCAAAGAAAACGTTTTGTAACAACTTCTGAATTAAAAGATGTATTGGAAGCCCTTAAAAACCATAGGCCCATAACTTTTTCCCAAACGAAGGCTATTGGATGCCTTATCAGTCAAAATAAATTAACCTCTGAGATATGTCATTAATCATGAAACGAGTTATCTACTTTTTTCATTTTGGGTATTTGGATCAATTCGACAGCTTCAGCTCAGGTGACATATAGTGAGCATATAGCCCCCATAATATACGAGAATTGCACCTCTTGCCATCGAGAAGGGGAGATTGCCCCCTTTTCCCTGTCCAACTATGAAGAAGCTGCTGCATGGAGTGGTATGATTCAATATGTAACGGAGATTCAATACATGCCCCCCTGGAAACCCGACCCTTCCTACAGCCATTTTGTGGGAGAACGGAGCTTAAGTGAGGAGGAAATTCGACTCATCGCCGAGTGGGCTGAAGCAGGGGCTCCTCAGGGTGACCCAAGCTTGGCACCTCCCCTGCCCGATTTCCCCTCTGGGTCTCAGTTGGGAACGCCTGACCTGGTGCTTGAAATGACCGAAGAATATTTTATTGAAGGGAATAACCAGGACGACTACCGGGTATTTGTGCTCCCTTCTGGCTTAACAGAAGACCGGGAAATTGCAGCTATTGAATTTCGACCCGGTAATAACCGAGCTGTCCATCATGCCTTGATTGCCTATGACACAGAGGGCCTTGCTGCAGCTAAGGATGCAGAAACCCCGGAATATGGGTATGAATCCTTTGGGGATTTTGGGATCCAAATACAAGGAACATTTACCGGATATACACCAGGCATAAAATCTATCTTTTATCCCAAAGGCATTGGAACTACCTTACCTGCAGGATCAGATTTACTCATTCAAGTTCATTATGCCCCCCTTCCAACTAATGAAACCGATAAATCCTTGTTAAATATCTTTTTCAAAGAGGAAAATGATCCCATTGTGCGTGAAACCCAACGCCAGCCTGCCACTCCATTTGATTTAGAAGGTGGTTTCTTCTCCTTTGTCATTCCTCCTAATGAAGTCAAAACCTTCCACGGGATTAGACAGGTAGAAGAAGATATCAGCCTCCTATCCATCTATCCTCATATGCATTATTTAGGAGTCAATTGGGAGATTTATGCAGAAACAGCCACAGGGGATACCCTACCCATAATTAGAATCAACGACTGGGACTTCAATTGGCAAGGCTCCTATACCTTCGACCGTATGAAAAAAATTCCAGCGGGTTCTACCCTCCATTATTACGCCACCTATGACAACACTTCGAGTAATCCTTTTAATCCCAGCAATCCTCCTCAAACCGTAAGATGGGGAGAGGGGACGACAGACGAGATGTTCCTCATTGGCATGGAATACGTCCCTTATCAAGAAGGGGATGAGGAAATTGTGATGGATCAGCAAAATATTGCCACGAGTAACGAAGGTGAAATTGGCTCCCCTGATAGTCCTTCATTCTGGGTTTACCCCAATCCATCCCATAGCGAGTTCATCCTGAATTATCAACTTGAGAATAGGGAGTCCATACGTATAGATCTCCTGGATGCGAAAGGAGTAGAAGTAAAAAGCCTGAAAAGCCCCAAGATATACGCCAAGGGAAGGCATACTTGGGAGATAGATGTCCAAGACCTCCCATCAGGAACATATACCATTCGCTTACATACATCAACCGGAATTGCGAGCCAATCCATCATTGTGATGAAATAAAACTTCATATCATTCTAAATAGGCCGCCGGAGTACACTTTCGTTGAGTATCCGGCGGCCAAAATTCACAAATTTCTTGGGGCTAATTTGACACCCTTAAATTCTAAGTACATAAAAGGGTTGCCTACAGAACAGATCCCTTTAGACGGATGTCTGCCCTGGTCCAAGCTTTCTCAAATTCCTTGAAAGATATTTTCGCTTCCCCTTCTTTTCCTTGTTGCTTTTGACTCTCATATAAGCCATACAAGGACCAACCATTATTGGGGAATTGGGTCAATTCCTTTTTGTAAACTTCTTCGGCTCTTTCAGCCTCTCCGGCTCTGAGTAAAGAAGCTCCTAGAGACTGTCTGATAGGATAATAAAAAAATGGAGGCTCCATATAAGGAAGTTGGTCCTGGAGGCTTACAGCTTCTTGAAAATGCTGAATTTCTTCCTTTTGCTTCCCTTGGGCCCCTGCAATCTCTGCCTTCACGATCTGGTGGGCAATTTGGGACAAAGGGATGGTAGGAAAAAGGGGAATATTCTGTGCTTGTACCTCTTCATCATTCATCAAATCTTCTAACGCCTTGCTTTCAGCCTTCGCCAATTCGAGCTCGCCCTTCCGTGCATATGCGATACCTCTCGCATAATGCCAGATAAGCTGGCTGTATTTCAATTCCTCTATGGGTTTCGGGCTTTCCAAAATTTCCTCCCACTGAGCAAAGCGCACCTTAGAAAAAAGGGGAATTACCTTGAAGGTTTGGAGGAGAGGAATCTGAATGGCAAGCTCATCTGGGATTTTACTTGCAAGTTTTAGGCTGGTCTCAGTGGCCAATTCTTTTCTTCCTTCCATCGTGGAAGCAAACCAGAGGAAATGAAGGTTGTGTGGGTAGTACACCAAGGGATAAAAACCTTGTACATTGCACTGCGTGATATATTGTTCATCCACTTCAATAGCCCTCACATTGGCGTTGGCCGCTTCCCGATACTTCCCCACACGTATGTATATATGGGAAGGCATATGGACCAAATGTCCTGCGCCATAGTCAAGATCTCTTAATCGGTCCGCAGCGCCTATCGCTTTTTCAGGATAAATAGCCTCCACCGTATGGATATAGTAATGGTTGGCTCCTGGATGGGTTGGATCGCGTTCCATTACCTTCTCCAAGAGGACATGGGCCTTTTGGGTTTCAGGTCTTGGGCTCCCATCCTCTTCCCAATAATTCCAAGGCATAAGATCCATCAAGGATTCTGCACACAAGGTCAAAATATCTAGGTCTTCGCCAAAGGCCTCTGCAACTTCCTGCATCGCATTGGCAAAGTGGAGATCAAGTGCGGATCGATCTGTGGAAAAATTTGCTTCATATCGTTTGCTCAAAGCCAAGATGAGGGCCTTTTCTTTCTGTGATACACCAGTGCTGAGTTGTAATGGCTCGCTGACTTGACTGGAAAGCAGCTTCATTTTGTTCCTCTGGCATGGGAATGAACGGTTAATATTTGGCCCCAGAGAAAGTCCGACTCCCCAATGACACATGGCGCAAGTTGAGTCTTGCCGTATGGCCTCTCTAAAGGATCTTTCAGCCTCCGCATGATTGAATGCATACACAAAAAAGAACTTTTTTGAGGCCTTGGTTAAAAAATTTCTGTGCTTCCTCTGATGCGGTTGTAATGGGAAAGTTAGCCTCCCACTTTATATTCAGGTCTGGTGCAACGGGAACAGTAGGGCTTGCATTTTCCAAAATTTGCCAATAGAAATAAGGGGGGCACACATACTGATTCCATACGCATCTTTGGGAGAAAAAGGGCTTTGTATTTCCTTTGGTTTCATGGGAATAAGGGAGGACTCCATTCCCAGAAGCAATATGACAAAAGGAATGAACAGCCATCCTTTCCAAAACGTTAGAAGGATAAGAACTAATGGTTTTCATAAGGTCCTATAATTTTAGGGGTTATAAAATGATGAATGAACTTTTAACTGCTGTAAGGTCTATAGGATAGCGTTAGTATACCGTGAACGAGCTGTGTAATACTTACTTAGGACCAAATACGACATGAAGCAATTGCTGGAAGCGCTTGTTTAGGTGCAAAGGATAAAATTCAGGCTGTACCTTGAGCCATAGGTAGTCGGTAAATTGGTCTTTTTGGTAGGTTTCAAGCCAATCAAGGGCTTTTTCGGACTCCCCTATTTGCTGATAATACAAGGCGATGAAATAGGGAAAGCCTTTTTCTCCCTTATGGGTACGTTGAATCATTTCCTCAAGAAGAGTCTCAGCAGCGCTTCTATTTCCGATATCTATGTAAGCCTGTGCAAGACGCCCAAGGATGAAATACGTCCGCCTTCCAGAGCGGGCCAAGCTTTCCTCTGCTAACCCGATGGCTTCCCCTTGGCGGTTCAAACATCGCAAAGCCCAAAGGTGAATACTAAGCCCTGCGTGGTAGTCTGGCTGCGTTGCCAATACGGATCTGCATATTTGCTCACATTCCACGAAGTATCCCATCAAGAGTTTGCATTCTGCCAAGGTTATTACGTTCTGAATATGGCCCGGATCTTTCACTACCGCCTGTTGGGCTACTTGCAAGGCTTCCTCGTGGCGCCCTTGCATATTCAGGGCATGGGCAAGTCCCATCCCCAAAAAAGCCACATTTCCTTTTGCTTTAGAGGCAAGGCGAAAGTACTGTTCGGCTCCTGGAAGATCCCAGCTCCACATTGAATTCCATCCCTTTAAACAGAAGATATCATTTGTTAGGCTCTTATCCTCAGCCGCCTTCGCAATTAAAGATTCAACTTGGGTGGATATTTCTGTAAACTTTCGATCCCCCCACCAACTCGCCGACGAAGCGATCGCCAAAGCCATTCCCAGGTAAGCTTTGTGAAAATGTGGATCTATTGCAACGGCTTTTTCAAAAAGGCGAATAGCAGCCGAGGTCGTACCGGGGGTAGCCTTCAAATATAGGGTCCAAGCTTGAAGAAATAAGTTGTATGCGGCAGGATCTGGGATAAAAGTTTTCTGAGGAGTTTCTTGCCAGCCAAGATCGGAAGGCATTCCATCTAAAACTTGCTCGATAACTACTTGCTGTAAGGTAAACAAATCACGATTGGACGAATTCAAAGAAACGGACCAAAGCACACGATCTTTTTGTCCCTCTACCAGTTGGAGGTTTACTGTAAAACCCTCCCCTTTTTCAAATAAGCTACCCACTAGCAAATACCCTACATTCAATTCAAAGGCAATTTCGGGCAGGGAAATAAAGGGAGGTTGGTAACGAAGTACGGAGTGCGAAGAAGCGAGCTCAAAGCTAGAATATTGACTCAAATTATGGACGAGATCTTCTAGCAAGCCAAAGGAAAAGGTTCCCGCTTCTACCTTAGTGAAATCTTGAAAAGGAAGCACTGCCATACGGATGGCTTGAGGCGTTTTAGGAGTAAAATCTTGGGCCAAATTGGAAAATTGCTCAATCCAATGCTGTCTTTGAGCCAGGTTCATTCCCGCTTTTTCCAACCAATCTCTCGCGGCTATTTCCTTCCCTTGCCTGATACATGCACTAGCAAGTTTTTGATACATCCCCTGAGGGAAATCAATATCCTGCTTCAAATAGAGTTGGGCTAACTCCTCTACTACTTCCCATCTCTGCCGTAAGCTTTCTCTTTCTATCGCCTGGATATAGACACGCTGGCTCTTGTTCTGAACCTCCGCATGTAAGCTATCAAGCCAAGCTTGAAAGGGATCCGAATCATAAAGTACCATTCCTTCAAGTGGGAGGTGTTCTGTAACAGACAATTTTAGGAGATCATAAGTGTGTCCTTGTTTAAGTAATTCCAGGTCAGTGAGCAGTTGGACTTCAGAAGCCTTGGAAACCGTAAACCGGTTGGAGGTAAACAGGGACGCGGGGGAAAAGCTATATAGTCTTTTACGAAGGATGTGCAGACTTTGACGCAAATTCTCTAAGGCCGACCTTCGGGAAAAAGTAGGCCAAAGAAGGTCGGCCAAAAATTCCCGTCTATGTTCAAAACGCTCATAAAAGCTCCATTCAACTAATAAGAAGAATAAAAGAACCTTAGCCTTATGAGTCCTCAAAGGCAAAATCTCTTCGGAATTATACATCAATTTCGGAACGCCTAGCAGTCTGGCATTCCACTGGGGCTCTTGGGGTCTAGAATTCATTTACTGCATTTGGGATCTGGCTGACAATCAAATACACCTATTAATTGACAGGGGAAATTACTTATTAATCCAAAAAGTTCCTTACCGATAGAGGCACTTTTCCTTTCCCTATTACATCCTCCTCTCCATTTTCGAGAAACTGTAGAGGCCGTATTTCTGCTCCTCATATTTCTTTTTTTCTCTTTGTTCAATCCACCTTCCTTCCTGTTCATTTCACCTATAATCCCTGCTACCTCCTCCCTTTTAATTGAGAATTTGATGGTAAACACAAATTGTTCAACCAAAAATATCTCATTATGAAATGGACTGTATGGCTACCTGTATTACTGGTATTGGCCCTGTCATTTACAAGTTGTAAAGAGGATGAAATTCTGGTCGAACCAGAAAATCCAGAGGAAGGGGGAGATCCCCCTTCTACCTCAGGTATCGACACCCTGGTTACAAGCGACGGAGTCCAATTTGTCCGAACGCCAGATAAACAGTTTGAGAACCTTCCCGACTGGCCCTACCCTTACCAATATGTGGAGATAGACGGACTACGCCAGGCCTATGCAGAATCGGGCCCTGCCGATGGCCCAGTAGTACTTTTACTCCACGGCCAACCCAGTTGGTCTTATCTCTATAGAAAAATGATTCCTGTCTTGGCTGAAGCAGGGTATCGAGTCATCGCGATGGACCACTTGGGGATGGGCCGTTCAGACAAGCCCATTGACATAGATGCCTATACCTATTTAGGACACAACGATCGCCTGGAGCAATTCATATTGGAACTCGGTTTGAGCAATATTAACCTATTCGTTCAGGATTGGGGGAGTCTGATTGGTCTTCGGGTAGCTGGGTTAAACCCAGATTGGTTCGCTACTATCAGCGTAGGCAATGGAATGTTACCGGTTCTTCCTGCGGGAACGGAAGTATTTCCTCCTGTCGAGGATCCCGATTCGATCCTCGACATCCCATCCATATACGCGGATATACCGGCTCAACAGATTCCGTTTTACGAGGGTTGTACTAAAATTCTCGGACCAGAGGATGAAAGCTTTTTTGGGGATTGGATGGAATACGCCATGAAGGGTGCCTCCTTTCAGGCTTCAGAGACAGTTGAGGCAATGACCTGGTTTGATTTGCCCGATGTAGTGGAAGCCGCCTATGATGCCCCTTTCCCAAGCCGAACCTACATGGCAGGCATTCGAAGCTTTCCTTCTTTAATTAACGAGGTACCCGGAACGACCCAAGAGGCCTGGATGGGGCTACAAAATTACCCAAAACCCTTCCTTACGGTCTGGGCAAGTAATGATCCTGGAAACCTGGGTTCATGTGAATTACAGCAGTCCTTTATTGACAATGTGCCAGGGGCAGCAGGCAAAGCCCCATGCACGCCTAGAGGAAGCAAGTCATTTCTTACAAGATGACCAGGGAGAGGAAATTGCACGGCGCTTAATCGAATTTTACCGAGGAAACTATACGGGCGGAAATTTTGGTGAGGAAGTAGATATAGTAGAAGAAAGCTGCGAAAGCGACCCCAATGAGGACCCCAGACAGTACTGCGAGTTTTTATTAGCCTATCAGAGAAATGGTGCATTAACTGCAGAAGTATGGGGGACCCAAGGACTGAGTAATTGTCCCTCAGGATGCTTGGAGGAGGTAGACCTAGACGCCGTGCAATCTGAGAACGGCGCCTTAGTCATCAGTCTTAACGGTCCGAGAATCTGGCTACCCATGGGGAATGCAGAACTCCCAGAATTAGGGGATTCAAGAGTTTTTGGAGGGTTGGAGGTGAGATTATTAGCAACCATAGACCTAAGTCCCGAAGACCTTGCCTCGGGCGGGGAAGCAGGATTAGGAGATCCTTATGAAGAATACCTCGTTTACCGAAATACGGTTTATCAATATCCAGCTGGTTCGGAAGTATACGAACTATCGTCCCCAGAAGGTGAGATCTACACGATGCAGTCCGTTTCCTTAATTGTCGATCCTAATCAAACTGTTAATGATCTATCTTCCTTAGCGTCCAGATTAAATCTACCAGAGGGGTGGACGTATCAGGTACGTAGCCTCGACGAAGAGTTAATTTTGATCGCAGATGGGGAAGCTTTTGTTGTTACTGATGATCTGGGAAATACGTATCAGCGCAGGACCTTTGAAACAGATGATGGGGAAGATACCCAAAACCCTGATAACGAGGATCTTGAAATCAAAGCAAACTATGAGATCCACCAAATCCTGTCGGCAAATGAAATCATTACCTGGGCAAGCTCGGAGCTTACTCAAGCCGAATTTGATGCCATTGATTTACCTCAAGGGTGGTTTAAGAATCAACCTCGAGAAGGAGACACGGACTTTGGTTCTTTTGCCCGTTCACCCAATGCCTTGACAGATGGGGACTTAGCGGAAGAAGAGCATTTTGGTCATACCTGGAAGCATGTAGCAACCATTGTTGAAACAGGTATTGAGATGGACGAGGAGGGGCTGCTTTCAGCCAACAAAATAGCCAAATTTCACACCGTGGGATTTAATGCGGGTAAAACGCTAAACGTTCTTATTTCACCCGAGGGTGACCGGTATGTGCGCATTACCCGGGATGCTGGAAGAACGAGTGATACGCCTACGATTCCAGATACCTGGCAACTGGTAGAAGAGATTCTTTCAGAGGACCTGATTATTCCCCTACCCAATCCCACCTTGAACATCCGAGCGGATAACGAAGATTCCTTTCAGGGTCCTCTTTCCGCTGAAGAACTAGGTCTTTAATAGGTTTTCATAAGTTTCATTCAAGGGCTGGCCTCTGTAAGAGGAGGTCGCCCTTTTATCTACAGATTTTTTATAAAATAACAAAAAAATGCCAAAATCAATAATTCCATTTGCGCTTAGCCTGAGTTTTTGGGTTTCCCTTAGCTTTGGTCAGATGCCTGGAGGGGGTATGACTCCCCCTGAATTTCATGCAGAAGAAGCTGCGGGTATATTTTATTATGATGCGGATCAGGTAATCAAAAAACTTAAAATTTCTAAGGAACCTGATAAGCTAAAAGCGAAGGAAGCTTTGTTCACATACAATGGAAAAATATCTGATTTATCTACTGAAAATGCCCAGGTCTTCAAAGAATTGGAAAATGAGTTCAATAGGAACTTAAAAATCGCTATGCAAAATAGGGATAGAAGTCAGATGGCTGGTATTAGGGAAAAGATTAAGGAAACCATCCCCCCTATAAAAATGCAGGTTTATGAAGAGGAAAAAGTGCTGAACGATGCGATGGAAACCCTTCTTACAGATAAACAAAATAAGAAATGGCTAAGCTATCAAAGGCGGAAAAAGGGATGAACCGCAGCTACATATTCTTAATTGGATCGACTAACCTGAAGTAGTTTGTACATCCAGGAATCTACCCTTCATACCCGCCCTCACCCCTCTGTAGCCATACTATACATTTAACCTCATTAAAATTAACAAATCATGAAAAGGATCATATGCTCGTCAACCCTTATTGCCCTGGCCATTTGGTTAGTAAGTTGCGAAGAAGACCCACTTATACCTGACCCTGTAAAGGATATTCCCACAGTATCCATTACAGATACCCTAACCACTGCTGAAGGGGTTCAATTTGTCCGAACCCCGGATGAACATTTTGCGAACCTGTCTGATTGGCCCTATCCCTACCAGTATGTGGAGATAAACGGCTTACGTCAGGCATATGCTGAGGCGGGTCCGGCGGATGGGGAGGTGGTTTTATTGCTGCATGGACAGCCTAGTTGGTCCTATTTGTATCGCAAAATGATCCCAATCCTTGCCGATGCAGGCTATCGGGTCATTGCCATGGATCATCTGGGTTTCGGTCGTTCAGATAAACCGATAGACATTGATGCATACAGTTACTTAGGGCATTACAACCGTATTGTGCGCTTCATTGAGCTGTTGAATCTAAGGGATATCAACTTGTTTGCTCAGGATTGGGGTGCAGTAATAGGGCTACGAATCGTTGGCCTTAATTCAGACTGGTTTAAGCGGGTTACTATCGGAAACGGATTCTTCCCGAACCTCCCCGCCGGAACGACAGTCTATCCCCCTGTCGAAAACCCTGATTCCACTGAGGATATTCCCAGTATTTTCACCCGGTATACCCCGCAGCAAGTTCCTTATTTTGATAACTGTGAACGCCTTATTGAGGAATTTGATTTTGCCGAGTGGATGGTCTATGCCATGAAGGCCCGGTCTTTCAAAGCTTCTGAAGTGCTGGAAGCTTGGACCTGGTTTGACCTTTCGCCGGAAGTAGAAGCAGCCTATGATGCCCCATTTCCGAATCGGACCTACATGGCCGGTGCAAGGATGTTTCCTTCCCTTTTGAATGAAGTGCCGGGGCTTACACAGGAAGCATGGATAGGACTTGCCACCTTTCAAAAGCCTTTCTTAACGATTTGGGGGGCAAATGATCCGCTCGATTTGGGTAATTGTGAACTACAACAAAGCTTAATTGACAACATTCCAGGGGCTTCGGGACAACCCCATCATCGATTTCCAGATGCAAGCCATTATCTTCAAAGTGATCAGGGAGAAGAAATTGCCCGACGTTTGCTTGAGTTCTTCACACTAGATAGTAGAAATGAATTACAGGTAGGCTACGAAATATTGAATACCCTTTCGGCTAATGAGACCCTGGCGTGGAGGACTTTTGATATTACAGAAGAAGAATTTAATACACTCGAATTGCCAGATGGATGGAGTAATAGTCAAATTCGAGAATTGAATTTTGACAAAGGCGTGTTCAAGAGATCTCCTGGGGCAACTATGGATGGCCCCCTTTTCGAGCAAGAATTATTTGGCTACCTCTGGGAGCATGTTGCCACCATCACCGAAAGGGGAATTAACCTGGATGACCAGGGCTTGCTAACTGCCAATATCGTCGATAAATACCACGAGTTAACCTATTCTGGAAATAGGCCTGTGAGGCTCATTATATCTCCCGAGGGCGAACGCTATGTGCTTGCTACACGGGACCTTAATCGCATCCAGGAGGAAGCTACTATCCCCAGTACCTGGCAGGTTAAAGACACACTTATTCAAGAGGATTGGGTGATCCAACTTCCCAATCCTACTTATAACATACGGGCTGATAATCAGGATTCTTTTCAAGGACCTATTAAGTAGTAAAGCTTTATTGATCTAATAGGATTCTCATGTAATGTGAAGGTGTTTCACGAGAAGGTTAATAAAAAATGAAAAAGTTAAGCGTATTAAGCCTTACTAACTGGGGTGTATTTACCCTGCTCTACATCCTCTTCTTAGGTTGGCATGGGGCCTTTGAAGGCCCCTTAAGCCCTGAGGAAATCGATTTTTACGTGAGAAAAATTCAAGAAGTATCTCCAGAGAAAGATCTTTCGTTTTTGCGTGAGGCCCTTCTAAAAGATACAGGAAAACCTATTGTTATGGTGAATGCGATAAACATGCGAGATAGGCCCCTCCCCATAGAAGGGGAAACAGTCGGTAATACTTCTGAAGAGGTTCTTAATACGTATAGTAAGTTTGTTATAGGCTTCTTGATCAGAAGGGGGAGTTACCCCTTATATGTAGGTACAGCGGCTGGGCCTGCAGCTTCTACCTGGGGCATAGATAATGCGGAAGAATGGTCCAGTGCTGCTTTGGTACGATACCGCAGTTTGCGAACCTTATTGGAGTTGGCAACGAATGCAAAATTCCATGAACTGCACGATTTTAAAATCTCAGCGATTGAGAAGACCATAGCCTATCCTACGCAGGCAAAATTACACCCTGGTGGACTGCCTGTACTGGTATTCTTTATCCTACTTTCTATAGCGCTCACTGCCCAATTGGTTATTTC
This sequence comes from Bacteroidia bacterium, assembly GCA_965263105.1. Classification (GTDB taxonomy): domain Bacteria; phylum Bacteroidota; class Bacteroidia; order J057; family J057; genus JBCCTX01. Next base: position 1,819,667 of record CBDHGL010000003.1, on the reverse strand, counting down.
AACCCGTTTCAGGCAATAGGATCTGGAAGCTTCCTCCTGGCCTCAAAACAGGTAAAAAGGATTCCTAGCAGGTGAACTTGGATATAACATGTGCGATTTAACTGTTATAAGGAATCCCGGGGAAAACTACTCCGTTCAATCCACCTATCATTCTGTTCATTTCGCTGAAAAAGGTATCCAAGACTGAGAAAAGTCCCGCGATGTTTAAGTTGAGTTACGAGTGTAGAACCTTAAAATTATTTCTTATGAAATGGAACATATTGTGGTCAATCTTATTGGTATTGGCCTTAGGTGCAACAAGCTGTGAAGACGACGACCTAGTCGTTGAGCCTGACAATCCTGAAGGAGTCGATGATATCCCCACTGCTTCAACTATAGATACATTGGAAACAGCCGACGGGGTTCAATTTGTCCGAACCCCGGATGAACATTTTGCGAACCTGTCTGATTGGCCCTATCCCTACCAATATGTGGAGATTGACGGATTGCGTCAGGCCTATGCCGAGTCGGGTCCTCCTAATGGGGAGGTGGTACTTCTGCTACATGGTCAACCCAGTTGGTCCTATTTGTATCGCAAAATGATCCCAATACTTGCCGATGCAGGCTACCGGGTGATTGCCATGGACCACTTGGGTATGGGGCGTTCGGACAAACCGATAGATATTAATGACTACAGCTATCTTGGTCATTCGGAACGCCTGGAGCAATTCATCCAGTCACTTGGTTTGCGCGAGATCAACCTATTTGTACAGGATTGGGGAAGCCTGATTGGACTGCGGGTTGCAGGACTCAATCCAGACTGGTTTGCCACCATCAGCGTGGGGAATGGTGATCTTATTGTCATCCCAGAAGGGTTTGAACCTTTTCCACCTGTGGAAAACCCCAATGAAGTGGCAGATATCGGTTATCCATTTGCCGCATTCCCAGACCAGCAAGTGCCCTTTTACGAGGGGTGTGAATTGCGCTCAGGAGGTGGTGGCCAACAAGAAGGGTTTGGAAATTGGATAGAATATACACTGAAAGACACTTCCTTTCGGGCCTCAGAAGTGTTGGAAAGTTTAACCTGGTTCACATTGTCGGAAGAGGTAGAGGCGGCATACGATGCACCTTTCCCAAGCAGGGAGTACATGGCAGGAGTCCGGGTCTTCCCATCCTTGATCAATCAAATGTCCGGACTAAACGAAGAGGCCTGGTCGGGCCTTACTTCCTTCGAAAAGCCATTTCTGACTATTTGGGGTGGGAATGATGTCGGTATGTTGGGAAGTTGTGAGACGCAGCAAAAGCTGATCGCCGAAATCCCGGGCGCAGAAGGGCAGCCACATGATCGCCTCCCAGAAGCAGGCCATTTTTTACAAAGTGACCAAGGAGAGGAGATTGCCCAACACCTTCTTGAATTCTATTCACAGGAGCTGGAACCTCAAGTAGGGTTTGAAATAATACAAATCCTATCCCCCAATGAAATCATTATCTGGAAGAACGTTTCAGAGATGACTGTTACGGAGTTCGAGGCCATAGTTTTACCTCAAGGATGGCAGAAGAACCAGCCCAGAGAATCAGAGCCAGATGCGGGCTCATTTGCAAGGTCACCCGGAGAGCCGATGGATGGCCCCTTAATTAGGGAAGAGCATTTTGGGTATGAATGGGAACATGTAGCAACCGTTACGGAGGCAAATGTCGCATTGGATAACCAAGAATTACTGCGCGCAAATACGATTTCCAAGTATCATGAAGTAACCTATAATTCCTGGAGGCTTGTCTACATTCTGGTTTCCCCTGAAGGAAATGAATATATCAGGGTTACGCGAGATGAAGGGCGTATGAGTGATATGCCAACCATTCCATCCGACTGGGAACTGACAAAGGAGGTGATAACAGAGGATTTGGTTATAGAACTTCCAAACCCGACTATCAACATCAGAGCGGATAATGAAGACTCATTCCAGGGACCTATCTCTAGGTGAGACCTTTAACTAGTGCCTTCAATTTCTTGAAATACACTCAATCCGTATGAGTTTTTGCATTCAATTCATACGGATTGAGGCATTCAGTTGACCACCTTCAAACTATTTCTAACAATGAAAAAATACGCAATAAACAACAAATTACCCACCAGTTTGCTAGGCTTGCTTACGCTACTCATGTCTATGCCCCTAGTAGCTCAGCAACCCGGTTACAGGGCAGGTATGTATCCGACGATTTGGCCTTTAGAGCAAGGGAACCCTAATCGTACAGGATCGGTTGTCAACGCCGGTTTACCCAAAAGTTTTGAGGTTGACCAGTTACAGATTGAAAGCATCCCAATGCCTTTTCCTACCTTTACTTTTACCCGAGATACGAATGAGGTATTCGTGTTTGGCGGCATGCCCTTCTTCCTCGATTTGTATGTACGGGCAATAGAAACTGGAAATGGTGGGACCCCTGACCTTCTCTACTACAATCAATTTTCTCCATACTTAACAAAGATCAATCCATACACTCTTGATACCCTACGTGTGGACCTTTCAGGAGGTACAGGCCTGCCCTACTTGGGGGGAGCCCTCATGCACCAGGATAGCATGGTGTATGCGATTGCCAATGCGCGGATTTTTAAGATCGATCCATCCGATATGACTGTTTTGGCTACCCTTGATATCCCGTCAGACTCCCTGTTCATCATCAATGGTTTTTCTGTGGTAAAAGATGGGACCCTGATTGCTAAATCCACAGCTTTTGGCCAGGGTGGTCAAATAGGGCAGTATACCTTAATTGATCCTGAATCTATGGAGATTATCAACCAGGTTCCTGCGATAACCAGTTCAGCGCGGTTAACCATTTTTCCTGATTCTGCTGGGAATGAGTTTATTTATCATCTCAATAGAAACAATACGTATCGCATGCGGGTATTGGAAGACAGCCTAGTGCTGGATAGTACCTGGTTAGCTGCTTATGCCCCTTATGGTACGACCGAAAATGAAGAACCCACTGAGCCCGTCATTGCCTTCAACCGAGCGCATTACACCACCAATACCAGTCTTTATTCTAGTAAGGCTATGAAAATATTTTGGCAGAGCCTGGACCAATCTTATGAGTTGGAAGGCGACACCTTACTCGGAAGCTTCATGTTTACAGATACGATCACTCCTGGATGGAATTTCAATAGTTTAGCCATTGATGATGTGGTTACAGGCATTATTCTTGGGGCAGATCAGGCAAATGGAAAAATTACAGCTATTCGAATTGATGAATCCGAACAATTAGAATATATCTGGGAAAAGAGCTATAAAATTAGCTCTAAACCTACTATTGTAGCAGATAAAGGTCTGGTTTATCTCAATGATTTTGTTGCAGAAGAAGGCTTTGACTATGTGGTCATCTTAGATATATTATCAGGTGAGGAATTGGGAAGGATCAAAACCCCGGGTACTTCTCCCTCTATATCTTCAATTGTAGTCAACACAAATGGAGATGTCTACTATTGTAACAATGAGGCGGGGAGTCTCCTAGGATATTTCAATCGGATCTTTATTGACTCCACCTTGGTCACCAGTGTCAATAAGGTTACTGATGCTCCTTCAGATCAACTAAGGCTCTTCCAAAATTATCCCAATCCCTTTGATTCAGGCACCACAATTAGATTTGAGTTACCTAAAGCCTCCCATGTTAAACTTACCGTCTATAATATTTTAGGGGAGCAGATTTCTGTAATCCTGCATGAGCATCGAACAGCAGGGTTTCATGAGATAGGGATTGATGGATCTGAGTATGGCAACGGTCTATACTTTTACCGAATTCAGACCGATGATTTTCAAATTGTTAAGCAAATGATGCGGAAGTAGTCATTAAAGCTCTTTGGGTTCAAGCCATTTCCCATTATGTTCAATTCACTGTAAATGTTGCTTTAGGGTCCTTTGATTCTCACCACTTTTGTACCGAATAAAAGGTAAAAATCTATGCAACGATTAATTTTCACGGTGTTAGGGGTATTTGTTGGCCTGAGCACATTTGCACAAAGTTTCACGGTTAGTGGCTATCTCCGGGACGCAGAATCAGGGGAGGAATTGTTATACGCCACAGTTTCTGTACCAGAGACTTCTCAGGGAGTAAATACCAATCTTTATGGATTCTACTCATTGACCTTGCCGCCGGGTACCTATCAGATCAACTTCTCGTATGTGGGGTATGAACCGGTAACCCTTGAGGTGGAATTAACCCAGGATATCACACAGGACATCGAACTAAAAAGTGCCTCTTTGGAGTTGGAAGAGGTCGTGATTCTGGCGGAGAATGAGAATGACAATATCACCAATACAGAAGTCAGCGTATTGAGCCTGGACGTATCGGAACTCCAAAAGGTTCCGGTAATTTTTGGAGAACAAGACATTCTCAAAACCCTACAGCTACTGCCAGGGGTAAGTGCCAGTTCTGAAGGGAGCAGTGGGTTCTTTGTCAGAGGGGGGGATGCAGACCAGAATTTGATCCTGCTCGATGAAGCTCCCTTGTACAATGCGTCTCACTTATTGGGCTTCTTTTCTGTGTTTAATTCCGACGCCCTGAAAGACGTTAAGATGTATAAAGGAGGAATTCCCGCGCAATTCGGGGGGAGAGGCTCCTCAGTAATGGATGCACGCATGCGCAATGGAAATATGAAGGAATGGGGCGTTTCGGGCGGCATAGGGTTGATTTCTTCCCGGGTCACGATAGAAGGTCCTATTGTGGAGGACCAGGGCTCGGTCATCCTCTCAGCACGCAGGACCTACGCGGATATATTAGCCAAGCCTTTACTGGAAGATTTTGACGATTTTACCCTGTACTTCTACGATGTAAATGCGAAAGCCAATTACAAACTAGGGGAAAATGATCGGATCTATATCTCAGGTTACCTGGGAAGGGATGCTTTAGGTACAGATGATTTTGGGTTTGATTGGGGAAATAGAACCCTTACAGCCCGCTGGAATCATATATTCAACAGCAAGTTGTTCTCCAACACATCCTTCATTTACTCTGAATACGATTATGGATTTAACATAGAAAATGGTGGGATCGATATAGACCTTGATGCGGGAATTTATGACTACAACCTCAAGCAGGACTTTAACTTCTATGCAAATCCCAGCAATGAAATCACCTTCGGCTGGCAAGGAATATACCACCAGTTTCAACCGGCTACGTTTGCCTTTGATGATGAATTACAGGATGCTGCACAGGAGCAATACGCCCTGGAAGGAGGGATTTACCTTGCCAACCAGCAAAAGGTTTCCGACCGACTTCATTTGAACTACGGAATTCGCCTAAGTTCCTTCAGCAACATTGGTGCATATACCGAAAAAGCCTTTAACGCGAGCGATGAAGTCATACGGGAAACTACTTATGAATCTGGTGAGTTTTACCATACCTATTTCAATATGGAACCCCGATTTTCGGCAACTATTCTGCTGGGAGGAAATCAGTCTATAAAGGGGAGTTTTAATCGAAATGCGCAGTACCTACACCTGCTATCTAATTCTACGGCGGACTCTCCAACTGATTTATGGATCCCGAGTAGTTCACTCGTTGAGCCTACCCTGGTAGATCAGGTGGCAGTAGGGTACTTCAAAAATTTTCAGAACAATACCTATAAATTTAGCACAGAAGCTTACTATAAAAACCTACAGAATACGGTTGATTACGAAGACGGGGCAGAAGTTTTTGGCAATACCGACATTGAATCAGAACTGGTGTTTGGGAAAGGCCGTGCGTACGGCATCGAATTTTTGCTGGAAAAAGCAAAAGGAGATTTTACGGGTTGGGTGAGTTACACCCTCAGCAAATCCGAAAGGCAATACGATGAAATTGCAAACGGCAATTGGTTTTCCGCCCGGCAAGATCGAACACACGACATTTCTATCGTAGGCATTTACCAACTCTCCCCCAGGTTATCCCTTTCAGCCAGTTGGGTGTATTACACCGGGGATGCTGTTACCTTTCCCACGGGTAAATACTATATCGACGACAACCTAGTGAGTTTGTATTCCGACAGAAATGCAGACCGCATGCCCGATTACCACCGCCTGGATTTAGGTGCAACATGGAAGTTGAACAAAGGTAAATCCTCCTCCAGCGATCTCAATTTTTCCGTGTACAATGCGTACAACAGAAAAAATGCCTATTCCATTACCTTTGATACCAATGATGCAGGGGTAACGGAAGCGACAAGGTTGGCCCTTTTCGGGATTGTTCCCTCTATAACCTGGAACTTCAAATTTTAACCCGGGTGAAAAAGTCTCAATTTTCTAAAATATAAGTATATGAAAAGCATAATATATATTTCCTTCTTTATCCTCATTGGGTCTACCTTTTTTTCGTGTGAAGATGTAATTGAATTGGACCTGGATACGACCGAACCTCGGTTGGTTATTGAAGGCACATTGGATGCCGGGACTCAAATGTCCCAGGTCCTTATTTCCCGATCGAATGACTTTTATGATCCTTCAGGTCCGGAACCCATTTCCGGTGCGTCTATTTCCTTACAAGGCGAAGACGGGGCAGTTTACACCTTGGCTGAAACTTCCGATGGAACCTACCGTGCAGAAAATGTAGCGGTAAATCCAGGCGAGGAGGTTATGGTTGCGGTTGAGGTGGAGGGGATCTTGTATGAAGCAGTTTCCCGAGTTCCCTATCCAGTCAACCTCAAAGAAATTGTAGTTGCAGAAAACGCGATAGAAACTCCTTTTGGGGATGATGGGGAAGGTTCTATTGCGTTGTCGGTCAATTGGGATGATTTAGCGGATATTGAAAATTTTTATCGAATCCGTACCTACCTGGATGGTGCATTTCAATCAGATAGCTACTTACTATTAAAAGATGTCTTTGTGGGAGACGGGGCGGAATTGAGTATACCTCTTCCAGACCGCTTTGAAGAAAACAGCACCGTCACCCTAGAGTTGCTCAGCACCGACGAACCTTACTATGACTATTTTTTCCAGGTATCCTCGGTGGCGGGGGATGGAGCTGGCTCAACTACCCCCTTTAATCCGGTAGGTAATTTTTCTCCAAATGTGCTCGGGTATTTTGGTATTTATTATGCTTCATCCCTTACGATTGATCTTTAGTCAGAGGAAGACTAGATTAGCATTAATCCTTGATGAACAGGAAAATAGGAGGAAATATTTCGTTGGGTGGTCAGTTCAAAATATCAGCAGGTACTATGTAAAAACAGAACCTTTTGCCTCAATAAGGAATATGCAAGAAAAATCCTACGAGGTAGTAGTTTGGGGAGCTACGGGTTTTACAGGTCGTCTAGTAGTTGAATACCTGTTGGGGCAAATCGCTAACGTGTTTTGGGTTAAAACAGCTCGAGCAATATTTCCCCCAATGTCCTTCCTTAATTAATGAAGGTAAACCACCCTTTTTCCCACTATTTCATCCTCTGGGGTAGAGGAATTTAAGGGAAATACACGAATGATCATTCGATAGAGACCTGGTTGGAAGGTGTTTAAACGATTACTGGAAACAAGTATTTGGCTTTGTGGGTTGAGCCTTCCTGAAAAGCTAACCTCGGACATAATTTGCCCGCTTTCCATAGACTTAATTTGGAAGATAGCTCGATAGCTATCAAAGGCTTTTTGCTCAGTTCCTGGTTCTATAGGTAACAGGAGTTCAATAGGTACATTTCGTCTAGCTAAATTCAGTTTTTCTTCTAGGTGCCCACCGACTCGTAAGGCTAAGGGTTTCTTCACCTTGGCCTCCTCTTTGGCCAATATCTCCTGGAATTGTTCCGCTAGTTCGCTGCTAACTTGAGAAGGGATCAGTAAGGCATCTCTGTTAGAGGAGGGTCCGGGTAGAGGTTCTTTTTCTTGGGAGATTACCTCAATTTCCTCTTCCAACAATTTAATACGTTCTCGGGCCTCTGCTAAATCTTGCTCCAATTTTGAAGTACGCTTGGAAAATTCTTTCTGTAATTCTACCTGTTGTTTAGCAGAATCTTCTTGATCAAGTTCTGAAGATTCCTTCTTTTTTGGGCGCCCCTTTAGATTAACGAGCTCATCCGCAGGCAAATGTTGAATCATAAACGCTTCAATCGCCTCTATATCAAAGCCCTGGAACGTCGTTTTACCTTTAGAAATGGGAAATTGGATTTCCCCCAAAAACGGGGCTTCATCTGCTACCTTTCTAAAGGTAACATTAAACCTATATCGGGCGGGCTGGACTGCGGCACTAGCGGAACTTCCCTGACTTTTCGTCTCACTTTTAGGGTTTTTAGGAGAAGCTTCAGAAGGAGATAAATCCTTTTTAGCAAAACTTTCCCCTAACAGTTTGATTTGCTGTAGTTCTTGAATTAATTGGTCTCTTAGTTCCTTCGTTTTAAAGTTCTTACTCCTCCCCAATACTTCCTTATCCCCTTTAGACAACAAGAAGTAATACATTCCCTTTTCTGTCTTCTTGGAATAACTACGTTTTTCAGGAATTCGCCTGCGAAGCGCATTGCGTGAAGTTGTCCTTTCTTTGGCTGTTTTATACCCCTGGCTAAACAGGATGGCCTCTCCCTTATCATTATTAAAATGAAAATAGTACAGGCCATTGTCTTTGGCTTTGAACGATTCAAAACCAGGGTTTCCAATAGGAGAGCGCTGCGAAAGTCTATAGGGTTTGAGGTCGGACATAATTATTCATAAAGAAGTGGCACTCAATAGCGAAAGAAAAATCCAGAAAATAAACTCGTTGAAAGTTTTTGTTTTTTCCTAATTCTGGCGGGTTGGCCCTGGAAATTCGGCGCGGTGGATGGCAAGCGGGTAGGCCTTGGTTGGAATTTCCTTGATTTTTGCCATACTTTTCATCAAGGGAAAGTATGAAATAGATTAAAAAAATGACTTATTAAAGTTTTTTCCAAAAACTTTAAATGACTTCAATATATACGGACTTGGAAACCCAAACTATACAGGATACTATTCCCCATAAATGAAATGAGAGAAGAAATGGGATAATGGAAGGATATGTTTGCTCTTTCCACTATCCCATAGAGAGCTTGCATTAGGCAATCATAATCTTCCCCACTTCGGCAAAGGCGCCTAATCCTGTAGAGCCAGAAACGTCGATAAACAAACAGGCTGAAACCGTATAAAGGCCGGGTCGAAGATTAGTCGCTGCTGCGGTGGCGGCACTCAGGATATCTACCTTTATTACATCTTTATAGTCAGATGTACCCGTTGTGAAATTAACCTCTGATCCCAAGGTATTCATATCTAGAGAGCCCCCAGTAGAAACGCCAATTTCCTCAAAATTTACCTGGCATTTGAATTTGGCACCTGCTGTTGCCCCACTGGTTTGCCAGAAGAACTCTACATACAAAGACTGGGGAACCAATCCTGGCGCAGAAAGAGTAAGCGCATTGACAATTTTTCCGTCAACTGCATGGTCAGGCAATGTTTGGGTCGCATCGTGCTCGTTAGCCGTTTGAATCGAGGCATTTACAGGACTGGTTGATTTATCAACCACCATATCTGCCGTAAATGACATAAGGGTTAAAGGCGTGGAAGGTAATACAATTGCACCACCTGCTGGAATTGTTGCTGAAGCCATAATGTTAATTGTTATTGATCCGTTTCCAGTTAAGTTTTGGGGAAACACATCGCGGTTAAAAAAATAAATATTGACAAGCACAAGTAGCCAACAACCTCTTAATGAACTCTTAAAAAAGCCTTATTAAAAGCTAAAACATTGCTTAAAATCCCTTAAAATCAGCGAATTAGGGATTAATTCACGTTCCCTGTTTGGATTTGGCGAAATAATTCCTGGGTTTGGCTAGAAGGATGTATATTTAATTCCTTTTCTAAGGTCTCCTTGCACTTGAGGTATTGACGAATGGCCAGATCATTTAACCCCAGTGCATAATAACTTCGCATGAGTTTACGATGTACTTCCTCCAGGCAGCTATCCTTCCTCAACATTTTTTTGCCAATGTTGATACAGGCATCGTACTCATTTCGATTGGAAAAATAGGTACATTCCTGATTTAGTATAAAGAGATAGGTCTCAATTAAGTTAGCTCTAATGGGATCACACCAATCTTCATATCTCATTCTCCCTAGAAAATCCCCCTTGTATAAAGCTAGGGCTTTATTGTATGCCCCCAAGGCATGTTTAAGCCCCTGTAGGGTTTCAATAGATTTTCCCTTTGTATGAAAAAAGTGGAACTGATCTATGTCTGTCAGGATCTCTAGTTCAGAATTGATCGCATAACAGTCATTTTCTAATAAAATAACTTCCCGGTTGGGGAAAATGGTCGAAAAATATTTTCGAATGTTACAGATAGCCACATATAGGGAGTTTCTCGCTGAGTCGGGCGAGACATCTCCCCAAAATTTGTCCATCAACAGCTCCCTATGGATAGGTTTATGGTGATGGTATAGCAAATAGGCTAAGAGAGATTTATTCTTTTTTCCTTTAATCTCAGGGATCGGCTTTCCTTCTCGAGTAATGTGCAGAGAATCGAAAAAATAGATGTTTAAGTCATAAATCTTTCCCTTTTCGGGTTTGGGATCGGCTATAAGTCTTGAATATTGCGCCGGGATAATGGCCAATGAGCCTGGAGCCATATCCTGCTTATAGTCTTCTCTGAAATCCGTCCAAAGTTGAAATAGAGACTTCCCCACTTTTGACATTCCCAATTGCTTCCACAAATCTTTCTCGACTGAAGAACCCACCAATTTCTCAATGGAATTATGTAACTCCGCCTTATTTAAGGGCAAGGTGAGGAAATTGTCGACTTGATGCTTAATAACCTTTAGCAAATCCTTGGCACTGGGGTTCTCTCCAATTAATATGATGGGTAGTTTAGGAAATTTTTGGTGTAGGGACTGAATCTTGTTGAAAACCTTGTTGTCGCCCTGACTATACCATAATATGGCAAGGGTCTTCTTCTTTACGATATCCCGTTTCTGCAAGTCATACCCAAAGGGAAACGTAACAATATTAGCCTTTTCCAAGAGGTAGTTGTAAAGCTGCTTTTCGTGTACACCAGCACTGAAAAATATTATTTTGATTGGGTTCATCGTGGTGGGAGCTAAGGGTAATTTTGGGAGACTATTTAATAGAATAGGTAGCAATAGGCAGCTGGTAATGGAAATAGAACTGCCCTTATCTTAAAAATATTTATAGCTAAGAGGAAGAGAAAATGCGCCGTGTTAACGTACAGAGTTTCACACATAGCAAGTAGCTATACCGGGATAAGTGGCAAAAAGCCTTTTATTTAATTTCCCATTCTTTATATTACTTGCTTGAAACCTATACACCCCTTCTATGCAAGATAGATCTTACGATGTGATCCTTTGGGGGGCCACAGGATTTACGGGCCGCCTGGTAGTTGAGTATTTATTAAAACAGTACGGTAGTACTAGGGAACTTCGCTGGGCCATTGCCGGTCGCAATCAGGCCAAACTTCAGAATATTAGGCAGCAGTTAAAAGCCCCAGGACTCCAAATTATCCTGGCAGATAGTCAGGACAAGGCCTCCTTAGAAGCGATGGTTCGCCAAACCCGAGTAATTTGTTCAACAGTAGGCCCTTATGCCCTATATGGATCTTCTTTAGTAGAAGCTTGTGTAGAAAATGGAACAGATTATTGTGACCTTACGGGAGAGGTCCAATGGATCCGAAAGATGATCGACAAACATCATGAACATGCCAGGAAAAAAGAAGTAAAAATTGTCCATTGCTGTGGATTTGACTCCATTCCCTCCGACTACGGGGTGTATTTCCTCCAAAAGGAAGCCCAGGCCCGATTTGGACAATATTGCCAACAGGTAAAAATGCGGGTAAAAGGGGCCAAAGGGGGCTTTAGCGGGGGTACCTACGCCAGTCTGTCCAATGTGTTGGCCGAGGCGGAGAAGGATAAAAGCATCTACGAAATATTACAAAATCCCTATAGCTTAAATCCCCCAGGAGAAAGGTTAGGACCCGATAAAGAAGATCTAACTGAAGCCACCTTTGATGAGGACCTCCAGCGCTGGATCAGCCCCTTTGTTATGGCCGCTATTAACACCAAGATCGTTCGACGCAGTCATGCCCTTGCAGGATATCCCTTTGGAAAAAACTTTCAATACGAGGAAGCCACCTTGCATGGAGGAGGAATAAAATCAAGGGCTATTGCCAACCTTTCAGCCGGGGTTGGGGGCCTACTTTCCCAAGCCACCCCCAATTCTCTGATCAAAAAAACGGCGGATCGTTTTTTGCCCAAACCGGGTGAAGGGCCTTCAAAGGAAAAACGGGAATCGGGTTATTTCAATCTACTATTCCTGGGAAAACTAGCTGATGGTGCCCAGATTAGGGCTAAGGTTACCGGAGACAAGGACCCTGGCTATGGATCTACCTCAAAGATGCTGGCTGAAAGTGCAGTATGTTTAGCAAAAGATGGGGATAAGCTCCCCTCGATGAATGGAGTTCTTACCCCCACTACCGCAATGGGTGATTTCTTATTAGAGCGCCTAGTTCAGTATGCGGGGTTAAGCTTTGAGATTAAGGAGTAGCCTTCTCATACAACTCATCCACCTGTTCCTTTATCACCTTCTGAAGAAGGGGATACGGCTTTCCATATCCGTCCAACAAGCCAGAATGCTGCCTTGCCTGTTTACGAGGGACCAAATTTGACGCGTCAATCAATCCACAGTAATGCCAACCGACAAACTCAGGTCGGGCAAAGGCATGTTGAAAAAACTCTGCTGTCCATTCTGCCCGCTGCTCCAGGGTATCGGCAATTGGCCCATAGGGTCGAGGCATCGTATCTGTAATCATAGTGAAGGCAGAATCTCCATTGATAATGGGCTTGTCAACCTTTGCGGCCCATCTATCCAATCGGGGTTGTTGGACCTCGTAGCGGCCATACATTTGATAAAAAATGATATCTGTATAACGGCTCGTAATGGATAAAAGGGTATCCATCGAATCGGTATTCGCATTGATCTTATCTCCGACGAATAGGTGATTGGGATCATAGCGGCGTATTGCATCACGGGCTGTTTTGTAATAGGTATCTACAACAAGCTGTAGAAACAGGAGGTTATCCCGGGTTTCGTTGGCATTGGAAAGATCGGTTTGAGGACGCCATTGTTTGGCTTCAATTAGGGCATCAAAGGAGAAAAACTCCGTTTGGTAGGTTGCATTGAACTTAGAAATCTCTCCCTCATAAAGCTCTCTCATCAGCTTCACGTAGGCGTATTTCCCAGGTGCTTCAGGTCCCAGGTTGCGAAGTCGACGAGGCCAACCAATACGGGATTTTCGGCGTGCCCCTCCAATCACATCTGGGCGCGAACGGCAATCCTCCTCCGTAAACAAAGGGCAGTCTGTCATGGAATACCCCAATAGAAAGGGATCCTCTTTTACAGGCTCAGCGAACTCCTTGGCCAATCGATCACAATGATCCAAAAAATCCTGCGAAAATACATCCTTGAAATTCTCATCTGGCACTTCACTTTTCCAATGTGGCACGTCCAAGAATCGAATAGGCTGCATATAGGGTATGACCGGCTGGGGCTTATTGACAATTTGCAAGGCATTGTGGACCCCAACGGTGTTAAAGCCAAACTCTTTACAAGTTTCCAAAAACCAACTTCTGAGTTTGGAGGAAAATTGGGCATCGTCAAGTGAATCCAGCCCCAGTTTATTTTCCCAGGCTTCCCGATTATATTCCTGTTTCCACAAATCGGGATAGAGGTGGTTGATCCCAAAACTCAAAAAGGCATTCCCTTCCGGGGTAACCAGCCACCATCTTTCGTCTTTTTCCACACGGAAGAAACCAGTAGGACGAAATTTTTTACCCGTCCAGCCTCCAAAGCGGTCATAGGTATCTGGGAGAAAGGGAGTCCTACCATAAAGGCTTCCCATCATACCTAATGAAAAGCTTCCAAAGAGAGAAGTTTGGAGAAAGTTCCGTCGATGCATATGCGTGAAAAGATTAGTTTGGGTATTATATGAAATATTCCTTTTGGGAGAAAGACCATATTAAATATAGGGGTTTTATGTATCACACTTGAGTGTTCAATTCACTTGCCCGAATGTTCAATTCACCTGAATTCGTACCCACAAAAAGCGTTAGCCCCGTAAGAGTAAGATATATAAACAAATTCATTACATACCATAATTTAATCCTTATGAAATCATTGAAAATAGGGTTCTTTTTCCTCGCTACTTTCCTAATAGGGATGAGTACCAGTTTCGCTCAAGCCACAGAAGCTTCCTTTACAGAAGAACAAAAGGCAGATATGGCACAAGCATTAGAAAGCTATTATGCCGTACTAGCATTATCCGAGGAACAAAAGGGCGAATTTGAGGCCATTACAAAGAAATATGGAAAACAGATGCTCGCAATAAAAGACAGTAATATGGGCAAGTTGCAAAAGTACCGAAAAGTAAAAGGGATTCGCAGCAAGAAAGACGCAGAAATGAAGAAATTGCTCTCAAAAGATCAGTACCAAGTCTATTTAGACAAGCAAGCAGAATTGCAGAAAAAAATGAAGGCGAAACGCAATCAAAGTTAGTTTCGGGGATGTTCTGGTGTAGATGGACCTACTTCGGTGGGTCCATTTTTTTATTTAATAAAAAGGCCCAAACTCCAAGCCCTTGTGGTTAAAAAAACCTTAACCCGGGGTCTTTTCCTCCCTGTTTTTAGAAGAATCCAGAGAGGATATTGCGCTAAACTTACCTACCCGTTAGCTGTCAGGGCAATCCAAAACCCCTCCGTTCAATTCACCTTCCATATTGTTCAATTCCCTTGAATCAGCCTACCAGCCACATCCAAAACCGTACACTTTCATATAAAAAAGTATTAGAAACCGGACGAAAAAAATACCCATTGGGTTGAATTATGAAAAGTTATATAGTCTTCTTGATGCTAAGTTTAGGACTCATCCCAACTCAAGCCCAGATCCAAATAAGCTCTTTGCAAGAGCTATTAAATTATGCAGATATAAATGCGTTTAGCTTGCAGAGTTCCGCCATAAGCGAACAGATCTCTCATGCAGAGAAAAAAGAAGCCGGTACCTATTTGCTACCCACCTTTAGTAGTTCTATGGGCTACAATGACAATATCACCCTTCAGCCTACCCTGGTACCCGCACAGATATTCAATCCTTCTGCTCCTGAGGGAAGCTTTGAAGAATTGACATTTGGTACAAAGTACCTGTATTCCAGAAATATTCAAGCCCAGTGGGATGTCCTAAACTTCCAAAAACTATTTGCCTACCAGGCCTCCAAAATAGGAATTGAAGAAAGTAAAGCACATACGGAAATTCAGCGCTTCAACACTTACAATCAACTCGCTTCCACCTATTATTCTATTCTTTTGACCCAAGAATCTATCAAAGTATATGAGGAGAACCTCAAGGTAGGAGATTCTATTTATATACATGCCCAACGGAAATACCAGGAAGGAATCTTGAGTGAAGCCGAGCTGAACCGGGCCGATATAAAAAAACGCCAAAACCACAGAAATCTCAGTCAGGCAAGAAATAACCTGGATCAGTTTTATGTTCAACTCCAAAGTCAGTTGAACACCGACCAGCCCATATTGATCGCCGATGCCCCCGAGAATTTTGTCCTGAAAGATATCGATATATGGACCATACACCCCGAAATAATTCGACAAGAAAAAGCCTTGGCCAAATATGAGTCTTTACTAAAACAAACCAAGGCCATGCGGCTTCCCTCCATCAGCTTGGTGTATCAGAATAACAAGAGTTGGGCCACAGAAAATTTTATGGGCTTTGCTGAAGCCAATGAACTTCCCCAACAAATATTCGGTGTCCAGATCAACTTATCCGGCTTGGTGGGCCTTTCCACTCAACCCAAAGTAAAGCAGGCCAAATGGCGGGTACAACAACAGCACCTACAGGTAGAAAACACGCAATTGGTGAAGAAACAAGAAGATAAATTGCTCCAGCTACAATGGGAAGAGGCTTCAGACCAATTGACAGAAACAAAACAGATTCTCAGCCTTCAGGAGAAAAATGACCTCCACTCGGAGAACAATTTTCAAGGGGGAATTATCAGCTTGGACACGCGCCTGGATGCCTATGACGATTTGTTAGCTGCTCAGGATAATTACCTTCAAAGTCTGGCGGCTTTTACCTTGGCCCAATACAAGATATACATCAGACAAATGAACTTTTGGCAGAGGAGAAATAGGTAATGGCCCATTATCGGGGACCCATAGTAGAGGGGTTGGCACTGCGACAAACCCTGTCTCTTAATATTGAAAATTTTCACCTTCACAACATCAAAAATGAAGACAAACAACAAAAATTTCTTTTGGCAAATTCTGACACTGGCTTTCATTTTTGCCTCCTGCACCCAGGAAGAAACAACGGTACCTGTAAAGAAAAATATTGATGAAGCAGTCTTTGCCAGTGGGCACATTGAGCAGGAAAACAACTATACCATATCGGCTAAAGTAGAGGGGATACTTCTTTCTTTTCCCATAAAAGAAGGCGATGAGGTGCTTCAAAATGATTTGATCGCCATCGTAGAGAATGATGTACAAAACAACCAGTTACGAGAGGCCGTGGCAGTTTACAGGGATGCAGTAAACAACGCCTCACCAGATTCTCCCCAGTTGCAATCCCTCCAGACCCAGATTGACCAAGCGAAACAGCAATTGGCCTTCGACAAGGAAAACTACCTAAGGTATAAAGGTCTTTGGGAGAAAAAGTCCGTGGCTAAGCTGGAATTCGAGAAAGCTGAATTACAATACAAGGCCTCTCACAATAGCCTCCTTTCTTTAGAGAAAACCTATTCAGAAACCCAAAACTCCTTGAATCTCACTGCCCAACGCAGCCACATGCAGGTGAGTACCCAAAAGACCATGTTAGATGATTACAAACTCACCACAGCTGAATCGGGTACGGTGATCAATGTCTTTAAAAAACGAGGAGAACTGGTGCGAAGAGGAGAAGCATTGGCGAAAATTGGAAGTGGAGCCTATATCATCAAACTCTTCATTTCGGAGGAAGATATTACTCAAGTAAATATTGGTCAAGCTGTTGCGATCCAGATCAATACCTACCCTGGGAAGTCCTTTCCTGCTAAAGTAAGCAAGATTTACCCTGGATTCGATCAAATAGAGCAGTCCTATGTAGTTGAAGCCCAATTTCAACGCTTACCAGAAAAAATGTTTTCCGGGACTCAACTCCAGGCAAATATTGAGACGGGAAGCAGAAAAGAGGTAGTAGTAATTCCCCGAGAATACCTATCCAGAGGCAATTTTGTGATGCTTGAAAATGGGGACGAAAGGCAAATTGAAACGGGAAGTAAAAACAACAACTGGGTAGAAGTTCTCTCGGGCCTTTCAGAACAAGAAGTAATTGTGAAACCTAAAGGATAAATCCATGAATACCAATCAAAAAATAGCCCAGGTACTCCTGACCTCACGCCTTAGGCAGTTAACCGTAGCAGTATTGAGTGTAACCTTTGGGATATCCATGTATGTAGCTATGAACAGCTTTATGGCCGGGGTAAACAATGAACAAACAGAAATTGCTTTTTCCTCCATGGCCCATATCAAGATATTCAATGACCTTTCTAATGAGGTAGAATCGATACTACCCGAGTCATTAGAGGAGAACACGGTCCTGATGGTAAACAATGCGAGAAATATTCGATATACCCAAGGCATTAAAAATGTAGATGCCTTGAAAAACGAGCTATCCCAAGTAAAGGACATCACGGCCATCACCTCTCAGATAAATGAAAATATTTTCATACGCAATGGGGTGAGCCAAACCAGTGCTAACCTCTCAGGAATTGAAACCATAAATGAAAACCAACTCTTCAATACGGTAAAATACATTACAGAAGGCGATTTATTCGAATTGGACAAGCGCCAGAATGGGGTTATTCTCGGCACAGGATTGGCCTCTCGAATAGGAGTAGATACAGGAGATAATGTAACGGTTTCCACCTCGGGAGGAGTGAATAAGCCTTTTAAAGTGGTAGGCCTCATCGAAACGGGTGCAATGGGCTTCGATAGATCCAAGGCCCTTGTCTCTATGCAAACCGCCAGGCAGCTATTCTCGGAAAACAGAAGCTATGCCACAGAAGTCCTAGTCAACGTCAAAGACTATAACAAAGCAAAAGAAGTAGCAGCTCAGATTACGCAATTAACCGATTACAAAGTGGAAGCCTGGCAAGAAGGAAATAGCCAACTGGATTCTTCCAGTTTGCTAAGAGATATTATTGCTATTGCCGTCTCCTTAACCATTCTGATTGTTGCGGGCTTTGGCATCTACAACATCATGAACATGACCGTCAACGAGAAAATCAAAGAAATAGCGATTCTCAATGCCATGGGCTTCAATGGGAAAGATGTACGGGAGATATTTCTCTCTCAGTCTGTAGTGATTGGCTTGGTAGGAGGGGTATCAGGGATGGTCCTAGGAAATATCATCGTTCGGATTATCGACCAAGTTCCCTTTAACGTAGGCACCCTGACAACCTTACCCATTGCCTACCAGCCCTACGATTATATCATGGCCTTTTGTTTTGGCGTAACCATCACTTTTTTGGCTGGATATCTTCCGGCCAGAAATGCGGCCAAATTAGACCCTGTTGAGGTGTTGAGAGGGTAAGAGAAGATAGGAAAAATGTGTGAGGAGAAATAGCATCAATTTTAGATTTCTAAAAAGAACATTTTAATCATTTACTAAAAAAAATGAACGCATTAACCGTCAATCATATCAATAAACACTTCCATGAGCCTGTCGATTTTCACGTGTTGAAGGATATTTCCTTTGAAATCGACAAGGGCGAGTTTGTCTCCATCGTGGGGAAGTCCGGCTCAGGGAAATCCACTTTGCTGTATTTGCTCTCCACCATGGATACGGATTATGAAGGGAGTATTACTATAAATGGATTCGAGATCACGGGATGGAAAAGGAAGCAATTGGCAGCTTTTCGCAATGAACATATAGGCTTTGTATTTCAATTTCACTTCCTATTGCCAGAATTCACTGTCCTGGATAATGTCATGTTACCCGCCTTGAAGTTAAATAAAAAGTCCAAGGCGGAAATTAAAGACAAAGCTCTAGAACTTCTGACCCTACTTGACATTCCTGAAATTGCTCCCAAAAAAGCCTCGCAAATCTCGGGAGGACAACAACAACGGGTAGCCATTGCGCGGGCCCTGATTAATTCTCCCGCTATTATCATGGGGGATGAACCTACGGGAAACCTGGATTCCCAAAACACTCAAATTGTCTATGATATCTTTCGACAATTGGCCAAAGAGCAAGGCCAAACCATCATCTCTGTAACCCATGATGAAGAATTTGCTGCTAGGTGCGACCGAATTATTGAATTGTCAGACGGAAGATTGGTATAGGTAATTCCCCCAAAAAGTATCTGGGTTAAATGAAAGACCAAACAACTACACTTGGGTGGGATTCTTTCCTCCCTCAAAAACAAATGATCCTTTTTATTCCCCTTATCTGGATCAGTTATACCTTCCCCACTATGCTTTGCGCACAAAATTATGAATGGGAAATCCACCGAATAGAAAGACGGGAACGAGAACAAAAAAGAATTTCAGATTCCCTGGTAAATTTCTTGGAGGACAAATGGGAAATAAAGGTTGCCTTTGGAAGTAAATCCTTCAGCAACAAGGCTAAATCTACTGAAAATGAAGCCTTTTTCTTCCCTAAAAGTCTGAGGGTTTGGCAGTTGGGAACCGTATGGCATATAAGCGAAAGATTCCTTGCGGACTTTTCCTTAGGGTTCCAACTGAGTAGAGAAGTCCCCACTCCAGATGTTTTCTCGGTTCTTAATGGGGAAGATTTCGCCATAGAAGGATCTGTGGGCCTTTTGATCCCTATTGAATTGGGAGTAAAATACTATTTAATGGAAAACAGGTTAAGGCCAAATATAGGCATAGGGTTCGGTTCTGTACTCGCTAGGTCTCAATATATAATTGCAGAAGGAAATATCTCTACGGGTATTGAACGGACAGACGTTGAATCTCAGGACCGAGTAGGCCTGGGAAAGTTCACTTTGGGGCTTGACTACCGCTTAGGAAAACAGATAAATAGTGGCCTGTCTTTCTCCTATTATATATCCGGTAAATTCAACGAGCCAATTGGGGGATATACCAGTTATGAAGGATTTGCCTTTCATATGGGCTTGTCTTTAATTTTATTGAATGCCCCTTAGAAAAAATTGCTTTTCCAACGGAAACTCCTAATGAGCCAGCCAGTTGGTTATTAGCTTCCCTATGAGGTAGATCAACGGAAAAATGACAAGACAGGCTACAGCGATAAATGCTTGCTGAGTTTTGGAATAATTCGGAGCTTCACTGGGTGTTTTTGAAGTATCCAAGGAATCAGGAGAAGATTTTTTTTTATTTACCATTACAAGCATAATTTGAGCGGATAGGTGATTCTGCTTTCTCTAAGATGAGACCTCCGATCATATTATTCGGATGAGGTAAAGGATAATCACTACAAGAATTACGAAAATTGAAATCAAAGATTAATACCATACTTCCCATAGCCTTGGCTGTGATCCTTCCAGGTTTAAGCCTCTATTCCACTAGTAACAGACTGGTAAGTCCCGAAACCCCAGGATTTATAAGAAGTTGGATGATAGCTTCTGTCTTACTGTACTTGTTGTGGTATGTTCTGTGGTTTTTATGGAACCTAAAAACGGGTAATAATAAACTTTGGTTTGTAGTACTTCTATTTGGGTTTTTGGGATTCTTTTATGGAATATTATTTCTATATGCGCCAGAAAATATTGAAGAAGTTAGAAGGCCCCTAATGATCCGAATCTTGCTCGCCGGGATCGTATTTTCTGCCGTCCAATATGCCCTGAAGGCTCAAACCCATATCTCCCAGCTTCGAATAGATAAAGAACAACTTCAGACAGAGAAATATAAAGTGCAATTAAAAGCCCTACAAGCTCAGATAGATCCACACTTTTTATTCAACTCTTTGAATACCTTGCGGTCTATGGTGCGCCAGAAACATGTCCATTCAGAACAATTTGTCCTCAGCCTCTCAGACTTTTATCGCCAGACCCTAAAACACAATGAAAGTACTACCCTAGCCCTATCAGAAGAACTAGCTGTATTGGAATCCTATCTATTTTTAATGAAAAGCCGAAATGAGAAAGCGGTAAGCATCAAATTAACTATTGATGAATCATTGGAAGGATATCATTTACCCACCCTGGCCTTACAAGTTGTAGTAGAAAACTGCTTCAAGCACAATTCAATGACAGCCAAAATGCCTCTGCAGATTGAAATAACAGATACAGATGATAGCTATATTGAGATTAGCAATAACCTCCAACCGAAAATTGCCAACTCTGAGGAGTCTGGCTTTGGCCTTGAGTCTTTAAGAAAACGCTATGAACTAATGGATGTAGAGGAAGGATTAATCATCCAAGAAACACCTAATCGATTCATTGTCAAACTAAAACTGATAGACCAATGAATGTATTGATCGTAGAAGACGAATCCCACACAGCTGCCCTCCTTCAGGAACTGATTGAACAAGATCCCGAGTTTATCGTCACACAAACCCTGGAATCCGTTGCAGAAACGGTTCAATACCTGAGCAAATACCAGCAAAACCTGGATCTTTTGTTTTTTGATATTCAGCTAGCAGACGGGCACAGTTTTGAAATCTTCAAGCACATTGATATTCAAGTACCTATTGTTTTTTGTACAGCGTACGACGAATACAGCCTACAGGCTATCAAAAACAATGGAATAGAGTATGTCCTAAAACCTTTTAAGGACGAAGAAATCCGGGCTGCACTTGAGAAATACAAGCGCTTGGTATCCAATTTACAGCCCAAGTCTCTTGCCTCCTTCAAGCCTCCTATATCCCCCCAAAAAACTTACCAGAAAAACTTCCTAACCCAATACCGCGAAAAATCTATCGTCAAACGGGTAGAAGAAGTGGCCTTGTTTTCTGTGGAAAATGAGAATGTCTACCTGTACACCTTTGAAGGAGAGAAGTTCCCCTTGTTCAAAAAGCTGGAATACATAGAATCCGTATGCGATCCCGAGCAGTTTTATCGAATAAGTCGGCAAATGTTGGTCAACAGACTGGCAGTCCAATCTTTTGAACCCTATTTTAACCGAAAAATCGTATTGGAACTCCGTATCACTCCTGAAGAAAAGGCTATCGTCAGCCGTTTGAAAGTGAGTGATTTTAAAAAGTGGCTAGAGAGTTGAAAGGAACCCATACTTGAGGTTCTTTGATATACAAATGGGGCAAAAAGCCCCATTCATGAATTATTAACACCTAATTCCTCCCTAAAGATTTGACCTACCCATCAAGCTGCCACCTTGAGCTGTTTATTTGAATCCTTAATTTTACCAGCAGAAGGCTTACCCGTCTCTACATAGTATTTAAAATCCCCCATTCCATCCCCCAGAGTTTGCTTAATCAATTCGTCATCCGTACTGTCTGAAGGATAATTTTGAGTGAATGGGTTATTCATGCAATTTCTTTTCCCACTTGGACAAGAAAGATAGAAAGATGTGAAAACTTAGGGACAAAAAAATTCGGCATAATCCTATTTGTGCCGAATTTTTATATATCTGGATACCCAGATTAGTTCATATTTAAATTTGTTTGCCTATCTCCTAAACTTTGAACTCCGAGCCACGGGATACTTAGCTGCATAGGCCCGAGCCTCTGGAATTAAGCTCTGAAGCCTTTCGCTTCGCTTGGTAGGATCGGGGTGTGTACTCAGGAATTCAGCTTGCCGACTTCCCCCGCTTCCAGCCATTCTTTGCCAGAAGGGAGCCGCTTCAGTCGGGTCATATCCAGCCATTGCCATGAGGTATAAGCCAATCTCATCCGCTTCAGATTCATGGGTACGGCTGAAAGGTAACATAATCCCTACTTGAGCTCCTAGACCCGCAGCCGCCATCAACAGGTTGCGGGTGGCAGCAGGCTTTTCCCGCATCGCAAGATCCAAGGTGGTCAAACCCGTCTGCGCCAATAGCCCCTGACTCATTCTTTCATTTCCGTGATGTGCCAAGGCGTGGGCGATTTCATGCCCCATCACTACAGCCAGCCCATCCTCGTTCTGAGCGACCTTCATGATACCCGTATAGACTACGACCTTTCCTCCGGGCATACAAAAAGCGTTAATCACATCCTGGTCTACCACATTAAATTCCCATTCAAAATCTTCGAGTTCCCGTTCCTTACCCTGAGCCTTATAAAATACATTTACCGCCTCCTTCAAGTCATTCCCTACTCGCTGAACCAGATCCAATTCACTTCCCTGCTTCATGGGTCTATTCTCCTGTAAATAGGCATCGTATTGCTGGAAGGCCATCGGGTTGAGGGTACTTATAGGAATAAAGCGAAACTGCTTCCTGTCCGTAAATACGGTTTGTGAACAGCTCACAAAAAGAAAAAGAATACTTGCGCAAAAAATTACCTGTTTCATATCGATTAGAATTTTGATAAACAGCAATAGCAGCCCTATCTATTAATGGCTAAACATACACTAACATACGGAAATTATCCATTCAAGATTAACCCAAAGCCTAACGGCTTCATTTTGATGCAAGATTACTTGTTATCCGTGCTAGACTCAGACATTTTTGCTTGTTTAGCAGCTTCTAAAACAGCCTGGAACTTGGGGCTGGAGGCATATTTCTGAAAGGCCGGTTCAGATCGTGCATCAACTAAGTCATCGTAGTAAAACTTCAGGGCCAAAGTGAAGTATTCGTAAAAAGATTCTTCCTCGTTCCGATCCGCATATATTTCAGCTAAACTTGCATAGATAATCCCCATATCAGGATCGAGCGAAAGGGCCTGCTTGGCATCTTCCAAGGCCTTATCCAATTCTCCAATGGAACGATAGTAGTTCGCCCGGTTATTATAGGCCAGCGGATGGGAAGAGAGTTCTATCGCCGTAGAAAAATCTTCCAGGGCCTGCTCAGGGTCCAATTCCCAAACCAAGGTTCCCCGATCTATCCAATGGGAACTATTGTTGGGATCTCGCTCAATAAGTTGGTCATACTCTTTTACCGCATCTTCAATCAAGCCCAGTTCCTGAAAGCTATGAACTTTCCATATGTAATACTCCTCCCGATTGGGATTCAACTTCTTGGCTTCCTCAAAGTCCCTGGCGGCCAGGGAATAATTTGGGGGTATTTTCTTAATATTGGCCAGGGCACGCAATTCCCAGGATTCTACCGTTGGCGCCTCTTTCAACACCAGACTCATATAATAGATGGACTTGTCGTATTCCTCCCTCTCGTAAAACAGCTGGCCCATGGCACTAAGGGTAGGCAGATGATTTGGTTCACTCTTTAATACCTCTTGTAGGTCTTTTCGCGCTTCTTCCAGATAGGAAGTAAATTGGCAGTTTAAATACAGCCTTCCCCTTAGTCCATAGGTTTCAAACTGCCCAGGATCTAATTCAATAGACTGCTCATAATCGTCCAGTATTTGGTTGAAGATATCGGGTTCTTCATAGGCTTCCCGTTCATTAGAAGCCTGGAGGGAAGTTCCCCGGAGCATGTACAGTTCAGCCATTTCTTCGGCTGCCATCCACTGGCCTTCCTGTTGCGATTCTATGGCTCCAATAGCTTTGCTGAAGTGCTCAAATGCCTTTTCAAAAGCCTTAGCTTGAAAGGCAGTTTTTCCCTCTTTCAGTGTGTTATTTAGATCTTCCATCTTCCCAGCAGTAGATTTTGACCGGAAATAGTAAAAAATTGTCGATAATGCTAATAATGTTTTATTTTATGTGCTTACTTTGAGCTCAATTTTAAGGCCTTATGCGGAAATTTGCCATTTCAGATATTCACGGGTGTTCTCAAACGTTCAAGACGTTAGTAGAAGACGTGATCAATCTGACGCATAACGATGAACTCTACCTATTGGGCGATTACGTGGATAGAGGGCCTGACTCAAAGGGGGTGTTAGACTATATTATAGAGCTGAAAGAAAAAGAATATCATGTTCATTGCTTGATGGGCAACCATGAACAAATGATGCTCAATGCATGGAGAGATGAGGAGGACGTAGACTTGTGGTTGCTAAATGGGGGGAAAACTACCTTGGATAGTTTTGGGGTGACGGATGTTGAAGACTTACCAGAAAAATATATAAAACTCCTAAGGAGCTTTAAGTTTTATTTCGAAGTGGACAAATATATTTTAGTCCACGCAGGACTCAATTTTTATCCCACCATACCCACTCAAGATTCCGACTTCATCTGGAAAGTTATCCAGCCCTTTAAAGATGTTAAATCCATGCTTTGGATCCGAGACTGGTACAATGATATTGATTATGATTGGTTGAGGGGAAGGATTATTGTACATGGCCATACCCCAGTTAGCGACGAAGCGATTAAATCCATGGTATCGGATTGGACCAAAGTTCCCGCCATAGATATCGACAATGGATGTTTCATCAATTTTCAGGAAGGAATGGGGCACCTATGTTCTTTTGAAATGACTTATAGAAAACTATACTTCCAAAAGAACGTAGAGCATCAACAGTCCCCTAGTTATTAGGCTTAGGACTTTATACTATCGCGATTTCATGTCAGTAGCAAAAAAAGAAGTTAAACGGGTTACCACCCATATCATTCGAAAAATGAAGGTGGATGGGGAAAAAATCTCCATGCTCACCTCCTATGATTATTCCATGGCCAGAATTATTGATGAGGCTGGAATCGATGCCATTTTGGTAGGAGATTCCGCATCCAATGTCATGCACGGTCATGAAACTACCTTACCCATTACCCTTGACCAAATCATTGACCACGCCTCAGCAGTGGTCAAGGCAGTAAAACGAGCCTTGGTAGTAGTGGATCTCCCCTTTGGTTACTACCAAGGCGATGCAAAAAATGCTTTAAAGAGTGCCATCCGGATTATGAAAGAATCTGGAGCCCACGCCATCAAAATGGAAGGAGGAGCAGCTATTGCCGACTCAGTCAGTAGGATCGTTCAATCAGGGATTCCCGTCATGGGGCATTTGGGACTTACTCCCCAATCCATTTATAACTTCGGAACCTACACTGTGAGGGCCAAAGAAGAAGAAGAAGCCAATATCCTTAAAAAAGATGCGCTGAAGCTCCAGAAAGCAGGATGTTTTGGAATTGTACTTGAAAAAATACCCCATGTCCTTGCAGGAGAAGTCAGCAAGTCCCTCAAAATACCTACCATCGGTATAGGGGCAGGGCCAGGATGTGACGGCCAAATATTAGTCGTTCATGACATGTTGGGCCTTACAAAGGAATTCAATCCTCGCTTTCTTCGCAGATATGCAGACCTGTACCAAGTCATTAAAGAGGCAACTGAATCTTATATTGGGGATGTTAAAGACCGAGATTTTCCCAACCTGAATGAGTCTTACTGACATAGAAGTCATCTACGAGGACAATCACTTACTAGGGGTAGTCAAACCCTTCTGTATGCCCTCCCAGGGAGATAATTCCCAAGATGAGAGTGTAGCCGACCGAGTAAGCCATTATTTGAAGGAAAAATACGCCAAGCCGGGTAAGGTATATGTGGGACTCTTACATAGGCTAGACCGCCCTACTGGCGGGCTCATGCTTTTGGCAAAAACCTCTAAAGCCGCCGCCCGAATGTCCAAACAGTTTCAGAACAGAGAAATTCAGAAGGTATACTGGGCCATAACAGAATCTACCCCGCATCCAGAAAGTCAAGTACTAACCCATCACCTGAGAAAAATTGGGGGAAAGAATATTATGCGGGCTTTTTCCAAACCCGTTGCCCATAGCAAAGAGGCCCAATTGGCCTACCGGGTTATTAAATCTATATCTCCTCGGGCGTTGGTAGAGATAAAACCGCTAACTGGACGAAGGCATCAAATCCGAGTCCAATTAGCGGCTACGGGAAATGTAATCGTTGGGGATGTCAAATACGGCAAAACCTCCTTCAACCCAGATAAGTCTATCTGCCTATTTGCGAAAAGTCTTCAATTCACACATCCAGTAAAAAAGGAGCCCATGTATTTGGAAGCGGAGCCTCCCAAAACCCCTATTTGGCAAGAATTTATATCTTGATAATCTTTCCCTGAACCTGGTGCTTTCCAGCCTGTATTTTATAGACATAGAGTCCAGGCAACCATCCGGAAATATCCAGGTGGCAAGCATTGTACCCCTCCTGCAAATGGGTTAACTTAGCTTGATATATGGAATTTCCCTGCAGATCACTGACCACCAGGGTGCTCTTTTCATACTTTGGGAGGAACAATTCCAGATTATACCTCTTGCTGGCAGGATTGGGATAGGCAGCCAAAATCTCTGCCCCTAATACTGCCTTTAAGTATACTTCCCTAATGCTGAAGTATTCAAAGTTCCCATTGAAGTCGACCTGTTTGAGTCTGTAGTATTTCCTCCCTACCCCTGCCTGCTCATCCCGATAGGTGTATTCCTGGATCTCCTGGGTAGTTCCCCACCCTGGGACTATAGCTACCTCCTCAAATTTTTCCCCATTTTCGCTGCGCTCAATGACAAAATGAGAATTGTTACTTTCAGAACTTGTCATCCAGTGTAATTCTGCGGTACTCCCCCCCGCCTGAACCTCAAAAAAGAGAAGCTCAACTGGTGCGGCAACCAATTCGGCAGCAAATGCAATACTAAAGGAAGAAAAAGAAGAAAAAGGGATACCAGAAATGCCCGCATCACAGCCCCATTGGACTTCAGTGCCCTCCGTTTTACGAATAGTGGGAAAATCTGACTCTTCTGTACAAGCATTTAAAGTCTCATCACTGGGAAATAGACTAATATCATAAGAAAAGGGATTACTGTTAATATCCCAGCTTCCCGATGCACAGGAGTAATACAAATTCCGGGTTCCTTCCTCTGACTCACAGGATCGTTCTACATCTAATAATTCCCTGGAAGAAGAAAAGCTAGCGTCGACAAGTTCTTCCCCGACTAAGCCTGAACCTACATTCAAGGAAAAAGGGTTATAGCCTCCTGTGGTTCCTCCTTCTCCAATGGGGAAAAAATAACTCCCCTCGCCAGTTACTTTTCGCCTGAGGTTTCCTACCACATAGGAATCTTCATCTCCTCCATCTATTGCTTGGGGGTCAGTAGAATTAATGATGAGGGCAAACTCGCCTCCCGTAATTATATTTCCAGATATGAGCTCTAATTTTTCTTCTATCCGAACATCTCCATTGAGTATTTTATCTCCTTCACCAGAAACAGATAATACCTGGTAATTCATACCCTCATAAATGTGCTGGGAGGCTGAACCAGCATAAGTAATAAGGGAGCCTTCTTCTAATACGATCTCATTTCTGCCAGGGGCTAATGCCTGAAATATATGTGACTCTCCTTCCAAAACAAGCTCTCCACTAGCTCCTACGACCAGGCGTCCTAATGCGTCCCCCCCTACCCCTTCATTTCCAATGATCTTCCCCCCCACTCTAAGTACTCCATTTACCTGGTATTCGATATTGCTAATGCCTGGATTATCCGTAACGACATACAAATCGCCCGAAATATCCAGGGTACCATTAATGGTAAATGTGCCAAATGAAAATTGTGGGCTACCGTTGGTCCCATCTGGGCCATCAATAGATACGCTGCCAGGATCCCCATTCTTCCCTAGGACAGATACCGTCGCTCCTTCGGCTATTGTAACCTTAAATTCATTAACTCCTAAGCCCCCGTTAAAAAGGGCCGTATTATTCACTGAACTTGAATAGCGAAGAGTTAAATCTGTAGAAATGATCAGTTCTGTTAGAGGGACAACAGGGCCATCGTTTTTCCGGAGCCGCTGTAAATCTATCATTCCTCCTCCTAAGATATTACAGATTTCTCCTCCAATATCTAAGGATATTCCATCATTCTCCTCTCCATTCCCCAACTGTCCCTCGATGAGGACTTCTTCCCCAAAAATCTCTACATAGGTCAAAACGCCATTGCCTCTACTGAGTTTTCCATTTTCTAATACCTCCAGGTTTTTCGCCTGTGTACGCCCATTTAGGGTGAGTTCATGACCCGATTGTATGACAAAATTTATTCCAGGGTCTCCCCAAGGGGAATTAGAAGGCTCTGTCCTGGTGGTTCCAGTTCCATTGGGCTCTGAATTCCATATGTCTGTATCAGTCCAATTTCCTGAAAACTGGGAGTAAAAAGTGGTCTGAGAGTATGCCTCTAAAGTAGATAAGAAGAGGAGGCCTACTGAGTAAATCAGAAGATTTTTCATGGGTACCTATTGGTTTTGTTAAGTTTAATAAAGGATGAAATCAAAAAAGAACGTTAGGATGTTGGGTTAAAGCTATATCCATGGACGGGAAGAACCATGGAAAGATGAATGTCAAAAGTCAATTTTACTGGGCTCGAATAGATGTATTTCACCTATCTCATTTTTGGTACAGTTTGAAATTGCCTTTATGCGTACTTTTTAACGTTCCCAAAATGCAAATATTTTAAACTTAGGAAGAAAGTTAAGAGAAAAGTCACTAGCCTTTTTGCCATTCCCATTTACCGATTTCATTGCGAATGAGCAAATGGCTATTTTCAATGCGTTCCAAAGGGATTTTTCCATAAATATGAGGGAAAAGCTTGTCCTCTCTTCCCAGTTCCCATTTCAATATATGTTTGACCTTTTTCTCTGAAATTGACAGAATGATCAAGGTATCTGCTTGGGGAAAATGAATTTCGGCAGAACGGATAAGCTCTTCTTTAGTAGAAGCATGAACAAAGCCTTCCGACTTAAGGGAAGCAGGGGCATAAACCCCTGAATTCAAGGCAACTTCCCAATCCTTGGTTAAGGCCAAATGATAAACTAACGCCATAATCTATGTATCTTTGCAGGGCTATACTATGTGATAAGTCAGAGAAATTGAATACATGAAGTCCCTATTTACCTTCATAAGCCTAAGTCTTTGCCTTGTATCTCTCATAAGCTGCGATGAAGAAAAACAATATTCCGATCGCGAAGAAATAATTTTACAAAAAATTTGGGAAGAAGATTCTGCCAAAATCAGCCGGTTATTGAATTCGGATTCTCTATCCTTCCCCCAATCTTCCTTAACTGATACGCTTACTTCGGACTCAGCTGCTATCAAGCCTTTGATATCCCGATGACTACCTTAGGAAAAGTGTACCGCCTTGCTCAATTCCTCAGCCTAGATGTGGTTTTAGGGGCGCTATTTACAGGTATGATGGCGGCAAAACTATTGAACTGTCCCTTACCCCTTGCCTGGTGGATTGGCTTTCCTTTAAGCGTGTGGATATTTTACACAGCAGATCACTTAATGGATGCTTATAGACTGGGGGCCCAAGCCCATACGGACAGGCATTTGTTTCACTACACCCATTTCCGCTTTCTTTCTACCTTGGTTTGCCTTGGAGCTTTATTTATTCTATGGGCTATCTTTATGGCTCCCCTATCTCTCTTCCTTTTGGGCTTGGTGATAGGCAGCCTGGGTTTCCTCCACCTACTCCTGGCCTACCTATTCCGAAATGTAATCTCAAAATGGGTGCAAAAAGAATTGGGAGTCGCCTTGATTTATACCACCGGCGTTTGGGGTGGGCCAGCTGCCTTGGCCTGGGGGAATATCCCAAATAAATATTGGGGGCTCAGCCTGATATTCTTTTTGTTGGCCCTTTCTAATTTACTGATCTTTTCCTATCAAGAACTCGCTACGGATACCCAAGATGGCCATACCTCTCTAGGGAGGGCCCTGGGACACATGGCCACTTACCGCTTAGTTTCCCTCCTCTTAATGAGTATAGGGCTGGGAGGAATTTGGCAAATATATCATTTCGAACTTGATCATACTTGGCTAAGAGCATTTAGCATAAGCCTGGGAATTGCCTCCCTATTTTTGTGTATTCACCTTTTCCCCTCCTGGTTCCATGCCCATAATAGATATAGAATTTGGGGGGATGGAGCCTTTTTATTAAGCGGAGGATTCCTCATTCTTTAGACCTAATAACTATTTTTTCACAAGACTTAGCGTTTTATCACTTTTCGGGAAATGACTTGCTCCTCTACCTTGATATTGATGAAATACACCCCCTTTTTAAGGTCTCCAAGATCCACGATCCAAGAACTTTTTGACAGAGTTCCATAAGATCCAATTCTCCTTCCCATTATATCAGATAACCAAATAGCCTGAACATGGGGAGGAAGGCCTTGGACGGTAGCTTTCTCTGAAGTGGGATTGGGAAAAATATGTAAGCTTTCCTCAATGCTTGGACTAGCACTAAGGACAAAATCCACAATAATAGTGAATCGATGCTCAATGGTATTTTCATTTCCATCATCAACAGAAATGGTTATTTCAGCCATTCCCCTCCCCACTTCTGTTACAGTTAAGCTTTGATCCATGATGGATACCTTAACCACATTGGTATCGGAAGAAAAGGCAGAAAAACTCAAGGGATCCTCTTCGGCATCTTGGAAAACATCGCTCAGATCAAGGTTAGCAGAGCCAAACCCTACGTAGAATATTCGATCTAGCAAAGGGTTTTGCACCGTGGGTGCATAATTTAACGGAGTGACTTTGATTGTAAAGAACTGAATTTCCGAGGTCGCAATTGGTATTCCCTCATCACTGACTGTAACTCGAAAATCAGCTATCCCACTTGTGAAATCATCAGGTGTATAGGTTAACATCCCATCTGGTGCGATATGGGGTTCTCTCTCAAAGGACAGGTCTCCTTGTTTACTGATTTGGACAATGTTCCATTCCAGTTTTTGACTGGCTTCATCCGCTCCCCCACCAGGACTTATATTCGTTACAAAGTCCAGGACAGTCTGAGGGCCGTCATTCTCCGTTATTTCTGGGGGATTTCCGGCTATGGTAAAAGTAGGGATGTCATTTATGGCTTGTACGTTAATAACAAACGATTGCTCGTCTGAGATATCTTCTCCTCCTGCATTATCTTGTAGGCTGAGGCTAATGGTTGCGGAGCCATTGGCATCAGAAGCTGGGATATAGGTGAGGTCTCCTGTAGTTGAACTAAGTTCTGGTAACTTGGCGAAAAGGGCATCATTATCCGTGCTAATATGAAAGCTTAAAGCTTGGGATTGTTCATCTGCCCCTCCCCCTGGGTGAAAAGAAGAGAGAAAACTGCTAACTACCTGTTCTCCAGCATCCTCGTCTATAAATTGGTCAGGGTTCTCGGGCAGGACAAATTCAGGAGCATCATTTACAGGATTGACGATAACCGTAAAAGATTGTAAGGGGGAGAAGTTTACACCATCGCCATTGTCTACTAAAATAAGGGTAATAATAGACGATCCATTTGCATTCGCAGCGAGTGTGTAGGTGAGGTCTCCAGTGGAAACGTCGACTGCTGGTAAAACGGAAAATAAAGCATCATTGCTATTATATACATAGAAGCGTAGGCTTTGGTTAGATTCATCTACGCCTCCTCCTGGACTCATAGACCTTGCAAAACCGTTGACTGTCTGTGGCATTGCATCTTCATTGACCGTTTGGTGTGGATTTTCGGGAAGCTCAAAACTTGGAATATCATTAACCGGACTTATTGAAATTGCAAAAGTTTGCTCGGGCGAAGTATTCGCACCTTCTCCATCATCGGCTAGCCATACAGTAATCGTCGCCTCGCCATTCGCATTTTCAGCTGGGGTATACAGGAGATCCCCGGAAATGGGGTCAATACTCGGCAATTCTTCAAAAAGCTCATCGTTGCTAGTTGTAATATGAAAGGTCAACACCTGGGTAGCCTCGTCACTCCCCCCTCCCGGACTTATTTGAGAAGCAAAGTTTCTAATCACCTGTATGCCTGCATCTTCAGGAACCATCTGGTTGGGGTTAGTGGGCAGGGAAAAACTAGGTGGAGTGTTTACTTTATAAATGGAAATGATAAAACTTTGAGGACCAAAGCTGTCATCTCCCCCATTCGTAGTCCCTCCATCATCGCTCAATACGATACTTACTATCGCCTCGCCGTTGGCGTCAGGAGCTGGGGTAAAGGATAGATCCCCTTCTGAATCAATGGCGGGTTGAACGCTGAACAAATCATTATTGTTATTATTGAGGAAAAAAGTCAAGGTCTGATCACTTTCATTTAACGCTCCTTTATTTAGAGAGCTTGCCCAATTATTTATTAACTGAGGCCCTACATTTTCCGGTACTTCTACATCTGAGCCTATAGTAAAACTAGGCTTATCATTGACTCCCAGAACAGTAATACTGAAATTCTGAGGGGGAGAACTATCATCTCCTCCATTGGTAGTACCACCGTCATCGCTCAGTATGACGCTGACTGTGGCGCTACCAAATGCATCTGCTGCTAGCGTATAACTGAGATCTCCACTGGTATTAATTGCAGGCTGTACGCTGAATAAATCAGGATTATCATTGCTTAAGGTAAAAGTCAAGGCTTGCCCGCTTTCGTCAATAGCTCCCGAACTTACAGAACTCGCCCAACTACTTACAAGTTTTTGACCGGCGTCTTCTAACACAGTCTCATCAGTTCCTGGGCTAAAGCTGGGCTCATCATTTACCGCACCTATAGTGATGTTGAAAGTCTGCAAAGCATACCTGTCATCTCCACCGTTTACAGTGCCTCCATCATCACTCAATAATACACTAACGGTGGCTATTCCATTAGCATCTTCGGCAGTTGTGTAAGTGAGGGTTCCCTCGTCGTCAATGGCAGGCTGCACGCTGAATAAAGCATTGTTGTCATTGCTGAGGGTAAAGGTTAAGCTCTGGCCACTTTCATTCGCGGCTCCTTTATCCAACGAAGTTGCCCAGGAACTTACTACCTGGGGCCCGGCGTCCTCTAATATATTCTCATCTGACCCAATAGTAAAGCTAGGTTCGTCATTTACTGCATTCACAATAATGCTAAAGGTCTGGGGGTCATAGGTATCATCTCCCCCATTTGCTGTCCCTCCATCATCACTCAAAATGACACTTACTGTTGCTACCCCATGGGCATTTTCAGCAGGCGTATACCTAAGTGTCCCACTCGTATCAATGGCGGGTTGAACACTGAATAAACTGTTATTGTCATTGCTGAGGCTAAATGTCAACGTCTGACCGCTTTCATGTGCTGCCCCTTTGTTCAAGGAAGTGGCCCAGGAACTCACTAGTTGTGCTCCGGCATCTTCCAATATGCTCTCATCAGGACCTTTTACAAAGCTAGGCTCATCATTTACAGCATTCACAGTGATATTAAACGTCTGGGTGTCATAGGTATCATCTCCTCCGTTAACCGTGCCTCCATTATCGCTTAGTACCACACTTACAATAGCTGTACCGCTGGCACCTTCTGCGGGAGTGTAGGTGAGGGTACCACTTGAATCGATAGTAGGCGGAACACTAAATAGGGCCTGGTTATCACTGCTGAGGCTAAAGGTCAAAGTCTGAGTACTTTCATTTGAGGCTCCTTTGTTCAAAGAAGTAGCCCAGGTACTTACAATTTGGGCCCCAGCGTCTTCCAATACATTCTCATCTGGTCCTTTAGAAAAACTAGGTTCGTCATTCACTGCGTTTACAATGATGCTGAAGGTCAGGGTGTCAGAGGTATCGTCTCCTCCATTAGCGGTTCCCCCGTTATCACTCAATACGACACTCACTATTGCTTCTCCGTGCGCATTTTCCACAGGCGTATAGGTAAGCGTCCCACTTGTATCAATAGCGGGTTGAAGGCTGAACAAACTTGGGTTGTCATTGCTGAGACTAAAGGTCAAGATCTGGTCGCTTTCATGTGCTGCTCCTTTATTCAAGGAGCTAGCCCAGGCAGACACAACCTGAGGACCCTCATCTTCCAAAATACTCTGATCTGCTCCTTTAACAAAACTAGGCTCATTATTGACATCGCTGACGGAGATGCTAAAGGTCTGTGTATCATAGGTATCATCTCCCCCATTAGCCGTGCCGCCATCGTCGCTCAATACCACACTTACAAGGGCCGTTCCACTAGCCCCTTCTTCCGGAGTATAAGTGAGGGTGCCGCTTGAATCGATAGCAGGCTGAACGCTGAACAACGCGTTGTTGTTATTACTAAGGGTAAAAGTAAGGGTCTGCCCATTTTCGTTTATTGCCCCTTTATTAAGTGAAGTCGCCCAGGAATTTACAACTTGAGGGCCTGCATCTTCCAACACATTCTCATCGGGGCCTTTAGTAAAGCTGGGTTCGTCATTAACTGAATTAACTGTAAGGTTAAATGTCTGTGTGGCAAAGGTATCGTCTCCTCCGTTTAGGGTGTCCCCATCATCGCTCAATACGACACTTACGGTAGCAGCCCCATGAGCATCAGCAGCAAGGCTGTAGGTGAGCGTACCACTTGAATCTATGGCAGGCTGAACACTGAATAAACTGTTATTATCATTGCTGAGGGTAAAGGTCAAAGCCTGATTACCTTCGTTGTTAGCTCCTGTATTGAGTGAAGTCGCCCAGGTATTTACAATCTGTGGTGCTGCATCTTCGAGCACACTTTGATCGGCCCCCTTACTAAAGCTGGGTTCATCATTTACAGCATTAACTGTAATGCTAAACGTTTGGGTCTCATACGTATCATCGCCTCCATTCGTTGTGTCTCCATCATCACTCAATACCACATTTACCATGGCTACTCCATGGGCATTGGTGGCAGGCGTATATGTTAAATTTCCACTTGCATCTATAGCGGGCTGAACGCTGAACAAACTATTATTGTCATTGCTTAGGCTAAAGGTCAAGTTCTGAGCAGTTTCGTCGAATGCCCCTCTATCCAGAGAAGTCGCCCAGGAATTTACCAACTGAGGACCCGAATCTTCCAATACATTCTCATCGGCACCTTTGATAAAACTGGGTTCGTCATTAATTGAAATTACAGTTATGTTAAACGTCTGTGTTTCATAGGTGTCATCCCCTCCATTGGCTGTACCTCCGTCATCACTCAATACCACACTTATGGTGGCTATTCCGTGGGCATCTTCTGCCGGAGTATAGGTAAGCGTGCCATTGGCATCAATAGCAGGCTGAACACTAAACAAGCTATTATTGTCATTACTGAGGGTGAAGGTCAAAGTCTGTGCGCTTTCTTCCGCAGCACCTTTATCCAGGGAACTAGCCCAGGAATTTACACTCTGTGCCCCTGCATCTTCCCCACAACCTGGTCAGAACCTATGTCAAAGCTAGGCTCATCATTGATGGATGTAACATTAATTGTGATAACGTGAGAAGATTCTGCATAAGATTTACCATCGTGTACAACAAATTCAAATGATGCATAGCTAAGCCCATTCTCATTAGCATTAGGCTGAAATAATAGCTGGTTGCTATCCAGTTTTGATTTGCTGATCTGGTCAGTCTGGCTCAATTCTTCACCTGAATCATATTGATCATCTTCATCGGCATCTAAAAATAGAGTTCCTGAAGTAGGTAATTCTACAAGAAAAATATGACTGAGCGTATCCCCATCTACATCCGAATATCCAAAATCACTTGTATCTATGACTAAGAGGGTATCCTCATCTATTGAAAGGATATTATTTAAGGCTGTAGGTGCAGCATTTCCATTAGGCACCCTTACAGTAATATCATCTACGATGAAATGGACTCCACTGGCATTTCCATTTATGATCTCCAGGGAGGTAATATTGGTAAAATTTGCGGGATTCCCTGGACTGAATTTTTGATAAATGGATGAATTATCATCCAAATAGTCTTCTTTTTCACTTTCATCCCCATTTGGTAGAAAGCTTAATAAAGTCGAAGTTCCATTACCAAATTCCCCTATCAGAATAGAATCCAATGAAAAAGGATCCCCATAAATGCTATCGCCATCCGCATCAACAGTTACTACCAGGGTATCCGCTGTATATCCTAGGACAAAAATACCTGATGTACCTGTCTTAGGGGCTGCAAAAAAACTAGAGTGATATACGCCAATGTCAATTTTGCTCACGATCTGGAGACTTTTTCCATCAATTGTTGAAACTATGGTGCTTATGGGATTAATTAAATCTTCTGTTGGCCCCTCATCCCAGGTAAATGTGGTTTGGGACTTTAAAATAATTGCGTTTGAACAAACGAAGATTAAGATAAACCATACTCGAAAACCCAAGGATATATTATAGCTACCTCGTGCGCTGCTATGTGCATTTAATCCTTTCAATTTCATAGTTTAAAAATAGTATATTTTAAAATCACGTAAATATATGATTTTGTTTAAAATATTTTAAATATTTTATCATAATCGGATTAAATTAATGAATATACTGACTCATCTAGGTGTAATCGGATACAACCATTGATTGGCTTTAGGTGGAAAGAGATTTCTTGTAAGCCTGATGTGCTTTCAGTTTTTTCAAGGTAGGCAAAAGGGGGTCGTAGGGAATTCCTCTCAGGTGATTGGCTTTACTTATTTGATAGATCACCTTCCATTGTTGATATAAAATTTTGTAGGCTTTCCACAGGGAAAATCCCGGTTGATAGATATGGGTGGGCTCTGACTTTACTCCATTAAACTCCAGAATAAAAAATTCTTCCCCGGCTTTTAGGGACGCTATGCTTTTGCACTTCAAGTCCAAACGGCCAAAATAAATTCCTTCCAACTGGGAAAAAAGCTGGTCAAAACGGCTAACTAGCTCTGCATCAATATGGGTATTTCCATTGAGGAAGGTAGCTCCTCGTGCGTGGTTTCCTATAGGTACTAATTGTACAGTTTCTCCAGCCTTTGGGATCTGATTCATTAGCTGAGGATCTGATTTCTTCAACGCTTTGAATTGAAGCTTGGCCCGGGGGTAGGCCTCGATCAATTGGGCGATAGTAGAAGTTCCGTCTCCCCGAACTGTAAGAAATTCCTTTATGGTTACCGAAGAAATTTTACCGGTCTTTTCCCCAGGAAATCTGTAGTACAGGATTCCCAATTCCATAGGCAAATCTATGTATGCCTGAACCAAGAAGTCTGTTGGACAAGACGCAAGGTAGCTAGCTAATTCCTCAAGGGAATCAATCTTTTCAACTTTAAATCCTCTCTCCCCAACATCGGGCTTGGCAATCAAGGGAAAATGGAGTCCTGTATCTTCCAGAATAGCCAAAACCTGATCCAATTTATCTCCTTTTTGTACTTTCTGAGTCAGGGGGACAAACTCTTCGGGAAATTTATTCAGTATATCCATTTTCGATTCCCCTGCAAAGCCTCCCATATCAATTCCGGGATTAGCAGCACTAAAAAATACCCCAGAGCGAGCTCGGAAGGAAAAATATAACCAATACAATAGGACAGGGAACATCAATACTGGCATGGGCCAATATTCCCAATGAAGGAGACGAATAAAGAAAGGCTTTTTTGAGAATATGTTGTCGAATTTCTTCATGGAGCACCTAGTAGCTTAAGATGCTTCCTCTATCCCCTTTGTATAATTCAATGAGCAGGGATATTGTTTCGGTAAGCAAGGGTAGATTGAGCAACTCCAAATTCATCTGGTAATACTACTTGAGGGGCGGCCAGTTTTAACCCGATTTTAATCATGGCCATGTGATGCACCGTATGCTCAATATTATACAACAATTCTCTTTCCAAAGTAGTCTCGATCTGCTTTTTTTCAGAAAAATTTGTTCCATAACAGGTAACCAGTTGAAGCGGTACAGAAACCTCAAAATTCCCCATTACTCCCAAAAGGTGGTCTAAGACCTGTTGGGCCGCAAAAGGCTTCTCTTCGATATCCTTACGCCTTTCTCGAGCATCATAGTTGATAGTTTGAGATTCTAATTGGTTTACCAAACACATAAAAAACTCAATAATGTGTCGGGTATGTTGCCCAATACTCGAGCCAGAAAAAATTTCCAACTTTTCTCCGTATTGTTCCTCCTCAATCTGGCTTAGATAATCCTTGATTTGAGAAAAAAGATCGTCTATAACAGCAAGTAAACTATTCATATATGCTTAAATTCGCTTCCATAATACAAAAGTTTCTGAAATTATTCCTTTTTGTATACCTACTGTTTTCAAAAAATCTTTGTGTGTTTTTATTTAGACTGGTTTCAAATAAGTAAAAATAGCCCTATATTTGCTATCCACTTTATTTTTGTCCAATATAAACTTTTATGAACCCTTCCTCATCTGAGTCTTTGGCCTTACCTAATGAAGTAAACACCCTTTCCCTCGATTCCTTGGCTAAAGGAGAGCAAGCAAGAATACTAACTATTTCTTCTATTCCTTTATCTCTGGCTTTAATGAAGATGGGCATTAGCCAGGGCAGTGTGGTTCAACTCACCGAAATTGCTCCCCTAGGAGACCCCATTGCTTTCCAAGCCAATGGTACCAAGATATCTCTGAGAAAAAAAGACGCATCCAGCGTATGGATAGCAAAAATGTAAAGCCTCTTCCTCGTAAAGTAGTCCTGGTAGGAATACCTAATTGTGGTAAAACCTCTATTTTCAATGCATTAACGGGACTCAACCAACACGTTGGCAACTTCCCTGGTGTTACTGTTGAACGAAAGAGTTCAACGATTACCCTCCGCAATCAATCTCTAACCCTGACAGATTTACCTGGCACCAATAGCCTATATGCAGAATCTGAAGACGAAAGGATCACAACAGAAATTCTTCATAACCCGCTTCATTCAGATCATCCTGACCAGGTAATAGTAGTGGCTGGTGCTACTCAGCTGAGAAGAGGGATAGCCCTGTGCTCTCAGGTAATTGACCTGGGCTTTCCGACTCTGCTAGTTGTCAATATGATGGATGTTCTGGAAAAGGAAAGTCAAAAACTAGATGATCAGCAGCTTTCAGCTAAACTTGGAATTCCGGTAATCCCAATCTCCGTTACTAAAAATAAGGGCTTGCAGGAACTCCGAAAGAAACTCTTTCAAAACATCTCTCCTCCTAGTAAGGCCATTATGAATCTCCCTGCCGGCTTTCGTCCGGCTTTGGATAAATTGAAAGAGCTACTCTCCGACTCTCGAGATTACCTCGCTTTTCAACTCATGCTTTCCCCCGAATTATTTCCTTGGGTGGATACCCAAAAGGTAAACCTTATTCAAGAGTTGGCTGGAATAAAGGAAAAAAATCATCAACTCATCACCAATGAGTTACTCATACGCTATGATTTTGCCGATAATTTATTAAAGGAAGTTCTCTACCCTAGGGCAAATATTCAACGATCCTTTTCTACGCAAATAGACCGAATGGTAACCCATAGAATTTGGGGCTACCTACTATTCGTAGGGCTTTTATTAATAATTTTCCAATCGATTTTTTCCTGGGCCAATTATCCCATGGATATGATTGATTCCTGGGTAGAATGGTCAAAGTCTGGTCTTGCAGCCCTACTTCCTGCGGGATGGCTTACAGATTTACTTTTGGATGGTGTCATAACGGGATTTGGAGGAATCATCATTTTCATCCCCCAGATTGCGTTTTTATTCCTATTTGTAGCGCTTATGGAGGAGTCGGGATATATGGCACGAGTAGTTTTCTTGATGGATAGAATCATGCGGCCTTTTGGGTTCAGTGGCAAATCTATTATACCCCTCATGGGAGGCATGGCCTGCGCTATTCCCTCTATCATGATGACGCGGAATATCCCCAATAAATTTGAACGCCTAATTACCATTATGGTAACGCCCTTAATGAGTTGCTCAGCTCGGATTCCCGTCTATACCCTACTCATCGCCATGTTTATTCCTGCAAAAAATATATTTCTCGGCTTTGACCAACGAGGCCTGTTTATGACAGGCCTTTATATTTTGGGGTTCGTAACGGCCCTTTTGGTTGCCTGGATTTTTAAGAAAATTTTGAAATATGAATCCGACGCTGTTTTTATAATGGAAATGCCAGAATACAGGACTCCCCGTTTGAGAAATGTGGTTTTAACCGTAATCCAACGAGTTAAAGATTTCCTCTTTGGAGCGGGAAAAATTATTTTAGCCATTAGTATCCTTCTATGGGTCTTAGTCAGTTTTGGCCCTCAGTCTCAAATGAAAGAAGTAAATACTTCCTTTGAAGAGAAGATAGCTCAAACCTCTCCAGATTCCCCCCAATATTCAGCGTTACACCGGGAATGGGAATCCTCACGATTAGAGGCTTCTTACGCGGCTATTCTGGGTAAATTCATCGAGCCTGCCATACGTCCTTTGGGCTATGACTGGAAAATAGGAATCAGCCTAATCACCTCCTTTGCTGCCAGAGAGATTTTCGTTGGAACTATGAGCATAATTTATAATCAAGAGGACCCAGGTGGTTCTGCAGATGAAGATGCCGCACAAAAATCCCTTATTCAACGCCTTCAAGAGGAAAAAGACCCTAAAACCGGTGAAATTATCTACACACCTGCCACTATCGCTTCCTTACTTATATTCTATGCATTTGCTATGCAGTGCATGAGTACCTTAGCCGTAACCAAAAGAGAATCCGGCTGGTATTGGGCCTTAGTCATGCTACTATACCTAACAGCACTAGCCTATGGAGCCTCATGGATAACCTATCAAATTTTCCTATAGGGCGCCTGAATTTTCAATTTCCGAGGGTGGAATTATAAGTGGGAATATCTTCCAGAATTGCTGTCGCCTTAAGGACAACCTGATCTTGAGCAAAAGAAGATTCAATAAGGCCCGACCGATAGAAATACCGCCTGATAATTTCTCTCTGTAAGGCATCTTTTATTTCCTCTTCAAACTTTCTTAAGTCATCCTTTTTCTCCTCCATTACCTTCTTCTCCAATTGGGTTAAAGCTTGAAGGATTTCTAGATCGTTCTCAGCTTCTTCCTTCAAGTAGGTAAGCTTCTTTTCAGATTGAGGTTGAAAATAAAAATCTCTTTCCTCTAGGTAATCCACAAAAGCCTGGTATTCTGATTTGGGCAATTTATATTCTTTGGGGCCCGGGATGGAGTCATTCCGTTGCGAAAAGGAAGTAACAAAATCAAAAATCATATGCTGCTCTCGGATAGCTTTCAAAATAGGAGGATCTTGGGGGAAATCCAGAACCACATCTGGTTCTATTCCTGCTCCATCATAGACCTTTCTCCCATTAACTGTTGAAAATTCTTTTCGAACAGTTTCCTCAACGGGTATGAGGCTACCATCAGGTCTCCTGTTGCCATAATCGATAGCTTGTATACACCTACCGCTAGGAGTGTAATATTTGGCTACCGTAATCCGAAACTGCGTATTATAACTGAGAGGCCGGACATTTTGAACCAGCCCCTTTCCGAAACTTTTTTCTCCAAT
This sequence comes from Bacteroidia bacterium, assembly GCA_965263105.1. Taxonomy (GTDB): domain Bacteria; phylum Bacteroidota; class Bacteroidia; order J057; family J057; genus JBCCTX01. The sequence goes on along the minus strand of CBDHGL010000003.1, from coordinate 1,777,559 downwards.
AACAATCCCCCTGTCCAAGTCTTGAAAAGCCCCAGCAACGATTTCAGATGCACTTGCACTCGCCTTATCAACCAATACCACCAGGGCAATATCCGGTGCAATCGGATCAAAAGGGGTATCAAAAGATCTTGTATGCATGGGAGTACTACCCCGCATCTCCAGAACCGTTATTCCCTTCGGTAGAAATAAATTGAGAATGCCAATAGCTTGATCCACTCGACCTCCTAAGTTACCTCGCAAATCCAAAACCAGCCCAGAGAGCCCTCCACTTTCTTTTGAAAGAGACTCGAAAGCATCCTTAACTTCCTGGGCAGCAGTCCCTCCGAATCCTTCCAACTTAATATACCCAATGTTATTTTTGGCAAGGGCCTGATAGGAAACATCCCCTTCTAAAGCAGCTACGTAATCTCTTTTGATATCCCATTGCTTCTCCTCTCCATGCTGAATCAGTTTCAGTGAGACTTGCGCACCTTGTTCCCCTTGGATCAAGTTATCAATTTTCTGGAGCGACCAGGAACTATCCGCAACGAATTCCTCATCCACTTGTAGCAACTCTGCCCCCACCTCTATTCCAGCCTTATCCGCAGGCCCGTCCTGAACTAGTTGCGTAACAACGACCTTATTGCCATATCGACTTAATTCTGCCCCTATCCCACTATATCGTCCCGTTTGGATCAATTTGGCATCCTCAATCCTACTCTCCCCAATAAAAACCGTATAGGGGTCCAAGCGGTGAAGCATAGAATCAATGGAAGAATGCATCAAGCGGGTGGGATCAACCTGATCTGCATAAACCTTATTTACCTCCTTATATACTTCACTAAACAATTCGAGTTGCTGGCCAATTTTTAACAGCCGGTCTCCACCTGTATAAAAACCAACGGAAAAACCAGTCAAAATAAAGAGCAACCAGGTGTAAATAGTCGAACGCCTCATAAGCAATCGGATTAATGTACCCTGTAAATTACAGATATTTTTTGACTATGCTTACCCCAAAGCTGCTTTATATACAGATAGGGTGTTTTTTCTGGCCTCTTTGTGATCTACCATCGGTTTTGGATATAGGGGAGTTCCATACTCGGGGACCCATTTTCTCACATAGACAAGTTGAGGATCAAACTTTTTCATTTGTGATTCGGGATTAAATATTCTGAAGTAAGGAGCTGCATCTGTCCCACAACCAGCAGCCCATTGCCAACCTCCATTATTTGAGGAGAGCTCAAAATCCAGTAGCTTCTCTGCGAAGTAGCTTTCTCCCCATTGCCAGTTAACCAACAAATCTTTTACTAAAAAACTAGCGGTAATCATTCGAACCCGGTTGTGCATGTATCCCGTTTGGTTTAGTTCTCGCATACCTGCGTCTACAATGGGGAAACCTGTTTTTCCGGCTTTCCACCTTTCAAATCCTTCCTCATCTTGTCTCCAAGGGATCCGCACATAAGCCTTTTTGAAAGGTCCATCCACAACGTAGGGAAAATTCCAAAGGATCTGCATGTAAAATTCTCTCCAGATCAGTTCGTTCAAATAGACCTGGTTCCAATCCATAGCCTTCCTCACCAATGAGCGAATACTGATAGTCCCAAACCTGAGGTGTATCCCCAAACGACTTGTTCCGGGCTTAGCCGGAAAATCTCTGCGTTCATCATACTGACGTATGACTTCCTCCTCTACCTTGCGATTTGGAATGCTAAGTGAGCTAGGTTCAAAGCCCATTTCTTTAAGACTAGGCATCGCAAATTCCTTTTTTCCTCTGGGATAAAAGTTCTTCCAATGAGACTCACATTCAAAGGATTGGAGCTGCTTGTTTCTAAGGGTAGCCTTCCACTTCTTACTATATGGAGTAAATACCGTATAGGGTTTTTCAGCCCCTGTTAATATTTCTTCCTTCTCAAAAATCACCTGATCCTTGAACGTTTCAAAGCGGATTCCCTTCCCTTTCAGAAATTCCTTAACAGATGCGTCTCGGTGAAGGGCGTAAGGTTCATAGTCATGATTACAATAAACTGTATCAATGTCATAGGTATCTGTTAGCTTTTCCCAAAGATTTAAAGGCCTTCCATAGCCTACCCAAAAATCTCCTCCAAGCTGTTGAAGTTGGGTTTTTAGTTGGACTATTTGCTCTCTAATAAATTCTACCCTTGCATCTTGTCGAGGAAGCTTATCCAGAATTTCTTTATCAAACATAAATACCGGAAGCACAGGTAAACCACCAGTCAGTGCTTGGTGTAAAGCATGATTGTCTTCTAGACGTAAATCTCTCCGAAACCAACAAACAGCAACAGCCATAAAAAATAAAATATAGGGACAGAACCAAAATTACCTAACTGTTAAAGGATAGGAAGAGTTCAACGGAAATGCCCTAAATTTGGGGGTTCAAGATAAATTTATCTATGAAGGAAGAGCGCTATTCCAGAACGGTTGAATATTTATATAGCTTACTTCCTGCCTATCAAAAGATTGGCGGACCGGCCGTAAAGAAAAACCTGGACAATATTCAGAGCTTATGTGAGGCCCTGGGAAATCCTCAAACCCAATTTCGAAGCATTCTGATTGCAGGTACAAATGGGAAGGGTTCTGTTAGTTCTATGCTATTCAGTATCATGAGGGCAGCCGGCTATTCCGTGGGGCTGTATACTTCCCCTCATTTACTGGATTTCCGGGAAAGGATTCGTGTAAATGAAGCTTTCATCACAAGAGAGGATGTGATTAGCTATGTAGAAAAGCAACAGGAACTTATTGAAAAAATTCGACCAAGTTTCTTTGAATTTACCGTGGCTATGGCCTTTGACTATTTTGCTCAAAAAGAAATTGAATGGGCTATAGTAGAAGTAGGCCTTGGGGGACGGCTGGATTCTACCAATATCCTGCATCAAGACTTATCTCTCATCACCAATATTTCCCTTGACCACCAACATCTATTGGGAAATACCCTTCAAGAGATCGCCTTTGAAAAGGCAGGAATCATAAAAGAAGGTATTCCCACCCTCATTGGAGAAACGAAACCAGAGACTTCGAGGGTTTTTATTCAGCAGGCCTGGAAGTCTCGGGCCCCTATACTATTTGCAGACAGACTCTGGAAAGCCCAATGGGAAGAGCGACAAATCGATGCAAACCGATTTTCAGTTTCCTCTCCTCCCCCTCATTGGGAGGAGAAATATTCATATAGCTTAGACCTCAATGGAGACTATCAATTGAAGAACATCCCAGTCGTGATGGAAGCTTGTGGACAATTGCGACAGATGGGAGTGAATATTTCAGAAAAATCTATCCATCGAGGACTCTCTCAGACAAGAACATATTCGGGTTTACGAGGACGAATGGAGGTATTGAGTAAAGAACCCTTTATCCTAATCGACACTGGCCACAACGAAGCGGGAGTACGAGCCGTCTGGGAACAATTTGAAAAGATTCCCGCCAAACGCATCCATATAGTCTGGGGGATGGTTGCAGATAAGGAACACAACAAAATTCTGGATATTCTTCCTGACAATGCGGAATATTATTTCGTTCAACCTCACTTAAGAAGAGCCTACCCCAGCGAAAAATTAAGGGAGATGGGGAAGAGTAAGGGCTTGAAGGGATCCTCCTACCCCAGTGTACAAGAGGGAATCCATGAAATGCTCAAAAAAGTAGGACCAGAGGATAAAGTATGGATAGGGGGAAGTACCTTCGTTGTAGCAGAGGCACTGGCATTTTGGGAAAAAAAATCTTCCGAAAATTAAGTAGGTGGACAAAAGAAATCAGGGATTGATATCTCTGATTCATTTAGAGAACATTTTATATGAGTTTAAAGGCCCTCTTCTTGCAGGAGAATCCCGGTGCCCTTAGGTACCTAATATGGGTAGAAAAGGTCCCCCATCCCTTTTTATCGCCGGCGAGGTATCCAATTTGATACCTCGCCGGCGGTATAGGGGGGCATGATGAATCTACCCATAGGCTACCCCTACAGGGTAAACTTTTCATTTCATGAAAAAATACCCACTTTCCTTTATCCACTTACTTAGAGTCTTGTGTTTACAAAATTATTATAGACCGAACCAAAGGTGTAACTCACCCCCAAAGAAACATAGGACTCAAAATCTGTAGCTTGCTGAGTCTGGCTAAGTAAAACATCTTGCAGGCTTACATCTCCTTTAGGTAAGGAGAGTTGATCTTGAATTAATTCCAAACTGCTCCGAAAGTTTAGGGCTAATCCTTTAATGAGTCTAAAATCCAAACGACTGTTAAACTCCAAACGGTTCTTTTCAAAATCATGAAAATAATTTGATCCTTCCACCCCAACCCAAACAGAGCCCCAGGGCTGATTTAATCTGAGGGCCATTTCTAAAGATTGGCGGAACAAATTTTCCTGGGTTTTTTCAAAAATTGTTTCCTCCATATACCATCTATAAGAAGGACCAATTTTATAGGCAAAGGTAAATTCTCTTTTCATTACCTCATCGTACGGGAAGAGATTGAATTCTAACGCAGGAGATGCATATATGCTAGACGCTATATTGGAATAAGTTGAGCCATAGATTCCACTGAATACCCCATAAGACCAGTGATTATTTAAACTTTTTACAATACTCCCGGAAAAACCTTTTCTTTCTCTTTCACTATTGATTTTCCCCTCTTCACTTTTGAATATTTGTTGATTTAGCTGAGTATATGCCCGACTGCGAATTCGCAATTCAGGGGTCACATGATTGGCAGTTAGATTAAAGGATAGATTGAAGGAAGTTCTACTCGATTCTGAATTAAAGCTACCTCCACCTGTAATCCGGAATACCCAGTAATTCCAAGGGTCTTTTTCTGGAATACTTGTGGTATCACCTTCAATGGTAGTTGGCCTACTGGGGATTTTAAGAGAAATTTTTTCACCTAAGTTGGTGTGGGCCCAATATGCAACGAGGCCCAAACGAAAATGATGCACAAAAAGTTGCCGTGCCTTATGGGCCGCAGCTTGAGGGGGAATAGAATAGGAAATGGAATTTTTAAGAGACTCAAATTCTTTTTTACCCATGAAGTTGAGGGTAACTAACTGCCCTCCTGATCCACTACTTTGCTTAAGTACTTGTACATGAATATTTGCATCTGCCCTATCACGCAAATAATTTATCTGATTTACCTCTTGTTTAATATAATTAATGTCACATCCTTTACATTCAAGAAAAACCGCCAATTGATCGATTGAGGAAGTAACCTGCCCCAAAGCCCCTAACAGGGGGAATACGAAAAGGGTCGAAATGATAATAGCAGATTTAAATTTCGACAAGCAAAAAGACAGAAGCATAAATATTACCTATTATAGTTTGATGGAAGATATGGAACAAATTAAAAAATATGTATGACATATTCCATAGTAGCCCATTGGTTGGTTGAGATATGTACCTGATTGGCAAAAAATTTAATAGCAACTCGGAGAGGGTCAAAAAAGAAGTAAAGGGTTCATTTGCCAAAACAGTTTTTGGAATACAATTCCTCCACATATCCATGTCTGCCTTGCCAGGCGAGAATCATGGTATCCCGGGTAATTTTCCGAATCTGCGATATCTGGCGATAAAGGGGATCTTTTTGTTTGAGTTTAACCCCGTTTCGCTCTTTACAAACAAATAAGATCTCAGTTCTTGCTAGATTCAATTTCCACTGACCATTAATTAAGGCTTGTCTATCATTGATCTTAAACTTTCCATCTCGATATATTTCGATTGTTTTCCGGAATAGGGAGTCTACCTTCATTACCTGCCCCCCTTGGTAAGGATCGTATACCTGACAAAGCCCCCACTTGATGACCTGGTCACTAGAATCTTTGAGCATCCAGGCAGCTGCTTCGGTCTTCCCTAGATTTTTCCAGCTATCGCGCTTGCAGCAAATAGCCCATAAACAAATGATTACTCCCAATATGACAAGACCCGATCGCATATAAAAATCATTTATGTACTTTTGAGGGAATATTCATGTTTTTCTGCCTTCACGAATTAAAATAAAAATGGAAGAGTTAACAACATCTGGGCTCATTATCCTAATCATTTTACCGGCATTGATAGTTTTGGCTACTGTTGGTCTAATTTTATTTCTCCAACAGCGGAAAGCGCTTCAAGAAAGTAAGACAGAAAGACTGATTGCTCGTAACAAACAGGTGGTTCCAGTAGTGTTTACAGCTTACGAAAGAGCTATCTTATTCCTAGAACGAATACGTCCGCAAAATCTCATCCCCAATGCTGAATCTTTACAAGATTCAGCCAAGCATCTTCAGATCGAATTGATCTCAAATATACGAGTCGAATACGAACACAATTTGTCTCAACAGATATATATCAACCAAGAAGCCTGGGACTTTCTGGTTCAAGCAAAAGAGCAGGTAATTACCCTTATTAACCTGAGTTCAAACCAGGTAGATGAAAATGCACCTGCTATGGAATTAGGAAAGGTTATTTTAGAAAAAGTTTCTGCATCAGAAGAATTATTTGTACAAAAAGCCATTTTATTGTTAAAAAAAGATTTTAGCCGATTTTTACCCGAATAAAGCTGGAAATACAAGTTTTCTGAATTATTCTTTCAATTCTCCTTTTCTTTTGATTTACATTTAATTCCAAAGTCAGTCTATTCCCAAAAAGCCAACCTTCCCACTAATACGAAATGCCAATAATATATTTATCCTAAATTAAATTACATGTTCTTAATTCCACGGTAACCAAGGTTCTAAAAAATGGACACATCTATCTGATTATCAGTATTTTAATATTTAATTTTTATTGGTATTTCGGGCTATAAAAATAAAATTATATTTTTCCTTTGAAAGGTCAGCCAACTTGATTATCTATGTAGAGACTGGGGGAAAGAGCCCTAACACCTTACTGTAAAAAAAATTAAAATTTCAACTTTTTTTTTAAATCAATTTTACCCAACTTTAACCTCACGCCACTTTATTAGGCACGTTGTTTACATATCTACCATTTAGTTGGTGCAATTCTTATTAGTATGTTAACTATGACTACGGAACACGTTGACATATGGAATAATTGTCTGCGCTTGATTAGGGAGCAATTACCTCCTCAAAGTTATGACACATGGTTTAGGCCTATACGGCCTACAGGCCTCAAACAAGATGTACTGACGCTTGAGGTACCTAGCCAGTTTTTCTTCGAATATTTGGAGAGTCATTACGTAGATTTACTCAAGCATAGCCTACGGACTACTCTTGGGCCTCAGGCAAGACTAGAATATTCCATAATCCTAGATGACAAGAAAGTCACATCAGTAACTCAAGGAGCTTCTGGGCAAGCCCCACAACGTGGCAAGACACTAGGAAAGGATAATGCCTATTCTTCTCAAGCTGTCCCCAATCCTTTCGTTATACCCGGACTCAAACAGTTCGAAGTTGAATCTCATCTAGATTCAGGCTTTACCTTTGATTCCTTTATAGAAGGAGCCTGCAACCGTCTAGCTCGCTCAGCTGGCTTTGCCGTTGCTAGTAAGCCTGGACTTACCGCCTATAACCCCTTGTTTGTATATGGCGGAGTTGGTTTAGGAAAAACACACCTCCTTCACGCCATCGGAAACAAAACTAAATTCGACAGCCCCAACAAAGCTGTATTATATGTCTCTTCTGAACAATTCAGTCAACAGTTTGTCGATGCTGTGAAAAGAGGTTCAGTGAGTGATTTTATGAACTTCTATCGCATGATCGATGTGCTATTGGTAGACGACATTCAGTTTTTCTCTGGAAAAACCAAAACCCAAGAACACTTCTTCCATGTTTTCAACCACCTCAGGCAATCAGGAAAGCAAATTGTCCTAGCTTCTGATTGTGCCCCCCAAGATATGGAAGGCATGGAGGAGAGGCTTCTTTCTCGATTCAAATGGGGACTCAGTGCCAGCCTCCAGGTTCCCAGCTTTGAAACACGTAGAAGTATACTTCAAAGCAAGATCTACCAAAACGGGATCGTCCTGCCTACAGAAGTAATAGAATATATCGCCCACAACATAGATTCTAATATCCGCGAACTAGAAGGGGCCATGGTCAGCCTCCTTGCCCAAAGTTCTCTAGCAGGAAAAGATGTAGATATGGACCTTGCACGCTCACTCTTGGAAAACTTCATTGACAAAGTTTCTAGAGAAGTAACTATAGAGGCCATTCAAAAAATCGTCGCCGAGCATCTTCATGTGGATGTCGAATTACTCAAGGCCAAAACGCGAAAGCGTATGATCGTTCAGGCTAGACAGATCGCTATGTATTTTGCCAAACAACTCACTCAGCATTCTCTTAAAGCGATAGGCCTTCATTTTGGGGGAAGGGACCACTCTACCGTGATCCATGCTCTCCAGACGGTAAATGACCTGATCGCAACAGACAAAACCTTTAAACAAAACGTAGAAGAGATTGGGAAAAGACTCGCAATGGAGTCACGGTAACATCCCTCAATCCGACCAAACACACAAGAATTTTAACACGAGACCCAGCCCAACAAAGAGAGCCACTTCAACATATTGAAGTGGCTCTCAGCATTTTTTACATTGGTTTATCTCCCAAATATTACTAGCTTTCTGCTCTGGCATAAATTCTTTTCAAATCTCATGGCAAAATCCTCTATTTCATACCTTGATCCTCTCATTATCAGCAAATTAAAGAATATTGAGATTAAGGCAAAGCTGATCGTAGAAGGGTTTATCACCGGCTTACATAAAAGTCCGTACCATGGATTTTCAGTAGAGTTTGCCGAACACCGCCCCTATAATGCAGGAGAATCTTTAAAAAATATTGACTGGAAAGTCTTTGGCAAGACCAATAAGCTTTACTCCAAAAAATATGAAGAAGAAACCAATCTCCGATGCCAGGTAGTCCTAGATGTAAGTGACTCGATGCGTTATCCCGTTTCAGGCATGTCCAAACTTGAATACGGAGCCTATCTCTCCGCGGCCTTACAATACTTAATGATCAGCCAACGAGATGCCGTCGGAATGACCCTATTTGATGAAAATATCCAATTTTCAGCCCCACCCCGTTCTCGATATTCATGGCTAATCCCCATGTTTAAAGAATTGGAAAAGGTTGTAAAAGAAGTCAACTACTTCACCCACAAAACTGCTACAGCCAAAGTTCTCCATACCCTGGCAAGAAAATTTCACCGAAGATCTTTTATCGTCCTTATCACCGACCTCTTCAACCAATTGGAAAACGATGAGGACCTGTTTAAAGCACTTCGACACCTAAGACATGAAAAACACGAAGTAATTGTTTTTCACTTGTTAGATAAAAAAACAGAAGAATCATTTGACTTTCCCAACAAACCCATTATCCTGAAAGACCTAGAAAATGGGGAAACCATAGAAGTAAACCCCCACCAAATACGCGCTCAATATCAAGAACTCCTTCAAAAACATACAGCTACCTTCAAACAAAAATGTCATGAATTCAATATTTCCTTTATAGAGGTTGATATTGCAACTCCCTATGACAAAGTACTCACAGACTACCTGGTAAAGCGGAGGAAGATGAATTAATTAATTTTTGAAATATTCCACAAATATCCATATTTACACGAGTCTGAAAATACCACTTATTGATATTAATTTTGATATAGGTCAATAAATCATGGGTTTTACCGTTATCAAATCAAATACATTCAATGCCCATGATGAGTAAGCGAATCATTTTCTTCATTTTCGCTCTTTCTTGCTCCTATCTCACTCTAACAGCACAACAATTTTATCGGGGTGAAATTGCCCTGGATGCAGTAAAACTTTACAAAAGTGCCTCCATCCAAACCCAGTTGGGTAATACCGAAATAGCTAAGAACTTATTCCTGAAAGCCTTGGATGCAGATTACCGCTTTGTAGAAGCCATGGATAAACTCGGAGAAATTTATCGTTTAGAAGGCTCCTTAGATAGTGCCGTATACTATTTTGAAATGTCTTTAGACAGAGAACCCGAGGGTATTTTGGCCTACCAAAATCTAGCGGCTACCTACCAACTTCAGGGCAGATACGATGAGGCCATAGCGCTTTATGAAGATCTTTTATCTCTTTTCCCTAATTATACGGAAGCCTACTTTGGGCTGGGAAAACTCTTTTTAGAGAAAAAGGATTATTTCCGAAGTCAGTTATACGCCAATACGGCGCTCAAAAAATTTAATGAAGAAAAACTCAAGCACAGAGCAGCAGACGCAAGGTTGCTAGCAGCCCAAAGTTATTTGGGAGACAGAAACTACAAAAAAGCCATTAAGTACCTCAAGGCTAATAAAAAATATACCGCTCATAAAGCCTTCCATCCTTATTATGTAGGCTATTGCTACTTAAAACTTGGAATTAAGGAAAAAGCCTTTAAGCATTTGGAAAAAGCACAATCCATGGGATATCAATTACCCGTTTATATAAAAGAGCAGTTATCCTTGTGACTTTTCAATCAGTAGCAGTTGTATCCATAGAAGTTTGGGCTGTATGCATACCCAAGACTTCTTCTGCAAAAGAATAGGTTTCACGTTTTACACTTTCAATATCCTTTGAGGTGTATCTGCTCGCAAAAGGATGGGTGCCTACCTCAGTTAATGCCACTTTTCTCTTCTGGTCTCTAGGGGTACCCAATTGCTCATACATTTCGAGCATTCGGGGTACCGAAACAACATCGTCTTGCTCAGTCTCAGATTTATAGAAGTATAACAGTAATAGAGGAGAGGTAACTTTCTTGAAAATGTCTTCCTTCATACTTGCTTTTACCAGGGACTTAAGGGTAACCAAGGATTCAAGTCGATAACGCGTATTCCAGTATTTTTGCTCGTCTTCGCTTGCATCGTATTCTCTGTACTTGCCTCCCATCACCAACCGAGCGATCTGTAAGCCCCAAGGCTTTACCAAGAACTCAGAGGAGGCATCTTTAATGTCAATATTGGGTGAATAGCAGATTAGTCCTGCCAAATCTGGATGACTGGCAGCCAGATATAAGGCCAATGTTCCCCCGGTAGAGGTAGACATTACGAGGGTCCTTTCTCCGATCTTATTACCTATGGCGATGGCTTGTTTAGCTGATTCCAGCAACTTTTCAGCGTCCAAATCCATAAGGGGTTCAGCAACATCCATCCCATGACTCTGTAAACGGGCTAGGTAGAGGTTACACCCATACCGTTTGGCAAAATCTCTATGGACAGGATCACCCTCTCCCTGACTGGCAGAAAAACCATGAAGATACACTAAGCTGTAAGGACTCTTTTGGTATTTATAACCCTCAGCCCATACAATCCTTGCTTCGTTATCCGGTTTGATTGAAGATATAGCGGCCTCACCCTCCTGAATCTGAGATTCTAACTCCTCCAAGGATAAATTAATCGATCCAATGTCTGCATTCAATTGAGGGACAGTGGGTTTAGGCCCCAAAACCCAAAGCCCCCCCAAAATTAACAGCAATAGTGCCAACACCATCAATGAAAATTTTCCCATTTTGGTAGCTTTTTAATTATCAATTGTGTTTTTTCGTACTTTCCCGAAAATACATAAATTTACTCAAAGCTCATGTATACAGGCTTACTTCATACCCACCGGCTAAGTGTCATTCTATTCTTACTTATCTATTTGATAAAACTCACCTTCTTATTACTCAATCAAAAGGATAATTTATCCAAATTTACCCGTTGGATGAAAATACCTGAAATGGTCATTAGTTCTATATTCCTGCTTACAGGAATTGCGATGCTATTTCAGATTGGCCGTTCTAGTTTCTGGTTGTATGTGAAAATCGGATTGGTATTTCTGAGTATACCCATCGCAGTCACCGGGTTTAAAAAGCAACGAAAGGCGCTGGCAATCCTGGCAGTTTTTCTAATTGTTTGCGTGTATGGATTAGCCGAAATGCAGAAGCGCATGGTGGTCAAAGGAGATATATCCACGGCAATCACGTTGGATCCCCAATCTCCAGATTATAATATTCTCGCTCATGGAGAAGCCCTGTTCAAGGCCAATTGCACAGCCTGTCATGGCGAAGATGGGAAAGGACAATTGTCAGGGGCTAAGGACCTTACACAGGGTAAGCTTTCAGATGTAGAAATTAAGAAGCTCATTCGGCAAGGGAAAAATGCTATGCCTCCTTATGAACGGATATATAGTGATGAGGAGATCAATGCCTTGGTAGAATTTGTCAAAACCTATCGAAGCTCTCAGTAAGTCGCTCCTTACAATTTCCCCTGCAATTGGAGAATTTTCAATTTGTAGATCCCTGCAATTGTTAGGGAATCTGTAATTTTGTGTGATTCAACCCATTCAAAAGCTTCATCCAGGCTGAGAGATATCACTTGCAGTTCTTCCGTGTCTTCTGGCTGAGCTTCGAATTGTTCCAAGCCCGTAGCAAGATAAATAACACCCCATTCATCTGTAACGGAATTGGACAGGTGAATCTCAACGATAGGTTCGTAATGCTTGGCCACCAAACCAGTCTCTTCCAGCAACTCTCTTTTCGCGGTTTCTAACAGGGGCTCCGTCACGGGACTCCCTCCCTCTGGGATTTCCCAGGAGTATTGTTGTAGTGGATAACGATATTGTCCCACTAGCCAAATTTTCCCTTCCTCATAGGGAATGACTCCAACCGCTCTTCCCTTAAAACTCACAACTCCATAGATTCCCGGGTTCCCGGCAGGGTTAACCACCTGGTATTCGGTAATTTTTATCCAGTTATTTTCATAAATTTCTACTTCTTCCTTGGTAGTCCAGGGGTTTACTTGAGGATCTACTTTTAAGGGCTCATCGATATTAATATGTTCCATCTGCTATTTCCTTAGTTGTTTCAAGCATGCAAACCTCGCAAAAAAACATATGATTTGAAGGTATTCTGCGCTAAGAAGAGAAAATTTATGGGCAGTTAGTACAAATTCCTCCCTCATCTAAGCAAACACTTTCAAAATTCCTTTAGTTTTGTGAACATGGAGATTGTAATTCTAGATGGATTTACCCTCAATCCAGGAGACTTATCTTGGGAATCCTTCGAAAAACTGGGGAACATAACTCATTTTGAAAGAAGCCCTTCTGAAGACCTTGTTCGAAAGAGAAGTCAGCCTGCTGAAGCACTTATTGTCAACAAAATTCGGATGAGAAAGGCTTTACTGAAGGACTTACCTAACCTAAAATACATTGGTGTGTCTGCAACAGGGTACAACATAATTGATATTGAGGCCGCTCGTACTTTGGGGATTACCGTTACCAACGTCCCTGGTTATTCGACGGAATCCGTCGCACAACACGTATTCGCCTTGCTCCTGGAAATGACTAATAGAGTTGGACTTCACGCCAAGAGCACAGCTAAAGGGGAATGGAGTGGCGGAAAAGACTGGAGTTATGTCAAGAGGCCTATTATTGAACTTTCTGGAAAAACTATGGGTATTGTGGGCCTAGGCAGCATAGGCTATAAAGTGGCCCAAATTGCCCTGGCGATGGGGATGAAAGTAATTGCCTTCGGTCCAAGGCCTCGAAATATAGAGGGAGTTAAATGGGTGAAATTGCCAGAACTATTCAAAAAAAGCGATGTCATTAGCTTACATTGTCCCCTTACGCAAGAGACCCAAAAAATTGTAGATAATCGCTTGATTTCTTTGATGAAAAACAGCGCCTATCTCATCAATACCAGTAGAGGAGGACTTATCCATGAACGCGATCTGGCTACTGCCCTGAATGAAGGCAGAATCGCAGGAGCTGGATTGGATGTGCTTTCTACGGAACCTCCTGCGAGTGACAACCCCCTATTGGATGCCCGAAAGTGTTTTATTACTCCCCATAATGCCTGGGCTTCCCGTGAAGCACGGACTAGACTCCTAAACCAAACTGCCAAAAACCTGGATTGCTTTTTAAAAAATAGCCCCGTTAATGTAGTTAATGATCATTTTGATCACTAGCAGCTGTGGCGAGTTATAGAGAAGATTGTTTGCCTCTTTTTTGGTAAAGCTGGGCAACCATAAAGGAAGAAAACCTATACTTTTCCTCTAATAACAAATAATCTTTTGAATGGAAATAGTTTGAAAAATTGGGTAATCTTTGATTTTTCAAGCCGCAAGTCCACCTAAAAAAGCAGTACATTAACTTTATCCATAACCAAAAAATAGGACGCCAAATGGATTTACCCAATGAAAAATCTGCCAACAGCCAAAGGCCCTCTGGTTTCAGATAATGGTCTAAGGACTGAAAAGTGTAGGGCAATTCCTCTTCGGAAAACAAATCCAAAAAGAAGGGGGTAATGATTACAGAATACTGTTGGAATGAGGGTAAATAATCTTCTCTTCCCAATACAAGTTCGGTCCTCAAGGAAATATTCTTTTCCAGTTTTGTTGATTGGAGCCTAACCTGTGCAAGTCCGAGCATTTTGGGTGAATCTTCTAAGAAGACAAGCCGCCTATAGGGACAAAGGGCCCATATATGTTCAAGAATCCAGGCACTCCCGCCTCCGACGAGTAAAATATCAGAGCCATCGGGAATATTTGGCAAGAGATCGATTTGAATTTTTTGGATGACAGAACCGAATACCCACTTAGCAAGACGATCATAAATCGGCGCTACTGGATCAAAGTTCACAGATGTCCTACTATTTGACCTCTATGAGTTCTACCTCAAAAACCAGTCCGGCATAGGGCCCTATTTGGGGAGGGCTTCCTGCTGCCCCATATCCCAAGTTTGAAGGAATATACACCTCCCATTTATCTCCAGGCACCATCAATTGAAGGGCTTCGGTCCAACCTGAAATGACCTGATTCACCTTAAACTCGGTAGGAGTACCTCTCTCAATACTGCTATCAAAGGTTGTTCCATCTAAGAGTTTTCCCGTGTAGTGAACAACTACAGTTTCATCAGCCTTGGGAGAAACGCCTTTCCCTGATTCTAGGATTTTATATTGTAAGCCACTCTCTGTTTCGATTACTCCCTCTTTAGCTTTATTCTCAGCAAAAAAAGCATCAGCCTCCGCCTTATTAGATTCCGCTTTCAGCATCATTTTTTCCTGTTGAGAGGCGCTTAATTCACGTTGCATCTGGACAATGAGGCCTTGGACATTCTCTTGTTGTAAAAGAAGGCTATTTTCTCCAATTACATCCACAATTGCCTGAGCAATGAGAGACTCATTGACCTCTAATCCTTGGTCAATCAATCCGCCCTTTACGGAATTGGCAATATCCATCCCTAAAGCGTAGGAAATGCTATCTTGTTTACTATTTAAGGAGCTAGAAAGGGAGACCCCTCCAGACTGGGCACAGGCAGATACCAGCAGGATGATACCACAAATAATCGCCACATTAACTTTCATACAAATAGTTTAAATTTTATTTTTAACGATTGGAACTTAAAAAGACTATCTTACTGCAAAAATGACGGCTCAAGTTAGAGGAATAATCTACGAAATCCTATTGCGGACAAAACTTTGGAGATCATAGGGACCACACAGCCACAATTATGGACCAGATATATGAAAAGGAGGATATCATTCAGCAGGAAACTGAATCTTATGCCCGAAACTTATTGCTTAATCATCTGCCAGAGGGCTTTTCTTACCATAACCTAGCCCATACCGAGCAAGTAGTAAATGGAGTACGGGAAATAGGTTTGGCGAGTTCTTTGTCTGAAGAAGATATTCACACCCTTGTATTAGCTGCCTGGTTTCACGATTTGGGCTACGTAGAGTCCTATGATGACCATGAAGAGGTGGGAGTCAAAATGGCCAAAACATTTTTTTCAAAATTTGAAATCCCCCAAGAGAGAATGCAGGCCATCTGCGACCTAATAGAAGCCACAAAATTAGAGCAAGAGCCTAGAAATTTGCTTGAGATGGTTATCAAGGATGCAGATTTGTACAACCTTACTACCCCAGATGCACTTTTCAATGCCCAACTCATTCGAGAAGAGGGAGAAAGGTTCCGCAATGAAGTGTTCAGCGATAAGAAATGGAATAAAATGAACCTTTTGTTCTTAGAAAATCATTCCTATTATACCGATTATGGCCGAGATGTCCTGGAAAAAGCCAAACAGAAAAATATTAAAAAACTCAAAAAGAAAATGGGAAAAGGCCAGGAGAAAGGCAATAACGTACTAGAAGATGAATTGGTATCCAGCAAAAAGACTATCAAAAAGCTCAAGAAAAAATTAGAAAAATTATCTTCACAAAAACCGGATCGGGGAATTGAAACCATGTTTCGGGTGACCTATCGGGTTCATATCAACCTCAGTTCCATTGCAGATAATAAGGCCAACATCTTGTTATCCATAAATGCCATTATTATCTCAATTGTCCTTTCCTCCTTTGTTCCCATCGTAGCAAGCGTTTCAGGGGAATCCTTTTCCGTATCAGAGACTCCACTGGCTATACCCACGGGTTTGCTCGTCCTCATTAGCCTGACAACTATTGTATTTGCCATTCTTTCTACCAGGCCCCAGGTAAACTCAGGGGTATTTACGCGAGAGGACATCCTCCAAAAACGTACTAACCTTCTTTTCTTTGGAAACTTTTACCGGATGGATTTGAACGAATACCAGTGGGGCATCAATGAAATGATGAATGACAGCGACTATCTGTACGGTAGTATGGCCAAAGACATCTATTTTTTGGGGAAAGTCCTCGCCAAAAAATTTAAACTCCTGAGACTAGCCTATAACACATTTATGTATGGGATGATCTTTGTCGTGATCGCCTTCATTGGGGCCTTTCTCATCTCCTAACTTATAGAGTACACTCAACCCATGAACAAATCTCCTGTTTCAAACCCAGCAACACTGGAAGCAAATTATGATGGAAATCGCTTTATTAATCGTGATTTAAGTTGGTTGGAATTTAATTATCGCGTTCTTCTCGAAGCAAAGGATCCCTCCGTTTCTTTATATGAACGAATTAAATTCTTAGCCATTTTTTCCTCCAACCTCGATGAGTTTTTTCGCGTACGGGTAGCTTCCATCCAAGGGGTAGCCCGACTAAAGAAAAAGAAAAAAAAGGCCCTCGGTTTACACCCTGATAAGATCCTGGAACACATTTACCAACGCGTCACCGAGCAACAAGAAGAGTTTGGCCATATCTTCCGGGAGGAAATACTTCCTGAGTTGGAAAAGAACGGAATATTTCTCCTTCAGGGGATACCTCAACACAAAATCCACATGGATTTTATTGAATCTTATTTCTATGAGCAAATCCTCCCCTTCCTTCATCCAGAATTGTTGATGAAAAATAAGGTCTTGCACTTTTTAAGAGACCGGGCGATTTATCTCATGGTTCATATGAAAAGAAAGCAAAGCCCAAAGGGAGAGAATGGGTTTGAAAAGCCCTCAGGCAGAAAGTCTCGGTATGCCTTAATCCAAATTCCCGTTCATTACTTTTCCCGGTTTATTCAGCTTCCATCAATAGATGGGCAGAATTACATTATGTTCTTAGACGATATCATCCGGCTTAACTTACATATTGTATTCCCCGGTTTTCAGGTCATAGAATCTCATAGCATAAAGATGTCTCGAAATGCAGATTTGCTGCTTGAAGATGAATTGACTGGAGACCTGGCCGCCAAAATCCGTGAAAGTCTCAAAAAAAGAAAGGTTGGTTCCCCAGCGAGGTTGCTCTATGATCAAAGTATGCCCCGTGAAATGTTAAAATACTTGATCGACTCCCTCAATCTATCCCATCAGACGGATATTCCAGAGGAATTTCGGAGTTTCATGAAAATCAAAAAGTCGGAAGCAATCCCCGGTGGTAAATACCATAATTTCCATGATTTCTTTGGCTTTCCAAACCCCAAAGCCCCCCAACTAGAGGCCCCCTCCTTCCCTCCCCTACCCTATGAACCGCTTCAGCAAGCAGATAAATTTTTTGAAACCCTCAGGGAACGGGATCACCTCTTACACTTTCCTTATCATTCCTACGATAGTGTCATTCGTTTTCTACAAATAGCCTCAGAAGATCCTCTAGTAGAGGAAATTCACACGACGCAATATAGAGTGGCCTCCGACTCAGGCTTTGTCTCTAACCTGATTAAAGCCGCTCAACATAATAAAAAAGTCAGTGTCTTCGTAGAGTTAAAAGCTCGATTCGATGAGGCAACCAACCTACAGACGGCTGAGATGATGAGACAGGCTGGTGTTAGTGTACGCTACAGTCTTCCCAACCTTAAGGTTCACGCCAAGATTGCTCTAGTTATTAGGAAAGAAGGGGGCCAAAGGAGAAGGTATGCCTTTCTAAGCACCGGAAATTTCAATGAAAAGACAGCCAAAATCTATGCTGACCATGGCTTTTTTACGGCTAACCCAAATATTACACAAGAGCTGGTTCAGGTATTTAATTTTTTAGAAAAAGGCGTAAAGGAAGTCTCCTTTCAACACCTATTGGTAGCCCAATTCAATATTCGATCAGATTTTGAACGGATGATCCAACAAGAAATCCAGGCTTCAAAGGGAGGGAAAATTGGCTACATCCTCATCAAGGTTAACAATCTTGAAGACAAAAACATGATTAAAAAGCTGTATGAGGCAAGCCAGGCTGGGGTAAAAGTTGATTTAATCGTTCGGGGAATTTGTTGTCTCAGACCAGGAATTCCTGGGCTCAGTGAAAATATTCGAATCCGAAGAATTGTGGGGAATTGGTTGGAGCACGCAAGGGTTTTTGTCTTCTACGACCAAGGAGCCTACCATATGTATATGGGATCTGCAGACTGGATGGAACGCAATTTATCCCGCCGGGTAGAAGTCATTTTCCCCATATATGCCCAGAAATTAAAGGCTGAAGTCATGCACATTTTATATTTACAGCTTCAAGATAATACCAAAGCAGTATATCTGGATCAGAACCTCATGAATATTCCTATTTCTTCAGATTCTCAGCCACTTGTTGCAGCGCAAATGGATACCTATGAGTTAATCAAAACCCATCAACTAGGAAAAACAGACAAATTGTTTCCAGAACTAGACATATTTTCAGCGGAGAAATAACCTGTAATATATTTTATAACCTTTCTCCCTTTTGAAGTGTATTTAAGGGTAAAATTATTTCTCTTCTTTCTCCTTTAAAAATATAGCATTAAAATTGCTAATAAGAGAATATGTACCTTTTTGGAATCATAACGCTGTTGTAGATGAGCAAAAAACTTGTATTTTTTTTTAGCGGAGTTCTTTTCTTGATGTATTCTCCCAATCTCTGGGGGCAGGAACTCCCTCCTAATCAGCCAGAACAAGACTGTTTTGGCGCATTGGAACTCTGTGGGGCAATCTCCAGTATGCAGGACACTTTCTTCCAAAGGCTACCTTATACTGGATTGGGCCAAAACCCAGATGAGATTGGCAACAATAACTCTTGTATCTCCAAGGGTGCTGCCAGGGAATCATGGTACATTATGACGGTTCAGGAATCTGGAAGTTTGTGCTTCACTATTACCGCCCTTGATTCCGCCCAGGACGATTATGATTGGGCTATATTTAATCTGACTAATGCCACCTGCCAAGATGTTATAGATGGCAATGTAACCGCACGAGACAATGGGAACTGTAATTTCGGTGCCCGTCAAAACGGCTGTGCTGGTAGAACGGGTCCTAATGGGGAAACAACTGGCCCATGTGCTGCACAAAACGGCCCCTGTTTGACTGTAACACGAGGAGAAGTATACGTCCTTAATGTTACCTATTTTAGTCCCCTGGTCAATGTATCAGGCTTTTCCTTGGACTTCAATGGTTCGACAGCAAGTATTATAGACACCAGAGCTCCAGAACTAGATTTTGTAGAACAAAATTGCGGGGCAGATAACATCACCGTAGAGTTCAGCGAAGAAGTGGTTTGTTCAACAGTTACCCCTGCGGATTTTTCCATAACAGGCCCCGATGGTATCCATACAGTTACCCGGGTTATCAAACCCGACTGCGATCAAGGCTTTTCAACCTTTGCTGACTCCTTTGTCTTAGAAATACAACCCCCTATTACTCAAACAGGACAATACGAAGTATCCCTGGTAGGGGAAGTGAATGATATTTGTGGAAATGCCTCCCAAATTCCCAACTCTCGTACCTTGAGTTTAAACCCCTTACCTGTCCAGATAAGTGCTTCTCCACAGGTAATTTGTATTGGAGATACCAGTACGCTCCGTGTAAGTGGATTAGGCAATCCCAGTGACTTTCAGGTCATTTGGACTCCTGGTAATCTCACAGGTCCAGAAGTAGAGGTAAATCCCACAGCTAATGAACGGTATTTCGTTGATATTCTCAGTCTTGATGGTTGTCTGTTGTATCGCGACTCCTTAGACTTAGAGGTATTACCGATTCCCACCTCAGAATTTACGCTTCCCGCCACCATCTGTACCGGAAGCCCCGCAGAAATCAATTTTACGGGATTGGATCCTACTGGATCTTCCATATACCTGTGGGACTTTGGGACGGCCACTCAACTTGCGGGAACCAATGCAGGTCCCATAGAACTTGAATGGGCTGATCCTGGGATTCAAAGTGTAAGTCTACAGTTGGAGAGCAGTGGATGTTTCAGCGAAGTTACAACACAGACCATAGAAGTGTTCCCTACCCCTACCGCTGAGTTGGACCTTGTAGAGTCAGCCTGTGAAAATGAGCCCATCGAGGTAAGCTATACCGGAACGGCATCAGCAGGAGCCTCCTATGACTGGAACTTCCCTACTGCCATGGCTCCTGCCTTACCTACTGGGCCTGGCCCTCACACCATCTCCTATGAGGAGTTTGGGGCCAAAACGATAGAATTAACAGTAGAAGAAAATACCTGTACGGCCTTCATTAGCATTCCCCTAACGATTCACCAGCCCCCTGTTTCCCAAATTGGGGAAACACAGGACCAATGCCTAAATTCCAATCTTTTCGAGTTTACCTATGAGGGTCCTAATACAAATATCATATCCTTTAACTGGGATTTTGGGGATGGAGTAGGCTCCACCGAACAAAATCCTACCTATAGTTACCCCAGCTCAGGAGTTAGAATTGTGCAACTAGAGGTAATTGACGAAAATAATTGCACTAATAGTACCGCTGATACGGTCGAGGTATTTGACGAACCGATAGCCGACTTTGAAGTGGACGGAGCCTGTACCAGACAAAAGGTGTCTTTTACGAACCTATCCACAACCCCTACCACGGCCACTATTGGCAGAAACGAGTGGGATTACGGAGATGGCACAAATTCAATTCAGATCAATCCCTCCCACCGATATGATGCTCCTGGGATATATACAGTAAATCTCACTGTTTTCACAGATGCAGGTTGTTTTGCCGAGATAGAGAAAACAGTGGATATCTATCCCAAACCCGACCTAGATTTTGAAGTTCGCAATATTTGCTTAAACGATACCACCGCTTTCCAAGACTTAAGTACCCTTACCCCACTTGACAACGATCAATTAACTTCCTGGACCTGGGACTTGGGAGATGGGACTGTAATAAATAACCAAACCCAATTTATTCATACTTATGGTACCACGGGGACCTATGAAGTTAAACTTATTGTAGGGACCAACAATGCCTGCCTGGATAGTTTGGAACAAGACCTAACCATTTATCCGTCCAATATTCCTCTGGTAGCAGATAATGATACGGTGTGTTTTGGGGATCCTGCCCAACTCCAAATTGAAGGCGCCTCCCAGGGAAGTATTGTAAACTGGTATAATACACCTACCGATACCTTACCCTTTTTCATCGGTAGCACATTACTTACGGAGGCACTTGTAGAGAACCAATCCTTCTATGCACAAGCTATTTCCCCACAAGGCTGTTTTAGTGAATTCGAAGAAGTGAGCGCATTCGTTCATCCTCTGGGAATGGGAGAAGTTTTCGCAAGTAGTGAACTGGTAGAAATTCCCAATGCCATCGTAAACTTTTCCATTGCTGGGAATATTATCGGTGATGAATACAGTTGGAGTTTTGGAGATGGGGAAACCTCCACAGCTGACGAACCCGCTCACGAATTTCAATTTTCAGGGAAATATAATGTTTCTGTTGATATTATAGATATCAATGGATGTGAATATGAGTTTAACAAGGTAATTGAAGTTATAAAACAAATAAATGTCTTTGCACCAACTGCTTTTTCTCCCAATGGCGATGGGGTAAATGATCAGTTTTTTATAAGCTCCAACCTCGTCAGGCAGTTTGAAATTAAGATTTTTAATCGCTGGGGAGAAAGCATTTTTGAATCCCTAGATCCCGATTTCCAGTGGGATGGTAGTTTAGCTAATGGGGGGAGCGCCCCTGAAGGGGTTTATGTCTTTAAGGTCCGTATTCAGGATATTGAGGGAGATATATGGAATGAAAAAGGTACGTTCACCTTACTCCGCTAAGGTCTTGAAGTCCTTTTTATTTTTCATTCAAAGTGGATTTTTTATGGAAAAATCCACTTTTTTTTATCATACTATTAAAGAACCTTTTAGCATGCTATATGCCCCGATTTGAATCGCATATACAAAGGCTTTCCGATGAAGAACTCATCCTTAGGTATCGCAAGAGCCAGGATACCTATTTAGTAGGCATCCTGTTTGAACGCTATACAGAGTGGATCTTCTTGGCATGCATGAAATATTTAAAGGATGAGGCTGAAAGTGAAGATGCAGCTATGCAAATCTTTGAGAAGTTGATAAAAGATCTGAAGGTGTATGACATTCAAGTATTTAGCCATTGGATCCGCGTTGTGGTGAGAAACCACTGTCTAGGGTTGTTAAGGCAACATAAAAAAAAGCAAGAAAATCTGGCAGAGTTGCGTAACAACCCTGAGAGGGTAGAGACAGTCTTTTATTTGAGGCCGGAGCATGAACAAAAGGAATGGGAATTGAGACAGCTTGAGAAAGCTATTGGAAGTCTGAACGAGGATCAACGGATATGTGTAGAAATGTTTTTCCTGGAAAAAAAGAGTTACAAAGAAATTTGTGAGGCTACTCAATATTCCATGAAACAAGTAAAAAGTTACCTTCAGAATGGAAAACGGAATTTGAAAAATGTCTTAAATCAATTGTTATATGAGGGATAAGAACAGGGCACCCCAGAGCGGCGGGCCTGGAAGGGAGGAATTTCAGGCATACTTACTCGGAGAATTATCTGAGGAAGGCAAGCTCGCTATGGAGTCGTATCTAGCAGAAAACCCCATGGCTCAAGATGCCTTGGAAGGGTTGAAATGGGTGGAGCAACCTCAAAAAGTCTCCAAACATATCCGTAGGATTCAGCGAAAAACACAAGAGAGACTGAACAGCCGAATTATTCCTAATACCCCAATTGCTACCAAAAGATCCTCCCGTGTACGTCCTGATATCCAGTTCAATCCTTTTCTTGCGTCCATGGCAGGAATTGCTGCGGTAATTCTGGTGCTGTTCATGATATTGTGGATACCTAATCAGAAAGCAGAAAGGCTGGCTAATAACCATTTTGAACAAGGTGAACAAAAGCACTCCGATGCCCCACTTTCCGAATCGGAAGAAGGAACTCCTGGCTCTGCTGAAACTCCTTCAAAGAATCTTGATCGCAAGGTCACAAGTCCCTCACTCACTCCCCCTGCTATTGCCGAAGCAAGACAGAGCGCCAAGTCTACTCGGAGCCTGAAAAAGGAAAAGTCTATGTTGGGAGAAGCCGTCTTAAGGAATAAGGCAAAAAAGACAGAAACACTCCCCTATCCCTCTATCCATCCTCCCTATGTGTTTGATATTGAGAAAGAAGAAAACTTATCTCAGGATACAAATTTATCGATCTCCAAAAATTCAGAGCAAGCACCATTGAGCTCACAAGTCTTCTTACCCTATATATCTAGTCCATTAAAGAAGGTTAACATGCAGTTAAGCATGGGCAAGAAGCTATCTTCTAGGTCAAGACCTCCCATGGCAGAAGAAAGAGTTTCCTCTTATTCTATGGAAGAATTGGACAAGATTCAACCCACAGATTTGCCTGCTAGAAGCCAGATGTATTTGGCAAAGCCTCAACGCAAAACTTCCAATGAAGAGGTCCAGAGAACCTTTAAAGCCAATATGGGTATTTGGTATTTTACCTATGAAAGATACCGCGAAGCCGAGCGGGAACTCTACCATTTACTTTCTTCCAGTTCTGAAGTTTACGAACAGACTGATTGGGCTGCTAGCTCTGCGGGTTGGTATTTGTCCCGAATTTATTTGGCTACGGGTAGACAGGGGGAAGCCCGGAGGTTATTGAAAGAAATTTCTACTTACCCCAATCCCTATCGCTACCAGGCACAGGAAGTCTTGCAAAAACTTTAAGGCTGAAATACCCAATATTTTTTGCCTTGGGTTTTGCGCAATTGGTCTGCGTAATACTGCACCTCATCTCGTGAATAGGCGTGATAAATAGAAACCCTATAATGCCCATTTGATCCATCATCGGTCAAAATAAGAGGAGAAAAACCTTCCCGAACAAGTTCTTGAGCAAATTGCTGTGCCTGCTTTAATTTTTTAAAACTAGCCGCAATAAGGTAAAAATTGAAAGATACGGGGCTTGGCTGCATCCGAGGATTTTCCTGAGGAAGCGGGCGGCTATTTTGTCCTCTTGAAGCAAAACTTGGCTCAGGCAATCCATTCTCAAAAGGCATAAGTTCTACGGGTTGAGCATATATCCACCCACTTTGACGGTGAGTAGTTTCTAATCTGTTGGCATATGCTTCAATTTCGGCCTTATCACCTGTAGCATATACATATACTCGGTATTTTGGCGTATTCGCTGTAGGGAGGAGAATGTCGGGTTCGTACTTGTTTGTTCTGAGAGCATCAGCTCTTTTCTGAGCTGCTTCATAGGAATCATAACTACCTAGAATCAAGTAGTACATTACTCCCCGGGGATTTTCAAGTCCGGGGATAAGGTCTTGCCTGGGGTTATTCATTGGGCGGCTAGGGCTAGCAATAGTTCCTTGAACAGCACTTAGCCGGGGAGTTTGATTCTTCAATTGTTCTGGAACATCCTGAAAATAAATCCATCCTTCATACCTATTTTTCATTTGGCCTTTGTAACTCGAAACCATCGCTTTATCTGGAGACCCATAGATAGAAACCCGATAGACATTTCCTTCGGCTTCTGGAAAAACGATATAGGCTTGAATACCCTTTTGCTGTAGGACTTCTACAAAATTATTTGCTGCCTCAAAGGATTTATAGCTAGCTATAATCAGGTGATAGGCAGGTGCTGATATAAAGGACTGAGCTAATGAAATTTTAAGGAAAAATAAAATTAAGAAGGAAAAAAGACTCATTTTCACACATAGCCTTTTAACAGATTCCTCAACTAAAAACATGGATTCAATAATTAGAATGTGCTAGATAATACGGTAGAAGGGGTTAGGTTTACTAAAACCTATCATGGAAAATCCAAGACTTAGGCACCCCTCGACTTTTGAGTTTGGCAGCAAAAGATTCAGCTTCTTTCCTATCTGCAGAGCGGAATACAGAAACTCTATGTGTAGTGGGGGCTGAAGTGAGCACCTGGGCATCATAGCCCCTACGCAGCATTTCGCTGACAACCTGCTCGGCATCTCTTTGAAGTTTAAAACTGCCAGAAATCACATGATATAAGCCAGATTGAGGGATCCTTTGTCTAAATGCATCATCGCTGAGGGCTGAAACATTGGATTGAGGAATAAAAACTTCCTCTTCACTAGCCTCTCCGTTCGCCCCTTCGCCCCGAAAGACCCCTTTATTGGAGGGATTGTAGAGGGTTTCACTAGTAATCGGGCTAGACGGGTTAACTTGTTTTGTAGTTGCTTCAGGTTTCTCTGCAGAAGCTATTGGGTTAGACCTTGTAATTTCTGTCTTCTTTTTCTCGGAATCTTCTGCATTTACAGGCTCAGATCCTTCAACAGATGTTTCTTCTGGAAAGATATTAGATTGGTCTGCAAAAGGATCCTCCATGGTTTCCTCCGGAACAGTCGGTAGGGGTTCAAAATTATCTGCCAAAAATTGCGCTTCGGGCCCAAGATTCCTCACCTTAAGGCCTTCCACCAGGGAAGCTCTCCTCAGGGTAGACCTTACTGGGCCATCCATAATGAAGAGGTATACGCCAAACAGAAAAACGATACCTAAAATAGCCGTAGACTTCCAGCCAAACCAATATCCTTCTGCAAGGCTAGCTGATGGAGTTTGTTGCTCTTCCTGAATCATAGTTTCCGCAATCGGTTGATCTTTTTCTTCTAAAACACTCAACTTTAAAGGCTGAAAACCAAAGTAATCACCGGAAAAAAAACCATCTTTAATAGAATCAGATATAAAGTGAATACCTCCCTGAGCATCTCTTTTAAGCGCACCAATACCTGAAATCTCATAGGTGCCTTGAGTAGCTAAAGAAGTCAAGATGCTCTTCCGAATATCTTGAGTCATGTGTAGAGCAGTATGCTTATCTAGATGGATGGAATGCATCAAATAATCTTCCAACAGCAACTTCTCATCCACTTTAGAGACAAATTCAACTGATACACTAGGAGGTAAAAACTCGCCTAAAAATGACTCCTCTCTCGCTGCGTGATATACTTTTCGAAAAGTACCGATCCCTGCAATTGCAAATGAATCCAGCTCTTTGAAGGCACTTCTCAAATATATATCGTTGCTAAGGTTCATTTATTGCATTTTTTGAAAAAAATACCGTTGGGTCAAACGTTTAGGCTACTCAACTATTCTTCCTACCTAAAGATGCAAAAGTATTTGTAATTTTTCAACTTTAAAAAATAATCGAAACCCCTCCTTTTATATCGAAGTTTCTTTCCGGATAAAACAACCATCTTTGATAACTAAAATCCAAAATGTTATCAACTGCTAAATGTACATAAAAACGTTCTAACACCTTATATTCCGCATGTAAGTTAAGTAAAGGAAGTGCATCTCTAGTAAACTCATTCCCATTTTCATCTAAGCCCATCGGTGTATTGCTGAAGAAACCAAGACTGGCCTGCGCCAGAAGTTTATCCTTCCAATTGTAACGCACAAAGGCATCTGCCCGAAAGGGTGCTACATGAAAATATTTTGCAAGCTGGGACATGGTGAAATTCTCATAGGTAAGATTTCCCCCCAGACTTATTGCCTCATCTAGCTGATATTTTATTTCGCCTGTTATCCCCAGGACCTCCACCAAGGAGTCATAACTGGCTTGGAAATAAGCTTGATCAAAGGGGACGGTAAATACAAGTGCATTCTCAAGACGCTTGAAGTAAACCTTGGCAGAGTAATCTATAGAATTAGCTACTTTGCCCTTTATCCCCCCATAAACCTGAAATTTTTCAATAGTAGGCCTAATTTCGACATCGCGACTCAGGTACCTATTGGTGTAAATCATGTCGAAGTAGTGGTTGTACTTCATTCCGGAACTGACCCCAGCCATCAGGGTGAACCCTTCAGCAAGGGAGTAGGATAGTTCCGCGATGGGGCCCAGATTAGAAATTGAAGCTGTATCTACGTCATTGTTATAGGCATTATATACAAGTCCCACCTTTCCTTTGAAATTCCCACTTGAAAAATTGAGAGAGGGAATAGCTGTAAAAAAGGTTCGGTCTTGTACAGATAAACCAATATCCGCTCGGGTATAAGTAAACCCCAAATCAGCATCGAGAATAAGGTCATCCGTTATTTCGACCCCGCCACTGGGATTAAGCGTTAGATGTAGTTCGCTGTTTTCTCTTTTACCATTGTAATACCTAACCCTTCCATCTAAATTATAGAAGTAAGTTTTTTTATCATTTTGTAGGGATTGAAGGCTTCCTTTTAGGTCTAATCGAGTGAAACTCATACGAATACTATCTTCTATAGGCTCGCGAACTTCATCCCTCAGATTTTCTATACCAGCAGCAATAGGGTCAACAAAATTGAAATATTGGGTGTTATAAATGCTCAGACTTCCCTTATATTCCTTATCGCCAGACTGGGTAGAACCATAAATAGTTCCGTAGTCCTCTCTATACCTTCGATAAGTTACTTCATCATTGTGGGAAGATTCGTGGGTAAACTGCAAACCCAAATCATTATTTCGGTCAGGCCCATTATTGAGGTAGAGGGTAGCATGAGGCGTAACATAGCGGCCAAATTGTAGCTTAAGCATATTGTGATAGAGCTTTTCCCTTCCTGGGGGTTCAAGAGGCTGCACCTGGGGAGGACGAGGAGTATAATCGGTTTCCATAAAAACATCGAGGGGCTCATAAGTAAACCTATTGACAGAGGGAGGGGGAATATCAGCCTTTGGAGTCCTAAGCAGAGGCTTTTCACTATCGATTACATCTTCGATTCGGTCATTTTCCAGGACTAAAGTATCCTGGCCTCCCAAGACATCATTTTGCGCATACACTTGGCATACAGGTAGAAAAAGGGCCCAGCACAAAATATTTCTGATGGCAGTTCGGCTAACTTTCAGGGATATACACATGAAATAATGGTTCATCGGAGATTCATTTACTTAGCGGATTTGGCTAGTTGTTATTAAAGGGTTGGACGGGGTTATTGGCCTCGGCAGCTTCAATCTCTTCCAGTCGTATGCGCGCCCTTTCCTGTATTTCTGGAAAGCGGTCTTCCTGGATCAATCTTTCCAGCGCACCTTTAGCCTGCCATACTTCTCCAAGTTGGTAGTATGCTTCAGCCATAACTAGATTTGCCTCAGCCTTTAGCAGGTTATAGGAAGGATAGGTATTATTCATATACTTCCCAGCATCCACGACTCCCCCATAATTAGCTTGCTCAAACAAGATGCGTATGATAAGGTATTGGCTACGTGCGGCGAATTCATTGGAATTGTTTTGCTCCACTTCTTGAAGAATCCGCGTCGCCTCTCCATAGCGTTTCTGGAGAATCAATCCCTGTCCAATTTCCACTTGGGCTCGAACCTGTAAGTCCCCATCTACTTGGGGATCAGCAGAAATATCTTCTAAGACTCGTTGGGCCTGAGCGTAATCTCCTAGAGCACGCAAATTCTTGGCTACACCAAATAAAGCAATAGCCCGATTGGTAGCAGCTTCAGCCACAACAGATAGACGGTCAAAGAGTTGCATACTCTTTTGGTATTGCTGTTGGCCATAATAAATTTCCGCAGCCTCTAATAAGGCTGCATTGGTTTGGTCATTTTTGTTCCCAGCGTATATTTGCTCTAGGTCATTTAGGGCCTGAGGAACTCGGTTGAGAGCTATGAAGGATTTGGCCCGAAAAAAGAGAGAATTGAAGTAATCCGGGCCATTGCGAAAGTTTTTGATATAATCAGAAAATTGACTAATCGCAGAATTGTAGTTTCCCGCATAATAACGCTCCATGCCTGTATTAAAGGTTAGGGTTGCCACATTCTCATTGAGCTCAGGATTGCGGTTGCGATAATCCCTTAAAATTCGATCGAATTCATTCTCCGGCAGTAAATTAGCCAGATTGCTTAGGGCTATTTCAGCGTTCTTCTTGTTGTGGCCATAATCCGTCAAAATCTTCTGGAAATATCTGATAGCAGCATTTGAATTACCAGACTCATAGGCAGCCAAGGCTAGCCGGGCATAAGCGTCTGGAGCTAATCGACTATTGGGATATTTCTCCACTAATCGAGTGGCGTAGCGAGCTCCTGTACGATATTCTTTTAACCAGGTAATATAAATCTCTGATATTCGGTCTAGGGCATTGTCTTCAATGGGTTCACCCGCATAAGCCTGAATCAGCTTATCAAAGGTGTTAACCGATTCCCGATACTTCCGCTGCCGATATAGGCCTTCTGCGGTCTGATACAAGGCATATTGAACACTTTCCTTAAACTTATCTCCAGCCCTTGCCACCTTATCATAATAAGTTTGGGCTTGGTTATATCGGCGTAGTAAGAACAAGCAATCTCCAGCCCTAAGGTAGGCATCCGCCAGAATATTCCCGGGAGTCCTGGAGGCTCCCATTCGAGTAAACTGTTCAAAGTAGTCAAAGGCTTTGGCGTATTTCTTATCTTTAAAATTACTCCATCCCAGGCCGTAGTAGGAAGCAGAATAATAGGGATTCCCATTAGCCCCAGGCTTTTGAAGGAAATCATTGTATCGTTGATTCGCCAAAGCATAATCCCCTGCTTGAAAGGTATTTTCTGCGAGCCAAAATCGAGCTGCCAAAGTCCGGTCATTATCTGCATTAAGGGAAATAGCCCGATTGAGGTAGACATCGGCTTGGTCAAATGCTCCTTGCTCGTATAGCTCCAATCCGTAATGGTACAAAGCCTGCTGGTAAATACTCCGCGCCTCAGGATCGTTTAAGGGAATAGATTCGAAATATTGAATGGCTTCCTGGTAATCTCGGTTTTGTACCCACACTTCTCCCAATAGTTTCCTCACATCATTAATCTTCGGGAAATTCGGGAAGTATTCTTCTATTTCAATCAAGGCCTCTCGGGCTCTATTGTAGTCACCTGTAGCAAAGGCCAGCTTGGCATATTGATAATAGGCATTTTGGACAATATCTTCTTGTAGGGGAAAGCCATATGCGTCTCTTCCATATCCTTCGGTACGGGCTATGACCTTGCCAAAGGCCAATTTGGCATCGTCCAATTCTCCGGTTTCAATGTAGGAAAAGCCCAGAAAATAAGAGCTATTCCGGGTGAGGGAATCGGGTTGTCCAAGCACCTGCTGAAAGGCCCTAATGGCATCTTCATAATTATTGAGGTAATACAACGAATAGCCCAAACGAAAATAGTCCGTACGCCCCATTTTCCCTTTTCTCCTCAAAAACTCATCGAAGTACCGAATGGTATTGGCATAGGCCTCATCCATCAAATCTTCCCTACTCATATCATTGAAAACATTTGCAGGAATTCCTACCACATTGGAAGCACTGTCATAAAAAGCATTCGCTACCAGGTGATAGAGTTCCGCGTTTACCGAATTGGAGCGATTGGCCATCAGATCTTCCGCAAGGGCAAACAATTGCGCGCGTTCGTCGAGTTTTAAATAGGTATTTGCCAGGTAAAGACGGGTTTGAGGGCCATACTTCCGAGACTTGGAAAGGTCTAAAAAGGCTCTCTTTGCCTCCCGATACATAGATTTGTAGTCCTCCCCACTGTAAGGATCCAATTCCATCCTAACCGCTTCTTTATATTGAATAATAGCTTTGTAATATAAAGCCTCTTCCACATAGAGGTTATTCTTATCAGAAAGCCTACTAAAATAGTCCACAGCCATTTGGGGATCTGCTAACTCATTTCCCTGTTCAGAAAAATAACTGTAGCCCATCAAAAAGAAATATTCGTTTTGCGATTCTGTCCCTAAACTATAGGAAGGAGCACTGATCTCTCTTAGTACCTCAATGGTCCGCTGATAGTCCCGCCTTTCGAAGAAATATTTTCCCTTATAAAATTGGGCATGGACAGCATGAGAATTTTCGGGATAGGTTTCTACAAACTCATCTAAGAGTTCAATGGCATCATTCTGTGTCAAAAAATAGGCACTCATGGCCTGGTAGTATCGAGCTTCAGCATGCAGATCATTATTAACCCCTTCTCTTTGTGGAGCATTTTCTTCCATCAAAAGAAATTGGCCAAACTCTTCCCTTGCAGCCCCATACAAGGCTTTGTCATATAACTCCTTGGCTTCCTGAAAAAGTTTGAAATAAGAATATCGGGGATTAGTTGCTTCAGGAAAACCAGAAATCTGGGCATTAAGCAAAGATTGGGGGAAAATAATCAGACAAATTCCCACAAGTTGATGCCAATACATAAAATGATATCGCATACGGAATTTCTAAGAGGGTCTATGTTCCTTAAAAATGTAAAAAAATCTCAAATTCAAAAGGCCTAAATACTGAATTTCCCATCAAAACTTTCATTGTTGCAAACTTTTTGCCAAAGCTTTGGCAAAATAGCTTATGACGATATCAGCACCGGCTCTGTGAATGCTCATTAGGGACTCGAGCATACAGGATTCTAGGTCTAACCAACCTTTCTGGGCAGCGGCATGGAGCATACTATATTCTCCACTTACTTGATAGGCGACGATAGGCAGATCACTTTGATCCTTCAACTGAGAGATGACATCTAAATACATTAAAGCAGGCTTGACCATGAGGTAATCAGCTCCTTCAGCTTCATCTAACTCTGCCTCTCGTAGTGCTTCCCTACGGTTAGCAGGGTCCATTTGATAGGTTTTTTTATCCCCCTCCTTAGGGGCCGACTCCAAAGCATCTCGGAAGGGGCCGTAAAAACTACTGGCATACTTGGCACAATAAGACATAATTCCTACTTCGGTAAACCCTGCTCCATCTAAGGTATCTCGGATATAGCCAATTCGCCCATCCATCATATCCGATGGACCCAATATATCGGCCCCAGCCCTCGCTTGTTCCAGGGCCATTTTGGCCAGAATTGGGAGGGTCTCATCATTCAGGATTTTCCCGTCTTGCACGAGTCCATCGTGGCCATCAGAACTGTAGGGATCCATGGCAACATCTGTAAGAATGCATACATCGGGGTGTTGCAATTTGGCTTCCCGAATCGCCTGAAGATAAAAGTTACCTGGCTGATAGCTATAAGTAGCATAGGTATCTTTCTGGTGTTCGGGGATAGCAGGGAATAAAATAAAGGAAAATAGCCCCAATTCTTTACAGGCCTGTATTTCGTCTAACATCTTATCAATCCCCCACCTATAGATACCCGGCATAGAGGGTATTTCTTCCCGGGCAGACCTATCCTCAGCAATAAAAAGAGGATAGATCACTTTTTTAAGACTTAGAGTAGTCTCTTGTACCAATCGCCGAATTGCGGGTGTTCTACGGTTTCTTCTGGGTCTAATACGCATGATTAACCATTAAAGAACCATCCCCCCGGAGGAGATGGTTCTTATTTGAACCGTTAAGGTGCTACTTATTTTCCTATAAGCCAAAAGCGTAATAATGAACCTTATCACTTCCTCTATATTTCCCTTCTATCATAATGCCTCCACGCTTTTGGGAAAGAATCTCCGTAAGCTTTTCGACAGAGTCAATGGGTTTACTATCTACCTTAGTAATTATGAAACCTTCTTTAATTCCAGTTTGCTCTTTTAATTTGCCAGAAGCCAAACGTTTAATTTTCACTCCTCCTGGAATATTCAACTCCTCTGCTGCTGCTTTATCCAAAGTTTCAAACTCGGCCCCTAATTTCTCCAATACATCGGAAGACGGAGTAACAGAACTTACCCTAGCAGATCCAGAACGCTTTTTAAGGGTAGCAACGACGGTTTTCTTTTTCCCGCTTCTCAATAATTCCAAACTTACCTCATCCCCGGGTCTCTGAATAGCTACCATTTCTTGCAAAGCGGGAACATCTACAACAGAAGTCCCATTAACATGGGTGATGACATCCCCTCTTTGTAAACCTGCTTGCTCAGCGGCTCCCCCCACCAACAGGCTGTCAACCCGTACACCGGAATTTACATTAAGGCCTAATTCCCTAGCTTTATTTCCATCAATATTACTGATAATAATCCCCAGTACCCCTCTTTGAACAGAACCATACTCTAACAAGTCCTCCACCACTTTGGAAACCAGATTGGAAGGAACGGCAAATCCATATCCTGTGTAATACCCACTAGGACTGGCAATGGCAGTATTGATTCCAACTAGATTCCCCTGCAAGTCTACAAGTGCCCCACCGCTGTTTCCCCGGTTAATAACAGCATCCGTTTGGATGAATGATTCAATCCGATAGCGGTCGCGAAGGATTCCAATGGATCTCCCTTTAGCACTCACAATTCCAGCTGTAACGGTAGAATTAAGGTTTAATGGATTACCAACTGCTACTACCCATTCGCCAATCTTCACCTCATCTGAATTTACAAAAGATAAGGCGGGAAGAGCTTTCTCTTCAATTTTTATCAGGGCGATGTCCGTAGAGGGATCTGTACCAATTATTTTGGCCTTGTAAATGCGATTGTCTAGTAAGGTTACTTCTATATCTTCTGCCTCATCAATAACGTGATTATTGGTTACAATATATCCATCCTGACTGATAATAACACCAGACCCTGACCCTACTTGAGGCCTAGAGCGGGGTCTTTCTTCCCTTTCTCCATCCGGTTCAAAAAATTTAAAAAACTGATCTAAGCCTTCTCCATCCCTAAAGGAATCTGGAATATTAGGTAGCCTTTCGTTACTACTTGAGGACGACACAAAGGTAGACTGGATATGGACCACAGCCGGCATTGCCTTATCTGCCGTTGCCGTAAAATCTAACGGTAATAGTTCCTGGGTGACAGGGTCCTTATAGAAGGTTTGTACCCCAGGGGTAGAATTTACATGCTCAATCCGAAAAGTATCTTTCTTAAATGTACCTAAGCCATATCCGGCTGCTAGGGTTAATGCACTCCCCAAAATGGCAGCTAGAAAAACCCAAAACAAAGATTTACCGTTCTCAAACCTATTCATGGTATACGAAAATTAATATTGTTGACTTAATCGATATTCGATTTCTACATAAAAAAGTTACGAAGATTGGTTTAGAATAGAATTAGTTAGCTTTTGAATAAGCAGCTCTCTTCGATAAAGTTTTAAATTACTCTTTTTATTTTGGTTAATTCTCAATTATTCGTAACTTTGTCGGAAGTTCTGAAAGAAAAGTATAAAAGTATATAAATTTTAGGGCGTTTTCATGGCTGTTTGGGTCGTCCGCAATGGGCGGCCCGCTTTTTTTTACCCTTCCTTTTCTCATTTTTCTCCTATCATACTTGCAAACATTTACTATATTTAGTTATTAATTTTCCAGTGGTAAATGTGAAATTGCGATTATGAAAAATGTAGGACATTTCGATCAAATCGTTCAACTTATTTCTGATAATTCTTCTCTGGGAACTGCTCTTCAAAAATATGGGATTTCGCAACTCGAGATCTCCAGATCTTTGGAAGAAGCGCTAAAAGATTCGGGAATCAATGGAAAGTTCATTTGGGATGTGTTATGCTCACTAGACGATCCCAGGTCCTTTAACTCTGACACCTTTGATTCATATCCTATCCCCATTCTGCTAGAATACCTGAGAAAGACTCACACTTATTATTGTGATAAACGCCTCGGAGAAATCGAGCAAGGGCTCACCCATATTCAACGAAAATATGCTGACCTGGAAGATGGACACTATTGGGAAATGATCAGTTTATTGTTTTCGGCTTGGAAGCGGCATCTCCAATTGCATATAGATCAGGAAGAAAATGTCTTATTCCCTTACGTTGAAAAACTGGTCCAAGCAGCCCAAGATGGTGCTCGCGTTCAAGATACCTTCAGCATTTCTCAATTTATTCACCACCACGAAGATGACCAACTGGAAGAAGGCTTGAAGGAAATCTGTGACTCCATCCGCAAGCACTCTTATGAATCTATAACCCTTCCTCTTTCCCAAAAAGTACTACTGACTCAGTTGGATGCTTTTGAACGGGACTTATGGATACATAGCTTAATGGAAGACCGGGTACTAATCCCGCGTGCTGAAAAGATAGAACAAAAAATCAGGGCCTAAGTTTTAACAGGGCCATGTTCTCGACATGAGCCGTTTGTGGGAACATATCAATGGGTTGGATTCTTACAACCTGATATTTCTCATCCAAAAAACTGATATCCCTTGCCTGCGTAGCGGGCTTGCAGCTGATATACAAAATGAATGGAGAGGCCAGGGTGAGCAGTTGCTCAACAACTTTTTTATCCATTCCCTGTCTAGGGGGATCCGTGATAACCAAATCAGGTTTTCCTTCCCTGGCAATTAGGTCTGGACTGAGAATTTTCTTCATATCCCCTGCATAGAAAGAAAATTCTGTATCTAGCTCATTCAATTCAATATTTTTCCGGGCATCTCCAACAGCGGATTCGACGTATTCTACACCTACAATTTTTTGGGCCAGCTTGGATATGAAAATGGCTATGGAGCCAGTACCAGTATAGAGATCGTATATGCAGTCAAACCTCTTTTTCCCTGGAGGGAGCAAGCCCTCGATCCATTCCCTCAAAGAGCTGTACATACGCTGTGCCTGTTGAGGATTGGTTTGAAAAAAAGAGGTAGGGCTTATTTGGAACCGGTAGTCATCTAAGGTCTCCTCAATCGTTTCCGATCCCTTCCATACTGTGTAAGGCAGCTCACTGAAAGAGCTATTTAGCTTATTATTTACAATATAAATCCATGAACTGACCTGCGGATATAAATTTGTCAAATGGGAGAAAATAGAATGAATAAAATCGGAATCCAATTCCTTGACCACAAGAACGACCATAAGTTCTTTTCCGTCTTGACTGCTCCGGAAAATCAGGTTGCGCAGAAAACCCTCATGTGTATGAACATTATAGAATGGGATATTTTTTGCACGACAAAAGTCCCTTAGGGAATTCCGAATAGCATTGATTAAGGAATTCTGCAGGTAACATGATTCTACATCAATGATCTTATCGTAGTATCCAGGGGCATGGAAACCCAAAACCCGGGAATCAAATACCTCATCAGTGGCAATTTGTTCCTTTGTTAACCAGGCTTTGGTCCCAAAGGTGAATTCTAGCTTGTTTCGGTAATAGAACGGCGAAGGAGACGGCAAAATAGAAAGAAACTCTTCCACCTCTACTTTGGCTATACGTTCAAAGGAATCCCGTACTTGTTTTTCTTTATAACGCAATTGACTTTCATAGGACATCATTTGCCACTTGCATCCTCCACACACACCAAAATGCTCACATCGTGGCTGTATCCGGTCTGATGAGGGGCTGATAATCTGTACAATCCTACCGGCCAAGGCTTTCTTCTCTCGCTTGTATAACTCCACCTCCAGGAGATCCCCAGGGACAGCTTGTTTAATGAAAACAACCCTATCATTCTCCTTTGCAACTGCCCGTCCATCAGATGCAGCATCTATTACCTCCAGTTTCGTACGGTAAGCTTTCCATTTTTTTCTACCCATGGATACCTATGAAATTAGTCCAAACAGGATAAAATTACGACCGATCGATTACTTCGGAAGTTTTATCCCAGACAAATATGTCAAATTCGGAGCATAATCAGTAAATTTGTTTACATTCTGAAATACACACATTTTTAATGGAAAATAAAAACCACTATATCATTATCATGGCTGGGGGAATCGGCTCCAGATTTTGGCCTATGAGCCGTACGCAATTCCCCAAGCAGTTTCACGATATTTTAGGGAGAGGAAGAACCCTTATTCAAGAAACTTTTGAGCGTTTTGAGTCCTTTATCCCCACAGAAAATATTTATATCGTAACCAATGAGCGCTACAAGAGTTTGGTGCAAGCTCAATTGCCCAAACTCCAGGAAGATCAAATCCTGCTTGAACCCGTTGGAAGGAATACAGCTCCTTGTGTTGCTTATGCCTGCTATAAAATTAATAAGATCAATCCTGACGCTGTTTTTGCCGTAGCTCCAGCCGATCATATTATCCACGATGAACCCGATTTTCAGTCCGATATTGAGCTCGGCTTGAAGGCATGTAAGGAAAATGACATCATCATGACCTTGGGTATTACCCCTTCCCGTCCTGATACAGGTTTTGGATATATCCAGTTTTTGGAAGATAGAGGTGATGCGGGGTATTATAAAGTCAAAACTTTTACAGAAAAACCCAATCTGGAGGTCGCTAAATCTTTCGTTGCCAGTGGAGATTTCCTATGGAATGCAGGTATCTTTCTGTTTTCTGCCCATACTATTCTCAATGCCTTCCAAAGCTATCTTCCTGAAGTTGCCGAGATTTTCATCAACCTTCATCAGGTATATTATACAGGCGAAGAGCAAGGGCAAATAAATGAAGCCTATGCCACCTGCAAGTCAATTTCCATGGACTATGGAATCATGGAAAAAGCAGATAATGTCTTTACGATCCCTTCTAGCTTCGGGTGGAGTGATTTGGGAACCTGGGGTTCTGTTCATGAAAATTCCTCAAAAGATCAGGATGACAATGCCCTCCCTACTCACCATATGACTTATAATTCTCAGCACAACGTAATTCGGGTAGCCAACAAAGATAAACTTGTCGTTGTCAAAGGTCTGGAAGGCTTTATTGTTGTCGATACGGAAGATGCCTTACTCATTTGCCCAAAGGAAGAAGATCAATTTATAAAAACCATCGTGGGAGATGTGAAGAATGGGCTAGGAGAACCTTATGTATAAAGGAGAAAGCCTTGGAATTGGGTTAGCCCCTAGTTAAGAGCTACTTTTAATGGATTTCAATTCCCTAATTCGCTCTGCTGTGCCCTGAGGTATCGCTTTAATTAACTTTTTTGTATAAGTGGTCTGAGGGGCTGTATAAATTCCTTCAGCCAGTTGCCTTTCAAGGATTTTGCCGTTTCGCATAACCATGATTCGATCACTCATGTGCTTCACCACAGCTAAATCATGTGAAATAAACAAGTAGGCGAGCTTTCGTTCAGTTTGGAGATCCTTCAATAAATTGAGCACCTGGGCCTGAACGGAAACATCCAAGGCAGAAACAGATTCATCACAGATCAGGCATTTAGGATCGAGTGCCAGGGCTCGGGCAATACATATTCTCTGCCGTTGTCCTCCAGAAAATTCGTGAGGGTACCGCTTATAATGACTAGCCTCCAAGCCAACTCTTTCTAATAAGCCTAAAATATAGGATTTCCTTTCTCTGTCGTTGGGAAGAATTTCATGAACCTTCATGGCTTCTAAGATGGCGGGCCCAATAGCTTTTCTAGGATTAAGAGAGCTATAGGGATCT
The DNA here is from genome assembly GCA_965263105.1 of Bacteroidia bacterium. Classification (GTDB taxonomy): domain Bacteria; phylum Bacteroidota; class Bacteroidia; order J057; family J057; genus JBCCTX01. The sequence goes on along the minus strand of CBDHGL010000003.1, from coordinate 1,738,995 downwards.
TGAAAAATAACCTGAAATTTCTTCCTCAACTTTCTCCATTCTATCCGATCTAACTCAGCTATTAATTTCCCTTCTACAAATACCTTTCCATCTGTAGGGCTAACCAAGTTGAGAATACTTCTCCCTAAAGTAGTTTTTCCGCATCCAGACTCCCCAACCAACCCAAGCGTCTCGCCTGGATACAAGGAAAAAGACACTTCATCTACTGCCTTAACCCACTTTTCTGTAGCAGAGTCATTTTTTAAGGCAAACCAGGTCTTTAAGCCTTCCACCTTTAAGAATGGTCCTTGATTTCCCAGGCTAGCAACTCTGTTTTTCTCTTGAGACAAATTCTCTTCATGAGAATTGGTGATCGGGAAAAAGTTTTCTATTTCCTCTATAGTTGGAAGTCGGCTCCATGACTCTTCCAGGCGGGGTCTACAGGCCAATAACCCCTTGGAATAAGGGTGTTTGGGATGGGTGAAAAGGCTTTCTATTTCTGCGTGTTCAATTAGCTCTCCCTTTCTCATTACTAAAACCTGATCTGCTATTTCAGCAACAACTCCTAGGTCATGGGAAATAAAAAGCAGAGATAAGTCTCTCTCCTTCTGCAATTTTCTCAACAAAGACAGGATGCGTGCCTGTATGGTTACATCCAAAGCTGTAGTAGGTTCATCTGCTATCAATAGCGCTGGATTGCAACTCATCGCCATAGCGATCATGACACGTTGTTTCTGCCCTCCTGAAATTTCGTGGGGGTAAGCATGTTGAGTTTTTTCCGGTAACTCTACTAGAGAGAAAAGCTCAGCCACCTTTTCCCGTTTTTCAGTTTTGGAAAGATCACTATGTATATCCAGGGCTTCTTCAACCTGCCTACCACATGATATTACCGGGTTTAACGCACTCATAGGTTCTTGAAATATCATAGATATTTCCCGCCCCCTGATACTCCTCCATTGTTTAGAAGACAACCTGAGGAGATCTATTAGCCCCTGAGAAGGAGAATGAAAGAGCAGTTCTCCTCCAGCGACCCGGATGGGCCGGGGCAAGAGTCCCAACATACTTAAGGCCGTGAGCGATTTCCCACTTCCCGATTCGCCCACCACCCCAAGGCATCGACCTTTTGGAATAGAAAAATGGAGGGAATGAAGGAGGGAAGACCATTGTCCTTTTTGAGGAAAGCCCACTTCTAAATTTTTAACTTCAAGTATTTGTTCTTCTTTACTCATAGAGAAATTATCACTCCTATGGCCATATTCAGACCTTTCTTCCCCCGGAACTCTATTGTGCAAGATAATATTTTATTTTTGCCTACATGAAGATATTGGTCGCCTCCTCTTTCCCAGAAACATTTCTTTCCCAACTCGAGAGCCTGGGATTTTCTGTTTCCTATCAGCCTCATTTACCTATTGGAAAGCTTAAAGAAATCATAGGTCCAATAGAAGTCTTACTCATTCGAACATTCCCCTCTGTGCAGAAAGAACTTATTGATGAGGCCAAGGCCTTGAAATTGGTTTGTAGAGCCGGAGTGGGGATGGATCATGTGGATAGGAAATACCTTCAGTCCAAAGGGATTGCTGACTTCCATACACCCGGGGCCAATGCAGATTCGGTAGGGGAACAAACCTTGGGCATGATGTTGTCCCTTTTGCATAAGCTCCCTCAAGCAGATAAATCTGTAAAGTCTTATCTATGGAAAAGAGAAAATTATCGAGGCAATGAACTCCAATTCAAGACGGTTGGCCTTATAGGCTTTGGGAATACCGGTAGGGCTGTAGCTCGGCGCTTGAAAGGTTTTGGCTGCAGAATTATCGCCTATGACAAATACCTTTCTGGATTTGGAGATAATAAGGTAGAAGAGGTCTCCTTGAAGGACCTTTTTGCACATAGCCAGATCCTATCTCTCCATATCCCTTTAAACTCGGAAACCCAAAATTGGATAGATAGCAAATTTATTTCTCAATTTTCACACCCTCTCTACTTACTTAATCTCTCTCGGGGAAAAATCGTCCACCTCCCATCTCTTTTGGAAAACCTGAACAATGGTAAAATTCTTGGTGCCGCGTTGGATGTATTGCCCAATGAACGCCTAGAGGCACACACCCCTGCAGAACAAGAACTCTATAAGCAGTTATTTGACCAAAAAAACGTAGTTTTGAGTCCCCATGTTGGAGGGTGGTCCTTTGAATCCCGTGAAAACATTCAACAGGCCATCATCAATCGCCTTATTCAATTGAAAAATACCCAAAATAGGTAACCATCGGAAAGCATGACCCTTTCCTATATTTTTTCCCGCATTCGTCTCCTAAAATTTCCCCTTTTGGGGATTCTCATCTGGATATTTATTGATCAGGCTATGGGATTAGCCGAGAATAATGCTGCATTTTCTTCCACTTATTGGATGCAGATGTTCTCCTATCAAGATTATACCGATCCCCAGGCTTTTCATCAATATCTGCTAGACCTTCGCACGGGAATCCCCCCCCTTTATTCTGCTCTAGAAATTTATTCCTTCAATACTTGGGGAGATAATACTTGGATCTTTGAAGACCTCTATCAAGGAGCTATCATCACCCTCGTTTTACTTCCTTTATTTTTTTCAAAAGGAAAAGGCTTACATCTCCTGTGGGGCCTGCTAGCAGCTTGGATATTTTTTCGTTCAATTATACTGATCCATCCCGGTAATCCTCAGTATTATGATGTACTATTACCAGTTTTGCTGATTTTATACATATTATATTCTGAAGCCAGTCTCGAACTAAGAGATTGGAAAGCCCTGGCCATTCTCCTAGCCTTTTTATCGGGACTCGCCCTAAGCATTGCCGAACTTTCTCGCCCTTTCATGTTAGCCCTGATGCCTCTCTTGATTCTGTACACGCTTTATCATTTTATAAAGCACAAGCAATGGCTTTTGATTGGCGCTTTTCTCTTCCCTATACTACTTGTATCAGGGGGCTGGCATAGCAAACTATACTTGTATAATAATGGTCAAATTATCTGGTCTAATTCCTCTGGGACCAATCTTTATCGAGCATGGTCAGACTTTGTTGATTCAGAAACCCTGAACAAAGAGCTTCAAAAGGAGGAAGAACCCCTCATGTGGGGTCGATGGGATAACCTCAATACCCAAGTCCATTATGAAAATAGCCAGGTTCGAAAAGAATATGTCTGGCAAGGAATTAGAAAAAATCCGGCCAAGGCCTTGGAAAAAATCTGGAAGAAAACCTTAATTTTTATTCAACCCCAAACGGATATATATGACCACAAACCCAGAGGAAGCTATGTAGCCATGTATAGCTTTTTGGTAAAAGGCCTATTTTTACTCTTCCCCATCCTCCTTCTTATTGAAATAGGGCAAATCGTTAAGAAGCCCATCCATCTCTTTTCAAGAAACTGGCTTATCTTAACAATTGCTGGCTTTCTTTCCCTCATGCCCATAATTGGGGAATCCGGCGAAGAAGCGAGGTTTCTCATATCTGTCCTTCCTTTTTTAATCCTCACCGGAATGATTGGAATAGAAAAAATAACCTCATTAATAAAGCACCCTAAACTTAATGGTATCTTCAATTTCTCTTAGGTCTTCCAAAAGTTCCTCATTATAGGCCTTATTGATATCGGTAATTACGTAGCCAATTTTTTCATCCGTTTTGAGGTACTGCCCCATGATATTGGTTTGATGAACTGCAAGTACATGGTTGATTTTTGCCAAAATACCTGACTTGTTATGGTGAATGTGAAGCAATCTATGGGCATTTTTGAGTTGGGGCAACTGTACATTTGGAAAGTTCACGCTTCCAGAACTATTGCCTGCATTGATATAATCCATGACACGAGAAGGCACATATTGAGCTATATTTCGCTGAGCTTCTTGGGTGCTTCCCCCAATATGTGGGGAAAGGATAACGTTGGGCAATCCCAAGAGTTCAGACATAAAGGCATCCTTATTACTCTTGGGTTCCTGGGGATATACATCAATAGCAGCGCCCTGCAGACGGCCGTCTTTCAATCGCTCTGCCAAAGCAGGGATATCCACCACAAAACCACGGCTTAAGTTCAGGAATATGGCCCCTTTCTTCATGTGGCTGAATTCCTTTTCCCCAAACATGAGTTTATTTTCAGGCCTTCCATCCACGTGCAAGGTCACTACATCGACCTCCTGAAGCAATTCTTCCAATGAGGAACATTTGGTCGCATTTCCCAGAGCCAATTTCTCCATGATGTCAAAGTAGAAAACCTGCATACCCATAGCTTCTGCTAATACCGACAGTTGTGCACCAATGTTTCCATAACCAACAATCCCTAATTTTTTTCCCCTGACCTCAAAACTGTTTAAGGCGGATTTATTCCAATTTCCCTGGTGAATCCCATGATTCATCTCCGGAATTCTGCGCATGAGTAGAATAATCTCTCCAATCGCTAATTCTACGACGGATCGCGTATTGCTATACGGAGCATTGAAGGCTAACACTCCCATTTCAGAACAGGCCTCCAGGTCAATCTGATTGGTTCCAATACAGAAGGCCCCCACCACCATCAGTCGGTTGGCATGGTCCAAAACCTTTTTCGTGATATGGGTCTTTGAGCGAATTCCAATGATGTGGACTCCTTGTATTTTTTCACACAATTCTTCTTCACTCAGTGCCCTCCCGATAGTTTCAACTTGATAGCCCTCCTTTTGAAAAGCCTCTTCCGCAAGGGAATGAATGTTTTCTAACAATAGGACTTTTATTCGGTTTTTGGGGAATGATACTTCCATGGGAATAATTTAAACTTGATTAGTTTTACCACTAAGACCTTTCTGCCATATCATGTTGCTTCCTATTCTTGACTATGGCAAATTGAGTGGGCAAAAATAGAGTTTTTATGACAAATATTCCCAACTACCCTAAAGTACTGAGTATCGCGGGTTCTGATAGCGGCGGTGGAGCTGGAATCCAGGCAGATTTAAAAACAATATCCGCATTAGGATGTTACGGCATGACTGCAATTACAGCCGTTACTGCTCAGAACACAGAAGGTGTACAAGGCATCCATATCCTCCCCCCTCTCCTGATTAGCCAACAAATACAGTCTGTATTGACAGATATTGGCACTGATGCTGTGAAAATAGGTATGCTCCCAAATGAAGATGCTATTTACGCGGTTCAGCAATCTCTTCAGATTCACAGTGCTTCCTGGAGTTGGCTGATACTCGATCCTGTCATGGTAGCCTCTAGTGGAGATAGGTTAATCGAGACTACCGCCATCCAATTTATGATTCAACGACTTTTCCCCATGGCTTCCTTGATTACCCCTAATATTCCTGAAGCAGAACTGATCCTTAATAAATCTATTAATACCCTAGAAGATATGAAAGTAGCAGCCAAAGATTTGTTGGAACTAGGTCCTCATAGTGTCCTCCTAAAAGGAGGCCATATAAAATCGGAACATTTGCACGACGTGTTCTACCATCCCACTCTAAAGAGTCCCGTCATTTTCACCCACCCCAAAATAAACACAGAAAACATACATGGTACGGGGTGTACCTTGTCTTCTGCTATTGCATCTCACCTAGCCCTCGGCCATTCTCTAGAGAAATCGCTTACTCTTTCACATGACTTCCTTCAACAAGCAATAAATTCTGGCAAAGCCGTAAAAACTGGAAAGGGGCATGGTCCTGTCAACCATAGCTTTTCTCCAAAAAGAATGAATATAAGATATTGATAATCATATGCTTAAATTTAAAACCCCTACCTTCTTCCTTCTCGTTAAAGGAGAAAAATCAAGTGGATTCTCATTTTTCAATTATTTCTCCTATTTTCGCCCCGTTTGATATCATTACTTTAACTTTTCTTCCAAATGAAACTCATCGACCAAGCGTCCATCCAAGGCAAACGCGTACTAATCCGAGTTGACTACAATGTACCCTTGAACAAAAGCACTCAAGAAGTAACGGATGACCGGAGAATTCGGGAGTCTATTCCTACGCTTCAATACGTCCTGGACCAGGGAGGTTCTTTGGTCTTAATGTCCCATTTGGGAAGGCCCAAAGGCGAGGTGCAAGAAGGACTCAGCTTAAAACATACCATTTCAACCATCCAGAAATATGTAAACGCTGAGATTCTATTCGCAGATGATTGTATTGGCGAAGAATCTTTTCAAATGAGTAGAGACCTCCAACCCGGCCAAATTCTTCTTTTGGAGAATGTTCGTTTTCACAAGGCGGAGAAAAAAGGAGAAGAAGAATTTGCCAAGAAACTCGCAGAACACGGAGATATATATGTAAATGATGCTTTTGGTAGTGCTCACCGGGCTCATGCTAGTACCACCACAGTTTCCCAGTTCTTTGAGGAAGAAAAATATTTAGGATTTTTACTCAAGAAGGAGATTGACAACGCAGAAAAAATCTTAAATAGCGAAGAAAAGCCTGTTGTCGCGATTATGGGAGGCGCCAAGGTCTCGGATAAAATTCAAATCATTGAAAACCTCTTGGATCGTGTGGATTATCTAATAATTGGGGGGGGGATGGCCTATACTTTTCTAAAAGCCAAAGGCTATGAAGTAGGAACTTCTCTACTCGAGCAAGAAAAGGTTGCCACAGCTGCACAATTACTCAAGGACGCAGTTGCCAAAGGCGTGAAAATACTTACTCCGGTCGATTCGGTTGTTTCGGATAAATTTGGAGAAGATGGAACCATCAAGGTCGTGCGTAATGAAGACTTTCCCGCTGACATGATGGGGCTAGATATTGGGCCCAAAACCTTTGAATTCTACTTTGATGCAGTGCTGGAAGGGAAAATCATCCTTTGGAATGGCCCTATGGGCGTTTTTGAAATGGATAGCTTTGCCAAAGGCACCATGGCCATAGCTGAAGCAGTAGTTGCGGCAACTGAAAAAGGAGCCTTCTCTCTAATTGGTGGAGGGGACTCTGCATCAGCCATCAAAAAGGCTGGTTTGGAATCCAAAGTATCCTATGTATCCACCGGTGGAGGCGCTTTGTTGGAATACCTGGAAGGAAAAACCCTCCCAGGCATTGCAGCCCTTGGATGAAGGGGTACTAGCAAACAGGGATTTTTCTCCTCCATTTTTTGCCTTATATTGGATTTTTTCAAACTCCGGTTCCGCGGAGTGATATTCCTTTGTTTGGGGGGTAACTTCTGAGACAGAATTTTTCTTATGAATTGGCAACATATTAAACCGGTTTTTTTCAAAACCTTTCTGCTTTTCGGTGTCTTATGTGGATTCTCAATAGGTACCATTCTTGCACAACCCAGCCCGGGGTATTGGCAACAGCGGGTCAAATATGATATGGATATTCAGTTGAATACCAGCAATCACCGCTTTGACGGCCAACAAATACTTACCTACTTCAACAACTCTCCGGATACCCTGAGAAAAGCATTTTTCCACCTGTACTTCAATGCCTTCCAGCCCTATAGCATGATGGATATGCGAAGCCGAACGATTTCTGATCCGGATGGCCGTGTGTTGGACAGGATCTTGCATTTGAAACCCGAAGAGATTGGCTACCAAAAAATCTTGTCCTTATTGCAAGATGAGCAGGCATGTACATATCGTACCGAAGGCACCATTTTAGAAGTGGATTTGGCCAGCCCCCTATATCCAGGGGATAGCTGCACTTTTGATATGACATACGAAGCCCAGGTACCCTTACAGGTGAGGCGCTCAGGTAGGGATAGTAAGGATGGAATTGATTACTCCATGACTCAGTGGTATCCCAAACTCTGCCAATATGACCAAGAGGGCTGGCACGCCAATCCCTATGTAGGGAGAGAATTCTACAGTACGTTAGGAGATTATGAGGTAAAAATAACACTCGATTCCAGCTATACCATTGGAGGGACAGGTTACCTTCAAAACATTGAAGAGATCGGCCAAGGATATGGAACTCAAACGGTAGAACCTACTTCTTCCACCCTAACCTGGCACTTCAAGGCCCCCAATGTACCAGATTTTGCCTGGGCAGCGGATCCCGATTACCTTCACGACATTCAGCAGGTTCCCAATGGACCTCGGCTGCATTTCTTCTACCAGGATACAGATCCTGATAAAGTAAAAAACTGGCAGGATATGCAGGAAAAGGCCGTTGGTGTATTTGCACTTCTGATCCAAGAGTTTGGTAGCTACCCCTATGAAGACTATACCATCATAGAGGGGGGAGATGGAGGGATGGAGTATCCCATGGCTACCCTCATAACAGGAGGCAGATCTGTTGGTAGTCTTTTAAGCGTCACAGCCCACGAAGCTGCCCACAGTTGGATCCCCATGGTCCTTATCACCAATGAATCCAAATATCCCTGGATAGATGAAGGCTTTGCCAGTTTTGCTTCTAGTCATGTTCAAGATATTCTATATGAAAAGAAGCAACTTAATCCCCATGAACGTGCTTATGATAGCTACAGACAATTGGTCCGTATGCGTATTGAGGAACCCATGGCTACACATGGAGATCATTTTTTATTCAATACCGCTTACGGCAGTTCCGCGTATTCTAAAGGCCAGATATTTTTGCACCAGTTAAGTTATGTAATTGGAAAAAGAAACTTCTTCGACGCTTTAAAACAGTTTTACACAAGCTGGCAGTTTAAACACCCCGGTCCTAAAGATATGAAGCGAATTTTTGAAAAAAGCTCAGGGTTAGAGCTCGATTGGTATTGGGAATACATGGTAAATTCTATCAAATTCGTGGATTACACCCTGGATACAGTTTACCAAGAAAATAATCGTACCCAGATTAGCTTACTGAACTCTGGCTTGATGCCCATGCCCATTGATTTGATGGTGACTTACAAAGATGGGAGTAAGGAATTGCTTCTCATCCCGATGCGGATTATGCGCGGAGCTAAAAAAGAAACGTTTTATGGAGATGTACCTACTAAGGTTTTGGAAGACTGGGCCTGGACGCATCCGGTTTATGAATTAAACTTAGAGCGCCCCATGGATGAAGTACAGTCAATAGAAATTGACCCCAGTCGGCGGATGGCTGATATAAATTTGGAAGATAATCGATGGGAAAATAATTAAGATTTTCGCCTGCCCCTGACCATTCGATCTCGTTTATTGAGATCTTGCCGAAGTTGGACATCTACATAGCCTAGTGATTTTAGCATGTCCACTACCTCCCTACCATAGTCCATGTGGACTTCAAAGTATAGGGAGCCCCCTGGTTTCAACCAGCATTGACCGAGATTCCCAATTTGCCGATAAAATACCAAGGGATCCTCATTAGGAACAAATAAGGCTTGATCCGGGTCTCGGTCTTTTACATTGAATAATAATTCTTCTTTTTCCTGCTGGGGTATATAAGGGGGATTGCTGATGAGAATATCCAGGTCCCGAAAATCAGATTTCTCACATTGGAAGATATCTTTAAGAATCCATTGAATATTCTGGTCCCATTTACTTGCATTTTCTTTTGCTAGTTCAAGGGCTTGTGCACTTACATCTAAGCCCATAAGCTGCTTCTCAAAGTGTTTAGCTTCCCATTCTATCCCAAGGGATATGGGAATACAACCCGAACCCGTCCCAATGTCTAAGATTTTCGTAACATTTTGTTTAGAATTCCTCAAAAAATGACTGTCTCGAATCCATACCATGAGTTCTTCTGTTTCCTGCCGAGGGATGAGTACCTCAGGACTCACCTTAAATTTTCTTCCGTAGAAATAGCCATAGCCCAGGATATGCTGAATGGGTTCACCGGATAATAGACGATCCAAACATTTTTCCAATTCCCCCACTTCGTAGGGTGTCAAGTTCCGATCCCTATTTCCCCTATCCATCTGAATCAAATCTTCCCAAATCCATCTCATGAGCGCATTTGCCTCTTCTTGGGGGTAAATTGTAACCAATTGGTCGACAACGCGTTTATGGTATTTGGAAACCTTCAATCTTCTATTTTTTGGAATAGAGTTTGCCTATGAAGCACTTAAACCTAACGTACCGGAAATTTAACACAAATGAGAAAATTAATTTTTGCTACCCTGATTTTAGGGGCAGCCCTACAAGTTGAAGGTTTAAGCCAAGAAAGAAAAATCAGAGATGCTGATGTATTTTGGAAAAAGCGAGTTGTGAACCGCATCAGCCTTATAGAAAAGATCAATAAACCCCTGGTTGCCCATTCAGGATCCTACTTCGGGGAAGATAGTCGGTACCCGGAGACAAATGGTATTGTCGTATCCCTATTAAATGGGGTCAAAAAGGGGAAATACCTGGCCATTCATCCCGATGATTGGGCTCAAGAATTGGCTTACACTGACTTGCGGGATAGAATAGGACAATTTGAGTCAGACTGGGAGGGTGAAGGATCTCAATGGGAGGAAGACGAAGAAGATTTTGCTCCTGCAGATGACTTTTTGACGGATGATTCCGATGTTTTCTCATCAGGAGAAAGGGAAAGCACGGAAGATGACGATATGGATTGGCCCTTCGAAGACCTCGAATCCGGCGAAGCTTCATCTGAGACTGTAGCAAGCAACGACCAACCTATTGATTATACCAATTTTGAAAAGGTATTTCATATCGTTGAGGACTGGGTCTTCGATAAAGGAAGCTCAGAGATGGTTCAAAGAATTTCGTTTTTTGAAATTATCTGGGTTGATCCTACTGGAGTTCTGCCAGAAAGAGTCCTTGCACGCTTCAAATGGGAGGATGTCAAGGAACAATTAGAAGAGACCAAATGGCAAAATTTCCATAATGAAGGGCAGAGTAAATCCATGAAAGAAATAATTGCTCTGCGCAGATTTAACAGCCTTATTATTCATTTAGGAAACCGCCCAATTCGTTCTTTGCATGAAGCAATAGCCGCAAAACGCGAATTAATCGAATTTGAGCATAATCTCTGGAGTTATTAATTTCAATTTGCCGGAAACCTTTATTAAGGGAAATTAATAGAAAAAGGGTATTAAGCACGTAAGAGAAATACAAAAAAGTTAATAAAACTGAACGAATGATTACTCATCATTCGTTCAGTTTTATTTTACACCTAGTGGAAAATCGCTCAAATAGGCCTGTTTTATCATTTTTCGATATATGATATTTCTATTAAAATGATTAAATGCAATGGAAAATTGATTATAGACATAAATATCCACTCGAGTAAGATTATGACAGAAAACGAGTAGTTTCCGATAGGCCATTTACCCATCTTTGTATTGTAACAACGAGATTTACTTGCTGTAATCCAATAGTTGTTCTTTGTATGAATCCAAGTTGGCGCTTAGCTGTACGGGACCTCACAAGGTGAGAGTCCCGTCAGTTTTTTATGCCCAATAGGTAAGAGGCTTATGCATGCCAAAATATCCCAAGAAGCAAGACATCGCAATTCTCTCACCTCCTTGAGAAGGGTGAACTGCATGAACTTTATCGGACCGCATCAAAATGAGTTCTCCCTTTTGGGGCCTTAAACGTGCATCAGATGGGGGTATTTTTTCTCTGTCTAAAAAGTCATATTGTCCATCCAATAAGGTTTGAAACTCTTCCCATGAAGGAGCAAAATCCCAAAGTTCCAATTCCCCTCCCTTCGGAGCCACTTCTACATAAATATTTGCTGCCAATTGTACATTAGGAAGAACCTCAGTGGGAAGATTAGGCAGGTCCCGTTCCAGGATATCCTGATGAGGGGGCAGACCTTCGGAGGCGTCAGCTTCAAACATCCGGGCTATCCCAGGCAACATTTTTTTTCCCATTATTTTCATTATTTGCGCCCCCTCGGGCCATATCTCTTCTAGGCGGAGGCGAAGCAGATCAAGGGGATTAATGCATGGAGCACACATCTCCCTCAAATACTTAGAGGTTGGAATAGCTTCCTTAAAGTATTGATCTAGTTTCCTTTCCTTTTGCTCCGTTTCAAATAATGTCATCCCAATTCGCCGAACTGGAACATCCTCTGCCATGCTATATCGCTTGAATGAGGACTTTCTCCTCATTTGCCCTGATATAGAATCACAGTGCTCAACGGGAAGAAAGTTTGGCACCCTTATCGCGAGATACTTTCCATCAATTAAGTCCATTACGGACGAAAATTGTAAATAGTCTATCTGCTTGACCTTACGGGCAACCAGAGATCGCATCTTAGTTTCCATGATTAAATTCTACTTAATTAATTCCCAAACATAAATAATATACCTGTTCGTACAATTAAGTAATTTATATTTTTAGAATCAATGCAATTAACGATAACTGTAATAGCTAAGAGCAAATTGTCAAATTTTACAGGTCCCATTGAGCAGATTTTCAGATCCATCCCTTAATGCCAATAAAAAAGGGGGGATTTTTGCTGAAAAAATTAGAAGTATCGACAATCTCATTGTGTATATTTGCTCCAGATCGATGTAATCTTATGTCCATTTCTGTTGAAAATTTACGGAAGGTATACGGTAGTCAGGTGGCTGTCGACGAGTTGAGTTTCAGCGTTAAGCCTGGAGAGATTTTAGGCTTTTTGGGGCCAAATGGGGCGGGAAAGTCTACCACCTTGAAAATTTTAGCGGGCTATTTACGCCCCACAGTCGGTGAAGTCACCCTAGATGGCTATTCAGTTCGTGAAAACCCACAAGAAGTACGAAAGATTTTGGGGTATCTCCCAGAACACAATCCCCTGTATCTGGATATGTACGTCCATGAATTCCTCCGTTATGTATGCAAACTTCATGGGATAAAGGGTAAGGAAAAAAACCAGCGCATAAACCAGATTATTCATAAGACAGGCTTAGAAAAGGAACAACACAAAAAAATACGAGCGTTATCCAAAGGGTATCGTCAAAGAGTAGGCCTGGCCCAAGCCCTCGTTCACGATCCGAATATCCTCGTACTCGATGAGCCCACAACTGGCCTGGATCCCAACCAATTGATTGAAATCCGACAACTGATTCAAGAATTGGGTAAAAACAAAACCGTTATATTTTCCTCCCACTTACTATCTGAGGTAGAGGCTGTAGCACATCGGGTGCTTATTCTCAATAAAGGAAGGCTTCAAGCGGATAGAGCCATCAAACATATAGCTTCTGGGACAGGAAATTCCGAAAATATCCTATTAGAGCTAGAACTCAACAAAGAGGGTTTTGACCTCCAGGGTATAAATGCTCATCCAGCCTGGATTTCTTCCAATGCCCAAGGTCCTCGAAACTGGGTCATTGAGCTCCAAAACCTAGAAGGGGTCAGAGAACTCATATTCCAAGAATGTATCAAACAAGAATATGTTGTATTCGGCCTTAAGCAAAGCTCCCGATCCTTAGAGGATATCTTCACCCAATTTACACAAGACACCTAGATAGAAAATCCCTTAGCATCCATTTGAGGACCTGAAACCGAATTTTTGCGGAGTGAACCTGGAAACGGGTCCCCCCCTGAGGCGTATATTTATTATGTCTCATTTCCTAAAAACCTATTTCCTATGAAACAACTATATCTATCCTTTTCCCTATTCTGCCTTTGTGTCTCTTTATCTGCTCAACAGACGCTATTTAATAGAAGTAGCTTCCAAATTGGTGGCTTTGGAGCGCCCATTGTTGAGTTTAGTGACCTTAATGGCAATTTTGGGGTTTCCGTCGGAGCCGGAGGAGGTATAATGCTCGACCACTTCTTTATTGGGGCTTATGGACTCGGGAGTACACATAACATACTGGAAGATATTGACGCCGATAGATATGAAGTAACGCTAGCTCATGGAGGACTTTGGTTAGGATACGATTTTTCTCCTCATAGACTCATTCATGTTACCTCAAGCATCCGTGGGGGCTATGGGGTCCTTATATTCGGATTGGAAGATGACTTTTCCTACTATGACTCGGAGGACGAAATTCTTGCTTTTACTCCTGAAATAGGCATAGAGCTCAATGTAAACCGCTTCATGAAGATTGGTACTACCTTTGGCTACAGATGGGTAGAAGATGTTGATACGGCTCCTTACAGTTCTGATGCTTTTGATAGCTACGTAGGGAGTTTTGTTATCAAAATTGGTGCGTTTAATAACCAGTACCCTCACAGAAGCAGAAGAAGGAAAAAATAACCCAAGCCCAATCGGGCAATTGGTTCCTAATTAGGAGTTGGGTAACTTAGCTTTACTTTTAAGTATTCGGCTAAGTTACTCTTTTGCTTATGTGGAATAAGTATATTTCCATTTCCCTAACTGGAATTTCCCTCTTTTTACTTTTTGGTTGTTCAAGTCCCCCAGATTACGAATCCTGGGATAAGTCTTATCGATATCAACAAGGTAGCTGGAACAGAAATTTAACAGATGTTATTATAGAAGACATCTTCACTCCACCTGTTGCAAGTCGCATATATGCCTATGCCAATATAGCAGCCTACGAGGCCATGCAGATAGCTTATCCTGAGTTTCAAAGCCTTGAGGGCCAATTGAACGGGTTGACGGAATTACCCACGCCAAAAAATCGGGGGAAAATATATACTCCTCTCGCTGCTATGGTTGCTTTTATGACAAGTGCCAAAGAGCTTGTTTTTTCCCCTCAAAGCATAACAGAGATAGAATCACAGTTTTTGGAGGAAGCCCAAAAAATGGGAATTTCAGGAAGTGTTTACCGAGAATCTGTCCAATGGGGACAAACAATAGGGAAGGCGATCAATACCTGGGCTAGCGAGGATGGATATCACCAGCGGCAAGCCCTCCCAGCCCACGACTTTAGTGAAGATCCTAATGCCTGGACTCCCACCCCTCCTACCTACATGCAAGGAATTGAACCTCATTGGAATACGCTTAGGCCCTTCATAATTGACTCCGCTACCCAATTTAAGCCAGCCCCCCCTACCTCCTTCGATTCAGACCCCCAATCACTCTTTTATAAAGAGGCATATGAAGTCTATGAGACGGTACTACAGGCCGGAGAAGAGGAAAAAGAAATTGCCAAATTCTGGGACTGCAACCCCAATATTGCCTACTTCAAAGGGCATGTCATGATGTTTCACCAGAAAATTTCCCCTGGTGGGCATTGGATTTCTATTACAGATATTGCCAGTAGGGTAAAATCCCTTTCCCTGATGGAAGAGGCTGAAGCCTATGTCCTTACCAGCATTGCCCTTGCCGATGCTTTCATTTCCTGTTGGGATGAAAAATACAGAAGCAATCTCGTACGACCAGAAACGTACATAGAACGCTATATTGACTCCACTTGGTTTCCCTTGCTGGAGACCCCTGCTTTTCCAGAGTATACCAGTGGACATAGTGTGATTTCTACAGCTGCAGCCACCACCCTCACCCAGCTTTTGGGAGATCAGGTAACATTTTTAGACTCTACTGAGTTACAATTTGGCCTTCCAGCCAGATCCTTTAACTCATTCCAGGAAGCTGCTGAAGAAGCAGCCATTAGTAGACTGTATGGAGGCATACATTACCGACCAGCCATCGAAAATGGTGTGAATCAAGGAAAAAAAATTGGAAATTGGGTACTTAAACATGTAGAAACCAGAATTCAATGAAAATATCGAATCACCTTCCACTTGTTCTTTGTCTATGGGTCTTTGCTGGGTTCGTTTGTGCTTGTCAGGGAGATGAGGAATCTGTTCCCCAACCTGATCCCATCCCAGTTGTCGAAGAACCTGAAGAGTCCAAAACCTATCAACTAGTTTGGTCGGATGAGTTTGATGGAAGTGAGATTGATACGAGCAAATGGTCTTTTCAAATTGGGGACGGTACAGCCGAAGGTATACCCGGGTGGGGAAATAATGAGTTGGAGTACTACACCGATCGAACAGAAAATGCCTTTCTTGAAGAAGGCAATTTAGTCATCCAGGCCCTTAAAGAAAACTACGAGGGGGCTGCCTATACATCTGCACGCTTGCGAACTAAGGGTCTGGCAGATTGGACCTTTGGTAAATTTGAGATTAGAGCTCGGATGCCCATAGGTCAAGGGATGTGGCCCGCCATATGGATGTTGCCTACCCTAGAAGTCTTCGGAGGCTGGCCCAAAAGTGGAGAGATAGATATCATGGAATTAGTAGGCCATGAGCCCGAAAAAGTTCATGGAACCGTACACTATGGCCCCGATTGGCCCAATAACCAATTTAGTGGGCGACCTTATGAGTTATCCTCTGGAGATTTCTCTGAAGATTTCCACGTGTTTTCCATCGAGTGGGAGACGAATAAAATTGACTTCTTTGTAGATGGAAATAACTACTTCCGGGTGGCTCCCTCAACTACTTCACCTCACCCCTACCCTTTCAATCAGATTTTTCATTTGATTTTGAACGTAGCAGTTGGCGGTAATTGGCCTGGAAATCCCAATTCCGAAACAGAGTTTCCGCAGAGAATGGAAGTAGACTATGTGAGGGTTTATCAACTTCAATAGTTTCTTCTTTTCCATATCCGCCTTGGTCCATAAATGTGGAACTATTCCGCATTCATCGGACCCATTTCCAATTAAGTTCAAATAATTAGTTACTCATCCCAATTATTTAAAAATGTCTAGAAAGATGTCCCTTTTATGCTAGCCCCTCGCCTTGAAAAGTCCTAAATTAGAGAGGAAATGAGGAAGTTTTCTAGAATTACTTCCCATACTTTTTCTCTTACTTCTAATACCCATTTCACCATGAAACCGACCATCCTATCTTTGCTTTTTGGTCTATGCTTATTTAGCACTTACAGCCAACCCTTTGTCAATGTAGTCACCTTGGGATATAGCTTCCAGCCAGAATATTCTCTGGTAGATCACTCAGATGAATTCAATTTTACTGAATGGAACGCGGAAATTAATTTCCCTCTGGTCTTAGAAAACCAGGATGTTCTTCTCTTTAATGTAGCTGGAAGACAGGTGGATATAGCGGGTACCGAAAATCCTAATTTTTCCTCTTCCCAGGTATTCCCTTCCGATCCCTATCAGACCTTTACGGGCAGAATAGGATACCGAAAAAAATTAAAGGAAGGGCTAAATGCCACTGTTCTATTTCAATATCGGCGAAGTGGGAGTTTGAGAAAGGGAGCGTCAAAGGCTAGTCAGGCTGGAGGAGTCCTTTTGTTAGAAACCCAAAAATCAGAGAAACACTCCCTCCGATATGGGGCCTATTATAGCCAGGAATTTTTTGGGCCATTGTTGGTCCCAATTATTGGCTTTGATTGGAGGATTTCAGATAAATGGTATGCTTATGCCAATTTACCCATTACGGGAACCTTAGACTACCAAGTATCAGAGAAATTTCATGCAGGATTTACCTATATAGGCTTAGTTAGCTCTTTTAAATTACCCGGTGGGAACGAAGGAACTTATATTCATAATTCTTCTACTGATCTCACTTTATATGGGGATCTGTACCTTAGCAACAATTTGGTTTTACGAGGAAAATGGGGAAGAAGTATGGGCAGATTCTTCCGTGAGTACGATGATAACGATAAAATCGGCCTCATGCTTAGTGCCCTCCGCCTAAGGGACGATCGCCAACAACTCAATCCCGAGGTTGGGGACGGGTGGATTGCTGAAATCCAACTTATCTTTAGGGTTCAGAAATAAGGTATAGGGTATTTTTTCAGAATTACCTATCTTTAAAAACTGTTTTTTACCGGTTTTTAGCATATTCGCACACCCTGACCCAAAATCAGGATACCTCTCAATCAATTAGATTCGAAGATATTGTATATGAACGATTCAACCCGTTACACCTCTACTTTGCAAGCACAAATTCTAAGAATTTTTATCGGATTACTTTTTTTCTTTTCTCATTTTAATTCCTCAGCCCAATCTACTCATTCTATCGCTCGAGAATGGAATGAAGTTCTGCTACAAGGAATCCGAAATGACTTCGCTCGCCCCACAGTCCATGCAAGGAATCTTTTTCATCTCTCTGTAGCTATGTACGATGTCTGGGCGGTGTATGATAGCTTGGCTGATACCTATTTCCTAGGAAAAACCCATGGTACTTACCGCGATAGTACAGATTTGAGCAAAATTGCCATCCCATCTGATTCTAACTCCCTTTTGGAGGCTAGGGAAGAAGCCATCACCTATGCGGCTTTTAGAATTATCACTGAGCGCTTTCGCTTTTCTCCTGGTTTTCAGGAAACCTTTTTGCTGGCACTCAACCTATTTCAATCCAAAGGCTACGATGTCAATGAAATATCTACCGACTATACGACAGGATCCCCGGCCATGCTGGGCAATCATATCGCTAGGAGTATACTAAATTTCGGCTTAGTTGATGGATCTAGGGAGCAATTTGGATATACCAATGAGTACTACCGGCCAGTAAATCCCCCCATGGTAATCTTTAACCCTGGAAATCCGCGTATGCGCTTTCCCAATAGGTGGCAGCCCCTTACCCTAGAGCTATTCATTGATCAAGCAGGAAACCTAGTTCCGGGAAATACCCCTCAGTTCTTGAGTCCCGAATGGGGCAAGGTCACCCCTTTTGCCCTTTCTGAACAAAACCTCGATATTTTTGAACGAGACGAAGAAGAATGGTGGGTTTACCATGATCCAGGGCTTCCTCCTCAATTAGTTCCGGGTGATCCTCAGGCTTCTGAACTATACAAATGGGGCTTTTCCCTCGTATCGGTTTGGTCATCACATTTAGATCCCCAAGATAGTGTCATGTGGGATATTTCCCCAGCCTCAATAGGAAACCTCCCCGCCCTCCCCCAAACTTTTGAGGAAATGCTCAATTTTTACCATCTGGCAGAGGGGGGAGATACCAGTGTAGGGCATGAAATGAACCCAGTAACAGGAGAGGCATACGAACCCCAAATGGTCCCCAGAGGAGACTATGCAAGGATTCTAGCTGAGTTCTGGGCGGATGGCCCAGATTCCGAAACCCCTCCAGGTCATTGGTTTACCCTATTGAATTATGTGAATGACCATCCTCTGCTAGAAAAGCGCTTTGAGGGCAAAGGAGAAATCCTGAGTGATTTGGAATGGGATGTCAAAGCCTATCTGACCTTGGGAGGAGCTATGCACGATGCTGCTATTTCTGCTTGGGGTGTTAAAGGCTATTACGACTATATCCGTCCAGTTTCCGCCATTCGGTACATGGCAGATATGGGACAAAGTTCAGATAGCAGCTTGCCCAATTATCATCCGGATGGTATACCCCTCATCGAGGGCTTTATAGAATTAGTCTCTGCAGATGATCCTTTGGCGGTAGACTCGGCCCAGCACATTGGGAAAATTAAGTTATATGCCTGGAAAGGCCCCGATTTTATAGAAGATCCACATGTAGATCAAGCGGGAGTAGGATGGATACTAGCCGAAAACTGGTGGCCCTATCAGCGTCCTTCCTTTGTCACCCCTCCCTTCGCAGGGTATGTTTCTGGTCATTCTACCTATTCCAGAGCTGCCGCAGAGGTATTAACCATGTTAACAGGAGATCCCTTTTTCCCCGGAGGCATCGGAGAGTTTCCCGCTAAAAAAGACACCTTTCTCGTTTTTGAGGAAGGCCCTTCTCAGGATATTATTCTCCAATGGGCTACCTATAGAGATGCCTCTGACCAGTGTAGCCTCTCCAGAATATGGGGAGGAATTCATCCTCCAGCAGATGATATCCCTGGTCGCCTAATAGGAGAAAAAATTGGAATCGAAGCATTTGAAAAAGGGAAAGAATTATTTGAAGCCAACTTGGTTTCCCAAAGCAAAGACATCCCCTACCCTATACATACCCAGGTTTTTCCCAATCCCTTGTCTGAGCAGGACGCTCTTATCGTGAAGCATAACTCCACAAACCCTCAGAATATGGGAATCAAAATGTTCAACATACAAGGTAAACTCATCCATCAGGAAGATCATACAAGGCTGGCTCCGTCGCAAGAAGTAACCTTACTTTTGACTTCATTGAGCCAGGGAATTTATTGGGTGGAGGTATCTGGAAAAGATTGGATTGAGCACCACAAAATTCGGGTGGAATAACTTTTGTGAATAAAAAAATTTTCAAATTTTTCACAAGTTTCTAATATTCAAGTACTTATATCCACCCACTTAAATAAAAAATTTAGGCGAAATATTTTAGCTTTTGAGGGAAAAGTCCTAAATTTGTTTTTATGTCACGCTTACAAAACATCCTCAAAAGTAAATACTTCATTATACTTGCCATAGCAGGTATATGGATCGTATTCTTCGATAATTACAACCTAAGGGCTCAACATAAGATGGCCCAACGGATCGAGCAGTTGGAGAGCGATCGCCAACATTATCAGCAAAAAATTGAAGAACTGGACTTCGAACGAGAACAGCTCTTTACTAACCCTGAAGAATTAGAGCGCTTTGCCCGTGAGACCTATTTCATGAAAAAGCGAGGAGAAGAAATCTTTATTATTACCGAATAGATAATTCAATTTTACTTGACAATACAAGGTACAGGACGCAATTTTGCGTCCTGTACTTTTTTTCTACTCCATAAATAGGTTGGAAATGAAACGAATTCCTGTAGATCAGCTCTTAAAGACCGCTCCCGGGGAGCAACTTGTGAAAGTCAGTGGGTGGGTACAAACCTTCCGGTCCAATCGCTTTATTGCATTGAACGATGGATCTTGTATGAATACCCTACAGGTTGTTGTAGAGTTCGAGTCATTTCCCGAAGAAACCCTAAAGAAGATCAATACAGGCGCCTGTATCTCTGTTATCGGTAATCTGGTAGAATCTCAAGGGGCAGGGCAAACGGTCGAAGTACTAGCCGATACACTAGAAATACACGGTGAGGCGGATGGGGATACCTATCCCATTCAGCCCAAAAGGCACAGCCTGGAATTTTTGAGGGAAAAGGCTCATCTCCGGGCGAGAACCCGAACCTTTCGGGCCATTTTCCGCATTCGTCATTCTTTATCCTTTGCTATTCATAAATATTTTCACGACCAGGGTTTTTACTACATGCATACGCCCATTATTACGGGAAGTGATGCAGAAGGAGCCGGAGAGATGTTTCGTGTATCTACCCTTCCTCCCTCCTCCCCTCCTCAAACAGATAAAGGGGAAATAGATTGGTCAGAAGATTTCTTTGGCAAGCAGACCAACCTGACGGTCTCAGGCCAACTTGAAGCAGAAGTAGGGGCCATGGCTTTGGGCAAGGTGTACACCTTTGGACCTACCTTTCGTGCCGAAAATTCCAATACTACTCGTCACCTGGCTGAATTCTGGATGATTGAGCCGGAAGTCGCCTTCAACGACATCCAAGATAACATGGACTTGGCGGAAGATTTTTTGAAATATATCATCCGCTTTGTCATGGAGCACAATCCAGAGGATTTGGCTTTCTTGGATCAGCGTCTCGCTCAGGAAGAAAAGACCAAGAAGGAAGCAGATAGGAGACCTATGGGGTTAATTGATACGATGAAATTTGTTTTGGAAAATGACTTTGAACGTATTACCTATACCGAAGCCATCCAAATTCTGCAAAATTCTAAACCCTACAAGAAAAAGCGCTTTGAATTTCCCGTTGAATGGGGTAAGGACTTACAGTCCGAACACGAGCGGTACCTGGTAGAAAAACATTTTAAAAAACCCGTCATCGTTCGCGATTACCCCAAAGTCTTCAAGGCTTTCTACATGCGCCAAAACGACGACGGCAAAACCGTAGCTGCCATGGATATTCTATTCCCCGGCATTGGAGAGGTAGTAGGAGGTTCCCAGCGAGAAGAGCGAGGCGATCTGCTACGCCAACGCATGAAAGAAATGGATATTCATGAAGATGAATTGTGGTGGTTTTTAGAGCTCAGAGATTTTGGAACCTGTCCTCATAGTGGATTTGGCCTGGGTTTTGAGCGGATGATGCTCTTCATCACGGGCATGGGCAATATTCGAGACGTCATTCCCTTTCCGCGTTTTCCGAAATACGCGGAATTTTAATCTATACGAGGTTGGTAATTTGCTTCATGCTTTTTAATTAGAAGGGTTTTCGGCCGAAGCCAACACCCTTCCCTAATGATATGTCGTCCTTCCAGGACTAATATGAGCCCTAACCTAGCAACAAGTTAACTGAGCCCAAGGCCGTCATAATCATCACGAAATAACGAAACTCCTTTTCGGGAATAAACTTGATCAAAATTATCCCAATCCATAGTCCCAATAGGATTAAGGGAAACAGGAGGGCATTAATCTTAACACTTTCCCAAGTAATCGTTTTCCAAAAAATGACATGGAGTGGGATTTTAAACAGGTTGAGAACGAGAAAAAACCAAGCTCCGGTTCCAATAAAGGTGTTTTTGGGAAGTTTTGTTGCAAGAAGATAGGTATTCATTATCGGTCCTGCGGCATTCCCAATCATGGTGGTGATTCCCCCCAATAAGCCAAAAACAGTAGAGGGCAACCATTTAGCAGGAATGGCAGAAAGATTTTTGCCTAACTCCCTCCACGCCATGTACCCTAGTCCCAATAGGATAAATATGCCCATCAACATTTTGAATACGCTATCCGGCACTACATCACCAATCACGATCCCGATCAATACGCCTACAATGGCTGCAGGTAGCAGTTTCCATATATAGCTCCAGTCTGCATGTCGGTTGTAATAGATCACCGCACAAATATCTCCCATAGAAAGCATAGGAAGTACCAAACCAGAGGACAATTTACCTCCAAACAATGCAGCCAGAACTGGAATCATCAGCAAACTAGTCCCTTTGATACCCGCCTTACTCACTCCAATAAGAAACCCAGCTATGCACAAGCCTACCCACTGCATAGTTTGCATATTTCCTAAGTCTATCATGGCAATAGGGTAAAGAGCACTTGAACAATAACGATTTTGAGGATAATGGCTATGGGAAACATAATGGAGTAGCCAAAATTGGGAAGGGGGTTATTGCTGCGGGAGATGGCAAAGTCTAGAACAGCTGGTTGGTTACTCACCATGCCCATCAGTAGGGCAAAGGGGATCTTAAACCATTTATACCCTATAAAGAGCATCACAAAAGCGGAGAAAAAGCTGATACAGGTACCGGTCATAAAAATGAGCGCACCTCCTCCTTCCGTGAGGGTACTAAAAAAGGTATGTCCAGATTGAATACCTACAGTAGCCAACAAAAAAATGAGGCCTATTTGCCTTAGGGTAAGGTTGGCACTGTAGGGCAACGTCCAAACAATGGGCCCTGTTCTCCTGAGAGCCCCCAGAATCAAGCCCATAATCAAGGGACCACCTGCAAAGCCCAATTTAAATGTCACCTCACCTGGTAATTCAAAAGAGATCATCCCCAGCAAAAGACCTGCTGCCATACCCAAACCAAAGGAGAATAAATTAATCTGACTCAAGGCATGATAAGAATCTCCAAATAATCGGTTAAGCCCGGGCAGGTCCTTCTTGTGAGAGATAAAGCGAACCCGGTCTCCAAGTTCTAATACGGTATTTCCTCTTGCCAATAAATCTGTATCCCCCCTCCTCACTCGGGTTATAATGGCCGAATACTGTTCATTCAAATTGAGGGCAGCTATACTTTGTCCCGCCACCACGGGATTGGAGACAAACACACGATGAATACCGTAGGCGTGTTCTGCATCCCTCAATTCAGAATCCGAAATTTTCCCCAGGAGCCTAATAACTTCCTCAATGTCATCTTCATAGCCCGCGACAGCTACCAAATCCCCCACTTTAAACCGGGTATCCCAGTTACATAACTGGAGATCCTCCCCTCGTTGCAACCTACCAAACACCAATACCCAATTGTGTTCTCGCACCAGGTCTCTAATCGCAGATTGCTCAACCCCTGGCTGGGTAACTTCTAAGATTACTGTTCGAATACGTTGGTCAATTAAGTATTCATTCCTAAGGCTGTAGGCTTCCTTTTCAAAGTTGATTTTTAATATGCGTTGCATTCCCACTATGGCTATCATGACTCCCAGAACTCCCATGGGATAAGATAAGGAATAGCCTACCACGGCCTCCTCGAGCATGAACGACACCTTAGAAGGGTCATTGATCCGATTTATCGAGTCAAGTAATCCTGCCAACGCAGGGGTGTTGGTATTGCTCCCGGCAAAAATACCTGCTGTAAGCGTAGAGCTGAAATTAAATACAAAGTGAAATAAGACAGAAAGTAGGGCAGAAAACCCCAGGGTAGCCAGAATAAATCCGGTATTTTTGGCTCCTTCTTGCTTAAAGGCTTTGAAAAATCCTGGACCACTGCTCAACCCAATGGTGTACACAAAAATACTTAGTCCCATCAGGAAAATGATATTGGGAATTCGCAGAGATTCATCCAATGCACCAAAGGCTAAGCCTACAAATAGGACGGCAGCTACTCCTAGTTTACTTTTCTGTATTCTAATATTTCCTAGCCCATAACCCATAGCGGCTACAAGAAAAAGAAGTAAAAGAGGATTGTCACTGAGGATTGGGACCATCAAACTTGTATATTGGGCGAAGAAACGAGCCATTCATGTGAAAGTCAATTCATGAGCAGAAAAGATATAACAGACGCTATTCGGAAAAACAAACTTATCGCCATCATCCGTACTCCCTTTGGAGATAGAGTACCCCAAATTATGGAAGCCCTGTATGCGGGGGGAATAAAGGTCATGGAGGTTACGTTAAACACCCCTGGATGCTTCGAACACATGGACCATTTGGCAGATAAACCTGATGCCATTGTGGGAGCAGGAACTGTTTTATCCGCTCAAGATATCAAGCAAGCTTCAGAGGCCGGGGCTCAGTTTTTTGTCTCGCCCGTTTCAAGTGAAGCTATGGTAAAGGAAGCCCACTTGCATGAAAAACCTATACTCTGTGGGGCTCTAACCCCCAATGAAGTATACCAGGCCCATCAGTGGGGAAGCGATTTGGTCAAAGTTTTCCCAACGGATGGACTCAAACCCAGCTACCTAAAAGCCATGCTAGCCCCCCTTCCTATGCTTTCCCTAGCGCCCACCGGTGGGGTAAATATAGATAATGCTCAGGATTGGATAAATGCCGGAGCGGTTGCCCTAGGCGTAGGAAGTGGACTCCTTCCCAAAGCATTTATAGAAAAAGAGAATTATTCAGAAATTACAGCCTTAGCATCCCGATTTTGCCAACAATTAACCTAAAACCCTTTTATCAATGAAACTCACGTCTAACACTACCATCGGCTGGATAGGGACCGGTGTAATGGGGAGTTCTATGCTTCTCAAACTCCAGGAAGTAGGATACTCTGCAGTCGTATACAATCGTACCCCTGGCAAAGCTCAGCCCAATATTGATCAGGGCGCTATTTGGAAAGATAGTCCTGCAAAGATAGCCGAAGCTTCAGACATCGTTTTCACTATTGTGGGATTTCCTCAAGATGTTAGAGAAGTTTACTTCGGTGAGAAAGGTATTTTGGCTGGAGCCAAATCCGGTTCCATCTTGATCGATATGACAACGACTGAACCAAGCTTGGCACAAGAGATTTTTTCCTCAAGTGTGGAAAAAGGGATGACGAGCATTGATGCCCCCGTTTCTGGTGGAGATGTGGGAGCCAAAAATGGAACCCTTTCTATCATGGTTGGGGGTGATTCCGAGGCAGTAGATACCGTCATGCCCCTCTTTGAATTGATGGGAAAGAATATTGTATATCAAGGTCCAGCAGGCGCTGGTCAACACACCAAAATGTGCAATCAGATTACCATCGCAGGGACGATGATTGGCGTTTGCGAATGTTTGCTCTACGCCTACAAGGCGGGTTTGGATTTGCCCACTATGCTCAAATCCATATCAGGTGGTGCAGCCGCTTGTTGGACCCTCAACAACCTGGCCCCACGGGTAGTCAAACGCAATTTTGATCCAGGATTCTATGTCGAACACTTCATCAAGGATATGGGTATTGCCTTGGATGAGGCGAACCGCATGGGGCTTTCCATGCCAGGCCTTTCGCTTGTCAAACAACTTTATGAAGGTGTTCAGGCCCAAGGTCATGGGAAATTGGGAACCCATGCTTTAATGCTAGCCTTGGAGAAAATGTCGGGGATGGATAAGGGTTAATGCCCGACCACAATCCATAGAATGAAGAGGTGAGAGTGGCGAGGAGCGAGCTAACAAGCCAGCTTATTGAAAACTCTCCCCTCTCCCCTAAAATACATTCCCTATATTGCAGCCCAATCCCCTAATAGGATTCTATGGCAGATTCAGCAAAACCAACTGGTAAGGCATTAGACTGGCCAATTATCATTCGGCTATTGGGTTATGTGAAGCCCTACAGGGCCTATTTTTTCCTGGCCTTGTTTTTTACCATCCTGTTAGCTGTATTGGGGCCGCTTAGGCCCATCCTTATTCAAGTGACCCTGGATCAGGATGTAGCTCAGCGAGATTTAATCGGTCTCCAGGAAATGGTCTTGATCATTTTTGGTCTGCTGGCAGTCGAGTCCCTTATCATGTATGGTAATACCTACCTCACAAACTGGTTAGGGCAAAGTATTATTCGGGATATCCGCAATCAGGTTTTTCAGCATATCATTAAACTCCAACTCAAATATTTTGATCGTACCCCCATTGGGATGTTGCAAACACGGACCATCAACGATGTAGAAACACTCAATGATGTTTTCAGCTCAGGCCTGGTTCGGATCTTAGGAGATATGCTCCAAATCGTTGCCATCCTGGCGGCGATGTTCTATATCAACTGGGTTTTGGCACTCTCTGTACTAGCGACCGTCCCTTTACTCCTCATAGCTACTTATATTTTTAAAAATAAGGTCAAAGTAGCTTTCCAAGGGGTCCGGAAATCGGTGAGTGAGATGAATGCCTTTCTACAAGAGCACCTGACCGGGATGCAGATCATCCATATCAACAATAGAGAGGAAGAAGAGCTCAACCGATTTAATGGGATCAATCGCTCCCTGCGAAAGGCCAACCTCAAATCGGTTCTTTATTACAGTGTTTTTTATCCAGTAATCGAGATCATTTCTGCCTTAGGAATAGCCATCCTAGTCTGGTATGGGGCCAGTAATGTCATCAGTGGTCGGGTGAGTCAAGGAGAGTTAGTGGCCTTCGTGATGTACGTACAGATGTTCTTTCGTCCCATACGCATGCTAGCCGACCAATTCAATATCCTTCAACTAGGGATGGTTTCTGCAGAACGCATATTTAAGGTTTTGGATACGGAGGAATTCATTTCCAATGAAGGAGAAGACAGCTTTGAATTGCAGGAAAACCAGAGAGGTATAGGTATTGAATTCAAAGAAGTAAGCTTTGCATATAACGAACCCGAGTGGGTTTTACAAGATATAAACCTCAACATCAAACCCGGTGAAAAAGTAGCCCTAGTGGGTTCTACTGGTTCTGGAAAATCTACCATTATCAATTTGCTCTCTCGCTTTTATCCTTTGCAAAAAGGAGAAATCCTAATTGATGAGGTGCCCATCAAAAGCCTGAGTCTGGATGAACTTCGCAGCCTAATCGGAGTCGTACTACAAGATGTATTTCTTTTCTCAGGAAGTGTGTATGAAAACATCACCCTCAATAACACCGATATCCCTTTGGAGCGCGTAATGGAAGCTGCTAAGCAGGTAGGTGCACACAACTTTATTGAACAGTTACCCGGAGCCTACGACTATAAGGTGAGAGAAAGAGGAGCAACCCTCTCACTCGGTCAACGCCAACTCATCGCCTTTGCCCGGGTTATGACTTATGACCCCCATATACTCGTTTTAGATGAAGCCACCGCCAATATCGACACTGAATCGGAAGAGATTATTCAAAAAGCCGTTGAAACCTTGATGCAGGGCCGCACTTCTATTGTCATCGCACACCGACTCTCCACTATTCAGGAGGCGGATAAGATTGTGGTTTTGGACAAGGGAAGGATTATTGAAAAGGGAAGCCATAAAGAACTACTCAAATTAGGAGGTGCTTATCACAACTTGCACCAGAAGCAATTTGTAAGTGTGTAGCAATCACATTCATTTCAATTTCTCGTATCTTGT
This sequence comes from Bacteroidia bacterium, assembly GCA_965263105.1. Lineage (GTDB taxonomy): Bacteria > Bacteroidota > Bacteroidia > J057 > J057 > JBCCTX01. The sequence goes on along the minus strand of CBDHGL010000003.1, from coordinate 1,711,225 downwards.
CCCCAGTATATGTACCCAGATAATTAAAATCCCCTAACCCTTAGCTTTCACTGAATAATTCTCCATGAAAAAGACAAAAGCATTCTATTTCTCCCTAAGCCCCCTTTTGCTGGCTTTGGCATTCTCTGCTTGTAAAACAGAATCGGATCCCTCCGGCCTTGAAGCAGCCCTGGGGCAGCAGCCGGATGTGTTTTTTGAACAGGCCGTTGTAGGTCCCCAGGAGGACGGAACCTATGTGGTGGCTACTACTCAGCGAATTGATCCGGCCGGTACCACGATCCAGTTCCCAGGTCGACCCACCGATCTGGCTGTAAGCCCTGATGGGACGTTGCTAGCCGTAAAAAATAAATCTGATCTGGTGTTTTTTGATATCTCTTCTAAGTCTATACTACAAGTGTTACCATTGCCCGCAGGCGGCAACAGCTTTGCAGGTATAAGGTGGAGTGCGGATGGGAAAAAGGTATGGACCACGGATACCCGGGGATATCTGCGTTCTGCTGTAAGGCAGGAGGAGGATACGTTCACCTGGGTAGATGAATTTCTGCTTCCAGGTCCCAGTGAAGCGGATAAGAACCCGTATCCCGGAGGCCTGGCTATCGACGACTCACTGGGGCTAGCTTATGTTACGTTGAGTCGCAACAATTCCCTGTGCATCCTGAACCTGGAATCTGGAGCCATAGCATCTCAAATCCCGGTCGGAGTCGCTCCCTATACGGTCTTGTTACATGGAAATAAGGCATACGTCTCCAATTGGGGGGGCAGGCAGCCTAAGGAAGGAGATATGACTGGCCCTTCGTCGGGTAGTCGTGTGGTAGTCGATCCCAAGACGGGTATCGCATCAACAGGTACTATTTCTGTTATCGACCTATCCAGCCGACAGGTCTCTAGCACCATAGAGGTACAGCTCCATCCCAGCGGTATGGTGCTTTCCCCTGATGGCTCCCAGCTTTTTGTGGCCAATGCCAACAGTGATGTCATATCCGTCATAGACACGGAAGTGGACAAAGTAGTAAAAACCTTGAACTCGAAGCCCATGCCGGAACTGCCCTTCGGCAGCATGCCCAATGCATTAAGCCTCTCGCCAGATGGTAAAACCCTCTATGTGGCCAACGGGGGTAATAACCTACTGGCCGTTATCGATCTCGACCAGGAAAAAGTCAGCGGCCTGATCCCCACAGGCTGGTATCCAGGAGCAGTTCAGGTATCTGCTGACGGAAATACGATTATGGTAGCCAACACTAAGGGCATCGGGGGTCGAGACAGTACACGGGTATCTGCCCGTGATCAGGGGGGATTCAATTCACACGATCACATGGGGTCTGTTTCGTTCATCGACCGCCCAACTCCTGACGAGCTCGACGCGTATACGGTCCAAGCAGCTACTAACATGCGCCTTCCTAAAATCAGTCAGACCATGAAGCTCAGCCAAGTGGAAGAAAAATTGGTCCCCGTTCCTACCAAGCCAGGTGAAAAATCCGTTTTCAAGCATGTCCTTTATATCATCAAAGAAAATAGGACCTACGATCAGGTTTTTGGCGATCTCCCCCAAGGCAATGGCGATTCAACCTATTGTCAATTCGGTAGAGAAGTTACCCCCAACCATCATGCACTAGCGGAGCGCTATGTCCTGCTGGACAATACCTACTGCAATGGGGTTCTCAGTGCGGACGGTCATCAATGGACAAACGAAGGCGTAGTAACGGACTATATAGAAAAGAGTTTTGGTGGCTTTGTACGCAGCTACCCCTATGATGGCGACGATGCCTTGGCTTACGCTTCCTCTGGATTTATCTGGGATTATGTGCTCAGAGCTGGTCTCAGCTTCCGCAACTATGGCGAATTCGTACAGGCTAAAATAGAGCCGCAGAATGCCACCTGGACAGATATCTACAACGATTACCTCAACAACACCCATAAGGTTTCCATTCAGGCAACGACCGATCTACATACCCTGGAACCCTATCTTGCCCCTACCTTTGTAGGTTTTCCGGGATCTGTGCCCGACGTCTACCGCGCGCGGGAATTTATCAAAGAGCTTGAGGAATTCGAACAAACAGGTGATTTCCCCAATTTTACCATCATGTTGTTGCCCAACGACCATACAGTCGGTACGCGGGAAGGCTTTCCCACCCCAAGGGCTACCGTAGCCGATAACGACCTGGCCTTGGGGCAGATCGTAGAAGCTGTAAGCAAAAGTCGATTTTGGAAAGAGACGGCCATTTTTGTTATCCAAGATGATCCCCAAGCTGGGCTCGATCACGTAGATGGTAGACGAACGGTGGCATTGTGTATCAGTCCCTATACCCGGAGGGGAGAGGTGATCAGCACCCATTACAACCAAAATAGTTTTTTGCGGACAATCGAACTCATCCTGGGCTTGCCTCCCATGACCCAATTTGACATGGCCGCAACCACCATGGAGGGCTGTTTTACGGATGAAGCCGATATGACCCCTTACACCGCCTTACCTAACCAGATTCCGCTTGATGAAATGAACAAGCAACTGAGCACGCTGAAAGGTAAAGAATTGTATTTCGCCAAGAAATCTATGGAGATGCCGCTCGATGATATTGACCAGGCAGATGAGGATGTCTTTAACCGGATCATTTGGCATTCCGTAAAGGGCTATGATGTGCCCTATCCGGAGCCTGATGTGGAAGTAACAGGGGAAAGATGATCGCACTTTCCACCAAGCTATAAATGGAATAGCGGAGCGTATAGAAAAGCGGCGATGTTAGTCAGAAATATCTGTGCCCCTAGAAGGCTAAGGAGTAGGCAAATATATCTACAAAAAAACCTCATTTTCCTAACAATTTTTAATTGCTTCATTTAACTTTAAAAGTGAGTGCAGAATTAATCCCAATCAGCTTGGGTTGCTGTGGTAATCAATTATTTGTTTGAAAACAGGTCTATTTAAGTCCAAATTACGAAGGAATCAAATCCAGCTAAATTGCCATTCCTACCTATACCTACCACATAAACGGGATGGTTGGATTCGTATTCAGGGGTGAAATCCTCTCCCAGTACGATGGCTGTTAACTCACTCAAATTTTCCTCCATCAGTTCTACCACAGCTCTTGCTTTTGGGGCTAACTCGTCATCATGTTTATCAATGAATCGTTGAAGGATTAAATCCGCAGCTTCAAATCGAGAGACAATGCCCTTTGGCTCATCAGGGTCCAACCCTAAGGCTTCCACAAAAGATTTTGGGCTTAAGTTAGGGTTTGAATATTCAAGGAAAATAGGGGCTATAGGAATTCCGGCTTCCGAGCCAAAATCATCAAAAAATAGCTCTCCTGTATAGGATGCTAATTCTTCGCTTACCTCCCGTGGACTCAAGGTTTGCCTGTAATCGGTAATTTTCAGCAGTTCCTCTGCCATTGGAAATGCTAACTCATTGATTTGAGCTATTTTGTGATGGGTCTTTTGGGTAAAACGCAACTTAACTTCAAAGTTGGGCATGAGATCCTTTTGTATAAACTCTATGCCATTATGAATAACAGTTGAAGTAACCCGTACACCTGACCTATCTTCTAACTGAATGAGAAAATCATAAAAGTGTTCCAGAAATGCTTTTTCCATCGCATCTTCCGTTTGTTCCAGCAAGCGCTGAAAGTCATCCCGACTCACGATCCCATCTCCGTTTGCTGCTGAGACTAGGCTTTCACGAGTTTTTTCCAGGGTGCTAATAAGATCGTTAATTGTTATAAGGGCCATTTTTTTGGGTGATTATATACAAGTTTACGCTAAGTAAATCAATTTAATATTCCCCCATCGACCTTAATATGTTAAGGCCACTTGTCCGCGTAATGAGCTACTCGGACCAGGCTCCCAGGGAAGACTCAGCATAGGTGCAATGCTCTTCAACCGAGTCCCTCTTGGGAGAGGGAGGTCCCAAGAATTGGGATCGGGTGAGGAAAATTTATAAAAAAAGGATTTGTGAATCAACTGGTGTAAAATTGTATATATATACCTAAAATAATCCCACCACCTTTTAGGTATTTATCGGGTGACTGGTGACTAGGCTTCTTGTAAAAAAGCCTCACTCATTTCCCACAATCTCTCAGCAGCCTCATCATCATACGCATGGGCTTCAACCCCTATGTACCGAGCCATAGGACTCTCATGGTCTGTAGGAGAAGCAATGTTACAGTCCTCGCAATAAACCCCAGATTTACCTTCGAGTAATTCTGAAGTAGCAGCCCACAGGGTAGTAGAACAACCTTGTTCAGGGCTTTTAAATCCTTCTTTCGCTAAAGCCGTGGGACTCCCATCTTCCTCGATCCAGCCTAATGCGACCATCTCTTCTTGAGGCAAATGCCGCTGAAGAGGGGTAAATATTCCCCCAGGGTGAACGGAAAAGGCTAGCCCTCCAGTTTCTTTGAGTCTTCGGGAAAGGGCATTGGCAAACAAAGCATTGGCCGTCTTGGATTGGCCATAGGCTTGCCATTTGTCATAATCCCCAGCACTGAAGTTAATATCCTCCCAGCGTATAGGACTGATTTTGTGGGCAGTAGAGCTCAAGCTGATCACCCTTGCACCAGGAGTCTTCCGTAACAAGGGCATCAATCCTTGGGTCAAGGCAAAGTGCCCCATATGATTCACCCCAAATTGGGCTTCCCAACCTGGTCCTACACGTTGCTCGGGACAGGCCATAATCCCTGCATTGTTAATTAACAAATCCAGGCTATTCAACTCCTTACTTATACTTTCCGAAAAAGCTACCACCGTTTTTAGATCACTCAGATCCAGATGGGCCGTCTGGACATTGCCGGTTATATCTGCTAAATTTTCAGCAGCTTTTTTCTCGGAACGTACCGGCACGATTACTTTTACCCCCTTTGCAGCAAGGGCCCGGGTCGTTTCAAGGCCTATTCCGCTGTAGCCACCTGTTACGATAGCAATTTTACCGCTAAGGTCTTTATCAGCTAGTACCTCTGACCCGGTACTTTTTCGATGGAATGTAGAGTTGATTGGTGTTTGATTTGTTTGTGCCATTTTGAGTGAGGGTTAATAGATGATCTTCAGTTGTATAACTTTTTACTCTAAGGAGATTTTCTAACAGCGTCTCTCATGGATAAAGAATCTATGCGGAGGACATTTGTTATTCAAAAATAAACTGTTAAAAAAAAGAACCTAATATAATCAAAGCCTATATTCTTTAATTTTACCCTGTCTGCCACTCTCCTAGTTTAGGTCATCAAATTAGTTATCCCTTCTATCACCTTATCCCAGTTGCCATAGGCTCAGTCTAAGTCCCCATAAAATTCCCAAAGCAACCTTTAACTAAAAAGGAATATATGCTGTTTTCAAATATCAGAATTCTTTAAGTTCTTGCTTCCATGAACTTTTTGAAATACAGTAAGAATATACTAAAGCAATATATCTGGATAATAATATCTATAAGAACTACCTCAACAGCCTTGAGGGCCCCGGGTCTGAAGCGCAATGCTTCAGGCCTTTTCTCTATTTCAAAACATTAAGTTATATAAATTCAAGCACCCATCATGGAAAACTTAAAACAGTTTCAAGAGAACATTAACATGAACGCTGTTCAGGATGAGGACACCAGGTCCTGGATTGCCAACTTAATCCAATTTGTCAAGAAATTGCAGGAGCTTTGGAAATCACAAGTGGCGTATGCAACGGATCCTCCCGAAAAAGATAAACCAAAAGGAAAACCCAAACCTGGACCAGGTGAGCCTAGTCCAGAGGACTTTACGAGAGGAATAAAGTTAGATAGCATAACAGACAAAGAATTTCAAAAATCAGTAAAAGGGTTGATGGAATATTCGCAAGAGCTATACACTAAAGTATACGGAACGGAATAAATCCAAAGTTGAAATAAACTATTTCCATGCAAAAGCAGAAATTCCATTTTGAAGAAGGAAAGTGGCTCTTCATCATTGTATTAGCTACATTAATTTTCTTAGTAATTAACTGGGGGCCATCATTTCCTTCTTTAAATGGAATACTTACTAATAATGAGGAGGTTAGTTCTGTCTCAGAACTACTAAAGGATATTGATAAGACTATTGGAAAAAACCCATCCTTAGCCTTTGAAAAGATCCAACAAATCCAAGATATTTCTAGAGCTAATAACTACCTTCATGGAGAAGCAGAAGGGTTGTTTTGGGAAGCTTGGTTAAACATTCACAAATCCCAATTCCAAGAAAAGGGGGAAAAAGCGGGGAGCAAACTATTCCTTGCAATTGAAAAATACGTCCAAACAAAAGATACTATTGGGATAGCAAAATCTTATGAACTTCTCGCTGCTTATCATAGCTATTTTGGAAGACCAGATTCTGGATATATCTACTTGGAAAAAGCAAAAAAGTACAATTCAAAAATACGGTTGGTAGAAGATTCCACAAAAATAGCCGGTGAGATCCTTCATACTTATGGACACTTAACTCTCTTTTATGAAGAGCATTATACAGAGGCAATAGACTTTTTCTTAAAAAGTTATCAAAGCTTTTCAGAAATAAATTTTATACAAGGAATGGCTAGATCTAGTTTTAATCTAGCCACGTGTTACAGATTCGAGGAAAAATTCGATTTAGCCCTAAAAAATATAGAAGAAGCCCAAAAAGTTTACCAAGACCTAGGCTGGAAAAATGATTATGCAATCTGCCTTGAAGAAAAAGGAAATATCTTAATTGAAAAATACCAGCTCTCCAATGATCCAGAAGATTTCAATTTGGGTTTAATGTCTTTTCAACAGGCAATAAAAGAAGATCCAAGTCATTCATGCAACAGTATTTACAAGATCGGAAAAGCTTTTCACACAAAAATCTACCTAGATCCATTAGAAAAAGACAAATGGGTTGACAGCACGGCATTCTATTACCGAATGGCAATCAGTCTGGCAGGGGAGGAAAAAGATTTCTCTTGCTTACAATCCCTGGCCAATAACGTCTCTAACTACTGCAATGGTAGATCAGACTGTAAGGACATACTCTCTTTAATTCTCACCTCCACCGATAGTATCATTTATACAGGAAAAATCTCCCTAATGGAGGCAAACAAAGAAATTCTAGGCCTTAAGCAAGAAGAGTACCAAAGGAATGTAAAATCCCAACAAAGTCGAATGTACCGGATCATGGCCTTAATTATTGCCTTCCTAATTGCCATGGCTATTCTCCTATACCAGCGCCAGCGCATCTTCTACCTACGGAGACAACTACAAATGCGCATTGAAAAATTGCAAGCCCAGATGAATCCCCATTTCATCTCGAATTGTCTCAGTGCAATCGAATCCTTAATTATTAGCGATAAAAGAAAAGAGGCTCGCCAATACCTCATAAAATTTTCCCGATTATGTAGGATGATCCTTAAAAACTCTGATTCTCCCTTAATCTCCTTAGAGCGAGAGCTACAAGCCCTAGAATACTACCTGGCTTTGGAAAAATTGCGGATGGATGATAAGCTCTCTTACGAATTGAACATAGACGAGAACCTTTCCCAACATTCCACCTTGGTTCCCCCGTCCTTTATTCAACCCTTTGTTGAAAATGCGATCTGGCACGGTATTCAACATAAGTCTTCTCCTGGAGAAGTCAGGATTGAACTCTCAAAAAAGAGTCAAGCCAAGGATCGAGAGCAATTAATTGCCATTATTGAAGATGATGGAGTTGGCAGAGAAATGTCAGGCAACCTCCAAAAGAAGTCCCTGCTCAACCCTCGAAAATCTATGGGAATGGCCATTACCAAGGAAAGGATCCAGGCTACTGGAAAAGATTCTAGCCTACACATTGAAGATTTGTGGGGACCAGAGGGAAAGGCTTTGGGAACCAGAGTTACGATTGTTATCCCCATAGAAACCTAAAAAAATGAACATGATACGCACCATAATTGTCGAAGACGAACGCCAGAGCCTAGAAAGCCTTCTATACAAGGTAGAAGAAAATTGCCCAGAGTTAGAGGTCGTAGGAACTCCCCGATCCAGCCTTGATGCCATTAGTTCTATAAAAAAGGAAAACCCCGACTTAATCCTGCTGGATATTCAACTCGACAAAATGAGTGGATTTGATGTATTGCGTGAAGTAAAACACGTAAACTTCGAAGTAATATTTACCACGAGTCACGAAGACTATGCCCTAGAGGCATTTAAAGTTGATGCGGTGGATTATTTAGTTAAACCAATTGATGAAGAGGAACTCGTCAAAGCAGTTTCAAAAGCCCACAAGAACATTCGGCACCGGGTAAAGCCATTGACCCGAATTGCCCTTCCTATGAACCAGGGATTGAGATTTACAGCGATTGATGAAATCTTGTACTGCATTGGGAGTAGCAATTACACCAATATTCATCTGTTCAATGGGAAATCTATTCTGGTAACTCTTACGCTTAAGGAAGTTGCTGCTATGTTGGATATGTATCGATTCTTCCGGATCCACAAATCTTCTTTGATCAACTTGGATTATATAGAAGAGTACTCAAGGACTGAAGGGGGATTGGTTACCATGTCAGATAATAAAAAACTAAAAATTGCCCGTACACGTCGAGAAGCTTTTTTACAAGCCGTTTCAAATAGATGAATTTTCTAAGGCCCAATTTATAACGCAAGAGCCATGAACAGCGCATTATTAGTAGGAATCAACTCGTACAAATCTTCAGAAGTAGGAGACTTGGATGGATGCGAAAATGATGTAAGCCTACTTTCTCAATATTTACAGGAAGAGTTTGAAGGAAAAGATAGCTTTAGGATTCAAACCCTATTGAATAAATCAGCTACACGAGGGGAGCTAATAAGACAGTTTCGCAAACACTTGGGGAAAGCAAAAGAGGGAGACATTGCCTTATTTTTCTTTAGTGGTCATGGAAGCAAGGAAGAAGCCTCATCAAAAATACAAAAGTGGATGGGGGGGAACTTATTTAATGAGACCCTGGTCTGCTATGATAGCCGTATAGAAGATTACGACCTGGCAGATAAAGAATTAGCGGTTCTCATTCATGAAGTGGCCCAAAATGGGGCAGAAGTAATTTTAATCCTAGATTGCTGTCATTCCGGTTCAGTCTCTAGAAGTACGCATAAGATCCGTTCCGCCCCACCATTTTCGCGAGAAAAACGGGACCCAAATACTTATCTCGAAGGAGAATTCACTCGAAAACCTGCCCACCTCCCATCTAGTAAACACCTGGTTCTAGCAGCATGTGGGAAAGATGAATTAGCATCCGAATATGAGTTTGGCGGAAAGTCCTATGGAGCCTTCACCTATCGCTTAATTTCAAATGCCAGGAGCCATGGGGGCCCAATTGCTTATAAAGACCTATTCTTTCAAACACGAGAAGACCTAAAAAGACTTCAATTCCATCAAACGCCACAATTGGTTACTGGAAAAGGATTCCGAGCACAAAAATACTTCCTCCGCCCCTCCTATAAGGATGCTCTTTCTAAATCGAGATATCCTTGCTATTGGGAAGAAGGTGCTTGGTGGGTAAATCAGGGAATAGTACACGGCCTTGGCCTTAGACAAACTCTCCCTACTGAACCTACCTTTAATGCTTATAACGACTTAACAGATTCAAAAAAGATAGGAAGCCTGATTATTTCCAAAGCCGCTTTGGAGAGATCCCAAGTAAAATGGCTGAACCCTGAGGTTCATACGCCTGATCCTCAGAGGACTTATTGGGCCGAACAAAATGCTGCCGTCTCTGAGTCCCTTTCTCTGTACCTGGAAAATGCTCAAGGGGAAACCCGAGGGCTTTTTCCAGGAACTGCTCCCCTGGGCTTGCAAGCAAAATATGTCCTAAGCATACATGAAAAAGAATGGACTTTAAGATTTCTAGAAACCCAGGAAGAGATTTTCCAGGTTTCCCAAAAGGAATGGGCCCTAGATATGATACAAATGCTTATTCGCTGGGAATATACCTTTCAATTGAGGAATTATGCCTCAAACCAAGTTATGATTGACAGCGAAGTAGATTCTTACAATCCCCCCTGCGTACTGGATTTTCAGGTAGAATCCTCTAATGGTGAATCTAATTCCTATATCAATCAACCCTTTATTACCCTTGACTTAAGAGAAGAGGATCCCGCCATTGCGTACCAAATCCAGCTTGCCAATCATTCTTTCGATAATTTTTATTGTACCCTGGTCTACCTCTCCTCCGATTTTGGAATGGAAACCAGGTATCACGATACCGTCATGTTTACCCAACAACCTTATATAATAACAACAGACCATGAAATTTATGTACACCCAACAGGAATTCCGCAAAGTACGGATCGCTTTCTCTGTATACTTAGTGAAACGGCTGTGGAGGAATATGTCTTTAACCAGGATTCAATTACCACTTACTTGCGAAATCAAGGGGTAAAATATGAGAGCTTTGAACGATTTCCCCTACATGACCCTAATCGATATCACCGATGGGTTGTACATCCCCTGACAATTCGAAGCCTGAAAGAACTTGGCCAGATTTCAGCATCTCCTTTGGAGTTACCTCAATACTGCCTACGAATAGAAAGCCATACTTCCTTCAAGGCTGGAGTTAGCCTCATTTTCACCACCCAAAACATGGAATGCATGGACTGGGAAATCCAGGCTATGCGAAGGGATTGGGAAGTCCAGGGCTTCCAACTGTGGGATTTTGATGGAGAAGGAAGGGGGGCTACGATATTAGACATTCACGACATTCAAGGGGAGAATTCTCTACAAGATGAACCCCTATCCCTCAAAATTGACCTGGGGTCTTCTGAGGAAGGCTATTTATTGCCCTTCAGCTTTGATGGAAGTACCTATATAAGCTTTCCTATATCTCTTCACAATGAGAAAGTCCTTATTCAAATTTCACAAGTTCCCCCTAATCCGCCAGATGGAAGGCTTGAGGGGATTCGCTCCTTGAAGTTGGGCTTTCTAAAACTAAACCAAAAACAGTTTCAAACTACCCAAACTTGGAATACATGGAAATTAAGTATTGACAGAATAGAATTTTTAAAAAATCAACTTTAATCGATTGTATAATTGTTCGAAATTCAGTAAATTTCAATTATCAAGAAGAACGCATAACTCCTCTCATATTATGTCCCATAAGCCCTATATTCTATTTGCCTTTGCAAATGAAGAATTGAACCCAAATAAGTATTTGAGAAACCTTCCTAAGGAGCAGGAAGCATTAGATAAACTATTTAATGAACCCGATAGCCAGGAGTTGTGCGAACACAAAATCCTAAAAAATGCAACGGTAGGCCAAATCATTGAACACTTTCAGGAACGGGAAAATACGGCATCTCCTGTTCAGATCCTGCATTTTTCTGGCCATGGGTCTAAGGATAGCCTGGTATTTCAAACCCTGGAGCGTCGAAATCTCCAGGCCCCTAATGAGCCCTTGGCAGATTTCTTTGGGAAGTATAAAAACCTAAGGCTAGTCTTTTTAAATGCTTGCTATACCAAAGGCTTAGCAGAGCATTTGTTGGGATATGATATTCCCGCAATAATTGGAACCTCGCAGGCTGTCCTAGATGAAGTCGCAACAAAATTCTCCCTTCGCTTCTATAAAGGCATGTTGAGGGGATATAGCTTACGCCGAGCCTTTGAAGAGGCAAAAAATCAGGTGGAAATTGAATATGCTGAAGGAATTAATGGGGTATTTCGCGATAGTAAGGAAATTGGCTGGGACAGTTCTAGTAGTGTGCCCTGGGAACTAAAGATTAAACAAGGCCATGAGACCATCCAGAACTATAATTTTCCTGATGCTGCCCAAAAACCGCTGTTTAATCTACATCTACCGGATTCGATTGAGTATCCGGATGAACCTTACAAGTACCTGAAATGGTACACCCGCCAAGATGCACGGGTATTTTTTGGCAGGTCTCATGATATCCGAAAAATCTACGATCGAATTCTAAATGAGAAAGCGGCTCCCATCCTAAGAATCTATGGAAGTTCGGGGGTAGGAAAGTCTTCCCTACTGGAAGCGGGGCTAATCCCCTATTTAGAGCAAAAAGCCCATGTCTATGTAGGAAGGCGAAAAGAATCTGGCCTAGTCGAAACCTTAGAAGGTCTGCTTAAGAAAGCTGCTAATAATGAGCAAAATACACTTGGTTTAACAAATAGGCGCAAGATTTCGGACTTAAATGAGAAAATTTTAAATATTCAACGGGTTATCTTTGGCATTCCTGAAGGGGATCCCCTTAGAGAATCTCTCCAAATTGAATACCAGAGACTAGATGTTGAGAAAAAGGCACTCTTGCAATCAGGAGAACTTTCTCAGGTAAGCTACTCCTCAAATTTGGGAGTCACCTGGCGTTCTATTGAACAGAATATTGGAGGGCCGCTCGTGTTGATTTTGGATCAGGTTGAGGAAGTATTTACTAAGAACCCCCAGGGGAAAGCCCAGGAATTTTCTGATTTCTTGACTAAACTCAAAGAAATTGTCCGATATGGCCTTACAGGTGGGCCCATTCTAGGCAAGATAATCCTCGCCTATCGCAAAGAGCACAGTCCTGAAATTGAAAAAGGTTTTCAAGAGAAACGCCTACCCCATGAAGGAATCTTTTTGGATCAAATAGATAGGGAAGGAATCGAGGAAATTGCCAAAGGGATATGTTCTCGGGAGGAATTAGTCCGTAAATATGAGGTCCAAGAAGTTGAGGAAGCATTGGTCGAAACGCTTTCGGTAGATTTAGATCCGGGAAAGAAAAATACGGTTGCCCCTATTTTGCAGATCATTTTAACTAAATTATGGCGAGCTGCGAAAGATCAAAACCCCAGAATTTTCACCCTACAAGCCTACAAAGAATTAAAGAACAAGGGAGTAGAACTCGAAGACTTTCTCACCCAACAGATTGCCACGATTGAGACCGAGTTCCCTCAGGAAGTCAAATCGGGATTGGTATTGGATATTCTAAACTTCCACGTAACCGACCTGGGGACGGCTAAGGAGCAATCGGTAGCAAGCGTAAAAGAGAGATACGGTCATCAAGAGGCTAAAATTGACCCTATACTTTATGCATTAAAATCTCATAGGCTACTCCTACCCGGAACTGGGGAAAGCAATCGCTTAGCTCATGACACCTTAGGGCCGATCCTTCAACGAAGGTACAAGGAGACCGAGCTTCCTGGACAAAGGGCTTCGCGGATATTAGATAACAAACTGCCCGAATACCAGGCTTCATTGGATAATAAAGAGGGAGAGGCCAATTTATTGGATAAATGGGACCTAAAAATTGTGAAAGATGGACAGATGGGAATGAGAGATTGGGATGAAAAGGAAAGTGAATTAATTTATAATAGTCAAATTCAATGGGATGGAGAGGAGCGTAGGAGAAAAAGAACGAGACAGGGATTAATTACGCTTATGGTTATCAGCCTAATAGCTGCTATTGGAGCAATGATTTCGAATGAAATTGCCCAATCTGCCAGAAAATTAGCGAATGAAAGAGGAGATAGTCTGGAGCTTGTCCTAGATGATTTATATGTTACCACTTCCTCATTGCAGGAATCAAATGCACAGCTTAAAGAAGCAAAAGACAGTTTAGTACAATCAAAAGATAGTCTTGAGAGGGTGAACGAAAACTTGAACTCTACTGTAATGGATCTAGGCCTATCTAGAGATAGTACAAGGAAAGCGTTATTTGAAGCCGAGAATAATTTATTTATAGCCCAACTTGCACGAGACAGTGCTAGAAATGCCTTGCTAAATGAGGCTATTGCAAAAGAAAAAGCTAGAAGAAACTATATAGAAGCACAAAAAGAATATATCAAAGCTTTTTCTCAAGTATTAGCGATAAAGGCTCAGCAGATAAAGGATAATGATACCCTTCAAGCCCAATTAGCCATCAATGCTTATAATTTATATAATTGCGGAAATAAAGATAAAAATTCAAGCTATAATACCGCTGTTTATAATGGCCTCTATCAGAGCCTTAGAAATGAATTATTTTTAGGGAAAGAACTAAATAGGTACCAAGGGATCACAGGTGCCGTCAATCGAATTGTTTTTGACCCCATTAATTCTTCTAAATTCTACATCATTGGAAACGACGGCATCATTCGTACTGGAAATATTCAATTTTCTCTTTCTACAGATCCAGGCTCGTTATTAGAAATCAATAATCAGGACAATAAGCGTAATGTCCCAGCCTTATGCATAGATATCAGTCCGGATGGAAAATGGCTGGCAGTAGGTTACAAAGAGACTTCCTATGTAAATAAAAAAAGAAGAGTTCCTCAAAGTTCCCTATCCTTCGTAAGACTAGGAGCACAAGAATATAAAGAATTTAGTATTCCTAGCACGACCTCAGTATGGGATGTGAAATTTTTAGCTAAAAATCGGGTTTTGGTTTCGTATGGAGATACGCTAAGTCTCTGGGAATATAGCTCTGAAAAGGGGCTACTTTTATCAAAGGAAACCATCGGTTCCCCCATAAAAGACCTCAGCTTAAATGGCACAAAATCTTTACTTGGAGGAGTAAATTCCCAAACGGGCAATATAGATATTTGGCAAATAGAGGCCACCAGTTTGGAGCTTATTCATTCTATTTTCCCGGAATCTGGAAAATTTTATTCCGTTGCCTTTAGACCGCATAAACAATATAATTGGATGGCTTTAGGTAGAGATGATGGTAAGGTAATTATTAAATCGTTTAGCCGTCCCAATTTAGTTCCCCAAGTTTCCTCAATAATTAATGCGGTGGAAATTCCTTTAGGAGGTTCAAATACCCGAATGAGAGCAGTGGAATTTAGTCCAAACGGACAGTTCCTCGCAACAGCAGGTAACGACGGCACCATCCGCCTCTATCATATTCCAGGGGATACCATCACAAATATTCTTCAAGAGCTCCCCATCATTTTGAAAGACCTAGAAACTCGGATTAACTGGGGTATGGACATCTCATTTTCAAAAGATGGTAGCCAGCTGCTTGCAGGCTATAAGGACAGACAGCTCAAAATTTGGCCAACTAATCCTAGGAGATTGGCCGAAATCCTAAAAAAAGAGTCTCAAAATAAATTAAAGGACAAATTTGTTTTGATTAAAAAGACAGACTTTGACCTATACTTAAGCCAGGTCTCTTCTTCTATAGATTTATCTCCATTCCAAAGTGTGGCCCTTTCCCAGCATTACAATTGGGAGAAAGCACTTGCCTGTGAGAATATATTAAACCCAAATTAACAGACATAAGCCATGTTCATTCGACTAGAACTAAGGAAATTGTACACTAGAATAGCATTCACCTGTCTGTTGATGGGCTCTTTCCTCCCTGTATTCGGACAAAGTGATTCACTTCCAACCAAAGAATTCATTGACCGTGTCAATCCATTTAGGGGCAAAAACAGCCTGAAAATTTTACAGGATAGCGTGAACTTGCTTGAGGAGTTGTACAATAGCGGTCGACTATCCGATTTTAAAAGAGAAATTCAAGGACCTTACTGGACTAATCTAAACCAAAAGCTTAGAAAAGGCCAATCCTTCTTCCTTATACAGGAATTTAACAACAGATATATGCGCACGGGAGATGAGCGGGCGGAGATTTCTCGGGCAAAAAAATTAATGACCTTAGCACACCTATATGATCAAGAGTGGGGATTGGCAGAGGATGATTTTAAGGACCTGCTCAATTCCAATCCCACCTATGAAGTAGACTTTAATTCCGATCCCCCCATCTTATTTGATCAATTTAGGAAAATAAGAAAGTGGCCAAACATCACCTTTTATCTCCAAGCCGGAGTCAATCTCACAAAGCCTCAGCTTTTTACCAAGCATCCCTTTGGACTAGACAATACCCAAAATAGAAAATTGGAGTACACCTCTGGATTCGAATATGTCGGTTTGGATTTTGGTTTAGGGTTTAATAAACCTCTTTTCAACTTCCTCCAGCTATTCACATTAAAAAATCCAGAAACCAGTTATGTAAGTGATTGGGATTTTGCTTTCGATGGATTAATCTCCTATCGGGAATTCAAATATTCTCATACCTTGGGGACCTCATCCTTGGCGGATGCACCAGAAGGATTTAGCGATTTCGCTACCACCGAGTTTACTGAAAGTCACTGGGGGCTTACCCTCTCCCCAAGTCTGGTTCGCAACTTCAATGACATTAGGCTATTTAATAATTTCCAAGAACCTAGTAATAGGCGCCCCTTATTAGTTCCTTTTGCAAGATTAGGTGCCTTTAGCTACTACATTTGGAGGCCGGAGTTATCCGAAGTAACGCGTGTAAATACATTTGGAGAATCAGTTAAGGAGCCTTTTATATCAATTGCCAATATTAGGAATAATTGGAACTACGGATTTGTAGGAGGCTTAGGGATAAATTTTCGAAGTGGGGGGAATTATTTTGGAATTGAAGGCAGATACCACTTTATCCTAAATAACCTGGCAGAATCAGACAAAAGATACAGCAATGATGATCTCATATACAAATTTGGCTATATAGACAATGACTTTAGGATCAATGCCTTTAGTATTCTCCTTCAATATAAGTTTGCAAACTATAGTCCTACACCTATAAAATTTAACCCATGAAATTACGCTCGAAATCCAATAAAAAATGGTTGGAGTTATTCTTCGTTCTTCTCTTCGGAGCTTGTGAGGAACTCACTCAAATAAATCCACAGCCTGAAGCTGCTTTCGTCAAACTATATGGGGGAGCCTTTGACCAATCGGCCCATGCTGTGATAGGGGCAATAGGAGGCGGATACCTATTGGTGGGCAATACCAATTCTCATACCCTGGGGAATGATACAAGTATGTACATCATAAAAACAGATCAATTTGGAAATGAACAATGGAGTAAGGTGTATAATTCTCCTGGCCGGAATGAAATTGCATGGGCAATAGACACCTTATTCGGCCAAAGTGGCTATGTACTTGCGGGAAGTAGTCGCTCCTCCTCCGGCAGTACTGATGCCCTCATCACCTTAATAGACTTACAAGGAAATATTAAAAAGCAAATCCTTTTTTCGGCCCTCAATCAGTTGGATCTTAACATTCCTTCAAGTCAGGAAAACGCAAAATCTGTACTAGTAGATAAAAAGGGCAACATTGTTTTCGGAGGCTCCATTTTGGGTGAAAACGGAGAACTTGATACTTACCTCTTCAAGCTAGATCCAAATGGTGAAAAGTTATCAGATTGGGAGCAATTCCGTGTTTGGGGCTTTCCCGGGAATGAGATATTTGCTCAATTACTCGAATTAGCAAATGAAGAAATCGGCGTATTAAGCCAAACAGACCAAGGTTCCCCTGGGTTATCTGGGAGTAATCTACTTTTCTATAAGACGAATGAATATGGCATACCCATCGCCTCCAAAAACTTTGGAACTGCCAATACAGATTTGGTAGCCACTGCACATCAGCATTCTGAGGGATATGTTCTGGTAGGAACCCAAAAGAAGAGCCCTAATAGCTCCTCAGGGGTACCCTTTGTTATAGAGCTAGACCTAGAATTCAACCAACTGCGGCAAAGTTCCCTTATACCTGTGGATACAATTAAAACGTCTTCCAAAATAGCACATTCCATCTACCGGAATGAAGATCAGTATTACATGTTGGGTACCAACACTGCTCAGGGCAGTAGGAGCTTTTTTATCCTGCGAACCGATCTTAATGGAACTGTTTTGGCTGAGTCCAATTTTGGAATATTTGACGGAGCAAGCGCCGGAACCCTTATTTGGGAGAATAATGCACTCCTAGCCTCGGGAACGGTAGTTTTTGGGGCTAATAAGATGGCCTGTTTGATTAAAGTTAATCCACTTACCCTTAAGCCTAACCCCTAAAATTAACCCTTATGAATTCTTTTCTGAAAATTTCTATATACATCTGGTTTGCACTCGTATACTTCCTCCTTGCTCCGACTTCCATAAAAGGGCAGAAAGTCATTAAAACGCCAGATGACATTACGTTCTGTCAATCGATCGGTGCTGATGCTTCTGAAGTAATACTTTCCCCCTTGATTATCGCCGAGGAACACCCAAATGATTTTCCCATCGGGAAGATTACGTTAATCCTAGAGATCCAAGAAAGGTCCTGCCCCCCCCCTCCCCCCTGTTCAGGACCTAACCCTTGCCCCAGGCCTCCTGTAGTTTCTAATTTAGAATTTCCTCAGTTAGACTCAGAAAGGTGTTATCTGAAAATTAAGGAAAACTGTGTTACGCAGGTAGCTAGCGACATTGATCCAGACTCCCTCAACGTTTCTCTGAACAACCTTAATAAATTAGAAATCGAATTCTTGATCACAGATACCTTAACAACAGACACAATTTCTCTATTTGATATTCCTATTCAATACAACAACTTAAATTTAGATCACTGTGGAACAGTTATACTAACCACCTCTCCTGATTCAATTTTGGCCAAACAAAACATCTCCGAAATAAAAGTTGCAGGAACTATTCCCGATTTACGTATTACAGGACCTGAAGCCCCTTGCCTGGGACAGCCTTATGATTATTCAGTAGATATTGAATCTCCTAATTCGTACACCTACATCTGGGAAAACCAACGAGGAGATACACTCTGTACCACTAGAGACTGTGAAGGGATTCGTGCTTTTAGTGGAGATGAATTTATTGTGACCGCTACCGGAATGAATGGATGCAGTGGAATTGGGAGGAAAACATTTGATATTGATGATGAAACACTTTTACCAACTCCCAACATTTTTTTTAAGCAAAATTATGAGAGCTTGTGCGATATTATTCAAAATAATTCGATAAATCTTACCGATCCCTCAGTTATTGATTTCAGTCTAGGTAATTCGCAGGACATAGAGATTTTCACCTTTGAGAATGGAAATGAAAACTTACTACCCAACAAGGAATTAACAAGTGCTTACTGTAGAGGTAACTTCCCCACAATTGTAGCGAGACTTAGTGAAGGTCAATGTACATCAACGGATACCCTGAAAGAAAAATCTTTGTTGAATTATCCAGACTACCTTAGTTCGGTTTGTCAAAATACCGAATTGTCATACCAAATTGATACCAGAGACGCTATCTGTAAGTTTGCCAGAAACCCCTTATTCGGGTACTTCTATTTCTCTGTCTTTAGCTTCAATTCCTTCTTTTCTACTACAACGTGCCCAATTCTAGATAGTAGCTTTATAGAAAGGTTTCACCTATCCATTTTACCCCTTGATGAAGCCTCCTGTTTTGGAGATTCTTCCTGGGTAGAAATCTCTAAAGTAGATAGCTTCTTATATTCCTGCAATCCCAGCTCCTTAGAAGCAGGCGACTACAAATTGGTATTGATCTACCAAGATACAACTCTCAATAGATGCCTAGAACTGGACCAGATTTCGTTTTCTGTAGTAACCAGTGATGTGACGGCAGAAATCGATTGGCAGGGCCTCTGTGATGGCCAAAAGCTAGAGTTCTCGGATGCCTCTGACCAAGCCAATTTTCCCAATAGAGACGTAAATTATAAAAGCACTTGGTCTATTTTTCTAGAAAATTCTAGCGATACCTTAACGAAGGAAACCTTCCCGTTAAAAAATACCGAATGGACGCCGCAAAAAAGTCTTCCTCCAGGTGAATACGAAGTCCACCTAAATATTACCGAAGCTTCCAATAGGATATGTGTGGAACCTACTTCTAGAAAATTTTATCGCCAGCCTATTTTGACCCCACATGCTTTGCAACCATACATAGAAACCTTTAAAACGGATAAGGAGTTCCTTTTGGGACAAAATTCGTGGGTAGCTGATGCCCCATCGGGAATATATAGCTGGATCTTTCCTGATGTATCGGCAAACCCTCCACGGCCCTACTGGCGATCAGAGAACCTGCTGGCAAGAGAACAGTCTATCCTCGTCGGCCCCTGCTTGGATTTGGCTCAGTTGTCCCTCCCTAAACTCAGTCTAAAAATCCAAGGTTGGCTCAATGAGGGTACGGACGGCCTTGCAGTTCAAATAGCCCCTTTACTACCAGATTCACCAGAATTATTTTGGAAAACGCTAGGATCCCAGCGAGGAGTGGGAATAAACTGGTACAATGAGGATAAAATAGATGGAGCACCAGGAGATGATGGAATTAGCCAAAATGGAAATGAAAATCCTAATCGAGTTGGATGGTCAGGTAGATTCTCTCCTGGAGACCAATGGATGGATGTAAGCCATCGCCTTGATACATACACAGGAGATACCATAGCATTGAGGCTAGCACTAGGCTCTTCTCTTACCAATTTGGAAAATTTTTATGTTAAATTTGATAGCGTCTTTATAGGTGAACGGACAAAGAAAATAGTTTTTGAATATTTCAATGACGATAGGAGTCCATTGAGCCGATTTAACGATGTCTATGATCATTGGGATAAGTTTGAACAAGAACTATATTCCCTTCAGATACCTGCAGCTGATATAAATCCAATAATTTATGAATACAATCCGGATATCTTTGAATCCAGATCCTTATTTTATCGGAATAGTATCGTGGATGCGAACCATATTGTCTTAGATGGCCTTAGCACAAGAGATATTTTCCTAAAAAACAACCCCTTTTTAAATGAAATAGATCAAGATTTTTCTATTAAAAATGTCCTTAATCTTCGTTCCCTAGAACTTCCTACACTCGACATCAACAAACTAACCTTTAACACAGTAAATCGAAGTGTATCCTTTGATCTTATTGCAAATAAGCGTATTGCAACTGAAATATCCATCTTTTTTGCCTTAGTCGCACAAAGATGGCTGGACACAGATACTACCTTTCTACCTAATGTACTCATAACTTACCTTCCTAATACAGGGGGTATCTACCGGAATATTGATTGGGAGATCGGGAACTCCCTATCAGAAGATATCGAGTTAACCTTTCCAAGGTTGGAAGGGCCAATAGATTCGGTGGAGCTTATCGTTCTTATTCAGGATATATACACAAAAGAAATCTACCAAAGCCATGGCATAGGGAAATTTAGTAAGGAGTATTTTCAGGAAAGAATTGCTGCCCCACCTAATATAAAGACAGATATCCCAAACTTAACTATTTACCCAAATCCTACAACAGACAAACTGATAATTGAATGGGATCAATTTTCTGATAAATCTATCAATTGGGAAATTTTTGACCTAGCAGGAAGAACTATCTCAAGTGGCCTACAGGTGGAACCCCATGAACAATTTATCATCAACACATCATCTTTGAGTCCAGGATTATATCCAACTTGTACTAGATGGGGAAGGTTTTACCTATAGAAATCAAATTGTTATTGTTAAGTAAGCATAGAAATTAATCCCATATTCATGGCCAAAGCCCTTCTAATCGGCATCAACACCTACGAATCCGTAAAACCCAACCTTAACGGCTGCGAAAAGGATGTGCACCATATGTACAGCTATCTGACAAGCAGGTTTGGGAAAAAGATATCTGTAGAAAAACTCCTTTCTAAAGAAGCCAAAAAGGCAGAAATCATACGAGCCTTTGAGGAGCACCTCATTAACGCTATCCAACCTGGCGAGCTAGCTCTTTTCCATTTCAGTGGGCACGGGTCCAAAGAGGAATCTCCCGAGGAGTTTTTCCCCTTACAAGGCTATTTACATAAAAACGAAAGTTTGGTGTGTTATGACAGCCGATCCACCGGAATATCAGATCTGGCAGATAAGGAACTCAATTACCTCATCCGAAAACTACACCAGAGAAAGGCGGAAATTGTCATCATCCTCGATTGTTGCCATGCAGGATCCGGAACGCGGGATCAGGATGATATTCTGCTCCCCAATCCCAGACAAGCCTCAGCCCATGGGGGCCCTCGTGATAGAAGTAGCTACCTGGTTCCAATGGAGGAGTTGATGCAGTCCCTCAAGCAAGCCCTCCCCCCCTACATCCAACTCTCTGCCTGTAGGCCTTATGAAAAATCGCGAGAGCGATACATCGAGGAATTCGACCATTCAGCAGGGGTATTTAGCTATTCTCTTTTGAAAACGGCTGAACGCCTTGGCCCCAAAATATCCTATCGAGAGTTGATGTTTCACACCCAGAACGAAGTCAAAAGATCTACTTCCAACCAACACCCCATGTTGGAAGTCATGGGAGGGGCTAGCTCCTTTCGGAACTTTTTGGGAAAAGATGAGAACCTGACCCACCAAAAAAAGTATCAGGTATTCTACCACTCACAAGACAATAGCTGGAGGGTAAACCTAGGAGCCATCAATGGCATGCCACCTGGGATCGATGAGGTAGCCACTTTCGATATCTATAAGTCCTCCCATCCAGATGGAGAACTCAAGGAAAAGTTGGGCTCAGCCTCTACTACAGTGGTCAATCTAGAAAACAGCCAATTGGCCTTATCTGCAGACTTAGGAAAATCTATGGATCCTGACAAAAGCTATCCAGCAAAGGCAAGCCACCTGCCTATGGCTCCTTTAGCAGTCTACCTAAGTGGCTATAAAGTAGAGTCTTTTAGGACTCAATTAGTGGACTCCCTATTTGAACCCCAAATTCGTTTTACTACAGAAAAAGAAGAGGCAGCCTACGAGCTATTTTTATCCGAAGGCTCCTGCCAGCTGCGATATAGGGAGACACAAGAGCCCATTCTTCCTACAATAGACTTTCCAGAAAAAAAATCAGAATTATCTATTGCCCAGTTCCTGTCTCTCTTGCTAAAACACATCGAAAACTGGGAGCGGATGAGAAGGCTGAGGGTTAAACGGACCAAACTTAGAAAGCTCCCTGAAGAATTAGAATTCCGATTCATACACTATCCAGACGAAGGGCCTCCACACCGATACCACCCTCACCCCTCCTTAGCTGAGGAGCCCATACAAGAGCTCACCCTGGACGTTGAGTCTGAAGACCAGGAGTTTCCTTATGCAATACAGGTAAATAACCCCACAGGCAGAAAACTGTACTACTACTTGCTGCTTTTTGATAGAAAATTTGCCATTCATGCCATAACACCCGAGGAGCCCATTAATAGACATGTATCCGACTATGTCTTGTATGACAGTGATGCACTATTAATGCCTCCCTTGTCCAAGGAACCAGAGTTGTACCAATTGACAGATACCTTCAAATTGATCATTAGCCTCCAACCCCTCGAATATTTCCATGAGAAACAAGAGAGGTTATTTCGGTATTATGAAAAACTCTTGCCTCACTTTAGAAAGTCCAGGGACTCTCATCAAAATACCTATGAGAAAGAGTTAGAAAAAGACAGTCGAAGAACCCAAAAAGACCAGGCCAACTGGTATTGCCAGGATATCAACGTCAAAATGCTCCGTACCTTAGGAGAGCTAACTTCAGAAGGTATTTCTATTGCCGGGGGTCAAATCAAGCTCAAAGGTCCCCATGGATTTCAGGCAAAAGTGAGCCTATCCAGTAGCGCCGGCCATATGAACGGGCCCAAGGTAGATCAGATCATTCCCGCCGTCTTGGAGAAAAAGGGCCTAGCCCTGTACGACTTTTCCAGTCAGGGAAAAAAATACTGTATCCTGGAATTGCACCATATAGAGGGAAAGGAGGTCGTCTCCCAACAAGCTCCCCTGCTCATCGACTTGAATCTGCCAGGTTCTTTAGCCCTTTCCCTTGTTGCCCTGACCCTTGATCCTGAAAGAAATATAGTGAACTTAGGGAAGCTAGAACGATTGGAAAGGGACTCAGGAAAATTCAGGCTTACCTTGGAGAGGATTCCAGGGAACCCTCATGATGGCAGGATAGCACCTGGGAGTTCATTGAAGATCTGGTTTGGGGTGGGAGATTTGGATTATATAAACTTCCTATAGGGACTTAATTGAGTTATTTTTCAACTTAATGAAGAAAAGCCAATTCTTACTTGAGTTAATATTGTGGCGAACAGGCAAAATAAAAACCCTCTATTCCTTCGAATAGAGGACTTAAGTAGGTGGACAAAAGAAATCAGGGAATGATTTCTCTGATTCATTTAGGGAACATTTTATAGGAGTTCAAAGGCCTAATTCTCAAATGAGAATCCCGGTGCCTTTAGGTACCTAATATGGGTAGAAAAGGTTTCCCATCCCTTTTTATCGCCGGCGAGGTATCAACTTGGATACCTCGCCGGCGGAATATGGGGGCATTATGAATCTACCCATAGGTTACCCCTACAGGGTAAACTTTTCATCCCATGAAAAAATACCCACTTTCTTTTGTCCACTTACTTAACTATTTCATAATTAATATTGTAGTAACTCTATCTCTAAACAGGCCCTGGATCTGTTTCAACTGGCTCAGTAGCTTTCAAAAAGTCCCCTACTTTTTCCCTCGCTGCCTCCTCACTCATCCCCTTCCCATGGATAAAGTCTCCCAAGACAGGTTCAAATCCCGGCAAAATGTTCCCGGGTCGTACCCGTTGCTGTGATTCATAGGAGATGACGTAGTCATTCTCCATTCCTAAAAACCTGTCGACAAGTTTCTTTTCAATAAACCGAAAAGGAAATCCTTCCTTTGTATGGTTATTGGCGAAGGCCAATGACCATACATCGTCCAATTGAGAATTCTGAAGGATCTTACTTTCTGGAGAATCTGTCGCTTGCATTTTTAGTCCCGGCATATTCCTGAGCAAATCGATGCTAAGGGAGAATACCCATCCCAGTCCTTGCTTGAGTCCTGGGGTCAGAAAATTCAATATGGAAAGGAATATTTCAAAACCTTTTTTTACATCCTCAGCAGTCGAGGGGTCGACGTAACCAGTTTGTCCTGCAGCAACAGTAATGAATTTGTGAACACTAAATCCCAGATCTTCTTTCCCCAATTCCTTGCCTTCCTCTAGATAAGAAGGAATCTTAATTCCTCCCCCTGCCATAAGGGTTAGGAATTGGGCCACCTTCCCCCCCCTACTAGAGGAAAATAAAGCCGGAGGATGAGCGAAATTCAAAGAGCCAATCCCACGCTTTTCGATCAAATAGGCAATATTTTCATAGACTCCATGGATTACCGTATCGTGGTCAAAAGCAATAATCTGCTCAAATGGCCCCTCCTTTAACAAATACGCAAATCCAGTTTTTTGCCCCCCGGTCTCTTGGGTAAAATACTTAAAAGATCCCTTCCATTTGTTCTTTTTCCACTTCAGGCTTTTATCGAAAGCCCCATGAAGGAGAATCAAGGTTTTCTTGGATGGATCTACCTCCTCTGCAGTAATTTCACTCAACAGAACATCTCCCTTAGAATCCAGATCAATCTTTTTTATCTTGTAGGCCTTTTCGAGTCGCTTTTGAATGGGGGGGGATTTTTCCAGTTGCTCAATAATGAACTCATGTAAATTTACACTTTCCAATCCCAACTCTTTGCCTGCTTTTTTGGCCCTTTTCAGCACTTTTTTGATCTCCCTGGCTAGAAAGCGGATTCGAAATACCCTCCCCAGTCCACCATCCCGGGAGTCTGAAGGAGGTTCTATCTCCGGACGCCAAATATTGGTATATAGAAAGTCTCCAGATATAGATTGATCGCTTCTGTCAACTCCTTCTTCTACCGTAGCTTCGGTATGATCGGGAAGGAAGAAATATTCAAATTCTTTTTCTCCTTCCTCATTTTCCTCAAGGGGAATAATCATGGATAGTTCGACTTCTAACTCTTCCAGATCAATGTCTTTATTTTTATCCTGAGCTTCCTCCTTGGTAGATTCTGATATAGCCAATCCTGAAGTGAGGGCCATAGGCAGTTCTCCCTGTTCTACTAAGCATTCCAATGCGTCGGAATCAAGTGTTACCTTGAGATCTTCTATAACAAATTCGAATTCATCCTCTTCCTCCCTATCAATCTCATCATAGGCTTCTATTTGTATAGTCCCTTTCAGGTCTATCTCTTCAGAAATAAATATTTCCGCGAAAAATACCTCTCCTGAGCGATCGGAAGATTCAAAATTAGATGAAATTAGGGGTAGAGAGATTTTCCGAGTCATTTCAGTGCCCCTATCTGAAGAGACATAGAAACTATCTTCTGAAAGGTATTCTCCGGGGCTCTCTAGGTCAATAACAATTGGGTTTGCCATAATTTAGTGTATTCCTATTTGCTGTTTTCAGAAAATTTGTTGAAAAAGTGAAATTATTCTTCTTGATTGAGCGCCGCATAAGGGTCTCCATACAAAGTGTAAGCTAACCAGTCAATCCCGCCTAGCTCATCTCGTACCCTTAACCTGGCATTTTGAACGGCTTCGCCTAGGGTATTACCCGCTAAAAATTCTTCATAAAAGTTGTGAGCGAAAGTATAGGCAACTTCATCGTTAATAGACCAAATAGCCCCTAGAAAAGCACTAGCGCCTTTCTTCAAAAACCTATGGGCAAATCCTCCCATACTTGTCAACCCATATCCCGTTCTGCCAGCCTTGCAACAATTAAGGAAGACAACAGGCCGAAATGCCCTAATCCCTCTTTCCTGCTTACCATTGATATAGTCTGGAGAAAATTCGATCTTATCATTTAGCACAATTCCCGAATTATCAGGATTGTCCATGTCGTATTTACCGTGCCCGCAGAAGTGTATGATATTTGCTCCCTGCTTATTTCGCTGAAGCAGTTTAAATACCTCCTCAAGGGTAGCTGGAATATCTTCTACTATAAGATCAGATGATTTCAAATCGAGTACTTCCTCTCTTTCGCGTTTGGCAAAGGGAAGATTTGATCCCTCTGGAACCAATAAAGCTAATCGGTTTAACTCAAGCCTTCGGGGATAGTTCCCTTCGTAAAATTGCCTGGCAATGATGAATTTTTCACATAAATATTCTCCTTCAAGAGCCATGTCATCTTGACTATGGGTCATTTTCATTATTTCCCAAGGAATATAAGGCTCATCAGAGATAACCGTAATCACCTGAATTTGGTCCTTTAAGTCCCATAATAATTTGCGAATATTCTCTGGGAAAAGGGTGTCATATAGGTCCTGACATTTTAAAGCCATTACCTGCTCCATGGTTTCCTTAGGTAAACCAATATTTTTTGAACGGAAAGACCTTATTTCAGCGTAAAACTCTTTTAAAAAAGAAGATAAACTCGTACGAATAGGGACGGTACCCGCTTCAGAAATAGTCTGGCTATTCTCGTCTAAAGTTTTGGCCGTAACTTCCAATGAGAAGGAAGTACCTGAGTGAAATTCATTGATTGTAAGGTTTAATTGAGATTGTTCAAATCTCTCCACATATTGCCAAAGTTCCAATGACATAGAGGAAGTGCTAAACTTCTTCGGATTTTTAACAACTTTAGGTTTGTGTACAACAAAGCCTGCAAATTTCCCGTTTAACTGAGCCGTAATCCGAATTAATCCCTTTCCTAGATGGCTAGGAATAAAAGAAAATAAAAGAGGATCCGGATTTCCTTGTTCAGGAATAATCAGTTTCTGTCTTTTTTCACCTTCTATTTCGAAGTTTTCCAATTTGGAAACATAAAGAATGAGTTCATCCCCTATTTTAGGTTGAATTTTCAATTCAGTTCCATTGCGATCCCCTGAAAAAACAAACAACTCAAGTGTCTCTATCTCTCCAATTTTCACTTCATCTGGAAACTCAGAAAGCATCTTATAAGTACTCTCCTCCTCCCCCTCAATCTTACGATGGTTTTCATAGGTAGATCTGCCAATCCCTTTTTCTCGACCTCCACCAGATGGGATAGTACCTCCGTCAAATGCACCCGTAGTATCTATAAATCCTAAAAGCTCTGTATTGTCCAATATTAAAGCCTTTTGGGGTAATAAATTTAGAGGGGTACTCTCAGGTAGAACATCAATTTTAAATTCCTTAATTCTATCAAATAAAGAAGAAATTTGTTTCGGCCCCTCTCCCCTTTCTAGATATTCCTCACACAAAATCGAAAGATTTTCTGGCTTTAACAGATAGTATGCGTCAAAATTAGAAAGGATTAAATTTTCTGGCTCAACAGTTTCAAGAACCTCTTTGAGACTCTGAATGGATAAGTTCGCTGGAAGGGAAGTAAAGTTATCGGAAAGCAAACCGCTTTCTCCTACAGTAGATATTTTGGGGTCAGACACAACAATTATTTGAATGTTAATAAAAATGTAAGGTGGAAATATTTAATTTATCTCCATCCATAGAAAATTTCGATTCTCCATAGACTTCTGATAAATGGTCAGAAAGTTCTGATAATGGGATGCGTGGAAAAAAAGGGGGGGGGTTATGACAATTTTCTGAGGAGCAAGAAATCTTTTCATGGGCTATTTTATGGGGGGAGAACTACAATTTTAACTTTACAATGAATAACAATTATTCGACATACTATACATAAATCATTGGGATATAGTTTCAATAGTACAAAAATAATGTATTTTAATTCGCCATCCTAAAATATATATATTTTCTCCTTAAAACCTACTATTCAACACCTTATCCTTGCTTATATAGAAATGGCAATAAAATTCTTTTACTGAAATTTTATTCAGATTTATCTAGCCAAAACGCAGGACATTTTGCCCCGAATTCTCAGTCAAAAAGACTGTTTACAATATCCAAGTATTCATTGGCTATTTGATAGCTATCTTTTATAAGAGGTTTTCGTAAGTTTAACCATGAACAAAACACTTTGATATCCTGGAAGGTCTTTGGAGTAAATCGTGGCTGAAAATACTTCTAGACTAATAAGGAAAAAATCGTAGCTTCAAGTAAGCCGGCCCCATTTGGTCGGCTTACTCTTTATTTTTGAAAAATTATCTCCTCCAACAGATTGATGTAAAGCTAAATAGAAATACACCCACACATGGGTACCTTTATACGGAAAATGGAAGTAAACTTTTGCGTCAATTAACAATCGCTCAAACTCACCGGAATCTGGGTTGCCAAGCCCCCCTCTGAGGTTTCCTTATATTTATGACTCATATCCTTGGCCGTTTCCCACATAGATTGGATAACCTGATCCAAGGAGACCTTGGCAGCCTTTGGGTCGCTTTCCAAAGCTATGTGGCAAGCAGTAATCGCTTTAATCGCTCCCATGGTGTTTCGCTCAATACAAGGAATTTGGACTAAGCCCCCGATGGGGTCGCAGGTAAGCCCTAAATGGTGCTCCATGGCGATTTCCGCAGCCATTAATTGTTGCTCGATGCTGCCTCCTAAACAGGCCGTGAGGCCTCCTGCTGCCATGGAAGAAGAAACACCAATCTCCGCCTGACATCCGCCCATTGCTGCAGAAATGGTCGCGTGCTTCTTAAATAGACTTCCAATCTCGCTAGCGATTAATAAAAAAGTGGGAATATGATTCCTACCGGTAGGTTCACAGAAACACAGCATATACATCATGACCGCAGGAATAACGCCTGCCGCACCATTAGTAGGGGAAGTGACCACGCGACCAAAGCTGGCATTTTCTTCGTTTACAGCCAAAGCAAAGCAACTGACCCATTTGAGGATGGTCTGGAAGTCTGGAATGGGCATAGTCATGAGGGCTTGCAACCATTCTTCCGGATTCGAATATACAAGTTCTGCCTTCAACTTTTGGTGTAACTTATGGGCACGGCGACTTACCTGAAGGCCGCCTGGCAATTTCCCTTCGGTATGACAGCCTCGGTACATGCATTCCAGCATTGTATGCCAGATTTTGTCCAATTTTTCCTGAACTTGAGTCTCTGAACAAATTGCGCACTCATTTGCCCATATGATCTTCTCTGGATTCATACCCAGATTGCTACAATGAGCAATCCATTCTTTGCTAGAATGAATAGGATAGGGAAAGTCATGAGCAAGGGCTGAATCCAAGGCATTTCCTTCCTGAACCACAAACCCACCCCCAATAGAATAAAAGGTCTCATTTTCTATGGAATGAGAACCCCATTTCCAGGATATTCGCAGCCCATTGGGATGAAAGGGGAGGGTTTCTTGGAAATGAAACACAATATCCTTCTCAGGGACAAACGGTATGGAATAGCTCGGAGTCAAAAATAGAATTTGCTTTTCCTTAATTTCCTGAATGACAGCATCTAACTTTTCAGTAGGGAACGTAACCGGGTCCTGTCCCATAAGTCCTAACATAATAGCGATATCGGTTCCATGGCCCCTCCCCGTCTTAGCCAAAGAGCCGTACAGATGGACGGAAACGTGTACAACTGAATCCAGCTTGCCTGAACTCTCAATATTAACCAAGGATTGTTTCGCCGCATACCAGGGGCCTAAGGTATGTGAACTGGAAGGCCCGATACCGATTTTAAATATGTCAAAAGCAGATATATTCTCCATTTGAAGGGGATATTGGGGGTTTTGGGTATAAAACTCAGATGAAGGTAGCTAGCTTTTTGCAAAAAGCACTTGTTCCTATGTAATTTTGTAGGCCAAATCTTCAAAGCAAATCTATGAGTCGATACGGACGAGTTAATATGTGTGGATTGCTAATCGGAATCAGTCTTTTCTATTCCTGTACCAGCACTCCTCAAGCCCCTACCCTATTTCAACTTCGACTACCTAATGAAACTGGGATCCACTTTTCCAATATCATAACTGAAAATGATACCATGAACATTCTCAATTTTGAGTATGTATACAATGGAGGTGGCGTTGCTATTGCAGATTTTAATGGAGATACCCTCCCCGATATTTTTTTTACGGGTAATCAAGTAGCCAATCGTTTATACCTTAATCAAGGTAACTTTATTTTCCAGGACGTGTCGGAGGTCGCTGGAATTTCCGCAATAGATTATTGGTCCTATGGGGTTAGTACCGTCGATATTAATGGCGACAACAAGTTGGACATCTATGTGGCCAATACCGTTCACCAACCCGGCAGCCAGCGAGCCAACATGATGTTCGTCAATCAAGGAAATAATGAAGACGGAATTCCCATTTTTTCTGAAGAAGCCCAAGCGTATGGGATAGCTGATACGGGCCACTCGGTCATGGGAGCCTTCTTTGACTATGATTTAGATGGGGACCTGGACCTCTATGTATTGACCAATGAAATGGAGGAAAATCGGACACCCAATACCTTTAAGGTTCAGCTAGACCAAGGGCAAAACCCCAATACAGATAGACTCTATCAAAACAATGGAAACGGAAGTTTCTCCAATATTTCCCTCGAAGCGGGTATTCGTTTTGAAGGCTATGGCTTAGGCGTCTCTATCCGCGATTTGAACCTGGATGATTTACCAGATATTTATGTCACCAACGATTATGTGAGTAATGACCTCCTTTATATCAACCAGGGAGATGGGACCTTCGAAAACCAAATTCGACAATACCTCAAACACCAGAGTCACTCTGCAATGGGGCATGATGTCGCAGATATCAATCAAGATGGCCTGGAAGAAATCATCGCAGTGGACATGCTCGCTGAAATCAATGAGCGAAAAAAACTGCTTATCCCTGGCAATAACTATATGACCTATGTAAACACCCGTAAATATGGATATAACTACCAATATGTACGCAATACCCTCCAGGTCAATAACGGATTGGGCCCGGACGGACACCCTACCTTTAGCGAGGTAAGTCAGTTGTCGGGGATACATGCTACTGATTGGTCTTGGTCTCCTCTATTGGTGGATGTAGATCACGATGAAGACCGGGATTTACTCATTACCAATGGCTTCCCCAAAGATATTACCGACCTGGATTTTAGCCTGTATCGGCAAAGAAATGGGAGATATATGAAACTCAAGGACCTCCAACGCTTAATTCCGGAGGTAAAAATCGCCAATTACGGCTTTGAAAATCAGGGGGACCTATCCTTTGCCAATACGACCCAAAAATGGGGAATCCAGTATCCCTCCTTTTCAAATGGAGCAGCCTTTGCGGACTTAGACCTAGACGGAGACCTGGACTATGTGGTAAATAATATTGATGATAGTGCCTTTGTATTCGAAAACAGGTTAACGGATCTACACCCAGATCGCCATTACCTAAGTATTAAGTTGCTTGGGGCATCAGCTAATACTCTGGCTATTGGAACACGGATCAGTCTACACTATGGAAGGGGGAAACGTCAGGTATATACCCACAGTCCGTATCGGGGTTATATTTCTACAATTGAGCCCCTGGCCCACTTTGGGCTGGGAGAACATACTGAGATAGACTCTATTCAGGTATTCTGGTCAGACGGAACCTATTCGCTTTTACAAAATATAGCTTGCGATCAACGGATAGAAATTCGACAAGAATCCACTTTGATAGAGGGCAGGAGATCATGGAAAAAAGACGCGTTGGCCATAAAATCTCCTTTACAGTTATTCGAAAAAATACCCCAGAATGCAGGGATTTCCTACCTCCATGAAGAGCAGGAAAAGTTTGATTTCAATATTCAGTACACCTTACCCCATAAATTTACCCAAAGTGGACCCGGTATAGCAGTGGGAGATATCAACCATGATGGGCTAGATGATATCTACTTAGGGGGATCTTCGGAATACGCTGCTAAGGCCTATGTCCAACAAGAAAACGGAGCCTTTTCCCCCTATGAAATTTCCGGAATTACGGTGGCCAAGGAAGAAGAAGACATGGGCATACTTTTCTTTGATGCCGATGGAGATCAGGACCAGGATTTATACGTGGTGAGTGGAAGCTATGAATATCCCGTGGGACACACAGCCTTTCAAGACCGCCTCTTCTTCAATGAAGGAAACGGAAAATTTGACCTTCGACCAAATGCCCTTCCCCCCATCCGCTCTAGTGGTTCTTGCGTGCGTGCGGCAGATATAGATAAAGATGGCGACCTGGACCTGTTTATAGGGGGACGGGTAGTCTCTGGAAGATATCCAGAAATCCCTGAAAGCTACCTTCTAATCAATGAGGGAGGAACATTTAAAGACCAGACCCCGGAGGACCTCAAACATATTGGGATGGTCACTGATGCGCTCTGGACAGACACAGATAACGATCAGTGGATGGACCTTCTGTTAGTGGGAGAATGGATGCCCATTACCCTATTTGCTAATAACAAGGGAGAACTGCAGAAAAGAGATGTTTCAACTTTCGTTCAAAGCTCAGGCTGGTGGAACAGCCTACAAAGTGGAGACTTTGATAAGGATGGAGATACAGATTATATAGCTGGAAACCTTGGACTCAACTCCTCTTACAAGGGTGATGAACAATATCCTCTTCACATGTTGGCCAAAGACTTTGATAATAGTGGAAGTGTTGATCCCTTTATCTTTTGCTATTTCCCCAATAAAGCCGGAGAAAATCAGCTAGTTCCCATGCATGCACGAGATGATATCATCAAGCAGATGCAGGTTATGCGAAAGCGCTACCCCTTACATGAGGAATATGGGAAAGCCACCTATGAGACCTTGCTCACAGAAGAGGAACGGGAAGGGGCCCTCTCCTTCAAAGCCACAAACTTTCAAAGCAGCTATATCGAAAATTTAGGAGGAGGAGAATTTGCTATAAGCTCCTTACCTATAGAAGCCCAATATGCCCCCATCAATGGCATACAGGTCCAGGATTTCAATCAGGATGGGAACATAGATGTGCTCCTAATAGGAAATAATTTCTCAGCTGAGATTTTTACAGGAAGGCATGATGCGGGAGAGGGCTTGGTACTCATAGGGGATGGGTCAGGGCATTTTAAATCCACTAGTCCTTCAGAATCAGGATTTTATGTTAAGGGAGACGCAAAGGCCCTTGCGAGGGTGCACCGAGAAAACCAGGCTCCCCTTTACCTCGCCACACAAAATATGGACAGTCTAAGGGTTTATTCCTCTATTTTCCCCTCATACACATCAGCCTATCCCTTTGATGACCATGATGCCTATGCCCTGATTTTCTTTCCTGGAGGGAAGTTGCAAAAGGTAGAGGCACATTATGGTAGTTCCTACCTCTCTCAATCCAGCCGGGTTCTATATCTGCCAGAAAAAAGTGAGAAGGTTGTGGTTTATTCTTTTTTAGGGGAAGAAAAGCGCATAAAGTAGGATTAATTTTTTTAATTTGTTTAGATAACTCGAACACAAACCCCGCTACTACTCAATACAAACACTTTTATGGCAAGTAGATCTGGCTTTTCTTCCCGTCTAGGATTTGTTGCAGCTGCAGCAGGTTCTGCGGTCGGACTGGGAAATATATGGAGCTTTCCCTATCAGACCGGAGCGAATGGCGGCGCAGCCTTCCTGGTAATTTACCTTTTATTCATTTTTTTGATTGGTTTCCCCATTATGGTTGGGGAAATTGCTATAGGGAGGCGTGCCCAATCCAATCCCTATGGAGCCTATAAGCAATTGGGAGGGAAAGCATGGGCATGGCTAGGTTTTTTTGGCGTATTGTGCGGCGTCATGATTTTGTCGTTTTATAACGTAGTAGCCGGATGGGCTTTTGGCTATTTCGTTCAAATTGCCTTTGGCGATCTGCTCAGCCTAGGCAGTCCGGAGGCCTATGGAAGTTTCTTTGGAGAATATACTGCGGATGTTACAGACAATATGCTATATTCTATAGCCTTTATGGTCATAACGGCCTTTATCGTCATGCGAGGGGTACAAAAAGGAATTGAAACCGCATCCAAGATTTTAATGCCTGTTCTATTTGTCATCCTCTTTGGCTTAATCGGATATGCACTCACCCTACCCAATGCAATGGATGGGGTGAGGTTCTATCTTCAGCCAGACTTTTCCAAACTAAGTGTTCAAGTCCTATATTCTGCCTTAGGACAAGCATTTTTCTCTTTATCTCTAGGAATGGGTGCCTTGATTACCTATGGGTCCTATATTGGAAAAAAGGAAAACATAGTCTCAGCAGGAGGGATCGTGACCCTGGCAGATACTAGCGTAGCCTTTTTGGCAGGTTTAATGATTTTACCCTTGGTCTTTTCTCAAGGTATTCAACCTGGTGAAGGTCCTGGTTTGGTCTTTGTTACCCTCCCTGGAGTTTTTGAAAGCATGGGAGGTATAGGCCCCTTTATCGGGGGAGCCTTTTTCCTACTCCTCAGTGTAGCGGCACTTACCTCAACCGTTTCGCTACTAGAGGTTCCGGTATCTTTTCTGGTTGACGAGAAAAAGTGGTCTCGTTCTCGCTCTACTATCTTGATGGCCTTCATCGTTTTCATATTCGGCCTGCCAAGCTTACTTTCTCAAGGTGCAGTAGCAGCCTTGTCAGAAATTAGTTTTTTCAACTTTAATGGCAAAGCCCCAGCATTTCTAGATGTAATTCAAGCCTTATTTCTCGAAGTAGGACTTCCCTTTGGGGGCTTTATGATGAGCCTTTTTATCTCACGTAAATGGAAGACAAATAGCCTCAAAGATGAAATTTTAGATGGCTACCCCAACTACTCTGGCTCCTTCATGGAAAAATTTCTGAATACGATGCTAACCCTCGTCTGTCCTGTAGTCCTAGGTATCATGGTTGCAATTACCATCTTACAGAAATTTTTTGGGATTATCATTATCAGTTAGACCTTACTAAGTATATAGCACCTTGATATCCAACAAGAAAGTTGTTGTAATTATGCCTGCATACAACGCAGCGAAAACCTTGGAACGAACTTACAATGAAATTCCATTGGACATTGTCGATGAGGTAATTCTGGTAGATGACTACAGCAAGGACGAAACAGTTGAATTAGCCAAGAAGTTAAACATTCACCATGTCATACGGCACGAACAGAATTTAGGCTATGGGGGAAATCAGAAAACTTGTTACAAAAAAGCCATGGAGATTGGGGCAGATGTGGTAATTATGGTACACCCAGACTACCAATATACTCCTAAGCTTATCCCCTCTATGGCCTATTTAATTGCCAATGAGGTTTATCCAGTGGTATTAGGTTCCCGAATCTTAGGCAGGGGAGCGCTAAAAGGAGGGATGCCTTTATATAAATATATCGCTAATCGTTTTCTCACCTTTTCCCAGAATTTACTGGTCAAAGAAAAGTTATCCGAATACCATACAGGGTTTAGGGCCTTTAGCCGGGAAGTCCTCCTGCGAATTCCCTTTGAGGGGAATTCTGATGACTTTGTCTTCGATAACCAAATGCTTTCCCAGATCATTTATGCAGGCTACCCCATTGCAGAAATCACCTGCCCTACCCAGTATTTTCCAGAGGCTTCCTCCATTAATTTTGCACGTAGCACAACCTATGGTTTAGGGGTACTTTCTACCTCCTTCAAACATTTTTTACAACGGTTGGGTTTGGCAAAATTTTCACTTTACAAGGGCATCCATACAAAAAGCTAAGCATATGAATTTTCTTCACGTAGAAAAGTGTACCTTTGTAATTAAATGGATTTCCATTTAACCAATTAATGTGAAAAAATCTGTTTTTCTCCCTGTGCTAGTGGGAGTTGCTGCCGCCTTGTTTTTCTTACCCTTCCTCGGGAGGGTACACCTATTTGATTGGGATGAAATAAACTTTGCTGAGATCGCTCGCGAGATGGTCGTCCTGGATCAGTACATGCGAATCTATGTAAATTACGAACCCTTTTGGCAAAAACCTCCTTTATTTTTCTGGATGCAGGCGCTATCCATGCAATTTTGGGGTATTGGAGAATATGCGGCTCGTTTTCCCAATGCTATTTGTGGAATTGTCACCCTGGTCTCTCTCTTTTTTATGGGAAAACGCTTATATGATAAGCGATTTGGCTTAATTTGGGCAGGAAGCTATTTGGGTTCTTTATTGCCTCACCTCTATTTTAAATCGGGAATCATTGACCCCTGGTTCAATCTTTTCATCTTCTGGGGAATCTACCTGTTTATCATGGCCTATTGGAAAGATATGGGCTACCAGTTTA
Source organism: Bacteroidia bacterium (assembly GCA_965263105.1). Classification (GTDB taxonomy): domain Bacteria; phylum Bacteroidota; class Bacteroidia; order J057; family J057; genus JBCCTX01. Next base: position 1,674,695 of record CBDHGL010000003.1, on the reverse strand, counting down.
TCAACTTTCCGGGTAGTAGCTTGACGCTCCTGGTTTTATCGGGTATGGTCTTGGGATTGGCAGTCCTTACGAAGGGTCCTGTAGCCTTCTTAATTGTCATGCTGTGTTTTTTTGTGTACTGGGTTCTGCGTCGCTTCCAAATGTTTATAAAAATTCCGGAGCTCCTCTTGTTTTCCCTATCTGTGGGCTTCATCATGGCCCTCTGGCTAGGAGTCGAGACCTATAATAATGGCCCTTGGTTTGCCATCCAGTTTACTAAGTATCAGATTAGCCTCCTATCAGAGCCTAGTGCCGGTCATAAGGGCTTTCCCGGATATCATGTAGTGGTACTTCTGATCGGATGTTTCCCCTCCTCTATATTTGCCCTTCAAAGTATGGGCCGCTTTAAGCAAACCTACACCTACCAATCCAATTTTCGGCGTTGGATGATTATTCTACTAGCAGTGGTTGTGGTTCTATTTTCCGTCGTGCAATCGAAGATCGTTCATTATTCTTCTCTGGCTTATTTTCCCCTTACCTACCTAGCCACTGTTACCTTTCATCGTATCCTGATGAAAGAGACTAAACTAGCCTTTCCTATTCAAATAGGTTTTTGGATAATAGGAATCACCTTGGTATTAAGCCCATGGATATTCACCTATTTAGGCTTTCATCCAGAATTACTCCAAAGCTTTTTTTCCCATAATTCTTTTGCCCAAGCCAACCTTGAAGCGGAAGTCTCCTGGACAGGCTGGGAGGTTATTCCCGGTTTTTGGCTATTAGCGGTGCTGGTGGCTATTGTTTTTTTATATGAGAAAAATTTACCTGAATATAGTCTCCTGACCTTGCTTATTGGGACTACCTTGTATACCTCTTTATGTATCATCTTCTTTGTAGGAAGAGTTGAACGCTACTCACAGGGATCAGCGATAGATTTTTACAAGAGCCTCAAAGGACAAGATGTATATGTATTTGCCTCCGGGTATAGAAGTTACGGACAACTTTTTTACACCGAAAAAGCGCCCCCCAAGAATTTTGACCCAAGCTATACCCCCTTGCCAGGTGCCAGCCCCTCTTTTAATGCACAAAATAGTTCTAATGAAGAGTGGTTATATTATAAAAAGGTAGACAAAGAGGTATATGCTGTGTCTAAACTAGACAGGGCTTTATACCTTCAAAATGTAGAAACGCTTCAGGAAGTAGATCGCAAAAACGGATATGTGTTCTTTAAGCGGGTAAAAGGACCTCCCTGCCAAAACTGGGAAAAAAGTGTCTGCCCAAAAGGGACTTCTTGTAATTACAAAATCAGGTATTTCGTCAATTTTGAGTCCTCCGAAGAGAAGGATTGCTATCAACTCAAGCAAATTAGCACCGAAGAGCCCTATTCGGGCGAACGATCCTGGGAGTTGGGGCCCAACAATCCTTATAGCTATACGCTAAAAATATTCTTGTCAGAAGTAAAAGGCAACCATTCTTTTCGCCTACAAACCCTCCTAAAAACTGATAACCTGGAGGGAATCCAGTGGGTGTGTACCCTCCAGGATAAAATGGGGAACAGCGTTCACTGGGAAGGGACTCCGCTGAATATTTTGGAAGAAAGAAAAAATGGCTGGAAAAGAGTAGATGGCCACTTAGCCCTACCTAAAAAAGTGCCGGATCAAAGTATTCTCCTTCTGTTTTTGTGGAATCAGTCTGAGCAGACCCTATATATGGATGATTTTCAAATCGATATTCGTGGAAGTAGTCCGGAAAATATTCCGTAATTTAGAGAGGGAATCTTTCCTCTTCACTTCATGCTCAAGCGCTTACATCGCCATATTTTACATTCCTTTGCAGGTCCATTTTTCATGGCCCTCGTAACCCTAAGCTTCATCCTGGTCTCCCAATTTATGGTCATGTACCTCAGAAAGATTACCGGTACTGGGATAAGGCCTGGTAACTTTTTATTACTATGGGTATTTACCCTGGGGCGAGTCATGGTTACCGTTGTGCCCTTGGCAGTACTAGCAGCTGGAGTCATGACCTTTGGCAACTTGGCTGAACGACAAGAACTAGCTGCCAGCAAGTCCGCAGGCGTAAGTCTATGGGTACTCATGAAACCCCTGTGGCTGCTTTCCTTAGTTCTCCTAGCCCTGATGTATTATGCCACCTTCCTCTTAATCCCAGATGCCAACTTACGCTTTCAAAAAATCATTTACAGCCTTACCGAGACTACACCAGAGATGGTTTTTCAACCAGGTTACTTTCATTCAGAAATAGATGATTACGTCATCTGGATTACAGATAAACATCCCCAGAATGGGACTTTGTACAACATTATGGTTCATGACCATTCACAGGATAGCACAACTGCCCAGGTGATGATGGCCGATTCCGCAAGTGCAGAGTTGATCGCCGGTCATTCAGCACTAAAACTTACCCTATACCACGGTTCCAGGCATGAAAACTATACTGCTATGAAAGGAGAGAATTCTTTTATGCCCTATGGACGAGCCTACTTTGATTCCCTATACATCCATTTGGACCTGAGTTCTATCCAAACCCAAAAATTCGAGCATTTAAGACATCGTAACACCCTGCGAATAACGCAATTAGCCGAGGCCATAGACAGCTTAAAAAGGGAAAAGAATGGGCGCTTACAAAGCTATATCCGGGTGCTGGGGCAACAGAATGCAGTGGATAGCACCTATATTAACTCAGAGAAGCACGCTCTCCTCCCCCAGTCGGCAAAGCCTATTCCCTATAACGGAGATAAGCTATTTTCTACGCTTTCCCATACTACACAACAGGAACTTTTTAAACGATTCAAAATTTCTATCCAATCCAACCTGGAGTACTTGCGAATTGTCAAGCCCCAATACGAGTTTAATCTTCGGCAAATTCGCAAATACGAATATGAATACTATGGCAGGATGGCCTCGCCCTTAAACGTCGTATTTTTTATGCTCATCGGTCTGGCTTTGGGCTCCCTCGTTCGAAAAGGGGGCTTAGGAGTCCCTGCCTTGACGGCTACCGCTGTATTTGTCCTCTATTACTTCGCTATCTCCCAAGGGGAGAAATTGACCAAGGTAGGTGTCTTGGAGCCTTGGGCTGGCGCTTGGATACCTGTTTGGATATTTTTAGGGCTTGCTGTGGGGCTGACCTATTTGGCCATCCAGGAAAGTAAATGGGTTGGGGTAATTGGAGGGGATTTGTGGGATTGGAGAATACCCAAGATCCTACCGTTTATCAAAACTAATCAACAAGGCAGGAAGCAGGATCAGGTTACTAAACATGGCAATACCTAAGGTTAAAGAGGTCAAAAGTCCTAGGGCCTGCGTTCCGCCAAATGAAGAGAAGGTAAAGGTAATAAATCCCAAAAACAGAATAATGGAGGTATAGATCATACTAATACCGGTATCTCGATACGAATTAGATACGGCCTGCCTGACATCGTCTCCTGCCTTACGAGCCTGTCTATATCTAGCGAGGAAGTGTATAGAATCATCGACCGCGATCCCGAACGCCACCCCAAAAATCAAGGCTGTTGAGGGCTTGAGAGGAATTTTGAAAAATCCCATAAGGCCAGCCACCATGATCAAGGGGAGTATATTGGGTACTAAACTGATCACTACCATACGCCAGGAGCGAAAGAGGATTCCCATAAGTACGGCTATTACCAAAAAGGCAATGGCTAAACTTGTGAGGAGATTGTTGATCAAATACTTATTTCCTTTAATAAAAATTGGCGTGGTACCAGTAATGGTTACTTGAAATTTATCTCCATCAAATATTTTGGCTACTTCGGCCCGAAGAGAATCCAATAACACATCCATTTTCATAGAACCAATGTCTCGAACCGTAGCAGTAACCCGAGTTTTCTGGAAAATACTGTCTGTCAGGTTTTTTGAGACTTTCTCCTCTGTGATATTGGTATTTAATAAGGAGGAACGTATAAAGTTAAACTCTCCCCTGGAGGGCAGCCTATATTGAGAGGAATCTCCTCCCATCCATGCCTGACGGAGGAATTTGGCAAAGTCAACCGCACTTACTGAACGAGAAAGTTCGGGATAGTTATCCAGCGAATCCTGCAGTTCATCGATCTTTCTTAGGTTAGAGAGTCTTTGAACTCCATTCTTACGCTTGGTATCAATCACGATTTCAAAAGGAAGCACCCCATTGAAGCGGTCCTCCATGTAGCGCATATCCTTTATTAGTTGACTTTTCTGGGGTATATCGTCCACCACATAAGCAATGGGCATAATTTTTAGCATCCCGTAAATGGAGAGAATAGCTAGCAAAATTGAGATGACATATATAGCGGGTCTGCGGTTGGAAACGATCCGGTCGATGAGATTGATGCCGAAAGAGAGGGTGCGCCTGTCCAGGTGTCTAGTCTGTCGATTGGTGGGAGGGGGCAAAAAGCTGAACATTACCGGAATGAGAATGAGGGAAATAAAGAAGGCAGCAATCACGCTTAAGCCAGCAATTATCCCAAATTCCTTGAGGGGTTGTACGTTGGTAAAAGCGAGAACTCCTAAGCCAACTGCAGTAGTCGCATTGGTCATAATGGTAACCACCCCGATTTTTTGAATGACCAAACTCAATGCCTTGACCTTATTTCGTGTCAGGCGATATTCAATATGATACTTGGTAATGAGGTATACACAGTTGGGTATACTGATGACTGTAATTAGCGGAGGAATTACTCCGGTAACCAAACTAATCTTAAAGCCGAATAAACCTATAAATCCCACAGTCCAGATTATCACAGCTACTACAACCAAAATAGGGAAAATAACCGTGTATAAGGACCGGAAGAAAAATAGAAGAGTTAAGGCCAAAACCGCCAGCGAAATCCCCAGAAATAAGATTAATTCAACACTTATAGTCTTATGGACATTTACCCGAATCACGGGCATACCCGCATAGCGGAGGGGTATCTTAAACTTCTCTTCAAATTTATTCGTGTGGACCGTAATCCGATCGTAAACGACCGTTTTCTGATCCGAATTCAGCAGGCTATCCGTTATCGAAATCGCCAAGATAGTCGTCTGTCCCTGTTCATCGACGAGTAGTCCACTATAAAAGGGAAGATTTTCCATAATAGCCATAAGGCTATCTAACTCAGTTTGGACGCGGGGCTTACTTTTTACTAAAGGGGAGAGATCAAAGGTTTCCGCATCGCGTTTGTATACCAGATTGAGCAGGTGGGTTATGCCCACCACGTCGTCCACCCCCTCAACCATTTTTAGGTCTTCCACCAACTCATAGATGCCATTGAATAGTTCCAGCTTTTTAAAATCCCCTTCTATCCCTACCACCATGATATTGCCATCTTCGCCAAACTCTTCCTTAAACCGCAGATAGCTCTTCATTTCCTCATCTGCCATCGGGATAACCTCATTCAACTGATGAGAAATCTCTGTACCCCGATTCCACCACATAAAGGAAGTGAGGAGGACCAATATCAGTAAGATGGAGATCCTATGCCGGATTAAAAATATAGCTATAGACTGCCAAACGGGATTCATAAGGATGCAAAAGTAGTAAAAAAATAGCCTTAATTATTATTTTTTGGCATTAGGATAAACTCAATTCTTCTGTTGTGGGACCGATTAGATTCACTGCTATGTAAAAAGTAGGGATCAAAGTGTCCTCGGCCAGCTGCTACCAGGTTTTCAGAAGATACCCCCTGTGCTTCAAGGTAGGCCGCCAATTGGGCTGCTCTACGGGAGGTGAGCTCCCAACTGTTACCCTTAGAGGCCTCACGGTCATCCGTATGGGTCTCTATATAAATATCATATTCGGACAAATTGATAAAGCGCCTTGCCAAGACAGACAAAATCCGCCTCCCGCCATCCTGCAAGGAGGATCTCCCATAGGAAAAGAACCTATCCTGAGGCAAAATCATTTTATAGGTATTTCCTTGATGGGTCCACAGAAAATTATGGAATTGGCGCAATTCCTGGCGTAGTCCCCCTACCGAAACAGATTGAGAAACCTTAAGGGCCTCTAATTCTCCTTCATCATTCAGGGTAGCCAATTCTCCTTTCAAGGCCTGAATTACTTCCAAATCCTGGTCGGAGGCCTCAGGAGGCTCCTGTTTGGAAGGACTTTCTTCTGTAGGTTGAAGTTCTTCACTAATCTTTACCACTGCAGGAAAAATTCTGTCTCTAACAGAAGAGGAACGGTTGAGGGTAAGTAGAGGAACGATAGAATCAACATAGCGTATTAAGCGATCATGATGCCCCTTTTGAACGGTCATTTCCTCTCTCAATCGCTTGTTTTCCTCCTTTAGTTCATCATAGGCATCTTGTGAGACGCATCCCATACCCACCCAAAGCAATCCCAAGAGCTGGATTTTTCTATTGAATATCAAAAACTTCATTTAGTTTTAATAACTTTTGCTTTCTTTCAAATTAACAGGGATTTTTTCATATGGCAATACAAATTGATTTATTAAGTAAACTCTGCCTTACTCCAGGGGCCCCAGGACATGAATTTCAAATTCGGGAAGTCGTACTAAAGGAGATAGAGCCTTTAGTTGATAGCTGGGAAGTGGACCCCATGGGAAACATCATTGCCCTTAAAAAAGGAAAAAGTAGAAAAAAGGCCATGGCTGCTGCCCATTTGGATGAAATTTCTTTTATTATTACCCACCTCGATCCTAAAGGTTTTGCCCATTTTCACCCCCTGGGAGGCTTTGATCCCAAAACCCTTACCGCACAGCGAGTTATCGTTCATGGCAAGAAAGACCTTATCGGAGTGATGGGGAGTAAACCCATCCACATTATGAGCCCCGAGGAAAGACAGAAAGCCCCAAAATTAAAAGACTACTTTATAGATTTTGGGATGCCTCATGAAGAAGTCAAGAAGTGGGTATCCGTTGGAGATGTGGTTACACGAGAGCGAGACATGGTAGAACTGGGGGACTGTGTTTCTACCAAATCCTTGGACAACAGAGTTTCTGTCTATGTATTGATTGAAACCTTGCGCAAGCTCAAAAATCCTGCTTGGGATTTTTATGCCGTTTTTACCGTTCAGGAAGAAGTCGGACTTAGGGGAGCGACTACGGCTACTAGAAAAATAAACCCTGATGTCGGCATCGGCCTGGATGTCACCATCGCCAATGATCTTCCCGGGGCTCAGGAGCATGAATATATAACCCTCCTAGGAAAAGGAACCGCTATAAAAGTCATGGACGGATCGGTTATTTGCGACCCCAGAATGGTATCTTTTATGGAGAAGATCGCCCAAGAGAATAAAATCCCCTATCAAAAAGAAGTTCTAACAGGAGGGGGAACAGATACAGGCGCTCTCCAACGCTCAGGGGAAGGAGCCATCGCTGGTTGTATTTCCATTCCCTCTCGACATATCCACTCCGTCGTAGAAATGTGTCACAAAGAAGATATTCAGCATAGCGTAGATTTGCTCACCCTTTGTATTGAGCAAATGGATCGACTCAAGACGACATGGCCTTAGATCTACAAACCTTATCCCTGCGGATTCGGCTCCTGATTGAACAACTTAGCACCCATCTTTTTGAGAAAGAACAGGTGATCCGGATGACGCTGCTTTCAGCCCTGGCAGGAGAAAGTATATTTCTCCTGGGGCCCCCGGGAGTAGCAAAGAGTATGATCGCTCGTCGGGTAAAATTTGCATTTAAAGGGGCTAAATCCTTTGAGTACCTCATGGGAAAGTTTAGCACACCTGATGAAGTATTTGGCCCGGTATCCATTAGCAGGTTAAAAAATGAGGATAAATATGAACGACTGGTAGACAATTACCTTCCTGGAGCACAGATTGTGTTTCTGGATGAGATATGGAAAGCGAGTCCAGCCATCCAAAACTCTTTGCTCACTGTTTTGAATGAAAAAGTTTACCGAAATGGAGAGCAGGAAATCAAGGTCGACTTGCGTGGCTTGATCGCAGCCTCTAATGAACTCCCTCCCCCCGGTGAGGGACTGGAAGCCCTTTGGGATAGATTTCTTGTTCGAGTTAGTGTGAAAAATATCCAAGATAGGGAAGCTTTCAATCAAATGATGCTCACTCCTTCCTCTAAATTAAAGGACACCCAGGTTGATGACAAATTGAAAATCACCCCGGACGAGTATCAGGAGCTAATTGAATTCCAGCATCATATCGAAATTCCACCACATATTCTTGGATTAATTCACCATATAAAAGGAAGCATAGACGAACGAAATGCGACCTTCGAACTTGAAGGACAAATCTATCTTTCAGATCGAAGATGGAGGAAAATAGGCGCTCTGTTACGAACCGCAGCTCTACTCAACAGCCGTCAAGAAGTACATTTAATGGATACCTTCCTCATCGCTGACTGCCTGTGGCAAAAGCCAGACCAAATCGAGGAGGTCCGAGACTTGGTTAAGGGGAGTATCGCCACCTTTGGATTTATGGGTTTAGCCCGAATCCGGTCTATCCGACAAGACTTAGAGGAACTGCGAATGGAAATACAAGATTCCACCCAGGTTGTCCAAAAATCCCAAACCCAGCAGGTGAAGATATATGAGGATGCCAGTGGGGATAAATACGCCCATATCTTGGAATTCTGGTCAGAAGATAATGCCTACCTCCTGCTGAGTGACTTGGAAAGCCTCAATTCAGTATCTGAAGTGTTTGTTCCCGTATTTGAACGCTCGGGAAAAACCTATCGACCCTTTCAGCGATACGGCTTTTTGAAAAAAGATATGCGTTCCCTGATCAATCGAAGCAAACTTATCCCAGTTGAACTAGAAGCTGTTGAGGTAGAACAAGTCAAAATTCGCCCACCCAGTGAAGATCAAATTTCACGCTGGAACCGTCGTATTCAGGTTTTATTGGAAAATACCGAAAAGGACCTAAAAGCCCTGGAGGCGAGAAGAACCGAGGAAATGCAACACATCGCCCAACATCTTTTTGTTTCATCCTCACTAGGGCCTATTATCCACCAAAGTATCAAAAGAACCATCGATGAAGTCCTGAACCTTCGACTTGAAATTGAAAAAACCCAAGATAGCTATGTTTCCCTCCAATCGAATTGAAAAGGAACTGGGTTCTTTCATCGAACTGGGAGGACTTATGAACCAAAGCCTGAGAAAGGAACTGGTCATCCTGCTATTCAAGCATTTTTACGATCCTGGATTCGAGGGACCGGAAGCCTTAAAACAAAGTAAAATCTTTGCTTCATTTCCCAACTGGTCCCAACTCATCCTTCAATTGATGGAACAGAAACAATTGAAGGAGCTGAGTTTTCACAATGAAGACTTTTCTCTGAGTGTCACCAAAGAGGCTATTTCCTGGATTCGAAATACCTTCCAAAAGTTTCAAAAGGACTTTTCTTTCCAGGAAGAATCGAGTCAAATAGCGCTATTCCAGGAGCGCATGGATCAGCCTAGTCCTGAACCTTGGCTAGATTTACTTTCCAGACTACACAAGAACTACCCTCAGCAAAGCCAAAGTTGGACCTTCTATCAAAGGCAGATTCAGAATCTTACTCCTTCTTCAGAGGAAGAAAGCCAAGCACGAGAAAATTCCATGGATATCCGTCATAGGCGGCAGGTGATTTTTCAGCGGATTAGCTCAGATTGGAGTCGTTTATTAACAGATAAGAAAGCAGAGAAAGAGGCAGTTTTTTTAAAACAAGAATTTTCAAGCTATTTCCGTGATTTACAGGAAAAAATAGAAACCCTTAACCTCGTGGGGGATGTGGTCTCTCCCTTTTACAATTTTTTGGGAGAAGTATGGACTAATAGTCTGGACAATTGGGAAAATATCCACTGGGGTAAACTTGAGGAAACTGCCAAAAGTCTTCAACAGGATCCCAACCTTCAACAACTCGCAGATCTATTGGGAAGGATGCACAGCTCTCAAATGGAAAAAGTTTGGGAAAAGGTAGAAGAAAAGGTTCCCCAACCAGAGTATAAACCCAGTTCTATTGGAAAATCTGAAATTGTAGGGATCCACAATAGTGATAGAATTAGCGCTCTCCTTCCTTCTGAGATATCTTTATTGAGTACGCCTGAAACGGAACTCATATTTTCCAAAAAATATGTGGAGAAAAAATTGCTCACCTTTCAATATAGATCGTGGGAAAAGGTAGCGGGAAGCCCCAAAAAAAAAGAAAAAAAGATTCAGGTATACAAAGATGAAAAAGGGCCTATAATCCTCTGTATTGACACTTCGGGATCGATGTATGGAGATCCTGAGCGAATAGCAAAGGCCCTGGCCTTCGGAATTACAGAAATTGCCCTGCGAGATAAAAGAAAAGCATACATAATTTCGTTTTCTTCTGGGATAGCTACTATGGAGGTATCGGAAATCCATAGAGATCTCACCAAAATGCTGGAATTTTTGCAAATGAGCTTTCACGGAAGTACCAACCTTCAACCCGCACTTACCCAGGCGCTGAAGCTCCTGGACACGCAGTCCTTTGCCAAAGCAGATATTTTGGTCATCTCAGATTTTGCCATTCCCAATATGAGTTCCAGCATTAATGATAAAATCACCTCTCACCGGCTGGAAAATGGCACCCATTTCCATAGCCTTCACATCCGCAGCCGGACGGATTTGCGAACAGCTTCTCTCCCAATTTTTGACCATCACTGGGTCTATGACCTTAGCGATCCAAAAATTTTGAGACAAACCATAGATCATTTTGAAGAACTTCGTAGAAAGAACGAAAAAAATGATAAATTACATGAACATTAATTTTACCAAATTAAATAATCATTAACGATGCCGTATGCTTTGATGAGAATACCTTTTTATTTCAATAGGGTATTTACAAATTTTTCGAAAACCCAAGGCCTTGTAGGGATTAATAAAAGCAGAATAGAACTGGAGTATACCAATATGAATTATATTTTTGGGAAAAATATGGAGTTGACTGAAAAAATTGTCATCCCCATGGATGAGGTAACCCACTTCAACATATCCCACAAAGGAAAATATCTTCAAATCCGGATTGGCGTAAAATCCAGTGAATACATCCAGGAGTTTCCCAACTTTCGAGACGGAGAGATAAAAGTTAATGTTAAAAAGCGCTTTCAACGCATGGTAAATGAGGTAAGCGTCTTTTTAAAATGCCGGATTCGAGAACTCAACGCCCACCAGTTGCTAGAAGCACCCGCAGAATAATTTCCATTCCAGCGGGCAAATGATTAAGTTAGGGAAAAAATTGCATGCTTACGGGTACTCAGCAAATTCCCTTTTCCAATGATGACGTATATAGCGGCTTGGCCAAGTTGGATGGAATCCTCACGGTAAGCAAGGACCATCTAGATTTAGAATTTCAGACCCAAGATGCTGTCTTCGGAGTTATGAAAAGTAAGCCCAAGAATCTCAAGATCCCCTTACTAGAGTTATCGAACTTCACCTACAAAAGGAATCTATTCAGCTCCCGAATTATCTTTCGGGTCACTAAGCTGAAATACATTCGGGATTTTCCCAAAAGTGAACAGGGGGAAATAAAGTTAAAAATTAAGCGGAAATACAAAGAAGAGGCCAAGCGAATCGAGTCCTTTGTGAACTACCGTATCTCAGAACTAAGGCTGGCTGATATGGATTCGGATTTTGATCCGCTATAAAAAAAGCAGCGGATTACTCCGCCGCTTCAAAACTACTTACTACGTTTATCTATCCAAACTACTACTTTTTCATCTTAGCCATCCCTCAATACCCAGGATTTTGAGGAAACCCGGAAGGATTATTATAGATCTGAATCTGAGAATTGGGTATGGGAAACAACAAGTCATCCTCGCTTATTGAATTCTCAATTAGAGGTGTCATTGTCTCTAGAGCACGCCCTGTACGCAATAAATCATACCACCTGTACCCTTCAAGAGGTAATTCCAAGCGACGCTCGAGTAGAACTGCATCCCGGAAAGCAGCTTGAGAAGTCAACTCATCTGCTGTGAAAGCAGGCAAACCAGAACGTGTACGCACCTGATTAAACAAGCCCAAGGCCTCCCCTCCTGCTTCAAAACCCTGTTCATTTAGTGCCTCAGCTAACATCAGGAGAACATCTGCATAGCGGAGTACTGGAAAATCAGTCCCTACTGTACCAGCAGGAGATAAGGGCTGAAAGAACTTCTGAGGGACTACCAAAGCAGTACCATCTGGTACGACCAATTCTAACAATGTCTTACGCTGGTCTGAATCATCATATAATTCACGAAATCCCGGTTGAATCATATCGCCAATACCAGACCCATAAAACAAGCCCACATCTTCAGCAGGATTATCAGCTGTAAATACAATCGCAAATAGTATCTCAGCATTATATTCATTGGCTGGATCAAATACTTCTGCCACGGTAGGCATTAGCATATATTCTCCAGAATTCACCACATCTCGTAGGGTACTTACTGCCTCTGCATATTTATTCTGGGTAAGATATACCTTTCCCAGAAGACCGTTGGCAGCACCTGAGGTAACCCGCCCAGTTTCAGAAGCAGGATAGCTTGCCGGAAGATTGGCAGCAGCAAAATTCAAGTCTGCTTCAATTGCCGAATAGACTTCCTCAACGGAGTTTCGAATGTGCTCACGAGAGGTCTCAGTATCATCTGCTTGGAGTACCAGTGGGACAGCTCCCCAAAGTTGTACTGCATGAAAGTAAGATAAGGCCCGAATAAAACGCACCTCTCCTTTATACCTGCTACTTAGGCCAGCCTCCATTTCTACTCCATCTATATTTGATAGAACAACATTGCACCGATATATAGTTTGGTAAAGACGCTGCCATACATCCTCAATAACTTCATTGGCTGATCCAGCCAGAAAAACGTCAATGTTAAAGCGTACCCCTGAATTGGCCGATGGATCATTGTCAAAAGTGTTATCCGCACGATATTCTGTCAAATCAGCCAAATCCCTCCCTCCATACAAGTCTCCACTCTGCAAAGTTGAATAGGCTGCATTAACTGCATTTTCAATATCCCCCTGAGTTTGATAGAAGGCTGCCACATTGGGGGAAGAAATGGGGGTTAGGTCCAAAAAGTCTTCTTCACAAGAATAGAGAAGAATCGCTATGGCGAAAAGAAATATTCTGTTTTTCATTGTTTCTAAGTTTTGAATGTATCCCTACAACAGGAATTTAGAATGATAGATTTACTCCAAGGGTATAAACCCTTGCTACGGGATAGGACGCATAATCTTCCCCAGGATTTAGAGCACTATCAGGTCTGGAATTAACTTCCGGATTATACCCGAGATAATCTGTGAAGGTAAATGGGTTTTGAACACTGAAATAGACTCTGAGAGAATTAATGCCATAAGGCGTCATCCATGCTTTGGGGAAAGTATGCCCTAAAGAGATATTGCGAACCCTCATATAAGTTCCATCCTCCAGGTGCCAATTGGAAGTCTGTCCATTCGATCCCGTTTGGAGACGGTTGGCTCGGTTGGTTTGGCCATTGCCAGGTTCAGCCTCAGAACGCCAACGTTCAAGGGCCCCTCGCATGAGATTCATGTTTCCTTCCTGGTTATAAATGTAGCGACGGAACAAATGCAAAATCTCGTGGCCATAGGCACCCTGAAGAGAAGCACTGAAGTCAAAACCTTTATAGTCCAGATTAACAGTTGCTCCATAAGTAAACTCCGGCATATAATTCCCTTGTATCTCCCTATCCTTTGCGAAGTTGATTTCCCCATCCCCATCCAAGTCTTGGAAAATGAGATCCCCAGGACGAGCGTTTCCTACACTGGGCTTAGCATCTACCTCTTCCTGATTCATAAACACGCCATTATATACCGGATTATAATAGGAACCAATTGCTTCACCGGGGGTCGTTATCCACTGAGCAGAGCCCGTGCCTCCACCTACAATTATCTGAGGAACATTATCAGCAAGGCTAACGACTTCATTTTTATTGGTGGCAAAGTTACCTGTTACAGCCCATTTCAGTTCACTCGTCTTATTTTGGACTGTCACTGAAGCCTCAAAACCTTTATTATTCACCTCACCAATATTGCGAAGTTCTGTGGTGAAGCCAGAAGACATAGGAACAGGAACATTGAGTAATAGGTCTTCAGTATCGGCATTATAATAGTCCAGTTCTAGGTAAACTGCATCGTTAAACAAACCAAAATCGATTCCGATATCGACCATGGTAGTCTTCTCCCAACTCAAATCGGGATTCGAGGGTGTAGAAGGAGCCAGGCCAGTAGCGATTTGATTCCCTCCTAAAACATAATCTGTAAATCCAAGAAGGCCAATAGACCCATAGTTAGGAATCTGAAAATTACCCGTCTGACCATAACTTGCACGCAATTTCAAGTTGCTTATAGCCGAGACATTTTCCATGAACGGCTCTCCCGAGATTCTCCATCCTGCTGAGGCCGAAGGGAAGTATCCCCATTTGTTATTTTCACCAAATCGAGAGGACCCATCTGCCCGAATGGCTGCAGAAAGATAGTACTTATTGTCATAATTGTACTGAACCCGTGCCAATGCCGAAAGCAAGGACCACTCTTCTTGAAGGGATCCTCCATCTGTTATCTGGCCAGCATTCAAGGTTGTAACCAGGTCGTTTGGAAAGTTAGTGGCAAATAATTCACTGTTTTTAAAAATCTCTTTTTGGGCAGAAAATCCCGCAACAGCCTGTATATCATTCTTTCCAAAAGCTGTAGTGTAATTCAGGAGGTTTTCTACCAACCAATTGGTAGTAAAGCGAGATCGAGAGGTTCCAATAGGTACCCTTGGACCAGATAATCCCCTGCGTTCCACAAAGGAAGGCCAGTAATAATCTCGCTGAAAGTTGTTGAGATCTACGCCAAAACTTAGCCGATAAGACAGGTTGTTAAGGATGCTATATTCACCATATACGTTTCCAAGTAAGCGTAAGTGATCCAGGTCATCCTGAATTTCATTAGCCAGTGCCACTGGGTTTACGGCATCAGTCATTGCATACCCCCATGCATTCCCTCCAAAATTATAGGAACCGTCGTTGTTGTAAACAGGATGGATTGGAGAAATATGTAATGCAACACCTACTACCCCATGGTCCCACCATGGTCCTTCCGAATTAACCAGATCGTGTTGGGTAAGGGTAGGGTTAATATTCAATCCTACCTTGAGTTTCCCAGACGTGAGGTCCATATTAAAACGTCCACTATACCGTTTGAAGCCAGAGCTTATAATCAAGCCTTCCTGGTCCATGTATTCTCCAGAAGCATAGTATCGAAAATTCTGCGTTCCCCCAGAAATCGATAAGTTATGACTTTGAATAGAAGCTGTCCTGAAAATCTCATCTTGCCAATCCGTATCAGTTAATCCCTGAGTACCACTAAGGTAGGGCTGAACCTCTGGTGGAATCAACGCTGCCGAAACTCCTGGGAGATTAGCTTCCCGTTCTGCATTGGTATCTGAGTCCTGACCAGCTGGAAAACGGTCCTTGTAGGTATTGTTTTTTCCTTCAAAGTTCATCTCTGCCCATTCATAGGCATTGAGCATATCGTATCGCGTAGTTGTTTCCTGCAAGCCATAATACCCATTGTAAGTGATAACTGGCTTTCCTACAGCCCCTTTTTTGGTGGTGATAAGCACTACCCCATTTGATCCTCTTGATCCATATATAGCAGCAGCAGATGCATCTTTCAGCACTTGAATAGATTCAATATCTGATGGATTGAGTGTACTTAAAACATTGATAGGTTGATTGGCATATAGGCCTGTTCCTGTATTTACCTCTCCTGTTGCCCGATTATTGTCATTGGAAACAGGTACCCCATCAATCACGTATAGGGGATCATTCCCCGCTGTAATTGAACCAACCCCACGTACGCGGATAGAGACCCCAGCCCCCGGTGAACCTGATGTCTGTAGAACTTGCACACCCGCCAATTTGCCGGTTAAGGCCTGATCAAATGAATTGACTGGCTGGTCTCTGATGTCATCTGCATCAATAGTCGCAACAGCAGTTGTAAGATCCTGTTTTCTTTGCTGACCATAGCCGATTACCACCACGTCTCCTAGTTGCAGTGGGTCTGTCGTTAATACAATGTCAAAGCTGGTTTGACTCCCAATAGCTAGCTCCAATGTCTCATAACCCAAATAAGAGATAACTAATGCTTCTACATTATCAGGGGCTCGTAAGGAAAAAGTTCCCTCCTCATTGGAAAGGGTTCCCACATTGGTCCCTTTGACGAGGATGGTAGCACCGGGAAGGGGTTCTCCTGATTCATCTTTTATGGAGCCAGATAGAGTCTTTTCAACTCCTTGAAAGGAAAACCCTGAGATGGATAAAAGCATTCCCAATAGCCAAAGCCATCGCCTTTTCCCCAAGAAACACATACCTGTTTTCTTCATGTTTGTTTTTAGTTTGGTTGTTGGTATTAGATAGTTTCAAAAGCGGTGTAAAATTAGCCAGAGACTTTATTGGGAATAATTTTTAATCGTTATATTTTTATTATCAATAATTGAACTTTTTGATACTATATAAAATTTAATTTAAGAAATTGTTAATTAATGTGGATCTCGAAATTTCTTAACACAGAGGCCCTAGATTTACTCATAAAGCATTTTATGAAAATTATACTACCATACTTCCTTTACTTTCTTTTTTCACATTTGCTTATAGCTCAAGAGCTAAAGGAAGTCAATCGCTTCAAAGCCCAAAATGCTACACAAGCTGTAGCAGTAGACAGTCAATATGTATATTCAATTAGCAATTCCAGAATTGAAAAACATTTGAAGGCAACTGGAGAGCTCATTCATTATTGGGAGGGCCCTCTCCTACACCTAAACAGTGGAATCATCCTTGATGGAAAATTGTACTGTGCCCACACCAACTTTCCCCAAACACCTATGGCTAGTTCAGTTGAAATCTTTGATCCTGTTACGATGGAGCACATAGGTTCACACAGTTTTGGTATTTATATAGGTTCCTGTACCTGGCTGGATTGGTACGAGGATAGCTGGTATGTAATGTTTGTCCATTATGATGAAAAGGGGAAAGAAAGGGATTTGGATGCAGCTTATACCACCCTAGTTCAATTTGATAAGGAATGGAGAAGAACCGGGGCTTGGACCGTACCTAAGAGATTGGTCGATCACCTGAGACCTATGAGTATATCTGGGGGCATAATGGATAATGGAGGTATCATATATGCAAGTCCTCACCACTTTAATGAACTTTATATCCTTAAATTACCTCAAATAGGTTTTGAGTTAGAATGGGCGGGAACCCTGGCTGTTCCTTTTTTAGGCCAGGGAATAGCCTGGGATCGCTCAGAAAAAGGGGTAATCTATGGAATTCATCGTAGGAACCGCGAAGTCATCGGAATCAGCCTTCCTAAAAAATAAATTCCCATAGGCTCAAGCATTTCCATTCTCCCTAGTAAAGTCGAGTAATCCCTTGATGAACATTCCACTGGGGAGATACCCATATCACCTTTTCCCCCTTTTGCTGAAACCTCGAAGAGTTCCCTGCCCTACTAATTGCCCAAAATAGCATAACATATACCAATAGCAGCCAAACCCATTTGAGCAGGAATAAAACAGAGCTAACCTTATTTTTAACAGCAAAAAGCATGTAACTTATTCGTCTTTTATAGCCTTAACAGGATCAATGATGGCTGCCCGATAAGACTGAAAACTTATGGTAATCCAGGCAATCAGAATCGCCAGTCCTCCTGCCCATAAAAATGGGATCACATTGATATGAGTCCGATAGGCAAAGGATTGTAACCAATAATTCATCAAAAAGTAGCTGGCCAGTGCTCCCAAGGGAAAGGCAATGAGAACTAGGTAGGTAAACTTACTTGTGAATAATACCAGGATCTGGGTCGCACTTGCTCCTAAAACCTTCCGGATACCAATTTCCTTGAACCTTTGCTCTGTCATAAAGGAGGCTAAGCCTAAAAGCCCCAGCGCAGCAATAAAGATCGCCAACAATGAGAAATAGCTTACCAACTTTGCCAGACGGTCCTCCTCACTATATTGGGAATCAAAACTATCCGATACGAAAGATGCAGTAAAGGGATAGCCTGGACGTAAATAGGTCCATTGCTCTTCCAGGTAAGCCATAACTTCTTCCCTGGCACCCTCATGCATCCTTATTGATACTTGGTTTGCACGTCCCTGAGTAATGAGAAATACAATAGGGGCTATACTTTGCTTGAGGTTTTCAAAATGAAAATCCTCTGTCACACCTATAATTCGTCCTTCTCTTCCTCCATAGGTAAACTGTTTATCAATAGCAGATTGAGGCGAATCCCAGCCGATGGCGGCGACTGCGGCTTCATTTAATATAAAGGATTGAGAAGAATCACTAGCTAGATTTCGATCGAAATTTCTTCCCGCCACTAGCTTTACCCCATATGCTGGTAGGTAATCGTGCCCTACATGCACATCCGCTACCCTAGTGGAAAGGGTCTTCATTTCCCCATTTACTTCGGCGCTTCCCCCTTGAGAATCCAATAAACGTCCAGAGGGAACACGGCTGGAAAGGGTCACATCTGTAATTCCTGGATGTTGCAAAAAGCGATTTTTGAGGGCTTCATATTGATTAAAAATCTCATCATTTGCCGGTAAGGAAAGCACATTCTCTTTGTCAAAGCCCAGTGGCTTGCTTTTGACAAAATTTAGCTGTTGCTGAATAATCCCCACCCCTACGATCAAGGTGATGGAGATAGCAAATTGAAAAACAACCAAACTAGATCGCAGAAGAGACTTGTGTGAACCGCGCTGAGAAGAATTCCTCAGAGTTTCAATCGGTTGGAAGCGAGATAGATACAAGGCTGGATAGCTTCCTGCTACAAAACCGACCAATAGGGTCAGTCCTACCAATAAAATATAGGCAAAACCATTCTGGCCGTAGTTCATGGAGAGCTCCATGTTTTCAAACAGGTGTATGTTTAAATAGGGTAACAATAGCTCTACTAGAAAAATGGCCAGAACCAGAGATATGACAGCCATGAGAATGGATTCACTCATAAACTGTCGGAACAAAGTCCGCTTAGTGGCTCCTATTACTTTTCTTAGCCCCACCTCCTTGGCCCTTCGCGTTGCCCTGGCCGTAGAAAGATTGATAAAGTTGATACAGGCAATGACGAGAATTAATAGAGCGATGATGGAAAAAATATAGACATAGGCGATATCCCCATTGGATTCTATCTCAGAATCAAGGTGAGAGTGTAAATGAATACTGGTTAATGGCCAAAGATTAAGTTTATTGAAGACAGAGGCAGAAATACCATTAAATTCTCCCAAGTGTTTATCCAAAAAGCCGGGGAATTGAGCTTCCAGGAAATCCGGATCCGTCCCTTCCGCTAATAATAAATAGGTCGCATAGTTGTTACTCCCCCAATTTTGCATCAAATTCTCCAGTCCGAAGAAGTTCTCTACGGTGGCAAAGGAGCACAACATATCAAAATGAAAATGGCTATTATCCGGCCCATCTTTGGCAATCCCTGTAACCTTGAGGTCCGCTTGATTTTGATAGGAAAGTATTTTTCCCATGGGATCCTCCTCTCCAAAATATTTTTTGGCCGTGGTTTCGGTTAAAACGATGCCATTGGGCTCAGCAAGCACTTTTTGAGGGTCCCCAGCGACAAGGTCAAAGCTAAATACTTCGAAGAAATCCTTGTCTGCAAAAAAGAAATTAGCTTCTTCGATCTGTTTATCCTCATAAATAATTAGAGAATTAAAGCCCCGCAGGAGTCGGACAGAATTTTCAATGGGCCCTTCAAAATCGTTTTTGAGCAAGGGTGCAAAAGGTGGAGCGCAGTGCCCCAGGTGTAGACTGCTTTCTCCATTTTCATTAAACCACTGACGGGAAACCCGGTAAATCCGATCAGATTTCTCGTGAAAGCGATCATAGCTCATCTCCTTTTGGACAAAAAGCAGGATAATTATACAGGCGGCCATCCCAATGGACAGGCCCAATATATTGATGAGGGTATATCCCTTCTGCTTTCCCATATTGCGGAAAGCCAATTTGAGGTAATTGGATAGCATAGGCTGGAGCTTGAGGGTGAATCGGGGTTTTCTAAGCCTTTGTATATGAATAGATTACACCCAGCCTCAAAAAGTTGCACCTAGATTCAAAAATTCAAGAAAAAATGGAGGTGAGGGCTAGTTCCAGGGAAAGGGAAGGATCTTTGAGGGTTTGATCTTTGACAAAAACCTCATAGTCATTGGGAGCCTTGAATACATAGATAGAGCAAAGATCAGGTAAGACCAACCAATAAGATTGGATTCCAGCAGCAAAATATTCAGAGGCTTTGCTGATCAATTCCGAAAGATTTTGTTTGGGGGATAGTATTTCGATTATGGTCTTGGGAACTTCTTGGACACGTACTTCATCTTGACCCGGGGTAAAATCAAGTGCATTATAAATGGCCAAATCAGGAATGCGTTCTCCCCCGGGAAGGGCTATATTTATTTCTGTCAATAACCTTCGCTCTCCCTGGAAAACCTTAGAAAGCTCAACTATTAAATTGGTTTGCACAATCGCATGATTCTTACTGGGCATGGGCTTGTTGCGTTCCTTTTCGTAAGCGGATTGTTCTACTACAGTGGCCATAATGATTCTCCTAATTCTTTGAGGTTCATTAAAGATACGAAAAAAAGGGATCTAGGATTTTAATGACCGATACTTCCTAATGCTTTTAATTTCGGATTAAATTAATTATTAGCATAATTTATAAAAATTGACTTAAAAAATCAAAAATAAAAGCAAAATTCATTTTTCACCCCCCAAATTCCATCAAGTAGGTCTTGATGAACTCATCTAACTCTCCATCCATAACGGCCTGGACGTTGGAAGTTTCGGTTTGCGTGCGTACGTCCTTTACGAGTTTGTAGGGGTGCATCACATAGTTGCGGATTTGTGACCCCCACTCGATTTTTTTCTTGGTTCCCTCCACTTCTGCTCGCTCAGCCTCTCGCTTTTCGATCTCCAATTTGTACAGACGCCCTTTGAGCATCTCCATGGCCTTTTCTCGGTTGCGCAATTGGGTACGCTCTTGCTGGCAATCTACTACGATGCCCGTAGGGATATGGGTAAGCCTAACAGCCGTTTCTACCTTGTTCACATTCTGCCCTCCCTTCCCACTGGAGTGGTGCGTATGCAACTCTATATCAGCAGGATTGATATCGATTTCGATGCTATCATCTACTTTGGGATCCACAAATACGGAAGCAAAGGAAGTATGCCGCTTGGCATTAGAGTCAAAGGGACTTATCCTGACCAGCCGGTGAACACCAGATTCCCCCTTCAAATACCCATAGGCAAACTCTCCCGCTATCTCCAATGTAGTACTCTTTATGCCTGCCGTATCCCCATCTACTTCATCCACTAAAGACCACTTATAGCCATGTTTATCCGCATACATGGTATACATACGCTTGAGCATATTGGCCCAGTCTTGACTCTCTGTGCCTCCTGCTCCTGCATTAATCCGCAGTACACAGTCCAAGCGATCTTCTTCCCCAGATAGCATATTTTTCAACTCCAGGTCCTCCACTACCTTCATGGCTAACTCATAGGCCTTGATTACATCCCCCTCTATATTCTCTCCCCCTTGGTGAAATTCGTTCAGCACTTCCAATTCTCCCACCTTTTCCTCCGCTTTTTGATAGGCTTGGGTCCAGACTTTCAATCCGCTGATTTCTTTGAGCACCTTTTGTGCATCATCTGGCGCATCCCAAAAATCCGGTTGATGGGTAATGGCTTCCTTTTCCTCAATAGTTGCAAGCCTCTCCTCAACTTTTAAATATTTTTTCAAGGCGTCCTTTCTTTCTATTAACTCTTTCAGTTGATCCTGGGTCATATTTCTTCCATTTAGCCTGTAAAATTATAAATTTACAGCCATACCTTACGAATTCCATGCAACCTTCGACCTTTTATCTCATAGCTTCCGTATCGATAGCCAGCTTTATAGGAGCCCTTCCCTTCGGTCTGGTTAACCTTAACGTGATGGATACCACTATTCGGAAATCTAAAAAAGAGGGGATCATGCTCTCTTTGGGGGCGACTTTAGTAGAAATGCTCCATGCCTATATTGCCATAGAATGTGCTATGTTATTTACCGAAAGCCTGGAATCTAACCCTTATATAAAAGGAGCTGTTCTTATCCTTTTTATTGCAATTGGCCTATTTTTCTTCTTCAAAAGGCAATCTTCTGAAAACACCGAACGTAAACTGTCCTTCAAAGTGTCAGATTTTGGTCGGGGAGCATTTTTAAGCTTGATCAATCCCCAGGCTATCCCTTTTTGGCTGTTCATTATTACCTATTTCTCCTCGCACCAAATGTTTGATGTGCATCCCGAAATGTTCCCTGAGTTTTTGGTAGGCGTTGGAGTTGGAAAAATATTGGCCTTGCTGGTTTTTGTCTATTTCAGCGCTTTCATTGCACAGAAAATGGGCAAGGTATCTCAGGGGATGAACAAAATTATTGGATCTATATTTTTTTTACTAGCAGCGGTGCAGGCTTATCAAATTTGGGGATAAGCTTTCACCTTTTTTTCATCTACCCGCGCTTTAAGACATTTCCCTTGTGATAAATTCGCTCGATCTCCTCATTTGTTCCTCAACGGCACGTTGAAATTCATCCTTCATCCGCCTTACTAATTCGGCGACTGGCAGAACATCTTGAATACTCGTAACGCCCTGGCCCGCAGACCAAAGGGTTTTCCATGCTTTTGCTTCAGCTTGGGCAGCATCTAGTTCTTTCCCAAAATCAATCTTTGCTTTGAGTTTCCACATCTCTTCGGTGATGCCCATTGCTTCCAAGCTCGGACGTAGAAAATTGGCATGGACTCCAGAAATGGCAGCCGTATGAACGATATCGCTGGCCCCACAATCTATAATCATTTGTTGATAAGCAGGATCTGCTTGACTTTCCTCCACATTAATAAAGCGTGTTCCCATATAAGCCAGATCTGCCCCCATCTGCAAGGCAGTGGCAATATCTCTCCCATTACTCAAGCAACCTGAAAGTAGGATCGTTTTGTCAAAAATGCTCCTTACTTCTGCCACCAGAGAGATCGGGTTGATTATCCCCGCATGTCCGCCTGCACCTGCAGCAACCAGAATGAGGCCATCCACTCCCGCTTCGGCGGCCTTTTCGGCATGCCGCTTTTGAATCACATCATGAAATACCAGCCCTCCATAATGATGGATTTCATCGATAAGGGTAGACACGGCGCCTAAGGAAGTAATAATCAACGGCACTTCGTGTTTAACACAAAGTGCCAGATCAACTTCTAACCTCGGATTGGTGCGATGAACAATCAGATTTACCCCAAATGGGGCAGGTTTATGCCCTGTTTCTGCTTCGAATTCGGATAGTTCTCTTTTTATTTGAATAAGCCATTCCTCGAAGCCTTCGCTGGTCCGGTGGTTTAGAGCTGGGAAAGTTCCTATAATCCCCATCTTGCAACATTCGACTACAAGTTTAGGGCCTGAAATGAGGAACATGGGAGCCGCAACTACTGGCAAACTGAGGGGAGAAAGAGAAGAAGGAATTGACATACGCATTAAGGGATAAAAATACAGGGAACAAAAACAGGGAGAAAGATAACACAGATTTGGTATAAAACATTTTCCTTTCAGAACTTTGAGGTCGAAAAAAGCGTTTTATTCGTATGAACAAATTTATTCTTTCTTCTATATTTCTATACCTTATTTCTCCTCTAAGGGGACAAGAAGTAGCCGACAGCCTCCTTCAACTTCGTGTAGACGTCGTATACCTCGCCTCTGATTTGCTCGAGGGAAGAGAGCCTGGTACCCAAGGAGAGGCCTTGGCAGCTCAGTATATAGCCCAACGAATGCAGGAGATCGGTTTGAGCCCAAAAGGGGAAGATGATTCCTGGTTTCAGCCCTTCAGTTTTAAATTTAATTCCAATCCCCATGCAAGTGAGGATCAAAAAAACGAGCGGAAGGGGAAAAACATCCTCGGATTTATAGACAATGGTGCTTCCCAAACAGTCATCATAGGTGCCCATTATGATCACCTGGGCTATGGGAAATTTGGCTCTCGGTATGTCGGAGAACCCCAAATACATAACGGAGCGGATGACAATGCGAGTGGAATAGCAGTTATGCTGGATTTAGCCCAAAGGCTAAAAGAAGGAAATCTTACCCAAAACAACTATCTATTTTTGGCTTTCTCTGCTGAAGAATGGGGCCTGGTGGGTTCCAAGTTCTTTGTGAATCACCCCCTACTCGAACTTGGGGAAGTCAACTATATGCTCAACTTGGACATGGTAGGCAGGCTAAAAGAATCAAAAGTTCTGGCAGTCAATGGAGTGGGTACCTCCCCGATATGGGAAAATATTTTAGGAGAAATCGAGGTTGCTGGAATCCAAATCAAAACCTCTACCTCAGGTATTGGCCCTTCAGACCATACCTCCTTTTACCTGAAAGATATTCCGGTGCTGCATTTTTTCACCGGTCAGCATATGGATTATCACAAGCCTCAGGACGATAGCCCCCTAGTTAATTTTAGCGGAATGGCTGAAATTAGCACCTTCATTTATACCTTAATTGATAAGCTCAACGACCAGGAGAAATTAGCATTCACAAAGACCAAAGACGAAAGTCAATCTAGAACTGCCGCTTCTTTCAAAGTATCTTTAGGCGTAATGCCAGACTATGTTTCTGAGGAAGAAGGCATGCGTATTGATGCAGTGATAGATGATAGGCCCGCTCAAAAAGCTGGGATTCAAGATGGAGATATTGTTATTCAGATAGGCCCGTACGAGGTTACAGATATTTATTCCTACATGGAGGCCTTGAGTAAATTTAAAGCAGGAGACCTAGCAGAAGTCAAAGTAAAGAGAGGAGAAGAAGTCCTAGAATTTTCCCTTACTTTTTAAAAAGATGTAACAATTCGAAGGGTAATTGCGCATTTTACTTAGAAGGCCTTTTAGCTATACTGTATACTAAAATGTACAAATCATTCAACATTTCGACAATTGATCAGTTTGGATACACGGAAATACCTTAATTATTCACAGATTATCTGTATACCTAATATCGTTCCATTTTTTTTCCTTACTTGATGACAGTTGTTATATATAGCGGGATTACTCTTATTATAGGTTCCCCATTTTAGTACCTTTACAGAATAGTATTAAATACTGAATTACCTAAAAGCGGAAAACATTTTTGTTTTCACATCGTTAGTAAAAGTTCCGGTTTTTTAGAAAATGATTGAAAAGTTACGTCAACAAGACCTTGAAATTCTGACCTTTCTTTCTGGCCTTGTAACCAGTATAGCTTCTGCAACCGGATATTTTTATGGGGAATACGCAGCAGAACTCGGCCCCTTTGCCACTTTAATCATCGTAATCGTATGGCTGTATTTACTTTACCTAACCCTACAGAGAAATTTGTCCGAGACCAAAGAAGGATCTGGCGACAAGGCCTCCTCCCGAAATACTACTGCATTTCTGGATCGCTTTTTTTGGGGTTGGTTCTTCACCATTTCCATTTGGAGCGTAGGTATCCTCTACAATTGGTTTATTCCCCAGCGCATCTTCGTTGAGGGATATGTATTATACGACAGCAATATTCACTTGGAAAATGCGGTGGTAGAAATCTATTATGGAAATGAAAAAGTGATAGACCTATATACAGATGGCTATGGATACTTCAATGTAAAATTGCAACGCGAAGTGGATCAAAATCACATCAATATGTATGTAAAGGCTCAATCTTTTAACCCGTTTTCTCAACAAATTCAACTGAACGACTTTCAGAACATATACTCTGGAGACATCATCTCTCCTGAGCAAACTATCTTGCTTACTCCCAAACAATTGATTCCATGAAGACTTCGACTCCTTTGTCGCACGAAACTCCCAAACCGGAGGAATCTTACCATATCAACAAAGATGTAGCCAAAAAATTGGCTATTATCCTGTTGATACTCACTTTCCTAGGGGTGGTCATCATCCGAATGATATCCCATGGAAACCTAGGATTCAATATGCAAACAGCAGAGGTCTCTGGCCAGGTATTTCAGAATTCCACAACGGGTCCGGCCCCCCTAGAAGCTGTAGAAGTCTCGATCATGAGTAACGGAAAACGCTTTAAATCCCAAACAGACCAAAATGGATTCTATACCATCCATTTTGAAACAGATTTCCCAGATAAGGAGGATTTTGTCAGTCGGAGGATTGTTGCGAGGTTTGATCAATACGAAACCGTTGGCAAAAACATTCAAATCCCCAAGAAGAGTTATCCCGTCTTGGAGGAAGTGAATATTACCATCGGACGATTGGGGTATTCTGCAGAGGAAAAGCAAGAGCTCAACCTGAAAATATCTGACCAGCGCCTGTTTGCCCTGCGACAGGTAGAAATCTTAAAGTATGAGATTGACTCTTTGTACAGAAACGATGCTTCTCCCATTACCTTATTGGAGTTTAGAAAATTGATCGACCTATTTGAAAAACAGACAAATTGGTTAATAGAAGATAGTTTATTGTTTTCAAATGACATGATTTCTATTGCACGCATGCAGAAATCTCTGGAGAAAACTTCCTTGGAACAGGATTCCTTAATCCAGGAAAAAGGTAAGTTGCTATATCTCAACCAACCTTGATCACTATGAATCAATCAACCGTGAATAGTCCCGCCCACACCTTGCTCAAATATACTGTTCGGATCCAATCCACCCTTTGTATGGTCCTCATTTTAGGGATCTTTAACATTTCCTATGGGCAAGGCTCCTTGCGGGAGATCATCGAAGAAAATCGCAGACAAATTGACGACCTTACTCGTCAACTGTGGGACTCCAAGAAAAAGATTGCCGTGTTGACTGAACGCAATAACAAGCGTTCGAGTACAGACGCAATAGTTGCGGAAGAATTGTATATGCTTCAACAGGGGGTCTATGACCTAGGCAATCGGCTGAAAAAACTTAAGGAAATTGTAAGCCCGCCTACTACACGTTCAGACGTCTCTCCCAAGGATATTCAATTGTACTTGGATCGTTTTGAACAGAAAATCCAGGAAATAGAGGAAAGCCTGCAGCGGATCAATAGAACCTCCTCCATCATTCGATCCGAAATCCCGAGTTATAACCTCGAACAGGAAAATATGGAACTCATCCAGCATTCTTTTCGGGTATATTATTCCTCCTTTCCTAGTCCTAGTTCTCAACTCATTCGTTTGGATAGGGCCTATGCACAAGACGTCAGGCAAATCCATCTGGAGTTCAATGTACGAGATAAGAACAACGCATACTCGATTTCCATCCGGAACGCTTCAGGATATATGGTTCCAGATTTTAGATCAGAGCCCGTAAGCCTTAGAGGGAAAGTTGCCTGGAAACGAAAAAGTTGTCGACTGGGACCCGGTAGGTATACAGTTCTCATCAGTTATCGGGGAAAAAGCCTATCCACCTATTCCTTTACCCTTCTTTAAGTTAGTGGACTTAGGGCTATATTCTGGAACACTTTACGCATTGAAACTCCTTCTATAGTTTTGTATATTAGCCTATATTTTGAGGTATGGCTACAATCAATTTCACCTCTGCTCTCAAGAGGTTTTTCCCCGGATTAAAATCCCTGGAAATACCTGGTGGGACTGTTTCAGAGGTGGTAGAAAAATTAGAACAAGAATATCCTGGACTTACTGGGTATATACTGGATGAACAAGGCAAGCTTCGCCAACATGTAAATATCTTTATTGGCGAGGAACTCATCCAAGATAAAGAAACGCTTCAAGACAAACTTTCTCCCCAAGATCAGGTTTTTATTTTGCAGGCCCTTTCGGGGGGGTGAAGGAGGTTAATAGTCCATGGTCGATGGTCCACAGTTTTTCTTGATTATTACTAAATATTCTACCTATGGTATTTTGCCTTGCGAGTTTCAACCCCATTTCTGTGGACTGTGGACTATCGTCTATTTAACCAATCAAACTCATGCTTGACATTTTTTCAGACCTACAAGCCTGGACCCTGAAAGGGAAAAAAATTGCCTTAGCGACGGTCACCAAAACTTGGGGATCCGCTCCCAGAAAAGTAGGTTCCGTCTTGGCCATAAGCGAAGAAATGGAAATGCTGGGCTCTGTGAGTGGGGGCTGCGTAGAAGGTGCCGTGATCAAAGAAGCCATGGAAGTACTGAAGACAGGCGTACCCAAAAATCTATCTTTCGGCGTTACAGATGAAAATGCCTGGGAGGTGGGCCTTAGCTGTGGCGGGGAGTTACATGTTTTCTTGGAACCCTTTCTCACCATGAGTACACGGGGAAAACAGCTTTGGGAAACCATTCAATCTAAGGTAGCAGCAAACGAAGGAAGTATTTGGTTGAGCAAGATGGGGGGCAGTAGTACTTCTCATAGTTTAATCCTACCTGACGGAACCCTATCTGGAGAGACTTCTCATCAGGCTATCATTCGTCAGGCTCAAACGGCCTATTCCCAACGCAAAGCTCAGATCATTGAAGGAGATTCAGGAGCCTATTTTGCCCACGTCTTCCCGCGCAAAAGTCAGTTGTTAGTAATCGGTGCTGCCCATATTACCGTAGACTTGGTAGATTTGGCGAAACAGTTTGGATTTGAGTGCATTGTAATCGACCCTAGAGGTATTTTCTCGGAAAAAACTCAATTTCGAGTCCCCCCCGACCAGCTTCACATTGACTGGCCAGCAGAGGTTCTTCCTACCTATGAATTAGATGCGTACACCTACGCCGTCTTGCTTACTCATGATCCCAAAATAGACGATCAGGCGCTGCATATACTCATGGATTCTCCGGTAGCATATATAGGAGCTCTGGGAGGAAGAAAAACTCATAAGAAACGGGTCAATCGCCTACAGGAAGCAGGTGTACCCGATGAAAAAATAGCCCAAATCCATGGTCCGATCGGCATGGATATCAACGCCCAGTCTGCCCAGGAGATAGCCCTGAGCATTTTGGGGGAATTGATCCAGGCGAAGAACCAATTTCTTTAGGGCCAAGTCGTCAATGTAACATCCAATTGGCATTGAGGGAAACGGACTCCAATCGGGTGAGGCCCACGGGAGCATCACTTACTGCTCTATATCCAAATCCGCCTCGCATAGAAATACCTGTCTCTAAGCGCCTAAACCATATAAAACTCAACCCTACCTGAGCATACAGTCTCTGGTTAAAACTGTTGCGTAATTGGTAGTTTCCGTATTCTGCCTCTAAACTCTCGAAATTGCCAAATGCATTATTGTCATTACTGGCAAGGACAACATTCTCTTCTGATAAGATTACATTTCGTCCTTCTATATACATATCCCTGTTAAAGGAGTATTCCAATTGCGTTCCTCCTCCGACATATAAGCGCATCCAATTTCCTATGGGCTTGAAAAAAGAAGCTGTTCCTTCCAGGCCTACGGCATTGCTAATGGAGGAAAACCTCAAGTAAGGCCCTTCGGCATTGTAAGACCAAGGAGAATCTCCTGTATAATAAACCGCTTCATCAATTCTGTCCCAGACCCCAAAAGCGGCAAAATTTACTTCAAAGTTTTTCTCAGGATTGGGTAGGAATGTGAGATTAAGCCGAATGGTTGGATTTTCACAGATATAGCTATCGGAAAAGCTCCCGTCGAAGGTCAAATCATCGTACAGAGTCGGAGCTTCGCCTTGTATTTGCTGTACAAAATGCTCTGGGTCCATGCCCTGAACCATATCTCTATCGGTTCCAGCAGAGACACCAAATTTAGTAATCTTCCACTTTCCCAGACTGCTACTCGGATTTAGTTGTTGAGCGAATAGGGAAAAAGAGGCAAGAAATAGGCATAGAAATACACTGATACATGTTTTCATAAGAGGGTGTGATTTAAGCGTGAATTATACCCCCAATTTATGCCCCTACACATTTTCAAAAAAGGCACTTTTTTAGCCTGTAAGTTTAGGCAACCAGAGCCTACCTACTTTCGAACCATTTCCCCAACTCTTTCCAAGCTAAGCTAGCACATGTAAGACGAGCAGGATATTCTCTGGAGATTGAGAACACTTCCAAGTCTGTTCCTTGAATACGAGGGGGAATTTGGAAAGGAGAATCTTCTAACATGGCTAAGTATTCGTCAATCAACTGCTTGGCATAGGCCAAATTTCGCCCTTCTAACTCTTTTACCAAAAGAGAAGTAGAAGCCTTTGATACCGCACATCCATAGCCATGAAAATAAATTTGCTCAATGAGTTGGCCTTTAACATCTAGAAATAGCTTAAACTGGTCCCCGCATAGCGGATTGTAAGCCTCCAACTTATAGACTGCCTTCTCGTGCTTTTCAAAATGATAGGGCGATTGATTGTGCTGCATAATGAGCGGATGGTATAAGCCCTTTGATTTGTCCATGCTATAAAAATACAGATTGTGCGAATTGTATACCCTCAATTAATTGATCTATATCTTCTTCGGTATTATATATACTCAAAGAGGCGCGTGTAGTTCCGGGAATTTCCAAATGCTCCATCAAGGGCATCGTACAATGATGTCCCGTACGAACGGCAATCCCTTTTTCATTGAGTAAAGTTCCCATATCATGGGGATGGATTCCTTCCAGGATAAAAGAAATGACGCCTATTTTATCCTGTGCTATACCGATAAGCTTAACCCCTTCCATTCTCCCTAGTTGTACCGTAGCATAGGATAATAGCCTTTGGTTATGAGCATGTATCCAATCCCAGCCCAAATGCTGGACATATCGAATTGCCTCAGCTAAAGCAACTGCCCCTCCTATATCGGGCGTACCGGCTTCAAACTTATAGGGCAGTTGGTTGAATTGGGTTTCTTCTATTTTGACGAAGCGTATCATGTCTCCTCCATATTGATAGGGAGACATTTGTTCCAACAGGGCTTTTTTACCATACAAAATACCAATCCCCGTTGGGGCAAATAATTTATGCCCAGAAAAGACATAAAAATCACAATCCAATTCTTGGACGTCCACTGGAAAATGTGCTACGGCCTGGGCCCCATCAACCAAGGTATATGCCCCTACCTGCTTGGCCAGAGCAATGAGTTCTTTAATTGGATTAATGGTTCCTAAGGTATTGGAAACATGGACGATGGAAAGGAAGGCTGTATTTTTGTCAACTAGCTTGTGTGCTGCCTCCATATCTAAGCTTCCAGAAGAGTTGAGAGGAATAACCCTCAATTCACAGCCAATCTCTTTGCAAAGCATCTGCCAAGGGACAAAATTAGCATGATGTTCCATGAGACTTAGTACCACATTTGAATGGGGCTGAAGAATATCCCTGGCCATGCTATTTACCACCAAATTAATTCCCTCTGTAGTCCCTCTGACGAAAATAATTTCTTCGCTATAAGCGGCTCCCAAAAATTCCTGGACCTTTTCTCTTGACTTATCATGAAGTTGGGTAGCCTTCATGGATAAATCATAAACCCCTCTGTGGATATTGGCATGGGAATGAGCGTAATAATCTGATAGGGCATCAATGACAACCTGAGGTTTTTGCGTGGAAGCGGCACTGTCCAGATACACTAATTGCTTTTCCTGAGATTCATGATAGGAAAAAATGGGAAAGTCTTTACGGATATCTTCAACACTAGGAGACATATTGAACCACTTCTTTTAAACTTTCTACATTGTGAGCTGGAGCAAAAACATCAATATAGGGCATAGCAGTCGCCATCCCCTTAACGGTAGGTTCAAATTGAGGGTTTCCAGCAAGGGGATTTAACCAAATGACTTTGGCTGAACGCTTATGAATTTCATACATAGATTCTTCCAGTAAGTCTATATCTCCCGCATCCCAACCATCACTCAGGATGAGCACCATCGTCCGTTTATCCAGGGAAGATCCATACTGATTCAGGAATTGGTTCAAACAGGCTCCTATTCTCGTACCGCCAGACCATTCGGGTACCCGATCAGCTAACTCCCTGACTGCCTGATCAAATTTTCCCCTGGCCAACTGGTCCGTAACCCGGTACAGACGCGTACTAAAGACAAATGCTTCCATCCGACGATAGAAATGCTGAAATCCGTATAAAAATTGGACAAAAAAACGGCTGTAGAGGTCCATGGATTTACTTACATCACAAATCATGACCAGTTTAATCTTTCTTCTCCTTTTTTTTCTATACCTCAGTTCAAGCAGTTCTCCTCCTCGACGCATATTGAGTCGTATGGTACTCCGTAGATCAAACTCCCCAACAGATGCTTGCTTGTAACGCTGATCCAACCTTTGGGCTAACTGTCGAGCCAACACTTGAATGAGTTGCATGATTTCATCCAACTCATCTGCTGTAAAACTACTAAAATCTCGATCTGAAATCAGTGTACCTGGACTATAGGTTGCCAATTCTTGCTCTTCTTCCTCTTTGTTGCCATTAAGCCAGCTTTTCAAGGCCTTTAGGGAAGGGGCCTTAGGTTTGGGAGGAGCAGAAGCAGAAGAGTTGTCTTGGGATTCCCCTTCTTTATGTTTGGCGTCTACGGCTCTGTTTAATTCCTTCCAGAACTGGGGATAGAACTCGTCAAAGATTTCCTGCTCTAGTTTGGATTTGGCAAAAATAGAGCGAAAGAGCAAGCGAAAATCCTCCCGCGAAGAAAATCCGACGCTGTCCAAAGCCAGTAAGGCCTGGCTAATTTCCTGAGGCCCAAGCTTCATGCCCTTGTTTCGAAGATACCTGGCTAGATAGATCAGGTTTTCGCTTAATGCCGTTTTACGTTGGATTAATTCCATAAAGGATAAAGCCTCAATATTTATTTAACCCCAAACATTCCATAGAGTTTGCGTATATTAAACTACAAAATAATCTGTATTGGAACCGCTAATTCTCCATACCCATTTGCTTTCTCACTTTGATGAGGATGAATTCTTTGCCTTTTGCCAGTCAAACAAAGAACTGCGCATTGAGCGCAACGCTCAACAAGAAATCATTATCATGGCTCCTGCTGGATCAGAAACTGACTCAAAAAATACGGAACTCACTGCAGAGTTAATTTTTTGGAATAGAAAAACAAAGTCTGGAAGAGTGTTCGGTCCTTCAGCCGGCTTTACCCTTCCAAATGGTGCGATGCGCTCTCCAGATGCCGCCTGGGTCCCCAGTAAGAAATGGTATGATCTCCCAGCAGAAAAAAGGAAAAAATTTGCTCCCCTATGTCCAGATTTTCTAGTAGAAATTCGTTCTGAAAGTGATTCATTGAAGACGCTTGAAGCAAAAATGGAGGAATGGATGGCCAATGGATGCCGTTTGGCGTGGATGATAGATCCCGTACGAGAATACACAAAAATTTATCGGGAAAAGAACAGTCCATTTTCTAAAGAAAAAGACCATTTTGATTCCTTTGATGAGCTTCTCTCAGGAGAAAATATTTTGGAAGGTTTTCAATTGGACCTAAGCCTCTTAAGAATCTAATCCTTCATTTTTATCGACACCCCTACCTCCTCAAATAATTCAGATAGGGAAAGTTGGGTCTTTCTGATGTCCTGCCAGTCTTTGAGTACTACGCCTAAGGTTTCCTCTACTATCTGAGGGTCCAGGTGGTCAAAGTGTAGGTTAGCAAGGGCAGTAGCCCAGTCAAGTGTTTCCGCAATCCCCGGAACTTTAGCCAGTTTTTGTTTGCGAACCACTTGCATGAACTTGCAAATTTCCTCCGAAAGCTTTTGGTCTATATTCGGCACTTTAGAACGGACAATCGCCAATTCCTTTTCATAATCTGGGTAATCTATCCACAGGTAGAGGCACCTCCTTCTTAGAGCCTCAGACAATTCCCTCACTCGGTTGCTAGTAACTACAACATAGGGAATATGCTTTGCTTTTATAGTGCCTATTTCCGGTATACTGATTTGCCAATCAGACAATACTTCAAGCAAGAAACTCTCAAACTCCTCTTCCGCCCGATCAATTTCGTCAATGAGCAGAACTGGAGACTTATCAGGGTGGGAAATGGCTTGTAGTAAAGGTCTCTTAAGCAGGAAGTCTTCACCAAAGATTGTCTTTTCCTTTTCCGCTATAGTCTTTCCGAGATCCTCCATCATTTTGAGCTGCAGTATCTGTCGTTGGTAGTTCCATTCATATAGGGCATGATAGGCATCTAGGCCCTCATAACACTGCAGACGAATAAGTTCCGTATTCAAAGCTTGAGCCATTACTTTGGCTATTTCCGTCTTTCCTACCCCTGCAGGCCCTTCGATAAGGAGGGGTTTTCCCAACTGAGTAGCCAAATACACCGACATAACGATTTGCCTGTCCGTAATATAGCCTTGCTCGGACAACATATTTTCCACCTGCTCAAAAAACTCGCCTTGCATAATTCTCAAATAACGATCAAAAATAAAGAATAGAGACAGGAATATATCCTGCCTCTTATCTCACTGTATAACGGTTGAAAATGACTTCTGTTAAAACTTTGCTTTTATCCGCTTGTCGCCCGACTGATGGCTCGCTTGGCATATACTTTCGCCAAATGCTTGCGATAGCGTTCGGATGCGAAAGGATCACTCAGAATATCTACTCCTTCAGCAGCCTGACTGGCAGCCCCAGAAATAAGCTCTTCTGACAAAATTTGATTAACTAAGGCATTTTCAACTGCTGCATCTCTGAAGGCAGAATCTGAAACCCCTGAGAAGGCTACTCGCGCATAGGTGCAAGAAGGCCCTCTATCGATCCTCATAACGATCGCGCAACCCACGATGGCGAAACGAGAAGCAGGCTGCATGAATTTTTCATACACAGAATGCAACTTCCCAGTTCCAGGAGGATCCATAGGTATTTTAATAGCGGTGATTATTTCGCCGTCATTCAAATCTGTCGTATAAAAGCCTTGGAAAAAATCTGAAGCAGCTACTTCCCTTTCTCCGCTGGCACTGCGAATGACAATACGGGCATCTGCTGCGATCATCACCCCAGGCCAGTCAGCAGCCGGGTCTGCGTGGGCGAGACTCCCCCCCAAGGTTCCGTTGTTGCGAACAGCAGGATCTCCAATCAAGCCTGCGGCCTCACTCAGCATAGGCATAGAAGCCTGAATTTGTGAATTGCGTTGAATTTCTGCATGAGTTACTGCCCCACCAATGGTAAGGGTAGCTCCATCCATTGAGATTTGCTTGAGTTCTGGAATCTTTCCAATGTCTATCAAGGTAGCTGGACTATTAAGTCGGAGCTTCATTGCTGGAATTAGGCTATGGCCTCCAGCAAGTAGTTTAACATCTCCTCCCTGAGCCAGGAAGAGAAGGGCCTCATTCACACTAGAGGCTCTTTTATATTCAAAATTTGATGGTATCATGAAGAAAATTGTTTAATGTTGGTTGGTACCGATTATTCTCCCCCCTGCATAGCCAGCCATACTTTCTCAGGGGTAAGGGGCATAGTAATGTCCTTTACTCCGTAAGGAGATAAAGCATCCATCACTGCATTTACTACTGCTGGAGTTGAGGCAATGGTTCCAGCCTCACCAGCTCCTTTTACGCCTAAGGGATTGTGTGGACATGGAGTTACCTGACGGCCTACTTCAAACATGGGTACATCATCTGCTCTTGGCATGGTGTAATCCATATAGGATCCATTTGTCAACTGGCCTGTTTCATCATAAGATGCTTGCTCAAATAGCGCTTGGCCAATGCCCTGAACGATGCCTCCGTGAATCTGTCCATCAACAATCATCGGGTTGATCACATTTCCCACATCATCAACTGCCAGGAAGCGTTTAATCTCCACTTTGCCGGTTTCCTTATCTACCTCCACCACACAAATATGTGCACCAAAGGGGTAGGTGAAGTTTGCAGGATCATAGAAGCTGGAAAAATCCAAGCCGGGCTCTAGCCCTTCCGGATAATTGTGGGGCACATAGGCGGTAAGGGATACGTCCCCAAAAGCCACCGATTTATCCGTACCCTTTACAGTCCATTTTCCTTCTCCATATTCCAAATCCTCTGGGGTAGATTCTAGAAGGTGGGCTGCAATCTTGGCTCCCTTTTCAAGAACCTTTTCTATACTTTTCACGATGGCACTTCCTCCCACAGCCAGGCTTCGGGATCCATAAGTACCCATTCCAAATGCGACAGCTTCAGAATCCCCATGTACAATTTCTACGTCTTCCATAGGGATCCCCAATTTATCTGCCACCACCTGAGCAAAAGAGGTTTCATGCCCTTGCCCATGTGAATGAGAACCTGAATAGACACTTACTTTACCAGTAGGTTGTACTCGGACCTGGGCAGATTCGAATAAGCCTGCACGTGCCCCTAAGGCGCCTACAACAGCTGAAGGGGCAATACCACAGGCTTCTATGTAGGTAGAAAATCCTATTCCCATTAGTTTGCCCTGGCTTCGGGCCTCGGCTTGTTCTCTTTTGAGGGAATCATAATCAATCATTTCGAGGGCTTTCCTTAGAACCCCTTCGTAGTTACCACTATCGTACTGAAGCGCTACTTGGGTTTGGTATCCCTCTTGCGTTATTCCATCAAAGGGCGGAATAAAGTTTTTCATCCGCAACTCAGTGGGATCCATATTGAGTTCTTTGGCTGCTGTATCCATGAGACGCTCTAACAAAAAAGTAGCCTCAGGCCTCCCTGCCCCCCTGTAAGCATCTACTGCAGTAGTATGAGTAAATACCGCGGTAACATCTACATGAACAGCAGGGGTGGTATAAAGTCCTTGAAGAAGGGTACCGTATAGATAGGTAGGAACTGCGGGAGCAAAGGTTGAAAGGTAGGCGCCCATATTTGCCAAGGTTTTTACCCTAAGTCCTACTACATTTCCCTCTGCATCAAAGCCCATCTCTGCTTTGGTAACATGGTCTCTTCCGTGGGCATCTGTCATGAAGCTCTCACTTCTTTCGGCAGTCCATTTTACCGGCCTTCCCAATCTCTGGGCTACCCAAATTACCAAGGCCTCTTCTATATAATGGAAAATTTTACTTCCAAATCCCCCTCCAACATCATAGGAGACTACGCGGACCTTGTGTTCAGGCAATCCTAAGACAAAGGCGGAAAGTAACAATCGAATGAGGTGGGGATTCTGTGTTGAAGTATACAACGTATAATTCCCTTTAGAAGAATCAAAGTCTCCAATCGCCGATCTCGGTTCAATGGCATTGGGAATAACACGAGAATTTACCAAATCCAATGTAGTGACATGATGGGCGCCTGCCATCGCAGCATCAGTAGCTGCTTTATCGCCTAGTTCCCAATCGAAGGGAACATTCCCTGAAACATCCTCATGAACGAGAGGCGCTCCTGGTTTTAATGCATCTGTAACCTGTGCAACAGCATCCAAAACATCATAATCTACCTCCACCTGTTCAGCAGCATCCTTGGCTATTTCGGGAGAATCAGCAATAACCACTGCCACCCCATCACCCAGATGCCTCACTTTATCCGCAACTAGAATAGGATGCGGAGGTTCTTTCATTGTATCTCCATTTTTGAAATCTACCTGCCAGCCACAAGGAACCCCTCCTACTCCTGATTCAGCAATGTCTTTCCCAGTATAAACTGCCACAACCCCCTCCATAGCTTCAGCCTTAGAGGTATCAACACTGTTTATTTTTGCATGGGCATAGGGACTACGGATTATCACGGCGTAGACCATTCCCGGTAATACCAAATCATCGGTATACTTCCCTTTGCCCGTTATGAAACGCTTGTCTTCTACCCGTTTAATGGGTTGTCCAATATAATTACCCATGGGATACCTCCTTCTTCATTTTATTTGCCGCATACTGAATTGATTTAACAATATTGTGGTATCCTGTACATCTACAGAAATTACCCTCCAGCGCATGTCTAATTTCTGACTCGGAGGGATCAGGATTATGACTGAGTAAATCATGGGCTGCCATGATCATACCTGGCGTACAAAAGCCACATTGGAGCCCGTGTTCTTGGGCAAAGCCTTCCTGCAAAGGATGAAGGTTGCCATTGCCTGCAGGAGCTAGCCCCTCTATAGTGGTAATCTCACTACCATCTGCTTGAGCAGCCAGGAGGGTACAGGATTTGGTAGCTTTTCCATCTACCAAGATGGTACAAGCTCCACAGTTACTGGTGTCACATCCTACATGTGTGCCTGTTAAGCGTAGTTTTTCGCGCAAGTATTGAACGAGTAATAGTCTGGGGCTAACCTCATCACTATGACTCTTTCCATTTACCGTCACGTTGATAGATATGTTCATAAATCGGTAAAAATTTAAGTATAGTCCTACTATTAAAACAATTCTTTATGAAGCGTTTTCTAGTTCCTCCTCTATGGCTTTAAAAAACTGATTGGTTAAACTTCTGGCTACTCCAGAAAGTACGCGTTGCCCTGTTCGGGCAAGGAGTCCAGATAGTTGAGCTTTGCCAGAAAATTCTACTTCCGTATTCTTTTCGTCAATTGATTTAAGCGAGATATTCCCCTTAGCCTGAACATTCCCAATCTTACTTTCTTGCTTCATCTTCAGGGTAAAACTCTCTGGAGATACCTTATCCAGCACTTCCATGTCTCCTGTAAAGGAACCGTTTACTGGGCCTATTTTAACTTCCGCTATAGCCTTGAATTTGTCTTCTCCGATGGGATCTAGACGTGAAATCCCCGGAGTAACTTTGGCCAGGGTATTAGGGTCCATCAGGAGTGCCCAAATTCTTTCACGAGATGCTGGTAGAACGTGAGTCCCTTTTAATTGCATAGATAGTTATTTGCAAAATGTATGTTATCCAAAAGGGTTTTCAAACCTGAATGAATAAGTTAATCGTTTCTATTTGAAATGCAAAGGATAAATGCGCTTAGATCCCACTATTTAGATTCATTCTAACAATTGCTCTAGAGAATGAATCTGAGGGGCATGGGCTACGCCCAATTCGTCCTGAACCTTGTCGAATCGGTTGAGATGAATCGCCTTTAACCCAAAAGCGGAAGCACCCGCAACATCCCAGGTATTGGTAGAAATGAATCCAATTCTTTCCTTATCTAGCTCAAGAGCATTTACAGCTATTTGATAAACGGAGGGATGAGGCTTGAAGACCCTGACCTTGTCTGCGCTAAATACCCCTTCGAAAAATTCTAGGATCCCATTTTCCGCTACCGCCTTGTTTAGCATTTCGGGGTTTCCATTGGAAAGAATTGCCAATCTATATGACTTGGCTAACTTGGGTAGGAGCCCTATTACTTCGGGAAAGGTAGAAATGGTTCCATACTGTGCCACTAGATCAGCCAGGACTTCTTTTGTTAATACAAGCCCTTGAGACCGGCAGGCAAATCTCAAGGCGTCTTCTGTTACCCGAGAAAAGGGTTCATAAAGCCCCATAAGAGTTCTCAGCCAAGTATATTCCAGTTGTTTATTTCTCCATAATTTCCCTACTATTTCAGCCTGTTCCCCAAAGTGATGGGTAAGTCTTTCATTTAAGGAACCAATGTGAAATAAGGTGCCAAAAGCATCAAATACCAAGGCCTGTAAGTCTTTATGAATCTGCATGGAAGAAATATACAGAAAATACCGATATTTGCAGGCTAATGTGAGGATATGCGGACAAAGCCATTCAAACAGCACAAGACAGCAGGAAAAAAAATAAATATTGTAACACTGGGTTGTTCCAAGAATCTGGTAGATTCAGAAGTGCTCATAAGTCAACTCCAGGGAAATGGACTTGAGGCTGTACACGAGGAAGAAAACAGTGACGCGAAAATTGTGGTAGTCAACACCTGTGGGTTTATTGATCAAGCCAAGGAAGAGTCAGTCAATACCATACTGGCATATGCTGGTCAAAAGTCTGAGGGAACTATCGATAAATTGGTCGTTACAGGCTGCCTTTCAGAACGCTACAAAGATGAACTCAAGGAAGAAATTCCTGAAGTAGATGCCTATTTTGGAACTCGAGATCTTCCGAATCTTCTACAGAATCTCGGAGCTGATTACATGCAAGAATTGGTGGGGGAGCGCAAACCGGTTTCAGATGGCCATTATGCCTACCTCAAAATTGCTGAGGGATGCAATCGTCCTTGCAGTTTCTGCGCCATTCCTCTTATGCGAGGAAAGCATCGATCAAGGGATATTGAATCGTTGGTTGAAGAAGCTCGGTTTCTTGTCCAAAAAGGGGTAAAAGAGCTGATGCTAATCGCTCAAGATCTCACTTATTATGGGATTGACCTATACGGAAAAAGGAGATTGAATGAACTCCTAAAGGCCTTGGGAGAGGTGGAAGGCCTACGCTGGATCCGCCTCCACTACGCATATCCATCCGGGTTTCCAACCGAAATACTCCCTACCATCCGCGAACAGGAAAACATCTGTTCCTATTTAGATATTCCTCTCCAACACATATCTGATTCCGTTCTCAAGCATATGAGGCGCGGCATAAATAAAAAACGAACGGAAGCCCTTATCGAAACTATTCGTCAAGAAGTTCCAAATATAACGTTAAGGACTACATTACTAGTTGGGCACCCAGGAGAAAGCCAAAAAGACCACGAGGAGTTGCTCGAATTTATTCAAAAATATGCCTTTGATCGCCTAGGAGTATTCACCTATTCTCACGAACAAGGGACCCATGCTGGGAATAGTTTTACAGACGAACTCAGTGAAGAAGTGAAGAACCAAAGGAAAGATGAGATTATGGAGATTCAACAGGAGATATCTTTAAAACTCAATCGAAAAAAAATAGGAAATACCTTTCTCACGTTAATAGACAGACAAGAAAGTGGTTATTTTGTGGGTAGAACAGAAGCAGATTCTCCAGAAGTGGATAATGAGGTACTCATTTATGAACAAGACCTGGTAATAGGGCAATTCTATCCTATTACCATTACGGATGCTTTTGAGTACGACCTTGTTGGTAAACTCTGTACCTAAATTTTTTCTATGAAAGTGAAAGCCTTTATCATTTTCCTATTATTGCTTGCTGAGGTATCGATATTACATGCTCAATGGGAAACTACTATAAAAAGTATTGCTGACCCCAAAGAGCCTAACAATACATCGTTTTTTCTCCGCCATCAAATTGTAAAAGAAAGACTTCGGGAATACCATGTAGAAGTCTCCTTCCGACTACCGGGGTCTCATAGGACCGTAGCTGCCAAAGAAATGTATATTTCGGCACAAAACCCCAGGCTATTTACCTTCCCTTTTTTCATTCCTTATGGCACCTATGAAGTTGATGTCGATATTTTGGATACCCAAGGGGGCAAATCATTTACCAAACAGATGCTCTACCAAAGTCGGTATCTTCCGGGAGAGCTTTCCATTTCTGATATCTTCTTGGCAAGGAGGCCTTCTAATAATTTCAGGAACCTATCTCCTATTTTACAACCCATTCCCATTTTTTCCTCTGGCGAAAACACCATATTCTTTTATCTAGAAGTTTATGACCCCAAATTGTCCCAAATTTCCGTCAATGCTACGTTATTGTCCGAACAGGCCCAAGAACAACCTCAAGTAATTCATTACGTATCCCTACAAAATACATTCAAGCAAGTACCAGTGGTAGACGGAAAAGCCATCTTTTCAGGGAGCTTCGAAATAGCTACTCTCCCGCGCGGTCAATACAGAATTCTGATCCGTGCTTCAGGAGAACAAACCGTTGAAAATACCATAAACTTTATCATCAAA
Source organism: Bacteroidia bacterium (assembly GCA_965263105.1). Classification (GTDB taxonomy): domain Bacteria; phylum Bacteroidota; class Bacteroidia; order J057; family J057; genus JBCCTX01. Next base: position 1,633,259 of record CBDHGL010000003.1, on the reverse strand, counting down.
GACAAAATCCAGGAACGGATAAAGCAAAATTTAGATGAAAACCTGGCTATGATGAAGTACATTCTCCCGCAAGACAAGTTCGATGTCTTACAAGGACTGGACAATTCCTTAAAATGGGATAGCCTACGGTCTGTGTGGCACCATCTTTATCCGAGTACCAATGAACTTCCCTTTTATGCGGAAACCTCCATGGAAGATTATTACAGAAAATTATTTCTATTCCAAGATAGCCTGGCCTATCCAGGAGAAAACTGGACCTCGGATCGAGCAAAAATATTTTTGTTTTATGGAGTACCTGATGGAGGTTGGAAAGCCCTGCACACCTTTACCCATAGGGGAAAAAAATATGAACAATGGCCTTACAGTTCGCAAAATCTAATTTTTACTTTTGAGAGGAGAAACAATACCTACGTTCTTATCGAATAACATATACCCTTGAAGGAAACTATCATACAATATTTTCAGAAGTATTTCCCTTTTCAGGAAATATTAGGGAGCTCCAACAGTTTGGATACCACTCAGGTACCAGAAGCCTTTCACGCCTCTAGGTACCTCCATTATTTTATCTTATTCCTTCGTTTCCTGCCCTGGCTTTGTGGCTTGGGATTTGTTTTGTCTTTTTTCCCTCAGTTTGACTCCTCTTATACCTTTTCGCTTCCCTTCTACCCTAGCCCGATTTCCTTCCAAGGCTTGTTAAAGATTATTAGTATCAGCGGTTTGATTGGCTTTGGCACCAACAAACTTGCTATTAGAATGCTATTTCGTCCTGTAAATAAAAGACCTATTTGGGGACAAGGACTTATTCCTGCTCAAAAAGACAGAATTATATACACCCTAGCCAATGGGATGCATGACCATATTTTAAATCCTACCCTCATCCAAAAGAGATTAGAGGCTTCTGGTCTTGTTGTAAAAATGAATAATCTCATAATCGACGGTTCAAGAAACTTGATCCAGGATTCAGCGTTAAGGGAAGAACTAAAAAAGGTCATTGTAAGAGGTATGGAAGACTATCTCAATCAGGCCAAAGTAAAAAAGGAAATTTTGAGCTTAATTGATCGAAGGGTTCAGGAAAATATGGAGGGGGTGGGCAAATTTATTCTCAATACCTACAAACGAGTCAATCCAGAAGACTATCAAGCAATTATGAATCGGGTAATTTCTGATATCCCCAAGGTTTCAAAAGAAGTACTGGACAAAATGGAAACGGAAATAGGTTCAATCGATTCCTATTTGGATCAGCAAAGAATAGCCTCTGAACAGTTTATTGAACAAACCTTAATAAAAACCCTGGATCAAATTGATATTCCCAACTTACTCAGAGGCCAGATGGAGCACTTTGATGAGGTTCGGCTGGAGCGAATGGTGAGAGAAGCTACCAATGAGCAGCTTCAATACATACAATATTTGGGGGCCTTATTAGGGATATTAGGAGGCTTATTGATCTGGCAACCTACCCTTATGGGGATAATATATGGATTGCTACTTGCCATCCTGTATATTGCAGATGTAATCATTTACCGATTAAAAACTGATACCCCTTGAACGGTTCCAAGAAAAGTATTCGCGAGGATTATTTAAATCCTGGTGCACCACTGGGAAAATTTTATTCCTATAACCCCAATCAGCCAGAATTTGAAGAGATTATACAAAATAAATCTGCATATCCCTTTGACAGGGAAACACTGGTTGAAGTCATCACCGAACAATACCAGGGGCTAACACTTTTTAAAGAAACTCAACAAGCCTTGTCCCACCTGGCCCAGCCCAATTGCTACACGGTAACCACAGGCCATCAGTTGGTTTTTTTGGGAGGCCCTATGTTTACGACTTATAAGGTACTTCATACAATCAAACTTGCTGAAGAGCTCGCTCAGAGGCACCCCCAGCACCAGTTTGTCCCCATATTCTGGATCCATACGGAAGACCATGATTATGAGGAAATCAACCATTACTTTCCTTCCTACCAAGAAAAAAGAGTGTATGAGGGTAAGTTTGAAGGAAAAGTCGGGAATCATATAATCGGAAAAGAAATTTCCTCTCTTTTGCCGAGCTCTTTTCCAGACGAATTGAAAGCCTCTTATCAACCAGGAATGACCTGGGCTCAAGCCTATCGTGCTTATATGCACCAGCTCTTTGGGCCATTGGGAGTTCTGATGCTAGATGCTGATGATCCTCGTCTAAAAAAACAATTCATCCATACCTTCCAGCAAGATTTAGTTGAAAATTTGGGGCAGCATTGTGTTGAAACAAGTTCTGCCAGACTAGAAGAAATGGGATATAGCCCTCAGGTAAGCCCAAGGGAAATCAATATTTTTTATGTTGAAGGCAACTACCGAAATCGGATTGTCAGGGAAGATTCCTATTTCCGTGCCTTAGATACCCCATTGAAATGGACGCAAAATGAAATGCTGAATCTTCTTAATCAGCATCCCGAATATTTTAGTCCCAATGTATGCTTAAGACCCCTCTATCAAGAGACCATTCTCCCCAACTTAGCCTATATCGGAGGCTGGGGAGAACTCTCCTATTGGCTTCAATTGAAGGGGCTATTCGATACAGCTGGGGTGCACTTCCCGCTTCTTTTGCCTCGAATGTCTGCAACTATATTGAGGAAGAAAGAGGCAAGTCAATGGCTCGCCAAGGGACTAAAATTATCCGATATTAATTTCCCCTTAGGGGATATCCAGAGAAAGTTGACTCCTAATTATTGGAATGAACAGGATTTACAACAACATATAAAGGAGCTTGAACAACAATACCAGGGTTTAAAAACTTATATACAAACCTTTTCCTCTACTCTTCCCTTATCGGTGGAGAGTCAGCTTAGCAAAAACAGAAAATTTTTCACCCGCTTGAAGAAAAAGGTTGAAAAGGTGATCATCCAGACTCATTCAGAATTCAAAGAAGTAGCAGTGCTAAAAGAAGCTATTCAACCAGATCGTATGAAACAGGAACGGATTCTGAGTTTGGCTGCCTTTCCAGAGTCAAGTCCCCAAGAGTTGATTAGCCAATTATACGAGCATTGTCAGCCCTTGAATTATAGCCCTTCATTTTTTACCTTGTCTTCCTGACTTCTGTGAAAACTTATTCCTGTTTTAACGTACAAGAAGTATAGCAATATCACCTATATGGCCAAAGAGTCTTTTAAAGATCTTACACAAGAGTTTGAAGATTTTGACACCTCCCTGCTCTACGACGACATTGAGAGAATTAGGGAAATTGAAGAGGAAGAGGAAAAAGATCAAAACACCAAGCTTTCTTTCGCGGGTCTAATGGCCCTCATAGCAGGGGTGGTCCTTATGGCCATCACCATCGGTGGGACCTTATTCCCTCCCAATATGGTGGAGTTTCTAAGAGGTTTTATGCAAATAGCCGGTTTTGGAGCCCTTTTTTATGGGTTTATAAAAATGTTGCAGCTAGTTATACGCCAAAAAGAATTGAATTTTCCTGCACTAAATGTATATAGGAAGACCAAACCCGTAAGCAAAACCAAATCGACCCGCCAAGAAAAACAGCGCGCCGCTTCTGAGGATCAAACCCGGTCCTATCAAAGGAGACCCTCCAGCTATGCACAAAGTCAACGCAAAGAACTCAGAAGATCTAGGAAGAATCGCGTTTTCTCAGGAGTTGCAGGGGGCTTAGCAGAATATTTTAAAGTTTCCTCTTCTTTGCTGAGATTTGCCTTTATTCTCAGTATCTTTGCCACCTCTGGTTCCTCCATTATTCTGTATCTATTGCTGTCAATAGTTCTACCTCCCAATTATGAGGAGTTTAACAGCAGGGAAAAATCTAGAAGAGGGGGACAGAGAGATGAGTATGTAAATTGACCAGGAGAATAAAATCTATGCCTGTATATTATTTGATGAAGGTAAAAGGGAAGGCAAAAATCCCAGATTATATTCAATTGCGGGATGAGGCGTTAACCCTCATTGGATATTTTCGCCCAGGTAGAAATGAAAGACTCGAGAAAGTGGTAAAAGACCCAAGGATTGCCTTAATTTTGCGTGAAGCTATCGAGAATATTTCCGAATACGGAAAACTCACCAAAGTAGAAATATGAGTTATGAGTAGTAAACCCATCATAGCCTTTACCAATGTCTATGCGGGTTACGGCGAACAAGTCGTACTGAGAGATCTTACCTTTACCATCAATTCCGGGGAGTTTGTTTATTTGGTTGGCCCTACTGGGGTGGGAAAAAGTACAGTTTTGAAACTGCTCTATGCGGATTCCTTACCACAAAGTGGAAAGATACTCATTGAAAAGTTTGATATTTCTACCATTCAAAGGAGTGAAATACCTTTTCTGCGCCGAAGAATTGGCATAGTATTTCAGAATTTTAGATTATTGGAAGACCGCAATGTATTTGATAACATTGCATTCGGATTGAAAGCCACTGGTTGGAAGGGACAGGACCGAATCAAAAAACGCGTAATGGAAGTATTGGTAGATGTAGGAATGTCTTCAAAAGTTCATTCTATGCCTCATCAGCTTTCTGGAGGACAGCAACAGCGGGTGGCTATCGCCAGGGCATTGATCAACTATCCCGCCTTGTTAATTGCTGACGAACCTACCGGTAATTTGGACCCATCAGCCAGCCAAAATATCATGGAAATATTGCGGAAAATCAATTACTCTGGCACCTCAGTACTCATGGCTACGCACGAATACCAGTTAATCAAAAATTATCCCGCAAGGATTTTGGAACTGCTCCATGGAGGTTCCCTCAGAGAACATACAAATGCCTATACTTTTCTTTCACAGACTTTGCTGTAATTTGCGTTCAATATGGAAATACCTCCCAATACTCCGGAAAATACAGAAAACTTGCCAACAGACCCTGAAATACCAGAGCAGAAGTCTTCCAAGCCTAAGGCATCTTATAAAATCCCACGTTTTTTCTTTCTCGGGGTAATTCTTTTAATTTTTTTAGCGGTAGTGGGCTTTGTCATTTATGTTGGCCAAACTCTTCCGTCTTTTCAAGAAATTGAGAACCCTCAGTCTGATTTATCTACTCAGCTACGAGCGTCAGATGGTAGCGTATTGCAAACCTTCTTTTCCCGGGAAAATCGTACCAATGTCAGACTCGACGAAATTTCCCATCATGTAATTGACGCCTTAATCGCCACCGAAGATGTCCGTTTTTATCAGCACTCAGGCGTTGACCCCAAATCCTTTATTGCCATCTTGGCCGATCTCCTAAGAGGGCAAGAAATACGAGGAGGCAGTACCATCACCATGCAGTTGGCCAGAAATCTCTATCGAAGCCAAGTAGGGCTAGAAAAAACACACATCCGTAAAATTAAAGAATACCTGGTTTCAACCATCCTGGAGAGGCGCTTTACCAAGGAAGAGATTGTTACCGCCTATTTAAATACCGTCAACATATATGGCAATTCCTATGGAATTGAAACGACTTCACGACGATTGTTCAACAAGGCAGCTAAAGATTTGACTATAGAAGAGGCGGCAGTCATCGTGGCCATGTTGAAAGGTCAGGGAGTGTACAATCCCTATCGGTATCCAGAGCGCGTAACCGATAGGAGAAATATTGTCATTAGCCAAATGCAAAAATACGGAATCCTTGATTCCAATAGAGTGGATATTGATAGCATTAGGTCCCTTCCCCTCAGACTGGCTAGTAAAACTCAACAACACGTAAAAGGACTTGCACCTTATTTTCGTGAATACGTTCGGAATTACCTAAGGGATTGGTGCGAGGAAAAAGGGTATAATCTCTACACAGATGGTTTACAAGTTTTTACTACCCTTGATCCCCAAATGCAGTTCCACGCAGAAGAAGCGGTAAAAGAGCATCTTTCTGACCTCCAACAAGTATTCAACAAACAAATCAAAGGCTATGAACCCTATAAAAGGGATCCCAGTTTTCTGGTAGACTTAATGAAACAAACAGAACGCTATCGCTTAGCCAAGAAAGCTGGTAAGCCTATGGGAGAAATAGAAAAAGAGTTCAATACCCCTACCCCTATGGATCTGTTTAGTTGGAATGGTTACATAGATACGATCCTTTCCCCGATGGATTCTATCCGCTATACTTCTCGTTTTCTAGAAACAGGTCTAGTTTCTATCGATCCAACCAATGGCCATGTGAAGGCTTGGGTGGGGGGAATAGATTATAAATTCTTTAAGTACGATCATGTGAACAAAGGAAAACGCCAGGTGGGCTCCACCTTTAAACCCTTTGTATATGCCGCAGCGATAGACAATGGTAAAAGCCCTTGTGATAAAATCCTCAACCAACCAGTTGTCTTTAAAAACCCAGGCGGAAAACCTTGGTCCCCTAAAAACTCCGATGGGAGCTATGGAGGGCTGATGACACTTCGTCAAGGGCTCGCCACTTCAACCAACCTTATCACAGCACAGTTGATGAATAAGGTGGTCAATCCCAAAACTGTAGCCGAATATGCTTATCGATTGGGAATAAAATCAACCTTGGATGAAGTTCCTGCCCTCTGCCTGGGAACCACCGACTTGAGTGTTCTGGAACTCACAAATGCCTATAGCACCTTTGCCAATATGGGGACCTGGATTGAGCCAGTGGTCATCACTCGAATTGAGGATCGGCACGGAAATGTCCTCGAAGAATACATCCCAGAAACCCATGTGGCCTTGAGTCCAGAGAAAGCTTACCTCATGGTTGACCTTCTCAAAGGGGTGGTAGACCAACCCGGTGGCACCGGTCAGCGGCTTCGTTGGAAATATGGGTTTACCAACGAAATAGGGGGTAAAACCGGTACTACCCAAAACCACTCAGACGGCTGGTTCGTGGGGATACGGCCCAATCTTGCCACAGGCGTATGGGTAGGCTGTGCCGACCGTAGAATGCGATTCAGAAGTATTCGTTATGGACAGGGAGCCAATATGGCCCTACCTATCTGGGCCCTTTATATGAAACGAATCGCTGAAGATCCCGAAATCGGCTTGCCAATGGAAGAACCTTTTGAAAAACCTGCTGGAGTAGAATCCCTACTTCATTGTGAATCTCCGGTGGAAGATGAAAACAAAGGCAAACCCTCACCAGAATTAGAGGAATTAGAAGGTTTTTAATCTGAAAAAGGTATAGCCTTTAAATCATATTGAGTTTCCCCATTAAATTATCTTTGTTGGCCCGGCTGATAGGAATCACTTTATCTTTGATGACCAAAGTAGAATCTTCTATATCAATGATTTTTCCCAAATTTACTATGTAGGAACGGTGGACCTTAGCAAATTTATCCGTGGGTAATTTTTTTAAGATATTTTTCAAGGTAGAATGAACTATATGCCCCTTGGAATCAGTTTTGAACAAAACATAGTCTCCTTTGGCCTCTACCCACAAAATGTCATTGATACTCAATTTTACCAGGCGGCTATCTACTTTGATAAATATTTCCTGATTGGCCAAACCTGGTGAAGGAGTAGCTTCGTGTTGTTGTTTGGCTTTTTGAACTGCTTTCAAAAAGCGTGGGAAGCTAATAGGTTTCAACAGGTAATCCACCACATTGTATTCAAAAGCTTCCAAGGCAAAATCCTTGTGGTGAGTAGAAAAAATGATCATGGGAAGCTGTGCATAATTTTTGACTAGGTCTATACCGGTCATCTCAGGTAGATGGATATCCAAAAAGATTAAGTCCACATCTTGTTGATCTAGTTTATCTAAGGCGTCCATAACATTCTCATACTCACCTACTACCTCAAGATAATTTACCTTTTCGCAGTGTTTTCTAATAGCAAGGCGAGCCATTTTCTCATCATCAACAATTATACACTTCATACTATTTTCTAATTTGTAATTCTTTTTCAGCAACGGATAAGGAAATTTTTAAAAGAGAGCAAACTTCTGGTACTTCTATGCTTACCTCATCTAAAGAGACCTGCTTTTTACAATTGGCTTCTAGTTTTGCGACTTTTTTGTATAAATCCTGAAATCCCATAATGCTTAATTTAGACTTCAGGCTGTGAAGATTTTCCATTAATTTCTTCCAATCAGATTGAGAGAGTGCCTCCTCAATCCTTAGAATATGATCAGGGATCTCATCCAGGTAGGTTTGAATCATTTCTGCTTCAAACTCCCTATCTCCTTCAGACAAGGCAGCCAAATAGGTTAAATCTGGTTCAACAAGTTCTTTTGCTTTTTCCATAATAAACTCAGTTAGGAAGTTCACATTTTCCCCAATATTCTATTATCCGCTGAATAGAATTGACAAAGTCTTGATTTTCAGTAGGTTTTACGATATAAGCTGCTACACTTTTCTGGTAACATTCCTCAATATCATGTTGGTTGTTGGAATTTGTAAAAACAATTACAGGAATAGACTTAAGTTTCTCGTCCTTTTTTATTTCTGTAATAAATTCGGTTCCACTCATGACGGGCATACTGAGATCCATCAGAATAACTGCGGGAGGAGTTTCCCCCTTTTCATCCAGCCATCTTAGGCCTTCTTGGCCATTACAGCATACGTGAAACGAACCTGATGAACCCAATTTCTTTTCAAAAATTCTTTGAATTTTCTTCGCTTCAATCTCATTATTATCTAGCAAGAGTATGGAATTCTTCCGGAGCATCAATTATGATATTCTTATCTAAGTTGGGAAGACGGAAGTTGCCTCTTAGCTCCCTGAAGGGTAGAGAAACGAAAATCATGCCAATTAATACATATTTTGTAATATTTAATTGATAAAAAAACATGGCTTTTTGTAAGCCTCAAAAAAAAACTGGAGGAAAGCCCAGTGTGGCTTCCTCCAGATATCATTTAAAAAAATTGCTAGATATTAAATTTTCCTTTTTACAAGATCACCTAAAACTCTTCCTGCCCAACAGCCATGGCGGCTTGCCAGCTTTGGCCATAGGAAATGGCTTCTATAAGCTTCATTGAAAGCTTATGTTCCAGGTTACCGAATTTCACCTTGTAGTCCTGCGTACTTTTCATAATTACCTCCTGGGCCTCCTCTCTCCCATAGGTATGAACGATTTCACATTTATTTTCCTCCTGTCCGGGAATCTGCTTATAGGTAAGGAAGTAGTGCTCCAATCGTTTCACTAAGGTAGGAGGACAATCGGTAATATCTTCCCAGTCTTCATAGACTCCATCCCCTTTTAAGATGGCAATAATCTTGTCGTCCGCTTCTCCCCCATCAAGCATGCGAAAGCCTCCAATAGGAATCGCCTGAACCAAGATATCGCCATGACTGATATGCCTTTCTGTCAATACACAAATATCCAACGGATCATTATCCCCCACAATATTGGGCCGGCCAGTTTGCATTTGGCAGTATTCTGCTACTTTTTTGTTGCAGTAAGTCTGAGGAATAAATCCGTAAAGAGCGGGGACGATGTTCGAAAATTTTTGAGGACGGTCAACTTTCAAATACCCAGTGGTCTTATCGATCTCATACTTCACCGTGTCGGTGGGCACCATCTCAATGAAAGCTGTAACCAATTCAGGAGCAAACTCCCCTATTTGAACACCATGCCAAGGATGAGACTTATACCGCAAGCCGATCAAGTCCCACATTCTTTCTAAAATACTTCTATCCATTATTTATTTTTTGTTACTAATAGTTTCTGCCAGAGCTTCCAGGTAGCTATTCCTTCCTCTACCAGTTTATCATAATCAGGTAGCGGGAGATACCTGCTCATCTTCAAGAACCCCAAGGATCGAGCCACATCTTCCAATTCTCCTGGTTCAAACGTCTCTATGGGCTTTTCATCCTCCTGAGCGGGAATCCAATTCCATGGATCCTCTTTTAGACATACTCGAATATCCACCGAGGATTCCCCTATCCAGTGCCTTAGTTTCTTAGATGACAATAGCTCATCCAAGGGCTCACCTTTTATCATTAGATGGTAGCTAATGTGGTGCCCCCAAAGGACTAAGGACCGGTAGAAAAGCCAATCATGTTTCTGAAAGAACGACGGGTAGTCGAGTAGTCGGTAGGAAAATGAACGAAAATTTTCTCCTCGAGAAATTTTTCCAGGATTTGAAAGAAGATAAGTGGGCAGTTCTACCCCATTTTTCCCCACTTCCTCCTTTAATTCAACGTGCAACTGAGTCAAAATAACTTCCAGTTTATCTAAAATAAGTTTTTTGAGTGGAAGTATTTCTTTGTCTGCTAAAAGCGCTAATTCTTTGGGCGTAAAACTAATAGCCTCCTGTTTCATTTTCTGGTACAAATTTAAGATAATGAGGGGGAAATTTTCAGATCTCTGCTCAACTGGATAAAAACGACGATAAAAGGTAGTAATTCCAGGATAGAGTAGGTATATATGCAGTAAAGATTTTACCCATGCAAATTCCTGCGGACCCCTCTGCCACCTTTTTAGACCAGGTAGTCCGACATATACAATCTACAGGAGAAACGCCCTTGGAGAAACAATGCTGGGTAGTTCCCACCAGAAGGTCCAGTGTATTTCTGCGGGATTCGCTTATTCGTAGCTATAAAAAAACCTTGTGGGCTCCGGAAATCCTTGCCATTCAAGATTTCATCCGAAAATGGGTGCCCTGGCAATTCCCAGAACCCCTCAGGCTCATCTTCGAATTATATGAAGTATACATCAAGCACCTGGGGCAAGAAGGTCAGGAAGAAGCTTTCGAGCACTTCTATTCTTGGGGAGAAATGTTGTTGAGAGACTTCGACGAGTTGGATAAGTATGCAGTAGATTCAAGCCAGCTCTTCTCTCACATCAGAGACATCAAGGAACTCGAAACCCGATTTCAATTACCCGAGGAGAACCAAGAAGCTATAGAAAGGTTTTGGCATACCTTTTATTCGAAAGAGGATGGCTCCACCTCAGAGTTACAGGAGAAGTTCCTGAGAATCTGGGACAAATTATTTGATGTCTATACAGATTTTCAACATAAGCTCCTGGGAAAAGGAATGGCCTATGATGGCATGGCCTACAAAGAGGTATTAGATCAGTTGGAAAAAGGGAAACTCAATTTTCCTTTTGAAAAAATTCAATTCATTGGCTTTAATGCCTTGTCTCTTACAGAGGAAAAGATTATTGATCGTCTACTGACACAACAAAAAGCCCAAATTTATTGGGATGTTGATACGAGCTATTATCCGCTGGAAGCAAAGAAAGAGACCTTACTTTCATCCCATCCAGCCAAATTCATCCATGAGTATCATGATAATTGGAAAGATAAGGGGAGTTACCTGATCGTAAATAAAATGGCCTCAGGGCCCAAACGCATGTTTCTAACAGGGGTAGCTCTTCCTACAGGTCAGGCTCATTACCTGGGAACCTTGCTCGAAGATACCTTGGAGAACGAGACTAGCCTTAGGAAGCATGCAATCGTACTCGCTGATGAGCAGTTGCTCTTCCCTGTACTATATACGCTACCTGAGAAAGTAAAACGTCTAAACATCACCATGGGCTATCCGCTCAAAGAGACACCAGTATATCACCTGATCTCATCTTTGACGGGCTTACTACGCAACATGCGCCTCCAGAATGATAGATGGGGCTTTGCCTATCAAGATGTCCTTAATATTCTATCAAATTCCTACATTCAATCTCTGGCTCCAGATGAGGTAGCCCGATTACGTCAGGATATTCATGAGAAAAACTGGCTTTATCTAACAGAGGATATGTTAGAGGCCTATACGTTCCCGAAGTTGGTCCGAAGCCTATTCCATCCCCCCAAAAATCCTTCGGAAAGCAATGCCTATTTCCTATCTGTGTTCGACCTCTTAATAGAGGACGCTCAGGAAAGAGGAGCTAGGTTAGAATCCGAATATATATTTCAATTGTACAGGCACTTCAACCGCTTCCGTGAGATTGTCCTACAATATCAAACCCAACTCAGCTTTTTTGGCTACACGCGACTTTTGCGAGAGGCCCTGAGCAAGGCGCGCATACCTTTTGAAGGGGAGCCGCTGGCGGGGCTTCAGGTTATGGGTTTCCTGGAAACCCGTGTCCTGGATTTTGAACATTTGTATATTCTAGGGGCCAACGAGGGCAACCTACCCGATACCAGCAGCAACAATAGCTTCATTCCCTACGCCCTTCGCAAGGGCTTTGGCCTTCCCACCTATGAAGAAAAAGATACGATATATGCCTATCACTTCTTTCGCTTGATTCAACGCGCTCAGAACGTCCATATCATCTACAACCTGCTGGGAAAAGACGAAGGCGGAACGGGAGAGTTAAGTCGCTTTGCCGAACAAATCCGCTTTTATTTGAGGGGAGAATCTGAGACGCCCCACCAGATTAGCCTTCAGGAAAGAGTTATAAATACCCCCGTTCCTTACCTCCCTCCCAGCCCAATCGAAATCAGTCAATCAGAGGAAATTGGCGCTATTCTCAGGGCCAAGTATATCTCCCCCAATCCTGGAAATCCGAAGCGTCCCTACATGTCAGCTACGGCTCTTACCAGCTACCTGGCCTGTCCCCTGCGCTTTTACTTCAGGTATATCGCGGGTATTCGAGAACCCGATCTTATCGAAGAGCGAATTGAGGCCGGAACATTTGGCTCCATTCTTCATGAGGCCTTGGAATACATTTACAAGGCCATGGGAGATACCCTAATTTCTGAGAAAAAGTTGCCGAGCCTGCTTCGGCAGGTCGAGCCCAGTTTAAAACGAGCCTTCTCTGACCATGGCCTGGATTGGGATCACAGCCAGGGAGTGAACTTCCTCCTCCGCGATGCTTTGCAGGAGTTGTGCAACAGTATCCTGGAAAGAGATGTAGAAGGGGAACCCTTCAAAGTCGTATACCTGGAAGAACAAGAAAAATTTGGAGCCCTATTGCCCGTAGCCAATTGGGAGATATTCCTTAACGGAACCTTCGACCGCGTAGATTGGCTTCCCGAGAGCAAAATCATTCGAATCATCGACTACAAGACTGGTCGAGCCAAAATCAAACCCGGTATGGAGATGGACCTCCTTTTCCAAAATGCCGACTACAAGGAAATGATCCAAGGCTACTTCTACGCCTGGCTCTACCAAAAGCAGTTTCCCACAGCTCGCATACAGGTAGCCTTTTACCCCCTGCGAGAAATCCAAAAGGGGAGACTCTACCTAAATGGCGGGGAAATTATTTCGAAAGAACTCCTACAAGAGTTTGAGGAGAACCTACAAGCGCTGCTATATGATCTGTTTACACAGCCCTACTCCCAGGTAGCAGACGAGAAGGTCTGTACCTATTGTGCGTATAAGGGGGTGTGTATGCGGTGAGGGGAGATTGAGAGTATTTCATTGAATTATTTTAAAATCCCAATTTTGATTTCTACCCGCCAATTTCCTTAACAATGCTAAATTCCCCTGAAAAAATAATAGAAAAATAACTTTTCCATCTCCCTTTAGCAGTGCCATCTTTATTAAAATTCATTTGAAAGGTACCTGTTCCTGCTTTCGTCTTGAAATTCCCTTCAAAAAATCCATTATCCGAATAAAATCCATCAGCCTCTCCATTTAAATGACCGTAATATATTTTCAAGTGCCTATTTTCATTGTCAACATCAATATTATGAATTCTGGAGTACAAAGGTGCATTCTCCTTTCCACCACTTAAAGTCCTAAATATATCTTGAGGGTTAGCTTTGGATTCAATTTTTAAGAAATATTTGCCAAAATTATTTTGAAGCCCTTCCAGAAAAGTGCTCGTAGACTCTAATTTAATCTGATTTTTCGTAAATGTATCAGAGGAGCCTGGCAAGAGTTTATATACTAATTCACTAATCCCGGTTCCTATCTGACTGATCCCTCTACTATATTCTTCATAAGAAATTGTGTTATTTAAGTTGTCTTTTTTAATCTGCTTAAGTCTGCGTTGCAATAAGATAGCATCAGATGCTAAATGAGTATCTCCAAAGAGTTCTAAGGCTTCTTCTAGTCTATCATCTGATAAATGCGAAAGGATTTTTTTATTTAGGGATTCGGGCATTGGATAAGATTTTGACTCAACTTATTGAGGAAAAAAAGCATGGGAATATCTTTTTCCACTGGGACAGTAGTATATATTCGGAATGTTATGGGCGCTTTAATTATTGATATAAAGAGTAAAAGGAATTATTGGCCTTTAAAACTACCCAAATGCCCTCAAAAGTCCAATTGAAATAATATGCTCAACATTTTGACTACCCAATCCCCCTCCCCAAATCATCCATAAGATCCTCTGCATCCTCAACCCCCACTGACAAGCGAATCAAGGTATCACTCAATCCCGCCTTCTCTCGTTCTGCTTTAGGAATAGAAGCATGGGTCATAGAGGCTGGATGGCCAATTAGGGACTCTACCCCTCCCAAACTTTCTGCCAGAGAAAATAAATGGGTATTACTCAGGACCCTGAGGGCATTTTCCATTCGGTCGTCTGTCAGGGTAAATGAGATCATCCCCCCAAAGTCGCGCATTTGCTTGGCAGCGATATCGTGATTGGGATGGAAGTCGAAGCCTGGCCAGTAGACTTTCCCTACTTTGGGATGGGATTGGAGAAATTCGGCGATTTTTCGTCCATTTTCAGAGTGCTGACGCATGCGAAGGTGCAGGGTTTTGAGGCCACGGAGTACTAGAAAACAATCCTGAGGCCCAGGGACCGCCCCACAGGCATTTTGTAAAAAACGCAGTTGCTTGTGGAGTTCGGGATCTCGCATGATGGCCGTTCCCATAACTACATCGGAGTGGCCAGCCAAATATTTGGTGATCGAATGGACTACTATATCGGCCCCTAGATTTAAGGGATTTTGCAGGTAGGGAGAAGCAAAGGTATTATCTACTACCGTGAGAATATTCTTCCCCTCAGCCAATTGAGTGATTCCCTCTATGTCTATGATATTCATAAGGGGATTGGTGGGCGTCTCTATCCAAATCATCCGGGTCTGAGGAGGTAATCATACCAGCCAAGGCCTCCAGGTCTTGCATCCCCACAAAGCGAAAATGGATCCCGTATGGTTCGAAGACTTTGGTGAAAATGCGGTAGGTTCCTCCATATAAATCATTGGTACAGAGAACTTCATCCCCTGGGCGTAGCAATTTGGCCACTGCATCTGTAGCAGCCATGCCCGAACTAAAGCAAACGGAATAAGAACCATTTTCCAAAGCGGCCAGTGCCCGCTCTAATGCAGTCCTAGTTGGATTCTGCGTACGGGCATATTCATAGCCCTTGTGATCGCCTGGAGCTGCCTGTACATAGGTACTGGTTTGATAGATGGGGGTCATGATGGCTCCCGTGCTAGGATCGGGTTCTACACCTGCGTGAACCGCCTGGGTTCCAAATTTCATAGATTGATTTTTATGCCTAAATTAAACCTTATGCGAAAATGCCAGTAAAATAGGTAATTGGCTTTTTAGCAAATGCAAGCTAATAAACAACTAGATGAGGATGGGAGAATTTTGAAGAATGTTTTTGAACTTTTTCCAGCTTTTTGTCAAAATTGATTTCTTTAAGATCAAGAGCTTTGAAAAGCCCATTACCGATATATAAATTGAACACGGAGGCACAGAGACACGGAGTTTTTGCAGGGGCGAGGAAAGAGGGGAGAAATGATATTTCCCAGATTAATCCTTCTCGCACTTAAATGCGCTCTCCTTCAAGCTCAAACTGTGGACTATCGACTGTGGACCCTTAACTAAAACCTATGGCTAGATTAAACGACTCAGAGAAAAAAATACTTGACCAAATTGCTAAATGGAAGGCAGCTTCCCCCAGTTTTTTGGCACGTGCTACAGAATTTGTCAGTAAGCCCATTACCTGGCTTACAGATACCTTAATTCCGGCAAATATCCGTTCGGGGGTAGGCGATATCACGGATAAAATTGCGGAAAAAATTCAAGACCTTTCTCAGTGGTCGGTGAACAAGGAGGTAGTCTTGAATGCCACCAAAGAGTTTGAAATTGATGCAAACACCATTGTAGCCCTCAAACAGGCCACCATCCATGACCTGGACCATGTGGCTCAGGAATTCATTACAACCAACTCACGTCTGGGTACAGGGAGTGGTGCTGTGGCGGGAATCGTAGGATGGGCCGGGCTTGTAGCAGACTTACCTGCACTCTTTGTCTTATCCTTACGAACGATTTACCAGATTGCCTTGTGCTATGGCTATGACATGGATGGAGAAAATGGAACGCCTGAAGAGAAGGAATTCGAGTTTGAATATATCATGCGTGTCTTTAAGGTAGCAACCGCCTCAGATAAAGTGCAAAAGCAGAAGGCACTAGGGGAGTTGAAAGACTTTGAAGCCGGAAGGTATGACGATGAACATCCCTCTGGTATGGGGACGGACTTCACGACCAAGCAAGTAGGTAAAAACACTACTCGGATTATTTCTCAAAGAATTATTCGGGAGATCGTTGAACAGACCCTCTCAAAAAAGGCAGCTGCCTTGGTACCCGGTTTAGGCGCCATATTTAATGCAGGCTTCAATTATGTCTACCTCAAAGATGTGGGAGAAGCTTCCTTCATGTTATATAGAGAGCGTTTTTTATTGGATAAAAAAGGAAGAAAGCGTTCTATCAAGATTGAGATTGAGTAATAATGGGGTGTACCCAAAAATGCAGGAATTAATCCTGAATTCTCTGAATTAATTGCTGGCTTCATCATATATAATTAATATCTAAGGGGGTAATAACTTAACAATTCCTTATGACCTTCATCTGTGATATTAAACACCATTTGATGAATCCCAGATTTTTATTTCTCCCTTTCATCCTCGCCTTCTCCATGAAGGCATATTGTCAACCAGCCACAGACTTTCATGTCATCCTCATCGGGGTAGATGGCATGAGCCCCGATGGCGTTCAACAGGCTCCTACTCCTGTGATGGACCAACTCATGACAGAAGGTGCTTGCTCATTCCATGCAAGGGCTGTTTTCCCTACCAGTAGTGGTCCCAACTGGGGATCCATGCTCCTTGGAGCGGGTCCCGAACAACATGGAATCTTCAACAACCAGTGGAAAGTAGATACGTTTCAAGTAGCTGGTACTCAAAGAGATTCACTAGGTTTCTTTCCTTCCATATTTGACTTGATTCGCCATACTTATCCTTCCGCACACTTGGCAGTTTTTCACGATTGGGGCCCAATCAAAGAGTTTTTCAATAACAACGCCCTCAACCATGTAGAAGACACTAAGGGCACAGACGGCACTATAGACGCCACCTTAAAATACTTTGAAAATGTGGTCCCACATCTCACTTTTATCCACCTAGATGAAGTGGATGGAGTGGGTCACCGGGAAGGACATGGTACAGAAGCCTATTACCAATCTGTGACGAGAATGGATGCTGCCATTGGAAGATTAGTAGATTTTCTGAAAGAAAAAGGAGTTTACGACAAAACCTATATTTTCATTACCTCCGACCATGGAGGATTGGGGAAATCTCATGGTGGAGCTACCATGGCAGAAATAGAAATTCCTTGGATTGCCAAAGGGCCTAGAATAAAAAAAGAGCTTGTACTTTCCCAGCCTATAGATACCTATGATACACCGGCTACCATTGGAATCCTGTTTGGAGTAGAATTCCCCCAAGTCTGGATTGGGAGACCTGTAAGAGAGGCGATAGAGGAAATTGAGAAATGAAAATGAGGAAAGGATAAATATCAACTGTAAAATTCATTTTACAGTTATCCTTCCTCTATCCGCAGCAGTCAAGATCCCAATGGCTTCCAAATTTAGTCCTTCATTCTTGCTCAGCTCAAGAAACTCCCCTACCCCATTGGGGTCTACGGCAACCAATAAGCCTCCACTGGTCTGGGGATCGCATAAAATAGCCTTTTGATAGGCAGTCAAGGGGCTAACCTTTTCGCCATAGCTGGCAAAATTTCGATGGGTTCCTCCAGGCAAGGAATTTTCTTTGATGTAGGATTCCAAGTTGGGAAGAAGGGGTATTTTATCCATCCATATCTCCGAAGATAGATTGGAGCCCTCACACATTTCAAGTAAATGTCCGAGCAATCCAAATCCCGTCACATCGGTCATACTCTTTACCTCAGGAAGCTGGCTGTATGGGACTCCAATAGAATTAAGTTGGAGCATTTGCTTTCGCATCAATTCAAAATCCGCCTGTGATAGTTTTCCTTTTTTCTGAGCGGTACTCAAAATCCCCACTCCTAAAGGTTTGGTGAGAAAGAGTTTGCAGCCATCCTGTGCAGATGCATTGGACTTCAATTTCTTGGGGTGAATTTTCCCGGTAACGGCCAGACCAAAAATGGGTTCTGGGGCGTCGATACTATGTCCTCCCGCCAGGGGAATTCCCGCCTGGAAGCAAGCATTTTGTGCCCCCCTGACCACTTGAGAAGCTACTTCTGGGGGAAGCTTGTCAACCGGCCAACCCAAAATAGCAATAGCCATTAAGGGTTGCCCTCCCATGGCATATACATCACTGATGGCATTTACCGCAGCGATCCCTCCAAAGTCTTCTGGATCATCAACGATGGGCATGAAAAAATCTGTTGTGCTGATAATAGCCGTTTCTTCATCTAATTGGTATACAGCTGCGTCATCACGGGTATCGTTACCCACCAATAATTGGGTGCTAGGAAAGGAGGGACCAACATCCTTTAAGATATCGCCCAAAATCTTTGGCGAAATTTTGCAGCCACAGCCCGCCCCATGAGAAAAAGCCGTTAGTTTGATAGATGGTCCATCCATAGATAAGTTACTCATTAACCCTCATTTTCTATTTGTCAGCCTTAGACTTACCTCTTGTAATCGTTTAGCATTAGATCCATCCTCCAGCGAATCTAACTGCACAGATATCTTTTCAGCGGGTTTGAAACGCTTTAAACTATTGTGATAACTTTTATCGTAGTAAAAAAGCAATAGACCTGCAGCTTGCTCAAGTTCTTTTTGTTCCAAGTATTCCCGAACCTTTTGGGTATTTTGAGTCCCTAAACGCTTTTCTATGCGCAGGGTAGCCTCTTCCAGATCCTCAATGGAATATTTTCCATATTCCTCTACTAACCTCTGGATTCTGAGTTTTTGATCTACCTGAATCTCAATGGCTGGAGCTAGCAACATTTTCTCCCAGAGGCCATCTGGTAGATATACTTGTCCGATGTTGTAACTTTCACACTCGACCCAAATGCTTCGGGCAAGATCAAACCTTTGAAAGACAAGGTGCAATTCATTTTGAAATTGAGCAGTAGTAGGCTGTGCCCCCATTCCTATAGATCCAAAAGCTGAGCCTCTGTGACGTGCTAGACCTTCCAGATCCAGGACTTGTTCTCCATTCTGGGCCAGTTGGTGAAGCAAATCTGTTTTTCCGCTTCCCGTCATCCCCATCAGTACAATGAGGTTGTAATCCGACTGGAAGTTCTCCCGAAGTTGACCTCTATAGGCTTTGTATCCCCCCTCCAATACCCTACAAGTTATTCCTCCAGCTTCAAATAATTCGGCCATTTTTTGACTTCGAAGTCCTCCCCGCCAACAGTAAATTCTCAAGCCTTCGTTGTCGGAACTCTGAAGCCCCTTGGCTAGTAGTTCTGCCTTTCGCGGGTTGACCAGCTCATAGCCTTTGTTGATCGCCGCCTCTGCTCCCTCTTTCTTATAAAGAGTCCCTACTATTTCTCTCTCCTGATCTTCTAACAAAGGGATATTGATAGCCATAGGAATATGCCCTTCCTCGAATTCACTAGGGGACCTTACATCTACCATTGGGTAATGGGACAATCTCAAAAACTCCTCTGTGCCTACATGTTCCATATCTCTCTCTACGAGGAAAACACTGATTAGGCTTCCCTTTTATCTTAATTGACTCATCTCCAGGCTTCCAACCCCATCATCTGCCCGCATTATATGGATGGGTAGGTCTATATTTCTAAACTCCCGATAAGCCTCTTTCATTTGTTGAGAAAAATCCGCTAAGGCCTCATCTTGAACCAAATTGATTGTACATCCGCCAAAGCCCCCTCCCATCATTCTTGCCCCCAATACATGCGGATTTTCTCGGGTTTGATCCACTAGGAAATCCAGTTCTGGGCAACTGACTTCATACTCGTGTTGTAATCCGTGATGAGAGGCATAGATATACTTACCTACCTGCTCCCAATCTCTTCTACTTAGGGATTGGGATACGGCCAATACTCTTTCATTTTCCTCTATAATGAATTTACATCTCTGGTAGATTATGGGGTCCAGGCTTGAACCAAACTCCTCCAACATAGCCCTAGTAACATCCCGGAGGCTGTTTACGGAAGGATATGATTCTTGGATAGAAGAAACCCCGGCTTCGCACTGTTCTCTTCGCGTATTATATTCAGTAGAAGCTAGGTTATGGCTTACCTGGGTATCACATAGGACAATGGCATACCCCTCTATTTGAAAAGGAACATACTCATACTCCATACTTCTACAATCCAGTTGGATTACGTGATTTTTTCGACCATGAATACTGGCAAACATATCCATGATCCCACACTTAAGCCCCACATACTCGTGCTCAGTGCGCTGAGCCATCTGGGTCAATTCCCAATCACTGATGTCAAAATTCATTAGCACCCGTAGGGCATGCCCCATCCCCGATTCCAGAGCTGCCGAAGAAGACACCCCTGCCCCTATGGGAATATCTCCCCCAAAAACGCAATCGAACCCCCTAACTGGATAGCCCGATTGGCGCATTATTTCCACCATTCCATACAGATATAGGATCCAGCCTCCGGCATTAATGGGTTTTTCTCCAATCTTCCAATGGGTTTGCTCTTGTAAATCCAAGGAAATAATTGAGACCTCCATATCCTCCCTGGGGGCCACAGCAAAATACATGGCCTTGTCTATTGCCGCAGGTAGGACAAATCCTAAATTATAATCCGTGTGTTCCCCAATAAGGTTTATCCGGCCAGGTGCCCGAAACAAGTGGGGTTCTCTTCCGAAATTTTCTTTAAAGCAAGCAATGAGTGCCTCGAGATTCATACAATAAATTTACTATACTCACCTAGTTCCTTACAAACGAACAGGCTTAATACGATAAGAATAGCTATACTTCTTTGCTTTCAGTTGATATTCCTCGTGTGTCCTGGGATTCCAACTATCATCTCCTCCTACGCCCATTTGTTGAAGATCAATATGGAGAGAAATGGATCCTGCTGGCTTCAATTCATAAGGATACCTTGCCTTGGTGAGATCTTCCAAAGAATAATCATGGACATTGACGTTAAGGAGCTTATCGTGGGACATAATGGCCAGTCCGATCCCCTTAGGGT
This sequence comes from Bacteroidia bacterium, assembly GCA_965263105.1. GTDB lineage: Bacteria > Bacteroidota > Bacteroidia > J057 > J057 > JBCCTX01. The sequence goes on along the minus strand of CBDHGL010000003.1, from coordinate 1,612,114 downwards.
TCTTCAAAATAGCCCATCTCACATCACTCTTATTTCCGTTTTCCTGTGGACGAGAATAAGGAACAAATTGATCCTTAACCAGTCCCTGATATAAACCTACCCGTGCACCAGTCTTCCTATCCCAATAGGATTCATGGGGTCCTCGACCATACCATTGGAGGCTATTAAACTCAGCAGAAATCTGCCAAAGGTGTCCTACCTTAGGAAGTGGAGGACAATCTTCTGGCACTTCTAAGGTATAGTGAATGCTTAATTCACCAGTACTATCGATAAAAGTTTGAAGTTCATAGGGAAATTCATGATCCTTTGCCAAAAGTCTACCTTTAACGAGCAATTTCCCACTTTCAGAGGAAATGGGAGTTAAGGTTACTGCATCCACTTCCCTTTTAACCTTATCTAGGCCATATGCAAGCCATCGGGAGGCAAAGCTCCTTTCTTCTCCCCCTTCATCGTTATCTATAGGGGCCCGCCAAAGATTGGGTAGCATTCCTTCTGCCAACAACTCTATTCCTCCATAAGTCCAATTCACTATGTCCCCTGTAGTAGTGTCAATCCTTATCTCATAGGACCCTTTTGAAAGTTTCCAATTTCCTCCGTCCTGGATGAGAGTAGGAAGAAGTACCTCCATGTCTTCATTAGAATTCGTATCAATGGGAATGACAGAAGATTCTGCCAGAGAAAAGGGCTCCAAAACGAACTGTTCCCAGGCTACTTCATGGTTGGCATCTGCCCAAGGTAGTGGATCTTCCGTTCGCACGCTTAAATCGAGAATATATTCCTTCCCCTCTTCCCTTTTCAAAAAGGAAAGGGGAATATCCCATTCCAAGGTTTCTCCCGGAGGAATAGCTCCTAAATCAGTCTTCCCCGTTTTTACCACAACGCCATTGGCTAGTATAGCCCAATTCAATTCCAGAAAATCTAAGGATACAAAATCGAACTCATTGGTAATATTGACCTTGGTAAGTTCCTTGTTAGCCTGAAAACCTATGTATTGCTGCACCTTTTTCACCTCCTGTAGTCCTGGTTGGGGCTTGCGATCAGAAAACAGGACCCCATTCATACAAAAATTCCCATCATTGGGGCTATCCCCAAAATCCCCGCCATAAGCAAAATAGGCTTCGCCATCCTCAGTCGTTCTCCGAATCCCTTGGTCGACCCAGTCCCAGATAAATCCTCCCTGAAGGCGAGGGTACTTTTTGAAGGCATCCCAATACTCTTTAAAGTTTCCAGTACTATTGCCCATAGCATGGGCATACTCACATAGGATAACAGGTCGGCTTGGATCGGCCTCGGAGAGGCGAATACTCTCCTCAATAGAGGCATACATATTAGAAATGACATCGTGTTGGGTAAGGCTCCCATGATAGGGCGCATTTCGGCCTTCATAATGGATAGGACGAGAGGCATCGATTTTCTGCATAGCATCCTCCATGGCCTGGAAATTGGGGCCCCAACCACATTCATTTCCCAAAGACCACATAATGATACTGGGGTGATTTTTATCCCGCTCGACCATCGACACTGCACGGTCTACCATGGCTTCCTTCCACATGGCTTTTTGGCCGATATAGTAATCATTGTTCCATAAATCATGGCTCTCCAGATTGGTCTCATCTATCAGGTATAAGCCATATTCGTCGCAGAGTTCATACCAACGAGGATGATTGGGATAGTGAGAGGTTCTCACCGAATTGAAGTTGTTTTGCTTGAGTAGGACGATATCCTCAATCATACCTGCCTCGGTTATGGCTCTTCCCCGATCAGGGTCGACCTCATGGCGGTTGGCCCCTTTAATTAATATTGCTTTCCCATTTACCAAGAGCTGGCCATTCTCGATTTTGACCTCTCTGAAGCCCAGGCGCTGAGACAGGGATTCCACCACCTCAAATTTTTTGTTTAACAGGGTCAAGGTGAGCGTGTAGAGATAGGGTTGTTCGGCACTCCATAGGACAGGAGCATTCACTGGATTGTCCCATGAGTAGGTCTTACTGCTATTCCCTGCTAGTTTGGGTACCTCCACCAAGCTATTGACAACCTGTCGGCCAGCCTGATCATATATATTTACCTGTACGTTATATTTTTTAGCGGCTTTCCTAGCATTGTTCTCCAACTGAAATTTGAGGTTTACAGCTCCATTATCAAATTGAGGACTCAAGGAAGTAGAAACAAAAAAATCCTGGATATGCATTTGTGGAACCGCATATACGGCCACATCCCTAAATATTCCGCTCAATCGCCAGAAGTCCTGGTCTTCAATATAGCTGGCATCAGACCAGCGAATGACCTTGACAGCAAGTTCATTCTGTCCATTTCTTACTAGAGAACTAATATCAAATTCGGCAGGGGTCATACTCCCCTGGCTATACCCAACTTCTACCCCATTTACCCAAACATAACAGGCCGATTGAACGCCAGCAAAGTGAAGGATGATCTGACGGTCTTGCCATAATTCCGGAATTTCAAAACTCGTTTTATATAGTCCTGTTTCATTTTTGTCAGTTGGCACATTGGGAGGGTCCATAGGAAAGGGCATCTTTATATTGGTGTAGATGGGTTGCCCGTAGCCATGCATCTGCCAGTTAGAAGGTACCGGAAGAGAATCCCAATCGGAAATATCAAACCCTTCTTGAAAAAAGCCTTGTGGCCCGGAGGAGGGGTTCTCCAAAAACTTGAAGCTCCACAGCCCGTTTAAACTTTTCCAATAGGGACTAGCATTTTTGTCAAAGGTCAAAGCAGATATTTCGTCAGGATAGGGTACAAAGGTGCTATGAGCCGCTAGTTTATTCTTTCCAAATACCTGAGGGTCCTGCCAGTCAGGAGTTTGTCCCTGGAGAACCCCTATAAGCAGGCAACAAATCATTAGTTGGAATCCTACAAGTAGGCCTAACTTCATTATTACCCATTTTTGTAGACGAAAAATTCGCATTTTGATTTAATTAAAATGAAATAAAACTTTACTGATAAAGAATCTCAATGTACATTCGTATTTTAAAAGGTAAAACTTATCAATAATTTTTCAATTTTCAACTTTGTGGAAATATTGGGCATTGATATCGGAGGTTCTGGAATCAAAGGCGCTGTAATAAATACAGAGGCTGGCGAACTTATCTCTGATAGATTTAGGATTGAAACCCCTGCTCCCGCCACCCCTCATAATGTAGCTGAGGTAATAGGTGTGATGGTCTCACACTTCTCTTGGAAAGGACCTGTAGGCTGTGGCTTTCCTGCAGCATTGAGGGATGGTGTAGCTTTAACAGCATCAAATATCCACGAATCTTGGATTGGAACAAATGTGGCAGAATTATTTTCCCAACAAACGGGATTGGCATTTACCCTATTAAATGATGCAGATGCCGCAGGCCTAGCCGAAGCACATTTTGGTGCCGGCAAGGGGCAAAATGGGGTAGTTTTTATCGTTACGGTGGGTACAGGCCTAGGAACCGCTCTCTGTATTGATGGGACTTTAATCCCCAATACGGAGCTGGGGCACATACGACTGAAAAAAGGGGTAGCCGAGCCCTATGCCTCTGATGCGGCCCGGAAAAAGCACGATCTGTCTTGGAAACAGTGGGCTAAGCGATTTGAAGATTATTTGAAGGAAATAGAAAAGCTATTTTATCCGAGTCTAATTATCGTCGGCGGAGGAACCAGCAAAAGATTCGAAAAATTTGAAGATCATATCGATATAAAAACCCCCATCATTCCGGCCAAACTACTCAACAATGCGGGAATGATCGGGGCAGCCTTTGCGGCTAGACTTCGGGAGAAAGAGCAGATTGCCTAGAATTTACTACGTTTCTAGCACCTTCCTATTTCCACACCTGCCCTCCCAAGTTGGTATACACATGGTCGTATTTGGGATTACCTTCTATCTTTAATACGCCTCCAGTAGCGGCCTTTCCCTCAATGGACTCCTTGGCATATATGGATGCCTCCCCGCCTGTGTTTACTTTGGCATATACTTCTTCACTCATGAGGTTCTCCGCATGTATCATAGCTCCAGTTCTGGAGGCAGCCTCAGTATAATGGCTAGTACCCCAAATTATCAATTCTGAACCCTCCCCAGCCCTTAAGGACAAAGATTTTGTTTCCACTTCAAGTCCAACCTGCGATCCACTCCCCGCCTGAATTTCCAATCTATTTTCATCGATTACGTAATCTGATTTTACCCTTGCCCCTGCCTGGGCTTTGATTAGAGAAAGCTCCCTATAGCTCAAATAGGCGTGTACTTTTTGGTATTCATAGATCCCCGCCCGCATTTTTATTACCAATCTAGGCCCCTTTCTTTCGGTAATGATGTTTCTTGGGCTCTCTCTTTTTGATTCCAATTTGAGGGATTCTTGCTCATCCGGGATAAGGTGAAGTACAATATTACCAATTACGGAAACCTCCTGAAAATCTCCTACCTGCCTTCTCTCCCCATTTTGGGCAATCAGTTGAAATGAAAAACAAGCCAACAGAAATGTAAAAAAGAAAATAGCTTTCCTGTGGGGTCCGATTTTAATCTGAAATACTTGCATGATTGAAAAGAAATTAACTGTTCATAAAAGCCTTATGTCATTCAAGTTTACATGAATTATAGGGGAAGGTTTGCATCAAAAAGAGTAGAAGTGAGGATATGAGGATTGAAAGAGGGAAGAATTAGCCTAGAAGGAGAGGGAAAAGTTAGTAATTCCCATTTCATACTGCTAAAATACTTAGTATCTTCGCAGGAAAATTACATAAACATTTATGATAGATCTCAATGAAGCACAACTAAAGGCGCTAGCACTGCATAAAGTTGGAAATAAGGTCCACAATGAAGGATATGTTGCTGCTGAAAACCTGTATCCCTTAGAAGATCCCTTACAAATAATTCTAAGAGACTTTTTTCTCAGGCCCTTCAAAAATGAAGAATTATTTAAATTTATCCATCCCACGGATTTGGCCCTGAATGAAGTTTATACCTATTGCCAGAAAATATTTTCGGCTATTGGTACAGGTACCCTATTAGAGGAATCTATCAACATACTCAAGCACCTGTATGAGGTTTCGGTTCATCCTCAAATTCTGGGGGGAGAGCTGTATGTAGCTTACTTCAAAGACTGTGTATATGAAGGAAAGGAAGCCGATGCCATTGGGATTTTTAAAAATGAGACCAAGGACCTCTTTTTGAGACTAGTGGAAGAACCTAGTGAAGAGAACCAGGAAATTCACCTGGTACCTGAACAGGGGGTTAACCTTAAAAAAATGGACAAGGGCTGCCTCATTTTTAATGTCCTCGAAGAGGATGGATATAGTCTGTTGCTCATCAATAAAGATAGTGAAGAGACCCGATATTGGACCGAAGACTTTCTGAATGTGGTTCGGATCCAGGACAATGCCTACCATACGGATACCTTCCTAGAGATGACGCGTGAGTTTTGTGAGGATGTATTCTCCCAGGAGGAGGATAAGAAGGAGCAAGTCGTTTTCATGAACAAGTCCATCAACTATTTTTCTAAGAACAAAGAATTTGACTTACAGGATTTCCAACATGAGGTCTTAGGCCGGCCGGACTATATCCGAAAGTTTGACGATTACCGTCAAGACTACGAATCTGAACAAGGCCTCGACTCTCAAGAAGGTTTCGCTATTTCTAAGTACGCTGTTAGAAAAAAGAAAAAGGATTTTAAAAGCATCCTCAAGCTCGACACGCAGATTGAAATTCATCTCAAAACCAAGGATGCGGAGGAAGCCGCAGATTTTATGGAGCGAGGCTTTGACGAAATGCGGGGGCTGTATTACTACAAAGTATATTTTAATCAAGAAATAGAATGAGTAATAAAAGCTCTTCCTCTTTCAAATACTGGAAATGGATGGCTCCCTTTGGGCTCATCTTAATCGGAGCCGGTTTTAGTTTGGCTGCAGAAGCTACCTTATGGAAGGGGGAAAACGTGGAAAGCTGGAAATGGGTTGCCCTAGGTACCCTAGGTTTGGCCGTTTTCAACTCGGGAATTGTTATATTCGGGGAAGCTGTGAAATTTAGCACCCTGGATACCTGGAATTCAACCTCTCATTCTCCTAAGCAAACTACATGAAAAACTTATTTTTGATTTTTCTCGGGTTAGTTAGCAGTTTTTCGACTGGACTAGCTCAAAGCAGTCATATCCTTCCCATGAGGCAGCGGGCTGAAATTATTGACAGATGGATAGAGCAGCGCATAGAAACGGTCTTGCCTACTCTCATGCAACGAGAGGGAATAGATATGTGGATCATCATTGCCCGAGAGTATAACGAAGACCCCGTTATCAGAACACTCTTACCCGCAACCTGGCTCAATGCACGTAGGAGAACCATTTTGGTCGTTTATGATCCTGGGCAAGGCCAAGACTTAGAAACTTATGCCATCGCTCGTTACGATGTAGGCAAGAGCTTTCAAAAGGCATGGGACAAAGAAAGGCAACCTGATCAGTGGAAACGATTGGCGGAACTCATCGCAGAGAAAAATCCAGGGAAGATTGCCCTCAATCGCTCGGAATATTTTGCCTTAGGAGATGGCTTGAGCAGTTCTGAATACGATGCCTTTATGCAGGCTTTACCTGAAGGCAGCAGGGATAAGGTAGTCAGTGGGGAAAGATTGGCTGTAGGCTGGTTAGAAACTCGCACTGAGGAAGAAATGCAGGTATATCAGCAAATTTGCCGTATCGCACATGAGATCATCGCCGAAGGGCTTTCCGAAAAAGTTATCCAGCCCGGAGTTAGCACAACAGATGATGTGGTGTGGTGGTATAGGGAGAAAATTAGGGAATTGAAACTCACCGCTTGGTTTCATCCCTCTTGTGCTGTACAACGAGCCGATCCGGCTGATACCGAGTCTCAAAGGTCTTTTTCCCAAAGGCCTCAATCCAATGTCATCCTTCCCGGCGATTTACTCCACGTTGATTTTGGTATTACCTATCTTCGGCTCAATACGGATACCCAATGGCATGCCTATGTCTTAAAGCCAGGCGAAAGCTCTCCCCCTACTTACCTTATGCAAGCCTTTGCCACAGGAAATCGTCTTCAGGATATCCTTACAGAAGCCTTTGAAACTGGAAAAAGTGGGAATGAGATACTTGCCAATGCGAGAGAAAAGGCCTTAGCAGAGGGCCTTACTCCGAGCATATATACCCATCCCATTGGATACCACGGTCATGGAGCAGGACCTACTATCGGTCTTTGGGACCAGCAAGGAGGAGTTCCCGTGAAAGGAGATTATCCTTTGTATCCTAATACCGCTTATTCTATTGAATTGAACGTTACCATTTCTCTCCCCGAATGGAACAAGGATATCCGCATCATGCTAGAAGAAGATGCCTTTTTCGATGGGGAGGCTGTTCGCTACATCGATGGAAGACAAAAGTCCCTAATAAGCATTCCCCGTACCTTAAATGGCATTCATGAATAAGGGTAAATACCTATTGCTTATGTTGGGATTCATGGGAGGAATTTTTTCCATGCCTGCTCAGGTCCCTCCCGCAGCAGACCAGCGATTAAGAGAAATTGCCCGCGCAGCCTCTCCTCAGCGGATAGAAGCCAATATTCAAACTTTGGTTGATTTTGGAACTAGAAATACCCTCTCGGATACCCTAAGTGATTCACGCGGGATCGGAGCAGCGCGCAGATGGATATTTGATGAATTTAAACGTATATCCGATAGCTGCGAAAACTGCCTAGAGCTTGCCTATCAAAGGCAACTGATCCCCGGAGGATCTTCTCGTATACCAGATACAACAGTTGTTGTGAATGTATTGGCCATTCAAAGAGGTACCCTATTCCCCAATCGCTATGTAATCATGAGCGGAGATATTGATAGTCGGGCGTCCTCTTCTACAGACGAAGTAACAGATGCCCCCGGAGCCAATGACAATGCTTCCGGTATGGCGGGAGTGCTAGAGGCAGCCAGAATCCTCAGCGCCTATAGTTTCCCTAGCAGCATTATTTATACAGGCCTTTCCGGGGAAGAACAGGGTCTATATGGAGGGCGTTTAATGGCAGCTATTGCCCAGCAAGAGGAGTGGGATATCCTGGGTGTGCTTAACAATGACATGATCGGAAATATCGAAGGAATTGATGGGATCATCGACAACAGATCTTTCCGCATTTTTTCAGAACCCTATCCTGTAACTGAGACGGATCGAGAAAGAAGGATGCGGAGGTTTTATGGAGGAGAGGTAGACGGACCCTCCCGGCAATTGGCCAGATATATTGAACGGCTTACCAGACAATATTGTCCCCTACTTAATCCCATAATGATCTACCGTTTGGATCGCTTTGGCCGAGGGGGACACCACAGACCTTTTAATGATGCAGGATATCCCGGTGTTAGAATCATGGAAACTCATGAGCATTATCAACGCCAGCACCAGGATATACGGAGGGAGGGAGGTATTTCCTATGGGGATGTAATAGAAAAAGTGGATTTTGACTATGCGGCAAAGTTGACTGGAGTAAATGCCTTGGTGCTGGCTTCTCTTGCCTGGTCTCCTACTCGCCCCAAAAACGTAAGAATTGGGGGAGCTGTTAGTCCTTCGACAACTTTGAGTTGGGATGAAGCAAATGATCCCCATTTATGGGGGTATAAAGTCTATTGGCGGGAGACTACCTCTCCCCAATGGCAGTATTCCCAGTATGTAGGAAAAGTAAATACACATACGCTACAAAACATCGTGATAGATAACTACTATTTCGGCGTGGCTAGCATCAGCGAAGAAGGGCACGAAAGCACCATTGTATTTCCCCAAGGCCTTATACCCAGGAATTAGTCTTATCTAGAAGCTTAATTTGCCTGTTACTCTAAATTCCTGATACCCAATCCTCAAAAGGGATAAACCCCATTTAATAAGCAAAAAGCTATATTTTCACAATAATTTATTTCAAAAATAAATTATTATTGTTTTTTGCATTTTCAAATGGAACATATTTTGCTTAACTTGTATTAAACGTATATCGAATAAATGCGAGCCCAAGCAATTATAGATATGTTCCAAGATGCGAAAATTGATAGTTTTATCACTTTGCTTCTGTTCTTTACATTCTTTTACTCCTCCTCAACAGGTACCCTTTTTTGAAGGTCCCTTCAAAGAAATTCAAGCCAAGGCTGAATTTTCTCATATGCCATTCATTCTCTACTTGTATCAGAATGGATGTCAAGATTGCGAAATCATGGAAGAAAAGACCTTAAACAATCCAGAAATAGTTTCTTTTATCCAAGATCATTACCTGGCCACCCGAAAGAACTTAATGACTTATGAAGGTAGACAACTCTCTCAACGGCTAGGGTCTCCCTTTCCCGGATCTCTTATCATATTTTCCTCTGAAAGTAAGGTCCTTGAACATATACAAGAAGCTATAGCTCCTGAAGAACTCCTGGCCTTACTCCAATTTCATGCCGGAAAGTCTCCTTCTCCCCATACCCTTCCCCCTTCAACCCTTACCTTCGAGGGGTATCCAGAGGAAAAATCTCAAGCATTCTCAGAACAGCCTATATATTCTCAGGGTAACCCTCCTTCCCCTAAAAGAGAAGATCCTTTTGCACGCCAAAGTCCAAGTTATAGCAGTCGATATCTGTCTGCCCATATTCAAGAAAAGCAATACGAATGGTACGAAAATTCCCTTCAGCAAGGGTCTTCTCACTCCCCCGCCGGGTTTTCCCATAGAAATTCAAATAGAAGAAATGTCATATACAGAGATAAAGGCACCTTCTCCCAAACCCGACACAAGAAGTATTATGGAAAAGCTTCCTTAAGAAGGGCTATTAATTACCTAAAAGGAAAGGGGATCCAAGATCTTTCGGTTTTTCCACAAGGAAAAACCCTTCAAGGCGAGCCCATATATATCCTTCGCTATACCACCAAGGTTTCGAGAAATAATGGGGGCTCGAGGGTCAAACTTTATCGTCCATCCCCCTATCAAGGATTCTGATAATTTTTTTAATTTGGTATAATTTTTGGTGTAGATTATATAACCAAAGCCAATTTATACTTGGATTCTCGAAAATTTTCACTTCTAAACCGAAGCACCCCCTTACGCTTTTGTAACAATCGAGCATTTTCATGCTTGGTAGGTCTATTGTGCTCATTTTTCCTTCACCTAAATTCTCTCTACGCACTAAACTTTTTGCCAGATAGCTTGGTAAAAATTAAGGTAATTAAGGGCGATATTAAGCCTAAATCTATAAACAGTTCGGGTTTGGGTCAATTTCTTATCGCCAATCCTCAATACCATCAGTCTGTTGTGGTATTCTCTAATGAATTCCAGCAGCTAAATGATTTCAATGATTCCCTATTCTATTTGCTACCACCAATTAGCAAAACTAATGGTTCTGAGAAACAGGTACCTATATATGCTTGCTTCTCACATTTTGGCAAATATGCTTGGATAGCAAGTTACCCATTACTGAGCTCCGGCTCAATCGTTCCCAGTGAAGAGCGCTGTGAAGACATATATAGGAGTCCCTCGGGATATGTATTGAAACTCAACACGTTGACTTCCTCGGTTGAGGCCTCTTTACCCCTTGGAAAATTCCCCACGCATTTAATTGCGACCCCTGATCATAGATACCTGATTGCTTCTAACAGCTGCAGTAAAGACATTCATATTATTGACTCTAAGTCCAATACGATAAGAAAACATATGGTTTTGGGTAGTTATCCGCAAGGATTAGCTACAGATGCCCATTCCACTAAACTGTTTGTAACCCTTACAGAATCGTCCAGTATTGCGGTCATCGATCTGAATTCATTTCAAATTCAAAAATTTCCCCTCGGCCCCAGGGAGAACCCAATGTATGTGCAGGTAAATCCAAGTGGAAATACTCTTTACGTCTCGTTGGCAGCAACAGGCGAACTTGCACAATATGAGTACCTCGGGGATTCCCTCCTGCTCAGGAAAAAAGTGTATACAGGCCGATCTCCCAGATCTTTAGCCATTACCCCTGATGCATCTTTTGTGTATGTGGCCAATTATCTTTCCAAGACCGTTTCCAAGGTCCGTACAGAAGATATGAAAGTGGTTGATTCCATTCGCCTAACTCACCCCCCAACTGACATTGCCTTCGATCCCTCCTCAGGACAGCTCTGGGTGGCTTCCTATCAAAACCGCAACATAATAGTTTATGAAGATTGGAATTATCGCTCTAGCCAATCTCTTGGTATAGGGAATAAGCCCCTTCAGTCATTTGATTATTCTATTGACAAGCTAAATACTCAGTCTATTAATGGAGCCAGAGGGGGGTTCTTACCTATTCCCTCTCGACAAACGAATCAACTATCTCAGCCTCAAGATACCTTAATACACCTTATATTGGGAAGTTTCAAAGAAAAGGAGAATGCCAATTCTTATTTAGCAAACTTGGGACAACAAGGAATTAGTGCCTTTATCCTACCTTCCGAGAAAGGGACGTTCCGAATTGGAATGGGGAAATACAGAACATTGAAAGAGGCTCGATTATCAGCTGCTCGCATGAAGGAAGTCTACGGGATTTCAAGCTGGCTAAAAATTCGACAACTGCCTTAGTCAGAATTGATTTAATTTATCTTACAAAATATCCTATATTGCGCCCCGAAAAAACCTATCTGAAATTGGTTATCTATTAACATATGGCTGTTGATATACTTCTCGGCTTGCAATGGGGAGATGAGGGAAAAGGCAAGATTGTCGACGTATTTACTCCCCAATACGATGTAGTTGCACGTTTTCAGGGTGGCCCCAACGCAGGCCACACCATCGTCATTAATCAAGAGAAATTCGTTTTACACCTTATTCCTTCAGGGATATTCCATCCCCATATCACCTGCCTCATAGGAAATGGCGTCGTCATCGATCCCGTAACTTTGCGAAGGGAGATCCAACAACTCGAAGAAAACGGGGTGAATGTTCGCCAGAACCTCTTAATCTCTGAGCGGGCACACCTAATACTCCCTACACATAAATTATTAGATAAGGCTTCTGAATTATCCAAAGGAGACGAAAAAATTGGCTCTACGCTTCGAGGGATAGGGCCAACTTACATGGATAAAACAGGCAGGAATGGCCTCCGGGTTGGAGATACTGCCGGACCTCATTTTCGTCGAAAATACCAAGCCTTAAAAGATAAACACAGGGCTATACTAGATAACCTCTACGATATGCCTTATGAATTGGAGGATTTAGAAGAGGAGTTTTTGCAGGCAATAGATTTTCTAAAAGGATTGCAAATTAGAAATACAGAGAGCTATCTATATCAACAAATCCAATCGAATAAAAAGATTTTAGCCGAAGGAGCACAAGGAACCTTATTGGATATAGAGTTTGGCAGTTATCCTTATGTTACCAGTTCTAATACTACTGCATCCGGAGCCTGTATGGGACTGGGGATACCTCCCTCAAGTGTAGACAGGGTATATGGAATATTCAAAGCATACTGTACGAGGGTAGGCAGTGGTCCTTTTCCAACAGAATTGACAGGAGAGCTAGGAGAAAAATTGCGTAAATCTGGTGCTGAATTTGGCGCAACAACCGGTAGGCCTCGAAGATGTGGTTGGCTGGACCTCCCCTTACTCACTTATGCCACCCGGCTCAGTAGCATCACCGACCTCATTATGATGAAGGCTGACGTTTTGTCAGAATTGGATCAAATCCAGGTTTGTACAGCCTATAAAAAATCTACCGGCACTGATACTGATATCCCCTTTGACCTAGCTCAAGACCATTTAAGCCCAGTCTATCAGAGTCTTCCTGGTTGGCAAGAGGACATAACTCAATTAACTTCTGTAGACAAATTGCCTAAAAATCTAAAATCCTACATTTATTATCTTGAACAAGCCCTGCATACTCCCGTAACCTATGTTTCTGTAGGCCCTGATAGAGACCAGACAATCAAAATGTAAAATATCTTTCATTCTACGAGCAGTATCATCCAAATGCCTACAAATTTTCAAATAAAAGCATAAATTTTTGGATATTATCAAACGATTCGCAAAATTTACGCTTGACACTCACTGATAAATAGGGAAGATGATGGGGTGGTGCAAGCTATCAGCTTTAAACAGCTAAAAAACTGCACCACCCTCTTTCTATTTTATACCTCTTTTCCAAGCCCTCCCTATCTCAATTGCCCTCCCCTCATTTTTTTATTTCCCCTTACACCTACATAATTGGGGCTTCACCCTTTTACCTCCCCTTCAATTGACCTTTTCCATTCCATGCATTTTTTAGCTATTTTTGAATCTGCAAACCCGCTTTTTCAAACCTATGGAATATCCTTCAAAAACAATAGAGACAACTGTAAATGAGCTGGCAAGTTTACCGGGGATAGGAAGAAAAACGGCCCTTCGCCTCGCCCTGCATATACTCAAACAATCGGAAGAAGATGCCCTTCGCTTGGGGCAATCCATCGTAGATATGCGGAAGCAGGTCAAATATTGTCAGAAGTGCCACAATATTTCTGATGCAGACTTTTGCAAAATATGTCTCAACCCTAGGAGAAGGGCGACCCTGCTCTGTGTGGTAGAAGATATGAAAGATGTAATGGCCATTGAAAATACCCATCAATTTGATGGATTATACCATGTACTTGGAGGATTGATAAATCCCCTTCAGGGTATAGGCCCCTCTGCCTTAAAGGTAGACTCCCTGGTACAACGCATTGACACCGAAGGCATAGAAGAAATAATCTTTGCCTTTGGAGCCAACATCGAAGGAGATACAACTGCTTTCTATATATCCAAAAGGCTAAGACCCTTAGGAGTCAAAGTTTCGAGCATCGCCAGAGGCATACCTGTCGGGTGTGATCTGGAATTTACGGATGAGGTAACTTTGGCCCGATCTCTTATGAATCGGACCTTATTAAGCGTACCAGACGAGCATTAATAGCCTCCATGATAGACTATACCTAAAGAAATGACATCTTTAGGTTCCTACCCGCTAAACAGGAATATGACCGCTAAAGAAGCCCCAGAATCCTCCATCGATCTTTCTGTCATCATCGTAAATTATAATGTCTCCCATTACCTGGAGCAATGTCTAAAATCTGTTTTTCAGGCCTTGGAAGGCCTGAAAGGAGAAGTATTCGTCGTCGACAATAACTCTCAGGATGATAGTTTGGCCATGTTGGATGAGAAATTTGGCAATCGTATTCACCTTATCGCCAATTCTGATAACCCCGGCTTTTCTAAAGCCAATAACCAAGCCTTAAGAAAGGCTAAGGGTGCCTATGCTCTATTACTCAATCCAGATACCCTCGTTGGAGAGGACACTTTCCATGTATGCAAGGAGTTTATGGATGCCAAAGAAAATGCGGGAGCTTTAGGGGTTTACATGTTGGATGGGCAGGGGGAATTTCTTCCCGAATCTAAAAGAGCTCTTCCTACTCCCTGGGTTTCCTTTTACAAAATATTTGGGCTTTCTGCCATGTTCCCCAATAATCCCACCTTTGGCAAATATCACCTTAGCTACCTAGATAAAAACCAAAACCACGCCATAGATATCCTATCTGGAGCCTTCATGTTTATGCGAAAATCTGCCCTGGATGAAATAGGTTTCCTAGATGAACGCTTTTTCATGTACGGAGAAGACATTGACTTATCGTATAGGTTTTTACAAGCGGGATATCAGAATTATTACCTATCCGAAACCCAAATCCTGCATTACAAAGGGGAAAGTACGAAAAAGGGGAGCCTCAACTATGTGAAAGTATTCTACCAGGCGATGTTACTTTTCGCGGACAAACATTTTTCTGGAAGGCTCAAGAAAGGTTTCGAATGGGGGATTCGCTTGGCTGTCTACCTCCGTGCCTTCCTTGCTATAATTCGACGGATCATTCAAAGAGTAGGCTTCCCCGTAGTAGAGTGGGGACTTATTTGGGCAATCCTTTATGGAGTGCAAGCCTATTGGGAACATTATGTAAAATACATCGAAGGACAAGGAGGAGCCTATCCATGGATCTTTGAAAACGTATACTTACCCAGCTATGCTTTAGTTTTTATTATATTTCTAGCCCTCAGTGGCGCTTATAAGAAACCTTATAGCATAAAGCCTATTTTCTTGGGGCCCTTTTGGGCGTTTATCTTTATTGCAACCTGTACCTATCTTTTTCCCTTTATCCTCAATTTCTCAAGAGCCATAGTTGGCTTATCAGCAATTTTTAGTTCTTTAATGGCCTTTGTCATTCGTGGCCTTATCAATTGGAGACAAAAAGGTCATTTCTTCTTTGAGATACCCAAACCCCAAGCTATTCTCATTGGTCATCCCCTAGAGTTAGAACGAGTTTGGACCCTGTTGCACCAAGACCTACCCTACGAATCCAAGGTAATCGGTCAGATTGCTCACCCTCCACAAAACTTCTCCGGGGATTCCCATGGGGCCAAGCCACCCAGTTATAGGACCCTGGGGACCCTGAAGGAACTTGACACGCTTACCAAAGTATACGAGGTAGATGAATGGATATTCTGTCTAAAAGAGTTTTCTCATACTGAATTTCTCAGCTTGCTAAGATCTGCCGGGCCATTTAACCCCCTTTGTAGAACCATAGCCCCTGATGCCGATTTCCTCATTAGCCCCAAATCTGTCATAAGGGGTTCTCGATGGGATACCGAAGCCTCTCCCCTCTGGTCTCCAAGCACCCGGAGAAACAAACGTCTTATGGACCTTGCCCTTTCCCTATTCTTTCTATTGGGCTTCCCTCTCTTTGCCTTCTTCTTCAAAGCTCCGAAGAAAGCGGGGAAAGCCTTAATTAAAATCTTACTCGGGAAGCAACACTGGGTGGGCTACTCATCTGATGCTGAGGATCTTCCCCCTATAAAACCTGCCTACGTACATTTGTCGTATAGGCTAGCTCCCAAACAAAGAAAACCCTTGCCGCAATTTGATCGTTATTATGCACAAAACTATTCACTTGCTTTGGATTTAGAATTAATTCAAAAAGGCTGGAGAGAACTTGGGAAGGAATAGAATTTACCTATGGTAAGATTTCGCATAAACTATAGCTTATTTTGGAGAGGAACTTTCCTGTTTTTCTGCTTGGGCTCATTAAAAGCTTATAGCCAATCATCAGATTGCCGGCTGGATCTGGCTAACATTCACCCGATTGTGGATCCTGAGGTAGCAGACGTAATGGATTATGAATGGGATCCTCGCCAGAGAATGGAAATTATGCTTATAGACAGCCTTCGGATGGCCATTATTACACAGGACGGCTGCATGCGTCATTATACCCGATTTCAGCTGGAACTATTTCGCCCTCTTGCGAGTCCCACCCAGGAAGACTGGGTTAGCTTACTAAAAAGCTTCATAATTCCCCTTTTTGACGAGGAGGAAAAATTTGAGAATCTCTGGACACCATTTCTAGAATCTTTTGAACAAAATCTATACGTCCATGGTACAAATCAACAATTTGATGTGTCTCTGGGCTCACAAGATTTTCTATGTTTTATTCAAGACTTACCCAACAGAAATCCCGCCATTTATATTGAACAAATCGGCTTCCTATTCAAAGAACAAATAAGAAAAGATACTGGAGAAAAAAAATTTCCCTAGGAGAATTATTCAATTTCTCACCTCTTATTTCATTGAAATTTGCCTAAATTCGACTGTTCTATTATATTGGCAGAATCTGCTTGAATAGCAGCCCTATTTGCCTCTTCAACCTGAAAAACTACTGCACGTGAAATCCCTTGAAAATCGATTGAAAGAAGTTTGGAAGAACCATCCTCCAAGTCTGGATGACGAAATTATGACCCCCATTAGCCAGAAAGAAATTTATGAAATGATGGGTAGTATTTTCTGTCCTGGACCCTTTTACTTTTTGGTATTTGATTTTATTACCCAAGATTTTAAGTATGTAAATGGAAAGATTCAAGAAGTATTGGGCCTTGATTCAAAAAACATCAATATCAAATCCTTCACCCAAAGGATTAAAAAGGAAGACCGACCCCACCTCGAAGCCTGTGAGCAACTCGCGGGAAAGTTTTATTTTTCCTATCTCCCCTCAGAGGATATCAGCCGCTATAAGACAAGCTATTGTTTCCGAATTCGAAAATCAGACGATACTTATACCCAATTACTCCATCAATCCTTCGTGTTGAAAAAGGATGAGAAGGGAAATATCTTAAATACCTTGGTGGTTCACTCCACTATTGATCACCTTTCCCCTTTTCATAATACCAAGATTTCCTTTATGTGCCTGGATAAAGGGAAACACTATATGGGTATAGACCCCTATGCTAAGCAAATCAGTGAATCGGGCGCCCCTACTCCCCTAAGCAAAAGAGAAACAGAGGTTCTACGCTTACTTGCAGAAGGGTATGATGACAAGAAATTAGGCAACATGCTAAATATTGCAGAAGGAACTGTCCATAAACACCGGCAAAACATTCGGATCAAACTTTCTTGTAGCAATACCACTCAGGCCGTCGCCATAGCGATAAAAAGTGGATGGATATAAGAACTCAAAGTCTCCCCTGACGCACAAAAAATAAAGTGAGTTTGGGGCTGGCTAAACAAAACTTGGAAAGAATATCTGCAGATAGCGCTAAGATGAGAGACCTTTGATGAGAAGTCTTAGTGCCAGTTTTGAAATCTCTTTGTAGTTTTGGCGGCTATGAATCATTGGATTAGCTCCACAATATCCTATTTCAATCAATCTGCTAAGAGGGCTTACCTAGTAGTCTTTACCGTAAGCTTGGCCTTATTTTCCTTGAATATACAGGGTTTAAGTATTTATGCCTTAGATGAAGCCAAAAATGCCGAATGCGCCAGAGAAATGTACGAACAAGGCGAATTCGTTGTTCCCACATTCAACTATCAGCTCCGGGGTGATAAGCCCCCGCTTCATTACTACTTCATGATGCTGGGGTTCCAACTTTTTGGCGTTAATGAGTTTGGTGCCCGCTTTTTTGGGGCGTTTGCTGGAGCTCTCCTTTTACTGTTTACTTTTCGGTATACCTGGAAATATTTAGGGAAGGGTCCCGCATGGCTAAGCATGGGTATTTTATGGGCCTCCCTTCATCTATCTCTTCAATTTCATATGGCTGTACCAGACCCTTATCTCGTTACGGCCATGGGGCTTTCTATCCTATTTTTTCATGAATTCCTCTATGAAAAAAGGATATGGGCCTTACTCTGTTGCTACCTTATGATAGGCCTTGGGGTATTGACCAAGGGACCTATCGCCATTGCTTTACCAGGCTTAATAATGCTGCTTCACCTCCTTTCTACTCGCCAGTTCAATAAAAAAACGCTTCTGAATCTAAAACCCTGGTGGGGAGTACTCATCGTTTTGGGAATTTCTCTTCCCTGGTTTATCCTAGTCCATCAGGCCACTGATGGGGCGTGGACAGAGGAATTCTTCTTCAAACACAACTTGCGGCGTTTTTCCGAACCGCTGGAAGGACATGGAGGATCATTTTTGATCACTCTAGCCTTTATTCTGGGGGGCCTCTTACCCTTCTCTGTATTCTTACCCCAAGCAAGTGTTCACTCTTGGAAAAGCCGAAAAGAATCCACCTTTATTGATCTCTGCTTTTGGACAGCCATTTCAATAATTATTTTCTTCGCCATTTCTTCTACTAAACTGCCCAATTATACCGTCCCCGCTTATCCTTTTCTCGCCATTTTGCTAGCCTATTACCTCATCAATCGGCCGAAAGTTACCCTTCAAGACAAGCTTAGCTACACGATTTACATGCTTATAGCACTACTCCTTCCAGTCGGGGCTTATTTCGGTCTTGCGGAAGATCCTATTCTCGCTGACCTAAATTATTTAGGCTGGGGGCTTTCCTTTGTATCATTGGGAGCTATTATAGGGGGGTACTTTATATGGAAAAAGCCCGATATAATCGCTATGAGCTTTACCCTCGTTGCCTCCTGGGTATTCACTAGCCTGGTATTCTACTATTTTTTATTTCCCCCAATTGATGCGAGAAATCCCGTAAGCCAAACCCTGCCTTTCCTGAAGGATAAACCCTCCATTATTCAATACCAGTTAATTAACCGTGCCTTTAATTTTTACTTAAAAAGACCTATTCCTGTTCTGCAAGAAGAAGAAGAAATTATCCCTCATTTTGAATTGAACCCTGACGATTTATTGATTGTTAGAAAAGCCTACTGGGAAAAGCTCGATTCTATTCCTCCCATGAAAATTGTCGCAGAAACTCCAGATCTCTTCGAAAAACATACCACCCTGATACTTACACTAGATAAATCCGCAAATAAGCCCTAATTTCGCGGACAAAATTACTAGAGATGGGTACTTACAATTTTCAGGAGATCGAAAAGAAATGGCAAAAAAAATGGAAGGAAGACCGCGTTTTCGTTGCGGAAAAACTTTCTGATAAGCCTAAGTATTATATCATGGACATGTTCCCCTATCCTTCTGGAAAAGGGGCTCCATGTAGGCCATCCACTAGGGTTTATCGCTACAGATATTATGGCACGATACAAGCGCGTCAAAGGCTTCAATGTCCTCCACCCGATGGGTTTTGACTCCTTTGGCCTGCCAGCTGAGCAATACGCCATTAAAACGGGTATCCATCCGGCCAAGACCACCGAAAAGAATATTGTCCATTATATGGCGCAGTTGGAAAATGTGGGCTTCTACTACGACCCAGATTCCATGCTTTCTACTGCCGATCCCAAATATTTCAAATGGACTCAGTGGATCTTCCTGAAAATGTATGAGCACTGGTATGACAAGGCTGAGGAATGTGCCAAACCTATATCAGAATTGGTGGAAATTTTTGAGAAAAAGGGGAATAAGGGGCTAATAGCGGGTACCTCTCAAGAAGAAGAGTTTTCGGCAAATGACTGGAAAACTATGTCCCCCCAGGAAAAGGAAGATATCCTTATGCGCTATCGCATAGCCTACTTGGATTATGCGACGGTAAACTGGTGTCCGGCTCTGGGTACTGTTTTGGCCAATGAAGAAGTAAAAGACGGCAAGTCTGAACGAGGAGGACATCCCGTCGAAAGAAAGCAAATGCGACAGTGGATGCTCCGAATTACAGCCTACTCCGATCGACTCTTGAAAGGTTTGGAGCAAATAAACTGGCCGGATTCCTTGGTTGCCATGCAGAAGAACTGGATAGGCAGATCTGAAGGAGCTAGTATCCACTACCAGATCGTGGATCATGAGGAGACATTGGAAGTGTTTACCACCCGTCCCGATACCATATTTGGAAACATGTTCATGGTCATTGCTCCAGAGCATCCCTTAGTAGAGAAATTGACAACGGCTGATCAAAGACCTGAGGTAGAGAAATACGTAGAGTGGGCAAAAAATCGGTCTGAAGTAGAGAGAATGGCCGATACCAGCAAAACGGGGGTCTTCACCGGAGCTTACACGCTCAATCCCTTTACGGAAGAAAAACTCCCCATTTGGATTTCCGATTATGTGGTAATCACCTATGGTACGGGAGCCATCATGTGCGTGCCGGGACATGATGACAGAGATTACGAGTTTGCTAACAAATTTGATATTCCTATCCGGGAAGTGATCTCAGGCGGAGATTTAAGTAAAGAGGCTTACACGTCGAAGGAAGGGAAAATGGTCAATTCGGGATTTTTAAATGGCCTAAGTCCAATGGAAGCCATATCCGCCATGAATGACGAGTTGGAGAAACGAGGAATCGGTAAACGAAAAATTACCTATCGCCAACGCGATGTGGTCTGGTCTCGTCAACGCTATTGGGGAGAGCCTACTCCTATCATTCATAAAGATGGCGTTACAAAGGCAGTTGCTGAATCAGATCTTCCCTTAACCTTGCCTGAAGTGGATGAATACAAACCCTCTGAAACAGGCGAGCCCCCCCTAAGTCGGGCTGAGGACTGGGTTAATCTGCCAGATGGAGGCAAGCGCGACATGAACACCATGCCCAACTGGGCGGGTTCCAGTTGGTATTTCTTGCGCTATCCCGACGCCCATAATGAAGAGGCCTTTGCAGACTCTAAAGTTTTGGATTATTGGTTACCAGTGGATTTGTACATAGGAGGTACCGAACACGCTGTCGGTCACTTGATGTACTCCCGCTTCTGGACAAAATTTTTGAAGGATACGGGATATTTATCAGCAGAGGAGCCCTTCCAACAATTGGTGAATCAGGGAATGATCCAAGGAACTTCCCAGATGATGTATCGCCACAAGAAGACCAATAAGTTTGTTTCTGCAGACTTAATTCCAGAGGAGGAGATAGATGAATATTCCCAAATACATGCAGATGTAAACTTGGTTAGGGCCCAGGTTTTGGATGTAGAAGGCTATAAAAAGTGGACAAAAGACGATAGCGCACAATTCGTATTAAACGAAGACAAAGAGTTTCGCACAGTTCCCCGAATCGAGAAGATGTCTAAGTCCTACTACAATACCGTCGATCCGGATGATATGTGTGAGCAATATGGAGCTGACACCTTCCGTCTCTATGAGATGTTCCTGGGCCCCATAGAACTCTCCAAACCCTGGAACACCGATGGGATCAATGGAGTAGTATCCTTTATGCGCAGGATGTATAACCTCTTCGTGGACGATCAAGAAAAATGGCAGGTCTCAGACGAAAAAGCTACGCCCGAGGAACTCAAATTACTCCACGCCATGATCAAACAGGTAGATGAAGGCATAGACCGTATGGCTTTCAATACCTGTGTACCTGCCTTCATGGTATTTGTGAAGGAATTGACCCGTTTGAAGAGTTCGAAACGGGAGGTACTAGAACCCTTCCTAATCTGCCTTTCTCCCTTTGCCCCCCATGTGTGTGAAGAGTTATGGGAAAAGTTGGGGCATAAAGAAAGCATACTCTTAGCCTCCTTTCCTGACTGGGAAGAAAAATTCCTGGTAGAAGATACTGTGGAGTATCCCGTTCAGATCAACGGCAAGGTGCGGTTTAAAATTGCCGTACCAGCCGATATGGGAAGAGACGAAATCGGGAAAGAAGTATTGGCTCATGAGACGGCTCAGAAATGGCTGGAAGGGAAAGAACCCAAGAAACTGATTGTGGTGCCAGGGAGGATAGTGAATGTGGTATTGTAAATAGCTTTCCTTTTTATTCAAAACTACCCAGTTTATTAAGAAGAATAGGTTTGTAGCCTGTCATCAGGTCTATAATCGCTTAATCCACTGGTAAAATACCATTTATAATTTTTCTCTCCTAAAAAGCTATCTAATTTTGAAGGGTTTTGAAAATACCATGTTAGCATTTCCCCGGTGATTGACCCTTCCTTATTTGCAAGGTCTTTTTGCACCTCCGTAGAAAGATGTCTGTAAGTGTAATTATTTTTATTATTGGTTGCTATTTCTCCCATTTTTTTAAAAATATCTGACCCATCCCCGTATCCCGTACGATAGGTCGAATTTGGATATAAGTCAAAATAGGCATTTCGGGCTATATAGTCTGTTACACATTCATCCCATTCCAATTGGTTTCTACCTTTTTCAGTATTCTGAAATCCAGTATGATTATGGGATACCCAATGCACCATCTCATGAACTATAAAGGATCTAGCTATTTCTACATTTACCAAGTTGGGATAGGTTAAATAGTAAATTCTATTAAAATTATTCACTAAAATACCACTTGAAGTAGTCCTAGCCGAGGATTTTTCATAAGGTGGCTCCTTGAGCTCTCCAACATGCTTCACAATAATTATGAATTTTAGGCCCCTTTCCTTGAATTTTATAGGTACATCCCGCCTTAGTCAAAACCTTCTGAATACTTAACACAATAGCATTATATCCTTGAAATTTAACAGAGCTGTAGGTGGGATTGGTATTAATAGCCCAAAGTAGATTGAATTTTTTACACCCTGAACATTTATATAGATTTTTTTTCAAATCGAATCCACAACTTTTGCATTTATGGGATTTACCTGTATTTGTACCACAGAATTTGCAAATCATGCCAATGGGGTTAGGAGGTAGGATAGATAATGCTTAAGGTAATAATTTTAGGTAATAAAAGTTTATTCTCAGGGAGAATATTCCGTTCGTTTTGATTTCATGTTCCTCTTTTCCTTTAAATTTCCAAACCCATCTCATTTTTCATATTAAGTAGAGCCTCTGCATTTCCTTTCGCATCATCCACTGGATGATGGGTATGACGCGTTTTACGTAAGTGCTTAAAATTCTTACGCGTATCCTTGACCATCCCCTTGTATAAACTCCCCAGGTTCTGAGAACTATACCCAAAAGGGTTTGCTCCCGTGAAGTGATGGAAATACCAGCAGACAAACATCCAATCAAAGCCATTGTTGTCGCTAATGAAAATGGGCCGACCTGAGCTATGTGCTTTTAGCCAACTAGCGAAGTCTTCCATGACCTTCTGGGGTTCATCAAATTCAAGGCTTTCCTCACGGGAAAAGCCCGAAACAGCCAGGGCTTCCGGAATAAATCGTTCAGAGATAGGTTTCAACCTACCATAAAAATGAGTTTCTAAGGTATCATCCACTAATACCGCACCCAAGGCAATCATAGAATAGTCTCCTGGAATGGGGCCGTCGCTTTCGATATCCACCATGATATAAGACATAGGTTTTTGACAATGAATATAAGGAAATAGAAGCACCAATTCCTCATAACATATATTTATTTTACAAATGGGTAAGAAATATACCAGAATCCTTGTCAGAAAAATAGTTTTTATTTATTTTACAAAAAGGTAAGAAATAAAACTCAGAAAATTGAAACGGATACATATAGGAGAATTTGAAGAAATCGTCCTGCTTTTCACCATGATCCAGCACGAAAGCGCCTATGGCCTTTCTATCACAGAAGCGATCAAAGAGGAGTTGGGTAGATCCGTAACCTTGAGCAGCGTACATACCGCTTTGTATCGATTAGAAGAAAAGGGCTTGGTCGCTTCCTCATTGGGAGAGCCCAGTTCCAAAAGAGGGGGTAGGCGTAAGAGACTCTATACCATTACAAATACCGGGAAGGAAACCTTGCGTGAAGTCCAGGAAAATCGGCAGAGATTGTGGTCCATGATTCCCAAAAACCTAATGACTGGATGGCAAATGTGAACCCTACTCCACCGAAATGGGCAGACCGCTTTCTCGAATGGTACTGCAAACCCGAATTGCTAGAAGCCATTCAGGGAGACATGTGGGAACGATTTGAATTCTTCGTGGAAGCAAGGGGGGCAAGGAGGGCAAAAAGGTGGTATATCCTGCAAGTATTTCTATTCATCAATCTATATACCCTAAACATGAAACATCTCCTTCCCAAACATCTACTTAACCTGGCTTTGTGGCAAAGCTATTTCAAAACCGGCTACCGAAATGCCCTTAAAAATCCCTGGACTTCCCTTATCAATATTATAGGTCTGGCGCTTGCGACGGGATGCATGCTTGTTGTATTTGTCTTTATGTATACCTTCTTCTCCAATGATGAGTTCCACGAAAACCTGGAAGAGATCTATGTCGTTGAGCGAGTTTTACAGCGGGAAAGTGAAAACATATTAGATGGGCTAAGCCCAATGCCCCTAGGCCCTCTACTTCAAAGCTCATTTTCCCAAATAAGTAAGCAAACACGTTATACCTCTCGTAGTGCCACCATAAAGCAGGGAGAAGAAGTATTTTCAGAATGGGTTACTTTTGCCGATACCAGTTTCCCTTCCATTTTCTCCTTTCCGGTGAAATGGGGGAATATGAAACATTTCTCCCATCCCTCAGATGTCATTTTAAGTGAGGAAGTTTCTCAAAAATATTTTGGCAATAAAAATCCTATTGGGGAGCAAATTCATGTGACCTTTGAAGATCTAAAACAAGAGACTTCCTTGAGTTTCACCGTTCGAGCGGTTATAAAAAAACGCCCCCCTAATGCCAGTTTTGGATTTAACCTGCTCTTCCCTTTCTCTACCCTCCTTTTATTGCCCGAAGAGGGCCTAGAAGACTGGCAAAACAAAGTTCACGCTACCTTCCTACAGATCCAGGACCCCAGCCAGATTGCCGTTCTTGAGTCCCAGATGAGTCCATTCATAGACCTGGAAAACGAGAAGAATAGGGGATGGCCGACCCAATCCTATCATTTGCATCCCCTAGATCAAATCTCCCTTCACTCAAATGGCGTTCAAAATAGTTTCTTTGTCAATTCCCACTTGGTTGGAATTATACTAATCATTGCCATTTCTGTAATCATCTTTTTACAGGTTTGTTTTAATTATATAAATAGCGCCATAGCCCTCCTCTCCAATAGAATGCAGGAAATAAGTTATCGCAAGGTTCTCGGAGTAAAACGCAAACAAATCGCCTTTCAATTTCTGATAGAGAATCTCAGCATCTGTCTTATTGGCATAGGCATAGGAACCATCCTAGCCAAAATCTATTTCATCCCCTGGTTCTCCGCCCTAACTACTACAGACCTCAGCCACTTTTCCTTTACCCATCCTTATCTATTGGGCTTTTGCCTCCTTTTACTCATCATTTTGGTCCTAGGGGGAAGTGGGTATCCGGCTATATATGTTTCCAAACTTAAGCCTATCGCTATTTCTCATCAAGGGCTTCACCTAAAAAGCAATTCCTTCCTAAGGAAATCGCTCTTAGGCGCCCAATTTGCCTTCACCTTTTTAGCCATTTTTGCCTCAATCGCCTTATTTCAACATTCTACTCAAATAAAGAATAAAAGCTGGGGGTATAACCCTAGCAATAAATTGGTACTCCAACTCCCCTCTGGCTCACAATTCCAGGCCCTGTCCCATGCCTTTGAATCCCTCCCAGAGGTGGTTTCGGTTTCTGGATCTGTCAATCAAATCGGTAAATATGCCTCAGATATCACACTTCAGGTGGCGGGACAGAATAGGAAAATAAGCGAACTTATCGTTGGTCCAGAATATTTACAGCAAATGGGGGTTACCCTCAAAGCGGGGAATTTCCCAGAAAGCGAAACCGGAGAAACATCCTATATCCTGGTCAATGAAGCCTTTGACCCACAAAAAAAAGTGGTGGGCACCTCTGTAATTATGGGAACAGAAACTTATATCATTTCTGGAGTTGTTAGGAATTTTCGCCAACAAGCCTTTGATACACCCGTCAAACCCATGCTGTTTAAATTTGGGAAAAAAGAGGAGTTCCGGTATATGACCCTCTTCCTTAGCCAAGGCGCCTCACCAGAACTCATTCACAAGCTGAAAAAGACTTGGTATGAGATCCTCCCTTTCAAATCTTTTGAATATTTTTTCCAAGATGATGTCTTCCAGAATTATTTCAAGGCCTTTGACCAAATTAACCAATTGCTCTCTGTTACCGCTGGAATTTCTATTCTCCTTTCTCTTATGAGTTTGCTGGGTTTATTAATGCTTTCCTTATCTCAAAAAATGAAAGAAATTAGTATTAGGAAAGTGTTGGGAGCAGGAACCTGGGAAATCGGCAAGTTACTCAACAAGGAGTTTTTTAGACCCCAAATCGCCTCCTTGATAATCGGGGCTCCCTTGGGTTTTCTTCTGGTGAAAGGAATTTTATCCGCCGCTTCCCCAGAATTTTCTACCCCCAATACCCTAGCCTTTCTTTATGCGATGATGGGAATTCTGATCATTTCCTTTTTTTCCCTATATATCAATCTACTTAAGCTTAAAAAGGCAAATCCCATTGAATTTCTGCGTTCTGAGTAAACTCATGACCTACCAATTAAATATATCTGACAAGCCATTTCATAAAATGATTATTGAAAAGACAAACACCGCCACCAACGCGACATTTGTCTGAAGATGATTAGCAGGTAATCCTACGTCACATTAAATTGCAATAGCGGATCAACGATATGAACGGCAGGGGCTATTCATTTGATCTTTTACCCATAATCAATCATCTACAATGGACATTTCACCAAGCAAAGAATTCTTTTTCGGAGAGACAACCCCTTGGGAAGAGGTGGGTCCCGGACTCAAACGCCAAATGATGGGCTATGATGGAAAAATCATGCTGGTAAAAGTAGCTTTTGAAGTAGGGGCAGTGGGCAATATCCATGAGCACTATCATTCTCAAGTAAGCTATGTGGAAAGCGGAGAATTTGAGATGACCATCGGCGACCAGGTAAAAACCATCAAAAGCGGGGATTCCTATTATATCCCACCCCATGTAAGACATGGATGTGTGTGTATAAAGAAAGGCGTCTTAATCGATGTCTTTAGTCCTGCACGGGAAGACTTCCTTTCCGTTCCATAAGACGATAAATAGCTCTAATAATCCCAGCCCTGAATATAGTACTTATCTTGTTTAACTTTCAAACAGTCATTAGGGCTATTGGCTTCGCAGTTTCGAAAAGGTTATATAATGATGGACTTTCAATTGTGTAAATTGGGATCCAGGATGATGAAGCAGTCACAATTCATACTTCAATTCTATCAACAAATAAATTCCGCGAAACCATCAACATTTGCTTCATGGGCCAATAATATTATGTTCGGCAGACTATGCAAAATAAATAATCATCCTATTACTATTTTGTCCTATACAGAATCAACTATAACCCAATGAAAAAAGTAGTAACCTTTGGAGAAATAATGCTTCGCCTCACCCCTCCGGGCCTTAGACGCTTTTCACAGGCTTCCACCTTTGACGTAATCTATGGCGGAGGAGAAAGCAATGTAGCCGTTACCCTGGCTAACTACGGAGTGCCCGTTTCCTTTGTAACTCGTCTCCCACAAAATGACATAGGGGATTGTGCCCTGATGGAGTTGAGGAAAAGAGGAGTCCAAACGAAGGATATTATTCGTGGAGGGGAACGCCTGGGGATTTATTTTTTAGAAATTGGGGCGGTTTCCAGGGGAAGCAAGGTAGTTTATGACCGAGCCCATTCCAGTATGTCTAGTATTCAAAAAGGAATGGTAGACTGGGAAAAAGTGTTTGATGGAGCAGATTGGTTTCATTGGACAGGTATTACCCCTGCCCTTTCTCAAGGAGCTGCAGATGCTTGCCTAGAAGCCATTCAAACCGCTAATCGCTTAGGGATAACGGTATCTACCGATCTGAATTATCGGAAAAAACTGTGGAAATACGGAAAAGAACCCGGAGAAGTGATGCCAGATTTAGTGGCAGGCTGTGATATCATATTGGGTAATGAAGAAGATGCCGAAAAACACTTTGGCTTACATCCCGAAAATGTGGATGTCACGCAGGGCCATTCGGTAGATGCTAAGTCTTATTTGTCCGTATTGAAGCAATTGATGGATATGTTTCCCAGAGCTAAAAAGGTGATAACCACCTTACGAGGCTCTATAAGCGCTTCGCATAATACCTGGTCAGGGGTATTGTATGATGGGGAAAAGCTCTATGAAGCACCAACCTATCAAATTACCCATATCATTGACCGAGTGGGAGGGGGCGATAGCTTCATGGGTGGACTCATCTATGGCCTCCTTACGTATGAAGATGATCAAAAAGCCCTGGACTTTGCCGTGGCGGCTTCATGTCTCAAGCATACGATCTATGGAGATGCCAACTTGGCCACCATAGAAGAAGTAGAAAAGCTCTTACGCGGAGATGCATCAGGAAGAGTTAGTAGGTAATGAAATAATATAAGTAGTAGCTTAAATGTAGTAGGTTTGCGAGATCCCTTTCGGGTCTCGCTTTTTTTTATCCAAGGAGAGGAGGCTATTTCCCTCAACTTGAACCCCTCCATCAAATTTCCTACCTTAAGAAATTGACTACAGACCCAAGTATTCGGCATGACAAAGATTTCAGAAAGCCCTAAGGCATATATCCAACAGCAGGAACAGACGGTGTGGAAATTCTGCCCCCCCAATTTGAAAACCTGGGAGTCCTTCTACCAGCGTGGTTTTATGGCATTAGAGGAATGCGAGGAAAAGGTGGGAGACCTTACCCAATATGAAACACCCACTACCTTAGGAGCAGCAGCGGGGATGGCTCCTCAAAGAGCCAAAATACAAAGTCTTAAGCACTTCCGAGATGCAGAACTAGGGGATATCGTCATCGCCGCTAAAGGGAAGTCAACGATTCTAGGGATTGGGCTTATTACGGGAGCCTATTCTTTCCAACCCCGAAAATCCGACTTTCCTCACCTGAGAAAAGTAGATTGGGTAATCACCCGAGCCCTATCTATTCCGAGTATTTCTCTGCCGGGTAGACACTTTGTTCCCATATCAAATTGGGAAAGGGTCCATTCTTTATACCAAGAACACTATCCAGAACTCACTGCTACACTAGCAGCGCTAGAAACCCCCACCCATACCTTACTTCAGGAAGACTCTGAGAAATATTTATTCAAGGGCTACACCCGAAAGGAGGCCTTAGAGGAATTGTTCCTGGATGAGATTTCTCTGGATAAAATCCTCCACGTGTTAAGCCGAAAGAAAAATATTGTTCTTCAAGGCCCTCCCGGTGTTGGAAAAACCTATATAGCGCAGAAATTGGCCTTTCTGCAAACAGGTTACCAAGACCGCAGCCGGATAGAGGGAGTTCAGCTGCACCCTTCCTATGCCTATGAAGACTTTGTCCAGGGGATAAGACCCGGTAAAGGAGGCGGCTTCGAACGGGTGAATGGTATATTCCTAAGCTTTTGCGAAAGGGCTCGCAAGGACCCCAACCGTCCCTATTTCTTCATCTTAGATGAGATCAATCGGGCTAATCTGAGTCAACTCCTGGGAGAATTATTCATGCTCCTGGAACCCGATAAGCGTTCAGCCCAATTCGCCCTCCCGCTGACGTATGCCGAAAGCCCTATGGAACGATTCTTTATCCCTCCAAATCTCCATCTCATTGGCACGATGAACACGGCCGATAGATCCTTGGCTGCTATGGATTTTGCCCTTAGGAGGCGCTTCGCTTTCATAGACCTTAAGCCTGAATTTGGAGACAAATTCCAGCGGAATCTCCATTCTATGGGAGTTGAAGCAGACCTTATTCAAAGAATCGTCCAAGGCATCTCCCGAGTCAATGGACACATACGACAAGATCCCTACCTGGGCAAGGGCTATGAAATTGGGCACAGTTTTTTCTGCCATCTGGATCCAACCGAAGAGGAATCTAGCTGGTATAGACTTATCATCGAAACCGAAATTGGCCCTTTATTAGCAAGCTATTGGCCCGAACAGCCAGAGCGGGTGGAAAAATTAATTCAAGAACTCATCAAGTAAACTAGGTGATAGGAGAGAGCTGCGAGTGGTTCCATAATTTCGAAATATTCCTCCTGCCTCTCCCCTCCCTCCTCAAAACTCATATCTGTGGACCGTCGACCCAATCCCCCTACTATTCCTATTCAAAATATCTATTACCTGCTTTCCTATGCTTGGGACAAGGGTCATTATGGACAAAGCCAAGCCATAGAAGGGATTCAAGGAGATTCGACACATGGGTTGTTGACACGCATGTTGGTGGAAGCCTTGGAAAGGATAAGAAGCCAGACAGCCAAATTTAGCTTTCATTCCACTCATACCATCTACCCTGGAATTAAAGGGAAAGTAGATATCGCAAAAAGCCTCAAACACAAGCTCCTAAACAAGGGTAAAACCTGGGTTAGCTATGAGTCTTTGGTTTCCAATGAACTCTATCTGCAAATAGCTAAAAGTACCTGGGAAAGCTTAGCTCTCTCTGCTCCCCTACCCCGAGTACTTTATGGGATACAAGCGATCGATCTCTCTGGTTCTACATTCCGCACGGCCCAAAGCCGATACCGCGAGGCTTCTATTCGATACCTCTTACAAATCTGCGAGTGGATACATGCGGAATACCTCCCTTCTCCCGTATCAAAAGGAAGCCCTATGGAAGGAATTTTGCTCAACCAGCAGACCATGCCTGGACTATTTGAGGCCTTTATCAGGAATTTCTTCAGGCATCACGCCGTTGGCTATTCCTCTATCGGCCGAGAAATACTCCATTGGAATACCGGAAAGGAAAGTAAGCATAAACTACTCCCGAAGATGGAAACAGATGCGACGCTAGTTTCTCCGTCGAGGAAAATTGTGGTGGAAACGAAATATTACCGGGAAGCCCTCCAAACCCACTTCCGTTCCGAGGTCCCCAAATTTCACAGTTCCCATTTATACCAGCTTTTTGCCTATCTCAAACACTCTGGGCCTAGTTCTGAGGGCAATCCTTGCGAAGGATTGCTCATTTACCCAACAGTTAACGTCTCCCTCCTGGAATTCATCGAGTTGAAGGGGCATCCTGTGCGAGTGTGTTCCTTGGATCTCAATCGGCCGTGGAAGGAGATACATGAGGAGTTGTTGGGATGGGTAGGAATAACAGGCATGTACAATTTTCTACCAAGTCCATAGGATTTCCTTTATTACTTCCCCTCTTTCACGTATTCCTTTCTAATCCCCTTTAGAATATAGTCTTGTTCAATAACCTCTGATTCATTGTGAAGAGCTTGCAAGCAAGCATATTGAACCACATTCATAATATTTGCCCCTGTGAGTTCATATTTTTTGGAAAGGTTAGACCAATCTATGGCCGTGTCCAGGGACACTTCCTGGGGGAAGGCACGAGACCATATCTGTTCTCTTTCAACTGCCTTGGGAACAGGAAAATATATAATCGAATTAAACCTTCGCAAGAAGGCCTTGTCAATATTACTTTTCAAATTGCTTGCAAGGATGACCAAGCCTGGGTACTCCTCTATTCGTTGGAGTAAGTAGGAAATTTCTTGATTAGCATAGCGATCCTTGGCATCCTTGGTCTGGGTACGTTTTCCAAAACAGGCATCTGCCTCATCAAAAAATATGCACCAGTCCTTATTTTGGGCCTTGTCAAAGAAATTTGCAAGATTCTTCTCAGTCTCACCTATATACTTAGAAATGATCTTGGACAGATCTACTCGAAACACTCGCTTACCCGTATATTTGCCAATCAGGCTTGCTGCCAAGGTTTTTCCCGTCCCCGGTGGTCCATAAAA
Organism: Bacteroidia bacterium; assembly: GCA_965263105.1. Lineage (GTDB taxonomy): Bacteria > Bacteroidota > Bacteroidia > J057 > J057 > JBCCTX01. The sequence continues at coordinate 1,580,304 of CBDHGL010000003.1, read as the reverse complement.
TAAGGCCTTATAGCCTGGTTTAACTTTTTTCGCCAAGCCCCACTCCGACCGCATAGTTTCACTGTGTTTTACCCAAATTTCCACTTCTTTGAGTTGCTCCAAGGTATCATGCGGTAAAACTAAATCTTCCCATTCCTGTTCGGTATGCAGCATTTGGGCGGGAAAGGCGGTACTCAAGGTCGGAATGGATACTTTCCCCTTAATAAATAGCTCAATGTATTCAGAATCAATGAGTAAGCGTGAGCTGCTAAAGGGTTCCCCCATATGTACTGTATCCGGGTAGACCACCTTATTTTGCACCAGAAAATGCTCGCTTTCCATAATGGCCATAAGTTCAAGCCGCCGTCCCAGGTCCCCCCCTGCCAATACAAAGAGAGCTGTCTCTACCGTAGGGAGCATATAGCGATAGTCTTTGCCTCGTATCCCCCCTATCGGCGGAAACTCTCCTCCTTCTGGTAGGAATTGAGCAACGATGTCCTCAAAAAAATGGGATTGCACATGAGGGACGAGGGCAAGAAGTAGGACAATAAATTCCTCAATAGTCAATTGGGCTTGGAGAACAAAGTGGGTAAAGAGGTCTTTTGATTCTTTAAACCTGAAAGGAGGCAGTTTTAAGCTTTCTTCTCGCTGAGATGGATCCAGGTAGTGTTCCATTCGTAAGCAAATTACCTCTCTCAGATAACTGATGGCAGATAGTAGGTTCTTATTATTCATAGGTCTGGGTTAACGTCTTCGAAAGATGTTTCTCAATAAGCCTCTTCGGATCACAGGTAAGGGACTGGAACGCTCCACTAGATTTCGGAAGGGCCCAACAGGGGCATCGGGATCATCTTCTGGTTCTTCCAGTTCTTCTTTTACTGGGGGATTGGTAGGGGTACCCGTAATTATGTAGGGTTGTTCAGGTAGCAATTCAATGAGCCCCAGTATATATCCGCACCATGCGTCTTCTAGGGAAAGGTGTTCATAGCCACTTATGGGTAGGCCTTGTCGAGTGGGTAAGGACACAGCAGAAAGGGCCTGTCTCAAGAGTTTTTTTATCTGTTGATCATAAGGCAGTTCCTGAAAATCCTGCCCTACATACATACAATTGGAAGGGGATTGGGAAGATGAGCAAGTGAATTCATTTTCGCACAATGAGTTATGTAGACTGCTCAAAAGGCTTAGAATACACCCGATATGGGCAATTTCCCCATCTACATATTGATGGGCCCATTCTATGGCCTTGGATTGATTTGCTTGGGCTTGCTCAGGATAACTATCCTTGAGGCAAGCATGCAGGTAAGATACTATTTCCTTGACTTCGGAGACAATGCCCTCAAGGGGAGTGGGATTCTTGGACTTTGCGTAGTGACCCTGGGGAAAATGAGGCCGAAGCTCCTCTTTTCCCGGAGAAAAGCTGGGCTCTGGAGCGCGTTGGTGTTCTTGTTTGAGGGGCTGGTGCATAGGTTGAAATTTTTATCATTCTAAGACCTGATATTGTTTGCCTTCACAAGTAGGAATTGTAGAATCAACCCATCGTAATGAAACATTAAAATCAGGTCTTGAATAAACTTCCTTCTTATACCGCTGATGCTCTTGGAAAGATTTTCCTACTAAAAATTCTCGAATTGAAATCCGTTCTGTAGATCCTACTTGAAGTTGATGTTCAATAATATCCCGAGGTTCATTATAGTAGGAATTGAGCCTTTGATTAATTGATGAACTGGTTAATGCTAAATTATTATTACTATTTACCAAAGGATTTCCGCTATTGGCAGTCCGTTCGGCAATGTGTTCCCATTGTTTTCCGGGTGGATTTATATTTTGAATCCCACGAACCCTGAAATTCAAAACAAACTTTGCTGTCTCAAAAGAATCCCAAACTTCTTTGTCATTTTCCTCAATTAACCTCTCATCAGTTAAAGGAACCAAGTCATCTTTTTTTGGAGCCCAATCCTGATAATAACCATTTGGTGTAACCTTTCTGTCATCAACTTCAACTTGAAGAATTTTCTGCCCCTGGACATCAATAATTTGAAAAGCTAAAATTGGCTTTGGTTTTGCCCATTGAAATCGGCCTTGACTAGTAAATATTTGAGTTACACCTGGTTCTTTAGTTGATTTGATAACAATCTCTGAACCTTCCCGAAATTCCTCCCCATCATCCATCGTTAACACTCCAGCTTCGAAACTAAAGTTTGGTCCACTTAATGACCCTTCCTGATCTGTATCTACTTTACCGTCTGTGTCATGATTATTTGGAGCTATTCTTATATGAAAATCCAAATCATTATCTCCTTTATCTTGCGCAGCCTCCGGGAAAGTAATGGTCATAGCAATACCTAGTTCCAACATATCGGTGTAGTGCCTTTCTACGGACCTTGACTGAGTTTCTTTTGCTGCTCGAACTTCCTCGTAGGTAGATGCCTCTTCTGGTGGAGCTTCCATATCACTTTTCGCCCGATCCGCAACTGCTGCGTGATCCGTAGGATCCACCGTATTTCCATCGGCATCCTCTGTATCCCCATCGCCGCCTCCTCCGGTAAAAATACTGGCAATGGACTGTATAGCCTGAATCGCCTTGTCCAGCAACCAATCAATCCCTTGGTTAATGTAATCTCTCACCATTTGAATCACCTCGCGAATCTTATCTGAGATTCCCCCGAGACCCACTTGGTTAGCAAGGAAGGAAATAGCAACAGGTATAGCTTCAGCCAAGGCATTTTCGAGGAAATTGGCTGCACTCGTTACGGCACCTTTGGCAATCTCTGCTACCCCTCGGGTGAAAGAGGCAGCAATCTGGAGCATTTCATTTAGCTTCTCGACAAAGGACTGGATAGCATTATAAAAGGCAATAAAACCATTAACTACTGCCATGACCCCCGTCGGGTCAAGCATGGATAGGAGTTTGACCGTTACCTTTTGGATTATTGTGGTGATGATCCATTCCTTGGCACTATCCAGGATCATCGTCCAGAAATTGCTCACCTGTTCTTTGATGTAGTCCCAAATGGCACTAATCCCCTCTTCTCGTACCCTTTGAATAAAATTCCAAATACCCGTAAGCCTATCAATTGCCCCCCGTATCATATTTACCCGTTCTTCTCCAATTTTCAGTGCCAGTCGCTCCCAGATATTGTCCATGGTGAGACCAAGTATCTCTAGAACCATGGTCAGAATGGAGGGAAGGTCAAAAGTCTGAGGAATCGTAACGCCAGCCTCCGTGAGTGTTCCAAACAACCAATCTGTGACCCCATTGAAAAGGTGGGTGAGAATATTGTTGAAAAACTGAGAGAAACCTTCTTTTACCGCCTTTAAGAGATTGAGCAGAAACTGAACGGGATCTCGCTTGATGTCCTCAACTGCACTGATCACATTATTGATAATCTGAACGACCACATCCTGGGGGATGTTCATTATGTCCATCAGGACTTCAAAGAGCTTGATGACCACCTTTTTGACAAAGGCCAATAATTTGGTTACGGGTTCTTGAAAAAGATTGAAAATCCGTTGGAAAAAGGGTATCGGTTCAAACAGGTCCTCAATAGTTGAGGTGGTAAAGAGCTCTACAATGGCGTCCTTTATCCCTCCAATAATGGTGATAAATTCCGTAACGGCATTGGACACCCAGTCCACCATGTTTTGTAGGGCACCTGTTGCGATAAATTTTTCATAAAGGCTATCTCCATTGGGGAGGAGTTTGAGAAAGGCTCCAATAAGCCGGAGGTAATCCCGGGGGACTTCTTCCCCAGTAACGGGATTTCGTCCAAATACAAAAACAATTAGGTCCCAATAGGGAGACTCTTCTCCAATGAAGGTGTCGAGCAACCATAGGGAGAGCTCTTTGATAAGTTCCAGGGCCTTATCAGCTAGGTTTCCAAAGAACTCCGTAATAGTATCCACAAAACCCATGACATCGTCCTTGATGTCGTTGACAAAGCCCATGGGGTCTCGTAGGGTTTCCATGGAAAAGCCTTCCAAAAATGTTGTTGCGATATCGACCAGTTGGGAAAAGGAATTTTGAAGTATACCCCACTGTTGATCAATCCAATCAGCGGTTTCTTCGATCTTGTTGTGCTCCTCAAGCTTAGGTAACAACTTATCTCCTCCTAAGGCCTGGACCAAGGGCAGGCTAAGAATGCTTCGGAGAATATCGGCCGTCGAAGCATTCCGCTCTTCTCCTGAAATGGGGTCTTCCCCAAGTAAATCTGCTAAGACATCGTAGCCCTGAATTTCACGGGCCAGTTCTGATAAGGCTTCTAAGAAAGCCTCTTTAATCATTACCAAAATCTCAGCCCCAGCCTCTGTTGCAAAGGCAAGAATATCCCGTAGGAGAGGACCAAACTCTCTTTCTAGGACATCTATGTTATTTGAGGCTATAGTGAATGGGTTGATGGGTGTTGGGACGAAGTCCATAGCATCCCAAGCAGCGTCAAATACATTTTCAATGCGTGTTCGGGTGAGGTCCTTTGCTTCCAAGCGCTCATTTACCCAGGCGATGGCATCGTTGATAATTCCTTTCTTATCCAACCGTTGAAATAAGAGATCACCGAAGGTAGGGACTAAACGAAATACAGCTTGCAAGAGAGCTCGATCGCTGTATTGAACGGTTCTACCCAAAATGGGGTTATAGCGTATGTGTAGAAAAAATAAAGATAGGCCAGGTACATTCCGTTCGGCTATATCATTAATTTTTTCCCGTACTGCATCTAAATTGATTTCAGGCAGCTCTATATCTGGGAGGTCTATATCCGGAAAACTCCAATCTCCCTGGACGGTATGCTGGGTAATGGGAGAAGAAGCATGCCGGTTGGTTTGCCGTTGTGAGGAAGTTGGTAAGGGGATTGCAGCCCCTTGCTGCACCGTATGGGTTAACTCGTGGGCGAGCAGGTGTTTCCCCCGTAGAGAATTGGGAGAAAACTTTCCTGTATTAAAGTAGATATCCTTCCCATGTGCAAAGGCTTGGGCCTTTAGCGCCTGACTCAAATATTCTGCATTCCCTCCCGTATGTATGCGCACCTGACTGAAATCTACTCCGAAAAGAACTTCGAGTTCCTGACGCAGGCTTTCTGGTAAGGGCTGACCCTTTCCTTTCGAGGCTTGAAGCATTTCCTCCACCCGACTCAAGGTTTGCTCTTCACCCTTCCTCTCCGTTGGGGCTGCCTTTCGCTGAATCGGTTTTTCCTCTTCCCTTTTTTGAACCTCCTCCTTTTTGGATGCTACTTTCTCCTTTGAGCTCGTTTCTTGCCCTTCATTTTTCTTCGCCTGAACCGCAGACTTTTCCCCCTCTTCAGGCTTCTCCTTCTTTTGAACCTTTTGCTTTGCCTCTGGGGTGAATGGCTTAGGGGCTTCTTCCTTTTTGGCTAAAGACTTCTCTTGAGCCATAGGCGCTTCTTTCTTCTGGACCTTTTCCTTGCTTTGAGGGGGAGAAGCTTTGCCCTTGGGGTCTTCTTTTTTCTGAATTTGCTTTTTTGAGGAGGAAGGGGATTTTTTTTCGGATTCGTTTTCTTTCGCTTTCTTTTGAATCGGAGAGCTGTCTTTTTTTGAAACAGGCTTTTGGGACTCCTGAGCTTTCGTTTGGCTATCAGGTTCCGGCTTTTTTTGCCCCTTTTTTTGGATAGACGCTTCAGATGTACCTCGATACTCCTCTTGCGGAACCCGTTGAGCTAGGTCTTCTTCTCCCTTTCTTTGGACAAGGGGCGAAATGGAGTTAGCTAAGGGAGGGTTTACTTGCTCAGGGTCTTGCTTTTTGACCACCTGATCCGCTACTTTATCTGCCTCTCGCTCATAAGGGTCCCCTTGCTTACTTACTTTGATCTTTTTCTGCTTTTCTTCCTTGCCATCTACGGTTTCGGATGGGGAGGTCTGAGCCTTTTTTTGAAAAAAGGGTTGAGACTTTTGTTGAATCGGACGGGTATGTACGCGTTCTTTGACCATTTTTACCGTATTATGGCGACTAGACTAGACCCATTCTACCTGGATACGTTTGGGCATCCATTTGAATTTTACTATAGAAATACTCCAGGGAAGCTTTGCCAAAAGAAATTTGTCAAAAGACTCCGCCTGAACTTTCAGCAGCCAATAGGAATCTTTATTAACCAATTTGCCCTCCCGCATCAGAAAATTGTGCCTCAGGCCCTCAACGGAGGTGTTTTTTAGGACCTTCCAGTGTTCGAGCATAGCGGTTAAAAAATTTTCTCCCTCTCTTTTCTCCTTATTCGTAAGGCAAAGGTTCCGGGGAAGGGTTTCCTCCAAGGGAATACCACAGACCAGTTTATTCAACACCAAAAAGTGCTCTGCCTCCTTTTCTCCCCCATGAGCGAGAAATTGGAGGAGGTGCACCGCTCGGAACTGGGAGTTGAGAGATTCAAATTGGCCATCCTCAGAAAGGTAACCCAATTGGGAAAACAGGGGATTGAGACAACTCAAGATAAGGGCTAGACCTGCATTGCTGAGGTATATCTCTTTCCATTCCTCTACATCTGAAACAGAGAAATCTTTTATGGCGCTCGGATAATCTTTTCCTTTCGTTTCGACAAGCTGTCCCTTTTGTAAAGCCTTTACCTTAAAATCAGAAACCTTCTCTTTCTTTCCTCTTAAAGGGGGGTTGAATCTCTTTTTATGAGGGGCCAAAAACATTTTGGAAGATTCATACCCCAAAGCGACTGAAAGTTTTTTTTGATTAACAGGACCTGTTTTACGCTTCACCTTGGGGGAAATGGGGGAAAGATAGTCAACCAATTTTCTCAAAAAAGTTGGCGAAAATTGTTCGGTCAGGCGTTGAAATTCCCGGGAATTCGGAGCTGCCTGCTGCTGTATCTCCTCTCTTAATTTCTCAGGTGGCATATTGGTGAGGGAATCCCAAACATGTTCCTCCCATTCCTCCCAAGAACGAATCCAGAAAGGCAATCGGCCTTTCTGTAAAAAGGTAAAAAATTGCTCATAATGGATTTGTGTTGTTGGAATGTGATGGGGAATGTGGGAAATATTCTCTTGAATTTGAATAGCCTCATCCTTTCGGTGAATACGTGTAGAAACTTGCCCTTTCAAAATAGGTTGCAGTTCCCTTTCCATGTTGGCTACACAGAGTTTTGCAAAGATATGCGGGAAGGCAGACTTGGATACTTCTCCTAAATCTATCTCTAGTTGGGGGAGTTTTACCCAGCTTTGTGGGGAAAACTTGCTATTGAGCATCTGTTCCACCTGTGGAATAATAGAATCCTTGAGTCGATTCATCGCAGCCTGCTGCAAGTGGTAGACCTCTCTGGATTCTCCAGGCAGTTGGAGTTCCAAGACCAGCTTATGGATAATATGGGTTTGGGGGCCGTTCATCCTACACTAATTGTTCGCTCTTAGTTCCTCTTTCAATTGTTCCAATTCTTCCATTTTGCCCTCGCTGGCGAGTTTCGCCTGTCGAGGCCAGTTTGTGGGATCGTGGATTTCGAATCTTGTTCCCGCTTCTCTGAGTATTTGCCGAAGCTTATCTGGAGACTGACTAGAAAGTTCTTTATAAGATGTCACTTCAGCAGCATTTAGTACTCGTTGGATGGCTGGACCGATCCCCAAAACTTTTGTAAGATCGTCTGGAGGAAGCACTTCTACCTCACTTACTGGACTTACACTACCTGGAGGTTGGGCTTCTGGATTGGGGATGGTGCTACCGGGAATATTCCACGGTGGTGCAGGGTTATACCCGGTGTCTGGATTTCTAAGCCCATCGTATCCTGGATTCTGTTCAATTTTATCATTGACTTGAACAATGCGTTCAGGGATGGGCAGGGTGTAAAAGGATTCTAGGACGTTATCAGAAATTTGAGAAAAACGGATGGCATCAAACCATTCATTACCCCCTTCGAAACTTAGTTCTCTGGCTCTTTCTTCATAAATCCATTGCAAAATTGTAGTCGTATCAGTAATGGGAAAGGTAATTTCATTTACCCGTGAACGGATACGCAATTGATTGATAAATTCCCTGGCCAACTCTAAATTCCCTAAAATAGCTGCAACCTCACTGGCAAGAAGGAGAATCTCACCATAACGGATAATTAAAGTGGGTGCGTCTTCTCCTCTATATTTTATTATTTGGGGAATCATTCCCGATTCTTCCTTGAGAGTACCAGAATATCGGTCATCCAAATTGCCACCAACTGCATCTTGTTGGAAAACATTCTGGAAGGATGAGGAAGGTCTATATTCTATATTAGGTATTTCCTCAACAGAAGTATAATAATCTGAAACGGGCCTTATTTTTGATTTTGCTGAATAGGCTCCAAAGAGCAATTCTTTGGAGGATAGTCCATTTACAAAAATCTTATTGAAACCATTTGGATGATCATTATCCCCTGTTTCTAATGCAAATTGACCCTCATTTATAACTTGATCCAGCAATACTTTTGCTTCTAGGAAATTCTTTTGGTAGAGGTAAACCTTTGCTCGAATCGCCATGACGGATTCCTGAGTTGCAAGGGTTGAAGAAGGAATTCTATTGGTATCTCCTGCCTCTTCCAATTTTCCACCAAAAAATAGAGGGCTATTTTGTTGTGCATAGATTAAATCTTCTTGAATTGAGGAATATACCTCTGAAACGGAAGACCGAGGTACATCCCATTTATTGATTTGTTCATATTGCTCATAGATGGGTACTCCAATGGCGGAATCTTCCTCCCAAAAATATCCCCATAACCTTAGGGCATCGAAATGAGCCAAAGCGCGTAGGAATCTTGCCTGCCCAACCAGATTTGCATATTCCTCTTCTCCAATTACACCTTTGTCCCGTAAGTTTTTTGCGCAACTTATTATTCGAATCGCTCGGAAAACAGTCAAATAGATGCATAACCACGTATTGAGAAGAGTAGGATTATCTGGGCGAATTTGGGTGGACACATCATTTCCAGAAGCTACAGCATTTGAAAATCCTTCTAATTGCTTAGTAATACTAAATGTTGACCTCGGAGTGCTCCTTGCAAATCCTCTCCTCATACTTCCATATACACTAAACATTCGTCCATACCAGGCATCATCGAAAAGTCCTTCATAGGCACGCCTGAGTGCTTCTTTTGCCTCAGCATAAGAAGAAATCTTTTGTGGAGCCAGAGTAAGGCTGGAATTCAGATAGGTGGGATTTGTATATCCGCTCACGGAAGCCTGCCATTCCTTTAAAATAGCCCCAAAATCCATGTCCTGGTAGCTTGGAGGTAGCTCTCCTGCTAAGGTATTAATTGTACCCAAGACCGTTTCTGGATCTAGTCCTACTACATTAGGATTCCAACTCTGGAAAGAGGCTCTATCCAGGTAAACCAGGACAAGAATTCGCAATAAGTTTCGAATAGGGATGGGGTCTCCTGGACTTTGGGAAGTATTATCTAAGGATAACCTAGAGTAAAAATTATCACGACTCCCTACAACCAGGGGAAATCCCCCTTTATTACAAAATTTAGGAGGAAGTAAAACAGCTATTTTTTCAAAAAGGCTGCAAAAGCGATCTTTGAAATTAAATTTATCCGAGTCATATCGATCTTCAACAAACTGGACCAATTCAGATTCAATCCCTTCCAGCTTATATTCATTATTTCTAAACTCCGTATTTACTCCTACTGCCTGATCGAGCTTAAAAGGAAGAAACACCTTATTAATGAGAATCCTATGTTCCCTGAAGCGGGTATGGTAGAAACTTAAGATCGATTCGATCTCAAAATGGGAAAGTTCTGCCTCCCTTAGATGCCTAGAGCAATTGTCCTGGTCATCTACAAAGACTACAATTACCAACAGCTTTACCCGAAGGCATATGGTGGTCTCTATTTCCCACCTATATCGAGACCCTAGAATACTTCCCTCCTGAGTGATCAATGGTTCCCTGATTCTCCTATAGGATTTGCCATCGGCATCAACAATAATTTCATACAATATATCGTCGGGGACAAAGGCAACTGTAGGATCTGTAACTACAAATACATAGGGAGAAAAGGTATGGGAATTGATTCCACCATAAAAGCTATTGACTTCTAATACTCGAGTACTTGGAATATTATAGGAATAATTAGGCCAGGTGTTTTGGCTGTACTGGATCGAATTAAAACCTGTGGCACTATTCCTTGGGCCAGTAAATCTGTCAAAGGAGACTCCGTGAAAGTTAGGGCTTAGTGAAAAACAAAAACTTCCGGTTCTAGTAGTACGAATGGACCAGAATCGGGTCCTTCCTTTCGCAAAGGGAGTAGTATATCCTACATTGCTAAAAGAGGCACCTAATTCTAATTCGGCAGCAGGCTTATAGGTGGGTTTATCGAGTTGGCCTATGACCCACTCAATTTTTCCCTTCACGATAATTCGCTTGCTGAGCCAGGAAAATTGCTTCCCCAATAAACAGCAGGAAGATCGAAGACTAAAATCTAGCCGCACAGGATTGGTAATTAGGCAATTATCTTCATCCCGCTCATTTTCATATACCAAAATAAAGGTGCCTCCTTTTTCTACCCCTGCCAAATGCTCAGCTCCATAGAAACAGGAGAAAATGGGATAGGTACATTCCTCTTTGTCAAATGGATAAAAGAATTCCTCCAGAGAAACGGGAATGATATCAAAATCCAGGTTGTGCTTTTCTTTTAACTCTGTTAGGCGTACCAAAACCTCACTGACAGAGTCTCCTACATGGCCTTCAATCCGATAAAAAGGATAGGGCCTTATATCATAAGCAAAGGGCATCTTAATGGCACATAATGAGGTATGGCTATCCTCCGAGTCGGCATGGTAAGATCTCAAAAGGTGTAGGTTCCCACACTTTACGGCGTCATAACTCCAATAGAAAAGGATGGAATTGGGGTCTCGAGCCAGGTAGTAGTAGAAGGGAACCGCGTATTCGTCGGTAGGAATTCTATACCCCTTGGCGGGGGTCAGTTTAATTTCTCCGGAAACCTCAGGAATATCTTCTGAGAGACCGGTGTGGTCTTTCAACAAAACCTGGGCAAAATGGTCATCTGCTATATCGTTGGGCTCAACCCCTGGAATATAGAAGCATTTTATCATCATGGCGATGCGCCAGTGCAACATTCGAATCCGCTCTAGCCGATCGGCATTTCCATTATAGATAGGGGCCTGCCGGAAAAGCGACCGGAAAATGGTAGGCCCAAAAGCAATTTCCTCTGTAAGTTCCCCAACAAACAAATGGTAGGGAAACAGGGAGGTATCTGGGCAGCAATCAGCCATGAGATAGCAGAGTTCCTGGATCAACTCATTGTAGGTATCTCCTAAGTCTCTACAAAAGTCCCAAAAATACTGGATGTGCTGTTTGGTCTGTTCCGAGCGATAGAATTGGGGCCAGCGCTTAAGGATGAGAAACTCCAGGTAGTCTTCGACATATTTGCGTTGGTTTTTGGGGATCAAGGGATGGAATACATCTTGATGTAAGGCCTTAACGCAGGACTCCAATTCTTCAATTAAGGATTCTATGAGTATCTTAAATTCCTCAACGACAGATTCAAATAAGTCAGGATCTTTATCGCCTAGAGGGAAAACAGCGTCTATTGCAAAAACTTGTTCTTCAGGGTCGCATTCTTTTCGCTCGGCGCCATAGCCAAAGCGCATCATGTGTAAGGAACCTAACGCGGTATTGGGATTTATTTTTTGAAAAAATCGCTCCCCACTAAAGGCTTCATCTTCCTCAAAATCAAAAAGCTCGGTATCTTCCCTTTCAAAAGGTTTATGCAAGAGACAGGCTGCATCCGCTTTGTAAAGGGTCTTTTGTAATTCCCAAGCATCTGCTTTCTCTATGACCAAGGCCTTCGTGGCAATTTGCAGACTATTGGTTGGCCCACTTTGTAAACCTTCTTCCAATTCTCCTGGATACCAGTAGATAAATAAGACTTTGTCGTCAATAAAGCGATCAGCTTGAATCTTTTGAGGGATCAGGGGCTCATCTGTTGGATTACTCCGTGTATCAATCAACTCCCATACAGGGATGTCTGAGTCCTCCGGAATCAATCCTTTCACTTCCTTATCGAAGGGTTTTACATACTTAAAATGCCTTTCGGGGCTGTACAGTAAATGCCCTGTGGAACTGATGCCATATCCTTCGGTCAGAATTACCGAGCAATCCTGGAGGATTTCTATCTCCAGTCCGCAGATTATGCCGATTCCAGTGGTTTTTCGGAGGGTATTTTGGGGATTCAACATAGTATCCTGAGATTAACTAGTTTCCGAAGTATTTTTGCTTTCCAGTTTATTTACTATTTCGATCAGAGTGGTCAAGGTCTCTTCTATCTGGCATTCATCGGATTGTCTTCTTCCTACATCGTATAGCCAGTTTTTATAAGCTTCCTCAAATTGGAAGAGCCGCTCAGCATCCAACCAGCAGAAGCGAATCCCCAAATGAGCGGGAGCCTCTCTTCTTACCGTCTGTTCAAATAATGTTCTTGCACTTCCTGGTGGAAAACGATCCCAATCCTCCGGAGCGATCACCGTAATCCAAAAGGAATAGGGATCCAGAATCATGCATGGCTCTATCGGTTCTTCCACTTCAGTACCTTGAGCTATTTTCTCGGCAATATTTGTGTTATTAGGGAGGACCGTAAAGGGCTTCAATAAGGGAATATCCTTATCAAGAGGCCTTAGCAATACATGTTCTAATATATGGAAGCCACCATCTCCGACATTTTGAGGAAAGACAAGATCCAACAGCTGTTTTTTTAAGTCTTCTGCCTTTTGCTGATTTTCCAAGGCGGGGCTAACCCCAATATCGGTTCCCCTGGCATTTCGCAAAGCCAATTCGAAATAAGGAGATTCTAGGGAGTCATCTCCCTCCAACTCCACCCTTCTGATGATGAGTTGGGGTTCCAGAATTCCATTGACTTGGATTTTCCGATTGGCATCCAAAAGGGAGTCATAGAGTTGTAAGCGATCTTTCTCCGCTTTGGCATTTCTCGAATAGGTTTTGACCCCATTCAAAAATATGGTAGCGTCTTTTTGGACGAGTATGCGCGACTTTTTGGTTCGAGTTAGCTCTTGGATGGTTTCGTTTTCCTGGACCACTGACCACTTAAAACTCTTGCGCTCTACGTCAAGATTCTTGCCTACAATTACTCCTGGAGTGGCACTGAGACGAGTCCTAATGGCTGTTGAAGGAGGCAAACAAAGTAATTTGCTTACTCGCTTTTTCAGTCCGGGGACATTGTCCGCATCCCAAAACCTGAGGGGATCTGAGCAATCGGGTGCCAGCATATTAAAGCCCTTGACTTTGTCTCGCCCTAAGATGGGAATATGCTTGAGAAAGTCTACTTTGCAGGCAATTTGCTTGTTCTTCAGTTCAACTTGAGGAGCCTTGCAGGCATTGTAGGGCATACTTTGTACAATTGACAAGGCAAAATCCGTAAAGCTCTCTCCAAATCGGGCAATAAGGTGATCCAAGAGTTGATTTTTGCTTTGATAGCTACGGGTCTGTTGCTCAACTAGTTCTTTCAAACGCTGCTCATAATAGTCGGTCAATAGCCCATGTTGGAGAAAAAGAGCTTCCCAATCCTCCTGCCAGTGACTTCCTAGTTGTTCCATCAATTCGTCGAAAAATCTACCCTTTTCCATGGGCTCTCGCTCGAGAAAAGATTGGAGAATCTGGATGACCTCGGGGTTGCAATTTTCTTCCGATTGGATGATTTTGACCAGATCCTCACTTACCTGATAAAAATCAATTAAGTAGTGAGGGAAATTCGGGACGATTTCTCTTAAGGATTTTGCAAAGAATACAGGATTTTCAGGGTCCTGGCCGACGGCAAAATTGTTTTTCAAATTCTTTAAGGCAGCGATATAGTTTACCAGAATTTGGTCGAAAAAAGTTAGAAATACCTTTAATTGGTGAACCTGTGCCTTGTGTTGAGCAGAAGCTGTTGCCGGGAGTTCACCCTTCCCCACCCTATAAACCATCGGAAAATCTTCTTGGATACTGAAACACTCATGGAGGTTTCTATAGGTTCCTAACGGGAGAGCCTTATCCCTTACACCTGATAGGGCTTGCTGGCCATTTAGCAGGTGCAATAAATCCAGACGCTCTTTTACCTCCTGCGTATCCAAAATTTGTGGGTATTGTTCTTTCAATACCAGTAAGTTGAGGCAGTCAAGGCTTAAGATTGGTTTGTAAGGACATACTAAAGCTGCACTGTAGGGAGAAACTTCCCCATTATCTGCACGGGCTTCATCTGCTAATTTCTGCTCTTTTTGGCATATGTCCAGGCACCAAGGATTCCTATAGGGAGCTGCTGATTTCAACTCTTCTTCTGAAGCCTCTTCTTCATTTTCGATAATTCTATCGGAGGGATTGCACAGGTCTATTTTTAATTGGCGAACAGATTTCACACCCGGTACATCCATAATGATCTGGTATAAATCCGAAAGGTATACTACCCGTCTTAGTTGGGCCTGTTCTAATTCGAATTCGTCCAAAAACCCGTGTTCCAGGGTAACAGTTTGGAAAATCTCCTCACATGACTTCCCTTTGTCCAGCATTTCTTGAAGGCTATAAAAAAATATAGGTGGGTTAAGGTATCGCTGAATGGCAAAGGCGATCTGCGCTTTTACTTCATCCTGATTGGCTTGAGAATCAATCTCTATACAGCCATCCAACTGTATTTCCTTTATCCCAATGAACTGAATTTCCTGTATGTCCTCTCCTAAATTTCGATAGTTGTGTAATTGCTTAAAGGCTTCTTCTTCAATTTTGTTGGTAACCAAGGTATTCTCCGAGTCGATATCATCTTGGAGTTCTATGAGTACATTATAGAGGCCACAGAGTCCCGTGGTATCGGGAGGAAGCTCCTTAGTTTCTTTACATACCAAACGCCAAGAAAAAAATCGCTCAATTATCAGGTCTCGATGGGTTTTTACGTACTGAGGGAGCCCTTGAATAAATTCATCTAACGCTGGGTTAGAATTGTTCACTTTCAGAGCTTCCCAAATTTCTTTCAACTTGGCCGATAGAAGCCTCAACTGTTCCTCCAAGGAACAGCTAGCTTGGAAATCCAGGCATTTGATATCCTCATCTTTTAATTCAAAAAGACAGCCAACCAGTAAATAATATATTGGTGCTAAGGGACCTAGGAAATTGAGGTTATCCTTGTTCTCTACATCAATAAGGTAATTCCCTTTGGTAAATCTCACCAATGAATAATATAGATCTTCTTGGAAAGGGCGTATCTCTTCAGGAAGTTTTTGAATAAGTTCTTCGAAACTTGTAGCTATAAATTCTTCATTATGGGGTTCTTCTGGATTGAGAAATTGATTGGCTAACCTGCCAAATTCTAAGAGTTCCTCCGCACTTCGGCTAAAAAAATACTCGCGAACCACTAACTCTCCTTCCGAAGGGAAAAACCAGGCATTTTTTATCTCCGGAATATCAATCAAAATTTTCCTCAGGTCATTAGAGGTGATAGGGTTAGATGGCAATATTTCTGCTGCCGTGAAGAATTGTTTGGACGCATCTTCTTCCGGGGCTGAAGCGAGTAAATCTTGCAAGGGGAAATCGGTCCGGAACCCCAAATCCGTTAAGGCATAGCTCAGTACTTCCAGGATGGTGATACCCGGATCATGGCTATTGAAGTCTGTCCAGAGATTTCCACTGAGATTGGCGATGTGAGCAATTCCCGCTTCTCTTAGCAGGTCAAAGTCCGTGGTAATTCCGGGTGTATTTAGGGCAGGTATGGGAAGTTTAGTGGCCATAAAGGAACATTTTTAGGATTCTTTACAGGTATCAAATCGATTGAATTCATCAGCTATACAAGGCTGGCACTCATCGTCCAACAGATGAATCATATGCACTGGCTCATCTTCAGAATGGTTGAAACTGGTAAAAATGGATCGGGCGGACGAAGAGAGAATAGTCTCTTTAGGTACAGGAGCCTTTTCCCAATCTTCGCTGTCTTCATCTTGGATAAAATGCTGGGAAACAGGAACGCCAGAAAGAGGATCTTTGATAAAATGGTAAACCTGGAATTCCGAGACTTTGTCCACGTAGATTTGTTCTTCAATAAAATTGAGGATTCTGGAGCTGTGGAATTCACTGCTAAAAAATATTTCGCTCTCGATGTCGAAGGCCCAGGGAGCGAGAAATTTTTGCAGGTCGGTATCCAGTATCTGGGCATATTTTTGGGGCAAAAAGCCTTTCCGAAAACGTATACAGCAGGAAACTTTCAGTAACTCATAAAGGGGATTGAGGACGCGAATTTTTCCTTCGCAAAAGAGGAAAAGGTTGGAGCGATCTCTTAGGAACTTTTCTATGGCTTTCAATTCACCCGTTCCTAAGCCAGGCTCAATGCGATTGACTCCATTCCTGTTTTTCAAATCGGGAAATACTGCTACCACCACCTTCCCTGGATCGATCTCGCAGGAAACACTGCTATGAGTTAGGCATTTGACGTGTCTCACTTGAGGGAAGGCTTCCAATATAAGTCGTTCGAAATCCCATATGCAGGCAGCTCGGTTTTTATGTCGGAGCCGTTCGTGTACCCTTCGGTAAAAGGGTATAGGGAGTTCCACTAGTTTACCCTTTTCTGTGGCATAGGGTTGTTCAACCTTGCGGATCGCGGTTTTTCGTTGGCTCAATTTTCCAATCGAGCCTTGGGGAAGGGTCTCAACCAAATGCTCCAGACTGTTTCCATTATTAATAAATTGACAAAGGGCTGCTTGAGCATGTACTGCGACCAAATCAGGCAGGGAAGCCACAAATTCATTTTGTCCCTCATCTTCCCTCGCTGATGCCCTTAGCCAGTGGAGCTTCGCTTTTGGATCTATTAGAGTCCCTGCCGCTGCCATTTTATTACTGGTATTTACCTGCAGGATGCCCGTTTTCAATAGGCTTTTTTGAGAGTCTGGATCTACCTTAGTGCTATCTTTGACAATATCCTGTGGAGAAAATTCTTTCCAGCTATATCCGGGAAATTGTTCTTCAGCAGTAGGGAGTTCCTCCTTTATTACTAGGTCCTCATTGGCAACCAAGTAGGACCATTGTATATCTGGAGGATTGAAACTGGGATTTCCACTTCCTTCCAAGACCTTAAAGAGTAAAGATACCGCCTGACCCGGAATCAGGTCTTTTATCCCAATGTAAAGGTTTCCTCCTGCCAACATGCTTTCTCTGACCTCACTACTTAAGTCATCTTCAGGTGAATGGGAAATAGGAGGATGAAAGCCGGGGATTATGGAGATAGATTCAGTATCATCAAGGGAATTTCTTACTTCATTAAATCCAAAGGGGTTGATTTGAAAGATTTGCTCTTTTTGCTCAAAATCTGGGTCCTTCTCAGCAATGTAATTAATGAAGAAGTTTTGGATGAGCAGGAAGGAATCTGCTCCGACACCCCCGTAGCTTAAGGTTAATTTTGCAAAGCCATTAACAGAATTAAATGAAAAAGATTCAAGTTCTACATGTGGGATTCGCTGAATTCCTAAACCTGAAGAAATAGAGAGTTTATATAGCTGGGGGTTGACAATTCCAGATGCATCCACATCTGGGTATGGCACCTCCGAGGGAAGGGCATTGGGAGGATCTACCTTCAATAAAGTCAAGCTTTTATTTCCTCCAAAGGATCTATCTTGTAGAATATTTACTATGGGTGCTGAGAGGGTAATAGCACCCAAATCAACAACTTGAAAAAACACATCAAATCTTTCAATTATGTTTTTCCGAAAAACTTCATCACTTCCGATAATTAGGGGTATGCTTTTCCCTCCACCCGCTAAAAACTTCCCAAAGGCTGGAAAGGGCTGCGTGTTGTCATAGGTTCCATTGCCACTTCGTAGTAGCAGGGTCCGGACTCCTCTTACACCGACTTTTATCCCAATTCCTGTAAGTTGTATGTTTTTCAAGTTTGAGAAACTTGTTTTGTTAGAAGCA
The DNA here is from genome assembly GCA_965263105.1 of Bacteroidia bacterium. GTDB lineage: Bacteria > Bacteroidota > Bacteroidia > J057 > J057 > JBCCTX01. Next base: position 1,562,459 of record CBDHGL010000003.1, on the reverse strand, counting down.
TCGGAAAGGGTGTCGCTCTTTAGCTTAAATTTCAAGCAAGGATACTTAATGTATTTGAAGAATTCTCCCAGGTCTTCAGAGGGCTTGTCAATAGGAGGATTTGAGGAAAGGACTAAGAAGTAAATTTTGAGATCTTTGTTATCAAGATAGGTAGAGAAAACAGGCTGTTTAAAGCTGGTGAAATCCCCATCGAAATCATCCTGGGCCAGTGTCCCATCTTTTTCTGCAATTGAAAACCATCCATTCTCTGATTCAGGACTACTTAGTTCTATACTATCTAGCGCGCTATGGAGCGCTTCAGCCTGAGAGTTTTCCTGAAAGCTGAGATTGACATTAATATACCTTTCCCCCTCTCTCAGGGTGAACTCAGGTGATGAAATTACAAAGCCGAATTCCCCAGTTGCCTCCCCTGAAATATCTCCCATGGGCCTCCACCTCGTTTCTTCTCCCGCTTCAAAGGCTCCCCCCTGTCCGTCCTGTGAGTTGGCTATGGGTGCTGCAAATACTTCATATCCTTCCGATGCTTCTTTGACATAAATACTTTTCAGGGATTCGACCTGAGATTTATTTACCACCAATTCATTGGTCAAATAATACCGTAGGGGATTGCCATTTCTGTCTTTCACAGACTCTAAAAGGGTTCCTGGCTTCAGGATAAAATCTTCAAAGTTCTTGGCCAACTCAAATAAGACATAGGTCTGATCTGGGGAAAAAGGTAAGGGCTTTAGACCCAGTATTTCGGCATAATAATAGTCCAAATGCCGTTGCGTAATATTGCGGAATTGCTGCTGAAGGTACTTGAATATGAAAACAAAGGCTAAAAACAAGCTAATATGGGGTTCGTGATCTTGGTCTTCTGCTAAGACCCGACTCAAGTGCGATTTTGCCCGCTCAATAATAGAAGCCAAGGCTTGATAAAAAATCATGAACAACTCTCTCAGCTTGCGATTCTCCCGGCATTCTCCTACAGGTTGCTCTTCTTTATAGCCGTCATCAGCAAGAATACAGATATAGCCATCCTCACCCGCAATCTCCCATACCTTTGTACATGAACTCCTATTTCCGTCCTTATAAATGAATGACTCATACTTCTTCTCAGTAGCTGGAGGTTCGCTTCCTTTGTCATAGGCGATTAACTGCTCTAAGGCATTTTGGGGACGATTTTCAAAAATGGCTTGGACAATTTGTCGCTCAATTACTTCCAGAATTTCAGCATGCAAGGCTAGTTCTCTAGGCACACTTTGACAGATCTGGTGGATTCTAGAGGCAAGCTCATAGATCTTATTAATGAGAATTTGATAATTCTCCGATCTATTTCCCCTTCTTTCTTCAAGGTCTGAGCTTTCACTATCTATCTTCCAAAAATTTACCTCCTGCTCCAAATACCCATCATTGTACGCATCTAAGTCAATGGCTACAATAATAGATAGGATACTCACCTCTTCTTTTTCAAAAAACGCCTGCCAATTCCCATCTTCTATGTTTTCCAGGTTGAAATATTTGAACAATCTACCCATTTCATGTACAAACAGCATTAGGTCTGCTACACTTCGATCATCCAAGTTGACTGAACTAGGAAGTAAGGCAGGATTAATTCGTTCCGATTGGCTCGTTCCTTTATGAACTAAGGGGTGTCGATAGGTTTTACAACTCATAACTTATGGCGTTTGAATTTTAGGAGGGGCCTTATCTAGGGCTTCATTTAGGAAAAAGTCATACACATAATTGTTAGGGGAGTTGGTCGCGCGTATCACATAGGTTATTTCTATCCTCAAAACCCCATCCAATTGGTCTGTGGTGTCAATATTTACCCTCTGTAACCTGATGCGAGCCTCGTGTAAAAGGATGGACTGCTCTATATAACTCTTTATAAAGGTGATGAACTGGGTATTTATCGGTTCAAACAGCAGCTTATGGAGATTGCATCCAAAATTGGGACGAAGCAAGCGTTCTCCCATACGAGTAGAGAGAATGATGTGTAGGCTTTCACAGATATCATCTTCCTCCTTGACCATTTTCACCCCACATTCTGCCTTATTGAATTGAGGAGGAAACCCCCATCCCCTTCCTAAGAAGGAGCCTGTATCGATTTTTACTGAATTTTTCATAGGGCTCTTTTTAAAAAGAATTAAATCAAAACTCTACTATTAGGTCCTTGTAGGACAGCGCTTCCGGGAGTAGGGCTGACGGGGGTTCCTACCCCTGCTGCCGGGACTACTCCATTTCCTAGTTTCACCATTCCACCAGCAGGGCTGTTGATCTGTGCAGCTGCATTTCCTTTAATATCAACAGTTTGAGCCTCGAGCTTTATGCTGGTTGCCTTTATTTGAATCTCTCCGCTATTCATTTCTACCGAACTTTGGCCAATACTAAGGGTCAGGGTAGCGTTTTGGTCGTCTAATTCCACCTTTGCTCCCCCCGCCATTTCCAACGTCATCACATTCTTCTCTTCATCGATGAGAATTTTATGCTTATTGTTGGTTACCAAACCCTTGAGGAAATTGTTGTCATCATTTTCCAATGGAGGCGGATAGGCCTCACTATAAAGGGAACCCAGGACGACAGGTTCTCTAGCATCTTGGTCTATGTAACCAATGATCACTTCATCCTCTAAATTGGGGAGAAAAACCAAGCCCCCTTGTTCTCCTCCGAAGGGAGACCCTACCCTTGCCCATACGCCTTCATCATTTGCATGCTGACCGGGTATGTTAACCTTTATTCGGAAATTCTTATCTGGATTACCCTCATCCTTTAACTGAACTACCTTCCCTATTTGAAGTCCAGAAATTGCAGGAACCAGACCTAGTGCAGGAGGATTGGAAATAAAATTTTTCTCGTAAAACCACGTATAAGGAAGTCCAAATTGTATCTCGGTAAACCATCTTCCCGGCTCGAATTTATGCTGAACCCGAGAGACGAATACCTTCCCGTTAAACCTATCCCCTACCCCTTCCAATTCGATCATATGGCCAGGTAAAATGTCTGCGCGTCCATCGATCATTACCCTTCCCAGAGATTTGTTGAGTATACTTTTCTGTTTCACCGCGTCTGCATAGGCACTAAGCTCCCCTTCTAACATTCTCCCGAGATGATGAAGCTTATAATCAGCCACTCCTATCACTTGAGATAGGTCGCCACTTGTCAGGTTACCTGGTTCTTGAGAGGAAAAGGAATTATTACCCTCCACAAGGTTTTGCTGAGTAGAGTCCCAACTGCTTGTGGTAATGGTTTCAAACTGATACCTAGCATCCATTTCCGACTCAAACTCCCAGATACGGGATCTCACCTGCGAATCTGAAGGCTCCCCATAGCTCAATTTAGTAATGGCCTCTTCTGACAATTTGGGAGCATGAATCTGAACCTCCCCATCATTGATAAACACGTATTTCCCTAGTGCTTCTGCACGCATCACTAGGAAGTCCCAATCCGTAGTAAAATACTGGACCAACTGTTCGTGCAAGACGATATCATTGCTATCTTCCACGTTTAGGCTAAGGTCTGTATATCCGTTGAGTATCTCCTGAAATATGTCACTATCACTGATATCAGAGAAATAGCGACTTTTCCTCCCGATAGTAAGCTTTACTGTTTCATCCTTACACTCAACCATCAATACTGAGGGTTTATTCTTACGAATTTTTATACTGTGTTTGATGACAATTCCTTCAAAGACTACTGATTTATTGTTGGGATTTCCCAACTCGATTTGCACCTTAGCACCAGGGATAAAGTAATCTCGATTGCTAATTTTAAAATCCTGCTTATCCACCTCTCCATCTTTTAACAAAATTCTGGCGATAGGAATTTTATTAACTTCTTTAGAAGAAGTGAGCGATAAAATTTGTTGGGCTTCTAAGGGTAGGCTATTGCCGTTCACCTTCAATGTAGCTTCTGTTTTTGAAACACTCATTAGAAATCAAAAAATTGGGTGATATCCTCAAATGTATCTGTAATCTCATCTTGAACCGATTGCAATGGATTTGCGCCTAGGCCTCCATTCAATTGATTGAAAGCATCTTGCCCTTGGCTCAATAAGGGGTTTATCAGGTTATTCGTCTGATTGCCTAACTGGCTGGCAAAATCCTCTCCTTGTTGTACCAAGGCCTCAATTTCTTCTTGAGCGAGTTGGCCGAAGGACTGGGCTTGACTCAAAGCTGATTCTGCTTGTTGGGCAGCAGATTGAGCCAAGTCCGTTATACTTTGGACCAATTGGTTTTTTCCCTGGGCGACATCCAGGGTTCCCTGAACGATCTGAGAAGCTTGATCTACCAAAGAAGAGGCCTGCTGGCTCAACTCCCCACCGAGTTGATCAATTGGGGGAAACTCCAGGCGAGTTCCGTTGGCTAGCTCTTTCAGGTTATTGAGGGTATTGGCCTTGGCGATGTCAATGTATTTGCTTCCATCTCCATAGAGTTTGGTAGCCAAATTCCCTATTTGATCCTGGTCAAATACGTCTCTGACCTGGGTGAGATTAACCACACTTTCAGGATTTTCCCGGGATTGCTGATCAGTGGTTTTGTATTCATTAAATTTGGCACTGATAGTTGCCCTTATGGGGGTACCATCTGGCCTGAATAAGGAATAGTTAATGTCCATTCCTTTCAAGACACAGCGGATATTAAACGATCCCCAGGTAATGGTCAGGTAAAAAGAACGGCGTTCATTCCCGGTGAATCCTTCCAATTCCTTGAAACCCGTGGCCCTTTTAAACTGCTCCACCTCTCCTTCAATTCCCCTTTTAATGACATTGGCTCCAGTTGCATCGATTACAAAATCAAAGGAGAATTCTCTGGCAGTGATATTTTTAAACTTGAACTCACTGCCCGTTTCGGATTCAGCCTGACTATCGTCATACTCAATTTCATTGGTGACGGAAAAAGTTTCTGGGTTAAACATGGCCGTAAATTCTGCAGTTGGCTCTCCCTGTTGGGAGTTTTCATCTGCCAATTCATAGCCTCTAATAATTACTTTTGCCAATTCACCTGCCATTATCGTTCATTTTGTTGGTGGATAATTTCTAAAACTTGCTGTACGATTTCTTCTGTCAGGGCACCTTTATCCAAACTTTGACTGGCTTTCTTCTCTACGGGATGTTGTGCCTTCTTGGCTCTATCTTCCGAGAGGGTTGCCCGAATGACTAATTCCATTATTTCGATAGGCATAGCTGCTTTTATTAGGGAAATTTGGGTTTAAAGTATTCATAGCTCAATTCCAGGGTCTCTATTACCAAGCCGCTATCCATTGCATTGAAATCAGATATCCCCCATTTCTTGGGCCAAGCTTTGTAAAACCTGAAATTCAGCAAGGGCTGTCCCTCCTCGTTTTTCAAACTTACTTCTACATCGAGGGGAGTAACCTCCATCTGGCTGTCTTCCAATAAGGTGAATATCCAGGAAAGGATTTTGGATTCAAGAAGTAGCCCGCGCTTTAGCACCAAGTCAGGGAAAACGGGTTTTTTGGGTAATTTGGGAACACTTGGACTTGCACCATCAGCTACAGATTCCACTTCAAATTCCACGCTCATCCCCGAAACTTCTTGGAAACATGCGTCTGGACCCTCACTATCGATGAAAGGGGCTTGGGTTTCACTCTCGAAAAACTTCAACTCAAAACGAAACCCAACAGGGGGCAAAGAGGATCTGGCCATCTTAATTACCCTTCTACCAGTGTAAGGCCCTCATGGGCCAATTCTAGAGATTCGATGGCAATCTCATTTCCATCTGATTTCAGATCGGTAGATTGCATTTTTACGGCAATTGCCTTGTTCAATTTCCATGCTATCACAGGTTCACCAATTTCATCCAATAGTTTTATGGTTACTTCCTTTTGGGCGGCTTCTGTAGTTTGTTTATCAATGGTTTTAGACCACCAGTTGTAAAACTGCAACTTGGAATCGTCATTAAACACCCCTCTTTTCAGAGTAACTCTACTAGCCTTATTCAAGCCTAATATATTCCGCTTGTATTTGCTATCATCAGATCCTTCACGGTATTCGATAAGTTCAGTCTCCTTATCCAGTCCAGAAACTTCGGTAAATCCTGCTCTTACGGGCGAGCCGTCTACATCGAATTCCACCTGAAAACGAAACTTGGGTATGGGATAATTTGCCATGATTATTTCAAATTGAAAGTATTTTAGTAAGTGTTAAAGTAATTACTGACCGAGTTCAAACTTGTGCATGAATTTCAATACGATAAATTCAGCGGGTCTCACCACGGCCATGCCAATTTCTACGACCATATATCCATCTAGCATTTCTGCTTCAGAAAAGGTATCTGGAACGCCTACGCGAACGAAATAGGCATCATTTGGGGTATTTCCTAAGAGGGCACCTGCTCTCCATTGTGTTTCCAAAAAAGCTTCAATGGAGGCTCGGACGCTAATCCAAGTGTTGGGATTATTGGGTTCAAAAACAAAGCGAAAGAGGGCTCTTTTTACCGACTCTTCTACCATGTTAAAAAAGCGCCTTACGGATATGTACCTCCACTCCCGGTCATTTCCTGCTAAGGTTCTTGCTCCCCATACCAAGGTTCCTATTCCTTTGAAGGTACGGATGACATTGATAGATTTCCCAGCAACTGTGTCCACATTCAAAGAATCCTGATTTACATCTGATATCTTAGTTGTAGGCGCAAAAACATTTACAACTGAAGTATTTGCAGGAGCCTTGAAAACACCAGAAGTAGAGTCGATCCTAGCATATACTCCTGCCATCGGCCCACTAGGAGGCAATACCAATCGGGTACGAGTATTCAGGGTATCTTTTATGATATTATAGATTTGATTGTAGGAGTCTTTGATGGCAGAAAGTTTATCTCCATTATTGATCTCAATTTCTCCACCACTGCTTCCAGAATCTCCTTCAGTCGGAGTGGTTTCAGTCTCTGGACTTTCCTCCGTCCCATCCCCTGTACCTCCATCCGTACTATCAGTAGAGGCCGGGCTAGTATATGTGACTGTAACCGACTGAATAGTTACCGTTTCGTCTGAAAAGTTAGGTGGGAGGGAGGTTGCTAAAAAGGGATAATAGGCCGCTCCATATTTCAACAAATCTATATCAATCCCATCGATGTTTCTAAAGGCAGTGGCATCTGTGGTAGGATCCTCTGGCTTTAGCGAATCCATGCCGACATCCATGATGGTGAAGTAATTGTTAATTTTAGGATCGTTACAAAATAGCAGGGCCTTCTTATAGGTCTCTAGATAAGTGCTCAAAAGGCTTGTACCACCTGTAGGAGTAGGGGGAACTGCATCGGGAAATACGATGAGGGTGGGCTCCTCCTCTTTCTTTAGGAGTTCAATAGCGTCATCAAGATCCGAGTAAGTAACCGTTGCTGGAGCCCCTGCCTCTCCCGTGGTGCTCCCCACCGAAATCACATAACAAATCCCTCCCCCGTTATCAAAAAACATCTGGGCAGCATAAAACATCCTAAAGGTAATCTCATGATACAGGGGAGAATTTGCCTGGATAGCTTGAACAACTGGAGTAGGATCACCAGGCGATGCAAGGGTGAGAGACAAATCCACAGTGAGATTTTCAATCTCAGGTCCACCAAACCAGCGAACGTACTGGTCCATCGACGTAACACGAGTAGGGACATCAATTAAACTTTCTCCGTCTCGTTCAGCCTGTTGAGTATAGCCAATAAAAACGGGGACAGCTGTTTCCACTTGGGCTATAGTCGGGGGAAGTTTCTGAATTTCCTGAACATATACGCCAGGAGTCTTGTAAGAACTTAAGGGTACGGGCATAATTATTTCATTATTAGGTTTTATAAATTGTTAATTTAATGTTAGATCAAGCTTCTGGTTGGGGAAGGGTAAGAGGGAGTTTTTCCTTTAATTTGACTGAGTAGGATAACTCCCCAGATTTGAAGGTTCCGTTCGAAATTTCTATCAACAGGTACATCCATGCCGGTTTTTCATTTCTTCCCTTGTTCAGGAAAATTTTTCCTGCAAAGGGAGTTTCCTCCGTGCCTCCTGTCAAGTAAACTCCTTCGAGGTCATACAATCCTTCTGGGAGCTCACATGCCTTAAAATTGAAGGAGATAGGATTTTCAATTCGTTTTTCTTCCTCCTCCTCAAATACGAGTAAGCTAAGCGGGCTCACCGGGTCTTCCCCAGGTAGAGGACCCTTTAATTGTATATTTGAAAAGGAACTCTTGATAAATTGTAAATGGCCAGTGGGTGGAGCGACTGCGTCCATAATACCCACTGGCTCCTGGCTTTCACCAGCCATAAGCCTATCATTTCTTAAGGCATATACAGGCATAGAATTGGAGAAAACCCTGACAAAAAAAGCCTGTAATTCCTCCGGAATAGTAGGATTTCCCTGCGTTTCCCTTGGGCCAGGACCAACATCTACATATCTGCTTAGTTCCTTTCTTCCGAGCCTCAATTCAAAGGTCAGTTGGAGACTTTCAGTTATATCATAATATGGGACTTGTTCTCCTTCTTCTTCTTCATAACGACTCGGTTCAGCCAATATCAAGGCTTGATCCCCCAGAACCTTGAAGAGCATACCTTCTCGCTTCATAAGTTGTTGGGTTGCAGAGGTGGGTTTCCATTTCAAGTCGGAGGGGCGAAGCACGTTTTGCCTATCCTCGACAGGGATTATTTCCATCCCAAGAATGAATAATATGTCATAATTCAGTTGGACCATCAGGGGTTGGTTAAATTGGCTTGTTCGCGTTTAATCAAGGCTTCAGGAATTTCAGGCTCGACTTTGATCGGCATGAGTCTTACTTTATACATCACCGAGGGAATATATTTTCCTCCTAGTACTCCCCAAAGGTGATTCATTTGCTCAAAGCTTAAAGAATAGAGTTCGAAAATGAGTTTACCAAAGGCCGGTTGTGTGCCCGTTTCTGGTAATTCCAAGTCATCTGCGGAAAAGACATATTTCTTTTGAAAAAATGCCAACAGGCTACCCAGATCATTTAAGGAAGTTGTGAAGGTCAAATCATTTTCTCTAGGAAAACTGAATAAGAGGTACAAATTGATAAAAACAACCGGATTATGGGTGTAAACAGTAGGTTCCGGTCCAGGGAGAACAGATTGTGTTTGGGCGTATCTCAGGGTTTTCTCCTCTTCCACATTTACCAGAGAAATAATAAGTCTGCTTTCCGAACTATCTGTTTCATTAAATGCTATATTAGAAATCTGTACGTTTTCAAGTCCTAACCCTAAGCCCCCATCCTCTAAAGGATTGGCAATTAGGGTAGCAACATTATTCAGAATAGTTCCGATTTGTACAGGCGTTATTTCCATGAATCACAATAATTTTCGAAATGCCATAAAAAAATCTCCTTCTTCAATCAATTGGTGTACTACGCGACTAACAAGCTTTTTCTCTAGGGACTCTATCAGTATCATGTTGGGCATGTAGTAAAAGCAAGAGCCTAAATCTGCAGGGAAGTCTTCAATTTGAGCAGATAGGTTTCCCGCATAGTCAAAGGTTAGCAGAGATGCTACGAAGTCTTCCTCAAAGCCCAAATCCTTTCTTTTTATTCTCACGATGAGGTCTGAAAAATTATCCTTTGAATTGTATTCTTCTAAGCCGATCTTCTCAATGGAGAGCGTAATATCCACTATCTCAATATCATCCATACAGATTGTCCTTGGCTTATTCGAACGATAAGTTAACAAGCAAAAAATCTTTCTAGAAGGTACATGTAAGCAGCGGTCAACTTGATGTAAGGGAAGGGTTTTATGAGGTAACAAAAAGAATTCTTACATGGACAAGGAAATTTCAATCATGAAACTTCCTTATTAAAAAGGCCATGATTAATTCATTACTACTCAGCATACAAGCCAAAAAACATTTCAGCTTATTGGAAAAATGTGCAGCCCCCATTGGATTCCGTTTTACCACTTTAGAGAACCTACTGACTAGGGATGCAATCTTCCAATTTATTAGAGCAAATTCCATAAAATTAATTGTCATAGAGTTGCCTTTCCCAGATATGGACATTATTTCTCTGATACGAGATTTAGAAAAAGTTTACTGTCAGAGCCTACTAATTTTTAGTGAGAAGGAGGCCTTTGGTCCCTTAATGGAAGTAGGTGTTATAGGGTGTACGGTCTGTCCAATAACTAGTGAATCCTTGCACCGAGCCTTCCGCTATGTACTAAAGAGAATCTATACGGATTATGCCCAATCCATCAATAAGGTTAATTCCACTGAAGAGCTATTGGGAATCCCTACCTTTAAGGGGTATGATTTTTTCAAAATACGAGATATCCTTCGTTGCGAAGGTTTACAAAGGTGTACCCGAATTATAATAAGGGGTAATAAAAGTTTGACGAGTTCTCACAACTTGGGGAATTTTTCGGAAAAACTTGAACCCTATGGATTTTTCTCCCCTCACAAATCGCATTTGATCAACCTCAATTATATCCAATCCTATGAAAGAGCAGGTAATATTATCATGCAAGATGGCGCTGATATACCTGTCGCAAGAAGAAAGAGACAAGCCCTTTTGGCTCATCTCAACCGTTTGTAAGTAGGGGGATTGTTCCTCAGCTTACTCATGCCCCAACTTATACCCCAGAATGATCCTCAGGATATAATCATCACAGGTAGCATATAAGACTGTATAGTCTTCATTGAAGGTGCAATTGGAAGTCCGTTTGTTGGTCCTAATGGTACCCAAATGTGTACCTTCTGGAGACAAAACCAGGATACCATCCGGGCCTGTAGCAAAAACATTTCCTTGCTCATCGACTGCCAGGCCATCTGGGGCTTGCTTACTTTTGCTTTCCCTAAGCAGTTGGCCCACGTCAAAGGACCATTTCAGGTCTCCTAATTCTCCCTCAGGAGATAAGTTATAGGCTAGGTATTGGGCCGGGCCAGAATTGGCTATATACAAAGTTCGCTCATCGGGCGACAAAGCAATTCCATTGGGTTTGGCAAGTGTGGAAGTAAGGAGAGAAAGTTCCCCTTGGGGGTTCAAGCGATAAACTCCATTGAACCCTAATTCCTTCCCTCCATTGGGAAGTTCGCGGTCTAGTCCAAAATCGGGATCTGTAAAATAGATATTCCCTTGGCTATCCCTAACCAAGTCATTGGGGCTATTCAAGCGCTTTCCTTCATAATGAGTAGCTAAGCTTTGAAAAACGGGCTGAGGCTCTGTTAGGCTACTTGCCAAACGGGCAATTTCTCGATCCCCATGTCGGCACAAAATCAACCTTCCTTGCTCATCCAATATTAGTCCATTGCTCCCCTTCCCTCCTCCTCGTGGCTTGGTTCCCGTATAGCCCGAAGGTTTTAGAAAAGTGGACAACCCATTGGCCTCCGTCCATTTATATACGACATTGCGCGGCACATCGGAAAAAAGCAGACATTGCTGTTGGGGTACCCAAACGGGCCCCTCCGACCAGGTAAAGCCCTCAGCTATCACTTCGATTTCGGTTTGAGGGGAAACTAAATCGTCAAATCGGGGATCCATTGACTCCAAGTAGCCAAAAGTCCGGTACCGTCGTAGGGAGTCCAGAATGTGCTGATATTGCTGGTGGAGAACTTTTTGCCTTTCAGTCTGAGCCTGGATAGGCTGCTGCTCCAGTTTATCCGCTTCTACATCAAAAAAGCGCCCATCTGCGTAGAGTTTATATTGTGGTCCTTTTACAAAGCGGCGGGGAATAAAATTATCCTTGTCCCAGCCGGGCTTAGGGTTGTGATCCATAAATACCCACTCTCTCCGATTGGACTCCTCCCCTTTCATGGCCCTGAGGAAGCTTTCACCATCCGCAGGGAAACTCTTGGGCAATGGCCTTCCTACAGCTTCAAATAGGGTAGGAATAAAATCACTTGGAACGATCATTGCATCTGATTTGATTCCGCTTTTGATGTTACCCTTCCAGTTTGCGATCAGAGGAACACGGGTTCCCGCATCATTATTTAATCCCTTCCCTCCCTGGATTAGCTCATCTCCCATCTTGGAACTCAAACGCTGATGGGTGCCGTTGTCGCTATAAAAGAGGACTAGGGTTTCCTCCCGTATTCCTAAGGTCTCCAGCTTCTCCATTATTCGCCCCATCAACTTATCGGTATATTCTACCATATCGCCAAAATATGTATCCTTCACCCTATGCCTTTGGGTTTTGTCTGACCAACTCTTGCTATCTGGGGTAGGGACAAAAGGCCCGTGGGTGAGCGCCATGGGGTAATAGGCAAAAAAGGGCTCATCTTGGTGTCTCTCGATAAAATCGAGGAGGTAGTCTGTAAATACGTCTGGTCCGTACAAATCATTGGTATGCTGGAGGAAAGAGCCATTTTGATAAATCAAGGGATCCGCATAACGAGAGCCTTTATCCTCTGTATGAGCAGTATGCCACATACAATATTCGTCAAAGCCGGCATTCTCCACCCGCATCCCTGTATTTCTCCTCAGTTCTCCCCCTGGATACCCAGGAGGATCATAGCTTTGTAATTGCCATTTCCCCACCATGCAGGTTTTATAGCCTTGTTCCTGTAGTAAATGGCCAAAAGTTTGTTCCTCCGGGTCCAGGATACCAAAGGCCTTCCAATTCCGAAAATTATATTTACCTGTCATCAGACTCACACGGGTGGGAGTGCATAGTGGATAGGCATATGCATGCGTAAACTGAACCCCCGTCTGGGCCAATTCGTCTAATTCTGGCGTTTTGTAGGAAGTTCCGCCATAGCATCCCACAGCTTCTGTTCCCAAATCATCCGCCATAACCAAAATGATATTAGGAGGACGTTCAATCGTGGGTTCTTGAGCAGATATAGAAAAATGGGAGAGGATCAAAAACAAACTAAAGAATCCCCTAAGAGAGGTTGTAGAGGTGAAGCAAGTATCCATAGGTGCGATGGGTTTAATAGGAAAGGTATCAAAAAATCAAGTAAAAATGGGGAAGGAGGCATAAAAAAATCCCCAGGCTATCACCTGAGGATTTCTATTATGAAAGCATCCCGTAGGGGACTCGAACCCCTGTTGCCAGAATGAAAATCTGGAGTCCTAACCACTAGACGAACGGGACTTCGTAAAAATCGTGGGACAAAAGTAGTAGTAATTTCCCATTCATTCAAGTTTTTGTAAAAAAAAATGGATTAAATGGTTTGCTAGTCGACGGTCCACAGTTTGGGTTGGTTAAATGGTTAGATAGTCGACAGTCCACAGTTTGGGTTGGTTCTTGAGCCATACTAGCCTTCACAACCTAAACTGTCGACCATGGACCACAATACTATCAAACCCTTTCAACCCAGACTATCGACCATGGACCATCAAACTAAATAACCTTCTCAACGAGACCTCCCCCCTCCTCTATTACCCCAATGTAAAGAATTGTCCTCCTATTCGCATTCTTTCCGGGAAAATTGGTTTTCTATAAACCAACTACTACATTTACGCGGTTTATTGAAAATTAACATCAAAGTATTACAAATATGGCAATTAAAGTAGGTATAAATGGATTCGGACGAATTGGTCGTCTGGTATTCCGGGCCCTCATTGACAACCCCAATGTAGACATCGTAAAAATCAATGACTTAACGGACAATGCTACCTTGGCGAACTTGTTGAAATTCGATTCTGTACATGGAAAATTTGCCGGTACGGTAGATGGAGTGGACGATGAGTCGATTACTGTTAATGGTAAAAGAATATTGGCTTCCGCTGAACGCGATCCCAAGAATTTGGGATGGGGCGATCTCGGTGTCGAAATTGTAGTAGAGTCAACAGGTGTATTTAGAAACCGTGAAAAAGCAGGCATGCACTTGACCGCTGGTGCCAAAAAAGTAGTGATTTCGGCTCCGGCTAAAGGAGAAGTAGATGCAACGGTAGTAATGGGGGTAAATGACAGCATTGTTACTTCGGATATGCAGGTTCTGTCCAATGCCTCTTGTACAACTAACTGCTTGGCTCCGATGGCCAAGGTCCTCAATGACTCTTTCGGAATCGTTGCTGGATATATGACCACTATTCACGCCTATACAGCAGATCAGCGCATTCAGGATGCGCCTCACAGTGACTTGCGTCGTGCACGTGCCGCTGCGGTGAATATCGTTCCCACAACCACGGGAGCTGCTACTGCTGTAGGACTGGTCTTACCTGAATTACAAGGAAAATTGAATGGGATCGCGGCTCGTGTTCCTGTACCTGATGGATCTCTTACAGATCTGACCGTAATTCTTGACAAGCCTGTCAGTAGCGAAGATGTAAACGCCGCAATGAAGGCTGCTGCAGAAGGTCCCCTAAAGGGTATCATGGAATACTCAACGGATCCGTTGGTTTCCTCTGATATCGTAGGCAATCCTCACTCTTGTATTTTCGATAGCCAAATGACTTCAGCCAATGGGAACATGGCTAAATTAGTAGGCTGGTATGACAATGAATGGGGATACAGCTGCAGAGTGGCTGACCTGCTTTTGAAATTAGCGTAAGCTCCAACCTTAAATAAAAAGCCTCCTTTTCTTTAGAGAAGGGGGCTTTATTGGTTTATAGTTGACAGTCCATGGTCCACAGGTAAAATAATTAGCGCTTTTAGGTGAGAGCTATGAGGTGAGAGTTTAAACAGAAACCTCACTCCTCTCTCCTCACACCTGCATCACTTGGACTATTCTCCCCCTATTCCACTCCCTACTTTTCCGCATGTTGAATTTCTTCAATTAATTGATCTGCCATGGCGATATATTCAGCTGCGATGTCGGGGTTCTTGCCTGCTTCCGCCAAATTCTTGCTCTGGTAGGCTGTATTCAGCGCCTCGCTGAGCTTGTTCGTTCTAAAGAGTAGTCCTGCTTGTAAAAATTTAGATTGAAAGCTAGGGGTATTCTGGTGTGCTTGGATGGCCCAGTCTGTGGCTGTTTCTAAAAAGGATATATCATTAATTTGCTGATAAAAGTGCCCCGCAGCCCTGAGGAGTTCTTCTGGATCTTTAACCGAATAGAAGTCAAAATACCTCATAGCTTGTTGAGCATAAGTATCCCAATCCTTAGTTCCGACCGCATAGGTCATACGAAGTCTATCGGAGTTTTTTCCCTTATCTTTGAAGGCATCATCCGCAATACTAAGCGCTTGAAGGAAGGGTCCTTCATTCCTCGTAAGGGCAGAAACGACAGCCTGCTTCTTCAATACATCTAGGATTTTCTCTTCAACTTCTTTATCTCCAAATTTCCTTTCAAAGCGCTTTTTCCGCTTTATTAGGAATTGAAATTCACGCGAATTCAGTCCAAAGGTAAATTCCCTTATAGCCTCCCAGGCCTTCGGTTCATCCAAATCTTTATCCTCTACTGTTTCAAAATAGCGGGAAGCTGCCTCCCTGTAGTCTTTCTGGCTATTTTTCAATAGAAATGCATACTCACGCATTCTTTCAGGGTCTTGATTCCCTTCTTCAAATTCCAATTCCAACAGGGCGCCATTTTTTTGAGGATCATTCGCAATTTGCCCAGCTCTTATCATCTCAAGGGGACTTTTATAGCCCATCTCCCTGTGGATCTCCATGCCTTCATGGTTGATAAATAGGAGAGCCGGATAGGCATTAATTTCATATTTTCTGGCAAACTCCAAGCCTTCCCCCTTCTCCATGTCCAACTTATAGCTGATGAAATTTTCATTAAAAAATAAGCCTACACCGGCATCTGTATAGGTATTCCGGTCCATCATCTTACAGGGACCGCACCAAGTGGTATAGGCATCGACAAATATCAAACGCTTTTGCGTCTTCGCAGCTTCCAGGATTTCAGCCCAGGTCCCTGATAGAAACTCCACTCCATTTTGTCCCTTCAAAGGCGGAACAAGAAATAGTAGGCATAGAAGGGGAAGAAAATACTTGGTCTTCATATTTGAAGGAAAATTATTTGAAGGAAAAAATACAATCGCTGGTAAACGAACCTGCCCGATCAATTTACGGAATTCTTGTTAATTGGATATGAAAACAGTCCGGGCAAATAAAATGCCCGGACTGTTTCAATTATCTAGGTTCAATAGATTAGGTATTGATCCCATATCTATTGAGGATTTTAATTTATTCTACTTTCAGCAAGCCCTCATCGATTTCCCCATTAACCTCAATATCCCCTACAGTTACACTCATTTCCATTCCTTGAGCTTTCATCGTTGCTTCAGAAGGAAATTGTATTCCGTCTACTGTCTTATAGGCATTGAAAGTTGCTTCAGTACCCGGAGCGGTTAACTTGGTACATAGTCCAGTTTCTGCATCGTACCACCTATTGATGACTACCCCACCGGGTAAGGCAAAGGCGATCTTATACGCATCGTTCTCTCCTACTTTCTCAACTCCTTCCAAGGTTGCAGTTATACCTAAGTTTTCATAAACCAATTCCGGGAACATCGCCTTATCAAATTTCATGGGTGTAGCTGCCTGTTCAGGAAGCTCTTGCTTTCCCATGGGGGAAATCATGGTAGTTTTCCCTTCAGCAATGATAATTCTAACATCTCCTTGAGGAGTAGACTGCTTAGCTCCGTATTGATCTGCTCCTTTCCACACTTCCAAAGTTCCCATATCCATTCCCATTACAGAAATGTTGCCTTCTTTCTTAAGAGTAGTTACGGAGTTCAGCTTATCCATCCCTCCAATAGCTTCAACATATTTGTTGATAACAGATTCCACGGTTACATCACTAGGAGCTTCTACTTTTTCCACTTCCGCAACTTCTTCCGGATTCAAGATAAGGGTGATTTGCTTATCCAACTTGAGGTAATCATTGGCCACGCGTTTGAGTTCTTCAACCGTAAGGCCATCAATTCTTTCCTTCAATTTTTTCTCAGTGATATACTCCATTTCTCTATTATTGTAGTAAACGGAGCGTAAAGAGTTAAGCCACCAGCGATTTTGCTTAATATTTTCCTCCAAGTCTCTCTTTTCTTGCTCTTTTACCTTATCCAAATCTTCCTGGGTAGGGCCGTTGGCGAGGATTTTCTCCATCTCGATCCGGGTAGCGTTAACAAGTGTATCCACATTTTCGGGTGCACAAGAAAAACTCACATTAACTGAATAGCCTAAGTAGGGATACTTAGAGGTACTAGCCCTTGCTCTGGTAGAGTAAACGCCACTGATCTCTTCACGAAGGTTTTCAATGAGTTTTATAGAAAGGGCTTCAGCCACCATTCTTATCAAGAAGCGATCCTTTTCGTCGTTCAATTCACCCGGGATGGTAATTTGAACCTGACTTTTCTCCTCTGTTCCCTTTTTAAATTCCTTGGTAAGTCCTTCAGAAGGTGGGCGAATGCCCACATCCTTAAAGCTTTCCTCTCGGTTCGTTGCGGGTAAAGTTGCCAGATACGTTTCAATGTGAGGCTTGATGGCATCTACCTCGAAATTTCCTACCAAAAAGAATACAAAATCGTCCAAGTCCTCAAAACGATCTTGATAGATGCTGTAGGCTTCGTCCAGGTTAATTTTTTCGATATCTTCCATGGTAGGGAAGGTATTGGCACGGGGATGATCCTGGGCAAGAACCCTTGCTGCTTGATCCTGAAAATAAAAGTTAGGATCCGACATGAGGTTGGGATATACCGCTTTCAGCTGAGACATAAAGGCGCCAAAAGCTTCTTCATCCTTCCTGGGAGCTGTTGCATACAAATAAATCAATTGAAATAGGGTTTCCAGATCCTCAGGGGAAGCGCTTCCACTAAAGCCTTCTTCCAAATCTCCTACATAGGCACCTACCTGGACCGTTTTTCCGGTAAGTAACTTCTCCAAATCTGTGCTGGAAAAGATGCGAACCCCACTGCGCTGGACGATCGGGGTAGCAAAGCTGGCTGATTCATATATATCATCTTCCACCAAGGAAATACCTCCAAAGCTATAGGCACTGAGCAATACTTCATCATCCTTGAAATCGGTAGGTTTTAGGACCACTTTAATTCCATTCGACAAGGTGAGTTCTGTCGCACCTACTTCGGGAATTTCTTTCTGTGCAGTTATACTTCCTGCCTGGGGAATCTCAGCAATGAGAGGATCTTCAATGACTTTATCCTCGTAGGGCTCAACTTCTGTATTGTTCACCTTCTCTAACAAGGCCAAGACTTCTGATTCTTGGGGTATTTCTAAGCCCTCTTTTTCGGGAGAATTAATCACAATAACCCTGTTTTTCTCACTTATCCATTCCGCTGGCAAGGCATTTATTTCTTCTAAGGTAATCCCCTTCAAATGGTCTTTCACAAAGCCAAATTCAAATTCAATTCCGGGAACGGGCACCGCATCTAAAAAATGATACACATATTCCCCTACGATTCCTCGTGACTCGGATTTATCTTTTTCTTTAAAGGCATCTTCATAGAAATTATAAAGGTCCTTTTTAGCACGTTCGAGCTCACTCGCTTGAAAACCATGTTCCAGCACCCGTTTGTTTTCTAGCAATAGGGTTTCAATCCCTCGAATGATACCCGTTTCGCTTACAAAAGCAGAAGAGGTATAAGAATCCACATCCCCGATAAAGCCTCCATATGAAGAAAAGCCATTAATGAAGGGAGGATCTGCTTTTTGGCTCAATTCACTCAGTCTAGATCCCAGCATTTGGTTGTAAAGTCTGCGGGCAATATAGAGCCTGTAGTCCTCCAAAGTCTTTAATCTTTTTCTAGGCTGTTTATTATAGATTTGAATCTGTGTGAACGGCATTTCTTTATCAGATGCAGCCACAAATAAGGTTTCATCATGACTAGGAACGGAACTATCCATTTTCTCCCGCTTTTCCGAGGCATTGGGGATTCCGGAAAATTGAGCCTTGATTTTGGCCTCCATTTCCTCTACATCAATATCTCCCACAACCACAACCGCCATTAGATCTGGGCGATACCAGTCTTTGTAAAAACGACGTATAGTTTCATAATCAAAGTTCTTGAGGATAGTGGTATCCCCGATAGGAAGGCGATCCTTATAGCGTGAATCTTTTAAAATTACAGGGAAGATCTCTTTGCGCATTCGATCTTGCGCCCCAAGTCCTCTCCTCCATTCCTCTATAACAACACCTCGTTCTTTGTCAATTTCTTCATCTTCAAAGGTAGCTTGATGGGCCCAGTCCTCCAGGATTTGAAATCCTTTATTCAAAATTTCTGGATCATCGGTTGGAAGAGGTAGCATATACACTGTTTCATCAAAACTGGTATAGGCATTTAGGTCAGCCCCAAATTCTACCCCTATAGATTGAAGAAAATCAACGATATCATTCTTTTCGAAATTTTTGGTTCCATTAAACAACATGTGCTCGGCAAAATGTGCCAGGCCCAACTGGTCGTCATCTTCCTGCATGGAACCCGCATCTACAGCTAAGCGAAGCTCAACTCGGTCTTCAGGTTTTTCATTATGGCGAATGTAGTAAGTAAGGCCATTTTCTAGCTTACCATATCTTACTTTAGGGTCTAAGGGGATCTCTTGGGAAAGATCTTGCCCATTTACATAAGCCATTAGGCCTATGACAAACAAGAAGAGAGTCCCCATTTTTATCGTAAAACGGTTCATAAAAAAGGTTTTTTAAAAATAATAAGAAGGTTTTCGATTATTTCACAAACGTACAACATTCTAATAACGCATATAAATCCAATTGGTTGGAAACAGAATCGTTTACTTAATCTACAGATTTTGCCTTCCTTCAAAAAAATGGAAGATGCCAAATCTATAAATAAGTCCCATATCTAATAGATTTTTCCCGGCTAGGAGCTCTGGGTTTCTAGCATCTTCAAAATATCCTCTACATAGTCCCGAGAATTAGAGAGGCGAGGCACTTTATTTTGTCCTCCAAGCTTCCCCCTTTTTTTCATCCAGTTGTAAAAGGTGCCCTGAGGAAGCTTATGCAAATGAGGAGGACCAACAGCTAAATCCCCTACCCTTTTGGCGGCATAATCCGAATTGAGTTCTTTTAGGCCCTGGTCCAATTCACGGCCAAAAGCATCTATAGAATGAGGTTCCGTTTTGAATTCTAATAGCCATTCATGGCCTCCTTTTTTAATCCCATTCAATTGGTGGCTATCCAGGAATATAGGGGCTACAGTGTAATTATCGACCACTGCTCCAGTAGCCAGACAAGCTTTTTGCAGGGCTTGCTCTGCATTGCTCACCATCAACTCTTCACCAAATACGTTTATATAATGTTTGGTTCGACCAGTTACTTTAATCTTAAAGGGATATTTGGAAGTAAAGGTAACGGTATCTCCTATAAGGTAACGCCAGAGTCCTCCATTGGTACTGATGACCATGGCATAATTTTTCCCAAGTTCTACCTCTTCCAATATATGGGTAGGGGGATGCTCCTCCTCCAGGTGCTCCATGGGAATAAATTCATAAAAAATTCCGTAGTCCAACATTAGCAGAAGGTCATCCTTATCCATTTCGTTCTGCAGGGCAAAAAAACCTTCTGAGGCATTGTAAACCTCAAGGTAATGCATGTCTTTATAGGGGATGAGTTTTTTAAACTGAGGACGATAGGGATCAAAACTCACTCCTCCATGCACATAGAGTTCTAGGTTTGGCCAAATTTCTCTTAAGTCGTGAGAGGAAACATTTCTCATTTCCAACAAGCGATGGATTAGTAACAATGTCCAGGTAGGAACTCCCGCTATACAGGTCACATCAACATCCACAATCTCGGCTGCCATAGCCTCCAGTTTCTCATCCCAGTCGGCCATCATCGCAACCTCTTTACTAGGTGTGCGCATGAGTTCAAAGAAAATAGGGAGATTTTCTACTATGACAGCACTTACATCCCCGAAACGGATATCCTCATTTTCAGGATTTACCCCTAGGCTTCCTCCAATGGACAAAGATTTTCCAGAAAACAACTTACTATGGGGATTCGCATTAAAATAAAGGCCCAACATATCTTGCCCTGCCTGAAAATGACACTCAGAGAGGGTTTCTTGAGAAACGGGAATGAATTTGCTTTTATCGTTGGTCGTCCCCGAGGATTTGGCAAACCAGTTTACCTTTCCTGGCCAAATGACATTGGGTTCTCCCCTAAAGGCTCTTTCGATGTACGGAAAAAAATCTTCATAGGAGCTTATGGGAATTCTATCCCTAAAGGAATCAATTGAAGAAATTTCATCAAAATGGTAGGTCTGGCCAAAATCAGTAGGAACAGCCTTTCTTACTAGATTTTTGAAATGGAGAAACTGCGTTTCGTGGGGATAACGCATAAATTGTTCGATCTGCTCTATTCTCCTTTTTAAAAACCAACTAGCAATCTTGTGAACAACGAGCTTCATCTATTTAACTGAAAGTTTTCCCCAAGATACAGCCGTTTTGCTTCTGGGTTTTCCGCTATCTCTTCAGCGGTTCCTGAAATCCGTATCTTTCCTTCATATAATATATAAGTTCTATTGGTAATATTCAATGTCTCATGCACATTGTGATCGGTAATTAATACCCCAATATTTCTTTTTGCCAAGTCTGAAACGAGGAATTGAATATCCTCAACCGCCTTGGGGTCGATTCCGGCAAAGGGTTCGTCCAATAAGATAAATTTCGGATTTACTGCTAATGCACGAGCAATCTCCGTTCTCCTTCTTTCTCCACCTGAAAGGACTTTTCCTTTGCTTTTGCGTACATGGGTAATGCTAAATTCTTCTAATAATTGCTCCGTCCGTTCGGTTCGATCTTTTTTGTTGAGAGAAGTTCCCATTTCCAAAACTGCCAAGATGTTGTCTTCTACTGATAAATTCCGAAAGACTGAGGCCTCCTGAGCCAGGTATCCAATGCCCAATTGCCCCCTCTTGTACATCGGCAAGGGAGTAATATCTCGATCATCCAAGAAAATATTCCCTGCATTGGGCCGAATCAGCCCTACAATCATATAGAATGTAGTAGTCTTTCCTGCCCCATTTGGGCCTAAGAGGCCTACAATTTCTCCTTGGTTTACCTCCAAAGAAACTTCGTTTACAACAGGTCGTTGCTTATATTTTTTGACTAGGTTTTCGGCTCTGAGTTTCATAAGAGTGGGTTATATAGTTTGATGGTCCATAGTCGACAGTCTGAGTAGAATAAATCCCAAATTTTTCAGCATCTAAACTATGGACTATCGACTATAAAACTATCTTACCCAAAGTACAAAAATACAACAGAGTCGTTGTATAAAAAAAATGTGGTGAGCTACGGACTCACCACATCATTTATAAGATAGGTAATATTGCCTTAGTCAGGTCTATTGGGGCTGATCATTGAACAGCGGAAGCCAATTGTGTTACTAGCGGAATCAGCGGGGAAGAACCTTCTAACCCCAGGAGACATATAATAAGCGATGTCATACCAAGATCCCCCACGATATACTTTCACATTGTCAAATTCGCCACTTCCCTCAGAAGCATTTGGGTCAGGGTTGAACAACAAAGACATGTCCTGATCGTAGTCATTGTCGTCCAGCCAAGAATTAGGCTTGATGGTGGTTTCACCCTTCTTACGGAAAGGATTCAAGTCATCGGTATCTTCATATGAGAGTACGCGATATGTATCTTCACACCACTCCGCTACGTTGCCAGACATGTTATATAGTCCAAAATCATTGGCCCAATAGGATCCAACTGGAGCGGGGGTTACATATTTATCATTTAGATGCTTTCCATTTCCCCCAGCCCATCCAGCGTAATCTCCGCGTCCACGCTTGAAGTTGGCGCGCATTCTGCCATTTCTTTTTCTAAGAGATTTCCCTTCCCATGCATATAATTGACTTTCCTGAGCACCTCTAGCGGCATATTCCCACTCAGCTTCTGTTGGCAAACGGAATTTATCGGGAAGATTAACAGCGTTTCCTCCTTTTTTGCCTTTTTTGCCTTGTCGGGAGGCATTGACAAAAGAAGTACGCCACTTACAATATTCATTTGCCTGGTGCCAGGTAATTCCCACGACAGGGTATCTGTCGAAAGAGGGGTGCTGGAAGTAGGAGTGAACCAAAGGCTCATTGAAAGCCAGATCCCTTGCCCAAAGTATGGTATCAGGATATAAATCGTTAAACTCCATATTAACCATCTCACTACCAGGAGAACCGTTTTCTACGTGGTACAAGAACTCCTTCCAGTTTTCATTAGATACTTCTTCCGTATCCATGTAGAAGCTCTGCACAGTTTTTCGATGAGTCTGATTGTCCTGATTGTACTCAATATCTTTCTCGGAACCTCCCTGAAGAAATAGACCTCCTGGGATGAAGGTCATGCCTGGTACCTTGAGGTACTTGGGCGGCTTTTGAGGCATAAAGCTCTTTTTATTGTACTTAACCCCAGTTTTGTTACTCTTATTTGAGCTTAGCTTTCCCTGGCTACAACTTGCTAGAAAAAAAGCACAAATGGCTAAAGTTGCAAAAACAAGATTTAGGCTTCTGTTCATCATCTTATGATTTCTTAAACAAAGTATTTAGTAAGGTTCTTTCCTCTTAATGAAGCCCGAATGGCTTCGGTTGCTATTCGTTATGAACAATTACGTGTAGAAATTTACCTATAGAAGCTATCTTGTTTTATGTTGTACGACAAATCTAAGAAATATTTTCATCTATAGGTATCAAATATCGTGCTAAAATTTAGGACAGGGCAAATCCCGTGCCTTAGGTCCTCTTCTGGACCTACGTTTTTCAATTTCAAAAACTACAGATACTTCATGTGAACCTCCTGAGACATTCTGGCCTAAATTGGAGACCGTAAAGTCGTAGGAATACCCAAAGCGAAAGTTACCTGTTTGTATACCGATCAATCCAATTAAGGCGTCTTGATTCCTGTACCAAGCTCCGAACACCAAAGGCTCTACGTTGACATAAAGTCCTACATCCACCTGGCTAAATTCTCCCTGTTGCATATAAAGTACAGCCGGAGTAATACTCATATCTGCAGAGCTTCGGGTGCGTCTAGCAGAGCCAATAGGTATTTTCACTCCACCAGTTGCCGTAATCTTCATCGGTAATGAAGCATCAATACCTGCAGCTAAAGGAGTATCGTAAAAACGTTCTGTAGGAGAAGTAATGTGATCCACCGTAACTCCGACATATGCGGCCTTGTTAAAATAAGCAATTCCGGCACCTACATCAGGGCGGATTTGGTCGCTCAAACCTGCTGCAAGACCGGGCTCCTGTGTCTGTAGAATAAATCCTTCCCGAGCGTCGATTTGATCGGGAAAGCGAAGCTTAAAAAAGTCAATGCTTGCCTGCTGAAGGCCCCCTCTCAACCCAAATCTCAAGATATTGTCTTCATTGATCTCCACCTCGTAGGCATAATTGACTAATATGTTTAGTTTTTGCAGATTCCCCTCTCCAGCAATATCGGAACTAAACGAAACCCCCAATCCATTCGTACTACCAAGAAAAAATACGGGAACATCATAAGAAAAAGCAAATTGCTTGTAGTATCCCGGTATTTGAACCCATTGGGCGCGGTAGTTCATGGATACCCGATGCCCAATTCCCGATCCTGTAAATGCAGGATTTAAAAGGGGTAAATTGGAATAAAATTGAGAGTACTGTGGATCCTGGGCCTGGAGGGGGTTATTTAGCCCAAGTACTACTAGGCAGAATGCCAGACAGGATACAAGAAATTTTTTCATGAAAAATTGTGTTATGTTAGCGACCACAAATTGCTACGAAAATAATTGGGAAATTACATGTAAAACAAGGCAATTATTCATCCCAGGAACTATTCGCAATTTTTATGCCTAAAAAATAAATTATTTTTCAACCTCCTGAAGAAATTGTTATCTATATTTTATCAACCTTTGCAAAACCCTAATGTTGAGACCTATGAACCATAAACATCTACTACTCGGTACGGCACTTATTTGTTGCACCCTGTTTCTTCCCGCCCAGGAGACCTGGGATTTGAAACGCTGCTTTGATTACGCAAAAGAAACTAACCTTACCTTACAGCAAGCTAGACTGGATCAAGTGACGAGTAGCATTAACTTAAAAGAGGCAAAAGCTGCTCGACACCCCTCTTTAAATATGAATTCTGGAACAAACTGGGCTTATGGTCGAGGATTCGACCCATTTACAAATGACAGAGTTGATGTCAATACGAATGGATTTAACCTAGGAGCCAATCTTTCCCTTCCTGTTTTCTCTGGCTTTAACATAATCAACAGCATTGAACAAGCTAAAATCAACCAACAGATTGCTAGTTTGGATATGGCTGATGCGGAAAACACCCTAGGTCTAAATATAGCCACTGCATATTTAAATGTCTTAATGAATCAGGAACTCTTGGGCCAACGTGAGGCACAGGTAGAGTCTTCCAAAGAACAACGAGATCGAATGAAAAAATTGGTCGATGCAGGAACTATGGCCATGACTAATTTCTTGGAGCTTGATGCCCAACTTGCCCAAGATGAGACCAATGTAGTTGATGCAAAAAATCAATTGCAGATGGCTTATCTCCAATTGCAACAATTATTGAATCTGAATCCATCAGAAAACTTCCAAATTGAAAAACCCATCCTTCCCGAGGTAGGGTCCATTTTAGAATTAGAGAGTGTAGACGCTATTTACGACTATGCCGAAGGGACACAGCCCAATATCAAGAGTGCAGATCTCGGCATCCAAAGTGCAGAAAAAGGAATTGCTATCGCAAGGAGTTTTGCTTTTCCATCTTTGAGTTTTGGATCTAGTGCTGGCACAGGATATGGTAAACCCATTGGACAAAGCATAGACGTTTCTCAAACACTAGAGGACAACTTAAACTACTCTTTCAGCCTAGGATTGAATATCCCTATCTACAACAGAAGACAAGTGCGTTCCGGTGTAGAAAGAGCAGATATTCGCGTAGAGCAAGCTCAAATACTGGCTATGCAGAGCCGCCTAGAATTGCGTCAGACTATAGAGCAGGCATATTTGGATGTAGGAAACACCTTTAGTCAATACCAACAGGTTACTCGGCAAATTAACAGCCAACAATTAGCCTTTGACAACGCAAAAAAGCAACTGGATTTAGGCGTAATTAATTCTGTTGACTATATCTTGGCCCAGAATAATCTACAAATGGCTATGCTCAACCAAATACAACTTAAATATCAATATCACTTTCGCACAAAAATATTAGATTTCTACCAGGGCAAATCCCTGGATTTTTAAGCTGTCTAAAACCCTTAACCTAACCTTCATCCTAGATTTTGACTCATGGCAAGAAGAAAAAAAAGTAACAAAACCCTATTTTGGATCATTGGCTTATTGGTAATCGGACTAGGAACCGTCATGGTATTGCGGAGCCAGGGGATTATCGGTAAAGAAAACAAAATCAAAGTTCAGACAGCCGAATCTGAGATCCGTTCTCTTTATTCTCGGGTAACCGAATCGGGTACCATTCAACCAACCGTAGATGTTCCAGTAGCTCCAGATGTATCAGGGGAGGTTGTTTTTATTGCAATCAAAGAAGGAATGCGGGTGAAGAAGGGCGACTTGCTCCTTACCATCCGCCCAGACGATTACAGATCTCTTTTAGAGCAAAGCCAGGCTGGTCTGGCTCAGGCAAAAGCTGGAGAATTACAGGCCAAAGCTGCCAAGGAGCAAGCAAGAGCTAATCTCCTGCAAGACTCGGTAAATTATGCCCGCAATAATCAATTGTTTAAGGACGGGGTAATCTCTCAAGCAGAAATGGAAAATTTTCGCCTCCAATACAATATTTCACAATCCCAATTGCGCTCTTCAGAGCTGGAAGTAGAAGCCGCCTATTACCGCATGAAAAATGCACAGGCTTCGGTCAAACAGGCTCGTCAAAACCTGGATAGGACCAATATTTATGCATCCATGGATGGCACCATCACGGAACTCAATGTAGAAATTGGTCAACGGGTGGTGGGAACCATGCAAATGGCAGGTACCGAAATTCTGAAGATCGCCGACCTCTCCAGCATGGAGGTAGTGGTAGAGGTGAATGAAAATGATATCATCAACGTTAGCTTAGGAGATTCTACCCGTATAGAGGTAGATGCCTTCCCCGATCAAGACTTCTTCGGGACCGTATCTGAGATCGCCTATTCAGCTAATGTGGCAGAGCTAGGCTCTACAGACCAAGTAACCAATTTCGAGGTAACAGTACTCATCTCTCCGGATTCTTATACAGAGTTTAGTGCGACTAAAGACATTCCGACTCGGGATGAAAGTCCCTTCCGACCAGGCATGACCTCTTTGGTAGAGATTTATACCAACTATGTAAATGATGCTGTAGTAGTACCTATTGCAGCTGTTACTACTGGGAGGAGTACAGAATCTGATTCGACTGCTACAGAGGATACAAATAATGAGCCTCAAGAAGTTGTGTTTATAGTAGAAGGAGATAAAGTAAAGGAAATACCCGTTGAGCTGGGGATTAGTGATGACAACTTTATCGAAATAAAAGATGGTGTTCAGGATGGTACAACTATCGTTACGGGTCCCTACAGCCTCCTTTCAAAAAGGCTGAAAAGTGGAGATTTAGTTGAAGCACCTGAAAAAGGCAAAAAATCGAATAAGAAAAATACCTAGGGACTGTTCAAATTTGGCCATTAACAAAATCCAAAAACTAAACTTGAACAGTCTCTTAAAATCTCCTTACCTTTGCTCCAATGGCTAATGGCAGAAGAGCAAGAAGGGGGGATGTACCTTCTGAAGATAAACAGCGCATCACAAAAAATGGCCTCAAACATATTTGGGGCATTTTTTCTTTTATTATTCCATACAAATGGACCTTTCTCTTAGGGATGGTTTTCCTCCTGCTTTCAACAGGTGCAACCCTTACCTTTCCTTATTTTTTAGGAGAACTCATAGATTCAGCGAGTCCCTTTGGGATCTTAAATCCCGAACTTTCAGAGGTTTCGCCTGCTTCAGGCGAACAGGCTGCAGCTCAAGACAATATTTTAGCACCTTCCCAAATCAACCAGGTAGCACTTGCTCTGGTAATTGTCTTGGCCTTACAAGGCTTATTCTCGTTTATGAGAATTTATCTCTTCGCCCAGGTGAGCGAACGGGGAATGGCAGATATTCGTAGTTCCCTCTACCAAAAAATCATGAGTCTGCCCATGGTTTTCTTTGAACAGAAAAGAGTAGGAGAACTTACCAGTCGCATATCTTCCGATGTGACCCAGCTTCAGGATATGCTCTCTTATACCTTGGCGGAGTTTCTCCGCCAGGTATTGACTTTGGCCATTGGAATAGTGCTTATCAGTTGGGTTTCCCCCCGACTAACACTTTTTATGCTGGCCACCTTCCCTTTATTGGTCATTGCTGCCATGATTTTTGGTCGCTTTATCCGCAAACTCTCTAAAAAGGCCCAGGATGAACTCGCTACTTCAAATACCCTGGTAGAGGAAAGTTTTCAAGCGATCAGCGTCGTAAAGTCCTTCACCAATGAGTGGATAGAAGCCCTCAAATACAAAAAATCACTAAATGCCGTTGTCAAAACCTCTTTAAAGGCCGCTACGTTTCGAGGCGTATTTGTCTCCTTTATTTTCATTGCACTTTTCGGGGGAATAATTTTGGTGATATGGCGCGGAGCTCACATGATCCAGGCGGGAGAAATCGAAACAGGTCAGCTTCTCTCCTTTCTTTTATACACAGCATTTATCGGAGGTTCTGTTGCTGGTATGGGGAATTTATATGGGCAAATACAAAAGACAGTCGGCGCCTCTGAACGCATTTTAGAAATTTTGGCCCGAGACCCTGAATTAAATTTGGAAGAACCCCAGGGAATTCCAACGCTCTCTGGAGCTGTTTCCTTCGATCGGGTTAACTTTGCTTACCCTGCCAGACCTGACATAGAAGTGCTAAAGGAATTCTCCCTCGCTATTCAACCGGGAGAAAAGGTAGCCCTCGTTGGGCAAAGTGGAGCCGGTAAATCAACCATTGTTAAGCTCTTACTTCGATTTTATGATATCCAAACGGGGAAAATTCATATAGATGGCAAAGCTATTGAATCTTATGAGTTGCCCGTATTGCGCGGAAATATCGGTATCGTCCCACAAGAAGTAATTCTTTTTGGGGGAAGTATTCGAGAAAATATCGCTTATGGAAAGCCCCAGGCAAGTGAGGCCGAAATACAGAAGGCAGCCGAGCAAGCCTATGCCTGGCAGTTTATTAAAGAGTTTCCCGAAGGCCTGGATACTGTAGTCGGAGAAAGGGGCATCCAACTTTCAGGTGGTCAGCGACAACGGGTAGCCATCGCCAGGGCTATTTTGAAAAACCCGTCTATCCTTATTCTCGATGAAGCCACCAGTTCCTTAGATGCTGAATCTGAAAGATACGTTCAATCAGCCCTGGAGGAACTTATGCGCAATCGCACTACCCTCGTTATTGCCCACCGCCTTTCCACCATCCGCAACGTGGATACTATCTGCGTATTGGATGCAGGGAAAATTATCGAAATGGGTTCTCACCAAGAGCTATCTCAACAAGAAGAAGGTGCCTATAAACACCTACTCAAATTACAACTTGAGTAGGTACTTATCTTGCTTTTGATGAGTTCTATTGTATTACCCTACCTGTGGGTCCGTGGTCTATCGACTATTTACTCTTCTACGAAATCTCGGGAGTAGAAAGCTCGGCTAAAGAGGAAGCTATTTCTGCTTCAGTGATCTCATGTTTCTTGAGCTTACCAGAAAAATAAGCTTCATAAGCAGACATATCGAAATGGCCATGTCCGCAGAGATTCATCAAAATGGTTGAGGACTTACCCGCTTCTTTAGCTTGTAGTGCCTCTGCTTTCGCTGTTGCAACAGCATGCGTGGCTTCTGGAGCTGGCAAGATGCCTTCTGCATTGGCAAACTCTACTCCTGCTGCAAAGCATTCTAATTGGTCATGGGCACGGGCTTCAATAAGTTTATCCTTCAGAAGTTGACTTACAACTACTCCTGCACCGTGGTACCGCAAACCTCCGGCATGTATCGGAGCTGGGACAAAATTATGTCCCAAAGTATACATTGGGAGGAGAGGAGTCATGCCAACTGTATCTCCAAAGTCATAGCGGAATACCCCTCGGGTCAGTTTGGGGCATGACATGGGCTCACTTGCTACACAACGAATATTTTTCCCCTCATCAAAATTAAGTCGCAAAAACGGGAAGGCTAGTCCGGCAAAATTGGATCCGCCACCAAAGGGGGCAATGACTACGTCCGGCATATCTCCAGCCATTTCCATTTGCTTGATGGCTTCCTGACCTACAATGGTTTGATGCATTAGAACGTGGTTGAGAACAGAGCCCAAAGAATACTTAGTATCTTCATTCTGGGCAGCCCGCTCAACGGCTTCAGAGATGGCTATTCCCAAACTTCCCGGAGAATTGGGATTTTCAGAAAGAATCTTCTTCCCTGCATCAGTCAAGTTGGTCGGAGAGGCATACACCTTGGCTCCCCAAGTATTCATCATGAGCTTTCTGTAAGGCTTTTGCTCATAACTTATTTTTACCATATACACCTCACACTCAATTCCAAAAAGGTTACAGGCGAAGCTTAATGCACTTCCCCACTGCCCGGCTCCTGTCTCTGTGGTAATGCGTTTTACCCCCTCTTGTTTGTTATAATAGGCCTGCGGAACAGCTGTATTGGGTTTGTGGGATCCAGAAGGACTAACGCCTTCGTATTTATAATAAATTTTGGCTGGGGTATCCCATAATTTCTCCAGCGCATAAGCCCGAAAAAGAGGGGTAGGCCTCCACATGGTATAGATATCTCTAACCGCATCTGGAATCTGAACATATTTCTCCGCACTTACCTCTTGCTCAATTAGTGCCATAGGAAACAAAGGCGCTAATGCTTCTGGTCCGATGGGTTCATGCGTACCGGGATTTAGGGGAGGGAGCGGTTTATTTGGCATATCCGCAACAATATTGTACCAATGAGTAGGTACCTGATCTTCTGACAATAAGAATTTTTTTGTCTTCATTTGTGAGTAGTAATATATTAATGGTGATAGAATGCCTTCTTAAGATACAGATATTGTCCAGCAATGCCAGTTATTTCTAAAATCAGTTATGCCAGAAAATTAGACCTTTCAGATCCCCTAAAAAAATACAAAGATGATTTTTTCATACCCGACAAGAATCTCTTGTATTTAGATGGAAATTCTCTAGGGAGACCTCCTAAGGCAGCCCTCCTAAAAGCACGCGAACTCCTGGAACAACAATGGGGAGAGCGATTGATTAGGTCCTGGAATGAAGGCTGGCTAGATCTATCAAAACGGATTGGGGACAAAATAGCCCATCTTATTGGGGCCTCCCCAGGAGAAGTTATTATAGCAGATTCTACGTCTGTCAATCTACACAAATTGGTAGTAGCTGCCTTGAATTTTCAACCTGATCGTAACAACCTGGTTTCAGACGACCTGAATTTTCCTTCCGATATTTACATCCTTCAGGGAATTATCAAATTATTGGGCAGAAATTATCAGCTCAAAATAATACCTTCAGAAGATGGGATCCATGGTCCAGAAGTAGCGCTGCATAAAGCGATGGATGCTCATACTGCCTTACTCACCCTGTCTCATACAGCATTCAAAAGTGGCTATGTCTATGACATGAAAAGCATGAGCCATCAGGCTCATGAAAAAGGGGCCTTGGTACTTTGGGACCTCAGCCATTCTACAGGAGCGGTTCCTGTGGATCTCGGGCAAGCCCATGTAGACATGGCTGTCGGCTGCACCTATAAATACCTAAATGGAGGACCCGGGGCACCCGCTTTTTTATATGTAAAAAAAGAGCTACAGGAAAAACTATTCAATCCCATTAGCGGGTGGATGGGGCATAAAAAAATGTTTGATTTCAGCATGGATTATCTTCCTGCAGAAGGAATTACACAATTTATGACCGGAACACCAGCCATACTTTCCATGGCCATGATTGAGCCTGGAGTAGACCTACTTTTGGACGCAGGAATAGATAAACTGTCCCAAAAATCTCAGCAACTCACTGAATATTTTCATGCCTTATGGGAGGAGTTTTTGAAGGACCTAGGCTTTCAATTTGACTCTCCACTCAAAAAGGAGAAGCGCGGAGCCCATGTTTCCCTATCTCATGCCAATGCCTTAGAGATCGACCTCGCACTCATCCATAAAAGAGCGCTTATTCCCGACTTTCGGGCACCTGACAAACTGCGTTTTGGGATGGCTGCCTTATACACCTCTTTTGAAGACGTTTTTCAAACCGTCCAATACCTCAAAGAGGTGGTAGAAAATCAGGAATATCTCCCATTTACAGATCAGCGTCCGCAGGTGACCTGATCTTCTGGCACAATTAAATAAAAGGAAGCAATGTTGAAAAAATAATTGTTTCAATTATTTATTTTTTCGTTTCCTTTAAATATACTTTATTACCCTTCCTTTTAGGGGAATTGAGAAGACATTCATGAAAAATAGGGCAATCAGGAAAATCATCAAACAACACATCTCCAATACAGAGTTAGAAATTACCTTTTCTGTTTTAAAAACTCTGTATGAAAAGAAAAATCCCCAAATCTTCAAAGAACTAATCATTCTCCAAGGACAATATCATCATTTACGCAACACCAAGGAACTCAGCCTAGAGCGAGAAATGCGTGACATCAAAAAAATTGCAGATGCCCTATTGGTATTTAACCGTCAACTTCGCAAGGTGTATGAGAAAAATCTCCCTTCAGACATCATAGATGAATTGGCACAAATCCTTCCCGAAAAAACATAAAAATAATTTCCCTAGTACCGGAAGACTGCCCATATGGTAGAAGTAGATAAAGGAGGATCCGACTCAACTCCGGTTTTGACCTTCCCTCCATTTTTAAGGGTTTGAATAGCCATTAAATTCAAAGAAGTTTCATCTATCCCTTCCCACCTTCTCTGTACAGATGGAATAAATAACCTATCGATTCTTCCCTCTTTGGAAGCTCTATCCATTTCTTCTAAGTTTTCACAGAGCAAATGAGTAGGGAAGTCTTCTTTGGAAATACGAGATTTTTCCCGTCCTAACTCTTTCCAATAAGCCTTAAGGTGCTGGACCACTCGATTGGGAATATCTTTCTGAGAAATCCCGTTCAACGCAGGGGAAAGAGGTGCAGAAATAAGGTTGGGTAAATGAGAAATAGAAACGTATATACTGAATAAGTGGGGAAGGGCATCTACTATAAGAGGGTTACTATTTCCCATAAAAAATCTTTTAAGCCCTTTGTCAATTTCTCGATAAAACTTACCTATTTCTGGCTTTCGATCGTCTTTTCCCCTTCCATGATAAATGGCCTGCCTACTTCCCGTAGGGAGTGATCTTTTCTGTAGGGGACTTTCTTTAAAATCTTCTCCGACCACCTCTCTCAACGAATGGGGGAAAATCCCTGTTGTATCGACCTCCGAAAGTGATTCGTGGGTTCCCTTATATAAGCTAGCCTTGTCTGTGGCCAAGCGCAATAAAAAATAGCTTTCTGGAAAGGAATTATCCATCAAAGGAAGCAGCGGAAGGATAAATAAATGTGAGCTTACATAAGTACAGGGTTTTACTTCTATAGGCAGTTGAAAAAATGAGCAGAAGTTCTCTCGGCAAAAGAAAACCATTCCTTTGTGTTTCCGGGAATACAGCCGTTCATCAGATTGGAACTTCTCTATCGGCTGTAGAAAAGAACTGATTTCTGCTTTTGTCATTCCTGATTTTGCCAATAGTTCTCGGGCTATTTTCACTTGATGGGTAAATTCAGGGAATCGCTCTCCATAACCCTTTTTTAGCCGGGATTCAGGACTCGGTAAATAGATGGAAACACATTTTTCCTGTTCTGCTTGGACCAGATCAGCTATATGTTGGGGACTTATCTTCATAAAAATTCAAAGTTTATTAGCTCCAAATGCATCGATATAAATCCTATCGAAAAGAAATTACAGAATATTTAGCCCCTTTAGATATAAGCTAGGTCATCCTTGAAGATGACTCATATCATTCCCTTGAAGACTGCTCAAAATCATTTCTCCTATTCCCAACAAGAATGGCGAATCCACTTAGCTGGCTTCTGAGAAGAAGTATATATCCTCTAATTGAATAGGATTCCCTAGCTCATCGAATCCCTGTAAATCATATCGGATTTCGATTGGCGTACCTACCATTGAATAAAAGTAAATTACCCAGGCATTTGCCTCACTGGTACCAATACAACCATGAGATACTGCCTTGCCTAAAGTATTGGGATTTGTCGTAGCGTGGATCAGTTGTCCCAACCTTCTTCCAGCAATTGAGGGTTCAAAAGCAGGTACCTGCGGCATCAAGGTAAGCTGGCCATCATCTCTTCGGGTATGAGTAATTTTTTCCCCTGAAGAAAACTTCAAAAACTCCGGGGTTTTATTTATATGAACCAATACCCCAGATCCTGTAACTGTTTCCATCTGAATCTCTTTATCCAGGTATGGTAAATATTTTCTTCCTTTCTTTCCGACCCGGATGGGGATTTCATGATGAATTGAATCATTTTCTAATATTCGCAAGGAGAATTCTGGAATATTGATATCCAATACAATGGAATTCAACATGCAAGATATGACCTGACGTAATGAATCATTGGGAATTAAAATCTGGTCACTTGGAAATAAGATGGTCATTTCTCTTTGATCAAATACAAAGTTTCCCTTTTCAGCCTGATAATAATAATCTGTTTCCTTAAACCTATCAATCAGCCAGGGGTTTGCATGGATAAGTTGCCTTTCGGTTAAGGTGTCAGCCAATACAGTGTCATAATTATTTAACAACTGATCTATCCATTGGAAATAGTCTCCAAGTACTACCATTTCTTCAACTATTAGGGTATCTACATAAAGAGAACTGTTCAGTTTATTTGTTTCAGCCTCCTGTAAGGCTACCTGCTGGTACTTTGGGAATAAAAAAGAGGTGAAGATCCCCAAAAACACATATAACAAGGAGATCCCTATTATACTCCCCATTAGGAAAAATAAATAGAATTTACCTTTGTTGAGGTGATAGTTTCTTAGCATTAGGTCTAATCTTAACGGAATTATTCAAGATTCTTCAACCACGTTTTAAAGGCTATTTAAATTCAATTTTGGGGTTTTCTTAGGTCCCCCCCTTCTGTGTAGCAAAAAATATCCTCATATAGCTCAGCTAATCTCCTGTAGATCCAATACCTGGATAAAAGGGGATACCGTGATAGATTCTCTTAATCCTTTAGGAAACAGGTGGTGAATTTTATCCATTTGGCTGTTAGAAACATACCATTTGATGACGCGGAAAACCGCTTCGATGGCATGCTTAGCTTGTTCTTTACCCACCATATCCACCAAATAGGTATCATAATGTTGAATTTCTTCAATGAAATCGTCCAGGTCTTCAATATTTGCGGGTGCATCTTCTTCTACATCCCAATCGATGAGAAAGATTTTTTTCAGTGAAAAGGGGAGAATTTTAAACAGTTGAAAGGCTCTTTCAAAGCTCAAGCGCCTTCGTAGTCCTACTAGAACGGCCTTTAATACATGCCCTGCTCTTTCCATGTCCTTGGGACATCCCAACTCATCTGCCAGGTACATTAAAATCTCTTCTCCTTCTTTTTGATATTTTCCAAAGCTTAGTAGCATGATGTTACGGTTAAATAGTTTAA
This sequence comes from Bacteroidia bacterium, assembly GCA_965263105.1. GTDB lineage: Bacteria > Bacteroidota > Bacteroidia > J057 > J057 > JBCCTX01. The sequence continues at coordinate 1,526,999 of CBDHGL010000003.1, read as the reverse complement.
TTGATAATCGAATACCCTTAAGTTGGATATTCACTCTTTTAGCCTATAATAATCCGTTTTTATTCTGTGGAGAATGATAAAAGTCTCACTCTTGTTAAACTTTTCTCACCCTTCATGAAAATGCCTCCCTCCTCCCGTCCTCCAATCATAATAAAAGCCCCCTTTCGCTATCAACAAACGAAAGGAGGCTTTCTATGGACTAACCTTAATTCTGCAAGGAAGGAGTAGAATCTTTGCTTTCAATATACTTTTGAATCAAATCTGGTACTTTTTCAAAAGCTGCTGCTAAGCCTCCAGATGCACGGGTGCTAACAAAGGAAATCTGGTCTCCCTTGGCCACCAAAAATCCTTGAGGTTCTATGCCCATTCCCGCTCCAGCTCCTCCTCCAGTTCCGTGTCCTTGCTTAGGCGCATCTCCTTCTCCTCCTCCCGTTCCAAATCCCATTCCTACTCGTATTACAGGTATGCAGGAGAATTCCCCCAATTGAAAGGGTTCTCCAATCACCGTCTCGGTTTTGGCTTCATTCTCAATGAAATGGGTGATTTTCTCGAGCATTTCTTCAAATTTCATTTCCATTTGATTGTTATTTAAGGGGTTAAAAAAATGATAGGATCAGTGCCATTAACAGGCTTCCTAATCTATTCTCGATGACTAAATCCAAGTGAAATTGATTCAAGAAGTTGATTCGTACAGGATAACCTTTATCTAACAAGAATGCACTCACAGGAAATAGATAGGCATTCCATACCACGTCTCGGGTATCAATATTCATGTAAAACTCCCGAATCTTAAAGGAAGAAAGGATTCTCTTAAGGCGTTCTAAGGTGAGAAAGGAGGGCCTTTTCCATTTCTTTCGAGGCGCTTTCCCAGTTTTGGGGATCTGGGCCTCCCTGGATCTTTTTGGCCTTAAAAGAAAGAGAGTCTTATTCCAGGTAAAGAGAGAGAGTCGGACAGCGGGCTCTGATTCTATAAGTAAGAACCTGGCATAGAAGATATTCCATACATTCACATATGCTTCCTGAGATAAAGAATGAAGGTGAAGGCTTACAGGGGCTAGCAATACACCGATAATGAATAGAAGTAAAATAAGTGTTGCGATTAACATAGAATGAGGAATCTGTCCTCAAGTTAGGAGGCTGGAATCCCCTAATAAATTACCTAGGTAGGTGCCTTACGATGATTTATATCAATCTGGGTTATGGCGCTAAGAATTCGTATTTTGCAAGAAAAATAAGAGAAGCCCATGAAGGATGTTTTTATCGTGTCAGCCGTACGTACACCCTTAGGAAGTTTTGGGGGAGCCTTATCTTCCTTTTCAGCTACCCAACTGGGGACTTTTGCTATTAGAGGAGCCCTAGAAAAGGCTGGAGTAGAAGCTGAAGAAGTAGAGGAAGTGTACATGGGAAATGTCTGTTCTGCCAATCTCGGACAAGCGCCAGCAAGGCAGGCAGCCTTAGGGGCGGGAATAGGACCGGGGGTCCCCTGTACTACGATTAATAAGGTTTGTTCTTCGGGAATCAAGTCTGTAATGCTGGCAGCTCAGCACATTATGTTGGGTCATGGAGATTTACTGCTTGCTGGTGGAATGGAGAGTATGTCCAATGTCCCCTATTACGAAACCAAAGCACGCTGGGGAGCAAAGTATGGAAATGTAGAATTGATAGATGGCTTAGCCAAGGATGGCCTTACGGATGCCTACAACCAGGTAGCTATGGGTATTTGTGCGGATAATACCGCCACCAAGTATGGTATCAGTCGGGAAGCCCAAGATGCCTTCGCTATAGAATCCTACCAGCGATCAGCAAGCGCCACCCAAAACGGCCACTTTAAAGATGAAATTATCCCTGTGGAGATTCCTCAACGCAAAGGGGACCCTATTATCCTCTCGGAGGATGAAGAATATAAGCGAGTCGTATTTGAAAAAATCCCCAAGCTCCGTCCGGCCTTCTCTAAAGAGGGTACGGTAACGGCAGGGAATGCCTCAACCATCAATGACGGAGCCAGTGCAGTGGTACTCGCTAGTGAAGAACAGGTCAAGCGCTTGAACCTTAAACCACAGGCCCGAATAGTGGCTTTTGCCGATGCGGCACAAGATCCCATGTGGTTTACTACAGCTCCTACATTGGCGGCTCCAAAAGTTCTGAAAAAGGCCGGAATGAAGTGGAATGATATCGACTATGTAGAGGTCAATGAAGCCTTTTCCGTTGTTACCCTGGCCTTCAACCAACTGATGGAACTAGATGCCCAGAAGGTAAACGTACATGGTGGAGCCGTTTCACTAGGGCACCCTTTGGGTGCATCCGGAGCACGAATCCTGACAACCCTTCACCATGTACTTCGTCAACATGATGGAACCTATGGCCTTGCTGCCATCTGCAATGGAGGAGGGGGAGCATCCGCTATGATCATTGAAAAAGTCTAGGCCGAAGCTTAAATCCCTACGGCCATTTCATTGAGTTGCTTCTCTACATGGGCAAATCCCTGTTCCAGGCTGTGAGGCCTGTAGTCTAATTGGGTCTGCGCTTTAAGCAGGATAAAGCCCGTTCTAGGGGGGCGCTTGGCCGCCTGGTTCAGAGAATCACTCGTAATGGGAGCAATGAGACTCTCATCTAGCTTCCAATACTTAGCTATACGGAGAGCCAGCTCATATATGGTCAACATTTCTGCTCCAGATATATGAAAGACCCCTGTTGCATTGCGCATTACAGCCGAAATAGTTGCATTGGCTAGATCTTCTGCCAAAGTAGGGCAGCGTACCTGGTCCTTTACAACACGAATATTTTGTCCTTCTTCCAAGCTTTTTTTGGCCCATAGCAAAATATTAGACCGGGACATTCCTGGAGTCACACCATACAACAACATGGTCCGAAGGATGGCACAAGAGACACCGCTTTCCAAAAGCACTTGCTCGGCCTTTAACTTGCTTAGGCCGTAGTAGTTTACGGGATTGGGTTCATCTGTCTCCATATAGGGTCCATTTTCTCCATCAAAGATGAAATCCGTGGATATATGGACCATATGGCTGTTGTGTTTTTTACAGCACTCTGCCAGGGTCTTGACCGCCTCCACATTAACAGCATCGCAGAGCTCGCGTTGGTTTTCGCATGCATCTACCTGCGTCATGGCAGCCGTATGAATTACATAATGAGGTTGAAAAATCTTGAAGGTCTCCGCTACTTCATCGGCCTGAGTAAGGTCCAAAGTTTGGTAGGCGTATCCTTCTCGCAAGGGATGTCTGTTTACTCCTCTACCAATAGCTAATAAGTCAACGTGGGGAAGCCCTGCCAAACGATGCAAGACCTTCTGACCGAGTAAACCGTTGCTACCGGTAAGTAAAATGCGTTTTGCCATTAATAACCGAGTTGATATAGTTTATTTTTCTCAGATGATACGAAAACCATTTCTCCGGTATTAAATTGGGTTTGCATTTTTTTCAAGCCTGTATCGGCTTGGTCGGCGTCTTCAAAAAATCGGTAAACGATCGCGTAATGGGTTTTCCCATCTCCCTTTTCAACAGGAAGGTAATGAGGGATATCCTTTCCCGCATAGAGGTGTTTTTCCACTTGCGCTTGGGCTTCCTCCTCTGAACCTACCCAACTTTCCACCAAAAGGTACAAGTTTTCAGGTCTACTAGTCATTTCGGATGGAAACTCAACAATTCGCTCAATCACCTCTTTGAATTGAGAATTGGCAAACATAGGGAGAGATTCTTTGATAGACTCTATCGAAATATTGTGGGGATAAGATTCAACATTTATGCCCCCTACCCTAGCCCCTTCATTGGTAATCAGGTGTACGTCCGTCAACACATGTAAAGCCTCTGCAAAAGACTGGCCAATTTTTTCATAATACACCTTTGCATTACCCTCTTTCCTCAAATTCTCTCCCAAAAGCACCATCTTAACGAAGGGCTCAATATTGGAATAGGGGTATTCTCCACTTAGAGAACGGGTGTGGGCATCGGTAAAGGCATCGTATTGGATGACGGGCAACTTTCCCTTCAATTTCAAATTCTGGGTAAATAAGCTACCGGGTCCCAAGCCCGTAAAAATGCCCTCAGAAGAGGTCATTTGAATACCCAACATACCCAATTCCTTATCCAATGCCTCAAAATTTTGATCCCACATTTCAGAATCCATGCTTTCAAAGTAAGGAAGAAGTAAGGGAATGATTTGGGTATCGCGCTCCTCCATAAGATTCAATAAGTCAGTCTCCTGCGAAAAGGAAGCGCGAGAAATAGCTTGTTCGGCAAATAGTTGCACTTCCCGCAACTCGTCAGGATTGTTATTTAACATCCCAAACAACAAGGGAAATTCTTTCTCAAAGGAAAAGGAATTAGATACGATCTTCTCCAGGCTTTGGCTGATCTCCCGAGTATCCGCGAGGAGGGAAACCTCTATGTCCGTTAGCTCAGATATGCCTGCTTCAATATCGACTGACTCTAAAGAGGACTCTTCCTGCTGGGTATGTTGCTCTCCTTCAAAAAAGGAACATTGCCATTGTAAAATAGAAACTAAGAACAAGCCCGAAATCAGGCTGCTCCTAACAAAGATCATTTTCTTATCAACTAGCGGCACGATAATCATATGCTGCAATATTTTCCATTTTCTCTTTGGCCAGATCCATAGTTACCACATAATCCATCAAATCACTATCCGGCATTTCATACATAATATCCAACATAATGGCTTCTATGATGGCACGAAGGCCACGAGCCCCCAATTTAAGTTCTGAAGCTCTTTTTACCACAAAGTCAAGGACTTCACCATCAAATTCCAACTGTTTGTTTTCCAGCTCAAACATACGCTGGTACTGCTTGATGATAGAGTTCTGGGGCTCGGTTAAAATATTTCGCAAAGCTGTTTCATCCAGGGGATTCAAAAAGGCTAAAACGGGGAGTCGACCAATAATTTCTGGGATTAAACCAAAGCCCCTTAAGTCTGCAGGTTGAATAAACTTGTAAAGATTGTCTTCTGAAACAGACTCTTTCTTTTCGGCATTGGCGAAGCCTATAGCATTCACCGCTATTCGTTGGGAGATGATCCGGTCAATTCCATCAAAAGCCCCCCCACAGATGAAGAGGATATTTTTGGTGTCTATCTGAACCAGATTTTGCTCGGGGTGTTTACGTCCTCCTTTGGGGGGAACATTAGCGGAAGTCCCTTCGAGGAGTTTCAACAAAGCCTGTTGAACACCTTCACCGCTCACATCTCTTGTGATAGAGGGATTAGCCGTCTTCCTGGCTATTTTGTCAATCTCATCAATATAAATGATTCCTTTCTCCGCTGCTTCAATATCATAATCAGCCGCCTGGAGTAGCCTTACTAGGATACTCTCCACATCTTCCCCTACATAGCCGGCCTCGGTAAGTACTGTGGCATCGGCGATGCAGAAAGGCACATTTAGTATTTTGGCAATGGTACGGGCCAAAAGGGTTTTTCCTGTACCCGTTTGGCCCGCTAATAAAATATTACTTTTCTCCAGTTCTACCTCTGTATCCTGTCGTTCCTTGTGGAGAACGCGCTTATAGTGGTTGTAAACCGCTACCGAGAGTACCTTTTTGGCCTGGTCCTGACCGATTACATATTTGTCCAGGTGTGATTTTATTTCGCTTGGCTTAAGTAACCTGGCAAACCTGGTAACCGGCTTTTCCTTCAGCTCTTCTTCAATAATTGTATTTGCGTGTTCTACACATTGTTCGCAAATATAAGCCCCTCCATAACCAGCAAGTAGGATTTGCACCTCGTTTTTTGCTTTCCCACAAAAGGAACAATTCTCATTTCTCATTTGGTTTTTCTCTTTTTGCAAGTACCTCATCGACCAGGCCATATTCTTTTGCCTCGTCAGCTGTCATCCAGTAATCTCTATCAGAATCTTCCCAAACCTTCTCGACGGATTGCTTCGAGTGATCCGCAATAATCTGGTAGAGTTCTTTTTTAATTTTCTGAATCTCTTTGTGCATGATTTCAATATCGGATGCCTGTCCTTGAGCACCTCCCATCGGTTGATGAATCATCACGCGGGAATGTGGAAGGGCAGAGCGCTTTCCGTCAGATCCAGCACATAGTAAAACGGCTCCCATGGAGGCGGCCATTCCTGTACAAATAGTGGCAATGTCAGGCGTGACCAACTGCATAGTGTCGTAAATACCCAACCCTGCGTAAACGGAACCCCCGGGAGAATTCAAATAAATGTTGATATCCTTTTTGGCGTCCGTAGACTGTAAAAACAACAATTGAGCGCTGACAATATTGGCGACTTGCGAATCGATACCCATCCCTAAAAAGATAATCCGATCCATCATGAGACGCGAAAACACGTCCATAGCGACCACATTGAGCTGACGCTCTTCGATGATATTGGGCGTAAGCCCTACAATATAAGGCGAGGAGTGAAGTTGCTGATTCATGGCACTTGTGAAGTCGTGAATGGTTAGACTACTGATGCCCTGGTCTTTTACAGCAAACTTTTGAAATTCATTTGAATAGTTCATAATCAACAATTGTGGAACAAAATAAACATAAATTTCAGAATTAACACTCCAGGTACTTTTTTCGTTACAGTCCCGACAAAATTGGGGGATGAACAGGTTTTTTAACGAGAAAAAAGGCACTTTGTTTGAACCTGTTGGCTGGCAATACGTAGCAAATGGGGAAGATTTAATTTCATGAGAGAAAAAACCATTCAAGTTTCTGGAATTACCCTATTAATTATTTTTGCTCTATTGGCCATTCAGGCCCAATTTGCTCCCAGGGTAGCAGGTTTTTTTGAAGGTACCATCCAATACGAGGTCGAACTTAGCGGCCCGGATTCAGACCTTATCAAGCAAAGCAAGCCCAATACCCAAATGGATATGCACCTCATGAAGGGCAATTATATCATCAATTTAAAGGGAGGAGAAAAACCCAAGACCTTTCTATTCATTGCAGACTCCAATCGGGAATATATAGTAGAAGCCACCAAGGGAATTGCCTACAAATTCTCCAAGTTCACGGATAGGATATACCACGAGGAGTTGGATGAAGAACCCGTGGCAAAATCTGTTGGAAAAAAAGCAGAAGTAAACGGGGTCATCTGCGACATCTTTCTCCTCAAACTGCCCAAGACCCAATTCGCCTACTATGTGAATGACGACTACCGGATAGACCTCAGTGCCTTTCCCAAGCAAGCCCATTCCAATGCCAGTTTCCTGGTGAAAGGCTTGGAAGGGAGAATCCCCTTAAAAACCATCAAAAGACAGAAAAATCTCACCGTTACCACTACCTATAAAGAGATTAAAGCCCAGAACTTCAATCCGAAGCAGTTTCTGATTCCGCCCAATTTCAGTGTATTGAGTCGGGATTATCGGTATTGAGGGGGGGGGAGCAGTTGGCCAATAAGTATTAGAGGGGCTTATGCCCCTCCTTCAGGACTCATAGGACACCTTTAGGGAGGTTTACAGGCTGGATCAGATATTTTGGCGCTTATTTCCCGGAAGGGTCCCATTTTCAATTTTTCATTTTCAACTTTCCAATTTTTCCTATCTTATTGCTCATATCTTATTAATTCTATACCCATTCTCCATGCACCGTTCTCGTTTTTCAATTTTTCTATTTCTCACAGCCCTCCTTCTGGGAAGTCCATCTATCTACGCACAAAGTTCTCCCCCCAACATTCTGCTCATTCTAGCTGATGACCTGGGTTATGGAGAACTCGGTTGTTACGGACAGGAAAAAATAGAGACCCCTCATATCGATCGCCTCGCCGAACAAGGCATGCGCTTTACCCAGTTTTACTCCGGCTCTCCAGTCTGTGCACCTTCTCGCTGTGTTTTACTTACCGGAAAACATACGGGGCATGCTCACATCCGGGGCAATGATGAGTGGCGGGCACGCGGCGAAGTTTGGAATTTTGCCAAGGCAGTGGAAGACCCCAACCTAGAAGGGCAACGGCCCTTACCCTTAGGAACCCCTACCCTGGGAAGTCTATTACAAAAGCAGGGATATACAACGGCTATTGTTGGCAAGTGGGGACTAGGGGCTCCCCTGACGGAAGGAATTCCCAACAAGCAGGGCTTTGATTTCTTCTATGGCTATAACTGCCAACGGCAGGCCCATACCTACTATCCCAAGCACCTATGGAAAAATGAGGAGAAAGTCTGGCTGGACAATCCCTTGGTCGTTCCAGGGACCAAACTTCCGGCAGGAGCAGATTCACTTGATGTATCGAGTTATGCGTCTTTCCAACTTCAAGACTACGCACCTGAATTAATGCTTAGCGAAGCACAAAACTTCATTCAAGGCAGTGGCGATCAACCCTTCTTTTTGTATTTCGCTTCCCCCATCCCCCATGTTCCCTTACAGGCCCCTCAGAAATGGGTAGATTACTATGTTGAAAAGTTTGGAGAGGAAACGCCATACACCGGCAAAAGAGGCTATTTCCCAACACGCTACCCACGAGCTACCTATGCCGCTATGGTTTCCTACCTGGACGAACAGATTGGCGCCCTGGTAAGCACCTTAGAAAAAGAAGGGAAGTTGGAAAATACCTTGATCCTTTTCACCAGTGACAATGGGCCCTCTTATAATGGCGGATCAGATTCAGAGTTTTTTGACAGTGCAGCCCCTTTCCAATCAGGCTATGGCAGGGGAAAGGGCTTTGTCTATGAAGGGGGAATCCGGGTGCCGATGATAGCCCGTTGGCCGGGACAGATTCCTGCTGGAAGCCAGTCTGAGCAGATTGGAGCCTTTTGGGATATACTTCCCACCCTCTTATCAGCCACCCAAGGCGAGTTTCCAGATGAGGTGGATGGGGTAAACCTCTTACCCGCCATGAAACAGGAAGGCCAACTCGTAGAGAGACCTTATTTGTACTGGGAGTTTCCTAGCTATCAAGGCCAGCAGGCCATACGGGAGGGAAAGTGGAAGGCTATTCGAAGGAATATATTTAAGGGGAATAAGGAAATAGAACTCTATAACCTGGAAACAGATCCAACCGAGCAAAAGGATGTCGCTGCCCAATATCCCAAAGTGGTCCAACGCATGAAGACCTACCTCAAGGAGGCTCATACGCCTGCAGAGATTGAGCGCTTCAAGATAGAAGAACTAGGAGATGAAAAAAAGGGCAAAGATTAGGGCATCTCTTTGAAGAATGCTTATTCTTAGCTCATTTTCTGCGCGGGCACTCCTATATAGGTACCCGGTTCCTTAAGGTCTTTTACGGCCATAGCCCCCATTCCCAGGGTAACCCCATTTGCCAGGTAGATTCCTTGCTTCGTAGCGGCCTGGGTTCCTAGATATACTTGGTCCCCAATTCGACAATCTCCATTGATATTCACTGCAGGTGCAGTTGTGACGAAGTTCCCTACCTGTACATTGTGGCCTATTGTCGTATTCAAGTTCAATTGTACCTGTTCCCCCAATTTAATTTCTGTCGTAAGGATGCATCCTGCACAAATTATCGTCCCGATTCCTATTTCTACCCAAGGAGAGCAAATGACAGAAGGATGAATAAGGGTTGGATAATCAATCTCTTTAGGGAGTTGGGACACTATTTTTTTCCGAACATCGGGCTTACTTATCCCTACCACAAGCCTGAAATCATGGGGATTGATCATTGATTCTTTCCAGATGGGTTTATCAAAAATTTGTCCTTGCCTCCATACTTCATCCCTTTCCACAAAGGCTACCCATTGCTCTGCCAAGCCTAAATCCAACAGTAATCCTGCTACTTCTCTGGCAAATCCACCTGTTCCAATAATAATTATCGGTTTATTCATCTCCGGGATTTTTTGATTCAATTATCCTATATACTAAATTTACCCGCCGCCTTAAATGGTCATTTTACAAAACTTATGGATTTTTTAACCCAACTCTCTCACTCTACTACGCAAGCCGTCCCCCTATTGGTTCTCTTGGCGACTGGACTAGTGCTCATGCTTTTAGATGTATTTAAGGTTCGAACGATACTCCCCTGGGTTACGGCCTTGGGATTTATACTCTCAAGTGTTCTGGCCTACACCATGGGTAGTCCTGAATCTGATGTCGTCTTTTCCGGCATGCTAGAAACAGGCGGCACCGCTCCGATGGTTCATATTTTATTGTGTTTATCTGGGCTTTTGACCTTATTTTTTCTTACTGACTACCTCAATCGACAGGAAAAGCCCATATACGATATCTATGCCCTCCTGGTATTTGCCGTAATAGGAATGGTGTTAATGGCCAATGCTAATGACTTGATCATTACATTCATCGGTCTGGAGACGATGTCCATTTGCTTGTACATCTTTGCAGCCGTTTTCAAAAAAGACAAACGTTCCAATGAATCTGGGCTCAAATACTTTTTGTTGGGATCATTTGCTTCGGCCTTCCTGCTTTTTGGTATATCGCTCATTTATGGGGTAAGTGGATCTACCAACCTGGATATCCTTGCCGCCAGCTCCTCTGCTTTTGCTAGCAATGAACTGGCTTTCTATACCGCCACAGGCCTTATCTTAATAGGTTTCCTTTTCAAAATATCTGCCTTCCCCTTCCACAACTGGACGCCAGATGTATATGAAGGAACCCCTACTCCCTTAGCAGGCTTCATGGCTACTGGGAGTAAGATGGCGGCTTTTATCGCAGTAGGAATCATTATTCAGAAACTGGACTTAATCCAATACGATAAAATCGTATCCATTTTGGCTGTATCGGCTCTCTTTACTATGGTATATGGAAATATTGTAGCGGCACAGCAATCTAATGTAAAGCGTATGCTCGCTTATTCCAGTATCGCTCACTCAGGTTATGTGATGTTGGGACTTTTGGCTGGAGCCATCGGCTTTACAGCCGTAATCTTTTATATGTTCATCTATACCTTAATGAACTTAGGGGCCTTCGGTATGGTCGGTATGGCGGAAAGGGAATACGAAGATACCGATATGGAAAGTTGGAGAGGACTAGGCCAAAAGGCGCCTTACTTTGCCGGGATATTGTCCGTGTTTCTATTTTCCCTAGCTGGCATTCCTCCCCTCGCAGGCTTCATGGCGAAGTATCAAATATTTATTGCGGCTATACGAGAAAATATGGTTTTCCTAGCTGTGATTGGCATCTTGGCCTCCGTAATTGGGGCTTATTACTACATTCGTCTCATCGTCATCATGTATTTTGGAAAAGACGAAGAACCCCAACTCAATACCGTCTACAATAGTGTTCCCCTGGTAGGAACTATCATCCTAGTAATACTCATATTCTTGTTGGGCGTTTTCCCCACCTTGGTTCTCGATCCGATTGATACCGTTACCCGGGCTGCCAATGCGGGTGCTGCTAACCTCACGGTAGTTCCCTAGTGCCCATTTTATTAGATAAAGTTTCTGCATAGGAAAATTCACTCAAAAGCGCCTATCTTTATCGGGTGAGACTGGGTCTACATACGATAGTCCTATTGGGCGGCTTCTTGTTCTGGTTTTCTCCTCTGCTTGCTCAGCAGCCTGATATCCAACTGAATATTCGCAGGCAAAATAATTTTTCCTACCACAGTAAGGTCTTATTTAATCTTCAGCGCAGCAAAGGGCCTTACGAATTGGATATTAAGTTATCCCATGACAACATCCTCAATACTTCCCGCCAGCAAGATCAATTTGTACAAGCCTTCATACATGCCTCCGTATGGCAATATTACCGGCTCTCTCCCAAGTTGAAAGCAGCTACCTGGATAGAATATGACCATTTCCTCACCAATAATAATTTTAGGCTGAGTACCTATGGGGGCCTTACCTACACTCCTTTTCCGCAGCTTCAGTTGACCCCTTTGCTAGGCTTTAGTTGGGATCAACGTAGTATGATTCTGGACAGAGGTTTCTCCCCAGCTTTAATGATTGCCTCCCAGCACAGTTGGTCGGATGGTTTGAATATGAGAACCCAGTTGTTTGCCCGAACCAAAAATCTCGCCCCTCGACAACAGCGCAACCTATCAATTAGATCTGAATGGACACGCTCCTTTGCTCCCTATGCTGATCTGGCCTTTCAACTCCGGGGAGGAAGTAGTGAAATCGACGATTATCGCGCCAACATGATTGAACGCATTTTATCTGACACGCTTAACCCCCAGTTGCGGCTGCGCTACCAGTTTCAACCTAACCTGTACTGGGATTCTGAGAACACCCTGTCTCTTACCCAACGCCAGTTCAAGTACGACCTATTTGAGAACCAGGCTTTGACCCGGAATGATCTTTCCTTTGCTCAATCCGAGTTATTTTCACGTCAAAAACTCTCGTACGGAAATAAGCGTTTTGGGGCTTCCTTTCTCTACGAATATCAGTCCCTCAATCGGCGATATGAATTGGAAAACACCCTGGAACTAACGCGAAATGCTTTTGAGCAACAGCTCAATCGGGAGAGACAGAAAGATTTTATCCGAGAACTCAACAAGCTGGAAGTTCAAATAAATTATCAGATTCATCCACGTCATGGCCTTAAACTCATTGGATCGAATCGATACCTTACCTATGATACCCCTTCAGAAAATAATTTTGATGACCACGATGAATTGAATTATGGATTGAACACAGAATGGAGGGCACAATGGAGTAAAAACTTTTCTACGGCCTACCGTGTTTTGGGGAATGTTCGAAAGTACGCCTTCTTATTTGGAGAGCGCAGTCAGGACAATTACACCCAATATTCCTTGAGAATGGAATTTGACTACCAATGGCAGCCTTTGAACAAGGTTCGTGTCAAAGGAAGTCAGTATGTATATGTATCCTATAACGTCAAGGATTTTGAGGATTTTAACCGTACAGACAGATCTACCCGCAACCTTGAGACCCATCTTACCATGAATGCCCAACCCCAAAAGAAATGGGAAATGGAATTGAACCTATACCGCAGAGAGACCCATGTATCCTATATCAATTGGGAAGCTTTTACGGAAACGACCCTGGATACCACCACTACATACAATATTTCCTATACCAACACGCTTCAAATAAAGAGTCCATGGGAGAATATTCGTCTATTTTTGGATATGGGGTATCAACACCTCAGCCTTTCTCGAAAATTTAACACCTCTATGACCAATCTTAGCAATATCCTGGTACCTATCAACCTGCAAACACGCACCTTTCAAACAGGTCCCAGAACGGGATTCAATTTATTTAGGCGGAATCCGGCCTCAATTCAAGTCAATGTATGGTGGCAATTGCAATACCAGGACAACCTCTTTCAAGAGATTCCCGCTTTCACCAGTTTATCGGCGAGTTTTCGGGAAGAAGCCCTGAGAAAGGTGAGGCGAGACTTTCGTCCTTTTTTTAACTTGAGGCTCAATTTCTGGATTCAGTAGGTTTAACTTGATTTAGAATATGATTTAATGAGAACATTTTTTTTAAGCTGCCAATTCATATATTTTGTGAGCTTCCTGTATGCTCAACCCATTACTTCCTATTCAGGTTGGGAATCAAGGGCTAGATTTAACCTGTCGGTTTTGGATAAAAATGGGAAGCTGGCGGAACAAGTAACCATCGGGGAAAAAGGCATCTACCTATACGCTTCGCCAAAAGAAAAACAACGTAACAATCCAGAAATTCACCTCAGTCCAGATGATATAAGCGTTTTCATCAGTATGTGTGAGCGCTTGTCAACTGAGGAACTCATTTCTGAATACAGGGCCAAGGGAATACGCACCTGGGATGAAAGCAAGAAAGAGGAATACCAGCCCTCTTCGTGGAAACCTGATTCCGATGAGGCCTATCCCTTGAAAGGGCTTAGGGTAGCCTTGGATCCTGGCCATTTGGGTAGCTCTATGGAGCAGGCAGAACTCGAAGGAAAGTACGTCAAAGTAAGGCCTAACGATAACCGAGAAGGAATCGCTTTCTGGGAAGGGAACCTCAACCTCACTACAGCGCACCTGGTCAAACGCGAGCTCGAAAAAATGGGGGCAACCATCATGATGACCCGGGAAAAACCTGGTCAAAGTGCCATGGGGCCCCTATATGTAGACTGGCGTAAAAACTCTTTCCTTTCAGCGGTGGACCGGGAGGTACGAGCAGGAAGGATGACAAAGGCCAAGGCACAATTCTGGAGGACCGAAGCTACAGAGAATGATATTTATCGCCGTTTCTTCAACATCCTGGATCTCAGGGCTAGGGCCAATAAAATCAATGCCTTTCGACCAGACTTTACCTTGATCATTCATTATAATGTGGACAAAGACAACTGGGATCGACGGGATCGCGAGGGGTATTTTGAACCCGGCTTTGCCAACTATAGCATGGCCTTTGTCCCAGGGAATCTCAGCACTAGAGACTTAAAAAGTCTTAAAGGGAGGGTTAATTTTCTCCGCCTACTTGTTAGTACACATGTACAGGAATCTATAAGGCTCTCATCTCTTTACTTAAAGGCTAATACCTTCCACACCCATGTTCCGATTGTCGACAAGAACAAAGAACCAGATTACTTAGTCAATTTCTGTACCCCTACCTCTGAGCCAGGCGTTTATGGGAGAGATCTGGCCCTTACCCGATTGGTCAATAGCCCCCTTTGCTACGGAGAAAGCCTCTGTCAGGATAATTGGCGTGAATTGATCTGGCTGAGTAAACAGGATGCTATCGTTGCGGGAATCCCGATTTCTTCTCGGGTGAAGACGGTTGCTGCAGCTTATGTGCAGGCGGTGAAGGAGTTTGTGGGGGTAGAATAGGGAATAGCTTATGGTCAACGGTCCACAGAATGAGAGGGGATAGGTGCGAGTTATTTTTATGAATCAAGATTAAATCTCTCTCCTCTTGGCTCTATCCTCAAAAAACTGTGGTCTGTGGTCTGTCGACTATTTAACTACCTATGGACTTTTACCCAAAAAGACATATCTTTGAGCGATTTGAGAAAAACCATTTATTACCTAATTTCTCTACTACGTGGCTGAAATACTGTTACAATCCCTGATTTTTACGCCCCTACTTGGAGCTTTACTCATCCTGTTGTTCCGAAGTGATCAAGGGGCGAGAACCCTGGCCTTGATATTTTCTTTGATTCCCTTTCTGGCCAGCATTTGGTTGTATTTTTCCTATACAGGTGAGGTGGCTGCCGGAAATGTAGGAGAAAATGGCTATGTCTACTTTCTCAATATTCCCTGGTTTACTACAGGTGGTTATGATATCAATTATACCCTGGCCCTAGACGGGATATCCATTTATCTGGTGCTTTTGACTACTTTACTATTCCCCCTTTCCATTTATTTTTCCTGGGGCTCTATAGACAAACACGAAATTGCCTACTATGCGCTGTTGCTATTTCTCGAAACGGGTGTGGTAGGATTCTTCCTCTCCCTAGATATGTTATTGTTCTACATCTTCTTCGAGATGGTTTTGATTCCCATGTACTTTCTCATTGGAATTTGGGGGGGTAAGGACAGAGTATATGCTTCAGTGAAGTTTTTCCTGTATACCTTGGTGGGCTCTCTACTGATGTTGATTGCCATTATTTATCTGGGGATTAATGTTCCCGGAAAGGTTTTCACCACTTCTTATCTGACACTACTGGAGCAGGCCGAAGTAGGGCTAGACACTCGGCAATGGTTATTCTGGGCTTTCACATTGAGTTTTGCCATAAAAGTTCCGCTTTTCCCTGTTCATACCTGGCTCCCGGATGCACACACCCAGGCCCCCACAGCTGGATCCGTTATTCTGGCTGGGGTTTTGCTGAAAATGGGTACCTACGGCTTGATCCGTTTCTGTTTGCCTCTTTTCCCAGAAGCCTCTGTACAGTTTGCCCCCTTGATGTGCGGCTTTGCCGTTGTAGGAATTATTTATGGAGCTATGGCGGCCATGGTTCAGACAGATGTAAAGAAGTTAGTGGCCTATTCTTCCGTCTCTCACCTGGGATTTATTGTCCTGGGAATCTTCGCCTTCACAGAGGAGGCTATGAGTGGAGCGGTTATGCAGATGGTCAACCACGGTATTGCTACAGGAGCTCTATTCCTCATTGTTGGGATGATCTATGATAGGCGTCATACCCGTATGATCGCTGACTTTCAAGGATTGGCTAAGCAGATACCGGTATTTACCCTCATATTCATGATCACTATTATGGCTTCCGTAGGCCTACCAGGCTTGAACGGTTTTGTTGGGGAATTCCTCGTACTGATGGGGAGCTTCAAATCGACTGTAATCTCTCAAGCCTTTGCCATATTCGCTGCTACGGGTGTTATCATCGCTGCGGTGTATCTCCTTTGGATGTTTCGTCGGGTCATGTTTGGCGAACTCGATAAGGAAGCCAATCAGCAACTGGTCGACCTCAATGGTCGTGAGGTAGCGGTTATGATGCCCCTCATTATCCTTATGTTTTGGATGGGACTTTATGCCACTCCTTTCCTACAGCAAATTTCCTTTAGTTCAGACAAGGTAGTTTCCTACGTATTGGAGGAGAACAACCTGCCTTCTGCGAATAAGGCTGTTCAGCCTATTAAGCACGAGGATGAGGATCACGATGCGGTACTTTCAGTGGTGCCTTAGGGCTATTTTGCCCATCCATAAACATTTTTAAAAATAGACGAACCCTAAAAATTTAGGAATCTTTTCACGATTCTATGCTTACACGCCTATACAAGGACGCTAGGGAAAAGTACCCATCCAAGGTATGTAAATAGATAATTTCGGAAGGGGCAGTATAGAAGTCAAGGCTCCATTTTTCTCCTTCCTTAAAAAATACCTGTACCTGATACTGATACTGGTCGATTAGTACATACTCTCTAAGGCTTTCAAGCGTCTTGTAGTCCTCAAATTTTTCTCCGCGATCAAACTTAGCTGTACTTTTGGAGAGGACCTCAAAGAGTAAAATGGGATTAGCAATCATGTCATTTCTCTCCAATGCCATTTCTACCTCCCCACAAACTACCGATACATCAGGGTAATACATTTTATTCTTATCAGGGATATACACTTTCATGTTGCTGGTAAAGACCTTACAGTTTCTGTCAAATAGCAAGTTGTATAACAAGCCCATGCAATTGAAACAAAGCAAACTATGGTTTGGGCTTTCTCCCGCCATGGCTTCGATCTCGCCATTACGGTATTCGTTGCGGTATTCAGACTGCTCTTCTCGGAGGAGGTATTCTTCCAGAGGATAGGTGAGATTTTTCATGGATAAGTTCATTGAATGAGAGTAGACGTATCAAGTTAAAATTCCACTCTTCGATACAGTGATTTTACAGGCAATTTTAAATCAAGCGAGGTTAAATACACGAATTCTTCAGGATCGGAGTATTCTTTAGATTTCCAGTAACCTTTTTCCTTATAAAAGACCTTAACCCAATATTGAAATTGATCGATCAATACATATTCCTGAAGGCTTTCTAGCGTCTTGTAGTCCTCAAATTTTTCTCCGCGATCAAACTTCGCCGTACTTTTGGAGAGGACCTCAAAGAGTAAAATGGGATTGGCAATCATGTCATTTCTCCCTAAAGCCATTTCTACTTCCCCACATACCACTGATACATCAGGATAGTACATTTTATTCTTTTTGGGAATATAGACTTTCATATTGCTGGTCAAGGATGTGCAATCTCTTTCTCCCATAGCCTGAAAAAGAAGGCCATGAATATTATGGCATAAAATGCTGTGTTTGGGGCTCTCTCCCGCCATGGCTTCGATCTCGCCATCGCGGTATTCGTTGCGGTACTCCGACTGCTCTTCACGGAGGATATATTCCTCCAGGGTGTAGGGGGGATAGGTGAGATTTTTCATGGGAAATTTATTCGTATAGCTGGGAAGGACAATTAATGAATTTAAAACTTCACTTTTTGATACAAAGACCTTAGCGGTAACCTCATATTTATTGACTGTAAGTTTACGAACTCATCAGGATCTATATATTCTGAGACCTGCCATCCTTCCTTATCCTGATAAAACACTTGTACCCGATACTGATACTGGTCGATTAGTACATATTCTCTTAGGCTTTCTAGCGTCTTGTAGTCCTCAAATTTTTCTCCCTGGTCGAACTTTGCTGTACTTTTGGAGAGGACCTCAAATAGTAAAAGGGGATTGGCGATCATATCATTTCTTTCCAAGGCGGAATCCACCTCTCCACAGGTAACTGAGACATCCGGATAGTACATTTTATTCTTTTGTGGAATATACACTTTCATATTGCTGGTAAAGACATAGCAATCTCTATCCCATAGATGGTTTCCCAATAGAACCATCGTATTGAAGCATAAAATACTATGGTTTTGACTCTCCCCCGCCATGGCTTCGATCTCGCCATCGCGGTATTCGTTGCGGTACTCCGACTGCTCTTCGCGGAGGATATATTCCTCCAGGGTGTAGGGGGGATAGGTGAGATTTTTCATGGGGTCTGGCTTTCCTCAAATAATACGTGTGTATATAAAGAATCAACCTTAATCTTGATCGGGATACTCGAACATGCTATTTCCTCTTCCTTTTTAGAATAAATGTAGTATTTCCCCTCCCGATCGGTCAGCTTCTGAAATAGCTCCACCCGTATTTGATACTGATCAATGATCATATATTCTTTCACACTCGGTAAGGAAAAATAGTCCTGGAATTTTTTTCCTCTATCTACCGATTCAGTGCTTTGGGAGAGAACTTCAATAATTAGGTTGGGGTTTTGTAAAATATCTTTTTTACCAGGCTGCAATCTCTCTTCCCCGCAAAGTACCATAGCATCAGGATAATAATATTTCCCCTGTCCTGGAATAGCAAGCTTCATATTACTTGAATACAGCCGGCATTTGCTCCCCTTCAAAGCTGAGTAAAATTCTCCATATACGTTAACACAAATCGCATCGTGGGCAGCAGTGCCTCCAGCCATGGCAATAATTTTTCCTCCTACATACTCGCTGCGGTAGGAAGCCTGCTCTTCAAGAAGAAAATATTCTTCTTCGGTGTAGAATTCTTTGGGGCTAGGGTATTTTGTTGCGGTTTCCATGATCGTAGTTTCATGGGATATATTAAGCCACTTTTCAATCTGTATGCTAAAAATAAGCACAATTATCCCAATTATCAATTTTAATTGTGAATATTCCTATCTTGCTCCATGCTTTCTCACCAAGACACAATTGTGGCCATCGCCACCCCCAATGGCATCGGGGCCCTGGGCATGATCCGGGTATCTGGTCCCCAGGCCCTAGCCCTGGTCAATGCCCACTTTTCCAGGGATATCGCCCAAGCCCCCGGCTACAGCCTCCACTATGGAAAATTCCTCAAAGCCGGAGAGCTCCTGGATGAGGTCGTGCTAAGTGTCTTCCGAGCCCCCCACTCCTTTTCCAAAGAAGATACCGTAGAAATCAGCTTCCACGGTTCTCCCTACATCTTGCGAGAAGCCCTGCAAGAGCTGGTCAACAGCGGCTGCCGCCTGGCCGAGCCCGGCGAATTCACCCAACGCGCCTACCTGAATGGCGCCATGGACCTAGCCCAGGCCGAAGCCGTGGCCGACCTCATCGCCTCTCACTCTCAGCAGTCGCACCGACTGGCCATGAAGCAACTACGCGGCGGCGTCTCCCACGAGTTAGGCGCCCTGCGCGAACAACTCCTGAACTTCACCTCCCTAATTGAACTCGAACTCGATTTCAGCGAGGAAGACGTCGAGTTTGCCGATCGCTCCCAACTCAGTGCCCTACTCACAGAGATGGATCAAAAACTCCGCGCCCTGATCGATAGCTTCCAGCTCGGCAATGCCCTCAAACAAGGCGTTGCCACCGTCATCGTCGGTAAGCCCAATGCCGGCAAGTCCACCCTGCTCAATGCCCTGCTCAATGACAACCGCGCCATCGTGAGCGCCATTCCCGGCACCACCCGCGACGTGATTGAAGATCGTGTTGTAATCGAGGGAATTGAGTTTCGTCTGATCGATACGGCAGGGGTGCGAGAAACCCAAGACGTCATCGAAGCCGAAGGGGTGAGCCGAACCCTAGCCGCCGTACAAAAGGCCCAGTTGGTCATTTACCTCTTCGACCTCCTGGAGGAGACTATGGCCGAGGCCACGGCCTATGTGGCGGATCTGGACCTACCCGAGTCCACCCAATTCCTCATCGTCGGCAACAAAGCCGACCTGCTTCCGCCCCTGGAAGGCAACAGCATGGGGATCGGGATGGGAGGTCCCTCCCTAGGTACAGGCATGGGCATTGGCCCTATGATCACCAACCAGCTCAACATTTCCGCCCAAAGTGGCGAAGGTCTTGCCGAACTCCGTCAACGCATGGTAGACGCTGTACATTTGTTGTCTTCGGTTTCCTCAGACCAAACCTTGATTTCCAATGTACGCCACCTCAATGCCTTGCAGTCTGCCCATACGGCCCTAAAAGAGGTTCAGCAAGGCATGGAGTCTGGCTTGACGGGGGATTTGCTTACCATTGATATCCGGACGGTGCTGCACTATATCGGGGAGATTACCGGAGAAATATCTACGGAAGAGGTGCTGGGGAATATCTTTGGGAAGTTTTGTATTGGAAAGTGACCATTTAAATTCCCTATAGTCCGTTAGCGATTTGATTGAGTTTTACGAGGAGTGTTTCGAACTGTTCATCCGTATTTTCATAGGATAGATGCCCACGAAGGGCGCTCCTTATGGTAAGATCTTTGAGCATTTTCTGAATAGATGTTGTCAAATACTTCTTGACTTCCAAAGGCGCAGAAGAAATCTGCCTGACTACATCTGAAGTATGGATTATTAGGTATACCAAATCCTCTAGATCTGAACTGGCATACACATCCTTGATTCCCCGGTCAAAAAAAGCATCCATTTTGGTCGCCATAAAAAATGGGAGGGGAAGCACTAGAGGATTGCACGATCAAACCCTTTTAAAAACCAATGGTTACCGGGTGCCCATCCAGATTGGGTGGACAACATTCCTCTTCGAAAACGGCAAATGAATCTGCTATGAATCCCCTACGATTGAGTTCTATCCGCAATTCCTCTAGCTCGCTGCTGGTTGATATTTGAAATGCCAAATCAATGTTCGGAGGTCTTCTGGCTAAGTCAATATACAGGCCACCATGGCCCCTCCCACAAAAACTACTTTTTCGCATAGACAGTGCCTTATACCTTGATCGTTGCCTGTCGGTTGATGAAGGTGCCTTCTCTTTGAGTATTTGCAAGGCGAATGTGCGTTCACGGGAACGACCTACCCGAGCATCAATAAGTGCCAATTGTTCATAGAGCATTCTGATTGCACTGCCTGTACAACACTTGGGTACAAGGGAAGGAGACTATGTCCCCTTATACTCCCCTTGCTAGAGGGCCATACATAGTTTTCCTCACTTACTATCTCAGCGTTAAGTGGCGGGGCACTATGAGCCGTTGGAATGCCACGTTGCACTACGCCGGGACGTTGAGGAAAGGCATAAGGGAGACCATATTGAATAAAATCCACAAGTGCCTGAGTCTGAATCTTTCTGCCGTTGTCAAAGAGTAAACGTGCATAAGTAGAACGTGTAAGGGACTCACTAATCTCTGATTGACTCATGTACAGGGACTGCGCCAGGGAGCTTTGCGTCCATGAGCGAGAAGCTTCCAACCTGATTTTCAAGAGGATTACCACATCCTGTGGCCGCATAGTAGGAGTTGATTTCTTTTTCATACCTACTTTATTTCTCAATACACAAAAATATTCTTTTTAGCCTTGGGAAAAGGAGAATTTAAATTATCGCATATCGCGATATACGATATTATGGGTATTTTACCAAATTTCCCTAAAGAAGTATGTAATAGAAATTCTAGATATATTTGGAAATACATTCATAGGTCCATGGATATCAGAGAGACCTTATTGGCCGATATAAAGGAGGCTCCTCCTGCCTTATGCGGCTGACCGTGAGAGGAGAGTGAAGGTCATCATTTAAAGCTTTTTCCTTTTTCCTATACAATCCACCATCCAGCTTATCCCAATCCCTCATTTTTGCGTATCTTTCCTATAGATGCTGGACACAAAGCCACATATCCCTGAATTCCTCCAGGTACGCCTGGAAGAAATTCGCAAACTGTGCAGGATTCACAAAGTGAAATCCCTGTGGGTATTTGGTTCGGTATTGGGTTCCAGCTTCTCTCCGGATTCGGATGTTGACTTTTTATATGAATGGGATGACAAGGCTATTTCGGACGAAGAGTACCTGGACAATTTATG
Organism: Bacteroidia bacterium; assembly: GCA_965263105.1. Classification (GTDB taxonomy): domain Bacteria; phylum Bacteroidota; class Bacteroidia; order J057; family J057; genus JBCCTX01. The sequence goes on along the minus strand of CBDHGL010000003.1, from coordinate 1,504,909 downwards.
GACTTTGTTGGACGCCTTGGAAGAATTATTAGGCCACAAAGTTGACTGGATCTACTACCCCAACCTCAAAAACCCTTATTTCAAAAAGGAGGTAGAAGAAACGAAAGTACTTCTCTATGAACAGGAAGCGGAGGAAATATTTGCATGATATTCTGAAATCTATTCAAGATATCAAGGAAAGTCATTTGAGGGGTATCCATTCTCAGGGGGCATATAACTCCGCCAGCCTTACTATTCAACGTGCCGTAGAAAGAGAGTTACAAATTATAGGAGAGGCAGCCTCAAGGTTGAGGAAAATGGGAGTGGAATTAGAAACTACAGACCAACTTATCAATCGTAGGAATACCATAGTTCACCCATACGACAGCTTTCAACCCAGGACCATTTGGAATTTTATCACCTACCAAATGCCCCTCATTCAAAAAGAGGTAGAGGAATTTCTTAAGGATTGAATTACCTGGCACATGCTCGAACACGAAATGATTCAAAAAAATCCACTCCGTTGAAAACAAAGAGTCCCATAAAAAGGCACTTTTTGTACTCTATATATACCCTAAAATCACAACTCCCTCATAGTCAACCCTTATCACTTTCTCAATACCGCAAGTGAACCCCATTAGATCACAAAATTAATATCGGGACTAAGATGAATTAGAGATCTCTCAAAAGAGTCCGATAGGGGAATAATGGCCCTTTCTTGAATTAGCTTAAGGCTAAACTTCAATTAACAAATCCATAACGATCCATATTCGCCTTCTTCCTCCTAATGCCGTATTATTGCCAAAATTTAATACTGCGTTTGCCGTTATGAACTTTGACTATTTAACTCCCCAAGAACAAGTCGCCGAAATCCTCCGACGGATCTATACCTATGGGATGACCACCACCTCGGGAGGGAATGTTTCTATGCGCGATGAGAGCGGTACGATCTGGATTACCCCAAGTGCCTACGACAAGGGGAGCGTAACGGCAAAAGATGTGGTATGTATCCATCTCGATGGCAGGGTAGAAGGCCTCCACCCTCCTTCCTCTGAGTTGCCCTTCCACCAGGCAATTTATCAGGCCAGGCCTGACCTCCGGGCAGTAGTTCATGCCCATCCCCCGACCCTGGTAGCATTTAGCATAATTGAAAAAGTGCCCAATACCCGCATTATCCCCCAGGCCTTCCACATCTGTGGGAAGGTGGGTTTTGCTCCCTATGAACTTCCCGGGAGTGAGCAACTGGGCAGTTCTATTGCCCAGAGCTTTGCCCAGGGGGCCAACTCAGTTATGATGGAAAACCATGGAACCGTCGTTGGAGGTCAAACCCTCCAAAAGGCCTTTGCTCGCTTCGAAACCCTGGAGTTTTGTGCCAAGACTGAGGCACTGGGCATTGCTATCGGAGCTGTTCATGACTTGAAAGAGGAGCAGATTGATCAATTCCACAGCCCTTCCAGAGAGGAATTACCCGAGTTCAGTCCTATAGAACTTCATGAAAAAGAACGCGTCCTTCGAGGAGAAATGATCAAATACATACAAAGAGCCTACCAACAAAAGCTCATCATCAGTACCTTTGGGACCTTTTCTGCCAGACTGGATGACAACAGCTTTCTCATTACCCCAACGGCTCGAGACCGCCTGTATATGCGACGAGAAGACATGATTCTCATTCGTGATGGACAAAAAGAAAAGGGCAAAAAGCCCAGTAGGTCTGTCAGGGTTCACCAACAAATCTATCAGGACCATCCCGAGGTCAACTGCATCATTTTTGCTCAATCTCCCAATGCAACAGCCTTTGCGGTAGCCCATCGACAGATTGCCACACGAACCATCCCCGAAAGCTATATACTTCTTAGAGAACTCCCCCTTTTTCCCTTTGGAGACCAATATCAAGAGGGGAAAAAACTTTCCCAGGCCATTACCCAAGATACCCCTATTGTACTTATTAAAAATGATTCCATTTTGGTCACCGGCCACTCCGTCATCTCCACTTTCGATCGGTTAGAAGTCGCTGAATTTAGTGCCAGTTCATTGATCCAAGCCCAAATGATGGGGGAGCTCAAACCCATTGGTCAGCGAGAGATTTATGAATTGAAAGAAAAATTCAATTTGGATACGTAGAATTCCGTATTCTTTCCCTAGCCCTCCTTATTGAGCAGCTTAGCTTCCACCTAGCTTTGGTACAATTATTTTGCACCTCTGCAATATTCAAAAATCTTTGATTATTCATGAGTATGTATTACATTAATACAAATGTCATCTTCACTCCCTGAAGATGGTTAGTTCCTTTTCTTTTTATACCATCATCTACCAACCCAACTCCGTAGATGCTCCGGTATAATTATTCTTTGCCTTGAAATCAAATTACAATTTAATCCTATTGACTATGAATCTTACTACTACACCTAAAAACATCCTCAAAGGGATTATTTTGGGTTCTCTATTCTTTTTTACCACACTTTCCAGCACCCTGGCTCAGGAGGTAGGTGGAACTGTGGTCGACGAATCTGGCGTACCGATGATCGGCGTCAGTATTCTGGTAAAAGGGACCACCCAAGGTACTCTTACTGATGATGAGGGGAAGTTTTCCCTGAACGTACCCGGAATCAGCGACACCCTACGGATTTCCTATCTTGGCTATGAAACCCAAGACGTTCCGATCGCTGGTCAAAGCCAGATAGAAATTGCCATGGAGGAAAGCGTTACTTCGTTGGATGAAGTGGTCGTGGTGGGCTACGGTACGGTAAAAAAGAAGGACCTTACCGGTGCAGTGGCACAAATTGATGCCGCCAAGATTGCCAATCAGTCTCCTAACTCGGTAACCGATATCCTCCGGGCAAATGCGCCAGGACTCAATGTGGGTTTCAACAACTCCCCCAAAGGAGTGAGTCAACTCCAGGTACGAGGAGACAACACCCTTACGGCGGGGTCCAGCCCCCTTATCGTCGTCGACGGAATGATCTATAATGGCGACCTCTCAGATATCAACCCTGCCGATATCGACAAAGTCGATATCATGAAAGATGCAAGCTCTGCCGCTGTCTATGGAGCCCGAGGATCCAATGGCGTGGTGCTGATCACCACGAAACGGGGCCAGGGCTCAGCCCCCTCTATCAACCTGTCCAGCAGTGTAGGCTTCGCAACCAATGCCATCGTTCACCGGCCTTACGATCCTGATGGCTACGCAGCCTGGCGAACCGATGTCTTCAAAAGTATCAATGTCGATCACGAAGAAACCCCCGGTAGGTTTGACAACCCCAATAACCTGCCTCCCGGCGTCAGCCTGGAGCAGTGGCTCTCCTATGATGGAGCCCAGGGAGACCCTACAACCGCCTGGCTCAACAGAATCGGTTTCCAGGACGTAGAAATCGGCAACTACCTGGCAGGTAGAAGTGTAGACTGGTACGATCAGGTTTTTCAAACAGGTCTAAGGAATGACCACACCCTGAGTTTATCTGGTACCAAAGGAGAAATCTCCTACTATTGGTCCCTGGGACGGACCGATAATGAGGGAATCATACAGGGCGACCGTTTCACCACCATTCGTTCCCGCCTCAATATAGAAAGTAAAATCAATGACTGGATCACCGTAGGGGCCAACACCCAATTTGCCGATCGCGATGAGAGCTTTATCCCGGCTGAGTGGATCATGGTCCAACAAGCTTCCCCCTGGGGCTCAGAGCGCTCCGATGATGGTAGTACCCTGCGCTTTAGTCCCCAGGATGACCCAGGAGCAGGCGCCCGCCATCCCCATTTAAGGAGAACCTATACGGATAGACAGAGAAACTTTAACACGTTAAATGCCCGCATTTATGGAACGATCAGCTTACCCCTCGGATTTTCCTATCAGGTAGCCTTTGTCAACCGCTTTGAGTGGAACGACTTTTTCAACCACCAATCTTCCGAGAGTCCGGAATGGGCTACGGGTACGGCCTTTAGGGACAATACAAAAATTCGGGAATGGCAATTAGATAATATCTTAAAGTGGAATAAAGAGTTTGGAGATCACAGCTTCGACGCAACTTTCCTGGCCTATGCGGAAAAGTTCAACTCCTTCAATGCCCGTACGACCAGTGGGATTTTTGATCCCAACGATGCCCTGGGCTTCAACAACCTTTCCCTGGGCACAGCGATTTCTCTTAGTGGCAATGACGAACAGAGTACAGGCGATGCCTTAATGGGGCGACTCAACTACAGTTTCCGGTCTAAGTATTTGCTCTCCGGTTCTGTGCGTAGGGATGGATACTCCGCCTTTGGTCAAAACAACCGAAGAGCCACCTTCCCTTCTATTGCAGGAGGCTGGGTCATTTCCGAGGAATCTTTTTTTAATTCTAATGCGATCGAGTTCTTGAAGTTTCGTCTCTCCTGGGGCGAAAACGGCAACCGTGAAATCGGACGTTATGCTGCCCTATCCCAACTCGTAGCAGGAAAAAACCTGGTGGTAGATGGAGGAGGGGGTGTCCAGCCGGTATCTACTTTAGACAATACCACTATGGAAAACCTGGATCTGAAATGGGAACGTACCACCGCCTGGAATTTTGGCGTTGACTTTAGATTGTTTCAAGGTAAAATCGATGGATCCATGGAGTACTATGACATGGTCACCAACGATTTGCTCGTCGAAAGAGCCCTACCCAACGTCATCGGCTTCTCCAGTGTATTTACCAACCTGGGAGAAATCCAGAACAAGGGCGTTGAATTTGTGGTGAGAACCCGAAACATTGAACGTCCTAACTTCAGTTGGAGTAGTACCTTCAATTTTTCTGTCAACCGCAACAAAATTATCAGCTTGTATGGGGATTTGGATGAGGAGGGCAATGAATTGGATGACATTACCAACCGGTGGTTCATCGGTCGTGCTATAGATGAAATCTGGGGCTTAAATGTGCAAGGAGTGTATAAAACCTCTGAGGCCGACCAAGCCGCTATCTATGGGGTATTCCCTGGTGACTTCCGGATTGAGGATAAAAACAATGATGGGGTGTATACCATAGATGACCGGGATTTCCTGGGATTCACCACTCCCCGTTTCCGCTGGACTTTCGTCAACAATTTTCAATTCTGGAAAGGCTTAGACCTATCTGTTGAGATGTATTCCCAATTAGGACAAAAGCGGGCATTCAACCCTGCCAAAAACAGAAACGGATTCATTGACCGGACTAACTCTTTTCAGACTCCTTACTGGACACCCGATAACCAATTGGATGATTACGCCAGGTTGTTCTCCAGCGATGGAAGTGCCAGTTTCAACATCTATCGGAACAATTCCTTTGTTAGACTCCAAAACATTACTCTTTCCTACAACCTCCCTCCTTCCTTCTTGAACAAGGTTTCTGTCAAAGGACTACGGGTATATGGCAACATACGTAATGTAGGCGTCTTTGCTCCAGATTGGGACTTTTTCGATCCTGAGGCCAGCAACATAGAGGGAACAGCGGGACTCGGTCCTACTCCCCGTTACTATACCATGGGTATAAACCTCACCTTGTAGTCATTAACCTCCTATCTAAAAATTAAAAACTCATGAAGTTTACTATAAATCATATATTAATCGCTTGCTCATTCCTGGCGTTAATTACCTTCTCAGTGGGGTGTCAGGAAGACTTCCTGGAACCAGATGAGCTCTCCTTTTTCACTCCGGGCAATGCATTGAACAATGCCGATGGTATGCGCGGACTCCTTTCCCAGGCCATGGCCAACTTGCGGTCAGAATTTTATGGAGATGGAGCCCCCATGATCACAGAAAATGTTTTTTCTGAAGTAGCTGTTGAAGGGACGACCGACAAGTCGGGACCTGCTCAAGACCTGAATTTATTGATCTTACCCGATGCCAATCTCAACAGCTCCAACACTAACCGTATCGGGTGGTATTGGAATCAATGGTATGAAGGCATCAAATACGCTAATACGGTAATTACCCGTATCGACGATGCAGAGTATGAGTCAGATGCAGAGCGCAATGGTATACTCGGTGCCGCCTATTTCCACCGAGCCTATCGCTATTATCGCCTGACCCAACAGTTTGGAGATGTCCCTGCCATAATGGAAGAGATTTCCTCTCCTAAACTGGACTTTTCCACTACGGCTCGCGTTCCTATACTCAACAAGATCAAGGCTGATCTGGAACAGGCGGTCAACTGGGTACCTGAGGTGGTGAACAAGGGAGAAGTCAGCAAAGGAGCAGTCCTGCATCTGTTAACGAAAGTGAATCTCGCCTTGACTGATTTTAGCGGTGCTGTAGCCACTGCCAGCCAGGTGATTGATGGAGGCACCTATGCCTTGATGACCGAGCGATTTGGTTCAGAACGGGACAATCCTGAGCGCAATATCATCTGGGACCTTCACCGTCCTGAGAATAAAAGTATTCCAGAAAATACCGAAGCCATCCTCAATGTGATTTCACGCCTGGGCTTTGAAGGGGCTGGATCTACCACTAGCCTCATGCGACAAGCGGTACCGCTTTGGTGGCGCTTTATCAATACCCCTGATGGAGCTAATGGGATGTCGGACAACCCCAACGCAGAAATTGCCCACGTGGTATCCTTCGGAAGGGGTATTGGACGTAATCGAGGCGTTCCCTACAGCACCAAAGTGATATGGCGGGGATACCCCAACGACCTACGCCACAAATTCCCCAACTGGATGCGGATGGAAGACCTGACCTACAACGCCCCGAGTTTAAGAGATGCCGGAAATCCCTTTTATGACCAACCCCTACAACTCTTTACGGAGGATGGCACCATCTTGTGTTCAGATACCATTCGTAATTGGTATGATTGGCCACACTATAAACTTTACATCCCTGATCCCCAAAATGCACGACCCTCGGGAGGGCACTCCGACTGGTATGTATTCCGCCTAGCAGAGACCTACCTGCTTCGTGCAGAAGCCCATTTTTGGAGCGGGAATTTGGCTGCGGCCGCAGAAGATATCAATATCATCCGCAGAAGGGCGGAAGCTGCAGAGCTGACCCCCGGGGAAATAAATATCGGGACCATCCTAGACGAGCGGGCCAGGGAGCTGTATTACGAGGAGCCACGCAATACGGTTCTTACTCGAGTCGCTTTTATTCTAGCGACTACTGGGCAAACTGCCTACAATGGAAAATCCTATAGCCTCAATAATTTCCACGAAAACAATTTCTGGTATGATCGGATTATGGAAACAACCGATTTTTATAATAAGGGGGTCATCACTATACATGGGGATGAATATACCATGAGTCCCTACCACTCCCTCTATCCCATTCCTGCCAGTGCTATTAATGCCAATACCCAAGGCCAGATTAACCAGAATCTGGGCTACCCAGGGGCTGAAAATAATGTTCCTCCACTAACGGAAGTACCCTAACAACACTTTCCCTTAGTTTGAAAAAGGTTTTTAGAAAAGAGCCATCCCGAAAATCGGGATGGCTCTTTTCTAAACATATTCATTTTTTAGTATGCCTTGCTTATTCTGCTGACCGTGAAAGGAGAGTGAAGGTATCTACATGAAGCTCCTCCTAGAGGAAAATATATCTTTCCGTATTCTACCCCTCAAATCACTACTCCTTCACAATCAATACTTATCATTTTTTGTATTGAAAGTGAGGTCTCCAATCTAAAAATCGATAAATATACAGGCTTCAACCTGATTTTATTTAACATAAATCAGGTTATAATATGATTTTTTTTATAAATTTATCACCCTATAGCCTGAAAATATGACGAATCGAGTACTTCAGATAAAACAATTAGATAGAAACTTATCCCAATTAGATCAGCTAATAGAAATTCCCCTTCCTTCTACAGGATGGGTAAGAGCTATTAGGACTGCCTTGGGTATATCTTTGGCACAGTTTGGTAAGAAATTAGGGATTACCCAGCAGAGCGCCCAAGAAGTGGAAAAAAGAGAACAATCTGGGAGCATAACACTTAACTCCCTTCAAACAGCTGCAGAAGCTTTGGACATGAAATTGGTGTATGCACTAGTTCCGAAAGATGGATCTTTAGAGGCCCTGATTGACCGCAAGGCAAGAGAATTAGCCACCTACATCGTTGAAAGGACCTCCCAAACAATGAAACTAGAGGATCAAGAAAATTCCTATGAACGTATTCAAGAAGCCATTGAGGAACGAACTCAGGTAATTAAATATGAAATGCCCAAACGCTTATGGGACTAGATCAACCCTATATCCCAGGGCAAACTCCTCTAGATGAGGATGAGCGAGAGGGCTTACGTATTCATTCCATAAGTACACGCCAGGAATTGGATGAGTTTGAGCAACAGAATATTGAGCAAGCAGTCCAATGGATGCTAACTCGTAAAATAAGGCCGGAAAGAATACTCACAGAACCCTTCATAAAAGAAGTTCACCGCCGCATGTTAGGAGAAGTATGGGAATGGGCAGGGACGTTTAGAAAAACAAATAAAAATTTGGGAGTAGACAAATGGGAAATCGCTACCGAATTAAGAAAACTTGTAAATGCAGATAAGGGAAATATCGGCCCATTAATTACCTTCGCCAGAAGCTGAGCAACTTATCTTTACAACTATCCCATTACCTTTGGTCGATTTTGTCGCTTATCTTGGTAATATTGTTTAAATCACCAACCGTTGACTTAGAAAAGAGCCTTCAATCGGAAAGAACATGCTACCCCAGCGCATCCAATCCATCGACATTTTCAGGGGCTTAACCATATGGGTTATGGTCTTTGTCAATGACCTGGCAAGCGTAACGGGAATTCCCAGTTGGATGAAGCACGTCCCCGCCGAGGGGGATGGAATGACCTTCGTGGATGTGGTGTTCCCGGCCTTTCTGTTTATCGTGGGAATGGCTATTCCCTTTGCGGTAGAGCGAAGGCTCAAAAAGGGAAAAAGTGCCTTTGATTTTTGGCAGCACGTATTGATTCGAACCCTGGGCCTGCTGGTCTTGGGGGTCTACATGGTGAATTCCGGAGAAATGAACAAGGAAGCGAACCTGATTCCCAAATCTATTTGGGCAGGAGCCTTATATATCGCAGCTGTGCTTATCTGGAATCGCTACCCCCGATCCGATAATAAAAAAGCCCAAAGCCTGCATTGGGGCTTGAGGGTTCTAGGTGCCCTGACCTTGGTCGCGTTATATTTTCTTTATCGCAAAGGAAGTGGAGATCAACTTCAGGGAATGACGCCTAGTTGGTGGGGGATTTTGGGGCTTATTGCTTGGGCTTACCTCCTTGCTATGGTCTTGTTTATGACTGCGAATAAAAAGTTGCTAGGGATGGGTATAGTCTTTGTCTGTCTCCTTTCCTTAATCTTAGCGGTGAAAAAATATCCCGAGGTGGCCCCTCCTGTTTCCTCCTTTCTGGGGAGTCAATCGGTTCACCTGGTTCACAGCCTGATTGTTATTGCGGGAATCATGAGTTCCCTGATCCTTAGGAGTAAAAAATCGGCTAATAACGTCTGGGCTATCCTCTTTTTGGGAGTGATCCTGGGCGTTTTGGGCTTTTTTACTCGGCCTTTTGGAGGCATATCAAAAATCTACGCGACCCCTACCTGGGCCTTATATTCGGCAGCAGCTTGTTGTCTGATCTATGCCCTCCTCTATCTGATCGTAGATAGGAAAGGCTTTAGCAGCTGGGCCAATTTCTTACAACCTGCCGGAGCAAATCCCTTGCTTACCTATATTATTCCCCCCTTTTTATATGCAGTAATTGCCTTTCCCCTACTAGGGGAGTTTGGGAATCATGGACTATGGGGAATTCTCAGGGCGGTTACGTTCTCATTCCTAATTTTAGGGTTAGCTGGCTGGCTTACCAACAAGGGAATTCGTTTGCAGCTTTAGGAGAAAAATAAGATCCTTTCACGCAAACATGAAAAAAATTTCGCCTCACAGGAAGGAGCCAAAAAAGCGAGGCTGCCCCAAACCGAGCAGCCCCTGAGGGAGTCTAACAAACTGATACGCTAACTAAATCCGATTCCAGCGCTAATCAGTGTTTTCTTACCATAATAAGGGTATCTTTTTCCCGATCGTCTCTGGGACACTCTGGGGGTTGGATCAGAAGTTTCCTTATAGCATTTCTACCACCAAATCGGATAGTAAAACGGAATGGAATAGTAATGATGCTGGGAACAGAGCTACCCGACATTCTTGCAGGTTCAAAGCTAAGGCAACCCACATAAGGGCTTACTGCTTCACTCAATAGCGCATGGGGACTATACACCACTTTATGGGAAACGTAGTTCCCATTTCGGTCCACTTTTATTTGGACTTGAACCAATCCTTCAATTCCCGCTTGATAGGCCTTTTGAGGATAGGGGATTTTTGCGACCAATTCCGAAAGCATTAGAGGTCGCGGAGGAATATCTGGAAAAATGACATATTCATCCCCTCTTGAGTCATTTGACAAATTTTGGGCAATTAAGCCTAGGTTCCATAAAAAACATAGATTCACTAGCAGCACGATTGAGTACTTCATAAAAAAGGGGTTAGATGTTTTATGAAAGGAAAAAACCTGAAGGCAATGGGAGGATAATCAAGGGCATTGTCCTTTTCCCCAACCCATCGCATATTTCCGCTTTCCCACATACCAGGTACCAGACATCACCTGAGTGAGCGGGGCGCTGGCTGTCGCACCTGTGCTGTATTGGATACCGACGTAGGCTACCCCCTGGTATTTGACTATCGTCCAATAGCCGGAAGACCGAGAAACACTCGCAGCACCCGCAGAACCCATTGGGTCATAGTGCTCCCGATTGTAATTTTCTGGTCCTGCCTCCACCATAACAGAGGATTCGCTATAGTCTCGAAAGCTACCGTCTGAACAAAAATCAATCTCTCCGTAGGCCCCTCCCGAGGAAGCAAAAATGCTGGCTTCCTGGTACCAGTGTAATTTTGAGCCCGCAATCCGTTGGGCTTCATTCGAGGACAGGGTGCCCTTGCTTCCTCCTTTTGGGGGGGACGCAGAAGGGGATATTTTGCGATAAGGATGCTTCCCACCATATGCATTCACCAAAAGTTGCTCTCCCTCCATTTGAGCCGTCCAAGGAATACTTTGTTGTTTGCCATGGAAGATTTTTCCTCTTAGTTGACCTTGGGAGTGGGTGGCCGTCAGCTCAAAATTCATATATCCTGTGCTCAAAGTCCCCCGATATTTTCCCCCAACATCAGACAAAACTAGGGTAGTCCCGTACAATTCATTCTTGTAAGTTCCGGTGAAAGAAGAGGACTGAGCCAAAGTATGGTTGCTAATTAAGAAGCACAAACACACTATAATGAAAAAGAGATAGACCAAATAAAATACTTTTTTGTGCATGGTTGTTAAGGAGTTAATCAGGTTAATAGCGTCTTCACCCATAGAATTCGCAATGGGGAAGTCTTGATCATCCCAAAATTGAATTTTTAAGGAAAAATATGGGGAATTTGCTTTAAGTCGACCCGAGTTTACCCGGAATTCACCAAAAGAAAAGCCTGGTCTCACACTTTTCTACCCTCGTTTCCACAATAACCCACTTATGGCAATCATCGCGACAAGCACTCCCAGGATCCACCAGAATTCGGGAAGGGGGGTTCCTGAAGAACGTTGTCCCAGGTATAGGAAAGTAGCCCAATAGAAGGGATGTGTCCTGTCTTGGGTTTCCAAATAGGTTAGCTTAGCCTGCTGTAAGGCGCCGGAATAGGAATGACCTTCCCTGAGATGAGAATAAAAGTCCAACATCAATTGGTAGGCTGCTCTGTCATCCGTTTGCCACAAAGACATAATAAGGTTGGGACACCCTGCATATTGAAAGCCTTTGGCTAAACTCAATAGCCCCTCTCCTCGCTGTATGGTTCCGGAACCTGTATTACAGGCGGACAAAACTGCCAAGTCCGCCTTGAGGCGCATATTGAATAATTCGTAGGTATAGAGGAAATTATTTTCGAAGGAGGTATCTACCTTGGTAAAGGCCAAACCAGAATAGAGTGGATTGATGTCATTCGTTATAGCATGCATGGCCAAATGTAAAATACTCGCCTCAGGAGCTTTCAGTTTAAATGCCTCTTCTCTCGCCTCAGGACCTAAGTAAGCCTTCCCTTGCATCAATTTCTGAAGGGCTTCAACCTCCGTTTGGTTATAAAAAAGCCGAGGCAATAAATCCAGATCAATTGAATCTATTTTCCGAGTTGAGGTTTGTACAAACGACTGAGTTCCATATTCTGGCGCAAAGCCCATGAAAGAGGCAGAATTTTCAGAAAAAGGAGAATCAAAAAGTAATTGGGAGGAATAAGAATACGTTATTTCCAGTTTTTTTACCACATAGGGAAGAAGGGAGTAAGATTCAAATTCAGCCACCTCCTCATACAATAGGGCCTCGAAGGGAATATAACTTAGGATTCCCTCTGGGATGATATATAATTTCTCCGTGGATTGTTTAAGAATAGGTTCCAGAAAGAGAGAATACAAATTATGTGCTGAACGGACATATTCTGTTACAACTTCTTCATTTTGAATTACCTGACTGGGATTTTGGCGAATAAATTCATAAAAATTATAGGCCTCCCTGGTCGCCGTAGAATCCCAAGGGGTTACGAAATGTGTCAAGCCCTCTTGAGTAAGACTAAATGTATACAGATTTTCTTCTGTGAGGAAAAACCTTATTACTTGCTCATTGCTCTTAAGTTCCTGCTGCATTTTTTCTACTTCCCACCTTTTAGTCTCGTATTTCATCTGATAATAAGCGGGATAACTTATTTCTAAGGCTTGAACCAAGGAGTCATGAGAATTTCGTACGTCCACCAACCGGGATTGATAACGCAAATACATCTCCTCATCTTTTTCTTCATTTTGTCCCAATTCATACAACTTTTTTTCATAATAAGACGCTGTAGCACTAAGGTCTTGTACTTGATCTAAAAGAGACTGGGGTACACCAGCTTGCTCCTGAGCTTCAATTTCCTTGATCCATTCATGCAGAAGAACTGTCTGAGAATACTCGGCCAATTCAAAGGCCTTTTCCAGGTGATTCGGATCCTGGGAATGATGGAATAGCTTAAGCTGATTTTTTACAGCCGCTTCACAAACGTTACGAGCCCTTCTCCGAAATAGTAATTTAGAATCACGATAGGAGGATCGAGTTTGAGCTTGATTGAGCCAGTACAGGGCTAAGTCCCATAAATCAGCCGCTTTTTGCCCTGATTGGTGGTAATCCAAAGCATAGATAGCGGCTAATTCTTCTAGGGTACGGAGATAGCTAGGAATACTTAACGGAACCCATTCTCGCGCTGGAATTATTTCTGTTTCCTCTTGAGGAAAATCAGGGAGATTCGCTTTTAAAGCCTTCAAGTAGCTATTCCTAGCCGCTATGGTATCTTTTAGCCAAATATTTGCCCCTGCCTCTTCATTGAGGTAAACAGGTATATCAGGAGACAAACTTGAGCTATTCTTTTTCTTTATCTCAAGGGCTTTCCGAAAAAATTGTTTTGCTTCACGGGGTTTCTTTTCAAATAGGGCAAGCTCCCCACGTACCTTATTCAAGGATGCCAGAAGATGAAAGTCAGGTCGAACCCCTTTATAAATTGACTCCGCTTGATTGAGATACCTATGGGCCGTTTCAAACTCACTTAATTCAGCATGAACCTCCCCCAAGCTCTGAAGGTTTTTCCCGATTGATGGATTATCTGTAGGAAAAATCTCCCGGTATATATTCAGCGACTTTTCCAAGTACAATTGAGATTCTCTAAAATTCTTGAGAGAAAACATGGCGTTACCCATATTTTCATAAATGGTGCCAATTTCTTCATGATAAGGGCCTCCAAAATGTTCTAGGAATATGTATAGAGATTTGGTGTAATTGGCTACTGCCTGACTCAGGTCTCCAAATTCTTGATGCACTACTCCCATATTGTGATAAGATTGCCCCACCATTGAGTGCTTTTCCCCCAATAGTTTTTTCCGAATGGCCAGCGACTGTGAATAGTATTCCAAAGCCCTATTGCCGTTGCCCATAACGTCGTACATGACCCCTAGGTTATTGTAGGAACTGGCCAAAATAGGATGTTCGGTAGGATAAATCCGTTTTTCCATTTCTAAGCCTTTTTCTATAAAGCGAATGGCTGTTTCATAGTCGCCTTCTGAATAGGAGAGGATTCCCAGATTCTGATAGGTATCTGAAATATGGGGATGGTCTTCAGGAAAAATCTTTTTCCTGATTTCCAGGGTTTTTTCATAGTAGGTACGAGCTAACTCAAAATCTCCCATGTCTGAGACCAAATTCCCTAATGCATTATAGGAATTGGCCATAGAAGCATGCCATTCGCTATATATTTCCCGCTTTAACGCCAAAGATTGATCAAGATATTCCTGTGATTCAGTATATTTACTTTCATTATACCTCAGCATACCTACGGCATGTAGGGCTTCAGCATAAATACTATCCCGTTTACCTTCCTCCCTCATCGTCTTTAACAAGGACAAGAAAATCGAATCGGCATCGGCATAAGCATCTTTTTCAAAATACAGTTGTCCCAACTGAAGTTGGGTTCCATAAATGAGGGACTCATCTGACACTTGAGAAAGTTGGAAAATTCGCAGGGCCTTCTCTATAAAGAAAATGGCACTGTCATATCTCCCGGAATCTTGAAATTGAAGCCCCTTATCGATAAAAAATTGGACTTCCTGGGATAGTTGTGAGCCTGACTGAGAATGGGAATATAAACTAAAGCTAAGGGTGAAAACAAAAATACATACACGATGACTTAGTGGGTGGAGTTGTTTCATGGATCGAAATATTTTATTGCCCCAAACTACAAATTATTTTTATCTTGAACATTCAATGGCCCCAATTCCCATGAGCTTTCCCCAAGAATCCTTACGGAGTGACGAAGAAATTCTTAAAAAATTACACCGATCCCCTGAGGAATTTCAAAAAACTACTTCCCTGTTATATCAATCCTACAGGAATTATATTCATTCTGGAAAAAAGCGGTTCCCTTCTCTTTCTGAAGAAGAACTGCTGTCAGCCTACCATGATGCCTTCCAAGCTTTGATCAAAATGATCGTTCAAAATACCTTTGACAAAAACAAAGGAGGCATCGGAACCCTACTATTTGAAATTTTTAATAAAAAATGCATTGATCAACTTCGAAAGAATACGAACCATAAAAGTGAATGGGCCAAACAACTCCAGGAACTGCTTCCCAATATGCCAGGGGCCTCAGTTGAGTTTTTATCTGAAGTAATCAATCAAGATACGTTTCAGCAGGTAATCTCTCTCATGGACAGCTTGAAAGACCCTTGTAAACAGTTGATACTAGATATCGACTATTGGGGCTTTAGCCCAGAGGAGGCAGCTAAAAGAAATGGATATAAAAATGGACATAGTGCTAGTCAGGCAAAATATAGGTGCTTAAAAACGCTACAGAATAAAATACGAAGGAAAAAAAATGGAGGATCCTAACTTACATAGGTGGGTACTAAGGTACCTATCTGGAGAAATGGAGGAAGCGGATAGGCTCGCTTTTGAGGAGGCTTGCCGCCAGCGGGAAGATCTTAGGGAGAGGCTCACCCTCGAGCTTCAAACCCGATATGCCATTCAGAGAGTTGGACGAGCTTCTTTGGAAAACCCACTTGTTCGCCCAATTTCCCCTTCAAACTCCTTTCTTAGGTATCGAATTGCAGCATCCTTTCTTGCCCTATTCTTATTGGGTGCAGCCATATATATATTTTGGCCCAAACGACAAACTCCCTCAGAATTATATACTGCCTATTATACCGTCCCAATCCTTTCCCAGGTAAGGGATTCGGAGGGAATGGATAGTCTTTACCTGGCTGCCTCATCTGCCTATGTTCAACAAGACTGGGAAAAGGCCGCACCCTTATTTGAATCTTATCTTTCTAGTTTTAACCAGTATTCCGATACTCAAGCTTATCTAGCTTTGGGAATTTGTTTTCTGGAATTAGACCAATATCCAAAAGCCCAAGAATATTTTTCCACGATTAATGTTCTCTCAAGCCCCTACTATTTTGACGCGCGTTGGTATTCTGCTTTGAGCTATTTAAAAACCGAAGAAGGGGAAAAGGCCAAGGAGCAATTGGAGCTATTGCAGACCAGTAATGTGTACAGAAATAAGGCTAAGGAGTTATTGGGTAAAATTGATTTCTAGACCAGAGATTGGGGTAAGTAAGGGCTTGCATAAGGGGTGAGGAGAGAGGGGTGAAGGTCAAAGGGGAATTCTCCTTTCCAGATTTTTTCAATTTTCCATTTTCGAACTGTGGACTGTTGACCGTGAACTATATGCTCCCCCTTACCACCCAAAACGCTCATTTAACCTACTGCCTTCCTTGGAAAAAAGGATCTTTCCCAGATTTCCCGAAGGATTTTCATCTCCAGAATCAAAGATTTTGGTATTCCCGATAATGATAAAACTATGCTTTGCTCGACTCAGGGCCACATTGAGCATGTTGTATTTGTTTTCCTGATCGAAGAATAGGGTTCCATAGGTACTATGGTATACAGGAGAAAAGAGGACAATAGGTCTTTCTGCTCCTTGCAAGGCGTGGACAGTCCCGATCTTCCAGGTTTTATCCACTTCTATCCCCAGGATTTCTTTGAGGTTTTTTTGGATAAGAATTTTCTGCGCCACAAAAGGAGTAATAATCCCCAAAATTTGGGGTAATTCCAGGCCATAGGCCCCTTCCCAGGCTTCTTTTTGGCTAGCGATAAATTCTACAATTGCATAGGCTTCTTCTTTATTCCGTCGACTTCCTTTGTGTTTCTCCCCAGTACCCTCTACCTCGAGGTAGCCCAAAGGAGGAAGTCGGTGCGACATTCCGTGATCGTTCCCGACCATGAGTTCCAATCCCTTCTGGTACACATAGGTATTGGAAAATTCCATGATGTCGTCCATACAGCGACGGTGTTCGGTTAGCAGGGCTCCTTTTTCAGTTTGATTGCTGCTCCCCGATAAGAGGAAGGCAATAGAAGTAGCTTCCTTGGCCAGTTTCATCACATTTCCAGAAGACACCATAAGCCCTTGTTGGGCATATTCCTCAAACTGGGTAAAACTTTTGACCAAGTGGAAGCGACGGGCATTGGCAAAATCTACCTGAGGACTCAAACCCCAAATGGGTTCCAACTGGTGTACATCTCCCACCACCAATAGCTTTTTCGCCAGAGAAAAGTTTGGCCAGGCTACCTCGGGAGAAACTTGTCCTGCCTCATCAACTATCATGAGGTCATATAGGGGCTGATAGTAGGCATCTCCCTCCCTTCCATAATAGGTACTGTAACGGGGAAGGGTATAAAAGGTGGAAATGAAAAGGGGGCAGGCCCTTGCTATGCGCCTTAGCTTGGCCCTAAAGGCCTGTTTACTTCGCTCCTTTGCCTCTTCGTCCTTATTTTTCAATAACTCGATAAACTCCAATTCCCTGTAATGTAGGCAGAGCCAAAATAACTCAAAACGCACAGTAATATCGGCCTCTTCTGCTCGCTTTTGGATTCCTTTCTTTGAGGATTCCCCTTTTACCAAGGCATCCAGATCTTGTTTTTTTTGTCGGATGGCCTCTTTTAGCTCCTTTTTTATGTCAGTAAGTTCAATTGAACCTTCTCCTTTCCCAGACTGAAAGGCCAGATATTGATCAACGAAATAGTTTTCAAATGATTTAACCAACTTTTTGTTGTCTATCTTCTTCAGGGAACCTCCTTGGTACCAGCTATCTGAAATCCGAAGATATTGATCATATTCTCGGTCTTTCACATTTTTCTGGGAGGTTAGATACAGCCCCATAGAATCCATGTCTTTTAGCCAACGTTTTCCCAAAATGGATTTTCCTTCTCCATTCTGGAGGTTCATGCTATCCAGGATATTACGAATAGCCTGGTTGCTATTAGAACACCCAATAATCAGGGGAGGTTCTTTTTCTTCCAGAACATGTTGTACAACGTAATGAGCTATTATACTTTGTAACATGGTGGTTTTTCCCGTTCCTGGGGGTCCATTTACAGCGAAAACCTTCCCACATTTATCATGCAAAAATGAGGAAAGCGCCTTCCGTTGGGAGGGAGAAAGGGGGAAGTCCCGTTGAATCTGGCCCAGATGAGGGGTACTTAAAAATACCTCTTCTGGTGATAGTTGGTAATTCTCTGGAGATTTTTGCAGAATTTCTTGTAAGGGTCCTTGAGGGATGGCCTTAGGATTTTTCTTCCGGAGAAAATTGTATAAGCCCTGAATATGGCGGATAAAATTGCCATGATCTGCCAAGACAAGCCCCATTTGGATGCGTCCCGCCTGTGGGTGAAAATCTTCGAACTTTCGCTTGCTTACCTCTTGAAAAAAATGTTCACTAGACTTCCAATAGGCCTCCCAGGAACCTGTTTCAAAAGTGCACTCCCGCAATAACTCATCAAATGCCTCCAACTTTGCGAGAACCGGCTTATCGTCGGCGTTGGGAGATAAATGCCCTCGAAGAATTAGTGGAAGCTCTTCGTCCTCAGGAGGCGACAATCTCCCCTCCCGATCCAGCACAGCTGGGATCCAAAAAGGATAATGAATTTTTCGGCTCCCATCTACCCACTCCTCCACCAACGCAATGGGAGCAATCTCCACTTCTACAGAAAAAGGTTTTTCCTCTTGCTCAAACTTTTCCCATAATGAACCTTGACGACTAGCCTTATCTTTTAAGAGAAATTCCAATTCTTCCAGGGTGAGTCGGTCAATGCGAATTTCCCCTCCTACCATAATTCGCTCCAGTAATATCATATCCGAATAGGAACGCTGGCGACCTTCAATCAATGACGCTTTATAATATTCCAGCCAGTTTTTGATGTTGGGTGCTCCCATGAGTTTTGCGGGTCTTTGGTTAGGAGTTCGAAGGAAAAATCATAATAAGAAAAAGGAAAGCTACTTCCTATTTCCGGGAAACTCATCAATAGCCTCTTTTTCTACCACCTTACCAGCTATCTTTTCTACCAAAAATGTACTTGCCTTATAGGTAGGCCTATAGGTAGCTCCTCCCATTTTGATGAGAGTAGTATTTAAGCTAATAGCAGCTTTCCCATCCGACTTTTGAAAAGTAAAGGAAGGGGCTTTAGCGGGATCCATCTCAGCTGACATTTTCCAAGATCCTACCTGTACCTCTCCTGAAAAATTTGCAGGGAGATCCACAAATTTATTCGAACCACTCTTATCGAGCACCTGAATTATGGCGAGGTAGCGTGCAGAACTTCCCCTTGTCTTGGCATGAATGTGCCATTGATCTTTAAACTCCATCAACTTTCCTGTAGCATCTTTTAGCCCTCTATAGTTCTCTGGGGCTGGATCAAACTCCGTGTCAATGCTTACCTTCAAGGGTCCAGAAGCATAGAGGTTTAAGCGGGCTTTGGCATTGGCGGTTTCACAGAGCAATTGTCCAAAATCAGGATCCTTTCTCGTTTCTTCCATACTGTGCAAAAGCCAATCCCAATTGGCTTCGTGATCAGCAGCGAGTTCATCATAAATAACGATGATGTTGGGACGAAGTAAAAGTAGGTGCCTTCGAAAGGTATCCAATCCCGCTCGTTGGGTTTGTTCATATACATTGTCATAGGACTGGCTTGCTTCCCCAAGAGCATAACTTATTTGCTCCCCATGGAGAAAACGAGCGATCCATCCGAATGATTCTCCACTGGAAATGGGTTGTCCTTTGCCATCAATCAACAAAGTATTGTGTCCTTTTGTGGCTTTGAACCAATCCGTATAATGGGGTACCCCCATGGAGGGGCGATACCCTGAGTTGTAAAAAAGGCGTTCCCCTCCAAACTGAATGTTGAAGGAATTTTGGTCGGCGTGGGCATGACTCAGAGATCCAAATAGGCTGGAACGCATACTTAGCATAAGGTTCTTTTCCGGGTGCCGAAGATCTGTGTGCATATTGACCGTACCTGTTTGGAGGAAGGCCTTTGCCAGTGGGTATTCCAGGGTATAGGGAACTTCTGGCCGTTCCGGTAATTCCCAGCGAAGGCGAAACCATCGAAAGGTATCATCGTCCTCCAGGTAAGCATTTTTTGCCTTCAAATGCTGATCAGCATATTTTGCTGCATGCACATTGGATTTCAGCCTACTCAAGGCATCTGCGTAGGCGATAGCCCCCAATTTTTGCCCCTTTTGTTTTTCTGTACCATTACCAAAGCCTTCACTAAAAGAGTTGGGAGGAAAGGCATAGGTCAACCATTGAGGATTGTTCTCATAAAAAGGAGAAATAAAGAAGTCTACCCCAGTAAGGCTCTGAAATATCAAGGGAATCTCTAGAAGAGAATGGGCATTTAGCTCGAAATAATGGGAGCCATTCCACCAGCCCCCATCTGATGGCCCCAAAATAGGTGATCTGGCCAGCCAAAACTCGTAAACAAAGACCAACCAATCTTCTGCCTCAGGCAGTTCATGTAAGGTAGCCAAAGAAGTCTTGAGCATACGCTCCAGAATATGCTGCCAGACATGAGCGGAGAAGGCCTTGGCCTCCAGGGAATGCTTCCACTTGTGGTAAAAGCGATTACCTCGAATTTGGATGCTTCCCAAAAGAAGGGCTCGCTCCTTTTCCGAAAGTAAATTATAACAGGCGTCATAGACCTGGGCCATCTGAAGCATGCATTGGCTATCCCCAAAGTCATTGGTCATACTTACCCCATTAGGGTCCCAACTGGCTACCTCTAGTCCCCAACGGATAGCCGCTCTGGCATATTTCCGTTCACCGGTCAGAAGATGAGCCTTTACCAGGGGATCGAGTCCCATACGTACGGCTTCCCCTAAGGCCTTACTGGCATCTTTGGCCAACTTTTCCGATTCCTTAGGGCTATTTCCCTTTTTGCTGGGATAGCCCATCCTTTCAGAAGGGAGGGGCCGTTGGAGAGATAAGGCTGCCTCCGCCAAAATTTTCTTTGCGTCAACTTTGTTCTCACTGCGCTTTCGTAAGTTGAACAGGTTGGATTCAAAGACCAGGGCCCTCGGATGGTTCATAGGAACTGCTCGGAAGATAGCTTCCGAAGCAGGGCTTTCACGAATTTCCACCTCCTCCGGTAGTTCAAATTGATGAACTGCCGACCATTC
Source organism: Bacteroidia bacterium (assembly GCA_965263105.1). Classification (GTDB taxonomy): domain Bacteria; phylum Bacteroidota; class Bacteroidia; order J057; family J057; genus JBCCTX01. The sequence goes on along the minus strand of CBDHGL010000003.1, from coordinate 1,483,911 downwards.
CAAGGAATCATAAGCATATTGCCAGAACCAGGTACCTGGGGATAAGCTTTCATGAGGGTTATATAGGGCAAAGGGGAGGCTATCGATCAATTGCGTAGCTGTGGGATTAAAGGAGGGCTCCGAGGAAAGGCGTATACGATAGTAAGTGGCCTTTCCATTTTCTTTTAAGGGAAACAAAAAAACGGGGGGATTTTGATTGACCTGAGAGGATTCTAGCGGTGAAACTTCCCGCCTGAATCGAGGCTTGACTACCAATGGCACCTCAGGTTTTTCCCATGAAAGCAATTCTGGTTTTTTTAACGATAACTGTTTAAGAGGCTCCGAACAGCCTATTGTGCCGAATAGGAAGATGAAACTGGCTGTAGCAAAAAAAATGAAGTTCTTATTCATAAAAATTCGGCATCCACCCGTTTTAAATAATCCATGAGTTGCCTCTTCAATTCCAAGGCTTTTTGTATTTCCGAGTCCCCCAAATTATGCAATTCTCCGGGATCTTTAGCTAAATTATACAATTCCATTTTGCCTGTCTTCCAAAAATAGATCAGTTTGAAATCACCCGATAACATGGCTGAATGGGACTTACTTCTATGGTAGCGGTGAAATATCAGTCCATCTGGGCGGTCCATCTCTTTCCCGAGAGGATCTTCAAAATACCTTACAAAACTTTGCCCATCCCAGAATTTGGGGACAGGTCCTTGATATCCAGCCAAGTCGACAATGGTCGGTAAGAGATCCCACCCTACGACCGGATGATCACATTGAGTGTCAGGGGATATGCCAGGTCCAACGACGATAAAGGGGACGCGAATTCCCCCCTCATACAGGTTCCATTTTCCCCCTCTCAGCGGAAAATTTCTACTGGGCTTAGGATAGGCTGAGGGATGCGCCAGGTAATCTGCCCCCGGAGGGATAAAGGGAACGGCTCCATTATCTGCTAGAAAGATTATATAGGTATTTTCTTCAATATTCAGCTCTTCAATTTTATCAAGTACCTGGCCAATCCCAGTATCCAAGTCTTCCAGCATACCCGCCCAAGCAGGGATTTTATGAATTTCTCCCTTGGCTTTGGCCTTGTACTTGGCTAAGGTTTCAGCTCGAGTCTGCATATCCACATGTGTGGCGTAGTGAGAAAGTTGCAAATAAAAGGGCTTTTGATTCCTTACCTGGCGCTCCATGAAGTTCATTGCTCGACGTGTAATCGTTTCAATTTTTTTGGGATCGCTTCGCACAAAAGCTTTGGTCCATTTCTCGGGCTTTTTGCTAAAGACATTCCCGTTTCCATTACCCGTATTCCCATCACTTTCATCATAGCCCAGGTCTTCTGGGAATATGTCTGCTCGCAAGTCCCATTTCCCATAGTGAGCCGTCTTGTAGGCGGGATTTACTTTCTTTAAGAGGGAAGCTGGTGTAAGTAGATCAAAACGTTGGGGGTAATATTTTTCCTTAAAGCCTTGATCTCCCAGTCTGGCAGGACTCATGCCTAATTGGATGCTTCTACGAGTAGGACTACAAAGGGCTGCAGGAGCATACCCCTGCGAAAAACGCATACCCATCTGAGCTAGCTGTTGGAGTTGGGGAGTTTCAAAGAAATCGCTTGTGGAATTTGGGGTATTATCATCCATCTGAAAGGAAGTACAAGGCCAACCTAAATCATCGGCTAAGATGAGAATGAAATTGGGAGGAGTTTGATTTTCTTGGGAAAAAACAGGACTCCACAAAAAAGGGGAACCTATCATGATAATGCCCAAAATGAGTCCGACTGATAATTTCATGAATATTTATTTAGGATTTCTGTACAGGACAAAACTTTAGATGAGTAGATCTGGGATCAAAATACCCTATTTTGTACTCACCCCCTAGCCCCCTCTCTCAAGGAACCCCCTCTGACTCCCCCTTAGAAATGGGGAGAGAGGGGGGAATCCCCTGCGAAATCATCATGATTTCCTGGGTCGTTTCCGGACCCCTTTTGAGTTTCCCCTAGAAAGGGAAAAAAGGGAAACGGGGTTGCAGCGGAAGGGTACAAAAAGGCGAATAAATAAGAAATTTTATTTTTTGTCCTGTACATAGATTTAGGAGATATCATTTTTTATCCTGTCCCTTCATTCCCCATTGGAACTATTTCCCTGAGGACAGAACAAGCCATGGCGTTGTTCCTAAAGGCTATTTCCTTTTTCCTACCGACCCCGACTATGGACTATCGACCTTCATTCTCATACCAAATAACCCCTAGTCCCTCACTATTTTCCCCATAATTTTCCTCACAGGTCAAAACATCCAAGTCCCCATCTTCATCTATGTCCCAAAGAATAACCTGGTCATATTTGGCTTCATGAACCCCCGAGATGGATTGAATGGGTAGTACCTTATTTTCCCAAATCTCATGTCCATCTACCCAAAATAGCCCCACCTTACCGGGCCCATAGGTATTGGTGCTAATCACTAGATCATTCTTTCCATCCCCATTTATATCTCCTGCCTCCACCGCTTTTAATTTGCCTATATCAAGGGGGAGTTTATAGATCGATTCTTCCCAACTACTTCCTGCTCCTTCAAAAACTCGTAGGGTATTTCCACTTCGTTCTGGGACGATTATTTCCTGTTTGGAGTCTCCCAGAATATTAGCGATGGTCATGAACATAACTTCTAAGCCTTGGCCTCCTACCCAATGGCTGTTCCAAAAAGTTTTCTGTAGCGGTCTCTTCCCAGGATTCTCTAGCCAGCGACATCCCTGTTGTCTTCCATACCGGTCAGTCATGAGGATATCCTGGTCTCCATCCCCATCCATATCCTGAACTACCAAGGACATGATCCATCCCACACTATCGATTTCATGCCATTTCCATTTTTCCCATTGCCTTCCCTTTCGAGGGGCTTCAAACCACCCAACTTTTCCGGGATTTCCTTGATCCCTTTTTCCCCCAATGACCAAATCCACATTTCCGCGTCTGTCTACCTGTAGGGGCTCAGCATACATCCATCGAGTGAGTCTATTTGAGGACGGGATAAGAGCGCTCTGCCAGGATGAGGGGTCCAAAAGGTCCCCAGTACCTGCCCAGTGGGCAATAACTTGTTGCGTATTCCCCTCTGTACTGCTGACCACTTCGAGCAATCCATCTCCATCCAGGTCGGCAAAAACCGCATCTTCTACCTGAGGCGTTTTTCCTACCACCACTCCCGGCCACTGCTCTTTCACTTTATCTGTACCAGGATGCACATAGACCTTGGTGATCCCCCCTTCTTCCCAGCCCGTAACGATATCCATTCTACCATCGCCATTCACATCGCCCAATTTCACGCCATCTGCCCCTGAAGAAGTATTATCTATGGTCCATCTAGGCCAACTCGCTTGCTTATCTTTCGCATGGCCCCATACGTTGAAATTTCGATAGCGAAAATGGGTCCACTTCATCTGGCGAAAACCTATTTTTCCCCCTTCTAAAACAGGGCCATAAGTTTTCCCATCATCGGTCCAGTCTATGATTTTTCGCTCGTCAACGTACAACTGGATCTGTGCTTCATCCTTGACAAGGCTGATCCGATGGATCTGGGTGGAAGCCGGAGGAATTCCCTGTTCTCCCTCCTGTACTTTAAAAAAGCCTTTGTTTTTCCTCAGGTGAGAATGAGGTCTATTGGGGTTGTGGGCAGCGTTGGCATAATAGGAGATATGATAGGTATGCAGATCACTTTTTGTGTATTGTCTAAATATCCCTTCGCGCTTTTTTAAATTTGAGTCAAAAATATCTTCTCCATGGACTCCCGTCGCCGCAAAAAAAATAATGCACAGTCCTGCATCTGTCTCCCTATTTTGCATTTCCCATTGGGCGACAAAGCTGGAAGGAAAATCCTGAGGACACCAAAATACGTGATGCCCGCTTTCATTGGGAGAAAACATATGCATCCAATCTTCCTTGAAATTTAGTTCTGCAGGACCTTCCAATACCCAATCCCTGAGCTTATCAGGAGAATCTAGGGAGTTCTCATAGAGTAAGTCCCCTTTGGGAAGGTCGATTTGGGAAAAAACAGGGAAGGAATATAGTATTCCCAAACATAACGGGAACAGAAACGTGAGAATAAATTTATTAAAGGGAAAATCACCTTCCCTTTTAGCTACATACAAGGAATACATATCAGCTATAGCCTTAAGAAAGCACTGCTTTGATCCGCTCAGACGTAAAAGGCAAATGTCGGAGCCTTTTCCCTGTTAAATTGGCAAAGGCATTCCCAATGGCGCCTCCTACTATAGGCAAACTTCCTTCTCCTATTCCTTCAGGAGCTTCCGTAGAAGGGATCAAGGCGATCTCTATACTTTCGGGGATATCTGCCATCCGAAGGAGGGAATAATCATGAAAGTTGGATTGTTGTACCTCTCCGTCGACAATGGTCAGTCGCTCTTGCAAGACACTGCTCATCCCCATCAGGATTCCTCCTTCTAATTGGGCTATGGCATTATCCGGCTGGACAATGGTTCCTGCATCCACGGCCATCCAAAAATGATGAACCTTGATTTTTCCCTTTTCCTTATCCAGAGAGATTTCACAAATACCTGTTACAAGAGCACCGGAACGTTCCCCAAAGGCTACTCCCCTACCCCGACCTTTTACCGGAGGCTTATTCCAAACGGCCATTTCTGCTGCCCGGTTTAAGGTGGCTAAGGCACGGGGATTATTTCTCATCAAGATCCTTCGATACGCAACTGGGTCTTTGGCCTGATCCCGAGCGATCTCATCGATAAAGGATTCGATGGCGAACTTGTTGGGCCCGTGGCCAACGGAGCGCCAGTGCTTGAGGCGAATACCATTTTGCTGGGTTCGTAGTTCTAGGTGCTGGTTGGGAATGTCATAAAAGGCATTTCTGGCCCCGCTGGCTAATAGATTGGAGCCATCTCCTACAATGGTATGAGAGAATCCGGTCAGCTGACCTTTTTTATCTACGCTGGCCTGCATACGCTGGAGGGATAAGGGCCTGTAGTGACCGTATTGTAAATCATCCTGGCGGGTCCAAATGAGTTTGACGGGCTTTTTTACGGCATTAGAGAGTTTCACAGCTTCAATTACATAATCATGGAGGGACCTTCTACCAAGCCCTCCCCCCAAATATTGGGGATGGAAAGTAACTTCTTGTGCCTCAATTCCGAGAACCTGCGCAACGGCCCCCGGAAGTGAACCTGCCGCCTGGGTACCGGCCCAGACTTCGGCAGACTTTCCATCTGGTGCAACCGATGCCACGGCATTGAGGGGTTCCATCTGGGCGTGGTAGACATAGTCGTTGTGATAGAGTGCCTCGTAGGATTTTTCTCCTTGACCTAGAGCCTCATTGATATTTCCTTCCTCATGTAGGACGCGGCCTTGCTTTCCCTCATCTGACGCTATACCTTTATAAGTATCGAAGAGTTCCTGGCTGTTATGTCCTTTGGAAGCTGTAACATTCGTCCAAGTGATCTTTAAAGCTTTCTTGGCTTTTAAGGCTTGAGGCAAAGAGGAGGCTACTATTCCAATTCCGTAGTCAAGTGCTACTAAATCTACTACCCCTTCTATCTCTCGGATTTTTGCTTCATTTTCTAAAGTGGGTTTAGCTCCATGAACCTTTCCCCTTTCGATAACGCCACAGAGCATACCAGGCACCTGGATATCCATGGCAAAATTTGCCTCTCCATTTACCTTACTGGGAATATCCCAACGAGGCATGACAGAGCCAATGAGTCGAAAGTCTTGGGGGTCTTTTAACGTAAGCTCTGGGAAAGAATCAGGCATTTTCACCTGATCAATCAACTCACCGTATCCCATAGATTTCCCACTGGCTTTGTGCAGAATGGTGCTAGGCTCCGTTTCTAATTCCCCAATGGGAACATCCCACAGGTTAGCTGCACTGTACAACAACACGTATCTAGCCTGGGCCCCTGCCTGTCGTAGGCTCTCATAATAGCCACTGACCGTAAAACTCCCTACTGTCAACATGATTTTCCTTCCCCCCCATCGTTCCAAGCCATAGGTTTCTACGTCCGCAGGGGCATTTTCAATGCTTACCTGAGACCAATCTGCATCCAGTTCTTCTGCAATGATCACTGGAAGAGCTGTCATAGAACCCTGCCCCATTTCGGCAGCTGGATTCAGGATGGTAATCTTACCACTAGGTTGGATATTTACCCAAGCCGTAAGCTGGCTACCATTTGCGGCTATATCTTCCTTAGGCGTTCTGACAAAGCCCGGAAAAGCCGCCATGGCCGTGATTCCCAGGGTTAGGCCTCCCCCTACTTTGAGAAAGTCCCTTCGTTTGATATTCGTTCCGTTATTTTCCATGGGCTTCGGTAGTTTGAGCGGCGAGTTGGATAGCTTTTACAATGCGCATATAGGTCCCACAGCGGCAGAGATTTCCGTTCATGTACTGAACAATTTCCTCCCGGCTGGGCTGGGGATTGTTGGCCAAAAGGGCCGCTGCCTGCATGATCTGACCGGATTGGCAATAGCCACACTGGGGCGCCTGAACTTCTATCCAGGCCTTTTGTAGGGGGTGGTCTCCATTTTCTGAGAGGCCTTCGATAGTAGTAATTTTTTGGCCTTCTTTGATAGCTGAAACTGGAACGATGCAGGCTCTTACCGGATTGCCATCTAGGTGAACCGTGCAAGACCCACACTGGGCCAGGCCACAACCGTATTTGGTCCCGGTGAGTTGGAGATTTTCCCGTAGAACCCAAAGAAGTGGGGTATCGGGTTCTGCGGATACTGTTTGCTTTTTCCCGTTAATGGAGAGTATGAAGTTCATGGGAGTGGTTTTCCGAATAAGTTACGTAAAAATCAAATAGCTCATCATAAGGTGAATCATAAAAAAGGGATAAATATATTTTATCCCTTTTTTACCTTATCAGCAATCCATATTTTCATTTCTCCTCAAGAAACCCTTACTCTATTTCTCCTGTTTGGACACCTGACTCATACAATTCTCCATGTGTAGAGGAATTTTTTACCAACAGAACGAATTCCTGTATAATTTTTGGTACTTTCCCTCAACCAAACAATCAAACTCATGTCCGCTTCGCGCACCCTCAACGTATTACTGATCCTCATTGCAGTGGTATTCATCCTGGTGGTGACCAAGGCTTATTTAATTCCCTTTGTCCTGGCCTTATTGGTATGGTACATTATTCGGGAAGTACGGGAGTTTTTGCAGCGCATCCCCTTTGTCAAGAGACGCTTCCCCGTATGGCTTCAAAACACCCTGGCTTTTATCCTAATTGCCCTTACCATTGGTTTAGCTATAGAGTTATTGGAAAATAGCGCCAGAGAATTCTCCAAAGTAATCCCTTCCTATCAGGCCAACATTGAAAAGCTAAATGGAGTAGTTAAGGAACGATTTGATTTTGACGTGCTTCAAACGCTTTCCGATCGAGCCCTGGAAATGAACTTCGAAAGTTTTATCAGTCCTATAGTCAATAGCCTGAGTTCTCTCCTAGGCGATTTCTTTATGATCATCCTCTATTGTGTATTCTTATTGTTGGAAGAGTCTACCTTTCGAAAAAAGCTGCCGCTCATGTTTGGGAACAATCCTGGTTATGGTAGGATAACCTCTGTATTGGAACAAATCGATATTTCCTTCGGGAGGTACATTACCCTAAAGACTTTTGTAAGTATCCTAACGGGTCTTTTGAGTTACTTCATTCTCCTTTTGATCGGTGTTGATTCCCCAGTCCTATGGGCCATTATCATCTTTCTACTCAATTATGTACCGAGTATTGGATCCTTAATAGGAACCATTTTTCCTGTAATCATTGCCATTCTCCAATTTGGTGAATTCCTCCCGGGCCTCTATGTCCTGTTAGGGGTCGGGATTGTACAAGTCGTCGTAGGCAATGTTATTGAACCGAGAATCATGGGGAACTCTCTCAATATTAGTCCCTTGGTGGTGATCGTTTCTTTGATTGCTTGGGGAGCCATTTGGGGCATAGTCGGTATGGTCCTCAGTGTCCCCATCATGGTGATGCTCATCATTATTTTTGCCCAGTTCCCTTCTACAGAAGATATCGCTATACTTTTGTCTGAGAATGGGAATATAAAGACGGGGGAGGAGAAATAGGGGAATGGTCGATGGGCGATGGTCGATGGTCATTTAAGGTATATAATCCTACCAAATTTGGGTTTCAAGATTTTATTAAAATCGAGTGGTGCACTCTACGGACTACTGACTTCGGACCACCGACCTATCCACTCGTCTCATAAAAACGACACGTTCTATAAGTTTCATACGACATTAGGTAGAAATGATAACCATTGAGGAAACCAAAATTCCAACTCAGTCGTTAATAGAAACCTACTACTCACCTCGCAATCTCTTTTTTCTTTCTTGGCAGCCTTTTTGTTTATCATTTACTACGAAAAGGGGTATTTTCGAAATTCTCAATGAACTTAATGGTAAAAGACATTCTACACAATAAACTTGTTCCCAATGAACTTAAATCTGCTGCTAAAGAAGCCCTAAAAGCCTTTCCCGAACTGGAGGATACCCCCATATTTTTCCTGTATCGACCGATTTGGTCCGCCACCATGCAAGCCAGGCCCTGGCTAGATATTGCCTTTAGAAGCCAAAAAAGGAGAAGTTATGTAATCCTGATTCGGAAACACACCACCTTTGCTCCCGATGTTCCGATACACGAATTTCCACACGATGTCCTGGTCGGATGGTTTGTCCACGAACTTGGGCATATCATGGACTATAAGAGGAAAAACCTCTCCTCTATGATGCGATTCTTAGTAGGATACTTATATGATCCTATCTACAGACGCAAAGCCGAAAAGACCGCTGATTTTTTCGCCATCCAGAGAGGGATGGGAAAACACATAGCAGCCAAACGGGAATTTCTTATGCGCCACAAAGGTCTCTCTGATGCCTATAGAGAGCGTTTAGTAAGACATTACCTCAGTCCCGATGCCATCCACGAATTCATCCAAATTTGGAAGAATAAACCGCATACGTTTAGAGTTTAAATTGGTTAAATAGTTGAATAGTCGACAGTCCACAGTTTGAGTTGGTTAATTGGCTCTTGAGCCATCCCATCCTTTCAACTTAAACTGTGGACCATGGACTAAATACCTATCTAGCCTCTCCCACTCTTTTCTTCTCATTCATATACCTCACCGCCTTCTCCACGCCATAGGGGCTCAGGGTATACATGGAGATTATTTCCTTCATCCACATGGTGGTGGGGGTATAGGACCACTCTCGGATAGGGACAGGGTTTAGCCAGGCCATTCGTTTGAATTTGTCGGCTAGCTTTCGCCAGTCTTCCTGGCTGGTGTAGTCGAGTTCATAGGGGGCCATGGCGGCATCGCCGATGACAAAGATGCTGTAATTGGGATCAAGCTTGCACAGTTTATCTACCGACAGAAACTTGGTACGCCGAGCATCTTCATAAACCCCTCCATATATCGTGTTGTGGAAATAATAGGTCTTCAGGTCATGGGCAAAGCGAATCTTCATTTTGGAGAATAGCTTTCTCACCTGTCTGACATAGGGGGACATGGAGTAACCTCCATTGTCGATGAGCAAGACAACTTGTAGTTTTTGAGAGAGTTCTTCTTTTTCATAAGGAAGAAAGATTCCTGCATTTTTCAAGCCTTCCTTGATGGTAACAGGGATATCCAATACTATTTGGGCAGAGGATTCTTCTACTCCCTTTAAAGCTGCCAAGGCAGCATCCATATTGTCATCTTTAAGCCCTGCTTGGCGATCCACCGGATAGAAATTCTTGTCTCCAACCACAGCCCTGGCCATTTTTCCGCCTCCTTTTCCCCCCACTCGAATACCGCCAACAGCGGCGCCCCCATTTCCATAAGGAGATATCCCATGGCTGCCTATCCAGTGCGAGCCCCCCATGTGGTTGCGTTTCTGCTGTTCCAATACCTGCTTCATTCGCTCCATGAGTTCTTCCAAGGAGATGTCCCGGTAATCTGCAGCCCGATCTATGTGATTGGGTGGCTTTTCGTCCTCACTTCCTCCATCATCGTCTTTTTGGTTGGGATCGTCCTTGTTGAGAATATCCTGCCCCGAAATCATTTTTTGTATGTCGAAGGTCGTCAGGTGGACCTCGTCTAAAAACTTATCGATAAGTTCTCTAACATCTGGTTCTTCTTCCGGCAAGTCATTGATGGACTGCAGGTCTCGCCATTCTTTGAACGTTTGAGATCGGAGGATAGCCTGGTCCAAGCTTTCTCCAGGTCTGACTTCCACTTCCAGAAAATAGGCATAAAAAGCCACCGTAAAGGGTCCCAAATCCCGCGGATCTCGGGTAACAATTCCTTTGAGCACCACATATAAATCGCCCAACGTATTGACCAAGCCTCGCTCTAGTGCTTTCCGCAACAGGAGTAGCGTTCGCACATCGGCGTTTAGCTTATGAGATCGGAAATATGCAGGTAAGCTGGGGAACATAAGATGGGTTTATAGTCGATAGTACAGTTTCAACTTGAAAGCTATATGTTTTCTACTTTCTTGCAATCTTTCAAAATACTAATCTCTTATGTCCTTTTTTCTTGATAAAAAAGAACGAAAAAATCAAGCACGAATAAACCAAGGCCTTCACTGCAATGCTATCCTCCCCTCATTCGTGCACTCCAGCGCGCTTAAGAATGATTCTCATGCTTTTGAAAAATAACTATCAACTTAGTTGACACGGTAAAAGTCCACGGGTTCATGCAAAATTAACTATCTACAAATTTAGTGTTTTTTGAATGATTATCCTTTTTTCTATTGAGAACTTAACACCTGCTCAAACTACCGACCACGGGCTATCGACTACGGACCCTTTTCCCATTAGTACCTATACCCCCCGCCCCTCTCTCCTCCCCCTTTCACCCGCTCCATATCTCCTTGAGTCTTAAGTAAAACCCCAAGCCCCTCTTTAGCCTCAAGTTTTTCAAGGGCTTCAGACTTGCTGAAGGTACGTAAGTAGCGAAACCAGTTTAGCAATTCGCGTGTAGAAGGGCTTCGCTCAAGCTTAAGTGAACGGAACTGATAAAATAAACGAATACAAGTCACCAATAACTCCTCATCCGCATCGGGAAAGTGTTTTATCACAATCTCCTGCATGGTTTCTGGCTCGGGAAAGGAAATATAGTGATAAATGCAGCGTCCTTTGAAAGCCGTTGGCAATTCCTGTTCTCGGTTACTGGTGATCACGATGGCAGGCATCTCTGCTTCATTGGTCTCGATCACCTTACCAGATTCAGGCAGAACAAACTTCCTATGGCTTAAGGCATATAACAAATCATTGGGGAACTCGCGGGGGGCTTTATCAATCTCATCAATTAGCAACACCGAGTGGGGCGTACTAAAGGCTTTGGCCGCTGGGCCTAAAAGGACATAATCATCCAGGTTCTCCGTACTGCGCCCCCCTGTAGTCAGCTTCTGGTCCATACCCTTCTCTTCCCGCTGAGCATTGAGGACCTCAATCTGGGAGTCACGTAAGTACTTTACGTGATCAAACTTCGCCACAAACTGGTCTACTGAACTCTTTGAGCCTACAGGATATACGAAGAGATCCAAGTTTATATCCTTGGCAAACTGTAAGGGCAACTCGGTTTTCCCCGTTCCAGGCTCCCCTTCTATCAGCAAGGGCATACCCAAAACACGCGCCATATGAAAGGCTTGTGCCAGCTCTCTATCGCACAAATATTGATCGGAGCCCAGCCACATTGTTGTATCAGCCATATATCTTAATAATTAACCAAATGATTTTTTGTTTGGAAATCCCCCTGAAAAACAACGAATATAGGACATCCTTTTCATTAGCCAATTCTTTTCTTTATTTTTTCGACAACACGAAACCCACGGCTTATACGCGAAAAACTATCATGGAAAAATTTTGGTTGTCAAAGTCTACCTTTATCCGCAGCATAAAATGCCAAAAGGCTCTCTACCTCAACAAATTCAACAAGGATCTCAGGGACGAAATTTCAGAGGCCCAACAAGCCATCTTTGATCAGGGTACAGAAGCAGGGCAATTAGCCCAGGATCTCTTTCCTGGGGGAGAGGATGCTTCCCCAGAAAACTATTGGGATTTTAGTGAATCTCTGGTTAAAACCGAAAAATGGATCAAAGAAGGAGTAGGTTCGATCTACGAAGCTGCCTTTCAATACGAAGGGGTTCTGGCTGCACTCGACATCTTTGTTCAGAAGAATGGCAAATACTACGCCTATGAAGTGAAGAGTTCCACTTCCATGAAAGAAGTATATCTACAGGATGCAGCCCTGCAGTATTACGTCATGAAGATGAGTGGCTATGAGCCAGAGGAAATCTTTGTAGTGTATATCAATAATCAATACAAGCGAGGCAAAAAACTGGAGGTAGAGCAGCTTTTTACCATCGAATCGGTCCAGGAAGAAGTAATGGCCCTACAGCCCAAGATTCCCAAATGGATCAAAAAAGCTAAGAAGACCCTGAATAGAAAAACGGTTCCCGATATAAAAATAGGTAAGCAGTGCACCAAGCCCTATGACTGTGACTTCATGAGCCACTGTTGGCAACACATACCTGAAGACTCGGTTTTTGACTTGAGGTATGGCCGAAGTAAAAAGTGGAGGTTGTATAACCAAGGTATCGTCCTCATGAAGGATATCCCTGACGACTTTAAGCTTTCCAAAACCCAGACCATGCAGGTACGAGGGATTAAAGAGAACTATACCTATCAAGACGACAAAAAGATCAAAAAATTCTTGAAATCCTGGAAATATCCGCTCTATTTCCTTGATTTTGAAACTTTCTCTTTTGCAGTTCCCCCCTACCCTCAGAGCAGACCTTATCAACAATTGCCTTTCCAATACTCCCTACATGTGCTGGGAGAGCCCGGTGGAGAATTACATCACACGGAGTTTTTGGCGGACCCTGATTCCAAAGATCCACGCATTCCCTTTGTGAAGCAGTTGATAAGAGACGTAAAAGATAAGGGAAGCATCATTGTATTTAACCAACACTTTGAAGAAGGCAGACTAGAAGACATCACAGAAGATTTCCCTGAATACAAAGAAGACTTGGAAGCGATCAATGCTCGTATGATAGACCTCATGCTTCCCTTCCAGAAACAGTGGTACTATGAACCCAAGCTCAACGGATCTTATTCCATCAAAAAGGTATTACCGGCTCTGGTACCCGGTGTCAGTTATGATACCCTAGATATTTCTAAGGGAGATCAGGCCAGTAGGGCCTATTCGGCCAGGGTTCAGGGTCATAATGTGGGAGACTGGAAGGAAACTCAAAAGCACCTCTTAGCCTATTGTGAATTGGATACCTTGGCCATGGTGAAAATATGGGAAGCGTTGAAGGAGAAGGTGGGGGGGAAGAGCTAAGTGGTCTATAGTCGATAGTTTGAGCTTAAAGAGGAGAGAGCAGTTAGGAGCGAATTCAATAATCTAATCTGTTGATAATTCTCTTACCTCCCCCCTCACACCTAATTTCTGTGGACTGCCAATATTAAAACCGCCTACCCATTATCAATTTTTTTGCCATCAGGCCCTAAAGCATTTGTTTCCTCATAAGAACGACGCAAATCATAGGTCTGTTCCAACTGGTATATCCTAAACTGAATAGATTTCTTAGCCGTTTCACTCAAGGTATATAATCCCATAGATTCTCCCTTTAATTGGCCTTGATAGGCCTCAATCTCTTCCAAGGTTAAATTAGAGGGCGCATACACAAAGGGAAGCTGTTGAGGCTGGCTTAGGATCTTGCCCATGTCTTGTAAACGCTGCTCCAAAGCTGTACCCACCAATTCGGGTTCGACTCTGCTGTAATAAAACCTAAGATTCTCCAGATCTCTTTCGGTCTGTTCGGGAGGGGGGGTATACGTATAAAAAGTACCCGTTTTTATCTGAATGGGTTGGCCTGTGGAATCGAACTGAAAGGGAAAGCGCTGCTCCTGCCAGAAGACGTTGTGGAGGTATTCGTGATATAGGATACTCAGGGTATCCCCAAAGGTATGGAAGTCTCGCTGCAGAGGCCCGAGGAAAATGGTATCTCGGATGAAACGAGCATTGGAGGGCAATTCTGGATCTATGAATACAGGAGGAAGCACAATAGATTTTTCTTCCTGACGGGATAAGCGCTTTTCCAACGTATCCACCGCTTTGGAAAGGGCAGGTGTCTGAAAAAGGCGACTTTCTTTCTGAGCCCAAAGAGTAGGTCTACAAAAAAGAAGAATACCTACGATAATCCCAATCTTATTCATGAAGGTCTATAAAGCAAATTTCATTAATTTAGGAAAAATGTCACAAACCTCAGCTACTTTATGAAACACGGTATTTTCCCCATTTTTTATTTCTCCTCTCTCATTTTTCATTTCCTAGGAGCTCAAGAACTCCAGGTCCAAAAATTCGACATCTTCCCCTTTCAGGAGCAGCATGTTCATGGTTCAAGTATAGTTGAACTCCCTAATGGAGAATTCCTATGTGTATGGTTTCAGGGCTCTGGCGAACGCTGGGCAGATGACGTCTTAATCAATGGGGCCCGCTGGAAGCCAGGGGATGCATCCTGGTCGGAACCCTTCCTCATGGCAGATTACCCTGATTTCCCCGATATCAATCCTGTAGTTTTTCTAGATCCTGCTGATCGCCTCTGGCTTGTTTGGTATACCGTTCTAGCCAATCAATGGGAAACGGCTATCCTCAAATACAGGATTAGCGAGGACTACCTGGGCTCTGGAGCACCAAAGTGGTCCTGGCAGGAGAGTATCCATCCCAAACCCGGCGGAAAAACAGAGCGAGGAATTCAGGAGGCCGATCCCTTTGCCAAGACATTGGAGAAGAAAATCCCGGCCTACTTTAATTATTTGGATTCTGCTGGAATATTTGGCGCCTTGCCATCAGGAGGCTATGCCCTCAAAAAGCGGTACATGGATCGAGGGGAAGAGCTATTGGCACAGGCTAAAGGAAAAGACATGATCGCCCGTGGATATGAACGGGATGCCTCGGGACAACGAATAGAAAAACAACTGGGCTATCCTCGCTTCAGGCGAATGGGTTGGCAAACACGCAATAAACCCCTTTTCCTTTCAGGAGGAAGAATGTTACTCCCCCTCTATTCAGATGGCTTTGACTTCTCCCTTATCGCTTTCACGGATGACGGAGGAAAAACCTGGGGCTATAGTGAACCCATTTTTGGTATCGGTCCTGTACAGCCAGCTCTTCTTCAAAAAAGTGATGGTACCCTAGTTGCTTATATGCGAGATAATGGCCCACCTCCCCAACGCCTTATGTACAGCATATCATCAGATCGGGGACTCACTTGGTCCCTGGCCTATGATGGTGATATCCCCAATCCGGGTTCAGCCGCGGATTGTGTACAAGCCATAGATGGAACTTGGTTGCTCATCCACAATGATACTGAAGATGGCCGGCACTCACTAGCCCTAAGCCGATCGATAAATGAAGGAAAATCCTGGGATTTAATAGGACACCTAGAAAGATTCCCCAAAGGAGGCCCTGGAGCTCACTATCCTGCAATTATCCAGTCAAAAGACGGAAAGCTACACGTTTCCTACAGCTTTCATCAAAGAGATTCAGAGGGAAATCCGCAAAAAACTATTCGACATGCGGTAGTCAGTAAGTGGAAAAAAGAAATTAGGGAATGATAACTCCGAATCATTTACCGAACTATCTATATGAGTTGAAAGGCTTACTTCTCCTCAGAAAATTCCTGTGCCGTTAGGTACACAATATGGGTAGATAAGGTTTCCCCCCCTTTTATCGCCGCCGAGGTATCGAAGCTGATACCTTGGCGGCGGAATATTTGGGCATTCCTAGGCTACCGATATAAAATTCTTATAAAAAAACTTAGCTACAAAAACAGGAGTATGCCGAAGCATACTCCCAAATGTGAACCACTGATAAAGGGTACTCTTGCAAATGTTTATAGCTAAGCCCCCATTTGGGGCGCTATGTTTCTTGAGGAAAAGGGTTAATAAAATTTTCGATGAAAACAGATGGCAGCGGATAGCTAGTAGATCATTTCTAAATTTATGATGTCTAGTAACTAATTTTTTCCAATTTACTATTATTTCTTCACAAAGAAAGATTTTTTGAAAAAATTATCGTCATAATTCTATAAATCTTGCTGAATCAGAGATATCCCCTACTCTCCATAAATCTGAGTCAAGACTTCTGGAGAAAGATGAAGCACTTTTTCATTCAGGACTACTTCTCCTTCACGAATACCTATACAATGGCTATTTCCTAAAGGAAGTACGTCTATATCATGGGTTGTGCAGATGAGGGTCTTACCTTGGTCAGCTAACTCCACTAACAATTGATAGAGTTCTCTTTTCCCAGGTGGGTCTAGCGATTGAGCAGGCTCATCAAGGAGTATTATAGGACATTTCTGTACTAAGGCCCTACAGATAAACACGCGTTGCAATTCTCCTCCAGAAACTTGATCGATAAAACGAGATTTGAGGTGGTCTATTTTCATTCGGCTCATTTCCTCAGCCACCGTTTCGAGGTCATTCTTTGAATAAGAACCCAACCAGTTTAGATACGGGAAACGCCCCATGAGCACGAAGTCTTTCAAGGAAATACGAAAAGGGGGAAACCATTTCTGGTGCACAATGGAAACGGTTTTGGAAAACAAATCAGGAGAAATTTCCCGAAGGGATTTCTCACCGATTCGTATATCTCCCGTAAAGGGAACCGATTTACTTATACAGCGGAGTAGGGTAGTTTTTCCTGAACCATTTAACCCTAATACAAAATTCAAACCAGGAGGCAGGGAAAAGTTGATATCATTTATGATTTTTTTCCCGCCCAAGTACACAGATACGTCATCTAGGTGAATGTTCAAAACCTAGTTTAGTATTCGTCTTCATTGAACAGAAAATCCTCTTTTGAAGGATAGTCTGGCCAGATTTCCTCTATATTTTCATAAGGGGAATCTTCATCCGGAAGGTCTTGTAGATTTTCTACAACTTCCATAGGAGCCCCTGATCTAAGCGCAAAGTCGATCAGTTCATCTCTAGTGGCAGGCCACGGAGCATCCTCAAGGTAAACAGCTAGTTCAAGCGTCCAATACATAATTCAACACACAATTTTTTAAGTGCCGCAAAGATAGAATTTTTAATGAAATAGTCAAGCGCTTTTGCATAATAATAGCCATTCTTCAAAAAATCTCATAAAACACTGATAAACAAATACTTATAAAAAACCATTGCTTGACTCATAAAATTTCCAGATTTGGAGAATGTGATTTTTTGTTTGAAGAACGGAGTTTTATGCCAAGAGGTTACAACGTTATGTAGGGAAAAGTCATCCTTTTTTTATATTATTCTGGCAAAATTCAAACCAAATACTCCATGTTTGACCTATCATCTTTAACCGATAATCCCCAAAATACGCTGATTGCCGTTCTCGTTGCTGTGGCGATCATCTTTATTTTGTTCCGGGTAGCAAAATCTGTATTCAAAATTGTGGGAACCCTCTTAGTTCTGGCACTTGCCTTTTACTTTTGGCAAGGGGGAACCGTAGCAGGCTTAAAAGACAAGGGTACTCAGGCCATTTTTAAAGATGCCAACTTAAGTAATATGATGCAGATACACTGTCAGGGGGAGAAGGCTGACAAAGCCAAATGTACCTGTGTTATCGGCCCGGTATTTCAAGACATCCATTCCAGATTATCCTCCACAGAGATTAATACAGCAAACCAAGATCCCGAACGTATTGAAACGGAGATTCAAACGAGCATGAAGAATAAGAAAAAGGAAATTCGGAAATGTCTGGTAAACAACTCCGGCGGTCAGGTCCTTGACCAGCTTAAGGGAGTTCTCGGAAATATCGGGGGAGAGGAATAGACTTATTCTTCTCCTTCGGGCTCACTATAAGTAGGAATATCATTGGGGTTAACCAAGGAATTGGGATTGGCATCATACTGGACCCCTCCTCCCTGAATGGCATCCTCCATGCGAAGGGTTTCCACCTGATTGGAAAAGTTTGCTCCCACTACATTTGCTACAAAGGCAATGAGGGCTAGTGCCCCAGCCAAATACCAAGTGATTTTTTCAATCATTTCATTGCTTCTTCGGGCCCCAAATAACTGAGATGCGCCCCCGACGGCTCCTCCAAATGTAGACGATAGTCCCCCCCCTTTGCTATTCTGGATAATTACAGCCAAGATCAATAGGATGGCAATCAAGACGGATAAGGTTCCTAGTGCTGCAAACATTATTCGTTATTTATCATTTTGATTTGATTTGCAAAATAAGCCTTTTTCTCAGGGAATAACAAACTAAGTTTTTCATAAATCCGGATGGCTTCCCCATAATTCTTCTGAAGCAGGTGAATATGGGCCAAGGTCTCACTAACCATCTCCTCCCCCCCTGAAACACTCTCCATGGCTTGTTCATCAGGCAGGGGGCTCTCCTTTCCCAAATTTGCTTTTAAGGTGGGAACTTCCTTGAGAAACTGCTCCCATAAGTCCTCTTTTTCTACTTGGACCACAGTTTCAGGCTCTCCTACTGGTAGATGGGCTTTTTTCTCCTCCACAATATACTCATTGGAATTTCTTTGAGGAATAAATGGAAAAGCATTCTTTTGGATCTCATGTTCAATTTTTCCTACCAGACCCAGGTATTTCAGGGTTCTCACTTTTACTTCCCAGTTTAGGAAATTGTCCTGAAAGCTTTGACGCGTTTCCTTATGCTGAAAGGGGATTTCTTTCACGGGACCAGGATCATGGATAGCATCAAAGTCTACCACTGAAAAGGTATCGTTTTCTCCCATCGAAAAGGGACGATTAGACATTTTTAAGTGTTCTTCTATTACTTCGGAAAACTTGCGCTCTTGGATGATGATCGACCCATCCATAAAACGCTTGAGCAAAAAGCGGTTAGAGGCATAAATGGAAGCCTCAAAAAGGGCCATCTTATCTTTTGTTTGGCGTGCCTTCAGGAAATAAGGTAAAGCAAAATAGGGATATTGGCGAATCCAAGCTTCTACTTGGTCCATTTCCGGCTCTTCGAGCCTATGGTTCAATACTTTTTGATATAGTTCCAATGGGTTCATAGATTTACCATTTCCCGATGGATTTATTAAATACATCCTGGGTCAACTGTTCCAGGATTTCGTCCACCAAATCCCGCTCAAGGCTGGAAAATTCCAATTCGCTGTTAAAGTCCACAAAACCGGAAAAAGATTGTTCCCAGCTTTCATTATCATCAACGGTGTTTTCAAATTTCACCGAAATCGATATACTCAATCTGTTTTGCGCAGCAGTAAAGCGTTCCTGCGTACTCGAGCTACTGGTAGAGATGGCTACAGGTGTAATGGCATAATTAGTTATTCGGCCACTGATTCGAACATCCGCATCTCCCGTAGTTAGGGAAAGACGAGACTGAGAAAGGAAGCGGTCTTGCAATTGATTGGTAACTTCTATGGCCAAAAAAGGTACTACGATGGGGGCTTCATTGCCAAATGTCTCAACAGAAAGGGTCTGTAGCCGGGGGTCGACTGTCCCCCCAGTAAGATTAAATTTAATAGAACAACCTGATAAAAGCACTACCAAAAGTAGCCCTACAAAAAGGTAGCTAAAAAGGTCTTTTCTTACCAAAATCATAAGCAAGGGTTCCTTATCAGGATGAAAGGGTTGTATGCCCCTATAAGTCAATATCGTAGTTTTTTATCTTCCGGTAAAGGGTACGCTCAGAAATTCCCAGATCAGCAGCCGCCTTTTTTCGATTGTTGCCATGGCGCTGGAGGGCTTTTACGATCATCTCCCGTTGTTTTCTGTCGAGAGACAAAGATTCAGGCAAGGCCTTAGGTTCGTGTATTTGCTCGCCAACTGGGTAGGAAGGATAGGGAGAATTGGATACATGTCCATTATTCAACTCTCTATTCTGCAAGCTCATATAGAGGACCTTCTTGAGATCTGCAATTTCCTTGCTCAATTCATTCCCCATGTTATAGATCAGTTGGTAAAGCCTATCCATATTTCCATTCCCAGGGGGTACATAGCCGGCCTCCTCACTACGGTAATCCTCCGGAGCTAAATGAACGATGCTAGGTAGATAGCTATCCTGTATCAGAAGATTAGCCTTCAGGTCCTCTTCAGAGACCCACTCTCCCTTGACTAGCAGAACGAGCTTTTCCACCAGATTACGTAACTCTCGGACATTTCCTGGCCAACGGTACTGATGCAATAAGGGAACCGCTGAGGGGGCTAGAACCAATGCCTCTCGGTTATATTGGTCGGCAAATTCATGGGAGAAATAATTGAATAGCAATTCAATATCGCTTCCCCTTTCCCGAAGAGGCGGAATATAAATGGTAATCCGGTTCAATCGGAAATATAAGTCCTGGCGAAATTTCCCCTCTTGGATCAAAGAGATAAGGTCTTTATTGGTGGCAGCGATTACCCGTACATCAGATTTCTGAATTTCACTAGAACCCACCTTAATAAATTCTCCATTTTCGAGTAAACGCAGTAGCCGGGCTTGAGTAGCCAAAGGCATTTCACCTATTTCATCTAAAAATATGGTTCCCCCTTCTGCCTCCTCAAAATATCCTTTACGCTCTTCATATGCAGAGGTAAAGGAACCTTTTTTATGCCCAAATAACTCCGAATCCAGGGTGCCTTCTGGGATAGCTCCTGTATTGATGGGCATGAGCTGCTTATGCTTACGCTTACTATTATCGTGGATAACGCGAGAAAAAACATCTTTACCCGTCCCATTCTCTCCATAAACCAAAACAGACACATCCGTAGGGGCCACTTGCATGGCAATCTCTACTGCGGAGTTCAAAGCGGGATCATTCCCCACAATGCCGTATCTGCGTTTTATTTGTTGAACATTCATACTGTTTCCTGGGAAAGAGCTTTTAAAACCCACTCTCCTTTGAGGGTTGCACTGCTTACCTCCTTAATTTCTACTTCTACATAATCTCCCGGTCCCCAAGTGGAGCCCGCCTTTGGAAAAACGACCATTTTGTTTGTATCTGTTCTGCCACAGTAGGCTTCGGAAGAACGTTTGGAGTTTCCCTCTATCAACACCTGAAAAGTCTTACCAATATCTTTCTGATTCTCTTCAAGGGAAATCTGCTGCTGTAGGGCTATTATTTCTGCCAGTCGTTCTTTCTTTACGGCTAACGGCACATCATCTGTCCATTTTTTTGCGGCCTGAGTACCGGGTCTTTCAGAATAAGCAAACATATAGGCATGGGAATAGCGGGCATAAGCAACCATATCCAGGGTACGTTGGTGGTCTTCTTCTGTTTCGGAGCAAAAACCCGTGATAATGTCTGAAGAAATGGCACAATCTGGTAGAATTTCCCTTATCCTATCAACTTTACCTTTATACCATTCGAAGGTATAGCCTCGGTTCATTTGTTCCAATATCCGATCGCTTCCCGATTGAAGAGGCAAATG
This sequence comes from Bacteroidia bacterium, assembly GCA_965263105.1. Taxonomy (GTDB): domain Bacteria; phylum Bacteroidota; class Bacteroidia; order J057; family J057; genus JBCCTX01. The sequence continues at coordinate 1,462,524 of CBDHGL010000003.1, read as the reverse complement.
AATATACTTACAAATATTGTTATGACGGGCCATCGTATAGAGGACCTCGTCTGTGATGTCCTTCGGGTGTGAGGTCGAAAAACGAATCCGTACTTTTGGATTTACTTGGGCCACTTGATCCAATAATTGGGCAAAGCCTATGACCTCCACGTTATTCCCTTTAAGCAGAGACTTATCTATTTGGGCTTTCCCTTTTAAACTCGCATCGGGAGACCACTTATAGGAATCTACATTTTGCCCTAATAGTGTGACTTCTTTAAAGCCTTTGTCGGAAAGTGCTTGTACTTCTTTCACTATTGACAAGGGGTCCCTACTCCTTTCTCTGCCCCGAGTAAAGGGGACTACACAGAAGGAGCACATGTTATCACAACCTCGCATAATAGTTACGAAGGCTGTAACTCCATTGGAATGCAAGCGAACTGGGGCAATGTCTGCATAAGTTTCCTCCCTGGATAAAAGTACATTTACAGCTTTCTGACCCGAGGAAATTTCCTCCAATAGATTGGGCAAGTCGCGATAGGCATCAGGTCCCACCACCATATCAACAAGTTGCTCTTCCTCTAGCAATTTAGATTTGAGCCGTTCTGCCATACAGCCCAATACACCGACCATCATATCCGGATTGTGGACCTTCTTACTGCGAAGGTTCTTCAGGCGATTCCAAATCTTGGCTTCGGCATTCTCACGGATACTACAGGTATTGATCAATACCAGATCAGCTTCTTGTTCCTCTGCAGTAAACTCATAGTTCATATCCGACAAGATGGAAGCAACGATTTCGGTATCGGAGAAATTCATCTGGCATCCATAGGTCTCAATATAGGCAAGCCTCCCAGTTCCCTTGGTAGGTAAATCCTGGGAATAGGCCTCTCCCTGCTTGCCTTCATCCAATGCTTTGTCAAACATTCCTGGATGAAAGGTTCTCTTGGTGATCTTATCGCGCATAGAAGGCAAATATACGAAAGGCCGTTTAAAAAGTGTCATTTTGTCAGGCATTCCCCAAAACTTTTCACAAAAAAAACATGGCAATCCTGAAAATTGCCATGTTTAACATTTTGTGAAAAGTTCTTCAAAAAATGTTACTCACAAAATGACATATGAGTAAGGTTTTCAAAGAAAATTACTTGGTCATCACCACCAGATACTTGGAATTTCTCCAGAATTTATCTGGGTCCGTTATCTCCAAGCTTTTCACCTGATTGTCATCTTCATTGAGGATAAAAGATCCTTGTGGATGAGAGGACATCAATTCAGGTTTCTTTGCATTGATCGGAATAGAGAAAGTTTGCGTCACATCAATCGGCGTAAAAATACCGTCTCCGAAATCTTGAGCAATCTCCTTTTTTCCGAAAATTCCTTTTTTGTCCAGGATTTCCATTTCAACGAGTTCTTTGGAATTCCCCACTACATAAAATGCCTTGTTTAAGGCCATGGTCTGCTCTTCAATTTTCTCCTGTGCTTCTGTTAGCAGTTGATCCTGATCGGCCATACGAGCTGTATTTTGCACGGACACTACCTGCATGCTGTCAAGTTTCTGATTGAGCTCACCAATAGCAAAATCTCGGTTAGCTAACTGCCCTTTAAGGCCTGAAATACTAGAATCTCTACTAGCAATCTGCCCTTCCAATCTGGAGACCATTCTCCTAAATTCGGCAACTTTCACATTAGATCGATTGAGCTTCTTGTTGAGATCCTCAATGATCTTCTTGTTTTCATCTAGCAAATTGTTGATCAGCGAAATGTCATTGACGATCCGATCTTTTTGATTTGCCTGAAGTTCCGGATCATCCGAGCTCAATGCAATCATACTTTCTTTCTCACGAATGATCGCGAGATTATCTTCGATTGAGTTAAAGGATTCTAAAAAGTCATTCAAGACAGAATCCTGTCGTTCTACAGCTTGGTTTAAACGAAGGTTCTCTGATTCCAGCTGCTTCAATTTTTCCTGATTACATCCCCAGAAAAGGGTAGATGTCAAAAGGAAAAAAAACAATAGGTGTTTCATAAATCCAAAAAAATAATGGGTTAAAAAACTAAAGTGATTCTTTATTCGAAAGGTAAAAAATTTTTATCGTTCAGATGTTAACAAAATGCTAACCTCTTAGATTTAATTGGCAAATGCCGTGCTAATTAAAACGACTATGTAAGAATTTTATTCATTATGAAGGTTTTCAGCCAAGGATTCTGACTGAATGTCTCCTGTCGGCAGGAGGAAATTTTGCAGCTCATTGAGGATACTCAGTATATGCTTCATTGTATGAGTTTCTCCAAAGATAAGTGATAGATACTTTGGTGATTCCTTCATACGGACCCTTCCAGAATAGGTTTGGACATACTCAATATATTTCAAAAACAATTCAGACTGAAAAAAGGAAGATTCTCTATCTGAAACAAGATAAAGTCGAAGGGTCGAACCTTTGAGGGCGATTTTTTCTATTCCGATTCTTTTGGCCATTTCTCTAGCCCGAGTAGCGTCAAATAGGTTTAAGACCGAAGTGGGCATCATTCCGAAGCGATTGATCATTTCTCGCTGGATTTCGATAAGGTCTTCATCGGTTGCGGCTCCAGCTATTCGTCTGTAGAATTTGAGCCTTTCGGAGATATTGGGCAAATATTTCTCAGGAATTCGGATATCTAGTTCTAAATCTACCTGACAATCATCTACTACAATTTTTCTTCTTTCTTCGATTTCCTCCTCAAATAAGTCCGCAAAATGCTCCTCTTTGAGTTCTTTGACGGCTTCATCCAAAATCTTATGATACATGTCAAACCCAATCTCAGCAACGAATCCACTTTGCTCTGCCCCTAGTAAATCTCCCGCCCCACGAATATCCAAATCCCTTAAGGCTATGTGAAAGCCACTCCCCAGGTCCGAAAATTCTTCCATGGCCTTGAGTCGCTTACGTGCCTCTGGGGTCTGAGCAATCTCGGGAGGAGCAATAAGGTAGCAAAAGGCCTTTCGGTTGGATCTTCCCACCCGGCCCCGCATCTGGTGAAGTTCTGAAAGGCCATATTTGTTAGCCTGATTGATAATAATGGTATTGGCATTGGGAATGTCCAAGCCCGATTCGATAATCGTTGTTGCGATGAGGATGTCATAGGCCCCTTCAATGAACTTGATCATTACCTCCTCCAACTTACTTCCTGGCATCTGCCCATGCCCAATCCCGATTCTGGCGTCTGGTACTAGCTTTTTGATACTGGCAGCCACTTCTTCTATATCCTTTACACGCGGATGAATGAAGAAAACCTGCCCTCCACGCTTGAGTTCATAAGTGATGGCGTCCCTAATCCTTCCTCCTTCAAACCCCACAACCAGGGTTTCTATAGGCTGTCGGTTCGGAGGAGGAGTAGAGATAATGGACAAGTCTCGGATTCCAGCTAAAGAGAATTGAAGCGTACGAGGAATGGGAGTTGCCGTCAAGGTCAACGTATCAACCTGTGTCTTCAACGTTTTCAACTTCTCTTTTACATTGACCCCAAAGCGCTGTTCTTCATCAATAATAACCAGTCCCAAATCTTTGAATTTGACATCCTTAGATACAATTCTATGGGTACCTATCAAAATATCCACCTTGCCCTTGGCCACCTGCGCCAAGGTTTCCTTGACCTCCTTATTGGATTTAAACCGGTTGATGTACGCAACTTCTATGGGCATATCTTTCAATCGGGAGGAAAAGGTTTTGTGATGCTGCAAAGCCAAAATGGTCGTGGGTACCAAAATTGCCACCTGCTTCCCATTGACAGCTGCCTTAAAGGCAGCCCGAATGGCTATTTCCGTCTTTCCAAAGCCTACATCCCCACAAATTAAGCGATCCATAGGGTGCGGCTTCTCCATATCTGCTTTGACCTCTTCAGTAGTCTTTTCCTGATCTGGCGTATCTTCAAACATAAAGGAGGCCTCGAGTTCTTGTTGCAGATAGGAATCTGGTTCGAAAGCAAAACCCGGCTGCGTTTTTCTCCTGGCATACAAGGCCACGAGGTCGAAGGCCAATTCTTTTATTCGCTTCTTGGTTTTGGATTTGGACTTGGCCCAAGTACCAGAGCCGATCTTGTGCAACTTCGGCATGGTTCCCTCTTTCCCCGAATATTTGGCAATCTTATGAAGAGAATTCACATTGACATATATGGCATCTCCCCCTTTATATAAAATCTTAACCACATCCTGTTCATGAGCTCCTACCTGCATGGTATGCAGCCCTGCAAACTGCCCAATTCCATGATGCACATGGGTAACATAATCACCTGGATTCAGTTCTTTTAGCTCTTTTAAGGTAAGCGCTTGGGAGCGCTTTACATGGGCTTTGGCCTTGTATCGGTGAAAGCGTTCAAAAATCTGATGATCAGTATAGCAAGAGATTTTAAGCTGGGCATCACTAAAGCCCTCGTGCATGTCGCCAATTACGCCACGAAATAGGTCCTCACCAGGGTTTCCAATTTCCTCAAATATTTCCGAAAGTCTTTTAATTTGTTTTTCATTTTCAGAAAAGACGTAAGTTTGAATACCCTTCTTTGCATTTTCCCGAAAATGAGAAAGCAATAGGGCAAACTCCTTGTGGAAAGCCGGCTGAGGATATCCCTTCCACTCCAAGGCTTGGCTGTCTGAGAAAAACGAATCTTTTGCCAATTCCACTACCTCAAACTTGGAAAGTTGGTCAATGAAGGCATTTCCACCAAAATACTGAGAACCCGGGTCCCCACTCGTGGCTCCCCCTCCACTGTCTTGAATCAATTTGAGGTAGCTTTCCTCAGCTCGCTCATACAGCCGCCCCAAATCCGCATGAATAAAGGATATACTTTTGGCAAAAATCAATGAAGTGGGAGAAATATATTCTAAAAAGGAGACCTTTTCTTCGGTTAACAGGTTTTTTTGGATGTTGGGAATCAGGGAAACATGGGAAATCTCGGTATCTGAAATCTGCGAGACAGGATCAAAAGATCTGATGGTTTCTATTTCATCCCCAAAGAATTCGATTCTAAAGGGAAGTTCGTGGGCAAAGGAAAATATATCGAGTAAGCCTCCTCTCACAGCAAATTGACCAGGTTCGTATACAAACTCTTCTCGTTCGAATCCATAAGTTTCCAGAACTTCTATGACAAATTCCATCCCACAAGCTTCCCCTTTCTTAATTTCCAAGGTATTTTGAACCAGAGAACGCTTATTGACGACTTTCTCATACAAGGCTTCTGCAAAGGTGACCACCACTTGTCGGCCAGTACGCGTGTGATTGAGGGCATTCAATACCTCTGCTCGCTGGAGCACGTTGGCATTGTCAATTTCTTCTATCTCATAGGGCCTTTTATAAGAGGCGGGGAAAAGGAGGATATCCTTTCTAGGCATGAGCTGCTGGAGGTCATTATGAAAATACAAGGCCTCCTCCTTGTCGTTGAGGATAATGACCAGGTTGCGTTCCTGCAATCGGTAACAAGCAGCAATGAGAAAGGCAATTTGACTCCCGACCCAGGATTTAATTTGGTAATGCCCAGAGCTTTTCGGATCAAATTGTTGAAGGAAGGATTGTAGCGTTTGTGATTCCCGATACTGCTTTAGCAGAATATCTGGTTTCAAGGGAGCCAATACCTTTGTTTTTTCCATTTGAGCCATAAATTCCTAGTGCCAAGCAAAATTACCCATTATTCTGAAAGAATTAAGAAAAGTGCTGAAAGTTTCCCAAATGATGATTCAACTCCAATCGAAATGAATAGTTCCCCAAAAAAATCCTAACTTCCTGTAGACAGTTGATGATTTTCGTCTTAAATTTATTTTTTTTCGAAGATTGATCTCCAAGGGAATACTAAAATTTCTACTCATGATACGAGCCAAAATTTCCGGGGTTGGGCACTACCTCCCAGAAAATATCATCACCAATGATGAACTAGCTACCCGCATGGACACTTCTGATGAATGGATTCAGGAAAGAAGTGGAATAAAGACCAGAAGATACTTTACACCAGGAAAGGATACCGTTGCCAATATGGCTGCCAAGGCGGCACGCATTGCGTTGGAGCAAGCAGCTGTAGGGGTAGAAGAAATTGACTTCATCATTTTTGCTACCCTGAGTCCAGATTATTATTTCCCTGGATCTGGCGTATTGCTCCAAAGAGAGCTGGGGCTTACGGGCAAAGAGATTGCAGCCTTGGATATCCGGGCCCAGTGTTCTGGATTTATCTATTCTCTCAGTGTAGCTGACCAATTTATTCAGACAGGGAAATACAAAAATATTTTAGTTTGTGGTTCTGAAATTCATTCTTCAGGTCTTGATTTTTCAGATGAAGGGCGAAACGTATCTGTTTTATTTGGGGATGGAGCAGGCGCTGCACTTATCCAACCCAGTGAAGATGATGGGAAAGGAATTCTCACCACCCATATTCACTCCAATGGAGAACACGCAGAGCACCTAATGGTCCAAGGCATGCCCTCATTTCGAAGCCCAAACATTGACGCCAATGCCTTGGAGGAAAAAATACAATACCCAGTGATGAATGGTCGCTATGTATTCAAATTTGCCGTTGAAAAATTTCCCGAGGTCATCATGGAAGCCCTCCAAGCTACGGGATATACACCCGAGGATTTAGATCTATTTATTCCCCACCAAGCCAACCTCCGAATTTCTGAAGCGGTCAGGCGTACCCTGGGGCTTCCCGAAGAAAAGGTTTTCAATAACATTATGCACTATGGGAATACCACCGCTGCCACCATACCTATCTGTATCAGTGAAGCCTTGGAACAAGGACGGTTAACATCTGGAGACCTTCTTTGCCTTGCAGCTTTCGGATCGGGCTTTACCTGGGGGTCTGCCTTGATAAGGTGGTAGAGGTGCAAAACATACTTAATTCTTTTCAAACCAGCGGGAACTCTCCAAAAAACTATTTGCCCAAAATTCAACCTCAAACTTCCTCATGTCCTACGAGAAACTCAAATCCAAACTAGACACACGATATCCTGCTATAAAAGACCTAGCAGAGAAAGCCAAAAAGAGAATTCCCCATGTAGCCTGGGAATATCTATCTTCTGGTACTGGGGAAGAAGACCTGCTTGATCGCAACATCAGCGCTTTTCAACAAATTAGGTTTCTCCCCAAATTTTGTAAAGGAGAACTAGAGGCAAATATTGAAACGTCCCTATTTGGGAGAACCTATAGCGCACCAATTGGGGTAGCCCCCGTGGGCTTGACTGGTCTGATGTGGCCTAGGGTAGAACATTATTTGGCGGCAAGCGCCAAGCGGATGAATATCCCCTATTCCCTCAGTACCCTTGCGACAGAGACGCCTGAAACGGTAGGCGAACGTGTCGGGGATATGGGTTGGTTTCAGCTATATCCTCCACAGGAGCGAGAGGTCCGTCAATCCATCCTTCAACGGGCTAAAGATGCGGGCTTTCATACCCTTTTGGTTACAGTTGATGTTCCCATAGCCAGTAGGAGGGAACGCACTAAGCGTGCAGGGCTAGGCATGCCGCCCAAGATTACTGGCAAGATGATCTGGGAAGGAATAACCCACCCCACCTGGACCTACTATACCTTAGCAAATGGCCTTCCTCGCTTGCGCACAGTTGAAAAGTATGCCAATAACACCGACATGAAATTGGTGAGTGGTTTTGTAAATAACCGCTTAGGTGGCTCTCTGGATTGGGACTATTGTAAAGAGATAAAAGACAACTGGGACGGCCCTGTTATTCTCAAAGGGGTATTACATCCCGAAGATGCGGCGAAAGCCATCGAGATCGGACTGGATGGCGTTGGGGTATCCAATCATGGGGGCCGTCAATTCAATGGCGCACCTGCAGCCATTGAGGCCTTACCGGCCATCGTAAAAGAAGTCAAGGGAAGGGTCCCCATTATTTTTGACAGCGGGGTTCGTACCGGACTGGATATCATGCGTGCCTTGTATCTGGGAGCAGATTTTGTATTGGCAGGTAGACCCTTTATTTGTTCAGTAGCTGCACTAGGTAAATATGGAGGGGACCATGCTGCTTCGATTTTTATTGATGACCTGAAGAATAACATGCTTCAAGTTGGGGCTACCAATCTGAAAGAATTGAGAAAGGCTGATTTAGTAGGATAAATCTCTCTTGAATCAGTCTAGCAGATCCCAATTTTACAGATGATTTTCTTTTTGAATCAATTACTCTATAGTCTTTTACCTTCTAGAGAAAATCATTAATTTCAATGCTTCTTGAAATCACATAAGCTATCACCCCATCATGACCCTACGTATTCGCGACCTCGCTGCCTACCAGAAAGCCTATCAACACAGTGTCGAAGACCCAGAAGGTTTCTGGGCTGAACAAGCCGATACTTTTCAATGGAGAAAAAAGTGGGATACTACTTTGAAGTGGGATTTTCGTGGGCCGGATGTGAAGTGGTTTATCGGCGGGAAAATGAATATTACGGAAAATTGCCTGGATAGGCATCTGGAAACTAGAGGCGACAAAGTAGCGATATTGTGGGAGCCTAATGAACCTTCTGAATCTGTTATCACCTATACTTATAAAGAGCTTCATGCAGAGGTCTGTAAAATGGCCAATCTGCTGAAAAGTAAGGGGATAGAAAAAGGAGATCGGATTTGCTTTTACATGCCCATGATCCCCGAATTGGCGATTGCCGTATTGGCCTGTGCTAGAATAGGCGCTATACATTCTGTGGTATTTGCTGGCTTTTCTGCCAATGCCTTAGCAGATCGGATCAACGATGCCTCCTGTAAAATGGTCATTTGCTCAGATGGAAACTACCGGGGTACCAAGACCATCGCTGTAAAAGACGTAGTGGATGAAGCCTTAAAATCGACTAGCAGTATAGAAAGCGTTTTGGTTCAACGGAGAACGGGGCAAGAAGTCCATTGGGTAGAGGGCCGCGATGTGTGGATCAATGAGGCTATTCAAGAAATGAGTGCTGAATGTGAAGCAGAGGAGATGGATTCCGAAGATACCCTATTTATCTTATACACTTCTGGCTCTACCGGGAAGCCCAAAGGGGTAGTTCATAGCTGCGGGGGATACATGGTATACACCGCCTTCACCTTTCAGAATGTATTCAACTACGAAGAAAACGATGTCTATTGGTGTACAGCTGATATAGGTTGGATCACTGGGCATTCCTATATCATATACGGGCCCTTATTATCTGGAGCAACAACGGTTATGTTTGAAGGGGTTCCCACCTATCCTGACGCAGGTCGCTTTTGGGAGATGGTGGATAAGCACCAAATCAACCAGTTCTACACGGCCCCTACTGCGATACGGGCCCTGATGGCTAAAGGCGATCAATGGGTAGAAAAATATGACCTCAGTACGCTAAAAGTGCTTGGAACGGTAGGTGAACCCATCAACCAGGAAGCCTGGGAATGGTATTATGACAAAGTGGGGAAAAACAAAACCCCTATTGTCGATACCTGGTGGCAGACGGAAACGGGTGGAATCATGATTTCCCCTCTTCCTGGGGTAACAGAACTAAAACCCACTTTCGCTACTCTTCCCCTTCCAGGGATACAGCCCATATTGGTGGATAGTGATGGGAATGAAATCACCGAAACGGAGGCAGAAGGCTTGTTATGTGTCAAATTTCCCTGGCCCTCCATGCTCCGTACTACCTACGGAGACCATGAGCGCTGTCGGATGACTTATTTTTCTCATTTCAATGACCTCTACTTTACGGGAGATGGAGCCAGAAGAGATAAGGATGGATTTTATCGGATTATCGGTCGAGTGGACGACGTGATCAATGTATCTGGCCACCGAATGGGAACGGCAGAAGTAGAAAATGCCATAAATGAACATCCCAATGTGGTAGAATCCGCTGTTGTAGGCTATCCCCATGATATAAAAGGGCAAGGCATTTATGCCTATGTCATTACCCAGGAGGCCCCTTCTGATCCAGTTAGCTTTGAAAAGGAACTACGTGAGGTAGTTACCAAAGAAATTGGTCCCATTGCCAAGCCAGACAAAATTCAGGTGGTACCCGGCCTGCCCAAGACTCGTTCTGGTAAGATCATGCGAAGGATCCTACGAAAAATCGCCGAGGGTACGGCTAGCAATTTAGGGGATACCTCTACCCTACTCGATCCTTCGGTCGTGGAGGCGATCAAGGAAGGGGCGGTGTAAGACCAGGCCTTTTTTATTCGATTGATTGAAAAGTCACTAGGGTTCTTTTGTCAATGGGCTTATTCACGTTTTGTGAGCCATACAGGTAGAGGGCTACTTCCTTACCTTCTTTCAGACCGATCGATAACTAAGCGCTGGGTTGATATGCGCTCTCCCAAAGTGCTTTGAAAAAGGTAGATTCCTTCTGGTATTCGAGAAACATCTATCTCATGTGAAAGCTGGTCTCTTCTCTTCTCAAGGGATTCCCGATAGAAAACTTCTCCTCGCAGGTCCCGCAATTCCAAGCGCAAAGTACCCGTCTGCGAGTCCTCTAGCTCGATCTCAACGTATTTCGAGGCTGGATTGGGGAATAACACAAACTTAATATTCGGCTTTTCTGGAGCTAAAAAAAAGGAAGGAGCCCCAAATTCATAGGCACCCTTATCCACAGTCCCATCGTAAATTCGCGGATTATTCAGGATATCCCAATTAAGTCCTAATAGCCCTATGGCTGCATTCAGCCCTGTATTGATCGCTGGAGATTTTGAAGAAAGTCTAATCCCATCATCAGAAGTTCCTAATTGATTATCTGAACCATTGGGATTAGCGGTTGAATAAAACAAGGGGTCTGAAAAAGTATTTCCTCCCAGATCGGTAAAGCGAGCGGGGAGCCCTCCTTCGAATATATTATGAGAAGCCTGTAAATTTGGGCTAATGGGAGCAGGAGGGGTGGGTGTATGCAAAAATTCAATGTCTACCTGCCATTCATTGACTGGGGGAGAGATGTTGGTGATAATATTCCCCCAGAATATATTGTTTTCCAACACATAGGTACGTGTAGGGGAGTACGATTCCCCACCTGATTGAATGGGTATCCACATGGCTCCTCCCTGGTATCGAGCCTCATTGCCCCAAAATGTATTGTTGGTTGCGACAAATTCTATAGGAGAGCCAGATATGGCCCCACCGACATCGCTACTATTCTGAATAAAGGCACTGTTACTTACTTGGAGTTTGTCAACCCTTTCTACTAAGAGAGCTCCCCCATCCAGGGACCAATTATCTTCGAAACCACACCGGTCAATGACAAGACTTCCTTCAGAAGAATTTAAGGTAAATTCAACTGCTCCCCCTCCTCCCTGGTCTTCATTTATCGTATCGTCTTCATTACCCAAAAAGTGAGACCTGGTGATGTAAGCCTCTACTTCGAAATAAGTTAAAATTCCCTCAAAAGCCCCTAAATCTCTATTATTTTCGAACTTACAGCCTTCAATCTGTAGGGTTAAGTTCCCCAAAGCATCAGAATCGCTAGACCCTCCATAGATATTAATTCCCCCACCTCTATGGTTGTAAAAATTGCACTCTTGAAAAACCAGATCAGATGTTGTTTCCTCTGCCAAAGATATATACACCCCTCCTCCATTATCTTTTGCTTCGTTATTCCAAAATTGACAATTACTGAACCCTGGACTCAGTTCTTTCCCATAAAGCCGAGATGAAAATCCCGCAACAGCTCCCCCTCTTTTGGCAAAATTATTTCGAAAAGTACTGTTCCGTATGGTAGGATTGGAAGCGTGTTGCTTTATACAACTCTTTGGATTATTAGAGGAGGAGGGACAGGGGTAAAATTCTTTAATACTGGTAGAACGAATTAATAGTCCGCCACCACTGTCGTCAAAAGAATTGGATTCTTTTGAATCTGCTCTACCTTCTTCGATAATAAATCCATCTAATATCGCTTTATCCTCCACATCTATGGCCTGGACAACGTGGTAGCTGTAAATGGTATGTACCACTATTTGATTCCCTTCATAGCTCAGCATCTTTTGGATGGCTCCACTCAGAACGGTTTGGTGGTTGGCCCAATCTCTATCAGAGGCATTTGACTCATTTCCCTCAAAACCTCCATATAGTTCTACCCCCCGCTTCATGTGAAAGGAGATAGTTCTGTCATCGCTTTTGGTGGGAGTGTATTTCCCCTTTGCTACCCAAATCTGATCCCCAAATTCGGCAGCGGCCAATCCATTCTGCAGGTCATTGTATGCATCTGCCCAGGATTGGCCATTGTTGGCTCCAGAGACATCCCATTTGACATAAATAACTTTTGCTGAGAGATCCATCTGGGCTCCCCAAAAAAGAACGAACAAAATAGCTGCGGAAAGGTAGGATTGAAAGGTAGATGTTGTTTTCATAATTGAGTTTTAATTAGCTGGTTATTCATGAAAGCTAAAGAAAACACCTCCTATTCCCTGTCCCATCCGCAATCTTGCGGAACGAATCAATTACTGAGTGAAGTCTGTCATATTTTGAGTAAATATTTCTAGAGATGAAACACCAAAAGCCTGTCTAAAAGAAAATCAAGGACTCGATGTTGGGGCCTTTTGAGAATAACATTTTGACAAATTGAAAAAAGTCCTATCTTAGCAGCGAAATCTGAAAAGATGTTGAAAAATTCTTATCAAATATTGAATAACTGGTGGTGGCGTCCATTGAATCTATCTGGGCGGTAATTCCTATTTCTCTATTTGATCTAATGATACAAGAGTTTACTGCCTAGGGCGTAAACTCTTTTTTTTATTTATAAGAATTATTATCCCATACCCTAAAAACCGTCGACTGTGGACTATCAACCATACCCTCTATGAAAACCTTCAAACTCCAAACCCGATATACCCAAAACCTGGCAGACACCCTTACCCCGGTAAGTGTCTACCTGCGTTTGCGAGATCGCTTTGCCAATTCCATACTCTTAGAGAGTTCCGATTATCACGGCAATGAAAATACCTACTCCTACATCTGTTGTGATCCCATTGCCGGCTTTAAGCTGGAAAAAGGAATTCTCACCTGTACTTACCCTGATGGATCTGAGGAACAGACGGAAGTCAAAGGCAGCAAGGAAGTCCCTCAGTTGTTACAAAACTTCCTAGATCGTTTCGAGGTAGAGGAATTAGACCTCCCTTTTAGCTATGGGGGACTATTTGGCTATCAGTCTTATGATACCGTTCGCTATTATGAAGATATCGAGATTGACAGCTTTACAGATTCAGCCCGAGAAATCCCTGATATCTGGTATCGGGTATATCGGTATTTGGTAGTGATCAAATTATTCAATAACGAGCTATACATTTTTGAACACAATTACGGAGATCAAAACTCTGAAATTGGGAAAATTGAGCAAATCCTCCAGAACCCTACCCTCCCCAAATATCAATTTGAACCCATCGGAGAGGAAGAGAGCAATCTGACAGATGAGGAATTTCTGGAAATCATTCAAAAAGGAAAGGATCACTGTCAATTGGGAGATGTTTTCCAAATGGTGCTTTCACGGCGATTCAGTCAAGGTTTTCTAGGAGATGAATTCAATGTGTATAGGACACTTCGCTCTATCAATCCTTCTCCCTATTTGTTCTATTGTGATTACGGTACCTTCAAGATATTTGGTTCCTCCCCTGAGGCCCAATTGGTGATTCATGAGGGAATGGCTGAAATACACCCTATTGCGGGCACTTTCCGCCGAACGGGGAATATCATCCAGGATGCAGAATTGGCCCAGAAGTTATTGGCCGATCCTAAAGAAAATGCGGAGCATGTAATGTTAGTAGATCTAGCAAGGAACGATTTGAGTAGAAATGGGGCAAAAGTCGAAGTGGATACCTACAAAGAAATTCAATATTACTCCCATGTGATCCACCTAGTCTCCAAGGTTACGGCACAGGTAGATGAACAGGTTTCCTCCTTGCAATTGGTTGCAGACACCTTTCCCGCAGGAACCCTCTCAGGGGCACCTAAACATCGGGCAATGCAGTTAATCAACCAATACGAAAAGGGAAACCGGGGCTATTATGGAGGCTGTATTGGGTATTTGGGGTTTGATGGAAACTTTAACCAAGCCATCATGATTCGATCCTTTTTGAGTAAAGAAAATCAACTGTACTACCAGGCTGGAGCAGGCATAGTCTCCAAGTCTGATCCCCAAAGTGAATTGCAAGAAGTATATAATAAACTCATGGCCTTGAAAACCGCTATTTCTCAAGCTCAAAAAATTAACCTACAACAAAGCTATGTCTAACATCCTAGTACTTGATAATTACGATTCATTTACCTTTAACCTGGTCCATATCCTTCGGGAATTAGGCTATGGTCCTGAAATGGAGGTATATAGAAATGACAAAATTTCTCTGGAAGCGGTGGATCGGTATGATAAGATCCTCCTGTCACCAGGCCCAGGCTTACCAATTGAAGCGGGAATTATGCCAGCATTAATCCAGCAATATGCTTCAAAGAAGCATATCCTAGGCGTATGCCTGGGGCACCAGGCCATAGCTGAATGCTTTGGGGCAAAGCTATACAATTTAAAAGAGGTCTTGCATGGCATAGCCACTCCCGTAGAGATTCTAGGCAAAGACGAACCCTTGTTTGCTCAACTCCCCCAAAACTTCCAGGTAGCTCGCTACCACTCTTGGGCTGTAGATCCCCAAAGTCTTAATGGGAACTTGGAAATAATTGCCCAAGATCCTGATTCCTGCATAATGGGTATTAAGCATAAGAAATACTCCGTGTATGGTGTTCAGTTTCATCCAGAATCGGTGATAACGGAATACGGAATTCAACTCATGAAAAACTGGTTAGAAATGTAACGATGAAAGAATTACTCACATACTTATTTGAACACCATACCCTGAGCAAGGCTGAGGCAAAAAAAATCTTGATGGAAATTGCGGAGGGGGATAAATATCCTCCTTCTCAGGTAGCCTCATTCCTGACTGTTTTTAACATGAGGAGCATAACGGTAGAGGAGTTATCGGGTTTTAGAGAAGCGATGTTGGAACTTTGCCTAGCCTTGGACCTCAGCGAATTTGATCCCATTGACCTTTGTGGAACCGGAGGAGATGGAAAAGATACCTTTAATATCTCAACTGTCTCTTCTTTTATAACGGCAGGAGCTGGTGTGAAGGTAACCAAGCACGGCAACTATGGCGTCTCTTCGGTATCGGGTTCTTCAAATATGATCGAATATTTTGGCTATACCTTTACCAATGATGCGGATGCTTTGAAACGATCATTGGAAACGTATAACATTTGCTTTATTCATGCCCCACTCTTTCATCCCGCTATGAAGCATGTAGCCCCTATTCGTCGTGAACTTAAACTCAAAACCTTCTTCAATATGCTGGGGCCTATGGTGAACCCTGCCTTTCCCAAGCGACAGCTAGTAGGCGTATTTAGCCTGGAATTAGCTCGCTTGTATGGGTATATTTATCAACAAACTGATAAAGCATTTGCCATTGTTCATTCGCTCGATGGATATGATGAAATTTCCCTAACAGGACCTGCAAAAGTATTTCGTAAAGAAGGGGAAAAAGTATTGACTCCTTCGGACCTGAGCTTAGACACCCATGCCCCAGAAGCCTTACACGGGGGTACGTCGGTGGAAGAGGCGGCAAAAATATTTGAAAGAGTATTGAAAAATGAAGGGACCAAAGCCCAAAAAGAAGTCGTTTTGGCTAATTCCGGCTTGGCTATTCAATGTGCACGACCCGAATTGAGCCTAAGCGATGCTGTAGATACAGCTCGAGAATCGCTGGAATCAGGAAAGGCTTACAAAACTTTCAAGAATTTTGTAGAACAAGGGTAGGGACGACGCCATGGCTCGTCCGTAATGACGCCACGGCTGGTCTGTTATGGCAACATGGCTCGTCCTAAAACGAAAAAAGAATAAAAAATAATTTTCTATACCACAATCATGAACATACTCGACAAAATCGTCCACCACAAACGCAAAGAACTCGCTGAGTTGCAGCAGCACCTTGCTACCAAGGAATTGGAGCGGTCTCCCCTCTTTGATCTCCCACGTCATTCTTTGAGAGAGCGCTTGAATGTTCCCGGAGCTACTGGGATTATTGCAGAATACAAAAGAAAATCCCCTTCACAGGGAATCATCAATGGAAAAGCACAGGTAAAGACCACCGTACAAGGCTATCAGCAAGCCGGTGTGAGTGGAGTTTCTATCCTCACAGACGGGCAGTTTTTCATGGGAGAAAAGGCCGATGTAGAGCAAGCAAGAAGTATCCTCAACATACCTATCCTAAGGAAGGACTTTATGTTGAGCGAATTCCAAATCTTGGAGGCACGGGCCATGGGAGCGGACGTGATTCTACTCATTGCAGCCATTCTCAACCCAAAAGAAATCCAGGAACTCGCCTCCTTTGCTCATAGCTTGGAACTAGAAGTCCTGATGGAGGTACACAATGAGGAAGAGCTTAAACGGAGTCTAAACGATCATATAGACCTTGTTGGAGTCAACAACCGCAACCTAAAGGATTTTACAGTGGATATACAGACTTCCCTGAATTTGTCTTCCAGTATCCCTGATGCCTTTACCAAAGTAGCAGAGAGCGGACTAAGTGATCCCAAGGAAGTTATCCGCCTTCGGGCAGCAGGCTTTAAAGGCTTCTTAATGGGCCAACGGTTCATGGAAACCGAAGATCCAGGAGGGGCTTGTAGGGAATTTGTGGAAAGGGTGAAGGGAGTTGATAGTTCACAGTCGATAGTCCACAGAGATTGATAGAAATAGAAACATCAAAATAACCATTTATTTCCGAAATCAACTTAAAACAAAATACTGTGGACCGTGGACTATCGACTATAAACTCCTCTACTATGCGCCTCAAAGTATGTGGTATGAAGGACCCAGAAAATATTTTGGGCCTACTTTCGGTAGAACCCGATTTTATGGGGATGATTTTTTATGAAAAATCTCCGAGACATGTGGAAGGTATTTTAGATCCTAGGGATACTCCCGAACTGGGCTCCACTAAATTGATCGGTGTATTCGTAGATGCCGAAAAAAGCTACGTGGAAAATATGGTAAAAAAATACACTTTGAAGGGAGTACAGTTACACGGCAAAGAAAATCCTGAATACTGCCAGAGTTTTCGGGAAAAGGGATTATTAGTCCTCAAAGCTTTTTCCATTGGAAAGGAAGGCTTTGACTTTTCTAAACTCAAAGCTTACCAAGAGGTAGTTGATTATTTTCTTTTTGATACAAAAGGAAAACTCCCAGGAGGAAATGGGGTGAGCTTTCGGTGGGATATACTATCTGAATATAAAGGAAATACTCCTTTCTTTTTGAGTGGAGGAATCAGTGAAGACCACGTTCAAAAAATAAGAGAATTTAACCATTCCCAGTTCTATGGGTTGGATATCAACAGCCGTTTTGAAATAGAACCTGGATTAAAAGATATAAACAAGGTTCACTCATTTTGGAAAGAAGTGAATGCAAGTCCACGGTCTGTAAGTTGAGGAGAGAGGTGCGAGAAATTTGACAGGTAAAAAACAATTTTCTCTCCTACAAAGCTCTCCCCTCAAAAAAGCTGTGGACTGTCGACTATAAACTAAAAAACTAAACAACATGACCTCTTTTAAAGTAAACAAACAAGGCTATTACGGTCAATTTGGAGGAGCTTATATTCCCGAAATGCTCCACCCCAACATTGAGCAGTTGCGCCAAAGCTATATTGCCATTAGCGAGTCTCCCGAGTTTCAAGAGGAATTTCACCAATTGTTGAAAGACTATGTGGGGAGGCCTACTCCTTTGTACTTTGCTAAGAGGTTATCGGAAAAATTTCGGACAAATATTTATCTCAAACGAGAAGACCTGTGCCATACGGGTGCCCATAAGGTCAATAACACACTTGGGCAGATACTCATGGCCAAGAAACTGGGAAAGGAAAAAATCATTGCCGAAACGGGGGCGGGGCAACACGGGGTAGCCACAGCAACCGTTTGTGCATTGATGGGCCTGGAATGCATCGTCTACATGGGGTCAGTGGACATTGAACGCCAGGCCCCGAATGTCCAACGAATGAAAATGCTGGGAGCAAAGGTGGTGCCAGCCACCTCTGGAAGCCAAACCTTAAAGGATGCCACCAATGAGGCCATGCGCCATTGGATCAACCATCCCAAAGATACCCACTATATTATCGGTTCGGTTGTAGGTCCACACCCCTACCCTGATATGGTAGCGCGCTTCCAGTCAGTCATCAGTGAAGAAATCAAATGGCAGCTAGAGGAAAAAACGGGTAAAGTCCACCCCGATCACGTCATTGCTTGTGTCGGCGGGGGAAGCAATGCTGTGGGAGCCTTTTATCATTTTTTGGAGCAGCCAGCGGTCAACCTAATTGCTGCCGAGGCAGCGGGTCATGGACTTGAGTCGGGAAAATCTGCTGCCACTACTTACCTGGGCAAACCAGGAGTGCTGCATGGAAGCCGAACCATTCTCATGCAAACCCCTGATGGCCAAGTGGTCGAACCCCATTCTATCTCTGCTGGATTGGATTACCCTGGCATAGGTCCAATACATGCGCACTTATTTGATACACAGCGCGCAGAGTTTTTCTATATCACCGACGAAGATGCCATGAAGTGGGGATACTACCTCAGTGAGACAGAAGGAATTATCCCCGCCATTGAGTCCGCTCATGCCTTTGCTGTATTAGATAAAAAGACTTTCGGCCCAGAGGAAGTTGTCGTGATCAATTTATCAGGCCGGGGAGACAAAGATTTGCAGACGTATATAAATTATAAGAGTTGATAGTCCATAGTCGATGGTCTAATCAGATTTTTTGTAAAAGCTAGCACATGTGTTTTTTCTGTGATCAACGAATGGTCAACCTTAGACTAATAACTGCCTCTATAACTAAAAATCGATGAACAACCGAATCATAGATCTATTCAAGCATAAGAAAGAAAATATCCTCAATATCTATTGCACAGCGGGGTATCCCAATTTGGAGGACACCCCAGAGATTATTCGTTCGCTGGCAGAAGCAGGTGCAGACCTCATTGAGATCGGCATGCCCTTTTCAGATCCTATTGCAGATGGACCTACCATTCAAGCCAGTAATCAGCAAGCATTGAATAATGGGATGACTTTGGAAATTCTCTTTCAGCAACTACAAGGAATTCGTAAAAGCGTAGACGTTCCCTTGCTATTAATGGGATATATTAATCCCGTATTGCAATATGGAATCGAACGATTCTGTCGAGATGCCCAAGAGGTGGGGATAGATGGGCTCATTCTCCCAGATGTGCCAATGTTCGAATATGAAAACTTTTATAAAGCCCTCTTTGATCAACACAATCTTTCCAATATTTTCCTGATCTCTCCCCAGACCTCTGAAGAAAGAATTAAAAATATTGACCGGCTCAGTGAGGGCTTCATCTACATGGTTTCGACGGATTCCACAACAGGGAAAACGCAAGATATTTCTGCCTCCCAACAAGCCTATTTTGAACGAGTTTCTGAGATGAAGCTCAGAAATCCCCGGTTAATTGGCTTTGGCATTCATAATCATGATACCTTTCGTACGGCGTGCCGTTATGCGCAAGGGGCTATCATTGGTTCGGCCTTTATCAAGACCATCCGGCAAAGTAATGATTTAGCCCAGGATGCATTGAGCTTTGTTCAGGGGATACGGGGAAATTAGTGAGTTAAATGAATGGTTTCAGGAGTAGCTTAATCAATATGCCACCCCTACTTCAGTTTCCGAAAGGTATAGGTCGAGACTTCGCCATCTATATCCGCAGAAAGGATAAGGGTATCAGTACCTAGGTACATAACTTGTTCCCTGCCCTGTTCTTGGGAGTGGATTTCCCCTTCGAAATAAGTGAATGGAATTCGTGGTAACTCCTCAGATGGAGCCCCAAATTGCATGTATTTACTCCTACTAAAATATCGAATGGGAGGGGCAATCCCCTGCTCTATTAGGTCCTCAGCTGTCATGATCAAATCTCCAATTCGAAGTTCGACAGCTTGCCAACTACCAATCATTTCAGAAGGAAGAGATTCTGTGGGCCTTTCCAGAACTGGAGCCTCATATTGAGAGGTATCTCCTTCTGAAATGGGCTGATAGGTGCTATCTAATGGGATTTCCTCAAGAGGGCCTCTCTGGACCTTGCTTTCAGAACTACAGGCTCCAATCCAGATAAGGAGGGAAAGAAATACGTACCTCGAATACATAAGCGTAATACAAATCTTAATTTGTATTTAATCTATTAAAAAATCCCGAACCTTCGCAATAAATTCTTCAGGAGCTTCCGCATGGAGCCAATGACCTGCAGAGGAAATCTCCTGAAAAATCACATCAGGGAAATATTTTTGAATTTCTTCCCGATCTTCTGGCCTTACATAATTCGATTTTCCCCCATATAAAAAAAGGGTAGGTCCCTCAAATGGATAGGCTAAAGGAATGGGGGAAAGAACTTCCTCATATTTTTCTGTGAGGATCTTCAGGTTAAATTTCCAGGCAAAGTTTTTCTCTTCATTTCTTCCCAATCCCTTGAGGAGGAACTGACGTACCCCAAATTCTGGAATCTTTTCCTCTAGGAGCACATCTACGTCCTTCCTACTCTGGACTTCAGACAAATCGACTGAATTAAGGGCCGAGATAATCTCTGTATGATGAGGTGGATACTGCTTGACCCCCATATCTGCTACAATGAGTTTGCCAATAAGCTCAGGATACTCCATAGCAAATTGAATCACGGTTTTTCCTCCCATAGAATGGCCCAACAAATGGGAAGTGTAAATACCTCCTGAATCCATCAACTCGTGCAAGTCCTCGGCCATCAGTTGGTAATTCCACTCCTCATTATGAGGGGACTTACCGTGGTTCCGCTGGTCTACTAGGAAAACGGTAAAGGATTCAGACAGCCTTCTCGCATGGGTCATCCAATTATCCAATGAACCAAATAAGCCGTGTAAAATGATCAAGGGAGGCCCTTGACCCAAGGTTTTAACATGTAATCTCATATTTCGACCAAAATCACCAACGAAATGATACCATTCTCGTAAAGTGGTATGAATTCGGATAATTCCCAAAGGTAGGAATTATTAAGAATCTATCAGGCAACCGATTGGGGAGTAATTAAGTTTGAATGATTGAACTTTTACTGTCGACTTATGTACCAAGTTTGTAGTCGTCCCCATGGGCGCGTGCTAAGATTTACTCCCTTTGCCCTTCTTCTTTTTATCCTTCTCTTCCCCAAGCTCCAGGCCCAACAGACCTTGGTGAGCGGAAGTATTTTGGATGCTAATAGCAAAGATCCAATTGGCTTTGCCAATGTATTTTTCCAACAATCGCGCTTAGGAGGCTTTTCCGATGAGAAGGGTCAGTTCAATTTAGCTTCTCCACCCGGTGCATCAGAAGATACCTTGGTGGTTTCCTTCCTGGGATATATCGCACAAAAAATTCCCCTCATCCTGGGTCAATCTCAAGAGATAGAAGTTCTTCTCGTTCCCCAAGATCTTTCCTTAGAGGAAGTCCTCATCGTTCCTCCAGCTTACCCCATCATTCGAAAAACTATCGACAGGAAAATGAGAAATGATCGTAGAAAATTTGCCTTCTACGACTATGAAGTCTATACCAAGACAGAGTTGGGTTTGCGCAATATTCCTTCTGATGCGAAGAAAAGGGGCTTATTGAGACCCTTTGGGAAGGTAATCGACGAATATATGGACACATCGCTGGCAAACCATTATCTGCCCTTTTTCATTACAGAAACCCTCTCTGATGTCTATTATCGAAAAAAACCTGAGACCAAAAGGGAACACATCAAAGCATCCAAGGTAGCCGGTACAGAAAATGAAAGTTTTTCCCGGCTACTCGGAGATATAGCCCTAGGAGTGAATATATACGAGGATAACATTGTCCTACTGGTGGACAAGAATTTCATCAGTCCTATCGCCCAGTCGGGTTTCAGGTTCTACGAATATGATTTAGTAGACAGTGTGAAGACCGGAAGACATTGGGTCTATCAAATTCACTTCTTCCCGAAGAAAAAACAGAGCAATACCTTTGAAGGAGACCTGTGGATAGAACAGCATACCTATGCGGTGAAACGCGTAGATATGACCATGGCCGTCGATGCCAATATCAATTACCTGACCCATTTTTTTATCCACCAGATCTATGAAGAAATTGAACCTGATAATTGGATGCCTACGAAGGATTCGGCCTATGTGGAAGCCACGGTCTTGGTCCCTCCTACTATGCAGGCGCTAGATTTTTCTGCGAAGCGAGTAAGCTCTTATAAAAATTTTGTCTTCAACAAGGCTCAAGAAAAGACTGTTTACAATAATTCCCAGTTGACTACCATTGATCCAGAGGCCCTGAAAAGGTCTGACCAATACTGGGAATCTCAGCGTCATACAGAACTGGCAGAAACAGAGTCTCAGGCCTATGAAGTAGTCGATAAAGCCCGAGAACTTTTCTTTTTCCGCCTGCTGAGAACCTTGGCCCGCGGCTATGTAGACATGGGCAAAATCGAACTAGGTCCCCTTGGTTCAACTTATAGTTATAATCGAATAGAAGGCCATCGGATCAAATTTGGGGCTAGAACCCGCAAGCTTTTAGGTGAAAAGACTTCTTTGGGAGGCTATGCCGCCTATGGTTTCCAAGATCAGGAAATCAAGTATGGCGCTTCCCTAAGCAGAATCCTAAGCAAAAGCCCCAGGAAGGTAGTATCGGCCAGTTTTACTGATGACCTGGAGCTATTTGGGTCTACCCAAATAGCGCGAGATGATATCTTAGCGACCGTTTCTGGAGGAGGTTTGGGTGCTCAGTTGGCTGGCTTCAAGGAATACCGATTCAATTATGAACAGGAGTGGTTCGAAGGCTTTTACAACCAGTTAGAATTTAGCCGCAAGGAACTCACCCCTCGTGGAAATGACTTTGACTTCATCGGAAGTAATAGCACAGACAATAAATTGGTCAGTACAGAAATATCGCTATATACTCACTTTGGGTGGAAAGAACGTTTCTTATCAAATGACTTTGATCGGGTAAGTCTGGGTTCAACTTATCCTATTTTTGATGCGCGGCTGACTTGGGGACTCGATGGAACCTTGGGAGGAGAAGTAGACTATCAAAAGTTGGTTCTAGGGGTCTCTCACCGAATTTCACTTGGAAATTTAGGTTACCTAGGATATCGGGTTGAAGGAGGCAAAGTTTGGGGAGATGTTCCCTTCCCATTTTTATTTATTCCCCCAGGAAATGAAACCTTTGTCTTACTTCCCAGGGCTTTTAACACCATGGACTTTTTCGAATTTATTGCCGATCAATATGTAAGTGCTTCCCTCAGTTATCATATGGAGGGCCTTCTATTCAACAAAGTTCCTCTTTTGAGAAAGCTCAAATTGAGGGAGGTATTTGCGGTCCGTGGGATTGCCGGACAATTGGGGACCAACAATCGAAGTTTAGACATACGCATCCCTGATGTGACCAATCCCTTAAACAAACCTTTCATTGAGGCATCTGTAGGTATAAAAAATTTACTCACCCTGTTTCGAATCGATGCAGCTTGGCGACTAACCCAACGGGATCTCCCTAGTAATAGAGGCTTCTCTATTCTTGCGCAGATGGAAATAAGCTTTTAAAATTTAATTATTAAATTTTTAATACATTTAATATATTAGCCGGCATAAATAATTATAGACCTGTTGTAATTTTCTATACACATAACTCTTAAAAGATAAATTACTATGTTGGTAGAAGCCCTTCTTGGTGAACTTCAGTATGAAGCCGAAAATACCCAAAAGCTCTTTAATGCTATTCCAGATGACGTATTAGACTACAAACCCAATGACTTTAATTGGACGTTGGGCCAGCTCGCCTCCCATATAGCTGAAACCTACAATTGGTGGCCTAGCACGATGAATCTCTCGGAGTTTGATCTAGCTGTCTATCAATATGATAAAGGAGATATTTCTAATATAAAATCGATCAAGGTCAAGCTGAAGGAAAATATTGAAATTGCCATCAATAGTCTAAAGAATTATCCTGAAGAAAAATTGATGGAAATGTGGTCTATGAAAAATGGAGATACTGTCGTGCTTGGACCCATGCCTCGAATTCAAGTAATACGCGGTTTCCTAATGAACCATCTGTACCACCACCGAGGAGAAATGATCGCCTATCTTCGAGCCAATGGAAAACCTGTTCCTGGCTTATACGGGCCTTCCTATGAAGAGCGGATGGCGATGGCCGAATCTATTTAGCTAGAACCATTAGAAATAATCAGGGGGCGAGTAGCCCCCTTTTTTTATATTGTCAATTATTTGACGATATACCTCCTCCATGAATAGGGTTAAGGATTTTTTTCTCCCACGATGTGATTTTTATACTCAGATATATACTAATAGGGTATAAGACTGACCCATGGGCAATAAGCAAAACCTGGAAGAATTTGTTCAACTGATCCAAAAGAATGAAGGGATTATTTATAAAATTACACGAGCCTATGAGGCTAATCCAGAATACCAGAAGGATCTATACCAGGAAATTGTGTTTCAGCTTTGGAAGGCCTATCCCACCTTCAGAAAAGAAGCGAAAATAAGTACCTGGATTTATCGCGTTGCCCTGAATACCTCTCTTACCTACAGGAAGCGGGGACAAAAACACCTGAATCATATCCTATCGGATTTTCAATTCCCAGATATGGCAGAAGAAGTGGACAGTTTCAAAGAAGAACAGATCCAGCAACTTTATTATAGTATCCAACAGTTGAAACTCTTGGATAGGGCCTTGATACTCCTTTACCTTGAAGGGAAAGCTTATGAGGAAATGGGAAGCATTCTAGGACTAAGCACCACCAATGTAGGCACCCGCTTGAACCGGATCAAAAATAAATTGCGCACCCTCGTAAAAAAATAAAATACTGATGGAATTAACTGAAATGAAAGTCCTCTGGGACCAAATGAGTAAACAGATGGAACAAAAAGAATTACTAAATGAAGCGATGATTTTTGAAATGACTCAACGGCGCTATAACCAAAAATTTTCGCCCATCTTCAGATGGGAAGGGATGGGAGCCCTGGTATGTTTCGCCATGGCCTTTTATATTCTTCTTCAGTTTGGGCAATTAGATACCTGGTATCTTTCCTCGTTGGGGGTTCTCTCGCTTGTTATCCTGGTGAGTTTACCAACCTATACCCTTTACACATTAACTAGGCTTCGGAATTTAAATGTAGGGAAAAGGAGCTATAAGGAGACACTTTTAACCTTCCAAAAAAGAAAAAATCGCTTTTTACAAGCGCAACGTCTAGGTATATACCTAAGCTTTGGGCTCGTTTTAAGCATTTTACCTGTATGTGCCAAAATACTCAATGGCAAAGATATTCTTCTCAACCCCAAAATTTGGTATGGATTCATATTTTGGGGAACTATTTTTATCGCGATCATTGGGAGGTGGGGTTATACCTGTTACCAACAGATAAGTCAATCGGCTGAGCGCTTAATTGAAGAATTAGAATAATAGATAAAAAAATAAGGGTGAGACTGAGCCTCACCCTTAATACATGATCATGCGTGTAACAACGCTAAACGAAACTTGCTGAAATTCTTGTATAAGGCCCTTATTCTCCCACTTGGAAGGAGCCTTCTTTGAGCGTTTCTCCTGTAGGGCTTTTGATCACAACCGCCCAAGGTCCTATTTTTGACAGGGTCTTTTTCGCATAGGTGCGCATGGACTCATACTTCACAGCTAACTTGTGGGCATGCATGAGTTCCTCATCTGCATACCATTCTACCGTAATAGAATCTCCAACTGTCCCATTGGTAAGACGCATCCATGCCCAAGCACTTTCCCCTACTTTAAATACATTTCTAATATCCTGGGGTTCTCTATCGACCACATCTGCACATACCTCGAATTTAGAAACACTTTGAGCGGGTACATAGAAATATAAAACGATAAGTGGCACAAAAATCAGAAATACCTTTTTGCAGGATTGGTTCATATGTGTCATTTTTATTTGTAACTGATAAGATCAATTTGAATTACGTACGTTGTATGGAAATAACAGTTGGCTACCAAAAATATTTCGGGTATGTAAAAAAGACAGGTTAGTTGTCTAGTTTTTAGACAACTAACCTCAAATTACACGAAAACCCAACACACTAACTCAACTTCTAACCAGCATGAATTCACTTAACTCGCAACAAAATTAAATATTTAAAATTTAAAATAAAAATATTTTACTTAAAAAAATGAATAAATTTTTTTGCGGATTATTTTTGCTCAAGTTGCTCATTTATAGTAGCTTGATTTTACTGTTAGTTAAATTGGTGTTTTCAAATTACTTTCTTTTATCCAACAACTTTCGAAAAATGAAGAAAAAACTTGCTCGCAGAAATTTTATTCAATTCGGTGTAATGGGTTCAGCCGGCTTCCTAACCTTACCTCTCAAAGCAGATAATAAGACTCGGGAGAAAGACGCTAAAAATATGCTATCAATTGAGGGCACTACACTATTGTTCCAGGGAGATTCTATTACAGATGGACGACGGAATAGAAAAGACTTACACCCCAATACTCCTACAGGCCTTGGCAATAGCTATGTATCGTTAATTGCAAGCGAGTTATTGGGAAAACACCCTGATAAAGGGTATAACATTTTCAATCGAGGCATTAGTGGGAATAAAGTCCCGCAATTGGCGGATCGATGGCAAGCGGATTGCCTTGAGCTCCAACCAAGTATTCTCAGTATTTTAATTGGGGTAAATGATTTTTGGCATATGAGTAAACATGGATATAAGGGGACCTTGGAGACCTACGAACGGGATTATCGAAACCTAATCCAAAACACGCTCAAGAATCTCCCCCAAGTCAAGATCATTATTTGCGAACCTTTCATGGTTCCTGGGGGTACGGCCTTGGAAAAAGGTTGGCCAGAAGCTTTCGCAGCTTACCGTGTAGTTGCTCGCAAGCTTGCCTTAGAATTCGAGCTCCCTTTTGTTTCTTTCCAGGAAATATTTTATGAAGGCCTGGAGATGGCGGATGCTTCCCATTGGTGCCCTGATGGGGTCCATCCCGGCCCTGCCGGTAACTACCTTATGGCTAAGGCATGGTTGGAAGTTTTCTACCAAATGAATATGGATTGATACCTAAGGAGATTCATCACGATGATATCCCATTTTCATTTCTCAATTTCCAATTATTTCCCCTATTTTCGCCCATCAAATTTAGTGGCTAATTTTTATGAAATATTCTCAACTCGGAAATACGGGAATCGAAGTAAGTCGCATATGTCTGGGAACCATGACATTTGGTGAACAAAACAGTGAGGCTGACGCACACGGACAATTAGACTATGCTGTAGACCAAGGCATCAACTTCATCGATACGGCAGAACTTTATGCTATTCCCAGCAAAAAAGAAAATAATGGATTAACTGAGACCTTCATAGGAACTTGGTTGAAAAATCGGACAGATCGGGATAAGCTCATCATTGCTACCAAGATAGCTGGCCCCTCTGCAAACTTAAGTTATATAAGAAATCCCCTTAAATTCACTCCTGAGCAAATAAAAACCGCTATTGAAGGAAGCCTTCGTCGCCTGCAAACCGACTATGTAGACCTCTATCAATTGCATTGGCCTGAAAGAAAGACCAATTACTTTGGCAAAAGAGGGTATAAGCATCGAGAAACTGACCCATGGGAAGATAATTTCCAGGAAATCCTGGAAACCTTTCAGGGTTTAATCCAAGAAGGGAAAATCCGCTATTTTGGTATTTCTAATGAAACCCCTTGGGGCTTTATGAATTTTTTGAAACTTGCTGAAAAATATGGACTTCCCAAATTTGTGAGTGTTCAAAATCCCTATAGCTTACTCAATCGCCTGTATGAAGTGGGAATGGCAGAGATGTCCATTCGAGAAAATGCAGGTCTTCTTGCCTATTCTCCAATGGCTTTCGGACTCTTGAGTGGGAAATACCACAGCACCAATAAACCCGAGAATGGCAGGATTAGCCGCTACAAACAGATGTCTCGCTATAATGGGCAAACCGCTTATAAGGCTACAACTAAATACTTAGAAATTGCCCAAAAATTCGGAATATCTTTAGCACAAATGTCTCTGGCCTTTGTCAATAGTCGCCCCTTCCTGACGAGTAATATTATCGGTGCTACTACTATGGAGCAATTGAAAGAAAATATCGAGAGTATCGAACGGGAACTATCCCCCGAATGCCTCAAAGAAATTGAAGCTGTGCACAATGAAATACCCAATCCCGCCCCCTAATGAAGTCAGCGATGTCATCAATGTTTACGAGATTGTCCTTTTCACTTTCTTTTTTCCTCCTACTGAATTGTACAGGTTCTCACGCTCCTGATGATCAGAAGGGTGAACCCACCCCGATGTCCCCTACAATGGATTTGGCAGCATTTGATATACAAGGACACCGAGGATGTCAGGGGCCTATTACCAGAAAACTCTATCCCTGCCTTTACCAGGGCTTTAGAATTGGGCGTAACCACCTTAGAATTAGACGTGGTCATTAGTAAAGACAAACAAGTACTGGTTTCACACGAACCCTGGCTCTCATCAGAAATTTGTATGGGACCAGACGGAAATCCTATTCCTGATGCTGGTTCACGCCAAACCTATAATATTTTCCAGATGACTTATGCTGAAATCCGCGAATTTGATTGCGGGTCCAAAGTTGTCGAATCCTTCCCTCAGCAGGAAAAAATACCTACCTATAAACCCTTACTCAGTGAGGTAATAGATTCAACCGAGGCATATCTCTCCCATAATGGAGGCCAGGTCTTCTACAATATCGAAACCAAATCCCAACCTAAGGGAGATGGAATCTATCATCCTGAGCCTAAAGAATTTGTCTCGCTTCTCCTCCAGGTCCTTGAGGAAAAGAAACTTGAGGGCCGGGTGATCATTCAATCCTTTGATCCGAGGACCCTTCAAGAAGTACATCAACAGGCTCCCAATCTGGCTACAGCACTCTTGATTGGTTCAGGTCAAGGGAATGAGGCAAAAACCCAGATTGAGCAATTGGGGTATAAGCCTCCCATTTACAGCCCCAATTGGCAGTTGGTAGATGCCGCTATGATAGCATACCTACATGAGGAACAGGTAAAAGTTATCCCTTGGACCGTCAATGAAGAAGCGGATATGCGATCTTTAATTGACCTGGGGGTAGATGGCATAATTAGTGATTATCCGGATAGGCTGATTAAGGTACTAAAGGAAATGCAACAATAGGTCAGCTATTTTTGTATATTTGTGGTCATTGTGGACTTCATCATCCTACCTTCACTTACAAATCGATGAAAGCAACATATTATGACCTTTGAGGAGCTGAATCTGCACCCAGACTTGCTGGAAGCTATTTCCTACATGAATTTCATTGAGGCCACCCCTATACAGGAAAAGGCTATACCTGCTATTCTGGATAACCAGGACCTCCTGGCCTGTGCCCAGACGGGGACGGGAAAAACAGGAGCTTTCCTCCTGCCCATCCTGCATAAACTAGCAGAAACTGAGAAAGCCAAGACGGATACCCTTATTGTCGTACCGACGCGAGAACTCGCCCTACAGATTGAAAAGCAAATCCAAGCCTTTACCTATTTCCTTCCGGTAAAGTCTGCAGCGGTATATGGAGGAGGGGATGGAAAAGATTTCGCCTTCCAGAGACAAGCCCTCACAGATGGCACTCAAATCATTGTAGCTACCCCTGGAAAATTAATTTCTCACCTGCGCCTGGGTTATGTGAAGTTTGAGGACATTGGGCACTTTATTCTGGATGAAGCCGATAGGATGCTGGATATGGGCTTCTACGAAGACATAGAGAAAATTATTTCCTTTTTACCTGAAAAGAGACAAAATCTCCTGTTCAGTGCGACCATGCCACCTAAAATCCGGAAGTTGGCAAAAATCATGCTTCACGAGCCGGTAGAGATTACCCTAGAGTTGTCCAAACCTGCTGAAGGTGTCCTCCAGGCCGCATATTTGGCCCATCCCGAACAAAAAACCCAACTGGTAGCTAGCCTCATCACAGGAAAGGACTACTGCGAAAGCATACTTATCTTTTGCTCTACCAAGCGCAAGGTGTTTGATATCATGCATGCCTTGAAGAACAAGGAATACAAGGTAGAAGCCATTTCTTCAGACTTAGAGCAAACCGAAAGAGAAAGTGTCCTTTCTCGTTTTCGTGCCAAGCAGACCAAGGTGCTTGTAGCAACTGATGTTATTAGCCGAGGGATTGATATTAAGGATATAAATTTGGTCATCAATTATGACGTTCCCCAGGATGCCGAGGACTACGTCCACCGCATAGGACGTACCGCCCGAGCGGGAAGAACGGGGATTGCCTTAACTCTGGTAAGCAAGGGGGACATGCGAAGATTTGCGCGCATTGAGGAACTCATTGGAAAAGAAGTCAATAAAATTGCCCTGCCCCCTGAATTGGGCGAGGGGCCCCAGTGGAATAGTCGTTCCCAAGGAGGAGGCCCCAAAAGGGGAAGACCACAGGGTAGAAATTCCCGGAATGGACGAAATCGTTCTTCTTCGAGAAGAAGGTCATAAATCTATGTGCGACTCCCTCCTTTACTTGGGAGAGTATACCCTCTTTGCCTCCCGATACACCTCCTCCTTATCCAAGGTCATAGGTTTCAATCGTTGATTGGTGAATAGCTCCATTTGGTCTGTGTAATGGGGACTTCCTTCCTTGGCAGAGGCTCCATAAGCATTAACCGATTCTATCTCCACTCCCTCATCGGAAAAACGCACCAATTGGATATAAGAATCTCCAGCTCTGGGACGAAGATGCCCTTCCTCCGTAATCGTACTCCCTACTGCTGCGAGCACATCGGGTCCCCCTCCATAGGGTAGGGAAATATTTCCCCTACTATGCCGTTGAAGTTCCCCCAATGGGACTTTCATTTTCCCAAAATACGTGAGGAGGTGATTCTGGGCATTCTGAATGGCCGAGGCCATTACAAATTCCGTGAGTTTGTCCCCCGTCCTTAGGCTGGCCCTTCCCGTCTGCTCTATAATATTCCGTAGGGCTAAGATAAAAATAGAGGCTGCCTCACTTTCCTTATCAGCCATACGGTCCCAATTTTGAAGCAATTCGATGCTTTTGCTAATAGTCGGGTACTTGTTGGGGTTCAATGAAAAAATGGGTTCCAGTTTGGGAGAGGAGGAAAGGGGGCTGTGGTAAGATTGGTCGTATTTTATCTCTTTAAATTCTGCATAGCTTATCTCCTCGTCCTTTTCCAACAGATGACTCAACCGGATGCTGCGATTGGTCTCCATACCTGGCTTCTGATAGCCCATTAAATGATGAACTTCTCTATAAGATGGATTCTCTTTCGCTGAAGAAGAAGAAAAAGGGGTGTTGTTGCAATTATACACATAGCCACTTTGGGGATTCAATACTTGGGGCAGGCTATCCAAGGGATAATAATCATCCGACCAAAGCGTAGCAGAGGTATCTCCAGGCACTACCCCTTCCCAGTTATACCCCGCTTTCCGCTTGGGAAATTTACCATTAGAGAGGTAATAGATATTGTGTTCCCTATCTGCATACACAATATTGGTACTGACAAGTCCCTGCATAGCGAGACAGGCTTGGAATTCTTTCAGATTTTTAGCCTTATTCATGCGATACCACTGTTCAGCTGCTCGAATGTCTCGATTGGCGGGGAATCTTAGGGCAAAAAAGCCTTGGTCCGTTTGAAAGGTCACCCCATATTTACTCTGATAGAACTTTTGGGTGAGGCCTAGGGGAAGGAATCCCAGTAGTTTTATCTTCGCTTTGGTAAAATACGGGCTTAGTTTTTCCCATTTGCCATCAAAGGAATAGGTCAATTTTTCAGACGGGTGCATCTTCAGCTCGTAAACATCTGCCAAGTCTGGGTAATTGAGGGTATGGGCCCATCCCAAATAGTCATTGGCTCCGTGAAAAATACTGAGTCCCCCTGCGAAGGTAGATCCCAGAATATTCCAACCCTCCTCGCTGCACAAATGGGCTTCATACCAGGAATTCAGACCTTCTAAAGGCTGATGAGAATTAATGGCCAGATAGGTCTGCCCATCAGCTGTACGGGTATTTCGAATGGCAAAGGCATTGGATCCCGTGGCTTCTACCTTGGCAAGCGGAGTTAGGCGCTCACTGAGAATAGCCTGTAGGCTCTTGTTGACCCCGGACATTAGGCTAACCCCTAATACATAGCCTTGGATGACCTCCTTTCCCGTTATGGGGAAGAGTTTTTTGTGTAGTACTTCCTTGGGGAATGCTTTGGCATAGGCATTTACGCCTTCGGCATACGCTTCCACCACCTTTCTAAATTCGGGACTCAGGTCAGTTGTATACTTTCTTTCCACCAATTCCTTGGTCCCCAGAAGGTGTACCGCCACATCTCCTATGGCCCCTTCCTTTCCATAGACCCGGCCCATCAAGCCTTTAACCGGTAGTAACTGACCCTGCATGGTTTCAAAATCATCCTCCGCTGTGGCCCAAGCGAACCCATAGGCGACCTCTGCGTCTGTTTCAGCGAAAATATGAGGTACCCCCCATTTGTCTCGTACTATGTCTATACTATCAGGAATGATTTGGCTCTGCCCTAGAAGGGATAAGCCCATTAATAAGATTAGAGGATAAAACCTCTTAGCTAGGCTCATATAAAGTAATATTAGGCTTTATAGTATTCTACCGTACGCCCATCAAAATGGGCTACGCGATCGATCAACTCTCTTCTCTGCCTTTCGGACATCGACTTGAAACTTTTCGCTAAATCAATTTTTTCCTGCAGCATTTCAGCATTTTCGGCACCTGTAACTATGACACTTACAGGCAAAGACCATACAAAATGAAGGGCTTCTTCTATACTAGCAACCTTAGGGACAATTTTGGGATTATCGCCATGATTAAAATGCGAACTGCCTCCAAAGAATCCTCCATTTGCAAGGGTTTTCATGGCGATGACTCCATAGTTTTGGGTAACGAGTTCTGGTAGGACATTCCGGATAAAACTTTTATAGTTTGGGTCGAAGGTATTTATGGGCATCTGACAGGTCTGAAGGACCTGGTTAGTTTCGAGCATCCGCAAGTGTGCCTTATAGTCTGTATGTCCCGTAAACCCAATAAACCGGGCCTTCCCAGATTTCTGAGCATTTATGGCCACTTCCAACACCCCTTCTTTGATCCGTCGGTCCACATCCGAAGGGCTGGTAATAGCATGTATCTGCCACAGGTCTACATAGTCTGTTTTCATCCGCTTCAAGGATTCCTCCAAATGCCGTTGAGCAGTTTTGCCATCCCTTGCCGTAGACTTAGTCATGATAAAAGAAACATCTCGATACTTAGGAGTCAAATACTTCCCATAGTAGCGCTCTGCCTGCCCTGACTGATAGCTTTCGGCATTATCAAAAAACCGAACGCCCCCTTCAATGGCAGCTTCAATAATTCCCTGAGCCGTTTTTTCATCGGAACGCCCTACATGAGCCCCCCCGACTCCCAGCATGGTAACACGTACTCCTGTTTTCCCGAAGAGCCGTAAGGGTAACAATTCCCCTAATCGATCTCTTGGGTGGATGGGATTCCCCAAACTATCTACATCAGCCGCTAAAATACCTGCGGTAGCAGCAGCTAAAGATTTTAAAAATTCTCTGCGATCGCCCATATTGTTTGCTTTCTAGCAAAATACAAATAACTTCCCAAAATGAAATCTCTTGTACTTCAACAACCGGGTTCATTTGCTTGGAAAGAAGAGGATGAACCTACAATTCTTCAGCCGGGGGAAGCCCTCCTCAAAGTCAAACGAATTGGAATCTGCGGGACAGATCTCCACGCCTTTGATGGGACTCAACCCTTCTTTTCCTACCCAAGAATTCTCGGGCATGAACTTGGGGTCGAAGTCATAGACCTTGGCCCTGGAGTAGAAAACCTTTCTATCGGAGACCATTGTGGGGTTGAACCCTATTATAATCCTACCCAGGATCATTCTGTGAGAAGAGGCAAGACCAACTGTGGGGAAAATCTAAAAGTTTTGGGAGTGCACGAAGACGGTGGAATGCGGGAGTATATTCGCTATCCGGCCCATTTGCTACACCCATCCAAAAACCTTAGCCTAGACCAGTTGGCCTTAGTGGAGCCTATGGGAATCGGTTGCCATGCAGTGAATCGAGCACAAGTAGATCCTGAAGATACTGTCCTGGTGATTGGGGTAGGCCCAATTGGGCTTGGAACTGTCCAATTTGCCAAAGCGGCTGGTGCTTCCACAGTACTTGCCATGGACATCAATAGGGATCGATTGGAATACTTAGACGAGAAGGTAGGGGTTGATGCTCAAATAATGGCTGGCGAACACGCGGAAAGGGATATTCGAAAAGCCCTGGGAGGAGACCTCCCCACCATTGTCTTTGATGTAACTGGACACGCAGGCTCTATGATGAAAGCCTTTGAATATGTCGCCTATGGGGGGAAGCTCGTATATATTGGCCTATTTATTGGAGATATAAGCTTCCATGATCCTTACTTTCATAAGAAAGAACTGACCCTTCTTTCCAGTCGAAATGCCACTGGCCAAGATTTGCAACAAGTCCTTTCCTATATCGAATCTGGTAAGGTCTCGACGGATCCTTGGATTACCCATAGAGCCAGGTTTGAAGAGATCCCTACCATGTTCCCCTTTTGGAAGGATCCACAAAACAAGGTCATAAAGGCTGTGGTAGAATTGTAATCCGCGAAAAAAGCCCATTCAGTTTTATTTAACCTATTTGCTTCTTAAATTTAAGTAAAACACCAAACCTACTACCATACTATGAACGAGGTATCAGACATTGTCATTTTTCTAGGAAGATTTCATCCCCTAGTTGTTCACCTTCCGATTGGCTTTTTGTTGCTTGCGGCCATATTTGAATGGATGGGAAGAAAAGAAGCTTATGCCAATTTAAGAGGAGCGGTAGGTACTAGCCTTTTTCTGGGGGCTTTAAGTGCCATAATTGCCGCCATCTTTGGCTATATGTTATCTTACAGTGGAGGCTATGATGAATCCACCCTTTCCTGGCATATGTGGCTGGGTATAGGGGTAGCCGTTTTTGCCATACTGGCCTATATACTTCATCGCAGGCCTTCCTATATCTCTTCTGGACCTGGAAAACCGATGTATATCAGCACCTTTGTCCTTATGTTAGGAATGCTGGGATATACAGGACACTTAGGAGGATCTCTTACTCATGGATCTACCTACCTTACCCAATACATGCCCAATGGCATGCGGGCTTTAGCTGGACTTCCTCCCAAGGTGAAGAAAGAGCGTCGAGTGGTAACTAATCTCGATTCTGCGGAAGTATTTGCCGATGTCGTTCAACCCATCCTGGAGGCGAGATGCAATAGCTGCCACAATACCAATAAGAAAAAAGGAGGCCTGATGATGACCAGTTTCGCCAGCCTTATGGAAGGGGGGAAACATGGAGAGATTGTGGAGGCTGGAAAGGACCCATCAGACAGTGAATTGATATATCGGGTAACGTTGCCGGAGGAGGACGAAGACTTCATGCCCCCTGAAGGAAAAAAGCCCTTGACTGAAGACCAGATTGCTATTCTTGAGTGGTGGATAGAAAAGGGAGCGCCAGAAAAAGACCTGTTGGGAGCAATGGCTTTGTCCGATGAATTTAGGCCCATTTTAGCTCGCGAATTGGGGTTAGATGCTGCATCTGCCAAGGCAGATATGTTGGCCGGAGCAGGAATTCCCCAAGCTGATCCTGCTAATATTGATAAAATTCGAGCCCAAGGTTTTAGGGTAAGCCATGTTGCTCAGGAAAATCCCTTCTTGGATGTGGATCTATCCTTGAGTGATACCACTATTAGTACCTCCCAGATGAAAGCCTTGCTGCAAGCCAAGGAACAGATTCTTTGGCTCAACCTCGGCAAAACAGAGGTTACAGATGAAATGCTGGAAGTTGTAGGTCAATTACCTAATCTCATGAAATTGCGTTTGGACAATACAGCTATTTCTGATGCAGGGATTGAACACTTGAAGGGATTGACCAA
Source organism: Bacteroidia bacterium (assembly GCA_965263105.1). Lineage (GTDB taxonomy): Bacteria > Bacteroidota > Bacteroidia > J057 > J057 > JBCCTX01. Next base: position 1,426,591 of record CBDHGL010000003.1, on the reverse strand, counting down.
ATTGGAATACTTAAATCTGTATGGTTCCCAAGTGGGGGATGGCTGCTTAACGGCTCTACAATCTATGGAAGGACTAAAACGACTATACCTCTGGCAAACACAGGTAAGTCAAGAAGCTGCCGACAAACTCAAAGAGGCTAGACCAGACATGATGGTGGATACGGGATTTCAGGTGACTAAGGTGGCAGAATAGGTGGTTAGTATAATAGTCCATAGTCGACAGTCCACAGAATGAATTGATGCGAGGATGAAATAATTTGAGAATTATCAAAGGAAAAAATTATAGAACTCGCATCTGACCGCTCACTCCTCCAAGCTCAGCTATGGACCGTCAACTATTAAAGCAATTTCCCATGCCTTATATTAAATTCGTTTCTTTTTTTACCTTTATTTTTTCCTTTTTTCTTATGGCCTGTACTCCCCCATCTGAAGAACAGGAAGATCCAGAGACTCTGGCTTCTGTTCAGGAAAGTTCTTACGGAACCTTGTCTAGCGGCGAAGAGATTCGACTTTTTACCCTGACCAATTCCCAAGGTATGGAAGTGGGTATTATTACCTACGGAGGTATCGTTACCTCCATAAAAGTTCCCGATAAAGCGGGAAATATGGGAGAGGTAACGCTGGGCTTTGACGACCTAAAAGGATATGAAGGAACACATCCCTTTTTTGGTGCCTTGATTGGGCGCTATGGCAATCGAATTGCTAAGGGGAAGTTTACCCTGGAGAAAACTACCTACTCGCTAGCCCTGAATAATGGTCCTAACTCCCTTCATGGAGGAAATAAGGGATTTGACAAGCGGGTCTGGGAAGGAGATAGTTTTGAATCCGAAGAAGGGGTGGGCGTAAAACTATCCTATACGAGTGAAGACGGAGAAGAGGGATATCCAGGCAACTTAAGTGTCACTGTACTGTATACCCTTACTCCTGACAATAGCCTAAAAATTGATTATAGCGCATCTACAGATGCGCCTACTGTAGTCAACTTGACCAACCATGCCTATTTCAATTTAAAAGATGCCGGAGCCAGTGATATTTTGGGACACGAATTGCAAATGCACGCGGAATCTATTACCCCAGTAGATTCAACGCTGATCCCCACAGGAGAATTTATGCAAGTGGAGGGGACTGCCTTTGATTTCAGAAATTCCACCCCTATTGGTCAAAGAATCGATGCAGAAGAAGAGCAAATCATATTTGGAAAAGGATATGACCACAACTACATTTTTGCCCGGAGTACTGAAGGGTTAGAAAAGGTCATTACCGTGTATGAACCCACAAGCGGAAGGGTAATGGAAGTACTTACTACCCAGCCTGGAGTTCAATTTTATTCGGGAAACTTCTTGGATGGCACACTAACAGGAAGGGGAGGAACTATCTATCAACATCGTTCTGGTCTCTGTTTGGAAACCCAACATTATCCTGACTCTCCCAACCAACCCAATTTTCCATCCACGAGATTAGACCCTGGACAAAGCTATCAACATAGCACCGTTTATCGCTTTTCAACGCGGTAAAAAAGCATAATTTTGTAGCGGTAGAGGTTAAATGAGAATGGCACGGTGGAGTACTCGCCTTCTACCCCAATAATGGATAGGCTCCTAATTCCCAAAATGATAAGCGAAGATTAGTTGCTTGCCAGATTTAAGGTAACAGCTCGAAGATGGTCCAACAACTGCTGGCGGTCTTTTATCTCAGATAATTCTTCAAAAGGGATCGGGTCACCTACTGTTACCTGAATTTGATCGCCCATTTTATTCCGCACCTCATGAAGTAATAGACCATAGCGCAATAGCTGACTGATCTGGCTTACTAGCTGAAACAAACGGCTATTCTGGCCATGAAAATACACGGGTACGACCGTGGCCTTAGAACGCTGAATCAGCTTAGCTGTGAAGCGCTTCCATTCAAGGTCCTGAGCCTTTCCAAAGCCTTTAGGTGAAGTAGATACACCTCCCGCAGGAAAGATTGCCAGTGCATTCCCCGCCTGTAGGGTTTCCATTGACTTCTTCCGGGTTTCTATATTGGTGTGCAGGGCTTCTTTGGTTTCTCGAAAATCTACTGGAAGCAAAAATTTATCTAGCCGTTCATCCTGCTTAGTGAGGGCATCATGAACGAGTACCGAGAATTCCTTGCGGACACAGGAGACCAATTGCCCGAGCAGTAAGCCATCTAATACCCCAAAAGGATGATTAGAAATAAAGACCAAGGGACCTTCATGAGGAATTTTATCCAATTGGCGTTTATCGTAAACAGCAGAGACCTCTAGCTTTTCCAAGGCAACATCCCATACTTTATTGGGAACTAGGTCCATTTCGCGTAACTCCTTATAGAGGCGCTCAATCTTAGGTCGCCCGGTTAAAAACTCTAGAAAACGGATCAAATTACGCTTCCACCAAGGATCCTCTGCAGACGCATAGGAAAGCTTGTGGGTGTAGGCGCTTGTATCTATGGATAATTCGTGTGTAGACATAGAATCCCGACTCGATAAACTGTCTAGCAATATACGCCTTTTTGGCTAAAGAGTTAGCCTGGAGCGTATATATGGCGAAAAGTAAAGGCTCTTTGGCTTTCCCCATGCTCCTTCAGGATACTCAGTCTCTCCACGGCCTCTTCTAAGCTTGGGAGATGGCCTTCAGGAATCCACCACATGGCAAAATAGGGACCAGGGTATGGAGCAAACCATTCAGAACGCCTGCGAACAAAGTTGATGTGTTCGGTTTTATAGGCAAAACTTTGTAGGGATTCCACATCTTCCCAAACGGATATATTAATGATTTCCAGCGGATTATCCGATACTTTTAGTTCTGTGTTGTTTCCCCCCTCATCCTTCATCCGCCAGACAAAGCCCGGGCTAGCTTCTGCCAGGGCATTTATCTTATCCAGGTTATCCTTAAACTCAGCTGTATCCGGGTGGTCAATGGGTTTATGAAGAATACCGATATTTACTTGAGCTAAATGCATAAATAGAAAGGGTGAAAGGAAAAATAATAAATGAAAAAGTACGCTAGCTTAGCTTTTTTAACTTTCGTTGATACATTTGAAGGTATGCCCTCTTTGCTTTGTCAGATAAAAATGATCGGCCTATCAATGAGATGACTTTATCAGATTGAAGACTCATCATGCTTAGCATTTTTTCCCCCTGATGTTTCGGTATTTCGGCCCTATCCGACAACACCAGAAACTGCTTCCTCATCTTACCTTTGGCCAAGGCGCTAGGTAACAAGCCCTCTTCTAAAGCAAAATCTGTATCTTCTACATGTAATCGCGTATTGAGCAAATCATACGCAGGACTCAATCTATAATCCCCCATAGAGGTCTCAAGTAAAGAAAAATTCTTCAGGTGGGCATCCCCATTTGAAAACAAGTAATTAAATATGATCAAACGTAATAATCTCGTTGCTTCAATTCTATAGGCAGGTACATATTTTTTCAAGATCTCAAATAACTCACTATAATTTCCCAAATATTTGTAGTGAGCCCCATGAGTTTGAGGGGTTTTTTCAGCAAGACTGGCAAAGTCTTCTTGTCCCCACTTAGATGAGTCCGGTTTGACATCAAACCTTTTTGTAAGATATGCAGGCTCCCCCCCTTGAAAAAAGATCAGTCCATTTTTGGCCGTTTCAATTGAAAAAACCTGCTCTGCCAATTGCATAGTTAGATGCTCATTTGCGGGAATCTCACTTCGATTTTTTCCGAAATTTGGAATAGGCTTAAGTATATAGGTTCCCTGTTCATCCTCTTCTGTTAAGCGCAATTTATTTTTGTCCAAAAACAAGGAAAATTTTTCCTGGACACCGGATATAGATATTCGCCCCATATTTGCCACAAAATTGGGGGGGATCCCTTCTTCCCGGACTGGAGAATTATATGGGAGAATATGAGAGACGGTTCTTCCCATAAACATCTTTCTGAGGTAGTTTTTAGAATATGTTTGATAGCCTTCCATCAGGCTACCCGGACAATGTTTGATGCTAAGTAAACTCATTCCGCTTCTCTTACTGCTCGGATGCCAACCTTACCTATAGTATCGTAAGTAGATACCTGTAGCAATAGTCCAAAAAAATCCTCCGGATCTATACGGTATTCCCTGCAAATAATTTCCTTATTGGCTCCTTCAGGTAATAGATGAAAAAAAAAGGGAAACAAATGATCAGACCGATAAAGATCCATGGTCTTGGGCAAAGTGAGACTCACCGGAGGATGTTGAGGATTGGCTAGCCATTCCTTGGTATAAGCAAAAGAGAATTTACCTTTATCATCCTGAATGAGTAGGCCTGCTTTTTCCTTATTTACAAACACCTCAGCTACTCGCATGTGAATATCACTTATAGAGTTTTTATGTTTAGGCACACTTCCATACCTAACACATCTGCTATTTTTTCTAATACCTCCAGTGTAGGGTTGCCCTGATTTCGCTCAATCTTGTACAAGGTATTGACACTAATTTCTGCAAAATCAGCCAATTCCCGTTGAGAAATACGGAGGACTTTCCTCCTCATTTTAATCTGGGAACCAATCATTCAATCCACATTTTAATGAGATTTTCTTATGAAAATAACGAATTAAGTGAATTTCTACAAAAAAATCACACTAAGATGTGTTTTTGGGGTAAATGAACCCAGAACAAGCCAGCCGGAGTACTAATGTCCTACCCCCGCAACCTCTACAGGAACCCCATTGACAGCCGCGTTTCCAGAAAGAACATCAAAAAAGCTATCATCAGTCAGGTCGTTTAAACTTACGCCTGCATGGGCTTGCGCTATTTCCAATTGGATACCTTGACGAGAATGGCCCCAGCCATGGGGAATACTCACTACTCCTTCCATGATTTCATCGCTTATTTCTACTGGAATCTCTACACATCCTACCCGTGAACTCACTCGAGCTTTCTCACCGCTTTGAAGTTGGCGTTGTTTGGCATCTTCTGGATGAATCAGTAAGGTACATCGATCCCTGCCTTTGACAAGTCTTTGACTGTTGTGCATCCAGGAGTTATTGCTTCGCAAATGCCTTCTCCCTATTAACAATAAGCCACTTTGTGTCTCCACTTGCTTATTTAACCTGTCTATATCTTTGACAAACAACTCAGGGAGCAGATTTATTCTTCCCTTTTCTGTAAACAAGCGCTCTGGAAACTGTTGCTTCAAAGGTCCCAAATCCTTACCATGGGGGTGCTGTTGAACTTCTTCCAAGCTAAGTTGAAAAGGGCCTTGTCTCAAGCCCATATCTAAGACAAACTCTGGTGTGACGATAGCAGGTTCATGTTCTTCCCCTTTGGATTTTGCCTGGATTCTTTGAGTAAGTTCCTGGTAAATTTCATAATCCGCTTTACTTCCCTTCCTCTTTAGGAAAAATGGCCGGGGAATATTTCACCGTATTTCGGATAGCCAGTTGGTGAAAAACTACGTCATAATGAGCGGACTCCAAGCCTGTAGCAGGGGGAAGGATAATATCTGCATGGCGGGTAGTTTCATTCAAGTAAATATCTATGGCTACCATGAACTCCAACTTTTCCAGGGCTTCCTCCAGTTTTTGCCCATTGGGAACTGAAAGGACCGGATTTCCACAAGAAGTAACCAAAGCTTTTATTTGGCCATCTCCTTCGGTTAGCAACTCTTCCGCCAGCGTAATGGAAGGTAATTCCCCTCCAAACTCTGGCAGGCCTCTCACTCGACTGTGCCATCGACCAAAACGAATTTTCCCTTTGGAAGAATTGGCCAAGGTATCGAAAGCTGGGGTGGGAAACATCATTCCTCCTGGACTATCCATATTTCCACTCAGGATATTCAAGCAATTAAGGGCCCAATGAGATAGACCTCCAAACTCTACCACTGAAATCCCCATTCTGCCGTAAGCTACAGCTGAGTGAGCCTCAAAAAATTGCTGAGCCAACTGAGAAATTATTTCCAGGTCAATTCCTGTTTTCTTGGCAGCTATCTCCCTTGTGTAGGGGGCAAGCAAGCCCTTCAGTTCCGCTACCTGTTGGGCATCTATACAGGAAGCCAAGTGCTTGAGCTGAACGCCATCTCGCTCAAATAACTCCCGAATCATCGCCAATAAAAGCCAGATATCCGTTCCCGGTTTTATAAAAATATGTTGATCTGCCTTAGCCGCTGTCTCCGTATACCTGGGGTCAACCGTAACTACCTTTCCTCCCCGTTCCTGGATAGCCCGGATTCGCTTACCTATATCTGGAGCGGTCATGATACTCCCGTTGGAAACCAGGGGATTTCCTCCCAAAATCAGCCAGAAGTCCGTCCGGTCGATATCGGGGATAGGTAGTAAACTGGGGTGTCCCAGCATATACATGGCCGCGAGGTGATGTGGAAGTTGATCTACGGAAGTCGCAGAAAATCGATTCTGCGTTCTCAGGGATCGGACGAAGTTAGGGGCAAATAGACTTGTCCCCAGGTTGTGCACAGAAGGATTACCTTGGTAAATTCCTACGGCGTTATTGCCATATGTATTTTGGATACGAGTGAGATTTTCCACCACTTCCCCAAAAGCTTGTTCCCAACTTATCTTTTCCCAGCCAGTATCTGTTCTTTTAATGGGTTCCCTCAGGCGGTCAGGATCTTCATGAATATCCTTAATGCCTAAGGCCTTGGGACAGATATGCCCTCGACTCAAGGGATCTCTTTTATCTCCTCTAATACTGACAACTTCCTTTCCAGATGTTTCTATTTCCAGGCCACACATAGCTTCACAGAGATGGCAAGTACGGTAGTGAGTTGTGGTAGTATTCATCGTTTCTAAATAATAAATCTGACTCCTTACTCAAACTCTTCTTCAAAATATTCCTTGATTAACTCATGTAACTGTCCTTCACTTTCCATCAAAGTATTGATCATTAAGCCCAATTCTTCCTTGGTTTCTCGATCCGACTCATGAATATTTTTCAAGGTGAAATCCATAAGTATATTGAATTTTTCATCTCTAAACCCCTTGGACTCTTCAAACTCAGATAAAAGAGAAATCAACTTAAAGTCCACCAATTCCATCTTGGAATTCAGAAAGGCTTTCCAGGTAGTATTTTTTAATGTCGAGGCATCTAGAGGCTTTCCCCTAAGGCTCATTGGGCTTGTAATCTCGACCGGAATTACCTTCTTCAAACACTTCTACGATCATTTCTACCTCTACAGCAATATTCCTAGGTAAGGCTCCCATCCCTACTGCAGCACGTGCGTGCTTTCCTCGATCCCCAAATACTTCCACCATCAAGTCTGAATATCCATTAACCACTTCTGGTTGATCACCAAAATCTGGTGCAGAATTCACCATCCCTAAAACTTTTACAATTCGCTTGACCTTATTGAGATTGCCAAGTTCAGCTTTCAAAACAGCGAGTTGGGCTATCCCGGTTAGTCTCGCTGCTTCATAGCCTTCCTCCACACTCAAATCCGCTCCCAATTTCCCCGTCACATAGCCTCCCTCGGGTTTATTGGGACCTTTGCCCGCTAAAAACAGGAGATTCCCTGTTCGAACAGCATTGACATAGTTAGCCACCGGAGGGCTTACCTCGGGAAGTTCGATGCCTAAGTCGGCCAGTTTGGCTTCCGGATTGTATCCTGGATCGATCTGTGAATGAACCACGGTGCGTTCTTCAGAACTTGGTGCTGTGCAGGCTACCAGGATAGCTATCAAAGAGATAAATAATGGGTATTTCATTAAAAATTGCTTAGGGAAATAAAAAGGATAGACTTTTTCTAAATAACAATAATTCTGGATGTATTGTGGATTAGCTGGCGGATTTCAAAATTTCTGCCAATCTACTCGCAACTGCACGCTCCTCTCCTGGATTCAACATCCAGGTCGTAATATCCACCGATTCAGATCCTCCTACGGTTTCAATAGAAGGATGCCCCTTCCTCAATGCCTCACGCACCTCATTGGGGGTGGTTTTTATTTTATTCTCATCCCATTTAATCCGAAGGGAGGGGACATGGTTGGCTATGGGAGGTACGTGCTTCTCTGGCTCTACTCCATCGATTGCTATAACAGCATCATGAATATGATTGATTTGAACTTCCCATTCTACCCACTGAGCTTCGTGGTCCCTATTCAGGAATAATTCCAAGGCTACCAGCATTCCCAGTATCTCTTCTTTGTTGACTTTATTCGTTCGACAAACCGTATTCCCTCGTGGAGGAGCATTTAATCGTGCTGCGGCTATTAAGTCTTTGCGCCCCAAAAGCAAGCCTGCACTCTGAGGTCCACGCAGGCCTTTCCCACCAGAGAAACAAACCAGATCAAAGCCCATTTTCGTGTACTTCCAGAGGTTCTCTTTAGGCGGAACATCTGCGGCACAATCGTTAAATGTAGGAATCCCGTGTTTTTTCCCCATCGCTACAAATTCTTCGTATTTCACCTCTCCTTTGGGATTGGCATAATTGAGAAACCAAAGCATGGCTGTTTTATCATTAATCGCAGCTTCCATTTCTTCCCGGGTTTCCACCTCAACCAGGGTTACGCCACAGTTGCGAATGGCGTGATCATAGCCCACACGATGAGTTTTCTGGATAATAACCTCACTTTTCATCCCTGTAAGATCTGTAGGTATGCGTTTAGCCTTTTCGGGGTCTAGTCCTGTAAGAACCCCCGCTGTCCCCAAAGAAATTGCCGAAGCTGCCCCAGCAGTCACCGTAGCTGCTTCACACTGTAGCAGTTCAGCGATTCGGGCTCCTACCTTATCCTGAAGATCATCGAGTCCGACGTATTGGTGACGGGCATAATCTATTGCCTGTATTACCTCTTTAGGCATTAAGGAACCCGTCATGGAGGTGTAAGTACCCGCTGCATTGATAAAAGTCCGAACCCCTAATTCTTTAAAATAATCCCGAACAAGGGGTTGGGTTGGGGATGAAAGGGTTTGGGCCATCAGTCCTGAACCTCCTATTCCTCCTAGTAGAGGCAGAGCGGATAGGCGTTTGAGTATTTTTCTTCTAGATATCATATGAGGGAAAATTAAAGTGGATCGGTTAGTTAAATGGGTGATTAGTCCTAGGTCGACAGTCTGGGATTGAAAGGGTTTTATAGTTTTATGGTCCATGGTCGACAGTCTGGTAGGGGAGAGTTAGATAGTTTAATGGTCCATGGTCGACAGTCTAGGTTATGAAGGCTAGTGGCTCAAGAACCAAACTGTGGACTATCGACTATCCAACCATTTAACCTCTTTTTAACCAACCCAAACTGTTGACTGTCGACTATTCAACCATGCCACTATTTCACCGCCGCTATACAATCAATCTCTACCAGAGAATCTCCCGGGACCCCCCCATAGGTTGCAACCGTCGTTCTTACGGGGGGCTTATCCCCAAAACGACCTCTGTATACCTCATTCATGGCGTGATAGTCTGCCAAATCGTGGAGATATACATTGACCTTGAGGACCTTATCCATAGAAGATCCATGTTTCTTGAGTTCCTTCTCCAACTCCTTCAATACATGGTCTGTATGGTCTTTGATATCCCCTTCGAAGTGGGCTCCTTTTCCCGCAAGAAACAAGAGGTCCCCATATACAATAGCTGAAGAAAAAAGCGGTTTTTGTTGATCTTGGATAACCTCTCCGACTACCTTTCTCTCTTTGGTAGACCCGGGCTTTGCTTGTACAGCTGTGTAGCCCAAAATACCTGCCGTTCCGGCAAGCAATTTTTTGAAAATCGATCTGCGCTGTGTGTTAGTTTTCATTGTAATTTGTTTATTCTTCCCAAAGGGGGCGAGACAAGCCATTGAGATCATAGACTACTTGCCCGTCCCGAATGGTGAGTTCACATATAATTTTTTTGTCGCCTTTTATTCTCCAACCTTTTACATCGACATAGCCAAATTCCCCTTCTAATACATTAAGAATCGCTACATCAGCTGTCGCCCCCACATCCAGATTTCCCAATTCTGGCCTTTGGATAATCTTAGCAGGATTCCAAGTGGACCGCTCGATGACCTCGGGGAGCGTTAGACCTATATTGAGCATTTTTGACATCACATTGGCCATGTCCTTCATGCCGGCATTCATGCTTCCGGTGTGCAGGTCCGTACTGATAGAATTGGGTTTGAGTCCTTGCTGAATGGCAGGGATTGCCTGTTTAAACAAAAAACTGCCTCCCCCATGACCTACATCAAAGATAATCCCCCTTTCCTGAGCAGGAAGGGCAAACGACCGCAGTTTGCCATCCTCTCCCACAATAGGCTCTCTCCTATCTACATGCGCATAACAATGGGTGAAGATGTCTCCTGGCCTTAGTTTTTCCATGAACAAGGTCTCCAGGGACAGGGGTGTTTCATAGCCTCCAAAGTCAATCATGACAGGGATATTGGCTATCTTACCCGCCTCTACAGCCCGCTCGGTAGGAATCCATTCTGGTCCATAATAGTGGGCCAGCTTAATTCCGACTATATATTCCTTGTATTCTTCGGCTACCATAGCCGTAAGTTTGGCATCCATGTCACCTAAATTTTGTTCTCTCGCTCCCCCACTCATGCCATCTCCTACGATGTTTAAGAAAGCCAATACGCGCGTTTTAGAAGGCTCAATGGTTTGCTCTATATATTGGGTGAAATTTCGCCAACCCGGGCTACCTGCATCGACTACCGTGGTTACGCCTGCTCGAAAGGTAAACCCATCGGGAGGCAAGGCTGCATAGCTATTGCGAAGGTAGCGGCCCAACCGTGTGCCCCAAAAATGATGGCCATGGATATCAATCAACCCAGGTGTTACATACAAGCCCGATGCATCGATGATTTGGTCTGCGTTGTTGGTAGAAATATTGGGAGCAACTTGTGTGATTTTATTATCAACGATAGCAACGTCCATGACCCCATCTCGGCCATTTTTTGGATCCATCACATGCCCATTCTTGATGAGAACATCTATCTGTTGAGCTTCCAGCATAGAACTGAGGCAAATGAGCCCCAGCAAAAAACAAATAAAGATGCGGTTCATAGGAGTAGTACTTTGTATTAATTTTGATTTGTCTTTCTCATGGCCCAGGACCTTCCTGGGTATTCACTGAGGAAGCTTTCTAAATTGCCTTTGTCCTGAAGAGTGACATAACAGGTTTTCCCATCGGGCCCGCCAAAGGCTATATTGGAAGGTTTTTTACCTGCGAGCTGGATCTCTCGAATGAGTTTCCCTTCTGGACTAACTACCGCCACAGTTCCTTTTCCATGACGAGTTATGTACAAGTTACCTTGCGTATCACAACGCATCCCATCCATCCCAAAGTCGGGAAATTCTATCAGCAATTCCTTTTGAGATATTTTTCCTTCTCGGGAAAGATGGTAGGACCATACCTTTCGGGAAACACTTTCATTTACATAAAGCCGGTCTTCTGTAGGACTAAGTTCAATTCCATTGGTGGTATTCATTCCCGACTCCAATAAATGGGTACTCCCATCCGTATCTATCCGCCAAAGATTACCCGTAGACTCCTTCCAATTAGGATCACTCGCATACAGAGTTCCATTACTAGCAATGGCCAAGTCATTGGGCTGGTTCATGGTGGTATCATGGGCATGGATCTCGATCTCCTGAGAAATCGGATCAATCTTCAAAACGTTATGCCGAGTATAATCAGCAATATACAAGAAGCCTTTTCCGTCTATGCGTATGCCATTTCCGATACTACCTTCTGGAAGTTTTACAAAAAGCTCACTCTTTCCCACAGGATTTACCCTACCAATGGTGCCTTGTTCTCCGTAATTGACCACAAAAATATTTCCATGTACATCCGTAGCTGGACCTTCAATACCTGAGGTAAACTCACCTTCTGGGGTGAAAATAGAGGAACTAGACTCCAGACTTACCGGTGGATCTTGAGGTTTTTCAGGAGAAGAGGAAGTCTGACAGGAAAGAAGGGTGCCAATTAGTAAAAGAGTGAAATGACGAAGGAGAGATTATACATAGAATAAAAGCAAGTTTCCTTAAGATAAATAATTTTTGGAGAAATATCATTTAAGAAATCTTTTCACTCCAGCCAAGTGATGCCAGGAGGATGCGCATACATTTCCCAATAGTTGTCAATTTCCTTTGCAACTGGTTTGCCCATATGAACGAGAATTCGATATTGGGAACGATAGATATCATCGGGTCCTATATGAAAGGGACCTAGAACCATTGGAGAAAAGGAAAAATAAGGCATGGATGGATGTAAACGAACAGGCTGTGGATAGCGAAAATTGGCAGGATGGTCTAAAAAGCTAATACCTACTACTTTTTCATCTATTTCTCCATGCATATCCACCCATTTTGGACGAGAGTGATTTCCATCAATCCGAGTTTTTCCCTCACTAGTCATAAAGCCCCCCTTACCTATCCCCAGATAATTTCGAGCAGAATCGGTTGAGGAGTTATAATCTTTGTCAAACCATACTTCCGGCCCTCTATAGGCCATCCCTCCGTAATGGTATTCATTGATAAATAAGGTGTCCTCTGTCGAAGCTGTAAAGGTCGAACTTATATCTACCAGGGTTTTATCCAGGATGTGATACACCCTCACCTGCCATATTTCATCCAAGGCAGGGGTAGAATTCACCGAACTATCCAGGAAGGCTTCCTGTTGTAAACGACAAGTGAACTGAGCAAAAACAGGCCCACTGAGGGTATCGATTACCTCTACATGAGAAACCGTACCCGTTTTCTGATGTTGGTTCCAAAAATCTGTTTTCTGTCCACGAAAGGTGGTGTTGACCCAAGCAAAGAAAATCCCATGCTGATGCATGTGATCTTTCGGAAAATCATTGGTCACAATTTGCCCTTCTGGACTATAAAGGGGATGAATAAAGCCGCTCCTTTTATAATATTCGGGACTTCCTTCAGGGGGATTCTTAACCGCCAGATTGTAATTGAGAAGAGGTCTAGAGTCGATGGAAATCTCTAGATCCGATTCCGTATGTCTAAGACCAACTCCCTGAAAGGGTCGATTCTTTTTGTCAGGAGAAAGAATAAAAGTGGCACTCTCCCCTTTCTTGAGCTTTTCTGGTAGAATGAAAATAGCAGCCTCCTCTCCCGACTTTTGAATCGGAACCCTATTCCCTGTAGACTCATCCCTAAGGTGAAAGTATTCGTAAGAAGCCATTTGCACAGGAAGGTCCAGGTTTATTGGGCCAATGGGTAGGTCGAACTCATCTGCCTGAACCCGAAAATGCAGTTCGGGCATTTCATCACAAGCCAAGAGGCCGAAGGCTAAAATGGTCAATGGCGAAAGAAAAAAATTTCTAATATTCATAAACATGGTGTGCATTTAGGATAATTATAAATTAATATTGCGAGAAAAGTAAACCCAGTGGAAATAAATTTTACCCTCACCCCTCAAGCCCTTTCGGATAAACTTAACAGGTTTTGGCAACTCTCTGGAGAGAAATTACACCTGATGCATCAGGAATATGATGAAGATCAAGGCTCCCCCGTATTTACCGTTAAAGGAAAATATAGTACACGGGGATGGACAGAGTGGACCCAAGGCTTCCAGTATGGTTCTTATATTTTACAATTTGATGCTACACGCGACAAGACCCTGCTTCAGTTAGGGAAAGACCAGACGTTAGGGAAAATGGCCAGCCATGTAGGGCACTTTGGTGTCCACGACCATGGATTCAACAATGTGAGCACCTATGGAAACCTCCTTCGGCTTATGCTGGAGGGAAGGTTAGACTATAATCCCTGGGAAAGAAACTTTTACGAATTAGCCCTGAAATTATCGGGGGCCATCCAGGCTAAGCGTTGGACGGTCATCCCTGAAGGAGGGTATATTCACTCCTTCAACGGGCCACATTCTCTCTTTGTGGACACGATACGCACCATCCGTGTGATGGTAGTAGCCCACCAATTGGGCCATGTATTGATGGATGAAAACGACCGTGCTGTTAGTCTACTAAAACGCAGCATTCAGCATGCCCTAGCTACAGCCAAGTATTCTGTATACTATGGAGAAGGCCGAGATACTTTTGATATATGGGGACGTACTGCCCATGAAAGTGTTTTTAATACTTCCGATGGAAATTACCGTTGCCCCAACTCCCAACAAGGCTTTAGTGGCTTCACCACCTGGACGCGGGGCTTGGCTTGGGCGATGCTCGGATTCCCAGAGCAATTAGAAGCCCTGGAAAAATTACCGGACCAGGACTTCGAAGAATTCGGTGGAAAGGATGCTGTTAGGGAAGTATACTTGAAAGCCGCAAAGGCAACTTGTGATTTTTTCATTGGGCACACAGCTAAGGATGGTATCCCCTATTGGGATACGGGTGCTCCCCAATTGCATAGGCTGGGAGACTATCAAAGCCGAAAAGCCGATCCCTACAATGCCTATGAACCGGTGGATAGCTCCGCTGCAGCCATTGGGGCACAAGGTTTACTAAGGCTTGGTAGATATATAGGAGGAGAAGAGGGAATACGCTATACCCAGGCGGGATTAACCGTTCTAAATACCTTACTAGAAGAGCCATACCTAAGCACAGATCCTGGCCACCAAGGTATCCTGCTACATTCCATTTACCACCAACCAAATGGATGGGATTATGTTCCAGAAGGTAGCAAGATTGCCTATGGAGAATCCAGTATGTGGGGAGATTACCATATGCGGGAATTAGCTCTTTATGTACAACGCCAAATAGAAGAAAAGCCATATTATTCATTCATGGGCTGTATTGAATAATGATTTTTCTGACCAAACTACTTTCTATTTTTACTTAATTATCTAATTATGCCCCCCCTCTGCATCCACACCATCACTACCAAACCCTGGGACATAGAAACAGCTATTGAAAAATATTCCCATGCCGGGGTGGAGGGAATATCCATTTGGCAGCAGGCAGTAGAAGGGAAAGACCTACAACTGATCCAAGAAAAAGTAAAAAATGCGGGGATGAAGGTCGTTTCCTATGTGCGTGGAGGTTTCTTCCCCAGTTTGGATCCTGAAAAAAGAGACTCCGCTATAGCCCATAACCAAAAAATGATTGAGGAAGCTGCTGCCCTGGGGGCTCCTCTTCTAGTGATGGTCTGTGGGGCTGAACCCCGTCAATCCTTGGACCAATCGCGAAAACAAATTCAAGATGGATTAGAGTCTCTGCTTCCATATGCCGAAAAACACGGCGTAAAATTAGGAATAGAGCCCCTACATCCTATGTATGCAGATACACGGTCTGCTATCAATACCCTGGGCCAGGCCAATGACATGGCAGAAGCTATCAACTCCCCCTGGGTAGGGGTGGTGGTCGATGTCTATCATCTATGGTGGGATCCCTATCTCAAACAAGAGATTCTTCGATGTGGCCAACACAACAACCTCTTAGCCTATCACATATGCGATTGGAGAATACCAACTGAAGATATGCTCAATGACCGGGGATTGATGGGAGAGGGTTGTATTCCCATTGGAGAAATCAGTCGTTGGGTCAAACAAGCAGGATTTGAAGGCCTTACTGAAGTGGAAATTTTTTCTCATCGCTGGTGGGCGGAAGATCAGGAGGTCTTTTTGAAGAAAATTATGGAGGCGTATGAGAGGGGAACAAGTTAGATAGTTTAATAGTCCATGGTCGACAGTTTAGAGAAGTTAAATTTGTTTATAAGATTAAATCCAAAAAAGTTGAAATTTTCGCAAAAACTGTAGGCCATCGACCATTTCACCATAAAACCAATTAACCAATTTTCTATGTCTGTTCACACTGTAGGAATTATCATGAATGGCGTTACCGGCCGGATGGGTACCAACCAACACTTGCTAAGGTCTATCAAAGCCATACGCGACCAGGGAGGGGTGGCCCTTAGCCCCACAGAAAGCATTATGCCGGAATCCCATTTTGGTGGGCAGAAACCCGGTGAAATTGGAAAAGCTGTGTAAGCGCTCTGGAGTTGAAAAAATGAGCACCAACTTGGATGAAGTACTGGCAGATCCTCACTATACCTTGTACTTTGATTCGCAAACAACGAACAGACGGTATATCGATGTCAAAAAGGCAGTAGCAGCGGGAAAACACATTTATTGTGAAAAACCTAGTGGAGCTACCTTGGCAGAGGCCATGGAATTGTATCAAGTCTGTGAAGCAGCAGGCGTAAAGCACGGAGTGGTGCAAGACAAATTATTTTTACCTGGTTTAGTCAAACTGCGTAGACTTAAGGAATCCGGATTTTTTGGGAAAATTCTATCTGTAAGAGGGGAGTTTGGCTATTGGGTATTCGAAGGCCATACTGTCCCGGCCCAGAGACCTTCCTGGAACTATCGAAAAGAGGATGGAGGAGGAATAATCTATGATATGCTGTGCCATTGGCGTTACGTTCTGGACAATTTATTCGGAGCGGTAAAATCTGTTTCCTGCCTAGGGGCTATCCATATTCCAGAACGCGTAGATGAGCAAGGCAATACCTACACCTGCACAGCAGATGATGCAGCCTATGCGACTTTTGAATTAGAAGGAGGTATCATTGCCCACATGAATTCCTCCTGGTGCGTGCGTGTAAAGCGGGATGATTTGCTCACCTTGCAGGTTGACGGGACAAAAGGTTCGGCTGTTGCAGGATTGAGAGAATGCTGGTCCCAGGCCTATGGCAATACCCCCAAACCTGTTTGGAATCCCGATGTCCCCCAACCCATCCAATTTATGGACAACTGGAACCCTGTACCCGACCAGGAATCCTATGACAATGGATTTAAGGTACAATGGGAAATGTTTTTAAAATACCTCGTAGCAGACCACCCCTTTCCTTACGGACTATTAGAAGGAGCTAAAGGGGTTCAGCTTGCGGAAAAGGGACTTGAAAGTTGGGAAAAACGCCAATGGGTTAACTTGGAGCCCTTGGTATAAAGGAGAAATGGGAAAGGAAAAATTAGAAATGATAAAGGATAGATGAAAAATGGGAAATAAAGTTGCACTCATTACCGGAGGAAGCCGAGGGATCGGTCTGGGAATCGCCCAATCCTTGGCCAAGGGAGGAATTAACCTGGCTATAAATGGAATGCGAGACGAAGGTTCTGTGGGAGAAATTTTAGAAAACTTGCGAGCATTGGGGGTAGAAGTCACCTATTGCCGGGGAAACGTGGCCTCAGCAGAAGACCGTAATACCATGATTGCCAAAGTCCTCAATGAGCTTGGCCCCATCAATTTTTTAGTCAACAATGCAGGGGTAGCTCCGAAAGAAAGATTAGATATCCTAGAAACAACCGAGGAAAGTTATGACCGCGTTATGGGTATCAACCTCAAAGGCCCCTTTTTCCTAAGTCAGGCGATTGCCAAGGCCATGATTCTTCAGAAAAAGAAAGAGCCGACCTTCGAAGCAGCCATAATCAATATCGGCTCTATTTCCGCTACCCTGGCTTCCTACAATCGAGGGGAATACTGTATCAGTAAATCGGGAATGGGTATGATGACACAATTGTTTGCGGCAAGACTGGGAACGGAAGGGATATCGACATTTGAGGTAAGGCCCGGCATAATCGCTACAGATATGACTGCTGCTGTTAAAGAGAAATATGATTCCTTAATAGCCGAAGGACTTATGCTCCAACCCACGCTGGGGATACCCAGAGGATGTAGGCAAAGCTGTTGCCGCTTTGGTGAAAGGGGACTTTCCCTATTCCACAGGACAGGTCTTCATGGTAGATGGGGGCTTGACCGTACAGAGGCTCTGAAAAGGTGAAGGGTCCATAGTCCACAGAAATTAGGTGTTAGGAGAGCGGAGAGAGTTCAAAATAAGCTAGCTCTTCAACTCTCTCCTCGCAACTCTCACCTCAAACTGTGAACCGTGGACTAATTAACTATGGACTATATTCCATTATTCCCTATCTTAACCCTACCAAACCCAATTACTACGCTATGCCTTTAAAAAATTCTACCCCCTGGCGCATATGTTGTGCTGCTGCGATTGGGGTTACCCTACTTTCCTTTAGCCCTATTGTGTTGCCCCTTGGGGAGATCGAGCCTAAATTAGGTGAAGTACCCTATACCCTTTGGATGGGTATTGCCCTCACCATTGTCTTAGTTTTACTCACATACATTGGCTTTAAAGTTCACCCCGGCCATCAGGAAGGAGGGGAAGAATCATGATTACCTGGCTCATTGTTGTAGGAATTATATACCTCATTGTATTGGGAAGCCTAGCTTGGTGGGCTCGACAACAAAATACCAACGCGGAAACCTTTATGCTGGCCGGGGGCAATCTAGGCTATATCATCGGTTTTATGACCGTGGCAGCTACCCTGTTTAGTGCATTTACCCTACAGGGAATGCCCGACTTTTTCCGCACCCATGGAATCGGATCCTGGATATTCCTTGCCATTTCGGACGGAGCCATGGTGTTTATGATTGTATTTTTTTCCTTCCACCTCCGCCGAAAAGTGGCCCTAAAAGGTTTTAAGGGAATGGCTGGTCTGTTAAGAGACTGTTATGAAACCAAACTAGCGGGCTATGTCTATTTCCTAGGGGTATTTCTCTTTCTCATCCCCTATGTAGCCGTCCAAATCCGGGGGATAGGCATCTTTCTGGAAGCCGTTTTTCCCAGCGCCCTACCCTTCTGGGCCTGGGGTCTCTTCATAATTGGCCTCATGTTGCTATATAGCGAGACTGGCGGCCTCAAAGCCATTATCCATGCGGATGTATTGCAGGGTATAGTCTTAATGATTGTTATTTGGATCATCGCTGTTAGCTGTGTGAATGCCATGGGGGGCATCGGGGAAATGTTTAGGCAAGTTGAGCAAACTGAACCCAAATTGCTATCCGTGCCTGGTCCCAAAGGACTTTTTTCCATACAGTTTTTGTTAGCCTCCCTCATGGGAATTATTTCCATTCCCATCACCCAGCCCCAAGTTTCTACTCGCTTGGTCATCATGAAGGACCTAAAGTCTGCCCACCGAATGGCTGTCGCGGTGGGAGTTTTTGCCATCCTGGTCATATTACCTACCATACCCATTGGCTTCTATGGCGCTATTAAATACGCCGACTTGTCCACGGCCGATTATCTGTCCCAGGTCCTGCTATTTGATCAGGCAGGATGGGTGGCTGCTATCGCAGTGATTGGCTTGCTGGCCGCCGCCATTTCCACTAGCGATTCTCAGATTTTTGCCTTGGGAGGAGAATTTAGGTCTTTACTGACTGGAGAAGAAAAGCAGAATCTCAATCGAACAAAAATATCTATCGTCG
Organism: Bacteroidia bacterium; assembly: GCA_965263105.1. Classification (GTDB taxonomy): domain Bacteria; phylum Bacteroidota; class Bacteroidia; order J057; family J057; genus JBCCTX01. Next base: position 1,407,466 of record CBDHGL010000003.1, on the reverse strand, counting down.
TATTTGCCTTAGCAGCCTGGGGCTTTTCTGTGCTGGCCAGCAATCAATTGGTCTTACTGGCACGGGTAAGTTTCATGGGCACGGCTCTCATGTCCCCTATGGTACTTGCAGCTATCCTTACCAAGCGTCCCCAAGGAAAAGAAATTATCATACTTGCCGGACTTGGGATTATCGCCTTGGTTGCCTCTCTTCTGATGGGAACCCCATCTATCTTGGGAATGAGGACCGATCTGTGCATTTTACTGAGTGTTGCCCTCATAACAGCCTTATCAGTACGCATCCGTAAAAATCAAGCCCCAGATGAAACACAGAGCACCTAATACGGATCTAGTCGACTCATCCCGGAGAACCTTTCTCCGCCAGGGTACAGCTTTGGGTTGTCTAATTGGCGCCTATCCCCTCATATCAACGTGTAAAACAATGAAAAGCCTAAACATTCGCCAGGTTAGCGCCAATTTCGAACGAGAAGCCCTCATAAAACCTTTTGGTTTCAAAGGAGCTGCGATGAAAGAGGTGTGGCAAACAGCCGTTTGGGCACAAAGTGATTCTGGGATAACAAAAATAGGACTGGGGACTCAGAATGTACTGTGGTCTGATTCCCGGGTATTTGCGGCTCATTCTGAAAATGGGGGCAACGCCTTGATGTTTGCCATGACGGAATATGCTGCCCAAAGAGCGAAAGCTATTCCTTTTGAAACCCCTATTGAGCTGCTAGATGCCTTGATGGAAGAAGTCTGGGAATACGGCAAAGAGATCACGGGCCAAAAGGACTTGCGAAAAACCTTTGCCTTGAATGCCTTAGTCCCTGTAGATAATGCGGCCTGGCTACTCTATGCAACCGAAAATAAGCTGGAGCAATTTGATCAAATGATACCCGAGCGTTACCGTCCTGGCCTAAGCCATAGGCATAGCAAGGTAGCCGCAATTCCCGCTTTAGGGTACGGAACTTCGATGGAGGAGATCAAACAATTAGCCGACCAAGGCTTTTTCATCATGAAGATTAAGATAGGAGCCCCTGGGGATCCTGAAACGATGTTAAAAAAAGACCAGGAGTTCTTAAAACAAATTCATGAAACCATAGGGGCTTATGAAACGCCCCATACTTCTGATGGGAAGATCCCTTATTACTTTGACGCCAATGGCCGTTATCCCAATAAGGCCTACCTACAGCGCTTTTTAGACTACGCTGATAAAATCGGAGCCCTGGAGCAAATTGCCCTGGTAGAAGAACCCTTTGGAGAGAAAAATCACGAAAATGTAGCCGACATGGGGGTAGTGATTGCTGCAGATGAAAGTGCTCATACGGATGAAGATGCCAAAAGGAGGATAGATGAAGGGTATTCTTCTATCGCCTTGAAGGCCGTAGCCAAAACCCTGAGCATGACCTTAAAAATCATAGAAGAGGCTGAAAAAGCCCAGGTACCCTGCTTTTGTGCCGATCTTACGGTCAACCCCGTCCTGATTGAATGGAACAAGGCAGTAGCCGCTCGTCTCTCTCCCTTTCCAGGTTTAGATTTTGGTTTGCAAGAAACCAACGGCTTCCAAAACTATCAAAATTGGGAAAACATGGTAGCCTATCATCCCAGAAAAGACGCTCCCTGGGTTTCTCCCCAACAAGGAGTATATCCTACAGGGAAAGTGTTTTTTGACGAGAGCGGAGGAATTTTTGAATCATCTCAACATTTTGAACGAATGTTTGAGTAATTTATAGTCCAGAGCTAAGAGCGGCGAGGAGTGAGTTGAAAAGTCAGCTTATCCCAAACGCTCCCCTCCCTCCTGACACCTAATAGATCAAAGCATAGATTGTCGACTGTGGACTAAAAGACTCCCTTTTCTATGGACCTCTCCACCCAACACCAACTTATTTCAGACCTGTTTTCTTGGCCCACTACTGCGTCAGAGTGGGCTCTTTATCGTCTATCCACTGAACAGATAGCATTTTTCCATGAGAACGGGTATCTAGCAGGAATAAAAATGTTGGAGGAAGAGCAAGTCGATAGGCTTTTGAAAGAATTGGAAGAGGTTATGGATCCCCAGCATCCCTTGAACAGCCTCTTCTATGAATTTCACAGCAATGAATCCACCGATCCCAACAAGGTATTGTTTCACGCCTTAGGCGCCTGGCGCATTTCTCCAGGTTTTCACGATGTGTTGTGGAACCCTGCCTTTGTGATGGCTGCGAGCCAATTATTAGGGGGTGGCGTACGTTTCTGGCACGATCAGCTCTTTTGTAAGCCAGCCAAATCGGGAGGCGTAGTGGCCTGGCACCAAGACTATTCTTACTGGACACGAACCCAACCTATGGCCCACCTGACGTGCTGGACGGGCCTGGATGATACGGATATTGCCAATGGCTGCCTACACTACATCCCAAAAAGTCATAGCTGGGGCCTATTGGACAAACCCCACTTGGCAGGAGATATGGAGGGCCTAATGGAATTTTTGTCTGAAGATCAAAAAGCCTCTTTTGCGCCTGTCCCCATAGAACTAAAGCGTGGCTATGCTACCTTTCACCATCCCTTACTTATTCATGGTTCCTATGCCAATGAAACCCATCGGCCTCGAAGAGCGTTTGTTTTGAATGTATTCAAAGATGGCGTTCGATCGGCCAGTAATGAAGTCATGCTGGAGGGCGTCCCCATTGTTCCTAAAGGGCAGCGGATGGAGGGGCAGTTTTTCCCTTTGTTGAAGGAGGTCTAGAAAGCTTATGCCCTTTTTCCCAATTCCATTTGGACGCTGAATGTTTATGACTTATTTATGAGGGGTACAGGGAAAGTATCTCCATAAATCTATTTTACTACTGACCATGGACCACCGACTATTAACATGACACATACTATTTCCATACTAGGTGCCGGATGGCTGGGTTTACCTTTGGGGCAAACCCTAGCTGAGAAGGGATATGTCGTAAAAGGCTCCACTACGAGGCCTGAAAAAGTAGAGTTACTGAAGGAGTATGGGCTTCTGCCCTATGTGTTTAGCCTAGAGCCCGATCTCATTAGGGGAGCTCACAAAGACTTCTTCGAGACAGATGTCCTCATCCTCAATATTCCTCCAGGTAGGAGGGACCCAGAAGTAGCAACAAGCTATCCCTCAAAGATCAAGACCTTACTCCAGCAAATCCCTAATCCAAAAGCCTTAAAGTGCATTTTTGTGAGTTCTACTTCGGTTTATGGGAATCAAGCAGGCATTGTGAGTGAAGAAAGCCTCCTTCAGCCTTCGACTCCTTCTGGCAGGGCCTTGGTGGAGGTCGAGAAATTAATTCGGGATCAGATTCCGCTAAGCACCCTTCTCAGGATGGGAGGATTGGTAGGAGGCAGTCGCCATCCAGGGAGATTTTTGGCGGGCAGAACGGGACTCTCTGGCGGAAATCAAGCCATCAACCTCATCCATTTGGCTGATTGCATCGGTATCATTCAGGCAGTAATTGAGCAAAATGCCTGGGGGGAAGCCTTCAATTGTGTAGCTGACGGCCATCCTATCAAAAAAGATTATTATACCCGTGCGGCAGTGAGATTAGGCTTGGATGCTCCTATATTTAGGGAAGAAGATAGCAGCACTGGTAAAATAGTTGCTAATCAAAAAGTGAAGGAAGCCTTAGCCTATTATTTCCGCTACCCTGACCCTTACGACATGTTAACCAACAAAAATGTGTAGTTTTGGGTTTGTTTTTTATCAAAAATATATACATGGCAACAATAGACCATTTTTTGACTGATAAAAAATAAGAGAATAAAAAATAAATATTGCGATATGTTATTTATCATTTCTCCAGCAAAAAAGCTGGATTTGAGTGAAGAGACCCGTTACACGGATATATATACAGAACCCTCCTTCATGAAGGAAAGTCAGATGCTGGCCCAAATCATGAAGAAAAAAAGCCCCAAAAAGATCGCTGCCCTCATGGATATCAGCGAAAACCTATCCCAGCTTAATTATGAGAGATACCAGGAATACAATCCCCCCTTTACCCCTCAGAATGCCAAACAGGCCTTATTGATGTTCAAGGGAGATGTATACCAAAGTTTTCAGTTGGATAAATATGAAGAGTCAGAGTTTGCCTTTGCCCAGCGGCACCTCAGAATTTTATCGGGTCTGTATGGAGTTCTAAAACCGATGGACTTGATACAGGCCTATCGCCTAGAAATGGGAACAGCCTTAAAGAACAGACGGGGAAAAAACCTGTATGAATTCTGGAAAAAGACGGCTACTAAGGCGGTCAACCAAGCGATTGAAGAATCGGGTTCTCCTGTTCTGGTGAATGCCGCTTCGAATGAGTATTTCAAGGTACTGGACAAAAAAACGCTCCAGGCTGACATACTCGATCTCTCTTTCAAAGACCTAAAAAATGGAGCCTATAAGTCTCTTTTTCTCTTTGTCAAGCAAGCTAGAGGCTCCATCGTCGATTTTGCCATCAAGGAAAAAATCACCGAGCCAGAAGCCTTAAAGGCCTTTACTGGAATGGGCTACCATTTCAATGAAGCCCTTTCCACCGAAACGCATTATACCTTTACCCGAGAAAGAGAAGCCTAATTGAGCAACATGTCCATAGCCGACAACCTACATAAGATATCGGAAAAAATTGCCAAAGCGACAGTCAAAGCTGGGAGAGAAGCGGGGTCTGTAAAACTCATCGCTGTTTCCAAAACCAAGCCCCTTTCTCTGGTTCGAGAGGCCTTCGAAGCCGGTCATTTGGATTTTGGAGAAAATCGAGACCGGGAAATGCGGGACAAGTACGAAGAACTTCCAGAAGTCCATTGGCACATGATTGGCAATTTCCAGCGATCTAATATCAAATATTTCATCTCCTTTGTGCATTTGATCCACTCCATTAGCTCAGAAAAACTCCTTCGGGCAGTCAACAAGGAGGCACAGAAGCATGATAGAATTGTAGATTGCCTGCTTCAACTCCACATATCCAAAGAAGAGAGCAAGTCAGGCCTGGATGAGGATGAGGCACATAGTCTTCTTAGACAAATCGACTCCTTCTCCCATATCCGCATCAAAGGCCTAATGGGCATGGCGGCATTTACCTATGACCGGGACCTCATCCGATCTCAATTTCAAGCCTTAAAATCTTCCTTCAATAAGTTCCAAACCCTCAATCACCCCCGTATCCTTATGGAAGAGCTGTCCATGGGCATGTCGGGAGACTACGATATCGCCATCGAAGAGGGGGCTACCATGGTCCGTATCGGCAGTGCAATCTTCGGGGCTAGGTAGCCTATTTTTTTGCCACTCAAACAGCCGTTTACCTTGTCTTTAATTGAACATGGAACCATGGATACACGGGGGAGAATTGCTGAGTAAATTAACTATCCTTTTCCGTGCCTTTGTGTCCCCGTGTACAAACTCCTCTCAGAATCAATGCTTGGAAAGCACTTAGCGACCAAACTATTTCCACAATCGAAAAATTACCGTCTTTGGCACTATTTTGGCTGCAAAAAAGTAGCTAGTACCTAAAACTGCATATCCATGTCACATTTCTCTCAGTTTCGTCACCTGAGAGCGCCAATTGTGTTCCTATGTTTCCTGGGTTTGGGCTCTCTCAAGGCCCAGAAAGTCCAATCCTTTGCCTTCACTACCAAGGTAGAAAAGCTCATGCCTATCGATTCCCGCAAAATCTTTCTGGTGGGGGAGCGCGCCTGGGCCTGGATGAAGGTAAGTGATTATCCCCCGGGAGATTCTCTTATCGTAGAATGGTATACCGGAGACCGGATCGTCTATACCCAGACGCTAAAAATTCGTTTCCGATCCATGCGCACCTTTTGTTACAAGAACCTAAGAAGGCCGGGGATTTACTCAGTGATCGTTCGTACGCCGGATGACCAGGTCCTCTTTGCGGATTCGATTTTGGTGAAGGAGGAGGTGTGAGGGGAAGTTAATTTGCCTCATCTAGTATAGATCTAATTTGATAATCAATTACTCTATTAGGACTTATCCTAGTTCCTGAAATTTCAATCCTTGTTATATTTTCATTATAGGGTAGCTGGACATTGACAAATGTACTATCAGGCAAGACCTTTATTCCAATTTGAGTTGAATCACAAGATCTTATTACCGTAGGATCTTGTGTAAAGTACTGCCCCAGCAATCGGTTTCCGTTGTAATAAGATATCTGCACACTCCCCGAATTGGGTTTATATGGGATATTCCCAATCGCCACTCCTGCCATTATTGGAATTAATGTGGTGTCTAATATTTGGAATTTCAATAAATAATGACGATTGGCCGGATTGTAAAAATAACCCATATCGAATTTTTCAGTTTTCTTTTCTGCTTTTCGCCTTGCTCTTTCTCTTTCCCTTCTGACTTGAGATGGCGATAGATTCTGCTGAACAGATTGTGCCATACAAATCGCAAAATCAAGAATTAGGAAACAGATTATTAAAAATTTCTTCATGGTACTTAGTTTGTAATATTGTCTAAAATAATGTGGCATGACCGCTTGTGACAGGGAATATCAAAAACGAAATTTGGATCATGCCCCGAATTCATTGGGCACCATTCTCCACATAGTTTAAAGAATTTAGGGGGATTAATATTTATCTCCCTCACAGCCGTAATAGACTTAAAATAGTTCCCAGCAACATTTTCGGCATCAACTCTTTCTTTCCAGTTATTTGGATAAGGATCTGCTTCAGAATTACTCCCTCCAGAATACTCATCTTCCAACCCAAACATGGCATGGGCCATTTCATGAAGTACCGTCTGAGGCCGATTCCACTCAGAAGAAAATAAATTGCAAGTCAAAGTGTCATCTGGAATACTAATCTGCTGGAAATAATCTGAAATAGAAGTATCATTATGCAAAATTCCCAGGCCTTCAGCAAAACACAGGAATGAAGCCGAACCTGTTGGTAACTTATGACTTTTGGGAAAATTGGCATCGTACGCCTTCCCTGGTTCAGGAAATACATAAAAATTAAACTGCTTACTCAAATATTTTAATGTTGGCTCCCTATGAATTGTATTTTTGATAATATTATGGACAGAGTCATAAAAGGCCTCTAAAGAAGTCATCCAGATTGCAGAATCTGGAATGAAAACTAAATCAAATACCTGATCAACATCTCCTTGGCAAAATACCGGGATAGCTTTTTCCCTGTCTGAGAAAAGCCTTGTTGCATGAACTACCGAATGAGAAGTATTTTTACCTGACCTATTACTTACTTCAAATGTATATTCTATTAATTCATCCGCTCTGGCAGTCCCTGGAACTGTAAAGGAAACCTTTCCTCCATACGGATTTTCAAAGGATGTCCAGGTTCGAATTAGGTCATTACTGGTTTCCCCTTTCTCTTCTTCCGAATTAGTTATTATTGCCATTGTTCTCCTGAATAAATCAATCCTTACCAGAGGAGAACTGGAGAGATAAGTAAGACTATATGTTACCGCTTCATTTGCATCCGGGTAAATCGGAAAGTGTAAGGGTTCTGTATAAATCTTAGAACAAGAAGAAAATATAACTTCTAGACAAATAATAGAATAGAGATACAGGAGCCTTTTCATGATGATTAAATAATTAAACTAATTTCAATTTAAAAGTATGAACAAAATAAATATTTCAATTACACAATTCTACTTATTCGGAAAGTATGTATTCCATTTTCATCAATTAAATTCTAAAAATTATAGGACTTCTCCTAGATAATTTTTAAATAACCCAAAAGTTTAGGGTTCAAAAACCCTCACTTTTTAGGATAATTAATTTATCAGTAAAAGAATAATTTTGAATTGTCGAACCTATAAGTCCAATTATCATGAGTAGAAATAATATGACTGAAATCGTACCTTATCTTTTCTTAGAAAGAATAATTGTCCCTGATGGAGATGATAAATACATCTTGCATATAGCGATAAGGTATCCAGAAAACCAACACATTGTTGAAGAAACACCTTTTTTAACATCAAATCTCACGACTGATTCCAGTGAGTTCCATATTTTCACCTTCAATTTCAGGCTTAATGATGGGGATGTTGATAATTCTCTACTTGATCCACTATTTGTCAATGTATTCACAAGAAAAATTGATTTGGCGGAGGCTTTAAGTGAAATTTCTCAACCTCTTCGAACAGAAATTAAAGCTATAAGAACTGGTGGAAACTTATTGGTCTTTCTAAAGGATCGTTTTGTAGTTAAACTGATTCAAAGCAGCAATGAGGACCCCACTGTGGATATAATTCGCTCTTTTAGTGTCGCTACTGATTTTGGAGATAAACTGGTTAATAGATCTGGGGAAGATGATGGTGGAGACGGAAGAAATCCAGGACATCCATTCCTGTAAACTCTCCAAAAAATATCAATATACAGAATCATGAATTATCTGTTTAGATTAATTTTTCTATCTATATCATTACAGTTTTTCCCTTTCCAGAAAATTTCTGGATCAACAATACCTGATTCTGTGATGTCTCAAATAGTAAATATTTTTCTATCTGGAGAAAATGATGATAAAGCTCTTAATCAGCTAAAAAGAATTAGGGCATTCTGCAAGGAGAAAAATTTTTATAAGGAAGAGGGACTGGCTTTAAGTGCAATAAGCAATATATTCAGTTCTACCTATGTATTTGATTCAGCAATATTCTACTTAAAACCTTGCCTGGCTTTAAGAAAAAAGGTTGCTGATACAAAATCAATTGCAAGAACATACTATTTGCTAGCACATGATTATTTTAATCTTGGATTTTCAAATTATCGATACTTTGATTCTTCTTTACAGAAATTGAATAAATCTATTGAACATGCATCCTTAATTGATGATGAAGAGTTAGACAATACAAATATGTTCTTACTGAGTCAAATTTATAATAGAGCAGGATCATCTGAAAAGTCCTTAGAAATTCTTATTTCACCTTCCTTTAGAAGGCCAAGTAGTAATTTTCAACTAGCAAATTATTATTATGAGTTATCTGAGGCCTATTATAACCTGAAATCATTTTCTTTAGCGAGAAAATATATAGATTCCGCCCTCACAATTACGGATGATAAAAGAGCAAAGAATCTGAGGTACAAATTCTTTCTTCGTGAGGGTATGATTTTTAATAAGTTAGGAGAATTTAGAAGTGCCAAGCAATCATTTATAAATGCAAAAACCTCATATATAGAACAATTCCCAAATGGGAATAAAAAAACCTTATTTAGTAGAGAGGCAAAGGTCCTTTATAATGAAGGAGAATTAATGATTCAGGAAGATCGATGGGAAGATGGCTTAGAAAAATTTCAACAATCCATTACATTCTTAGATTCATCTGAAATTTTAGATCCATTATACATACTGGCCTATGAAGGCCTCGCCGAGGCATTCGCCCAAAAAGGCGACCTCAAAAAAGGCATGGAGGCCTACAAAATGGCCAGTGAATGGAAGGGAAAAATATATGACCAGGTGAGCACAGAGAAGGCTTATGGAACAGAAATTTTTGTAGAGAATACCGACCTGAAAAAGTCCAACATATTCTATCAGGAATTGGCTGATACCCAGAGGAAGAGTATGCGGATACAGCAACTTGCAGGGGGAGGAATCCTCACCATACTCCTCTTCTTTTTCTACCAGCTCTTTCAACGGCAGAAGATTCAAAAGCAACTCATAGCAACCAAGAATCAATTACTAGAAGAGAAAGAGCAGACGCACAAACAGCGCTTAATGGCATTAACGGGGAGATACAACGAGCGCATGGCGCAAACCGTCATGCAGGTCCAGCAGGAAGCCCAGACGAAATTCCGCAAGCAAATGATCGAAGTGGGGGAAGAACTCCACGATTTTGCCCAGGGAAAAATCGCTATCGGCAAGACCCTGTTGACTAAATTGAAAGACGACCTTAGTAATGTTTTGTCCGATCAGGATCGCCAGAACTACGACCTGATCTCAGAGGCCATGAACGCTGCACATCAGGAGATCCGGGACCAGTCCCACCGCCTCCAGGAGGGAAAGGCCTTGGATCTCCACATTAACCTGGAAGACTTTCTGCACAAACTGAAAAATGACCTGGGGCCCCTCCAACAAATTGGGGAATTGACCCTGAACCTGGAGACCCATAATCTGGAAGAGTTGGCCTTCAACGAAAAGGACTTCCTCGATATCATCGGACTCGTCCAGGGGGCAATCAACAATGTAATCCTCCATGCGGATGCCGAAACGGTGTATGTGAAGTTGGAAAGAGCTGAGGATACCTTCCAGATAGAAATCGCGGACGACGGCCAAGGATTTGAATTGGAAGGTGAGGGAATCTCAGAGGCTTCAGGACTTCAAGCTTTGCAGAATCGTGTGGACCGACTCGGAGGAAGTATGAGTATCTATTCCGAACCAGGCAAAGGAACGAAGTTATTGGCAGAGGTTCCTCTGAGAACCTAATCATCCCCCCACAGAGTAGATTAGAGCCGAGAGAAGGGAGTGCGGAGGGTTGAATAAAAATTAGTATGATGAATCAGTTGGATTCTCAAATAAGAAATATCCTCTGGATATACATAGGAAAATTATACACTTAAAATTCTAGAAATGAGCACCCCCATCAAAATATTCGTGGTCGATGATGAACCGCTTTTTCTGAAAGGCCTAGAACTCATCTTCCAAAATGATCCCGAAATAGAATTGGTGGGAAGCTATGCCCCTGGGGAGAGCTATTATGGTCTACCCAAACAGGAACAAGAAAAAAAGATTCGCAAAGATATTTTTCCACACATAAATCATATGGATGTATTGTTACTAGACATACGCTTGCGCGGCTTGGAGATGAATGGCTTTGACCTGGCGACCGAAATAGCCGATCAACACCCGAATGCAAAAATCATCATCCTTTCCAGCCATGACGATGGATACTATGGGCACCAGGCCTTGAATATCCTTCAACTACCCGGCTACCTAATCAAAGGAAGTGAGGCAGGAGAACTGAAAAAAGCAATCAAAACCGTTTCCCGGAATCAGAGCTATTATAGCCCCTCTGTGATCGACCAAACGAGGAAGTATGCCCGACAGAACAAACCGGTCAAATTCACCCCTCGACAGATGGAGGTAATGACCTTACTGGTCGGAGAGTTAACGGCAAACGAAATTGGGGACCGCCTGCATATTTCTCCGACAACGGTTCGGGATTATATCGAGCAATTAAAGCGTATTTTAAAGGTTCGACGCAGTACCGGAATCGTGCGCGAGGCTTGCCTCAGGAAGCTGGTAGATGTATCCAAATACAGCGCAAGATAGAAGCTTACTAACTGTATGAAATACATGCGAGGTGTGTAGGACCTGAAAATCCTGCGGGGAGGATGGAATTGCTATACCCCCCTGTGTCTCCCCTAAAATAGGGGAAATGAAAGAAGGGGGTGGTAAGGGTTATTCGTGCTAGATTTTTGGGTTCTTGACTCCTGCCTTCGTCGGAGATCTTATCAAGCAGAAAGAACATGATAAAAGTACCTATTTGTAACAACCGATAATGAAGTGAGTGCCATGAAGAGTATAACGTATATCACCAATGCCCAGCTTTTGCTGGATACCATCTTGCGAGAATTGCCCCAAGACATACCGATTAGCTTTGACAATAGGCCTTCTCAAGTAAATATTGTCATCATTCAGGAAGACGAATCAGAGCAGAAGGGTAAGAACGTTCAAGCGATATCTACTGCAGACTGGGAGTTCATGCAAAAATTAACAGACTGCTTAGATAAGCATCTGGATGAAACAGATTTTGACCAGGAAATCCTAAGTAAAGAGATGGGCATGAGTAGAACGAGTTTGTTCCGCAAAATCAAGAAACTCACCCAACTCAACCCTTCTGCCTTCATCCGTTCACATAGGTTAGAGCAGGCCTATGAAATGCTGGAACAAGAAGAAATGAGTATCTCGGAAATAGCCTTTGCAACGGGATTTAATGACTTGGCATATTTCTCCAAATGCTTCAAGGAAAGCTATGGGATAACACCAAGTGCCAAAAGATTGTCATCTACAAGGCTATGAAACATGTTGACAAACTTGGAACATATGTACAACATATAGCCCGATGAGTCAAAAGGATTTACAAGTCATTTTTCGAACTTAGTTTTAAGATAAAAGACAAAAACACGATAAAGTAGCCTAAGTAATCGCACCTCAAGAATTGGCCACAGACGACCCAAACGCCATGAATCAATCGCCCTTGGTTCTAACCGGGTACCGGCCATACCCCGTGGGGGCTCGCCCCCCACACCTTTTGAAAACAAATATTTTAGTATATAAGCATGAATCAAAAAATCTTAGTAAGAACCCTATTATTAACGCCGAGTATGCAGATAAAAAAGGTTAAAATCTTTTTGAAAGCACCCTGGACATCCCGATACAGACGGTTTCGGGACGCGGTGGATGGCAATGCTGGGATGGCCTTGGTTGGTTCGTGCTAGATTTTTTGGTTCTTTTTTATCGACTGCAAAAAGAACATTTTAAAAATTTACTTACGTGGTTTCAAGTGTCGTGACTACAGGTGCAGCCTAGGGCTGCGCCGTTTTTCCTCCCTTTTCCTCCATACATGAAAAAAAATGATTAACCCCAGTTGGGGAATGGATATGCTATTCCCTAACGACCATGTCTCTATACCTAATTCAACTATCTATGAATGCCCAGCTACCTGCCTTCCAGGCAGAAACCTTGTTCGAACTCAATGGATTTACTGCTCAACTTTGTGTGAGCCCGGAAAGTAAGGAATTAGCCTATGCACTCCGTTACCAGGCCTATATTCACGCAGAAGCAGTAGAGCCTAATGAGGAGGAACGTCTCACGGATCAGTTTGATCGTTATGCCAATACCCGAATTCACCTGGTATGGTTCGAGGGAAAACCTGTAGCAAGCGTGCGAAGTGCTACCTGGTCTCCCTCTTACAATTGGTTACCTCCAGAAAGCATCAAAACCTTCTGGAACGATGTACACCGCCATATTGGATTGGAGAACAATATCCTGGAATCCAGTCGTTACGTAGTATCTCCCGAACTGAGCGGGAGGAAGTCTCTCTATGCCCAGTTACTCATGTTCCGCATACTGGACCTGTGCTCTCAAGTGGATGAATGTCCTCACATAATCACATCTGTCCGCCAACGGCACGTGCCCTTCTATCAAAGGATGCTAGCCTTTGAACAAATTTCAGAACCAGTGTGGCACGAATGGATAAAGCTGGAAATTGTCCTCCTTTCCACCAGCCAGGAAAAAAGCCGGGAGGTAGTTCAAAGTAAAGGAATGCCTCCCTGCACCCTTGAAGAAGTAGAGCGTTATGCCGAAATGATTCAACCCTTTAATGCCCCTCTTCATGCCCACTAAAACACAAACGCCTCCTGAAAAGGAAGTTGACTGGAGTTCCTATGCCCAGACCTATGACCTCCTGCTTTCGTACAATCCTTTCTACCAGGAGTTGTACAAGGAGGTTATTTCTGTGGCTCAAGCCTGGGACATCGCAGAAGGATCGATGATCGCCGATATAGGGGCAGGTACGGGAAACTATTCCTGTACCCTGGCCAAACTCTTTCCTCAGGCTGAGGTGCTGCACGTAGACCGGGATCCCGGCATGTGTCAGGTAGCCTTACAAAAAGTCCAAAATCGGGGCTTAAACAACATAGAAATCAGGAATGAAGGGGTGGATGAAGTATTTATTCCTCCTTCCTCTTTAGGCGCCTGTACCTGCATTCACGCCTTGTACACCTTCCCCAATCCTCAACAAGTATTGCAAAACATTTATGGGTGGTTGACGCCAGGCGGCCTCGGGATCTTTGTAGATCCCGGCCGTCCTGTGCGTGTTCTCGATTGGCAGATCGCCATCGCCCGGAGGATGATACAAGCCCATGGATTGCGGAAGACCTTGCAGGTCATGCGAGAAGGGAAAGAAGTAAGCAAGCAAAACCGACGAGCTGCCCGCATGCAAGCCGAGGGTAAATTCTGGACCCATAGTCATGCTGAATTTTGCGAAGCCGTAATTGATGCGGGCTTTGAGATTTTAGAAGCCCACACTACTTTTCGTGGCATTAGCGACTTTGTGGTCGCTAAGAAGGCTTGATAAAATAATCTGTTCACTTAGCCCTTCTCGGCGAAAGCTGAGAGGGGGTTTATGCCAATTGTATTGAGGGAATCAAATAATTCCCACTGTATTAATTCACATTTCGTACCTAACGGCACGAATGCATCCATAATATGTATGGATCTACCAATATGTTGTCCCTATTGGGACAGGTTCTGAGGCATGTCCTCAAAAACCGTTTAAGGCTAGTGAGTTCGTATTTGTCTAATGAAGGATAGTCATGTGGATTTCTCTTCCAATTTCCTATAAGGACCATTAGAACATGTGATTCTTATCATTTTTTGTCCCGCTAGTGACATTGATAGAGGTTAAAGCCTCTCCTCATTTTATAGGTATTGGATTGCGACTGGCAAAAGAATCATTCAACAACATAATTCTATCCCTTCCTTATTCCAATTTACTCCTCTGTACCCAATTTGAAATGTATTTGTGGCTAGGAAACTCCATATTTCCCTGTCCCGTTAGGGACAATATATCGGTAGAAAACATTGTCCCCCAAAACCTCGTGCCGTCAGGTACGAAATGTACTAATCGACTGACTTAAAGATATATCGTTCATCGAATTCGATTTCAAAGACTTGGAGAATTTCAACATATTCTTCCAAAAAGCTTTTCTTCCGGTGATGTTCTTCTTGGTTTTGTATATATCGAATGACTCTAGGCACCTGTGATTTGGCGTAGGAAAAGGCCCCGTAACCCGCCTGCCAGGAGAATCTTCCATTTGTAAAGCTCCTTCTGTTGATCCATTCCGAGGACTCCCCTTTTATCCATTTCATCAAATCTGATAAAGATTGTGAGGGCCTCATACCCATAAAGAGATGGATATGATCGGGCATTCCATTGATTTGTAGCATTTTATGCTGATGATTCTGAACAATTCCGGTAATGTATTTATACAACTCCCCTCGCCAGCTTTCCTGAATCAAAGATTGCCGATTTTGAACGGCAAAAATTGCATGTATATGAATTTGGGTATAGGTGTTTGCCATAGCTTCATATTTACATTTCGTACCTAACGGCACGAATGAAATAATATTACGTATGGTTCTACCGATATTTTGTCCCTAGCGGGACATTGCCAGAGGTTGCGCCCTCTCTACCATTAAATAAGCATGGGTTTAGGTTTGTGGCTAATAAAAGAATCATTCGATAAAGTAATTCAAATATTTAACCATTCTTTACGCTAACCTACTTTTCTTGTCCTAATTAAAGAAATACGAACATGAATACATCATGTTTCCCTGTCCCATTAGGGACAACATATCGGTAGGAAACAACATCCTCCCTATACGCGTGCCGTTAGGTACGAAATGTTATTATGTACACTTGTGTATAAGTCTCGTTTTTTCTACTTTGTTTTTAGGGCATAAAGCCCAATTATTTCATTCCATTAACCTTTAATCAATCTACCCATGAAAAAGCAAGCAAAGCGTTTGACCCTCGACCAAATGAAAGCCAAAAGGAAAAGCCCTAGCAAAAAAATGCTCCAAAAACTGACAAGTGGAGTGAGGGGGGGAGAGGGGGGAGCTGTTGGGACAAAAAAGCCTGGCCATCCCTTTATCTAAAATTGCAGAAAAAACACATTATTGCCTCATTCCATGCAGGGATGAGGTCTTTTTACATTATAAGCCAAAACTCATTCAAGCAGGTAAAAAAACACCTACCTTATAGCCAAGAAATAGAGAATTTATGGTCCATCTATTTCAGAGAAATATTCCCTCTCCATTCAAGAATTAGAAAATAAACTAAGCGCGTCGGCCTTGCAAAATTCGTCGGGAATTGGGGAAGCTTGTGTACCCCCCTTCATCCCCCCTAGATCAGGGGGGAATAAAAGGGGGGTGTTTTGCGATTTTTTGGCGCTCCGTTTTTTCTAAAAAAAGGGAGCATATAAAAAACTAAACCAACAAATCCTTCACCACCTCCCCATGCACATCGGTCAAACGATACCGCCTCCCCTGATGCTTAAAGGTGAGGCGCTCATGGTCCATACCCAAGAGGTGTAACAAGCGTCGCTTGAAAGTCGTGTACATGCACCGGATTCTCCACAATGTTATAGCCCAATTCATCCGTTTTTCCATATTCTATCCCGGCTTTTACGCCTCCCCCAGCCATCCAGATGGTAAAACAACGCGGGTGATGGTCACGCCCATAGTTGTTTCGCTCCAGTTTCCCTTGACTGTAATTGGTCCGGCCAAATTCTCCGCCCCAAATGACTAGGGTGTCTTCGAGTAGGCCTCGTTGTTTTAAATCGGTGATAAGAGCAGCCGACGCCTGGTCTGTTTTTCTACATTGGTTGGTGATGCCTCCTGGCAAGCCTCCATGCTGATCCCAACCCTGGTGGTAGAGTTGGATGAATTTGACTCCCTTCTCGGCCAAACGGCGGGCCAGGAGACAATTGGCCGCATAGGTACCTGGATCTCGGGAATCTTCTCCATAGAGGTCGAAGACCCAATCGGGTTCATCGCTCATGTCTACTGCATCTGGAACAGACATCTGCATGCGGAAGGCCATTTCGTATTGGTCGATCTGGGCGGCAATTTGGGGATTATCCTGCTCGCTTAGCTGTAGGGCATGCAAACGCTCCAGATATTCCAGCATACGCTTGCGATCCGAGCGTTCAAAGCCTTCCGGATCTTTGAGAAATAGGACGGGGTTCTTCCCCGACCGAAACTGTACCCCCTGGGTATTTGCGGGCAAGAAGGCATTGCCCCAAAGACGGGCATATAAGGGTTGTCCGCCTGCATTTTTAGATACAAGGACAATAAAGGCCGGGAGGTTTTCATTATCCGAGCCCAGGCCATAATTCACCCAAGAACCTATACTGGGTCGACCGGCGATTTGAGAACCTGTCTGGAAAAAGGTGATGGCGGGATCGTGATTGATGGCTTCGGTATGCAAAGATTTAACAATGCATAGGTCATCTACTAATTGAGAAGTGTAGGGCAACAATTCACTGGCCCACCTATCTGATTTTCCATAACGGGCAAAGTCAAAATGGGAACCCACCATGGGAAAGGAGGATTGGCCAGCGCTCATCCCGGTGAGTCGCTGCCCTTGACGGATGGAGTCGGGTAATTCTTGGCCATGAAGTTCCCGCAATTTGGGCTTGTAGTCCCAGGTCTCTAGTTGTGAAGGGCCTCCACTTTGAAAGAGATAGATAACGCGTTTGACCTTGGGAGAAAAATGGGGTTGCCCCAGTGGGACTTCATTTCCTGAACCTCGCGAAAAGCCGCTCAAGGGGTTGAGTAGCGACCCCAAGCCCAAGGCACCCAGGCCCAAAGAGGATTTGGATAGAAATTCTCTCCTATTCAAATAATTCTGGTAAGAATGACAAGCGTGTTTATCCATGATTGTCCTTTATCAATTCTCCTTTAGTCTTTCTCATATTATACCTGTGGACTGTCGTCTGTCGACTATTAACTCTATTTATGTATCGTCTCATAAAAATTCATCACCGTAGAAGCAACAACTGAATAAGCCGCCAGCTCGGCTGGATCATACGCTTCCGGAAGCGGGTACTCCCCTACCCCAAGCCATCCTTTTTGTTTTTCGGGATGGCTTTCAAAATCTTCTCGCTGTTCCTGGAACATCTCCTTCAACATAGCCAATTCCATTTCCTTGGGATGCCGACTCGTTAACCTTCGAAAAATATGGCTAATTCCCTGCTCTGGAGCGAATTGGCTCTGGATCACCTGTTGTCCCAATACCCGAGCCGCTTCCTGAAATTGAGGATCATTTAACAGCGTTAATGCCTGCAAAGGCGTATGAGTTTTTTGTCTCCTCACTAAACAATAGGATCGGGAAGGCGCATCAAAGGTATTCATGGAAGGTGGGGGAACTGTTCGCTTCCAGAAGGTGTAGAGGCTTCTCCGGTACAAATTGGCACCTGAGTCGGGTTCATATCTGCCTGTATTTACGCGCCACAATCCCTCTGGCTGATAAGGTTTTACACTTGGACCACCAAGCTTGTGATGAAGCAAGCCACTGGAGGCCAGGATATGGTCGCGCATCATTTCAGCAGATAATCTGGAGGTGGGACCTCTCCCCAGCCATTCATTGGCAGGATCTTTTTCCAATTCCCATGCTTCAGCCTGAGAAGATTGTCTATAGGTAGATGAAGTTACTATTTTCCTCAGCAAGGCCTTTAAATCCCAGCCAGACTCGACCAATTGAATCGCCAAATAGTCCAATAGCTCTGGATATATCGGTAAACTCCCCTGGTTGCCAAAGTCTTCTGCCGTTTTCACCAAGCCTTGCCCAAAACATTGCTGCCAAAGTCGGTTTACAACAACCCGAGCCGTTAGGGGATTTTCTGGAGCAAACAGCCATTTGACCAAACCAAAACGATTGCGCGGATATTCCACTCCCGCTAAAGTTAGGACTTCTGGAGGTAACGGAAAAACTTCTTCCTCAGGCGCATCATAGGCTCCACGATTCAACACATAGGTAGGCCGGTAGCTTTCCCTTTCTTCTATGATCATCAGTTCCTGCACAGACTCTACCAGCTTGTCTAAACTTCCTCTGTAGAATTTAAGGGAATCCAATAAGATTTGATGGCTTGTTTGGTCTGAAAGGAAAAGAGGCAACAGCGCTTCTTTTTGCATACCTGTTAAGGGAGAGATCCCAGCAGCAAAAGAAAATTGCTTACCTGCCCAATAACCGACCTCTAAGGAACTGAGTTCTCGATCATATACGACAATCTCATCAACAGCCCCCCTTCTGAACCCTCTTGACCGCCATCGCGCGCCAACTTTAAGGTTTGTCTTCGGTCCGCCGGGAAAGATAATTTCCTTATAGAGCTTATCCTGCTCCACCTTCATCTCCATTTTTTCGCCATTGAGATATAAGGAAGCCCCAGCAGCTTTTCCCGAGCCATCATAGGTTAGCATCACATGTTGCCAACGATCCGTTAGAATAGAATCTACACTCAGCAAGTGGATTGCATTATAAGGATAAGCATGAGCCAGCCTGACATCCCAGTGATTGTCTTCAACAGAAACCTGGTAACCCTTAAAATTGTAGATGATTCCCCCTTTGTTACTATGAAAAATCACCCCTGAACCTAACTCGCTAGGAACTTTTACCCATAGACCCACTGAAAAAGGTTCGGATTTTTGAAAGCCTCCAATACCCGGGAAGTTCAAGGCATCATCCCCATTCAACTTCATTCCTTTTCCTTTTTTTCCGGGGATCAACTCAGGAAGAATTTCGGCATTTCGCCCCGTAATAGGGTCTATTACCTTTCCCACATTCCGGCCACTCACCTCGTCCTTAAGGTTCTCTCCTGCTAGTGCGTCCAAGGTAAAGTGCGCTATTTTCCCTTTAGGTTCTTCTTTTAGGTCAAATTGACCCACCTCTATCCAATTCTTGAATTCCGAAGCATTCAATAGCTCTTTTCTCAGCATGGCTAAAGAGTCTTCCCGCTTTTGAATAGCCTGATCCAAATAAGCCATTTGCTTTGCCACCTCTTCATCTGGCAAAAACATGGTGGGGGCAGGCATGTCCTTCGTATTAAAAGTAATTTGGCCTGACTCATCGACCTGATTAAAATAGCTAAATAGCTGGTAATAATCTTTCTGAGAAATGGGATCATATTTATGATCATGACAGCGAGCGCACTCCATGGTTAAACCCAAAAAGGCCGTTCCAAAGGTTTGGGCACGGTCGGCCACATATTCTACCTGGAATTCCTCATTGACAATTCCCCCTTCGGCGTTTTGGCTGTGGTTGCGGTTAAAGGCCGTAGCAATCCGTTGCTCTTTGCTCCTTTCAGGAAGTAAGTCTCCGGCTATCTGCCAGGTTACAAATTGGTCATAGGGCATATTGCCATTGAAGGCCTGTATCACCCAATCCCGCCAGGGCCAGGCGGGTCGGTAGCGGTCTACCGTATATCCATAGGTATCGGCGTAGCGAGCTAAATCCATCCAGGACACAGCCATGTGCTCGCCATAGGCTTCAGAAGCTAGCAAACGATCTACAGCAACTTCATAAGCTCTATCAGAGCTATCATTTAAAAAGGCATTGAGTTCCGCTATACTGGGGGCTAGGCCCGTTAGATCGAAGCTAACTCTTCGAAGGAGGGTCTCTTTCTCAGCCTCTTCCTTGGGATGAAGTCCCTGCTCTTTTAATCCCCGTCTAATATATAAATCTATCTCATTCTGACTCTGGGGATCGCCTTCCTCCCTGGATATATCGCTTATTTTCGGTGGAATAAAGGCCCAATGAGGATCATATTGAGCCCCTTCTTCTACCCATCGGGTGAGAAGATCAATTTCCTCCAGAGAAAGGGTCAATTCGGACTCAGGAGGAGGCATTTTAATTTCAGGATCATCCGAGAGAATTCGATCTAATGCCGTACTCCGAGCAGGTTTATGAGGGGTAAAGGCAGGAAAACCAGACTCCAGTTTTTGCTTCAACGCAGCTTCGGGAAGGTCTAGGCGCAAATCGCCTTTGCGAGCTTCTTTATCCGGGCCATGGCAGGAAAAGCATCGGTCAGAAAGAATGGGGCGAATCTCCCGATTGAAGTCAATGTGAGGCTGTTGGGTTGTGGAGTTACAAGCCCAAAAGCACATGGCAAATCCAAAGATACCCAGGTATTTCATTGAGATTGATTTTTTACAAAGACCTCTTCTGTATTCATACAATCAATTTCCCTTAATTCCTTGAGTATATCAAACGCTTGACCTTTTGTTCTATCTTTTTACCAGAAAGTGGTAAATGCAGCATTTCTAAAACAAGAAAAAACTAGATGCAATGAATACCCTATTTAACATGAGGCCTGCACATTCCTAGCTGACTACTCCAATTCAGCCAAGGCTTCTAGGACCTTCCCATTCAAACGCTCAAAAGCATTCAGATATCGCTTCTCCCAAGTGGAAAGCTTATCCGAACGCTGTATGGCAGCCTCGTACAGAAGACCTGGCAGCATCCAAGAAGCATAGCCACTGAAAGGATCAGAAGAAGCATACAAAGAGCGGAACCAAGAACCGTATTCCATCCCTTCTTTATCGATAAAGGCACGCTCCATTTGGAGGAGTATTTGGTTAACTTCCTCAAAATCTTTATTGGAGGAGCTAGCCAATTCTTTTTCAATCAATATAGATAGTTTCTCTGCATTCAACTGGAGCTTTTCTACCGATTGATTTAATTTTTTCATATCGAATTCCGGCTCATAGGCATTAATTTTTTCTAGGGCATTACCGAGATGTCCCTTCAAGTCCTGAGCATATCGGGGAGCATCCAGGGGTAAAATATCGGCATTTGCAAGTCGCAGTGCCATGGTTCCAAAAATCTTGGCGGTTGTAGGGCCACTCACAAAGGCAGAGTCTGCATGTTTCTTGTACCAATAGAAATCGTCATAGGCAGAGTGATACAGGGTTGGTCCTCCCATCCCACAGCCTAGGCTAGGTATGCCTACATGAGCATAAAATCCTAAATGATCTGATCCCCCCCCTAGATTTCCTATTCCGGGTTCCTTGTCTCTAGAATTGCCTTGCCAGTGTTCGTATACAGTCTGTTCGCCTATGGGGTAGGATACACTTTGTGTAACATCCAGAATTAGTTGCTTGAGCGAAGGGGAAGAAGAGGCATAAAATCGAAGGCCGCTACAAGCTGCGTCGGCATTCATATAGGCGATGGCTTTCTGGTCCAACTCATCCCGAAATTGTTCTACCCATTCCGTTGATCCCAAAATTCCAAATTCTTCAGCATCCCAATGCGCAATTTTGATGGTTCTCTTGGGCGTTTTCCCCTCTCTTGCTAACTCCCCCAAGGCCTCAGCCACCTGTAATAGCATAGCCGTACCGCTATTGGGATCGGAAGCACCAAAGGACCAGGCATCAAAGTGACAGCCCAGTAGGATCCACTCATCTGGATATTCGCTCCCTTCTAGGGTACCTACCACATTACTTGCTCGAACATAATCCTTTCCTTGTTCCACCTTTAACCTTAGGGTAAGTGCTTCTCCTCCCTCAATCCGATAGGTATAGGGAAGCCCCCCTTGCCAAGCTCGGGGAACAGGTGTCCCCGTCATCCGACTAATGATTTCTTTGGCAGATCCATATGGGATTGGGGTTACAGGAATTGTATGAAAAGCGACTTCCTCAGGATCAAGACGTTCAATTTCAGGATGATCTTCACGCGGTAGAGCGGCTTGAAAGGGGGTAAGCGGATCTCCCGTATAATCTAGGGTAAGCACAGAACCTCTTTGAATCGTACTTTCGTTGTAATAGGGCCCTTCGGGATAGCCAAGACCTCGCATATATCCTGAATCCATAGGATCTGTATAAATTACGAGCCCAATAGCTCCTGCTGCCTCAGCAAACTTTGCCTTATAGCCCCTAAAATTCCCTCCGTATCTGGCGAGTACTATTTTTCCTTCTACCGAAATTCCCATTTCCTTCAATTGCTCAAAATCCTCCTTCCTTCCATAATTGGCGTAAACTATCTCAGCCGTAACCTCTCCTGAACCGGAATAGGCATTCCATCCTGGATCTATTGATGCATGAGAAGAGAAAGGGTCTTCTTCTAGTATATACTCTTGGTTGTTGAGCGGTAATCGAATGGGAGTCACCAATTCAATCGCTATCTCCCCAGGCCCAGTAGGCATATAGATATCATAGGGATAAACATCCACCTTTAATCCAGCCGCTTCCATCACCTTTGCCATATAAGCAATCACTTCTTCATTTGCTACAGATCCACTTACATGGGGTGCCTTGGTCAATTCCGCAAGATGTTGAGAAAATTTTGATGGCGTTGGGATTGCTTGAAAGTCAGATTCAATTCCCTTTTGCGCTTTTGTATTTACTAAAGAATACCCTTTATAGGGCTGCGAAAAAGACTGAGTCATGAAAAAACAACCCAGATAAAGGAAGGCTAACAATTTTTTCATACAGGTCGGTTATACAATTTTTTGGAATACCCCTTATTTTGCACAAAATGTTGTTTTAATCCAAAAGTTATGCAGGAAAAAGACTCACTCAATGTATTAGATAGCGACCCAATGATGTTCCTGAATCCCACCTTTTGGGAAGAGCGTATGGGGAATGTTGTTGCCAGTACCAGCGAGTTTCTACCGAAACTCTTGTTTGCGATAATTGTCCTTTTTATTGGCCTAAAACTTATAAATCGATTTGTCCGACTGGTGGATGCAGGCTTTAGGAAATCGAGGATGGATGAAGGAGTTCGTCCCTTTTTGATTTCTCTCATTAGAATCGGTCTAAAAGTTCTGCTCGTTTTTATCATGGCAGGAACGGTTGGGATAGAAACCACCTCTATTGTAGCGATGTTGGGGGCAGCGGCATTTGCTATTGGAATAGCCCTACAAGGTTCATTAGAAAACTTCGCAGCTGGCGTTCTTATTTTGTTATATAAGCCCTACAAAGTAGGTGATCTTATCGAGTTACAAGACCAGATGGGCTACGTCCATGAAATACAAATTTTCAATACCATTATCCTAACCTTGGATAACAAGACGGTTATAATACCCAACAGCAAGGCTACAGGTGACGTTATAACCAATTACTCTGAAAAAGGCTTTTTAAGGGTCGACTTAAGCATTTCGATGCCCTATGAGGAAGATTTTGACCGAGTCCAGGATATAATCAAAGAGGCGATTCTCCAATCTGAAAAGGTGTTAAAAGAGCCAAAACCCATAGTAGGAATCCACGAGTTTGATAGCCATAGCATCACCCTGGCTATATGGCCCTATGCCAAAACAGATGAGTACTGGGAGGTATATTTTGAAGTCAACCAGGCTATCAAAAAGGCCTTGGGAGAAGCGGGGATAAAGGTGGCCTACTCTGAAGGGATAGAATTGGGGAAAATTGGATTGTAAATGCAGCAGTTGGTCCTTATTTTACGTTTAAAAAAAAAGAAGACTAAATGAATAGACTGCTTATTCTATATATCCTAGCTATTGTATCATTTTTGACTGCTTGTGAGGACCTTCCAGCAGTTGGCCCTATTTTCCATGAACAAGAAGTCGAAGGGAGCACCAAGAATATTTTTTCGGACCCTGAGCTTGGCTTGATCAATTACTACGTTCAATTTGAAAGTGATACGGAATTTGATGAGGATATCTATCACCACCACAACATTACCTATGTGGAAGATACCCTTAGGATTGAAATCGTAGATAAAACCGATAGCGGTTTTGTTTTTCACGAATCCTTCACACCAGGTTCTGCCACTTTAATGAACTTTTCGGACCCCAATGATTATCCTCAATCCACCTACCTAGTAGTTCCAACCCAGAAAGGATGGATAATTTCCCATGAATCAAGTTGGTTATTTAATTTTCACCATGATCCATTCACCCTTCCAGAAGAAGAAAATGGCCCCTTCCATTCCATTCAAAGATATCGACTACCCTTGGATATTGAAATCTTAGGCAGGGAATACCAAGGAATTTCACTCTCTTATAATTATGGGCCGATGGCCTATGATGGCCCTGGCTATCAATGGTATGTAACCGCATCAAAAGAGATTCCTCGAATTGCCTTCCCTTCCGCCACGTTACCTCTGGGTTCCGGATGGGATTGGCTCAAATAATTTTTTACGGACCTATTAGCAAAAATCAGAATTCTTTGGCTAATATTAAGCTAAAGAATAGATAATGTCTACGTTAAAGTTCGCCGTACTTGGGCTCGGAAGAATTGGCAGAATTCACCTACAAAACCTTATCCTTCGCATACCCGAAGTAGAAGTTATCGCTACAGTAGATCCCTCATCAGAAGGAAAGGCTTTTTCAGAGAAGTGGCAGGTTCCCCATCATTTTGATTCTCATGAGGATCTTTATTCCCTTGGAGAACTAGATGCCGTAGTAATTTGCTCACCTACCGATACCCATGCTGCCTATACCCGGGCCTTTGCCAGGAAGGGCAAACATGTGTTTTGTGAAAAACCCCTGGATTTATCCTTAGAAGCCATTAAGGAGGTAGAATACACCCTGAAAGAAACGGGCACCCATTTCATGCTAGCATTCAATCGCCGTTTTGATAGACACTTCGCTAGCATTCGGCATCAGGTTGAATCGGGAATAATTGGCGACCCTCACATTTTGAAAATCACGAGCAGAGATCCAGCCCCCCCCCCAATCAGCTATATAGAAGGTTCTGGAGGTCTATTCCTAGATATGACTATTCACGATTTTGATATGGCCCGGTTCATAGTGGGGAAAGAAGTGGAAGAGGTATATGCAGTAGGAAAGGTGCGAGTGGATAAGGCTATAGGAGAGGCTGGCGATATTGATACCGCTGTCATTACCTTGGTATTTGAAGACCAAACCTTGGCTATCATTGACAATAGTCGAAAGGCTAGTTATGGATATGACCAACGCCTAGAAATATTTGGATCAAAAGGAATGGCCCAAATTTCCAACCAGCCTGTCGATTCCCATCAGACCTGGACAGCTAAAGGAAGTAAAGGCGCCTTACTTTTGGACTTTTTCATGGAGCGCTACGAAGAGGCGTATTTCCAAGAGATGAAAGCCTTTGCTGAGGCTTTAACCCAAGGGAGTGAGATTCCCGTTGGAGTCCATGACGGATTGATGGCCACTGCAATAGGTTTAGCGGGACAGAAATCTCTAAGAGAAAGGCGCCCTATCCCTATAAGGGAAATTTTAGATTAGAATATGACTACTCATGCGAACTAAAAAACTCACTTGCGCCCAAGCAATTATCTCCTTTCTCGATCAGCAGTATGTCCTTCGAGATGGTAGAGAGCATAAATTTTTTGCGGGGTGTTTCGGTATTTTTGGCCATGGCAATGTCGCGGGGATTGGCCAAGCCTTACAACAATATCCTCAGTTTCCCTACTACCAATGCAGGAATGAACAGGCTATGGTTCATACAGCGGTGGGTTACTCCAAGGTAAAAAACAGGCTTTCGACCTTTGCCTGTACTAGTTCGATTGGCCCTGGGGCCACCAATATGGCGACGGGGGCCGCTTTGGCCACTATAAACCGTATTCCTGTGCTACTACTTCCCGGCGATATCTTTGCCCGAAGAAATGTGGCTCCTGTATTACAGCAATTGGAATCGGCCAGCTGCCAGGATATTTCCGTAAACGATTGTTTCAAACCCCTCTCCAAATACTGGGATCGAATCAACCGAGCCGAACAAATCATCACCGCTTTGCCAGAAGCCATGCGGGTTCTCACTTCACCTGCTGAAACGGGAACCGTTACGCTTTCCCTTCCACAAGATGTACAAGCAGAAGCCTTTGAATATCCGCAGGACCTGTTTGAAAAACGGACCTGGATCATTCCTCGAAATCGCCCAGATGCTGCTTTGCTGTTAAAAGCTGCTTCCTGGATACAAGCAGCCCAAAGGCCCCTGATTATCGCTGGAGGAGGCTGTATTTACAGTGAAGCAACCGATCTCTTGCGCGAATTTGTAGCCCGTACGGGTATCCCCGTAGTAGAAACCTTTGCCGGTAAAGGCTCACTCGATTACGACGATCCCCATAATCTAGGTGCATGCGGAGTAACTGGTACCCCCGGTGCAGTTCAAATGGCTCGGGAAGCCGACCTCATAATCGGAATTGGGACGCGTTACAGCGATTTTACCACCCAATCAAAAACCGCCTTTCAACATCCCGATGTGCGGTTTATCAATATCAATGTAGCAGAATTTGATGCCTACAAACATACAGCCCTTCCCTTAGTGGGGGATGCCAGGGTATGTTTGGAAGAATTGCTTCCCCTATTAAAGAGCTACAGGGTCCCTGCTGCTTACCAGGAAAATGTTTATGGACTCCAACAGGAGTGGGATCAAAAAGTACAAGAGATATACGATGGTCGGCACGATCCCCTTAGTCAAGGTGAGGTTATAGGTGCGGTGAATACCCTTTCAGAGGCGGAAGATATCATGGTCTGTGCGGCAGGTTCTATGCCAGGAGATTTGCATAAATTGTGGAGAACGCGCAATCCCAAAGGCTTCCATTTGGAATATGGCTACTCCTGTATGGGATATGAAATTGCGGGAGGCTTGGGGTGTAAAATGGCTGCGCCTGAACGAGAGGTTTATGTCCTTGTGGGAGATGGGAGTTATCTCATGCTCTCCCAAGAAATTATTACCTCTATACAGGAGAATCACAAACTCATTATTGTTTTGGTAGACAATAGAGGCTTTGCCAGTATTGGAGGACTTTCTCGTTCCCTGGGGACGGATGGCTTTGGAACGCGTTACCTCTTTCGTGATGTCCGTACACAGCAAATTGGGGGAGATGAAATCTCTCCCGAGGAGGCAAAACAGAGACATTTACCCGTAGACTTGGCTGCAAATGCAGAAAGTCTGGGAGCCATTGTTTTCCAGGCTAACGATAGCGCCAGCCTAGAGCAAGCATTGACCCAAGCCCAGCAGACAGATCGAACTACTGTTGTCTGTGTAGAAACAGATAGATACCAGGGGGTAGAAGGCTACGCTTGGTGGGAAGTTCCTGTATCTGAGGTTTCGGAAAAATCCGAAGTGGATAATGCCTATATTGAATACATGGAAGGAAAAGACAAACAGCGGTATTATCTCAAACCGCCATTTACTGGGGAAACTTGGGAAGATTAATGGTAAATTTTTAATTACGAAATGAAAAATGAGAAAGGGGAATTGCAGAATTCCCGCTCCATACAACTAGCAATTGCCCCCATCGGTTGGACGAATGACGACCTTCCTGAGTTAGGTGGCGATATACCCTTTGAACAGTGTATAAGTGAAATGGCCCTTGCTGGGTACTTGGGCTGCGAGATAGGGAATAAATTTCCTGATGACCCTCAAACGCTGAAGCACTATTTAAACCTGAGGGGACTCCAGGTATGCAACCAATGGTTTAGCTATGAACTGACTACAAAGTCATGGGTTGAAAACAAGGAAGCATTCGCTGAGCACCTAGACTTTTTAGCCACCATGAACTGTACGATAGTCGGAGGAGGAGAGGTGGGAAATAGCTGCCAAGGAAGGCTCGATATTCCCGTCTTTGAGGGCAAGGGAATGCTAAATTCTCAGGAAGAATGGAAAAAATTCACCTTCAGCCTGAATGAATTGGGTAAAATGGCTCAGGATAAGGGACTCAAGCTCTCCTTTCACCACCACATGGGTACCTGTATCCAAACCTTGGATGAAACGCTGCGACTTTTGGATATGACGGATGAAAGATACGTAGGCCTTAATTACGACTGTGGCCATTTTTATTTTTCAGGAGAAGACCCTGTAGAGGCCCTTCAAAAGTGTTTGCCTCGGGTAACACATGTCCACCTAAAAGATATCCGCCCCAATGTCCTCCATCGGGTAAAGGAGGAAAGGATGAGTTTTTTGGCTGCGGTGAAAACAGGAGTATTTACCGTACCCGGAGATCCAGAAGGCTGCATTGATTTTGACCCCATTTTTACCCTCCTAAAAGAAAATGGATATAGGGGTTGGTGGGTGGTTGAGGCTGAGCAGGATCCCTATAAAGCCAATCCATATGAATATGCTTTAATAGCGCGAAACTTTATTCGAGAACGTACGGGATTGTAGCCTTTTTCTTATATTCTGTAGAAAAGAATCTATTACTCTGATGAAATTCCTCTACCCCCTCTGCCTAAGCCTTTTGTGCTTTGGGGCCTGTAATTCCCCAAGCCCCACTTCGACCAACGAACAACTCCCAAATATTGTCCTTATCCTTGCGGACGATATGGGATATGGAGATATTCAGGCTTACAACCCAGACAATCCTATTCCCACTCCCCACCTAAATCAATTGGCTGCCGAAGGCATGCGTTTTACCGATGCCCACAGTGGCTCCTCTGTCTGTACTCCTACCCGCTATGGCCTTATGACTGGGAACTACGCCTGGCGAACTCGCCTTAAAAGAGGCGTATTATCTGGCTATTCCAATCATCTTATTGAACCTGGCCAGCTTACCCTGGCCAGCATGCTCAAGTCTCAGGGATACTATACAGGAGTAGTCGGCAAATGGCATTTGGGAATGGATTTTCCCTGGACCACAGATACCCTCCCCAAACAAATAGACAACCTGAATTATTATCTTCAAGATCTTTCATTAATCGACTATTCTCAACCCGTCCAAAATGGGGCAAACGAAAGAGGATTTGATTACTCTTTTTTGGTCCCCGGGTCTTTGGACATGAGCCCATATGTATATATAGAAAATGGAAAGGCGACAGCTATTCCGGACAGCATCAGCCCCTTACGTAGGTTTCCAGACTTTATTAGGCAGGGAGAAGTCGCTCCTGATTTCATCCATGAGTCTTGTTTGGATCATCTTACAGAACAAGCTACAGACTTCATTACTCAACAAGCCCCATTAGATGCTCCATTTTTCCTTTATTTCCCTTTGACTGGGCCCCATAAACCCGCCCTTCCAGCCCCTCGATTTGCTGGAAAATCTGGTCTTGGACCTTACGGAGACCTGGTCATGCAGGTTGATTGGGTAGTTGGGGAAGTGATGAGCACCCTGAAAAAAAATGGGGTAGAAGAGAATACCCTAGTTATTTACACGAGTGATAATGGATCTTATATGTATCGAATACCGGAAGATCAACCGGATCATTTGGAAGATTCTACTATTCAAGGCTTTCATATTGCGAGCCACCAGGCAAATAAAAATTGGAGAGGAACAAAAGCAGACATCTGGGAGGCTGGACATCGGGTTCCTTTCCTAGCAAAATTGCCAGGAAAGATTACCCCAGGAAGTATCCAGGATGAGAGTATTTGCCTAACTGATGTTATGGCTACGCTGGCCGAATTGACAGGAGTTGAAGAGCCAACAGAGAAAGCCTTAGATAGCTATTCGCTACTTCCTTTACTTTATGGAACAGGTAAGCATGGAAGGGCACCGATCATCCACCATTCGGTAGCAGGCATGTTTTCCCTCCGCTACGAAAACTGGAAAATGGTCTTCGGGAATGGTTCAGGGGGTCGTCAGCAACCCAGAGGCAAACCCTTCGAAGAACCCTATCAACTATTTGACTTGAACTCAGATCCAGAAGAGACAAAAAATGTAATTGATTCTTATCCAGAAGTGGAAAAGTCTCTATCAAAATTTCTAAAGAATATCCAACAAAAAGGCAGCAGGGCCTATCAAGAGGAATAAGATGAGCTCTAGAAGGAAATTTGATTTAAAAGGAAAACTCCTTTGGCTCTTCTGAGTTACATAGGAACTAAGCTTTTTCAAACAGATTTAGTTTAATTATTTTTTCAACGAAGAAGCTGAATAGTATTTCATTTATTATTTTTGCAGCAACACCCACCCTTCTATCACACCTAAAAAGCCTTTTACCCAAACAATCCAAGACTCGATTAAGAAAAAGCACTTTCTATGCGAAGTTTTACCGAAGATCAATTAGTTTTTCGCGAAGCCTACCGCCGATTTTTGGAACAAGAGATTCAGCCCTGCATGCCCAAATGGCGTAAGGAAGGAATAGTAGATCGGATAGCTTTTAAAAAAGCAGGCGAACTGGGCTTTTTAATGATTTGGCCAGATGAAAAGTATGGTGCTTTAGGAGATTCTGATTTTCGCTATGAGCAGATCATTATCGAAGAGACCATTCGTGCGGGTTGTATGGAGTTTTTTAACTCGCTTCATAGCCGTTTGGTAGGCCCTTATTTGGAACATCTGGGTACCGAAGAGCAAAAGGAACGCTTTCTCCCTGGAGCAGTAACCGGAGAAAATATACTGGCCTTGGCCTTGTCAGAACCAGATGCCGGTAGCGACCTTGCCGGGATGAGATCTACCCTTAAATCAGAGGGGGATCACTTTGTATTAAATGGTTCTAAGACCTACATCTCCAATGGAATCAATGGGGATACCATCATTGTGGCCGCCAAAGATGTCCCTTCAGATAATTCCCATTCTATGACCTTGTGTATTGTGGAGCGAGGTATGGAGGGCTTTGAAAGGGGAAAAAATTTGGCAAAAATGGGGCTAAAAGGCCAGGATACTGCAGAACTATTCTTTAGCAATGTCAAAATACCTCTTGATAATATCTTGGGGCAACCGGGAAGAGGCTTTTACCACCTGATGGAAGGGCTGGCAGAAGAACGACTTATCATTGCCTGTCAATCTACCGCCAATGCCCGATATGCGTTTGACATTACTCGTAAATTTGTCATGGAACGTAAGGCCTTTGGGCAAACTGTGTCTTCATTTCAACATACTCGCTTCTCCATGGCCGAAATGGATGCAAAAATCGACATGCTACAGGCCTTTATTGACCATTGTATCGACTTGCACAACCAAAAGAAATTAACCTCTACCTTGGCGGCTAAAGCCAAGCTTCAAGCCACAGAGATAGAATGGGAAATGATGGACCTGGGCGTTCAACTCCACGGAGGGGCTGGGTATATGGAGGAGTATGAAATATGCAGACTCTTTACCGATGCCCGGGTAAACAGAATTTTTGCTGGGACATCAGAAATCATGAAGCTCATCATTGGCCGGGATATTTTTAGTGATAATTATCAAAGTATCCTAAATTGAGAGATGATAGCCTTTGACTCCCTATTCAACTTGAAAATACAAATTACGTTAAATGGACGCTACCACTACTGATAAGCTACAAGCCTTTCGTCTTGAAACCAGGGCCTGGCTTGAGGCTCATTGTCCGACTGGCATGCGGCAAGCAGCTCAAGATGATGACGATACATTTTGGGGAGGAAGGAAAGCAGCCTTCAAAAATGAGGAGCAAAAGCATTGGTTTGAAGCCATGAGGGACAAGGGATGGACCGTTCCCCTGTGGCCTAGAGCTTATGGCGGAGGGGGCTTGAATAAAGAGGAAAACAAGATCTTGCAGCAGGAGATGCGGCGTATGAAATGTCGCAATCCCCTTTTCAGCTTTGGTATCTCCATGTTGGGCCCAGCCTTACTAAAATTTGGAAGTGAAGCACAAAAACAAGAACACCTACCCAAAATAGCGAAGGGAGAAATCCGGTGGTGTCAGGGATACAGCGAACCTAATGCAGGATCTGATCTGGCTAGCTTGCAGACACGAGCAGAGGACCGAGGCGATCACTTTCTGGTAAGTGGGCAAAAAGTTTGGACCTCTTATGCAGATCAGGCCGACTGGATATTTTGTTTGGTGCGAACTGATCCAGACGCCACCAAAAGGAACGGAATCAGCTTCCTTTTGATTGATATGGAATCCGAAGGAGTCAGCACTCGTCCTATAAAGCTTATTTCAGGCAAATCTCCTTTTTGCGAAACTTTCTTCGACCAGATAAAGGTCCCTAAAAAGAATCTAGTCGGAGAACTCAACCGAGGATGGACCATTGCCAAATACCTCCTCACCCATGAGCGAGAAATGATCGGTGCCTTGGGACAGGTAACTCCCAAAGCCCTCCATGAATATGCAGTGGAACAACTTGGGATGGAAAATGAGGCACTAGCTGACAGCGTAGTGAGAAGTGATATTGCTCGCTGGGAAATTGATTATGCTGCCTTTCAACTGACGATGGCAAGAGCAGTAGATGAGGCCAAAGCAGGTCAATCCATGGGTGCCCTTTCTTCCTTTCTCAAATATTACGGGACCGAACTCAACAAATCCCGCTACGAATTGATGCTATCTCTAGGAGGATATGAGGGGCTTCAATGGGAAGGCGAGGAAAAGGAAACCGGAAAACTTGCCAAATCCTTCTGCCGAACAAAAGGAAACTCTATAGAAGGGGGAACTTCGGAAATACAACTCAACATAATCGCAAAAAGGGTATTGGGGCTTCCCTCTTAAGCCAAACTTCAACTTCACTCCATTCATTTATGGCACTGGTACTTACCGAAGAACAACGAATGTTAAAGGACTCCGCCAGGGAGTACCTCAAAGATAAAAGCCCTGTTTCGGCCTTGCGGATGCTCCGCGATACCCAGGACAAAAAAGGCTTTGACCCTACTGTGTGGAAGGAAATGGTAGATATGGGGTGGACATCCCTGACGATAGAGGAACAGTATGGGGGATTAGACTTTGGCTTTGTAGGGCTAGGTCAGGTGTTGGAAGAAATGGGACGCACCTTAACTGCTTCCCCCATGCTTTCAACTGTGCTATTGGGGGCCAACCTTATTTCTCATGCGGGAAGTGAGGCGCAAAAGAAGCAAATCATCCCGCCAATAACAGAAGGAAATATCCTGGTCTCTTTGGCTTTCGAAGAAGGCAATCGACATAGACTCCTCCCGCAAAGTACTACAGCAGAACCCAAAGGAGATTCCTATGTCCTCAATGGAGAAAAAGTTTTTGTCCTGGATGGGCACATAGCCGATTACCTCATCGTTATGGCACGAACTTCTGGACAAAAAAATGATCGAGAGGGACTCAGCCTTTTTCTGGTAGATAGTACCCTCGAAGGCATTAGCTGTCAACGCAGCCATATGATGGACAGCAGGAATGCGGCTACTATTAAATTTGAAAATTTACACCTAGACGCTTCTTCGCTCCTGGGTCCTGAAGGACAAGGCATGGACTTGTTAGAGCCCATACTAGATAGGGCCAGAATCGGCCTCTCCGCAGAAATGCTAGGAATCATGTCGGAGGCTTTTGAGAGATCCATTAATTACCTGAAAGAACGGCAACAGTTCGGTGTTTTGATTGGAAGCTTTCAGGCCTTGCAACACCGAGCCGCTCAGATGTTTTGTGAAATTGAGCTATGCAGGTCATTGGTACTCAATGCCTTGCAAGCAATAGACCAAGGAGTTCCCAATTTAGCAGAAATAGCCAGTAGGACGAAGGCTAAAGTAAATGAGACCCTTCGCCTGGTGACTAACGAAGGCATACAACTCTTCGGGGGAATTGGGATGACCGACGATGAAGAAATTGGATTTTTCCTAAAACGTGCCCGGGTAGCTCAACAAACCTTAGGAGATGCCAGTTTTCACTTAAACCGATACGCAAAAATTAACCAATATTAAATGGATTTTACGCTAAGCGAAGAACAGCTCTTAATCAGAGAGGCAGCCAGAGATTTTGCCCAACAAGAACTCAAGCCTGGAGTAATCGAGCGCGATAACTTACAAGAGCATCCCACAGAATTTGTGAAGAAAATGGGAGACTTGGGCTTTATGGGGCTTATGACCGCCCCTGAATATGGGGGAGCGGGCATGGATACCCTTTCCTATGCCATTGTGATGGAGGAGTTATCCAAAATAGACAACTCCTGTTCGGTGATTGTCTCGGCTCACAACTCTTTGGCCATCTGGGGGATTGAGGAATTTGGTACGGAAGAGATCAAACAAAAATATTTACCCAAAATGGCTTCTGGGGAGCATATTGGAGCCTTTTGCCTATCGGAGCCAGAAGCGGGAAGTGATGCCACCAGTCAGCGTACCGAGGCCATTGACAAGGGGGACCACTATCTATTGAATGGAACCAAAAACTGGATCACTAATGGTAAGAAAGCCAATACCTATGTGGTTATCGCTCAGACCGATGCAGAAAAGAGACACAGAGGGATTAATGCCTTCGTGGTTGAAGCAGGTTGGGAAGGCGTAAGTACGGGTGTAAAGGAAGACAAGCTAGGGATACGCTCATCCGATACCTCTTCGGTTATGTTCCAGGATGTCAAGGTTCCCAAAGAGAATCGTCTCGGGCCTGATGGCTTTGGTTTTAAATACGCTATGAAAACCTTGGATGGAGGCCGTATCGGCATTGCGGCACAGGCTTTGGGCATAGCTGCAGGCGCTTACGAATTGGCCCTGGCCTATTCCCATGAAAGGCAGGCCTTTGACAAGCCTATTAACCAACACCAGGCCATTGCCTTTAAACTGGCAGATATGGCTATGAAGGTGGAAGCTGCCCGTATGATGGTCTACCGTGCGGCTTGGTTGAAAGACCAAGGTAAAGAATATGCACAGGCTGCGGCCATGGCCAAATTATATGCCTCCGAAGTCGCAATGGAGATCTCTGTAGAGGCTGTCCAGGTCCACGGAGGATATGGATTCGTAAAAGAATTTCATGTTGAGCGCCTGATGCGCGATGCCAAGATCACCCAAATTTATGAAGGCACCTCCGAAATTCAGCGTTTGGTCATATCTCGCAATGTCATCAAAGGAGATACCTACTTGCCCATGGGGGCCTAGAAGAGAAAATTTTTAAAGAGAGCAAAACAGGTTACTAGGTCAAAAAAACTCTGTGTACCTCCTTTTATTCTCCCTGTTCTCTGTGGTTAACTTAAAAAGCCAAGGAAGCCTAGGGTCCTTTAACAAATATATTTAGATTCTAAATCAATTATTCTACCACATGAGACTAGCAAACAAAGTTGCCATAGTTACCGGAGGTGCCAGAGGAATTGGGAAGGCCATTTCGGAGTTATTTGCCAAAGAAGGCGCCACCGTTTATATCTGGGACGTTTTAGAAATGGGCCAGGAGACAGCCGAGGCTATCCAGGCAGCCGGAGGAAAGGCCTTCTTTACCCATATTTCCGTTACCGATAAGGAAAAAGTGGAAACAGAGGCTAAAAAAATATTCGAGGAGCAAGGTCGCTTAGACATTCTCATTAACAATGCGGGTATTCTCCGCGACAAAACCCTCCTCAAAATGAGTGATGAGGAATGGGATATTTCCATCGATGTGAACCTGAAAGGGGTATTTCTCTGTACCCGGGCCGTGGTTCCTTATATGCAGCAAAACAAGTATGGGCGCATTGTTTCTGCTTCTTCCACTACAGGGGTCAGGGGGAATTTTGGCCAAACCAATTACGCAGCGGGCAAAGCGGGCATAGTCGGGATGACCAAAACCTGGGCACTAGAACTGGGGAAATATGGAATTACCGCCAATGCTATTGCCCCCGGTTATACCCAAACAGATATGACGGCTACGATTCCCAAAGAAGTAGCAGAAAATATTGCTAAGCAAATTCCGGTGCGCTTCCTCGCTGATCCTATCGATATTGCCTATGGGTATTTGTACCTGGCTTCGGAAGAGGCTCGTTTTGTGACGGCTGTGTGCCTGAATATCGATGGGGGGACTTCGCGGTAAGGGCTATACAAAAAGGAAAGTCGGTTAAAAGTCAATATATTATTATATTTTTTATAACATCAACTCTCTTATTGTTATATTTATACCTGTTGTTAATAACTATCTCCTAATTCACAAGCTGTGGAATTCGATAACAACGGATATATACTGCCGATATATCCAAAGGGTCATAGAAGTTATCCTCTATACCAACGGGAATTTACCATATTGGGAAAATGAACTCCATAAAAGGAATAGGCCATCAAGTTAGCTCATTAGTGGAAGAAATTGTCCAATTGGATGAGTTAATTAACCTTCACCTGAGATATAATGCCTCTCAGACTGAAATAAACCAATATGAGGAAAGAAGAAAACGCTTTATCGAAGAGCTTGGTAAGTTGTTAAGTCCCTATGGCTTAAAAATTTCCCAGGTAGATAGGGCCGCTTAGGGGTATTTGATACCGTGTGAATTTATTTTAGCGTATTTGTCTGGAGGAGATTCTATTCCAAATATACTTTCAGCGTTTCCCGATTTAGAAGAAGACGATGTATTAGCCTGCCTGAGCTATGCAACGGCAAGTGTAAAAAATAAGGGTATGGTAATCTTACCAACCTACTAATGAATATTATTGTCTACACCCATTTTTTTCTTCCAAAGTAAAAATTAGGCTATTAAATTCCAACATGTGGAAATTATTGCACTTTGTTTTTTCTTCTATATTCAAACCATTCCCTTCAAAAGGTATCTTTATTTAAACTGATAAAATGAATACCTGCTTTACAAAAAGCAGTTCGCTAATCTGTAATATTGCTATTCAAATGAATTTCAATAGGAAATTTTAGAAATATACCTAGTTTACAAAGATTTAATTAGAAAATGGATTTTCTCGATGATATTGATATTTATCCCAAATTAATTGTTGCGTCTACAGGGCTACTTGCTGCTTTTATCAAAATTAGAGACTCTTATTCTTCAATAAGGCTTAAACAGGCTATAAAACTAGACTTAGAAATCTATGAGTTAATAAGGAATATCGAAGACTTTGAAAATGTGGAGTTGAAAGAATCTATTGAGAAAAATATTACGAAATCTCTCAACAGTAGAGAAAATGGATTAACTAATTTTTTAGTAGGATTAGTAATTTTATTGTATTTGGGCTATGGTCAATTGACATTTTTCAGTCTTCTGACTCATTCAATGGCTGGATAGTTCTAACAACATTTATCTTTCAATAACTGGCTTTTCGAACAGGTATTATGGTTTCAATAATGTAAAAGAATCAAAAGAATTGTTTTATCAATTGGATTTTATGATAAATCGAATTTTAAAACTGGCGTTGTGGTTACAATCTCTATGGCAATCTTGACTCCAATAGTAGTTATAAAAATTTTTCCTATTGGCAATTTCTACCAGGGTTATTTTTTATTATTGGACTTATTGGCATATTTAAGAATATGAAAAGAATAAAATAAAAGACTTATGTGAGCTCGGAACTGTCTCAGTGAAATAAATGAATAAAAGAGAGTTTAGCATAATGAAAACTCGTTCCTCCTGTCCTCTTCCCAGAGATAATAAGAGAAACAGAAGAAAATACCCCATTCAATAAAATTATTGATCAGCTATATTCATTTTACCTATCTAATTTTTTACGATTTTTTCTGCGTATGAACCTAATTCAGATGATACTTGAACAAAATAGATTCCTGGACAAACTTGATTTAAATTAATCTCCATATCTGAAGAAGAAATGGCGCCTTTTTGAATAGTTCTACCTAATTTATCTACGATTTTATATCTAGCAGTATTCAGCGCAAGTAAAGAATAATTGCAAGAAATCTTCAATAAATTATTTACAGGATTGGGAAATAGTTTTAATAACTTATTTAAATCTGTGTCTTTTGATGTAGAAATAACTGGTTCTAGTCTGATATCATCTAAATAGAAATCTGAACCATCATCATTTCTTAGTGTAAATGCAAGAAATAGTTTTTTTGCATCCTTAAATTCTACGGGCAACTCGATTTCGTATTCTTTCCATTCGGTAGAATGAGGTATAAAGTTTCCGGGGGGTATATCTTCAACCGTTACAAGTTCAATAAGCTCATCCGAACGGAATATAGTTTGAAAGGTAGTATCCAGCACATTACACGATTCTGATGCTATAACTGTAAAGGAACCATTTATATCCGTTTTTTTTCTTGCTAGTGCTATTGAAAATTTAAGTTTCATCTTGCCTAATCCTTCAACATTCATAGGAGGTAGGTGGAGAAAGTCTAAATGATCACCATATCCTGCTACCTGAGAAGTAACTCTCTTTATAGAAGATCTACCTTCAGAGGCTGAAAGACTTGAAATTCTCCAATTTTGAGAATTTTGGGAATAGCTCCATTCAAAAATATCTTCTCCAACTCTTGAACGCTCAAAGCCTTCTGATAGATTACTACCATAAAAATCTGAACCGGGCAGCACAAATATTTTCTTATCTACAATTAATGTATCACTACCATAAACATTTGACCCAATTAAGGTGATCTTATATGTTCCCGTTCGTTCCCAACTAACCAAAGGATTTTGTTCATTGGAATTTGCAGGGGTTCCTCCTTCAAAGGTCCATTCCCAATTTGTTGGTTTACTTTTACTGTAGAGTCCTTTTAACTGTATTGGATTACAGGGTAAAATCCAGGCCGTATCTCTTTCCTCAAAAGAAAAACTGATATTTGGAGGGGAGGGGCAATCAAATTCATAGGTATCAAAATTTGTTCCTGTCACCCCAAGATTAGATTGCTGCCAAATTTTATGCCGGAATCCCTCTGCCGGATTATTAAGTGCATCGTACATTCGATGGACTTGCCCAATAGTAAACATATTTCTACAAGAAGTATAGTCCATGTAGTTGTGATAATTCTCACCGATAGGTCCATTCTCACAATTTTCTTGGGGAAAATCTGGACATCTATAGTTGGCGGCTTCTTGTAAAGGAGTGTCAGAAACAAAATCATCTATTTCACATCCATTGGCAGGATTGGGATCATTCGTATTCCCCCAAATATGTGATAAATTAAACCAGTGGCCTACCTCATGTGATAGGGTTGTTTTCCCATCTACATTTCTTCTCCAAAGAGTTGGGGCAAATAGAAATATACCATCATATATATTATCTGATTGACCTGGAAATGCAGCAGACCCAGAAGCTTTTTCAAGATACCTTAAAACCCATATGTTTAAATATTTTTCACGGTCCCAATAAAATATGGAATCATTTGTAGTCCTTCTATTAAATTTAGTTATTGAAAAGCCAAAACTGTGCGTATTGAATACTCTATTAATTCCATTTGTACAGTTTCCCCAGGGATCTATTGTGGCCAATCGAAATTCGATTTTAGGATTTCCAACAATTTCTTTGAAAGGAGGGGCTATTTCGGCTGTATCTATATTCCTTAGATTAAATCTCATATTAAGCTCTTCTAGCGCTTCATACAGCAATTCACTTTCAATGTTTTCAAATCCGTAGGTATGCATAACATGAAAAATGACGGGGATTACATAAGTACTGTCCGCATTTTTTCGGGTTTTCTTTCCAATATTTGAAATTAAATCATCGACCTTGGATTTATAATATTTAAATCCAAATACATTCGAGAGAGCTAGTGAATCAATAGGACGGGCCCTACAAGGAGACTCGCGGGGTTCCATAATTGCACTAAATGGGTCCTGAGCTTGTCCATTTTTAATAATGGATAATAGAACCAAAAGGACAATACTTTTAAAATTCAGCTTGTACATAGGGGCTTATGTTTAATCGGCTTGCAAATGAAAAAAATATTTTAGGGAGGTAGGTATTTAGGGGTTT
This sequence comes from Bacteroidia bacterium, assembly GCA_965263105.1. Taxonomy (GTDB): domain Bacteria; phylum Bacteroidota; class Bacteroidia; order J057; family J057; genus JBCCTX01. The sequence continues at coordinate 1,367,656 of CBDHGL010000003.1, read as the reverse complement.
TAGAAATTTGGATATGAATGTACTTTCTAACGATAAGTATACTTAGAATTTTGAATATTAACCAATTTTTGGTTCAACTTTCGAAGTTTCATTTTGTCAATGCTACAAGTAAAAATAGAGAGAATGATATATCCTCGGGACATTTTCCTTTTCTGTCTGTGTAATCCAATTTTTTTCGAGAGAGATTAGCTTAAAGCCGCTTTAAAGCTTTTTCCGAGCTTGGTTTTTATCAATTTTTCGCCTTCTATCTCTCGGAATGCGAAAGATATAAAGTCCCAGCTTATACAAATCCACCTATGAGATATTCCTTCCCCCATTCACGGCTTAGCTACCCCTAACGCCATCAAAATGAGATCTTCATGGCTGAGTTCCCTAAAATTTTGCACAAAAATGCAAAATAAGCTAAATTTAATGGAATATATTAACGATATTTCCCACAATATTTTGCAAAACAATCATCGCAGCCATGGACAAACTTTCCATCAAACAGATAAAAGGCGAAGACTTCATAAGTCTTACCGAGATAGCGAAGAATAGAGAAGGGGGAATGGAACCGCGTTTTATCCTGCGAGATTGGGTCTCCAATAACAATACGGTTCTATTCTTGGAAGAATGGGAAAGGGTTAATAGTCCAAATTTTAAACGTGGTGATTTCGACACGTTTAAAATAGAGGTCTTCAATAATCAGGGCCGCATATCTGTAAAAAAATACATTGAATTGGTTCAACCTTTCGGAATCATCTCAAAAGCGGGTAGGTATGGCGGTACATTCGGACATATAGAAGTAGCCTAGAAACGGTAAATACCTATCTTATTACAAGGGAAGCCAGTCAGGAAGCCAGGTACGACTCCCTCAGCGATTTTGCCAGGTACCTATTTGATTGGCTGGAAGGAGATTTTAGAATCAACGAGGAGAAATAGATCGCTGAAGCGTTTCTTTTCAAAACCTCTCCTCCATCCACCGCTCAATTTTTCGATTAGCCGCCTGAATCAAGGCCACATTTTCCTGATCTGGCCGCTCCATCTCATCGAGAAGGCCATAGCGCCTGGCCTTATTGCGCTGGTAGGCTCCACAGAGGTGAAAACCAATACACCCTGGATTTTGGTGGAGTCCTGCTAGGGTTTCCGCATACCACTTGCCATTGTTTCGAGTAAATTCCCCCGGTACGGTCTGCCATTTTATCCTTGCGGCATCTGCCAGCAGCACGGGCTTTTTCGTTTTCTCATACCAATCCGCCAAATGAACTACTGGGTCCCGAAAATCCTGAAAGGAAAGAACATCCACATAAGGCAAAGCCGCTTCAATCACTTCCATGGCGATGGGGGCATTCGCCTCATAGCGATCTCCCAAGATTAGGTGGTTTGGATCGTAACGACGAATGGCATCATGGGTAGTCTGGTAATAGCGCTGGGCTAATTTAGAGAGCTCCTTTCGGCCTGCCTCTGTATCCAACTTCTTCGGATCAAAGATCGGTCCTCTCCACGTATTATAAGGTCTTTCGTGAATCCAGGTAGGGCAATCGCTGTAAAAGTAGCCGATCAAATTGGGATCCTCATTCAATTCGGCACAATGCGAACGGGCAATATAGTCGCACCACTCCTCCCATTCCGAGCTATAGAAATCATAATGACGAGTATGCTGTTGCCACTGATGGGATTCCATAAAGGGAAGCATATGGCAGTAAGGCATGTTCAGGGCCTGGTATTCCTCATAGGTGAAGGAGCGGGAATGCGGCCATTGCCGTACCGTCACCTCCTGCTCCCAACCTATAGAATTAAAGCCCCATTCTTTAAGATTTTTGGCCACAGACTTTTTGAGCCACTTTGAAGTACTCCCCTGGTACTTGTCCCGCCAAAGATGTATGTTTTCCGGATAGCGTATACTCGCGGGGTCTATGTGGTTCATTCCAATAGAAAAAAATGGGTTGCCCTCAGGGGTGATCAACCACCAGTGATCCTTCCGATTGTCAAGGGTGAAAAAAGAGTTGGATACTTTCTTTAACCCAGATTTTTCAGCCCCCAATAAGATTGGACTAGTCATAACGCCTAACCCTAGCGTAAGGCTAGAATGTAAAAAGGACCTGCGCTTCATATCTAAATTGATTATCTCCCTACTTCAATTCCAGTTGCTCAATCTTATCGGCTCCTGTACCTCTAATTTTTTGAAAGGCTTCCTGCATTTCGGCTAGTTTCTCTGGATGAGAGGTGGCCAGATTCTCTTGTTGCCCCAAGTCATTCGCCAGGTTGTAGAGTTGGTATTCTTCAGAATTTCCGAGTTCAATATTAACTTGTTTATTGACAGCAGGGCCTTTATACGGGGGAATCATGGCCCAGTCTCCCTGACGGTAGGCCGTTCGGGTAGTCGCCTCCAGAATCAATTCTTCTCTCCCCTCCTGGCTTTTTCCTAGTAAAACATCCAACATTTCCTCACTGTCCTCTCCCCGCTTTTCACTGCCTACCAAACTTGCGATAGAAGAATATAAATCCAACTGAGATACCAGAGCATCCGAAACGCCTGTTTCAATTTTCCCCTTCCAGGAGGTGATGAATGGAACCCGTGTGCCTGCCTCAAATAAGCTGTACTTTCCCCCTCTAAGTGGTCCCCAGGGCTTGTGATCCCCAATTTTTTCTACCGCATCATCATAGTAGCCGTCATTGAGAACAGGGCCATTATCACTAGAGAGGATGATTAAGGTGTTTTCCAATAGTCCTTGTTCCTCTAACGTCTTCACGATTTCTCCAATACACCAATCAGCCTCTACGATCACATCTCCACGAGGTCCCATGCCAGACGAGCCGACAAAGCGTTCATGAGGAGTACGAGGTACATGTGGCTGCTGTAAGGCATAATACAAGAAAAAGGGAACTTCTTTGTGTGCCGAAATGTAAACTTTTGCCTTTTCCAAAAAATGATCGGCCATGTCTTCATCCACCCATTGGGCCTCTTTCCCTCCTTTCATATAGCCAATCCGGGGAATGCCATTTACAATACTGCTATTGTGTCCATGGTGCCATTTCATCTTGAGCATTTCGGGGTTATCTTTTCCGGTAGGCTCACCTGGAAAGTTTTCTTTGTAGTTTACTTCGATGGGGTCCTCTGCCTCCAGTCCTACCACCGTCCCATCTTCGATGTAAACTGTAGGAACCCGATCCTGGGTAGCAGCCATGATATAGGAGTAGTCAAATCCCACTTCATTGGGTCCAGGGGCAATGGGTTCATTCCAATCTACATTTCCTTCTCCAAGCCCTAAATGCCATTTCCCTACAATTCCGGTATGGTATCCCTGCTCCTTGAGCATTTTGGGAAGGGTTTTCTCATTGGGATCTATCAATAAAGGAGCTGTACCTGAGAGAATCTTGGCCCGCTCATTGCGCCAGGGATAACGACCAGTAAGCAGGGCATATCTACTGGGTGAACAGGTGGCGGAAGAAGCATAGCCTTGGGTAAAACGAATCCCACCATTGGCTAATCGATCTATATGGGGCGTTTTTAATTCGGTAGACCCATAAGCCCCCACATCTCCATAGCCAAGGTCATCTAAATAAATGATCAGGATATTGGGGGGAGTTTCCTTGGGGTTTTCTTCGGCTTCGGAAGCAGAGGGAGGTGTGCAGGCAGACAAAAAGGCCAGCGTTAGAAAAAATAGGCCTTTTAAATAATGATAATCTTTCATGTGTAACTGAGTTTGTAAGCGGGAATTTAGGGTATCTTTGTTACGATCGGAAACTTTGAAGGGAAATCTTTTTTGCGTATCGGCTTCATGTGGAATTTCATAGGGGAAATCATTATCGGGGCTTTTCTTGAGGGACTAAGAGAACTTCTCTAACAAGTATTTCCATATATCGGGGCTAGTGGTAAGTGGACCTTCTATCTAGGGAGACGAAAATTTGCGGAGATCCTGGATTCTAATGGAAATGGACGCTTGGGATTCTTTATTTGTCTTTTCATTGGACTAGTCATCTTTATTCTCCCGTTGATACAAATCATGGCTTCATGATTTTTTATAGCACATTATGCTAACTGGAAGTCTTACGCAGATTACGTAAATTAGGAAAAGAAACTTCTTTCAATTCTCCTTTCCCAATTCTTCTATCCTTCCTAAAAAAAACTTAGCTTCGCGGTGCGATTGATATTTCCATCATCCCGATGGCAAACTTTAAAACTTTTCTCCTCGCATGGCAAAAATTATCTATACCATTACAGACGAAGCGCCAGCACTGGCCACCCACTCTTTTCTACCTATCATCGAAGCCTTTACCGCCCCTTGTGGCGTGGATGTCGAAACCCGCGACATCTCTCTGGCTGGCCGGATCATTGCCAAATTCCCCGAGTACCTCACGGAGGAACAACGCATTGGGGACGCCCTCGCCGAACTGGGAGAGTTGGCTAAAACACCCGAAGCCAATATCATTAAGCTCCCGAATATCAGTGCTTCCATTCCTCAGATGAAGGCATGTATTAAAGAATTACAAGCCCAGGGCTATGCCCTACCCGACTATCCGGAAGAACCCGCTAATGAGGAAGAAAGAAAAATAAAAGCTACTTATGATACGGTGAAGGGTTCAGCCGTAAATCCAGTATTACGGGAAGGGAATTCGGATCGCCGAGCTCCCAAAGCCGTAAAAGCCTACGCCCAAAAGAATCCACACCGCATGGGCGCTTGGTCTAGTGAATCCAAAACCCACGTAGCCACTATGGGCTCCGGAGATTTTCGTTCTAACGAGAAATCCTACACCCTGCCGGATGCCGGTACCGTGCGAATTGAATTTTTGGGAAATGATGGTTCTGTTAAGGTCTTGAAGGATAACTTGAGCTTACAAAAAGGGGAAGTCATTGATGCCACCTTCATGAGCAAGCGCCTCTTGGAAGAGTTCCTTGAAGAGCAAGTATCAGACGCCAAAGACCAAGGTATCCTCTTTTCCCTTCATATGAAGGCTACCATGATGAAAGTCTCAGATCCAATTATTTTTGGGCATGCTGTAAAAGTGTTCTTTAAAGATGTGTTTGAAAAGCACGCAGCTATTATAGAAGAACTTGGAGTAGACGTCAATAATGGCCTAGGCGACCTTATCAGTAAAATGGAGCAGTTGCCTGCTGATAAAAAAGCAGCCATAGAAGCAGATCTGAAGTTGGCTTATCACAATGGTCCTGATCTGGCCATGGTAGATTCAGATAGGGGAATCACCAATCTACACGTCCCCAGTGATGTGATTATTGATGCCTCCATGCCCGCCATGATTCGCACTTCGGGTCAGATGTGGAATAGTGAAGGAAATACCCAAGACTGTAAGGCGGTTATTCCAGACAGCAGTTACGCAGGACTGTACCAGGAAACCATAGATTTCTGTAGAATAAATGGGGCCTTTGATCCCAGCACGATGGGTACCGTTCCTAATGTGGGCCTCATGGCCCAAAAAGCGGAGGAATACGGTTCACACGACAAAACCTTCGAAATGACCGAGGATGGGAGCGTCCGGGTGGTAGATGAAGCTGGCAATGTCCTTCTGGGCCATCAGGTCGAAGCAGGAGATATATGGCGCATGTGTCAGGTAAAGGATGCCCCCATACAGGACTGGGTGAAATTGGCCGTAAGTAGAGCAAGAGCTACCGGATGGCCTGCCGTTTTTTGGCTGAATAGCGAACGTGCCCATGATGCCCAACTCATTGATAAGGTAAATGCCTATCTCCCCCATCACGATACAGAAGGCTTAGAAATTCACATTATGTCCCCTGTTGAGGCAACTAAATTTTCACTTAAGCGGGCCAAAGCTGGGCAAAATACCATTTCCGTAACGGGGAATGTACTCCGTGATTACCTAACCGACCTTTTCCCAATTCTGGAGCTGGGTACTAGTGCCAAAATGCTCTCTATTGTTCCTCTCATGGCAGGCGGTGGGCTGTTTGAAACAGGGGCAGGTGGTTCTGCTCCCAAGCACGTGCAACAGTTCAACAAAGAAGGACACCTTCGCTGGGATTCCTTGGGAGAGTTTCTGGCATTGGCAGTCTCCCTTGACCATTTAGGGAATAACTTCCAAAATTCTGGTGCGGTTATTCTGGGTAAAGCACTCGATGAGGCCACAGAAAAATTCCTAGACAACCGTAAATCCCCATCGAGAAAGGTCAATGAACTAGACAACCGAGGAAGTCATTTCTACCTCGCGATGTATTGGGCGCAAGCCTTGGCAAGCCAAACGGAGAATGCCGAATTAGCGGCCACTTTTGCTCCTATTGTCCAAGAGATGGAAGCCAACGAAACCCAAATCATAGAAGAATTAAATGCAGCCCAGGGAGCTCCTGTGGATATTAAGGGATATTACAAGCCTGATGAGGCTTTGGCCTCCAAGGAGATGCGACCTAGTGCTACCTTGAATGGGATTCTGGGACGTCTTAAATAGAAGTTTTATTCTTCTTGGAAAGAAAACATACCCTAAAAACAAGTGCTTCCCAGGAGAAGCACTTGTTTATTTTTTTTTTAGGGTTAGAACACTTCTTAATCTAGCACCTTAATCCGAATATCCTGGTACATCGTCTCGCTCTTGGGATCATGGGCTTGTAGCCCTACCGTTCCATGGCCAATCCTGCGCTCTTTGGTCCAATCCTTGGGTTGTTCCCATTCTACAGTAGTTCTTCCATTGACCTTAATGGTAATTTTGTTGTCTTTGACGATAATATGGTAGTCAAACCATACATCATCAATGGAAGGAGCATGGGACTGATAAAGAAAAATCTCCCGATTAGGTCTAACCTTGGCCAGAAAAGGTTCTGCCTCGCCTTTGGGAACGAATACATTGGCAATGCCATAGAGGCTTCCTGTTTTCTTGGGATCGCTATGGGTAGAATTCACCTGGGCTTCAAACCCCACCTTTGGCCAGCCTTGGGCTTGATACTTCGTGTGGAAATATACCCCACCATTGGATCCTTTTGTGGTCATCACCCGTAGTTTTAACTCGAAATTTTTAAAATCTGCTCCTCCAACCTCTCCCGAGTAAAATAGATGGGCCTTTCCTCCTTTGCAATGAAGAATACCCTCTTCTACAAAAAAGGATTCTGAGTTTTCCTCACTAGGGGTCCAGCCATCCAGGCTATTTCCATTGAATAAAGGAACAAAGTCTTGCTGGGCACAACAGAGGAAAAAGGAGCTTATGGCAATAAAACTAAGTAGTGTAGATTTCATTTTGGAAGGGTTTGAGTAAATAAAAAAGTTAAACTGGGGCCATTTGAGTTAAGCAGCTAAAAACTTGCCGATAGAACTGCGGATGTGACTCCCAAGTTTGACCGGTCACAATTTTGCCATCAGTGACGGCCTGGTGTTTACCAATAAAGGTGCCTCCACAGGATTCCACCTCAAATTTCACGTGTTCATAGCAAGTTATATTCCTATTTTCAACTAAGCCTGCAGTGACCAGGATTTGAATGCCATGGCATAGGGCAAAGAGGAATTTCCCTTGGTCGTGAAAGGATCGTACGATATCAATTACACGCGAATCGTTACGTAAGTACTCAGGGGCACGACCTCCTATTAAGAGTATCGCCTCATAATCGGAGACTATTACAGAATCAAAATCCACATCTGATTCTACGTAATAGCCTTTGCGTTCCACATAGGTATCCCAGCCGGGTTCAAAGTCGTGAATGACCAGATTGAGGGGCTTCTTATGGGGAGCTGCAATTACGGATTCATATCCCGCCTCTTCAAAGCGGTGTTTGGCATATAGAGTTTCGTAACTCTCTCCAGCGTCACCGGTTACGATTAATATCTTTTTCATTGAAAATTTAATAAAGGTTAATGGGAGACCTCTAACAATTTAGAAAAAATTGTTCACCTTTGCTGCGCAAAATTGAACATAATGACCTACGGACAACTGATCAAGGGCTATCCCAATCAAATTGGCTATGGAATGCTCCATTACTTTTTCTCTGGTCTGGGACAAACCTTTCTCATTAGCCTCTTTGTTGTTCACTTCAAAGAAAGTCTGCACTTAACAGATATGACCTTTAGTAGCTTATATTCTGGAGCTACCTTATTAAGTGCTTTTCTATTACCCATTGCAGGAAAATACCTAGATAGCATCAAGGTCCGATATTTTAGTCTGGCAATTGGGCTTACGATGGCTCTTTTTTGTTTTCTTACCGCCTCAGTCCAGCATCTAGTCCTCTTTGCTGCGGTACTCTTCGGCTTGCGCTTTTGTGGACAAGGATTGATGATATTGACCGGTTCTACTGCAACTGCCCGGTATTTCGAGGAAGGAAGGGGCAAAGCCCTTTCTTTGGTAGGTTTTGGGATTTCTGCCAGCGAATTTGCCTTACCCTTAGTAGTTACCCTACTTATCACCCAATGGGGATGGCGCATGACTTGGGGAATAATGGGTCTGGCAGTGCTATTGGTTTTTGTACCAGCGATTATTCGCTTGATTCCTCTTCCTAGTCCCTACCAATTACCAACAGCTGCAGAAGGCAGTACAGGGGACAGTTCAAAAGGGGAAGGGGCCACACGCAAAGAGGTGCTGAGAGACCCCAAATTCTACCTCCTCTCCCTGGTGAATCTTTGGGTTTCTTTTTTCATCACTGGCGTTTTTATCCATCAAAACTTACTGGCAACCGCCAATGGGTGGTCATTGGGGATCATGGCTACCGGTATCAGTCTGTTTGGCCTCACACGTTTTATGGCCAATATGTTCTTGGGTCCCCTTATCGACCGCTTTAGTGCGGTCAGATGTTTTAGTTTTGTCTTACTACCTATTATTGCCGCTTCACTTCTTCTCATTTTCACCCAATCCCAATGGGCAGTCCTTCCCTTTTTCATCTTGTGTGGCGTATCTGGGAGCTTGAGCTCTCTCACTACCACGGCCATGTGGGCAGAGGTATACGGCACTACTCACTTGGGAGCTATCCGCTCAATGGTTTCAACCTTTATGGTTGTAGCTGCCGCTATTGCTCCAGTTATCGTAGGTTGGGGTTTCTCCGCTAAGGAGAGAATTACTCCCACTTGGACCCTAATGGCGGTCTTGATGGGACTTAGTACCTTGGTTTCATTCTATGTAGTGAAAAATATGAAAAAACATGCCACTCCATAATATTTGGGTGACATGTTTATTCTATCTATGAGATAAGTTCCAAAGTACCTACATACCTTGGTAAGTGGACAAAAGAAATTAGGGAATGATACCTCTGATTTCTCTATGGAACTAGAAATATGAGTTCAAAGGCCCTCTTCTCGCAGGAGAATCCCGGTGCCTTTAGGTACCTAATATGGGTAGAAAAGGTCCCCCATCCCTTTTTATCGCCGGCGAGGTATCAACTTGGATACCTCGCCGGCGGAATAGGGGGGCATGATGAATCTACCCATAGGCTACCCCTACAGGGTAAACTTTTCATTCAATGAAAAAATACCCCCTTTCCTTTGTCCACCTACTTACTTTATAAGAAGTATGAAAAGAGGTGGATATAGCTTAAGCCATTTCTACTTGTTCTACGTGCCCTAAGTCATTGAATAGACCTTGGATATATCCATGAGTGATATGTGCCTTACCCGCATACTCTGGCTGTGCCATCAACAATTCATGAAGCTTGGGTAAGTGGTAATAAGGCACACCTGGATAAAGGTGATGCTCCAAGTGATAGCCTACATTGTGTGGAGCGAAGACAAAACTTTCAAATAGGTTGGTCTTAACGGAACGCGTAGAAGTTAACAAATGATCATAGCTAAGTTCGCCAAAATGCTCCGCTACACTGCGGATGTATTGAAACATAAAAAAGGTAGAAAGGTAGGGTACCACCCAATACATCAGGTAGGCAGGCCATAACTGGAAATAGGTTAGAGAACTGATGACGATGACCCAAAATATGATAATCGGCATCTTGTCCTTCCAGGTAGTTTCTTTCTTTTTTACAGGATTGAAACGTTTTAGAAACCAAATGGCGTCGCTGATTCCTTTGTATAGCAAAAAATAAGATAATACTGTCCGTAAAAACTCTTGTTTGGTTTTAGGGAATTGAAACTCCTTCTTTCCCAATTTGGCAAACCAATCGGGATCATCCTCTGTATTCAGGTTGAGATGATGGCGCAAATGGTTTTGGCGATACTTTTCTATAGAGGTATACAGGGCATACATAGAAAAAAAATTGGTAATCCGGTCATTCCATTTTTTGTTTTTCAAAAATCGATAGTGGGTAGCATCATGCATGAGAATGGCAAGGGCATGCATTCTGGCACCGATTATAATCACAGCCAATACATAGAGAAGCGGATGGAAATACAGGTAGCTTAGTATGGCCGTACCAATCATTAGAATCCAATTGTAGGCCATATGACTGGCGTGAAGTAGAGGGGTAGTCTTGTACAAAGATCGCAATTGAACTTTGTCAATATCCATTTTCAAGTCTCTTGCATCAAAGTGGGGCATAGTATCAAAGGTTTAATTGTTTATAGATACCCCAATTTTACCCTTGTAGCGCGCCATTTTAAATGCCGACCTGATACCTGGTACCTCATAACAGATAACGAACCTTTTCTATCGGATAATTGGCAGGAAGGACTTTCTGATGGGCCAAAGCTTAGGGGGACTTATGACAAATATACCTTTTTATTGTCCTTTTACTTAAATACCGAAATTTTACACCCCCTCTTTATATTCTTTTTATTATATTTGAAAAGTGGTTTATTATAATAATGGAAAAAAATCGAGCTCGCACCCAAACGCCCTTTGTGAATTGAGCCGCTATTACTTATAAAGTTGGAGGCACTCAATTTGGGATTATGGGATGATTTGTAAAAGTGAACCTAGAAATTCGATTGCAATATGAATTTATTATTTATTGACGATGATCCTTCCAGCAACTACTTCCACGAAGTCATTTTGGAAGAATATGGGAAAGCAAAAAACTATACGTTCTTTGATGATCCAGCCCAAGGCCTTTTATATATCTTAGAATGTTATAAGAAAAAGTTACACGATCCCCCTACTTATATTTTTCTAGATTTAAATATGCCTAAATTAGACGGGTGGGAAATTTTAAAACGCATAGAAGAGCACCAAATTACGCAGTTAAAGCTATTTATTTTGTCTACTTCTTCTAGTCCTGCGGATAAAATGCGGGCAGCAAGGAACCCTTTGGTGCAAGATTTTATCTGCAAACCCCTTTCCTTGGATATATTGAGTTGCCTAGAAAAACAAGCGTCTTAAGGGAATTTATTCCAGTATATTTTCAAATTTTTAGTTGCCCTACCACAGGCAATTACATCTAGTTTCCCATCCTCGTCCAAGTCAGCCAGCTTTAAGTCTTCACAAGCCATGGTATTTTCATCTATCCATTTCATGCCCCAAGAACCATCCGCTTGAAGGTGATACATTCGAATTCCTACTTTACCATTCTCATTGGGATTTCGCCAGCCTACTACAATTTGATCCTGTCCCTGTCCCAATAAATCACCAGTAGCCAAGGCATGTCCTTGAACCAAGTCATCACAGAGAACCTGTCTAATGAATCCTGCTCCCATAAGCCAGTTCACTGAAAGCAAATTGCCATGCATAGGTTCTACCCCAGCAAAAAATTTATTATTATCCGGACCAAGACCTAGCCTAATTTCCCCAAAACTGTGGTCTTTCAAGTAGTGGCGTCCCTTTGACCAGTTTTCTGCTGAGTGGGATATAGCTTGGATTCCTTCCTTACCTCCTACATAGAGTTTGTCTGCTGCTCGAAGGTTCTCTACCTCAAAATTATGGGTGAGATGCATGGCACTATCGAGTACCTGGAATTCCCAATTAGACGCTAGATCTTCTGGGACTGGGAAGGCGAGAACCTTTACCCCTTTTCCTCTTCCGACCTTATTACCCTCACCATGAAGAGGCAAGACAATCAATTGATACGCTTTATCTGAGGTTTGGGCCCATCGCATTCGATGAATAGTAGGCACATGTGGCAGCTTGATGGCCCGCCATTCCTCCCGAGGGTCTGAGGGCCGAACCAGGTAGTGAACTGACCCAGAAGCTTGGTGATTTTGGGTCTCGCCGGGATTCCACTGGGCTCCTACAGCCACCTCTACTTGACCATCTCCATTAATATCTTTTGCTGCAATACATACATTATCCCGTTCGGTAAGGTTTCGAATCATTACAAAGCGCTTCCAGTCCCCATTTCGATACCAAACAAACTCCTTTTTATCTGCTAAAAGAATATCGGGTTTCCCATCCCCATCCACGTCGCCAACAGCTAGACCATATCCTATCTCAAGCGTCGAATCAAGGGTCTGAGCCTCAAATTTACCAAGTGTCTGCCCAAAAGACCAGAGAGGGAAAGCGAGAACCAATACGAAGCTCCAAATGAATAAAGGGTACATACTATTCAGATTAAGGGGTTTTTAAGAAGGTAAAAAAAATGCCCGATTCGAAAAAGAACTCTTATTAAAACTTGCAGAATGACTCTGCAAGCTATTTCCCATCTAAATTTATAGGAATTTGTATATTATATTTGTTGCAGACCCCTGAAAATTACCCACATTATTCTCAATTCAATCCATCCATATCATGAAAATTGTTAAACATATGTTGTATGGCCTCCTACTTGTAGGAAGTATACAATTGCTGTTTGTCTCCTGTGCAGTCAACCCTGTTACCGGCAAAAAAGAATTCATGCTCATGTCGGAGCAACAAGAGATTGCCCTCGGAGCCTCTTCTGACCCTTCTATATTGGCTCAATTTGGTCTTTATCAAGACGAAACCCTTCAAGCATTTATTGACGAAAAAGGTCAGGAAATGGCCAAAATTTCTCATAGACCACATCTTGATTACCAATTTAAGATTGTAGACTCCCCTATATTGAATGCCTTTGCAGTTCCTGGGGGCTATGTGTATTTCACTCGAGGGATAATGGCTCATTTCAACAATGAAGCTGAGTTTGCCGGAGTATTGGGACATGAAATTGGGCATGTAACGGCGCGTCATTCCGCAAGACAATACAGCAATTCCATGCTAGCACAAATTGGGTTAATAGGGGGAATGGTACTTTCAGAAGACTTTAGGCAATATGCCAACCTTGCCAATACAGGACTCCAATTGTTGTTTTTGAAATTTGGGCGGGACCATGAAACTCAATCAGATCGTCTGGGAGTAGAATATTCGACCAAAATTGGCTATGACTCTCACCACATGGCCAACTTTTTCAATACCCTTTCTCGGATGCGGGAAAACGCAGGCGGAGAAGCTATTCCTACTTTCATGTCTACCCACCCAGATCCAGGAGATCGTTATGCAACCGTTCATGCACTTTCGGATCAAATTCAATCTGAATTGGGGGTTAGTAACTTGGAAACAGGAAGGGACTCTTACTTAAGAATGTTGGAGGGCCTCATTTATGGGGAGGATCCACGTCATGGGTATGTAGAAAATGGCGTTTTTTATCATCCCGAAATGACTTTCCAATTCCCTACTCCCAGCCAATGGAAGGTAATCAATTCAGCTTCTCAGGTACAAATGGCTGCTCCTGATGAAAAGGCCATGATGTTGCTACAATTAGCTAAAGGAAATAGCCTGGAAGATGCGGCAAATACCTTTGTTACGGAAAATAAGCTCACTCAACTTTCTGGTCAAAAGACCTCTGTCAATGGTTATCCTGCAGTGGTTATTCTCTCTGAACAGGTTCCTCAGGAAAACGCACAGGCTCAGGGTGCTTCTGCGTATCAACAACAGAATATGCGGGAGAGACCCAGACCATCTACAGAGACTTCCAGTTCTGATAACACCTCAACCTCTAGCACAAGGACTAGAACTCTACCCAAACCCAATCAAGTTCCTACGAGCGGAGGAAACCAGCCTACTCGGACGACCAAGTCTGACTCTCAGACCTTGCCAAGTAGAAATACCAGTCCTCAACCCAATTCCCCCTCCAGTAGCGTTGGGAATTCACAATCAGTTCCAGGTTCGCAGAACCCAGAAACCTTGAAAATAATGACCTATTTCATTGATATTGGAGGTACCTACATCGCTTTACATGGTTTAGCAAAGACGCCTGATTTTGCTAGGAATCAGCAAAATTTTTCCTACACCATGACAAATTTTAAAAAGCTGACAGATCCTGCAAAGATCAATGTAAAACCTGAACGCTTAACTATAAAAACCGTTGGAAAAGCGGGAAGTTTGTCCAATGTATTGAGAACTTATAAGGTTCCAGCCGATCGAATGGAAGAGCATGCCTTGCTCAACGGGCTGGAGCTGGACAATTTCGTCAACAAAGGATCTTTGGTAAAAATCATTACCAAATAATTTCTATTAAGGAAAAATGGTTCGGGCAACTCGAAAGCCCCAAGCTTTGCTTTGCTTTTCGGGTTCCCGGCCCATCCTTATAGGAATACGGCAATAATAGGGCGAGCTCAAATATCCTCCCCCTCTGAGCACGAGTAAATTCCTATCATCCCCCCTGAAAGAAGAACCATCATACATGGCAAAGGTATCCTGACACCATTCCCAAACATTACCTGTCATATCAAATATATGGAGTTCATTCCCCTCTAGTTGCCCAATGGGCCGAGGATCGATGCCTTGAATATTCACCTTAACCAAGGTACTATCTTTTTCTCTTTCGTTCAGAATGGTATTTTCATTAAACCACCCTATCTTCCTAATATCGTCATCTCCAGCGAATATATGGCGGTTTGAGCGTATACCTCCTCTTGCGGCAAACTCCCATTCTGCCTCAGTTGGCAACCTGTAGCCATTAGCTGTACTGTCCCATGAGACTTGCCAATTCCCTCTGTCCTCTTCATTGAGAAACCGAGTCTCAGAAGGTCGGGAGTCAATGATGTAATAAGGTTCATAGCCATGCATTTTGCTTAAAGCATTGCAGAAGTCTACAGCCTCATACCAAGATATGTTAAAGGCAGGACAGTTTTTACAACTACTAACAGAATCTGCTCCCATGACATTGGCCCATTGACGTTGAGTAACCTCATATTTTCCCAATTCAAAAGAAGACACTTCCATAGAACGAAGGGGAATCTCATTTTCCCTTCCGTAACGCTGAGAATTCCCCATCAAGAAACTACCACCTTCAATCCCCACCATTTCCATGTAGGGAGGAGTACTCCTAACCAAGCGTATTCCAACTGCTCTTCCCTTACTAAGCGGAGAATCAGATAATCGGTCCTGTCTTTTAACAAGTGAGTCTTCCATTGCGAAGTTTTCGCCTCGGATAACATGGGCTCGCCCTGAGTTGGGTCCCAGGGGATCTCGTTCTGGAAAAATTCGCGCTACCCGATTTTCATCTTCGACTTGAGGGAGATACCAATCCCAACACCATTCGGAGACATTCCCCTGCATACCAAATACTCCCAAACTATCGGGTTTATATCGATGAACAGGCTGGGTGGAAGGGGCTAGAAGAGATTCCTGACCTTCTTGCAATAAAATCCGCCCCTCCTCCGCGGATAAACTTCCTCCTCTTTCGAAAACAAATTGCCATTCCGCCTCCGTGGGAAGCCTGTAACCATCGGCCTCTCGTTGTATACCAACCTCCCAACGAAGGCTATCCAACACATCTAGGTTATCTGAATCTTTACGCAAGGTATCTAATTGGTAAAATGGCTGCCGCCCTTCTTTCAAGCTGAGTTTATTGCAAAATAGGATGGCATCATACCAGGAGATATTTTCCACCGGACAATCCGGACAATTTCTATAATAGCTGGGATTATCCCCCATAATTTCTGCCCACAAAGCTTGGGTAACTTCGTATTTACTTATCATAAATGGAGATAAGGTGACCGGATCAAAATGCTTTTCACCAACCTTAAGCGCAAACGTATCTCCACCCATACTGACCAAATGGGACTCTATCTCCGATGAGAGATATTTTTTTTCTCGTTCTGGATCGTGGAAATAATCGGGGAAGATGACATACCGTAAGAGTAGTATCAAAAGCCCACATACCAGAAGGATTCCTCCCAACATGTATAAGTCAAAGGTTATTTGGGGCTTAAATAGAGGAGGGGAAGCAGTTGACGAAACTGTTTCTGCCCCTTTAGATCTCCCCTGTAAATGATCATAGGCTTCCTCCCAATATTTTCCTTCGGGGAACTCCCTAAGATAATTGTTATAGCTCTCCGCTGTATCATCCAAGCAAGCGACTTTCCATAGGGCTTCTTCGGCGTGCTCCCCCTGAGGAAACTCCTTCAAATAAGCGAGGTAATTCTTGATACTTTCCTTTATTTGGGCTTTCTCCCAAAGATGCTTTTCCCTGGATTGTCTTTCCAATCGGTCGGCCAAAAGAAGAATGTGATTTCTCAACTTATTTTTCTGGTCGAGATAAAAACCTTTGTCAAGTCCTTCCAATCGCTTTTCCTGTTCCAACTTATTGAGTTCACGTATCATGGCAATAGACTCGAACTCAAAAGGAGTCTCCTGGAATCCATCCAACGCCTGCCTCAACTGGCCTGATTCGACCAGTGAATATATTCTTTTTATATTCTTCTTAAGGGTTAGAAAAGACAAATCCGCCATACGAAAATGCGACCGGTAGCTAAAGGAAAATAATAGTTTAGCACACTAAATTAACAAGAATGTTCAAAGGAATATTATCCTTTGTAATACTTATTCTTATTTTTATGTATTTTTAAATTGTAAATCAGTTTAAAACTCAATATTCCTATGAAAAGACTACTCCTTATTTTACTCATCTATGGTGCTATGATTTCGGTAAATCAAGCGCAAGAAGCAAAAGAGAAAGCCCTACAGACCCAATTTATCATGGTGGAAGATGGGGGAACAATCGAAATTGATGCAGGAAAGTATTCCCTTAAAGGAAGTCTTTGGCTGGATGGGAAGAAGAATGTAACTATAAAAGGAAAAGGAATGGACCAAACCATCATTTCTTTTAAGGGGCAATCCGAAGGAGCAGAAGGGATAAAAGTTACGAATGCCCAAAATATCACTATTCAGGATTTAAGTGTCCAGGATGCAAAGGGTGATGCTATCAAGACACAAGATGTGAAAGGAATCTCTTTCTTAAGAGTAAAAGCCGAGTGGACTGGGAAACCCAAAAAGACCAATGGAGCCTATGGCTTGTATCCGGTTCAATGTAGCAAGGTCCTCATTGATGGATGTGAAGCTATAGGGGCCTCAGATGCAGGAATTTATGTTGGGCAATCCGAACATATCATTGTACGAAACAGCAAAGCCTATCGCAACGTAGCTGGGATTGAAATAGAAAATTCTACGGATGCAGATGTATACAATAATATAGCTACTGGTAATACTGGGGGGATCTTGGTTTTTGACTTGCCTGGTCTTATCAAAAAACAAGGGGGGAATGTGCGGGTTTTTCAAAATGAAATAAAAAGTAATAACTACAAGAATTTTGCCCCTCCCGGTAATACCGTTTCTGATATCCCTCCAGGTACCGGAATCATGATTCTTGCCGCCAATGACGTAGAAATTTTTGACAACCAAATCGTTGGAAATAAAACTTTGGGTACTGGGATTTCTAGTTATTATATCACAGAAAGACCTTTCGAAGATGAGGAATACGATCCCTACACCTATCGCATTTCTATCCATAATAATATATATGAAAGAAAAAAAGGCTTCCCTTCTCTGAAAAGCCGTTTTGGAAAGTTGATCGCTTTAAAATTTAAGCGGCAGGTTCCCCATATCATCTATGATGGCATTCCTAATAAAGATCACTTAAACTCCTCCGGGCAACTCAAGTCTGAATACCAGATTTGTATCCAAAACAACAAAAATGAAAGTTTTGGAAACCTTGATGCTGAAAATGAGTTTAAGAATCTTAACACGGACATCAAGCCTTTTAGCTGTGCAGGACAAACGTTACCCGAAGTAGAAGAGCTTGGGAAAGATCGATAAGACACATGAATTTGAGACTACTTGCTATTTTGGGGGGAATATTGCTTGGAGGGATTGGATGGAATATCCCTCACCCCCCTCAAGAAGGATCCTACAAAGCCCAACTTTCCGAATACGGATTTTTTACCGGAGATCTATCAAATATGCTTCCAGCAGAGGGGGTCCTACCTTATGACCTAAATACCCCCCTTTTTTCTGATTATGCACGAAAAGCACGTTTCGTACGCATTCCATCTGGAAGCAAAATCCCTTACAATGATTCCTTGGTACTAGATTTTCCTGTGGGGACAGAAATCGTTAAGACCTTTTATTATCCCATAGATGCCAGAAACCCTGATAAAGGAAGGAAGCTCATAGAGACTCGTATATTAATTCGGGAAGAGGCGGGTTGGAAAGCCTTACCTTATGTCTGGGATGAACAACAAACAGATGCTTTCCTCGACGTAGCAGGAGCTAGAAAGCAGATACAGTGGAAAGATGAAAAAGGGAAAAAGCAAAAACTCGATTATGTCATTCCCAACATGAATCAATGCAAGGGATGCCATTTACATGCAGATGTTCTTACGCCCATTGGACCTTCTGCCAGACAACTCAACGGAGATTTCTCCTATGGTTCCGATGGCACCCACAACCAACTTCAGTTTTGGGCGGAGAAAGGTATGCTTAATGGTCTTCCGGCACAGGGAGATATCCCCAGTCTTCCCGACTGGGATAATCCACAGACAGCCTCTTTAGAAAATCGGGCCAGGGCCTATTTAGATATTAACTGCGGCCATTGCCACAATCCTAAGGGCCCAGCCAATACTTCCGGTTTGTACTTAGATATTCATACTCAAGACCCCGCGCAACTAGGTATCCTCAAAAGCCCTATCGCGGCAGGAAGGGGTTCTGGAGGACGAAAATTCGATATAGACCCAGGAAACCCTAACAGTTCTATCTTGGTCTTTAGAATGGAGTCCGAGGACCCAGGGGTGATGATGCCTGAACTTAGCAGAAAACTCATTCACCAGGAAGGAATTCAATTGATTCGCGATTGGATCTCCGAGATGAAGGCTCGCTAAAACCTATTTGCCATGAACATAATTTTCTTGCGTTCCGTATTAAGTGTATGCATTTTATTGCTCGCTTGCGACCCCATTGCCAGACAGGTTACCATGAGTCCTGCTGAAGAGCTTCCAGATGCCCGTATTCTGTCTGTATCCACCAGTGGATCGGAGGGTGCTTATTCCTTTTCAGTTGAACTATCTAGCCCGGATACCGGCTGCGATCAGTATGCAGATTGGTGGGAAGTCATGAGTGATTCGGGCACCTTGATTTATCGCAGAATTCTCACCCACAGCCACGTAAATGAGCAGCCCTTCACACGCTCTGGATCCCCAGTTCCGATTGCAGCAGATCAAAGCGTTTGGGTAAGGGCGCATATGAACAATACTGGGTACAGCCCTCTAGGTGCAAAAGGATCTGTCCAACTGGGGTTTGAATTGGTTCGAGTCGATAGTGCCCTGGGAAATGGGTTGGAACTCCTGGAACCCTTGCCAGATGGCTGCGCCTTTTAATCGCTGAATAATGGCCAAGAAAAAAATCCATATTCGCCAAAAGGGAAGTTCATCCAAACCGTCTAGCCCTTCTCGCAAATCTTTAAAAATAGGACTTCCCCAGGATGATTCTTCCAAAAAGCCTACCCCAAATCCTAGCTCTTCTCCCAAAAATATTGACTTATGGGCCTACTGGGTCCAAATGGCCGAAACTATAAACTTTCCAGCACATAAACGTCTATATATCGCTGGAATAGGAGGCTTTCTAGGGATTATCATCCTAATCGTATTTATTAGAACTTGGAATCCCCCCTCTAGCGTTCAATCCCTCCCTTTAAAGTCAGACAGCCTCACCAACAACAAAATTTCAGTTGACCCCCTCCAGGCTAGCTTTTTAAATCAATATGGTTTGGAATTATCCCAATATAAATTGGAGAAGCGAGATGTATTTTCAGATACTCAAACCCCTATGGAGGTGCTTTATGGGGAGTTAAAACTGCCCCTAAAGACCCTTCAAGCAATTAACCAGAAACTGCCCCAACCTTCCCCTCTCAACCAACGGTTCCAAGGGATGCGCTATTCTTTAATTTCGAGTCGGGAAACACAATCTCCTGAGATTTTTATTTTCGAGACCAGTCCGCTTGACTACTGGGTCTGTGGAATAGGAGACTCCCTATTCGTCACTCATAAAAGCCGTTCGATTAGAACTGAATCCCAGCACTTTGGGGGTATTATCAATCACAGCCTACGGAGAACGCTTTCTAGTCGTTTGTTACTTTCTGATGAGTTAGAACAGCAGATTGAAGAAGCACTTGCCTGGACAGTTGATTTATATCACCTTCAAGTTGGGTCAAAAATTAAATTTGCTTTCAAGGGTACCTATATTGATGGCAACCTACATGAGATAAATAGCATGGATGCCATCTGGTTGGAGGAAGGGGGAAGAAAGCACCAACTGTATTTCTTTGATAAAGAACCGTTTAAAGGGTATTTTAACAAAGAAGGTGTACCCATGAAAACAACCTTCCTCAAATCTCCCGTGAAGTATGCTCAAGTATCCTCCAGGTTTGGTCTGAGGTTTCATCCCATTGCTCAAAGAGAAAAATTCCACTATGGAACCGATTACGCTGCTAAAGCAGGTTCGCCCATTTTTGCGGTTGCAGATGGCAAAATTCTCCAGGCGAAGTTCCGGAACCACAATGGGTATTACGTCCAAATTCAACACAGCGGAGGATATGAAACCTTCTATTTACATATGCAGAAAAATAGCTTCCCTGGAGGCATTAAACCCGGAGCTTTTGTTCAGCAAGGAGATCTCATAGGGCTAGTAGGTCAAACTGGAGATGCTACTGGTCCCCACGTTTGCTTTCACATAAGAAAAAATGATACGCCTATAGACCCCCTAGCGGTGGATTTGCCACAGGGAGAACCAATACCCCCGTTTTTCTTAAGTGATTACCTGAAAAAAACTGATTCTCTGGATCAGGTTTTAGCTGGAATTCGCTACTTCCAATAAAGTTTTCCGCTTTTCTCTGTGGAAAAGTCTTCACCTTCAATCTCAATCCGGTAAAAATATAGGCCTTCTGCAAAAGCAGATCTATCCAAATTCCACTTGAGCAGTTGAAATGATTTCCTCATATCCTTTCCCCAATGAGTCTCTGATATTTTCTGCCCAAGGTGATTAAAGAGTTCCATATGAACTTCGGTAGGAGTAGATATCGGAGGCAAATAAAGGGGAATGAGGAGCCTATCTTTAAAGGGATTCGGATAGGGTTCAAGGATTCTTGTTGAGAATCTGGGAGCCTGAGATGCTACATAGGATAACTCCCCAAAATGGATAAAAAATCGAGATGTTTCAGAGGACGAATGGAAGGTATATGCATCTTCCTGGCGCATATCAATAACAATCCCGGTTTCAAGCTCTTCCAACCAAAGTTGCTGAGAATTTACTCCGAATTGACTGGGATCCCAATTAATGGTAATGGGTTTCCCTAAATTTGATATTACCTCCATTTCCCAACTGTAGCTTGAACGGGTATCCACATAGTTTTCATTGATAACCGTAGACGAATTACTTTCCACAGGAAAGTTCATATCGAGAAACTGGTTGAACCTGGGAAGGCCCATCATATCACGTACATCCAAGTTTTCATTGGCTTCCGGGTGCATGCCTATACCAGAAACCTCATGAATTAGGCCACCTGACTTAAGGTTGATAGGAACAAACCAGGCGGTTGAGTCCAAAGGAGGATAAGTAGGTTTTGCTGCCAGCCGATTTACATTGGGGTTGCGTTTTACGGGAATTGTCAGGCTGGATATGCCTGCAGTATTTTGAACAAAGGCTCCTTCAAAAGCGTCTAACTGACTCTCTCGAATCCATCCTCCATCCCAGGTCTTCAAGTCAACCCCTGAAGGGAGGTTATTCGCTTCGACGATATCACTCCAAAGAATGGTAAAGTTGTATGGATTCCCAATCTGTGTATTGACCCCTGTTAGATCAATGGTAAAAGGATTCAACTCATTGTTATTCACCGTAACTCCAGAACCTGTTTGCAAGCTTACAGGATTCCGAGTAAGAATCCAGTATCCTTTACCTGGTTCTATGGCACCTGTATAGTCCCTGCTCGTACTTCCATCAAAGTGCATAAAACGCCACTGGGTTTTACCAGAATTATCACCTAGCGAGTTACGAAAAACTGTATTAAAACTATTTTGATCAAGCTCAAGCGGGACTGAAATGATTTTATAGCCCTTTTCCATCGTATCTGCTTGCGTAGTAATAACCGAGAGACCGGGACTATTGTAACGCAAATAGGTATATCCAGCTTCACTATCATACACTTCTCCAGAGTTGGTTGTAACCCTGAAATAATAATTCACCCCAATTGGACCTGTCTGTGCATCCTCAATAGATACCTTATAAGAACTGCCATCCTGTATAACGGAAAGATCAGAACTAAATTCTGCATCAGGAGCTGAGATCGGCCGATGAAAAAATTCAACCGTACTCACCTCCAAAGGATCAGATACGGTAATAGTTTGCTCGGTATTTCCCCCCACCCCATGCGTGTGGCTAGCAAGAAACGATGGAGATATGGAGAAACCTAGTCTTTCAATTATCGTGATGACTTCAAAATCTGCGTTATTACCAGTGTTCTCTTCGCCTTCCAGCGTAAGAGTAAGGGTAACAGTTTTTTCCCCCAATACAGCCTCGGGAAGCTCTGCCACTATTTCAATAGAAACTGTGTCGCCTGCGGGAATACCACTGGGATAAGAAGAAGGATCTATGGTCAGCTCAGTTCCTTCCATATCAGCCGTAAAAGTGATCAAATCCGCTGTTTGCTCACCTATATTTGCGATATCAAAATTCAGGTTGACTGTAGTCCCAACTTCTGGCATGGCTGGAGCAGCACGTAATCCCAAAATTTTTATGTCTGGCCCCGGATCTATGCATTCTTGTGCCGTAATGGGAATGTCATCCTTATTATTTACGGTACTCTTATCATCTGCCAGGATCAGGGTTAATTCCAGGGATTTGACTCCAATAGTAGTCCCTTCGAGAAAGTTAACATTTAACTGATATTCAGCACTATCTCCAATTCCCAGGCTTCCCACTAAAGAGGCCGGTTCTGGGTCCAGGGTTTCTCCATCTAAAGTAAGGGTTAAGCCAATATTTCCAGCCACTGCATCTCCGATATTTTTTACGAAAAACTCCACGGTAAAGGGTTCATCCAAACAGATGATGGAAGGAGAAGCTTTTAGTTTTGACAAGGCTAAATCTGGAGCGGGGATCACCTCATTTCCTATAACAAAGGTATGTCTAAAGATATTATTACCTTCATCCTCCTCTCGAATATCCTTTCCAGGATCAACCTCAAAAATCAACTCCTGATTGCCTTCAGGCAAGGCTGCAAGAGGAATTGTGATTTCCAAAGAGGCCGATTGCCCTTTGGGGATTTGAGCGATGGAGGTAAGATTGATAGGGCTAATATCTCCACTGGCCAGTCTGATTTGAGTTTGAACAGCGTTAGCATCAAACTGCCCAGTGTTTGAAATGGTTACGTTTACCGTCATATCTGAACCAGGATCAATCCTCTGCTCAAGTCCTTCCACATTGGTTATTTCCAGGTCTGGCAATAAGGGGGCGTCATGACCAGCGGTTGTAGTTCCCAAGTAGCCATATGCATCTAAGGCCGTCCAATTTTCAATCCACAAGGTAGGCCCAAAAGCACCTTTGAAATCAGGAGAATCAAAGAATTGATCATTAGGAGGAGTAGCTAGATCCTGGTCTGCAAACCCTTGTAGATCCAATCTAGGACGAGGATCAAGAGATCTTGCCCCGGCGATCCGGCTTCTGCTATTCAGGGCATTAAACTCCGGACTGTTGTAGATATTATCCCTCCCTTCAAAACTGGCCGCAAAATTTTGGGCCTCTGTAAGGGCAGTTTGATTATTTAAGCGAAAAATTTGGCTGCCTTCGCTCCCAGCCCTGATATCCCAAAAAATATTATTCTCTAACGTGAGGTCTCCATTTAGAAAGAGGTCATAGCTATCGTTATTCCCCCCAGTCCTTTGTTGAATTTTTACCCCCTGGTTAAATTCTACAAAGATATTGTTCTTATACATACCTGCCGCCACATTCCCAAAAAGGAGCGCATAGTTTCGGTCATTATTCTGAGGGGCTTCATTGGTCCCAATAAAGGTGGAGTTGTATATCCGGGGAAGTGTGGGAGAAGTAAAATTATTCCTTCCGTTGTGGGCAGCCCCATCAAATTGGCCATTTTGGATCTGAATAACTTGGTTGTTCTGGATGGAAAACCAATACTGCCCCCTTCCTTCATATCCCAAATCCATATCAAATCCGTCTGCACCGTTAAAGGCCATGGCCATATGCTTTGCATTCACCGTTCCTCCACAAATCTCGATCCCGTCGTCATAGCAAGAGAATACTTCTACAAAATCAATATCTGTTTCAGACCCGACCCCTGCCAAGGTCAGCCCATTTACTTTGCGATCCTGGACCCCACCTCCGTGTCGAATGGATACATAATTCAGGATTCCAGAATCATCATCCCTATCATTTCCCCCATATTCATCCCTTCCATAGGCTTTTGAGCCCAGGTCTATGGAGGCACTTGCATTGACAGGAGCATCTCCTAAAATGACTAATCCTCCCCATAAACTGCGATCTGAAGGAGAGGGATCTATGTTCTGTGGCAGAGAAGTCCCTGGTCCGGCACACCTTTCCAATCGGGCATTTCCCCAGTTGCCATGGTCGGAACGTTTAAAATTACCGTCCACCCCACTTCCCCCATTATCTAATACCAATTCAAGGGTATTGGCGCGTCTTACATCGACTTCTACATATTCCACCCTTGAACCTGGTGTCATCACATCTGATCTATACCTTTCCTCTCCGTCTACAAGTACTATAAACTGTATGGAGAGTTTAGAAATTGGCCCTTCCCCATCTCTTTCTTTCAATTTATTGTCCTGAGGTCCCACATCACTTTTAAATACGGTATATTCTCCGTTTAGATCGAATCTCAAAATGGATTGAGGTAGGGTATCTCGGTCTTGGATATTCTCGTGATTCGGATCGCTAGAGTGCATTCCTATTCCTTTGGGGTAATAGATTCCGTTCATACTAATCTTATTCCCATCCTCCTCCCCTCGTTCACCATTAGATTGATTCAATTCGATGGGTCCCCACCCATTATGACTACCTGGTAAAAAGCGATCCTCCCGATCCGAGATATAATCAACCAACGGGGATTGGCAATTCGATAAATAGCTATCTGAGAAGTCTCCTTCAGAAGAGAAAATAATAGGCTCTGCTGGGGTACCATCTGCCATAATCTTTGCCCCCTTACTGATAACTAGTTGGGAAACCGAATCTGCTTCAGGCCGATATCTCCCCTTGATAACTGTTCCTGGCTCAATGGTAAGGACTTCATCGGGATTGACAAATACGGTTCCATGGAGGATATAGGTATTATTGGGGGTCCAGGTATCTGTCTTAATTCCCCTTAATTCTTCGAAATAAGGCAAATCAAAATCACCTATGACATAGGTCTTTTGGGCTATGAGGCTAACAGGCAACAGGGAAAATAGTATGAGATGGATTCGTTTCATGTGTGTAGCTAGTTAAGGTCATCGGGTGATGGAATGGGAGCATCGGGTAGGGCCATAGGACCCCCTGGAGGAAGAGTTATGGGGGGGTCTGGCCCAGGATCTCGTGTAATAAAATAAACCGCAACAGCTACCCCAATAGATCCAATAGCTGCCAACAGCGTAGGGAACTTTGACTTCACCTTAAATTCGATGCTTCTCCCTGTAGCCATGGGATCATCTTTACTCACTACTTCAAACTGGTAAGTGCCACTTTTTACTTGACCCTTTTGAGGAGACCAGGAAAAAGTAGACCTACTCATATCATTCACCAAGGATTGGGGAGCTTCTCCCTTTCGGACGAGGCGTAGGTCAACAGGACTTGTAGATCCATCCTGTTTTTGCCAGCTTACATTCATAGTCTCCCCATACTTGAGTACCCTAGGAGTTGATGGGGAATTAAACTTAAAAGCGTTTGCATTAGGAAGCACAGTAACCTCATCAGGGCTGGGTTCTTGCTTAGGCTCATCATCTATCCCTTCTTTCGGCGTAAGAGAATCGACTTCTTCATTGGGTTTTTGTCTGGCTATTTCTTCGGGATTCTCAGTTGGATTTAGGGAAATATTGGGTTGTGAAGTATCATCAACCTGGGGAATAGAAGTTGTCTCAGCTTCTTTGAAGAAAGAGATGCCGTTAATCAGGGGTACCCATTGGTTGTCAACTCGTTCAATCTTTATTTCAGCTACCCGTTGAGTCTTTGGGTAAGGCTCCTTGATGTCTTTATGCCCATTTTTGAACTCACTTTCAAAATAAATCCTGAGATAGAGATAATCCCCTTCTTCAATATCGGTTATGGGTTCAATAGCCGTGAATTCGACACTGGAAGAGGTACTTTTCTCATAGAAGAGCCTGAAATATTGTAAGTAATTGGAAACAAAGATATTTTCTGGGGTGGTTTTCTGGGCGAGGACTTGTGGATCTAGATCACTTTCGATAACTACCTCCTCTTCATAAAAAATTTGTTCCCGCCCAGGTGAATAGCTTTGCCGGATCCTAAAATTGGCTTGCATGTCTGATATCGTTTCATCCGCAAGCTCATTTAGCAACCCTTCATAAGTGCTAATCAAATTTTTGGAAGTAACTATGAGTCCATATTTATCCTCATAGCTAAGCTCCTGGCATTGACTCTCACATACGGGGAAGATGATAAGGAGACAAAATAAGGAAATTGTGTACAGCTTTCTCATAAGCAAAAATTTGGAGGAAAAAGGATAAGGCTTCCTAAACTCTTTCGGTCAGTTCCACCATAATATCTGAAAGGAGAACATCCCACAGATCTTCTCCCTCTCCATTGGCATACTTTTCATATTTCTTCAAAATGATGTTCACGCTCTTGGTAGTTTTATCTTTGTATACAGGTTTGCCATCCACATAACCTGTAAATATCTGGACAAAGGAAACAGTCCCAACGTAATTTCCTTGCGGATCCATTTTCAGATCACTGATAAAATACAGGTCTACCCACTCAATTTCGACTTTTTCGTATAGTAGGGATTTAAGGTTCTTAAAGTATCTACGGATAGATTCTTCACGAGGCTCACTATCGGGCTTATTAATGCTACTAATCTGCACACTACAGGTATCGCTTACAAATAAAACCAAAGCTTCTTCGACCGCATCTGCAGCAACCGGGCTTGGGGTACTTTTGTCTGAAATTACCTTAATGTAATGTTGGAGGCGCTTCACTTTGAAGGTAGCTAATTCCCGATACTTTTCCATATCCATCGGAATAGGCATTTCTACTCTTGGGCTATCCTCTTGGGCTTCCTCATCACTAAGTGAATCTAACTCAGGGAAAGGGGATTCCTCTTTTTTCTCTTGGTCCTGAGCAGGCGGGACGAAAGGATATACCAGTCCAGCAGGAGGAGCCTTAAGCATGGCATTCAGGACATTGATAGGCGAGGAAAAGAGGACTAGCTCTCTATCCCGATTCCAGTTAGCTAGGACATTTGGAAGTCCAATATTAACCCTGGGATGAGAAGGGTCCGCCAGGGAAATTCCTTTTAGGTTATTTCCCACCATCCGAACAGAATCCATGGGATGAAAGCTTCCACTCGTCGTCAGAATCATATCATGTGAAGGATGCCCAAACGCAATATGCCTTGTAGAATTTTTTTCCACAAGATCCAAATCACCATTCTCATATAAAATGAAGGCCACTTCCTTTGTTTTGATAAATATGGTAGGACCTCCCTTCTGCCCATTCAAGTTGTAGGCTATTTTCTTATCAATGCTAAGGATATGTCCAGGAATAATTTTTCCCTCAAGGGTGTGAATGAGGTCTTGACCTGAGACTGTCAAGAATCCTAATAAAAAATAGGTAAGGGCTACTACAAGAAAAATGAAGGTAGATGAATATTTCTCCTTAAACATTAATTTGGTCAGTTTAAAAAATAGAGCGCTATAAATACAATCCCTGGAACAGTCTAATGAAGTGAAATTAATTAAATTCTTCCTTCTTTCCTTACCAAACCCAAACTTTTTCCAGGAAACTATTACTCCCTTGAGAGAGTTTTACGATATACATTCCTGATGGAAAATCTCCGATTTTTATATCCGATGGAGAAGTTATATAGGTATTCAAAAGCTTTTTCCCTTCTAAGGAAAAACATTCAACTTGTAATACGCCAAAAACTTTAGATTGATCCCAGTTGATATGGATAAAATCGGAAGTTGGATTGGGAAAGATTTCTATATTGCCTCCCAAGGAATTATGGATTCCTACTGTTTGCTCTTCTGAGCACCCAATGAGTCGGGCATCTGCCCAATTAGCATGGTCACAGGATTGGGAATCTTCGGCTAGTGCAGGGCTTCCATTATTGACAACTAACTTGAGTTCCTGAGCACCAGTTAGGGGAATTTCAATGTGCCTAGCACGATCGTTCCTCTTCATCAAGGGACTTGTATATTGAGCCACCCCATCTATAAATACTTCAAACTGCACACTGGCATTACTACAAGCCTCATCATCTATACCGATATCACTAATAAAAATATCATAGGATCCATTTAAGGAGAATATTATCTCTGATTCTGCATGCACCCCTAATCCCTTCTCGTAGGTACTTCCGTTAATTTGAAGGGGCTGGCCGTCATTTGGTTCGGTTTCTCCATTACTTTGGTCAAGTTCCACCGGTCCCCAACCGTTCTCAGGGGTCCCTGCCCAATCTAAATCTGAAAGAAAGGTAATCTCTGAATTGGTACAGCTTTCCAATAAATCATCGGAGGCAATTTGCAGTTTCCAGCGCTGGGCCTCAGAAATGGAACTTTTCCAGAGGGATAGGCTAGAAGTTGTTTCCTTCCCAAGGTACAGGCCATTGTAAACGTTCCTAATTACATACTCCTGGTTTCCGACAGCAAAGAAATACCAATATTGATCTTGGGACTCTCGAAAAGTTTCCTGGACAATAGACTCGCCCTCTTGACTCTTCATAGCAGAATAGGCCATAGCCTTGTTGCTATGCATGGCAATTAAGGTAAATTTCCTATTCCCCATATTTTGAAGAAACCATATTTGCGATCCCTGCCGATCATAGGGTCTTGTTTCAAAAATAGCCTCTTCTTCTTTAGAATTATCCTGTAAACTAATTACCTCCTCATCATCAACCGATTCAATCACATACCAGCTTTCTGAAATATTGGAAGGTAATTTGGGGTCTAGGTTACTTATCCACTCTTGCATCAAGGAGATGAAAGGTTCGTCAATTTTAGAACGCCCGATAGGAGGCATGGCATCGGATTCAAGGCTGATAGATCGGTGTAAAATGTGGGAATTTTCCACTTCTCCAGGGATAAGAATCCTGGCTCCTTCGGGAGAATTATTGCTCACTACCTCTGCATTAATCATCTTAGTTTGATACAGTGGAGTTGAAATTCGCGCGTCAAAAACGCCCGAGACTCCTCCTGGACGATGACAATAGGCACAATTTGCATCCAGATAAGAACGAACTCTAAACTCTTCACTTGTCCCTTCCAGGGTCAAGGGATCTACATGAATCAAATGATTTCTATTTTTAAGAGGAGCGTCAAAAATTCCCAAGAAATCCCAGGTAAATAGTTGATCTGCTTCTCTATTGGAAGCAGGATATTGCATTACCTTATTAAGTTGTTGTGTCCTAACGCCCAATACCCAACCCGCATTTTCATTATGACAGGAGGCACATTGTTCCATACTGGGATAGAGCCATTCTAAATTTTCTGAGGACCCATCCTCAGCGACAATAGCATAGGTTTCTGTTTCTCCATCACGCAACAGGAAGGCCTCCGTTCCTTCCTCGTTCCATTTGTAGGTGACTCCGTATGAATTTTCATCTTGGGTATAGATGAAAAAGCGGGTCTCCAGTTTTTGGGTAAGAGAAGGATTGCGATAATCCAAGGGTAAATCGAAATGTTTGATGAGAACGGTTCCAACAGGAAAAGTCCAGTTCTCCTTGGAGTTAAAGATTACCCTATTTTGGGGATCATTGAAATTCCCTTTATTAGGTAAAATGATCCATCGCCTTTTGTGGGCCCCATCCGACCAAAATGGGACGTTTAACTCATAAGGAATTAGAAAATCTGCTGGTATCAGTGGATCCAAATTACTAAATACCCCTAGCTCAGATAATTTTTCTGGTGCATTCCAATTTTCCCCACCTTCCCGAACCAGTTTCCTAATTTTCCCTCCGTCCATATCTGTCCCGAAGAGATCCAGCATGTAGATATTTCCTTGTTTATCCAGGGCAAAAGAAGATAGGCCGTCCTTGGGACTTTCTCCTTCTGTAGGTAAGCGAAGCAAGAACTCGATTGTAGCACGTGTTTTGTCAATATTGGGGCTAAGGAGAGATATGTTTTGTGTCTCATGGTCTCCAAAAATAAATTTACCTTTTAACTCGGGAAATTTATCTTCACGATACACATAGCCCCCAATCACTGAAGCCCCTTCTTGCCTCCCATAAGAATAAATAGGGGCCTTATCCTTTCCGATAAGATTATTAGGCTTAGCTTTGGGACCGCTAATGGCCCCTTCTCGGTATGGCCATTGCAGGTTATCTCCTTTTCCCACAATGCTAATTTCTTCCTGAGTCCTCTGCCCTACATCTCCTACCCAAATATCCCCTGTCTCTTCATCATATGTCATCCGATGAGGGCTTCGGGTACCCAGCGCAAAAAACTCCTCCAAAACTCCCCCGGACTCATCCAACCAAGGATTGTCATTGGGGATAAAATACCCTTGAGTAAAGCTGCTTGGCCAGCCTTGTGGTGGCTGAGCTTGGTTTCTGGGCTGGCGACGTATGGGGTGGCTGAAGTTTCCTCCACGTTCATCTACATCTATTCTCAAGATTCCAGAAAAAAGCCATTTATCTATTTGTTGGGTTACATTAAATTCATCATTTCCCCCTCCTTCATCTCCAATAGAGAGGTAGAGAAGGCCATTGGGCCCAAAAAACATATCCCCTCCATTATGCCAATCATGCCGATCGAATTGTTGGATAAGAACAAATTCAGAGTTCTGGTCCACCACGTTTTTGCTTGGATCATAAGTGAACCGAGAAAGGCGCAGATAGGCGTACCCCTCTTCTATTCCTTTTTGAGGGGTATATCTATACCACAAGTAAAAGTGGCCTTTATGGGTAGATCCTTCTTGACCAAAATCAGGGTGTAATACCCCTCCCAATACGCCACCATCTCCTCCGATTTCTACCTGGCTC
Source organism: Bacteroidia bacterium (assembly GCA_965263105.1). GTDB lineage: Bacteria > Bacteroidota > Bacteroidia > J057 > J057 > JBCCTX01. The sequence continues at coordinate 1,336,410 of CBDHGL010000003.1, read as the reverse complement.
TTTATATTCAATACCTGAACCTTGGAAGAAACATTTCGGAGATTGTCGAAAACCCAGACATGGCCAGATTTTCCGATCACCATAAACTTATTACCAGGCATCTCAAGCAACTTTACAGGATCTGTAAAAGTCAGATTTGGGAAGGCATTTTCAATTTTATATACCACTTCATCCTGCCCAGAGCCTAAGCCAGGGGGAAAGGCGGGAAAAGTTCCATTTATAAAGGGTTCTACAGGGGAAACCTGGCTAATTCCAGGATCTTGCCCGATCAAATCATTTGACCAGATAACCAGGAAAACGAAACAGGGAAAGGAAATTCTGCCAATTTGGTAGAGGTTGTTTATCATGGAAATTTTATGGATTGTTGGGGTCTACTGGATTATCAGGTAAGGTAATTAATTTCCATCATTTTTTAATAATCTTCCTTCTTTACTAAATAGAGACCCATCAGAAAGAACCTGGATACGGTAGATATAGATTCCTTTGGCCAATTTAGCCTTTGCCAAATCCCATTTAAACAGGTATCTGTTCCCTTCTTCCCAATTTTGACTCGCTACTTCTGCTCCAATAGCATTATACAATTTTGCTGATACTTGTATTTGGGGGGTATTTTCAGGATGTATCACCCGAAAGTTCACTCGATCCTCCATTGGATTGGGAAAGGGAACGCCTATCCAGGGTTCTAACTTATTTACCTGGGTTTTTACAAAAGCAAGGTCTCCATAGTGAATGCTAAAATGTCCTTCTTCAGCACCTAGAGGTAATCTAAGCATATTTTCTGCCCGCATATCATAAACAATTCCCCGATCCAGATCTTCCAACCACAATTGACGATCATTCTCTCCAAATCCTTCATTCTCCCAACTAAGGAGAATAGGATTTCCCGTATTAGAATTTATAACCATATCCCAGGAGTATTGTTCCTGGGGGGAAACAAAGTTTTTTGCCATCCGCTCATAGGGGTGGTTTTCCTCCGGAAAATAAAAATCCAAAAAGGTTTCAAAACGGGGGAAGCCCTCTACATCTCTCAAATCAAAACCCTGTGAAGCTGCAGGATGCATGCCTATCCCCCCTACCTTATGGACCAGATCTCCAGACTCCAGAAAGAAAGGCAGATACCATTCCTGAGCATTAATGGGGTTAGGCTGAGGTGCCGCTAAACGATTTACATCGGGATTTTTGAAAACTGGTATGGCTAAGGGCAGAGGCGTGGTGTTTGATTGAATAAAGCCCCCTTCAAAGGCTTCCAGACGGGTATCTTCTACATAACCGTTATTATAGGTAGTAAAAGTCAAGCCTTCAGGATTATCATTTGCCGTGAGGATATCCTCCCATAGGATGGGGAAATTATAAGGGTTCCCCACTTGAGTATGTTGGGTAGTTAGGGTAAAGGCTGCAGGATCTATTTCTGTCGCCTGTACAGTAGTTCCCGGTCCCGTATCAATGGTAGCGGAATTCACGGTAAGCAGCCAATAGCTACGACCAGGTAAGACATTAGTTGCAGCAGTAAGATCTAAGGTTCTACTTCCATTGTACTGCATGAGACGCCATCGAGTCTGCTCTTCATCGCTTCCTATGTCATCTAAAAATACGTCTTGTACCGTCTTATTGTCCAAGTTCAAGGGGATGGCTAAGATCTGATAATTCTCTACCTGATTACCTGTTTTAATCGATGGTAAAGTAAGCCCATCCCCATTATATCGCAGGTGGGTGTGTCCCAATTCGGATTGGACTTCTTCTCCGTTGGTCCCAAAAACCCTAAAAAAGTAGGTAATCCCAATGGGACCTACTTCTGAATCCGCAAAACTGGCTGAATAAACTCCATCCTCCGTAATGGGTAATTCCGTTACAGTAAAGGAACTTTCTACTAAAGGGGCAGAAATATGCTTATGGGCAAATACGACCCTGCTTACCCGTTCTGGGTGGGACACTGTAATATTGGGGGTGCTAGAAGCCTCCTCACGCATTGTATGAAAGGAAGGGAAATCCGTGAGAGTAATAGAAAGGTCCTCCCCCCCATTGCCCTCTTTGACGACGACGATTAGGGTATCTGCATTGTTGCTTTCACTTTTTTCAACAATTTCCTCTTTAGCATCAACCTTGGCTACAAAAGCATAAAATCCAGCAGGAGTGGCAGAGGGCACAAAAATGGAATTATTCTCTAATAATCGAACGGATAATACAGGAAGTTCCGCCTGTATGAGGGTATCTACCGTCCTGTCATTAAAGGTAAATCTGATCTGGTTCTCAGGTGCTAGGGAATCCCCAATATTTCCCACCCGAATACTTACGTTAAATGCCTGGCCTGCTGTCACTGTGATGGTATCTTCAAGAGGCTGAGTCATCTCTAAGGTAAGATCTGGGAACATCCGCTCCGTAGGGATTACCGTCAACTGGACCGATTGGCCGTTGTTGTCTTCATTTTCTTCAATGATCTTGTTTTCAGGGTCTAGAATCACCTCCAAGGTAACCTCCGTATCTGTAATACTAGCTGGAATGGCTACTTGCAATTGAACTAGGCTATTTCCCCCACCGGAAAGACTGGAAAGGGTATTGGTTGCAATAATTTCTCCTGTACTCAAGCGGACGAGTACATCTATAGGCCCTGATTCAGCGCTTCCTGCATTCTCGGCGGTAAACGTAAGGAAAAATAGTTCCCCAGCCTGTACAGAATTTACTTCTGGGGATAAATCCCTTATTACCAAGTCAGGTAGATTTGCGGGTATCTCTAACTTAACCGAAGCTTCATTATTATCCTCATCCCCTTCCTCAATGGCATTATCTGGATCCAAGAGAACACTTAGGGAGAATTCACCAGGAGAAATATTAGTAGGAATGGTCACATTTCGGGAAAAGGACCGAGTGGCTCCGGCTTCAATACTGGAAATGTTAGGGGGAGTTGTATTGAGCACGGTCTCATCCAAGCTAGTTTGTATAGCTACTGCCCCCGAATTTATCTCTCCATTGTTCGTCACATCAAAGTTAACGGTAACAGTAGACCCCAAGGTTGTGGGATTAGGGTTTGCACTGAGATTGGATATTTCCAAATCCGGAAGCTCTGGCTGATTAATGATAAATGGAAATCTTACTTCGTTATTACCTTCATTTTCTTCTTCTACTAAACCGGCTGTATCAAGCTTTAATAAGAATGCATCACTGGCATCTGCATCAGCGGGGAGATTAAAAACCAGAGAAATATTGGTAATAGATTCTCCTTTTTTCAATGCCCGAACCTCTTGGCTTCCTAGAATTGCACTTGAACTCTCCAAAAAGACCTCCACATTTGTAGCCTCAGAGTTAAATTCCCCATCATTTTTTATGTCAAAGCTTAAGGTAATCTCTTGTCCAGGTTCAAGGATATCCAGGAGAACAGGAAGGTTTTCAAATACCAAATCTGCTTTTAAGGTATTGGGATTCTCATTTCCCCCATTTTGCCCCAAAAAGCCATATGCGTCCAAAGCTGACCAACGTTCTAGCCACATTTCTGAGCCAAAAGCGCCTTTGTAGGGGACTCGTTCTAAAAAATTTGCTCCAGCTCCATCAGTTGGGAGGGGTTCAATGTCTCTATATGCAAAACCACCGACTGCAGGAATTGGGTAAAGAGCTCTTTTTTCAGGAGCGTAGCTACTTCCGTTAAAGGTTTCAAATACAGGATTGTTGTATACATTGTTAGCAGATTCAAAATAGCCTTTCAACTCTTGGCTAATCTCTTCCGGAGCAGAAGGACTTGGGAGAATCAACTCATTGCATTCCGCTCCAATAAAACCTATGTTCCAGAACAGATTCCCTCTTAGCACCAGGTCTTCATTATTGTAACGAGTATAGCTATCATTGTTGCCTCCTGTATACTCCATCCTAACCCCTGAATTAAAATCAGCGATGATGGAATTACCATACCTTCCTCCAGCGCCATCGGAAAATATCATCCCAAAGCGATTATCACTATCTGCTCCCCCTCCAATTAGGGTGGCATTTACAATTTTAGGTTGGGTAATGGGATTCACTACCAGATTCCGATCCCCTCCATCATGGGAAATACCTACATCAGAGCCCGGGTTTTGGATAGAAAACCAAAACTGCCCCCACCCTTGATAGCCCTGGTCGATATCATAGCTGTCATCTCCGGAAAATGCCATAGAAAGGTACCGTGCATTGACAGTTCCTCCGCAAAGCTCAATACCGTCATCAAAACTGGAGAAAACATCCACGTATTCCACGGTAGTTGAGGACCCTACTCCAGCGAGGGTAAGCCCATTGGCTTTAATGTTATCACCCATATTTAGAAATCCCCCACCATGGCGAATGGATACATATCTTAATATGCCTGAATTATCTTCTTCAGCATTCCCCCCATAGGTATTGCGATCATCAGTGGGGAGACCTGCAATCTTCCTGGAAGCAAGTGGGGCATTTGAAGGAGCATTTCCCAAAAGGACTAAGCCTCCCCAGAGGCCATTTTCTAACGGAGCAGGATCAATATTCTCAAATAGAATAGCTCCATCATTCGTACAGGTCAAAAGCCGAGCATTTCCCCAGTTCCCGTGGTCCGTTCTTTTCCTATTTCCATCTATTGTTTCATTAACAGATCCACCATTAAGTATCTGAAGTTCCAATTGGTCGGCCCCACTCACATCGACTTCAACGAATTGTACCGGATCTCCTGCTTGGATTAGCCCAGAAGTAAATTTGATGGCTCCATCAACTAATACAACAAATTCTATAGACAGGGCCGTAGGATTTCCAAATAAATCAAATTCCTTGTCATCCTGAGCCCCTACATCACTTCTAAAAATATCGTATTCACCATCAAGATCGAATATTATTCTAGATATATCAGTATCTGTATTGGAAATAGGATTTGGGGGGTCAGGATCACTTGCATGAACCCCAAGGCCCTTAATATAGACTCTCCCTCCCATTTGAATACGAGGTCCATCATTAGGAAGAATGGTGCCATTTGCCTGGTCGCGCTCAACCGGTCCCCACCCATTTGTAGATTCAAACTCCACATCAGAGAGGTAGGTGATATTTGCCCTGGCACAACTGGAGGGCCCAATGAAATCAAGGTCATCTCCTTCGGAAGTGAAAATTATTGGAAGATTTTCCCGCCCTTCTGCGATAATCTTGGCGCCAGGACTAACGATGAGCATGGCATTATCACCAGCAACGGGACTGTATCGCCCCTTGATCACCGTTCCTGGCTCAATAGTAAGTACATCCCCAGGATTTACATAAACCGGGCCGCTCAGGATATAGGTATTTTCAGCCTCCCAGGTAGTTGTACCTGTCCCAACTCCATTGTTATCCGTTACAACAATGCTTTGTTGGGCTAAAAGTCCAAGAGGGAGCAAAAGGAAGGATGTACATACAGCTCTAAGGAATACTTTCATTGTGTTTCCATTAATTATCGGGGTCTGGGGCTGGAGGAAGTCGGTTATCAGGTGGATTCCCTCCTCCCCCACCATCCTGGGCCAGAAGGATCGCAGTAATGCCCCCCAGGGCCACTGGAAGACCTATAATTAGCCATAAAGGAAAGCGAGATTTAATCTTAAACTTGGGGCTCAGCCCATAGGATTCGGGATCCTCTTTACTTCTTACCTCTAGTTGGTACGTACCACTTTTGGTGCTCTTCTCAATATTCCAGCCAAAAGAGGTACCATAAAACTGAGGCAACAAGGTCTTTATTACTTTCCCATTCCTAATGAGTTTCAACTCAATAGGACCCGGCAATTTCTGTTGATTCATCCACGTGATGGCCAGATTTGCCCCAGGCTTCTTTACCGTGGCCACATTGGGATAGGTAAATTGGTAGGCCTGGGTTTTATCAAAGGTTATCCCGTTCTCCTGAGGAGTCTCCTCAGGGACCTCAATCTCACCCGGTGTTTCGGTAGTTTCTACAGGATCTTCTTCTATTTGAGTATTATCCTCCACCGGAGTAAATACAGTTACTTCTTCTGGCAGAGGGTTCGTACTAGTATCAGGTTCTACTATTTCGAGTGTACTTTCTTCCGGATCCTTATAATAATCGATACCAGCTATGTAGGGTCTCCAGCGACTTCCATCTTTTTCAATCCGAATCTCCGCTACACGTTTAGTCATTTGGTAGGCTTCTTTGACCTCCTTATGTGTCCCAGAAAAAGTACTTTCAAAATAAACCCTTAAGTATTTGTATTGGCCTTCTTCAACATCACTAAGCTCTCTTATATTCTCAAAACTGATAGTCCGCTGGCTCGTTTTTGCATAGAAAAGGGTGAAGTCCTGTAAATATTGCTGGACTTCAACGTCTTCAGGAGAAAGCAAACCCCTCGTCCGTAGGGGATGAATATCATCTTCCAGAATTACCCCACTATTAAAAAAGATTTGATTCCTGCCCGAAGTGTAGCTGTTCCGGATCAAAATATTCCCTATGGTTTCCGTGGTTTCAAAATCGGATAAGTTATTCAGTAGAATTTCGTATTCCCTGATAATTTGTTTGGATTGCAAGATTATTTCCAACCTATCCTGTATCGTTAAATTTTGACCTTTTACAGAATAAGTCGCCAATAAGAATGTGCAAGCAAGCAGGAAAGAATAAAGGTATTTCATACAGGTAAATCACCCATTTTAAAGCTCCATCTATTATAAGACGGTCTAATCAGCATTTTGTCATCAATACAGCTCGGTTTGTTCCACCATAATGTCGGACAACATTACATCCCATAAGGATTCAGCTACACCTGCATTAAATTTTTCATAACTTTTGAACCAAACCTTTACATTTTTAGTCACTCTATCACTATAGGCCACTTTGCCGTCTCTAAAGCCTTTAAATCGTTGCAGGAATGAAACCATTCCCCAGTAATTTCCTCCAGGGTCTTTCTTTAGGTCACTTACATAGTTAATATCCGCCCACTCGATTTCTACTTTGTCGTACAAAAGAGATTTCAAATTCTGTAAATACCTTCTAATATATTCCTCTCTGGGTTTGGATTGGGGCTTCTTAATACTGCTAACCTGGACAATGCAAGTATCGGACACAAAGAGAATAAGCGCTTCATTGATTGCCCTATCCGCATTATTTATGGGTGTCTCTTTATCAGAAATAAGGCTTATATATTGGGTGAGTCGACTAACCTTGGCAACGGCCTTGCGCTTGAACTCATCTTCATCGATTTCGAAAACCTTAGGCTGCTCGAAGACAGGTTCAGGTACAGAGCTTGTATCAAAGGATACATTAGCCCTAAAGACACTTTCAATTTCTGAAAAGGAATCGTCTCTCGGTAACATTTTACGAGGGAAAATTTGAACAGGTAGCGGAGTAGCGAACAAGGCATCCCTAATTAGCTCATGAGCATCCATTGCCTTAAATTCTTTATTCCGATCCCATACACCTAATACCTCCTTGCGATTAAACTGGAGCCTGGGATGAGCTTCCTCTGATAAAGAAATACCAGATAATCCATTTGAGCTTATTTGCATTTCATCAACAGGAAAAAAACTCTTAGCCGATAATAAAATCAGGTCGTAATTCTCTAACTGAAAAGGGATATATTTCCGCTTCTTCTTTTTAAAGGCTTGTATATCCCCGTTTTCGTATACAATGAATGCAACCTCTTTGGCCTTAATCAAATATTTTGGGCCGGAAAGATTTGTAAATATCTGATAGTCAATTTTCTTGTCTATTGTGTTAATTTTACACGGGATACTTCTCCCATCTAGGGTAAATATTCGATCTTGACCTAACAGGCCAGATAGCCCTAGCAAAAGAAATAGGGATATACACAATCCTAATTTTCCTACAGCTTTACCTAGGTTTCTCATTTTACGTAATTTCCAAATAAAAAATACGACCTACAACAAGCATCTCCTCGATTAGCAAGGTTTCCCAAAATTAGGGATTATTTTTTTGTCCTCTAGTAGCAAATCCAATACCCACGGGAAGGACCTTCCCTAACTAGGGGGTCCTTCCAGGTAAAATAGTTTTTCATATATATACGCCAGGGAATTCCCTATGGATGACTCCCCTAAAATAAATACCGCTTCACCAAGGACTTAAAGTCCCGATTCTTTTTGACTATCGCAGTCAGTGGATTTTTCAGGATGGCTTTCTTTCTGAATTCACCAGATTGAAAAGCCTGCTCCATCAAATCCAATCCCTTATCTGTATTTCCATCAAATACTTCACAATATCCCAATCCTAAAATAGCCCCAGGTAATTCTTCTGAGGATAAATCCTGGACTTGTAGAAAATGAGCCTTTGCCCGGGAAGGGGTATTGGAATGTAAATTTGACCATCCCAGTTTATACTGGAATTCTGGATCTTTAAGTAAATTCCCGTTTAACGCTGCTGCTCGTTCAAGGTCTTCCAAGGCCTTGCTATAGGCCTTCATAGAATAATATGTTTCTCCCCTCTCCAGGATAGCGGAGTAATAATTACTTCTTTTCTTCAGGGCAAGGCTAAAATCTGTGATAGCCTCTTTCCATTTACCTTCCTGCTTAAATAACTTTCCCCTTTCTAAATAAGCTTCTGCATAGTCTGGATCATATTTAATCGCATTAGAAAAATCTGAAGCGGCAGAACTACTCTCCCCGAGTTTGGTCAATAGCATGGCTCGATTGAAATAGGCTTCAGGATAGGCCTTTTGTTTTTTCAATGCTTGCTTAAAACTTTTTAGCGCATCTGAATAGTCCTCCCGAAATACATACATATTGGCCATTTCAAAGTAGACACGTCCATTGTTTTTGTCCAAGCTTAAGGCTCTCTCAAAGGCATTCAATGCCTCAGGATAACGCTGCATTTTTCCGTAAGCTTCTCCCGCCTTTAAATGGGCGTCGAGCAGTTTGGGGTCTAAGCTTCCCGCATTAGAGAAGTCCTGAGCCGCCTCCTTATATTGTTTATTAGCCAAATAAGCATTCCCACGTTGGAAAAAGCCCATGGCATGATTGGGGCTTAAGGTAACTACCTGGGTAAAATCCGAAATCGCGCTTAAAATATCCTTCTGTGCCAGGCTACTAATTCCACGAAAGTACCAAGCGTCTATGTTCTTGGGATTGATCAAGATAGCCCCCGTTAGGCTATCAAGTGCTGCCCCGTAAGACTCCTGGTCAACCAAACGTTTTCCACTTGCATAATAGGTGTTCCCCAGCCGTTGAATGACCATCTGAGATTGTGCAGATAGGTTTCGAGCCTTCGCTTCCTCAAAGGCATTTACAGCTCCTGCAGGGTCATGTAGGTCCACAAAGGCCAGGCCTTTGTAAAACCATGCTTCAGGATCTGAATCCTTCAGCTTAGTTGCCTGGGTAAAATCATTTAAGGCGGGCCGAAACTTCTTTTGTATTCGCAACAACTTACCCCTTGCCAAAAAGAAGGCCGGTTCCTTAGGAGCAACCTGAACTGCTCGACTATAATCCGAAACGGCCTCATCTAACTGATTCAATTTGATGTTCAGTTTAGCCCTTTGGGTAAGTAGGGGTATATCTTCAACGTCCAGGGTCAAGGCCATACCAAAATCAGCCGCTGCTTGGCTGAGGTTCTGTTCTTTTAAGTACAGATTTGCCCGCTTGATATAGGCCTCGCGAAAGTTAACGAATCGGGCCAAGGCCTGCTGATAATCATCAAAGGCACGCTTGGATTTTTCCATACCCGCGTAGGCTTCCCCACGAAGGACATACAAATCCGGTATATGGGGGCTACGTTTAATCTCTCTACCTATTTCTTTGCTTGCATTGTTATAGTCTTGTCTGCGCAAGGCTACGCTTATCCGATCCAGGTATATTTTGTGTTGTTCAATTTGACGGATCTTTCGGCCCAGGGAATCCAAATGAGGGTTCTCTTCATAGGCGGTTTTATACCATTTTAATGCCTTATCATAGGACTTAATCTCCCAATATTTCAAGGCTTTTTTTAACGTATTATCCAGTCTCATCCGCGCCAGTCTTACCCGGTCTTTTTGGATCTGCTGTATTCGGTTAAGCTGGATGCGAGGCTCTACCTGGTATTCGTTATACTCCAATGCATCTGTAAATGCGGTTTTAGCCAGTTCATACTCTCCTTGCTCCATCATCTCAACTCCCCTCTTAAAATTGAGTTGGTATTGAGCCTCATTTTCATTTAGAAGTCTTTCCGCTTTTATCTTTGCTTCCTCCTCTAATCTTTCCAAAAGTTTCTTCTCACTGTACTGAATAAGGGTCATCACATTCCCTTCCTCATCCCGGACTAGGCCCAGAGAATCCATTTCTTGTTCCGTATAAGAATGTTTCCTGAGAATCGACTGAGAGGATAAGTTATAGGTGGTATCTTTGAATTCTTGTTTGGGATCCCAAAAGATGATGCTTGAGATCTTGGTATCCCAATTGTCTCCAGTTTTTCGGGCCCGGACCTCAGCGATTCTTTTGGTCTTCTGATAGGCTTGCCTTACCTCTTTATGTCTACCCTGAAATTGGCTTTCAAATATCACCTGCACAAAGGTATAATTAGCTTCCTGAACAGGAGAAGTCTTTAAGTCGGTAAATCTAATGGTATTGCTGTTTGATTTTTCATAGAGAAAATAGAGCGCATTCAAATAATCGGGAATTTTCATGTCCGATGCCTTTCGTTGGGGAAGTGTTTTCTGAGGATCAATATTATCCTCAATAACTACCAAGCTATCCCAAAAAATCTGGGTACCTGTAGGTTTATAGCTATTGGAGATGAGAATTCGGCTCTCGGGAAGCGAAATGTTCTTATTCGACAATACATTAAGCAGGCTTTGATATTCACTAACCAAAACTTTTGCCTGATAGCTGATTTCTACCTTATCTTCTAAAGACAAGGCATTCTGGGCGTAAGATCTTGGAAAAGAGCAGGTAAGAAAGGTGCTAACTAGAAATAAAAAGAATAAGGGTTTGTTCATCAGTGCATCTTGTATCATTACTAATCTATGACAGGCTTTCAAAAACAGCTAAAATCCTATCCAACAGTCTATCTCTTAAGACTTGCTAACAACAACCTGCTTACCAAGTCTTCGGAAGCTCTCCTTAATAAGAAGTGGTATGCTCTACCTTTATATTAGAAAGAAAAACATCCCACAGTTCTTCTGTAGTTCCCATGAAATTTTTCCCATAAGTCTTCAGTACCACTTCGACTTTTTTAAATGTCTGGTCTTCATAAACCACTCGATTATCCATTATTCCTCGAAATTTTTGGACAAAAGTGATGGTACCATAGTAATTACCATCTGGCCCTTTGCGTACTTGCCCCACATAACTGATATCTACCCACTCTATTTCAACTCTATCGTATTTCAGCAACTTCACATTCTCAAGGTATTGCCGGATATAGAATTCTCGAACTTTATTTGGGGCTCTTACATTGCTAACCTGTACGATGGAAGAATCGCTAATAAATAGGGTAATGGCCTGAGAAACGGCTTGGTTAGCCTCCATTATTGGGGTAGACTTATTCGCAATTAGACCTATATATTGGGAAAGTCTCCTCGTTTTGTCGAGGGCCTTTTGCTTAAATTCCTCCTGGTCTATATTGATTAATCTACTTTGAGAACTTTCCCCTGTAGTCGGGGAACTTGTAGGGGAATTATCTTTTTCTGTGGTGGGAGGGGTTGGAATTGTGGATTTCGTTGGTGGAATGCTGTTGCTTGAAACTTCTGCAATAATGGGTAACTCCTCTGCACGCAAAAAGCTAGCGACTAGTTTAGGCACAGTGGCATACCGCACCATATCCTTTCCTTGTTGTAGCAAAGCCAGGATTCCGGATTTGGGGGAAGATACCTTTTCTCTAGCGGGATCGGAAAGTGAAATATATTCAATATGATTTGCATAAATTCCCTCAAGTTCAATCGGGACAATCTGTCCAGAAACTAAAAAAATCCGATCCACTCCCCCCATGTTAAAGGAAAGTTGACGCTCTCTCCCCCCCCCAAAGGCATGGAGTAATCCATTTTGATACCGTATGATACCTACCTTCTTCATGGGAACTTTATAGGTCTTTTCCTTAGAACCATTTCGCTGGGAAAAGCGAAGTTTTTTGTCCACCTGTTGAATCCTCCCATCAATTTCAGAATTGTCGAGAAGGTATATCTTATCCTGTCCAAGAAGAGAATTATCCTGAATGGTGAAATACAAAAGAAGGAGGAGGAATGGTGCAACTCTTCTCAAAAGAGTCTTTTTAGTAGATTTTTTCACGATATGAGCGGAATAGTTCATCTTTCAAATGGGTTCTATAGTTAGAAACGGAAATATGAGAAAGCATATTTTATGTAGCGAGTTGTTATTTTAGACGGATCATTGGGCTTCAGGTCTGTAAATCCAGTATTTTCCATCAACATTTACTTCAATTTTTCTTGTCCCTTTCTGAAAAGTAGCGTCTAGCAAGTTGATTGTATCCTGGGTTACGAAGCGCTGACCTTGGTCATTTTGTTGATAAACTTTCCATCTACCCTCCCCCAGAGGCTGAGCTAGGATAGCAGTATGATGCTGGGCAATAAAGCTCACTTCCTGCCAACTGCCATTTGGACGCGTTTCCCGCACCTTTCCTCTAAAATTTCTGTATTGAATAATATCCCCCGGCCTAGCTTTACTTAGGGGCACCAAATTACCCCAAATGTAGTTTTTATTGCGGGTTTGAGAGAGGTAATCTGTAGAATTCCGGGCCTGGGCATAGGTAAGAGCTTCCTGAGCCAAATCCCAACACTCTCCCCGACCTACCTCCTGGCCTAAATGAGATTGGGCAAATTCTAATACCTTTCTATTGAGGCTTTCCTGCTCCAAAGCACCTGGAGAAAGAAAGAGAAGCACCCATATATACCATGCAAAGGACATATTCATATGACGACTAACTTACAAACTTTCCACTTTCAAATAGCTTGGTATTCACCTGAATAAATATTCCATCTAAATAGGGTAATAATTTACTTAAAAGAATTCAAAAAAATTGAAAATTGAATTTCAAAAAATTCCTAATGTTCTTACCGGGAAATCCGAATTTCGATGGAAAATTCCCAATCTTCCTGAATATCTTGACTACTTAGAACCTTAAACTCTGGTTCGATATCTGTGATAAAAGCCTTAGCTAGAGAAAGTTGCTTCAGGTAGAGTTGCTGTTTCCTGGAAATATTTCCGGTTACAATGGAAAAACTTTCGGATTGTCCATCTAGTAAAATCTCTGCCTCGATCAACCCCCCATACTCTCCACTGTAGGGTATCTTTGAGGAGGTTTGTAGCAAGCCTGCAGAACTTTTAATCTTACCAGTAACTTGCATCTTGGTAATGGTGCCCAAGGGCTCCTGACCGGACCGCAGCCTTACTAATACATCCTGAATATGGGAAATCATTGAACTTATCCTCCCCCAATCATTGAGCATATAAGGGTCATCATTGTCGGAAAACTTATAAATTAGGATGACCTCATTGGCTGCAATAATCGGCAGTACTTCCGCCACAGTCGGCCTTTTGGCCAAACGCTCCAACTCTCTATCCAGGCACTCTGGATGCCTCCACAGCGGATCGCACCCATCTGTATTCTCTTTTTGCCTAGTAGGTTTAGGCTTTCGCGTTTGGGGTTCTCTCACCTTGGTTTCTTTGACTTTAGGAGTCCTTTTCTTAGGTTCCTTTTGGACTTGTGCAACTGGAGGAGAGGTAACCTGAGGCACCGGATTTGGCACCTCATTCCCTGCTGGACTGGAAGATAGACTGCCTAAATCTGCTGACAACCCCAGCTCAAGGCTTAAAGGAAGGTATTGATGTACTTCGGCTACAAAGTTTATTTGGAGTTGGTCTCCAATATCTACTCCCGCTGCTCCACTAAAAGCCCAGGAAGAATTTCTGGAATTTCCTTCTATCTCCTTAGAACCAATGTCCACCCGAGAACCTACTCCGAACCAAAAATTAGCCGCGTCGGGGAAAATTACTCTTACCATAGCATCCATTTCTCCTCCTCCTATAGCAACTTGGGAGTTTGTCGTGCTTCCATTTTCAGAAGTAAGCTTCCCCATAGCCTGTTTGTAAAACAATAAGGGTTCTATAATTACCTGTTGGTTTATAGGAAACCTCGCACTAGCATTAATTAAGAGATGGGTAAAGGGCGTATATAAAGCACCTTCACTGAAGGCAAATGAGCTTAAAGATAACTGAGACAAGGCTGCTCCAAGTCTTATTTGATTATTACCTTCTTCATATTGATAATTAAGTCCCAGGCCTGTATCGAAATGTAGCTCGTTGGTACTTTCTCCCCCGACCAATAAGGGGTCCACTTGGGTACTAAGTATGCCTGAATTTTGCAATCTGGAAAAATCAAGACTGTGGTTAACGACCCCCAAATTTATCCCAAAAGAAATTTGGTGGCCCGTGGCAGGTTCTAAATGAACTGAAGGAAATAGATTCACAGAAATCCGTTGGTTCACAAAGGCATTATCCCGGATAATTACCCCTCCCAAACCAAAAGTTTGGTCACTCCCCAACCCCATATGGCCAGACAACAGCGTAGAATTTGGCGCATCCTCAAAGCCCATCCATTGTTGTCTATGGGCTAAAAATATCTGTTTCTTTCCTCCTTGACCAGCATATGAGGGATTAAATACCGAAGGATTATAGATGTATTGTGAAAATACGGGTATTTGTTGTGCAGCAAGGGGGTAGGATGCAAAGATCCCAAAAACAAGACTCAATAATGTGCTTAGCTTCTTCATGCCAATCATTGCAAATTATTTGGGGTTTCGCTGCAGGTACAAGCCCCCTGTATAAACTTCTGTGTTTGACGAATTGCTTTCTTCTATCCTGTACCAATAGGAGCCGTCGGGAAGACTTCCTCCATCCCAATTATTCAATGAGAAATAATTGTTAGCCTGATAAACCATCCCCCCACTCCTATTGAATACCTGAACTTGGTACTGTTTCGTAGGATCCATATTCTGAATTGCCCAGATATCATTAAGTCCATCTCCATTGGGTGTGATCGCCTGAGGGATAAGTAAGGGACCATCTCCAGGTACAACAGTCAAGGTATAAGTACAGGTATCCGACAATCCACATTGCTCATCTTGAATTATACCCAAATAACTAATCGTTCCTTCACTAAAAGTGGGTAATAAGGTCAACACATGGGAAAGAGTACCAAATCCAGTCGTTTCATTTGCCGAAAAATCAACCCCTACGGCTGTAGAAGGATCGATTTCCCATTCAACAGCCTGGCTTCCAGAACTGGACTGAAAGCTTAATTCAAAGGGAACTCCATTCTGTATCTCCCGAGAAACATTCCCCCCGCAGTCATCGGCAAACTCTTCCTGGCTATACTGTATACGTACCCCATCAATTTGTGGAGCCGGAAAAACTTGAATAGTAATATCTTCTGAGGCCAGGCAGTCTTCTTCGGGATCTCTTGCAACCAATAGGTAAACAGTTGTAGCGGTGGGATATACGCTACTTTGACTCCTGTCCGGCTCCTCTATAAAGTCTTTTGGAAACCATTCATATTGGAGTCCTTCAATGTTGGAGGATCCGATCGTCAGGGTATCACCAGGACAGATACTGGTATCCTCTCCCACCTCAAGATCAAAGGTATCTAGGAAAAATAAGCTGACGGTATCTCGATTTGCACATCCACTGTTGGACACCTCTAATTCCAGGTCAAAAGAACCTAATGAACTAACTGATACCAATGCGGTAGTATTGGAAGTAGGGGAAATGGTCACGGAACTATCATTATTGATTTCTTTCCAACGAATATCTGAACCCGGAGCTGGGGAAGCAGCTATTAGCTCTACATCTGAATCACAAAACACAGTTCCATCAGAAGGGCTTAAAATATCCGCGATAATGGGAATTCCAATATCCTTCACGCTGACGATTTTTTTCGCCCCTAAACAAATATTATTTCCATCAATGGTTAAGTTTAGGGAATATGATCCCCCAGTCTCAAAGGGACCCAAGGGAAAGACTGGCTCCTGACTTGAAAGCTCTCCATCCATTAACCAGGAAAAGGATACATTAGGATTGAGGTTCTGGTCTACGGATAATCGAAGTGAGTCCTGGCTACATAGAAAAATTGTATCCCCCACCATCACTCGCGAATTAGCAAGTAGATTTACTGAATCCTGGTTAATAGCCAGAGGCCCACTCACTGGGAGAATATCCCCTTGGAGAAAGGAACTTTGGGCGATAAAAGCCTTAGGCCCCAAATAAAGTTGAGAATACCGATATCCCGGCTGGTCTCCATGAAGAGAGATTTGTGTTAATCCACTCGTTTTGGGGACAAGAAGCACATCTCCCAATTCACCTGATGGACTCTTGAACTTTGCTCCCCACCCTCGGGGATCTTCCTCTGGACCTTCGGGAGCGTATAGGCTTACTAATGACAACAAAGCTTCTTCTCCCTCAGTAGTTTCTAATCGACTTAACCCAGAAGTTGGAAAGTCTATCCATATTTCAAATTTTTCGGAAAAACTCACCCAGATATCTTTGACTGAATCCTCCAAAACGGGTTCTGAAAGTACCGCAAATAGAAAGGTATCTGGGGTAAAAGGGCCTAATACTTCAGGAGAAATAAATAAAGAATAGCTTACAAGCCCCTGATTATTAGCTATAATACTTGAAGAGTCTACGGGTTCCTCTAGGGAAGATCCCGTCCAAGTGAGACTATTTTCTACCGTAGGACTTTCAAACCAAGTACCGTTGCTGGGACGATCGCCAGAAATGGCCCATACAACCCAAGCAGAATCAGATTGGAGACCTGGTAAGAATTCACATTGAGCAAGGACTATGGAGGGAAAAGTGAGGCAAGTTACGAAGGTATACAGCCAACGAACCATGAAACTTAATTGCTTTACGGCACAAAAGGCCAAAATTGCACATTATCTAAGACTCTTAAAAATTATTTCTAACATATTTATTACACATCGAAATAATTTTAATACAAACTAGCAAACCCTTAATAGTACGAATAAAGGGGGGCTTATGGTATAGACTCAAAAGAACTTTTATGTAAATGATATGGGTGCTAATAAATATTCGTTAACTTAGTTCCGACCCTATTTTTGGAAAAATGCAGAAACTCAAAGTGGGCTATGAATACCTGATTGAATTTAGAATTGAGAAAAATTCCCGTTCTTCCTATTCCCCAAAAGAAGAAATTTTAGTCTTAGCGGAAATGGGAAACCATTACAAGATTGAATTTCAGGATAGTAAGTCTGTTCAACTAATAGAAAAAAAATTCTTTTTCAAAAAACACGAAAATGTCTCCTATGGATATCTGGTATTAAAATGCCTAAGTTAGACCTGCTTCCTTATGTCAGCTTGAGCTAAGCCAAGTGTATTCCAAATTACTTCAGGTATTTTTTAGTTAAGGCCTTAAACTCTTTGTTCCTTTTTAGGAGTTCACTTAATGGATTTTTCAAAATCTCTTTCTTTCCAAATTTACCAGATTGGAAAGCTTCTTCTAAGAAGCTCAAACCTGAATCCCAGGCTCCTTCCTTGACATCACAATATCCCATTCCCAATAAAATCCCAGATTCATCGCCAGTGGAGAGATTTTTTGCTTCGAGCAAGTGTTTCCTGGCGGAACTAACCGAATTGCTGTGTAGATGTGCCCAACCCAATTTATAGTGAACATTGGGGTCGTTCAAAATAGAGCTATCCAGCTGTATAGCAAGCTCTAAGTCCATTAAGGAAAGACTATATTTTCCTGCATCATAATAGGCATATGCCCTTTCCAGGAGGGCTGGGAAATAATTGGGTCGATGGATTAGGGCTGTAGAAAAATCAGCTATCGCTTCTTCCAGTTTCCCCTCTGTAAAATGCTTTATTCTCCCTCTTTCATAGTAGGCTTCCACCAGGTTTGGACGAGCTTTTAGGGCTGCAGAAAAATCATCGAGAGCAGATTTTGAATCCAAAAGTTTTAGGTATATAAGTCCTCTGTTGTACAAGGCCTCAGCGTAATCTTTTTTCTTTTTTATAGCTTCTTTAAAACTAGTTAGCGCCTGAGGATAGTTCTCTTGAATAACCCACATATTCCCCATCTCAAAATAAATCTGCGGGTTATCCTTGTCTTGCGCCAAAGCCTTCTGGTAAGCACTCAGCGCCTCGGAATAACGCTCCATTTCTCTATAGGATTCTGCCGCGAGAAGATGAGCCTCAATTAATTTCAGGTCAATATTTCCAGCCGTGGAAAAATTAATTGCAGCATTTTCAAACTGTTTATTAAGCAAATAAGCCTTGCCTCTTTGGAGAAACGCCATCGCATTTTGGGGCCTAAGCTCAACTACCTGATTGAAATCCTTAATAGCTGCTAGCGTGTTTTGAAGTTCTATATAACAAACCCCTCTGTAGTACCAGGGATCTGGATTGGAGGCATCAAGAATAATAGAACCAGACAAGCTATCCACAGCCGTTTCAAAGTCTTTGCTAGACATTAACCTGCGACCACTAGTATAGAAAGTCTTGGCAATTTTGGGGATAATCTGTTGTTGAGCAGGAGAGAGCTTTCTTTCCTTTGCCTTGTCAAAGGCTATGGCAGCTCCTCCAGGATCTCTTAGTCCGACAGAAGCCAGGCCCTTGTAAAACCAGGTTTCTGGATCCTCCTCTGTTAAACTGCTCGCCTGGGAAAAATCCTTGTAGGCTGATGCATAATCCTTCACTCTTTTGAATAGTTTTCCCCTCTCCATATACAAATGGGTATCTTCCGAAGCATACTTTATGGCGCGGCTGTAATCCTCAATGGCATCTTTCAAATTGTTTAGCCTTATGTTATATTCGGCTCTCTTCTTGAGTAAAGGAACATCTTCTTCATCCAGGGTAAGGGCAATGCCATAATCGGCCACCACTTGATTCAGGTTATTCTCTTTCAAATATAGCTCTGCCCTTTTGATATAGACTTCTCGGTA
Source organism: Bacteroidia bacterium (assembly GCA_965263105.1). GTDB lineage: Bacteria > Bacteroidota > Bacteroidia > J057 > J057 > JBCCTX01. The sequence goes on along the minus strand of CBDHGL010000003.1, from coordinate 1,317,562 downwards.
TTTGGGATACCTCAATATAGCGGTTTTATAGTCTTCAAACGCTCTTTTGCTTTTGCCCGTGGCAACGTATGCATCCCCCCTCATTTTGTAGAGATCAGCCATCATGGGGCGGTCCTCAATGGCTTTTCCGAGGTCCTTGATGGCATCTTTATACTCTTCATTTTTCAGGTTTACACTCACCCGATTCAAATAAATTTTTTGCTGCTCCAGTTCCTGAATATTTTCCCTAATAGAGTCCATAGCAGTGTTCCTCTCCAGGGCTTGCTTATACCAATCTAAAGCCTGGTCGTAGGATTTTATCCTTCGGTACTTAAGCCCTCTATTAAGCATATTATCAAGTTCCATTTTCGCAACTTGGTCTTGGTTACGTTGGATTTCAGATATACTATCCATCATGATCAGGGGCTCCACCCTATATTCTCCATATTTCTGGGATACCTCAAAGGCTCTCTTGGCTGCATCTAGCTTTCCTTGATATAGCAAATCTTTTCCCCGCTGAAACGCAATACTGTAATTACGCTCATTCTCTTCGAACATCTGCTCCGCCCGCTTTCTGGCCGTTTCTTCAAGGCTTTCCGTAAGTTTCTCAATGCGGTATTGCTCAAGAGACACGACCCTCCCATTCTCATCTTTTATGAGTCCTAAAGAATCTAACTCTTGTTGCGTATATTCATACTGGCTCATGATATTGTCAGCCAATAATAAATAACTGGTATCCTGAAATACCTGTGTTGAATCCCAATAAATAACGCTAGAGATAGTTGTTTTCCAATCTCCTTCTTCCCAATTAGCCCTTACTTCCGCGATCCTTTTGGTTTTGTTGTAGGGAAGGTCAACCTCCTCATGTTTTCCCAAAAACTCACTGTCATAAATGACCTGGACGAAGGTATATTCGCCCTCTTGAACTGGAGAGGTCTGGAGATTGGAAAAGAGAATGGTATTTTCGTCAGATTTTTCATATAGGAAAAACAAGCCATTGAGGTATCGAGATACCAGTTTATCTGGGGGAATGGCTCCTACTTGTGTATGGAGGGGGTCGACATCGTCCTCTATCACGACCAAGCTATCATAGAAGATTTGGTTTCCAGAGGGAGAAAAACTGTTAGAAATCAGAATCTTACTTTGAGACTGGGTGAGGTTACGATTAGCCAATACATTGAGTAAGCTCTGATACTCCTGTACCAGAAGTTTGGCTTTATAGCTTATATCTACTTTATCTTCAATGGTAAGTGTATCAGGCATCTGGGCGATCACCCTTAGGGGGCCCAACCCGAATAAAAGGACCACTAATAGCGAGGAAAACTTCTTCATGGACTTTTCTTTGATTTGTCTACCGAGTAGTATGCTCTACTTTAATGTTGGATAAAAATACATCCCACTGCTGCGTTCCTCTTCCCATAAAGTTCTTCTCGTAGGTTTTGAGGACTACCTCAACACGCTTGTAGGTTTTGTCCTGATACACCACTTTGTTGTCTTTGATTCCACTAAATTTTTGGACAAACGTTACGGTTCCATAATACCTTCCATCTGGGCCCTTGTATACTTTACCCACGTAGCTAATATCTACCCATTCAATATCTACCTTGTCATATTTCAACAGTTTTATGTGTTCCAAATAGGGTCGGATAAAAAAGGTTTTTATATCGGTGGGACGGTTTACACTACTCACTTCTACAAAACTTGAATCGCTAATAAAGAGGGTGATGGCCTCCTCTATGGCCTGATTGGATTCAAAAATTGAGGTCTTCTTATCTGTAATTAGGCGTATGTATTGGGTTAACATTCGAGTTTTTTCCAAGGCCTTCCTTTTAAACTCCTCCTCGTCTAAGGTAAGAACAGGAGAGGTCATGGGAGTATCGACCACCTCAATTTCTTCGGTAGCACTTTGAGTTCCTCCTTCACCCTCCATAGCTTGTTCTGTTCCAGCCGAATTAGAGGACGGTTTATGGTCAGGAGTGGGAGCAGGGATAGCCTTTGCCACAAAGGGCTCTTCTTCTACAACCAATAGATTTTTGGTCAACTCTTCCGTACTCACATAGGTAATCAATTCTTTATTGAGAGGAATATAGGCCAAGATTCCTGACTTAGGGGAAGAGACTTGCCTTCGCTCGGGGTCTGCAAGAGAGATATACTCAAAATAGTCGGGATAGATCCCTTTTATAGCAACGGGAATAACCTTTCCAGAAGTGAGAAGCAAACGGTCCTGAGGATTCACTTGAAAGGGTAGTTGATGATCGGCATTTTTACTAAATACCTGGATCATCCCATTGTTGAAGCGGATAAACCCTACCTTTTTTCGGGGAATCTTTTGCTTTTTCGCCTTGGGGTCGCCCAACTCTGAATATAAAATCTTCTTGTCAACACTGATTATATGCCCCGTAAGTTGCGCATCGTTGAGGAGATATATTCTGTCTTGGGCTTTTAGAGAATAACCACAAAAGAGTAAGCCCCATAAAATGAAGGCATTTAGCAATTCCCGGGGGAGACAGGAAGAGGATCCATTTGTTGAAAAGGATTGGATGAGATAAGGCATTTTTTATTTGTTCTCGGCTATTTATAAATAATTACGAATTATTGGATAGTTTATTATATTCCATAAAGGAAATTTCGAATAAGTCCCATTAATACGATTTCAGTTTATATATACAAGTTAAACTATTGCGTTTCTATATGCAAGTGGGACCTTATCGATCATTTACCATCCTGACCTCAATTTCTTCCAACCTATGTTGATAGGGCTCATAAGCTTGAGGATTATCTCGCAACCGGTGTCTGCGATTTTTCTCTCGGGCCCAAAAACTCCTGATTTCCCTCTCCAAGCCATTTCCCCGATACCAATGCTGAAACATTCCTTCGTTTACAGGTGATCGGTTTATAAGATGTTCTCTGGCATACCGCACATTCCCCAAGACATTATTAGGGAGCCAATTCAATATAATATCTGTTTCATCTAGCACATGAAGCGCTTCATGCTCCATTACTACTCGAAAAAACTCTCGTCCATAAGGCGGGGTAGAACTGGGATCATACCTAGAAGACATATTTAAACACAGACGAAGATTTAGGAAAATGGGTCCTTGGACAAAGATCCTCCTGCCATCGGCAATTCTCCATTGACGAGAAATATTCTGAAAAGAAATAGCTAATTCTGCTTTTAAACAGGCATTAGCCACTCCCAGTCCCCCCCCTTGAATTCCTCCTCCTGTACAGGTACGGGCCAAGGAAGTTGCATTCATAAACCTGGGGAAAGGCATAACTGATAGACCAGGAGGCAATTGAATCCCATACAGGGAACTAGGTGTAAGCAATTCATTTTCAAAAATAACTCGGCCTACAAAGGGAGATTGAGAACTCATAAAAGGGTAAACTTAGCGATATATACTCATCCCTGGAGCTTCTGAAAGATTTTTTGCCCAAGCTGTTAAGGAGCTTCCACTAGGGAATTTTGTTTTTACGGGCCCCTCAAAGCGAAATGTACTCAGCCCTCCTCCCAATTGGCTGTAAACCCCTGCAGAGACGGGGACCCCAAAGGCCCTGGCCAAATGATCTAATAAATTACTTCCCTTACTTCCCCTGCCCGTATTACACCCATGTAACTCTACACTTCCAAATTCACAAAAGATAGGTTTCAGTCGGGATAAAATGTGGGTGAGCTTGTGTATATCTCTAATGTCGAAATCTGCTCTAGCTCCGGGCATATCCTCTGTACCAGCAGAAATATTCATCCCACCGGAGGCTCCATGACCATGAAATCGGAGTAAGACCACCGAGCCTGGATATGAACGGGCGATTATATCATGGACCACTTGTTCAACTCCATTACACATTCCATAAGAACGAATGGGCCTACCTCCCACATGCTTGATGTCCTCATCTTCATATCCCACATCACTTGGATTGGTAACATCCACGGCGTCAATCACTTGAAAAGGCCCATGTTTACTCGTGTTTAGATGAGCCCAGGTATTTACTCCAATTACTCCATCTTTCTTCAACTTGCCTAGCCGTTTTACATATTTCGATCCGTCATTGACCTGAAATTCCTCAACTGCCTTTTTGGTCTTCGAGCCGAAAATCCCATCAACTGTCAGGGTGCTACCCCGTTTTAACTTCCGGTTTAATAAAATCTGTGCGGCAGCGACAGAAGGTAGTTTTGTTCCAAATTTGAGATATGGGTACATGATTTTTTAATTAGGGGTTTTATCTAAATGACGTGGAAAGTAAAGTAATCCCTTTCGAGAAAAATGTATTTATTCTTTGTCTCGCATAAAGTTCCTGATGGCCATAATAATAGCAGCCCCAACAATGGCAATATCTAGTGGACTTCCTTGTGGCGAACTGGCTGGGGCTAGCGGATTTTCAACGGGTTCCAAGGTCAATTTTTGCACCTTGCCATGGGCATCTTTTGCTTCTCCAATTAAGTTAACTACGCCTTCCATGACTTTTCCCTCTCTGGATTTCATGTCCTTAGCTGCCTGGGAAAAGAGGTCCAGGTTATGGAGGGTTGCTTCAGCTCTTTTCAGGAGTTGTTGATACTGGTTTTTGATCTGCCCGTAGTGTCCGTGAAAGGAAGGCTCCTCTCTCTTTTTACGAGAGGGTTGAAAATGCCGCTGCTTCGTCTTTAGGCTTTGCTTGAGATGCCGAATTAAATCTTCTAAATACCTTCGGGTCAACGCCAGGGTACTATCGATTTCCTCTGGCTTTCTGAAATCCACCCATTTACTTTGGGAATCAAATAGCTGTTGGCATTTATTCAGTTCGTTTTGCAGGCGCTGAAGGTGCTGACGAGCGAGGGCGAATTTGAGGTTGGAGGACATAGCTGATGATTATATTTCTATATTGAATCCCAATATCCTATTTTATCCATTCTGCAAAATACTGATAACAATAGGCATTTTTCTTGGCTTTTTCGTAGGGTATTCCAAGACTGGTTCGCTCAAAAACCAAAGGAATTTTCCCAGGATGGCCTACTTTGGGAAATATGAGATGAATTCCTTCATGAATCAGGGTACTTACTCTTTCCTTCTCAGATTTCATACTAAAATAATGAGGATTAACTATATTAATCTCTGTCGGCCGGGAAGGAATTACAAAGGCATTGAACCCCATCTCCTTTTTATTCCCTCTATGTTTTTGGGTTCCAATATATTTGGTCCGGGCAAGGCGCATATTTAGGGCTAAAAACTTATTTCGGAGGAAATCAATTTTTTCCCTATCCTCAGTAGAAAAACCAAAGGTATCACTAAGAAGAGAAAGCGTACTCCTAGGGAGTCCACCATGAGTCAATAGTAGTCGATTGTTACAGTGCATACATAGTTTTACTGCCTTCTCAATATCTTTTCTAAGAGTAATTGATTGAGAGGAATTAAAGTTGCGCAGGGTAGGCATATTTATAATTAATTATGGATCTAGGAATTCTTTTTTATGCTCTGATACATTTATTAGATTCTCATTAATATCTAAACTCACATACTTTTTTACCTCACCCTTTCCGGCACATTTCCATGATACGTAATTCTGGCAATAGCACTGTATATTTCATATTCTCCATTTGAGTCTTTTGTTACCAAATTGGGTACAAGAATCTGCTCTAGTCCTCCCATCAATAAAACATTGGAATATCCATCTGAATGAGGTTGATATTTGGTAGGTCCTTTCCAGACATAAACAGGTTCTAATAAGGAAAGCATACACAACTGACTCATCGTAGTATTCCATTCCTTCTTCACCGCCAGGCGAGGCCGCGCAACATCCTCAAAAGATAAACCCCTATCCTCCATCTGTGCAAGAATTTGGTTGAAGGTAGATTTTGAAAACCAAAAAGGAGAATAACGCCTATTTTGACCTGGAGTCATTAGGCGGTAGAGGGAAACCCCTTGTGGCCAAATCATACGTTGGGGAATTCCCCTGAAAGTGGATAATTCTGATTCGTTCAATTGATACTCGTGATTGTAAATCATGGCTAACGATATTTAGTTAATAAATTATTGAACAAAATCTGGGAGTGGCATTAGGCAAAACTACGTAGGGACAGATAACGGGGTTATAGGATTTATCATGGCTTGGGAACCCATACATTAGGAAGTCTAAAAAAGCCCGATTATTGCCTGACTACTGTTAAAACTTTTCCTAAAATCTCAAAAAACTGCGCAAGCATTTCCTCACTTATCAATACTTCAGAAACATCAATCTTGACAAAGGAAATATCGTCAATTTTCTTATGGTCAATTTCGATCTCAAGAGAATTTTCTGACAACCTAACAGATCTGCAAGATTTATATCCAGAATACATTTGATTGTTCACTTCAAAATAATATCCATCCATCCCCAATTCTTCGTCATGTTCATCAAACTCAAAGGCTTTTTGGAAAACAACATAGTTCTCTTGATTAAACTCATCATCAGCAATTGCAATCATTCTGTATTCCTCATCTTTGTTAATTTCAAACATGATGTAGTTTGCCTCAAATTTTACTTTTTTCATTTACCTTAATAACATTTACTTTTAACCTTTTTCCCATCTTCATAATACATCCTTCTATCAACCCCATCCTCTGTCCATTTATATTCAATGATTTTTCCACCAGCAGAAGCTTTCCTCATTTTCCCTTTACAAGAGTTGCAAGGTGGGTACTGCCCTATAATTTCCATTCTTTGACCAGCCGTCAAAGGGGTATGCTTAACTGCTCTAGCTTCAGTATGAGTTGCTAAGGAAGATTTTGGAAAACCTAGAGCCTTTTCCTCTGGAGTCATATCCCCACTTTTTCTAACACTCTCATGAACCATTGTACCGTCTGTATCAAATACTCGAACGGTGGCGGTGTGTTGTCCTTTTCCTGAGCCAAAAGCCAGCCCTAGGGGATCTATCCAAAGGTTAAAATCAGGAACATATGCATAAAATTCTAACACATCACTAGCAAGCCTTATCGGATCCTGACTGATGTATTGGCCATTGTCTGGATCAAAATATCGAAATCTATTATAATAGAGGCCTGTTTCATCGTCTTCATATTGTCCTGGATATCGAAATGGACAGTCAGTAGATTTACCTTTAATGGCCCTCAATTTTCCATTAATATCCATCCTGCCAATCCATACTTCTTCCCCTTTTTCGTCATACATCCTTTGCGGGGTACCCATGTGGTCGGATAGAATATTATATATTCTTTGCCCAGCAACTTTTGCAATAGGTTCTAACCCATCATCTCCAAATACCCAGGTAATTAGGCTAGATTTTTCTTTGAATTTAAGATTTGAACCAGGATCTAAGGTTGCTTTACTTTGGAGTTCCCTTTTACTAATCTTAATCTTTCCCTTCTTCGATAACTTAATTTGGGCCTTTTCTTGGATTTCAGTCCATTCGTGTAATAAATTGTCTCCATCCCACACCCAATTGGTAGTTTTACCGTTAAAATTTTTAGAGATTCTTCGTCCCAATGAATCATAAATAAAAGATACCACCTCCCCGGCAGGACGAGTAACACTTTTCAAAAATCCGAAAGCTGTCCACTCATAATTCCATTCTTCGCCGTTAGGCTCAACCTTTTTTATAAGGTTCCCGATAGCATCATATTCGTATTTTTTTCCCCCTTGTTCCATTATTTGACCTCCAATCCCCATAACAGGGTCTGTAATTGGGTCATTAGAACTATTATTATGAAAATTCCCAACCCTCCTTTCCATAATTCCATCTGCACTTTTTAAGGAAACTAAGTTCCCAGCTTTATCATGAAAATAGCTTACAGATCTAGAATCCTTCTCAATAATCTGCCTCAATCGATTATTAGCTTCCCATATGTAAGATTTGGTGTATTGTTGAATTCCTGAGGTTTCAATTTCCTGCTTTAGTGGTCTTCCTAGATTATCCCTTTTCCACTTTGTTGTAATGTTTCCTGGATAATTCCTTTCAACCTCAAATCCTAGTTTGTCTCTTTTCATGAAAACCTCATGGGTAATGTCCTCAATTTCTCCAGGGGAACTAAAGGTAGGACTTTCAAATAGGCTCTTAATACTTATCTTGGTTAAATCTCCAAGTATATCTCTAGAAAACTTGAATCTTGCCCCAAGAGAGGATTGAAGTTCAACCCTGGAACCTAATAGATCATATTTTGAATAGACGGAAAATTCTCCTTGTTTTTCTTCTGTAACATTTCCCATTAAATCTTTGGAAAATGAAACTTTAGTATGACTGTTTTGCGTAGAGATTAGCTCTCCATCAGGTCTGAACTCGTATTTTTCCCACTCCCCATTTGAATGCCTTGTCTCCGTAACTCTGCCAAATTCATCATACGTATATTGGGTTTCAATTCCTATAGCATTGAGGATAGAACTTATTTGCCCTGCTTTATCCCTTTTATAGTACCGCCTTATACCATCAAAACCAGACTCAACTTCTAAGTTACCATTTGCGTCTAACTCTAACCTATATTTAGCTCCTTTTTCGTTAATTATCCCAATTAGATTCTCCTCCAAATCATACTCATAGCTAATCTTATTCCCTCCCTCAGTTTTTGATCTTACAAGGTTCATACCTTGATAATCATACTTTAGTTCAAAATGTAAATCTTTTATCCAAATCAGATTCCCTTCTGGGTCGTAGTCCATGACTCTTTTATTGCCATCAGGCTCCTTTATTTTTACGACCCTTCCAACTAAATTGTATTCTTTTTCTTGGGAATTATTAAGGGAGTCAAAAATAGTTTTGGTCCTTCCTAATGAATCATATTTCCACGAATTTTTAATGTTTCCTCTTGAACTAAGTAGACTCAAATTGAAGGTATTGTCATATTCAAGATTAATAGTCTCGCCATCAAAATCGACTATCCTTGATAATAATCCATCACTATACGCGAAGGATTGGGATCGCCCCAAGCAATCCACTCGAGAGTTTAGTAAGTGGTTTTCATCATAATTCCATATCCACTGTCCCTCTAGTTGGTCTATAGCTGCAACTAAACGGTCATCTTCATAAGATAACTTCAATGAACTCCCATCTGGGTAAATAAAACTAACTCGATTGCCACGAGCATCATATTCATATTGGGTAGTCCTATACAATGGATCAACCTCCTCAACTATTTCATAAAAATCATTAAATCTAGTCAGGTACTCTCCCCCCATCGCATCAATCCTTTTATAAACCACCGCCCCATCGTGAAAATGTGTTGTCTTATACCCCAAAGAATTCTCCACGATAGTCATCCCACCAGCATAGGTTAGCTTATGATCGTAAATGCCTCCATCTCCCCAAGTGTGAACACACTTGGCACTTGAGTCTACCCCATCATATTCAAAGTAAAAACTGAGCCCATTGCGATTGGTCTCCTGGACCAATAGATGATTGTTGTATTCGAAGGTAAAGGAATGATCTAAGGCATCTGTGGCCTTCACCATATCCCCAAAGCTGTCATAGGCATAGCGCATAATAGGAAAGGTCTCTCCCTCTTTATCGGGATGCGGCGCATGAATGGCTGTAATCCGACCTGACCCATCTGTATCCATGGTGAATACTCGATTGGCGCTATCTGTTATCTGCTTCAAATGTCCTTGAAGTGTATAGGAAAATTCGATCTTGAAGCCAGGGCCATTAGAAATGCTGGCCAAGGGCTTGATGCCGTTACGTGCTAAGCCAAAACGGTAGTACAGGCGATCCCTATCCCGTAAATAATAACCCTCTTCATCCTTGAATAAAGATAACTTCTCCTGCCGGTCAAAGGCGTCGTCTCCTACTTCCAAGGTGGGGAAGCTTACATTGCGCCCATCATTCAGCTTAACAGCCACATAGCCTGCTGCCTCATCTATAACCATTCCCATGTCATAGCTATGGTGCCAACCGTGACCTAAGGGACCATCATAGATAGAGGTAGAGAACCAGGTACGCTCCCATTTCAAGGGAATAGGGCCTGGTATTTCAAAATCTACTTGATCGGTAAATACTTTACCCGAGGCAATATCAACCGGGTGCCCCGTCACTGAACAGATACCTTTGTGGACTTTGTTACGGGCATTTTTGGGCACCTTCATCTTCTTCATAGCGGCTTCAGCGGCATCGTGAATTTTATCCGATGCCTTCTTCATCGCTTTGGTGGCCTTCAACTTCTTAAAGGCCTTCCCTAGGCCTGCCATCCCTGCCTTCATGGCCATGGCCATCATATCTATAGTAGGAGGTCCTCCTACCATCACCGGCATCCCCGCGGGGATGGCCATCAGTACAGTTGTTGGTAAGGCCAGGCTTTTAGCACCTCCTTTTTTCTTAGGCCTTGGAGGAGGAGGCATCCCTATATCACTACAGCTCAGTACAGGCAAGGCCAGAAAACTCAAAGGTGAACCATCGGCAAGTACCGTAGCGCTTCCCATGAATATTTCCCCTTCATTTCCTGGGGGCTTGATGAAGGTTCCCCCAATAGGAATATGAGGGGGTAAGTTCTTACACCCTGTGCCGGCTGTGGCACGGGGCATCCCGTTGATCATAACGGTAGCTCCTATAATAGGGGCCAAATCCATAGGATCTACCACCATTCCGATGAAGGGATGCGGAATCGGCACTGGAGGCACAGGGCCTGGAGGTTGGATGATATGGATGTCGACTCCCACTACGGGGTCTAGCATTTTTCCAGCAATCATAGGATCTTTTTATTCATGGTCAAAACGTGATCGATATTCGCTTAACTTCTTTGCGCCACTTTTTCTTCCCATCCTTCCCCCAACAAGGCATTTAGACGCTCTTCGAGCGGATAGTGTTGGTCGTGATTGCCCGTTTTCTGGGTAAGGCGTAACAAGGCCTGACCTACATAGGGCAAGGTGGAATGCATCCGACTTTGTTCATTCAATTTACTTCCCGCTTCCAAGGCCTTTTCGTTGCATTCCCAAGCTTCCTGATATTGTTTCTCAGCTTCTCTACAGTAAGCTGCCATCCGCCAAGCTTCTAAGCAATAGAGGGCATATTGAGAATCCATTTCTTCGGGTGGTGGCCCCTCCTCTCCCTCAAACTGCTTGGCATAGGTAGCCGCCATCTCATAGGTATGAGCTGCATGCGTATATTCATTAACGGCTATATAAGCCGTACCCTGACCCAAGAGTGCCTGAATAGCCACCTTCCCACAGGCCATTCGTACATATTCATCCTGCCCTTCAATATCTTTCTGCCCGACTAGCGCTTCATCTAAGGCCTTTTGGTAATTTTCCCGTGCATCTTCATACCGCTCATCTTGCGTTTCTGCACCCGCTACCGTCATGTGCACAGTAGCCACCAAGTGCGGCCAGTTTTCCTTTCGGGCAATGGTAGAAGCTTCCCCGGAATAGGTGCGGATTCCCTTCCAATCGGCCTTCCCCGCTGCTTGAGTAAGGCGCACAAAGGCCATTCTGTACTGAACCCCTGGATCATTTTTATCTCCCATTGCAGCCAATTCCTCCATTACCGCCTCCAAATCCAGGTTAGGCTGGGAACTGTAAATAAACAAGGAGTTTTGCTGACTTAGCTCTTCAAATATGGGTTCCTCTTCTGTATCTACGATCAATAGACGAACATTTGCGGGAATACCTGAATCTCCCGCATCTACCACCCAATTTTTCCACGCATCGACATCGGCAATTTCTTTGGGGACCAAAAAGGCTACAAGGAGGCTTTCTTCCAACTCATTTATCCTGGCAAAGGTACTTAATTCGTTAACCAAGTATTGAGAAGTATGGGTACCTTGCTGGCCTTTCACCCCTTCCCATTTCATTTCGAGCCCCTCTTCCTCCAACCACTTCCTATCCTCGTGTACCATTGCCCGAAACGCCTGCTGTAACTCCTTGCCATACTGATCGGCAAACTGGAAAGCTGTTTCAAACCGAATGAAAATATGTGGCAAAACCCCTGCTTCGGAGGATTCGCGTTCTACAAAAGTTTCAATTACCCGGTAGTTTTCCGTTTTTACTTTCCATCGGAATATACGAATCTGATCTAGATAGGCACCTGCTTCCCAATCATCGGCTAATTGGTCTAATAAAGCAGAGAGAGCCGTAGGGTAGTTTTCTGTATTCACAAGGTGAACTTTTTAGGGAAGTTGGGGAAAATTTCTGAATAAAATATAATATGCCTTGGAAAAATATAAGACAATTTCCTAAAAAATCAGACGAGTATTTGGTATTAATTCCGGCTTATTGTTAGCTTATACTCGGATTAGCAAAAAACAAAACTCTTCTTGATATTTTTCTTTAAGATTCGTCTAATAAAAACAAGCAGGGAATCTTAGCTATTTGTACGTCTTATTGAAAACACTTCGTCTATGCCCACAGCCTATGCATATACACCAGAAGTTTTGGAGGCCATTGAGATAGCGCAAGCTATTGCAAAAGAATTCCAACACGCCAATTTTTCTCCAGCACACCTACTCAAGGCCATTCTTCACAATGAAGTGGGCTTGGCAACTCAGTTGGTCGCTATGGGGCAAGATATTCATTACCTAAGAGACTGGGCAGATGTCCGTTTGGAAATGTATCCAAAATCTGGCAGAGGGGTGGAAGAACCCAGAGCCGATGCGGCGGCCCAGTTGACCTTAGAGACTGCCGATATTGTGCGGATGAAATTGTCCAAAGAGGTGATAACGCCTATGGCCATTTTAATCGCCCTCACCAAACCGAACATTGCCTTCACGCCAGAGCAGCTAAAGACCTTCCCCCTCACGGAGCAATTGCTTTTGGAGGCGAGTCTGCAAGAAATTTCGGTGGCCAATGCCCTCCAGCCCGATAATGGGTCGGCTACCCATGATCCCGGCCAAAGCGCTTTGGCAAGTGGGCAAGCCCTGTTAAAGTACTGCAATGACAAAACAGCTTGGGCCAAGGAAGGAAAAATAGACCCTATAGTGGGAAGGGACCGAGAAACGCGAATGATCGCTGAAATTTTGGGAAGACGTACAAAGCCTAATGTACTAGTCGTTGGTGAACCGGGTGTAGGCAAGACTGCCCTGGTAGATGGCTTTGCGCTCAATATTATAGAAGAAAATGTACCTGAAAATCTAAAAAATGCCCTCATCTTCGAACTAGATGTAGGCTCCTTGGTGGCTGGAGCTTCTTACAAAGGAGAGGTGGAGGATCGAATCAAAAAAATCTTGAAGGAGGTCAAGCAGTTTGAGAAGGCTATCCTTTTTGTGGACGAAATTCACGTTCTATTAGACCCCAAAGGAGCTGTAGGAGGAGGGGTGGCCAATTTGCTTAAGCCAGAACTGGCAAGAGGAGAAATTACCATGATAGGAGCTACCACCCAAGATGAGTATCGAGAGTTTATCGAAGCCGACGAAGCCTTCAACCGACGCTTCGAACTATTAAAGGTAGATGAACCCGATGTTACTACGGCGATTCGAATGCTGCAAACCCTACTCCCCAAATATGAGGAACACCACGAAACTCCCGTCCATCCAGATGCACTAAAAGCCTCGGTTCAATTTTCTAAGCGCTACATCAAGGATCGAAGGTTACCGGATGCGGCCATAGACCTGGTCGATCGGACCATGGCCGCCATAAGATTGATGAATGATACTTCTGGGGAAGTGCTCGGAGAATTGGAAGTCGAATTATCCCAATTCACTCCTGTAGAAGGGGAAGGGATGGCTGATAGCCTTGCTGATCTGCAGTGGTTTCACAAACTCGTTGAAGACAAAGTGAGTCCTATTCTATTGGGACAGTTAGATGATGAATTGGATCCCAATACGCTGGAACAATGGGATCTCCTGAAGTCTCACCTCGGCACTAAAATTCAAAAACTAAAAGACCTATCTACTGTCAAAAAAGAGCAGGTTGATCCCATGGATATAGCGGCTATGGTCTCGTTCAAAACGGGTATTCCCTTGGGAAAGATTCAGACCCAGGAGCGAGAGAAGTTGCTCAATATGGAAGACGTTTTGAAAAAACGGGTCATTGGTCAGGACCATGCACTTAAAACTATTGCTGATGCGATTTTGGAATCGCGCTCTGGCATGAACAAACCGGGTCAGCCTATAGGATCCTTCTTTTTCTCTGGACCTACGGGGACAGGAAAAACCGAATTAGCCAAATCATTAGCAGATTTCTTATTCAATGACGAGACGGCTTTGATTCGATTTGACATGTCTGAGTTCAAAGAAGAACATTCTGCTGCCTTACTATATGGTGCCCCTCCTGGATATGTGGGGTATAAGGAAGGAGGCTTATTGGTGAATAAAATACGCCAGAAACCTTATGCAGTAGTTCTTTTTGATGAGATAGAGAAAGCCCATTCCTCTGTATTTGACATCTTCCTCCAGATTCTTGATGAAGGAAAATTACATGATAAGCTTGGGAAAGAAGGAGATTTCTCTAATGCCATTGTTCTCTTCACTTCCAATATTGGGAGTCAATGGATTGTAGATCAATTTAATAGTGGGAATATCCCAGACACCAATAAAATCAAGGAGATAATGGCTGATTATTTTCGGCCGGAATTCCTAGGAAGATTGACAGAAATTGTTCCCTTCTCCCCTATTACGGAGGAGGTTATTGTAAGAATATTTGAGATTCACCTCAAGGGGCTCGTCAAAACCCTGGAAAAGCAGGGCATTTCTTTTGAAATTTCAGACGAGGCAAAAAAGATGCTTGCCTATGAAGGCTTTACCCCCAAATTTGGCGCTAGGCCCTTACTGGGCGTTATACGAAATCGGCTTAGAAGACCCATCTCCAAAATGATTATTTCGGGTGAATTGCAAAAAGGAGGGAAATTGGAAGTAGATAAAAAAGAGGGGGAAACACTCGCTTGGGAAATTTTATAATATGCAAGTAGAATTATTTTTCCATTTGCTACATTACATTGCACTAAACATTAACTTAATTAAATATGTCAGACTTTGATATCAGTGGAATAGGCGGCCAGGTCCGTCCCACCGAAGTTAGTGAAGCCATTTCTGAGATTGCTCAAAACCGTACCTTGATGGTGGAGCAGTTGACTTCAGATGCTCCGGTAAAGCCCGAGATTGCCTATGGCCTCACCAATATGGAACAAGTGTTCGAACATTTTAAACCCAAAATTGAGGTTGAATTTGAAACGGAAGATGGATCCGGTAAGGAGGAAGAGATTGAGTTTAAAAATATTGGTGACTTTGGCAAAAAGGGGGTTATCTCACAGAGTAGTTTTCTTCAAGACCTTCAACGCCAACAAGACAATTATAGGTTGTTTATCAAGTACCTCCGATCCAATAAGGTCCTACAAAAACTCCTTGCCGACCCAGATTCGAAAGAAGCCTACTTGGCTGCCTTGAAAAGCATGATTCAAGAACTTGAAACTACCGGAGCGTAATTTTTTTTCCTAATTCAGACTAGCGTTAATATTTCTATATATGGCCGAAAAAGAACAAGACCAACAACAGCAGGCAGAAATTGCCGTACAACAGCTGCAAGAATCTACCCAAAAACTCAATAAGTTTGGAGGCTTCGATATCATTGAAACAACCATCAAAGGGGTAGAAAACCTGGATCCAAAGCGGAAAGCCCGGAAGCAAATTTTTCTCAATGAAGAACAATACGCCGATGATCGTTCGGCCTTGAAAGCCCGCCTTCAGTTGTGGCACGATTTACTGGCAGGTTCGGAGGACGTAGGTGCCATGGTAACAGAGTGTGACGAGAAATCCGTTTCTGCTGATGAGACTTTGAGTAAAAACCTAAAAAAGGCAATTGAAGGATCTAAGGAGCTTGAAAAGGCCTACCGTACAGTAGCCCTTTTCTTCAAAAATACCGAAAGTGATAAGATAAAAAACCTATCTATTCTCAATGCTTCGAAAGACCAAGTAACTGACTTGGATGTACCGACTTTTATCGATGCAGTCGAACAAGAATTTAAACAGACTTATGACCGCCTTGACCTAAGAGAAAACTATTCGCTATTGGTTCTTCCTGGCTATTTGGGTTCCAATTCCATATTGGACAAATGGGGGAAAATTGCCCATAAGCACAAGGTCATGATGCTAACAGATTTTCGCGACCTGGACTCTCCTGATGATGTAATGGACATGTTCCAATCGGCTGATCACGCCAGCGCTGATGCCCACAAGGCGAACATAATTATGGCTTGTAATTACCTGGTAGGCCGGGAAAAATATGAAGAGATAGGAGAAGAAGAGGAATTACACGTGCCTCCCTCTGCTGCCTTAGCTGGGAAAATCTATCGAACCTTAATGTCTCAAGTTACTGCCGGAAAAAAACACGGTGGGATGAATGAGGTAGACGGAGTGAAGTTTCCCCTCAAGAAAAGTGAAATCTCCAGCTTGGAAAAAATGGGACTCGTTCCCATGGTAAATGAGTACGGAAAGGTGATGGCCTTCTCAGCTAAAACACTCTTTAATGGAGATAACCTAGGGCTCCAGACCTATTCTGTTGTAAGGGTTTTTGATTGGGTTTCAAAAGTTCTGGTTGATTTCCTCAATAGAAGAGCATTTGAAAATTTCAATGCCAATACCAAACGGGAAATTCGCTCACAAATCGTCAAATTCCTAGACAGCATTCAAGGACCTAACAATCTCATTCAGAAATTTAAGATTCTACGCTTTGAACAAGATCCTAAGCAAAAAGACAGAATTTACCTGGATATCCACATGTCTCCCTTCTTTCCTGCCAAAACCTTTGTAATGAAACTCGATGGACAAAAAGGAGATGATCCTGATTCTGCAGAATGGAATACTGAATATGAACAACAGTAACCGGATTGTATCTTCAACACCTATGATTTCGCACATTTACGTTTTATTTCCATTAATCAATAAATTTAAAAACCATGTCATTTAGAGCCATTCTCGACCTTGACGGAACAGAATACCGCGTGCTTCATTGCAACTATTCCTTGCAAAGAGACACAGACTTTTCCGGAAGACCTTCTTCAGATGTAAGGGGGGGAACTATTCATTTAGAGGTGGAAGCCTCAGACGACAATTCCTTTTTCGAATGGATATGTGATCCCTATGCCATGAAAAGTGGTAAAGTGACTTTTTACAAAAGAGATGAGGAAGCAGCCTTGAAAGAATTAGAATTTGAAGACTGTTATTTAGTTAGTTATTCTCAAAGCATTGATGCCATTGGAGACAGCCCCATGCTAGAGAGTCTCGTTTTGTCTGCACACAAAATTTCCTTGGGAGGCGCAACTCATGAAAATGATTGGCCAACCTAAGCTTCCATTGCACTTCTTTTCTTCTGTTTATTTGATCGAATACTTAATTCTCGGGGAAGCTATTATTCCCCGAGACTAGTCTTTCCTTATTCTCAACATTAAAAATGTAGTAGCCGTGGCAAAAAAAGCTCAGGTACAAATTGAATTGGAAGAAGGAGGAATGGTTCTTTCTCCCATCTCTTCCCTGGTCATTATTCAACACATAGATTGGCATCATAGCTTTGAGTTGAGGCTATCGATGCGAACCTTTGTTGGAGGCCAAGGCTCCTTTGCTGAGACAAGCGAGAAAGTAATTGGCCAACCTATCAAAATAGGGCTGAGTTCTATGGTGGATAGCCAGGCTGATGATAATTTTTTCAAAGGAATTATTACAGATATTCATTTGTCTCGTTACCATGGGGCTACTAGTGAGGTCGTCTTGAGAGGCTATAGCCCAACTATACTCTTAGAAGACGGTGCAAACACCCGGTCTTTTGAAGAAATGGATTTAGGTCAGGTGGCTGAAGAAGTCATGGCCCCTTATCCTAGAAACTCTTTGCAAAGCAAAGTATCTGCAGAGAGTGTAGTCCTCCCATATGTGGTCCAGTATCAAGAAAGTAATTACCATTTTCTCAGCAGACTGGCCGCTAAATATGGGGATTGGTTCTTCTACGATGGGTCGGAGTTGCAATTTGCCAAACCAGAAAGTAGCAAAGAAATCGACTTAAACTTAGGAAAGGACCTAATAAGTTACGAATTAGGACTGAAATTGAACCCCATTAAATTTGAGATGAAGAGTCGGGATTACCTACAAGACGAGGTATATTCGACTCCTGCTTCCAATGGCTCTATACAAGGACTTAATAGTTTTGGGAAATTTTTGGAGCAAACCTCAAAAGATGTATACAGCCAAGAACCTATTCAGGATCCTCCTTACTATTTTAAAGACCAGGGAGGCCTCGATAAGTTTTCCCTTGTAAAAAAATCGAGTATGGCGAGCGAATTTGTCGTACTAAATGGAATCAGTGACAACATTGGGGTAAAAATCGGCAATAACCTAAATATTGCAGCCTCTTTTGGAGATATCAAACACCAAGCTGAACAAGAGGATCACAAAAAATATATCATCATTCAAGCAACTCATCGCGTAGATGGTGATGGAAACTACCAAAACCAATTTGAAGCCATTCCCTCTACCCTATTACATGCCCCTCCTAATCCCCACATCAAGCGTCCCATTGCTACGGCACAACGGGCCAAAGTAGTAGAAACGCATGATCCAGATGGATTGGCCCGTGTTCGGGTGCAATTTTATTGGCAAAATGGAGAGTTCAGCCCTTGGATCCCCGTAGTACAACAGCACGGAGGGGGCGTAAATGGATTTTTCGTTATCCCTGAAATAAATGATGAAGTCTTAGTAGATTTTGTCAGTGGGGACCCTGATAGGCCTTTTGTTATGGGGGCTGTCTACCATTCCAACGCCAAACCTGCCCCAGAATGGGATGACCCTGACAACAATATCAAAGCCATCAAGACAAAGTCTGGAAATGAGATACGATTCACCGACAAAGCAGGTTCGGAAGAAATCAAAATATTTAACCCCGAATCAAAAAATGAGATAACCCTATCCCTATCTGGAAGTGGGTCAATTGCCATTAAATCTGAGGGAGACATAAGCATTAGTGCAGGGGGATCTATTTCTATGACAGCCGGCAAAGACATCTCTATGACCGCAGAGAAAAAGATGAATCAGACCTGTGAGGAGCTTACTGTAGAATCCAAAAAGAAAACCGCTTTCAGTGCGGGGACTGATTACAGCCTTTCTAGTGGCACAAAACTCAGCGTAAGTTCTGGGACGGATTATGAAGTGGCAGCGGGAACAAATGCGAAGCTCAGTGCAAATGCCAATATGGAAATGAAGGCTAATGCTATGGGTAAAATAGAAGCTACAGGAATGATGGATGTAAAAGCTACCGGACCACTTACTGTACAGAGTTCGGCCATCGTCACGGTGCAAGGCACCATGGTTAAACTGAATTAATTATACTGTAAATGGATGATTTCTGTTATCAAATCCCTATACAATTTAGCCGTTTTTTTGGCAAAAAGCCCTTGCCCAAATGCAATTTAGAAACATCCATCCAGCAAAATATCCTACTCATTTTGTTGAGCCACTTTGAAGAATACCGCTTTGACCACACCTTCGGATGTAGCCTATGGGAGGAAGACTTTGAATTGCTCCCTAGTGCCAATGTATGGAAAGAACATCTTCAGCGTTCCATCCATGAATCCTTAGCAAGGCATGAACCACGCCTCAATGATATTAAGATTAAGGTTGCCATAAATGAGGTGCCTTTCACCCATCCAGAAGATAAAAAGGTCAGGAGGATAAAAAAACGCATTGGCATTGAAATAAGAGCCTCCATCTCCTTAACTGGAGAACCATTTTCTCACGCTGAGACTATATTTTTTAGTCCTATTTCATTAGATTAATGCATTAAGCTCCATTTTATGGCGATTCCCGATAGTCGGCAGCGACTCACCAAAGAAATGATCAAGGACCGCATGAAAAAACATGCATCCGAACTTTGGGGGAGGCAACTGTCTGAAATTGAAAGTTTTGATCCGATTATTGAAATGATAATGGGGGCTTGTGCCTCAGAGCTAAAACGTATCCATGATGAGATCGCAGCCTCCCAAGGAAGAATCCTTGAACGGATAGCCCAACTTCTTACCCCAGATGTACTTGCTGGACCCTTGCCCGCACATTCCATTTTGCATGCTATCCCCAATGAACCTACTCACTTTATTGATCCTGATACCCAGTTCTATCACAATATGGAAGAGGAGGGACAGATGCAGTCTCTTTACTTTTCTCCCATTAGTTCTTTCCCCATTTTCAGGACTTCGCTCACGCATTTGGCTCATACAAAGCATTTGTGGAAACTGGAAGGGCTAAACCAAGAGGAGTTGTTAGTAGCTGAACGGCAAAAATTCTTTCATACGACCTCTCTTTTTTTGGGCTTAGAAGTAGCACCAGAAGTAACATCTCTCGATGGACTAAATTTTTATTGGGATTGGAAAACAGAAGATCTTTCCCAAAAGCAACAAATGCTAAACCTTCTTCCTTCAGCTAAATGGTCTATTAATGGTACTTCCCTACTCCCAAAGATGGGGCTTCAAATAGAGGAAGAAATTCAGCAAAAGGGGGGCGCAACGGAAGTCTTGACAGATTCCCTTACCCATACAGCCCACTTACAACTTCACATTGAAGAATACTATAAAGATCATTTTCTATCCTTAGAATTTCCCTCTGATTTTGGAGAATTAGCGGATCAAAAAAGTGTGTATCCGGAGGCCTTCAGAGAGGTATTTCCCGCTGGTGCACTGGCAGAATTATCTCAATCTCTCCTTTGGATTAGGGTTGATTTTCCCGAAGCCTATCCCCAAGAGGCATTCAACCAGCTGACTGTTCTCCCCAATTGCTTTCCCATTTACAATTGTCGACTGCATACTTTTTCTTACCGGCTCCAGCAAAAGACTAATATCATGCCCCTGGAAACGGAGGATTTCTTTTTTGATATTAACGAGGTTTCTAGAAGTGATGGGGAAAAATATACGCCCGTCGCCTCTGTTCACCTCACGGAGGACTCCCCCAAAACCTATACCCTCAGAAAAGGAGGCACAGCGCGATTTGACCCAAGAGATGCTGCTTCTATCATGGATTATATCTTTGATCTGTTACGAGATGAGAGCGCTGCCTTTTCAGCCTTGGGCTATGATGTACTTAGTTCAGATATAAAGAATCTCAATCAAATTATCTCCCGGCTAGAACGAAAAGTTGTCAAAAAGAAGACCCATACCGATCGGCTTACCTACCTGGTTATTAGACCCGAAAGAACGGGCGAAAATATTGATGTTACGTTTCGTTCTACTGCTGGCGAAAAGGGAAATAAATTGCGATCAGGTATGGGCCTAGGAGTCTATCAAGGGAAAGGAGCTAGTTTTAAAAAAGGAAGCATTTTTCTCGTTTCAAGATGTACAGGTGGGAGAGATAGTCTTTCCCCCACAGAATCTCTTCACGCCTATAAAGAGGCCTTGTTGAACAGAGGAAGAATTGTCTCCTTTGCGGATATTGAAACGGTTTGTTTTTCTCGCCTAGGTTCCAGGTTAAAATCTGTCAAAATCGAACGGGGTATAAAAATATCGGAAGAGCCAGGCCAGGGACTCATCCGAACCCTGGATATTTATCTAGAATCTCATGCAGGAATTCCTTTAACAGAAGAAGACTGTCAGGACCTCCAGACGGTCCTTTCCCTTCGCTCTACCAGCCTTTTACCCTTTCAGGTGTTTATTGTTCAACAAGCGATTTCCCATACCTAAGCTGGATATGAAGGAAGAACTACATGTTAGTCAAAGAGACAAGGACCACGACATACGGGTAGAGGTAATTGCAGCCTTGGCGGTAGAAGATGGAATAGAAGCGGAATTCTACTTTCATCCTCAAGGGATATTTGCACGTAATTTTCGAAAAGACATTCTTGAAGAATACATAGAATATACAGAATCAGGGGTATTGAAATCTATTTCCTGGGAGCTTAGCCGAGAGGGGCTTTACGATATGCTTCCCGAAGGGCTTTTTCATCAGCCTATGCAAAGAAAGGCATTCCGCAATACCCAGGAGATGATCCAAGAGTTCAAAAGGCAACAAAAAGAAGAGGAAAACGCCAGAAACTTTTTTCTGCCTGTTGAACAATCCTTTTATGAACAACGCATCTCTCTGGAGCTTGAGGAATTGAGGGCCATGTCTGGGTTTATGGACCCTCTTCAACAAGACCTATTTAGTGATTTTTGGGGTCTAGAAGGAATAAACTTTCCACAGCTAAGATCCAATCTACTCAATTTGCTTCCCTTGGCTCACCGCATAGCAGGTGATTTACAATTTTCTGAGCAGTGTTTTGAAGCCATTTTGGGGATCCCTATTCGGATCTCCAAGGCTGCCCCCGAAAAAGTAGAGGTGGACCGCCACCTCCCTCCCTCATTGGGAGAGGCAAACTTGGGCCTTAATTTGGTATTGGGGAATTCTTTCTTTGACTACATTCCAAGTCTTTTGATCCACATAGGACCAGTGAAACGCAATGTTCTGAGGCTACTTCTCCCAGGAAATAGCCTCAGAAGGGTATTAGATCTATTATGTAAATATTTTCTTCCTTGTGAAGTAAAAAATGATATCTTTATTGAGATGGATTCTACTGAGGATGCATTCATTTTGGAAGCAGATTCATCACATGCCCGGCTAGGGTTTACAACCCGTCTCGCATCTTAATCAGGTAATGCACCATGAAATCAATAAACTCAAGCTTTTGTCCCAGGTTAATGCGCCCCTTATTTAAGCGACTTTGGTATAGATTCCTGGGGAGCATCCCCTTGTTGATGATGTTCTTTCTGAGTAGTTGTAAAGCAAAGAAAGCCGCAAAATTTGGAAAGAAAGCCATCGATAAAGGGATAAACCCCTTATTGGTGGTTATAGCCATCGTGCTACTTCTATCCTTTTTGGGATCTATGATTGGCTTTTTCACCGTTTTGAAAGAACAAAAAAAAGGCCATTCTAAACGTGCCATTTGGTTTCAGGTAATTGGATTTACGGTTTTATTTTGCGGTTTGGGTGCACTAGGAGCTGCCCCCCAATCTCAGGCCCAAGCATTTCATTGGATTCTCATAATTGCTTTTCTGGTTCTCGGAACCCTCCACGTTTGGTTTATGTACCTATTCCATTCCTGGAGTACTTCACAATCTTTTCTCGCAGAGCTGTTGTTTACCTTATTCGTAGCATCCTTGGGTTCCCTCGGTTTTGTTTTATTGTTCTATTTCCTAGACCAGGATGGCTTAAATTTGGTGTTTGATCCTACGTTAATCGCCTTTTTAGTCCCATTTTTCGTTATCGCCTGCTACCACCAATGGATGCGTATCCCCAAAAGAAGCATGTCTGGATGGGTATTCCCTTCAAATCGAAGGCCTAATACCAGCATGATACGAGATGCCGTCAATAGGCCTCATATGATGATAAGCATCATGCTCTATGAAGATTTAAATAATAACTACCCGTATAACCTTCCCCTAAGGGCGATCCCTACCTTTAAGTTCGGAGAATATTTCCATGCATTCATCAATGAGCAATTACAGCATGGACATCGGATAAAGCACCATGATAAAGATCCTAGTGGTGCCCCTGTATCTTGGATTTTTTATAAACACGATACAGATAAATGGAAACGAAGAAATTACATTGACCCTGAGTTAGATTTTCGGAAGAATGAGATAAAAGCGGGAGACACGATTGTTGCCTTACGGATCGTAAGAGGAGAACTGGTAAGGCCCATTCCAAAATTTGACCTCCCTACCATGCAGGGCCCCTCACAGGTTCCTCGGCAACAGTCTTCTTCTTCAGGTAAACCCAAAATTAGAATTCAGAAAAGAAATTAAAAAAGCCTAAGCATATGTTACCACCATTGGAACATTTCCCTGTTCATTGGGTAGATGGGATGAAAATCTCAAGACAGCACTTCCAGCAAATGGAAAATGCCCTAGCTGATCTCATTCGTGACGGAGCAGGTCAGGTCCTACATGCAGACAATTATGGCTTGCTGGCACCTGTACCCGGAATGGCAGATTCCTTCGACCTTCAGCTGCAAAACCATAAGCTTATCCTTCAGGACTGTAGGGCTATCACTGTAGGAGGAGCCCGAATCGAAATAAACCGAACAGATGAAAAAAGCCCTGTATTAGAGAAGAATCTGGAATATTTAGATACGCAACAAAGCAGCTGGTATGTAGTGGTTTCGGTAGACCTATTCGAGAGAAAACCAACGGGATCCCCTAATCCCAAGGAGAGCCCGCCCAGAATCCCTTTTACCTTACCCGCTTATGACCTACAAATTATCCCCAGTGCGACCTTACCTCAGACTGCCTACCTTCCCAATCAGGTAATCATTGGCAAGTTGTTGGGTATGGGAAGTAATTTTGAATTAGATACGACCTATATCCCTCCCTCTACTCGGATGAGAAGTCATAGAAACCTGGAAAAGGTCTTTGAAGAGCAGTTAAAGCTATTAAGTGAAATTGTAAATTTGGCGACAGAGACCATTCAAAATACCTATGGGATTTCCCAACCCGACAACCTGAACAAAGGGGTGAGATTCTTTTCTGAAAAGGTAGCTTTTCACGCAGCTGGAATCCTAGATAGAATCTTACTAAATGGCTTCAATGAAATCCCCCTACACTTTTTCTCTAACTTCATCCAATTTGGGAGAATCATGGAAGTAGCCCTCAACTGCCTACCCGACAGAGATAGGGACCTCGTTACACAGTATTTTAGTGGGAGGATAGGCAATAAAATTTCCAACTTCAAGCACCATGATTTTGATCATCGAATCAAGGAGTTCCTCAATCAATTTTCTTACGTACACGAGGAAATACACCAATCTGCCGTGCAGCCCGTTCAAGACTTCCTTTCCCTGGTATATATTCTCTTCCAAGAGATTGCACCATTTGAGATTCATAGTTTCAGAGACATAGAAATTGTCCAAAAGACTATTAGTCCTTCCGGACTCAATCCGCAACACGATGAAGAGCAGATTCATAGAGAAATTCAAACAAAACGCAATCGTAGTGGCATAAAATTTAATAAACGATGAAAGCTTCAAATCAAAAAGAACGTACCAGTGAGTTACTCAAATTTATTGGGCTCATGGTCTCCGTATTTCTGCTGAGTAGTTTTATCTTATTCAGCAATCAGGGTATCCCAAAGTCAGAGAATAAAAAATTAACTAAGGAAAACGAGGAGTTAAAGGCACAAATTGCTCAATTTCAATTGCGGGAACTGGAATTAGCTGCCCTGGCCTATTATGCAGATTCTACCTTCAGAAAGCTACAAGAGCTGAAGAGTCTCGAAACTGAAGTTACGCAATTTAAAGCAAGCAATCCGGATTTCGAGCAAAGCGTTTCCCTCAGAACTTCTCTCCAGACCCGTCTTTCCAGTCTGTTAAGCCAAATAAATGGAAGCATTAATAAATTAAAAGAACCTAGTATTGATACGAGTTCATCCGTTCCGGTCTCCCAACTCGTTCAGCGGGTCAAAGATAGCTACGCAATTATTCTCAATAATGCGAAAACTGAAAAAGAAGTCAGACTCTTAACTGCCTTGGGGCAATTGCGTGCAGCCACTGATGTGGAAAAGTTAGCCCTTCAAGAGGAATTAGAAGCACAACAAAAGCTACTCGCACAACAACAGGCGCAAGTAGAAGCTGCAACGATCCAGCAAAGTCTTCAGGGCCAAGTGCAACAAACTCAGGGCCAATTGTCCAATGTCCAGGGGCAATTATCAACCTGTCAGACCTCTCTGTCTAGTCTACGTACAACTATGACCACCCTCCGTAGTCAACTGGCGCTGAACAATCAAGCCCTGGCCATTGAAAGTCAAAAAACGATCAATGCCAACAGCCAGTTGTCAGCTATTATCAATAGAATACGAGGCATCGGAGATAGAAAAGATCGGGAGGACCTCATCACTTTGGACAAAGATTTTTCCAGTATATCTCAGCAGCTTCAAGAAATATCTAAAAACTTGAAAGCCGTAGAAGCGGGCCTCAACAATTAATTTATCCGCGCCATACGAATTTCCACAGCAAATTCGCGGGGAGCGTCAATCTGTTGATCAGAAATTATTTGATAGCTGGGACTAGCGGACAAACCCGTATTGAGGGTCTGGAATATGGTTATTTGTTTTAAGAGTTCCAGGTCCTTGCGAGATATATTCCCAGTTGCGATTTCGGCGTTCTGCTCTTCCAGATCTAGGTTGAAAGTAACCCTTGCCGGATCCCCATACTCGCCGGCATAGGTGGCCCGGGAGGCATATTCTAAGGTTCTTGCTCTATTTTGAATTTTTTCAATTATCGCAATTCCCAATACTTGCCCGAGGGCTTCACTTCCCTTCTGGGAGCGCTCAATAACATCCTTAATGTATCCCAAAAGGCTCCGTACCTGATCCCACTCATTCAATTGATACGAGGGATTCCTATCGGAAAAACGATAGGTTAAAATTACCTCCCTAACACCAATTAAAGTACTTACTTCTGCCATTCTAGGCTTATTGGATAGGGCTGACAACTCATTTCGTAAACAAACTGTATTTCTCCAAATTGGATCACAGATAGGTTCGCGGGAGCCCGATGCCTTGGAGGGGCCATTCAACACCAAATTCAACCCCGCTTCCAAACTAAAAGGTAAATACTTATGCCCTCCTCCCATGATATTAACCGAGAAGTTTTCTCCCAAATTGACTCCCATCGCCCCTTTAAAAGTCCAAAAGCTGCTGTTACTCACATTCGTTTGTTCATTAGAACCTATTCCTAAGCCTGTTCCTAAGCCAAACCACAAATTACCCGCTTCAGGAAAGCCCAATCGAAAGAAGGCATCTAGTTCACCTCCTTCAATCCGAGCATTTATCTCCTCTGACTGAAGAGTATCTCGAGTAAATGTTCCCAGAGATTGCTTATAGAAAAAGGCTGGTTCAAAATAGGCCCTTTCTGAGAGCGGAAATTTGAAACTCGCGTTGAAAAGGAGGTGAGGATATTGTCGATAATAGGGTCCACTACTTATGTTAGTCTCTGGAGAAGCTAGCTGAGTAAGGGCCATACCCAATTTTGCTCCTCTCAAGCCATTCTCTACTTGATACCCAATTCCCAGCCCTGCATCTAGTTGCCATTCGTTTTCCACTCTTCCACCTAAAAGCTGAGCATCGCGTAAAGTACTCGGGATATTGGGATCTTCCACAAGGGAAAAATCTAAATTATAGTTTATAGCCCCTACATTTACTCCCAGGGTAAAAAATTGGTTTTGAGAAAGCTGAAAGTGTACAGAAGGAAAAAGATTTATACTTGTCCGCCGATTGAGGAAGGTTTGATCCCTGGCAATATTGACCCCTAATCCAAAGGGTCGATCTTTCAGAGGTGAAAATTGTCCTGACAATATGGTGGAATTGGGTGCATCTTCAAACCCCATCCATTGTTGGCGATGAACCAAGAGGATAGACTCTTCTTGATTTATCCCTGTAAAGGAGGGATTATAAAGATGTGGGTAGAATACATGGTGGTTAAAGACTGGTATTTGTTGCGCCTTTGTAGGGAGCAAAAAGGCAAAAGGTATTAAGAAGCTGAAACTTATGATAAGTTTTTTCATGTCTTTGGGTAAAAATTAGGGTAGATTCCGGTTGATATATAGTCCCCCTGTATAGGTTTGGGTAAGCTCATTCAAAGTTTCCTGAACTCTATACCAATAGCTCCCATCTGGTACTCTTCCTCCATTCCAATTATTGGTCGAGGTATAATTGTCACTTTCAAAAACGAGCCCTCCTCCACGATTGAATACCCAAACATGGTAGGTGGCACTAGACTTTGCATTCAATAAACTCCATACATCGTTGTCTCCATCCCCATTAGGGGTAATGATTTTAGGGATTAAAAGGGGCAAGGTATCTGCCACAACCCGAAAAGAAATGGTACAGGTAAAAGAGGTCTCGCAATCGGCATCAACGACACTGCCTTGATAGGTAATCACTTTTGCATCAGTCCCTTCTGCCAACGAAAGAACCTGATCAATTAGACCCGTTCCAGCGTTAGTAGGCGGAGTAGTTTCTACCCCATTGGAGTCTACATCCAGAATCTCCCAGCTAACTGAAAGTTCGGGATCGCTAGGGATAAACGCTACCTCAACCTGACTTCCGCTTACTATTTCCTGAGGAAAGTTCGTATTACAGTTTCTTGAAAAGTTTTGCTCCTCCAGGGTCACTTGGACACTTTCTATCTCCGCAGTTGTCCTAATAGTAACTTCAACAGAATCAGACACAATACATTCTTCCTCGCTGTTTTCAGCGTTTAAAATAAATACGGTCGATGAGGAGGGAAAAACACGGGTCTTATTGCTATCTGGACTTTCAATAATCTCTTCATTGTTGGGGAGCCAAGAATAGAGGAAGTTTTCCATAAGATCCACTCCAATTTCAAGGGTATCGCCTGGACAAATGGTGAGGTCTTCTCCCAAATCTAAGTTTAAGGAGTCTCGGAAAGTAATAGAAATTGAATCCGTGCTTATGCAGCTCTCGTTACGGGTCTCCCATACCAATTGAAATTCCCTCCCAACGGAATCTGAGGAAACTTCTGTAGAAACATCTAAAGTATTAGAAATAAACAGAGTCGTATCTCCATTGGCCTCATACCACCTTCCTTGTATTCCCATACCAAAGGGCATGGCTGCGACAGATATACGGGCATTACAGGACGTAAAGTCCGTTGTATCAGGAACCAAGATTTCTGCCAGATCCATCGAGTCCAATACCTGAAAGATGATTAGGATACTATCTGTCGCACAAAAACCTAGGGTATCCAACTCCACCCTATACCAAAGGGAATCTTGCTGATCTCCAACGCCAATTAGCAGGGCTTCTAAGGTTGTGACAATAGAATCTCCAAAAGTCCATTTTCTAGGCACCTCCGGAAAACCACTAATATCGAGGGAAATACTTTCTGAATCCGGAATACAAACGAATATGGCTGTAGAATTAGAATCTGGAACTTGGCCATTGACCAAAATCTGCAGACTATCCTCATTAATTAAAAACTGCTCACTCACAGGCAGGATCTCTCCAGACAAATATTCTTCAGTTTGGGCAAGGCTATCTTTGGGTCCCAATAGTACCTGGTAGATACGAAAGTCTGGCTTGTCTCCATGGATCCGCAAACTCGCCTTCCCCGCTCCAATGGGTACTACCCAAATATCCGCCAGAACTCCTGTATCTCCCTCATACTTCAAAAACCACTGAGGACCATCAGAACTAGAAGTTGAAGCAGAAGAAAAGCTTCGGAGCCCAATCCATTCCGGTTCTCCCCCTATTTGATCAACTCGAATAGTGGAATCTTCTCCAAAGTTGGCCCAAACTTCTAGGTTAGAAGAAAAACTCACCCAAATGTCTCGGAGAGAGTCTTGGACAAAGACTCCCCCCTCAGAAGAAATCCCTCCCAACATGCCCAATAAAAAAGTATCCCGACCTGACTCGGATGCTACAGAATCGGAGATAAAAAAATCAAAATTTACAAGGGAACTATCTGACAATTCCAAGGTACTAAGGTCAGTAGGGATATCAACGCCGTCTCCTTGCCAACTCCAAAAGGCTGTATCAGACTCCCCCAATAAACTCCAGAAACTGGTAGAGTCGAGGGTAGTACTCATCGAAGCAGATTGGACCCATATTGAGTCTTGCTCCAGGATCGACAAAAACTCACATTGGGCAAAGCCAGAGAAATGAAACGAGAAAATACAAACTAATAAGGTCAGGCGTTGATTCATTGATCTGGGGTATTAGAATAATGGAATTTAATTATTGATAAGGTAATTTAAAAAATTGGCAAATAAATTATGCTTCGAATTATCCCCCTCTTCGGCTTATTTTGATATTGGGGTTAGGACGGGTAGGAGAAGGGGGGGCACTCTCGTTATTTGGAGGCTCTTCTGCCCATTTTTTTCCTTGCTTCTTCATAGATTCAAAATCTATCTGGTGATCGCTTCCTCTTTCCAAGAAGCGCATTTTGGTACTCCCGCCTCTTCCCAACTGAATAATATCTCCATCATGGAGTTCCATCTTTCTTGGGACGGGTACCATATGCCCATTTACCAAGGTTTCTGCTAAGGGTTGAAGGAAAACCTGTCTGTTTGAATAGCTCAACACAGCGTGTTCGGGAGAAACCTGGTTGTCATTCCATTGAACATAAATATTGGCATTAGAAGAAGTCCCTATAATAACATTGATTCCAGAGGTCAACCACTTATTAATCGGAATAATGGTTTGAAACTTGGAGGGAGAGATAATTTCCAATTCAAAATCTCCCTTTTGGTATATAACAGAGACGATCATCCCACCCAAAATCATTCCCATCAAGATAAGGCTAATCATTCTGGCCCATTCAGATTCTGGGAGAAAAAATAATCCCAAGAAATAGAGAGAATAGGAGAGGATACTCGCTAATATCCCCGCAAGAATACCTCTACCGGTATTCACTGTAGACCAGAAGGAAAGGATCAGTCCTATAACTGCTCCAAATAGTAACCAGGTAGGTAAATTGAAAAAATACCTAATCAGAAGACTTTCTTCTCCCGAAGCTAGGCTTTCTTCAAAGATATATCCCAGTCCAAATACCAATCCCCCACTGATAATCCCAATGATACTGCGAAGAAATACCCTCAAGGCTCCTCTAGCCCGAATTTGACTGCGCTCTTCCACCTGGGCCATCCAGAAAGTCAACCCTAATCCCAATCCCCCCCCGAGCGTAATTTCGCTCATCAGGTTGCGGAAATCGATTTCGGCAAGCGCGCTAAGGCTCACTCCCTGCCAGGAGAAAGAATAATTTAACGCTGCCCAAATGATCCATGCACTCATCCCTCCCAGGCTTCCAAACCATATCCAATTGAGAAACTTATAGGGACCTTTCTGGTCAAAAAAGCGCTCCTCAGATAACGATACTTCTCCATCCTTACAGGGATCTCCCGCATACATGCATTCCGGATAATCGGGACATTGGTTGCCATTGTGCTTCCAAGAATCTAAAGAAGTAAGCCTCCTACATTTATTGACAACTAATTCGTCATCTTCAAAGGGAATTCCTGAAATAGGATCCTTTTTAACTACATTGGGAATCTTTACCTTTTCATAGGGGATTACATATTTTCTACGGAAGGACATTCTTCTCAAAACGGGTAATAATTGCCCAAGGATGATTAGTAAAACGCTGACAAAAAGTAAGCCCACCACCAATACATTTAACAAGGTATTGACTTCGGCATCCTCATCTTTGCGGATATAAACAGGTACATTGGTGGTTCCAAATTTGTAGAACTCCCGATCTTCATTCTGCCCCCATTTCACATGAATTTCCCTTCGCATCCCTATTAACTTTTCAGAAGAATGATGTAACTGAATTTCCACTAGGCTTGAATCCTGGGAATCCACTCGAACGAAATCAATCTTCAAAGAATCCGGCTGGGAATCTGAATCTCCTTTTATCTGATCAAATACTTTTACTGTATTTGCCGTTAGCCCCTCTGCTGTACGCTTATCATTGACTTTGACCCAAATATTGAGGGTTCTCCGACCAGGGGCTATGCTGTCAATTTCAAATGTAGATTGTCCCAACAACAAATTTCCCCCAATGATGGGAAGCGTACATAGAAAAATACCTGCCAAAAAGAATCTCCTCATGGTGATTAAATTCTATTTCTATAATTTACATTAATTTTTTCCATTGAATCCATTGGATCTTGTCAATTTTGTTATTTACGTGCTTCCCAAATTTTCTAGAGAAAATACCCGTGTCCCAATTAGGAGTGAGAGAGTCTAATACGATCGCAATCTGGTAAGGCTGTGTAAAGAACCCTTCATGTGTATGTAAATCCGTATCGGATAAAAATGGTGTATGTCCAGGGTGCGTATGAAACCAACCTAGGAGGCGCATTGGGCCATACTTTTCCCGCTCTTCATCAAATAATCGCAGGGCTTCCGTTCCCACTTCTATGAAGCGTTGAGTACTCTTTTCGACCGCCTTCAAGGGGAAAAACTTTTCTATGAGAATCTCATATCTTCCACCTGCTTCAGGGTGATAAACACCTTGTCCAAAGAGTAAACCTCCTACTTCTGGGACAACTCCCTGCTCCAGACTCAGCTGAACCCAAGCATTGATATCCCCTATGACATCTTGGGGGAAATATACCCGTTGAACCAAACTATCCTCCCAAACTTTGAGCAAGTCGATGGAAATGATATCCTCTTCGTAAATTGCTTTTTCAATAAACCCTGGGGCTTTTATCTCTACTTGCTGCCGTTTGGTAATCTTCATGTTCCCAAGGCATTAAAGTTCTTTTTCAATTGGTTCCATTGAATCCAGGGGCTGTCCATTTTCTTTTGGCGACTATTGTTGATCATTCCTGACCGCTGACGGGTGAAAATGGCCATATCTCTTTCAGGAGTTAATGTATCTATCTCAATAGCTACTTGATAGCGTTTTTTGAAAAACCCCTGGTGTATCTTTAGGTCAGCTTGCGACAAGAAAAGCCCATGTCCCGGATGGGTATGAAACCAAGCCAGGGTTTCCTGATCTTCATAAGCATCTTGGGCATTTGCCAAAGCTTCATAGGCTTCCAAACCAAATTCAAGGGTATATTTTCCATGCTCCTCAGGGGTAATGGGAACAAATTCTTCTAAGCTAATAGCAAACTGATTTTCAGCTTCTATCAAGGCATATTTACCCAAGAAAAAACCCCCTATCTCTGGAATTCCCTTACTATCCTCCTCAAATTCCCCAGAAATTTGGGCATTGAGAAAGTCTTCCATGGCAAAGGCTGCCTGCTCATGGATGTATACTTTCCCTATAGAAGTGTCCAGCCAAAAATCATCCATTGATAAACATAAATGCTTTGGGGAACTAGCAAGACCGGCAATAAATTCAGGGTGGTTCCCTTTGCCTAAAACCTCTTCTCTTATAGGAAGCTCCTCGCTTGTACTCTGTTCTCCTACGCCTGTATCTAAAGAGCTCCGAGGTTTTACCTTCATCTGAGAAACGGGAGGAGGTCGATGATTCATCACCTGGATAGACTGATTCCTTGTTTGGGGCTGAACCTTTACCTTTTTCTTCCCTGAGCTAAATAAGATGATAAGGATAAATAGGATAAGGCCCAGGGCAGCGAGCAATAACCAAAAGTTGTCTTGCCATATTTTTCCAAATCCGCTTTCCTCTTCTGCGAGACTTGATTCCCCCCCATCTCCCAGGTCGATTAGGCTTCTATCAAGACTGTCTTCAGCTAGCGATGGCCTCACCGGCTTCGGAGGATTATTTGATTCACTACTAGTTATTTCTTTTGCATCCGGAACTTTTTCCCGATCAAGTATAGCCTTATCATCAGCATCTGCATCTGCTCTGTTAGTAGGTTCTTTAACCTTAGGTTCCTCCCTTTTAGACTTTCTCTCCTCTATTTTCTTTTCTTTATCTGAGGTAACTTTTTCCAATTCAGTTACATTGGCATTGGGATCAGGGGGAACCGTTTCGGGAAGAATTTCCTCTTTGGTGTCTAGAAGGGCAGAATCAGGGACCTCTTCCACAACTGCTTTTGAGTTTATCAGAAGAAAGGGTAGCTTAAGATCAATGGTAGTATTCAGTCTTTCTAACTCTGCATCAGCCTTTTTGGGTACAAGGGTTAATTGGAGGGATATTCCAACCGAGTAAGGACCGGGGCTGCCCCCTTTAAAGGCGTAAATAAGCTCTTGACTTGTTTCATCCTCTAAAGAAAAAATTACCGGTGGATCTTGTTTGATAATTCTGTCTATTACGGCATTATATAGGCTATCAGATAATTGGCAGTCATTAATATGGAGAGAAATGGATGTATTTAGGGGTTCAGTTAAGGTCGATATATCTAACTTCCCGCCTCTTAATTCTCGAAATTCCGGAGAAACTATATCGTAGGAATAGGATACCCTTCCCTCTATAGAAATACCCTCCAATTCTTTTGAAAAAGATTCGCTCTGCGCATATGAATGCATGTGAAACACGGCAAGAAGCCAATAGAAAGCAAGGAGGCAGGGAATGTATGTTCGGGTAACAGGTAACATCACAGCTAACTAAGAGGTTGATTTCTTGCGATAATAAATAACCAATGCAATGATGAGCAATACGAGAACAGGTGCTAAGATCTGCCATAACTGGAGCTCAAAGCCTATTCCGCTTTGGGCAAAAGCAATGGGTTCTTCGTATTTTTTATACAAAGTCTTGCGGCTGTCCAGGACATAGAGTTCATAAGCATCTTGAATAAGCCCCCTATCTACCAAATCACCCTTAACTACTAAGAATTCATTTTCTCCTCCTAAGGCTTGTTCCCTTTCATAGGAATCAACAGGATTGCCTAGTTCGACAAAGCGGGCAAAATATGGGGCAACCCCCCCTTTAATGCGTAGTTTCAACGTGTCCTCCTCCAGATCAAATCCTGTAACTTGAATTAACTCCAAGGAAGGAAACTCTGCATCCAATTCCAGGTCAAGGCGTTTCCCATCGGAATCCTCAAGCGTTAGCTCATAGGTCTTGCCTTGCTGTGGGATGGCTTTAAAAACAAACTGATGAGCTCCTAAAGACTCGAAAGTGGCATAGAAGTTACCTTCAGGCCATGAAAACTCCTGCCCCGAATCAAATGGATCTATTCCATTTTCAACTAAGGATTTGTCAAAAAATTTGTTATCCTGCACAACGCGAATCGATGATATTGTCAGGGGTGGGTTTACCTGAGAGATAATGACGGTGAATATTGAGTCTTCCCGATAGTCTTCACTTACTTTCTCCATGGGTAAACGACTCACGGCTAAGGAACTGAATTTCCCTTCTGGATAGGTGGTGAGAAAAAACTTATATGCCTCCTCTGAACCTTGCCGTTCAGCTTCTTCGAAGGCTACTTTTTCAGGATCGACTGGCGGAGGGGGTGGGGGATCGGATTTCTTTTTCTTGTTACAGGCAAGACGGGCAATAGCTTGTTTTGCTTTGTCTCTATATATCCCGCTTGGGTAGAAGTCCAAATAGTCTTGGAAAGCGGCACAATCGTTTTTCTCTCGGGCAGAAACCCAGGAATCTTCTTCGCGGATTTCCAGGATTCTCTTACGGGCAATGTCGGTGTATTTCCCTTCAGGGTATTGTCGCCGATATTGCATAAATGGCTCTAACTCATTGGAAGCCCGAATCCTCTCCCATAGCTGTTCTTCTGAGGGCTCTTGGGAGGGATAGCTAGCATCTTCTGAATAAGATGGCATGGGTTTCTCCCGCCAAATCTCAAATAGAGTGGTTTTTGTCAGATTACCCAGAACTCTCCCTGTTCTATCTAGAACTTTAAAGGCAAAAACTACCTTACCATTCGAAGAGGGCAGTAGGCTTAGGTCCATCTGAAAATATTTCGTTCCAGATTTTTTTTGTTTAGAGACGAGTTCAACCTTGGTAATGGCACTCCCTAGTTGAACTCCTTCAAACTCAACCAGAGATACTTCTAGCTTTAGTCTTTTGTTGTGTGAAGATTCTCCTGGTATTTCTGGAAAGGCTAGATCCTTGAACTGAAATCGCAAATACTCGTTTCCCTGATTTCCCTTGAAGTTTATCTTCAAGGGCCCTGTATGTGAAAATACCTGTATTGAATTTCCTTTGATAGCAGCTATTGACAGGGAAAACTCTCCCTGATAATTGTCATACCCCATGAGATAGTTAATAGCCACTGGGATGGTATTGGGGGGAGGATAGCAAAAGGATTGGGGCAAAAAGAGTGTTATTACCCCACATATCAAAAAAAAGTTTCTAATTCGTTCAATCATGGTATGGGTTTCACAGTAGGACTTTTTATTTGTCCTTATCTCGAAATGAAATATTAATTTTTCCGTCTTTACTAGGAGGTGGGGAAGCTTTCCTAGATTTAATCTTCAACAGTTTTTTCTTTCCTTCAGGCGCCTCTTCTTCTGAGTCTTGCGGATTGGATTCCGGCAAAGCACTCAATAAGGAAGTACTATCTACAAATATTTTCCGATCCTTATTTACTATCCCTTGTGGTTCAGCAAATTCCCTTACCCATTGGGCCACTTTTTCATCTTCGGGATAGGGTTGTTCGTTTTTTGCATGATAATTTTGATACTGCAAAATCATCCCAACTCTCAATACCAGGTCATCAATAAAATATAGATTTCCAAATTCTTTTGCATTCACGCATACCCTTCCTTTAAATCTACCTTCCCACTTTACATTGGGATGCCAAATAGGGGACTTCATGTAACACTTGGCAACATCCTTTGCAGGATAGCCCGCAGGCAGGCTAATCTCCAATATGTGCTTGTCTCCATAGATCGGCTGTGAGTCTTGCTGGATTCCTACAATACTTTTTAGCTGGTAGGTTATTTCATACGATTCGGGGGGTAGCCTTTTATCTCCGACGATTTGATAAGAGATTCGTTCGGCTCTTTCACACAATTCATGCAGTTGCAT
The DNA here is from genome assembly GCA_965263105.1 of Bacteroidia bacterium. Taxonomy (GTDB): domain Bacteria; phylum Bacteroidota; class Bacteroidia; order J057; family J057; genus JBCCTX01. The sequence continues at coordinate 1,281,337 of CBDHGL010000003.1, read as the reverse complement.
GTGTTCCCTCGCAAGCCTTTTATCTCGTGGGTTGCGGAATGATTTTATATCATAAAGGGGTTCATGAGACATATTACTGTCAATTGAGATTAGGTATTAGCAAAAACCAGCAACCAGTCGTGGCATCAGCAACATGGTATCACCATTTTTAATTCCAATATCAAACAAAGTCTTTTCTTGCATCACTTGAGTCTGGGACCCTTTCAAGGCCATTTCATAGGTATAAGGATCTCCCTGCGGATTTGTCCTTGGTACCATGCCTTCATTCAACAATTCGTCGATAATTTCTTTTACCGTTGTATACAAAGGCAATTCAACGTCTAGTTCCTCCCCACTGGGTAGAATCCGGACTATCAGGTTTATGGTATTCTCTGACATAATGTAACTAAATCAAAATTTATCTTTTATCTCACTAGATTTAATATATATGCATGACTTTCGAGATACATAATTTCCATTTACTTATCCCTATTAGGCATAAATTTATACTGTTTTTTGTCCCCGCTTAACTCTATAAAATACATTTCCTTTCCCCAAATCAATCGCAGGATATGTAGAGGAGCTACTCCTAGAGCTGAAAGACTTTTTCCCTGGTCGGGGAAATTCCGATCTATCTTATGCGTTGAATGGGTGATCACGATATCTTCACCCGGAATCCTTTGGTAGGTGTGGATCATTTCATCGGAGAAATGAGGCTGGGCACAAATCAAGGAAAAGGATTCTTCACTCTTTTTCGTCGTTATTTCCAGAATAACCTCATAATCAAACTCTATATACCCATCAGCGGGACCAAACTTATTTTCAGCCCAAGATAAAAACTGACCTACGGTCATTTCTGAATGTAGCTGATCTTCTTCCAGGATAGGTCCGTAGAGAAAATGGCTTAAACAATCTTCTTTCTCCGGCACCCTTGCTGGAAACCAAAGGGTTTCATTGTTCATCCCTTCATAGTAATATTTCATCCCCGCAGAAGATTGGTCGTAATTTTTGTGTACAATTTTAAGGGCTTCCTGGACCTGCATGGCCCCAATAATGGAAGAGGAAATGGGCGTAGTAGGAATTCTCCCCTGGCTGGAGTTCCTTCTAGCTATATCCGGACAGCCAAGTTTGTACTTAATATTTTTCCATTCTGCCTCCATCAACTGACATTCATAGCAGGTAATTCCCGGTTGGTACACACTCAACTGACCCGCTAGGTTCTCAATAGCCCCATCAATCCATATCTTATTGACTTTGTGACAATGTCTATTGATATGCAAACGAGCAAGGCGATTATCCAAACAACCAATTACGACATCCATGGCTCGAAATACCCCAAGGCCCACATCTAACATAATGTCTCCATGAAAAGTCGTAACACCGATATTGGGGTTGATTTCTTGAATTCTCTCAGCAGCGACATCAGCTTTTCTACGTCCGCAATCCGATTCGCGGAACAGGACAGAGCGAGAGAGGTTCGAATATTCAATCGTGTCAAAATCCACAATGCATATATGCCCTACTCCCATTAAGGCCAGATTTTTCAACACTTCATTACCCAATGCTCCTGAGCCCACAACCATAATACGAGAAGCTTTCACTGCTTCCGAATCCCACCAGGACATAAGTTGGTAGGTCTTGTCCCAGACCTTGGATTGCATTTGAATTTTTAGAGCACCTGAATTCATGGTTCAGCTAATTTCAGAGTGGGAAACAATGGGCTAAGGAATGGCAATTGTTGATAATTAACAAAATCTACTAATAAGTAAATCTAAATCCAATAAATCCGTACTGATCTTCCTACAAAATAATTTTTCGCCCATACCGATGATTCACTGCCTGAGGAAAGTTCAGCTATTTGTTGTACTCCTGCGATAGAAAATGATCAAAATGACGATTAACAATAGAATTACCGGGGCTAGATACATCCAGAGATGGGGATTAACTCCTGCATCCAAGGAAAATAAGATGGGTAAATTATTTTTTTTGTATTGGGATTTGCGTTTGTCTAGTAGAAAAAAGTCATATATCCCTCCCGATAAATACATATTCTTCAGTAGCTCATTCTTCAGGAGGTACAATCGCCTCGAGTCGCCTATGAGCTGAGATTCATGCACATAACTTGAAAAAGGATCCCCTCTCTTTACAAAGCGAACTGAATAAGGAGGTATCCCTCCTTTCATCTCGACCCATAGAGTATCCTGTGTAGCATCAAGACCCTCCACACGGAGAATCTCCATGGAGGGAACCTGAGAGTCTAATTCTAATGTCCTTACCTGTTGGGTACCATCTTTAAAAGAAACCCAGTACTTTTTTCCTGATATAAGGGTAGATTCAAAGCGATAGATGCTTCCCCTAATAGGGCCTATCTCCGCCTTAAATTTTCCCTCCGGCCAAAAAAAGGAATTGCCTGCCTGTATGGCTTGAGGCACATTCTCTCCTCCATTTGCCTCGGTATACCTCAATTGATCGGGTTCTATTTCAATGCGCGAAATAGTTAGAGGGGGTACAACATAGGCAAATACAACTGTAAACATCGAATCGTGATGGAAGTCTTGCTGCAAGATCTCAAAGGGAATTTGACGAGTAACTTGTTTACTGTATTCCCCATTTGGGTATTGGGATAGAAAATCCTTAAAGGCCTCACTCGTACCTTTGCGCACAGCTGCCTGATAAGCCGTTTTCTCCGTTTCTAGACCATCAAGAGGTGGCCTATCAGCCGTTATATTTTCATTCCCAGGTTGCTCTAGGCTACAGCCCAGCTCTTTAAGAACATTTTCTGCTTCTCCCCTATACTTACCCCTGGGATAATAAGCCAAATAATCTTTATAGGATCTACAAGTATGGATGCCCGACAGATAGACCCAAGTATTCTTTTCTTTTTGAAAGATGATTTTCTCTCTAGCCAGGTCTTCATACTTCCCTGAAGGAAAGAGGATTAGGTATTTTTCAAAGCCTTCAACACTGTTTTCTGCCTGGATAATATTCCAAATATCATCTTCAGACATGGTTTTCTTTTCTTCTTCCTTTACACTCGTTTCCCCTGGTGAGGGCGCTGGTCTAGTAAAAGATAGATTGATATCTATGGCTCGAGAACCAATCACTTCTCCCTGTGAATCTAATACCTTGATAAGAAAAGAAAGGGAGGAAGAGGAACTATTCTCTGGAGAAAAATCTACTTGAAAATTTCTTGTGCCATCTTCCCTAAGCGCAGATACCCAACGCATCGTAGAAAAGGAAGAACTCAAGGCAATATCCGAATACGTCAGGATAGAAACTTCGGCAGTTAAATTTTCCTGGTGGACTTCCTCTGCAAACAGGAGTTGGGAAAACCTAAATCGGATTTGCTCATTCCCAGTCTGTTCTGGATACTCTACCAAAATGGTATCTGCAGCCAGAAAAACCTGGTTATATATCCCTTTTGTAGCTTCACAAGTAAGGGTATATTTTGCTAGAAACGTCTGATCCTCAAGTTGGTAAATAATTTCTCCAGGAGCTTGCCGCTCTTTAAGGGAAGTTTGGGCTATTAATGTTCCTACCCAAACAAATTGGATCACCGTTATGAAATATGTGCAAATGTTTCTCATGGTTCCTAATCTCTTGCTCCAGATAAACGCATATCCACTGTATAAAAGGACTGTTTTACCCCAAAATATCCTTTTTCTGTCTGAATACAGAGTGTGATCACAAAGCGACCCGGATAATCCCCTTGTTTAAAAGTAAACTGACCGTTTCCATCTGCGTCTGTTTTCAGCTGAGCATCCCAATATTGCAGCGGAGCCAGGTGGGGAACTCCCTCTTCTCTTGCAGGACTCGAATAGCCTTGAAGCTTTGGAAGAAGTGCTGGTATCTGGTAAGCGTAGAACGGGTCTTGGGGGGGTAATTCCACTCCTGGTCCATGGGTCTGAATATGCACCAGGCCATTATGCCCCAATACTCCGAAATTTTTATTTAAGTCATCAAAATAGTAATACAAATCCAGTGTATCAATGAGATCGAAATCTAAATTGGCAACGAATTGGTCATTTCGAGTCATATTCCCGTCAACAAGAAACAAAGGAGTACCAGAGTAGAAAGTCCTGGCCCCAAATTCAGGATTAAACATTTGAGCTTTGTAAGCACCCGATTTTTGGGATTTAAACTTTAGCGGGGTTGAAATCTCAAATAAGAGGGAGGGCAGATCTTCAAAATCTTCGTAAGCATCCAGGATAAATCTTCGATCGGGCTTCCAGGAGTTAGCCCGAGAAGATAGCGGCTGAGAAGGAAGTTGAACCTCTACTGAATTAAATAGTTTATAAATTTTTTTCCTCTTTGCACTGGCCGTTAAATATCTTAATATACCCGGGGTAAATAGAGAAGGGCCTTCCTTCACTGGTCCTGGTCCTGGCAGTGTGAGTAACTGGATATCAAGCTCATCCTCCATAAAATCCATAAATTGGACTTCCAAGGAACCATAAGAGACGGGAAAGCTATAAGTAAAGTAGTTGAGATCATAGGCGACCTCATAGTGAAATTTTTTCCGTAGGGGCTCATAGGCCCCTAGAAAGTTGGTCAAATAGGGAGTACCATCCTGACGAAAAGTTGCTCCCCGAAGTACTGGATGCTCATATACTTCAAAATCATCCGGGAATACTTTACCCTTAAATAAATTGGGGCCATCCCAAACCGATGCTCCTACCAATTCTTCATCATATACACTCACTGAAGCACTTGCTTCTAGAGGCTTTCCTGCTTGGTCTTTGACCTGGAAGCGGATAGATACGGAATCTCCTGGAGAAATAGATTGAGGTATGGATTCAAGTACAATTTCCAAGCCTTCTGAGAAATCTTCATTTGGCTTACCTTGGGTATCTATACTCCGTATGTCAATATTTTCAGGCAAGTCTTTTAAGTCATTGTAAATAGGGAGTTGAGCTCTTAGTAACTCATAAGGCTCGGAATCTTTTTGCTGAACTCCCGAAAGAACAAATTGATACCAACCGGTATTCCATTCATAGGGAACCGGAAAATACCCGGGAATATGGGAAGCTCCATTTGCACATAATCCAAAGTTTTCCAATTCACGCCCATTTTCATCAAAGATGCTGAAGGTTAAAAAACTACTGTCTTGCCAGCGATTTGGGAAATAGACATTGAACCAAATAAGTTCTCCTGTAACATAAAAGCCCTTATCCAGATGAAGTATCAAGGAGGACTCCCCTATCTGCCCCTTTCCTAGTATGGGGAAAATGATAAATAGAAACAGGCTTACATACAGATGGTAAATCGGTCGCATACTCTATAATTAAGGCCGCCAGTAGTGAGGAGGAGTATAGGAACTATTAGGTCGGGAAAGGCAATCCCTGCAAGATTCCGGGGATTCGCTATAACTAGGAAATTGAAGGCAAAAACCTAATACCTGAAAAGGGAAATCTTGCGATCGCATAAAAACCCGAACAGTATCTATCTCGCTGGCATAAAACAATCCCAAAATTTCTTTATCAGGATCCTCTAGTTGGGTAATATTGCCTTTTATTTTTCCAGGGGGAGTCTCCAAAAAACCACCTGAGCGCGATACCACCTGGCCAACCTGCTCCCAATATACAAAAGCCGAATGACTCAAAGACTGTTGTAATGCTGTTAAATATTGCCCATTAGCAACCCGAAATGAAATGGGAGATTCTGTAAGAAAGAGTCCATCTACCCGCATTCTATCTGATGAGGAAGGGTCAAATACGGCAATCTTATCGAGGTTAAGACCTTCTGAAATATAGCAGGTTCGGGCAAAAGCAGGGGGAGGAGGAGGATATTCTACCAGGCTCCAAACAGCAGAAAAATCCCACTTTAAGGCAGGTCGTATAGGACTAGCATCCACCGACAAGGGCGTGTGAATATATGCTTGCCACAAATTTTCGTCTATAATATTTTCAGATTCATTGAGCACACTCTGACGTTTCCATTGAATAGACATGCTGTCAGGCTTTGGAACAGCAAAGAGCGTATCCCAGGCAGATTCATAGGTGTTCCCACCAAGGCTCAAATGGATTTTGAAAGCTCGCCCCGTTTCAATGGCAAAAGGGTCATTGGAGTCAATTGAGGCCAAGAACCTCCCTCCTTCTACCTCTGGGATAGCTCGTTCCTCTCCGGAATCATTTATTAAGGTCAAGCTTCCCCCTGAGACAAAGTTTGTCACGGGTGCAGCCTGATAAGGAATACTCTGACTCACCTGGATTTCAATGATGCTCACTGCCCCCTTTCTTAATTGGCCCTCTATGACTAATTTCTCCTGAAACTCGACCTCCTCACCTAGGTCAATTTCATCAATACAGCCCCAGAAGATGAGCCCCATGGATATAAGAACATATATATAAATGTTAACTATCCTCATCTCATTTTAAAGTTATAGGTGAGGGCAGGAAAAATTCCTCCCAAAATAGATAACCTAAATGCCTGGGAAGGCTGGAAAGGCTCCTGAACATAAAATACCGAATAGGCATTACGGCGCCCATATACATTATAGAGTGAAAGAGTCCAACTTGTATCAAATTTCCTATCTTTTTTATAACCTCTTCCCAGGGTATAGGATACATCCAGACGGTGGTAATCAGGAATTCGCTCCTGGTTTCTAAGGGAATAATCCGGAATAAATAAACCACTCGAGGTACGAAAACTACCCACTGGAATAGTGGTGGGACGCCCTGTACCATAGGTAAAATTAACACTTATTCCATGTCGCCTATTTATCTGATAAGTAGATACCCAGGTAACTTCATGCGTCTTGTCAAAGTTGGAGGGATACCAGGAGCCTGTGTTGATCTCAGGAACAGAACGCTCAGTCCGAGATAGGGTATAACTCAGCCACCCCGTAAGCGCTCCCGAATTTTTCTTTATACTCAGTTCCAAGCCATAGGCCCTCCCCTCCCCTTCTGCCAATTCTTCCTCCAAATTAGGGTTCATAACCAGTTGGGCAAAATCCATATAGTCATACAAAACGTCTATTCCTCGATAATATGCTTCTACAGATGTTTCCCACATATTATTGATACTGTTTCGAAAGAGTCCCAAGGAAGTATTATGTGAGCGAAAAGGTGCTACCTGTGAATTTGCCAATTGCCATACATTGGTGGGAGTGGGAGAATCCAACTGGGAAATCTGGTTGACAAATTGGGAGGTACGACTATATCCTGCTTTTAAGGCTACCCGATCGCTGAGTTTGTAATTAAAGGATACTCGAGGTTCGGCATATAGAAAATCTTCTTCCATTCCAGATTCCAGAAAGGAGAAATAATTCAAACGAGCCCCAGCTAGCAGGCTAAACCGCTCTGAAAGAGTCCATTCAATACCTGCAGAAAACCCCAGCTCAATGCCTTTTTCTTCGTCTAATTCATTTGGCAATACCAGAGATGTCTGCGTAGCAGGTCCTATCCGCTCGGGTAATACCCTATAATAGGTGCCCTCTAAACCCAAACTACCCTTCATTTGGGGAAAGAGCTGATGGGAAAGAATTTCCTTCAGCTGAAGGTATTGAAGGCCAGTTGTCCAATTTGAAGCATCATCGCCTGTGATATCTTTCTGGGTACTTTCATATTGGCTTCCCACAAGAGAAAACTCAGAACGCAAGGATGACTCCCACTGCGAGACTAGTTCCAGGTTTGCTAATTGGGTTTGATAGGCAAAACCAAAATCTTCCGCAAAAGAAAAATCATCTTCTGAGTAATACCCCGATAAAGATAACTGGGTAATATCATTGAGTCTATGGGATATTTTTATATTCCCATCTAGAAAGAAGGCTGAACTATTTTGAACATCAGGGTTATTAACTCGTTGCAAGACCCAATCCGAGTAAGTAGATCGGAGTCCTAGCAAAATGGAAGTTTTATCCTTTATCAAAGGTCCTTCTAGACTCAAGCGGCTAGAAACAGGTCCTATTCCCCCACTCAGCAACCATTTGTTATAGGATCCATTCTTGAGTTTCACATCCAATACGGAGGCTATCCTACCCCCATACTTAGCGGGAATATTGCCCTTATATAAATTCACTTGTTGAACCAGATCTGTGTTGAATGTGCTGAATAACCCCAAGGCATGGCTGGAGTTGAATATCATCGCCCCATCCTGAAGCAAGAGGTTTTGATCCGCATTCCCCCCTCTTACGTTGAAGCCCGTAGAGGCTTCCCCAACGGTTGTAACACCCGGTTGGAGTAATAGACCTTTGACCACATCTACTTCGCCAAGAAAACTAGGGAGTTTTCGAATTCTCTCCATGTTGAGTCGGGTAACACCGATTTGAGCGGAATTGAGAACCTCTTCCGGGCTTACAGCCTCCATGACAACTGTTTCAAGCTCATATGTTTTGGAAGAGATGGGCAATTCCAGGGTTCCATCGCTATAAATGTAAGCTTTGACCTCCCGGCTATCGTAGCCCAAGCGTTCTATAATAAAATGGTACTCCCCTGCAGGCAAATTTACCTGAAATACACCTCTACTATCTGTTTCAACCTGAAAGGCATTTTCTTTTAATGAAACTCTAGCATTCTCCAGAGGATTACCAGACTCTTTGGCCAAAACCCGCCCAGTTATGAGGGCTCTTCCATCGGGCTTTAGCAGATCTATCTGACCTACTATTGTCTGCTCTTCCCTTTCCTCTTCTGGACCTTTGTTAAGCGATTCTGCCCAGACTGAATAATAGTTGATGGAATATTCTTTCTGAATTTCTTCTCTAGGAGCCACTACTACCAGAAAATCTCGATATATGAGAAAAGATAAGTCAGTTGGAGCCAATACTTTTTCCAACACCTCAATTAAAGTCATATCTTCAAACGAAAAAGTATACTTTTCCGAGGGGAGATCATCTATAGTCCAATAAAATTTAGCTGGATAACTGCTTTCTAGGGACGAAAATATCTCGTTCAGGTTCTGAGATTGAAAAGTGGCTGAAATAAGTGGGTCATCCTCATTTTGAGAAAAACACAGGCTATAAAGACAAAAAAATAGGAGAAATAGATTGTAAACAGGTGTTTTACCCATCCAAGATAATTTGGCAATTAGTTGATAAGAATAGCCCGAGTCCCAAATATACTAGGATTTATCTATACGCAAAGAAATTTCCTTCCTTTACCTGATCAAGGTTACCGTCCCTCTTCTTAAAATGCGGGGTAAAACAGGATTATTGGCGATGAGTTTGTAGACATATACCCCTTCCTGAACGGAGATCCCATCTTTGGTACCGTCCCATTTAAAGTTTAGGTCATGGGATTCCACAATGAGTTTTCCCCAACGATCATAAATTTGGATGAGGATATCATCGTATCCCCTGGAAACGTAGAAAAACTCTTCATTGATTCCATCTCCATTGGGAGTAAAAGCATTGGGAACATGGATATAGGGATTCTGGATGTTGATAAAAACGGAGGTTGTGTCATAACAGCCTGCCTTATTAATCGCTTCAAGTGATACACGATAACGTCCCTCTCTTGTATACACATGTTTTGGGTTAAACTCCGTTGAGGTAAAACCATTACCAAAATCCCAGAATAGCTTGGAATAAAATAGACTCTGGTCTTCAAATTGAACGGCAACGGGCAATATCCCATTTTCAGGAGTAAAATCGAATATTGCCAGCGGTAGGGGGTAGACTTCTACCCAAGTAAAGGCTGTATCCCCATTACAACCTTCTTCTGAGACTGGAATCACCCAATATCCCTCAGAAGTGGTGGGGGCAACTTCAACTGAAGCTTGGCTTTCAAACGTACTCCACTCATAGGAAGGATGCGAACCCAAAGCCGTAAGAATTTGGGATTCTCCCTCACAAATTTCGAAAGTGGGAGGTAAATCCGTTTCTGGAAGAGGAAAGACGGTGAGTGATACCGAATCAGTGTTTTGACAACCAAATACATCTGTACCCAATACAGAGTAAGTAATATCGGATTCGGGAAAAGCCAGGGGATTAGAAAGAGAATCAATGGATAAAGTAGATGCTGGGCTCCAGCGGTAAAAGGCTCCGCCACCTGCCAGCAGCTGAACAGACTCATTGAGGCAAAGTTCTTGATCCTCTCCAGCATCGATATTAGGAAGCGAAGAAACTAACACTGTTACAGAATCTTTCACCAAACAACCATTTTCATCTTCTGCAGAGACCAAATAAGTTTCTGAAGTGGGAGGAGAAACGCTTGGGCTACCTGAGCCAATGGATTCTCCAGAACTCTGTAAACTCCATTGGATACTGCCATTACTTTCAGCCATGAGTTGGGCTGACTCACCCTCACATATTTCTAAGTCTCTTCCCGCATCTACCCAAAGGGCGGGAAAATATCTGTACTTTATCTCTGCACTATGTAAGCATCCTGTTAATTCATTTGTAAAAGTGGCTGTAAACAATTCCCCATCATTAACGAGTACCGATGCAGGATTAAAAACTTCCTGGTTGTCTCGATCTACATATTCGAAGAAGCCAGGTTCGGTAGTGATGGAAGGTTCCAGCAAAATCAAATTTTGCTCAAATTCAGTGGGACAAATAAAAACCTCCTGAGGTTGAAGTTCGGGAAGGGGTTGGACCTTGAAGGTGATTTCTGTATCATCTCCACACACGCCATCGGTAAAAATGACCAGAACTGTTGCCTCATCTGTTGCGTCGTATTTATCGGGAAATTCAATCGGATCTCCATTTTCATCAAAGTAAAAAAAGTCTCCTGGGGCGGAAGTCAAATACAATTCTAATTCCGTAAGGTCATAATCTACCGTTTCATAGGTACAAAGTTCTATCTCTATTGGAGATAAAACGATATCTGGATTGACCGTAAAGTCTAAATAGGCTGTATTTTGGCATCCAGTCTCACCATTGGTAAATACAACTTCTATGGTATCTTGATCCGCAATAGCCACATCCGTAGGATTGTTGATCTGTGCTCCATTTCGGAAGTAGGCAAAAGTTCCCTCATCTTCCGTAATCACTGCCTCCATCCGAGTGAGGTTTTGGGATAGGGCCTGGGGTTCACACAACTGTAGGCTAAAATCCTGAACGATGGGCAAGGGGTTCACCAGATAGGTAAGGGTCGTCTGGTTGGTACAACCTGTATTCGCTTGCTCAAAATTAACTGGAAATATTTGGCCATGGTTAACATTTACCAGGGTAGGGTTGTCTATTAGGTTTCCATTGGGTAAAAAATAGGATAATTCTCCAGGTTCTGTGGTGATTGCAGGATCGTTGAGTGTCAAGTCTTGTCCTTCCCGTTCATAGGGACAGATATCCAAAACTAATTCATTGAGATCAGGGGTAGGCAGATAGGTGAACTCTATAGTTGTTTGAGCCATGCAACCGGTTTCTCCGCTCGTAAACTCAACGGTTAATACCTCACCATCTTTAACACTTGCGCGGGTGGGGTCGCGAAGGGGGACCCCAGCGGTATTGCGGTATAAGAAATTTCCCTCTGTAGAGGTGATATCTAATTCATATTGAGTCAAATCGACACTAAGAGCATCCTCCGGACAGATATTAATTCGCTGCCTAGTCAGGGATATTGGGGGGAAAAGGGAGTAGCTTATAGTTGTGCGCGCTTCGCAATTCGTTTCTCGCTCTTTAAAAATAACCGAAACAACCTCACCGTTTCGAACAGGATAGTTTGTGGGGTCTGCAATTTCACGACCAGAGCGATTTTCAAAGATAAAACTCCCATCAAGTTGAGTAATCGCTGACTGTAAGCCAACGAGATTTTGGAAAGCAGCATCTTCTGGGCATATGGTAAGGTCCAATGGAGTGAGTTGTGGGTTCTCATAAACGGTATAGTTGATCGTAGTTTGATACTCGCAGGAACTTCCACTTGGAGCAAAAAATACCCGAAATAAATTCTCCCCGACGAGGGCTACCTGCCTGGGGTTAAGTAACAAATTTCCGGTTTCATCCATATACCGAAAGGTGCCATTTCGAGTGGTAATAAGGGATTCAAACTGAGTCAAATCCTGCAAATCACCTGACTTGGCACATACACTGGAGGTCACTGAGTTCAAGAGCGGCTCTTCCTCCACGGTAAATGACAGGGTTGTTTCCCCCTCACAGTCAAACTCCCCTCTGAGAAATCCCACTCTAAACTCTGTCCCATTCTCGACATTGACATTCCGGGGATTGGGAACCCTATTGCCAGCCATGTCAAAATAGGAGAAGAATCCTGGATCTGGACTTAATTCATCTTCATATTGAGTTAGGTCGATGCCTGTTGCTTCATCCGGACAAAGTGGGATTATCTGAGGAGTCAAATTGGGTTTACCACAAACAACTTCCTCACAGTCAGTTAAGCCATTACAATCATCATCTATCCCGTTTCCACAAATTTCAGCCCGCGTCAACTCCAAACGAACGACACAAATCCGTTGCTCATTAAAAAATAAGCCCGTAGATCCCGTTAGACCAATATAAGCATAAGGATCTCCTGCAAAGAACTCTTCCACCATAGCTCCTGTGTAGGTGGCTCTGACGATACCATCGAAGGAAACTGTCAAGGTCTCACTCGCCGGGTCCCAACGAATGGCGATCCGGTATTCCGTTTGATTTTCTACATCCCGACAGTCTGGGAAGGTACAAACGACTCCTTCGTTGTTTATGATATCTTGTGTGGACCCATTCCCCGTAATAACTGTATGATCCTCGGGAACATCCCTTTGGGGAAATCCATTGTAATAGGTATCAAATTCAATTGCAACAGAAGGCCTTATTCCATCATAGCCCAATCCAGAGCCTTCTCTTCCAAAAGCTGCGAATCCCGCTGGACTATCTTGGATGACAAAGGCAAGGCCATCCGCTCCTTCATTTTTATCTCCAAGTAACAAGTCAAATTCAAAGTAAAACCCAAAACGCAAATCTATTCGAGATTGAAACCAGGCTGCACCAGATTGGTATCGGATATCCTGAGAAATTCGGTAACAGTTACCACCAAGGGCTTCAGCATCACCAGCAACCAAAAAAGGTTCTCCATTCCCTAGGGCATCACAACAGTCTGGATCGGCACCATCTACCAATCCATCCCCATCATCATCTACATTGTTAAAGCAAATTTCTACCAATCCATCACCTGGCCCCTGTTCAGGATCCGTAAATCCTAAGGTGAAAATTGGTAGCCCCAATACAGCTAAACATAAAATGAGTGTGTAGATTTTACCCATAGACAAAGAATTTTAGTCCCTCTTCCCCAACTATACAGGAAACTGTAATCTTTTAGATTTTTTCCCTGCTGGATATCCAATGTGCAAATACTATACCCATTCTAGCATTTCGGCTTCAGACTAAACCCTTCACTAGGGAGAGATTCTCCGTCAAAAAATCAAGTATGTCAAATATGAGGATTAATTGGATTATTTTCTTTCAATAGAATTTGGAGAGAAAATAATCTAAAGAAAATCAATATTCCAATTATCCGCATTGTACACGAAAAACCTACTTTGGTTTTTTGCAATTTTTACAAAAATCTTACATTAATTAAACTCCTATTATTTTTTTTTATTTCTGGGCTATTTGAGTGTATTTTTTTCTACTAATTCTGTTAAACATACAGTTCAATTCAGATTTAGGACCGTACACACGGGTATATTTAAAAAATTATTTTTGAAATTAATCTCTATAGCTTGGCATTTGAGAAATAAAGCTTACACGCTAATATTCCTGGCAACCGAACTATATTCATGTGGTAAATTTTGTTAATGGCTCAAAAAAGTTGCTTTGAAAATTTTTGAAAAACATCCCCCAACAAGCAATTGGATTTCGCTTCTTTGATGAGGAAAATCTACAGTATCCATCCAGGAAATTATTCTAACTTCCGAATAGATAATCCAGGAAAGTATTCTATTTACTCCGAAAGAGTGAATGGTTTTTCAACCTCAATAATTCTACGGCTTTTAACCCTATGGCCATCCGGTGCCACTACACTTGCGACTATTTCATACACCCCCTCACTCTCTGGCATAAGCAGATCTACCCATACCGTATCAACCCCTCCTTTGGGAATGGAAGAGGGATTCTTATATTCCTTAAGGGTATCCTGTTTCTGTAATATGTGAACCCAGACATCTCCCTTAAAATTCCATCTCATTCGGTTGCTCACTTCAATGGGATAGCTTTTGGTGGCCTGAGGTTTAAACTTATGGGTCCAATCTTCAATACTGATATGTAGGGTGTAATCAGAAGGTTTAGGCTGGGAACACGCTAGGATACCCAGCAAGCACAATAAGGGGAGAAACTTAAGCGAACGAGACATAAACGTTAATTGAATTTGGATCAATAATATGGGCCTTCTTTTAAACTAAAATTAACCTCTTTCATAAAAGCATTCATGGCGTGAACAATATTGGGGCTTACTTCAGTTTGAAACAAGTAAACTTGCTTTAGGCTATCCATTTCCATTAGACGGAAGCTATATTCATTTGACAAAAAGGTTCCTGATACATTGAGGGTCTGTAGATGTACCAAATCCGTCAAATAGCCAAGCCCTTCTCCTTTGATGCAGGTTTTGGGAATAAAGAGTTCTCTCAGGTTCTCCATCTGACCAATGAAATATAAGCCATCGTCTGTAATCTCAGAGCCTGGCAAGGAGAGTTTGGAGATTAGCGAACGAAAGGGAAGTAATTGCTGTAGATCGTCGTCGTCAAAGTGGGCTGGGGGAAAACGCAGGGAAAGGGCGAAAAGTTGAGAGTCTGCAAGTGGGTCTGGCTCTACTTTTAGGTGAAGCTTCTGGGCAGCAACTCCTAATTTTTCCATGTTTTTTACCCTTTCACTTCGACTAGCAAGGGTTTTTATCCGGCTTTGTTGAACCTCCGGCATAAGGGCTTCCATAGCTTGTCTAAGCTCACTGGGAAGCAAGGAATCTACCATAGCTTGATGCCTATTACCCCCCTTTTCAATCCACCAGCGCATCAAGGTCAAGCCCTCATCTGGCAAGGCTTTTTTCCCTTGGGGAGGCATAAATTCATCATGATCCTGAGGTAAGCTTACCCGAATAAACAGTTCGCTGCTATCGCTCTCTCCAGGAATAAGGATTGGGTTTCCACTCTCCCCCCCTTCCAGCATTGTATCCCAACTTTCTAGATTCAAGCCTCCCTTGGTTTTAAAGGAGTTGTGGCAGCTCATACAATGGGTTTTCAACAGCGGCTGAATAAAATGGGCATAGGCTTCTACCTCTCCCTTTTCATAGGCAGCCACTACTTCGGCAGCTATTTGATCTGAAGGGGGAGCTTCCCACCGCAGAAAGTCAATACCATGAGTAAGGCTGCCTCCAAGATGGCTGGTGTAGATTGTCAGCCCCATCAATAAGAGTGGCGATATGGTAAAAACCCTTGGGGAAATCCGCAGGTGTCCTTTGACTACCAGGAAATACAAACTCCCCACCAGCAGAATGCCTCCACATAAGACAAAACCAGCCCATTGGTGAGAAGTGGCCAGCCCCCCTTCATAAGCTCCATGGGTAAACAACAAAAAGCCACTTACCGCAGAGGCTAGGCTACTCAGCATAGCGAATATCCATAAAAGGGGGAGCGCCCGATGAGGATACCAGGACTTTCTTTTAAGAAAGCCTGAAAATGCCTCGATAAGGGCTATAAGAATAACCAATACAATGGGGAAGTGTATCATCAAGGGATGAAACTTTCCCATAAAACTTCCCAGGTATTCCAAGCTGCCTCCCATTAATAGACGAATACATCTCCGCCCGCCATTACCTCTTGATTCACTTCATCAAAGGTCACCCGCTTTCCTGTCCGTAGGGCCGCAGTCGTCATGATATTGGCAATGGAATGAGAATAGCCTGCATCAATGGACGCATTGGGTTGCTTGCGGCTCCGAACGCACTCCATCCAATTTCGCATGTGGTTGGATGTCGTATTGTCAGCCCCCGTATTGGCTTCGGTGTTAACGGCTTCAGCCATTTCGGTGAGAGACATTTCTGGGAGGAGATTTGGCTCCATATCCATCGCAGAGGCATGCCTCTCCACCAAACCTCCTTGGGGGGAGATCAAATTATTCTTGAGGTCTAGCGTACCTGCGTTGGAATAATAGATTTCTTTTGTTCCACCTGCAGAATTGTGCATACGAGAGGAATAAACCACCTGGAAGCCCTTTTGTGCATTGTCTGCAGGGCCATAATCAAATACCGCTGTCATCGTATCAAAATTGGAGCGACCGTCATTCCACATATAGATACCTCCATTGGCCGCTACACTGCGGGGGTGCTTGTATCCGCTGAACCAGTGTACCGTATCAATCTGGTGAGACATCCACTGACCGGGTATTCCCGAGGAATAAGGCCAGAAGAGGCGGTACTCTAAATATTTACGTGGGTCCCATTTGGCAGGCGGGCGATTCATCTGGTAGCGTTTCCAGTCTACATCTGACTCCTTGATCGAAGCCACAAGGTCTGGCCGACGCCATCTTCCTGGCTGATTGACATTCCAGGTCATGTTGACCATGGTGATATCCCCAAACTTTCCAGACTGGATAAAGTCATAGGCAGCCCAGTAATTTCTGCCGCTTCTTCTCTGGGAACCTATCTGAACAATTTTGCCCGTCTCCTTCACGGCTTTCTTTGCTGCGCGATTGTCCTCCATAGTTTCGGCCAGAGGCTTTTCTACGTAGGCATCACAGCCAGCACGAACGGCTTGAACGCAGTGCAAAGCGTGTTGAAAATCTGCTGTACTGATGATAACCGCATCTAGGTCCTCAACCGTATCATACAGCTCTTCGTTGTTGCGACAGGCCTGGATTTCTCTTCCCGTCAACTCTTTTACCCGAGCGACTGCCTCTTCTCTCCGACGGTTCCAGATATCCGATACAGCTACTAACTCAAAATTTAACTCCTCATTGTGATTCAAAAAGGACTTCAACAAGGAACCCCTAAAGCGATTCGAAAAGCCCACTATGCCCACTCGCACCCGATCATTCGCACCTAGGATTCTATTGTAACTCTTAGCGCTGGTAGCCAGGCTCGTATTCGGTGAAAGCAGTGGAGCAATCGTCAAGGCTGCTGCTCCCGTAGCCGATTGCTTGACAAATTTTCTTCTGGTAGACATAATTGGGTTATTGGTTTTTTAGTCCACGGTCCACAGTTGACAGTATTTTTGTGATAATTATCACTCGGATTTTACTACGGACCATCGACTATGGACTATCTAACTATTCCTAAGTTTTTTTGTAAATATTATGAATCGAATTTTGCTGTGGACCATCGACTATGGACTATCTAACTATTCCTACAACTCTCTAATTTTAATACTCCTATAGTGCACTTCGTCGCCATGGTCCTGTAGCAGGATATGGCCTCGGGAGGCTTCCCCAAAGTTGGGCCATTTTACATACTTAGACTTTTCTACTAAAGCCCGATACATCTGGGTTCCCCGCTCAAACTCCACCACCTTGTGACCATTGAGCCAGTGCTCTACGTGCCCATTGATAGAGACGATCCGGGCTTGGTTCCATTTTCCCACGCCATTGAAGGGTTTGCCTCGCTCGGGATGGGTGAGGTTTTCTGCTCGAATGAGGTCGTATAGAGAGGCCACGGTTCTGTTGCCATTCAGTCCTTGTTTGGCATCGGGGTGATTGACATCATCTAAAATTTGGTATTCCAGACCAATAGAAGATCCCGCACCTTGGTTCAACTCTGTATCGACATAGTATTTGATGCCACTATTGGCACCCTTTGTAATCCGGAAATCCAATCTTAGTTCAAAGTTTCCATACTTTTGTGTGGTAACAATGTCTCCCCCATTTTCTGACTCAGCTCCTCCCGAAGACAATACTTTTAAAATCCCGTCTCCCATTTCCCATCCTCCTTTTGGAAAGTGATCGAGCTTTGCGCCTCTCCAACCATCCGTCGTGTGGCCATCCCATAACATTTTCCACCCTTCTCTCCTTTCCCGATCCGAGAGGGTATTGGCCAGCATATTGATCTCAGGGATATCTCTCCCCCTATTATCCGCCCAACTTGCTGAAGCCAGATTCTCTGTCATGATGCGTACATTCCTGTAACGGACTTGTAAGCCTACTCGATCCGGATGATTTCCTACCCCATGGACCTGCAAGGCGATGAAGCCTTCAGCCGTCATATCATCCAGAAGGTTGGCACAAGGAATGCCGTTGATCCAGGTCCGGAAAGAGGGACCAATCGCTTCAATCCGGTAATAATTCCACTCACCGTTTTTAAAGGCGTTGCGGCCTTTGGGATTAATGGACAAGGGGTACAACCAACCTCTTCGGGCCTCGTCGTAGACTCCCCCGCTCCAGGCACGCGTGCTTGGATCTACTTCTATTTGGTAGCCATGCACGCGACCATTCCGATAATCAGGGGTGCTGAGGCTGCGGATTTGGATCCCACAGTTGAGGGGAGAATCTACCTTTACCTCCAATTCCAGGATGAAATCTCCATAGGTCTTTTCGGTGCTCATAAAACTATTGGGTTCGTTGGGGACGGAGGTGCCCACCATTACCCCATCTATCATTTCATACTTGGCTTTTCCATTTAGCTGCTTCCAGCCTGAGAAATCTTTCCCATTCAGCAAATAGGTCCATCCGCTATTTTGGGCAAATGAAGCAGAAGCGAGAAAAATAAGGATGAGGAATCCCGTAGTGTGTTTGTGAAGCATAGTGTTTGTAGTAATGAGTCCTTTTGATTGAATAATCTGTTAATTCAAATATATGTATTACATATTCACATATCAAATAGAAAGGGCAGGAATATTTGTTCAGAATGACTCTAGAGAACAAAATTCCCTCCGCTGACGTTTTTTCCCCATAACAGTAAGAATACCTATATGACAGATACTAACTTCTTGTTGGTCGGAGCCAGCTCTGGAATAGGCCTGGCTTTGGCCCGAAAACTTATTCAGCAGAATGCTTTAGTTACCACAGCATCCAGAACCGAGGCTGAGAACCTTCCTGTTGCAAATCATATTACCTGGGATGTGACAGAAGGAGACCTGGATTTAAGCTTGTTGCCAGATGCATTAGACGGTTTGGTATATGCCCCAGGAACCATTAACCTCAAACCCCTCAAGGGCTTGAAAGAATCAGATTTTCGGCACGATTTCGAGGTAAATGTAATGGGAGCCGTAAAAGCCATCAAAGCAGCCCTTCCCAGGCTCAAAAAAGCGGAAACCCCATCGATAGTTCTCTTTAGTACGGTGGCTGTTGGCTTGGGCATGTCCTACCACAGTTCAGTCGCAGCGGCCAAGGGAGCCGTAGAAGGCCTGTGCAAATCTCTTGCTGCAGAATTTGCTCCTAAAATTCGGGTAAATTGTATCGCTCCCTCCCTTACTGATACCCCACTGGCAAAAAAATTACTGGCAACCCCCGAACGAGTGGAAGCTTCCAATGCCAGGCATCCCCTAAAAAGGGTCGGGACAGCCGAAGAAATAGCGGAATTGGCTGCCTTTCTCCTATCGCCAAAATCCTCCTGGATTACAGGACAGATCATTGGTATAGATGGAGGAATGAGTACCCTGAAAGTGTGAATAATCTGCATCATTCTTTCAACTTTCCCTGCATCTGGTTAAATTTGGGCAAACCCAAATTTCCTATGAACCGCATATTTGGACTTCTTCTGCTATCGGGCTGCCTGCTATCCCTTTCCTGTATCCGGACCCAGGATGCCCAAAAGCTCTCTGCCAGCATGCCCTTGAGCCTGGCGCCTGCCCCCTATAAATCCATCGGAGAAATCGAACGACTCGATCCGGCGATTGACGACCTCATCCCTATGGATGCTCAAATAGAAATTTTGGCCGAAGGCTTTGACTGGGCAGAAGGCCCTCTCTGGGTTCCCGAGTTGGAAGGAATCATATTTTCTGATATCCCCCCGAATAAGATTTTCCTCTGGCAAGAAGGCATCGGGCACAAGGAATACCTAAGCCCTTCTGGATTCACCGGAAAGATAGAACGCAAGGGGGAACCCGGTTCCAACGGTTTACTTCGTAGTCCCGATGGCAAATTGGTTCTCTGCCAGCACGGCGATCGCCGCATGGCCTATATGGATGCTTCCTGGGAAGATCCCAGCCCGGCTTATATCACCCTAGCTGATAAGTACGACGGCAAAAAGCTCAATAGCCCCAATGACGCGGCTTTCAAAAGCAATGGCGATCTCTATTTTACTGACCCTCCCTACGGCTTAGAGAAAAATGTAGATGATCCCGCCAAAGAGCTCCCCTACCAAGGGGTTTATCGGGTCGATCCTGAAGGGATGGTCACCTTACTGACCAGTGAAATGACCCGTCCCAATGGCATTGCCTTTTCTCCCGATGAGCAAACCCTATATGTTGCTAATTCCGATCCTAAAAAGGCTATATGGATGGCTTATGAAGTGACCGAAGATGGAACTCTGCAAAATGGAGAAGTGTTTTTCGACGCCACAGCTTGGGTAGGAAAGGAAAAAGGACTACCCGATGGTCTCAAAGTAGATACCCAAGGCAATATATTTGCCACAGGTCCTGGCGGGGTCTGGGTATTTTCCCCAGAAGGCAAGCACTTGGGTACGATCAAAACCACCCAAGCCACGGCCAATTGTGCCTTTGGCAATTCCGACGGAACTTCCCTCTATATCACCGCAGATATGTATTTGCTCCGCGTGAAGCTCTTCACCAGCGGCTGGATGGGAGAGGAAAATACGGAGCCTGACAATAACTAGATTTTGGCGAGAAGAAAGACCCTGAAGAAAGCTGCCTACCTGGAGTTTCCCAACTGCTTTACCAAGGAGCATCCCTATAAGGGCAAATGGAGGGCGTATTTTGGCAATGAGCATCCCCTTATACTAGAATTGGGCTGCGGCAAGGCCGAACTGAGCCTGGGCCTGGCAGAGAAATACCCAGACCACAACTACCTCGGGGTAGACCTGAAAATGGATCGCATGTGGTGGGCTGCAACGGAAACGCAAAAGAGAGGACTCAGCAATGTAGCCTTTCTGTGCACCCACCTGCTGAGTATTGCCGAGCACTTCGAAGCAGGAGAAGTCGACGAAATCTGGATCACCTTCCCCGATCCCTTCCCCAAAAAGCGCCAGATCAAGCATCGCATGATCACCCCTCCTTTTTTGAAAAGCTATCAACATATTCTCAAAAAAGGAGGAAGGCTTTTATACAAAACCGACAACCTCGATTTATTTCACTTTAGCCTGGAAGTTTTTGTCCGCCAAGGCAATATCCACTTACGCCAACTCAGTTTTGACCTACACGCAGAAGAGGATTTCCCAGCCGACTGGAAGATCGAAACTACCTACGAGCGGGAATTCCGCGCCATGGGGGAAAAGATCAACTTTGTGGAGTTGGGCTTTGGAGGGTAGTTCCCCTTCTATCTCACTCCTCCTTATATAGCACGCGCTAGGGCCAAGGAGGAGTACCTTTTCCCTGGAAAAGGGGAGGTGGTCCCAATCCTATCTCCTCCTGCCCGAATGGGATAGGAGGAGTACCTTTTCCTGGAAAAGGGGAGGTGGTCCCAATCCTGTCTCCTCCTGCCCGAATGGGATAGGAGGAGTACCTTTTCCCTGGAAAAGGGGAGGTGGTCCCAATCCTGTCTCCTCCTGCCCGAATGGGATAGGAGGAGTACCCTTTGCCTGCAAAGGGGGAGGTGGTCCCAATCCTGTCTCCTCCTGCCCGAATGGGATAGGAGGAGTACCCTTTGCCTGCAAAGGGGGAGGTGGTTAAAAACCTAACAAGTGAGCTAGCTCCTCCCAAAAGGCAAAAAGGTAAGAAGACCCAACCCCAAAGCTGGACTTGCACTCATAAACTACAAAAGAACTCACGCCTTCCACTCCTCTCACCCCACTCCTCTAAAACTCCCCCCTCAACCCACACAGTGCGTGTCACGCACCGTCACGCTTTTTCACACGGAAAAGGCCGATTTTCCCCAAAATCGTGACAAAGGACCTCGCATATCCAAGGCAATGCTGGCACACTAAAAGGATAAAAGGGCGAAAAGGATCAAAATCTAGGGGGTCCTGGCGGGACGGAAACCGACGTCGCTGTAGCCTGTCAGAGGGGCCGTTGACGTCCCGGTCCGACACGCGCAAGTAGGTCGCGTCGTCGTCCCAACTACCCCCACGGAGCACACGGCGGCACCCGATTCAGGTCCTTTAGGATTACTCGGAGGACTTTGGGCATAATAGTCCCTTCCATACCAGTCCGAACACCATTCCCAGACATTGCCCGACATATCGTATAAGTTCAAGGAATTAGGAGAATAGCTCCCGACAGGGGCTGTATGTTTATACCCATCGTTTTGTTTTTCATCGGCCCAATCATAAGGGCAGTTTCTGTCGCAAAAATTCCCAAACTTGCTTAATTCTGAGCTCACGTTGGTTCCGCTATAGGTGGTTCTTACAGCACTTCCCCCTCCAGCCGCATACTCCCATTCAGCCTCGGTGGGCAAGCGATACTTTTTCCCAGAGAGTGAATTGAGCTTTTGGATAAACGCCTGGACGTTAATCCACGAAACGTTCTCCACCGGACAATTGGGGCAATTTGTAAAGTTACTGGGATTCTCCCCCATAATCGCCTCCCACTGAGCCTGGGTCACTTCAAACTGACTGATGGAAAAACTACTCACACGAACTGGGTGAATGGGCTTTTCATTACTCATTCCTTCGTTGGAACCCATTTCAAAATCCCCCTCCGGAATCCGCCTCATGAAATGATCAATTTCTGCCAGGGCCTCCTCTCTAGTCAAGGCCGTGGCCTGGGGGCGATCAGAAGAAATGGTGATGTTGACAGATTGGACTTCATCTTGAGGCTGGATGTCCTCCTCTGGGGACAAAGAATCCGCCAAGGAGCTTACTTGAGTAGTGGAATCTTGTGGTATTGTAGGCCTGTCCTCGGAACTCTGGAAGGAATCAAGCATTCTAGGAATCCCCCAAACAAGGAATAGCAGGGCAACTAAGCCCCCTAGTCCCCATTTTGCCCATCTAAGCCCATCGATCGGCGCTTTATCAGCTACCTGGACAGTTTGTTCTTTTTTCTTGGGTATTTGCGTTGGCGCTTTCGGGGTCTTTCCTTTCTCTCGTTTCAATAAATTCTCAATCCGTTGATCGGCTTCTCTGCGGTATTTTCCAGAGGGATACCTCCCCCGATAGCCCTCATAGGCCGCAATGGAGTTTCTGTTGCTTGCGTGCTTCCAGTCAGCTTCTTCCTCCAAGGCCTCTATTCGCTTAAGGGCCTCGGCATAGTAGCTACCTCCCACATATTGATTGCGATAGCTCAAATAGGCCTCGACTGTTCCCAATAAATCAGCCCTTGCCCATTCCGCTTGCTCCACATATTTGCCAGCGGGATATGCCACCAAATACTGCGTATATGCCCTTACCGAATTTTCTCTTCTAAGCTGTCTCCATAGCCCCTCTTCATCCAGTTTCGCTCGAAACACCAACTCCCCTCCCTTATCTCCCACCTGAAACAGGGGCCTACCAATGGGAGTCTGGAAGGAATCGTGGATGACTGCCGTCGTCACCTTATTGACCAATTCTGAGACCCGTATCCCTTCCCCCGAATAGCGGGTCAATACATCTATCAATTGGGTGGCAAAGGGGGAATTTTTTCCAGAAATCCCATCGGGCACCACCTCATTCCTACCTGAGGCCAGCATCCAACGAGAGGGGTCTTTTTCAAAGCGCTTCAGGGCTTCTTCCCGCTTTCTGACCATGATTGCCCCTGAGTAACAAGAATCCACAATCAAAAAAATGTGATGCGCCCGCATAGCCGCCACACTCCTTCGGATAAAGTCATAGGAAATGTAATCGGTATCGTCTCCAAAACGGGCATCTACTGGGACCCAGTAGGCATCTCCCAGCCTTTTGTCGTAGTGTCCGTGCCCGGAGAAATAGATGACCAGGTTATCGCCCTCCCCTACCCGATCAATTTGATCTCTGAGGATATTTCGTATCCCGCGCCGTGTAGCCTGTTCATCAAACAGGAGCTGTTTGTCCTCAAAGCCATAGCGTTCTTCCAGCAAATTCCCCACCATTTGGGCGTCTCGCACAGCATTGCTAAGCTTCCCCACATGCTGGTATGCATCTATCCCGATGGCCAGGAGGTAGTTCTTCCTCCTGGCAAACTGTGCATCCTCTCTGGGATCCGGAATTTCAAAACCGCGTGGTTCGGGCATTTCAGCAAATCAAAAAGAGAGACAAAAATTAGGAGGAAGCCATTCCCTACCCTTAGCCTCCCAAATTAGCACATCTGGCAAAATAATTCAACGGCCCGCAGGAATTGCAAGGCTATAATCAGATTCAATGAGAAACTATAACATGAATCGAAAAGGGAGGGGAAAAGATAAATCATAGCGCAATTAGCTAATATTTTTAGCTTTAATCCTATCAATTTTTGCTTTTTGACTTACTTATTGATACTTTTAAATAGATTTCTAGGTCATTTTTTAGCAAATCCATGTCAACTCCCAATAATCCTCATGATAAGCTTTTCAAGGCAGCCTTTTCGGAAAAGGACGTGGTGATAGACTTTATCGACAACTTTTTGCCTGAACGGGTTGGAGATAAAATTTACAAGGATTCCCTGACCTTAATGCCCGTTTCTTACATACACCCCTCCTTAGCAGATTTCTACTCCGACATCGTATATAGCTGCGAATTTGGTGAGAGTAGCATACAGATTACCTTACTCTTCGAGCACAAATCCTATGTACCTGAATATCCGCATTTACAACTTCTCAGGTATATGGTCGAAGCCTGGTTTCAGATGCTTAAGCAAGAGGAAGAGTTGAAGCCAATTATCCCCATTGTTGTCTATCATGGGAAGGATAAATGGGCCATTAGAAGCTTTGAAGAATATTTTGGAACCATAGACCCAGCCCTAAGGCCCTTTCTACCTTCTTTCGAATACCTGTTGACGGATTTAAATAAGTGGTCAGATGAAAGGCTTGAGAAATTGTCTATGGGGATTTTAAGGCAGGCATTAGTATTGTTAAAAGATACCAGGAATCAGAAGGATATACGTCCATTTTTCCTTGAACTATTTTCGAGCTTAGAACCTTATACCCAAGCCAACCAATATTCCAACCTCCTCATTTCCTTCTCCGTATATATTTGGAGTGTAAGCGGAATTCCGGAGGAAACTTTTATTAAATTAGTAGGTGAATTGCCCTCTTCAGTAAATAAGCAAGTTATGACTACCTATGAGCAAATTATCAGAAAAGGGGAAGAACGAGCCAAAAAGGCCCAACAAGATCATGTTATCTCCCAAGGATTAAAAAGCGGTCTTTCAATAGACTTGATAGGCAAATTAGCTGCCTTAAGCGTAGAGGAAGTCAAAGCCCGCATCCTGGAACTAGGGCTAGATAAATCTTAGCGTTAACCCTGAGGACAAGCCCTGGCGTTGTCCTACTAGGTATACCTATTTTCTTTCTTATTCTACTGACCACCGACCACTGACTACGGCCCCTTTCCATTTTCAATTTTTCATTTATTAACTCCCCAGCTTCACCCGCGGATCCAACACCCCATAAAGCCAATCGGTCAGCATATTGATCCCCACAAAAATAATCCCGATACAGAGGGAGCACCCTAAAATCACCGGAAAGTCATTGGTATTCAGGCATCGATCATGAGTTTCCCGATTCCCTTCCAGTTAAAGATGTATTCGATGAAGAAGGCCCCAGCTAAGAGAGAGGCTAGCCAACCCGATATAGAAGTAAGTACGGGATTCAAGGCATTTCTAAGGGCGTGCCGGATCAGGACACGACGCTCGCTCAGGCCTTTGGCCCGGGCTGTACGGATATAGTCGCTGCTCAGCACATCGAGCATAGAACTGCGCGTCAATTGGGTGAAAACGGCCAAAGGTCTAATCCCCAAAGCCAGGGCGGGGAGAAATAAATTTTTCAAGACGAGGGTATGCCCTTTTTCAAAAATCTGGGGTTCCCACATATAGCCAGTCACATTGAGGCCCGTGAGGTAGCGAAATTTGACCGCAAATATCCAGGCGATCAGAACACCAATGAAAAAGGAGGGAGCAGAGATCCCCAAGACAGAGGTGGAGAGGATTAATTTGTCTACCCAGCTCTGATGGGAGATGGCCGAGAGGACGCCGAGTAGAATTCCTAAACTGGCCGCAAAAGCCAAGGCTGAAAAAGCCAATATGGCTGTTCCCACAATCCGATTTCCCAGCAATTCGGCAACGGGCTGGCGCGTCTGGAGAGAGCGACCTAGGTTGGGCCATTTGAGGGTTAGCTTGTGTGAAATGATGGGAAGATAAGCCGTCTCTTCTTCGGGATCTACCCTTCCGATGGGGGACAAATCATTCAAATAATAGAGGTATTGGAGGAAAAGGGGCTGGTCCAGCTTGTATTTTTTTCGAACAGCGGCTTTGGTTGCTTCATCGGCCTGATCGCCCACAATATAGTCTGTAGGGTCTCCCAGGCCATAAAAAATGACAAATAACAGGCTGACAATGCCCCAAATAATACCAACACTTTGTAATATTCTTCGTAACCAGTACATCAAACTTGATTCTCAACAATAGGGGGGCTAATTTTGCACCTCAATTTAAAAAAATATCCGCTTATGGCGATGAAACTCTCCGCATTCAATATTGAGATACCCGAAAAGCTTATTGCCAAACATCCACATGATCCCAGAGACGAGTGTCGACTCCTGGTAGCTCATAAAGATACAGGAAAAATTGAGCACAAACTCTTCAAGGATATTCTGGACTACTTCGATGAGGGAGATATCATGGTAATGAATGATACCCAGGTATTCCCTGCCCGTTTGATTGGCAAGAAAGAAAAAACCGGAGCTCAAATTGAAGTCTTTTTACTACGAGAGCTAAACGTAAAACAAAAACTCTGGGATGTATTGGTAGAACCTGCCAGGAAGATTCGGGTGGGTAACAAACTGTATTTTGGGGAGAATGACCTTGTTGCTGAGGTAGTAGATAATACGACTTCCAGAGGTCGGACCATCCGATTCCTTTTTGATGGGGAAAACGAAGAACTCCACCAGTTGATTGATACCTTGGGCCTCACCCCTATCCCTCCCTATGTAGACCGTGAAGTCCAGGATAGAGATCGAGAGGACTACCAAACCGTATATTCTAAAAATGTAGGAGCTGTAGCGGCACCCGGTGCTGGCTTGCACTTTACACGGGAATTGTTGAAACGTCTTGAATTAAAAGGAGTTGAATCAACCTTTCTTACCCTCCATATAGGAATTGGCACCTTTAATAGTGTAGAAGTAGAAGACCTTTCTAAGCATCGAATGGATTCCGAGTTCTACATTATCCCTGAGGATACAAGGGATTTGGTAAACAGTGCCAAAAAGGAAAGGCGCAGAATATTAGGGGTAGGCACTTCTGTGATGCGTTCGATGGAATCATCCGTCTCAGCCAGCAAAATGCTGAATGCCGATGAAGGATGGACCGATAAATTTATCTATCCTCCCTATGATTTCCATATTTGCAACTCCTTCCTGACCAATTTTCATCCAGCTAAGTCTACCCTCATCATGATGTCAGCAGCCTTTATGGGCTACGATTTCATGCAGGAGGCCTACGCAGAGGCTATCAAGGAGAAGTACAAATTTTATGCATTTGGTGATGCCATGCTCATCATCTAAGCATTAGGCTTTAGCACTATTCTTCAATGTGAAAGCAGCAGTAATCGTAGCTGGAGGATCGGGTAAACGAATGGGTACTGCTTTACCCAAGCAGTTTCTTCCCTTGGCAGATCGCCCCATCCTCATAAGAACCCTGGAAGCCTTTTGGCGCTTCCAGGATACCCTTCCTATAGCTTTAGTTTTACCCACTTCAGATTTTGACCTCTGGGAGGGCCTTGCGAGTACTTGGCTAAGCCCGTCTCATCAAGCGCAGCTTCTACTGTGTGAGGGAGGCAATTCCCGATGCCATTCCGTATACAATGGTTTGCAGAGGCTGTATCAGCACATAGAAAAGCCTTCTACCTGTTGGGCAGCTATACACGACGGGGTTAGACCCTTTGTGAGTACGGCGCTTTTGGCGGAAGCCTACGAATCTGCTCAAACACAGGGGGCCTCGGTGGCTTGTATACCCGTAAAAGCTTCTTTAAGGAGGAAAGGAAGCTTGGGAAATTCCCAACCCGTTGACAGATCCGAATATTTTGAGGTTCAAACTCCCCAAACTTTCCGGCTGGACTTGATTCACCAAGCCTTCCTCAAGCGACCTCACGATAACTTTACGGATGATGCAAGTCTCTACCAGGACTCAGGAGGAGAGCTAGCTATTTGCCAGGGAAGTTATGATAACATAAAGGTTACGACTCCAGAAGACCTAGAACTTGGAGAATTGATTCTGAAACGGCTTGAAGCTACTCCTTAAAACCAATCTTACCTTTCCTGGGTTTAGGTATTAGTGAATTTCTCAGATATATATTCTGGTCCAATCGTCATTTTTGATGGCGTTTGTAATTTTTGCAATCAATCCATCAACTTTGTTATGGATAATGAACCCTCTCAGAAAGTGAAATTTACCCCTTTCCAGGGAGAAACAGGGAAGACCATCCTGTCGCACTTTGGGAAAGATCTCTCATTCGTGGATACCAT
Source organism: Bacteroidia bacterium (assembly GCA_965263105.1). Classification (GTDB taxonomy): domain Bacteria; phylum Bacteroidota; class Bacteroidia; order J057; family J057; genus JBCCTX01. The sequence continues at coordinate 1,252,847 of CBDHGL010000003.1, read as the reverse complement.
ATATTTTCTGGAAGAGGGCAAACTCCTGGAAAAATCCACTGCTGTACTTCGCCTATCTCGATACTTGAATCGTCCCTGGAATTGGGCTTATGCATTCATCGCAGTCCCCAGGCCCATCCGAGACCTTTTTTATGGGTGGGTAGCCAAAAATCGATACCGATTTTTTGGGAAGAAAGATGCCTGTAGGATACCCTCTGCAGCGGAGAAGGCACGGTTCTTAACCTAAAAGGTGCCATCCTGAATAGGATGACACCTTACATACAAAATATCTATACTCTTCTTCTGGACGCTTGCAGAGTCATATCTTTTACTTCACTAGTAGCTCTTTCACCTCTGTCCAATTTTCTCCCTGGACCTTCATCAGGTAAATACCTGCAGGGAAATTACTTACATCTACAATCTCTTGTTTTCCCCCTAATTTTCTCCAAACGCGCTGTCCATTCATATTGAACAGTTCAAATTCAAAGACCGCATCTTGTGAGCCAAATTCGACCCATAGATTTACCTCTTGGTGAGCTGGGTTAGGGAATAGGTGAAACTGAGGCTGAAGCGTTTGCTCATCCATACCCATATTCGAGTCTGCCAATCTTTGCACCTGAGAAGAAGAGGGGCAACCCATCACTTCAATCTCGGCAAAATGCAGGATTTCATTGGGAGCCGATAATTGAATCCGCACATATCTTCCCGTATATCCCAAGGCAATCGTCTCGGTATTCCCAGCTGACCCCGAATAGAAGGTATTTTGAATCGAGCCGTCATTCACCAGATCTGTCAATGAAGCCGCTGCTGGGAAAGGGGTATTGGATACAAATACATAGAAATCTTTGAGCCTAATTTGGCAACAATCCGTACGATTGTGAACTACTACTTCCTGAATTTCGCTTGTACTTCCCAAATCCACCTGCCACCAGGGTTGAGGTTCCCGCTGGGTATGGACGATGGAAGCATTGGCCCAAGGACCTCTTGTCCCATCTTTATCTCCGTCTACACCGATGGAAGCACTTCCAAGTCCATAGACAGAGGATTGGGCAGCGGTCCTGTTCAGAGCTAAATTGGTTGAACCATTGTTTTGACAGGGATCAACTACTTCACCACAGCCGATTACTTCTACTTCGGCCATATGCAAAATGCCTGATCCAGATAGCTGAACTCGAACATAACGCCCAGGGGTATTGAGTGCGAGAATTTCTTCACTTCCGGCAGAACCTGTGAAAAATACCTTGTTTACAGATCCATCTGCTAAGAGCTCATCCAATGTGGCTCCTGGTGCAAAGGCTTGCTCAGAGATCAACACATAGAAATTTCTCAACCTATTCTGCGCTCCATCTATTCTATTGACAAGGTGAATTCTATCGATTTGGCTCAGTGCTCCTAAATCTACCTGCCACCAGGGCTGAGATTCATTCTGTGTGTGTTGTAGGTCCGCACTCCAGGGAGAGGATCCTACTCGGTTCCCATCATTGGCGTAAGCCGGAAGCCCAAAGCCATAGGTAGAGGACTGGCTACTCACCTTGTTAAGGGCCAAATTGCTGGCATCTCCACATCCCCCGATTGGGGTTACAGTGATTTCAGATTCCGCCACCTGGGTACAGCCATTGGCATTGGTGTAGGAATAGCTAATAGCATAAGTACCGGCTCCTTGAGAGGGATCAAATTGTCCAGAAGCTGATACAGCTCCATTCCAGGTCCCTCCAGCGGGATTCGCTTGCAACTGCTGTACTCCAGCATCCGCTGCAAAAGGCCCTGCTGGTGTAATGCTAACAGGAGCAGCTCCTTCACAAGGATCATTCCCAGAAGAACAACCCCAGACTTGTACCTCTGCCATATGCAAGGTACCAGAGCCGGAAAGCTGGACTCTAACATATCTTCCAGTTACTTCTACCGAGAAAGAGGCGGATGCCCCTACAGAACCCGAAAAGAACTCTGCACTGATAGCCCCATTCGCTAAATGATCCGATAAGGAAGCGGAAGGATTGAAAGGAGAAGCGGAAATAAGTACATAGAAGTCCTTCAAGCGGTTTTGGTATTCATTGGTACGGTTGAAGAGTTGAACCGTCTCGATCTCACTGAGTTGTCCCAAATCTACTTCCCACCAAGGCTGAGATTCATTCCGCGTATGCTGCAAATCTGCAGTCCAGGGAGAGGTTCCACTGGTATTACCATCCACTGCATAGCTTGCTTCCCCAATGCCATAGGTGGAAGATTGGGAGGCAGTCTCTCCCAAAGCCAGGTTTTCTGGATTGCTACAAGTCCCGGCTGGTACCTCCGTAGTAACTTGAATGGCCTGAGACTGTGCCGACACATTTCCAGCTGCATCATAGGCCGCTACTGAAAACTGATAAGTCGTCCCAGGAGTGAGATTGTTTATAGAGGTAGAAGTTCCTGAAACGGTAGCGACAGGAGTCGTATTGCCATCTTGGTATACATAGTATCCGACCACGCCAATATTATCTGAAGAGGCATTCCAACTCAACGTCAAACTAGATTCCCCGATATTGGAAGCAAGCAGATTTTGAGGTACAGAGGGTGCTTGGTTATCCGCTCCCTGAATAACCTGTATTTGTCTGGTAGCAGTGGCGGAACAATTATTTCCATCTGTATAGGTATAGCTCACTTGATAGGTCCCGACTCCTACAGAAGGATCGAAAGTCCCATCTGGATTGGCATTCCCTCCCCATGTGCCTCCAGCAGGGGAAGCACTTAAGGGTTGAATCCCTCCATTATCTTCAAACGGCCCCGCTGGGTCAATACTAACAGAAGGAAGATTCGGAGAATTAATGGTTACTGAGCCCAAATCTATGGGACAGTCATCATTGCCCCAGCGAGCCCATACATTGTAGGTGCCAGGAGAGAGACCCGAAAAGGTGGCACTTCCATTACTTAAAGGCACATTTTGTGGATAGCTAGCTCCCCCATCTATACTGAGTTCAATATTGGATCTATTAGGGTTATTGGAGAATGCAATCGTGATGCTTCCATCATTTCCTCCACATTGGCTTTCATCGGTGGAGTTAACAGCGGTCACATCGGGATCCTCAAAGCCCCTGCTAATAGAAAAGGAACCTGACTCCTGATCGTTTCCATCTGTAACCGTCCAGGAATAGGTATCACCCGGCAAATTATTAAGGTCTGTCACCACCTGATTATTAGAATTTCGAACTTCTAAAATCCCTCTGCTGTAGGTGATAGCTACACTGCCCAGGCCTCCACAAGTTGTGGGATCTGATGGGGTAACAGAAACTGAAATTCCTGGCATTTCCGGATATAGATACTGCTGAGGAACCACTTGCTTGGCCACCTGACCACTAGACCAGCGAAGCTCCATAACGGCCCCACCGCCATTCTCATACCATTCCAATCGAATTGGGACCAGATTTCCGATTCCCATCCCGATTTCTGCCTGGTCTTCAGTTGGACCATGATCTGTCCAGTTATTTATTATAAGTTCTCCATCAACCCACAGCCGTACGCCATCATCTGTATAGGTATAGAATGTATAAACTCCCGAGGAAGGAACTTCAATAAAGCCTTCCCATCGGGCAGAATAGGTATCATTGCCAATAGAGGGATCGGGAGATCCTCCCCCCCAATTGAAGTTGACTGTGGGATCAATACGCTGAAGGGCCTGATTGGTAAGGTCAATATTGTTGAAATAGGTAGCGGCCAATCCTGTACCCTCTCCCAATGCTACTGGTGGCTGGGAAGGGGGCAGACTGTTGATCCAGTCCGCAATTAATTGTACCCCAGGTTGATCGAGTTCATTTTTGGCTAAAGGAGGCATGGCCACGCCATTTTGAAGGGAATTCATTCTGTGGTGAATCATAGACCGACCGACATTCTGCGGTACGATGGTCCAGGGATCACTCAGGTTTAAGGGAGAAATGATGGGACCATAAATCAGCCCTTGTTGATCCAATGGTGTGGTGAGTCTGGCATCAAATTGAGCCCTATTTCCCGTACCAGGTTGGTGACAATAGGAACAGTTTAAATCGATATAGGACCTCGCCTTGAACTCCAAACTGGCATTGGGATCATCATAGGCTGCCATGGTAAGGAAGTTGGCCGCTTGAGAATTGGAAATACTCTGATCCAGAATACCAATAGAACTAAGGCTTACCAACTGGTTTGCGTTAATCCCTGTCTGGGGATAGGTAATATTTCGATTAAGATATCTTGTTTTGGGCCCTAAGACATTGCCCGCAGCTTGTTGATGGCAATTCAGGCATTCGGAGCGGCTGGGATAATGCCATACTTGGCTCTGCCCATTAACTGTAACGGTTTCGTCAAGGGCTCCAACCAAGAGTTGGGCATCCGTACCTGCATTGTTCCATTTATAGGTCAGGTAATAAAATTTGTCGTCGTCCCCCTTTACCTCGAAGCGCGTCTCCAGTCGTTTACTGCCTAACTCAAAGTGCTTAATAAGAACGGCCCCTCTTGGAAAAATCCAATTTCCATTTTCCGAAAACTGAATTTGCTCACTCGCTGTGTTATGGCTACCGTTGTTGGGAATAGCCATCCAACGATCCTTTTCAGCTCCATCAGACCAGAAGTCTTCTATCATATCATAGGGAAGTACTCCATCCTCGGGTTCCAGGGTATTTAGGTTTTTGAATGCACCAGTCTGGGACAAGAGTTGGGGAGCAGGTGGGTTTCCACCAGAAGCAGATAAGGTATACAGGGTTGTATTTCCATTCTGCCGCCCCATGAATAATTCGCCATTTTGATCTTCCCCAAAGGTGATCAGACCCCCAGGAGAAAAGGAGGTGATGACCTCTTTGGACCCATTCGCTTCGATAACAAAAATGCGACTCTGTGAATAGCCTCCACAGACATATTTCCCATAGAGAGAAGGGAATTTAGATCCGCGATATACATAACCCCCTATTATGGCATTTGCCTCGCTCCTCTGAAAGTCAGTTACAGGCGCTGTATAAGTTCCGATTCCCATAGGGAGGTTGTTCGAGCCACAGGCACCAAATTGTCTAAATAGATTTCCTTCGTAGACAGGCCAGCCCCCATTTCCTCCTATCTGCAAAATGCCAATCTCTTCACGAGATCCAGCCCCAATTTCGCCAATCCACATATCTCCTGTAACACGGTCCTTTGTCATCCGGTGAGGAGCGCGGTGTCCCAAGGAGACAAATTCCTCAAATAAGCCATTATTTGTATCCAGAAAGGGATTGGCGTTGGGAATGTAATAGCCTACCCCTGTGTATTCATCATTGTTCCCTTGGTGTATGCCCATCCTTCTGCGAGGGGCATGGCTGACATTTCCCCCTTTTTGGTCTACATCAATTCGTATCACCCCACCCTCAAAATTATCTACTATATTCTGAGCAGTGGTTCTTCTGGCCTGGTCTCCAATGGTGCAGTATAAAAATCCATCATCACCAAAGGCCAATCCTCCTCCTCGGTGGGTACCATTGAATGCGCGGATATTAATCATGCGCAATTCGGAATTGGGATTTACGTTTAGGGTACCATCGAATACCTCAAAACGCGATAGGCGCAGATAGGCTCCAAAATAGTTGCCATTATTTGCGCAGGAAAAACAGGTCCCGCCACAACTAAAAGGTCCATGTTCTCCGTTTGGTCCTTTGGCTGTAAAGTATACATAGAAATAATTTCGATTGGGGGAACCCGGCTGGCCAAACTCTGGATGGAAAACAAAACCCAGAAAACCTCCATCCCAAATCACCCCTACATCGTTCCTGAGGTCCACAAATACCTGCTTAATAGAGACATTTTGATCATTTATAAAATGCTCGATTAATCCTTGACGAGAAGCTACAAACATGCGATTCTCTGTCGGGTGCGGCGTGATTACCAAAGGATCTTGAAACCTGAGATTGGGAAATGCAGGATCGATCCCCCAGGTAATGTTTCCCCCATCTCCAGGTGTAAGGGCAGGGATATTCCCATTGAGAAATTTTCCTATCTGTTCAGCTGAGTTTAAGCCAGACTGTGCAGTGGCTTGTAAGCCGATACCCAGCATTAAGACCGGGAAAAGAAATGTAGTTAAGATGGCGTTTAACTTTGTCTGGACCCCAAGGGGCCCCCAATTGTAGATTTTTGACATGCAATTACGGTTAAATAGTAGTCAATCGCCCTTTCATCAAGGCCTTGCCTGTCAGAAAAGAGAGATATAGGAAGAAATCGAAAAACCTAAAGTGTGTATGTTAGCTATTACTAAAACTAGTTAATAATTCGAAATACTTAACCATATAAAAATATGGTAAACGCAAATAAATAGCTCTGCGCCCGGGACAAGCTACCCAAATTGGTTCCCTAAAGGACAAAAAATGTGTATTGACTGTCAAAAGGGAAAGCAACGATTCACCTATGAATCCTTATACCTGGACAGGAGCCTTATCTTCCCGTTTTTTAGTGACCTTATTGACCTCCTTACCAGGACGCTTGACAAAAGGTTGTAATTTGAAATAAGTAGCACTTCTCCACACCCATTCTAAAGGACCATATTTAAATTTTTGCAACCACCATTTGCTAACTAAACATTGACCTACAAACAGAATACAAGCAAAAACGAATAGAACTATGGGACGAAACTGTCCCATTAAGCCCAAGCCCCATCCAAATAAGAGGAAGGTCCCCAAAACCGATTGAAGGATATAGTTAGTTAAAGCCATTCGGCCATAGGGAGAAAAGAAACTTAGCACTCTTTCTCCTACGGGCATTCTGTAGAATAGCATGAAGCTACAGATAATACACAAGGTGAGAGAGGTATTTACCCAGTCCTTGATGTTTAACCCAATTACATGCTGCCATTTGCCCAGGTCTATGGGTTTGGGGAAATATTGGAATAGTACATTCTGCAACAGAGAAGCTACAATTAGGACTATAAAAGCGCCTAAGAGAACCCGTTTAATGAAGGATAGGTTTTTATCAATATCTTTCAAAATACCCATCCTTCCAATCCATAGACCTAATAGAAAATAACCAAATGTAAGGTATAGGCGTCCCTTCGGTCCGGCCTGAGCATTGAGTTTCGTGAGGAAGCCATTTTGAAAGTTTTGAGAAAAAACTTCTAAAAGGGTTCCCGACCTCAGGGTCTCGTAATATTGGGTTATTTCTATTAAACCTGAGGCGGGTACCAAGCCTAGTGAGCCGCTTCTTGCGAGGGAAAAATACACGGCCATCCTGGGCACACTAAGCAGAAATAAGGCAGCAACTATTAGCACCCATTTGGGAGAAACTTGGTGAAACGGGATAAGGAATAGCGATAAAAATGCATAAATCATTAATATATCCCCCCGAAAAAAGGCTTGATGGATACAGGCAATCGCAAAAAGCAATACTGAACGCCACAAGAAACGAAAGGCGAAATTGTCTCCCTTCCTCTGAGCTGAACGCATTTGGATAGAAAAGCTAAGCCCAAACAGGATTGAAAATATAGAAAAAAACTTGCCATCGATAAATAGATCCAGAAAAGTATGTACTCCATTGTCCAGCCAATTTTCAAAAGCGGGATTCTGGTAGGCTTCTGGAACAGGGCCAGCGACAAACTCCGTTACGAGGTGAATAACAGCCACTCCGGCCAGGGCAAAGCCCCTGAGTGCATCAATGTTGTGTATTCGTGCAAGCGGGGAAGCAGAAGATGATGACATAAATACTTACAGACGGGAAAGATCCCAATTATTTATTTTAAACATTTTTCAAAATTTACAAAAATTGTATTACACACTTTTAGCCATTTAGGAGAACTGGCAAAAAGCGAGTATAAATGGGAATCAATCGGCTAGAACTTCATGAATCAGACAAAAAAGTCACCTTGGGAGGGCATACATCGCGGCTTATTCCTTATTGAATATAAGAGGCAACCATATGATACATACAGATTCCCGCTGCAACGGATATATTTAGGCTATGCTTCGTACCAAATTGAGGAATTTCAATTGTCCTGCTGCAGAGGTTGATAAGCTCTTGATTGACCCCATCAATTTCGTGCCCCAAGATTAAGGCATATTTATCTTTTGGATTGAGGGTCCAATCGTGAAGGCTAGTAGAATTCTCAGTTTGTTCCGCTGCAATAAGGATCCAGCCCTCTTCCTGTAATTCTTTGGCAAGTTCTAAGGGATCGGGACGCGATTCCCAGTGGACACTTTGCTCTGCCCCTATGGCTGTCTTTCGGATCTCTCGATGGGGAGGTTTGGGCGTAATACCGCAGAGATATAATTTCTCAACCCTAAAAGCATCGGCGGTACGAAAAACAGATCCCACATTGTGCATACTTCGCACATTATCCAGGATGCAAATAATGGGGAACTTGGGGGCTTCCCTAAAATCCTCCAGACTCAAGCGATTGAGCTCTTCTACTGGAAGTTTGCGCATATTTTCAAATTTACCCATTTTACTTTATCGGGTGATTTCCTCTAATTTACCAACTTGTGGTAAATTTCAGGAAAATGACCGAACTGCCAGCTCCAAATTTAAAAATAATGGCCATTCATAGTTATGCCATTCACGGTACGGCTAGTATGAAAGCCTTTCTCAGCATTTTGGGCAGCCGGCTCCTTCCTGTACCCAGTATACTACTCACAGGGCTTACCAATATTTCCGGGTTCAAAAAGACCTCAATAGCATTTGAAGATTTATTGTTGGGAAGCCTAGAACTGGCCAGGCAGCAAAAACAAAAAATTTTGTTATATATCGGCTATTTAGGCTCTGCCGACCAAGCCGGTATTATTCTTAAAGCTATAGATAGCTATTCGGATTGTATTACCTCTATCTTGGTCGATCCCGTTTCTGGAGATCATGGTAGACTCTATGTCCCTCAAGAGATTTTAGCCGTTTGGCCTTCTCTGCTTCATGAAGCCCATTGGGCCCTACCCAATTATACTGAGTTGAAGTGGTTGTCTGGAATAGACCCCAATCAGGAACACATGCCACAAACCTACCTCAAATCATTTGGGGAAAGATTTCCTAACCTTTCGGTTATTGCAACGAGTCTTCCCAAGAATAAGGACCTAGCTGTTGGTCTCTTACATCAGGAAAACCAACACTATTTTCCCGTCCAGAAATTGGCCCAAAATTATGGGGGTACAGGGGATGTCTTTGCAGCTATATTCCTTCTTCACTATTTCTTTAAGCAGAACCCTCTACACAAAAGTATAGAAATAGCAGCTAGGTTTACGGGTCAGGCTATTCAGCATTCTATGGATCAACGTTCTCAGGAGTTGCTGGTGTATCCAGATATTTTTCTTTAATGCAATGAAGCGAGGTTCATTCTCAAACTTTTTATATGGATATGTACCCAGAAGATTTTCTATAGAAAAGCCTTTCTTTAGGGCTTTTTCTAAGTTTTCATAAAACTTTGCCTTATTTCCAACCATTAGGTGGATCTCAGCTAAGGTTGTATAGGGATAGGATATATTGGGATCTCTCTCGATAGCCTGCTGTATATAATGGAAGGCAGAGTCATACTCTTGGATCAGATAGGAAGCCATCGCCATGAAATTCAGCATGTTTTGCTCCTTGTAAATGATATCTCCTGAATCATTATCTTTTTTGTGCACTTCATAGGCTTTTAAGCCCTTTCTTCCCGCCTCTACCATGCTTTCCTCGATAACTACTATCAGCATAGGCCTGGAATACGATTCAGAGCTCGCCATGCCCACCCATGTTGTTTGGATCAAGATCGACTGCCAGGTCTAACATCATTCGAGCAGAATCCTCTTTTTTCGCAAATTCATAGGCGACTGTATAAGGACATGGCCCCACTCGAGTTTTCCTTATGTTCAGCGCATAGGCCTTTTGGAAGTTTTGCAATAACAGATAAGGTATCCTTCTGCTGTGAAAGTGGTATCTGGATGAGTCGCGTTTATAATAGTTTAGCTTTTGCATGCAGAATTTCTCCTAGATTAGAATGAATAATAATAATGCTCAGGATCCAATTCAATCGCTTTTACAGTATAGCCTTTTCTGCTTTTTCATACTTCCGATTGGCTACATAGGTCCATCCCAGATTATGCCATAAATTATCCCCGTCAGGTATACGTTGGGTGGCATGCTCATATACTTCTTCTGCTTCCTCATTTTTTCCCTGCATCCTCAAGATGCTTCCCAAGCTAGTCCAATAATGCTTGTACTCATCATTGATTTCAAGTGCCTTCCTTAGCTTGGGTTCTGCCTCTGAGTAGTTTTGTTGACTGTATAAGACATAGCCCCAAGTCCAGTAAGCCCAGTCTAATTCTTTATTCTGTTGATTAATGATGTATCGAACTGTTTCCAATGCGGGTTCATATTCGCCCTTTTGCGTTTGGTATAAGGCTAGCGTCTGGGGATCGATCTGCTTCATAATATGCCCAGAAACTTCCTCTAGCAAGGATCCTAAGGCATCGGAACGATTCATTTCTTTAAGGTTTTCAGAAAAAGATTCAGGAGCAATCCCGGTCATCCGTAGATGAAAGGTCAGGGTGCTATCCAACTCCGTTAGCTCTCCTCCTATACTTTTATTTTCCTTCCCCAAGATATCTCGGGCATAATACACCACGGACTGGAGAGAGATCCCAAAGCCCATAACCGCTACATTCATCTCTGGAGATTCGTTAGAGGAAAACTGCAACGAGTCCTTTCGCAATTCTGAAGAAGTATTGCGAATCTTTTCCAAGCGATCCTGAATCTGATGGGCCAGAACGGTTCCCGAGTAACCTCCAGAGGCAAAGGTGGTGGGAACTTCAATTTCTTTTAGGGTATATCCATCTCGATTGAGTCCTTTATAAATCAACAGAGCAAGTCCAAAAAGTAAAAGAAACAAAACCGCCTTCAACAGAATAGAAAAAATAAGGCTCAATTGGCTTTCCAACTTGGGAATAGACACTTGATTTACCCTCATTCTTCTAGGAAACCAACGTCTTTTTAAGGTCTGACCATTGGAAGAGATAGGAGTACGGGTAGGGGTATCGAGCTCTTGCTTCGCTTTACTCATGGAATTTGTATAGGGTTCATCTTAAAAAAAGACCTACAAAATTTACAGAAGTTTGTAAAAATATGGAACTTACTCCAAGATTTTACTCATTTTTCTCACTATGCATACACACCCTCTATCTGACTTGACTCGAATTGCCGTGATAGGCGCCGGAACCATGGGCAATGGCATTGCCCATGTATTTGCTCAACAGGGCTATCAGGTAAACCTTGTCGATGTTTCTTCCACTGCTTTGGATAAGGCCCTAGCCACTATAACCAAGAATATGGATAGGCAAATCCAGAAAGAGCGACTGACAGAGTTGCAGAAGACGGAAAGCCTAGATAGGATTAGGGTCTATACACATCTCAGTGAAGGTGTCTCCGACAGGGATTTGGTGGTAGAAGCAGCCACAGAAAAGGAGGAACTCAAACTCAAGATTTTCAAGCAGTTAGATGAAGCCGCTCCAGCCTCTACGATCTTAGCTACCAATACCTCCTCTATCTCCATTACCAAGATCGCTTCTGCAACCCACAGGAGTCAGCAGGTCATAGGTATGCACTTCATGAATCCCGTCCCCATCATGAAATTGGTGGAAATTATCAAAGGGTATGATACGACAAAGGAGGTTGAACAGAAAATCGTAGCCCTTTCTGAGAACCTGGCTAAGGTGCCTGTTGTAGTCAATGACTATCCGGGCTTTGTGGCTAACCGGATCCTCATGCCCATGATAAATGAAGCTATTTATACCCTGTATGAAGGAGTTGCTGATGCTGAGGCTATCGATACTGTGATGAAGTTGGGAATGGCTCACCCCATGGGACCGCTTACTTTGGCGGATTTCATTGGCTTGGATGTATGCCTTTCCATTTTAGAAGTCTTATATGAAGGATTTGGTAACCCCAAATACGCTCCTTGTCCTTTACTTAAAAATATGGTGGCTGCTGGGCACCTAGGGAGAAAGTCTGGGAGAGGGTTTTATGCTTATTAAAATTCCCTCTTCAAAAAAACCATTGAATACCTTGATCGCCCAATCAAGAAGGGGACAGAAAGAGGCGATTCAACGCTTCTGTCTCTATCAAAAAGCCATCATGTCCATAAAGGGAAGGTATTACCTTGCAACTGGCATTGGGAATATGAGTAGACAGGTACATCTGCTCTTCTGGAGGGAATAGAATATCTGAGTCGATGGAAATGCAAGTAACCTCTCCTTGAATCTGCGCTAAGGCTTCTTCCCTACTTCCCCTATCTCGTCCCAGATCATGTGCATCCATGGCTTTAGACAGAGTCCAATAGGCAAATGCATCGAAACGACGGGCCAGTTTTTCTCCCTGATACTGCTGATAGGTACTGGCTCGATAACCTTCGAGCAAATCATCTGTCGGATTGGGATCTTGTTGAGTTTGGGCAAATGTATGATAAGTCCTATAAGAAATGAGCGCCATAGCCCGGGCAGCCTTCATTCCATTTATGCCTGAGTCTGGATGCTGAGAGTTCCAGCTAGGGTCCGCCGCTATGGCCATTCGCTGTGCTTCATTGAAGGCTATGCCCCAAGGGGAATGATGGGCGTTAGTAGCGATAGGAACGAGGCGCTCGAACATTTCTGGCTTCCAGACGGCCCATTCCAATAATTGTTGCCCCCCAAGAGAACCCCCAATTCCCATAAAAATCTGTGAAATTCCCAGCGCCTCCCTAAACAAATCAAAAGCTTTGACGATATCCCGATTAGTCAATAAGGGAAAATCGTGGAAATACGGAGATCCCTTCCTAGGATCATTCGATAACGCATAGGTAGACCCGTAACAGGACCCCAACATGTTGGCACAAATAATAAAGTACTTTTCAGGGTCCAACAATTTTCCGGCTCCAAATAAGCCTTCCCACCAGTCCGATACATCCGAATTGGCCGTTAGGGCATGCATAACCCATATGACGTTATCTTTTGCTGGGTTGAGTTTGCCAAAGGTGTGGTAAGTTAGGGTAAATTCTGGGAGAGATTTCCCGCAAACGAGCGGAAATTCATGGCCATAGGAAAAGACCGACTGAGGCATGGTGTTGTTTAAGGAAATCAAATTCAACTTATGAGCGGATAAAATAAAAATATGGAAAGAGGGTTCTCCTCTTTCCATATTTTATAGGGATTTAGGCGTGTACAGGTATTGTTTCAAAAGCTTGTTGCAAATCCCCTTTTATATCTTCAATATGCTCTATCCCAACCGAAATTCGCAATTGGGTTGGGGTCACTCCTGCAGACCTTTGCTCTTCCTCTGAAAGCTGCTGGTGGGTAGTCGAGGAGGGGTGGATAATCAACGACTTGGCATCTCCAACATTAGCTAGATGGCTTACGAGATTCAGGTTATTAACAAATTGAATGGCAGACTCTTTTTCCCCCCGAATTTCAAAGGTTAAGACTCCCCCAAAACCATTAGTCAGGTACTTTTTCGCTGTTTCATGGTAGGGATGGCTAGCCAAACCTGGGTAGGAAACCGATTGAACTTGCGGATGTGCATCCAACCATTGAGCCAATGCCAATGCATTGTCTGCCGTACGCTGTACCCGAAGAGAAAGGGTCTCCAGGCCTTGGATATGCAGGAAAGAATTAAACGGACTGGGCGCAGGCCCGAAATCCCGAAGGCCTTCTACACGGCAACGGATAATGAAGGCAATATTTCCAAATGGACCACCTACTCCAAAAATATCATTAAAAACCATTCCATGATACCCCTCTGAAGGTTCGGTAAATTGGGGAAATTTGCCACTCCCATAGTCAAAATTCCCCCCATCTATAATCACTCCCCCTATAGAAGTTCCATGCCCCCCAATCCACTTTGTAGTCGAATGGGTCACCACATTGGCTCCATAAGAAATGGGCTTGCAGAGGTACCCACCTGCCCCAAAAGTATTGTCAACGACCAAAGGAATACCATGTTTCTCTCCTACTCGAGCGAGGCCTTCAAAGTCAGGGACGCTAAAGCCAGGGTTCCCTATGGTCTCGACATATAGGGCTTTGGTTTGGTCGTCGATAAGGGCTTCCAAGTCTTCGGGCTTATCGCTTTTGGCAAAGCGAACCTGGATTCCCAGGCGCTTGAAGGCTACTTTGAACTGATTGTAGGTTCCTCCATACAAAAAAGGCGAGGAAACCATGTTGTCACCTACATTCACAATATTGTTTAAAGCAATGAATTGAGCTGATTGCCCCGAACCTGTAGCCAAGGCAGCTACCCCTCCTTCCAAAGCGGCAATGCGCTTTTCAAATACATCGTTGGTAGGGTTCATGATCCGGGTGTAAATGTTCCCAAATTCCTTCAAGGCAAATAAATTTGCCGCATGCTCACTATCCTTAAATACATAGGATGTGGTTTGGTAAATAGGGACCGCGCGCGATAGCGTGGTGCCCTCTACTTCTTGCCCAGCATGAAGCTGTAGGGTGTCAAAATGATAGGATTGACTCATGATATGGTTTGTTTAATCGTGAAAATGAGAAATGCCCTCCACTGATTTTGGGATGGGAAAAATATAGGTGCAGAAAAATTTGTCATTGGACATCAGGTTATCAGTGTATAGTTCCCCTCTTGGGGCTGGATGGGGCACCTTTCTGTTGAGATGGTTGCCAGAGGGTCATCGAGCCAGATCTCTCACCTCGTTCTCTATAGACTAATCACACCTGTAAATGGGATGTAGTTAGTGCCTGCAAATATAGTTTTGTATAATCGAGAAATCCAAATTTTTGCTTTACTTTCCTGCTTCGGTTTTTTTTTCCCATTTTTACGCACGTAATCCATCACCAGAACGTTTCAGGGTAGTATGTTACCAATCGTAAAAACCATTCAGGAGTCAGCTGCTAGCTGTATACAGGAGATATTTGATATCAAAGTCGAACCTGAATCCCTTTCTGTACAGGAAACACGCAAAGACTTTGAAGGAGATTTTACCCTGGTCGTATTCCCTCTCACCAAATATAAGTTAGGAAATCCGGTAGAGATAGGGAAAAAAATAGGAGAAAAGCTGGTGGAGCAAGTTGATGATATAGCGGGATACAACGTCATCAAAGGCTTCCTAAATATATCTCTTTCTGATTCTTTTTGGTATCGTTTTCTCGCAGAAAATCAAGAAAATGAAGGCTTTTTTAAACGCCTAGAGGGAAAGGGTCAAACCATCGTAGTGGAGTATTGCTCTCCGAATACTAATAAGCCTCTACACTTGGGGCATTTGCGCAACATTGTATTGGGAGATTCTCTAACTCGCATCCTATCAGCCAATGGATACAAGGCTGTACCGACGTGCCTGTTTAACGATAGAGGAACCAATATATCCAAGTCCATGTACGCCTGGTTAGAGTCAGGACAGCAAGAAACGCCAAATAGCAGTGGAAAAAAAGGGGATAAGCTAGTGGGAGATTACTACGTGGCCTACGCTGACCGACACAAACAGGAAGTCAAAAAGTTATTGGATAAAGGCCTAAATAAAGAAGAGGCCGAAGAACGGTCTCCTACTACTCAAGCCATCCGGGAGCTTACACAAAAATGGGAAGCAGGGGATGCAGAAACGCGCGGCCTCTGGAGGGAAATGAACAGCTGGGTGTATGAAGCCATGGAGCATACCTTCGACCGTTTAGGGATAAAGTTTGACACCTATTACTATGAGTCTGCAGTATATTTACTAGGGAAAGAAACTGTCCAGCAGGGCTTAGAAGAAGGTATTTTTTATCAGAAAGAAGACGGGTCTGTTTGGGTAGACCTTAGTGCAGAAGGCTTGGACCAAAAACTGGTTCTCAGGAAAGATGGCACTTCTGTTTATATTACACAAGATCTAGCCATAGCTGACGCCAAGTTCGACCAGTACGACATGGAACGTTCGGTATATGTAGTGGGAAATGAGCAGGAGTATCACTTCAAGGTTCTCTTTTTGATCTTAAAAAAGTTGGGGAAGCAATATGCTAACGGTTTATTTCACCTCTCCTATGGCATGGTTGATCTGCCATCTGGAAAAATGAAATCCCGAGAGGGTACGACAGTTGAGGCAGATGACCTCATCGACGAAATGATTGATTCGGCAAACAAAATAACCCAGGAATTGGGGAAGACAGAAGGAATGAGTCCAGAAGAATTGGAAAACCTTTATACTACCCTAGGCTTAGGCGCATTAAAGTACTATTTGGTGAAGGTAGACCCCAGAAAACGGATTCTATTTGATCCCAATGAATCGATAGATATCAATGGCCATAGCGGCCCCTTTATCCAGTCCTCCTTTACAAGAACAGCTTCTCTCAAAAGGAAGGGAATAGATGTACTTCCCTTTTCTAATGAAAAGCTACCAGAAAGTCCTATGCAAGAACACGAAAGACTACTTTTTCGTAAATTATACCAGTATCCTTCTATATTAAAGGATGCAGCAGAAAGCTATAACCCTGCAATTGTGGCTAATTACGCTTATGAATTGGCCAAAGATTTTAATCGCTTTTGGCATGGAGATAGGATTTTTCAATCAGATCAACCCAGCACCAGTTCTTTCCGTTATGCCTTGGCTCAATTTACTGGAAAAGTCTTAAAAGCCTCTATGAGCTTGCTGGGAATACAGATGCCAGAAAGAATGTAATACCAAAAAAGAAAAAAGGACATGTTGAGATATTTTATCAGTAAAGAATTCTTTCTTACCCTACTTGGCCTTATGGTCTTGGGAATCGCAGGAGTAGTTATTTTATTCAAAGTATTTCTCCCTAGCTATACTCAGCACGGTTCGGGCCTGATTGTCCCGAGCATTTATGAATTAGAGTATAAGGATGCGGTAAAAAAACTGGAACGCAAAGGCCTCACCCCAGTAGTCCAGGACTGTACGTACATTGAAGATTTACCTCCGATGGTGGTCGTACAACAACGTCCAGTGGCTTTGAGCCGGGTGAAAAAGGACCGTACCATCTTCCTTACCTTAAACAAGATGGCCCCTCCTATGGTCGAAATCCCTCAAGTAGTTGATTTATCCCTGTATCATGCCAAGGCGACCCTGGAAAACTGGAAGTTGGGTGTGGGTAAGGTAAGCTTTGTCCCAGATATAGCCACCAATGTAGTCCTCGAAGCCAAACTCGATGGCAATCCTGCCAAGCCCGGAACAAAAGTAGCCCAAGGAACCACTATCGATCTTGTTGTGGGTAGATCCACTACTAACTTCAGGGTTCAAATACCCAATTTAGTAGGGTATACCCATGAAGAGGCTGTCCAATTACTTCAAGAAAGTGGCCTTCGATTGGGCAAACTATCCTTTAATCCAGATGGCCCTACTGAATATTTCGGTCGGGTATTTTCCCAAGATCCCCAATCCGGGTATAGGGATTCCATCCGGTTGGGAGACCCTGTGGATTTATATTTGTATGGAAATCCTCCAGAAGTACTGGAAGGAATCGACGTAGAAGAAGAAAATTAACCCAAATAAGTCTTGAGCCCTTTAGAACGAGAGGTATGGCGCAATCTACGGATAGCCTTTTCTTTGATTTGTCGAACACGCTCGCGAGTTAGGTCGAATTTTTCCCCTATTTCCTCCAGGGTAAGAGAATGTTCCACCCCTATTCCAAAATACAGGCGAATAACCTCTGCCTCACGCTGAGTTAGGGTACTCAAGGCACGCTCTACCTCCTTACTGAGGCTCTCATTGATGAGTTCATTATCTGGATTAGGCTCCGCATCATTTTCAAGTACATCCAATAAACGGTTTTCCTCTCCCTGAACAAAGGGAGCATCCACGGATACATGACGACCAGATATCTTCAGGGTATCGGAGATTTCATCTTCACTCATATTTTCCAATACCTCGGAAATCTCTTCTGGAGAAGGCTCCCGCTCAAATTCTTGTTCAAGTTTGGAAAAGGCCTTTCCAATTTTGTTCAAGGCACCTACACGATTAAGCGGGAGGCGAACAATCCTGGACTGCTCAGCCAAAGCCTGAAGAATACTTTGACGAATCCACCAAACCGCATAAGAAATAAATTTGAACCCCCGAGTTTCATCGAATCTCTTTGCAGCCTTTATAAGGCCCAGGTTTCCTTCATTTATCAAATCCCCAAGGGATAAGCCTTGATTTTGGTATTGCTTGGCCACCGAAACCACAAAACGCAAATTGGCCTTGGTGAGTTTTTCCAGAGCAACTTGATCTCCTTGCTTTATCCTCCTCGCCAAATCGACCTCCTCATCAGGGGTTAACAGCTCCACCTTTCCAATTTCTTGTAAATACTTATCAAGGGATTGGGATTCCCTGTTTGTTATTTGTTTACTGATTTTGAGCTGTCTCATCCTTCCTTATAGATATGTTTTGTTTGTATAGTGACTCAAAAAACCGCGTAAAGTTACTGGCAAAACACAATAGATTCAAACTGATCTCAAAAAAATCCTACCCAGGCAGCGGTTAGTCCATAGTAAATAAGAAAAATGCGTGCCAGTTAATTTAAAACATGAAAATTTTATCAAAAAATCTAACTTACCTCTACTTTGCCAGGGGAGCATCCAATTCTTTACGGCTTATTCTTGGAAAAGTTTCAGAAAAATATCGGTATTATTAAGCATTCAAAAATTCTCCTCACTTGCTAATAATAAGTTTCTGAGAATATCCTCTCACACGAACTAAATACATACCAGCAGGCCATTTTTTGACATCAAGTTCCTGGCTTCCGGATTTCGTGTTTTCAAAGGATTGGAGGAGTTTCCCCTCCATGGAATAAAGCTGAACCGGAGCAGAATTAGCTGGTATGGAAATATTCCACTTGAGTTCAATCCGGTCTCTCCCCGGATTGGGGTACAGAGAAAAAATAGGCTTCGAGCTGAGAAAGTTTTGGGTTGAAGTAGCAATCTGGCTGCTATCCTCCAGCGAGGATAGCCAAAGAAGTCCAGCATATTCTGGATGGTCGATAAATGGATTGCGATTGCCCTGGAATCCAAAAATATCCTGGTTCCGCTTCCTTTCAAATCGTCCAACAGGATCCTCTCTGTGCCAATCCAGCAGGGTAGACAACTTACCGTGATATCCAAGCCCTGTTTGGGAAAGGAAGCTGGTGAATACAGTATCCAGCAATTCCAACTCTGGCTCATTTTCTCCTCCTTCGTATCGAACTGCCATATAGAACAACATACGAGCAACATCCCCTTTCACTTCCTCCCGGGGTTCCCAGGAATCCTCATCCCTAAAGTTGTCCGTATCCCCGTTTCCATCTATGTATAAGGTTCCCCCATCGTCAAAATCCAAATCTCCACGAGTACGATTGACGGAGATATCCGCTGCTCGAATAGCATGCACATCTGTAGAAGCTGCCTCAAAATCCGTAAGGTTCCCATGATCCACCGACCATATGTCTTCCCTACTCCAGCCCCTGCCACTATTGAATTCCTGGCTAGACTCTATCGACCATCCCGTATAAAAAAGCCTAACATTTCCTGCATTGTTGGGATCGGCATCCGTCGTTTTTAAAATGTCCCAAACATCAACCTCATCATCTGTATACCGATATACCTGGTGATCATCAATTAACTCATGCAATTGTTCCTTTAAAGATTCAGGGTTCACAGTAGTATCTATGCCCGCATAGTAATCTTCGATAGTGCTATCAGAAAGGAGAGGGTCCCAAATTCGGTATACATACTCGGGGTGGTCAATATAGGGGTTACGGTTCCTCTGGAATATGTAGACCACATTATTGCGTCTTTTTTCGTAGGCATCCACTGGATCCTCTTCATGCCAGCGCAGAAGCGTCGCTAATTTACCATGGAAGCCTTTTCCTTCTTCCGTCAAATCAAGGGTATTGACTTCATCTCTAATTTCCAAGTCTGGTTCATCATCTTCTCCTTCATATCGGGTAGCCATATAGAAGAGCATACGGGCGACATCCCCTTTTACTTCGTCTCTGGGTTCCCAAGAATCGCCATCTATAAAATTACGTGTGGAATCACCTGCATCCAGATATTCCTCCCCCCCGAGGTCAAAATCAAGGTTTCCTCGCGCCCTACTTACCGTATTGTCTGTAGGTCGAATATGATGTGCATCAGTCCCGGGACCTCTGGAAATTCCAAAATCCCCATGGTCAGTAGGCCATATGTGCTCCCTAGCCCAGCCCAAACCGTTGTTAAATTCCTGCTGTGCATCGACAGCCTTTCCTGTGTAAAATAAAATGACATTCTCTGGATTCAAGGTATCCTTGTCTGTTTCCTTGAGAATATCCCATACGTCAGTTTGGCTAGAACTCGTATAACTATATACTTGTTGCACCCTAATACGGGAATATAGATTTTCTTTCAACTCTTCTCCTTCCAGATACTCATATCCTTGGTAATAAGCAGCAATAATGGAATCCACATTTAAGGTATCCGTAATGTCATCTGGAATAAGAGGTTCTGGTGGGTTGAAGGGCTCAACCCTTCCCACGCCCGTCGTATCCCAAATTTTAACCACCCATTCCGGCTGGTCAATAAAGGGGTTTCGATTCCCTTGATAGAAAAAAACGATATCATTTCTAGCCAATTCAGCATCATCAACAGGATCCTGGTAATGCCATTTCAACAGCATAGAAAGGCGTCCGTGAAATCCCTTGCCAGGTTGATTAGAATCTACAGACTTTACAGAATCCACCAATTCCAAGTCAGGCTCTCCCCCTCCTCCTTCGTATCGTACTGCCATATAAAACAGGGATCGTGCTACATCCCCTTTTACCTGGTTTCGGGGTTCCCAGGAGTCAGAGTCTATCCGATTCTCGGTGGGACCGTCTCCATCAACATAAAATTCCCCCCCCTCATCAAAGTCCTTGTTATTTCTTGCACTGTTGACCGATACGTCAGCGGGTCTCAGCGCATGGATATCTGTACCTGCTCCCCGGTCAATACCAAAATCTCCATGGGACTTTGCCCAAACATGTTCTCGGGTCCATCCTTTTCCCCGATTATATTCAGCTTCTCCATTTATGGACCATCCTGTATAAAATAGAATTACATTATCAGGATTTTCAGGATCCTGGTCTGTCTCTTTTAGTATATCCCAAACATCTGTTGAGGAAGAAGTATAATTGTATTCGATATGGTCCCTTACAAGATTATGAAGACCCAATTTCAATAAATCTCCATTTAGGGATTCTAAGCCATCGTAGTATCCATCAGGGGCCTGACTTTGGAGATAAAAAGGGAGAGATAAGATTGTGAACAACAGCCACGCTTCCCGCCCTAAACGCGTAAGATAGTAGAAAGTTAGTCCCATATGCCTGAAAATTACAAGAAAACAAATAACAAAAAGTATCGGACAAAAAGTAATAATCCCAACAATCCTACTACTTTTATAATTATTATTGAACTAATGTTTACCTGTGATTAATTTATTTTCACAAACCCCAAAATCGCCTTCTGAGTATCCAGTTGTTTTTCTATTGGGATTTATGGGGGCAGGAAAAAGTACCTTAGGTAGACCTGCCGCTCGGAGCTTGGGATGGAGGTTCATCGACTTAGATGAAGAAATAGAGACCCGCTTTGAAAAAAAAATTTCTGGGATTTTTGAGGAAAAAGGGGAAGCCCACTTTAGGCAGATTGAGCGGAAAACCCTCGAAAGTTTAATAGATAGTGTGAAAGAAGCTACTTTGCTCTCATGTGGGGGGGGGACTCCCTGCTTTGGAGATACCATGGAGTGGATGAATCAACGAGGAATAACCTGTTATTTGAAGCCCCTTACTTCTATTCTGTTGGGCCGTCTTCGCCAAATGCGCGCTTCCCGTCCTATGATTAGTCACCTTACTGAAGAGGAACTTGGAGAGTTTATAGAAACTCTTTTGCAGAAAAGGGAGCCTTATTATCTACAGTCTCAGATTATCTTAGAAGGTGAGCAATTGAATAAGGTAGAAATCGTGAAGGCCATCCAAAAAATAGTTGATAATTCCGCCAAGAACAGGTCTTGATTTAATAGGCAAAAAAAATTATTTTTCTTGTTTCCAACCTTTTAGGGGTACCTGCGTCTTTAAATTACCTACA
This sequence comes from Bacteroidia bacterium, assembly GCA_965263105.1. Lineage (GTDB taxonomy): Bacteria > Bacteroidota > Bacteroidia > J057 > J057 > JBCCTX01. The sequence continues at coordinate 1,230,941 of CBDHGL010000003.1, read as the reverse complement.
AAACCTACTATTTAACTTTAACAACCATTGGAACTCAAGCTAAATTATCCGTCTAAAGCTTCCTATGTGAATCAGCATGCGGAGATTATTGAGGCCTGCAAAACCGGGGATAGACAGGCTCAGTTTCGCCTTTATCAACTGTATTCAAAGGCAATGTACAATATTTGTTCCCGGATGCTTGGGAACTCTTCCCTTGCTGAGGATGCCTTGCAGGAAGCCTTCATTAGTGCTTTCAGCAAATTGCATACCTATCAAGGACGTGCCTCCTTCGGAGCCTGGCTTAAGCGCATTGTAATTAATAAGTGTCTCAGTGCCATCAAAAAGCAGAGAATTCAATATGAACCCTTGGAAGATTCTCAACTCGAAAATCTCCCAGATCGGAAAACTTCAATTGAAAGCTCACCGATAGAGCCACGACTGATTCACCAAGCGATAAAAGAATTACCTGATGGATGTCGGGTCATATTTACGCTTTATCAATTAGAGGGATATGACCACAAAGAAATCAGTTCAATTTTAGGAATTACGGAGTCCACAGCAAAATCTCAGTACCATCGGGCAAAGAAATTGCTTAGGAAAAAACTAGCGAATTATACTTCAAGTTAGAAATAATGAATTGGAAAGAATTAGAAACCTATATAGATAAACATCGTGAGGAGTTAGATGTTGAGGTTCCCAGAGAAGGACTCTGGAAAGACCTGGAAAAGAATTTGGAAAGGCCCAAATTACTCCTGGGCATACAAAGCATTTTTGCACTTCCATCCTGGAAGGTAGCTGCTACTTTTTTATTAGCTATAGGCCTTGTGGTGCTTTTTATCAAATTGATGCCCCTAGATGGAATGCAGAATATGGCCGGATCCATTCATGTCGAAAGTATTTACCAATTCTCTGAAAAAGAGGTCCAAGACTTAATCCACGCGAGTGAACTCCTCAAACAGGAAATTTTAAGGTATGAAGATAGCCTCAAAGAATATGCGCTTGAACAGTACAGTTTTTCAGACGAATATGTAGGAGACCTGGCGGTTAAGCAAAAAAAATCTGAGGTGCTGGAAAAAATTTATCGCAAAAATCCCCACGACGAAAACCACCTATTCTCTCTCGTAGAAGCTTATAAGGGAGAAATAGCAGTCTGGAAAGAGTTTATTGAGCGCTTGGAAAGCAGTTCCAAGTAAAATGCCATCTTTTCTCAAAAAATTCATAACCCGACTTGAGATAATCCGTATTTAGGTATAATTGGGTATTGTTTTTGTAATTGATTATAAAGACAAGCACATCGTTCCTTGAGATTTGTGGGCATTCAATTACCATGTTAAGTAAATATTAATTAAATGGGCATATTTTGGTAATATTTTAAAAATATCAGGAATTTCTTTAGGAAATTTGCAAACTACACGAACTCTGCCTATCTTTGTTGTAAATAATTAAGTTTTCTGAAACATTATTCAAGTCCTTTCGTTAAACTTAATAGAAACTGCAGGGAGACCTAATGTAATCAGGCAAAAGTCTCTCGCGAAGGTTCAAATCCTTCCCCTGTAGCTCGCGAGTAGTAGTAGTAGTCCTTTTTAATCAGGCCCCGGGGTGGTAGCCGGGGCTCTTTTTTTGCTTTTTTTAAGCCTTTTCTCTCGAGCCGAATTGATCTACAAACTCACCGATATTCCAAGCCTCTTCCAATTTATACGCACCAATCCGCGTACGCTCCAATTCAAGTATATACCCCCCTACCCCCAAGGATTGTCCCAAATCGTGGACCAATGAACGAATGTAGGTACCCTTACTGCAACGTATCGTGGCCCATACAGCACTGGGATTCTCCCACCCACTAAGGGAAAATTCATATACATAGACAGTTCTAGCCTTTAATTCTAGCTTTTTTCCTTCCCGGGCTGCTCTATAAGCTCTCTTTCCCCCAACTTTTATAGCTGAAAATGCTGGTGGGATCTGTTCAATTTGTCCGGTGAAAAAGGGCAACATTTTTTGGACCTGTTCAGGGGTGATATGGTCAACCGACTGAATATTTTCTGGAGGAAACTCAGCATCATAGGAGGGAGTGGTCGCCCCCAGACGAAAACATACTTTATATTCCTTTTCCTGCTCCTGAATTTGGGAAATACGTTTTGTATGTTTTCCTGTACACAGAATGAGTAAGCCTGTTGCCAAGGGGTCAAGGGTTCCAGCGTGCCCTACCTTTTTCACTTTCAAGGTATTCCGAACTTTCTTTACGACATCAAAAGAAGTCCAAGCTTTGGGTTTGTTGAAAAGAAGGGTCTGCCCTGCTTCAAAATCCATACACTTCAATTTATATTGATAAAATTGGCTTATATACAACTGAAATTTAATAAATTGCGTGCTATCTTTTATTCAGGCGAAAATAATACACTAAATTGGCACAAGTCGATCCATTCGTTCGAGAGCTAAAACGCTTAATCCAAACAGAACCCTTTGAAGGAAAAGTGGTCATAGAGTTTATGCAATTGGTTTCCGAAATCTTTCTTCAAAAAGAAAAGGGTATCTTACAAAAATCCGATTTAGGAATTCTTCAAAAACAGGCCAATTATGCCTTCCCGGTCCATACGATGCATGGACATGCTGTTGCCAGACCTCGAGTTTATCCAGGAGATTTTGAGCTCATCGATAAGATATATACCCAGTATACCTCACATGATGAAAAATGGGCTGCCTGGGATAAGCACTTCCATGCCTTACCTACCTTTATCGCGGTAAGAAATAGGAAGGCCTTTTTTCAAAAATCCCTTGAGAAAGCCCTTACTTCTCTTCCCAATAAAAAAGTAAGTACATTCAAAGCCCTTAACCTACTCTCGGGATCCTGTAGGCCCATCAAAGAATTCCTTCAAATTCACAGCAATAACCAACTTCAAATTGATTGTGTAGAAGTTGACCGGCATGCGATCCAATATGCTTCTGGCTTACTGGGGCATTTGGGCAGTTCCGTCAGATTCCATAACCAGAATGTATTCCGATTCAAACCTGAATATCCTTATCACTTCATTTGGGCTGGAGGCATTTTCAATTACCTAGATGACCAACTCTTTTCCCAGATGATTCGCCATGTGGGAAATTGGTTATTACCTAACGGCAAATTATTCCTGGGTATAGTTTCTGATCAGAACCCCAATAGAGACTATTTGGAGGTTCTATTTGATTGGCGAGTTTACCACAGAAGCGAAACCCAGCTATTGGATCTCATAAGGGCTTCTGACTTTGCCCCCTATTCTATCAAATTTCACCCTGAAGGTCAAGGGGCACTTATCTTTGTAGAAATTCACAAATAAAAAAGGGAAGGTCTTCCTCCCTCCCTTTTTTTATGTTTGGGCCTAATTTTCCTTAGCACCCTAGAGACCTTTTAGGCCTGAGTTCCCTGGGTTCTCTTTTTGGGAAGAGGCGGCATGGTTCCAAAAACATGATCCCACAAAGGAGATGAAACGCCAAATGCCTTGTCGGGAAAACGGTAGTGGTGCAGGTTGTGATGCCTCCATAATACCTTCAACCAACGAGACTTAGGGGGCTTAAATTTGTGGGTACTATAGTGAACACTTGAGTATACCAAATACCCATTGATATACCCTGCTGTGAAAACAAAGGCATAGCCCCCCATGATCAGGTAAAAAAGACCCAAAAATAGTGAGGACAACACAATACCCGGAATTGGGGGCATAAATACCCGCGTATCATCTCGGGGAAATTCGTGATGGTAGCCATGGACAGAGTAGTGAAACTTCTGAACAAAAGGATGTTCAGTAATCCAGTGGAAGAGGTATCTATGCAGGAAATACTCGGCAAATGTCCAAAAGAAAAAACCGCCCAGATAGATCCCAATTCCCAGCCAAATATTGGAAATTTGGCCATAGTAGTAATTAAGAATAATCAGCGTAGTAATTAGTGTCCCATAGGTAATAATAGTGGTAGTGGGAGAACTTTTACTCAAGAATTCAAGTATGGGATTTTCGAACATTTTCCCTTTACTCCCTTCATGACCTTTCACAGGTGGATGTTTGGTTTGGTTCATATTCCTAGAATTTAAGGACAAGGTAACATATAATCATAGGCAAATTTGAAAAAGAAATAGGGAATAGGCAAGAAAACCTAATTGAATGTTCCCCAGTAGAAAATCTACCAGGGAACTAACTTCAGGGACATGAAGGCTTGCTTGGGCCGGGTTGGATATCACTGGCCAGATTATCTACGATCTTCCGGGCTGCATCCAATCTCTTTCCAGTTTGTGCCATATACATACGCATGGCAGGGACTTTGCCCTTATGAACAATAATCCCTTTCAAGGTATCTTTCTGGGTATTTCTTAATACTCTCATCAAAATTAGGATTAGCTGATAAGAAAACATTTACATACACTTTGCTATTCTCATATTTTTCTTAGACCGATTCATACGATATCTCATAGATCGATTTCTGAAGTGCAAGTCGCGTAAGTATTCGAGTAAGGTCAACATCGCTTATAGACTTAGAGAGTTAACGTAATTAGTAATTCTCAATCGCACCAAATAGGGCACACCTTTCCCATCTCGCAATGCCAGGAAATAGGCAAATTGCGGCTAAATCTAGACACCGGAATTCTTCATTGTGGGGTTCCCGGCGAACTTAAGTCTCTCGGGTTCGTTCTTCGGAGACTAGGCCCTTAAAAGGGGGAATTTGACTAGCAAAATGTATTCTCATGACGTTAAAATTGGTTCTAAAACAAAAAACCCGAACTTTTTCAAGTCCGGGCGCAAAAAGCGAATTGTTTCAATTCTTACCTTCGAAGTGGTATACGCCCGGAATATTCCTCTGCCAATCCCTTTACACACTGCATCCAAGAATGCAGAAAGAGATCATTAAAGGAATATGTTGGAATTCTGAACATGATATGATAAATGGAATTATTTTTATTCAACGCAAATGTAGGAAATTGGGTTTCAATTTCAAAGTAGTCATTCAATATTTTGCAAATTTTTAAAAAATAAATGCAGTACCCTTACTTAAGGGGTCCGAATTTCTGGATGCATAATTTGAGCTCCCATCCATCCCACCTGGACCATATATATAAATAAGGCTAGGGAAGCCACCAACACTACATATTGGGCATATTTCCCAAAGGGATTTTTACTATCTACGATAAGACTCACCAATGCTAGGGTCCCCAGGCCCAGCATCAACCACAAGGCAAGCCCCGCCGCGTCTTCATGCTGATGGATGAGGTCATGTTCGACTGTTATCGCAGGATGGTTCTCTATGATTTCTTCTGCAGATTCTCCTGTTTCATTTACGGGCACCGTTATCATGGCCATCATAATAAAGACTATCATGGACGCCTTGGATATGATTTCCTGCCGGGATAAAATACCGAATACAAGTAACAGAAAGCCAAAAAAGAGTCCTAAGATGGGTAGGTGATTGAGTAATAAGTGAAGCTGCGCACCATTCATAAAGCAAGGAATTGAAGGTTAATAATTGAGTATACTAAGGTACCTGCAAGAATGCATAGGTTTTTAATTGTGAGGTGAAAATAGAGAAATTATCTAAATACCTAATTCTTAAGAAGAGAAAGTTTCCAACTTTCTTATCAATTACCTATCTTTCTTACAAAACCCAACTAACATGAGACTCGAAAGAATTGTTCTTCTTCTCAGTGGCCTAGTCATTTTAGGTTCCTTTGTACTTCCCTATTTCGAATTAGATTCCCAATTTGTCAACTCAGAAAACTCTTCGTTGGAATTGACAGGAGTAGATGTAGTCCAAACAATTTTGAATCAATTTGGCGTACAATCCTTTGACAAAGGAGAGGGTCTGATGTCTTTTATCCAAGATAAATGGAATGCTGCAGAAGGCTTCGAAGGCTTAGGCTTAGTGGCTGGCCTACTGTTGGTTTTGGGTGCCCCGATATGGTTTGGCTTGCACTCCCTGGGTTATATGGTTCGAGGCCTACGAGGAAGACAATATAGCCACGGTATTTTCTTCAGCATCTTATTTCTGGGATTTGGATGGCTCATTTTTTGGCTATGGGGAAATGTATTAGAAGATTCCTCTACCTTTTTCCAATCCACAAGAATCGGCTTCTGGACGGGCTTTGGGGGCATGTTGCTAGCGGCCTTTTCCTTATTCTTTGAGAATATGAGTAGGAAAGGATAATTAGCCTTTTTGTAATACCCAAGTACCCATACTTCGCATATCTTTTAACAACACAGAACGAAGAGCTTGGACCCACTTTCCCCCAAGCTCTTCGCTGAGCTGAGATAGGAATTTCATATTTACCAGAAAACGGCTTGTACCATCCGGTAAGTGATACCATCCTGCTTGCCCCGATACGGGTAATAAATCTTTCTCCAAACCATCCTTCACCGCCGTACGAACAAATAAAATCCCTCCAGGCTTTAGTACGCGCCAACATTCTTCCACCGCCTTCAGAAAATAAGCTTCATCTGGACAGAAATGTAGTACAGCATTACAAATAACGGTTCCAAAAAAGGCGTCTTCAAAGGGGATTTCATCTATACCATTCACAGAAAATCGCTCTGGATAGGCATATCCAAGCAACTCAGAAAGTTCCTGTACTGCAGAAATGGCCTTTTGCGAGGAATCTATTCCATATACGGCTGCTTGTTGTCTCATAAAATAGATGATATTTCTCCCCCCCCCACATCCTGCATCCAAAATGGGTTCACCTAAGTCTATGTTACCTTTTAGAATCTGGTCAAGGAGGTATATATCTATACGTCCAAAGAGTTGTGCTAAATCGGAGGGAGCCATACAGCAAACAACAAAAAAAGGCCGTAACATGTACGACCCTCACTCAAAAAATCAAAGGCATATAGGATAAAAATGCTATCGCATAGATTTTACACTTCCTGCGCCAGAAATATTTTTGGATATCTCTGAGGGGTCCCCTTTGTATCGCACGCTCCCTGCTCCAGAAACATTCACCTTCAAGCTTTCTGTGGCGTATACCTTAGCTTCCCCGGCCCCACTGATGGATACTCTCATATGGCTTGATTTTAACTCATCAGCCTCCAATTCTCCAGCTCCGGAAACTCTCAGTTCACAATCCTCTACTTCTCCGGCCAATTCAATCTCTGAGGCACCACTGGCATGGAGTTCCAAAGAATTAGCTTCTACTTCCAGATCCCCCTCCCCTGCTCCACTGAGCTGTATTTCTAGATGATCGGCATTCAAGGTATTCTCAGTCTCCAGACTCACAGCCCCATGGGCTTCTATGTGCTCCCATTGGGAACTCTCAATAAATACATCCACCCGTTTTCCAAAATCTCGGGTAAACCATTTTTTGCCCTTATACTTTATATATAGCGTTTCTCCACTGATATACGCCTGAATATTTTTCTTCAATTTCCCATCAGCTTCTATCTTATAGCCAGAATTGGAGGCCTCTTTCAAACTGACGCGAAAGTTACCTGATACAGATACATGCGTAAAGGGTTCGCCAGATGCTTCCATGAGGTAGGTTTCTGCATGTTCGTGATCATCGTCATCAGACCTTCCAAAAATGGAATCTCCGCCAAATCGATCTGCAAATACCATCGATACAGCGAGTATCACCAGGGCTGTGTAAAACATTTTACGGAAAAAGCTTTTCATGAGGAAAAATTTTGTAAGAAGAGGTTGTAATCCTAAGAGGTAAAAGGAATGATTTGAATTTAGTAAAACTTCCCTATTTCTTGTTAATAGATTCCACAATACATAAAAGGTTGCCAGATGCTCTAAAAATTTTTGCAAATAATGTAATTTGCTTACCATCATGGATAAAATCCCACAGGAAGAGCTCGTACAGAATTACCTTCAGGGAATTCTTTCTGGAGATCGCTTGAGCCTCAGCAAGGCAATTACCTTGGTTGAAAGTAATAGGCAAGCTGACCAGATAATGGCTATCCAATTACTCAATGCCTGTCTCCCCTTTACAGGAAATAGTTATAGATTAGGGATCAGTGGGGTTCCTGGTGTTGGGAAAAGCACGGTCATCGATGTGCTAGGAGATTTATTAATCAGAAAAGGAAATAAAGTCGCCGTTCTAACGGTTGATCCCTCTTCTGTAAAAAGCGGAGGGAGCATCCTGGGAGACAAAACGCGAATGGAGCGACTCAGCAGATCAAACCAGGCCTTTATTCGGCCTTCCCCGAGTGCTGGATCTCTCGGAGGGGTCTCCCAAAAAACCCGGGAAGTAAGTATGCTCTGTGAAGCCGCTGGATATAACTGGATTCTCATCGAAACGGTAGGAGTGGGCCAGTCTGAAGTAGAGGTAGGGAATATGGTCGATTTCTTCCTCCTCCTTTTGCTACCTAATGCTGGAGATGAGATACAGGGGATGAAAAAGGGCATCGTAGAAATGGCCAATGGAGTGTTAATTAATAAGGCTGAAAAAGAACAGCTTGCCCAAGCCCGTAGAACCCAGCAATTTTACCGGCAGTCCGTTGGCTTACACCGGCATAAACAGGGTACCTGGGATATTCCGGTTATGCTGGGCTCGGCCTGGGAAGAAACTGGCTTTGAGGAACTATATAAAGCCCTCTTGACCTTTGAAAAACATCAACGAAAGGAAAATTTGTGGGAAGAAAAAAGAACCCAGCAGCTTTCCTATTGGTTTGATCAATATCTGCAGGACGGACTGAAAAAATTGTTTTTTCAACATCCAACCATCCTGGAGAAATTACCCATATTTAGAAAGGAGGTGCTGAACAAGAGACGTCCTCCCATACAGGCAGCTGAGGAGGTGTTGAATATCTGGAAGGGACTTTAACAATCCATTTTTTGATTCATGATATTTCTTGGAGCCTCATGTGTCGCCTCGCAAACAATGTCTTATCCCAAACAATTGGATCCAAATTCTTATTGTTATTTCGGAACAAATAAGCTACTCCAATGCATAAGAACCCATTGATCTTTTTGCTCTGTTTTTTAATCAATTTTGCCTTCAGTCAGGAAATGGATTTCTTCCGAGAAGCAGACCAGTTTTTCTCACAATATGTAGGAGAAGGAAGTATAGACTATGATAAAATTAAGGCAAACCCAAAAGAGTTATATCAACTTACCCGCCAGGTCATTTCCTACGACCTGGATTCACAAGATGAGGCCACTCAAAAGGCATTTCTCATAAATGCCTATAACCTGTTAGCTGTGAAGTCAATTGTTGATGCTTGGCCCACCAGTTCCCCTCAAAATATTCCCGGTTTCTTTGATGAAACCCAACATGTAATTGCGGGAACTAGCTATACCTTGGATGAATTTGAGAAAAAATACATATTCGTCCAATTTCCAGACCCCCGCCTCCATTTTGTACTCGTGTGTGCAGCAAAGGGGTGTCCTCCATTAAGTCCTTCTGCCTATTTTCCCGACTCTTTAGACCAGCAGTTAGATCGTCAAACTAGATTGGCCTTACAAAATGAATACTTCATACGAGTAAATGATACCGACAGGAGTGTGGGTATTTCTCAAATATTTAACTGGTACGGGAAAGACTTCAAGGCTACCTATGAATCTGCCTTAGCCTATATCAATTCTTATAGGGATACCCCTATTCCCTCGTCTTACCAAGTGAAATACTATACATACGATTGGAGTGTCAATGCGAAAACTTCCCCAACGACAAGCACTAGCCAAGCTAGCTCCAACATTCAGCAGTTTACCCCTTCCGTCCTATTGAAGAAGGGCCAAGTAGAAGTAAAAGTTTTTAATAACCTCTACACCCAGACCGCCTTCCGTGACAATGAACGCAACAAGGTAGAATTGGGGCAAAAGGAGACGTTTTTTACCGGAATATTTCAATTTAACTATGGCGTATCCCAAGATAGGCGATGGAACCTGGGCTTTGAATTGGACTACCAGGCGGTTAGGCTGGATTCCGACGAGGGGAGTTCTCCTTTGCGTGTTCTGGGTAACAGCCCGGATAACCTCATTTTTACCAAAAATGCCCTTACCTATTTCGGCCCCCGCGTTCGCTTTGCCCCCTTCAAGAATATTCCCAAATTTTCTCTCACCTCCACCTTACAGATTCCCTTGAGTAACGACCTGGAACTTTTTGCTGATGGACAACGACGTTTCCTGGCCCATAACCGGGTGAACTGGTGGACCCAATTTTTCTTCGACAAAACCTTCGGCCAATGGCAACTCTTTACAGAGGTGGATTTCCTCTATCGCTTTCCGACCAATCAGGTTTCCTTTAACCAGGATGCCTTTTTTCTAACCCCTGTTATCGCCTTTCTCAGTTATTTCCCCAATCCTAAAGTTACGCTGAATGTCAATGCACAATATTGGCCAACTTTTCAGGGATTGCCGGGGAATTCAGCAGGGGAGGGTTTCTCTTTGAGTGGAGACTTTGTCCAATTGGGAGTAGGGGGGAAGTACCAAATTACCCCTGAGATAAATTTAGAAGTAATCTACACCAATTTTGCCACCTCCAGGAATAATGGAGCAGGTCAAACTTTTAATTTCGGTATTGTTTTTATAAAATAGCCCGCATACAGCTATCTTTGTGGTATGCGGCTAATTGCGTTTTTGGGCTTGTGTTTTTGCTTATTAGGGGGTCAGGCTCAAGAAGTGCCTGTAACGGGAACCGTTGTATCCATCGAATTCCAGGGGTTAAAGAAAACCAAAGCCTCCTTCTTAGAACGCTTTATTTCTACCAAAATAGGTGACACCTATGATTCCCTTATAGTTCAAGAGGATCTACAACAGCTTAGGAATCTCCAACTCTTTTTAAGCCTTTCTACAGAGGCCGTTTATCGGGGCGAGGGGGTCCATTTGACCTTTAATTGTACGGAAATAGTTACAATTATCCCCAGCCTTGATTTTGGAGGGGTAAGGGGGAATAGATACATACAAGTCGGTGGGGTTGATTTCAATTTCCAAGGCAAGGGAGCCTTTTTAGGGGGCTTTTATCGATACAACAATCAACACAGTTTTCAACTCTATTATCAGGAGCCCTACATAAGAGGCAGTTCCTTTGGACACCGGACAAGTTTCACCCGATTTTCGAATTTAGAGCCTTTATTCGTGAACGATGCCCGTGTAGATTTCCAATATAAGAACTACTATGCCGAGGCTTTGGCCAGGTATGAGTTTGCTTTTGGCCATTTCATATTTTTGGGAGGAGGGTACTTGTATGAAACCTATGAAAAGGTAGAACCCGTTTCCCTTGCCAATTCCTTACCCGATGAGGTTACTGCAGAGAAGCTCCTTCTCAAAAGTTCTCACAACATTCAGAATTTAAACTTTTACAACGAATTTCTTTGGGGGTTTGCCAACACCTTTCAGGCGGAGCTATCAATCGATCTAGGAGAGCAATACACATTCTGGAAGGTATTCAACACCCTGCGCTATTTCCATAAAGTGGGTAAATCTGGAAATCTTGCTGGAAGGCTGAGAATGGGTCTTTCTCCAAAAACAGAAAGTCCCATTGTCCCGTTCATCCTGGATAGTTACGAAAATATACGGGGGACAGGAAACCGGGTAGCCCGAGGCTCCAAAGAATTGGTTTTCAACTTGGAATACAGACATACTTTATACCATAAAGATCGACTCCTCAGCCTACAGGGTGTCCTTTTTTCTGATATGGGCACCTGGGAATTGCAGGACGCGAGTCTATTCGAAGAAAGTTCTAGCAGAATTTTTTGGGGGCCAGGGCTTCGACTCCAATTCTTCCAAGCCTACAATTTTATCTTGAGAATTGACCACGGAATCAATGCCATAGATCCAGACCAAAGAGGGTGGGTATTGGGAGTAGGACAGTATTTTTGAATATTCAACGGATTAAAGCTTTCCAAAAAGCAAATATTATCTGTATTATTGGTCCTTTTTTTGCATAAAAAAATTAGTGAAAGCCTATTTTTTGTAGGAGAGGATAGTAGGTGACATATGAATCACACATATATATCGGGATTATTTGTCTATCCAGGGAAAGTAGGAGGTGCAGAGGCCTATTTCAACAATCTACTAGCAGGTTTTGTAGAAATTGGCTTTCAGGAAAGAATTCATTTGTTGCTCAACCAACAACTCATGGACCAATACGATCCTATCATTCGTAAATTTCAGGTTGACTTCATTGATATGAAGCAAAATAGGGTTATATATGACAGTTCCCTACCTTTGATGCATCGCATTCCTACAAAATATAAGGTCATTTTTTCCCCCAACTATGTCAGCACTTGGGGTACTCTAAGTGGTTCCCGAAGCTATGTAACAACGATCCACGACCTCCAATACCAACATTTTCCGCAGTTTTTCAGTGCCATCAAACGCAAATGGCTGTATTGGGCACATGTCAACACCTTGAAAGTTTGCAAAAAAGTAGTTTGTATATCTGAGTTTGTAAAAAATGATATTTGCCGGGTCTATGGAGAAAAATACAGATCCAAACTTGAGGTGCTGCCTAATCCCATAGATTTTGCCAAACTAGATCAGGTGGGGAAAAAAACAGCTTTTGACTATGACTTTCCTTATATCCTTTCCGTAGCTGCCCATTATCCCCATAAAAATACCCTCACCCTGGTAAAGGCTTACCAGATATTTCAGCAGAAGTTTCCCAAAGTACGCTTAGTTCTCACGGGTCAGTTGAGTCACAAGTTAGTCGGAGGAAACTATGAAGCCTATGGGAAGGAACTGAAAGCGTCTTTCGAGCAGAATTCCCATATTATCCCGACTGGCTATGTGGCTGACCACGATCTCGCCCAATTATATCAAAACTCTTCCTTCTTCGTCTTTCCTTCTCTCTTTGAAGGTTTTGGTATGCCGCCGGTGGAAGCGATGGGATTAGGCAAACCCGTCATTACAAGTCGGAGGGGTTCCTTAGAGGAAGTAACCTTAGAAAAAGCCACTTACCTAAACCATCCTGAAGATGTGGAAGAATTGGCTGAAAAAATGATTGCCTGTTATGAAAATTTGAGTGGCGTTTCCCGAAAGGCAGAAAAATTAGCCCCTACTATCCGGTCCACCTATACCAAAGAGAACGTTGCTCGTTCCTATGCTAAGCTATTTGATACTTTATGAGAATTGCAATTGTAACGGCGGCTCCAACTCCTTTCAGAGACCCTGTCCATGCCATGGTCAGCGAGTTTGAAGGGGATGAAGTGACCCTTATCTATTGCTCCTACAAGGAACCGATCCGTGAATGGAACCACGACAGTCCTATACAGAATGCCATTTTCCTCAAGGAAAACTATTTTAAGAAAAAGGACGGGATCAATTTCATACATAGCAACCCGGATGTGTATAGACACTTAAAACGCATACGTCCAGATGTCGTAGTCACAACCGGATTCTCTCCTACCTATTTATTTTCCTGGCTGTATGCTACCCTCCATCGAAAAAAGCACATCACTTTTATAGATGGCTGGAAACATTCCGAATCTTTTCTCACAAAATTGCACCGAATCGTGCGAAGACTGGTTTTTACCAAAACCCACGCCTTTGTCGGTCCTGGCAAAAACTCCGCAGAATTGTATAAAAGTTACGGGGCAAAAGAAGAACAAATCTTTATCTCTCAGCTATGCGCCAATAACGAACTATTTACCATCTATCAGGGCTTTGAGGAGAGAAAATACGACCTCATGTTTGCAGGTCGGTTCCACAAAGGGAAACGTCCCTCTTTCTTCATAGAAGTTGTCTCCGAGATTCAACAACATAAGCCCGATGTATCCGTTTTGCTTATCGGCGGGGGGCCTATGGAAAAAGAAATCCTTCATGCCTTGGAGGAAAGAAATATCCAATACGATTTCCCGGGCTTTATCCAGGCAGATCAGTTGCCTTATTACTATTCCAATGCCCGGATTCTTCTCTTCCCTACAGAAAACGACGCTTGGGGCTTAGTAGGTAATGAAGCCCTGGCAAGTGGAACACCTGTTTTAGTTACTCCTTATGCAGGCTTGGCAAATGACCTGGTCATAGATGGGCACAATGGCTTTATCCATGACTTTGATGCGCCCACCTGGGCACAAAAAGCCTTAAAGCTCCTCACCAATCGAAAAGAGTGGAATAACTTTTCCGTCAATGGGCTGGAATCTGTACGGCCCTACAATTACTATAATGCTGCCAGAGGGCTTTATGAGGCGTGTAAGTATGCGTATTTTAAGTGATTGAAGGCATTATAACATTTTTTATCTCAATTCTCCTCTACCTTCACCATATCTTTATACCCCTTCAACCAATAGCCCAAGATCCTTCTGGCATAGCCATCAAAGAGGGCAAAGGGCACATAGCCTGGGGGACAATTTCGGAGGACATAATGGGTGTAGACCTTCAAGTTGCCCGTACCCGTAATACTGAAGAGGTGATTCTTATAATTGGCCAGGGAACGGTTCATCCGGTTTTGGTGGTCCCCGCTCTCTTGGGGAAGGAGTATAGGACGGCGTCGTAGTTACAATACAGCTCAAAGCCCGCCTTGCCCGCATGAAAGGTAAAATCGTAGTCCGCGGCGTAGTGGGGGAGTTTTTTCTCTTCGAACAGGCCAATGCTATCAAATACCTGACGGGGAATGAATAAGCCCCTACCAGGAGCATGGGTAACCGGATGCAATCCCTTTCTTTCTGTTACGGGAATCCGGTCTAGTAGGGCGTAAGATTTATTAGTTTTCCAGTTGTGAACCTCGCCCCCAAAGTAGGGCTTCTGGGAATCGTAGTCATAGTCCAAGGCCCCCAGAATGGCATTCGGATTTTGCTCCGACCAATAAACCATCTTTTCCAGAAAATCTTCCTTAAGTAGGGTATCGTCATTGAGGGTTAAAACATGGCTCGCATCTAAGGTCAAAGCATGGCGAATTCCCATATTCGTAGCCCCCGTCCAGTAGAGGAAGCCATTGCCATGAAGCAGTATGGTTTCGGGAAATTCCTGCTGAATCATCTCCGAGGTTCCATCGGTAGATCCATCATCCACCACGATGACCCGGAAGTTTTTATATACTTGCTCCTGCAAGGAAAGTAAGCACCTACGCGTGATGTCCTTGCGGTTATAAACGGGTATAACGATGTATATCATTGTAAGCTTTTCAATTCAGATTCTTCGTCCTTTTTGTACTCTTCCGCTGCATCCCCGTTTCCCTTTTTTTCCCTCCCAGGGGAAACTCAAAAGGGGTCTGGAAACAACCCAGGAAATCAGGTTGATTTCGCCAGGGTTTCCCCCTTTCTACCCATTTCTAAGGGGGAGTCAGAGGGGGTTCCTTGAGAGAGGGGGCCAGGGGGTGAGTACAAAATTGGGCATTTGTATCACAAATTCCTCCGTGCCTCTGTGCCTCCGTGTTCAATTCATTCATCCCCCCAACCCCCTTCGCAGGGGGACTTTTGCAGCTAAAACAGCCTTATTCCCCTATATATATTCCCCCCCCTTAGGCCCCCCTCGCCTCAGCACGTTCCCACGCTTCAGGGGGAAATTTGCAGGTCAATACCCCACCAACAATTCTCCCCGAGGGGCTTTTGTCTTGTCAAGCTTTTCCTCTTCCTCTCCTCTCACGCCTCTCCCCTTCTGCACCACCACCAGAGAAAATAACATGAGAAAAATTGCAAAACCTATGCCTGAAGGATTGAAAAATCCATCTACTTGCATTAAAAGGAGCAAAAAAATTACCACAGGGTAAAATTGTTGGAGAACGTGGCCTTCTTGTCGCTTGATTCGATAGAATTTTAAGGTCCCCCATATCATCAAGCCCACGATAACAAGGCCAATCAATCCTTGGCAAATCCATATATCTAGCATGGAACTATGAGAATGTAGGGTATATACATCCACCATCCATTGATCTGTAATGTCCTCGTAAATTCTCAGGGTCCCGAAGCCACGGGTTCCATTCCCCGCCCAGAAGCCCGTGCGGTCATGCTGAATCCACTCCATGGCTCGCTCCCAGATATAGGCCCGGCTATTATAAGAGGTAATGTCCTCCAAGTCTCCGCGTTGCAAGAGGCTGGAAAAAATCGGCTGGGTCAATATATTGTATACCAACATCTTGGAGTTGAGTAACATAGGGATAAAAAACCAAGCCCCGACAAAAATCAGCTGGTACACATAGGCAAGACGAATCATAAATAGCCCCATGACCAGCAAGAGAACCAGAATGGTTAAGCGGGAATTGATGTGAAGGATTAATGCACTTACGACGAATAACAGCCCCAGAGTAAAGATTCGGGATTGGGAAGAGGAAGTGTTGTCACGAATAAGGGGGAAGAGGAGAATGGCAAAAATGGCCAGTACATTGGCCCCGTCATAAATTCCGTCTGAAAAAGGAATGGAGATGCGATCTTCAAAGCTATGAGCTAAGGTAGTAATACCCGCAACCGCTCCCAGGAGGTTCACACTGAGATAAAGTCCCAATGCCCAGCGAAATTGCCTAACTGGGTCGAAGTCTTCGTCCTCAACCTGGTAAAAAATCCATATCATAAAGCCCAAAAAGGGAATTCCTACCTTGAGGATTTCCGTAAGCGTTTTGAGCCTGTCATACCCCGGCACCCCGTAGGAAAGCCCTAAGACACCTGCATAAGCCAGAGAGATCATAAAGAGGATCAGCCAGCCCATACGGGGGTTTAGCCTTACAGAAAATTTCTTTCCCAACAAGCTGTCCAGGCAGAAAAATAAAATAATTAGCAAATGAGGGAGGATGGACAAAAGGTTTCCTACCGGCGTAGAAAAATTGTTGGTTACATACTGCCCTAGGCCAAAAAAGAGGAAATTGGACACAAACAAGGTATAAATAATCGCTTTTTTGGATACCATACGATTAGTTGAATACCTTCTGAACCAGGGAGTTTATCTTCCGGGCGGCGCGGTTCCAAAGGCGCTGGTCCTCGGCGAAAGACATCATTTTATCAAACTCAAAATCCGGTAAGAACACATTGTTTTCTCGCAAAGGAAATTCCAGCTCCCCTCTTGGGATCCGGGCCAATTTCCCCTCTCCCTTGGTATGTGTCGCTTCTTCTCCAAAACCTACATTGGATATGAGGTTTCGCGCGGGCATAACCGTGAGTCCATTGTTGATCATTCGCTGGAAACTCCACTGGAAATCCCAGACTGAGCCCTTGTAATAACCCTCGTAGGTATATTGAAACTCCATCGACAATACCTTGTATACCAGAGGTTCCAACATATTCTTGAAAAGTTCTTTGACTTCCGGCTTGGCCCACTCTGTCATATGGTAATCATAGTGTTTCCAGGCCCGCTTCCAAGTGGCCCAGCCCCAGGTAGAGCCAATCTGAGAGTAAAAATAATCCCATTGCTGGGGCTTCCATTCATGGACGAGGTTTGTACCACTGACCATCCATACGCGTTCATCCTGCTCAAATTTTTTGAGGAAATGGTCACAAAAGCGGAAAAAGCTGTGGTTGGGGATGCAATCATCTTCCAAAATGATCCCGTAGGGCTCTTCTTCTAGCATCCAGGAAATGGCCTGGGAGGGATTCAAGCCGCAGCCAATGTTTTGGTCCTGGAAACGAGTTTTGACTTCGCAGTCCCAATCAATGTTTTCTAAGGTAAGTTTTCGGGTAGTTTCACATTTTTGAGGATCTTCTGCATTGCCGTGTCTGGGGCCATCGGCAGCTATATACATTTTCTTGGGTCGAAAAGAACGGATGGTATCCATTACTTGTTGGATATTCTCAGGGCGGTTGAAAATAATCAACAGTATGGGGGTTTCCATGGGTGGCTCCAAATGTCCCTGTGGCTTAGCATCCATAGTTCCTTTTTTAGACAAGCTGCGTTCCATCAATTCCTCTACCCTTATTTTCCCGAGTAAATCCCTAAGTAAAACCTCAGAAAAGAATATTCGATTCCTTCCATATATCTATAGCAATAACTACACCTATTCCAGCAATTTCAACAAAGAGAAATAAGTTTTCCCCCGCTTTAGACAGAGGTAATTTGCAGCTTTTAAAAAGGTATTTTACGTGTTAATTCCCCGATGGTAAAAACCCTAGTAAATCTGGAAATTTTGATTTTTTTGAGCAAATAGGGCGTGCTGAATGGTTAAATATGGAGGATGAATGGAAGATAATTTCGATTCTTACCGGAAATCAACTGGCTAAATCTATAGAAATCAGGCTTTTACTTGCTTTCTCCCCCAATATACCCTTTAATTCATCATGAAGTTTTGTGCTTTGAGAGGCAGCCAATAAGCCCTCTGAACTGGGCAAGCAGGTTTCTGCGCGTTCTTCATATTCCCTAATTGCCATAGACAACTGCTCTTCATCATGCACTACGATGACTTTTTTTCCTTCCTCTAGCTTTCGGGCGAACTCTACTTGGTGATCATCTACCTGCTCTCCATAAATTTGCCTCCGGGGCACGACTATGGGAATCTTCCTCATCATGAGGCATAATAGGACAATATCCTCCCCTGCTTCGCTGATAACGATCTGGGATTCTTCGATCCACTTGAGGTGTTCTTCATAAGAAAAAATGGGCCGTTTGTATTCAATATGATTGAGTTTGAAGGGGGGCCTGAAGCTGCCGTATTGCATGTATATTTCTTCCTCAATCTCCCCCATTTCTTTCTGGTGATTGATGGTGAGTAGAAGACGAGAGAAAGGAAAACGAATTGTACCTGCAACCGTGTAAATCATACGTATTGTCCTTTATATAGAGCTTTTTTATACTTTTCTGCGAGTTCGGGATATTGCACGTATAGATAGTCTACCACCGGATACACTAGACGCCCTGTCATAGAGAGAGACTCTACGCGGGTCCAAGCCTCAATAAATACGGTAGGTATGCCCAATAATTTAGCCGCATAAATAAAGGGGACACCTACGCCTGCACCAGTAGATATAAGGATGCTAGGCTTTTCCTTCCAAAGCACGCGCAGGGCCATAAAAAAATTGAGAAACATGTTCCTTATATTCCGGTCAGTTGGGTGAAAGGGATTATAAATATATTCTCCAGCCAAGAAATGCTTAGCATCTTCACTTTCCGGCGTTACCCAAATCCGTGGGTAAGGCTCCCAAACCTCTTTCAACAAGTGCATGGAAAAGAGGTGACCTCGAGAAGAGCAAACCAGACATACCTTTGAAACGGACACGGCTTGGTTAGTTAGAAATCAGAAACAATTGACTGCATCGCAAAATTTGTATGTGAGCATAATAAATATGTCCACATAAAATTCTACTTCAAAAATTGTTCCGATTCGATTATTCCACAGAGTGGACTGAAGTTAGAATCTCTCCAGAAGTGTAGGAATAAGCCTAGAACTCCAGTCCGTTTAGAATAAAAATCCCAACCTGAATCCGATAATATCGAATTCCTCAGATTTTTCGTAAGTGAGAGTGAATACCCCTGAAGAAAAGGGACTCAGAATAATTCCTCCTCCATATCCCTGGTGCCATCTATCCGAGTCTTCCCCGTCCAACCATACCCTTCCATAATCGAAGAAGCCCATCAAGCCAAACTGAATGGGGAGAAAATAATTCTTGGTACGAGCGAAGGGAAGGCGGAGTTCGGTATTGTGGTAAAAAGCCTGATCTCCAGAAAAGCGTTCTCTTCTAAATCCTCTCAAGTTATTGTTTCTTCCCAAAGTGGCTGCCTGAAAAAATTCGTACTCCCCAAAATTACCGTCAAATCCTACCCTACTGGCTATAACAATGGGAAATTTAGTCTTGAGAAGATGATAGAGAGCTAATTCTGTTTTTAGCTTAGTGAAGCTCTTGTCAGAATCTCCCATATTCACATTTACTCCCGATTGGATGGAGAAATGATAGCCCCTCTTGGGAGCAATGGTATTATCCCGAGCGTCTAATTCATAGCCTAACTGGACTCCTCCATAGTTTTTATTTTCAAAATCTTCCGAATCCAATCCCGAAGCCTCAGAGCTTACAAAGCGGTCGGCTGTTTCTTCCACCTTACTACTTTGGAAAATGGGCCCCATCGTTAACGTGTGAATCCCCTTATTGAAGGTTCGCCTCAGGGCGGGATATACCTGAAGTTGTCGTATGCGAATTCGATTGAAGTCAAATTCATCGTCAAATTCATCGGTATATAGCGTTTCATTTCCCAACCCAAAGAAATTAACTACAAAGCGCGGGGCGCTAACATGGGAATCGAAATGAAAATCCCATTTGCCCAAAATATCAGTTACATCTGCTGTGTAATTGAGGAGGAAAGACCCTGTGGTAAAAGCAATGTTCCCTCCAATGACGTGCTTAGATTTGAATGGATCTTTTCGGAAACCATGGTTAATGAATTGGATACTTCCTCCCAAGGTCAGACCATCGTCCACGTTAAAGCCCGGATAGATGAGGGGTAAATAAGAATTAGGCTTGAAGGACTTATACACGTAGTTGTTGACATCGAGGGAATTCTCTCGTTTGTCTTTGGTAGAAGGACCCGCATTGAGTTGGGTGTCTTCGATCAAGTCATATACAAAGGTCTTTTTCTTTCCACTCACCACAGATTGATCTTCGATAGCATCTTCACCTGGCCCTCCTATGATTCTTAGCAAAATTCCATCGGATACCATGCCCTTGATATCAAAGGTATCCTTCCCTTTTAGGCCATATAACCTTATCTCTCGCGTTTCATCTCCCAAAAATGTTCGATCCAACTTTAGCAACTCAGGATCATCCTTGTCTTCACGGGAATAGAGCCGAATTCGAGTCTGATTATTGTTGAAGCGCTCCACCACAAATCTATCCTTTTCATGGGTCCCGACGATATTCACTTCCTTGGCCAGAATCTTATAGTAGCGCTCTGCAATTTCTGGAAATCGGGCTCTTCGCGCTTTGAACTTTTGCATAATGTCCTCCCCATTTAAGTCAAAAATCTCGGAAGGCCACAGGTCAAAGGCTTTTTCCAAGACCTCATCGGTGAGGTTTTGTTGGAGTTCTTTGGCAACACGTATCCAGGTTTCTCGAGGAAGTCCGGAAAGGAGTAAGCGGTCTATATACCTGGCGTTCAGGTTTTGTCCCTGTAAATCTCGTATGTCCTCTCCATAACTCTGGAACATCCTAGCCCCCCATTCCCGGCTCACAATCCAGGGTAGAAAGCCATCAATTGTCAGAAAAACCTGGTCTCTATCTCGGGGTATGGGTCTGTAAAAAGTTACGGTGTCTTGGTCAAATTCTGCCCAACGCCACTGGTCCTCATGCCTATCCCAGTCCCCTATTAGGTTGTCAAACAAGCGCGCTCTTAAAAAGGATTCAGGGTCTACCTGGTCCTTTGGATCACTCCAAATCTTATCTAGCATATTGGGGGTGGAAGTAATATTCTCTGCATTCCCAAAGTTCTCTCCTGAGCTTCCTTCATCTGGTTCTTCAGGACGCTTCTCAAAGAGGTAGAATTGATCTCCAAACAAGGTATTAAAGTCCCCCAAGGCAGGCTGTTTGGGGACATAGTAGTATTCTGGCTCTGTGTGGTATACGCCTGCAGCCTCAGCTAGCGGGGCTACCACCCGAGCTCCATAGGGATGAGACATGGATAAGGCATCCTGGACCAAATCCTGGAGGAAGGTCTGATTAGCTTCTTTGGGAATCAAGAGGGATACATCCTTTTTCACGGATCGGATTACATACTGCTGCCCCTTTTTGTCCACCATCCTAAGAGATTTGGATTGAATGCCTCCTCCCTTCTTTATGGGAGTCAAGCCGCCCAATTTGGTAGCCAGATCGAGTACGGGAAGTTTGACAGGCGTTATCCAGGCATCCCGGTACATGGTTCCCATAAATTTTCGCTGGGATTCACCAGCTGCGTAAAAGCTATCGGCAGCGTAGGTTATAGAATCCGGGTAGTTGCTCAGGGCTTGGGGATTTTTGTTTACCAACAAATCCTTTTCTTTTACCTGCTGCCTAAATAACAAGCGTCCATTTTCTCCTTCGACTCCCCACATTTCCATCCAAATTTCTCCATTATCCAAGTAGAGTAGCTTTGAAAAACCCTGGCCCTGGTACCCAAAATCTGACTCTGAGAGTTTTCGAATATACCCTCCCTTACTCAATCCCCCACTTACAATAAAATGACGGTCGCTTTTTACCACGCCTGTTATAGTAAAACCCGGTACCTCTTTTGTATACTGAAGCCCCAAGTCATGACTGGAAGCAAAAATAATGTGGCCCAATTGGGCTGTCTTTGCCAAAACGAGATCTGCATATTCCTGTTGCTTGGGATGAACCCTATACTGTTCATCAAGGCCGATGGTCTTCAATCCCGCAACTATACTCCCTGCTACAGGAGGCAGAAAATGGTCTTTCCAAGATGAATAACCCGCATATGGCCCCCCACTCATATAAGGATGATGTGTGGCTATTAACAAATCCGTGTTGTCGTATTCATCTAACACTTTCTCCAACTCCGTTTGAAACTCTACCTTATCGTCTACCGGACAGCCTTTTTGGTTTGTGATCGGGTATTCCAGATTATAATACCATTGGCTATCCAGTAACAGTAGCGTAATCCAATCATTTAATTCCACTACTTTGGGCTTCCCACACCCCGCTTTCGGAAACCAATTACCTTTCTTACCCAGCAGATCCTTCACCGCCTTTTGAATATCTTCCAGTCCTTCCTTCCCATTCATCTCCCACTCCTTATTACCTGAAATGAGATACACCTTTCCTTCAAAGTCCTTAAATCCTTTTAGACGTTGAAGGAGCAAATCCTTCTCCTGCTCCATGGGAAGCTGTGCACTCACCTGATTCCCCAAAAATACAACAGCAGAATTTTTATTTGCCTTCTGAGTTTGGTCCAAAAGAAGTTTTAACCCTCCAGGGATAGGAACTTCGGTTTCTACGCCGAGGTCTCCAACCAGCCATACCGTATAAGCAATCTCACTCTCCTCATTGGGAAACTTGTCTTGCCAGTCCTTAAATACTTTTTTGGTAAAGATTTTTTGTCCAGATAATTGAAGTGGGCAATTAACAGCGGTAATAAAAACCAGGAATGCAATTCGGAAATTCATAGTGTTCATTACTAAGTGAAAAACTTGCAAGGTATTAAAAAATGCAGTCAATTCTGCTGCGGATACTGATAAACCCGACAATCCTACCAATCCTCATGGAATAGCTTCGGTTGAGGCCAAATCCCCTCAAGTCATACTCATTTCATCTATTTTTACCCATATCAATAAACATTTTATAAATATTTTACAAAATGTTAATTCGGGTAATTTGAACTGACTGGCATTTATTTTTTAATTAGGAATCTCATTCAGAGGGTTAGATTCAATAAGTTCGAAGGGTAAAATCCTCAGCCGAATATCCAAATTACCCAATTTTTGGTAAATACTCGTCATAATGTTTGACAACACACAAAAATCCGCCTCAGGCTCTTTCCCCCGCATGGGAGGTGATATACAGACTTTTGTACAAGAAATGAATTCCCGTATGAATGGAAATTCAGAAGTTGAGGATGCTGAATTACTGCAAATGATCTACCAACATATCCCCCTTCTCATCCATGAAGTGGCTTGTGGAACGGCAATATTTGATTGGGTAGTTCCTGAGAAATGGAGCGTACAAAATGCCTATTTAAAGGATTCTCAAGGAAATACCTTATTAAATATCGATCAACAGCCCCAATGCCTGGTTGGATACAGTCAATCCGTAAAAGGCTTCTTTTCTTTGGATGAATTGATGCCTCATCTATTCTCCCAGGTAAATCAGCCAGACTTAATTTCTCCTAAAACTTTTTATACAAAAGATCAATGGGGCTTTTGTCTCCCTCACAGGATACTCCAACAATTAAAGGAGGATATTTACGAAGTGTGTATAGAAAGCTCATTTGCATCGGGCTACTTGTGTTATGGAGAATACTATATTCCCGGAGAAAGCCAGGAAGAGATACTCATTTGCACCCCTTTTGAATATCCCTTTGTTAGAAATTCTCATTTCTCTTCCTTGGGAATAGCGACCTTTCTTGCTAAGTATTTGGACCAACAAAGTCTTCGCAAGTACAGTTATCGCTTTATTTTCATTCCCTCTCATATAGGTCCTATTACTTGGTTGGCGTTAAATCAAGATCAACTAGATCGGGTACGCCATGGCCTTGTTCTCTCCAACTTAGGTGCCCAAGGCACCTTTTCCTATCAAAAAAGCAGGCAAAAAATAGGAGAAATCGACCGTACCTTTGAATACCTTTCCACCATCGGTCTCAAAAAGGGCGAAATCAGAGAGTTTTCTCCTGTGGGATTGAATAATAGAAATTTTTGCTCACCGGGCTTTAACCTCCCTATGGGAAGTCTATCCAGGTACCCAGTTCCATCGATTAATGCGGGTAATACCCATTCCATTGAACTTGAGGCTCCTCAGAATTTCCTGGACTCTTTTCAATTCGTATTAGAAGGACTGGAAATTCTAGAAGGCAATGAGGTATTTGAAAACCTATCCCCTTATTGTGAACCGCAGTGGACTAAAAAAGGATTTTTTGACCCTGCAGATGGGAAAAAGCTCGTGGACGACGGCTATAGAAAATCCCTTCTATGGGTTTGGAGTCAAAGCGATGGTAAAACAGATCTAATCCAAATCGCTCAAGATTCCCAGCTTCCCTTCGCTACTATTCTCCAGGCTGCAAAGGACATGGAAGAATATGGCTTGCTTAAGCCAGTACCCCAAGTACCAAGTTTAGAAGCGTTTACCAGAAGTTTGTCCTTCTAGAGCCCCTCATCTGTGGCCAATTCGATCTGAATATTCCAACCCTTGAGGTTAGACATTATCCTTATATTTAGATATATTAGATCAAACAATTCTAAATACCACAAATATGGATGAATCTATAATGATTATTGGCTCATTTATCGGGGCAATGTTTTTGATATTGATGTTCCGCAGTGGCTGGTTTATTGTGAAGCAGCAATCAGCAGCTGTTGTTCAGCGCCTAGGAAAATTTGAACGCATAGCCCTGGCAGGATTTCACTTAAAAATCCCTTTTATTGATCAGGTTGCGGGTCGTGTCAACCTCAAAGTCCAGCAACTGGACGTAAATGTGGAGACCAAAACCAAGGATGATGTATTCGTACATCTCAAGGTTTCCGTTCAGTACTTGATTTTAAAAGATAAGGTATATGAAGCCTTTTATAAATTGGATAATTCTGCGGCCCAGATTACTTCTTACGTTTTTGACGTGGTGCGTGCAGAGGTCCCCAAAATGAAACTAGACGAGGTCTTTGAACGCAAAGATGATATCGCTATTGCCATTAAGGCGGAACTCGCTGACGCGATGGAAGAATACGGATATGGTATTATCAAAGCACTGGTAACCGATATCGATCCTGATGGGCAGGTGAAGATCGCCATGAATCGCATCAATGCTGCCGAACGGGAAAAAGTAGCTGCTCAATACGAAGCAGAAGCCGACCGGATCAAAATCGTAGCTATTGCACAGGCTGAAGCAGAGTCTAAGAAATTACAAGGACAGGGTATTGCCGACCAGCGTCGTGAGATCGCCAAAGGCTTGGAAGATTCTGTTGAAGCCCTCAACAAGGTGGGAATTAATTCGCAAGAAGCTTCTGCCTTGATCGTCGTAACACAGCACTACGATACGCTTCAAGCCATGGGAACTACGTCTAGGTCCAACTTAATTCTATTGCCCAACTCGCCTTCGAATGCCAGTGATATGATGAACCAGATGGTGGCATCTTTCTCTGCGGCAAGTATGATGGGAGATGAAATGAAAAAGAATGGCCACGAAGATCTAGATCCTAGTAAATCCCTTTCGATAAAGGGCTAATAAAAATTTACTTTATAAAAAAAAGCGGACCCGCAATTGCAGGTCCGCTTTTTTACTTCATTCTGCTCTTTAGTGCCGAACTTCTACAGTTCGAGGCGCAATCGTCACAAACCCGGTAAAAATACCAATAATCACATCCAGAGGGGTCATCTCCGTTTTAATGGTATAATCCGTTGCCCCTTGAGCCATTGCTTTGCTATCTACCTCATTCAAGGGAACTAGGCCCCATAGAATGTACCATTGGCGCTGAGTTTCAACGTTAAAGGCCTGGGCTCCCTGGCCTACCGTGTGCTCTATGGTATAACAAGAGCTAAAGCAAAGAGCAATGGTTACGAGCATTGAGAGCGTTAATAACTTTTTTCTCATAACTAGAATCATTAAATAATTAATAGTGGGTTTTATAAAGGCGTAAAGGATCCTATAGAGGATTCAATACTTTGGATAAGCGATGAAGTGTAAAATTCACGTGGGATGCCATACGCACAAACAAAGGGGCGATCCAGGTTTCCTCTTTTTTGATTAAAAACCAAGAAGAAGGCTACAACCTCTGCGTTTTGCAAAAGCAATTGCTTGACTTCAAATCCATTGTATGGGAAAGAATCCAACATTGCAGATTGCCAGCTAGTATCCTGTGTGGCTAGGCTATCTAAAAAATAGGTGTAATATTCGAGAAATTCACTTTCCGTATTGATATCCGGTTTAATGAGCTGCATGCCTGCGAAGGTGGCCGAATCCGTAAAAACTTCATAATTTCTGATGGAAGAGACGTAGGGTGCACCCTCAGCACCCAAAATGGCAAGCCCCTGTTCTTTGTCCATCCATTCAAAGGTTTTGGGAGGGGAAAAAGAAATGCCCACATCAACTAATTGCATGGAATCTCCTAATAATTCGGGATTGACCCGGAACTGCATCTCGGAATTATTGGGTGAACTGGAAGCGGGCTGACAAGCCCAATTCCCGAAGAGTACTAGTATACAAAGAAAAAAAACGTAAGGGCCCGAGTAAGTAGCTTTGGACTTAATGTCTATTGGGATTGTCAATGAAAGAAGGGTTACGATGTTTTTAACTGGTTTTTTCACTCCAGATTTAGCAAGAAAATTTGTTTTTTCAAAAAAACAGAAACCCTTTCTCAATTCTTCCTGAGAGTTCTACTTGACTTCCCCAAAAATATCGCGGGCTTCGACTTACCACACATTTAGTCGGAATTTTCCTATATTAGAGTAGTTCAAATGCCGACCAAAGCGGAGACTTCCATTTTGTAAAAGTCTACGCAAAAGGCAAAAAATTATTCAACCCCAACATGAAACTTACTACTCGTATTCAGCTTTCGGTTATGATGTTCCTGGAGTACTTTGTCTGGGGTGCCTGGTATGTAACCATGGGCACCTACCTGGGCAGTAACCTGGAATTCTCGGGCACTCAGATTGGCTTGGCGTATGGCACCTTAGCCATTGCAGCCATGATATCTCCTTTTATTGTAGGCTTGATTGCAGATCGCTTTTTTGCAGCTGAACGCTTTTTGGGGGTGATACATCTCATAGGAGCGGGATTGCTATATTATCTTACTCAGGCCACTAGTTTTGGTATTTTTTACTCCTTGCTTTTAGCTTACTCCCTATGCTATATGCCTACTATTGCCCTAACCAATTCCCTCAGTTTTCACCAAATGAAAGACCCGGAAAAAGAATTTCCTCCTATAAGAGTCCTGGGCACTTTGGGCTTTATTGCCTCGGTCTCCCTAGTGAGTTTCATGAAAGTAGAGGACCAAGCATCTCCCTTTATGTTAGCTGCCGTCAGCTCAGTCATCTTGGGTATATATAGCTTTTTCCTACCGCATACGCCTCCTAAGTCCAAAGGGTTGAAGCTCAGCACCAGAGAAATCCTCGGTCTAGATGCCCTGGCCCTGTTGAAAAACCCTTCTTTTCTGGTATTTTTTATTGCATCCATCCTCATATGTATCCCTTTACAATTTTACTACACCTTCGCCAACCTATTTCTGAATAACATTGGAATGGAATACGCCGGGAGTAAAATGACCTTAGGTCAATGGGCCGAAGTAGGCTTCCTCCTGGTTATGCCTTTCTTCTTCAAGCGCTATGGAATCAAATGGATGCTATTGGTCGGCATGGCAAGTTGGGCCTTGCGCTATATTCTATTTGCCTTTGGAGATCTGGGCCCCAATGTATGGATGCTATATGCAGGAATCATCCTCCACGGTATTTGCTATGACTTCTTCTTTGTAACCGGACAGGTCTATGTAGACAAAAAGGCTCCAGAAAGCCTGCGAAGTTCTATGCAAGGCCTCATCACCTTCGCCACTTATGGGGTTGGGCTCTTTATCGGTTCCGTAGTCTCTGGGCCAATTGTGGATTTCTACCAAACCTCAGACAATCCTGCCACCTATGACTGGGGGGAAATTTGGATACTTCCCGCAGCATTTTCTCTGGTGATCTTACTGCTTTTTGGATTTCTCTTTAAGGAAGGGAAGAAACAGGAAATTGAGGGAGATCCTTCCTTGCCGAACTTGAGCACTGAGGGAGCTTGATTGCGATTTCTGGTTGTGAAGGGAGCATACAGGTTTTGGGGGGATTCGAATGAATTTTCCTTTCTCCTCTCACCTTATACTCCCCATTTCACATCTGAAATCCTTATTATTCACCCCCAACGCTCGTTCCCACTTGAACCCCGATTAGGAGTATGGCCCCTTCTCCAGTGGGCCTACCCTCGGTTTCCACATTCCACTCAAAGCCAAAGGCAAGGCTGGGAGCCAGGAAAAATTTGGCTTTGCGAATCACGTAGGAGACTTCAGCTGTTGGCTGAATCACAGTTATTTTTGTCTCTCCTGTCTCATTTCCCGTTTTCCAATCCACCGTATTCCGCCATAAGTCATTTTTGATTCCCCATCGCCATCCAGCTCTATTTTCTTTGAAATATTGTTTATACCCCAAACTGAAGCCCCATCCGGAGCCCTCTTCTTCCTCCTGAACCCCCAGATCTCTATGGTCAAAAATATTTGCCCCTATCCTGCCATAAAAAACGCCTTTCTCAGAAAGGGATTGGTCGATACTTATTCCAGGTAGAATTCCCGTGGGATAAACCTGAAGCTCAAGGGCCAGATCTGTTTGGGCCCATAAACCATTTATTCCGATAACCAGACCGATAAGCAGAAAAAATCGAGTAAAACTGTTCATATATTGAGATAAAGAATGAGACCAAAACTAGTAAATTTTGGCTAAGGCTTCCTCTTAAACCTATCTATGGTAGATAAAGCATTTCGGTTGTATACTGACGTCCGTCAGAAAAATTTAGTTTCAACAGATAGATTCCTTTGTTGGCCGCATCCAAGGAAAGGGTCCATTTCTGCTCAGGCTTTGAAGAATAGACGATCTTTGCAGCATAAGGTCTTCCAAGCAGATCATATATATCATATGAGCTCACAATTAGACCTGAAGGAATAAATATTGTATAATCTCCTGTGGCAGAGGGATTGGGCCACAGCTTTATTCCATAGGCTAATTCCTCCTTTGAGGAGGTTGAGGGATTGGCATTCTCTCTTTCCACCAACTCCTTTCTCCTAGGGCTATCGGACAAAACTTGTAACATTCGTTCCTTCTGCTGGCGGGTAAAAATATTCATACACGCATCATCTGTATAATCCATATAGTTCTCGAACATGTCCTCCGTGCCACAACTAATTTTTTGCATAGGGCATCCAAAACTTGGGCTTTCCGCAAGTGGGGTATCCGAACAAAAATCATCCACATTGCAGGCTCCATCGCCCCAAATATGTCGGAGACCCATCCAGTGCCCCACCTCATGGGTAGTGGTCCTCCCCAAGTCAAAAGGAGCGTGTAAATCCGGGAAAGTCCCCTTTTCTGAGCTTCCAAAGTACTTGTATCCGACCACTATGCCATCTGTGTTTGGATCTTCTCCGGACTCGGGTAAACCTGAGAGTCCAGAACCCTCTGGAAACTGCGCATATCCCAACAAATCCCGAGAAATAAAGCCGCCGAAATTGACGGTCCATATATTGAAAAATCGTGTGGGATCCCAGATGGAAGTAGGTTTTAATACTCGATCAATGGGATTTCGGATACTCCCTCTGGGCCAAGAGGACCTCCCTCCATTGATCCGATCCACCCCTGGTTCTTCTAGCAGAATTCCTTCAGGATCTCGTTCTGTTAGAAAAAATTCGATTTGGGTATCAACCCCCTGAGGATGATCATTGAAGCCATTTGTTCCAGCAACCCGGCGAAAGTCTTCATTTAATACTTGAATTTGAGAGAGGATCTGTTCGTAGGAGATATTGGGCCCTGTACCGATGGCTTCCCCATTGTGCACTACATGTACCACAACGGGGATACGATAAATAGTTTCCTGCCCCCAAATATGTGGAAGAAAGGCAAATAAGCTAATGAGACATGCGATGTATTTCATTTGAATTGTCAGGTTAAATAGGAAAATCTGCCTGGGAGATTCCCAGGCAGAGTGTTAAAAGATTGCTTAGCCTAAGATATCTCTCCTGTTTCGATGTCTATGGTATAGGTTTCGCCATTAATGGTGAGGATGGCGGTCCCATTCCCCTCAAATGAAAGGCTACCCGTATAGCTATATGGTTCCCCATTTTTTAGGGTTCCAGAGAGGGTTAAAGAGGCGGTTCCCTCACTAATTTCCTCCGCTTGTTTGCTATAAGTGATGCGGATCAAATCAAAGGCAATTGTGGAATTGCTTTCCGTCATGTTCCTGACTCGAGACTGAAAGCTTCCAGACCGATCGTAATTCCCTTCTATCACATAGGCGGGTTCATTTAAGGGGAATCCTGAAATAATCAGAGAGGCTACGCCAGCATTTTCGGTTAGAAGCCTGGGGCCGTCATAGCTCCCCTGGTAATTGGATTCAACTACCAAGTTTTCAGGAATCCCGTTGTTTCTGCATTGGATCTCATAGGCATAGGTAAACTCATAGGAATAAGTCCCCGCTGTCCCGCTGGGGTTGGTAGCACTAAAGATCGTATCCATTTCATATCCACAAACATTGGGCTGGGACTCCATTTCACTGGATAGGGAGGATTCTGTGGTACGTGCCATGTCTGAAACCATCTTATTTAATCCAGCAGAATTATCTGCCAAAGACGATGAGACAATTTCAGCCGCCTCCTCTGTTGACATAGTCTCTGTGGACAGAGATACATCCTCTTCAGATTCACAGGCAAAACATAAAAGCAAGGCAAGGGGTAAAAGTGTTAACTTAAATAATTTCATATTGGTTTTTATGGGAGAATAGCTCAATAAGCACTTTGTACCCTAAATTAGCCTGGCCATCAGGTACGGTTTCAACCAAGTGCTAGGACTATTCAACGAACGGCGAAAGGGCCCATAAAAACTGCGTTAACTTGTATCGAAGTAGAAGTTCCTAGTTGAATAGAAATGAATAGAAATGTTTTGTATCGAATTCCCTCTTGGGTAGTCCACCTATGTGTTTGGCTTCTTGTAGGAGGAGTATTCTTTGCTTCTGTATATCAAATTTTTCCTATCAAGCTCGCTCTCCTCAAAATCCTCATTTCCTTTAATTTTATAGCGCTACTTTTTTATGGAAATGCCTATGGCTTATTTCCCAGGTACTTTGAACAAAAACGCTACCTCTCCTATGCAGTGATTTCCCTTTTCTTTTTAACCGGGGTAATAATCATTCGGATGTATTTTGAGCAGATCTGGCTTTTTCCCTACCTCACAACCCCTGAACAAAAAGAAATCTTTGAACGAACAGCCCTCCTTCGCTTTGTGAGCTCTTCATCTGCCGCATACTTCCTAGGCTTCTACTTTGTTTTGGCCCACCGGTGGATCCAACAGGATCGCGAAAGAAACCGACTCAAAGCCCTCGAATATGAAACCGAATTGAGGATTCTCAAGAATCAGCTCAGCCCGCATTTTTTATTCAATGCCATTAACAATGTTTACTCCTTGGCCTTGGATCAGGACCGACGTACGGCTCCCATGCTTCTAGAGATTTCACAGATGCTCCGATATTTAATCTATCGAACGGAAGAAGAAAGGGTAAAACTTGAAGATGAAATACACTTTTTCCAAACCTTGATTACCTTATATTCCCTCAAATATGAAAATATTCCTATTAGAGCACTCTCCACGGAAGGTGTCCATTCTAAGCATACAATAGCTCCCTTACTCCTCCTTCCCTTCATTGAAAATATGTTTAAGCATGGGCAGATGAACGGTAATAGCCAGAACTGGATTCTTCAGCTAATTGTAGAAGATAATGTCCTGAATTTCAAAGCTCAAAATCCCAAAGACCCAGAAAGTACTTCTTTAGAAGAAGCTTCTGGAGTCGGAATAGAAAATGCAAAAAAACGTTTGGCACTTATCTATCCCAATCAGTATGAGCTAGATATTCAGGCCAATGAAACCCTATATTCCGTTCATTTAATCCTTGATCTAGATGGATAAGCCCTTGACCTGTCTCATCGCCGATGACGAACCCTTTGCTCGTTCTATTATTCGCAGGTTTCTGGAAAGCCAACGAGACTTGATGCTTGTCGGAGAATGCAAAGATGGACTAAAAGTAGCAGAATGGCTTTCCAAACATTCTGTTGATATTCTATTTTTAGACATTCAAATGCCCAAGATGACTGGACTCACCCTGGTAGAAGATCAGAAACATTTGCCCATCGTTATTTTTACCACTGCCTACGAGCAATATGCTGCCAAGGCCTTTGAATTAGATGTGTTGGACTATCTGGTAAAGCCCTTTTCCGAAAAACGATTTCTTCAAGCGGTCAATAAGGCCCGAGATTATTTCCACTGGAAAAATCCGTTCGATGCAGCTTCTCAGAGTTTTTTATTTGTCCGGAGTGAATATCAGCTCAAAAAAATTCCGATAGAAGAAATCACTTTTATAGAAGGCATGAGGGAATATGTAAAGATCCATCGAAAGGATCAATTGCCTGAATTGGTGTATATGCGCCTGAAAGACCTCATGAAAAAGCTGGGTCCAGGCTTTATGCGGATACACAAATCCTATATAGTCCATTTAAATTGTATAGAGCAGGTCTCTGGTTCTATGGTTTGGATTGGGAAAAAGGAACTTAAAGTAGGCAGGACGTATAAGGAGAATTTTCAAAAATGGCTACAACAGCAGGAAGCCTAAAAAGGCCTCCCCCAATAGAGAGGCCCTACAAAGTATATCAGACAAAAAAAGGGGACCTTACTAAAACTGTATTTTATAACTCAGCACGGGCAAAAGCTGCCCGGTTTCCTCTGGCCAGACTCTATCGGCCCCTCCCAGGTAAAAATAATTTCGTGTATTCACCCGATTAATAATGTTTTGAATATCCAACTTAATGAAATGAGTAGTCTTCTTTCGGTTGAGGATATAGGCAAAAGACATATCTGGGCGAAAATAGTCCGGTACACTTTCTCCATACGGACGAGTCCAATCCCGAACGGTATACCCTTCACGCCTAGAGGCCTCAAAGTCGATAGGGGTATATTTGACTCCTCCTGATATAACTGCGCGAATGCCAATCCGAAGTATATCTTGTTTGTTTTTTCCTAAGGGGAACTCCTTCCCGGCCAACACATTGCTGATGTAGTTTCCATTAAAACGAGTATTATGCTCTATTCCATCGGAGCCCGTGTATTTGGACTCAAATAAGGATCCTGTAAGCAAGAAATAGTAGTTGTTTGAAAAATATCTTTCCAAAGTAAGCTCTAATCCATAATTTTTTCCTGTACCGATATTTAGCAAATCCCCCGTATAATAATTCGTTTGAAAATTGATAGAAGAAATTTTGCCTGAAGGAGGAAATCCCGGAATCAGGCGCTGTACGGGAACATCAAATAGGTCCTGG
The DNA here is from genome assembly GCA_965263105.1 of Bacteroidia bacterium. Taxonomy (GTDB): domain Bacteria; phylum Bacteroidota; class Bacteroidia; order J057; family J057; genus JBCCTX01. The sequence continues at coordinate 1,197,439 of CBDHGL010000003.1, read as the reverse complement.
TAGTAGGCTTCTACCCGCAGGTGAATGTTGGTACTGAGCATCTGGTCAAAGCCTAGTACGAAATGCCGAGCCTTGGTAAAATCCATATCTCTGTTGTGCTGGATAAAGCTTCCATCCTCCTGTTCTTCCCTAGCCAAGTAGTAACTCAACCCTTCTCTCCGGCTATGTATGCCGAAGCCAGCACTTATATACTGGCGGGAATTGAGTTCCCATTTAAGGCCTAGTCTAGGCTCAATAGAGGTCTTGTTGGTTAGGGCAAACTGGTGTACATGCAAACCAGAATTGAGTGTAAGTTGTTCGTTAATCCGGTAACGCCATGAACCAAAGGCTTGGAAGACCGTCGAATTGCCTTTTTCATCAACCTCCGTTTGAAGCCCGACATCATCATACCACTCCTGAGATAACAGGTCGAAATCTAAATAGGTGAAAATCAACCCTGCTTTAAGCAGGTGCCTTGCATTGAGTTTGTGGCTCAAGCCCAAATTCGCTTTAGCGTAAATGTTAACAAAATTTTCCTCTTCCAGCACTTCATATACATTCTCAGACACTTCTTCCTCGTATTGATACTTATTCTCAGTAGCTGAAAGGGTCAGGCTATTGTTTAAAACTGTTTTACTTCCCAGAATCAATTTATGGTTGAGTCCTAAAAGGCCCATATTTGCGTCAAAGCGATCCTTTCCATAGACGATCTCCGTCCCATCTGGTAGTTCATCTTTGTCCTCAGAAGTAGAGTAGCTTAAGCCTCCAATTCCATATAGGGAAAAAGTTCCTGCCTTAGAAGTGGGTAAATTGAGTTTAAAAGACAGGTCCTGATAAACGGGAATTTCGTCTCCCACTATATTAATCCCAATCTCGTTTAAAATAGCCAGCGTGGAGTAGCGGTAATTGGCTAAATAGGAAGCATTCCCCCCTTCTATAAAAGGTCCCTCGGCGGCAAAATCCACTCCCAGGATACCTACTTGAGCCGCATACTCTCGTTTTTCGTTGTTCCCATTGCGCAGTTTTACATCAAATACCCCAGAAAGCGCATTCCCATATTCCGGAGCAAAGGCCCCAGTCGAAAAATCCGAATTGCTGAGCATGTTACTACTCAAAATACTCACTGCTCCGCTAGCAGTACCTTCTTCTGTAAAGTGGTTGGGACTGGGTACTTCTACCCCTTCGATCTGCCAAAGAAGCATTCTGGGAGAATTTCCCCGGATCACAATTTCATTAAACGCATCGTCTTCTCCCTGACTCACTCCAGCAAACACCGCTGCCATCCGCAAAGGATCGTCATAGCTACCTGCATAGCGCTTGGTCTCATCTACAGTAAACATTCGCGTACTTACCATGGAGGCCTCATTTAGGCTGTGGTTTTGCCTAGGATTGGCAATGATTTCTACCACATCAGCTGTCATAACTGATTCCAATAATTCTACCTCCAACACCATTTCTTTACCGGAGTTTACCTGGAGGTTAGATAGGGTCTTTCGATCGTATCCGAGAAAAGAAATTTGTACGGTATAACGTCCCACAGGCACATTGGCGAGCTTAAATCTCCCATCAGCGTCCGAATAAGTCCCTTCCTGGAGTTCCAGGAGTTGGATCGTAGCCCCAGCAAGCGGGGTACGGGTATCTGTGTCTCGGATAGTTCCTCGGATGGTCTGAGTAAGGGTCTGAGTAAGGGTCTGAGAAAATATTTCTGCTGAAGCTGTGAGGTACAACAAAAGAAATAAAGAGAGGATGTTAAATTTCATTGTTTTCAAGTTATAGGAAGGACCTTCTCTATTTGAGAATGGAGGGGAAAGTCCCGAAAAAATGATGATTAAGTTTCTATCTGCTCGATTAGAGCTTAGGTGCTTAAGTCCTTTTTGTATATGACGCAAAAGGTATAGTTCTCCCCTATTTCTAAAACAAAATTTTGTAGCTAACAACCGGGATAAGCCTTCCAACGAACACGGAGTTTATGCTTTGGGAATTTACATCGTAGTAGTTAGCCTCCTCGTAGGCGCGATTAGTTGCATTACGCACATCTATTTTCCATTGGTGGGTAAATTTCTTTTGATTCAGGTTTACGCCGATTGAGGCATCCATGCGGAAGTAATCCTTGTTTTGGTTAAAATAGGGTCGATCCCAATCCCGAATCGTGTAACCTGCTACCTGAGAGGCAGATATATCAATGGGCGTATAGCGTTTTCCACCAGACCATATCAGTCGGACATTGCCATTTAGTATCAGATTTTTGCCAAATTTAAATTCTTTCCCCCCTAAAATATTGTGGATGAAATTTGTGTTATAACGGGTATTGAAAAGAGATTCGCTGAAGGTGGAGTATTTGGATTGGAAAACTGAACTAGTTAGCATAAAGTAATAAGAATTGGAATAAAATTTTTCTAAGGTCAATTCCAATCCATAGTTGAGTGCATCTCCTTCATTAATCAACTTCGCCACAATATAATCCTGATCGATGTTGATAAAACTCATAGGAAAGTAAGCCCCATTATTTTCTGAGTCCGTAAAGGGAGGTAACACCGGAATATTATGTAGCCTTTGGTAATAGCCTTCTAGTTTCAGGTGGAGTTGCTTTTTGAATTGTTGGTCAAAAGCGAGTCCATAATGTTCGGCACGGATAAAGTCTAAATTGCGGTTGGGATAAAGCGGAGGTTCATCTGGCTCGTTAGTTTGAACGAAATAGGTACTAAAGGCTTGCCGCCTGCTGTGCAGGCCAAAGCCCGCGCTGAGGGATTGTCGAGAGTTTAATTTCCATTTGATACTCAAACGAGGTTCCAAACTTGAGTGTCCATTAAATTGAAAATCCATATAGTGCAGCCCTGTATTAAAGCTTAGTTTTTCATTTAGGGAATATCTCCAGTTTGCATAGGCCTGTATTAGGTGAGTCTTCCCTTTAGCATTGATGTCCGTCAGGTATTTTCCTACCTGATCTGGATGAACGCCATCCACGGCGAATAAATCGTAGCCAATTAGGGTTGATATAAGGCCCGCTTTGAAAAAATGCTGATTACTGGGTTTATAATTCAGGTTGACGGTGGCTTTGGCATTTGTGTTTTTAAAGCGCTCAGACTCATAAAGCTTATAGTCTCTTCCCAATTGCTGTATATTTTCCCGGTCTCCTATATCATAGCCTGAAAGAGATAAACTACTGGTCAAAAGAAGCTTTTCATCCAAGGGCAAATAATGCTTCAAGCCCAATACACCCATATTTGAGTAGAAACTGGACGTCCAATTTACCTCTCTCCCCAGGTAAGGATCAAATCCCCCTTCCGAATAGTCAGAATTACTTAGTCCCCCTAATCCAAAGATGTCAAAGGTTCCCATCTTTCTTGTTGGGATATGGACCTTGAAGGAAAAGTCTTGATATTTAGGCGTTTCATTGGGTAATATATTCATTCCCAAATCATTTAGCAGGGCCAAACTGGAGTAACGATAATTGGCCAGGTAAGAAGCCTTTTCGCCTATTTTCAGGGGCCCTTCGGCAGCAAAGTCTACTCCCAGCATACTGGCGCCTAGGGCAAACTCATTCTCTTTATTGTTGCCGTTTCGAAGGGATATGTCAAAAATGCCCGCTATGGCGTTGCCGTATTCGGCAGAAAAAGCACCTGAGTAAAATTGTGAGTAGGTAAGCATGTTGCTACTGATAATGCTTATAGGGCCTGTAGACCCACCTTCATAGGTAAAATGATTGGGGCTGGGAATTTCAATTCCCTCTAATTGCCATTGCAGCAGGCGGGGCATATTTCCCCTAATCACGAGTTCATTGTCTGAGACATCCTCTCCGCCTCTCACCCCGGCAAAAGCCGTTACCATGAAGGCAGGATTATCCAAACTCCCAGCAAATCGATTGGTTTCTTCAACAGAGAAAACCCTAGCGCTTATGGGGGAAATCTCGTTTTCAACCTTCTTTTTAAGCTTATTCTCTTTTATTACCACTGATTCCATTTCCCAGGGGGATTCCAGAAGATCCAATGTCAATACCTTCTGTTTAGCTGAATGCAGGACTAACTGGAGACTTTTCCCCTTATACCCCAAATAGGACACGTTTAGCCCATGTCGTCCTACGGGGATTCCCTCTATTCTAAAATGGCCTCGCTTATCGGTATAGGCCCCTCTCTCCAAGGCCGGAATAACTACAGAAGCCCCTGATAAAGGCAAATGCGTATCCATATCTCTCACTACCCCTCGTATGGTCTGTGTCAATACTTTCCTTTCTATAAGAGGAGGAGTTTGGTTTTTTAGGACCCAATGTCCCCCTATTTTTCTATAGGCAATATTGCTATTCCCAAATAAGCGGTTCATCACTCGCTCAAGGGGTTCATTTTGGGCCTCAAGGTCCACTTTCTTGTTGAGTGGGAGTCCCTCATTGCTGTAGGAAAAGGCCAGGCCGTATTTTTCTTGTAGTAATTCTAATGCATCCTGTAAACGAATGTTGGGATAGGACAAAGAAACGTGCTGGCCCATCGAGTGCGATTGAGCCATTAGCTCGCAAGAAATTGCAAGAAACAGGAATATGTAGCCAAAAAGGTTTTTCAAAGTCCCATATACATTTGTCTGACTGTTTGCCCAATTTATTCCTTACAGCCCTTTCCTTTAATCAAATATGCCCTTCCTGATTTCTCCACCTCTAAGTCTAACGCATACTTCATTACCTCCAATAGGTCCTCCAATTCTGGATTCTCAAAAGTGCTGGTAAAATGACAGTCCATAATATGCGGATTTTCTACTTCAAATTCTATCCGAAAATACTGTTCCATATCTGAGATTACTCTATCCATTTTCTCATTTTGAAAGGATAGCTTTTGAACTCTCCAGGCATTCCTATTGTTACTGTTAAGTTTATAGGTTTCTATGGCAGAGGAAGACTTGTCAAAGCTTCCCCCTTTTCCTTTGGTGAGAATAATGGGCTTCTTGGTGGATTCACCAAAAATCACTTTGCCACTTTCTACCTCCACCAATATTCGATCATCTTCCGGGTAAGCTCTAAGGTTAAATGAGGTTCCGAGCACTCGAGTAGCTATAGCTCCACTATAAATAACAAAGGGCTGGGATTCGTCCCTTTTCACGTTAAAAAAAGCCTCTCCAGAAAGTGATAGCTTCCTTTCCCCATTTTCCAACCTATAGCTAATCTCCGAAAACGCATTCAACCAAAGCTCACTGCTATCGGGTAAAGTTAGGCGCTTTATGTGTTCCGTAGTTGAATATGTCAACGCCTCCCGCTTGGAGATCGGTTGACTGAAATACCAAAATCCCAAGCTTAGAATCAATCCTAAAGAGGCTGCAATAGCCACATACCCTTTCCAATTCCCCCAATTTTTTAATTCCTTTTTAGAACTTGACGGAGAGATCTTATTCCTGCGAGACTCAAAGCGCTCCCAGGCATGTTGCAAATTGGGCTCTAGCTGAGAATCAGCATCCCCCGTCAAAGCCCATATTTTCCCTATTTCGGCTAGCTGTACCTGGTATTCAGGATGCTTGGATAGCCAAAATTCAAATTCTCTTCTTTCTTCCTCCCCCATATTGGCCGAGATGTACTTCCCCATTCTGGCCCATATTTTCATTTCTTCTTCCATTTTTCTTTACATAATTAGTCCGGCAAAATCCTATAGATAGCCTTTTAAAGATTCTCGAAATATTTTCAATGCCTTTCCCATTTGATTTTCAACGGTTTTGATCGATATATCCAAACGAGTGGCAATCTCCCTATAACTCAGTTCTTCCTGTCTACTTAGCAAAAAAACCTGCCTACATTTTGGGGGTAAGGCTTGGAGGGTGGCTGAAATCCTCTCCGCAAGTTCTCCTTCTACAATTCCTTCATCTGTCCGCTTGCTTTCGATGAGCCAGGCCTCTTTTTCATCTACCTTTGTGAGTTGACGATGTTTTCTCAGATAAGAAATGGCTTCATTGGAGGCCATCCGGCTTATATAGGCTTTGAGAGATGTATTCACCTTTATTCGATCCTTTTTTTGCCATAATTTCAAAAAAACATCCTGTGCCAGATCTTCAGCCAACTCTTTATCGCCTACATAGCGATAGATGATATTACATACCCGGGGATAATACTCCCTAAAAAGAACAGGAATTCCCTCTTCCCGGTCTCGTTGGAATTGCTGGAGAAGGTCCACAGGAATATCAGACATCATGCCGGCACGTTCGAAGTAGTTTTATAGAATGACGGAATCAGGAGGCTGTACCCCTATGTAAATTTTTTATTTCTTAGCAAGGCCCTTACTATTTAATGAATTTCTCAAGATCAACAAAAATGACTATCCTATCCAATGGATTCATAATGAGATTCTTATATATTTACTTGTACGAAAAATCGGATCGCATACTTAACCTTATTACAAATTCATCCTATCATGAAAACCACAACCCATTTATTCATTGGGCTTCTCCTTTTTGCCTTTTCAAGTTGCATTAGAGAAAGCTCCCAAAAACCCATTCTTCAAGCCCCTCTATTTGAAAATCTCGGGGCGTATTCTGTCCCTGTAAGTACGAATAGTTCTTGGGCTCAAAAGTTTTTTGACCAGGGAGTTAACTTGAGTTTTGGCTTCAATCATGCTGAGGCCTTACGCGCCTTCAAAGAGGCCCAGCGTCTGGACCCTAACTTTGCTATGGCCTATTGGGGTCAAGCCTATGTGCTTGGGCCCAATTATAATGCGGCGATGGATCCCTCTGTGATGGAAGAGGCCTATGAGGCTTCCCAGAAGGCTTGGGACCTGTCCCAACAGCAATCATTGGCAAATTGGGAAAAAGCGGCTATTGAAGCACTTGTCACTCGTTATCCAGCGCCCCAGATTGAAGACCGAGCCCCGATTGATTCTGCTTATTCGCTTGCCATGAAAGAAGTTTCTGAGCAATTCCCTAAAAATGACTTCCTGGCCTTACTGGCAGCAGAATCTATTATGGATGTCCACCCTTGGGACCTCTGGCAAAAGGATGGCACCGCTCAACCCTGGACTCCAGAAATTCTAAGCCTCCTAGAAGCGATTATCGAAAGAAGCCCTCAACATCCGGGTGCCCATCACCTCTACATCCATGCCACTGAGGCATCAAAAGTACCCCAAAAAGGTCTGGCTAGTGCCGATGTTTTAGCTGGCTTGGTTCCGGGTTCTGGACATCTGGTCCACATGCCTTCCCATACCTATATCCGAACCGGAAAATACCATGAAGGAACCCTGGCCAATGAAAAAGCAGTAGAGGTAGACAGCCTATATATTGTAGCTTGCAACGCTCAGGGAATGTATCCCTTGGTATATTATCCGCATAATATCCACTTCCTAGCGGCTTGTGCTGCCCTGGAAGGTCAGGGAGAAAAGGCGGTAAATGCTTCCTACTTGATTTCTCAAAATATTAATCAAGAGCTTATGGAAGACCCGACTTTGAGTACCCTCCAGCACTACTGGATCATTCCCATGTATGTACTGGTCAAATTTGCCCAATGGGATCAACTGCTTGCCTATCCAGAGCCCAAAGAGTCTCTGCTTTATCCCAGGGCCATATGGCACTACGCGAGGGGGATGGCTTATTCAGGAAAAAAACAGTTTCCTAAAGCCAATGAAGAATTGGCAGCTTTGAAGGTCCTTGCAGCTGATAGTGTAGCTCGAAGCTTTAGTATATGGGATATTAATTCTGTAGGAAGCCTGATGGATATCGCCTCCAAAGTCCTGGAAGCTACCCTTCTTTCTCGTTCGGGTACCTACGCCCGAGCCATAACTTTGCTGGAAGAGGCCGTGGTCATTGAAGACCAGCTCAACTATCAGGAACCCCCCGATTGGTTTTTCTCCGTGCGTCACGAGTTGGGAGCCGTACTCCTAAAAGCGGGTAAGCATGCAGAAGCTGAAAACGTATTCAAAGAAGATTTGGACCTATTTCCAGAGAATGGCTGGGCCTTAAATGGACTGAAAGAAAGCCTGGAAGGGCAGGAAAAATCCGAAGAAGTCGCTGCTATTCAGGAGAGATTGGACAAGGCCTGGCAGTGGGCAGATACAGAGTTGGCAGGGTCTCAGGTAAATGAAGAGACCGTTCCAGCTTATGTCATCCGCTTACCCCAGAAATCTTTTGGGGGAATCCCCCAAGCTGCCCTAGCGGTGAGAAGCACCTGTGGGTATTAGCCGAATAAACACCCCTTTAACTTAATTTGGGAGCAAAAAATGCATTCCGCTACAAAATCCTAGTGGGTTTTGTAGCGGAATGTGAATATTCTTATCTGAGAATCTCATTTTTTTTCAGTACAAATTTAGTCCTCGTTCCTTATGTGAGTGTAGGGCGAAGAGCTGTTCTAGCGAGGAGGAAGAAGCCCAGAACTTTTTATCAGAATAGGCATGACACACAATTCAACACTTCCGGGCTTCCTAGGGTACAGGAAAAAGCAACAGCAGCTTCGAATGGCGTTTTATTTCACAAATATAGGTTTTGGTTTAACTAAAGGGAGATTTCCATTACTGAGGAGGGGTTGAACCGAGTTTAAGCAATCAGAAAAAATCTCCCTTTATCCATTAGGGTGTGTTTTTTAGGCGGGCAAGTCCATGTGGACTTGCCTTTTTTTAAACCCCTAAAGATTATTGTTATCTTTAGTTCGAATGAAAGCCATTTTATTTGACAAAGCTGGAGATCCCAGTCAACTGTATTTAGGGGAATATCCTAGCCCCATTCCTTCGGAAAAACACGTATTGGTTGAGGTAAAAGCCACCGCTTTAAATCGGGCTGATACCTTGCAGAGAAAAGGGCTGTATCCTCCTCCTCTAGGGGCAAGCCCTATTTTGGGCTTGGAAATGGCTGGAGAAGTGGTAAAAACGGGAGCAGCCGTTAGCAAATGGAAGGTAGGGGACCGAATCATGGCCTTGCTACCCGGCGGAGGTTATGCAGAGTATGCAGTTGTCCCGGAGGAAATGGGCATGCGCATTCCTGCCGAAATGGAATTTGAACAGGCTGCCGCCATTCCTGAGGTCTTCCTTACTGCCTATCAAGCTTTGATCTGGTTGGCAAAACTCAAATCAGGTGAACGTGTGCTCATCCATGCTGGCGCGAGCGGAGTAGGAACGGCAGCTATACAAATTGCCAAAAGCATGGGAGCTGAAGTAGTGGTTACTGCCTCGGCTCCCAAACATAAGCGCTGTCTCCAATTGGGCGCTTCTCATGCCATTGACTATAGGACAGAAGACTTCTATTCGGTGATTGATACGATGTATCAAGGAGAGGGCGTTCAAGTGATCATCGATTTTTTGGCTGCAGCCTATTGGGAGAAAAATTTGGCAAGCCTTGGCATAGATGGACGAATGGTCTTATTGGCTCTTTTAGGAGGAGCTAAAGCTCCAGAAACTAATCTGGGCACAGTTTTGAGAAAGCGCCTCCAAATCATGGGTAGTACTCTAAGGGCCAGGAACTTAGCTTATAAAACCGAATTAACTCGGAGTTTTTGGGAGTTTGCCCAACCCAAATTTCAATCGGGGATCTTCGAACCTGTAATAGATTCTGTAGTCTCTTGGGAAGAGGTCGTATCGGCACATGAACGAATGGAGGCAAACCTTAATACTGGAAAAATTGTTTTAAGCATAACCTAATTCTCCTACTTACCCCCTTATATGGATATATTTCTCAAACTCAATGGATTAACCAAACGCTATGACCAACACGTAGCTGTTGACACCGTAAGCCTCAGTATCCCACGAGGACAAATTTATGGCTTATTAGGTCCCAATGGGGCCGGCAAGACTTCCCTCATTCGCATGATCACTGGTATCACCATCCCTGATGAAGGAGATATTCTCTTTGATGGCAAACCCTGGGACAGATCCCATACCCAAGAAATGGGCTATATGCCTGAGGAGCGAGGCTTGTACAAAAAGATGAAGGTCCGAGATCAGATCACCTATTTATTAGAACTTCGGGGTCAAAGCCATCCACAGGCCAAAAAACTGGCAAAAGAGTGGTTGGAAAAACTAGGCCTCAAAGAATGGGGGGGCAAGAAAGCCAATGAACTGTCCAAAGGCATGCAACAAAAGGTCCAGTTCATTGCCACCATGGCCCACAAACCCAAATTGCTCATATTGGATGAACCCTTTTCTGGATTAGACCCCGTCAATACCAAGGTGATGGAAGAAGAGATACACCGAATGAAAAGAGAGGGTACTACCATTATTTTTTCTACCCATCGGATGGAGCAAGTCGAAGAATTATGTGACTACATCGCCCTTATCAACCAAGGAAAGGTCATGTTGGAAGATGAGATCTATACAGTGAGGAAGCAATTTCAAAGAGAGTTGTACCATTTGGAGTTTTCTGGAGAACAAAATTCCCTAGGAAATTTAAGTGGAGTTTCCGTAGAACACACTGGAAACGGACGAGCAGACCTCAGACTCAATAATGGAATTTCCACCAGAGAGCTCCACCACAAGTTGGCCGACCTCCCGATAGAAATTCATGGATTTAACAAACACTTACCCAGACTAAACGAAATTTTTATTGAACTGGTGAGCAAGAAGGAGTAATTGGTTGACAGACCACAGACCACAGACCACAGACCACAGAAGAATACTTTAAAACCCAATATTTTGATTCTTCTACCCAGGAAAAAAAAACCTTTTCAAAAATCCGTGGACCGTTTACTGTGGACCCTAATCTAACTCTCTAAAAATTCACCAAACTAAACTCCCCTCAACATGATTTACACCATATTCAAAAGAGAATACCTCAATATAGTCAGCAAAAAAAGTTTTTGGCTAGGGATTTTGCTGATCCCTATACTTATGATCTTCATATTCGGGATCCAGATAGCCGCATTTATGTTCACAGAGGAAGAATCCTATACTTTTCTCATACCCGGTAAGGACAGTCCGGCAATTTTTCAGAAACTAAGTTCCCAAAACGACAATGTTCAATACGAATGGGTGGCCGACTCTAGCCTAAATGAGTTAATGGCTAGAAAAGGGAATAAAGTTGCCATACTCGAACTTCCCTCGGAAGAACAACTCGCTTCGGTAAACCCTAGACTCATGTACCGATTTCACAGTACCGACAATATCAACATTGGCTTACAAGAAACGGTGGAGCGAAGCCTCAGGGGTATCATTGAATCCTATAAACTGGAACAGGCTGGTCTGGCTCAGGAAGAATTGGACCAACTCGATTTTACCCTCACGAGTCGTACCATTAAAGATGGAAAAGAATCCAACTCTTGGGTGGCGAGTGCTGCGGGGTACATTATGGGATTTTTGATGTATATGATGTTAGCCATTTTTGGAAGTATCCTCATGCAAGGTGTCATAGAAGAAAAAACCAACCGAATCGTTGAAATTATCGTCTCCTCGGTTAAGCCCTTTCAGTTCATGATGGGGAAAGTGCTTGCACTGGCCTCCGCGGGCTTGACACAGTTTTTACTTCTGGCAACTATTTCCGCGGGTTCTTTTTTGATTTTTTCGGCTGTAGCGGGAAGTTTCATCGGCCCATCAGAGGTGGATATTGCTCAGGTTCAGGCAGCCACAGAAGGAAGCGGCGTAGAAGCTCAAAACATGTTGGATGAGATCAATATCGGTATAGCTTCCTTTAAATGGAGTATCCTGTGGCTCTTCCCGTTATACTTTGTTGGCGGGTTCTTGCTGTATGGTTCTCTCATGGCTGCTGCTGGTGCAGCAGTTGACAATATTCAAGATGCCCAACAATTTACTACCCCTATTATAATGACCTTGGTCATCCCTTTAATGATCATGTTTAGTGTCATACAAAACCCCAATTCTGGCTTAGCGGTCTTTGGGTCCATCTTTCCCTTCTTCTCCCCCATTCTTATGATGGGAAGAATTGGGATTACAGAGGTTCCCTGGTACGAGGTCCTATTATCCCTAGGCCTATTGGCCTTGACCATTTGGGGCTGTATTTGGTTGGCTGCGAAAATTTATCGAGTGGGGATTCTTATGTATGGAAAAAAGCCTTCTTTTAAAGAACTGTTTCGCTGGTTGAGGTATTCGTAATAGTTGGTAGTTATCAGATCACAGACCACAGTTTTTTTGAAGGTTCTCACCTGGTTTTATGTGGCCCCTTCAGGACTAATATGAGTCCTGAAGGGGTGCCATATCATTAGGATGGGACGTGAGTCCTATCAAGGAATAAACGTTCTCGGCCGATCTGCATTGACTGTGGACTAACCAACCAAACTCCCCTTCCATGCAACATTTCGGAATAAACCCTATATTTGTCGAAATAGGGTTTATCTTATTATTCAAAAAGTAAGCATGCCCATTTCTGCCCCAACCTTTCCTTGTATTAAGCACTACTAACCGCACATTATGTTCGACTCACAAATACTAGAGGTAGTTATAGGCCTTATCTTCGTTTTTCTTTTGTTCAGTCTATTGGCCACCTCTTTTCAAGAATTGATTGCCAACTTCCGAAACTCTCGGGGAAAAATGCTTCGAGAGGCCATCTATGATATGACAGGAGATACCAAACCCAAGCACTATCGCAAGTCTCAGACCCTGGTCGCGACTATTTTGCTGATTTTGGCGGGAACAGGTATAGCATTTACCCAATTTGGGATAAAGCCTCCCTCTTTCTTAGATAACTTTGTATCCCAATACAAAATGGTGATATTATGGCATTCCTGGATATTTCTACTCTTTAGCTTTGTCTATCTGTACGTATGGGGAAATTACTACCGAAAAAACCTCCACGGAACAAATCAGGCACCCGAAAATGAGTTAGCAAAGCAAATTTTGGAAAGCCCCAGATATACTCGACTTGGCAGACAAAAATCCATTGATAAGCACACGGCATACATACCGGGCGGATTATTTTCCAAAATTTTTGTCGAGGTTATCGGTGAGCAGAATATAGCCCTGGGTAAGTTTGATAAGATCCCCCGTAACGATAGAGAGGATGAATGGTTTGAGGTAGAACCCCAAACTCAGAAAATCTTGCGCCAATTCCATAAAGAAAGTATGGGAAATGTGACGCTTTTTGGGGCACAAGTGGAGCAATGGTTTGATGATACGATGTCTCAGGTACAAGGTTGGTACAAAAGAGAAGCCCAGCGCTGGCTATTTTTTATTGGATTGATGCTAGGGCTATTGTTTAATGTAAACCCCTTTCAGGTCTCCAAGCATCTCAATGAATCGGATGAAGGGAGGAAGGTCCTAATGGCAGCTGCGGAAAGCATTGCTATTGAGCCTTCAAAAGGTGGGGATACCCTTTTTCGCGTTGATCTTGCCCAACAACTTAATGCCCTCGAACAGTCCTTCAGGGCACAGCAGATGGCTTTGAAAAACCTGGAACAGGAACTCCCCATGTACCTTGAGGAAGCTATTGAAAAGGAGAATAATATAGCAGATACAGCTCTTCAAGCTGTCCTTATTTCTAAGACCCTTGCTTGGGCAAAAGAGCAACTTCTACAAGATAGCACGGCCAATCATCTATACACCCAGGGAGAAGAACTTAGTCAATATATTCACCAAATTGGAAAAAAGTCTTCCTTGATGGGTATTGGGTGGAATGAACAAAACCTTGCCTATTGGGATGAAAATAACCACGCTCAAATTTTCATTCACTTTTTAGGCTTATTCATTTTTGCCATTGCCATTTCCCTAGGTGCCCCCTTCTGGTTTGATTTACTCAATAGATTTGTCCATATAAGACATGCCGGCACGCGCCCCAAGAGTTCTAAAGACACGCAAAGTACCATTGAAGGATAGGCCATGAAAAGAATATTTCTAAAAAAGAATCTATACGTAAGGGAAGGGAGGCCTAGCCGCGAGTCATCTCAATCAGGAGTCCTCCCCAAAAATCGATTCATCCGCTTTCAACGCAAGGTAAAAGGGGAGATGTATAAAGGGATAGATGAGTGGTATGAAATAGCTCCAAATCGATATATCTGGGCAGGAGGAACAGCTCCAGCAGACCATTATACTCCACAGAGTTGGAGATTTGTAGTGGACAATCCTGTGGTCATACAGAAGGCCCACTTACTATCTGAAAAGGTCAGGGATCTGGGGCTTCCCATTTTATGGGAGTTATATGAATCCAGCATCGATGCTCCACGGAAAGTAAAAATAGCTCTTTTGGATACGGGTGTGGACGGGAATAATCCATTTATCAAGGACCAGTTGTCAGATTCTAAATGTTTTAATGCCCGAATGCCCGCAACTTTTAATGCCGAGGGGATAGACAAGGTCAAAGATAAAGATGGACATGGGACGTATTGTGCGGGCATACTGGCAGCCAATAAGGTGCCTTTCATTGGAGCTGCTTATGAATGCGACCTTCACATTGTAAAGATTATCCGAAACCGTAATTCGGGTATCAAAAAAGAAATCCTGGACCGGGCAGTGGATTGGTGCATAGAAAAGGAAATAGATGTCATTTCCCTATCCTTTTCCATGCATCATGAGATTTACCAGAAGAAGGGATATGAAACTTGCATTCTGAAAGCCCGAGAACATAATATCACGTGGGTGGCTTCCATAGGAAATAAACCCAACGAAATTCGATTCCCAGGGGGATCTTCTTCGTGCATTGGGGTAGGTTCTGTAGATACCAAGCCTTTTCTCGGGGGAAGCAATTCTCCCTTCTTGCCTCATGATTTCATTTTTGCTCCCAGTTTGGAAGTGATGCCAGAACATTTTTTGGATGAATCCATCCGGCGAAACTTCCCCCGAATTGGAGGAAGCTCTTTTGCCACGCCTATTGCAACTGCTTTTGTCGCCCTCATCCACAGTGTGTCTACCCAAAAAGATCCAGATTCAATCAAAAGGATTTTGAAAGAGAATACCATTCAAAAAGTCGTAAATTCCCAATCGTTAAGCCCTTATCCAGTTATACATTTTACGAAACCCATATCTGTTTAAAAACCTAACTCAAAAGACCTGATGAAAGCAACCCTCAACCCGGCAAAAAACCCTTTCATTTATTGGATTCTCCTGGTACCCTTTTCCCTTTTCAGCCAAAACCCTCATAGTCCCGTTTTTCGCATCTATGAAGACACAGAGCTGCTTGTGGAATTATTAGACATAGATCCCATTGAGGAAGATATTTCCTTTCCCCTGGAAGAGCCAGAAGTTCTTGAGTATTTACAGGATGTCCTCTCCAAGTACTTTGTGGAAGAAGAAGAAGCCTACATTGGGATGAGAATGAGTTTCCCCGACCTCAAGGATAGACTAGACCAAAACAGATTTTTATCCACCTATTTTGGAGGCGAAGGACTTGCCGACAATGCACCGGCTGGATTTGAGTCAGTGAACCCTGAAACAGCTGCTTCAGCTCCCTCTGGTGGGGATGGCTCCACCTTTCCGTCAACGGCTATAGATGGAGTAGGAAGATTTTTAGCCAAGAGGTTTAAAGAAGAAATTTATGTAGCCTTCTTCGAGCGGTTTCGGGAGCAGCTAACTGAAGAGGAAATTCTCAAAGGCCTATTTCCCCAAACCCTAGATATTCTGACGTATGTAGACGCCTATTTGTATTCTGGAAGAATAAAGATGCTGGGGGGTGCCTTTCAGGAAGATATTGATAGCCTATTATTTAATGTGGACAGAACGATTTCAAGCCCTACCATTCGAAAACGCCTTGAACTAGATACCAAAGGGTATTTGGCGTTTAAGTCTATCTTTTTCTCTTTTAACTTGATAAAAAACCCCAATCCTTCGCAGGTTATTAGAGAATTCTCCTCTTTACCAGAATGGGAAGAAATCGACCCTAATCTCGCTAGTGGGATGAAGCTCGCCTCTATTATTTCTGAGAGTTTTCAATCTCAGCTAAGTACCTGGGTAGGACCTGAGGCCATTAGTCGCATTGCCAATGACCCCATATTTCGCAGGATATTTCTAGGACTCTTATACGAAAGAATTCGCCCTATTCAAGTTTACTTACCCAAGTCTAACGCTGGGAATTTAGACTTGGCTAATAGTCTTGAAGTAAAACCAGAATATGAGGCTTTTCCTTTACAAAATATCTTCCTGGAAAATTTTGATCAATTGGTAGCAGGAGAGATCAACTGGTCTGAGAATGGGGAAGAACAGCTGAACGATGCCCTGGACATTGGACAAAGAATCCCCCCTTCCGATGAGCCGCTATTTGTGAAAAAAGAGGCAGATTTACGGAAAATCGTAGTTAATAGTGTGAGGGTATTCAACGACGTAGTAGGCTTCGTCTCGGCCCTCAATGTTTCTTCTGATTCGAAGCTTAAGCCCTTAGTCAATTCCCTCTCTGATATACACTATTTCACCCAAGCAGTTGAGGACGCAGCCCCTTATGCTGTGGATTTCTTTTCCCATGTAAAAGCCGCAATAAATTCTAATAAAGACACCGTAGCTTCCCGAAATTTTCAAAATAAAGCCTACTTCCTGGGCTTGGCCTTCATGGATTTGAGTCGAATGTTTGGAGGTTTTGGGAGTGTATTAGATACCTTGGAAGCTTCCGGAGGAGGAAACAAATACTTCAAAACTGCCGAGAAAATATTTTACTATGGTTCTTTTGTCTCTACCGTATTGACCACCGATGATGCGGAAGACGTATCTGAAATCATTGAGAGGTTTGCTCTGCCTTCGGGTAGCTCTCGGATAAAACGAGAATCACCGCTTAATATATCGATCAATGCCTTTGCGGGTCCTTCATTTGGATGGGAAGCTCCTTCTTTTTCCAAGCTGGGATTTAGAAATGAGGTGATGCTATTTACCGCTCCCATAGGTATTGCTGCTAGCACGAAGCTCTGGAAGACGCAAAAGGGAAATGGCGCCTCTCTATCCCTTTTTCTTTCAGCAGTGGACCTAGGGGCCATTACCTTATTTAGGCTCAATGATAATAACCAATTTGTATCCCTTCCAGCAGCGGCATCCTTTGAAAATATCTTCGCTCCTGGAGCCCACCTAATACTGGGCTTCCCTGACGT
This sequence comes from Bacteroidia bacterium, assembly GCA_965263105.1. Classification (GTDB taxonomy): domain Bacteria; phylum Bacteroidota; class Bacteroidia; order J057; family J057; genus JBCCTX01. The sequence continues at coordinate 1,180,572 of CBDHGL010000003.1, read as the reverse complement.
GCCCGTGTCTGCAGGGATCGGTTTTCAGCGAAGTGCTTCCCTCAGGAAAATAAGCCAGGACGAAATACGGGTTGATCCAAGCGCCAAATATCGCTTGGGGGCTTTTATTGGGGTTGATATACCCTTGTTGAATATCTATACCAATACAAGTTATACCTTTAGTCGACTAAAATTTAAGGAGAGGAGAAAATAAACTCTTACTGAATCAGGCCCCATCGGCTTCTTTTACCTTCATGACCCCATTCATTAATCTCCAGTGCCCGGGAAAGGTACAGACATAGGGATACTCACCTGGTTCTTCCGGGGCAGTAAAGCGCAAACGAACAGTTTCATTGGGGTCTACTAAGTCTGAGGCAAAAATCACCTCCGGTAGAGTGGGAATGTATTGCATGTCACTTCCCTTGGGATCTGCTGCCAATAAGTCAGCAGCTGCCCCAACTTTCTCCAAGCTGCCTGGTTGGAGCAGGAGGAAATTGTGCTGCATAGCGTCCACGTTTTCGAAAATAATTTCGACCGTCTCCCCTGCCTTTACCGTAAAGAAAGGCCTGTCGTATTTCATTAAGTCCCTTACCGTTTTGAGATAAATTTGACGATCCGCCTTTGAAAGGGGTTCGACAGCTACCTCTGTCTGCCCATTTTTATCCCCATAGGCTTGCAAAAAGCGTACAGCCATCTCCTGCGGGCCCTTAAAAGAAGAGGACTTATCGAGAAAATTTTCAAGTACCTTATATTTCCAGGGGCCTGTTAAGGAAATCTTTCGAGTGGCTGTTTGGAGATAATAATCGGCAGGATCTCCCGAATAGCCTCCGGGTCCTCTGCGGTCATGGGTCCAAATTGAAAGGGTATTATTTCCTGCTTTTAAGGCCCGAGCGGGAATGGGGTAATTATGCGGCGGGCCTATCCAATCTCTTCGTTGAAATCCCACTAATTTTCCATTTATGCGAACAGAATCGCTATCATCCATCCTCCCCAAGTGGATAGTGGCGGGAGCTTGGCTTTCAGTGGCCGTCAATTCGAGATCCCGACTGAGCCAGGCAATCCCATCAAAACTTTTGAGCTCCTCCCTGGTCGTCTTAGCCCAATTTTTGGGGAGGTGGACCGTATCCCAAGTGCTGGGATCTTGTTGGAACCAAGGCCGCTCTGCACGAAATAAGGAATTCGAGTTGGGCCCTCTCAAATATGCAGCCTCCACGGCATTATTATGTCTGGAAGCCATGGCATATAAGGCTTTTGAACACCAATAATCCTCATAGACTCTCTTATCCCTACTCAATGCGGCAATGTGCTCTCCCACCTTATCCGAAGAAGGAAGTTCATTTAAGTACAGTACTGCGGCCATAACTACGCGCATATCAGCGTCCGAATAGGTGCCTGCATCAACAAGAATATCGAAGGTATCTTCGGTCTTAGGCATAATGTTGACTGCTGTTTTTCTCACCCCTGCCGCGGGATGCGCAAGGGCAGAAAGCAGCACCTTATCTACCGACTGATTTCCTGTCCCAATTGCTCCTAAGCCTTCCAAAGCCCATAAGGCATGTACAGCAGAGTTATTCAACCCCAAGATGTCTGTAGTAGTATTTTTCACCAAAGCAACCAGGTCTGGGATCAAAGATTCTAACTTATTTTCCACTATCAATCGTTGAGCATGCATACGCCAAAACAGGTTGTTATTGCTCAAGGCTTTGACAAGAGACTGAGGTATATCCACATTTAAAATGGGTTGCTCACTGGGTTCAGCCTCCCTTCCTGAATAAGAAATCCTATATATACGCCCTCTTTGCTTGTCTCGTAGGGGATTTATATGGGCATTACCCTCTCCATTTTCAAAGCCAGAAGGGGTCGGGTTGTGTTGAACAATAAAATTATACCAATCTGCTACCCAAAGGGCCGCATCAGGGCCCACTTCTGCATGGACAGGGGAAACCCACTCATCCATGCTGGCCATTATATTAAAGCCATCTCGTTCCTGATAGCGCGTTCCAGATCGTTCCAGAATCGCTCGGTGAAGCAAATGGAGGGTGGGCTCATTAACAAAGGCTATCTGGTTCCAATATTCCTTGGGGAAGCTCCTGGCCGTGTACAGATTGATACCCGCCGCAGCAGTGAAGCCCATATGCACATCAACCTGACGCACATTCTGCGTAATAGGTCGAGCCCCATAGTGTCCGTCAATTTTTAAGCTCCCGACGGTTCTCATTCCTTTTACCCCCTCAAAATACCGATCGGGAATGGCTACCTGGGTACTGTGTTCATTATTTGCCGTGGAACCAAATACATCAAATTCCTCATTGAAGCCCAAGCCCCAGGTATTGTTGGTAAATTTGGTAATATACTCTAGTTCACTTCCATCAGGTTTGAAGCGATAAACCCCCATAGTAAATTGAAGTTCTTTTCCTCCTACCTTTCCTTTAAATCCCGAATATCCCACTGTCCCCCATATCCAATTATCAAATCCGTACTTGAGATTCGAAGGCCCGGCATGGGTATCATAAGTTCCCCAACCGCTGAACAATACTTCTCGGACATCGGCTATATCATCTCCATCCGTATCTTTGAGGAATAAGAAATCTGGAGCCTGAGCTACAATTACCCCTCCGTTAGCAAATACCAATCCGGTGGGAATATTCAGGTTATCTGCGAATATTTTTACGGTGTCAGCCTTTCCATCCCCATCTCTATCTTCTAATATCTTTAATACATCTGCTCCCCCCTCCTCTTGAGGGCGGACCACATTGGGATAATCTTTTGTTTCTAAGACCCATAACCGGCCCTTTTCGTCCCAACTCATGGCAATGGGATTGATTATGTCTGGCTCAGAAGCAAAAAGATCTAGGGTAAAATCTGGAGGGATTTGGATCATATTCATTGATTCTCCAGGTGAAAGTGGGTGCTGGAAAGGAAGGGCTTGGGGTCTATTTTCATAATTGGGGATGAAGGAGCTTTCCTCATAGGTCAGCTTTGGAAGACTAATTTGGGCAAGCCGTGCTTCCCGCTCTGGGCCTACCGCCCAGCGTATTCCTTTTTCAAGCAACTCCAGAAAGCCGGGATGAGACCAGGTGCGCTCATCATGTCCATATGCTGTGTAAAAAACGCGCCCTTTCCCATAGCTTCGGGTCCAAGTCCAAGGTTCCCTATGCTCCCCTTCAACTCGCTCCATCAATACCTCTCTGTCGGGATTATGCATATGATGAACGTAGGTCTCGTCCCAGGTAGAAAAGGGATGAGACCCTAGCAATATAGGGTGTTCGGATTGAGTATATTCTGTCAAAAAACTGTCTACCCCATGGGATTTAAATTGAGCACCTACCAAGTCTACAAACTTCTTAGAATTGCGAAAACAATAGCTGGCACTATGGATCGGAATAAATGCCTTCCCTTTCCGAACAAAATTGAGCAAAGCTTTCTCCTGAGATGAAGTAATGCTATCGTGGTTGGCATACAGAATTAATCCATCGTATTTTTTGAGGTCGGTTGCATTTAGGATCTCAGGAGAAGAAGCCCAAGTAAGCTGCATACCCTTAGGTCCAAGATAGGAGGCCAAAATGGGCATGTATTCCTTGCCATTGTGATGTTCTCCATCATGTCCCAAAAACAATAATTGCAACTGCCCCTCTCTTGAAGGTTCATATTGGCAGGAAAAGCAACCCAATATACAGGTTAGAACAAGTAGGTAGTAGCGCATAGGTAGAAAATTGGTAGGTTGAGAAATAAGTGGTGGCTAGGAGCATCCTTTCCGAAAGTCCTGCTGCAAATCAGGTAGTTTTTTTATCTTCTTATAGAAGTCTTTTAATGTGTATATACTCCTTCGCTTTAAGATAGGGTCCAGGTCCTTAGCCTTCTTGTAGAGATCAAAGATGGGTTTCTTTAACTCCATAAAGAACTTCCAGGCCCGTTCTACCTCCTCCTCATTTCTACAAATATCCCGAATGACCTGTCGATCTAAGCCACTCACATATATTTTCGTGTAAGGGGCATCTACCATCTCACTAAAATCAAAATCATAGGGTACTACGATGGGGGCTGAAGCTTCTCCCATGTCTACCACCTTCAAATTTTTCAAGAAGGGAATATTCCAATCCAAATTTCCGATCATACAGTTAAATAAGTATAGAGAAGTAAGTGCCTCTCGATTAGCATCAGCTGGATAAATGGTATCCGATACCAAGCCCACTCCTCCTATTCTATGAGCCATCTCGTCATCGTCTTCTATGAAAAAAGCTTTTTCCGTTATCAAAGGATGGACCCCTTTGGCATCTTGGTAGGTTACCTCGGCCAATCGAACCTTATAGCTATTGGGAGAAATTAGGTTGTAAAGCTTATAAACCATGTACTCTAATAAAACATGGTCACTATCTTCACAATGTGTAACTAGCTTCAGCTTGTTTTGCCCTGAAAAAGCCCCCCCAGGAGGATCTTTCTTTCGGAAAAAATCCAACTTCAAAGGGGGAAATCCACAGTTTTGAGGATTTCTACGGAAATTACCCCGCACACTCACATCTAAGGTACAGGAAAGTTCATTACTAGTTCCTACATTTTGAATTAGCATGGCATCCAAAGCCTTTCTATCCTCTCCCCTCTCAGTCAATATTCGCTCGACATCCACAATGAGCTTTAGTTGGAGTGGATCTTCCTTATCAAATAGGGAGGACTGGCCGAAAAGACAAGTTGCAGAAAACAGGGAAATAATGGCGCAGAAAGAAATATAGATTGATTTCATGAGTAAAATCCACTTATGCAGTACCGAGGTATAGAAATAAATTAACAAACTAAAATTAAGGATATTTCGTTATTTATGCCGTATTAGTAAATTTACCCCCTCAAATAGATTTCCCTTAACTATAGTTATTCAATGAATATAAAGAAATCTTTTAGCCTTGTATGTGTTTTCCTTTCCTTTCTTGGCTCTTGTTTGTCTCTCTCGGCCCAGGATAATGAGCCCTCTCCCATTCTTTTGAGCTTTGAGCGAGAGCAGATAGACCTCGCTGAGTTTCAGCGCGTTTATCAAAAAAACAATGGAGGAAAAGAGGGGGTAAAAGGCCACACAGCCGAACAATACCAAGAATACCTGGATTTATATATCAACTTTAAGCGCAAAGTTTTTGAAGCAGAGGAAAAAGGAATCCATGAAACAGAATCCTTTAAACGGGAATTTGAAACCTACAAAAAGCAGTTAGTAGAACCCTATATGTCTGCTTCTGAAGTAGAAGAGCAATTGATAAAGGAAGCATTTGAACGTTCAAAATTCTTGGTAAATGCCAGCCACATTCTTCTTTCTCTGGACAAAAATGCTTTGCCAAATGATACGCTTTTAACCTATCAAAAGGCTATTCGGATTAGAGATAGCATAATAAATGACCAAAAGAGTTTTAAGCAATTGGCTCAAACTCATTCTCAAGACCCTTCGGTAAAAACCAATAATGGGGAATTGGGATTTTTTAGTGCTTTTGATATGGTTTACCCATTTGAAACTGCGGCTTTTAAGACAGCCAAAGGCGAGGTATCCCTACCTGTAAGGACTGTATTTGGCTATCACCTGGTGAAGGTAAACGATAAGATCCCAAATTCAGGAAAAAAACGAGCGGCTCATATTATCATTCGGGTGGGAGATCGATATAGTGCCAAAGATACCGCCCAGGCCATGGCAAAAATTGAGGAATTACACGAGAAACTGAAAGAGGGAGCGGATTTTGCCCAATTGGCAAAGCAATTCTCAGATGACCCGGGAACGAGTGCCAAAGGGGGAGACCTGGGAATGATTCGTCTGCTGCCCGAAATGGAAGAGCAAAAGCTTGCCCTTGGAGAAGGAGAGTTTTCAGCCCCTTTCCAAACTGCCTATGGATGGCATCTGCTAAGCGTAACTGAAGTAGAAGGAACCCAGGATTTCGAGTCCTCCAGGGCCAATCTCAAGCAGCGAATTGCCCGGGATAGTCGCTCTAAATTGGGGCAGGAAGCTCTATTGAAACGCATAAAAGAGGAAGGAAATTATGTGGACTTCCCAGAAAACTTCCATACGTTTACTGAAACTCTGGACGAGCGCTTTGCAGCGGGGGGCTGGACACCTGATACCAGCCAACAAATGATCTACGAGCTGCCTCTCTTCAAGGTAAGTGGAAAAGATGCGGCAACCCTGCAAGAACTCATTGACCATTATGTAGCAAACAGAAGAAAATATTCTCGTCTTCCTGCCAATCAAGCCGTGGAGATCGTACGAAAAGATTTTGAAAAAACATGGTTATTGGCTTATGAAGAGGAACAACTCCCTAAAAAGAATCCCGAATTCCGACACTTATTAAAGGAATATCGAGATGGGATAATGCTTTTCACCTTGATGGAAGATAAAGTGTGGAAGAAAGCAGTTGAAGACACTACAGGCCTCAGAACATATTACAATACTCACCAAGAGGACTTTTTTGCTGAACAAAGTGTAGATATGAGAGAATATCGCTGTACAACGGATTCTATTGCCCAGGCAGTGCTTTCTCTTCTTCAATCAGAGAAGGATGACGACAGCATTGACTCTCTCCTCAATCAGGAATCCTCCCTAAATGTCCGAATCCTAACACTAAATTATGAAAAGGGAAAAGCCAAGCTCCCAAAGGATGTCTTTGACAAAGAAGTGGGATACACCTTAAACACAGTTGAGGAGGATGGCTATTTTCTGGTAAGAGTGTTAAAAGAAAAATTTCCTGCAGGGATCAAGGCTTTTGACAAAGCCAAGTCAGAGGCGATAACCCAATACCAGGATTTCCTTGAAAAACAGTGGTTAAAGGAACTTGAGGAAAAATATCCCGTAACTATCCATGAGGAAGTCTTCGGTCAGCTATTCCAATAAATGTCTATGTTATTGATTTCCCAAAAGATTGTAAAAATTATTGGCTTTTATCTCCTAGTTGTATGGGGAGGTATAATTGATTCCTGTGGCCGGGAAGGAATCACGAACCAGGGAGAAGCTGTGGCGAAGTATAAGGGTCAGGTACTGTATCAAAAAGAACTTCAGGAGAATTTACCTCGGGACCTCGAAGAGGAAGATAGTTCTCGGATTGCCAAAATCTTTATTGAAGATTGGTTGATGGCAAAAGTTCTGGAAGACAAGGCGCTAGCAACAATCCCCAATTTGGAAAAAACTATTGGGCTGCGGGTTGAAAATTATAAAAACCAGTTGATAGAGTACGAATACATGCGCTATGTAACTCAGAGAGAACTCTATCGAGCCATTTCTCCCCAAGAGGTACGCAACTATTACAGCCAAAATCTCGATAAATTTATTAGTGAAGCTACCTACTATAGTTTTTTCTATATCAAATCGGTAGAACCCATTGAAGCAGACAGAGTGGCTGCCATAAGAAGCAAAGATCCTACCCTATTGGCGGAACTTGTAGAATGGTGTTCGACGCTAGAAGACGTAGAATACAAGCTAGATAGTTTATATTCGACTGAAAAAGAATTGGACTTAGTAAAAAAGGGATTCCCCTTGGATATAAAACGGGTTCCCACAAATCAGGTGTACTCTTATAACAATAAGGATCCCGAAACGGGTAACGTTTCCAATCACTTGTTTAAACTTATAGATGTAGTGAAGGCAGGAGACCAAAAGCCCCTAAGTATGTGTAGTGAAGAAATAAAAGGGATCATTCTCAATCAAAGAAAACGTAAATTGCTAGATCAAACCAAAACCTGGCTCGTGGATCAGGCAAAAATGAATAGGGATATTGAAATTTATTGATAATTTATGAAGCGGATAGGCATTCTTTTGATAGCGTTTGGGTTCTTTCATCTTGGAATGAAAGGCCAAATTCTGGATCGAATCGTTGCGGTGATTGGCGATAAAATTATTCTATCTTCTCAGGTAGAAGACAATTACAATTATTATATCATTAATGGCCAAAAGGATGATGGAACTTTGAAATGCAGCATCTTGGAAAACCTCATCCTAGACAAACTCATGCTGAATAAAGCAGAGTTAGACAGTATTGTAGTTTCTGAGTCACAAGTAGATTCAGAAGTGGATAGACGGGTACAGTTCACCCTACAACAAATGAATGGGTCTACTGAAGAGTTTGAAAATATTTATGGGAAACCCGTTCTACAATTTAAAGAAGATATACACGAAGAGGTTAAAGAACAGCTCCTGATCAACCGCCAAAAGAGCACCATCTTCGAAGAGGCGACTATTACTCCCAGGGAAGTAAAAGAGTTTTTCGCTACGATCCCTAAGGATAGTTTGGGCTTACTCCCAGCCGAGATTCAACTGAATCATATTGTAATCAATGTACCCTGGTCTGAAGAAAGTAAAGATGTTGCCCGTAAGGAACTTTTGGAATATAGACGCCAAATCATGGAAGACGGAAAGGACTTTTCTGATTTGGCCAAAAGGTATTCAGAGGATCCGGGCTCAAGGGTTAATGGCGGTAGCTTGGGACAGTTTGGCAGAGGTATGATGGTGGCCAAGTTTGAAGAAGTTGTTTACTCTATGAGAGAAGGAGATATTTCTGATGTGGTGGAAACCGAGTTTGGCTTTCACATTATCCAATTGCATAAACGACAAGGAGAGTTGGTTGAAGCAAGCCATATTCTAAGGAAACCCAAACCCAGCTTGGAGGGAGATTCTGTCGTATTGGCAAAGTTCGATGAAATTCAGGAGTTAATAGCAATCGACTCACTTACCTTTGAGGAAGCAGCAATAGTATATTCAGAAGACAGAGCTTCAAAAGATTGTGGGGGCTGTATAACCAACCCCAAGGCTCCTGGAGAACTGGATGTCCCATTGGACGCCCTCCCAGCTGATATGTACTTCAAGGTAGAGTCTATGGCTGCTGGGGAAGTTTCCCCACCTCTTAAAATTGATGAAACGTCTGGACAAACGGGTAGACCTGCTTATCACGTCATTTTCGTCAAGAAAAAAATTCCCCCTCACGCTCCCAACTTAAAAGATGATTATAAGACTATTTATAATGCTGCCCTTCGTGCACGACAAGGAGAAATCCTGGATGCTTGGGTAGAATCCGCCAAGAAAAATATATATATTGACATCAAACCAAATGAGTGCTCAAATGCGCTTAAAAATTGGACCAACTAATGCAAAAATATCAGACAGAAGTAGAGGCTGCAGATGCTCTTGCCCAAAAGTACAGAGAACTGAAACAGGAAATCGGCAAAGTAATTATCGGTCAAGAGGACGTGGTAGAAAAGTTGTTGATAGCCCTATTCTGTAAAGGACATACCTTACTGGTAGGAGTTCCAGGACTCGCCAAAACCCTCCTTATCAGTACTATCGCCCAGGTTTTGGACCTAAAATTCAGTAGAATTCAGTTTACACCAGATCTTATGCCCAGTGATATATTGGGAACTGAGCTTTTGGAGATGGATGAAGAGACAGGGCGCAAATACTTTAAATTTGTTAAGGGGCCCATTTTTGCCAACATTCTCTTGGCTGATGAAATTAACCGAACGCCCCCTAAAACGCAGGCGGCCCTACTGGAAGCCATGCAGGAAAAGAATATTACCATTGCTGGGGAGAACTATGGGATAGATCCCCCATTTTTCGTCCTGGCCACCCAAAACCCCATTGAGCAGGAAGGAACCTATCCTCTTCCCGAGGCCCAATTGGACCGCTTTATGTTCAATATACAGGTGGGTTACCCTTCTATCGAAGAAGAAATAGATATTGTAAAACGCACTACGGTAAACGAACAACCAGAGCTCCAAACCATTCTCTCTAGAGAAGATATCATTTACTTCCAAAATCTTGTCAGGCAGGTGCCCGTCTCTGACAATGTCGTCGAACACGCCGTTCAACTCGTTAACAAAACACGTATTAATACCCCACATTCTCCTGAGGCGATAAAATCTCTCATCAACTGGGGAGCTGGGCCACGTGCTTCTCAATACCTTATCCTAGGTGCCAAAGCTCTGTCTTTGTTAAAGGGGAAATATTCTCCGGATATTGAAGAAGTGCATGAGGTAGCTCTTTCTGTTTTACGTCATAGGATTGTACCTAGCTTTACCGCAGAGGCAGAAGGGATCACTGCTGACGATATCATCCGAAAACTGATGTAAAGTTCTCCATGGATGCCAAAAAGGAATCTCTCAGGCAAATTGAGACCTATTCGACTCTTTTAGGGTCTTCAGCTAGATTGAGTGATGAAGAGGTGCGCATCTATTGGCAGGAAAATATCAAAACAAGGCCCCTTGCGTTAGATACATTTTATACCATCCTAGATTACCGAGTGCCAGGATTCACCTATTCTCATGGCATTCCAGAGATATTAGGGGTTTCAGAAGACCTAAAGATTCTATCCTATCTGGATCGGGTACACCCCGCCATGCTTCAACTCTATACCATTTGGGGAAGGGAGGCCCTGGAATTGGCCATTCAATACAAAGATCAGTTAGAACCCTTTAAATATACCTATAGAGTAGCCTTTCCCATTCTACATGGAAATGGAAGCTACTATTCTGTCATTCAGAATTCTACCATTCTACAAATCGACGAGCATAAACAGATGGTCAGCCAGTTGAATACTTTCCGAATGGGAATAGCCTTTCATGAAGTAGACATTCAAAACCTAAAAGGAGAAATCTTTTCTGAAGGTGTTTCTTCACAAAAATGGAATGAGGTGTTTCTAGAAAATATCAGCCAGAAAATCCTCAAGGCTTTTACCCGTAAGGAGAATGAACTTCTTCGTTCATACGCTGCAGGTTTTCATAAGCCCGGTGATATTATCAAAAAGCATCATATTACTATCCAGACCCTATATACGCATCACAAAAATATCCTCAAAAAGTCCCATGACTTATTTTTTCGCGGATTTGCTAGTGTAATTGAAGTGGCCGACTATTTAAAAAACAGCGGTTTCCTACCTAAGTAGGTATTTTTTTTCACTCCATTTTCCCATAACTTAACTGTCAAACAGGTCGATCCAATAGCCAAGCCTTTGCTGCACAGAGCTTTGCACCTTCCATGTCTTGCTGCGAATGAATAAAAAAGTACACATTGCCTTCATTCATCTAGGATATAAATAAGTTCTGTGTAAATCTTTACTACAATACTGGGCTTCTCTATCATGAGGAGTCCAGTTTTTGCTTACCTTTGCCCCTTGAAAAAGTATCGCATACAAGAAACATTCATGCAGCGATTTTCTTTCTAACAATTTTTTTTCATGGCGCAGAAACCATCCGTTCCCAGAGGAACCAGAGATTTTTTACCAGATGTAATGCTCAAACGGGAGCATATCTTTGATACCATCCGGTCGGTATTCAAGCGATATGGTTATGCTCCGCTCGAAACTCCCTCAATGGAAAGGTTGGACGTTCTGACGGGGAAATACGGGGAGGAAGGAGATCGCTTAATTTTCAAAATCCTAAACTCCGGAGACTTTCTCAAAAAGGCCCATTCGCTGGATGATGCTAAAAAGCTTTCTTTTGAGATATCGGAAAAAGCCCTTCGCTATGACCTTACCGTCCCCTTTGCTCGGGTCGTTGTCATGCACCAGAATGAGATTACGTTTCCCTTCAAGCGCTATCAAATCCAACCCGTTTGGCGGGCAGATAGGCCTCAAAAGGGTCGATATAGAGAATTTTACCAGTGCGATGCCGACGTGGTGGGGTCTGATTCCCTCCTCTTTGAGGCAGAGTTTCTTAGCATATATGATGAAGCCCTTTCTCGTCTAGGCTTTGATGACTTTACCATTCTTATCAATAACCGTAAAATTCTGAGTGCCTATGCAGAATATATCGGACAGCCTGGGAAGGTAGGAGAGATCTGTATGGCTATTGACAAATGGGATAAAATAGGGAAAGTAGGCGTGCATCAGGAACTGCAGAATAGAGGAATTGGAGAAAAGGCTTGTCAGCAGCTATTTGAGATTTTGTCCTTTGAAGGGAGTTTTGAGGAAAAATTGGCCTTTTTGAATGGCGTATTTCAAGATTCTGAAACGGGGAGAAAAGGAGTAGAAGAGATGAGAGAGGTCGGGAATTTCTATCAATATTGCAATTCCTTCAATGCCAAAATTAATTTTGATTTAAAGCTAGCCCGAGGCCTGGATTACTACACTGGAACCATTTTCGAAGTGAAAATTGACAATGTTGCCATTGGCAGTGTAGGAGGGGGAGGAAGGTATGACAACCTTACAGGGGTTTTCGGAAAACCCGGACTTTCAGGAGTAGGAATTTCTTTTGGGGCTGATAGGATCTATGATGCCATGGAGGCATTAGAATTATTCAACATTTCTGCCAGTCCTGTAGAGCTGATGTTTGTCAACTTCGGGGAGGAAAATGAGTTAAAAGCCTTAGAACTCATGAATAATCTAAGAAAACGAGGCTTCAAATGTGAATTGTACCCAGAATCAGCCAAATTAAAAAAACAGTTTTCTTATGCTGATAAAAAAGGCATTCCTTTTTTAATACTTATTGGAGATGAAGAAAGAATAGCTAGAAAATGTCTTGTAAAAAAGATGGAAAGTGGGGAACAAAGAAGTCTAACTTTTGAGGAGCTTCTATCTTTAGAATCCATCGAAGGTCTAAACCATACGGGAAAATGACGGCTCCTTCTCACAAGCTTTTAATTATTTCGGCTCCTAGTGGAGCCGGAAAGACCACCCTGGTACAAGAGGTGATGCACCAGTTTGACATCTTTGAATTTTCCATTTCAGCTACTACACGTAATCCCAGGAAGCACGAGAAAGCAGGAGAACACTACTATTTTCTTTCCGTACAGGAGTTCAAAGAACGAATTGAACAAGGAGACTTTGTAGAATGGGAGGAGGTGTATGAAGGTCGTTTTTATGGGTCATTACGGTCGGAGGTAGACCGCATTCTAGCCAAGGGCAAATGCCCTATTTTTGATGTAGACGTTGAAGGGGGATTGAATATAAAGCAACAATTTGGGGAGAGAGCCGTCGCTATTTTCATTTCTCCACCTAGTATTCAGGAATTGGAGAATAGGCTTATGAAACGAGCAACAGACTCAACAGATGAGATAAAAAAACGGCTAGCCAAATCCCAAAATGAAATGAGCTATGCCCAGAAATTTGATCATATCATTGTCAATGACTTGCTTGACCAAGCCATTGCTGAGTTAGCTTCCTTGATCAAACACAAATTTTTCGGTGTATCTTAACACAATTTTTTTCTGCATGAACGTAGGACTCTATTTTGGCTCTTTCAATCCCATTCATCATGGCCACCTGATTGTGGCTGAAACGGCTATCAACCAATCCAAATTGGATAGTGTATGGTTTATCGTCAGTCCCCAAAATCCGTTCAAGAAAAAAAATAACCTACTGAATGAATACGATCGGTTCAGAATGGTAGAATTGGCCATTGAAGGCAATAATCGGCTGATGGCCTCTAATGTGGAATTTACCCTGCCCAAACCCTCCTATACCATTGATACCCTGACTCATCTAAACGATACTTATCCTTCCTACTCCTTCAGCCTCATCATGGGTGGGGATAACCTGGTTCATCTTCACAAATGGAAGAAGGCCGACATTCTCATGGCCCACTACCCTATTTATACCTATCCCCGCCCTGGGAGCAGCCCAGATTTAGATTCCCTAAACGCCCAAATCCACGTATTTGAAGCCCCCTTTTTAGATATTTCGGCTTCCTATATACGAGCTGCTCTGCAAGCCAGGCAGTCTATCAGATACCTGGTTCCAGAAGAGGTCAGAACCTATATCCACAAGAATCACTTATATGCGAATTAGGCAGCATATACCCAATATCCTAACCTTAGCCAATTTAGGATGTGGAAGCCTTGCCATTTTATTTGTATTCCAAGGGAGCATGTGGCAACTCGTTCTACTCTTTGCCTTTTGTTTACTCTTTGATTTTCTGGATGGACTTGCTGCAAGGGTCCTGGGTGTAGGTTCAGAACTGGGGAAGCAACTGGATTCATTTGCCGACCTCATCAGTTTTGGGCTATTTCCTGGTATTCTAATGTATAGGCATATTCAATCTCATCTTTCCGAAGATTATTGGGAGTATCTTCCTTTTTTTGCCATTCTCATACCCATATTTTCTTCCATTCGCTTAGCAAAATTTAATCTTGCCCCTCCCCGAGAAGATTTCTTAGGCCTTCCTACCCCAGCAAATGCCGCTCTGATCCTCTCTTATGTTTGGATTCCCACCTTTCATCCCGATACCTATTTAAGCCTCGGTTTGAATCAACCCTACCTCCTACTTTTTCTCGTATTCCTTTCCTGTTTTCTGATGCTTTCCCCTATTGCGCTTTTTTCCCTAAAAGTAAGCTCTCTCACGCTCTCCAACAATTGGCCACGCTATCTGTTAATTATTTTAGGAGGCTTGGGGCTTACTTTTTACCAATTCCTGGCAATCCCTTTTATTCTATTGGCCTATATACTACTTTCTCTCCTATTAAATTTTAGATACACATCCACCCATTGATATGCATACCTCTCCTTTACACATTCTCATCCTCCTTGGAAGCATACGCAATGGAAGATATACCGATAAAGTAGCCAGATATCTTTTTGAGCTGCTCTCTCAAAGAGAAGGGGTAATCCCCCAAATTTGGGACCTAGCCGAAGATCCACTTCCCCTTTTGGCCCACCAGTGGAAAAAGGAAAAAGAACCTTCTCCCGTTTTTCAGCAGAAAAGCCAACTCCTCCAACAGGCAAATGGAGTCATTTTGTGTTCCCCAGAATACCACGGGAGTTATTCTGGTGTTTTAAAAAATGCCCTGGATCATTTTTGGAAAGAATTTGAGCGAAAACCTATGGGCGTCGTGTCAACAGGTTCAGGGCCTATGGGAGGCATCAATGGTTCCACCGAAATGCAATTGCTCATCCTCTCTCTTGGAGGATATCCTATGCCCAGAAAGCTATTGACACCCTATGTACAGAAATTGTTCGATGAAAATAATACCCCATTGGAATCCTCTTTTATAGAAAGTGCTAAGAAATTTGTGGATGAGTACCTGTGGTTTGTAGGAGCCTTGAAGTAATAATACTTAGCCTTACCCTAATTTCCCGTATATCTCCAATAACCGGTGTTGCTCACTTTCCCAGTTCAGCACCTTAGCTGCTTCCTGACAGGAAAGTTGGTATTGCTTATAAGCAGGAAGATCTTTGGTCATCGCCAACACTTGGCTTGCCAGAGCTCGAGGGGTTCTTCTCACCGTTTTTAATACCTCTCCAACCTTATAATGCTTGACAATTCGTTTCATCTCTGGTAGATCAGAGGCCAATACCGGGACACCTGCTTGTATATAATCATAGATTTTATTGGGCGAGGCATATCGGTAGTTCATTCCCTTATCTTCTTCCAGACTAAAGCCTAGAACAGCATGAGAAGTTATTTCATCTAACTTTTCGAAGGGAATAAATCCAACAAATTTCACCCTTTCCGGATAGCTTTGGGTGCTTGTTAAGGCTTTTAATTCCTCCTCTATATCTCCTCTGCCTACAATCCATAAGGTGAACTGAGGCAAATAGGCCATCGCTTGTATCATCAACTCTATGCCCCGCCCCATATTTAGCGCCCCCTGGTATAGGAGAATTTTTGAGTCTGGATTTGAATGCTTTTGGGGAGAATTTATTCTTAAAGGAAGGTTTCGGACAACCCCTACTTCTATTCCATATTTTTGGGAATAAATATCTGCGATGCTTTGATTTACCGTAAAGATGTGTTTGAGACGAGGGAAAATAAATCCTTCCAGTTGCTGCCATATCCATTGAGTCCATGGACGGTCTAGCAGCTCGGGAACTTGGGTAAAATACTCATGGGTATCGTAAACTATCTTTTTTCGCCTCAGCCTAGCCACCAAAAAGTTGGCAAGAAGGGTGTCTAGGTCATTTGCGTGAAGAATGTCTACCGGGCGAAAAAGTAAGTAAAAAAACAACCTCAGGTTATACTCCAGGTAGAAGCCCTTTCCACGCGTCAGAAAGAGTTTCATACGGTGCACCTCATAGTTCATATCTGGCAAGGGCTTAGAATGGGGCAATATCCTTCCCAGGACTCTTACCCGATATCCGTTTGCCTCTAGCGTCTGGGCAATTCTATGTATGCGCTGATCCCCGCTCAAGTCATTAATGACGGACATAAAGATGCGAGGCTGGGAGTCTCCTTTCATTGTTTTCTCAAATTACAATTTTTCGGGCTTCAAAACGTCTGATACATAGAGAAAGTATTTAGCCCCCTTAATTCCCCATATTATTAGTACTTTTATCTCAAAATTATTCCACATGAGAAGGTTGGCCTTCCTCGCATGTATCTGCATGCTCCTTCCTACTGCTCACGCTCAAAATGCCGATATTTTACTCAACCACGATCTTTATCACTATACCGATCGTCTGGATATTTTAGGCTTAACGAATGACTATTTCCCGACGCATATCAAACCCTATGGCAGGGAAAAACTAAGCGAATTTTACGCTAAAGTTGATAGCCAACGCCTCTCTCCCGTTGAAAAGAACTGGCACCAACGTATGCGTATGTTGGTAGATGATGAATATGCGGCATCCTTCAAAGAAGAGGGCGTATTCAATACCTTTTATAAAAATGGGCGAGACCTTTTTCACGTAGAAGAAAATCCCGAGAAATTTAGGCTCTATGTCAACCCAGCCTTTCATCTATCTCTGGGAAATGAACAAGAAACTTTCCAATCCCCTACCCGTCAGGGGCACACGTTACTTAATAATATACGGGGACTCTCCGTTAGGGGCGTTTTATGGGACAAAATAGGATTTTATACTGAAGTTACAGATAATGTAATACGCATCCCTCAATACATTTTTGAGCGCTATGAGGCAAACAATCAATTATACGATCAGACCTTTGTAAAACGCTTTGGAAATACAGAGAATGGCTTGGATTTTTTCAATGCGCGGGCCTATCTCACATTTAGCCCCATTGCTCCCATGCGCATCAAGATAGGAAAAGATAGGGCCTCTTGGGGTTTGGGGAGACAAAGCCTATTCTTAAATGATCATGCTGCCGATTATGCCTTTGTAAATATTCAAACCCAGATTTGGCGGCTCGTGTATGTCAATCACTTTACCCAATTATTAGATTTTGTACCCGGCAAATCGGATGATGAGGGGACCTTTCCTAGAAAGTTTGCAGTGTTTCATCAGTTATCCTATTTCCCAACAAATACCCTATCGCTCAGTCTATTTGAATCTGTTGTCTATAATCCCTATTTGGCCAATGGCAAACGAGGATTTGAAATACAATATATCAACCCTCTTATTTTTTACCGGGCCATTGAACAGAGTCTAGGAAGCCCAGATAATGCCACATTGGGCTTCAGCGCAAAATGGAATGCATTTCAGGCCCTGCAGTTTTATGGACAGTTTCTAATTGACGACCTCAATATTGGACAACGCGATAATGGAGATGACTACTGGGGCAACAAATGGGGCTACCAGTTGGGAGTGAAATACATCAATGCCTTTTCCATCCCAACCCTAGACTTTCACGCTGAATACAATAGGCTTCGCCCCTATACCTACCAGCATTTTAATATTGCAGCCAACTATAGTCAATTTGATCAGTCCCTCGGGCATGGCGCAGGCGCTAACCTATACGACTTTTACCTAAGCCTTAGGTACCATCCCCTTCCTCCCCTCAACTTGGAACTTTCTTTTCTAAGGCTAAATCAAGGACTGGACCAAAATGGAGTCAATTATGGTTCGGATATTAATCGCTCCTATTCGGTAGATCGGGCTGGAGATTTTGGTCAAGTAGTTGGGCAAGGACGGCCTCTTCAAATTGATCAGATTTATGGCCGCTGTACCTATCAATTGTGGAATACGGATATCTACGCTGAAATTGAAGGGAGGTACAGGAAGGAAAATAACCGTGAGGGGGTAGAGATTTTCGGGGGAATCCGAATGGGATTGCCTCAGCGGGTTACAAAATTCTAACAGAGTCTTTTATTCAATAACGTATCAGCCTAATTCCTAAATCCTGGCCTCAACCCAGTTCGCCGTGGGCCTTGGGAGTTTCTATTTTGAGATACTGCCTGAGTAGTATCTGGTTTGGGCTCTTCAATCGGAATATCATATTTTACCTCCAAGGTATCTCCTTCAATGTCCCAGTTGGCACGGATAGTAGTTTCCGTAGGATAGCGGTAAATCTTCTCCGGAAGACGATAAGGCTTGGTATTTCCAGGAGTCCAGGCTTTATTTCCATCCTGATCATAAATCACTTGTATTTGATAGGAGCCTGGAGATAGATATCGGAAATGAAACGTAGAGTCAAAGGCTTGCCTTACAATGGATTTGTCTTTAATCAGTTGAATAACCAAAGGTCCACGAAATACATCGGGTCTCACCAATCCAGACCAAGTACCATATTCCTCTGGATCAGGAATACTCAATTTGTATCGGAAGACTGTGTCTTCCATTCCTATCACTTGTCCCCTGATGTGGAGTAGATAGGCATTACTCGGCGGAATTTTGTCTTGAGGCCTAATGATTGAATAAAAGCCATAGGGCTCAAGCTCAATAGGTAACTTATTCACATAAGGAATATCTTCGGCAATAGCTGGCAGTTCTGGAAGGGTATCAGAAGTAGAAGGGCGGTACCTTGCCGTATCTGTTAATACGACGAATTGGGTGTCCCTTGGATTCTGGGACCAATATGAAAATAATTCCCAACCCATACTATCAAAATTGAAATCGGGCTTTTGGACCAAGGGTTTTTCTATTTCCCGGGTTCGGGACCCTCTCAGGGCGACAATTGTATCTTCTCGGTTGTTTAAGCTATCTCGTATACCGATCAAGGTTACGCTCATGCTATCTTGGGAGGAGACAGGGGTATGAAAAATCAGTTCATTCGTAGGAGTAGGCAATAGGGTGAAGGTCGGTATCTCTGTCGTGCTCCCTGCCGAGTCAGAAAGCGTAACTTTCAATGAATCGCCTAAAAAGGGATCGGTAAATTCCCCCAACCAAGTACTATCGTTCAGCCACACATAATTTCGAAAAGTTGGTGCCTGATTATCCGGCAGAAAGGAATAGAGGCGGGTCTCTACCGAGGATGAAGTATCGGGAAATAAGATAAGTGAACTGTCTGCGAGTGCTATCACCTCTGTAAACTGGCTATAGGTAGCTGACTGGTCCACATCTACTAAACCGTACAGGCGATAGGGCATTCTCCGCAAATTCTTAAATATAAAGCGTCCTGCTTTATCCGTTTGGCTGATATACTCTGGTCTTTTCCCCAAAAAATCGTCATTCTGAATACTGTCGGCAGGAAATAGCATGAGAATCATCTCTTCCTGCCCTTTTCCCAATATGGGATGCTGAACTTCCCCCTTAATCTCCATGCTGTCGATAAAGGGGCCTGTACTAAAGGCAAAAGTGAAGACTTGCTCCAATTTATTTCCCCCAAAATGATCCTGAACTTCCTTCAGGGTAATCACATATGTGGTACTATCTAACAAGCCTTCTTCTATTTTTATTTTGATTCGCTTACCGCTATCACTTAAATATATTCGGGGAGGTCGTTTCAGCAGGGGAGAAATGAATATTTCTTTATTGTAGGTAGGCTTTTTTATCGCTTCACTAAAGTAGATTTTAATGGTAGATGCATCTACCCTTAAAGCCTGTGTAACAGGCAGGGTTTTGGTAATTTCGGGAGGGATCTCATCTCCCTTTCCCCCCGTTGGAGAAATCTGGTTAGCACAGCCCCAAATTCCTCCTAACACAAACAAAATCTGAATAAGTTTTCCCAAACGAAGCATAAAAAATGTAAAAAAACCTATATAAATGACCTTCTATCCATAATTTTGGATAGAATCTCAAAATATGAATGATAAAGGACCACAAAGATAGGTACTGTTTTGGGGATTTGAGGTTGTATCCGAAAGAATTTATCGAATTAACTGAACCCATCCTTTTGCTTCTCTAGGGATGTTACCTGCATTGTTGAGCTCTTCATACATGATGTAATAATAATACACCCCATCCTTGGCTTCTTTCCCTCCATCGACCAATCCATCCCAGAGGCGGAGAATATCCGTGGTATTGGTATGTAGTTGGTTTCCCCAACGGTCATATATAGCAATTTCTGTGAGCTCCACATCTCGGAAGAATACCGGGGTAAAGAAATCGTTGATTCCATCACCGTTGGGCGTGAAGACATTCCCTAATCTGATTCCTGGACAAAACTCTACACATTGAGCAGGTGATCTCTCACTCACATTTCCAGAGGTATCTGAGGTAGTCATGGCGTAACAGCCTGAAAGTGAGGCACCTTCTTCAAAGGTAAATACCAATGTTGTATCCAAACCAAAGTCCCCATATTTCACGCGTTCGACCTCCCGATAGGTGCCTAGTTCTTGTTCTGCGAAGAATAAGACTATCTCATCCCCATCGTTATCACAGGACTCTCTATTCTTAGATACGGTAATAAAATGGGTGTTCGCATTACAATCACCCTGCACCACAAATTCTGGGAAGCAAGGCGCAGTCATATCTTCTGGCGTAGAGCAGGAGATTTGCGAGTCATTGACTAACGGACTTGGAAGACCTGCTACAGGGGGCATGTAGGCTCCAGAAGATCTAACAAAATAACAGTACTCAGTCGTAATTTCTAGCCCGGGGTCTGCATATTCTTTCAGGCCCGTACCCAGGACGGTGTCGAGCAGAACAAAGTCTTGCCCAGGTTCCGCACGCCAAACCTCATACTGAGCATTTACCCAGGGAACTTGTTCTGACCACGATAGTAATATGGTACCATTATCTCCTCGGGTAGCCAAAAAGATACTTGTCGAGTTTTGCTTAGTGCTATCTTCCATTGGAATGGGATCTCCATCCACATCGTACAACTCCACTCGATAGCTATAGCCAGTAGAGTCGGTATTTAATCCCGTATCTAAGTAACTAGTATCTGAAAAGGGAAGGATCGCAATCTCTTCTGTTGGAGGATTGCCTCCAGATCCCCGGAATACATGATATGTATAGGGACCCGAGAAAAAATCATCTATAGAATCCGGAGGAGACCAACGAAGTTGTATTTGTCCATCGATCGGGTCTGTTATAGCAACACTGTCTATCAACATGAATAAGGTGTCAAAAGCCACTTCCAGACATACCTCATTGCTGGCACAAGATTCTAAACGTGCATCAATACTCGAATTAAACTCATCTCTAAAAATAGAAGTAACCAGATAGCAAAAAGACTGCCCAAAAATATTGTCCATGTCTCCCAGGGTATCTTCATAGGTTATGTTATTCCATCCTTCAACAAAAGCAATGAGTTCATAACCCATATTGGATGGACTGACATCACAACACACCGAATCTTGTGTAAAACCAGGTTGACCTATCTTTCGATATACATTGTACCCCATCGCATTATCACACTCGGTAGGTTCCCAATCGAGACTTATACTTCTGGAGTTTTTGCTAGCAGAGAGTTCCCCAGGCGGGGGAGGGACCACGGTAATAGCCACCAAGTGGTTGGCACTTAACAGCGTGGTGCTATTTGAGCCTCCTATATAACTGAAATTATCATGGGCAAAGAAGTCTACCTGGTAAAACTGTTTTCGTACATTATCGCAGAGAGTTCCCCAGGTGAAGGTGCCAAAAATTGTGTCGATAAAGGCCGTAGAATCTGGAAAGCGAATAAAAGAATTAACGGTGGAGTCGGGCAATCCCACATAAGATCTTGTCAACTGTGTTTCCATATCTAAAACTTCCCCAACAATGGTAGGTACATTGTCTACTGCAAAAGGGCCATTATTTCCTATTCCGGCATTATTGAGCCTTAAATAAAGGCTATCCGTCTCATTGGGTTCATAGGCTAGGAAATCGAATACCAATGTTTCTCCAGCGGTTATACAAGTATCAGTTATGGATTGAATAACAGGTGGATCATTTTCACAAGCCTTCACAATGATAACCATGTCTCTTAGTACCGATCCCAACTTAATTCCATTACGGTATTCCTCTACTACATAGGCAATATTATATACCCCTGGTTGGACGGGCACATCCCAAGTCATGAGTCCTGTTACAGGATCCATGGTCAAAGGTCCATTATCCGGAAAAACATTCAAACTATTGTCATCTGGGAAACGGTATCCTGTAGCTGTCTGTGGTGCAATCCCCTTGGAAGGGTCATACTGCATAGAAGGACGAATCTCGTATGCTAGGGAATCCCCATCTGGGTCAAAACCACCAGGGTTATGTGTCCATACTTTCCCAGAGCATGCTTCATCGAGTGGGGTATTAAGGAGGACTGGGGTATTGTTCACGCCTAGAATGGGGTTGGGAATATCTAAATTAGTGGTGACATAAAAGGCTTGCTCCCCAGGCTGGCTAATATTGATTACATCTTCTCTTCTGGCTACGTCAAAATAACGTAACTCAAAGGTTCCAAAATCAAACGTATACTCAGTCCTATATATATTTTTTTTGACAGTTCTATAAACGGGAACTCCCTCTCGGGAATTTGGTATCTCACAATCGCTGGGAGGACTTTGGTCAAAGTCTCCATTAGATCGAGGGATCATTTGTATCTGGTCGATGAGTTGAGGATTGACCCCTGTACTCCAAATTTCAATATCGGCCGAACACCTATCAACTCCTGCAGGGGCAGGATCGGTATAGGTAGTCAGGATAAGCTCATACCGGGTTCCATCAATCCGTCTTGCAACAATCTCTCCCGCCAGGTTATGGGTTGCCAATAGCTCGCTCGATCCCAACAAAAACCCAAGCAGAAGGAGAAATTTACCTCTTTCAAAAAAATTTCGCATAAATATGTATAAGGAATATTCTTCCAAAAGTTACTATGTCCCAAGGATACAAGCCCAAAAGTTAGGGATTTGTACTCTATTTGAACAATAAAAGTACATTATTTGAAGGGACAATACAATCCCGAAAATTTTGGCATTTTTTGTTTTTTCTTCGAAAAAATCCGTAATTGCACGACCATTTCAGGAAATAAGATAGCTTCAAGGAAACATGGATACGTTAAGTTATAAGACTGTTTCTGCAAATAAGGAATCAGTAGAGAAAAAGTGGTATATAGTAGACGTAGAAGGGCTCACTCTTGGTAGAGCAGCTTCTGAAGTTGCACGGATTCTCAGAGGAAAGCACAAGCCTTCCTTTACCCCTCATGTGGATTGTGGGGACTACGTCATTGTTATCAATGCAGAAAAGGTTCGGCTTACTGGAAAGAAGTGGGACCAAAAGCAGTATATTCGTCACACAGGCTATCCTGGAGGGCAGAGAACAGCTACTGCTAAAGTCCTCCGCGATAAGTTTCCTGAAAGAATTTTTGAAAACGCCGTAAGAGGCATGCTTCCCAAGAATCGCTTGGGGAGAGAAATTTTTAGAAACCTTAGGGTATACGCGGGGAAAGAGCATCGTCATGAGGCCCAAGCACCCGAGTCATTAACGCTGAATTTATAATTAATCGGAATTTAATACGATGAGCAATCTAGTTGCTGTTGGAAGAAGAAAAAGATCTATCGCCAGGGTATTTGTTTCCCCAGGCACGGGTTCATTTACCATCAATAAGAAGGAGTTTAAATCCTATTTCCCAACGGATCTTTTGCAGATGAAGGTCCTAGAGCCTTTTACTACCCTAGAAAAAGGCCATGGGCAATACGATATTAAGGTGAATGTGCACGGTGGGGGAGTAAATGGGCAAGCAGATGCGATACGTATGGGACTTGCGCGCGCCCTTACGAAAGAAGATGAAGAAAATAGGAATCCATTGAAGCGCGCTAAATTACTTACTCGGGACTCCCGTAAGGTAGAACGTAAGAAATACGGTAAAAAGAAAGCTAGAAAGAGCACTCAATTCTCAAAACGCTAATCAAGGCACTCACGCATTTTTATATGGAAGTAAATTATCAAAATCTCCTGGATGCTGGCGTTCATTTTGGCCACTTAAAGAAAAAGTGGAATCCCAAGATGCAGCCATATATTTTCATGGAAAAGAATGGCATCCACATCATTGATCTGTATAAAACCAAACGCATGTTGGAAGATGCAGCCAATGCCACTCGTCAATTGGCTGTCTCCGGGAGAAAAATTTTGTTTGTGGCCACCAAAAAGCAGGCTCAGCAAATTGTGATGGAAGAAGCGCGCCGCGTGAATATGCCCTTCGTTACGGAAAGATGGTTGGGAGGAATGTTAACCAATTTTTCTACCGTACGGAAGAGTATCAAGCACATGAATAAGATTGAGAAGATGGAGACGGATGGTACGTTTGAACGTATCAACAAGAAGGAGCGCTTGATGCTAACCCGAGAAAAAGGAAAATTGGAAAAAGTGCTTGGAGGAATTGCAGAACTTAATCGTCTTCCTTCTGCCTTGTTTATAGTAGATATAAAAAAGGAGCACATTGCCATTGCAGAAGCTCGCAAACTGAATATCCCTACCATTGCCATGGTAGATACTAATAGTGATCCCAATCTGGTAGATTTCCCTATCCCTTCAAATGATGACGCGATAAAATCCATTCAATTGGTTATATCTGTAATCACAGATGCAATCGCAGAAGGATTAGACGAACGTCAGAAGAAACGGGAAGAGGATAACATCCGCAATGAGGCAGAGCGCCAAAGGAAAGAGGAAGCTGCTGCTGCAAAAGCTGCTCAGGCGGAGAACCCAGAGGCTGTAGCTGCTGTCAAGGAAGAAAAATGAAAGAAGGGTAAAATCCTTTCTACCAATAAAACTTACTAATTAAGGCTTTCCATAGGGAAGGCCTTATTTTTTTGAATTGCTTTTTTCCCTTGATTCCAAGTCAAACAGTTCATTTAAAACGTCTATCAGTTCGTCTTGTTCCCCACGTTTACAGGCAGCCTTGAGTTGCAAAACAGGCATCCTCAAAATTTTGTGAACCATATTTTGGGTAACCGCCTCAATCATTTTGGTTTCCTTTTCTGTCGCATTCTTCAAGAAACGGGCCATTTCCTCTTGTCGAATTTGCTCCAGCGCGGTTTTTATTTTATGGATTGTGGGACTAAGCTGAAGTTCTTGGCTCCAGGATAGAAAGGATTGTACCTCATCCTTAACAATATTTTGGACCTGAGGGATTGCAGCCTTCCGCTTTTCTAACACTGCTGATGTACGGGTATGAATATCATCAATGTGAAAGACTACCGTATGGGAAAGCTCGGCTACCTGCTTGTGGACAGAACGCGGTACAGAGAGATCCAAAATGTACTGGGTCTTAAAAGATTCTTCTGCCACCATAGACGTATCGATTAGGGCTTCCTCCACTGATACGGCAGAAACAATGATATCCACCTCTTTCAAAGTAGAAGGAAAGTCCTTATATGGCAAAAAGCTAGCTCCCAATTTTGTAGCAAGCTCTTTGGCAGTTTCATCCGTTCTATTGCAAAGATACACTTCAACAAAGTCTTCTATATGAAGGTTTTGTGCAACGTCTCTACCCATTTCTCCCAGTCCCAATATCAACACCCGGGGAGCTATTAAATGAGAACTTAACTCTTCAATGAGTTCAGCTGCAGCATAACTAACTGAAGCAGCTCCATCCCGAAAAGAAGTCTCTTGTTGAACACGCTTGTGGGTATGAAATACCGTATGCATCATCCGATGTAACAGTGCATGAGACATACCCGTTTCATGAGAGAGCGTATAGGCTTTTTTGATTTGATTGGAAATTTGGATATCTCCCAATACGCTAGAGTACAAGCCCATAGATACCTCAAATACGTAAGAGATCGCCTCTTCATGTGTACCAATATGCCGAAAATATGCCCTGTAGGCCTCAGAATTTGTCAAGCCTTTAAAGGCGAACAACAGGGAGATTAAGGAATCAGAAAGGTCCTCTTCAGATACATAGTAAACCTCTGTTCGATTACAGGTGGAGAAAATAAGGGTTTCCTGGAGTCCCAAAACTTCTCCTAGCTGAAGCAGTAGCTGACTACATTCATTTTCAGGAAGATACAACAGCTCTCTGATCTCGAGTGGGGCACTTGTATGAGAAAGACTTAATACATTGAGTTGATGGCTCATCCTTTTACCACTTATTGCAATATGTTTTTTGTATAAAATTACGAATAAAAACAGAAAGATTCATTCTATTTAACACCGTTTAAAGCTTCTGGTTAAGCCGATTAACACAAATATTTGCCTAACTTGATCCCTTGAAGCTTAAACTAATTCTCTATTCTATGACGATTTTGGATCGACAACAGGTTTTCAGAATCACCGTCTATGTATTGGCCCTGCTTATTCTACTGGGTTCATTAGCTTACTCCAATTTCCTTGCCAATCAGCTGAAAAAAACCGAACAAGCGAATATACAATTGTACGCAGATGCAACGAATTGGGTGGCTGAGAGTCTGTATCGCAACGATTCTGAAAATGGAAAAGAAGGATTCAAATTTATCTTTGACAAGATTGTACGAAATACAGATGACCGCATTCCTCGGATGCTCTTGGGGGAAAAAATGGAATTTGAATCCAGCATACCTGACATTGATACCACTGGCTTGGATTCGATCATTGCCGAACGTCTAATAAAAAAGAAATTAAATGAATTGAAAAGGACTAATGAACCCATAAAAATTGAGAGTGAGATTGTGACAGACGGAAAAAAAATTAAACAAACCAAGTACATCGTCTATGGGGAATCTGACCTTCTTAAACAATTACGTTGGTTTCCCTTCTTTCAGTTGCTTGTTGCCTTCGCTTTTATAGGGATTGTGTTTATTGGGTTCTTAGTTGCCCAACGAAGCGAACAAAACAAAGTGTGGGTAGGTCTGGCCAAAGAAACGGCCCACCAGTTGGGTACGCCTGTATCCAGTTTAATGGCCTGGATCGAATTGTTTAAACTCAGAGAAGAAGAAAACCCCAAGAATCAAGAGATGATAGAGGAAATGGAACGGGATGTGTTGCGTTTGGAAAAAATCACAGAACGCTTTTCCAAGATAGGTTCCCAACCCGATCTACAACCGCAGAACCTAAAATCTGTCCTGGATCGTTCGGCAGGATATATCACAAATAGAATGACACGGACAGGCAATATCCACCTAGAAATACACAACGAATTACCCCAAAGTAGTCAGTTGTGGATCAACCCTTCTCTCTTTGACTGGGTTATCGAAAATCTCCTTAAAAATGCCCTGGATGCCATTAAGTCTGACGAAGGGACCATTCGCTTGGAAGCAGGAGAAAAAGGTTCTAATTACTACATTGATGTAATAGATACTGGTAAAGGAATTCCCAAGGGACAATTTAGAAAAGTTTTTCAACCAGGCTTTACAACCAAAAAAAGAGGCTGGGGACTGGGATTGAGCCTATCAAAACGAATCATCGAGCAATACCATAAGGGGAAAATTTTTGTTAAGCAATCAGAATTGGGAAAGGGAACTACCTTCAGGATCATACTTCCAAGAGGGTAGGCTAAGCTGATCAGCAATTAATGTCTGCATTAATGTAACCTTATCTTCCCAATGGGGTATATCTCTACATACCCTAAGCCGATCAATCAACCTATTACTCTATGTGGGAAAAGCTTAAGTCCCAGGGTGCTCTTCATGATAAGCTCGCCTGCATACATAGTGCTATCGGACGCTTCGTACCAACAGAATTTATTCAACTGCTCGGAGGAAAAAGCCTAGATGACATAGGCTTGGGAGACTGCGTGGAAAAAGAAAATGCAACCGTTCTATTCTGTGATATACGAGATTACACTTCCCTGGCTGAAAACATGAGCCTGAAGGAGAACTTTGAGTTCCTGAATACCTACCTTGGCCGTATTGGACCTCTAGTCAAGCAAAATGGAGGTTTTGTCAATCAATATTTTGGCGATGGCGTAATGGCCATCTTTCTGGATTCGGCAGATGCAGCTGTTGATGCAGCCATGGATATCCAAGCTTCTATCCAGGAGTTTAACCACAGCCGATTTTCTCAGGAACTCCCCCCCATACGCGTAGGTGTAGGCCTACACTCCGGCCCACTCATGATGGGAATTATTGGAGACCAGGAAAGGATAGAAGCTGGAGTCGTATCTGATGTTGTCAATACCTGTTCTCGTATGGAAGGTCTAACCAAGCATTACGGGATCTATTCTCTGGTAAGTGAGTGCACCTTACTAAGTCCATGGAATAGGGCCCTAGAACATCGATATCGCTTCCTAGGACGAGTCTTGGTAAAAGGGAGAAAGGAACCCATAGGAGTATATGACTTTTTCGATGGAGACCCCCAAGAAGTAGTAGAGCAAAAGCTCCAAAGTCTCCCCTACTTTGAATCGGGCCTTAAGAACTACTACTACCGCAACTTCTCTATGGCTGCACACGACTTTCACGAAGTCCTCAAGATTTTCCCCACTGACCTGGCAGCCAACCGATACCTACATTTTTGTGAAGAATTTATCCTAGAAGGCATCTCTGATGACTGGTGTGGGGTGGAACATGTGCGGAAGTATTGAGATATTTTTTCTATATTTTTTGAAAGAATTTTAACATCTCTCCAAAGATCCGTGCTATGGCTTTAGTACCCAATATTTTTCACTTCCTAAGCGCTTAATAAAATGAATATTCACTCAGTTAAAGAAAATTTAACTAAAAATTCCCTATTCCATTCAGAAGCAAAAATATTAGATAAACCAAGTGTAATTGGATACGAGAAAAAATTTAGGTGGAGTTGGTTTGCTACTCAATTGAATACATTTATTGTTGCAACAGATATGGAGAACGAAGAAATAACTCAAGTGACAATTGAAAATCATTTATCTGAGTCATTTGATTTAGCAAAGAAAAACTATTCGGGTTGGCCAAGAGGATTGCAGTCTGGTTTGGGCGTAATTTCAATACTTATTTCTAAACACATTAGTTCTGAAGCTAAAGAATATTGCCAAAAGTTAAAGTCAGGAAAAAAATGGGCTGGATTTACTATACCTGTTGTATTCAATCCTGAAACCAATGAGGTATTTGAATTTGAAAAGAATCCAATTTGGGGGAGAATTTATTATCCGCATTTTAAAAAATTGATTAAGAGCTTAAAATAGTCTTGTTTCACAGGAGTTCCTTTACCCAGGCTTTAGGGCTAGATCCCAGGACACCCGAAGGTACGGTAGCCCGTTTTGAACCTGCGGAAAGAGTACTATTCACTGCTTTACAAACAAGCGAAATCCTTTACGAGTCCCCTTCAACTTAAAAACATATATCCCTGCCCTCAACTGGCTGATATCCAGTCGACTTATAGGAAGGGGAGTTAATTCTCCTTTCATCACAATCTGGCCATTATAAAGAGAAAAAACTTCATAGGACAGCGGAGAGGTATTAGGGATTTCCTCCCATTTAAAGGTAAGCAAGTTTCCACTTGCAGGGTTAGGATACAGCGTAAACTCATTCTTTCTTGCAGATAAATCTTTTATTTGATGGGTTAACAGCGTATCTATACCCCCTACCCGAATCAATTTCCTCTCCTCTTGTCCAAAGCGAAAGAAGCCTGCTACATACAGCGTATCTCTTCCCTTCAAGGCCAGGGCATTAATATGGAGGCTATCCACTTGAGGCAGGAAATCTGAGAGAAAAGCCCCTGTTTGTCGATCAATCACGACCCGATTTGGGCTGACGGGCTTTCCTCGATAGGAATCAAAACTCCCATATACCAATAATTGATTATTGGGCAATTCAAAGAGCCGAGATACAGAAACGAGGGTATCCTGGCTATTTCCAAATGTAGGGGTAAAGCCAAAATCGCGATTTCCCAAAGAGTCTAGTTTGTACAAAAAGGCGATGCTACCTAACTCTGGATCCCTATTCGTTCCGGCCACGTAGATATCTCTAGACTCAGATATGATGGCAGTGCGGGCAATAAACTGTTCAGTAGCAATTAGCTGGAAGCTGGAGTCTATTCTTCCAGAGGGAAGAGCACGCACCAAATAGGTAAGGGGAGAGTTTTCATAGCTCAATTGATGGCCAAAAATGAGAAGCTTATCATCCCATTGCGGCAAAATCCCGGTAAATTTCCCTCGGGAGTTTATCAAGGCTTCTTCATAGTTCCGGATAAAATTACCTAGCGAATCATAGACATTGAGCGTTTGAGAAAACAAAGTTCTCCAATCGTTGTTCACTAATTCAAAATCTACTCGGGAGAAAGGCGAGCCCGTGTAGATGTAATCACGGCTATCCACTTCAAGATAGGGCAATTGATCCCCCAAGTCTAAGTTTTCAACGAGTACTCTATTCACCTGAAAGCCATCTGAATCCATAAGAATGAGCCCATTTATCCCCTCCTCTATTTCATTGCCGTACACAGCTCCTGAGACCACTAAATTCCCATTGGATTGTTCTCGTATCTGAAGGACGGGACGAGATCGGAAGCCAACTGCAGGGTTAAAGGAATGGTCAATCTCCCCTGCAGGTTGTAATCGCGAAACTTGTAATTGCCTTTGCCCATTTACATTTTCGAATTCGCCAACAACGACTATTTTCCCTCCTTCCTGAACCAGAATATCTTGAATTTCTGCCTCCAAGTCCTGGGCAAAAATTCTTCCTGTAAAGCTTGTGTCTACCTCAAGTACATTTGTCTGAGATGAAAATGCTATCCGAGCAATGCCTGGAGAAAAATGTCCTCCTATTTCCACTATCCCCCCAACTATCACCATTGATTGATCCGAAAACCTAGCTACATCATATACAGAATACTGTATATCGAGCCCTGGGAGATAATTAATAGAACCATCTGCAAGGCATTCAAAGCTTTCATCCCCCAACACAATGAACCCCCTCTGGGAAGAAGGAATGACCTTGCCGAAGGCTCCAGCAGGTATCACAAGGCTTTTGCCAGTTAATGTATCCCCTTGCTGATCAAATAAAGCTAAAGCATACCCTTGTGTCTGATCTGTAATTCCCATCAACACAAGGTCTCCATTGGGCATTAATTCATAATCCCAAATATTGATGGTTTCAAGCTCATTTCTGTAAACTGACATGGCAGAACGAGGAAGGATGGGATTATAGCTAGAATCTATCCTTCCCAAAGAATCGACCTTGATGACATTTTGCGTTAGGCCATTTAGCACCAAATTTTGTCCTGCCAAGAGGATTTCATTATCTGACGGGATAAGCATCTTGTGCAATTGGGAACGGAAAGCATCGGTTCTCAATTGCAATGGACTGAAGTGAGTATCAATTTGTCCGTTTTGTTCTAATAATAGAATTTTTGTTGTCTCTCCCCTTACAGGCAGGGAAAGCAAAAATTTTTGATTGGAAAGAAGTGCTAGAGTTCCAGGATCTAATCGCCCCAAATAGGTGCTATCACTAAAGCTAAGAAAAGTGCTATCTAGCCTGCCTTGGGGAGACAATCTCAACAGGTTATCTAATGCTTCACCTTCCTCAGAATAGAAATTCCCCAAAAGTATCACCTTCCCATCCTCCTGAGGCAAGAAATCATCGATCTCTCCTTGTAGCCTATCATCAACCTGGAAAGTGCTATCCACATTTCCATCGGGTAAAAGACGGTAGAGCATTTGCTTTTCCCTTCCAAGAAAGAGATGATCAGGCCATAATTTGACTAGCATCCTACCGTCTGACATCCCTTTTATATCTGTCCCTATTCCTATTTCATAAAATTCTGGGGAAAAGGAAGGATCCAATTGTTGGGCTGAAAGGGTGCAACTCGCAAAAACAAGGGATAGAAATGATAGGAAAGTTTTCATAACGAATTTCTTCCTGTGATTATGTAGAAAAATATAGCAATTCTTCCTGACAAGAATAAGAAATTTTCCCTTGAGGGGTATTACTGGTTATGTTTTCTATAGAATGTAATGTTACCTTCATTATGAATGGCGCTAATCACTTAAGCGATGCTATCTGGAGAAAATTAAATACAATACGGGAGGGTTCACAAACACTTGGTATGGGTAAAAAGCATATCCTCCCGAAGACTAGGAACCGATGGGAGAATAAATTTAGAAAAGTTTGGTGCCAAACTTATATATATTCGCCTACTTAGATAAATGAACCTTTATTTCATTGCAGCTGGAATTCTTATTTTACGAAAGCTATCAGCCTGGTGGTTCAAAACTCTCCAACCCAATTTAAAAAAATGAGACGTTTAATAATATGGATATGTTTGATAGGATCCTTTACCTATCAAGGATTTGCCCAATCAACTTATTATGTATCCACCACGGGAAGTGATAGCCTTGGAGGCTTGGAAGAAGAGGAGGCCTTTGCAACTATCAGCTATGCAGTCACTGTAGCCCAGCATGGAGATACCATATTGGTTTTGCCGGGAACCTATACAAATGCAAGCTACGGAACCATTGATGTTTGGAAAGAAGAAAGAACTGTTGAGATCGTAAACAAAACTAGTTCAACTGGAGATTACCTGGTTATAAAAACCAAGGAGGATACCGTAACCCTCCTCGGGGACGGAAACTTTGTATTCCAAATAAGAAACTCAAGCTATATACGGGTCGAAGGCTTCTACATAGAAGGGGAGTCAGAAAATATTCCTTTGCCCTTTGCCAAACAATACCAATTTACCTATCGGGATTCTTTGAAGGAAGAACGGGAGCGTATCTCTCCAGAAATGGCAGATAGTATCAGTACCATTGAAGACCTTACCTTGGATACGTTAACAAATATTACTCGACCCACCTATTTCAATACTTCCGGCATATCCGTAAATGCCAGTCATCATATTGACATTCTCAATAATACTGTATCCGATATGCCCGGAGAAGGGATAAGATCTTTTGACTCGGATTTTTTAACCATCGTTGGAAACACCGTTTTTAATTGCTCTGGAAGGTCTTCTACTGGTGTACATGGCCTAAGCATATATACGCTAAATAGTAGCCTAGATACTGCAAACATAGACTTTGAGGGACAGAGAGTCCTCATCGCCAGAAATAGGGTGTATGGAAATGTGAATGAACTCATCTCTTGGTCCGCATTGAAAAATAAGATAACTCCTCACATCGA
This sequence comes from Bacteroidia bacterium, assembly GCA_965263105.1. Classification (GTDB taxonomy): domain Bacteria; phylum Bacteroidota; class Bacteroidia; order J057; family J057; genus JBCCTX01. Next base: position 1,147,676 of record CBDHGL010000003.1, on the reverse strand, counting down.
CGAGGGAAAGGGAATAACCATTCAACGATGTATCCCCAGGGACACAAACGGGTGGAATAAAGGGATAATCAGGATCGAAAATAACCTCTCCTACCGCAATGGCTTCAGTGGCATTCAAGTCAACTCGGGTTCCCGAATTGAGATTGTCAACAATACCTGCTATGAGAACAATGTAAGCTCCATAGATAGCGAAGAAGGTGATCAGCACGGAATCAGTGTGCAGAATGGAAATGATATAGTAATTGCCAATAACATTATCCAGGCAAATCCAGCCATCAGTCAGGGGAAGGGCAAGGCCCTAAAAGTATCCAATGACAGTGGGGAGTCGGGTTTCCTCACCGTAACAGACAATCTTATTCTAGGAAATTTGAATAGAAGGGCAGAAAGCGTTTCGGTGAATGCCTTAGATACAATTCCTTTATTTGTGGACGAGGATGGCGATGATTTTTCCCTCCAAGTAAATTCTCCAGCAATTGATGCTGCTAATGTCCAGTATGCGCCTGTAGGCGATTTTTATTCTAAAGATCGAGGAACGAGCCCCGATATAGGAGCCATTGAACTAGTATCCATTCCTTTGAATAGAGAAAAGAATTTATTGGGGAAAGTACGCGTATTTCCCAATCCAACGGATAATAAGTTGAGGATTCAGGGAATGAATTTTAACAAAAATGAGGTAAAGATTTACAATATCCTGGGGCAGGATTTCACGCAAACCATTGAAGTTGAAAAAAATCAATTATCCCTAAATAAACTGCCTACAGGGATATACCTATTGAGAGTGAAATCCTATGTAAGCAAATTTTATAAGAATTGACTGGGGGTTGTGATGAAGTTATAAGGCAAGCGTATTTGCCATCAAAGATTTTCCCTACAACACCGTATCCCACACCTGCTCCCGCTTCTCCGGATAATCCGTCGTATAGTGCAGTCCCCTACTCTCTTTACGGATACTGGCGGACTTGACGATCAGGTAAGCAACCGTAATGATATTTCGCAACTCACAAAGTTCGGGAGATACCGTGGTTTTTCTGTAAAAGGTCTCTGTCTCCTGGAAAATAAGTTCCAGCCTGCGAGCAGCGCGCTCAAGACGGAGATCACTGCGAACAATTCCTACATAATTGCTCATGATATTTTGCACTTCTCGGAAATTGTGGGAAATGAGAACCCATTCATCGGTATTCGTCACATTCTTCTCATCCCATTCGGGAATCTCCTCTCGCCATTCCAGTTCGTCTGCTTTCCCCTTTATCTCGTGATAAATATTGTCCGCATATACCACTCCTTCCAATAGGGAATTCGAGGCCAGGCGATTCGCCCCATGCAAACCGGAACAGGTACATTCCCCACAGGCATAGAGATAGGTTAAGGACGTTTGTCCAACTGTATCCACCTGGACTCCTCCACAGATGTAATGTGAAGCTGGAACAATGGGTATCAGGTCTCGGGTCATATCTACCCCTTTTTCTTTCAGGGTCTCATGAATGGTAGGGAATTCCTCGATGAGTTCTTCAGCTGGAATATGGGTGGCATCCAACAGCATATAATCGAGACCGGAAACCTTCATTTCGTTGTCTATGGCCCTGGCCACAATGTCCCTAGGGGCCAGGCTGCCTCGTTCATCATAGTTGTACATGAACTCCTTCTTGGAATAGGCGTGTCTGAGGACGGCTCCTTTGCCTCGCAAAGCTTCAGTGATCAGAAATGCAGGCTTGGAACCTGGATCGTAGAAGGAGGTGGGGTGAAATTGATTAAACTCCATATTAGCCACACGTGCCATGGCACGGTAGGCCATGGCAATCCCATCTCCTGTAGCGATAGGGGGATTAGTAGTGGATGTATACACATTTCCAGAACCTCCAGTAGCCAAAACAGTTACCTTAGAGAGGATTTTGATCACCTTTCGCGTATTTAAATCCAGGGCATAGACCCCGAAGCAGGTAATATCTGAGCTTCCTCGATTGACATACATGCCCAGGTGATGTTGAGTGATTAGGTCAATGGCAAAAAGGTCTTCGATTATGGTGAGGTTGGGATGATGAGGAATTTGCTCCACCAAAACACGCTGGATCTCCCAGCCTGTCGTATCCTTTGCATGGAGTATCCTATGAGCAGAATGCCCTCCTTCCTTTCCTAGCATGAGCGTACCATCGTCATTTCGATCAAAGTTCGCTCCGTAGTCGATGAGTTCCTGGATACGCGAAGGACCATTTTCCACTACCATCCTTACCACTTCTTCATTACAAAGACCATCTCCCGCGTCTAAGGTATCGGCAACGTGTTGCTCGAAAGTATCCCGCATATCTGTCACACTGGCTATACCTCCCTGTGCATAGCGGGTATTGGTTTCCCCCCTATCCGTTTTGGTAATGACCAATACTTTGTGGTCCTGGGCTAGTTTTAGGGCAAGGGAAAGACCAGCTACCCCACTCCCTATGACCAAATAATCTGTGCGTATCGTTTGCTCCATTATCAGCAATATTTAATCCCTAAATATCTGACAATGATAGGAAAAAATGGGCAATACTAGATAATGGAAAGGGGTTCTATGGCCCGTTTAAGTACCTGAGCGCTGTCCCCTCCGAGCCAATTTTGGATAATGGAGGAATAGACTTGGCGAAAATCGATTTGAAAACCCAGGTCTCCAGCATCCAGGGAGGCCAAATCGGGATTTCCCCCATAATAGCCCTGTTGTTTAAGCTTTTTGCCAATTAGCCAGCAGGCATTTGCCTTGCCGTGATCGGTTCCTCCACTGGCGTTTTCCTCCACCCGCCGACCAAACTCTGAAAAGGTGAAGATCATGGCATCATCAAAAATTTGCTGTTCTTGAAGGTCTTTAACAAAAACAGATATCGCTTGGCTGTACTGTTCCAGGAGTCTGGCCTGCTGAGCACCCTGCCTGACGTGGGTATCAAAACCCGATAGAGAAAGGTAATATACCTGCGTATCAACGCCAGCTGCCATTAATTCAGCTACCTGCTTGAGTTTTTTCCCAAAAGGCGTTTGAGGATAGTCAGCCTTGGACCGCTGTATTCGGGTATGCTCATACAGATATTCGACAGATTCAACGGTTTGCTGCAAGGTCTTATACAGATAATCCAGTTGATCATTCCCAGGGGCTCCCTGCCCCATAAATTGTTGAATATGGGGGGATCGTACCTGCTTATTCATTCGCCTCGCATTTTTCATGGCCAGGGCCTTGTAACGTTCCCCTTTTACGGCCAGACTGAGGGTATCATCCACCTCTGTTACCACATGAGCAGGACTTCCTGCCTCACAAGTAGCATCCAGGTAGCGCCCCAACCATCCACTTTGCCAGTATTCATCTGAATTACTCGCACTATGCCATATATCCATTGCCCGGAAATGGGAGCGTTCCGCATTGGGATACCCCACTTGATTGAGAGCCAATACATAGCCCTCATCATATAAGGCTCTAATCCCTTCCATTTTAGGGTGAAGGCCCATGTCATCGTTCAAACGAAGAATCTCAGAAGTTGGCAGGGCTAAACTGGGTCTTTTATTGAAATACAAGTCATTGCTAAAGGGTACCCAGGTATTTAAGCCATCATTCCCTCCAGAAAGTTGAATCACCACCAATTTCTTTTCCGAACTAATGGGAATAGAATTCTTCCGTAGGAAATTGGGTACCCAGAGGGACCCTGAAACCAATAATGAGGATTGGATAAAAGATCTTCTTTTCATGCTTAACACAATTGAAATTCTGGAGTGGCTATCAGTTCAACCAGGGCTTCAGGAAAATCTCCTGCTACAAGGCTCCCTGATTCATTTTTAGGGGATTTCTTGCTGTAGGGTAATACAGCTTGCCGTAGATCTGAATGCTTGGAAGTCCTTGAAACCTCCTTCCAGGACTGTAAGAGGTTGACCCAGTCGACCTGTAAATCGATAACTCTTTCCCGTTTAAAATTTGGCAAAAATTCTTCATTCCCAGCAAAGGCAGACTTGGGCTCCATCATCAACTCTCCTGGCCCTTTCAACAGGTATGGGAATTGCATTCGAGTGAGTAAAGTACTCCCGTCAATCCAAGCTGTGTTCTCCGGCCAACCAGCTACATTAGGTGGAAAAAACAGGGTTTGTCCCAGGGCCTTCTGCATGACCAAAATCCCTTTAGAATCATAATCCCTGCATTCGAGGAGCCTAAAAATTCCCACTAAATACTCTATGGGAGATTTGATGCGAACACCCCTGTTCTGTGGAGCTTTAAAGGTCTCAGATTGGAAAATGGCTGTTAATAGAGTCTTTAAGTCATAATGGGACTCATAAAAGACCTGAGCCCACTGTTCAATTTGCTCTGGGTCTTCCTTTGGGTTTACCAAATAGCGATACAGTTTTCGTGTAACTTGGTAGGCGGTAGCCTTTTCCTCCAATAAAATGTCAATGATATCCTCCCCAGTAAAATTCCCTTTCCTTCCCAAAAAGCTTTTCCTCCCATAATCGTGTTGTCTCCTTCGAAAAAAGAAGGAGCCATTTGGAAGGCTTCCCCAACCTGTAAAAGCCCTTGCAGCTTCTTTCACATCTTTTTCCGTATAGTTACCTCTCCCTAAAGTAAATAGTTCTAGCAACTCTCTGGCGAAGTTTTCATTCGGATGAGATTTCTTATTCTGCTGATTATTGAGAAATAAGAGCATCCCGGGATCTTTGGCAATGGCGTGCAAAAGTTCCCCAAAATTGCCAATAGCATGTTTCCTAAGGGTATTAACCTGTAGGAGGGCTGTTTGCGCTATTCTGGTCTTGCAGGCAAAATGGTCGTGCCAGAAGAAGGCCATTTTTTCTCGCAGTTGTCCCTGAGAAGCACACATAGTGGCAAACCATTGTAAATTCACCTTCCCGATCGCCTGCCGATTATTTTTAAGTGCTTTCATCTGGGCAGCCTTATCCATTTGGCGAAATTTACGCCCCACCCTTTCAGGTAAATCGTCCCCTTCAATAGGAATAAAGTCCTTCGAAGTCTTAAAAAGTTGCTCTACAGAGAGACGCTCGCTATCTGGAGAACATATATCTTCCCATCGAGGCCCAAAGCCTGCTCTGAGATACAAATGATAATCTTTTGAGTCCAATGTCATGTATAGGAATTGACGTTCCTATTTTGGACGCAAAAATTTGTCTCGGGTTTAATGTTGGAAAAAACTTTTTTACCCTTCCGGTTGGTGTTGTGGGCGCAACAAGTCCATAACCGTTTTTACAGGGTTGAAGGTAACAATGGGGACTTCTACAAAGAGGGTATTCCAATAGGCCATAGCCCCATTCCATAGGCCTGGGTGCTCTAAGGCTTTTAAATCCCTGCCATCTTTAGATTTTTGAGCAATAAACCCCGTTTCGGGATCTCTGAAACTCAACAGATCAAAGAAATTTCCGTTGAAATCCTTTAATCCGCAAACCAAATCTACGGGATTGAAATGAGTCGCTTCTTGCATAAGTTTCATTTGCTCCGGATCCTCTTTATCTATTTGGGCACTCTCCACAATCTGTAAAGAGGTAGTACCATCGGAGTTTTTCACCCAGAAGGGTCCTCCTCCTGGCTCTCCCTCATTTTTCACCATTCCACAAACTCTAAGTGGTCGATTCAGTTTCGTGTACAGATAATTTAGCTTTTCTTCCCAACCAAATTCCTCATACCCCTCAGGAGGAAGGACGCATAACCTTTCTTTCAAAAAGTATTCTATATCTGATATATGTTCTCCGTCTTCACCACTTTCCAATAAAGATAAATACTCAAAAATCTTTTGTTGGTAGCCCAATAACACCCCTGCTAGCGCCTTTTTATAACGAATTGTCTCCTCTTTCAAATGATCGGGAACTACATTGTCAATATTCTTGATGAATACAATGTCTGCTTCTAATTCATTCAAGTTATAAACCAATGCTCCATGTCCTCCGGGACGGAACAAAATTTCCCCATCTGCTTTCCGAAAGGGTTCATTCTCCAGGTCGACGGCCATCGTATCGGTAGAGGGTTTCTGGATGGAGTAACTTACCTCATATCGAACATGAAAGTTTCGTTCGTAATGCTCCCTCACCTCTGCCAGTACAGCTTCAAAACCCTCCTGGTGCTCGGGGCTGACAGTGAAGTGTAGGGCAGCTATTCCATTTGCATCTTTTCCATATGTGGCCGCTTCAACTAAGTGTTCCTCAACGGAGGTTCGCGTCGAATCTCCATAGCGATGAAATTTCAATAAAGCCTTGGGCAACTTTCCATAGCCTAGACCCGACTCTTCCAACAGTCTATCTAATACAGCAGCAAAATCTTTTTTTAGTAAAAGCTCACTGAGGCCTTCCCCATCTTGCTCAATCATTTTTAGGTCCTCGTAAAAGGCAAAATCTTTGAGACGTTTAAAAAAAGTAAAAAGAGATTTCTCCCCCTGATCTTCTAGAAATTCCTGATAGGCAGTCTCCGATCCATCATACTGATTCTTGAAGGCAAATAGGGCCTTGAACATACGACTCGCCGCACCAGAAGCAGGCACAAATTTTAATATCCGTTTATCCCCCACTCCCACCTGGCCTTCGTAGCGCTCTACAAATTCGTTCACCTCTGATTCGCTCAAATGAATTATGCCTCTATCTACTTTAGCCGCATCTTGAATATCCAAATAGGGAAAGCCCGATTGAAAGTATTCAAGTTGCTGTTGAACAGCTTCTACAGTCATACCTTTTTCTTCGATCTGAGCAAGGTCGGAGGGGGAAAACATTGATACCATGTATTATAAAATCGGAAGACGTACTTTGATAAAAATAAGCTTTTAGGTCTAATTTCCTATTAATTTTTTGCATCTAATTCTTCTGGACTCATCAATGGAGAATAAGTCTAAACTGTCCGTTGATTTCCCCTCCTGAGCTGTTTTTCCTTAATCCTTATTCCCAAAAATAAGCCGAGAAGCGCTATTAAATAAAAGATCTATGAAGGCAAATATTGTTTCAGCCGAAAATTAATTTCACACAAGTTTTGACCCACTTTCATTATTTGACGTATATAGGGAAACAAAGCTGTTTCAGTTGCCTATGATTCTTAGATCTCATCTCTTTTCCTCCTTGAAAAATCTCGTTATTTGTTTGATTATCACCTTCGGGTTTTCTCTTCCTGGGCACAGCCAAAAGATCAAGCCTGAAGACTTTGGCATAAAATCCAAAAAGGCCCTGAACTATTTCTTGGAAGGGAGGGCTCGGGCCCAAAGAAGAGAACGGGTAGAAGCCTTAGAGGCCTTTCGGGCTGCCGTTGAGTTGGAAGAAGGCTTTGTTGAGGCCCACCAACAATTAGGGGTCACCGCCTTTTTTATGGATAAGCATAAGCTAGCGCGAACACACTTGGAAAAGGCATACGAGTTAGATGCAAGTACGTATGGGGGATACTACCTGGGGGAGACTTATTTTGCCCTAATGGAATATCAAAAAGCCATTCCCCAATATGAAAAATACCTAGCTAATCTTTCTCGCAATACCCCTCAAAAAAAGATTGCGCAAACCAATCTTGCAAAAGCTGAATTCGCGGCTACGCATATTCAGGATTCTATACGTTTTGCCCCCATAAACCTGGGGACTGCAGTCAACTCTCCTGGAGACGATTACCTACCCTCACTTACAGCAGATGGTTCCCTGCTTCTGTTTACTTCACGTAGGTCCAATAGTACCGGGGGCTACAACCCCATGATTCGGGATTATGGAGAAGATTTTTATGTAAGTGAATGGGGGGGAGATAAATGGAAATCAGCCATTAACCTGGGTGCTCCGGTAAACACAGACAGGAATGAAGGGGCGTCTACCATCAGCCAGGACGGCTCACTTCTCCTATTCACCATATGCGACCATCCTGAAAGTTTGGGGAGATGTGATATCTTTTTTTCCACCCGGAAGGGAAATAAGTGGAGTAAACCCCGCAATGTGGGCCCCGCTATCAATGGCCCAGCCTGGGAATCCCAACCCAGCTTATCCCACGATGGCGAAACCCTGTATTTTGTATCGGATAGAAAAGGCGGCAAGGGAGGGAGAGATATATGGTTTAGTCGCTTAGTTGGTGGTCAGTGGTCTAAAGCAAAAAATTTAGCGGGTCCCATTAATAGCCCAGGAAATGAAGGGTCTCCCTTTCTTCATGCCGATGGGGTTAGCTTTTACTTTTCATCAGATGCTCATCCTGGTTTTGGGGGTTCAGACTTATTTGTTAGCTACCAAACAGATGATTCCTGGTCGAAACCCAAAAACCTGGGCTATCCCCTCAATACCAAAGACGAGGAAGCCAATATTTTCATCAATACCAAGGGTAATCTGGGTTTTATTAATTCCACCCGACCTGGAGGAATGGGGAAAAGTGATATTTATTCCTTCGAGCTGGATGAGCGCATTCGGCCACAGGTGGCTACCTTCCTCCGTGGTACCGTCCGAGATAGCCTTACCCAAGAACCCTTGAGGGCTCGAATCCAATTACTAGATGTGGAGAGTGGCGATACTTTGAGAAGCCAGTTTTCTGATCCGGTTGACGGGAAATTTCTCATGACACTTCCACTCAACCGAGCCTATGCCGCCCTGGTAGAGGCAAAAGGATACCTTTTTGGCAGTAAGCACTTTTACCTGAAGGAGTTGGAGGAAGAGACTTATTTCGATGTGTTTCTGGACCTGTCTCCAATCAGGAAAGGGGCACAAGTGGTGCTCAACAACATCTTTTTTGATACGGGAAAATGGGAGTTAAAAGAGGAATCCTTTGCCGAACTGGAAGTATTGGTTAGGTACTTAACTCAAAACCCTTCGATGAAAATACAATTACAGGGACACACAGATGATGTAGGATCTGAAACTGACAACCTGGAACTAAGCCAGAACCGAGCAGAAGCGGTCCAGAACTTCCTTCAAGAACGGGGCATTGCACCCGAGCGCTTGCTGGCCAAAGGCTTTGGGGAAAGCCAACCTCAAGTAGAGAATAGCTCAGAAGAAAATCGGTCCATCAATCGTAGGACAGAGTTTAAGGTGGTGGAGTTAGAATAAAGGGGGTTAGTTAATAGTCGATAGTCCACCGTCCGTGGTTGTCTATATGAAATAGGGCTAGATCCTTCCAAATTTCAGCGTTCTTCCTAACTTATCTGCGTCCTTCTGGGCAAAGCTCCATTCAGCAGACTGGGAAGGATTTAACTCAATTTACCCAAATGACCCAACAAACTAATTTCCCTATCGATAGATTGCGTTCTGATACTCCCGGATGTAGCCAAGTCATCCACCTCAACAATGCCGGAGCAGGCCTGATGCCCTTACCCGTTCTTCAAGCCATTCAGTCCCATCTCCAATTGGAAGCTGAAATGGGGGGCTATGAGGCCGCAAGAAAGGAAGGGGATTCCCTTTCCAATGCCTATCAACAGGTGGGGAAATTTCTCTACGCAGCCGCCCGGAATATCGCTTTCGTAGCCTCCTCCACAGACGCCTATGCCAAGGCCTTATCTTCCATCCCCTTTAAACCAGGGGATGTCATCCTCACCACCGAAAACGACTACAGTTCCAACCAGTTGGCTTTTCTATCTATGAGGAAGCGCTTAGGAATCCAACTTATTTTTGCCCCCGAGCACCCAACAGGAGGGGTAGATGAGGAGGCCATGATCCACCTGATAGATACACATCATCCTGTATTGGTAGCTGTAACCCATATTCCCACCAATTCGGGCTTGGTACAGCCCATAGAAGCCATTGGTGCACACTGCCGAAAAAAGGAAATTTGGTACCTGGTAGATGCCTGTCAATCTGTGGGGCAGACCCCATTGGATGTAGAGAAAATCGGCTGTGATTTCCTTACGGCCTCTTTCCGGAAATTTCTCCGAGGTCCAAGGGGTTTTGGCTTTCTCTATGTCTCAGATCGGGTGATAGCGCAAAACCTGGAACCTTTGTATATAGACTTGCGAGGTTCCTCCTGGCAGGAGGCCGAACAATACGCCCCCAAGCCCAGTGCTACCCGTTTTGAATTCTGGGAGCAGCCCATTGCCTTGATTTTGGGCGCCAGGGCCTGTGTCAGCTATGCCATGGAGGTTGGGCTGGAAGCCATCCAACAACGTACGTATGCGCTGGCTGCCTATACCCGGGAAGGCCTATCGGCTATTCCAGGCATTCGCGTCTTGGACCAGGGAAGAGAACTCTGCGGGATCGTCACATGTGAACTAGCTGGCAAAGAAGCACAGGCAAGCCTGGACTTTTTACACTCCCACAGGATCAATACTTCTTTGAGTTTTCGGGAAAATGCAGTCCGGGACTTTGAGCGGAAGCAGGTGCAATGGGCCTTGCGAATTTCGCCCCATTATTACAATACGTATGAGGAGGTGGATAGATGTTTGGAGCTGTTGGAGGGCTATGTGAGACAGAGTTGACGGGATATAGGATACAAATTAAGAAAGAGCGGAGATTAGGCTGGAAGGGCAAATAATATAAAAAAGAAAAGGAAACTACCTAAAACACTACTTCCAATTCCACCTTCAATTGAGGAAAAACATATGAGGCGACTTTTTCCGGGGAAGTGTAAGGACGTTGACGCAAAAGTTGGTAAGAGCCTTCTTCATTTAGAAAATATACGATCAAGGTACCTTCGTGGGGATGAACGATCCAATATTCTCGAACACCAGCGTTTTGGTAGAGGTCAAATTTTTCGTTTAAATCTTTAGAAGAAGTACTAGGGGAGAGAATCTCAATGATCCAATCGGGCACGCCCTGACAACCCTGTTCATCCAATTTATCTGGATCACAAATCACACATAGATCAGGCTGAACCACTGTATCGAGCTTAACTTTAGAACGTTGAGTAAGCGGAAGGGGAAGTCGCACATCGAATGGTGCCGCAAAGACTTGGCATGTATTTTCCCGAAAAAAATTGCCTAGCTCAAGTAATAAATTGCGTGAAATACGCTGATGCCCTGTACTAGGAGCAGGAGACATCTTGAAAATTTTACCTCTTATTAATTCAACGTGTTCCTCAAACTGCCAAGTCAGGTAATCAGCATAGGTATATTTTTTATTTAAATCTAGTTGATCAATGGAAGTAATCATGAATACGCATTTTAAATTAAAGATACTAAAATCAAGAAACATATCTTTGACCTTCCCCAAAGGCAATATTCTCCCTTATTTGACTTGGAACCAAGTCAATATTGAATCATCCTTCCCAATGCCCATACAATCTCAGATGACATAGAAATTGGTGGAAAAGGCAAAATCCCCTTATGGCTCTTTGGCTTTTTGTATTAACTTTCCTTTCCTATGCACCTAACCGAGGAACAACAGGCTGTAATAGAAGTAGAAGGCAATGCACGCGTCAACGCTGTGGCCGGTAGTGGCAAGACCACTACCCTGCTCCATTTTGCTAAGGCTCGCCCTCAAGAACGCATCCTATACTTGGCTTTCAATCGCTCCGTGCGCCAGGAGGCGAGCCAGAAGTTTTCTGAGGCAGGCTTAGACCATGTAGATGTCCAAACGGCTCATTCCCTTGCTTATCGGGAGGTATTTCGACACAAACGCTACCAAGTAGTTCCGGGATATAAGGCTCATGAGTTGGCTGAAATCCTTCAACTCCGCAAACAGGGGAGGAACAAACAAACTGTCTACACCCTTACAAGCCATATTCGTCGATTAACTCAGCTCTTTTGCGCCCAAACTACTCGTAAGGTTCAAGACATCGACTACCTCGCCACCTTGAGAGATGAAAAGTCCCGGGATTTCGTCAAAAAGCATCACTCCGATATCGTCCACCAAACGCGACTCCTTCTGGCTAAAATGAATTCTGGAGAAATCCCGATTATTCATGACTTTTACCTGAAGAAATTTCAACTCAGCTCTCCCCAGCTTCCCTATTCCTATATCCTCTTTGACGAAGGCCAGGATGCTTCTCCAGTCATGTTGGATGTTTTCCTACAGCAAAAGGGACATAAACTTATCGTAGGGGATATGCACCAGCAAATCTATGGCTGGCGTTCTGCCGTAAATGCCCTTTCTCAGGTAGATTTTCCCACCTTACATCTCAGCAATAGCTTTCGCTTCACCCAGGAAATTGCTGACCTTGCCGCACACTATATCTCCTGGAAAAAGCACCTGGATAAAGAAGACTGTCTGTCCATTTTTGGAAAAGGAGAACCCCACAAGCGTAAATCCAGAGCTACTCTTGCCCGTACCAATCTCATGCTACTCCGCAAAGCCATAGGAATGGTGGAAAACAGGAGCATAAAAAGGCTATATTTTGAGGGCAACCTCAATTCCTACACCTATGGCCAGGAAGGAGCCTCTCTCTATGATGTCCTCAACCTATATCTGGGCAAAAAGCGCATGGTTCGCGACAAACTTATTGCCTCCATGCCTAGCTTTGAAGCCCTGCAAGGACATGTAGACGCCACAGAAGACTATGAACTGGGCATGATGGCAGAAATCGTCCAGGAATACAAATCCGATATCCCCAAACTACTGAAGAAACTTAAAGAGCTGCATGTGGCTGATGACCAAAAGCTAAAGGCTGACATGGTATTTTCAACTGTCCATAAGTGCAAAGGCATGGAATACGACGAAGTATTTCTGGAAGAAGATTTTACCAAGGAGTCAGATCTGATAGATGCCTCCGAAGATCCTACTTTGACACAGCTGGACTTCGATCGGTTGGAAGAGGAAATCAATTTGCTTTATGTAGCTGCTACCCGAACCAAAAATATCCTACACCTACCCGAAGTATTGATTCCAGAATCTGACTTCTCCGCTGCTAACAAGAACCAGATTCGCATTTTAAAATCTGAAAAAAAATCCCTTACCTTTTCCAAGACAGATTCTTTATCAAAAAAATCCACTTCTCAGAACAACAAGAACAAACGTTGGTCCTACCTGGAAGAAAAGCAACTCAAAGCCATGGTAGAGGAAGGGATATCCGTCAAAAAAATTGCCGCAAAAATGAAGCGGAGCCCAGGGGCTATATATTCGCGGATAAAGAAGCTGGAGTTGTATGAGTAGGAGCGGTTCGATAGTCAAATAGTCCATAGTCGACAGTATGAGTTAAAAGGGTTAGATTACTCAATAAACAATTAACCCAAACTATGGACCGTCGACTATTCAACCATTTAACCAATCTAGTCCCTTTTTTACCCCAACTTCCGATATTCCTCCAAACAAAATTTCATTTGTTCTCCCATGTATTCCACACCGAAGTCAAAGCGAATTCCTGCCGCTTGATATATCTCAGGAATAGGGCGTTTGTATCCCATTTTTAGTGCTCTGAGATAGCCTTCCATTCCCTTCTCGGGATCTTGCTTATAATTGCGCCACACTGCAAGAGCTCCTAATTGGGCGATAGCATATTCGATATAATAAAAAGGCACCTCAAATATGTGCAACTGCCTGTGCCATCGATAAGCTTTTGCTGCTTCATAACCCGACCAGTCTATGCCCTCTCCCATAAAGCGCTTCATCAAAGAAAGGAATTGCTCCTTTCGCTCTTCCCGAGTGTGCTTAGGGTTATTGTACATCCATTGCTGGAAGGCGTCGACAATAGCTACCCAAGGAAACACCGTCATGCAGCCTTTCAATTGATCTTTCTTAGCCCGAATCATCTCTTCTGGGTTATCATAATACGCATCATAGTAATCCAAGGCTAAAAGCTCCATGCTCATAGAAGCTAGCTCTGCGACTTCAGAAGGGGTTCTTTTTAGAGCATTCAAGGAAATATCCTTCGTTACGATAGAGTGGATAGCATGTCCACTTTCGTGAAGGAGAGTCGTAACATCACGGTGAGTACCCGCAGCATTCATAAAAATAAATGGCACTCCAGATTCAGCGAGCGGATAATTGTATCCACCAGGAGCCTTCCCTACCCTACTTTCCACATCCAGGAAACCAATTTCCCGCATGTGCCCCAACATCCCACTCAAATCAGCACGTAGGTGTTTGAGTACTTGCTGAGATTTATCCAACAATTCTTCTCCTGTCGAAAAAGGTTCAAGGGGATTATCCCCATATATGTCAACCGCCGTATCCCAGGGTCTTAGGGAGTCTAGCCCTAGCATTTCTCTCCGCTCCTCCAACAATTCCTGGTATATTGGCGTTACCACCTTCTCAACTGCCTCATGAAATTTGTGTGTATCAGCCAATTGGTAGTCAAAGCGCATCATGTTGTCAAACATGTACCGGGTATAGGTATCATACCCAGCATTCTGGGCCATTTGATGCCTAAGCGCAATCATCTGATCCATGATGTCATCCAGTTCCTCTGTATCTTCCATTCGACGAGCGGTAACCTTTTCCCATATTGACCTCCTAAGCACCCTATCTTGGGATTCTAGAAGTTTCCCCGCCTGTTGTATCGTTAGGGTTTTTTCTTCGTGTTCTATGGTCATTTTGCCCATAATAGAGCTGTATTTCTGACCTAGGTTTTCCGTTTCAGTGGCCAAAGGAATATTTTCCTCGCGAAATAGCTCAATCTCCCGTTTCAATGAACGGGTATAGGTAATATATTTTTCGGGATCTAAATTTTCGAACTCCGGATGGGATGCGATCTTCCTATTCAGCTTATCGCTGTAAACAGAAAGGTGGGGAAGGATCTCGGTGGTGTAGTATTGAAAAGCTTGGGCATAGTCTTGGTTAGTGGTATCCAAGGTCATATGAATGTAGCGCCAGGCCCTATCTTCTCCTGCAATGGCTTCAAGTTCACTCACCTTTTCCAGGAAAGTTTCCAACTCAGCAAGACTTTCGGGATCCTCAGCCAATAACGCCTGAAAAAGCGGCTCCAGGCTAGCCCAATCCGTCAAGGTAAAATCTTTATCAAAATACTTTCGCTTATTTTCCGGCTTTGTTATTCCCATTGCGATTTCTATTTTTCGTCAGAAAGAAAGGAAAAATTGGATTCTTTTTCCCAGATGTGCAAATTTGTCTGTTCCTGCAATGCAATACAAATATTTGTTCATGGAAGATCCTCCCTCCAAACATTCATTTATAGAACTTACGGTTCGTGGGTATTACCTGGACATGTATGGACAAGTAAGTAATTCGCGTTTTATGGAATTGCTTGAAGAGGCCCGCTGGCATCACTTCAGTGGAGTATTCGAGTCGGGTGTATTCCGTGAATTGGACCTGGCACTTGTTCTAGTCAATATCCAGGTGGATTACAAACGCCCTGCCTTCCTGGATGAAAAGCTAGAAATCCATACAGAGCTCCAGCGAATCGGCAATACAAGTATTACCCTATCTCAGCGAATTATTCTGAATCATTCCCAAGAACCCATTCTAGAGGGGAAGCTAACCTATGTCCTAAAGGACCTAAAAAAGGGAACAAGTATTCCCATTGCAGGTTCGCTCCGGCAGATGCTAATCCGAGGCGAATAATTTCCAACTTCCATTGATCAACCAAACCCATTTCTACTTTGATTTTTTCCGATGAATACTTCATGCAGAAGGCGTTTCGAATGGCAGAGCAGGCATTTGAAGATGGAGAGGTGCCAATTGGAGCCATCGTTGTTAGCAATAATCGTATTATCGGTAAAGGATACAACCAAACGGAAAGGCTGGAAGATCCCACCGCACATGCAGAGATTATCGCTATTACAGCCGCATGTAATTATCTGAATAGTAAATACTTACATGATTGCACATTATTTGTAACCATAGAGCCTTGCCCGATGTGTGCTGGGGCCATTCGTTGGGCTCAAATTCCCTATTTGGTGTATGGAGCTCCAGAACCTAAATTTGGTTTTTCCCTTTATCAGCCTACCTTGTTACATCCAAAGGCTCAATACAAGGGAGGTATAATGGAAATAGAGTGCCGGGGTTTAATGCAATTATTTTTTGACGCAAAACGAACTTGAACTAACGATAAACCTGAATATTTATGGCTGGAACAGCAAAAGGACCCATCTATGCCGCAATTGGCGCAAACTTGGCGATCGCTATATCTAAATTTGTGGCAGCTAGCTTCAGTGGTAGTTCTGCAATGCTATCCGAAGGGATTCACTCATTGGTAGACACAGGTAATGGCCTACTCCTTCTATTGGGTATCAAAAAAAGCAAAAAGCCCGCAGACCCCCATCATCCTTTTGGACATGGAAAAGAGCTATACTTTTGGTCTCTCGTTGTTGCCATCCTCATCTTTTCTATAGGAGGGGGTATGTCTTTGTATGAAGGGATACATCGACTACAGCACCCTGAACCCGTAGGAGACCCTACCCTGAGTTATATTGTTCTATTTTTGGCTATACTTTTCGAAGGCTTTGCGCTATACCTGGCAGTAAGGAGCTTTAATAAAACCCGTAAGGGGAAGCCCTTCATGAAAGCGATCATCACGAGTAAAGACCCCGCTTCTTTCGCCGTAATATTGGAGGATACGGCAGCCTTAGTAGGTTTAGTGGTAGCCCTACTGGGCGTATTTCTTACTCAATACTTTGGCGATCCCATATATGATGGCATCGCCTCCATCGTTATTGGTGTTCTACTGGCCATCATTGCTGTTTTATTGGCTTCGGAGAGTAAAGCTTTGTTGATTGGAGAAAGTGCAGAACCCGAGATGCGGGAAAGTATAATGGGTATCGTCAATTCTGACCCTGCAGTCTCCAAAATGATGGAACCCCTCACGATGCATTTTGGTCCAGAGGTCGTTTTACTTGCCCTGGATGTAGAGTTTGAAGATCACTTAAAGGCTGACCAAATTGAAGAAGCGATAGGCCGGATAGAAAATCAAATTCGGGAACAACATCCCATCGTCCAGAGAATTTTTATAGAAGCTAAGGCCATCATAGGCAAGAAGGCCGGGGAGAGATAATTTGTCGATAGACCATATGAGAGGCGAGAGGATCGAGGGGAGAGAATTTGAGAAATATCAAAAGACCAGATTATTGAACTCGCTTCTGACCGCTCTCTCTTCAAACTTTACCGTGGACTGTCGACCATGGACTATTTGCCTAATTCATTTGCCAACTCAAAGGCCCTCTCCACACAGGCTCCCACAGCGATTCCCCCAATCCAATTTCCTCCTAGCCAAATCCCATGCTTTTGCAGAAGGGATTCCTTGGACCAAGCCTTCAAAATAGAAGGCTCATATTGGGGAATCGCTCTTTCCCATCTCTTAATCTGTTGGAATACGGGTTCATTTTTCACTCCCAGAAAACGTTGATGGTCTTCTAGAACCGAATCCAAAAGGGCCCTATCTGCCTGTGTAGCACGATTGGGATATAATGCCCCTCCTACAAAAGTGGTCAATAAAACCTCGTCCGCTGGACAGCGTTCGGGAAAAACAGAACTGCTAAAAATCGTCCCCAGTGTATTACTAGGTTCCAGATGATTATGCAAGGCCCCAAAGCCCAAAAGGGAGTGCTTGACGTGTTTTTTTTTGTAGGCAGAATATACCAGGGATACCGGTGGGTAATAGATCTCTGATAGGTCTTTGGCTACCTGAGGATAAGATTCCCCCAATAGCTTGGCGATCTGATGGGCAGGCAAACAAAGGACTATTGAATCTGCATCAATCCCAGTCCCCTCATCTATTTCCAGGTGAATAGGGTCTGAGGAAAAAAGTCGAGAAACTCGGCAATTGTATTGAATGTTAGGAGCCAACAATTCTTCCAAGCGACTGACCCAGGAACCTAAGCCGTTTTTGAAAGAAAATATACCTGTATGCTGTTGCTTCTTTCTCCCTTGAATCATCCCCCTTATGAGGGAGCCCTGAAGTTTCTCCATCTCCACTAGCCTGGGAAAGGCTGCCTCCATCAACAATTTTTTGGGATCCCCCGCAAATATGCCCGATACAAAGGGCTGAACAACATAGTCGACAATTTCATCTCCGAGTCTCCGGCGAAAAAAGCCGTCTACACTTTCGCCTGCAGCAGATTTTGAAAGATTTTTACGTTCCTTCCAAATCAACTGTTTAGCTTTCCATGATAGGGTCGCATTTGTCAAAAGAGACGGGGGCCCTGATGGGAGTTTCTTGTATCTTCCTTGCTTAAGAATATATCGATTCCGAGCCGTAGGAAGACTTTTGACGATCTCACTCTCCAATTGCAATTCTTCCAACCAATGATACAACTGGTCGTTGAGCCGAAGGCTATTGGGACCCTGTTCCATCAGATAGCCTCCTTCATGGAAACTCTGTATATTCCCTCCTCCCCTTGCCGATGCTTCCAGGAGGATAAAAGGTGTTCCCTGCTTTTTTAACAGCATACCCAAGGTAAGCCCTGTGATGCCTGCGCCTACTATTGCTATCATATTGATTGGAAAATTACAGCAATTTCTCACTATATTTCCAAAAATCTACTTATGCGAATAGAACTTGCTCTCCTATATCTCCTTTTCTTCCTAAGTTCGTGTTTTGATCCTCCAGATAATCACAATGCTTATCCGGTAGGTAGTTATGGATATGATGTCAAGTTACTTCAAAGCAAGCACCAGGTAGATATATTATCCAGAGGAAACGGAGAGGTACAGGTGGCAGTCGTTGGAGCCTATCAAGGAAGGGTTATGACAAGTACTGCTACGGGCTGGCAGGGGAAAAGTCTCGGCTGGCTCAACCACGACTTAATTCAGACAGACACCTTTGTTTCCCATATCCATGCCTTTGGAGGTGAAGACCGTTTTTGGTTAGGGCCTGAAGGAGGACAGTTTGCCCTCTTCTTCGCCCCAGGAACGAACTTCAGCTTTGAAGATTGGCAGACTCCTGGTGCTATAGATACAGCCCATTATCCACTTGTGGAAAAAGATTCCTCCCATCTGATATATGAAAAATCCTTTTCCTTGCAAAACTATTCAGGACAGTCTTTCCAGGTAATGGTAAAACGAAGAATTGACTTGCTGGATGAAGAACAAATTGGTGCTAACCTGGGGGTAGCGGTTTCTCCCAAAATCCACTCAGTAGCCTTTCAAAGCTCCAATGACCTAACCAACACGGGTCTGGAAGATTGGACTAAAGACAAGGGTTTATTGTCGATCTGGATATTAGGGATGTTCCCTCCTTCTGCAAATACGACAATTGTAGTCCCTATTCGTAGGATGAGTGATGCGAATGGCACTATTCGAGATTCCTACTTTGGCAAGGTGCCAGCAGAACGGTTGGTTATCCAAGATAGCACCGTTTTTTTTCGGGGAGATGGAGCTTATAGGAGTAAGATCGGGATTCCTCCCTCCCTAGCCAAACCCATAATGGGGAGCTATGACGGTGAAAATCAAGTACTAACCCTTGTGCAATTTTCCTTAGGAAATGAAACTGATTATGTCAATTCCTTATGGGAAATTCACCAAGATCCCTATGGGGGGGATGTCGTCAACTCCTATAATGACGGTCCCTTGGAGAAAAATGGAGGGCAACTGGGACCTTTTTATGAGTTGGAGAGCTCATCTCCTGTTTCCGAGTTGAAGGTAGGGGAAACATTGGAACACGTCCACCGGACCTACCACTTTCAGGGGGACTCAGACCAACTAACGCAAATTACAGAAGCCTGTTTGGGCTTAAGCATAGAAGAGATTCAAGCAGTATTTCCCAAAATGGAGAAAAAATGAACCACAAACACTTAAATACCATTTCTCTTATAATAGCCATTCCCCTAATAGCTGTCTCCACCAGTCTATTTGGCCAAAAAATCCCTGATTTGGTGGACTTAGATAATGCATCCTACATTTCCAGTGGATTGATCTATCCCTTAGATAACAAACCCACTGCAGAATGCCATGCCTCTACCCTGGTAGAAACCCCGGATGGCTTGGTAGCTGCTTGGTTTGGGGGCACATATGAACGCCACCCGGATGTAGGTATCTGGATGGCTCATTATGAAAAGGGTCAATGGACCAAACCGGTAGAGGTGGTAAACGGGTTCCAGGATGATAGCTTGCGTTATCCTACATGGAATCCTGTCTTATTTTATCCTCGAGGAGGCCCCTTAATGCTTTTTTATAAAGTGGGGCCCAACCCACGAGACTGGTGGGGGATGTTGATGACTTCTGATGATGGAGGCAAAAGTTGGAGCTATCCTTATAAACTAGGTAAAGATGAAAAAGTAGGCCATCTTATTGGGCCCGTAAAAAATAAGCCTATTCAACTGGAAGATGGGACCATATTATGTCCTTCCAGCTCTGAGCGGCAAGTGGCGGGAGAAACGTTCTGGAAGGTTCATTTTGAACGAACAAATGACCTGGGAAAAACCTGGGAAGTGGTTGGCCCTATTAATGATGGAGTAGCCTTTGATGCCATTCAACCGAGTTTACTTAGCTACCCAGATGGAAAAATGCAGATCTTATGTAGGACTCGGCAACAGGTAGTTGGCCAAAGTTGGTCTGAAGATGGGGGCCAAACTTGGACTGAACTTGGGGCCTCGTCCCTCCCCAATCCCAATGCTGGGACAGACGCCCTTACATTGGAAGATGGCAGACAGCTCATTGTCTATAACCATACCACACGAAAAGGAGCGTTTCCTAAAGGAAGAAATATGCTAAATGTGGCGTTGTCTAAAGATGGTATTTCCTGGGAGCCTGTTCTAACCTTGGAGCGCCAGGAAGGGGAGTACTCCTACCCAGCAGTTATTCAAACTTCTGATGGAAAAGTCCACATTAGCTATACTTACCGACGCCGTTCAATCAAGCATGTGGTTTTGGATCCTGGAAAAATGTAAAACAATCGAAAATAGCTTTTTTGGCCTTATTGTACATTTCAATTCTGTATTTTGTTAACTACATTTAACAATTTTTGACTATTTTTGTTAATCTAGGTTAACAAAATGAACGAAGTTTTTGAAAAATCTGATAGATTAATTCGACAGGTCCCCCAGAGATTTACTCGGAAGGTTCCGGGAAACCTAGATTGGGATTGGCGGCTCAATGCCATAGTAGGAGCTAGAGGTACGGGTAAGACGACCTTACTAAAACAAAGAGCCAAAAAGCTCAGGGAGATAGGTAGGGAAGTCTTATTTGTTTCCTTAGACGACTTGTATTTTACAGAGCATAGCCTTCTCGATCTAGCAAAAGAATTTGAGCAATTTGGTGGAGAGTATTTGTTTGTAGATGAAGTACATAAGTATCCAGGTTGGGCCAGAGAACTCAAGAACATTTATGATACATATTCGACATTAATTGTGGCATTTTCTGGCTCTTCCATCTTGGAAATATTTAGACAGGACGTTGATTTGAGTCGTAGAGCCTTAATTTATGAACTCCCTGGCTTGTCTTTTCGAGAATACTTACAGTTTAAAGAAATTGCTGAATTTCAGCCCTTAGTATTTGAAGAATTATTATCTAACCATAGGGATATAGCCCTTTCCTTTTTGAAAAAGGTAAAACCCTTGCAGCATTTTCAAGCTTATCTTGAATCTGGCTATTATCCTTTTTTCCTTGAACCCCATAGAGATTACCAACTGACACTAGAACAGATTGCGCACCTAGTTGTTGAGACTGACTTACAGTTTATCAAAGGATATGAATCTGCCTACAGCAGAAAGCTCCTTCAACTATTGAGAATTATTTCCAGCTCGGCTCCATTTAAACCCAATATCTCCAAGCTTAGTGAAAGAATCGGCATAAGTCGGAATACGCTCCTTAATTATTTAGGCTATCTGGAAAAAGCTAGATTTATTAGCCTTATGCACTTCCCTGAGACCTCAATTAGCCTGCTACAAAAGCCGGAAAAAATCTTTTTACACAATACCAACTTATACTATGCCTTAAACAAACAAAATTTGTCGGTTGGGAGTATAAGGGAGACATTTTTTCAAAACCAATTAAATGTAATGGGCGAGGTCTCCTTACACAAGAGAACGGACTTTCAAGTTCTATATGGAGGCAAAAAATATGTATTCGAAGTGGGGGGCAGGAATAAAAAGATTGAGCAGATTAAGGACATTCCTCAAAGTTTCCTTGCAGTGGATGGAATAGAATCAGGTATTAATAATCGCATTCCCCTTTGGTTATTTGGCCTTTTATATTAAACCCGTTGAGCTAACACAGGACCCCCTAGATGGGAGTCTTATTCACATAAGCAAAAATAATATTTCCCAGCTAGTGACCTCCATATAGCTCTGCCATCATAAGGTAGGGTTGTTTTCATGGTTGTTACTAAGTGGGCAGACGTAGCGTCTGCCCATGCTTTTTTTTAAAAAAATCAGAGGAATTCACAAACGTGTGACTTCCTCTGATTTTTTTGTCATAAGATAGGGTTGTTTTCATGGTTGTTACCGAGTGGGCAGGTGTAGAATCTGTCCACTCTTTTTTTTCTGCTCTTCGAGAAAACTGAATTAGCAGAAAAAAGATATCCTTATTTAATTATCAAGGGAGTTGACATTCCTTTTCCATCGACTTGAGCCACCACCAAATAATACCCCGCAGGCAGGCGATCTAAACTCCAAGGGATTGTGTGTCCCCCCTTTTCAAAGGTTTTCTGGAGTAAAAAGGCCACTTCCTTGCCTAAACGGTCAAATATGGATACCCGAACTTCTTGCTTCTTTTCCAGAATTAAGCGGATATCTACCTCTCCCTCTTGAGCGGGATTAGGAGCAACCCCTATACCCGATACAGGAAATTGCGTTCCCGCACTTTTGAAAGGGTATAATTCAGGGTGGGTTTGAGGAGATTCGATCTTTCCGTCTAAGCTAGTATCCATTTTTTCTTCTGTCTGGTCAAATGATACTACCAACAAGCCTGTGACGCCAGAGGTTCCAAACTCGGCGATTGACTCTTTCCGATTCAGGATTCTCATTCCGATCTCTACAGAATCTAGATTCCAATTCGAATAATCAGGATAGGCCTGAGCCATTATTTCCCCATCTGCTCCATGGATTTGGATATAGTAATTTTTTCGGTTCGGTCCTGCCATGTAGGGAACCATATTAAAGGCATTTTTTGTCCCCGATATTTTGGCATATTTAGGAAAAAAAGCTGGGTCTTAGAATCGATATCACGGTAATCGCCTGTTGCTGAAGGTCTCCACAAGACTTCAGGGGCTTTATCTGTATAAATGAATCGAACCCATTTATCTCCACTCCGTTGATTCATTTTATAGCTATGGATGCTGTGAATATGGTGCTGAGACAAAGCATTGTAATCCTGCTTTTTCTTAAAGGGTAGGTCATCGATCCGATCTTCGGGCAAGGAGCCATTAATGGAAAGCGCACTTTCCTTCCAATCCCTTAATATCAGGATATCATTATACTTTTGAGAATGCTTCAGGGTTGCAGAGGCATTCCCATTAGGCAGGACAAAGTCCGATATCTCCAGGCGAATAATATCAGGCAGTTGGGTGGTAATTTCAATTACTCCGTTTTCCCCTTTGCGACCATATTTTAGTTCTGCTGCCTCGCCTTTCAGCACATTGATATGTTCTATATCTGCTGGATTGAGATCAATATCCAAGAATCCGTCATCTCCAATAGAATAATGGTCGAGTTCTATCCCATCTATCACAAACAGAGGCTGATTAGAATCTTTTGAAGCAGACCCCTTAATTTTAATTTGACTGTTGGGCTCTCCTTTCTCAATCTCAGGGAGAGATCCAGGTTCGATATCTTCTATTGTTTTTCCTCAGCCCCCTCTAACCCGGAAGGATCTTTGGTTCTGATTTCAATGACTCCATTGATCCCTTCAAAGGATCCATATTTATTGATGGCAGCTTCTCCTTTTATAACATTGATCGTCTCAATATCTTCAGAGTCAATTCCCAACTGCTCTTTAAAAGCCTCAGGGGATAACTTTTCCATAGGGCCTGGCCTAGATATGATCTTTCCATCTAGAACGATAATCGGAGCCTTGGGAGTATCAAGGGGGCTTTTAGGAGAAATTGGGCGAAGCTCCTTAGAAAGGAAATTTTCTTTGATTGGGCTAAAAGTATTGACTTGATAAACTGGCCCGAAGAGGTTCTTCCCGAGTTCCAATTTTGCCGCAATGGGATCGCGATAGAAGAATTTTTTAACAGAATCAACAGGAAGGGCCAGCTGGCGAAATTCTTCTGCATCAATTTGCTTATTGTTCAGGTATAAAAGAGTAGAACTGGTTAGCCCTTGCTCAAATTTTTCATACTCCGCTTGGAAAATGGCTTCGGAAGACCCATACCACATCTTAGAAACACCATATTCTTTGAAAATATCAGGTCCCTTCTTGGTGTTAAGGCGTCTGGTAAAGATGTGGGTTGTGCCCTTCTCGCTAACATCTTTTAAGGGCTTAGGGCTAAGTATTTGGGAACCAAAGGTCTCCTCTTCCAGGACCAATTGAACAGGGTCTTCCTCCCGGTCATACACCTGAATGGCAAATTCATTTAGCTGGTCAATTTGGATAAGCCGATAGGATTTATTTTCGTAGATAAAACGTCCAAAAATTTCGCTGAGTTGCTTATTTACATTTCTGGCGGTATGGTCCAACTCAAATTGAACTCCCAAAGCTGCCAAAGATCGCTGGATTTGTTGAAGATCTTGATCCGAACTTGCTTTGTTAACTTTGAAGGATGCAATATGGGTTTGGTCCCCAAGATTTGTGGGAGTAGAAGAGCTTTCGGACGAGTCTATTTTAGCCATTAAAGCACTTGGAATGGTTTGGCTATTCCGGTTTACGTCAAACATGACAAAATCAAAATGCTCGTAATCAAATGGCATCGTCTTGCCCACTGCATTTTGATAAATACCGGATAACTTTACCAATTCTCCTGTTTCTGAATCAAAACTGATTTCCTTATACTCTAGCTTCATTCCCAACTTGGAGCAAGCTATACTCCATCCCAGAAGTTCATCCATCGTTGTCTGGGGGGTCAATTCTATCGTAAATCTATCCTCAGGAAGTTGGTCTATGGCCTGTTCCTGGAAAGAAAACAGCGGAAGAACACTCCCATCCTCTTCGTAGACTTGACCGAATGGGAGAGATTCTCCCCCTAAAATCCCGAATGCTTGGGTGGCTAAATCATAAAAATGCAAAATGCCGTTCTGGTCCTGGGTTAAATGCATGTACATTTTATCCAAAATGGGATCGTATACCAACATAGCTTTCTCTAAGCCCTTAAATTCGGGGGCAAACTTGACTTTCCATCCAGGCCGAACCTGTCCATTTTCATTTTTAAATGCCGCCAGTTCGCGAATAGTCCCTTGTCCTGTTTTAAATTTGAGTTCAAATGGATGCGAAGAAAGCTTCCCTATTTCTGCAATCCAAGTATCTAATTCCTCCTGATCTGTATCTGGATGAATAGTAAAAAGTAGCCAATTCTGCAGGGTTTGGGTATCTACCTGTTCATTTTCCATCAGGGTATCGAGCATGGCCTGTTCTTCCTGGAACTGCTGTTGCTGGAAGGCCAGAAAGAACGTTCCTAGGAAGGCCAAAATGGCTACCAGGTTTCCTTTAGTAGAAGCCAAGTTTTGGGTAGGTTGCCCCATGATGCGATAAATTCGCTGGGTGAATTTCGAGGTATTTCCAGATGCTGACATAGTAAGTTGTGTTTTTGAAGGTTGAAAAGAGCTTAATTGTAATTGGGTCAAGGCCTGTGCGTAGGCCAGGGGATTATTGGAAAGCGCAATTGCGGCATCGTCACAGCAGTGTTCACGACTCTCACGAACTTCTCGGCTGATCCACCAGATAGCTGGATGGTAGAAAAAGAGGATTTCCACCCAAGACTGAACAATATTGAAAGCGAAGTCATAACGACGAATATGGGCTAATTCGTGAAGAAGCAAGGCTTCAATCTGTTGAGGGTCCTGCTGGCTTAAAAGACCTAGTGGAATCAGTACCAGAGGTTTCAAATGTCCTAGGGTTAGGGGTTCGGATACCCTAGGAGAATACCTTAGCTGTACAGGTCTTTTGATGCCCATTCGGTTGACCCATTGTTGAAAGGTTTTTTCCCAATCTGTATCTACCGAAGTCAGACCTTCCTTTCTCAAGTTTCTAAGGTACATCCAGGAACCCCCAAACTTCATCCCCATGAATAGGATACCGAGCATCCATCCCAGGGCAAGGGGAGCAATAAAGGGTTCCAATTGGGAAAGAAAGCCCTTCCATTTTTCTTGGAAGCTAGGTTCAACCAGGGTACTAACTTCATTTTCTCTATTGCTTAGAATCAAGCTGGTTTCAACATCATCTAACACCTTCACAGGTACGGCAATTTCCGCTGAATGCTGAGCCAATTCTACCACCAAGGGCGGTTCGTACACCTGATAAAAAGTGATGCTAGACAGAACTATGGAAAGCCCCAGAATCCCCATACCCAAGGCATATCGGATGGGAGCCTTCCTTAAATGGGGAAGCATAATAAGGCCGCGATAGCATATGACCAGCAAGGTGATTTGCCAAAGAGAATGTATCATGGTCCAGCCCAGTGCCTCAGTAATCGGATGTTGGATGAGGTTATTCATGGTCTTTTTGCTTTTGTTCTTCGAGAAACTGCATCAGTTGATCCAATTCTTCTTTGCTTGCCTTCTCTTGCCCCAAGGCATGCATCACCAGATCCATGGCAGAGCCCTCAAAGGTGGAATCGACAAATTTCTGAAAGAGATTTTTACGCACCTCTGTTTTCTGGGCTACGGCTGAATACTGGTGGGATTTACCACTTCCAGTTCTACTCACCATCCCTTTATCCAGCATGCGCTGAATCTGCTTTAAGGTAGTGGTATAGCCCACCTGTTTGCTCTTTGACAAGATCTCGTGAATCTCTCGTACCGAAGCGGGTTCAATTTTCCAGAGTACTTCCAGAATCTCCATTTCGGCTTCTGACGGATGAAAATCTTTTGCCTTCATTTTTTCAGTTTATTAATGAGCCCATTTATAATCCCCTCTTTAGCTGCACTTCACTTCTTCAGCAATATTTTTGTAGTGATCCGTGACCATGGTGAATGAAACCTTATTCTTATCTCCTGTCAATCTTCATTTTCTTCTATTTCTTCCAGACTCAGGTTTGATAGCTAAGGCGAATCTTTATGGTATCTGAGCCCCAGTGAGACTCCAGGCCTTCGAAACGTTTCATGGGCATCGAAGTTGCTTACAAGTCCTGCCAAGTGAAGTAAAGGTGAATATCCATATGTACATCCGCCTTTGCCGCATTCTTACCCTATGCTGAGAAAATGACCTGTAGTAGTCATACAAAGGAGACTTAGCAGGAACAGATAGATTTAATCGTATTCATATGGGTATCTTGATTAAGAGAATTTCATAATTGGGCAAATGAAAAGCTTTACGACACGACGTCGTAATTATAATCAAATATAAACGACAGCTGTCGTAATTCCAATTTATTTACGACACAAGTCGTAAATAAATTCGTAAGTAACTGACAATGAGCGACAAAAATATCCAAAAGGAGAGGAATGACCTTTCAAAGGCCACTATTAACCCCTTTCCTGGCAGGAAACCAATTCCAACCTATAACCATCTGGATCTTTGAAAACGATAGAAGAGAAGGGAGAATCTTCGTATACCTGGAAGGAGATTCCATGGCTCACCAAATGCGTTTGGGCTTTATGGAAGTTGGCTTCTGAAAGGCGAAAGGCAATGTGATCTAAGACGAGCCAATCCCCACTTACCACCTTACTTGGCTTTTGAGTAGAAGAGGGAATAAGGGCAATACCGATTGTACCTGCTTGAAGGTAAACAGGGAAGGAATTCCAGGAGGAGGGGCCTGCTCTTTTTAAGCCTAGGATTCTTTCATACCAACTCGCTGAGGCTTCTATATCTTTTACTTTCAGGGCGATTCTATCTAAAGATTCGATCGAGATCATAGTAACAATAGACGATATCCTTGCTAATATACCAGATTTGTCAGAATTTTCCCCTGACACTCCCTTCTTATACGAAATGAATTTTATTTTAGATTTATTCAAAAGAATTTAAACCGAAACCTTCTTCCAGCGCCCCTTTCGGAACAGAGCTATGGCAATCAATGTCATGATGGATTGACTAATGGCAATACTACTGAATACGCCCAAAGGCCCCCAATCCCAACTAATAGATAAGGTGTATGCCATGGGAATTTGCAGGAGCCACAAGCAGATGACACTCAAAATTAAGGGGGTCCGTGTATCTCCTGCGCCGTTGAAGGCCTGTATCACTACCATTCCATAGGCAAAAAACACATAACTGGCACAAAGTACCTGGAGACTTTGCTTACCTATCTTGACTACATCGGGCTCTTGGTTAAATATTTTGATAAAAAACTCAGCTCCTAGTGCAAAGACAATCCCTACTGCCAATAGAAAGACCATATTGTAGAAAGCGGCCAACCAAACCGATTTTTCTGCCCTTTCGGGTTCCCCTGCCCCTAAATTCTGGCCGACCAGAGTCGCAGCTGCATTTGCCATCCCCCAGGATGGAAGTATGGTGAATATGATAATTCGTATGGCTATGGTATAGCCTGCCACTGCAGCACTGCCAAACTGCGCAATGATCCTCACCAGGAAAATCCAGCTAGCTGAATTGACCAGGTATTGCCCCATACCTCCTAAGGAAACCCAAAACAGCTTTTTCATAACTGAGAGATGCAAGCCAAAGCTGCTGCGTTTTATCGGGATCAGTGATCTTCCCCCAAACAATATAATGAGCTGAAATAATACCCCAGTTCCCCTTCCAATATTCGTGGCGATAGCAGCTCCGGCAACCCCCAATTCGGGAAAAGGACCTAAGCCCAGAATGAGACAGGGGTCTAAGACGATATTTATTCCATTGGCTAGCCAAAGCGAATACATAGCAAGAGAGGCATTTCCCGCTCCCCGAAATATCGCGTTCAACAAAAACAGCAACATAGCCGTGATATTTCCCCCAAACATAACCTGGGTATAGCCCAAACCCGATGCGATCATTTGAGGCTCACCTCCCATCATCTTGAGGATATCTTCGGCAAAAATATAGCCTGGAACAGCTACTATTAAGGAAATGATGATAGCCAGGTAAATTGATTGAGCTGATACAATCGCAGCTCCTTCTCCATCCTTCTCCCCAATTCTTCTAGCTACCATCGCCGTAACCGCCATACTTAGTCCAATAGCCAGGGAATAGACGAGAAACATCACTGATTCGGTAAGTCCCAAGGTTGCTAGGGCATCCACACTAACCTGTCCGACGAAATAGGCATCTACTACGGCAAACAGGGATTCCATGGACATCTCTAGAATCATGGGTACTGATAGGAGAAAGATGGCTCTACGCACACTTCCCTTGGTAAATTCGGTTTCCCTTCCCCTCAGGGCATCCATAAAGTCCTTCCATCTTATCCGCATATCAGTTGTAATTATAGAATCCGAAAAGATAAATTTTCGTAAAGGTAGGGAGAGCAAATGAATCTGTCATAATCAATTCAGAAACAAAAAATTCATGGAGTACTTGAATAATTTTGCTAAATTATTCAGTCGAATGATGAACAAATTCTGGAAACATCTTGAACGGCTTCTATTGCTGATAGCCCTTTGGCTTCTTTTCCTGCCATATTCCCATTCAAAAGAATCTGGCTTCAGTTTCAGAACAGGCATCTCTCGCATAAAAGTTCCCATCGAAATTCAGAATAACCTGATTCTGATTCCCATACGGATAAATGGCTCCTTTGAGATGAACTTCATTCTGGATACGGGCGTCAGGACAACCATTCTCACTGAGCCCGTGATTGCAGATTTTTTGGAAATTGATTCGACTGAAACTATCACCATTCGAGGCCTAGGGGAAGGAGAGGCCATAGAAGCCAACTTAGCTCGCAATGTAAGCATGGATTTACCGGGAATCATTGGGCGTGGGATCAATATGGTGATCCTTCCTCAAGGCCTGGTTTCCTATTCAGAATTGTTTGGTAAACCCGTTTATGGGATCATTGGCTTTGAATTGTTTCGAAGTTTCGTAGTCGAGATAGACTATGCCAAGAAATTTGTACGCTTTTCCAGCCCATTCAAATTCAAGCCTAAGAAAAAGTGGGATCCGATCCCCATACAAATCAACCGGGGAAAGCCCTACGTAATGGCTGAATTTATCTCGCCAGGGGGAGATAAAATGGAGACCTCCTGGCTTATTGATACGGGTTCAAGCCAGGCCCTTTCTCTATTTTATGAAAACATGCCTTCGCCTGATCCCCATATCTATACCCTTCTGGGCCAAGGCTTAAATGGTAGTATCTATGGCAAACTGGCCAGGATAGAAAAATTTTCCTTGGGTTCTTATTCCTTCAAATCCATCGTATCGGCCTTCCCAGATCCTGAGGCATTGGGAATTAGGCGAGACAACGAGTTCAACTGGTATGGAAACATCGGGTCGGATATATTATCTCGGTTTAGGTGTGTTATTAATTACCAACGAGGACAGCTTTATCTCAGGAAGGGGAGCAAATTTAAACGTTCATTTGATTACAATCTCAGCGGCTTAGAAGTCATTGCCAAAGGGGTCACTTACAAAGATTTTCGAATTTCCTACGTTCGTCCCAAATCCCCCGCAGCCAAATCAGGCCTACAGGAAGGAGATGAAATTGTGAGAATTAATGGAATTGAAGCCGTAGAGCTAGAAATAGGAGAACTCTATGGCATGATCAATAAAAAACCAGGAAGGAGAATATCCTTAATCATCAGACGTAATGAAGAGAACATGCGCTGTAACTTTATCCTGGAAAATGAGATTTGAAAAAAAACTGTGGACCATAAGCCATATACTATTGACTTTCTCCCATTTCTTCCCCTAGTTTTACTCTCATGTCTATTGTTTTAGAAAGTCCTTCTTTGCTCATCCGTATTGCCACAAAAGGCGCTGAACTCACCTCTATCCTTTCCAAATCAGACCATACAGAATACCTCTGGCAGGCAGACCCAGAAGTTTGGGGACGCCATGCCCCAGTTCTTTTCCCAATAGTTGGTCGATTAAAAGACAATCAATACATCTATGAAGGGAAGGCCTATCCCATGAATCAGCACGGATTTGCCCGCGATGCCTCCTTTGACATCATTCGACAGGAAAATAAGTCTGTGTGGCTGGAAACTACTGCCACTGAAAAAACCTTGGCACAATATCCATTTAATTTTCGGCTGAGAATAGGTTACCAAATAGAAGATTCTGTCATAAATGTTATTTATCAGGTGGCCAATCTTGGCAATAAAGCTATGCCTTTTTCGATTGGAGCCCATCCGGGTTTTACCTGTCCACTTACACCAGACGAAGAATTAACAGACTACGTAGTCGAATTTGATCAGGTAGAGAATGCAGAAACTCATTTGCTTGATGATAATGGCCTATTTGATGGCCGTACGCGACCTTGCCTAGAAGGGAGTAATCGCATTCCCATTACAAAAGATTTATTTAATGACGATGCCCTCGTATTCCATGGGTTAACCTCTTCAACTGCCCGACTGCTTTCCACTAAAAGTGGTCGCTATGTAGAAATGAGCATTAAAGGTTATCCCTATCTGGGGATTTGGGCCCAACCTGGTGCTCCTTATGTATGTATAGAACCCTGGCACGGTCTGGCCGATTTGTCTGATGCTTCGGGAAATATTTTTGAAAAGAAAGGAATCCGCACACTTGGTGCCAATAAAGCCTTTGAATGTAGCTATACCATTACCTGCCAATGAAATTTATCTGTGTATTTTGCGGTTCGAGCATGGGAAGCGATCCCTTGTTTGAACAAACAGCTCGCCAACTAGGTAAGTATCTGGCTGAGAACAATATCATCCTGGTGTATGGCGGAGGAAGTCGGGGGCTAATGGGCGTCATCGCTAACGAAGTCCTAACACATGGTGGAGAAGCAATTGGGGTCATCCCAGAATTCATGGATAAACTGGAAGTTGCCCATGGGGACCTTACCGAACTTCATATTGTAGACAGTATGCACAGCCGGAAGCAGAAGATGGCCGATTTATCTGATGGGTTTGTCACCCTTCCCGGAGGCATGGGCACCCTCGATGAAACCGTCGAAATCCTCACCTGGGCTCAGTTGGGATTGCATAAAAAACCGGTTGGACTCCTGAATGTAGCAGGCTATTTCGATCCCCTCATCCAATACATGGATCACATGGTAGAAAGTGGCTTTTTAAAGGCCTCCAATAGGAAGTTATCCGTGGTAGACTCGACGGTTGCCGGTTTGATCCACCAGATGGAAAGCTATGAAGCCCCTGAATTGGCGGCATGGTTGAAACGGGGACAGACTTGAAGTAAATGGGGGAATGAGAATGGAAAATGAAGGAATTTTGATAAACCAATTGTGGCCGATAAGGAGCAATATTGATATAATCCCACCAGAAATTTTAATCGATTTCTTTCTCCTACTTCCCCAATCCCTCCCTCAATTTCTGGGCCTTAGCCTTCCCAATAACAGCTTCAATTTCTGCTGGTGAAGCTTCCTTGAGCTTCTTGACAGACTTAAAGTGCTTCAACAGTTGCTTCTCCGTTGCGGGGCCGATGCCGGGGATTTCGGAGAGGCGAGACTTTTGTCCTGGGGCCTTGCTGCGCTTCTTGCGATGGAAGGTGATGGCAAAGCGGTGGGCCTCGTCCCGTATCTGCTGGACCAATTTAAGAGCAGGGCTCTTTTTATCGATATGTAAGGGGATGGGATCTCCCACTGCGTAGAGTTCTTCCAGTCGCTTCGCGATGCCGATCAAAGGAATTTTATCCAATAAGTCCAATTCTTTGAGCGCCTTGGCTGCGGCATTTAATTGGCCCTTACCCCCATCCACTAAGATCAGCTTGGGTAAGGGATTCTTCTCTTCCAATTGCCGCTTGTAGCGTCTTCCAACTACCTCGTGCATGGAGGCAAAATCATCGGGGCCAACCACAGTTTTGATATTAAAATGGCGATAGTCCTTCTTAGAGGCCTTACCCTCCTTGAATACCACCAGGGAGGCAACAGGGGAACTTCCCTGAAAGTTGGAATTGTCGAAGCACTCAATGTGCTTGGGTGCTTCGTCCAAGTTGAGTTCGGCTTGGAGGGCCTCCACCATGACTTCTCCCAGGGATTTGCGCTTCTTGAAATTCTGGTTGTACAGTTTCTCGGTGAGTAAGACCCTGCAGTTTTTCAAGGATAGTTCCACTAGGTGTTTCTTGTCGCCCCGCAGAGGGACAAAGACCCGGGTATCCTCCAGGCCGTGGTCTGGAACCTTCAGGTTCACGGCAATTTCCGGGGCGAGTTCCTCCTCTTCATCTACCAAATGCTCCAGGGCTGCACTGAGGAGTTCAGTATCCTCTTCCTCATTTTGGCGCTTGACTTCCCAGGCATGGGTTTGAATGATGGCTCCCTCATGGACCTTGAAGTGATTGACCACCGCCAAGTGCTCTTCCGATACCACGGTGAGCACCTCTAGCTCGGATATTTTTTCCGAAACTACGGTACTTTTCCGCTTGTAGGCCTTTACCCGCTCCATGCGCATGCGGAACCACTCGGCCTTTTCGAAGGCGAATTCTTCTGCGGATCGCTTCATCTCTTGTTCCAGGTAATCCAAGACCGGCTTGAGCTTCCCCCGCAGGATATGTTTTATCTGAGAAATCCCATCGTTGTAGTCTGCTTCACTTTGGGTCCCCTCACAGGGGCCGGCACAATTACCAATCTGAAATTCCAGGCAGTGCTTGAATTTTCCGGCATTTATATTGGCCTCTGTCAAATGATAGCTACAAGTTCGCAGCTTAATGAAGCCCCGAATAAGGCGGAGCAAATCATTCATGGTACTTACGCTCGGATAAGGTCCGAAATACAGCGATCCGTCATCTGTTTTGTTACGCGTACTAAAGACGCGGGGGAAGCGCTCGTTTTTGATGCAGATATAGGGATAGGTTTTCCCATCTTTCAGGAGAATATTGTACTTGGGTTGGTGGTTTTTGATGAGGTTGTTTTCCAGCAAAAGCGCCTCTACTTCGCTATTGACTAAGGTGTATTCTATGTCGTGAATGAGGCTGACCAGTTTTTTGATCCGGTAACTATGCTGACGTTGTTGGGCAAAATAGCTACTCACTCGCTTCTTTAGGTCTTTAGCCTTGCCGATGTACAGAATTTTCCCTGAATCGCTTAAGAAGCGATAGACGCCTGGCTCATTTGGGAGCTGGCGGAGTTTGGATTTTATTCCTGTTGAATCAAGGGATCGAGTATCAGCCACGAAAAGTTTTTTTAGACTTACTAAAATAAGGGGAAATTGGTTACAACAGGGAAGAGAGGCCAGAAGAAAGTTCCTCTAAACATCGCAATTACACTACTTCCTTTGGAGAAAATAAAGTGCTAGACTTCCCCATCCAAACGTTTCAAAGAAGTCAGAGTAGCCGCAATCGTCCCATACGCTGGAGCCAAAAACCAGCCAATCACGGGAATAAGGAATATCAATAAAAACACCGCCCCATTTCCTACCGCCAAACCGCGAAAGTTCCCAACAAATCGAACGCTATCGCGAACGCTGAAACGCTTGCGCTCCAAGGTATAATCCATGTTGCCAAAACCTGCATAATAGGCTTGGGTCCAGAAGATGGCGACTGCTGATAAGATGCTCCCTATCAAGGGCACCCAATTGAACATGAGGAAAATGAGGGTGAAAAATAGCTCTCGTATGATGTTACGTAAAGCAATGCGTAGACCTCGAATGACATCCTGAATAAATTGTTTAGCGGTCGTCTTCGGAGGAGGATTTCCTGTTTGTATACTCTCGACCTTTTCGGAAAGCATCCCCATAAAAGGAGCTATTACCACCATGATGATGTACTTGAACAAAAACAATAGTATTCCAGTAGATAGGAGAACAGATAGGACTTTGGCAAAGCTACCCGAAATCCGACCCATCCATGATATGACTCCCTGAAGCCAGCCAATATTCTCAATCTTCTCCCCTATCCAGGCGATCCAGCCATCGACTCGATCGGGCGTATAGTCCAGTCCTCCCAAGTAGCTCAAAATTCCCATGGTAGCAAAGATCAATCCCACTGCCATGGCAATGCTAATAAAGCCAGGGAGAATCACATAGCTCCACAGGCGATGCTCTGAGAGCATCCGAAAAGCTTTCTTGTAGCTTTCTACGCCTTCAATGAGTTCTGAAAACATAGGGCAAAGTTAGGGAAATAGTTAGATAGTTTAATGGTCCATGATAGATAGGCTGAAGAGAGGTTCGATAGTTTAATTTGTCCATAGTCGACAGTCTGGATTGAATGGGTGAGATGCCCCAAGAGCCCATTAACCCATCCAGACTATTTACTCAGTTCTTATTAGAAAGAATATTAAAAGAATATCCTACCTGTGCCTGTAGAAAATTTTGATTTCGCTCTTGAGGAATATAGCTGTACAACCATCTAAAAAACAAGGAACCAGGCGCATTTCTATTAGGCTTTATCATCCCTGTAAACTTAAAAGTTATGATATCACTAGGCACATCTTTTCCTGTATCGAAAAATTGTCTTGGGCTATTCACCTGAAGAAAATTATCATTCAAAATACGGAAGGAAGAATACTTCATGTCAAAGGCAAAACTATAGCTGGGATGTGGATTCAAGCTTATGTCTATTTCTGGCCAAATACTTACTGAGGTCACGTTGAATGGATCTGGCTCAATTGGGACTTCATTGAGAGAATCTACGGGAATAGGGAAGGCTACGGAAGACCTTCTCAACATAATACCTGTATTGATATAGATGACTGTGTGGATTTTGGGGAAGCCAAAGTACACGAGATTTACTTCTCCTCCCACACTAAAATTCTGATGGCGAAAGAAGTCCATAGAAGGTATATAGTGGGTTCTCCCCCCCAGCGTATCAGCTAAAGGTTCCAACAACAAGCTCCGGTTATTTTCTTCGATTTTGGATATGTTCAATTTGGGGTTAACGCTGTTCACAAACCCCCAATAGGCATAGTTTTTCCCCAATTGAATGATACTGGAATTGAGGTATACTCGCTTGCTAATTTCTGTCTGAATCAATCCATTGGGCTGATCTTGATCAAAGCCGACGAAATCGGAGAAAACCTTTGCCTGTAAAATATTTACAGTCTTTTCTTTCAGCAAAATCGTCCCAGGATCTCCTGGCTTTATCGTTATTACGGTATCGTAGGGGCTGTAATTCTCCGTTTTATTAAGCAATTTGTAATCATTGTAAAAAACATCTGAAAAGTTGATATATAGACTTTTCCCATATACCGGCCGATTGTAGAATAATTTAACCTCTTTATTGGATAACAAGGCATCTAAGAACACATCCCTAGATATGTCCCGTTTGGTAGAATAGGAAATGGGGACTCGATTTTGAAAAACAAAGGTTTCATTAGCCGTACTTCCAACAGAAGCTTCTTCTCGACTTCTCCCATTTTCTGAATTATCTACCTTAATCTCAGCTGATAATTTTGTTACCTCCTCAGTCTTAATAGTCCTTTCACTCGTCCGTATCATAGGCTCATAAAGAACAATCACGCTATCTCTTTTTACCAGACTCGTATCATTTGCCGTAATTACTGTATCCATCCAAGTTATAAGGGAGTCCTTCTTTTGGTAGAAAGTATCTAAGAGGGTGATAAGGGTATCTTTTTTTATAATCGTAGTTGGGGGACGAAGTTGGTTCACTAATTTTTGGATATTTTTGGAATTGCGCGTAGTTCCCAATACATCTGATTGAGACAAGGCCTTTTCTTTTGCTTCCCTTAAGATTTTCTCATTTTCCAAAAATGGATCTCCTAGCCGAACCGTATTTTTTAAGCCCGGTACTTTTCCTATAACCTTTACATTTTTTATCTGGTCAAACTCAAATTCTATACTTACCTCTTTGATCTCTAACTGGTGACGAGAAGTCAGGCTATCACTTTGTAGTTGAACTTCCTCAAAGAAATGGAACAGAAAATTATCTTTTATTGAATCAAGGCGAGACTTTTGATCACGTTCTAAATTCTCTTCAAAGTTTTTACCTTTTATCGATTTCTGCCTAATTTCAGGATCTGGTTCGGGTCTTCTCCCTTTTACCAAAATACTGTCTGCAATTTCTTCATATGCTTTCTTTAAGATAGCCCCTAGGTTTTTCTTTTCACTAAGTATTGTGGCCAATTCATCTGGAATAGCCTGAGTAATAAATGTAGCATCAGATACCTCCACCTTAAATTTATCCACTAGACTATTAAGTATATACCCAATAGCCTCATCCCGCTCCTTATCTTTAATCTGATTGTAATCGTAGATTTTTGCTTTCTCATAAGCAAATATTTCTCCTGTAGGCTGGCCTTTGGGATCCGGCTTAAGGCTGGCGATGTAGGCATTCATGATAAAGCTGGAAGCAAAATCCTTCAGTCTCTCTTGATAGGCATTTTGATGGTCTATACTCGTTCTGGTGCTCAAATCAATCTCTTGGAATACCCATATAGAGTCTTCCTTTGTTAAGCTGTCCAGCTTTCCATCAAGAGCCCCTTCAAAGGCTCTAGATTGATATAGCAAATGCTCACCTGTTTCCTGTATAAATTGACGGATTTTTTCTTTTTCATCTGCCTTTAAGGGGGTCCCTTTTTTTACTTGTGCCAATAGGTCTAAAGTTCCTTTAAATTCATGATTTTTTTCAGAATTGAGATAGGCTCCGAAAGCGGTAAGGATGCTGTCTGATAAAGCCCGTCCTAGCTGCTTCCAAAAAGCCTCAATCGTAAGGGTATTGGGCTGGATAGAGGTTAGGCGAAACTCCCCTTTGGGTATATCATTCTCTAAAATATGGATTGTGTAGAACGTCTGAGCAGTAGGACTCGCAGGAGATTGAGAGACTCCGATTAGGAGTAAGTGATCATCAATAATAAAATTTTCTGCATAGAAAAACTCCTCGGCAGCTGAACTTCCCTGCCTCTTTTCCCTGGCCTGGGAAATCTGTAAAAAAAAACATATCCCTAATAGGAAGAGGCTCCGTAGGTAAATTGAATTCATGGTAATGGGGTTAATGAGGTATATATGGAAAACTAATTCATCAAAATTACTGCTAAAATGTGAAATACTTATTCTTCACTAGATCAGAAGAATTCAAAAGAAGCCAACGGCATTCCGGGAGGCCCTAATGGCTCCTTTCTAATCATTTCGCTTAAAAGAAGATTTATTAACCCAAATTAGCTATACCATTCCCTTAATGAGCACCTAGCACAGGATAAGTGGGAATCGTGATGAAGTAAGTGGATATGTGTAGAAATTACTTTCTAGTGGATTAAGCCCTTGACTACCTTGAGGGCTTCATCAATGTGGCGTTCAGCCTGAAACTGAGAAACAAAGTGCCCACGAATAATCCCTTCCTTATCAATGACAAAGGTTTCTCTTCCTGGGAGGAGGCCCATAAGGGAGTTTTTTACCCCATAAGCCTTGGATACCTTGCGTTTTCTATCACTCAATAGGACAAAGGGAAGCTTACGCTTATCTGCAAAGCGCTGATGGGATTTAATAGAGTCATAGCTTACCCCGACAACCTCTGTTTCGTGGGATAAAAACACTTCATACTCATCCCGAAAACGACAGGCTTCACGCGTACATCCGGGAGTTTCATCTTTGGGGTAAAAATAAAGTACTATGTTTTTTTTGCCCTTAAAATCAGAGAG
This sequence comes from Bacteroidia bacterium, assembly GCA_965263105.1. Taxonomy (GTDB): domain Bacteria; phylum Bacteroidota; class Bacteroidia; order J057; family J057; genus JBCCTX01. The sequence goes on along the minus strand of CBDHGL010000003.1, from coordinate 1,109,290 downwards.
CTTCACTATATTTCCCTGTTGATCAGCCAGTTCGAAGCCTGGCGCATGATCTCCCACATGTAATATTTCCACGAAGTAATAATTTTTGTTTCTAAGTAAAATAGCTATGTTTGTGCAATTAGGTTAATTCAATTTATATGAAAAAACTCATACAGCAAGCGATTGTTTTAACAGTATTTGCCCTTTGCTTTTCTACATTTTCCGCTTTAGCCCAATGCGAGTTGGATACGACCCTGTTAGACACCGCGGGGGTTTTCCCCAGTCGTTTAGCAGATGGAGAAGTAGGTGTGGCTTATGAACAAACCATCCATTTTGTGTTCCCTACTGAGATTTTGATTGACATTCCTCAACTCAATGGTCCACAGCCTTTTAATCTGTGTTCCTATTCGCTCGACTCTATCCCTAATCTACCTGAAGGCCTAAGTTTTAGTTGTAATACAGGAGATTGTAATTGGGAAATGAACTTTGATTCAGGCTTCGTCAATCGGGGCTGTGTCCAGTTAATGGGTACTCCCACAACTAAGGCCAGGCCTGATGACAGTTTAAGGATATTTTTGACCATTACTGCTGGTCAATTAGATTCCACCAATTCCTGTGTTTCATTAGACCTACCCCCTGAACTCATTCAAGAATATGCCATACAGGAGTTTAGGGTACCCTTCTTCATTTCGGGTGATACCCTTCCAGAAGATACCATTAACACAACTCGATTGCCAAATTTGGACCGGGAAGCCCTTCAGGTAGCTATCTACCCCAATCCTTCTACTGGGAATACCACCTTGGAATTTGTTTTGGAGGAATCCCAACTGCTAGCTGTTGAGGTAGTCAATCAACTGGGACAAGCCCTTTATGCAAAACCCATTGAGAGATACAATGCCGGACGGCAGCAGTTAATTCTCGATTCACAAGTGTGGCCAACAGGGATGTATTTTGTGCAAATGAAATTTGGCAATTCCCTTGGACAAATTACCACCAAACTACAGGTAGAATAAGAAGCTCAATATTTACCTAGGAATAGGAAGCTTTTGTCTATATTTGGGCTGATTGTCACCCCATGTACCAACCCTTTTGTGAGATTATTCCGCTAGACAGATTCAATTGGGAACAGTGTCTCCACATTGAAGTAGATCCTGAAGAGCAAAAGTTTGTGCCCTCCGTTTTATATTCTCTTGCCCAAGCCAAGTTTGAAAACCTTCGTCCTTTTGGAGTAAAGGCCAATGGAGAATTCGTTGGCTTTCTGATGTATGGGGAATTTTCTGGAATCTGTTGGATTAATCGGGTTATCATCGATGCCCAACACAAGCGAGAAGGAATTGGTAGAACCGCCATCCTTCAATTGATTGAACGGCTCAAGCACAATATTCGATGTAAAGAGATTCGAGCAAGCTATGCTAAAGAGAACCACGCTGCCCGCGAATTCTTCTTTTCCCTGGGCTTTATTCCACTTGAAGATGTGTTGAAGGAGGAAGAGGTGGTGGTTTTTGCGGGGATAGATAAGTGAGGAGGCTTAGCAAATAGTCCACAGTCCACAGAAATTAGGTGTGAGTAGAGAGGGGAGAGGATTTAAAAAATGTCAAAAGATTAATGAACTAGCTCTTGACGGCTCTTCCCTATCTAGGCTTTTTCAAACTATGGACCGTGGACTGTCGACTATCTAACTCTTTTATCCCTGACTCACATTCAAAGCGAACATGAGGACATCCCAGGCGAAAACCAGTTTGCTGGCATCTCCATCTACTTCGAACCGCAGGCGCTCAACAGATTCTTCCAAGGGTATAGGGCTAACTAATACCCGAATTTCATCTTCTGCCTCGTCATAATCATAAGCACCCCACTGATCCCAGGTCTTATTGAAAATTACTGTCCAAGGTTCAGAGTCATTGGGAATGGTGAATAAAGCATACTTTCCCTTAGAAAGGGTTTGACCCTCTATCTGAACATCTTCTGAGATTTCTACTATAGTAGCGGCATTAGCTCCCGTTCGCCATACTTTCCCAAAAGGAACCAGGTCTCCATAAATTTGACGCCCTTTCACACCGGGGGATGAATAGGCGATCGAAATATGTGCGGTTCCCACATCTCCTTCGGCTGTTCTGGGAGGACTGGGAATTTCTTCTTCATTCTCTGCAGAGCTAGTTTCAGTTTCCTCTGTTTCCTGAGCTTGCTCAGTGCCAGGGCTTTGACATCCCGTGTTAAAGAGACTAAAACAAATTGTAACAAAGAAAATTTTAAAAAATACAAGGCAATTTTTTTTCATTCCATTAATGCTTTTTCTGTCGCTGTTGCGACCTCATGTATAATAATAACCCTGTAGTTTCATCCTACAGAGTGTCCGAAGATATGAAAAAACTCATTCAATTAATTATCATTTGCTTGTTTTTGGAGCTACCTATAGGGCTTATCGCCCAAAACTGTTGTTCAGGAGGGGTGCCGATCTCTGGCAGTTTGGGCCTACCCGCAGGTCAACCGGGGCTTATCCAAACCTCTATTTCTTATGACCTCAATTTGCTACGGAGGCTAAAAACAGGCACCTCTGAGGAAGCAGAAACTAGCATCCGCCGATTGAGGACAACTCAGTCTTTCCTCTTTTCGGCTGGATATACCCTTTCTGAGCGTTTCTCTTTAGAGACCTTTGTCTCCTGGGTAAGACAGGAAAGAAAGGTTAGCAACCGCTTAACCAATACCACTAACTTCCAAGATGCACAAGGAGTAGGAGATGTGGTGCTACTAGGTAAATATTTCCTTATTCCCCTGTCTGAAAGATCTTACAGTTTACAAGTGGGCCTGGGGCTCAAGATGCCAACGGGAAGTTTTGAAGAGCGCACAGAAAATGGCATTCCGCTAGGGATGGATCTACAGCCTGGTAGTGGCTCCTGGGATGGGATTTTTTGGTCTCGTTTTACCCACATTTTAGCGCAAAGGCCCTCAATGAGCCTCTCAGCTACAGGAACCTATACTGCTCGTCAAAGGAATGATGTATTTAGGGATCTTGGAGGAGGAAATACCCAAGACTGGGAAATTGGAGATGAATTTCAATTACTTCTGGGGATGGCAGACCGACTCCAATGGGGTTCACAAGTATTTGATCCCTCTGTATCCTTTCGATTGAGATTGGCAGAAAGAGATGAAACTAATGGGTTTGAACTAGATAATACTGGGGGGGAGTGGGTATTTTTTGTTCCTGGCTTTAGCTGGTCTCTGACGCCGAGGGTATCTTGGCAAGCAACCGTAGACATTCCCGTATATAGTCGTATTAAAGGAACCCAGCTTACCCCTTCCTTTCGCCTCAATTCCGGAATAATCGTACAGTTTGAAACGAAAAAAAAGCCTGGAAATCTAAACCTCTTAGGAAATTAATCTACCACACGCTTGACAAACCACCTATCATTGAGCGTTACCCCTAAACGAACCCGAACATATAGTTCTTCCAGGGGAAGGTTGTTTAAGGAACCTCTCTGGCCTACAGTAAAACTCAAATTGATTTTTGAGGTTGTACGTCCCGGATTAAATCGGTCCATAGAACTGGGAGTCGCGGGTAGCCCCAATCCAAAGGTAAAGCCGACATCGCTAATTCTTTGACCTTCAAAGTTGATATAACTATTCTTATAAAAGAAGCCCGCCCGATAGTGTACCCGAGGAAAATATTTGAGTGAAGTATAATTGGGAACCCATTCCCCTCCTACCCCAAATCGAACCTCGTTATCTAAGCCTGGATTTTCTCCAAATGACTCGAAACTAGACCAATCTTGGTAGCGGACATCCGCACCGAGACTCCATTTTCCTAATTTATTGAAGCTAACTCCCAAGCCTAACTGAGTAGGTAATGCAATAAATCCACTACGTTGAAAAATGGTGTCTGAGGTAAAAACCTGAGTCCCTCCAAGGGTACTCAAAACCACTTCACGGTCTCCTGTTAGGTCAAAATTGTAGTCTGCAGTGGCTCCCAAACGAAAAAGAATATCTTCATTCCCGGGTTTATTCTTCAAGGTATCTTCATAGATAATGCCTATCTGAGAGCTAAATCCGCCCACAAAGACTTCTTCAGATAGATCCACCGTCAAGTTGCCTCCTCCCGAATTCGAGTTGAAGCTAATGGATTTATACCGAGTGTTTCCAAATGAATAGGCCAGATTAGCGCCAATCCTCAGCTTATTATCTAGCAATTTGGTTGCGGCCCCCAGAAAAGCTTGGTTGATTCCCCCATCCCCGGTATAGCTTATTGTGGATAGTTGTAAGGTGTCCCGATAGGGAATATCTCTCGCAGAGGTAACATCATAGCCCACTACACTGTAGGGAGAGAAACCGAAGGCGATGGAGAGTTTGGGATTAGCAGGAAAGCCAAAAAATAAATTTTGAAACCCTGCAGAAGCCTCATCTTCAGATGATGTATTTGATTTTAGGGAGCTGAATTGTCCGAAGCCACTTACATCCATGGTGGTGAAAACCAGGTCTCCATATGAGGCAGGATTGAGTCGGTTTACGGAAAAATAGTTATTGCTAGCTATGCCAATTCCTCCCATGGCTTCATTACGGGTCGTACTATTATTGAGTACATCGCCAATGCCATACCTGGAAAATGGACTCCTAGTGAGTTGTTGCGCAAAGCCTAAATTCGCTAAAAAGATTAAAAGCCCAAACCCCACCCAAAATTTCAAACGATTACTCATATAGATAAGGATAATAATTCACGGATGCCCCAAAGGACCAAATTTTGCTCGACAAAGTTGACGCTTTTCAAACGTTTTTCAAAAAAGTGTGCATCTCCCCCGGCAAGAATTACAGAAAGGTCTTCAGAAAATTGAGATTTATAGCGTTGGATGATACCCCGTAACTCCTCTAGAAGACCGTTTACTACCCCTGAACGTATACTGTCATGGGTACTGTTGCCTACGAGGTCAAATTTTTTTTGAGGTTCAACCAAGGGCAACCTGGCAGTAAAAGTCGCCAAGGCTTGGAATCGCATATTCATTCCTGGAGAAATTCCCCCTCCCAGATAGGTGCTAGAAGAATCGAGAATATCATAGGTAATTGCAGAACCCAGGTCTATTACCAATGCCGGTGGTGCTGAAATCAGGCGGGTGGCTCCCACAACTGCCACCAGACGATCTATTCCCAGAGTTTCTGGAGTTGAATAAGCATTCTCTACAGGAAATGAGTCCTTAGTACTAAATTCTTTAATATTTGCCAAGGTCTTTATTCCTCTCCAAATAGGCCAAGTGGAGATATTCTCTCTCTGATTTACACTGATCCAACCTACGTGAAGGGGTATTTCCTCTAGCGATTCATAAACAAAGGAAATTACGGTTTCCTCCAAGTCTTCTGGCAAGCAAGAGGCTACCCGAAGCAATTCATTCCCACGAAAATACCCCACCTTGGTTCGGGTATTCCCCCGATCGATGGTGAGATAAGAAGCAGATGCTATATGATCCCTTTCCATACAATTTCTTTAATATCCCAAGTCCTCCGTTGCCCTCCTATCCTAAGGATTAGTCGTCCATTTAATTCTACTCCTTCAATCCATGCATGAAATTCCTGTCCATCCTTTTCAAATTTCCCCAGTTGTTGAAACCCTAAGAGATGCTTGTAGTATTTCTGATCCAACTCCTCCCATTCCGCTAAAACTAATTTTGCATATACTTTTTCAAAATGATCCAGAATATCCCATAAGAAGGAGGAAAGGTCTTCATCTTGACCTGAAAATATACTAATGGAGGAAGCCTTATCTCTTAACTCAGGCCCAAAGTTCCTTTGGTTTACATTAAGCCCAATGCCTATAATGGCTGAGCTGAGTAAGGTTCCTTCCAACTGATTTTCGATGAGGATCCCGGCAATCTTTTTTCCCTCCACCCAGATATCATTGGGCCATTTTATTTTAACCTCCAGGGAAGGAAGCTTATTGCCAATAGCCTCAGCCAGGGCTATACTGGTGACCTTGCTAAGGTAAAAGGCATGTTTAACTGATAAGCTGGGGGGGGTTAAGAAAATACTGAAGGTGAGATTTTCCCCAGGCGCAGAAATCCAATTCCCTCCCATTTGCCCCCTGCCTTCCGTCTGGTGAAGGGCCTGCACAACTATACCTTGCCGGAGATTTTCACGGTTTTGCTTTTTGAGCCAGTCATTTGTGGAAGGAATTTCTGACAAAATAACCAAACGTTCAGATGAAAATAGCGTATGCGACATATACCGAATTCCTAGATTTTAATCTTCCAAGTAAGATTGATTTCATTTATTCAGGCAATTGATGTATAATTGATACTTAACTTAAATACAACCAAACTTCGTGTGTATTAGCTTATGAAGCAAATTCCTTTAGACGCTAAAATCCTTTCTGACATTGCTATTGAGGGGCTAAAAGAAAAAAAAGGGGAGGAAATTTCCCGCTTGAATCTTATAGGACTCGACACAGCGATTACGGATTTTTTTGTGATATGTACAGGCAACTCGGACAGACATGTCCAGGCACTTGCAGAATCAGTGATGGAATTTTTGGAAAGGCATGAGGAAAAGCCCATTTCAAAAGAGGGAATCCAGCGAGGAGAATGGGTTGTATTAGATTATGCATCCATAGTGGTACATATCTTCCTTAAGGATAAGCGCTCTTTTTACAAATTAGAAGATTTGTGGGGAGATGCTGAAAGTGAATATTTTTCAGATACCGTTCTGGAAAAAAGCTGATAAGTTTTTAGGCCTAAATTTAAATGTAAGTTCCCTGTCAATGAAGAATATGACAATTCGGGTGAACTTGCTGAAACATTCTTATTTCTTCATCAGAGATAGGGGTAAAATACAAAGATAAGACCTCTAACTTGGGTAGATGAATGATGTCGTATAGAGATATTCCACTACAGGCATTACAATAGATTTCTCTGAGTTCTTCAAGGTTCCTTAGTCCTTCCAAATCCATTGATTCAGAAATGGGATAAGACAGGTCCAATACCCGAAGTTTTTTCAGGCCAGAAAACACATCTGTACGACTCAGGGAACAAAATACGGCCGAAAAAACTTCCAAGTTGTGTAGAGAGCTCACAGGCGTATAATTGGGAATATTTAAATCCCTTAGTTCGAGACGCTTGAGCTGTGGCATTAAATATAAAGGAACTAAATCTTTAAAATTCCCCTCATAGCAATCTAATTCTTCAAGGGTAAGGATGAAATCCAAATCCTTTTGGGTGAAATGTTCATCTAAACCTAGATTCCTCGCCAGAACAGCCCTCCAATCATGACCTATCCATTCCCATTGTTCTTGAAGTTTGAGCTTAATAGTAGAGTCGTACATAATTTTTTCTTTTCACCAAAGCATGAGGTGTCTGTAGCCTTTTTTCTATTGTTCCCAAACTTTTGGGAGGATTTGGTCCCATTTCCTCATAAAACTAAACGCATGATCGATTAAACAAATACCGATCCACAATTTTGTATTTCATAAAATTGTGAATTTAAATATTATCCATTTAGGAAAAAACCACCCTCTGCCCTATCCCAGGGAAATAGTTACGCGATCAAAACAAATTTATGTCTATATCATATATAGGGAGAAAAATTATACTCATATTAACCTAAAAATTTATTAAATTATCTCCGATATCGATTTTTCTTTATTTCATTGGCTTGCTCCTAAAATGGATAAATCTGTAGAAAACTCCATAAATTCCTTAGTTCCCATACAACAGACTCATAAGCATTTTGAGTTGCTGTACATGGAATACCGAAAAAAGATCAATGCATTATATTCTGATGCTCAAGTAAAGGAGTTGCCCAGAGCATTTACCTTCAATCCCCACCAATCTGAATGGAAAAAGCGGGCGGGGATGGTAAATAAATTTTCGACCTACTTGAAGAAAAATTCTCAAATCAAGAAGATTCTGGAAGTGGGATGTGGAAATGGATGGCTCTGCCATCGGATTAGTAATGCATTTCAACGAAGTGTTACGGGTTTGGATGTATCTTTATTTGACATTGAGCAAGCTCAACGCGTATTTAAACAATCCAATCTCCATTTTGTCAATGGTGATATTTTCGATGACTCTATCCCAATAGATTCTTTTGACCTCATCGTTTTAAGTAATACTATCCACCAGTTTCCAAATCTCCGCCAACTCATAGAAAGGTGCCATTTATTTCTGAAGTCTCGTGGGGAACTACATATATTCGATAGCCCTATTTATAAATGGCAAGAGATGGAAAGGGCCCGTGAACAAACGGCTGAATACTACGAATCTCTTCAACTTCCCATAATGAGTCAACTCCACTTTCATCATTCCTGGGATGACCTATACCCATTTAAATATCGCACACTTTACTCTCCTCAAAGGCTGACTAACAAAATTTCTAACTACATTAAGCCCAATTCTAACCCATACCCCTGGATAAGAATAAAAAAAGAAAACTAAATTTGGGAGGAAGTTTTTCGTTTCCATTAATACAGGAATATAACCCTTTCGGAAATCTTATAAATCAGATAGGGATAGCTATGTGTTTGGAGCTATTTTGAGCCCTTATCTTCGTTTGGAAAGTCATAAGTGTTGACATCCCAGGAACCTAAATGCCAACTAATTCATGTTAAATAAGAATTTCTATATAAAGATATTTTTGTTTATATCGGAATTCATCCTTCTCGACCTGGCGGGAAAGCTGGCATTTTATCTCACTGTTTCACGAACCTTTGTCTATCAGGAACCCTTTTTCTCCTTCTTCCTGATATTCAACCTATCCTGGATGTGTGCTTCCTTATTTCTGGAGGTCTATGACAGGCGGAAGATTCTGGATTTCAAAATCTTTCTCCAAAATATCATCATTGCTATCACCCTACATGTAATCATTATGGGGGTCTATATATATGGACTTAATATAAAATTTGTAACTAAGAATCTCCTGCTTAACACTTATCTCCTATCCTTTCTAGGAATAACTATTTTTCGATTTTTTACGACCCGTATCTATTACTTATACACCAGTCTTACCTATCATATTCGGCGAATTGTAGTAGTTGGCACAAGCGATGCCGCTAATGAATTATATGACTTTTTTAATGCACGTGAAGCGAATGTCTTTCGGTTTATGGGGTTTAAAGAGAATTGGTTGGATAATGAAGAAAAGATAGATATTCAATCCGTTCGACAAAAACTTGAGGAATTAAAACGCTTCTGCAAGGCACACAATATCAAAGAAATTTATCTTTCCTTGCCCCTAACTTCTCAGGAACTTATTGATGATTTGGCAGCCTTTACAGACGATACTTTTATTCATTTTAGAATAATCCCCGATCTCGGGGTACTGGAGCAGAAAGCCGTTACCGTAGACTTTTTTGGTCATATCCCAATCCTCTCTCTGCGGACAGAACCGCTCAAGCTATTGGTCAACCGTATTACAAAACGAGTCTTTGACGTCATTTTTTCTCTTTTTGTCATTCTTTTTATTTTCCCCATTATCTTCCCCATCATTTCGCTATTAATAAAACTGGAATCCAGGGGGCCGATCATTTTTAAACAAAAGCGTTCGGGCAAGGAGAATCGGGAATTTACTTGTTTTAAATTCCGAACCATGGCTATTAATCAGCAATCTGACTTACAGCAGGCTTCTAGGAATGACCGAAGAGTGACACGGGTAGGAAGCTTATTAAGGAAAACCAGCTTGGACGAGTTTCCCCAGTTTATCAACGTGTTTCTGGGTCAAATGTCTGTAGTAGGCCCTAGACCTCATATGTTGGTACACACCGAAGAATACTCTAAAATAGTCAATAAGTTTTTGTATCGACACTTCGTCACCCCCGGTATTACAGGTCTGGCCCAGATTAATGGGTTCAGGGGGGGTACACAAAACCCTGAACTTATGAAAAAGCGAATTGAATACGATAATTGGTATATAGAAAACTGGAGCCTGGCACTAGATGTGAAAATTATCTTCATCACCATTTGGAATGTCTTGCTCGGGGAAGATAATGCCTATTAATATTGGGTTAACTATCTATGAGGGATACGTAAATGGAGAAAAAGCGCATATTAAACACACAAATTACTACAGGGTCTTATTCAGATTTTGTTGATCATGTCTTCCAATTGGCCGCTCAAAAATATTCTTCTTATGTGTGCTTCTCCAATGTACATATGTTAATAGAAGCTTACAAAGATGAGGACTTCAACCAAATAGTGAGTCAGTCGGATATGTCCACTCCAGATGGAGTTCCCCTCCGAATTGCCATGCGTATTCTGTATGGGATCCCCCAAGAGCGAATCGCTGGCATGGATGCCTTTCCAGATCTGCTAAAGGAGGCTGCTCAGAGGAAGAAATCCGTCTTTTTGTATGGAAGTACCCAACCTGTATTGGATGCCATCGAGGAAAGGGTCAGCAAGGAGCTGCCAGACTTGCATATTGCCGGTATGCATTCCCCTCCCTTCCGAAAGTTAACAGAAGAAGAAGAGCAGGAAATAATCCATACGATAAATGAGAGTGGGGCAGACCTTATTTTTGTTGCATTGGGTTGTCCCAAACAAGAAAGATGGGCAGCGGCTCATCAAGGAAAAATTAAAGGATGCTTCCTAGCGGTGGGGGCGGCATTTGCTGTCTATGCCGGCCTCCAGGATCGTGCACCTAAGTGGATGCAAGACCTTTCTTTGGAGTGGTTTCATCGCCTAATTCAGGAACCCAGGAGACTTTGGAAGAGATACCTGGTCACAAATTCCCTATTTTTATACTTATTTACCAAACACTTCCTCCAGGGAAAACACCGTCAAAAGGATTCCATTACCCCCTAGACTAGTACAAGATGAGAGACGATAAGAAAAAGGCATTTATCACGGGTATTACTGGTCAAGATGGCTCTTTTTTAACTGAATTATTGTTAGAAAAGGGATACAAAGTTCACGGGATAATCCGGAGAGCAAGTATGTTCAATACAGAGCGAATTGACCACTTATTGGGTCATTCTCAATTGACCCTGCACCATGGGGATCTCAGTGATAGTGCCAACCTGAATAAATTGCTGGGGAATATTAAACCCGATGAGATTTACAACCTAGGGGCTATGAGCCATGTTGCGGTGTCCTTCGAAGTTCCCGAATACACTGCACAAGTAGATGCTATAGGAACCCTTCGTATTCTGGATGCTATGCTAAACCACTGCCCCGAGGCAAAATTCTATCAGGCCTCAACATCTGAGTTGTATGGGAAGGCGCAGGAAATCCCCCAAAATGAGAATACGCCTTTTTATCCCCGAAGCCCCTATGGAGTTGCCAAACTTTATGGATTTTGGATCACTAAAAATTTCCGTGAGGCATACAATTTGTTTGCTTGTAATGGTATACTATTTAACCATGAATCTGAACGCCGCGGAAAAACATTTGTGACCAGGAAAATAACCAAAATACTCAGCGAGATTGCCACTGAGCAGACAGATGTATTGAAGTTGGGGAATTTAAATGCAAAAAGAGACTGGGGCTATGCGAAAGATTACGTGGAAGGTATGTGGCGCATTCTCCAGCATGAAGAAGCAGAAGACTTCGTCCTGGCTACAGGAAAAATGTACACCGTCCGGGAATTTGTGGAGAAAGCGGCCAGTTATGTCGGCTTTGATATCGTTTGGGAGGGGGAAAATGAAAACGAAAAAGGATACGATAAGCATACAGGCAAATTAATCGTTGAAGTGGATCCAAGATACTTTCGCCCAGCTGAAGTGGACCTCCTAATAGGAGATGCCCGAAAAGCCAAAGAAAAATTGGGATGGGAACCCAAGGTAGATATTGATGAATTAGTAGAAATAATGATGAAAAATGATATACGGGAAGTACAAAAGCGAATGATTCATGCACAAAACCGCTAGAGTTTATGTTGCAGGCCACCGTGGAATGGTGGGTTCTGCAATTGTCCGGGCGTTGGAAAAAGAAGGATATGAAAATCTAATCACTAGAACTTCTGGGGAACTCGATCTTAGAGACCAGAGGGCGGTGGAAAATTTCTTTGAAGACGAACAACCGGAATACGTATTCCTTGCCGCAGCAAAAGTAGGAGGTATCCAGGCCAATAACACCTATAGAGCAGAGTTTATCTATGACAACCTGGCTATCGAGTTAAATATCATCCATCAAGCATATATACAGGGGGTTCAAAAACTCTTGTTTTTGGGCAGTTCTTGTATATATCCCAAATTGGCACCTCAGCCCCTAAAAGAAGAATATTTACTCACAGGGCCCCTTGAACCTACCAATGAACCCTATGCCATTGCCAAGATTTCGGGGATAAAATTATGTGAGGCATATAGAGATCAATATGGATGTAATTTTATTTCTGCAATGCCTACCAATCTCTATGGACCTAATGACAACTATGACCTAAAAAGTTCACACGTGCTTCCTGCGCTTCTGCGAAAATTTCACGAAGCGAAAATCTCCCAAAAACCCTTTGTGGAAATTTGGGGAGATGGTAGCCCTTTGAGAGAATTTATGCATGTAGACGACTTGGCCAGTGCTTGCCTCTTTCTAATGGAGCACTACGATGAAAAATCTTTTGTCAATGTAGGGGTGGGGCAAGACATCTCCATCAAGGAACTCGCCTTAACTATTAAGGAAGTGGTGGGATACCCAGGAGAACTTAGCTTTGATCTTTCCAAGCCCAATGGGACTCCAAGGAAGCTTATGGATGTTAGTATACTTCACAAATTGGGATTTTCTCATAATATCTCTCTCAAAGAAGGAATTGCACATGTTTACGAGGATTTTCTCCAAAACCAGGATACTTATATCGCTGGCTTACGAGTTGTTCAAAAATAATGGGGGAGGAAATTAGGGCTCGGGTTTAAAAATGTGTCTGAAAGAAAATTCTGGCCACTTATCGAATTGTAGCCGGAATGCGTATATTTCAATATGATGGATTACGAATACCAACCCTATGGGAGCCTAATTGAGCTTACGGCCAAGATCATGAAACAACGCCTCCAGCGCAAATTTAATGCCCTCAAACTGGGCATTACTGTAGATCAATGGCTCATATTGGATGTATTGCTTCAGACTGATGGTATTAGTCAATATAGCATTGCCCAAAAAACCTATAAAGACGCTCCTACTGTTACTAGGATAATTGATTTACTGGAAAAAAAATCCCTGATTGAACGTCGTACGGATTCGGATGACCGGCGGAAATACAGCATTTTCCTGAGTGAGGGGGGAAGGGCGAAAGCTGAAAAAGTTCTTCCGCTAGTTCAAGAATATCGAAAAAAAGGGTGGGAAGGATTGAGGAAAGAGGATTATGAAAAGCTCAAGGAAATTCTTTCTACTATTCAACAAAACTTTTCCCCTTAGTTTACGCTCAAAAATTTATATCCGACTCCTTTTACGGTTACAATATATTCAGGTCCAATCTTCCCTCTCAATTTCCGAATGTGAACGTCCACAGTTCTATCTGTAACGTGGATATTTTCCCATATTTCAGAGAGAAGGTCTTCTCGGCGAAAAACCTTTCCTGGACGAGAAGCCATATAATAGAGTAACTCAAATTCCTTTCTGGGCAGGGATATCAAATTATCCCCTCGGCGTACAATATATTCGTCCCTAACGATCTCCAGGTCGTGAACCTTTATATTATTATTTACTTGTGAGTCTTGCCTACGAAGCAAAGCCCGTATACGACTCATTAAAATCTTGGGTCGAATAGGTTTGTGGATATAATCATCTGCCCCCGCCTCAAAGCCAGCTACTTCAGAATATTCCTCTGATCGGGCGGTAAGAAAGACAATTGCTGTCTTTTCCAGTTCGGGAAAAGATCGCATCTCATGGCAAGCCGTGACTCCATCCATGATAGGCATCATGATATCCATAACGACCAAATCGGGTTGCTCGCGCTGAGCAATATCTACAGCAATTTTGCCATCAGATGCGCGCAGAACGTGGAAGCCCTCTTTTTCAAAATTATATTCCAGTAAATCTAGAATATCCTTCTCGTCATCTACGATTAAGATTTTGGGGCTAGTCATTTGAGTTCAAAATTAATTGACCTCTAAATTTTCAGCTTTTTCCCCATGATTAAAAGATTGGGAGAATAACTTAAAGATTATGTAACACTCTATTAACATCCTAAATCCCAATCATCTTATACCTCCCCCCCCAAACTTCCCACATTTTACCACAAACCTACATACCCCCCCTATCCATAAAAATAGGATTTATCAGGTTAGCCTATTTTCTAAAGCAGTCATTAAAGCTAAAATAATTATAGCAATCAGCAACTTTTATTAGCAATTTTTACTAAATATATTTGCATATGCTAAATTTTATTTAGTTATTGTGTTGAAATATTGGAGGAGAGGAGTAAAAATGAAAAAAGGTGGGAAAAAGTGGGAGAAAGTGGTAATCTTTTTCTACTTTTATCGTATATAAAAGACAAATAACTCTTTTGAAAGCCTTAATTGGAGAATATGACTGTTCCATGGACGCAAAAGGAAGGTTCCTTATGCCCGCGAATCTCAGGAAGCAATTGCCTGAGGATCAGCAGTCTGAATTTGTTCTCAATAAAGGTTTGGGGAATTGTCTGGTTCTGTATCCTCTATCTGTATGGGAGAAGGAGTTGGCAAAAATTCAATCTAGAAATCAATACGTCAAAAAGAATAGAGATTTCACTAGGTGGTTTATGCAAGGAGCGAGCCCTGTGAGTTTAGACGGCAATGGAAGGATCTTACTTCCTAAACGCTTGATCAATCATGCAACACTGAAGAAGGAGCTTGTCCTAGCCTCCCAAATAGATAAGATTGAGATCTGGGATAAGGAAGCCTACGAGAATTGGATGGATGGATCGGATACGGACTTTGAGAAATTGGCTGAAGAGGTTATGGGAGAAGAATAAGAAAATATGTGTGCCATGCAGCACTATCATATACCTGTATTGTACCAGCAGACACTGGATTTATTGGCAATAGCTCCCAACGAAACCTATGTAGATGCCACTTTTGGAGGAGGAGGTCACAGCCGAGGGATATTAGAAGAATTAGATACAGGGAAATTAGTTGCTTTTGATCAGGACCCAGATGTTGGTCCAGGTCTTATAGAAGACCCGAGGTTTATTTTCATCAACAGCAACTTTCAGTTCATTGAAAAAGAGCTTAAAGCAAGGAATCTGTTGCCTGTAAGTGGAATACTAGCAGACTTGGGGGTATCCTCCCACCAGCTAGATACTCCAGAAAGAGGCTTTAGTTTTCGCTTTTCAAGTCAGCTTGATATGCGTATGGATCCCGCTCAGGAGATGAATGCAGCTTATATTTTGCAAGACGCTTCCGAAGAACGCCTTGGCTATATCTTTCAGCAATTTGGAGAGGTTCCCAATGCCAAAAAGTTAGCCAGGGAGATTGTGCAAAAGAGAAAGCACGCCCCTATTCTTGAAACGCGACAGTTTGAGGAAGTAATAAAAGGCTGCCTACCTCCCAAGCGACAATCGAAATACCTGGCTCAGGTATACCAAGCATTGCGAATCGAAGTAAATCAAGAATTGCGGGTGCTGGAAATTTTCCTGGAAGCTTCTAAAAGAATTCTAAAGCCGGGGGGAAGATTAGTCATCATTTCCTATCACTCTTTAGAAGATCGACTGGTCAAACACTTTTTCAGGTCGGGAAACTTTCAAGATAAGGTTCAAAAAGATTTTTTTGGCAATTCTCTCAGTCCTTGGAAGCTCATTACTAAAAAGGCCATAAAGGCCGAAGAAAAAGAAATAAACACCAACCCTCGTTCGCGGAGTGCGCGATTGAGGGCTGTTGAAAAAAAATAATAGAAGAAAACGAAAAATAGACACCTATGCAGATCGTTAGTAGACATAAACCCAAATCTACTTCCAATCGGGAGGAGGGAAGCCCCAAAAAGGGAATCTCTGTAAAAAAGGTAGATAGGTACCTACGTTTTCTTGTTTTCCTGACCTTGATCGGCATGTTTTATATATGGAACACACATTATGCGGTCAAGCAGGTAAGGAAAATGGAGGCCCTTCAATTACAGGTAAAAGACCTCAAATCCAAATACCTGATGAGGGAATCCTCTCTTCGAGCTGGCACCCGTCTTTCGGAAATCGTCCAGGCTGTGGATACCCTCGGATTACGTCCGTTGGATCAACCAGCCTACAAACTGCTTAATACCTCAGCCCATCCAGCAGAAAACTCCATGAAACCCAAACTTTATGAGTAAGGTATCAAACCACATATTATCTCGTGTGTATATCCTACTAGGGGTCTTTTTATTCCTAGCCCTTTTGATCTTTAGCAAGATAATAGGCCTACAACTCAACCGGGACCACTGGGTTAGGATGGAGTCTGAAGAAAGAATTGAATTTAAGCGGGTTCTTGCTGATAGAGGCAGTATACTTGCTGAAGATGGTCGTATACTAGCCGCTAGTATTCCCTACTTTCGGATTGCACTTGATCCTACTGTTTTTGATACCACAGAGATTTCTCGTTTCAAAGATTCTCTATTTATACTTTCCAGCAAGCTTGCCGATCGTTTTGGCAAGACCTTGATAGACACCGTTTATGAGAACGACACCACCTATACCCTCAAACCTTACAAGGATAGCCTAAAGGTTTACACCGAGGTACTTCAGGCCTTACACAAAAAGGACAGGCACGTATATCTTACTAGGAAACTAATTGATTTTCAGGAACTAAGAGAGGTAAGAGCTTGGCCTCTGCTTAACAAAGGAACCTTCCCGGGGGGAGGCCTGATCATCGAAAAAATGCACAATCAACGCTATTATCCTTTTGGCGATTTGGCTAGAATTACCCTGGGAAGGTTGATTAACGATACAACGGGAATACGAGGAATAGAACATGCCTTTAATCGTGAAATGCGAGGGAGGGACAGTTACCTGCTCATACAGAAAGTTGCCGGAAACTCTTATATCCCTCTTGATAAATATGGAACCGAGTATGCTGAGGATGGGATGGACATCGTCACTACCCTGGATGTTGACCTTCAAGATATAGTAGAAAGAGCCTTACAAAAAGGGGTACAGCGAAACGCTGCCCAGTTTGGAGCAGCGATCCTTATGGATGTCCAAACTGGACAGATTAAAGCCATGGCCAACTATCCAGAGGATTTTAATTATGCTGTTGTAACGAAGATAGAACCAGGCTCTACGTTCAAACTTGTTTCAGCTACTGCTGCTTTAGAGGACAGCCTCATCGATCTGTGCGACACAGTCGATACAGGCAATGGTACCATCATGTACGATAATAAGCTCGTTACTGATGATGTGGTAATTGGGAAAACGACTTTTGAGCAAGTTTTTGCCAATTCCAGTAACGTTGGGATGTCCAAAGTAATACAGCAAGGCTATGGAAAAAACCCAACGCGTTTTATAGAGAGGCTCAATAATTTCGGCTTTAACCAACCTGCAAATTCTCAGCTAGCAGGGGAACCACATCCAGTAGTCCACAAGCCAGGGGATGAAATGTGGAATGCCGCTACTACCCTGCCCTCTATGGCTTATGGGTATTCAGTAGAAGCAACTCCCCTACAAATGGCAACCTTCTACAATAGCATTGCAAATGGGGGGAAGCGGATGAGGCCTTATCTGGTATCTGAAGTGAGGTACAACTCAGAAATAGTCCAATCCTTTAGTCCTGAAACGTTAAATGATCGAATTTGTAGTCCACAAACTATCCAGAAGGTTCATTCCTTGATGGAAAAGGTTGTCAATATCGGCTCAGCCAAATATGCCTTTAAAAAAATGCCTTTCCAGGTGGCAGGCAAAACAGGTACAGTGAGGAAATTTATTAATGGAGGTTACCGGAGTAGATATAGAGCCTCATTTGGAGGATTTTTCCCGGCAGATCAACCCCGTTATACCTGTTTTATTATGGTCGATGACCCGAAAGCACGGCGGATTTCTGGAGGAAGTGTAGCTGCTCCTATCTTCCGAGAGATTGCCCTCAATATATATAATATGGATCGCAAAATGACTCAGGAGAAAATGCTGGCTGAAGAGAAGCTTTCCAGAAAAACTCCCCTTCCAAGCAGATTTTTTGCAGAACATGGCAAAAATTTCCTAGAGGAAATCCCCATGAGTCAGGTGAAGACTATAGATGTAGGTAAGTGGCTAAGCAGAGAAATAGAGGGCGACTCCGTGATTTTACGGGTATTCAGTCCTGAAAATACAATTCCTGATCTGATAGGAATGAGTTCAAGAGATGCGATTTATTTATTGGAATCTCTAGGAGTAAGGGTCAAGCTGAAAGGTTTTGGCAAGGTAAAAAGGCAATCCCTTTCCCCTGGATATACCATTGGAGAAAGAACTAAAATCACCCTGACCTTAGGATGAAAAATTTGGAGACTATGCTCGAGTCTGTACGCTACAGACAAGTTTTAGGTCCTCAAGACAGGTTGATCGAAAATATAGAAAGAGATTCCCGGATGGCAAACGAAGACGATGTCTTTGTAGCCATAAAAGGGACAAAGGTGGATGGCCACCAGTTCATTGACGTAGTGAAAGCCAATACGATCGTATGTGAAGTATTGCCTAATAACCAGGATCCAGACAAGACTTATGTCGTAGTTTCTGATACAGCAAAGGCTTGGGCGCAGCTTGCTGCCGCCTATTACGGTTTTCCGTCCGACAAGCTTTGCATCATTGGAATTACAGGCACTAATGGTAAAACCTCTGTAGCTACCCTCTTGTATAATTTGCTTGAGCGATTGGGAATCTCTACGGGGCTCTTATCCACGATTGAATACCGGATCATGGACAAACGGATAAATGCTTCACATACAACACCTGATGCAAAAGTTCTTCACCAACTATTTGGCCAGATGGTAGCAGCAGGCTGTACGCATGTATGCATGGAAGTAAGTAGTCATGCACTCATGCAAGAAAGAGTTCATGGAGTTTCGTTTGATCTTGCCATTTTCACAAATATCACGCATGATCATCTCAACTATCATGGGACTTTCAAAGCCTACATACAAGCCAAAAAGATGCTATTCGATGGGCTCTCGGCAGAGGCAACTGCCCTGGTAAACCTGGATGACAAAAATGCCTCTGTGATGCTCCAAAATTCTGCAGCAAGGCAGAAGGGCTTTGCCTTAAAAAAGGTAGCCGATTATAAAGCAAGAATCATTGAAAACACCTTGGAAGGCCTCTACCTGAGGATTAATAAGCACGAGGTGTGGTTTCGATTACTCGGTAGCTTTAATGCATACAACCTGCTGGCTGCTTTCGCAGTTGCCGTAGAATTGGGTTATGAAGAACGGGAAATACTGAGACAATTGAGTTTGATAGAGGGCGTATCCGGCAGATTCCAACTAGTAAGAACTCCCAAAAGTTCCCAGGTAGGAATTGTAGATTATTCCCATACCCCAGATTCATTAAAAAACATCTTACAAACCCTCAAAGATATTAGAGGAAACAAAGGACATATACTAACAGTAGTAGGATGCGGCGGAGACCGGGACAAAGCCAAAAGGCCCTTAATGGGTAAGATCGCCTCATCCTTGTCCGATCAGGTAATTCTGACTTCTGACAATCCTCGCTCAGAAGATCCTGGAAAAATCATTCAAGAAATGTTCGAGGGAATCTCAATAAAAGAGCGCAGGAAAGTTACCCGAATTACTGATCGAAGGGAAGCTATCTTTTTAGCTTGTCGTTTAGCTGAATCCGAAGATGTTATTCTCATAGCTGGAAAGGGACATGAAACCTATCAGGAAATTCAAGGGGTTAAGCATCCTTTTGACGATAGAGAGGTATTGATGGAAGCTCTCCATGACCTTAAATAATTATGTATGTTTAGACGGATTTTCATTCACACATTTAGCATTAAAACCCTACTAACATGCTGTATTATTTTTTAGAGTGGCTTCATACTCAATACGATCTACCTGGCTTCAGGGTATTTGGATACTTCTCCTTTAGGTCAATCTTATCCATGATTTTTTCTTTGATTATCTCACTCCTGATTGGGAAAAAAATCATCAAAATACTCAGAACAAGATTGGCCGGGGAAGTGATTCGGTCTGATGGCCCTGAATCCCACCAAGCAAAAGCCGGAACCCCTACGATGGGAGGTATCATTATAATTTCCGCAGTAGTAATTCCCACCCTTCTCTGGGCCGATATCCGAAATGGCTATGTCTGGCTCCTGTTGATAAGCACCCTTTGGATGGGGGTGATTGGATTTGTAGACGATTACATCAAAGTCTTTAAAAGGGACAAACGTGGACTCAAAGGGAGATTCAAAGTAATCGGACAGATAAGTCTAGGCCTCATAGTGGGATTGACCATGCTTTATCATCCTGACTTTATGGGGAGTCGATCCCATATAACCTCTCAAGGGATCATCACAACCAATGAGCTATTGTCTATCCATGGGTTCCAACAAGGAGACTCTTTGATAGAAATAAATGGGACTCCCTTCAACTATCCGGAAGTGAGACAACCTTACGAAAATATAAAAGGCTATCTGATAAGCAGAGAAGGAAAAAATGGTCCTATTTATCTCCCAGTCCCAGAAACAGCCAGGAAGCAAGTTGCCAAGGAGTTGTTAGGGCCCCTCGACAAGAGTTTTATCTACACCACAGACTTCCCTTTTTTCAAAAGATATGTATTTGATTACTCTAAGTTCCTTTATCTCAATCGTATTATAGATGAAGCACTCCTAGGTAAAATCATATATGTACTGGTGGTAATACTCATTATTACCTCTGTATCTAACGCGGTGAATATAACAGATGGAATAGACGGGCTAGCAGCAGGTACTAGCGCAATTGTAGCATCGGGACTGGGATTATTTGCCTACTTATCAGGCAACAGTATTTTTTCCAATTATCTCAACATTTCCTACATCCCTTTGTCAGCAGAAATTGCGGTATACGCCTCTGCTTTGGTAGGAGCTTGCCTGGGTTTCCTGTGGTACAATTCCTTTAAAGCGGAAGTATTCATGGGCGATACGGGAAGCCTCGCCCTGGGCAGTGCCATTGGAGTTATTGCCCTTATGGTAAAAAAGGAACTTTTACTTCCCATATTCTGTGGAATATTTTTTGCCGAGGCCCTGTCCGTCATTATTCAGGTAAGCTACTTTAAATACACCAAAAAGAAATATGGAGAAGGAAGGCGCATTTTCAAAATGTCTCCCCTCCATCACCATTATGAATTAAAAGGATTACACGAATCGAAGATAGTTATGCGGTTTTTTATCGTCCAGATTCTCTTAGTCTTATTGGCTTTCGCAACCTTAAAACTCCGGTAGTATATGCCCCAAAAGGATGGAAAGAAGATTGTTGTAATGGGAGCTGGGGAAAGTGGGGTAGGAGCTGCTCTTCTGGCTCAAAAAGAAGGCTTGGAGGTTTGGGTGTCGGATAAAAAGGAAATTGAGCCTCGGTATAAGGGGCAATTAGAAAAGAAAGGTATCCCGTTTGAAACGGGTAAACATACTGAAAGAAAGTTCTTTGACGCAGATAGTATTATTAAGAGCCCTGGAATTCCAGGTAATGTACCCCTTCTTGAAAAGGTAAAAGCAAGAGGAATTGAGGTCATTTCTGAAATAGAATTTGGGTATCGGTACTGCTCCTCTCCCATTGTAGCCATAACTGGAAGCAATGGAAAGACGACTACCACCCAATTAATTTTTCACTTGCTTCGACAAGCAGGAATAGAGGCCAAAATGGCAGGAAATGTAGGGTATAGTTTCGCAAAAGCCCTTACAGAAGAGTCTTGCGATGTCTATATCCTGGAAGTAAGTTCTTTTCAATTGGATGATGTCAAGGTCTTTCGACCGAATGTTGGTGTTTTGCTTAACCTCTCGCCAGACCATTTGGATCGGTATAATTACGACTTTGATGCTTATGCCGCTGCCAAAATGAACCTAGTAAAAGAAATGACTCAAGATGACACTTTGGTCTATTTTGAGGAAGATCCCATGCTTGGTGAACTTGTGGGAAAGCAAGACTATCCTTTTCGAAAAAAGTCCTTTGGGATTTCTTTCAAAGAAGAAGTAGCAGCCTGGATAAAGGGGAAAATGTTGTGTTGGCTTCCGGAAGGAGAAATGGATTTTTCAAATACACAATTGCTAGGGATCCATAACCAGTTAAACTGCCTTGCAGCCATTATTGTCGCTAAGCAGTTTGGCTTGGAAGACCCCCAGATTGAAGAAGGCTTGTTTAGCTTTCAACCTGTTCCTCATCGATTGGAACCACTGGGAGAATTTGAAGGGATTTCCTTCATTAATGATTCCAAGGCAACCAATATCCACTCGGTGAAATTTGCGCTGGAAGCAATGGATAAACCAACTATTTGGATCGCGGGGGGAATAGATAAGGGAAATGATTATGAGATCCTAGAAGAATTGGTAAAAGAAAGGGTAAAAGGAATTATAGTCTTGGGCTCTGGGAAAGATAAAATATATGCCGCTTTCCCATCGGTGGCGAAAAAGCATGCGACTTCCATGCATATCGCTCTCAAACTAGCAATAGAAATGGCAGAAGAGAATAATACAGTTTTACTCTCACCTGCCTGTGCAAGTTTTGACCTCTTCCAGAATTTTGAAGACAGAGGAGATCAATTCAAGCAAGCTTTATATAAATGGAAAGATAGTATTCAGTAAAACTAAAACGATACACCATGTTAAAATGGTTTTTGAACAGATTAAGAGGGGACAAAATCATATGGATTACCGTACTGCTTATCTCAATGATAAGCGTGCTGGCCATCTATAGTGCTACGAGTTCTCTTGCCTACAGGACACAGGGAGAAAATACAGAGTTTTACATTTTTTCTCATGTGACCCACATTCTGATGGCATTAGGGGTAATGTTTGCTGTTCACCTCATCAATTATAGGGTTTTTGCCCAAATTTCCAATATCCTCCTGATTGTCACCATCCCTCTCCTACTCTATACGGTTTTGCAAGGGAGTGAACACAACGAGGCCGCTAGATGGATAACTATTTTTGGTCAATCTTTTCAACCCTCAGATTTGGCCAAACTTACCCTCATGATTTACCTGGCCAAACTATTGACCCAAAGACAGGATGTTATCAAAAACTTTTCGGAAGGATTCTTACCTTCTCTTTTTTGGGTAACTGTAATTTGCGGGCTCATAGCCCCAGAAAACCTTAGTACCGCCATATTGATGTTTATGGCGAGCCTTATGGTGATGTTTATAGCAGGGGTAGATACCAAATATATCGGCATCATGATCCTTACAGGATTATTTGCTTCGACTATTCTCTACAACACAGCTAAGCGATCTAGCACCTGGAAATCGCGCGTGAGCGATTGGATCAGTTTAATGACGGAGGAGGAATATGAGGCACACCCTCAAACTGTCCAAGCCAATATTGCTATTGCTACTGGTGGACTTTTGGGAAAGGGAGTAGGGAAAAGTTCACAAAGGAATTTCATACCCGAAGCTCATTCTGATTTCGTATACGCAATCATCATAGAGGAATATGGGATGATCGGAGGCCTACTGGTGATGCTCCTCTATTTCATCCTTCTCATACGCTCCGTTAGCATCGTTACAGTAAGTAAAACATTTGGCGCTCTAATGGCGGCAGGCTTATCCTTTCTATTAGTATTACAAGCCCTGACTCACATGGGCATAAATATCGGCTTGTTGCCCGTATCAGGTGTCACCCTCCCCTTGGTCAGTATGGGAGGCACATCTGTCATCTTCACCGGCATATCCTTGGGGATAATTCTCTCGGTAAGCCGCGATGCAATCGAAAAAGGAAGAAAATCTAAGAAAATATTTCCTCGAAATCTCTTTAAAATGGCTTTAAAATAAATAGGAAAAACTAGATGACAGGTAAATTGATCATAACGGGAGGCGGAACAGGAGGACATATCTTCCCCGCTATGGCTATCGCCCAGGAATGGGAGCGGAGATGGCCTGATTCGGATATCCTGTTTGTCGGTTCAAAGGGAGGGATGGAAGAAGAGGTTATTCCTAAAAAAGGCTATAACTATCAGTCAATATGGATCAGTGGGATCCATCGAAAAAAGACCCTGCGAAACTTACTACGAAATTCGAGCTTTCCCTTAAAACTCATCTATAGCCTCGGTCAAGCTCGAGGTATTTTAAGTAGATTCAACCCTCAGTTGGTAATTGGTGTAGGAGGCTTTGCGAGCGGGCCGATAGGAAAGGCTGCTGCATGGAAGGGAATTCCTTTATTTATTTGTGAGCAAAATGCTTATCCCGGATTGGTGAATAAGTGGCTGGCTCCCCAGGCCAAGCTCATTATTCTGGGAAATGGAGCAGCTAAAAAGTATTTTTCGGACTATCCTACTGTAGAGACAGGGAATCCCATTCGTAAGCTTCCAGTTCTCGATAAAGAACAAGCCGCCCAAATAATGGGCTTAGCTCCTCAGGTTCCCACCCTCTTAAATATTGGGGGATCTTTAGGGGCTGCCAGCCTTAATGCGGCTCTATTAAGGGATATAGACAAAATAATCGCAGCCGATGTCCAACTTATCTGGCAATGCGGGAAACATTACTATGAAAAGTTAAAAGCTCAGGTCCCTACACACCCCTCTATAAAGCTAATTCCCTTCATAGAGCATATGGGGGCAGCATATTCCTTAGCGGACTTGGTTATTAGCCGTGCTGGGGGAAGTACGATATCTGAGCTAATAGACCTATCCAAGCCAGCTATTTTGGTCCCTTCCCCCAATGTGGCAGAAGACCATCAGACCAAGAATGCACTGTCCCTAAGGGACAAGCAAGCAGCCATTGTTCTGTCTGATAAAGAAGCCAGTGAACAACTCGTAGACAGGGCCTTATCCACTTTACAGGACCCTGATAGGCTTTCCATATTAACTGATAATATTCAGCGGATGGAGAAATATGATTCCGCAAAAAAAATTGTTGATGAAATCACAAAAATGTTGAGATGAACCTGAAAGAGATACAACATATATATTTCCTGGGAATTGGGGGCATGGGTATGAGCGCCCTGGCCTGGTATTTCCATGAACAAGGTAAGCATGTATCCGGATATGATCTCAACGAAAGCCCTGTTACCTCTGCCCTAAAAGAATCTGATATCCCTGTTTATCATGAAGCTGACCTCATGCACCTTCAAGGACAGGAATGTATTATTTACACGCCGGCTATACCCCAAGATCATCCTGAATTAAGGGCGATTAAGTCCCTGGGTTTACCTCTCTTTAAGCGAGCAGAAATACTGGGAATGTTAAGTCAATCCTATAAAACCCTGGCTGTAGCCGGCACACATGGCAAAACTACTACTTCTGCCATGCTAACCCACCTCATGCGTACTTCCGGAGTTTCAGCAACGGCGTTTTTAGGAGGAATCAGTCATAACCTGGGGTCAAATTACGTTAAAGGGGATTCTCCTTACGCCATAATGGAAGCTGACGAATACGATAGGTCTTTTCTTCAACTCCATCCTACCCTATCCCTGATTACAGCCCTGGAAGCTGATCATTTAGATATTTATGGAACTGAAGAGGAGTTGGAGAAAGCATATTTCCAATTCGCCCAAAAATCGGACAATAATCAGCCCCTGCTGATACATGAAAGTCTGATCGGATATGATTGGGAAAAAACCTGTATTACCTATGGAGTAGAAAAGGGAGATTTTCAAGCACAAAATATATCCCATAAAGGGGTAACTGTAAAATTTGATTTTATCGGAGAAGGCGTTTCCCTTTCTGACATCTACCTTTCCATGCCTGGTGTGCATAATGTCAGCAATATGGTGGGAGCGCTCACCATGGGACATTTATTGGGAATTGACGCAGAGAGCATGAAGCAGGCAGTGAGTAGTTTTATAGGGATTCACAGAAGATTTGATGTTCAGTATGATGGAAATGAAATCACCTATGTGGATGACTATGCACATCATCCCTCCGAAGTTTTAGCGGCTGTTACAACCGCCAAGACTCTGTTTCCAGAGAGGAAAACGGTGGTCGTATTTCAACCCCACCTCTACTCCCGCACACAGGATCATGCAAAAGGCTTTTCTAATGTTCTCAACACAGTTGATCAAGTCTTATTACTTGATATCTATCCTGCAAGAGAGAAGCCCATCCCAGGAGTAAGTAGCCAGATCATCCTAAAAGACATAACGAAAGCAGAAGCCTCTTGGATAAAAAAAGAAGATTTGATTCCCACGCTTTCCAAGTGGGTTCAATCCCCCAGTGTTCTCCTAAGTTTAGGAGCTGGAGATATAGATAAAGAAGTTCAACATATAAAGAAATGGTGTCAAGTGCACCCAATATCCTAATATATATGGCACTGACAGGAACATATAGAAAATCATCGAAAAGAGTCCGAAGAAATATTCCTTTGGAGGAATATGAAGCGCAGAAAAATAAGCGATCTAAAAAAAGTCGCTTAAAATTAGGCGTTTTGTCTCTGGGCCTTCCTCGCTTAAAGGCCTTTGGCACCTATGTCCTACTTGGATTAAGTGGCATTTTCCTGCTGGGCCTAGCCAATGGATACCAACATCAAATACCGTGTAGGGCAGTGGAATTTCACATGAACTCTGCGACTGCGAGTCAATTCCTAAATGAAGCGGATTTGCGCATGTTGGTCGAGTTGGAATTTGGGAAAGAGTTGGTGGGTGCCAAACTCGACGAAATAGGACTTCAAGACCTCGAAGCGGGTATCAGGAAGATTCCTTACATAGAAAGTGCAGAAGTATATAAAACCTTAATGGGCATAGTCCACATTGAGGTATGGTTTCGCCAACCTGTTGCCCGCATAGTCACGGATCGAGGGAATCACATTTATGTGGACGAAAAAGGGAATAAGTTTCCCGTATCCCGTCGACAATCAGCCAATGTCTTGTTGGTAAGAGGGAAAATTTCAGAGCGCTTGCTACCAACTGATAGCCTCAAACAGGAAGGGTTGGCCCAAGCTCTACCCGTAATGAATTTTATTAGCAAACACGATTTCTGGAATGCCCAATTATCCGAAATGATCTTAGATGAAAAGGGAAATATGGAATTCACCTCTCTAGTAGGAAATACAAGGATTGAGTTTGGAACAGCAGAACGCGTGGAGAATAAGTTCCACAACCTCAGGCTCTTCTATGACCAAGTTCTTGCCAAAGGGGCCTGGAGCGATTACAAAAAGATAAGTGTAAAATTCAAAGGTCAAGTAAAGACCCAATTAAAATAAATTTCAATCACACGGCTCTTAAAGAGCCCAAACAACAAGGAAAACTATGTCAGTACAAAATCTATCACACGAAAAGATTGTAGTTGGCCTCGACATTGGGACTACGAAAATTTGTGCCATAGTTGGGAAACACAACGAATTTGGTAAGATCAATATTCTAGGCGTC
Organism: Bacteroidia bacterium; assembly: GCA_965263105.1. Taxonomy (GTDB): domain Bacteria; phylum Bacteroidota; class Bacteroidia; order J057; family J057; genus JBCCTX01. Next base: position 1,082,025 of record CBDHGL010000003.1, on the reverse strand, counting down.
GGAAAGGCGGAATCTGATGGGGTGAGCCGAGGAGTAGTGGTCAACATCGACAAAACGGTACAGGCCATTCGAAAAGCCATTGAAGAAGCCGAAAAGCAATCAGGAATTAAAATTGAAGTCGTTCATGTAGGCATTGCCGGTGAACACGTCAGAAGCATGCAACACAAGGGCATCATCACCCTAAACAACCCCGATTTCGAAATTACGCAGGAAGAAGTCTACCGCTTGCACGAGGACATGTTTAAAATCGCGACCCAGCCGGGAACCGAAATAATCCATGTTTTGCCTCAAGAATATGCGGTGGATAACCAAACCGGCATTCCGGATCCCATAGGGATGTCTGGCGTTCGCCTAGAGGGCAACTTCCATATAGTAACAGGGCAGACAACTGCAGCGAATAACATCTACAAATGTGTCGTACGCGCCGGCTTGGAAGTAGCAGAGTTAATCCTCGAGCCCCTTGCCTCTGGGGCAGCTGTCCTTACAGAGGAGGAAAAAGAAGCGGGGGTATGCTTGGTAGATGTGGGTGGAGGGACCACCGATATAGCTGTATTTGAGAGTAATATTATTCGTCATACCGCTGTCATCCCTTTTGGGGGTAACATAGTCACTGAAGACATCAAGCAAGGATTCAAGGTGATGAAAAAGCACGCTGAGCAACTCAAAATCCTCCACGGCAGTGCCTTGGCGGATGCTGTAACTGAAGATGTAGTCATCAGCATTCCCGGCCCTAGAGATCGTCCTGCCAAAGAGATTCACAAATCTATGTTGGCTAGGGTCATTCAATCAAGAATTGAGGAGGTCATGGAATTTGTGGCTGCTGAAATCAAAAATTCTGGATATGAAGACAAACTAGTGGCGGGAATCGTCATCACCGGCGGTGGCTCTCAATTGCAACATATGAAACAAGCTGTAGAGTATGTTACGGGAGTTGATACACGGATAGGACTTCCTGGTGAGCACCTTGCTAGTGGCATGGTAGAAGAAGTAAACTTCCCCATGTATGCCACGGGAACTGGATTGGTAATCATGGGCTTACATGCCAATGAATTCCTTGCACCTGTGAAAGCCTCTGTAAGTACGGGCTCTCGACAGTCACAGCATGGAGCGCAAAGAGGCCCCAGAATAAGTTTTATTGACAAGGTGAAAACATGGTTTGAAAATACCTTAGATACTACAGGCGACTTTATTGAATAAATTCCTTAAAAAAAATATCATGAAATTTGAATTTCCTCAAAACGAGAACTCAATCATAAAAGTAATAGGTGTTGGCGGGGGTGGAAGTAACGCCGTTTCCAGCATGTTTGACAAAGGCATTGAAGGGGTAGATTTTATTATCTGCAACACGGACCTCCAAGCCCTTACCGTGAGCGAAGTACCCAGTAGGGTACAGTTAGGCAGCGACCAAACAGAAGGCTTAGGAGCTGGCGCCAATCCTGAAGTAGGGAAACGTGCCGCAACAGAAAGCTTGGATGAGGTGCGCAAAGTGTTACGAGATAGTACCAAAATGGTATTCATCACCGCTGGAATGGGAGGCGGAACCGGAACTGGAGGGGCGCCGGTCATTGCAGAGATGTGTAAAGAAATGGGGATTTTGACTGTTGGAATTGTCACGACTCCCTTCAAATTTGAAGGCCCAAAGAGAAGTCAGCAAGCCCTCAAAGGGGTAGAGGAACTCCAACAAGTAGTAGACACTCTCATCGTTATTGATAACAACAACCTGCACAAAATCCTCGGATCTAATATCACCATGCGTAAAGCTTTTGAAGAGGCCGATCAAATTTTGTGTAATGCCGCTAGAGGTATAGCAGAGATCATCACCTCTGAGGGATATATCAACGTCGACTTTGCCGATATTTGTACGACGATGAGAGAAGGAGGCAAGGCCCTCATGGGAACTGCTGAAGCATCGGGAGAAGACCGAGCCTTAAAAGCTGTAGAAGAAGCTACCAATTCTCCCCTACTCGACAATATCAGTATCGAGGGTTCAAGGGCCATTGTGGTGAATATCACTGCTAGTGAAGAAACCCTTCGTATGGACGAAACATCTGAAATTGTCGAGCATGTCCAAAGTACTGCTGGAAATGAAGCAAATATCATATACGGTATCGTATATGATGAATCCATGGGTGAGTCCCTGCGCGTAACCGTCATTGCCACCCGATTTGCCGAGGAAAGTGAATTTGGATATATCGAAGATGTAAAAGAAGCTGTACGGGAGGCAAAAAAGGTAAAACTGGATACCGATGCACCAGTAAGGAGAGTGGAGTTTCATCGATTAGACCGCAATGAACGAGATCGCAGGATCAAGAAACTTAACTCCAAAACCTACGATCTCCATGACCCTGAAAGTCTTCACGGGCTAGAAACCGTTCCTGCCTATTTGAGAAAAAAAGGGAACGTAGATGGGGACATCGCAGTAAATTCGCACAATTCTACTTCCTTGTCTAGGACTAGTGTAGAAGGACAAGAAGGTAAAGGATTCCAAATCAAAGAACAGAATTCTTTCTTTCACGATAATGTAGATTAAGAGCCTTTCATTCGTGAAAAGCTAAAATGCCAATGTGTGATTGGATTTATATAGTTTTCCCTTTTGAGGCTGCTCCCGAGGAGCAGCCTCTTTTTTATGTTAACTTTTCATCGAAAAAGGTTTGAGTTTATCTCCTATTTTCATAATATTCATAAATAGATTTGTTTTGACTTCCAGACTAAATCTTTTATAAAATCAAATTGCCCAATCAAATGAAAGTACACACCCACACCGGAGCCTACGGTATCATCCGCAATCACAATAAAGTTGCCTTAGTTCTTAAAGGGAGAGGGGCTTATGTCGGTCAATGGGATCTCCCGGGGGGGAAAATAGAAGTGGGTGAGGATCCTGCATCTGCTTTGGTTCGGGAAATTGAGGAAGAAACAGGACTATTTCCAGACCACTATCGCTTGCTTGGCGTTTACAGCAACAGAACCATTCATTCTCACACTCCTGACAATTCGGATCAGGAACTCTTCCATGTAGGCTTCTTATATACCGTGGACATTGATGATAAAGGCCAAATAAAGAGCTGTTTTAAGGAAGATACACTTGGAGCTCGCTGGTTCACCAAGGAAGAAATACAGCAATTACCACTTACGCCTTTTGCTGAAAAATGCGTTTCACGCTGCTGATTCCTAAATAGCTTTATAGGTATTAATTTGGGAATGAGAGGGTTCCCTCCCTAACTTAGAGCATCAAAAATGATGCTTCAAGCTACTCCCCTTATGAAAAAGTTTAGTGTAATTGGTCTTTTTTGTTTCCTATTTCTCCCCTTCCTCACCGCACAATCCCCTTATTCCCTTAATCCTAATGTTGAACCAAGGCTCACACTAGGTAGCCTCGCCTTCAATGGAGGGGTGGGCTTATGGGAACGAAGATTGAGCCCCCTATCTCTGGATAGCATTCTCATTCAATCTCCTCTCCAGGTAAATAGTTTAGATCGAATTGCCACCTCCAATTGGCGGCCCAAAGTGGCCAAGATAAGCGATGCGTTTTTGTATTCCAGCATGATCCTTCCACTTACCTTAGGCCTAGATAATCGAATTAGTAAGGGCTATGGGGATATTAATGTCATGTGGTTACAAACCCTGAGTCTCAATATTTTAGTTACCAATCTCACCAAAGTCCTAGTAAAACGAAAGCGGCCCTATACTTTTCACCCAGACCTGGAATTAAGGAAAAGAATTAATGAATCGGAACGCATTAGGAGAAATGCTCGCCTTTCTTTCTTCTCAGGACACACTTCTACTACAGCAGCTATGACCTTTTTTGCAGCCCAAACTTATAATGACTTCTATCCCGATAGCCATTCGAGATACTGGGTTTGGGCATCATCAGCCCTAATTCCTGCCGCCGTTGGATTCATGAGGGTCCATGCAGGCAGGCATTACCCTACCGATGTTATTGTTGGATACCTAGTAGGGGCTGCAGTGGGAATTTTGGTGCCCCGACTTCATAGGTAAAGTCCTAAATTCTTTTTTCAGGCTCATTGTATGTATTCTCCTGATCATTACGCTTAAACACAATAAAGACTTTTCGGCAGAATTCCGGCGCATCTATTACATTTCAAATATTTATCCAGCTAATTTCCCTTTGCTACTACTAATTTAGGGGCATAAATTAAGGTAAGTAAGCATATTGCCACTGATAGATAGCCCAAATAATTGTACTGAGCCAGCTTTCCTGAATCAAGCTCTACCACAATAAATCCCCCGATGAATGAAGAAATACCAGCCCCTAATTGTATTAATGAAGACCTGATACTCATGAAACTCCCTCGATGTTCTGGACTTACAGATCCTGTCACCATCGTTTGAGCAGGTATCATTCTACCGCTTGCGAGAACGAAGAATAGCGAAGTAACCAATAGCCCCAATGCAAGGGATTCCGTTTGCAAGTGAGTTAACCAAATAACGGGAATAAAGGATACCCAGAGGATAATTTGGTACATCCTTAGGGGTCCTTGCATATCTGTTAGCCTACCGACAAGGGGAGCTGAAAAAACAGTCAAGCCTCCTCCAATCATATAAATGAGGGTGATTTGATCGGGTGAAAATCCGATATTCCTCTCCATAAAAGGAGCAATAAAAGGAATTATGAAAAAATGCCCCAAGATGAGAATGAAAGTTAATATCAAGGCATTTACCTGGTTTCTATCTTTTCCGATAGTTCCAAAAACCTCGAAAAAGGATGGCCGAGATTTTTTGGTGGAAAGATGAGAGTCCATGGATTGCATATTAAACAGAAGTACTACCCAAAGTATTCCTCCCAGGCCTCCAATGATCCAAAAGGGAGCATGCCAGGAATAGCGGCTAGCGAAAAATAACCCTAAGGGCACTCCCAATATAGAGGCAGCTGAAAAGGCAGACATCAACACCCCCATAGCCTTGCCTCTACGCTCATAACTAAATAGATCGCTTACTATTGCCAAAACCAAGGCGCCAATTATTCCCCCAAATAGCCCTGTAGTCCCCCTTGCGATTAATAAAAATATATAGCTAGGCGCAAGGGCACATGCCATGGTTCCCAAAAAGAACCCAGCATAGATAAACAGGATAGCTTTTTTACGATCGAAGTGGTCGATGAAAACAGCGGCAACCAAGCCTGCAAAGAAGGCCGAAAAGCTATACGAAGAGATAATCAAGCTGAACTGTTGAGGATTAATCTTAAAGGTTTCCATGAGCTGGTTACCCAAAGGCATTACGATCATCACATCCATGATATTCGTAAAGTTCACCGAAGCTAAGAGATACAACAAAATATTTTCTTTTTTCATACAAGTAAGGTAACTGAGATAAGCGAAAATGTTTTGGAGCTTCTTTAAATAAAAAAATTTAAAAAAGCCCACTATAACACCTCATTCAGCGAAAAAGGGTTTATTCATAGAAATTCAGTCAATGCAATCGATTAAGGAATATCTAAATTATTGAGGTCAATTATTAAAATTTTATAAATTTTTCAACATTTACTTGCATAAATAATAAATATATCCCTGTTTTACCCCCGAGTTATTCATGTACTATTTAACAAACGTTATTTTTATGAAACGCATGATTGTTATGACAATGGTAGCTATCCTAGGGATCTGCCATTCTACCCAAGCACAGGACCATACTACACATGCGGTGTTAAGCACAGCACGGTTTCAGATCATTGAAATGGAAAAACCGGGGGTGTTTCAAGCTAGCTACTCAGGGCCCCAAAGTAAGAAAATCATGGTATCCCTGTTAGACGAAGATCAAGTTCTTTTATCCTCCAAGACCTTCTCAAATGTAGGCTCTTTTTCTCAGCAGTATAACCTCAGAGCGGTAGATCCAGGTGAGTACACTTGGGTCGTTCGTACAGCAGAAGGAAAAATTCTGGAAACGGTGGACTATAAAGGACTACCTCGACCAGCAATTACCTTGCTTCCCGATGCCAGTTCTGATCGGCTCAAATTGATCTGTGCAGATGCTAGTAATGAGGCTTTGACCATCAGTTTGTTTGATGAAAAAGACCACCTCTTGCACTCTCAGAAAGTTGGACCTGCCGATTATGAGCAGCTTTACAACCTGGAGAAACTCAGCGGATCTTATGTAACTTTTGTAGTTACTAATGAAACAGGGAAGACTTCCAGCGAATCTTTTGCTCTGAGATAGCACCGAGGACATACCATACATATTACCAACAGAACAGGCTGCCTTTGGCAGCCTGTATTTCATTTACATCCTCTATTTAACTCAGCCATTTCTAACTCTTTATCACCCGTTTAATCCAACGTTTTCCTTGATAAGAGATACTCATGAAATAAACACCTCTAGGGAGATCCGTTCCTAACTCATCTTTCCCATCCCACTCTAGACTCACTCGAGAATTTTGGATGATTAAACGCTCTCTTGAAAGTGTCCTCCCCAACCCATCCATAATAGTCCAAACCAAATCTCCTCCCAAGCGAAAATTTTCGGGTAAGTCAATATCCACATTCACTTTCTCTTCAAATGGATTGGGATAGACAGTGAGTAGATCTTTTTTCCCCAACTCTTCTTCAAGAGATACACTTACAGGTCCTTCAGGCGCATCTACAAAAGGGTCTCCCCCTCTTACCAAGCAATCAATACAGTTGCCATCTGGATCATTGCCATTAGCCAATAGGCTGTCTAAGTTCATCCAAGGCTCCAAAGCAAGGAAAGAGGTGTAAGTAGATAAGATTCTATTTTCGATACTTAGGTCAACGATTTTTGAAATGGCACGGTTATTATAGCTACTGGCTTCCAAATCCATAATGAGATTAGCTGTCCAGTTCTTTTGGAGGCTATTACTTTCAGAAATCTTGGGTACCAGCTCATAGTCCATGAAAAATAAGGAATCGTTCAACGTTCCATAAACTTCCAATTCGAAAGGAAAGCTCCCAAAATACCGCCCCAACTGCCTGATAGGCCTTTGGATAGATCGTGAACGCCGGGAAGACTCCAAACTAAATCTGTCGAAGCAGAAGCCATCTGCCAAGCTTGTGTGCATATCAAAGGCTTCTAAGACTGCATAGGTTTGAAAAAAGGCTTCATCCAACTTTGTGCTCAACTCTGAATTATCCCACACTTTATAATACTCCCCGCCAGTTAGCCTTACCAATTGAGTGTACAAGTATTCATTTCCCTGAAAATAATAGGTAGGACCCGGATAGCCTTCAAGTGGATAGGCAGCAAAATCCACAATATGGAAGGGAGGCCATTCTTCCGTAATTTCCAATCTATCTACCAATTCATTGGCAACTTCTGGACTTCCATATAAATCAGAACTGGAAACTAAGACGATCCCGCTAGGCTTAGAATTACCCTCCATAAAGCTTCTTGCCTCTAAAAGTAAGGTGGGTAAGTTGGAAATGGATCCCAAATATTCTTCCATTTTCCCTGGTTCAAGAATATCTGCGAGATCCTCACTCCCCCCTATCCAATCGCGGGATAGCATGGTAGTACCTCCCTGTGCCGAAAACTTAGAAAAAATAACATTGAAAGAGTCTTGAGGAGCCACGTGTTTCCGGATCAGGGCTCGCAAATACCCAGCAAGGTCTTTTTCTGTTAAGCGGGTGGTGGGTCCATGCAGATCTACTAAGATCAGAACATTCTTTGACAGAGTATCTGAAACTGCCCATTCTGGCAGGAAGACCAATTCATATACGCCTTCAGTCGAATTTTCAGGGTAGGTCTTAACATATAAGCCTTCTTCTAGTGGAGAAGCAAAGCCTATGGATAATTCTCCCTTCTTCTCCATAATAGCACTTCCCAACGACAATTCGTGATATACTTCCCCATCTTCTTGGGTAATCGGTTCGAATACCTGGTCAAGATCCCATAAGGTGGGAACCCCAAAATCCCTTGTTTCCTTAACCTGGATTACAAAAGATTGAACAGGTTTATAGGAATGGAACCAATCTAAAATAGGTAGGTTCAAGGAAACCCATTCATCTGTCCATTCGGTTGGGATGTTGAAAGTCAATCGAACCTTCCTGGCTTCATCCCCTGCCATTGGGAATATTCTAAGCTGATAAAAATTGTTCTCGGGGCCATTCCCATACTTTGTAAGTAGAGAAGGATCTAATCGCCTGTTTACTATACTCTCGTATACCCTAAAAGCAGACCAACTGTCTAGTATATCGGCTTGGACGGGTTCATCTCCAACCCATAACCAGGAATCACAAACAAAGGCATAATCGGGAAGGGTAAATCCATAAATTACCTCCAGACTATCCGCATTCTCGAATTCATGTCCACGTGCCGAAAAACTCATGCTTACCTCTACTCGACTGTAGATTCCTTGGGGTTCTATCAATATCTCGACACTGTCAATACTCCCCTCCCCTCCTTGCCACGGGGGCCTGGTAGCTTGGACATAAAGCCAGTTTTGTCCTTGAACAGATGGAAAGGAAAGAGCAAAAAGTAAGATAAGACATAAAGGGTAAAGTTTATTTCTCATGGGAGCATTATTTATTATATTATTATAATATGTGAGAATATTTTTCCATTTTTTTAAATAAATTGCAATGTTTTTAAAAAAAGCTAAAACACTGCGCTTTTTTACTCGTATCTCCGAAGAAAACAAATTTGAATTTGACAGGTTCCTATCTAAATAAACAGAATGAAGTTCCTCACAAAAGTTAAACAATTGTATGACGAATGTCATGTAGTATGCGCTGCATCTTGTTAACTTGCGAGGACTAATTTACTTCCAAAGTCAATTGGATTTTACTTTATGATTACCACAGATATACTCATTATTGGAGCTGGCCCCGTAGGGCTTTTTGCTGTATTTGAAGCAGGATTGGTTCAACTTCATTGCCATTTAATTGATGCGTTGGCGCAGCCAGGAGGGCAATGCTCAGAAATATACCCCAAAAAGCCCATTTATGATATCCCAGGCTATCCAGAAATATTAGCCGGGGAACTAGTAGATCGTTTAATGGAACAGGCTGCCCCATTTAAACCGGGATTCACCTTAGGGGAAAGAGCCGAGACGATCGAGGAAATCGAGGGGGGATTTCGCGTAACAACTAATCGGGGTACACAGCATGAATGCAAAGTTATTGCCATTGCAGGTGGTTTAGGGAGTTTTGAACCTCGCAAGCCTCCCATAGAAAACTTGGCAGACTTCGAAGACAAAGGAGTAGAATACATAATAAAAGACCCCGAAATATATCGTAACAAAAAGGTTGTTCTCGCGGGGGGAGGCGACTCCGCTCTAGATTGGTGCATTTATTTAGCCGATTTAGCCGAAGAGATTACCCTGGTACATCGAAGAGAAGGATTTAGAGGGGCACCAGATTCCGTTGAAAAAGTAATGGAAATGGCTGCTTCTGGAAAAATAAATTTGGTAACCAATGCACAGGTTACCGGATTGGCAGGAAATGGACACCTTAATCAGGTAGTCATAGAACAAAAAAATACAGAGGCTATACACAAAGAGACAGACCACTTTGTCCCTCTCTTTGGCCTTTCTCCCAAATTAGGCCCTATTGCAAATTGGGGTCTGAATATTGAAAAGAATGCCATACAGGTAGATACTTTTGATTATAGTACCAATGTGGAAGGAATTTATGCCATTGGAGATATAAATACCTATCCAGGCAAATTAAAATTGATACTTTGTGGTTTTCATGAAGCAACTCTCATGGTTCAGTCGGCCTATAAAAGGATAAACCCGGACAAGAAATTGACCTTGAAATATACGACCGTAAACGGAGTACAAGGATTTTAATCCGAATATCTATGGCAAATATTCCTTCTCATATACTGGAAGACAAACAGCCTCCTCAAGGATTACCTGATAATTCGACCATTCGGCTGATAGTTATCGACCGTTTAGGAGAACGACATGAATTGGAGGCTCCAACGGATATGAACCTCAATCTCATGGAATTTCTTAAGGCTTGTGAATTTCCTGTTAAAGCTACTTGTGGGGGGATGGCTTTATGCTCAACCTGTCATGTCTTTGTTCAAAGTGAGCACAATTTGCCCATCCGCAGTGATGCGGAGGAATTGGCCCTAGAACAATCTTTTCTTATGGATGAGACAAAAAGTCGGCTCAGCTGTCAGATGTTGCTTCGCCCAGAATTAAATGGGTTGGTCATTCAGATTGCTCCTGAGGAGTGAGAAATGGGTTAATAGTCTATGGACCCCTGTTAACCGTTTTTTGAATTGAGGAGTTTATCTATTGGAAGCCCTATGCAGGTATCTCCCTTTTACTCCCAGCTCCCCCCTGTATACTAAAATTCTTCTCTCAAAATATGCCTACACCTCAACTACTCGAAGGGACTAAGGTCCTGGAACTGGCAAATATCCTGGCCGGACCAACTGTGGGTATGTTCCTGGCCGAATTGGGGGCAGAAGTTATCAAGGTAGAGAATAAAAAAACCGGAGGAGATATAACCCGGCAATGGAAACTCCCTTCTGAGTCCAGGGAAAATTCCATATCCGCTTATTACTGTAGTGCTAATTGGGGGAAAGAAGTTCACCTCATGGACCTTAGTGATCCGGAAGACCTCACTCAAGTCCAAATCTGGGCCAAAGAGTCTGATATTGTCATCAGCAACTTCAAACTAAGTTCAGCCAAACGGCTTAAGATAGACTATGAGAGCCTGAAGGCTTTTAACTCCCAATTAATTTACGCCCAATTAACAGCCTTCGGAGAATCTGATGCTCGCCTGGGTTTTGATGTAGTCTTACAAGCCGAAACAGGTTATATGCATATGACGGGGGATCCCCAGGGCAGTCCTGCCAAACTCCCTGTAGCCTTTATGGATCTTCTTGCAGCCCACCAACTCAAGGAAGGTATCTTATGTGCCTTGCTACAAAGAGAACGGACAGGTCAGGGAGCCTATATACACAGCTCTCTGCTAGCCGCAGGGATTGCCTCCCTGGCCAATCAGGCAACAAATTGGTTGATGGCCGGTCATATCCCGACTCGACAAGGTACTCAGCATCCCAATATTGCCCCATACGGAGATTTATTCCAGACACAAGATCATGTGGAGATCGTCCTGGCTGTTGGGACCGATGCCCAATTTGCCGAGTTGATGGAAGCCCTCGATTTGGACGTAGAAATACAGTTCTTGGATAACACAAAGCGAGTGAGCCATAGACAAGAGCTTGTCGGGAAGCTCCAATCTATGATACAAACCCTAACTGCTGATGAACTCCTACCCAAATTACATCAAAGGGGTGTGCCTGTAGGAAGAATTCGCAATATGCAGGAGGTATTTGAGCTAGAAATCGCCCAACGTATGGTTCTTACATTCATTGATTCCAATGGCATCGAAAGGAAATGTGTGCGTACCGTAGCCTTTGAAATGAGTTAACAACATGCGATAAGGAAAGGGAAAGTCCCTCTTTTTTTATATTATCCCAAATTGCTCAAAGTGATAGGTGAAATGTTTTCGATTCTGAAGGTACCAATGGTAGCGATCCAACATCCCAAACATCGCCACCATCAACTTTCCCTTGGGGTTCTTCCGGTAGAAATGTTCTACTGCATCAAAACTTTTCCAAAAAGCCTCTTTTGCTACAGTCAAGTTGTCAAAACGAAGTTCTTCTGCTTCCCCTTTTTTAAGCATAGGATGCTGAAATTGCTGGGGTAATGCCTTATAATTCCATAAGGAATTCTGGTATTTGGGGATTAGTTCCTCTGAAATGAGAATTTTCCCCGGGATATTCCCTAAGGCCATTTGATTGAAATACTCAAAGTGCTCTACCAGGTGTTGAGCAGACATCAAGCCCCATTTAGCCTGAGAGGACTCTGTTAGCTTGTCAAAGGCCTGCTCCAGGTTTTCCCGGTTAATCTCCATAAAGGGATGCTTCCGTGTCACCACAGTTGAAACCTGGGCTTCCAGGCAGAGGCTATTCTCGCTATCCAGGAGTTCTACCTTCCAGCCAGCCATACCGGAAGGATGTTCCCATCGCTGTTTTTCCCGTTCGGCTTTATCCAAGCATTCTAACCGTATCCGTATACCTTGGTCATCCCTAATAGCTCGATGGAAAATAACCTTATTCATGCCCACTATCCTTGCCCTACTTTCTTTTCCCTGTGGTGCCAGTATTCCCAAAGCAGCCCCTAGAAGCCAGGAACTTATATCATCTGAGGCCGAAAAAACATTCTCGGAATAATTAAGAGCCCCAGGAAGCTGATTATAAAAATATTGCTGTATCGCCCTGAAAGAGGGAACATCGGGTTCTTTGAGCGTCTTACTCTCCGAAATTAAGGTCATTCCCACTTGAAGGTCTTCCCAGTTTAAGCGAAAAGGGAGCAAATTGAGGTTCATAAATTGAATTTTTTGTTCGCTACATGTTAAAGAATTCCCATTTGAATAAAAAGAAAATTCAGGTCCTCAGGCTATTTCCGGGCGATCACTAACAGGCCGTTTCCCTTTTTAACGGGCAAACAAAAATCCAAGGTCATTCCTATCCATTGAATAGGAAGAAACAAAAGCATACCCAAACCTCCCAATATTTTCCCAAACAAGGACTCATGAAGCATTAGAGACAAAAAATAGGTGTAAATTTCATAGGTCCACTTTCCCCAAAAGCCATAAGTAGGGGTAAGCTCATCAATCGCGAACCCTGCCACTTGTACTTGCTGGATAAAGGCTTCAGGCTCATAAATGCGCTTCCTCTCCTGCCGTTTTTCGTAGTTCATTTTTCGCTCGTAGAATGCCTGGAAGCCTGGAATGACATAGGCCCCACGGACGGGTACATATAACAAGCATTTAGCTCCCGGTTTGAGCACCTGGAAAAGGTTTTTTAGCACTAATTCATCTTTCTCTATGTATTGAAGAACCCCTACACATAAGATAATATCGACTTGCTGGGCTCGATCTAAGTACTCCACTTCTTGCATGCATAGGCTGACATTATCCAGCTTAAGCCTTTTCCTATATTCATGACAGAAGTGAAGATGTGAGTAGTTTTTGTCTATCCCTTCAAAATGGGCCCGACGATATTTTCTGGCAATAGGGAATAGGTACAACCCTTCTCCAAAGCCAATGTCCATGAGCCTAAATCCTGGTGGTGCCGACCGGATCAGTTTTTTTACACTCCTTTTTACATACCAGTTTCGTAATTGGGTACATCTGTTCCAAAGGTAAATGAGCGAAATCAGTCGAGGATTTCGCAGGAGGAAAGGAGGATAAGTATGGGAAAGAATTTTGTCCCCCAAGGTACGAGAATTCTTATTTACCCCATATTTCTTCGGCTAATTCGGGCTTTACGACAAAGGGGTTATGGTTCCCTTGAAGTTTTTGGATAGCCGCATTTCTATCGAGTTCCTTTTGGCTTACGGGATCTTCTCTATGCCATTTCAGTAAAAGAGCTCTAGCCCAGGGGCTAAAATCACCTTGGCTGAGCATAGGACTTTTCCAATACTTAATCCGATGAACATAACGCGTAAGCATATAGAAATAGGTCCTTGCCATATCTCCCTTATAGGCATCTATGGGCTCAAAGACTGTCCCAGAATATCCGGGTGTAGAAGAGGGGCCCAGTTTACTGCCATTCTGGGATACGATCTCTGGATTCTCCGTTTCACCAAAAGGAAAATTCCCTCGAATATTATTGACCTTTCCATCCGTTGGATAAATATGAAACAGGTCGGAATACATGGTATCCTTAGCCCTACCCCACCAAGATTTGGGAAAAGAATGTTCTCGGTTGTAACAATCCCCTTCTACTCGATAATTTCCGCATTGATCCTGCAGTACTGTATACGTATAGGGTTGATTCTCCGGATCAGATGTTTCGTCAAAGGCATACATGTCCCAAATTTTATCTCCATCTACTACATCTGTTTTGGGAAACAATCCCCAAAGTTCACGATAGGAATAAAATTTATGTTCATCTATTTGATGGGCCAGTTCCATTCGGAGGTCTGGGACCCCTACAGATCGGGAATCTATGGCAATTTGCCTTCTATTTTTACAAGACAAACAAATAAAGAGAAAGGAGAATACAGCTAGGTAAAGGATTCGGCGTTCCATAAAATCTGGAATTTGTTTCATTAAATGAGAAGTTAAACCAGAAAGTCAAAAAGGCCAATTTTCCCAAAAATTCAAATTAATCCAGGCTAAATAATTATGAAATTTTCTTGGCGAGGTCTACCATTTCCAGAAAGGCTACTGCAGCTTCTTCCCCTTTATTCCCATACTTCCCTCCTGCCCGATCCAGAGCCTGCTGTTGGGTATCAGGTGTCAAAACCCCAAAAATAACGGGTTTGTTATGGGCCAAACTGGTATCAACCAATCCTTTAGCAACAGCTTGACAAATGAATTCAAAGTGTCGTGTCTCCCCCTGAATCACACATCCCAGACATATTATTCCATCCAGTCCCATTTTGTGGTTTAAGACTATATTGGCAGCCGAAGGCAACTCATAGGCACCTGGTACTTCGTAATGATGAATGTGATCGCGATATAGACCTGCATTTACCAAAACCTCTACAGCACCTGTAAAAAGGGTTTCTGTAATCTGAGGATTCCATTTACTTACGACAATACCTACCTGTACGTCGCCGTGGTGTCCACTCCCTTGATACCTAATATGTGATAGGTCGTGTCCAGCCATCAGTTTGCTACCCTGCCCAGGTATTTGTCAATGGTAATACCCTCGGTAGAATTAGGATACTTATCTTTGATTTGGGTATAGAGTTGACGGGCTTTGTCGGGCATCCCAGCAGCTTCATAATTTCTTCCCGCCTCTAGCCACATTTTAGGTGTGGTGTATTCATTTTCCTTGACTGAATTGGCCGCTTTCTCAAAATAGTTGGCTGCTTCTTTAGGATCTCCCATATCTTCATGGGCAAACCCTAAGGCCATATAAGCCGATACAGTCAACAGAGCGTCGTCTTTGGGAAAGGCTTGGAGGTAGTCAACCCCCTCATCGAGATTATTGAGCTTTATGTTAATAATCCCCAGATAATACTTAGCCAAGTCAGCCTCAGACGTACCACTATACTCAGATTCTATGTCATAGAATCCAGGAAATACCCCATCTCCATTGAGGGCTTTTTGGAGAGAATCTGCTTCAAAATACTGGATGGCTTTATACATGACATCGCGGGCTTCCTTGCTTTGCACCCCTTTCTGGTACATTAAAAATGCATAAGCACCTATAGCAACTACCACCAATCCGATACCTCCATATAGCAGGTTGCGATATTTATCAAGAATGAGTTCCAATGTGGAACCATATTCTTGTTCGACTTCCTCTACTACTTCTTCCTGTTCTTCGAGCTCTTCTTGCTTCTTTTTTACTTTTGCCATACGCAAAAAAAGTAAATCCCTGGAAAATCTACAAGGAAATTGCCATTCATACAGATTTACTTCTCATTTCTTTTCTATTCCTCGTCTCTAAAAATTGGGATAAATCCGGTAGATCTAGGCCTATTGACCCCAATTCAACTTTCTTGCCAAGAATAATACAAAGGGCATTTTGCAAAGCAAATATTAATCGTTTGAGAATGGGAATAGAATGAAAAACGGGAAAATAGCTGGTAGTAGCTTCGAAAGTTTCCAGGGCAACCCGGAGCTTGGGGAAGCGAGTCCAGTACTTCGACAAGCCCAAACGCCCTATTAAATCCGTTAGGTATGCCTCCCCCCAAGAATCCTTTACATCTACTCTTTGGGAGCCTACCCTATTTAAGCTTTTCACCTTTCCCATGAAGGCATTAGCCGCAATAAAATGCCAATCCCCTACCAAATTACGCCTAATCGGGTTTTGGCGAATCCATACATTCCTATGTAATCCATAGAGCAGGGTTCCTTGCTGGACTTGGCTATAAAAGGATTGGACCCTATGGAAAGGATTATCGTCTTCCAGAGAAAACCCCTTTTCCGTATATATTAAACTCCCCTTCTCCCAATAGTTAATTTTACCCGATACAGTGACATAGTCCTGATTTGCCTCCATAAAGGATACATAAGTTTCCAGAACCTTAGGAAGTAATTCTTCTCCCGGATCTACCCACATAAAATACCTGCCCATGGCCAACCTTCTACAGGCATCATAGTTAAAGTAAGGACCCTTATTTTGAGGATGTCGAAAATACTTTATCCGCGCATCGCTATCTGCATACGATTTCAGGCACTCTGCTGTCCCATCATTTGAGGCATTATCCGAAATAATAATTTCAATATTTTCATAGTTTTGAGAAAGTATAGAATCCAAGGTGGGTCTCAGCAAATGAATTTGGTTATAGGTAGGAATCCCTAAAGAGACAAGGGGCTTATTCGGATTAGCCATTTTCCTTGATTTTTGATCTATGGAGCCATGTTGGTGCAAAATTAATATAAATTTTGCAATAAACTATTTTTAAACTATCTAATAATAGAATATTATGTTCGCTATTCGAATTGGTTATGGTTACGATACCCACCGTCTAGAAGCAGGGCGTAAACTTGTACTAGGAGGGGTGGAAATCCCCTTTGAAAAGGGGCTGCTGGGTCATTCGGATGCGGATGTTCTCTTACACGCCATATGTGATGCCTTGCTAGGGGCCTTGAATTTACGGGATATTGGCTTCCACTTTCCCAATACTGACCCAACTTATAAACAGGCAGATAGCAAATTTTTTGTTAGTGAAACTTACAAACTCGTTAGAGATAAGGGATTTATTCTAGGGAATTTGGATTGTACCCTTATTGCAGAAAAGCCTAAAATTAACCCACATATTCCAGCTATGCAGGTGGTTATTGCTGATCTATTGGATACACCGATGGAAAATATTTCCTTAAAGGCAACAACAAACGAAGGGATGGATGCTCCAGGCGAAGAACGGTCCATGATAGCCCATGCTGTCGTTTTGTTGTTCCGGGAGGGCTTATCCTTATAAGTTTTTGTAAATTTCTCTGTAGTTTAGGACTATGTTAACCCGAGAATTTGAATGCCCGTCTTGTGGGGCCCCTATTCCCAAGCGTTTCATTGACAGCAAATGCCTTTGTTGTACACACTGTGGGCAGACAAGCCACATTCTGGCTGACACCTTAGAGATGGCTGGCGAGAAACAGTTACTCATAGACTATGGATCTATGTTTCAAATCGGGCAACAAAGAAAAATAGGAGAGCTATCTCTCATGATATTGGGGAGATTGCGTATAGATTATGAAGATGGATTCTGGGATGAGTGGTTTGCCCAATCATTGGATGATGGAGGAGCCTGGTGGATTCAGGAGGATGACGGCGCCTTTACCTTATTCAAGAAAAAGGCTGAGTTAGATGCCTCCATCTCTTGGGCAAATTTCAAAGTAGGTAAAAATGAGCAGGTGCCTTCCTTGGACAAAGAGGTATTCATCACCTCCAAAGCCCAGGCTCAGGTAAATGGGGGCGAAGGAGAACTTCCCTTTAAGATAATTCCTGGTGAAAGGGCTGATTTTGTCGATGGGATATGGAAAGGAAAGGTAATCAGTATGGAGTTTCTTACTGATGAAAAAGTCCTCTATGTAGGTAAACCCTTACGCTTAAAGCATTTAATTCGTTCTTAAAAAATGACTAGGCAAGCATGAGTACAGAGGTAAAACAACAGCATAAGTTAGCCAACGTCAAACAATTCAATTGCAAGAATTGTGGGAATGCCCTTGCTGTACTACACCCTAGAGCAAAATACATAGCCTGCCAGTATTGTGGGAGTGAATTGGAGGCTGATACAGAAGAGCATCAAATTTTATCTGCCTTATCAACGCCCAAATCTCATCCCCCGCTTTCCTTTATCAAATTGGGTCATAAAGCTGAATTGGATGGGATTAATTACCAAGTCATTTCTCGTACTCGTTGGAAAATGAATTACCAGGAATACTGGTCAGACGAAGATGGATCGGGTTACTCGACTGAAGTCTGGGTGTACGATGAATGGCTTTTGTTATCAGAGTATTTTACCTATATATACCTCATCGAGGACCGGGAAGGCTTTGCCATCTCCGAAGAAATCACTCCCGAACTCCCTACGCTTCGGCCCAAGAACCTCAAAATGCGGCTCTTCAAAGACCAAAGGCAGAGACGAATCCTGGAATACGGTAAATCCTCTGTCATATTTTTTGAAGGAGAATCCAATTATCAGATTAAAAGAGGAGATGAGGTTCAGTTTTCCATGTTTAGAGATCATGGAATAGATTTTTTATCAGAATGGCGCATAGACCCTAGCACTTCTGCTATTAAAGAAATAGAGTTTTTCCGGGAAAAGCCCATCTCAAAAGCTCGGCTACTGGAAGCTTTTGCGATGAATCCCTCTGTACTTGAGGTAAAAAAACACTATGAACATTGGGGCTTTGTCAAAAATCTCGCTTTAGCAGGCATTGTAGGAATGCTTCTCTTCATGTTAATGGCCTATGGCTCTGGAAAAGAAATCTTCCAACAGACCATATCCATCTCTGAGACATTAGACAGAGAGGTTCTTTCCCTCCCGGTAGAGGTAACCGAATCTGGTCTTTATCGCTTGAAGTTGGGCGCCTCGTCTTTAGCCAATGAAACAGAGATCTATGTATTTGCCTATATATTGGACGAAGGGGAAAAACCCATCAATGTAGTAGATACAGATTTTTATTATTATACGGGCGTAGATAGCGAAGGGAGATGGACAGAGTCCGATATGGAATCTTCAGAAGCCTTTAGAATCCGCAAACCTGGCACCTATTATGTGCAGTTATATACCGACCAGGAGAAGATATCCTCAGGAGGAACGATTACGGTTGCCCTGGTAAAAGGAATCTGGCTAAAACGCTACTTCATTATGGGCTTGATAGGGTTTATTTGTTTGTGGATTTATGCCTATGCTAGGCGAAATTATTGAAGCATATGAAACAGTATAATAG
Source organism: Bacteroidia bacterium (assembly GCA_965263105.1). GTDB lineage: Bacteria > Bacteroidota > Bacteroidia > J057 > J057 > JBCCTX01. The sequence goes on along the minus strand of CBDHGL010000003.1, from coordinate 1,063,174 downwards.
GTGGTTATGGGTAATGATAACCTTGGGAGTATTTGCCACTACATTCTTGGCATCCAGTCAGGGATGGGGAATTGGTTCCTTTGAAAACCGAAAAACCCGCGCTGAAATAGAACAAAATTGTCCCGGCTATTATCAAAACCCGCAGGGAGATTGTCTGGGGAGGACTTTCCGCAGTTATTACCTGGTGCGTGGCATGCGTGGTGGAGGCTTTGGATCTGGGAAGTAATGCAACCTAATTTCCTCTTTATCGAATACCCACTGCAAGTGCTTAACTCTAACATTTACCCTAATTTTCTGGTTAAAATAATATATCCCCATACATACTTACGCAAATAGAAATACTTATTTTCAATTCAAATCGTATATTTGGGAAAAAATTCACCTATGAGAAGATTTGCAGGAAAGCTAATAAAGAGACCATCAAAAGAATCTAGTGATATAGAAGATCCCATCCTGGAATCTCTCCAAAACGATATGTATCAGGTAGGTAAGGAAATGAAAGAAATTGCGAATACAGTTATTGAAGAAGGCATTTCGGAATATCCTGTATTCGTAGCCTCCCAACAGATGGTGGATATTGGAAAACCCATTTTTGATAGAGATTCTACAGTCAATCTCAATTGGTTTTACTATGCCTCACTACTGGAAGAATTTGTAAAAAAAGAAATCGTCCTAGCAGAAAACCTCTCTCAATTTAAACGCATTTTCAATAATCCCCAGGAGATCGCGTGTATCTTTGTAATCACCCAAAAGGAAAATGCCCGCTTTGTGTTTGTTCCTTATGAATCTTAAGAAGGGGTAGTCGACAGTCCACGCAGGTTGGCCGAGAATGGAATTTACTTTACTGATTAGGGGATTATTTCCTTGGAAAACTCCCCTATCTCATGTTAAATCGTCCCTTCAGGACTAATTTTAGCCCTGAAGGGGCGACATATGATTCGGATGGGACGAGAGTCCTATCAAAGAATAAACGTTCTCGGCCCCCCTGCACGATCCACAGTATTTTCGAAATCTTTATCACTTACATTTTCTATGGACCATCGACTATGGACTATTTGACTCACCCCGCCATCAACTCTTCTATCTCTTCTGCTTCCACTGGAATAGAAGCCATCAAATCTATCGGTCCAGATGAGCTTACTAGGATATCATTTTCTATTCTGACTCCAAAACCCTCGTCAGGTATATAGATTCCTGGCTCACAGGTAAATACCATCCCAGGCTGTAGGGGTTTATAGCGATTCCCTACATCGTGTGTATCTAAGCCTAGAAAGTGGGAAGTGCCATGCATGAAATATTTTTTATAGGCCGGGGAATCTTCCTTTTGCTCAGCAACTTCTTGAGGAGTAATAAGCCCTAGTCCCAGGAGTTCCCCTTCCATCATTTTCCCAACCTCTTTGTGGTACTCCTCCAACATAGTCCCTGGCACCAGGAGGGAAGTAGCCTGTCGCATAACCCTCAATACCGCATCGTATACCTTTCTTTGCCGTTGGGTATATCTCCCCGATACAGGGATAGTTCGGGTCAGGTCAGCTGAATAGTTAGCATACTCTGCCCCAAAGTCCATCAGTATTAAATCTCCTTCCTGACATTGGTCCTTATTTTCGACATAGTGCAATACACAGGCATTAGCTCCTGTAGCAATGATGGGGTTGTAGGCGTGCCCTGTAGCCCTATGACTCAGGAATTCATGGGTAATTTCTGCCTCAATCTCGTATTCCCATACTCCTGGGCGGATAAAAGACAAAATTCTCCGGAATCCTTTTTCTGTTATGGAAATAGCCTCTTTCATCGGAATGAGTTCCTCTTCACTTTTTACTGCGCGCAAAGATTCACATATAGGGGCACTTCGGTATATATGGTGGGCTGGGAATTCTTCCCTAAACTTAGTTGCCAGCCTATGCCCTGCACTGTAGGTAGTCAAGGCATTTCGCTCATGTTCATTGATATCGAGATACACTCCATCAAAATGAGAGATCATCCTTTTCAACATATCCTCAAATGCGCCATAAAAATGGACATTATCTACTCCCGATGCCTCTTGGGCCTCCTCTTTGGAATACTTCCAACCTTCCCATACCCGTATATGATCATTGGTTTCTCGGATAAATAGCATCTCTCTCCATTTTTCATTGGGTGCGTCGGGAAAGAGAACCAGTATTATCTCTTCCTGGTCAAGGCCAGATAAGTAATACATATTACTATTCTGGGAGAACCGATAATGGCTATCCGCATTATCTGCTACCAAATCATTCGAATGAAAAACTGCAATAGTCTGCGGTTTCATCTGTTTGGCAAACTTTTTCCTATTGTTGGAAAAGAAAGAGGCAGGGAGGGTAGTATATTTCATAAATTGAGGATTACAGCCTTTTTATAAAGACTCCAATTTACAACCATTTCTTTATTTTCACTTTTCCTTTATCATTTTTCATTTATCCCTTCCTTTTCTTGATTACTTAAATTTTTTTTTGGTAAATTTGCACCTCCCAATTTTGGGATTAGAGTTTGACCCGTCGTATAATGGTAGTACCGCGGATTTTGGTTCCGTTTGTGGGGGTTCGAATCCTCCCGGGTCAACTGAGCAATGTCATCTCAGGTAAAAATATTTTCGGGCTCCGGTTCCAGATACCTGGCAGAGAAAATTGCAAATGTGTTTGGTTCTCCTTTGGGTGAAATTGATATCACCCGATTTAAGGATGGGGAGATGCAAGTTCATTACAAAGAGTCGATTAGAGGAGCTGATATATTCATCGTTCAATCTACTCACTCTCCTGCTGAAAATATACTGGAACTGTTGCTCCTGATTGATGCAGCAAGGAGAGCTTCTGCCAATCAGGTCGTTGCGGTTATCCCGTACTATGGATATGCACGACAGGACCGAAAAGTTACTTCTAGGGTTTCGCTAGGGGCGAAACTTTTGGCAAACATAATTACAGTTGCCGGTGCAGATAGAATAGTTACAATGGATTTGCACGCAGGACAGATACAGGGATTCTTTGACATACCGTTGGATCATTTAGATGCCTCAGCCATCTTCGTTCCTTATCTGAAAGGCTTGGCATTGGAGAATATGTGTATTGCTTCTCCAGACATGGGAGGATCAGAAAGAGCACGAAACTATGCCCAGCACCTCAAAGCCAAACTCGCCATTATTGACAAAGAACGAATCAGGCCTAACGAAATAAAATCCATGCAGGTGATAGGGGACGTGAAGGGATGCAATGTTGTACTTACGGATGATTTGGTGGATACTGCAGGGACTCTTTGTAAAGCGGCAGAGGTTTTGCTCGAACAAGGAGCAATCTCTGTACGGGCAGTTACAACGCACGCAGTGCTATCTGGAGATGCCTATAAAAGAGTTGAAAATTCTAAGCTGATAGAACTGGTCGTAACTGACAGTATTCCGCTAAGGTCTTCAACTCCCAAGATAAAAATGTTGAGTATAGCTCCGATGTTTGCCAAAGCATTCCGCAAAATCCATAACCACGAGTCGATCAGTTCTTTATTTCTGATTGAAAATATGCTTAAGGATCATGCTTGAAAGAATATGGAGAGTAAGAAGATAGTTGGTTTACATATCAAGAGAAATAATATTAGATGAAAACTACAGAATTGACTGCTTCCAAACGAGAGGAGTTAGGAAAGAAAGGGTCAAAAACACTTCGACAAGAAGGAAAAATACCTGCAGTAATATATGACCAAGGTCAAGCTATACATATTACGCTAGATTATAAGCCTACTAAATCAGTCGTTTTTACGCCTGATACCTTTGTGATTCAGATGGATGTAGAAGGGGAAAAATATGATACCCTCGTCAAAGATGTCCAATACCACCCTACAAAAGATACCATTGAGCATATAGAGCTTATTCGTATTTCCACTGAAAAGGAAGAAGTAATCTCTTTACCCATAAAATTTGTGGGAACGCCAACAGGGGTAATAAAGGGAGGAAAAATGATGACGAAGTTGAGAAAGCTTCAGGTAAAAGGAATCCCTAGTAAATTACCCGAATACGTCGAAATTGATGTATCTGCCCTGGAATTGGGGACAACCATTAAGGTACAAGATGCGGAATTTGAGGGCATTACTGTACTCACCTCCCCTAGTGCCGCCGTGGCATCAGTCGAAATCCCAAGAAGTCTGAGAAGTTCTCAATCTGGAGAAGCTGCTGGAGATGCAGCTACAGGAGAGGCTACTGAAGGTTAGGCGATCGGCTAGAAGAAGAAGTTATACACCTATAAGGCCAACCGCAGGGTTGGCTTTTTGCTATGAAATACTTAGTCGTAGGATTGGGAAACATCGGTTCGGAATATGCCCGAACCCGGCACAACATAGGGTTCCGAGTTATAGAAGAACTGCTAGAACGCTGGGAAGTCAGTCCGCTACTTGATCGTCATGGTTACACAGCTCAAGGAAAACATAGGGGTAGGCAGATCCTGACCCTGCTTCCCACTACCTACATGAACCTGAGTGGAAAAGCGGTAAGGTTTCACCTCAAGAAGCATCAAATCCCCTTAGAGAGGCTCCTAATCGTTACAGATGACATAGCCCTGCCCTTTGGTACCCTCAGAATGAAAGGAAGGGGATCCGACGGGGGACACAATGGCTTGAAAAGCATTCAAGAAATGCTGGGAAGTAAGCAATATGCCCGGATCAAATTTGGCGTAGGAAATGATTTTCGCCCAGGTGGTCAGGCCGACTATGTACTCTCCCCCTTTTTGGAGGAAGAAGAGGCCGCCCTTCCCGAGTTGATCAAAAAATCTGCCGATGGCATCCTCTCCTTTGTGTCCATTGGGCTGGAAAGGACCATGAATACCTTCAATCAGAAGGGGTAATTCCGGCGCTGAAAGTTGCTTTCTACCTTGGGATTTGATTGAGATAAGTTTTATTGTGAAGGTCTCTCTGTAAATAATCTTTTTCCAATTTATAAATCTTTCCATGCTTCATCTTCCTCTTCTGTATACCAATCTTTCCCCAAAACGAGTGGTAGATAAAGGTAGCGACCGTAGGGGAGCTATGACTTTATATACATTGTTACCTGCTGGCACGTTCTTTTTTTATTCATGGCTGTCCTTTTCATAGCCCTCATAATAATAGGATTGCTCAATTCCTTTAAAAATAACTTCTCGATTATCTACCTCCTCTGTTAAGTTTTCGGACCGCAACACTCTTATTTCCAGCGTATTCACTGGACTTCTTTCCATTGCTTGTAAGTAGAGTGTTTTGTCCACAAATTGCCAATTAACAACTTTGTTCAATCTCTTCTTTAGAATCAAATCAAGCCATATACGCATCGTTCTTCCGTTTCCTTCCATAAAAGGATGAGCAATATTCATTTCGACATACTTGGCTATTATTTCCTCAAATATATTTTCGGGCATTTGATCGTACAAAAATCGGCTTGAATAGCGCTTTCCCAATTATGCCTTAATTATTTCACCTACCGTGCATTTACTATCCTCTTTAAGTATATTTCTCCTTTCTATTTGACTTTTAGCTGAGAAAAAGGATTTGGAAAAGCATACTCCCATACCGCTTGTGATCCATCAGGTTCCAACTGATCAAGCATCTGAGCGCTTAATTCCCTATTTATTAAACAACTTCCCCCACTTCCCTTCCAAAAAAGGGCTCATAAAAGCCCTAAAAAGGGGAGAAATTACGGTAAATGGTCAATGGGTAGGCAAAAACCATCGAATCACAGCAGGAGATACCATTCATCACTACGCTTCCCAACAAACTCCGCCCAAGGTATATCCGAGAAAGCTGGAAATCCTGTTCGAAGACGATTACCTAGCCGTAATTCGAAAACCTGCTGGAATTCCGGTAAGCGGCAACACCTACCAATGTGTAGAAAATGCGCTGAGTTACAACTTGCAAGGGAGTGATTCGCCTGATGCCCTTCCCTGGCCAAAGCCCGTTCACAGATTAGACCGAGACACTACAGGAGTCTTGTTAGTAGCCAAAAGCTCCTTGGCTTCTGTGGAATTAGGTCGCCAGTTTCAACAGCGATCCATAAATAAAACCTATGAGGCCTTAGCGATCGGCAAGGTTCCAGATTCTGGTGCATGGACAAGCCCGGTAGACAACAAAGAAACCCATACAGATTTTGAATTGATCCAACAGGTTCCCTCCCTGCATGGAGAATGGCTGTCATGGGTAAGGCTATATCCAAGAACAGGGAGAACACACCAATTGCGTATTCACCTATCAGAGGCGGGATTTCCCATTCTAGGAGATAAACTCTATGGTAAGCCTGGGCTCATTTTTCGGGGAAAGGGAATGTTTTTGTGCGCGACGGGGCTAGAGTTTAGGCACCCTATCCGACAGGAATTGCTAAATGTTTCTATAGATCCGCCCAATAAATTCCGCCTACATCTTGAAAGGACCCAGAACCGATGGCATAAATTCCATTAATTCGCCAACATAAACTGCAGTTGTACCCCGCCTCGGGACTGGGAAACCCGAAAGGAACTCGATGTCCAGGGTTGATTCAAGCTTTGTTCAAAGAATACTTTCATATTGATGCGATCATTGAGGACGTAGTCCACAGATGGAGAGATAATCCATCGCATCACACCTCGTGTATACTCAGCAGGCTGAGCGGGTTCTTGTCCATCCTGACTCAAAGTTCTGTTTCGCTCTCGGGTATCACTCATGGTCAGGTTAAATTGGAAATGGACGCTGTTTCTCAGTTCTACGTCCTTGCCCTGCCAGCGTATTTTAAGCCCTAGGTTATCTTTCCGCAATCCCCAGCCCACCGTGAGGTCTTGGGTACGTAGCTCCGAGAGTTGGAGACTACCTGTACTGAAGTTCAGTTGACGTCCTCGCTTGTAATCCAAGGTTCCAGTCATCCCATTCTTCATGGTCATATTAATTCCAAGCAGAGGCGCAAATTGCTCGGATATCTGAAGGCCCGTAATGGTATTGGGAGAAAAGAAGTTTTCAATGCCTTCTAGGGCATCCAGGGTATCAGTATTGGCGACGAAGCCAAAATCATCAAAGGCTGCATTCAGGTTGTTGTTGAAGGTTCCTACTGTATAGGTACCCCGGTAGGTATGCCTCAGGGTAATATTGGTAAAAATTTCCTGTATGGCAGGTAATTGAGACAAGCCGTTGAAGTCTATACTCCAATTAGGCAGGGGAATTCTGGGAAAGGCATCTAACGTAATGGTTTCTGCATCCCCTACCCCATAGGCTGATATTAAGGCAGGAATCAAGACATCCTGCTGGGTACCTGTATAGCCATTGCGGTAGTCTCCTATAATGGTTCTGCCTAATCCTTCCGCATTAGGATTGGTCTCGGCCAACCTTCTGGAGATGATTTTTCTATTCTCCGAAAAGCGTTCGAATACCTTGGAGTTCAATAGATTCTTCTCAAATGCTGTATTGGCAAAAATGTAGGACATAGAGAAATTTCCCGAGAGAAAGGGGTCGAAGCTATTGTAGTCATTTATCGTGGGGTCAAAGCGGAAAAATTCACTGGTATTATTGGATTCGGAACGAGAAGCTGTAAGATTAATACGCAATACTTTAAACAACTCGATAGTAGCTCTGGCTTGAATCTGTTCGTTAAAATCTGTCATGTAGAGGTTTGCCAGAGTTGTATCACGGGTGATCCAATTGTTTTCTCCAGCGATCCCTCGAATATCTCTTTGGCTTCCCAAGATAAATCCTGTAGTCGGGGGAATAACAGCAGATTCTCGACCCGTCACATTATCTCGATAGTCCCAATCCAGTCCAAAGTTTTTGGTTGTGGGCAGGTAACCGGGTAGTACCGTCCCGGAGTTTCGAGAATAAGTGAAATCCGCATTTTTTACGCTAAATATGATTCGAACCAACTCTCGCCCCAATCCGATCATGGTTTTTTCAAAAGCGGTCCGGTCCTCTTCTTTTTTCTTATTCTTATCTTTTTTGTCCTTTTCGTCCTCTTGACCTGCATTTCGCCTCCTCGGTGGGATGGGATTAGCAGAAGAACCTTTTTTGGGCTTGGCTTCCAAGGCCTTATTGATGGGTTTAATCTTCCGGTATAGATTCGCCAAATTAAAACGCGCATTCCCCTGTATTCCTTGGGAATTGGAAATCGTTCCACCAAAATCGGGATTGATCTCGGGGGGCTGGTCCCACAAGAAGGTTGAGGTATAGTTGACATTTCCGTTGATCCAGTTGAGCAACTTGAATTCGTTGAAAGGAAGTCGATATGTCGCGCTGATGTTGTGCGTATACCGTATCGTCCTTCCCATATTGATCAATTGGGTATGCCCTCTGGAAGGGTCTCTACCAAAATAAATAAGGTTATCCAAGAGGGTTCCTACCGAATCCCGTTCCCGTTGACTCGCATCTCTCCACCTTCCCCTTACTTCATCTACTCGGGCCTGGTTATTTGCCGTGAAATTAAGCAATAAGTTTTTGGTAAAATTCCAGGAAAGGTTGTATTGGCGATTCACCTGGAAGTTTTTGTTGAAAGTAGGATCGACCGCTCCCCCAAATTCAGAAGTGGGGCGAAGTTGTCGCTCTTCGAAATACCTATCCCCTGCAATTCGAATATCCAATGAGGTCGGTATGGGGGAAAAGTTGATCATCTTCAACAGAGGGAACTTGACATTCTTAAAGGGCTCAATTATCACCGGATTGAAAGAATAGCGATAATTTATTTGGCCACTATGCTGTTGGACAAGTTGCTTAGAAATCAGGGAGTTGCGAGAGAATTGTTCGTTGTAGAAAAAGGTAAAATCAAAGTTTTCTACGTCCCAGAAGTGATTGGTGGCCTGAGGATTGACCTTTGTTTTTCGCCAATTGTTAAAGGAAATACTTTTAAAGCGTGAATAATCTTCCACTCTTTCGAGGACGGAGTCGCGCTGACGTTCTGAATCCACACGCTCGATGAGAAAATCCGTTCGAACGTCAGCTTCCTGGGGATTGTATACCGGACGTGAAAAACGCTCTCCATATGAGCCAGTTACTGGAAGTTGTAGTCCCCAGTTTTTGGGAAAGAACTTGTCAAAATTCAACGTAGCATTAATGCTGTACTGCGTTTCGGAATCAAGCGGCCGACTGGTTATACGTTGATCTAAAGGGCCAAAGCCTGAAGTTCTAGAACGGAAGTTTGCATTGATAGATCCCAAGTCAGCAATACGCATATTGAGGTTTGCGTTTGTTGCCCATCCTCCCTTTCTGTCAAAATTGGTGAGGCGGAGTTCGTTGATCCACATCTCAGCACAGATGGGTTGTTCAGTGGGATCCGCTGGATTTCTGATACCAATCATGATCGTCCTTACATCACTAATCTTGGGGGTTCCCTTGATATAGAGATTACCCCCTAGGCTATCAATAGCTTCACCAATAAGGAACCTTTCATCCAAATTAGTTCGGGCTGAATCTAGACTTTTGAGAATAGAAAGCTCCTCTAGGTTGACAACCACCTCATTAGCCCAAACATTAGAAAGGTTACTCACTCCCATCACAGGATCAGATGGAACCAGGGGTAATTCGTATTCGTAATAATTCTGTTCATTGTCCAACCCCAATCTAATGAATACGGTTGCATCCCCACGCTGGAAGAAGTTTGCTGGAGTACTCCCATTATTGTCAGCCTCAGCGTGTACCCACATTTTCAACTGTTTGTATTGACGCAAGTCAAGTCGCACCGTTTTGAAGACGCCTCGGGCATCCCCATCTTCCAAGCCACAAGTCTCTATAACCAGGGCTCTCTCGTCATCGAGGAATCCCGGCTGGGTATTTCCATTGAGGGATTGGCGCTCCACATCTGGGGGTAAAACATAGTTAAAGGGGAGTTTAGTAGAGTTTTCTTCTATACTTACACTTCCCACTTCAAAGTCTGCAAAAGGAGGTTCAGGTGGATTCACGGCTTGCTGGGCATCCCTCAGATCTCCTAAAAATCGCCTCCACTGGGTGGCTACAAACTGGAATTCGGTGAGCCTCATAACGACTTCTTCTTCAAACCCAGTCATGTACATCCGCATGTAGTTGATAGATTTGAAATTGGGAATATTGTTTCGTGCCTCCCCTTCTATGATGGGGATCCGAAATTGGTACCAGGTAACAGACTGTTGATTGGTACCCGCAACTCCTGTGTTTACAACTGACTGAATGCTATCAATTATAAAATTAGCCCCTGGAACCAAGTCCTGTGGACGGATATTCAATTCGTATTCCCAATACTGCTCCGCAAAATTCAAGCTACCATTGTCATTCAAGTCCTCCCTATCGGGGTTATTGGTATTTTGTAAAGTAAAGTTTCGGGTTCCTGCATCAGCAGGAGAGTTGTTTTCCGTTCCATTGAAATCCTGGTAGCGCTCCAGAATCCCGGCTTCAACTTCCTCAAAGGAAGGATCCCGGAAATGGCGGAAGTTATCTGTACTCGGGTCGGCCTCAATTGCCTGCATCGCCTCAGGAGAGAGGAATCCACGTAGGTTATCCAAAAACTGAAAGCGGTTGTTGAAGAATCGCCTTTCTCCTTCGTCATTCAGCCCATCTAATCCAATGTCCTGCTGCTCTCTGGCACCAGCCTCTGCACTGAAGTAATCGTTGGTGGTATTTCCCAAAGGAATAATCCCCCAATCGGTCGAATCGATGAGTCCCTGGTCTTCCAAGGAAGTCGGCAAACCATTTTCCCTACTCAAACTCTGATCGGGAAGCGCATCCTCGTTGATCAATCCCAGGTTGATATAGAACTTACCTCCTCTATGAGCGGGATTATCCATAAAAGGGTCCATCAACCAAAATTCGATGAATTCTACATTAGCCGCCTCAAAGTCAGTCGTTTGTAGGGTAACCTCCTGGGTAATCCCTGCCCAGTTTTCGGCAGGATTCTTAAAGGTACCATCCGGATTTAGCTTTTCAGGACTGGTCTGATAGTTATAGGGTCCCCGCTGATTGGGTAGGTATCGAAGGTCGAAGGTATTTTGAAAATTTGCCCCAAAGGCTCTCCGGGCGGTAGGAAATATTTCCTGTGGGCGAATTCTCCGGGTATAATTATTGGCAAAATCTTCTGCTGGGATATTGATCCCAAAGGAGCCTTGGTATACGGTCTGATCAATCCGGTACCAGGAGAGTTTAGCTCGGTTGAATCCCAAGGCTTGAGCAGCTCCTGCATTCAACGGATCAGTTGTAGGATCTATTACATTGGGATTGCCCGTAGGAAAAGCCGCTATTTGCCAGCGCTGCTGCCCCGATAGGTTATAGGTTGTTTTGGCTGCCTCAAAGTCATCTATATACACAATCCCACGTTCATCGTTTATCTTAACCGCCTTGGGTTGTCCGGGAATAAAATTGGCAAACTCCCCACTGAAGTTGAGAGAAGAGGTTTCTTTGGTAGAAATAAAGGGTAGCTTGTCTACCACACGAGTAATAAAGTCGGACTCGTGCTGCCAGCCCAAGTCCATACCCCAAAGGGTGTTGTTGATGGGCTCATCCCCAATAGTTGTCTTAAAGTTAAAGGGTTGCTCTCGAAGGTTAAGCATCGTAAGCCCCAATTTGAAATTGTCAAATCGATCCAACTCCAAGCGAGTTCCTAAGAGGGTTTTATTTTGCTGGGCAAAGAGTTGAGCGTTCTCATAAGAAACCTCTATGGGAGCCCCCTGAGAGAGAACTGCTTCATTGGTAATGATGACTTTTCCTGCCACCTGATCTACCCGATAATCTTGCCCTTCGATGAGTCTACGCCCCCCAGCTGTCACAATGACCGAACCTTCTGAAAGGCTAAAAGAATTCAAGGGAATTTCTGCCCCCCCTGATGAACGAAAGTACCCTTCAATAGAATACTTATTCTGTTGGGGGAAATTCTGGATGGCTCCTTGTTGGGTATCGTCATAAAGGGCCTGGAATACATAACGAGAGGAGTCCTCCATATTACCCAGTTGTTGGGCGAGGTGGGAACCAAAGGGTTCCAACACCGGGAAAATAATCAGCCCCTTTTCAGGTACTATGGTTAGGCCCTCTAGATAATCAAAGAAGTTATCGGGGTTAGGGGCTGTATGGTTGGTTAGGCGGTCTACATTAAGCACCTGGATGAGCTGTTTGTTTTTCAAACTTCCCTCGGGCAAATAATTAATTTTACCTGCGCTAGTCCCAGACTCATATAGCACATCCAAAAAGAAGCCTTCCTTTTGTATACCGAAGGCATCCAGGCGATAGATGTTCTTCATCATCAGGTCATACAGAGGAAATTTCTCCCCCTCGTTCTCAATTCGCAAGACGGAGGACTTTAGCATTTTCAGCCAGAGCACATTGGAGTTTCGTCCATCTGCTGGGGAATCTTCCGAAAACTCCCCTACCTGAAAGGTTCTACCATTTACGGTGTATTGGTAGGCGATAAACAGGACCTGATCACTGGGAATCTCAGAGGTAATGGAAATATAACCCAGTTGGTTGTTGACAGTATATTCATTGGGAGAAAGGCGACGTAGGTTTCCCGCGATTTCAAAATCCAGGGTATTGGTCAGCCCCTGTGCTTCTAAAGCGCTAGGAGCATCCTTTTGTTGGCGAATGTTGGGATTACCCTCCAAAATGGAGAAAAGGTTATTGGACTCGTTATCGGGAAACCTCACACTCCCGCTAGGAGAAATCACATCCCGATTGAAGATGGTTCCTACACCCCCTCCCGGAGCAGCTAGGTCATTTTCTCCTAAGTCTACAAAACCGATGGCGTTTCTGGTGTTTGTAGTAGCTCCCCCCTTTTCCATCCATACCTCAACTCGGGTAATTCGAACTGTCGAATTGATAATGGGTAGGTTGGCTAAGGCAGTTTCATATCGAGAGCGGAAAAAGTGATTCAGGAAAAAGTGACGGTTCATATCGTAGTCAGACACTTCCTTCTCAAAGGGAGTCTCAACAGCTCCCCCTCCTGCAACTTGAATGCTTTCTCTCTTTCCTCGCTCATTAGACCCCACAATAGTCCATCGAATGGGACCGAATTTCATTTCTGTTTTTAGCCCGAACAGATTCTGACGCCCTTGTATAAGAGAATTCCCTAATTGCATACTCACATTTCCCGCCTCTACCGATTGAACGATTTCATCCTCTGTCCCTTCGTGTCGAAGTTTAAGTTCATTTTGGAAATCAAAAAGCTGACCGGTGTCAAAGTTCAGGTTTAGGTTCATCTTATTCCCTATCTGTCCCTGAACTCCTAACTGAATATTTTGATCGAAATCAAACGTTGTTCGACGCTGCTGTCTCAGCGTCAAAGCAGGATTATCTGTGCGTTGGTGATCAATCCCAAAGCTGACTGTGGCGAACCCAGTAGGTCTCACTTCTATGGGCCCTCCAAATACATCTCCTAAAGGACCTAGGTCGAATGAGGGTAATAGGCCTTTTTGTAATTCTTCCTGAGTCTTGGTAGACAGTTGGCGAAAATAATCTGTTATTCCCGTTTCTTGACGGTATTCAATATATCTGTCTAAGGAAATATGGGAAGGCCAGCTGATATCTATCTCCCCTATCTTCTCTCGAATGGTATAGCCTTTCCCATCTTCATCAATATCAAAAGAAGTTTCAAAGTTCTTAGGGTTTTTGAGGAAAAAGGGAGATATATATACAGGCTGCGTACTCGCATCTGTTGTTCTGCGGTTAGGATTTTTCTTGACTTTAGAGGTATCATTGAGAGGCACATATCCCTCTTTCACCTCACCTGTATCCGGAGGAGAAGGGATGCTATCATTCACCCACTCAATAGACGGTTTAGGCTGGATAATATGGGTCGTTGACTCTTCGGTACCGGTAATAAGCAAGGAGGCCAATACCGATAGCAGGAACGAGATACTAATATTTGACAAAACGAATTTCGTTTAACTAAGTAAATAGGTTTCGAGTAAGGTTTATGTCATAGGCAGTATCTCAATTTTTTTTGCAATATGCTTATTTCGGGCAAATATATAAAGGTAGTTTGGATGCCCTGTATTTTTGTATCAACAATTACACCATATTCGAAGAAATATCATGAAAATTAGAAAAAATTTAACATAGTGGGAATAGATTATCCTTTCAACACAGCTTTGATAATGGCTTCCACCTTCACATCGGATCTATTGGCCTGGAGAAAAGCATCAATTTTTTTCTCAACCGTTTTTGGGGGGAAACCGAGGGTTTGAAGGGCTGTTAATGCTTCCTGCCGTAATTGTCGGAGTGGATCCAAACCAGGAGAGCTCGCTCCAGATCCCCCTTCGGATAGACTAGTCCCTTCCAATTTTATTTTGTCTTTCAACTCTAGGACGATTCTCCCGGCAGTCTTACCTCCGATACCTTTCACCCTTTTTAGGGAAGCTTCATCACCCATTCGAATTGCCTGAACTAATTCTCCTGAAGACATACTGGATAATACCATTAATGCGGTGTTTCCCCCAACTCCTGAAACACTGATTAATTGTTCGAATAACTGCTGTTCCCCAGGTTCAGCAAATCCATATAAAATGTGGGCATCTTCTCGTACTTGCAGGTAGGTATAAATTTTGGCATCCTGCTTCCCTTGAAGCGCGCTATAAGTAGATAGGGATATGCGACTCAGATACCCAACTCCTTGACAATCTACTACCACATAGGTAGGCTCTAACTGGGCAATCTTTCCTTTCAAATAGGCAATCATAAATAAGAACTTACTTTTGATCGAATACTGCGAATATCATTAAATTCCCTGTGATTTCGGAATTTGTGGATTTGAGGGCAAAGGGTACGTTAATTTTTACCCAATCACTGGGTGTTTTATTTAGAACCCAAGCCTACAAATTCCGTAAGTTTATTTAGGAAAGTCGCGCTTTCTAAATTCTCCTCTTTCAACTACTTTTACTCCCATCCACTGATGAAACAGCTCAATACGGGAAAAATCACCACCTTTCTTGTGCTCTGCTTTGGCTTAAGCTGGGGTTCATTTGCCTTGTTACAGGCTCAACTCTCAACCTCTCCCTGGATACAAGGTTTTCTGGCCATCCTATTTATCTGGGCCCCAGGAGTAGCTGCTATCCTAACCCACACGTTTATTTATGGAGAAGCCTTGAAAAGTTTAGGGTATTATAAAAAACCGCTATCCTCGACCAACTGGATAAGGAGTCGAATTTTACCTGTCGGCTTATTGGCCCTTGCGATGGGAATTATTTTCCTCATGGGGAATATCTTTCATATCCCAAGTGCTGGGAAGGTAGTAATCGGAGATATATTTCCAAGTCCAGGTCAAATGCTCACCTTGGATTTAGCCAAAGCTAATGCATTTGGTGATATAGCCCTTACCAATAATTTTATTGGGCTGACCCTCTTGATGAAAAATCCAGGTCTATTTTTCTTTCTTCCCGCTTCCACTTGGGCTAACCTGGGCTTTCTTGTCTTAATGGCCTGGTTAATGGGAACTTATCTATTTTCTTTTATGTTGAGAGGAGAAGAGCTGGGATTCAGAGGTTTGTTGCTTGAGGAACTTCGATCAAAGGGATTTTTAGGAAGTAACCTCATCATCGGGGGAATATGGGGATTATATGCCTCTGGCCCCTTATTTTTATCTCCTTCCCCGATCGTATCTCCTGACCAACTGTTAGGCTCCTTTCTTTTCACCATTGGAATGTGTATTAGTATGTCCTTTCCGCTTGCCTACCTCAGGCTAAAATCAGGAACTATTCGGGCTTCGAGTGTTTTCCGTGGTTTATTAGTCGTTTTCTCCCTCCTATTATTTCTCTTTACCTGGGATACCAATCTTTCTATTTGGGGAATTAATGGTCTCTTAGGAGTGGGAATTTTCTTGATTCTAACTTTGTGGATTCTGCTGAAGGACAAAGACTTTGCAGAAAATTACGAAGGCATGTTCAAAGAAGAATAAATCATTGGTATTTTCTTCCCATTTAAGGACTTCCTTGCGTAATTTGACGCCATGAGTCCAGAACAATTATTTGCTTCTATCCTAGCTAAACAGTCATACCTGTGTGTAGGCTTAGATACTGATATTCAAAAATTGCCGAGGATAGTCCAACGAGAGAAAGATCCTATCGTATTCTTCAACCAACAAATAATTGAGCATACAGCCCCCTATGCTGTTGCCTATAAACTGAATATTGCTTTCTATGAAGCTATGGGCGTAGCGGGTTGGCATGCCATGGAAAAAACGCTGGCATGCATTCCCGAGGGAATGTTTGTGATTGCAGACGCTAAACGGGGAGATATTGGAAATACTTCGCGTATGTATGCGCGAACCTTTTTTGAAACTTTTCACTTCGACGCAGTTACTGTTGCCCCTTATATGGGATCTGACTCAGTCCTTCCATTCCTAGAATTCGAAGAAAAGTGGGTATTTCTACTTGCTCTGACATCAAATCCCGGTTCTCAAAACTTTCAGTTCCAAGGATATCCCCCCTTATTTCAACAAGTGATCGAAGCAGGAAAAAAATGGGAGGAACAGTCTCCTGGGAATCTGGGTTTCGTAGTGGGCGCTACTCAAGAAAAACAATTAAGAGCCATTCGAAAGATGGCTCCAAAGAGTTTTCTGCTCGTTCCTGGGGTCGGTGCCCAGGGAGGCAATCTAGCGGCAGTATGCACCCAAGCTTCCACTTCCACAGGAGGACTCCTGATTAATTCAAGCAGAGGAATCATCTATGCGAGCTCAGGAGCCGATTTTGGAGAAGTTGCTGGCAAAAAAGCCAAGACCTTACAGCAAGAGATGTCCCGTTTTATCCCTTCCACTTAATCGTACAACCGACAGCTGGTGTCTCTGTAAAAGGTAATTCTTCCCCCCTTAGCAGCGCTTCTATACAGTCGGCCAAATAGGTCTTTTGTACCTCCTTGGAATGCTGCCAATTGTCATCAATTGCCCCTTTATAAACAACATTCCACCTATTGTCCTGGTATTGCATTAAGAATACATGAGGCGTCCTTTCAGCCTCAAATACCTTGGCCACTTCTTGGCTCTCATCGAACAAATAGGGAAAACCAAAGGCTTTCTCTTGAGCCCTTATTTTCATTTGTTCTGGGGCATCTTGGGGATAACGGATAATATCATTTGAACTTATGGCAATGACAGGAATACCCTTCGGGGCATAGGTATCATGAAGAGCTTTCATTCGGTCCTCATAGGCAATGACATAGGGACAATGATTGCAGGAAAAAATTACTGCTACAGCCTTTGCCTCCTTATAGCTGTCTAAGGCAATTATCTGGTCATCTACAACGTTGGGCAATGAAAAGGTCATATAAAATCAGTGATTAGGAATTGGTGTCGCAATTTAACAAAACCTAAACTAAATCGCTTATTACAGCGTAAAACCATTCACTATATGAGAACAAATATCCTAACCTTGATAGGGAGTATGCTATTCACGCTTCCTCTCTTTGTCCAGGCTCAATCCATAGAAGTCATAGACTTTCCTCAATTTGAAGAACGGGTAAATAGATCCCACGATACCCTATATATTTATAACTTTTGGGCCACATGGTGTGGTCCCTGTATAAAAGAGCTTCCCTATTTTACCCAATTAGAGGCCAACTATTCTGGACAAAATGTAAAAGTGGAATATATAAGTCTTGACCTCATTGAACAATTAGATAATGCAGTGAAGCTTATGGTTTCCAAGAAGCTTCCAAATTCTCGAGTTTTGCTATTGAATGCCCCCAAATACCATGAATGGATCGACCAGGTGCATCCCGATTGGTCAGGCGCCATTCCCGCCACCCTGTTTTCCTACAACAATCGAGAAATCTACAAATTCCAACAAAAGTCATTTACCTATGAAGAACTTTCTTCACAGGTAGATACCTTCCTTTCTACAATAACCTCAAAATAAACCTTAATCATGAACATTCGACTTTATTCTATTCTACTGAGCTTAGCCTTGTGTGTGTGGACTTCCCCCTCCTTTGCACAAGTTTCCAAAGGATATCAAATTGGAGATGTCGTCAATGATTTTTCTCTAAAAAACGTGGATGAGCAAATGCTAAGTTTGAATGAAATCTCAGATGCCCAAGGCATTATTCTCATCGTCTCCTGTAATACCTGTCCCTGGGTTCAGCGCTATGAACAACGTATAATTACCCTGCATGAAAAATTCGCAAGCAAAGGATACCCCGTAATAGCAATCAACCCCAACGATGTTAAGCGTTCTCCAGGAGACTCCTATGAAGCCATGCAGGCGAGGGCAAAAGAAAAGAATTTTCCCTTTGCCTATCTCTACGATGAAACTCAAGAAGTAGCCAAAGCTTTTGGTGCAACCTATACCCCTGAAGTATTTGTATTAGAAAAAACGGACAAGGGATTAATTCTACAATACCACGGGGCAATAGACGATAGCCCCAGGAGTTCTGAAGACGTAGAAGAACGATTTGTCGAACAAGCAATCGAAAGCCTGTTATCAGGAGAAAGAATTGCGCGCCCCAGAGCTAAGGGGATTGGCTGTTCTGTAAAATATAGGACATAAAAAAAGCCTCGTCTGGGGTTTGACGAGGCTCGTTGCGTTTGGGGTATTAGGTAGGTTTATTAAGAGGAATCAATCATGGGATATGATTGACATTACTAATGTAGGTATTTTGAATAAGACCTCCAAACAAAATTTCTCGTTTTTCGGTCAATAATATTCTCGGATCATTATTATTCCAAAAAATAAATGGTTATACCTTGCCATTTTCTATACCCCACAATATAAATAGACAGCTCAAAATTGAAATGCCTATATAGGCAAAGGTTTGCAGGTAACTGCCTTGTTGTATAAGTAGGTAGCTCTCCCGACTAAAGGTAGAGAAGGTGGAAAAACCCCCACAAAAGCCTACCATCACCATTAGTTTCCATTCTTCCTGAATCTGTACTTTGGGAAGTAAGTACCTGGCACTCAATCCCAAGACGATACAACTCAGCACATTGGCTAAGAGAGTGGCATAAGGAAATCCAGATCGATGCACTCCTATCCCCAAAGAAAGTCCATACCGACAGCAACTACCGATCCCTCCTCCAATAAAAACGGCGATCCAGCTATTCATCATTTATCCCCCCCCATTTTCCCCGAACCAATGCATGAAAAGGCTTATTTACTGAGGCTACCTCCATAAAAGACTCAACCTCATGCGCTTGATATCTCCCCAAGGAATCAAATTTCAACCAGCCTCTAATCCGAGTTTTGTACAACCAAGTATTTCTTGCAATATGGGTTTCCACATAGGACAAATTTCCCTCTTCCGAGCGTAAAGTCTTCTGGAGCTGTATTTCGGAATTAGAGACCTCAGAAGGGATCAATCGTGCGATCATAGTATCCCCTACCATTTGAATCTCAAATTTATCTTGCATAATGGGATCATCGTAAGCTTGCTTAAGTAAAAAGCCTAGTTCCTCCTTAAATGGACAGTCTACCGAAGAGTAGAGGGTATCTGCTAAGGTCTCCTCTGTAGCTAATTCCCCTTCAACAAAATGGGTAACTGTCTTAACAAATAGTCCGTCTCTCTCCTGACAACTTTTAGCAAGTTGTGCTTGAAAGACCACTTGAAGAGGACTTAGATCCTTCCCACTCTGGGAGGTACAAGCCCACATCAAAATAACACTTCCCATCACAAACTTTGGTATGAGGCCCTGTCTTTGAATGAATTTCATGAACATGCAATTTTACAAACAAAAGGGCTATCCAAACCCTACGTTTGGATAGCCCTACCACAGCTTATGCAGTAAAACACCGGTCAAACTCGGGCCTTAACTGCATATAATCAAGAACTGTAAAGTTCAGCTACTTTTTCCCAGTTGATTACATTGAAAAATGCAGATACGTAATCAGGGCGGCGATTCTGGTAGTTGAGGTAATAAGCATGTTCCCATACATCTAAGCCGAGGATAGGCGTACCTTGCTCATCTGCTACATCCATGAGCGGATTGTCTTGGTTGGGAGTGGAAGTAACCGCTAGAGATCCATCAGCTTTTTTGATCAGCCAGGCCCAGCCTGAGCCAAAACGGGTACCAGCTGCCTTAGTAAACTGTTCTTTGAACCCTTCAAAAGATCCAAAAGCAGCGTTGATGCTATCTGCTAAGGCTCCGGACGGCTCTCCTCCTCCGTTTGGGCTCATGACTTCCCAAAACAAACGGTGGTTATAAAAGCCTCCTCCATTGTTGCGGATAGCCCCGTTAGCAGGGGACTTAAGAAGGTCCTCGATAGAAGCATTTGCCATATCGGTTCCTTCTATGGCTGCGTTTAGTTTTTTGGTATACCCCGCATGATGCTTGCCATGGTGAATTTCCATGGTTCTGGCATCGATATGAGGTGCTAGTGCATCAAAAGCATACGGTAAATCTGGTAGTGTAAAAGCCATGATATGATGAGTTAAATGATTATTTACTCCGCGAAAGTATCAAAAATAGCCCACATTTATGGAAGTCCAAAGAAAGCCGTTATTTTGGGAATAAAAATGATTCCCCAGACGATCCCGCACAATATGACAGCGAGTAATACACTTCCGGCCGCTACGTCTTTTGCCTTCCCAGCTAAGGGATGAAAATCGGGGGAGGCAAGGTCCGTCAGGAATTCTAGCGCCGTATTCAAGCCTTCTGCTACTAAAACCAAAGCCATACATATAATAATAAGACACCACTCCATCGAACTTATCCCGATATACCATCCTATCGCAAGGATCACCCCCATCGCCACTAAATGTATTTGCGCATTAGGTTGGGAAACAAAAAGTTCTCTTATTCCTTTAAAGGCATAAACAAAACTTTGTATCCTTTTCCGGAAATATAGCATAGGTTCAGAATTAGGAGAGATAATAAAAACACTAATAGAAACATTTATAAACCAAAGAGGTTGTGAAGATATGAATGAAAAGGTAAAAGTGGAGTATCGGATTGGAGATGAAACCCATATAATTTTTGCCCATAAAGGAAGCACCTTGAGGGAAGCCCTGCTAAAGGAAGGCTTCTCCCCCTACACAAAATATACTCAGAACAAAAACTGTGGAGGAAATGGGATTTGTGCAACATGTGGCGTTTGGCTGGTAGGAGAATGCCCTGATCCTGTACATTGGCATGATAAAATTGCCCTAAAACATGGATATCCTCGTCTTTCTTGCCAGATTAGACTAGAGGAGGATCTTGTTGTTGAGGCTGTTGCCGGAAAGGCTATATGGGGCTTACGTGAAATGAGGGATCGAAAAAAGGAAAGCTAAAGACTTCCTAATTCATTGAGGTATTTTTCAGCTTGACTCAATATATCAGTTTTGGCATGTGTATCCATTTTATCCCACACCTTGTACATCATCCCAACTCTTGGATTCGATTGTAGTTTTTCCCGATGGGTTTCAAAAAAGTTCCAATATAGGCTATTAAAGGGACATGCCACCTCCCCGACCTTGATCTTATGATTGTAATGGCAGGAAGGGCAATAATCACTCATTTTGTGAATATAGTTAGCAGAGGATATATAAGGCTTAGTCCCTACAATTCCTCCATCTGCGTATTGACTCATCCCTCTGGTATTGGTTACCTCTACCCATTCAATAGCATCTATGTATATCCCCAAATACCATGCATCAACTTCATCAGGGGATACCCCTGCCAGCAAGGCGAAATTTCCTGTAACCATGAGTCTCTGAATGTGATGTGCATAACTATAGGTTAAGGACTGCCTTATCGCATGTTTTAAGCAATGCATCTTTGTATCCCCAGTCCAATAAAACTTGGGAAGGGATCTTGTATGACCGAAGAAATTCTTCTCTGAATAACTGGGCATAAACTTCCAATAAATTCCTCGCATATATTCTCGCCAGCCTATTACCTGCCGAATAAACCCCTCAATCTGTGCTAAAGAAATATCCTCGTTCCTCTCCTCCCAGTGCTTTATAGCAGCCTGTACAACTTCTATCGGTGAAATCATTTTGGAATTAAGGCTAAAAGATAGGCGAGCGTGATATGTTGACCAGCTTTCGGTGCTCATTGCGTCTTGATACTTCCCGAAATTTTCTAAACACTCCCGAAGAAAATAGGCCAGTAACTCCAAAGAGGACTTCCGACTCGTTGGCCAAATAAAATTCTCGGGGTCTATCTCGCCCTGATAAATAATCCCCATTGTCCGAATCATTTCAAATTGTTCTGCTACGGAGGTAGAGAACCCGAGAGGAGCAGGGCATCCATGCCCTTTGGGTAGTTTTTTCCTGTTTTCTCCATCAAAATTCCACTGCTTCCCAACAGGCTGATCCCCCTCCATGAGCAAGTCATACTCCCTGCGCATATGTCGATAGAATGTCTCCATAACATGTTGGCGCTTTCCTGCAAAAAACTCCTGGAAGGCCTCCTTGGTGCACAAAAAATGTTCACTTGAATACCGCTTATACTGGATAGGGAGTTCCTGACAATATTCTTCCAGTTGCTTATGAAGACGAAATTCATCTGGATCCATGTATTCAAAACATTCAATCGCGTACTTATCCAATAGTTGTTGAATGTTCCCTGTAAGCGAGTGTGTATTTTCCAGATCATCTAAGCAAATATATTTCACCTCATGTCCAGAGGCACTTAGCTCAGCAGCAAAGTTTCGCATGGAGGTAAAAAAGGCAACAATTTTCTGGATGTGGTGAACCACGTAATCCGTTTCCTGGCGGATTTCCATTAACACATACAAGGTGTCCGAAGAAGTTTTTGAAAACCAACTGTGCTGGCCATTGAGTTGGTCGCCCAAAATAAGCCTTAAGGTGCTGTATTGCGTATGCATGTTATCAGTGAGTTACCCGTTTATTCCGCCTACATCTTTCACTACAATACACGACTTCCTCCCAACAAGCAGCCCACTTTTTTCTCCAGGAAAAGGTTCTTGAGCAGACAGGGCAGACTTTTTCAGGCAGATGGGGTTTGGTATATCTGATTTTATTCATCTAATAAAAAAACAAGGGAGCTGGTAGAAAGTTATTCCTCTATGACAGAGGCAAACCCCAAAGGTCTTTCGGAGGAGGAAATAGATCGTGTCATTGAGATGGCCTGGGAGGACCGTACCCCATTTGAAGCAATAGAGTGGCAATTTGGCTTAAGCGAACGTGAGGTTATTCACCTCATGAGAGAGAACCTAAAGCGCTCCAGTTGGAAAAAATGGAGAAGCAGGGTTCAGCAAAGACCAACCAAACACCTGAAAAAAAGAGGCTTCTCTGTTGGAAGAATGCGTTGCACCACTCAAAAGGCCATATCCCACAATCGATTTAAATAAAGAGAAGCTACACATCAGGATGACGTATAACTTCCCCATTAAACCAAGCAAAAGTTTCAGTCTAGAAAATATTAATTCGTTCCCGTACTATGACTGATAGGGACAGGATTTTTCCAAGACCATATGTTATTAGCCGATTCTATGTCTCCTGTAAGGCCTTCAGGGTCAAGACTTACCCTGTCTACTTTCTTGTCTGTTACAAAAACCTTTTTGAGAAACCGATCATTCTTGCGCCAAATTTCGGCTGGGACAGTTTGTACTTCTCTGCTGCCGTCGGCAAACACAAATTCCACAATTAACGGCATCACAGCTCCTCCATTATTCCTAAAAGCCAACTCATAAAAATGCTTGTCTTTCAATTTCTCTTTCAATGCCTCGTCATCGGTAGAAAAAGTAGGAACTGGCATTGTTTCGTTCGGATCCCCTTCCGCTAAGGTGTAGCTAAATCTGAATCGAGAATCTTCCTCTCCTTCATTTGAGTCCCTATCTTCAGCATTCAGCCGGAAGTACCGCAAAGAAGTAAGTTCAATATCAACGGGAGCTACCTCATAAAACCAAGCTCTCCAATACCAGTCCAAATCTATTCCAGAGGCATCTTCCATAGTTCTAAAGAAATCTTCTGGACTAGGGTGCTTAAAACGCCATCTATGAGCATATTCCTTCAAAGCCCTATCAAAAAGGACCTCTCCCATGATGGTTTCCCTCAGAATCTGAAGAGAAACAGCTGGCTTAATAGCAAAATTATACTGGGGGAATTGCACCTGTGAAATATGAGTCATAATTGGGCTGATTCCTTTGGTGTGTGTACGCATATATGGAATCACATAAGAAATATCCGCCAGGGTAGGAAAATTGCTGTCATACTCTTTGGCTACCCTAGAAGTCAAAAAAGTAGATAAGCCCTCATCCATCCAGGCCCATTTACCTTCATCAGAATTGATAATATGAGGGAAATAATTTTGCCCTATTAGGTTGATTACCTCTTCCATCATCCGGTAAGTTGAAAGAGATACCGTTTTTGTAGAAATTTTAGGCGTTTTGCCCGAGATGGCCATCATGGGATAGGTGGCTCCCTGAGTATTTCCGCCATTTACTACGAGAACCCTGGGATAAGGGAATTCAAAGAGATTTCTGGAATAACTTTGAACTGTATGGACCGCTAATTCCTGTGCATATTTTCCCCAAAACCCCCCAGCGGAAGGAGGATAAAAAGTCTCTACCATAACCCGCTCATCCCCAACCTGAATTTTTTGAGCTTCCCAAATGAAGTTCGGAGAGCAAGCCAAGGCAAAATCCCGAACCTTATTGGCATGAAAAGACCAGGTCTTAACTTTAGATCGAGAGATACTTCGTCCAACTTTCACCTCCGCGGGAGGAACAATCAATACCGGGGTATCAGAATTTTTTGCAATGGCGTATCGGGAAAATTGATCCGGAGACAGGACTTCAAAATCGTTATCAAGTTCCCCAGTTGAAGCGACAATGTATTCTTGAGGTAATTCAAGTGAAACCTTGTAATTCCCAAAGGGATGGGCATAACTGCTTGTTCCTGGTGAAAGCTTGTTTCGCCAACCATCAATATCGCTGTAGACCGATACTTTCGGGAAGAAGTGAGTTAATAAATACAAACCTCCTTCTTTTTTGAGGGTAGGTTCATATCCAAAATCGCGACCTTCACTGATTGGAGGAAGAGGAATAGACCAAAATACAGAGAAAATCATTTTTTCTTTGGAGTTAATAGGGGCTTTAAGGTCTATCATGATATGCTCTCCAGACTTAGCAAAAGTCATTTTGGCTCCCAATCTATTTTTTATCGAATCCACTTGTATGGCAAAGGCCTGGGTATCGCTCAAGCGAACCAAGGTTTCTGCATTCATTAGCGGTTTTATACTACTGGATTCTGTATCTCCTTGCTTATAAGGGTTAACCCGAAGCCAGAGATAAGTAAGCGGATCCGGACTCTCATTGTGATAGGTTATCTGAGCTCTTCCCGTCAATACCTGATTTTTGGTATTCAATCGAAGCGCCATATCATAATCCACTGTGTTTTGCCAGTAGTCTGGACCTGGGGCTCCAGAAGCATTCCTTTGGGTACCCGGAGAACGAAATACCTCATCCAATTGATCAAACTTATTAGAATGAAGCCCTCCCTGAGCAAAAATTAATGAATGACCAAGAGCAAACCCCAAGGCAAGGGAAAAAGAAAATTTTCCGAAGTAACGGAACTCTACCTTAAGAAAGCCCATGAATAGTGTTTTTGATTTCCAACATATACCAAATATAGTTAATTTGAATAAATGTTATTTACTTTTTTTGTAATTTCTACTTTACAAATACTGCGCCGTTCTTTTATATTTCCAGAAAATATTCAAAAGGATATTAAAAATCCCTATTTGGATTCATTACTTAGTCCTATATTTGTGCTTCATGGCAGCTATTAGGTACAGTTTTCATTTCATTTTGCTCATAGGTCTATTGGGAGTTTGTCGAGTTCAGGCACAAGATGGGACCTTAAAGGGGAAGGTAGTGAATCCCAATAACAGGCCCATTTCAGGTGCCACGATCCGAGTGGTCAATACCTCTATCGCAATAACTACAAATGAAGAAGGAGACTTTGAGTTGAGTTTACCGGGAGGTAAAACTTACTTATTTCGATTTTCTCATGCAGCTCATGTTTCTACTCAGCTTCAGTTGGAGATAAAGCCAGGCTTCACCTATTCCAGAAGGGTTAAAATGCTAGAAATTACCCTAGAGGAATCTGTCATCACGAATGAGCGGGACCCTACGGATATCAATGACCCACTCCAAATGCAGCTTCTCCCGATAGATACGGAGGAACTGGTAAAGATGCCTAGCTTTAATCGTTCCATCGAAGCGGTGATGAAAACGATGCCTGGCGTAGCCAGCAATAACGAATTCTCCTCTCAGTACCGGGTTAGAGGAGGGAATTTTGATGAAAACCTGGTATATGTAAATGGGATAGAAATTTATCGCCCCTTCCTCACAAGAGCAGGAAGGCAGGAGGGCTTGGGTTTTTCCAATCCAGACATGGCGCAGGAGGTAAAGTTCAGTACAGGAGGCTTTTCCGCACAATATGGAGATAAGCTATCCTCTGTATTGGATATTACCTATCGAACCCCACGTGAATTTAGGGCTACAGCTGAACTTGGGTTGATTACAGTAAACCTGCATCTCCAAGGAGTATCTAAAGGAAAAACTGAAACCCATGCAAAAGGCTATTCAACTACTAGTCCGGGAAAGTTCACTTATTCCTTAGGGGCAAGAAGATTTTCTACAGCTTATTTGTTCAGCAGCCTGGAGACTTCTGGGGAGTATCAACCCAATTTCATGGATGTACAAGGGATGTTTACTTATACACCCAAGAACCAGGAGAAAGAACCTCGAATTAGAGAAAAGACCAACGGTACCTTAGATACCCTCTACTTTGCCAATGAACCCCTTAAGTTGACTTCTTTTTTTGCGGTGACACGCAACCGCTTTGAATTTGAGCCTGGAGGAAGAGAGACTACCTTCGGAACCATCCAACAGGCTTTTAGATTACGGGTAGGTTTTGCCGGTCAAGAAGTTAGCGCCTATACAACAGGCCTAGCAGCTCTTATGCTTACCCATCGACCTAATCTAAGGTGGAAGTGGGACTACATACTTACTGCCTTTAGAACCCAGGAGAGTGAGCTTATCGATGTTGAGGGAGGATATCTACTTGGAGAAGTAAATACCCAATTCGGCTCAGAGGAATTCAATGAATCGGATTTTGACCTGGGGATTGGCTCTGAGATTCGACATGCTCGAAACTATTTGCGAGCCAACGTATTTAGTTCTCAAATCAAAGGTCAGTGGAATATTGCTGGAAAGAACCAACATCAATTAGCCTTGGGGCTTAAATTCCAGCGACAGGAAACAGAAGATGACTTAAAAGAATATTTGGGCAGGGATAGCGCAGCCTATTTGGTCAATAGCAATAGCGAATTTGATGTGGATGAATACATTCGTGGAACCTCTCGATTGAATGCAAATTCATTCAAGGCTTATGTGCAGCATACTTGGAAGCTGAGCCCAACCAAGACCCTGGTAAGTGGAGCCCGACTTTTTTACCATGACCTCATTGATACCTGGATGTTCAGTCCAAGGCTACAATTCGTCCAAGACTATTCCCAGAAACCCGGGGGCCCTGATCTCAGGCTACGTCTGGCAGGAGGGGTATACTACCAAGCCCCCTTTTACCGAGAATTCCGCCGCTTTGACGGTAGCCTTAACTTAGATATCAACCCCCAGCGAGCAGTACATGCCATTTTTGGGCTGGATCATCAATTTCAAGCTTGGGGGCGGCCCTTCAAATTATTCGGAGAAGCCTACTATAAAAGACTTTTTAATCTGATTCCCTATGAAATTCAGAATATACGTATTCGTTACTACCCAGATGAAGTCGCGGATGGATATGCCTATGGGCTGGACGTTCGTTTAAATGGTGAGTTTATTGAAGGGGTAGACTCCTGGTTCAGCTTAGGGCTCTTGAAAACGGAAGAGGATGTATTAGGGGATATCCAGGGAGCCATCCCTCGACCTACTGATCAACGGGTTAGTGCTTCCCTTTACTTCCAGGATGAATTTCCGCTCAATCCTACCTTTAAAGTTCATATGAACTATGTCTTTGGAAGTGGTCTTCGCTTTGGCCCTCCCAGAGTTTTTGAAAATCGCACTGACTTTGGCTTCCCTTCCTACCAGCGAGTAGACTTGGGCTTTAGTAAACTCATCAGTTTTTCAGCAAAGGAAGATAGACTTGGAAGGCAGGGGATAGAGTCAATTTGGGGAACTATAGAGATATTCAATCTCTTCCAAAGAGAAAATACCGTTTCCCATATTTGGATTTCTGACCTGGATCAACGTCAGTTTGCTATTCCCAATCATCTCTCGGCCCGGCTGTTAAATGCAAGAGTGATATTTCGATTTCGGTAGAGGCCGCAAGAATAACTCATCGATTTCCCTTAAAAAAAGGGTTTGGCGGCATAGCCGTTTGGTTAAGGGAAATTTCTTCTTATTTCGCCCTTTTTTTACCCTTCTAGGGGAAATGAACTCAAAAGGGGTCCGGAAACGACCCCGGAAATCATAATTATTTCGCCAATGTTTACCCCATTCTCCCCATTTCTAAGGGGGAGTCAGAGGGGGTTCTTTGAGAGAGGAGGCCAGGGGGTTAGTACAAAATTGGGCATTTTGATCACAGATCTACCATTCAACGCTTAACCGAACGGCTATGGAGTTTGGGGGATAAAAAATTGAACACAGGCACAGATAAAAGGAGATTTGTTTCACAAATCAATGCCCCTCCACGTACCCATATCCCTGGGTTCAATCTAAAAACGGGAATATAGCTGTCTTAGCAGCAACATGAGCCCAAAAAAAAGAGGCCTCAGTTTGAGACCTCTTATCTATTCAAAAGAAAATTCTCTCTAGTAACTCCAGAGGTGATGCTCAAACTCTACCAACTTCTGACGGCGTTCTTCAGCCTCAGGAAGTCTTCTTACTCCTTGCCCACCAACATTAATGATAAAGCTATGGAAGAGACGAAAATCAAATACTTCTCTCAGGGTACGCATCTCTGCATCATTGAATCGATTTTTCCACTGGGCCTTTTCCAGCACGTCTACAATTTCATCATAGCGGAACACACAGAGGTTCTGTTCGGGAAGCATACCTCCTAAATCTGTCCAAACCAACTGGATGTATTGGATGTCATATACCATATCGGAGCGAACCTGGTCAAAGATGCGGTCCTCTACAAATTCTATGATGGTCTCTAGAGAAGTGAAGTCCTGAACCATATCAGTTGCAGAAGACTCGGAGAAAGCCGAGTCGGCAAAACCTCCATCCCCAAAGGGGTCCTCTGCGAAGGGGTCAGCTGCAAAAGGATCATTTTCATCCCCTCCAAAGTCGTCTTCTTCGTCTCCACCAAAGGTAAAGAACTCAGACTCCTCATTGTCCTCAGCCGCGCTTAATTCCTCATCCGCGGCAATCAAAGTGCCTTCTAATTCACCAAAGCGGCGAATCACATCCTCATAGCTCATGGGCTTATGAAGACTGTCGGGCTGATAAGCATTGTATTCCCCAGATTTCAAGCCATTCAACAGGGCCATTACCAAACCATTTTTCTCTTCGAATTGAGAATTATCAGAATTATAAAAAGGCATTTCCTTGTTGACAAGCGGAGCATTGATTTTCTCACGCAGATCGATCCGGTTCACCACGCGCTGACGCCAAAAATGGTCATCTCCACGGGGCCTTTTCAACATGTGGCTAGGCGGATTCATCATGTTAGGATCTTTCTCCTCTTCTAAGGTAGGGAGTTCGTCCTGAGCAAAGATGGGACCCGCAAAAAGCCCAACTAAAAGGATTATCAGTAATTTCTTCATACTAATACTAATGGTGTTATTCTATCACAATCGTACCCAATTTCTCTGTCGCTAAGAAGCGCCTGTCGGTGATCTTCTTCCCCTGGAAGTTTACTCGGATAATTTCATCAAGCTCGATATATACGGTCGTATTGGAACGTATAGAACTACTCTGAGGCCCTAAAGTTACCCTTATTGGCTTGGTAGCATCCTTCCCGGCGGTGTTTATGGTGTTAATAGCTCTAGGAGCACCCAAAGAAAGCTTCGCTTTCACTGTAATTTTGGAAATCTGGTATCTAGCATCTGCAGGCAAAGAGGCTTTGAAATCTGCGTCTGGCATCAAGGTTACTTGTATCCTACTACCTTTTTTTACAGGAGTCGCACCCTGAAGAATCCGTCCATTTACCCCAATAGCTATCTGAGGCTTCGGAGGTTCAATTACCTTATAGGGCACATCGCCTATTTTGGTCGTTTTCCCATTGAGTGTATTAGCAACAGATACAACACAGGTTTTACCCGTAGGAATGATCCGAAACTGCTCCTTACTTTTCTGAGACCCTTGTACACTTGCAGAAGAGGCTGAAACCTTTGGGTTGTAATAATCGCCCAAAGCTGGTACACGGATGTTCACATCGTTGGCACAGTTTCTATAGAGATTCTGTACAGAGGCTGAGGTAATTTCCACGGAGGGTTTCCGAACGGTGAATTCCTCTTTTATTTCGAGGGTTTCAAACCCACCAGTAGCCTTAGGAACCTGGATAGAAGCTGTATAACTTTGCTTCCCTTCTGTCTTACCTTTAGGAATAGCGCCCCCACTTGCCGTGATCTTCAAAAGGGCGGTTCCATCATCCTGCATTTCGATAGATCCACTTCCTGAAGCGTATTTTGGAGTAATAGTGGAAGAAGACAAGGCAATGGCCAAACGCGTCTCGAAAGGGAGGCCCGCAGGGACTATAGTAGAGACAGGTGAATTAACGGCTATAACTTTATCTGATTTAAATACACTTACTCCTAAACGACCATTCAAAAAGTCTAATAGCTTTTTCTGCTCCTCGTAAATATCCGATTTGAAGGCTTCTAATATGGCCAAGTTGCCAATTACAGGCCCATCGAAATTATAAAGTTCCCAAGTCTTCATTTGCCCATCATTACCGGCAATCTCATCGGGAACTTCCTTTGCTGTTAATTGAGCTTTTTGCTGAGGATCTTTGGTATTAAGTTTCTGAATGTTATTTAGAAAAGCATAATAATCATTCATTTTTTGGCGAAGATCATTTCCTTTGCCATTGCCATGTCCTCCATTGGCTAGGTCATTTTGTCCCATCCAATACTGGTAATTGGCCTCCAATTCATCCTTTTTCTCGATTTCTCCCGTTTCGGGATCTACGCCAACAAGGGTCTCCAGACCTACTACATGGTCATCTATTTCTTTGATGATGGCAGCCGTCTGCGAGGTAATAAGATCCAAGGTATCCTTGAGTCCAATATTTGTCCGCTTCCCCTCATTTTTTACCTCCTCATCAATTGTCTCCTTCATCGTAGTGACGAAGTTATTTGCGTTGTTGTTGGCAGTTAGTGCAGTGGTATTAAGTTTTCCCCTGATGATTTCAAATGCGTCCAGGACTTCCTTACTCACATTGAGTGCGAGTAATGCGGTAAGTACCAGGTACATCATGTTAATCATCTTCTGGCGGGGAGATTGTTTTCCTGAAGCCATGATGATAAATTTTTAAAGATGGAACGTGAACGTACTTACTGCAGACCTCCAGACATAGCTGAAAGCATATTACCGTATACTCGGTTGAGTCGGCCTAAGTTCTTATTCAGATCGGCCATTCCTTGCTTATATGCTTCGGCATCTTTGCTGGCCTCAGACATATTTTGCATTGCCTGCGTCATGCTGGCATAGAACTGGTTGAGAGACTTCAGGTGAGTCTTGGCATCTTGTAACTCCAACTCATAGATAGAGTTCAAAGAGCTCAAGTTGCTGGTAATTTTCTGTACCTGTTCGTGATACGCACGGGCATCAGAAGCTGCATTGGCAAAACCACTCATAGAGTCAACTGCTACAGAATAGCTTCTATTGAGGTTATCAATCTTTCCAGCTGCTTCCTTAATTTTCATTGCATAATCATTGGTAGCACCAGCGGCATCGGCTACCCCAGACAACCTACTTACATTGTTGTTCAGGCCTTCCAAAGTGTTGGAAAGTGCGCCAAAAACCTTACCATCCAATTGATCTAAACTCTGAGTCCAGGATGTATCAATTGTAGCTGGCTCTACATGTCCATTTCCTTCAGCTAGTACGGGATATACTTTTTCCCACTCATAATCCCCACCAATTGAACTGAAATCGAAGGCGGAAATGAAAAATATCAAAACCTCTGTTCCCATACCCAAAATGAGGAACTCGTTTGCAAATGGCCAGTGCATGATTTTAAATAATGCACCTAATATCACGAGCGCGGCTCCAATACCATAAACCATATTGAGGAGCTTGGCACCAGACTTAATTTTCTTTTTGCTTGCCATTGTTAAGTTTACTTAAGTTTTAATTTGCCTAATAACTTGAGAAAAGTACTACAAATATAATAAAACGCTTTGAGAAAGAGGCTTTTCCTTATTCAGAAAAAACCCAAAGTCAATTAAATTCTTACGTGTATTAATATCTTCTTGAGGCAGAAGATCCCACTTCTGTAACAACACAGCGAAATCCTATGAAAGCTTTAGCGGTGTCTGCATATTCATAAGAACGGGAACCATTAGACAAAAAGTATCCAATGTCTTTCCAGGATCCTCCACGAACAGCTTTGCGAAGCGGGGGAAGGGGTACTTCACGCATAGTTGATTCAAAGCCAGGGTAGCGATCTTTATCATCCTTAGGGAATCTGGGATCTTTGTAAAGGGGGTTCATGTCATTGACATAAGTATAAGCAGCTTCTTCGAAGTCGTCTTGGCACCACTCAGAAACGTTACCGGGCATGTTATACAATCCATAGTCATTGGGAATATAAGCGTCTACGGGAGCTGTATAAGCAAAGTTGTCGTCTATATAATTTCCTCTACCAGGCTTGAAGTTAGCCAGGAAGCATCCTTTGGAGTTGCGTAGGTATGGACCTTCCCAGGGATAGATTTTGTGCTCATACCCCCCTCTGCTGGCGTATTCCCATTCGGCTTCTGATGGAAGGCGGAATTTAGGAATCTTCTCCAGTTTGCGGTCCTGGCGATAGTTATTGAGGTGTATAGATCTCCATCTACAGAATTCTCTGGCTGCGTACCAGTCTATCCCCACAACTGGATAATCGTCAAAGGCCGAATGTTGGAAATAGTATTCCATCATAGGCTCATTGTAGGCATAGGCAAAATCTCTGGTCCATACAGTCGAATCGGGGAGAATGTCTTCATTAGACATGTTAGCATCCAGTTGAAACGGAACTATTTCGTCTTCACTGTCTTGATTATCGTAATATAATTCATCATCCCCAGCTGTACCTTCTCCGGTAACAGCCTGAAGAAATTGACGATACTGGTTATTTGAAATTTCTGTTTCATCCATCAAGAAGGCCCCGATAGTAATTTGCTTCCTAGGAGCAATTTGTGAGTTGGGAACATCTTGATCGTTTTGTCCAATGTGAAAACTACCTGCGGGAATTCTAACCATCCCTACGGGTCGATAAAAGTCCCACGTAGGACGATCTAATACACCGGTGAGCTCTCCACGTGAACCTGTAGTCTTACCGCCAAAGAGTCCACATCCCTGGACGATCACTGCCAAGACGGCGAGGAAAAAACTAATTCGTTTCATATCTGCGCTGGTTTCAAAAAAAGTATACTGGTTGATTTGAGAATACAACTATGCAACGTTGTGCATAAATCGTGCCGCTTTAGTAATTAAATTTCACTTCCTTTGAAGGATGTGAAACAAAAAGATTATGGTTTTTATATGTTTAAAAAATGTAGAGATTTTTTTACATACACGTTTATTTACCAAGTCTTTTTAATTACGTCGTCAAATCGTCTTTTAACACCTGAACCTTGCAGGGTATAGGAAATGACCAGTTCGTGGGAGGAGAGGTCGCTTTGAGCGTTTAGGTCAGATAGAACAAAATCGTAGGCATAGGCAAAAAATAATTGGTCAGATAATCTGGCACCAACTATTCCAGAAACAGATTCATTGCTAATGGTTCTATAGGAAGCTCCCAAAAGGAATGATTTAAAAGATACATGCATGCTACCATCCAATTGATAGGAATTACCATCGGTACGGGTAGCAAAACTCGGGTGTAAGATTACATCAGAAGTAATAGGTATATTCACCCCTCCCAATAGATAATACGAACGGGCTACTCTTGAGATAGCTCCTGTTCCTGGAGAGAGAGTAAGATCATCAATCGAGGGTTCAAGTAAATCTTGGCCTGAAATACCTGCGTAAAACAATTCATCTCCATCGGCATTGGGATGACTATAATATAGACCTGCAGCGAGCCCGGGCACTACCTGACTAGCAGAGAAGGCCCCAGAAGGAATAAGCGGATCCTCGCCATTATCCAGGTTATAGATAAAGTCCCCATCGAGGGCTTTTTGTAAAATTCCGCCGGATACCCCTGCACTAAGTGTTCCTTTGCCGAGAGACATTCTGTAGGAGTAGGCAAAATTAAGTCCTGTTGTAGAGAGGGGACCTAACTCATCTCGAATGATGTAGGCACCAATACCACTGTCAATCCCATCCAGGGGAGCGTCTAAACTTGCAGTAAGCAACCTAGGAGCCCCGTCAATGCCCAACCATTGCAGTCTACCCATTAACGTAAGAGTAGTTTCACCAGAAACTCCCGCAGCCGCTGGGTTATAAACAAAGCGGTTGTAGGGATACAGCGTATTCTGAATGAAAATTTGCCCATACATTGAATGAGACACAAGCAAGACCATTCCCAACAGCAGCAAATACTTTTTCATCCGCAGGTATACATTAATTGCCCGTAAATTGAGGATTTTATATATAATATTCAAGTACAAAATAAATCCCTATTTAGATCCTTGCTTTAGATAGCTTTCTATAGCTGCTGTCATAGAAGGAATCTGAGGCTTGGGTGCTTCCACATCCACCCGCAGTCCCTGCTTATTGGCTTCCTTCGCAGTAGTGGGGCCAAAAACAGCGATTCGCGTATTATTTTGAACAAAGTCTGGGAAATTCTTATAAAGTGATTTGATCCCAGAGGGAGAAAAAAAGCAAATCATATCGTAGTTTACGTTTTCCAAGTCGGAAAGATCACTAGCTACCGTTTCATATATAACAGACTCCGTTACATCAACTTTATTTTCCCTCAAAATGTTGGGTAATTCCTTTCTATGAATGCTACTACAGGGAAAAAGAAACTTTTCCTTAGTATGTTTTTTGATAATAATCGGTGCTAAATCCATTGCCTTTCTTTCCCCAACAAATAATTTCCTTTTACGGACAACTATATACTTTTGCAGGTAACGAGAAGTGGCCTCTCCCACACAGAAATATTTGGTTTCCTTGGGCAACTCATCTACACGCATTTCCCCTAAAAGGCGGAAAAAATGATCTACTGCGACTTTACTTGTAAAGATTATTGCAGAAAAGTCTTCTGGGTTTACTCCTTGTTTTCGAAAATCATCTAACGAAATACCTTCTACCTGAATAAATTTCCTAAAGTCTATCTTCAACCCCCATTTTTCGGCTAATCTAAAATACGGTGAATGAGCGTCGGTAGGCTCGGGTTGAGAAATCAATATCTTTTTGACCGAATTGTTAGTGTTCATGAATTTCAATAGGATTAATCTGAATTTCTTCCAATACTTCCATAGCAAGTATGCGCCCTAGCTCCTTCCCACGGGCAACATTCCCTTCTTTCCTCCTTTTAATCATATTTTGGCCTCCCTCACTGAGAATTCCAGCTGTAAGAGATAGGGTTCCCTGAGTAACCGTTGCCAGGCCGAAGATGGGGCTATGACAGCCCCCTTCCATAGTAGCCAAAAAACTGCGTTCTGATTCTATAGCCCATTCTGTAAGGGTATGATTTAACAGGCTTTTGATTTTGTCAGAACCTGGAAATTCTTTCCGAGCAACAACTGCCACAGCTCCTTGACCAACGGCAGGAACAAAAGACTGAACATTCAATTTTTGGGTTATCAGCGACTCCCAGCCCAAACGTTTTATTCCCGCATAGGCGAGCAATATGCCATCATATTGCCCTTCTTCTAATTTCCTCCTTCGGGTATTTAGGTTACCTCGGATATCCTTTACCTGTACATGAGGAGTGAAGTGTGCTAATTGTGCCTTTCTTCGAATGGAAGAGGTACCAATAACCCAGGCTTGGGAAAAGTTTTCCAACTTTACCTCTGGACGATTTGAGATCAGTACTTCTGCAGGATTTTCTCGCTTCAAATAGGCTAAGATTTCCAACGATGAAGGCATCTTCGAGGGAATGTCTTTGGTACTGTGAACAGCGATATCAATAGATTGGTCGATCAGGGCTTCGTCTAGTGCACGAGTAAATATGCCCGTTGTACCTAAGGCATATAATGCATCTCTTTGATTGAGGTCTCCCTCCGACTGAATCTCTACAATCTCTGTCCATATCCCTGAGGCATCAAGCAGGTCCTTTACCTGACGTGCCTGCCACAAAGCAAGTTGACTGTTCCGCGTCCCTATCCTTACCTTCATTCTCCCTGGATTTCAAAACCAAATGATATAAGGCAAAATATTGAAGGCGCAAATATATAAAATTTTTACCCCCAATGAAAAGTCAAATAACCTCTCCAGACTATAGAAATAGGTATATATCTTTCGGATGAAATAAATAAGCCCCAGCAAAATAAATAAGCCTCCATAAAAATCTCTCATCGCCGGATTAATCAAGATGAGCATGATAGGAATAGTCAGGACTTGTATATAAGGAAAGTTACAGATTACATCTAAGTTGAGCATACCAGAACTTAAGTTGCGAATAGAAAAAATGCCGCCGATCAATCTGAGGAAGAAGTATTTCAGCAAAAAAGCAATACCCACAACTATAAAAGACCTTACAAATAAAGCCGGGATAAGCCGTACGGGATAAAAAACCTGTTTTAACAAGCTGTTTTCTCTAAAAAAACTCATAGAATCCCATGTCTGGGACCTTTGGATATAATAAACGGCCAAAAAAACCAAGATACTGTATGAAATGATATTGATAATCATAACCATTAAGTAAAAACCGCTATTTCCTGAGCTTGCTTCTTGGAGGGAATCAATGTATTTAATGGGTTGGGAAAACATTCGCTGTATGGCGAAATAGAAACTGGGATTGGCAAACTTCACAATGATCAGCGCCAGTACAGAAAACATCAGAATAGCGACTATCCCCAATCCTGGAGATAAGGGATCAGGTTGAATTTGCTGAAAGTGCCATTCAATAAACTGGCCATAATTTGGATTCCGATTGCCTTCTGCGTCCAACCAAAATTTTTGGGGAAGAGAGAAACTCATTTTTTCATAAGGGAAGGGGTTGAGCATGGCCAAATAGGCTGAATTGGGCAGGGTATCTACTCTTTCCAATTCCCATTTTTTCACAAGTTCTAATAGCCTGGGAGGTGGAGGAAAGGGAAAATAAACAGTTCTAACTGAGCTATTGAGAATATGGAAAAGATCTCTACAGGCAATGGAGTCTGTATATCTGTACCCATGGTCCCTAAAATAGGGTGCCCACACCCAAAGGGAGTCTAGATGGGAACCTATTGGATTTCTTGTCGGACGGATCTCTTGGGGTTTTTTCCCAAAAACCCTAATGGGATGTAAAATTCCTGTAAATGCCTCTGGGAAATTTTGGAAATACCCCTTTTGTCGAATATGGAGGACAAAGAAATTCTCTCCTACCTTTAACCATCCGGGTGCTAGAGCTATATATCGAGATTCAAATGGCTTCTGGAAAGATGCTAAATATTTATCATTCAGATATAAATCTGCTACCCAGCTTATCCCCAAAAAATGTAAATAAAGGGAATCCTGAAACGCTCGATCTAGCTTCCAAGAAAAGGAAAGTTGCTCTACATTCTCAAATGAATCATAGTCAAAAGGAATCGATAAGGGTGCTTGGTCCGGCAAACGGAATACCTTATCCCACTCAAAAAGTGGCAGATGTGAAGTATCTATATCGCCTGGAATCTGGGCAAAAAGTGGAAAGACCAGACTTCCAAACCATAAGCCCATTCCCATTTTGAGGCAATACTTTTGTAGCTTCGTCATTGAAAAGCAAAGGTAATGCAAATTTTTTTTCTCCAGCCTTTAGGTCCTAATAAGGGAAAACTCAATAAGGAAGAAGCCAAGCACTGCACTAAGGTATTGCGGCACAAGCTTGGCGACTCCATTCATACAATCGATGGGAAGGGAAATTATTATCCTGCTCAGATTGATTCGATTAGCTCCGGAGAGGTATGGCTAACCCTCGGCGAAGCTCAAAAAAACTGGGGAGAAACTCCTTTTGACATTTCCCTCGCTATTTCCCCATTAGCCAAAAAAGATCGATTTGAATGGTTATTAGAAAAAGCTGTAGAATTAGGGGTTAAGCATATTTACCCTATTCAGTGTAAACATACCCACCAGAGCAGGCTCCCGAAAGAAGCGAGGATGGATAAAATTCTATTGTCAGCCGTCAAGCAGTCGAAAAGGTCGAAAATACCCAAACTTCATCCTCTACTTCCTTTTTCAAATTTTATCCTCCAGGAACATGGCACTTGTAAGCTTATCGCCTGGTGCGAAAGTCAAACTGCCATTCAAGAATATTCTGTAGAAATCCAGAATTCAGCACAGCTGAGCTTATTAATAGGTCCAGAAGGGGATTTTTCAGCAGAAGAAGTTCATTCGGCAGAAAAACAAGGGTTTTGCGCGGTGTCTTTAGGAACTAATCGACTTCGGTCTGAAACAGCAGGCCTATTTGGCCTAAGCTATGTGAAGTCTATATTGTCATACTAGCTCTTGATAATCTCCCCCAGAGCATTTCCCATCATGCAGGCGGCACCAGAAAATAGTCCCCCCATAAATCCCGTGAGACCTATAAGTATATAGGGCTTAGCTTGGTTTCCAATAGTTTCTGCCTGTCCTTGAAGGAGGAAATCGGCCATTCTTTGGCTTAGAAGAGATTCATTTGATGAATCCAACCACATAGCCATAATTCCCCAAAGGAGAAAAATGGCGAGAAAACCTGCAGCAAAGCTATAATTGGGACGCTGCTTCTTTTTACTGAAAGCCCATTTTCGGGGTCTCTCTGAATAAATAATTCCTACTAGAAAAGCTATGATCCCTATAATCCAAAATGGGGAAAATAATTGGAATATCCCCGCAAAAAATATAATACTGACTGTCTGTAGAAGAAATCTCATACCCCGTATCAATTGGTAATTTTTATGCGATAGAGAGAATCCCCATCTCCTTGCTTAGGTTCTCTCTGTAGCTTCAAAGAATAGTAGTTTCCATTAACCCAATCATCCACCATGTTATCATACAGTCGGCTTCCGGGATTCCCCGACTGACCACCAGGGTAAATTCCTTCTGCATCCATTTTATTTCCTAAAGAAACAAGCATTCTCCACGAAGGGCCATGATAGCGGGAAGTGGCATTCAATATTTCTCGATTTCCTCCTACGATGAGCCCATGTCTACCCAAAGCTGGGGAAAGCCTGGCCAAATGCCTAATACTAGTCCCTTTCATTTTTCCCCACAACCAGTTTTCCATAATGGGATCCTTTTCAAATAGTTTCTTAAGCGTAAGCCTGAAGGCCTGATTTATGAGAATCCGCCTATTCTCAACTTTTGCTGTATTCACATCATCAAAGAATGAAAAACTGGTATACTTTTGTAAAAGCTCAACCGTCCGATGCGCTTCAGGCCATTGGGCATCGAGCCCTTCCCGGATAAATTCATCTTGCCAAATACTTATATATAAGGTGTCCCACCACTGTTGAAAGATAGAAGGAGCTACTAACTCCGCTTCATATTGATAATTCCAGGATTCCAGAATTTGATAAACCTTCCTTTCCCGGTCTGATAGGGTCTCTCGATCAATATCTCCTAGCATAATGGGAAGCACCTCTGCTGCAAGCAATCCAAAATTATCCAGTTGAATAGCCTTCATCCCTTCCATATCCATCTGATTATTTTGTTCCAACAGGGTATTGAGACGCCGATTCCTATACTTCTGAAACCTGCCTTGGTAAAAATAAGGGTAGGAAAAGGCCGTCGCCCGTTGGTTGGCAGAGCTGACAAAGCCTCTTTCTGGGTTGAGGGTCTTAGGAACCTGATCAGGAGGAAGAAAAGATTGCCACTGGTGGGAGGAATCACCTGCCGAAAGGATAAACTGCCCCTGCCCTGGCCAGCGGTTGACAAATTTGCCCTGTTGCCGAATGGCTATATCTCCTGAACGACTGGAAAAAACAAAATTCTGTGCGGGGGCTATATAATAGGTAAGTGCCTTCACATAATCTGCATGTGATTTAGCTCTATTGAGGTAATAAAAGGTAAGCAGTTCATTGCTCGGTTCATGGGCAATCCACCTGGCGATCAAGGGTTGTCGGGCAGAACCAAAAGATTGGTCATACATTACAGGACCAAGGGTTGTATACATCACCGTATCTAAAAAAATGGAACCTCCATTGAGGAAGAAGGTATCTACCTTTCTCTTAATAGGGTTCCATTGCCCATCCATCCAATAGGATTCTTGAGTAGAATCCTGAAAAGTCAGGGTATAAAAATCCAAAACATCCCGGCCAGAGTTAGTCATGCCCCAAGCAATATCTTGGTTAAACCCAATAACAACCCCCGGGGCTCCGGGAATAGTCACCCCATAAACAGGCTGTTTGTTGATACACAACTGAATTTCATACCAAATGGAAGGAAGGCTCAATCCTAAATGGGGGTCATTGGCAAGAAGGGGGGTCCCAGTAACCGTACGAGATCCCGCAACCGCCCAATTATTGGAGCCTATGTTTCGATCAGGCGCTGGCAAAAAATTACCGACTAGCAAGGTGGTATCTACCCTATGTAGGGGAGCCACTGGGACAGGGATCAAGGAGTCTGTAAGAGGACTTGTATCGGGTATTACTGGATCCAATACGGGATTCGGTTCAGCGTACAGTGTATCGAACAATGCAGCCCCCCAAGCCTTGAGGTTTCTTGAGTGGGATATATCTCTAGAATTTCCTGCCAACATATCTGCCATATACTTCAGCAGCAAACAGGACTTATAAGGAGTCCAAAATTCTGGTTCATACCCCAATATTTTATATTCAAGCGGATATTCTGATGGAGCCAAGCTTCTGATATAGGCATTTACCCCAGCTGTATAAGCAGCTAAGATATTCCGGGAAATTGGGTTTTCCTGTGTAGCCTCCCAGGATTTTCTGGCAGCAAAGGGGAGACCCTTTCTTCGCATTTCTCGATCATGCATCAGCAGGGCTTCGTGTAGGGATTCAGGCATTATTTCAGTCAATCTCCCCGCTGCTGCATAGGTCTGAAAATCCATTTGCCACAGTCGATCCTGGGCAGTTATATACCCTTGCATAAAGTACGCGTCTTCTTCTTCCTCGGCAAAAATAGAGGGTACCCCACGAGAATTGTACTGGATTTCTACGGGTTTATTTAACTGAGGTAAGCGTTTGGGAAGGTTAATTGGCTCTTTGGCTGAAATTGCATTTTGCCAAAACCCCTCATAGGGATTAAATAATTTCCCCAGAGAAAAGGGTAAGGGGGAAATAGGTATAAGCAGAAGGTATCCAGAAATAAGTGTCAACAGGAATGAAAGAAAAAATTTTCCCCAGTGCATAAATTCTATAATCTTTGCCCAAATAAGCTATTGGGATACATCAAGATTCCAATTTCAGTAATTAATACAATTTATTCAAATGCGACTTATATGTCTAAGATAAGCCTTATCACTATCGGAACTGAATTGTTAAAGGGTCGGATCATCAATACCAATGCCAGTCAAATTGGGGCTATGCTCCGTCCCCATGGATTTAACCTGGCCAGGACAGTGGTAATTCCAGATACAGCGGGGGCTATCCGTGAAACTCTTACTAGCGAGAGAAAATCTCATCAAGTAGTAATCCTCAGCGGTGGCTTAGGGTCTACTGAGGACGATATTACTAAAAGGGTCCTATGTGAAATCATGGATACAGAACTGGTTTTACACCCTCCTACCCTAGCCTACCTACAAGACCGATTTGCGAAGAGAGGGAGGGTGTTTTCAGAAAGGAATCAGCAGCAAGCGCTCCTTCCGGCTTCTTGTACGGTCCTCCCCAATCCCATGGGTACAGCTCCAGGGATGCTATTTCACACAGAGAATTCGTTTGTAATTTCCTTACCTGGTGTACCTTTTGAAATGCGTTATCTCATGGAGCACGCTGTTATCCCCTTTTTAAAAGAAAACTTGGACGCGGGCTTCTTCCAGCAAGAGATCCTTCGTTTGTCTCAAATCCCCGAATCAGAGGTAGCTGATAGAATCCAGAAGATATCGTCCTCACTTCCCAAGGCGGTCGAAATTGCCTACCTTCCTCGAAAGGACGGCATTTGGCTGGAACTCTTCGTGGGAACGGAGAATCAATCTGAACAAGGAGAGTTATCCTCAAAACTCAATGAAACCAAAGAAAGGATCTCTGAATTGTTGAAGGATAAAGAATATGCTCAAGGAGATCTCCCTGTCTCTAAGCTTTTAATGAACTTATGTCTGTCTCGAAAGTTGAGTATGTCGGTAGCAGAAAGTATTACTGGGGGGGGCATTGCAGCCGAATTAGTCTCCCATTCTGGTGCTTCGGCTTTTTTTAAGGGGGGGATCTGTGCATACGACACCTCTATAAAGACTCGGGTTTTAGGGGTTCAGGAAAAAACCGTCCAACAAAAAGGAGTCGTTTCTATGGAAGTAGCACAGGAAATGGCGATGAGGGTAAGAGAAATATTTCATTCAGATATAGGACTGGCTACTACCGGCTATGCTGAAAAAAATGAACATTCTGAAGCTCAGGTCTGGCTCGGCTATGCAGATGCAAGCAATAGTTTTGCTCTGCGTATTACCTTATATGGAGACCGAGGGTTCAGTATATCTCGGGCGATCCAATCCGCCCTTATCTTTTGTCTAGACAGCATACAAAGGGAAGGCTGAAAAGAAATCCTTTGCTTTCTTATCAATGATTTTTTGTAATTTTGGGATATGGCTAAAGTAGAGTTAAAGATGCCCAAGATGGGCGAAAGTATCACCGAGGCTACCATTTTAAAATGGCTAAAGCAGGTAGGGGAAGAGATTGAACAGGAGGAAAGTGTACTGGAAATTGCGACAGACAAAATTGATTCTGAGGTACCTTCTCCAACGGAGGGGAAACTCTTGGAAATTCTATTCCAAGAGGGGGAGGTAATTCCCATCGGGACTACCATCGCCATTATTGAAGCTTCCCAACTAGATGAGGAACTTAGTCAGGTTTCTAATGGCCATACTAATGGAGAGGAGGATCCTTCTATAGGAGTTCCCCATTTGCCAGCGCCTGTAGTAGCTGAAAAAGTTGCCCAGGGATCTTCAGCCTCTTCATTCTCTGGAAAGTTCTTTTCTCCCCTAGTTCAAAATATCGCCAAGGAGGAAGGGATCTCTATGGAGGAGCTACAGCAGGTACCCGGTACTGGAAGGGAGGGAAGGGTCACCAAAAAAGATATTCTTAAGTACGTAAAAGAGCGCAAGGATAAAAGTCGCAAAACCGTTCCACATTCTACTCCTGAACTTGCAAGCCCTGTTACACTTTCGAAGGCCCCAACAGCCAAAGTTCAAATGGTACAGGAACGCAGCTTTTCTCACGGAGGATCATACGAAATAGAGGAAATGGATCGTATGAGACGAATGATAGCTGACAATATGTTGTATTCACAACAAGTTTCTGCACATGTCACCTCCTTTGTTGAAGCGGATGTCACCTCGCTTGTTCTTTGGAGAAAGCGGATTAAGGAAGACTTTTTTAACGCCTATAATGAAAAGCTCACCTTCACCCCGCTTTTTATCCAGGCAATTTGTAAAGTGCTAAGAGAATTACCTCGGATGAATGCTTCAGTTCAGGGGAATCAGATTCTATTAAAAAAAGAAATCCATATTGGCGTAGCTGTAGCCCTTCCTACAGATAACCTGATCGTTCCCGTAGTCAGAAATGCCGATAAGATGAACCTGGCAGGATTAACTTCTGCGGTTAATGACCTCGCAGTTCGTGCGCGAAAAAATAAGTTGAAGCCAGAAGAACTGGAAGGGGGAACTTATACCCTTTCCAATGTAGGAACTTTTGGCAGCTTAATGGGAACTCCTATTATTATGCAGCCTCAGGTTGGAATTTTAGCGGTAGGAGCCATTAGGAAAATGCCCGCCGTAATAGAAACTCCTCAAGGGGATATGATTGGTATACGACACAAGATGATTCTTTCTCATTCGTATGACCATAGGATTATTGATGGAGCCTTGGGGAGTAAATTTGTAAAAAGAGTAGCCGATTACCTGGAGACTTGGGATCTAAAGCAAGGCATTTAGTGAATTCCCTTCTTAGACAGGGAAGGCTATATTGCTTCTTAGATAGGAGATTCAAAGATCTCCTCCAAGACGCTGGATTTCATCTCGTAATTTTGCTGCAGCTTCATAGTCTTCTCCTGCCAAAGCGTCATCTAGTTTCTTCTTTAGCTTATTCAAGCGGTCAGAGGACTCTTT
Source organism: Bacteroidia bacterium (assembly GCA_965263105.1). Lineage (GTDB taxonomy): Bacteria > Bacteroidota > Bacteroidia > J057 > J057 > JBCCTX01. Next base: position 1,018,906 of record CBDHGL010000003.1, on the reverse strand, counting down.
GGCACCTCTCATGGGCGAGCTAAATGCCTCCTCAGGTTCGGGATCCTCTTTTTCTAATTCTGATAGGGAAAATTCTCCTTCTTCATCGGCATAGGAGGCTCCACTGTTTTCGTCATCAATGATAATACCTGCTTCAGAAAGTACAGACTCCAAACAGAATAAGGGGACTTTAAAGCGGACACCGATAGCAACTGCATCACTTGGTCTGCTGTCAATCTCATGGATTTCGCCCATCGCTTCCAACACTAATTTAGCATAAAAAATACCTTCATTTAACTCTGTGATGACTACCTCTAACAGATCAATATCAAAGTGCCTGGCCAAATTAAATATCAGGTCATGGGTCATGGGCCGATTGGTTTTGATATTCTCCAATTCTAGGGCTATAGCTTGCGCCTCAGCCCCTCCGATAATTATGGGCAACCTTCTGTTCCCATTTTTTTCTCCCAAAACCAATGCATAATGCCCAATTTGGGAATGACTTGAAGATAATCCAATAATCTCTAAGGGTATTTTTTCCACCTGAAATGTGTTTCGTCAATTTACTTCACGGCAATCAAACAGCAGACGCAAATTCCCGAAAGAACCCATAGTCCTAACCCGCTTTAATCAAAGGTAAAGAGAAAACAGGTAATTTTACAAAGAAATTACCTGTTTGGGTTTTGCAATACGGAGGAAAGGAACAAATGCTTACACTGCGGCTTTGGCATTTTTTATACCTTCCAAAAGTTTGGGAACTACATCAAAAAGATCCCCAACAATTCCTATGTCTGCTATTTTGAAAAAAGGTGCTTCTGGGTCTTTGTTTATTACTACGATAGTTTTCGAGGAGCTAACACCCGCTAGATGTTGAATAGCTCCTGATATTCCAATCGCAATGTATAAAGAAGGGGAAATTTGAATACCTGTTTGGCCCACGTGCTCGTGGTGAGGCCTCCATTCCATATCTGCAACGGGCTTGGAACAAGCGGTTGCTGCCCCCAGAAGTTCAGCCAACTCTTCTATCATGGGCCAGTTTTCTGGCCCTTTTAACCCTCTCCCTGCAGAAACTACGGCATCGGCTTCTGTTAGAGATACACCGTCGCTCATCTTGACGACTTCTTTTACGATTGCATCAATGGCGTCCATTGCAGACTTGGGAGTAAAAGCTTCTACGTCACTAGATACCGGATTTTCTTTTAATCCGAAGCTATTAGCTTGGGGAAGAATAACCAGTTGTTCTGTCTGAGTTTTGAAAGACTGGACCCCTTTCCCAGAATATGACATCCGCTGCCCGGCAAAGCCTTGCTGAGGATCCACCATATCAATCACCCCATTTAGTAAGGCAGCCTCCAACTTTACAGAGACTCTTGGGGCTATAGCTTTGCCATTATAAGTCTGTGCCATTACTACCACCTTTGCATTTACCTTCTCTGCTACCTCAGCGACAGCTGAAGCATAGGCGGCATTCACAATGGCATTTTCATCAGGTGAACTAACTGTATATATCTTGGGGATACCGTGCTGAGATAACTTGTTAAGCTCTCCCTCGTCAACAGGCCCTACAGCTACAGCACTAATATCCAGTCCCATTTTCCCGCTCAGCTCATAGGCATAGCTGGCCGCTTCTAATACAGATTTCTTAATAACGCCATCGGAAACTTCGGCAAATAACAATACTGACATATATGTTCAAAAATTATAAGTTCTAAATAAATCCCTTATCTGCTAAGGAGGAAACAAGCAAGTCAACCCGGTCTGCTTCTATATATTCACATGCCCCTTTTTCGGGAGGATATGAAAAGCTTAAACTCTCCACTGTCATGGGTACATCAGCGGGACTTACAACAGACAAAGGCTTTTTCCGCGCTGCCATAATTCCCCTCATATTTGGAATTCTCCATTCTGAAATTCCTTTTTGACAACTCACAACTGCGGGTAATGTTACCTCCATTATCTCTTTTCCTCCTTCTATCTCTCGGTGAAGCAGGGCTTGAGCATCCCCCTCCAACTCCATATGAGTAGTAGCAGGAGCATAGGGCATCTGTAAATGCTCGGCAATCAGCCCCGGAACCATAGAACCATTAAAATCCAGAGACTCCTTCCCAGTAAAAATAATAGAGAATTCTCTTTCACGCGCATATTCTGCTATCACCCCAGCCACATAGGATGAGTCTGAAGGCGAACCATCAATACGAACTGCGTCATCTGCACCAATAGCCAAGGCCTTTCTCAATGTAGGCTCTACTTCAGGTCCTCCGACACATAAAGCTGTAATAGAAACCTGTTTTCCCTCCTCCCTAAATCCAATTGCACGGGATAATCCATATTCACAATAAGGGTTAATAATAAAGGTGACCCCCGTTCTATTTAATTCCTTACCATCCGAATCAAACTGTATCTTTGTTGTAGTATCCGGAACATGACTTATACAAACTAGAATCTTCATATTTCGTTAGGAGATTGGATAAAATGATTACAAAACTACAAACAAATCATCATTATATAAAATGAATACTCCACGAATTCAACAGCTGTTTGACTTTTTAGAAGGTGATCCAAATGACGCTTTCACCCTGTATTCTATTGCGTTCGAATTCCTAAAAGCGGGCAATGCCGAAAAAGCCATTCAATACTTCCAACACTTAAAGGAACTGCATCCCAATTATATCGGACTTTACTATCACCTCGGAAAATCCTACGAATTTTTGGAATTGAAGGAAAAAGCAGTTGAAATATACCAACTCGGAACGGAGATTGCGGAAAGAAATCAAGAGAATCATGCACTTGAGGAACTAAAAAGAGCCATACAACAACTAAATGATGAGCTTATGTTTTGACTTTGCTACATTTCAGCCAAATTCGAAAACTTTATTCGAAGATTTATAGTAAAAAAGAATTTGCATCGTTATTAATTATACAATATCGGATAATCTATAATTTAGGTGTTAATTTTTTGAATTAATATTATTCGAAATTTGTAATTTGCGTTCGACGTCTTATATTTGCATCAGTTGTGTTACCAATAAAATATAGATGAAACAAACAGTTAGGATTTTCTTCGCGTTTGCCCTTACCGTATGTTATCTACTTCCTGCCATGGGTCAAAATTTTCCTGGAGCCCAAGAAATAAGAGAGTGGTATTTAGAAGAAAGATTTCTGATAACCGATAGCAACGATGATGCTTTATTGGATAAAACAGAACTGGCTAAATTTTCAGATGAATTTGGGTATTATCTCCTTGAAGATCATTTTAATGCCTCAGATGCAAATAAGGACTCCTATCTGAGTTATAAAGAAATTCGCAATCGCGTCCATTCTGAAATGATGTACCGTGCAAGTGCTGAAAGAAGGGAGTTGCGAAGGCTACAACAATCCTTCCGTTTTCCTAGAAATCCTAGCATCGATTTTTTTATGCAAAGACCCGAGTTGGTAAAAGACTTATTTGGCAACCTGACTTGGATGAATGCAAATTCTTCCACGGTTAGCAGTCTTTTAAGTAAAGAATCATGGGTTCAGCAAAATGCCGATGTCATGGTGGTATTACAAAGAAATTTACGCTGGATGGTATCATATCCCAAAGAAGCCGAAAAACTATACAATAACCGTACAGCTACAGAGTTGCTTCCTGAGCTATTGGGTTGGAGAGCTGATCACCGAAACTTTATCCGCCAAAATCAAATTATCGACCAGGCCTATCTAATCGACTTCTTAAGAAGAGACTAATCAAAACAAGGCTTTTGTTAAGGATGTTGGAAAGAAGCTTTTTTTAAAAAATGAGGCTTCTCAGGTAAGTAAAAGGCTATCGGGATGACATTTTGTATAAAAATTTACCCAAAAGGCTAAACAAAATTGGTAGTTTATCCAATTATTGCTAGATTTGTTTAAGTTATTGAAGAAAACATAAAACAAATCTGCTATATGACTACCCTTGAATTCAGTAGCGCTGTCATTCAGAACCAACACCTCCTAAAGCCTCTCGCTTTAAAATTAACAAGAGATGTTGAAGATGCAAATGATTTAATTCAAGATACTTTCGTAAAGGCTATCTCTAATAGAGATAAATTTAAGGAAGGAACCAACCTCAAAGCTTGGCTGTATACGATTATGAAGAATACCTTCATTACCAATTATCACCGATTGGTCAAGAGAAAAGCCTTTATAGACAGTACCCTTCAGTATTCTTCTGTACCAGATTTCTCTACGAATAACCTCGCTACCAGCAGTATGACCTTGGATGAGATCTATGAGGCTATCGATTCTTTGAGCTACGAATACAGAACTCCCTTTCTTATGTACTTTCGGGGATATAAGTACCATGAGATAGCTCATATTCTAGATGTACCTATAGGAACTGTAAAGAACCGTATACATATTGCCCGTAAAAAACTCAAGGTAATGCTGAAAAGCTTTCGGCCTGTTTCCTAAGATTCTTGATTTACCCTTACCGTCCTCATATGAAGCTCTATAATAGCACCTGCTTAGAATGCAGTAAACTTATCACCCGTAGGTACAGTACATCTTTTTCCTTAGGAATAAGGATGCTTGCGCAGAAATTTCATCTACCTATTTATGGTATATATGGGTTTGTACGTTTAGCAGACGAAATTGTCGATACCTTCCACGAATTTGACAAGGAGGACTTATTAAAAGAATTCAAAGGAGAAACCTATAAAGCTCTAAGGGTAGGAATCAGCACCAATCCTATTTTACAGTCATTTCAGCAGATTGTTAAAGCCTACCAGATAGAAGAAGAACTGATAGAAGCCTTCTTGAATAGCATGGAGATGGACCTCGAGATGACCCATCATGATTCCCACTCTTATGACACATATATATATGGTTCAGCAGAGGTGGTAGGGCTAATGTGTCTCAGGATATTTTGTGAGGGGGATGAATCCAAGTATCAGGCCCTAAAGCCTCATGCGAGAAGTTTGGGAAAAGCCTTTCAAAAGGTCAACTTCCTCAGAGACATAAAAAGTGACTTTCAAGAAAGGGGAAGGGTTTATTTTCCAGGGGTTGACTTCTCAGTTTTTACTAATGAAGTTAAAAAGGCAATAGAAAAAGATATAGCGAGGGACTTTGATCACGCCCTCATCGGAATTAATCAACTGCCCGAAGGCGCAAAGAAAGGCGTTTATCTGGCTTATGTTTACTACAGGAGGTTATTTCATAAAATAATCAAAAGCTCTGCCTCCCAAATACAGGCAAAAAGGGTCAGGGTACCTGACAACCAAAAATTCGCACTTCTGGTCAGCACCTATTTGAAACATCAGCTTAGTTTCATCTAGTTTGTGTAAAGGAATAAGGATTCATGTACATCTATATTCTTTTAAATATTCTCACTATCTTATTTCCATTAGCTCTGTCATTTGATAGAAAGGTCTATTTTTTCCAATACTGGAAGGCACTTTTCCCATCTATTTTGCTTGTAGGGGGTATTTTCATTTGGTGGGATATTCAATTCACCTCTTTGGGTGTTTGGGACTTCAATCCAGAGTACCTTTTGGGTTTATACTGGGCAAATCTCCCGATTGAGGAGTGGCTATTTTTTCTAACAGTGCCCTATGCATGCATATTTATTTATGAATGTCTCAGGGCCTATATTCCCGAAAATTGGACTCATCCCTCCATGCCCAAGGTATATGGAGTTATGGCCATTGCACTCATTGTTTTAGGTATCTATCACCTGGATAAATTATACACCTGCATAACTTCTATATCAGTAGGGCTTCTCCTCCTAATCTCGGCCCTTACCAGACCTCAATATTTGGGCCGCTTTGCCCAGATGTATCTCGTTCACCTTGTTCCATTTTTTATTGTAAATGGCATTTTGACTGCTCTTCCTGTTGTCGAGTATAATAATTTACAAAACCTCTCCATAAGGGTGGGATCGATTCCTATAGAGGACCCTTTTTATTCTATGCTCCTATTACTACTAATCGTTCACCTGTATGAATTTCTCAAAAAAAACTTGCACCTAAATGCTCAATTTAACCATATCTATTGATTCCTCATCTGGGTTCTGTTTTGGGGTTGTATACGCCATTGAAATGGCTGAAGACATCCTAAGAGAAGAAGGACATTTGTATTGCCTGGGAGATATCGTTCACAATGACCAGGAAGTGCAGCGATTAGAAAGTATGGGGCTATACACTATCAGTAGAGAAGAATTGTATCAGGTAAAAAATTCCAAAGTACTCATTCGAGCACACGGCGAGCCTCCCGAAACCTATAAAATTGCCATCGAAAACAATTTACAGCTCATTGACGCCTCCTGCCCGGTAGTTCTTAAGTTACAGAATAGGATTCGCCATTCACATGAACACCGCGAAAATATTTTCATTTATGGTAAGCCTGACCACGCGGAAGTAATTGCCCTAAAAGGCCAGACCCAGGAAACTGCAACCGTTTTCCAACAAATAAGCGAGTTAGAAGAAAAAGAATTACCAGAAGCTGTCACCCTTTACAGCCAAACGACTAAGAATAAACAATCTTTTTATGAAGTAGTAGCGCATTTAGAAAAAATAGGGGTAAAGGTAAAAGCACATGATACTATTTGTAGGCAAGTATCTAATCGAGATGAAGAACTGCGTGGATTTGCTGAGAGATTTGACAAAATCTTATTCGTAGCTGGGAAGAAATCTTCTAACGGAAAAATGCTATACGAAGTTTGTAGGCAGGTTAATCCTTCTACTTATTTTGTAACGCAACCGGACGAAATTATGGAAAAATGGTTTGCCCCTGAAGATAGGGTTGGAATATGTGGCGCTACTAGCACCCCTCAGTGGTTAATGGAAGAGGTCAAACAAAAACTCTTGACGTTCTGATTGACCCTTAGACAGAACCTATAGATACTTCTGGGTCTCCCTCTCCCTTTTCCTGTCCAACAGCAGATTTTTCTACTAACCATATAGCTGCCATCCCTAACAGGATCAATCCAACGGCAATCCAGGTTGAGTTCAACTCCATACTCGGCAAAAACCATTCGTACCCAGTTACTACTTCTTTAGGGTCCTTACCATCTCTGACAATAGTCTCTGTCAAGGTATGTTTCCACGGCCAAATGATGGCCATAGATCCTAGAATGAAGCCTGTCATCAGGGCGATAGTTTGGTTATGATAGTTTTTGAAAATCCAGGACAAGAGGTGGGAAAATGCAATTAATCCAAAGCCACAACCCAAGGCCAAGGGAAGAAGGATATCCGTATTGGCCTCTCCGATTGAACGCAAAATCAGGGCATAATTCCCCATGATAATCAATACAAAAGACCCAGAAAGGCCGGGAAGGATCATACTGCAAATGGCGACAATCCCACAAATGAATACGTATAAGAAACTACTATCCTCTCCTGCCGGGGCGAGTAGTGCAATTCCCACTGCGGCTGCAGTTCCTACAATCAGCATGAGAATACTGGAAAAATCCCATTTGGTAACTGTCTTGCCTACAAAATAAATGGAAAGTAGGATTAGCCCGAAGAAAAAGGCCATGGTATACATCTCCTGTGTCTCTAAGAGGTATTCCAATAACTTAGCCAGGCTCACAATACTAATTCCAATACCCAGAAAAATGCTGAGCAAAAATGAGCCATCAATATGTGTCCAAAAGTCCTTAAGTCTACCGGAAAACAAGAGCTTTATAGATGCCAGATCGAAGGACTTTATAGCGTTTATTAAACGTTCATAAATCCCTGTAATCAAAGCTATTGTTCCTCCAGAGACACCCGGAATCACGTTAGCAGCCCCCATGGCAACGCCTTTAAGAAAATTACTTATATACCGTATCATGAGGGCAAAAGTAGGGAAAAATACTTCCTATACAGGTAGTATGTGAAGAAAGGTCAAATTTCCAGATTTATCAGTCAAATAATCCGGCTGAAAGTCCCTCAGCATGAACTTAAACGGTCATAATTTCGGCCTCTTTAACCTTTAAGGTATCATCAACACTTTTTACAAAGGAGTTGGTAATTTCCTGCACCTGTTTCTCTGCATCTTTGATCGCGTCTTCGGAGGTGCCTTCCTTTTGAAGCATTTTCAAATAGGTGTTGGCTTCCTGACGAGCATTCCGGATACTAATCTTTGCATTCTCCCCTTCAGCACGGGCCTGCTTGGTCAATTGAATCCTTCGCTCCTCTGTGAGACGTGGAATGGGAATCCTTATCATCTCCCCGTCACTCTGGGGATTAAAGCCCAAATTAGCAGCAAAAATCGCCTGCTCAATGGGTTGAAGCATGGCTTTCTCCCAGGGCTTAATCGTTAGGGTACGTGCATCTGCCGCACTTACTGCACTGACTTGATTGAGGGGAGTAGGCGTTCCATAATAGTCCACTTTAACGCCTTCTAACATAATGGGACTTGCCTTTCCAGCCCGAATTTTCAGCAATTCACCTTCCAAATGTTTTAAAGCCTTGACCATCGCATCTTTAGTATCCTCAAAAACTTGCTTTATGTCTTCGTCCATATTTAGGTGTTTAATTATACCAGGTATTAACGCCTAATTTAACGGATACACAAATTGTTTCCAATAGGATGCAGCATAATTGAAATAGGATTCGTTATCTTAATGCAAAGGATTCTTTGAGCTAAATGATACCCAAAAGCCTCATACATGCATGTATGCAAGAGGAAGCTCATGCGCAACGCGAGCTTTATACATTGATGTCTCCCCAATTGATGGGGGTATGTATGAGGTATGCCCGGAATGTTCCGGAAGCAGAAGACATCCTGCAGGAAGGGTTTATCAAAGTTTTCCAGAAGATAAAAAAATACAATTTTCAAGGATCCTGGGAAGGCTGGGTGAGACGTATCATGATCAATACAGCAATTGATTATTTACGCAAGCAGAAAAACTACCAATATCAATTATCTATTGAAGAAGGAGAGGGCCTTTCTGTCAGTACCCAAGAAATAGACGAACTGGAATTGGAATACCTGTATCAGGTAATTCAAGAGTTGCCACCTGGTTATAGATTAGTTTTTAACCTATACGCCATTGAGGGATACTCTCACAAGGAAATTGGCCAACAATTGGGTATTTCTGAGAGTACCTCGCGCTCACAATATACACGGGCGAGGGCTATCTTAATCAAACGTATTCGTGAGGATAGTATGGAAACAAATACATTCAGGAATGCCATCTGATAACTTTGAAAAAAGCTTGCGCCAACGCTTTCAAGGCGTTGAGGTTCCTCCTAGGCCGGAGGTATGGGATAGTATTCATCTCAATTTGGCAAAACCCAAATGGCATCAAAAAAGGGGATTTTGGACCCTTATAGCTATAGGCTTACTCATGCTGAGTTTTTCTGCCTTTTGGTGGATTAATTCTTCCCCTACAACTCCTCTTACTCAGGAATTAGATTCTATCGCGCAACTCGATCCTACAAAGAACTTTCCACAAGGAATCTCTGATGACCGAAAGGAAAACAACAAGTCTATCCGTTCATTAGATACGGAAAACACCTTCGAAGAGAAACCATCTGTATTAGAAGGAACTGAGATGGACAAAATAGCACCAAATGGAGGAAAGGATTCCCAATTTAGCCTAAAACCTTCCCGTCAAATGGCGCTTTCCTCCTTGAAGAAATCGGCTTTGGAACTTCCCACTACCAGCAACTCCCTCGAGAACAGCCCTACTCCCCTAGGTCAGGCAAATCTATCTACTACCTATCTGCCCATTCCTTTTTTGGAACCAGTGGACCTAGAAGGCTATTCTCATGAGATGGTCTTGGAAGGATCTACGCCTTTACTCGGAATGGATCAACTGGCAGGTTCCCCTTTGCCGGGTCCCTCCAAATGGGCAATCAGCTTCTATGTACGTCCCGAATTACCCTGGTATACCTCTGCGTCAATTAGCTTAGAACAAGACCCTCCCCGCACCGCTGAGGTAGATTTCCCCCCTGATGTTGCTGTTTCTGAACCAGAGTTTGGGGAGCTTGTTGTCGGCCAAGATAGGCCTAGTCTAGTATTTTATGAGATTAATTATGCGCGTTCAGGACTTTCAACAGGACTTACCTTGGGGTATTATATGAACCCGCAATTGAGTATTCACACCGGGGTGGGAATCTTCGCTAGTGGCAAACATCGCCTCAGTCCCGTATCGGGAACTCGTCCCGATTCCGCCAATTTTTCTACCAACAATAGCCCCACATCAGATTTTTCTATGCAAAACTTCCAATTGGAGGTGCCCATATTGGCCCAATATACCTTCGCCTCAGACCGGAGTAGCTGGTTAATTCAAGGAGGGGTTTCCCTAAATACAAGTCTCAATAAGCTCGAATTTAATTTCGATAATAATGAAAGTGGTTTTAGGTCCCTCGGTGCGAATCCCCCCCCTTTAATACAAAAGTCCTCCCACCTACATGCTGAGCTGGGAATCATGTACAGGTTCCACCTCAACTCCAAATTGAACCTATACCTGGGTCCTTCCCAAACATATGGGCTGAGTCCTGTATACCAGACCTTACAAGGGAAAAACATCTACCTCAATAGACTTTCATTGCGAATGGGGATAGAGTTTAGATAAGTCCTCCTTTCTCCACATTTCTCGAAACTTATCCACAATTTTGAGGTAAATTGTGTGGATTTCCCGGATGTGCCTGTGGGAAAGCCTGTGTATAAGTAGATATTTCCCTGTAAACCATTTATTTACTTGGAATTCTATGTCTGAGGAAGGATTTGTATATTTGATGTCCCAAACCCGAATGAACACATGACTCACGCTGAAAACAGATCCAACAACCCTGGCAAGGTGCGCAGCATCAATACCCCTGTTCCTACAGGAGGTAAACTTCCTCCCCAGGCCTTGGATATGGAAGAGGCTGTGTTAGGTGCCTTATTATTGGAAAAAGATTCCCTCCACCGGGTAATTGACATCCTGAAGCCCCACATGTTTTACAAGGATGCCAATCGCTTCATCTATGAAACCATCATAGAATTGTTTCAGAACTCCGAGCCCATTGATATCCTCACCGTTAAAAATGCCCTGAGCAAAGTTCAAAAGCTCAAACAAACAGGTGGAGCCTTTTACCTCACCGAACTCACCTCACGGGTAGCCTCTGCAGCCAATATTGAATATCACGCACGCGTAGTAGCGGAGAAGTTTATCCTCCGGGAGCTTATTACCATATCGGATAATGTTATCAAATCCGCTTACGACGAAAGTACAGACGTGTTTGACCTCCTGGATGGCACCGAACAACAATTATTTGAAATATCTGAGACCAACTTACGCAGGAATTATGCTTCGATGCCGGAATTGGTCATGAAGACCTTGGAAAAGCTGGAAGAAATGCGGGGAAAGGACAGCAGCGTTACGGGAATCCCTTCTGGCTTTATGGAGTTGGATAAGATGACGGCAGGATGGCAAAAAACCGATTTAGTGATCATTGCAGCTCGCCCAGCTATGGGCAAGACTGCTCTTACCCTGACCCTTGCTCGCCATGCTGCCATGCGTTTCAATGAGCCCGTTGCCTTCTTCTCTTTGGAGATGGCAGCGGTACAGCTCACCCAACGGATGATTTGTTCGGAAGCCGAACTGGACGCGCAAAAGGTGCGTACGGGTCGCTTAGAAGAACATGAGTGGAAACAACTGCTACACCGCATTGGTACCCTCAACAAGGCCCCTATCTTCATCGATGATACCCCTGCCCTCTCTATTTTTGACCTAAGAGCCAAGTGCAGGAGGCTCAAAGCCGAAAAAGGCATTGGCTTGGTAGTCATAGACTATCTCCAACTTATGTCGGGCAGTAGCAGTAATAAAAATGCCAACCGGGAGCAGGAAATTGCGGGTATTTCTCGGGCTCTTAAAGAAATTGCCAAAGAACTGGATGTATGCGTCATTGCCCTTTCTCAGCTAAGCCGAGCCGTAGAAAGTCGGGGCGGAGACAGGAGGCCTGTTCTGAGTGATTTGCGTGAGAGTGGATCGATTGAGCAGGATGCAGATATGGTTATGTTTCTCTATCGCCCGGAGTATTATGGCTTCGAAACAGATGATGAGGGAAATTCTACCCTGGGCTTAGCAGAGTTGATCATCGCCAAGCAACGAAACGGCCCTACGGGCAATGTAAAGCTGAACTTCATTGGACAGTATGGTAAATTTGGTGATTGGCAGTACCACGGCAATCCCGATATTGAATCCGCTTACTCTCAATATGCAGGAGGCCCTTCAACCATTACTCGGGGCTCTAAAATGAATGATGACCTACCCCCGGCAGACCCGACGCCTCTTCCTCCTCCTGATCCAGGAGAGGTCCCATTTTAATCTGGTGTATTTTGTGGGATTAAAAATCCTGTGTAGCTTGCTGCATTATGGCAAAACAAAACCAAAAAATACGGCTAGGGATAACGCTGGGAGATATAGGAGGGATTGGTCCTGAATTGGTATTAAAAGCTTTTCAAGACAACCGACTCAAAGAGCTCTGCACACCCATATTGTATGGTTCTTCTAAAGTCTTAAATATATACCGAAAAGTTCTCGAGATTTCCAGATTCAATTATCAGGTTATCAACTCCCCTTCCCAAGCCCAACACAATCGATTCAATGTAGTGGAGTGTATTCCCAATTTGGATCGGGTAGAAATCGGCATACCCACCGATTTGGGAGGGGAAGGGGCCTATCTCTCTGTCAAAACAGCAGTAGAGGATGCCTTACACAAAGCCATCGATGCCTTGATAACCCTCCCGGTAGACAAATCTACCTTCCAAAAGCACCTCTCAGATTTTCGTGGTCATACCGAATATTTAGCTCAATCCTTTGGCGCAGATGACAGCCTGATGATGATGGTTTCTGAAGACCTGAGGGTTGGCTTGGTCACCAACCATGTAGCGATTAAAAATGTGCCCCTTAATATCTCTGTCAACGGAATCATCCGGAAGGCAGAAATGTTTCACGAGAGTCTCCAACGGGACTTCAACATACAACGGCCCCTTTTGGCAGTCCTGGGACTCAACCCCCATGCAGGAGACAGGGGGCTAGTGGGAACAGAAGAGGAAGAAGTCATCAAAGTAGCCATACAGTCCCTACAAGATAAGGGAATACTGGCAGAAGGCCCCTACCCCGCCGATGGCTTTTTTGGAGCTATGACTTTCCGTCGTTTCGATGGGGTGCTTGCCATGTATCACGACCAGGGCTTGGTCCCTTTCAAACTGTTGGCTGGATATTCAGGGGTAAACTTTACAGCGGGAATACCCTTAATACGTACTTCCCCTGATCATGGAGTCGCCTTTGATATTGCTGGGAAGAATATTGCCGATACAGAGAGCCTACGTCAGGCGATCTATTTGGCCATCGATATACACCGGAATCGGGAAGAAAATACCCACCTTCAAAAGAATGCCTTGAAGTCCAAACAAAAATTGGCACCTGCCCGCAATGAAAGTGCGGTGTTACCAGAACTTCAACAGGAGGAGGACGTAGATTATGGTTAAATGGTTGATAGTCGATGGTCCACAGTCTAGGTTGGTTAATTGGTTAGTTGGTCGACGGTCCACAGTTTGGGGTGGTTAATTGGCTCTTGAGCCCTTCCATCCTTTCCACTCAGGCTATCGACCATGGATCATTAAACTAAATATCCTTTTTAACTCAGACTATCGACCATGGACCATTAAGCTATATAACCCTTCTAGCCTAAAGAACTAAATACCCCATTATGCAACTCTATACCTGGATTTTTTCGCTTGAATCGACTTTAACAGAAGCTCAAAATACCCAACTGGAGCAGACTTTCCAGCGCTATTTGGAGAAATGGAATTCACATGGGAGGCCAATTAGTGCCCAAATTCTGGTTCGGCATAATCGCTTTGTCCTCGTACAGGCTGACCCAGACGAAAATAGACCATCCGGTTGCTCGATAGACTCCTTAAAGCGAGCGGTTTCCCAAATTCTGGAGGCAGAGGGATTGAACAGTGTAGATGCAAGTCGCGTTTTTTACAAAGATCCAACTGGGAAAGTTGCATCCATAGATTTTCGGGAGTTACCCAACGCTTTGAAGGAGGGAACAATCAGCCCTGAGACCCAGGTTTTTGATCACTCACTAGGCCAAAGCGATGATCTCAGCCGCTGGGAAGTTTCTTTACAGGATACCTGGATGAAGCGCTTTTTGCCTAAAACTTCCCTTTCTTAGTTTAACTTTAATTAGGGATAATAATCCCTCCTCTAATTCTCAGGGAGTTATTAATACCTATTTTTCTTTCCTTGATTTGTTAGCTACTTTTTTAGAAAAACGTAGCGCCAAAAATCGCAAAATACCCCCCTTTTTATTCCCCCCTGCAGTAGTAGGGGGGAAAAGAAGGGGGGTACACCAGCCCCCCCAGTTCCCAACGAATTTTGCAGGCCTACACACCTACACACCTATGTTTGTAGTTTTATGCTAGCTCCTTATCCAAAATTCACGTTAATTTGCATTCCATATTCAACCGAGTTTTTCTGACAGATGGATATCAATTCCAGAGAAAATAGTACCAAAATCATTATTGCCATTGGGATCTTATTTGTAGGCATTATTCTTTGGCAATATTACTCCTTGCGCAATCCCTCTACCTACTCCCTACGTCTTGAAGCCCAACGGGAGGCCAAAGATCGGCAGTTTCGCAATGCGCCGGACTCTCCCATCAAGCGCAACGAAAGGACCCAATTTCAAGGCCTTACCTATTTCCCCATAGATGAATCCTACATCTGTTCAGCAGATTTCATTCCATCGGAAAGAGCTGATACCTTACTGCTCATGACTTCCGTGGGCTCCATTCAGCGAATGATTCAATCAGGTAAGCTGGCCTTCTCCCTTCAAGGGATGAAGCAAGAACTCGTTACCTACAAAAATCTGGATGAATCGGTCAATACCCTCTTTGTTCCTTTTCGTGACTTGACTACTAACGTTTCAACCTATGGGGGCGGTCGTTACCTGGATATTGCTTTAGGAGATGAATTGACGGTAGATTTCAATCAGGCCTATAACCCTTATTGCGTCTACAACACCGATTTCGTTTGCCCCCTCCCCCCTCCGGAGAATTACCTGAGCTTGGAAATATGGGCGGGGGAGAAGATGCCCGGCAAGAGGAGTGAGGAGTGAGCCTATAGGGGAGAGTTTCGCTAGGTTATGCCTTTATGATTGACTTGATTCGAAAATATTTACGATTACAACTCTCTCCTATTAACTCTCACCTAACATAAAATCCCATGCTTCGCGAACGCAATTCCTCCCGCTTTGAACGAAAGGATTCTTCCAGAGAAAGGAAGACACTCGATTTTCAGCATATTCTAGGCAAGATGATTCCCTGGGGTATTGGGGTAGCTGTAGCTGTATTTTTTGCAGCGTTGGTTGGGGTGGTGAATAAGGGGGTCTGTGGTCCATAGCTCTGTCATTTTTAAACTTCTTTACTTTGCAGACGAATAAAGTTCATTCTTTTTTTCATGGTTCTGGGGTGAGTGAAAAAAAGAACCAAAAAAACTTGCACGAATAAACCAAGGCCTTCCTATGCAAGGGGCTGTGTGCACTCCATCTAATAAGTTTTCATATTTTTTATCAGTCCACATACTTTGCTGACAAAGTAATAGTCCCGTAGAATTTAACCAAGCAAACTTAAGCTACCGACTTCGGACCATCGACCACTGACCAATTCCTCCGACTTTTTCCCTTATCCATTTTCCATTTTCAATTTTCCCATGTACATTTGCCCTACTGGGGCATTAGCTCAGTTGGCTAGAGCGTTTGACTGGCAGTCAAAAGGTCGGCGGTTCGACTCCGCCATGCTCCACAAAAAAATCAACCTCTAACACACGATTTGTTAGGGGTTGATTTTTTTGTGCAGGGAGATAGGAGTTTGTGTAAATAGGGCTAGAGAATAGACTTGCTGAATCAACTTTGTAGAGAAAGCCATATATTGGGGTATGGCACAAGCAATTGAAACCATTTTAGCCCAGTTTAAGAACTTGGTCCTGCAAGACAAACTGACCCTACTTCAAGAAGCTGTAAAGCTGGTCCAAGCGGAAACCCAAGAAGCCTTGCCCTACCCCCTTTCTGACGAAGCTTATCTCGATCACATGGCAGACCGGATAGAGGCTATTGAACAAGGCAAAGTCCAAATGATCGACCTGGAAGAGACAGATTTTTGGAAGAGGGCCCAAGCTCGGGCGAAACAATGAGTTGGTCAATGAAAATTCCCAAACCGTTGAATTCTTAGATGTGCCTCACATATCGAGCGATTGGAAAAAGGGTTTCCAGAATGAAGTAACCACATTGAGGATGCCGAAGACATTCCCGACCATTTCGAGGCCTTCTGGACCCAGGAAAAACAAGCCGCCCTGGCGCAATTATCGACAGAGGAACAGATGGATCCCGACAAGCTCTCCCAGGTGGTTCAGACCTACCTCTTCACGGGTCGCACTCCCCTACGTGATAGTATCATTGGGGCCTTACAAAACAAGCCCAAAATCCTGGAGCGGAAGACGATTGCGGAACGAATTATTGAGAAGTTGAGGGAGTTTATTCAGACCTTTGAGGAGGGGTGGGGGTGAGAAAGTCTTTTCTTTGAGCATTTTTTTTGAAAATTAGTACCTTTAAAGGTACATTTGCGTATGCCTAATGAAGTCCCAACAGAAAAAAGACTAGAATTCGAGTATTATATCACTGAGAGTGACAATATTCCCGTTCAAAAATTCATTAGAAGTAAGTCTCTGGAAGACAGAAAAATAATTGGTCAGGCGATTAAGGAAATAGAAATCGCTGAAAAACGCTTAAAGGACTATCTCACCTACTGTTAGACTCAAATCATTCCGTATAAATTATCATAAAATAATGGACCGAAAAAGAAGGAAAGTTACACTTGACGACGACTTAAAGGAATGGGGTATTTATGAAGAAGTTACCCAAAAGGCCATCGCTAATACTATTGCATGGTTATTAAGTGAACACATCAAGGAAACGCATAAATCCAAAAAAGCCCTGGCGGAGGAGCTGAATACCAGTCGCTCCCAACTCGATCGTTTGCTAGACCCAGAGAAGGGGTACAAGGACATCAAAATCGGAACGCTATTAAGTATCGGAAGGATAACCGGAAAGAAGTTAAGGGTAGAGTTTGCTTAACTTATGAAGAATTCACACATACACGCAAGCGTTCTCTTATTGTGTATTTCGCTTGCTTTCATAGCCCTATCCTGTTCGCCAAATACGACAGGGAACTCAGCAATTATTCAGGACTTTCAAATTTCATTTGAAAAAGTCGCTCGAACATCCGTATTCTCTAATGACACGATGAGCATTTGGGGAGGCTCCCTCGTCAAAGGGGAAGAGGGCTTGTATCACCTGTACTATTCAAGGTGGCCTAAAGCAATTGGGTGGGAATGGGTGACTTACTCGGAGATTGCCCATGCCACTTCAACATCTCCATTTGGTCCATTCACCTTTGTCGACGTGGCGCTTCCCATACGGGGAAAAGCGTACTGGGATGGAATGACCACCCACAACCCGACGGTCCACAAACTCAATGGGAAGTACTACCTATACTACATGGGCTGTACGGGAGACCGCGAAATCGTCAGTGTACCCGGCAAAGCAAAAATAAACTGGCAACATCGCAACAAGCAACGGATAGGAGTAGCCGTAGCCAAGCATCCAGGGGGGCCATGGAAACGATTTGATCAGCCTGTGTTGGATATTACCCATGGCGATACTTCCGCCCATGATGCCTTGATGACTTCCAATCCCTCCGTGTGCCAAATGGCAGATGGAAAGATCTTGATGGTCTATAAAGCGGTAGGGATGAAGCATCAATTACCTAAAGGAGGACCTGTAGTGCACATGGTGGCAATCGCAGAGTCTCCTACTGGACCGTTCAAAAAGTACCCGAATCCTGTATTTACCTATGAAGGGGAGAGATTCCCCGCTGAAGATCCCTATATCTGGTATCAGGAGGGGAAATACAGAGCCATTGTGAAAAGGATTAAAGAAACGGGTAAGCAAAGATTGTTTTCTCTGGTTCACTATGATTCACCAGATGGAATCAACTGGGAGCAAGCCAAATACTTTGAGATTTCTAATCGTATAGTTACCTGGGAAGAGGGAGAAATCCAGCAATTTACCCACCTGGAACGCCCCCAGGTGTTTCTGGAGAAGGGTGAACCGCTTGCTCTTTTATGCGCAGCAGACACCCTGGATGCAAATAATGTCAGACATTCCTTCAATATTCAAATTCCTCTTAAAATACAGAAGTACAAATAATTCTTGTCCCACCAAATCTTCCTTTCCCCTTGGAATTTATGGCCATCCGTATCTTAAAAAGTTTTTCCCTAGGGGAATATCCATTTGAGGAGCTTCTTCCAATTGGGAGAATAACAGGTAAACCTGAAAGGGGATTTTGCTTAAATCAACGCATGCAAGTAATCCGCAGTTCCTTTGAGACTATTATTTCTGAAAATATCTAGTACGCAAGTGAAGCGGACACTGTGTATCATGGTTACTTCTCATACAGGCCCAGTTCCTCATCTCCCTTCATCAGCTCGATGAGTAAGGCTTCTTGCTGTGCTTTCATCTGCTTTTTATAGACTGCCAAATCTTCGTATTTGATTCTTCTATGTTTGCCCACCAAGGTATAAGGAATCTTTCCTCCCTCTAAGAGCTTTACCAAATGAGGCCGAGAGCATCCAATAAAGTCCGCCGCAGCCTGAGTTGTCATTTCTGCTGCTATGGGAACTATGGAGATTGGTCTTCCCTTACTTAATCCCTTAAGAATTTCCGCTAATAACTCCAATGCTTGTCGGGGAACTTTTATTTTCTCATTTGTCTCCTCAATCTCAATTTCAGGGTATTCCGTTTTTAATTGAATAAGCGTAGCCGCTAGGGCATCATAGGATACCATTGCCGTTTGTTGCTCCTCTTTCGAGGGCTTTTTTAGTTCAGGATAAGACCGCATATATTTTTCCTTTCCATCTAATTTAATCGAAATAATCGAAAAAAGGTTACTATTTTATAAGAAACTTATCCGATTGATCTGATCAGAAGTATTATTTGTACCTCAAAAGGCTTAAAAAACGTTGTTTCAAAACCACATTTTTCATTTTTGTAGTTTTCATACTACAATTTATATATTTGTAGTTTCTAAACCACAATTTTATGCAGCGTCTCAAAATTCTCCACCAGCAACTCGTAGACAATGCACCCTACCATATCCGACGCTATCTAATAGATGAGATTGAGTGGGATAAACAGCTTATTTCCATAACAGGGGCTAGAGGATCGGGAAAAACGACCTTACTATTGCAACATATCAAGGAGAATTTTGGAAGCAAAGATGACAAAGTTCTCTACACTACACTGGATGACATTTATTTTGAAAAAGCCCGACTTATCGAGTTTGCTGAAGATTTTGTCAAAAAAGGAGGAACTCACCTATACTTAGATGAAGTTCACAAATACCCTCATTGGTCCAAAGACCTCAAGTTGATGTACGATTACTATCCTACACTCAAAGTCGTATTTACGGGCTCTTCAGCCTTGAACATTTATAAAGGAGATAGCGATTTAAGTAGGAGAGCCGTTGGCTATACCCTTTCAGGATTATCCTTTCGAGCCTATTTAAGATTTGAACACGGGCTAACATTACCTAAGCTAACACTAGATCAAATCCTGTATGAAGATCGATTAAGCAACTTGCCTGAGAAGATAGATATCCTGCAAACCTTTAAAGCGTATCTTCAATGGGGCTTCTATCCCTTTTTCTTAGAAGGAAAGAAAATATATTCCGAACGTTTAAGGATTATCGCCAATTTGGTACTTGAGACAGATTTACCTGCCATTCAACAAATCACCTATCAAACCATCCATAAATTGAAGCGCCTCCTTTCCATATTGACGTCAATGGTTCCCTTCACCCCAAATATTACCCAATTAGCAAGGGAAGTAGGAGTAGCAAGAGATATTATACTCAATTATATTTCTTGGTTGGAAAGAGCCTCTATGATCCAAACCCTCCGTTCTGCATCAATGGGTATGGGGCCTTTAAGAAAACCAGATAAAATATTTCTGAATAACCCTAATCTCTGTTATGCACTGGGAGATAATACCCCAGATCCTGGAAACCTTCGCGAAACCTTCTTCATGAATCAACTTTCCGTAAAACACCACGTAACGACACCCAAATACGGAGATTTCCTAGTGGATAACTCATATGTTTTTGAGGTAGGAGGAGCATCAAAAACCTTCTCACAATTAAAAGGGGTTCCCAGCTCCTTTATCGCAGCAGATGATATTCTGCATAAAAAAGGCAGAATAATCCCCCTTTGGCATTTCGGCTTTACCTATTAACTTAGGTCAAGCACTTTACAGATACAACTCATGCCAAAGACTCTACTGCTCAACCTATTCGGCCTTATAGCCGCAATAGTATACAACTCTCCCCTCTCAGCGCAAAGCTCCTCCCCTACCCAGCCCAATATCCTCCTCATTTTCATGGATGACATGGGCTATGGCGACCTGGAATGCTATGGCAATCCGCTTATCAAAACGCCTAATTTGAATAAACTCGCCGAGGGGGGAATCCGCTTTACCTCTTTTTATGCAGCAGCGGCCGTCTGTACCCCCTCCCGGGCTGGACTCCTTACGGGCAGGTATCCTGTGCGAAATGCACCACACAATTTTGGGCCCGAATCCAAGAATGGCCTCCCTCTATCTGAGATTACCCTTGCCCAGGTGCTCAAAAAGGCTGGTTATCACACAGGCATCATAGGGAAATGGCACTTAGGACATAACCCCCAATACCTGCCTACCAATCGCGGCTTTGACTCCTTTTTCGGCCTTCCCTATAGCAACGACATGATCCTCCCCTGGTGTCCCTGGTTGAGTGGTAAGGATACCTTGTTTCTATATGAGGACGACAAAAAGCTTAGAGAAATAGGTAAAAAACAAGAAATGCTCACACTAGACTATGCAGAGAAAGCCATCGAATTTATCAAAGAGGATAGGGACAAACCCTTTTTCCTGTATTTGGCCCACAGCATGCCCCATTTACCGATTAATGCTGCCCCTAAATTTCGAGGGACTTCTGAAGCTGGGCTGTATGGGGATGTGATCGAAATGGTAGATTGGACCATCGGAGAACTGCATCGAACCTTAGAGGAAGAAGGATTAGCTGAAAATACCTTGATCATTTTCACCAGTGATAATGGGCCCTGGCAGAATTTACCCGATAGAATGTTACAAGACGGGGTAGAAAGATGGCATGCTGGAACAACGGGAGGCCTACGCGGTGCCAAGGCTACTAGCTATGAAGGAGGCTTTCGGGTACCCGGTATAGTGTATTGGCCGGGGGTAATTGAGGAGAATCAGGTGAATAGGGAAATAGCCTCCACCTTAGATATTTTTCCCACCTTAATCGAAATAGGCGGGGCAAACATGCCTGATCAAGTTCAGATTGACGGAAAAAACATGCTTTCTACCTGGAAAGGGGAGAGCTCATCTCCTAGGAAAACTTTTTTCTATTGTAGAAATAAAAGCGTTCAGGGAATACGAGAAAAGGAATGGAAATACCGAGTTACCGAATCTGATGGAGAGCAGCTTTTTCACATGAATCAAGATCCCTATGAGATGTATAATTTAGCAGACAGCTATCCGGAAAAGGTGAAGGCGTTGAGGCAAAAGCTTGAGGAATTCGCTCAGGAAACCCAGGTAGAGATGTATCGTGCTAAAAGGAATTAAGCGAAAATGGAATTACTGTACATGGGTAGGGTTTTTATATACACCCGAATAGGTCTTCTGCTCCTTAAATCCCCCATTTTTCAGCTTTTTCACAAAAATCTCTTGAAAAATAATTCAGGCACAGTCTTTGTATTATTATCGGTAAGAGCAAGGGCTGGGGTTGATTCTCACGAAGTGATTGAGTCCCCCGGTTTTTAAGAGCAAGGGCTAGGTAGGTAGGAGATTCTCCTGCCTACCTTTCTTTTTGGGCTAATTTTCCTCATTATGGGGCTATTACTATGTAAATTTTACATGAAATGTTAAATTTGCCTACATGATCCCTCGCTATCTGGAAAAAAAATTGGCCGAAGCCCTCAATACCCATGCAAGTGTAGCCCTTATGGGCCCTAGACAAGTGGGGAAAACAACTCTGGCCCTCCAGATTGCTCAAGGCCGACCTTCTGTCTACCTCGATTTAGAAAATCGACTGGACCTACAGAAAGTCCAGGATATTGCGGCTTTTTATGAAGAAAATGACGACAAACTCATTATCCTGGATGAAGTCCAAAGACTACCAGAAGTTTTTACCCAAATTCGTGGATTAATCGACCAGGAAAGGAGAAAGGGGAATAGGAAAGGATTATTCTTATTTCTAGGATCGGCCTCTATAGACCTCCTACAACAATCTAGTGAGACCCTAGCAGGTAGAATTGCCTTCCTTGAACTTTTCCCAGTCAATGCTATTGAATATGATCAACAGACTGAAAGTAGTAAACTTAATGAACTTTGGGTACGAGGGGGGTTTCCTGAAAGCTTACTTCAGAGTGATGCCAATAGCCTCGATTGGCGCTTCAATTTTATCAAAACCTATCTAGAACGAGATATTCCTCAGCTCGGCCCTAGAATCCCTGCCCAGACCCTGGAACGCTTTTGGACCATGCTAGCTCACAACCAAGGCAATCCCCTAAATGCTTCTCAAATTGGGAGTAGTTTGGGTGTCTCTAGTGTCACCATTGGTCGTTATGTGGATCTACTAGTAGACTTGCTACTAATCAGAAGACTAGCCCCTTTTTCGGCCAATGTAAAAAAGCGTTTGGTAAAATCTCCAAGGGTATATGTTAGAGATAGTGGCATTACCCATGCCCTACTTAATATTGGTTCCTATAATGAGCTCCTTGGCCATCCTATTGCAGGAAAAAGCTGGGAAGGATTTGTAATTGATAATATCATATCCGTTTTACCGCCTCGTGTAAGACCGTATTATTATCGAACAGCCGGAGGGGCCGAAATAGACCTCATTCTAGAATTTAATCCCTACGAAAAATGGGCTATTGAAATAAAAAGGGGTCACACATTTTCTATATCAAAAGGGTTCTATGAATCCTGCAATTCTCTTGAAATTCAGCAGAAATTTGTCATCTATCCAGGGAAAGAGTCCTTTTCCCTCCCCCAGGACGTTCGCGCCCTATCCCTGGTTACATTTATGGCAAAACTCCGCAAGCAGAATCCATTAGAGTCCTCCTAGCTTTACTGGAGCCACAGGTAAATGGCCAGGGTAATGATCACTAAGCCTAGCCCTACAATCTTGGCGTATTTCCACTCTTCCAATTGAATTTTTTGGACAAAATCTTGCTGGGTGGCCTTTTCTCGAGGGAAAATCTGAGAAACGCCCCACATGACCAACATATTTAAGACAAATTCCAAGCCCCAGATATGCACATAATGCATATAGAAGCTTCCATTTTCTAGGTTGTCGCGGTTATCAATATCTAGGACAAAGGCCAAAATGATATAGAAAAACAGGCCAAAGAAAAATCCCACTTTGGCACCTGTAGCCGAGATATTTTTCACAAAAAATCCCGCAATGAGGATAGAGGCTACAGGAATGAAATAGATCCCATTGAGGGTTTGCAAGAGTTGGTAAAGCCCTTCAGGGGCATTGGCTACCATCGGGGCTACCAGAATGGCCCCTATGGCCAGAATTGCAGAGGTCCATTTTCCCACCCGAACAAGTTGCTTCTCATCAGCTGCTTTTCGTATGTGTCTTTTATAGATGCCCACACTGAATAAGGTAGCGGAACTATTCAGGACACTATTGAAGGTACTTAAAACAGCCCCCATCACCACCGCCGCAAAAAAACCGATCAACACGGTGGGCATGACGGCCTTGACCAGTTCTGGATACACGACCTCGCCCTTGGGAAGGCTGTCCGCACTAAAGGCACCAAAGTAATAGATACCGATAATCCCAGGAAGAATAATTATTAGGGGGACTAAAATTTTGAATAAACCTGCAAGCATTAAGCCCTTCTGTGCTTCTTTGAGACTTACGGCCCCCAAGGCCCGCTGGATAATGGTCTGGTTCATGCACCAGAAGTACAATTGATTGACTATTAGGCCTGTGAATAACACCTCCATAGGCATGATAGAATCTCGAGAGCCCAAAACCCGAAATTTTTCAGGGGCAAACTCATACACCTTGCTCATGGCCCCCCAGATATCTCCATCTCCTATCTGCCATAAGGCGAAAATAGGCACCATCAGCCCCCCAATTAATAAGCCATATCCATTTATCATATCAGAGTAGGCAACGGCCTTGAGGCCGCCAAAAATGGCATAAATTGATCCTATCAAGCCGATCACAAGAATGGTAATCCAAATGGCCTGAGATTCACTCAAATTCCACTTTTCTGAGATTTCGAATATGCTTTCAAAGTTTATGGCACCCGTATATAGGACAATGGGCAAAAGGGTAAAAACAAAGGAAAGAATCAGTACTGCCGCCACCAAAGTCCGAGTAAAGCCATCAAATCTGTATTCTAGGTACTCCGGAATGGTTGTCAGCCCCATTCGAAGGTATTTGGGAATAAAGTAGAGAGCTCCGATGACCAGGGCAATAGCAGAGGTAGTCTCCCAACTGATGATGATCAAGCCATGCATAAAGGCATCCCCGTTCATTCCAATAAGGTGCTCGGTAGAGATATTGGTCAGGATCATTGATCCAGCAATTACTCCCGCTGTAAGGCTGCGCCCTCCCAAGAAATATCCATCTTGAGAGTCCAGGGCGTCTTTTCTTAATTTATACCAGGAAAAAATGGCAACAAATGCTGTAAACAGCAAAAAACTGAGTAGAGTCCACATAAAAGGTAGTATAAGTAGTCTATTACTACAATCTACTAAAATTTACGAGACCATTCTTTCAGCCAACGCTCTACTACAATTTTGGTCTGGGTAAAAAATTCTATGGCATGTTTTCCCTGGCCGTGTAGATCACCAAAGAAACTGTCTTTCCATCCAGAAAAGGGAAATTCTGCCATGGGTGCCGCCACGCCAATATTGATTCCAATATTCCCGGCATAAGCGTCGTGGCGAAACTGCCTGGCCGCTCCCCCATTACTGGTAAAAATACAGGCCATATTGCCGTAGGGGTTCTGATTGAGGTATTCCAGGGCCTGATCAATCGATTCGAGGTGTATTAGGCTCATGACAGGACCAAAGATTTCCGTATGGGCGAGTTCTCCCTTCAATGGAACATCTTCCAATATCGTAGGCTTGAGAAAATTCCCTTTTTCATAGCCAGAGATAGGAGAATTCCGTCCGTCTAAGACCAATTTGGCCCCCTCTTTTACGCCTTTAGCAATTAGTCCTTCGATTCGCTGTTTACTTTCAGCGGTGATAATACTTCCCATCTGGGTAGTTGGATCCATCCCATAGCCGGTAACACGATCATGGGCCATTTCAACCACTCGTTCTGTAAATTCCTTATGTGCTCCAATAGTTAAAATTGAGGATGCCGCCAGGCAGCGTTGGCCGGCGCAGCCATAAACAGAGTCTACCACTATCTGAGTAGTCGAATCCATTTCTGCATCAGGCAATACGATAATCGGATTTTTTGCCCCTCCTTGGGCTTGAACCCGTTTGCCATATTTGGCCCCTTCCGCATAGATGTACCGTGCTACTTGGGTTGAGCCCACAAAACTGATAGCTTTCACGGAGGGATGCTGAATCAGGGCATCAACAGCTTCCTTTCGTCCGTGAACCATGTTGATGACGCCAGGGGGAAGGCCTAATTGGTCTAACAGTTCAAATACCTTATGTAAGGTAAGGGGAACTTTCTCGGAAGGTTTAACGATGAAGGTATTACCACAGGCTATGGCGTAGGGCAAGAACCAAAAGGGGATCATTCCTGGAAAGTTAAAAGGGGTAATACAGGCACAAACTCCCAAGGGCTGGCGCACCATGTATTCGTCTATACCTCTGGCGATATCTTCTGTATAGGCTCCTTGAATGAGTGAGGGGGTTCCACAGGCCATTTCGACATTTTCAATCGCCCGACGTAACTCTCCTTTAGATTCCCCCAAGGTTTTCCCGCATTCTTCTGTAATGGTCCTAGCAATCTCTTCATAATGCTCCTCCAAAAGCGTTTTTAGGCGAAATAGATATTGAATACGGTCGTGGGCTGGCGTATTACGCCAAGCGGGAAAGGCTTCCTCTGCAGCGGAGACGGCTGCTCCCACATCCTTACTTGAGCCGTCCGGCACTTTGGCCAAGATTTCCTTTGTAGCGGGATTTTCAACAGCTATCTGTTCCGTTGCTGAGCTAGCTACCCAGGTTCCATTAATATAGTTTTTTAGGAGAAGCATATGAGTGTATGGTTATTTTATCCTCAAAAAAAGTAATTACAAAACTGTTCCTCCCCAAATAAAAGCATCAAAACCATTTTCAGGAGGATAACGACCAATTAGCTCAGAACTTTTGATACCGATGCGTTCTGCTCTTTTTCTTACCGTATTCAAATCTTTCTGTGTTGGAGTTTCCTTTACCTCAAAAGCCCTTTTTTCATTGACAATGAAATCAATCTCTTGCCCTGTTCTTAGCTGAAAATAGGCCAGTTTCCCAAGTCTCATGAGTTGCAAGGCCACAGCATTTTCAAACAAGGCCCCACTATTTAACTGGGCCAACTGCCTAGCTAAACCTGTATCAGCCACATATACTTTAGGCTGTTTTGCTATGGCTCTATCAATGCTCCCAGTAAATGGCCTGACAAGATGCAGAAAATAGGTTCGTTCTAATAAATGAATATAGTCTTTTAGCTTATGTCGACTCAGTCCTAATATAGAACTCATTTTACTATAATCCATTTTCTGGCCAATTCTAGAGGCCAATAAGGAAACCAATTTAAATAGATCATCTATGACTGAATAGTCCGACAATAATTTTATGTCTAATTCAATATAAGAATTCAATACATCGGAAAGAAGACGCTTTTTCCTATCTTCAGAATCACTAAGAACCACCTCGGGGAACCCTCCATATTGGATAAACTCCTCATAGTGTGGCTTGTATAATGCATATAACGTCTGACGATAAGGCTTAAATCTGAAGGTCTCCAGAGAAGTATGATCCACTCCCTTAAAGCGTAAGAACTCTATGAAGGTCAATGGGAAAAGTTCAAATATTTGTTTTCTACCCGCAAGGCTTTCTGTAAAACGATTTCTTAGATAATAAGAACTTGAACCTGAAACGATGAATTTTACCTTGTAGTGGTCATAGAAACTACCGACCACCGACCTTTGGCAACTAACTTTGTAGCTCCACAAGCCCCTTCCCTCCAAATAAGGAATCTGTCATCGCAATGGCCACCCGCGTCGCTTGGGTAGCATCTCGCAGGGTCAATTCGGGTTTCTTCCCTTCCACCAAGCAATCAATAAAATCCTGTATCATAATCAGAAAGGCATCCTGGAAACGATCGTAAAAAGTTTCCACGCATTCATACCGGGCCCCGTGCTGGTCCATGATCTGAACCCGGTTTTGGGCGGAGGGCCTTCCAATTCGCAGAACCCCTTCTGTCCCCACGATTTCAGTATAGGTATCATGCCCATGAGCTGCGGTTCGAGAGGCAAGAATCTGAGCCATCGTTCCATTGTCAAAAACACAGGTGGACAGAACATTGTCCGCATCATTCACTTCAGCGAAGGCTTTGTGCTTGAAGGCTCCGCCAGCTGAAAAAACCGTTTTCACTTCCGAACCTAAATACCAGCGCGCAAGGTCTATATCGTGCACATTGAAATCGTGAAACATCCCGCCACTGGTTTTGACAAATTCCATTTGAAAGCCTGCGGTGGAGTCGAGATCTACTGTCTGTGATTTTACTAAAAAAGGTCTCCCTATAGCCCCAGAGCTAACCTTTTCTTTGGCGTATACATAGCTAGGATCGAAGCGGCGAACAAAGCCTACCACTGCTAAAAGCTCCGGATATTGGGCAGAAATCTTCTCTGCATACAGACACTTTTCTATCTCAATCCCCAGGGGTTTTTCTGAAAAAACATGCTTCCCCGATTGGAGCGCTGCCACCATATGGTCCACATGAAGTGTAGTAGAACTGACCACAAAAATGGCTTCCAGGTCCTTCCGTTCTAGCATCTTTTCATAGGAATCATACACATGGGGAATGCCCAAAACATCCCTTGCATGGCTCTGCTCTTTCGGATTGATGCTACAAGCAGCAATTAATTCCGCATTTGGGACACGATAGACCAAATTTTCTGCATATCTCATTCCCATACGCCCCAAGCCTACGATTCCAATGGGTATTTTTCTTTTCATCCGTTTTTGTATTTAAATTCATCCCCCCACATAGCCGTTCGGTTAAGAAAAACTTTCTCTTCTTTTCTCCTTTTTGGTACCCTTCCGCTGCATCCCCGTTTCCCTTTTTTCCCCTCCTAGGGGAAACTCAAAGGGGTCCGGAAACGACCCAGGAAATCATGATGATTTCGCCAAGGTTTCCCCCTCCTTCATAAAAGAGCCAGAGGGGCAGTACAAAATAGAGCATTTTGATCAATGATCTACCATTCAGCCCTTAACCGAACGGCTATGCCACCCGCCCCCTTCTCAATTCCAGATATCCTTCTCTACAAGGGGGATTAGAGATTTTTGTTATTAATCATATACTCAAATAATTCCTGAAATCCCGGACTCCTAGCCCAAACCGTGGACTATCGACTATTCCGCCTTTATAACCCTCCTCTACTTTCTACAAAAGCATTTACTTCCTCCTCTGTCGGCATAAAATTCGCGCAACCATGACGGGTAACTACAAGCGCCCCACAAGCATTTCCAATCCGGCAGCTTTCATACCAATCTTTTCCTTGCAAATATCCATAGATAAAGCCTCCTGCAAAGGCATCTCCAGCTCCCAGAATATTTAAAACCTCCACCGGGAAGCCAGGTACATCTCGATTTTCTCCATTCTTTAAGAAATAAGAAGCCCCTGCAGAGCCCCGTTTAACGATTAAGGCTTCAACCCCCTTATCCAAGATCATTTGAATAGCTGAATCTATATTTCCTGTGATTTCTGGAGCAGAAATTTGCTGGTGTTTGATCGTCACCTGACTAGCATCGGTTAAAGTCGTGGCCAAAATCTCTTCCTCAGTTCCAATCGCGATATCTACTCGAGGCAAGAGGGCCCGCAGAGTAACCCCAAAGGCCCGTGGATCATACCATTGATCCGACCGAAAATCCAAGTCTAAGACCACGGGAACACCCGCTGCATTTGCCTGTTCCACGGCGAAAAAGGAAGCTGAACGTGTAGGCTCCTGGTTACAAGCCGTAGCCGAAATTTCCAGCACCTCAAACTGGGAAATATTCGCAGCAATGACGTGATCTATGGTTAAAAAGCTATCTGCACAATTATCTCGGTAGTATACTAAGGGAAATTTATCAGGGGGCTCTATGCCCAATACTACCGCACTACTTCTCCTCTCTGGCAAAATGGGAATATAATCCGTACAGATGCCTTCTTCCTTTAAAAAATGTACAATAAAGTTTCCTACCTGATCTTGCCCAACCGCCGTAAGCAAAGCTGGACTTTTCCCCAATCTACGCACCTGGGTAGCGATATTGAGGGGCGAGCCTCCGACAAAGGCACCAAAACTTTTGATCTCTTCAAAGGGACTCCCCGGATCGTTGGAATATAGATCGATGGAGGACCTTCCCATACACAAAAGGTCGTAATTTTTGAGAACACTCATAAGCGCTAGGGGATTAAAAAAGTGAATCTTATTCCCTAGTTTACAGGTTTGACTCCATTATTTAAAATTTCAGCTCAACTTTCTATTTCCAAGATTAATGTATATTTATCCTTTTCCTTGCATTGCCAGTTGAATACCATTGCTTGCACATGTCTGAACCCACTATGACCCCTGAATTATTCAGTCTCATCATTCCCGTATTTAATGAGGAGGAAAATATTCCTACATTGATTCAACGGTGTACTTCGGCGCTTGAGGAACTACCCATTCCCTACGAAATACTATGCGTTGATGATGGAAGCTCCGACAATACCCTGGAGTTACTGGTAGGACACCATCAGGAAAAGCCTCAAGTACAGGTACTTTCCCTAAGTAGAAATTTTGGGCACCAAGCTGCTGTTTTTGCAGGATTATCTTATGCCAAGGGCTCTCATATTGCGATCATTGATGGAGATTTACAAGATCCTCCAGAGTGCCTCCCGCAGATGTATGATAAAATGGAAGAGGGGTGGGATGTAGTATATGCCGTGCGGAAAAACCGGAAGGAAGCCTGGTACAAAAAAGGAGCCTACTGGCTCTTTTACCGCTTGTTGAAGACTTTTTCTGAAAATAATATCCCATTGGATTCAGGAGACTTTTGCCTCATGCGACGCAAGGTGCTAGACCAGCTCCTACAAATGGACGAACAGGCCCTTTTTATCCGAGGCTTACGCGCTTGGGTAGGCTTCAAGCAGAGCAGTTTTGAGTATTCCCGAGACAAGCGGTTTCAAGGTCGACCCAAATACAGTTTTAAGCGTTTGCTCAGACTTGCCTACAGTGGCTTATTTGGATTCAGCAAGGTCCCGATTAAAATCTTTGGAAGACTGGGGATGCTCATGCTTCTCTTAGGCGCTGCCTACACCGTATATATTTTGATTGTCAAATTTTTGGGAGGAGTGGTTCCCAGGGGATTCACGACGGAAGTAATCTTACTTTGTCTGTTTGGAGGCGTCCAGTTGGTGGGGCTGGGAATTTTGGGAGAATACATTACCCGAATCTATGACGAAGTAAGGAATCGCCCCCTATTTTTAGTTCAGGAAAGCCATTTACAGGATGAATAAAACGCTCTTTCGTTCCCTAGTAGAGGTTTGGGAAAAAATTGACCTCCGACTCTTAATTGCCTTAGTATGGATGGTAAGTTATTGGGGCTTTTATATCGGACCCAATGGAGAACAATACCTGAATTATGCCAAGTTGTATGCCCTGCCTGAGTGGTTTCCCCATTCCATTTGGTTCAAAGACTTTCCCGGCACACGACTTCTGTTTCAGAGCCTGTTTGGATGGATGTTCCAATTTATTCCCACTGAATGGGTAGCCTTTATCGGCCGAAGTCTTCTAATCGTTCTGCTTTCCTTTCCCTTGGCCAGGTTGTTCAAATGTTTCCAGGTATCTCATCTCCTCGCAGTAGGGATTCTGTTGATTATTTACCTCCCCAATCAAGCCTGGTATGGGAGTGGATACATCTTTCAAGGAGGCTTTGAGACCAAGGTGTTTGCCTATTTTTTTGCCTTATATGGCTTGGTTTTCCTATTCGAAGGACAATTTGTCAAAGGATGGGTTTGCCTGGCGATCAGTACCTGGTTTCACATCCTGGTAGGAGGCTGGTTAGCGGTAATAGCGGGAATATGGATGCTCATTCAACGACATCCCATAAAAACCCTCCTGCTAAACGGGGGCATTTATGCCGTATTGGTTGCCCCATTAATCGGGTATATGTATATAGGCCTTTTGGGGCAGGAAGCCCCTATGGAGGCTGAGGTAAACCTGGACTGGGTATATACCTACTTTCGCAATCCTCATCATACGACGCCCTTCCACAAAGGCTTCGATTTTTTCAGACGCAAATTTCTTGGGGGAACGGTTTATGCCCTGATCTTGACCCTAGCGGTAGTCTTCTTGTTTCCCAAATACTCCTCCGACAAACGCTTGAGGTCCCTAAACCATTTTCTCATTGCCCTGCTTATTCACCAGGGTTTTGCCTTCCTCATAGCTGCCTTGGATACAAATGGGTCATTTTTGAAGCTGTATCCCTTTCGACCTGCCGTATTCCTTCACCTTCTTGCTTGGCTGGCGGTTATCCGCTTTTTCCAGCGCACCCTCCAAGAAGGGAAATGGGGAAAGGTTCGCACGTATATTCCACAGGCAAGCCTCATCCTTGCCCTGGCCATTATCCTCAACTTCGGTTCCAAATTAGCCTTTAGAATGATCCCCAATTTTGGTCCTATCTATGATCCCGAATATCTGGAGCTAGTAGAATTTGTCAAAGAAAACAGTTCCCCTCAAGACCTTTTTATTTCCTTAGATCAAGAAGTACCCGAATCTTTCATGCGGATGACCCTCAGAAATCAATGGGTCATCTGGAAGGCGGTTCCCTCGGAAAAGGCCATGTTGTATGAGTGGTACCAACGGGTAAAGGAGAGAGAAAAGGTATTTGAAGACCCAAACTACCTAAAGACCTTGGTACAAAAACACGATATTTCTTTTGCTATTGGCAGGAAACATCAGGATAAACTGGAATTTCCCCTTATTTTTCAGAATGAGTCCTTTTATGTCTACCAAATAGAAAAGAGATAACATTTTCAAAACGCTTGTCATCCTATACTGACGAGAAATTTAATCCCTTGCATCTCCCATCATTGCGCTTATGCAAAGCCTCATTTCTTCAGAAAATCATTTTGCCCTCTTGGCCATCATGACAGGGGCCTGTGCCTTTGGTATGTGGATAGAAGGAAAACGCTGGGCGATGAATGTCGCTGGAGTGGTCTATACCATTTTGCTCATGGCCTTGCTCGCCTATCTGCGCCTAATTCCGCCCGCCTCCGGCGATGAGCCCGTGGCTATCTATGGCTTTGCCTTTGACTATGTAGTGCCACTAGCCATCCCCCTTTTACTCTTCAATGCCAGCATCCGAAAAATATGGGAGGAAGCAGGCCCACTCTTGGGAGCCTACCTCTTAGGGGCTATGGGAGTGGTACTAGGGGCCTTGTTAGCCTATTTCCTTATCGAGATTCCTGAAGAGGGAGGGACCCTAACGGGCGTTTTCATTAGCACCTTCATAGGGGGGAGCGTCAATTTCCTAGGCACTTCCGAAACCTTGGCCTTCTCTCAAAGTCCTCGCTTTGTAACTGCCATCGCTGTAGACAATTTTATCTTCAGCCTCTATGTTGCGGGGCTATTTGCCTTGCCCACCTTTAAGCTCGTACAACGGTATTTCGTTATCGAGGAGCTAGAGCTAAGCTCCGCTAAAGAACAAGTAGAACAAAATAGCGCTCAGAGCTCGCCGGAAATTACGATGAGTTCAATCGCTCAATGCCTGACCATCGCTGCGGGGATTGGGGGCATTAGCCACTACCTCAGTGCCTGGATACAAGGGCTTGTCGACACCCAGATTTCGCTGAATTTATTGACCATTACCCTGCTCATTACCCTGGTGGCCAATGTATTTCCCAAATTCATGCAAACATTAGAGCATACTGCCTTTACCCTGGGCATGTTCTTGATGTATTTCTTTCTGGCAGCTATTGGGGCTAGTTGTGATCCAGGTCAAGTCCTCGCAACCGGGCCTGAAGTCTTATTTTTTGCCACTATCATTCTATTGGTTCACCTGATTTTCCTTTTGTTAATGGCCCGAATCTTTGGCTTTGGGATCAAAACCCTGGCCATCGCTTCCAGCGCCAATATTGGCGGTCCCGGTGTATCGGCCCCTATGGCTGCCGCCATGGGACTGCGTTCCTTGATTACCCCGGCTATTCTTGTAGGAATTTTAGGCTATGTAATTGGAACCTTTATTGGAGTGAGTGTGGGACTATGGCTGGGGTGAAAACTAAGGGGCGAAATAGGCAACTAAATTCCCCTAGTTCCGTTTTGAAAGACACAGAGATGACAAATACGATAACATATAGCCTTTTTAGAATTGTGCGTAGATCCCTATTCTCCTCACAACAACCTGTGAGTCGACAACGCTATGTGTTATTTCCGATACCTGCTTAGCAGGCCTCCCAAGAAACTTCACTTAACAACACAGGGCGTTCAAATTTTTTGAGCGCCTTTTTCTATTTCAATAATTGCCCTGTAGTGTAATTGGCAACACGC
The DNA here is from genome assembly GCA_965263105.1 of Bacteroidia bacterium. GTDB lineage: Bacteria > Bacteroidota > Bacteroidia > J057 > J057 > JBCCTX01. The sequence continues at coordinate 985,104 of CBDHGL010000003.1, read as the reverse complement.
AAGAATTTGGATCTTGAACTATGGGTTCGACTCCTATCGGGGCAACAAGGAATGGATGAATAGTCGATAGACCTCTGTCCACAGTTTTTGAAGATTAAAAGTGTAAAATGATCAAATGGTGGGGATCAATCTAACATAAATTCTTCCTGGTCATTGTATTCCACGATAAGTCTAAGTTTTGCCCCCAAAGCATCTAGCACCTTCAGGATGGTGTCTATGCGAAAAGCCTTGGTATTATTTTCCAGCTTGGAAATTTGGGCCTTTTTCACCCCTACTAAAGCGCCCAATTGCTCTTGGGTGAGGTTGCGACGTAGGCGGGTTTCACGGATGATGTGCCCTATCTGATCCAATTTCAACTCATACTCAAACCGATCCCTATCCGGTGTTCCGATGGGTCCAATATGCTTGTCAATGAGTTGATCCAGGCTGGTTAATTGCATTTTTTCTGAATGCTTCATCTTTTCTTCGATTCAAAATAAGCCATTCTGAGTCTTTCCGCTTTAATATAAAGTTATGGCAAGGTTTCCTAAATAGGAAACTATCTAGCCTTTATTATTATCCCTCGAATGGCTAATTAGCCTCCCATTCTTTCGACCAACAACCATCCTACTCTCCCAATACCCCCTCCAAAACCCCCATATAGCGCTCAGCCACCACCCTAGCCCCTGCTTCATTGTAATGAACCTCATCTGCCATGTATTGGTCCTCCCAGTCAGAAGCCATATTTACCGCTAACACCTGGCTATTTCCTTCAGTCTGCCTACTCGCTATGTCCGGAATTCCTTGATTAAAGGAATCAAATGTACCTTGCAATTGGGTTTCCATAAAGGCGGTCGTCCCTGGAGCGATCTGCTCCAGCAAAATGGTAATGCTCGGATTCTTTTCCTGCAAAAAGTCGATGATTTGGCCAATTGTTACCAAGGTCTCGGAAGCACTTCTTCCCCCCGTGAGGTCATTTCCTCCTATTCCCAAGAGCACGACTTCAGGGGCATTTTGGTCAGTAATCTGTTCTTGAATTTGTTGGAGAATATCCTCTGTAGTGGCCCCCCCTGTTCCCATGTGGTCTGTATCGAAGGTCTTGCTCTGAAAGCGGGGATAGTCTGCCGGATCTTTTCGCGTTCCTACCAAGTCAAATTCCCAGCCCTTTTCCACTAGGAGCTTCCACAATTCGTATCGGTAGCTTTCATAGGCTGGACGGGCGCCTTCTACGCGGGAGTCCCCCAAGGGTAAAATGCTGAGGCTTTGGCCATCGGTTTCGATAGGACTTATGATCTCTTCATCACAGGAGAGGCAGACAATGAAGAGAAGAATTATAGGTATAAACATGTGCTTAATGGTATTCATAGATTTTTCGTGTTTACCTATAAAACAGGGAGCTGGGACTTTACCCTGAATGGGATCGACTGTTTCATAGCATGAAAGCCTCCTATCTCTCCGTGGAAAACTCCTGACTCTCTGTGGTTAAACAAAAATGGAGCTAATAATCGCTATTTAGCCCCGCAATAACGGGGTTCAATCAGGTCTTTCTGTATATACAATCAGCGCCAAACTTCTTTTAAGTCTTTTGCTGACAACGGTTTATACCAATAATTCAAGTAGATATCCTTCGGCACACAGATCAAGGAAAGGTTCTTTTCAGCATACACATGGGAATTGCGGATAGATCCCCGAATAACCCCTGTATTACCCAGCGCTACCCAAGCACTAGCCATGCGGCTATCGTAGCCCCCAAGGGGAAAGACCCGCAAGCCTTCTTTCATAGGAAAATAGACAAAACCCGAACGGGATCCTCCTTTGATCAATTGCTCTCCTCGATTGAGTTCAACCACACGAATATCCTTTTCCCCCGGGATAGATTCTTCCCGGGTAAATCGATAACCAGCAGCATCCAGGTGATTCAAAAGCTTTTTCCGAAAGCCTTTCTTTTTTTGGAGATACTCATCCAGAGGCATTCCATTTAAGTAGCGTCGGACTTCATCCAGGTCATACTTCTGAAGAGAAAAGGCTTCTTTCACTCGGTAACAAATCTCTGGATTTTCCTTTTCCAGGGCTTTGATTACCCAATTAGCGAAGTTGGGATTGTCGTCCGTGCTTTCAATCAGAATCTGTATGTCTTCAAATGCCACATTCGGTGGGGAAAATATTCCTTTATCAAGGTCTGCATTTCTTTGAAAGCTTTGAATGGTATCTGCCTGTATGTCGTTGATGACCTGTGCGGCATTTTTGGCGGCTTTTTGGGTGACTTTGGGCTTGGAAAAAGAGCCCAGGTGGAAGGATACGCGCAAATTACCGAAGGCATCAAGTTCACTACTGGCCAGGTTGGCCTCTCCTGCATTGATCGACTTCCGGGCTTCCAGCAAAAAGAGTTCGTCGTTGGTTTCATTCCGTAGGGCATAGATGGCATTAGCGGTTTTGCGATCCACAAAGATTTCATAACCTGCAGATGTACGGAGGACTGTGCCTCTTTGCCGAAGGGCATCTGCCGTACGGAGGCAGCGCAAAGAATCTTGAACGTTTACAATAAATTCTAAAAAAGAAGCTTCTGATAAATTCAACCAAATAAATGCCTCTTCAGCTACTTGCGCATATGTATTTTCGAAATGGGGATTTATCCCTACGTTCATCTTTAGATAGCTTTCCCGCTCTGTCTCCCAAGCCTGGATCTTTTTTTCTCTCTGTAGCGCTTTATCAGGCTTATCATTGGGAAAGGGTTTGGCCTTGAGGCGAGCCATTTTCTGTTCTATAAAAAGTAAGTCCAGAGGCTTGGACAAAACCCACAACATACGTTCCCTTAATTTTTGGGGGTCATTAACCACCTGGATAGGCACCTTGCTTTTGCTATGAGCTATTGAAAGGGAGAGCAATTCTCGGTATACCTGAATAAGTCTTTCTTCCTTCCACCGTTTCTTGAACAAACGCATCAAAATCCAGGGCAGATTTCCTGCATTTTTTTCCCATAACAATTCGAGCATCTCCTCAAATTCCGGGCAATAGACATACTGCGCTGCAAATTCGGGGTGCATAAAACGACCGGAGGGAGAAAAATCAGACATCCCAATATCGTGTAGATAGGCGACCTGGAGGGCATAGGCTTTTAAAAATTCCAGTTGGTGCTTATCACGTGAAGGGATAAGCTGACCATTGACCTTTCCCACAACTTCCAAGACTTGGGCAGCAACATCCCGTACATGTACCGTGCTATGATCGGTAAAAAGGGCAATATGCCTGACCGGATTTTTGAGAAAGCTTGGATCATTTTTGATATGCTCCAATTTAGCCTGCTCCCCTACTCTACCGTAAAAGTTTTCCTCTATGTGCTGCCGGAATTCCCAGGGCAAGTAGTTGTCTACCAAGGCCTCAAAGCCGACATCGGATAGATTTGACCCTTCAATTGGCACAGCAGAACTCATTGGCTTCATAAGTAATCGGATAGGGAGCTAATATCGGTCAATTGGGTGAGCGTCCTGTTGGTAAAATGGAGGTTATCCGTTATTTCCGTACCCATCCAGCCAGGTATTTCAAAGGATTTTGCGGCTTCAAGTGAAGGAAACTCCACTTCAGCAACGAAGAGTCCCTCCAGCGGTCCTTTATAAGCGTCTATTTCTACTACATATTCTCCAACGGGATAGAGATATCGATCCTTCTCCAATTGTTTCCCCTTTGTAAGCCCCCAAAGCACCTGAAAATCCTCTTCTGAAATAGCTATCTCTACTTCTGTCCGCTCCAAGCCCATGCCCGACTTGACAGTCAACCAAAATTTCTCTCCTTTTTTCCGTACCCGCACTTCATTGCCTGGGTCCTCAGCGGCTATATAGCCTTGACGGATGGGAATGGGATCTAAGCCATTTAGAAAAGCAGGTGCTTTCTGCAAGTAGAATTTACGTTCAATTTCTTTGCTCATATTTCAGTTAACCACAGAGAAACACAGAGGTTTGATAGAATACAAAGCTATATAAAACTATCTACCTCTCTATACGCTTTAATCAGGGCTTCTTCCCCTTCCTTTCCGGGTGAAAAATTGCCATGCTCCATTCCCAAAACCCCCTCAAAGCCTTTCTCATGTATGTGCTTGAAGATGTTTTTGTAATTCATCTCTCCCGTGGTAGGCTCCTTCCTACCCGGCACATCCCCAATTTGGAAATAGCCGACTTCCTCCCAGGAATGGTCCATATTGTTGATAATATTTCCTTCGGTAATCTGCTGGTGGTACATATCGAAGAGGATTTTACAGGAAGGGCTGTTCACCGCCTTACAAATGAGGTAGGCATGGGGAATTTTAGCCAAAAACATATTGGGATGGTTCACCCAAGGGTTTAGAGGTTCCAATACCATCACCAGGTTATGGGGCTCTAAAATCTCACAGGCTCTTCGAAGTGTCTCTACAATATGAGCTGTTTGGTAATCTAATTCCAGTTTGTGGTGCAGATCTCCTAAAACGATGGTCATCCAGGTGGCATTGACACGCTTAGCCACATCAACTGAACTTTTCATTTCCTTGAGAAAAGCTTCTCGTACCTCGGGATCTCCTTTGGCCAAGCCATCTCCTCTTCTCACCGTCCAGTTTCCCACAAAAACGCCCATATCCATTTTGCGATTGGCCAGGGTAGAACCGATTTTTTCCTGAAGGGCCACCTCGCGATTAGACAAGGAATTGTCCTCAAAAGCCCGAAAGCCCTGATCGGCCATGAAGTTGATCTGGTCGATGGGATCCTCTCCGGCAAGGTTTTTAAACATCCCAATATGGGGAGCATATTTAAGGTTAAAAGCTTTTTCTACTGAATTAGGGGTAGCAGAAAGTTTGGGCATCTGTGAACTCACCCCTACAGCTGTGGCGGCAAGTCCTTTTTTGACAAAAGATCTTCTTTTCATATTTTATTTTATTGGCAAAGGCAGAATATTCTACCGTTGCCAATAAAATAAAATGAATATCGCCTACCTCCAAATGGATTGAAGGGGATGGGCTTCTACTTCTACCTGGGACAATTTTACGCCCTCACAGACCAGGGAAAGGGTTGAAAAGTTTTCTGAAGGGAAAAATATATCCGTCATAACGGTTAACCCTTCATCGGCGAACAATTCTGCTGAGGCTGCATCAACGAAAAGGTGCATGGAGATGCTTTTATCTTTTCCTATTCGAGGGGCTGAATGCGTTTCATAGGCAAAGACATCTGAGAAATTGGCTTTTCCTGCATGGGTTCTGTCGCTCACAAATTGGTTCTCTCGAGGGTGATACGTAAGAGAATAAAACTCCCCTTGGGTATTGGATAGTTTGAGGCCTACTTGTCCCTCCTGGTTTGTTCCTTCTTCTAAGGTAAATGTTAACTTCACCTCCACGAGTCCTTCCAGGTTTGGGGATAGTACCATTCCTTCTGTTACTCCTTCCTGAGACATTTGAATAGGGGCTCCCGCTCTGAGCTTGTCCAACTCTTTTACTGGTAGAGATCGAAGGACCAGATCAGAGGTCAGGCTCAGGGTGCGGGGTAGGGTCATGGCACTGCGCCATTCCTTCGTCGGCACCTGCTGGGCATAGTCCCAATTGCTCATCCATCCTAAAAAGATTCTCCTTCCATCAGTTTCAGGGATATCGGACCAAGTTACTCCCGCATAATTATCTCTACCGAATTCCAGCCACTGTGCTTTTTCTTCTGAGGCTTGTACGGGGTCATTGGAAAAAAGAATTTGGTCTACCAGAATGTGTCCCCATCCCCCCGTAGCTTCATCCACAATCCTCAATTGGACGGATTGGCCTAGGAACTCCGAAACGTCCCATGATTTCCACACCAACTGTTCCCGATTAATCCCCGTTGCTTCCTTTACTACCTGCCCTTCTCGAATCAATTGGATTCCCGTGGTTCCAGGGTGTCTCCCTCCCCCAATTTGAAAGTTGAGGTAACGATATTCATTGACAAAAATGGGAGAAGTAAGGGTACCTGTAGCCCCATCTCCTCCGTGAAAGCTATTGGCCAATCGCTTGTCTGTAAAACCTGAAACCTCCTGCTGATCCCCTACCCTGCCATCTGAGGGCCGAGTTCCAAAAGCATCCCCTTCGACTTCCCAGTCTCCAAAATCTCCTCCTTCGAATTTCCCAAAGACCCTTCCTGCTGGAACTAGCTCTTCTGTTGTCCCTAGTTTTTGGGCAAAAGCTGGATCTAGGGTGAAGGTTTTTCCGTCAAAATCTCCCACAAAATACTGGGTAGCAGAGCCCCCATTGGGACCTCCGGGATTGATGCTGACTAGCATGACCCAACGCGTTTCCTCACTTCCTTCAATCTGTATGGGAAAGAGGTCTGGACATTCCCATACCCCGCCATGGGTACCCACATCTGCTCCAAACTCCGAAGCTAAAGCCCATTCTTTAAGGTCGGGAGAAGTATATATTTTTACCTTATCCCAGGCAGCAAAGATCATGACCCATTGTTGGCTTTCCTCATGCCAGCGCACCTTGGGATCGCGGAAATCACGGATTCCCGGGTTGGGGATAACCGGGTTACCTTTGTATTTGGTCCAAGTTCTCCCCTTGTCGTTACTATAGGCAATGCCCTGGGTTTGGAACTTAATAGAGCCCGTTTTTTCCAATTCGTGGCTATGTTGGGTGAAAATAGCGATAAGTGGGGGCTCATCGTTTTGCCCAAAACCACTGGTATTTTTCCAATCTACTACTGCACTTCCGGAGAAAATGGTCCCAATACTGTCTGGGTATATACCAATGGGCAGGTGCTCCCAATGAACCAAATCTGTACTCACAGCATGGCCCCAGTGCATGGGACCCCACACCGTACTTTCAGGATGGTATTGGTAAAATAGATGATATTCCCCCTCGTAGTAGACCATACCATTGGGGTCGTTCATCCATTGAGATTCTGGGGAAAAGTGGATTTGGGGACGGTGTGCTTCTGTGTAGTAGCTAGCGTTATTCGTTTCAGAGCTTTTCTCGGTAACTTGGCAGGAATATAGGATCATGCCAATTAATCCTAGCATTCCCCAAAAACCTATATGTTTTTTGTTTTTCTTGCTATGCATCATGAGTTGAGAAATAAAAGCTTGTATTCCTTTAAAAAGGAGTAGCAGGAGAGTCTCCCCTGAGTAATTTTTTATGTAGTTCTTCTAAAGGTACTTCCTTTGTTTCAGGCATCATGCGCCAAACAAATAACAACTGTAGAACCATCATACCTGCAAAGAAAGCAAAGACATAACCGGGATTACTAAAACTGGCCAATAGGGCAGGCATAAAGGTTGTTATGAGCCAAGCTAATACCCAGTGGGTAGAGCTTCCAAAGGCTTGTCCAAAGGCCCGCAAATGGTTGGGATAGATCTCAGAAATAAATACCCAAATAACGGCTCCTTGCCCTATGGCGTGGGAGGCGATAAACAAAAATAAGAAAATAGGAACCGCGAGGCCTTCCCATTGCATAAAGAACGCCACAGCAACCATACCCAGAGAAATTATATAGCCCACAGATCCCATGTACATAAGCACTTTTCTTCCTAATCTATCGATTAAATAAAGCCCCAATAAGGTGAAAATAAGGTTTGTAATTCCGATCCCAATACTACTCAATAGTGCCGTACTTGCCCCCAGTCCTGCCGCTTCAAAAATTCGTGGGGCATAGTATAGAAAAGCATTGATTCCTGATAATTGGTTAAAAAAGGCTATCAAAAACGCCAAAATGAGTAAGGTTCTGTATCGGGGATAGAAAATGCTTTCTGAACTATCTGACATATCATGGTCTCGCTCGATCTCATGGATCATGCTTTCTGGGTTCTCTGAGGGATTGATCAAATGAAGCACCTTGGCGGCACCTTCCCTATCTCCCCTATGCGTCAACAACCATCTAGGGCTATTGGGGATAAAGAATACCATGAGGGTATAAATCAATGCTGGAACAGCTTCCGCACCGATCATCCATCTCCATGGCTCAGTCCCAGTATCCCGTAATAAAAAATTGGAGATAAATGCTACTAGGATACCAAAAACAATATTAAACTGGTACAAGGCCACAAGCCTACCACGCCTCTCGGGAGGGGCAATTTCAGATATATAGGCTGGAGCAGCGACCGTAGACGCCCCGACTCCCAGGCCACCTATGAAACGGAATAAGCCAAAAATATAGGGGTCGTTGGCCAGGGCAGAACCTACGGCAGATACAAAATATAAGATCCCTATGCCCAACAGGGTCTTTCTCCGCCCCAAGGCATCGGTGGGGATTCCTCCTAAAATAGCTCCAAAAACGGTACCTATTAAAGCGGTTCCCATCACAACTATCCCATGGAATAATTCCTTGGATATAGGAAAGCCAAATAGATTAAGTTCGACTTCCCATAGGGCTTGCAAGGCTTGATCCGCCCCAGAGATCACAACCGTATCAAAGCCAAATAGGAACCCTGCTAGGGCCACGGTAATTGACCAGAAGAAAATTTTTTGGTGGTTCATACGTAGTAGTCCAATGGTTTATGGTATTTCACTAGAATCAAAGTTACTCCTTTTTCAATAATTGACGAATTGGAAGTATGACGGTAAACTTTGTGCCTTCATTTTCCCTATCTTCTACCTCAATCCGCCCCCCATGTTGCTGTACGATTCCCAATGAGATGGAAAGACCGAGTCCCATGCCCTCCCCTTCTGCTTTGGTAGTGAAAAAGGGTTCGAATATTTTGTCCTTATCGCTTTCCTGAATCCCTACTCCGGTATCCTCTATTCGAATGAGTACTTGTCCGTGTTCCTCCTGGAGGAAGGTAGAAATACCTATTTCTCCCTCTCCAGGTATTGCCTGTATGGCATTTGAAAGCAAGTTCATAAATACCTGGTTGAGTTTCCCTGGCAAAGCCTCTACCAAGGGAATATTTCCATATGCTTTCTTTACCTGAATTCGGTCCTGCATTAAATGTTGAAGCAAAACAAGCGTAGAATCAAGCCCCTCATGAATATCGACCTGTTTGAATTCCTCTTCATGAATGCGGGAAAAGGTCCTGAGGCTCCGTACGATATCGCGAATGCGGAAGGCTCCTTCTTCTATCCCCTGCAAAAGACCCCTTATTTCAGCAACCAACTCTTCCACTTCCTGATCCTGGATCAGTCGATCAATAGAGGCTGCATCTCCCTTAGTGCTCAAATGCTGAATTTGCTGGACCCAATCTTGAATTTCAGCCAGATCTCGTTTGAGAGGATCTACACTTCCCACGACAAAATTAATGGGATTGTTGATCTCATGCGCCACGCCTGCTGTGAGTTGACCGACAGAAGCCAAGCGCTCAGACGCAACCAACTGCGACTGGGTAGCTTTGAGCTTATCTAGGGCTAGGATTAACGCTGCATTTTTGTCATTCAGTTCCTGAGTCCTCCGTTCTACCTCAGCTTCCAGAAGCTGGTTAGCCTTTGCCTGTTGTTCCAATAATTGAGTCTGAGCCCTCTGTTTCTCTTTCTCTGTAATACTACTGCGAACCCCTAATCCATAGGAAAAAACCAGTACTTCCAACAAGACCCCAACTTGGAAAATATAGTCTTCATGGTGATTGGGAAATAGCCCCAAAATGGAAACACCCAAGCTGGCCATTCCACAAAGAATCAAAATCATACTTCCGAGTACAAAAATACGTGCCAGGTAATTCTCTGAACGAAAGAGCTTAAAAATCAACCATCCTGTTGCTAAAATATCTATCAACATCACCAATAATTGTATAACACTGTTGGGGAGTACCTGTAAATTGACATACACCAGAATGGGAAGCAATAGAAATTGACCCCTGACAAACATTTTGAGGGCTTGATCTACTTTGGGAAATAAGCTTTGTAGGTGAAGAAAATGCCTGGCAAAGGTGAAGTACAGCAATACCACAAACATTGGGAAAACTCCTGCCATATCTAACAGAAATTTTGCCAGCTCTCTTGAAGGAATGGGCATTAGACGAAATAATTCCTTTCCTACAAAATAGGCGTAGGACAGACAGAATAAGTAGGCTATATACCACAGGTAGGCCTTATCTTTTTGGGATACCCACTGAAGTAAAATGTAGAGAATTAAAATCCAGAAGGCACCATGAAAGAGGGCTTGGACAACCAGGTACTGGGTGTGGTAGTAGTAAAAGGAGACTTGATCCCTGAATTCCCAAGCTAGGGTTAGGGGAATAGGAAATATGGGATCATTTCGAATTACCAAGGTAAGGGTATCTTCAGGATTCAAATCAACCGAAAAAAAATGCGCAGCTGTAGGTATTTCCAGGTCTGAAGAAGGCAGATAAAATCCAAAGTCTTGTGAGTTAATTAGCTTACTTCCCTGAAAAATGTAGGCATGGGAAATCGGATTGATTCCAGGTCGAATATAAAAGGATCCTCCTACACGACTGGTAACTTCTGCTTTCATCCATATTCGCTTTTTCCGTAGATAACGCTTTAGTCGATATCCTTTCTCCATTTGGATGGGTCCACTCGAATTCACAATTTGCTCTAGAGGAATTGGCATTTCCGTTTCCTGGATGGCCCAGGTAAATTCAGAAAGGTCAATACCCATCTCCTGATAGGCCTTGAGGGAATCCAATTGTATGACCTGTCCTTCTCCTAGCGAGGGGAGAAAAACCAGAATCAGTGTAGTCATCAGAGAAATGAGCCACTTTTTCATGTAACCGTTTTCCTAAATATACAGTATTACCCATAAACAGTTGTCTATGAATCTAGCGTCTTTTTCAGAATGGTGGGGTGAACTCTCAGGCCCAGAACAATTTTTCTGGGGCATAGCCCTGGTGGCTAGCGCTCTTTTTGTCATCCAATTTATCATGTCTATCATCGGCTTGGATACCGATACCGACCTAGAGAGTGATGGAGGAATGATGGAGGACGTAGATGGCCTAAATATCATTTCTCTGCGGGGTATTTTGGCCGGACTTATGATGTTTGGCTGGACCGGAGTAGCTGTTATTGGAAGTGGCCAAAATCTCATCATTTCTGCTGCTTGGGCGCTTGCAGCCGGCATACTTGCCCTGGTAGGGGTGGCCTATTTAATGCGATTTTTCCTTCGGATGCAGGATAGGGGACAAAACTTTGATTTGCACAATGCCCTGGATGAAATTGGAGAAGTATACCTGCGCATTCCCCCTTCTGGTAAAGGAGCCGGCAAGATACATATCACCTTTAGCAATATGTATCAACAGATCGATGCCATTACCCACAACGGTGCAGAAATTCCTACGGGATCCAAGGTGAAAGTCGTAGAAGTTACCGATGACAAATTGCTGAGGGTAGAGCCTATTTAATTGAAAAAAGGCAGAAATTCTTATTTTTCCTTTTAGGGGTCCATATACCTCCAACTTTTCCTGGTATTATCCTATCCTTATTGTAACTTATATTTTTAACCCTTTAAATGAGCCCCTAATGGAATTTCTTCCTGTTATCGTCGCATTATTTATCCTCGTTTTCCTGACCATTTTCTTTATATCTCGTTACAAACGCTGCCCCTCTGACAAGATTCTGGTGGTTTATGGAAAAACGGGACAGGGTGCCTCCAAGTGTATTCATGGCGGTGCTGCCTTTGTCTGGCCGGTGATTCAAGCCTATGAGTTTTTGGACTTGACTCCTCTATCCATTGAAGTAAATCTTACCGGTGCTTTGAGTAGGCAGAATATCCGAATGGATGTTCCTTCCCGCTTTACGGTGGGCATCTCCAATGAACCCGGCATCATGGAAAATGCGGCGAATCGGCTCTTGGGGCTTAGTTTGGACAGCATCCGGGATCTGGCCCAAGACATCATCGTTGGACAGATGCGCCTGGTAATCGCGACCATGGACATCGAAGAGATCAATTCAGATCGAGACAAATTTGTAGACAATGTATACGCCAATGTGGGCTCCGAACTCCGAAAGATTGGCCTCAACTTGATTAATGTCAATGTCACAGATATCCACGATGAGTCGGGCTATATTGCAGCCTTGGGCAAGGAAGCTGCCGCTCAAGCCATTAACCAGGCACGTAAGCTCGTTGCAGAGAAAACCCGTGATGGATCTATTGGAGAAGCCAGGGCCAATCAGGAAGAGCGCGTGGAAGTAGCCAACTCAGAGGCTCAGGCCAAAGTAGGAGAGGCGAAAGCAAATGCCGAATCTGTAGAAGGAGAAAACCTGGCAAAAATTACCATCGCCAATTCTGAGGCGACCCGAAGAGAGAAAGAAGCAGAAGCCAACAGCCGAGCTACGGCTTCTGAAAAAATCCAAAAAGCCAAAGCCCTAGAAGAGGCCTATATCGCCGAAAAAGAGGCAGAAGAGGCCCGTGCTAAGCGGGAGATGGCCCAGCAGCAAGCCGATGTGATCGTCCAGGCAGAAATCGAAAAACAACGGGCCGTAATTCGGGCTCAAGCTGAAGCCGAACGCCTACGAGAGCTCGCCAAAGGGGATGCTGATGCCATCCTGGCCAAGCGTCGGGCAGAGGCTGAAGGCTTATTTCAAATCCTGAGCAAGCAGGCAGAGGGTTTTGACATGATTGTAAAAGCCGCTAATGGTGACACCCGCGAAGCCGTCTTACTCATGATCGCCGACAAACTACCAGAACTCGTAGAGAAGCAAGTCGAGGCCATCAAAAATATCCAAATTGACAAGGTAACTGTCTGGGATGGAGGGAATGGAAATGGCCAAGGAGAAGGAACCTCCACCTCGCGATTTATCTCAGGCCTATACCAGTCTATGCCCCCCTTACACGAGGTCTTCCAAATGGCAGGCTTGGATCTTCCCGAGTATTTAGCCAAAAAGCAGGAAGAGGTGGAAGTGGAAATTGTTCAGGAGAATGGGAAGGAGGGGGATGGAAGCGTAGAAAGATCCCTATAAGTATGTATTCAAAATAATCTGTTAAGTTGCTGGTATGAACCCCATACTTCAGAATAATCGAGAGGAAATATTCCAATTGTGTAAGCAAAATAATGTTGCAAAGCTATTTGCTTTTGGTTCAGTTTGTAATGAAAAATTTGATTCCCAAAAAAGTACGTCTCTCAACTGAAGTCTGAGGCTTTAGAAGACATCAACTCATAAGGCAAATTTAAATTATAGGAAACTCTGTCTTCAGTAACTGAAGAATTAATTCTGCAGTTACTGAAAGGTCAAACGAATTAGGTATTTTCCCACCCGATACCTTACTCATACTAGCCCAAAAACATGCATTCTCCTCACGAAAAGCAATACCTTTTACCTCTCCTATACATTTTTCTTTCTTTGAGCACTTTCTCCTCCACATTTGCCCAAACGAGTGTGGCCAGAGGAAGGGTCTACCTGGATAGCAATGAAAATGGCCTCCTCGATCCCATTGAAAGGGGCGTTGCAGAGGTAAAGGTCTCCAACGGCGTCGAAGTCGTAACAACCAATGCCCAAGGTGCCTACGAGATTCCCCTTCCTCCTGGGCGAACCCTTTTCATTACCAAACCCACAGACTACCGAGTCCCACTAAACGAAGTTCAACTCCCCCAATTTTACTACCACCACTATCCTGAGGGAACACCTAAAATCGCTGAGTGGAAATGGCCCGTGATAGAAGCAACTGGCCCCTTGCCTGATAGAATAGACTTTGCCTTACTTCCGGAATCAAATGTTGACACCTTCACAGCCATGGGCTTTGCCGATCCTCAGACCGGAACTCATGAAGACCTGGATATGATGCGCAAAGACCTCATCGATGAGCTCTTTGGCAACCCCTATGGGGCAAAGTTCGGCTTGGTAGCGGGCGATGTAGTCAATGATAACTTGGCCTTATACGAGCGTCACAACCAACTCATGGCCCAGATGGGTATTCCTATGTGGAATGTTCCAGGAAACCATGACCTCAATAAAGAATCGCCTACGTATGAGTTGGCCACGCAAACTTTCAAGCGTGTTTTTGGACCGGATTACTATTCCTTTGACTATGGGGAAGTTCACTTTCTAGCCCTTAACAACATTGGATACTTAGGCAAGGGAAAAGGCTATGTCGGCCACATAGATTCCCTTCAAATGCAGTGGATTAAAAATGACCTGGAGGATGTTCCGACAGATAAACTCATTATTATCCTCACCCATATTCCCCTGATCACTTATGCCAATAATCGGACCTTCCCTGCCGGGATTAATACCACCAATTTCAAAAGCTTGCTCAAGATCCTAAGCAGATTTGAATACATCTACACAATTTCCGGCCATGACACCAGCAATAGTTGGAAGGTAGAAGTGAATCATAGCCATGGATGGTATGGGCGTCCTTTTATCGCTCATACCTTGGCCGAAGTTCGGGGAGGAGGATGGGAAAAAGGGCCGAGGGATGAAAGAGGGGTTAGAGCAGCCACGATGGAAGATGGCAACCCCAATGGCTATTATGTGTTTTATTTTGAGGGAAATCAGATGAGGCCGAGATTCATCCCGGCAGGAGGAGATCCGACGGATCGCCTGAGAATTACCCTAGACCCGCCCCTACTCCCACTAGATAATACTCCTCCAGAACTAGATCGCGGCATCCTCCAGGACAGCAGCTACCTGGTGGTGAATTTCTTCGATGGAGGGATACGAGATACAGTGAAGATATCCTTGGATGGAGGGACATCTATACCGATGGAATATAGGGAACGTACCGATCCAGGCTATGCCAAGGAATATGAGAAATATAAAGATACCCCAGATGCTTTTAGACCTCCGGCTGTTTCCTCTCATGTTTGGCAGCATCTGCTCCCCAAGCTAGAACCAGGGGTTCATACGGTTGAAATCATTGCCAAAGATGAGTTTGGTTTTGAGGATCGGGAGGTGTTAGTTTTTGGCGAATCAGAAATAGGAAGCTCCTATTTTCAGATGAGCCTCCTACACCGTTCTTCCAGCAGATCTAGGTAGATTCCTTCATGGACTCACTTAAAAAAGATCTCCGAATGAGTTGAATGAGTACAGCTTTTTTATCAATAAAAGTTGTCCAAAATAATCTTTTCGATCCAGTTTTTCAGTCCTTAATAAACCTTCCAGCATTACTCCTTCGGGAAGGAGTCCTTCAAAAAAGGGAGGAAAGGTAGAAAAGAAATAGGGATCATTTTTTAATGGCATGGTCAAAGATATTGGGGGCCCTTGATACTCCTCCATGTAGGAAAATTCAAAGGTGCCCTCATCCTTTTCCAGCAATACTCCAATGGGAATATCATGTAGTTTTACTAAGGCTTTTCTCATAAAGGGATTTTAAGGGACTGTTCCAATCCAGGTCAATGTTTAAAGTCTCCAGGATCGCCATAATGGTATCCCAACGCACCGTTTGTTTGCCCTTTTCCAAATCGTAGATAACCGTTTTCCCAACCCCTGCCAGGGTTGCCAACTCCACTCTGCTAAGTCCAGCTTGTTTCCTATGGAAAAAGACCAAGGATCCCAGATTGTTTTTTACTGCCATGGCGGCAATTTTACCTAGACAAAAACATATTCCGCTCGTTATAGGCCTTTACAAAGAAGGGATCTTTCAAATCCTTGATAAAGTAAATGGCTTCCCCCGTAGACTTCATTTCAGGCCCCAATTGCTTGTCGACATTGGGGAATTTGTTGAAGGAAAATACGGGTACTTTTATAGCATAGCCCTTGAGTTTGGGCTTAAAGGTAAAATCCTTCAAGGTATGAGTCCCCAACATGATTTTGGTTGCGTAGTTTACGTAGGGAATCTCGTGAGCTTTAGCAATGAAGGGTACAGTACGCGAGGCCCTTGGATTGGCTTCAATTACGTAGACTGTATCGTCTTTAATGGCAAATTGGATATTGATCAAGCCTTTGATCTGCATGGCCAGAGCAATTTTTTTGCTGATGGTTTCCATGTCCTTAATAAGCTTTTCACTTAGATCAAAGGGAGGAAGGACTGCCATAGAGTCTCCAGAATGAATACCCGCAGGCTCGATATGCTCCATGATACCGACCACCTGGAAGTTTTCTCCATCACAAATCGCATCCAATTCCGTTTCTATCCCTCCGTCGAGGAAGTGGTCTATCAGTACTTTATTTCCAGGAACTTGCCCCAGAACTTTAATCACATGGCGAGTGAGTTCTTCATCATTAATTACAATTCGCATATCCTGGCCACCCAATACGTAAGAAGGACGAACTAGAACAGGATATCCAACTTCTTTTGCAATGGCGATGGCTTCTTCTGCATTTTCCGCAACGCCAAAACGGGGATAAGGAATCTCCAAATCCCTGAGAAGTTCTGAGAACCTGCCTCGATCTTCAGCCATATCCATCATCTCAAAGCTGGTTCCGAGAATGGGGATATCGTAACGGTTGAGTTTCTCTGCAAGCTTCAGGGCTGTCTGGCCGCCCAATTGAACGATGACCCCTTCGGGTTTTTCAAACTCAATGATGTTGTAAATGTGCTCCCAAAACACAGGTTCAAAATAGAGCTTATCAGATATATTGAAATCCGTGGAGACCGTTTCAGGATTACAGTTGATCATGATGGTCTCAAAATCCACTTCCTTAGCTGCTAAAACGCCATGTACACAGCAATAATCGAATTCTATTCCCTGACCAATTCGGTTAGGACCTGAGCCAAAGATGATCACTTTTTTCCTATCAGAAACTACCGAATCATTTTCTTCTCCTACTGTTGAATAGTAATAGGGGGTTTTGGCCTTGAATTCTGCGGCACAGGTATCCACCAATTTATAGGTCCGTTCAATCCCAAGATCTTTCCGCTTTTTATATACATCGCTTTCCAGGCAGCCTAAGACATGTGCAATCTGTCTATCGGCATACCCATTTTGCTTGGCCTCCAACAGGAGATTGCCGGGTATATCTTTAAGGGTGAAACGCCCCATCTCTTTCTCTAGGGTAACCAGGTATTCGATTTCCCTCAGAAACCACATGTCAATCTTGGTGGCTTCCCAGATCGACTTGAGGGGCACGCCAAGGTGCATGGCGTCTTTTATGTGGAAAATGCGTTCGTCGGAAGGGTTTCTCAGGCTGTACATGATCTGTTCCAGATCTCTCAGTTCTTTTCCATCTGCTCCCATCCCGTTCCTGCCAATCTCCAAAGATTGACAAGCCTTTTGCAGGGCTTCATTGAAGCATCGGCCGATGCCCATAACCTCACCTACCGCTTTCATCTGCAAGCCAAGCGTGGAGTCTGAACCTTGGAATTTGGCAAAATTCCAGCGAGGAATTTTGATGATAACATAATCCAGGGTAGGCTCAAAAAAGGCTGAGGTATTTTCCGTAATCTGGTTGGGTAGCTCATCCAGGCGATAGCCCACCGCTAGTTTTGCCGCAATTCGTGCGATCGGGTAACCTGTTGCCTTGGAGGCCAAGGCTGAAGAACGAGAGACTCGGGGGTTTATCTCAATGATGATAATCCGTCCCGTTTCTGGGTCTAGCGAAAACTGTACATTACAGCCTCCCGCAAATTCTCCCAGTGCATCCATTACCTCGAAGGCGGTATTACGCATTTCCTGGTAAGAGGTATCAGG
This sequence comes from Bacteroidia bacterium, assembly GCA_965263105.1. Classification (GTDB taxonomy): domain Bacteria; phylum Bacteroidota; class Bacteroidia; order J057; family J057; genus JBCCTX01. The sequence continues at coordinate 967,692 of CBDHGL010000003.1, read as the reverse complement.
AAGAGTCATGGCAGGGGCAACCGTAATAGAGTCTCCCGTATGAATCCCTGTGGGGTCAACATTCTCGACAGTACAGACGACAATTTTGTTGCCTGCACTATCCCTCATGACTTCTAGCTCGTATTCTTTCCAACCGAAAATACTCTCTTCTACAAGCACTTCATGGACAGGACTAGCCTCTAACCCCCTGGTCAGCAAGGCATCATAATCTTTCTCCTCATTCACAAAGGCCCCACCTGTACCACCTAACGTGTAGGAAGGTCGAATCACTAAGGGAAAACCGATTCTTTGGGCAATCTCTTTTCCTTTTAGGAAGGAATTGGCAATTTCTGATCGAGGAACAGAAACCCCCATTTCATTCATGAGAACGCGGAAGGCTTCCCGGTCTTCCGCCTTTTGGATGGCTGAGATCTCCGAGCCCAAAATCCTCACCTTGAAATCATCCCATAAACCTGCCTTCTGGCAGTCTACACACAAATTTAGGGCTGTCTGCCCCCCCATGGTTGGTAAGACTGCATCGATAGATTCCTTTTTTAAGATATTCCGGATAGACTCCACCTCAAGGGGTAGTAGGTATACCTTATCAGCCGTGACTGGATCGGTCATAATCGTAGCGGGATTCGAATTAATCAGAACCACCCGAATACCCTCTTCCTTAAGTGCAAGGGAAGCTTGGGATCCTGAGTAATCGAATTCACACGCCTGGCCGATAACGATGGGTCCGCTACCAATGATGAGTACGGATTTTATTGTAGGATCTAATGGCATTTACACAAAAATTTGTGCAAATGTAAGCGTTTTTTGAAAGCTTTGGAGATAATTTTTAAAAAGTCTCTAATTCAGCACTTATACGTCGTCAAAATCCGTAATCTCTTCAATCTCAATTCCTATCTCATCGATTCTGTCTGAAACGTTGCGATTCCTCACAGCTAAAGACTCATAAACGGCATACAGGGTACAATATATCACGGGTATTGCGACAAAAATCCCCACTCCCAAGGCAATCGCCCCAAGAATAGCAAAGCCGATAAATACCAAGACTAACAAAAGGAAGTTCCACCAATTCTTGGTAACGATTTTCCTACTGGTTTCCAGGGCATCCCAAAAACCCATGTCTTCGAATAAGACAAAAGGCATCCAGATCATGTAAGCTACAGCCAAATACATCCCAGGGAAGAAAAGGAAAATCATGCCTATAACCACTAGAACAGTGTAGACCAGATTTCCAATAACCAGTTGAACAAGGTGGTCGAAGCCTTTGAAAAAATCTCCGAAATCGGTGGACTCTTTTCGGGCCACTTTATCTGCCACAATGAAAAATCCAGCTGACAAAGGTGCCGTAATCAAAAACTGAATCAAGCCAGAAAGGCCATCATTCATACTTAGAAACTCCAAACCACTGATAGCAATGACGAAAAGAAGGGAAAAAACGACAAAATTAGCGGCATTGTCTTTAAAAATTTCCCAACCCCGATTGATAAAGTTTCCGAGGTCAAAATCATAGCCATTTTCCCAAAGAGCGTTAAAGTTTTCGGGATCTCCCGAATAATTATGTGATGCCATATGATGAGTTTTTTTGGTGAAATTTATTCTTTAATTACCATGGTTTGAGCAAATCGATCTCCCAAGCGCTTGCTATCTTCGCTAGTAAACAAAACCAACAATTCAATAAGGGAACCAAGGGAAGCACTAGGGTAAGGTTTCTGATAACAGAGCTCCCATAATCATCTGTAATTGGCCCAGCTCCCTCTTTGATAACACGAAGGTTATAGACTCTTTTTCCGATGCTTTGCCCATTCAAAAAGGGCAAGGCATCGCGTGTAAGGATATACCCCGTACTCACAGCCCAGGCTATGGGATGAAAAAGTACTGCTGACAATAGTCCTGCAATGATCAGGTCAATTACAGCCGCAATAAGGCGTTCGCCTTTATCTGCTGGGGTATAAGAGGTAGAATGCATACTAGAGGTTTCCTTCCAATCATTTCCAAAATCATCCATGGTTGTATCTCAATTAAGTATTTTCCGATCTAGCTTAAAGATACCAAAATTTGAGAAAGGTTGGAGGCTAATAGTTCTATTTTTAGATCTCCATATGCTCTCCAATTTCTAGCAAATGTAAGGTCTTTCCCGCCTGAGCAAATGCCTCCTTAGCGACTTGATGATCGATTTTGATATAGCCAAAGGTATCGTAATGCATCCCAATTATCTGATCACATCCTATGAAGTCCGCAGCTCGAATGGCATCTTCCACGCCCATTGTAAAATTGTCTCCTATACATAAAAAGGCAAAGTCAAGTGAATGGAATTCTCCCAAAAGCTTCATGTCATAGGTCAAAGCCGTGTCTCCAGAGAAATAAAAATTTCCTTCACTAGATTCTATCACAAAGCCCATCGGATTTCCCCCATAGCTCCCATCTGGTAAGACACTAGAGTGAATAGCATTGACGCATTTCACCTTCCCCACATCTAGTTCTTTGGTACCTCCATGGTTCATAGGATGGCCATTATTAATGCCTTTGGTTCCATACCAACTCACAATTTCATAATTGGATATTAACAGGGCACCTGAACGGGTTAAAATAGATTCAGCATCAGCTATATGGTCTTGATGCCCATGGGAAAGCAATACATAGTCCGCAGAAAGGGAATCTACTTCTATGTGCGCAGCCTTTTCATTTGGTGAAATAAAAGGATCAAACAGCAGGGTCTTTCCAGCTACTTCAACCGAAAATGTGGAATGCCCGTAGAAAGTTACTTTCATAATCTTTATCAGTTTAGGATAGGTGATACAGCTTAATAGGAAAAATGCGTGTAGGCATTAAGTTGGTCATTTTTTTATTATCCGACCAAAAAAAACCTACTTTTGTGGCGTATGGCTAAAAAAAATAAAAAGACAGTCAATAACGTAAGGGGCAAAAAGAAAAAGTCTAGCAGTAGCAAGAATAGCAGCTCCAGAGACAAGATATACCAGAAGGAGATCCTCGCTTTTATGAAGGATCATCGCAAGCAAAGCTTTACCTCCAAAGAAGTGGGCGCGGCCACAGGCCTTTACTCCGAGATAGGAATGACCAAGGTACGGGCTATGATGAAACGCCTGACCGAAGTGGGAAAGTTGGAGCCACTTGACAAAGGAAAATACCGTTACCTCAAGCATGAAAAGACCGTAGTGGGTCAAATAGAAGTTACCCGAAAAGGGAGTGGCTATATCCTACAGGAGGAAGATGATGATGTTTTCGTACGTTCCCAGGATCTGGGCAAAGCCCTTAATGGAGATATTGTGAAAGCCCGCATCATCAAAAAGCGGAGATCTGGCCAGCTAGAGGCCGCTATTGTAGATGTCGTTCAACGTGCAAGAATAGAGTTTGTCGGAACCATAGAAGAGGGTCTACCTGGTACTTATTTCTTCATCCCCGATGATTCTCGGATCTCAACGGATTTTTATATCCCCGAAAAGCAGCTCAAAGGAGCCAAGGATGGTCAGAAGGTACTCATACGACTTCTCAATTGGGATCGAAAATCTCCTGAAGGAGAAGTATTGGAGGTGCTGGGAGATGCGGGAGAACACAATACAGAGATGCACGCCATCCTCTTTCAATATGGTTTTAATCCTTCCTTCCCACCAGAGGTAGAAAAAGAGGCCCAAAAAATCCCGGAACAACTGTTGGATAGGGAAATTAAACGTCGTCGGGATATGCGAGATATCCTGACCTTGACTATAGACCCAGAGGATGCCAAAGATTTTGACGATGCCCTATCCTTTCAGGTTTTGGAAAACGGGCATTATGAGGTAGGGGTTCACATCGCGGATGTATCCTACTACGTTCGACCCGATTCGTTCTTGGATAAGGAGGCCTTCAAACGCGCTACCTCTGTATATCTGGTAGACCGTACGGTCCCCATGCTTCCCGAAAAACTCTCCAATGGGGTATGTAGTCTTCGTCCTCATGAGGATAAATTTACCTACTCTGCCATTTTTGAAATGGATGACGAGGCCAAAATCTACGACCAATGGATTGGGCGAACAGTCATTCACTCAGATCACCGTTTTTCTTATGAAGCGGCACAAGAAAATATTACCGGCAAGGTTGATAGTCCCTTTTCAGAGACGCTGGTAACCCTAAACAAACTGGCCCTCAAGCTTCGGGGAAAACGCATGAAGCAGGGTAGTATCGAGTTTGACACAGAAGAGGTGAAGTTTGTCCTGGATGAAAATGACAAACCCGTAGCCGTAAAACGCAAAGAGCGCTTCGATGCCCACAAACTCATTGAGGATTTCATGCTCCTGGCCAACCGAAAAGTTGCCCAGTACGTAGCCGAAATTTTTAAAAATCCTCCCCTTCCCAGCATATACAGAATCCATGATACCCCCAGCCGAGAAAAACTGGGAATTCTACAGAATTTTGTCAAGCAGTTTGGCTACGAGGCCCAACTGGAAGATGCAAAAGAGGTATCTCGTCCTCTCAATGATCTGCTTTCGAAAGTACAAGGCAAAGCCGAGCAGAATGTGATAGAAACCTTGGCTGTTCGTTCTATGGCCAAAGCTGAGTACTCTACCCAAAATATTGGTCATTTTGGCTTGGGATTTGAATTCTATACCCATTTCACCAGTCCCATTCGCCGTTATCCTGACTTATTGTTCCACAGAATTCTTTATAACTACCAGAAAAAAGAATACAACGAGAATCCTGTCGTTTTAGAAGAGCAATGTAAGCACTGTTCCAAGCGCGAACGGACTGCCACCGAAGCCGAGCGAGCCTCTATCAAATACAAACAGGTAGAATTTCTGGAAGACAAAGTAGGGAAAGCCTATAAAGGAATCATTTCGGGGGTTATCGAGAATGGGCTTTTCATAGAACTGGAAGAAAACCTCTGTGAGGGAATGGTTCACATTAAGTCCATGGAAGATGACTACTATAATTTTGAATCAGATATGTACCAACTGGTAGGGGTAGAAAGTGGAAATATCTATCGAATTGGCGATAAGGTGGTGGTAGAAATAGCGGGGGTAGATCTCAAACGGAGGACAATCGATATGACCATGGTTGGAAAGCAGGAGGCTTGATGGTTCAATAATCGTTAATTGAAATGCGTTACCGAATAAGCAAAGGAGAACACAGCACCTTTCGTTTCCCCAAATTATACTCGGGGGAGCCCAGGTCTTTGGAGGGAAACTTCACCTTTTTCTCCTCTTGCTGGTATGCACGACCAGATGATCATATCGATTGGCTAGACCTCAATAAACTAATGGGGATTTCCTTTGGATTCCACCAACAAGACTCCCTCAGGATTGGCTGGAGGCCTATTTTCGAAAAAGAGGGAGTGATTGAGGCCTTTGCCTATTGGTATAATGAAAGCAAAATGACCTTTGAATCCATCGGTCAGGTAGAGGTAGATAAGGCTTATGCCTTCCAGGTGATTCTAGCTCGCCAGCAACAGGAGGCCATTTTTCAACTCGAAAACCTTTCTCCCAAAAAGATCCCTTTCACTTTTCCTACCACTACTTGGGGCTATCATCTTTATCCCTATTTTGGAGGTAATTTCACTGCTCCTCAGGACATGGAAATGGAATTGATTATGCGCATAGAAAGGGCTTAGATCATCTCAAAAAACAAGCCGGTCTAATTTAATCGCAGACCAATCTACGCAGGGCACTCCATTCTTCTCCATTTTTCACTCTGGCCATTACGGTAGTACCTGCTTCACAGCTAAGGGATGCTGAAAATAATTCAGCCTCTTTAGCAATTCCTCCGCTCCTATTCCTCGGATCCCCGCCGTCCAGTCTGTAGTAGATTTCTCCCTCAGGATTTGTATGGCTTAGGCTTACCTTTACTGACTCCTGCCCAGACTCATCTGCCATAAAAGCGATGGAAGGAGGGTCTATAATAGGGTAATAGCCTTCCGCTCTTAGAGCTTTGATAAATTTTGCCACATTTCCCTGCATAAGGCTATCGATACGCTCTACTTCCTTTCTCCAGTGTTTATCTCGGGTACGCGTAGTACTATCATCTAAGGCATCTCCCCACCTAGCCGACTCAGCCACGATGGCGTTTTCAATGGAATTGTTGAGAATATGCCATCGCTGACGCTGAGCTGAATCTGTCAAAGCGCCTCCATTAAAGCAATGCAAGTATACCCGGTCAGCGAAGCCCATGAGGAAATTGGGGTTTTGCCTTCCTGCATGCCAAAGGGCGTCAATTTCGGAATCGGCCTCTGCATCTGCCAAAAAGTATTCATGTACCCAAGCGCCCAAATGCCCTTCATAAGGGTCATAATCCCAGGTTACTTCTGCGTCCCACCCCACAAAGACCATGGGGCTTCCCAACTTGGCATTATAGCCTCCATAGAAGTTATTGATAGGCCAATCTCCCATTCCTGAAATCCAGGAGGCAATCAGGTAGTCGAAATAACTGTTAATATCCAGATAAGACTCAAACTTCTGAAAAGTTTCCGGAACCAGGAGGTCTTCGGTAATTAGGGAATCAAATAGATACTTCCATCTGCCTTCATCCCCACTTAGGCTACCGTTGTGATTGAAAGAATAAAAATCATCGTCTTTGCCCTTGAAGTAACTAGCCATGAACTTTTCATCGGGCCGTTCTGTGAGGTTATATAGACCGGAATATACGCCATTCACAAAGAGGTGGACAAAGGTCCCATGGGCACCATAGCCAGACAAAGCCAATTGCGTATCGCGATACCACTGATCCCGTGTGTACGCCGTCTTATCGGGATACCACCTCCTGGCCCAGCAGCGTTGCGTACCTCCCCGCAACACCAATTGGTCGAACTTCCCGGTAGCAGATTCCCCATTAAGCACATCAAACTTCTTAAACACCTGGGACTTGAAGTTTTTGTCCCCATATTTTTTCTTAAAGGAAAGTCGGAATGAGCGTTTGAGCAATTTGTGGCTGGTTCCTTCTATGCCAGAAAATGCAGCTTCATGCTCTTGTCCCGATCCAGGATAAAGAATCTCGAGGTAGCAAGGCAATTCCGCCTCGGAAAAGTGCACGTTGAAAAAATCCTTTACGGGCATCGTTACCATGACGCTCGGGATTTCCAGAAAGCCTTTTAGGAGATCTTCCTTATAAATTGGGTTGTTGACAATTTCCGGATCCATGGCATAATCCATCAAAACCGGATAGCCCCGGTAATGCGTAAATACTTCCCGCAAGGGCCAGCCAGCGATGCTATCCGGTTGACTCAAAACGGCTTCTGGGAAAAGATAGGTATGCGTAAATACGTCACTGGTATCACTTCCTTTAATGGCTATTGCTCGTACTACACCTGTTGTAGTAATATCTAGGCCCTTCTGATAGATAGAACTTGCATCCGGAAATGGGATAGAACCATCCTGGCTATAATAAATATCGCCTTTAGAAGCCTTCAATTTGAGCTGAAAGGGTTTATCATAGAAGCCTCGGGTATGGCTGAATTCAATCGAAATTTCAGATTGGGCATTATGTTCTATCATGAGATATAACATACTGATCCCTAAGAAAATAAGGCGGTACATGCAGGTTCTTATTTAGCTTTTGGTTAATGGAGGGAAAGTTACGGCTTTTTGGATAGCATTCCTGAGAATCCAGGAAATTTAAAGTGGAGGTAATGTGGCTTGAAGCAGTATAAATAGCTCCTATTCATAGACCAGGAAATAAGACAGGGGCAAATTTGTTTTAATGATTAAAATTGCCCATTTTGTGGAAATTTTGTTGCGCATAACATAAACGCCTTTTGCAGATCATTTCTTTTTGTAAGAACCTTCCTCCTACACCATGAGGAGGTCTTTTTTGAAGTATTATTTTAGCTCCATCACTCACATGAAACGTTTACTTTCCTTTGTCCTAATCTTGTGCTTTTTTCTAGCTTCTACAACTTATCTCTCCGCTCAAAGTGAAAACTTAGCGTTGGATAAACTCACCAGACAATCTAGTGTCTACGGATATGGAATAGCTTCTATTGCTGTAGACGGAGATATAGATGGTAGCAGAGGGCCCTGGGGCAGTAGTCCCTCCATTCAACATACCCAAAATGAACTCCAGCCCTGGTGGGAGGTCGATCTAGGTAGTACACAGAACATTCGCTCGGTAAAAATCTACAACCGCACGGATGGATTTATGAATCGGCTGCAAGATTTCTACCTCCTTATTTCTGATGTCCCTTTTTCCTCGGACGAAACTTTGGACAATTATTTGGCCAATCCCTCTATTACCAAAGAATTTTATAAAGGTTCACCTGGTGCTGAGTGGGGGACGCAATTGAATACTACAGGCCGCTATGTGCGTGTCCAATTGCGTAAGCAAGGTATTTTGCATATGGCCGAAGTGGAAGTATGGGGGGAAGCAGGAGCTACCAGTCCCTGCCCTGAAGCAGAAGTTCTAATGGACTTCTTCGCTGCCACTAGTAGTCCCACCCGTAGATGGATTCGCCAAGACAATTGGGGAGAGGGATGTCCTTGTGAAAACGATTGGTATGGGGTGCTGTGTAACTCAGAGGGAAAAGTAGTGGAACTAACCCTTAGAGATAATTTGGTCAGAGGGCCGATACCAGCTTCCTTTGGACAGCTTACAAGCCTCAAAAAACTGGACCTCGGGGGATTTGGAAGTGACTTTGATCCCTTTAATCGCATTTCAGAACTTCCTGAGTCCATAGGAAATCTGACCAAATTAGAGGAAATCATACTTGTGATCGCCCCCATCGAATCCCTTCCAAGTTCCATGGTAAATTTAACGAACTTAAAAGTGTTGGAACTCCCTGGACACTCTATCCCAGTGTTTCCCGAATTCCTCACCCAACTCACTCATTTGGAAAAACTAAATTATTTAGGCTTTGGAGGTAGGATTGATTCGCTCCCTGAGTCTATCGGAAACCTCATCAATCTGGTCGAACTCAAGATTAACGAATTGTCTTGTGTCCCGAACTCTATGCTAAGTTTTTGCGAAAGGGGAGTCAGTGTTACCAAAGAGGGAGGAGCTACCCATATTGGCTACAGTACTTTTTGCCGGGATGGTTCTATGGCTTGCGATCCAGATAATTTACCCCCCTTTCCCGATCAATGCCCAGAGGATGAAACCCAATACATGGCCCTCATGGAATTCTATGAGGCTACCAATGGCCCTTCCTGGTTTCGCTCAGATAACTGGGGACAGGGCTGTCCCTGCGAAAATGACTGGTTTGGAATAAGCTGTAATGAGGACGGAAAGGTAACAGCTATCATCTTACCCCAAAATATTCTGTCTGGTACTGTACCCGATGCCATCGGAGATTTGGCGTATTTGGAGACCTTAGACCTATACCGTTATTGGGGGACCATTGATGTTGAGTCTCCTCGTGAAAATTACATAAACAGCTTATCGCCAGCTATTGGTAAGTTGAAAAGATTAAAGCGCTTAGTTATTGGAGGGGAAAACTTTACTCGCCTTCCTTCCACCCTAGGGGATTTAAGCGCGCTGGAAACCTTAGAAATCAACTATGCTCCTCTCGAAGAACTTCCTGCCAACATAGGAAATCTTGAAAACCTCAGCTCTCTAAGAATTTTTAACGATGAGGAAAGTTTGAGCTTTGGGGGTTGGCCCCCCAGGGTCATTACCCTAGAATGTTTCCCAGCCTCTATGGCAAACTTATGCTCAAGAAATGTAGAGGTAGTTACCAATGATGTACCCATATCCTATGAAGCATTCTGTGAAGAGGGGTCCTTTTCCTGCGATGAACCTACTTGTAATAACAACCTAGCACTGGGAAAATCCGCTTCTCAATCCAGTGTCTATGGACAAGGGGAAGCGTCCATTGCCGTGGATGGAGACAGAGATGGTTCACGGGGGCCTTGGGGAAACGATGCTTCTATCCAACACACCCAAAATGAGTTTCAACCCTGGTGGGAGGTAGATTTAGGGGAAGAAGCAGCGGTCAAGTCGGTACATATTCTCAATAGATCAAACTTTCAGTTTCGTCTAAAAGCGTTCTATGTCTTCCTTGCTCCACAACCTTTTGCCCAGAAGCAAGTATTGAAAGTCTACTAGCAGATCCCACTGTAATCAAATCGAGCATCCTAAATGGAAATACAGATCTCCTTACCATTCCCATGGAAGGGACTGGCAGATACCTTAGAATACAATTAACTCAAAAAGGAATCTTACATATGGCCGAGGTAGAAGTAATAGGCTGTCAGGCTTCAGGAAATAGTCCTTTGCGACTAGCTTCACTAGCTCAGGAAGAGGAACAAAGAGAAAGCTACTTATCTCCTACCCTCTACCCCAATCCTTTTGAAAATACCTTTACTTTGGAGCTGCCTTCTTCCTTTACACAAGCTACAAAATTTAACGTGTACAATTCATTGGGGCAGCTGATAGAACAAAAATACCTTAATACATTAAGCTTAACTAAACTTGGAGCCCAGTGGTCATCCGGGGTATATTGGATCGAATTACGCTCGGGAGAGGAGATTCGCACCCTTCAGGTGGTCAAAAAATAAGCCTTATTCCTTTAACGTAGCATGAGGGGACCTTTCAATTATTTTGGGAGGTCCCCTTTTGCCTATTCATATGAAAAAACCTTGCCTATTAGAAAATCCCCTCTGCAAGCAGAAGGGATCATTAGGCAATTATGAAAGAAAAAAGGGAGTCAAAATATAATTTGAGGGTTTTCTAAAATCGAATTCAGGATTTATATGAATATGGGAACAAGCCTTTTATTTCCTTGATAGTCAACCTCCTACGCCCCCTTCGCAGCCGCATAGTCCTTCCCTGCAAGGGGGTAATAGATTCAATTCGCATTTATCACATTTCCCGATCCACTTATACTGGAATCGATAATTTCGGGGCTACCCTTGTAGCGTACATCGCCTGAACCACTGATTCGGACACCGAGCTGTCCGCCGTCTACAAACACTTCTGCATTGCCAGAACCGCTTATACGGATATCCGTCGAACGCGTATCTAGGTCAAAGGCCCTCAGGTCTCCTGAGCCCGAAATACTGACTTCATGGGTATCGGCAATGCCTGAAAGGCGCAGGTCCCCTGAAGCGGTAATATGGGTATCAATCCCATCTGCATCTAAATTGGCTCGAATATCACCTGATCCTGTGATTTCAATATTGAGTCGGTCGGCTGCCAACAATTGGCCTTCTCCTTCTATCCTACCCGATCCGGTCATGATGAGGTCTGAAATTGGTTCTGTCATGGTAATAAAGACATCCATGTCCAGGTCGAAAAAGCAGCGGTCCAGGTCTATGACCAGGACGTCATTCCGCACATCCAGGTCCAGCTCACGAAATACATTGTCTTGTGCCTCTACCCGAACGCGTTGTTCCTCTCCTTGCTCGATAAAGACACGGGCTTTGCGCTTGATATGAACGCCGGAAAAAGTGGGCATATCAAATTCTTCAAATTCTATGGGTCCCCGAGCATCTCGGCAAAATTGGCCGTCATCACAGCCCACATGAAATAGCATGAGCACAATTCCGAAGACTATAAAGGCATTATCAGAAATAAATGGGATACGTGTTTTCATAAGGTTAATGTTAAGATGATAAGCCTAATATCACTTCTTGTACAACGAGTGCCAACTTGGAGAGAATGAAAGCGGAATTGGCAGGAGTGAGGGGAGAGACTTGAGGAGTGAGGGGGTGAGGAGGAAGTTAATAGTCGACAGACCACAGTCCACGGTTTTGAAGGGGCATAGCCCTAAGGTTAAGTGGATGGGTGGATCTGTGATCAAAATGCCCAATTTTAAACTCACCCTCTAGCCCCCATAGCCGTTCGGTTAAGCTTCCTAGAAGCTATACTACCCCCTTGAGGTGTTGGCTTGCGCCAGAGAGAAGGTCAAAGAATCCGTAGGCAATGTACCTTGCGGTGGGCGTAGGGGGTTGAATGTCAACAACTTACTTAATCTGTGATTATAAATTCAATAACAGGTATAAACCCCGTACCTTAATAGGGAATATATTTCCTCTAAATCCTTTTTTATCAAGCCCCGACACCCACCGTATAGTATTTATATACGGACTCTTCGACCTTCGCAGCAACACAATCCTTCTCTGCAAGGGGGAAATTGTCGCATTTTGCCTTTTCTTACCCTTAACCGAACGGCTATGGGGTGAGGAAAGAGGAGTGAGGAGAGAGTTCATAGGTCTGTCACCCACTCCTAGCCCTTCTCGGCTCACACCTAATTATAACCGTGGACCATCAACCGTGGACTATCAACTACTCATTTCTCCTCCAACGGTCTCCCACAGCACGAACAGACCTTTTCATCTGACTGCCGCTTTACTTTTTCGATTTCTTCGGAGCATCCTGCCGCTAAAATTCCAGTGGGAAGGGCAAAAAGACCGATACCTAATACAGCTATAATCCCCGCCAAAAATTTCCCTAGTTCTGTAATGGGATATACATCTCCATAACCTACCGTAGTGAGGGTAGCTACGCCCCACCACATGGTTGAGGGGATACTGGCAAAGGAATCAGGTTGGGCTTCATGCTCGACAAAATACATGATACTGGAAACTACCAGCAACATGAAAAGGATAAAAAACAAACTGATAACCAACTCTTCCCGCTTACTTTTCAGCACATTGGTAATGATATTCATGGCTTTGGTGTAACGCGCGAGTTTGAACAAGCGGAAAATTCGGAACATCCTAAAAATTCGCACAATGCGCATATCAATCCCCAGAAAGCGAATGAAAAAGGGTAGAATTGCGATGAGGTCAATAAGGGCCAAGGGACTAAATATAAACTTCAGTCTTCCCCAAAACGGATGAGTATGTTCAAGTGCACTGGTAATAGACCAAACGCGAAGCAGGTATTCAATGGAGAAAAACACAACGGAAATTATCTCGAAGTAGTAAAATACGGAACCATATTGAGCCTGTAAGCTGGGGACGGTTTCTAAGATGATCGCAAGTACATTCAGCAGGATAAGGGTCATCAGAACCATATCAAACTGCCAACTTAAGCCCCGTTCTTCCTCTGGGGCTACTTCAATAATTTGATAAACTCGGTCTTTCAAAGAATTCATAAGGGGTTAATATTTTCGAGTGCAGCATCATACCTAGGAGCCATGTGTTCCCAACTGTAGGAAGTTGCCCAGTTGCTTGTGGAAATTCGGTCAAATCGGTTCGGATTTTTCAGAAAACTAATGAGTTTTTGTTGAAACTCTAGTGAATCGCTATAGAGTAGTTGGGAATGATAATTCGTGGGAATATGTTCCTTATAAACTCCCGTCTTTGGAACGAGAGGAATGAGTCCCGCATGTAAACCCTCCACCATACTTATGCCAAAAAAATCCTGGATAGCCGTTACAGGTAAGAGGTCCCCTTGAGACAGCAAATGAAAATATGCGTCTCGATCTTTGGCATAGCCCCAATGCAGGAGATGGGAAGACAAGCGATTTTTTGCCTGCTGAAAGATAGCTGGCTGCTGAGCATAGGATTCCCCTAATACAATTAATCGAAACTCATATCCCCTATCTTGCAAGAAAAAGAGACTTTCAAAAAATAGTTCAGGTCCTTTGTCGTACTCCCAGCGATGGTTCCATACAAGGATAGGCGAGCCAGAGGCCATTTTTTGTAAATTTAATTCATCTGATAGAAGGGGTAAGTTCAGGCCAATTGGCAAAACTTCAGATTTTTCTTCAATGGCTTTTACCCTATCCAGACATCGTTCGTCGGGAAAGCGCTTGAGGAATTTAGGAAGGGCTTGGAGAAAGGCCTCTTGGTGAAATTGAGAATTGAACAAAACAGAATCGGCTACCGCAGCACTGGCAAAGTTGATAAAACTGTAATTCAAATCACGTTGTAGCAGAATATCTGGGTCTCCCTCTTGTCTGGGGTAGGTCAATTGGTTTTCATGGAAATAAATAGCTGTAGGGATAGATGCCGTTTTCCTCCGGGTGGCAGCCAGAAAGCTAGTGAGGTCCAACATATCCGTCGCGAGGATCAAATCAGGTTGAAAGCCCCTTTGAAGGAACTGTCTTGCAAGGCTTAAAGCCCCGCCGTGCATCCTCCATTTCCAATGATGGCCACTTAAGGAGAAGATCTCTACCTGATGCCGACTAAAAGCCTGATAGCCCTCTGCCCAAGCCTTGTGAGAACCGGTATAAAAGGGCTCCAATAAGGCTATCTTCATCCTTCAAGGAATAAGGGATTGTAAGACATTATCTGTTCAAGTATCTCTTCCCGGCCTGCCCCTGTTTGGGAAGAAGTAAACAGCATGGAAGGCAATTCATCCCAATCTTCTAACAGCCGTGCCTCATATGCCTCACGATTAGCCTGGAGTTTATTGGGATTTAATTTATCGATCTTGGTAAAGACCAAGGTAAAGGGCAAGCCCTTTACCCCCAAAAACTCGATAAACTCCAGATCTATAGCTTGTGGGGGGTGGCGACTATCGATTAATACATAGGTATTCATGAGGCTTTCTCGCTCCACCAGGTAGGAGTGAATCATGTCATTAAACCCAGCCTTTACTTTTTTGGAAATGCGGGCATATCCATATCCTGGGAGATCAACCAAGTACCAAGATTCATTGATAAGAAAGTGGTTTATCAACTGAGTTTTCCCTGGGGTTCCACTGGTTTTGGCCAGGCTTTTGCGTTGGCAAATTCGGTTGATCAGCGAGGACTTCCCTACATTTGATCTGCCAACAAAGGCGTACTCGGGGTAGTCCATGGCTGGCAACTCATGGAGGAACTTACTACTTTTGATGAATTCTGCTTGCTTAATCAACATGGGAGATTAAGTAAATAGGTTGATAGTCCACAGTCCACGGTTTTTTCGGAAAGCCTATCGCCCGATTTTTATTATTGATAACTTTCCACAAAATTCTGTGTTCTTTTTCAAATAGCAAATAAATTGAAAAAAATCGTCACGCCATACGAATCTTCTGCTGAGAGCAAGAAAGGGCAGGTCAAAGATATGTTTGACAATATTGCCCCCAAATATGATCTGTTGAACCGGGCACTGAGTATGGGGATTGATGTCTCCTGGCGTAGGAAAGCCGTTAAACTACTCGAACCCTACCAACCTAAGCGGATTCTGGATCTGGCCACAGGTACAGCGGACTTTGCCATTGAAGCACGAAAGCTGTCTCCGGAAAAAATAATTGGGGTAGATATAGCCCCACAAATGCTACAAGTCGGCAGGGAAAAAATTTCCAAAATGGATCTTGATTCCCTTATTGAGCTTCAAGATGGAGACGCTGAGGACCTGGCCTTTGAAGATGGATACTTTGACGCTATAACCATTGGCTTTGGAGTCCGCAACTTCGAAGACCTAGGCAAAGGGCTTTCCGAAATACACCGAGTACTCCGTCCCGGAGGGGCTGTAGCCATCCTCGAACCTGCGTTTCCTACGAAATTTCCTCTAAAGCAAGCCTTTCAGTTCCACTTTAATGTCCTTACTCCTATCATAGGCAAGTGGCTATCGGGCGACGGTTCAGCTTATGAATACCTCCCCAATTCCGTAAAGGCCTTCCCGACTGGCAAGGAATTTGTACAAATATGCCAGAAAGCAGGGTATTCAGAGGCAAAATTTATTCCTTTGACTTTCGGAATCTGTGCCTTATACTTGCTGGAAAGATAATTTAAACAGGATCGTTTATATAGACAATTTTTACCCAAATCTGTAAAGGAACGCTAGAGCTATTTTTCCCTGCTATCATGCAGTATGCTCCCTGCCTTTGCGGATTTGGGTAAATTTTATCCATACATAATGAATATTCAACGACTTCTTAAGACTTCTCTGTGTATATGGGTTTTGAGCTTGGGCATACAAGAAGCTTCTGCTCAAAAATTTGGGCGGCATGAATTCGACATGAAGTGGTTTAACCTAGGCTTTCAAGTGGGGGTTAACTATAATTCTTACCGCTTGGAAGAATCCATTTTGGTGAGAGATCCCAACGTGAGTACAACCCTGGATCACATTGAGCTTAACCCACAAATAGGATTGCGACTGGCCATCATCTCCAATCTCAATCTCAGTGATAACCTGGCTTTGAGATTTATCCCGGGAGTTTCTTTAGAACAGCGCAATTTTCAATACTTCTTTGAAAACGGAGCCGTTGAAGATCGGAAGATTGAAGCAACTTATTTATATCTCCCCCTTCTTCTACAGTTTAAATCGGATTATTACAGTAGAGGCCGTTTCTACGTACAGGGGGGAACCCAATTTGGGTTCAACTTTGCTAGCAATAAGAAGGTTAGAGATGATTTCCGCCTCCTAAAGATCAACCGTCAGGACGTTGCTCTCGTTATAGCTTTGGGCTTCACCTTATATGGAGAAAAGATCAAGTTGTCTCCCGAAATCTCTTATTCTATCGGGTTAAACAACATCTATGAACCTGAATTCACCACTCACCCTAATGCGATCCAATCGTTGAAGAGTCAAGTATTGGCGCTCATTATCAATTTTGAATAAAAAAAGCCCACCATCGGTGGACTTTTTTATAGTGTTCAGCAGTCTATACCTGAGAACTATTTTCTTTATTTCTGGCTTACATAGGAGGAATGCGAAGCACCTGCCCTGGGTAAATTAAGTTAGGATCTTTAAGCATAGGCTTATTGGCTTCAAAAATCGCCGTGTACTTCATAGGATCTTGATAGTATTCCTTGGCAATTTTGGATAGGCTATCTCCACGCTGAACGGTGTAGAATTGCGCTTCAGGTTCAGGTTCAGGAGCCTCTACAATCAACTGATCATCTACCGTAGCAATTCCATTGATATTCCCTACAGCAAGTACCAATTTTTCTTTCTCAGCCTGAGAGGGAGACTTTCCCTTAAGGGTTGCCTTATCTCCTTCTACAAAAACTTCTAAATCTTCAATTTGTAAATCAAACTTGTTTACGAATTCATGTATCAAGTTTTCTTTTTGCTTGTTGGCTTCAGCAGCTTCTGCTGCAGCTTCTTCTTCGTCTTTGCCGAATAACTTTGCACCGGCATTTTTTACAAAACTAAATAATCCCATAGTTATACAATTAGTAATTTAAGGGTGATTCCTCGTAAAGAAACAAATCCTGGTCGTAATTTGCAACCAACTTAAGTTTTCATTTCTGTTAAGAAATTCACGTGTTCATCTTTATGATGGAATAGGAATACTGGGGTCACAGCTAGGAGAAAAACAAAGGGAGGGAATCAAAAAGGGCCGAAGCTTTCAACGCTTTTTTTGCGGGGCACGAAGGGAAACAGACAAACCCGTAAACCAGCTACTTTCCTGGGTAGTCAGAAGGGAAGGAGCTTGTTCAGAATAGGTATAATCAAAGGTGATAGGGAAAATATATCCCGTTTGAAAAGTCATCCAGACCATCGGAGCGAGTTTCCATTCGGCCTGGGCTTTGGTCCTCAAAAAGCCTTGTCTTAACCGGAGGTGGCCCCCGTCGCTCTGGTTGACCAAGAGGTTGTAGGTATTTCCCTCTAGTTCGGCCCCCATTTTTGCAGCGACCTTTTGACCAAAATTCCGGCGTAGGAATGCTTCCTTAGGTAACACCATTTCAAACCCCCATTTTTCATTGTAAGTCCGATTGAACATAAATACCGGATAAATGGCATAGCGCCCAAATTGAACATTTTGAGATAGGCCCACTCCCCATTCTAAATCGGGTCTTGTCTTCTTCCCATATAAGAGGGTTAGGTTCACAACAGAAGAAGAAAGACCAAATTCGAGGTCTTCATAGGTATTGCTGTTCATGCTTACGGCAACACGGCCTACCAGATAGCTGGTTGCGTTCAGGGGTTTTAAGCCCAAAAGGCCTACCCTAAGGGTTTTCAAGCTCTGAGATTCAAGACTTTGATGAAAATTTGCCTGAAGTGATTCTGAAGAGACAAAAGAATAATTTTGCTTGGCAAATTTGGAGTCTACCAACAATTTGAAATCCTTTCGCAAAACTACAGGAATCTTTAGCTTAGCTCCCCATTGATAGCTGTGGTTAACTCGTTCTGTGAGTGTTTGATCTGAATCGATGGCAATAGGAGAAGAAAGGTTATACCCCGGAACTATCTCGTGAAATATTTCCAGCCCCTTTCCAGGCAACATACCAGAAACTCCTGGCTCACAGAACCTGATAGGGGTCAGCTCTGTGCTCAATTGTCCTTTTACGCACACGCAGAAAAGCAAGAAAGTACCCAATATGAGCCAAATTCTGTTCATTACAGCAAATATTACACATACAATAGCCCAACAAAACCTCACAAAAAGTTTACCAATATCGTATTACTTAAGTTGTAAGGTAATAAATAGGTAGATTTTACTTCATATCCATACTTTCAATGCCTTATCGTAGTCTTTAGATTGCGAAATTTCAATGGAATTTCCCGAAAAGTGGGGAAATCATAGGTAATGCTAAACAGCAAAAACGGGCAGCGATTTTATGACGCTTTCTTAAATAATTCCTTCCTTTCTCATTTGTACGAACAGACAGGTAATCTGTTACTAATATTTCCTATATTCCTCAGGCTATGTATCCCCGGAGACACTGTATTCCAGCAGACAATACTTATTCCAGAATTGCATTCCTATGCGTAATCTAACTGTATATCTAGGCTCAGTCCTCCTGTTTGTTGCTTTATTAGGGGCAGCCTGTAGAAGGACGGAAATACAAAGAAGCCTTTCCAAAGAAAGCTTAGCAAAACTTTCCTCTACCCTGCTTCCCAACTTTGTGTTGGCTGAGGGATTTGAACTAGAACTATTTGCAGCTGAACCATTGATCAAAGATCCTGTTGCCATAGAAATTGATGAAAGAGGCAGGATCTATGTGGTAGAAATGCCCGGGTATCCCTTAGATGTCTCAGGTTCAGGAAAAGTTATCCAGCTCATAGATTCCGATCAAGACGGTTTTCCCGATCGTAGTAGGGTCTTTGCTGATGGCTTGGCCCTTCCCACAGGGATCATGCGTTGGAAGGAGGGATTTTTGGTTACGGATGCACCAGATGTTCTTTATCTGGAAGACCAGGATGGAGACGGTAGGGCAGACGTCCGGGAGGTAGTTCTCACAGGCTTTGCCCGCTCCAACCCCCAACACAATGTAAATTCTCCTGAATGGGGCCTGGATAACAACATCTACCTGGCTAACGAATATTACATTACTACCCAGCAACACGCAGACATTTTAGGAGATAAAGGTTCTCCCATCATTTTTCCCAACCTGCCCAACAGTCCCCAACTCCCCCCCAATGGGGATGACCGGAGTGTCAAATTCAACCCCGACACTCATCTATTAGAAAACACCTCCTCCCGAAGCCAATATGGCCATACCTTTGACCCTTGGGGCCGATATTTTCAAACGTCTAATGCTTCTCATTTACACCACGAAGTCATCGCAGCCAAATACCTACAACGCAAGCCCCACCTACTCGTAGCAGATGCCCAGCAATACGTTCCTACCTATGGACATCCCATTGAGGTATTTCCCATAACTAGGCAACCCGATTATCAGTTGCTAACAGATATTGGGACTATCACTTCGGCTTGTGCCATTCATTGGTACAAAGGGAAGGCCTTTCCTGACTCTTTCCATCAGGTAGTCTTTACAGCCGAGCCCACCCATAACCTGATCCATGCCGATAAGATGCAGCAGCAGGGGGCCAGTTTTATTTCCACTCCTCTAACCCCCAAAGACGAGTTCCTGCGTTCTTTTGACCCCTGGTTTAGACCGGTATCTATATACCAGGGCCCTGATGAAGCTTTATACATCCTAGATTATTACCGAAAAATCATTGAACATCCCGAATGGATGGCCACAGAAGTCAATGAATCGGGGGAACTCTATCAAGGCAGCCAGAAAGGACGAATATATCGCCTTATCCCCAAATCAAGTGCTGGGAAAAGTCCCCCAAAATTTCCAAATATAAGCTTGGGAGAAAAAGCGGAAACAGAATGGGTGAATTATTTATTTCATCCGAATATCTGGTATAGACAAAATGCTCAGCGGCTCCTTGTGGATACAAAAAGCTCCAAGCTAGCCGAGCAGATAAAGATTCAACTCAGTCAACGAATAGAAGGGCCAGGCCATGTCCACGCTTTGTGGGCTCTTCAAGGTCTGGGAGCACTAAGCATAGAAATACTCCGCCCAGCCTTTAAGGCTCAAGAGGCTGGGATTCGTGAAAACGCGCTGAAATTGTTGGAATTCTATCCCGACAGCCTGGCAGGAATACTCCCTGAATTGGCCGAACTAGGCCAGGATCCTGATGAACGCGTACGCTTTCAATTAATGTGTACCATAGGAGCCATACCAGAAGGGCAGGAACTAATTTTAAGTACCTTATTTAACAACCTTCAAAACCCCTGGATCACCTTAGCGGCATTCACTTCCCCTGTTTTAGAAGAAGAAGCAATGTTTCAATGGGCTCAAGAAAAACTAGGAAAAGAAGCCCCGGTTTCACATTCCCAGTTTTATGAAATGCTGGGAGCCTCTTGGGCGGCAAAGCCGGAGCTTAGAGGTCTTTCAGGAGCCTTAAACCAGGCTTTTTCTCAAAAAAATGCTCCCTGGAAAGCAGCCTTTTTTGCCGGAATACATTCAGCCCTTCAACATAAACAAACAGGCATTAAGAAATTAGAACTTCATTTTGAAGACTTTTTAATGGGCTCACTGGACCCTTCTCCTGAAGTTCGTAGGGCTTGTCGCAACATGGTAAGTCTCTTTCCTCCAGCCACAGAAGAGCGCCTTCGCCCCACTTTGTACCGGGCAGAATCCATCATAGGTGACAAGAGGCAACCCGAACGCCTGCGGGCCGATGCCATCTCCTTATTAGCCACGATATTCCCTGAACGCTATGATGAAACATTTTTTGCCTACCTCAAATCAACCGAGCCTCCGCTTCTTCAATTGGCAGCCGTCAAGGGTTTGGGTAAATTACCTAAGGACCGAGGCTGTCAATTCTTGTTAGAAAACTGGTCTTCCATTACTCCCCCTATTCGAAGTTCCTCTATTGATGAGTTCATGAGCAGTCAACCTCGAATGAAAATGCTGTTAAAAGCCATTGAAGATAGCACCGTTCAGGCCTCAAGCCTTGGTTGGCCTAGAACAGTAAGACTTATGAATCATGACGACACGGAGCTTAAGCAATTTGCCAGGCGTATTCTGGCTCCGAAGACGGAAATGGGAGAAGACATAATCGCCAACTACCAAACCGAACTCCCTCAAGGGGAAGCAGAGTTGGGGCTTTCCATCTACCAGCAACATTGTCAAAGCTGTCATACCTATGCCGGCAAGGGGCCGACCGTTTATGGGCCTGATCTGGCCACACTGTCAAACCGGGAAGCCAATTCTCTCCTCAGAGATATCCTTTATCCCAACAGATCTATTGCTGATGGCTATGAAATATGGAATTGCACCTTGCGAAATGGGAAACAGATTGCTGGAATCATTGATCGGGAAAACGCCAATAGCTTAATCTTAAAAATGGCCGATGGGTCTGAACAAATAATCCCGAGAAAAGAAGTAGAAAGCCTAGAGGCACTCCCGCATTCTGGAATGCCCGTCGGATTAAATGGACAAATATCGCCAAAAGAAATGGCCGACTTAATTTCCTTTATAAAATGGGGGGACTATACCGCTCTCAATGATTTGTAAGGGCCATATACATTCCAAACCTAAGCTTATGTTGAATAAATTCATTTTGTGTAACGGATTTTTTTTCCTATTACTCCTATCCTGTACGCTAGAAAGCCCTTCAGATCAAGCCCCCAGCTCTGAATTGGCAGAGATATTCGAAAAAGAATGGGCCTTTTCTCTAAAGGAAAACCCCCTACGAGCAACAAGTGTAGGAGTGCATGATTACAACGACAGATTACCTTCTGCTAAGCGAGCGGATTTTCAACGTAGGCTTGATTTCAGGGAAAGTCTCCTTCAAGAATTACAAAATATCGATACGAATCAATTAAGTCATTCGGATAGGATAAACTTTGAGTTATTCCGGTTTCAGCAGGAAAATTCCGTTGCCCAATTGAAGGCCCAGTCCTACCTGATGCCCATCAATGCAGAAGGAGGCTTTTATACATCTTTCCCCTTCGTGGTGGACCGAATGCCTTACAACACAGTACAGGATTACGAAAATTATCTCCGTAGGCTTGCCGCCTTTCCCGTCTACACAGAGCAGCATATGGAGCTCATGAAATATGGAATTGATCAGGGCTATATTCCTCCCAAAATTATCCTAAAAGGCTATGAAGCCGGCATTTCTATGCATAGGGATGCAGAGATAGAAGAAAGTGCCTTTTACAAGCCCTTCCTAGAATTTCCCTCTTCATTTGAAGAATCCCAAAAAGAGAACTTGCGTTTAACAGCTCAACAAATCATTCGAGACTCTGTACAGGCTACCTATAGGCGCTTCGGGAAATTTATGGAGGAAATCTATGTACCAGCTGCCAGAGAATCTGTTGGAGCTTCTGAATTACCTAACGGAAAAACCTGGTATGAGCAACGGGTACGTTTTTTCACCACGCTCCCTTACAGTTCGGATGAAATATTCAATATTGGGCAAATGGAAGTAAGGCGTATTCGTAGGGAAATGGACTCAGTAATGCGATCTACTGGTTTCAAGGGAGATTTTGCTGCCTTCCTACAGTTTTTGCGTACGGACCCTCAGTTTTATGCCCAAAGCCCAAAGGAGTTATTGCGGCATGCCAGTTACTTTTCCAAGCGGATTGATGGGAGACTTCCCAAATTTTTTCACCCAATTCCACGGTCTCCCTATGGCGTGGAGCCTGTTCCAGATGCAATCGCTCCCAAATACACCGGAGGAAGATACGTACCAGGTTCTTACGAGAATCATCGCTCTGGAACTTATTGGGTGAATACCTATAAACTGGAGAGTCGCCCCCTCTATGTCCTTCCAGCCCTTACCCTGCATGAAGCCATGCCAGGACACCACCTACAGCATGCAGTTACGGAAGAGCTAGAAGAAGTCCCTACTTTCCGGCGCAATACCTACCTCAGTTGTTATGGGGAAGGCTGGGCCCTTTACTGTGAGCTCCTAGGCAAGGAAATGGGAATCTATGAAACGCCTTACCAGGAATTTGGTCGGATGACCTATGAGATGTGGAGAGCCTGTCGCCTGGTGGTAGACGTAGGGCTACACGCCAAAGGCTGGACCCGTCAAGAAGCCATTGATTTCCTAGCATCGAATACGGCCCTCTCCTTGCATGAGGTAACAACGGAGATTGACCGATATATTGGCTGGCCAGCACAGGCCCTTTCCTACAAGGTGGGGGAGCTGAAAATACGGGAGTTGCGCCAATTGGCAGAAGAGGAACTGGGGGCTGAATTTGACCTAAGAGAATTCCATCGAATTATCCTCTCTGAAGGTTCTGTTCCGCTGTTTATTCTCGAAGATATGGTGGAGACCTATATTGATAAGAAACTTAAGGAGTCTTCTGCCATCTAAAGAATGGGAATAAATTAATATCTCCGTAATAAATAGGTAGTTGGATGATTGTATTATGTTTATCTATTTGGATAGGCGTTTGAATTACCTTCTTTGTTTCCAATACATGGGGAATTTCTCCCACATGCTCAGTAGAATAATCTTTTTTTTTCACCCTTAACACGTTTTAGAATTATGTCAAACAGTAGAATTGAATTAACAAATGATGCTGGCGCAGCGACCATCATCATTAATGCCAACACAGCTAATTATGCCGCTGGTGGAGATGGGGCCGAGGGGGACATTACCCTGCGCAATGAGCGAGGTGAATCAGTAGTTCACATTGATGGCGGCGACGCCAATTTACACATGGGGGGTGAGGGTGCTAATGGGGATATCCGCTTGATGAACGCCGATAAACAAATGACTGTACACATCGATGGGGGTTCAGCCAACTATACCGCCGGTGGAGCGGGTGCTCAAGGGGATATTGTATTGAATGACGAAAACGGGAAAACTACCATTCACATTGATGGAGGGGACGGAAACCTGCACATAGGGGGGGAAGGACACAATGCCGATGTAATCATGAAGGACGCCAATGGAAAAACCAGTATGCACTTGGATGGTTCCAATGGCAATATCCACTGTGGCGCCGAAGGACATAACGGAGACATAAGACTCAGTGATGAAGCAGGAGGTCTTACCATGCATCTTGACGGTGGAACTGGCAATATTATGGCAGGAGGCAACGGTCATGACGGCGATCTCATTATCACCAATTCCAAGGGTACTACCCGGGTAGAACTAGAAGGCCATGACGGACAGATAAAAGCATGTAATGGTACCGGTGCGATTACTTTCCACGTAAATGGAACAACTGGCTCTGTAGTTGTTGGCGGTGGTGCTTCTGATGGAGAAATATTTATCCGAGACAACAAAGGCCAGGACACAATCTCTATGGATGGAAACACCGGAGAAATCAAGGTAAATGGTTCTGCTTTGAAGCCTGCTGACTTCGTATTTGAGTCTTCTTATGAACTTCCTCAATTGAACGAGGTGGAGGCCCATATCCAACAACATGGCCACCTACCTAACATTCCTTCTGCTGTTGAAATGAAAAGTCAGGGACTAGACCTAAATGCTTTTTCTATGCAACTGCTTCAAAAAGTAGAAGAACTCACTTTGTATGTGATTGAGCAGAATAAGACCCTCAATGAGCAACAGAAGCTGATTGAAGAGTTAAAAAGTCAGTAAGCTTTTACTCACTCGCAACAAAAACAACCTCGATAAAGGTGGCTGTCTTTCTACAGAGATAGCCACCTTTTTTTAAAACGTATTTACTAGAAAAGAAGGAAAAAGAAAAGGGGCCGTCTTATTAAAAAGACGACCCAATAGCCATGAAAACGCCCTAAGTTTTTGGTACTTTTAAGATGGATAAATGCTCTTGAGGTCACAGAACTAGTCATACTTAGGCCTTATTTTCTTCTTTTGAGACGGGTCATAGACAAATTCCTCCCCTAGGTTATGAAACACAAAAGAATAGGTGTCTCATCCTTATCCGCACTTCGATAAGTATCCGGATAGGATCCTAAACGAACTGGCATCTCTTTTTTACAGGAAGATAGCAAGACAAAAAGGAGAAAGAGGGGCAATATTTTTTCCATGGCGCTTAAGGGGTTAAGAAATATTTTTTTCGAAACTCAAAAAATACAAATGATTATGAACTGGGAGTAGTTAAAGGTACTATATCTTTAATTGCCTTAAGGCAAATATCTATCTCTTCGGTGGTCGTGTAGATCCCGAAGGAAAAACGGATGGAGTTTAGAGCTTCTACTTCCGATAACCCAAGCGTCCTCAGCACGTGTGAGCCTTGAACCGCACCAGAAGAACAGGCTGAGCCTCCTGAGGAAGAAATACCCTGTATATCCAAGTTGAAGGTTAACATCGCATCTTCTGTCCCAGGGAAGCGCACATTGAGAATGGTTGGCAAACTTCTTTCTTCCTCCTGAAATCCATTAAACCTAACCCCCGGGATGAGTTGAACCAACTGGGCTTTCATATAGTCCTTAGCTTCCTGAAGTTTGCGGTTTTTTTCTTCCAACGTAGCCATGCATTTCTCTAGCGCATAAGCCATTCCTACAATATTGGCCACATTCTCTGTACCCGCCCGCAAAGACCTTTCCTGGCCTCCTCCATAAATGAGGGAGGGAAGTTTATGGCCTTTGCGAACAAACAAAAAGCCAGTCCCTTTAGGGCCATAAAATTTATGAGCTGAAGCGGCTAAAAAATCAATGGGAATCTTCTGCAGATCATAAGATATATTCCCCATGGTTTGAACTGTATCGGAATGCAATAAGGCCCCGTGAGTTTGACATAATTGAGCAATTTGGGCTATATCATAAATATTCCCCAGTTCATTGTTGCCGTGCATGAGACTTACCAAAGAACTAGGATTTTCTTCCAATAGGGATTCCAGTTCCTGCATATCTAAACCTCCTTGGGAATCTACAGATAGAAAATGTGCCTTTACCCCCTTTTCCTCTGTCAAAACTTCTATGGTATGAGAAACGGCATGGTGCTCTATAGGGCTGGAAATGATATTTTTTATCCCCAGGGCATGCACAGTCCCACGTAAGGCCATGTTATCCGCTTCTGTTCCACCACTGGTAAAAACAATCTCGTGAGGATGACAATTCAACGCCTGTGCTATCTTTCTTCTCGATTCTTCGATCGCAGTCCTCAACTGTCTGCCATGATGGTGGGTGGAAGAAGGGTTCCCCGCATAGCCTAACAGGTAAGGCTTCATATGATCAAATATTTCTGGATCTAAGGGTGTTGAAGCAGCGTAATCCAGGTAAACAGAGGTATTTCCCATACATAATAAATTGCAGGTATATTAATATATGCAAATAACAGAATATGTATGGGAGAAAAAAGGGGCCGAAGCCCCTTTTGTTACCTAAAAATCAAACGGACGGTCTCTGATATTAGCTCGGATCGAACTTTCAAAACATATAACCCCTTGGCGAAGTCTTCAATTGAAACAGTGTGAATACCAGGCTCTACTAATTCTAAATAGACGGGACGCCCCCGGTAATCCACCAATTCCAATTCGTAGACATCAATTCCATCAGGACTATTCAAAATTTCTATTATTAAAAATTCACTGGCAGGGATGGGATAGGTCCTTATGGTGAAGACATCGGTCGAATCTAGGTGATTCGGATCTGTAAAATTTTGGATGCCCACACAGCCTATGGCCTCAACTTCAGCCATACTCAGAAAAGTACTTCCTTCTAGTTGGATACGGAGATACCTTCCTACAGCCCTAATCGGTAGTTCAGCTACTGTATCCACTATCCCTTGGTATTGAAAATGAGCAATCGAGGTATCCGCTAGTAAGCTATCCATACTTACTTCTAGGGACATAATTGAATCCGAGAGAAATACGTGAAAATCTTTTAGGTGATCAGTGCAACAATCCGTTCTATTCCAAACCTTAAGATCAAAAATACTACTAGTCTCTCCCAAATCAACTTGCCACCAGGGATTCTCCCCTTCCAAGGTGTGGGCAATATTAGCCTCTGGACCTATTGCACCCCTATCGCCCAAAGGATCCCCATCATTGGCAAAACTGGCAATTCCCTGGAGTAAAGTACTGGATTGAGTAGAAGCTTTTCCTCTGGCCAGATTTTTTTCACAGTCCACAGTCCCATTATTAAGCATAATTCCAGCATCCAAAGGCCCACCAACTGTATCAGGAATAAGCGTTCCCGCAGTTCGATTAGTCAACGGATTGAAATCATTTCCCCTGATTCCTTCTACAGGAAGTTGGAAAGGAGAAAGCTCGTATCCATCAGGCACCACAATGGAAAGAAAGTATACACCTGAATCTAAAGAACTAAATTGATAAGCTCCATCCTCATCCGTCACCCTACTTGCGACAAAAAACGAGCTTTCGTTAAGGAGCGCAATACTCACTCCAGACACACCTGTCTCCTCTGGGTCAAATACGCCATCTCGGTCTTCGTCATTCCAAACAGTCCCATATAGGGTCCTATAATCACAAGAATCTCCTATCGAGTAAATCCCCAAAAGTGTATCACACTCCCTATGGCCCCATTTCGCATACACTTCATACTCTCCGATAGGCAAGTTGTCGATGACGATAAAAGAATCAATCTCAGACCCCTGATAAGGATAGGTCTGCCCACCGTCCACACTGAATAAAAGTTCTTCTGGATAGGGGGTTGAAGGAAAGTTCAAAATCATGCTTCCAGTAGGATTCCCGCAGATAGCATGTTGGAGCCTTATCACAGCCTGGGGGAATTGCTCTTCCAAAACGATTGAATCTAAAGCCACTTCACAATTAGAGCTGGAAAGGTCAATCAACGGCTGATAACTTCCTGCTGGAAGGCTATCTATTCGGAAAGATTGGGAAGAATCTGGGAAAGAAATCCAGCTAATACCCTGATCTAAGCTTACTCGAAAGGAATCTAGCTGGGAAGAGGAGTCTGGCATGAAAGAGATCCAAGCATCAGAAACCCCACAAGTTGGTCCCGAGAAGGTCAAGTTGAATAGTCCGTCAGAGAGTTCGGGTAAATCTCCACTGTTCAAATCTACCTTACCTAAAGGCATGGCGCAATTTCCATCTCCCCAGCGAACCCAAAGATCGTATACAGTTGCTTCCAAATTTTCCCATAGTAAAAATGCAGAATTATCTGCTGAGACTAAGGGATAGGTAATTCCCCCATCTAAACTAAAAGCAATTGAATCCTGCCCTATGTTATCTGCGAAATAGAAGGTTAATGTACCTGGATTCCCTTGACATTGGGCCTGATCAACTGAAAAATACACTTCGGGAGATTCTTCCGGTGTAGCCACCTCAATAGCCCCAACGTAGACTGGACAAGAGTTATCTCCCCAAGCTGCCACCACGTCATAGTAGCCGTTGGGAAGGTTAGAAAGGGTAAACTGCTGGGAGGCCGTCTCTCCCGTATAGGGAAAAGTTTCCCCTCCATCAATGCTAAACTTGATATTGTTCCGGGATGCATTCTCCTCATAAAAAAGAGTGATTGTACCCTCTTCTAAGTCGCAGTTCGAGTTGGTATTGATAGCATAATGAGTGATGATCGGCCCACTGGCATCACGCAAATCAGCGACTCCCACTGGAACAGGACAAGCCCCCACTTCCGCCCACCTTGTATAGATATCATATACCCCCGGTTCGAGGTTGCTTATGGATAATAACCCATCACTCGTTTTGACCTTGTGGGTGTAGGACCGACCTCCATCCAAACTGAACTCGGCATATTCATGTCTAGGATCATTTTCAATGGTTAATTCAATAACACCCTCTTGACTTTCGCAAGTAGCAGGAGAGAAAGCATAATTGACTTCAGGGTGAGTAATAGAAGGGTGTATATCTGCGATTCCCAGGAATAAGGGACAGGCACCATTTCCCCACCGGGCATAAAGATGATAGAGACCCGATCCCAGGTTATTAATGGTAACAGAAGCACTCGTATCATTTACAAATATGGGAAAGGTATGGCCTCCGTCTATACTGAATTGCAGAGAAGTTCTATTGTCAAAATCTTCATAAAAGAACGTAATTGAGGCATCATTGCTGAAGCAGGAAGTGGGATTGGAAATCCCGAAAGTACTAAATGGAATCCCGGAGGAAGGAGCTAAATCAACCGTACCTAATTTTGTTTCGCAGGTCCGGGAATCGCCCCAGCGTACTACAGGTTCATAGTATCCAGGACCTAGTCCGGTAAATGAGGCACTACCCAGTGTATCCGCAACCTTTAAGGGAAATGAAAAGCCCCCATCTAAACTAAATTCTAGGGATTCATGGCTGGGATGATCAGAAAAATCAAATTGAATAAGGCCCTCCTCGGTACCACATTCTGCGGCAATAAAAGAAATATCAATTTCAGGCTGTCCCGAAGTACTACCTAAGTTAGCTACCCCCAGAAATAAGGGACAAGAAGCATCTCCCCACCTGGAATAGAGTCTGTAACGGTCTGGAGTCAGACCTTCTATAGTTGCTGTTCCCTGGTCGATGGGCACAGTCAAGGGGTA
Organism: Bacteroidia bacterium; assembly: GCA_965263105.1. Taxonomy (GTDB): domain Bacteria; phylum Bacteroidota; class Bacteroidia; order J057; family J057; genus JBCCTX01. The sequence continues at coordinate 938,254 of CBDHGL010000003.1, read as the reverse complement.
GGAAAATCCCCCATCCAGGCTAAAGGATATTTCACTATGCGAGGAGTCCTCAGGAAAGGTAAACGTAATAATACCATCCACAGATTCACAGGTCGTGGGGGCTGAAATAGAAAAGAAACTTATCGGGGAACCGACGGGGGGATCCATTTCCACTACCCCTACTCTTGTTTCACATAAATTCCCAGAAGTCCAACGAGCAAAAATGTCGTATTCTCCATTCTCCACGTCTGTCAATGAGAAATCTCGGTTTTCCTGCCCCCAGAAATAAGGGTAGGTATTTCCCCCATCCAGACTTAACTCTATATCTCCTCTCCTATTACTCTTCAGATAGGAAAAATCAATTTGCCCCATTTCTCCTCCACATACTCCACCGGAAATAGTATAGGAAACTTCTGGGGCTCCTTGTACCTGAGTTAAATCTGCGATTCCCATAAATAACGGACAGGACTCATCACCTGTTCTTACATAAATATCATATATATCCGGTGATATGTCCGTTATTGTTTTACTCCCATCCAGATCACTTACCCGTATGGGGAAGGTATTTCCACCATCAATGCTAAACTGGAGGCTATCTTGGTCAAGCATATCTTCAAAGAAAAAACTCAAAGTCCCTAAGGCATTTTCACAGGAAGGACTAGATTGAGTAAAAAATACTCTAGGAGCTCCCACAAGTGGACTCATATCCGCAATCCCCAAGCGAATGGCACATGGGATGCCAGAGGAGAATTTGGCATAAAGCTCATAAAAACCGGGTGCCTGAGCTGATATGGAAAATGATTCCTGATTCGTAGGCGCTACATAGGGATAGGTTTGGCCACCGTCCAAACTCAGTGCAATACTATCTCCAATCGCCGCATTATCTTCCCCAATTGAAAAGGTAATAAGGCCATCTGTACTATTACAATTAGGCTTAGAAAGGGAAAAAGATAAATCTGGATTTGCAGCTTGTAGCTCAATTTCGGCATTCCCAAGATAAGTAGGACAAAAATCCCCATCCCATCTCACATAGATTTCATAGGTTCCCGGGGCGAGATCTGATACACTTAGGCTGTCTAGGTTATCCGCCGCTGTATGCACATAAGAGCGTCCTCCATCGAGGCTAAACTCAATTTGAGACAAACTTGGATGATCTTCAAAGGTAAAACGTATACTTCCCGACTGGAACTCACAGGAACTGGAAGATTGGACTTCAAAACTTACCTCAGGCGTCTCTCCAGAAGGGGATAGATCTGCCAAGCCAACCTGGACGGGGCATCTCTGTCCGCTGCCCCATTGGGCATAAATGTCATAGAGACCTGAGCTAAGGTCATTAATTTGTAGGCTTCCAGAATTGCTAAATGCCGAATAGGGGAAAGAATTTCCTCCATCTAAACTAAATTCAATTATGTCCCTTCCTGGCGCATCTTCAAAGCTTAGGGTGACTGAACCTTGACTTTGTCCGCAAATACTTCGCTCAGCTAAAAGATCGACATCGGGACCACCGGAAACAGTGGTCAAATCTGCAAATCCCAGAATAATAGGACATTCTGCCCCTCCCCATCTAGCTGCCAACTCATAGAAACCTGGCTCCAGGTCAACAAAGCTTGCCTGCCCCGAATTGTCATCTACCGACAAGGGATAAGTGATTCCGCCGTCATAACTGAATTCTATCGTGCTCCTGCTGGGGTTATCATTAAATTCAAAATTTATAATTCCATCGTTCCCATTACAAGAGGGGCTGGAAATGGTAAAAAAGGCTCTGGGAATTTCATTTACATCTCTTAAATCAATTTCTCCTACAAATGCGGGGCACTGTCCATCTCCCCATCTGGCAAAGAGGTGAAAATCTTCCAAGGGCACATCAGGTATGCGAGGATTGGTATCTGTAAGGGAAAAACGATACGCATAGGTCTGACCACTATCCAAACTTAGCTGAATAGAATCCTGAAGGGGGTTATCTTCAAAGGTTAAAAATATGTCTGCCGTATTGCTTTCACATGAGGGACTGGAAACAGTAAAAGCAACTTCAGGAGCCTGGTCAGGACTGGATAGATCTACTGTTCCCAACGAGGTAACACAGGTCCCATCTCCCCAGCGGGTGTACAGCGCGTATGATCCTGGAGATACATTTGTAAAGGAAGTAAATCCCAACGTGCTATTGACCGTTAGGGGATAGGTTGCACCCCCATCCAAACTAAATTGAATGATGAACTGATCCGGATCTGGGACATAGGAAAAGTTAATCCTTCCATTTGATTGACCACAAGTTGGAGCCTGAGTTGACACAGTCACATCAGGAGCCCCTTCAATTTTGGTAAGGTCTACTACTCCCAGACTGCTTGGACAAGTTCCGTCGCCCCATCTCGCATACAGTAGATATTCTCCTGGAGCCACATTGGTAAAGGCGGTTATTCCTAAGGCATCATTAACAATAAGCGGATAAGTAGCCCCACCATCCATACTAAACTCAATGGTGGACTGCTCTGGGTTATCTTCAAAATTGAGCCTGATTATACCATCGTTTGCCCCACAGGAGGGACTCGTAGGGGTGATAGTAACTTCAGGGAGCCCTTCTACCTGGGTCATATCCACGAGGCCAAGGCTAGAGGGACAAGATCCATCCCCCCAGCGTGCATAAATGTCATATATACCTTCCCCCACATTAGTAAAAGCGGCAAAGCCCAGTAAATCATTCACAATCAAAGGATAGGTATTGCCTCCATCCAAACTAAACTCAATGAAACTCTGATCGGGATTATTCTCAAAGGAAAAAAGGATGCGTCCATCATTGTTCCCACAAGTAGGATATTGCAAGGCAATTTCTACATCTGCACGGCCTGCTATTTGGGTTAAATCTGCTTCCCCCACATAAGCAGCACAACTTTGCCCTCCCCACCTCGCATATAGTTCATATTTGCCTGGGGATAAATTACTCACCTCTGCCATCTCCAAGGCATCATTGACTACTAAGGGATAGGTATTGCCTCCGTCTATACTAAATTCAATCTGAGAATGGTTGTTATGGGCATCAAATTGAAATTGAATGCTTCCATCACTCGCCTCACAGGAAGGGGGAGAAACCACAAAATCTACGGAGGGCTCAGGACTATCCTGACTAAAATCTACCGTCCCGAGAAACTTCGGGCAACTACCGTCCCCCCATCTTCCCCATACTGGGTAAGCTTGGTAGCCTAAATTGGAATAGGTTATTTCCCCTATTTCATCTGATACTGGAGCAAAGTAGGTACTTCCATTATCCAGGCTAAATTGAATATCCTCATGGTCTGAAGAGGGAGAAAACTGAAAGGTAATCGCCCCCAATGGAGACTCACAGGTAGGGAGAATCTTGGAATAAGATATTTCGGGATAGGAGGCACTATCCGATAGCTCAAGTTGTCCTAAAGAAATGGGACAACTTCCCCCAGACCATCGAGCATATAGATCATAGGAACCCGACTCAAAGCCACTGAAGGTAATACTCCCTTGATCATCTGCAAAAATCAAGGGGTAAGACAAGCCCCCGTTAAAGCTGACCTCCAGCGTGTCGTGTTCTGGATTATCAGAGAAAGAAAAGCTTAAAGAACCTGGACTTCCCCAACAGGTAGGCGCTTCATAGCTTGTGGAAATAGAAGGAAAACCAGCATCTCCATCTGTACCCAAGGTAACTAAGCCCAGATTTATTGGACAAGTGCTATCTCCCCATTGAACCGATAACCTGTAAGCCCCTTCGGATAAACCCACGAAGACCACAGAATCTTGGTCGTCTCCTGCTCTTATGCGACTTACGTTTTCCCCAATCAAGGTAAATTCTAGGGTATCTTGATCTGGAGAGTCGTCAAAATATACAGCTACACTCCCATCATTATTAATACAAGTAGGGTTAGTAGATTGATAAGTTGCAGTAGGAGGAAGGGTGGCATCTTCATCATTCCCAACCGTCCACTCCCCCAAATCTACCGGACATAAGCCATCTCCCCATCTTACGAACAAATGATAGGTTCCTGGATCGAGATTAATAAAAGTCGCTGTCTCTGTATCGTCATTTACCCTAAGAGGAAAGGTAAGCCCCCCATCATTACTAAATTCCAATGTGGATTGGCTGGGATCGTCTTCAAAGGCAAAGGTTATATCCCTCCCAAAGGTTCTACAGTTTTCAGCCCGATTCACTACGATAGCTTCTGGTAAAGCCCGCGAACCACCCGAAATTGTAAAAGAACCCAAATTTATCGGACAGTCTCCATTCCCCCACCTGGCAACCAAACTGTAAGTACCTGGATTAACATTTGACAATAGAAAGGGACTTTCCTCAATGGACTGGGTAAAGGGAAATGAGTTTCCCCCATCGATACTGAATTGAATGGATGTTCGGCTAGGATGTGTAGGAAAGGTAAAGGAAATGGCTCCAGAACCAGGCCCACAGATAGCTTCACTCGTCGAGATAGAAACATTGGGTTGACCTCCATTACTGATCACAATGGTATACTCGCCCAGGTCAATAGGGCAAGTACCATCCGACCACCTGGCAAATACATGATAGGTACCTACATCTAAGTTAGTGTAGGTCGTATTGCCATTGATCGCAGGGGCAGAGTGAGTATAACTCAGCCCGCTATCCACACTGAACTGAATCTGATTCTTGTTAACATATTCAGGGTAAAAGAATGTGATAGAACCTTTGGTAAATCCACAGGATGCGTTGTTAGACTTTACCGTAATGCTGGGGGGTACTCCAACCGCATAAACTCCCAAATCCTCCTCACAATTTTCGTCTCCCCATCGGGTAAAAATATCATAGGTACCTGGATTTATTGGATCGATCCTGAGGGAATCCGAATCATCTGCCACATTGTAATCATAATTCTCAGCTCCGTCCAGACTGAAAGATATAATACTTTGACTTGGTTCATCATCAAAATACATGGTTAAGGCTAAGTCATCATCCCCCCCAACGCAATCATTATTAAAATCTTGTACGGTCACTTTCGGAGGGTTTCCATTTACATCACTTAAGGTAATGGGGCCCAAGCTGGTAGGGCAATCCTGGTTCCCCCATCTGGCAAACAACTCGTAAGTACCCGGAGCCAGGTTACCTATAGAAACGGTTCCTTGGTCTGTAGGAGCAAAAAATGGATAGGTAAGTCCACTATCTAAGCTAAATTCAATGGACTCCCGCCCGCTAACCTGTCCAAACGAAAAATCTATCCTACCGGTATCTGCCCCACAGGCATAGTCCTCTGAGGCAACCGCAACAACCGGGGGAGGTTGATCCCCTATCACCACCACTCCTAAATCTGTTGTACAACTTCCATCAGACCATCGGGTGAACAATTCGTACGTGCCTGGAGCAAGCCCCTCAAAAATGGCAAACTGCTCGCTAGTAGAAACTTGTAAAGGGTAGGAAATACCTCCATCCAAACTGAACGCTATGGAACTTTGGGCAGGATCATTCTCAAATTCAAAGGAAACGAAACCGTTTATTTCACCGCACCTGGCATCAGATCGGGTAATATTGGTAAAAACCGGACATTGGGCATCTAAATGAGATGGAAAGAAAAATACCAAAAGGAACAATCCCCCAAATGTTTGAAAGAATTTCAGCAAGGGGGTAGGTCTTTTTACTAAATCTGACATGTATTATCTACGCTACGAACATCGATGGACTGATATAGATTAAATGGAATTAAGGTGAATTAACGTTATCAGTATCCAGTTCAATTTAATATGTTTTTCGTAATAAACATAAAACATATATAGCGTAAATATAATTATTATTATTTATAAAATAAAAATTTGGGGAAATAAATTTATCTGAGTGAAATCCGCTACCCTCCTATTCTTTCTATTTTCCTTACAAAATTGGGAGTGGAATTTCTCCTAGGGGAATTTTCTCTGCGCAATTGAAGTGTACCTGAGGACAATTGGCCAGGCCATGTAGCCCACAGGGTTTGCATGGGGGAGGGACAGGATTTTGGACGATAAAGGATTGATCGGATAAGGGGCCAAATCCAAATTGGGGGTCAGTAGAACAGAATATAGCCGTAGTGGGCGCATTCATAGCGGAGGCAAGATGCATCGGAGCAGAGTCATTTACATAGTTCATGCTTGCCTTCGCCATCAAGGCAGCTGATTGTAACAGCGAAAGCTCACCTGCCAAATTGCTTATTCCAGGATGGGTTGATTGGGTTAATATATTCTGACAACTCTCCTTATCTCCTGGCCCTCCTAATAGAAAAATTTTCCAGGAATGAGGAATCCTTTCTGTAAGCGCTATCCATTTATGTTGAGGAAATGCCTTGGTAAACCAAATGGAATTGGGGGCTATACAGACATAGGGCTGATGCGTGTAGGGCTCTACTTTTTTGTAATCCTCCTGTGCAGGATAGAGCTTGGGCCGCAATTGGTCTGGGTCTTTGCCCAAAATAGGAGCCAGTAGAGCCATATTTCTCTCTACCTCGTGTATACCCTGCTGCAAAATATGGGGGGTACGGTGGGTAAAAAATCGGGAAAGGGGGTTTTTATCAAAACCCACGGTCATTTTAGCCCCTGAAAAAACCGTGATAAACCCGGAGGAGCTAAATCGATGAAGGTTAACGACGTAATCATAAGACTGTTTACGTATTTCCTTAGATACCTTTCTTAAGTTTTGGTACTTATTCCCCTTCTTTTCCCAAATCCATAGCTTTCTCAGTTTTGGGTGCTGGATCAGAAGACCCTCGTTTCCCTTTCGCAACAAAAAATCTATGGGTCTGTTGGGATTTTGCCTGTGTAAAGCCTCAATGAGGGGGGTAGCCAGGATAACATCGCCAATAAATGCCGTTTGGATCAATAAAACGCCTGCCATTAGCTTAGCCTTGTCGGATGGCTTTTACTGGATCAATTACTGAAGCCATTAAAGCGGGGATAAAGCCAGAAATAAGGCCTATTAGCGTTGAAAGACCAATGGCTGTGGCAATATTGCTACCGGAAACGGCAATGGTCAAAGGCCAGTCATTTTGTTCAACCAGGTATTGCACAATTGCAGCGACACCAAAAACCCCCAATAATCCTATAAGTCCCCCAATGAGGCAGATGATAATGGACTCTGAAAGGAACTGATATAGAATAAAAGATCTGGTGGAGCCAAGAGCCTTTTGAATACCGATTTCCCGGGTTCTTTCTTTTACCGATATGTACATAATCATCGCGATACTGAAGCCCCCAATTAAAATGGAAAAGGCACTAATAATCCATCCTCCATTAGTTAAATACCCCATAATCTTGTCTACCTCATTCAGTATTTGCTCCAACTTATTTACGGCGAAGTTATTTTTATCTCTGGGTCTTAAGCCTCTGGTAGCCCGAATAATACCAATGGTTTCGCTCTCCGTGGCGGGGATATGAGCGACATCTGTTACCTTTATAGCAATACGCTTTTCTATCCAACGCTTGTTCAAATTGAACACCCTTGGCGCCACTTTATAGGGTATGTAAATATGGTCATCGGTCTCTCCAAACATAGAAGCGCCCACCTTTTCCAATACGGCTACAATTTTGACTTTTTTACCTCCAATGCGAATAAATTCACCTTCAGCTACCTGATTGGGAAAAAGGTTCTCTGCAACATTATACCCTACCACACATACATTGGAACCATACCGAAACTCCAAGTCTGAAAAAAAACGTCCATACTCAAAGCTAAAGTTAAATATTCTGGACTCATCCTCAGTAATTCCTAATACGGTGACATTGGAAATACTTTGGCCAGCTGCACTTACCGAAGGAACCCGGGAAGCAACCATATAGCTCACTCCTTCTACCTGATCCAGGTTTTGTCGGAGTTTCTGGTATTCCTTAAAAGAAACTTTGGGGCGATTGATGAGTTCTCTCCAGTTGGCTCCATTATCAGCCCAGGGCCAATGGGAAACAATCAGGGTGGTATTACCCAGTTCTGACAAATTGTCTTTAATAGAAGACTTCATCGAACTTACCATGGTGAGAATACTGGTTATAGCAAAAATACCCGTTGCTACTCCCAACATGGTCAAGAATGCCCTTGTTTTATTGGCAAAAATGGCAACTGAAGCCATTTTCACCCCTTCGAATACAAAACGAAATATATTCATTACCGTTAAAGATAATAATTCACTAGTTTTATAGAGACCTTTTTTTAGGAAAGGTTGTACTTGCTCCCATATTTTAAAAATTAAACCTACCACCAAATCCGATTTTTTCCTCAACTCCTGCTACTAATAAACTGGAGACATTGGGAATGGGTATTCTGTCTAATGGATATAAAAATGGGTAATATGAAAAAAATCGTCCTTTCAATCTTGGTACTCTTCAGCTCTTTAACAAGCAAGGCTGACTTCCTTTTGGTCCCCATGGATTATGCGCAAGCAGATCATCTCAAGGCCTATGGGATAGCTTACTGGATACTAACTTATCAAGTAGAAGTAGAATGGTTACTCAATTATCGGGGGGGGAGTTTTCTCTTTCGGCATACCCCTACCTTCGAGCAGGAACTCCAGATTCGAGGCGTAAAATACGAACGCATCTCCGACGGACAATCTGCACAGATCCTTACTTACGTCTCATCGGATGAGGTCAATATGGACGCGGTAAAACTAGAGAAAGCGCCTAAAATTGCGGTTTATACTCCCAAGAACAAGCAGCCTTGGGATGATGCGGTTACCCTGGCACTCAGCTATGCAGAAATCCCTTACGAAAAGGTGTACGACCCCGATGTTTTAGACGGTAAGCTGAGTGAATACGATTGGCTGCACCTGCACCACGAAGATTTTACCGGACAGTACGGGAAGTTTTATGCGAATTTCCACAATCACCAATGGTATAAGGACGACGTAAAATCTCAGGAAGCCATGGCCAAGATTTACGGATATTCCAAGGTCAGTCAGATGAAATTGGCAGTTTCTCATGAGATAAATCGATACCTTTCTAATGGAGGCTTCTTATTTGCCATGTGCTCGGCAACCGATACCTACGACCTTGCCATGGCAGCAGATGGGGTTGATATATGTGAGTATATGTATGATGGTGATCCCATGGATCCCGCAGCCCAAAGTAAGCTTAACTTTGAAAAGAGTCTGGCCTTTTACAACTTTCACATCGTCAAAAACCCCTTGCAATACGAATTCACCGACATAGACACCACTCCTTATCGTAGAGTGCCCCAGCATATGGATTCCTTTTCCCTTTTTGAATTTTCTGCCAAATGGGATCCTGTACCTACCATGCTGTGTCAGAATCATACCCGCACGGTAAAGGGATTTATGGGACAAACTACCGCCTTCAACCGGGACCTTCTTAAACCTGAGGTTACCGTGATGGGTGAGTTAAAAGCCTACAATGAAGCGCGGTATATTCATGGAAATTACGGACGAGGGATGTGGACCTTCTACGGAGGACATGACCCGGAAGATTATCGCCATATCGTAGGAGAGGAGCCTACGGACCTGGCCCTCCACCCAAATTCTCCAGGTTATCGCCTGATTCTCAATAATATCCTTTTTCCTGCTGCCAGGAAGAAAAAGCGTAAAACATAAGTTCTTTTCTTCTATTTGGATGCTAAGGAGAAAATAAGGTGATTTGTATACATGTTTGCTAGATGGACGGATGCCTTTCCCATTTGGAAAATGTTTTCCCTGTTAGGTATACTTCTTGCTATTTTGGGAGCTTGTGATAAAAAAGACCTGGGCTTTAAACAGAGTCCTGTTGTATACTTTCCCAGGCTTAGGCCCACCTATGTCCAACGTCATCTTTCTCCCGCTGTATCGGAAAGCTCAGGAATCATCCAGTTAAAGGGAAATATTTGGACCTTAAACGACAGTGGAAATACCAACGACCTATTTGAATTAGACCCGGTTACAGGAAAGCTACTTCGAAAGGTCCGGGTAAAAAATTCGGCCAATTTTGACTGGGAAGCTCTCACCAATGACGATACCTACGTGTACATTGGGGATATAGGTAATAACAATGGATTACGGGCAAAATTACGTGTTTATAGGCTCCTGAAGGCTCAACTTGAAGAACCGGAGAGGCGTAGTATTCTTGCGGATACCATAGAATTCTATTATCCCAAGCATCCCAAAAGCCCCAATCCTTTTTTGCATAACCGCGATTGTGAAGCCATGGTTTCTTTTGGGGATAGCCTATATTTTTTCACAAAAAATAGGGCGGATGAATTTACCAATCTTTTCTCTGTGCCCAATCAAACGGGGAAATGGGAAGCTCTTTATAAAGGTAATTTCGATACCTATGGGATAGTCACAGCTGCCTCTAGGGATTCATCAGGCTCATTTCTGGCTCTGCTAGGATATCGCACTCATCCCAAATGGCACGCACGGGTTCCCTTTGTCTATCTATTCTGGCAATATCCAAAGAGGGACTTCTTTTCGGGCTGTTCTATGAGGTGGGATCTGCGTTCACGCAAACAGATTGAGGGAATCACTTGGAGGAACTCGAGGCCTTCAGAATGGCTGTTGAGCCATGAAAAGGCTGGGGCACCGAGCCCAGGCCTTTATCAACTGAGTCTCCCCTTGGATACCCTAACTCTGACCAAGGGGATGGCACCCCGCTGTGCACTAGATTCTTCTATATTGGCTATTGATACAGGGAAAAAATTACCAGAAGTATCAACAAGAAATTGAGGATGGAAATCACCGTAACAATTCCCAATAATTGCCTTTGTTTTCGAAGATCTGTCTCGTTATCCAACAGCTTTTGAAGCTGGTTCCGGGATACCTTCTTTAAGGTTTCGATTCCTCCCTTTTTAGAATTTTCCTCCAAATTCGCCAAGGATTTAGACAGATCACTGGATTGCGCAGAAAAATCTGCCAGCGCACTTTGTACGGATTGATTAATCCCACTCACAGTCTGAGAAAGCTCTTCTCGCGTTTCCTTTAATTTATTGTTAATCGCACTGGATAGTCGCTCTTGGGTCTCTTGCAACTTGTTGTCGATGGCACCGGAAACCTGATCCTGAGTGAGCTTTAACTTGTCATCCAAGGTGCTGGATATATTTTCTTGCGTATCAGATAGCTTATGATCTACCTGAGAAAATTTGGAGTCTATCTGCCCATTTAGTCGGTCCTGTAGATTATTCAATATTCTCCTCAAATCCCCTGATTCCTCCCTTTTGGGACCATATCGCCTGATATCTTCAACAGAATCCTGAAGCTTATTCAGCATCTGAATAAGGGAAACTTCACTTTCTCTGTGGGCATCCTTTATGTCTCTCAAAGCATCATCTGACCTAGAAAGTCGCTCTAAAATAGAATTACCGAGGTCATCAGAACCATTAACTCGCTCTAGGAGGGTTACCAAAGCAGACTCTGAATAGTCTAATTTCTGCTGAAAAAGGCTCATATACTGAGACAAATCTGCACCTGGCTTACTTCGACTCTTATTCCCTACTCCTATGCTGGGTGAAGTAAGCATAAACTGGTTTTCATCTAGAAATGATGAAAAGGTAGTTTCCAGGCTTCCCCTGATCATATTTTCCAGTTGGGAATCCGAATTATCAATCTTTTCTTTTAGCTGCTGGATTTGGCTTTTCAAATCCTCCCCAATCCCGTTATTCAAGGGATGGTCCTTAAAATCTGGAAAGCCAACCTTATGAGCTGTTTTTTGAGACGCATCCTCCATTGCCTTCAAAAGGCCTGCTTGTATTTCTTCCCCGATCTCATGGATTCTTTCCGATAGCGTTCCTAGTTGTCCATCAATCTTTTCTTGTAACCTTTCCTCCAACTGCTTGTGCTCATCTCCCAATTGTCCAACATAGGTCTCTATTGTCTGATATTGACTTTTTAGCTTCTCATCCAAGCCTTCAAACCGGTGGGTAACAGCATCCAGCATCTCCTGGACCAAAGTAGTTTTGGAATCCACATCAAGAGAGGCAAGAACGGGGGCATCAGGGTTCGAATGGAGTTGGGAAACCTCCATTGTGATGCTTTCCTTTAATACACTTAAGGACTCCAACTCAGCGTTGAACTCGTGCCAAATCAAGTCCACAAGGCTTTCGTACTTCTCCCCTACCTCATTAATTAGCTGAGTAGTTTTTTGAACGTTCTCTTCAGCCAGATGCATCATTTGGGCATAAGAGGAAATCTTATCGAGTTCCTCTTTGAGTCGCTGAAATTCCAGGTGAATTTGCTTTTCCTTTTCCATAACTATACCTCAGGAATTATATTAATTTGATACCCTTGTGTCAATAAACTTATGATTAAAATCACTCAGCCAATTACTGTAACAGCTGGCCATAAAAATATCTTGTGCCTCGCCCATCAGCTTTCCAAATTCTGGATGTATCTTCTCGGCAACTTCATGCATCTTATCAAATACCCCAATAGAATCCTCCAATTGGGCAACTTTTTGAAGCTGGAGGACGCCTGAGACCAACTGGTCCATTTTCTCCTCTAATTTGGCCTTATCTACTGCAGAATTATTTGGGAAAAAGAACAGTCCCAAATCAGCAAAATTTTGCAATATCTCCAGCAGGATTTGAAAATCTGGAAACCCTTGCTTTACCAGTTGGCAAGATGAAGAGAAATGTCCGAGGTTGGCCCAACTACTCCCAAGATCAAGCGTTTTAGGAGGATTAATCAGATACCCCAGGTACTTTTTCATGATGGCTATCGGGTTTGGTTCTTCCTGCAGAGCAGCGGGCAGGAAGTCCGGTAAAGCATATAACGCATAGAAATAGTATTTAATATATTCTTCGATAACACCTGATTCTATTTCTGCACCAAATTTTACGGCCTTTGGCCCATGGGCTAAAGAATTCTGATTCTTGGGGAGAATATACCCATGAAAAAAAGCGGTGAGCTCATGTGCCCATTTTTCCCAGCCGACTCCCTCATGGTTAATTTCCTTTACTTTCAACCACTTTTTCTCTTCTTCGCTGATTAGGTAGGATTTTACAAACTGCTCATATTTAGAACGAATGAAAGATTCTTCTTTTTTAGACAAATAAATATGACATACCCGCAAGTCATTTTCCAATTCAATCAAGTCAACTAAGCCCAAGGTTTCTAGTTTATACAAAACCTGAAGGGTATCTTCCTTTCTCCTAATCTTAAAAAAATACTCCTTTGCCATCTTCAAGCCTGCATCTGAAAATTCGAGGTCAGGGGCCAAATCTCTTAAGCCTCGGATGAAATCTGAGAAAGAATCTACCTGCTCGTAGATCTTCTCCACCTCTATCTCCCTCAGGTGATAATAGCCTTCTGAATTTACCAAATCAACAAGCTGGCCCATTGCTTCATTTTCATAGCTGATCGTCAATGGAATGGAGTCTATTGAGGCTCCATGGAATTCATTCAATAGGCTCTTGATGCCTATCCCTTTCAGTTGAGGGAAAGAATTGAGGTAGCCATTGACCGGGCGAAACCTATTTAAGGTTGCAATTATAGCATTTAGCAAGGTAGATACCATTTCCACATTTATCCCCTTGAGTACTTCCACCGACCCGATTAATTCGGGAAAGCGAATACTTCCTATCTTTTCAAATTGGATGCGTTGTCCCTCTGGTGCCTGATTATAGGCAAATAAATCTAATCGACCTTGATTGTTGCCCTCGACCAAAAATTGTATCTGAATATCCTCCCCAGCCAGTTTTTGAATTTTTGCTTCCAAATATTGAGCAAAAAACCCGTCAGGAAAGGTAATTTCATTTAACAGTTCTTCCAGTGCGTTGAACGCTCTAATTGCCTTGGGATCATTTTCAAAAGTCAATGGAACCTCTTGCATTTTCTGTGCAGGAGAATTGCTTTCGTCTGAGGGGTTGTAAATAATATAGGAATTTACAATATAGTCATAGGGAAGGGGGAAATCTGTCTCCAGATAAAACTTCTCCAGGCTTGAGGGACTTTGAAGATGCAGGGTATAGCGAGCTGGCAATAGTTTTAAGGGAAAGCTGTGGCCATTGCGGCTTATGAGAACGTCAATTTCCCTATTGATCGAAGTAGGGGTTAGATATGTCCAGGGTTCATCATTTTTATACTGCTTGGGGGCTCCATTGGGTAGTAGGGAAATTCTGAGTTTCTCAGACTCCAAATACCTTTTTAATTCTTCTCCTAAAGGTTTAGCTACGGATTCTTCTAAATAAATAAGACCTAGTGGAATTTTGGAGATATGAGCATTGGATACTGGCTTCCTTCGCAAAAGGGAGCTTGGCCTACCGGGCAATTCAAAAGAAATATTCTTTAAAATGCGTTTAATCATCGGAAACCTTACTAGAGAGATGCCCTTAATATGGCCATTGCTAGAAGCCTTAGTCCCTTGAAAGGCGACAGGAACTACCTTATACTGGATATGGGGACGTTCCGAGCCCTCCCATAATTCTTGCAGATTGGCAGGGCCAGTAGCTTGGAAATGTCTAAATATATCATACAGAAAATTATGATTGACCAAGCCAGTTGAGGGACAAATAAGAATATAGGGGAAACAATCCCTAATTTTTGAGGCTATACTAGGATAGAGAATATGAAAGACAGGGCTCCATAGGGATACTTGATGGGCCTCCTCGATAAAGGCATACGCAAAGGAGAAATCCGTTAGATCTTCTGCTAAAAAATCTCTGGTGAAGAAATCGGGAGAAAGAATAACCAGCTTTTCGTCTCCCCAGGGAAAGTCCGCCCTATATTGCTCTCCCCCCCATTCGAGTTTTTCTCTCAAAGAGGAATATTCAGCTAAACGGCCTAGCCGGAACCAACGGACCAGTCGCGTCTGATCCAAATTGCTCGGACAAATCCAGACCGAAATACCTGGCTGAAGGAGGGCTCCAAGGATTTGGACAATCGTTCGTTTGTCAGGAGAATTACTCCACAGCAAGCGATTTTTTGACGACAAAATGGGTGAGAGAAGCGAAGCAATTTCCGATGTAGGAATAACCGAACGAAATAGATCCCTTAACAGGAAACTTAGCGCATCCTCTACAGATGTATTAATTAAGCTAACTTCGTCTTCATTCCGTTTTTCCCAATCGGGATAAGAAATAGAATCCCTAAAGGAAAACTTAGCCTCAGGTGATTCCAAAAAAGATTCTCCTGCTGGTCTCAGTCGAAAATAGGGTAGATTCCTATGTGACTGGAAAATAGGAGGGGCATAAAAAGCAAAGGTCTCTATATCTAGGATGAGGTCATACTCAGCGGGCTTACAAGCGTCCAGGTTGATAAGGTTTTCCATAGGACAAAACTTGACGGCTGTTTCCTCCTCTAATGCCAATACATCTAACTGGATCGTGGGGAATTCTGATTCGCGTCCATAGAGGATAAATAAGGCATTTAGGGTAGCTTCTAATTCGCGGAGGGCAAAATAGGCCCCGTGGATATCCCTCTCAATGATGAGAATTCGCCAATGCGAAGCTTGAACATCTAATAAGCCCATACTGACCAAGTACAATATGGATTTCTGGATTTGAGCGATAAGTATAGGGCTCAATAAGAGGGTTCTCCAAGCGAAAACAGATTCCTGACTGCGGGCCTCTCCATGAAATACTTGGGTAGGATCTCCTATGGCCCTCAGTTGGGCAGGTTGAACGCCTATCCTATGCACCCCCTCTGTCTCATGAGTAGTAAATCTACTATCAAGGGTATTCTGTAAAATCTGGACTGAACTTGAAAAAGGACATTGGGTTAGAATACCGCGAGAGACGAGGTTGTAAGCTACTGACCAGATTGGATCTACCTGAAAATCCTCTTTTATACTTTGAGAAGAAATTAAATTCTGGGATAAGGAAAAATTCAGCGTAGAGGTTAGCTCAAAATGTGCATGCTTAATCAACTGTTCTTCCAGTTGATCATATCCCTCGGATTTTAAAAAATCCGCTACCTCTTCGATGATATATCCAGCAGAAAAAAGGGGCATTACAATCCATTTTGGTCAATTATCCGAGTCTGCTTAATCCTTGGAAAAAGGAGTTTCAGTAATTTCCTTATATTTTTAATTATATAAATTTCAACATACTCGAACTGCAAAAATCCTATCCTATATGGTTTTTATAAAAGAATGACACAGAGGATTTTAGCAAAACATTCCTACCGGCTGTAATGGAAAATTTCTTTTGAATTACCCTTTCGGCGCGCAGATGTGCTAAGGGAAAGGTTCCTAAAATCCTTTCATTTCAAATATTAAACGAATTTTAGGAGGGATTTAATATGAAGGCAAAAAAAAATCCTGGAAAAACTTCCAGGATTCTTTGTCGGGATGGCGGGATTTGAACCCACGACCTCTCGCCCCCCAGACGAGCGCTCTACCGGGCTGAGCCACATCCCGTATTCTGTAGGGGACTGCAAATTTATAAAGATTCTTTTAATTCCAATAAGAATGTTCGAAGCTTTTGTAAGGTTTCCACAATTTGAACGTCTTGATCTATGTTAGCATGCTCGCTACGCAGTCGTTCCTTAGCCCCCTTGATGGTAAATTTCTGAACTTTGACCAGGTATTGGATTTTCTTGAGCATCTCCACGTCCTTGGGCGTATATACCCGGTTTCCTTTGCGATTTTTCTTAGGACGGATTTCTCGGAATTCAGTTTCCCAAAAGCGGATGAGGGAAGGGGTAAGGTCCAAAGCCTTGGATACTTCTCCTATCGTAAAATATTGCTTTTTTATTTCTTCCTCGTTTTCCATATTTCCTTTCTATCCAAGGAAAATAGCCTTTCCACTTTCTGGCGTAAGAAACTTATCCACAGGAAGAAAACTATGTGGATAAAAAGTCGGAAATATCAAAAGAAATTTCAGGAAACTTTATGGACCTAGAAAAATATGATACTTTTCCGCTGCACCCCTGTCTAATTATTTAGACAAATTAATCCATAGACTCATTGTCCTTCACCGACTCAGCTTCTTTGCGTAGCTGTACAATTTGCTCGGGAGACATATTGGCATAGAAGTAATCAATGGGATCAATTTTCTTATTCCCATCTTTGATGATCTCATAGTGGAGGTGAGGTCCCTTGGAAAGACCTGTATTTCCCGACAAGGCGATCACGTCTCCCCGTTTAACTTTTTGACCTTTCTTCACCTTGATCCCATCCTTTTTCAAGTGGGCATATTTGGTAACAAAGCCAAATCCATGATCTATCTCAATTTGATAGCCATAGCCTCCGTAGCTCTTTCCTGCCTTAACGACTTTTCCATCTCCTGTAGCATATACGGGCGTACCTATACGCGCCTGAAAGTCAAGCCCATAGTGCATTTTCACTACTTTGAAGATTGGGTGCTTTCGCTTGCCAAAGGTAGAGACGATTCTACCTGGAACGGGTTTGATAGCAGGAATATGAGTAAGCCTTTCCTGGTTTTTTGAAGCTTCTTTGAAGAGTTCACTATAACTGGACTCCTGAAGCTGGATTTTGTGCTCGAGTAGTTGTAACCTTTTCTCCGCTTCCTGTAGGTTACTAGGATCTGTAGAAGCCTGATAATCAGCCGATCCCCCTACACCACCATTCCATACTCCGGAAGCAATAGGATCGCGGTTCAACAGCGTCCGATAAAACTCGTTATCGCGCTGATGTAATTGATCTATAGAAGTCTCTAAACGAGATATTTTGACAAGGTTTTCATCTATTTTGCTGACAAGTCCTTTGTTCTCATTCCGCAACATGGCTGTTTTGGGATCGTCAAACAAATAGAGGTAAGCGTAGAGGCCTACAGCTGCGAAGCAGCAAGAAAAAAATAGATAAGAGGAGAGCTTTCTTACAAAGGAAAGAGGTGAGTTTCTAACCTCTTTAAAAGAACAGTCTTCAGGGTCGTAATAATAATGTATTTTTTTCGACATCGAGACAGGTGGTTAATAAATTTTACTACCTTTACAACACGGTAGAGCAAGTTTTGAACCAATAATTTCCTTCTTATTTAAGGTTCTGTTGCGTGCAAGATACTAAAAAATCAGATACGTCAAACAAACCCAAAGATTGAAGGGTTTTTCGAAACTTAGCAGGAAATTAAATTCATGAAGTCATCAAAGGTAATTCGTAAACAATTTCTAGATTTTTTTAAAGAAAAGCATCATGAAATTGTCCCCTCCGCCCCCATTGTAGTTAAGGATGATCCCACCCTGATGTTCACCAACGCAGGGATGAATCCCTTCAAGGATATTTTCCTAGGATTAAAAGCTCCCAGCTCCCCTCGCATTGCGGATACCCAAAAGTGTCTTCGGGTATCGGGTAAGCACAATGACCTGGAGGAGGTAGGACATGATACCTATCACCACACCATGTTTGAGATGCTGGGCAACTGGTCCTTTGGAAATTATTACAAAAAGGAAGCGGTAGAATGGGCCTGGGAACTCCTGACTGAACGCTTTGGTCTGGAACCCGATCGCTTGTACGCAACCATTTTTGGCGGAGATAAGAAAGATGGACTAGAGAAGGATGAAGATGCAGAAGTCGAGTGGGCCCGCTTTCTTCCGAAAGAGCGTATTTTACCCTACGGAAAGAAAGATAACTTCTGGGAAATGGGGGACACCGGCCCCTGTGGACCCTGTTCGGAAATTCACATCGATCTCCGATCTGAAAAAGACCGAAAAAAAGTAGATGGAGCCTCCCTCGTCAATGCTGACCATCCCCAAGTGGTGGAAATATGGAACCTGGTATTCATCCAGTTCAATCGCAAGGCTAATAGCAAGTTGGAAGAGCTTCCTGCCAAACACGTGGATACCGGTATGGGATTTGAACGACTGGTCATGGCCATTCAAGGGAAGGAGTCGACCTATGACATTGACCTATTCGACAAGCTCAAGGCTTACCTGGAAGATAAAGCGGGAATCTCCTATCCCAAGGCTTCTCACATTCAACAAGTAGCCATACGGGTCGTGATGGACCACATCCGTGCAGTAGCTTTTACCATTGCAGATGGTCAAATTCCCTCCAATACGGGAGCGGGCTATGTAATCCGACGGATATTGCGCAGGGCTTCTCGCTACGCTTTTTCCTATTTGGATATCACTGAGCCCTTCCTATATGAACTCATAGACATTTTAGTCGAGGAATACGCAGAAATATTCCCCGAATTGGTACGCCAGAAGGACTTTGTCCAACGCATCATCCAATCCGAGGAAAAAGGCTTTCTCCGCAAATTGGAGAGTGGTACTCAGTTGTTTCAAGACTATTTAAAGGAAAACCCCAAAAAGAAGACCATTGATGGGGCCTTTGCTTTCAAACTCTATGATACCTTCGGCTTTCCCATAGACCTTACCGAGTTGATGGCCCGTGAGGTAGAGAAGGAAGTAGATATGAAGGGCTTTGAAAAGCTCCTGGAGGAACAAAAAACGCGTAGCCGGGATGCTACGGCCGTTCAGACGGGTGACTGGGTACAAGTAAATCCCTCCACGGATCTTCCCAGATTTTTGGGATATGATATGCTGGAGCTGGATACCCGGATTCAGCAGTACCGGACTGTCAAGGCCAAGAAAAAGACCCTGTATCAGATTGTGCTAGAAGAAACACCCTTCTATGCGGAAAGCGGAGGCCAAGTAGGGGATCGGGGAAGGCTGACCCAAGACAAAGAACAGCTCAAGGTCCTCGATACACAGAAAGAAAATGAACTTATCGTTCATCTGGTAGACAAACTGCCCAAAGATGCCGGTGGCTCCTGGAA
This sequence comes from Bacteroidia bacterium, assembly GCA_965263105.1. Taxonomy (GTDB): domain Bacteria; phylum Bacteroidota; class Bacteroidia; order J057; family J057; genus JBCCTX01. Next base: position 918,678 of record CBDHGL010000003.1, on the reverse strand, counting down.
AGCTCAGGTAAACCCCCAGCTGAGACGAAAAACCCGGATCAACCATACAGCTACCCATATCCTTCACGCTGCCTTGCGAGAGGTGCTGGGAAGCCATGTAGAGCAGCGGGGTTCTTTGGTTTCTGAAAAACACCTACGCTTCGACTTCTCCCACTTCTCGCGGGTTACGGAGGAAGAAATGGCTCGAATCGAGCAAATCGTTAACCAAAAGATCACTCAGGCGATTCCCCTACAAGAATACCGGGACGTTCCTATTGAAGAAGCTAAGGGAATGGGCGCCATGGCCTTGTTTGGCGAAAAATATGGCGAATATGTTCGAGTCATAGTCTTTGACCGCGACTACAGCGTAGAACTCTGCGGAGGGACCCACGCAGGCAATACCAGTGAGATCCAGGTCTTCAAGATCCTTTCCGAAGGTTCCGTTGCAGCTGGCATACGCCGAATTGAAGCGCTGACCGCCGAAGGAGCCCTGAGTTTCTTCCAGGAAAAGGTATCTACCCTAGACCGCATCGGCGCACAGCTCAAAAGCAGCAAGGCCCTCGATGAAGCCGTCGAAGACTTACTCCAACGCAACAAGGAATTAGAAAAACAGATCCGCGAACTCAATGCCGAGAAAGTCGGCCAGTTGAAGCAGGAACTGCTCAACAAGTCAGAGGACCATAACGGCATCCAACTCATCAAAGAAGTGGTCTCAGTCCCTTCTTCCGATGAGTTGAAGCAACTCTCTTTCGATCTGCGCAAGTCTACCCAAAACACCCTGATTGTGCTAGGCGCTGTCATCAATGACAAACCCCTACTCAGCGTCATCCTCTCTGATGATTTGGCCCAGAAAAAAGCCTTCAACGCAGGTCAAATGATCCGTACCCTCGCTCAAGAGATCAAAGGAGGCGGTGGCGGCCAGGATTTCTATGCTACCGCTGGGGGAAAGGACAAAGGAGGTTTGCAGAAAGCGATTGACAAGGTGGTGGAGTTGGTTTAGTTGGTGGAGTTGGTTAAATGGTTGAATAGTCGACGGTCCACAGTCTAGATTGGTTAAATGGTTGGATAGTCGACGGTCCACAGTCTAGATTGGTTAAATGGTTGAATAGTCGACGGTCCACAGCTTGGGTTGGTTAGATGGACTCTTGAGTCTTTTATCTTTTCAACCCAGCCTGTCGACTATGGACCATTAACCTATCAAACCTACTCAACAGCTTGGGTTTAAATATGGAGGGGGTAGCCCTTTAGCCGTCAGGCTAAGGATTGATGGGTGGATCTGTGATCAAAATGCCCCATTTTGAACTCACCCCCTAGCCCCCTCTCTCAAGCTGATATGGTTGGTTTCTTGGACCACCTCCCCCAGCACTTGCGCTGGGGACTCCTCCTTTCAGGAGGAGAAAATGGGAGTTTTACCCGAAGCATGTTAGCGATTTGCCCCTTTGCAGATGGGGTAAACCTTGGCGAAATCAACTTGATTTCCTGGGTCGTTTCCTTCTGGAGGGAAACGGGGACGCAGCGGAAAGGTACAAAAATGGCGAAAAACTTGGCGAAATCAACTTGATTTCCTGGGTCGTTTCCTTCTGGAGGGAAACGGGGATGCAGCGGAAGGGTACAAAAAGATGGGTGAATACAGGGAAGATTTGGCTTAACCTGACGGCTATGGGGGTAGCCCCTTAGAACCCAGCCTGTCGACTAAGGACTATTAGACTAAAAAACCTCCTCAACAGTTTGGGAATGTGATTAATAATCAAGATTAGTTTGTGGATTGTTAACCACCTCCCCCTTTATGGGCAAAGGGTACTCCTCCTATCCCATCCGGGCAGGAGGAGAATCTTGAGAGGGCTTACCCATCCTGGAAAGTGGGAATTTCCCATCAAGCTATCTCCTCCTTGTATGGCCTGCGCTTAGCCCAAGGAGGAGTCCCCAGCACATGTGCTGGGGGAGGTGGTTCTAAGCAGGTGCGAGGCTTCACTCCTCCATTCCCCATTTCCCCAACATGCGCAGGAAGACCCGATTGGCGTACTGGTTTTCTGTACCGGGGACGATCTCTGGGAAAGGAAGCACAGCCTTGGCCTTGTCTCCTAATTTATCCAGGGCCAGGGCACTGGTCAAGCGAACGGATTCTAAAGGATGAGTTAAAGCCGCTTTCAAAACAGGAATTCCCGACTCCGTATCTCCCCAATCAGCCAAGGCATGGGCTGCCGTGATCCTGACAACGGGTGCGGAATGGGAAAGTAGGGCTTTCAGATGAGGTTTATATTGTTCTTTTAGAGCAGTAGAAAAGGAAAAGCTATACAGGCCCACAGCCCCCCAATAGGCGATCACGGGCCTTTCATCCTGAGTGGCCTCCACAAATTGCGGAAGGGCCTGCTCACCCTCAAAGTCTAGGTCTTTGAGGGTGTAGATATCCTCCATTAGTTCCGGGGTCAGTTGATCTCGCCAAAAGGGAGTTGGAGGAACTGCTGCTGCATTCGCCAGGGTCTGCCCCAACTGGTAGCTGAGATTAGTACTGGGATAATAGCCTAGTCGAGCCGCAAAGGACTCTATTTCCCTACCGGGATTCAAGACAAAAGGCTGGTCATAGAGCTTCCAACTATTTTCTCCTTTTGGCCTCCAGACTATGGAGGCTCCTTCGGTGGGGGAGGATAGACTTACAACTGTTTTCCCATCCAGAAAAGGCTGAGCGCTGAGGGATACGATCGGCTCTTGGGTGCTAGGCCAATAGCCATTGGGAGCGCGCCAAGCATCTATTAAGGGCTCGGGAATCAGACCCACATCCCCCACCCTTTTTTGCCAGTCCCGATGAGCCTTGCGCATGCGAAGCAGTACTTCCTGGTAGGCGGGGTCATCTGCCAGGTTCTTGACCTCATACGGATCACTTTCTGTATCATATAACTCCTCTATGGGTTTTCGGGGAGCAAAAAATAGCGATTGGATTTTATCTAATTTACCTTCTGCGTGTAGTTTTCGCATTACTTGTAAGGTCGGCATGCGCTCCATAGTTCTAAGCGTTTGGCTGTAGGGGAGATGGGGCAAATAATTCCGTATGTACTTGTATTTTTTATCTCGTACGGCTCGTATCAAGTCGTATACTTCGTCCATTCTATCCCTCCCAGCATAGATGTATTTTCGCGGTGTTGCAGATTTTCGGGGTCCCAGGAAGGCTTGCCCATGTATATAGTCAGGCACCTTTACCCCAGCAAGCGAAAGAACCGTCGGGGCAAAATCAACAAAGGCAACCAACTCATCGATTTTACTTCCAGGAAGGTAATTATTACTTGCTTCCCCATAGGCCCAGTCCTGATATTTCTCGGGAACTCTTATGATTAGGGGAAATTGAAGACCGGAATCGTAGACCCAGCGTTTGCCCCTTGTCAAACCCGCCCCGTGGTCCCCCCAGAAGAAAATGATGGTGTTTTCCAAAAGCCCTTCCTCCTCCAATTGATCCAGTAGCTGTTGGGTGAGCTTATCGGTTACCGTCATATTATCGTAGTAGCGTGCAACATCCTTTCTTACAGTGGGATGGTCGGGAAAATAAGGCGGCAAGGGGGCCTTAGCCGGATCGTGTCTTATGCCTTCGGCATCGAGTTGGGCCAATTCCTCTTCCCAAAAGACATTCTGACGATATATTTGCCCCTCATGGGAGCTAGTGAAGTTCACTACGGAGAAAAAGGGCTGCCCTGGACTTCTTTTATGCCACCTCACTCCCCTTCCCTGCTCATCCCAAGGGATTTCGGGAGAAAACTGGGTCTGGTAGTCTGTCTTGACGTCATTGGTACAGTAATATCCTGCACGTCGTAGGTATTCAGGGAAAAGTTTCACCTGTGCCGGAGGCAAGCCTCTTACCCGCATATGATGCATACCTGTTGCCGTTGGGTACATACCCGTGATAATGCCCCCGCGGGAAGGGGCGCAGACTCCACTATGGGAAAAGGCCTGGGTATAGGTTACCCCTTCTTGGGCCAGGGCATCTATAGTGGGAGTATGTGCATAGGTATCCCCATAACAAGCAAAGTTGGGGCTGACATCTTCCCAGCTTATCCAAAGGATATTGGGGCGGTCCTGAGCTATGAGGCTCTGTAAGGAGAAAAGGTGTATACAGGCCCAGAAGCCCATATACACCTTTATGTGTTTGTTCATTACGGAAGAATTTTTCAATTATTCACTGTTGGGGGGGACGAGCCGTGGCGTTGTCCCTACGGGGTTTTCCTTTTCTCCAATTTTACCGTGGACCGTCGACTATGGACCAACCAACCATTCCCTCCCTTTCTCATTTATCAATTCCTACACTCCCAAGGACCAGCCTTTTCTGTATTCCCGTTTCACAAATTGGTTGGCGGGCTCATAGTTGGTAATCTTCATGTTTTCACCATCCCACAGGAGCCTTTTTCTGCCTGAGAAGGATCGGTTACTACCGGTACCTTCCATGGTAAAGAAGCTTCGGATAGCCAGGTTCCCCATCAGGACAATCTCACTCAATTTCCCGGCGTAGTCAAAGTTGGAACTAGGCTTGGGCCCACCTTTAATGGCTTCGACCCAACTGCGCTGGTGGTTCATCCCTACTCTAGGGATAGTGGGTTCGGGTTCTTTGAGATAGTCCATCAAAGAAGTAGGTAAAAGTCTAGGGTTTCTTCCATAGGTATCGCAGACCATTTTCCCTTTGGAGCCTACAAATAATACGCCACCACCGCTATCGCCCATCATTTCTCCGTCTTTCAATTCTGCTGGACGCCAGGGCATTAGGCCTCCGTCATACCAGGTAAGGGATACAGGCGCCATTCCCTCTCTCTCGGGAAACTCGTATCGAATCATGGAAGAGTTAGGCGGGCTTTCATCAAAGGTATAGGGAACCCAATCCTCTGTATAAGTTGAGGCAAAGGCCTCCACACTAGAGGGATAGCCCAGCTTTAAGGCTCTGACCGCAGGATCCATAATATGGCAAGCCATATCTCCTAGGGCTCCTGTACCAAAATCCCACCAGCCTCTCCAACTAAATGGTAGATAGGTTGGATGATAAGGTCTTTCAGGAGCAGGGCCCAACCACAGATCCCAAGCTAGGGTATCAGGTACCTCATGCTTTTCTTTAGGGCGCTTCAACCCTTGAGGCCAAACGGGTCGATTGGTCCAAGCGTGGGCTTCTCGTACCTCTCCGATGAGGCCTGCTTGGATCCATTCCTCTATCCGTCGGATATCGTCGCCAGAACTGCCCTGGTTGCCCATTTGAGAAACGATTCCTTTTTCACGAGCAGCTTCTGTCAGCATACGCGCCTCATAAACATTGTGGGTCAGGGGTTTTTCTACATAAACATGTTTCCCTAACTGTATACAGGGCATGGCTGCAACGGCGTGAAAATGGTCGGGAGTTGAGACCATAACGGCATCGATGTCCTTGCCCATTTCGTCGAGCATCTTCCGGAAGTCCTTGTATTTCTTGGCATCGGGGTATTCCTTAAAGGTTTTAGAGCCCCGTTCCCAATCTACATCACACAAGGCCACCACATTTTCCAGGGTCTTCCCATTATTCAAGCCACTGGCTGCCCGTAGGTTGCTATGGCCTTTACCGCCCACACCAATGCCAGCAATATTTACCTTATCGCTGGGAGCCACATATCCAGGTCCTCCTAGCACATGCCTGGGAACGATCATAAACCCCGCAGAAGCAGCCGCGGTGCTTCCCAAAAATGTCCTCCGATCTATAGATTTTGGTAGTTTTTTCTGGTTTTTCTGTTTGCTCATAGGATTGTCGTTAGTGAGTCTAAGAGTTGCTTAAATTGCTGGACCCTTTCTGCTTGGTCCAGGTATAAATTTACACTTTCTTCGGGATCTTTTTCAAGGTCGTAGAGTTGGCCTTTAGCTTCTCCTGCTTGGGCCTCTAATTTAACCGGAGGAGAGAAGCCTCCAGAACCCAAGGCTGGTATGTATTTCCAATTTTTCCATCTCAGGGCCCGAACATCTCTACTAGACTGCATGATCAAGGATTCTCTAACAGGAGCTTCCAAATCCTTGTCCAACAGAACTGACAAGATACTGCGACTGTCAGGCCCCTCATCCTTCTGCAAAGAATCTTCTACAATTTCAGAACAGGTTGCCATAAGGTCTACCAGGCTGCTTAAATCGTTTCTAACAGCGCCTTGCGGAATATGGCCAGGCCATCTAGCGATAAAGGGAACCCGGTGTCCTCCTTCCCAAATATCGCCTTTCATTCCTCGGTATATATGAGCTGACCGGTGCCCAAACTCTTCTATTTTATCCGGACGCCAATACGGCCCATTATCACTAGTAAAAATGACCAGCGTCTTATCCTTTTGACCACTTTCGGCCAGGCGAGTGAGAAGCCTCCCTACATATTCATCCACCATTTGGACGAAATCCCCGTAGGTGCCCGCATCAGAAGACGCATCAAAAGCTTCTGTAGGTACCCAAGGTGTATGGGGAGCTGCGAGGGGGAGGTATAGGAAAAAAGGATCGGGGCTAGCAGCTTGTTGTTCAATAAAGGAGATAGCTTCTTGTATAAAAGTGGGCAAGACTTGGTCAAACTCAAATCCAGGGGCTATTTTCCCAGGTCGCCAAAAGGCCTCGGTATAACCGGTATTCAGGTCATTCCCTTCGGTAAAGCTTGTGGGTTTTTCGACCAATACATTATTCTCCAGGTAGCAGTATGGCTTCATATCCAGGGAAGCGGGAAGGATAAAAGAATAGTCAAATCCTGCCTCCATAGGACCACCCGTTACCGGGAGAGAATAATCTACACTGTCCTCGTGGAGTTCATCAGCTCCAGAATAAGGTCCCTCCCAGCTCTCTCCTGGTCGCTCTCCACTTACCGTAGCCCAATTAACCCCCAAATGCCATTTGCCCACGCAGGCAGTTTTGTAGCCGTTCCTTTTGAGGAGTTTGGCCACCGTCGTCCGAGATTCTCGGATTACGGTAGGTCCATAGCCCCGAACTACTCCTCTGGGCATACGGCTGCGCCAGCAATATCTTCCGGTCAGTATGGCATATCGTGTAGGAGAGCAAACAGAACCCGGAGCATGTGCATCTGTAAGACGCATACCCTCCGATGCTAGTCGATCCAAATTGGGGGTGGAAATCTTAGAATCCGGGTTATTCGCTCCCACATCTCCATAGCCCATATCATCGGCCAAAATATAAATAATATTGGGGGGATAGCTGTCTTTAGGATCAGGTGAGGAATCGGGGGAGGTGCATGAGATAACACAAGCAATGCACCCAATGAAAACTCCCTTAAACAATTTAAGCATTCGAGTAGTAAAGGTTTGTAGGGGGATTGTGTAGAGCTTAACCTAAAGAACATACTGCTCCTGAGAGCAGTATGTTTTTCTTAATAAAAGGCGTGATAAGTAAAATATCACTGGGTAGTAGTCCTTCTCGTTCTTCAACTAATATAAGTAATATTGTCATACATATGGCAATATTTTTAAAAATGAAGATATTTTTTTCGTCTCCAGTCAATTTTCCAGGCTCGAGAATGTAACGCTACACGATTCCCTTCCGAAGCCTACATCAGGGGAAATTTGTCTTTTTTACAGGGAGTTCAAACCAGCCAACGGGGTTGCGTGTAGAAGCCATTTGAATTTTTGATGGGTTGAAAGATTACCTGTATTTCTCAATTAATTTACAGCCGATATTTTCAAGAAGCTAACCAGACTAAGTACTATTCTTTCGAGCCGTTTTTATCATCCGCTTCATCAGCTTCCGCTGCTCTTTCATGGCAACAATCCGATCGTCTGGTTTCGTGCGGCATTCCAACAAAATCCAGCCTTGGTAGTCCATCTCAACAAGCAAATCAAAAAGCTCTTGATAGGGGTACTCCCCCACATTAAACTCCCTTACATGGACCGTATCTCCAAAGCGGTCTCTTACGAGGTCAAAATTGTGTTTAAGGCCTTTTCCATTCAGATCCTGCATATTGCAATTCCAACAAACTTTCACCTGCGGGTGATCCGCTATATCCATAATAGCCTTCATAGTGGGAAGCTCTTGTGTTTGCCGTCCGTGTACCTCCACCCGTATTTCTTGACCATAATCCGCTGCAAATTTCCCCACTTCATTGAGGGATTTGCCAATTTGCTCAATCGTTTTTTCATGTGACACCTCTTTAGGCAGAGCGTTGGGTTTGACCTTTACTCCAGTTCCTCCAATGTCGTGACTCAGTTTGATAAAGGCCTTGGTTCCCTCAATAGATTCCTTCAATTTCCCCTGATCTACATGGTGATAGTCTTGGTTGGTCCCGGGCCCTAAGCAGATAACTGCACTATCTTCAAAGCGTTTCTTCACCTCTACTCGTTCCAGACTAGAGAGATGGGGTCCTACTCCGTGTGCGTGGTCTACGCGTAATTCTACTCCTCCGAGCTTGGTCTTTTCACAATTGGCGATCAAGGTGGGAAGGTCCCAATCCTTGCCCCAAAGATAGGTAACTAGTCCTATCTTCATTCCCGAGCCGGGTTTGGAGGCCAACAAGGACTGTGGATTTACCAAGCCTGCCATGGTGGCAATGCTGGTGTTTTGGATAAAGGTCCTTCGCGTAGTAGTCATATAGGTTAAATTTTTGTTTGTGCTAGGAGTCACGGCTTTTCTGCTAATCGCGCTTTCTGCTCCTTAAAATAAGGAATTACATCGTATTGAGAATGAGGGGACCAGGATTCATTTACTGTCGGGGACATCATCCGAAATATACTTAGTTCTCTTACATATTGAGGATTTTGGACTTCATTATTCCATTCATGGGGATCCTCCTCGATGTTATACAACTCTTCCGTTTGGTCTTCATATAGGATGTATCTAAACTTACCAATTCTTAGGGAGTGATTATTCTGTCCGTAGGTAGTCATAGCAGTATAGGTTCCAATAGGGTTGGGATTTTGGAGGAGTGGGGCTAAGGATTTTCCTTCATTTTGGGGGTTTGGGGGAAGTCCGCACAGGTCCACAAGGGTGGGATAAATATCCAGTAATTCAACCGGCTTATCGCAGGACTGATCCGCTGGGATACCCGGGCCTACAATAATCAGGGGTACCTGTGTTGCCTCCTTCCAAAGGGAATGCTTGGCAAACCTGTTCTTTTCTCCTAAGTGATAGCCATGGTCTGAAAATAGAACAATCACCGTATTATCTGCATAGGGGGAAGCCTCCAGCGCATCTAACACCTTACCCACCTGGGCATCTACAAAGGAAATAGAGGCCAGGTAGGCTTGGCAGATGGCATTCCACTCCTCATTCTCTATGGCCCACTCCGTTGTAGGCATCATCGGTACTTCAGCGACCCGTTTAGCAATTTCGGGAATATCGCCCTGGTCATTTTCCAAATAGGGAGGGGTATAATCTTTTGTTAATGGATACTTTTCAAACCAGGAGTTTGGCACATACCAAGGCACATGGGGACGAAGGAAGCCTACCCCCAGAAAAAAGGGGCGATCATGGGTTTCCGCGAGTCGATCAGTCGCCCAATTGGCCGATCGATAGTCGGGCATAAGGGAGTCTTGCTCAGGATAGGCTCCCCAATCTGTAGAGGTCCCTTTTTGGTCCCATTTAAAGCGTTTATCTGGTTTGGGCCCAAAACCTGGTTCCCTGCCTCCCGAAATTTCAAAAACTCCTTCTGGGGCATGTTGATGGAATAATTTTCCTACCCCCAGGGTCTTATAGCCGTTCTTAGCAAAATACTCCGGGAGAAATTCTATGTCCGCTAAGGTAGGATGAGCTTGTCGTAGGTTTTTATCGTGAATTTGACCGTAGATGCCCGTCGTGGCAGGCCTCAATCCACTCATAATACTGGCCCTGGATGGACCGCATAGCGGAGCCTGACAATGGGCCTCAGTAAAAAAAGTCCCGCTTTGAGCCAGCCTATCCAAATTAGGCGTTTGGGCATAGGGATGCCCCATAAATCCTTGCCAGGTATTGAGGTCATCAATGGCAATGAAGAGGATGTTAGGTCGGACTTGAGAAAAAGCATTAATAGGCCCCAAAAAACACAACAAAGCCAGAAAACCACTGTAGTAGTTAGCAGATACTTTTCCCTTTCTCATTTCTTATTTCTCATTTTCTTCTGACCTAGATCAGAAGATCTTTTACCACCTTCCCATGCACATCTGTCAAGCGGTACCTCCTGCCTTGATGCTTAAAGGTAAACTTCTCATGGTTGATGCCCAGCAAATGCATGAGGGTAGCCTGAAAATCGTGTACGTGAACGGGGTTTTCGACCACATTGTAGCTGAATTCATCCGTTTCTCCATAGGAAAAGCCCTTTTTTACCCCTGCACCCGCCATCCACATAGTGAAGCAGCCTGGATGGTGATCCCTTCCATAATTCGTCGGGGTCAGCCTGCCCTGAGAAAAACTGGTGCGTCCAAATTCTCCGCCCCAGATAACTAGGGTATCCTCTAACAAGCCTCGCTGCTTGAGGTCCTTGATCAAGGCTGCATTGGCCTGATCTGTATCTCTAGATTGGCGGCTTATCCCTCCTGGCAGTCCTCCGTGCTGGTCCCAACCCATGTGATAGAGTTGTATAAAACGCACATCTTGCTCGGCCAAGCGTCTGGCAAGCAGGCAATTGGCGGCATAGGTCCCCGGAGTACGAGCATCCTCTCCATACATTTCGTAGATATACTCCGGTTCTTTGGAGGTATCTACGACATCGGGTACGGAGCTTTGCATGCGAAAAGCCATTTCGTATTGGCGAATTCTGGCGTCAATCTCAGGATCCCCCCAGAGCTCTTGCTGGTGCTGGTTGAATTGCTGGATATGGTCTAGGGTTTCACGACGATCCTCGGGATGAATTCCATAGGGATTGCTCAGGTACAAAACGGGATCTGCGCCCGATCGAAACTGGACTCCTTGATGATGGGAAGGCAAGAAGCCACTCCCCCAGGACTGGGCATTGAGGGGTTGGGCTCCGCCTCCTTTGGAGATCAGCACCACAAAAGAAGGCAGGTTTTCATTTTCACTTCCCAAGCCGTAGTCGATCCAGGAACCTATAGAGGGCCGCCCGGACTGCTGAGAACCCGTTTGAACCATCATCACCGCGGGCTCGTGGTTGATGGCTTCGGTGTAAAGGGATTTTACCACACAGAGTTCATCTGCTACCTGTGAAGTATAGGGGAGCAATTCACTCATCCAAATACCAGATTGTCCATGCTGCTTAAAATCAAATATGGATTGAACCAGGGGGAAGGTAGATTGATTACTCACCATACCAGAGTTGCGCTGGGTCTTTCGTAGGGAGTCAGGTATCTCCTGTCCATGCCACTTTTTCAAGGCGGGTTTGTAATCAAATAGCTCAATTTGAGAAGGGCCTCCACTTTGAAAGAGGTAGATCACGCGCTTGGCTTTGGAGGGGAAGTGGCCTTTGCCTAACATACCACTAGAGTTGGCCGCTTTGCTAGCAAAAGCTTGTAGGGGATTGACCAAGGTGGAGAGGGCTAGGCCTCCCAGGCCCATGGCCGTTTGGGAGAGGAAGTCGCGTCGAGATTTCCTGTGGAATTGAGTTGAGTGTTTGTCCTTCATATCATAGGAGCTTAGCAGGGAAAAGTTAAGCAAATCCTAGTGTATAGACAAACAGGACTTTAGTTCTTGTAACGATTTTGAATAAAGAAGGAGGTCCCTACCTGGACTTGGAGGAAATTCGTATTCCAATGCCTTCTCATGTGATGGTAGGTAAAGCGAAAGAAGAATTTATTCGTGGTCAGCTTATCAGCGTCTCTACTAGGGGGAAAAAAATGCCCGAGAACCTGAAAGGAGTGGATGTTGGGAGAATGTTTGATCCCCATACTCTGATCAAGTCCAAATAGTTCCGGATTTGCCACCGCCCTGACAAAATTGCTTCGCAGTAGCATCCGACTTTGTCGGTAGCTAAAGGAAAAGCCATACCTCTCATCGGGTTTCAATTGGGTTTCTAACTCCCAATAGGTTCGAAAGGTATTTAAGACGCTATCCATAACCTGACCTTCTTGTACCAGACCATTTTCATCGAGCACCTTGTCCCTGATAGGAGTTCTCCCATAATTCATGCCCACATTTAGAAAAAAGGTAGATTTCAATGAGGGCATATCCAATACAAAACCATTCATCCGCATACCAAAATTTAAGCGCTCATAATTCAAGAGATCTAAGGTACCTATATAACGATCTCTGGTGAGAATCCCACCTTCCATCCTGTTAATGCCCTGAATAGGAAGGAAGCGATCGTCTTCCTCAATTTTTGAGATGGAAAGAGAAGGCTCAACAAAATTTATTATGGAAAAATTGAGTCGAAGAATATAATTCACGTAGGGTTTAAAAATGTCCGAGAAAAGCTTAGTTAATTCCCCACTGTGAATAGGGAAACGTTCTGTATTTAAAATGATTTTTTTGGATACCTCTGTTTGAATAAGCCCATTAGGGGCACCAGCATCTAGCCCGATAAAATCACTAAAGATTTTGGCTTCAAAAAGAGAGTATGTGGGCGCTTTATATAAGGTTTCTTTTGTAGATTCGTCCTGAGAATTAATCTTCATGGCCAAAATCTGGTTTCTAGGACTATAATCTCGCCGATTTAAGGCCAAATTGTACTTATATTGGTCAATAATCTCTCCCAATGTAATGGAATAAAATGGAGCCTCGCCTCCACGGGTATATAGCGGTTCATTCTTGAGTTGTTCATAGTCTGATTTTCTTGAAAAACCAATAGGTGTGATATTTTCAAAATGGACCTTTTTAGGAATAAGGGCCGAATCCAAAATATTAGTGCTAGCAGTAAAATCAATGGTATCCACGATGCACCCTTTAATCATATCTTCTTTGCCATTCAATTTCCCCTCCACAACCAAATTTTCGATGAATCCATCATTAAATTCTATTTTTACCTTATTGAATTCCATGACGGAGGTAATTTTCCTATTCTGTTGATCCTTTATTAAATTTATATGATCAACATTTAATTGGTTTTCCTTTTTTCCTAGCTCCTGAAAAAGATAGTTTTTTTTCGATTTCAAGCTTTCAAGTAATGCCTTATCCACATCTATTGAATTTCCAAGAGCCTTAAGTCTATTTTCTAAATTATTCAATTCAATAGTTGATAACCTATATGAGGAATCTAATCTAAAAATTTCGTTTATATCTTCTTTCTTATGATTTAAATCATTTATCTGATTGCTTAAAGTTTTCATTATATCAGAATCCAAAGAATATTCTAAGCTGTCTTTATTATAAGAATACGATTCTTTGTAATCATTTAGTTTTTCATTTGTAAGGCGTAATAGTTCTTCTCGATTAATAATTCTATTTAAAGAGGGAATAGGATATCTCAAATCATACCCTAGTTTTTCCCCAAGCCTTTGAAGTATTCGTTTTTGCTCAGATATCCTATTTTTAACTTTATTAATACTGTCGTCCAAAGAGGCAGAATCTATTATTGATTTTTCCAGATTTCCTTCTCTGTAGGTATATTCATCTGAATAAGATCCGATTTTTTCTTTAAAATAATTTGCGAGCACCCCGCACTTAGATTGAAAATCGCGATTCAATACATCAATTAGCTCTTTGTATTCTTTATGAGTATCAAGGGTAATAAAATCCCAGATTAAACTTTTCAATGGCTGCGCAATTTTATTTTCCTTTTTAAACTGTCTAAATGCTTTCTTAATTTTTTTTGGCTTATCTGCATCTACTACTTTACGAATAAGCGTAGGAGAATAGCGTTTATTATATTCAAACCTCCCCAGGTAAAGGGTGTATAATGAATCCTGTGCTTTGACTTTGAAATTAATTGAATTAATTTCTTCCTCTGAATTAGATTCTATAGTAGCAGCCATATTATTAATGTAGGGAGTTATGTAATTATTGTAATACCACTTATAAGCCTTCCTATAAAAATTAGCATATGTATAATGGGGAGGGAGATGGGTAACTTCTCCTTTTCTATTCAAAAAAAGTGTTCCAGCTTTGGGTTTTGTTGTATCTGATCGGGCAATCTCGATGGCAAATTGGATGGAATAAAAATAGGAACTAATCACATCGTCATTAAGACAGTCAAGGCTCTTGATTGTTGATGTATCTGTCTTTTTAATTTTCTCTGCTGCATTTTTCAATCCGTTTCTAAAAGTCTCTAAATTAAGACTATGCAAAGTAAAGTCCTTCTTATTCGATGTATTATCTGCATCATACACCTTAAAAGACAAACTGTTATCACTGGGATTAATCGTAGTCTTGAGCAATAGATTAGGGCTGTTACAGAGGTGGAACAATGGCAGATCTTCTGGCGTGTTGTCCTGGCCTTGAACGGTAAAAACCTGGGCCCAAAGTGCCATAATAATTATGCAGTAGAGGCGGTTCATGGTGTGAATTAATTGGTGATGAATTCTAAGGTTAAGGAGGTCAGCCCAGCTTGAGTGGAGTCAACTGGCGTAAAGCGAAGTATTTGTGAATTCTCCTGCCTGAATAGGCTGGCTTGAACAGTATCCTCCGCAAAGGGAGTCATTTGCCCCTGTAAATCTTCTATTCTAGGATTGATGAATCGCTCATTTTGAAACTCCCCCATCAACCTATAGCTCAAATCGACAGTTTTTAGTAAAAAGCTGAGCTTGCTTTCTTCATTGACTAGTCCCTGGAAGGAACCTGTAGTAAGGGGAGCAGAAGTATCTGCTCCTGCTATCCAAAAATTTCCCGTGTAGCCCTTCCTGAGCGAATCCTCTAAGGGAAGGCGATAAATTTCAAGGTGTTGGGGCTGGATAAAGTCAAAATCAAGCCCCTTTAAGCTCCGAGAGAAAATGAGATATTCCAGCGGAGGCGCATCGACTTGCGTATCTGGCAGGGACACTTTCTTGCTCAATAGTAAGGAATCACCGGAAGAGGAATCATCCGAGAAAATCCAGATGAGCAACTCAGAGGCCACTAAGGGGCTATTATGAATAAAATTGACCGTTAAACTTAAGGTATCGCTGAGCATAGAAGAGTCTTCTTTTACAAACCTTTCATCAAAGACCAATTCAAGGATGGGTTCTCCGAATTTTGTCAGAATATGACTAAAAGAATTCTGGGTATTGGAACGGGCATCTATAGTTCGCTCCAGGGAAGGATCAATAGGAATAAGCTGCCAGGGATCTTCACAACTACATAAGAAGGCACAACACATACCAACTAAGAGATAAGGGAAAAGGGGCTTAGGTCCGATACATGGCTAAATTTTATCTATAAATTTTTTTCCATTATAAAGGAAAACATAAACATTCCCAAATAAATCGGATAATTAAATATTTTGCGAAAGATAAAATTTTAGACAAATGTTTTTAAAACCATTAACACGTCATAGTTCATCCCTTAGTCCCAATTTTGTTAATCCACAATGTGGAAATACTCAATTCAGAATCATGAGAAAGGATTAACATGATTTACCGGATGGATGTAAGCGCTTTGCTAACGATAGCTTTTTACTTCCGCATCACCGCTTCATCCGTATTCAGGAGCCCATTCATCACCACTCCCAGAGCCGCTACATGCACAGGCTCCGAAGAGATAGCTGCTTCTCTTCCCTCCCCATTACAGAGGTATGCATTTGCCTTTGTTGGTTCACGGTTGAACCGTTCCCACTCTGCCTGATAGAAATTGGTTAACATCTGATACTCTTGGCTGTCTGGCTTCCTTCCGAATACCCGGCTAAAGCCCTTTTCGAGCTGGGCATCAACAGATGAAGGGTATTGTCCGGATAGATTTTCTGCCAGGACCCGCGCTGCCTCCTGATACTGAGGATCGTTTAATAAAACCAGCGCCTGTAAGGGAGTCATAGTAGGTCTACGTCTTACCCTACAGGTTCCGCGTTCCCCTACATCAAAAATTTGCATACTAGGCGGCGGAGAAGTGCGTTTCCAGATGCTATACAAACTTCTTCTGTACAGGCCTTCTCCAGGTTCTTGTAAATACTTATAACGCCAATGCTTATTAGAGATCTCATCCCAGAGCCCTTCGGGTTGATAGGGATAGGTACTGGGACCTCCTATTTTATTTACCAGTAAGCCAGAGATAGCCAAGGCGTTGTCTCGAACCATTTCTGCAGACATACGAATCCGAGGGCCTCTGGCCAACAGAATATTTTCTGGATCTTTTTCCTGAAGAATCGGAGTGATTGCTGAATTCTGTTGGTAGGCAGCCGATAGCAGGATCTCTTTGTGCAAGGCCTGAATATCCCAACCTGATTGCACAAAGAAATTAGCCAAATAATCCAACAGTTCTGGATGGGATGGCAGGTCTCCCTGGTTCCCCAGGTCTTCTGTGGTTTTGACCAAGCCTCGGCCAAAATGCATGTACCAGATTCGGTTGACCATGACCCTGGCAGTCAGTGGGTTTTCGGGGTCAAAAAGCCATTCTGTCAGGCCCAATCTATTGGAGGACCAGGTGGAATCAAAGGCCAGAATAGATTCAGGCGTTCCAGGTTGGACTTCCTGCCCGTGGCTGTCATAGGCTCCCCGTTCCAAGATATAGGTAGGCCGTGGTGAGGGCAAGTCGCCCATGATCATAATCTCGGGAATAGCATTCACCAGTTGGTTCAAGGAGTCCCGATAGCGCTTGAGCTTATTTTTATGAGGGTCACGAAGGCCTAGTTGATGGTGTTGGTGGGCTTCCACCAGTTGCTTTCTCTCATTTGCCTCCATCTGCTCAAGGGCATGAGAATAGCCAGCAGGATCAAAGGTAAATAAAGCTTCTAGGGGACTTAAGTCCCGCTTATACACCTTGATTTCATCCAGAGCTCCTCCTTTCAAAGGGGTGATTTTGCCCCTCTGCCCAAACTGAATCCCATGAAAGCCATAGGTGTGAATGTTGTATTCAAATAGAATCCCCTTGTACAAATGGTCTTGCTCCACTTCCACTTCCGCTTTTTTTCCATTGAGATATACTGTCAGTCCCTCGGCCTGGCTATTTCCTGCATAGGTCAGGCCTATGTGGGTCCAGCCCTTGGCTGGAAGGGTGTCCAGCGTAGTAACCTGTATAGCATTTTGCGGCCAGGAGTGAGCCATGATGGCGGTGAGCCGGTTATCCTTCAAGTGCAGGGAATAGCCCTTGTATCCCAAGCGCAAGTCCTCACAGTGGGTAAGGATGCCCGCTTCGGGATAGAGGGTATCTAAGTAGACCCAGAGCTCCAAGGAAAAGGGATCTGTGCGCTCATACCAGCCTACTTTTTCTCCGAGCTTTCCCGAATTGTAATCCGTCACGTAAAAAGCCTTGCCCTTTTTCCCGGGTTTTATTACAGGTCGAACCAAAGAGGCGGGTTTCTCTCTCCCTCTTTGTTCTAGACTAGTCCAGCTATCTCCTTTGATCCTTGTTACCTGATCAAAGGAATAATGGGCTACCATAGCATCTTCTATGCCCGATTTCAGAGAAATAATACTCCCCTTCTCCTCCCTTTTAGCTCTCTCCTCAAGACTTTCCCCTCTCCCCTCTCCTTCTATTTTTCTATCTGTTTTTCCAAAAACAATCGCCTAGCTCTCACCTCTCTATCCTCCAATAGCATGGCTGGCCCTGGCGTTTGGTCAGGCCCATACACCGCATGGCCCATCTCGAAGGTGCTGTTGAAAAAGCCAAACAACTTGAAATAGTCCGCTTGAGAAATGGGGTCGTACTTATGATCGTGGCACTTGGCACATTCCATGGATAGACCTAAAAATGCCTTGCCAAAGGTATTGGTTCGGTCAGCTACATATTCTACCCGATACTCTTCAAAGACGATCCCTGCTTCAGAGTTCTTTTTGTGCATGCGATTGAAGGCCGTAGCCAATTTTTGCTCTTGGCTAGCCCCAGGAATCAGGTCGCCGGCTATTTGCCAGCTAACGAAGTCCTTGTAGGACATATTTTGATTGAAGGCCTCAATGACCCAATCCCGCCAGGGGGAAAAGTCCCGGTGTTTGTCATCGAGATAGCCATCACTATCGGCATATCGGGCCACATCCATCCAATATGCCGCCATGTGCTCCCCATAGGAGGGAGATTGAAGGAGGGAGTCAATTAGGGCTTCGTAGGTAGCTTGAGAAGGACCCTCCGTAAATGCGTCTACCCAACCTGCTTTAGGCGGCAAGCCGGTGAGGCTAAAAGAAGCTCTTCTGATTAAGGTTTCGGGTGTTGCTCTTGCTGAAGGCTTCATTCCCTCCTGGTCGAGTCGAGCGAGAATAAAGTGGTCTATGGGTGTATTAGGCCAATCCCGAATCGAAACTTCGGGGATTTCAGGCTGGGAAGGAGGGATAAAAGCCCAATGGGCTTTGTAGGAAGCCCCTTGCTCGACCCATTTCTCTAACAGGGCAATTTCTGTTTCACTAAGGGAGAGATGAGATTCAGGGGGGGGCATTTGGACCTGAGGATCCGTATCGTGGATGCGTTGGATGGCTTCACTCTGTTTGAGGTTTTTGGGTGTCCAGGCAAATTTTCCAGGGGATTCTGGTAGTTCTGCCAGGGCCTGTTCCGGTTCATCCAGGCGCAGTCCGGCCTCCCGATTATTAGCATCGGGGCCATGGCAGGCAAAGCATTTATCTGAAAGAATGGGACGGATGTGAAAATTGTAGTCAACCTCGTCTGGCAAAGCTAAATTTTCGCTGGATCCCGCAAAGGGGTTGCCAATCGAAATAAATCCCCAGATACCCAGAGATCCCAATAGGATGTAGAGTAAGCTTTTCACAATGGTAAGCAGTTTGCCTTAAGTTACCAAAAACTGAAACTTATTGCACAAGAGATTTCAAAAAAGCCAAGCCTTCCCTTGCGATGGATTCCTTACTCGGCTCAATTTCCCGCCAAATTGAAGCTGCACGAGCGATGATTTCCACCTCGGGGGTGAAAGATTCGATGACTACTCCTCCCTCATAATTTATGCCCTTCAAGGCTTCAAAAATGCCTATCCAATCCATATGATCATTTCCCGGCCTCCCTCGATCTGAGCCACAAGCATGGATATGTCCCAAGTGCTTTCCGGCCTTTCGGATAGCTTCTGGGAGTTTTTTCTCCTCTATATTCATGTGAAAGGTATCCAATAGGATTTTCAAATGGGAACTACCCACTTGTTCTATCAGGTCCAAGGCCTGGTCGCAGGTATTGAGAAAGTCCGTTTCGTAACGGTTGAGGGGTTCCATCCCAATGGCTACCCCTAAGGTTTCTGCTCTGGAAGTAATTTCCCTCAGATGCCTTATAACCCATTCCTGCTGTCGCTTTTTTTCCTCGACGTTTTCCGCATTTGCCCTCCCTACAGCTGAATACAAAGGCCCAATCAACATAGGGCATTCCAATTCCGCACAGAGTTCCAGCATGTTGAGGCTGTAACTTTTCGAAGCGGCTTGTTCCTCTTCCGATCCTCGCAAATCCCGACCCGGCCCCCAAGCACCGGAAATGGAGCCACAGCGAAGTCCATTATCTAGAAAAGCCCTTTTTGCCAATGGTAGATCAAGGTGCTTGGGATCTTCAATGGCCATTTCTACCGCATCAAAGCCCCATGCCTTGAATTGGGGGAAAAGATTGAGGTCTTTGGTGCTAAAGGGAGAGGTGAATAGGAAGGTGTTGATGCCGAAGAACATGGAGCTAGTTGTTTTGCTAAATTTCTTATTTTTATTCAAGTATTTCCATTTTACCCCAAAACCTTCTCAATAAATCCCTCCACATGATCCGCATAAAACAAGGGGAGACTAAGCAAGCCACTGCTAAACCCCAGATTTTTTGACGACAAGCGGAGGCTCAATGGCGGGCTATACAATTTCTGGTAAACTGCCAGACTTTTGGATCGAGTGGATACCCCTGACTTTACCTCCAGCGGAAAAACCCTTCCCTTGTGAGAAATCACAAAATCAACTTCAGCTTTCCCATTAGAAGCCCAATAGACGGGGGCTTCTCCAGTATTCACTTTTAGTGCCTGAACTACATAGTTTTCGATAAGGGCTCCTTTGAATTCTTCTAATACACGATTATTCTCTATCAAGGTCTTCGGTTCCAAATGAGCCATACGAATCAATAAGCCTACATCTATCAAATAGATCTTAAAAGCTGTGAGGTCCTGGTAGCTACTTAAAGGGATAGCGGGTTTGTTGATTTGAAAGATTTTAGAAACCAGTCCTGCCTGCTCCAACCAGGTAATGGCTGACTCGTATTCTCTAGCACGAGCGCCTTGTTTTACCACTTTGTAGATAAACTTCTTATTTTCCTTGGCTAGCTGAGAAGGGATAGAGTCCCATATATATTGAATCCGAGCAGGCAAGCTTCCCTTAGTATGCTTAGCAAAATCAAGCTGGTAAGACCTTAGGATTTGGTCCTGAGTTTTCTGAATTTCCTCGAAATTCCGAGTCTCTACAAATTTCATGGCTACCTCAGGCATTCCTCCGCAAATAAGGTACTCCTGAAAACGTTCCATAATCGATTGGAAGAAAGCTTTGGGAATTGCCTCGATAGAGGAATTGTGGAGAAAATAGCTAAAGGCTTGGTATACCTTTTCATCTGCGCCGGCCAAATATTCTGAGAAGGTCAAGGGGTATAGGTCCAAAAATGCTACCTTCCCAACAGGGAAGGACCCGCTTTTTCCTAGCGTTACCCCCAACAAAGAACCCGCTGCGATAATGTCATATCCAGGAACTTCCTCATAGAAATATTTCAAGGACAATAAGGCAGGTTGACACTCCTGGATTTCATCGAAAATGATGAGGGTTTTTTGAGGATCAATTTTCTTCCCATACAAAATGGAAAGTCGTCGAAGGATCTTGACTGGGTCTTTATCCTTCATGAAAAACTCATGAATACCCGGACTCCTCTCAAAGTTAAAATAAGCTACTTCAGGGTAAGCGGTCTCCCCAAAGGCCCGAATTACGGTTGTTTTACCCACTTGGCGGGCTCCCATGATCATGAGAGGCTTCTTTTGAAGACTTGCCTTCCATTGGGTTAATTTTTGGGTAATCTCCCGGTTGAAGTACATATGTTCCAATTATGTGTAAATATACACATAATTGGAACGTATTATGTGAAATTTTACACATTTTAAGAAGATAAACCCTTTTTTGGGTCTAATTCAACCCGTTTTCAAGCTTTCATTAACTATCCCATAGGATTTAGGATCAGGTACCTCCTTTTGATGCGGGTAGATAATAATTCTATTATAAAAAGGGACAAGCCATGGCGTTGTCTCTACGGGATTTATCCTTTTTCCTTTCTCATTTCTCCTTTATCATTTCCCCAATAGCCCCCTCCCCTTCATCCAGGCCTTGCAGGCTTCGGGCCACATTTCTACTTGCCCTTTGCCCTCTCCGAAGGAAAAGCCGTGGCCACCCGTCTCATAGATATGGAGTTCTGCGGGTACGCCTGACTTGCGCAGGCCCAGGTAGTACATGATGCTGTTCTCTGGCACCACTCCTTTGTCATCGGTGGCGTGAATGAGGATTGTCGGTGGGGTATCCTTCGTGATTTGGGCTTCATTGGAGTAGTAGCTGGCCCGCTCTTTGGTGGGAGCGTCTCCGATGAGCTTGGCGCGAGAGCCCATATGGGCATAAGTGGTGTCCATGGTGATCACGGGATACATGAGGATGGAAAAGTCGGGGCGACAGCTTTCCTGCTCGATGGCCAGCTCGGCCTTTTTGTCTCCTTTGTCGTAATGGGTGGATAAGGTTGAGGCCAGGTGTCCCCCTGCTGAAAAGCCCATAACTCCAATCTTATCGGGATCCAGTTTCCACTCTTCAGCCTTGCTTCGCACCAGGCGCATGGCCCGTTGGGCATCCATCAGGGCCACCTTGTCCCTACATTCCTCAGCTTCCCAGCGAGGTAAGCGGTACTTCAGCACAAAGGCCGCGACGCCGAAGCTGTTGAACCACTCAGCCATTTTGGTGCCTTCCCAATCATAGGCCAATATGGTGTAGCCTCCCCCTGGGCAAATAACTACTCCAGTCCCATTTCCATTTTCCGGTAGGTATACTTCGATTTCGGGGGTATGTACCTTGGAGATGACCCTTCCGATGTCTTTGTCCTCTATTTTCATTTCCAGCTCGCTCTCACAGGGAATACCTTCTGGATACAAAGGAATGAGTTCCGGGTCTTGGGCCCAGGAGGGAAGAAAGAGGATCAGCGTGCAGAGGGAAAGGAATATGGTATTTTTCATGATAATAGATTTTTAAAGGATTTCAGTGGTTAGCTTACTATTTCAAGAAGTTAGTATACAAATTTCTCCCATTTGTACCCACCTGTGTCCTCCCTTCAAAATGGAGGAGGCTGAATCCGGTGGATTTTTTCACTTAATCGGATGGGAAAACGCTCCGTTTTTCTTCCCTTCCTTCTTGAGGGAAGGGTTAGGGATGGGTACCAAACAGAGAAAGAAATTAAATTTTTCATTTTTATTACACTAGTACTCCTACCTCTCCAAGGCCTTCAGCACCCGAACCAACAGGGCATCCTTAGTCAAAGGAACCTGTTCTCCATCCTCTTCTAAGGCTCCCATGAGTATTTCCAAGTCAGAAGAGCGATAGGTATAGGCCTTAATCCATTCTACATGTTCTCCGGGAAGTTGGTCATACCTCGCCTGTAGCGCTTCTGTACGATCCAATTTCTGCAAGGCCGCAATCGAACAAAATTGCCAACTGTCATTGGGGTAGCTTTCCGAAGCGAGTCTTTCCCATATGTCTTTCGCGTCATTTCCCTGCTTTTCTGTACAAATGGCTGTGAGATAATCCGTTAGGCGCTCATCGGGCGTATAGGGTTGCCCAACGCCTAACTGCTCTGGCCACTTTCTGGCCTCGGCTAGGTGGCTCAAAGCCTTTTTGTATTTATTTTTCTCCATCCAGGATATGGCCTGAAGGATATGGGCCTGCTCGTATAAGGCATGTCCTGCGGAAGCCCCTTCGAAGGGCAGGACTTGTATGTCTTCCAGTAGCTCCAGGCAGGCTTTGTATTCCCCTCCTCTCAACAGTTGAGTAGCATAACTCAAGCCCAGGTTATAGTTTTCGGGAAAGAGTTCATGTCCCTTTTCCATCCAGGTCAATGCCTGGTCATAGACTCCTTTTTCTTCAAAATAGGTCCCTGCATGTTTGTAGGTACGCCACTGTTGGGGATCTATCTGAGCTGCTTTTTCAAAGTCCCGTTGAATAGCATCAGCGCTTTTTCCCATCTCATAACTCAATAAGGCTCGGGTAAGGTAAAAGGGGGCAAAGTTGGGCTGATCTCCGCAGGTCTTCAGGCGGGTATAGGCCTCTTCTTTTTTTCCGATCCCCCAATAGAGTAAGCCCAAATAATAGTTGGGTTTCCAGGAGTTGCTATGCCGGATTGCCTGGGATAAGACAGAAATACTCTCCAGGCGGAAGGGGAAAACGCCTTCAACAGATAACTGGTTGGCTTTTTCCAGATCGAGGACTACTCCCGACAAAGCATATTGCCAATAGGCTAGCATAGGATGCTCCGGTGCCATCTCCAAGATTTCTTCCGTCTCTTCAAGCAAGCCAAGATGGTAGTAATAAAGGGCTAATTCCAGATAGGTCTCATGGGGCAATTCATTGCGAATCATGGATTGAAATTCTGATTGCAACTCAGCTGAAGGATTTTCGACCCATTTTTCAAAGCGGCCCAAGTGATTCAAGGGGTCTTTTTGTAATAATTCTTCAACAGCCTTTTGAGCAGCTAGCTTATTCCCCAACAAGCGCTCTGCAATCAGCTTTACTTGCAAAGCCCCTATACTACGGCCTCTCGCCTGTATGAGTTGATCCATCAACTCTGCCGCTGAGGCGTAATGCCCAGATTTTATCAGAAGCTGAGCTTGTTGGATACTCGCCCCTACGGTATATCGGGGATCTTTGGTAGCCAAGGCAAAGGCCTCTCGGGCTCCATAATCTTCTCCTTGAGCCCGCAATAGACTCCCTAGCAGAAAATTAGCCGCACCCTCATAGGTATTGACCGCCAGCACCCGCTGAATGTAGGAAATTCCCAAGCTATACTCCCCTCTTCTGTAGGCAAGTTCAGCAAGCCGTGTCCAGGCCTGGGGATTTAAGGGGTCTTCCTCCAGGATTTGTTCATACAAGTCTTCAGCTTTGGCATAATTTCTAAACAGAAACTCCTGGTCAGCATAGTATTGCTTAACAGAAGGAGAAGAAAGATTAAGTGAAGCCGATGAGAGGGGTCTGGAAATGGGATCCTTCTGTGTCGAGTAATGCAAATCTCCATAATGAACCTGAATGGGAGATACCCCCTTATAGCCTATAGTTATTTCCTCTTGAGCGAGGGGGGACAAGGAAAGAATTTGGGACAAAAGCGTATCTCCCATCGCATTAAACACTACTAATTGATTTTCTTGCTCCTCTAGCCCCATCAAATGAAGCAGGTATCCACTAGGGCTTTCTTCCAGGTGAAGCGCCACCTTTTCAGTCGATGCACTCAGGCCCTCTGTTTCTATTAAAGGGAAACCAAAGTTCTCGCCAGGAATTTTCATCGAAGGGATAGAATACCCCCTGACCAAAGGGGGAATGGTGCCCACTATTGAGGTTGGCTTGGTTAAACATGCGACCGGCCTGCACCTCCACGTATTGCCCGTTTTGGTCTGTCAGCAAATCTTCCCAAATCCCCCCATTTCGGGAAAGGGCCCACAACCAAAGTTTTTGCCCTGGTAGATCTTTCTGAAGGGCCCAATGCCCCATGCCTACATCTTTATTTTTCCAGTAAACCCCTTGATAGTTCTCGTTGTGTCCCAGAATATGATAGGACTTATGAGGCCCGAAGGCATTATTAGCATATTTTGAAAGGTCTCTCCCTTCTGCATCTATGGGCCAGGCCGATAACTTCCCATCATGACCGATGTAATGGTCTCCTGGATAGTAAAATTCCAGGTCTTGAGTAGCATGAACCGCTGAATTACTCCAGTAATAATAAGCGTGGTGCAAGGGATTGGGATTCATCCAATAACTCTTAGTCTCCAGATAAGCCTTATCTGCTGGAAGGCGCATTTCTACCCGCCATTCTGTCCTGGCAGCCAAATCCAGGCCCCCAATAAAGCAGCTCACGCTTCCGTCGGCATTTTCCCGAGTCAAGTAATCCACTGGGGTAGCGGTAGCAGGCGTATGTCCAATAAAACCAAAATTAAATTCGATTCCTCCTGAGGTCCAGGCACCTCGCATGGCCACATCCCGGAATTTCAATACCTCATTCCAGTAGATGAAGTCCATACCCTTCTTTTTTTCTCGTATACCCCATACCTTCCCTCCAACTTCCGGCAAAATCCCCACTTGGATATAGGGATTTTCCAATTCTATCACCGTCCATTCCCTATTTTCTTTCACCTCCGAATACTCATCAAAGCGAAAGTAGGGGTAAATATCCGTCCGCTTCGCCAATATAGGGACCGGGTCAGGATCCGAAAACATGTAAGTAGGAATGGAAGTCTGGGTTTCGCGAAGCGTTGCCTGTTGGGCAGAACTTCCTATTGAAAAAAGCACATAAACACCAACAAGCAGAAATTTGAAGCGATTGGGGGAAAGAGCAGGGAAAGGGGAGTCCATACAAGCTAAATTTTGGGTTATTGGTAAGATAGGGCATTGGGAGATATATTGAAACTCTCCTATGAAAATCACCCAATCATTCCAGTAAAAATGACTAATTTTAGGCTTTGATGGCGTTTGCTAGTATGAGCAGCACAGATCAAGTATTACTCGAACGATTAGGGCAAGGTGATAAAAAGGCCCTTCGAGAATTATTTGATCAATATTATCCATACCTCGTTTCTGTAGTGTTAGCTCATCACAAGGACCTAGATATGGCCAAAGACGTATCTCAAGAGGTGTTTATCCAGATTTGGCAAAAACGGGAGGAACTCACAATTCAATCCGCCTTGAAGCCCTATCTGAGGAGAGCTGCCATCAATAGAATGCTCAATCGCCTAAAATCCAAAAAATTTCAGGTGCTAAGAGGAGAAGATATGCCTGAGAGCAGTGATCCCCATGATACGCCTCTGAAGCACCTGGAAGGACAAGAATTAGCCAACCATCTCCAAGGGGTTATCGAACAACTACCTGAGAAATGCCGCCTGGTATTTCAATTGTGTAGAATGGAGGGCCTATCTCACAAAGAAATAGCTGAAAGACTAGATATATCACCCAAAACCATCGAAAACCAAATGACTAAGGCTTTGAAGATATTGAGAACCGCTGTTTCTCAATATGAGGATAAACTCATAAGCATAGGGATGTTACTTTGCCTTTATCTTACTCATCCATAGGGGAAATATGGATCTGAATTGTCCTGATATCGAGATTCACTTTGTATCCAGCATTATATGAATGAAGACTTTTACATATCGCTGATTTATAAAAAACTTCAGAATATTTTGGATTCGGAAGAGGAAGGACAACTACAAAAGTGGTTGGAGGACTCTATGGAGAATCAGTCCCTTTTCAAACAAATCCAACTGGCCTGGGAAAAAAGTGAGAATCTTCCCTTATCTGAAGTGGAATTGGATCTGGAAAGAGAATTTACAAACCTACTGCAAGAAATTGAGAAGGAGGAGCCTGAACATATACCTTCTTCTACTTCAGGATTTCCCTGGCTACGGCTTGCTGCGGCGGTTTTGATCCTGCTCTCTATCGGGTATTTTGGGAGAAGCCTCTTGCTTGGGCCAGATGAGGCGGAAAGGCTATACACTCGATTTGATGAGGCCCTAATTTTGGAAGAAGGATCTCAAGTATGGTTGAGAGAGGGAGCTGAACTTCGCTACCCTTCCAAATTCACCCAAAATCAACGGCGTGTAAAACTCACAGGAGAAGCCTATTTTGAAGTTTCTCATGAGGTAGACAACACTTTTATCGTAGAAACTCCCTCTGGTACCATTCAAGTTTTGGGGACGAGTTTCACCGTGAGGGATTATACAGAAGGAGACAAATTAGCTGTTTATGTTCGGACTGGTAAAGTTCAATTATCTCCTACCGATGCAGAGGAAAGCCTTATCCTAGAGCGAAATCAAATGGGATATTATGATAAAGAGGAAAATCGCCTGTCAAAGGATACAGAAGTTTCTCCTAATGAAATAGCCTGGCATACACAGGCTCTGGCATTTGAGGACACCCCTCTATCTGAGGTGATTTATACACTTGAAAAAACCTATCAAGTACGTATAGAATTATCGAATGAAGACATGAAAGACTGTCCTTTTACCCTAAGTCTAGAGGCTCCAGATATAGATTCCTATCTGGAATTCCTCTCAGAAGTATATGGAATTGTAATTAATCCAGAAGGTCCAACAAGTTACTCATTAGAAGGAGGAAATTGCCCATGAGAATATTCCTGCTGACCATTATATTTTCTTTTCTCTACCTTGTCTCCTTTGCACAAAATCACTTTGACTTTGTCGTTAAAGACCAAGCCCTCACCAAAGCCCTTCAGCAACTTTCTAGTCAAAGCCAAACGCCTATAGCCTTTAGCAGCAGAATATTTGATGCTTCTCAACGAGTTAGCCTTTCTCTTCAACACATGACCGTTGAGGAAATACTTCAACAAATACTGCAAGGAAGTGGGGTTAGTTTTTCTCCTAAAGGCAAGGGCTTCGTTCTTAAGAAAATTGAGCTTCCGCAGGCTATCATTAGTGGCTATGTATCAGATGGAGAATCCGGCGAAAGGCTTATTCAAGCGGCTGTGTTTATTCCAAGCTTATCTATAGGGGTATTAAGCAATGAATATGGATTTTTTAGCCTGAAGGTGCCCCAAGGAAAACACGAGTTAAAAGTGGTATACACCGGTTATAGTTCTCAGTCCATCTCCCTGGAAACACGAAGAAATGAACAAATCTCCTTTCAACTCTATCCAAATCTGAATCTAGAAGAAGTATTGATTACAACGAATCGGGAGGGAGAATGGAAATCGGGCTTTAGGAAAATGGGCGTTCACCGCATCAACCCTGTTTCCTTATCTTTGGCGCCAAACCTACTCGGAGAGAATGACCTCATCCAACAAGTTAACATGTTGCCTGGAGTTCAAACTTCAGCGGATGGTTTTGGAGGCTTACACGTGAGGGGAGGAGACCAAAGCCAAAACCTCATCATGCTAGATGGGGTGCCCGTCTATAACCCTTCCCACCTAATGGGGTTATTCTCCATTTTCAACTCACAAGCTATTCGCGCGGCAAGTCTTTATTCAGGAGGCTTTTCCAGTAGGTTTGGGGGACGCCTATCCTCTATTCTAGATGTACATACCCGTGAAGGAAATTTGAAGAAATGGAGTTCAGAAGTAGGATTGGGGCTAATAAGTGGTAATATCCTAATAGAGGGCCCAATAAAAAAAGAACAAGCTGCCATTTTGCT
Organism: Bacteroidia bacterium; assembly: GCA_965263105.1. Classification (GTDB taxonomy): domain Bacteria; phylum Bacteroidota; class Bacteroidia; order J057; family J057; genus JBCCTX01. The sequence goes on along the minus strand of CBDHGL010000003.1, from coordinate 890,449 downwards.
AAGTGGCCGGAGCACCTTATTTACGTATTTTCTCGAAGCACCTATCGACAAGCTATTTCCGGGAAATGACAATACAGGGGGTCCCAATTTTGGATTCTATGACACTAATACCAAAATAAACTACACCTTATCGCCTGATGACCGTCTTTACTTTAGCTACTATCGTGGCAAAGATCGATTGGAGCGAAAATTTAAAGACGGCATGACCTCCAGCTCCAAAAAAGAAGAAGAAAGGAGCCTAAATTGGGGCAATCAAATATTCTCGGCCAGATGGAACCATCTGTATAACGCCAACTTATTCTCAAATCTTACCTTATCCTACAGCCTTTACGACTTTCAGCGGGTTGAATACTCTTACTTTGAAGAGCCGAATGAGGAAGAGGAGGAGGAAGACGACGAAGGAGAGTCTGAGGATCTTTTTTTTCAGGATATTCAAACAGAAATCAAAGATATAGCAGCTTCCCTAGATTTCTCCTATTACCCTTCTCAAAACAATCGTTGGCAATTTGGAGGAGGAATCAGCAAGCATAGGATGATTCCCCAATTTTCAACCATCCAAACGGGAGACGAAATCCTGGAAAGCCTGGAACTTCCTGAACTTGATGAACTAAAATCACTAAGTAATCGATTGGTCTTCGATGCTTGGGAAGGGAATACCTATGCAGAATACACGCACCAGTCTTCTTCGCCTATTTCTTTTCAAATAGGAGGAAGATTTTCTTTCTTCACCACCAAAGAACAAGCCTTTTTTTTTCCTGAGCCGCGGATACAATTCCAATATGGACTAGGGCAAAAGTGGCAAATTCAAGTAGGGCTACACCGAATGGTTCAGTACTTGCATCAAATTGGTACCGATCTAGGTATGCCCAGTGATGTCTGGATTCCCTCTGGAGAAGGCATTGAACCTCAACGGGCATGGCAGGAAGAATTGGGAGTACACTATCGAGATAGCCACTGGAAATTTCACATCAATGCTTACCTCAAACACATGGATCACCTCTATTTCTTTTCAGATGAATTAGGCCTTATAGACTTTGATGAGGCGCTGGATAAAGAAGTACAAGAGGGATCGGGCAATATAAAAGGGATAGAGCTAAGTTTGGAAAGACATTCTGGCAAAACCCAAGGCTTCCTCCACTACACCTTGAGTAAATCCGAAAGAAACTTTTCCTCCCTGAATTTAGGGAAAACATTCCCTTATTTATATGATAATCGACACCGGCTCAGCTTTTTTTTAATTCATCCGCTCTCCCCTACTCTTAGCCTTAGCCTGAATTGGAACTATGCCTCAGGACTCCCGCAGTTTATTGTTGTAGAGCACGAGATTTTGCAAAGCTTATCCCTTGCAGACCCCAATCCTCCAGGACTAAGAAACACGCTGCGAAATAGGCCAATCCATCGCCTGGATTTAGGCCTAAACTACTCATTTGAGACGGAATGGATCAAGCACAGTCTTCAAGTCGGCGTTTACAATGCCTATAACCGAAACAATACCTCCTTTTTCCGTTCAGTAAATCGTTCCTTACTCAACCCTGAAGAAATTACGCTTCTTCCCCTCATGCCTTCATTCAGGTATATCCTCTCCTTTTAGGTTCTTTAATTTTTTTTCAAAAAATTTCCCTTAGGGATAGGGGAAAAGAGAATTCCACTTGTCTAGGGTTCAACAAACAGGAATCAAATGATTCAACACAAAAATTCAAACAGAAAAAAATTAATTATGAGAAACCCATTTTGGTTTTTTCGTTTGGCGCTAATTCTTCTTCTAGCAACCTTCATTTCTTGCGACAATACGTCTCTTGAGGATTTGCAGCCCCAATCTATTGTAGAACAAAATCAAGGTCCTACACCGACGACGAATGCACTCGCTATGCGAGCAGCTGTCAATTTAGACACAACTATTCAAGATAGCCTCATCGACAAGGATGGAGATGGGGATATTGACATGGAATTAGATGAATGCTTTGAATTTGTTTTCCCCATAGAGATAACCTTACCAGGCCAGGGTACAGAAATAGCTAATGACGACAAAGAACTTGATGATTTACTGGAGGATTGGTTCACAGGTAACCCAAATTCTGTTCTCTTCCCCAGGCTAATATTTCCCCTTCAGGTTACCCGATCTGGTGATAGTTTGCTAACCATTGAATCTGAAGCGGCCTTGGATACCTTATTCAAGGATTGTTATGAGATGGACGAATTGGAATATGATGATGAAGATTGGGGGTATAAAGACGATGACGATGAGGAGGATAGGGACGATGACGATAAGGACGACGATGAGAATGACGACGACGATGAGAATGACGACGACGATGAGAATGAGGACGATGATGAGAATGACGACGACGAGGATAAAGACGACGATGAGGATGACGACGACGAAGATGACGACGACAATTAGGATATTTCAATAAGAATAGGTAATCGTTAAGTTGTACTTTTCAAGTGGGGCCGTTCCTTTTGAACGGCCCCATATTTTTACAGACCAAGGCTCCTGTTAATGACCCACTTCCCAGCGAGACGACTAATAAGTTTGCTATGTCGGTAAGTTCATGTAAAGAGCCTTTGCAGAAAAAAATCGAAAAGATAAAAAAGGAGCCATTTCCAACATGGGATGAGTCAAAAATCAAAATAGAACTGAAAATTTTGTAACTTCTTTTCCTAGTAATTCCTATGACACACCACGAAACCTTCCACAACACCCCAGATGGGGAGAAACTGTATTTACAAGGCTGGGAACCAGAATTTGATCCCAGAGCAGCAGTCTTTTTGGTTCATGGGCTAGGGGAACACAGCGGTCGCTATGCACACGTAGCGGAGCACTTTGTTAGCCACGGCATAGCTGTTTACACCTTTGATGGGAGAGGTCATGGAAAGTCTTCAGAACCCCGTCCAACAGCCTATTTTGAGAGTTTCTCTCATTACCTTGAGGACCTGGATGACTTATTTAAAAAGATGAAAGGATATGTCGGCGATATTCCCTGTTTCATGTTGGGGCACAGTATGGGAGGAGCTATGGTGGCCCATTATGCCATTTTCCAGCAGCCAAAGATTGCCGGTATTCTATTGAGTGGAGCGGGTTTGCTTCCAGGAGAAGATTTTTCACCCTTTCTTCTGAAAGCTGCAAAAGTTCTCAGCAAAATAAGCCCCAAGCTAAAAGCCTCCAAGGTGAATTCTTCTGCCATTTCAAAAGACCCAGAAGTAGTCAAAGCCTATGACACGGATCCCTTGGTTGTGCACAAAGGTATTCCAGCCCGAACTGGGGCGGAACTCCTCAAAATGATGAGACAGATACAAGATAACATGGAAGATTTTGCCCTACCTGTTCTCATTATGCATGGAACTGTTGATAAACTCTCCAATATAGAGGGGAGTAAAATGTTGTATGAGCGCGCTTTCTCTACAGATAAAACGCTCAAATTGTACAACAGTCTGTATCATGAGATCCTAAATGAACCCGAACAAGATCAGGTAATGGCGGATATAATCTCCTGGATAGAGGCTAGGCTTCCCAAATAAATAGGGTGTATATTTGTCTCCATGAATTTGCTGATCACGATCTGCGCGCGAGGGGGATCAAAGGGTTTGCCCAATAAAAATATACTGGAAATAGGGGGAGAACCTCTGATAGTCTATACGATTCGCAGTGCTCAACAATTTGCTCTTCACCATAATGCTCAAATTCTGTTGTCTACAGATTCTGCGCCCATTCAAAATATAGCAGCAGCCTATGGGTTACCCAGCCCCTATAAAAGACCCGATTCTCTGGCGGGAGATCGCGTTGGAAAAGTAGCGGTAATTCGAGATGCTTATCAATGGGCAAGCACCAAATACCGTACGGACTTCGATTATGTATTGGATTTAGATGTCACCTCCCCCCTCCGTACTCAGAGAGACCTGGAACAAGCCCTGGAAAAGATGGAAAGACTAAGAGAAGCTGAAGTTCTTTTTTCCGTTAGTCCTGCCAGAAGAAATCCCTATTTCAACATGGTGGAGGAAGGAGAAGAGGAGATGGTGAAATTGGCCAAAAGACCTGATACTCCTTTTCTTTCCCGTCAGGTAGCCCCCAAAGTCTATGACATTAACGGCTCTTTCTATATTTATCGAAAAAGCTTCTTTGAAAGCGGTTATGAAAGTGTTACTCTAGATAACCAATCCACTGTGTATGTCATGCCGCATTTATGTTTTGACATAGACGAAAAAATGGATTACCTGTACATGAAATTTCTGATTGAGGAAGGGCACGTGGAGGTAGATATGTAAACCTATCACTCTATCAGTCAATGGATAAGTAATTATGCATTTACTGCTACCTTAATATTCCCTACATCTCTATGGCATTTTGACCAAAAACGTGCTTGAGATAGGGGTGAAGGGTATTCCAGCGGTTTTTATATAACTCTGGTGTTTCTTGTAGAAAGGGGATGAGGGCATGCAGGGAATAAAAATAATGAATTCTCTTATCTGGGTAGAGCTTGGAAAGGTAAAAAAGAGTAGAAGAAAAAGGAGAAAAAACATGGCTTACTCGGTCCTTTAGTTTATCAAACAGGATCTCCATATTAAGGCTTTTCAAAGCGGGGTCTTCCCAAATAATTACCTCTAGACTTTTTCTTTCAAAAAAGTATTTCATCTGTTTCAAGATTTCTGCTTCCTGCCGAGGATGGGGCTTAATGAGAAAGACATACTCTTGGGAATTTTCTATTTGCTTCAAACAGGAACTGAAAAAGAAGTCCCAAAAGCCTGGGTCCACCTGAAATTGGGCCAAGGCTTGGGTGGCAATTAACACAATTGGCTTCCCAGAGGGTATAACAACTGATCCCAGTTGAGGAAACAATTGTAAAAAAGGAGAATCCAATTCCTTAAAACCCTGCTCACCCAATAGCGGGGTTATGCGATCTGTATTTTTCCCTATTTCCTTATGATACCTCTTCAATTCTTCCGCAAAAATACAATGAAAATGGGCTTCCGGGTGCTTAGTGCTCTCCAAGTCTAAATAATCTCCCAATCCATGTTCAAAAAATCGAATGGTCGCTTCGGGAAACTTATTGATTAAGGTCGGATTCAAGTGAAGTACCGGCTGCAGCAAGAGCTCTACAGAATCATAGGCCTGTGTTAAATAGTCTCCTGCAATAGCCATTACATCCTGCAGATGTTGTTGGTCTTCCTGTTTCAATTTATAGTTATACAAAAAATCATAAATAGGCTTGATCGCAACATGGGTTTTAAACTTCCGGGTCAGTTGCTTGATCTTCCCGGGGACTTGGGAAGAAGCTTCATCCAGGGAGCGGCTCAGGTCAAAAATCCCTTCGAAGGAGTGATATTGAGCCGCTTCATAGATTAATTCACGCTGACTGGGTTTGAGGGCTAATGCATCTATAAACAGTAGATCTACCTGCCCTTTTTCATATGACTTCCGGGCATAGATAGACATGTATAGGGTGGATAAACCCGAAGAGCTTACAAAAATGCGCAATCTACTCATCATGAATTAAGCCAGGATTTTTTCTGCGTATAGCATCTTCCGTACGGCTTCTTTAGATAGCAAGTCCATCGTATCGGAACTATAGTTGTCGAATTGGGCCTCCATATTTGGCTGAAAGGTATCATATGGAGAATTTCTGAGGACAAACATATGGTCTAACTGAGAAATATAGGGCCTTTCTTCATCGGTAAACAAAGCCTCATATAGCTTTTCGCCGGGTCGCATTCCAATAATTTCAATCGGAATTTCTGAAGGAGCAAATCCATGCGCAGGAGCGAGCTCCTCTATCATAATTTCTGCCAGATCCTTGATCTTAAAGCCTTGCATTTTCAATACAAAAATCTCTCTACCCTTCATGATCCGTGTCGACTCCAAGATCAAGGAAACTGCTTGCGGTATGGTCATGAAAAAACGGGTCATATCCTCTGAGGTGAGGGTAACGGGTCCTCCTTTGGATATTTGGTCTCGGAAAAGGGGAATTACGGACCCCACTGAATTCAGGACATTCCCAAACCGAACACAGGAAAAATGGGATTGAGAAGTTCCTAGAGGAGAATTGATAATAATCCTTTCACTCAGCAATTTGCTGGCCCCCATGGTATTGATTGGGTTAACCGATTTGTCGGTAGAAATCCCGATCATCTTATCTACTCCTTGCTCAATAGCTGCTTCCACCACATGCTTAGTCCCTATGACATTGGTATAAACCGCTTCAAAAGGATTGTATTCACAAAAGGGTACGTGCTTCAAGGCCGCAGCATGAAACACATAATCGACTCCTTTCATAGCCCGAAAAACACGTTCTCTATCTCTTACGTCCCCAATCAGGTTGCGAATACTTGATGATGTTACCTTTCTATTCAAATGGAAATGTCCGGATTCATTGTTATCGAAAACCCTGATTCGATGTGGGCTAAAAGCTGCGAGTTGTTTAACGATTTCTGACCCTATAGAGCCGCAACCTCCTGTTACCAGAATATCCTTTCCCTCAAAAATATCCTCCATAATTACCTGTATGCTTTCAAAATTGATTTAATGGTATCATAAACATATTCGAGTTCCAAATCCGTCATTTGCGGATAAAAAGGGAGGATCGCCATTTCCCTACTCAGTTTTTCTGCTACAGGAAAATCTCCCTCTTTGTACCCAAAACTCTCCCGGTAAAAATTCTGTAAATGGATACAGGGGAAAAAATAGGCTTTGGATTGCACCCCATTTGTATTGAGCTGCTCAATGAAGGTATCCCGAAATTCGGCCTCGACCCGAACCCCAAAAACAAACCAAGCGTGTTCATTACTCGCTGAGGTCTGAGGGAGGTGCAATTCCTCAAATTCAGCAAGTAATTCTAGGTATTTAGCTGCCAGTGCCTGCCGTTGTTGAATAAATCCAGGTAGGCGTTGAGTTTGTACTTTGCCCAAGGCAGCAGTTAGCTCGCTTATTCGATAATTATACCCGAGCCTATCATGAGACAGCCACTGCATATTATCTCCCCTCCCTTGGTTTCTCAAGCTTTTACACAATCGATAAATTTCTTCATCATCGGTAATGATCATTCCTCCTTCTCCCGTGGTCATTTGCTTGTTGGGATAAAAACCAAAGGTCCCCGCATTTCCCATGGTACCGGCGACCTTTCCTTGATGCTTTGCCAAAGGCGCTTCACAGGCATCTTCAATTACCTTGAGTTTATATTTTTCGGCCAAAGACATAATGGCCTCCATATTAGCACATTGACCAAATACATGGACTGGAAGAATTGCCTTTGTTTTTTCAGTTATGGCTGCCTCAATCAAGGATACATCCATGTTGAAACTGTCTTCCTCTACATCGACAAAGACAGGAGTAGCATTTTCAAACAAAATGCAGTTGGAAGAGGCGATAAAAGAAAAGGGAGTGGTGATCACTTCATCTCCCTCCCCTATTCCCAAGGCACGCACACAGAGGTGTAAACCTGAGGTACCTGAATTTACGGCTATTGCATAACGACTTCCCATCGTTTCGGCAAAAACTTTCTCAAATTCCTCTGTTACAGGCCCCAGACTTAGCCTGGGAGACCCTAGAACCTCTAAGACTGCTTGCTTTTCCCCTTCTCCAATTTGTGATTTCGAAAGGGGTATCTGAAGTTTTGTTCTCATGAATTTTCCAATTTTTTTACCACCTTAACCGGAGTCCCCATGGCCACGACATTATCTGGGATATCTTTATTGACAAAACTAAAGGCACCAATAATAGAATTTTCGCCTATGGTAACCCCCGGCATGACGACAGAGTGAGAACCTATTCGTGCATTGCGCTTAATGAGGACTTTTCCTTGCTTATCATCAATGGTACTCAAGCTATAAATGGAACAATGGCTCCCAACTTGGACCAGCTCCTCCAACTCCACCCCAAATTTTGCATTAATGTAAGTAAAGGCACCAATATCTGTCTTATACCCTAAAACCAGGTTATCTTTATGCTGAACCATCCAATTCCATTGGGTTAGCTTTCCGTCCTCTATCTGCGGAGCTGTCCATCCACCAAATCTATCATTTTCTTGTTCCATGTAGTCTTTAGTTAAATTCCTCCCAAGTTAATACGCAATTTGCTTTTGGAGTAAATGGGAATCAATTCTTAGCTCTTTTAAGTAATCTACAATCCTTTTCGCACTATTCCCATCTCCATAGGGATTTACTATCGTCTGGAGGGAAGAGGTAAATTCTCTGTCGTTCAACGCTTTATCTAGCCCCTTCTTTATATCTTCTTTTTGTGTTCCCACATCAATGACATTTTTCCCTCTGAGCCTCCCCTCTTGCCGTGTGCCGATATTGACAACCGGCAAATGGAAGGAAGAAGATTCAATCAGCCCTGCACTGGAATTCCCAATCATTACATGTGAATGCTCCATCAAACTGAGAAAAATATTTCTAGGTAGAGAAGCATACGTTTTCAACAAAGAATGGGACTCATATTCCTGAATCTTTTCGATCATTTTTTTTCCTCCTGCATCGGCATTTGGATATATAAGCACTATCTGTAAACCCATATCCAGCGCAGCTTCCAGGCTAGATTCAATTTGGCTAGGTGCCTGATCTTCTTCTTCCGAAACGGGATGCTGTATCAATAGGGCTAAAGGCTTGTGAGGATCAAAGCCTACAAAGGCAAATAGTTCCTCTCTTTTCATCAATCCCTCCCGAATCCCATCAAGCCCAGGAGCCCCTACGACATGTATCCTCTCGGTGGTTTCTCCCATTCGTTGAATTCTTTGGGCACTGTCTTGGGTCGCTGGTAAGTGAAAATGTGCCAATTTGGTGATGGCATGTCTTATAGATTCATCTACGGTAGAGCTTACTTCCCCTCCGTGAATATGTCCAACGGGAATCCCTAGGTAGGTTCCCACCGTGGATCCAGCCAACATTTCTCCCCGATCTCCTAATACGAGAATGATATCCGGATCAATTTCCTTACATATTTTTACCAAACCCTGAATACATTCTCCTACAAAGCTACCCATGCTCATTCTAGAATCATCCAGGAAAACGGCCTCTATCTTCTTTATGGAAAATCCATCCTTTTCGATTTCGCTAAGGGTATAGCCCCGAGAAGGCATCAAATGCATCCCAGTAGCTGCAATGAAAAGGGCGAGATCAGCCTCTTGGTCGATTGCCCTCAAAGTTCTACGCATCAACCCATAGTCTGCCCGGGTTCCACTTACATATAGTATCCGTCTCATTCCAGCATTTCCCAAGTAAGCATGGTATCTGCTGACACGCCTTGTCTCAGCTTTCTTCCAATAATTTTTTCAATTTCTCCCGGTGTTATGCCCGTTCCCGGTCTTTTGGCCTGTAGCATACTCCAATCCAAAATTGTACCCTTAGGTAAAGCTCGGGCTGCTACGAGGCTTTTTCGTGCCACCTTGGCCACTTCTTCCTCAGAGTGCGATGGCCGTTTTTCAGCTGATCCCATAATCTGCTCTACCTGACGGATCTGTTCTACCATCAACTTCAGCTCCGATGGCTCTAAAGAGGCTCGATGATCAGGCCCTGGAAGGCTCCGGTCGGTAGTGAAATGCTTTTCAATGACCGTGGCGCCCATAGCTGTCGCGGCAACGGATACAAGTATCCCTTCTGTGTGATCCGAATAGCCTACCAGACACTGCGTATGCTCTCTCAGGGTATGCATTGCCCGCAAGTTTACCTCTTCAAACGGACATGGATAATTGGACGTACAATGGAGGAAAATTAATTGCTCATTTCCGGCAGATTCAATGACCCGCTTGGCGGCCAATACCTCTTCTATACTGGCCATACCCGTAGAGACAATGAGTGGAAGCCCTTTGACTGCTATATGCCGAAGAAGGGGGAGATTGGTCAAATCACCAGAGCCCACCTTAAATAGGGAAACTCCCAGCTGCTCTAGGTAGTCAGCAGCTGACTTGTCGAAGGGTGTTGCCATAAATATAAGCCCCAATGATTCTGCATATTCTTTGAGCTCAACAAAGGCTTGATCGGGTAATTCCAGGCGCTTGAGCATATCAAATTGGGATTCCTCTCGGCCTATATTTTTGCTTTGGTAGGCTGCCTGACGCGCCTCTTGAGTCACCAATTTTTCAGTATGAAACAGTTGGAACTTAACGGCATCAACCTTAGCTTCAGCGGCAACATCGATTAGCTCAAGGGCTCGCCAGATTTCCCCATTATGGTTGACTCCCGCCTCGGCAATCACAAATACGGGTCCCGAAAGCGATATGTTCTTTCCAGGTATCTGTAGGCTCTGCATCATTTTTCCTGGTAAAAATAAATCCTTTGCAAATGACTGATTGCAAAGGATTATTATAATAGTGAGCGGAGGAAGAGGGATTCGAACCCCCGGTACCTCGCGGTACAACGGTTTTCAAGACCGCCGCATTCGACCACTCTGCCATTCCTCCGGCACCAAATTACGACGCATTTTTGGTTTGACAAAATGAAGCCCTTATGAACTGGCATGACGAATGCTGTTCAGGCTTATCATGGCGTAGCCTGCCGATTGCATCAAAAGGAAAGGGATAATGCTAATATCTTGAAAGTGCAGGGCTAAATACACCCCAAAACAGAAATAGAAGGAAAGTAAAATCTCTACTAAAACAGTAGGAGAAAGGGATTTTGAAAGGTAAGTCGCCTTTTTCCAGGAATCTTTTTTCTTTCTGAGGTCAAATTTAGGCGTTCTGATAAAAGGTGTTTTCTTTCCCATAAATCCTTGGATCACTGCCACGGAGTTATGAAATGAAAGGCCCATAGTAAACGCCAAAAAGGGAACGAAATTGAGAATAAATCGTCGAATTCCCCGCCAAAATGACCCTTCCCTATGGATAAACGTAAGGATATAAAAACCCGACAAAACGACAAAAGAGCTGAGTAGGAGCGCTACAGGAACGAGGAGGAAATCAACTTTACCATTCAGCAATTCATGCTTAATGTAAACGAGGGGTACGCTGGTGGCGCCTAACAACAAAACCAAGATAAATACTGAACTAGATAATAAGTGCATACTTCCATGCAGTTTCTTCCCCAAAGAAGCATCTGATACCCAAAGAGCCCTTAACATTTTTTTTGCTACTTCTGCCCCTCCTTTCATCCATCTATACTGTTGAGATTTTATTCCCCCCATTTCTGCGGGCAACTCAGCTGGTGCTTCTACATTATCGACATAGTGAAAGACCCAGCCCTTCAGTTGGGCTCGGTAACTTAAGTCTAGGTCCTCGGTCAAGGTATCGTGCTCCCAACCTCCAGCATCTTCTATACAGGATTTTCGCCATATTCCTGCAGTTCCATTAAAGTTCATGTAAAATCCCCCAATGTCTCTACTTCGTTGTTCTACGGTAAAGTGTGCATCTAAATGAAATGCCTGCAATTCTGTAAGTAGGGAATAATCTCGATTAATATGTTGCCAACGCGCCTGAACCACTCCTACTTGTTCTTCCGCAAAGTAGGGAAGGATTGCCCGAATAAAGTTGGGTTGAGGGAGAAAATCTGCATCAAAGATGGCGATGAACTCTCCTCGTGCTAAGCTTAATCCATGAGCTAATGCCCCTGCTTTAAATCCGGTTCGATCCTTTCTACGAATGTGGTAAATATTAAGGCCATTTTCGGATAACTCCTCTACCTTAGCGGCAATTATCTCTTCCGTATCATCATCTGAATCATCCAACACCTGGATTTCGAAGGAATGTATGGGGTAGTCAAGAGCTGCTATGGAACTCAACAATCTATCAATTACATACTTCTCATTGTAAATCGGAAGCTGAATGGTAACAAAAGGAAGATCTGACTCTCCTAATAGAGGAGGTAAGGTATCAACCTTATTATTCAACTTCCTATAGGTATAAACTAAATGAAACTGCCCTACCCCATATAAAACAATGAGACTGAGAGCCATTAAATAGATTCCCAAAACCAGAAAAAGAAATATGTACGTGAACAAACTCACAACAATTTAAATATGGTCCACAAAATTTTATACCCAGCCAAAACTGTTCCCTTTACCGTACCACTCACCTTTGAAACTCCAATTCTCTGTCGATAACGCACCGGAAGCTCTTTGGAGGCAAAACCCATTTTTGCTGCCTTTACCTGCATTTCAACTGTCCACCCATAGGTCTTGTCCTCCATATTCAATGAAATTAGTTTATTAAACTTAATGGCTCGAAAAGGACCCAGGTCCGTAAACTTTTCACCGTATATCCATCGAATTAGGCGAGTAGCCAGCCAGTTTCCAAAGATCTGAGGAATGGTCAAAGAACCTGCTTCGCGAACTCCCAACACCCTGGAACCGATCACCATATCGTATCCCTCATCTGTGATAGGTCTTATTAAATCAACCAATTCCTCTGGATAATCAGAATAGTCCCCATCCATAAACACCACGATGTCCGGAGAAGTTTGCCCCTTATTCACCAAATGCGAAATTCCTCGTAAACAGGCATAGCCATATCCCTTTTTAGGTTCTTTCAAAACAGTCGCCCCAGCTTCTCGTGCATTTTCCTCTGTAGCATCAGTTGAGCCATTACTCACTACTATTACCTCTCTTACATAGGCAGAGGGAATATCGGCGATAACCCGAGGGATAGACTTCTCTTCGTTGAAAGCCGGAATTATAACATCTACTACCGCTTTGCCTTGCATGAGCTAAAAACTCGGGTTCAAAAAATTCTTTTGTAAAATTACCCAAATAAATTGGTATCAACTGCTAATTTTGGTAAGCTGTGCGACAAAAGGACAATTATGGTAACTCTTTCCCCTATTCGGGAAGCATATTCCCCCATTCAGCCTATTTATTGGAAAGAATACCCTTTATTAATAGATACCTTTTTCATATTTGACGTATCTTTTAACTCAAAAAAATTATAGATTATGAATAAAATTTCTCCAAATATTATTCCGAAGGATTATTCTTTGGCTAAATTGGAGGGAGTTGTTCAGCATTACGCCTGGGGAGGAACGGACTTTATTCCCGACCTGATTGACACATCCAATCCTGCCAAAACCCCTTTTGCAGAACTCTGGATGGGGGCTCACCCCAAAGCTCCTTCTACTGTAGAAGTAGAAGGTTCTCCCATTCAATTGAATGCTTTTATCTCTCGCGATCCTGAAAAAATACTTGGAGAAAAGGTTGCTAAGGCATTCGATCAACGACTCCCCTATCTATTTAAGGTACTGGATGTAAAAAAGATGCTTTCCATCCAGGTTCATCCAACCAAGAGGGAAGCCGAAATTGGCTTTGAAAAGGAAAATTCATTGGGAATCCCCATTACGGCTAAGCATCGAAATTACAGAGACAACAACCACAAACCTGAGATTATGGTGGCTCTGACCGATTTTTGGCTTCTGCATGGCTTCAAATCTGTTTCTCAAATCCAACGGATGATTACGCAGACTCCTGAATTTGAATCATTGAAGCCCGCTATATCCACTGGTAGCCTGTATATGCTCTATAAACATTTGATGGAAATGCCTCAGGTTGAAGTCAATGAAATTCTTGCTCCCCTTATCCATAGATTGAAACCTATAGTTGAGGCTGGGGAATACCAAAGAAAAGATGCAGCCTACTGGGCAGTGAAATCTGCTGAAGATAGTTCCGCAGCTGATGGCGATTACGATCGGGGCATTTTTTCCATTTTCCTATTCAATTTATGCCATTTGAAAAAAGGCCAAGGTATTTTTCAAGATGCGGGAATTCCTCACGCCTACCTGGAAGGGGTAAATGTAGAATTGATGGCCAATTCAGACAATGTATTGAGGGGAGGCCTTACTCCTAAGCATATAGATGTTCCCGAACTACTTAAACACACTCGATTTGAATCGGTAGAACCCAAAGTGCTATCGGGAATTCCGGTTTCCAGAACGGAAAAAAAATACAAAAGCCCAGTTAGAGATTTTGAACTGAGCGCTATACATATTTCAAAAGGATCTAGCCATGATCAAACAGAAGCTCATTCCTTAGATATTCTTTTACTTGTCGAAGGAGGAGTTCACATTCAAACTGATGTAAAAGATCTCGCTATTTCGAAGGGGGAAATTTGTATGATCCCCGCAAATATTCGTTATACTATTAAGGGTAATGATCCCGCCACTCTTTACAAGGCGACAGTACCAGTGTCCTAAGGAAGAGAGTCAATAGGTAGGGTGTTCCGATTTTTAACTTTAGCAATAGCTCGCGCAAAGCAAAGCCTTTATTCTGCCCATCTCTGTAGGGATTATCCTGCAAGAGAGGTCTCGGTTTTGTTATAATTTGCGTTGCTTATGCCAAATCTTCATGTTGTTCGCCAACTGCTCTTAGGCCTTGCCACCTTATTTATCCTCCTGTGCATCCTGAGTTGCCAGCACAATGAAAATAAAGGGGTCATGGCCATCCATAACTCCTCTAAATCTACTCTGTTTCTTACCATTGAGCGGCAAAAAACCTATGCCTCTTTGAGTCAGAACCAAAAATCTCAAAATTGGGAAGAGTGGGAGAATAAATCCTATATCACCTTAGAAGGCTTACAATCTCTTGAGATTCCCATACCTCAGGGTGTATACAACTGGTATACTATTTTACCTTATAAAGTTATTCAGGGAGGAACTGTTCACATCAAAGAAGGTCGTGAAATAATCTCTACAGATTCCAGCCAGATTTTTTTCGATTATAGAGGAACAGTAACGGGAGCCTACCACCTCAATTGTTCTCTTAAACTATTGGATGAAAACAGCATGAAAATAAAAGATTCCACTTTCTCCTATGTGGTGAATGTCCTATCCAGTAAGCAGTATGCTAACCACATCCAGGTGGAAAATAGAACCTTTCCACTAGATGACCAATTGAAATTTGATTTTAGAGCAGGACCGATAGATCTGGTAACAGGTCGCTTCCTCCCTAAACGGGAAGAAATTCGGATGAAAGTTACCACGAAAGAGCAGATTGTACCCTTCAGGACCTGTAACTGCGTCGGGAAAAAGATCGAGGTATTTGCTACAGAGGCGCCAGGCCCTTAGTTAATGCGATAGGCTCAATTCTTATTCTCCCCATTATACATTCCTGGTGAATGGGAATAAATGCTCACGCACGAGGATGCAAGTAGAATTTCAGGAGATTTTGATTTGCTTTTTGCTTTTCTCGTCCAAAAATTGGGCCCATGGAAGAAAACACCCTATATCTTCTGGCTTTATCAGAAATAAAAGGCATCGGCCCAGTTATCATTAAAAATCTCATTGCCTTTTGTGGCAGTGCAAAAGCCATTTTTTCAACTCCTAAAGGCCAATTATTACGGGCGCCGGGGGTGGGAGAAAATACAACTCACCTACTAAATTCAGTACCGAACCTTAAATCTGCTGAAAAACGCCTAGAAGAATGCCAAAAGATGGGTATTTCGGTGCTCCCTTTCACCGACCCTCAATATCCCTATTACTTAAAATTCATCCATCAGGCACCTGTAATTCTTTACAAAAAAGGCCACTTAGACTTTAATGCACAACCTGCTATTGCGATGGTAGGTACGAGAAAGCCTACTCACGCAGGCATGGACATTGCGGAAGAGTTTGCCACATATTTTGCTCAACAGGGGATCAATGTAGTGAGTGGATTGGCCTATGGGATTGATATTCAATCTCATAGAGCTGTCTTAAATGCAAGGGGATATACCACTGCAGTATTGGGACATGGACTGGATAGCATCTATCCCTGGGCACATCAAGCCAAAGCTCAGGAGATCATTCAGGAGGGAGCTCTTATAAGCGAGTACCCACCCGGAACGGAACCAGACCCCGCACATTTCCCCGCTCGTAACCGCATCGTAGCCGGCATGTCTCGTGCAGTGATCGTCATTGAAGCTGCCGAAAGGGGGGGAGCCCTAATAACCGCTCAGATGGCCTTCGATCAAAATAGAGAAGTCTACGCTGTCCCAGGAAGAATAAAAGATTCGCGTTCTGCGGGATGCAATCACTTGATTCGAGACCAAATTGCCAAACTAATTACCCATCCTCAGGAGGTATTGGACGACTTAGAGATTCAATGGAAGGCCCAAGAAGTTTCAAAAGAACCTTCTCAACTTCAACTCAAGCTGGAAAAGCCTCTCAGTACGCAAGAAACGCAAATATTGAATATCCTCTCCAAGGGCGAAACCCAGGTGGATTTACTGACCAAGCAATCTGGAATTCCCTTACAAACGCTACATCCGCTATTACTGAGCATGGAGTTTAAAGGACTTATTATTCAATCTCCAGGGAAAAGATTTAGGATGAGGTAACGGAATAAGCTTATTCAAAAAACCTTATTCCGTCTTCAAGGCCTCTACCGGATCGCTCAAGGCAGACCGTATTGATTGAAAACTTAGGGTTATGAGGGCTACTAAACTTACCAATAGCCCGGCTTTTGCAAAGACCCAAAAATCAATTGCTGTTCTATATTCAAATCCTTCCAGCCATCGATACATACCATAGGCTGCCAAAGGAAAGCCCAACAAAAAGGCCCAGATAAGTAAGGATCCATATTCCTTATACATGAGTCCCATAATTTGCTGGACAGAGGCCCCCAATACCTTTCGGATACTCATTTCCTTGTTCCGCTGCTCTCCTGCAAAAGCTGACAAGCCCAATAGGCCCAAGCAGGCAATGACAATGGCAATGGCTGCAAAAATACCAAATAATCGACCGAAACGTAGCTCTGTTGTGTATAGCTTATCAAAACGATCATCCAAAAAAGAGTATTCAAAGGGGTAGCCTGGCAGAAATTCTGCCCATTTATTCCTCAACTCCTGTATAGCAGCCTCTTCTGATCCTGGAAGCAGTCGAAAGGATATCATACTCCTGCTACCTGACAAATGCAGCAACATAGGCCCTACCAAATTTCTCAAAGAATTGAAGTGAAAGTCTTTGAATACCCCAATTACCTGATAGGAGTCTATATCTTCGGCTGTTTCGCCAAAATCACTAAGTTGAGAGCTGAGGGGATCTTCCCATCCAAATTGTTTTACCAAGGACTCATTGACCAAAATAGCCATAGAATCCGTCCCATATTCCCTAGAGAAATTTCGTCCCTCCAAGATCTCAAGGCCCATAGTAGGAACATATTCATAGTCTACTCGCCAGTTGTGGACAATCCGGGTATTTTCGGGTAAAGGGTTTCTTCCAGAGAAATAGGAACTTGAATTGTTGAAGTTCTCTACAGGGAGAAAACCCGTAACTGTCGCTTGGGTGAATTGCGGATTTTGGAGCATTTCCTCTTTGAAGGCATCAATTCGATTATCCAGCAAATAGGTATCATGCAACACCAAGACATTTTCTTTGTCGAAGCCCAACTTTTTATTTTGAATAAAATCTATTTGATCAAAGACAACCAGGGTCCCAATTAGCAAGACTACCGTGGTCACAAATTGTCCCACTACCAGGATTGACCTAAGTCTGCCACTTTTGGCTCCCGTGGATAGATTGCCTTTCAATATATCTACAGGGCGCATACCTGAGAGAAATAGGGCGGGATAACTTCCTGCCAGTAGACCTACAAGGAAGGCTAAGCCCAAAGAAAGCAGGAAGAAATCCCCCTGAAGTATATCCATGAGTGTAAGTTCTTTTCCTGCCAGACTATTGAATCCGGGGAGAACTAATGGAATTACGAGCCAAGCAACCAGCGTGGCTATAAGACTCAGTGCAATTGATTCGGAAAGAAATTGCCAAACGAGCTGGCTTCTGAAAGCCCCTACAGATTTTTTTATTCCTACTTCACGGGCTCTGTTGGCGTACCGAGCGGTAGCCAGGTTCATAAAATTGATACAGGCTATCCCTAAAATAAATAAACCAATCAGGGAAAAAATGATTACATACCGGATATCACTGTTACTTCCCAATTCATCCAACAGATCCGAGTGAAGGTGTATATCTAGCATGGGTTGGAGGAAAAAACCAATTCTATTTCCCTGGGCAAAAACCTCCTCGAGAGGTACTCCCAAATATTGTTCAACCTCAGGGCCTATATACTTGGCGACCATATCTGGGAATTTGGCTTCCAAGTTTTGGGGATCTGTCCCTTCAGCTAAGCGAATATAGGTTTGCAGGTTAAAATTGGTCCATGCCTGAAACTCATTATCTGCTATTGTGCTAAGGGAAAGAAACATATTGAAGCGGAAGTGGCTATTGTTAGGCATAGGATCTATGATCCCCGTAACTTGATAGTCTTCTTCATTATCCAACTTCATAACCTGCCCCATGGCATTCTCAGTCCCAAAAAATTTTTGGGCCAATTCTGTAGTGATAACGGCACTATTGGGAGCTACCAATGCAGTCTGGGGATCTCCCTCGACCAAGGGAATGCTAAAAATATCAAACAGAGTAGAGTCGACAAAAATGACTTCCTCCTCTTGAAAATGATTATTTTCAATACTTATTAGAAAATTTCCTCGGTTCCTAAAACGTACAAATTCCTCCACTTCTGGATAATCTTGCTTGAGAGCAGGCCCTGTTGGGTAACCCACCGAAGCTCCTGAAAACTCTGAATCGTTGAGTTTGGCATCTGCTGTAATCCGATAAATCCGATCGGCTTGATCGTGAAACTTATCGTAACTGAGTTCGTGCCGAACGTATAATAGTATCAGCAAGCCACAAATGAGTCCAATAGATAGACCCACAAGATTGATCGAAGAGTATCCCGGATGTTTCCGAAAACTCCTCCAGGCGAGAACCAAATAGTGTTTTAGCATAAGTAGGGTTGTTGGATGCAGTTCAGAGTTGCCTACTCACACTAGATGGATTCTAGAATTGAAGGGTTGCACGGGAAAGAAAAATGATTTAGGGTTTCTCCTACCTATGCTTATCATAAACAAACTGAGGAACCATGTCTTTGAGGGTCTCAAGAATCTGAGCAGATAGCTGAGTTTGCTGGATAGACTGTATGTTTTCCGCCAATTGATCTGGATGGCTCGCTCCTGCAACAATGGTCGTTACAGCAGGGTGTGCCAACGCGTACTTTATGGCAATCTGAGCGGGAGATCCTTCTGCAGGGTCCAAATTTTGTAGCTTTACCTGGATTTCTTTTATAGCGCTTGCCTCATGCCCCAGGTAGGGCTTTGGCTCCTTATTCGCCAAGAGGCCTTTCGCCACGGCTCCGCGGACCAAAATCCCGATATGATTTTCCCATAGTAGGTCTAAGGTGCTTTCCTCTGGTCTTCTGTCAAGAAGGCTGTACTGAGTCATGACGCTAACCATATGGGAGCGGTTCACATACTCCCTGATGACATTTGGACGAATGGATGATATTCCATAATAGCGAATTTTTCCCTCTTCCTTGAGTTGTTCAAAGGCTTCAATCGTTTCGTCAATAGGGTCCTCTATCGTACCTCCATGTAATTGATATAGGTCGATGTAATCGGTTTGTAGTCGTTTGAGGCTTTGCTCTACAGCGCTAATAATATAAGCCTTTGAGGGGTTCCAGCCCCATCCAGACCCATCTTCCTTCAACTGGTTCCCTACCTTTGTCGCTAATATGACATTATCACGTATACCCTTAAATGCCTTTCCTATACACTTTTCATTCTCTCCTTGGTCATAGAGGTCAGCTGTGTCAAAGAAATTAATGCCCTCATCTAAAGCCCTGAACAATAGGGCTTTATTCTGGGGGAAATCTCCCCTCAGAGACATGGCACCAAAGCTTAACTCACTTACTTGCAGTTCAGATTTCCCTAATTTCCTATAATTCATGTTATTTTTGTAATTGGATAGGCAAAGATACTTTCTTAACTTTAAAGGCTGATGAAAAATCTTCACCTACTCTTTGCCCTGCTGATGGGCTTTTTTCGTCTTTCAGCTCAGGATAATCCCAAAAATATCATTTTGTATATTGGGGATGGCATGGGTCTTGGTCAGATTTCTGCAGGTGTATATTCCTACCCCCAAAGCCTCAATTTCGAACAATTTAAACATATTGGCCTTATCAAAACCCACTCATCCGATGATTTGATCACGGATTCTGCTGCAGGTGCAACAGCTTATGCCACGGGTCATAAGACCTACAATGGTGCTATTTCTGTGAATGAAGAGGGAGAGAAGCTTAAGACTATCATGGAAATAGCCCATGAGAATGAATTGGGGACCGGAGTTATTGCAACCTCTATAATCCAACATGCCACTCCGGCCTGTTTCTATGCACATTGCGTGGAAAGAACCGAATATGAAGAAATCACCTTGGATTTCCTCAAGGGAACGGTGGATATTGCAATAGGAGGAGGTCTGCGCTTATTTAAGAAGCGAAAAGATAAGCAGGACTTGGTCGGGAAAATGATAGAAATGGGCTATCCCTTTTATTTTAAATTGCAAGATGCCATTGAAAACCCTGCCGAACGTATGATGGTCATTACTCACAAGGGGCACCTCCCATCAATTAAGTCCGGTAGAGGGGACTACCTGGAAAAGGCCACTCAACTTGCCCTTGATCAATTAAGTACGGCCTATCCTGGTTTTTTTCTTATGGTAGAAGGTTCACAGATAGACTGGGGAGGGCATTCCAATGATGCACAATATATCATCAATGAGGTCATGGACTTCGACAGGAACCTGGGGCAAATTCTGGATTTCGCCAGAAAGGATGGAGAGACCTTGGTAATCGTCACCGCAGATCATGAAACAGGCGGATTTTCCATCCTGGGAAGGAAGACCGATGGAAGTTTAAATACTGCTTTTACCACAGGGGACCATACGGCTACTCTGGTACCCATATTTGCCTTTGGTCCCGGTTCAGAAAACTTCACCGGTATCTACGACAATACCGAGGTTTTCTTTAAAATGATAGAAGCGTTGAATTTGAAAAACCAAACGGAAGCTGTTCCCAACCGCTAAGCCATTTTTCTCATAAATGGCTGATCACTATTTTCATTCACAAACTCCACCAGCTCAGTAATACCTTTAAATACGATCAGTTCCCTGTCCAATTTTTCTTCTTCTTTGAGTTGCAACATATGGGTGCCGGATAACAGGATTTTCTGGTCCGGGCAGTGATCCTTCAACTCGGAAACAAAGGCGAGAGCATCTTTATCTGAAGAAAAACTCATCCCTACAGTAATCACAAAGTCTGGTCGATAGGTCTCTACCACTGCTCCAACATCATCTAGTGGAAGACTTTGTCCAAGATAAATTAACTTATTGTATCGCGCCTTGATAACATAGGCAGCAAAAAGAAGACTCAATTCGTGTAGTTCCCCTTCTGGAAGGAAGAGTAAGTACTTCTTAGCATAAGGATTTCTCGGAGGCATTTGTCCATCGATGGCAACGATCAATTTTTGTCGAATGAGATTAGACATAAAGTGCTCATGGGCAGGATTAATATTTCCCGTTTGCCACAAAATCCCAATTCGATATAAAAAGGGCCATACGATGTTCATCATGGTGTTCTCAAATCCAAACTGAAGGGTATTGGTAGAGATAATTTTCTCAAAACGCTCTTCATCCAATTCCACCATCGCAATGATTAAGGCATTCATTTGGGTAGGGAACTCCAGATTTGAGTCTGCAATTTGTCGAACCTTTTCCTGGATTTCCTCGTCTGCCATCTTGGCAATCTTAGAAATCTTGTAATTATTTTTGTTTAAAAAGGATATATTGAGGACTAACCTGAGATCCGAATCATCGTAGTACCTGATATTAGTAGGAGTCCTCTTAGGTTCCAATATCTGGTACCTTTGCTCCCAAATTCTAAGCGTATGGGCCTTAATTCCAGAGAGTTGCTCAATATCTTTTATCGAATATTTTCCCACAGCATACTTTTTTGAATGTACAAAAACAGACAAACTCTATTTTCTCCACCTGTGTAACCGCCAACTATCCTATATTGTTTATTATTTAGAAGTAAAACGTATCATTACAAATAATAGTCCAAATAAAGGCTAAAAATGCATTATTTCTGCTTGCCCACTGATTTATATTAACCGACGAAACATGAAGTCTCAAAAAAAATATACGATTCTTTCCTTCATTAGCCTTTTCTTCTGGGTATCTTGCCAATTTACCCAAGAAGAGAAGCACCAGTTAGAGGAGGATAATTCCATCGAATCAACTTCCCAGAAGGATGATCACCCTGAATTGGTAAATGCATCAGAAAATATAAAAAAGCAACTTACTGCATATTATTCTGACCTCGCACGGGAGGAGATTGATGCAGCTGATTATTATGCCACTGAGGTTCAGACCTTTTTTAACCAAAAAGGTTTGAGCAGAAAGCAAATTCAAAAAAGTTTAGAAAATGGCTTCAAAAGGGTTGAAAATAGGAACCTTACATTGGATGAGAATTCTCTTCAAATCACACGAGAAGGAGACTTGTATCAAGCACGTTTTTCAGGAAATGTCTCCTACACAAAAAGTTCTGACAAAAGTGTTGTAGAAGAATCTTTCAGTAACCTGGTTACCTTTAATTCGAACTTTGAGATTCTAAGGTACGAATCTATTGATGCCTCCCAGCTGGTGAAAGAGGATGAGCCTTCCCCTGCCTCTCAGGTGAATTCCTTGACAAAAAGAGGTGATCAAGCAGGACCAGAGGCCTTCCAAAGTCACTTACAAGCATTTTTGCAGTACTGGAAAACCAACAACAGTGCTGATATACAAACCTTCATTCATCCCGATATCGGGTTTTACTACATTACCAGGCCAGGAGCCATGGATGCAGTATACCATGGGAAAAAGTTTGATGAAGTTTTTAAAGAAGCTTATACCCCTTGGGTTCCAGGCTTATTCAAGCAAATTTCTTGTAACCCCAAATTCGAAGAAATACCTGAATTTGATTGCGATGGCTTCTCGAAAGAAGGTTGTTTTGTAACTTCCTTATCCTCATATACCAGAGCATCTGAACTCATGAAGGCACTTACCCAAAGTGAGGTGGGAAAATTTTCTAAGGAAATGGATCTGGGAGTCGAAGAAGCTGAGGGTAAGGTAAGCTACCAAGTCATCGTAACCGATCAAGCCTTATCTATGAGTTGGGGTAATATCCAAGGAAAATGGTATCTTTTATTCTTGGATGTAGCTACCTATGACTGCTCTGCTTAATAAAAGCTAAGAGCGAATGATCGCTATATCTCCCCTCAACTTGGTATAGTTGGGGTTACCTAGAACTTTGTAGCTGATCTCCCAACGGTAATATCCTTCCCGTACTGGTCGTCCATTGGAGAATCCATTCCAGCGAAGACCTGCGTTTTTACTTTGGTATATTCGATTCCCCTTCCCAGAAAAAACAGTAAATCGAAAATCCTCCACCTTACAATTACACCGTAATTCTAACGCATCGTTGATCCCATCCCCATTTGGGGTAAATACATTCGGAACAGATATTGCACAACTTTTTGACGTCTTAACCCTCCTTGGAATAGGGTCACTGTAGGAAGAAGATTGAGCGTATCCCCAAACAATTAGCACCTGTAACAAGAGATAAATTCCAAATACACGATATCCTTTCATTCGCTATAACTATAGGTCAATCAATTCTAAATGTACTGAATCTTTACACCCAAAATTTATGTGCTAACATAAACAAGCAGAATTACAGTTTATTTGGTCATCTGTGTGAACGGATGGAAAACCCTCCTTCTATAAAACGCGTACCACGTATTGGAAAACAATAGGAATTAGTCTATTTTATTCCATTCATTCTATTAGTTGCCTATGACAAGTAGTTCTTATCCTCCTTCTTCTGGACGCTTCCTCATTTCGGAGCCCTTTATGACAGACCAGAATTTTCAACGATCTGTGGTCTTATTAGTAGAACATACCGAAGAAGGGAGTTTGGGATTTGTGTTAAATAGGCAGCTTGATATAGGCCTTAATAATTTGATTGAGGAACTTCCATTTTTTGACGCCCCAGTCTTTATGGGAGGGCCTGTAGAGCAGAATACCCTCCATTATGTCCATCGCTTGGGAGATGAAATTCCCAATAGCCAAGAAATTGGATTGGGATTATTTTGGGGAGGAGAATTCAACTGGGTAAAGACTCATATTCAGGACCATCAACTCTCTCCTGAAGACATCTTGTTTTTTGTAGGCTATTCTGGATGGGGACCTGGTCAATTGCTCAAAGAAATTGAAGATAAAGCATGGATTGTTGCCCCTGAAGAGTCTGACTTTGTTTTCCAAAAAGATTATTCTAACCTTTGGAGGAAAATCTTGCAGAGTATGGGCCCCAAATACCAAATTATTTCTAATTATCCGATCGATCCAAGATTAAATTGATATGATACATCTTTCACTATCGCAATTTTTCAAATGCCAACTGCGAGAACTAAGCTTGATTCTTACCTGTTTAGGATTAGTTTCTATATCCTTAAAAGCCCAAAATGTTCAAATTGAAGGGGAGTTTACCAATTGTCAGGAAGACAGCCTAATGCTCTTCGCCTTGGATGGTACTGATCTGAAAGGCTTAGTTTCGATTCCCTTACAAGCCCAAGGGGGAACCCATACCTTTACACTCAATTTTGACTCCCTACTTCCGGGTATGTACCTATTGGGAAAACATGCTCCTAAAAATCCCAAAGCTTTTTTAGTAGACAATTCAACTCAACTCAAGCTGACCGGAAATTGTGAAGACCTACAGCAAGCCAAAATATGGCTATCTCCGCTCAACTCAAGTTTTACAAAGTCTCAATCATATGGAGCTACTCTTCAGAAGGAGGGAAATCAACTCATCGGCCAATTGCGTAAAGCCTATGCTTCTGACCAGGATACAACCCAAATTGTAAAACGCCTTGCCGAACTTGACAAACGAAAAATCAGCTACCTAGACTCCCTTAGAAATCAGTCTCCCTTGTTGGCGAGTATCATGGCTCCTTCTACGTATTTATCCTATGCAAATAATGGGGCAGCTTATGCAGATGAAATTGAATATTTTGGCAAAACCTATTTTCAACATACTCAACTTTCAGATCCCGTTTACAATCGCTTGCCTGTTCTGCGCGAGACCTTTCAAAATTTCACCTCCACCTTATCAGGTTCAGGAGTTGATTTTGAATCCTTATCGGCTTACTTAGACGATTGGCTCAACCAGATTCCCAAACCATCTCCAGCTCATAGCTCAGCGTTGCTAGGAACTATAAATGGTCTTTCGCAGGGACAACCTGATGGCTTTGCTACTTATGGCAAGAGATATCTGAATTTGTATGGGGAGCGCAATCCTAATCTAACTAAGCAATTAAAATCGGCAATTGCCTCTTTACAGGCTCAACTAATAGGCAATCCAGCACCTGAAATTGCCCTTCCCAATCCACAAGGGGATACCCTTCGACTAAGTAGTTTAAAAGGAAAATATGTCCTCATAGATTTTTGGGCGAGCTGGTGTGGACCCTGTCGTCGGGAGAATCCCAATGTAGTGCGGATGTACAATGAATATAAGGACAAGGGCTTTGAAATTCTGGGCGTAAGTTTGGACCGAAGTAAGGCACCCTGGGAAAAGGCCATACAGCAGGACGGCCTGACGTGGCTACACGTATCAGACCTGAATTATTTCAACGGGGAGGCAGCACAGACTTATGGAGTACATGCCATTCCCCATACAGTACTGGTAGATCCAGAGGGGAAAATTGCAGCAAAAAATCTGCGCGGCAAGGCATTAGAGAACAAACTAGCCCAGATTTTTGCTCAAGAAAACTCCCCGATATTGGAACTAAATAAGGAATAATTCCTTTTCCTATGCTTCTGCTGCAATTGGGAAACCCTGTTCTACTTCTTCAGGCAGTTTGATACTGTAAATGATTTTTCTGACGGTATCGAATTGAAGATAGGGGTATTCTTCTAAGATGAGATCAATGGAGTCCGAAGCCCGCATTCCTTCATCTCTTAATTCCAGATACCTACGCTTAATTTGAAAATCGCGAATTACCTTTTGGTTCAGAAGATTGAATCTAACAAGGGTCGCATAAAGATCGTCTGATACAAGTTGGTGGATGGGATTCATCATAATTAAACTTTTAACAAAACCTCGTACATAAATTAAGAGTAGGTGTGTTTCATAGAGGAATCTAAAAGTTAAGACCCAAGGTTATAGCAACTGTACTATTCTTTTTATCTAAGACGAGTGTTGGAGAAAAAACGCTGCTTGACCCGCTATAAGGATTCGATTTATCATCCTGTACCAGATATACCCAACTAACGTCTAAAAAATATTTAGGTTGCCTAAACCCAAGCCCTAAGGAGTATAACATGCGATTATTATCAATACTTTCAATCGCTAGCTCTCCATTTTGATATTCTTTGGCAGCATCTGTAAGTCCGCTGGAAAATAAAGCAGCTCCTCCCCTGACCCGCAAAGCATCGAAGCGAAATTCTGCCCCTAAACGGTAGTTAATTGCCATATCAAAAAGCTCATTTATATTCCGGTTCTCTATATCATAAGCATAAAAGTTGGGATCTGTAACCGGTAAATCTGATTCAAATCTAGAATTGGCGTAATCTGTTAGTTCTACATCAGCGCTAATAAAGCCCTTTTTACCTAATAAATACATCAGTCCTAGGGTTGCACGGAAAGGGGTATTGAGTTGATAAGAAAACTCTCCCGAGTTTAAAGAACTAAAGACTGTTGTATCATTTCCTGAGAAGATGCTTTGGTGTTCATGAGTCAACTGGGTATCATTGTCATCAAAGAAATCTCTAAGGGAATAGTAGGTAGGCGATTGAACAGATAAGCCTACTCTAAAAGCGTCTGAGGGCCTAACAATGACTCCTAATTGGCCATTTACCCCACTCCCTTCTGTTGTAAAATTGTTGATATACTCCAACCTATTCATAGGGAAAAGTACCCCTCCATTTGGGTCGTTAAAAAAGTCGTTGTGAATATCGTTAATGTCTTCTTCGATGAGGGCTAAATTTCGCTCAAAGCGAAGGGATCTAATCCCTATGGTAGCCCCGATATAAAATTTATCACTTACATTCCCCGCTAAGCTGATAAACCATTCATTTATCCTTCCAGACTCATCCAACTCAACGGTCTGCTGAACATCCCCTTCCACTACTGCAGGAAAATATTGGTCCTCTTCACCAAAAAAGGGATTTATCGCAAAGGCATCCCAGGCCAAAACGGCGAAAGGGTCTCCAAAACCATCGACCAAATCATTAATGGAGGTTCCTTGTGCTCTTTCGGCAAATACATCTGTAATGGAGCTAAATTCGTTAAACCCCGAAACGCGTGACTTCTGGGAAAAGTTCTCTGTCTGGTTATAGCCAAAGGAGAAGGTAAAAGATTTCAGCCCTTTTTCCACCTCCTGCACATCTCTCCCATAGCCCCGATATCGAGGGTTGTAAAAGGAAAGGCTGAAGCCATTTACCCCAAAATTGGTTTCTGAAATGTTATTGCTCCCATTGAGGTAGCTCACATCTGAACTGTTGAGCCGAAATGCTGGGGTAATGGTAAACTCAGATCGTCTATACAAAGCCAAACCCGCTGGATTCAAAGTTGCGGCCGTCATGTCTGCTCCAACGGCCGAGAAAGCTCCTGCCATACCTTGGGACCGGGCTGAACCTGTCGCAGTTGTACGGGAATACAGCAAAGCTTCCAACTCTGTCTGCGCCTGAGAGGGAATGGCTAAGCCCACAAATAGAACAACTATACAGTTGATATAAAAGCGATACATATATGGATCTTAAAGGCTAAATTAAGCTAAGAAAAAGGGGCGAGATAGCCTCGCCCCTGTTCCTAACCGTGTAGGTTTTTTTATCTACCGAGGAGGTCTACGTCCTGAAGAACTCCGTGAGCTCGATGAAGAACTTCTCGAACTAGATGAGGAAGGCCTGCTCATAGAAGAAGGTCTAGAACTGGAGGGCCTACTCATAGAGGGGGTTCGGGAAGGAGAACGTCTGCTGGAAGAAGGAGTATAACTAGGCCTTCTGGAAGGCGAAATCGTTCTATTTCGACTACTTGGGGTAGTGCTACGTCTTTGCATACTACTCGGGGATCTTCTATTAGTGGAAGGTGCCCTGTTGATGGTAGAATTTCTCCGTGTAGAGGAACTTACTCCGCTTCTCCTAGAAGGATACGAACGAGAATTGGTAGTACTTCTTTGTTGAATATCCTGCAGCCTCCTAGAGTTGGTTCGGCGGACGGCATTCCTTCTCCTATCCATATCCGACAAAGTAGCTCTTTTCTCAGTATCCGTCTTTGGCTGTAGATAATTATTCGACCGAACAGATGATCTATTGGTACGAATAACATCCCCTGCCCTTCGAGAACTGCTAGAAGTATTTACCCGTGATGCCTGAGTGGTACTAGGTGTATTTCTCCGAAAACCGGTTTGGGAACGAGCAGAAGTCAATGAAGCCCTTCTTGCAACATTCACCTGACGGTAAGCGGCTGTAGATACATAGGCTGTCGGGGGACAGTATAGATAGGAAGACCCAACCCCGTATCCAAAGGGGCTAAAGAATGAATTCTGATAAAAGGAATTCCCAAAACCATACCCGAAATTGGGAGCAAATCCATAATAAGAACTCACCCAAGGATTGTAGTAATTAAAGGAGTTGAATCTATTAAAGGCAAAAGGATCATAAAATCTCGAACGCGTTGCCCATAAAGAATTTCCAAAACCAAAGGAAAACCCAGCTCCAAATCTCGGGCGATTCCAATCGTACCAACCAAAGCTATTCCAACGGTTCCAAGTTGGAGTTCCCATTACATAATACAAATCATTGGTAAAGAAAGGATCATAATACCTCCAGGCATTATTATGGGTTTGGCTAAAACGTCTTAAGCGACGAGAGTAATAAAAATCATCTTCGTCGTACCTGCTATACCCATCTTCATAATACCGAGAATCCTGATATCCCTCTCTGCTAGCGTTAGACTGTCGATCTGGAACCGTTCGTTCGGTATAATCGCTGCTAGAGTAGTAGACGTCGTCATACTCACTGGTAGCTACTTGTTGGGTAGACGTACATGATGCCAGCACAACCATCCCCACAAGGCTTAAAATTTTTGCCTGTAATTTCATCTGCTTTATATTTTCGAAAGTATTCAAATGGTTCATAAACAGTTTGAGTAAAAATACTAATTCTAGGTTTAATATTCTAATCCTACTTAATTTACAGGAAATACGCTAAAAACGTTGCATGCTGTACCGATATTCCTTACCAGCGTGTTGTTTATTTGTTTATTCGTGTTAAACCTTTACCTTTTAGAAGTCATTTTTCAATAAATGTAACACACCCACGCAGCATTTTATTTTTTCAAGCCATACAAATGGATCACAAACATGTTATCTACCAGCTCTTGGTTCGTCTTTTTGGAAACAAAAAAACTGGGGGTATTCCTCATGGAACCCTGGAAGAAAATGGGGTAGGAAAATTCAATGACATTAGTCATGAAGCCTTAAGGGCTTTGAAGAATCAAGGAATTACACATGTATGGTATACAGGGGTTTTGGAACAAGCTACTTTGTCAGACTATTCTGATTATGGGATAGGACCTAACAGTCCAGAAATCGTGAAAGGAAGAGCGGGCTCTCCCTATGCCATCAAAGATTATTACGATGTAAGCCCCGAACTCGCCGTAGATATTCCCCAACGAATGAAT
This sequence comes from Bacteroidia bacterium, assembly GCA_965263105.1. Classification (GTDB taxonomy): domain Bacteria; phylum Bacteroidota; class Bacteroidia; order J057; family J057; genus JBCCTX01. Next base: position 860,958 of record CBDHGL010000003.1, on the reverse strand, counting down.
GAGTTTTTGGCACTTATAGGTCGCACTCACCAACAGGGGATGAAGGTCTTAATGGATTTTGTCCCCAACCATGTCGCCAGAGAATATGCCTCCGATGCCAAGCCGCAGGAGGTAGAAGAGTTAGGACAAAACGACAACCAGGAATCTGCCTTTTCTCCCCAAAATAACTTCTATTATCTTCCCGGCACTGTCTTAGTACCTCCCTTTGAGCACAAGCCTTTTGGCGGAGAATTAGCTTATACAGACCGATATTTTGTTGAAGTTCCTGCCAAGGTCAGTGGAAATGACGTTTTTTCCTCCACCCCCAGCTACTATGATTGGTTTGAAACCATAAAGCTTAATTATGGGATTGACTTCAACGATAACGGCACTCCCCACTTTGATCCCATTCCAGATACTTGGAAAAAAATGTACGATATACTCTCTTTTTGGGCCCACAAGGGGATTGATGGCTTTCGATGTGATATGGTCCACATGGTGCCTGTACCTTTTTGGCAGTGGGCTATTGGGAAACTCAAAAGTATCTTCCCAGAGGTAATATTTATTGGAGAAATATATGAACCAAGCCTATATGAAACCTACATACACTCAGGAGGTTTTGATTATTTATACGATAAAGTAGGGGTCTATGACATGGCTCTTCGCCTACTCAGACAAGAGGACACTGTCCTCCATATGCGACACGCTCTCGGTCAATCGGAACGTATAGCAGACCATATGCTGAGGTTCATGGAAAACCACGATGAACAACGTGTGGCTTCTCCCCAACTACTGGGCGATCCCCGGGCGGGTATACCCTCCATGACCCTTTCGGCCTGCCTAGGCAGGGGACCTCTCCTGATCTACTTTGGACAAGAAGTTGGGGAGCCTGGGGTGGGAGCTACGGGATTTTCAGGAGATGACGGGAGAACAAGCATTTTCGACTACTGGCATGTACCCGAGCATCAAAAGTGGATGAATGGAGGGGCTTTTGACGGGGGCCAACTTTCTGATCAACAAAGGGAATTGATGAGCTTTTACCGTCGTTTGTCCCTATTGATACAAGACAAAAAGGGCATAAGACAGGGGCATTTTTACGAATTACCCCCTATGCCTTCGGACAATGAATTGATTCAACACAAAATTTATGCGTTTCTCCGATACGTGGAGGGAGAATACCTATTAATAGTTATTAACTTTGACCGAGATAATACCCTGCATGTCCCCATTTATATCCCAGCCCATGCTTGGGAGTGCATGGGGCTCAATGCCTTTGATTCTTACACCCTGAAAGACACACTGGGCTCAGGCTTATCTATGCCTTTACATGGAAATACTCAGGTAAGCATGTCCCCCTGGTCTGCATTTGTTTTTGAATTGGTCTCACCATAGCTAAAACATCATTAACTTTATAAACCCCATCAATCCATGGAACAAACAGAAAACAACACACACTTTGAGGAATTTGATGCCCTACACATTACGGCTCTTTCCAGAGATTATTTGGTATCTGCAGCCAAATGGTCCCGTATCATGGCTATACTGGGCTTTATTGGTATAGCCTTCGTATTCCTGGCAGGCTTTATTATGATCTTTGCTTCCAGTTTTATGCCTACTGGAGAAATCCCTATGCCCTTTCCCCTTTCATTTCTAGGGATTATTTATTTCGTCATTGGGGCCTTGTATGTTTTCCCGATCCTCTCCCTGTGGAAATTCGCTCAAAAAACAGAAACCGGCATTCGGAGGAAAGATTCAGGCGATCTCGAATTAGGATTGATGAACCTTAGGGGATTCTTCCGTTTTATCGGGATTTTCAGCCTGGCTATGATTGGCCTGTATATCTTGATCATTATAGGTATAGGAGTCTTCGGGGCAATGGCATAGAGTATAGTGTATAAGCTAATAGAGGCTATGGTGATATTCACGGGATTGAAAATCACCATAGCCCTCTTCTGCTTTAAAAAAATGGGGGGGAGGTTCAGCGATTAAGTATTTACCCCTCACTGGTAAAGTGAAAGGCTACATCCGGGAACAGATCCTGCGTAGAGTTTAGATCCCAAGCTGTTTGCGCGAGGAAAACGTCTTTCCCATGTGTATCTAATGCCATGTTGCGGGCTTTCCGCCTTTTAAATTCTTTAAATTTGACCTCGTCTTCGCAGCTTACCCAACAGGCTTTATATAGAGAGACCGGTTCATAGCGACATTTGGCCGTATATTCATGCTCTAGCCTATACTGAATGACTTCAAACTGAAGGGCCCCTACACAGCCTACGATCTTTCGGTTATTGAATGTAGAGGTAAACAATTGGGCGACTCCCTCGTCCATCAGTTGCGCTAGCCCCTTAGCAAGTTGCTTATAGCGCATGGGGTCTGCGTTTTCGACATACTTAAACAATTCTGGAGAAAAGCTGGGAATGCCATTGAAATGAATGACCTCCCCTTCTGTGAGGGTATCCCCAATTTTAAAATTGCCCGTATCGTATAAACCTATCACATCCCCTGGATAGGCCGTTTCTATTAGCGATTGCTTTTGGGCCATGAAGGAGGTTGGATTGGAGAACTTAAGGTTTTTATTCAGTCTCACATGATGATAGGGCTTGTTTCGCTCGAACTCCCCTGAACAAATCCTCAAAAAAGCGATTCGGTTTCGGTGTTTGGGATCTAAATTGGCATGAATCTTAAAGACAAAGCCCGAAAACTTCTTTTCTTCCGGGTTTATTTCTCTCTCTTCGGTTCTACTAGGTTGAGGGGATGGCGCAATATCGACAAAACAGTCCAACAATTCCCGAACGCCAAAATTGTTGATCGCACTTCCAAAGAAAACCGGAGATATTTCCCCATCTAGATAGGATTGCGGATCAAATTCTGGGTAGACCCCATTGATTAACTCTACCTCCTCCCGCAATAAATCCGCCGCGTCTTCCCCTAGATGGTTGTTCAGTTCTGGTACAGATAAATCTTCAAATTTCATTAAATCATTTCCCGCCTGTTTCTGATGAGCCTGAAATAGGACGAGATTCTTCTCATACAGGTTGTATACCCCTTGAAAGGATTTGCCCATTCCTACTGGCCAACTCAGGGGGCGCACTGATAAGTTCAGCTTTTGCTCCACTTCATCTAATAAGTCGAAGGCATCTTTTCCCTCTCTATCCAGCTTATTGATGAAGACGATTACAGGTGTAGAGCGCATTCGGCAAACTTCTACAAGTCTTTCGGTCTGCTCCTCCACCCCTTTCGCTACATCGATGACAACGATTACGCTATCAACAGCTGTAAGGGTTCTAAACGTATCCTCAGCAAAATCCTTGTGCCCAGGCGTATCCAAAATATTTATTTTGAGACCTTTGTATTCAAATCCCATTACTGATGTGGCCACTGAGATTCCTCTTTGCCGCTCAATTTCCATAAAATCAGAGGTTGCATGCTTCTTGATTTTATTGGATTTCACTGCCCCTGCTACTTGGATAGCTCCTCCAAACAGGAGAAGCTTTTCGGTAAGGGTAGTTTTGCCTGCGTCCGGGTGGCTAATAATTGCAAAGGTCCTTCTTCTATCGATTTCCGCTTTCAAATTCATAAATACCGCCAAATTTCGCTGCGAATATACACATTGCACCTGAATAACTGGGCAGTCCTCCGAATCGCTTTGCCTTGATTTTCTTATATTTGCTTCCCTAAGAGAGAATTTTCCTTTTATAAACCCAATTATTTGGACAAAATGAGCAAATGGGGTTGTTTTTGTGTGATTTGCCTGGGAATATTTGGTAGTTCGTATGTCCCTGCCAGCAAACCTAGTTCTCCCCTTCCACAAGATTATTGCAAGTTGAAGGGGGCAGTCTTTGTTGAAGAGGTAGCCAATTTTGCCAACTTTCGCGTTTTTGTAGAAGAAGTAGAAGCTTTTTCTGATATGATAGTTTTCAAAGAAGCTTCTGAGACATTCGCGACAGAAGAGGGTTACTGGTATTTTACAGATGTGCGAGGCTTTGCCGACTTTACCATCTACCTAGAAGACGTCAAAGGTTTTGCCGATTTTTCCATCGCCTATACCGAATACCGGTCTTCAGCAGGTTGTAATTAATCTTTTGGAAAACTTACCCTATATTTCCATACACTTTGCTGTCCCTCCGGAAGAACAAGATCTGGTCGTAGCTGTTCTTTCCCCCCTCCCAATGCATGGATTTGAGCAAAGACCCCATGAACTTATTGCACATATCTCTACAGATGCCTTTGATGGGGATCTACTAAATGAGCAACTGGCTTTTTTACCCAACCCTCCAAACTACCACATCACCTATCAAGAAGAAAAAAACTGGAATGCCCAATGGGAATCTGCCTACCAGCCCGTAATCATTGAAGATTTTTGTGGAATAAGGGCCTCCTTCCATCCCAATATTTCTACAGTTAAGTATGAATTAATCGTTCATCCACAGATGTCATTTGGTACAGGACACCACGAAACCACTCAACTAATGGTCCAGCTTATGAGGGAAGAAGAATTTCAAGAAACAGATGTATTGGATATGGGTTCAGGAACAGGAATTCTGGGAATTTTAGCCCATAAGATGGGAGCCAAGCATGTGTTGTGCATGGATATCGATCAATGGTGCGTGGAAAATGCACTAGAAAATTGTGCCTTAAACAAAACCACCCGAGTAGAGGTCCGTTTAAGGGAAAAGATGTGGAGACCTGGAAGAGCTCAATACGACCGAATTTTGGCTAACATTAATCGAAATGTCTTATTGGAAGATATTCCTCTCTATGTAGAAGGGTTAAGGAAAGGGGGGGCCATGTTGTTGAGTGGCTTCTATGCAAGAGATTGTTCCATTCTTCTCACCCTACTTAGCCAACTGGGGATGAGTGAGATACAGAGAATTTCAAAAAATGAATGGATGGCCTTACATCTCCAAAAAAAGTAAGGGAACTTATAAATCTTTTGCCAAGAAAGAGATTTTCTTTAAAAAGGGAAAAAGAGGTATCAATTTTGCGGAATATATTGGTTGGTAAATTGTCCCGCCTGTAATAAAGTGAACACATGTTAAAGAGGTTGATAATCGGAACCTGGCTTCTCACTGGTTTTTTTCAAATGATCCATGGGCAACGATTGGAATCATTTAATGAAGATCCCAGCATATTTATCGAAGAGTTTTCAAAACAATTGAGGGAATCTGGAAAAATGGATCGCCAACTTTTCAATTCCTTTAGTCAATTGTGGGAAACCCAAGTATTGACGGATACAGAAAAGAAAAGGTTTATCTTTCATGTGAATAAGATGCTTGGCAAAAACTACGGTATTGCTGGAAACATTTCTCTCTACACAGAGGCCATAACTATGATAAAGGGAGGAGAAGTCTATGCTATCCTAGATCCCAACATATTTCAAAATATTTTCGAAACCTGCCTCGATAAACTCGATCGGTCTCAAATCACCTCTTATTTAAATAATTTAAAGCACTACCTTCCGGAGGGAAAACTGAGAGGCGTACAAAGCTTTCATTGGAAAGTATTGCAGCAAGACCCCGATTTGGTTATGAAAGTGCTCCCAACATTGGATAGTATCCCCAGGCCAGTTCTGGAATTTGATAGGACCACTCTGAGATTTTCATCTGATGAAGACAGCATGAAAATAGAGGAAACGGTTGGATACTATGATTTACTTACCCGTACCTTTTATGGAAAAGGAGGGCGCACGGACTGGTCAAAACTTAACCTACCTCCAGATGATGTACACTGTTATTTATTTACGTATGTAGTCGATGTAACCAAAACCGTCTTCAATGCAGACAGCGTCGAGTTTTTTTACAAAAGCTTACTCAATAAACCCTTAATCGGACGTTTTCAGGATAGGAATCTAGGAGTCGGAGACTCCACTAGTGCGAAATATCCTTTTTTTGAGAGTTATTCAGGAGATGTAGTCATTGAAAACTGGATTCCCAATGTACGATACCAAGGAGGTTTTACCCTTAGAGGCCTTAACATAGAAGGTTCGGCATATGACAAGCCCGCCCTCAAAAATTCAGGGAATCCGGAAATCCCAGAGTCTGAATGGGAAAATCCAGAAGGAGAAGCCTGGGGACCTCAAAGGAGCAAATCCAGAATTGATATAAAAAGAGGAGATCGGTATGTGTTGCAGATGGTAGGAGAATATTTTGAATTAGGCGCAGAAACAATTTCAGGTACACGCGCAGCCACTACTATACATACTACTGATGGCGACAGTATATACCATCCGGGTTTGGACCTTTCCTACTCGGTTGAAGATCGGGTCGTTGTGCTCAAAAAACCCCGAAGAGGGGCTTTCAGTCATATTCCCTATACGAGTTCCTACCATGATTTCTATTTGTATTTCGAGACCCTTATTTGGGATATTGAAACGGATAGCGTCTCATTTACTTCCCTTATTGACAAAGAAAATAAAATGGCCGCGATTGAGTCCTTTGACTACTTCAAGGAAGCAAGATTCAATCAGGCTAAGCACATTTTGCGCTTCAATCCTGTAGGGGCTATCTATCGATTTGCCTTACTCAACAAAGGACACATGATTACGCCGGAAAATGTCCTCAAGTCTTTCCCTCAGAAGGATCGAATGATCGACCAGTTGGATGCCTTTGAACAGTCCCTTCCCGTCCTGGAAAGTGCTGGGTATATCAACTATGACAGGGAAACCCATGAAATTACCCCCCAGCCTAAATTATTTAAATGGACTATGGCTGCCCGTGGAAAAAAGGATTATGATGCGATACAGTTGATTTCCAAAGTCGACTCTGGAGACCATGCTTTCATTAATCTCAATTCCCAGGAATTGGTTCTTAAAGGAGTACCTTTTTTCTCCTTCACAGATTCTCAATTTGTAAGGGTCATCCCTCACTTAAATGAAGTGTACGTTGAAAAAGACCGAAAACTTCGTTTTGGCGGTAAAATCGGTTCTGGAAAGATTGACCTAAATGCCAACAAAGAGCAGAATTTTCGGTTTGATTATGAATCTTTCAAAATAATCTGTGATTCGGTTGAAACCCTTCAGTTTCAGCTAGTAAGAAGCCCCAAACCTGACTCCTTATATACTCCTCTGGAAAAAGCCCTCAACAATACCATATTTGAAAATATCAGTGGGGCCATACATATTGATGACCCAGGCAATAAAAGCGGAAAGGAATCCCTCAGCCATTTCCCGGTCTTCGATAGCTACAAAGATTCCTACATCTATTGGGATAGGGAAAATATCCAAGGCGGAGTTTACCATAGGGACAGTTTATACTTTGCCGTATATCCTTTTGTATTGGATAGCCTAGATAACTTCAGTGAAACTGGGTTGTTGTTTGCAGGAGAGTTTTATTCCTCAGACATATTCCCCAAATTCCAGGATACCCTTACTGTAATGCCCGACTTTACTTTAGGGTTTAATGTGATGACACCGGGTAGGGGGTACGATATTTACGATTACAAAGGCAAGTTCATGGGGGATATCATTCTCGATGGACAAGGGCTTCAGGGAAAAGGGAAATTAGATCACAGTGGTATTGACCTCCAAAGTGATTCCATAGTATTTCATTTCGATTCAGTAATGGCCTTTGTAGACAGTTTTCGGCTAGAAGATGGCTATAGAAAGGGCAACTATTTCCCAAAAATAAAAGGACACCAAGCCGTGTATACCTGGTATCCTCAGACAGATCAGATCGTCATTTCTACTCTGGCCGATTCTACAGATACTACAGGAGTTGACTCCCCTCCTATCCTGGTTTTTGAAGGGGAAGCTGAGTTTTTTGGCACCTTGACAATAAACGCTGACGGCCTCTTGGGGAATGGGAAACTCCGAACGGGCGAAGCTGAGGTCTCGGGAAGCAATATAATGATCCGAGATCGAGACTTCGAGGCAGTTGGGGCCACCTTTACCCTAATCGATTCTTTGGATCCAAACATCAAGCTATTTGAGGCGCCTGATGTAAATGTAAAATATGACGTGTCTCGCCATAGGGCTACTTTCGGACCAAATGGAGAATCTGCTGTTGCCGCCTCTTTGGAACAACAAGGACTAAAGACTACCCTAAACATAGGAGAATATGATCGTTCTACGGGAGAACTTAATTTAACTGGGGGAGGGGACCTTGCAGAGGAAAACTATTTTGAGAAAATAGATGAGAACGGTGAAACCATGAAGTTTCAAGCAGAAGGAGCCCTATACAAGATGAATAATAAAGAAATTCATATAGAAGGAGTGCCCTTCCTTACCGTTGCTGATGCGATTATTACCCCTAAAGATCTCGAGATATTCGTTCGATCCGATGGCCACATAGATAAATTGGAAGAAGCTACTATCGTTGCAGACTTAGAATCCAAAACCCACAATATCTACGATGCTAGTGTAGAAATCTTGGGCGCTTACTCCTATGAAGGATCGGGAAAGTATGATTACATAGAAGTGGATGGGGTGAAACAATTTATTGAATTTGACAACATCCAAGTGTTGGACAAGCGTAATACCTATGCTGTCGGAAAGATTACCCAAGACCAGAACTTTTACCTGACGGATCGAATTATTTTTGAAGGGACCGTAGAACTCAGTGCCGAAGATCGTTTCTTGCGTTTTGATGGAGATGTGAAAATTGAATCTGACAATCCGGTTTTTGAAGGAGAGTGGTTCGCTTTTGAAAAAACTACTGTAAATCCCGATTCTGTATTTATTCCTATTTCAGAGTATATGTCAAATGAAGAAGGGGACGAATTGGTTTCGGGCTTAATGTATATCCCATCCCTTCGTTTATTCTACTCTAATTTCCTTCAACCTAAGGAGGACCCTGTAGATGATAATGTGCTGCTGGCTTCCGGAGGACTTACCGTAGACCGGAAGACAAAGTCTTTCCGCATAGGGCCTGAGGATAAAATAAAAAATAAAACCTACCGCGGGACAACGGTAAGTTATAATGACCAAGATAATTTAATTACCAGCAAGGGCTTAATCAACTTTCCTCATTACTTTATGAGTAAAACTGCTGAAGTGAAAATGGCAGGAGCCTGGCAGGAAAACCTTAGCGATAATTCCATTCAAACGGATCTATTAGTAGGGGTAAATTTGAATGTAATTCCCAAAGACGCCCTTCAGCAGGTAGTTACGCAATTTCATTTCTTCACGGTTAACAAACCTGATATTGATTACCTGGATCGGTCGCTCCTGGAAAATATTTCTGAGTTACTAGATGAGGGGAAAAAGGATGATAAGATGACCAACCAGTTTATTGAACAAGTGAACGATGCGCTGGTCTATACAGATATTAATCTAGGGGCTCTCCTACCTTACACCATTCTACTTTCAGGAGTAAACTTCCAATTTGACCAGGAGACGGGGTCCCTTTATAGTTCCGGAAAGACCGGCTTAATTTCTTTGGGGGGCAAGCCTATCAACAAGATCATTAATGCTCGAGTTCTGTATGAAATAGGCCGAGATGATCCTTATAAAGACAGAGAATTTGATAAAATAACCGTCTACCTAGAATTAGATGAATTTAACTGGGTATTCTTCAGTCTTAATGGAGAAGTGGTCCGGACAGTATCCCAGTACGACGACTACAACGTTCCTATCTTGGAAGAGATGGAGAAACAAAAGAAGGGAAATAGTGGTTTTCGCTTTGAACTAGCTTCCAAAGACGAGGCCATTAACTTCAAGCGTAAAATTGATGGGTTGAAACAACAGAAAAAATAGGTTTTTGTCACTTTTTTCCGTAATATCGCAGTCCATTTAATCAGCAGAAAATAATTTGGAATAAAGGCACATGGCAAACCATAAATCTGCGGCTAAAAGAGCCCGTCAGAATGCAAAGCGGAGGCTGCAAAATAGATATAAGAAGGTAACCATGAGAAACATGGTTAGGAATCTTCGCTCTACGACCGATAAAAAGGAAGCGGAAGAGATGTTGCCCAAAGTAATCAGCACCATAGATAAGGTTGCCAAAAGCAATATTATCCACAAAAAGAATGCTTCTAACCTAAAGGGCAAGCTCACCAAATATGTAAACGGATTGTCTTAACACTCCGCCCTACTTTTTACTTTTCACCAATTTTTTCCTTGGTATACCCAGGTAGTCTATGCTTTTTCGAAAAAAAAGATGGCTAGTTATAAGGGTATTCCCATTAAGGATTGGGCGCTAGAAGACCGCCCAAGGGAAAAAATGATTCAAAGAGGGGTGAGCGCTCTTACAAATGCGGAGTTATTGGCGATTCTACTATCCAGTGGCACTAAAGATATTTCTGCCCTGGATTTGGCCAGAACTATTCTAAAGCAATTAGATGGTCTTCCTCCCCTAGCGCGGGCCAGCGTGGCCGAGTTAACTCAATTTAAGGGAGTAGGAAAGGCAAAAGCCCTGCTACTTGTGGCTGCCTTTGAACTTGGCAGGAGAAAACACATCCGTACCCAAGAAACCATAAAGGTCACCAGTTCAGAAGTCGTAGCCGATTACTTAGGCCCTATATTAAGCGATTTGAATCAAGAAGTTTTCTATGTGCTCTTCCTCAATAGGAATAATGAGATCAAAGCGGAACGGATGTTCTTCCAGGGAGGGGTAGCATCTACCATAATTGATCCAAGAATAGTTTTTCGGGAAGCGGTCCATCAACTGGCTTCTGGGATCATTTTGGCCCACAACCACCCTTCTGGCAACCTTGTCCCCAGCAAAGCTGATAAAGAAAGTACACAAAAATTAATCGCTGCTGGAAAACTATTTGATATACACGTTCTGGACCATTTGATCCTCTCGAATCATGGATATTACTCCTTCCTGGACAATGACCTTATGTAAATAAAACTCCTGGGTTCATTTTTCTGAAAATCTTTTTTGTAAATTTAGCCTCTCAGAGGGAGATACCCTGGAGATGGCTTATTTCTCATATGGCTACATCATACCCCTTGTATGGCTCTATTCAGTTGGATGAAAACCTCACTATTTCTTCTTTGATAGAAAGACTTCAGAAGGTATCATCCTCCTTACTTCAAAAAGCACACTTTGGGGCTTATTTGGTCGTCAAAGGAGGGCAGAGATACTATGGCCTTGAAGAGGATGAAGTCCTTTCTCTCTATCAGGACTTAGGGGACGAAATCAAAAACTTAGCACTCTCCCTGAGTGATTTGGAGGGCTGTGGGGTAAGGATCAACCTCCAATATATTAAGGCTGAGCAAGGCCTGAAAGGCCAATATGTTATTACCACCTACCAGCATTGGAAAAATAAAGAGATCCAGAACATTCTATTGGGCATGTGGAAACCCAGACCCCAGTCCAATGCAGAACTGATGAAGCTCCTCCTCCTCCTGAAAACAGCCAAAGAGAAGGAGATGACCCAAAAACAAAAAGCAAAGACTGAAAATGTCTTTCGCGGGGAATTATTTTTTGAGGAGAGCTCCTTCTATATAGATCCTGAATTGAGTTTTCAACGCATTTGGGATTTATTAGAAGAACTTTCAGTTGTTTTTTTCCATGGATCTTCCTTTCAATTTCGCTTAGGGACTACGGATGGTGATTATTTTGTCGACTTAGAACCCACCCAACTAAAGCAACTTTTTAGAACCGATAGGAGTCGAATTCATACCCTTTACATTGATGCTAGTACCATTGATGGCCAACGAATAGATCTTAGCTTAAGGTTCCATAAGTCTCCTTCCAGGCCCAATGGGATGATCGAGGTCACCGCTTTTGAGGCACAAGAAATTACGGCCTATGTGTTGGACACTTTGTCTCGAAAACGGGAACAATCGCTGAAACACTCTACGATTTTTCAACAGAAATTTTCCTTTGATAGAGAGGAATTCTCTATCGAGACACTCTTGCACCTAATAAATGCCATTGCAGGAACCTATTTTAAAGGGATAAATGCCACAGCAGATTTATTTACGATTTCAGAAAAGAGTTTTACCCAACTCAGTGTAAAACAACTGAAAGAAGCCTATTACCGAAATGAAAAGGAAATAAAGAAAATAGGCATTTATGTCTCTGAAGGCCACGGAAGAAACTTCTTTTTCCTCCAAGTAAACTGGTCTACAACCAATAATCCCCACGGGGAAATGCAAATGCTGTTGGGAGATGAGGAACGCCACCAAACGGTACGAGACCTCATATGGCAAAAACTAAGGCTAATCCCCGAAACTCTAACTCCGGAAAACCCCAATGGAGAAAGCAGCCATAATATTTCTCCCCATTCCATATTTCGTCAACATATTTTTCGACAAAGAGGTACTACCTGCTTTGTCATTATGCCCTTGGAGACCTATTGGACAGAACCCATTTGGTCTACCCTTAAGAATACCTTGACGCTTACCGGGTTTGATGAAGTGGAGAGAGGCGTTTCCCTAAACCAAACCGAGGCCTTAGAGGAAAACTGGGAAAAGATTAATGAAGCCCAATGGATTCTGGCGGACCTTACCTATAGACAGCCCTACGTCTTTTATTGGATTGGCATTGCCCATGCCTTGGGAAAAAAGGTGTTGCTCATGTCTCAGCACAAAAGAGACATTCCTAACTCACTTTCTCAACTACCTTATCTGCTGTACGAAAATAATCTAGAAGGATTGGAGAAACTCCAATTGGATCTCATTGCTATGCTAAAATATCCCAAAGACTTAAAAACCGAATAACCTGGATGAAAATTTATTTCCTCGCTTCCATCTTGCTGCTTACATCTCTTTTGAGGGAGGAGATATATGCCCAATCTACTTCCAGGTTGGAGACTGCGATTCAGGGCATTAACCAGGATCCAGATATGGCTTCAGCTAGCTGGGGCTTTTGTGTCAAAGACGTTCAATCTGGAAAGCTCCTGGCCTCCTACCAACACAATAAAAGCTTGGTCACAGCTTCAGTCATGAAAGCTATCAGTACGGCAACAGCTTTCCACATCTTGGGGCCCTCCTACCAATATAGTACAGAACTAGGCTATAATGGAACCCTTAGCCCCAGTGGAACCCTGGAGGGAAATATCATTTGTAAGGGAAGTGGAGATCCCACCCTGGGGAGTGATCGTTTCGACCAAAACCTAAACGCAGAAGCCCTTATCAAAAAGTGGGGAGACCTTATCCAACAAGCTGGGATTAAGGTGATAAAAGGGGATTTAATTGCCGACGTTTCCATTTTTGGTTCTCAATTGACTCCTGACAATTGGAGTTGGGAAGACATGGGAAATTACTATGGAGCCGGAAGCCATGGGATCAACTTCCATGAAAATCTGTATTACCTGGACTTTCGCTCCAAAGCTCTTCCCGGATCTCCTACCCAAGTCTTGCGCACACGCCCTCCGATAAAGGGAATGACCTTTAGCAATGAAGTGCTAGCCGGGCCCAAGGGCTCAGGAGACAATGCCTATATATATGGATCGCCCTATAGTTTTCACCGGTATATTCGAGGAACCATTCCCCCAGGTAGAGAGGTTTTTACTATCAAAGGCTCCCTCCCCAACCCAGGAAACTTCATAATGGAACAACTGCGTCAGTACTTACAGACTTGTGGTATACAGGTCCAGGGAAACCTGCATTTGCAAACCAGTCCTCGAACCTATTCCTCATTTTCTTTGCTGGATCGGCACCTTTCGCTTTCTCTCATGGAAATTGCCCGGGAGACCAACTATGAGAGTATCAACTTGTTTGCAGAAACTCTGGTTAAGTCAATGGCGGTTCATCAAGGCAAGAAAGGCGACACGGAAGAAGGCCTAGACGTCATTTCTGATTTTTGGAAGGATAGAGGGGTTCAAACCAAAGGCATGATTCTCCGTGATGGCAGCGGCTTATCCCCCAACAACGTACTCACCCCCCTTCAGATCACCGAAATTTTACGCCTAACCTACCTGAGTCCTATCGGAAAGGATTTTTACACCTCTTTACCCGTGGCCGGCCAATCAGGGACGGTGAAGGGAATGCTTAGAGGGAGTCGTGCACAGGGAAAAATTCATATGAAAAGTGGTTACATTTCCCATGTCCGGAGTTATGCAGGTTTTGTGGAGAGTCGCAGTGGCAAGCTATTGGTGTTTTCAATGATGTCCAACAACTATACCTGCTCTTCTGGCCGAATGCGCAGGTTGCTGGAAAGGCTGATGCTCGCTATGGTGGAGATGTGATTTTTTTATCAGAATATCTTGCCTTATTGAGTAAGTGGACAAAAGAAATCAGGGAATGATATCTCTGATTCATTTAGGGAACATTTTATATGAGTTCAAAGGCCTAATTCTCAAATGAGAATCCCGGTGCCTCTAGGTACCTAATATGGGTAGAAAAGGTTTCCCATCCCTTTTTATCGCCGGCGAGGTATCAACTTGGATACCTCGCCGGCGGAATATGGGGGCATTATGAATCTACCCATAGGCTACCCCTACAGGGTAAACTTTTCATTCAATGAAAAAATACCCACTTTCCTTTGTCCACTTCCTTAAGTAAACGAGGGATTAATTCCTCCCATAGCGACAAGGAAAGATCCATAGAAAAACCCTATATTTCAGATTCAAATTCTGACCTAACTATTCCTATGCTATCTTGTCAAAAGCACCTCTTTTCCCTCCCAGAGGACCTGATTTATCTCAATTGCGCTTATATGTCCCCCCTGCTTCGTTCTGTAGAAGATGCAGGAATAAGAGGACTAAGAGAAAAGCGAAATCCCTCCCGGGTTACCCCAGATGATTTTTTCACCCCCCTCCAACAGGTCCGAGATTCCTTCGCCCAGTTGGTGGATGCGCCAGAGGCGGAGCGCATTTGCCTCATCCCCTCTGCTTCCTATGGGATGGGCATTGTGGCCAGAAATCTCCCCATCAAAAAGGGAGACAGCATAATATGTGCGGGAGAGCAATTTCCGAGTAATGTCTACCCCTGGCTATCTTTGCAAGAACAGCAGGGAATTAAGGTGCATTGCGTCCCTCCTCCTGATGTAGCTGAGCATTACGGAAGGACCTGGAACCAACGCATACTAGAAGCGATTACTCCCGAGACCCGAATGGTGGCTATTGGCCATATACACTGGGCAGATGGGACACGCTTCGACTTGAAGGCACTGAGAGAGCGTACCCGAGAGGTAGATGCTTTACTCGTTATCGATGGGACACAATCTGTTGGGGCTCTACCCTTCTCTGTACGAGAAATCCAACCTGACGCACTCATTGTGGCAGGTTACAAAACTTTGATGGGCCCCTATAGCATCGGATGTGCCTATCTGGGGCCCGTCTTTGAACAGGGGATTCCGTTAGAAGAAAACTGGAAAAATCGGAAAAATAGTCATGTTTTCTCTCAATTGGTCAACTATCAACCGGAATACCAGCCAGGCTCTATGCGTTTTGACGTGGGAGAATCCAGTAACTTCATTTTGGTTCCTATGCTTTTGGAAGCCTTGAAGCAATTGAATCAATGGCAGCCCACCCGCGTTCAGGCTTACTGCCAACAAATCAACGAAAAGCCCTTACAAGAGCTCCAATCCCTGGGATGGAAGGTCCAGGCTTCTTCCGAACGGGCTGAAAATCTATTTGGCATCCGTCCTCCTAAGGGCTTAGATCTCAACCAGCTTAAAGAAGAATTGGCTGCTGCCCATATTTTTGTATCGGTGAGAGGTACGGCTATTCGGGTTTCTCCCCATGTATACAATACGGTGGAAGACTTGTACAAACTGGTAGAGGTATGTGCCAAGCTCTCACAAAAGGCTTTTCATTGAGTTTGTGTCAACTTTTTCCATGATCTCACGTCTTTTTACATAAACACTCCCTGGATTTTGAATTATGGAAGAATACCTATCGAGGGCCCTCGAAAAAGTAAAAACGTTTAGAAATAAGCAACCCAAATTATTTAAGGCAAGCTTTGTCTCAAGTTTGCTCTTACTGTTATTCTTATTCGCGATTCTCAGCCTTTTCCTTTTGGTTCGATTTGGCGCATTTGGGGCCATCCCTAAGGAAGAGGAATTATTGGCTATTAAGCAACCTGTTGCCACAGAGGTGTATTCCGCTGATGAGGTCCTGCTGGGTAGATATTTTTTTAAAAATAGAACAGAAATAAATTTTGAGGCCCTATCTCCCTGGTTAGTACAAGGCTTGATCGCTACAGAAGACGCGCGGTTTTTCCAACACAGTGGGGTAGATTATCAGAGTATGGGCCGCGTCTTCTTCAAATCTATTTTGATGGGAGACGAAAGCTCGGGCGGAGGCTCTACCATTAGCCAACAATTGGCAAAGAATCTTTTTCCTAGGAGAACGGGATCTTTTCTCGCAACCCCCATAAATAAAATCCGGGAGATGCTGATTGCCAAAAGGTTGGAGCGCATCTACTCTAAAGAAGAAATAATCACCCAGTATTTGAATACCGTTCCCTTTGGGGAAACTACTTTTGGGATCCGTACCGCCGCTAAGCGCTTTTTCAACAAAACGCCGACCAATTTAAGTATCGAAGAAGCTGCAACCCTGGTGGGGATACTCAAAGCTACCTCTTATTACAATCCCCGTCTACACCCTGAAAGAGCCCAAGTAAGAAGGAACACGGTGTTAGACCAGATGCAAAAGTACCAGGTCATCGATTCCTACACGGCGGACTCCCTAAAACAGCAGCCCTTGAGCCTGAGTTATCAACGATTTACCCCCATAGAAGGCTTGGCTCCCTATTTCCGATCTCAATTGGTCGACCCTATCAAAGAGATACTCGATGGATACGAAAAAGAAACGGGGAAGTCTTACAATCTTTATACAGATGGCTTAAAAATTTATACCACGATAGACAGCCGGATGCAAACCCATGCCGAAAAAGCGGTGGCAAAGCATATGAAATCCCTTCAGGCTACCTTCTTCAAGCATTGGGCCAAGCGAAAACCCTGGGGAAAGGATGTATCCGTGATTGAACGGGCTACCTTGCGGTCGGATCGTTATAAAGCCCTGAAGAGCAAAGGCTTGACCGAGGAAGAGATAATCAAACAATTTGCCACCCCGGTTCCCATGCGTATATTCAGCTGGGCGGGAGAGATCGATACGGTCATGAAACCCATCGACTCCATTATGTACTACGCCCATTTCCTCAATGCCGGTTTTCTCGCCATGGACCCAGAGCAGGCAGAGGTGAAGGCCTGGGTAGGAGGAATCAATTTTCGACACTTAAAATACGACCACGTCCTGTCGCGTAGGCAAGTGGGTTCGACATTTAAACCCATTGTGTATGCCACCGCACTGGAACAAGGCATTTCTCCTTGCGAATACCTACCCAACGAACTAGTCGTTTACGAAGAATACGATGACTGGTCTCCTGGCAATGCAGATGAACAATATGGAGGCTATTACTCCCTCGCAGGCGGCCTGACCAACTCAGTGAACACAATTTCTGTATCGCTACTCATGCGTGCAGGAGTAGAACCGGTAGTTCAACAGGCCTACAAAATGGGGATAGAAAGTGAAATTCCCGTTCAACCGTCCATTGCACTAGGAACAGCGGACCTAGCCCTTTATGAAATGCTCCCCATCTATGCCAGCATCGCCAATGGGGGCTATAAAGCTTCCCCAAGCTATTTGGTGCGGATTGAGGGACCGAAAGGAGAGCTCATTTATCAGGCTGAAAAAACTGGCAGAATGGGGGAACGGGTTTTATCCTCCCAGACGACCCAATTGATGCAAAGCATGCTTGAGCGGGTTGTAGACAGTGGTACGGCCAGAGCCCTGAGGTATAGATATGGAATTAGGGGCCAGGTAGGTGGGAAGACAGGTACGACCCAGTCTCACGCCGATGGTTGGTTTATTGGATTTACCCCCAGCCTTGTTGCTGGCGCTTGGGTTGGGGCAGAAGACCCCAAGGTACGCTTTCGGTCCCTGAGTCTGGGACAGGGAGCCAAAACCGCCCTTCCCATTTGGGGAGAGTTCATGCAAGCGGTCCACAAGGACCCTCAGCTCAAGGCCTACCATGCAAAGACGAATTATTCCTTCGACGAATACCTGCGGGAACAAATGGATTGTCCCATGTACGTCACGGACCTCGAACCTGAAGGATTCCTGCCCAATTTTGAGGACTTATTTGATACTTGGGATCGCCGCAGGGACATGAGCCCCGAGGAACGACGGGAAGACCGCAGGCGAAAGCGAGAAGAAAAGCGCAGGAGGCGAAAACTTAAAAAGCAACAGCAGGACAACCTGGACTACCTCACCCCTGAACAGCGCAGAATGCGCCTGGAACTCAAAAAGAAGTATCGGTATAAGGGGGGGGAGTAATAGTTTTTTAGTCGACAGTCCATGGTCCACAGTTTTTTTGTGGTCCGTAGTCGGTGGATTGATCTACATGCGGAATCACAGAATTTTCTCCCCCTGGATTGAAGACCACCTCCCCCTAACTTACAGATAGGGTACTCCTCCTGAAAAGGATAACCACCTCCCCCTAACTTACAGATAGGGGACTCCTCCTGAAAAGGAGGAGAAAATATTGGGTGAAACCAGATTTAATTGGGCTGAAGGGACTTCCCTTCTACTTTTCTCCTCCTGGATTGAAGACCACCTCCCCCTAACTTAAAAGGAGGAGAAAGATAGGGTACTCCTCCTGAAGGGTACTCCTCCTGAAAAGGATAACCACCTCCCCCTAACTTACAGATAGGGTACTCCTCCTGAAAAGGAGATAGGGGACTCCTCCTGAAAATATTGGGTGAAACCAGATTTAATTGGGCTGAAGGGACTTCCCTTCTACTTTTCTCCTCCTTTCAGGAGGAGTCCGCTTTGCCCGCAAAGTGGGAGGTGGTCCACATTCCTGGTCAGAGCAAGCTCTTTCCCAAAGAAACATCTCCCCTTTGCTAAACCCCCAATCCCATAGCCGTTAGGTTTACTTGAGTTTTGGATAACAATCCCTTTATTACCAGGAAGTTATTAATAACTATGTTCCTTTCCTGATGAGTTAGCTACCTTTTTTAGAAAAACGTAGCGCCAAAAGTGAAAAAATGCCTCGTTCAGTACGCCCCACCCTGGTGAAGCGCATAGATGACTACTGCCTGGATATTTTGGAACTCATTCAGGAGGCCATCTTTACACAGGCCAAAGCGCGTAGGCCCCTGCTTAGGGCGATCAACCTGAACCTGGACAAGCTCCGGATTCTGATCCGAATCAGCTACGACCGGCGCTTTATTTCCCTGATGCAATACCGCTATGCCTCCGAACTGATCGATGAATGTGGCAAAATGGTCGGGGGCTGGCTAAAGACCCTGTGACCCATACCCATACGTAGGGACGAGCCATGGCTCGTCCCTACTACGACCACAAAACACATGGCTCATCCCTACGACTACGGCTATGACAATACCGCTCACGGAGCCTGTCACGTCGGTGTACACTCCGTGACACAGGCTTTGTCACGCTTTTTCCCACGCAAAAGGCCCTTTTCTCTCAAAAGCGTGCAAAAGGACCTCACATCCCCAAGGCAAGCCTGGCACACTAAAAGGATAAAAGGACGAAAAGGATCAAAAGCTAGGGGGTCCTGGCGGGACGGAAACCGACGTCGTAGTTCCTGCTAGAGGGGTCGCTGCTGAACCGGCGCGACACGCGCAAGTAGGTCGCGACGCTGCTCCAACTACCCCCACGGAGCACACGGTAGACACCGTTTTCGGGGCCTTGAGGGTTAGTCTGTGGGCTTGAGGGATACGCTGCGTACCAGTCCTGGCACCACTCCCACACATTGCCGGACATATCATATAGGAGGAGCCCATTAGTTGCCTTTTGTCCCACTGGATGGGTCCGCTTGTCTGAATTCTGGCTATACCAGCCTACTTCATCTACCTCATTACTTCCGGCATACACGTACCCTTGCCCTTTCTCTGGGTTCCCCCCCCTTGCCGCGAACTCCCATTCGGCCTCTGTAGGAAGTCTATAGGTATAGCCTGTCTCCTGAGATAGCCACTCACAATAGGCAACAGCATCCTCCCAGGAAACCCCTACCACAGGATGTGTAGGCTCTGTCAGCGCATCCCCCAAGGCTTTGTAATAATCATCGCTTCCCGTATAAATATTGTATGGACTTCCCTCTTCCATCCACTCGGGAAAGTGGGACTGGGTCGCATTGGCGAAGGCCAGGTACTGGGCATTGGTCACCTCTGTCTTAGCCAGATAGAAATCGCTAACTCTCACCTCATGAATAGGCTGTTCAAGATCAGGATTCTTCCTCGCTTCCCATCTGAAAACTCCCCCCCTGGATAAAGACCATGTTGGGGAAGTCGGGCGAGTCTGTAATGATGAGGGAGTCGCTCTGAACTGTATCGACTCCAGGGCTGATGCTATCGGAAGGGAGCAGTATAGGGTCAATGATGGAGACGGAGTCTTCCTGGCTGCTATCGGGGGGTACTTCTGGTCGAGGAGTAGGAACAGGGGCATCGGGTATTGAATCTGTTGCACGCTCATAGCGAATCAGGGAACGGAGGGGTTCTGGACTGGCTTGCTGTAGGGATTGAATCAGAGTCAGCAGGCTATCTGATACAGGGGGATGAGCCAGTAAGGCCAGGGCGGCCTGGAGTCGTAGCGCTGAGTTAGGATCATTCAATAGGCCTGGGACGCGGGCGGCGATCAGGCTGTCCCATTCGGTCTGGCTATTGAGTATCGCCAGGGCCGCCGCACGAATATCCACCAGGCGATGGTCGAGGAAGGGCAAGAGGCTGCGCTGGCTGCTGTCGGTCAGGCTGGTATGTAGCTGGAGTTGTTTGTCTGGAGGAGTGCTAGGAAGGCTCCCCGAAGTAGGACCAAGCAGACGATTGAGAATAACTTTTCGACTGGTCCAACTGCTATCAGACAGAAAGGCTAGGCTATCAGCAATAGCCCTGGCCCTTGAGATAGAATCCAGGTAGGCCCAGGCCAAGCCTTTGGCATATAGCGGCTTGTAGCTCTGTAAGAGTTCTGGGGATTTCAGGGGGAAGTAGCTTGCCAAGGCGAGGGCAAACTTACTTTGATTGTGTAGGCTGCGTCCCTCATTGTATCGGATGAGGTCCAGGTTGTGGCGTAGCGAGACATCGCTGCTGTCTTGGATGAGCGCATCGGCATAGGCGTTCAGGGCTCCGGCAAAATTGCCCTGCTCATAGGCCTCTACGCCCTGGTTATGGGAGAGGGCCAGGGGTTCGGGGGGATGGACCCAGACGGTACCATGAAGGACCTCAGGAGGGGGGCTATTGTTCAGCCCGTAGAAGCCGGCAAAGGCAAGCAAGGTATAGAGGCTTAGCAGCAAGACATTGTTTCGCTTCTGCCGTTGGATAGCCTGGGGAATGGGGGTCTTGAGGTAGCCATTTTCCCATAGGTACAAGAGTTCGCGTTGGGCCTGCTTGTCTTCGGGCCTCAGGATAGACCGGTGTACGGCCATCTGGATGCGGTGTTCCTGCCGGGCGAAGGCTTCATCGGGCAGGACGACCTCCTCCAACATGGCAAGCACAGCCATGCGGGCTATTAGCTCTACTTCTTTATGGAGGAGTCCCCGAAGCGCTCTTTTGAGCCCCTCAGGTAAGAGTCCATCTTGCAACCAGCCAATACTCGCCAGTCGGTACAGGTTTTCATAGCTCAGCAAGGAGGGCTGGTTGGGGAGGGTCTTGGCTTCATCGAGGGCCTTGCCGATGCTGAGGGTCACTTCCCATCGAGGTTCGGGGTGAACCGTTGTGGCGGCCACCCATTGGAGGAGTTCGGGTCCCAGGTGGCGCGCTAGACCTTCCAGGGTATAGAGGTCCTCTTGTTCGGCGGAGACTTGCTCACGGGCTGCTTCCCGGAGTTGGAAATAGTCGGGTTTTTCTTGGCTAAGGGTTTCTACCAGTTGGAGCTGAGCGCTGAGGTCAGCGGTGAGCAAGAGGAAGGCCCGGTAGACCAGTAGGTCCGTGTAGCCCCAAGAAGCTATAGGCTTAGGCGTCAACCAAATGCGCTCCTCCCAGCGCAGCAGGCTCTCCTCTACCCAGGCGGCGAGCCGGGCACGTGTGGGATGAGCCACCACTTCGGTTGGGGCAAAAATGAGCAAGCGGCGGTCGCCATAGCGCTGGTAGAGTTGGTCCAGGTTGAAGCGAAGGGGAAATCCTTCCGGCTCTTCCTCGGCATAGCAGAATCGGGGGTCTCCGTCGAAGTAGAAGTTGTCTATCTGCACATCTTCCTCTTGCAGCACATGCATGAGCATCCCAAAGAGTCGGGCTTGGTGGTCCTGGGCGGCTTGCCTGTCGATAAGGACCAGGTAGGCGGTCGGAGAGGAACGCTGCTGGAAGCGGATATGGGGTAGTCCTGCCTGGGCTACAGTGGCCCGCACACTGGCAATCACATCGAGTTCGTCGCTCTGCCCCCGCTTGCGCTGCCGCAGGGCATCCGCCAAGCTGTAGATTTCGTGTTCGGGGCTGACCAGGTGTTCCTGAGAAGGCAGGGGCAGGGTATAGGGGGGTTGGTCCCCTGCCTGAAACTGCTCTTTGAGACGGCTGAGGGAACGCTGTCGTTTCATATAGCGTCGAAAAGGGCGAAGAGCTAGTAGCAAAGTCCCCAAGAGGGCCAACCAGGCCCAAGGCAGCCAGGGCGCCCAGTAAGCCTTGCCCCCCTCACTTTCAAGGGGCTTGATTTCAGGGGCCAACACAGGAGAGGAACGATCTTGCTCTTGCTGGCCAATCTGTAGCGTACGGCTGCTCTGGGCATGGCAAGCGGGTTCCTCCTCCTGCTCAGGCCAGTAGATAGATAGCTGCACGCTCAGTAGGCCCCGTGTAACGGGATAACTAACCCTTTTCCCAAATAGAACCGTATCGGCTATACGCCAGCGATAGACCAGGTCGGAGGCAGAGCTCCTATCTGTCTGGAGGGAAAGACGCTTCCCCCCATCTTCTGTTTTCTGCTCATAGGTAATGTTCACCGGACGGGGCCGGGGGCGGGGATGGATAAGTTGGCTAAGAGAGAGGATCGTATCCACTTCTTGCCAGAAGCGTTTGCGGGTGAGTCTTAGCTGTATGGGATAGGTACCTGCTGAGTCAAAGACATGCCTGGGCTTGGGGCTTGTATAGCTGCTATCGCCTATCTGCCACTGGTAAAGGAGTTGCTCTCCCCATCCTATTTCTTCTTGTATGTGTGCACTAAAGGCCAGGGTATCGCCCACCCCTGTACAGGCAAAATCCGTCTGGATAAAGCCCTCCGGGACAGGGGGCTTGGAATCCAGCCAGAGGCCAAGCCCCATTAGGGCCAAAAGGGGAGGAAGAAGCCAGGCCCAGCGCCAAAGCGATCCCGCTTCTGAGTCTTCCTCTGCTACTGCTCCTTCGGTGGGTAGTTTCCCTGTACGTAGTACCTCTTCCTGGAAGGGCTCTATGTCATAGTCAAGGTATTGGGCAAACACCTGGTAAAAAAGCGCTTGCTCCTCTTCCGAACGTGCCACTAGGGGACAGATGAGGGCAGCCAGTTCCTTGGGCTCCTGGAAAAATTCCCATTGAGAAAGGAGCTGTTGGATCCGTACTCGTTGCCTGGGACTCAGGTGAAACTGAGCCTGTTCCAGCCGAATGAGGAGGCTTTGTAGGGGGAGCGATATGTGAGCGGGCTTTGGTATGAGCGTATGTTTAAGGGGGGAGTCGCTACACGCTAGTGGAAAAAATAGTTACTATTCGTTTATCTCCATTTCGGCTATAGCCTGTAGGTCTACCTGGGTCTTGGCCAGGATGGAAAAGGAGCGTTCCAAGGTCTTCCACTGTTCGGAAGTCTTGGACAAGGCCGCTAGGTCCAGGTCCTGGTCTAGCATGCCTTGCATCTCCAGGATTCGGATCCAGGCGATCAGCTCTGCGGTGGCGGGCTTTTTCTTCCGCACCACAGCTCGTATCTGCCCGAAGAGCTTCACCAATTTTGCGATATTCTCCTGGCGCTTGGCTAAGGCATCATCCTTTTCTTGGCTCTCCCCGGCTAGCTCGCTTTTCCCCAGGTGGGCATTGACGATACGTATGAGTTGGGGCGGATCGGGGAAGTCTATGTGGTAAAAGATGACCCTTCGCAGAAAGGCTTCGGGGAGGTTTTTTTCCGAGTTGGAGGTCATCACGATCACGATGTGGTGGTCGGGACCTTTTTTGACTGGGTAGTTATAGGCTTCCTTTACTTCGAATTGGAAGCGCTCTATCTCAGCCAGGATGTCGTTGGGGAAGTCTCTGGGAGCCTTATCTATCTCATCTATCAGGACTACAGAGCTCCTGGGTTCAGTGTCTTGGGCGTCCAAGAAAGATTTGCCAATTTCCTGGGGATTGGTCAGAGCAATGGCCTTGCCTAAGGCCTGCAAGTTGATATAATCCGAGGCCTTCAGCTCCTTTCTATCTCCTTTCAAGAGGTTGGCATCATGGAAATGGCGCAGGGCATCGTATTGATAGAAAAGCTCCCGTGCATGGGAAGTCGTCTTGGTATTGAAAACCAAAGGTTCCTCCAAAAAACTGGAATCTTCCGTATGCAAATCCTTGGCTATTTTATAGGCCAATTGGGTTTTGCCCGTACCGGGTTCTCCGGTCAAAAGAAGCGGCATATTGAGGGTAATCGCTACTTCTATGGCTTTCCCCAATTTTTCCCCCAGTTCATAAGGAACCTTCTGGTTCAGGGGTTGGATCTTGCCCTTGGGAAATTGAACGGTGTAGGAGGGAGAATCTTTGCTCATAGGTTTGCTTGTGATAAGATTTCTTCATTATAAAGGCTGACTATCTGCTTGAGGTGTTTTTCCACAATTTCCATCTCGTACTCTTTCTTACTCCCTTCCGGGAAGTGCTTCTCCAGGAGTTCTTCTTTTCGTGTATGGCTAAACTCAGGAACATATTCCTCCATCCAATCGTCTAGCATGTTATAGGTAATAGAATGCAGTTCAGGTAAACAGGTATAATAGGGGATCTTCAAGGATTCCATGGCTTCTATGATTTCCTGTTCTATATCGACTTTTGCTGAGGCCCTCTTGCGCAGGCGACTCAGAAACCCCGAACTCTCTTCTGACTCCTCAATTACGACCATGAAAAAGAAATACAGCCTGACCTGGGACGGCTGTATCTGCTCCATCGCGGAGGCGTTTTGACAAAATTCCAGGGTAAACCAGCGGAGAAATTCTACAAAATCGGATTTCCAATAGGCACTTTTCACGTATACCCTGAAGACCCATTCTTTTTTCTCCGTCTTCTGAAAAGCCTTCAGCAAAGAGTTTATGTTTTCCCTATTTTCGGGCCTTCCTCCTTGGGTTTGCTTCCACAACTCATTCAGAAAGAAGGTCTTCAGAGAATGCACATCATAATTGGGTCGGAGGGCGATTTGCTTTGCCACCAAACTGGCGGTCTCCTTGTTCTCACTACATGCTGATGTAGCAAACGCCTAATCAGACCTTTGTGGGATTGTCGAGGAGCTCCATACAGGGTACAAAACAGAAAGGGGCAGCTATCGGTTAGAACGGTATTGTGGCCTTCTTCAAAATTGTCGGCTTGATCTTCGCGGTTGCAATATAGATGATGGACTCCTCCCAGTTCGTGGCTTCTTTTATCGTCCTTTCTTTCTCGCCTTTTTTCCCCTCCCCCTTTTAAGGGCTCTGAGTCTTCCTCTCCTAATTTATCCGCCAACTCCAAGATATTGGCCAATATCATATTCCAATCTTTCTCCTCAGCAGACCCTATACTAATCTTCTCATCCTTAAATGCCCCTATACGGGCTTGGAGCAAAATGGCCTGGTCTTCACATACAGTCCCTTTAAAGTAGTGCAAAGCCTCTTTGGGGCGATTTTTCCTCAAGGCTTCTTTGATTTCAGCAGCCAGTTGTTTGTTCGTCGAATCCATAAACTGTCCCAGGCACGCTTCAGCGGCTTATACGATGATAAAACATATAGGGAAAATATTCTCCTCTCCCAACCTTCCCAAAATACAGAATAGCCACAGAACTGGCAAATTGGGGGATAGTAGATTATTCGAAAAATGGGTAGCAATCTTAAGTTTAGCAGCTTATGCAGATGGGGAAGTACACGCCCCTCCATCTCAGCCCCCCTTCTCTATTCAAGGGGGGCGAGGCGAAATCTTGCATTTTGCCTGGGGGGTACAAAATAGGGCATTTTGATCATTGATCTCCTATTCAACGCTTAACCAGATGGCTATGGGGTATTGGGGAGTTGATTGGTAAAACAAATCCCCCCGTTTCTCGGAGTCTCCGTATTCAATTAATGAATTAACTAACTGCTAACTTCCCTAATCAAAGGGATCACTCCAGCGCTCATCGGTGTACACATTATTACCCGTAAGCGTCAATAAAAAGGCCTCTAAGGCTTCCTTCTCCTGATCACTTAAATTTAATTGTTGGGGCTCGCCTCCCTGTCCTCCAGGACCACCGGGGCCCATACTCGTAAGACGATTGTCCAGGTTGGGGACGTCCTCTATCGCATCGTAATGATCGATAACAGAACCTAAGGTGTTCATGCTCCCCGTATGCATAAACGGGCCATTGATTTCCCCATTCGGGTTGACCAGGTCCCGTAGAGAGGGGGAACGGGTAATATCGGTTTCCGTTTCTCCTTGAGCAAGAGATTCAGTAAAGCCATTGTTGCGGGAATTGGGCGCAATGTCAAATTCCGGGGCTCGGTGGCAGGCATCACATCCGGCTCCTCCCCCAGTCCTAACGCCTTGGTTATTGAGTTGGGGCCTACCCATAAACAGGGCTTTGCCCTGATTTTCTTGTTGAGAAAAATTGGCGAAGGGCCCCATGTTGTCATTAGCCTGAGCCCTACCCTGGTCGTATCTACTGTCAAATGATTGTATACTCCGAACAAACTGAGCTAAAGCGATCTGAATCCGCATTTCAGTTATGGCAGGATCCCCATAAACGAAGCTGAATAACTCTTGATAATAGTCGATATCCCCCAATTTCACGATCAGGTCATCAAAATCCGGGTTTCCCTCCTGACCACTGAAGCCCATCTCTACATGGTCTTGTATAGGTTGGGTGCTCTGCATTTCCAGGCTGTTGGCTCGCTCATCCCAAAAGAACTGGTCTTCAGCAGCAAATCTCGCATTGACAAGACGCATAGAATGCCGCCCGGTGAGCCCCTCTACCCCCGTCGATGCCTGAGCATCATCGCTAAAGGCAAATGCCTGTTTATGGCAACTGGAGCAAGAGATCGTGTTGTTGGTAGATAGGTTGACATCGTAAAACAATACCCGTCCTAAAGTTGCTCCGGCATCCGTTATGGGGTTGTTTCTGCCATTGTCTTCTTCTATATAGGCGGGAATGCCCTGGTTGGCATAATTGGCCAAATTATTCAAATCAATTCTATCGCCAAAAGTCCGCTCTACTGCGCTAAGATCGGCACCCGGCTCTTCTTCTTCCTCTGAGGGATCCGTATTTTCATTGGGTACTGGCCTAAATACAGGATTGAATTCCTCTTCATTGGAACACGACATCATACTGGTGCCCACTCCCAAGAGCAACAGCATCAATAAACACTTGTCAATCTTCATAAGTACTTTTACATTTTGGGTGAAACCCTCCACTTTGAAAAAAATAAACACATAGCTTTCTCACATGGATATGATCCATGAATGTGTGAATTCTATCTATGAAGGGGGTTTCTCAATAAAGCCCTTAAAGGCGGCTTTGTAATCTCCTTACCCGATAATTCGAATATTTTTCTTAGGTTTTTTTACAGAAGATTATCTTTTCAACCATTGGGATTATGAGATTTTTTCTAGCAGAATAGCAAAGACTATTCCTACTTTTTGATGATGGATAAAGAAGTTTTCACATAATTCGACAAATTAGAACCTGTTTGCCTGTTTCCCCCCCCCTTTTTCTGCCAAAATTGGTAGAATGAAGCGCTTCGCGATTCACACCTCGGTAGAATTTGAGGAAAATTCCCCCGTCAGCAGGCGCGTAGCGACTGCCACCTTTCCTAATCATTTAATTATTCGTAGAAATCAAATACATATTTTTCATCTAATTCCATTTCTAACTGGGTCAAAATACCCCAATATTCCTCTCGAAAACTCCTTTTTTCATGATGTTCGGCCTGGTTTATTTTTCTAAAAGGTGCCAGTCGTTACGCGCTTGGGAAAAACGGGGAAAATTTGGGCCACAAAGGGGCAAATCGCTAACGCTCTTTGGGAAAAACAACGTTTTGGGACCGAAGTAGTAGAAGCCTACGCTTCCCTGTAATCCGTATGGTAGCCCGCTAGGGATACACACCTTGGTTGTTCTAATACCTCAGTTCCATTGTAGCCCGCTAGGGATACACACCTTGGTTGTTCTAATACCTCAGTTCCATTGTAGCCCGCTAGGGATACACACCTTGGTAGCACAAACAGCTAGCTGCTAAAGAGTCTTCAGGTACTCGACAAGAGCCTCTCGTTCATCTGTGCTGAGCTCGTCTCCATAATAGTGCCCTGCGTTGCTAGCCCCGTGTTCGGTGCTGTCATAGGTCCATTTTCCTCCTCCAGATTGGCGGGTTTCATAGTTCCACCCTACCCGATCGAAATCGTAGTCGTCGGAATCTCCACTTCGCTGCCAATAGGTAGGCCTTTGTTGGCTGTTTAACAAGTCTTGTAAAGTAGGAATGGACCCATTATGTAGGTAGGGGGCTGTAGCCCAAACCCCATCTAAGGGAGGAGCTATATACCCTTCAGAAGGCTGAATATAGGATTTGGGTTCTGAGGTAGCGTACCAGCTTTGGTTATACCACTCGACAAAGTCCGATTCAATAGTGGTACGCGCATAAGCGGGGTCGGTTTGAATTTCGTGTAAGGGGACCAATTTGTTAGGGTAGGTCTCCTTTTCACCATATTTCCCATGGCATTTACTACAATGGTCTTCAAATAGATACCTTCCTTTTTCCGCCATGGGCTGTCGAATAGGCTGTGGATATGCGGGAGCTTCTAATTGCTTGATCCATGCCAATACATCGACAAAATTCTGCTGAACCTCACGGGCATGGGTCGTATCTTCGATTCCCGCCAGGGTAATTTGCATGAGGAGTTTGGTAAAATCTCCCCTCCCCAAGCCGTTGAAATACAGGGCATGTTTCTTCTTGACGTGCCACAGGGCAGGCACATCGGTATTTACCGTCATCGGAATCAACTCGTACTCGGAATTGGGTTTGTCAATGAGTTGGAGGTCTTCGGGCCGACGGTATTGCCCTGCAACTTCGGCTGTACGGGCAGCGGGATTCATCCCAATGTTTGGGGCTTTGGTATGCCCTGCCAAGGCCTTATACATGGGGATCGTTGGAGAATAGGCCTGCCACTCTGGTGAACTTCCCTTGTATCTTAAACGCATGAAGGTATTCATGAGCTGAAGGGGTAACTTGAAATTTCTCCGGAAGTCTCCGAAGCTATTGCCCATGCCCATGACCAATTTCCCGCCGACTCTTCCGGCATGACAAGAAAAGCAATTGCCATTGACTACGACTGCGCCAGAAGCAGCCTGAAAGGCTGTATGGGTAAAGGGGACCCCTTCATTTATCCCTTTGCGGGAAAGGACCTTTCCCCCATCGTCGCCGACATAGCGGCCCAACTGCTTTTGCACAAAGCCTTCAAAGGTTTTATAAGGGAAGCCCGTGCCCATATAGTCGCCATAAATCAGGTATTCGAAGCCCTTTTCGGGATCGCCCCCTTCTATTTGGGGAGAAGGCAGGGGTCGATACAAAGGGGAGGAAGATGCCTCTTCGCGGTAGAGGCTTTGTACATATTCTTTTTGACAAGCCATGAAAAGAAAGAGGCCTGCTGCAGCATACAAAATGGTCAATTTAGGCATATAAAATCCCTTTATTGATTAACCTAATTTTGCACGAATTGGTTCCCACATTCTCAAAAGGTGTGGGAATTTTCTCCACTCTTTAAGAAAAGAAAGGAAAATGGGAGATATGAAGAGAACTCATTTGCTATATAAGAGCACTAGTAGCAAGCGAGGATTCATGGGTAGTGGCCATGGCTCTTTCCTGGTAAGGGGATTTTTTTACGGCTTCTTTCATTTTGCTCTGCGCCATTCTTACAAAACGGCCCTTGGGATAACGGTTGAGATAATTGGCGTATTCGGAAGGTGTCTGGCAACTTCTAAAATCCAATCGTTCGATCATATCCTTTGCCAAATCCAGGTATTTCCCATCTGGAAAGTCTTCCATGTATTGCGCAAAATCCTTACGGCTAAAACATTGTTCAAAAATGGTTTTCTCTAATGAAAGCTCCATTTTTCTAACATAAACAGAGAGCTCTTCGGCGCTTACTGGCTTACCGTCGGAGGTAATAGAATAACAAGCCTCTGGGGTCTTTAACAATTTATCTCTCAATTTTTTGGAGTATGAGAAAATAAACTGAGAAACAGATAAAGGGCGTCTTACTTCATCAGACTGCTTGAGATAGATAAAGATGGGCAAAGAAGGCATCTCAGTTACAGATTAAGGGTACAAAAAAAATTCTGTAGCAGTACAAGACCCAAAAATCAGTTAGTTATAGATACTCGAAATAAAATAAAATGTTCGGAAATACCGAAGTGTTTTTGAAAAATCTTAAAAAAGATGAGTTCGTATTATGAAAATATTAAAAAATATCCTGTTCCATTGTTATCTATGAAGATAAAAGGAAAGGTGTATTTCCGAAATCAACCATTTCTGATAGCTTCAAATTTACGCTTCATAATTTGAATTTTTCGATCAATTACACTAGTTCTCTTACAGATACTATTAAAAAAATTCACGGCTTATTGCTGAGACCTAACAACTGATACGAGGCAGCTATAGCTTGTTGAAAAAAGGTTTCTACCAATGCTACTTGTTGGGGAATCGATGTGTGTGCTGCCACTTTCCCCATAGGCAAGGCTGCTCCCATCCAGTCCTGGGTATTCCAGTTAGCTTCCTCTGGAAGACCAGGCAATTCTTTATCAGAAAGTACATCACCTTCCTTCCACGGACTTACATAAAAGTAATAATCCTGAATATGCTTATCGGGAATCGCTAAGCCCATTCCTAAGGAGTGGCTAACTTTAGCTTCCGAGCCTTCTTCTATAGGCAGGTATATTCCCGTATCAAAATGGTGCGGCCAGATACGTACAGATCCTGAATTAGGAAATTTTGCGGCTATCTGCGCCATTACCAAATCGGCATTCGATCTGTATACGGATAGAATAGTCTGGGCACTTTGAGAGGGTTTTTCATAGGCACTACCCGTATCCATTGGATAGTTTGGGATTTGATAGTGTTGAATAGGGGTTAAATTACTCACATCCAAACCTTTTCTTTGGGATATGCCTTTGACCCATTCAAAGACCTCTTCCTTTTTCAATCCATCCAGGGATAAAAATTCTCCCCTATGTCGGGCATCTCTATAGAAGACTAATTCGAAATTTTCTGTATCCAAAACGAGTCTAAAGGCTGGGTTAGCAGGTATTCTTCTACCCGCAAAACAATTTCTATCCGGCCACCACTCCAGGTTGGTCTGGGAATGGTCTTCCTCTCCCTTCAGGAAGTTTTTACCGCACATGGCAATAAATTGAATCGCATGATGATAGTTTTCAGTTGCCTGAAGAATAGACGAAATGGGATGGGGGGTTATTTCCTTCCAAAGCGGAGTAAAATTCATAGAGATAGACTGTAAATGTTTGGGCGCAATATCCTAATTCCATTGGATACTTTCCACCATTTTCAACAATTCCCCTTTCATTAGTTCACTAATGGGATGAAGGGAATCATTTTGGATAGTTGAATTATAGTAGAAGGAAGTCATTAGGATTTGGGTATTCGCACTATCGGAGAAAAAGACTTGGGCAGGAGTTCCCACATTTCCATAAATTTCATAAAAAACCCCATAGCCTCTGGATTCACTTAAAGGACTATTTAGAATGTTGCTCGCCTTCTTGCTGTGGTTGTAAATGAGGCTTCGATGCTCTTCCAAAATGAAGTTTCTAGCTTCTATTCCCGCCTTTGTTTCTAATTCTCGGTAGGTAATATGCCAGGTGCAGTCGTAAAGGGGAAAATAAATATCGACCCAACAAGAATCTTCACGGAATTGTGCAAGCTCCCCCCAATCGGGATAATTAAATGTATAGGGACAGGTTTCTTTTTGAAACTGTACGTAGGAATAATCCTGGGGAAACTCAATTCTGGGGTATCCAAAAGGTCGAGGTAGGGGGGCTGGTGGAGAAGAAGTGCAACAAATTCCCACAAGTGTGAAGAAAAAAACACCTAAGATCAAGGTGAGATAGTAGGTCCGTCTATCGTTGTATTTCATTGTATTTAACAGGGTAGTAATCCCCAAAAGTATCCTTTAAGATCCATTCTTTTCTACTTCTTGGAGTTCTTCGTCGGGATGGATGACAAATTTCACTTGGACAATGCGATTTTTGGCAACGCTCTCAACAATCAGTTCAAAGTTTTTATACCAAACCGTATCTCCCCTCCCAGGAATTTTACCATGTAACTCCAGGATCAATCCCCCTAAGGTATCATTGTCTCCGCGGGCATCTTCAAAGGTCTCATCCTCCAATTCCAACATCCGTTTGAGGTCCATCAGAGACAGCTTTCCTTCAAATATATAGGCATTCTCGGAGATCTTGCTGATGGTGGTATTTTCCGTGTCGAACTCATCACCAAATTCCACAAATATTTCCTCAACCACGTCCTCAAGGGTAACAATTCCTGCAGTACCCCCAAATTCATCAACCACTATGGCCATATGGGATCTTTTTGCCTTAAATTCCTCCAACAGCTTGTCAAGCTTTTTCATTTCAGGAATAAAATGGGCCTTGCGGAGAAATTTTCGCAACTCTACCTCTACAGATTGCTCTCTCAGACTTGGCAAAAGGTCCTTAATATGCAATATCCCCAATACATTATCCAGACTTTCCTGATATACGGGAAGGCGTGAATAGTTGTGTTCTTGAATAAAGGCAATGAGCTTTTCGAAGGGAGTAGATATGTCAATAGCCTTTACATCTACTCGGGCTTTCATGATACTTTTGACTGGTATATTGCTAAAATTGACTATTCCTTTTAAAATTTCTTTCTCTTCTTTATGTTCTTCCTGGGTTGCTGTGAGGTTGATGGCATGCCTCAAGTCATCCAAGGAAGCATTGGCCTCCTGCTTGTCAATCCGCTGGCTGAGGGATTTTTCCAGTCCACGATTAAGGGCGATAAGGCCCTTAGCAGGCCAAACGAACAGTTGCATAAGGAAACTAAGGGGTCGGGAAATAGTCCTCACGTATTGCATTTTATTCTTGGTAGCAAAAACTTTGGGGACAATTTCTCCAAATAGCAGGATAATACCCGTAATCATCAAGGCTTCCACTACCCAGTTAACGGATAGGTTCAAACGCGCCAATAATTGTGTAGCTACTAGTACCGCTCCTACGTTCACCAGGTTATTCGCAATGAGTATGGTGGCCAGTAAATGCTTTTCAGCCCGCATCATGTCATAGATTTGCTGGCTGGACAGAGATTTATCTTCTCGAAAGGTAGCCAACTCTGCACGGGTTAGGGAAAAAAAAGCTGCCTCTGCTCCCGATACCAGAAAGGAAATAGCCATTAAGAAAAAAAAGACTATAGAATATACACCCGTCGAGGTGAGGGCAAAAAGGGCATTAAATGTATGAGGAATGATGAGAAAACTCTCGGGATCCGGGTCCACAATAAACTGATTAATAGGTTAGGTGATAGGGTTCTTTATGGTTAAAATGGGAGATCATCTAAATCATCTTGAGCTGAGCCTTGGGATGGTCCCTGGGGCTGACTTGTACTAGTTAGAGAAGACTGTTCAACACTGGGATTAGCCGGAACGGATGGACTGGCCTGTTGTCCCCCTTGTTGAACCTGCTGAGTATCGGATTCCATTACGGAATTACCCAATGGGTTACTCAATTGAGAGGGGGCTGAATCTAGTAGGATGATACGCCTTCCTTCCACTTCGGTGCGACTCCTTTTCTCACCCTGAGGGGTTTCCCAACTGCGGGTTACCAATCGCCCCTCAATCCCAATAGTAGAGCCTTTGCGACAATATTTTCCCGCAATCTCTGCCTGTCCTCTCCACAGATTTACGCTTACCCACTCGGTTCTATCGATGTAGTTGCCCGTCTTATCTCGCACGCGTTCCGTACAAGCCATCCATAGACTCGCTAATGCGATGCCTTGGTCCAGGTATTTCAACTCTGGATCTTTCCCTAGATTGCCAATTAGGGTAACCTGATTTAGTCCATACTTTGCCATAAAAATTGCTCAAATATTTTTTTTACAGCCCTTGAAAAAGCAAAATTACGAATTTTATCGGTGGGGATGAACTGGCTATCCTCTATTTGGGAGAAATCCGCTAAGTTTATCCTACACACCTTTATCATCATATCGAAATGTGTGAAAACATGTTTCATTCTACCCTCAATTTTTCCGCTAGCAGCGGGCTTCCAGGTCTCCCAGGAATCTCGGGGTAGCTCTTTATTGGGGATTTCCCACAAACCTCCCCAAAACACGTTCTCAGGTCTTTTTCGAATCGCTATTTGCCCATCCTCATCCTGCACCAAGAAAAATATAAAATGACGAAGCTTCCTTTTCAAGGTTTTCTTTTTTTGGGGTAGCAATTGAGTCAATCCATCACGAAATGCCACACACTGTTCTTGAACCGGACATATCAAGCAGCCCGGGCGAGTTGGCGTACAAACCATAGAGCCCAAATCCATCATGGCATAGTTAAAGGATCTCGAGTCAACCGTTTCTACCCAGCTATCCACTGTATTTTGATACGCATTCCGAGCTTTGGGATCATTTATTGGCGTAGCGTCTCCTGTTATCCTGCTTACCACCCGTAAAACATTCCCGTCCAAAACTCCTACAGAGCTCCCAAAGGCAAACGAGGCTATGGCCCTGCTGGTATAAGGCCCAATCCCTTTGAGTTTCATCAATTCCGTATGTGTCTGAGGGAAAATCCCCTTCAATTCCTCCACTACATATATAGCTGTCTGGTGCATGTTCCTTGCCCTGGCATAGTAGCCCAAGCCTTCCCAATACTTAAGAACTTCGTCCTGAGAAGCCTGGGCCAACTCAAAAACATTGGAAAATCTTTGGGTAAACCGATAAAAATATGTCTCGCCCTGTTGGATCCGAGTTTGTTGAAAAATTACCTCCCCAACCCAGATCAAATAAGGGTCATGAGAGTCCCTCCAAGGGAGCTTCCTACCCTGATTATGAAACCACTGAACTACACTCTCCCCTATTTCCATCACGGACAATGACTATGCAAATGAGATATTCGAGGCGCAAAATAAAACGATTCGCACTACATTTTAAACATTTTTTACTTAATATATTTTGTTATTATTCCGATTCCCTTAAATTTGACAAACACTTCTATTCTAAGTGCTTGGGTGTTCCATGTTCCATTAAATGTAATTATCTGACGTGACTAAAGCCGAAGTTATACTTGAAATTTCACAAAAAACCGGAATAGATAAGGCAGATGTTTCTGCTTCACTTGAAGGTTTTTTCACCGTTGTTAAAAATGCTCTTGCGGAAGGGGAAAATGTCTACATTCGTGGATTTGGTAGTTTTGTGGTAAAGCACCGGAAGGAAAAAGTCGGACGTATCATTGCTAAAAATGAGTCTGTAGTTATTCCAGCCCACTACGTTCCCAGCTTTAAACCTTCGAAAAAGTTTAATGAAAAGGTAAAGTCAGCCAAGCTTAACTCAGCTGAAATAGCCTAAAACAGAAGGGATATAATGCCTATGACATCAGGAATGTGGCAAAGAGTCAGCGTAGTCATCTTCGGTTCACTTATTGCAGGCCTATTATTTTTTGCAAACAAAACACATTTAGCGTCTGACAAGGAAGTAAATTTAGCCAATGAAGAAGCTCAGGGCTTGGATGGTAGGGGTTTACCCCCTTTAGCACCAGATCCGAAGGTAGATTCCTGGATTGATTCTGCTAATTTTGCAAAAGAATCTAAAAAAATAAGGATTTTAGATTCAATAGTATTAAATTTGCAGGCCAGAAATAGATATGACTACGCCGCCTTATATGCTGAAAGAGCTTTAGCTCTTGATAGTTCTTTACATAGAGTATTGCTGGCTGGAGAACTCAATCAGAAAGCGATGCGTATGCCCTTTGTACAAAATGATTCTGTACTTCGTGGCGCCTTCGCTTCTAAGAGTATAAATCTGCTTCAAAAGGTGACAACCCTTGAGCCTAATAATGAAAGAGCCCTTCTTCCTCTTGGTCTAGCATTGACCGAGTCTGGGAAGCCTCAACAAAGTATGATGGGTATTCAAACCCTGAGGAAAATTTTAGAAATTAATCCCGACAATGTTGAAGCTAGTTTTCAACTGGGGTTATTTTCCGCACAAACAGGTCAGTTCGATAAAGCTGTTCAACGTTTTGAACGCGTTCTCGAGTTGGATCCTGCGAATTTATCGGCAACTTATCACCTAGCAAAAGCTAAGCTTCAACTAGGGGATGTACCAACTGCCAAAACGCTCCTTCAAAAAGTTGTCTCCTCTTCACTTGATGCAGATCTAAAGCAAGCCGCGAACTTTTTATTAAACCAATTAAATTAATTTGCCTATGCCTTGCGGTAAAAAAAGAAAAAGACACAAGATTGCAACCCACAAACGTAAAAAGAGGTTGAGAAAAAATCGTCACAAGAAGAAGAAATAATCTATTTCTCAATTTCTGTCCCTCTCTACCAACCAACTGATCGCCTTTCTTATCTTCTCATCAGATCAAGAAAACAACCTGTTTTCGAAGTCGGACAGTTAGGGTATTTAATCAAAATTGTGTGAATGAATTAATCGTCAGTAAAAGTGATGAAAGCCTACGAATTGCTATATTGCAGGAAAAGAGGATAGTCGAGCTTCATCACGAAAGGCCGACTGAAAAATATTCTGTTGGAGATCTGTATTTGGGTCGTGTTAAGAAAATTGTCACGGGCCTTAATGCCACCTTTGTCGATGTAGGACACCCTCGGGATGCCTTCCTACATTATTTTGACCTTGGTCCACAGGTTCGATCCATGCAGAAGTTCATGAGAGCCGCAAGGTCTCCTAAATATAAACCAGAGACCTACCTAGATAATGTAGACCCTCTCCCTGATATAGACAAGCATGGGAAGATGGCAGAAGTCCTGAAGCCCAACCAAGAAGTTTTAGTTCAGGTTGTCAAAGAGCCTATTTCTACCAAAGGCCCTCGCCTTTCCAGCGAAATCTCTCTCCCCGGCCAATATGTCGTGCTAGTTCCTTTTTCCAATGTCACCTCTGTTTCTAAGAAACTGAGGAGTGCTTCAGAACGTCGTAGACTGAAAGTCTTGGCAGAAAGTCTTTGTCCCAAAAACTTTGGAGTGATTGTTCGAACAGCAGCCGAAGGAAAAGATGCAGCTACCCTCAGCAAGGACATTCAAGATATTCTCGAAAAATGGAAAAGGCTAAGCCATAAGGTCCGGAAATCCAAACCACCGACCAAGGTATTGAGTGAAAACAATCGCACTACTAGTATCCTCAGAGACATGCTGAGTGATGGGTTTGATGCGATCCAAACCGATGACCATGCCGTTCATCGCGAGATTGAAGAATATCTTAAACACTATCAACCCAAGCAACTCAAAAACCTCAAGCTCTACAAAGGGAAGAGTGGCTTGTTTCATTACAGAGGTATAGAACGCCAAATTAAAGCTTCCTTCGGCAAGGTAGTCTCTCTCTCAAATGGTAGTTATTTGGTGATAGAGCATACAGAAGCTATGCATGTGATAGATGTCAATAGTGGAAGTAAGAATCTTAAAAACCAAACCCTGGAAGAGACTGCGCTAAAGGTAAATAAGGATGCTGCAGTAGAAATTGCCCGCCAACTAAGGCTGCGAGACATGGGGGGAATAATCGTGGTGGATTTCATAGACCTTAAGAAATCCGATAATAAGAAGCAACTATACGAGCATTTACGAAATGCGATGAAACAGGACCGCGCCAAACATGCCATTCTCCAAATGAGTAAATTTGGTCTGGTGCAAATTACCCGGCAAAGGGTTCGCCCTCAGATTAATATTAATACCAGTGAGGTCTGTCCCTCCTGCAATGGATCTGGTAAAATAAAGGCTTCCATCCTAATTGCTGATGAAATTTCTAATAATGTAGACTTCTTAGTCAAGCAAAACCAGGAGAAAAAGCTTACCCTACAGGTAAATCCCTATATAGCGGCCTACCTCAAGCAAGGTTGGTTTAAGAGCTATCGATTCAAATGGTTTCGAGAGTACCGAATTTGGGTCAAAATCCTGGATGATCCCTCTCTGCCATTTACCACTATTAATTATTACAATAGCTTGGGAGAAGAGATCAAGTTTTAAGGCCCATAAGTTCCTACAGGTAATTTCTATTTGACAGCGAAATTGCTTTGACCAATGAGATTGCCCTCGCTGAAAAGGGATAAATAGTACGTTCCTTTTTCATGCTTCTTTCCCGTCATGATACTGGGATTGAAATTGATGCAGACCTCCTGGGCCATCCGGGCATAGTCGAATGAGGTGGCAGAGGAATAGGTTTTCTCCAAACCTTCAGACCAAAAAATCCCACTCTCCTGGGTATCATAATTGGTATTAACCGTACCATCGGGATTCATGAGAATCATATACACATCTCTAGGTCCAGGTTCAGCTACCAAATTCTCCAACACATCAAAGCAAACCTTAAGTTGATTCATCGCGCCCCGCCGAAAAGGTAATTTTTCTTGGACCTTCCCCCCTTTTTTAATATTCACCACAGATATTTTCCCTGTTTTCAACACAGATGCTACCCTCAGAGTTTCCTCCAATTTGCGCTCGGTGATCGTAGAGGTAGTCTGCAATTGGGTAAAAGATTCTTCCAACTCTTCTCGATTAACTGTCAAATCCGCTACCTGGGTTTTTAACTCCTGATTTTGTGTTTCTAATTGGCCTATTTGAGATTTGTAGCCGTCAACAAAACGCTGTAGCTGTTCTAGGCGCTCCCTCAACTGCTTAATTTTTCCTGCCTGCATTTTTCCCTGGGATTTTGCTTCGTCGAGTCTGTTTAACAAATCTTCAATTTGATCATCCTTCTCCCCTAATTGCCGCTCCTTTTCGACTAATTCCATATTCTGATTGTCAAACTCTATTTCAAAGTTGAGAATCTTTTCTTCCAAGGACAGAATCTCATCATTTAGGAGGGTAATCTTTTCAATATTTTGATCATTCTCTTTTTTCTCCTGAAAGTATCGAAATGCGAAGTAGACCATCGCAACCAGGATCAAAATCCCCACCCCAAAAAGAATAAAGCGACTTGTGTCCTTCACTGAATCCGTATTTCCACTCATAGATGTATTAATAATATCAACAAGATAAATTACGAGACTTTTTCTTCTAATTCAAAAACAATGCAAACGTTTGGAAAACATCCATCGCAAACTCCACAATAAACGTGAGAATATTTAATAGGAAATAGGTCAATACAAGGATTAAAATCAATAAAACGAGGTTAAATACTTTTAAATAATAAAAAAAAGTAATAAATAGCACTAAACAATAACAAAAACTCCTCTCTATGTTTTCTCAAGCTTTTGAAGTATTCCAAAACCGGGAGCGATTCTTGGAAAAAATTGGAAAAAACGAATACCCGGCTCGCATTATTTGGGGTCAAATCATCCTGATCATAGGCTTCACCTTCTGTTATGGAGTCATAATGGGGAGTTACAATGGGTTATACCAGTCTTTATTAAGTGGGATCAAGATTTGGGGATTATTCATGCTTACCGTACTAATCTGCTTTCCCTCTTTCTACATCGTTCAAATTGTGTTAGGTTCCAAGATCGGACTCAAGCAGTTACTGATCATGCTGCTGGGCGGTATGGTGATGGT
Source organism: Bacteroidia bacterium (assembly GCA_965263105.1). GTDB lineage: Bacteria > Bacteroidota > Bacteroidia > J057 > J057 > JBCCTX01. Next base: position 821,259 of record CBDHGL010000003.1, on the reverse strand, counting down.
TTCTACTTTGATTATTGCCTTTGCACCAATTGTTCTCCTTTTTCAACTTTCAGGTAGTAGTTATAACTTTCTCCAATTACTCCATGTAGCCGTATTTGCCTTTTCGGGAATCTTTGGTATGCGAGTCGTCCTAGAGTCTTTAACCAATGCTTGTGAAGTCCAACAGGTATATCCTAAAATTGGCTTATCCGTATTCAAATTCTGGGTAGTGATCTTTGCCTTTGTTGGTCTGCAACTCTCATGGAACCTTAGGCCCTTTATTGGCACTAAAGACATGCCTTTCCAACTCTTCCGTTCGGAAAGTCAAGGTAATGTCTATGTAACCATTATGAAGTCTCTTGGCTCCTTCTTTGTGCCAGAAGGTGAACCAGAAAAAGGGAGCAGTTCCTTAAAAGGAACCCAAAAGAAGGCAAAGCCCCAAGTCAGAGATACTATTCGAGAAGCAGATACCCTTCAAAATTGAGCCATGGATCAGATCATGACATTAGAGGAGGTGGCGAACTACCTGAAAATGAAGCCTCAAACCATTTATCTCTGGGCTCAGAAAGGCAAAATTCCCGCAGCGAAAATAGGCAAGGAATGGCGGTTTCGAAAAGATATTATTGATGCCTGGTTTCTACAGCATATAGATGAAAAATTTCAACCTTTGATCGAGGAGCTCAATAAGAAAAAAAGTTCCTCTGGCGATACAGATACTCACAATTAGCATTTCTAAACTTGATAAGCGATTAACATGAAAAACAACGCAATTAATCTTATAAGCGCCTTTTTATTGATAATTATTTTACCGGGATTTCTGCTAATCCAAACCATGCGTAACTCCAAAAGCTGTGGGCAATTTGTTATTGACAGCTATGAGTTACTTTCCGGAATTGATATCCCCAAACAGAGGAATTCGAAGTGTTTTTATATAGAGGAGGAACGCCTACGGGTTGGAGTTTATACCCTAAACTCTCCCAGAGAGTTTATTGAGAATTATCAACTAAAGAAACTAGATGGAGATAGGAAAAAGCCCCTGTGGTCCCAAGGTTTTTTAATGGACGAGGGGGACCTTTTACCAGTAAACACGAACACCCTTTTTCATATAGGAGGGGAAAAAAAGGGAAATCAATGGCAGTGTATGGTAGAAGAAGACACCGGGAGGATGTGGATGGAAGTTAAATGGAAGGAATGAGATCGGGAATCAAAATAGACCTGGTTGTACTCAAACCTGCTCCCTATTCCCCATAGCCGTTCGGTTAAGGGAAATTTTCTCTTCTTTTCTCCTTTTTGGTACCCTTCCGCTGCATCCCCGTTTCCCTTTTTTCCCCTCCTACGACTCAAAGGGGTCTAGAAACGACCCAGGAAATCAAGTTGATTTCGCCCATGTTTTCCCCATTCTCCCCATTTCTAAGGGGGAGTCAGAGGGGGTTCCTTGAGAGAGGGGGCTAGGGGGTGAGTACAAAACAGGGCATACCATTCAATCCTTAACCTGACGGCTATGCCCCATTCCCCCTCCAATAAAGCGTATAGCGTTGTGTATTTCTAAACTTACTAGTCAAAATTTTTGCAACTTATTAACATTTAGCCCTTATATTTGAATTTTATTCAAATATCAAACCTGTATGCCGATTTTAGCTGATAGGGCACATCGGATTCCCGCTTCTCCGATTCGTAAACTCATTGGATATGCAGATGCAGCCAAAGCCAAAGGGATTGAGGTATTTCATCTCAACATAGGCCAACCAGACCTACCTACTCCTCCCGTATTCTACGAGGCCATCCAGCATGCGGCCCCTGAAGTTCTTTCCTACAGTCATTCCGCTGGACTTCCCGAACTTCGAAGGGCCATCTGTCACTATTATCAGCGCAAAGGGCATTCTTTAGAGGTAGAGGATATTCTCATTACTACAGGAGCTTCTGAGGCCTTGAATTTCATCTCGGGGTCCATTATTAATCCAGACGATGAAATTATCATTCCAGAGCCTTTTTATGCCAATTATGTAAGTTTATTCATTGCAGCTGGCGCCAAGGTAATCCCCATTCCCACCCGAATTGAAGAAGGGTTTTGTTTGCCGGAGCCCGAAGCTTTCGAACGAGCTATTAGCCCCAAGACCAAAGCCATACTGGTTTGTAATCCCGGAAATCCTACGGGTATTCAATATCCTGAATCCGCATTGCGGAAATTGGAAAAGATCGTCCTGAAACACGACCTATTTCTCGTGGCTGATGAAGTTTACCGAGAATTCGTCTATGGTGATACTCCTCATTTTTCGGTTTTAGACCTACCAAAGGCCAAGGACCATGTAATATTAGTCGATTCCATTTCGAAAAGATTTTCAGCCTGTGGCGCACGCATAGGGTGTATCATATCCCGGAACCACCAAGTAGTAGATGCCTTTATGAAGTTGGCACAAATCCGACTGTGTTCCCCCACCTTGGATCAACTTGGTGCCATTTCTCTATATGAGCTGCCCGACTCCTACTTTCAGGAAATGGTAGCAGAATACACATCCAGAAGAGATCTACTTTTAGATAGGTTAAATCAAATGGAAGGCGTTTTTTCTCCACAGGTAGAAGGAGCCTTTTATGCAATGGTCGAACTTCCTGTAGATGATGCAGAAACATTTTGTAAATGGATGCTGACAAATTTCACTTACGAGTCATCCACCATCATGATGGCCCCAGGTATGGGATTCTATGATACCCCACATGCAGGCCACAATCAGGTTCGAATAGCCTATGTCTTAGACAAACACAAACTCCATAAAGCAATGGACTGTTTGGAACGGGGTTTGCGGGCTTATCCTCGCAAGGCAATTCGGAAAAGCCAAACAACTTTAACGGTAAAATAATTAGCTTAATTCAATTTTTTTTTCCTGTAACTTTTTCAGCAAAATTAAGTCTTATTAATAGATACTATCCCAGCTAGATTGGGAGTTCATGTGTTTGTTTTGATTTTGCTGCCAAAAAATCTTTGATAGTGAAATAAACCCTCATTTCAAATCTATTATTAATGGATTTTTTAACAACGAAGTCGAAAGCTACTATCTATATTTTTGGGATCTTATTCCTCTTTACTGCCGCCCTACCTGCAATTCTCCAAGAGTTTGGTTTAGACAGCCCACTGCCTGTAAACCCCTATCTCAATGGAAATATCCCAGAACGAACGCCACAACCCGCTGGAGGTGCCTGGGTGTTGGAAAATGCCTTTCCCAATCTGGATTTTATTGGCCCTATACATATGGCCCAGGAACCAGGAGGCAACCGGATAATGGTCGCCGAACATGATGGGCGCATCTGGACCTTTTCCAATAATTCGGAGGCCACTGAAAAGGAAATTTTTCTAAATCTTCGAGAAAGGGACCAAGTCTTTCGCCAAGCTGAAGCAGGTCTACTCAACTTTGCCTTTCATCCCGATTATGGAGTCGAAAACTTCTATGTATATGTCCTCTATGTATTCAATGATACCAGTAGTCAAAGTAGGTATGATAGGCTATCCCGCTTTGAAGTTCCGGTTAAAAATGGGATAATAGACCCTGAATCGGAAGAGGTCCTTATACACCAATTTGATCGCAATAGCAACCACAATGGAGGGGGACTTGCTTTTGATACCTCTGGATATCTGTATATCAGTTTGGGGGATGAAGGGGGAGCCAATAATCTCTATGAAAATGCCCAATCAATCGAGGATCGATTCTTTGGAGGAGTGCTCCGAATCGATGTGGATCAGGATTCCAGTCGGAGCCACCCTATACGCCGGCAACCCAAAAGACTGGATTCGCTAGACCAAAGTTTTACAGCTAATTATTTTATCCCGAACGATAATCCCTGGATATCAGAGGACAGTGCCTTCTTAGAAGAATTTTACGCTATCGGGCTCCGAAATCCTCACCGGATGACCATAGATCCCGAGACAAATGAAGGCTGGATAGGAGATGTAGGACAGGGACGAAGAGAAGAAATCAACCTCCTTTTTAAAGGGGCTAATTACCAGTGGTCCTACAAAGAAGGAGAACTTGATTCAAGAGGAGCCAAACCAGACTCCCTGAGTTTGATTGGGGTGGAAAAAGAACCTTATTACTTTTATGGGCACCAAGGAAATGACAACTGTGTAATCGGTGGATATGTCTATCACGGCCAGCGCCATCCTTCCCTGGAAGGGAAGTACTTTTTCGCAGATAATGGGAGTAAAAAAATTCGAATTCTCCATCAAAGTCAAGATAGCGTATGGGCGGAAGAATTACTCACCGCTAATCAAATAGGAAGTTCTTTCAAAGGCATTGTTTCTTTTGCCTTGGATGATCAAGGGGAAATTTACGTATTGGTGATGAATGGTTCTGGGGGAAGAGGAGGCAAAATATATCGCCTCGCACGTGAGATGGGAGCCATCCCGGATCCCCCCCTTTGGCTTTCTCAAACGGGTGCCTTTAAAAACACAGAAAACCTTGTCCCATCTGATTTTTTAATTCCCTATGAGCCCCGGCATTCATTTTGGTCAGATGGAGCTATCAAAAAGCGCTGGATGGCTATTCCCAACAATGGGACATATGATAGCGCAGAAGAAAAAATAGACAACCGCCTGAAGGATGAGTGGAATTTTCCCAAAGGTAGTGTATTCATAAAGCATTTTGAAATGCCCCTTCATGAAAATAGTTCGCAAATCACACGCAGATTAGAAACCCGTTTCTTGGTACATGGGGAAGATGATCATTATTATGGATTTACCTATAAATGGGAGCCAGATGGGAAGGATGCCCGACTATTGTTGGACGGCTTAGATGAGACATATTCAGTCATCGATCGGTTGGGAAATCCCCAAAACCAAACTTGGCATTACCCTTCTCGGGATGAATGTCTATCCTGCCACCAAGCAGCCGTTGGGACTGTTTTAGGTGCTAGCACCTTTCAGTTGAATGAGTCAATCAATTACCCTTTGACAGGTAGGACAAGCAATCAATTGGTAACCCTTAGTCATTTAGGCATGCTCTCTCAAGCTATTTCGACCGAAGAATTACCCAATCTCTCTCGGATTGAACGAAAAGAAGATTTCCAGGTGCCTTTAGACCTTAGGGCAAGGTCCTATTTAGATGTAAACTGTAGCAGTTGCCATTCCTCACAAACGGGTTTGAGGTCGGAGTTTGATACCCGTTTTTTCCTTCCATTGGATTCCACCAATATGATAAATGGGCTTCTGGTAGAGGAGGGAACAGGTAGTGAAAATAGACTTATCGTCCCAGGAGATACGGCTAAATCGATGATCTATCAACGGATGAAGAGCCTTGAGGAAGGCTATTCTATGCCTCCTACTTCCAAAAATAGGGTTGATAAATCCGGTTTGGAGCTCATTGCAAATTGGATTTTATCCATGGAGGAAGGGGGGAAGCTCAGTCAAGTCCTGAATATAGTGCCTATCTCCGACAAGTTCGTAAACGACCTTCCCTTCCCTTTAGAGGTTGAAGCTAGTTCAGGCTTACCCGTTGAGTTGAGGTTCGTAGAAGGCCCCGCAATCCTTAAACAGGATAGCCTCTTCCTTACTGGCGAAGCAGGATTAGTGATCGTGGAGGCATCACAGCAGGGAGATGCCTCCTACAGTAGTGCTGAGCCTGTAGAAATTCGGTTTCAAGTAAGGCGGATTGAGCAACAAATTATTTTCACCAAGGTAGATGACTTACTTAGCAACTCTCCTGGAGTTGCCTTAGAGGCGCAGGCTACTTCTGGCCTTCCTGTTTCGATTGAGTTGGTAAGCGGTCCTGCCGAAATTCGTAACGATAGTCTCTTTGTAATTGGAAGCGCTGGCTTCATAACCTTAAGGGCTAATCAAGAAGGGGACGGCATCTATCAGGCAGCTCCTCCTATTACCCAGGTCATTCATGTCACGGAATTTGCTAAAGCTTCCCAGCAAATAAGCGCTGAAAAAATCCCAGACAAAAATACGCTCGACCCGCCATTTTTGCTTTCAGCAGAATCTTCCGCTGACTTGGAGGTCACTTATACTGTCTTGCAGGGGCCTGCCCAAATTTTTGGAAATAGTGTAGTGCTAAACGGTACCGCAGGCGAAGTAATCATTGAATATAATCAACCAGGGGATAGTATCTATGCAAATGCACAACCCCTAAAAGATACCTTCAAAGTCAGCAGAATAAGCCAGTTTATTTCCTTTACTACGCTTGAAGATATTTCAATTAACCAGAATACAGTTACCCTGGAGGCAAGCTCTAGTTCTGGTCTTCCCATACAATTTTCCTTGATAGACGGGCCAGCAAGCCTAATAGGTAATACCCTATCCATAGAGCGAGTCTCAGATACGATTATCGTTGAGGCTTTCCAAGAAGGAAATAAGAGTTTTGCTCCTGCTAGTCCCGTAAGGCAAAGCTTTTTTGTAAATAAATTAGGCCAGACCCTAAGCCTCCCCCCCATTGGGACAAAAACTGTACTTGACCCTCCTTTTGCGCTAAATGCATTCTCTAATTCTGGGCTATCTCTTGATTATGAAGTGGAAGGTCCAGGGAGAGTCTCCAATGACACCTTATATTTATTGGGTAAGCCCGGAGAAATAGAAATCAGCATCTGGCAAGTGGGGAATGCGGGCTTTGAGCCTTCCGATACGACATTCCAAAGTTTTTCTGTAACCAAGGTCTCCCAGGAAATTTTATTTTTTGCCATTCCCAACTTGGAATTAAATCAAAAACCCTTACGACTGCGGGCAGAGACCAATACCCCTAATAAAGTTAAATATACTGCTATTGATGGACCTATAACCGTTCGCAATGATACACTTTTCTTGACCGGAGAGGAAGGCGTGGCAGAAGTAGAAGCACGCATTCCCGGAGATAGTCTGTATATAGAAACTTCTCAAAATAGACGTTTTACCATTTCCAAGGCTTTTCAGGAGATACGGTTTTCATCGATACCGGATAAATTAATTAGCGATGCCCCGTTTGTTCTTGATCTTCAAACCAATTCCGAACTTCCCATCACAGTTAACCTGATTAAGGGCCCGGCCCTCCTTTCCGGTATCGCTATCTTTTTGACAGGAGAACCGGGTGAAGTGGAACTCGTGGCCAGCCAAGAGGGAAATGATATCTACCAAGCGGCTACTCCCGTCAACAGAGTGTTTCAGGTGATCGACACCTCTCTTGAAGTAAATGACTCTTTGACCACGTCCATTCCCACTGGTATAGAGCAAAGCCTTAAGCTGAGGGTATTTCCCAATCCTACAGAATCCAAGATCCAAGTACTTACTCGAACAGAGATACCTCTGGGGCTGAACTTACTGCTATATTCTTCTTCTGGCAAAGAGTTAATGCAGAAATCTTTTCCCGTAAAGCAACAAGTTCACTCACACGACTTGGATTTAAGGAATCTTCCATCAGGCATTTATCTACTCCGAATAGAGGATAATGATGGGAAAGGCCTTCATGCTAATTCCCTGATTGTAAAACATTAATTGAAGAAATCAGGCTTTGCCTAGTAGGCTTTTGCAAATAATACCCTCCGGCTGGAAGGTTTCCCCGAATATATGCAACTCCCTTTTTCTTCTTTTTGACCTAATGGAATGCATCGGATGGTTGCTTTAGTCTCTTCCTGGATCTTCTCCTCGGTTTCAGTGCTTCCATCCCAGTGTGCATAGATAAATCCAGGCTCAGGACTTTCGACCTGTGCGACGAATTCTTCCCAGGTATCTACCTCCTGCGTATGAGAGCGTTGAAAGTCTAAGGCTTTTTGAAAGACATTTTGTTGGATCTCATCCAACAGGTCCTGGACTTGTGGGCCCATCTTACCTGTAAGAGGAAGAGAACTTTTTTCCCCTGTATCCCGACGGGCAATTTCTATCTGCTTGTTATCTAGATCTCTAGGTCCCAGGGCAATACGGAGGGGTACTCCTTTGAGTTCCCACTCGGCAAACTTCCATCCTGGACTTTTGGTGTCATCGCTATCGAGCTTTACACGGATCCCCATATCCTCAAATTCCCGCTTTAGACCCAATAGACAATCCATCACAAGGGCTCTTTCTTCTTCCTTTCTTCCTATGGGGATCAGAACCACCTGATAAGGGGCAATAGAAGGAGGCAATACCAATCCCTGGTCATCTCCATGTGTCATAATGAGTGCTCCCATCAAACGGGTACTCACGCCCCAGGAGGTAGCCCACACATATTCTTCCTTATTATCCTTATTGGCATATTTTACATCAAAGGCCTTGGCAAAATTCTGTCCTAGAAAATGAGAGGTTCCCGCTTGCAAGGCACGGGCATCCTGCATCATGGCCTCAATTGTATAGGTTTCCTCAGCCCCAGCAAAGCGTTCGCTTTCACTTTTTATCCCGCGTATTACAGGAACGGCCAGGGTGTTTTCGGCAAAATCTCCATAGACATGTAACATGCGTTCAGCTTCTTCAACCGCTTCCTCGCTGGTAGCATGGGCCGTGTGCCCTTCCTGCCAAAGGAACTCCGCCGTACGCAAAAACATACGGGTACGCAATTCCCATCGAACGACATTGGCCCATTGGTTGATGAGCAAAGGCAGGTCTCGGTAGGACTGAATCCAATTTTTATAGGCACTCCAAATAATCGTTTCAGAAGTAGGCCGCACGATCAATTCTTCCTCCAACTTCGCTTCTGGATCGACTATCACTCCCCCACCCTCTGGATCGTTTTTCAATCGATAGTGGGTAACAACTGCACACTCTTTGGCAAAACCTTCTACATGATCAGCCTCTTTGGAGAGAAAAGATTTAGGGATAAATAAGGGAAAATAAGCATTTTGGTGACCGGTGGCCTTAAACGCATCATCCAGGACACGTTGCATTCGTTCCCAAATGGCATAACCATAGGGCTTGATGATCATACATCCCCTGACTTCTGAGTTTTCTGCAAGATCTGCGCGCTTGACCAATTCGTTGTACCAATCAGAGTAATTATCCGCGCGTTTTGTGAGTTTCTGAGCTTTTGCCATTTCCGAAATCGAAAATTGTGAGTTTCCCAAAATGAATAGCTAATGCCATTCTTTAAATGAAGAAGCAAATATACAAAGGGGAATGAGTATTACAGGCTATTAGGAGATTATATCTGTACTTGACTCCTATTTTTACTCAAATGCTTCTCACCCAAAAGCCATGGAGGGATTCTTGTCGCCCAATGGACAGTCTCAGAGTTTCTCTTAACTGTTCTTTGCTATACTCGTAGGTAGAAGAAACTGATAAAAAATGAAAAACCTCCTCTTTGTTGGCCTCTTTTTAATACTCGCATGCCAACCCGTTACCCAAAGTGCTGAAGCTTCACAGGTTTCGACCATAGAGGCGACTGAATCTACCCCTTCAAGAGACCTGCCCATGGAGGTCGAGCCTAGCCTTGAACAGGAAGAAGGTATCGAACCTCAACTTCCCACAGAAAGAATCAAAAAGCCCATAGAAAAAGAAGAAACCCGAGCGGAAAGCAAGCCTGTCCAAGAGAAGGCTAATTCTGTAAAGTCTATAGAAGAAGTCAACCTGGTAAAAGAAGAGGGAAAATCTTCGACTCCAGCGGATAAAGAAATTATTCCACAACCCAAGGAAGAAGAAGCCGAAGTAGTATCTCAAGTAGAAGAACTCGCAGGGAGTATTTCCCACACTATATGGAACACCTTACTTGTTAAAAATGTCAGTGCTTCGGGAAAGGTAAATTACAAAGGATTTATCTCCTCCAAAGCAGACCTTCAACAATACCTGGATCTCCTATCTGCCAATCCGCCAGCGAGTTCTTGGCCCAAGAATGAACGATTGGCTTATTGGATCAATGCCTACAATGCCTTTACAGTAAAATTAATCATAGACAACTATCCCTTGAAAAGCATTATGGACCTGGACCAAGGCAAGCCTTGGGATAAGGCCTTTATTAAAATAGGCGGAAAATCCTATAGCTTAAACAACATCGAACACGATATCATCCGAAAGCAGTTTAATGAACCCCGTATCCATTTTGCGGTGAATTGTGCCTCCATTTCCTGCCCAAAGTTGCTCAATGAGGCCTATACAGCTGAAAAATTACCTGGGCAACTCAATAAACAGACCCGTGCCTATATTAATAATCCTCAGGAAAATCGCCTCAGCGTGAATTCTGCAGAAATCTCCTCCTTATTCGATTGGTATAAGGCTGATTTTACTAAAGCAGGAAGCCTTACTGATTTTATCAATACCTATTCCAAGGTCCAAATAAACCCATCTGCCAGCATCTCTTTCAAAAATTACAACTGGGCGTTAAATGAATAGCGGACTTATGTAATTTCCTTTGGTTTTTACAGGGGGGAAAAATATATTTACAAGTCTTTTAAAAAAGACTACAACAGAAATATAATTATCCCCTCCACATGAGTATTTTAGTTAATAAAAATTCCAAAATCATTGTTCAAGGATTTACCGGTAAGGAAGGAAGCTTTCACGCTTCTCAAATGATCGAATATGGCACCCAGGTCGTCGGAGGGGTAACACCTGGCAAAGGGGGGAGGGATCATTTGAACTTACCAGTCTTCAATACCGTTGCAGAAGCGGTGACAAAAACACAAGCAGATACCAGCATTATTTTTGTTCCACCTAGGTTCGCTGCTGATGCCATCATGGAAGCGGCAGATGCTGGTATTTCCCTAATTGTAACCATTACAGAAGGTATTCCGATCAAGGATATGACCTATGTAAAAAAATACATTTCAGACCGTGGCGTTCGCATGATTGGCCCCAACTGCCCTGGAGTTATCACTCCCGGAGAATGCAAATTGGGAATCATGCCCGGCTTTATTCACAATCCTGGAAAAATTGGTATTATCAGTCGTTCAGGCACCCTAACCTATGAGGCGGTAGACCAAGTTACTAAAGAAGGGCTGGGACAATCTACCTGTGTGGGAATAGGGGGAGACCCTATTATCGGTTCAACCCACCTAGACGTCATGAAGCTTTTCAACGAAGACCCCATGACCGAAGGGGTCATTATGATCGGAGAGATTGGTGGGTCCAATGAAGAAATCTGTGCGGAATGGGTCAAAGACAATATGACCAAGCCTGTAGTAGGTTTCATTGCAGGCCGTACAGCGCCTCCAGGACGCCGCATGGGCCATGCTGGAGCCATTATTTCTGGAGGCAAGGGAACTGCTAAGGCCAAAATGGATGTAATGGAAGCTTGTGGAATAGCCGTTGTGGAAACTCCCGCCGAAATAGGCAGCACTATGGCTCGCGTCCTATCTAATTAATCGGGTTATCTTTTACATTTCAGTTGATGTGGGAAAATTTTCCCATTAATTTTCTTTTTAGCTAGTATTAAATTAGTTCGAAATTTATATTTTATATAAATTCGCAATAGGCAGGTATGAAATACCGGTTGTCTTCGGAATATTATACTGATAATCTTTATAGAGTGATATTACTGTTTCTTGGAGAAAAAAAATAATTCAAATTAATTTTTTCCACACGTAAGATTATTTTCCATTCAGGCACAAAAATTGCACTTTTCGCTATGATAAAAATCTAGCCTACTGCATGTTTATTTACATAAATAGACCCATAGTTAAATCATTCATCTTGCTTTTGGCTGTTCTCTCCTTTGTCTCATGTTCAGAGGGGGAAAACCCTCTGGTTGAGGAAGTTCGCTTAAGACCCAAGGTGTCTGAGTTACTAACGCAGTTAAATCGCTTGCGAGCGGAAGGCTGTAAATGTGGCGATACCTACTTTCCTCCCGCAGAGATAGTCATCAAAAATCAAAAGTTGGACAATGCAGCCTTAAGACATTCCCAAGATATGTCTAGAAACAAGCACTTTAGCCATGTAGGAACTGATGGAAGTGTGTATACTGATCGCATTGAAGCCGCTGGATACAAGGCCTCTTGCTCAGGAGAAAACATTGCATCCGGTTATTCCTCCGTATCAGGTGTTATGAACGGCTGGCGTACGAGTGCTCCACATTGCAAGCTTCTTATGGACGCCCGTGTAACTGAAATGGGGGCTGCATCTGTAGGAGATTACTGGACCCTCTTGTTGGCTAAACCTGATACAGGGAATTAAGCAAAAAATAATCAAATAGTATAGGCTGCCTCCAAAGGGGGCAGTCTTTTTTTATGGAGTCTCTTATTGACACGCCTCCATTACAGCTTTATGAAGAGTTGAAATGTATGTCCTGTCAGAGCCAGATTTGTCCCACCTAATTGACATGCTCCTTTTTCGCACCTAAATACCATTTACCAAACTAAATTTAATTAGTTTAATCCATTTATTGTAATTTACGATTATTTATATTACTTTTGGGTAGTTCTTTGATAAGGTTGAAAGGTTAGTTCGCAACTTCATGCACACATTTTTAACCATTTTTGGCACATTTAACCTAGTCACGCATGTTCAGGTTAGTAATTGATCGCATTAAAAACCCAATTGTCTTGCTTTTAATCGTTCTTTCGTTGGCCGCTTGTGATGAAATAGTTCCACCTATCATTGAGGAACTAGAAGAGACAGAAACCGAAGTGCCAACCAGCTCAGTTGAAACGGAGTTGCTCAGCCTGGTGAATGATTTAAGGGCTGAAGGGTGTACCTGTGGAGACAAATTCTACAATTCTGTGGGCAATCTTGAAAAAAGCGATTTATTGGAAGAAGCTGCTCTTAGGCATTCCAATGATATGGCAAATAACAATCATTTTGCTCATGTAGGAACAGATGGAAGTACGTTTACTGATCGTATCAGTGAAACAGGATACAAATTCTTCAGTGCTGGTGAAAACATTGCCTTCGGCTACAGCTCTGCATCAGGGGTCCTTGAAGGGTGGAAAAACAGTGTAGGACATTGCAGAATACTAATGGATTCAAAGGCCTCAGAAATGGGGGTAGCCTCCGTTAAGGGGTATTGGACCATGGTGCTCGCCAAGCCTTCCGGGAATTAAAACTGAAATAAGAATGCTTTAATATGGGTAGGAGGAATCCCTCGGGGTTCCTCCTTTTTTATTTGCGCTTTCTTTCGTGCTCCTTTAGGTAGATTTTTCTGAGGCGGATAGACTCTGGGGTAACTTCGACGTATTCGTCCTCTTTGATATATTCCAATGCTTCTTCCAAGCTAAACTTAATGGGCGGTGCCAATTTAGCTTTGTCATCTGAACCAGCTGCCCGCATATTGGTTAGCTTTTTGGCCTTGGTCACATTTACGACCAGGTCATCCCCCCGCTTATTCTCGCCCACTATCTGGCCTTCATACACCTGCTCTTGAGGGCCTATAAAAAAGCTCCCCCTATCCTGCAGTTTATCCAGGGAGTAGGCTAGGGCCTGTCCAGTCCCATGCGCAATGAGAGAGCCTTGGTTTCTCTTTTCAAAATCGCCTTTATAAGGAGCAAAACGAAGGAAACGATGGGCCATAATGGCTTCTCCAGCAGACAGCGTGAGAATTTCGCTCCTTAGTCCAATAATTCCCCGGGATGGGATTTCAAATTCCAGAAAAGCCCGATTTCCCCTTACCTCCATGTTTTGTAATTCCCCTTTTCGCTGAGTAACCAGGTCAATTACCTTCCCAGAGAAGTTTTCTGGTAAGTCGATGGCAAGCTCCTCCACGGGTTCATGTTTCCTTCCCTCTACTTCCTTGATAATCACTTGTGGTTGACCTACCTGAAGTTCATATCCCTCCCTTCGCATGGTCTCAATTAGGATTGCCAAATGTAGAATCCCTCTCCCAGATACATTTAAGGCATCGGCAGAATCGGTTCTATCCACACGCAGGGCCAGGTTTCTTTCTAATTCATCCTCTAAACGCTCCTTCAAGTGGCGTGAGGTTACATATTTTCCTTCTTTACCAAAAAACGGAGAATCATTAATGGTGAAGCGCATACTTAGAGTAGGCTCATCAATAGTTATTGGGGGTAGGCCTTCCGGTTCTCCTATATCGGCAACTGTATCTCCGATTTCAAAATCTTCCAATCCCACCAAGGCACAAATGTCTCCAGCTTCAGCCAGAGCAACTTTTTTCCTTCCCAGCCCTTCAAAGACAAATAATTCTTTAATCCGGGTCTTTTTTATAGCTCCCTCTCTCTTAACAAGGGCAATGGGGAGGTTTTCTTTCAAAGAACCACGATACAGCCTCCCAATAGCAATCCTGCCTACATAGGAAGAGAAATCTAATGAGGTAATCTGCAGTTGAGTAGACCCCGTTGCAACCTTTGGCGGGGGAACATGCTCAAGGATTTGATCCATCAGGTACCCGATATCTTCCGTGGGGTTTTCCCAGTTAGACCCCATCCACCCCATTTTGGCGGACCCGTATATGGTTGGAAAATTGAGTTGCTCTTCCGAGGCATCCAGCTCATACATAAGCTCGAACACGGCATCCTGAACCTCCTCGGGTCGGCAATTGGGCTTGTCTACTTTATTGATCACCACCAAAGGTCTCAGCCCTAAGGCCAAGGCCTTAGAAAGGACAAAACGGGTTTGAGGCATGGGCCCTTCAAAAGCATCTACTAGAAGCAGTACTCCATCGGCCATATTGAGCACACGCTCAACTTCTCCCCCAAAATCGGCGTGGCCTGGAGTATCGATTATGTTTATTTTTACCCCTTTGTAGCGAACTGAGACGTTCTTTGAAAGAATGGTAATGCCCCTTTCCCGTTCCAGGTCATTGTTATCGAGGATCAACTCCCCCACCTCTTCATGCTCTTGAAAGAGGCTCCCAAAGACCAGCATCTTGTCTACCAGGGTTGTTTTTCCATGGTCAACGTGAGCAATGATGGCTATATTTCGTAATTCTGACATAAAAAATGTGCTCGATTTTTTTTTCGAGCACAAAAATAGGATTAATTCCTGCAAGATCAGCTATAGAAAGCAAATAAAGCTTGTCTAATCCATAGGATTGTTCATATAATCCAGCGTGAGGCTTATCAGAGCCTTTATTCCGGTCTTCATTCCTTCATCATCCACATAAAAGTCTGGCGTATGGTGAGGAGCAGCCTCCTCCAGAGGAACAGAACCGGGTCTCCCTCCAATAAAGAAGAAAAAACCAGGCGCCTCTTGGGCAAAAAAAGAAAAATCCTCTGCTCCGGTAACCGCATCTGTCAAATGAAGTTGGTCCTCCGGCAATATAGTTTCCAGCACTTTTGCAGCTTTAGCGGTAAGTGCCGGGTCGTTGTAGGTAACCGGATATCCCTTTTCGATGGTAACCTTAGCCTTAGCACCAGCACTTTCAGCTATTTGAGTAGCAGTCTTTGTTATTTTCTGGTGAATAAGTTCTTGCATTTCTGTATCGAGGGTGCGGATCGTACCAATCATGGTAGCTTTTTCAGGAATGATATTGCTCCGTATTCCACTTTGTAAGTAGCCTACAGAAATAACAGCAGCCTCTTTGGTCAATTCTGTCTGGCGGCTAATAATCGTCTGCAATCCCATAATAATCTGGGCGGAAGTTACGATGGGATCTACGCCCCCCCAGGGTCTGGCACCATGGGTTTGCTTTCCTTCTACCTCTATGACGAATCTATCTGCCGCAGCCATCGTCCCCCCCGGTTTGTAGCGAATATGGCCTACTTCAGTTGTGGAGTTGATATGAAGGCCGAAAACAACATCTACTTCAGGGTTTTTCATGGCCCCTTCCTTCACCATCAGTTCCGCCCCTCCTTCTTCTCCAGGAGGCGCTCCTTCCTCGGCGGGTTGAAACAAGAATTTGACCGTTCCTTTCAAGTCCCCTTTCATTCCTGCCAATACCTCAGCGACCCCCATAAGAATGGCTACATGGGTATCGTGCCCACAAGCGTGCATAACTCCAGACTCTACCCCATTATAAGTAGCTCTGACTTGAGAGGCCCATGGGATATCTACTCGTTCGGTTACGGGCAAGGCATCCATGTCCGCCCGTAGGGCAACCACAGGACCCGGAAGACCTCCTTTAAGAATTCCGATCACACCTGTGTGTGCTACCTCTGTCTGAACCTCTATCCCTAAATCTCGTAAATGATTGGCAACCAGTTTAGCGGTTTCAAATTCCCTGTTAGAGAGTTCAGGGTGTTGGTGGATATGATGCCGCCATTCCACGACTTTGCTTTCCACTGCTTCAATTTTCCCATCTACTACCGGAAATGACTGATTCCCCTGAGATAATACCAGGGAAAACGAAACTCCCAAAAGTAATAGCAGACCATAAGGTCTTAAATCTCGATTATTCATTTGTGCTTATTGGTTTAGGTTGTCTGTAATATTTTATCGATAAGAATCTAATAAACAAAATTTTTTCGTGGCAGATAGCTATTCCCTGCTATCTTTGAGCGGTTGAAACAAATTTAGTGGTAAAATGCCTAAACAAAGTGTATCCTTCCGCTTGTTATTACAAGAGGAAAAAGAAATAGAAAAAAGTGTAGAAGTGATGAATGTAGATTTATCTCAATGGAAGGCGCTGCAGAGTGAAATACGTAGTAAATATGCCCCTCAAGG
This sequence comes from Bacteroidia bacterium, assembly GCA_965263105.1. GTDB lineage: Bacteria > Bacteroidota > Bacteroidia > J057 > J057 > JBCCTX01. Next base: position 804,869 of record CBDHGL010000003.1, on the reverse strand, counting down.
GATTCTCACTTATATGAATTCGGATCTGCCTATAAGCCTCAGTAAGGATGAGTTTCTCAAAACAGAGGGGGAAATGCGGAAAATTGATGAACAATCTCTTTCCAATGAAGCCTATATAGCCCTGTTTTCTCTTGATATATTTATCCGCCAGTTGGAGGATTTGGAAGATTCGGACATAAAATTCGAATTAGTAAGCACGTCTTAAATAATCTCATTGGTCCTGCGTTAATCTCTTAACCTATTCATGGAAGGAAGCCGCAATTCAGATCTCCTTAGCCGTTTCAAGATTACCCAAGTCATCTGGCCAGTCCTTATTGGGCTATTTGCCACAATAGGATACATCTTATACAAAGATTTCGTATCAGGGGATGGCGAAATCCGGGAGGCCATCAGTTCTGTGGAATGGTCGATAAACAGCTTATTTTGGGTATTCATGGGCTTTCTGATGATGTTCATCCGAGACATCGGCTACATCTGGAGGATGTGGATTCTAACGGATAAAAAGCTGAGTCTCCGAGCTGCTTTTGAAGTAACCCTTTTGTGGGAATTTTTTTCTGCTATGTCCCCCTCTGTTGTTGGGGGATCCGCCTTTGCCATTTACATGCTTATAAAGGAAAAGATTTCTGCAGGAAAAAGCACCGCAATCATATTTATTGCCATATTCCTAGATGAGGTATTTTACCTTTTAGTCTTACCCCCCATCTTATTTTTACTGGGTCCAGATCAAATCTTTGATCCCATTCGGGATATGGGTTCCTATTCTGGGGACGGTTTAGTTTTGGGATTTTGGGTGGCCTATGGAGTGATTTTCTTATATACGGTATTTCTGGCTTTTGCCTTATTCATTAGACCGGAAGGAACACATAGGGTGATTAGGAAGCTTTCCGTCAGTCGGCTGTTTAAACGTTGGAGTAGAAAAATATTAAAACTGGCTGATGAATTACTCAACTCCTCCAAAGAATTTAGGAGCAAGGCCTGGACCTTTTGGCTCTGGGCCTGGACAGCAACCTTAATGGCGTGGTTGGGAAGGTATTTAGTTCTTAATTGTGTGATTGCCGCCTTTGCCCTTTCCAATCTTGGTGTAATGGACCATATTTTAGCTTTTGCCAGGCAGGCGGTAATGTTTGTATTTATGTTGGTATCCCCCACCCCAGGGAGTTCTGGAATTGCCGAGGTTATGTTTACCAATATGCTAGAAGACCTGACACCTCCAGGCTTGGGAATAGCACTGGCTGCTCTGTGGAGACTTATTACCTACTATCCCTATCTACTAATTGGATTTATCCTCCTGCCTAGGTGGACAAGTAGAGTCTTTGGGGAAAAAAATGAAATAAAAGAGGTAGAAAAGGTATAAAAAGAGAGGGCCGTCCTCGAGGGACGACCCAACAGCCATGAAAACGCCCTAAGCTTTTATACATTCAAATAGAGGTAGAAGAGCTCTATCTGTCTTAATTTCATTCTTCAAATTTAAGGAAAAAATTGTGAATAAAAAAAAATTTATCCCTTTATTACCGTAAAAAATTTTTCCACATCATGGATTCTACGGGTTTTATGGTTTTCTGATTGTACTTTGCATTGGGCTTTTTGTCGTAACGCCTCAGTACATCTCCATCTACTTCAAAATATATGAGTTGCCCAATGGGCATACCTGCGTAAACTTTGACCGGTTGAGCCACGGTGATTTCCAAGGTCCAGGTATTACAAAACCCTACATCTCCTTTACCTGCTGTAGCGTGAATGTGGATCCCCAGGCGCCCAATACTACTTTTCCCCTCTAAGAAAGGAACCTGTGCATGAGACTCTGTATACTCTTCCGTAACTCCCAGATAGAGTGTATTGGGTTGAAGGATATATCCAGTCTCAGGGATTAAGATTTCTTGGACTTGGTTATGGGCTTTGGCATCGAGAATACGACCGGAGTAGGTAGCCAAATGTGGACCTAGATGGACATCATAGCTATTGCTGCCCAGTGCTTCCCTATCAAAGGGATCAATCACAATGTTGCCTTTTTGGATTTCCTCTAAAATCCTTCTATCTGATAAAATCATCTCAACCTATAAAACAAACGCTCATTGGGAAAATCCCTTAAAGGCTATCTGCCAAATCGTCAAAAAAGTCATGGCTGCCATTTCCATTGGACTTACCATTCGTTTCAAAAAGTCCTTCTTTTCCATTTGAATTTCCATTGAGAGCAGTCAGATGCCCTCGTGAAGAAGACTTAAGCTCTCTATTACCAAAGGTTTCCAATCTTCCCAGTTGAGAATGGAGGAAATTTTGTAATTCGCCCAATAGTTCTCCTCTCCACTTATTTAATTCCAGAATTTCACTATCAATACGTGAACGCTCGTTCACCCCCCGTTGAACAATCTCTCTTGCTTTTGCTTCTGCTTCCTGAATCTTGAGATCAGCCTTCTGTCGAGCATTTTCCACAGTAGACCGGGAAGATTGCTCTGCCTGCATCAGGGTTTTGTGCAACATATTCTCCACCTCTTTCAAGGTCTCATAACTTGCCTTGGTCTTATCCAGTTCTTCTTTGAGATTGCGGCTGACTTCCATTTGCTGTTCCATCATTTTAGCAACTTCCTGGAGGAAAGCATCCACTTCAACCCGGTTATACCCACGGAATTCCTTATTGAAAGTTTGTTGCCGTATTTCGATTGGTGTAAGCATAAATAAATTACCCTGTTATATGTAACTTCCAGTGTATTAAGCGCCGGTCATCACTACACGAAATAAAAGAATTATCTGTTTCTATCCACAATATTCTATTAACGCTATGTGTGTGTCCTTCGTTTCGTCTATGGTCAATTACTTTGAGCAATTCAAAAGAGTATGCATCCCATACTTTAAGTGTTTTATCTCTGCTCGCGGTCAAAAAATACTCTCCTGTGTTCTCAAAGGCCACATCATTTATCGTAAAATTATGAGCGGGAATCCGGTCCACAAGCTCATAAGGAGTAACTGATTGCCAGACATTTAGGTGCGCGTCACGGCCTCCACTTACAAGGTAAGCACCATTTGGGTGCCGAGCAAGCGTAAAAACCGAATTTTCATGGGCCGACCAAGAATTTATCACCGTATAATTTTCAGAAATCAGTTCTAAAATTTCCGCTCCACTAGTCCCAATAAACACGCTTTTCTCATCCTTTGACGAAGAAAACCCTCTAAGGTTACGTTGGGAAATTCTTTCAAAATACTTGCTCTCTATCAACTCTAGGTCCATTACATTCAAGAATCCTTCTCCCTGTAATATCCATATAACGAAGTTACCCTTGTCATAGTACAAATTATATACCGGATTGGGGGAATACCGAATGGTTTGGACAACTTTTTGCTTCTTTTCATCAAAAAAATACACAGAACCCTCGCTTCCTCCTACGATCAACATATGGATTTCTGGTATGTACAATAGAGCATAGGCACCGTGGGATAATTTCAATATTCCCTTCCCGACCTTGGATTCTGCATGCAGGTCCCATTTCGCGACTACCCCATCATCCCCAGAACTGTAGAAGTACCTATTATTTGCTCCTGCCGTGAGGGCATAAATACTGCCTCTGTGTCCGGTATATTCAGAAATTTTATCAATTTCGACGTTTTTCCTCACCTTATGCGTATTTTTTGGACCAAAAAATTGAATATATAAGTATATCTTCAACCTTTCGTCCTTTTTGATCAAAACTTTAGCCCCTATCCTACTATTATGTACCAAGCCAGACCATATATCTTAGCGGAAAATAATTGGGAAGCTGTTAAACATACCGATTATCAAGTAGCCGTACTCCCCTGGGGGGCCACCGAGGCTCACAATTACCACCTTCCCTATGCAACGGACAATTATCAATGTGATTATGTAGCAGCAGAATCGGCCAAATGGGCCTGGGAAAAAGGGGCCAAACCCATAGTCTTTCCCACTGTTCCCTTTGGGGTCAATACCGGGCAGTTAGATGTGGATCTGTGTTTGAATATGAATCCCAGTACCCAATTGGCTCTGCTAAAAGACCTGGTTCAGGTATTATCTCTTCAAGGCTTGCACAAGCTAGTAATTCTGAATGGTCATGGGGGTAATTATTTCAAGCAGATGACCCGAGAATTATATGGCCTTTACCCCGAAGTCTTTGTTTGTACCCTTAACTGGTGGAAGGTGGTAGACTGGGAGCAGTATTTTGACGACCCAGGAGATCATGCGGGAGAAATGGAGACCAGTGCGATATTGCACATCGCACCAGAATTGGTAAGGCCCTTGGAGGAGGCGGGAAATGGGCAGGCCAAGACCTTCAAAATCAAGGGCTTAAAAGAAGGATGGGTGAGTGCTCAGCGAAAATGGACGGAAGTCACTGCCGATACAGGGGTAGGAAATCCCTATCCTTCCACTGCTGAAAAGGGAGAGAAATACCTGAGGGATGTCTGTTCCCAAATTGGTAGCTTCCTGGTAGAACTTGCACAAGCGGACCTTAATAATCTCTATGAATAAGGTAGGATATCAAGTTAAATGGGGGACAAGAATGGGAATAAAGTCCCCGAAAGGGCTTTTTAGAGCAATCTCTCAGTTCGCCATAGGGGTGATCCTGGTAGCCTGTCATGATGATAGCATTAACAATCCTCTTCGAGATTCGGAAGCACCAGTTATCCAGCTCATAAGCCCTGATAGTAGCAGTCTGATCGCACGAACTGGGGAAGTCTTAGACTTTCGATTAGAAGCTGCTGATGATAAAGGGCTGAGCCTATTTCAAGTCGACTATCAAGTCCACGATCCAAAAGGAAACGTACTCTTGCCCCTGACTCAGCTTGAACAAATCCCTCTTTCTGAAACCTTTGAAAGCTTACAGTTCTCCGATGAAATAGATAGCTTCCCCTCATTTTCTCATATCACTTATTCATTCTGGGTAGAAGATCAGCGGGAAAGCCGAGATCAAGTGGATGTAGTCGTTACGGCTATCCAGCCATCCCCTCCATCGGCAGTTGTATATCCTACCTTTACCTATACTACCCGCAAGCTATGGAGTGCTGCTTCAGATAGTCTTTCGGGATATAATTTTTCTACTCAGCAGGCTTTCCCAAGCGAATGGGCGAATCCTTTAAGTATCGATATCGCAGAGCTTAGCACGGATGAAACCTTTACTGCACAGCTGTCTTCTCCCAATAATGATCGCCTCAATCGGGACTCGATTTTTGTACACCTCTCCCCTACCCAGATTAATTTTGAGGAAGCGGACTATGAGCTTATATGGAGTTTCTACCAAAGTTCCACTGCCATTACGAAGCAAAGTCCTCAATTAGAAGAGGGGGACTTATTGATTGTAAAGCTTACCAAGGCTCCACAGCCTCAATTTGCCCTGATGAGAATCCTCAAGGTTCAGGACTTGCCGGGAACAACTCAAGATTACCTAGAATTCGATTATAAGGTTAGCAGTGAATAAATACCTTTGGTTTCGGATTACCTCCTTTTTTTCTTATTGGCTAGGCGCAAAAAATCTCTACCAAGTTCATTCTCCCTTTGTGTATGACTGGTACCAGCAGGTTTTGAAGGGGAGCCCTATCCCTAGAGGAAAGGAGATCGACCGTCTCAAAAAAGATTTGAGTCGAAGTTCGAAGGAGATTGTATTTCGAGATTTAGGTGCGGGAAGTTCGGGAACAAAAACTCAAAAACTAGGAAGGTTGATAAGTCGTGCAGCTCGAAAAAAGGCATCTGGAGAATTATTGGGAAGAATGGTACAACACTATCGGCCACGGCGCGGACTGGAATTAGGCACTCATGTAGGCCTATCATCCTTGTATTGCCTGGCACATCATTCCTTTGACGAATTTTTCACCTTGGAAGGAATTGAAGCATTGGCCGCTATTGCCCGACAGAACTTCAAAAAATATGAGGTCCATCCCACCCTACTCATTGGTCCCTTTGATCAGCTTTTCGATAATTCTCTAGATGTGAAAATACTCGCACCGGACTTTGTCTTTATAGATGGGAATCACCAGTATCAGCCAACGCTCCAGTATTTTCACCATATTTTACCCCATGTGCCAGATGAAGGAATAATAATATTTGATGATATTTATTGGTCTCCAGAGATGAAGCGAGCCTGGACGGAAATCAAATCCCATCCCGAGGTGAGTGTCAGTATTGATCTATATTTTTTGGGGATTTGTTTTATTCGCCGCAAGCAGGCCAAAGAACATTTTTCATTCCGCTTTTGGGATCATTAAGGACTTGAAATCACCTGTAATTTACTGCAGGGACAAGCTCTACTTTGTCCCTGCAGTATTATTAAAAATCAATAATATTTACTCCAACAGTAAAGGATTGGGTATTGATTCCCCGGTCCTCATTTTCTTCAAAGACTTGGCTGAGATTGAGGTTGGCATAAAAGTCTAACCACTTTAGGTCTAAACGAGCTGTCAACCCATACCGAAACCTATTGAGGTTAAACTCATCCCTCACCTTCTCCTTTCCTTCTTCATCACTTACCTGTTTAGTTTTGCCTCCCCATAAGACACCAGCATAGCCACCAATGGAGAAACTCAATCCATTATCACTCCCAGGATTGGTATTGAAGTTTAACAGAAGAGGGATCTGAGCGTATCTTGTGGTCAACTTGTTCTTGTCAAATTCGATGCCGGGAAAGGTCCATGTCAAAGTATCCTGGTCAGGAAGTATTCGGATATTTTTCGTGAAATAATACTGAGTCCAGTCTATGGTTATAGCTGTCTTTAGGTTAACGACTCCCCTACCAAATAAGCTCACAGTAGTGGGTAAAAAGTGCAGGGCTACGTGGGCACCGGGCCGAAAGGCTCTCACTTCCAAATCCGGATCAACGGCATCCACACCAAAATTATTGTCGTTATAATAGTTGGTCAGTCCCAGGTCAAAGGCTAGAAAATCTACCGAATTATTGTATTTACGCCTTTTATACTCGCGATAATCGTCCTCGTCGTCCCAATCGTCATCCTCATCCCAATCATCGTCATCTTCAATGACTACCTCTCCATCTTTTTTCTTGACAAGCTTAATGATCCGATTTCCCTCCTTATCCTCTGTAATGATAATCCGACTCCGATTCCCCCACATAATAGTAGTAGAGTCCTGGTATTCTACGACTCCTTCCTCTTCCTCTCCTTCTTGGGGGACTTCTTCAGGTGGATCTACCACTAGTGTATCGGAAGGGACTTCTACCCTTGAAGAATCCGTATCCTGGGCCTGGACAGTAAAGGGCCCGACCATTATGCCTAATATTATCAGATATGTAGTGTATAAAGTTCTCATGTTCTTTTTTCTTTAGATCGCCTAACCTTTTTTTTGTGAGTAATACTAAATCCTCCGATTTTTACCCGGAATGTTCGTACAGTTTCGCCATCCTTCTCCTCTTCGCGCGCTGTTAGAGGAGAATAATCGAAACGTTTATCAAGCTCTTCTCCAGCAGCTAATAGTGCCTTTTCAAAGCTCAATTCTTTAAGGGAAAAACCTTTTGAATCAACTAAATTATTTTGACTGTTATCTGTTGCAGTTGTTGCCAGCAAAGTGGCGTCAGGAATGGTGGGCTCAACTTCCAACTCTTTGGGAGGAAGAACATCTTCCTGAATCTCGGCTACCAGTTTAGGGAGATCTACAGGGATAGCTTTTTCTTCTGAAAGGCTGTCTCTTTTTCCTTCTGTCAAAAGAGGGGCCTGAAATTCGAAAGGGCTATTATTATCGACTTTGTCTACCTGTGGAGTAGATGTTTCTGTTAACGTTTTGGGAGAAATTACAGGAGCCGGGGGAATGACTTCCTCAGGGGTTGCTTCCTCCGACTCCTTATTAGGAACCAGCGTTTCTTTGGGATAAAGTGTATCCGTATCCTCAGAAGGTTGTATCTCCGTTATGTTTTGCGAATCGGAAGAAGTCTCCGTAACTGGGCGTCCTGGGTATAAAAGGAAAACAGCAATCAACGCAGCGATACCCGCAGCAACAGCACTATACAGCCACCAAGCAGGTTTTCGAGGAGGCTTCCTTTCTAATTGAGCCTCTATGCCCCCCCATATATCCCGTTCGGGACTGGGTTCGAAGTCCGCAAAAGTTTCCGACAAAAAGCCTCGTATGTCTTTATCCTCTGGCATATTCTCGTATATAATCAAGCGCTCTTGCTTGGATTGTTATAGGTCAATATCTTACTCTTTAGCAAGCCTCTGGCTCTGGAAAATTGCGACTTACTCGTACCTGCGGATATATTCATCATTTTTCCGATCTCTTTATGGGTATATCCTTCGATAGCGTATAAATTAAAAACGGTTCTATATCCTGGAGGTAGGTCCTGGATCAGGCCCAGAAGTTCTTTCCTCCCCATCTGCTCAAATACATTTTCCTCTGTTCCCACATCCCAGGCCTCTTCTATGTCGACCACAAAATACCGAGACTTTTTTCGGTAGTGGCCAATCGCTTTGTGAACCATAATCCTTCTGATCCACCCTTCCAGCGACCCCCTCCCTTCGAATCCTTCTATTTTTTGAAATACAGTGATAAAGCCTTCTTGCAATATGTCCATGGCATCATCCGAATTATCCGCATATCTCAGACAAACCCCATACATTTTCTTATGATAGGATGTATAAAGGGCCCTTTGCAAATGGGGATCTCCTTTCTTACAACCTTCTACTATTTCTTCTTCGGGGTAAAGTTTTGTCATGTAGCTTATCCATACATTACAACATCGATATACAGAGGGTATTCGGGTAAAAAGGGTTGCATAGCCCTATGCGCATTCTACAAATTTTAGGAAAATTAATCACTTCTGAGGAAAAATAGGGCAAAAATTCCGCCTATCCCTGTCGAAATTAACAATACCGGCTTGACCCACTTTCCCCAAAGGGTGGGATTATCTCCTTTTAACAGGGGGCTACTTCTTTTTCGGACCCGCTTTAAGGCTATTAAGTCCAGGGTATCTACATATTGCAGCGTCTTTTGACGTGCAATTGTATCCCTTTGTTGGACTCTTACCGCTAAGAGTCTTTGAAATACTTTTTTTGAAATGGGTAAATAACTGAGCTCAGGTTCGGCAAAACTAAGAGCAACATGACTGGATGAATCTCTGGCAAATAGGCTAGAATCTCGGGGGAAAAGGAGCCCCTTGATAGAATTCACTGGAAATTCTAGGGTATTGGCATACTCCATTAGCATCTGGGTGTAAAGGGAATCGTTGGGGGGTTGGCTAAATCCGGAGGATAGCCAGAGGAAGAGGAGAAGATAGAGATAGGTTTTAAGGCGGTGGTACCGATTTTTCTTTTCCATGAATCGGGTTTTGACGAAGAATCGTTATGGTTTTTAAAAATGGGTATGAATAGGATTACTTATCCCTCACTCCACTTCGGTCCATTCCCAGGCAGTATGGTAGGCACCTATCTCATCAATATAGTCAAAAAAGGCGTGAAAAAAGGGATTTTGCCCCAAGGTAGCACTATCTCCGATGACGACCAGTTTCTTGCGAGCTCGGGTCATGGCTACATTCATACGGCGAACGTTGGCCAAAAAGCCGATTTCTCCCTGGGCATTTGATCGGGTAAGGGAAATGTAGATCACATCTCGCTCCTGGCCTTGAAATCCGTCTACTGTATTGACAGAAATGTACGTAAGGTAAGAACTCAATAGAGGACTCTGGGCAATTTGATTTTGCAGGGTTTGTACCTGCGCCTTATAGGGAGCTATGATCCCTAGGGAAAAACCCTTTTCCAATTCATCGGGAAGTTCGGATTCTATCTGGTTGAATAAAACGGCCACGTGTTTGAGAAGTAAATTGGCTTCCTCTGTATTGAAGGTGCTTAGGCTTTCCGGATCTTTCTCCTCATCGAAGCCACAACCTGCCGTATCCACAAATTCTACCGGACTAAAGCCATCACCTAGACTTCTATATTTAACGAATGGCGCCGCTTGAAGCAGTCCTTTGTAAAACCAACTTCCAGAAAAATTCATGATCTGCTCATGCATGCGATATTGCATCTCCAACATAGCAGAACTTTCCGGACTCTTTTCAATAACCTGCTCAAAGAGCGTTATGCCCAGTCCTTCCTTTTCCGCTTCGACAGACTTCACTGTAGGAGGTAATTGGTGGTGGTCTCCCGCAAAAATTGCCCGGTTAGCTCTCAGCAGGGGGATCCAAGTACCAGGAGATAAAGCCTGTGCTGCTTCATCAATAAAGACCGAATGAAACCTTTTGCTCCCCAGTACTGAGCTGGAAGCCCCCGTCAAGGTACAGGCAACTACTTGGCTTTGGGTAAGAATCTGGTGGATAATATAGTCTTCCAGCTTCAAGGCAGTTTCCTTCAAGGCCCGAACCTCCTTCATCAGATAGTTGCGTTGTTGGCGCTCTTTTTGCCCGAAATTGCGTTTAAATTTCAGGGCGCGCTTTTTGAGGCTCTCGGCCTCTTTGCGATAACTTTTGAGGAGTTTGTAGTCGTCATGATGGGCGATGGCTCCATCCAGGGTCAGCTTGTGCAATTCCTCCTCAACCCGAGCCGGATTGCCCAATCTCACGACAGAGAGGCCTTGTTCCTGACATTTGAGCACAAGTAAATCTACTGCTGTGTTACTCGGAGCACAGACCAAGACCTGGTTTTCTCTCCTCAGGGTCTCTTTGATCGCCTGAACCAGGGTAGTTGTTTTACCCGTACCTGGAGGGCCATGTATCACGGCAAGGTCTAAGGCTCTTAGAGCCAGTTCAACCGCGTGATTTTGAGAATCATTCAAGTCTGGATTTTGGTAGTGTATCTCCCATTGATGGAATTTGGGTTTGGTAGTTCCCAAGATTAACTCTCGCAAATCCCAGATTCGTTGGTTGGACTTAGCTTCCATGACTTTTTTGAGGGCCTTGTCCATCTCCCGATAAGTGCGGTCGTCAAAGTCCAGGTCCACGCCTATCTTGGCTCCATGCACCCAATCGGGAATCTGCTCGGTGCTTAAGACCACCTGCATTTTCCGCTGCCGAATCCAAGAGATCACCCCCGAATTCCGCCCATCTTCCCGGTCTCCCTGCATGCCAAAAACCGAAATTGAACTACCCGATTGCAGGACATTAGAAGATTTTCCTTCCCCTTCCCGCTCCAACTCCAACACAATTTTTTCCCCTGTTCCAATAAATACCCCCTTTAGGGAAACTGGAAACCAACTGATACCCTTCTGTACCCGTTCAGAAAGAGATCTCCGCAGAACCTTTTCCCGGTACTGTCGCAGGTCCTCTTTTTTCTCAATGGCCAAAAGTTTTTGGAGATGTTGCAGCTGCTCAATGGAATTCATTGGGCAAAGGTAGGGAAATGCTTGGTTAGTTTTTTAGTCCTTGGTCGATAGCCCACAGTTCGGAAAGAAATAAAAAAGGGAGAATTGACAAATTATAGGGGATTTAACAGGCGATAGTTTTCATACATAAAACTGTGGGCCGTGGACTATCGACCCTTAACCCATTACCTATTACATTTATCACAAGTCCCCTGAACCAAAATATTGGTTTCTTTTACCTGGAAGCCCTGAGGGAGTTGAAGAGTAGGTAGGGAAACATCATCTATACAAACAGTTTCACCACAGTTACCGCACTTGAAGTGGACGTGATCGTGGTGATGATCTCCTTCTTGACAAGTCGATGAGCAGAGCGCGTACTTGGTCACCCCTTCATCATCAAGAACTCTATGGATGAGCCCCTTTTCCTGAAAGGTGTTGAGGGTGCGGTATATGGTCACCCGATCGCAGGGGATGGCTATACTCTTTTCAATGTCGGACTCTGAAAGGGCTATATTTTCTTCAAACATCTGCAGGATCGCTGTCCGGCCTGGTGTATTACGCAGGTCGTGCTTACGGAGTATTTGACTTACAGTGGCCATGTAGACGTAAAGATAAAAAAATAAGGCTTTCGAGGCGAGAAATGTACACATCCATAAGAACTCTTCTTTCCACTTATCTTTTCCCGCTGGCCGACTGCAACTGGTTGAGTGAGAAGCAGGGCCTAGAACCCGTGTATCCGGAGGTCTCTAAGTGGGGAAAAGCCCAAAAAGGCAGTGCTTTTCTGCCCAATCCAGCAAATGGCTACAGACTTCCCACCGATGCAGAATGGGAGTACGCCGCTGGAGAAGCTTCATTGGGACGAGACTCCAGTGGATTGAAATATACCCTTTTGGCAGGATCAGATAGTGTAGAAGCTGTTGGATGGTTTTTGGACAATAGTGGCGGAAGAAGCCAACAGGTAGCCAGCAAAGAACCTAATAGATTAGGTCTTTACGATATGTCGGGTAATATACGGGAATGGCGCTGGGATTGGTATGGCTTGTATGAGGGAGCTGCTCAGGAAAATCCCCTGGGACCGTTGACCGGCACTAAGAAAGTGGTCCGTGGAGGAGATTGGGGAAGCAAATGGCGGGTTCTCCGGATCTCGGATCGGGGCGACCGCCCTCCAGGTTTGAGAGATACACATATTGGGTTTCGGGTGGTGAGGAGTACTGAGGCATCCAAGTGAAGGTTTTTTATCTAGCCCAACCACTTGTCCCGACAAAGGAACCACTCACAATTTGAGAAGTCCGTACCATAAGGTGCTTATAGGCTATTTTTGAAGGTAGAGCTACCTTGAGTTTAAACAATCAGAATCATGGACTTCAAAAAGATATTTCGACTCATTTATTCTCCTCGCTATATGTTCCTGAAGGGAATGGCCTTATTCATCCTGTTAGGAATTGTGATGGTCATGCTCAGTAGGCCTTCCCTTATCCAAAATCGAAAAACCCTTTCCTTAGAACATCGGCAGATGGTGGTGGCGTTGTTCTAACACAACTTGAGTTTTGGATAATTATCCTTGATTACCAGCAAGTTATAGATAACTGTTTTTCTTTCATTGATGAGTTAAGTAAGTGGACAAAGGAAAGTGGGTATTTTTTCATTGAATGAAAAGTTTACCCTGTAGGGGTAGCCTATGGGTAGATTCATAATGCCCCCATATTCCGCCGGCGAGGTATCCAAGTTGATACCTCGCCGGCGATAAAAAGGGATGGGGGACCTTTTCTACCCATATTAGGTACCTAAAGGCACCGGAATTCTCCTACGAGAAGAGGCCCTTTGAACTCATATTTCTAGTTCCTTAGAGAAATCAGAGATATCATTCCCTGATTTCTTTTGTCCACCTACTTAGCTACCTTTTTTAGAAAAACGTGAAATCGCAAAATACCCCCCTTTTTATTCCCCCCGGCAGTAGTAGGGGGGGAAAGAAGGGGGGTACACAAGCCCCCCCCGGTTCCCTACGAATTTTGCAGGCCTACACACTCAATCTTTCCTCTTGAAGCTCATTTCTTATCCAAAGTTCAAGTTGACATAGAGCCCTTCTCCTATCGGATGGCCTCCGGCAACAGGTCCTTCCAAGAGGCCGCATATAGGTTTTCTCCCTGCAGGATGAGTTCATCATGAGACCCCACCGCGCCAATTTTCTTGTCCTCCAGAATATAGAGTCGATCTGCCCTTTTGGCTATACCGATCTCATGAGTAAGTAAAAGAACCCCCATTTCATTTTTGAGTCTTTTCAAGAGGTCCATTACAAAATTTCGCAGTTTGCGGTCCATCGCGGCAGTTGCCTCGTCCAATAGCAACAGCTGAGGCTGGCGATAGAGGGCCCGTGCCAGGGCTAGCATTTGTTTTTGTCCACCCGATAGATTAATTCCTTCTTCTCCGACGATGGTAGCCAGCCCCTGAGGTAACTGGGCAAAAAAGGGCTCAAAGCCATAGGCTTGCAGTATGAGCAAACCCGGTAATTGGGCTATCTCCTCAGGGTTTTCAGGTATATCCCCGAGAAGTATATTATCCAGCACCGTACCATTAAAAATTTTAATGTCTTGGGACACCACCCCTAAGCTTTTCCGGTAGGTACTCAAAGGATAGGAAGCCAGCGGGTAGCCATTGACCAGGATCTCTCCTTCTTCCGGAGCATAGAAGCCCTGGAGAATTTGTAACAAGGTACTCTTTCCCGAACCACTTTCTCCCAGGAGTGCAATGCACTCCCCTTTCTCCACCTTCAGAGAAATGCCTTCCAACAAACGAGACCTTCCTGGAAAACGGAAAGAAACTTTCTCTACCTCCAGGACATCCACTTGAATTAGCTCTTCTGGGTCTGATGTTTTTCCCTTTTCACCTTCCATCGAAGCAAACTCGTACATGCGGTCAAAAGCTACCTTGGCTTCCTGTATTTGTATATAGGTTAGGGCTAACTGCCCTGCAGAGCCCATTAGCATACTGGTAAGCTGCATAATGGCAATCAGGGCTCCTGCTGTAAGCGTATCATTCAACACCAAAGCGCCACTCCATAATAGAATGCCAATCAATAAGAGCGTCCCGGCAATTTCGGCCAGCAGGGAGAAGCGAATCTGAACCTTCCCAAGTTCAAAAATACATCCCTGAAAATGGGCATATACCTTTTTCGTTAACTCAGAAAACTGCTTCTCTTTGTTATAGACCTTAATATCGCCGATTCCTTGAATGGAGTCCACATAATGGCTTTCATTTTGGGCATGTGAGGCCATGACCTTCTTTTGGCCGGAAACGATGGGTTTATGGAAACGCCAGGTAAGGCCAAAGTATATAGGCAAGGCCAGCAAACTCAACAAGCCCAGGTACCAGGAATAGGTCATAATAGCGACCGCAGCTACCAGGATCATCAGCACATCAATCATGACATTGGCCGCCAGATGGGAAAGGGTACGCTGAATACGGGAGGTGTCATTCATTCGCGCGATCAAGTCTCCTGTTTTGCGGTTGTCGAAAAAGGACTTGGGCAAGTACAGGAGGGCCCCATAAAACTTATTGATGATACGGATATTGAAGTCCCGACTTTGGCGAATGAGAAAGGTTTGACGCACATAGCCCATCAAGCCTTTAGCCAATAATAAAAAAGCTAAAATGCCTATTCCGGCAAACAACCTTACTTGATCCCCAGAGGGTAATATTTCGTCGAGCAAACGCTGGGAAAATACGGACATAGAAAGCCCCAATACCGATAAGATCAAGCCCAGGAACAAGGCCACTACCAGAATACTCACATCTTCCTCTATCAACTGCCAGATCCAGTTTCTCTTTTCACGAATTTGGGCTTTTTGGATTACAAAATTTTCTTTGGTCCCTTCTATGAGCAATAAGGCTTGGGATTGCCAGATGGCTGTTAGCTCTTCTTCCGGCATCCACTTAGTTTCGTTAGCAGGATCGGAGATAAGGAAAGCTTTTCTTTTTCCATCCCATCCCCAACAGACGATATAGTGTAACAATCGCTTGTCAATCAGCACGTGGAGGATAGCAGGATGTGATGTTTCCTGCAGTTGCTCTATTGTCGCTTCGTAGGCGCCAGCTTGCAAACCCAATTGTGGACAGGCCTGGTAGAGCCCTAGTAAGGTTGTACCCGTACGGCTGGTTCCCGTGAGTTCCCGCAGAGATTCCAAACTCGCCTTTCCTCCCAAGGATTTGAGAATCATGGCCATACAGGCGACCCCACAATCGGATTGGTCATGTTGGCGAAGGTGGAAGGGCGCTTTATTAGAAACTCTCAATACATTTGCTTTCATAGGATTATTTATTCAGTTCTATTTACCTATCCTATAAAGCTTCCATTTTTCCCTAAAAAAAGAGTGTAAAAGGACCTTAACAGCTGGTGGAGTAAGTATGTAGGGATGGGATCTTCCCGGCTCATGGAGTTGGAATCACTCCAATAAGGGACGGTGAACTCGAATGTATAAATTATGTAGCCGAGAAATAAAAGTAGTTATTAAAAGGAACTGATATTAAATTATCGAGTACAAAAAATTAATTTTCAGAATATCGATGTTATATAGTATCACGACAAAAAATGTATATACAGCTGATTGGAAAATAGAATAGTGAAACCCGAATGCTGCCTTGTTGTAAAAACTTTGACCTAAAGGAGAGGCTGCAAAGGTATCTCCCAGGTCTAAATCAGGCATATTTACCCATTTCTTTCTTTTAACGTAGTAAATAATTCTAAGCCCATTAAATATAACTAACAGTGCAAGGGTAATCGGCGAAAACAAAAAGAAATATATCGAAACAAATAATATACTTGTTAAAAAAAAATTGAAATTTACTGCTTTATAATAATAGATAAGACCAACTGCAAAGGGAACTAAAAAGGATATCAAGGCAAAAGCTATACTATTTATTAAAATTTGAAAATAATCAGGTAATACGATAGTAGGGCTTAATGAAATTAGTAAAAACATACTACCCATATTGATCAATCTGAACCTTGCTTTAATTATTTCCATAATAAAATTTATTAATTGGATAAGCAGCATACAAATATCACTCAATTTTGTTAGGAGGATGGGCTTTATTTCTCCATCCTCCTCAACATTTACTTTACTAGCAACCTATAATAAGCGCAGTATTAAATGTCAGTGTAGTAATTGCTAGTGAGCCTGCTGTTCCGGTTATAGCACCTGCAGCCAAGGCTCCTACTGCAACCCCCCCTGTTCCAACTGTCAATGCAGCTAATCCTACAACTGCTGCTGTGACACCTAGCCACCTTCCGAGTTTAGAAGCAGTTCTACAACTGTCTCCTCCATGCAATAATTGCATGTCGTTAATTTCTAATGCTTTCATTTTGTATTACAATTTAATTAACCTCCTACTCTATTTTCACCCTCAACTGGCCGATTGAAAGTGAGGCTTTTCGGTTTCCGCCTAAAGGAGTGCACCTCCTATTTCTTTTATATTTCTTAATCGATTGCTTCCTTTCCTATGCCAATAAATTCAATGGGTTTAGGTACTGGCAAAATTGGGAGCTCTATCTCAACTTGTAGGAAACTCAAGCCCAAAAAAGGAAGACTAATTATAGGATGAGCACGATATGGGTTTTCAAGCCTCTCCCTCCAATAAGTTTCGTTTGTTGAACTTCTGTTAGATATTTCATCGGATTTATTGCTGAGTTAGTCGTGGGGGTAAGTGCTTATAAATGGCTTCAAATTTCACTTCCCCTTGAAAATACTTCTGCAATTTCCCTGATTCATTATACACAAAGGTGGAGGGGACAAGCTCGCTTCCAAAGTAGCTGTAAAACGCCCCGGGATTTGCTTGAAGGACTTTTACATTGGGTAATTTGGCAAGGCCAAATTTCATTTCTAACCACTCCAGTTGTTCTTTTGCTGCTTCCGAGACCAATACCCAGGATACATGTTGATGTTCTGATCGATGCTTGAAAAGTTCCTCTGCCTCATATTGGCAAATAGTACATTCTGGATGAATAAACATGATCGCTATTGGCCTATTAGGTTTCAAATCATTTCGGGAAAAATCCTCTCCTTCTAAGGTTTGAAATATGAATTCAGGAAGTTGGGCTCGCTGGTTTTCTATAGCCTCCTTTTCTTGGAGCTTAACCTGTACTTGGAAGCCCAGCCAACTGATAAGGCATACTACCAGGATCGGAATAAGGTATTTTAGCTTACGTTTCATATGCCCATGTTGAGTTTAAGAAAAATGATTAGCATCACCCATATCAAAAGGCCCAAACCATATGAGCGACCTACCAAGCCAAACATCTCTCCAACACTTCTTCCCGTCAGAATTTGCATTCCCTTAACAAGGACAAACCAATAGACAAGTTCAAACAGGTTTACTACTTGAAGTGGATATAAATACCAAGCATCTATATCCTCTCCTACAGGTATGAAGGCCAACAATGAAAAATTGTGAAAGGTCTGCAAATCTTCCATACGCTTAAGGTCAACAAATAGAGCTATGTATCCGACAATCAAAATTGATCCCAAGGCAAAGACCAATTCTGCTCGAAGTAGCATAGACCAGATTTTTCTAAAGCCTATTTTATACTCTTCCCAGATAACTCCCCCTAGTAGACATAAAGCCACAAGTAAAAGCTTAATAGAGAGGAAAATTGGAAGAATGGCATACGAAGCCCATCGCCATTGATTTTGAAAGGCAAGCATTTCTTCAATCCGCTCAAAGGCTATCTGCTCTCCATAGCTATTGTAAAACAAGGAATCGGATAGAACAAAGGTCTGACTGATAAAAGACGATCCGGCATATATCAAGCAGATTAAAATAAACCATTGCCAATTGCTTCCGCTATGCCAAGAGGAGTTTTGCTCTTGATCCGGTATATGCAGTTCTTTTGAAATCATTTTTTTACTTTATGAGTTAATAAATCCAATGGTATTTGTAATCAATAGATACTTCCTGCCTTGCATTCATCTACCATTCCAATAAGAGGGAAAAGTTTCCCGAAATATTCAACTGGAATCCCGGATATAATTAGTCATATTCTATTTTCACTAGATGTTTCTAGGAAAACTGGATTCCTTATTTGTCAAGGATCTCTATTGGGGTGCATAAGGGGGGAATCTAGGCGGTAAATATCCTGCTTTATGAATCACGTCATTCTACCCATATTGGTAAAAAAGAGGTATAACCCAAGCCCCTTACAGATTAGTTCCCAATAGGGACACGGCTATTTCAGTATCACTGAATTTTGGGTCCTTACTGGGAAAATGACCTAAAGTTTTTTGTCTAGATAAGGGCAAACTAACCGGCAGTTTCTGGAAGTAGATCTCTCCACGAAGCTGAGTACAAGTTACCTCCTTGCGAAATGAGCTCTTCAAAAAATTCTACGCTTAAAAACGCTATTCAACTCCTTGCAATTAACCGTTTTCTAACATGGGATGGTTTCTTTCAGCTTCCCTTTGCCCAAAAGGAAGTAACTCAAATAGCTACACTGATTTCCGGAAAAGGAGAAGGCAAAGACAGGGCTTGGTGGCAGGCCAAGATGAATTTCCTCCAAAATCAAACCGTAACGATCAAAGCCCATCCCTACTTTTGGGCGGGCTTTGCGTTGATAGGGAATGCTGATCCCATTTCATTGAAAACTCACTTTCCTGATATGTATTTAATGATTCTTCTTCCAATCCTTGTAGGGGTAGCCGGGGGGAATTATCTCCTTAAAATGGGGCTTTTCTCCTAACAGCCACCAAAGTTAGGAGGAGGAATTAAGTAGAAGAATAATGTTTCCATAATTCTTGGGCCTCCATCTGTTTATAATGCCCTTCTTTCTGGAGGATTATCTCCAGCAAAGCCTTGGCTTCGGGCAATTGCTCTAATTGTATATAAGCGAGGGAACAAAACCATCGAGCTTGCTCGAGAAAGCCTTTGAAGTTATTCAGAGCTATTACCTTTTGATAGGCTTCAGTAGCAGGAGCATATTGTCTTTGCTTCAAGTGCGCCATACCCAAATAGAAATTTTCAGTCTCACTCTTGTCTGTTTGAGTGCTTAATTCCCTAATCACCAACGCAAAGTCATTCTCTGTATATGCTTGTTCCCAGAGTTCCTTTTCCAAGGAATCTCCACGAACATTTTGTGCGTGAATGAGGGGAAAAGATGCCGCCAAAGCCTCATCAAGCACATCCCCCTCCGAATCCATTCGGTTGATCAACAAGGCCCCCAAACCTAGTAATAAGGCAATGGCCGCTGCCATAACATAATTGAGAAAGGGAAGCCTTGAAGAGCCAGATTTCGAGCTTTCTCTCCGTACAAATTTCCCAATATTTTCGTCCAATTGACTCCAGGATTCATTCAAGAAGGAGTTAAGCTCCTCCACTCCCCCTTCTTCCAAAAGTAAACGCATACCTTCGATTCGTATAGCTAGGGCCTCAGATTCTTTGGCAGCTTCTGCAATTTCTTTCATTTTTCTCTCTTCCAGGTTTCCAAGCACATAGGCTTGCAGGGTTTCCCTGTCATACAAGATTTCTATATCTGAGGTATAACGATGGTCCATATATATTTCTAATTTTTATATCCGCCCAATTTCTGGTGGATCATTTTTCTTATCATAGATTTACGGTTAGCTACCGTTTTGGGATTCATTTTCATTTTTTCCGCAATTTCATGATCTTTAAAGCCCTGTACTTCCCACTGCCATATTTGGTAGTCTTTTTCATTGAGTATCTTCTGTAGGCCTTTTCGCAAACGCTCCATATCAATTTGCTCTGAAATGTCCAATTCCTCTGTCCGCTTCAAAGAGGGGCTTATCCCATCCAGGATTCTTTTTCTGCGCGTGTGCTTGTCAATCATCTTGATGGAAATGTTATGGGCCACCGAAAGCAACCAAGCCTTTAAGTTGGGAATGGATTTGGGATCAGGATGCTCCAAAAGGGCCTTAAGGGTCTCGGCTGCTGCATCCTGGGCCATTTCTCTATTCCGACATTTGCCCATACAATACAACATCAAGTCTTCGAAACAGGGTTTGAACAATCGTTTCAATTCCTGTTCCCGGTTCATTGCAAGGGCTTCTTGCATGTGCTTGTAATTAAAAAATACTTGGTTCAAGGCTCTCTTTTTACCCTCTAATCCCATGGTGTAGTTTTTTTTCCCTGGAGCAAATATAGTTTTTCTTGGGAAATTAGCTTTTGTTGCTGAAATCCCCTTTTCTCCCATCAAGCATTATCCCGTACAAGGGTCTTAAAAAACGGTTAGTGTTAATAGATGGAGTCCTCAAAGGCTTTTCTGGCGGACTCTGGCCCAACAGGATTTGAGAATCATAGCCAGACCGACGACCCCACATTCGAAGTGGCCTTACTGGGGGTGTTTGGAGGGGGAAAGAGAAGTCTTTTATATTTTTCGTTGAGATGTATCTATAAAGGATAACGCAAGGATTTATCTTTAGTCGTTGACGGAGCTAGCACCAACAGGTGTTGATGCTAGCAACTTTATGTCCTATTTAAAACAATAGATAAGAATAATCAACCACATGGATCTCCATCCCAAAGAGATAATGTAACAGACCCACCAGAGACGAGTACCCCTGCACCGCTAATGGCGAGGGCAACCCCTCCTGTTGCTACTGTTAACCCTGCAATGGAAGTAATCAAGCCAATTGTCCCTAGTGCAGCACTAAAGCAAGCTCTAGAAGGAAAATGTCTTGTCCAGCTTTGTCCGCCATTTATGGACTCAAGTGATTCAAGATTCAATGATTTCATAATACATAATTATTAAGTTTCACCTACTCTATCTACACCTTCAACTGGCCGGTTGAAAGTGAGGCTTTTCGGTTTCCGCCTGAAAAGAGTCGACATCCAATATCTTTTATTCAATTATTATCAAATCGGCCTTGGGAGTTACAGAAACTAAGACCCACAAAATAAGAAGGGATTATGGGGGTACTTGGAAGGGTTCCAAGTACCCTTTGACATTATGCACGCAGAATAAAGTCCAAATCTCCACAGAGGATATTTCCAGGTCCCCATCCGGGTATCCACAAGGCGGATACCGCTATTGGGAAAGTGCCTTTGGGACATCTAGGAGAAAATCGCTTGGGTGGAGGGAATGCCTGTCCCCCTTCAAGCTGTACCAGCTTGTTAGTTTGTAAAGTTTTCATACAATTTTTTCTTAAAAGAGTTTTACGTATTCAGCTTTCGTTGTTGTGGGCTGACTTTCACTGGCCATTCCCATGAAGAAGGAATTTTTCCCAATGAGAAATGATTTTTTTGCCATAAATATTCTTTCATAATAAAAAAATATCTACTTTGAGGTAGTAAAAAAAGCGAGCGACCACTGGGGGGTGGTCGCTCTGTTCAACCCCAACCTGTTAGAGCCTTGATTGTGGGTTGTACATCGCAAAGGCGCATGACACCCACTATTCTCGTGGCTGGTGAATTTTTCCCGATTTTTTGAAAATAATTCGGGAAGAAGGAGGAGGTTATGGGAATGGGGATTGACAGAGCCTGATTGTGTTGTACTTTTAACCTAGTTAGCTACATGGAAGATGTTTTTCATTCACCCTCAATACCAGCCCCACAAGTCTTTTTCTCCTTACAAACTTTTAATACTTAAAAAAGCTAGCTCGCAAGGGTTAGAACTTTCTTTTTTTTGAAGTTCTATTCCAATTTAACGGCAATATTTTATTTCCAAGTCAAATACTAAAATCAACTATTATGAAACAAAATCTAAAATTTCCACTCGTACTATGCTTATTGGTATTCCTTACTGGGACAGGATTTAACCATGCTGGTAACATATTAGGAGGCCCTGTAAAAGAAAAGTCTTTAATTTTTATTCCTGAGGTTAATTCAATCTCTATGGAAGGAAAAATCTTTCACGATGGTGCAAGATATAAAAGCAATGATATATTAAACATAGGAAATTACTTAAACCTGGAAATGGAATTTAATTTTAGCTCCTTAGATAAGCAAGCAATAATTTCAAACCCTGGGATTACTAAATTTTCAATTTTCGCCAATAACTCCCTTATTGGAAACTACTATATTGGCTCTAGAGTTGTAATTTCCATTCCCATGAGTAGATTCAACTATGGAGACAATACCCTCAAGCTAAGATGTCCTGATGGGATATATTATTTTTATATTTTTCGGAAAGACCCTAAATTAAATTATGTGAATGGCAGGTCATTAATCTCCCCCAAGTCTTCATCAAATGGCAGCCCTGCACGCCCAAAACCAGGCCCAAGAGTTATTGAAATGCCTAGGAGGACTTGGTAATTCTTTGGCTTTGTATAGGATTAAATTCTCCTTTTAAATTTGATGCCAAATTAAATTGAATAAAATTCCATATTTGCATAAGCTATTTCTATTCGTAGATTTAGCTTATGCGTTTTTAATATGAGACATCTTCTAATTTTTTTCCAGATAATAGCAATTACTTTCCTTACAAATGCCCAATCTGTAGATGATATTTCATTTCTGAGGGAAAAAGCTGAGAATTTCTCATTTGAATTTCCAGACTCTTCCATTTTTTATGCAAGGGTGGTATTGGAGCACTATAAGGCAAAGGAGGACACCCTTAATTTTTTAGATTACCAACAGTATTTGGCTTTCTATTTCTATCTTGAAGGAAAATTTTTAAAAGGGGATAGTCTCACCTTGGAGAATTGGGATCTTGTACAGAAATACTTAGATCCTGGCATATATAAACACAAAGAAACATATGGATTCGCCGCTGCAAATAGGGCTTATCTTCTTTTTAGTTCTGAACAATACCTGGAAAGCATTTCTTTATACAAGAAAGCCTTTTCAATAATCGAATCCCTAGATTCCACGGGAATTTCCGATTTAGTTACTTTTTACAAAATAGCTGGGGTATGCTACAGAAGAATTGGAGACCATTACCAAGCAATTGAATTCTACAAAAAGGCAATTAACTTATATTCGAAATTGGCTGAACAAAATGCCTTTGCATTTTCAAACCTGTACTTTGATATAGGCAGGGCATATACGGCAAAAAACGATGTTGATTCTGCCATTCTGTATTTTGATAAATCCATTGCTTATCTGCAAAACCCGAATATCCCTTCTGAAAAAGTAGAGAATAATCTCATTTTAAATAATAGAGGTAAGGCCATCTGCTTCTTACAATTAAATCAAGCTGATAGTGCATATATCTATGGGAAGAAGGCCTGGCAATTAATTGACTCAAAAGACGATGCAGAGTTAACATCTTATACTTTGGCAGTTTTTGGAAGAGCATGTGTAGAAGTAGGGCGACTCAAAGAAGGGGGAAATTTAATACAAAGAAGTAGAAAATTAAATGATCCGTCTTTATACGAATATAAATACCAAACGGAAATTTATAACCTGGAGAGTTTGGCGAAACTCGCACAAAAAGCAAATGATTCCAAGCTTTCCATTCAGTATTTGTATCAAATTTTGGAGATCAATAACCCTGGAATTAACTCCAGTTCTTTAAACTCTCAGGATTATTCCAATCCATTTGAAGCCCTTAATACGATAAAAAATTTAAGCTTAAGCTTAAGAACTCTTGAATCGCCGGATAGTTTATCAAAGGCATTGACTTGGACAGACATCGGTATGAAGCTAGGTATTAAGCTCCGTCAATCCTTCCAATACGAAGATTCAAAACTGGGAATAGGAAAAGTTATTCATAGCATCGTAAATAATGGTTTGCGAGTAGCTCACCATATTCAAAATCAGGAGGAAAAAGTTCCCAATTTTGATATAGTCTTCCAGTACATAGAGTCCTCCAAAGCAATCCTCCTATATGAAGCTCTTCAGAAAAAGGAGGCCCAAATAAGACTTCCGTACGAATTTCAAAACAAAGAGCGGCGATATAAACGGGACCTTGCTTACTATGAAAAAGCCCTATTTGATGAAAAGAGAAAAACAAAAAGTGATAATAATAAGGTCAAGCAACTGCAAGAATCCCTCTTCTCCACTCAACAATCCTACAAACGCTTTCAAGATACCCTAGAATTAAATTTTTCTTCCTACTATAAACATAAATACAATCTGGAGTTAGCCAATTTGGAGGAGGTAAAAGGCCAACTCCAAGCAAACGAAGCCTTCCTCCAATTCTTCGCAGGAGACTCTAGCATCTTTGTCATGGGCATCCACCCCAATATGCAAGTTTTTGAACGCATTCCCTTCACAGATAGCCTCCTATCCTCTATCCGAGCCTACTTGGAATTTCTCTCTTCTCCAGATGAACTTTCCTCAGAAGAGCGGGGAGAAAGCTATCTTTATAATGCCCACAATCTGTACCAAACCCTCCTGAGACCTGTTCTTGCTCAACTCCCAGAAGAGATCAACCGACTAATTATCTCGCCAGATGGCATCCTAAGTTATATCCCTTTCGAGGCCTTAATAGAAAGCTTACCTCAAGAGGAATGGCGCTATTCCGATCTCCCCTACCTCATCCATTCCCATGCCATCAGCTATACCCATTCTGCTACCCATTGGTTAGAGCAGCAGGAGAAGTCTGACCAAGCCCCCCCCAATAATTGGCTGGGCTTTGCCCCTAGCTACGAAGACGCTCAGATCACAGAATCCGTAAAGCCTATAGCCCTAAATCGCTTTCTTACTCGTGATGGTTCGGTGCAACTTCCCTATGCCCAGGAAGAGATCACTCAGATTTCCCAGATGGTTGGGGGCCAGGGCTTGTTTCAAAGCAGTGCCTTGGAATCTGACTTTCACAGAGAGGCAGACCAATACCAGATCCTCCATTTAGCGACCCATGGTCTAGTCGAAGATCGCCAGCCTCTTTACAGCAAACTGGTATTTGCCCCAGAAGATGACTCTGTCTACGACGGTTTTCTACACGCCTATGAGATCTACAACATGAGACTTCCTGCCAACTTAGTGGTATTAAGTGCCTGTAACACAGGGGTTGGCAAACTGGAAAAGGGAGAAGGCATCATGAGTTTGTCCCGCGCCTTTTTCTACGCAGGCGTCAAGAGCCTGCTCATGAGCCTATGGAAAGTCTCAGATGAAAGTACTTCTGAACTGATGGTGTCCTTTTATGAGGGCTTGAAAGCAGGTAAAGATAAAGACCTAGCTCTGCAGCAGGCCAAGGTTGACTATATCTGGAACCAGGAGATCGCGATGAAAAGCCATCCCTACTTTTGGGCAGGCTTTGTGCTGAAGGGGGATAAGCAGGCTATTTCCTTAAGCAATAATAATTATTGGCAATGGGTACTAGGAGGTTTGCTCTTACTTACCTTTGGGCTTATATTCTACCGTTATACCACACACAAAAAGTCCTAAAACAACCCTCCTTCTTCCCCTTAGACAATTGGGTAATTATTTTCCCCCAAATTGAGCGTATATTTTTTCTGTAGAAAGCTTTTTCAACAGAGAATAATATTTATATTCATGTAGTAAAAGCGAGAGGCCACTGGGGGGTGGCCTCTCTGTTCAACCCCAACCGTTAGAGCCTTGATTGTGGGTTGTACATCGCAAAGGCGCATGACACCCACTAATCTCATGGCTAGTACATCTTTCCCGACATTTTTGAAAATAGTTCGGGAAGATTCAGGAGGCTACGGGAATAGGGATTGACAGAGCCTGATTGTGTTGTATTTTAATCTAGTATAGCTACATGAATTGTGTTCAATCCAATTGCCTGAGAAGGGCTACTCCCCCCGGGAGTCAGCCATTTTCTCTCCTTGCCATTTTGCTTCACCCCCTCAAGGCTGAGCCTGACATCGGGTATTCCAGCAGCTAATTCCTATGTACTATTCTTTTGATTCCCATCTTCTTCCATGAAATGGGAACAGGAGCTAGTATCCTATCCCACTATTCAACCGAATAGTGCAGCTATCCTTTTTGAATGTTCATTTAGAAACAAGTCTATATAACATCCTTAATTTTTAACCTATTAAATAACTGAAATGAAACAAATTAGCACACTAACAAGTCTACTTACCTTGCTTGTCATGATGGCGAGTCCGGCGCTTTATGGGCAATGGCAGAACCAAAGTCATGCAGGCTTAAATGTCTTCCCATATGGAACGGCAATGGAAAATACCAAACCTTACATTACCTTCAATGGAACGCCTATGACTAATACTTACGGCTTTGAGTATAGTGCAGTATCTCTGGATCTGTATGATGGAGATCAGCTCACTATGTCGTTTTTATATAATGAAAGTAATTGGAATATTCACTTTATCCGAATATGGATAGTTGATGAATTTGAATCAGGAGAAGAAAAACAAATTTTCCAAGGACATTTTCAAGACAGGAATGTATATGCTAGGAAAAAGGTAAATCATCAGCTTGTACACGATTTCCAGTGGGTAACTATCCCAGATGGACAGCTTCACTTTACTATGGACATAAATCAAACGAGCTTTGATGGGCAATTCAGAGATCTAGAATATTACACCATAAAAGTCAGGCTATCCTCAGCACATGCCTATCAAACAAATAGAAGGCGAGAGAAATTCTATCGTTACTATGTTTATCCTGCCCAAGATGACTGTGAAGATATATATAGTCCAAATTGTATTCAAGGCAAGAAACTGAGACCTGGGGGCGGGAATGATAGAGTAGCTTCTTCTACTGATGAAGGCTTTTTGCTTTCTGAGGGAAGATTAAATGACCATGAGATAAATCTTTGGCCCAATCCAGTGAATGAGGTTCTCCAAGTTGAGTATACAAATACTTCCAACCCTGTTCATTTAGCTATTTACAATGCAGCAGGTCAACAAATGAATGTGGAACCTCGAGTAAAGGCCTTTGACAATTCTCAGTATTTCACCATCGATACCCAGAATTTTGTTCCAGGCGTATATTTTCTCAAATTGAATGGAGAAAACGGCGTTGAGACCTTGAGTTTTTCTAAAAATCCATAATACCTTTATAATTCATACTGGGGCCAGGTTTTGCCCTAGTATGGATATTCTATAAACTATGCTCCGTAACTCCTTCTTTTTCCTAGTGGTAATATTTTTGGGGATGAACAAGTACTTCGCTCAAGAGGAGGAAATCGGTTTTGTTTACAAGGAAAAGGCAACTCAAATGGTAGAAGAATACCCCGATAGTGCTATTTTTTATTGTATTCGTGCCATAGATTATTTTTGGGAGCAAGGGAACTATTCAGATTTTTTGGAATGTAGGCTTTACCTTCAACTGTATTATGAAAATGTTGATGATGAAAAAAGAGCCGATAGTGTCACCATTTTGAATTGGGAGTTTGCACAGCAATATTTGTCTCTTTCCAATCCCATAGACGCTCGTAATTATGTATATGCGGGAGGAAATATGGCAGCTTTGCATCTGTGGGAAGATCAAACCTTACAAGGCATCCAGACTTATGAAAAGATATTCCCCCTTTTTGATAAGGTAGAATTTATTGATCCCCAAACTGGCCCACGTTACTTTTTGAGTGCTACCGGCGGATATAAAAATTTAGGCGACTTTCAACAATCTTTAATTCTATGCCAAAAGGTTTTAAGAATTGCTCAGAGTCAGGAAATTGATGCTTATAGCATTTTCTTTGCCCAATCAACAATTGGTTTCACCTATCTCAATAACTCCCAGTTTGAATTAGCTCTAGCCGCATTTAATCAACTTGATAGCATTTTTCATTCCTTCCAAGATCAGTTCCCTAATCCTAACTCACAAGCGATGTATCTGTATCGGGGTAAGTCCCGGGTTTTCCACCAATTAAATGAAATAGATAGTGCCTTGATATATGCCCAAAAAGCCTTTGACCTTATTCCCTTCGAAAGTGCTGCCAATAATCGTGCAAATACATTAAATGTTCTAGGGGCGGCGCTATTAAAAAGTAAAAAAGCCCAGGAAGCATATGAATTATTGAAAAAAAGTCTTCAAATCAATCATCCCGATGATGAAAATTATTATCTCCTGACTAGATATGATACCTACATGCTACTTGCGGACTGTTTTCTTTCTCTAAACCAACCTAAAAATGCCAAAAATATCCTAAATAAGGCCCTTCAAATCTGTAGTCTGGATACAACAAAGATATCTCTTAAAGCAGAAGATTATCGATATATGTTTTGGGCGCTGGAAACCCTGACAAAGAAAATTTCCCTCCGTCAGCAGTACGAGACAATAAACTTCCAATCATCCCTTATTAAAGAAATAGAATTAGGGAAAGGTCTCATCTCCCAAATACGTCGATCATTCCAACTTGAGGGTTCCAAATTGGGTCTTGCTAAGCTTTCTCACATTTTTTATGAGACTGCCTTATCTTATGCTTCAGACTTAACAGCATTAGATAACTTTCTCATTATTGAACAGAGTAAATCTATCCTTCTTTACGAAGCCTTATTAGAACAAGAGGCTAAACTCGGTTTACCCCCAGAAATGAAAAAAAGAGAAAAAAACTATAAAAGAGACTTAGCCTACTACGAAAAATCTTTGTACGACGAACAAAATAAATTAGTTAAGAACTCCTTAAAAATATCTCAACTTCAAGACAGTGTCTATGCCATCCAGCAACGTTACAATAGCTTCCAAGATACGCTGGAAAATGATTATCCTTCCTATTACAAACAAAAATATAATTTAGACTTAGCCAGTTTAGAAGAAGTAAAAAGTCAACTCCAAGAAAAGGAAATTTTCCTCCAATACTTCGTTGGAGACTCCAACATTTTTGTCATGGGCATCCATCCAGATCAACAGATATCTAAGCGCATACCCTTTACAGATAGTCTGCTAACCTCGATCCAAGCCTACTTGGAATATCTTTCTTCTCCGAATGAACTCACCTCTGCAGAACGAGGAGAAAGCTATGTCCAAAACGCCCAAACCCTATATCAAACTCTCCTGGAACCCATTCTATCTCAACTCCCAGAAGAGATCGATCGACTCATCATCTCCCCGGACGGGATCCTCAGCTATATCCCTTTTGAGGCCCTACTTGAGGAACTCCCCCAAGAGGAATGGCGCTATTCCGACCTCCCCTACCTCATCCACTCCCATGCCATCAGCTATACCCATTCTGCCACCCATTGGCTGGAGCAGCAAGAGCCATCGGGCAAATGCCCCCCCACAATTGGTTGGGCTTTGCCCCCAGCTATGAAGAGAGTCCAAATCACAGAGTCCGTCCAACCTTGGCACTGAACCGCTTCCTCACCCGTGATGGTTCGGTCCAACTTCCATATGCTCAGGAAGAAATCTCTCGGATTTCCGAGATGATTGGAGGGCAAGGTTTTTTCCAAACTAGTGCGCTCGAATCCGACTTCCATCGCGAGGCAGACCAATACCAAGTTCTACACTTAGCCACCCACGGCCTGGTTGAAGACCAACAACCTCTTTATAGCAAACTGGTTTTTGCCCCAGAAGATGATTCTGTCTACGACGGTTTTCTACACGCCTATGAGATCTACAACATGAGACTTCCTGCCAACTTAGTGGTATTAAGTGCCTGTAACACAGGGGTTGGCAAACTGGAAAAGGGAGAAGGCATCATGAGTTTGTCCCGCGCCTTTTTCTACGCAGGCGTCAAGAGCCTGCTCATGAGTCTATGGAAAGTCTCGGATGAAAGTACTTCGGAACTGATGGTGTCCTTCTACGAGGGCTTGAAAGCGGGCGAAGATAAAGACCTAGCTCTCCAGCAGGCCAAGGTAACCTATATCCAGAACCAAGAGATCGCCATGAAAAGCCATCCCTACTTTTGGGCAGGCTTTGTGCTGAAGGGGGATCCAGGGGCATTGTCTTTAAAATCCTCTTGGGGATATTGGGGCTACTTCCTGTTGGGCTTTCTGATTCTATTGGGCTTGGTTTTTGGGGTAAGGTCTTCGAGGAAGAAGCTTGGGGATTAGGGTGATGAGTCCATACTGACTATTCTCTATTTCTGTTAACCGCAGAGGCCGCAGAGCTTTTATAAGGAGCTACGCGGAGAAAATACCCGGTATTTTGGAGGAAGGGTCAATTATTGATACCAATTTAACTTGAATTTTGGATAAGGAGCTAAGATAAAATAACAAACTAAGGTGTGTAGGCCTGCAAAATTCGTTGGGAACCGGGGGGGCTTGTGTACCCCCCTTCTTTTCCCCCCTACTACTGCAGGGGGGAATAAAAAGGGGGGTATTTTGCGATTTTTGGCGCTACGTTTTTCTAAAAAAGGTAGCTAACTCATCATTGACAGAAAAATAGTTATCCATAACTTGCTGATAATCAAGGATAATTATCCATTACTCAAATTAATTTAACCCAACAACCTTTCCATTAATTCATTAAATCATTTATTGATTTTAGAATCGTTTTTTATTACCTTCGTGGTGCTTAACAAAAGCCCATGAGCCTTCCCAACAAGCCCCACGATCACCTCTTTAAGTCCACCTTTTCCGATCCTCGGATCGCTGCGGATTATATCCGTAATTTCCTTCCCTTAGACCTGACTTCCCAACTCGATTTATCGAGCCTAGAACTGGCTCCTGGTTCTTATGTAAATGAGGAGCTGAAGGAATACCTGTCGGATGTGGTATATAGGTGTAAGTATGGGGAAGAGGAGATTAAATTGTCGCTTTTATTCGAGCACAAATCGAAACCCGATGGGATTATCTACTTGCAATTGCTACGCTATCTGCTGGAAGCCTGGGACCAGCAGCCCAAAAAGAAAGAAGGCTTGGGCATCGTCATTCCCATCGTCGTGTATCACGGAAAGGAGAAATGGGAAAAAAGGACATTTACCAGCCATTTCCCGGGCTTGGATGCTACCTTGACACCCTTCATCCCCAACTTTCAGTACCTCTTGACGGATTTGGCTGATTGGTCGGATGAGGCCCTGATGACCTTACAAGCAGGTTTAGTCAGAAACGTCTTGTTGGTTCTCAAGCATTTCAAGGAGACCCAATACATCAAACAGCATATAGACCGTCTATTCTGGGAAGCAGAACCCTACTTGGCTGACCCATCCCAAAAACAGTATATCAAAATCCTTTGGAACTACATATACGGAACAAACAAACTTAGCATTTTAGAAATTCGTATCTTAGGAGAGAAATTGTCCACTTCTTTAAGAAATGAAGCTATGACTACTTATGAACAAGCCATTAAGCAAGGCAATATCGAACAGCAAAACCTCTTCATCTCCAACTTATTCAATGAAGGCTTCGATCTCCCCACAATCGCCCGTCTTACCAGCCTTACAGAGAAAGAAGTAACAGATCGAATCAAGGAATTGGGGCTGGAGAAGTAGCGCCTGTTTGAGCCCTGATAGGGTCCTGAACTGCCTACATGAGAAGGCAGAATGCTTTCCCAGTTTTGTCCCCATCCCTACCCTTCCACAAATTATTCTTCACGGAATCTCTGACTTCCCTCAAGAAGGAAGGGAAGAAAAAAGTAGCCTTTTTCTAGCCAGGAGAGTGAATAAATCCATCCCTAAAATGTAGCGGGAGGTCACGAATCGTTGCAGCAAGGAATGTGATTATAACTCCTTTAGGTATTGGATATATTCCTCAATTGAGAGATCTACCTGCTTTAAGATGGCACGTATTAAAGGACGGCTTATATCTCTTCCTTTATGATGGGGGAATGGTTGTATACCTACCATCTGAATGGCGGTAAAATACATGGCTTCCTTTGCTAAGAACACGTTCAAAGCCTAGCTTCAACAATAGTTTTTCTAGGGTTCGGGCTAGGTACTCATACTTCCATGCTGAGCTGTTGGGTACCAATAAACTCAAGGTTGAGTTCAGCCAACTCATCAGGATTGAGGGCTTCTAGGCACAAAGCAGTAACCTCCTTCAGATTTGCATGAAGTTCATCCAAGCTTGCTGCCTGGGTATGTACTCCAGGAAGGTTAGGTACATACCCTACATAAAGTTGACTTTCTGGATTTTTCTCGATGTAGGCTACAAAATTATAGGTCATACCTGTTAATGTCTTGTTCCTAAAGGTACGTATTTATTATGAGTTAAGGTTTTCGAAATTAAATAGATAGGTCTTATCCTATTAGCCTGTCTCTTCTTTTCGAGCACAAATCCCAAGCCGATGGGATTATTTATCTGCAATTGCTACGCTATCTGCTGGAAGCCTGGGACCAGCAGCCCGAAAAGAAAAAAGGGAGATGAATTTACTTCTTCCTTCTATTTTTACCCCTTGATTTTGGGGCTTGTAATCCGGCTATAGGCATGTTGTACCTCACAGTTGGATCAATGGGGGCAACGACTATCGGGGCCAGGTTATCCACCCGGGGTACATGGATGGGCATATTATACACATAAGGAGACCCCGTTGAAGAAATATGATTCATTTCGGCTATTTGATCCCTTACCTTTTCTTGGAGGTTCCGAAGTTCTTCGAACTGCTGTTGTTGGAGGCTATCTTGGGGAGGAATTAGACCTATCTCCAGAGAATCCGGAATAATAGGAGATATCTCTTGTCCAAAAAGGGAATGAAAATTACCAATAAAGCACAAAAGGAGGAGAGCGAGAGGTGAAAATTTCATAGCGCAATCTGTTTCCTTAAAGATAAGAAAAATTCCTTTCCCTTTATCTTATAAGCCATAAAAGCGTCTGGCATTCTCCCCCAATATAGCTTGCTGTTCTGCTTCGGATAAAGATGAAATGAATTCCTTTACTATATCAATGGCCTTGTCATAGCCTCCGGCCACTTCACATACCGGCCAGTCCGAGCCGACCATAAGACGCTCTGGGCCAAAGGCTGCTAAGACGACTTCTAAATAGGGAACAAAATCTCTGTACTCCCATTCTTTCCAATGCGCCTCTGTGACCATACCCGATAACTTGCAATAGACCTGGGGAAAACTTGCGAGTTCCCGAATATGGCTATCCCAGGAGCCCATGACCTGGTCTTTGATAAAGGGTTTGGCAATATGATCTAGAACAAAGGGCTGTTGGGGAAATTGGGCCACTAGGTCGATAGCTGCTGGTAGCTGCTTGGGATAAATGAGGATGTCGTATGTGAGGCCATAGTTATGCAATTGCTTTATCCCACGCAAAAAGCCTTCCCGGAGCATAAAATTGTCATCGGGTTCATCCTGAACCACGTGCCTGAGGCCTTTGAGCTTGGGGTTTTGGCTGTAATAGGCCAGGCGCTGCGGAAAGTGCTCATCGGTGAGGTCCAGCCAACCCACTACCCCCAGAATCCAGGGATGGGCTTCTGCATACTCTAACAAAAATTGGGTTTCCTGTTCGGATTGAAGAGCCTGTACGACAACTGAGCCCTCAAAGCCCTGTTTTTCCAGGAGGGGTTTTAAATCATCAGGTGTAAAATCCCTTCGAATTACCATCATTTGATCAGAAATCCAGGGATATTTGGACGGATTATAGGTCCAAAAATGGTGATGGGAATCAATTCCAGCCATTGACCAGCAATCAATTAATAAGATTATAAATAGAATACTTAAGGGGTATCCATGGGAAGGGAATTTTCTAGCAACCTGATGTTGTGCGTCGACAAGGTAGGAATTTTTAGGAACTTTTGGGCTGCATTTTTTAAAAAATTCGATCTTCCATTGATTCGTAATAAATCTTGGATTTATGGAAGACCTGGAATAAAAAAAGCGATCCGAAGATCGCTTTTCACATAAATGAAACCACCGTAAAACCTATTCACACTTGCTGTAGCCACAGCTGCTACAGCTCAAACAGCCTTCCTGATAGATTAGACTTTCTGTACCACATTCTGGACAGTCTTTGTCTGCCGCAGGGGTACCATCTGGAATAAATTGCTTCAAGGCCCGAGCCACACCATTCTTCCATGTGTTTAAGTAGGCCGCATCCAGATGCAGGTTGCTAATCATGTGCACGACATTGGGAAGAGGCATCCCATGACGGAGTACGCCAGATAGAAGCTTCGCATAATTCCAATGCTCCTGATCGAAAGTCCGGGAAAGACCTTCAATCGTTACACGATAGCTTTGGCTATCGATATACTGGAAGTCATAACGACTATTGCCCATATCGTCCTTATTCTTGATCACATAACCATTATCCACATGGCGCAGAATGGCAAAAGAGTCTTTGGCATGTCCGGTAAAGATTTCGTAAGGACGACCGTGGTAGAGCCCAACTACAGCAATCCAGGGTTCTTCAGAGTTAAAGAAACGGACTACTTTGGCCTCCAATTTTTTGGGCCTCTTGGGTGCATGATGCTCTTGAAATTCTTCGTTTTTCTTCTTGCCTTTATCAGAAGTAGAAACCAGAACGCCCGAACGCGATCCATCTCTGTAAACCGTTATCCCCTTACAGCCTGATTCCCATCCCGTCATATAAATTTTTCCCACCATTTCTTCTGAAGTATCATTGGGTACATTCACGGTTACGCTGATAGAGTGGTCTACCCATTTCTGGATAGCTCCTTGCATTTTCACCTTATTGACCCAGTCTACATCATTGGCAGTGGCCTGGTAATAAGGGGATTCCTTTACAATCTCTTTGAGTTCTTCTTCGCCCAGTCGAGCAACTTCCTCTTTTTTATACCCATGCTCTTCCATCCAATCCACAAACTTATGGTGGAAAGACGTGGTATTCTTCCCAAGAGTCACCAACCTCATCTACAAAGTCTACCTTGGCACTTTTATCATTGGGATTTACCTTGCGTCTTCTCTTGTAAGAGACCATAAAAACGGGCTCAATACCCGAGGTAGTCTGGGCCATGAGACTCACCGTACCTGTAGGGGCTATAGTCAACAGGGCGATATTGCGCCTACCATGCTGAATCATATCCTGATAAAGCTCCGGATCTGCCTCTTTCAAGCGGTTGATGAAGGGATTATTTTCCTCACGCTTAGCTTCAAAAATAGGGAAAGCTCCTCGGTCGCGAGCCATATCCACTGAAGAACGATAAGCCGAAAGTGCCAAAGTTTTGTGAAGCTTAGTAGAAAATTCCAGGGCCTCATCGGAACCGTAGCGCAGTCCTAAGGCAGCCAGCATGTCTCCTTCAGCAGTTATACCTACTCCAGTCCTTCTCCCTTGAACACACTTGTTTCTAATTTTCTCCCATAGGTACAACTCTGCCCGCTTGATCTCTGGATCTTCGGGATCGTCTTCGATCTTTTTCACAATTTGTTCGATCTTCTCCAACTCCAGGTCCACGATATCATCCATGATGCGCTGGGCCATGTAGACATATTTCTTGAAGAGCTCGAAGTCAAAGCTGGCTTTAGCCTTAAAAGGCTTTTTGACAAAACTGTAAAGGTTGATCGCCAACAAGCGACAACTATCATATGGACAAAGAGGGATTTCTCCACAGGGATTGGTGGAAATCGTTTCGAAACCCATGTCGGCGTAACAATCGGGAATAGATTCACGAATCACCGTATCCCAAAACAGGATTCCGGGCTCAGCGGAAGCCCAGGCATTGTGAATAATCTTTTCCCATAGCGCCTGTGCTTCGATTTCGCGTGTGGTTTTAGGATTTTCAGATTTAATGGGAAATTGTTGGGTATAGGCCTTGTCATTGACTACAGCCTGCATAAACTCATCGTCAATTTTGACAGATACATTGGCTCCTGTTACTTTGGTTCCATCCATCTTGGCGTCAATGAACTGCTCTGCATCTGGGTGCTTGATGGAGACACTCAACATCAAAGCTCCTCTGCGGCCGTCCTGAGCAACTTCCCGTGTAGAGTTTGAGTAGCGCTCCATAAAGGGAACAATTCCGGTAGAAGACAAGGCACTATTCATTACAGGGCTTCCTTTGGGGCGTATATGAGAGAGGTCGTGGCCTACGCCTCCACGTCGCTTCATAAGCTGAACCTGTTCTTCATCTGTTTTCATCACTCCCCCATAGGAGTCGGCCGATCCTGGCTGACCGATTACAAAGCAATTTGAGAGCGAGATTACCTGGTGTTTATTTCCGATACCACTCATGGGCCCTCCTTGAGGGATGATATGGTTAAACCCTTTTAGCGCTTGATAAATTTCTTCTTCCGAATAGGGATTGGGATATTTTTGCTCAATGCGATGAATTTCCTTGGCAATTCGTTTGTGCATGTCGTCGGGCGTGCGATCAAAAATATTCCCGTGGGAATCTTTCATCGCATACTTATTGATCCAAACATTGGCTGCTAATTCATCTCCTTTGAAATAGGCCACCGCATGAGGTAAAACTTCGTCGAAAGTGTAGGCCTTAGATACACTTTCTGCTTTCTTTCCGTCTTGAATAGTTTTCGCAATCATAGATTTAAGTCATTCAATGATGAGTGTGAGAGATGCTAAAAATATTATAGGGATCTTTGAAATCAATTAACATATAATTAACATGAAAGGGTATCAAGAATTATCAACAAAATTGTGGATAACTTTTTAGGCCTAAACACAATAAATTTCAAGCGCCTTAACTATCAAGTACTTACCTGGTATCTTTGTGATTAGTCAACCCGATAGACATCCCAATTCCGCGACTGTGGAAGTGGGTAAGAACACTTAGGAAAATCCTTCAATTATTGCGACACAAATATTAGCAAATCCCCTAAAAAATTGTGCATTGGCGCTTTTTTTAAAACACCTGGAAATTGATATATTTGGAAATGGCAGAATATCTCCCCCTATTTCCTTTAAGCTCAGTGGTTTTCCCCAATGAAACCCTCAGGCTTTACATATTTGAACCTCGCTACAAGCAGTTGATCAATGAGTGTCTTGAAAACAAAAGCAATTTTGGCTTACCAGCCATTCTCAACAATCAGGTAGTCAACATTTTTACGGAGGTAGGCATAGTCAATTTGGACCGTGTCTATGAAGGGGGAGAAATGGACATCCAGATTAAGGGAATTCGAAGGGCAAAGATTCTGCGTTTTGATTCGGTTGCATCAGGTAAACTCTATCCGGGTGGAGAAATAAGTTGGCTGGACTCAGATGAACGAGGGAACCCCGAAATGCAAAAGGCCGTATATGATTTGTTTATAGAGCTGAATAATGCCTTGGGTTTTAAAAGAGAAAAAATTTCCATCGCCCAGAACTGCACTCTTTCTCTATTGGGCACCATGTCGGGCTGACCACTGAGCAAGAATGCAAGCTCCTGGGTATGGATTCCGAGTCTGGGCGCTTGGTTTTTCTTCGAGATCACATGCGAAAGATACTCCCGACGATTAAAAACAGAGAACAGAATAAGATCAAAGCCAAAATGAATGGTCATTTCAAGGATGCAGAACATCCAGATTACTAGGCTATTATGAAGAGTAGATTCTGCCTTATCGGAGCCATTACCTTGCTGCTTAGTGCCTGTACCCCTCCTATCAACCAACCGGGAGGCACAAATCCTGGCACCAACCCTGCGGTGCAGAATCTGGTGGAAGATTTCAAAGACTTAACGATTGAATTTCAAGAGTTAACGCGTCCGGGTTATGTAGAAGCCTGGGTGGATCAACTGATTGTAAAAGCCCAACCTGGAGAAAATATGCCAGAGATAGGGCGGATGAGGCAAGGAGAACTAGCAAGCTATCTCAGGCAGAGAACCTTGCGGAAATTTGAATATACATTACGGGGCCAGCGTTTTCACGAACCCTGGATTTTGGTCAAGACCAAAGACTCTATCATGGGTTGGGTTCACCAGGGCGGTGTTCGCTTTGTTCAACCCAAAATTGTGGACATATTCGATCCTAATGCGAATTATCCTGCCATGCGAACCCGTTCCATGAATATCAGTGTTACAGATCCTGAAGAAGAGAGGTTTCTCCTTTCTCCAGGAAAAAAGGCAGGTCCTATTACCCTCAAAACAAGCGAAGAAGACCTCGTTAGCCTCTTTGGCCCTGGCAATGTTTCTAGGGGAACGGTCAAAACCTCTACGGTAAATATTGAACCTGCCACCCTGGTATATGCAGGAACCTCCAATGAAATTGGTATTACCTGGAAAGAGGAAACACGCACCCAGGTAAAAGCCTTATATATAGATCAGCAAGGAAGTAAATGGAAAACTATCCACGGCATCCAAATTGGCATTTCCCTTTCTGATTTATGTAAGATCAATGAGGCTCCCGTCTCCTTTTTTGGCTTTAACTGGGAATATGGGGGAACCATAGACTCCTGGAAAAAAGGGCGACTTGCCCCGCTCAGTAAGAAATTTTACGTAGTACTAAGCCCCCGATCCCCCTCTCAGTCCAGCGAATATGTCAAGCGTTATTCGGGAAATACTGTATTCAATTCTAATACAGTGGGAATCGAAAAATTGGACTTGGTTGTAAGCCGGATTGGGGTGTATTTGGATTAAGTTATCTAAACTCCATGAAGGAAGTACCAAGGTAAGGCAAAAATAGAACTCATATTTCCACCTCCAACGGCACAACCAACTCCACCAGGGTGCCCTCCACATGTCCGTTATCCCGAATCTCTCGAATATCCAGCGAATGTTTCTTGCCTGTCATTCGAGCAAAAAGTGCCAAGCGATCCTGGGTGATCTGCATCCCTTTTGACACGTGCTCATTGGGCCGATTAGCTTTTTTGAGCTTGCTCGCTTCTACCCCAATCCCGTTGTCCCGGACCTCAACTTTTAGGTAACCCTCTTCTTCCTGGGAAATGAAGACTTGAATCTTTCCATCGGCCCCTTTGGGCATGATTCCATGCTTGATAGAGTTTTCCACAAAGGGTTGAAATATCATGGGGGGAATCTGGATAGATTGGCTGTCTAGTTCAGGGTCTACTGTTACTTCATAGGTGAACTTTTCTGGGAAGCGCATTTGTTCCAAGGAAAGATACAGGCGTAGGCGGTCTACCTCCTCTTCTAAGCTAATAAACTCACTTTTAGTACTTTCCAGGTTTTTTCGAATCAATTTGGCGAAGCTAGAAAGGAATTTGTTGGCAGCTATCTTATCGCTGCTATGGACGAAGTATTGAATAGACTGAAGGGCATTGAAGGTAAAATGGGGATTCATCATGGCATAGAGGGCCTGGTGCTCCAGTTGCAGTTTTTCAGCTTGGTTCTTGATGCGTATTTCTTCCGCTCTGTGCTTGCGTTTTTTGGCAATATCCCTGTATACAAACCATCCTATTATTCCGAGGATACCCGCAATCAGCATCCAAAACCACAGGGTTTGGTAATAGGCCGGGAGGATTTCAAAGGAAAAACTGGCAGGCTCGCTGTAATCCCATTGCTCAGCCTCCGTCTTGGCTACCACCTGAAAGGTATAGGCCCCCGAGGGAAGGGCATAGGAATGACTATTTGACCGAGTAGAAGGAGACCAATCCGTATCCAGGCCTTCCAATTTCCATTTGTATTCAATTTGCCTAGGGCTTTTTAGGCTAATGCCCACCCATTCAAATGCGAGGCTATTGTCCTTATGTGAGAGTTTCAGGTCTTGGGGTAAGGCGGTAAAGGGCTCCACTGCAAAGCCTTCTTGTTCCCACTTCGTCTCTTCTAAGCCCCCTCTCACGCCCATTATGTGAATGATAGGTTTGCGATATCGCTTCTGACGCACAGTTCCTGAAGGAAATAAGGCCGTACCTTCATTGGTACCTATCCAGACATTGCCCTGGGAATCTGTAAACAGGGCATTGGCATTACACTCCATACTGGGTAGTCCATCTTCCAGGGTATAGTGTTCAAAAGGAAATTTTCGATCCGGCCTGAAATTTACTAGGTTAAGTTTATAAGCACCATTTTCGGTACCTATCCACATCAGGCTATCTCGCTCCAAACCCAGAGAAACTACATTGTGGGCGCCTTGTGCCCCACTTATCCTCACGAAATAAAAGCGGTCGCTATCGTAGAAAAATAGCCCATTTGAAGTAGCAAACCACATCCTCCCTTTGGTGTCCTCTAGGATGCTAAACACCGAATTAGAAAGCCTTTCATTGGGTGGGAAGGTGAAAATCTCCCCGTCTTTCATTCGAAAAACTCCCGTTGGGGTACCTATCCAGATATTGTTTTTGCTATCTTTTTTGATCGAATAAATGGTATTATCAGGAAAGCCTGATGCTTTATTAAAGGTTCGGACAATTTTCCCGTCGATCAAAACACTTACCCCATTATCGGCTGTTCCTACCCAGATCTCTCCGGGATTGACTTCATGCACACAATAAACCTCATTACTTGCCAATCCATTTGCCTTATTGTATACCTGAAATCCCTTATTATAGCGGGTCAAACCGCCAGAATAAGAGGCAAACCAAAAATTTCCCTGGCTATCTCTCAAACTATAACTGATATCGTTTCCCCCTAAGCCAGCCTGTTGATCGTAATGTCTGAGGAACTCATTATTATCATAGACATCAACCCCTTGGTCGACAGAGCTAATCCAAATCCTCCCTTCATCATCTTCCAGGAAAGACTTGGAAATTTTGCTGGTCAGGCCATTTCGCTGGTTATAGGTTCTAAATACCCCTCTAATTACTTTTTGCATGCCCCCTCCATCCGTCCCCACCCACATATTCCCCTCATGATCCAAAATCAAATCTCTAATTTTTCCGGTATTTCCCTCTCCCCAGCCTTTAGAAACCAGTCTTCCCTCTGCATATATTACTCCCCCATTTCCTGTACCTACCCAAATTTGACCATACTCATCCTCCGCCAGAGAGTAGATCGTGTTGTTGTAAAGGTGTCCTTGAAACTTATTATAATGGGTAAGATCCCCTGTTTCCCAATTCCACACATAAAGGCCTAGGTCTGTTCCCACCCAAAGTTGGTTATTTTGGTCTTCCAATAGGCACTGTATGTAAATCGCTCTAGGTATACCAGGCACAATCTTTAGGGCTATTTTACCCGATTCATATCGATAGAGGCCCTTACTTGTCCCCAACCACATCCCCCCTTCCAAATCAGGGATGATAGCCTGAACAGCTGGAATTTCTGGGGTATTCTCCCACGGAATGGGGTTGAGTTGCCAGACATTTTGGTCCCAGACCATCAACCCCTGCCGCGTTCCTACCCATATATTTTTATCTGGCCCTTCCTGAATGTCAAATACGTAGGCATCCAAGCCCGTAGAGTCTTCACCAGGGGTGAAAAATTTGGACCCATCATAACAGGCAATGCCTTGCTCTGTTCCTATCCAAATATTCAGGTCTTTGTCCTGAAAAAGACTTGTAATGAAATCACTGGTGAGGCTATCTTCCAGAGAATAGTGTTCAAATTGATTGCCATCGAACTTATCCAAGCCCCCGTGTGTCCCTAACCACAAAAAGCCTTTGTGATCCTGTAATATCGCCCAGACTTGAGATTGTACCAATCCCTCCTGCGTCGTGTAGTGGGTAACGTTATAGACCTGCCCCCACAAGGGAGTGCACAAACATATAAGGATATAGGGAATTGCTTTCAACATAGGTATAGATAAGCTCCTTTAAATTAACAAAAAAAGCTGACCTCTCGGAAGGCCAGCAAATTTTAGATATTCTGCCAAAAACTTCAATTTCTCTGCATGCTTGCTACCGAATCTTGGTTTCCCCTAAGATCTCCGGTTCCCAGGTACCTGCATCATTCATTCGCAGGAAATATAGGTTAACAGAACGGGTTTTGGTCCCTTTGGAAAATCGTATCATTTTGGGATAGTTTGCCCCAACCGTTATGGTAGCGTTTTGCGAAACCAGCTGTTTGTATACACGCATATCGTCAAATTCCACCTGGGCGGAACCCGTACGTAGAGAAATGTAGGTTCCTTTTTGAAGCGGTGTGGAACGATCTTGCCAGGTGAGAACCTGTTGATCATTGAGAAATACCCATACTATCCCAACCCTTGTATCAAATACGATTTTACAGTCATACCAGGTGTCGGTGGATAGATCCACCGGGGCTTTAGCAAGGGGTTCATTCAGGGCATTATCACCCGATTTATATACTTCTACCAAGTCCTGCTTGCTCGCATAATTTCTAAACCACACCAGATAGGAATCCCCTCGGTTGCTTTGAAGTCCATCGCTAGAAAAGAAATGGAAACCAAAGCGTTTGTTGTCTCCAGAAGTCAATAATTTTGCCCTAAAATGATAGAGATAGACATCAAAATCGCTTGCTCCCTGGTTCAATACTGTCGCCATATTCGCATTCGTAGCACTTTCATCTTCCTGAATCAGCCTGCCTCCATTTTGATTCCAACGACCTATAACAGCCTCCCATTCGTTATTGAACTTATTTCCCCGAAACTCATCATAGAAATACCCCAGGTCAGTTTCTGCATTCCAGTTTTTCAAATCATAGGCTATAGGAAGCATAAAATATCCCTTTGCTGGCAAGGTAACAGGAATATCTCCCTGATAATAACGATTCAATTTAATCCCTGAGGTATTGCTTGGTTCCTCTACAGGAGGCCGTTCATTAGAAGGTGAAATTACCCTCGATTCCAGGTGGACCACCTTAGACCAGCGGGCTGATTCCTTATTGGCCGGATCAACAATAGCCGTAAATACCCGAAAACGCTGCCCCGATTTCCCAATGCTCTTTACAACGATGTCTCCAGATCCTTTCTTCCCAACTTTCAGGTCCACATTAGATCCCCTTCCCTTGTAGACCCGTAGGTCATCAAAGACACATTGAGTCCCCCCCGTACGAAAAGAAATGGCCTTCCCCGATCTCAAAGGACTTCTATCTCGCCAGGAGAGGATAAAGACATTATCAATGTATACTTCTATTCTCCCATTAGCTGGGCGATATATAACTTTGAAATCATAAGCTTTTCCAGATTCGAGTTGAATGGACTTATCCATTTTCAACTTAAAACTGTTGTTCGTCGTCTTGTAAATCTCTGCTTTGTCCCCAGAATCCGAATCTCTAAACCACACAAAGTAAGAGTTTCCTCGCTGCTCTTTATCGGGATCGCTAATGAAGAAATGTAATCCCATTCTTTTATTATTCTCCGCACCTTCCATTTGAGCTACCCAATGGTATAGATAGGTTTGAGATTTGTCCTGCTTGAAAGGCGCCCAAATGTTGGAATTATTTTCCCGGGCATCAGCCTGGACCAATTGGTTGTTTTCTACTCGCCAATCTCCCTTAACTTCTTGCCAGTTTCTCCCCAAAGACTCAGAAAATTCCTCCCAAAAGAATCCCCTGTTGGGTTGGGCTTCCCAGGTGGATCCCTCTTGCTGCACCACTGCATAGAATCTGTAGGAGGGGTTCCTTCCCGTTTTGCTTTTGTCGACAAATTGTATGGGGATAGTAGGGCCTGTATAGGATCCTTTCAATTCAGCTGTAACCTCTGCCAGCCTATTGGGAGAACTAGGGAATTTCAAGTCTGGATTCAAGGCTACCTTACCTGGGGTAGTAATCGGTCCCGGGCCTCCTGGGTCTTCTCCTGCCCCCTCATCTTTACCCAATTGCTCCCAACTGGCCTTCCACCCTCTCCCCTGCTTTCTGTTATCCGAAACAAATTTGAAAGTAAGGCTATTGCCATTGGACTCAATGATATTGGGAATATCATTCCCGGAATACCTAGAGGAGATATTACTTTGAGTATCTGGGCCATCATAAACTGTCAGAAAATCAAAGCCTTCTTCCAGGTCAAAATCGCTAAAAGTAACCCGGATCCTTCCTTCCTCCCTGGGACGAATGCTATAGATGAAAGCTTCTCTGTTCGAATAGTTTCGCTCTCCCCCAGAGTCCATGAACACCCCTTTGCTTTCTGTGAGAATATATACCTCGGGTTTGCCCGATCGGCTGACCCCAGTGGTAGTGAAATTCCCTCCTACAGGGGCAGAGATTTTGTCATTGGCACATATGCTGTGTACCTCCCATTCATAAGAACTATTGGCCGCTAATCCAGATAGCTGAAAAAAATTGTTGCGCGTTTGGAATTGGGACCAAGGTTCCTCCGAATCTTTTTTCCGGACTTTGACCACATACTGACCTTTTCCTGCACTGCTCCAGCTCAGATTTGCTGAAAGGGCAAATACTTGCTTAGCTTTAGCAGAGGCCAAAGGGAAACAGTCCACATTAATATTGCCTGTACTATAAGCCAAGTCAAATCCACGGGCATTGGCCCGACAATCCGAACGAAACTCTATATATACCTTCCCAGAGTTAGCTACCATTTCTTCGGGTACCCTATTCCCGGAAAATCTCCCAAGGGGTCTGCCCTGTGTATTGGCACCATCATACAAATCAATAAAGTCAAAAGGTTCCTTTTGGCTGCCCTCTAAATCAAAACTCAAAAATTTAAGTTGAATGGGATTATTTCCTGGAGGGTCGATCAAG
This sequence comes from Bacteroidia bacterium, assembly GCA_965263105.1. GTDB lineage: Bacteria > Bacteroidota > Bacteroidia > J057 > J057 > JBCCTX01. The sequence goes on along the minus strand of CBDHGL010000003.1, from coordinate 760,564 downwards.
TAAGCCTTTCTCAGGCCAGAGTCATAATTAAGTAATTGAATTCTGCCGCTTGCCTTGCTGAGAGTTTCTACCTCTGGGGCTGCATTAATCAAGTTGTAGTACCTATCCCAGTCCCAATGAGGGCCGGGATCAATGTGGTTATTGTTGCGAAAATGCTGGTGCCCCTTGATCCGGTAGCAGGTATTACTCAAGGTGCGAATTCCATCTGTACCGGGCCCGCTATACATCAACTCTGTATTAATCCCATGCCTTTGGGCCAGATCCCTAACTAATCTAGCGGAGCTCTCATACATCGCATCCGTATACCATGAGGCTCCGTCGGCGATATAGCCTTCATGCTCAATGCCGATCGAGGTGGCATTGTCCGTTTTAACATGAAAAGCTTTGTCGCTTTCACACACCATTTGGGTCACCTGTCCGTCGGAAGAGCGGATGACATAATGTGTAGAAACGCGCGCATTGGGGTTCTTAAACCAGGAAATAGCGCTAGCATAGGTACCTTGGATGGTATGAATGGTTATGTATTCAATAGATTCGCCCGAGCGAGACCCATAATTTCGGGTATTTGCTGCCTGCCACACTGCCCCCATGAAATCTGCCTGTCTGTCTTCGCTGGTACAGCGAAAAGGACTGGAATTGAGTTGATTCGCCTGGTTACGCCTTCTATCTACATTGATTTGGACGGTAGGCTGAGTCAAGCGAGTAAATTGTGATTGACCAAAAATCTGTCGGTAATCGAAGCGTTGATTGGCTGATGGCCTCCTTCCTGTATGCGGATTTTCCATCTCTTTGAGGACAGAATAAAATTGCTGATCTCTGGCATATCGGTTTAGCTCTGAGTTGTCATTAGGAATTTCACTCAAGTCTCCCAAGACAGGGCCCTGTTGCTCGACCCGTTTATTGATCATATTGACATTGAATCGCGAACGGGCTCGTAGGCGATTGGCATAGGCTTCAGCATAAGCCAAAATATTGGCCCTGGGATCGCTTTTTATTTCCTCAGGAGAAAACTGGGAATTTCGAGAAACAACTTCCAAGGTGTTGTTGAAATAGCCCTTCCCATCTTCAATCAAGCCCATAACTCCTAGATACTTGGGTATCCCCTGGCAGGAGCGATCTTCCGGATCAATCTCCAGGTGATGCATCCGGGTATTGTTATAGGCAACCGATTCCAGAACGCCTTCTGGGATATTGGGAAAAAGGGAATAAGCCTCATCGAAATAGGCCTGATAAGGGTTATTGATCTGTGCCTGAGAAGGAGAAAAAAGTACTCCTAATAGGAATCCAAATACAATTATTGTGAGCTTCCGTTTTTTCATTGTGTAAGGGACTTTACCAAGCAATAGGACGATTTATTGAGGCTTAAAGTTTAAAAGAAAAGAATTTCCGCGAGAAAAGTGAAATTATTCGCGTTTCATTATCTTTCATGCGTTACAAATTTCTTCTTTTTCTTTTTTCAATTTTTTCTGAACTTACAGAACAATTTAAGGAAAACGGGTTTTTATTGATAAGCCAATTTTTCTCTTATGTCAGCAGAGACTACCATTAAGAAGCGTACAGAATTTTTCCTCAAAGATTTACATGCCCGTGAAGCCATGCGACTGGGCTGGTATCGGCAGTTAGGAATTGGGGAAGAACAACTCAGAAACCTCCGGGCACGCAAGGCTCAGCACTCTGCTTTTTTACTTGAACTACTCCGCAAACGGGATATTAACCCCGCTTGGTACTCCCGCTTCTTTTACTATATCGGGCATATGTTTGGCTTTTTTACAGCACTTCTTCCCCAAACTTGGGCCAAGAAGATCGAAGAAACCCTAGAATTTTGGATTCTAGAACGCTACAAAAAGTATTTTAAGGCCATGACCCTAGACGCCACCTTGCGCTCTATGGTGGAAGCCTTACAGATGAAGCGTCTTACGCACGATGAGCCTGCTGTAGATGCCATTTCCTTACTAGAGCGTATCATTGACGAGCAGGAGGAAGTGGTGGAAACTCAAGTTTAAGATAGAATCCCTCTCAGTGCCTCCAACAAATCCTTCATATCTCCTTTTCTTAGCATGCCCATATGAGAGGCTCTCAAAATTTGCCCTCTGAGCTCCCCCTGCCCTCCAGATACCTGTATTCCGGCCTCCTCTTCTAGCTTTGCCTTCAGCCTTCCCATATCTGCCCCAGGAAAATGGAAAGCAGTCAGGGAATCAGCTGGCTCTTCGGAGAATATTTTCCCGCCAATTTGAGTGAGTTGTTCTCGGAAATAACAGGCTAACTGATGGACGTGATTCCATCGCTTCGGCAAGGTCTCCTTTTTGGAAAAAGACAAGGCTGCCTGAATGCCATAGAGGAATTGGACGGGGGCCGTGTAGGGATAACTACCCTCTTTTGCATGCTCAATGTAATAGAAGAGATTTCGGCTATCCGCGGGATGGCTAGCTTGTAAATGAGCTATCCCTAGCTCACTGATAGCAAAAGCACATAGCCCGGTAGGATTCATTAGGGCTTTTTGGCTCGCAACCACTGCACAATCAATTTTCCAGGCGTCCAGATAAAAGGGAATAACTCCCGCAGAAGTAATCGCATCTACCAGAATGAGCAAATTGGGATTGTGTGCCTTGCAGGCTAGGGCAATCTCTTCCAAATCAATTCCTACTCCCGTGGAAGTTTCACAATGCGTCAAGACCATGCCCTTGGCATCAGAATGTGTATTCAAAACTACCTGCACTTGGTCGGTCCTGAGCGTTTTCCCCCAAGGGATACTTATTTCGGCCATTTCCAAACCCAAAATTTTCCCATAATCCACCCAGCGCTGACTGAATTTTCCCATGGCCGGGATGATCACCTTATCGCCGGGACGAAATAGGCTATACATAGCCGCCTCCACCCCTTGGGTACCTGTACCCACCATGCAGCAAGTCTGAGATTTTGTTTGAAATAGGTATTGCAGGTCCTGAAGAAGGTCCGAATAAAAATCATGAAAGGCCTGAGATCGGTGAGGAATAACGGGTTGGGAAATGGCTTCCAGCACAAAATCGGGGACAGCCACCGGGCCGGGGGTGAGGAGGAGTTTGGGAAGGCCGTGAAAGGTTTCCTTTTGCTTCACTTAATTAAGTTTGATGCGGAAATACACAGATTAAGTATGACGGAACGCTGAGTTGAAAAATAAAATAAATTAAGGAGCCATCCTAAATTTAGAATGACTCCAAAATTCTTTACCTATGGACCGTGGACTATCGACTATCCAACTCCCCTACTTCTCCTTCACCTGTAAATCCAACGCCAAGTCCTTTGCCGTTTTGGCCATCAATAAATTGATCAAGTCTACACTATTTCCCGCTGCGCCTGTTTGCCCCTGACCTCCTCCCATACTCACCTGGGGTACCCAGTTGCCGCTGTAATTTTGGATCGCTTCCGCATAGCGCTGGTTGACATTGATCCAAGCTTGAAGCTTCTTGTCCAGGGCTCCATCTGCTTGCATCACCAAGCGTTTTTTCTCAGCTTCTCCCTGCCCTTGCAATATGTCTCTTTCTTTTTCGAACTTGGCCTTATCGCGTTCAATTTCAGCGACCTCTTTCTCTTTCTCGGCTCGGATAGTGGCCTCCAGTTTGGCGGCTTCCTCCCTAGCACGCGTTTCCGCAATCACCTTCTCTCCTTCTGCCTTAGCGGTAAGGGCCTCTTGCTGAGCGGTAATCAATTTTTGCTTGGATATGGACTCTTGAGTACTGGCCTCAATCTTTTGTCCCAGTTTTCTATCTACCTGCTCCTCATAATCTACTTCCCCTATACTGGCATAAGCCACGGTGATATTGAACTGCTGGACATCAGACTTATTCCGGATAATATTCCCTTCTTCATCTTGTCTGGGATAACGCTCCGTAAATTTCTTCTGATCCCGGGTCAGGGAGTCGTATACATATTCGGATTTGAGTTCCAATACGTACTGCCCATTTTCCAGCTGATCCTGAAAGTCTTCCGAAAGCTTGGACATGCCTCCACTATAGTGCGTCTCACTCTCCATCAACTGAGCAGCATAACGCAAACACTCATCTGTATAGGTAGTCAAGGTAGTTTCTGCCAACTTTTTGGCGGAACGGTATTCCTTGTGGATGCGAATCATCTCCGTCTGCGTACCGGGAAGTCGCCAGCGAACAGTAGAACGGGCAATGGCTTTGGTCGCATCGTTGAAGCGTACCTGTATGGGTGGATTCTTCGAAGTAATCTCCGATTTGACCACCTCATCTGTGAAGACAACGGTTATTACGTCTGGATACTCGGTGGTTTTACTGAAAAAACCGACCCAGAAATACCCCGGTTCAAAGCGAACCCATTCATTACCTGTAATGGTCTGTACATGAGTTCGGTAACCACTGTTGTTGATGACAAAAGGATTAAGTGCAGAAAGTAAAAGCAAGAGCAAGATACCTGCTACTACGTAGCCAGCTCTTTTTAAGAGATTTGTTTTCATTTTGGATGGATAATTAAAAGTGCAGTAAAATATACCCCTTGAGCATAAGCATAAGATAGTGTAAAGAGTTTGGGTCTTTTACTATCGAAAACGGTGGAAGAAATATGGATATTACATGACAGTACACATTAAGTTTCATACAGTATCCTAAAGACATACCATTCCGAATTAGGTTGGAATATAGGCCGCTATAGAGCTATTGCGAATCACCCAAAGGGGTGATATTAAGCTGTCTAAGATGTACCATCTTCTATGAGATTGGGGGCTTGAACGCAGATACCTGGAGGTGCAGAGGTTTATGACTGCTTAAGCAGTTTTTCGAGTTGGGAAATTGAACACGGAGGCACGGTTTTTAGACACAGAGGAATTTGTTTCACAAATTAACTCTCCCTCTGCGTTTTTATTAACAATTAGAGAAAACGGCTATAGCGGTATGGGGAGGTCTCCCATAGACTATGATCCTGTCAAGGCTTTTGTAAGCACCCCAAATACGCTAGTAGGTGAATCACCGACTCCCTGGACAGGCTTGGAAGTAACTAATATGGGCCAGTCCTCTTGATTCTCAGGGATTCGTCCGTGAGACCCTTTTATCAGGGTAGCATCCAAAGGAATAACGTCCATGAGGTAGCGGAAACCCAGTTTTTTCTTCAACAAGGTGGCTCCCACCTTTGCCATGGGGGCCATGAGCTTGGGATTTACAAACATTTCCACGGGATCGTATCCGGGTTTCTTGTGGATATCCACAATACGGGCAAAATCCGGCGCTCGGGCATCATCCAGCCAATAGTAATAGGCAAACCAGGAGTCTTTGTCTGCTACGACTACAAAATCTCCAGCTCTATCGTGGGCGATGTTCCATTCCTTTTTTTCCGCATCTCCCAGAACGTGTTCAATTCCGTCCGTTTCTTCCAGGAGTTTCCTAACTTCCTCTGTCCTGGATTTATCGTTCACATAGACATGAGCAATCTGGTGGTCTACTGCTGCGAAGGCGCTACTGGCTCCTGCATCCAGGAGTTCCCCTCCCCGCTCCACTCGCACCTCAATTAGACCTGCTTCCCGAAGAACTCGGTTGATGTAAACGGGACGCTGTACGGGTGTGATTCCATATTCAGAAAGGAGAATCACCTGTGCTCCCCTATCTTCATAAAAAGTAACCAAGTCCTTGACCACTTCATCGATTTCTTGAAGATCTGAGGCAATACGGGGATCGTCATGGTCATACTTTTGCAAGCCGTAGTCCATGTGGGGCAGGTAGATGAGGGTCAGGGTAGGGATTGTATTTCTTCTCCACTTCCATGGAAGCATCTGCAATCCATCTACTAGAGACGATGGAAGTAGTAGGTCCCCAAAACTTAAATAAGGGAAAGGTGCCTAGCGTTTGTTGCAATTCATCTCTTAGTCCCGCTGGGTAGCTATAGACATCTGGAAATTTCAGGCCATTGGCGGCATACTGGGGTCGAGGGGTAACTGAGTAATCCACTGACGAGTACATGTTGTACCACCAAAACATGTTGGCGCAGGTAAAGCTGGGATCCTGGGCTTTCATGACTTCCCAGATTTTGGGTGCCTGGACCAGGTGGTTAGATTGGCGCCAGAACTTCACCTCGCATTCCTCTTTGAAGTACCAACCATTGCCTACTATGCCATGGTCGGTGGGGTATTTTCCTGTTAGATAGGTGTATTGAGCAGTGGTTGTTACAGCGGGAAAGGCAGGCTTAATCGCTTGTAGGTGGCCTTGAGAGACTCTTTGTTGAATGAAGGGAGTATTTTCTCCAATCAGACGAGAGCAGAGGCCAACGATGTCGATGACGACGGTTTTTTGGAGCATGGGATGAAGGTAGGGAGATAAGAAATGTGGGTCAAATTTTGTAGGAAAGAAATTATTCGAAGGAATTCTCTCAACAAATGAACTGGTTAATTTTTCTATATTTAACCAGAATTGGAACCCCAAAAAAACCTTCACCCCAAATGACAAACCTTTACCCCATTAAGCCGTCATGGTTCATATCCCTTCTTATATTAAGCTTTGCCTGCTCCCCAAAACCTATGGAAATCCCCTTAAATGAAATGGAATTAACCCCTAAAAATCCCATAGATTATTTAGCCTTAGGCGATTCTTATACGATAGGAGAAGGGGTTTCTATTGAAGAAAGGTGGCCTGAACAGTTAGCTGTGGAACTAGGGCGAAAGGGAACGCGGGTAGAGAACCTGAAAATAATCGCTAAAACGGGCTGGACCACCCGGAATCTATTGGATGGCATCAAAGAGGCAGACTTAACAGCTCTCAGGGAAAATAAATTGGTATCCTTGCTTATCGGGGTAAATAACCAGTACCAAAGCCTAGCCTTTGATTTGTTTGAAACAGAATTTGACCTGTTGATAGAGGAGGCTATTCGACAAGCGGGTGATATAAAGAATGTGTTTGTCGTATCTATTCCAGACTATGGGGTTACTCCCTTTGGGAGTGGAAATAGCGAGCAGATTGGCCGAGAGTTGGATCACTACAATTCCCACATGAAAGGCATTTGCGACAGCCTGGATATCCCCTTCATCAATATTACGGACCTCTCTAGAGACTTAGGCGCCTCTGAGGAGGCCTTGGCACAAGACAAACTACATCCCAGTGGTAAACAGTATGAGAAATGGGTGGAGATAATCCTTCCGGTGGTCGTAGGAATGTTGAGGGAGTAGGGAGGTACGCATAAGTGACCAACTATGTGACCCTTCATGTGACAGCTAGCATTTGAAGTGAGGAAATGAGGCTAGATCGCAGCGAGCGCCCCGGCTACGCCTGGGGGCCAGCTCGGTACATAAGCGTTTTCTCCCCCTTATAAGGCCTGCACCAGCATCCAAGAGAAGTATCTTTTGTCTGTAAAAGAGGGGTTGGCCCCAAAACTGTCTCCTCCTAGCCAGGAAGTGCGCGCCGGACCAGGAGGAGTACCTTTTGCTTGCAAAAGGGGAGGTGGTAAAAAAGCCCAAAAACCAATCCCTCTCACCTCTCTCCTTCGCACCTTTTTCCCCCTTCCGGGGGGATGCAAGGGGGTCTTCACTCCCCCCCGCGAACCGACTGGGCAAGCCGAAATCCTATCCCACTACCATTATAGGTAGGGGGATCATAACCCCGGCGAGATATACGACAGTGAGATAAAGGAGAGCGCCAAACTCCGCCGCGCAAGATTTTTTCCAACCCTGTTTCTGGACCCTTGGGATCTTTAACAGGCCCTTGGAGGCTCTCCTCGTACCAATCCTGACACCACTCCCTGACATTGCCCGCCATGTCATGTAAGCCCAGCTCGTTAGGCTTTTTTTGGCGTACTGGATGGGTTCGAGATACACTGTTAAATTTATGCCAGGCAACCAAATCTACATCATCAGAACCCGCAAAAATCGTATTCTTTCTCCCATCCGTTCTACCCAAATTGCCCCCACCAGCGGCGAACTCCCATTCCGCCTCTGTAGGCAGTCGATAGCCATTTGCTCCGTGATCGACTCTCACATCTTTCGCCCTATCTCCCAAAATTGTGTAAACGGGATTGAGTCCATTCTTGTCGCTGAGCCAATTGGCATAGCCTATCGCATTCATCCAATTCATTCTCATGATGGGGTTATCCCCTAACAGCCCCCAAGGAGTTGTTTTGGGCATATCCCGGTTAGTTGCTTCACAATACAAGCGGTATTGAAGAACTGTCACTTCAGTTTCTCCTATGTAAAAATCAGCAATACTGACTTCTCGCAAATCTATTTGACGTAGGTCATCGAGCCCCTCCTTTGTAACTAAGAGGCTATCTCGGGCATCATCGCCCATCCAGAAGGTGCCACCAGTTACGGCAGTCATTTTAGGATAATACTTTATCTGAATTTTCTGGAGACTTTCCGGCGTATTAACCCGACTTAAATAGTTTTTAAGAATTTGAAGGCTATCAGTACCTTCTTGGTCAGAATCTTCATACAGGGATTGTGCCGCTTGATATATGGTCCAGGCCTTGGAGGTTTTTTCCGCTTCACAATAGAAATACATCAATTCCGATGCCGCACTCAAGCTAAGTTTGGGAGAGACCGATATGTTCAGGGCTTCGAGAACCAAATCCTCGGCATCATCAAACTCTAATTCATTAATTAACACGGGAAAGCGAACAATTAGTCGCTCTAAACGCCTCTGGTTCGCCTCTTGTAGAGCTTCTAAGGCTTTAACAGCATCAACCCTTAGGCCATTTATCCACAATGCCGTCAAGATAAGACCCATCATTACGATGATACTCACTCCTCCCCATGTAGCCCAACGACGCTGCTGACTTTTCAGTTTCCGGGCCTTTTTGGATTCCAGGATAGGCGGTACCAGGGTATCATGAGATAGTTCATAAGAATAACCCCCACCAATAAGGGGTTCTGCCCGGATCAGGCGGCTAACCACCAACTGCTCCAGCAACTTTTTATCAATACCATAACGCCTTCGAATTACCCCCTCAAATACCGAAAGCCTACGCTCTTCTTCTTCCAAGATTAGCCCTTCTTCGATGAAGCGACGGACATTTCTTTGATCCCGCGCCTTCCCTATTCCTTGTATTTGGCGGTTATAGTAATTGGAAAAAATCTCCTCTAAGGGAGGAAGTGAATTGAATTGTACCTCAAAGCCCTCTGCTTCTTTGGGAACAACAAAATCTTCTATGTATTGACAGACCAGTTGAAGTTGAAAAGACTCTACCCGACCTTGATAGTCATCTGATAGAAAATCCAAGATCGCTTCTTGAGTGGTTAGACTATATCCAAAGGGTTTTGAGCTAAAATCCCCCTCCTGCCGTGCAGGCAAGAGAATTGCACTGCGTGCAGATTCCCGATCGAGGGGTTTAAGTTCAAAGATCTTCCCCAGAATATCAGGCAATTCATCCGTCAATTGATTGAGTAAGGCCAGTCGATCCGAGCGAATAGCCATCACTACTTTAATATTTAAGGGGCTATAGATCTCTTCCCACTGAGCTTCTGTGAAGGTCTCGAGGGGAGTGTTTCGGAGATAATTTGCCAATTGGGGAGGCATCTGCAAATTTACCAAGGCGGCAAATTCACTTTTAAAGTGTTCGAACTCAGGGGGAGGCCAGGTAAATAATTCTTCAAACTGGTCCATGACCAAGACAAGTCCTTTACCTGATTTACCTAGTAGTTGACGGTGCTTTGCCTGGGTCCATATGGTGTCCTCTAAGGGAAGGTGATCCCCCAAGTAGGACGCTTCCCCTTTGAGACGAGAATAAAGCGTTTCAAAGGGGGAATTGAGCTCTGCCCGCCTGGTGGGATCATAGGCACCAAGTCGTATGGTATGAAGGTCATAATCGAGGTTTTCCAGTTCGGGGATTACCCCAGCGTTGAGCAAGGAGGACTTTCCCAGTCCTGATTTTCCATTGAGTACTACAAATTTTTCCAGGCGAATGAATCGGCCCAATTGCTCTATGTCTCCATCCCGCCCAAAGAAGACAGATCGATCATTACGCTCAAAGGGTCTTATTCCTGGATAACGAGTTGTCATGCACGTTGAGCTAGTTCAAGAAGAGATTTGTTTAGATGGGCAAGTCGCCTTTCTGCTTTATCATAATCGATAAGCTTGCTTCTACGATCCTGTTCCAGTGCACTGAATTGACCGGCCAATAAGGCCAGTTCATTGTTCCATTCTGGTTTATAGCGTCTGGCATATTCTCGCAATTGATTGAGTGCATCCTGGGTACGATTTTTGGCTATGACCTGCCTTACTTGCTGGGGGAGTTTGCTTTTCCAACTTTCCCCAACTTTCCGCAAAGCGCCTCGTTCCTTGCATGCTGCATGAAGCTGCTTGACAAAACTCAAGGCTCCTCTTTCAAAAAAATTGATCTCCTCAAAATGCTCCTCATAAAAATCTTTTAGTTCTCCTTGCATCACACCTTCCTTACTACAAGCTTCTACATTCTTTTCAATATGGAGCTTTAAAAGCCGCAATAATAGCTTCATATACCATTTATCGTACTGGATTCCTAGAAAGATCAAATGCTCTGCTTGTTGCAAACTTTCACGGAGGGTATCAGGCAATTTATAAGCGCCAAAAACACCCTCCAAATAGGAAAATAAATCTTCATAAGAAAACACCATGGAATGGTCATCCGAAAAGGTACCAAGCAAATTGTAAATTAAGGGTTGATCAGTATGTGACAAGGGCAAAGGATCCGGGTTTTTTCCCATTTTATAATAGGCAAAACCATAGGGAAATCGTGCTTTGGAGAATGCAAGGGGCAACAATTGGTCTGGGGATAGAGAAATAATCAGATGAAAGGGAATACTTGCTAATAATTCATGAATTTCCTGGGGGTATTGGTCTTCAAAATATTGCTGAATCACATTGTAAGTCCTACGCTTTTGGGCCTTCTTTTTGAAAGAAAAAAACTCATCCTGGGAGTAGTAAGATAGAACTTTCCCATTTTGTGCTTCTAAATAATATTTTAAGCGTTGCTGAAAAGAGGGGCCTTCTGGGTCTGTCAACAAGTCAGGACCCAGGAAAAGGACACAACGACCTTTTATAATCTGCGATATTAAGAAATCCCAATCGATAAAAGATGAATCTACTTCGGACATGGGCAATTTTCAACCAGTGTAAAAACCCTAATATAGGAAAATTTTGCGAAATATAATTAAAGATAAAAGAGGCACCTGCATTTTAGGATAGACCAATAGGAGAATTTTTTTTTAGCACAAGGATTCTTCAATTTTTCAAAAATAATGTGTAAGGAATAATATTGGGCCTTCTCGCAAAATATTCGAATTAATTTCTTTATCTTAAAGTCCATTTCTCCTTTATCATTTTTCAATTTTTCAGTCCCCATGTCTCTCCCCAGCATATTCAATGACGTTCTTGGCCCGGTGATGCGCGGTCCTTCCAGTTCCCACTGTGCAGCTTCTCTACGCATAGGACGTATCTGCCGCGACCTCATGGACGGTCAGATCGAGCAAGTCATCATCACCTATGACCCCAATGGTTCTCTTGCCACCACCCACAAAAGCCAAGGCTCCGATATGGGCCTCTTTGGCGGCTTTCTGGGTTGGGAAGCCCATGATGAGCGACTGCCCCATTACCAGCAGGGAATCGCCGAGGCGGGGATAGAGATTGATATCTGTATTGAGGATATCCAAGCCGAACACCCCAATACCTACCAGATCAAGTTGTCTAATGCTAAAGAAACCCGAAGACTGACAGCCTTATCTACGGGCGGAGGTATGATCGAGGTGATCGCAATAGATGGAGCGAAGGTATCTATGCTAGGCGATTACTATGAGACCCTGGTCTATGTGTCCGAGCCCGGAAAGGTAAAGGACTTTCTTCAGGCAAGTGTAGCATATGACGAAATAGAACTTAGGCAAGGGCGTGATACATACCTAGAAATTAAGTCCCAAGGCTTTCTTCCTGAGCAAATATTGCAGGAACTGGACGCTATGGAGGAAGTACGTTTTGTCAAACAACTCCCCCCTGTTTTGCCCATCCTTTCTCGCAAACAACTCCACATTCCCTTCCTTACCTGCGAAGAAATGCTCACCTATAACGAGGACAAAGAACTCGACCTGTGGGAGCTCGCCCTTCATTACGAAAGTGCCCGAGGCGGTATTTCTCAGAAGGAAGTTTATGAACGCATGCGGGACCTGGTGGATATTATGCGGACGTCTATCCATGAAGGACTAAAAGGCACCGAATATGAAGACCGCATATTGGGTTGCCAATCGGGTAGCTTCCAGGAAAAAATGGAAACGGGAGGCCTGGTCAAAGGAGATGTGCTCAACCGCATCATTCTCTTTGTTACGTCCATGATGGAAATCAAGAGTTCCATGGGCGTCATCGTGGCGGCCCCTACAGCTGGGGCCTGTGGGGCCTTGCCTGGAGCGGTTTTAGGGGCGGTGTCTGCCCTAGAACTTTCCGAGGACGATGCGATTCGCGCCATGCTGGCTGCAGGGATCATCGGGGTATTTATCTCTGCCCATGCTACCTTTGCGGCAGAAGTAGGGGGCTGTCAGGCCGAATGTGGTTCGGGTTCGGGTATGGCGGCAGCGGCCATCGTGGAATTGGGAAAAGGAAATTTGAATCAGGCCCTATCCGCCTCGTCCATGGCCCTGCAAAATTCGCTGGGCATGATCTGTGATCCCATCGCCAACCGCGTGGAGGCTCCCTGCCTGGGTAGAAATATCATGGCAGCTTCTAATGCCCTGTCTTGTGCCAACATGGCCCTGGCGGACTATGACGCCCTCATCCCACTCGATCAGGTCATCGATACCATGGATAAGGTGGGCAAAAGCATCGCCCACGAATTGCGCTGTACTGCCCTGGGAGGCCTCTCCATTACACCCGCTTCTAAGGAGATCGAAGCCAGGTTGGAGGGGGAAGAAAATCTCGGGCAGGCAGCACAACGCTTTAAGATCTGCTAGGGCGTACGGGAGAGAGATATTACTTTTTTCGCTTTCCCCTCAGAAGTCCCAACATGATTCCTCCACTGGCTCCAATAGCCGTTTGGTGAACATTGGTATGTATACGGACTGAAAAGAATATCCCAAATTCCCGAGCAAAGGGTAAGAACTGTTAACACAAGGGCATCATCATTCTCTGAGCAAATTGAGTCTGAGCCTCTGTTTTGTGGAAAAAACTAAGGGTAAACAGTAGGACTCCCATAGTGATTTTAGCTAGATGTTTCATTGTGATGTATTTAATGAAGGTTTATTCGTTTGACATCCACAATCTTATCATCCATATATACTTCGATCTTCATATTTTCGGCAGATCCTAGCACAAAAGGAGGGGACAGAAGAAAACTGGATGAATTGAACAAAAAGCAGGATATGATTTACAGCTTCGGGAACTCTGGGGCTTTTCTTATATTAGGATACCAAACCCAATACTTTACTCATGATCCGTTTTTTATCCCTTTTTCTCCTTTTTCTTTTCCTTTGTTTGGAAAATATTGCACAGCCTGCTCAAGAAATCATTTCTTCTCTCCCCTTTCGCAGCATAGGTCCAGCCTATATGACGGGCCGCATTGCGGATATCGAAGTAGATCCTAGCAATTCTTCTATTTGGTATGTAGCGGTGGCTTCTGGAAATGTATGGAAAACGACTAACAGAGGCAGCACCTGGAAGCCCATCTTTGAAAACTATGGCTCCTTCTCCACAGGTTGCCTAGCCATTGATCCCCACAATCCCAACATAGTTTGGTTGGGTACAGGAGAAAACCAAAGCCAACGTTCTGTGAGTTGGGGAGATGGGGTGTATAAAAGCCTGGATGGAGGCAAAACCTGGAAAAATATGGGCCTAGAGTCTTCTGAACACATTGGGAAGATCCTACTTGATCCCAGGAACCCCGAAGTGATATATGTAGCCGCTCAAGGGCCTTTGTGGAAAGCAGGCGGAGAACGGGGCGTATACAAAAGCTCAGATGGAGGCCAAAGCTGGACTCGAATCTTGAATATCAGCGAGCATACTGGGGTGGCCGACCTATGTTTTGACCCCAGAAACCCAGATATCCTCTATGCCTCTTCCTACCAACGTCGGCGACATGTGGGAATATTGGTTGCCGGGGGAGAAGAATCACGCATATATAAGTCTACAGATGCAGGAGAAAGTTGGAAAAAACTGGAAAAGGGGCTTCCCGGAGGAGAATTAGGAAGAATTGCCGTGGCGGTATCTCCCCAACACCCCAACGTGGTATATGCCCTTATAGCGGGTTCTGAAAAAGCCCAAAGTGGTTTTTATCGTTCGGAAGATCACGGAGAAAGCTGGACCAAAAAGAACGACTATGTCATCGTAGATCCCCAATACTATGGGGAAATTTTTGCCGATCCCCATCGCTTCGATCATGTCTATGCCGTAGATGTGATTATTCACCATACAACAGATGGGGGAAATACATTCGATAGGTTGAACACCCGCAATAAACACGTTGACAACCACGATATTGTCTTTGATCCCAAAGATCCCGATTACCTGATGGTCGGTTGTGATGGCGGGATTTATGAGAGTTGGGACCGGGGAAATAGCTGGTCTTATCACGACAATATTTCCATTACTCAGTTCTATCGGGTAGGCTTGGACAATGAGGAACCCTTCTACAACGTATACGGGGGAACTCAGGACAATTCTACCCTGTACGGGCCTTCCCGTACGATATCTCGTCATGGCATTACCAACGCCGACTGGACCCTGGCCTTAGGCGGAGATGGTTTCCAAGCCCGGATCGACCCGGAAGATCCCCATATCGTCTATTGCCAGTCCCAGTATGCAGGTATCGTTCGCTATGACAGAAAAACGGGCCAGCGCCTGGATATACAACCCCAACCTGTTCCAGGAGATGCCCCCTTGCGGTGGCATTGGGACTCGCCTTTGATCATTAGTCCCCACAATCCCAAGCGGCTCTACTTTGCCGCGCAAAAACTATTTAGGAGTGAGGACCGAGGAGATAGCTGGGAAGGTATCAGTCCGGATTTAAGTAGAGGAGAAGATCGAAACCAACGAGAAGTGATGGGGAAAATCTGGTCCCCAGAAGCGGTTTGGAAAAATGTGTTTACTTCCCCCTATGGAACCATCGTATCCTTGTCTGAATCGCCTATACAAGAAGGGCTACTCGTGGTAGGAACGGACGAAGGGCTCATTCAAATAAGCACCAATGGGGGGCAAAGCTGGCAGAAAATCGACCAAATTAGCGGCATACCCCGAAAGGCCTACGTCGCCGATGTTTTTTGTTCCCAACACGATAAACAAGTGATCTATGCCGTATTCAATAACCACAAAGAAGGCGACTATCGTCCCTATATTGCAAAATCCACCAATTCTGGTGTCAGTTGGACCCTGATCACGCAAGGGATTGAAGCCCCCCACGCCTGTTGGAGCATCGTGGAGGATCACCTTTCCCCGAATCTCCTTTTTGCCGCAACCGAATATGGAATTTTTTGCTCCATCAATGGGGGCGAAAATTGGACACAAATGAAAGGAAAGCTCCCCACTATTGCCTTTCGGGACCTGGAAATACAAAAAAGGGAAAATGACCTGGTCGGGGCCTCTTTTGGACGGGGCATGTATGTCTTAGATGACTACAGCTTACTTAGGGAATTGGCCGATTTAGATGTAAGCAGAACGAGAATTTTCCCTGTTAAAGATGCCTGGCAGTATTTCTCAAAAGGGGATATGGGCTACGGACGGAAGGGCGTATTTGGAGACAACTTTTTCAGTTCCCCCAACCCGGCTTATGGAGCTACAATTAACCTGTTTCTCCCGAATAAGCTACTCAGCAAAAGGGAAACAAGAAAAAAGGACAGCCCAGAAAGCTATCCAGACCCCGCTTCCATCCAAGAAGAAGATTTTGAGCAGCCTCCTGCCTTTTTTATTCAAATTTCAACTGAAGCGGGAGAAGGGATCGCTACCCTTCCTGTGAAAAACAAAAAGGGATTTCAGCAAGTTACCTGGGATTTGTCGGCGACAATTTTCGGTGAGGAGAAGCAAAAACGCATTCGCTTTGTTCCAGAAGGGCGCTATACGGCCCAACTGCTGGGTCGACAGAAGGAGAGTTTTGGCACGATAGGAGGCGCACAACATTTTCAGGTAAAGAAGCTAGCGCTTTCCCCTGAAAAGGGGCCCAAAGACAATTTCACCTTTTATCGTGAAGCGGCTCGGGAGTTGATGAAAGCGGAATCCTTGGAGGAGGCTTTGGAAAAAGCCTTGAAAAAGTTGGATAAACAACAGCAGATCCTGGTTATGGCCTCGAATAAGGCAGAAATGGTCAGGCTTATGCAAAAGCGTCAAGCCTTACTCGAGTTGCAGTATGCCCTCTTAGGCAACCAAAGCCTGAAGAAGCGGTTTGAGTATTTCCTACCAGGGATCAAAGATCGTTTACGGCGGGTGTACAGCAATCAATGGGAAAGTGATCAACTTACCCAAACCCATCGGGATAACTTGGACTTGGGTAAAAAGGAACTGGGTAGGCTGGTGAAGGAATTTGAGACGCTTGAGGGAAATTGAGCATGATTTTGGGACCCCTTGGGGGCTAGGGTACGAATATGAGAATTAAAAATTCTTTCCCTGTTTTGTACCCATCCCTACCCTTCCGCAAATGATTCTTCACGGAATCTCTGACTTCCCTCAAGAAGGAAGGGAAGAAAAAACGTTGTTTTCAAAAAAACTGTGGACCATGGACTTATTACGCTTTTTCCCCGTGACTTTTCCTCCGCTTGCTGTCACAATTCATAACTACCATACCAACCCGACTTATTTAACTACTCTAAAGCAAACACAATGAACAAACTTGTCGCAGAATTCATCGGGACGCTTTGGCTCGTCCTGGGAGGTTGTGGAAGCGCCGTGCTCGCAGCCGCCTTTCCCGACGTAGGCATTGGCCTACTCGGCGTATCCCTGGCCTTTGGTCTAACCGTAGTCACCATGGCCTACAGCATTGGCCATATTTCCGGTTGTCACCTCAATCCCGCTGTCTCTTTAGGCTTATGGGCTGGAGGTCGCTTTGATGGCAAAGACTTGATTCCCTACATCATCGCCCAGGTTTTGGGGGCTATCGCTGGTGCCGGAATCTTGTATGTGATCGCCAGTGGAAAAGCTGGATTTGAACTCGGCGGATTTGCCGCTAATGGCTATGACGCACATTCGCCTGGAGGATATAGCATGGTTGCAGCTCTGGTTACGGAGGTGGTCATGACCTTTTTCTTCTTGATCATCATCATGGGTTCCACCCATAAGAGCGCCCCCGCAGGACTCGCGGGCTTGGCCATCGGTCTGGGACTTACCCTGATTCACCTGGTGAGTATTCCCGTAACCAATACCTCTGTAAACCCCGCTCGCTCTACCAGCCAGGCAATTTTTGTCGGAGACTGGGCCTTGAGCCAGTTGTGGTTGTTCTGGGTAGCACCGATTGTAGGTGCCATTTTGGCGGGCTTGGTATACAAGGCCATTTCCCCTAACGACTAAGGAAATACGTTAATTTGTTTACAGGGAGGATTTCTGCGGAGATTCTCCCTTTTCTTTTTCAGTCAAAACTATACGCCTCTTTTCTCTGTGTAAAAACTCTGCGCCTCTCTGTGGTTAAATTGAGGAGCTCCTATTTACTGAAAGTTAATAATTAACTTGAGTTTTGGATAATAATTCCTGATTATCCGTAAGTCATGTATAACTATGCACCTTTCCTGATGTGTTAGCTACCTTTTTTAGAAATAGGATTTACTTTTACTCACTTCAAGCGCTCCATCACCCACTCCAATTCCCGCCCGATAGACAAGGTCAAATCCTCTCTCAGTTCCTGGGGAAGCACTTCCCAGGTATAGGTCTCTACTTCCAGGTGTCGAGTGCTGGGGATTTCCTTGATGATATCCAATACCGCCTCAATATCCGATTGGGTGGATTGCAAATGCTGGTAGCGCTCGGCAAAAAGGGGTACATGAAAATGGGTCCGCCACTCCTCTATAGCAGGTTCCAACATATGGGGTAAAGCCTGGGGCAAATCGCGGTATTGGTGTAGGCTTCCTTCTTTATCTCGGGCGATTACCTGGTGGAGGTAGGTAGATTCATTGAATACCCCAAAGGCTTGTTTGATCGGTGCTCTGGCAGCAAGATCTGAGGGAAGTTCGGCTTTGAGGGCTGCACTGATCTGAATCTTTCCGATTCGGATATCCGCCTGTCGGAGGGCTTCAAAAACGGGATACGGATTCTCATAGCCTACGGCAAAATGGCATACGTCATAGCACAGCTGAATATGGGAACGCAGCATTTCTTCCGCCTCACTACTTGAATAGCCATACTCTTCCTTCAAATGGGCAGAGCCCAAGGGAATCAGGTAGTTGCTGTAAAACTCCAGAACTTCCCCGGTATTTTCCAAAATCCCATCTGGTTCGGGTTCTATGTCCAAGTGGAGGAATTTACCTGTTTCTTCGCGAAGGCGATGTAGTTCATAGGTCAATTCAGCATACTGGAGGCAACTACGTTGGATTACGTCTTCCAATGCTTCTTCGTCCTTGTGCCAGTACTTATAGGACAAAGGCGAGGTCGATATACCTCCTTCGCCAGATTCTGGGGTCAACTCCGCCAGGATATGAAAGAGTCGTTGGGTGTAAGCCATTCGCTCAGGTGTTGTCCAATCGGGTTCATGGACAGCATCCTTTACTACTACCCGATGAAAGCCCCCATAGGGAAAGCCATTCATGGTGAATACGTACATATCCTGCTGGACAAGCCATTCCTTGAATTCTGTTAGGGCATCGCCCTCCAAAATGTCCTTACTCGCCTGATCTGACAAACGAAGGCCAATCCCAAAGGAGTCATTGGGAGAAAGTCGAGCCTTCAAGGGAATGGTGTGAGTCTTCAGGCTTTGGAAAACTTCTGACCAGCTTTCTCCTGGATGGATATTGGTACAATAGCTTAGGTGATGGTGAGGGGTGACGAGCATAAATGGTGAAATCTTGCTAGCAGAATTTTTCTAAATATAGCTTGCTTTTGGGGAGATCAAAAGGATTGAAAAAAAATGAGGCCGCCTCCTAAGGGGAGGAGCAGCTATCTGTAAACTCAGTAAAAAGATCAACTAAAAAACTGCGGTCTGTGGTCGGCTGACTATTAACTCTCCCCTATATCAACGCCTTTTGAGCATAATTGAGTAAAAGGCCGACAGCCTGTGCCACTTTTTTGGCGTCCATTTCATGAACTTCTACCCCTTTACCCAGGTCTTTCAACAACATGATAGTAAGTCTACCTCCCAGGTGTTCGCGGAACTCATTTAAGCCCGCCAGAAGGGACTGGGGGTGTGAAGGGTCGTCAAGATGCTGAGTGAGTTCGGGTACATATAGGTCGAAGCCCAGTGTTTCAAATACGCCTAGGACGCGAAGAGCCTCTTCCTCGCTAATCCATCCTAGTATAGAAGAATACAATACATCCAGACAGATGCCTATGGCGACCGCTTCTCCATGTCGGAGCCGATAGTCGCTGAGTTGTTCTAATTTGTGGGCGGACCAGTGGCCAAAGTCCAATGGACGAGAAGAACCCATTTCAAAGGGATCGCCCTTAGCAATATGGTCCATGTGCATCTCGGCGCAACGATAGATAAGGGATTCCATTGGGGCCATCTCTCTTCGGGCTAAGGCGGGTGCATCGGCCTCCAATTCTTCGAAAAATTTCAGGTCTTTGATAAGCGCTACTTTCAGGGCCTCAGATATACCCGAGCGCCAATCTCTATCATCGAGAGTCAATAGAAACTCCTTGTCATTGATGACAGCAAAAGGGGGGGCGAAATTTCCTAAAAAGTTTTTCTTCCCAAAGTAGTTGATCCCGTTTTTTACTCCTACACCCGAATCATTCTGAGATAAAACTGTGGTGGGGATACGAATATGTCTTACGCCTCGGTGGGCAACTGATGCTGCATAGCCCACCATATCTAAAACCGCTCCCCCACCAATCCCAATAATATAGGAATGACGGTCTATCCCATA
Source organism: Bacteroidia bacterium (assembly GCA_965263105.1). GTDB lineage: Bacteria > Bacteroidota > Bacteroidia > J057 > J057 > JBCCTX01. The sequence continues at coordinate 740,646 of CBDHGL010000003.1, read as the reverse complement.
TACATTCACCGCTTCTACAATTTTCTCTATCCATTCGGGCTCGTTTTTCACCTCTTCTCCTCCGGTAACGATAAGGGGTTCAGCTACTTTATTTATGATTTCTGAAAAATGGGAAGAATAGGTGCCTATTTCCTCTATTAATCGGGGGTGGGTATCTACCACTCCTTGGTCAATTACAAATAGGCATTTGGCAATCTGGCCTTCGTTAGCCGCATCACGTATAAGGTCCACGAACAGAGAATTCTCACTGTGGAAAACATGACTTGTGAAATGCACATCGTAGGTAAAGGGCACAGCAAAAGATTGTCTTATTCGCTTCATAAAAGTACTTTTAATTTGCTCGATACTTTTCCAGTCGATGAAAAGTATCCAAAAATCTTGCACGAACCAACCATAGCCTTCCCCTGCAACTCCATCCTCCCCGCGTTCGTGCACCCCAACCCGCTTTTTTTTGAAATTCTATATAATCGGTGGGGATTATTTTGATCGATCTTTCAGAATCAACTAAGTATTTAACTAATAATCTCACTTCATGTTATAGCAAAGGCCTTGCCTAACCAGAGAGAAAGGGGGAGTAAAAGTAAGATGCACAGCCCCCAAAGTATTCCTCCAAATATAGCAGCTATTGCGGAATCTAACACAATTAATGCAATTACCCCTGCTTTTACGGCCTTCATAACGTCTTGAGGCTGCAAAGATTTCATGGCTTTTTGTAGGGCAGGAAGGGTGAGATAGGCCAATAAAGCAACAAAAGGGAGACCGTACAACACATTGTTTCCATAAAAAACTCCAAAGCCCACAATGAGTAGGAATACAAAAATGTATACCCCCATAGCCAATTGTAAGGCTTTACGATTCCCCCCGTGGACTTCTCCTTGACTTACGAGGGTAATAGCTCCGATGTACAAAAGGGGTACAAACCCCAAGGGCCAGAATACAAAAACGAGTAGAGGATAGATACTCACTCCTAACAGCAGATTTCCCGCCCGGCACAGCCCCATGTTTATAGGCCCCAAGACTACATGATGCTTACTCCAGGCATTATAACTCAGGACTAGGACGACAATGATACAAGCGAGTATCCCACTTAGTTCAGTTACTAAAAATGCCGAAAGAATCCCCATTACGAACAAAGAGATTCCCAAAATTATGGCTCCAGTAAGAGAGGCCTTCCCACTAGGCAAGGGCCTTTCAGGTCTTTCCTGCTGATCTAATTTGAAGTCAAAAACATCATTAAACACCACCCCTCCCCCATATAGTCCCAAGGTACTCAGTAACAATAAGCCATAATCCTTAAGCATAGGGGCCTCGATTACAGGATTCCCTCCAATCTCCCATTCCCAAACTCCACTAACAGCCACTCCAGCCAAAATGTCGGCAAAAGCCGTCACAATATTGGCCGGTCGCATCAAACGAAGGTAGGCCAGCAGCCTTTCACCCATATGCTAATAATCAGTTTACAATCACATTGGAATCGGCTGTGTCAATCCGAGGCTGTTGGCCACGCAACACAGAGTTCCCATTATACAACTGGCGCTGGTCTACCAGGCTTTTATCCAGCCAATCTTCCTCTTTCATCTGCCCACTCTTGCCATAGATATCTAGGGCATTTTGATAACACACCTTGCGGACATGCTCAAGGGGAATGCCTCTTTCCAGCATGAGATTGGCAGTTTTAGGAACAGAAAGGGGATCACTTACCCCCCAATCGGCAGAGCTATCTACGATGATGCGCTCGGGTCCATATTGGCGCACAACTTCTACCATACGCTCATTCCCCATCTTAGTAAAAGGGTAAATGGTAAATGCTGCATAAAAGCCCCTATCCAACACTTCCTTGACGGTTTCCTCATTATTGTGGTCGATGACCGCCATCTCAGGTGCTACGCCGTGCTCTAAAATGACGTCCATACTCCTGGATGTTCCCTTTTTCTTGTCCCTATGAGGGGTATGAACTTGAATGGGGAGAGACAATTCTTTTGCCAGTTCTATCTGCACACGGAATGCCTTGTCTTCCGCTTCCGTCTGGTCGTCATAGCCGATTTCCCCTACGCCTACAACCCCGTCTTTGGTAACAAACTTGGGTAAAAGCTCCAAAACCTGTTCTGCTAAGGCTTCATTATTGGCTTCTTTGGAGTTAAGGCCTATCGTGCAATAGTGTTTAATGCCAAACTGGGCTGCGCGAAAACGCTCCCAACCGATCAAACTGCTAAAGTAATCTTTGAAAGTTCCGACTTCTGTACGCGGTTGGCCCAACCAAAAAGCAGGTTCGATTATCGCTACGATTCCCGCTCGGGCCATGGCCTCATAATCATCTGTTGTCCGAGAGGTCATGTGGATGTGGGAATCGAGCCACATATGTGTAGTTGCTTCCATATTTCTATTCTTCTTATTGCTATTAAATTATCAACAATTTAATTCGTCCGAATTTATGTATTTACTATATCCAACTTCTCTACCTCCCATTTTTTCCCAATTCCTTCCCAGCTTATCTCTCCTTTAAGGACCTTGTCTTTCAGTTCCGGATAAGAAGAAACCAATCTTACCGACTCCGTCGTTCCCGCTTCGAAGCAAAGAAGTGCCGCTGCCTCCTGCTGAATGGGCAGGGTATGCTCAAACAACTTCTTACAATCTTCCAGATGGGTTTCTGCGAAATAGGGCCCAACAGGGCACCAAATTTCTGGGGTTACCTCTCTTCCGGCTGACCATCTTTCATGCGCATAGTCAGATATAATCCGTGCTAGCTCAAAGTTCTCCCGCAGATTGATCCCTTGGATCTTATACAAGGGCCTATCGGTGAAGGTACACTTCAAAAACAACTGGTTCCAGGCATTTTCCTCCAGGTACTCAGAAGGATAGGGGTTGTTTAAAGCGATGGCTTCTAGAACCACTGTCATATTGGTTCGAATCCCTTCTGCTGCGAGGGTCCTATATTGCTCCGGATAAGGCAAAAGGGGAAAGGAAGAAAAAAGGGCTGCCTGCTCGCCCATATCGGCTGTATCAAATACGTCATAAATGGCCGCATGATGAGCTTCAGCTGTCTCATGAGGAAGCAGCAGCAAAAAAAGAATGCGCGTAGCTTGATCAACTGTCCATGAATCCGGGCGAAGACCCGGTCTCAACTTTTGAGCAGCCTCTAGCTCTTCCGGAGAAATTTGCAAAAGCTCCTTGCCCACTTTTCTGGGGGTGAGACCAAAGGCAAGGTGAAATTTGGAAGGGACAAACTTGGTGCTGAGCTGCCGGTATTGCGTCTCCAGCCAGGACTTCGCCTCCGGAGTCAACTGCTGGGAAATGTTGGCCAACAACCAGGATTTAACCGCTTCAATATCTGCCTGATACATGCTTGACTATTCTTCTGAATTACGCGTAAAAAATTCTATCTAAAGATATATATTTTTAGGGCTTCTCCCCTATTGCAATCACGGACAGGCCAATTTGATTCAACAATAGTCTATCTATCAGTTTGAATACGGGGACCAGTCGGTCATATAACTTCATCTGACCCGAGGGAATGGTATCCTTTTTCAGAATACTCCCCGATAATACCCATCCCAAAATACCGATAAAATTGAAGTGAAATTTCTTCAAAACGGGTATCTTATTCTTCTCAAAAACCGCTGACAAAGTCGACCTTGTATAACGCCGATAATGATACAAATTTTTGTCAAAGGTATTGTACAAACTTTGATAAGCAGGGACGAGAATAATTGTTTTTCCCCCCGGTGCCAAAAGTTTTTGGATATTGGCTAGCGCCAAGGTATCATCCTCTATATGCTCGATGACATTCAAGGCAAAAACCGTATGAAAATAGCCGATATAAGGGGCATATTCTTCCTCAAAATGGGGATGAACCAAGTCCAATTTCAGCACGTCTATTAGAGATTTTTCTTGTGAAAAATTCTCTTCTAAAAATCCACAATAATTTTCCCGGATATCACTCAAACATATGGGCATATTCTTCTCTAGAAAAAAAGTAGAAATATTCCCTATTCCACTCCCCACTTCCAGGATGGGGCCCTCTGCGACAAAGGGCAGGATGGTTTGAAACATCCACTCATTGAAGCGCTTGGCACTCGAAATTGTTTGCAGTGTTTCCAGGCCTTCTTTATCCAGCTCCTTGTAAACAAATTTTCGCATGGCCAAAGGTAGGATTTTCAAGGTAGACCCGATAAATTTTCTTCTTTTTATCTTTAGGAGATGAATCCATTTGATCTTCCCGATGCCCAGCTAAGGTACCATTCTCAGTTTTTCTCCCCGGAGGAAGCAGATAATTTCTATGAACACCTACTTGACACCCTTGCATGGGAGCAAAAGCCTATACGCATATTTGGTAAAGAGCTTATGCAGCCTCGGCTCGTAGCTTGGTATGGTGACTCTGGAATCAGCTATAGCTATTCTGGTATCCGGTTGGAAGCCCTTCCCTGGGATCCAATTTTGTGGAAAATAAAAGAACAGGTGGAAGCATCTGTAGGTAATACTTTCAATAGTGTCTTGTGCAATTTGTATAGAGATGGAAAAGATAGCATGGGCTGGCATGCAGATGACGAACCGGAATTGGGGCCTGAACCCTGCATTGCCTCGGTAAGTTTGGGAGCAGAACGCTATTTCCATCTCAAACATAAAAGCAATAAAGAACTCCCTACTACCAAAATCCTGCTTGAACATGGGAGTTTACTGCTCATGCATGGGCCTACCCAAACCCATTATAAACATCAGTTGCCCAAGACCCGAAAAGTTCCGACGCCGAGGATCAACCTGACCTTTCGCCAAATTTATACATGAAGGTCAAAAAAGAAATCAAGCTAGCATATCCTTCTGAAGACGTTTCCTTCGGTGATCATAGGCTCGCTTCAAAATGGGGAAAATGGCCTTCCACATATACTCCAACTCATCCTGCGCCACTTTTTTCTCGGCATAAACGATATCGTTTTCCATCTGTACTGACTCCATCAGGACATCCAGATCTATTTCCGATAAAGTAGGAATAGTTGCCAACTTTTTTGATAATTCTTCATAGGTAAGACTTACCAGAAAAAGGGAACGATCGGGATCTAAATAATTTTTCCAGAGATAGTTCAAAGAAGAAATAAATGAGGCAGGTACGGGCATCGTGGATAGATTTTCGTTCCAGGCCCTTTTCAGTTCTCTCCATTGAAGCCAGAGAGAGCCCCAATGGATTAACCTATTCCATACCTTTCTGAACACAAAATAGCTAACAAATGCGCCAAAGATTACTAAAATTCCCCAAACAAAGGTATCTCTATAATCTACAGCGGTTTCGAAAGAAATGAATTCCTTTTGATATTGAAAGCCCGACAAAAGGGAGTCTTTTCCGGTAGACAAAACTGAGGCAAAAGGCATCCCTTCACAGAAAAGTACATGAAAGCTGGTATCCGCATCGCCCGTAACTATATAATTAAGGCTAACATGTTGACTATCCCCGATAGCAAAACTTCTTAGGACATACTCATACACATACCAATCCATGCCCTCATTCCGGATGGGATCTTGTGCAAATACATCCATCAGTTGATATGGATAAAAATCGCTTAGGCCATCTTTAACTTCGAGAAAACTTCCAGGCTTCACTTGGATAGAGACGCGCAAAGTACAGGGCTTTCCTACCCACAAGGAATCCGCCAGAAAACTACAAGAATGCTTGCTTTCCTGTGCTAGGGCTATCGAAAAGCTTAAAAAGAATATATAGGGTAAAATTTTAGTCACCGGGTCTTTTCTAAATATCTATGTGGCCTTTTAGACAAAAAGAACGCTAAATCAGATTTCTATGTGTTCCGAAAATAATACGCTAAAACAGGAACAAAATCTTGTGTGGTATCAATCGCCAAATATCCTATTCTATTCCGTCCGCAAAAGGATTTTAGCTCTTTTTGATTTCGATGAAAAAAATCTTGCATAGTTGGCTTATGTTGTTTGGGACGAATGTGGACCCAGGATAATTTCCCTTTTTCCAAATCCCTAATGGGGACAGTCCCCGATATACCTGGGAGAGTCTCATCAGGATGAAACAGATGCACCAGGATAACTTCCTGCTTTTTATTGAGTCGAGAGAGAGCCGTTTTATACCCCTTATCCAAAAAATCTGAAATAATGACGACTATCCCCTGTTGTTTTAGGACCTTCATGAGAAAATTCACTCCGGATGTCAGATCCGTATGCTTGTGTTGCGGGGCTGTAGTCAATAAGGTTCGGATAAGTCTTAGAATATGCTTTCGCCCTTTCTGAGGAGGGAAATACTGCTCTACTTGATCTGTAAAAGTGCTGAGGCCTATTTTGTCATTATTCTTTAGGGCTGAAAAGGCCAATACAGCGGCTATCTCTGTCCCAACCTGCCGCTTGGATTGCCTACCCTGGCCAAAATCATTGGACCCACTAATATCAAAAAGGATGGAGAGCACCAGTTCCCTCTCTTCTCGGAAAACCTTTACAAAGGCCTGACCGGTTCGGGCGGTGACGTTCCAGTCTATACTCTTTACATCATCTCCCACCTGATAAGGGCGAACTTCATCGAACTCTAGGCCACGCCCCTTAAAGGCGCTGTGATACTCTCCGGCGAAGGTCGTATCCACGAGGCGTCGGGTTTTTAGCTCAAGGGTCCGAATGCTATCAAGTAGGTCTTGCATTATACCGCAACAGGGGCCGCAATGAGGGGATGGGGCTCATAGCCTATCAGTTCAAAATCCTCATAGACAAAATCAAAAATAGAACTTACCCCTGGATTTAATTTCATCTGAGGAAGTGGGCGAGGCTCACGGCTCAATTGGAGACGAACTTGGTCAAAATGATTGGAATAAATATGAGCATCCCCAAAAGTGTGAACGAAATCTCCAGCTTGATACCCTGTCACTTGTGCAACCATCATGGTCAAAAGGGCATAGGAAGCAATGTTAAAGGGCACACCGATGAATAAGTCGGCGCTTCGCTGATACAACTGGCAGGAGAGCTTGCCATCGGCTATGTAGAATTGAAACATCGTATGGCAGGGGGGCAAAGCCATCCGGGGAATTTCGGACACATTCCAGGCGTTGACAATTAGTCTCCTGGAGTCCGGGGTCTTTCGTATGGCTTCTATCAATTCGGTAATCTGGTCTACTACCTTACCATCTGCCCCGCGCCAGGAGCGCCATTGAACACCATAGATGGGGCCCAGTTCGCCCTCCTCATCCGCCCAAGGGTCCCAAATGCGAACTTTATTCTCTTTCAGATACTGGATATTGCTCTCTCCTTTCAAAAACCACAACAATTCATGGATAATGGATCGGGTATGTACTTTTTTGGTAGTGACCAGAGGAAAACCCGCCTGTAGATCAAAGCGCAATTGATACCCAAATACGCTTCTTGTGCCTGTACCGGTACGGTCAGACTTATCCACTCCTGTATCGAGAACGTGTCGCAACAAATCCAGATATGACTTCATATATAACTTCCGTTTGCTTACAAATATACTAAACGCTTTAACACAGCCGCTATTATTTCGTATATTGCTAATAATTTTAACAAATCCATCAAATGAATAAAACCTCTCTTGAAGCCCTCAGGTACCCCATTGGGAAATTTCAATGGCCTACCCAATCCTCCATGGAGGATGTACAAGGATGGATTGATGAAATAGAGCGCTTTCCCCATGACCTGGCTGAGGTGATTGGGCATTTACCTGAGCCCCTCTATCAACAAGCCTACCGCCCTGATGGCTGGACTGTACAACAGTTGGTTCACCACATAGCCGACAGCCACATGAATTCCTACATACGCTTTAAATGGGCACTCACAGAAGAGGCGCCTACCATTAAAGCCTATGATGAAAAGAAATGGGCCTTGACGCCCGAAGTTGAAGCGGCTCCGTTGGACTTCTCTGTCGACCTGCTGAAAAGCCTTCATACCCGTTGGGTGGTCCTCCTACGCCAGTTAAAAGATTCCGATTGGGAAAGAACCTTTGTTCATCCCGAATCCGGCAAGGTTTATAGCCTGGCGGCTACAGCTGCCTTATACGCCTGGCACGGGAAGCACCACCTGGCACATATAACAGGCTTGCAGGAACGATCCAATGGATAACGGCGAAAAAAGCGTAATTTTATCACCCAAAACTAGCATTTGTCACTTTGGCCAAAAGGAAAACATCTTCAAATCGGAGTAAATCACGGAGTCGGAAAAACCAGGAAGCTGGTATTCTCGATGGACTATTCTCTTCCTGGGGCAGCAACAGATCCCCAGAAGCCCAGGAGCGAAACCGGCGGGTATTTGCTTGGACACTTCTCTTTCTGGGATTTCTGAGCTTGCTAGCCTGCATATCTTACTTCTATACGGGTAAAGCCGATCAATCAGCCCTGGAACCAGGCGTAGAAGGCCAGACAGTAAAAAACTGGCTAGGCTTCATCGGTGCGTATATCGCCAACCTATTGGTATACAAAGGCTTTGGGATTTTTGGAATCCTTATCCCGCTTTTTGCCATTTTCCTTGCTCTAGTCATTTTAGAAGATGAATACTATTACATTGCCAGAAGGCTTTTCAAGTATTTTGCATTCAGCGTTTTTTGGGGTTCCATTTTCCTGGCTTATATACTCATCTTATCGGATTCGGCCGCTGGTCCCCTACCCGCAAATTTCGACCTGGGAGGGGGATTCGGCTACTTTGTAAACATGCACCTTTTTACCTACGTCGGGAAAATCGGCGTGGCATTTTTGTTGCTTTTTGCCCTACTCATATTTGCCGTTGTTAACTTCAACGCAGAAATTAAAGCCTCCCGAATCGCCTCTAATTTCACTGGCTTGAAGGAGCGTGTAAAAAATCAGGCCCAGCACCTTAAAGGCTTTGAAAAGCCAGCTCCCCGAAATCGCCCCAAGTCTAAATCGAGTAAATTGACACGCCAGCAGAAAGAAAATGCTGAGGATATTGAATTTGAGGAAGAGGCCCCCGAATCTCCCGCCGAACCCGGAGAACAAATTAGCCTGGATGTAGCCCCCCCTGTCTTGAAAAAAGCAACCAAAAAGCTTAAACAAGCTGTAGCTCCCGAAGAATTGGAGCTCAAGATAGAAACCCCAGAGGAAGAGGAGCACGTGGCTCCTACTCAGCCTGAGCTAGACCAAATCGGCGAAGATAATGTAGGTAAAGTGGTAGGGTCAGAGAATGAAGTCATGAAAATCATCGCTCCAGAGGACTTGGAAAGTACTGTTACTGACTCTGAAATTGATTGGGACCTCTATGATCCTACCAAGGAGCTATCCGACTATCGGGTGCCTATATTTGAGCTACTGGACGATCACGGGTCTGGACAAAACTGGAAGGTAAACACAGATGAGCTCAACGCCAACAAAAATAAGATTGTAGAGACCTTAGCAAATTATGGGATTGAGATCGTCAATATTAAGGCGACCATTGGGCCAACGGTTACCTTGTATGAAATTGTTCCTGCCCCTGGAGTAAGAATCTCCAAAATTCGAAACTTAGAGGACGATATTGCCTTGAGTCTCGCCGCCCTGGGTATTCGAATTATTGCTCCCATTCCCGGCAAGGGCACCATTGGTATTGAAGTCCCCAACTCTACAAGCGAAATTGTTTCCTTACGTGGGGTTCTGACGTCAAAAAGGTTTCAAGACTCCCCTTTTGAACTGCCTGTTGCCATTGGCCGCGATATATCTAATAAGGTCTTTATTGCGGATCTAAACAAAATGCCCCACCTGCTGATTGCCGGAGCAACGGGACAGGGGAAATCTGTAGGATTGAATACCATCATTACTTCCTTACTCTACAAAAAGCACCCTTCGGAATTAAAATTTGTGTTGATAGATCCCAAAAAAGTAGAGATGACCCTCTACCAATCCCTGGCCTATCACTTCCTAGCACAGATGCCGGATCAGGAGGAGCCGATCATCACAGAAGTCTCCGAAGCAGTCAAAGTTTTGAAGAGCCTTTGTGTGGAAATGGACCAAAGATATGAGCTCCTAAAATCGGCCCGTGTCAGAAACCTCAAAGAGTATAACCAAAAGTTTATCAAGCGTACCCTAAATCCACGGAAGGGACACCACTTTCTTCCGTATATAATACTAGTGATCGACGAACTAGCAGATATGATGATGGTGGCGGGAAAAGAGGTAGAAATGCCGATTGCCCGACTGGCTCAGTTGGCTCGTGCGGTGGGTATACACCTGGTGGTAGCCACCCAAAGGCCATCGGTAAATATTATCACTGGGATTATTAAAGCAAACTTCCCAGCGAGGATGTCGTATCGAGTAATTTCGAAGGTAGACTCCCGAACTATATTGGATGCCAATGGGGCTGATCAACTGGTGGGAAGAGGAGATCTACTACTGGCGATGGGGAGTGATATCACTCGGATACAGAATGCCTTCATCGATACGCCGGAGGTAGAAAGGGTGGTAGATTTCATTTCGGAACAGCGGGGATATCCCGAGCCCTATTTTCTGCCAGAAATTCTGGATGAAAACAGCGGAGCAGATGGGGATGAACCCTTTGAAATCGACGACAATTTTGCTGAGGCGGCTCGCGTTATTGTAAGGCACCAGATCGGCTCAGCCTCTTTGATCCAACGAAAACTTAAACTGGGCTATAACCGGGCGGGAAGGATCATCGATCAACTGGAAAGAGCCAAAATTGTCGGGCCTCACTCCGGTAGCAAAGCCCGAGAAGTATTAATATCTGACGAAGCTGAATTGGAACGCTATTTGACTAAATTCTTATAAATGAACTTCTTATGAAAAAAGTAACGTTGTATATCCGTACATTAATTTTAGGAATAGGTATCCTCTCTGGAGCAACTTTGTGGGCTCAGGAGGACCCTTCTGAAGCCATTCTGGATGAATCCCGGAAAAAATTTGAATCGCTTACTGATTTTTCGGCTTCCTACTCCTACGAATTAAAAAATGAAGCCATGAAGGCCAATAAGGTCTCTAAGAATGGCACCTTCAAATACAAAGAGGGTATGTACTTCCTGGATCTGGGAAATCAGGCCATCTATTGCGATCTGGAAAGTCAATGGATTCACCTTAAAGAGGATGAAGAAGTAACCATCGTAGAATACGATCCCGAAGAAGCCGTCAATATTGAATCGGTTTATAAGGTCTATGAATCCAATGCCAAATCATCTTATCAGGGCACCGAAACCCTCAATGGAAATAAAACGCATAAAATTCTCCTTACCTCTTTGGACAAAGACTTGGAGTATAACCAAGTTACCCTTTGGGTCAATGCTAGTACCAAACTTTTGGATAAAGCCATTCTGCTAGACAGAAATCAGACCCAAGAAATAATCACCTTCCGGGATATGAAAACGAACTTAGGATTCTCTACGACAGACTTTCAATTCAATTCTTCTAAGCACCCTGATGTAGAGGTGTATGATGAAAGGTAGTAAGATGGTTTTATAGTTGATAGTCCATGGTCGATAGTTTCAGTTTATTAGTTGACAGTCCATGGACCATAGAAGAAAGAAAAAAGGGAGGAAGCATAGGCAGCTTCCTCTTTTTATTTATTCAATATCCCTATATTTAGGGATAATTTAATCTGCGAAATGATACAGCGAATTCAAACCATCTTCTTTTTAGTTGCGGCCCTCTGTCTGCTGGGCCTATTGTTCGTCCCTTTTTGGCAATATAGTGCGGGAGGTGATACACAGCTACTTAATGCTCAATCCGTCCAAAACCATTCTTCTCAGCAGGAGATGACCCAGATGTCTTTCACAGAAGATCCTTTGCATACAGGTTTTTTTGCATTGACCCTTTTCATCCCCCTATTATTGCTCATTATTATTTTTCTCTATAAAAATCGGTCCAGGCAAATAGGACTAGGGTACGTAGCCCTCATACTTACCCTCATTACCATCGTAGTAATGGTTTTCTTTTCACGTCAAGGACCTTACGACACAACAATTACAGGAGAAGGCTCTGTACAATTAGGTCTGGCTTTACCTATGGTTGCGGTAGTATTGATTTGGTTGGGGATAAAACGGGTTCAGGCTGATGAGGATCTTGTAAAGTCTGTGGATCGGATAAGGTAGTCAGTGGTCAGTATACTTTTAACCTCAAGAATAGGTTACCATTTTCTATTGAAATTCCCATTTCCCTGATTACTCATCCCTCCTTACTCATATATACGGTTACATTTCTCCTACAACAAAAAGGCTCCTGCCTCTTCGTTCTCCATATCAACTTCCACAGAAACGTGTTGGTGATAGGTGGTTGCGAGTTCAATTCCCACGAAGTCTGGCGAGATGGGCATACTGCGGTGCCCCCTATCGACTAAAATAGCGGTCTGAATGCTATTGGGTCCCGCCTGAAGCAATATGGCTACGACATTCAACAAGGTCCTCCCGGTATACAAGACATCATCTACCACGATGACCTCTTGGTCTTTCAATTCCTGTGGATCCATGGATAATTGGATTCCATAAGAGACCGGGTCTGTTTCTCGATCCACATCAACCTGACAATAATGAATCTCCAAAGGGGATACCCTTTCCAAGTATTCCAGCATTTTAGAGGCTAGGTATCCTCCCCGTTCATTGACGCCTATCACATATACTCGCTTGGCATCATAATTCCTTTCGTATATCTCAAAGGCCATCCGATGCAACCTACTCAGGATTTCTTTATTGCCAAGGATGAGAATTTTGGAGGAACTCATGGTAAAAAGTATGCGGGTTAAACCTAAAAAGGGGCTCAAAAGCCCCTTTTAAACTTATAAAGAATAAAGTAGGTGTACAAACTGAATTTCCACCTACCTACTCAAGCTCTCTATCTATCAGAAACTGCTCGAAGCCCTTCTGCCACCCCCCACTCGGGCTTTTGGCGGCGTCTTTGGAACTCATCTCCATCTCCGACAATGATGTCCTCGTAATCTCTCAAACCGGTACCAGCTGGGATCAGGTGGCCTACGATCACATTTTCCTTCAGTCCCATCAGGTCATCTGTCTTTGCTGAGATGGAAGCTTCGCTCAACACCTTGGTAGTCTCCTGGAAAGAGGCAGCAGACAGCCAGCTCTTAGTACCCAAGGAGGCACGTGTGATTCCCATCAAAACGGGTTGACAAATAGCAGGACGGGCTTCTCTTGCCACAACAAGGGGTAAGTCCTTCCTCCTCAACTGGGAGTTTTCGTCCCGTAGTTTTCTTCGAGAGACAATTTGTCCAGGCCTCAAACTAGTTGATCCCCCTGCGTCATCTACCACCAGTTTGTCAAAGATCCAGTCATTTTCTTCTTGGAAGTCAATCTTATTGACTACTTCCTTTTCGAGGAAGATGGTATCTCCCGCATCGACGATTTCTACCTTCTGCATCATCTGGCGTACGATAACCTCAACGTGTTTGTCATTGATAGGTACACCTTGCATCCGATATACTTCCTGAATCTCGTTTACGATATAGGCTTGCACGGCGCTAGGTCCCTTGATGGAAAGAATATCTTTTGGCGCAATTGCCCCATCAGACAGCATCTCTCCTGACATGGTATAGTCGCCCTCATGTACAAGGATATGCTTATTCAGAGAAATGAGGTACTTCCTTTCGTCGGATTCATCTGGAGAAGTAATAAATACCTCTCTATTACCCCGCTTGATTCCCCCCAGGCGTACCATTCCTTCAATTGCTGATACTACCGCTGGGTTAGAAGGGTTACGCGCTTCAAAAAGTTCGGTAACACGAGGAAGACCACCGGTAATATCGGCTGTTCCCCCACTAGATCTCGGAATTTTAACCATTACCTGCCCCGCTTCGATCTTCTCCCCATCTTCCACTACCAGGTGAGCACCTACCGGAAGGTTATAAGAGCGAATCTCTTTACCTTTGGTATCCTTAATGACAATGGTTGGATTGATCGTCTTATCTCTACTATCGATGATTACCTTCTCTTTGTGTCCAGTTTGCTCATCCACATCTTCCAAGAAGGTCAAGCCTTCTTTCACATCTATCAAGCCCACTGTTCCAATATTCTCCGAAATGATGACTGAGTTATAGGGGTCCCAGTTGGCCAACAGATCTCCTTTTTTCACCATTTTCCCGTCCTCAACATATAGGTTTGCCCCATAGGGAACTTTATTGGAGAAGAGAATTCTAGACTTATCGTCCAGAATTTTCAACTTACCTGCCCGACTGAATACAATACGAACTTTTTCCCCTTCATCATTTTTCTTCTCGACGAAGCGGATATTCTCAAGTTCTAGCTTCCCTTCAAACTTGGCGATCAAGGTACTTGCTGCGGCAATACGTTGAGCAGTACCCCCAACGTGGAAAGTTCTCAAGGTAAGCTGAGTTCCAGGCTCCCCAATGGACTGTGCTGCAATCACCCCAACAGCTTCACCAACCTCTACCAATATACCTGAAGCCAGGTTACGGCCATAGCATTTGGCACATACTCCTCGTTTAGATTCACAGGTCAATACCGAACGAATTTCAACATCTTCTACAGGAGAATTGTCTATCTCCCTTGCAATGTGCTCAGTGATTTCGTCTCCTGCTTTGATAATGATCTCGTTAGTAATCGGATGGACTAAATCATCCAAGATAACCCGGCCCAAAATCCGTTCTCCCAGCGGCTGGATAATATCTTCATTCTCCTTCAATGCTGAGATGGTAATTCCCCTTAAGGTACCACAATCCTCCTCAGTGATAATTACATCCTGAGCCACATCTACCAAACGACGAGTCAGGTAACCCGCATCAGCCGTTTTAAGAGCCGTATCTGCTAGACCTTTCCTAGCACCATGTGTAGAAATAAAGTATTCCAATACGGATAAGCCTTCCTTGAAATTGGAAAGGATTGGGTTTTCAATAATCTCACCTGCTGAACCCTTTAGGGTTTTCTGTGGTTTGGCCATCAGCCCCCGCATTCCTCCCAACTGGCGAATTTGTTCTTTCGAGCCCCTGGCCCCAGAGTCAAACATCATAAAGATGTTGTTGAAGCCATCTTTATCCTCACTCAATTGCTTCATGAGGGTCTCCGTCAGATTGGAATTGGCATGGGTCCAAATATCAATTACCTGATTGTAGCGTTCATTTTCCGTAATGAGACCCATGTTATAGTTCATCCACACTTCTTCAATCTTCTCCTCTGCCTCTAAAATAAGTGAATTTTTGGCATCGGGAATGATCACCTCTCCCAAAGAGAAGGACAGCCCTCCAGAGAATGCTTCGTTGAAGCCCAGATCCTTCAAGCGGTCCAAGAACCCAACGGTCTCTACCATACCCGTCTTACGGAAAATATCTGAAATAACCTTCCGCATGGTTTTCTTTGTCAACAGGATATTAATGAAACCTGCATTTACAGGGACAATTTTGTTGAACAATACACGTCCAGCAGTAGTCTCCAATATTTCCATATCAGGATCTCCATCTTCCTTGAAAATAGGTTTACCTGTATCTGGATCTGATTTTTGAATTCGAATTTTGATTTTGGCATGCTTCGCAACTACTCCTTCATTGTAGGCGATTTCCACTTCTTCCCTACTTCCGAATAGCAAGCCTTCCCCCCTTTGCCCCGGACGGGCCTTTGTCAAGTAATAAATCCCCAATACCATATCCTGAGTAGGTAGGGTAATAGGAGATCCGTTTGCTGGGTGAAGGATATTATGAGCAGAAAGCATCAATAACATTGCTTCCAGGCAGGCCTCATTACTCAAGGGAACATGAACGGCCATCTGGTCTCCATCAAAGTCCGCATTGAACCCTGTACACACTAAGGGGTGCAGACGGATGGCCTTACCTTCTACTAATCGAGGCATAAAGGCCTGAATACCCAGACGGTGTAGGGTCGGAGCTCGGTTGAGCATCACAGGGTGTCCCTTCAACACATTCTCCAGGATATCCCATATCACGGGATCTCTCCGATCCACTAGTTTCTTGGCACTCTTTACCGTTTTGACAATTCCCCTTTCAATAAGCTTCCTTATGACAAAGGGCTTAAACAACTCCGCTGCCATAGACTTGGGCAACCCACATTCATATAGTTTTAAGGAAGGCCCTACCACAATTACCGAACGCCCAGAGTAGTCAACCCGCTTACCCAAGAGGTTTTGGCGGAAGCGACCCTGCTTACCTTTGAGCATATCACTCAAGGACTTCAATGCACGGTTAGAGTCTGAGCGAACCGCATTGACTTTTCGCGTATTATCAAAGAGGGAATCCACTGCTTCCTGAAGCATCCGCTTTTCATTCCTCAGGATCACCTCAGGAGCTTTGATCTCAATCAAGCGCTTCAGTCGGTTGTTTCGAATGATAACCCGACGGTATAGGTCATTGAGGTCAGACGTAGCGAAACGTCCTCCTTCCAGGGGAACCAAGGGCCTCAGCTCTGGAGGAATAACCGGAACGATCCGGACAACCATCCATTCAGGTCTGTTCTCTATTCTCCTATTTGCTCCACGGAAAGCCTCTACTACTTTCAAGCGCTTGAGTGCATCATTCTTTCTCTGCTGAGAAGTTTCATTTGCGGCTTTCTGACGCAAGGTATAGGAAAGGTTATCCAGATCCAGATTGCCAAGAATGGCCTCTAGTGCTTCAGCACCCATCTTTGCCACAAACTTTTCTGGATCCTCATCAGGTAATACCTGATTTTCTTTGGGAAGAGTCTCCAGAATATTTAAGTACTCCTCTTCTGTCAGAAAGTCCATGGACTGAATACCTTCAGACTCCATGATTCCTGGATTGATTACTACATACCTTTCATAGTAGATAATCTGATCCAATTTCTTAGAGGTAAGTCCGAGTAGGTAGCCTATTTTACTGGGAAGGGTACGGAAGTACCAAATATGTGCTACGGGGACCACCAATTGTATGTGCCCCATTCTATCCCTCCTTACCTTTTTCTCTGTAACCTCTACTCCGCATCGATCACAAATAATGCCCTTATAGCGAATACGCTTGTATTTACCACAGTGGCACTCGTAGTCTTTGACAGGACCGAAAATCCGCTCACAAAACAAGCCGTCTTTTTCGGGCTTGTAGGTCCTGTAGTTAATGGTTTCGGGCTTTAATACCTCTCCGTGAGACCTGTTTAGGATCGCTTCTGGAGAGGCAAGGCTGATTGTGATTCTTTTAAAATCACTGTTAATCTTTGTGGTTTTGGCAATTGGCATGGTCGACCTCCAATATTAATTGCTGTGTAATTCACGAATGAAAACGAAAAAAGAAGCTGAGGACCTAAGCGCTACCTTTATCAAGTAGTGCTTAGCTCTATTTATTCCAGCGTAACTTCCAGGGCTAAGCCTCGAAGTTCATGTATCAGTACGTTGAAAGATTCTGGAACCCCGGGAGTAGGTAAGACGTCTCCCTTGACAATGGTTTCGTACACTTTGGCACGCCCCATTACATCATCCGATTTAACTGTTAGCATCTCTCTTAAGATGTGGGCAGCACCGAATGCTTCCAGTGCCCATACTTCCATCTCTCCAAATCTCTGTCCACCAAACTGAGCCTTACCGCCCAATGGTTGCTGGGTGATGAGGGAGTAGGGTCCGATAGATCTGGCGTGCATCTTATCATCTACCAGGTGAATCAGTTTCAACATATAAATTATTCCCACGGTGGTAGCTTCGGTAAATTTTTCCCCATTTAAGCCATTATTTAGTCGGGTTACCCCATACTCTGGCAATTCAGCTTTTTGGAGATATCCATTTACCTCATCTATAGAAGCCCCATCAAAGATAGGTGTGGCAAATTTTTTGCCTAACTTCTTTCCTGCCCACCCCAGGATAGTTTCAAATACCTGACCTAGGTTCATCCTTGAGGGTACCCCCAAAGGATTGAGTACGATATCTACAGGAGTTCCATCATCGAGAAAAGGCATGTCCTCTACAGGTACTATTCTGGAAACCACTCCTTTATTTCCGTGCCTTCCCGCCATCTTATCCCCTACTTTCAGCTTACGCTTTTTGGCGACATAGACCTTGGCAAGTTTCAAAATACCAGAGGGCAACTCGTCCCCCACACGAATTTGATACTCCTCTCTACGGAAGTTTCCTTCAATACGGTCATATCGTCTCTTAAAGTTCAAAAAGAGGGATTCAATATGGCCATTCAACTCTTCGTCTGCTGTCCAGTCAGAGGGGATAATATCGGGAAAGTGAAGAACAGAGAGATTCTTTTCTGTAAATTTCTTCCCAGATGGAATCACCTCCTCATTAAATTTATTCTTAACTCCTTTAGACTTTGAACTGCCCAATAGTGAGCCAATCTTCCCAACCATCATTTGGTTGAGCTCTGTCATTTCAGTGTTGTACTTCTCCTCGAGTTCTGCAAGGCGCTTCTTATCTCTTGCCTTTGCTTTTGCTTCCTTTTTCTCCTTAGAAAACAACACCTTATCTATAACCACTCCCTGAATAGAGGGGGGAACTCTGAGGGAAGCATCTTTTACATCCCCGGCTTTATCCCCGAAGATAGCCCTAAGAAGTTTTTCTTCAGGCGTAGGATCGGATTCTCCCTTGGGCGTAATTTTTCCGATCAGAATGTCTCCAGGATTCACCTGAGCTCCAACTCGAATGAGACCATTCTCATCCAGGTGCTTTATCGCATCTTCACTTACATTGGGAATTTCCCGGGTTAGTTCTTCCTCTCCTCGTTTCGTATCTCTAACCTGAAGCTCAAACTCTTCTACGTGGATGGAGGTATAAACGTCCTGAGCTACCACTCGTTCAGAAATCACGATGGCATCCTCAAAGTTATATCCTCTCCAAGGCATGAAGGCTACCAACAGATTTTTCCCTAATGCAAGTTCCCCTCCTTGGGTGGCATATCCGTCGGCAATAACCGTACCGTTCGTCACCTTATCTCCTTTCTTAACAACGGGTCGCAAGTTGATACTTGTGTTTTGGTTGGTCCGCATAAACTTGGGAATAGGGTATTCCTGCAAGCTGTCATTGAAACTAACCAATTCATCGATAGCAGACCTTTCATAACGGATTAAGACCTTGCTCCCATCGACATATTCTACCACTCCATCTCCTTCTGCCATCAACATTGAACGCGAGTCTTCAGCAACCTTTTTCTCAATCCCAGTTCCAACAATAGGGGAGTCAGGAATAAGCAGAGGCACAGCCTGACGCTGCATGTTGGAGCCCATCAGGGCCCTGTTGGCGTCATCGTTTTCCAAAAAAGGAATTAGAGAGGCTGCCACACTTACTATCTGGTTAGGAGCAACGTCCATGTAGGCAACTTTGTCTGGTTCGACTACGGGAAAGTCTCCCATATTTCGAGCCTTGACTTTGTTGTTGACAAAGTTTCCTTTATCGCTGATCGGTGCATTAGATTGTGCAATGGTAATCCCATCTTCCTCCTCTGCACTGAGGTAACTCGTTTCCTTACTAACTGTACCATCGGTGACCTTACGATAGGGGGTTTCAATGAAACCCATATCATTGATCTTGGCGTAGGTACATAAGGACGAAATAAGGCCGATATTAGGCCCTTCAGGAGTTTCAATGGGACAAAGACGCCCATAATGTGTATAGTGAACATCCCTCACCTCAAAGCCAGCACGCTCTCGCGAAAGTCCTCCGGGTCCCAAGGCAGAAACCCTACGTTTGTGTGTAAGCTCTGAAAGAGGGTTGGTCTGATCGAGGAATTGACTCAATTGGTTAGTACCAAAGAATGAGTTAATAACACTCGATAAGGTACGGGCATTAATCAGGTCACTCGGTGTGAACACCTCATTGTCCCTAATATTCATCCGCTCTCTAATGGTTCTGGCCATCCTAGCTAAGCCCACACTAAACTGAGAGTACAATTGCTCACCGACAGTACGAACCCTTCTGTTACTCAAGTGGTCAATATCATCCACATGAGTTTTACTATTTTGTAGCTCTACTAAGTATTCAACAATTCGGATGATATCCGTTTTGGTCAATACCAGACTATCTTCTTCAAATACTCCATGAAGCTTCTTATTCAATCGATAGCGACCCACTTCTCCTAAATCGTAACGTTTATCGCTGAAAAAGAGTTTGTCTATTACCCCTCTAGCTGTCTCCTCATCTGGTGGCTCCGCATTACGCAGCTGGCGGTAAATGAGATCTACTGCTTCACTCTGGGAATTGGAGTTGTCCTTCTGTAGGGTATTGTATATGATGGAATACTCACCAGCACTGGTATTATCGGAAACCAGGATCATACTGTTGATACCGGAGTCAGCAATCTGATCGATATCATCTTTTTCTACTATGTGATCGCGATCGAACAAAACTTCATTACGGGTGATAGAAACCACCTCTCCTGTATCCTCATCCACAAAATCCTCTGTCCAAGTTCTCAGAATCCGGGCAGCGAGTTTTCTTCCTACGGCTTTCTTTAAGTTGGTCTTAGTTACCTTTACTTCTTCAGCCAAGCCGAAGATCTCGAGGATATCTTTATCGGTACTATACCCAATGGCGCGCATGAGGGTAGTAACAGGAAATTTCTTCTTCCGGTCGATGTAGGCATACATGACATTGTTTACATCGGTGGAGAATTCTATCCAGGAGCCTTTGAAAGGAATAATACGAGCAGAGTACAATTTGGAGCCATTGGCGTGATAGGACTGCCCGAAGAACACCCCAGGAGATCGGTGTAACTGACTTACGACAACACGCTCGGCACCATTTATAATAAAGGTGCCATTATTTGTCATGTAAGGGATATTCCCCAGGTATACTTCCTGAGTCACAGGCTCAAAGTCTTCATTTTCTGGATCTGTACAGTACAGAAAAAGTTTGGCTTTGAGGGCTACCGAATGAGTAAGGCCACGGCTTTTGCATTCATTTATGGAGTACCTGGGAGGATCGATATAGTAGTCCATAAATTCCAGAACGAAATTTTCCCGTGCATCCGTAATAGGAAAATTTTCTTTGAACACTTTGTAGAGGCCTTCATTGTTGCGTTTATCCTGGGGGGTGTCTACCTGCATAAAGTCGCGAAAAGACTTCAATTGAACTTCTAGAAAATCAGGATAATCAATTACCTTCTTAATTTTGGAGAAGGTGATTCTTTCACTGTATTGTGTATTAGCCAAGCTCTTATGATTTTTTCGGTGGGACCAATTTATTAAAGAACGAAAAATACCGAGGACATCTTATTTAGGGCAATTTTACATACGTGGAAACGGACCTGATTTTTCAATCAGGTCTGTTTCCTTGTAGTATGCTGGTAGGTGCGGAACAAGCTTATTTAAGCTCTACTTCGGCACCTGCATCTTCTAGTTGCTTTTTAACAGCTTCTGCTTCTTCTTTTGAAACTTTCTCTTTTATTGCTGTAGGAGCTCCATCCACCAGGCCTTTAGCATCTTTAAGTCCTTGACCTGTGATGGCTTTTACGGCTTTTACCACATTAAGTTTGGCTCCACCTGGGCTCACCAATATAACATCAAACTCTGTCTGAGCTTCAGCGGCGTCGCCTCCTCCATCTCCTCCTCCAGCGCCGGCAACAGGCATAGCTACTGCAGCTGCTGCGGCAGCGGGTTCAATACCGTAATCTTCTTTCAAGATATTTACTAAATCGTTTACATCTTTGAGTGAAAGACTTACGAGTTGCTCTGCAAATTCTTTCAAATCAGCCATTTTGATATACTTTTTTAAAAATTTTTACAATGAGAATAAAAAATAATTAACTTTCTTTTTCTTTTTTCTCAGCCAGTGCTTTCAGCGCGCCAGCTAAGCTTCCACCACCTGACTTCAGTGCACCTGCCAGCTCCTGACCAGGAGATTGTAAGGCGCGAACCAGGTTGGATGCGGGAGATTGAAGCAAGCCTATTAATTCTGCCAAGAGGTCTTCCTTTGACTTGAGTTTGGATAAACTCTCCAAGCTTTCCTCTCCGAAGTAAAAGGAACTGTCGATAGAGGCCCCCTTCAACAAGGGTTTTTCTCCTCCTCCACTTTTCCTAAACTCCTTTAACAGTTTGGCTGGGCCACTTCCCGATTCCTGGGAAAATAAAATCCCGGAAAATCCTTTTAATGCCGTGTCGTACATGGGTGTAAAATCTACGTCTAATTCATCTAGGGCCTTTTTCACCAGGGTGTTTTTTACAACCTGATATTCAAAACCCTTTTTGTGACATAGACTTCTAAATCCATTTATTTCCGCCACAGTCATTCCACCAGAATCCAAGACATAAAAGAATGAGTTAGACTCAAACTTTTCCCTCAGCGTATTTACCAGTTCGATTTTCTCTGTCTTAGTCATAGTTACGCTAATTTAGTCCGGGAACGGTTGCCTTGTCTAATTTGAAGCTTGGTCCCATGGTTGCTGCCATGTGAATGCCTCGAAAGTAGACGCCTTTAGAACTCGAGGGTTTCATTTTTTGCAAAGTTTGGAGTAACTCCGTGGCATTTTCTACCAACTGTTCTGCAGAAAAGGAAACCTTTCCAATGGCGACATGGATTATTCCAGCTTTATCAACCCGGAAATCAATTTTTCCCGCTTTTACTTCTTTTACTGCTTTCGCAACGTTTGGGGTTACCGTACCACTTTTGGGGTTAGGCATGAGTCCTCTAGGTCCTAGGACCCGTCCCAAGCGCCCCACTTTAGGCATCACATCAGGGGAGCATATCACTACATCTATATCCGTCCATCCTCCTTGGATTTTTTGTATAAAGTCATCCAAGCCTACATGATCTGCGCCAGCCTCCTTTGCGGCCTCTTCTTTATCGGGTGTGGTAAGTACCAAAACGCGCACTTCCTTCCCCGTTCCGTGGGGAAGTGCAGCAGTACCTCGTACCATTTGGTCAGCCTGCTTAGGGTCAACTCCCAATCTAACATGTAGTTCCACAGATTCATCGAACTTAACATAAGAGAGGTCTTTAACCAAGGTGCAGGCTTCCTTTAGCTTATAGGCCTTTTCGGCATCTACTGCCTCTAAAGCCTTCCTATATTTTTTTCCTGATTTCATCTTTAGTCCTAGTTTTCACTCCAAGGAGGGGTTCCAGATACTGTTAAACCCATACTTCTCGCCGTCCCAGCTACCATCCTCATAGCAGACTCAACCGTATGACAGTTGAGGTCTGGCATCTTTATCTCTGCAATTCCCTTCACGGCATCCCAAGAAACGGATCCAACTTTGTTTCGGTTGGACTCTGGGGAACCCTTTTTGATTTTTGCAGCTTCCATGAGAAGTACCGCCGCTGGAGGTGTCTTAATAACAAAGTCAAAACTTTTGTCCTTGTAAACTGTAATCACCACCGGCAAAACTTGCCCCTGTTTATCTTGGGTCTGAGCGTTGAAGCGCTTGCAGAATTCCATGATATTCAATCCCTTGGCCCCTAGTGCGGGTCCAATGGGTGGGGAGGGGTTCGCTTGTCCTCCTTTTACTTGAAGTTTTACGTAGGCTTCAAATTCTTTAGCCATTTTCTTGTAGTTGAAAGGTTTAGTGTAAAACCTGTTTTCTACCCTTTATATATACTATGCACATCTAGCGGATCGGGAAGCATTTTCCTCTCATTAGGGCTCACAATCCTGCTGAGAGTCGATCTTGCTTTCTGTACCTACTTAATACTCTTTCTCAACCTGATAGTAGTTGAGTTCAATAGGGGTATTACGCCCAAATATCTTGACGACTACCTTTAGTTTCTTTTTATCTTCGTTGACTTCTTCGATGATTCCAGAGAAGCCATTGAACGGACCAGCCATAACTTTGACGGGTTCTCCCTTGATAAAAGGTTCTTCTGGGAGTTCCCCCATTTCATTCATCTCATCTACTTTGCCTAAGATTTTGTTGACCTCAGACTCTCTTAAGGGAACCGGATCTCCTCCACGTGTTTCAGTAAGAAAACCTATTACATTGGGCACTTCTTTGATCATTGGCAATATCTCAGCATTCATAGCACATTCTACCAGAATATAGCCTGGAAGAAAATTTCGCTCCCGCAGTTTCTTCTTTCCATTGCGCATTTCAAATACCTTCTCGGTCGGAATGAGAACCTGGGATACCTGTTCTTCCATGCTCAATCGCTCAATTTCACTCTCTAGGTATTCCTTTACCTTTTTCTCTTTTCCACTAATTGATCTCAAAACGTACCACGCCTTATCCATATCACTACTATCCGTTAAAAAAAGAATAGAGAAAATTCATCAAATTATTGAATGCCAAATCCATCACAAAGATGATAATGGCAATGATCAGGGATGCGATTAGAACAGTTACCGTACTGGTCTGCAAGTCCTCAAGGGATGGCCATTGTACTTTGTACAACAATTCATCCAAGTAGTCTTTAAATGTAGCTCTCAGCTTCTCCATCTTCTCTATTTTGCACGGGCGGAAGGACTCGAACCCTCAGCCTACGGTTTTGGAGACCGTCGCTCTACCAGTTGAGCTACGCCCGTAATTATTTTTTTGCAAATATTCCATCGGGATACTCCAAGGTTCCCGATGGATATTTATATGATTACAAAAGAGTATGCCTACTCTATGATTTCAGTTACCTGACCCGCGCCAATCGTTCTACCCCCTTCACGAATCGCAAAGCGAAGTCCTTTTTCCATAGCAACGGGATAGATCAAATCTACATTGATCTCGATATTATCACCAGGCATTACCATTTCCACATTTTCTGGTAAGCTAATAACCCCGGTAACATCAGTTGTACGCAGATAGAACTGGGGACGATAGTTACCAAAGAAAGGTGTATGTCGTCCTCCTTCATCTTTACTCAAGACATAAATCTCAGCCTTGAATTTCAAGTGTGGGGTAATGGACTTCGGCTTGGCGATTACCATTCCTCTCTTGATCTTCTCTTTATCAATACCTCTCAACAGAAGCCCAACGTTGTCTCCAGCTTCTCCTCTATCCAATATTTTCCTAAACATTTCCACACCCGTGATTACAGATTCCATAGGCTTAGTTTCCTTGTCTACCAATCCTACAATTTCTACTGGGTCACCAGAGTTGATTACCCCCCGTTCGATCCTTCCAGTGGCCACAGTTCCACGACCAGTAATAGAGAAAACGTCCTCAACAGGCATCAAGAAATCTTTATCAATATCCCTTTCAGGCGTAGGAATCCACTCATCCACGGAAGCCATCAACTCTTGGATTTTTTCTTCCCACTCAGGCTGGCCATCCAATCCACCCAAGGCAGAACCTTGGATTACGGGAATATTGTCTCCATCAAATTCATATTGGCTAAGAAGCTCGCGAATCTCCATCTCTACTAGTTCCAACAATTCTTCATCATCTACGAGGTCCACTTTATTCATAAATACAACAAGCTGAGGTACACCTACCTGACGAGCTAGAAGGATATGCTCCCGTGTCTGGGGCATAGGTCCATCAGTTGCAGCTACCACCAAGATAGCTCCATCCATCTGCGCAGCACCTGTTACCATATTTTTAACATAGTCGGCGTGCCCGGGGCAATCGACGTGCGCATAGTGACGATTTGCTGTTTCATATTCTACATGGGAGGTGTTAATCGTAATACCCCTTTCCTTCTCTTCAGGTGCATTGTCAATTGAGTCAAAGGACTTCTTTTCTGCAGTTCCTCCCTTTGCCAATACGGTGGTAATAGCTGCAGTAAGAGTAGTTTTGCCGTGGTCAACGTGTCCGATGGTTCCAATGTTGACGTGAGGCTTGTTGCGTTCGAATTTTTCTTTTGCCATCTTTTTTGTTAGGTTACAACTCTAGCATTATTGTTTTTAAATTCTTTCCCAGATCCAGGTCATTCGAGATGGCTAGTAATTAGCAAGACCTGTATAAGGGGGTCAGAAAGAGCCAATGACCGGGCTTGAACCGGTGACCTCATCCTTACCATGGATGCGCTCTACCAACTGAGCTACATTGGCAAAAGACATATACATCCCTGTATATGTCTGAAATGAGCGGGAGACGAGATTCGAACCCGCGACCCTTAGCTTGGAAGGCTAATGCTCTACCAACTGAGCTACTCCCGCTTATTGAATAAGGATTATTTTTTAACACCTTGACCTTGTATATAAAGAACAATAGGATACTAAAATCTTGTGGGGAGAGCAGGATTCGAACCTACGAAGGCTAAGCCAACAGATTTACAGTCTGCCCCGTTTGACCGCTTCGGTATCTCCCCTGGAGCCGGTGGACGGATTCGAACCGCCGACCCGCTGATTACAAATCAGCTGCTCTGGCCAACTGAGCTACACCGGCCTATATTTTTTCAAAAGTTGCGCAAAGGTAGAAAAACTACCTGAATTTTCAATGTACGGAAACTATTTTTTTAGTTCCTTAATTCGAGCGTCCTTCCCTATCTTATCTCTCAGGTAGAATAGCCTAGCCCTCCGAACTTTCCCCTTTCTCACCACATCGATCTTCACAACTGAAGGTGAATGAAGGGGGAATATGCGCTCTACGCCTATACCGTTAGAAATTTTCCTCACAGTAAAAGTTTCGGTACTGCCAGCACCTTTTCTCTGAATACAAACTCCTTTGAACTGCTGGACGCGCTCTTTGTCACCTTCAACAATTTTCACATGTACGTTTACCGTATCCCCGCTTTTGAAAGTTGGCGTCTCTTCATTCAAATAGGGGGCCTGCACTAGATTTATTAGCTCTTCCATTTCCCGGATAATTTTGACGGATTGCAAATTTAGAATTAATTCCCCTCTTTCACAAAAGAATTGACAAATAAATTATTCTCCATTCTTTTGGATAAGATCAGGCCTCATTTGCTGCGTTTTTTGGAGTGATTTTTCCTCCCGCCAATCATCAATTCTCTGCTGGTGTCCAGAAAGCAAAACCTCTGGAACCTCTTCCCCTTCAAAACTAGCAGGACGGGTATAGATAGGTGGGGCAAGGAGGTTGTCTTGAAAAGAGTCAAACAGCGCACTACTTTCATTTCCCAAGACCCCCGGTATAAGTCTCCCTAGGGCATCTACCAATACCAAAGCTGGCAATTCTCCCCCAGATAAGACATAATCTCCAATGGAGATTTCCCGGGTAATAAATTTATCCCGAACTCTTTGATCCACCCCTTTATAATGGCCTGCCAAGAGCAATAGCTTATTTTTCAAAGAGAGCTCATTTGCTAAACTTTGGTCAAACAGTTCCCCATCAGGGCTTAGGTAAATGATATCGTCGTAAACGTGTTTTTCTTGTAAGGAGCGAATACATTTGGCGATAGGCTCAATTTTCATTACCATCCCGGCCCCTCCCCCATAGGGATAATCGTCAATTTGTCGATAGCGCCCTATCCCAAAATCTCGAAGGTCATGAAGTTCAACTGAGAGCAAGGATTTCTCCTGAGCTCTCTTTAAAATACTATGCTCAAGGGGGCTCCGAATTAATTCAGGCACACAAGAAATGATGTCGATATGCATATCCTAGACTTCAACTTCCTCCATCCGCAGGATTCGGATAGGCCTTTTTAGGCTTTCCTCTAAAGAAATGAAGGTTTCGGTTCGTTGAATGCCTTCTATCGGTTGGATTTTATCGTTTAATACAGATCGAAGTTCTCTGGTATTCTGACTGACAATTTTTACAAAAATCCCATATCTGCCAGTCGTATAGTGAATTTCAGTGATTTCGGAAATGTGTTCTAGCTGTTTGACAATACGATTATATAAGGAGCCTTTCTCCAAAAACATCCCCACAAAAGCCGTAATATCATATCCTAATAAACTGGCATCTACCTCCAGGTGTGCCCCTTTCACAATCCCTAAGTTTATCAATTTTTTCATCCTCACATGCACCGTACCACCAGACACATCAAGTGTTTTGGCAATTTCGGTATAGGGCATTTGGGCATTCTGCATTAACATGGAAAGTATTTGCAGATCTAATTTATCAATTTCTAAATTTGTAGCCATCTCAGAAGAATATTTTTACAATAATAGCAAAATTATAGGGCAATAATTTAAAAAAATTAAAAAAATGAAATATATTCTTAAAATATTTTGAATATTCAGGCACATCCCCTTATCTTTGTATTGTTATGAGCCAGTGCTTGTGATATATACTGTAGGGTGATGAAACTGGCAGCCATACCCTCTAGTCTCGGGGGTGAGGGCTTGGGACAAACCCAACAGGGCTAACCACCTCGTGGAGGTTCGAATCCTTCCCCTACAGCATTAATCCCCGTTTTACGGGGATTTTTTTTTCTCAAATTTTTTCTCCATTTCTTTTAGGCCATCCTTTCTAACGGATGGCCTTGTAACCAAATTATTAAAATAACTTAATAATATTAACATATATTGAAAAAAAGAAAGAAAGATTGTTGACTTTTTATAAATGCTACATCTAAAGGGAAAAAAATTATACCTTTAGATCGTATAACCAACTAAAAATTTTCAACACCATGGTAATGGATACTGGATATTTAATCATTGCAGGAATTGCTGCATTGGTTAGTGCATTTGTACGCAATCGAATGATGGCAACCATGAAAAAGCTCTCACAGGTGAGGCTATCAGCTGGTTTAACCGGACAAGAAATAGCTGAAAAGATGTTACAAGACTACAATGTTCACGATGTGCGCATTGTTTCTACCCGGGGTTCCCTAACAGACCACTATAATCCCATGAATAAAACGGTTAATCTCAGTGAAATGGTCTATAGTCCTGCATCTATTGCTGCTGCTGCGGTATCAGCACATGAAGTGGGACATGCCGTTCAACATGCTACCTCTTATCCCATGCTCAAACTTCGTTCAGCCATTGTCCCTGTTCTGAAATTTGGGTCTCCAGTTGCCCCGTATGTTATCTTAGCAGGTTTGGGGCTAGGAATGACCCAATTAGCCTGGGCTGGTGTAGCCTTGTTTGGACTCAGCACTCTTTTTGCAGTCATTACCTTACCCGTAGAGTTTGACGCCAGCAAACGCGCCCTGGCTTGGTTAGAAGATAAAGGAATGACTAGAGGGGAAGAACATGCTTTAGCAAAAAAAGGATTGTTTTGGGCAGCAATGACCTATGTAGTGGGAGCCTTAACTTCATTGGCTTACCTGTTATATTTCATTAATATGGTCCAGAGTAGAGATTAAACCCTTTCCTTTATTTTAAAGATATACAGATTCCCGGTTTATAGGCTTGATATAAACCGGGAATTGTTATTTTTATACATATGCTTATTCTTTCAGGTCTGGGGAACTTTGGCTATTTAATTTGGCAAGTTCTGGTAAACTTGCCTTATTCTTTCAAAGAACGAAAGCGAATTGTTTACCAAATGGATCATGTAGGGGTAAATTCCATCCCCTTGGTCTTAGTTATTGGTTTTTTTGCCGGAGCTATTATTGCCTGGCAGGCTGCTTATCAGTTTAGAGGAATGATAAGTCTATCAGTTATGGGGGGGCAGGTCACACGTGTAGTTGTTATGGAGATGGCTCCTGTATTGACCGCCCTAGTGATAAGTGGAAGGATTGGGGCATCCATGACAGCCGAGTTGGGTACCATGCAGGTGACGGAACAAATTGATGCGTTAAAAACCTTAGGAATTCATCCCGTTCGGTATCTGGTTATCCCCAGATTCTTGGGACTTAGCCTGATGATGCCCGTATTAACCTTCTTTTCTATTTCCATCGCCATTTTAGGGGCTTACCTCGTATCCAGTTATTTTTTGGATATTACTCGCTACATCTTTCTCGAATCCATCAGGGATTTCTTTGAGATAAAGGATTTAATAGGGGGCTTAATTAAAGGGACCATCTTTGGCATGATAATTTCCTTAATTGGATGTTTTATGGGGATAAACACTCAAGGAGGGGCAAAAGGTGTGGGAGATTCAACCATACGCTCTTTCGTGATTTCAGCTATTTCCATCCTTGTATGTGATTTTCTCTTATGGGTTATTTTATTTTGAGATTGAGTGGTACGTAGTTTTTTTCTATGTTTGTTCGTAGTACCACAATTTTGGCAAGTACATTATTTTCCTATTTCAGAACTCAAACTTATATGGCAACCAACATATTTCGCAAATATTCAGTAGGTTTTGCCACTTTGACACTCCTTGTTTTGGGCTTCTCTCCATTGCTTTGTGAAGCCCAGAATTCTAAGAAAATCCAGAAAGAATTAGAAAAAGCAAACGAGGATTTTCAGCGAGAATTCTATTCAGATGCCCGAATAAAATTTCAGGAAATTTTGCTTCAAGACCCCAATAACCTGGAAGCAATCGTCAAATTGGCAGAATCCAATTTCTATTTGGAAAACTATACCGAAGCCTTGGCCAATTACACCCAAGCTTTAGGGATAGACTCCACGTCGAATGACACCTTATATTTTTGGACGGGTATAACCCATAAATATTTAGGAAACTGCGATCAGGCCATCACTTGGCTGAATCGATTTAAGCAAAAACACAGCAACCAAGATTATTTCTTTTTGCGGGCCCAACGAGACATTGAAGGATGTAAAGCCCTGGATCCCAATCGAGGGGTTCCCTACAGCATGCGCTCCGTTTCCTTTAATTCTGCTGCTGCCGATATCTTTCCCGCTTATAGAGAAGGGCTAAATCAGCCAAAGGAGATCGTCTATACTTCCCATAAAGATGAGAATGGACGGGGGAAGTTTTACTCTCGATTAGGCCAACCCAACTTTTCCAGTCTCTACTCCATTCAATATATCGATGATTCTACCTTCGCAGCTGTTTCTCAAAAACTTGGAGGTACGATTAATGGAACGGGGAAACAAAATACAGGTTCTGCCACTTTTGCCGACAACGGCATGACTATGTATTTCACCATGTGTAATACCCCTCAAAATAAGGACGGATGTAGTATATACAGCTCTCGATATAATACATCCCGTAATAGCTGGGGAAAACCTGAACTAGTAGAAGAGTTAGCTGGTCGAAAGCCCATTAGAAACAAGAAGGGCAAACTAAAATTTGCTCCTACTGATGATGCCAATCCTTCTGTAACCCCAGATGGGAATACCCTTTATTTCTCTTCGGACCGCCCGGATGGAAAGGGTGGATATGATATTTGGTACTCCCAACGAGTAGGTACACGGTGGGCAAGTCCCATTTCGCTGGACACCACCATTAATTCTCCTTTTGATGAAAACTCTCCTTTCGTTAGTTCTGATGGGAGTAAACTGTACTTTTCTTCCAATGGCTGGGGAGGAGCAGGAGGGTTTGATATTTACTCTTCCGAAAAAAGAGAGGGCGTATGGCTCCCCAATGTCAATGTGGGGCCCCCCATAAATAGCAATTCAGATGATATCGGTTCAATTTGGCTGAAAGAAGACTCCCTTGTCTATTTTTCATCCAATCGAGCAGGAGGACTAGGTAGCTATGATATATATTGGGCCAGACTTACAGGAGTGATTGGGGGCACACTCGCTCTACAAGGATTAGTCCGAGATCGAGATACCCAGTTACCCATCCCTTTTGCTACCGCTATTTTATTTGAAAAAGATACGGATGGATTCCTCATCCCGTTAGATACCTTCTCCACAGGTCCCAATGCGGACTATTACTTTGATTTGCAATTTGATCGGCAGTACAAAGTTCTGGGAAATGCCCCAGAGTATTTGGCCAATGAAATTGAGGTCTCTACCGAAGGAGTAACTGCCGGGATTCTCGAGCGCAATATTGATATCGCTTTGGAACCGATTTATGCCTCTTTGCCTATCGTTTTACAGAACATTTATTATGATTTTGATGAATATTATCTGAGAAATGATGCCAAAAGAGAACTTGATCAAATAGCCTTTCTTCTACAGCAAAATAACAATATTACCATCCAAATGGGAAGCCATACCGATACCAATGGCTCTATCCAATACAATGACAAGCTTTCCAACAATAGGGCTCGCTCAGCAGTCAAATATTTGATTGATCGGGGGATAAATCCCGAAAGACTCACCTGGTTTGGTTATGGAGAAAATGAGCCTTTAATTTATCCTGAGAAATCCGATGAGGATGAACAAACCAATCGGAGAACAGAATTTAGAATTTTATCTATAGACTTTAATTAATGTATGGCGGAAAGATATAGTCAACGCGGGGTTTCTAGCGACAAATCAGATGTCCACTTTGCCATTAAAAACCTAGACAAAGGGCTATATCCAAGATCCTTCTGTAAAATTCTTCCTGATATTTTATCTGGGGACCCCAATTCCTGTATTGTGATGCACGCAGATGGAGCAGGTACCAAATCCTCTCTAGCCTACCTATATTGGAGAGAAACAGAGGATTTATCTGCTTGGCGGGGCATAGTCCAAGATGGTATTGTCATGAATATTGACGATATGATGTGTGTAGGGGCTTGCGATAAATTTCTTTTATCAAATACCATTGGCCGTAATGCCTTCCTGATTCCCAAAGAAGTTCTAGCGGAAATGCTTATGGGAATGGAAGATTTCTTTGAAACCCTTCGCTCATTTGGGATAGAGATTGTCAATACAGGAGGGGAAACAGCCGATGTAGGGGACTTGGTAAGAACCTTAATTTTTGACGCAACCGCGTATACACAACTTCCCCGCAAGGAAGTTATTTCAAATGAAAAGATAGGAGCTAGCTCTGTAATTGTTGGGATCAGCAGTTCGGGCCAGGCCTCTTATGAGACCACCTATAATAGTGGTATCAGTAGCAATGGCCTTACAAATGCTCGACACGATGTCTTGTCGTCTTTTTATCGGGAGAGGTACCCAGAGACCTTTGATCCTATGATGGAAGAAGGCCTCGCATATTCGGGTAAATATCTCCTATCTGACCCCTATGATAAGGGTCCCCATACAATAGGCCAACTACTATTAAGTCCCACTAGAACCTATCTCCCGTTTATGAAATCCGTTTTCAAGGAGTTCCGAGATAATATTCACGGATTAATCCATTGTACAGGCGGGGGCCAAACCAAGGTATTGAAATTTGTTGATAAACTTCAGGTAGTCAAGAATAATTTACTTCCTATACCTCCGGTTTTTAGGCTGATTCAGTCTTCTTCCCAAACAGAATGGAAAGAAATGTACCAAGTCTTCAATATGGGGCACCGCTTGGAGATTTATACAGATCCTAAAACAGCCAATGCGCTAATGAAGATAGCCGAAACATTCCATTTAGAGTCGGCCATCATTGGCTACTGTAAGGAGGCTGAAAAAAATCAACTAATTATTGAATCAGAGGCAGGAACTTTTACATATTCTTGAAAGGGGGATTCAAATTCCTCCCAACTTGGATGATGTAAATCCTTTTCGGAAAGGATGGGAGGAATATTTCTCCATGGAATCGCTAAATGCGGATCATTCCACAATACCCCACTATCGGACGATTTGTTGTAAAAATTGCTGCACTTATAAAAAAACAAACAGGTTTCCGATAATACCTGAAATCCATGGGCAAAGCCCTCTGGGATGTAGACGAAGGTAGGATCATCCGCATTTAGTTCATAACAAAAGGCCTGGGAATAGGTAGGAGAATTCACGCGTAAATCCACTGCGACATCGAAAACACTTCCTTCAAAAACGGTGACCATCTTGGCTTGCGTGTAAGGGGGTTTTTGAAAATGGAGTCCCCTGAGAACTCCTTTCCCAGAGCGAGAAAGGTTATCTTGAACAAAATCTACTCCTTCTAAGCCAAGCTCTTCATAGGCGTTTTTATTGTATAATTCCATAAAAAAGCCTCTAGAATCCCCAAATATATCTGGCTTGATCACTAAGAGACCAGGAAAATCATTAGTAAACTTTTTCAACGCCATGAATTTTCTCTTTAAAATATGTTAGTGTTTTTTCAAGACCTTCTCTTCGGACAACCTGTGGTTCCCAATTCAAGATAGTCTTGGCTCGATTAATATCTGGCTGTCGAACTTTTGGATCGTCCTTCGGCAAATCTTGAAAAATAATCTCACTGGTCGACCCGGTTATCTCGATAATTTCTTTTGCAAAATCCAGGATAGAAATTTCACTAGGATTGCCAATATTAACAGGGTATTTTTCATCGCTCATCAACAACCTAAATAGGCCTTCCACTAAGTCATCAACATAACAAAAACTTCTCGTCTGGCTTCCATCTCCGAAGACGGTAATATTCTCTCCCCTTAAGGCCTGACTAGCAAAGGCAGGAAGGGCTCTACCATCATTGAGGCGCATTCTGGGGCCATAGGTATTAAAGATTCTGGCAATACGTGTCTCAAGTCCATGCTTGCGATGATACGCCATGGTAAGTGCTTCCATATAGCGTTTTGCCTCATCGTATACCCCCCTAAAACCTATCGGATTTACATTCCCCCAATAATCTTCTTTTTGTGGATGAACCAGTGGATCTCCATATACTTCTGATGTACTGGCTATCAATACTCTTGCCCCTTTCTGTTTTGCAAGCCCTAATACTTTATGGGTCCCCATTGCCCCTACTTTTAACGTTTTGATAGGCAACTTTAGGTAGTCTACGGGACTCGCAGGAGAAGCAAAGTGCATAATGTAGTCCAATTCCCCTTTTACCCAAACAAAGTTGGTTACATCGTGCTGAAGAAATAAAAAGTCTTCATGCCCGAATAAATGTTCAATATTCTCTAGGTTTCCCGTGATCAAGTTATCCATTACGATAACCGAAAACCCCTCAGAAAGAAAGCGATCTGCAAGATGTGAACCCAAGAAACCAGCTCCACCAGTGATTAATACTTTTGATTTTTCAGCCATGAAGAGAAATTTATTATTACATAAATTTAATTTTTCGAAAATTAATAAATCCTATCCTTTCCTGCAAATCCTATGCCTTTTATTTGAAACAAATTTAAGGGTAGACATATTATTTTTTTTGGTAAAAAAAACTGACTCCTTTGCAATCAAAGGAGTCAGTCATTTAATCAAACCAGAAGGTTCTACTTAGGAGCTGGCTCAACCAGTAGAAACAACCGTTTTGGCTATAATTTCCCTACGACCGATGGAGTAATAGGTGAACCCTATTTTTTCTATTTCATTAAGATCGTACACGTTTCGACCATCAAAAATAATGGGCTCTTTTAGGTTGGTACGTAAGCGATCAAAATCGGGCACGCGGAATTCATTCCATTCTGTAATAATCAACAGGGCATCTGCCCCTTCACATGCCTCATACATACCTTTGGCATACTCGGGCTGAACAGGTGAATAGGCTTTAACGGACTCAATTGCTTCCGGATCAAAAGCCTGAATGCTTGCTCCGCGTTTTTGTAGTTCTTCAATGATTACCAAAGCGGGTGCCTCGCGAATATCATCCGTATTGGGCTTGAATGCTAGTCCCCAAACGGCAAAAGTCTTTCCAGACAAGTCGTTTCCATATTTGTTGACGACTTTCTCTACCAAAATATGTTTCTGCGCTTCATTGACCTTCATTACTGAATCCAAGATTTTGAAATCGTATCCGTACTGGTTTGAAGTCTTAAATAAGGCAGATACATCCTTGGGAAAGCAGGATCCCCCATAGCCAACCCCAGGAAAGAGGAAGCGTTTTCCAATCCGAGAATCCGTTCCAATCCCTTTCCTTACATTATCTACATTTGCTCCAACCAATTCACATAGGTTGGCAATTTCATTCATGAAGGAAATCTTGGTTGCCAAGAAAGAATTCGCTGCATATTTTGTAACCTCAGCACTTCTTTCATCCATGAAAATGACGGGATTTCCAGAACGAACAAAGGGAGAATACAATTGACGCATTTTTTCTTCCGCTCTTTCAGAAGAACATCCGATAACGATCCGCTCGGGTTTCATGAAATCCTGAACGGCAAAACCTTCACGCAAAAACTCTGGATTGGACACTACGTCAAAGTCGACATTAGTTTGTGCTTCGATTACAGCTGTAACCTTATCCGCAGTACCTACAGGAACGGTACTTTTGTTAACGATAACGCGATATTCTGTGAGAATCTTTCCAATTTCGCCTGCCACTCCAAGCACATATTTCAAATCAGCGGATCCATCCTCTGTTGGAGGAGTTGGAAGAGCCAAAAATATGATTTCTGCCATTTCCACAGCTTCCTGGAGCGAGTCGGTGAAATATAACCTTCCTTCTTTGGTATTTCTATGGAACAGCGTTTCTAGCCCTGGCTCATAGATGGGAATTTCCCCGGCTTTCAACTTAGCAAGTTTCTCCTGATTATTGTCAACGCAGAGTACTTCGTTTCCCGCTTCTGCAAAACAGGTTCCCGTAACTAACCCAACATAACCAGATCCAATAACAGCAATCTTCATACGCTTATGGAATTAAAATAAATACGGTTAAGCATTAACCAATGCTTCTTTAAAGTTATTTGTTATGTGAACTATTTGATCTTCATTCAATTCAGAATGCATGGGCAGACTTATCACCTCAGCTGTAAGTTTTTCCGAAATGGGCAATTGGCCTTCCTCATATCCGTACCCACGGTAGGCACCTTGGAGGTGTAGAGGTACGGGATAATAAACCATAGAAGGAATCCCTTTCTCAGCCAGGAAGTTTCTAATCGCATCTCTTTTTTCCCTTCCCTCCTTAACTCTCAGTGTATATTGATGAAAAACGTGGCTGGAATAGGGAGCTCTAAAGGGGGTGCTTACTTCTTCACAATCGCCCAATAAGGCGTCATAGCGGTCTGCTGCCCACTTCCTCGCTTCATTATAGGTATCCAAATGTTGAAGTTTAATGTCGAGAATGGCAGCCTGAACAGAATCCAACCTCGAATTAACCCCAATAGAGTCATGATAGTATTTTTTCTGAGACCCGTGGTTACAAATGATCCATATTTTGGATGCCAGGTCCTCATCTCGGCTAAAAATAGCTCCTCCATCTCCACAGGCTCCTAAGTTTTTGCTTGGATAAAAAGAGGTGCAACCAATATGGCCTATAGTCCCGGTTTTCAATTTCCTTCCATCAGAGAAGGAAAAGTGGCTCCCAATCGCTTGGGCATTATCTTCTACCACATACAGGTCATGTTTCTCGGCCAACTGCATGATCGGCTCCATATGGGCTGATTGGCCAAACAAATGAACGGGAATAATGGCCCGGGTACGATTGGTAATGGCCTTTTCAATTTCTTCTGGATCAATATTAAAGGTAAGGGGGTCCACCTCAACAAAGACCGGAGTAAGTTGAAGTAAGGAAATTACCTCCACAGTAGCTACATAGGTAAATGAGGGGGTAATAACCTCATCTCCTGGAGAAAGCTCGAGGGCCATCAAGGCCACTTGAAGGGCATCTGTGCCATTAGCGCAAGAGATTGCATGAGGCACATCTAGGAATTTGCCTAGATTGGCTCTAAACTGTT
Source organism: Bacteroidia bacterium (assembly GCA_965263105.1). GTDB lineage: Bacteria > Bacteroidota > Bacteroidia > J057 > J057 > JBCCTX01. The sequence continues at coordinate 703,549 of CBDHGL010000003.1, read as the reverse complement.
TGACTGCGGGACCGTTGATAAAGGCACCGGAAGTGAGCACTTCCCGAACAGCAGAATCCATTTCCACCTGGATTTTCTGGTGCTGCGCCATAACGTCAACCATGTGAATCTTCATCTATAAATTATTAACAAGGTTAATTATTAAAAATTTTCAAAAAAACCCCAGGCGACGCACTACAATAGTTTGGATAAGCTCCCTTACAAATGTAGCTGTACATGCAGAAAATTGGGAGAAAAGCCACGCGAATGGGTATTTATCACAACCTCAACTGAAAAATCGTATACCTGAGTCAATTTTTTCCTTATTTAACAGCCACAAAAAATTTCCTGGAATATTCTTCAATCCTACAGTATGTTAAGTTGGCTGTATTCGATCTCTTTATCTCTATATAAGTTTTCCCTCATTCTCCTCTACCCTTTTCATTCCAAAGCTGGCAAATGGATCCGTGGAAGGAGAAATTGGGAGGCTAACTTAGCCGAAAAAATCTATCCCGCCAAATGGATTTGGTTTCACTGTGCTTCTCTGGGAGAATTTGAACAAGGTAGGCCCGTAATGGAAAAATTCCTGGAGGAGGCGCCAGACTTCAAACTTCTCGTAAGTTTCTTCTCCCCCTCAGGTTATGAAATACGCAAAGACTATGCAAAAGCTGCTCATGTTACCTACCTCCCATTAGATAGCCCAACAAATGCCCAAAAGTTTCTGGACATTGTCCGACCCCAGTTAGTCTTTTTTGTTAAATACGATCTTTGGATTCATTTCCTCAGGGAATGCTTTTCCAGAAAAATTCCCACCCTATTGATCTCCGCCCAACTGCATCCGGATAGCAGTTTCCTAAAAGGTCCCTTTCAACGTCTATATAAGTCAATTTTTGCGCACTTTACCGCTATTTTCACCCAAAACCAAGAAACGGTCAAATTGTTGAAAGCTTTTGCCCCTACAGCAGAGGTAATCCTGAGTTCAGATACCCGTTACGACCGCGTCCTGCAAACACAAGAAAATTTTCAATCGCTACCTGAAATAGAAGCCTTTGTCGATGGAAGATATTGCCTCATTGGGGGGAGTACTTGGCCTAAGGGAGAGGAAATGCTATTTGAAATTTTTCAAGAACTCGCAGATAAGCATCCCATCTGTATGATTTTGGCTCCGCATGAAATTCACTCCGATAGAATAGAAAAATGGATACACCTGTATCCAGAATGGTCACTGCGATATTCGGAGATAGACAAAAGAGAAAAAAGACACCGAATCCTTTGGATTGATAATATAGGTATGCTTTCTCGCTTATACGCCTATGCTCAACTTGCCTACATTGGGGGTGCATGGGATAAGGGCCTACACAATACCTTGGAAGCTGTCGTTTTTGGGGTCCCTGTTTTTTTTGGGCCTTCCTATAAAAAATATCCTGAGGCGTATGAATTAATTGAAAATCGGATCGGTTTTTCTGTTGCTTCTACACAAGAGGCTCTACATCTTGTGGAGGAGATAACAACCTCTTCTGAACTTGCCCTCAATATCCAACGTAAATGTAGGGAATATATCCAGAACAAGGCTGGAGCTACAGGACAAATAATTTCCTGGTGTAGAGAAAAGAAATTGTTTTGAAATTGTAAAAGAATTTGTAAGTATGAATAGAATTTCATTGTCTCAATCGGTTGTGTCTGCCGCGAAGTTTTCCGTAATTTGGGCTTCCTTATGCTTGTTTTTATCCCTAGGAGGGTATGCTCAGAGCACAGAATCCTCTAGATTGTTCATAAAAAAGATCGATGTCCAGAAAACATATGTGTATATCACTTATGAGCTTAACTATCCGGGCTTCGTAGAACTTCACCTGACAAATCCAGAGGGGAAGAAAGTTTGGATCACGGGTTCGGTAGCCGACCAATCTGGTAGTCATTCAATCAGAATTAGCAGAAAGCCTATGGAAAAGGGGAAACGATACAGTTTTATTCTGAAATATAAGGGGAAAGATTATTCAGGAAGCTTTTATAACGAAGAAAAAGATTCGTAAATACATGCCATTATGGAGTTAATCAATGAGTCCATCAAAATTCGCCAGATCGAGCGAAGTCGAATCGATCAGGTAGACATGAGTCATATTCCTTTTGGGAGGGTCTTCAGCGACCATATGCTAGTAGCACGTTATTCAGAAGGCAGGTGGGAAGAACCCCAAATAATGCCTTATGAAAGTCTATCTCTGGCTCCAAGTGTATGTGCCCTGCATTATGGCCAATCCATTTTTGAAGGGATGAAAGCCATAAAGGGAATTGATGGATCTCCTGTGTTATTCAGGCCTATAGACAATTTTTTGCGCTTGAACCGCTCTGCTTACCGGATGGGAATGCCCGAACTTCCTGAACACATTTTTATGGAAGGTATAAAGGCTCTCGTAAATTTGGACCAACAATGGGTTCCTCCACTGGAAAAGGGTTCTTTATACATCCGGCCTTTTATGTTTGCAACGGATGAATACATAGGAGTTAGGGCTTCTGATTCTTATGTATTTCTAATCTTTACCTGTCCCGTTGGAGGGTACTATAGCAAGCCAGTCAGTTTATTGGCTTCCAAGGAGTTTGTACGGGCAAGTCAGGGAGGTACTGGTAGTGCCAAATGTGCAGGAAATTACGCGGCTTCTATCCTTCCTGATAAGTTAGCCAAGGAGCAAGGTTATGACAATGTCCTATGGTTAGATGCCAAAGAAAACGCTTATATAGAGGAATGTGGTACCATGAATGTCTTTTTTGTTATAGGAGATACCGTTATCACTTCCCCTCTGACAGGGACCATTCTGCCCGGAATAACTCGGGATAGCGTTATTCGACTGCTGAAAGATAACGGGTATAAGATAGAAATACGACCTATAACAATCTATGAGGTGGAAAGCGCCTATGAACAGGGGACTCTAAAAGAAGCTTTTGGGGCTGGAACTGCGGCAACTATTGCTCAGATTGAACGAATTGGATATGCGGGAAGGGATTTGACCTTTTCTGATCAACATGCTCTTGTAGGTTCTTGGCTAAAGAATACGTTACAAGATATTAAAAGTGAGGTAAAGCCAGATCCCTATGGTTGGGTTGTGAAAGTATAAAGCTATTCTCACAAAGACATTTCAGGTTTGAATCCTACTATTCATGCAGATACTAGATGGAAAGAAGCTTTCCCAAACTATTAAGGAAGAGATAAAAAAGGAAGTGGAGCGGATAGCTCCTTTACATCCCAGAAAGCCCCATTTGGTAGCTATTTTGGTAGGAGATAACCCCGCCTCACATACCTATATTCGTCACAAGATCAAGTCTTGCGATTATGTGGGGTTTCATTCATCGCTTGTTCATCTGCCTAAGGATATTGAAGAAAAGGAACTATTGGCAGTAGTTGAGGAAAACAATAGAGACCCTCAAGTGGATGGGATCATCGTACAGATGCCCTTACCCGCTCAGATTACACAACAGCGTGTGATCGAGTCTGTGAATCCAGAAAAGGACGTGGATGGCTTTCACCCATTCAATGTGGGTATGCTTACTCAAAATTACTTCCCAGCCATGATTCCCGCTACGCCTTCTGGTATATTGGAATTGCTTAAGCGATATGATATTCCCACCAAAGGAAGGCACTGTGTGGTGGTAGGGAGGAGTAGGATTGTAGGTAGGCCTACCTCTATTTTGATGTCTAGGGGAGGTTATCCAGGAGAAGCAACTGTTACCTTATGTCATAAATATACCCCTCCAGAAGATCTCAAACGATTTTGCTTACAAGGGGATATCTTAATTGTTGCTACAGGTATTCCGGGGTTAATCCAAGCAGATATGGTCAAAGAAGGAGCCGTTGTAATTGATGTGGGCATAACCCGCGTCCCTGCGACTGATACCCGATCGGGCTACCGCCTAAAAGGAGATGTGGATTTCCCAAATGTGGCTCCCAAAACCTCCTATATCACTCCCGTACCTGGAGGTGTTGGTCCTATGACAGTGGCCATGCTTCTCAAAAACACCTTGGACGCCTTTGTAAATCGCGCCGAGAAAACCGTGTCCAAATAACCTGTCTTGCTTTCCATCAGAATATGCTAATAATTCAAGATGAGTCATCCAGATAGCTCCGTGCACAAGTCTAAAGAAACCCCTTTTGCCTATGGCTCGCATGACCCCTTACCTGTAATGGAGCATTTTTTAACGCTCCAAGGAGAAGGATATTGGACAGGTACGGCTTCTTATTTCATCCGCTTAGCAGGTTGTGATGTAGGTTGCCATTGGTGTGATGTGAAAGAATCTTGGGAAGTTAGTTCACATCAACTTATGACTGTTGCGGAAATCGTAAGGGAAGTAACTCAAACAGAGGTAAGGCAGGTAGTTATCACAGGAGGGGAACCCACAATTTACAACTTGAATCTCTTGGTGGATGCTTTTCACAAACACCAGATAAGGGTACATTTAGAAACTGCTGGCGTACATCCCCTCCTTGGAGACCTAGACTGGGTCTGTTTTTCTCCCAAAAAATTTAAAGTCCCCCTAGAGGCCTACTACGCCCTGGCCCATGAGTTGAAAGTGATCATATTTAACCGTCATGACCTGGAGTGGGCTGAATCGCACCGGGTAAAATGTGCCAAGCATGTGGCTCTTTTTCTCCAGCCAGAATGGGACCGGAGAGAAGAAATGCTTCCCTTAATTATGGAGTATATCCAGGCTCATCCTCATTGGCGACTGAGTCAGCAGACGCATAAGTATCTGGGTATTCGGTAAGCGATGGAAAGATATCGTGAAAATTAGCTTCTGTAAGCTTCATTTTTTGGGTTGAATAGTCTTCAGGTCCTCTTTCCTTACTAATTCTGAATTTGATATAGATAAAATGGGATCTAAGTGAAAAAAAGTTTCAAAAACATCTCCATCAGGCAACTTAATTGATTTTGAAATATTATTCCAAATAACCCAATACTTCCTTGATAATTTTGGTTTTTTTCTCTCCCAAGCCCTTAATCACCTGCCACTCCCTCTCACTGGCTTGGATAAATGCTTCAATTGAACCAAATTCAGCCAGAATCTCCTGAGCCAGTTTTGGGCCCACACCAGGTAGGCCCTCAAGAAAATATAACTTTTGTTTTTTTACCCCCCTCGGTTTATATCCCCAGCGATTTCTACGAATAACATCTCGTTTCCTATTCCGAAACTCTAATTGAGTAAGCCGTTGAATGATCCTGGCGCTATCGAAGGGGTCTTCACTTCCTATGATGGGTATTTGAAAAAAAGCATTTAACGAAAGTAAGGCGCCCTCAATGGCTTCCTTTCTCATCTTCCCTTTTCTGGGAATGGCTCCTTTCCCTTCCAACAAGATACAAACAGGAAACATAAGGCTAGATAGTCTCCCCGCTTGTTGAAATAACCTACCATCAATTAAGGACCTAATGAAGTCTAAATGCGATTTTCGCTCAATGACCAAAGAACCCCCAATTTGATAATCTCCCACTGACATCTTTTGAATGGTTAACTCTGCTTCCTCTATGGTGGAAAGTAAAAAGGGGATACCTGAAGGAATTTCTTGATAATCAATTGAAATTGTAATTCTCTCATTCATCTTTCAACTTCTAAACTCATAAAGTATGTTTGCTCTATACCTGTGAGTTCGATCTCCACCCAATACCAGCCATCGGGCAAGGTATACAAGGAAAGCAAGATATTCTGGTAACCGGTGTGGTAGGTAAATTCCTTTTGCCATATTTCCTGGTCTCCCAGATCCATAATCCTGAGCTTGAGTCTTCCGGCTTCTCCCGCTAAAACTTTTAAATAGGTATTATCACCAGCCGATTGAGGGCTTAAGTTTATGCGAAGATGAGGCTTAGGGGAAAGTTGCTGACTATCTGCAGGAAGGGATATTTCACTAGCAGACGGATAGAAATGGCTTAACTGTGCATTCAAGTGGACAGAGGCAAGCAAAAGTGCAATTCCCAATAAAAATGAGAAATAGGTTTGCATAGTTTTGTGGTTGTTGAATGCAACTTCAAACTTTTATAATTTAGACCTATGGAAAAATTACTTGGATTAGTAAAGAAATATGTTGGATATGCAGGGATGATGGTCTGTGCATTTGGAATGGCAGGCTGTACTCTTTCTGGGAGTTCTACTGACTCTTCCGCATCTGAAACCAAGCCAGCCTCCACCTTGGATGTAAGCCGAACAGACGCCATTCATAATGCCCCTTCAAGGATTGTTGCAGATAGCTTGAAAACAAAAGCTTCCCTCCCCTCCCCTTCTGAAACTAGCGTAAACAAAGCAGGGGCACCCACAGCAGAAGACCTTGAAGCACCTGATGGAATGGTCCTGATTCCTGGTGGGGTACTCGAAATGGGATCCATGGAGGGCTTACCCAGGGAGCAACCCGTCCAGGTAAAACAGGTAAATAGCTTCTTCATGGATAAATCCCCCGTTACAGTAGGGGAATACCGAAAATTTGTTCGAGCCACAGGGCACCGCACAGAATCTGAAAAATTTGGCGACTCTGGGGTTTTTGACCAACAGCAAATGACTTGGATCCTCAAACCAGGAGCTTATTGGGAGTATCCCTTAGGGCCCGATCATCCCAAGGCAGCAGATGATCACCCCGTAACACACGTCTCGTTCAACGATGCGCTAGCCTATGCCCAGTGGGCCAATAAACGCATCCCAACTGAAGCAGAATGGGAACATGCAGCTAGAAATGCCAAAAATGATCGCCACATATACCCGTGGGGGTCCGAACTGGTGGTAAATGGCGCTTATAAGGCCAATACCTGGCAGGGGTATTTTCCGCAGGTTCACAACGTAGAGGATGGATACGAATTTACTAATCCAGTAGGTGCCTTTGGCGAGAGCCCTCTAGGCCTGACCGATATGATGGGAAATGTATGGGAGTGGACCCAGGACTGGTATTTTGGAAAACACGGTATAGATGGTTCAAATTATAGACCTGGACCAGAGAGTGAAAAAACTATTCGTGGAGGATCCTTTATGTGCGACCCCTCCTACTGCCATGGTTATCGAGTCTCAGGCAGATCTGGCACTACAGCCGAAACAGGCCTTTTTCATGTAGGGTTTCGCCTAGTCAAGGACATCGCCTCTAGAGATTAAAAAACTCCCGAAAGATTTTCCATGTTATTTCTTCTATACTCCCACAAATCTCCTAGCTTTGCAGAGAAATAATCGGGGCTTAAGCCCCTGAATCTTTATTTACAAGTTTTATGTACAGGACACACACATGCGGTGAATTGCGCCTTTCGGATGCTGGGGAAAAAATCGCTCTGGCCGGCTGGGTACAGCGAAGTAGAAAATTCGGAAAAATGACCTTTCTCGACTTACGAGATCGGTATGGAATCACCCAATTGGTTTTTAGTGAAGAGGATCAAGAAACCCTTAATGCTGAAGCCGAAAAACTGGGGCGTGAGTATGTCATCCGTGTAGAAGGTCTAGTCCGTGAGCGAACTAGCAAAAACGATCAACTCCCAACTGGAGATATTGAGATTGAAGTTTCCTCCCTAGAGGTGTTAAACCCTGCCAAATTACCTCCTTTCACCATTGAAGACGAAACAGACGGTGGGGATGATATCCGAATGAAATACCGCTATCTGGACTTGAGAAGAAACAGTGTCCAGCAAAACCTGATCTTCCGGAGTAAACTAGCAACAGAAACGCGTAAATATCTGACAGATTGGGGCTTTATAGAAGTAGAAACGCCTGTACTCATCAAAAGTACGCCAGAAGGAGCGAGGGATTTCGTCGTACCCAGTCGCATGAATCCAGGTCAATTTTATGCCCTCCCCCAATCGCCCCAAACCTTCAAGCAGCTTCTGATGGTATCGGGCTTGGACAAATACTTTCAGTTGGTCAAATGCTTTAGAGATGAAGACCTACGTGCTGACCGTCAACCTGAATTCACCCAGATCGACTGTGAGATGTCCTTTGTAGATCGAGACGACGTATTAGCTACCTTCGAGGGGCTAACGAAATACCTATTTCAAGAAACCTTGGGAGTCAGTCTACCCGATTTTCCCATTATGCAATACGATGACGCCATTCGCTTGTATGGTTCTGATAAACCCGATACTCGATTTGGGATGACCTTTGTGGAGTTGAATGAGCTAGCCCAAGGCAAGGGTTTCTCTGTCTTTGATAATGCAGAATTAGTTGTAGGAATAAAGGCTGAAGGCCAGGCGGGGGCATACTCCAACAAGGATATAAAGAATCTGACAGAATGGGTAAAACGCCCGCAGATTGGGGCTAAAGGCTTAGTATATGTAAAATTTGAGGCAGATGGAGGAATCAAATCCTCGGTTGGCAAATTCTATTCGGAGGAAGACATCAAGGCTTGGGGAGAACTATTTGAAGCTCAAGCAGGAGATATGCTCCTTATTCTCAGTGGCGAGACAGAAAAGGTGCGTAAACAATTAGGTGAACTACGCCTAGAGATGGGGGAACGTATGGGCTTGAGGGGTAAGGATCGCTTCGAAGCACTTTGGGTAGTAGATTTCCCTTGGCTGGAATGGGATGAGGAAACAGGGCATTTTCATGCGATGCATCACCCATTTACCTCTCCCGCTGTAGAAGATATTCCTAAGATCATGGCTTCTGATGATCACGATTTGTTGAAAGCTACGAAGGCTAACGCCTATGACCTGGTCATTAATGGCTGGGAAATTGGCGGGGGTTCTATACGGATCTTTGACCGCCAACTACAGGAGCGATGCTTTGAACTACTAGGATTCAGTCCGGAAGAGGCGGAAGCCCAGTTTGGTTTTCTGATGGGCGCATTTGAATATGGTGCTCCTCCACATGGAGGAATCGCTTTTGGCTTTGACCGCCTTTGTTCCATCATGAACCATTCAGACTCCATACGAGACTATATCGCCTTTCCCAAAAATAACTCGGGAAGGGATGTTATGCTGGATGCACCCTCTCCGGTGGATGGGCAGCAAATGGAAGAGCTACATATTCGACTGGATACCTAATTTTCCTATTAGTTATTAAGCAGATTTAACGTGAACGCGCATTATCCGCAATTTGACGCTTTGCCGCGTTAGGATTCTCTATAATTTCAAAAAACTCATTCATATAGCGAATCATTTCTTGTCTATGAAATTTGTCGAGATGAGGAAAATTCTCTACCAATCCATACAGTGCCTCCTTTTTTGAGATAAAATGGTCGTAGACCAATTGAAATTCCGCTTCCGAGCGCGGGTAGCCCCGAAATTGGCGGTCTCGTACAGACTGAATACCCAGTTTTTCGCTAGGAATAGCATAAGGGGTATTTACCATCCCACAATAATCAAAATCATAGGGAACCGCATAGGGAAGCACTTCTTCGAGCTCTTGCACTTTGAGAAGCTTAATATTGTGTAAAGCCGGTACAGACCAATCCGTATTTCCAATAAAAAATTGGAATACAGAGACCAAGGTCATATACTTTCGGTTGGTTTCTTGGGTATTGACTTTCACCTCCTCTAACTCAATAGAGTTATGTCTTTTAGCCAGATGCTTGGTTTGTTCAATAAGAAATCCCCACTTAGTCATCGGCTTTCTTTTACCAGAGGTATCATGGTAGGTAAATTTTCCCAATCGAACCTTAAAGCTCATGTCTGAAATGATATTGAACATTCGATAACAAAGATATTCCTTGAGGACATATTGCTCAAAAGCGCCACTCCCCTTGCAATGGGTGACCAATTTCACTTTTCCCCAGGATTTCATTTCTTCATTCTCACATTTTTTGAACAGGAGCCGAATGGGAGGGTAAATACAAAACTTCCGTCTGAATACGCCTCTAGCCTCGACTTGAATTTTTGATTCAAACAGCTCTTCGCCGATGTTTGTTGAGAAGTCAGCCTCCCAAATCAAGTCCGGTTTATACTTATTCTTTTGAAGATCTCGGATATTGTACTTGAGATTAACCTCTATCACCTCATCTTCGGAGAACAGTTTACATACAGCATTCTCCTTCTCTTGAGAAAAAAGAGAGGGAGATACCCATACAAGGAGAAAAAAAAGGGTCAGCTTGGAAACAGTTCCTACCAGGGGAATCTCCATATATTTAGGCATTATTAGGGAGGAAGTTGAATTCATGTGAATGTCGGGGTTATTATTGGGGTATATTGTGCCTCCTAAAATACATAAAATATAAAGAAGTTCGTGAAAGATCATTCTCAAAACGTGGAAGAAATAACTGTTTCCGCTTTCGATCAGGGATTCACTTATGTGGAATATAGGGAAATAATGGCGTCACTTGTAAGAGAAAATAAGAGTTCTGGACCCAAGACATCCGAAAAGCTTTCAGAATATACGCGACTCAACCTCCGACGGATGAAGCGCTGGGAGAAAACACTGATACTTAGGGATGAGGTTTTGCAATTCTGCCAAAACGTTACAAGCTCTATGAATTGGCTGGTACTTACAGAATCATGGTGTGGGGATGCTGCCCATCTGATCCCCATTTTTGGAAAAATGGCTGCTCTCAATTCACAAATTAATTTGCGCATGGTCTGGCGAGATGAAAACCCCGAATTGATGGACCTTTACCTTACCCAAGGGAGCAAGTCTATTCCCAAGTTGGTAGCCTTTTCTCCAAAAGATAAGGTTGAAATAACTACCTGGGGTCCCAGACCTCAAGAGGCCCAACAAATGGTCCTGGATCACAAAAAAAATCCACAACGTCCCTATTCGGAATTACAAAAAGACCTTCAAATCTGGTATAACAAAGACAAAGGGCAAAGTAGTCAACAGGAATTTCTAGCAGCCTTAAAACAAGGGATCTGACTTAAAAAGGGTTCCCAGTTTCATTTATGGGGACAATTTGGTACCTTTCATGTGTTGGCTTCGTAAATGGAAACAGGTTTTGTAGAATTTCCCAGGTAGAATGGAAACTTTCTTATTGTTGAAACGCCTACGGGCAGAAGAGCAAAGGAACGAACGAATTAGTGCGATAATTACTTTCATTATCGTACTGGTAGTAATTGGGCTTATGCTACTCTGGAAAGCTTGGCGGGCTACGGTTCCTCCTCCAGGAGAAGTATATGAGGTGGTGGGGAAAATTGATTTTGGAGACCTTCGGGAAGGAAGTCGCAACATTAATACCTTGGAGAAGTCGCAGCAAGATCCTGCCCCGGTTCCACAGCCGAAGGCAAAACCAGAAAAACAGGCCGAAATAGCTGAAACTACGCCTCAACCAGATCCGGTAATCACCAATCCCACCCCTAATCCTGTCAAACAACCCGATAATCCTCCGCCCGAGGAACCAGATCCAACTCCCCCTGAGCCAGCAGAAACGGTCGTCCCAGAAACGAAACCTCAGCCGGAAGAAACCCCCAATGATACACAAACAGAGGAGAAGGAGAGCGATACAGAAGCCAAACCCGCTCCTAGTAATAAACCCAGTGGAGCTAATCAAGGAGAAAAAGAAGGCGAAGGAAATAAGGGAACACCCGATATAAAAGTTCTCGATCCGGATGGATTATACTCCTTCGGAGAAGATGTTGGAGGAGGAGCTAGTCAACGCAGACCCCTGTCTCTCCCTAAGCCGTCATACAACGTCCAGGAAGAAGGAGACATCCAGTTTGAATTTGTAATACGGCCAAATGGTTCCGTTGAATTTGTCCGCCCCAAAGGAGTTGCTACTAAACCGGGGCTGGTTGCTGCAGGAAAAGCAGCTATCCAAAAATGGCGCTTCTCCAAACTTCCCCCCAATGTACCTCAGGTTAATCAGCGCGTGTCCGTTACAATTAAATTCCGTCTGCGAGGGTAAAAAACTAGCAAAAAATAGGGCAAGCTTGTAATTTGACCTCCATATAAACAAATTATTGAAATTTTGTGGATAACTCTGTGGATAAGTTGTTAAGAACTAGTGGAGAATTTCCGTTTCTCTTGGACAATATTCTTCGTCGAACTGTATGTTGCATTTCCCTAATTTATTTTTTCTCCGCTGTTCAGTCTCAAGTTTCTCTTTCTCCCAACGCTGAGATTACCTTGCTGACCTGTGATCCAGGAGATCAACTTTACTCCACATATGGACATACATGTTTCCGGGTATTTGATCCTGAGAATGGCCTAGACGACGTCTACAATTATGGCACCTTTGATTTTGAAACTCCTGGATTCTATCGAAAATTTGTTCAGGGTAAACTCAACTATATCCTTAGTATAGGAGATTACCAAGCCTTTCGGAGGTGGTACATGGCCAATCATCGGACGGTTTATGAGCAACCTCTCCTGATTAGCCCTAAAGAAAAGCAATCTTTTTACGAATTTCTATTTGAGAATAGCAAGCCTGAAAACCGGGAATACCTTTATGATTATTTTTTCAAAAATTGTTCCTCCGTACCCAGAGACATCCTCTTTGAGCAATTGGGCGATAGCTTCATTCCAGACAGCACACTTTACGAACCCGGAGACCAAACTTTTCGAGAACTTATCCATGAAAAGTTAGTCCGCCTGCCCTGGCCGCAATTTGGAATAGATCTCATTTTGGGGATGAAAATAGACCGTAAAGCTACCCCATATGAAAAGATGTTCTTGCCTGAACACCTCATGGATTTTGTAAGTCGCTCCCGTCGGTCTATAAAGGGGAAAGAAATTCCTCTGGCTCATCCTGCCCAAGAAATAGTTTTTGGAGAACCCCTCTCCCCGTATAGGGGGATACTGCCCATCCACGTCACCTGGGCCTTTTTCGGAGTTGTTATGCTGATAAGCCTTTGGCAATTTCTCCGAAAAAAGGAAAATCGATGGATGGATATTTTGTTGTTCTTTATAGCCGGCTTGGCAGGATTTATCATGTTGGTTATGTGGATCGGAACGGATCACAGTACCGCTACTCATAATCTCAACCTGCTATGGGCTTTTCCTACCCACCTCATTGCTTCTTTTTTCCTACTTAGATCCCCTAATTCTAGTTGGGTTCGTACCTATTTCTTTGTTGCAGCTATTTTGCACGCCTTATTTCTTATAGGCCATGGCCTTCTCCCCCAACAATTTCACCCCGCCATCATTCCCCTGGTCTGTGCTCTGCTATTAAGAAGTCTTTATATTGGGAGAGGAAATCTTCTCCCCCAATAAAATAAAGCACCTTGTTTCAGCGTAGAAATCTATATCACCTTAGAATGGGATTACGAATGAGAGGCCTTTTGGTGTTTGCTCTAGGGATTTTTCTTGCTCAGGGGTTTGTGTTTTCACAAGGGATTATTTTCGAAGAGACTTTCGAAAACTGGGAATCTACGCCACCTTGTCCCCTCGGCTGGGAATGCAGTACTACTTCTGACTGCTTACCCACTGCTTTTTGCTTTTGGAATAGGCAAGACCAATTTGTTACCATTGGCTTGCCAGATACCCTTGATTGCGATAATTCCGGTAACTATGCGCGCTGCAATACCACTCAACTCCAATTTGGTCAGGTCCTGACGATGGAGTCTCCATTGATTGATCTCTCAACGATACCCCCTACTGATAGCCTGATTCTGGATTTTTGTTACATTAATGGATCTCTGATTGAAATTGATGAGGATGGAATTCGAGTATCCTTTAGTCCCGACAGTGGGCGGACCTGGACGCAGCAATTTGAGGATAACTCTCGAAATTTTTCTAGTTGGGAGTTGATTCGACTCCCAATGGCAGATAGTTTCTATACTTCGGGATTTCGGGTAAAATTTGAAGGATTTTCAGGAAACTCTACTGGAGATTTGGGAGTTGATGGAATAATTATCTCAAATTCCAGTACAAACTGCGGGATCGAGTCCTTTGATATCAACGTTTCCGGAAATACCCTCGTTTGTAGCGATCAACAAGCGGACAGCCTGTTTCTTCCAGAGTTGGAACCTGAGCAGGGAGGTGTTAATTGGATTTATACAATTACAGACGAACAAGATAGCCTATTACAACTGACAGATGAAGGGTTTTTAGATTTCAATACCTTCATGCCCGGTTCTTATAAGGTTCGGGGGGTGAAATATGTAGGTCAGTTGGATGCCCCTTTGGGCTCCCATATCAGTGAGTGGAATGCTACTCCATGCTTTGTTTTGAGTAATAACACCATAAGGGTAACTGTAAATGTCTTGGCTATTGATACGGAAATTACCAGCCCTTACGATATGGGGGTAAGTTGTGAAGGAGCACAAGATGCAAATATTCAAGTCAATGTAATCCAGGGACTTTCCCCATATACCTATTCTTGGAGTAATGGAGAGACTAATGCCAGCTTAAATAATGTAGGAGCAGGTACATATACAATTGAGGTAAGGGACCAAAATCAATGTTTGGCACTCGATACGGTCACAGTCCTAGAACCGCAAAAGCTCCAGGCAAATATTTTGGTGGATTCTGATTTTAACGGCCAAGCCATAAGCTGTAATGGTGCTGAAGATGGTCGGCTAAGGGTTGAGGCCACAGGAGGTACCTCCCCCTATAATTACCTTTGGTCGAATGGAATGAATACAGATACCATCCGTGACCTTGGGCCCCGACAATATGTCGTATTCGTTGGAGATGCCTTTGGATGCGTCGCCTTGGATTCCGTAACCTTGCAAGAACCAGAAAGCTTGGACATAACGGCGGAGGTGATCTCTGACTATAATGGAGAGGATATAAGTGCTCCAGATGCTGAGGACGGACAGGTGATTGCTAATGTGGAGGGTGGAACTCCTCCATATACCTTTCGTTGGAATACAGACCCTGTTCAAAATAGCCAGGTTGCTTCTGGTCTAGGAGCAGGGATTTATACAGTCACCGTCATTGATGGCAACTCCTGTATAGATAGCACAGACATCCTCGTAAGAAGTCCAGGAACTTTCACTGCTCGTTTGTCAATCATAAGCGATTTCTCAGGTCAGGCCATTAGTTGCTTTGGGGCTGATGACGCAGAATTAGCTGTAAGACCAATTGGAGGTGTACCTCCATTCCGCATAGAATGGGCTAATTTACCCGAATTTTCAGGTCAAGATACCCTAACCGGGCTGGGACCGGGAAATTATGAGGTATCCATACAAGATGCTGAGGATACAGAGGTGCGTGTCAGTATTGACATCCAAAGCCCTCCCGCCATTGACCTATCTTTTGACGTTATTCAACCTCCCTGCGATGAGCAACAAAGTGGGCAAATTCTTGTTCGTCCTTCTGGTGGTACTCCAGCGTACTCTTTCCTATGGTCGGATGGAAACCAAGATGCCATACGGACAAACTTGGGTCCTGGTTTGTATAAGGTAACCCTCGAGGATCAAAATAAATGTACCCAAAGCGATTCAGTAAGATTGGAGGTAGGTGAAGCCTTATTTGCTACCTACTCCGTTGTCAATGAAGGCTGCGAAGGCATCCAGAATGGCTCTATTCAGGTAAATCCAGCAAATGGAGTGGCCCCTTATACCTATAACTGGTCTAATGGACAGCGTACTCAGGAAATTAGTGGACTAAGTTCCGGATTTTATTCTATAGAGTTGTTAGATAGTTTAGGTTGTTCGATCAGAGATACAATTGAGGTGGGCTTAGCAGATAGCCTACAGGTGGAACTACTAATAAGCGATGATCCAGGTAACGGAACGGGTTCTGCCCGAGCAGCAGTCTCTGGTGGGACGCCCCCGTATCGGTATAGCTGGAGCCATTCTGAATTGGATAGCACAGAAGCAGTGAACAATCTTGAAGCCGGAGACTATGTCCTAGAAGTCACGGATGCGGCTTCCTGTTCTGTATTGGAAATTTTTGAAATAATGGGAACGGGTGAGCCTTGCCCCCCCATTCATATTGGGTTCACCCCTAATGGGGATGGGGTGAATGATATGTGGCGCATCCCTTGTATAGAAGATTTTGAAAATAATACCGTAAGCATCATCGGTAGATGGGGACAAACACTCATACAATTTTCCAACTACAACAACAGTTGGACTGGAGAGGTTAATGGAAAGCCCCTTCCTCCTGGATCCTACTTCTTTTTAATCCAGTCCCAATCCTCTACTCGGGTATTCAAAGGGACATTAACGCTGATCCGATGAAAAAATATATCTTCCTATTTTTTCTTGCTGCTTCTCTGGGTCTGCGTGGACAACAAGAACCCATCTTTGCTCAATTTAGTAGCAACCTATTTCTTCTACAGCCAGCCTTAGCTGGAGCTACTGAGTATGTGGAAGTTCGCGGGAGTTACCGTACCCAGTGGACCAATTTCCCGGGTTCTCCAAGGACCATTTCTGCCAGCCTTAATGGCGCTTTTGATGAGAAAAATGGAGCAGGAATGTCATTCGTTCGGGATGATCTGGGCGTTAATCGCACCCAACGTATTCAATTTTCTTATGCCTTCCACATTCCCATGGCTAAGGACTCCCAGCAGTTTTCGATTGGGGCAGGATTTTCTTTTACCAGTTTTCGCCCTAACCTTGAACGAGTGTATTTTCCCGACAGAGAGGATGCAGCCCTCCAAGCCTACAGTGATCGATTCTCATTCGGAGATTTGGTTTTTGGCGTTCATTATGAAGAGAAGAACTTTTATGTCGGGATCACTTCTCCCAACCTAGTTCGCAGCTCCCTTACAGGAAGTATCGAGACTGAAATTGTCTCCCGTCTTTACCAAAATATTTACCTGATAGGCGGATATAAATTTCAGGGGAAAAATGTTCAGGTTGAACCGGTTGTACTGATAAAACGGGCTACAAATATCCCTATTCAAGTAGAAGGAAACTTAAAATTTCATTTTGTAGAAGGGCGAGTGATGTTTGGACTGGGGTACCGTTCGGGGTTCAGGGGTTCGGCCATGGTTGGCTTCCGAACCCCCAACAGAATTCGCATCTTGTATATAGCGGAGTTTCCTGCAGGAATAAATGGCCGTTCGAATCTGGTTTATGGTATTTCCAATGAGTTGATGTTAGGCATTGACTTGCCTAAATCAGGTAGGTAAGGAGTAATACGATACAGGCAGCAACCCAAGTACTTAAAAAATTGACCTTGTCGTTAGTCAGAATTCCCTGCTGCTGCAGGGTAGCTCCCAATATAGAATCCACTACATTTCCCAGGCATCCTGCTATGGCGATTAAGGGGACAAATTCCCATGCCTGATATACCCATCCGAAAAAAGAAGCGATTAACAGACTGCCAATTGCTCCCATTAAAGTACCTTCTTTGCTGACTACTCCATCCTTGCCTTTCACATCTTGTCGAAAAGTGAGGATATTAACATAACTTCTTCCATAAATATTCCCCAGCTCAGACGCCAAGGTATCAGCAGTTGCAGAGGCAAAACTCCCTGCCACCATGGCTAATAGCATAAGGTTATTATCCACGAAAATAGCCACTAAAGCATATATAGCTCCTATTCCCCCATTAGCGATGGCGTGCCTAACGCTCCGCTTGCCTTCATTCTCCTGAGCTAAACCCGCTTCTTGTTTCTCCCGCTTTTTCCACTCTGTAGCCCCTACCCCCAACAAAAAGAATAGACCGAGAACCCCTAGCATAGGGAAGCCCCCTCCCAGAAACAAACAACTAGCAATAAGACCTCCTACCAGGGAGCCCGGTATATCCATTTTCTGGGAGATAATACTCAAAATGACAAAGATGGAAATGGCTCCAAAACCAGCTCCTAAATAGGCCGGTTCACATGTGAGAAGTTTACTCATCCAGGCGTCATGATTTACAATACGAATAAGTGAGAATCAAGAAATTCCTATTCATACAAACTATCGATTCCACAAATATATTGCGAAATACCAAAAGAAGGGTAAAGAAAACCAACAGCCGATGAATCAGGTGGTCTTTTTCTTAAGTTTGGCCCAACTATCTCTTAAGGTAACGGTCCTATTGAATACGAGATGCTGGGGGCTTGAATCCAGGTCTACACAATAATAGCCTTTCCGCATAAACTGAAAGCGGTCCTGAGGTTTGACATTTTTCAAATAGGGCTCAATTTTGGCTTGCGGAATAACTTTGAGAGAATCAGGATTGAGTAATTCCTGGTAATCCGCATCCTTTTCGTTTGCGGGGTCTTCGACCTTAAATAAGCGATCGTATAACCTTACTTCCGCATCCAGGGCATGCGCCTTAGAGACCCAATGAAGCGTTCCCTTTACTTTAATTCCACTGGTGTCATTACCACTCCTGGAATCAGGGAAATATGAACAAATTAATTCTTCAATCTCTCCTGTTTGGGGGTTTTTTATTACTTCATCGCATTGAATGATGTAGGCACTTTTTAACCGCACCTTCCTACCTGGTCCCAAACGAAAAAACTTTTTGGGAGGATCTTCCATAAAATCTTCTCGTTCAATATACATTTCCCTTGAGAACGGAACTTTACGAGTTCCTTGCGACTCGTCTTCGGGATTATTGACTATTTCCATTTCCTCCACCTGGTCTTGGGGATAGTTACTTATAGTCACTTTTAGGGGATTTAGAACTGCCATAACCCTGGAGGCCGTTTTATTCAAATCCTCCCGAACGCTATGCTCCAAAAGTCCGAGATCTATCATATTCTCTCGCTTAGCGATTCCTACCCTTTGGGCAAAATTTCTAATAGAAAGCGGAGTATAACCTCTCCTCCTTAGGCCGGAGATAGTTGGCATACGAGGATCATCCCATCCGGATACATACCCGAGTTCTACCAATTCCAAGAGTTTACGCTTGCTCATCAAGGTATAGGTGAGGTTGAGTCGGGCAAATTCTATTTGACGAGGTCTGGGGGAAAATTTAGGGAGCTGATCCAGGTACCAATTGTATAAGGGTCGATGGACCTCAAACTCCAGGGTACACAGAGAATAGGAAATCCCTTCTATGGCATCACTTTGGCCATGAGCCCAATCATACATAGGATATATTTTCCACTCTGTTCCTGTCTTATGATGGGGGGCATCGACAATGCGGTACATAATGGGATCACGTAGGTGCATATTGGGAGAAGTCATATCAATCTTGGCCCTCAGCACACAGGTACCTTCTTCAAACTCTCCCTGACGCATCCGGCGAAATAGGTCCAGGTTCTCCTTAATGGGTCGATCCCTATAGGGGCTTTCTTCCCCGGGTTCAGTCGGAACCCCTCTCATCCTCCGAATTTCTTCTGGAGAAGATTGGTCTACATAAGCTTTCCCATCTTTTATAAGCAATACAGCAAAATCGTATAGATGCTCAAAGTAGTCTGAAGCGTAAAACTCCCGATCTTCCCAATCATAGCCCAACCATTGCACATCCTTTTTGATAGCTTCTACATAGGTATTGTCTTCCTTTGCCGGATTGGTATCGTCAAAACGCAAATTGGTTTTTCCCCCATATTTTTTGGCCAATTCAAAGTTTAATACAATGGACTTGGCATGTCCTATATGCAAAAAGCCATTGGGCTCCGGGGGAAATCTAGTATGGATAGAAATTGAAGCTTCCTCCGCTAGGTCATTCACGATAATTTGCTCAATAAAATTGAGTGCACTGGGGGTCTCAACCATAACTAAATCAATAAACGATTAAAGGCTTAAATTTATCTACTAATTCCTTGAAAAATCAATTATTCTTTGAAAAGTCAAAATATATTTGTAACTATATGCCAGGAATATATAATAAGATTATACTTTGTTTTAGTATATAAAGATTTTAGGGCGTTTTCATGGCTGTTTGGGTCGTTCGCAAGGACGACCCCTTTTTATTAACATATTTTTACTTCTTGGACCAACTCCTTTCCAATTGCCCGGTTGACCACGGTACAAATTTCCTTCTTGGCCATCGTTAGCTCATGTCTCCATATAGATGACGATATTTTTACATATAAGGTGCCCCTATCAAACCATATTTTTTCGGTATGACTTGCTACAGCTTGCCCCATGATAGATCCCCAATCCTGCCTAAGCTGTTGAATCTGAACCTCTTGAGCTAGACCATTTTTCTCTAGAAAAAGAGAAATAGCCTCTCCCAAACTCATGTATTTATTGTCCTTCATTTTTGAGTGCTAACAAATTTCCTTCTTTAACTTCAAAAAACTTCACTTCTCTGTCGCTTAATTCAGTAGAAAAAACTTCTCTCAATCGCTCATAGGAAGTATCTGTAATAAAAACTTGCCCCGATATTTCTACTTGGACCATCTCCCCGATACGTTGTAAGCGCTGGGGGTCTAGCTTATCAAAAATATCATCCAAAAGCAAGATGGGATCTAATTGGGTTTGGGTGGCAAGCAGGGAATATTGAGCTAGTTTCAAAGAAATCGCAAAGGTTTTTTGCTGGCCTTGAGAGCCAAAATTTTTCACTGTTTGCTGATTGATATGAAATTGGAGGTCATCCCTATGGGGACCCGCAGTAGTATAGGCGTTGAAGAGATCCTTCTCCAGACGATCACGAAATAGTTCCTGCCAACTTTCCAGGGAATTATCTCCCAATTGTGTCTTATAGTGAATCTCTGGGACTTCCCCTTCTGCGACAATTTTTGCAAAATAGCTACTGAAAATGGGTTGAAACTCCTCTATAAACTGCCTTCGGACTGAAACGATGACCTGGCCATGGGGAATTAGCTGTTGGTCCCATAAATCAAGCTGTTCTTGATCAAAGGTGCGGAGTTCTTGAAACTGCTTTAACAAAGCATTTCGTTGACTTAAGACCTTGCCATAGTGGATCAAATGGTATAAATAGGCTTTGTGATACTGGGATATTAAGAGGTCTAAAAATTTTCTTCTATCTGCAGCTGCCCCATTGATCAACTGTGTATCGTTTGGCAAAATAGCTACCAAGGGAATTCTCCCCAAGTGCTCGCTATTTTTCTCAATAGGAGTTTTGTTGATCAAGATTTTTTTTCCCTTCCCTTGGATATAGTTACACTGGACTACAAATTTTTCCAGATCTCCTATTACCCCTCCTTCGACGAAAAAGAAGCTTTCCCCCTCTTTAACCAAATGCCTATCTTGTGAAGACCTAAAACTACGAGTAATAGATAAACAATGTAAGGCATCTAGCACATTGGTTTTCCCAGCTCCATTAACTCCGACCAAGCAATTTATATGTGGAGAAAATTGCACCTCCAGATGACTGTAGTTTCGAAATTGGGTGAGAAATAAGTTTTGGAAATACACCTGTGCAAAATACAATAGATTTTCTTACAGGTCACGATGAATTTTTGAAGATTGAATCTTAAATATGAATGGATACTCTGGGGAAAATGGTAGATTCGTACACAAGAAATATACCACTAAACATATGACTATAGAACCTATAATCCTTGACCCTGCTATCCGAGAAACCGTTCAAAAATGGCTAAAAAGCTCCATTGATGAATCTGCCAAATCAGAAATATTTCGCATGTTGGGAAGCGAAGATCTGGACGAGTTTAACGATGCCTTTTATAAAAATCTTGAATTTGGTACCGGTGGGTTGCGAGGGATTATGGGAATTGGTTCCAATCGTGTCAATAAATACACCTTGGGTATGGCTACACAAGGTCTTTCCAATTACCTCCTAAAAATGTTTCCAGATCAGGAAATCAAGGTAGCTGTAGCCTATGACAGTCGAAACAATAGTCCGTATTTTGGCCAGATAACCGCTGACGTATTCTCAGCGAATGGTATTAAGGTCTATCTTTTCGATGAGTTGAGACCTACTCCCGAGCTTTCTTTTGCCATTCGTCACTTGGGGTGTAAGGGAGGCGTAGTGATAACCGCTTCTCACAATCCCAAAGAATACAATGGATACAAGGCCTATTGGGAAGATGGGGCTCAAGTGACTCCCCCTCATGACAAAAATATTATTGAAGAGGTCAATAACATCCAGCAAATCAGCGATGTTAAATTCACTCCAGACCCCTCCAAGATTGAGCGTATAACTACCTTGATCGACGAGCCTTACCTGGAATGCATTGAGAAAAATGTGGTGACGCCTGAAGCTATATCCAGCCAAAAGGACTTGAAAATTGTTTTCTCCTCCATTCATGGAACAGGGATTACCTTGGTTCCAAAGGTCTTGGAAAAACTCGGATTTACCCAGGTTCATGTTGTAGAAGAACAAGCTACTCCCGATGGCAACTTCCCAACCGTAGTCTACCCAAATCCAGAAGAGACAGAAGCCATGACCCTGGCTTTGGAGCAGGCGAAAGAATTGGATGCAGACCTAGTCATGGCAACTGATCCAGATTCAGATCGAGTGGGAATAGGGGTAAAAAATGCCAAAGGAGAATGGCAATTATTGAATGGGAACCAGACAGGTTCTCTCCTACTCTATTACTTACTGAAACAATGGCAGGCAAAAGAGAAGATTACCGGAAATCAGTACGTCTGCAAAACC
Organism: Bacteroidia bacterium; assembly: GCA_965263105.1. Lineage (GTDB taxonomy): Bacteria > Bacteroidota > Bacteroidia > J057 > J057 > JBCCTX01. Next base: position 681,340 of record CBDHGL010000003.1, on the reverse strand, counting down.
ATCGTAACCACAGATTTGATAGATAAGATGGCCGCCTTCTTTGGAGTTGATTGCATTAATACGCTTACCGGTTTTAAGTGGATTGCCAAAGTCCTCAAAGACAATGAAGGGAAGAAAGAGTTTATCGGAGGTGGGGAAGAAAGCTACGGTTACTTGATAGGAGATGCCGTGAGAGATAAGGACGCAATAGCCTCCTGTGCCATGATCGCAGAAATGGTTGCCTATGCGAAACAGGAGGGCCTTTCCCTATTTGATATGCTCACGGAAATGTACCTTCAGTTTGGTATGTACTTGGAAGGCTTGGTCTCCTTAAAAAAGACAGGCCAAAAAGGAGCAGAAGAAATTCAGGAAATCCTCCGAAATATGAGAGAAAATCCCTTTTCTACTTTAGGGGGATCACCTGTTGTGAAAATAATTGACTATAAGAGTGGAATTTCCCGGGATTTAGTTGGGCATAAAGAAGAACAAGTAGATTTTCCTTCCTCCAATGTGTTGCAGTTTTTCACTGAAGATGGAAGTAAGGTTACTGCCAGACCCTCTGGGACGGAGCCCAAAATCAAATTCTACATAAGCGTCAACAAGGGATTAGAGTCCAAAGAGGCCTTTGATACTACCTACCGGGAGTTGGAAGAAAAGATTAAAGGGATAGAAAAAGAAATGGGCATATAGGTAGAGAATTAGTTCTCTACGAATTTCCCATAAAGGAATTTGCCTTCCTGCTTCTCCCCAGAAGCATAGTAGATGGTCCCATTGCCATGGATTTTACCGGAATTAAATTCTCCCTGGTATTTGGTACCATCTGCATAGGTAAAGGAACCTTGGCCGTGTTTTTTGTCCATATTCCAATTTCCATCATACTCACTTCCGTCGCTATAGGTGTAAACACCTAGTCCGTGTTTCCTTCCATTCAACCAGGAGCCCTCATAGGTATCCCCATTGGCCAAGGTGAGTTTGCCCTGTCCCTGGTATTTCCCCATAAAGAAATCTCCTTCGTATGTGGAACCCCCACTGGTGATAATTTTTCCCCTTCCAGTCATCTTGCCTTGCTTCCATTCTCCTTCATATACGACGCCAGTCGGGAATTCCATTTTACCAAAACCTTCCCGCTTCCCCTGGGCCCAATTACCAGCATACACCCTGCCATCCAAGTAAGTACACTTGCCCTTACCATGACGGCTGTTATTTTCAAAGGCTCCTTCGTATACTGAACCATCATCATAGTAATAGGTGGCATTTCCAGAAAATTTCCCCCTATTCCAAGTTCCAGACATAACTGAGCCATTGGTATGGGTCATCTTTCCTTCTCCTTGCTGGTAATCCCTCTCCCATTGCCCTTCATAAATAGCGCCGTCTTTATAGGTGAGTTTCCCAAAGCCGCTGATATAGCCCTCTTCAAATGAACCCTCATATATATCTCCGTTTCTGTAGGAATACCGGCCTTTCCCATTCATTTCATCCTGGGCCCATTGACCTACAAATACATCTCCCGTTATCATTTTATATTCCCCTTTCCCATGCCTTCTTCCCTTTTTCCACTCTCCGGTATATTTATCTCCATTGGGATAGACATAGGTGCCCACACCAGACTCACAGTTGCCTTTAGCACACTGTGCATGCATTAGGCCTTGAGATAGGAGGAAGACACTTGCTAATACAAGGTTGGATAAGGTCCGTTTCATAAAATTAGTTCCCAAAATAATAGTGAATTTAAGGATGAAGTTACATACTGGATGTAATTTTATGCCATGTTAACCCTAAATATATGTACTTTACTCTATTTAAAGAAAAGACTTGGTGTTAATTTATTCCAAATATAGTTATTTCATTTTTTGAATCAAAATATTATTGAAATAATCTCCTGTAGGAGTGGAACAAAGATTCGGCATTTTTCTGCAAATATGATGAACCCTAATTCAAGGAGCTCTTTGATTTTCGGCCTTATTTTCTGTTGTGGTTTTTGTCTATGTAGGGGTCAAACAGCCTTTGAGCTGTGGGCTCAGCGAGTCAACTGGGATGGAATCACTCCCTGGAAGTTTTATCTGACCATTGCCCCAGGGTTTATGGGACCCAATGCCCTTCCTCCCCCTACATTACAAGAGGGAAGAATTCAACCCAAGTCCTATATCGAATTGCGACCCGAATATTATGGTGGGCGAGGGGACCAAACTTATGATATTGCTGGGAAAGCCTATTATCCTATCGTTCCTGGAAAAATTGGACTTTCTGCCTACATGGTAGGCTATGAGTGGTATGATATGGAGCCAGGGCTAAGAGACTTTCGCAAGGCAAGGAGTGCAAAGGGATCTGCCTTAGGGGACTTTTACTTTTCCACTATTTTTTCCTTACTCAAAGACCACAAGTCTCTCCCAGATTTCGCCCTTGATGTAAATTTGAAAACAGCCTCTGGAGAGCAATTGAAGGATATGCGATATAATGACGCTGCGGGATATTCGATGAACTTATCCTTTGGAAAAGAACTGATCTCAGACTCTTCTCGCCTTGGCCTGAGGCTACACGGGATGATTGGCTTCTATATTTGGCAAATTTTTCACATTAGCCAACAACAGAATGATGCCTTGACCTATGGATTCGGTGCCCGAGTAGAGACGAGCAAATGGTCACTTCAGCAAAATCTCGTTGGCTATACGGGATATCGCAATGAGAGAGATCAATTGCTTCAGTACCATGCAGATTTACATCGGAAAGGATCCATGTTAGATTTTGGGATAGGTTATACCTATGGAATTCGAGATTTTCCCTATTATAGTGTTAGAATTTCCACTATTTTTTATTTCCATCAATGAACACATCCAAAACGCCCTTTCCGGAATCCTTCCTTCACTTTATTTGGGAAGGAATGTATTTTGATACGACTCATCTCACTACCACTCAAGGACTTCCTATCCTACTTTACAAAAACGGTCGTTTAAATACCGATCAGGGACCAGACTTTTCCCAGGCCTATTTACAGATAGGCGAATTAGAATGGTGGGGTAATATAGAAATCCACGTTGGAACGGAAGATTGGTATAAGCATCAACACCACCTCGACCCATTGTATAATACTACTATCCTTCATGTAGTATACCGATCCTCAGGTCAGGCAGTACTACGGGAGGATGGATCAGAGATCCCTGAATTAGACCTTAGTCAAAGAATATCAGAGGAGTTATGGTCTCGATTTTCATCCTTACAACTTGCCCAGTCAGCTATTCCCTGCGAACACCTTGCTTCAGGTTTGCCAAAGATGGTATGGAATGCTTGGTTGGATCGGCTGGCAGTTGAACGCATACTTTCAAAGGCTGAAAGTATGACTCTTCGGCTAGAACAGACAGCCCATAATTGGAATCAGGTACTATGGGAAAATCTAGCGGGTATGATGGGGGGACCTGTCAACAAGCCGGCCTTTCAAGCCTTGGCGAAGCATTTACCCTATTCTCTCCTTCGGAAATATGCCAACTCCCCTATAGCCCTAGAGTCCCTGGCTATGGGTTTAGCAGGATGGCTCAAAAAGGCTCCTAAAAAAGGGATGGAAAATCCGCTCCATGAGGACCATTATTATTATCTATTGGAGAGTGAATGGTCATTTCTTAGGGAAAAACACCAGCTTAAAACCCCTTCCCCTGTTCCTTTCCATTTACATAGGATGCGTCCAGCCGCCTTTCCTACCTTAAGGGTATCTCAACTTCTTCAACTAGTCCATCAATATCCTCAGCTTACAGACCTATGCCTGCCTCAGCACTTACAATCCTTCTTGAATTTATCTGTAAGTGCAAGCACCTATTGGGATAAACACTACTTCTTTTTTGATAGCCATTCTCCCAAAAAGAAACGCATGGGGAGCGCTCAGAAAATGATTCTCCTCATAAATGTATTAATTCCCTTCGCCTGGATATACTGGAAATACCACGGCAGGTCCCATTTTGAAGAAGAATTAATGGAGGTAATGACTCATTTCCCACCTGAAGACAATCGAATAACCCGCAAATTTTCTTCTTTGCTTGGCAAACCCAGAGATGCCTTCCACAGTCAGGGTCTGATTCATTTATATAAAAATTTCTGCGTAGACAAACGGTGTTTGGATTGCGCCATTGGCCACCAAGTTTTAGGGAAAAGCCAAACATTGCAGAAAACCGCCTCTTCAAAGCCATTAAGTTGAAAACCATGAAGGTCTTGGATGTATTTTCTATTTCCCGCTTTTCCTGTTAACTTCTGACAGAATATTTCGTTTTACTAGCGATAGGGTTTTGTTAACTGTCAGTAAATCATCTGCATGAAAGGCTTTGTATTTTCCAAATATGTTCCAGGCAAAGGTGGAGACCCCTTTGAAAGGCTGTTGAAAATATTTCTCGACTTACTAACCTACACATCCGGGGATGTTGCCGAAGCTCTGAATTGGATGAATCAATTGGATCGTCAATACGGATTAACGGATGACGACTATGGGATGGGGGACTTCATTGAGGACTTGAAGAAGAACGGATACATAGAGGAAGAAGGCCCAGAAGGAGGAAACTTTACTGTGACAGCAAAATCTGAGCAGAGTATTCGGCAAAATGCTTTGGAAGAAATTTTTGGGAAGCTCAAGCGATCTGGGAGAGGAAATCACCGCACACCTTATTCGGGTTTAGGAGATGAATCTACGAGCGAACTCAAGCAGTTTGAATTTGGAGATCCGGTAGAAAATATCGCTTTTACAGAGTCCTTTAGAAATGCGCAGATCAATCATGGGATCGATCAGTTTATGCTAACAGATCAAGACCTATCCGTACGTGAGAAAGAACACAAAAGTACCTGTGCCACTGTACTGATGATCGATATATCTCATTCGATGATTCTGTATGGAGAGGATCGCATCACTCCCGCCAAGAAGGTAGCTATGGCCTTATCTGAATTAGTGATGCGTAAGTATCCCAAGGACTATCTGGATATTATCGTTTTTGGTAATGATGCCTGGCAAATTCAGGTAAAGGACCTGCCCTTTCTTCAAGTGGGACCTTACCATACTAATACGGTGGCAGGACTGGAGTTGGCCATGGATATACTTCGAAGAAGAAAGACGGCCAACAAGCAAATATTTATGATCACAGATGGGAAGCCTACCTGCATTAAGGAAGGCATCAGGTACTACAAAAACAGCTTTGGCCTGGACAAAAAAATCCTAAATAAAACCCTCAATCTTGCTGCTCAATGTCGGCGGCTGAAAATTCCCATTACCACCTTCATGATCGCCCGGGACAGTTGGCTGGTAGAATTCGTCCAGGAGTTTACCCAGGTAAACAATGGACGAGCTTTCTATACCAGCCTCAAGGGCCTAGGCGAATATATCTTTGAGGATTATATTCGCAACCGCAAAAAGCGCCTTCGATAAGGGCTTTTTTCATGCATTTACATTGCTCCCGATAAATTCTTGGTTTTCTTCGCGCTTGGCGCGTTCCCAGACTACCGTTTGCTTCTTCCCTAAGAACCTGGCAAAGCCTCTGAAGGCTGAGAAATGCATCATGGAAAAATAAAAGGGAACGAAAAAGACCGTTCTTTGCTTTTCCTCATTCCTTTTGAGGTAGCCTATCAAGGACAAGGCATAAAAAAGCACCTGCCCAATGAACAACCAGGTAAAGATGCCTCCATCAGAAAGCACCAGGCTTAAGTTGGCAAAGAACACCACAAGCAAGGCCAGGGGTGCCAAGGTCCATCGCAGGACTCGGTGGGAAAAAAACTGAAAGGTCAACCACTTATGAACAAAAGGATTGAATACCCCGCTTAAGCGCTGGATAGCTTGAAAGCCCCCTGCACAAATCCGAATTTTCCGTTTCATCTCCTCTTCAATACTGGAAGACCCCGTCTCTACCGCATAAGCTTCCGATTCATAGGCCACCCGTTTCCCCTTCATAGCAATTGACATAGTGAGATAGAGGTCTTCAATGATCGTATCTGTAGGAATTTCGGGCATGAGATCCCTTCTAATGGCAAATAATTCTCCAGCAGCCCCTACTACAGAATACAATTCGGAGTCCATCCTTTTGAGAAAGGATTCATACTTCCAGTACAAGCCTTCCCCCGCTACACTAGCGGTACTATCCTCTGGGATAAATATGCGTTTCTCCCCAGCTACTGCCCCAACCCTTTCGTCTTCGAAGCGAGCTACAATTCGCCTAACCGCTTCCTTGTTGAGGAAGGTATTGGCATCAGAAAAAATGACAATATCAGAATCCACTTCTTTCATGGCTCGTTTTACAGCCGCAATCTTTCCGCCTCGCTTGGGTTCAAACATGTGGTGAACTTCCTCAAAATTTTGAACCAGTTGAGGTGTATTATCATCAGATCCATCGGATACCACCAGAATTTCCATCTTCTCTAGGGGATAATCTAGTTTCAAGGAATTGTTGATTTTACTTTCTATAAAATCCTCCTCATTATACGCCGCTATAAGATGGGTGACTGTAGGTAAGTCCCTATCATAAATGGCCTGGAAGATAGGTTTTGGGGGGTAAAAATAGTGTTTGACCTTCACCATCAAATAGAGTATAGCCCCATACCCCAAATACGTATACACCAATACTGCAAGGGAAAGGTAAAATAATAATTGTATCATATCGAAAATTCTGAAGGCTGTTTGGAAAAGGCTTCTAGGGTCCCTTTTATGTAGGAGTTCATTAAACTCTTTTCCTTTCTAAGAAAATGCATCAGTACATTTTTGGGAAAGGCGACCAAAAAGAAATACACCAGAAAGCCCATATGTTTTAGACTTGACATATTTCTTCTCATGAAAATGATCCTGTTCCGAGTTTGATAAAATATTTTGAGAGGGCTCATCTTGCCTACGGAAATAGATTCTTTGTGCAGGATCATGCCTTTGGGCACGTAGGCTATTTTATACCCAGCATCAACAATTTGGGCGCTCCAGTCGAGCTCTTCATAATACAGGAAATATCCTTCGGGCATACCCCCAATTTTATCTACCACCTCTCTGCGAACCATCATAGCTGCTCCGTGGGCGTAGGGAATGAATCTAAGTTCATCATGCTGTCCCTTATCCACCTCATTTTTTCCCAACATTTTGTTGCGTCCCATAAAATTGATTTCGGAAAAGCCGGCAAACTGGATGGTGTCTGGGTGATGAAAGTATTTGATTTTAGGAGAAACTGCTCCTATGTTTGGATCTTTTAAGACATCTAGCAGGGGAATAAAGCTCGCATCCAACACCTCAGTGTCGTTGTTGATAAAGTATAGAAAATCTCCCGTAGCAGCTTTTATCCCCAGATTATTACCTCCTGCAAAGCCCAGATTTTCATGACTCACCACAACTTTTACTTGGGGTAAGACAGCTTGATATTTCCCCCTTGCGTCTTCCAAGGGAGAGTTTTCTACGACTATCACTTCGTAATCAGAAAAAGTCAGTTGTTTGATGGAGCGAAGGAGTTCTAAAGTAATTCCAGGATTGCGATAGTTTACCGTAATAATGGACACTTTAGGGGTCGAGTCATTGTTCATGTACGTTATTTTTTTCTGTATTAATTCGGGAAAAATCAACATTCTCTTTTTTGGCTGGGACATATTGCAATAAGGTTTCACGAATTACCTTCCAAATTCCAGCAATCAGCTTGGAATAGGAGATTTTGAAGGATCGGGAAATGACTATTTGTCCTAATATTATACTCACCCAAGTGGCAAACATTGTGGCCCATGCAGCCCCTTGAAAGCCCATTACTTTTATCAAGAAAAAGTTAAGAGAGGTATTAAAAACCAGGCTCAACATTAGGATTTTGAAATTCCATTCGGGTTTACCGATGGCATCTAAGGTAATCCCAAACACCCTTCCGAAGGGTTTTACGAGTACCATGCAGGCAAAAATCTGGAGAAGCGGGGCGGCACTGTAATAGGTTTCCCCTGCCAAAATCAGAAGTATGGGTTTGGGAAATAGCAAAAATACCAGGGCAGTAGGAATGGCAAATATCCACATCATGGCTATGGCTTTCTGCACGGTCACCAAAGGGAACTCGCCTTTTGATTGTTGAATTTTTTCACTTATCTGTGGATAATAGGCCTGAGAAAAGGCATTTTGAGGTAAATCCAGGTAGCTGTTGATCCGGGTAGCTACACTGTAGATTCCCACAGCCACGGGTCCAATCATATAGCCCAGCATAAAGATGTCTACCTTGGTAAAAAGCATCGAACCAATACCTGTGCCCATAGAGAATTTGCCAAAGTGATATAGCCTCAACACCCAATTTTTGGTATAGGTGAAAACTGGGAGTTCTTTTTTACAAAGCAGATATAAGATAGAAGCTCCCAGGAGGTAACCGGCAATTTGGAAGTATTGAAGAAAAATCAGGTCGTCAGTTTTTTCCCACACAGATAAGAGGATCACGCCTCCCAATAAGCTTCCTGCCAAACCCAGAACGCCAAACCAAATGGACTTGAAATCATTTTTGGTAATGAGGAAGGATTTAAACATTTGGAACAGACAAGCAGGAAAGGCTATAAGGGGATAGTTCCAAGCCATTTCATGGAGTTGGGGTGCTTGGAATACATCCGCAAAGCCCCAGGCAATAGCAGCAAAAATCAGGACAATCCCAGAGGCACTTAACATCTGTAGGGTCAAGGCAGCTGAGAAAACCTGGGGTTGATCTTCGGGATTGCCCATCCAATATTTTACAAAGCCATTGTGTATAAAACTCGTTCGAGCTATTTCGAAAAAGGCATGAAAGGTAAGGTATAGGGTCCATATCCCTACGGATGCTGGAGAGAGTACCCTTACGAGAATGAGGAAACTTACAAATTGAAAGCCCTGGTAAGTAATCTGCTGTAGGAAGGCATACCCTAGTGTCTTTGAACCAAACTTCATGCATGTTGAATTTTAACGTAAAAATCCTCTGTCTCCTGGGTAATGGCATCCCAGTGGAAGTATTCCTCTACACGCTTTTGACCATTCTCAGCCATCTTCCATCGACAGAGTTTGGAACCATACAATCGGTCGATTTTCTCAGCCATTTCTTTCACATTACCTGGTTCAAAAAACAACCCGTTATAACGATCCTTTACGACCTCCTTCATTCCACCAGCGTAACTTGCCAAAACGGGAAGTCCTTTTGCATGGGCTTCCAGCAAGACAATTCCTTGCGTTTCAAAGTGCGATGGTAAAATGAGAGCAAACCCTTGTTCCATTATCTTCAAGGCTTCCTCTTTGGGAAGGGCGCCTTTGAATTCTATCATACTCTCCAGATTGAGACGTTGGACTTTTTGCACCAATTCGCCCCTCATGGGTCCATCCCCTACCAGGATAAGCTCAATGGATGGATCTACATAGGACATAGCCTCTACCAGAAAATCAAGCCCCTTTATAGGGTGAAGTCTTCCTACAAAGACTAGTTTATTGGACTGTTTTTCCTTATCAACTTTTGTAAATTCTCCCTTGAAACCATTGTATATCACCTTTTCATTTCCCTTGGCGGTGCCATATAAGTCCTTTACTAGGTCCTGGGTTGCCTGGCTTACATAGATGACCCCCTTAGCATTTTTCAGGGGTAAGCTTTCGAGTTTTTCAGCTAAAAACTTATGCAAGTTGTCATCTATTCGCTTGAAGAAATTTCGCTTGGGTCTGGCATTTTCTATGGAGATTAATCCGTGGTAGGTATTTAGGGTAGGCACTTTCCGTAATACCTTTGAGGGAATCCAAGCCCCACTCCTCCCTTGACCATGAATGATATCAAATTGATTTCCATGTTTCTTCAACCATTGATGCACAGAAAGGCTAAAGCCAAATTCTTCCAGGGAAACTTTTAGGAAAGGAGCATGTTTTCCCCTAAAGTATCTCAAGTATATGATTCTCCTACCTTCCACCTCCTCCTTGTAAGTAGAGCGCCTCATGCTTCCCCCAGCTAAAATACTCACCTGATGTCCTCGGGCCATTAGCCCCTCACTCAGGTCCCACACATGCGATTGTATACCTCCTTTGAAGGTCTGGGGTAGAGACTTACATATGAGCAAAATGTTAAGTGATCCAGACTTTTGTTTCATGTTTTTAATCTTCCATTACTTCTTCCCCTGCTTCTTGTTTTCTAATCCGCTCTAACTCCTGGAATTTGGCTTCCATGACCCGTTTGCGGTAGTCCGCAAAACCCGAGTTTAGCCCTAGGGCAAAACCTATCAGCCCTACAATCAGGATAATATTCCAAGGCATTCCTTCACCTCCCATAACAGTTCTTTATTTATCTTAAATTCCGCATCCAAAAAATTGAATTAGCCTCTGTCAGGAGCCTATTCATCCCCTACCCCATGAGGCGTATGGATAAATGTCTTATTCGCTCCTCTCAGTTGGAGGACTGCTCCCAGGGTATGAAATACTGCTTGAGGCAAATACGAAAGGCTTTTCAAAGTATCTCTACTCCAAAAATGTCTGGGTATAGAGATAATGAAGGAGCCTACATTGAGCAGAAGGAGACTTGTCCAAAAAATCTCATCAACCTGGACAATCCAGGCCATTAGGCTTGCTACAAACAGGAATACAGGCATGAGCAACCTGGGCGGCATAGCCAATTGCAGGGCTCGATTAAAGAAGTCTACATTTCCTTTTGTAAAAAGGGCCAAAAATGCCGGAATAATAAAAGCCTGGAAATAATGGTATTGGGAGGAAAGCCACCTACGCCTTTGTTTACCAAATACTTCTCCAGAGCCTACTTTTTCATCAAAAACCTCCAGCTGATGATCGTAATAAACCTTGTATTTTCGTTGGGTATATTTCAACTCCAATTCTTTGTCAAAGCCTCCTACCGCATCTACTCCTTGCATAATTTCGGAGAAGGCTTCATAGGTAAATACCATTCCCGAACCGGATAATTTTGAGGAAAACCCCAGGCCGTTGTGCCCTTTACAATACACGCGGTTATTAATTTCCTCGCTAATTCCATCCAAGACAGCCATTCTGGATTGAGAATTCTTTGCAACCCTCCTCCCCTGAACGGCCAATGCTCCAGTATCTATCCAGGCATTGGCCCGTTCCAGAAATTCGGCTCCCATCACATTATCCGCATCCAGGATGACTACTCCCGTGTAGGTTTGGGGTAATTCCGCCAAAGCTCTTCTTAGGGCTTTGGCTTTGGTACTCTTTTCAAAAGAGACCTCCACCACCTTAATGGGGAGTTTGTTAAGTTTTTCCAGGGTTGACTCTTTTAAGGAGTCGGCAATCACCACAACATCATACCGATCCTGAGGATAGGATTGATTTAAAGCCTTTTGGGCAGTAATAGGAATCACCTGGTCTTCCTTATAGGCAGGAATCAACACGAGAAGTCTGTGTCGGAACTCTGTGGAAGGCACCCTCTTCCAGGTAGGCAAAAAGGCTGCCAAGGCAAATACGGCCATAAAACCAACTGCCCAGATCCAATAGAATTGGACAAAGGTATAAGCAAGTTCCCAAACAAAATCCAGTACACTCATGGATATTCTTCCAGTAATTTTTGTTTTTCTTTTTCCGCTTCCGCTTGTCGTTCAAGAATGATTTTTTCATACATAGGGGCCATCTGCATCATAGGAATCGCAATGATAAAGATCATAGAGGTGGGTATTTGCCCATACACCTGATTCCCATAATTGGCAAAGAGAATCCCCGCAAAAGATCCCACGAAACCCGATATCTTATTTTTTAAAACAGGCTCTTCCAAGAACCATACTATGGCACACCCCTTTCCCAGAAAATATAGGAGCATAAACATGTGTAAACTCACTCCTACAACCCCCGTTTCAGCCCAGATCCTCACATACCAACTGTCTGTAGGCATGGTCAGGGGACTTCCTTTATTAAATTTGACTCCCCAAAAACCTGCTGATCCTACCCCTCCCCCGAAGGGACGAGAGTTGAGGTGTTTGGCAAAGTTTCTCTGATTCTCGATCCGTACCCGTAAGGATTCATTGTCTGGGTCCAGAGCAGTTCTCATCCGGGCTACCTGCTCCACATTTTCCATGACCAGGGTATACTTAAGCAGATAGTATATCAACCCTACAAACAGAAGACCCGGAACCAGAAGCTTAAAATTCTTGGATAAAAGGAGGTAGAGGATGGCCCCAATACCCGGTACGGCTAGAGCTCCTCTTGTACCTGATATCCCAAATCCGATAAAGGTCATAACCGCAACAAGGGTGTAAAACAGTTTTTCCTTTAAGGTCGTAGGTGAGATAATAATCACCCCGGAGATGAGGGTCATCATTACTTGAGAAGCCCCAAATTGGCCTGCATCACTGTAGAACGAGAAAACTCTGAGTACCCCAAAGAGAACGTGTTCTTCAAACTTACCCTCAACATATAACCATCGCCATTCCGCTGAATCTACCCCAAATATTTTCTGTCGAAGCCCCCATAGGGTTCCTATAATAGAAATAATCATAATCGTTTTCAGGAATTTGTCTAGGTCTTTAGGATCCCTGTACATCATAAAGATTAGGCTGAATCCCAAAAACTGGTAAAAGCCAATGGCGCGCATGGCATAAAACCAGGCAACAGCGCCAGGAGCCTCCGGGTTTATTAACTCTAGCAAAACGATTATATACCAAAAGGATGCAATCCGATTAATGTCGTTTTTAATAGGACTCCAATCTTGCTTGCGAATCCCTCCCTTTACCACCAAACCCAACCATCCCAATGCCAATAATACATCAATGAACAACCCCCAGGGCGCCTTTACATATCGCCCCATTCCTGTAGCGAAAAAGGACAGGATAATCCCCATGTGAACACAGAGTTTCGGGTTCATGAGAAGATAGATTCCCGCAAAAAGTACCGGGGGTAAGACTATAATCAAGGCCGTCCCGATCAATCCTAAAGCGGAAAAGGCACCAAAACAAATCAACACACATGCACCTCCCAGTAACAATTGCCTATGCCAAGAGTCATAACTCCAGGCCCCGGTCTGTCGCATGATTTCACTAAGTGCCATGGGGCATATATTATATATTTATTGTAGTAAATATATAATGAATATTTCTATTTATATAATTTTTAATGGTTGATATTTGCCTCTTCATGCACGATTTCTTCCCTTCTGGACATTCCCCCCAATTTGTTATTCAAAATGTCTAAGAATTCCACGGCTCGCCGCTCCCAGGTATTCTGTTGGGCAAAGTGAATGCGTTCCATCCGCGGCACTTTCTCGTCTTCTGAGAATAAGTTCTGAGAAAGGGCTTGAAGAAATTCCTCGTGGGTATCACAGATATGGGCGACTGTTTCAAAGGAGTCCATATCTCCAAAACGCGTACTGACAACTCTTAGGCCAGCAGCTAGGTATTCGTTGATTTTCATCGGATAGATGCCCTCGGTAAACTCATTCTTGATGAAGGGAATGATCCCTACATCGAATTTTCCCAGGTAATATGCCAACTTGTCGGGGGGCTGAGGCCCCTGGAAGAATACATTGGGTACTGCTTCATAGCGCTTGATATGCTCTGGGGAGGTAACTCGTCCTACAAAATGCAGTTCTGCTTGAGGAAATTTGTGAAGAATTTCGTCGATAAGCTTGACATCTAGGCGATGATCTACACTTCCCAGGTATCCGATTATCTGCTTATTGGGGGAGGTTTTCACCCGTTGCTCAGGTGAAGAACCCAACATAAATATATCCAGGTCGACCCCATTATTTACGGTATAGCAATCTGGGTGGTATTCAGATTTTCGCTCCTTCAATTTTTCCGAGGAGGTAATGACCATATCTACTTTTTGGAGATATGCCTCTTCTGCTGCATATCCGTGTTTGGTCATCCATTTGCCTGCTTGAATTTCATCGTAACAGTAATAGACCAATAGCTGTTCATTTAATTTACCTGCCAGAGCATTCCCATAAACGGGATTGAGGGCATTGATGACAATGGGGTCATAGACCTCATTCTCCTTCAGTTTTTTTTGCAAAACTTTCTTTATCATCCACGCATTCAATCGAATCAAGCCCTTAAGGATTTTGGGAGACTTGGTCCAATTGACCGGGATGACGGGGGGGAGGCTTAGGACCTCTATATTTCCTTGGGGAAGGGCTTCAAGTCTGATTCTTTCTTTAAAACCTAAGACTCGCTTCCAGGGAATAAATTTGTGCTTGCCCACTACTCCCATCAGTACATCCTTCCACGTGTAGGCGTAGTCCACGAAAATGACCCGTTGAGATTGGGCTATTGCACTCATGAGCTTCACTGTAGACTTCACATAATCGCCATCCCAAGCAGGAAAACTCATGCAAATGATATCGTATTTCTTCGTATTCATTGAACTACTTTTTTAGTATTTTATTGACTCTCTTCATCACCCATCCTTTGAAATAGTTGATAAAAAATCCGAATGACTGCTTCATTAAATGGATTCGTGCTTCGATCTTATTTTGTCTACCTTCTTCTTCCACTTTATTCCGCTCACCCATCTTGAAGGTGGCATATCGTTTTACCATCCTTCTGATTCGAGAACGCTTTTTGGGAATCTCCCCTATGATATCTTCCAATACATCGGCTCTACAGGCATTCAGTAAAAGCTTAGGTTTGGCATTGGCTCCTCGTTTTAATTGAGTAAGGGCCTTCTCGTCTGCATCATTCCACTTTTTATTGGCCCTGGCTACCAGCAAAACCACATCTGTTTCTTGTAATTTATCCAAGGGAAAAGCATCAGAAAGTACGCCTGGGACTTCTATCAATATCCAATCAAAGGGGCTTCGCAGGTGCTGGGAATACTCACTAACTACTCCATAGAGGTAGGATAAGTCCTCTATCACGGCCAATTCCGCGTTCACAGGATAGTATATATTATCCATGTGGACCTGTTCTACATGGGCCATAGAAGGTTCGGGAATAGCCAAAAGAACCTGCTGTCCCATATTCCGGAGGTGTTCTGCCATCAGTTGAATCAAGAAGGTTTTTCCTTCATTTTCTCGGGTACTTGCCCAAGCGATCACATTGGGCCCAGAACGCCTTTTGTTGAGGAGTTCCAGTTGTATGTCTTGTAAAATCCGGTATAGGCAGCGCCGAATGACTTCATCGTAACGTATTCCCTTCCATCTACTGGTACTTTTAGGGATTCTTGCCATAGCCCCTGCCAGCTCAATTTTAATCGTCTCTTCGGCTTTGTCCGGCTTTTTCAGGGTACTATCCATCAATTCCAGCGCGAGAAAGAAAGCTGTGGGTAACAGCATTCCAGCTACAGCCCCGATAATTATGAGTAACTTACGGCTTGATCCTGCTGGAGCACCCGGATAAGGAGGAGGGTCGATTACCTGTAGTCGGGTCGACATCAACATATTCCTGTTGGCGAGTTGAGCCATATTATAACTCTTCAGGTTTTCTAGGAATTCCTTTTCTGAGACATTTATTTCTCGCTCAATACGGGTTATGATGGATCCCAGCGGAGCAAATTCTGTATAAATCCTTTCAAACTCTGCCTTGCGTCTTTTGAGAATGTTGAGACGGACCTCCGTCTCCTCATAGCGGAGAATATTTGCCAGCCACTGTCTTAGTAGGTCTGCTGCATTAAGGCCTTCCGCCGTGTAGGTTATATCAAATACTTCATTAGCTGTTTGTCGAATCTCTTCCTTGATATGCTCTGCCCGCAATTTCATCAAAACGAGGTCTTCCCCTTTTATGGTGTCTTCCATTATCTCGGTCCGGGCAATTTGGGCGGTAAGTTCATTAAGTTCTTTTCTCTTCCGAGCAATTCGCTGCTGGAGTAGAGGAAGATCCATACGACCCGAGAGTTGCCTTTCCAACTCTCTTACTGCGGTATCAGCTGAAATGAGGTTCATCATTTCAGTTGTCACCATTTCGTCCAAATCCTCCTTCTTTTCGGATATAGTTCGAGTCTGCTCATAGTAGTTTATTATGTTGTTATCGACCCGAAATTTCAATAATGCATCTTCTGCATTCTGCAGCTTACCAGAAGATTTTTCCGTCATCCCTTCAAAAAAGCTCAATACATCTTCTGCTTGCTCTTCTTTCAGTTTTCTGTGTTTTTCAATGAAAACATCCGTCAAAATAGCCAGAGTGGCCTGACAAATTCCTGGATCAGATGTCGTATAAGACATCGTGATCATATCACTTTCTTCAATGCCCTCAACTCCTGTTCCCCTAATGTGTCCTACACCAAATAAGTCATGGCCACTCAACAAAAGTTTAGAAACAGAATTGCGATTACGTACATCCAGGACTTCGCGAATTCTCTGTGCGGTAGAGTCAGGATCACCTGGCACTTTCAAAGCTTCCAGTTCCTCTTCCGGTATACCTCGAATGGCGTTTTCCCAGTTTTGGGGCTTTATTAGGAAGGGATCAGGCTCCTCTAACAATAAGCATTTGGTAAATAGCCTGACACTCGTTTCCAGCATGGTGCTGTAGGAACTGGCTAGGGCGATAAGGTTCTGGTATTCAATTTTGGTAAAAGGAATATCCGTCGAAGACTTGGATTGGGTTCGCTCGATGGTGAACCCCGTTACGACATTGGTATGAATTTTTGTGGAGGTAGTATAACGAGGTTTCTCATCCTTAGTACTATCGGCAATGAGATACGAAAGGGCCCCTCCGCATCCCAAGATTAGGACCCAATACCTATATAATACCCGTAAAAACTCGACTAACGTCATGCCTTATTCCCCTCTTTTAGTATATATCATCCCCAACAATGGTTTTTAAATCCTGGAAGGCAGCTTTGCACTGCAAACGCTTTTCTTCCAGAGAAACCAGTCCATTGTTCTTATTTTGAAGAGCACGTACAAATTCATCTACTGTAACCGTTCCTGCCCGGAATCTTTTTTCTATATCTACATAGGCCAACTCACTATTATTCAAAGCCTCCTGTGCTGCCTCGACCATCCGGATGGAATACATGAATTGGTTATAGGTCCGAACTACATTTTGTCTAATCTCCAGATACAACTGATCTTGTTGCAATTCATATTGCTCCACGATCTTTTGTTTTAGGTTAATTTGTGTCCTTTTCGTGAAAAGATCAGATAATGGGAAAGCAACTCCTACTCCCACTCTGAAAGTCAAGAAGGCCTGATTGTTGAGCACAACAGTCTCCACCACATTTTGTCCACTTCCTGTTGCTGTGAGATAATTCCCATTTCCATAGTCAATTGAAGAATTGAAAGTAATCGGCCGAAGTAAATTCTGCCTTTCACCTGCTAGCTCCAATCGTTTTTGTTCCAGGCTGTTTTGAGCAAGTCGAATGGAAAATGAGAACTCAATAGCACGTTCAATAAGCACCTCTAAGGGAGCCAGTTTTACATCTGGCCATTCAGATCGTGGCCCGTCAAAGGTCTGAGCGTTAGAAAAGTTCGGAAATGATAGGAAGCAAAGGAAAAAGATACATACCCATTTTTGACTGAACATTCCTATAAGCTTTAAACATTAGCTTTCTGAACCACCGCAGGTATGGTTTTGAGTAAAATCTTCAAATCCATCCATAGGCTAAAATTCTGGGCGTATTCGATGTCCCATTTTTTGCGGTTCTCAGCAGAAACATCACTCGACCCCCTTTCTTCTACCTGCCACAATCCGGTTATCCCTGCCGGAGCCATAAAACGAAGGGAATAGTCGTCATTGGTGAGCTTTTCAGCTTCATATAGAGGCAGGGGTCGATTTCCCACGAGAGACATGTCGCCTTGCAGCACATTGAACAATTGGGGTAATTCGTCTATACTGGAGTTCCGGATAAATTTCCCTACCCGGGTGATCCTGGGATCATTTTCTATTTTCACAAAGGCATTTTCATCCTCGGATTTCTTTTGCTCCAGGAAAGAGTATTCCTCCAGAACTTCATCATCTTGAACCAGGAAAATTTCTTCCCCTTCCATGCCCATATTTGCCGCGACAGGAGTTTTCGCCTTTACTTCAACAGTAGCCTGAGCATACTGGTTATTTTCCTTTTTGAGCTTATCCAACATCGAATCAGCATTTACCCGCATGGATCGGAATTTGTAAAAACCAAAAATCTTATACCCTGTTCCAACTCGTTTAGACACATAGAAGATTGGCCCTTTAGATTCTAGCCGTATCAACAATATTGTCAGGAGAAATAAAGGCGATAACATCAAAATAATGAGGGAAGCACCCAGAATATCAAATGTCCTTTTCCATAGGGGTAAGCGAAAGGGTTTAATTGGCGGTCTTTCAGATTCAAGTCCTCTCGTATTTGAATGTGTTAATTGTAAATCCTTCATTCTTCTTTCCAGGACTTTCACAGAAAATGGAGGGGAGAAAAAATCATCTACTTTGATCCGCCTCACTTGACTAGTTTGGAGGGAAGAGCCTTCACGATCTAACAGAATTATAGGAAACTTTCCTATATGAGAATCTTGCCGAATGGCCCCCACAAGTTCTTGTAGCTGTTCGATCCCTTTCCCTCCACAATCTACCAATAAGGTTTTCGGAAGAGGAAAATTGGCGAATAAACAGTTCTGAATATACTTTTGGGTCTCACTGAGGTTCTCCGTGATATCAACCAGAAACCCCCTTTCGTTTAGATCTTGAAGAATTCCTGTATGATGTTTACCAATGTAGAGCAATCTTGAAAAGTATTCGGCATTCATAATTTACACAGTAAATAAACCCTCCCACAATGGCCCAATCTCAAGTTAGATTTTGATCATCAGATTCCTTTCTATCCGCACCTCTAATTCTTTTGGGTTAAAGGGTTTCATAACAAAGTCTACCGCTCCCAGTTTCAGACATTTGATTCGTTCATCACTTTTTTCTACTCCTGATAACATAATAACCGGAATATCTTTATACAGGCCAGAACTTTTAAGTTGCTCAAGAAATTGGATACCCGAGATTTCAGGCATTCTAATATCAGCCAGAATAAGGTCCGTAGAATTCCCTTCATTCAGCCAATTCCAAGCGCTTAATACATGTTGAAAGCCTACTACATTATAGGTCTCCTTAAAGAAATTCGCTAAAAATTGCTGCATCATAGCGTTATCATCAAGGATCATTAAATTATGTTTGTTGTTCATTGATTTTCAATTTGTCATTCCACCAAATAGAGATTACAATAAATATACCATTATTGTTTATTACAATATTTAAATTTTATAAAAAATATAATTACATGTAGCCAATATCCTTGTGAGATGAATGAAATTTATTTTTCATCAAGGAATTGTTCTATTTTTGAAGACTCTTTTTCTATTAAATCAGAAGAATAGCGAGCCTTTTGCAAAAAACTCTCCAAGCTCTCTGCCAGATCTTGGGAAGATCCTTCTTCCCGATCACAAATTTTCTCTAGGTTTACCGCCTGGTGATATAGAGTAGGAAGACCTACCATTGAAAAATTGGGTTTAATCTTATGGACAATCTTTCTGATTTCTGCAACTTGATTTAAGGAGGAAACTTTTTCCAATGAATCGAGTTCCTCCCCCAACGTTTCTACATAAGTTTGAAACATACAAAGTGTATAATCCAAATCTCCTTCATAAATTTCTTCTAATAACTCACTGTCGAGTTCAGGGCTAAAATGATAAGTTGTAATAATCTCCATAATTCTAGATCTAAAACTTTATGACTACAAATTATCCAAACACAAACTATACCAGTTTGGAATATTATAAAAAATAAATTAGACCGCTCGGATAAATCCTTGAGGAGTTTAGTTTCTCCCGAATAAAGAGAAGTCAAAAAGCGAAGGGTCTAGCTTACTTATTCATATTCCCAATGCCTTTACAGCTGAAGGTTTGGATTAATTCCCTGGGAGAGAATCTTATATAATTTATTCAAGTCGGGGTGTGCTGATAACATCTTTAGATGCACTTCTAAGGTATTCAAATCCCCTCTTATGGCAGGTCCAGTTTGGGCCTCCTTCGGGCTTAGATCCTGTAATTTGCGGAGTTGTCCTTCCAAAAGTGGAAGATATATGGAAAAATCAAGCTCTGTTTCCCGAGACAATAACTCTTCTGTGTAGCGATACATCAAGTTGGAAAAGTTATTCGCCCATACGGCTCCGAGGTGCAAAGTTTTCCTTCCCTGACTATCCAACCAGTGGTAGGTAGGACTTAGAGATAAAGCCAGAGCCTCAAATACGGGGATAAATTCCTTTTGGGTCTCCCCAAAAAGAGGAATTTTATGGAAATCGACTATTACACCTTTAGTAAAGGATTGTAGGGGGTAAAGAACCGCTGTATATGCCTGGGCATGTTGAGGGAGAATGGATAGAGGCATGCTTCCAGAACAGTGGATAAGAGGTATGGGAAGGTTCGATAAATATTCTGCCACAGAAGCAATAGCAGAATCACCTACTGTAAGAAAAATAGCATCACTTTCGCAATCGATCTCGGAAAGGCTCTGGGTAATCCGGGAAATGTCAAAAGCCTTTTGAAAGGCTGCAAGCGTTTGGTGATTTCGGGAGACAAGTTGGATGACCTGATACCCTGCATGCTGCAAAGCAGGAATTAGGCTCCAGGCGAGATTACCAGCTCCAACAATACTCACTTTTTCTATGTACCTTATTTTTCCTTGCAAATTCAGGGATTATGGTAGATATTTGTTTATTATTCACAGGCAAAATTGGCCTGGGTTGTTAGCTCAGTTGGTTTAGAGCGCTGCCTTGACAGGGCAGAGGTCACTGGTTCGAATCCAGTACAACCCACCCTTGGTTATGCTTTTTTCATATACAAAAGTAACTTTTTCCTAGGGCTTCACCGTATAAAATTGTAAATTTAGGAAAAAGTAAATCGTTTACGGCCTAAGCTATCTACCTATCTCCTGCTCAAAGAGCGTGAGGTTTTTTGTTGTTTTAAGTGACAGTTTAAGCAAATGATTCAGATTCGAGAGCTTGCAATTTGGTTTTTTATAGGATGTCTCAGTATACATGGGGGGTATTCCCAAAAGAAGCCTCTCCCGATTCAAGCTACTCGATGGGCCGATAGTCTGTTGGCAGAATTGACTTTGGACCAAAAACTAGGTCAGGTATTCATGGTCGATCTTTATTCTGGAAAAAACCGAAGTAATATTTCCACCGTTTCTTCCTATTTAAAATCGTATCACCTGGGAGGAGTGATTTGCATGCAGGGAGATCCTCAAACCCAAGTGAGAAACCTAAATAAATTACAAGATGAAGCTGATATTCCTTTGCTGGTAAGCCAAGATGCAGAATGGGGCCTGGCCATGAGACTCTCAAACACAGTGCAATTTCCCAAAAATATGACACTTGGTGCGATTAGGAATGATTCTCTTCTATACGATTTGGGAGCAGAAATGGGTTATCAGCTCCAACGTGTTGGTGTTCAGGTAAATTTCGCTCCTGTCGTAGATATCAATAACAACCCCCTGAACCCTGTAATCAATCATAGATCTTTTGGTGAGAATAAATTTCGCGTAAGTAGGAAAGGCTTGGCACTTTCTAAAGGCATGTTGGATGCTGGAGTTTTTCCCTGCCTTAAACACTTCCCAGGTCATGGGGATACAGATACAGATTCCCACAGAGACTTACCTGTCATGCACCAAACCAGAGGTCGGCTAGATACGTTGGAGTTTTATCCCTTCGCTAACCTCATTCGCTCTGGTGTCCCAGCCTTAATGGTGGCCCATCTGCACGTTCCTCAACTAGACTCCACGGCCTATCAACCGGCCTCGATATCTCCCTATATCATTTCGGATCTCCTGCGAGACAGCATCAACTTTAATGGCCTGATATTTACCGATGCCCTAAACATGGGCGGAATCACCCGGTATTACAAACCCGAAGAGGCTGCCCTCAAATCCCTTCAAGCGGGAAATGATATTCTGCTGTTTCCAGGGAATGTTCCTCAAACATTTAGAAGGCTTAAACAGGCCGTGAATTCCCAGGAACTCCCAATTGAAGTTCTGGACCAGCATGTGCAGCGAATATTGGTAGCAAAATATCAATTGGGCTTGATAAAAAGGCCTTATCGTTCCGAACAAAACCTCCTTTCTGACCTGAATCATTCTGATGCCTTATTGCTCAGAAAACAGTTATATGAGGCTGCCCTTACCCTCGTAAAAAATGAACGCAAGCTCTTACCTATAAATAATTTAGACCAGCGAAAAATCGCCTATATCCAAATAGGAGGGAGCCGAAACAACCTATTTGAGCGAACGCTGAAAAAGTATGCGGGAATTGACAGTTATTTTCTTCCCCGCAATTTTAGTGCTGCTCAAGGATTGGATTTACTTAAGAAAACCAGTTCTTATAATACCAATATTATCGGGCTCTTTGGCATGAATAATAATCCACGAAGTACCTATGGTATTACCGAGTCTACCAGAAGTCTTTCGCGCTCTCTAGCTAGGAGAAATGCCGCTACCGTCCTTTGTATATTTGGGAATCCCTACAGCTTAGAATCCTTTGGAGAGGAAGAAGCTATTTTAATGGCCTATGAAGATGCCCCGGATGCACAACGTGCGGCAGCTTCGGCTATATTTGGTGGAATAGCCGTGAGCGGCCGCCTTCCCGTTAGTGCTTCCCCCCAATTTCCCGCTTCAACTGGCATAACCCTATCTAGACAAATTCGCTTTGGTTTTGCCTTCCCCGAAGAGGTAGGAATGGATGGTTCCACTCTTTCCAAAATTGATTCCATAGCTAATCTCTATATTCGCAAGGGCGCCATGCCTGGCTGTGCTGTTCTCGCAATGAGAGGAAATGAGGTGGTATACGAGCGGGGATTTGGCAGCATCTCCCCCTCCTCAGAATCGGTAAACCCTTATCTACACACCTATGACATCGCCTCTGTAACCAAGGTGGCTGTCACCACCTTAGCTGCGATGCGCTTAGTTGACGAAGGAAGGCTCAATCTGGACCGATCCATAAGTACCTACCTTCCCGAATTGCGGCGTACGGACTTAGCCATCCTCACTCCTCGCAGTCTCCTTCAACATACTGGGGGCTTACCGGGATGGATTCCCTTTTTCCAAGACACTTATTCAGACGAGAGAAAAACGCGCTTAGACCCTTTTTACTACAGCGTACGCCCATCACGGAATCATTCTCTTCGAATTGCCCCTCGACTATATGTCAATCCGGTCG
Source organism: Bacteroidia bacterium (assembly GCA_965263105.1). Classification (GTDB taxonomy): domain Bacteria; phylum Bacteroidota; class Bacteroidia; order J057; family J057; genus JBCCTX01. Next base: position 658,347 of record CBDHGL010000003.1, on the reverse strand, counting down.
TTCAGGACTCTATTTGGGAAAGAATCTTAAACCTAGAGGTAAGACGGACTACCAGATACCGGTATAGCGATGTAGGCTTTATCATCTTGGGAAAAGTAATCGAAGCGATTACTAAGGAACCCCTCGACACCTATATGGAACGAATGTTCTATCAACCTATGGGAATGAGCAAGAGTCTTTTCCACCCCGCTCAGAAGGGATTGACTTCCTTTTGCCCCCCAACTGAAAACGATCGTCGTTGGCGCTTTTCCAAGGTTCAAGGATATACCCATGATCCTATGGCTGCCCTCTTAGGTGGGGTTGCTGGACACGCTGGACTCTTTTCCAATGTCTATGATATGGGGAAACTCATGATGATGTTGAAAAATGATGGCTACTACGGAGGTCGGAGGTATATTCAGAAATCTACTATCCGGGAATTTTCTAAGCGACAAACTCTGCGGTCCAGGCGCGGCCTGGGATTCGATAAGCCTGAAGTCATGCGGGGCGGCACACACCCTACTTCAAAAAATTCTTCCTCGGCTACTTTTGGCCACACAGGATTCACTGGCACCTCGGTTTGGGCAGATCCCCAAAATGATTTAGTATACGTATTCCTCTCCAACAGAACCTATCCCAATAGCAACAACCGCAAGTTGATTTATGAGCATGTACGGACCAAGATTATGGATGTGTTGTATGAGTCTATCAACCAGCATAAGCGGAAAATTACACTTACTCCTTAAATAACCTGAGTTTTGGATAAGAAGCTAGGATAAAATTACAAACTTAAGTGTGTAGGCCTGCAAAATTCGTTGGGAACCGGGGGGGCTTGTGTACCCCCCTTCTTTTCCCCCCTACTACTGCAGGGGGGAATAAAAAGGGGGGTGTTTTGCGATTTTTGGCGCTACGTTTTTCTAAAAAAGGTAGCTAACTCATCAGGAAAGGAACATAGTTATTGATAACTTCCTGGTAATAAAGGGAGTGTTATCCAAAACTCAAGTTAAATAGGGTTGATCCCCAGGCCAGGCTCCCCCGTAATTCGCATCATCCCCTCTTCCAATACAAAGCCTCCAGAGACCAGGTCTTTTGCCAGATCCAAACTCCCGTCTAAGTCTATGAATCGAGTCTGCGAAGAGGCCAACGCAGCGTGTAGGGCTGCACTGATGCTTACAATACTCTCATCGTTACACCCCCACATGAGCCTTATACCCGCATATTTGGCTATCTGGGCGATCTCCAAAGCAGGTTGAATACCTCCGCATTTCATGAGTTTAATATTGAATATCCCACACAGTTCCTGTACCCGCGTGAGATCCCATGCATCTTCAACCGAGACGAGAGATTCATCGGCTGCTATAGTTTTGCGGATTTCCAGGGGTAAGGAGGAAATAGATTGCATCTTATCTGCCTGGATAGGCTGTTCCACTAATTCGAGTTCCATGCCTCGAGTTATCTCATGAAAAGTGACGACTTCTTCCAGGGTGTAGCCTTGGTTGGCATCCACTCGAATGCCCACATCGGGGTATTTCTCCCTTAGTTTTTTAATCCTTTCTATATCCTCTTCCAGATCATTTCCCAACTTTACCTTAAGGATGCGAAACCCTCTGCCGACATACTCATCTGCTTCCTCCAGGGTTTCAGCTACAGATTTGATTCCAATGGTGATAGAAGTCGCAAACTCAGTATGTTTGATCCCTAGAAACTCAGCCAAAGGCACATCTAAGTATTGTGTAAAAGCATCGTGGAGGGCAATATCCAGGGCTACCCGAGCTCCTACATGTGAAGCAAACTGAGTATGCACCTCTTCCAACAAGTCATGAAAAGCCCTTATATCCCTTCCAATGAGGAATTCCAAACCTGACGGTGACAGGATTTTTTCTGTGTCATCGAGGTCTTCTCCGACTACGTACTTACTGGGATTTGTTGCCCCCCAACCCTGGATTCCGTTCTCCAGTATGATTTGGATAAATAAGTTTTCGACAGATGTCACGGTTTTGTAGGAAATAGAATAGGGACGCAGAAGGTCCAGGTCCTCTCGTTGGATTCGGATAGAGCTAATCTTCATATCAATTCATTTTCAAGTTCATGACCAAAGGAATAAGGGAATCAACCCCATCAAATAGGGGAGCTACTACTGGAAGTCCAGTCGTCTTCATCAATTCTTCTTTCTTTTTAAAGGTCTCTTGTTCATTCATTCCAAAGGAGTTAATCGATAGGGCAATAACAGGTGGTCCGTACATTTCTATTAGCTTGATTTCACTTTCCAGCGAAGGCATTTTATACCCCAGGTGCCCCCAACCTTTTACTTCCTCTCGCTTGGGTATAACCTGCAGCACAACACCTTCAACATTTCCTGAAACCAGAAATTCTGCTCCACATGGGCCACTTGGATTTCTTAGGGCTGCTTGTCCTTCAATGAATATTACATCGGGTTTTTCTTCTTTATAGCAAGAAACTATGGCATGCTCTAGCTCTCCAGAAACAAAATCATTAACAGTAGAATCTAAAATAAAACCATAGCGCCCTCCTTGCAACCAACCTGTTTGTCCTGTATAGATCATTTCTGCCTTATAGCCTTTATTGCGTGCTGCCTCAGTCAAAAACCTGGCTGTGGTCCGCTTTCCAACGGCACAATCTACTCCCATTACCACCACTTTCGGGCAGGTAACCTGTTGAATATCCCCTGTCCAGAAGTGCAAATTTTTCCGGTGCTTAGGCTTTCTCACATCTATCAGTGATACCTTGTGTTTTTCCGCTAAAGAAATAAATTCAGGCATTTCAGAAAGAAATTCATGCAACCCATTCACCAGGGAAATACCCGCTTCTATGGCCTGCTTTAACTCTGGATACATCTGTTCAGGGATCAGGCCTCCGGCACTGGCAATACCTATAATCCCATAGGCTACTCCTTCGGGATGGGCTTTTAGAAATGAATCCAAATTTGCATAAATGGGAATGCCCCGATGTTTTCCGTCTAATACCTCGCCTGCATCCTTTCCGGAATCGGTTCCGTCAATTACAGCTTTAATTTCATAGCGTTCTGTTCCTCTTACCAGGCCGTGGGAGGTTTTTCCGGCATTGGAGTTAAACAATCCAGCAGTGAATATGATTGCAGTTCCATCCATAGGTTGAAAATAAAAATTGAGTAACTTCTGATCTATTTTTGGGTTAACTTTAGGGTTTTTGTCCAGTAAAGATTAATTTGACCCGACTAAAATTTAGATGCTTTTATGGAAAACTGGCGTGAATATAAGAAGGTAATTCTTCCAGACATACCCAACTTACACGAAATTGATGTTTACGAGAAAAAATATGAAGGCTATCAGGCTTTGAGGAAAGTTTTGGAGAGCAAAGATTTGACTCCCAAAGCGGTAACTGATGAAGTAAAAAAGGCCAATATTCGTGGAAGGGGAGGTGCAGGTTTCAATGCGGGATTGAAATGGTCCTTTATGCCTCCTAAAAAAGAAGGCGTTCCTCGTTATCTCGCCTGTAATGGAGATGAGTCTGAGCCAGGTACCCATAAAGACCGCCGGATTTTTGAATACAATCCTCATCTTTTCATTGAAGGGGCGTTGATCGCCTGTTATGCCATGGAAATGGAGGCAGCCTATGTTTATATTCGGGGAGAATATGCCGATTGGATAGATATGATGCAGAAGGCGGTAGATGAAGCATACAAAAAAGGCTATGCAGGGAAGAATATAATGGGCAGTGGGGTAGACATCGATTTCTACGTTCACAAAGGAGCTGGAGCTTATATTTGTGGGGAGGAAACCTCTCTTATGGAGAGCCTGGAGGGCAAAAGGCCTTACCCCAGGTCTAAACCCCCTTTTCCGGCACAATACGGTCTTTGGGGCAAGCCTACTACGATCAACAACATCGAAACACTCGCACATGCCACCCTGGTAATGCGCCACGGAGCTGATTGGTATTCCAATATTGGGGCATCGACCTTCCCCGGTCCTATGCTATATGGGATTGCCGGTCATGTGAATAGACCAGGTATGTATGAATATCCTTCAGGAATGTTGCTATCTGACCTTATCTACAAAGTTGCGGGGGGTATTCGTGGAGGTAAGAAACTCAAGGCAGTGGTTCCAGGAGGTTCTTCCGTGCCCATCCTCACCGCTGAAATGATCGAAGGGATTACCATGGATGCCGATTCCCTGCGTACAGTAGGTACCTTCGTCGGTACTGGGGGTATGTGTATCCTCGATGAAGACACTGATATCGTTAAGTTCCTTATTCGTATCGCGAAGTTCTACGACCATGAGTCTTGTGGCCAGTGTACCCCCTGCCGCGAGGGTACAGGCTGGTTTGTAAAAATGCTCAAGAAGATTGACGCAGGGGAGGGCGATTCCCGAGATTTGGACACCTTACTCGAGTTGACCGATACGATGGAAGGTCGCACCGTTTGTGCCCTAGCCGACGCAGCTGCTTGGCCTGTACGGAATACGATTAACCGTTTCCGGGCAGACTTCGAAGCCAAAATAAAAAAGCGGGCACGGGTAGTAGCAAGGTAGGTGCTTGGAAGCACTTTTTCCGTTTATTGTCTGGAGCAGGATGGGCAGGATTTTAGGATTTTCAGGATAGATTGGGGAAGAATAACTTACTCTTTCTAGGATTTAACACTTAATCTTCTTACTGATTTCATTTCCTGGCCATCCTCACATTCTGAAAATCCTGATCCTTACACGGGAAATAGAGGATTCATCCTCCAAACCTTATAAAAAAACCATCCAATTGAGGGGAGAACCCTCAATTAGATGGTTAATTTTTTGTGATAACGCCTATCCAGAATTCACCCTGAATCAAAATAGATCCAGAAGCAATTTCTAATAATCTTCGTCCTTACCCTCGATTACCTGACGGCCGCGATAAAATCCGCTTTCTAAACACACACGGTGGTACAAAGTGGGTTCTCCACTGGCAGGATCCAGATAATAAGCACGAGGCTTAAGCTTGAGATGAGTTCTGCGTTTGTCTCTTCTGGTCTTAGATATTTTTCGCTTGGGATGCGCCATTATAAGATAAATTATGTATTGCTTTCTATTGTTGGGAGCCCTGCTCCATTTGATCTTTCAATTTCTTTAACTCTTCCCACCGGGGGTCAATTCCTTTCTCTTCCTCTTCTGATTCTGCTAAAGGATTTCCTTCTGCATCTAAGCCCAATACCCGAAGTGTTTCGGGCGAACAAAGATGAACTTCAGCTTCTGGTACCCTCCTCAGAGGAATTCCTAAATTAATGAAGTCATATAATTCCTGTATCAGAGGAAGATATGCTTCATTGCGATTGACATACATGACTTCGAAGTGGTCCTCTACTTTAAAGTCTTCATCAAAGGCATAAAAAACCCTATGTGAAGTTTCTGTCTTATGCATATAAATCTCCCCACAACGATCACATGGAAGACCAATATTCCCCGATAGCAAAAAAGTAACGTCTAGATGTGATTCATTTTTCCTAATTTTGAGCGCTGCATCTATAGCAGCTTCCCGAATCAAATCATGCTCAAAATATTCAAAAAAATCAGGGCCAATGAAAAACTTATCTGTATGCTCACCCGTTTTAAGGCGAGCGACGTTGATTGAATACTGCCTCTCAAAGGACTTATCTTTGTCCATCATATCTGACTTTCGGGATGCAAATTTACGTCATTATTCAAGCTTTACCAAACAGAATTTCACATGAAGGGTATAAAAAAATTGGGGAATCATGTATCCCATCCTGGTAGTATCTCCCTAGTCAGGTTGTTTTTCATTTTGGGATGCTTTTCCAACTCCTTAAGGGCTCAAGAAGCGATTACCTGGGATTTATTGGGAAAGGTGAATTTCCATAGCCAATACGATGAGAGTAGCCAACAATACATCGAAAAACCTGAATACCACTCTTCTATTACCAATTTAAATCAACAATCTGTTACGATTCGAGGCTATGTTATGCCCCTAGATGCAACAGGTGAGGAATACATTCTATCTGGGCTTCCCTACAGTTCTTGCTTCTTCTGCGGTGGAGGGGGGATCGAAACTGTAATGGAACTAGAATTAAAAAATAAAAACCTTTCGTTTGACTTAGATGAGGTAGTGACTTTTGAAGGAACTTTTCGATTAAATGATGACCCATTGGGTTTACTCTATCAGTTGAAGATGGCAAAGCCAGTAAAGGAGTAAAGGAGGCAGAAGAGCCGGCTCGCAGCACTACTTAGGTGAGAGGAATGAGGAATTTATAAATTTTAATAAATTAAAAACTCTCCCTTTTCAGCTCTCTCCTCCCACCTCTTCAAACTGTGGTTTATCACAAATAAATCAACACTACAAAACTCACTATCCATCCCAGAATGGTTAGTTGAAGGAAACGATCTTGCCAAAGGATCATGGTAGGATTCCCACTTTTTTCTTCTACGAAGGTCAACTGCATATATCGAAGGATTCCCAGAATAACGAAAAACACGGTCACATACAGATTGGGATTGGAAAACTTGGCTTGCGTATCGGCTGAAATAGTGTAGGAGATATAAGAAACAATCAATACTGAAGCCATGATCATCATTGCTCCATTGATGAAGGGGAGGTTGTATCCAGAAACGGATTTACGGACATTTTTCCCCTCAGCAGCCAGACTAACATCATCTCTGCGTTTTGCGAGACCAATAAAAAGAGCTAACAAAAAAGTCATCAATATAATCCACATGGAAAGGGGAATGGCATACAGAGAAGCTCCCAAGGCTATGCGAATGACAAATCCCAGTGCAATAATGTATAAATCTATAATCGGGATTTGTTTGAGAAGCAAGGAGTAAGCCACATTCAATAAGATATAACCGAGGGCCCAAAAGAAGGCCTCTACTTGAAGTCCATATAATATACATAAGCCTAGAACAAGCAAAGCAGCCATCAAGTACAAAGCATGCGGAAGCGCTATAGTCCCAGCAGCAAGTGGCCTTTCCTTTTTTATGGGATGCTTGCGGTCCTCCTCTCGATCTCTGTAGTCATTGAATATATAAACACTACTCGCCACTAAAGAAAAAGCTGCGAAGGCTAATGCAGTTTGAAGCAACAGGTTTTCATCCGTTATCTGCTGCGCAAAAAAAGCAGGTAGGAAGAGAAAAAAATTCTTAATCCACTGATGAGGTCGTAGCAACCGAAGGTAAGTCCGTATCAAGCGCAATTTGTTAAGGTTTCAAAACTAATAAATATTAACTTTTATGTATGCTTTTGATAATGGTGAAAAAGTGAAGTATGGAAAATGGGTGGAATATCCAGGATATTAATTCACAAATTGGGAGTAAAATTCGCATTCTAGCCCTATTTTCCTTAACATTGAAATAACTCAAACACACCAAAACCTACATGAAGCTTTATACAAAAATTCTTATTGGGATGATCCTGGGGATCATTGTCGGCCTATTATTAAATCAGTTTGGCGGCCAACATTTAACCGTTTATATCGAATGGATCGGCGAAATATTTATTCGCCTGGTTAAGATGTTGGTCGTACCCTTGGTATTGGTTTCTTTAATATTGGGTGCTGCAAGTTTAGGGGATATCCGAAAGGTAGGAAAAATGGGGGCTAAGGCCTTTGGATTTTTTATGTTAACGACTGCTTTGGCAGTAATTTTAGGGCTTTTGATAGCCAATATTGCCAAACCTGGGGTGGGATTGGATATGCAAAAGAAGGATGAATTGGTGGCTCAATACCAGGATCAGGCGGCAGAACGCAATGCCCAGGCTGAAGAGATGGCTTCCAAAAGTGAGTTTGAAAAAATTATTGGCCTCTTCATTCGTATGGTTCCCACCAACCCCTTTCAAGCCTTAAGTGAAGGCGATATGCTGGGAGTCATTTTCTTTTCTCTTTTTCTGGGAATTACCATTACCCTTATCCCAAAAGAGAAAGCCAAACTCTTAGTAGATTTCTTTGATGCGTTAAATGATGCGGTGATTAAACTGGTAACCCTGGCCATGGAAACCGCTCCCTATGGGGTCTTTGCCCTCATGGTAGGGGTAGTTTCCCAGCTCGGTATTGATGTGCTATTATTACTCATCAAATATTCTTTGGTAGTCCTTGTTGGCTTACTACTTCATGTAGTCATTACCCACTTTGCTTTCATTCGCTTTTATGTAGGCCAAAATCCCCTACGCTTTATCCAGGCTATCAAGGAAGCCATTGTCCTGGGGTTTAGTACTAGCTCTAGTAGTGCTACGCTTCCTATCAGTATGAATGTGGCAGAGAAAAACCTGGGCGTTTCCAAGCAGATTGCCAGTTTTGTATTGCCTCTGGGAGCTACCATCAATATGGATGGGACTGCCCTATATCAGGCGGTAGCAGCCCTTTTTATTGCCCAGGTTTTCGGCATAGATCTCACCTTCTCTCAGCAACTAACGGTTGTTCTTACTGCTACCCTAGCCTCTGTCGGTGCAGCCGGTGTTCCCGGAGCAGGGATGATTACCCTGGCCCTGGTATTGGGTACAATAGGCGTTCCCGAAACGGGCCTTGCCCTCATCTTTGGGGTAGATCGACTGATAGATATGTGCCGTACAACCATCAATATCATTGGAGACCTCACCTTGACGACCGTAATGGCCAAGTCCGAAGGAGAAAATGTGGTCATACAATTGGACCGCGACCTAATACCGGGATAAAATTATTCTCATTTATCAGGCAATTATCTTTTTAACATAATCTTTTCGGATATGCTCAAACCTAAGCTTATTCAAGTGTGTGGGTTGATAATGACTCTTATTCTATCTTTTTCCCTCACCTTTAGTCAAACGGACTTCCCTTCCTCCATAAAGGAAGCTGCTCAAGGCCTCCCTCTCCGGGGCATAGGCCCTGCCCTCATGGGAGGAAGGATAGCGGATATTGCTATTAGCCCACATCAACCGAACACCTGGTATGTAGCCGTCGGTTCTGGAAATCTCTGGAAAAGTACAAATAGAGGGATCACCTGGAAACCTGTATTTGACAAACAAAGCTCCTACTCCATCGGGACTGTTACCATAGACCCCATTAATCCGGAAGTTATCTGGCTGGGAACGGGAGAAAACGTTAGTGGACGCCATGTAGGTTGGGGAGACGGAGTTTATAAGAGTGGAGACGGGGGGAAAACCTGGAAAAAAATGGGCCTTGATCGCTCAGAGCATATAGGCAAGATTCTAGTAGACCCTCGTAATAGTGACGTAGTACTAGTGGCTGCGGAGGGACCCTTATGGAATTCCGGGGGAGACAGAGGCATATATAAAACGCGGGATGGAGGCAAAACCTGGGAATGGGTCCTGAAGATTGACGAAAATACTGGCGTTACAGATATGGAGTTTGATCCCGCTAATCCCGATGTGGTATATGCAGCGGCCTACCAGCGCCGTCGACACACCTGGTCGCTTATGGGCGGAGGCCCCCGATCGGGCATATATAAATCTACGGATAATGGAGACACTTGGCAACAGGTAAAAACAGGTTTACCGAAGGGAGATGTGGGGAAAATTGGCCTAGCTGTAACCCCTGCCAATCCCAATCTGGTGTATGCAACGATTGAGGCAAAGGACTCAGAAAAAGGCCTATATCGATCAATGGATAAGGGGATGAGTTGGGAAAAAAGGAGTAGCTATATATCTGGAGGAACAGGCCCACACTATTACCAGGAGATCGAGGTATCGCCACAGAATCCCGACCTAATCTATCAAATGGATGTCTTCCTCCACGTATCACGCGATGGGGGAAAAACCTTTGATTATCTGGGAACGGGACGCGAGAAACACAGTGATAACCATGCCCTGTGGATAGACCCCATTGACGGACAGCACCTGCTCGCTGGAACTGATGCCGGCTTGTATGAGAGCTTTGACGAAGGATCTCACTGGCGCCATTTTCCCAATATGCCTATTTCCCAATTCTATAAGCTGGGACTAGATAATTCGGAGCCCTTTTACAACATTGTTGGGGGAGCACAGGACCTGGGAACCCTCATAGGTCCTTCTCATGCCATGAATGCAGAAGGTATTCGAAATCGGGATTGGTACGTCCCTCTGGGCGCCGATGGTTATGATTGCGCCTTCGATCCGGATGACCCGAACATCGTGTATATGGAAATTCAGCAAGGCCTCCTCTTTCGCTATGACAGACGCAGTGAAGAGGCCTTGAATATTCAGCCTCAACCCTCCCCCAACGATCCTCCTGAAAGGTGGAACTGGGACAGCCCTATACTCATTAGCCCTCATGACCACAAACGCCTGTATTTTGGATCCCAACGTCTTTGGCGTAGTGAGGATCAGGGCAATTCCTGGGAGGTAATCAGCTCAGACCTGACCACAAATACCAACCGCTACGAATTGGAGTTAATGGATCGGGTCTGGAGTGTAGACGGCTTGTATGACAATGGAGCTATGTCTAAGTACGCTACCCTAACCTCCATCGCCGAATCTCCCCTAGTAGAGGGTTTGCTCTATACAGGCTCGGATGATGGCTTGATTCACATCAGTGAAGACGGAGGAAAAAATTGGCGAAAGAGCGGACAACTTCCTGAGGTTCCAAAACGCTCCTTTATCAATGATATCGAAGCCTCTCAGCACGATGCCAATACCGCTTTTGCTGTGGTGGATGCCCATAAGTTTGGGGATTATCGGCCTCTGATATTTATGAGTACAGATCGTGGTCAATCTTGGAAGTCTATATCTGGGGACTTACCTGAGGGTACCATTGTATGGGTTCTCAAACAAGATCACCAGAATGAAAACCTCCTGTTTATAGGGACCGAATATGGCCTGTATTTCTCCTACAACAAAGGAGAAAACTGGATTCCGTTGAAATCAGGGGTACCCACTATTCCCTTCAGAGATATAGAACTCCATACGAGAGAGAATGACGTAGTGGGAGCGACCTTTGGACGGGGATTTTATGTCTTAGACGACTATTCTCCTCTGCGCAGCCTTTCCGGGGCCATAGGCGAAAAGGCAGCTACTTTATTTCCGATTCGAGATACCTGGAGTTATGTCCCGTATGTGCCTATGCAGGCCAAGGGTATGCCTACCTTAGGCTCTACCAGCTTTGTTGCCGAAAATCCTCCCTTTGGGGCACTTCTGACTTACTATATACACGAAATACCCCAAACGGATCAACAGCAACGCGAGGAAGCAGAAAAGAAACTTAACAAAGAAGGTGCGAGCATTCCCTTTCCCGGATGGGAAGCGCTTAGAGATGAATCTACTGAGGCTAAGCCTCAGGTATTGTTACTGATAAAAGACCCATCAGGAAAGCCCATCCGTTGGATCGAGGGAACAGCAAAAAAGGGCTTACACAGGACCCATTGGGATCTCAGACTTCCCGCGTCCAATCCGATACGTTTGTCGAGGCCTTCCTTTATTCCCCCCTGGGCTGGGGAGGCGCAAGGGCCTCTTGCTGCTCCTGGTGAGTATACAGCGGAGCTTTTTGTACTTCAGAATGGTGAATTGAAAAGCCAGGGAAGCCCACAAAGCTTTACGGTCAAACCCGTACCTACCCTAAGCGAAGGAACAGATTTAGCTACGGTTGCACAATTCCAACAGGAAACCCAGGAACTTCTCAGAAAAGTTTCAAGTGCCAGCCAGAAGCTTTCAGAAGCCAATGAACGCTTACGTTACATGGGAGCTGCTTTAAAAATGACTCCTAAAGCTACTGCCACTCACTTTGCCCAATGGCAGGAGCTCAAAGAGAAGGTGGCAGGCTTGTATATACGGCTTTCGGGGGATCCGGTCAGACAGGGCTTAAACGAATCTTCCCTGCCATCCATCAGTGGCAGAATAGGGCAAATTGCCTATGGCCACTGGAATACCCGTCAGAATCCTACACAGACCTACAAGGACAATTATCGGATTGCTAATGAGGATTTTTCTCAATTTCATAACGAATTGAAGGCCTTCATTCAGGAATTGGAAGCCTATGAAACGAGCCTGGAGGAAGCCAGCGCGCCTTATACGCGGGGGCGGAAGATAGAATAAGTCAGAAGTAATGAAAAGGCACTTATTAATTTACCTTGAAAAATCCCTATTTTTTTCGCCCGGGGATTTTGGAGGGTAAATCTGGGGAATGGGCCCCAACGGCTGAGCTCTGCGATCGGGCGACGCGAAGCTAGGATGGACGCATAGCTTTTATTGGGGGGAGTCAATTTTTTTTCTGGGACGGGATCAATTCAAAGGTGTTCTTTACTTTAACTAATTGCTTGTTTTTCAAATCTTCTACTGCCTTAGCAGGTATATCCTTTTCTATAAACTCCAGTTCGAATTCATCTGGAAGTTCTTTTAGAAGCTCTGGATTTTTTATCAATTCCCTGACAAAATCAAAAGTAAGACCGATATGGTGAGCTATCTGTTTCATTTTTTCAGTTTTTTGATATAACGTTCTTTATAAAATTGCCACTTATCTTTTAAATCTTGTTCAGCATACAAAGAAGCCAGTTCCAAGTCATCAATATCAATTCGAGTTTTTTCTTGGTCGCCATTGGGGAAAATAACATCTCGATGAAAAAAATTATGGGCAAAATCGTATCGTACAATATCTCTCCACTTTCCCTGAATTAAACTTTCGTATTGAAAAACTAAGTCAACTATTTTTCCTTGATCAATGATTAAGCGAACTCTCAGTCGCTCCTCTCCTTTATTATCTAGATACTAAAAAACTCTTTCTTGTTCACATCTAAAGATAGGTTTTTTTATTCACCTTTCGTATTTCCATTTATGCACCCCAACGTTTGCATATACGCATTGCGTTAATCCTTACTACTTATGCATTGCGTGATATAAATATAACACGCTACTCCCCCTCAAAAAATTTCGCCAAATTTTTCTTCTCCCAAACTAAAGCTTAACTTCCACTGGGTTCAGAAAAAAGGCAGTACCTGTCACAGGTAGGTAGAAATATGTGTTGTAGGTAAAGAGTCGAACCCCCAAACACCACAAAAAATTTAACCGCTATTAGTTTATGGATACCTCTGTGTCTCAAACATCCGAACGAAAAATCGAAGTCCCAGAATTTGCCCATGATATCAAGAGAAGGTACCTCTCTCAACAAGTGTCACAATTCGTGGTCCACGGAAATATCCACGACTACGTCCGTGTCGTTGAGAATGGGGAACCCCACTACCAAAAAGTAAAGGAGTTCCTCACAGGAGAAATGTTTCGCCACAGAGATATCACGGTTTATTATGACCGCGCAGCTGGGATTCGCTTCAAGGATGACCGCATTTTTGGAGGAGAAGGAAAGATGCGTCAGGACTTTGTCTCCACGCTCAAAATGTTTGACGAACTGACGGGAAATAACTTTTCAGAATTATCCAGGGAACCTGCCCGAGCCTTCCTCATATTGGATACCTACTTTAACCTCTGTATCAACCAGGAGTTTTTACAATTCCTGATTGGATACCTCGAGCGTAGATTGAAAGTGGAAACTGGGGAAAAACCTGCTGCTACTGAAGAGGAAAAGGATATGGACATCGTCCAACGTTTTATGCAGAAGGCGATTCCCGACCTGATGACCTATATCGATAACAACGATAAAAAACCTAAAAAATCCTCCAAAACCGATGTGGAACGGCTCTTGTCTCACATCAAAGACCGTGTGAGCAAGCCCAAGTCTATCGCTTTTATCATAGACTTTGCCGAAACAGTCCTCCCCGCTCGTGGGAACAACAAAGAAGACCAGATGCTCAAGGTCTTCATGCAAAAATGGGCGCGTGAAGATAAATTCCTCCAGGCGGATATGACCATCGTCTTGTTGACTGAGGCCATTACCTCACTAAATGAGCAATACATCCGCAATCCCTATACTCACGAGGTACAAATTCCCTATCCCGACGAAGCCCATCGCCTTCAATACATCGAGCATTTTTTCAAACAGCACGAAGGGGCGGAAGAGCACTTTGAAATGTCTCAAAAGGTCCTAGGCAAAAATACAGCAGGTCTGGGGATTGTCCACCTCAATATCCTGATGTCGGAGGTGGTGAGAAATAAGCTAACTTTCACCCACAAAGAGCTAATGGCCCGCAAGAAAGAGATGATCGAATCCGAAGCAGGTGGGCTACTCGAATTCATTGAAAGCAAGTATAGCCTGGAACACGTTGCAGGACACAAACAGGCCAAAAAGCACCTTCAGGATGCCGCCCGAGCCCTGAAAACGGGTCGTTCTGACGTTATGCCTATGGGTTATTTGGTTTCTGGCCCGGTAGGGACGGGAAAGACCTTTATGATTCGCTGCTTTGCGAGTGATATTGGGGTACCCATGGTCATGCTCAAAAACTTCCGCAGCATGTACGTAGGACAATCTGAAGCTAACCTTCAAAAGGTGTTGAAGATTCTTAAGGCCATGGCTCCTGTAGCCGTGATGATAGATGAGGCCGATGCCTATCTGGGCAGTCGAGGCGAGGGCCACGAAGTGAGTCAACGTACCTTCTCCATGCTGGCCACCTTTATGTCGGATACAGAAAACCGGGGGAGAATTATTTGGTTCCTGGTGACGGCCAGACCTGATCTCATGCCAGTCGACTTTAAACGTCAAGGACGCGCAGAAGAACACATTGCCCTTTTCTATCCCGATAGCATCGAAGATAAAAAAGAACTGCTGGATGTCATGTTCAAAAAAACGGGGCTGAGCTATCTCAACATAGATGATTTTGAAGATGATTTCTTCGAAGATATTCCCGTCAAATCTGGGGCGGATATGGAGGCAGCTCTAACCCGAGCCAAATTCAAGGCCGCCAGCCTGGGGCTCAAAGAGGTGAATCAGGACATCATCATGCAGGTCTTCCAGGACTTCCTCCCACCGACCTATCCAGAAGAGATAGAACTCATGACCTACGCGGCTGTCTTGGAGTGTACCTCCAAGGAATTGCTTCCGCCCAAGTACCGGGATATTCCTCGGGAAGATGTGCTCGAGAAGGTGCAGGATTACAAGTCCTATATCCGTTAAGGAATTTTTAACTATTTACTCGGTTTCGGAATAGGACACGAAGGGGAACTTTTGATTTGTTTTACAAATCTCTTTGTGTCTCGTATGCTTATCTTAACAATTCCATGAACTGAGTTTTGACGCAGACTTTTTATGAGATTTTTATGACAAACGCAGAAAAGATAGTTGGTATAGCAACTTAAAACTCCGTGTCTCAGTGCCTCCGTGTTCGATTTTTTCTTATGCATGAACTAGGTTTTGACGCAGACTTTTTAGGAGGTTTTCATGACAAATGCAGAGAGGATAATTGGTATAGCAACTTAAAACTCCGTGTCTCGTGCCTCGTGTTCAAAAATATTACGCTTACGCTATATACAGCAATCGCTGTACTGAACGAGGCGTTGAGAGGGTTTTGTGTTAATTACATTTATTGTATTTTATTTTTTTTGAATTAAATTATTCGTACATTTACCTAACAGCTCAATTATATGAGTTTTGGTATGGTAAATTTTATGATACTCGGTGCCCAGAAAGCGGGGACCACCACCTTGTTCCAAATCCTGGATACACACCCTCATCTTTCCGGATGTACAGAAAAAGAGCCTCATTTTTTCAGCAAAGCAGCCAATTGGCAAGCTGATCTCTCTCAATATAATGCGCTCTTCCAACCAGGTGATGGTCTCCGGTATTTTGAAGCCTCCACCTCGTACACTAATTATCCACTAGAAAACCTCAACATCTGGGAAGATATTTATACATATAACCCAGAGATGAAATTCATCTATATCGTCAGGAATCCCATTGATCGGATACGCTCAGCCTATACCCACTATTACCAACGAGGCTTTACTAAAGAAACCATAGACCGAGAGATTGTCAGAGATCCTGCCTATTTGAGCATTTCGCGTTATTATAGCCAGATTCTCCCCTATATTGAGACCTTTGGAAAAGACAGGTTATTTTTGATTGATTTTGACGATTTGCTCAAAAACAGGAGACAGGTTATCTATGAGCTCTCCGAATTTTTAGATCTTGATTTTACCCTGTTTGGAGACTTTGACACAGTACATGCCAACAAATCTATCGGCGGTTACAAAAGCAACCACCGCTTTGATAACCCTCCTTTCCCACTTAGTTTAATCAAAAAGGTATCTCCCAAGGCCTGGCAGGTACTCACCTTCAACCGGAAATCCTATTTCATGAAGGAAAAGCCTCAAATAAGTCCCGCCTATCAAGAGATGATCCTACGTGTTTTGGAATACGACATACAAGAATTAGAGAAACTTATGAATCGAGACTTTTCCAAATGGCGAAAAATTAAGGTCGCCTCAAAAAAGAAAAAAGTGTAGCAAATTTCTTGTAAGCAAAAAGGAGAGCTGGGTTCTTTATCCTTTCCCGGAAATTTCCTATATTTTGAGTTTAAGGGATCTTACAAATTGATTTATGAAACTCACCCGATCGGTAGTTGGTATTTCCTTGCTTGTCTTGTCTGGGTTTGGTTTGGGTTTTGTTACGCAATACTCCAATGATTATTACGAGATTTCCAAAAACCTCGACATATTTGGCAAGCTATTCCGCGACGTGAATACCATGTATGTGGATGAGACGGACCCAGAAAAGCTAATCCGAACGGGCATAGATGCTATGCTGGAATCTTTGGACCCCTACACCAACTTTATTAGTGAGCAGGAGTCCGATCAGGTACGATTTCTGACCAAGGGAGAGTATGGAGGCATTGGAGCTTTGGTAGGCAAGCGCAAGGGGCGTATTCTGATCATCGAGCCCTATGAGGATTCTCCCGCAGACGAAGCCGGGATTAAGGTTGGGGATCAACTAGCAAAAGTAAAAGAAACTCCTATCACGGAGGAAATGACCATTTCCGATGTTCGGGATTTGCTTCGAGGTAAAAAAGGTACGGAGATTTCTATTACCGTATTGAGAGGGGGGCAGGAAAAGGAATTGACTGTCAAGAGAGATCGAATTAAAATTCCCAATGTTCCCTATTCAGGATTGGTAACGGATCAGATTGGCTATATAGCGTTGGAAGGCTTTACAGAGAATGCTTCTTATGAGGTTTCTTCTGCTTTAGCTCGCTTGAAAGACCGCTCTAATGGGGATCTTAAGGGAGTGATATTAGATTTAAGAGGAAATGTTGGGGGCAGATTGGACGAGGCCATCCATGTTTCAAATGTTTTCATCCCCCAGCAAGAAACCATTGTAGAAACGCGTGGACGAATGGAAGGCTCCAGGCGCGTACTCAACACCCGTAGGAAAGCCACAGATGACCGTATCCCCCTAACTGTATTGATTGACGGAAATAGTGCCAGTGCTTCTGAGATCGTTGCAGGTGCCATTCAAGATTTGGATCGAGGCGTCATAATCGGGCAGAAGAGTTTTGGCAAAGGACTGGTTCAGGACATTCGCCCCCTAAGTTATAACGCTCAATTAAAAATTACGACAGCCAAGTACTACACCCCTAGTGGAAGGTGTATCCAGGCCATCAATTACAGCGATAGAGATGCTAATGGGAAGGCAAATAGGATTCCCGATAGTCTTCGTAATACTTTTACAACGCGTAATGGTCGAATTGTGAGAGACGGCGGAGGCATCAATCCAGACATTCCCATGGCAGCACCGGAAACGAAACCCTTATTTGCTTCTATGATCCGAGAGGGGCTTATGTTTGATTTCGCTACCCAATATGCTGAACAACATCCCGAAATGGTAGAGCCCAAGCAATTTCATGTCGGCAATAGCCTGTTTACCGAATTCAAGGAGTTTGTGAAAAATAAGAATGCTGTTTTGGAAACCCCACTGGATCAGAAAGTGAATGCACTCAAAGAAGACTTGAAATCAGAAGCCTACTTTGAAGAGGTAAGCGACGAAATCGCTACCCTAGAAGAAGCCATAAATCAGCATAAAGATAGTCAGATAGATGCGCTCCAAGGGGATATTGCCCTGAGATTGGAACAGGAAATTGCCAAAAGGTATTTTTACAAACAAGGGATTGTAGAAGTATCCTTTGATGATGACCCAGAAATTCTAAAAGCTGTTGAAGTATTATCCGATTTAGAAAGATACAAGCAAATCCTCGGCCTGTAAGCCACAAGGATATGGCTGCACCTTTGCCAACCCCCCATTATGGATTATTACCTGATTGAAGGCAATTTTCATGTTGTCGGCTATTCTCCAGATGGAGACTCACTTATGTTTGAAGCCTCCAATCCAAGCGATTGGTCTCATATTCAGAGTCACCACAAAGCCTTATTTGAAGAAAAACTCAAGGACGGAAACGGCTCGGTTCAACTGAGACTCCAAGGTATCGATGCATTAGAAACGCATTATTCTCCCACTCGCATAAAGCCTCCTTCAGAAACCCGAGGAAAATCATACAGTAAGGCCGAAAAGCCCAAACCTAAAAACTACCAGCAACCCTTTCACTATGGAGAACAGGCTACCCACAAGCTCTTATCCTATCTGGGGGTAGAAGAAATCAATTGGCGATCCAGGTTTGGTCATAAATATATTAGGTCCATTGAGGTAGCACAAAAAACGGGGACCCAAAGCTTTAAGGTCAAAGGAGAAGATGCCCTGAAGGGCTTTATCATTGTCAACGACATCGACCGCAAAGGGAGACCCATTTCCTGGGTATTTGGGGGAAAGAGTCCCATAAAATCTGGCTCTCACATGGATACAGCTGCGATTTTAGACCTCATAAAACAATCTGTGAATTACCGTCTGGTAGCAAATGGCATGGTATACCCTTATTTTTTTATGACATTGGAAGCCAAATTAAGACAACCCCTTATCCATGGAGTCAGGAATGCCCAACGTCAAACGATGAACCTTTGGTCTGAGGACCAAACTCAAGAAGGGATCTTCGTCAATGGTATATCTGAATTGAATGACGAAAAATTGATATTCCCCTATATTTTCAGACGCATTGTGAGACATCAGTTTCAAAAGCAGATGGAAGGCTATTGGGAGGCAGTGATCCAAAAAAAATCATATAAAGCAGATCCTGAGTGTCTTTTTCTGGAAAGTTTTTTTGAGCATACCAATCCCTACGTATTTAAGATCGATGAAAGAGACTTTGTTCGTCTGGATCAGGTCCTAGTTGTGGAGAAAAATAAGCTCCGGCTTGCCACCCATCCGGGAAATATCATTTTCCTTTCCTAAATAATTGCTTATAAGCCTTGGAAAACATCCCATGAATAGGCGAGTTTACTTCTTAACGACTACAATATTCTCAAGGGATTAATATGAAAAATTATCGGGGCTTTCTGCTATTGATTTTGGGCTTGATAGGGAGTTTGGGATTATTTGCCCAAAATTGTGTCTGTCCTGAAAACCTAAACTCTCCAGATAAAGCCAATCTCATATTTAAGGGGAAAGTCATCCACATCAATACCAACTGGATCTCTGGGGGGTGGAAATTTACGTTTGAGGTAGAAAAAAGTTGGAAAAAACAAGTGGGCTCCGTTCTTATTATTAATACCGCTTGGGAGAAAGACTGTGGATTTATCTTCAAGGAAGGTAGCGAATATCTGGTGTCTGTGTACAAGGGCTTTACGATGAAGACCAGTGCTTGTATGGGCAACACCTTATGGGAAGAAGAACTGGTCCAAGAACGTTCTTTAGGTTCTCCCCTTTCCCCTAGTCCCTCTTCCAATCTCCCCCTTATGATGGGGCTGATCTCATTCTTGGGTTTATTCGCCATCGCTTTTCTAGGTCTGATATTAGTGCGAGCCAAAAGAAAAAAATAACTTTACACGCATAACCCTATAATATATTTCTTTTCATGTCTGATGCGGCGTCTATACAAATTGAAGCGGGTTGGAAGGAAGCCCTCAAGGGAGAATTTTCTAAACCCTACTTTATCCAACTCAAGGCCTTTCTGAAGGAAGAGAAAAATGCAGGCCAGCTTATCTATCCCCCCGGTAAACAAATTTTTGCTGCTTTTGATAGTACCCCCTTTGATGAGGTAAAGGTGGTCATCATTGGGCAAGACCCCTACCATGGCCCTGGGCAGGCGCATGGTCTATGTTTTTCTGTTCAGCCTGGCGTACGGATTCCCCCCTCTTTGCGCAATATTTACCAAGAATTACAAGATGATGTAGGGTTTGCCATTCCCAACCATGGTTATCTCCAAAAATGGGCAGATCAGGGAGTTTTAATGCTCAATGCAACTCTCACAGTACGAGCTTCCCAAGCAGGATCTCACCAAAAAAAGGGTTGGGAACAGTTTACCACTGCGGCTATTCAAACGCTGAATGAGCAAAAAAAGGGACTTGTCTTCCTGCTATGGGGCCGTTATGCCCAACAAAAGGGGGCTGTTATCGATCCATCCCGCCACCATGTTCTCAGCGCCGCTCACCCCAGTCCGCTGGCACGTACAGGCTTTCGGGGCTGCAGGCATTTTTCTCAAACCAATGCATTGCTCGAACAGCAGGGAAAGGTGGGGATTAACTGGCAGGTGTAGAATGGTCTGTGGTCTGTGGTCTGTGGTCTGTGGTCTGTGGTCTGTGGTCTGTTAATGGTATATGATATTTATTGAGTAAGGTTGTATTATTTTGAAAAAAATTTACTTTCTACCGACCACCGACCACGGACTAATAAACCTATTCACTACCTTTGTCCCATGAGTAAGCGGAAGGTACATATGCATATCGAGGGGGTACCCAATCCCCAAGCGATGAAGTTTGTCTTAGAGAATGGAATCCTTGTGGACCAGCCTTATGAGTTTACTTCGCTCAAGGAGGCAGAATTTTCTCCACTAGCACGTAGGTTGATGATGCTCCGCTATGTAGAACGTGTGATGCTCAACCATAACTATGTAACTGTTGTCAAAAACTCCCAAAATAGCCCAAGATGGGACGAGGTATTGTCTGAGTTACGCATGCTAATACAATTACACCTCGAATCGGACCAACCTATCTTGTATTATGGAGCCGTTTCAGTTGAACATGAGCGAACAGAAGAAGTGGTGGTAGACTTGATCACCCAACTCCTGGATAATAAGATTCGGCCCGCTGCTCAGGAAGATGGTGGAGACATTGTATTTGAATCCTATAAAGATGGAGTTCTCAATCTTCGGATGCACGGAGCCTGCTATCTTTGCCCTCACGCCATTCAAACGATACAAAAAGGCGTAGAACCTGTGCTAAAATCTCTTGTCCCTGAAGTCAAAAAAGTGGTAGCACGAGAGAATATGGTGGGCTAGGCCTCATTCCCCTGCTTGGATTACGCCCAGAAACCTCCCCATCCAATAAGGCAACAGCCAAATGTCGCCTGCACTATATTCTGTTCGGCCCCTTCCCCCTATCCGATCTAATATAAAGGTATTGGCATTGTGGCGTCGAATAGGTCGTTCATCTGGTGGGAGGACTTCTTTTGTTTTTTGACCCCGAAAGTTTTCTTCCAGGTATTCTAAGTCTTTCCGATGGCTGTTTTTTATATCCCAATCGATTAGATCCAAGGGATACGCTTGCAAATACCAAATAGCTGCTTCACGATCGAAGGTATCCACTCCAGTCATGGCGGTAAAGATGTTCCATGCCCCTTCCTTTTCAGGGCGTTCGGCTTCCCAATGGTCTAGGATGGCCTCCTTGTACAGCTTTTTTAGGGAATCTGTAAACGCATAGCGATATAAGCCCCAATAGCCCAGAAAATACATCTCATCGTCTGAGTGGTTCCAGGATTCGGAGAGCATCCTGTCCCAGTCATCCGCAGTGTCCGGTGCAGGTCCTATCTCACTCATAGGTCTGAGCAGGTTTTCCAGATAGCCATATTCTTCCATCAGTTCATAGGCTTTTTCCTTAAAAAGGCTTTTGCCAGTAAAGTGATAAGCTGTTTGGAGCATGGATATGATATTGGAAGAGTTGAGTTTTCTGTCCCCTACCATTTTCAATCGGGCATTGACATAGTCAGGATGCCAGCGGCCCCATGTGGTAGGCTTGCCGTCATAGTCGACCAAATACCAGTTATTTTCCACAATGTGAGTCATCAGGTTATCCATTAGGCGAATGGATTGAGCCTGTAGGGCAGTATCATCTACTATCTCCGCAATTACTCCGTAGGCAAACATATGTCCAATAGCTTCATCGCTACTCGTGGTTGCCTTCCAATCCCAGTTGGGATCAAGGGCAGGCTGCCAGCGTTCCACGTCTGCCAGATGGGGGATATAGCCCCTGCGTTCAAAGGAACGAGAAGGAAATCCCTTTACGGGGTTTACGCTAAACAAGCGCTCCATCGCATCAAGGGATTCCCGACAGTTTTGTAGCGCCTCTTCTGTGCCTTCCACCGCATAACGAAAAGCCTGGGATGCCAGGTACATGGCCGTCCATAACCCATCATTATCTGAATCCTTGAGCACCCCTGTTTCTAGCCTACCTCTTTGCATCTCCCCCAAGCTAGCATTTAAGCCGTACCTAATATGCCGGGATCGCACCTGTTTTTCATAATAAGCAGCCTTTTTTTGTAAGGTCCATGGCTGAAAAATTAGTTGAGCTAATCCTTTTTGAGTCAATATAAGTATGGAGGAATCGGGCCCTTGAGCGATATGAATTACTGTATCTCCCGGAAGCCATCGTTCTCCCTGGTAGTAGTTGAAGCCCCCGTCAACTCGCTCCATAAAGGCTCCTTTGTCCGTCCCGTACCAATAATTCCCTTGAATCCATTTGATGCAGTTAATTGGGTCAACAGGAACTTTGAGACTTTCTAATTGGCCTCGTTTTCTGGCTTCCACGCGGTCATTCTCTTCCTCTGGCCATTGCATGCCTTCTTCATCCAGCTCAAGTAGGTGCGTACCTGCCCAGGCGTTCCCCAAAATAAATTTATCGGTTAGGTACAGGAACTGTCCCTCTACCAGTGCCATATCCCGAATATCCATGTCCTTCATGGGGCGGTATTTCCGATTAGCAACTAATTCCCCAGGATACAAAAATTTCCCTCTGGAAGGCTGAAATAACCCACTATCCGCTAGGACTTGAATATTTCCATTCCTATCGGCAAATACCTTCTTCAATCGCCCAAGCCCAGATGCATAATACTTAATGCTAAATTCCTGTATAAAGGAAGTATCACTTGTTTCCTCTGAGTTGATTGTCTGGGCCCATGAAACTTCGCCTAAGGAGCAAAGGAGGATACTAAGCAATCTAACATACTTAAAGATTTGGGGAACATCCATTTTCCATACATTTTTTCTTATTTTCAAAATAATGGAATAAGTCCTCATTTTCAGGAAATCTTTTATATTTCCTGTTATGGCGTCTAAGGGACCATGAATTACCTGGAATCCAAGTTCGTTTAGAACAGTGAGGTATTTTGATCTTTTCTGTATTTTTGGGGATGGGTAAGGCAAAAACATCTCTACGGCCGAAGGTTTCTTTTCAAGATCTAGGAACAATTCCTTTTGGTGAGGCTTGGGAATTCCAGGAGAAATTATTGAAAGAGAACACCCAAATCAAATTGGAGAAAGCGCTCGGACAAGCGGCCCCAGAAGTCCCCACTCAAAACCATTTGCTATTTTGTGAGCACCCCCATGTATATACCCTTGGGAAGAGTGGGAAAGACGCCCATCTCTTACTCAATGAAGAAGCCATGAGCCAAAGAGGAGTTTCCTTCTATCGAATCAATCGAGGAGGAGATATCACTTATCACGGTCCTGGCCAACTTGTTGCTTACCCTATTTGGGACCTGGATAAATTTAAACGGGACCTCCACTGGTATCTGCGCATGCTGGAAGAAACAATTATCCGGGTTTGTGACCAATATGGAGTTCAAGGAGAAAGATTAGCCGGGGCTACTGGCGTTTGGGTGGATGTGGATAAACCCCTCCCACGTAAAATCTGCGCCATGGGAATTCGATGCAGTCGCTGGGTCAGCATGCATGGGTTAGCATTAAATGTAAATACCGATTTATCCTATTTTAATGGGATAGTACCTTGTGGGATTTCTGACAAAGCTGTTACCTCTCTTGAGGCCGAGGCAGGTTATAAGGTTCCCCTGGAAGAAGTGAAAACGCATTTAAAAACAGCTCTTTACGAAGTATTTGAATTTGAATGGGCTTAGTACCTCATAATTTTTCTGCTAATCCTTTTTCCTTGGGAAAGTATCTGTAAATCATATATACCCCCAGAAAGTGAACTTAGATCCAGTTGGATTAAATGGTTTTTTTGAGGAATGGGAGAATGTTCTTCCAAAACTATCTGCCCAGAGGAATTGAAAAGCCTGAAAAAAGTTTCAGAGGGATAGGGGAACTCCAAGGAGATAAAGCACAATCCTTTTGTTGGATTTGGATAAATAGAGAGATGCTCCACGGGTAACTCAGCAGGTTTGGACACAGCCAATTGGTCGCGACTCAGGCTCCAAATTCCTGAAAAGGTAAAGGGAGAAGTCCAGCTTATGCGACGTTCCGAGCTAGGTTCTCCTAAGTTAAAGAAGGTCCATTTTCCCCCATTCCACCATTGCCCTTTCAACTCCTGGTCCTTGTCCAGGACGGATTCGCTAACATCATTCTCCCCATAACTTAGGGATAGACCTGATAAGAGATTGTTACCTGCGTTTATATACCAATACCTATCGATAAAGTAGGAGGAAAAATCCCTCCCTAAGGCATTAAATAAATGGTCTACATTTCCCACAGTCCCTAATTGGATTGGATAGGGTTCATTTAGGGGATTCGTTGGGTAGGTAAATAGCTCTACAGGATCACCTACATATTCTTGCAAGACAAATCCCATAGGAATCCTTTCCCCTTCTGCACTTAAAAATGGAACGACGAATTCTTTTTCAATAGAAATGCTATCCATTATCCATATTACTCGGGTATAGGCCCCCTCTTGACCGATGTAGGTATCCCCTTTGATCGCGCCCCCATTGAAGGTCTGAATCCCTTGCGGGTTCGGATTCTGGATATACAATTTGAAGGCTTTCAAATCTAAATACGCTCCTTGGAGCTCCAACTGGTGGGTGGATAAAATTCCCTCTGATACTGTAGGATTTGAAAGTATCAGACGGGAGAAGCATAAACTATCTGTGCCCCAAATTCTCTGCTGAGCCATATTTCCTAGCATGTGTACTCTACCTTCTTTCCCGAGTAGGTTTCCAGCATTGATGGCATCGCTTTGATACCAATCGGCTTCTGTGGGCAAGTATCCACTTCCAGAATGACCCAGATAGAGGTCTCCTTCATTTCCCAGCTTTCCTTCATCTTCCCAATTTATCCCCCCTTCCACAAATACCTGAGTGCTCGATTTCACAGTCAATTCCACTCCCTCTACCCATATTAAGGTTTGAGTGTGGGAAAGAAGCGGCAAAAATAAAATTAACCCAATATTAAATGCTTTTTTCATCATTTTGAGGAATTGGGGCTAGCTGCTTTAAGCTCTTCTACTTGATTCTTCAGGATCTCTATTTGCTCTTGCAATAATTTGAGATGAGCTTGCTGCTCTTGAAGTGCCTGAATGGCGACGACCGAAAACTCGGAGTAATACAAGGCTTTGTACTCTCCTTGTTGATGAACGAGTTGTGGAAACAAGGCTTCTACCTCTTGAGCAATAAATCCGAGACTCTTCCCTGAATCTTCAGGCTGGTCCCGATAGTGGTAACTGACGGGTTGTAATTGCATGAGCTTTTCTAAGGTCTGAGGTAGAGGCTGGATGTTCTTTTTTACTCTCCTATCAGAAAGTTGGGCATAGGCTCCTGTAGCTGCATCGATAGAGGCTCTATTATTCCCATTAAAGGCAAAGGTCAGGTTCTCCGTATTTCCATCATAATATTGATCCCAAAAGTTATTATTACTAGCAGCACTTCTCAACCTCATTCCACCTTCACCTGTATCCGTCTGCTGCTTTATATCTAATCTAGTAGTAGGATTTATCCCAATACCTAAACTACCTCCTCCTTCTCCCAAACGCACATTCTCTGTTGAATTAAAATTCAAGTACAGTTCATCTCCAATGGATTCGACTTGATTTGCATCAAAGGCGATCCCACTGGTTTCCGTTCCTATCAGTACGGCGGCGTGAGTTGGATCTAATGCCCCCCCATTGTTGATAGAGCCTAAAGCGGTTGACACTTGTAACATAGAAATGGGATCGTTATATCCAATAGCTGTCTGTCCATTCTTCTGTATCATGAAAGAATTGGACCTGTTGTCGTTTGAGCTTCCATCCCCAATGATAAATATGGGATCGCCTGCCCGCCAAGCCGCACTATCACCGGAGATGACGTTGAAGCGCCCCAGCGCCATGGAAGCATAGGGATACGAATTGGTTTGGTAGCCAAAAGTGGAAGAGTAGTTGCCTCGAGCTTCTGTGACCCATCCAGTGGAAAAAGAATTGTATCCATAGGCATCGCTAGGTCCCAGGGCTATGGAAGCCTGTCCTCTAGCGTCCGAATTCCATCCAATGGCGATAGCATAGTCTTCCCTGGAAGAGGAGGCTCCTAAGCCGGTAGTCCCCCCTCCAATGGATACCCCATAGCGTCCCCCAGTGTAGCCATACATGGCTATGCCGCCTTCTTCTTCTGCTGTTCCTTCAAAGGTGATACTTCCTCGACCTTTGGATGACCCACCAAAAGTGAAACTGTTATTTCCTCTGGCATTACCAAAAAAGGCGACAGAACCAGATCCGTCTGCCCAACCGAAGGAGCCAAAGGCAAAGGAGCCAAAGCCTTTGGCCCGAGAATTCTGCCCGGCGGCAAAAGAATAAAAGCCCACACTGTCGTAATCCCAGAAATTGTCATAATTATATCCCCCAAAAGGGTTATTGAGATAGCCGACACGAAATGCGCCTTTATTCCCAAAGTAGATCATCTTGAACCCCGATCCGGAAAGGGAATCACCAACTAATACATCGGAGCCATCTCCGATATGAAAATCTGTAAGCGGTGTATCGACGCTTATTCCGACCTTACCTTCATCATAATAAATATGCTCTCCTTTTTCTTTCCACAAAGAACTCCTGGGCAGGGCAATCCGATTCCCTCCCGATAGTCCCAGGGTATCTTCCTCGAGAATAAGGGTCTGCATCTCATTGTTGGGATCGCTATCTGCATCATTGACCGAGTCTGTAGAACTAATGATGAAATTGGGATAGGTTCCTGAAATGCTGGTGGATCCTTCTCCTAAGAGGCTTATGGGAATATCGGGTGCGATATTGGTAATGGTAGTTCCTGTAAGTTCTATTCCTTCCCCTGCTGAATAGCTCGCATCGCCCGCATTGTCATTTGCTGGACTCCATTGGGTACCGTCCCATTTGAGCACCTGGCCCTCTGTAGGATCAGCATCTTCAATGGGGCGACCCTGGATGCCGATAACCTGTGGGTCAGGAAAGACATTACCCAAATCTCCTCCTGCTGTCGTCCCTATTTCGATGTCATTGGTTGGATCGGTGTCTCCAATGTTACGGATTTCCGTATCCGTAATCTCAATTCCTTCTCCAGCCTCATAGCTGGCGTCGCCTGCATTGTCATTTGAGGGACTCCATTGGGTGCCATCCCATTTGAGCACTTGACCTTCAGTGGGATCTGCATTTTCCACCGGGCGTCCTTGAATTCCCGTCACCTGGGGATTCGGAAAGCTGACACCCAGATCTCCGCCAGCTGGGGATCCAATCAACACATCATCATTGGGATCCAGATCCCCTACATTCGAAATTTGCCCTCCGTTGATATTAATACCTGTTCCAGCCACATAAGTCGGCCCACCAGGGCCTCCTCCCGTGGGAGATTGAAGAGAAAGCCACCGATTACCTGTAAAAAAGTGAAAGCTTGTATCATTTGTGATGTATACCAACAGACCTTGAGCAGGATTAGGAATCGCATCGCGTTGGGAAATTGTTATACGAGGGATGAGAATCCCTTTGTTGGTAGAAAGAATATCGAGTATGGCCGATGGGTCGGGTTGGGGGTTGTTAATTCCCACACTTTGGCTAAAAAGAGAAGGGTTGATGAAGGACAATAAGAAAAAAAATAGGAAGGGGGTTAATATTCTTTTCATAATTGATACGCTTGAGAATTCTCTGTTCAAAAGTATCTTTTATGAATGCCTCATATATCAGGGAAAACCCTGAAAAGATGGACCAAGAATTACAGGATGAGCAAGATTTGCAGGATTTATCCATGCGTTTTTTGCCCGTTACTTTTTTTGAAAAATCATAAAGTGCTGTCTGGGTAGCATGCTTCGGTTTTCCACAAAGCTGAGCCCAACGGCTTCCATCTCTTTTTTACATTGCTCCAGGCTCATTTTGTGCAGGCGTTTGATGGGAACCGAAGGGTCTTCCAATCGATACTCTACCAAGATGACTCGCCCTCCAAGCCGCAGGGACTGGTAGATGTTTTCCATCATCTCCCTAGGATAGGACAGCTCGTGATATACGTCCACATATAAAACACAATCCACTCCATCGGGGGGGAGCTTGGGGGAACGCTCCTCTCCCAGGATTAACTCAATATTTGATACCCCTAGTTTTTCCCTTTTTTGCTGAATCATATCCAGCATTTCCTGCTGAATGTCTACTGCCAACACTTTCCCTTCGGGAACAAGAGGCGCCATCCGAAAAGCAAAATACCCTGTTCCTGCCCCAATATCTGCTACCACATCTGTTGGCTTCAAGTCGAGGTTTTCTATTAAGAGGGTTGTTTTTTCCTCCTGTTCCCGTTCTGGTCGTTCCAACCAACTAGCTCCCAAATGCCCCATGACATGGGAAATTTCTCTCCCCATGTAGTACTTGCCAATGCCATCGTGGCTTTTAGGTCCTTTGGTATAATAGCTGTCTTCTGAAGGGATATCACTTGAGGCCTGGTTTTGGGCCTTACAGCCCCAAAAGGAAAGCAACAAACTTAGTAATAAACCCGTGAATGATCGAAGCATGGTGTTTTTGAAGAGCTAACCCTGCACCCGCTTAGAATGTTTTCTCTATAGCTTGAATAGCTGCCTTCCTCGCTGGGCTTTATTTTTATGCCGCTGCCTTCTACGCTTCTCTCTCTGCTTTTGCCGACGCTTTTTGTTGTTGGCTTTTTCAATTACATAGCGTACAGAAAGGGCTCCATTGTGCTTATAGCCTTTTACATTCTCCTGCCCTTGCTGATATACGGGGAGGTAATCGAAGGAAACATTCAGTTGAAGTAAGGTAAATTCAAAGCCCAATACACCGGTGGCACCGAATACCGTTTCTCCTACCTCAGGCTCCAGGGCATCTGGATTTGTCTGCCCCCAGCCTACGTGTGGGCCGATCCCCCCATATATATTTATCCGCCTCCACAAAATACTGCTGTGTTTGCGGACTAATAGGTGAACCCTGCCTGCATCCTGTAAGTCACTTTCAATAATGGCCTCTCCCGTGAGTTTGTCACCGAGAAGCTGGTTAACGGTAAGACCTAGGTAATTGCCAAAGCGAACTCCTGCCGTTGTTGAATAAGACTGGCCATAAACACTTGGGGTCAAAAGGGAACAAAATAGCAGGAAAAATAGAGCGTTATCGAAAAGGGTTTGGGGTAGATGTTGTCTGGAATTCATACTAGGGATTATACTAAAACTGTTCCAGAAGGTTATTCCTACAACTCCTAAAAAGGGGGAATTGCCCCATAATTGATCAACCGTTACCTTATTTTGATCAACTGTTCCAAACCGTTTTCAATCATTACCCAAAAGGGGAAAAGAAATCAAAAAACTCAAAAAAAATTGCCCTAATTATCGCTAACATACGTTGAAACCAAACCCTCGACCTTTTCTTTAAGGGTTTTTAATGCTGTATCTGGCGACTCAAACTGAACGTCCCTGACTTCCCAGTACTCCACCTCATTTTCATACGCTGAAAAGCGCTCCTGCATCATGGGCCGGTGTTCTACTTCATCCATACAAATAATGATATCGTAGGTTTCGAAATCTTCCTCCAAAAGACTTTGGGGCATGCGATCTATCCCTTTTATAGGGACGTCTAATTTCTGAAGAAAGGCTTTGGCAAAGTGGGACATAGGTCCCACATTAGGGCTTTTAGCCATATCCTCCCGCAAGCCTTTGGAAAAGGCTGAATAGGGGAGACTTCTTTTATTTACTAAAAAGTTGAATAATTCTTCGGCTGTACGGCTGCGGTAGTAGTTTCCCGTACACACAAAGAGGAGTTTTTTCATTTTACCTTCTCCACTTTTTCCAACAGGGCTTCAGCTTGCTGACGCATAATTACTTCTGCCTTATAGTCTTCATAATCATAAGGAAAAGCACTGATGTCGTGGAGCTCTTCCCCCATGAGCAAAGGGAGAACCGGATGGGTATCTTTACGCATCACATACTTCACGTCTTCTTGAAGCTTTAGGTGGATCAGGCGATGAAAGTGGGAAGAGTTTCTGAAGAAATAGCGTTTCCGGGTATTGGCTGCGCTGAAGAGGGTCTCTGCGACTATAGTAGTATCCTGATAGCGTTGGAAATGATGCCTGAGTTTGCGAGCCATAGCCCCTGCAAAAATGGTGTCCTCTAGGGTGACATTGTCTTTCCATCCCGCACAGAGTAAACACACATGCTCATTCTTCTGAATTAACCAGTTCGTCAATGCACTGATATTGGCAAAGGAGCCAACAACAATCTCTTTGGCGTTCTGTGCTTGAGCGGCCTTTATAGCACGAGTGCCATTGGTTGTCGTCATAGAAATCCGCCTACCCTGAACGATTTCAGGTTTGTATTCTAACGGGGAATTTCCGAGGTCAAAGCCATCGATCATTACTCCGTCTCGCTCACCTGCCAAGAGATAGCCCTTCTTTCTGTAGGCTCGACATTCCTCTATTTTGGAAACAGGCACTATGCATTCGACCCCTTTGTCAAATGCCATACACATGGTAGAGGTAGCTCGTAAAACATCTATGACGACCACAATTGAATCCGAAATATCGAATTGATCAATTAGGGCTGGTGTCATACAGACGTGCATGTACTTTGGTGTCTTTTTCATCAATACAATAAATTCAAATTAAATGGGCAATCCGAATCCTAGTACTTCAATTGATGCAAAAATACGTAATTTCTTTAATAATAGTTGTACTAACGGATAAATGGAGCTTTTATGATACGTGCTCTTAAGGTTTTTCTCCTTACAGCAATCTCTATTTCTTGCTCTTCCTGGGCTAGCTCGACCGGTACATAGCCCATTCCAATGCCCTTGTTTAACATCGGACTAAGGCTCCCCGAGGTTACTTTTCCGACTTCCTGATCGTCATATATAATCGCATAATCTTTTCGTGGAATACCCCTTTCCAACAACTCAAATGCCACTAATTTTCGCTTGATGCCTTCTTCTTTTTGTTTTTTAATTAACTCAGATCCGTTGAAAGGCCCTTTTTTGAGCTTGGTGATCCATCCCAGACCTGCTTCAAGGGGACTGGTATCGTCGGTAATATCATTTCCATAAAGCATATAGCCCATCTCTAGTCTTAAGGTGTCGCGTGCCCCCAGACCGGTTGGTATCAGACCAAATCCTTCCCCCACATCCATTAAGGCTTTCCAGGTAGCTTCCGCATCTTCGTTGGGAATAAATATTTCGAATGTCCGCTCCCCCGTATATCCCGTTGTTGCTACTATTGCTTCTCTGCTATTGAAAAAAGATCCCTGCCAAAAAGTATAGGTCTTCATCCCTGAAAGGTCTTGGGAGGTGAGTTGCTGTACAACCGCTTCTGCCTTGGGACCCGATACGGCCAATAGAGACCAATCTGAGGAACGGTCCTCCAAGTCTGCTCCCATATCATTACTCGCCACAATCCAATTCCAATCTTTCTCGATATTAGAGGCATTGACTACCAACATATAAGACTCCTCTGCCAATTTATACACAATCATATCATCCACTATACCTCCCTGGTGGTTGGGCAGGCAACTGTACTGAGCTTTACCTGGTACCAATTTGGAAGCATCATTAGAAGAGATTTTCTGTATCAAGTCCAGAGCTTTAGTCCCTTGAATAAAGAATTCCCCCATGTGGGAGACATCAAAAAGTCCAGCTCGCTCTCTCACGGCCATGTGTTCCTCCTTGTCACCGGTATATCGTACAGGCATGTCAAAGCCTGCGAAAGGGATAAGCTTTGCCCCTAAAGACTGATGGATTTCGTGTAAAACTGTTTTCTTCATACAGAACAAAAATGGGGGTTTTTAAGGAGGAATGCTAGTAAAATGGGAATGGGTTTATAGGCTGGATAGTTTGATAGTCCATGGTCGACAGTCTGAGTGGGGAAGGTAAATTAATTAAATGGTCCCTAGTCGATAGTTTGGGTGTGGAGTGAATAGCTCATTCAAGCATTTAACCAACCCTAATTGTGGACGGTGGACTATCTAAGCATTTAACCCTATTCTATGGACCATTAACAATCAACGCATTTTTCCGTATTTTACCCCCATGGATCTTTTTTACCAGCAAAGCCACCTGCCTCCTTTGGCAGAGAGGATGAGGCCCAAAACCCTGGAGGAAGTAGTAGGGCAAACTCATTTGTTGGCCGAAGGGAGTCCCTTCCGTAAAGCTATCGATAGCAAACGTATCCCTTCTATGATTTTTTGGGGACCTCCCGGGGTAGGAAAAACTACGCTGGCCCAGATTATCGCCCATTCGGCCTCCCGACCTTTCCGACAATTGAGTGCGGTTCAATCTGGGGTAAAAGATGTACGCGAAGTGATCAAATTTGCCTCAGGAAGGCCCGGAACTATATTGTTCATTGACGAAATCCACCGATTCAACAAATCCCAACAGGATTCTCTGCTAGGAGCGGTTGAAAAAGGCCTTATTACCCTTATAGGCGCAACGACGGAAAATCCTTCCTTTGAGGTAAACTCTGCCCTACTCTCCCGCAGCCAGGTATATGTTCTTTATCCGCTTAATCCAGACGAGGTAAGGATCTTACTTCAACGAGCTATTCAGGAAGATGAAGTCCTTTCTACATATCCCATTGAGTTGAAAGAGACTGAAGCGATCTACCGAATCTCTGGCGGTGACGCACGGAAGAGTTTGGCGCTATTGGATATTTTTGTCAATAGCCATATAGAGGAAAAAGCCATTGTACTTACAGATGAAGTCCTACTCGCTACAGCACAAGAACACATCGCCTTATACGATAAAAGCGGGGAACAACACTATGACATTATTTCGGCCTTTATTAAGTCCGTTAGAGGCAGTGATCCAGATGGAGCTATTTATTGGCTAGCACGTATGCTAGATGGAGGGGAAGACATCAAGTTCATTGCTCGGCGATTGATTATTCTAGCTGCTGAGGATATTGGCAATGCCAATCCCAACGCCTTATTATTGGCCCACGCCTGCTTTGATACCATCAATGTGATAGGTATGCCTGAAGCTCGGATTATTCTGGCCCAAACTACTACCTATCTTGCTGCCTCGGAGAAAAGCAATGCTGCCTATGCTTCTATCAATAAGGCCATGAAACTGGTAAAAGAATCCCCTCCTTACCCCGTTCCCCTACATTTACGAAATGCGCCTACGCAACTTATGAAAAATATGGGCTATGGAGCCAATTACAAATATTCTCATGATTACAAAGGAGAGGAAGGGGCTCAGGATTATTTACCTCCAGAAATTAAGGGAATGCAGTTTTACCAGCCCAAGGCTGTAGGAGTGGAGAAGAAGATTCGGGCCTTTTTGGAGGGGAGGAATGCCCAGTGATATATACATGGCAATTCAGTCCATAAATCTACTTCATCTAATAAAGCCATTTGGGGTTCCCCACATTTTACCACATCTAAAGATTGCACGAAATTCAATTTCATTTTTTAAAATTTATTTACTACCTTAATTTCAGCTCAATCGTATGAGTGGTGATTCCCTAACTTAAGCCAAAGAGTTATCGCCATAATCTCATTCAGATTTTGCTTAAATAAAACCCATTAAGCCTTAGGCCTACGGCACTAGCGCCTAAATTTACACACCCTAACATAAGCCATTGCCTATGAACAAATTGTAAGCCTTACTTCTCCACAAACTCCCGATCCTGGACGTAATAAAATGCGAACATCCAGGTGTTATGCCCCCGATACCTGTATTGGAAAGAGCTACTATTTACCTACAACCCACCCAAATTATGAAACGAAAATCCTTTTTTACAAGGACCCTACTCCTCATGTCCATATTTTGCCTTTTTTGCGCCAAAACATGGGCAGACCCTGTCTCTGGAAAAGTCTCTGACGAAAGTGGCGAGCCCCTCATCGGAGCGACTGTAATTGCACAAGGAACCACCAGTGGAGTCAATACCAATGAAGAAGGAAGATATACATTGGATATTCCTGATGGTGTCACTACCCTGGTGGTATCCTACATAGGTTACCAGACCCAAGAAATTAACATAAATGGCCGAAGTACGATCAACATTACCATGATTGAAGGTACCTCTACCTTAGAGGAAGTCGTCGTCGTGGGCTATGGTACTCAGAAAAAGGTCAATCTTACCGGAGCGGTCTCTGTTGTCAATGCAGAAGCCTTCGAAAACCGACCCATTGCCAGCGTTGGGCAAGGGCTTCAGGGCCTAGTTCCCAACCTAAATGTATCGATACGAAATGGCGATCCTACCACTCCAGCAGCCTTCAACATCCGTGGCTATGAATCTATTAATGGAGGAACTCCTCTTGTATTGGTCGATGGTGTACCCATGGCACTGGAGCGAATCAATCCCAATGACATTGAAAGCGTCAATGTATTGAAAGATGCTTCGGCAGCAGCAGTCTATGGAGCCCGAGCAGCATTTGGCGTCATCCTGGTGGAGACCAAAAAAGGGAAGCAGGGCAAAGTCAATATCCAATTGAGTACTGAACTTTCTGCTGCCAAGCCCATTTTTCATATGGACCCTGTAACAGACCCTTATGAGTTTGTAACGGCCAGGAACCTAGCTAACATTCGAACTTCTGGCAATCCTAGTTATGATGATCAATTTGTCGCAGCTACCAAGGCCTTTTCAGAAGGTACAGGCCCTGAATGGGGAGTTCGAGACGGAGTTCTTCAATACTATGGATATAATGATTACCAAAATGAGATCATGACGGATTTTGCTCCTCAACAGCGCTATGACCTCAGTATATCTGGCGCTACCGAGAAGGCTTCCTACTATGTCTCCCTGGGTCATCTCAACAAAGATGGGTATTTGAAACCCTTCAACAACGAGGAATTTAAGCGATACAATATCCTAATGAAAGCCGACTTCAAAATCAATGATTGGCTTACATTAGAGGAAAAGGTAGTTTTTAATGGCCAGGAGAGTGATAAACCCACCTTTTACCACTGGGATGTCAATATCAATACCCTGGCCCGGGTAAATCCCATAAGTCCTATCCAGTTCCCTGACCTGGACCATTACATGACTCCCGGAGATAGAGAGCAATATGAGCCCTACATCGGCATGTATTTTGGCGGAACCAATTTCTTCCCCTATTTAAGGGATGGAGGTCGGCGAACCTTCAATCTCAATGATACCTGGCTCACCCAAGGGGTCACCATAACTCCCTTAAAAGGTCTGGTGCTCAAAGGAGCTTTTTCCTACAATACCTACCACAGACATTGGCAGGATGTCCAAAGCAAGGTAGATGTAATTTCCAATCAAGACCTGACCAATCTGGTCATTGACAATGGATTCAGTGGAACAGACTTTATTGAAAACCGCACAGATTACAACCAATATTATGTATTAAATACTTATGCAGAATATACGCCTGAAATAGGAGACGATCACTACGTAAAAGGGATGGTGGGCTTTAATCAGGAATGGGGGCGCAATACCTTCCAGCGTGCCAAGGCCTTTACCTTAATTACCCCCCTCATTACCGACCTAAATGCCACTACAGGCAACCAGGAGACCTATGGCGGGAAGTCTCATGTGTCGCTAAGAGGGGTTTTTTACCGCTTCAACTATATTTTTAAAGACAGATACTTGTTTGAGGCCAATGGTCGTTACGACGGCACATCCCGATTCCCCAAAGAGGATCGATTCGGATTTTTTCCTTCCTTCTCCGCCGGATGGAGGATCTCTGAAGAGCCCTTTATGGCAGGTACTCGAGGCTTTCTGGACAATCTAAAGGTTCGTGCATCTTATGGAACCCTGGGTAACCAGCTATTGGGCAATGATTTCTATCCTTATATAGCTACTCTGGGTATAGGTACTTCCCCCTACATGATGAGTGGGGGCTCTCGAACTCCTTTTGTATCCCCACCGGGTCTGGTAAGCCCAACCCTGACCTGGGAAACGGTTATTACCCGCAATATCGGAGTAGATTTCACTTTGCTGAACCAGCGTTTGGATGCTTCCTTTGATGCCTACACCCGTGATACGGAGGATATGTTGATGAATGTGGA
This sequence comes from Bacteroidia bacterium, assembly GCA_965263105.1. GTDB lineage: Bacteria > Bacteroidota > Bacteroidia > J057 > J057 > JBCCTX01. The sequence goes on along the minus strand of CBDHGL010000003.1, from coordinate 622,125 downwards.
ATTTCCTAGCGTATTGGGAACCAATGCTCCACGACAGAATGCAGCAGACCTCAGAACGAAAGGCTGGGAGTTATCCCTTACCTGGAGGGATCGCATAGCTCAGGATTGGAGCTATCGCTTCACCCTGGCACTTTCCGACTGGCAAAGTGAAATCACCAGATATGAGAACCCCACTGGCGCTTTATCTGAGCCCTATGTAGGACAACAGATTGGAGAAATATGGGGTTATGAAACGGTTGGTATTTTCCAAACAGAGGAAGAGGTAGCCAATGCGGCAGATCAATCACGACTAGGGGCCAACTGGAGACCTGGAGATATACACTATGCTGACCTGGATGGAGATGGGGAAATAACACCCGGAAATAATACCTTAGAAAACCCAGGAGATAGGAGAATTATCGGTAACGAAAGCCCGAGATATAGTTTCGGAATAAACTTGGATGTGACCTACAAAAATTTCACCCTCACTACCTTCTTTCAAGGGATTGGACAAAGAGACTATTGGCCTAACGATGGCAACTGGACCTGGTTTTTCCCTTTCAATGCAGGACATGTGGAGAGATATTACATTACCGATACCTGGAGTGAGGACAACCGGGATGCGTATTTCCCTGCCCCTCATATCTCCACCAGAGATGGGAAAAACAAGCACTGGCAGACCCGCTTTGTTCAGGATGCCAGCTATATACGCTTGAAAAATCTTGCCTTAAGTTACGACCTTCCGAAAACCTGGGCCTCAGCTGTGGGGCTGAACAATGCACAGATTTATGTAGCAGGGATGAACCTCTGGGAAGCCACCAATATACGTAAGCCTTTGGACCCCGAATACCTGAGGCGAGACGTACTGGGAGATTTCAGCTACAATGGTGCAGTAGAATACCCACTCCAGCGTATTTACTCCGTCGGTGCCCGGATTTCTTTCTAACCCAACTAATTCCTTATCATGAAATCAATAATCAAAACATATAGTTTAATGCTGCTTATTCTGCTTAGCGCAGTGAGTTGCAACGATGATTTTCTGGAAAGATTCCCCCTGGATGAAATCAGTGCTGAGACTTTCTGGAATACAGAAAATGACCTCATGGTCTACAACAACCGTATCTACGACCAAGCGCGAAATGACAATGAGGTTCCTATATTGATGGCCCATGACGATGGTTTTGACAGCCACCGCTATGGAATCTGGTATCAGGATGAATTTGCCGATAACATTGCCCCTACCCATTCTCGCCATACACGGTATCAGCAAGTGCGTGCGGGAAGGCACAATGTGCCTTCCTCTCCCCAATGGTTTGGCTACCGAAATGGAGGCTGGTCCTTTGTCCGTACAATTAATATTGGGCTAGAAAACTATGGGAATGCCAATATTGCCCAGGAGCTAATTGATCAATATGCGGCTGAAGCGCGTCTGTTTCGTGGATGGTTTTATGCAGATAAGGTATCTAAGTTTGGAGATGTGCCCTGGCTCGACAAAGAGTTGAACATTGACTCGGAAGAACTGTATGCTCCTCGTACCCCGAGAGAAGAAGTCATGACCAACGTATTGGCGGACTTAAATTTTGCCACTACTCATCTACCAGAGGACTGGGGCGATGGAGGGGGACCCGGACGGCTCAATCGTTGGGCAGCTTTGCTCGTCAAGGCGCGGGTGAGTTTGTTTGAAGGGACCTGGAGAAAATACCACGGCGGCTCAAATGCCGAAATGTGGTTACAAGAAGCGGCAAGCGCTGCGAAGGAGATCATGGATATGGGGCCCTATTCTATTTATTCAACTGGAGATCCGGCAAATGATTATAACGCCATTCACCGAATGACCTCAGACCTCACTGGAGTATCTGAAGTCATGTATTGGCGGCGCTATGAGCGGGGAATCTTTACCAACCACGTACAAAGCTACCACCGCTCTTATAACGGGGGGGCAACCAAGAGTATGGTAGAGGATTATTTGTGTACAGATGGACTGCCCATTACCCTATCTTCACTTTATCAAGGAGATGCACAAATAGAAGACGTATTTGAAAATCGAGATCCCAGGCTACGCCAAACGGTATTGCACCCAGACGATGTTATGCGTTATGGCTATGCCAATTTTGACGCAAGACCCTATCCCCGCCTTACCGGTATGGAAGGGGGGCAGCGAATAAATACCGGTTATCACATCATCAAGGTCTACGATGTCAATACGGCACATGCAACCTACAATACCTCCGATACCCCTGCCATCATCATGCGATTTGCTGAGGTATTACTGATCTATGCCGAGGCGATGGCTGAGTTGGGCACTATAACCCAAGCCGATTTAGATGCCAGCATTAACGTACTTAGAGATCGGGTGGGAATGCCCCATTTGGACTTGACAAATGTTCCGGTAGATTCCCGATATGTAAACGATGGTATTTCTCCTTTGATAGCAGAAATTCGCCGGGAGCGAAGGGTAGAGCTATTTATGGAAGGTTTTCGCTACGATGACCTACGACGCTGGAAGCAAGGAAAAAAACTGGAGCAGCCCGACCTGGGGATTCGATGGGATGCTGCTGCCATTGAGCGCTATACAAATGCAATCGTAATGTCGCGAATGGTAGATGGTGTCCCTTACATCGATGTGTATCAAGGGACAGATTGGGCTGACCCCGTTTTCGATGAAAGCAAACACTATTTATGGCCCATTCCCCTAAGTGCCATTGCTCAAAACCCGGATATCAAGCAAAATCCCGGTTGGTAAACATGGAATAAACTTTTAGGCTTGTAGTTGGTAATTAGTAGAGGCTGTCTCTCTATGAGGCAGCCTCATTCTTTCCGTTAAGGCCCTCATTTTGTACGTTTATGCTACTAACAAACATACTTGGGAAAAATAATGGGCAACCATTGTAAATTAGTGTTCGTAATGTCACTGGAAATTTGTATATTTGAAAACAGATTAGGCTTATACTGAACTGAATGAAAAAACTTTTTACCCTTTTATCCCTTACCTTACTCTCAACGGCCATCTTTGGTCAATCTTTTTTTTCTGACAAGGAAGAAGAGGTAAAGGATAATTTCATTCAGGAAATCACCATCTATCCCAACCCTACTAGCAATGGTAATTTTGCCTTGAGCCTTGAGATGGAATTCGACAAGGAAATTACTGTAAAGCTTTTCAACCTCATAGGCAAAGAAATCCTAGTCAAGAATATACAATTGTTTCAAGGGTTAAATGAAGAAAACTTCAACCTGAACGGTAAGCCCAAAGGGGTTTATATCCTGGAAATCTCTAGTGGAGATAAGAAGGAGATCAGGCGCGTTTCTTTTATATAGCCCCTCATCTTACTTTTTTCATTCCCTTTTCAGTTTTCCCTATACTTACCTTATTGATAGGCCCTTAATTTTATCCCATTTTTATCAAATTCGAGGGCAGGAAGAGGTAGGCGAAACATATTTAATACACTAAACATGGAACGAAGCAGGCCAGATTGAGTGGGAATCTGAGTAAAATCTATATCCAGACTCAGGTAGGCTTGACGGAACTCCCTTTCCCGAATAATTTCCCACTCTTCTTGTCCATACCCCCCAATCATCCCTTCTGCACCATATCCTACAGCCACATTCAGCCACGGTGGATAGACATCCTTAAAGCTGCCCTCTGGTAAAAAAGAATGAAGCCTTACACTGAGCCAAAGGGTTTGGCCATTGTAATCTTTGAGAAAGCGAGATCCAAAATTGGAACCAAATAAATCTTCGTGTGCTGGATCACGGGCATAGGAAGAGCTGCGATAAGAAACCTTCAACTGAAGCCTGTTTTCATTCCAAACCCCCTGGTTTAATACAGCCAAACCTGAACCTAAAGCGTTGGCTCCCACATCGTACACAGAAGCACCCCATTTTTTGCCAAAACCATCCAACACTTCAATGCTACTCATAGCCAAAAAACCTACCGTAGCCCCCTTCCATATGGCTTTCTTTTTCGAATAACCCGACCACTTGTAGAGGTCAATCATCCATCTACTCGCGTGATAGCCCCCAAAGACATGACCTGCCTTGTCCATTTGTTGCCATTCCCTTGAATCATCGAAAAAATGGAAGTGTGTGAGATCTTCTTTGGCATACCATACTACGCCTAAATATGCAGCTCCCAGGGCGTATCCCCCTAACGTCATCCGGTTTACCAGCTTTTTGCGTTTTTCAAGCGGCTCTAGTGCATTTACAAAAAATGAGTCTTTTTTGTGAAGGGGGGCTTGTTCACCAAAAGCTTTTTTCTGGGAAAAGCCCTTATCAGCCAAGAACCATAGGAAGTAGAAAAGTATCAATGGGTACCTCATGGTTCCCAAAACTAACCAATATTTCTTCCATTTTGGAATTTTTTGCCTCTTATGCTACTACGTGATCTCCCTGATCTTCAATGCTCAGTTTAATCTTCGGCTTTTTCTTATCGTCGTGGCCATATCCATACCCATACCCGTAGCCATATCCGTAGCCATATCCATAGCCTTTCCCACTATCCGGTAGGACATCATTAATGATTAGGCCCACATTAGCCATTTTTCCCGAATTGAATAGATCATTAATACGGCCCAAGGATTTTACGTGGGTATACTTGTGCCGAACCACATACAGGTTAAATTCTGTAAATTTTTGAATGATCATGTAGTCAGAGGCCAGCACTATAGGGGGAGAATCCAGGATAATCACATCGTACTGACCCTTGTAAAATTCTATCAGCTCATCCATGCGTTTGTTGCCCAACACATCTAAGGGATTTTCATTGATGGGGCCCGAAGGAATGAGGTGTAAACCATTTACATGGGTTTGTTGAACCAATTCATTTTTTTGATGATAGCCAGCCAGGTAAGAAGATAAGCCTATCTCATTCATCAGACCGAATCGCTCAGCTACCTTGGGGCGTCGGAGGTCCACATCAATTAGGAGTACGCGTTTACCCGATTGGGCGACTACTATACTAAAGTTAGTCGCGCAGAAGGTTTTCCCTTCTCCCTGAATGGAGGAGGTAACGCCAATTACCTTAGGAGATTTATTTTGAAACTGATACTCAAGATTTACCCTTACCGAGCGGAAGGATTCCGGGAGGAGGGTTCCTGCATTTTTGGATGTAATGAGGTCAACTCCCTTACGTCCTTTGATGATATACCCTAGAATGGGGATATTGGTATTTTTCTCTATATCCGATTGAGCGATCACCTTTTCATTCAAAAAGTCAGAGGTAAGGACAAAAATTAATGGAAGTCCCAAACTCAATAGCAAGGCAATCCCATAAACGACATATGTGTTGGGGAAAGCAATTCCCTTTTCTCTTGCCTTATCTATTACCGTCTTGGAAACAGAATCAGCTTCTAAGGCTAATTGCACCTCTGTCCTCTTATTCAGCAACTGAGTATACTTTTCATCATTAAAACTGAAATCTCGCTGAATTTGGGTAAGAATTTTTTCACTCTGAGGTAAGCGTTTTAGCTTTGCTCGGTCGGCATATATTTGATTGTTCAGTTCGTCCAATTGGATTTTACTGGTAGCAAAGCTCTGTTGGACATTATTCTTAATGATATCTTTCTGGCGTGCAATCTGAGAATCGATTTCCTTACGCATATCGCTGCCTTCAGAATAACTTCCATATACCGCTTGTTTCTGTTGTTCCAACTGAGACAACTCTGTCATCAAATTTACCAAGGCCTGGTCATTGACATTGGCGGTGGAAGGGGCTACGATATCGGATGAATTATTTAAATTGTCTAAGAGATACTTATAGTACTTTGTATTGGCGGAAGCCAAGGTTCGCCGAGTTTGCAGGGTAACCAAATTTTGTGTCAATGCACTGGACTGAGTAGCTACATCAATCGCACCGATTCGAGACCTCTCATGGGCATACCTCCTTTCAACTGTTCTCAAGGTATCGTGAATTGAGCTCAATTGTTTATCTATGAGGGTCAATACTCTTCTGGCAGATCCTGTACGCCTTTCCTGTTCATTTTCCCGATAGGTCTCTAGCAATTTATCGATGAACATACGCTCCATTTCTACCACAGGCCCTTTAGTACTCACTTCTACCGTATGAGCATCCCTACTAATTTTCTGAACAGCTAACTTTTTCTGATAAGTATCCGATAGATCCTCTAAGCTATTGATCACAAAGAAGAAAGTGGCGTTTTTATACGCATCGGCAAAGTCCTCATGAAACTTTATGTCGAAGCTCAAATAGCGATTCTTGTAGCTATCCCCAACCCGAATTTCCTGGTCAAACTCTTCTGAGGGAAGTTTTCTTAAGGTTTTATTTTCCCTAATATCATATAGTTCTACCTCTTTACCTTTTCCGTATATCCTAAAACGATTATTCCCAATGTGATCAATGTATATGGGGAAGTCCACCAATTGGGGATGTGCAGAATCAATAGAAATTTCAAATGGGGCATATTTGTATACCGGTTCGGATTTAAGAAATGATTCCCGGAAGTAGGAAACCCCGAAGTCTAATTGGCTCAGGGTTTGCTCGACCAGGGTATAAGATTGTAAAATACCAATCTCATCTTCCACTTCTATCGGTTTGTTCATAGAAGGGATATCTTCCAACAGGGACTCATTGTCGGAGGAACTGTCTTCCAACAAAATGCTGGCACTAATCAAATAATGCTTAGTAGCAATATTCATATAGGAGTATGCCAAAGCCCCGAACAGCAGAAAAGCCATCAAAAACCAATGCCATTTCCTAGCGATCTTGGCAATTACCATTCTCACATCCAGCATATCCTGTGAACCAGTCCCTTTTTTCATATCTGCTGAAAAATATTTAGTTTCTATTGCAATTAACCTAATAAAGTTAGACCGACCTATATAATGAGACGATCAATTACTATTATTGTCACTTAAAGAAATGATAATAGCCGTAATCGAGACCGCAGTTCCTAAAGCAGATAAAATTACGCCCGCAACAGCTGTATTGGCCAAATTTGACCGTTTATTTTTTAACTCCATAGGGGGTACATATATTGCATCATTAGGCTGGAGGTAAAAGTATTTCGAGCTAAAAATATTGGCATCTGTCAAGTCCAAAGAATTTACCTCAGATCCTTTGGCAGTTTGTCTGACCAGCCGAATATTCCTCCTATCTGCAAATTCCTTCAAATCTCCTGCCAAAGCCAGTCCTTCCATCAAAGTAAGTTGATCATTGTATACAAAAAAATACCCGGGATTTTGCACTTCTCCCAGAACTGAAATTTTGAAGCTCACGAGAGTAACAAATACACTGGCGTTATTTATTTCCTTTGAAACCATTTTCTGGATGGCTATGCGAACCTCATTTATCGTCTGACCAGCAGCCTTGACTTCGCCAATATTGGGTAAAATAATATTTCCAGATGGTCCAATAGAAAAGCCATTTACGTATAGTCCAGCAGCATTGTAGTTATTAAAGTCTAGGTCATTTTCTTTATTCAGATAATCTGTCTGGTCCACTTTCAAGCCTTTTATCCGAATGGAAAGTATATCTCCTTCTTGCAATCGGTATTGCGCATTTTCATTTACGTACTTTTGGGGAGCTTTATGGGACTCAGGCAAATTTTGAAAGTAGACAGTATCTCTATTATGTATACATCCTTCGATCAGAAATACGAGGAGCGGGAGGATTACAAAAAAGGGTCTTATCAGCATAATCACAACAAATTCAAAAAATTGGTTCGTTTAACCCGCAATGAAGTGATGAACCGTTAAAATTTTAAACTTACCTGCAAGGATCAGACCAGACGGAATTTTATCTAATAAATAATATTTTGTAGTATAAATATTTAATCAACTGCTCAGCTAGTAGCCTTCTCCCAAAAGAAGTAGAAGCCCAGTTTTCGTCGTACCGCTCATCTTTCAGAGCGTTAACACCTAAATAAATGCTATCGGGAAGTATTTTTCTATATATCTCATAACTCCTACGTGAATGAGCGCCTTGAGAATATAATCGGACTCTCTCTATTCGATGAGATGAACTCTCTAGCCAGCGCCCCACTTCCTTAGCTGCTTCCCAGGTTCGAGTACCTTTCGAGGCATTCGAGGGAAGGACGACTAGGCGTTCGGGGGGAATACCTAATTTTTCTAGTACATTTCCTGCCGCAATAGCGGCGTTGTCATCCAAAATAGTTTCAAAGCGTCCAATCTGGTAGTGAGAAAAGGAATAACCCGTAGAAGGACCAAATAATTCTACGGGAATAGAATCCAGAAAGACCTGTTCCAGGTATACCAATCTGCTCCCTCCTTCCTGAGGGAAATAGGTATTCTGCATCTGTACTTCAATTTTTTTAATAGGCTCATTAGCCCCATTTGGATTGGCAAAAACAACTTTATGAGTCTGTTCCCTTACAAAAACTATCCCTACTAAGCGATTATTTATTTCGATTCGGAGCTCCCCATATTTCCCATCAATTTTATTCCCTCGTGCAAAAAAGGACAAGGAATCTGCCAAAATGGGATCAGCGAATAGACGATCCAGATAAACTGTCCAGGCTCCGTCGGGGTGCTCTCCCAAAGTGACATGCTCATGCCCTAGTGAGGCACCTGTGACGATAATTTTCAGCGAAGAATCATTTAGGACCTCATCTGCAACCTGGCTTATCGCCTGTATGGGTAACCAGCCTTCTACTATAATAGCCTCAGGATCACATATAGGCTTGTTTAGCGTTAAAAAGGAATAGGAGAACTGCCATATCCACCATATGGCCAGACCTGTCAACAGGAATAGGGAGAGAATAATACCTCTAATTTTTTTGAGGAAGGCTATAGAATAACCTTCAAGAGCAGGATTTCCAGATTTTGGGAGTGGACGTGCCATGATTAGGATGGGCCTTAAATCCTATATAACGCCAAATCTAAGGATAATTATTTATCTTTGCTCTAAGATGAAAGCTACTAAATCCAATCAAGAAAAGCTCCATGATATACTCCGCTCTCTTGATTTTACCATTCGTTATGAAAGGGGAAATTTTACGGGGGGATATTGCATGGTAAAGTCCGAGCAGATTATCATTATCAATAAATTTTTTCCTTTAGAAAGTAAAATAAATACCTTGGTTGATATATTAAAGGTATTAGAGATAGACAAAAACAAGTTGGAGGAGCATCAGGTTAGACTTTTGGACAAAGTAAAAAAAGAACTTTGAAGTTTATTTTCTCTGGCACGGGAACTTCACAAGGAGTCCCTGTAATTGGCTGTACCTGCGAGGTGTGTACTTCAACTGATCCTAGGGATAGTCGGCTCAGAACTTCTGGCATTTTACTAGGCAAAAATACCACTTTGGTGTTTGATACGGGCCCTGATTTCCGACAACAAATGCTCCGACACCAAATAAAAGTACTGGATGCAGTGGTCTTTACCCACCAACACAAGGATCATACAGCAGGTTTAGATGATGTCCGCGCCTATAATTTCATCCTTAGGCGGAAAATGCCCATATATGCAGATTCTCTTACACAGATACACTTGCATAAAGAGTACTATTATATTTTTGAACAAACTGATTACCCAGCCCTCCCCCAGCTCGAAATCTTCCCGATTGATTCTCAAACTTCCTTTCAGGTTGGAGAGTTCACTCTGATACCCATCCAGATCATGCACGGCAATTTGCCTATTTTGGGGTATCGGATTGGCAATTTTGCCTACATTACAGATGCTAGTTATATTCCTGAATCTTCCCTTCTCCAACTACAGGGGCTAGAAGTCTTGGTATTGAATGCCCTCCGAAAAAAGGCACATCGTTCCCATTATTCCCTTGAACAAGCTATAGAAGTTGCAGAATATCTCAAACCTGGTTCCACCTATTTTACCCATATCAGTCATTTCATGGGTAGGCATGAGAAAGTCGAATCTAAAGATTTACCTACTAGTATGTATTTAGCCTACGATGGGTTGGAAATTTCTATTAATTAGATTAAATATGTGATGCTACCTTAATTGTTTAATAGTTAAAACCCATCACATAAACCTAATTTAAATGGCTTCCCTCATCCTAACAGTAGATACTTATTCTTTGATCGCGCGACCTCGTCAGGTAATAGAACGAATCATCAATATCAAAGCCAAACCTGATAGCGAGAATCGGCCTTTGTCAGCTTCCTTATATTTTTACACGGATGATCAAGTTCCCACCAGTTTGGGAAGGGTGATCCGCATTAACCCTACTAGTACAGTTGGTTCTCATGCAACGATCTTTCTACCAGCTAGCAGCTATTCGGAGATATATCATATTATTCAAACCGAGAACCCTATCAATATTTATTTAGCTTTTACGGGAACTGCTCAATCCAATGCTACGGCTAGCCTTAGCTTTTTCCAGTTATATACCAATGATGAGAACCCTGGAGAAGGTCCTCAAGATCCAGATATGCAACAAGAATTGGAAATCCCCTTATAGGACTTCCATCAATTCTACTTCGAAAACCAAAACTGAATTAGGGGGTATTTCGCCATTGGGTGTACCATTCTCCCCATACCCTAGAGAAGAAGGGATAAACAAGCGAAATTTACCGCCAGGTTTCATGAGCTGTAAGGCCTCCTGCCAGCCCTTGATAACCCTATTGACCACAAAAACAGCTGGTTCGCCCCGCTCATAGGAACTATCGAAGACCTTTCCATTGATCAAACTCCCAGAGTAATGAACTTTTACCCTGCTTGTATCTGCTGGAAATACCCCAGCACCCTGGGAGAGGACTTCATACTGCAGGCCACTTTCCGTTGTTTGAATGCTTTCCTTCAGTTTGTTTTCCGCCAGGAAAGCATCTCCTTCCTCTCTATTTCGATTAGCTAGGGCTTCCCGCTCTTTCATGATGTTTTCCTTGCCTTTTTTCTGCCAGGTCTGGATGAGGTATTGAATTTCTCTAAGTGAAAAATATTGGGAGGTATCTCCTGTGAAGGCTTCCTGGAGGCCTTTGTTAATCCATTCTGAATTGAGGGCGATACCTGCTTTCTGTATATTTTGGCCAATATCAAACCCTATAGCATAGGACATACTGTCAGCAAGATTTTCAATGGATTCTTGTCCCTTTACGAAGGGGAAAGAAAGCAACAAGGCCAAAAAGAACATATATTTCATGTGGAAAATAATTTTGTGAAATTTAAGCTTTATAAAGGTAATACAAAATTGTTCCTACGCGGCTTAACGGACAAGGGTTATTTTTCCTTTACAATAATCTACGAGATTTTACTTCCAGGTAAGAGTTAATAATATCCACCGTGAGGTTTTGTGGAGTAGTAAGCAAGGAAATAATTCCTCTTTGGGTAAGCTCACGAACGATTTGCCTCTTTTCAAAAGAAAAATTCTCCCCAATAGTTTGAATATACAGATCGCTCGTGTGCGATGATTCCTTGTGAATAAGGTTTTTGACGGCTGAGTTCTCAAAGAACACAACCACCAACACATGAGATTTTGCCAATTTTTGGAGGTAGGGAAGCTGTCTTTTCATCCCTTCCAAAGATTCGAAGTTGGTGAATAAAATCAGTAAGCTTCTATGGGAAATTTTCCTCCGGGTTTGGACATAAAGGCTATCCATAGAAGCCTCTTTAAAATCGGTTGTCAGTTTATATAGAAGCTCCTGAATAGATTTCATTTGCAAGGGCTTATCAGCTGCTAGTAGAAAGGAATCAACTTTTTCGGCAAAGGTAATCAGGCCCACCTTATCCTTTTTGTATAAGGCTATATTGGCGATTACCAGAGAGGAATTAATGGCATAGTCTAAAAGGCGCATCCCATCAAATGGCATTTTCATGATTCGACTTTTATCTATCAGACAATAGACGGGCTGGGCCTTTTCATCTGCATATTGATTGACCATCAATTTCGAGCTTCTCGCGGTAGCCTTCCAATTGATGGTCCTAAAATCATCTCCCCTCACATATTCCTTAATTTGCTCAAATTCAGTGGTATGCCCCAAATTTCGGATGGGCTTCACACCCAATTCCGTCAAGCGGTTGGAGACAGCCATTAGCTGGTACTTCCTCATCTGGATAAAGGAGGGATAGGTCGGGATAACTTGAGCTTCCCCCATGAGGTATCGCTTGCTACACAATCCAATTGCTCCCTTGACGAATACCCGGACACGACCAAATTCATATTCGCCCCTTTCTACAGGTCGAAGTTGATAGGTTAAGCTAACTCGTTCACCAGGCTCAAGGGTAGCGTCAATTTGGTGATCTCGAATCTGAAATTGAAAGGGAATTTCATCTACTATGGATACAGAAATGGGGAAGGGGTAAAAATTTTGCACGTGTATAGCGATCGGATTCTGATCTCCATTGGAAAAGCGTTCAGGACAATCTCGGCCTCCTGAAATGCCCTGCTGCACCCTAAATAACATCCAAATATCCATGCAGAGTAGCACGAGGGTAAGGCCCAGAAGCAAGTGGGCGAGAAAAAAGACAAATGGAAAGAAAAAACCTGTGATGTACAAACAGATGGTTAAGGCTAACAGAAAATACAATTCACTTCTCAGAAATAGATTCTTTGCCAATAGGAGAATAGCATGCCAGGTATTTCTCATATTCCAAAATTTTTGTTTCTTCTACCTATGAAAAACAATAATAGCGAAATCTTTAGGAAGGCGACATTCTTTCTACTGGGCTTATGGTTCCCCGTATTCTATTTTGCCCAGATGTCAGATGCTCCAAATAGAGAGGAAGGGGAAGGTCCCTATGATCAACTAGTCATACGAGGTGCCACCCTAATTAACGGGAATGGGGCTCCCCCTATAGGACCTGTGGATGTCGTTATTGAGAATGATCGCATCATAGAGGTTCAAACTGTGGGGTATCCAGGCGTTCCTATCCCAGAAAACCGAAGACCCCAACCCAAGGAGGGAGCCAAGGTAATAGAGGCTGAAGGCAAATATCTTCTCCCTGGCTTTATCGATATGCACGGACATATTGGGGGTAAGGCTCAAGGGACCACCCCTGAATATGTTTTCAAACTATGGATGGCTCATGGGATCACGACCATCAGAGAACCTGGCAGTTTTAACGGATTGGAATGGACTCTTCGACATAAGAAGCGCAGCAAGAACAACGAAATCACCGCCCCTAGAATCTTTGCCTACTCAGGCTTTGGACAAGGCCTTAAAGGGGGGATAAATGATCCCGCATCTGCCAGGGCTTGGGTACAGGAATTAGCTGAAAAGGGAGGAGATGGAATTAAATTTTTCGGAACCCGTCCAGATATCATGGAAGCAGCCTTAGACGAAGCCCGACTGCAAAATCTCCGTTCTGCCTGCCACCATGCCCAAATGAATGTGGCATGGATGAATGTATTGCACTCCGCTACAATGGGTTTGACTTCTATGGAGCATTGGTATGGATTGCCTGAGGCCTTATTTGAAGATCGTACGGTTCAGCATTACCCATTGGATTATAACTACCAAAATGAACAGGATCGCTTTTCGGAAGCGGGGAAATTGTGGAAGCAAGCCGCTCCCCCCTATTCCCCTCATTGGAATAGGGTGATGGACTCTCTTCTCAGCTTAGATTTCACCTTGGACCCAACTTTTAATATCTATGAAGCTAATAGAGACCTCATGCGGGCTCGAAGACAAGAGTGGCATGAATCCTATACGCTGCCTCCACTTTGGCGCTTTTATCAACCCAGCAGGATTTCCCACGGTTCTTATTGGCATTTTTGGGGGACAGAAGAAGAAAGTAACTGGCGAGAAAACTACAGACTCTGGATGACTTTCATCAATGAGTACAAAAATCGAGGTGGCAGGGTAACCACAGGTTCTGATTCAGGGTTTATCTTCCAGTTATACGGGTTCGCATTTATCCGAGAACTGGAATTGCTCAGAGAGGCTGGATTTCATCCTATGGAAGTGATTCAATCCGCAACCCTTAAAGGGGCAGAAGCCTTGGGAATGGAACATGAAATAGGAACTGTGGAGGTGGGGAAAAAGGCTGACCTTGTCATCATTGATGAAAATCCCCTTGCTAACCTTAAAGTTCTATACGGAACCGGGGCTATCAAACTTAACGAAAACAATGAAGTAATTCGCGTGGGTGGGGTTTTGTATACCATAAAGGATGGGATAATTTACGATGCTAAGCAATTGCTAGCTGACGTAAAAGAAATGGTCGAAGCAGCTAAAGCAAAAGAAGGATGGGAACTCAGGCAACCGGGAGAAAAAAATTGATAAAATGATCTAAATGTCCACAAGGGCTTAAATTAAAATTATTTAATTTGACTTTAGAATTATTTTTATTTTGTATTAATTAGATGTAAATTGATCCCAAAAGAGACAAAAATCCACCTAAAAAGCTAACTCGGATTTGTCCCTTTACAAAGGTTTTTCTATGCCTGGTCCCATTACGACTTCCCCTGCTTTAGGTTCCGCCTTGCTGGAGTCTTTGGAGGCTACTCCATTTCCCAGTTTCATTGTAGATGCAAATGGGATCATACAGTGGAGCAATCTAGCCTTCACCCATTTATGTGGGGCCTTTGCACTTAGCCAAAACCCAGAAGGAAAACCTTTGGTAATTCATGGGGAAAAATCAAATAACAGGGCTATCAGGCGCTTATATGAAATCCTTCAAGCACATCGATCTTTTGTTTTCAACCTCCTCAACTACAATTATTCTCACGACTATTATTGGTTAAAATTGATGGGGGAACCCATAAAGAATCCTCTTCCCCATTTACAGGACGAGAATTTATTTTTAGTCTTTGCTGAAGACATCTCAAACCAAAAGAAAAAAGAAAATAACCTTCACCGACTCCGGACCGCTCTTGAGTCTATCAGAGATGCGGTAGTGATAACTAGTGCCGAAACTCGGACCAATGCACCTATTGATGTGGGGATAGTGTATGTCAATCGCGCATTTTCTGAAATAACTGGATATAGCAAGGAAGAAGTTATTGGTAAAACTCCCAGTATTTTGTTAGGGCCCAATACCTCCCAATCTGAACTAGAGCGCATCGACGAAGCTATATTAAATAAAGAGTCCATTGAGGTAGAATGCATCAACTACCGCAAAGACGGGACTGAGTTTTGGGCAAACATAGTTATTACCCCTATTTTTGACGAAGAAGGAAACCTGGATAATTGGGTATCCATCCGTAGGGATATAACTAAAAGAAAAGAAGGAGAATTAGCCTTAAAGCAGGCCAAGGAAGCCGCAGAAGTGGCTTCTAAGGCCAAAAATGAATTTTTATCCGTTATTTCTCATGAACTGCGCACCCCGCTAAACGGAATAATTGGGAGTTCGGAGTTGTTAATTGAATCTCCTTTGACTTCGGATCAGAAGGAATCTATAGAAATGATCCGCCAAAGTTCGGAAAGATTGTTATCCATTATCAAAAGTATCCTGGATTATGCCGACCTAAACGAAGGGTTAACCAAAAAAGCGATGGGCTTTTTCGATCTTCGAGACTATATGGAAAAGCTCATGGATATGTACGCCTATGCAGTCAAACGCAAACAACTGGAATACACCTTTTTCTTGGACCCAGATTTACCCAAACTAATTCAAAGCGATATCAACCTGCTTTCAAAAGCCTTTAATCAATTGGTGCGCAATGCCATAAAATTTACTCAAAAAGGTAATATACACCTGTCTTTCAAGATGGTAAAAGTCCAGGGGATGATTGCTTTTTTCCAGTTCGCCGTCAAGGATACGGGAATTGGCATTTCCCCCCAACACCAAAAAAAGCTATTCCAATTTTTCTCCCAGGTAGATAGCACGAATTCAAGGGTATATGAAGGGTTGGGGCTAGGGCTCTCCATGTGTCTTCAAATAGCCAAAATTTTGGGAGGAGATATCTCCGTCAAGAGTGAAGAGGGAGAAGGCAGCACCTTCTATTTCAATTTCCAGGGTAAACTATCAACTCCGTTTAAACCCTTATCCTCAGAAGTTCTGGCTGTTCTGGCGTCTTCCGATAAAACTTCTATAGGATTTCCCGATTTGTCCAAAATTCGAGTCTTGGTCGCTGAAGATTCTAAGATCAACCAAAGACTTATCAAAAGACTACTTGATAAGGTAAAGGCGTCTGTTGTGATTGTAGAAAATGGGGAAGAAGCGGTAGAACACGTGGAAAAAAACCCAATTGACCTAATCTTTATGGACATCCAAATGCCCCTTATGGATGGCATCAAAGCCACAAGCTCCATCCGGAGGATCAGGGGTATCGAGCAGCCCTACATTGTGGCTTTAACAGCAAATGCCTCCGAATCCAATAGGCACAATTGTTTGGAAGCGGGTATGGATGATTTTTTAACTAAGCCTATCAAAGTCCCCTTTTTCAAGGTATATATGCAGCATCTTCTCCCAATTTTGAAAAAGAATTTGGAATAAGCTGCAACCTTTTTCCCAAATTGAAGTTTCTCCGGGTGAATTTTACCTATAGAAACACCTACTACCTTGGACAAGCTATCCGATAATGCATTGATGTTGAAAGTGAAGGCTGGAGAAGTCCAACGACTTGGCCTTCTATATGAGCGATACAACCGCGAGTTATTTGGCTACTTCTATCACCTTACAGGAGACGGGAGCACTAGTGAAGACATGGTACAAAATGTCTTCTATCGCATCTTGCGATACAAACATACCTATCGAGGAGAGGGTGATTTTGTCTATTGGCTATATAGTATCGCCAGAAATGTATGGGCGGATGGTTTCAGGAAGAAAAATCCCTTAAAGGAGACGCAGGAATTAACCAGCGTTGAACATCGTTCCGATCTGGGAAAAAATCCGCATCAATTCCTAGAAACAAGTGAGAGAGTTTCTCTCCTACAAAGCGCACTGGAACACTTAACCCCCGAAAAACGTGAGGCCATTGTTCTGAGTCGATTCCAGGGATTAAAGTACAAGGAAATAGCCAAACTTACGGATAGTACTGAAAACACAATTAAGTCACGCATTAACAGAGGCTTGGTAGAATTGAGAGAAATCATGAATCAGTGGGAGCTTTGCTAAGCCAAAATGAAAAGTAGACCTTATGGAAGCATTAGAACATACCTCAAAACACTCCGCTTGTGAAGAAGCTATTGCCGCGATGAGTGTACATTTAGAATCTGGAAAAATGGAGGATGGGGATTGGAAAAAACTTCAAAAGCAGTTTCCCTCTTGCCAAAAGGAAATGGAAGAAGTCTATGCGCTGTGGGAGGCTATGGCTAAAATTCCTACCCCTGAACCCAGCCAGGGCATGCATGCACGCTTCTACCATATGCTCAACCAATACGAGCAAGACTTAGAATCGCGCAAGGACTCCTTCTTGTCGAACTTCTGGAATAAGCTCGGTTCCTTTGGCGAGTCCGGAAGAATATCTTGGGCCATGGGGATCGCCTTATTCTTGTTAGGTGTTTTCGCTGGTCCCTTTCTCCGTCCAGGCCATGGATCGGCGGAATTACGGCAACTCTCGGAGGAAGTTCAACAAATGAGGGAGCTTACTCTGTTAACACTCATCAAACAATCTTCGGCAACAGAACGCCTGAAGGGGATCCACCTAACACGGGATATTCCTCAACCCGATCCCTCAATCACAGCGGCCTTGGCAGAAACTTTGAACCATGATCCCAATGTAAATGTTCGTTTGAGTGCTTTGGAGGCTCTTTCTGCCTTTGCCCATTTACCAGAAGTACGCACTTATCTTATTGAGGCTATTCCTCATCAAGATTCCCCAATACTTCAATTGGCGTTAGCAGAACTCATGCTTAAGCTTCAAGAAGGAAACTCCTTGGAAGCCTTGCAAGAACTGCTTAAGTCTCCGGAAATAGAATCCGATGTAAAAGAACATGTGAAGGAAACCATTAACTCTTTATCCTAATACTATGAAACTCCTACAAATTATTATTTTTCTCGTTCTATCTTCCCCTCTCATTGCCCAGCACAGCCAGGTAGATTCTTTAGATTTCTCTATAAACGTAGACCAAGTTGCCCATCTTCATATCCACAATATCAATGGGTCTATCAAAGTTTTGGGGCAAGACGGACTGACCCAACCCCTGGTCAAGGTAGTTCGAACGATTAAGGCGCTTGATCCCGCTAACCTTGAAATTGGGAAAAGAGAGGTTCACTTGGATAGTTTTCAGACAGCTAAACATTTTTTCCTCTTTCTGAAAACTCCCAATGTAACCTTCGAAGCAAAAAATAGTAAAGATGCGCAAGAGGGAAATCCCCTGCATTATGGATATACCAGCTGCAATCAGAATGGCCCCTTGGGATACAACTACCATTTCAATTTTGTGTTGCGGGTACCCAAGAATATCCAAATTCACCTGTCTACCTTGAACCAAGGGGTGTTGGAGGCTAATAATCTTTCTGCACCTATAAGGGCCAATAATTTAAATGGTCCCATCTATTTATCGGGAATTTCCCATAGCCCTGAGGTGAAATCATTAAACGGAGACATTGAGGTAACCCATGATATCCTCCCTAACAAGGATGAATTCTATTCAACCCTCAACGGAGATATAAAAGTGACTTATCCAGCAGATTTATCTGCGGAAGTATCCTTGGTAACTAGAAATGGAGACCTCTTCACCGATTTTGAATGGACCCGACTTTACCCAAAAGCGGAGGTAGTTACTACTTCCAAGAAAAAAACCTTTTATAAAATTCAGTCAAAAAATCTCATTAAAATTCGAAACGGCGGTCCCAAAATACAAATGGAAACCTTGAATGGGAATCTCTATTTACTCAACTAACAAGCGCGCGCTCATTATTATAAATCAATTTTCACAAAAATTAAATACAAGAATTCACATGAAAAATATAACACGCAATACCGTTTTTCTTCTTTTCAGTTTGATGATAGGCTTTTCCAGTATGCAGGGCCAAATCCATACGGAGGAAGTTGTAGTACCTTTATCTAATCCGGGTAAATCAGGTATCCTGGAAGTCCATGTGCACCGAGGAAAAGTAAGTGTAGAGGGTACGAGTAGCAATTCCGAAGTACTTGTTCAGATTAATTCTGTAGAAGGAAGAGAAAAAAAAGAAAAAAGCTATCCCGGTGGTTTGAAAAGAATCCCCAATACCTCAAATAACGTCAGGATTACAGAAGATGAAAACCGAGTAGAAATATGGGGAGACCACTCCAATCGAAGAAGTGATTTTGTCATCCAGGTCCCTCAAAATTTTTCTCTGGAAATTCACACCCATCACGATGGGGACCTTAACGTATCTAATGTGGTAGGGGCGATGGAACTCAATAGCCACCACGGCCCCATAACGGCTACGGATGTTGGGGGTTCTGTTGTTGCCAACACCCATCACGGATCTATTCAGGTGGATTTTAAGCGAGTCACTTCTGATGTACCTATGGCATTCAGCACTTATCACGGCGATGTAAAAGTCAATTTTCCTGCAAACACTTCATTCTCCGGGAAGCTTAAATCAGCTCGAGGAGAAATCCTCACAGATTTTGAAATGGATATCTCCCAACGTAGGGAACCCCAAAGGGAAAATGAGAAAGGCCATTTCGAAGTAAATTTAGGCGGCTGGGTATACACAGAAATAAATGGCGGGGGCCAGGAATACATGTTTGCCACTCACCACGGGGATATTATTATTCAGAAGAATTAAGGGGCTTTATAGCCCACAGTCCATAGAGGTGAGAGGGGTCAGGAGTGAGCTAAAAAGTCTGCTTACTGTGAACTCTCCCCTCTCTCCTACCCCCTAAGTGCTCGTCCTGTGAGCCATCGGCTACTGACTTCTCAAACTCTGCTCTCGAATAATCTCCGCTACTAATCCCGTCCATCCCGTCTGATGGGAGGCCCCTACCCCTCGTCCAGAATCCCCATGAAAATATTCATAAAAAAGGATATGATCCCGAAAATGAGGGTCGTCCTGAAGAGAGGAGGACAAATCTGCATATACGGCACGCCTACCCTCTTGATTCAGCTTAAAGATATTTATCAACCTTTGGGAAAGGCTATCGATGATTTGGGGCAAATGCATGCGAGTATCCACTTCCACTTCTGGATGGGGAACCACAAATCTATCTCCATAATAGGCGTGAAATGCCTTCAACGCATCCAGTAACATGAAGTTTATGGGAAACCAGATCGGGCCACGCCAATTGGAGTTCCCACCAAATAAATCGGAATCTGATTCTGCCGGGACATAAGCTACTTTAAAGGTCTCTCCTTGATGTCGATAGGTGTAGGGATGATCCACGTGATACTTGGAGAGCCCCCGCATCCCAAAATCGGATAAGAATTCAGCCTCATCTATTATTCGTTCGAGAACTTTGGTCATACGCCAGCCTCTTACTAGCGAAAAAAGCCTTCGTCCCTCAACCCCTGGTTCTTCCCACCGGGAGACAAGCCGACAAGACTCCGGATGCCTTTGACGTACTTCATCCAAATAAGCTTTGAAACGAGGCAATCGATCCAGTATTTCCTCTTCGATAACCTCCACAGCAAATAAGGGGATGATACCGACTATGGAACGAACCTTTAAAGGCACTTGATTGCCTTGAGGCAGGTTGAGGATATCGTAAAAAAAGCGATCCGTCTCATCCCAGAGATTATGTCCGCCATCGGTATTGCCTCCCAATTGGTTGAGGGAGGAGGCGATTTGAAGAAAGTGGTCAAAAAATTTAATCGCTAGGAATTCATAGGCCTCATCTTCCAAAGCCAACTCCTGAGCAATACGCATGAGGTTTAAACTATACATCGCCATCCAGCTTGTCCCATCTGCTTGCTCTATATACCCCCCTGTGGGAAGCGGTCTACTCCGGTCAAATACCCCAATATTGTCTAAGCCTAAAAAGCCCCCTTCAAAGATATTATTCCCATCGCGATCCTTTCGGTTTACCCACCAGGTGAAATTGAGCATCAGTTTGTGAAAAGCCTTTTTTAGAAAGAAGAGGTCTCCTTTGCCCATTTCTTCCTTTTCTATTTCATACACCTTCCAAACCCCCCAGGCGTGCACAGGAGGGTTCACATCTCCAAAATCCCACTCATATGCTGGAATTTGACCATTGGGATGCATATAGCGTTCTTCCAGAAACAAGAGAAGTTGATCCTTTGCAAACTCAATATCCAATCTCGCCAAGGGAACACAATGAAAAGCCAGGTCCCAAACGGCATACCAGGGATATTCCCATTTATCTGGCATGGATATAATATCGTGGTTATCCATATGACGCCAACGGTTATTTCGTCCCCGAAGTCGCTCTGAGGGAGGTGGAGGATGGTGGAGATCGCCCTTCAACCAATCACTGATCTTGTATTCGTAGTATTGCTTGGTCCACAGCATTCCTGCATAAGCCTGACGTTGTATAGCTTTGAGATCTTCCGATTCAATGCCTTGCTGCAATTCCTCATAGAAGTCATCTGCATTCGATTTACATTGAGCAAATACCTTATGAAAATTACCAAATGGGTCAAAATGTTCCTCCTGCGACAAACGCAGGCGGATAGTTTTCGCCTCTCCCGGTCCTAGTTGAAATGTGTATAGTGCGGCACATTTGGTTCCTTTTTTTTCGGGATTAACCGCACCCTTATTTCCTTGGACGATGTATTCGTTAATTCCATCCTTGGTATAAGGGTGTTCGTTGTCTTCATTAAATAATAAATACTTATTCGTCTCATTCTCACAGAACAAGAAAGCATCTACCTGATCTGCGTATAAGTTATATTTCCCAAGCTCTTTGTGCCTTGCTACCACATGCCAACCTTCTTGTTCCATTCGAGGTATTTCCCGATCCATGCTGTCCTCCCAGGACCAGGTATTCCGAAACCACAGGGTAGGTAAGAGGGTTAATTGGGTTCCTTCTGCGGCGCGGTTACAGGCTGTGATTCGGATACAGATATCTTTCGGTCCTTCCTTGGCATATTCAACAAATACATCTACATACTTTTTTTCATCAAATACCCCTGTATCAATCAATTCATACTCTGGCTCTTCCTTCCCCAAGGTACTATTCATGTTAACCAATTGTGCATAGGGAAAGGCTCTATGGGGATACTTGTACAGATACTTCATGTAGCTGTGCGTAGGTGTACTATCGAGGTAATAATACAACTCTTTCACATCTTCCCCGTGATTACCTTCTGGTCCAGTGAGTCCGAAGAGCCTTTCTTTCAAAATGGGGTCCTGATGATTCCAAAGGGACAGGGCAAAACACAAAATTTGTTTGTCATCAGAAATACCCCCGATCCCATCTTCTCCCCAGCGATAGGCCCTGCTCCGGGCATGGTCATGTGGTGTATAGGTCCAGGCAGAACCATCTCTACTATAATCCTCCCTGACCGTTCCCCACTGACGCTCAGAAAGATATGGGCCCCATTTTTTCCATGGATGCCCCTGTTTTGAAGCCTCCAGACGTTGGTATTCAACAGTTGACATAGAAAATTTGCTTGAGTGTTTGATGAATTTAGCAGTCACCCAAAGGTAGAATTTACCGGGGAAAAAAGTAGGTAAAGATTCTCCATTCTCCCTTTTCTATTATTAATTTGCTTTCTGTGTCCCGAAAAAAAAATAACAATTCCCAACCTCTTCTAGCTGTAGGAGAAATTCTGGTCAGTACAGATCTTATAGAAGAGCATTTTTTCTGTGATATTGGCCGGTGCAAAGGGGCCTGCTGCGTAAAAGGGGACGTAGGAGCTCCCCTGGAAGAGGAGGAAAAGGAGATTCTACTAGATATTTACCCACTAGTAAAACCCTACCTACCCGAATCTGGCCAAAAAGCTATAGAAGAGCAGGGATATTGGGTCAAGGATGCTACAGGTTCAGATTCCACTCCCTTGGTAAATGACAGGGAGTGTGCCTATACGCTATTCGATGACAGAGGTGTAGCCCATTGTGGGATAGAACGAGCCTACCAAGAGGGGAAAATTAATTTCCGCAAGCCGATCTCTTGCCACCTCTATCCTGCCCGGATACATCATAGCAAGAATTTTGAAACCCTTCATTATGATCGATGGGATATCTGTCTGCCCGCCTGCCTGAAAGGAGAGATAAAAAGCATTCGGATATACGAATTCTTGAAAGAGGCGTTAATTCGTAAATATGGGGAAGATTTTTATCAAGAACTCGACGAAATGGTCCAACAAAGGGACGCTTTCTTAGACTCAAACTCCGATATGGAGGAACCTGTATAAGCCCCTTATCTATCAATGAGAATTTTTCATTAATTCTTTTCTCTACTCCCCTTTTTTCCCTCCGTTTTTAGTAGATTGGTCACCCGGTCTTCTCAAAATTATTATCTGTTTTATCTCTACTGTTATGAAGAAAATAGGACTTCTATTTGGTGAAAACTCGACCTTTGCCCACGAACTTATTGGAACGCTCAATTTAAAAGGCCCCGAGAACCTCGTGGCAGAACCTGTAAATTTAGCCAATATTGCTCATGCTACTTCATCAGGGTATGACCTGATTTTCAACCTTCACCCCAGAAACCCTACCCTTTACCAGAGCTTCCTACAAGCAGAAGCATTGAAAGGTTGCCAGATCCTTAATAACCCCTTTCTATTCCCTGGATTTGACCGCTTCGTAGCAAGTGTAGCTGCTGAAAATGTCTTACTCAATGTCGTTCCAACGCATTTACTTCCCAGCTACGAGCTTCCTCCTGGCAATAGTCACAAATCTTTCCCCAATTTGTCTTATCCCTGGGGGTGGGATCATGTATTTGATGAGGTTGGATTCCCAGCTATTATGAAACCTGTACAGGGAGGTGAGGCCCATCATATTCATAAGGTAGATTCTAAAGAGGAGTTTTTTGAGGCCCAAAGAGGGAGTGGAAACCAACCTATGGTTTTGCAAAAATTTGTAAAAACAGAAGAGGTTTATTTGTGCTTTTATATGGGCAACAGCTATCAGGAGGTAATGGTATTACCTTTTGACCCCGCCCATGGTGCCTTTCAATCCGAGGACAAAAACCCGCATCCCATACTTTCGGATAACCTAAAAATGCATACAAGAGCTTTTGCAGATGAATTTGGGTGTGACTTTTGTTCGATCGTATTCGCGATCTATGAAGAAGAGCCCTATTTTATTGACATCCACAACCCTACGGATTTCCTCGATGGAAAATCCTTGGGACCAGCCCGATTTCGAAATTTGTTAAATGCAGTCTCTGACATGATCATTGAAAAAGTTGAGGGAGGAGAGGGGCTTTCATGGGGACTCCATATTCCTCAGGCCGAACAGGAGATAGTCGGAGAATCAGTAACAACAAGTGAAGAATTAGAATTACCCACGAAAGCCAAGGAGCAATTACTTGCAGTGGAATCGGAGGGGAACGAGGACGAAGGTAAGGAATTCCTGGTGATCGATACCTCGGCAGAGGCGCTCGAAAATGAAGACACCCCTAAGCTAGAAGAATTGACAGAGACAAGCCCCTCTTTGCTTCCAGAGGGAATGGATGAGGCAAAAAACCCTTCGGAAGAGTCGATTCCTGAGAATGAGACGCCCCAAATCCCCCCCATGATTACCTATTCCACCTCTACTCCTGGACAAGAAGAAAACACCTGGGCCGAGTTCAAAAAAGAAGAATTTCTGAATGACATGGAAAACGAGCTCCCCTTAGCTGATAATACGGTAGAGGCGGACACCTCGGACATGAGATCAAGCGCTGAGGAAATGGATAATGCTATAGCCAGTCATTTACCCCCAGCAGGAGTTCACGTATCTGATAGCAAACAAAAAGTAATCCAGCGAATTGCCAGCAGAATCCACCAAGTGAATTTTCATCGAATTGGCCGGGCAATGGAAAGTGAAAGCGATGACCTAAAAAAAATATTTGGTGTAGGACCCTTTATTGAAGAGAAACTTCAATCTCTCCAGATTTACACCTTCCGGCAGATTGCCAATTTTACCGAAGAGGATGAACGAATTCTGAATGAAATCCTGGAATTCTTTCCTGGTCGAATTGAACGGGATGAATGGGTTAAACAGGCTAAAGAATTGTCAGGTAATTCCTAATTACAATTTCTCGCTCACAAGTAATACAGCCTCATCCAGGTAAAACTCGAGTTCCGTACCCTGGCGGAGGTGAATTTGTTTACCAGCACTCAAGGCAGAAACCCCCAGGCCTACTAGGGCCCCTTTTACAGCTCCCTTAAAGCCTCCAAGAAAGGCTCCAATCCCTGCACCTATTCCGACTTTTACGTCTGTATTCGAGGGATTTCCCGTAAATCCCAAACGGTCGGTGTGTATAGGTAGCCAAACATCGAGGACGGCTAGCTCCTCCAGTTCCAATGCCAAATAGGCCCTTGGGCCGATATTCCTGGCCCGTTCCGAGGCCTTGATTACCCCTCGTACTTCTGTACCTTCTGGAATCAAAACCTTAGCTCCATGGGCTACTTCTTCTACCAGAATGGCATCAAAGCTATTCCCGTAAAAACTGTATTCCGTATGGATATCCTCTTCTAACTGAATTATTAGCCTTGTCCCTTCTGGCAAAAACAATAAGGTATCTATATTACCTCCTGAGGAAGAAATACTACTCCCAATTACCCAATTACTCCATATTCCTAAGATGAGTATCAAGCTAAATCTTGCAGGAATTTGTCCTATTCCTAATGAGTTATTTTGATGATTCATGAGATTTTTTTCAAAATTTCTCCAATTTGCAGGTAGGGGACAAAAAAAATGGAATGAAGGCAGGAAATTGAGGAATAAACCCTTAAAAATATGTTTACAGGAATCATATCTCACCTTGGAACCATCCTGGAGGTAAAGGAATCGGGTACCAACAAAGTATTTGAAATTGAAGCAGCTTTGGAGGAGCCCATTCAGGTAGATCAAAGCATTGCTCATAATGGCGTTTGCCTCACTGTCGACCAATTGCATCCCCTCTCAGCATCCGGCAAACAGCGATATACTGTAATTGCCGTGAAAGAAACCCTTGAGAAAAGCAACCTTGGCTCCCTGAAGAAGGGTTCACAGGTCAACTTGGAGTTGAGTATGAGAGTGGGCGACAGGTTGGATGGTCATTTCGTTCAAGGTCATGTAGACGATACAGGCCAGGTAAAAGAAGTAAGCGAGTTGGATGGATCCTGGATGTATTATTTTCAGATAAATCCTCGTTGGAAGCACCTTTTGGTTGATAAAGGCTCTATCTGTATAAATGGCGTGAGCCTTACCTTGGTGGAATGCAAGGAAGACACCTTTTCGGTAACCATTATTCCCTATACCTATCACCATACTACCTTTCAAGACCTGCGGCCAGGAGACCTGGTCAACCTAGAGTTCGATATACTGGGAAAATACATGGCCAAATTTCAGCAGAGTTATCTATCTAGCTGAATTTCTTTACCTTGGGAAAAAACTCATTGTTAATGAGGTTTTGATTATTCAGGACAATACCCGAAATTTGGAAGCCTTTAATTCGTGGACTTTGAAGCACTACTTTAGTTTAAACATATAATGTCAGCACTTAGCAGAATAAGAAATAATATTGGACTGGTAGCGGTAATCATCGCTATTGCCTTGCTCGGATTTATCATGACGGATCTATTCTCAAGTATGGGAAACCGAGTCAACACAGCTCCTGACGTAGGAGTAATTGCAGGAGAGACCATATCTATTCAGGAGTTTTCTGAACGCTATCAGAATACAATTTCTCAGTATCAAGGAGGACTTACCGAAGCGCAGGAAGCCAATGTAATGGATAATGTGTGGAATACCCTGGTATCAGAAAAAGCCTTAGAATACGAGTTGGACAAGGTAGGACTTCAAATTTCTGGAGAAGAACTGCACGAGATGTTCACGGGGGATAATATCAACCCCATTGTCAAGCAATACTTTGTTCCGCCTGGGGAGGAACCAGATCCCACAAAGATTCAAAATCAGCTTCAGACTATTCTCGATAACCCCGACGCCATTGGATCCTTCAAGCAGTTTGAGGATTATTTGGCCAATCAACGTTCTCGTGAAATTTATGAGAATATGGTCCAAGCCGGCTTCGTAGGTTCAATTGCAGCTGCCAAGAACAAATACCAGGAAGAAAATCGCAAAGTAGATCTGGAACTCGTTGGTATTAATTATGCTACCCTTCCCGATAGCTTGTTTACCCTTTCAGATTCAGAATTGAGGTCCTACATCGGCAATCACCCAGAGGAGTACAAGCAAGAAGCGGCCACCTTCATTGACTACATTAAGATGGAGATCACCCCTTCAGTGGAAGATACACTAAAAGCCTTTGAGGAAATGCAGAAGACACGTCTTCGATTTGCTGAAGCCCCTGATGATTCAACCTTTATGCAAGGTCTCTCTCGCACTCCTTTTAGCAGAACGCCTAAGAATATTCTGGCAATACAAGAAAATTTAAGGGATAGCCTAAATGACTCTGAAGTTGGCAAGGTCATTGGGCCTGTTTCAGCTGGAGGTTTTTGGAAATTGTACAAGGTGATGGATATCCAGCCCGGAGAAGAAAGCTATGTCAAGCTAAAACACATCCTAATAAAGCCCGTGGGGAGTTCGGATTCAGACACAACAGAAGCACGCAGCAAAGCACGCTCACTTGCTTCCCAGGTGAATTCAGGGAACTTTGAGAACATGGTCAATGAACATACACAAGACTATGTTTCCAAAAGAAATGCTGGAACTTTGGGATGGATTGGAAAGAATAATCCTTATGGGGAAGGCTTCTTTGAAGCTGTATCCAAACTTCCGGTGGGAACCGCAGTTCGTGGGCCTATTCAAAGTAGCCAGGGCTTCCACCTCGTCCAGGTATTGGCGAAAACCCGTGATGAGTATGCACTGGCGGAGGTAGAAAGTGAAATTTTTGCTAGCAGCCAAACGCGCAATAAGGTTTATAGTGAAATCAACCAGGTAGCCGACCAAGCACAAAATGTTCTTCAAGGAGACCTGGACAGCGCTGCGAGCATATCCTCTATCCAAGTTTCTCGAAGCAACCCTCTGGATGAAGGCACCAACCAAATAACCGGACTGCCCGGTGGCCGCAAACTCATCCTTTGGGCGCTAGAAGCCAATGTGGGAGACTTCTCTGAAGTGGTCTCCATTGGTGATAATTTTGTCTATGCCAAGGTATCTGAACGCCGCAAGGAAGGAGTTCAATCCCTAGAGCAGGTACGGGCGCTTGTCCGCGGAAAGGTTCTCAATGACAAGAAGGCCGCATATATTATAGATAAATTTAAGGGAGTAACTATTGGTGAGGATTTCCAGGCGGTAAAGGATGCTCTTGGGGAAGGCGCTTTTGTCAGCAACGCAAATGGTATCTCATTCCAAAGTTCTACGATCCCTGGTGTTGGAGCCGACCCCTTCATCATAGGAAAAGCTTCTCAGATGGCTCAAGGAGGGATTTCTTCTCCCCTGAAAGGTGCTAATGGTGTTTATCTCTTAAAAGCAACCAATATTCAGGAAGCCATTGAATTGGATGCTGACGCCTTGGCTACCAAGCGGGACACAGATATATCCAATGAGAAGACTTCCATCTTACCCAAATTCCGACAGGCCCTAGTCGAGTTGGCTAATGTGAAGGACACGCGCCATAAGGCGGGCTATTAGGAGGAAGGTATCGAGGCGATAGACTGCCCTACGGAATAACCTTGGATAGAAGAGAAGGCCCATAGCCTATGACCTATAAGCCCTTTCTTTCCCTCCACGCCCTCACCATGGGGACAATCTTGTTATAACTCAATTTCCCCTCCGAGACTCCCTGGGATTTGAGGTAGGAATCATATACCACTTCATTAAAAGAAGGGAAAAAGTCAGGGTAGTCCTCATATACCTGACGAATCGCTTTTAGATCTTCAATTATACCATTGGGTAAGGTATCGCGCATGGCCCGAAAGGCAGTAGGATTGAGCAATACTAAGGATCGCGCCGTGTATCGCCAATAGGCCAAACTTCCCGAATATCGAATACTCGGATCACCAGATGCCTGAGTAGCAAGGTAGCCCCAAAAATTGGCCGTACCTTCATCTCCAAAACCATATCCATGGGAGAGCTCATGCGCCAATGTAAAAGGGCGGCTAGCAGCAGGTAGGGCTGCATCAATATGACCTTCTCCTACAAATGGGATATAAATTCCTGAGGCTCCCAAGCGTAGTAAGAAGCCCTTTGGCATGAGTATTCTCCCCCTGACCCTTCCATTGGTGGGATACTGCGATTCCATCAGAACTTGCTCTAGAGCCCTTCTAGCTTCACTTTCTAGTGCTTTTGGTAAATTTTGGTAATCCAGGGATTCATTAATTGATGCAGCTAGGAGCTGACGATTTTTGAGCATGTTTTCAGTAGCCCACCTAGCTTCTTCGTATACATCCACACTGTCCATTTCCAACAGTCTCAGATCGAGTTGTTCCTGGACAGGAACTCTGTAATAGTTGAATCCCCAAAGGAATTGAAAAAGAAAATAAACCAAGCCAACTATGGCTAATAGGGATAGGAATAAACTTCCCAAACGATAACGCCACTTGATCCCCCGAAAATTTTTAGCTGTGAGCCAAAATTTTCTTCCCAGCCAAATCCCCAAAAAACAAATCAGTATATACAACAAAGGAATGGGAAGAAGACCAAGGCTATGGTCCCATATCCATCGAAAGCCCAGAAAAATTCCGCGAGAATACACAATTTCTGTAAAAGGAGGATTCCATTTGAAAAGCTGCGTCAAAAAGAAAGTCAAAATTCCCAATCCTATCCAAATAAATCTCCTGTCTACCCGTGGTAAAAGGGACGGAATTTTGGGAGATATTCGAGAAACTTTAGCCATGGTTCAAAATTTTCAGCTTATCCTTAGGAAATCAATCTTTGAGCTAAAAAAACAAACTGATCTACCCGTAATTGTTCCGCCCTCATACACATAATTTCCTCCTTCTTTGGGAAATCCTCAAATTCCAATCCTTTAAGGGCATTTTTTAGGGTTTTGCGCCTCTGGTTGAAGGCTTGTTTCACCACCCTTTTCAACTGAGAAAACGAGACATTGGGCAGTTCCGTTTTCCGATTAAGGACAATTACAGCACTTTTCACCTTGGGGGGGGGAATAAAAACCTGAGGAGATACTGTGATCGCGTAGGAAAGATCATAATAAGCTCCCAGCAAGACACTCAAAATACCGAAGGTTTTATTTCCAGGAGGAGAACAGATCCTGTCTGCTACTTCTTTCTGGATCATAAAAACCCCTTTCTGAATAAATTCCATATGTTCAAGTACGCGGAAAAATATGGGGGAACTGATGTTATAGGGTAAGTTGCCAATAAAGTAGGAATTAAGGGGAATTTCTTCGGTCATATCCCATTTTAGGATATCTTCCTGGTAAATTCTAGGGGAATGGGCCTCAAATTGTTTTTCGATATAGCGGACCGCCTCGGGATCTACCTCTATCAACCAAAGGTTGGGATATCGTTCCAAGAGAAACTGGGTAAGTACTCCCCTACCAGGTCCAATTTCAATTACGGGATGATTCTTGGGGCAAGCCAGAAGGTCTACTATCCTCAAAGCCAGAGCCTTATCTTTTAAAAAGTGCTGTCCTAAATGTTTTTTGGGACGTACCGTATTCATAAAGTGTAACTTTTTCCCGTCTATTACCTACATACTATAAATGACTGCAAGCCTATCCATAGAAATGCATTCCCAGGACCTTAAGGAAGAAAAGCAAGTTGCTTTTATGGAGCTTTACGAGCCAATTCATCATCGGTTTGTAAAGTTTTGTCAAACTCGTCTTCACAATTCGGAAGAAACACAGGACCTGGTAAATGAAACCTTGCTTAGAGCCTACGAAAACTTCGAAAAGCTCCGGAACAAAGATGCATTTTTATATTTTCTTTTTGGCATTGCTACCAGGGTACTGAATGGACAGTATCGGAAAAAAAAGTACTGGGGGGTATATGATTCCTCTTTTAGTGAGGCGATACCTGACAGACAATGGGATCCCTCCCAACAAGCGGATGTGCACATCCTGTACAAGGCCTTGGACCAACTTCCCCCCAAGCAACGAGAAGCCCTCATTCTGTTTGAAATATCGGGTTTCTCCATCAAAGACATCCAACAAATTCAAAATAGTAAAGAATCTGCAGTAAAAGCACGATTAATCAGGGGGAGAAAGAAGCTCGCATCAATTTTGTCAGACCGTTAAACACTTTTTGTTATGAATTCCAAAGAGTTTGAATATATCAATAAGCTTTTCGAAGCAGCTCAGAATTTGCCCACTCGGGTGGAATTGAACCAGGTAAAGGAAACCCTAAAAAAAGCGGGATCCAATGGGAAGGGGACAGGCAGTTCATTTGGATCCTCTCTCTTTTCAGGCAGACAAATGTCTATTGCTGCTTGTCTGACATTGATTTTGGGCTTAGCGGCTTGGATGTTCTCTCTTGGACCTTCCAAAGATTCAGTGTCTCATGCTACCCTTGTAGCCCTGGATAGCAATGCATCAAATACCTTTACCTTATTAGATACTTACAAGGGCGAACCCTTGAGTTATTGGGATACTTCCTCCACTCACCATGGATTTTCATCAATTTCTTTCAAGAACATTCACTGTATACAAACTTATTTGGCTGATACAGCTTGCCATATTTCAATTGCCTTAGAACTGGGTAAACCCGATCTGGTGAATTTTTTCTTGGCTGATGTATCAGGCAAAATAATAAAGAGCCTCCTTGTTGAAGAAAGACAACACCAGGCAGATTCTTCTTACAACTTTGATCTATGTCAGATGAAAGCCGGCCCTTATCAATTGGTGGTCAATACCACACAGGGCGACCAAATTCGGAAGCCCATATTTCTAAATTAGGGGATCAGGAAAGCATGTCAATGCTCCTGCGAATAAAATCTGTAAGATCCTTTCCCTCCAACATATTTTGAGAAAGTAAGGCAAGGTCCAGTAATTGTTTTGCCAATTCAGTATTCTCTTCTTGGTCAATCATACCTTGAACCAATGGATGCTGGGTATTAACTACCACATTGACGGAATCGGGCATTTCCCCACCAAATGCAGCCATTCCGCCTCCCATGGCAGCCATCTCTTTCATTCTCCGCATGAATTCTGGTCGCGTGAGTACTACCGGAAGGGAATCTTTCCCCAAGGATTCTGTTTGTACATTCATTTCCTTTTGGGGAAGGACTTTCACAAAGGCTTCTTTTACTTTGGTAATCTGCTCTTCCGTCAGGATTAGGCCTTCGTTTTTCTCTCCTTCTTCTGTCTGAGGAATGAGCTTCTCGATGGTATCACTATCTACCCGCACCCATCTAGCATCCGTGAGCTTACGCTCGATTAGACCCACGAAATGGCTATCCAACACATCTCCCATGAGTAACACGGAATACCCTTTGTCTTTTGCTTGTTGGATGTAGATGTCCTGAGCCTTCCGATCACTTGCATAAAGATATACCAACTGGTTATTGCTGTCTTTCTGGTCTGTTCCTATTTTGACTTTGTATTCATCCAGGGTATACAAGGTCTCATCCACATCTTCCAACAGGGCAAAACTCTCAGCTTTTTCGTAAAATTTATCGTCTGTGAGCATTCCGTATTTGACAAATACAGAAATGCTTCTCCACTTCTCTTCGAAGGTTTCTCGATTTTCTTTGAATAACTCTGAGAGCTTATCCGCTACCTTCTTGGTAATGTAATTGCTTATCCTTCGCACATTGGAATCACTCTGTAAGTAACTCCTGGATACATTGAGCGGGATATCTGGAGAATCTATGACCCCTTGCAAGAGCATGAGATACTCAGGGACTATTTCCTCTACCTCATCTGTGATAAACACCTGACGAGAATACAACTGAATCCGGTTACGCCTGGGATCTATGTCCTGCCTAATTTTGGGGAAATAAAGAATTCCCGTTAACGTGAAGGGGTAGTCTACGTTGAGGTGTATCCAGAACAGGGGTTCCTCAGTCATGGGATACAATTCCTCAAAAAGCTTCTTATAGTCTTCATCTGTCAACTCTGTTGGAGGTTTTCTCCAAATTGGATGGGTATTGTTGATCTGCTCTTCTCCCAGGAAAATGGGAATAGGCAAAAATTTACAATATTTATCCAGGATGTTGCGAATGCGAATATCCTCTAAGAACTCCTCTGCAGATTCTGAAACATGCAGGATGATATCTGTCCCTCTCTCCTCCCTGCTTCCTTCCTCCAAGGTGTAACTGGTTGTTCCATCACAGGTCCACTTAACTGCTGCTTCATCCTCCTTATAGGATTTACTTTGAACCTCTACCCAATCGGCTACCATAAAGGCGGAGTAAAAGCCCAAACCAAATTTTCCAATGATGTCTTCGCCTTCTCCGCTGTCCTCAAATTTTTTCAAAAACTCCTCTGCTCCAGAAAAAGCTACCTGGTTGAGGTATTTTTTCACTTCTTCGGCACTCATGCCGATGCCCTTATCGCTGATGATAAGTTGTTTGTTTTCCTTGTCAACCTTTACAGTAACTTTCAGTTCCCCCAGGTCCCCATCGAATTCTCCTCGAGAAGAGAGCACACGGATCTTTTGGGAGGCATCCATGGCGTTTGCAACAAGTTCGCGAAGAAATATCTCTTGATCTGCGTAGAGAGACTTTTTGATAATGGGGAAAATATTTTCCGTACTTACAGAGATATTGCCTTTTTCCATAGTATTAATGCGTATTATAGGATTAGAACGTAGCTGAAAATATTGCGTCTTTGAGTAGGGCAAATTAACTTACAAAGCAATAAAGCTGCAACTCAGTCCTAAATTTTAGGAAGAAAAGCGGGAAAAAATGCAAAGACCAGATACTTTTTTTGGCAAACTTCGTCATGCTTTCTTTCAGGAAGAGATTGAGACTATTGATGAGTTCAAGGAAAAGTTGAAAGGTCTCTCTCAAGAACTAGAAGCTGTGAAGGCCGGACAAGACCCGGAAAAACAGCACGCATTAATGGAAGCGCATTTTGAAGAAAAAATCTCCTATCTACAGGAGCACTTCCCCGAATTATTTGGAACCTTCGTCACCCAAGCGATAAAAGTTCAAATCAGCGAATCCAAAGATGAGGTAATCGAGGCGCTATACCCTATCATGGGGAAATTAATCAGTAAATATATTCGCACAGAGATCGAAGCCCTGAGCCAACGAATCGAACAACAACTCGACCAATCCTTTTCTTTGAAAAATTTGGGTCTTCGCCTAAAAGCTTTTTTCAGTGGGGTAAAATACGAAGACATCATCCTTCGAAACTCTTCTGAGGGAACCCTTGAGGAAGTATTAATGGTTGAGCAAGGTAGTGGCCTCTTGCTCGGAAAGTATTCCCAGACACAACTCATGGATGCCGACATGATAGCAGGCATGTTTACGGCTATTAAATCCTTTGTCCAGGACGCATTCAGGAAAGAGGGTCAGGAATTAGAAACTTTATCCTATGATGACTATATTATAGCGGTATATAATCTTCCTTCATATTATTTCGCTTTTGTGTTCAGCGGACAGCTATTCGCAAAGACCAAAGCCAAATTACAGGAACATGTACTAACTTTTATGGATGAGAATACGTTACCTGTACCAGAAAACGGCGTCACAAACGAAGTATTCGAGCAGTATTCCTCCGCCTTAACCGAACATTTTTATGAGTTCAACAAAATGGGTGAGTAAGAAGGTGGCGATCTTAGGTAGTCATGCCGTCGGGAAAACCTCTTTGATCAATCGTTTTATTTACAACAAATTTCCCGAAAACTATCTGACTACCATAGGCCTGAAAGTCGACAAGAAAACTGTCGAAACAGAGGAGTATCAATTGGATATGATAATATGGGATATTGCCGGGCAGGAAGATATGGCTAAAGTTCCCCATTATTACTTGAATGGATGTAGCGGCGTCATCTTTGTAGTGGATTTGACAAGACCTCCTTCCTACCAGCATATTAAATCCCAACTGGACTCCATACGTAAGATAGTGGGGAAGGAGATAGACATCTTAGTAGCAGGAAATAAGGCAGACTTGCTTTCAACTGCTGAAATAGATTTTATAGTCGGGCAAATGGAGGTGGCTCCCGATATGGTGACAAGTGCCAAGTACGGAGATAATGTCGAAGAATTGTTTTTAATACTAGCAAATAAGCTCATAACACGTGAGTCTCAAAAAGCTTAAGGGAATGCTGACAGCTCATATGTCTCAGATTACCATTTTTGAACGATCCGGAAGATTCGTTGAATCATGTAACTCTTTGTTGAATTACAGTCAACTTGAAGGTAAATCGGTATTTCAACATATACCGATGCTTCAAAGTATGGCCCCAATACTTTCTTCCCTTGAAATGAAGGATGAGCCGATCTATCTCCCTGCAGTTGAAGAAAGTCAGGGCTCCCATTCATTTGTATTAGATTATCATATCTACAACCACCCTGAGAATGAGGATTTCTTAATCCTTTTGGCTATGGATTATACCCAGATGTATGAAAAGCTCCGAGCCCTCCAGCAGGAGCGAAACATACTTCTGATGAAAACAGAAGTTGACATACCAGATCTTTAATTGCCCCAAGGTAAATTGAGCCCTTTTCGATATTTACTAGAACCTTTTGCCTTGCTGTATGGGTGGGTGATCTGCCTGCGCAATTTCCTGTACGATCGAAGTATTTTACCTATCTATCCTTCCCCCATTCCTACACTCTCTGTGGGGAATATCTCTGTTGGCGGAACGGGTAAAACCCCCACTGCTGAGTATATTTTAGCTTATTACCATACAAAAGGGATAAAAGTAGGATATTTGAGTAGAGGTTACGGGCGAAAAACTAAAGGATATCTCCTCGTTAATCCTGAAAAAGGATCATCTACCCTTTTCGGAGATGAGGCACTTCAGGTGGCAAATAAATTTCCTCATTTACCCATTGCTGTGTGTGAAGACCGAAAGGTAGGTATCCAACGACTAGTAGAGGAAGAAGAGGTAGACCTGGTCATTTTGGATGACGCTTTTCAACATCGGAGGGTTTCACGTCATGTCGATTTGGCCCTTATTGACGCCAACAGACTTCCTACTGAGGATCGTCTATTGCCAGCAGGGAGATTACGAGAACCCATAAGAGCGTTGAGACGAACCCATATGGTTATCGTAAATAAGTTGATGAATCCGCAGATATTGCCCGAATTGGAAAGGCTACTGAGTCCTTATCAACCCAATTTGGCTTTTTCACAACCCTCATTTAGCTCAATTCATTCCTTTTTCCCAAGTATATCCCCTCCCAGTTCCATGAATGAATTAGAAGTAATTCTCTTCTCGGGAATTGGCAACAATCAGTACTTTCAGCACCAAGTTGAAGATGCAGGAAGCCAGGTCCGTTCTACCTATTTTTTCCGAGATCATCAGACCTACACACTTGAAGACTTGAAGAAAATAGCAGATGAACAGAGAGAATTTTCTCAAAATTCTCCTAACTTGAAGCCCATTTGGATCTTGACGACAGAAAAAGACTACTTTAGATTGCGAGGTGAGTCTTGGCTTTCTCAATTTCAGGATATTCCTTTGGGGTATTTGCCTATAAAAATTGACTGGTTAAAGGGTGAAGAAAGGGTCCACCGCTTATTAGATTCCCTATTGTCTCACTGAGTTTACAATTATGGAAAAAAGAATAACAGAAGCATACGAGTACATCCGAAAAATGACAGACCTCTCTCCCAAGATAGGAATCGTCTTAGGAACCGGGCTTGGGGGAGTAATTTCTGAAATAGAGATAGAAAAGAGTATCCCATACAACTTCATTCCCCATTTCCCTATTTCTACGGTAGAGTCCCATTTTGGAAGACTTATTTTTGGTCATATCAAAGGGAAGTCTGTAGTAGCCATGCAGGGAAGGTTCCATTACTATGAGGGGTACTCTATGCAGGAGATTACTTTCCCTATTCGAATTTTGAAGAAATTGGGAATAGAGACGCTCTTTATCTCTAATGCAGCCGGTGGTCTGAATCTGTCGTATAAGAAGGGCGACTTGATGGTGATAGAAGATCATATAAACCTCCAATCCGAAAATCCTCTGGCTGGACCCAACCTAGAGAATTATGGTCCTCGTTTTCCTGATATGAGTGCACCCTACGACAGGGCCCTGATCGATCAAGCTTTAGATACGGGAAAAAACATGGGTATAACTGTCCATGAAGGGGTCTATGTATCTGTAAACGGACCAAATTTAGAAACCAGAGCTGAATATAGGTTCCTAAAGTTAATTGGAGCAGACGTAGTGGGCATGTCTACGGTACCCGAAGTGATTGTTGCCAGGCATATGAATCTAAGGGTATTTGCCATTTCTGTTGTTACCGATGAATGCGATCCGGATAACCTGGCCCCTGTGGATGTAGCAGATATTATTGAAACTGCCGGTAAGGCCGAGCCTTTCATGACAGCCATTTTGTGTAAACTCATCGGTACCTGTGACTAATTCCGAAGCCAACCAAAAGGTTCTCTTGCGACACCTTTAATTTGAATCGTTAATTTTCCTTTTTTTTGAGATGAGTTGTATAAATTTGAGCTAGCAAGG
This sequence comes from Bacteroidia bacterium, assembly GCA_965263105.1. Taxonomy (GTDB): domain Bacteria; phylum Bacteroidota; class Bacteroidia; order J057; family J057; genus JBCCTX01. Next base: position 584,798 of record CBDHGL010000003.1, on the reverse strand, counting down.
TGTAAATATGGAATGGTGCGACAAAGGGTATGGCAAGACTTACAACTCTCTTTTGGGGTTTGTCTTATTTCTGTTGGGAACCTCAATGGTAGCCTGGGCGCAAAACCCTCCCCTCACCAAACCTGGACTGAGAGACCTGGAAAACAACGTTGCTTACCAGAATCCGTTGGATAGTTTGCAAGCAGATTCCCTTCTTTCTGATATTGAGATCAAACCAGACGTCCGGACTATTAGGCCAGAAGAAGTCTTCTTACACCTTCCTACTCGAATACCGGTTGTCAAGAACCTAGGCCTTATGCCCAAATGGGATGAATTAGATCGGGAAAGAGGCTTTGTCTTATCCCTAGGTCAAATTGGAAAACCCTATCAGCATTTTTTATACGGACTACAAGACCAGCATTTACCTGATCGCCACTTATGGCGAAACCCTATCACTCAACGGTATAATGTATACGCCCTAAATAATTCGGAACAAATTCCTTATTATGATACCAAAACCCCCTATGTAAATGCAGATTTTGCTCAAGGGAGCCGCCAACTTTCCAGAATCGATGCCACCGTATCGAGGAATATTACGCCCAGGTGGAATATGACCTTATTTTATCAGGGGCGTCAATCAGAAGGGGCCCACTTACAGTTTGCAACAAGCCATACCTCAGTTTTTGCCAGTTCCTACTTGTCATCCAAGAACGATAGGTATCATATGTTTGCTAACTGGAGCATAAATGAATTGAATGACGACCTCAATGGAGGAGTACTTAGAACCTTGGATGATGGATTAGAGCTAGATGAAGGGGAAGGAATTTTAAGGGATAGTCGAAGAAGTTTGGAGGAGAAATTTCAAAAAGAACAGGCTAACCTCGTTTCGGGGGACGCAAATAGGAAGGCCCATTATCGCCAATTACTTATCGACCAATACTTCCATATAGTTCAACCCTCCGATACGGCCCTGTTTCCCCAGAGGCTTACCCTAAGAGCTTTGTTTCGAGCAGAGAATAATAACCATAATTTCGAGGACCTTCAAATCAATACCACAAAACTCATACAGCATTCAATACCTGTATATCCAACTTTAGACACAGCCACTACTCGATTAAAGGAGATATATAAAAGCAGGAGTTACCAGGTCCTTTCGGGGCTTAGTTATAGCCTTGATAAACCTTTTCGTTTCCATGTGGATGGTCAGTTATCCTATAAACAAATTACCCTAGACCAAGATAGCCTGGGAATTCATCAGTTAAATCAATTCGACCTGGAAGGAAAGGGCGAACTAGGATTTTCCTGGGGTCAGGTTAAGGCTAGGCTGCATCAGCGTGCATCTAATTTATTTTCTCCTCAAAACCGCTTATCTATTGAAGGAACCTTATTTCCATTGGCAAGGAGGCCGTCAGTACGAACGGTAGATTCAGCTAAGGTAGGAAGCGAGGCTATCCCATACCAATCCCCCTTGCGCCTTTCGGGTACTTTTGCCCGATGGGGAAAAAACCCTAGCCTCCTTCAAACCCAATTTACCCCTAGTGAAGGGAATATTTTCCAAGCAAATAGTAGTTTAGAAAATCAGCAATTTACTCAGCTTAAAGCCAAGTTAGCCTGGAATCCTCCTGCAGTGGTTCGAAAAGGAGATACCCTGCTGCCTTCTTTTTATTATGTAGAATTATTTTCCTCCCGAGCCTCACAATTAATATATTACGATACCCAAATGCGCATTGGCCAGGCTGCTGATCCCTTGCAATGGGTGGGAGCTACGATCGGATTGAGAACTCGTGTACTAGGGAAAACCTACCTTGAAGGCCAATTTACCTGGCAGAGTGGCAGTACTGAGGCCCAGGATGATTTTCGTTGGTATGCAGAGTACCTCCCTGAATTTTGGGGAAAAGCTTCTTATTACTATGAAAACCACAGTTTATCTATAGCCGCCATTTTTAAATTGGGGGTTGATGTGACTTATTTCTCTAGCTATCAAGGGTTTATTCCAGATATTACAAGTGGAGAATTTTTTCCCAGCCAATACCAAGTATCTAATTATGTGGTGGCTGATGCGTATTTCGCTACTCAGATAAAACAAGCATATCTTTTTTTTAAATTGAGCCATGCCAATGAAGGCTTGCTCCAAGCAGGCTATTATACGACTCCTTTCTACCCCATGCTAGAACGGACTTTTAGTTTGGGGATCAGCTGGGCATTTTTCGATTAAAAGAAAAAAACGGAAGCTGGGAGCTTCCGCCTTGTACCAAATTTCCGGTTTAGCAGTGCGTGCAGTTTTACTTTGAGGACGTTCTCCTCAACGAGATTAGAATATTTCCATGACAGAAACACTGCTTAAACAATTGAATTCAGTTGGCGGTAAAAGTGTCTCAAAAGTAATTTTTGAAGACGCTCCAATTTACTAAGTATTTTTTTATCTGCAAATAAAAAAATATATTTTATTATGAAAAAATATTATACGATAAATTGAAAATATCTATTTTCAGGAAAGCGGTTTTGGAGGTCAACTCTACCTAGGTACCTCAATACTTCCCATCAATCGACTCAGAACTTGCTCAGTGCTCACCCCCTCCATTTCTCTTTCGGGTGTTAGGATGACACGGTGCCTTAAAACTGCATGGAAGATTTCTGCGATATCGTCGGGGATAACAAAATCGCGTCCGGCTATTCCAGCTACCGCCTTGGCACTCATCATGATATTTAATGAAGCACGAGGAGAGGCACCCAAGTACAATTCTTTATGGCTTCGGGATTGCTGAATGAGCTTAACGATATATGAAATGAGTTTTTCCTCTATATGCACGCCTTGGATTAGTTGTTGTAAACGGGTAATTTCTTCCCCATTTAAGATAGGTTTTACTTGACTTAAGTCTTTTGCATTTTTTCTGGTATGTGCCCTTATGAGTATATCCATTTCCTCGGCTTCTGTAGGGTAGCCTACATGGATCTTAAAAAGAAATCTATCTAATTGGGCCTCAGGTAGGCGGTAGGTCCCTTCTTGTTCAATGGGATTTTGGGTAGCAATGACCAAAAATGGGGGAGGAAGTAGATGAGTTTTCCCATCTACTGTCACCTGCCGTTCCTCCATGGCTTCAAATAGAGCTGCCTGTGTTTTGGCAGGTGCCCTATTAATTTCATCGATTAAGACAACGTGAGAAAAAATAGGACCTGGATGAAACTCAAACTCATTCGTAGTGGTTTTGAAGACCGAGGTTCCCATTACATCCGAAGGCATCAGGTCCGGGGTAAATTGGATTCGGGAAAAGGGAACGTTAAGCGTTTTGGCTAAGAGTTTGGCTGCAAGCGTCTTGGCAACGCCTGGTACGCCCTCTAATAGAATATGCCCATCAGCCATTAACGCTACCAGCATGAGGTTTATCATCTGGTCTTGCCCCACCATTATTTTTCCAATTTCTTCCTTTATTTGCTTAACCCCTAGGTGGAAGGCTGCTAAATCTGTTCTTTCCTCAAAAGGAAGAGCATCGGCAGGCTGAGTGAATTCTTCTGACATGAGTAATACTTGAATAGTCGATAGTCCGCGGTCCACAAAATGAACAGGGAAACATTTGGTAAGTTTACAATTTTTCCGTTAGAAAAACTGCTACTGACTCCGAACTACCGACTACAAGTCCTATTAGAAGTTACCCTCCAGTTTGATCGCATTGGAAAGCCGCTCCATTGCCACTATATAGGCAGCAATACGCATAGAACATTTGTACCGAGAATGGGCAGAGAATACATTATTGAATGCAGTAGATAAAATGGGTTCCGTTTTATTCCAAATTTCTTGTTCTGGATAGTAATGACCCCTTCGGTTTTGAACCCATTCCAAATAAGATACAACTACTCCTCCTGCATTGGCCAGGATATCAGGTACGATGAATATTCCCTTGTCGTCAAGTATGGCATCAGCACCAGAGGAAACCGGACCATTGGCCCCTTCCACGATCAGTTTTGCCTGTACTTTTTCTGCATTATGTTCCGTAATAACATTTTCAATGGCTGCTGGAATGAGTACTTCTACTTCTAAAGAGAGTAACTCTCCGTTGGTAATTTTATCTCCTCCCTTATAGCCAGAAAGGGCTCCGTTCTGTTCTATATAGGCCATCGCACCATCAATATCAATACCCTTCTCATTGTGAAATCCTCCTGTATGGTCGCTGATAGCCACTATTTGCATTCCTTTCTCCTTGAGGAGTCGGGCAGCCCAGGTTCCCACATTCCCAAAGCCTTGAATAGCTACCCTACACTTGTTGGATTTTAATCCGAGCTTTTCTATAGCGAGAAGTGTTGCATGCATGACCCCCCAACCGGTTGCAGGAATACGACCTTTAGAACCTCCCAGGTCCAGTGGTTTACCTGTTACCACCCCAGGAGTGTATCCATAAATACGCGAATACTCATGGAAGATCCAGGCCATTTCCCTAAAACTGGTACCCATATCTGGGGCTGGCACATCAGAACCTTCCCCAAAGACATCCTTCAAGGCGCGGGTATATGCACGTGTAATCCGCTCTAGTTCATCTACACTTCTTACTTTAGGATTAAGGGTAATTCCCCCCTTTGCCCCTCCATAAGGTAGATTTACTAAGGAAGATTTAAAGGTCATCCATCCTGCCAAAGCTTTTACTTCATCTAGGTCGACAAAGGGGGCAAAACGAATACCTCCTTTTGAGGGTCCCAAGACCGTTGAATGAATGACTCTATACCCCTCAAAAACCCGGGTAGTCCCGTCATCAAGCTTTACTGGTAAGTTTACGATAATTACTCTTTCCGGAGCACTAACAATATCTCTGTACCGTTGATCCAGGTTGATAATGTCTGCTGCAAGGTTGAATCTCGCCATCAAGGAGTCGTAGGCTGATAACCTTTCTACCTGTCTATTGAGGGTAGCTGGTGCCATAAATTTAATTCTGTTTTAGTATTATTCCTAAAAACGAAGAAAAATTCGTGCCAAATTCTACCGGAAATTAGAGCAGGAATGGTTTTATTTCCAAGTCAAAAAAATATTACCCAATTTCTCTAAAATGCTTAGGGTTTCTTTAGGATTATTTCAAATTATAGAAGGATATAATAGAAATATATAAATGGAACGGAGAGCATAAATCCATCAAATCTATCGAGCATTCCTCCATGTCCAGGCAAAATATTCCCGGAATCCTTGAGTTGCATGCTTCTCTTTAGAGAAGATTCTACCAAGTCTCCCAATTGGCTAAAAATGGCTACAATAGCAGAGACAATAATCCAATTGAATTCGGGGATCCGTTCGATAGGCCATTGATAAAATAGGATTACTCCTGCTATCAGGCAACCTATTGCCCCCCCAATCGCTCCTTCCCAAGTCTTCTTGGGGCTTACACGCGGATAGAGAAGATTTTTCCCAAACAGGCGGCCTGTAAAAAAAGCGAGAGAGTCCAAGGACCAAACCAAATACAAAATACCCAGGGGGATATGGGGATCATAAAGAGATACATCGTCGGGAACTGCCATTTTGTAAAATAAGAGCAGGGGGATTAGGCAATAAAAAAAACCCAGGATCATAAGTCCTAAGTTGTTGGGAAATTGGTCCTCCTGTCTGAGTAAGAGGGTGAGAATCTCTAACGAAGGGAGAATCACCATCATTGCACCAATTAGTACCACGTCTTTTTCCCCAGGTAGGATCCAGGCGAGGCCCCAGATAAATATCCCAAAGATCACCATCGGCCATAAATACTTGGGATGTGAAAGTTTGGCACCTTGCAAAAACTCCCAAAGGCAAACCAGGGAAACAACTGTACCAAACAACCAAAGCCCTCTATAGGAGAAATAAATTGAACCTACTACTACTGTACCCCCAACAATCCCAGTAATGAGGCGTATTGTCAAATTACTCATAAATAAGTCGTAAATTTACAACAATCTTATGGAACTCGGTTAAAGTTTTCATCTTAGGTTTGGAAGTTGGTTGTACATATTTTTTCTTTGTTTACTACGATTTATGGTAAGAATAGGGGATATAGAAGTAGGAGAATTTCCATTTTTACTAGCTCCCATGGAGGATGTTAGTGATCCTCCCTTTCGGATTTTGTGCAAAGAAATGGGGGCTGATGTAGTGTATACTGAATTTATCAGTTCTGAGGGCTTGATTCGCGATGCCCAAAAGAGTGTCGAAAAATTAGACATTTATCCCGAAGAACGTCCTGTGGGCATTCAGATATTTGGGCATGACATTGAATCGATGAGGCAAACAGCCCGGATTGTTGAAAAGGCAGAGCCAGAAATTCTGGATATTAATTACGGCTGTCCTGTAAAAAAGGTAACCTGCAAGGGTGCTGGAGCTGGTATTCTTCAAGATATTCCCAAAATGGAGCGAATGACCCGGGAGATAGTCCAATCTACCAGCCTCCCCGTTACCGTCAAGACTCGTTTGGGATGGGACCATTCTTCCATTCGTATCTTAGAAGTTGCCCTTCGCCTACAAGATGCAGGAATAAAGGCACTAACTATACATGGTAGAACCCGTAAGCAGATGTATAAAGGGGAAGCAGATTGGACGCATATTGGCGCTTTGGCCCAACATCCGGATATTGAGATCCCCATTTTTGGAAATGGAGACGTAGACTCTCCTCAAAAGGCGTATGAGATGAGGTTAAAATATGGGGTTGCAGGAATCATGATAGGACGAGCATCTATAGGGAATCCATGGATATTTCGGGAAATAAAACACTTTTTCCAAACAGGCACATTTTGTGCTCCTCCTACTATAGCCGAGCGCGTAGAAGTCTGTAAAAGACACCTTATCCATGAAATTGAGTGGAAAGGAGAGTTAATTGGTATTCGCGAAATGCGACGACATTACGCAAATTATTTCAAGGGTATACCCCATGTAAAACCATTTCGGCTTAAACTTTGCACAAGTAGTGATCTGGCTGAGATTCTCGATACCCTTCAGGAAATAAAGCAAACATTTACCCCAAGTAAAAAAACTGTTTCTAGCATTTCTTCTCCCACTATGAGTGTATAGTTTTACTTTTTAATTACATTCAAATTTCTTTAACTTATGCCACCCTTGGCTTAAGTAAATAAACAATTTTAACCAAAATGTTACATACCAAAAAACGTATCCTGTTACTATGTATGATGGTATGGGTATTCATGATTACTGTATCTGGACAGTCAAATTTTGATATCACCCAATTAGTTGCAGATACCAAAACCTTCACCTTCAACGATAGTAAGAACACGGTGAAAGGGTTCATATACGGCGAGTTGGACGAAAAAACCAATTGCTGTGGTTCTGACAGAATTTATCTGGAAGTCCGGATTCACCCATCAGGTTATGTAGTGGAGGCCAAAACCCTCACGGGGAAAAATGAATGTTTCAAAAGTTCTGCTATTGATATAGTAAAGAATATCAAGTGGGAGGCAAAAGACTTCAAAGGTACCAAACCCGTTTACTTTGAAATTAGACCTGATATCAATTGTGAAGGGGGCAGGGATAATGCTTATAAGTCAGTTGCTATCATAAACAATGAATTATTAGACGAAAATGGAAAGCCCAAAGACCCTGAAGCAGGTTCTCTTATTTATTTGGGCGATTCGGATTCAGAGAAGCCTAGTGAGAATTCTGCCACTGAGGCTACATCTGTTGAAGAAGTAGCTGATAAAGAAAATGAGGAAGTGAGCTCTTCTTCAGAGGCTCCTATGGAGAATGAATCAGCACCTGTTGAAGTTGAAGTAGCAGAGAAGCTAAGCGATGATTCCAAAGAAGTTGTGGCAACAGAGAATCTAAAGGAAGAAGGTTCTCAGGTAGCAAATGAGCTTGCAGAAAGGGCAAAAACTGAAGTTGAAACGGAAGCAACAAAAGTAACTGCAAAACCTGTAGAGACGGCCAAGGAAATGGCTAACAAAGCAGAGAAAACGGTTCAGGAAAAACAACCAGACCCTGAAAAACTGTTGGTTTCTGCTGATACACCGGGCAGAAGGTCTATGACGGAAGAGACAGTAGCCGTAGTAGATAGCCCTAAGGTTCCTGCCGCTGAGCCGGTAGACCCAGAAGCTCAGGCAGAGAAAGAGGCTGAGATCATGGTCCTTAAGGAGCAATTAGATGAACTTAGGGCACAAGAGGAAGCCATCCAACAGAAGCAAGAGAGAAGAAAGGAAATAATGGAGCGTAGGCGTCAGGCTCAAATTGAGCGGAGAAGGCAATTGCAAGCCCAGAAAGAGGCTGAAGCCGAAGGAGTAAATGACCCCTTTGCTGGGGAAGGAGAAACTATGGATGAGTCAAGTTCCCAGGATCCAGACCAGGATGACCTGGACAGACTATCACAAGAGCTTTCCGAAATCCAGAACCGGAAAAGGGAATTAGAGGATTCACGAAAAAGGGATGCGGAAGAATTAGATCAATACATTAGAGATAGGGTACGATTAGAGGAAGAGATTCGACGCAAAGAGGAAGAAATCACCAGAAAACGCGAGCAACAGGAATTGGATCGCTTGGTTGAAGATAGAAATCGCCTTGAAGATGATAGAAGAAATCTGGAAGGAGAAATGCAGCGTCTGATGGATGAGATCCAACGCCTACAAGATGAACTTAGCCGAAAGGTAGGAGAAATAGAGCGCCAGAATCAGGATATACAGCGCATAAATGCAACAGTTGCACAACGCGAGGCTGATATAAACCAACAGCGTATGCTGCGCGAACAGCAACTTGCTCAAGAGTTAGCCTTGATGCGCCAACAGGCTGATAGCGAATCCGCTAATTTATTTAGGGACCCTACTGATCCAGGAATGCCTTCAGTAGGTATTAATCCCAATCAATTGGCCGACACCTCCCTTCAAGCTCGCCGGATCGTCAGCCAGATCATGCAATTGCAACAACAACTACAGCAGATCCAAAGTCAAGGGAATCCTGGTGGAGCACCTACTCCAGGAGTAATCAGCCCCCAGATTAGTTCTGGTATCAGTGGTAGTACCAATCTACCTGAAGGGAGTAGCCGAGCGAACGAGGACCGTTCCTGGGAAAATATTGAATACAATGCACCTGAAGGAACCGCTCCCTCTACTGGCTCAATTGGGTCGGGTACGAGCAGGGCATCTAATTCGACTGGATTTGATCCTGTCTTGGGATACTCCCCAGACAGTAGCCATTCTGGTACCTTTGAAAATACCGCTGGACCCAGCTTCAGAAGTATGCAATATGGTTCTGGGACCAATGCCATGAATCGCTTCCTGGCAGACCAACTCAAAGCACGTGGGGTATGTGGCCTGGTGGCTGCATTTTCTGAAATCACAGTAAACGGAAATGGAAATGTGATTGATAGAAGAATTATCAAAGCCAATTCTACTCAGGCGATGATCAATCTTCCTTCCATTTTTAACTCTATGAGCTTTATCCCAACTTATTCGGAAATTCCTCAGCGGACCAATCTTTCCTTCGAAATGAACATTCCATGTGGACCGGGACAACTTCCCGCCGCAGGAGGAGTTGTTCCCTCTACGAACTAAGGTTAGCTGGTATAGATTAAAAAAGGAGGCTGTCTCAAGTGTAGGCAGCCTCCTTTTTTATTTTACTATTAGGGAATAAATACCCACTTTCTTCTGTCTAGGTACTCAAAGATCTAATTTCTTGAATATTCCCTCCGGAATATGCCGGATCACCCACATGATAAGGCGCCAGATGCCCTTGGAATAAACCACATTCTTTTTCCTTTTAACCCCTTTAAACACAGCCCTGGCAACCTGTTCTGGTTTAGCTGTCAAAGCAGTCGGAAGATCCATGCCCGCTGTCATGGATGAATAGACAAAGCCGGGCTTGACTGTGAGAATTTGCACCCCCTTCTTGTGCAGGCGATTCCGCAAACCAGAAAGGAAGGCGGTAAAACCGGCCTTGGCACTCCCATATAGGTAGTTTTTGGCTCTGCCCCTTTCCCCTGCTACTGAACTGATGCCCACAATAATGCCTGAGCCTCTTTCTTCCATCTCATTGGCGATAATCTGTATAATGGAGGCAGCCCCAACAAAGTTAGTCTCTAGGGTTTCTTGCAAAATTTCCGGGGCTTGGAGAGCCGCTTCATTATCGGGATAGAAGCCAAACACACAGACAACAATAGCAGGCTTGGGAAGGAGTCTTTCATAAAAAGCCAAGTGAGAATTGAGGGCCCTGGCGTCAAATTCTAGTAAGGTGGATTCCACCCCATGGCGAATTTTGTAGTCCCTGACGTCCGCCTCTAGTGTATGGGACTTGCGGGCAGCTAACTGTAGGTGATATTTTCCTTCTGAAGCAAAACGGTGGGCAATAGCCCTCCCTATATCCGAGCGTGCTCCTAAGATTAGAAGAGTCGGTTTATTGGTTGAACTCATAATGAAAGGCAGCTTTTTTCCCCGTACGATCTATCAAGCCCCAAAAAACGTGATCGGAAAAGGTTGGGAGACATAGCCCCAATATCCAATACTCCTTAAGTGATTCGCCTCCCGGGGGGGGAGCGTAGGTAAATTCTAAATTTTCTAATGAAGGTTCATTTGCATCCTCTGCATACCTTTGCAAATAGATATAGGCATCTTCCAAGTAGACCCTCAGTTGTCTATCTAATGCTTCTGAGCAAGCTCTTTTGGAAGGGAAAGTATCTGGAAATAGCTGATGGACCTCCTGAACAGAAGCCTTCACCGTTCCCATACCGGAGGCCATATCTTCCAGATAAGAATCCATTATTTTGTCCAAAGCTTTTAAAAAAGAAATTTTTCCCGGAAACTTTTCTTCTTGTAAGGCGACTTCTTCTTCATCGATGATCCATTGGATAGCTGAAATCTGGTGCTTTTGTGAAATTAATTTTTGGATCCTATCTTCAAAGTCTGGGGAGTTTTTAGGTTGGAGTTTTCGATTTAACCAAGCCTGTGCAGCAGCCGTCCATTGATAGGATTTTCGCAAATAATCGAGGGTTCTGTGTTCCGTTTCAGTTACCACTCCCCCATCGATAGCGGCTTCCCAAATGGCTACCGCATCAAATACCTCCATGGAATTCCCTGGGTGAACCGCAAGCGCTGTTTCTGCTACTTCTATCATCTTGCGATCGTATTTTATCCCACCAATTATTTTGTAGTAGCTCATAGTAGTAAAGACATAGGGGCACCTATGGAAGTTGTCGTATGGGCAAAATTTTTATATACTGAACCCACAATTTATCCCTTCGTAGAACTAGTTTAATGACCCCACAAGATAAAACATTTCAACTAAAAGCTCCCTTTAGTCCTTCTGGGGACCAGCCTAATGCCATTGAACAGTTGGTAGAAGGCGTAAAGCAAGGAGAACCTCACCAGGTATTATACGGCGTTACAGGATCTGGGAAGACCTTTACGATTGCCAATGTGATCGAAAAACTTCAACGCCCTACCCTGATTATTAGCCATAACAAAACACTGGCAGCACAATTATACGGAGAATTTAAAGAATTCTTCCCGGAAAACTTAGTGGAATACTTCATTTCCTACTACGATTATTATCAGCCTGAAGCATTTATTCCCTCCTCTAATACCTATATAGAGAAAGATCTTCAACTCAATGCGGATATAGAAAAATTACGGCTCAGGGCTACCACCTCTTTAAGTATGGGGCGCAGAGATGTCATTGTGGTGGCCTCTGTTTCCTGTATTTATGGTATTGGAGCCCCTGAAGATTATGAGGCCAATATCTTTCAATCCCATAAAGGCCAAGTGATTTCTCAAAATATGTTTCTGGACAAGTTGGTAAGGCTATTTTACAGTCGTAGTCAAGTTGTACTGGAGTCCGGGAAGTTTCGAGTAAAGGGAGATACCATCGATATTTACCCGCCCCAGGAGGACTATGGGATTCGGATGCAGTTTTTTGGGGATGAAATTGAAAAAATTCAGCGATTTGACCTGGATTCGGGCAAGCGTATAGAAGACCTCGATTGGTACACCTTCTTTCCCGCCAACCTCTTCGTTACTCGAAAGGAAGCCCTCAATCTGGCCATCCAGGAAATACAGGCAGACCTCATCAAGCAGATTGATTATTTTGAGGCACAAGGCCTCTTTTTGGAGGCGAATCGACTTCGGGAAAGAACGGAGTTCGACTTAGAAATGATGCGAGAATTGGGTTACTGCTCAGGTATAGAAAACTACTCCCGCTATCTCTCTAGACGTCAACCGGGGAGTCGGCCCTATTGCCTGATAGATTATTTTCCAGATGACTTTCTCCTGGTCCTAGATGAAAGTCACGTGACCATTCCCCAAATCCGGGGAATGTTTGCTGGGGACCGTTCTCGAAAATATACCCTGGTAGAGCACGGGTTTCGACTTCCCTCAGCACTGGATAATCGTCCTCAGAAGTTTGAAGAGTTTGAGTCCCTGACTCATCAGGTTTTGTATATGAGTGCCACTCCGGGAGATCATGAACTGGAAAAGAGTCAGGGAGTTGTTGTCGAACAGATTGTAAGGCCGACTGGCTTATTAGACCCCCCAGTAGAAGTAAGGCCGTGTACAACTCAGGTGGATGACCTATTAGACGAGGTGGATAATGAGGTAAAAAGGGGCAACCGAGTGCTGGTGACCACCCTTACCAAACGCATGTCGGAAGAATTGACCCGATACTTGGGTGATCTGGACATTAAGGCCAAATACATCCACTCTGATATTGCTGCCTTGGATCGAGTAGATATCCTTCGGGAACTCAGAGAAGGGAAATTTCACGTTTTGGTGGGAGTCAACCTGCTTCGGGAAGGACTAGACCTCCCCGAAGTGGGTCTGGTTGCCATTCTGGATGCGGACAAGGAAGGCTTCCTCCGTTCAGGGCAAGCCCTGATTCAGACCGCGGGTCGTGCCGCCCGACACGAAGAGGGTAGAGTGATCCTATATGCAGACAGCATCACCAAGTCCATGCAAAAGCTCATAAACGAGACAGAATATAGGCGGACCAAGCAACTGGCCTATAATGAAAAGCATGGTATTACCCCCCAATCGGTCAATAAGGTGAAAAAAGACATCTTCCAGGATGCCTTAGGTAATCGAGCCAAGACCTATGAGGAGTTTGAAGAGAATGTAAACGTTGCTGCGGAAGCCGTAGCAGAATACCTGAGTTCAGATGACTTGGCCAAACGGGTGCGAGAAACACGTAAAAAGATGGAGGTTGCCGCCAAAGAGCTGGACTTTATCGAAGCGGCGCGCTTGCGCGATGAGATGTTTGCCCTTCAGTCGGTGTTGAAGGAGCGGGGAGGGTGAGTTCTTCCACTTGAATAATTTGTTGTGCATACCCAATGAAAGGAAATGCATCTCTCTCTAGACAAATCCGTATATTAGGTGTATGGAATACTTAATGGAAAGAATCACCGCTGACCCAGGTTTGTGCAATGGTAAGCCCACTATTCGAGGGATGCGAATTCCTGTTCAAACTATAATTGGCTTTCTACTGGCTGGTACGCCTGAGGAGGAGATTCTGGATCAATATCCAGATTTAGAACCAGAAGATATTGAGGCTTGAAAGGAATTTACTTTATGACAGATTAATCAACGGTATCGGGTGAAAAATACTTCCCAATTCCCATTTTTTTACTTTTTCCGTATCAATTCAGAAATTAGAAACAGGCGAATTCGACATTCAACATAACCATGCGAAAATCTATACTTCCCCTTTTTATGGGAATCTTCCTATCCTTTTCTCCACTTCCCCAAACCTATGCCCAGAAAAGCAAGTTGTATGAGGTTCTGAAGATTGGTGCGGGCGGTATCATTGCCTTTCCAGATTACGATGAGGCTGGAACGGGTTTGGGGATCTTTGTTGAACCCATGTATCAAGTTTCCGATGTCCTCGAGGTAGGAATACGGATAGAAGTAACCCGACTCAGAGATCTTGGGATCGAAGTGGATGAGGTGGAAATAAATCTGGGATCTATAACGGCTTCCTCAGCTCAATTAACGGGGGATCTTTACCTATCTGATAAGCGGCTTAGGCCCTTTCTGGGTACAGGGGTTGGCATATTTATGAGAGGGCGCTTTGGGTGGGATTTTGCAGACGAAATTTTAAAAGTTATTGACCCCAATAATGTGGTAAACTTGGGAATTTCCCCCAGGATGGGAATGAAGGTAGGAAACCTAAAATTTGGGGCCATTTATAATGCTACTGGCAAAGATATATCCGATTATGTAGCTATCTTTTTCGGAGTAGATGTGGGTAGGGGAAAACTCTTTCCTGATACATAGGAACAATTTTTATTTTGCAATAGTCAGCAACTGGAGGTAAACAGATATGGCTTCAGAACCACAGAAATCAATTGGTTTTTCGATCCAGTCCTTGATTTCAGACCAATGGCCAGCCGTTAAGGCTATTTTTGAAGAAGGTATAGCCACGGGCTTGGCGACTTTGGAAACCTCAGCTCCCTCCTGGGAAGATTGGGACAGACATCATGACCCAAGATGTAGATTAGTGGCTGTGCAAGGAGAAGAGGTGATGGGATGGGCGGCATTGACCCCAGTTTCGCATCGTTGTGTGTATGGGGGGGTATCTGAGGTAAGTATCTATATTGGAGAAAAATTTCGGGGAAAAGGTGTTGGGAAGAGACTTTTTCAAGCCTTAGTCGATCAGAGTGAGGCTTCGGGTTTTTGGACCCTAGAATCCATTGTTTTTCAAGAAAATGTAGCGAGTATCAACCTTCACAAAGCCGTGGGCTTTCGGGAGATCGGCTACCGGGAGCGAATTTCACAATTGAATGGGAGGTGGATTACTACGGTATTGTTGGAAAGGAGAAGCGAGAAGGTCGGGATTTGAGGGAATAGTTTGTTGGTCCATAGTCAATGGTCCACAGTTTGGGTTTTGGTTTGAGCAATAAAGCACTCCGTGTCCCTGTTCAATTTTTTATCTCCAATAAGGCAATCGACTCTAATTAATTTTAACCTAGGTAAAACTATGCAAGCAATCAACCTACTCGAAAAGTTCTCTCATTTCTCCGAACAATGGCAGCCCCACATCATCGGAGAGCTGAATGGCCAGCACGTAAAAATCGCTAAAATTCAGGGAGACTTTGTCTGGCATGCTCATGAAGAGGAAGACGAGTTATTTTATGTAGTCAAGGGAAAATTAAAGCTGGAATTTCGAGAGGGAATGGTTGAGCTAAATCCGGGAGAAATGTACATTGTACCCAGGGGCGTGGAGCATAAGCCCCAGGCGGAAGAAGAGACCTATATCCTTATGTTTGAGCCTATCGGGACAATTAATACCGGAAATACAGGGGGAGAGCGGACCCGAACAGAGCTAAAAAGAATTTAATTTTCCCCTTATCTTAGGCTTACATCTTAATGTTAATATTGGTGATTGTTTACACGTTCAACCCTTGTTAAGAGATTTATTATTCCCCCATTGACCTCATAAAATTAGGCCACTTCCCCAGGGGAAAATCGGGTGGAAGCAATGTGCCTTAACTGTGTCCCTCTTGGGAGAGGGGGCTCGTGAATTGAGATCGATAGAGGAAAAAAAGGACATTAAGAATCGTTAGATCAACTAGCCAAAAATTATAAATAGTTAGCCTATTATTTTGTCTTCCATAAATTAACTCATTCATCCAATTCCTATGAAGGCTGTAGCCATTACCCCCAAGGTCGAACATTCTGCCCGCTTAATTGATATCCCCAAACCGAGTATCTCTGAAATACCGAATGGAAGAGGGGTTTTGGTCAAAGTCCTAAAGGTAGCCCTCGATGGAACCGATCGGGATATTCATGAAGGGAAATATGGTGATGCCCCTCCGGAAGATGATTACCTCATCATGGGCCATGAAGCCTTCGGCATCGTTGAAGAAGTAGGACCCAACGTGACTGAACTAAAAGTGGGAGAGTATGTGGTTCCTACAGTTCGCCGACCAGGCAGGTCCTTTTATGATCAGTTAGGCATGCAGGATTTGACCTCAGACGAAACCTATTACGAGCGGGGAATTAATTTGCTTCACGGCTATTTTACAGAATACTTTGTAGAGCAACCCGATTTTCTGGTACCAGTTCCCGATGAGTTTAGCACATTGGGTGTCATGACAGAGCCCATTTCCATTGTAGAGAAGGGCTATGAACATGCTTTGGATATCCAGCGTAGAATGGGGATCTGGCGACCCAAGCGGGTGGCCATTACCGGGGCAGGTCCTCTGGGAATGTTGGCTGCGTGGAAGTTCAGGCTTGAGCGCCTTGAAACTCACGTATTCAGTTTGGAAGACTATCCCAATTTCAAATCGGACCTCTTGGAAGAAACAGGATCCACCTACCATTGTGTAAAAGATTTACCCGTGAGTGAGGCACCTGAGAAGCTAGGGAAGTTTGACATCGTATTTGAGGCGACGGGCTATCCTCCTATGTGGCTGGAAGCCGCCCATATGGTAGCTAAGAATGGAATTGTTATTCTAACGAGTATTACCCCCAAAGACTTTTACAAGGAGGTAGAATTGGCCAAACTCAATATGGAGTTTGTCTTGGGAAACAAAGTGATGTTTGGCACCGTGAATGCCAGTTATTTACACTTTATGCTGGCTGTGCGAGATCTGGGTCATGGAATGAATATGTACACAGGCTGGATGGAGAAATTCATCACCCATGAGTTGGAGGGATTAGATCAATACGAACGTGCTTTGTTTTTGCTAAATAATTCTTGGGAAGAGCGTGCCTTGAAGGTTGTAATTAAGGTAGCAGAAGAATAAAGATGGATATAGAATCATTCCGCTTATATTGCCTCAAAAAACCCGGTACAACCGAGGGCTTTCCCTTCGGCGAACAAACCCTGGTCTTCAAAGTGATGGGGAAAATGTATGCCTTATTAAGCTTGGATGATGGGGATCGGGCCAACCTCAAGTGCGATCCAGAATACGCCTTAGAACTTCGGGAGCATCACCCGGAAGAGGTCTTACCAGGCTATCATATGAATAAGCGACACTGGAATACGGTCATCATTGAATCCCATCTATCCGACGAGTTGCTAGCTTCCCTGATAGATCATTCCTATGAGCTGGTAGTTGCAAAATTACCGAAGAAGGCAAAGGAAGAGTTAGATAGTTTATAGTTAAGGGACTACTGCCTTTTTTGTGAATATTAGCTTTAGGCATTTTGAGGACCTATTGAACGTCGACTATTTAAGCTCTCCTCCTCAATGCTCTTCAAACCACTTCAGTATGTGTAGCACCTTCGAAATCAGGTAACTGGGCCTAGCAGCTATTCCATGGGAGGCTTCAGGGATGCGCACCATAGCTGACTCTACTCCTTGAATTTTCAAGGCCTGGTAGTATTGCTCAGTTTCGGAAATCGGGGTGCGAAAGTCTACTTCCCCTGTAAGGAGCATCGTAGGCGTTTTGACATTGCCTACGAGCGAGATAGGAGATCTCTTCATGTAATGGTCCTGGTACTCCCAGGGCTTTCCTGGAAACCAATACTGATAATAGGTGATATATCCATCTGCAGTCAGGACCCAGGAATACCAGTTGATAACAGGTTTGGCTACTACAGCAGCTTGAAAACGATCAGTTTTCCCAATTATCCAGCTAGAAAGAACTCCTCCCCCACTTCCTCCTGTTACATATAGTTTGTTCTCGTCTACATAGCCTTTTTCAATTACGGCATCCACCCCCGACATGAGGTCGTCATAGTCTTCGCTGGGATAGTTATGATGTATGAGGTTACCAAATTCCTCTCCGTAGCTCGTACTCCCACGCGGGTTGATATATAAGACTACATATCCCGCAGCAGCATACAATTGCATTTCCGCACTAAATCTTGGGCCATAGTTTGCAAAGGGGCCCCCATGAATTTCCAAAATGAGGGGATATTTCTTCGATGCGTCAAAAATAGGAGGTTTTACCATCCATCCTTGAACCTTTCGTTTGTCAAAGGACGATTCAAACCATATTTCTTCAACCTCCCCTAATTCTTTATATCCCAAAAGGTCTTCATTTAGTTCTGTAATGGGCCTGTAGACTTCTCTGGCAAGGCTGCCCACTGCGATATCTGCCGGACTTTGGGTTGTCGTATGAGTAAAGGCAAAATTTCCATTATCACTTACACTGAAGCTACCGCTGCTATAGGGGCGACCTAGGGAAGTTCCTCCTATATCAGAAGCGAGTACTTCTATGTTTCCATTGCTTAGCCGGCAGAAGGCCAATTTCCCCACTCCTTCATCATTATATTGTATAAACAATCCGCTCCCGTCTTTTTTCCATATCATTCCTTCAATACTTCTGTCCAGGTCTTTCGTCAGATTTTTCACTTGCTCCCCATTTTCATTCATGAGATATAAATACGTAGTCTGATACCCCTGATATCGGTCATCGTAGCCCAAATAGGCAATCTGTTTTCCATCTGGAGATATTAAGGGATATAGGTCAGGACCATTCCTACGAGTTAGCGTCTTCAATTCCCCGGAAGCAATATCCAGCCGATGGATTTCTGAATTTCTCGGCTGACGGTCCCGGTCATCATGATGGTTGGCTGAGAAGATTAAGCCCTTTCCATCAGGAGTCCAATTAAGTGGACCAGAATGATTAAAATCGTCTTCTGTCAACTGCCGAGGCGTCCCTCCTGAGGCTGGCAAAAGAAATATCTGCGTAAAACCCGGTTTGGAATATCCCCCTCCATCACTTCTGTACTGGGTGGCATCGATGAATTTCGCAGGCTCCGCCCACTGGGCCCCTTTTGGTTTGGAAGGTAAGCTAATGTAAGATGTAGGGCTCTCTTCTACAAAGGCTGTATAGGCAATCCACTTCCCATCTGGCGACCAACTTAGGTTATTAGGAGAATGCTGTAAATCGCTGATTTGCATACTCCTCCCCCCATCAGTCCATAAAATATAGAGATTTGATTTGCCTTCAGATCTCCCCAAGAATAAGAGCCGATCTCCGGAAGGAGACCACCTCGGCTGACTCTCAGATTCTGTTCCCATAGCAAGGGGGAAATGATCAGTACCGTCGTAAGAAATCTGCCATAATGTCCCTTTTCCCCGATCTTTCATAATGTCCATACCTCTTCGGATATAGGCGATTTGCTTCCCATCTGGTGAGATTTGAGGATCACTGGCATATTCCAATTCGAATACATCTTTTGGTTGAAATAGAGATTGTCCTAACAAAAAATGATAAGATGTTAGACAAATGATTAGAGAAAGCAATAGTTTTTTCATAAAAAAAGGCTTTGGGACTTATAAAATACAGCTTTTTGTGAAATACAGGCGAATAAAGAGATTTTCTTACAGAAATTTTTGGGGCATATCTCTAATTAATGGGGGTGACTTAATCCGATTTAATTCATCAAAAAAACCAGAACTCAAATCTTATAATTGATGTCTTTTTTTTTCATAAAAAACTTTAATTAAAAATTTATATCATGAAAAGAAAAGGCGAAATTTGTACTTATTATTATATTCCTTTTGTGTAATCTTGTATCGATTAGCAAATGCGCCATTAATATAAATTCAATGCAGTTAGCTTTAAGAAAAAAATGCCGTATAGGACTCCTGCTACTCGGTCTTACTATGGTTGCTACTGTGACACCTGCTCAGGTCACCCCATATTGGGATATATTATCTCGGGTGAGCTTTGACTCTCCTAGAGGGATGGACCGTACCTATGAGTCTCCTAAACCGATATTCTCTGATGCCATTTTAGTATTGGAGGGTGAGGAGGTTACGCTCAAAGGCTACATTTATCCCTTGGAGAGCAAATTGGCCACACAGCATTTTATCCTTTCAGCTAACCCATTGAATGCTTGCTTTTTTTGTAATAAAGCAGGTCCAGAAACCGTAGTAGAAGTACATACAAAATTCTTAATTCCCTATACCCGAAATCGCATTCAAATTCGAGGAAGATTTCATATCAAGTCTGAAGATCCCATGGGAATTTTGTACGAAGTAAAAGATGCCGAACAGGTTCGTTAGGCGAATAACTCACGAATTATCCCATCACTCATCCACCATCCCTCAGGGCTTAAAACCCAGGAAGATCCTCGCTGCTCTATCCATCCTTTTCCTTTCCATTTTATCAGTAGATCTTTATGTTCTTCTTCGATATTTTTCCCAAAATTTCTTTGTAGGTAAGTAGATGAGATCCCCTTGGCAGTCCTCAATTGTGTCATGAGGTATTCATTGTATCTATCCTTTTCACTAAGTTCTTCCTCCCATTCCAAAGAGAGTAAACCTTCATTGAGTCGTTTCATGTAACGCATATTATGGGCTACATTTGCCATCCTCATTTTACCATCAAAAGAATGAGCTGATGGACCTATTCCCAAATAAGGTTCCCCGGACCAATAAGCTGAATTATGGCGCGAGTAAAAGCCTGCTTTAGCATAGTTTGACAGCTCATAATGAGAAAAACCTACCGCTTCCAGGCTATGGTGGCTAGCCAAAAATTGGCTTTTGGCCAAATTGTCCTCTGGAAGAGGAAATGCATCCTTCTTCAGCCAATGGTGTAAGGCTGTTTTTTCCTCAACCGTCAGGGCATATAAGGATACATGTGGTACGCCCATCTCCTCCACCTGTCGTAATTGCCTATTCCATCCTACTAAATCCGTGAAAGGGGTACCAAATATTAGATCTACTGAGATATTGGGAATTCCCAAATCCTGGGCATCTCCCACACACTGTATTGCCTGAGTGGCCGTATGACTTCGATTCATCCAGGCTAACTCCTCTGGAATAAAGGATTGGATCCCTATACTGAGACGATTAATTCCCAAGCTTTCTAAAAAGTACACATGCGATTTATGGAGATCATCAGGGTTTGCTTCCAGCGTAATTTCTGCGTTCTCAGCTACATTAAATACTTGATGAAGGGTATCCCAAATTTTCCCCAAGGCCTGTTCAGGTAAGACGCTAGGAGTACCACCGCCAAAATATACTGTTTCCAGGGAGCTTTTCCCACCAAAGAAATCCTTCCTTAGTTGGATTTCCCGAATCAGGGCTTCCACCATAAGATCCATTGATTTCAACTGGGTGCTGAAATGAAAATCGCAATAGCTACAAGCTTTTTTGCAGAAGGGAATATGTATGTATAATCCTGGCAAAAGGAATTGGGAAATGATAAATGGAAAATTAAAAATGATAAATTGACAAAGAATAAAAAAATACATTCTCATGTATCTAGCCAATACCCAACAAATTCGACAAGCTGACCAACTCATGATTGAGGAAATGGATTTCCCCGGAATTCTATTGATGGAAGAAGCCGGAAAAAAGGCCGCAGAAAAATTGGTAGAGCTCTATCCAGGTCAACAGGATTATATCCTTTTGGTAGGGCCTGGAAATAATGGAGGAGATGGATGGGTGATAGCCAGGTACCTGCATTTATGGGGAAAACATGTACAGATTTACTGTTCCCACGATCCATTAAGACTACAAGGAGACGCTCGGATAAACTTTGAAATTGTGAGGCATCTTCCAATTGCTTATGGAATCTGGAACCCTCAGCACAGCGACAGAATTTTGGATGAAGTTCATCCCCCAGTGTTGGTAGATGCCTTGTTAGGCACAGGTATAAGAGATGTGTTGCGTGATCCAATTGCTACTATGCTCGAATATTGGGAGGAAAAATCTTTGCCGGTTGTGGCCATTGATCTTCCGAGTGGCTTGAGCGCTGATAGCGGTGGCCTCATCAATTCAGTCCTAGAGGCGGAGCATACCCTCACCTTCCAGCTTCCCAAAATCTGCCATCATGTCTATCCAGCAGCTAGTATGTGCGGAGATATTCACGTATTGGATATAGGCATTTGGGATTCAGTTATTCAGAGATTGGAAATCCGGAGAGAACTCTTAGATGATGCTTTTGTTCGGAAGGTATACCAAAACCGGTTGGCCAATACCCACAAGGGGAATTTTGGACATGCCCTGGTCATCGGAGGTAGTCACGCCATGCCAGGGGCAATTGCCATGACAGCGGAAGCAGTCATGCGTTCAGGGGCCGGCCTCTGCACGGTATTCTGCCCCGTAGGAGTAGGTCCAATATTGAATACCCGTTTACCAGAGGCTATGTGTTGGGAGGGAGAGGGGCCCTACTTCTCAATGGAAGATGTTGAAACATTTTTAGAATTACTCTCTGGAAAAAATGTTGTTATTGTTGGACCTGGCATGGGGAGAGAAGATGAAACCTTCGATTTTTTCGCTCGAATTTTGGAGGAAATTAATGTTCCCCTCGTCATTGATGCGGATGGGCTTAACTTACTTTCAGAACTAGAAAAATTTGAATCCTACTTGGGGCCTGATACCATCCTTACCCCACATCCTGGAGAAATGCAGAGATTCATAGGGCACCCCATTCAACCCAGACGTATGGAAAATGCTGAGCAATTTGCAACTGATACCGCCTCCATCCTGGTCTTGAAAGGGGCAGGGACAGTCATTGCACTTCCTGATGGCCATACCTTCATAAATCCAACAGGTAATCCTGGGATGGCTACTGGAGGTTCCGGAGATATTCTGACGGGAATCATCGGTGGGCTAATTGCTCAGGGTTATGCTCCAGTGATAGCCGCTCCTCTGGGGGTCTACTTACACGGCAAGACGGGGGATCTACTTTTAGAACGGGAAGGTATGGAAGGCTTGCTCGCTTCGGACATAGCCCGCCATGTGAGTCAGGTGTGGAAGGAGATACGGGAGGGGATGAATAGTTAAATAGTCGATGGTCCACGGTAAAATTTATTCATTTCATCATGTTAACGTAATGGATCCATTGGAATTTGGACTGGGTAAATAAGAACGATATATGCAAGAAACCGCACAAGAAATTCTTTCCATTTTCAAAACCCATGGTAGTATTAACTATGGGGAACGATGCAGTGTAAATTCACATTCTGTACAGGCCGGCCTTATTGCTAAGGCTAAGGGATTAGATGAGGAGTTGATCCTTGCAGCCTTTTTACACGATATTGGGCATTTATATCCCCTCGAACTAAAGGATCAAGAGCACGAACGGATGGGGGCTTATGGAATGGAGGCCCATGATAAATGGGGGGAAGACTATCTTAAAGAAAAGGGATTTTCTAAGCGACTCATCGCTACAGTCAGAAACCATGTGGATGCCAAGCGCTACCTTTGTTTTGCAGACCCCACTTATCATGATGAATTGTCTGAAGCGAGCAAAAAAACCCTAGAATATCAGGGAGGGCCTATGGATAACGCTCAAGCTGAGGCTTTCAGATCAGATCCCTTTTTTGAGGAATCTATAGAGATCCGAATGGTTGATGACGAAGCCAAAGAGGAGGGCTTCGATATAACTGAAGCCCATTGGGAATATTTTGAGACTTTGTTGGAGAAATATTCAAATTGATTAACTCAATTTTCCAACTCCTTGATCGCCAACCAACTCATTAATCCAATCGATAATTCCATCACAGATTCATCGATATCGAAGTGAGGCGTATGAAGGCCATGAACAAGTCCTTTAGCTTCATTCCGAGTCCCAATCCGGTAGAAACAACCCGGAATTTCATGGGTGTAATAGGCAAAATCCTCTGCCCCCATCCAAAGGTCCAGATCAACCACATTTTCTTCTCCTACAAATGCTGCAATTGAACTTCGGGCCCTTTTCGCCAAGGCTTCATCGTTTTTGAGAACGGGATATCCCACCCGGATGTCTAGGTCGGCAGAGGCACCAAAGGCTTTTGCGGTTCCTTCCACAATATCTCGGATCTTTCTATGTGCCTCAGACCGCCAAGTCTCATTCATTGCCCGAAAAGTTCCTTCGATGTAGACTTCATTGGGAATGACATTGGTGGCCCCTTCCGCGATAAATTTCCCGAAGGAAAGTACGGAAGGCTCTCTGGGATCGGAGCGGCTTACCACTTGCTGAAGGGAAGAAATGATTTGGGAAGCGATCACAATGGGATCTACGCAGGTATGAGGGGCAGCCGCATGACCTCCTTTACCTTTGATGGTGAGGTATATTTCATCTGCCGAAGCCATATAGACACCAGGTCTTATACCAATCTTCCCAGCATCCATATAGGGCAATACGTGCTGTCCCAGTATCCCCTCCACTCGAGGCTGGTCCAATACCCCTTCTTTGATCATCAAGGAAGCCCCCCCGGGTAGTCGTTCCTCCGCCGGTTGGAAGATGAGACGGACGCTACCAGCAATTTGCGATCTTAGAGAAGAGAGAATGGAGGCGACTCCTAATAGGGAAGAAGTATGCACATCGTGCCCACAGGCATGCATAATCCCTGGATTCTGAGAAGCATAGGGAACTTCATTCTGCTCTTGTATGGGTAGGGCATCCATATCCGCACGGAGGGCCAGAAGCTTCCCCGGTCCCTTTTCTCCTTCTATGTGCCCGACAATTCCATGCCCACCTATCCCAGACTGATAGGGAATGCCTAACTGGTCTAATTCATTCATTATGTACTGAGCCGTTTTCTCCTCTTGGAAAGAAAGCTCGGGATGCATGTGGAGATGCCTCCTGTGCTTAATTACCTTTGGGAAAATGGCTTTTGCTTTGGCTTGGATTTCAGATTTTAGTCGAATCATCTCGCAAATTTAAGAGGTTTTTTATATCTTTGCGGACTCAAAAAACGATAGATATGAAACGTACATTCCAGCCCAGCAACAGAAAGCGGAGAAATAAGCATGGGTTTAGATCCAGAATGTCTTCCGTAGGAGGTAAAAAAGTGATTGCTGCCAGAAGGAAAAAAGGCCGCCACAAGCTTTCCATCAGCGATGAAGGAAGGCACAAAATCAACAAGTAAATTTTGTCATTGCGGTATACTTTCCGGAAAAAGGAAAGGCTGTCTCGCAAAAAGGCTTTTACCTATCTGTTTGAGCATGGTGATTCATTAAATGCGGGCATGCTCAAATTTTTTTATGCCTTCAACGTACCCGAAGGCTTACTGGACAGCCCTTGTGCTGTCGCTTTTGCCGTTCCCAAACGTCAGTTCAAGCGGGCCGTAGATCGAAACTTATTAAAAAGACGCCTGAGGGAAGCCTTTCGTCAAAACAAACACTACCTATACGATCGACTAGGAGAACAGGATAAGAACTTGGCTATTCTTGTCAAATACCAACCTCGAAAAATTCACCCTTTCGCCCCCATCGAAAAAGGAATGAAAAAAGGCTTGGGAAAACTGGCCCAACTAGTTGACAAGGCCTAGTTTTGGTATTTCTTCCATTTTCTCGGATATTCATCCCTATTCTACTAAACCCAAGCAAAAAGGACTCATGAAAAATCGATTTCTCTTCATAGGCATCGCCCTGTTCCTCATTATGGGTACTGCCCAAACACTCACCGCTCAAAGAAAAGGGAAGAAAAAGATCACCCTCTCAGAAGCAACCCTTTCTTTTGACTCTACCCTTTACCAAGCCATGAAGTGGAGAAACATTGGGCCCTTTCGTGGAGGAAGGTCCACCACTGCTTGCGGGGTTCCTTCTCAGCCCTACACTTTTTACATGGGCTCTGTAGGAGGAGGGGTATGGAGAACTACTGATGGAGGAGGCACCTGGCGGAATATTTCTGATGGGCACTTTAAAACGGGTTCAGTAGGAGCCATTGCTGTAGCCCCTTCTGATCCTAATGTGATCTATGTTGGCATGGGAGAGGCTCCCATTCGGGGTGTCATGACTTCTCATGGAGATGGAGTGTATAAGTCTACAGATGGCGGGAAAAGCTGGGAAAATATAGGCCTGACCGATGTAAGGCAGATTTCAAAAATTCGCATTCATCCCGATAATCCTGATGTGCTGTATGTAGGAGCTCAAGGAAGCCCTTATCAGCCCACAAATGCCCGCGGGGTATTTCGCTCAATGGACGGAGGAGAAAGTTGGGAAAAGGTCTTGTTTGTGGACGAAAATAGTGGGGTCAGTGATCTCAGCCTGGATACCAATAACCCCAGAATTCTGTACGCGGCTTTTTGGGACCATCAGCGCCATCCCTGGACCATGCGTAGCGGTGGAGAAGGAAGTGGTATCTGGAAAAGTACCGATGGAGGAGATAGCTGGAAGGAACTTACAGAGGGTTTACCAAAGGACATCATGGGAAAAATTGGTGTAGCCGTTTCGCCAGCAAACTCAGCAAGGGTGTATGCGATCATTGAGGCGGAGAAAGGTGGGCTTTATCGCTCGGATGATGGGGGAAAGAAATGGAAATTAATAAATGATAAACGCATCCTTCGGGCCAGGTCCTGGTACTATATGCACATCTTTGCTGATCCTGTTAATCCCGACAAGGTAGTTGTGCTGAATGCGCCCTTTTTGGAGTCTACTGATGGAGGGAAAAGTTTTCAAGTTCGGAGAACTCCCCACGGGGATAACCACGACTTGTGGATTCATCCACAGAACCCGGAAATTATGATCAATGCCAACGATGGAGGAGCAAATATTTCCTACAATGGTGGCAGAACCTGGAGCACCCAAGCCAATCAGCCGACTGCCCAGTTCTACCGGGTAAATGCAGATAATAGTTTTCCATATAAAGTGTATGGGGGCCAACAAGATAATTCCACTGTAGCCATCCCTAATCGCACGTTCAACAGCGGAATACAAAATTCCGACTTCAACCGTGTCGGAGGCTGTGAATCAGCCTATTGTGCTTTTGACCCCGACAATCCCCGCTATGTTTTTGCCGGTTGTTACCAGGGAATTATTTCTCGATATGACCAGGAATTACACACCCAGGTCGATGTGATGGCCTATCCGTTCTTAGGCCTTGGAGAACATCCCAAAGACCTGCCTTATCGCTTCAACTGGAATGCTCCCATTCACGTGTCTCAACATGATCCTGCCATCATTTATCATGCGGGAAACAAGGTACTAAAGTCTACAAACATGGGACAAAGCTGGGTGGAAATCAGTCCTGACCTTACTCGCAATGACAGCAGCAAAATTGTGCGAGGAGGGGGACCCATTACCAATGAAGGAGCAGGGGGAGAAAACTACCATACCATTATGGCGCTGGCAGAATCGCCCCATGACGATAAGACCCTTTGGGTGGGAACAGATGATGGCTTGGTTCATCTCACCCGGGATGGGGGTTCAAACTGGAACGCCATCACACCTCCCTCTATGGAGGAAGGCATGGTTAATGCCATAGAAGTATCACCCTTCCAGGCAGGTAAAGCTTATGTTGCTTATACACGCTACAAATTCAACGATTTTACCCCCCATATTTTTGTTACAAAAGACTATGGAGCTACCTGGACTGAAAAGGTAGCAGGAATCGAAGCAGAAGACCATGTACGTGTCGTACGGGAAGACCCCGATAGAGAAAATCTCCTTTACGCTGGAACCGAAACGGGCTTATACGTTAGCTTCGATGGAGGAAGTTCCTGGAAAAAGTTTCACAACAACCTTCCAGTGGTCCCGGTTACGGATATCAAGGTTCATCAACAAGACCTGGTACTCAGTACTCAAGGCAGAGCCTTTTGGATTTTGGATGACCTGACGCCCCTGCACCAACTCGAACCAGGACATCAGGCTAAAAATCTTCATTTGTTTCAGCCCAGAAATCCCTACTGGGTAGACGGGGTCCGTATTGATAGCCTTCCTGATAGAGGAACTAATCCCGATAATGGCCTAGTAGCCTATTATTTATTGTCGGATGCCCAGGATACGGTCCATGTTACGATTGATATCCTCTCTGAGGAGGGCGAAGTTCTCAGGACCTATTCTAGCAAGGAAAAATCCCCAAAAAAGAAAGCTTCCAAGCGAAAGGGACAGAACAAGTTTGTGTGGGACTTCCAACTCCCTGACTACGAGCTCCCCAAAGGCTTGTTTACCATGGGCGGGAGTGGGGCTCACCATTCCGGTCCAGGAACGTATTCGATCCGTGTGGCCTATGGCCCTGATACCCTTATACAATCCTTCAACGTCCTACCCGATCCCAGACTTAACCTTTCTGTAGCAGATTTTGCCGAGCAACAGCAACAACTTTCACAAATCCGAACAGCTTTAACGGATTTATACAAGTCAGTCGCAGAAATGCGGCGTATCAAGAGTCAGACAGAGGGGTTCCTCAAACGCGAAGATTGGGAAGACGAACAGCTCAAAAAGGATGCAAAAACCCTGGTAGAGCAAATTGATGAAATCGAATCAGATCTGGTACAGGTCAAACAAAAGACCTTTCAGGATGTCATCAACTATCCCAACCAGCTCAACGCCAAAATGATGCATATTCAAGGGATTGTGGAAAATGCCATTCCTCCCTTGACCGAAGGTCAGAAAAGGCGTATCGGAAACCTGATGAAAGAATGGGAGAGCACCCAAGGTCGAATCCGAAAAGTAGTAGAACAAGACCTACCAGCTCTCAATCAGCAGATCAAAGCGCTTGAAGTTCCCTTTATTAGCGGAGACATGCCGGAGAAGGTGGTGAATTAGGCTCCGAGGCTATTATTGATTGAAGCCAATAGCTACACCTGACTTAGGAAAAGGCCCATGCGACCATCTTCGGAAGTTCTGCGCGCCACATCGCGTCGTCGTGTCCTGCATCACGTTCCTCCCAATGGACCTCTTGGCCGTCGTCGCGTAGGGCTTTTGCCCAACGAAGGGCATTCTCCAGAAAAAAGGGCTCTTGAGTTCCTGCAACAAGATAAGTTGGCGGCATGGCATCAGGTATCTCGCCCGTTGGCCTGTATCCTGCACCAGGTGATGCGGCAAGGACTGCACCGAATTTGTCCGGGTGACGCACCCCCAATGCCAAAGCCAACTCAGCGCTTGCCGAAACACCATAGACAGCTGTGCGATCAGAAGCTAAGCTTACCTCAAACCGTGAACTCACCCATGAACGGACATCGTTCATGAGGAAGTGTTCATGTGCCCTAAACCTTTCTGGGTCAAAATTCGCTGAATACTCGTGTAGCCGCAGTGTTTCATCAGCAAGTCGGTGTACACCGACAATCATCGTGGATGGCAGACCTTCTTGCTCCAAGTCAAAACCCCAGTTTGGGAGTAGCTGCCCATCCCCACAATAGAGAATCGTTTCCACTGGACGTGTTGGGACATATACGCTTACCTGGCGGCTGCCATCAAAGGGAAATGTTTCCGATACTAATTTGCCCATATCTTGAATTCTCTTGTAGCGTTTCTGAGGGTGTCTAACAAATAGCTAACAGAAAATAATGGGATTATTTCCCATGGTCAATTTAGCATAATTCCTGTTATCCCCCTCCCACTCCTATGAAACCAAAAACTTACTACAAATGCAGAAATCTGATTTTTTGGCTTTTCCATACCATTCTTCATAGGAAGAAAATCCTAGAAATGCGCACATGCTTTTCTCCCAAAAAACTGACGAATGGGGATCTATGAATTACATATTTCTAAATTATGTATATTGAGGAATCTAAAAGCTATCTGTCAATTAGGATAGCCGTTTGTTTACATGAAGCGGTTTGCACGTTTGTTTGTAATGATAGAAGTCCTGACTTGGGGGATGAGTCACGCCCAATCCACTTTTGTACTTTCACCCGAACAAAATAGGACTTCCCAATCCCTTCAAGAATACGTCCAAATTCTTGAGGCTGAATCCGCTGATTGGCCCCTGGAAGAGGTAATTCCTTTGTTTTCGACTTCCCCCCCCCTTCCAAATAAATTCAAAAAATTTACCATTTACTGGGCCAAGCTTTCTATTTCCAATCCAACAGGGCAGTCCCTTACCTATGTTGTTTCCCCTGATTGGGAGTTAGGTTTACATAGTAACAGCGTGATTGATCTCCACATAATTCAAGGGGGAAAACGATCCGATTCCTTATTAAAGAGCGGTCGATATGTACCTGCTTCCCAGCACCAAGCGTATAAGCCTCCAAACAACCAATTTGTCCTTTCCTTCCCTCCCAATAGTACCACAGAATTGTATTTCCGCTTAGAACAAATCGATGGGAAAAGACCTTCAGCAAATATGTATTTATTGGACTATATATATTGGGAAGGGCTAAATCGCGAAACCAAAAGTACCATCTGGGCCTTTTTTCAGGGGGTATTTTGGATCTTATTTGCCTATGCGCTAATTACCTTTTTCATGACGAAGGAGAAAGCCTATCTATTTTATGCGCTTTATCTTTCGGCCAACGCCTTGTATCTACTCTACCTATCTGGGTTTTTTAAAGAAATTTTCCTGGAAGAGCACCCAAAATGGTCCCTCTATTTTTGGATCTTTTTCACCAACTTTATCATAGTCAGCTACCTGCAATTTGGCCGAACCTTTGTTGAGTCCAAAAGATTGATTCCCAGATGGGATAAAGTAGCTGTTTGGATCCTAATTGGAGTAGGAATTACTGCCGTCGTTGAGTTTGTCCTTTGCCTACTGACATACAATGAACCCCTCCTCAACCTCATCATCAATGTGGTAATCTTATTGATCTCAGGCTTCCTCTTTTCCTTGATCATTCGCTATCTCAATTCTCCAATTATTACCGCGCGAATCTTCTTGTGGGGTTCATTGTTAGTAGTCATAGGAGCGGTATGGGGGGTGATGATGGATTTTATCGATCACTTGGAAGCCAATCTCCCTATTATGGAAATCTTTTTTGTAGGGGAATTGCTCACCTTTGCCATCGGTTTGAGTTATCGGCTGGATATGCACCAGAAGGAAAGCGAGCGCGAACGCCTAAAAGCAGAGGAGCAAAAAGCCTTGAATGAGTTGCAGTCTCGCTTTTTCACTCAAATCTCCCATGAATTCAGAACCCCTCTCACGGTCATAAAGGGTAATAGTCAACAACTCTCTCAAAACTGGGAGGACCTACGCATTCCCGAAGTACGAAATAGGCTTTCGGCCATTGAACGCAATGGGGATAATCTGCTCCAATTGGTCAATCAGATCCTAGAGCTTGCCAAAATAGAAAGCGGTCAGGTAAGTCCTTCCCGGAAAAAGGTGGAGTTAATTGGTTTCACTAGGTATTTGCTCAGTTCTCTGGAAACCTATGCACAAGACAAGCAAATAAAACTTTCTTTCTCAACGCCTCAAGAAGAACTTTTTCTGGATATGGATCCTGCCTTCTACCAGGATATTTTCATTAACCTCCTCTCCAATGCCCTTAAATTTACGCCAGCAGACGGACGTATCTCTGTGGAGTTATCTCCCGTCTCTCACGGAAGAAAAACAGAGGTGGAATTATGTGTGAAAGATTCTGGAGTTGGCATAGCAAAGGAGCATTTAGCCCAAATTTTCACCCCCTTTTTTAGCCAAAATACTGTCCAATCAAACTTCGTCCAGGGCATAGGGCTGGGGTTGTCTCTGGTCAAAGAACGAGTGGAATTACTGGGGGGATCCATTGAAGTCCAAAGCACCGTTCAAAAAGGCACCCTTTTCCGTGTTTTACTACCCCTCAAGGATTCAAAGTTGGATTTATGGACCCAAATGCCGAAAGTACATCCCATAGTTCTTACAACAGAAACATCAGATTCACCTGAATCTGTTTCGCCAACCGCAAAGACTGAAGGAAGTCATCTATTGATCATTGAGGACCATCCAGACGTTCGAAACTACCTCTATCAACTGCTGGGGAAGGAGTATGAGATTAGCTTGGCAAAAAATGGTGAAGACGGAATCAAACTGGCCAAAGAATTGGTCCCCAACTTGATCGTCTGTGATTTAATGATGCCTGATTTAGATGGGTATGAAGTAATGGAGAACTTAAAAAATGATACCCTTACCAGTCATATTCCTTTCATACTGCTAACAGCCAAGGCTTCAGAGGAGGAACGTATGGACGCATTGGGTAAGGGAGCTGATGGATTCCTAGTCAAGCCTCCCAATGAACAAGAACTTCGTTTTGTATTGAATAACATATATGAATTGCAAACCCGGACTTGGGAATATTTTTCCAAACATAGTTTGGGCGTAGGAGTAAATCCCCAACATCGGCGTGAACATAGCTTCCTAACTGAGGTACAACAAGTAGTAGTAGATCATCTGCTAGACCCTGA
The DNA here is from genome assembly GCA_965263105.1 of Bacteroidia bacterium. GTDB lineage: Bacteria > Bacteroidota > Bacteroidia > J057 > J057 > JBCCTX01. The sequence continues at coordinate 552,967 of CBDHGL010000003.1, read as the reverse complement.
TTTTGGGATTGAAGAATTAGCAGAGGCATGCAAAATGCGGGATTATCAACTGAGGCGTAAGTTGAAAGCGGTATTGGGGAGGCCTCCTGGCGACTTTATCCGTTGGGTTCGCTTGCAAGAGGCCCAGAAACGCTTACTCACCACAGATGAGAATATTTCTGAAGTGGCCTATGCAGTAGGTTTTACAGACCCTAATCACTTTAGCCGAGTATTCAAAAAAGAGTTTGACTGTACCCCTAGCGAATTTCGTAAGCAATCTTAATTAATTTTCCGTTTCACCATTTGCGCCCCTTTCTCTGAAAGGACCAGAGCTCCTGTATCATTTCTCCTTAATTCCGCTGCATTTCCCTCGTCTGTATCGATATGCATTTCCAGGGCATATTTGGGAGAAACCCTGACCAGAACATTTCCGAAGGTAAGACTCCTTTCTCCATGATCAATCTTTACCTCAACGATGTCCTTGTCTTGAACTCCATAGACTTCGGCGTCTTCAGGGGTCATATGAATATGGCGCCAAGCACAAATTACTCCTTCTTTTAGTTCCAACTTTCCATTAGGGCCTTGCAGGGTGATTCCAGGAGAATTTTCTATATGACCAGAGGCCCGTACAGGCGCATCAATTCCCAGGAAAAACTCATCTGTACGAGAAATCTCTACTTGGTTTTTACTTCGAACTGGCCCTAGGACACGGACGCGTTGAATCGATCTCTTGGGGCCAATGAGGGTAACTTGTTCCTTGGCCGCGAACTGCCCTGGCTGGGAGAGCCACTTATGGACTTCCAGTTGATGTCCTTTGCCGAAAAGAACTTCTACCGCTTCCTGAGTTAAATGGACATGTCGGGCAGAAATAGCGATCGGGATGGCCTTGGCCTCCGATTTAGTCTTGTGCTGCTCGGATACAATGGCCGCGGCCTGACGAGCAATTTCCCCGGCTTCATCTGTGGGTACAACCAGGAGTTTAACCCGACTAAAAGAGGTGGAAATCTCGGCAATAGCAGTCCGATCGTCTGTATCCGCATCGCGATTTTTGTCTTCACTCAATACAGCCCCCAGAAAGTCCAGGCGCTGGCAAGCCCTTTCTCGAATAACCGCACTATTCTCTCCAATTCCTCCAGTAAATACAATGGCATCTACTCCTCCCATTACCGCGGCATAGGCCCCAATGTACTTTCTCAAGCGATGGGAAAAGATCTGCAAAGCTCTTCTAGCAGCCTCATCCCCTTGAGCAGCCCGAGCCTCCAAATCGCGCATATCACTATCGCCTGAAACCCCTTTTAGGCCGCTATATTTATTGAGTGTCAAATCCGCTTCCTCTACTGTCCAGCCTTCTTTTTCCATCAACCACAAAATAATTCCCGGATCTACATCTCCACTCCGAGTGCCCATCACCAATCCTTCCAGTGGAGTCATACCCATAGAGGTTTCTATGGACCTCCCATATTCTACTGCTGCTAAACTGGCTCCACTTCCCAGGTGGCAGGAAACGATTCTCAGTTGGCGAAGTTCGGTCTGAAGGTATTCAGCGGCTTTACGGGTGACATATTGATGACTTGTTCCGTGAAAACCATAGCGGCGAATTCCATATTTTTCCACCAATTCTTGTGGTAGGGCGTAATATTGGGAACGTCGAGGCAAGGTATTGTGGAAGGCCGTATCAAATACGGCTACATGGGTCTGCTCGGGCCAGAATTCTTTAGCTAACCGTATCCCTAGAAGATTGATGGGATTATGTAAAGGAGCCAATGCACTGAGCTCTTCAATTTGCGTCTCTACCTCTTCTGTTACCCTTACAGGCCCCCCAAAATGTGCCCCTCCGTGAACCACTCGATGTCCGATACCGTGAAGCGTTCTTCCAGTTAACCTTTCCTGGAGCATAGGTAGTACCTGTTGTAGGGCTAGCTTATGGCCTCCGGACTCCAAAAAGATGCTTGTCTCCCCATCAAAATGAATAGAGGGTGTATCTTCTTGCAGCCGATCTATGGTTACAGCCAACCACCTATGGAAACCCTCGCTGTCAATTCCTTCAATTTTAATAGAGGAACTGCCGCAGTTAAAAATGAGAAAATTCATGTGCGAATATAAAAATATAAGCCCTTTTTTAGCCTATTTGAGTCCTTTCCTTTGGGCTGTCTTCTTCAGATAAAAGGGGTTTGACAATTTTGATTGGGGCTATGGCCGATGTCCCCTGCTGGTACAAGTTATACGCAGTGATTACACGAAGAAGTTCGGCAACACTCCATGCCTGAGCAATACAGCCTTTCGGGGCAAAGGGAGGCTCTGCTTCAAAAATTTCTGAAATAGTTCCCATCCCCGCTTCTCGAAGATGAGACTTAATATTCTCCATTATAGTAATTGACTGCTTTCTTCCTTTATCCCCTTTGACTTTTATCAGGGCATCTACAAAAGGGCCCAACAACCAAGACCATACGACCCCTTGATGATAAGCAGCATCTCGCTGGTATTGATTTCCTTGGTACTTGTATAAGTACATTACATCATCTGGCGCAAGACTCCTAAGCCCTACACGTGTATAGAGTTTTTCTTCTACACTTTGAAGGACTTTCCTTGCATGATGCATATCTAGCAACATAAATGGAAGGCTGATGGCAAATAACTGATTGGGCCTGATGGAGGGGTCTTTGTACTCCCCATTGACATAATCAAATAAGCAATTACGCGCTTCATTCCAGAAAGTCGAATGAAATGCCTTACGTACGGTATTTGCTCGATCAAATGCCTGCCGAGCCCGTAATTCCTCTCCAGATCCTCCCAATAAAATTCCGTAAATTTTCCAGGCGTTATACCACAAAGCATTAATTTCAACCGCTTTCCCAATCCTAGGGGTGACCACCCAGTCGCCGACCTTTGCATCCATCCAGCTTACTTGTACCCCTTCCTCCCCGGCATAGAGTAAGCCATCCTCGGTAGAATGTATACCATAGCGAGTCCCTTTATCATGCCATTCGAGTATCTCCTTTAGCACAGGGAGGATTTCCTCCAAAATAAATTTCCAATCATTGCTTACTTCCAGGTATTGATAGATCGCCACAAAAAACCACAGGGTAGCATCTGCATTGTTATATTTAGGTTGTTCGTCATAGTCAGAAAACCTATTGGGAAGCATCCCCTGGCTTACGTGTTGGGCATAGACCCTCAAAATATTTTTTGCGATATCAACTTTACCGGTAGCCAGACAGAGTCCAGGAAGGGAAATCATGGTATCCCTTCCCCAGTCTGAAAACCAATGATAGCCCGCCAAAATGGACATCCCCTTTTTTCCCCTCTGAACCAAAAATTGATCGGCAGCCAATAGCAAATCTTTAACGAAGGGATCTCCGGTTTTATCCGTTGCTAAAATTTTCTTTCTTCTGCTTATCTCCTGGTCAAATAGGATGGCCGCATTTCTGTATTGTGGATCTTGGGTGGAAACAAGTATGTCAAATGTGTCTCCCTCAACCAGACGTTTGGCAAAATAGCCAGGTGTATAAAGATTCTCCAAACCATCTTGTCCTCTTTCCAGTTCAACTCTATATTCAAAATAGTTGTACCAGTCAGAATCTGGGGTAAAAGTACTGTCCTTTGCCTGGATAAATAAGTCAGGTAAGGAATCCCCTAAATCTAACTCTAAGACATCTTTCTCAAACTTAGCAGGGAGATTATTAAAGGGTTGATCGGGGGTAAGGGAATGAAAGTCTCTAGGGGCTAAAAGGGGAATTAATTCCAACGTAAATGGCTGATCAGCAGCTAAGACTTCATAGCGAATGAGGGTAGAGTTTTCCCCGTGAAGACAAATAAGGGTTTTCTTCAGGCGAATAAAGTTAAACTGGTAGGTAAAGGCAGGAAAGAGCTTGTGTTCAAAGCCTTGTAAATATAAATTCCCCAATGGGTCTATAACTCCTCCTTGATACTCATTCATTCCCAGGTCATACACTTGACCATTGGCGATAATTCGTTCATCGAGTTTGGATAACAGGACCTTCCTCTCTACAGGAGGTTTCAAAGAAGCCACCAAAATCCCATGGTACCTTCTGGTATTGGTACAGGTAAGGGTAGAACTGGCATAACCACCAAGCCCATTAGTCTCGAGCCATTCATATTGAATGGCCTGATTGATGTCTGAGGTTGTTGAAGGGGCAAAAGAATGATCCATCTGTCTAATTGTGTTTTAAACAAACACTGAGTAGCAAGGCCCTCCAAGCGGTAAAACTGTAATTGAGCAATTAAATTTAGATCCAGGAATTTGCCATTGGTAGAGTGGCTTTCATATGTCTGAGAATCTAATTTCGACCCAAAATTCAGGATAAAATCTGGTTAATCCTAATAGCTTATAGGTCAACTTCCACCTGCTTTCTGAGTAGGTCATCAAAATTCTCCCTTTCCCTTATTAAATGCGCTTCTCCTCCCCAAACCAATACCTCCGCTGGCCTAGGTCGCGAATTGTAGTTAGAACTCATCATATATCCATAGGCGCCCGCATTATAAATCGCCAATATATCTCCTTCCCTTACTTCATTGAGTTTCTGGTCCGCAGCAAAGGTATCCGTCTCGCATATATATCCCACTATCGTATAAATTCGGGGGGTTCCTTTGGGATTGGAGAGGTTGGCGATCCGATGATAGCTTCCGTACATCATCGGCCGAATAAAATGGTTTAACCCCGAATCAACTCCAACAAAGACGGTAGCAGGAGTAGGTTTGATGACATTTGCCCTCATACAGAATATGCCTGAGGCGCTCACCAAAAATTTACCTGGCTCAAACCATAACTCTAGCTCCTTGCCATAGGATTGGGAAAATTTTTGGTATTCCTCCCGGAGCTTATCCCCCACCTCAAACACATTGGTCTCCAAATCTCCTTCCCTGTAGGATACTTTAAATCCGCTCCCAAAATCAATAAAGCGGAGATTAGGAAATTCAAGAGCAAGTTCAAACAGGATTCTGGCACTCTGCAGATACGATTCTGCATTGAGTATATCCGACCCTGTATGTACATGTAAGCCTGCTACCTGAATATCATTGGCCTGGATGATACGTTGCACATGCCTGTTTTGAAAAACAGAAATCCCAAACTTCGAATCTATGTGGCCCGTTTGAATTTTGTGGTTTCCCCCCGCTGCCACGTGGGGATTGAAGCGGAGTCCACAAGGTATCGTATTGCCGTAGGTATGTCCAAACTGCTCTAAGATGGATATATTGTCAATATTGATGTTCACCCCTAAATCAACTGCTTGCTGAATCTCGGAAAAGGAAACACAGCTAGGGGTAAAAACGATGTTTTGAGGGTCCATACCAATGTGCAACGCCATTTTCACCTCCTGTATTGAGACACAATCTAGTCCGGAGCCGAAGTTTTTCAGGAGTTTTAGGATGCTTAAATTACTTAGAGCTTTTACCGGAAATTTGATTTTACAATTCAACCCCTCAAAGGCTTTGCGCATCTTTTGGTACTGCTGCTGGATTTTTTCTCCATCATATATATACAGCGGGGCATCAAATTTCTGACAAATCGCCAACACATCTACCCCTTGGATCTGGTATTGATCTTTTTCCAATTGCATAACTTACCCTAAAATACCTATTTATGTTCCTGGTTCTTCAATTTCCACTGTGTACTGCTCAATGATGGGATTAACCAACAATTTTTTGCAGGCCTGCTTGACCTGGGAACTGGCCTTTTCCTTGTTTTCGGCCATCACTTCCAACTCTATTCTTTTCCCAATTCGTATATGGTTCATTTGGCCAAAGCCCAAATTTTGAAGCCCCAAAAGGGTGGCTTTCCCTTGGGGATCCAGAAGCTCTGGTCTCGGCATGATGTGTATGATTGCTTTATATTTCACTTGGATTTTTGATTTTAGGTCTTGATACGGCAAATTATGACAATTATTTACGTAATTTCAACAAGATTCTTGCTGCTCGAAGTAACATTATGAAAAACCTTAAGCGCGCCATCCGAGATGGGTATGTCAAAATCAATAAGCGTAAAGATACCATAACCTATCTCCCCCAAGGAAAAACTCGCAAATACAGCAACCCCGAAGAGTTAGTCCAATTGGAAACTTACCTGACCCTTTTGTACAAATACAAATATCCTGTAAAGCAAATACGGGTCAGCGATCGGGTAAAAATAGGCTCTTCGAGCCGTGAGGCAGATGTAGTGGTATACAATGATGAAAAGGGCAAGGATCCTTTGATTACGGTGGAGTGCAAAAAGAAGAGGGTATCTAAAAAAGTATTTAATGAAGCCATAGAACAAGGCTTTTCCTATGCTGCTGCGACGAATTCGGAATATGTTTGGGCTACCTCTGGGTCCGGGGATAAGAATGCTTATTTTGAAGTGTGGGATGATGCCATCAAGGAACGCAGAAAAAATCGCATTGGCAATATCCCCAGGTATCGTGAAACCAAAAATAACTCTGCCCTTCGCAAATTTTCTAAATGGCTGGGGAGAAAGCCCATTTTAACCGACACCCTCTTATACTCCATCGTCTTACTCATTTGCATGGGAATCCTAACCAAATTGGTCATTACGTATTATGACGATTTGAGGAAAGTAATTGAGCCCATCGTAAGTGAATTTGGCTGGGAACTGAATTGGGTGTTCAATACCCTCGTGTTCGGGGCCACCCTTTTAAGCCTTTTTTTTGGAGGAATTTTTATGCGGAGTCATCAGTTTTTTAATACTCCCAGGTTGCAAAAAAGGGCCAGTTACGTCTTTTTGGCACTCATCTTGTTCTTACCCGCCTGGTATATGGGAATAAATATGCCTGAAAACTGGTGGTCTGAATCAAATTTTATCAAGGAACCGATCAAAGAATGGATATTCTTTCTCCCCTACCTCAAAGCCATGCCATTTACCTTTATTCTCATAGCACTCTTGATTAGCTTATTGAGCAGAACTTCTTAAAAACTCGTATATTCCAGGTATGAACAAGCGGAATGTGTTGGATAAAATCGAACAGTCTCTTTCGGATCTATCTATAAGTCTCCACACCTGGTCAAAAAACTTATTCTACATTTCCCTTTTTCTCTTTGGGACCTTGTTGCTGCTTTTTCGCACCCCCATCTTTTGGGGATTGGCTGCCCTCCTTTTTCTTGGGGCAGGATTATCTATTATAGCACTCATCCGGCTTTTTCGCAGAAGAAAAAAACTAAGACTGCGGTTGGATGCATACCTACAATCTCCGGAAGGGAAATTATCGCAGCAAATTCGAGATATAGCTCAGTCCATACAGCGATTTCAGCGGAAGTTGAAGACTTATGAAATCAGTTTGCGGGAAGGAAGGAAGCACCTGGCTCAAATTCAGGATACGCTTGACAATGACCAGCTATATGAAAGCAGGAGGTCAAGGCACCTAAGGTTACGAGAAAGCCTTGAAAAAAGCATTCAACAGCAACAGATGATTATGGAGTTCTATCAAAAGGCCAAATCGCGCTATGAAAAAGAACTATTCAACCTTGAGCAGGATTTACAAGGACTTAAAATGAGCTCTTACCTTCAACAGGAGAATATTCAACACATTCAAGAGGAAATGGCTCTTGTCGAAACGAAGTTTTCCATTGAACTCTATTCAGAAATGGAGGCCTTTGAATCTCAATTGCCTGAAGCACGGGTAGAAAGCCTGGACTGGGACTTGGAGGCACAACTGAAAGAAATGATCGAATGGCTGGACCATACTGAGGCAGATTCAGACCTGTCCATAGACCAGGAACTTTGACTTCTAGCCGTGTGAAGCAAGGAAGGCTTTTCCCGTTTCTTCAATAAGCTCATCAATGGGGGTGTAGGAGAACCCTAAGCGGGTAATTTTTTCCCCATTGTACAAATAACTCCGAATAGAGCTACGCATAGTCTCCGGGGTGATGACGGGTTCTTTTCCGGTAAATCGGGCCATAAATTGAGACAAATATCCAACAGCCATTGAAGCCCCTGGAGGCAAAATCCGAGAAGGTGGAGCCTTATCGATGGACTGGGCTATTTTACCCATGAGGTCTTTCTGACTTAGATTTTCTCCCACTAATACAAATCGCTCCCCTGATGGGATCTCCTTTTCAAATAGAAAGGAAACCGCTCTGGCTACATCTCGTGCCCCAACAACACCTGTACTACCCGAGTTTACGTAGGTCAATCCTTTAGACAATACAGAAAATATTTTTCCGGTGTTGGAGGACCAGTCTTGTGTCTCTCCTAGAATTAGACCCGGATTTAGGATGATAGCGTGTAATCCCTCCGCTATGCCCCGATAAACTTCCAATTCCTGATCGTATTTGCTCTGCGCATATGCACTTGCTGCCCCACTGGAATTCCATGGGGTATCTTCTGTAATCCATTTTTCGCGTGTATCCTTCCCTAGAGCTGCAATAGAGCTTATATGGATGAGTTTCGGTATGCCCAATTCGATACATAGATTAACCAAGTTTGCTGTCCCCTCTACATTGATTTGTCTCATCTCCTGGTGCCTCTTTTTCCAATAACTCACTACTGAAGCCGCATGAATGACGGTATCTACTCCATCTAATGCCTGAGTTAGCATCTCTATATCCAACAAATCCCCTTCAACCACTTCCACCAAAGATCCCCAGGCAAACTGCCGTTTGGCACTATTCCGAACCAAAGCTCTTAAGTCATGTCCGACACTTAGAAGTTCATCCACTAGGTGGTGGCCCAAAAACCCAGAGGCCCCTGTTATTAATATCATAGATTTCGCAGTTTGGGTAAAAACTACGGGTTAAAGGTAGTATATTTGTGCTCAATATTTCACCTATATAATGGCTTTAGCAGATCTTTTCCATCCCACTTCTACCCAAGCGGCCATAGCATATACTTCAGAAAGTCTTTCTTCTGCCCTTAGCTCCTTTTCTACTAGCTTCCCAAATTGGCAAGAGGCAGAGATCGCCCTCATCGGTTGTCCGTCCCTCCCTGATTCCCCTACTTATGATGAAGCAGAGGCCATACGCAGTCAGCTACTTGGACTAAGCGTCATAGATAAGGATATTTCCTGTGTGGACCTGGGAAACCTGAAACCTCAGTCCTCTGCAGAGGCCTTTCATGAATCTATGGCTGATGTTATTAACCAATTGCGCTCAGAGCAGACCCTGGCCATTTGTTTTGGCGGATTACCCGCTTACAGTTATGGGCAATTCCTGGGACATCTTGAGCACAAAGGCCGGCTAACCTATATCCACATAGGGAACCAAATTAATTTGGATGCCGAAATGATAGAAAAATCTTTCAACCGTAATATCCTAGAATACCAGCCCTCCCCCCTTTTTCAGTTTACCCATCTAGGCTATCAACAGTACTTTGTATCTCCACCAGAGTTAGAGTGGCTCCGGCAACAACATCAAACCGCAATCCGCTATGGAGAGCTGATGAGCGATATAACCGAAACAGAGCCTTACCTTCGGGATGCTCATATGGTAAGTTTCGACCTTTCGGCCATAAGAGCAAGCGAGTGCCCAGGAAATATCCTTCCAAGTCCTGGGGGATTTACTGCAGTAGAAGGCTGTCAGATAGCCCGCTATATCGGCTTGGGCCAGGGGTTGGAAAGCGTTCAATTAACGGGGTATACCCTGAATCGGGACCCTCACCAACAAGGGGCCTTGCTTGTCGCTATGATGATATGGTATATACTTCTTGGTCGCTCTCAACGGGGGGCCTATCAGATCTCTACTTCCAAGTCCAAACTCCGTCGATATACCGTACAACTCCATGCAGGGGTAGAAGCCATCAATTTTTTCCAACATGTCCACACCAATCGCTGGTGGATGGAAGTTCCCTTCCAGGAAGACTTAGGAACGCCAAAACCCAAAAGCCTCTTAATTCCGTGCTCCAAACGAGAGTATGAAATCGCCCAACAAGATCAAATACCCGAAAAATGGTGGACTATTTATAACAAATTGGTTTGATACAGGTATCTGATCTACATAAATCCTTTGGATCACAACCCGTCTTGAGCGGAATTGACCTCTCTATCACCAAGGGCGAGAAGGTCTGTATTGTAGGAGGCAGTGGCAGCGGAAAATCTGTTTTACTTAAAAATCTGTTTGGCCTTTTACCTCCTGATAGCGGCACAGTCTATATAGATGGCCGGAATATCTGGGAATTTTCTAGCTCACAATGGTACCAGTTTTATGAAAAAGTGGGGGTCGTATTTCAATCTGCAGCCCTCTTTGACTCACTAACTGTACGAGAAAACATCGGGATTCGGCTAATAGAATCCCGTCAATATTCTCAAAATGAAATTGAGGTTCAAGTAAGTAAGGCCTTAATCCAAGTTGGATTGGAGACTTCGATAATGAATAAATTACCCGCTCAATTGTCTGGCGGAATGAAAAAACGGGTGGGAATTGCTAGAGCAATAATACACCGACCTCAATATTTGGTCTATGATGAGCCCACCACAGGGTTAGACCCCATTAATTCTGGTATAATCGACAACTTGATCGAGACCCTCGCTCAGGATGAACAGCGTACCTCTCTAATCGTAACCCATGACTTAAAAACTGTCAAAAAGGTAGCAGATACTGTCGCGATGCTGAATGAAGGAAAAATCTTCTTCTATGGTGATACCGAGGCCTTTTTCCAATCAGAATTAGGCCCAATACAAGCTTTTTTAGCCAGGGAAAAAGGATAATAAGGGTCTTATTCCGTTCGCAAACGTTTTCTTACCCAAAACAAAAAACCTGTACCTGCGACAGTCAAGGCTGTCAGCCCCATAGCTTCCTGGCTATGCCCATAGATCCACTGTCCGGTAGCAAATAAGGCTGAGTAAACGGTAATACAACCAATGACCATGCAGAGAATTTCCAAAGGCAGTTGGCCGGGAACCTTATCTACGGCCACTCCTGCATCTTGAGCTTTCCGTAAAACGGGATTCCAACCAACTCCTCCCGGCTTAATTTTTTGATAGAAATTGACCAAAGTCTCCTGAGATTCGGGGGGAGTTAGGAAAGTAGCTAATACCCAGACTATAGTGGTTAGCACGGCTCCTAAAATAGTTTTCATATAGGGCTCTAAGGGGAAAAATCCCAGGTTATCATGAAAAAAGGTAAGGTAAGCGGCAATGACCAAGGAAGCCACCATGGCTACAATTTCCGTAACTGCATTGATTCGCCACCAAAACCACCTTAGGATATATATCAGGCCTGTACCTGCCCCTAGCAGCAATAATAAGTTAAAGGCTTGGGTTGCATCTGTTAGCACAAGTCCCAGAGCCAAGCCCATTACAGCAGTAAGCACAGATACCCATCTGCCCATGCTGACCAATTGCTTTTCTGTGGCGTCGGGATTGAGGAAGCGCTGGTAGAAGTCATTGACGAGATAGGCAGCTCCCAGGTTCAACTGGGAGGACATGGTAGACATAAAGGCCGCAATTAGGGATGCAGCTACCAGGCCTAATAAACCTGTAGGCAGGTAACTCAACATGGCGGGATAGGCCACATCATGCCCCAGTTTATCAGCCGATAGCTGAGGAAAAGTCTGAGAGATATCTGAAAGATCTGGAAAGACAACCAGGGAAGCCAAGGCAATCAGAATCCAGGGCCAAGGCCTCAAGGCATAATGGGCCACATTAAACAGCAAGGTGGCCCCAACAGCATTCCGTTCATCTTTGGCGGAAAACATTCGCTGTGAGATATAGCCTCCCCCTCCTGGTTCTGCCCCGGGATAGTAAGACGCCCACCATTGAACCGCTAGGGGGACCAATATCACAGGCACCCACACATTGGGATCTCCAAAATCAGGCAAAAAATTGAGTTTGGGAACGACATTAGGATGGGAAATCAGTGCATCCAAACCTCCTACCTCAGGGAGATTGACTAAGTAGATGGCCGCCCATATAGAGCCTACCATCGCCATGATAAACTGAACAAAATCCGTAAAAATCACCGCTTTTAAGCCGCCCCATGCACTATAGGCTACTGTGATGGTCCCTGCGATCAATAGCGTCTGCCATCCAGGTAAGCCCAAAATTATTTCGCCAAACTTCACCGCCGCTAGGGAAACCGTACCCATTACCAGAACATTGAAAATTAACCCCAGATATAAGGCACGAAATCCTCGCAAAAAGGAAGCCGCTGGACCAGAGTAACGCAATTCATAAAACTCGACATCCGTCATTACTTCTGACCTACGCCAGAGCTTAGCATATACAAATACGGTCAACATTCCCGTCAAAAGGAAGGCCCACCAACCCCAGTTTCCTGCCACCCCACTCTCTCGCACCAGTCCGGTTACAAGATTCGGCGTGTCTGATGAAAAGGTGGTTGCCACCATGGAGATGCCCAATAGCCACCAAGGCATATTACGTCCCGAAAGAAAAAAATCAGAGGAGCTTTTACCCGCTGTACGTGAGGCCCAAAGGCCAATGGCCAATGAAACCAGGAAAAACAATCCAATAATGGCCCAATCGAGGGGTGCAAGATTCATAGTAGTAGTGTTTGAGAAGGGAAGATAGGGAAAATTGGTTAATTGTCGATAGTCCACGGTCCACAGCTTGGGGTTATAGGGGTCCGTGGTCGGGGGTTATGGGGGTCCGTAGTCCGTGGTCGGTGGTCAGTAGTCGGGGGTTATGGCCAGTGCAGGGTGGCCGATAATGGATTTTCTACCAAAGAATGCACGTTCCCCTCCGCCCTTTAGGGCCCAAATGAGTCCTGAAGGGACGACATATCATCAGGTAAAGGATATTATCCCCTATAGCCTGGGGTCCGTAGAATACGGTAGGGACGACGCCATGGCTCGTCCCCTAAATAGGTGAGAGGAATTTCCTCTTAAATCATGCCTGGGCCACCACCTCCCCCTAGCTTACAGATAGGGGACTACTCCTCAAGGAGGAGAATAAGGGGTGAAACCCGATATCCCGGGCTAAGAGGAACTCTCATAACAGTTTCTCCGCCTTCCAGGAGGAGTACCCTTTGCCCGCAAAGGGGGAGGAGGTCCCAATCAACAGGAGTACCCCTCCCCCAGAAAGGAAACAAGCCTGAATCTCAGAAAAAAAACTGTGGACCGTCGACTATTCAACCATTTAACCAACCCAAACCATGGGCCATCGACTATGGACCCTCAACTACCCCACTATTTCCCTCAAGCCTTTCACCAAGCGCTGTATTCCTACTTTTGCCTGGGTTTCTTGCAAGGCCCCATATGCAATTCGGATATAACAGCCATCTGTCAAGGCAAAGGCAGAGCCGGGAATGCTGGCCACCTGGTATTCCCGAATCAAGCGCTCAACCAATTCCATAGAGGACATATTTGTATCTAGTTTCAGCAGAAAATAGAAGGCTCCCATCGCCTCGGGAACCGTACAAATGTCCCGTATGGTCTCCAGGTGCTCTAGAAAAATATTCCGAGAGCGCTGAATCGTGGGCAAATGCTGAGTCGTATATAATTTGCCAGCTTCCATAGCCGCAACAGCTGCATATTGCGCTATGATGCTCGGGCAAATCAAATGCGTATCCTGAATTTTTCGCATGGATTCATATAATTGCTCTGGGTAGACCATATAGCCAATTCGCCAACTGGCAAAGCCATAGGACTTGGACAGGGAATGCAGGGAAAAGGTCTGCGATTCACTCCCAGGAAAACTAAGAGGATTTACGGGTTCTTCCTCCCCATAAGAGAAATATTCATAGGCGGCATCGTGTATATGGAAGATGCCCTTCTCCTTGCACAGTTGATTCACCTTGAACAATTCCATCGCTGGATAGATCGTACCGGCAGGGTTATTCGGAGAAATGGTAACAATGGCCCGAGTGCGTTTGGTAATGGCTTTTTCCAAGAGGGGCAATTGTAATTGATAGTTTGCGTCTGTAGGGACGAGTACCGGCTTACAGCCTGCCAATTCGATGGCCATTTCATGATTGAAATAAAATGGGATGGGCAAAATCACCTCGTCCCCAGGATTACAAATTGAGAAGATGGCGTGGGAAAAAGCCATGTTTCCCCCTGCCGTCACCATAAGCTTTCTGCCTTCAAGGGATTCTATTCCATCTTCCTTTTTCAGTTTACTTTCGATGGCCTTCAAAAGAGGAGTAATTCCATTTACACTACCGTATTTATTCAGCTGAGAATCCTTCAGGAATTCTTGGATTTTCTTTTCGACAGTTGAAGGCGGATTAAAATACACAACACCTTGTCCTAGAGAAAGGGTACCTGGGGTCTCTCGAATCCATTGACCGACGATGGGAATAACCGGAGCTTGGATATGTTCTACACGGCTGGCTGGCAAAAAGGAATTCATAGAGGGCTGGTGTTACATTTATTTTTTACAACTCCCGACAAAATACTATAATTATGCCTCTAATCACTAACCCCACTTATAATGGATAATCTCCGTAGTCACAAATGGTTTCTTCGATCTGGCAAAATGGGTATGATCTACCGATCATGGATGCGCAACCAAGGCATCCCTGATCATGAATTTGATGGTAGACCCATGATCGGTATTTGCAATACCTGGTCTGAACTCACCCCTTGTAATGCCCATTTTCGCGATTTGGCTGAGTATGTCAAAAAAGGAATTTTGGAGGCTGGGGGGTTTCCCCTAGAATTCCCGGTTACTTCTCTGGGTGAAACCTTGATGCGACCAACGGCGATGTTGTTTCGCAACCTGGCGAGTATGGATACAGAGGAGACCATTCGAGCCAACCCCTTAGATGGAGTCGTATTGCTCTGTGGTTGTGATAAAACCACCCCCTCTACCCTTATGGGAGCGGCCAGTGTAGACATTCCCACAATTGTGGTGTCAGGTGGAGCTATGCTCAACGGCAAATTTAAAGGAGAAGACATTGGTTCGGGGACGCATGTGTGGAAATTTTCGGAAGAGGTACGAGCGGGGAGGATGAACGCCCGAGAATTGGCGATGGCGGAAGCTTGCATGTCGCGCAGCCATGGCCATTGCATGACTATGGGGACTGCCTCTACTATGGCTTCTATGGTCGAGTCTTTGGGAATGACCCTTCCAGGAGGAGCTGCTATTCCCGCTGCTGATTCCCGCAGGAAAGCTTTTTGTCACCTGGCTGGTAGACGCATTGTAGAAATGGTGGCTGAAGACCTCAAACCTTCGGATATCTTGACGCGCCAAGCTTTTGAAAATGCTATCATAATGAATGCCGCTATAGGCGGATCTACCAATGCCGTGATTCACCTGACAGCACTAGCAGGACGCGTTGGGGTTAAACTGGACCTGGAAGACTGGGATCACTTGGGCAGTCACATTCCTCTCTTGGTAAATTTGATGCCTTCTGGGAAATACTTAATGGAGGATTTTTATTACGCAGGAGGAATTCCTGTTGTGATGGACGAGTTGAAGGAAAAGATTCATCTGGATCATGTAACCGTTACGGGAAAAACAGTTAAAGAAAATATTGAGGGAGTGGAGTGCTATAACCGGGATGTTATCGCAGCTATTGATGCGCCCTTTCAGGAGGCTTCTGGAATTGCTGTAATTCGAGGGAATTTGTGCGAAAATGGGGCTATTATCAAACCTTCTGCTGCCACAGCAGCCTTAATGGAGCATCGAGGTAGGGCTGTGGTATTTGAAAATATTGACGATTTTCATAAACGAGTAGACGATCCAGAGTTGGATATAGATGAGACTTGTGTAATGGTATTGAAAAATGTTGGCCCCAAAGGCTTTCCCGGTATGGCCGAGGTAGGCAATATGGCCTTGCCCAAGAAAGTCCTGGAAAAAGGAATAACGGATATGGTCCGGATTTCAGATGGGAGAATGAGTGGTACAGCCTATGGCACAGTTTTTCTGCATGTCTCTCCCGAAGCGGCTGTAGGAGGGCCATTGGCCCTGGTGAAGGATGGGGATATGATTGAAGTAAGTGTACAAAACCGCAAGATACATCTGGATGTATCGGAAGAAGAGCTCGCACGGAGAAAGGCCGATTGGCCTGGCCCACCCGAACACCAAGCGCGTGGCTATGTGAAGCTGTACCTAGATCATGTCACTCAAGCAGATAAGGGCGCCGATATGGATTTTCTGATAGGCAAATCGGGGGCTTATGTACCCAGGGATAATCATTAGAAATGTAATGGGTCGACAGTCAATAGATTATAGTTTTTTGTAATTCATTCCTTGATCATCCTGTGGACTGTCGACTCTGAACTATAAACTAATCTGTACCTCTTTATGCACAAAGAAAATATCCCCATGGAGGGATATACCATAACCTTTAACAATGCTCTTACCCCCAGTCTTTCTCATAAACCTGTAGAATTTTCTGGTGAATTTCTCAACCATGTGAGGGAACGCACTTTCGCAGGAGAGCCCGATGCTGAAGAGGTTCTTACCAAACTCATTCAAGGGTATCCCCATTTCCCCTTACCCCATTTTTTCCTGGCTTACCTCTATTTGAAACTAGAGCAATACGATCAGGCTAAGAAAAGAATTGACGAAATGGGGAGGCTTTTCCCTTCCTATTTTTGGACAGTATACCTTCAGGCCTTCTGGTGTGTACACGAGGGAAAATATGAGCTCATTCCTCAAATATTAGGCTCTGAGCTAGACATTCATAAGACTTTCCCCCATATTTCCTTTTTCCACCTAGAGGAGTTCATGCTTTATCAAAGTCTTGTGGGAACCTACTACCTAAAAACAAAGCAATTCGAAAAAGCTGAAAAACACATTGAATTTCTCAAAGAGATTGATAAAAAGCACAGCGAGGTAGAACGTCTAATTTCCAGCTTGAAGGTCGAAAAACTAGGGGCAAGTATCTCTGAAACCCTGGAAGAGCTAGAGCAGAGTCAACGCTACCTGGACCCCAATTACAAATCTCCGGTGGAAACGGTGCGTTATGAGCACCCAAAAACGGGGAGAAATGATCCTTGCCCTTGTGGAAGCGGAAAAAAATACAAAAAATGCTGCCTGAAATAGCATAGATTTGTAGCTTAGGCCTGTATAACCTATTTCACATTCAAAACTCAAGCTACAGAACATGGCAAAAGCGAGAATATTCCTTTACACACTCGTGGGCTTGACCCTCGTATTTACCCAATGTCAGCCCAAAGCAGAAGCACCTGAGGAAAAAGCTCCCTCTATTACCGAAACACAATTCTCCCAATACTGTTCTGGTTGCCACGGAGCCCAGATGCAAGCCTTTGTCGATAGAAAATGGAAGCATGGTAAGACCAAAGATTCTATTATGCTATCTATCAAAAGTGGTTTTGCCGAAGCAGGCATGCCTCCCTTTGATTCTATCTTTACGGATCAAGAAGTCGCTGGCTTAGCGGATTACATTCTTACTGGAATCCAAAAGACGGCCCTATATGACTTCGAAGAAGAGCCCACTAGCAATATATTCCCAACAGAAGCGGGTTTTTCCCTACGCTTAGATACCATCGCCACGGGTATGAAATCCGTTTGGGGAATGGCCTTTCTCCCCGATGGCTCCATGCTCATCAATGACAAAAACGGAACTATGTATCGCCATAGTGAGGAGCACCCGATGCAGGAAATTTCCGGCGTTCCGGAGGTTCGCTACAAAGGTCAGGGAGGCCTATTAGATGTTGAAATAGATCCCAACTATGAGGAGAATTCCCTCATTTATCTTTCCTATTCTAAACCCAAAGATGACACCCTTGGTACTACAGCTATCCATAGGGCCAAATTAGAAGGTACTAGTTTAATAGATGGCAAAGACATATTTATAGCCAAACCCTATTCCAAGCGGACCCATCACTATGGTTCCCGACTGGAATTTGACAAAAGCGGTTACCTCTTTTTCTCAGTAGGAGACAGAGGCAATCGAGACGAGAATCCCCAAAACCTGGATAACCACTGTGGCAAAATCCACCGAATCCATTCTGATGGCAGGATTCCCGAAGACAATCCTTTTGTAGATACGGAGGGAGCCTTGGCCAGCATCTGGTCCTATGGCCATAGAAATCCTCAGGGACTGGCCATGGACCCCATTTCAGGGGAAATATGGGACAATGAGCACGGCCCCAGGGGAGGAGATGAACTCAACTTGATCCAGAAAGGACATAATTATGGTTGGCCTGTCATTTCTTATGGTATAAACTATAATGGGACCACCTTCACCACGCTCACCGAGAAGGAGGGGATGGATCAGCCCGTTCACTATTGGGTGCCTTCTATCGCCGCTTGTGGAATGACCTTTATCAAGGGGGACAAATATCCCGGATGGGAAAACCAAATCTTGGTTGGCTCTCTGCGTTTCAAATACCTCAATCTCTGTAAGGTAGAAAATGGGAACTTAGAGAGTGAGGAAATCCTCCTCAAAAATGTGGGCCGCCTTCGCAGTGTGGAAATGGGACCGGATGGGTATATCTATGTAGGTGTAGAAAGCCCAGGAAGTGTATTTCGCTTAATTCCCGAATCAGAAAGCAGTTTGGCTATACGCTAGATAGAGTTCCCAAGGCAAGCAATAATAACGAACTCCATCCAGCCCAAGCTTAGCATGGAAGGGACTCTCTAAATGGATTAAAAGACCTAATTCGCGAATGGAAATCCCGGTGCCTTTAGGTACTAAATATGGGTAGAAAAGTTCTCCCCCCCTTTTATCGCCGCCGAGCTGTCCAAGTTGATAGCTCGGCGGTGGAATATTGGGGCGTTATGGATCTACCCATATAGGATAAATTTTGGCGATTATATACAATTTACCCTAATTTAATTTCTTATGAGATAGAAATCTTTTCCCTGCTTTTTTCTGCCAATATTGGCAGAATGAAGCGCTTCGCGATTCACACCTAGGTAGAACTTGGGTAAAATCCCCCCATCAGCAGGCGCTACGCGCCTGGATATAATACATCGAAATATGTGCTACAAAGGGGCAAATCGCCAACGCCCTTTGGGGAGTATTTTCAAAAATTTTTATTTTGATAATTAAACAAAATTATATATTTGTTTAATTATTCCATCCCTAAATAGATAAAATCTACTCATATGGCTCCTTTATTGGGGATTCTCTACATCAGCAAAGCTCAAATTGAATTTAACACATCAGATTTAGTTTCCCTAGGCGAAAAAGCCTCAGGAAAAAACCAACAAATCGGTATCACGGGCTATCTCTATTTTGAAAGAGGTGACTTTCTACAATATATTGAAGGAAGCCCTGAACAGGTTGTTGCCCTGATGAAAACCATTGAACTAGATATAAGACATCGGGTAATAAACCAAGAACATGCCAAAGTAGACGAGCGAAAGTTTCCAGATTGGCACATGCAATATTTATCCCCGGCCAAACTTAGAGAGATAAATATGGAACACGTCATGATGAAACACCTTGAGAACTTTAAGGGCTTCAAAGGTTCTGATATCATTAATCCTGAAGAGATCATTCTGCGGATGGTAGATCAGCTTTCATCAGTGAAAAGTAAACTTCGGATGGATGGGTGAGGGGTATTCGAACTTGTATTTTATTTTATTTTCGAATAATTTATTTATTGGATTTTTATAAAATTAATTGTTATCTTTAGGATACAATTAGATATGCATTATGGCTACACCCAATCTATTTGGTATCCTTTATTCAAGCGAGGCACTCATTGAATTTGATTCCCCTAAATTAAACCAATTAACAGCGCATTCAAGTAGAAAGAATAGTCAAGTGGGCATAACGGGATTCCTATATATTGAAGGGCAAAATTTCCTGCAATACCTAGAGGGGGAATCTAGTCGGGTCAGGGATTTGGTAGATAAGATTGCAGCAGATGAGCGTCATCTCGTAGGGTATACACATGTTCTATCCATTGAAAAGCGTAAGTTCCCTATCTGGAACATGAAGCAGGTGGATTCTACCCAAGCCCAGACGCTTCGAATTGAGAGTCTATTAATGGAGATCCTGGACTTAATGAAGAATCCTCAAGTAATGAATACCGAATACAAGGAAAAGATGATTCTTCGTATGCTCGATCGGCTTTCAGCCTCTCAGAAGCAGTTGAGTGTTGGGTAGGTCAGTCCCTCTGAATCCACGACGCCTTAATCAAATTATCCCAAAATTTGATCTACCGTGAGAGAGTAGCTTTTATCCCCCACTTGAAACATAAAGCTGTCAGAACTTGAAAAAGTCTCCTTTGAATGATATTGACCCGCTTTGGGGTTTCTATTTATGTGTATACGTTGGTTCAACACATCCACTATCCATACTTCTGAGATTCCAGCCTCTGCATAAAGGGGAAGTTTTACTTGTTGGTCATATTCCAGGGAAGAATGGGCTACTTCCACGACCAATAATACTTCCTGGGAGGTAGGGTGATGATCTTTATAACGTGTCATAGGGGGAATACAAAGAACAATATCCGGTTCTGGTTCAGATAAAGAGTCAAGTTGGATAGGGTTTTGAATACTTATGATCGCTTCTTCTCCCAATAATCTTCCAAATAATTGATTAAGAAGATTAATATAATAACTATGCTGGCTTCCTTTAGGACTCATGGTGATAATTTCTCCTTTGATAAGTTCCACCTTATCCTTTTCTGTAATAATACCGATATCAAACATCTGATGATACTGGTCCACAGTCAGGGTATGCCGCTTGAGAAGAACCTCCATGATCGTTTTTTCTATAAGTTACGAATATTAATGCTTATGGGTATATTCAAATCAAGCCTGCATTAAAAATGATTATTGCGCCAGAATCACAAAACACACCAAAAGCTATGAAAAATATATTTTTGTGTCAATTTTTGGGCTATAAATTAATTAACAGCCCCTCCATCCATCCTTCGGATCTAATTTTCGCTAATGAAAGGTCTACGAGTTGGTTGGCCTGGCTAGCTTGGTAGGGAATGGCCACCTTGATATAATTATCGCTATAGCCCAACATCAATCCCTCTTTTTCTGCATCTTCCAATAGCACCTGCCTATTTGAGCCCAAAAACTGTTCATAAAAATGCCTACGTTTCATTTCTGACAAATTGCGCAGGCGCTGACTCCGTTGATGTCGAATTTTAAGGGGGACTTTATCAGCCATTTCAGCAGCCAGGGTATTTTCGCGTTCTGAGTAGGTAAAGACATGGAGGTAGGAAATATCCAGTTCTGTAAGAAATTGGTAGGTCTCTTCGAAGAGTTCATCGCTTTCACCCGGAAATCCCACAATCACATCTACCCCGATACAAGCATGTGGCATCTCTTGTTTGATCTTTTCCACTCGATCCTGATACAGTTCTCGTTTGTATCGCCTCCGCATTCTGGCTAGCAGTTCATTACTTCCGCTTTGAAGAGGAATATGGAAATGGGGCATAAAATGCTGAGAACTGGCTACAAATTCAATGATCTCATGAGAAAGGAGGTTAGGCTCGATAGAAGAAATGCGGAAGCGGTCCACCGCTCCTTGGGCATCGAGCGCTTGGACAACATCCAGGAAATTTCCCGGTTGATCCTTACCATAATCTCCAGTATTCACTCCCGTTAGAACTATCTCTCGAATCCCTTTGGCACCTAAAGTCTCCGCATTTCTTAGAATATTTTCAAGGGAATCGCTCCGGCTCTTTCCCCGAGCGAGGGGAATGGTGCAAAAGCTGCATTTATAGTCGCAGCCATCCTGAATTTTGAGAAAGGCACGGGTCCGGTCTCCTACTGAGAAGGCATGAACAAATTCATTTACCTCGGCAATTTCATCGTGGAAAATGCAGGGATTATCGGTTTTGGAGAAGTCTTCCACCAGTTCCAAAATCCGGAACTTATCCCCTGCCCCCACTACGAGGTCGACTCCTGGGATCTCAGCAATTTCCTGAGGTTTGAGTTGCGCATAGCAACCGGCCACAATCACAAAACCAGCTGGATTTTTTCGCAAGGCCTGCCGAATCACATTTCGACATTTTCTGTTGGCCTGCTCTGTTACGGAACAAGTATTGACCACAAATACATCTGCCGGCTCAGAGAATTCAACTTTCTCAAAGCCTCCTTCGATGAACTGTCTGCCGATAGCAGAAGTCTCTGAAAAATTGAGTTTGCACCCAAGGGTATGAAAGGCAACTGTTTTCACCTGATCTATATTATTGGGCAAAGATACAGCTTTTAGTTCGCATTAGGGACTGGTCCATAAGACCATTCTAACTATTGCCTCAAATTCCTAACCGAAATCTCCATAGTCCATCTATAGAATTGGTTGGTAAGCCTTCGAAGGCTATACTTCTTACGACTGAGTAAGACATCGTAATGGCCCAAGTGTACCCATTCCCATAAGAATCCATTATAAATCAGCATATGAGACTGTATCTTTTGCCTAATTCCGTGGGTTTCTTCCGGGGAGATTCCATTTTCAGCCAGGAGTTTTAGGGTATTTTCTTCCTGCTCAGGGGTATATACCGTATCTAAAAAAGGCTCGTTAAGCCAGGACCAAATATCCAGTCGGTCCGAAAGAGGAATCCCATACCTTTGGGCCCATTCCCTCAATATTTCCCGACTTTCAGCAGTGACAAATAATACTTCTTTATCCCAAGTCACCATTTCGGGAGGATGCCTATCGGGCAAAATTTCCCGTATATCTTTAGGAATGATGGGGCCTTGACTTGTCCTAGCATATCTTTCAAAAGGATAGGACTGATAAAAAAGTTGCTCTACTTCCAGGCGAATATTCATGGTGGAAGTTAGGAAAATCCGTACTTTTATTTCAAATGAAAAAGATAGATCCCATAGGCGTGGAGCTACCCTTTCTGGAAGGAAAGAATTTACTCGGGGAGGAAATTCCCCTACCCTACTACAAAAAAGGAGAAATACGCATTTTTTCTTTGATTTTGACCCCTTCTTCCAAAAAAGATGCTCGGACCTGGACCCAACATATCTTAAAAACCTTTGAAGCAAACCCAGAGATCCATTATTTTGAAGTTCGCTTTTTCTCCTCTCTCCTAAAGCCTCTGGCAGATCGTCTCGACGAGCAGGCCAAAGCCAAAGGTGAGCGAGCTCTTTTACCTCATTTGGTGAGAGCCTATGATGGCCGAGGGGAATTTTGTCGGAAGGTAGGGATCAGCAAAAAGAATTTATGTCATCTCTATTTACTGGATCGAAAAGGCCTGGTACGGTACTGGGGAAAAGGACCTGCTAATTCGAAACAGCAACAGGAGCTCATGGCTGAAATACATCGAATTTACCAGCGTTCATAATTCATGAGGTGGAAAGGTACATTCCAGAAAAACCGAAAAAAGATTTATCTCCTTATTGGGATAGCCCTTCTTTTGAAATTCATATTTCTGCTACCTAAGCCTTTGTTCAAGGCCCCTGTATCCACGGTACTACTGGCTGAGGAAAAGGAATTGCTGGGAGCGAGAATTGCAGCAGATGGACAGTGGCGCTTCCCCGAAATAGATACGGTTCCTTCGAATTTTGCTCAAGCCCTTATTACCTTTGAGGATAAACGCTTTCCCTATCATCCAGGAGTTGACCCTCTTGCTATAGGCAGAGCTATTTATCAAAATATTACCCAAAGGAAGGTCGTTAGTGGGGGAAGCACTCTTTCTATGCAGGTTATCCGCTTAGCTCGGAAGGGAAAGGCGAGAACGTTCTGGGAAAAATTTCTGGAAATATGTATGGCCACCCGGCTGGAATTGGGATATAGGAAGGAAGAAATTCTAGCTCTCTACGCTTCCCATGCGCCTTTTGGGGGAAATGTCGTTGGCCTGGAAGCTGCGGCCTGGAAGTATTATGGTCGAAGGCCCGATAGATTGAGCTGGGCGGAGGCCAGTACCTTGGCCGTACTACCCAATGCCCCGAGTTTGATACACCCAGGCCGTAATCGAGATCTATTGAAACAGAAAAGGGATAGGCTTCTGGACAAATTGTGGCAAAGACAAGTGATAGACTCCCTCAGCTGTTGGCTCGCTAAGCAGGAAAGCCTCCCAGAAGCCCCTCTCCCACTTCCCGCCCATGCTCCACATTTACTTGAACTGGCTAAAGATAAAAGCTATTCCCTACATGCTAAGACTGAGAAAACAGCCATAGTAAGTACCCTAAACCAAAATCTGCAAATACGGTCCAACGATATCCTTCAACGCTTTTACCGCAACCTCAAAAATAATGGAGTTCATAATGCTGCGGCTTTGATTGTTGAGGTAGAAACAGGAGACATCAAAGCCTATATAGGCAACACCCATTCCGAGGCATTGGGTCTGCATGGACATGCAGTAGACATTACTACTGCCCCAAGAAGTACGGGTAGTATTCTGAAACCTTTTCTATATGCCTCTATGTTAAATGATGGGGAGCTTTTGCCACATGCCCTCGTACCAGATATTCCCTCCTTCTTTAAAGGCTACGCTCCAGTCAACTATAGCCAGGATTACCTCGGAGCTGTCCCTGCCCACCAGGCCTTAGCTCGCTCATTGAATGTACCAGCTGTTCGTATGTTACGAGATTATGGGATCCCCAAATTCTATGAAAAATTGCAAGGCCTGGGGATGCATACCCTTCATCGTCAGCCGAATGAGTATGGGCTTACCCTTATTCTCGGAGGTGCTGAAGCCAATATGTGGGACATTTGTGCCATCTATGCAGGTATGGCCCGGACTTTAAAGCACTTTTATCGCTATGAAGGAGCCTATCATCCGGAAACTTTTAGAAGGCTCAATTACCAAAAAGACTTATCCCAAGGTGCCTTAGCTCCAGGAGAATTCTCTTCTCTCCATCCTGTGGGTATACTCAGTGCTGCATCTATCTGGCATACCTTTGAAGCCATGGAAGAAGTCACTCGCCCTTCAACCGAAAAATACTGGCAGTATTTCAGTTCTTCCCAAAGAATTGCCTGGAAGACCGGCACAAGCTTTGGCAACCGCGATGCTTGGGCAGTGGGCGTTAATCCCAACTACGTGGTGGGGGTATGGGTAGGTAATGCCGACGGGGAAGGGCGGCCCGGTCTAACGGGAATTGCCACCGCTGCACCCATCTTATTTGAATTGTTCAATATACTTCCCGCTCCAGAGAACTGGTTTGAAGCGCCCTACCAGGAAATGGAACAGGTAGAAGTATGTAGCCAAAGTGGATATCTAGCCAGCCCTCATTGCCCAAAAAGGACGGAATGGATCCCTATACCAGGGCAGGAAAGTGCTATGTGCACCTATCACAAACGCATTTGGTTGGATGCAGAAAAGAAATACCAGATCCATTCTGATTGTGCCTCCAAGGATCAAATGGAAGCGGTGTCCTGGTTTGTCCTCCCTCCTATACAAGAACATTACTATGAAAGTCGGAATCCCACCTATTCTCCCCTTCCTCCTATGAGGAGCGATTGTGCCGAACAAGTGCCCGGTACCACTAGGGCAATGCAACTCATCTATCCCCAGCATAGGGCTCAAATTTATGTCCCCGTGGAACTAGATGGAACAACCGGAAGAACTGTTTTCGAACTCACTCACCGGAATCCTTCCGCTCAGGTCCACTGGCACTTGGACCAGACTTATATTGGGAGTACCGAAGAATTCCATGAAATGGCTCTTAAGCCCGACCCAGGTAGGCATACCCTTACCGTAGTAGATCAGTGGGGAGAGTCCTTGGTTCGGGAATTTGAGATCTTGGTAAGATGAGGAAATAAAGCATTCAAATTTCCCATTTTCCTTTCATCTATTCCGAAATGTGGATAACTCCAAGAGGGGAAATAGACAGATTTACTATCTTGTGCCGCTATTATTTTCATACCATTCTCACTTTACAATTTTCCAACCCTATGAACCCCTTCTTTCAACGCTATTTAGATCAAGTACAAGGCCATGAAATTGAAAATGCGCTCGTAAAAGGACGCGAAGACATGCTCGATTTCTTTTCCAGGCTCCCCGCTGAAAAAATCCCCTATCGCTACCAACCTGAAAAATGGTCTGTGAAGGAAGTTTTCGGTCATATGATTGATGCAGAAAGGGTCTTTGCCTACCGGGCTCTGCGATTTGCACGTGGGGATGAACAAGCACTTCCTGGCTTTGAACAGGACGATTGGATTCAGGGAATGAACATGGAGAGTAGGCCCCTGGAAAGTATGTTAGTGGAATACCAGCTCGTTCGGGAAGGAAGCATCGTATTATTTAGGGGCTTTACAGAAGAAATGCTAAACAGAACTGGTACAGCTTCCGGAGAAAGCTTTTCCGTCCAGCAATTGGGGCTACTCATCTCAGGGCATGAAAGACACCACTTGAATATCTTAGAGGAGCGGTATATGTGAGGAGAAGCATCTAAATCATACAACTCAAATTAATTCTCAAATGAACTTACAAAACGCAAAGATTTTAATAACAGGTGGGACTGCCGGGCTTGGCAAATCCATGGCAGAGGTACTGATAGCAGCTGGGGCTAAGGTAGCCATTACGGGTAGAAACTTCGACAAACTCCAACGAGTAGCCGGAGACCTGGGAGCTTCCCCTATCGAATGCGACATGACAGATTATCCTAGTTTTCCGCAGGCGGTTTCTGAAACCATAGAGAAACTAGGAGGCCTAGACGTGCTCATCAACAATGCGGGTATTGGGGAATTCGCCACTATCGAGGAGGTAACCATTGAGCAATTTGAGTCCGTATTTTCTGTCAATGTCTTTGGACTAGCTATGCTTACCCAAGAAGTTGTCAAGCACTTCAAGGCCCAAAACTATGGGCACATCCTCAACATTGCTTCTACAGCCTCCTGAAAGGATTCGCCTATGGCAGTGTCTATTCTGCCTCGAAATTTGCCTTGCGGAGCATGACCCAATGCTGGCAGGCAGAACTTAGAAAGTCCAATATCCGAGTCATCCAGATCAACCCTAGCGAAGTTCCTACTGCCTTTAGAAGCCCACAAGAAAGGATTGAACGCGAACAAGAACCCCAAAAATTAAGCCCTATGGAAATCTCCCATACGGTCAAGGCCACCTTGGAGATGGATGATCGAGGCTTTATTCCTGAGGTAACGATTTGGGCGACGAATCCCTGGAAGGAAGGGTAAAAAACACCTCATAGATCTTCGCGTATAGTATATTTAAGGATAGAAATGGCTAAATTGTCTAACTAGGAGCTCTTTCGCAAAGCAAGATCTAACATGACTCCATATCCTCCCCTCCAATTGCACATTCCCCCCACCATGCGTTGGGACGACCAACAATTGTGGGAGCTATGTGCCAATAACCGCGACCTACGCATAGAACGGAACTCAGACCAAACCCTAAGCATTATGGCGCCTGCAGGAGGAGAAACGAGTTGGAGGAATACTGTCCTCACTGCAAAACTGTTTAATTGGAATGAAAGTGCTCAATTAGGCTATGTCTTTGATTCCAGTGGGGGATTCCTACTTCCCAATAAATCTATGCGCGCACCCGATGTAGCATGGATTGAAAAATCGCGTTGGGAGGGCCTTTCTGAGGAACAGCAAAATAAATTTCCTCCCCTTTGTCCTGACTTTGTGATAGAGCTTCGCTCTCCATCAGACGCTCTACATGTCTTAGAGGAAAAAATGGAAGAATGGATAGAAAATGGCTGCACGCTTGCCTGGCTCTTAGACAGGGAAACTCGTCAGATTCATATCTACAGAAGGGAGGGCAGCCCTGAAATCAGAAAATTTGAGGTCATGCTGTCTGGTGAAGAAGTTTTACCTGGATTTGAATTAGACCTCAGTAGCTGGTAGGAAAAATTAGGGATTCCCCATCCCCTTCACCCAGGCCCATATTCCTACACCCAAAGCCCCCATTATGCCTAAAAACCACTCTTCATGACCGGAGAAATTCCAGCAAATCCCTGAAGCCAATGCCATTAAGCCCGCTAGCACCTGAATGTTTCGAAATTGCTTTGGGGAGATTGATGTATCCAGAGAGTGAATAAGTAAAGGCTTTTCATCCCTCCCGCTGGAAGAAACTTGTTCCTCAATCGTACGCAAGCGCTTCCGATGCAAATAGGTATAAGCCGTGATCGGCATAGTTACGAGCAATAACATGGAAATCGTACCAAAGATTTCCCATTTTAAGGGAAGTTCGTATGGATCTCCCAAAATAAATACAGATAGCCCCATGACAATTATCAGCCATTCTCCCAAGCGAATAAAATCCATTTTCCTCCATAGGTTCAGGTTATTTCCAGCTTTCCCATTTAAATGGCGGTAGCGATATGTGTACAAAAAGCCCATCAAGCCCCAAATTCCGATAAAGCTACTAACAACCGGTTCCCAAGAAGGGAGTGAACTGGGCAACCATAATAAAACCAGGGATACTAACACACAACTCCCTGAAAACATATAAAGTAAGCGTGTATACGTTCGATTGAGGTTTTCGATTGATTCCATAGAGTATATGGTTGATCGGTCTTCAAGGCTTTTTCAAATTATATACTTAATTTAAAAACAATTGTTGCGTAAGTTGTTATTGCTAAGAAGATTATCTAAAAAACGGAACTGAGCCATTTTAAGGTTTTATGAGAGGCCTTTTTTCCCTTAACTTAATTCAACTTCAATGAAAAAACTATCCGTATTTTCTTTCCTAATCATGGGAGTTCTCTTTTCGGTCCAAGCCCAACAAGCAGAGCCCATCCACTGGGACGCCGTCTATCAAATTAAAAAAGAGGGCCTACAAAATTCCCAAGTCATGGATATTGCTTTCCAATTGACAGAGGTGGCGGGACCCCGACTAACCGCTTCTCCCGGTCTCCAACGCGCCAAAGAGTACGCTGTTAATACCTTAAAAGATTGGGGATTAGAAAACGTTCAACAAGAAAAGTGGGGAGAGTTTGGAAGAGGATGGGAGGTAGAAAAGTCCTATGTGGCCATGAAGGCTCCTTATTATCAACCCATGATTGCTTCTCCCAAGGCTTGGACGCCTGGAACTAATAAGGAAGTAAGTGGGGAAGTAGTATTAGTAGAAATAGAAGATGAGGAGGATTTGGCGGATTTCAAGGGGAAACTGAAGGATAAAATCGTCGTTATCCCCGTTTCTAGTGAAATGAGCAACAGTTTTGAGGCAGATGCCAAGCGCTTTACCGAAGAGGAATTGATGGAGCGGGCCAAACAGCCTATGGGAAGTAGCTCTCGTTACAGTCCTGAGATGATTGCACAATGGCGTAAGCGCCGCCGCTTAAGTCGCGCCATGACCCCGCTGTTTAAAGAAGAAGGGGTAAAATTGATCTTAAGAGGCATGAGAGGAAAGCACGGCACTTTCTTCACCTCCAATGGAGCTTCTCGTGCAGTCGATGCAGAGCCTGCCATCCCAGAACTGGAAGTAGCACCTGAGCACATTAACCATATTGTTCGTCTTCTGGAAGCCGACATTCCAGTAGAAATTGAGGCAGAAACAAAAACACGGTTTTTTGACCAGGACCTTAATGAATACAATGTCATAGCTGAAATACCAGGCACTGACCCCCAGTTGGAAGATGAAATCGTTATGCTTGGGGCCCACCTGGATTCCTGGCATGCTGCCACAGGAGCTACTGACAATGCGGCGGGAAGTGCTGTGATGATGGAAGCTGTACGAATCCTGAAAAGCATAGAGGCCAAACCTCGTAGAACAATTCGCCTAGCTTTGTGGACGGGCGAAGAACAGGGTATCTATGGTTCGAGAGCTTATGTTTCTCAGCACTTTGCGGATAGGAATGAGATGGACTTAAAAGAGGAGTATGATAAGCTTGCAGGATATTTCAATATCGATAATGGAACAGGCCGTATCCGCGGGATTTACTTACAAGGGAACGAGGCCGTACGCCCTATTTTCGATGCATGGTTTCAACCGCTGGACGATATGATTGAGAATAGGACCATCACCATCCGGAATACAGGGGGCACAGACCATTTGAGCTTTGATGCCGTAGGTCTACCTGGGTTCCAGTTTATTCAAGACCCTATTTCCTACAATACGCGCACTCACCATACCAATATGGATACTTATGAACGCCTGCAAAAGGAAGACCTCATGCAAATGTCTGTAGTAGTAGCCTCCTTTGTCTACCATGCGGCCATGCGAAATGAAAAGTTACCAAGAGAACCCAGACCCGTAGTGAAGAAGCAAAGTGGGAGGTGAGTAAAGATGTTTAGTCGATAGTCAACGGTCCACAGTTCATTTTTTCAACCGGCAAAAGGATCTCTAGGTCCTGAACATCATTCTCGGCCATCCTGTGTGGGCTGCGGACCATCGACCTTTCCTCCCACTCCGACCAGCTTCATTTGGTCGTTGTTACATGCCACTACGAGTAAGGTGGTCCCATCGGCCCGTTTAACAGACACCATTTTTTTTACATCATAAGGAAGCATCAAGCCACTCTGAGCAGGAGAAATGGCCTCAAACCCCTGACCTCCCTTTCCTCTCAGAAATAGGCCTACATTCGCATCGTTGCGAGGAGTCTCTACTTCTGAGGTAAAGAGATTTCCTGCAATAAGCCAATCTTTGACACCATCCTGGTCAAAGTCTTCCGCCAAGGCGGTATTAATCGAAGAAATTTGGGCTTCATTTGGGAGAACAGAAAGGGTGAATTTTTCTCCTTTCACCTGATGAATAAACATACTGGCAAAGGTATTTGCCCGATAATTGAGCGATTGGCCCAACATATCCTCTCCATAAACTGTTTCCAAATCAGACTGAGCGAAGATATCGTAGCTAGGAAATTTAACTCTGAGCATAGGTACCTGCTCAGAAGAGCAGGAACGCCCTCTTAAGGGAAACTTTTCCCCAAAATTATAATAGCTCAGAACAATATCCTTAGAGCCATTTTGGTCAAAGTCGTTATAAAATACTTCGAAGGGTTCTTCTACAGAACTTTGATACTTGTAATTGAGCCCCAAATTGCCTGCTAAGTACTCCTCTACTCCATCTCCATCCATATCTTCTGCAGTCAGGCTATACCACCAACCTTCTGTTCCTTCCAAGCCATAATCTGAACTTACTTCCCTAAACTTGTGATTGGCACCTTGTTCCAATAAGGTAATTGGCATCCATTCGCCCACGATCATCAGGTCAAATAAGCCATCCCCGTTGGCATCCGTCCATTGGGCATCTGTAACCATCCCTATTTTAATCAGTTCCTTCGCCCACTTCTGCGTTATATCTTGGAATACCCCCCCTTCGTTAAGCAAAATTCTACTTGTACTGGGCATGGGGTAAGCCCACGGAACATGCCTGCCGCCGACAAAAAGGTCTATATCCCCATCCCCATCTATATCTTTAGGACGAACACAACTACCACTTTCCAGAAACTTAGGAAGAGTAGTCACATTCCGAGTAAAATTCCCCCTCCCATCATTGAGGTAGATCCTATCTTGATAGATCGCAGACTGAGGGGCTGATGCATTCCCTCCTGAAACCACATATAGATCCAGGTCTCCATCCCCCTCCACATCGAAAAGGGCGGCATCAACGTCTTCAAATCCTTTGTCCCTTGTAAAACCCTCTTGAATCAGGGGATGAAATCCGTCTGATTTTTGGACAAATACTTGTCCAGACTGCCCTTTGGCCCCACCAATGAAGAAATCCTCCAAGCCGTCTTGGTTGATATCTCCTTTGGCCAATGCAGGCCCAAATTGCGACATCTTGTGAGGGAGCAAGACCTGTTTTTCATAGTCATCGAAATCGTTCTCCTGGTGGACGAAATCTAGGTTAAGGGAAGATGGGGTAAATACAGGGTTAACAGAATACATTTTACCTTCTGCCTCAGGGCTTTTGGGGACTTTCCCAAAATCTACTTCCAGTACCTGATTAGCTTGGATATCTTGAAGGATAGAAACTTGTCCATCCCACCAGGTGATTTTAACTTGCTTAATCCTTGCTTTTGCAGGGATCCCAAAATGTGCTATGGCTTCAGAAGTGGAATACATGCCTCGAACATTGGTAATCTCATACCATTGAGAACCTTCGCTTGTTTCTAATTCCACTTTGGCTCCAAAAGGAGATCGGTGGTTCTTACTATCAATCAGTTTTACCCTTAGATAGGTAAAATCCTCTTGGTTCTGAGATTCATTTCTGTACAAATAGGCTAGCTCATTTACGTTATTTATCACTAAATCGAGGTCTCCATCCAAATCTAAATCCGCATAGGCTGCCCCATTTGAAAAAGTGGGAAGGTCAAAGCCCCATTCCTCAATCACCTTGGAAAAGCTGAGGTCTCCATTATTCCTAAACGCATAATTTTTGAGTGGGACGGATGGAATCATTTTGAGGCTTTCCTCTAAATCAAGTATATCCCAGATACTCACATCTCCGGCATTGGGGTTATTTTGGACAAACTCATGGGCCACATTTTGAACATGTGCAGAGAATTTTTTATCCGAGTCGGTGTTCCGAATATCCCTAAGCAGGCCATTGGTAACAAAGACATCCTTGTATCCATCATTGTCAAAGTCTGCGATCAAGTTAGTCCAACTCCAATCCGTACTGGACATGCCACTGAGTTGGGCGATATCACTGAATTGGGGGAGTTGAGGATTCCAGGGGGAAGTCCCTTGATTGAGTTGGAGACTGTTGTACATATACTGATAGTGTCCCCCATCGTTGTATACCTTCCAAAAGGCCTCGGGATCCATCCCACTCATATTGGATTTGATTCGAAAGTTATCTTCAGCCTGCATGTCCAGTACCATCAAATCCTGTAGCCCATCATTGTTCATATCTGCTGCATCCACTCCCATACTAAAATAGGATATATGGCGAAGGGAGGAATCAATTACATTGACAAAGGTTCCATCCCCCTGGTTGAGGAAAAACCAGTCAGGAGCAGCAAAGTCATTGGCCACATAGAGGTCTGTCCAGCCATCCTGGTTGAAATCCGTAGCCGTGACACTATTGGGAAAGCCCACCTTAAATATCCCGGCTTCGCGGGTTACCTCCACAAAGGAACCCTTCCCAGTATTTTTAAAAAGTCGTGATGCAAACTGGTCTTGCTTTTTGTCAATATCATATAATTCGGAAAAATTCCCCGGGTTTGGGGGTTGGTTGAGGAGGTAGAGGTCCAGCCAACCGTCTTTATTATAATCCAAAAAGGTGGCATGGCGGGTGCGGGCATTGTGATCCACTCCATAGGCTTGGGCCTCTTCTGAAAAGGTTCCATCCCCCTGGTTAATGTAAAGCTCATTTCGCCGAAGATCTGGCCTATTATCATACAGCTCCTTAGTAACATATATATCAGGCCAGCCATCGTTATTGACATCTGCAATGATTACGCCCGAAGACCACCCCCCTCTATTGAGGATGCCCGATTCTTTCGTCACCTCTTTGAATTGAAAGTTTCCCTGGTTCAGGTATAATTTATCTCCGACCTGGTTTCCAGCAAAATATAGGTCTGGCAGTCCATCCATATTGAAATCGCCTATACCGACACCCCCGCCACCATAGAAGTTGGAGTAGATGAGGATATTGTGCTCCTTGGAGTCTAGCACCGTATTGGAGAAGTCTACCCCAGATTCAGAAGCAGGAATGAGCGAAAATAGAGGAGATTGCGCGTTAAGGAGGGAAAAATGAAGATAGGCTGTGTTGAGGAAAATAAGGAGGAGAAATGGATATTTATTCTTCATGTGCATTTGGGTTACCCCTTAAAGATACAATTTTTTAAAAACTCATATTTGTTAGAAAGATGAATTTATTA
The DNA here is from genome assembly GCA_965263105.1 of Bacteroidia bacterium. Lineage (GTDB taxonomy): Bacteria > Bacteroidota > Bacteroidia > J057 > J057 > JBCCTX01. Next base: position 519,506 of record CBDHGL010000003.1, on the reverse strand, counting down.
ATTTTAAACTCCCGGTAAAATGATAAAAAACTATCTATTCCAAACCATGAGCAGGTTTTTTAGTATATTCAACATAAACTATATGCAATGAATTTATCTAAAATCAAGTCTCTACAGCTCCCCGAATTCATAGAGAAGCAAGTTGTGGATTATATTGAATTCTTGATGACAAAATATACCCTTTCTTTTGAAGATAAATCTCCTGAAGAAAAATACCCCTTGAGAGGATCTGTAATTTCCTTTGATAATCCCTTTTCTCCAGTTGATGAAAATTCGTGGGATGCATCAAAATGATTGTACTTGATACACATATCTGGATCTGGTGGGTAAATGGAGATTCTCAGCTATCCCAAACTTTCAAAGAAATTATTCAAGAAAATGAACCTAAAGGATTGTTAATCTCGGCGATTACTGTATGGGAAGTGGCAAAACTTGTGGAAAAAGGAAGATTGAGACTAGATAAGTCTGTGGATCAATGGGTTTTTGGAGCTTTAGCATATCCAGGCATACATTTGATTTGACACCTGAAATTTCCCTGGCATCCACTCAATTACCAGGTAACTTCCACAATGACCCTGCAGATCAAATCATTGTTGCTACATCTAATATCCTAGGAATTCCTCTTGTAACAGCTGATGAAAAAATTAGGAAGTTCCCACATGTGCTACTTGCTTAATAGAGTCTATTGATCCCCCTTTACCCAATAGCTCCGTAAGGTCCCGTCATTCACCGCCACCAGCAATAACTTCCCTTGGGAAGTCTCCACCAAGGCCATATCCCGTACATCTCCCCGTATTCGGAGGCCAGCTAGTTGCTGATTTACCCACTGAAAGTCTCTTTTTCCATCTCCTAGAAGTACCTGACCCCAATTGGCATCCGTTCGGCCAAATTGAACCCGGGTGGACGAAAAATTCCCTCCCAGGACCAGGTCCATATGGCCATCGGCATTTACATCCAGACTTTCAATGGCGTAAACAGGGGCGAATTGCGCCTCAGAAGGAAGTTCATGCTTGACAAATGTACTCCCCGTATTTTCAAGCCAAATGAGGAGGGAAAAATGACTTTCCTGGCAGGTGAGTTTCAGGGTGTCTGCGGCTTGCAAGGCTTCTGGGCGGAACAACTCTTCGAGCGTGGCTTCGGCATAGCTGGCATAGTCGGCAAACTGTTTCTTCAAGGGCTTCTGGACTCAGAGACTCCTTCCCTTCACCAGGAAAACTACCACTCTTGTCTGATTTGAATTCAGAACACCAGCGATATATTAGTTCTGGACGGATTCCTAATTCATTGGCCAGATCTGCGATACTATCGCGTTCATAGCTCAATTCGATGGCTCGAAGTTTGAACTCTCGATTAAACTTTCGACGGGTTTTTGACATAATCATTGTAAGTTATAGATTTTGACTAAACTTACTGCCCACTTAAATATAGTAGGTCCAAATACTATCAATCCCCCCATTTCAATACCCTTACCTTTTCCCCATTACTTGCCACTATAATGTAGGGATTCCCCTTATTTGAGGAAATCCATTCCATTTGTTTCACGTCAAAAGGCAGGTACAAATTACTTTGCTGAGGAGGAAGAGAATGAAAATCACCTTTTCCATCCCCCAGCAATAGCAAGCCCACTCCCGCATCATTTCGGGGGGTTTCTACCTCAGAGGCAAACAAATTTCCCGCGGTGAGTAGGTCCAGCTTCCCATCTCGGTTGAAGTCTTCCACCAACATAGAAGAAATGGCAGAAAACTGAGCCTCCGTAGGTAAGGGCTTTATGGCAAACCCTTTCCTGCCCAGGTTCTCGATATAAATTGATCGAAAATCTGTGGCTTGATAATGCAAGGAAGAGTCAAGGGAAGCCTCTCCATAGATTGTAGGCAAGTCTGCCTTGGCAAAGAGGTCATAGGTGGGGAATTTCTCTGAAATAAAGGGCATTTGTTCGGAAGAGCATTGTTTTCCACGTAAGGGATATAAGGTGCCTTTTTCAAAATAACTTAAAACTATATCCTGGGTGCCATTGGCATCAAAATCATTGAGATGAACCTGAAAGGGTTCTTCATAGGAAGTTTTGTATTTGTAATTTGTTCCAAGGTTGCCCAATACATAATCCGGGTCGCCATCTTGGTCAAAATCACCCTCCACCAGACTAAAACCCCATCCGGAAAAGGTTTCAAGTCCTTGAGGCTTGGTTGCTTTTAGCTTGCCCTTATCCTTATGGAGGATAGCAAACCCCATCCACTCTCCGGTGACCAATAGGTCGACCTCTCCATCTTGGTCATAGTCAGACCAGATGGCATCTGTAACCATACCCAACTCCAATAGTTCTGGGGCAAGCTCCCTTGTCTTATCCAGGAATTTCCCTCCTTCATTAATGAGTAAATAACTATTTGCAGGTTTAGGATAGGCTCTAGGTACCATTCTGCCACCAACAAAGAGGTCTATATCTCCATCCCTATCGAAATCTATAGGCTTAACCACCGAACCACTCGTTGTTATAACAGGTAAGGCATCCTGAACCAGTTTTAGTTGCCCCATCCCTTGGTTGAGGTATAGTCTGTCCTGGTATAAGCGTGATCCAGCTTCATATTCATTTCCTCCACTAACTACATACACATCCAAATCTCCATCTAGGTCGGCATCAAAAAAACATGCCCCGACATCTTCGGCTGCTACATGAGTTGAAAAAGAGGGTTGGGGTAAGAGTTCAAATTTCCCTTCAGCCGTTTGGATATGTATTTGCCCAGGAAAACTGGCTGACCCTCCTAGAAAAAAATCATCTAGTTGGTCTCCATTTAGGTCGCCAACTGCCAGGGCAGGTCCCCATTGAGACATTTTGTGAGGGAGTAATACTTCATTTGCGAAGTCATCAAAGGAATTTTCTTGGTGAGCCACTGAGAGCTTCAATTCTTCAGTGAGGTCATCAAAAATAGGGGTTTTCGGCATGGGCAGGGTATTCGCCGATACGACATCAAGATAAGAAACTTCTATCCGTTGGTTGGTAGGCACTTTTTCCAGGATAGTTTCCTTATTGTCAAACCACTTTACCCGAACTTTATCAACTATTTTTGCAGCTCCCACTCCAAAGGTAACTGTGGGATCCACAGAGGACTGGAAGCCCCTGCTTAGGTAGTTCTCCACAACCTGACTATCCTGACCAGTATGAATAGTTATTCGAGATCCTATTCCAAAGGGATTGTGAGTTGGTCCTTTCAAAATAATTTGCAAAAAGCGATTATCTTTTTGATCGCGTGCATTATTTTCATAGACGAAGGCTTCCTGATCAATGTTATTGATGACCAAATCAAGGTCCCCATCATTGTCTAAATCTCCATAGGCAGCCCCATTGGAAAAAGCAGGTGCGTCAAGGCCCCATTCCTGATTTTTCTTTTCAAAGGTGTAGTCCCCCTGATTTTGGAATACATAATTCTCTATTTTGGTCTCAGGGGCGGCATCCAATAAAGCCCTAAATAATTCTACATTGGTGATTTTCCCTTCTCTATACTCCTTGAATTTTTTCTTTTCCAAGGCTAGATAGTCTTTGTTAGATATATCTTTCTTATAGCCATTGGTCACCACCAGGTCCTTCCAACCGTCTAAATCAAAGTCAGCCATCAAAGGCGCCCAGCTCCAATCTGTATTGGAAACACCCGCTAGCTTAGAGATATTGCTGAAGTGGAGATTTCCTCGGTTGAGTTGGAGGGCATTGTGCATGTACTGGTAATGAAAGCCGTCTTCCACTGCGTAGTAAAACTTGTCTCGGCTCATAGGGCGCATGGTCGTCTTCTGTCGGTAATTATCTTCCGCAACCATATCTACAGAGATGATATCCAGCCAGCCATCATTGTTGAAGTCTGCCATATCTGTCCCCATAGAAAATTGTGAGATCTGGTTGAAGGCCGTTTTGATCACATCTTGAAAGGTACCATCCCCCTGATTAATATAACAATAGTCATGTTCAATGAAGTCATTGGCAATGTACAGGTCAGGATATCCGTCCTGATTGAGGTCCCCCACTGAAACCCCCAGTCCATATCCCAGGGGATTGGTATGTAATCCAGCAGTTTTTGTCACCTCAACAAATTTACCTTCACGATTTTCATAGAGTTTATCCCCCACAAAAGGATCGTGTTGTAGGCGTACCTCAGAGGGTTTGAAGTCATTGATGGGTAATATATTGTGATTTAGAATAAATAGGTCAAGATCTCCATCTAAGTCATAGTCAAAAAAACTTGCCTGGGTAGCAAAACCGCTATCATTTATGCCATATTCTTGGGCTTTTTCAGTGAAGGTTCCATCCTGGTTGTTGATAAATAGTTGATTGGCTCGGGCTGCTTCCGGTACATTGCCTGAAAGGCATACGTAGATATCCAGCCAGCCATCGTGGTTGATGTCCACCATACTTACCCCGGTATTCCATCCCCGAGAACCGCCCACTCCGGCAGCTTCTGTTACATCCTGGAAAACCATATTGCCCAGGTTGAGGTAAAGGCGATTGGGAGCCAAATTTCCGGTGAAATAAATATCGGCTAAGCCATCGTTGTTGACATCTCCGATTGCTACTCCTCCACCGTTGTGAAAGTATTCGTAGGTCAAGATATTGATCTGTTCATTCTCAATGATAGGATTGCTGAAGCTAATCCCTGTAGTGGAAGAAGGAATAAGAGAAAATAAAGCCTCTTGAGCGCTTAGGGGAGCACTCAGGCAGGAAATGATAAAAGGGAACAACCCTACCAAGGTATTGAGTCTGTGCATATCGAATCCTGTAATCTTGTTAATCCAGTCTACATATCAAAAGTAGGAAAACGCCAAGGCATTTTCCTACTTTCATAATCACTAATCTATTTACATACTTACTGGTCAGACCAAAGTCGGGAAAGGTAGCTGTCTCCGCTAGATAACCTACCTACAGCTGCACTGTAGCTGTCTGGATTGATGACAGGCTCACTTTCACTGTATTTAAACCTACGAGGAATGACTCCTCCTGTCTCACCTTGGTTAAGTCCCGTGGCCAACTGAGGAAGTCCTGTCCTGCGCCAGTCTATAAAGACATCGTACTCCTGATCCATAAAGTGCTGAATCCAAAGCTGGGTATGGATTTGCGCCAACTGCTCATCTGCTGAACCTGTGAGGGTACCATTCGCAGTGATGTAGTCATCGATCTGCTCAGTTGTAACCCCCGCATCTGAAAAGGGAGGTACCGTCATGGCGGCACGTATTCCGTCTTCAAAAAATTGTTGTGCATCTCCTGAAGCATAGCCTTTCAAAACGGCCTCTGCCTTGTAAAAACTGATTTCGGCAAAGGTCATCCTATTCACGCCCTTGTTGTAGCTGGTGGTTCTCCCGCTCATCCAATCCGCATTGGGGAAAGAGTAATTGTCCAGATTGGCATTTACCACTGCATAAAGTGCATCGTCTGGAGCCGCAGGTACCCCATTGTATTCGGGAGTTCCTGCTGCAACGGATCTTTCCGTAGGAGAAGCTACAATAGGAAGTCGGGGATCATTCGTATTGATTAAGGTATTGACAAAGGTCTCCCCTAGATAGGGTCTATCAGAAGACCCCAACCCATCGAGGCTCCAGTTAGGATGTCTGAAAGCCGGTCCGCCATTATCGGTAGGAAGCACCGCATTGTCCGCTGTACTTTCTAACAAAGGACCTTGCATCGCCGCCGCAGCCATGCTGCTGGCCATAGAGGGATCCCCATTTTCAATCCCCAAAGCCATTTTTAGCTTGAGGGAATTGCCATACTTTACCCATTGAGAAGGAACACCGCCATAAAATACATCAGCGTTCCCGAAGGGAATAGTCGCACCACTTAAGGTAGAGACAGCAGCATCCAAGCGATTAAACAGGTCTGCTATAATAGACTCTTGGGTATCATAAGCAGGGAAGGTAAACTCTTCTGGTTGAAGGGCCTGCGAATAGGGAATATCCCCCACCATCTGCGTAAAGTAATACCAAATCTCAACTGCTTGAATCTCGATAATGGCTTTCTTAACATTGGCAAATTCTCCTTCACCATCTTGTTTTTCCACTTCCTCAACGGCTTTCTTTAAGTCTGCTAGGTTAAGAAAGTTATTGTTCCAATATCCTGCCATGTCCTGGCCTCTGTCAAAATAATGCGCCATGGTAAAACCACTGTTCTGGTTGCCATAGTGTTGCATCCAGTTACCTAAATGCAATACATTATTCACCCAAAATCCTCCTTGAAAGGCATTCCACTGAACGCTAGTGAACAAGAAGTCACCAGGTACCTGAGCTGGACTGGTAGGATTGGTGTTGATTTCTTCAAAGTCATCTGTACACCCAACTACCAGGGACATTGCGATGAAGAAGACTGATAATTTATGATAAAATTTCATGGAATTGACTTGATTTTTTTAACAAATACATGAATTAGAAGGTCACAGTCACATTTGCACCGAAAGTTCTGGAAATAGGGAAGGACATACTTTCCATTCCTATTACCGTTCCTCTGTTTGTATTCCTGTTGAATATGTACGCATCAGGTGCAAATCCAGGGGTGTTCTTCTGGAGGTATCCCAAATTCCTACCGACCAAATTGATTCTAAGTCCTTTGAAAGGAGTATTCGCAATTATGGACTGTGGAAAGGCATATCCGAGGGTAATCTCACGCAAAGCCACATAGCTTCCATCGTATACGAACTCTTCCGTTACAGCTGTTGTAGAACCTGGTACAGCGTTGAGCCAGTAATCCTGGGCAGTAATGGCTTGAGTGTTTCTTTCTCCTGTAGACACCCAGGTTCCTGTAGCATCTTGTTGGGCAACTAAACCGTCAACGACCAAGCCTCCTTCACGTCCTTCCAAGGTCCATGCACCCGTTCCATAGAGAGACATGTACATATTGGATTGAGAATAAATGTCAAAGCCTTGGGCGATGTCCAGGAATACTCCCAGACTTACTCCTTTATAAGTCAAGTTGGTTCGCAATCCTCCTAGCCAATCCGGTACGGCATTCCCGACTAGTTCTCTACCTTGCTGAACAATGGGCAAGCCCGTATCTGGGTTGATTAACAGATTACCAGATCCATCTCTTGCATAAAATCTTCTGGAATAAATATTTCCAAACTGATCTCCTACATCAACAAAGGCGTCCACATTTCTATCTCCAGCACCTGTCCGGAAACGGTCGATATCTTCTGTAAGCGAAACGATCTCAGACTGATTGGAAGAGAAATTGAAGGATATATCCCAACTTAGGTCGGGTGTTCTAATCGGCGTACCTCTTAAAAGCAATTCCACACCTGTGTTCTGAATCTCTCCCGCGTTGATACGACGAGAGGTAAATCCGGTCGCGGATGTCACCCCAGCATTCAAGATCTGATTCTCAGTGGAAGCATCATACCAAGCAAAGTCTACTCCTAAGCGGTTTTGGAACATAGCTAGTTCCAAGCCAAACTCCAATGAAGTAGTCAGCTCATTTTGAAGATCGAAGAAGGGTTGACCATTGGTGAAACTCGCAACTGTTTGGCCTTGGTAGGGATTGCCCCCCAGGCTGTATACACCTGTAGTTTGATAAGGTCCCCCAGAGTTTCCGGCTTCCGCCCAAGAACCACGAACCTTCAATAAATCTACAGTTTCAGGTAACTCAAATGCATCGGACAATACGGCTCCTAAACTAAGTGAAGAGTAAATGAAGGACCAGTTGTCAGGAGAAAGGGTAGAACTCCAGTCATTCCTCACGGTCCAATCCAGGTAAAGCCATTCTTGCCAGCTAAACTGCCCAAAGCCATAAAGAGAGTGGATTTTGGAATTGGAGAATCCGTAAGCCCTTCCTACGTTTTTCGTATTATTGATCACATAGAGTCCGGGAGTAGAAAAGTCGCTACCACTAGCACCAACAATGCGCGTCCAAAACTCTTGAGCATTTCCTCCAAAGCTAACAGAAGCACCCAGGTCATCGGTTATTTTTAGTTGGTTGGCTGAAAGCAAAAAGTCAGCATTGGTTTCCCGAATCTGCTGGACGCGGTTAGAAATCCCCCCCGTACCTCTTGCAACCCGTGTGCCTTGATCTTCATATTCAAAACGCTGGTCCGTATACGCATCATTGGTGATTTTAGCGGAAAGAGAAAGCCAATCCGTAAAATCATACTGAAGCTTGGCAAAGCCCAATAGTCTATTCCTGTCATCCTCGTTTCTCGTTCTATTAACAGACCAGTAAGGGTTACCGGTAAAGGTTCCACTAGACCAGTGTCTTTCTCGACCAATCTGAAGGAGGTTAGGACCGTATCCTACAATCTTGGTCAAATCCTCAGGCCCAATTTCAAATTGCTCCAAACTAGACAAGGGTACATCTCTGGGGATATAGCGTAAGGCATACATCACATTTTGCTGCTCATCCGCCAGGTTGGGTCGGTTTTCTGAGGTTTGATAGATATAGTTCAATTTGATATCCGCCGAAAGCTTATCAGTAAGTTTTGCCCCCACCCTCAAATTGGCGTTGTACCTTTCCAACTCATTCGTGGGAAGCATGCCATCGAAGCGCGTGTAGCCTCCTGTGAAGCTGTAGTTCATTCTATCAGTAGAACCCGAGATATTTAAGGAGTTGGTCCAGTTGATTTCTTCTTCTAGGAAATCATTCACATTGTCGGGCTGAGGGCTAAAGGTCCTCAAGTCACCAAATACATCATAATACTGTTGCCCTTCCATACGCGGTCCCCAAGAAGGAGGTCCTTCTGGTGATCCTCCTGTAGGAGCAGGAAAACCTTGCGGTGTACCCGTTGCGGTCCCATCATTTGCCACGACATCTCCATTAGCAGTTCTGAGGTGTGTAAATTGTCCATTGAGACCCTGACCATATTCATTCTGCAATTCAGGCATGATGGTTTCTAACGCATTACCAACAGTTACACCTGAGCTAACAGAGACCTGCATATTGCCTACGCCTTTTCCAGATTTGGTCGTGATAATGATTACCCCATTAGCACCCCGCTGACCGTAAAGAGCGGCAGCGTTGGGACCTTTCAGGACAGAAACCGACTCAATCTCCTCTGGGTTGATGTTAGAAATGGCGTCTCCGTAATCACGTCCTCCCCATGCACCGGCGGAACCCAGTACAGAGTTGTCTATGATCACTCCATCGATTACATAAAGGGGCTGATTATTCCCTGTGAGTGAGGCATTCCCCCGTATTACGACGCGGGTTGCACCAGAAGGTCCAGATCCTCCTTGCTGGATATTGACACCAGCCACACGACCTTGGAGGGCATTGGCTACACTAAGGGTCTGAGCATCGGAAAGTGCTTCACCGTCTACCTCCGTTACAGAGTAACCAAGAGAACGCTTTTCACGCTCTAATCCCAAGGCGGTGATTACAACTTCATCAGCTTCCAATCCCACCTCAGTCATCGTAATGTTAACAGTCGATCTTCCGTTTACTTGTTCTTGAACAGGGCTAAAACCTAGGAAAGAGAATACAAGAACTGCATTATCACCTGGAACAGTAAGAGAATATTGCCCTTGCTCATTGGTAAAGGCTCCTTCCGTGGTACCTTGGATAGTTACAGTTACTCCCCCAAGAGGAGTTCCATCCAAGTCGTTCGTAACAGTACCACTCACCGTGTTCTGGGCCCATAGGCTACTGCATGCCAGTAGTGCCAGAGCTAAGAAACTTGTTAGGTTCCTCCACGAAACCCAGAATGATTTTCGTAGTAGGTTAGTTTGATTCATATAAGTAATTAAGAGGTTGTTGAATAGAAATAATCTAAGCGAATTAAATTAATTTCAATGTTCAAATTACGGATAAAGATGCAAAAATCTGCACGTATTTGCACGAATTATCGCTTTTTTTCTAATCCTCTGAAAAAAAAGAGGATAGAAAGCTTTTCTTATCTGAACATTTTAAAAACCATCAAAAATTAATGCTGCTTCAATTTTAAGGAATAATTATGAATTTTCGACAATATATTTAATGATGAATTAAGCCTGTGCAGAAGTTTTTCCCCTTATTTCAATTCGAAAATTCGTACTTTTAAAGGTTGGTTTTTGAAAAAGTTACCAGCGAACGGGCTGATTGTTCATATAGGCACTTAGTGCTTGCCGGAAGTCTTCGGTACTGCGAATATGGGCATGCATCCTTGCGGCGAGTCGCAGGCTATTTTCCAAGGGAAAGTCGTGCACGTCAGCGATCATCTTTTTGGTGAGCTGCATAGAGGCACCTGAGTTGAAATGGCAAAGCTGCTGTGCAAAGTTATAGACACTCTGATGCATCTCTTCGCCAGGTATAATGCGAGTAATGAGGTTGTAGCGTTCAGCTACCTGGGGGCTGATAAGGTCACCCGAAAGCAAAAGTTCCTTAGTCCGCGTTTCTCCCACCTTTCTCAGTAGAAAAGCTATAACCATAGAAGGAATAGAGCCCAGCCGTACCTCATTAAATCCCAATTTGGCTTCGGGTACTACATAGGAGAAATCACAGGCTGTTAGCAGGGCGCAGCCTCCTGCGAGGGCATTCCCCTCCACCTGGGCGATGATGACTTTAGAAGATCGATATAGGCGAGCCATGAGCTCTGCAAGCTCTCCAGCAAACCCCAAGTTATGGTCCAGTGAGGCGTGTTGCAGTTCCCGAAGGTAATTGGGATCCTCTCCTGCACAGAAGGAGGGGCCATTTCCCCGCAACACCATTACCTTGACACTTGACTCATGTTCGGCCCGCATGATGGCATCCTTCAATTCCGCTATGAGGATATTATTTAAAGCATTGTGGTGCTCAGGACGGTTGAGTGTCAGATAAGCAATACGATCCTGCTCTACATAATCCAAAAACTGGTAAATCTTCATAAGAATTCATTGTGGAATAAATTCAAAGGCTCCTATATCAAAGGGTATAGTACGGGTGCTATCAGGGTTCCCTCTGAAGTCTAGCAAGTATCGGGCCGATACATCTTTTCCCCTATCAATCATGGGACTATTTTCGGTCAATCGATAATCTCCTGGCGCCACAAAGGTGCTTTGGAAAAGGGGATCTACGTTAAGCAGCGAATTTTCAAGCAGGGGAGAAATATCGACTTCATTGTTTTCGCTATATAGAATTGCGCAGTGGTCAAATAATAATTGCTGTGGAGTAAAGGGGAGACCTTCCAAAAAGTCCAATTCTATTTCGGAGGGGTCAAATCCTGCATTTTCTGCCCAAATAATACTATTTACAAGGCGAACACGTAGCGGATACAGCAAGACCCCATCTGCTGCTACAAAATAATTATTGACAAATACCTGGGGATCCCGACGGCCAAAAAAGCGTGAATTGTCAAAGGTGCAGTTATAGATTTCATAATTTCCGCCTCCTTCGATGGCCAGGGTTCTCCCACAGTTTTGAACAATGCAATTTTCCATGACCAAAGCAGGCTGAGTCCCCAAGCCTTGGTTGGAAAAGCCGCGTCCCAAAACCCCAAAGGCAGCCATGTTACGGATTTCTGTATAACGCATTGTTAATCTGGCCCTTCGACCATTGCTTATAGAATCCACCTCTACGCCGAAGAGACCATTTTTAATCACAACATGGTGAAGAAAGTTATCCGAACTGACTTGAGAAAACACTATACCCCTCCATTGAGCAGGATTTTCAGCAAAATCCTCATCCAAGCGGGTTCCCTGGAAGACAATCGGCATTTCAGGTGCTCCAATGGCGCGTAGGGTTCCGTTTACCAGCAGCGTAGAGAAAAAGACAAAGGTAGATAGTCCATTTTCTTGCGGCAGCTCCACCTTATAGGGGGTAAAGAAAATTTCCGTTCCCGGCTCTACAGATACCCTTACCCCTTCTCTCACGACAATCGGGCCATCAAAAATAATGGGTTTTTCAGCGGTGAGAATGGTATCCCGGGTAAAAGAATATCCCCTAATCGTAAGAGAGTCTACATTTAGTCGCGCCCGAAAATAGAAGGCATCCAATACACGAGCTCGAATGAGAATACGTTGGACCTGGTCCCCTATTTGAAACGCGATATATTCCTCTGAAAATTCATCCCGCAAGACAGATTTGAGGGTGACAAAAATTCGTAGACTATCCCCTTCTGCGATAACGATATCCGCTACATCATTGGCCCGGATCCCATCAACTACTAGCTGGTACTCCGAATCCTGCTCGGATTCTAGCCAAATTCGATTGATTTGTATGTCCTTATTGGTCCTATTGAAAACCGAAAGCCGTTCAGAGGGAGACTGAAAATTGACAAAAATAGAATCAAATTTCACCGTATCTGCGGAAAAGGCCAATTCGCCCTCAGAAACGGGATTTAGGGGTTGTTCACAACCAGAGAAGTGCAAGAGTAATACCAATGCCAGAAATAGGCCACTTGCTACGGCTTTCATACCCGCAAGCTAATGAGCAAATGGACAGGATGCAACGTCTGGTGGGATGTGAAAATTTTTCTCTTCCTTTCTGACTTGGTACAGAATGTAACTTCTGGCACAAATACTTAGGTCAAAACTTTTTAGATTTGTTTTGAAGTTATTCCATGAGTAGATATTAGGGCCCAATAAAACTTAGTTCAGCCTTTTTCTTACCATATTCTAACAGACTTATCCAAAAGAAGATGAAAATAAGATACTTATTTTTTGCCTTACTCTTATCCTTTGCCAGCCATTCTTCTCTTAGTGGACAAAGCCAAAATACCCAGGCCGATTTTCACAATATGCTTGATGACCTCTATAGTTGGACGGTCCCGGTGATGATGCCAGAAGAACTGCTTGCCAATGGGTTGGAAAAATATATTCTGCTGGATGCAAGAGAAAAGGAAGAATTTGAGGTCAGCCATTTACCGGGTGCTAAGTACTCTGGCTATAATCGTGTGGAGGAAGAATTATTGGAAAAACTCCCTAAGAATAAACCTGTAGTTGTCTATTGTTCCGTAGGCTATCGCAGTGAAAAGATAGGGGAAAAACTTAAGAAAATGGGCTTCCAAAAAGTTTATAACCTCTACGGAGGCATATTTGAATGGAAAAATAAGGGCAACAAGGTGATAGATGCCCAGGGTTCCACAACGGAAAAAGTACACGCCTATAACAAAGATTGGGGCAGATGGCTTAATAAGGGGGAAAAGACCTATTGACCCAAAATTTTTCTCCTAGTTGAGCATTAGCTGAAAAAAATGTAACATTGTATCTAAGGCTAGTGTTTGGAATTCTTTTATCCAATTTTCATGAAAAAACTTTACCCCCTTTCCTTGGTCGCCATTTTCGCCTTATTTTATTGCCTAATTACTACTCCTAAGTTAAATGCCCAAGAGGTATTATATTATGAGAACTTCTCTCAGGGGATCCCTGATACCTATATAATCAATGATGTGGATGATCTCCCTATAGACCCTTCACTTGATTCTATAACTTCCTTTACCTATGATGGTGGTTGGGTGATTGATATTAATTTTGAGGATCCTACAGATACCGTTGCTGCAAGTTCTTCCTGGTATACCCCCGCGGGCATTTCAAATGACTGGTTGATCACTCCACAGATTTCCATCCCGGAATCAGGTACCTACTACTTACAATGGCGTTCATGGACACTAGACTCCAATTTCCCTGATGGATATGAAGTATACATCTCAACATCTGGGACAAGTATCGCCGACTTTACTAATCTTATATTTTCTCTACCTGAAGAAAAATCTTTCTGGGTGACTCATAAGGTTTCACTAGAAGGTTTTTCGGGTGAAGATATTCACATTGGCTTTCGCAATAATTCTGATGACAAACTTATCCTATTCCTAGATGATATTTACATAGCTGATTCATTGGCTACGGTAACAGGAGACCCAGCTGTCGTTTTCTCTGAATTCCCTGATATTTACACCATTGCTCCATTAGGGCAATTGGATACGTTTTTACTATCGGCCATTATTAGAAATCAAGGTAATCAAGCCCTAGAAGACACCCTTGAGATCGCAGCAACCATTATTAACGCTGGCACAGGCAATCGCCTATTTGAAGAAAACTTGGCAGGTCCCTTTGAGCAAAGCTTGGAAGGCCCTACCCCTACAGCTTCCATTGATACCTTCGGGCTTGGGCTCTTTGTTGGAATTCCCCCTACCTTTGTCCCTGTTGATACAGGCCTCTATGTTATTACCTATGTAGTAAATTCAGCCGAACAGAATGTTTTACCTGAAAACGAGTTTACCGATGAAGCCTTTGGAAATGATTTCTCTTTTAAAGTGGTAGAAGTTTCTGACACTATTTTGGCCAGAGATGACGGGAGCCTTTCCACAAGAAATCCCTTTTGGGAACTTCCCTCCTCGATTTTTGGTGAAAATCATCGGTCCATTTTTGGTTCTGGTTTTTTCTTAAACAAATCAGATGTATTAACGTCAATTACAGCCTTTTTTGGCTCTACGGGAGAAAATGTCGGGGATATTCTCACTGCTCAAGTTTACAATGATTCGCTTGAATTAATTGCTCAAGGTGATACCTATACCATCACCGCTGATGATACTACAGGCATTACAGCAGCTACCTTTTCTTTTGCCCAGGGCAGTGTAAATAAGCAAGCTGATATAGCGGGAGTCGAATTATCTCCAGGGTTATACTGGATGGCCATAGAAGGCCCCGAATTTCTTCCTATGGGAACATCTGATAATATTTATTTGGAACAGGGCACCCTATTTACATCCGATTCCCTGGCTGATGCCGGAAGATGGTTTAGTACAGAAGGGCTTAAACCTATACTCGATTCCTTTATAGTACAACAGGGAGGAAATGTACTCTTTAATGAACGAAGGGTATTTACTATACGAGCAAATATGGCAGGTTGTAGCTCCCTGGATGGACAATTGAATATTGTTGATGATGACGGTTCTGGAAATGGCAGTGTTGCTGTTATTCCTTCCGGCGGTCAGTTGCCCTATTCCTATGCATGGACTGATCCTAACCCAAGGCCCGAAACTGACTCTTTAATAACAGGTCTTGACCAAGGTCGCTATGACGTAATGATTTCCGATGCTAGGGGCTGTGAGTTTCAACTTTCCGCAACTATCCTAACCGTAGGAACCTTGGATCCAATTGACCTAGGTTTCAGCAAATTCCAGGCTTATCCGAATCCTGCTATTAATTCGTTAACTGTTGATATGACCTTGGATAATCCTGATCAGATCCGTCTGACTCTCCTGGATATACAAGGACGCGAGTTGAACTCCCAATCTTTTGAAAACAGACTATCGGTCGAAACCCAAATTCCTACAGACAACATACCTTCAGGTATTTACCTATTGCAGGTTCGTACTTCCAGAGGAATGATACATAAGCGGATTATGGTCCGCTAAACTTCTACAATCCCCTTAAAAAACATGGACCCGGAAGATTTTTCCCGCGGTCCATGTTTTTTTATTCCTTTTGGTACCCATCCCTAACCCTTCCCTTTTGAAGGGAAGGGAAGAAAAAACTTGGTTTTTTCCCTATCTGTTACAATTCTTCAATCCTAAAAGTCCAAATTCCATTTGAGTTGGATCAACTAAGGAGTAATCCAACCTTTTTTTGAACTCATCCAACTTTTTTTCCTGCTCTGGGTCTTTACTTTAGTGAAACATATTGGTATCTTTTACGAATAAATAGACATGGCAAAGAATTATTTCAATACCCGCAAATCTCCTGCAAAGAAGTGGACCAAAAATTTCTTGCTTCGGTCCTATTACAACCTGCCACTATGGGGAAAGGTAGCTGTTCCTGCAGCCTTACTTCTCCTTGCTATCGGATTGGTCAATACGGTGGTCAGCGCGGTCAAATACGTCTTTGTCTTCGCACTTCTGGGCGTAGTGGTATATCTCGTTCTGAGTGCTTGGAGCTATTTCCAAAAGGAGGAATAGTACGTCTGTCTTCCACTAGTTTCATTTCCTAAAAAAGCTTCTCGAACTCTCCACAATTCAGGCCTCAATGAGGTCTGGAAATCTCTTTTTTTATTTTTTTGCGTTTTCTTCAAAAAATGAGTCAACTTTACCCCCATGTCTACTTTATCTCCTAAATACGCTCCTTCAGACATTGAAGAAAAATGGTACCAAGCCTGGATGGAGGCCGGTATTTTTCATAGTGAGCCCAATGATAAAACGCCTTATTCTATCGTCATCCCTCCCCCCAATGTAACGGGTATCCTACATATGGGGCACGTCTTGGACAATACCCTACAGGATGTCCTCATTCGGAGAAAAAGAATGGAGGGATACAATACTTGCTGGATTCCCGGAACTGACCATGCGTCTATCGCAACGGAGAACAAAGTAGTTGCCATGCTAGCCGAACAGGGGATCACAAAAGAATCCATCGGACGGGAGAAGTATCTGGAACATGCCTATGCCTGGAAGGATAAATATGGAGGCATCATCTTGCACCAGCTCAAAAAGTTGGGATGTAGCTGTGATTGGGAGCGGACCAACTTCACTATGGACCCTGCCTATTCTCAGGCGGTGATTGAAGTATTCTGTCAGTTGTACCATAAAGGCTTGATCTATAGAGGGATCCGCATGGTAAACTGGGATCCCAAAGCCCAAACTGTGCTCTCTGATGAAGAGGTTTTATATAAAAATATTCAAGGGAATCTATATCATCTCCGTTATAAGATAGAGGGAGAGGAAGATTCTCACGTCATCATTGCCACTACTCGTCCTGAAACGCTTTTGGGAGACACGGCGGTTGCGATACATCCAGAAGACGAACGCTATACCCACTTACATGGAAAGCGCGCTATCGTTCCCTTGTTGGATAGGCCCGTTCCCATCATTCTGGATGAATACGTCAAAATGGATTTTGGAACAGGCTGCCTTAAGGTTACCCCAGCCCATGACGTCAATGACTATGAATTGGGCGTCAAACATACCCTGGAGTCGATTGATATCTTCAATGATGATGGTACGATCAGCGAGGCAGGCAACATGTATGTTGGGAAGGATCGATTTGACGTTCGGAAGCAGGTTATCAAAGACCTCAAGGCTGCAGAGCTATTGGAAAAAATAGAGCCCTATGCCCATGAAGTAGGCCATTCGGAGCGGACGGGGGTTCCCATTGAGCCCAAAATCTCTACGCAGTGGTTTATGCGGATGAAAGAGCTCGCCGAACCCGCACTAGAGGCCGTAAACTCTGGTGAGATCACCTTTTTCCCAGGTAAATTTATCAATACCTATCGGCATTGGATGGAGAACATCCGAGACTGGTGCCTTTCGCGCCAGCTCTGGTGGGGCCATCAGATCCCGGCTTACTTTATTGAAGGCACAAATGACTTTGTTGTTGCCCCTAATATAAAAGATGCCTTGGATCAGGCGCGGAAAAAGACGGGCAAGGAGAATCTTCAGGCCTCCGATCTAACGCAAGACCCAGATGTGCTCGATACCTGGGCCTCCAGCTGGCTATGGCCGATAGAAGGATTTCAGGGGATTACCCAACCCAATAATCCTGACTTTTCCTATTACTATCCCACAGGCACCCTGGTTACGGGTCCAGACATCATCTTTCTCTGGGTAGCCCGTATGATCATTGCCGGGAAAGAAATCAAGGGAGAGATTCCCTTCAAGGATGTGTATTTCCATGGATTGGTACGGGACAAGTTGAGAAGGAAAATGAGTAAATCCCTGGGGAACTCTCCTGATGCCTTAAAATTGATAGATGACTTTGGGGCAGACGGAGTTCGGATGGGCATGTTGATGAGTGCCCCAGCAGGAAATGATATCCTGTTTGATGAAAGCTTGGTTGAGCAAGGCCGGAATTTCTGTAACAAAATTTGGAATTCGCTCCGCTTAATAAAAGGCTGGGAGGTTAAAGACGCCCCAAGCAGTCCTTCCGATCAGTTTGCTGCTCAATGGTTGGCGGCCAAAATCGAGTCTGAGCGGGCCCTCATTGCAGATCACTTTTCTAAATACCGCTTGTCGGATGCCTTGATGGCCTGCTTTAAATTGATCCGGGATGAATTCTCTCAATGGTATCTGGAGATGGTTAAACCGCCCTATGGAGAACCGATTTCTCAAGAAACCCTGGAATCCACCTTGGACTTTTTTGAGCAAATTTTGGCCCTCCTGCATCCCTTTATGCCCTTTATCTCTGAGGAGGTATGGCAGCGATTAAGAGATCGAGAAGCCGGGGATTTCCTCGTTCTGCAGCAAATGGCACCCATAAAGGAGGAAGAATCGCCCATTATGGCAGAGTTTGAAGTAATCAAAGAGTTGGTAACCAAGGTTCGCAACTTCCGGGCGGAAAAAGGCTTTTCACCAAAGGAACAGATAAGTCTATATCTGAAAACGACACAGGAAGACCTGTTTCAGCCCTATTTGCCCATACTCGAAAAACTCTTGAACACAGATACCATAGCCTTTGTCGAGAAGAAGGTAGAAAATAGTGGTAGTCTTCGCGTTCAAGCGCACGAATGCTTCATCCCCTTAAAAGAGGTGGATGCCACGGCAGAGAAGGAAAAGCTGGAAAAAGAGATCCAATATTTGGAGGGCTTCCTGGCCAAGACAAACAAAAAGTTGAGTAACGAAAAGTTTGTGGCCAATGCACCTGCCAAAGTAGTGGATCTGGAGCGAAAGAAACTTTCAGATACAGAGGGTAAGTTGAAGGTTCTTCGGCAGAGTTTAGCAGAGTTGAACTAAATTTCGCCCTTTTGGTACCCTTTTTCCTCACCCGACCTCATTTCATGAGGCCACCCTCTCCCAAGAGGGACTTCGTTATGGGGCTTGGCCCTCTATAGGTCTTCCCTGGGGAAGTGGCCCCGATTTATCGGGGTCGATGGGGGAAAAAGGGGCATAGCCGTTCGGTTAAGGGTAAGAAAAGGCAAAATGCGACAATTTCCCCCTTGCAGAGAAGGATTGTGTTGCTGCGAAGGGGGTGTCGGGGGTTGATAACAAAGGATTTAGAGGAAATATATTCCCTATTAAGGTACGGGGTTTATACCTGTTATTGAATTTATAATCACAGATTAAGTAAGTTGTTGATATTCAACCCCCTACACCCCCTTCTCTCTGGCGCAAGCCAACACCTCAAGGGGGTAGTATGACTTCTAAGAAGCTTAACCGAACGGCTATGGGGCGTAGGAGACAATTCGCTAGCGTACTTTAAAATAAAACAAGAGAAACCTTTCCAAACTGAAAAGCTTTTCATTTATTCAGCAGTTTCGTTATAAATTCTCCACAAAATTCTAATTTTTATTAAATAATTTGTAAATTGCAAAGCATTTGTAATTACTTTCCCGCAGGACGAATAATCGAACTACAACTCACTCCTTAAACAAAATGGGACTTAGGGAGCCACTTGCCACCGCCTCGGGATTATGCTGACCGGAAAATGAAAGAATCCTTAAACGAATCTCCCAAAATTGAACAGCCTCAGCAAGGCCTTTATTCACCAACATTTGAGCACGATTCCTGTGGAATTGGTTTTGTCGCCCACCTGAAAGGGAAGGCCTCTCACCAAACCGTATCCGATGCATTAAAAATGTTGGAAAATATGGAGCACCGAGGGGCCACTGGGGCCGACGCAAAAACCGGAGATGGGGCTGGGATACTTATACAGGTTCCTCACCGCTTTTATAAGGAAGTGTGTGCTGAAGAAGGCTTTGAATTGCCTGATCCTGGCCAATATGGGGTAGGGATGGTATTTTTCCCCAAAGACCACGATCTGCAGATTCAATGTAGGGCCGTACTCAATGCCAGTATTGTACGTTTAGGATTTGAATTACTGGGCTACCGAAAAGTCCCGGTACATCCAGAAGCGATCGGCCAAACTGCTTTGGAAATAGAGCCTCATACTGAGCTGGTTTTCGTACGTCCCCAAAAGGATTGGAGCCTGGAGATATTAGAAAAGAAACTCTTCATCCTACGAAAAGTAGCGAGTCGCCTCATCTTGAGAAGTGTAGCAGGGATACGAGACGAATTTTACATTCCTACCTTTTCCTACAAAACCATTTGCTACAAGGGTCAGCTCTGTACCCATCAGGTGAAGTCTTATTTTCCAGACCTGATGGACGAGCGGGTGGAATCGGCTATTGCATTGATTCACTCCCGCTTTTCTACCAATACCTTTCCCCAATGGCGTCTTGCCCAACCCTTTCGCTATCTCGCCCACAACGGAGAGATAAATACGATCCGAGGCAACATCAATTGGATGATTGCCAAGGAACAAATGATGGAAAATGAATTCTTCACCCAGGAAGAATTGGATTTAATACTGCCCATTTGCGATCCTCAAAAATCTGACTCCCGAAATCTGGATGGCGTGGTAGAAATGCTGGTCATGTCTGGCAGATCCCTGCCTCATGTACTGATGATGCTTATTCCAGAAGCCTGGCAGGACAATGAAACCATACAAGATCCCAAGCGGGCCTTTTACGAATATCACGCTACCTTGACAGAGCCTTGGGATGGTCCCGCCTCCATATGCTTTACAGATGGAAAGATAGTAGGAGCTACCCTGGACCGCAATGGTTTGAGGCCTTCTCGATACTGCGTAACCAAAGATGATCGCATTATCATGGCTTCTGAGGCAGGTGCCCTGCCCGTTCCGCCTAGAGACATTGTTTCGACCGGAAGACTGCAGCCTGGAAAAATGTTTGTCGCGGACTTGTCTCAGGGTCGGATCATTAGTGATGAAGAATTAAAAAATGACATCTGCAGTCGTGCTCCTTACAGAGAATGGCTCAACCAAAACCAACAGCACTTAAAAGATCTCCCCCAAGCCAAAGAAGAGGAGTTCTCCTATGGATATCCCCTATTGCTCCGTCAGCAACTATTTGGCGTCACTTCGGAAGAGCTCAAAGTGATCCTAGCTCCGATGGCTAGCAGTGGGAAAGAACCCATTGGGTCCATGGGAAATGATACCCCCATGGCCATCTTGTCAGAGCAAAGTCAGCATTTCTCCAATTACTTCAAGCAGCTATTTGCCCAGGTAAGTAACCCTCCCGTGGATCCCATCCGGGAGAAAATGGTCATGTCCCTCAAAACCTGGATTGGCGGTTCCCAAAATATTCTCGATGAATCGGAAGAGTCAGCAAAGGTTATTTCCATTGATCATCCCATCCTGACCAATACGGAACTCGCCCGACTGAAACACATAGAACATGAGGATTTTCGATCGAGAACTGTGGATGCCCTGGTTCAGCGCAATGAATCCCTAGAGGCTGCCCTAAAAAGAGTATGCAAAGCCGCTGCAGAGGCCATACGAGGTGGGGCCAATATCCTAATATTGAGTGATCGCGCTGCGAGCTTTGAATTTGCCCCCATCCCAGCTTTGCTGATGACAGGGGCGATTCATCACTACCTGATACGACACAGGCTGAGGTCGCATACTGCTCTGATATTTGAAACAGGAGATGCAAGGGAAACCCACCACTTTGCGACCATGCTGGGCTATGGAGCTCTGGCGATTAACCCTTATCTCGCCTTTGAATCCATAGAAGCCCTGGCCAAGACCAAGTTGATTTCCGATGAAATCAGCCCAGAAAAGGCTGTACAACAATACATCAAAGGGATTAACTACGGTCTGCTTAAGATATTTTCCAAAATGGGAATCTCTACCCTACAGTCGTACCACGGTGCCCAGATTTTTGAAATCGTCGGGATACACAAAGACGTGGTAGACCGCTGCTTTACAGGGGGGATTTCCCGGGTTTCCGGATTGAATTTTGAAGATATTGCCCAGGAGATCTGGGCCAGGCATGACCGGGCCTTCCCAGAGCAAGCCATTCCCAATAATCGACTAGAAGTAGGGGGCGTATACCAATGGAAGCGAAAGGGAGAGGTTCACTTGTTTAATCCCGAAACCATCCATCTGCTTCAGAAATCAACCCAGAGGAATGACTATGCCCTATTTAAAAAATACTCCCAAACCTTAAATAATCAGCTCAAGAAGGCCATCACTTTCAGAAGCCTATTTGAGTTTACCAATCATACCCCTATTCCCATCGAGGAAGTGGAACCGATAGAGAGTATCCTTACCCGCTTCGCAACGGGTGCGATGTCCTTTGGCTCCATCTCCCATGAAGCTCATTCCACTCTGGCGATTGCCATGAACCGGATTGGTGCCAAGAGCAATAGTGGAGAAGGGGGAGAAGATGAAATTCGCTTTGAGAAAAAAGCCAATGGTGACTGGGAACGTTCGGCCATCAAACAGGTTGCCTCTGGACGCTTTGGCGTAACGAGCAACTACCTGACGAATGCCGAGGAACTTCAGATAAAAATTGCCCAGGGAGCCAAGCCTGGTGAAGGCGGTCAGCTTCCGGGACATAAAGTAGATGACTGGATCGGCCGGGTAAGACATTCCACCCCTGGAGTGGGCTTGATCTCCCCTCCCCCACACCACGATATCTATTCGATTGAAGACCTAGCCCAACTCATATTTGACCTCAAAAATGCCAATCCCTCCGCGCGTATCAGCGTAAAGCTCGTCTCAGCTGCCGGAGTAGGAACCATTGCTGCTGGGGTCTCCAAGGCACACGCGGATCATATTCTCATTGCAGGCTATGACGGCGGTACAGGAGCTTCTCCCCTGAGTAGCATTCGTCATGCAGGACTACCCTGGGAACTGGGCCTTTCTGAGACTCACCAAACCCTGGTAAAAAACAAACTCAGAAGCCGCGTCACCCTCCAAGTAGACGGTCAGATTCGCACCGCCAGAGACATGGCCATTGCGACTCTATTGGGGGCTGAGGAGTGGGGCGTAGCCACTGCCGCGCTTGTAGTCGAGGGCTGTATCATGATGCGAAAGTGCCACCTCAACACCTGTCCGGTGGGCATCGCCACACAGAATCCCGAGTTAAGACAACTATTCTCCGGAAAGGTTGAAGATGTAGTCAACTTCTTTACCTTCCTTGCGATGGAAATGCGTGAGATCATGGCCGAATTGGGCTTCCGGACGATAGAAGAAATGGTGGGCCAAAGCGACCGACTCACGGTCCGGGAAGATATCAATCACTGGAAATGGAAGACGCTAGACCTAAGTCCTGTATTGTACAGAGAACCCAACTCGGATACGGTAGGTACTTATAAACAAATTCCTCAAGACCACGGCATAGAGAAAGTCCTGGACAGGACCCTGATAGAAAAGGCGCAAGCAGCTATACAGTCCAAAGAACCCGTTACCGGTAAATTCCCCATCCGGAATGTCAACCGTGCGGTGGGGGCGATGCTATCTCACGAAATCTCCAAACGATACGGATCCAAAGGCCTACCTAAGGGAAGCATCCATTACCATTTCCAGGGCTCAGCCGGTCAAAGCTTCGGGGCCTTTGCCACCCATGGTCTCCGTCTAGAATTGGAAGGGGAAGCCAATGATTACTTCGGCAAAGGACTTTCTGGTGCACAACTTATTGTTTATCCCAATAAGGAGGTCACCTTTACGCCTCATGAGAATACCATCATTGGGAATGTGGCTTTCTACGGAGCTACCTCTGGAGAGGCCTTTATCCGAGGAATTGCCGGAGAGCGCTTTTGCGTGAGGAACTCTGGTGTGCATACCGTGGTGGAAGGTGTGGGCGACCACGGCTGTGAATACATGACTGGAGGTCGGGTGGTCATCCTAGGTGAAACTGGAAGAAACTTCGCCGCTGGGATGAGCGGAGGCGTTGCCTATGTATACAATCCACATGGTACATTTGAAGCGCGTGTCAATCCCGAATTGGTCGATCTGGAGGCCTTGGAGGAAGAAGATTTGCAACTCGTGCGTGCCATGATCGACAAGCACTATCGCTACACGGAAAGTAAGACTGCGCTGCAGCTTACCAAAGACTGGGAGGCACAATCCAAACACTTTGTGCGGGTCATGCCCAGAGACTATAAGGCCGTTTTGCTTCGAAAAAAGAGCGAGGCTCCTGCTCCGTCTGTTGTATTGAAGAAGGCCATTTAATTGTGTGTTTTAGGTAACCTTATTGGCTATCATAAACAAGTTTACACTATGTTTGGCGATTTACTTGCAGCGTGGGAAGTTTGAGCCGTAGAAGGGGGCTGGGAAGCCGGTTAAGGGTTGAATGGCAGATCGATAATCAAAATGCCCTATTTTGTACTCACCCCCTGGCCCCCTCTCTCCTCTGGAACCCCCTCTGACTCCCCCTTAGGAATGGGGAGAAAGGGGGAACCCTGGCGAAATCATTATGATTTCCTGGGTCGTTTCCGGACCCCTTTTGAGTTTGAACTACGGAGGCACGAAAAAAGGGAGTTTACGGGCTGCTATAGCAGCGGAAGGGTACCCCTTTGAAGGGGGTTAGGGGGATGAAGAAATGGAACACGGAGGCACGAAGACACGGAGGGATTTATGGTATAAACTTAAAATTACATTGACATAACTTATCCCATGGGAAAAGCAACAGGATTTTTAGAATTTGATCGGGAGACTCCTTCCTATCGGAATCCCGAAGAGCGGATAAAAGACTACAAGGAACTGGAAGTTCCCTTTGCAGCCGAAAAAACACAGGAACAAGCGGCCCGTTGTATGGACTGTGGCATTCCCTTTTGTCATAATGGTTGCCCGTTGGGCAATGTCATCCCCGAATTTAACGATGCCGTTTATCAGGAAGATTGGGCCTTGGCGATAGAAATTCTTCAAGAAACCAACAACTTCCCTGAGTTCACGGGGAGAATTTGTCCGGCGCCTTGTGAAGCCTCTTGTGTGCTGGGAATCAATCAGCCTCCTGTTGCGATTGAGCACATCGAGAAAAGCATCGCCGAAAAGGCCTGGGAACTGGGACTGATTGTTCCACAGCCTCCTCGGAACAGAACGGGCAAAAAGATTGCTGTGGTAGGCTCGGGTCCCGCCGGACTAGCGGCTGCGGCTCAGTTGAATAAGGTTGGGCATTACGTAACCGTATTTGAGAAGGAAGTCCATGCTGGGGGCTTGTTGCGCTATGGCATTCCCGATTTCAAGCTGGAGAAATGGGTGGTTGAACGCAGAGTCGAGTTGATGAAGCAAGAGGGAATCCTCTTCAAAACCGGCGTAGAAGTCGGAAAGGACATCGCTGTGAGCGCCTTGAACGAATACGATGCTATCGTCCTCTGTGGGGGCTCCACCATCCCCCGGGACCTCAATATTCCCGGTAGGGAATTGAATGGGGTTCACTTTGCCATGGATTTTTTGACCCGACAAAATAAACAGGTATCTGGAGAATGGATTCCCGAACTCGGCGAGATCCGTGCAGAAGGGAAGCACGTAGTCGTCATAGGCGGGGGAGATACGGGCTCTGACTGTGTGGGTACTTCTAACCGCCACGGCGCGGCCTCTATCACCCAGATCGAACTCTTGGGTAAGCCCCCACAAGATCGCAATGCCGACAATCCCTGGCCTGAGTGGCCGATGGTCCTCCGCACCTCTTCCTCCCACCAGGAAGGCTGTGAACGCGAGTGGTCCTTGTTGACCAAGGAGTTTGTGGGCGATGCCTACGGCAAGCTCAAGGCCTTGAAACTCGTTCAGATCGAGTGGAAAAAGGACCCGGAGTCTGGCCGGTTCAAGTTTGTTGAAATCCCGGATACCGAAAAGGAAATTCCTTGTGAGTTGGCCCTCTTGGCCATCGGCTTTCTCCATCCCAAGCACAAGGGCATGCTGGATAGCCTCGGCGTCGAACTCGACGAGCGGGGCAATGTCAAAACCGAAAATTACCAATCTTCTCTTCCCCATGTCTTCTCTGCCGGGGACATGCGGCGCGGCCAGTCGCTGGTCGTGTGGGCCATCTCGGAAGGGCGCGAATGCGCCCGGGCGGTAGATGCGTACCTCATGGGGACGTCTGTTTTGGCGCAGAAGGATCACTCCTTGGTGGAGGTTTAGACCACCTCCCCCAGCACAGGTGCTGGGTACTCCTCCTTGACCCAGACGCAGGCCATACAAGGAGGAGAAATATGGGGGGAAGTGGTACTACCAAGCTACATGATTCTCCTCCTTGCAAGCAAAGGGAAATAACTGTCTCCGCCTTCCAGGAGGAGTCCCCTTTCTGCTAAGTAAGGGGGAGGTGGTCCAAGATAGGGGAAGGTGGTCCCCCATCTCACCACACTTGCAGGCGGCTTCTTCTGAGTTATTGCAGTAACTCTTTCAGCTGCTCCTGAAGGTTCACTCTTTCTGTGATATCTATGGCTGAGCCAATAATCTTATTCACCTTCCCGGCGGCATTTTGGGAATAGGGAAGATCCTGAGAGTGGAGCCAGCGCCAGGTGCCATCCTGGTGTAGGCATCGGTAGTCAAGCGCTACAGGGTCCATTTCCTTGTCTACCTGCAAACTTCCCAGGTGTTGATGATGAGCGACGATCTTTTCTAGGTCTTCTGGGTGGAATATCTTTGCCATAAACTCTGCTCCCATGTCTCGTATTTCCTTGGGACTATAGCCTAGCATCTCCCCGATGGACTTCGAAGCGAACTCATTTTGCTGTTCCTCCAGGTTATAGATATACACCATGCCTGGTGCAGTTTGGATGATCTGGCCTTGGGTTTCCTTAACCTCTTTTACCTCTTCTTCTGCTCGCTTGCGTTTGTCAATATCTATTACGGTTCCTATGACTTGGATAACATTTCCTTCTTCAGATCTTAGAAATACTGAGTTATTGCGCTGAATCCATCTGAAAGAGCCATCTTTATGCTGTGTTCGGGCCTCAATCGTCCGAACCTCCCCATCCTTCAGACTTTCAAGCCCTTTAAAATACCTTTGAAGGAGGGCAAGGTCTTCCGGATGCGTAATTTTTGCAAGTACCTGGGTGCCCATGGCCAAAATTTCCTGGCTTGAATAACCAGAAATTTTTTCCACTCCCCTATTGGAAAAGACATTTTTCTTCTTAACCAAGTCATACACATAGACCAGATTAGGACTAGCATCCATAATCTTTTGAAGCAGGTTCTGGGAGTGCGCTAGGGCTAGCTCTGCCTCCTTACGCTGATGGATATCTATCAGGGTACCTATGGTCTGCTTTACTCTTCCATCATCTGCCCTCAAAAACACCGTATTGTTACGTTGTGTCCAGATATAGTGGCCCTCTTTGTGTTTGACACGAGACTCTATGGTTCGGACCTCTCCATCCTCCAGGCTATTCAACTCCCTCTGAAAGGTCAGCACCCGATCCAAGTCGTCAGGATGAGTAATCTCCTCCATTAAGTCCTCCTCCATCTTGATTATATCATGGGAGGAATAGCCTAGGATACTTTGTGTTTTTTCATTGGAAAAAATGATTTTTTCCGACGTCAATTCATATACATAAATGAGACTCGGATTGGTAGAGGCCACCTTTTGGATGAATTCTTCTCTTTGCTGGAGTTCTTCCTGTGTATTCTTGAGTTCCGTAATCTCGATAAAAGTAATGACAACCCCTTCCACCTCATTTCTCTCGCCCAAAAAGGGAAATATTCGCCTCAAAAACCAAAGCCCATCTTTCGACCGCATCTCCTCTTCAGAAGGCTGAGAAGATGTCAAGACAAGCCTTGCATCTTCAAGAATTTCCTTGCTGTTGGAGCCTTCAAAGTCCAAATTGAAATGGGCCAAAGGTCTGCCAATATCTTGGTCCTCGAGGTGAAAATAGCGACGGATAGAAGGGGTGAACTTGCGAATCCGCATATCCAGATCCAAGAAGACCGTGCCAATCTCCGTACTCTTCATTAAGTTCTCTATCTCCAATTGCAAACGTATGGATTCCTCCAGCTTATCCAGGTACTCCGCATTGACGCTGTGCAATTCCTCGTTTACACTTTGCAGTTCCTCATTGGTACTCTGCATTTCTTCATTAGCGGCAATGAGTTCTTCATTCGTCGCTTGTAATTCCTCATTGGTAGTTTCTAATTCCTCGATGGTAGATTGGAGGCTTTGTTGTGTCTGCTTTAGCTCCCGTTCCAGAGCTTCTATGTGTTGGGAAGATTCCTTGGGTAAATCTAAATCCAGGGGGCTCAACAAGGCCTGATCCAGGGGAACGAACAGCACCAGATAGTAATCAATGACTTGCGTCTGGGCGATCCTGATGGGATGAACGGAAATATTGAGTAACTGGACTTCCTCCTCCCGCAGTAGCTTAAAATGTTTATACTGAACCGTTTCCAGCGTATCTGCAGCCTTTCGAAGGGAGTCTCTGAGCATAAGGGAAAGGGAGCTCGGAAGCAAGCGGAGAAAATTGGCTGAAAAGCCCTTTTCGGGGAAGGCCAAATAATCTTTTATCGGTCCATTCGCAAAGAGGATGTCGAAATTTTCATCCAGATAGATAGTCACGACTCCCCAGGATTCCTCCATACCTTCCTTAAATACATGGATCATCCCTTGCTCCAGTTCCTTAGCTCTCTTTCGAGAAAAGGATTTTAGTATGCCAGTAGTTTGATCCGGTTTACCTGGGGATAGGTTGGGAAAACTACCTGTTTTTTTGTTAATAAAGATCTTTTGTTTACGGTTGAGGGGGATTAAGCCCTTATGGTTATTTCCTATATCTTCACTTTTCCCTAACATCAGAAGGCCGTCAAGATTCAGGGCAAAATGCAGCGAATTGAGGGCCTGTTGTTGGGCAGGGGCCTGAAAATAGATCAGCATATTCCGACAAAGTGCCATATCCAGTTGAGCAAAGGGGGGATCTTTCAGTATGTCGTGTTGAGAAAAAATGATACTTTTCCTCAAATTGGGATCTACCTCATATTGGTCAGATTTTCGCAAAAAATACCGACTTAAATGGGAAAGGGGAATATCAGCCAATATACTTTCCGGATATCTTCCCTGGCTGGCAATTTCCAACGCGTTTTTTTGGATGTCTGTAGCAAAAATAACCACCTCCATTTCCTTTTTTTGCCGCCGAAGTTCTTCCTGAACCAAAATAGCCAGGGTATAGGCTTCTTCTCCCGTACTACAGCCCGCTACCCAGGCTTTGAATACGGGTTCTCTTTCCGTTTTACTTCGGATCAGCTCTGGAAGCCCCTCTTTTTCTAGGGCTAACCAGGCTGCTTGGTCTCGAAAAAAACTGGTCACGCCTAATAGAAACTCATTCGCCAATACACTCGCTTCATATATATGTGTATGTAGGAACTGCGTATAGGCGTCGAAATCCTGGCATCTTGTGATGGCCATTCGCCGAATAATTCGCCGAATTAGGGTAGTACGCTTGTATTGATGAAAATCAATGTTGGAAGCATTCCGAGCTAATTGCAAAATTTTGTATATCTGGACCTCATCCTGTTCCAACTTATGCTCCAAGCCCTTATCAACATTCGCCTGATTCAAATAGTGAATTAGCTCCTGGGATAAGCCTTCAACGGGCAAAATAAAGTCGACCAGACCTGTATGTATCGCATTTTGAGGCATAGCATCAAATTGAGCCTCCCGAGGGTCTTGGACCAATACCAAGCCTCCTGCCTCCTTAAGAGCGCGTATACCACGTGTGCCATCACTACCCGAACCTGTCAGAATAATTCCAATGCTTTGGTTTCCTAACTCCCGTGCCAGGGAAGTGAAAAATAAATCAATGGGGAGGTTTAATGTTTTTCGTGAAGGTCTGGGCTGAAGCATAAAGGCCCCATCCCTATATTCCAGGTTATGAGAAGGAGGAAGCAGGTAAATGGTTCCTGGCTCTACCGGACTACCGTCTTGTACGACCTCAATGCGAAGGGAAGATATCGAGGCCAATAAATCCCCCACCTGACTCTTGAAGTCTTGAGAAAGATGCTGAATAATGACAAAGGAATGCCTACAGCCCTGGGGTATATGAGAAAAAAAAATTTTGAGGGCTTTTAAGCCTCCTGCACTGGCTCCGATGGCGACGAGGGAGAATTTGTCTGCATTCCCTACAGAGGATTGAGGTTGATTGGCTACGTCCATGGGGTGTCATTTTATTGTCCCACGAAATGCTCATCCATGATATCCAGAAGCATTGCCTTGGTCAGCGGTTTGTTTCGGAAACCATTGATTAGGCCTAGTTCTTCCGCCTTGGCACGATCGTCGGGGTTAACAGATGTGGTTAGCATAATCAGGATGACCTTCCCTCGCTGATCCCCTGCCAGCTGGTTATACGCTTCCAGGAATTCCCAGCCATTCATTCGAGGCATATTGATATCTAAGAAAATCAGGTCGGGTTGGGGAAACTTTCCATCGACACTAGTAGAAAGAAAAGCCAGGGCTTCTTCTGCGTCTTCTATGGCCTTGACTTCTTTGGCAATACCCATTTTATGAATGATCCGACTATGAATGAAGTTATCAGACTCATAGTCATCAATTAATAGGATAAGGTCCAACTGTTTGGCAGGAGACTTCGTATGTGGTATTGTATTCATATGAATCCGATTTTTTATTTTCTACTTGGGTAGGGTAAAATAAAACTTAGACCCCTTCCCACTTTGGCTTTCTACCCATATTTTCCCTCCATGAGCTTCTACGATCCGTTTACATTGAGCGAGGCCAATGCCGTAACCTTGCACATCATCTTTGTGTAAGCGCTGGAAAATTCGAAAAATCTTGTCCCGGTGTTTTATGTCAATCCCTACCCCATTATCTTCCACACAGAATATATATTGAGAGGGGTTTTCTTCATAATTGATCGTTATTTTGGGGCTTCGGTCCGGGTGACTGAATTTGAGGGCATTGGTGATGAGATTTTGAAAGAGCGAACGCAAGCCATTTTCCATTCCCTGGACTACTGGTAATACAGCCACATGGGTTTTCCCATTTCTTTCTTCGATTACCTGTTCCAGGTCTACCAGAAGTTGATTAATCAGGTGATTGATATCTACCTGAGTAAGTTCTGCATCTTTCCCCACCCGAGAGTAATCCAAAAGCCCCCTCACCAGGCCACTCATCCGTTGAGCAGCTCCCTGCAGGTAGTTGAGGCTTTTACGACCATCTTCATCTAGTACCTCCTGGTATTCATCCAACAGAAGGGAGCTGTGGTTGGAGATCGTACGAAGGGGTTCTTGTAGGTCATGAGAGGCGATATAGGTAAATTGTTCCAGCTCTTTATTGACACGCTCCAGGTCCTTTTGCCTCCTGCGTTCGCGCTCCAGCTTTTTTCTTTCGGAGATATCCCGAAAAATAGCCACCATATAGGGTTCCTCTTTGGTATCGAGGTAGGTATACAATACTTCCAGCTGAATCGACTCCTTTTCCGATTTGACTATCTCTGTTTCTAGCAAACGCGAATGATAGGCCTTGAGGTCCTTGATGAGCATTTTACCCGTTTTTTTATCCCGCATGAGCCCAAAATCCCAGAGATAACTCCCTATGAGATCCTCCATATTAGAGGAAAGGAGTATACCCGCTGCCTCATTGGCGTATTCAATTTTTCCCCTGAGGTTCACCCAAAGAATTCCCTCATTTACCCGTTCAACAGTAGTTTCAAACTTGATGAGTTTTTCATATGCCTGCTTGAGTTGGGTGATTTCGATGTAGGTAAGCACTACCCCTGAAACATAGCTACCATCTATGTAGTAAGGCGTGATTCTTCTCAAGAACCATCTATTTTCCGGGCTTTTTACTTCTTTCTCCTGTGAAGTTTCGGTTTCCAAGACTTTTTTAGCCTCCGATAGGAGGGAGTATTTATCCCTCTCAACCTGGCTTCCCAAAAAATCCGAGAGCGGGCGACCTATATCGGTCCCTTTTAACCGAAACTGGGCCTGAATGGCTGGAGTAAACTTTTGAATGTTCATCTCCCTATCCAGGAATATGGTTCCAATTTGCGTACTTTGGATGAGGTTCTCAATCTCTGCATTTAATCGAGATACTTCTTCTAGTTTGTCCTGGTATTCCGAGTTGACCGTATAAAGCTCTTCATTGACACTTTGCAATTCCTCATTGGTACTCTGCATCTCCTCATTGGAGGCCATCAACTCCTCGTTGGTTGCCTGTAACTCTTCATTTGAGGTTTCAACTTCTTCAATCGTTGCCTGTAGATTCTCCCTCGTATTTCTCAACTCTTTCTCCAACTCCAGGATATGCTCCGAAGGTTCAGGGGTATATGCGATTTCTGCTGAGCTCAGTTCCAACTTTTTTTGAGGAATAAAGGTGACCAAAAAATAGGTAATGGCGAGGGCTTCATCTATCCGAATCGGGGTGACGGAGATGTTGATAATTTCAATGTGATGGGGATGATGGAAGGAAAATTTTTCATATAACACAGCTTCCCCCTTGCTTGCGGCCTTTCTGACAGAGGTACTTATAACCACAGAAAGGGAACTGGGAACCAGTCTCAAGAGATTGGCGCTAAAGCCTTTTTCAGGGAGTTCGATAAATCGGCGGGTTTCCCCTATCGCATGGATGATCTCAAAACTCTCGTCAATATACACCCCGACCACCCGAAAATTCCTGATGATGGTCTCATTGAAGGCCTCTGAAAGCAAGGGATTCATGCCTACTTTCCTTTTGGGCAAGCCAAAGGACCGAGGACGACGCGCTATGCCCATAGAAGGAGAATCAAATTTCCTCACCTGGGCTAAACTTTTATTGATGAAGACCTTATTCTTTCGATCCAGGGCCATCAAACCCGTATGGAAAGAACTTATGCTTTCACTTCCTCCCAGGGTCAGGATGCCATTTAACTCAAGGGCATAATGAAGCTTATTTAACACACGGTCCTGAGCAGGCTGTTGGAGATAGATCAACAGGTTGCGACAGAAAACAAAATCCATCTTGCTAAAAGGAGGATCATTCAGCACGTCATGGCAGGAAAAAATAACCGTTTTTCTCAGCCCGGGAACTACTTGGTAGAAGTCTCCCATTTTGGTGAAATACCGATCCAGGTATTCCGGATTTATATCCGCCACCAAGCTCTCGGAATACAAACCTTTATTTGCTATTTCCAAGGCTTCTTTTTGAAGGTCTGTGGCAAATATTTTTACATGAAAGCTTTTTCCCTGTCGTGCCATCTCTTCTTGTAGTAAAATGGCCAGGGTATAGACTTCTTCTCCGGTACTACAACCTGCTACCCAGGCTTTCAATGTAGGGCTATCCGCTCTTTTCTCCCGAATACGCTTGGGGATAGCCTCCTGAGCCAATGAGTCCCAGACGTGCTGGTCGCGGAAAAACTTGGTCACCCCAATCAAGATTTCCTTTCCCAACAAGGCAGCCTCTGAAGGGCTCTGCTGGATGAATTCCATATAGGTCCGGGGGGTAAAGCACTTATTAATTCCCATTCTCCGGGCAATCCGCCGGATTAAGGTAGGCAGTTTATACTGGGAAAAATCTAGCTCCGTGGCTTTTCTGGTAATCGCCAAAATGTTGTGAAGAGCCTCCTTATCCGCTTCCAGGCTACGTTCCAATTGATCCTCAGAATGGGGATGGTCGATATAGTGGAATAATTCATCCCCCAATTTATCAATGGGTAAGACGATGTCTACCAGCCCCGTATTAATGGCGCTTTGAGGCATGCCATCGAATTCGGCTGTTCGCGGATCTTGTACCATGACCATCCCTCCCGCGTCTTTGATAGATCGTATGCCTCGGGTCCCATCACTTCCCGTTCCGGTCAAAATAATCCCGATAGCCTCTTTTCCCAACTCTTCTGCCATCGAGTTAAAAAATACATCTACAGGTAAATTTATTTTTGTCCTATCTGACCGGGGTACCAAGTGCAAGTTTCCTTTTTTCAGGATGAGGTTATTTGCAGGAGGAATCAAGTATAAGGATCCAGGATCAATAGAAGTAGTTTTTTTTACCTCCTTTACCTGAATAGTCGTTACCCGAGATAAGAGTTCAGACATTACACTTTTCACCTCGGAGGACAAATGCTGTATTACCACAAAACTATGTCTACAATCTGGGGGAATACTCCGTAGAAAAGCCTTGAGGGCGTCCAATCCTCCAGCACTCATCCCTATCCCTATGATAGAAAATGTCTGTTCTCTTGTACTTTTTGCGGTACCGTGGGGTATATTCATGAGGGGCTAAAAGAGCTATTAATCAAACTACTACCCCAGTCAATGAGGGACTGAAGTCTTATTCTAAATTCGTTTTTTCTAAATCATAAAATTTAAAAAAATCTCAATTGGCGGAATTTAAAAATTAATTTTTGAAAAATGAAATGTTTTTATTGTTTCATCCAGCCCCCTAAAATCCGGACCTTTTCAGGAAAAAAAGGTAATCCTGATCCGTAGAAATTTCTATGGTACAAGCGTAAGCCCTTCTGGCACAGGAAAATAAGATTCCAGGATGAAATTGAGTTTTTTCTCTGTCAGGGGTTTCTCCATATATACCTTTACGCATTCATGAGAAAGGGCTCTTTCCTCATCTTCTGGATCAAAGTGGGAGGACAGCATGACAAAAATGGTCTGACCTTGCTTGCGGGGAGGGAGTCTTTCAAACTCTTCGAGGAATTCCCATCCGTCCATTCTGGGCATATTAACATCCAGGAAGACCAGTTCAGGTTTGACCAATACGCGTTCTGACTGCGGGTCCTCAACATCCAAAGGGTGAAGTTGCTCTTCTTCAAAATACTCCAGCCCCATTTCTCCGTCTCGGCACTCTACGACCAACTCCGATAACTCCAGTTCTTTGAGGAGTAGCTTGTGGAAGTAGTTGGTATCGGTGTTGTCGTCGATAAGCAAGATGCATGAGAGTTTTGTTGGCGCCATAATCCTTAGTTTTACTCGTTACTGGAAGAAAGTGTGAAAAAGAAGGAAGTTCCCTTATTGGGCTCAGATTCAACCCAAATGGACCCCTTGTTAGCCGAAATAATCCGCTTACAGAGGGCAAGGCCAATCCCCGTACCTTCGTATTCATTTTGATGGTGCAGACGCTGAAAAATGGTGAAAATCTTGGGTATATGTTTTTCTTTGATGCCAATGCCGTTGTCCGAAATGCAGAAGGTAAAACCCTCCTCACCCTTTTCGGATTCTATTTTGATCATAGGTGTTTCATCTGGTTTTCGGAATTTTATGGCATTTCCAATGAGATTTTGAAATAGGATTCGGATGTCCTTTTTATTCCCCAGTAATGAAGGCAACTTTCCTACCTCAATCTTTGCATCAGATTCCTTGATGGGCATATGTAAGTCCTCTAGGACATTCTCGACAATTTCTCCAAAGTCCAGTACCTCCACTTGCTGGTTTTTTCCTACACGTGAATAGTGTAGGAGATCTGACAGCAACACATGAAGTCTATCACTAGCCTTGGTAATTCTTTCAACATATTCCTTCCCTTCTTGATCCAGCATGGTCCCTTTTTCCTCCACAAAAAGCTCCAGGTAGCCGGTTATAGTACGCAGCGGTTCTTGCAAGTCATGAGAAGCTACATAGACAAATTGCTCCAATTGACGATTCACCTTCTCCAAGTCTGTCGTACGTTCCTTGAGCATTTTGACTCGGGAATCCAATATGAGGTTGAGTCTTTGAAGAGACTGCTCCAGTTTTTGTTCTTCTGTGGCTTCGGTGATCAGGGAAAGGATTACATCGGACTGGCTGCTTTCGTCCCATATCTTAGAAAGCAACATGGAAGTCCACACCGTTTCTCCTGAGCTATGGAAGCATCGCTGCTTTACATGAACCAGTTCCTTCCTTCCCGATACCACCTCATGGTATTTTCTGTGGATATTCTTTTCATCTAGGTGATGGGTAAATACACTCCAGTCCAATCCCTGGAGTTCCTCTGAGGAATGGCCTACCATATTAGCGAAGGCGGGGTTCACATATAGCAACTTTCTATCAGCGGTGCTTAGCGTAATTCCGATATGAGAGGATTCTGCCAATATCTGAAGTAAGTAATTGTGTTTTTCAAAGACTTCCTGTACATCATTGAGGGGTAAAGGAATATCGGATGAGGTGTGGTAAATCAAGCCCTGATCCAGGTCGGTCGTGGAATTCCATTGTATCGCCATGGGAAAGCCTTGCTGGTTGCACCACTGAACCCTGCGCTTTGGAAGGGTAGCGACCGATCCCTTTTGTATAAACTTCTTGCCTTCTTCGTCATTAGGATGGATCAAGTCCCCCATATTTTTCCCGATTATTTGACTCTCATCAAATTGAAATAGGGAATAAAAATCTGAATTCGCCTTTACAATATTTCCGGATAAATCAGTTACACAAAGAAGACTCTTCATAACTTCGGATTGGCAAAGTGATGGAGGGAAGTTGACCAACATAGAGATTAAAGCGTGTAAGAATTAAGATTATTTTATCTATTTAAAATTATGAATTATGTTAATTGTGAAAATTAAACATAGTTACAAGTAAACGAATTAATTTTTAAAACAAAAAATAAAAAGTACCAAATTGGTATTAAATATAAGTATACTAAATGCTCGAAAATACCCTCAAATAGCACCTTTCTGAGATTGTATTGATTCCCCTTTTGTGAAATATTAATTTGAGCTTATCAAAAATTACTGGATGTCAGCATATTTGTTCTTCGGGGCTACTAAAAAACCTGCTTAATAAACGGTATATTTTTCATCCTAAGTTGCTGAAAAAGAGTGGCGATTTGCAACAGATGTTTCCTCCCTTCCTCTTCATAGGTTTTCCGAACCTTTGAATAAATAAACAAGTCTCCCTTAAAAACTCTCCGTTTATTTTTTACCAGATTTCAAATCATTTAAATCTGATATATTCGGTTTACCGTTTAACGTTTCTTTAACTTTTTTTGAAAAAAAGTTTGGGAGGGGGGGGAAATAGCTGATAGTCCATGGTCCGTAGCAGAAGAGCTGAGCGTAGTGAGGAGGGAGAATTGAAATTTTGGCCTTTGAAACAAAAAAATCCCTCTCTACGACTTTGTCGAGGTACTCCTCCTGGATTCGAGACCACCTCCCCCTAGCTTACAGATAGGGGACTCCTCCTGAAAGGAGGAGAAAATAATGGGGTGGAACCAGATTTTATTGGGATAAGGGGAATTCCCCTCAATTTTTCCTCCTTCCCAGGAGGAGTCCGCTCTTCCTAGAAGAGGGGGAGGGGGTCCCGATCCAAAAACCAGCCAAAGGTCACACTCTAGTGAAAGAAAAAAATTCTACTAGACGCATAATTGAGTCCTGAAGGGACGAAATCTCATAAGCTAGAGGATTTGTTGGCTAACATAAACCCCTAGAATGGTAATTGAATAGGGTATTCCCTCCTCGCCTATTCGGGACGAGCCATGGCGTCGTCCCTACCAGGTTTACCTTGTTTTGAACGTGGGGGCTTTTAGCCCTCCACCCGTTCTTTCATGATCGCCAGGTGATGTAGGCTATGGTAATGGGTGAAGAACATCATTTCTCGTACGGTGAGCTTGCCCAGGAGGGGATGGGGCAAGAGGTATTTATCCAGGTCTTCGTCTTTCCACTTATTCAGGCTCTTAATCAGTTTATCCCCTTCCTTTTGCCAGTCGGCAAGGAGTTTTTCCTTGGAGGAAGCCGCTTCTTCAGTAGGTTGATAGCCTCTACCCGGAGTGGATTGCTCTCCGCCAGACGTTCTTTATATCTCTGCACCAATTCCTCGTAGCTTCTTCCGGGCCTGTTGGGTTTACCGAATGTCTTAAAGGTGATCTTGGGGAGGGGCATCACCTTGGCTAGGGGCTTGGTGCTGAGAATGAGGTGCAACAAGTTTTGTCCGGCTGACCATTTCTCGGGAAGGGGCTTTTGGGTTAGGGCCTCTTGGGAAAGGCCATTTGTGTATTGCTTTACTTCATCGAATACTTCGCGAAGGCCCTGGGAGATTTCCTGTAATTGGTGCATAGTATTTGAACTTTTTTACAATATGTTCAAAATATATGGGGATGGCAATAGGTGTTTATTGGGATCAAATACTATCCTGTCTTGAAAAAGGATTTTCATTTCTTCCTTTTTAGTACCCATCCCTAGCCGTCCGCAAATGATTCTTCACGGAATCTCCGACTTCCCTTCAAAAGGGAAGGGAAGAAAAAACCTTACTTTTCAAGTGGATTAATGCTTCCTCCCTTTCTGAAGGGAGGATTGAGGTGGGTACCAATATAGCTAAGAGTCCGAAGACTCCTCAATCAAAATAGATCACCCTTCCCGTCCTAGCCGACTCCTTCGCCGCATCCAGGATTTGCATGGAGATGACATTATTGGGCAAGGCCGAAAGATCATAGGCTTTGACATTGATTTGCCCACGTACCACCGAGAAAAAATACGAGAACGGATCGTCAAAGGGAGGCTCTGGTTCCTCCAAGGTAAAATCCACTTCGGGAAGTTCTTCTGTCATTCTTAACCGTAGCTTCTTTCGGTCATCGACCTTGATGTATCCGTATTTTCCATAGATTTCTAGGTCTTTGCGGTTGTAGGGCCAGTTCCAGGAAGCCTGGATAATGGCTTGCATCTTCGGAAAAGTAACGATGATAGTAGCTTCGTCATCCACTTTGGGATACACCTCGGGTTTGAATTGTTGGGTGACGGCCATGACCGAGTAAGGGCTTTGCCCCTGGTTTAGCCAGGTTAGCAGGTTGGCACCATAACAGCCAAAGTCCATGAGGGCCCCTCCCCCATTGAGTCGGGGATCTGTCAGCCAGTCCAAGAACTCTTGATTCACCCCGATTTCCTTGGGGCCCGGATGCCCATCATGCACTACCAACTTCAGCAGGGGCCCGATAGCCTTGTCTTCATTGAGTAATTCATAGGCTTTGAAATGCGTAGCATACCAGGAGGTTTCGTAATTGGTCAACAAGTGAATCTGGTGAACCTCTGCCAATCGCGCCATCTCCTCAGCATGCTCTAGGGATACGGCCAGGGGTTTTTCAACCATCACGTGAATCCCTTTGGGGGCACAGGCCCGAACAACTTCTCGGTGCTCGTAGATGCTATTGAAGGCCGCAACAGCTTCGGGACGGGTCTGAAGAATCATTTCATCCATTGAGGCATACCAAAGTGATTTGGGAAGTCCGTATTGGGACATGAGGCGTTCCGCCAGCGCGGGATCAGCTTCTGCGATACCGACTATTTGTATATCTCCCCGGTCTTCCCGACCAAGTAGCCCATGGACATGAGAATGAGACAGACCGACAATACCCAAGCGCAGCGGGGAAGGAGTACGCAGGCTATCCTGACTGTGAGCAGCGATCATCGAACAGATAAGTAAAAAAAGAATAGGTACTTTCATCACGAGGGTGAATATAGTGAACTTGTGTTAAATTATTTCTCCCTATTTTCAACCTTCGTTTTCCAAAATAAAAATGCCATTGCTATCCCAGATCAATCCCTTTCGACCCTTCCTAGAAAATCCAGCCTTGCGAGCCATCGGATTGACCTTTTTCATCCATGGGCTTCCACTAAGTACCTGGTTTGTATATATCCCTATTGTAAAGGACAAACTCCACTTATCTGAGGGGGAAATCGGAATTGCGCTATTTTGTTTTGCTTTGGGGGCTTTTTTGATGATGTTCCTAAGCGGGCGGATCATTCGTAAATGGGGGGACGGGTGGGTGACCTTCTATACTACCTGGGGCTTCTGCCTGCTGATTATATTTCCCTTATTGGC
The DNA here is from genome assembly GCA_965263105.1 of Bacteroidia bacterium. Classification (GTDB taxonomy): domain Bacteria; phylum Bacteroidota; class Bacteroidia; order J057; family J057; genus JBCCTX01. The sequence continues at coordinate 480,227 of CBDHGL010000003.1, read as the reverse complement.
TCCAAGTTATGCCCTTCTGTGCGTAAGCCTTTTCTTCGTAGGGGCAATTGGGGGCTTAATGGATATTTCTATGAATGCTGTCGCCTCCCTTTTGGAGCAAAAGGCAGATCGATATATTATGTCTGGCTGTCACGGTTTTTTCAGCCTGGGTGCCATGCTGGGGGCGGCTTTGGGAGGCTTCGTTATTCCTACGGGAATCTCTCCTGCCCTGCATATGGTCCTACTGAATACCCCCCTTTTGTTGATCAGTTTATTGCTAAAAAAGGAGATTTTTGACATTCGTGAAACGAAAAGTCAGGAAGAACCTATTCAATGGGCCCTTATCCCTTTGGCGGGCATTGGGATTATGTGCTTTGGCTTCATGATGGGGGAAGGTTCTATCCATGATTGGAGCACGATCTTCATGCGCGACGCCAAATCAGCTCCTGTCGCTTATATGAGCTTGGGTTTTGCTGCATTCAATGCGACCATGGCTTTGGGAAGATTTTATGGGGATCCGATTCAGAAACGACTGGCCCCCCTTCCTTTTATCCTTCTGGGGGGAACGGTGGCCTTGTTGGGCCTGGGAATAATTCTCCTATATGACTGGGAGATAGCCATATTGGGCTTTGCTCTGATAGGCTTTGGCTTTTCGGGCATGGTCCCCACCCTGTTTCGAGCTGCCGCCAATCAGCAAGGGGTATCCTCCGCCCAAGGGATCGCGACCCTTGCTGGAGTGGGATATGTAGGTTTTCTGATCGGTCCAGTTATCCTAGGGTATATCGCGGAATATTACTCTCTGAACAGTACCTTTCTCTTTGTAATATTTCTTGTTAGCCTTTCCCTCATACTAGCCCCTTTTAATTTGCGCTCCTCCAAGGCGTAAATTTTTACGCCATAAGTTCCTTCAGCAATTTGTACCTTCGTTCATTCATTTTCTACCCCTTTATTTCCATATGAGGGAAACACAAAAAGACAAACTCTCATGAACAAACATTCATTGTGGCTCATATTACCCATACTTAGCGCTATCCTATTATTTTCGGCATGTTCAGATGATCCTGATCCCGGCATAGCAGAAGGACCCAAACTCAATGCCGTACTCGAAGGAGATGCTAAATTTTCTATGATGAAGGCCGCTATGGATCGAGCCAATCTGGGTCCCACTTTGGAAGGTAGAGGTCCTTATACGGTATTGGTCCCTACCAATGAAGCCTTTGAGGATTTTCTCTCAGATGCAGGCCTTAGCTCTATTGCGGATATTCCCCCTAGTCAGTTGAGTCGACGCCTTTTACCTCATATTATTCAGAACGAAGTTCCAGGAAGTTCTTTCGGGGAAGGATATATCCAGACGCTAGCTATTGAGTCAAACTCTCTCAATTCAGTTACGCTGTATGTCAATTCCCTCACCGGTATAAATGGGCTCGCCGGCCTCGACGAAATTGACATTCAAGCCAGTAACGGACTCATTCATCGGATTGATGCGGTACTTCCCATTCCCCACTTATGGACGCATTTAGGAGCGAATAATGAATTTGGCCTATTTTTCGAGGCCTTAAGTCGCTTAAGTAATACCATACAAGATCCCCTAGAAAATGAGGGGCCTTTTACCGTATTCGCCCCCAATAATGCAGCGATGTTGGATTTCTTGCGCCAATCCGATTGGGATGACCTCAATGAAATCCCAATAGAAACCCTTTGGAACATTTTATCTGTCCATATTGTTCCCCAACGCAATTTGCTCGCCAGTCAATTTACAGATAACATGGGTCTCAATACGCTTTCCCCAAATGAGGTAATTTTGACGATCTATGCAAATGGAGGAGCCTTTGTCATTAGCGGGAATATGGCCAACACCGTTCCACTTGAGATTGTCAACCTCCAGGCCAGCAATGGCATAATTCATATGATTCCAGAAGTAGTAATCCCCTAAAAAAGGCCGTCCTCAGCCGAGGACAGCCTTAATTCTACACGTTGGGAGTTACCGCTGAGAGCTGCTATTTTTCCGGTTCTTCCCGTTTCTATTAGGACGCCTTCTATTGGGGTATTCCCTTTGTTGGGCTTGCATTTTTTCAAAAGTAGTAAATTGCTCTTCCGTCAGGATTAATTCCATTTCTGCTGTATTACTTTCGCGCATATTCTTCAAGGATTCCTGCACACCGCCTAGCTCTGCTGCATATTTCTCCCGTATCTCCATCATGCTGGCTCGCATGCTCTCCCAATCGCCCTCATTTTTATCTCTTGCATCAAGCATCTCATTGCGCATAGCTTCCATGGTAGGTCCATGGGTTTCCTGGAGTGCTTTGAGTTCATCAAAATTTTGTCCATACAAGGCCTGTACCTGAGAGGCCTGATCTTCATTGAGTTTTAGCTTTTTGATGAGCCTAGCCGTCCGTTGCTCCACCCAAGCACCTTTGTCAGCTTCTTCTATTCCCTGTAGCTGCCTAAATGCCTGACCTCGCATTCCCGGACTTCCTCCTTGAGGGCCTCTTGGCCCACCAGGTCCTCCAGGCTGAGCCTGAGCAACTGCAATAATGGCGAAGAACGCCCACATCCAAGTACCCATTCTTTTTATCTTCATGATTTTGTGATTTAAGTTTGTTTTTTCTTTAGACATTGGTGGAAGTCTTTTTATTCCCTCCGGAAGAAATATTTTAGGCGATTATACACAAGTTTACACTTAATTAGTTTCTTATGATTCCCCCATCGGTCTCTCGAAACTCGAGGCCACTTCCCCTTTTGCCTGCAAAAGGTACTCCTCCTGGATTTGAGACCGCCTCCCCCTTAGCCTTAAAGATAGGGGACTCCTCCTGGATTTGGGACCACCTCCCCCTAACTTTCAGATAGGGGACTCCTCCTGGATTTGAAACCACCTCCCCCTAACTTTCAGATAGGGGACTCCTCCTGAAAGGAGGAGAAAATGGGGTTTTTACCCAAAGCGCGTTAGCGATTTGCCCCTTTGTAGCACATAGTTCCGCATATTATATCCAGGCGCGTAGCGACTGGCACCTAATTCCAGCTAATTCTTACCGGTGGCAACTGCTATGCGCCTGCTGATGGGGGAATGTTACCCAAATTCTACGATGGTGTGATCGCTAAGCGCTTCATTCTGCCAATATTGGCAGAAAAAAGCAGGAAATAAATTTCTATCTCAAAACCCTACCAGATTAGCTTGGGAGAGGGTATGCTGTAACATTTACTGCTAGGGTGAGGAAAATATCACTGCTAAGATCCCAGCTGGATCGTATCCCCTACCTTAACTTCCCCCTGGCTCAAGCCCATCAACATTTGACCAAATAGGATACTTTTTTCAGGTCTTCTGTAGGTAGCTAAGGTAGCAAAGGGTTCATCGCCTTTTACAGCTGTCTCCTGGTTTATCGTAATAACCTTGCACCTCCCACAGGGACCCCCGCCATAAAAGCGGTTTTCTCCGATCTGAATCTCATTTTTTTCCCAGCTATCTTCCTCATAAGGGCTCCCCCCAGAAAAAATGAAGTTGGGGCGAAAGCGATCCATCGGTACGGGTTCATCCAGGCGGCCATTTAGCTCTTCCAGGCTGGCCTGACCTATAATCAAAAAGGGACTTCGATCAGCTAAACTCACTGAAGAGCCCATTGGAGCATACTTTTCCTTTACCTGCCGCTCTTTTACTCTCGGCATATACACCAGTTCTAACTCCCGCCCCAGGGCATCTGAAAACCATTGGCCAATCTCTTTTCCCAGACTCTCAACGCTTACCGTATCATTCCAAATAATCCCGGGAAATTGTTCTCCCTCCTTTCCCTCAAAGGGAATATGAATTGGCGCCATTTCCTTCTTTCGATGGCTAACTTTCAAGCCTTCGGCCTCCACTTCCACCTTGAGTAGAGCCATTTCAGGAATTTGGCGTTGGGTGAGAAACTTCCTCTCCGCTGGATCGATAAGCATCCACCTTCTATCGTATTGGAGGCCTTGAGGCTCGATAACTGCCGATTCCAATGCTATGCCTCCTAAGGACTTTATGGGATAAATTCTAATATGGGTCAACTTCATGGAGCGAAAATAGGAAAAAGGGGGGAAACGGAGAAGTCTCCGTGGTCCGTGGTCCGTGGTCCGTGGTCCGTGGTCCGTGGTCCGTGGTCCGTGGTCCGTGGTCCGTGGTCCGTGGTCCGTGGTCCGTGGTCCGTGGTCCGTTAAGGTATATGGTATTCTATCCCTATGGTTTCAATTTTTTCAATTTTTTCCCGACCTTCTACCGACTACTAACTAACTCCCCTCTTTATGCAAGAAGAAGTTATCTCTCTCATTCTGGAAGGCTTCCGAACCTATCTTTCCCGTTACCATGCGATTACGCTGCAGGCCAAAGCGCGCTTTGAGCAGCGAGATTGGGCAGGCATACAAGCAGATTCTCAACAACGGATCCGCCTATACAAATCCCAAGTTTCGCAAGTGGTTCGAAGGGTGAAACGCGTAATGCGTACTGAATCGAAGAACCTGGGTTTGTGGTATTCCTTTAGGCGAAGCTATCAAGAGAGGATAATAGGTGAGCCCGCCATAGAATTGGCTGAAACCTTTTACAACTCAGTTTGCCGGAAAGTAATTGGAAAGATGGGAGCGCATAAGGACCTGATGTTTGTTACTCATACACAGCTCCCCAAAAATTTGCCTGATACTCCTAAGAGTCTCATCCAACACTATTCTTTGGAAAAACCCCTTAAGCAGGTATTTCATTCTCTTCTGGGCTCCTGCACTTTTGAGGTACCCTTTGAAAACCTGGATAGAGATATCGGCTTTATTATTGCCCGGTGTGAGAAGGAGCTCTCCTTATCCAAAAAAGACTCTTTGGAGATGCTTAGCCCCGTCTTTTTCAGAAATAAAGGAGCCTATCTTATTGGAAGGCTGGTTCACAATGGTAAATACTCCCCCTTTATCCTCCCCTTACTCAATCAGGAGGGAGGTATTTTTGTGGATAGCCTCATATTAGATAGAGATACCACTAGCATCGTGTTTAGTTTTGCCCGGTCTTATTTCATGGTAGAAGTCCAACATCCATCTGCCATGGTCCAATTTCTTGCCTCGATAATTCCCAACAAAAAGGTCGGAGACCTATATAATTCTATTGGTTTTTACAAACATGGGAAAACTGTGTTTTACCGAAACTTAATGAAACACCTAAACAGCCAAGTGGATCGTTTTACCTTTGCCCCCGGAATTCCCGGGCTTGTCATGGCTGTATTTACCCTCCCCCACTATCCAGTCGTTTTCAAACTGATCAAGGACAAGATTGAGCCTCCCAAACAAACTACTCGGGGAGAGGTACGAGGCAAGTATCGTCTCGTTAAGATGATTGATCGGGTAGGCAGGATGGCCGATACCCACGAATTTGAACACCTGGAATTCGAGTGGAAACACTTTTCCGGGAAACTGCTGAGCTACTTGCTAGAGGTGGCTCCCTCTATCGTTAGGGTACAGGAGGGGAAGGTGATCATAGACCATGTGTATACCGAACGTAAGATGAATCCCCTCAATCTGTATTTACAAGATTGTCATCCCCAACATTTAGAGGAAGTAGTAATCGAATATGGTAATGCGATCAAAGAGATGGCTGCAGCTAATATCTTTCCAGGAGATATGTTCCTAAAAAACTTTGGGGTTACCCGACACCGGCGAGTTATTTTCTACGACTACGATGAAATTGGGGAATTGACGAAATACAACTTTCGAGATATGCCTAAAGCCCAAAGTGCAGAGGAAATCTACGCAGATAGTCCTTGGTATGGAATAGGGCCCAATGACGTTTTCCCTAACGAGTTTCGACATTTTCTGGTCGGGAAAAAGAATATGGAGGAGATTTTCATCCGAGAGCACTCAGACCTCTTTACAGTGGAGTTCTGGGAGAATATGCAAGAACGACAACGAAAGGGGGAGATTATAGATGTTTATCCGTATAAGAGGAGTAGGCGCTTTCAGGATAGGTAGAAGGGAGTTAATAGTCCAGCCCTCTTGGTGCTTCCCATAAGAAGGGAAAACGTCGAAGGTTGGTAGGTATTGCGATTAAGCAATAGGCTGCTTTTTTATGATTATAATAAAAATTGATTTATTGAGTTTTTTTAAAGTGCAATTTTTTACAAATTGCCCCCATGAAAATTCCCAAGGATGTCTTATGGAAAGGAATAATTGAGGATTGCTTCCCAGACCTCATGGCCTTTTTCTATCCTGAAGTTTTGCCCTTATTGGATTTGAATGAATTCGAATTTCTGGATAAAGAGCTACAACAGCTTTTCCCCGAATCTGCTGACAGCCGCCGATATGCTGATAAATTGGTGAAAATTCGAAAAAAGGCTTTTCAAAAGCATACATCATAAGATTAATGCATTTCATTAAGCATTATGTACGTTTTTCAAAGCCAGAAATGAATGGTATATTTGATAAGGAAGTAAACCTCATTTTACAAAATGATACTCCTATGGGAATTGTAGAATCAATAAAGGAATACATATATCAGGAAGGGGTAAAGGAAGGGGTGGAAAAAGGGATAGAGAAGGGATCCCTTCACGAAAAATACTTATTAACCCAAAACCTTCTCCGTTCGGATCTATTTCGTGGAAAGCAACTCAGCCTGGAAAAAATTGCTGAATTAGTGGGAATATCTTTAGATGAGGTTAAGCAGGTTTATGCAGAGATAAGTTAAGCCTTTTCCTAAGGCCTCCTATCCCACATTTCCGGCCTGGGTCCCCCAAAATTATCAGGTTGTTCTGGCATATTGAACTGCCGCAGATTGTAGGTAAAGGTAAGCATCACATAGCGTTGTAGTACAGCCGTCCTCAGATCCTGAATATACACGTCGCTCACCGTTCGGTTAATACTTATATTTTGTCGAAGTAAGTCATACATGCTGAGCTCCAATTCGGCGCGATTGTCCTTTCCAAACTTTTTGGCGATCCCTCCATTCCACAGAAAGTAGTTTTGATTAAACCCATCCGATAGGCCTTCATACAATTGATGGGTCACCCGACTCCTAAATACAATTCCCGGGTTGACTATCAAATTGAGCTTAAGGCTACTGGTTTGCTGGAAGTATTCCTGATTTAAGCTGGTTTGCAAGGAATTGGACACATCATTGTAGGCAGAACGAGTGGAAAGGGTGAAGTCCACATTCTCAGAGATATTGCTACTCAAGGTAAGGCCCAAGCCAAAATTGTTGAGTTGAGAATTATTCCGGACCCCATCGATTAAACCGGGCGTTTGAACAAAGTTGTAGGATAGGTCCATATTGAGGTTAGACTTCAACAACTTGACGGGAAAACCATAGGTTAAAAGGGATCTTATATTGCGATACCCACTGAGATTTACCGGTCTGGATAACTGAGTTCCCCCTGAGACCTCATGGCCGAATAGGACGGTATCCGTTCTGGGAAGCCAGGTACTGTTGGTAATGTAATTGTCAGTCAATTGTCCACTTAGCAAGAAAAACATGACGGTTGACTTCTCGGTGTTGGTTCCCCCATAGCGGATGATCAAGCGGTTGTCAAAATTTTGCTCAAGATCGGGATTACCTGTACTCAGTTGTAGCGGATTACTGTTGTCCAATACATTTTGTAGTTGCGTCACAGAGGGAGGAGAAGTAGAACCTCTGTAAATAACGCGGAGGTTCTTTTGATCGGCCATCCGTAAGCGAAACATGGCAAAGGGGAGGATATTAAAAAATCGATAATTGAATTCATCCGGTAGGGGAAATACCTGGTCATTATCCAATTCTGCAAACTGAGCAGAAATACGGGAGATGAGGAAGCCCTGTCCTGCCCTCAGCATGAAACCTGTTCCCACTTGGTGGGTGATGTATCTCGATTCGAAGGTGTTGGTGAGTGAGGTATCCAATACGATATAGGCCTCCAATTCGGGGTTATAGGAAAAGGTCTCCTTGCGAGAATCCGTATACTTGGGGCTAAAGCCATAACTGAATTGCATAATTCCTCTTTGCCCCAAGGGTTCGGTATACATAAGATTGGAAGAAATATCCCAACCTGATTGATCCAAATCCGCAACCTGATTGATCGTGTCTACTGCCGCATTTCGGCCAAATGAACTGATCTCCGAAAAAAGTTGATTATCCCCTAGACTATTATTTAAGGTAGTGGTCAAACGAAGGGAAAGGGATCGTCCTCTTTTTTGAAAGCGCTTGCGCCATACCAGAGTGTTGGAAAAGTTCAAAGCGGTCAGGTCAGCCCCGAAATCTGAGAAAGAAGAATTAAGGGTTCTATCGCCCCGGAAGGTAAATCCCTCATCTATTGAGCTACCCTCATTTTGTTGTAGGGTGAGACGTGGAATGATCCGCAAACTACTGGTTCTGTCAAAATCATAACTGATGCGGAAGTTGAAACGGTGGTTGATATTACGGGTAGTACTTTGGCTGGATTCTTCATAGACCTGACCGGAGTCCTGAGAAGACACAAATTGTTGGGTCAAATCTTCAAACGCGTCATTGTCGCTTAAATTAAAGAAGTAGCTCCCCGTAACTTCCCACTTTTTGCCCCATTTATCCGAATAGTTAATACCGAAGGCATGGGTTTCAGAAATACCACTTTGTTGACCCACCTGGAAGTCGCTGGCATTCCCCCCTCCTCGGCCGCCGCCAAATCCTCCAGGTCCTCCTCTGCCTCTACCGCCTCCCCCTCGTCTTCCCCTGGAACCTCCACTACTCAAAACCCCCAAGAGGTCTTCATTGGAAAAATTTTGCTGATTGATGTTATTGGATAAGCCTAAAATAGACAGCCGTGTATCTTCCTTAAAGATATTCAGGTTGCCTCCAGCCTTGTAGCGGTTACTATTTTCCGTTCCCTCTCCAAAGCCAGCATAGCCTTTCCCAAAGGTTCCATTCCGAAATTCAACCTTGGTAACAATATTTATGGTTTTGGTAGTCTGCCCATCTTCTACACCCGTTAACTGAGCTTGCTCACTTTGCTGATCGAAGACCTGGATCTTATCGACGATCTCTGCGGGCAGGTTGGATAAGGCCGCGTTTGGGTCATTGCCAAAAAATTGTCTACCATCAACCAATACCTGTTGGACATTCTCCCCCTGGGCCTGCACCTGTCCATTTTGAACGACTACCCCTGGCAGTTTCTCCATGAGGTCTTGGGCAGTTGCATCCGGGTTGGTTTTATAGGCAGAAGCATTGAACTGAGTCGTATCTCCCAACTGCTGAGCTGCAGCCTGCTCCCCTTCGATTGTAACGGCATCCAAGTCATAGGTGGTCTCGCTCAATTGAATTTCTCCCAAGTCCATCGATTCCCTGGCTACTAAGTCCTTTACGTTCCCCGCAAAACCCACTTGTTCAAAATGGATTTTATAGCGACCTCTGGCCACCTGTTCGAATACAAAGGTCCCTTGGTTGTTCGTCAGCTTTCCCTGGATAGCAGAGTCCAGGACGCGGATGAGTTTTACCGTAACACCTGGGGCAGCTTCTGACTGAGGGGTAAGAACCTTACCGCTTATAGTTACATATTGTGCTTGTGCAATGGCTGCCATGCACCCTAACAAAGAGAGGAGTATTATTTTTTTCATAGGAGGGCTGGTTGTCCAGTTTATAAGTTAGACAATTCCTCCGGGGAAAAAATTCCCTATACTTATAAATTTCCTATAAATCCGTGCTCAACTCAATGGTTGGGTGTGTTTTGGGAGCTGTAATAGCGTTCCAAACACGAAATTCCATAGAAAATGCTCCAGAAAGTACGTCCTTCGTTTTTACTTCTATGCTTGTGGTTCCGTTTGGAGCAAGCTCGATCATATCCGTATTCCTATGTAGGGTATAAGCGCTCAGGTTTTCTAATAAAAACTTCACATCGGAAACATTGGAAATCTCCAAGGACAATACCTGGGTATTGGGGAGATATTCTGCTCCTGAAATAGAAAGGGAATTATTTATGAGCGGAATTACATTTTCTTCTTTTCCAATAAGAGAGTTCGTATACCAAACAACTGTTCTGCCCGCTTCCAGGCCTTCCTTTATTCCAGTTTCAGACCTCTCCTCGGCAAAGACAAGGGTTACAGGACGATGTCCTCCATTGGGAACATCGTAGTCCCAATCGATCAGGCCATGTATATCGGAAGTTCCCAGGATAGTCAGGTCATTGTCCAGGCAGATCTGTAGGGCTTCTTCGGAATAGGTAAATTCATTGACTACCTCAATCCCATGCAGCAATCCCTCCGAGATCAGGGTCTTGTGCATATCGGTGAGGGTAGTTATACCATCTTTCCGTTGGGCTGTCCAGTTAGGATGATTCCAAAATACAAAGGCACCTTGCTTATTGGCTTCACGAAAAACCTCCATGGGATCTTTAATGAGCAGCTTATTGGCATCTTCAAGAAAGATGGCATTGCAATGCCCGGGAGGCATGGATCGAGTTATCTCAGATCCAGCAATGACAATCAAATCCGAATCTCTTGCCGCTCTTTTTTCAATTTCATACGCTTTGTTGCGGTCGGGATGAGGAATGTCTACTTTATGAGGCTGGTACTCGAGGTGTTCTGTAACAGCCAGAGCATCCAATCCATCTTTTTGAGCTTCCTGTACCCGAATAGTGGGCCAAACATTACCATCTGAAAATACCGTGTGCTGGTGTAAATCACAGATTAGGGTGTGAAAACCTGGGACATCTGGAAAAGATATCTGACGAGGGTCAACTTCATCCTGTCCTTTAAGGGAAGAAAGGGTAAATCCAAAGATTACCCCTAAGATTAGCTTTTTCATTGTAGCGATTTGGGTTCACCCCCAAGTTAAAGCAGGTATGTTATGTAGAGATTAAGGGAAAGGAGTATTTGGGGAAGGGGTATTTTGCTCCATGGTATTTCTGCGAAAATTATCGCAAATTTTTATTAAGAGAGAAATAGATAGAGCCTTTGACGACACTATGGACTGTGGACTGTGAGACTATTACAGTGTCAACGAAGTTGATAGTCATTTTTCAATTGCATGAGAATCATGCTTGAGTGTGCTGGAGTGCACGAATGCGGGGAGGATGGCATTGCAGGGAGGGCCTTGGTTTATTCGTGCGAGATTTTTTTGATTCTTTTTTTTTCGGCAAAAAAAGAAGAAAGAAATCATATAAATATTTAATTGACAGAGTACTATAAACTATTCAACCCTTCTCCATCCCCTCCACCACAATCTCCGTTAGGTCCTTCACTTCTACTTCCTCCTCTTTGTTGAATTTCTTGATACCGTCCTCAAACATGATCATACAAAAGGGACAAGCAACTGCCACCGTAGTAGCTCCCGTTTCAATGGCTTCACCGGCTCTTTCGGCATTTATTTCGGTATTACCAGGTTCTGATTCTTTGAAAACCTGTGCTCCTCCCGCACCACAACAAAGGCCTTTGGTACGGCAGCGTTTCATCTCAGCGAGATCTGCATCAAGGGCTTCCAGTACCTTGCGTGGAGCTTCATAGATTCCGTTGGCCCTCCCCAGATAACAAGAGTCGTGGTAGGTAATCTTTTTCCCGGAGAAGGAACCTCCTTCTTTCATTTTAATATGCCCTTCTTGAATCAATTGCTGCAGAAAGGTAGAATGATGAATCACCTCATAGTTGCCTCCCAAATCGGGATATTCGTTTTTGATGGTGTTGAAACAATGTGGACAGGCTGTAATGATCTTCTTCACCTCATACATATTGAGGGTCTCTATATTTTGCATGGCCTGCATTTGGAACAAGAACTCGTTCCCGGAACGCTTTGCAGGATCTCCTGTACAGGTTTCCTCTGGGCCCAGAACGGCATAATCAATATTCAGAGAATCCAGAATTTGGACAAAGGCCTTTGTAACCCGTTGGTATCTGGTATCAAAAGCGCCAGCACAACCCACCCAAAATAAATATTCTGGCTTTTTTCCTTGCTGAGCGAGCTCGCTCAGCACTGGGACAGAGATAGAATCCATATTTTCGCATTTAAAAAAGGATAGACCCAAAGGGCCTATCCCGTAAAAGTACACTTAAAGAAAGAAATCTTTATACTAATAGTACTAAAAACTTATCAAAAATGTTCTCAGAGGGTGAGAAATACTCCCGCTGAATAAGCATCATTGGCAAAAATGATTCTCCCATCCAAAACGTGCGCATAACTGGCACTTACGCCCCAATTGTCTCCAAGCTTCACGGCAATTTCTGGCGCGATAGTGAGGTGTTCACTGTTGTTGGCAAAAATGCTGGTACTGTTGGATGAAGCTGTACTGGTACCATTGTTCATAGATTGGATCCCATATAAGCGAACTAAGCCGAGCAAACGCTGATTCAGAAAGTTGGCGCCAACTTCGATCCCGTAGTGAAATTCATCCGAAAAGCCATTGGTTCGGTTGTTGTACCCGGAATATACCGAGAGGTAGCTACTAAACTGGCCGGAAGAGCCCAAAGAAGTACTGGCATCCACACGCACCATTTGGTTGAATTCTCCATCCCCCGTTTGGAGTATCCCCAACTCGCCAGCTCCTGTTTCTCCCAAGGGCAAACCCACTTGCAGGGTAGCGCTTAGGGCAATGGGTCCCTGCGTAATCAAGCCATACTTCAAAGCCAGATCTGTATCCCCGATGGAATTAAGGGCTTCTCCAGGTTGGATAACTTCCCCTGTCGTACCCGAAACCGTATTGTTGTGGTAGTTTCTACTGAAGAAAGGGAAGTATACAATACCTGTAAGGCGATCCGTGAACCCATATTCTCCATATAGGCTCGTGTTGAATAAGCCTATGGTAATATTGGGATCGATAAGGCCTACATCAGTAAAATGCTTATCCGAGACCACCCACCATTGGGAAATTTTGAAGTATCCTCCCCCTTTGGGTTGGGGCCATCCTCCTCCTGCAGAAGCAGAAGTTATACACAAACAGCAAAGTCCTGTAAGGATAAGGGTTAATTGCTTTTTCATTATTCTATTTTTCCGTCTCCAACTTTTACGTTAAAGGGTTTACAGAAATACAAGACATATTCATAAAAACCGAGGGGTGTATCAGGTATGGTATAGGAGTGAGCTCCTTCAAATATCGTAACCTCTCCAATCTCCAATGCGCCATTAGTGGTTGTAGGATTGTTGGTCAGGTAAATATATAAGCCTGGAAGCCTGTCGCTGGTCTCGTAATTCTCTGCAAAGCTCAAGACCAGGTCATCTCCATCCGCTTCTAAGGTAAAATCCCCTGTCAACTTGTAGGAACTCGTGGTGGCGACCATCCCACTTCGAATAGAAGTCAATGGCACGGTGGTGGTATCCCCTACAAATACACTTAAGGTATCCGCAACAGGGGGATCATCAGTAGAAACACGGACAATCAAAGTTGCGTCCCCTTCACTTAGCCCCATAGCAATACCTTGGTTAGAAATAGAAACACGGTCTGGATCTAAGCTAACCCAATCAATTGCAGCCTCAGCTTCCTGTCCTACATTGTTGGTATACAGGGCTTCAAATGTGTATTGGCTGCCTACTTCCAAGGTATCGATGGGATTGACGATACGTAGGGTGGCATCGACTGTATCTAAGATGATGTCATCGCCAATGCACGCAAAGAACAAGAAAGGGATACTGACAAAAATAAGCCTAGGGATATTTTTCATTGTTAAGGACAATTGATTGCACTTACAGGAAATGGATTAATAATCCTCATTACCATCAACATTACGTACAAATTAACCGGAGATTTGTCACGATTGTATCACAAAAAGATAAACTTTTGATTCAAAATCTTTGATGTAGGATAGATTCCATCTCGCCTTGTGTGAGGGGAATCGGATGGTTTTTTGGGCTGGTATGTTGAACGATTACCGGAATATCTGTGTCCTTGAGGCCAAATTGAGACAATCCAGGTAAATCAAACTTGTGAATTAAATCCTCGATCTTGTCTATCAAGGCCTGCGCATAGTAAATTCCATATCGATTTTCCTCCTCAGAAAAAAGCTTACCTACCCCAGCGTATTTCTTTACCACTTCAGAATAGGGATCGGAATCTAATACCTTCTTCAAGGTAATACGATTGGCAACTCCCATCAATGTCCCACAAAGTGAACCATGGGGTATATCCACCCGTGCCCCTACTGAGGAGGCAAAACCATGAACCATCCCTAAGCCTGCATTGGCCAGACTGATTCCAGAGAGTAAGGCCGCATAGGCCATATAACTCCGAGCTTCCAAATTTGATCCCTGATCATAGGCCATTTCAAGTCCTTTAGCAACATATTGTAGCCCTTCCCAGGCCAGTGCATCACTCATTCCGCTACATTTGGTAGACACATAGGCTTCCAGCAACTGGGTGAAGGCATCCATCCCACTACTCGCAGTCAGTTCGGGTGGACAACTAAGCATGAGTTCAGGGTCTACGATGGCAACGTTCGGCACAAAGTTTTCATGCCGCAGGGATTTCTTGTAACCACTAGGGCCTACTTCAGAAAGCACAGCATTTTTGGTGGCTTCGCTTCCTGTCCCTGAAGTGGTAGGAATAGCAATAAAGGGCACTTTGCTCCCATGTGGCTGTTTATCTCCGACTCCTTCCAAGTAGTTTTTTACGCCTTCTTCATGCTTCAACATTGCACTAATGGCCTTTCCTGCATCCAAGACGCTCCCTCCTCCTATTGCCACAAGCACCTGGATTCCGGATTTGCGGTGAGAAGATACAATATCGTCAACCAGTTGGGGGAAAGGCTCCCGGGGAATAGAAGCATGGCTCATGTCAAATTTCTCCGTCAGAAGCTTTTTTTGAAGCTTTTCCCATCTAGAACTGCGACTGAAAGAAGTGCTTCCTGTTATGACAAGAATATTCTTTCCATAAGTAGCAGAAAGGGCAGGTAGCTTATTCAGGCTTCCTGGTCCAAATAGAATTTTAGGGCTAGGTGCCCAGTCAAAATGCGGGGCTTTCACCATTGCCCCAGGTCTGTTGGAGCCAAAACCTCATACCGGACTCCCTTCCGAGGCTCGGCCATCCAATCCACAACGCTATCTCTCCATTCAAAATAATGGGGGGTCATTTTATGGGCTTTTACCGCCTCTTCGGTGGTATACACCTCATAAAACATAAATTTACAGGGGTCCTCGGCATCTTGGAGGATATCGAATCGAAGATTCCCTTCTTCTTGGACTGAACCCCTATGGTTTTTCAATGAGGCTTCGATAAAGGGTTTTACGAATTCTTCTTTTACGTGTACATGGACACAGGTTAGTATCATGGTTTGAAATTTTTAATTTCCGATCTGCAAAAATATACTTTTTTGTTGAATTAGCGAGGATTTTGCGGTTGGCTTAATCTATTGTAGATTTAATTTACAATCCCTGACCTCAAGAAGAAGAAATGGGCAGTCGCCCCTGAGTATTTTTGTGGACCGAGGACCAAAGACTAATAAACTAAAGCAAACACCTACTATGAGAATTTTCATTCTTTTTCTTATCTCCATAATAGCCCTACCAAGCCTTAGTTTCGCCCAAAAAGCCAAAGATGAATTGATAAAATCGATTGATTCCCATGCATCGGTCTACCAAACACTTGCCAAAAATATCTGGCAATTCGCTGAATTGGGGTATCAGGAGGAGAAAAGTTCTGCTTTGCTATCCCAGACCTTAGAAGAAGCGGGCTTTTCTGTCAAAAAAGGGGTGGCAGACATTCCCACTGCCTTTATTGGGGAATACGGCTCGGGGAAACCCGTCATAGGAATATTAGCGGAATTTGATGCCTTGCCTGGTCTCTCTCAGGACACCTTGCCTGTGCGTCAGGAAATAGCAGGTAAGGTATCTGGACACGCATGTGGGCACCATCTGTTTGGCGCGGCTTCTGTGGCGGCCGCTATTGCGCTAAAAGACTGGATGGCTTCTTCAGGTCAAGAAGGAACGTTAAGATTATATGGTACACCTGCAGAAGAAGGAGGGGCTGGAAAGGTATACATGGTTCGAGAAGGACTCTTCGATGATGTAGATGCAGTGCTACATTGGCATCCAGGGGACCGCAATTCGGCTAGTCCGTCCAACTCTCTGGCCAATAAATCCGGAAAATTCCGCTTTTATGGCAAAGCGGCTCATGCTGCGGGAGCACCAGAAAGAGGCAGATCTGCTCTAGATGGAGTTGAAGCGATGAACTACATGGTTAACCTCATGCGAGAGCATGTTCCGCAGGAAACCCGCATGCACTATGTGATCACCCGTGGAGGAGATGCACCTAATATCGTCCCAGAATTTGCAGAAGTATACTACTATATACGGCACCCTCAAGCTGCCCAATCTGGGGCCATTTTCGACCGAGTCGTGGAAGCGGCCAAAGGTGCCGCCCAAGGTACTGGGACTCGAATGGAGTATGAGGTCATCCATGGCTTATATAACCTTCTCCCCAATGAGACCTTAGCGAAACTGGTATATGACAATCTTCAACAGGTGGGCGGCTATACCCTAGATGAGCGCGAACAGACTTTTGCCTTAAAGATTCGCGAGAGCTTAGGGAATAACCTGATAGCCCTCAATTCGACCAATGAAATCCAACCCTTTATTGAATATCCACCTAGGGGATCAACAGACGTGGGGGACATAAGCTGGGTAGTCCCCACGGCTGGTCTTTCTACGGCTACCTGGGTACCGGGTACACCTGCCCATAGCTGGCAGGCCGTAGCCAGTGGTGGGATGAGTATTGGAATGAAAGGGATGCTAGTTGCAGCTAAAACCCTCGCCCTTTCAGGTTATGATTTATTTCTGCAAACCGATCTCATTCAAATGGCCGAAAAGGAACGAAAAAAACGCGTTGGAAAGGACTGGGGATACAAGGCCCTGCTGGGAGACCGAAAACCTCCCCTTGATTACAGAAACTAGATTATTAACCCCCTACTACTATGTACCTATCATTTTCCAAATCTGGGATATCCAGTTTGGCTGTCTGTAGCTTAATTTGTGCTCTTTCTTGTCAAAACCCCAGTCCAAATTCTATTTCTCTTGAGAAAGATTATCCCAAAGCAGATCATAGCCTAAGCAGGGATCAAACCCATAACAAATTCAGCAGTACTATAGAACCTATCTTAACCATTTCCTCTGGAGAGGTCATTGAAGCGTTTACTGAAGACGCAAGTGATCAACAGCTGTTGCCAGGTGCCACCCTGGCGGATTTGCGGAAGCTTAGCTTTGACCCCATTCATCCCCTCACAGGTCCCATATTCGTCGAAGAAGCAGAACCTGGAGATATGATAGCCGTAAAGCTCCACAAAATTGACCTCATTGATTATGGATGGAATGCGATTGCCCCAGGATTTGGGTTCCTGGCAGAAGATTTTCCAGATCCCTATATCAGAACCTATACCTTTGACTCAACTTCAAAATCCGTTGCCTTCAATGACAAGATCCGAATACCCTTGCGCCCATTCCCGGGAGTCATGGGGGTCGCCCCCGCCACCAAGGATTCCCTTAACACCATCCCTCCACGAGCCAATGGAGGAAACATGGACGATCCACATATGGTAGAAGGGACAACCGTATATTTTCCAGTTTTTGTGAAAGGAGCCCTTTTTTCCATCGGGGATGGACATGCGGCTCAAGGATTGGGAGAAGTATGTGGGACTGCCATTGAAGCTCCTCTCCGCATCCTTTTCGATATTCATGTTATCAAGGGAAAAAGCATCAAAGAACCCCAATATGAGACCAAAGACTACTACGCGGTAACAGCTTTTGCCACCACCTTAGACGAGGCTTCAAAAAAAGCCGTAAAATATATGATTGATTACCTCGAGGCGGAACATGGACTTACCCGTCAAGAAGCTTACACATTATGTTCCCTTGCTGGAGACTTAAAGATTGCTGAGGTAGTGGATTTGCCTCACGTCCTGGTTACCATGCATATGTCCAAATCAGTTTTGGGAATCTAAGGGCAAAAGATATGCATGCATATCATGCTCAAGGGCAGAATGTCATTTAAAGAGGCCGAATTATCTCCGTCTTTTCAGAAAGATCGAAGGCATAAACATATTACCCTCAAGAATTATTCTTTTTCTCAGAAATATTACACGGGTTATCCGATAAAAAATTTTTGATTTGGATTACCCTCAATAGCAAATTGCTTTTTGTGTAGAAAAATCCCAAACTAAATAGCTTGTATTTCTCAAAAAAGTGCTATTTTTGAGAATAGAGGGCTGTTTTGAGTCTTGACTTACCTAAGATTATTTACAGCTTAAACTTAATTTTTCCCAGGCCCTTGCTCAACCTGGAACCGTCGGCAAAAGTATGTTCCTCCTCCTTTGGAACTACTTTTTTGCCTGATGGACGGAAATCATCCCTTTTTCTTCCCACATTCTTTTTGTAAAAATCTCACAAATCCTTATCCAATTGAATTCTTCCAGACCCTCTTTTCTCCCCTCTGTTCTATGGATATTCATTCTCATTTTAGGAGGAATTTCTCATGGACTTGCCCAACAAGCTTTCTCTATTGAGCAAGTACTGAGTGCTCCTTTCCCTTCTCATTTGACCACCCATCCTGCCAGTCAACAAGTCGCCTGGGTCTTTAATGAAAAAGGAGTTCGGAATATCTGGGTTGCTAAGGGCCCCGAGCTAAGAGGTAGGAAGGTGAGCAGCTTTACAGAGGACGATGGGCAAGAACTTGGGAATCTCCAGTTTTCTTCTGACGGAACTCATCTGTTGTTTATTCGCGGAGGAAGCCCAAACAGAAGGGGCGAAGTACCCAACCCCAGAAGTTTTGCTGAACCTGCTCAACAGGATATTTGGAGTTTAAATGTAGAGAATGGGCAAGTAGAAAAACTCCTGCAAGCCAATAATTATACCCTCCACCCCACCTTGAATAGCCTTGCATTTTCATCGGGAAAAAGTGTTTTTCTCAAACGAATTGGAGATAGTACTAAGCAGCAGAAGCTTTTTACCATAAGGGGCAATCCGGGAAGTCTTAGTTGGTCTCCTGACGGCGGAAAGCCTAAGCTCGCCTTTGTTAGCAGTCGGGGAGATCATAGCTTTATTGGAATCTTTGATGTATCTACACAGCAGCTAACCTACCTCAGTCCCACTGTGGATCACGACCGATATCCGGTTTGGTCTCCTTCGGGGGATCGGATTGCATTCATGCGATTCCCTCATGAAAAGCCCCAAATATTTGTTCCTCGCCGGGAGGCTCACCCCTGGTCCATATGTGTGGCAGAGGTTTCCACGGGTAAGGTGCGCACTATCTGGACAGCTGAGCAAGGTATGGGCTCCGCCTTTCGAAATATTTCTGCTTCCAACCAGCTATTGTGGGGTAAAGGAGATTTTTTGGTATTTCCTTGGGAAAAATCAGGCTGGACACAGTTGTATAGCATTCCGGCGAGTGGGGGGAAAACCCAATATCTTACCCCAGGAGAATTTGAGGTCCAATATGTGTCTCTTTCCGCTGATGGGACCCACATATTATACTCTTCTAACCAAGAGGATATAGATAAGCAACACATTTGGCGTGTTCCTGTAGAAGGAGGAAAACCTAGCCAATTAAGTTCTGGAAAGTCTATTGAATGGGCTCCTAGCAGTTTGGATAATAAGCAAACGGTGGTTTTCCTACGTTCCGGCCCCACTACTCCTGCTTATCCAGCCTACTTAAAGAAAGGGGGTCAACCCCAGTCTCTGGCCCAAAATTCTATTCCTGCTACCTTTCCTTCTGAGCAGTTGGTCGAACCGAAGCAGGTGATATTCTCAGCAAGTGATGGCATGGATATCCATGGACAACTCTTTCTTCCTTCTTCTTCTCAACCCAATGAAAAACACCCGGCAGTCCTTTTCTTTCATGGAGGCTCCCGGCGTCAGATGTTATTAGGCTTCCATCATAGAGGCTATTATCATAATGCCTATTCCCTCAACCAATACCTGGCAAGTCAGGGATATGTCGTTCTTTCGGTCAATTACCGCAGTGGCATTGGCTATGGGATGAAATTTCGGGAAGCTCTAAATTATGGAGCGGGAGGTGCCAGTGAATTCAGGGATGTCCTGGGAGCCGGCTTATTTCTCAAAAGTCATCCACAAGTAGACCCTGAGAAAATTGGTCTCTGGGGAGGATCATATGGGGGGTATCTTACAGCCCTTGGATTGGCCAAGGCCTCTGAGCTATTCGCCGCAGGGGTAGATATACATGGGGTCCACGACTGGAATCCAGTGATCCAGAATTTTATCCCCTCTTATAATCCTTTAGAAAATCCTGAGTTCGCGCGTTTAGCCTTTGAATCCTCTCCTCTTGCCCACATGAAAGGATGGCGTTCCCCCGTTTTACTGATTCATGGAGACGACGACCGCAATGTACCTTTTAGTGAATCTGTGGATATTGTACACGCCTTGAGAAATCAAGGGGTTCACTTTGAGCAACTCGTTTTCCCCGATGAGGTACATGGCTTTTTGCTACACAGGAACTGGCTAAAAGCTTATGAGGCGACTGCTGACTTTTTTGATAGGATGTTGAAGGAGAAGAGGTAAAGTAGTCTACATAGTCCATGGTCCATAGCTTGAAGGGAAGGTTGATCAGGAGAGAGTTCCATTCTCAAATTCTCTTACCTCACCTCTCACAGCTAATTTCCATCGACTACGGACTTCCGACTCCCCTTAATATGTCCTCGTTTTCCCCCCATCTACCATTACATTAGTCCCTGTTACATAGGAAGCGGCAGGGGAGGCTAAAAAGGCTGCTACTTGGGCGATCTCTGAAGGATCTCCAAATCGCCCCATTGGAACGGTCTTTCGAAGAGAATCGGCCATGGCCTCCTCCGAAATGCCTGCTTTTTCTGCCCTATTTCTTATGACATAGTATAGACGTTCTGTTTCGATGAATCCTGGGAGTAAATTGTTGACCGTGATCCCAAAAGGGGCTAATTCCCCTGCCAGGGTTTTCCCCCAGGCAGCCATGGCGCCTCTCGTGGTATTGGAAACCCCCAAACCCGGGATGGGCTCCTTCACGGAAGAGGAAATAACCTGGATGATGCGACCATAACTCACTGCTTTCATACCTGGAAGCAAGGCTTGTACGAGCAGCTGGCTGCAAAAAAGGTGCATCTGCATTGCCTTCAAAAAATCCTGATTTTCCGCTTCAACTAAAGGACCAGAAGCGGGCCCTCCGGTATTGTTAATGAGTATATGAAAGTCTCCATTTTCCTGTATGTGCTGCTTGACAACTTGCTGTACCCCTTCCGGATTTGAAAAATCAGCTACCAAAACGTGGTGAGTTTGTCCATTATTCGACTTAAGCTCTCCTTTAACTTGCAGCAACTTTTGCTCATTTCTAGCTAGCAGGCATACAGAAGCACCAAGTTCCGATAAGGCTATGGCAATCCCTTTCCCAATACCTTGTGAGCTTCCACAGACCAATGCAGACTTATTCGTCAAATCTATATCCATACTATCTCGTAATAATGATTATTTAGGTATATTTCTCCTTTCAATAGTATAGTAAACATAAGAAAAATGAAGCTTACTCATTCCTTAATTATTGTCATCGCCGCGATTTTTTTTACAGGACAGGCACAGGCTCAGAGTCCGCTTGGAACCTGGAAAACCATTGACGATGTAGAAAAAAGGGCCAAATCCCTATTAGAAATTTATGAAGTCAATGGAAAACTCCACGGCAAAGTGATTAAGACTTTTCCTGGCCCAGATGATGATCCCAATCCGATCTGTGACCAATGCTCTGGTGATAAGAAAAATAAGCCCATTATTGGCATGGAAATCATGTGGGACCTGGAAAAGGACGGAGATGAATGGGAAGGAGGGAAAATAATGGATCCTGAAAATGGGAAAGTCTACGATTGCTATATAGAGTTAGTCAACCCGACCAAATTAAAAGTAAGGGGTTTTATTGGCTTCTCCCTTCTCGGTCGTACACAGTATTGGTATAGAGAGGAGTAGGGGGGACAGTCCGTTTACTTGGTTTAATAGTTGAATAGTCGACGGTCCACAGAAAAAAGGTTAAATGGTTGAATAGTCGATGGTCCACAGTTGGTTAACTGGCTCATGAGTCACCATACTCTTTCAACCCAGACTGTCGACCATGGACCATTATACTATCAAACCCCTCCAGACTATCGACCATGGACCATTATACTATCAAACCCCTCACACCCCAGATTTTCGACGATGGACCATAAACCCAAAGCATTTTATTTCGTATTATAAGTAACGTGCAGCTAAATTTGAAAGGTCTCTGCCTCCCCGGCGGAGGCCTTTTGTTATCAAGCGTGTAGGATAGGCATTCATTTTGGACACCTTCCGAAGCGAAAAATTCGTAAACTAAGGAAAAAATTATATGCGAATTTTTGGATGTATTGCCCTCTTAGGGATTTTTTGTTTTTCTGTTTCCTGTGAAAACGATACGATAGCTCCTTCGGAGCCAGAAATAGACCTGAATCTAATTGTCTTAAACCATGATGGACCTAATGTAAATGCCCCCCAGTTACCTGCGGGAACCTATGAAGGAGCGGTACGTTTTACTCCCGCAGACCTTGGGATAGCCGTAGGGGGAAAATTGACTGAAGTCCATTATTTCATTCAAGCTCCCCCTGAAACCTTGGAAATGCGGATTTATTCAGGAAGTTCAGGGAATAACCCGGATAAAGTCCTTTATCAAAGAGACCTATCCAGGGGAATCCGTGGTTCTGCATGGAACAAACATACACTGAGTAATCCCATTACCTTAAACCAAGATGATATTTGGATTGGTCTTCGATTTTCCCATAACATAGACCTAAGGTCTTTGGGGTGTGATCCTGGTCCTGCCGAGACAAATGGAGATTGGCTTTTTGATTCGGCAGATGGAAATTGGCTCCCACTCAGTCAAAGAGCAGCTATTGACATCAACTGGAATATCCGGGCTGCGGTGGATCGGTGATTAAAAAAAATTTTCTACCTTGCTGTTTAGATCCTTTATTATGAAAACAGCAAGGATTCTTGCCATTTTGGTAGTTGGTTTATTCTTACTCAGTTGCTACAATTATATAGTTTTCCATGTAGCTAAAGGTGGGAAAAACCTGGGGATTTTCACACAAACCTTTCAGGAATTCTCCACTTTCCCTAGACATATTCTACCCACGCTTAACCACGTATTTTCCTCCCAGAAATCTCCATCGTACCTAGAAATTCCTTCGGATTTTACTCCCACTGATTTTACCAATAGTGCTCTGCCTTATCCGTTAATGGGCCTTATGTCTTTTTGGAATACAGAAAAGGAAAGTTGGGTTGTTCGTCTCCTAGACCTCCAGGAACATTCTGTAGAAAAAGAGTGGGTTCTCTACGGAGAGCACTACCTCCCGACTCCTTCCTTTATATACAATACCCTCACTCCCTATACCAAGAGTTTTGAAGAATCCCGGCCCCTACACAGCCTTCTAGCACAAGACAGCACCCTCATTGTTTCTTTTCACGAAAGTGCCAACCTCTTGAAGTTAGATGCGCAATCGCAGCTTGAATGGAAAAATTCTGATTTCATTTTTCACCACTCCATGAATTTCGATGCTGATAGCAACATATGGATCTGTGCCTCTCCCCACCTTCAAAAGGAGCAGGGAACCTATGTGGGTAGACAGGTTAAGGACCTGAGGGGGATTACCTATCACTATCGGGATGATTTGATTGTTCAGGTTGAATTAGAAACAGGCCAAGTTCTCTTCCAAAAGAGCCTCTCTGACATTTTGCTCGAAAACCAGCTTCGACACCTCCTATTTGGTGTGATTCTAGGGCCAGACCCCTTGCATCTCAATGACATTGAACCAAGCCTAGATTCTACCCAATACTGGGAAAAAGGAGATTTGTTTCTCAGTTTACGGCACCGATCTTTGATCATACAATATCGACCTTCTACTAATCGAGTGATCAGAGTTCTCCAAGGATCCTTTCTCTTCCAACACGATATCGATATCTGGGGAGATGGAAAATTATCCATATTTAACAACAACACATTTGAAGCAGAAAGTCAGACACAGGCTTCTTTTGAAAAGGAAGCAAATCCCCTTTATAATCATTCTGAAGTGCTTCTTTATGATTTGGCAGATAACTCTGTTACTAAATTATGCGATTCTATCCTCAGTGCCCACGGAGTAGCAACAGCAAGTGAAGGACTTCATGAAATCTTAGATAACGGAGATATTCTAGTAGAGTCTCAAAACCAAGGAAGGATTCTGATAATCAACGAAAAGGAAGTCGTTTGGGAAAAAATTTTCCTAACAGAGGATATGCAACATATGAATTTATTAAATTGGCTGAGAATAATAAATCCAAATAGTCTAAGTTCTGAACCATAATGGTATTTACTTATTTAGGACCTGGATTAGGCATAGGGACTCTTGTAGTAGTCTTATTAGTTTTGCTATTGGTCCTAGTTTCCTTGGTTTTCATTATATGGATTCCCTTAAAACGAACTTTCCTGAAAATTTTTAGACGGATTGTTAAGTGATTGAATTGGGAACAATTTTTTTATCCACCTTGTTCCTATCCGTGGGGCTTACCCTTCTTCGTCATCATCTGTACGAGTTGGCCCACAACTCCTTTTTTCTTCTCAACACCCTTCTTGATGCCCATGAAAATGAGGACCAAAAACAAAAAGTACTAGTTCAGGGGCTTCGAAAAGTACTTATAATCTTAAATAAGGCAATTCTAGGTCTATTGACCGTGTTCTTTGTGGCAGCTCTACCGCTTGCTATACGAGTTTACACTGAGGGAACTCCATGGTTCCCAGAATCATTTTCAGTCTCATATGTCCTATTAGCCATGTTGGGGGGATGCTTTCCCTTCTTCTATTTAGCCTATATACCGAAAAAGGAGCCCTACTCTAAGGCAGCAATGTCCCTTCACAAAATCGCCTTAGACCATTACGCGGTATCAAATCTCGTATTTTCCTGGGAGGAAAGGCTTTATCGTAAAAAGTTAAGGTCTTCCGGTCAGCCGTTTGTCATTGTATCTGGCTTACCTAGATCGGGCACCAGTATAATGACTCGGTTGCTATATGCAACGGGTGATTTTCATTCCCTTCAATATGCTCATATGCCCTTTCTCTTATGCCCCAATTTTTGGGGTATGATTCACCGGAAAACAAAGATTACAACAAGAGAACGCTATCATCAGGACGGCTTGAAGATTGATTTAGATACCATAGAGGCATTCGAAGAATATTTTTTCAAAGTATTTACCAGAGATCATTTTATAAGGAAAAATAGTTTGATTGAGCACAAACTTGACGACAAAACGATCAATTCTTATCAAAATTATAGAAACCTTCTGAGGAACAAGCGTCATTCCACGACGCTTTATCTAGCTAAAAATAACCATCTCTTATTGCGATATCAGTTTCTACATAGCCACGCGCCCGAAATGCTATCTATCTTCATGTTCAGAGATCCAGTGGAGCAAGCAAATTCCCTCCTAAGACAACATCAGATATTCTGTTCCTTGCAAAATGAATTTCCCTTTTCAAAGGAATATATGGATTGGTTGGGACATCACGAATTTGGATTGGGGTTCAAGAAAATGAAATTCTTTGAGAGTAGTTTTCACTCATCCCATCCCATGAACAGTCTGGAATTCTGGTTATCCTACTGGCACTACTACTACTCACATTTTCTTCGAATATGGGATAGAAAAAAGACATTTCTGGTACACCATGAAGATTTAAGAACCAAGCCTCAGGCTTTGCTCAAAATAATCGGAGATAGGATAGATAGAATTCTCACTATCCATAGCCTTCCTCAATCGGATTCCTCTCCTTATACGCCAATAGTCCCTTCACAGCCTAAATTAATGAACGAAGTAAGGCAATTATATGATCGCCTTATGCAAGAGAGAATAATAGTCTAGGTCTGGGAGGCGGGCATTCTCCGTTGGATTTCATTCATTACAACTGTAGCATGTTCAATGGAGTTTTCAATAAACCATTTACTTGTTTTCATCCCTCCGCAAACTGTTCCAGCGATAAAAACATTGGGCAAATTGGTCTCAAAGGTAAACTCATCGGCATAGGGCATAAGAGTCTCATCTTCATGCAATTCTATCCCAATATTTCTCAGCCAGGAAAAATCAGGTTGATACCCTGTCATCGCCAAAACAAAGTCATTGTCTACTTCTATTCTTCCTTCTGGAGTTTGGATTTCTACCTTCTTTTGGGAAATACTGAGTATCTCACTTTCAAAGTATGCCTTAATAGAACCTTCTTTGATGCGATTTTCAATATCGGGCTTGACCCAGTACTTAACGCGGTGGCTTATCTCTTTTGAGCGGATGACCATGGTAACTTCAGCACCAGCCCTCCAGGTCTCAAGGGCCACATCTATTGCTGAATTGGCAGCCCCTACCACCAATACTCTTTGCCCGATATAAGGGTGAGCTTCGTCGTAATAGTGTTTAACCTTAGCCAATTTTTCGCCAGAAACCCCCATTAGGTTAGGATGATCATAAAAGCCAGTCGCAATTATTAAGGATTTCGCCTGATAGACATTTATTGAACTGTATATCCTATAAAAGTCCCCTTTCTTTTCTATATGTTCCACCTTTTCGTAAGCATTGACCTTAAGTTCCCATTTATCTGCTACTCGGCGGTAATACTCCAACGCTTCCGAACGCGTAGGTTTGGGGCCATGTGAAACAAATGGGACGTCTCCTATCTCTATTTTAAGAGAGGTGGAGAAAAAGGTCATATTTTTGGGATAATGGTAGATGGAATTCACCAAACAGCCCTTTTCAAGGATTAGATAGGATAATCCTTTTCGGGTTGCTTCAATACCACAAGCCAGGCCAATAGGACCTGCTCCTACGATTAGTACATCGTATAAATTATCTTCCATTAGAAGAGATGTTAAAATCGGACCTAATTCGTTGCGCTTATCGAATAAATTTCCGAACAATTCGGCGATCCTCTGTTTCTAAAATACAAACATACATCCCTTTAGGAAGGAAATCCAGCTGTATGAAGTGTGAAAAAGTTTGAGAATTTAAATTTGGAGACAGTGCCTTGTGGAGGAGTCTTTTTCCATTCAAATCAAAAATGCTCAAGCTAGCCTCTTTGTAGGGAATGGATTCCACTGAGAAGTAAAGATAATCTTCAACTGGATTAGGCCATATTTGAAATTCTCCTTCTTGTGATATTATATTCTTTAAGGGAGTTGCCAGGGCTTTTTCTGCCCATAGAATTCCTATTCCCCTGTCATTGGGATGAGTTTTTTGACCAATAATAAATAAAGACTCGTCCAAACCGTGAACCTCATAGTTTTGGGCTATGGTCCCTCGGTTATTCAGAACCGTAATATCCTCCCAAAAACCCTCGGGGTCCTGACGGAAAATGAGTAACTCATTCTGATTGGAAACAGAACTAAAAGTAACCCAAATACGATCAGAGGGGTCAATATATACTTTCACCGGGGATCCAATAAAATTATTATTGGGGGTTGGGACTGTTTGATATACCCAAGAGGAATCCGCTTGATGTTTGGCCAAAATTAATCCATTTGTAAGTTCTTCCCTGAGGACGGCCACCAGGTTGCCCTTACTATCAGTAGCCAGGTCATTCTCTTCAACAAAATAGACCTCCGGAGTACTAAGGGTATCAATATACCAGGAGCTATTCTCCACATTATAGCTCGCATATTTAAGTAGGGGGTTAAACAAATTCCGATAACCCAAAAACATTTTTTCATCTACCACATGCAAAGAAAGGGCTATACCTGTGGGTTCTGTACTAGTGGTATCTAGTGCCTGAATTTTCCAGTCCAAGGGAGCTTCAATAGAACTCCGAGCCCACTTGAGAGACTGGCTCAAAAGATCAAAGTAAATCAGATGGATAGTATCCCCTAATATTGCTCCTTCTAATTCGGATAGCTCAACGCTATCTTCTACAACTTGACAAGTCCAGGCACCATTTTCTGGTCTGGCGATTTTTAGATGGGAACTGTCTCTTATAGAATAGGCTGCCCAAAGTCCCTGATTACTTTTTTGAGAAACCCATACAGTGGAAACATCCCCTCCAGGTTCCTCCAGAGCCTGATATTCCCAAGAACTTAGAGAAAATATTCCCGCATATAGCTGGCCTGATACACTTTCATTGAATACAGTAAAAATCTCTGTATTCCCGTTTTGAGAAGATGCAGATGAGGCTAACAGGGTGCCAAAACGCATCGCTTGAAAAATAGGTCGGATATTCCATTCCCCTCCCCCTACAAATCTAGTACCCCAAATTAATTGATCGTTAAAGGAGTCATAAAAAATAGCGTGAAGGCTATCCCGCCAAATCTGAGTCTTTATAGGAGTATTGCATTGCCAAGAACCCAGTGTATCCAGTTCCCAATCTATTCCTGCATTGAAAGAAGAATGAAAGACTATTTCATTGAGGGTATGGTTATAATGCCCTATGAATACACTGTCATCTCCAATAGTAGAAAGGGAAAATAAGGATCTATAATGCCCATCATGACTATTGGGGTCATTGGCAGAATTCCGGGCTACCATTTCTTGGTATACGGGAGTATAAGTTCTTTCAAGTAAGGAATCAGGGTCTGCCCGAACATAAAAAAAGCTTCTGCGACCCGTTGGGGCTGTCCTGATATAAGTAGTAGGAGAAGATAAGCCATACAGGTCCGAAACCCCATAAATTAGGTGCAAAACGGAATCGCTACTCTTTATTGCATTGATGTAGTCAAAACTTTCTTTGGCGCGTTGCCCGGCATTAGCTCCGGAACTGGCAAAGCGGTCAACGGAGTCAATTGCCTGAAAACTCCAATTAATAAGCTCATCCTGTCCCTGAAATGCTAATAAGTCATTATTGTGTAAGGAATTGGTTAAGACTATATACTCTCCATTTTTGAGTTCGACTATTTGGTTAAATTCCCCAAATCTATCGCCATTGGGCTCCAAACAAGCTCCCCCACCGGTATAGGGAACATTTAGGGAATCTATGATAGTCCACTCTCCTTCCTTCTTGAATGCTACCTCCATTTCCAGTTCGTAATCATGGTAGTAATTGGCCATCCCTGATGAGGAACTTCCGCACCAGCCCTGAACGGAAGGTTCAGAGCTCCCATCGAAATAAGTTATAAGGGGCTCATTAGAATCAAGAATATGAATATCTATAGATGCTTGAGCATAGATAGGAAACTCCTCATCAAATCCGTATTTACCAAGATCAGAGTTTATGGGTACTGGCTCACTCTCCCAACCTAGTTCCGTCTTCTTGGCATAATTGAGCCAGGCAAGACCTCCTTGATTTGATAAATAAGCAATATGGATAGTTTCTTGATCATCTATGAAAACCGAGGATTTAAAGCCATTCACAGTAGTAGAGTCAACCCACTCAAATTCCCAGTCTTGCCCGTTAGAGGACTTGGTAGCATAGACTAGTTTATCCCGATTTTTATCCCAATAAAACAAATGGAAATTCCCCTGAGAATCTATCTGAAATTCTGGATTCACACCGGAGGGCTTACGGTCAGTAAGAAGACTTTCATAATTCCAAGCAAGGAAAGGATCTTGCGCCCATGACTGTAGTAAAAACCCTACAGTAAAAACAATCAGGCACTCAATTCTGCGATTGGTATTCCCCATGCAGTTTTAAATCTTTTAATTTCAAATTGATCCGTTTTCGGCCATTCCATTCATTGAAATACACTTGATAGGCTATATCTATGAACTCTGACTTCAAAAGATCCACTTTATGAACTAAATTAAATCCTATAGCTTCAAATAATATGCCTTCTTGTTCCAAAACCAGTTTTAAATGGAGATCTTTTAGGACGCGCTGATGCTTGACCGATACGCCCCTGCATAAAAATACTGGAGTCGGATTCCCTGGCCCAAAAGGGGCCATTCGCTGGATTATCCTAACCAGCCGATCGGAAATTTCGCTCAGGTTCAGTTCATAATCAATGGGCAAAATGGGTACCTTTTGTTCTGGCGAAATACACTCAGATACCACTTGTTCAAATTTCTCTTTGAAGGGACTTAGCTGTTCTGAGGAAAGAGTTAGCCCTGCAGCGTACTTATGGCCGCCAAACTGTAATAGGTGCTCCTTACAGGCTTCTAGACTTTTGTAGAGGTCAAATCCTTTCACGGATCTTGCCGATCCTACCCATTTGCCTTGAGATTGGGCTAGCAAAATAGTAGGCCGGTAATGATGCTCAATTAGTCGAGAGGCTACAATACCTACAACTCCCTTATGCCATTCGGGGTGGGATAAAACCGTGGTAGAACGCTGATCTGAAACGGGGTCCGCATGAAGCATCTCTAGGGCTTCCTCTGTCATTTGCTTATCTAAAGCCTGGCGCTCAAAATTTGCTGTTTGTAGCTTCTCCGCCAAGGGAGGTACCACCTCCTCTCTTCCTGTAAGGACCTCTACTGCTTGATGGGCATGGTGAAGGCGACCTGCCGCATTGATTCTTGGCCCCAAAAAGAATACAAGGTCTGACACATTCCAAGGGCGGACCTGCTTGGCTTGATCCATTAAAGCCTTTATTCCAAAAGAAGGATTTTCTCTAATTTTCTTTAAGCCCAAATGCGTAAGTATTCTATTTTCTCCAACAATAGGAACAATATCACTGGCAATGCTCATAGCCACCAGGTCCGCATAAGCCGTCAATGGATCAACAGGTGGACTCTGACCCAAATAGGAAAATAATTCCCTATGAATACCTAGCATCAATTTTAAAATGATCCCACAACCAGTAAGTTCTTTAAAAGGGTAGTCACAATTCACCTGTTTAGGATCCAGAATGGCAAATGCATCTGGTAACTTATCTCCAGGCGTATGGTGATCACAAATGATAAATTCTATCCCTTTGCTCTTAGCATAGGCAACTTTATCCAAAGCCTTGATTCCACAATCCATACTAATCATCAGCCTGGCATTATTTTCACTGGCGAAATCTATTCCCTCAAAACTTACACCGTAGCCTTCCTTATAACGATCTGGTATATAGTAGGAGACATCATATCCATAGGACCTAAGACATAAGAGAGAAAGAGAGACCGCCGTTGTGCCATCCACATCATAGTCTCCCAGCAATACAATTTTTTCTTTTTGTTGATGGGCTATTACCAGTCTTGCCACAGCCTGGTCCATACCTCTCATTAGAAAGGGATCGTGAAGAAACTCAGTTTTGGGAGAAAAAAACTCCTTGGCCCCCTCATACGTTTCAATTCCTCGCTGAAAGAGGATATTGGGTAAAGCAGGAGGAATAGGAATGCTTGTAGCCAATGATTTCTCTAAGTCCTTTAAGCGGGGATTCTCCGGTATTTGTTTAAGCTGCCATCTCATCGATCTTCAATCTAATAGGTGGGTTTGAAATCAATTTCCTATCAAAAGTACAACCCCATCCGATAAATCCATGGACAATTGGTTGTCAAAAGTAGAGATTATCCTGCTATTTGGTCCCGTCAATTACGATAACAAACTCTCCTTTAGGGCTTTCCTGTTCTTGAAAATAGTGGACCAGGCTCCCCAAGGTCCCTGGATAGTGACTTTCATGTAGTTTGCTGATTTCACGTGCTACAAAGGCTGGTCGGTTCTCTCCAAAATATTCGGCTAGTTGCTCAAGGGTTTTTATCAATTTATGAGGCGACTCATATAGGATAACGGTTCGAATCTCATTCGATAATTGCTCCAATCGGGTTTTCCGTCCCTTCTTTTGAGGCAGAAAGCCTTCAAAAATAAAGCGATCACAGGGAAGGCCGCTACCAACCAAAGCAGGGATAAAGGCCGTTGGCCCAGGTAATACTTCTATAGGAATTTGGCGTTCTCGGGCCTGACGGACCAAGAGGAAACCGGGATCTGAAATCCCCGGAGTTCCCGCATCAGAAACCAAAGCTATTTGTAGATCTTCTTCTTGGACCCTATCCAACAGTTTCGGAACCTTCTGGTGTTCATTGTGCTGATGAAGAGAAACCTGAGGAGTGGATATACCAAAATGCTTGAGTAGAATTCCGGTTTTGCGGGTATCTTCCGCGGCGATAAGGTCCACTTCTTTTAATACGCTTATAGCCCTCAAAGTAATGTCTTCGAGATTACCTATCGGGGTAGGTACCAGAATGACCCTTCCCATTAAAACTTAAGCACCTGCTTGAGAATTTTGGATTTTTCGCGACTGGAAATCACTTCCTTTTCATTACTCAGGATAATCTTAAAGCGATTTCCAAACCAAATAACAATTTCCTTAACGTGTTTGAGGCCAATGATACATGAGCGATTAACCCTAAAAAATTGGTCAGATGGCAATTTTCTCTCAAAAGTATCTAGTGTATGGTTGAGCAAATAGGAACGCTCTTTCGTATATAATCGTACACTTCTTTCTTCTACTTCAATACATACTACGTCTGTATAATCGACGAGTTTATATCTATCTCGTGTTGGAATGGGGACCTTATTGGAAAAAGGAACCTTAATCTCATTAGCGATATCGGACTTGAGCATCTCAGCCAACTTCTCCTTATCAAACTTAGTGCTCTCCCGGTTATTGGCCACCTTTTCTATAGCTGCCCTGAGGCGTTCTTCATTGAAAGGTTTCAACAGATAATCAATTGCATTCAGCTCAAAAGCCTTAATGGCATGCTCACTATAGGCAGTAGCGAAAATAACGGCAGGCATATTCTCCAGGTCAATACTTTCTGCAACCTCAAGTCCACTTAAGCCAGGCATTTCTATATCCAAAAATACCAAGTCTGGTTTTTTCGATTGAATATTTTCTAACGCTTCTAACCCATTTTCTGCCACATGAATCAGGTCCACTTTTTTTATATTGGTCAATAAGCGTTTCATTTTGTTGCGAGCAGGCTGCTCGTCATCTGCTATAATTACACGAAGTTTTGACATGTGAGATAGTTATTATTCTTTGGGTTGTGTGATAATTTTCAAGTCTATGAAAATAATAAAATTCAAAAATTATTACCCCAATTAAAATTGATAATTATCACTAATCTTACCCTTACACAAAGGGCTTCAAGTAGCGTTTTGTTCGTATATAACGAATTTGGGATAAAAATAGCATAGTTTTCAAATTATTTCTAATTTTTTATTACCCCTTTAGTATCAGGACACGTTTTTGAGTTCTCCGAGAGGCACCTTAACTTGAACGAGCGTACCCTCCCCTGTATTGATAAATTCCAATAAATTTTTGAGCCCATAGATATTTTCGAAACGCCTTACAGTATTACTCAGCCCTGTACTTTTAAAAATCCTACTGTGATCGATACCCGGACCATTATCTCTTACCTTAACTTTTAGATATCCTTCTTCCTCATAAGCTTGGATAAACACTTCTCCAGGATATAAAACTTTTGCTACGCCATGCTTAATACAGTTTTCCACCAGCGTTTGTAAGACAAAGGCTGGGATGAGATGATCCATTGCCTCTGGTTGGACGTCAATGTCGAAGCTAAGTCTGTCCCCAAAGCGGATTTTCTCTAGTTCCAAATAGGTCGAGACGAGTTTGATTTCATTGCGTAAGGGGACTAGGTTCTTGCTACTCTCTTTAGTAGTATATCTAAAGATAAATGAAAGCTTCTCTATGGCGTCCTCGGCCCTTTCTGGGGATTCATGGACCAATTCCGTTAAAGAGTTGAGGGTATTAAAAAGGAAATGGGGATTTATCTGAGAGCGAAGTGCCATAAGGTCTGCCTCGTACTTCTGCTGGATAAGACTTTTTTCTCGTGTAATCAATTGAATTACATTCAATGTCAACTGTGTCTGCTGTATCAATTGGGAAATCAGCTCCAAATCAGCCAGGTTATACACCCCTCTTTTTTTCTTTCCCAGCATGAGGAGGGCGTACAAATCCTCGCTTACTGTAACTGGGCAAATGAGGCTATAATTGGATTTTAGGACCACTTCTTCCAGACGACCTACAAAGCGGAAAGAGGCAATTTCTTTGTTTTTTGACCAAAGCGATTGATTATCTGTCGTTAGCTCACGGTATATGCGTTCGTATTGTTCATTGGGCATATCAGGGTACTCCCCCAATTCTTCTTTATCTTCTCTCCACCAAATGTGTACAGCATCTGCATTAAAATATCCCATCAATTGATCCACCAAGTCTTTGCGTAGCTGACGGGAAGAAGAGTACTGGGGTATCTTGGCGATAAAGGTTCTAAAGTTTTGAGTGTTCTCTTGCTGAGCCGTAATAAAATACTTGGCCACTTTATTGGCATTGGCGACATAGATTTGGCGTAACACAAGAATAGATACCAGGAAAGTAGCGAATTCCAGGTAACGCTGATAAGGGTTTTCCTGCTCTAGGTAGTCAAACAACTGAGTTATTAGAAGAAATAAGGCGATACTCACCATAAAGAATACCAGGTATTGGATACTTCTGGTTACAACCAGGATCACCTTCCCAAACTGCAATTGCAATATGGCTGCGTTTACCAACGGAAAAAATAACATCAGGTAGTATACGGCCATTCCGTGTTCTCCTTTTGCCGGGAGGAAGGAAATGTCCATTCCATACTGCAGAAATCCCACTAAAGCAATGAAAGCAGAAAAGACCAGCCCAAGGAAATTGCGTATGGCTAAAGGCTGGCGGATGGCATAACGAGTTGCCATAAAGTTTGCGGTCCCCCCCAAAATATGAACGTATAAATACAAAATGCAGATTTCTTCTATCAAGTCGTGATAGTACAATAACTTTTCCTTAAGAAAGATGATGTCAATCGCTTGGTAGACAAACCATAAACCCACTAATACAGAGGGGATAATAACTGAGTAGGGCTTTTTCAGGGTCTTTATATAGAAATAGTTTACCAAATAAATGATCAGCACTCCCATGTAAATGGGTATGAATAACTTTTCATACCACATATTGGGGCTGCCTGTATCTACGATGATAAATAATTGATGTACCAACTGAAGCAGGAAGAAAATTAACCCGGCTAGTATCAGGGCCAGTGTGGGCCTATATTTCAACTGGTTTCCTTGAATCAATGGGATCAGGATAAACAGCATGATAAGGGCAATGAAGGCCCCTAAGCCCAGCAGCCACAAACTAATTTTCCAGTAAGTTCCATTTTGAGTAAAAGAGAATGAAAGCCGAAAAGCATTTGTAAACTGAAGAGGTTCACTACCACTCTCATAATCCAAAAAGCCTCCGATATTTTTGGGCTTAACAATGTGAAAGGTACGCATGGATCCAGGGGGAAGGTTGCGCATTCTGCGGTCCGCCTCACTGGCATGCTCAATAAGTTCCCCTTCTATCCTTTCGAGTTTATCGTTTCGATCAACTGTATTAAATCGCTGCCCTTGATGGGCACCCCAGGTCTTATAACTGAGTAAGGGATGGGTGGATCGGGCAATCGTACCATAGGCTGTACTCTCCCAATTTATCCAATCATCCCCTGCAAAATCAGCATATCCTCCTTGCAGAACTTGAGTACGCTCTATGTAAGCAGCACGCTGATGGAAGTGTACTACGACATATGCCAAGGCCAAATAAAATAGAGCCAGCGTAATGAGACTCGTCCTGCTTTGATCTACCATTCAATCTCTATATGCAGGAAAATAGAAAAATATTGTATGAAATATAAAAAAAACTAGGGGACTCTATCCCATCCGGGAGAATCTACCCTAGCCCTTGCTCTTGTATTCCAGGATTACCGTCCTGTTTCATAACAAATCTAGTGGGTGTACTTGGGAATGCGTGTTTGCCCTACGTGAATTGCTAATTTTCTCAGGGGAATGGTTATATCACAGGCGCCAACTGAAAAAAATGGAAAAATTAACTTTAATTAGGGTAATATTTATTTTTACTACTTATGACCTACTGTTTTTGACCAAGAGAGGTCGCTTGTCTGGATTAGCATCAATTCAGACAAAAAACGGCTATTTTTAGAGCAAATAAGACTTTACTCCCACCAAGGGCCTTTTGCCTGTATAAACCCTACAGCAAATAGAGAAGCCAATACGGTAAAATATGGCGTTTTAAAGGGTAATATTTTAATAAAAAAATATTTTATCAATTTTAATTTCTATACTCCAATGATTCCATTCGCGTATGGCATTAACTTTGCGAAGAAATAAAGAAATCAAACAAAGCAGACCCTTCAATCGTACTTTTTACATGCACAAATTGAACATTCAACACCTGGGATTTTTCCTCCTTATGATTATGGGTATTTCTTCAGGTTGTGACTCTTGTCCGGAGAATTTTGAAGAAGTAGTAGGTGATGAGTTTTTTACCCTGGAGTTCGGGGCAAACTCTTCCTTCAATCCGGGTGAGTTGTTGCTATATGTTGACCTATCCGGAGGAGAAGACCCCACCCCAGATCTCGAGTTACTCGAACCTCCGCTAGAAGGCAGTAAGATTGGGCCAATCTCTTTCACCGAGCGATTTATCAACCCTATCTCCACTGAAATAAATGGAATCGGATTGGAAAACACACGCCATGCCTATAACTATCACATTCGAAGAAATAACTCTAGCGACGAGGATATTCTAAGGGTGGAATTCTTTTTGGAAGCAGGATCTTGTGAGACTGAGTGGACTTACATACGGTATTTTCTCAACGCTCAACTTCTCGAAGACTTGACCAATAGGCAGCAAGTAAATATTGTGGTTCCTTAGTTATTGGGCAGTACTTTTTAATTCAGGAATGGGTTGCTACTTTCTATTGAAATTTCCAATCGTTATTCCACCCTTTCCCAAAGCGCATTCCAGTGTTTCCACTTATAGATAGGTATTAAAATCAGCACAAAAATTCCTGAAGAAACTATCCAGGCAATCACCATATGTGTGAGGTTGAGTTCCTCTAATCGGAAAAGAGCGGGAGTCTGAATGACCGAACTGGAGAAAGTAACAAATACGGCTGCAAAGAAATTATTAGCTGCGTGTAAACCCAAGGCAAGTTCTATTCGCTGGTCCATCCAGGTAATAACTCCGAGGAGAATTCCGACACCTATATAATATAGAAGAAGCAAGGGCCCATATTTTAACACTTCCGGATTAGAGCCATGTAGCAACCCAAATAAAGTAGCCGTTATTAAAATGCTAACCCATCCCCTAAGGCTTGCTATTCCAAAACCCTGTAGTAGATAGCCTCTAAAAATAAATTCTTCACAGGAAGTTTGAATGGGGAAGAATAACAGCCCTACAAGGACCAAGGGCCAAAAATCACTTGGGTTGTAGTTGAAGGTATAGGCATCTGGGTTGATCAGGTAAAACAGAGATTCCATTCCTGCCGCAAGTCCCAACCACAAAAAGAAGCCCACAGAATAGCGCCCCCAGTCTATAGTTATGTCTCCTGAAAAAAGGGAAAGAAAGGGGCGTTTATGAAGGAATCTTAAAGCGAAGGCTAGTCCAAGAATCGCAAAGCCGAATGGAAGAATCAGGTATAGCACTAAGGCTAAGGCAGGATGAACCCGAGTAGCCATTAAGTCAAACGCTCCTTCTTCATTATAAAAAGCAGTATCTTCTATGGCGTAGAATAAGCCAAAAGAGACAAAACTCCCCACCATATAGCCTACCAGGACGCACAGCAGCCCTAAGAGGTAACGCCAAAGTTTGGGCCTATCAGAAATAGCCTGAAGAATGTAACCTAGTTTGAATGGTTTGGACATGCCTTCAAGTTACTCTTTTTATGGAAAAACCTTAACTTATCGGCCATGGGTATTATTCAATTTTCACACAGCAATGGCTTCCCTGCCAAATCCTATACTACGTTCTTCCAACACTTACCCGGACACTATGATTTACACTATGTCAATAAGTTTGGGACAGGACCTTTCCCTGTAGACCGTGGTTGGCAACAAATGACCCAAGAGTTGAAACAAAGTGTCCTTCAACATGGCGAACCAGTAATAGGGCTAGGGCATTCTCTTGGAGCTGTCTTGACCTTGAAACTGGCAGCTTTACATCCTGAACTCTTCAAGGTAATCATCTTAATGGAGCCCCCTCTCGTACATGGGCAACGAGCGTTCATGCATCGGATAGCCCAGATCGCAGGATTCACGGAATCGATAAATCCCCTAGCTAAAAGAGCTTTGCAAAGAAAGGATACATTCGAAAGCAGGGAAGAGGCATTTTCGTATTTTCAAGGTAAAAAGCTGTTCCAATCTTTCCATCCAGATTGTTTTCAGGATTATATCACCCATGGCTTAGAACCTAAAGGTGATAGGTTACAACTGGCTATTCCGAAAGAAATCGAATCACAAATTTTTAAAAACCTTCCTACCCACTTCAATTGGAATATAAATGTCCCCCTACACTTCCTCTATTCAAATAGGTTTCCGGTAATACCCCGAGAAGTCGTAAATTTTCTAAAAAAGAAGATCCCTCAGGCAAGCTTTATCCCCTTTGAAGATGGCGGACATATGTATCCCTTAGAGAAACCAGAAGAATGCGCTAAACTTATATCAAAAATCCTGAATGGAATTTAGCTTATTTACACTTAATTGGTATAAAAAATGATATTGTATTAAAAATATGTTAATAATGTTGCCAAATTATTAATTGCCAAAAAGATGGCTAATAACTCCTTGGAAATAAATGCTTATCCAAAATAAGTGGCTGGGACTACCCTTTCGAGCTTCGAAAGCAGCTAAATGTGCATCTTTATGCGTTAAATGAAGCCTTTGATATTTTTGGTATTGAATAAAAAAAATTGTAAATAGCTTAAAGGACAAAGACAATTTATTTTTGATAACCTATTTTCATTCTTACTTCTTGGGGCCTGAAGCTGTTTTTATGCCTTAATTTTAGGGCAACAGGACTCTATACACTACTACGTTTGTCTTACTCGTAGGCGTGGACGTGAAGTTCACGCCTTTTTTTATTAGAAAATCCCATTTATTTTGTAGGTTTCACCTCAAATTGCAATGCATTTGAGTAAGAAGAAACAGGCCAATCAATTCCTAAAGCTACTGCTATCTCTTGGATTGGGATTTGGAATTATATACTTGATCTATCGCAGCCTCAGCGATTCTGATATTGCGTCCATCCGATCCTATATCTCTCTTGCAGATTACAGATGGATTGGCTTATCTGTTTTTATTCATATCCTCAGTCATGTCAGCAGGGCCTGGCGCTGGAAATATACCTTGGAGGCTATTGATCTACAGCCGAAGTTTAGCAATAGCTTTTCATCTGTTATGATCGGGTATTTGGTCAATCTTGCGATTCCCAGACTGGGGGAAGCTTCTAGGAGCGGGGTATTGGCCCGCTATGAAAAGGCTCCCTTTGACAAAGTATTCGGTACGGTAATCGCTGAACGAGCAGCAGACCTCTTTATGCTAGCTCTCATCGCTTTCGTAGTTACACTATTGCAATTTGATACCTTCTATGAGTTAATGACCCAGGACCTCAGCGGGGATAGTGTGGGTCAGGGGACTCAATCTCCTTTACAAGAAGGTTCCCTCATCGATTCTTTTAAAGCTAAACTCCCCTCTTTGGAGGTTTTTATGATTCTTGGTTTTTCAGGGCTAATCCTGTTGGGCTTGGGTATTTGGATACTTCAGAAAAGTTCTCATCCTTTTGGTCAAAAAGTCCGGCAAATCCTCCTTGGGTTTTGGGAAGGGATCAGAAGTATATTTTCAATGGAAAAAAAGGGGCTATTCGTTCTCCATACCCTCCTAATTTGGGCCTTATATATCTCGATGTTCTGGGTTGCCATGCTCAGTTTAGAAGGAACTAGTGAAGTGCCTGTCGCGGGAGTTTTGGCAGCCTTTATTATGGGCAGCTTAGGCATAGTACTTGTGCAAGGAGGTCTTGGGGCCTATCCCTTCTTGGTCATGCTAGCCCTTTCTGTCTATGGAGTGAATTCAAATGAGGGCTTGGCCTTTGGCTGGATCAATTGGACTGCCCAAACCCTCATGATAATCCTCGTAGGAGTTCTCGCCTTTATTCTGGTCCCCCAACTCAATAAAGATTAAGGGAATCACAAAACACCTTCAATTATTTACTATTCAAACTATTTGTTCTGCAAAATCCTTCAATTTTTGTTAAATTAAATGTTTGAACAACATTTCAGTTTAGGTTCGTATACAAAATATGAGACTGAAAGGAAACTCATGAAGACCCTTGATTCAAACACTTCTCTCCCCCGGATAAGTGAAAGTCTCCAGCTTATCTTCAATGAATCAGGTGCCGTGGTTCAGGCCCTTCCTCATGCGTCAACCTTTCTCCTCTATTCGACCCAAAGACTCCCTTTTCCCCTAGATACACTTCTTCCTCCACTTTTAGTACAGGAAATAATGAAGTGGGTGGAAAAAAATCCACATGGAAGTCATCGTCTCCAACAAAGCTCTATCTTATTCGGCAAACCCTTTTTCTTAGACATTCAGGCTCTTTCCATCCCAGGTTCTCAACGCCACTTTATCCTTTCCTTTAGCCCCGCTCAAGATGCGCTTGAAACATGGAATGAGTCGGCCTCCAAATACAAAACCCTATTCGAATCCTCAAAAACCGGAATTCTCCTGGTGGACTGGGAGCACCGCAAAGCCCTGGAAGCCAATATGAGGATGGCCGAACTATTTCAAACCCCCATAGAGGAAATTCTACAGGGAAACATGATGAACTTCAGTCCTGATAAGCAACCTGATGGACGAAAAAGTTCAGAAGCCTTTCGGGAAATCATGAACCGAGTCAAAGGTTATCAAGAATTTATCTGGCAATTTAAAAGAGCCGATGGTAGCCTATTTGACGCAGAAGTGTCCATTTCTCCAATAGAACTACATGGAATTATGTGCGGAGTATATATCATCCGCGATATCTCCCCTATCAAAAAACAAAAGAAAGAGCTGGAGAAGTACATTAAATCCAATCTGCAATTGGAAAACTTCGTTTATATCGCTTCTCACGACCTTAGGGAACCCCTTCTGACAGCTATCGGTTTTTGCAAGCAATTTAAAAAGATGTACGGGAGCGGACTTGATGAACGGGGAAATATGTTGCTAAACACTATCATTTCCCGAACAGAATATATGAATACCTTGATTGAGGAATTGTTTATTTATTCTCGTGTCCAAAATGATCAAATTCCCTTTGAATGGATGGATGCAGAAGAGATGGTCCGGGAAGTTCTCCAGGCGCTGGAAAATTCTTTTAAATCCCACAGAGTTTCCTTTTTACTAGATACCCTACCCTCTCCTATTCTAGGAAGCAAGGAACAATTATCCCGCCTATTCCAAAACCTATTAAGTAATGCGATAAAATTCTCCACTCATAAGGAAAATGCAGAAATACATATTGGAGGTAGGGAAAATGGTGCTTTTTGGGAGTTTTGGGTAAAGGACAATGGCATGGGAATCCCAGAAGAACATTTTGAGAAAATATTTGCCCTGTTCCAGCGCCTTCATAATAAAAAGGAATACACCGGCATCGGAATTGGACTGGCTATCTGTAAACAAATTACCGAAAATCACAAGGGAAGAATTTGGGTAGAAAGCGAAGTGGGATTGGGTAGCAAATTCTCCTTTTCGATCAAAAAACCGGCTTAGGAGGGAAAATCATGGATATCCCAAACTTTTTGGGCTAGGGCATTGTTTTCATTTATTTAGATATGGATTCTCAGGAAATTACCTCCTCAATTGAGAAAGGGAGCGAATGGTTAAAAAGCTTAGGGTGGACCCCCTTTCCCTTTCAAATCAGCGCCTGGGAATCCTATTTGGAGGGGCATAGCGGATTGATCAATGCTCCGACGGGAAGTGGGAAGACCTACTCCCTATTTATCCCAGCACTACTAGAGTCCCTAATATCTCCTCCAAATTCTTCTTCCAAAGGACCACAATTCCTGTGGATTACCCCTTTGAGGGCCTTAACAAAAGAGATACAGCAATCTGGGGAAGCCGCAGCGATGGGTTTAGGTGTTGACTGGAAAATTGGGATTCGTTCTGGTGACACTTCTTCTGCCGAGAGGGCCCGACAAAAGAAAAAGCCTCCTCAATGCCTTATTACCACCCCGGAAAGCCTGCATCTGCTTCTGGCACAGAAGAACTATACGCGTTATTTCAGCCAGCTCAAGGGAATAGTCATTGACGAATGGCATGATCTCCTAGGCTCAAAACGAGGGGTGCAGATCGAGCTAGCTCTTTCTCGCCTCAAGGCCCTCCTTCCTTCTCTCAAGATATGGGGAATCTCTGCTACTATTGGAAATATGGAGGAGGCAGTAGACATATTGCTGGGTCCATACACTCCTCCAAAGGAGAGAAAGGTAATAAAAGCTGATATCCAAAAAGCACTGCACATACATTCGGTTTTTCCAGATGAATTGGAAACCTTACCATGGGCAGGACATTTGGGAATTAGTCTCTTGGAAAAAGTGGTGCCTATTATTTATCGGAGTGAAAGTACCCTAATCTTTACCAATACCCGATCCCAATGCGAAATATGGTACCAGCGCCTCCTGGAAACTGCTCCTGAATTGGCCGGAATAATTGCTATGCACCACGGCTCTATCAGCCAGGAACTAAGGAACTGGGTGGAAAATGCCTTACATGAAGGCAAGTTGAAAGCGGTTGTATGCACCTCTAGCTTAGACTTGGGAGTGGATTTTCGCCCGGTGGAATCAGTGGTACAAGTAGGAAGTCCCAAAGGCGTAGCACGCTTTCTGCAAAGGGCTGGACGAAGTGGGCACCAACCTGGAGCGGAAAGCCGTATCTATTTTGTCCCTACTCACTCTCTGGAGTTGGTAGAGGGAGCAGCTTTACACAAAGCAGTAGAACTGGGAGTTATCGAACAGCGCATCCCCTATTTTAGATCTTTCGACGTGTTGCTACAATATTTGATGACATTGGCGATCTCCGATGGCTTCTATCCCGATGAGATTTATCAGGAAGTGACGCAAACCTTTTCCTTTTCTAGTCTGAGTTTAGCAGAATGGAATTGGATGCTGAATTTTTTGATTTCGGGCGGGGAGGCCTTGTATGCCTATGACGAGTACAAGAAAGTAGAACAGGAGGAAGATGGGAAAATCATAGTAACGAATAAAACCCTGGCAAAACGCCATCGGATGTCTATTGGAACCATTGTGGGGAGCAATTCTATGCTGATTAAGTATGTAAGAGGAGGCAAGATTGGAACCATTGAGGAATGGTTCATTTCTCAGCTCAATCCTGGAGATACGTTCTGGTTTGCTGGCAGAAGCCTGGAATTGGTAAGGGTGCGCGAAATGACCGTCCAAGTTCGGAAAAGTACCTCCAAAAAAGGCAAGGTCCCCTCCTGGATGGGAGGACGCCTTCCCTTTTCTTCCCGCCTTTCAGCCTTGCTTCGGGATAGAATCGACAAAGCTTCAAAAGGTCAATTTGAGTCAGAAGAGCTTCAATTTCTCCAACCGCTTTTCTCCCTACAACAACAACGATCTGCCATCCCCTCCCAGGAAGAGTTTTTGGTCGAATATTTTTCCACCAGAGAGGGTTATCACCTCGTATTCTATCCCTTTGAAGGGCGATATGTCCATGAAGGAATGGGGGCCCTTATTGCCTACCGGCTCTCCTTAATACAGCCCCAAAGTTTCTCCATTGCCATGAATGATTATGGTATAGAGCTATTATCGGATTCAGAGATTCCCTTGCAAGTGGGATTGGATTCCGATTTATTTTCCTTGGATGGTCTGAGCGAAGATATCCAGGCCAGCATTAATTCTGTTGAGATGGCTAAAAGGAAGTTTCGTGATATAGCGAGTATTTCTGGCTTGGTCTTCAAAGGATATCCTGGAAAAAAAATGAAAGAGCGTCACCTTCAGGCTTCTTCTCAGCTATTCTTTCAGGTCTTCAGTGAGCACGAACCCCATAACCTACTCCTAAGGCAGGCCTACGATGAGGTCATGAACTTCCAACTGGAAGAAGCTAGACTTCGTGCAGCCCTGGAACGCATCAATTCCCAACAAATAGTCCTCACCCATCCCACTAAGGCTACTCCATTTGCCTTTCCTATTCTTGTGGATCGCCTGAGAGAAAGACTGAGTTCAGAGAAGTTAGAGGCGAGAATCAAGAAGATGAAGTTGCAGATGGGTTAATTATAAAAATACAAGTGCCTTAATGGTGGCCTGGTCTGATAGCTGCTCCAAAGAGTCCAAAATAGGAGATTCTGCGACGAGGGAACTATCAACTGAAATCAACAAATGAAGCTTGGGAAAAGCCATTGAATTCAAGTCCCATACCTGATAACTCTCCAGATAGGTCACGCCCCATTTCCAGGGAAGTTTCTTGAGTTCCCCTAGACTCATTCCGGGATAAATCTGCTTCCGAAACATCAATTGTTCTGCCTCCACACGAATGCGACTTACTCGATTTTGTCCGTAAAAGTCCTCCTCGATATATACCTTCCCAGTAGGATAGTCCAATATAGCCGCCCTCCATCTGTAGGCTTCTTCTTGAAACAGGGTATCTCTCAGGTACTTTCCTTTTATTTTGCCTTGATCGGGGGGAATCATTTCATCTCCTACCTGGATAAAC
The DNA here is from genome assembly GCA_965263105.1 of Bacteroidia bacterium. GTDB lineage: Bacteria > Bacteroidota > Bacteroidia > J057 > J057 > JBCCTX01. The sequence continues at coordinate 435,924 of CBDHGL010000003.1, read as the reverse complement.
CTCAATCCATTCGGAGCAAGCTCCCGGTGCTGCTGGCAGGCAACAGCGCCCAGTAAACAGAGATAGATTCCGAGTCGAGACAACATATGCTTCATCCTCCCCTTTATTATTGATTGTGAAATCGGTCAACGGCTTTGCGAACGCTCCCTTCTTCCAGGAGCAACTTCTGCGCCGTTTCTGTATCCAGGCCTGTCTCCTCTACTATCATGCGAGTACCCCGCTCAACTAATTTCTGGTTGCTGAGTTGCATATCTACCATTTTATTGCCTCTCACACGCCCGAGACGGATCATTACTGTAGTGGAAATCATATTGAGAATGAGTTTTTGAGCTGTTCCCGCCTTCATACGGGTACTACCGGTAATGAATTCCGGGCCTACCACGGCTTCTATGGGAAAGTCCACGCTTTGAGAAAGTGGCGCCCCTGCATTGCAGGTAATCCCAGCCGTGGGTATTCCTGCCTTGCGGGCATCTTCTACAGCTCCTAAAACATATGGAGTCGTTCCACTGGCTGTAATGCCAATCAAAAAGTCTTTGGGGTCAATAAAGTATTCCTGCAAATCCTTGAAGCCCTGTGTACGGTCATCTTCAGCAAATTCTACCGCCTTGCGGATAGCGCCATCACCTCCAGCTATGATGCCAATTACCCAATCATGAGGAACCCCGTAAGTGGGGGGACATTCAGAGGCATCCACAATACCCAAGCGCCCACTTGTCCCACTACCTATATAAAACAATCTCCCCCCCTCTTTCATTTGGGCATATATAGCTTCTATCGCCTGAGAGAGTTGAGGCAGGATGCTCGAAATAACCTGAGGCACCTTTTGGTCCTCTTTATTCATATTGGCAAGTAGCTCCATGGTTGACATTTTTTCTAAATCGTCATAAATGGAGGGAGATTCAGTCGTTTTATTTTCCATATTTTATCGTTACACTAAGGATGAAATTTTGTCTTTTCGGTAAAAAAATGATCGGAATTGGCAAAGATCTGATCCTTCAATTCTTCCTTTTTTTTCCGCAGGAAAATATAATGGATTATTTTCCTAATTTTGCTTATATGAATCAGTACGTGAAGTTTTTTTTATTCGCCTTGTCATTTGTCGTTGTTGGCCTTTGGATAGGAATAAAAATTCAGGGGAAAAGGACCTGGAACCTTCAGAACCTTGGAGAAAGGGGTTTACTGAATTCTCCGGGGAGCCAAATGAAAAAACTACAGGATATTTTTGAGCTGATCGATCAGAACTATGTGAAGGAAGTAGATCAGGAAACGCTTGTTGAAAGTGCCATTCAAGGGGTGATGGAAGAATTAGATCCTCATACTTTTTATATTCCAGCAGCAGAGAGACAGATAATTGGGGAACAAATGGGGGGAAGTTTTGAGGGCATAGGGGTAGAGTTCGACATACTTGAAGACACCATATATATTGAGGCACCCATTCCTGGGACTCCCAGTGAGAAGTTGGGTATCCAGTCCGGGGATAGAATTATCAAAGTAGATGGAGAAAATATCGCGGGTATTGGTATAACAAATGAAGATGTCATCACAGCGCTAAAAGGGCCCAGAGGGAGTAAAGTGACGGTTTCTATCATGAGAAAAGGTTACCCGGAGTTAATTGATTTTGAAATTACACGAGATCAGATTCCCCTGAATAGCATTCGTTTTTCCTACATGGTGGATGACTACACGGGATATATCAAAGTCGACCGTTTTGCAGAAACTACCTATCGTGAATTCAAGTCTCACCTGAGCAGTCTCATTGATGAAGGTATGCAGAGCCTGGTCCTAGACCTGAGAGGCAATCCTGGAGGGTATATGACAGTAGCCTACCAGATGGCTGATGAGTTGCTATCCAAAGGTAAACTCATTGTATCTACCAAGGGCCGAATTCGAGAAAGCCAACAAGAATATTTTGCGACAGACGACCTCGCCTTATTTGAGGAAGGACCCGTGATTGTTTTGCAAGATTACAATTCAGCCTCTGCCAGTGAAATCGTAGCGGGAGCCCTACAGGATCACGACCGAGGACTTGTTATCGGAATCCGTTCCTTTGGAAAAGGACTCGTACAAATTCAGGAAGATCTCAACGATGGTTCTGCTATCCGTTTGGTCATTTCCGAATACTATACCCCCAGTGGACGCTGTATCCAGAAACCATTTGATGAAGGAGGTTCTGCCTATGAACACGAAATTGCGGAACGCTTTCAGTCTGGTGAGGTATTCGACGCTTCAAAGGTAGAATTTCCCGATAGCCTGAAATACGAAACTGAATCCGGAAGGACCGTCTACGGAGGCGGAGGTATTTTCCCCGATATTTTTGTTCCCAACGACACCTCCCAAGATAGCCGCTACTTAATGCAACTTCGGTCCAAAGACGTGTTTAGAGACTTTTCGGCTTATTATATCGAACAAAACCCCTCTTTGAAACTCCTCTATGATAGCCCGGAAAAGTTTATCCATGAATTTTTGATTAGCCAGGAAGTAGTGAAAGACTTCCTAGACTTTGCAGAAGAACATGGGGTTCCTTATGACCCTTCTGGATATGAGCTATCTGAAATTCCTGTGCAGACAACCTTAAAGGCCTTTATTGGGCGAAAAATTCACAATGATGAAGGATTTTTCCCTATCTTACACGAAATGGACCACGTTTTTCAAGAGGCTATTCGCATGATTCCAACTGCAGCAGAGCTTGAGCGTTCAGGATCCATGGAGTTAATGGCTAACGAATGAGGTAACATGTATTCATCAAGTGACCTGGAAAAGGTACTTTTTTTAGATATTGAAACGGTAAGTGCACATTCCCGCTACGAAGAACTTTCTCCGCGCATGAAGGAATTGTGGGACAAAAAGGCCAGATCTTTTCAAGATAGTAAGACTGGAGAACCTAGCGCCGCTCAGTTATATGGCCAAAGAGCGGGTATATACGCTGAATTTGCCAAAGTGGTATGTATCTCCTGTGGGTATCTACGCTTTGAGAAAAATCCAGAAGGTATCTCGGAGCCCCTACTCAAGGTTAAATCCTTTTATGGGGCTGATGAAAAGGCTGTCCTACAGGAATTTGGAAAAATGCTCAATGACTGGGCCTTTGATCACAAGGGGAAGCCCCATAAAAATCGAACCCTTTGTGCCCATAACGGTAAGGAATTCGATTTCCCATTCCTGGGAAGAAGATTTTTGGTACAGGGAATTCCCCTTCCATATATGCTAAACCTACAAGGGATGAAGCCTTGGGAAGTTCCCTATATTGATACCATGCAATTATGGAAATTTGGAGATTATAAATCCTATACCAGTCTAGATTTGTTGGCGGCTATTTTTGATGTTCCCACGCCTAAAGATGATATTGATGGAAGCCAGGTAGGTCAGGTATTTTGGGAGGAAAACGATGTAGAGCGAATCAAGATCTATTGTGAAAAAGATGTACTTACCACTGCCCAAGTTTTATTGAAAATGAGTGGTAAACCCTCCGCGAAGATATCAACTGTCTAATATGAGCCTATATGTCTGAATTGTACAGAATAAAGCGTATCGTCAAAAGCCTCATTCCACGTACCCCTCGGGATTCTGAAAGGCGCTATTCGTATGCAGATGCGCGTTTGATGATCAATGACTTAGGGATGGATCTTTCGCCTGAGGTTTTGGCTTACTTAGTAGATACAGATACTGTGCTGGAGGATTTTGTAGGAAGTGTCTATGAATTGGAGTATATGCTAAAGCGACGGGCTACTACTGAGATTACCACCCTGGACCCAGAGCTTGTCCCCAAAGCCTATGATGAACCTCCTAGGGTTGTATTTACCATTCAACATGATGGAGAAGAATGGGTCTTCGCAGAGTATACCATCCCCTAGCCTTACTCTTTGGACACAAGTTGGTTGAAGGTCCACGAGAAAAAATAATTGCCTCATAAATATCCACAAATAAAAATACCCGCCACCTGGAGGTAGCGGGCTTGCAAAGTACCTTTAATTAGCTGCACATCGCTGTAAAATTAGGGAGAGGGGCTTGGGAACATGTAGATAAATCCACAAAATTTGTGCACTATCAGTTATTTATAATCTTTTTTCCAGGCTAAATACCCAATTTCTCCCGGCTGCAGCAATTCCCGAAGAGAAAGGCCTATACCTTTGGTCCATTATATTTTCCAAGCCTAGGTGAAGGGTAAAATCCTGGTTAAACGTATAACTCGTTTTTACATTTAGGGTATACCAGCGGGGAGAAAAGGGCTTTCCTTCCTGATCTATCGCGTAAATATGCGCTTTGTTTCGCTCAGAAGGGGCGAGGCGAGATGCTTCAATTTCTCCATTATATATCCCATATATGTCCACAAAAATGACCTCATTTTTGAAAATGAAATGGGTAGCCCCATAAGTAGGAGATATATGTCTCAGAGGAAGGGCTTCTTGGTCTTGGCCTTCCATCCAGGTATAGGCAGAAGTCAAGCGTAACCAAGGTTGCAAGTCCATTTGTAACTTTAATTGAACCCCATACAAGTGGGCACTTTCGGCATTGATATCCGACTGGACCTTGCTTAGGGTTCCGTCAAAGAAGATACTATCCTGCCCTTCAAATAAGAAATCCCTTCGGACTATCGCATTGTCCAACCAGGTATAGAAGGTGTTCAATGCAATACTAGAGTTTTCTCCCCACTTATGATGGAGGCCTACATCAATAGAATAGGCATATTCTGCTTGCAATTGTGGATTAGGAACAATGACATTACCTGGTTCACTATCGAATATTTTTCCAATGTCATCAATATTGGGAGCTCTGAAGCCAGAAGCCAGGTTTACCTGAAACTGCCAAGCATCGTGGGGCAGAAAAATTGCCCCTAGACTCCCATTTAGGGCACCTATATCATTGTTCACCGTTTCAAAAGGGAAGGAAAAAAACGTCCGATCAAATGGCGCATACAGGAAAATGTGGTTATATCGCATTCCTCCTGTAAAATTCCACAATTCATTGTACTTATAGATTCCACTTACATAGGCGGCAATAGATTGCCAGGTGGACCCGTCGGGATACCTGGTAGAAATAGGGAGAATAGTCCCTTCAAATATATCGCGAGAATGGGCCTGGGAACTTACTTTATTTCCCAGGAACTCAGTCCCATAAAAGAGTTGATAGCCCTTGGGAAAGGACTTTTTCGCGTCTAGGTTTATAGAAACTATATCTACGTTTTCCCTACGCGTTCTGAGGATAGGACTTTGAAACTCTCGATCATTTCTACTTTCTTCAAACTGCTGGAAGGCAGCGGTGATCTGCCACTCATCAAATAGGGCGGTAGATTTTTTGTTTTGAGCTTGTAGGGAGTGCATTTGCCATTTCTGAGGCCCATAAAACCACTCTGCTTCACGCGGGAGACCATTTACCTGTTCGATTAATCGATCATATCTCGGGATATCCGAAGTTTTGGAATAATGAAAGGCATAGTCCAATTGCCAGTTTTCAGAGGCTTTTAACTGTAATTTTTGAAGAATATTCCATTGATGATATCCCGAGAAGCGTTGGACGCGGGGCTCCTCATTAGGGATCAGTATATCTTGCTGATCCAGGGTGCCCACGTACTCATTTCGAAGGTATTCCGGTCTTCCATTGCGCCCCATTTTCAAATCTTCAAAATCATTGTAACTGGCACTGAAAATCCAACTCCAGCGATCCGTCGCGAGGTTAAAATCTAGGTGTCCCGTTTTTTCCTGATTGGCAGTAGAAAATCGTCCTACGGCCTTTCCCTGAGTCATGGTTAATTCTTTGCCCTTTCCCAACCGGTGCTTAAGGGTATGAAAATCCATAACCCCCCCAAGTGCATCACTACCAAACACTACAGACCCTGGTCCGAATACAATCTCAGCATGGTCTGTGGTAAACGGATCCAAAGAAATTACATTGTGTAGGTTCCCACTTCGATAGATGGCGTTATTCATCCGAACACCGTCGATGACAAGGAGTACCCGGTTGGCAGCAAAACCCCTTATCATGGGACTTCCCCCACCTTGCTGACTTTTTTGAATAAAGACCTCCCCTGATACACCTAACATATCTGCGGCCGTTTGGGGTTGCTGGAGTTGAATCTGGGAATCTGAAATGCGGGCAATGTGTTGAGGGACTTCGGAGCGTCGCTGGGCCCAGCGGTTAAATGAAATACTTACTTCGTCTAAATCCAAAGCCTGGGATTCCATCGCAATTTGAAAGCCTTGTTGCAGTAGGTCTTCCCAAGAAAAAAGTAGGGGTTGAAAGGCAATATGGCGAAATCTAAGGCTATCACCAGGGCCAAAAATTTCTAAGGAGGCTTGACCTGAAGAGTCTGTTAATACTCCTTTATCCTCGGAGCTTATGCTCACTGCTTCAATTCCAGTTTGCGAGTCCTTTCCAATAACCGTAACTATTTGAGCGAAAGAGGAGGAAGTACAAACTACAATAGACCAGGTAATAACGGTTTTTAAAAGAGAGAAAGTATAAAGATTTGACCTGCTTTTTTCGCTCATTTCCTTCGAAATTTCCTCGTTTCATCTATCTAAGAGCCTAATAAAATTACACATTTTTCTCCTGGATATATGCTTCTCCCAACACGTTTGCTAAGTTAGGATACACTCATGATAAATACGTGAATACAATAAATGGCTCAATTTAGTTTTTCCACTTTGACTACCAGTATACGAGTAGGGGTAGATTTCTCCACCGTAATCCTATAGTCCCCCAATAAGATTACACGGCCGTTTTTGGGAATGTCTTCGGCATAATAGATTATCATCCCCCCCAAAGTGGTATAATACTCCTCATCGGGGAAAATAAGGTCTAGGGATTCGTCCTCATTGAGGTCGTCGATATCTAGGCGGCCGCCCAAAAGGTAAGAACCATCTTCCTGCTTGTGGCAGATCATATCTTCCTCAACTTTTTCGTTTTCATCGTCGTGCTCGTCCTCTATTTCCCCAAATACCTCTTCAATCAAGTCTTCTATGGTAATCATTCCCGCAGTACCGCCAAATTCGTCCACCACGATGGCTACTTTGCGCTTACTCTCCGTGAATTCCCCCAGCAAAATATTGGCAGACATGGTCTCAGGAATTACCAGGACCGGTTGAATAATCCCTTTCAGTTTTTTGGGACGGCCAAACATCTCATGTGAATGGATATAGCCCAAGACCTCATCCATATCTTTCCCATAAATAATGACTTTGGACTTCTGGGTTTCAATAAACATCTCCATGAGTTGTTCGAGGGAGCTGTCGATGGGTATCGCCTCAATTTCAGTACGGGGGATCATACACTCTCTGGCCTTGGTATTTTTCAAACTTAGGGCATTACTAAGCATATTCGTATCCAAATCCTCTACCGGTATATTTTCACTTGCTTCCAAGACTTCTTGGATATATACATCCAAGTCTTTCTTACCCAACTCGACCACCTTCTCGTCTGTTTTTACCTGAAAGATATAGCGGAGAATAATTTTTGAGACAAAATTGGTCAATAATATAGGGATGAAGAAAAGCTTGTGTATCAAATTCAACAAGTAAGCCAAGGGAAATACAATACGATCTGAGTACTTGCGAAATATGGCCTTGGGGATATATTCTGCAAAAACCAAAAGTAAAAGGGTAGCTGAGAAGGTTTGTATCAGGGTAAATAGTGCCTGCGAACTCTCTTGGTTTAGGCCCATCTTTTGGACCAGGAAGGAGCTGGTTAAGTTATCCCATTGCTGTGTAAACATGACAAGCGCAATATTATTCCCTATCAGGATGGCGATGATTATCTCTTCTTTCCGGTCAAAAAAGGAAGAAAGAATCCGGGCTGCACGACTTCCCTGCTTTATCTTGAGTTCTACTTTTAATCTGCTAACGGAGAGAAAGGCAATCTCGCTACCGGAAAAGAGAAAAGAGAGCACCAGCATTATCAATAAGATACTAATACCAATCAATACATCTACAGAGCTCATACCTCAAAGATATAAAAAGGCATGATAACGCCCCACTCACACTCCATTTTAGCCAGCTTGCTCTTCTTCATCTAATTTTTTCATCTCTTCGGAAATTAGGTCCTCTCTTTGCAATCGCTGTTTCCGACGGTAAAAGTACATCCCTAAACAGATTCCCGCGGCCACTCCCAGTTGTATTTGAGTGGTTGAGGTAAGGATAGGTTTTTCGACGACCATAAAAATCCCAATCATCCCAAATGACAAGAGGTATATGTATTCAACATAGTGCATCCTAGGGACTTAATTCTTCATCGACGTTCACAATTCCCTGTATTCCAAAAATATAGTAGGTAGTAAAATTTGTATTGGATCTCAAACCTTTACTTCCTGTAATGATTTGCTCAGGGGTTTCGATCCGCACAGGCTTTTGTGTATATACGGAGTCTATGTTTTTGTCCCAGAATAATTGGTCGGTAAGCAATCGCTCATCCTTCATATTCACTACCTCCACATCCCCATTCATTTCGGCGATTCCTTTTTCTTTGACAAAAACGCCTTGATTGGCCTGGACTGTACTTTCTAATTTATCGAATTCATCGAAAAATTCAATGTTTACTCCCTGATCAAAATAATGCTTTAGCTCCATTTCTCCCTGCTCGTTGGGCTCGGTTTTTTCTATGACATGATCGGCTTTGAGGATGGCACGCACATGGGCAGAGTCAGAGAAGTAGTACGTCACTCCAAATGATTCTAAGGGCAGTTGACTATCATCCAGCCAGACAGGGGTACTTTCCTGGGTAGGCTCTTCTTCACATGACCAAAAAAGCAGTCCAGGACATAATAACAGGAGTAGATAGACTCGCAATTTAGTCTTCTGTCTGAGATTTTGGGAGATCATGAGCGCGTCTTTCGAATATCTTGGGTACGTCTATAGATGGACACCATAAAGCCAAAAGCCAGCAAAAAGGTACCTAACCAAAGCAGGTTGATCATAGGTTTTTGTATGGCTTTTATGACGATATTATCATCGTAAGGGTTGGTAAGCTCCTGAACCTGAATACGGACAAATTGTTCCTGAGGATTGATGTCTACAAAGGCAAAATCCATAAATAGTTCCTCTACTCGGGAGGGGACCATACCTGGGCGATTGTTGCTATCTATCGTGTATATGGGACGCGTTTGAAAGCCCTGGCCAGAGGCCATAACAATAAGGTTGGCAGCAGCAGCAATTTGATACTGAGCCAATTCAGGTCTTCCTCCCATCTGTTGGATCCCCTCCAGGTAAAGCAATCTATTTTCCCCAATCTGAACGGTATCTCCTATGCGCATTTGAAAATCATACTGCCTGTACTTGGGCTTTAGTTGCTCTTGGGTAGGAGCTGCACTTACGAAGACATAGATGTCTCTGTCAGCGAATATTTTTCGAGAGGGATGCGCCATGATTCCCTGCCCATCCCCACTAGACTCCGCTTCTGGGTATAGGGTAAATTTTTGAGAGGTATCGTTAAGAGAGGCAAATTGAACCCCATAAAGAACTCTATTATTAATTCTCGGAGGATCAATAAGCTGTAGGTTATTCGTTAGAAATACTTTCAAAGAATCTAAATTAATCTCATTTTCCGAAGAAGGAGCAACTGTATTGTGGTCCACCTCGGTATTGATACTCGGAACGCGCTCCCCCACATTTACTACAGAATCCTCCTTTAAAAATACTTTAAACCAGGGAAGAGCAACCGCAAAACGGTCTCCTGTGGCATCTCTAAAGCTAACTTTGAATCCATCACGGAATTTTTCTAAAACCTTAAGATCCGAAAGGGGGGCCTCGGCTTTAAGAATTCCTTTATAAGTCACAGAGTAGCCATCAATTTGGCGGGGTTCATCCTTAAATAAGAGGACGTTGTCTGCCATTTCCTCCTCTGGCATCCCTGCTAACTCCTCTGGGTTTAGGTTAGTTGATATGACTTTGTCATAGCCAGAAGAAAATAAGATACCCAATAACATCATCCCAAAGCCCAGGTGAACCAAGGTTCCGCCCATGACTTTTAGTCTTTTGCGATTCTTCTTGAGAAGCTGAATCAATACATAGCCATTAGCAAAGACCGTAAACAAGGCACTAAACAACAATAGTTCATCCGCCAGGGTAATGAGGTAATAGCGGAGGTAGGTTCCAGCTTTTACGAAAAGATTTTGCCCTTCCGCTGCTTGCAAAATAGAGGCAAATTCAGCCTCGAACGCAAAATCCATTTGTCTAAACACTTTGAAAATCAGTATTCCGCTGCCTGTAAGTAGGGCTATCAAGAAGGGCCAATACAAGGCATTGGAAATAGATTTCTTGTGTTCGATACGCCACCAAAGGAATTGGCCGATCCCCGACAATATGGCTATTCCAAGGGCAAACCAGACATTCCACTGGTAATAAAAAAGCTGTATTTGAGGAGGGGGAGCCAAACTGGTCCCGAGTATTTTATTGATTACAGGCAAGGAGGTAGAAAAAATAATTTCCAAACCCGAGAAAATGAGAACCAAGACCCCCAGGAATAGCATAAAATGGGCGGTCCATACTTTCCCGTCTTCAGCTTTGGCGGGAATATCTTTCCATCGGTACAACAGGGCCAAGATTACCCCGCCAAAGTAGACAAAGCAGAGGGCCAAGAGTTGGCCTGAAAGCCCGAGGTCTACAAAGGTGTGCACGGAGGTATCTCCCAATATCCCGCTTCTCGTGAGAAAGGTGCTATACAATACCAAGAGAAAGGTACTGATGATGAGAATCATCGCAAGCTTCAAATGGGTCTTTTTGCGCTGGAAGATGAGGAGGGCATGAAGAGAAGCCACGCCACATATCCAGGGAACCAAAGAGGAATTTTCTACTGGATCCCAATTCCAATAACCGCCAAAGTTGAGGGTTTCATAGGCCCAATATCCCCCCATAATGATCCCAACTCCCAGGATCATTATCGAAAAGGTCGTCCAAGGCATAGCCGTTTTGATCCAGTCCGTATAACTTCCCTTAATTAGGGCTGCCATGACAAAGGCAAAAGGAATGGCGGTAGAAGCAAATCCCAAGAATAGGGTGGGCGGATGTATCACCATCCAATAATTCTGCAGCAAAGGATTGAGTCCATTGCCATTGGTCGGAACAAAGTCGGGATTGGTACGAAATATATCTTCGTTGGGGAGGGCATCTTTCAAAGTAATAAAGGGGCTACTCCCAACCTTCCATACATCGGGTTCAAACCAAGCTGCCGTAACAGCCATACCTAGTAAGACGAAAGCTGCCAAAAGGTCTCCTGTAGGGTTATGAGAACTGTCTTTGGCTTTGTAAGCATATAATAAGAAATAGTAGATATAGCCGAGCAGTCCCAGCATGAATACAGAAAAGGCAAATAGCCCGATATTGTCAAAACTTGAGGCCCACGACCAGGGCAGGACAAAGCCTGTCAAGCCTTTTGCGATAAGGATTAGACTAGCAATTCCGATAAAAAGAGACGCCAAGTGGAAATTCCCCTGTAAGGCAAGAGAATCCCTATGCTTGAGAAAACGGTAAGCCAGGTAGAGGGTAGATAAGATACAAAGGCCATAGTAGAAAGCCTCCACTATTTCCGACCCTATATAGATCCCCAAAATCATGGAACTGAGAATCAGTTCAATGGATGCCAAAATACCCAGAACAAGGTTTCGCCAAGGGTTCTTTTGAAACAGAATAATCAAGCCCAAAACGCTATGCCAAAAGCTCCAAAGCAGAAAACTTCCTTCCTGACCTTCCCAGAAACAGGAGATCATGAAATGAACCGGAAGTTCATTAGAAGAATGAGACCAAATGTAGTGGTATTGGTACTGGTGGGAATAGATTAGGTAAAAAAGCGTCCCTATTACCCCAAAGATCCCTAGGGCGTGGGCCAAGAAACCCGTATCCCCTAACTTTTGCCAGGCACGAGCTTCTCCCTCCTCGCTTGCATCTGCTTTAAATAAACTAATAACGGCTATCAGGGCGCCAGAAAAAGCTAATGCTGCAAAAAATTCTCCTACTTTCCCTCCCGTGTATAGATCCATGTGCTTGGGTAATGATTAGGTTTTTCTAATTCTGAGTGATGTTTGTTTCCTCATACTTACTGGGGCATTTCATGACAATTTTGTCAGCGACAAACTTGTCGTTTTCATATCCCCCAACTACAACTACCTTTTCCGCTTGCTCAAAATTATTTGGCTTTGGGTCATAATAATGTACCAATTCTACTTTCTGGGTTGTATCAGCCATGTAGAAGGTAAACAAATCCTTTTCTGGATTGTACTCCGAAACTTCCCGGTTCACCCACTCCCCGACAATGTGAACCTTTTTCCCAGAGTCTTTAGCATACCTAAAATCGGTGTAGACGCTTGCATTTTGAGAGAAATTGATCACAAGTACAGCCATAAAAACGGCAATAAATACAAGCAAGGCTATTTTACCAGGTTTCATAGAGATTTATTTTTTTCTTCGATGAGTTTTTCCAATTGTTGAACTTTGCGTTGGGTACTGAACATGAATACCAGCAAACTCACAAAAATAACCATAACCACTGCCATTACCGCATAAATCTTTTCACTTCTCAGCAACAGGGGGCCAGTTTCCTGGCTTTGCCAGAACATCATGAGGGAAATAAAGAAGAACTTTGCAAACATAAGGTCTATCTATTTTGATTAGCTTCTACTTTTTTGTGCCAAATATTCCTCTTCTGCTTGAATATGTTCCCAGCCGATGCGAATATGCTGAAAGCGGTAGCGCAACTCATAGATCCATACCCCCATGAGAATGAAGCCCAATGCCCCAGGATACAGAATCATTCGATAACGGTTGTCAATGGACTCGGAACCAGACAGCACGAAGGACCCTCCTCCTGCCTCACTTCCATCTGCTGTAGGGTGCAAACCTGGCAACATGCGAGGGATAATAAAATATAAGGGAATGAGGGTAGCAAATGCAAAAATATTATATACTGCTGCCACCTTAGCTCTCTGCTCGGCGTCCCCAAAGGAAGCCCTGAGAAGAAAATAGGCCAAATAGATGAGTAGTGAAATAAGGGCACATACCAATATGGGATCATTGGTCCAATACAGAGAAAGGCTTTCTTCCATATGAGATTTCCAGGAAACTCTTCCCCATATGCTACCGGTCACTAAACCTAAGGTGCTGAAAAGAACCCCAACACGGGCAGCCTCAGAGGCCTTAGCGTCTGCTAAAAGCGGATTTTCTTTTTCTTGCAAATCGGGATCTATCAGCCGAAGAAACCTAACGCTTTGTACTACGGAAATGGTCATCAGAATGATGACGGTGAACCACATCGGAACGTGAAAGAAAATATTTCGACTGCTTTGCTCCAAAATCCCCATTTTGGGGATAGGAGCTGTAAGGCCATAGAGAATAGCATAGGCCAACAGGCCAATTGCCAAAAACTTATACAGGAGGTTCCATATTTTTTTCATTCCATCGTATTAACCCGCGCAAAACTACATTGTTCTAGCGGGAAAGCTAGCAACTTCTTGGATAAACTAAAAGCCAATTCTACTTCCCGAGTGGTCCTCCATTAAGTCATCATTGCCAGGTCTAAACTCCTCTACGTCTTTAGCAGTGAGAGTCTCCAACATTTTTTTTGTCCGCTTCTCAGTAGGAATAGCTGCCAGGCGTAAGTGCTGGTTATTGATCGCCTTGGTAATGATTTTTCGCACCGCTCGCGCATTTCCAAAAACCTGACTCTTATTTTTGTACAGGTATTTAAAATATGCTGAAAGCTTTTTAATGGCTCCTGAGGTTACCCTTAGACCCGAGTCTTCCAACATGTTTTCGGCAATTTTTAACAGCTGTTCTGGCGAATAGTCTTCAAATTCTAATCTTCTATCGAACCTCGATTGGAGACCGGGATTACTTTTGAGAAAGGCCTGCATTCGATCGGGATATCCCGCTACTACCACGATCAATTCTCCACGATAGTCTTCCATTCTTTTGAGCAGGATTTCTACAGCTTCGTGTCCAAAGCTGTCCTGAGCCCCTTGAATCAACGTATAGGCTTCATCGATAAACAAAACACTTCCTCTTGCCTTTTGGATAAGTTGATCCGCTTTCTCCGCAGTCTGACCAGAAAACCCAGCTACAAGCTGCTGCCGGTCGCACTCGTACACATTTCCCCTTTCAAGTATACCCAGAGCCTTATAGATAGACCCCAGTATACGGGCTACAGTAGTTTTTCCCGTTCCTGGATTTCCGGAGAAAACTGTGTGAAGGGAAAAGGAGTTTAGTACATCCTTGCCAGAATCTCGGTAAAACTTAACAAGTTGAACGAGTTCACTTATTTCTTTCTTTACTTCCTCTAGTCCAATAAGGGAATGTAATTCCTCAAGCGAAACTTTCAACAAGGCTTCATCTAGTGGAAACTGGATGGTAGGAGACTCCTGTCCTTTGAAAACGGCCTGAATATCCATTAGGTCAATACAGGATAACTGATTCGGTTCCATCTCTTCAGGGTTCTGGCTTTGCATAATTCGCAAGCCCAGATGAAGTTTTGCCTCTTCTACCAGGGATAGGACATAACGGGCATGCCCAAAATTTCTATCGCGATTTCTATAGGCTTCCGTTAACTTCTTCTCCAAAAATACTTGTGCCTCCTCTGTCAACCAGACGCTCCGTTCTTTTGCGCCCCGTACCGCAATTTCTGATAACTCTTCCGGAGAATAATCGGGAAAGTTGACATGGAGTTTGAACCGAGAATGAAGCCCAGGGTTCGAGCCCATAAAGGTTTCCATTTCTCTGGGATAACCGGCCACTATGATAGCTAGATCTCCTTCTCCATCTGACATCTCCTTAACCAACATCTCTATTACTTCTCTACCATAATCCTTTTGGTCTTCTTCTGTTCTTGCCAAGGCATAAGCCTCGTCTATAAACAATATTCCCCCTCGAGCCTTTTCAATTGCCGCCCGCACTTTGGGGGCTGTTTGCCCAATGTACTCCCCTACAATATCCGCCCGGTCCACTTCGTGCACATGTCCTTTGGATAGTAGGCCTAATTTTTTGTAAATCTTCCCTAGCATTCGGGCAACGGTAGTTTTCCCGGTCCCTGGGTTGCCTGTGAATAAGGCGTGTAATTGGATGGGGAAATTTTCCTCCAAGCCCTTTTCTTTCCGCAATTTCAGGAACTTCAGATATTGGGCGTATTCTTTTATCCGCTCTTTAATTTCTTTGAGGCCTACTAGGTTATCTAAGTCTTTTAAAACTTCCTCTATGGATAGGCCATCTACCTCGGGGAAAGGAGGTAGTAGAGGTTTTATGTCATTTACATTGGGTTTAAGTAGTGGCGGCACGCCTTCCAGGAAGTGGTGCCCAACTGTGAAGGGCAATACCGCTATCAGGGTGTCCATGAAGACTATTTCTACTGTATAGAGGTCGGGAAACCAGGTTCCCCGGTAGTCAGAGCCCCATCCCCAGGTGGATTCCACCATTTTTTGTTTGCGCTTTATGTGGATCAACTCGACGGTTTGCCCTTTAAGTTGTCGGGTACTGTTGTAAAAGTTAAAGGTAATCTCTGCGATCCAAGGTCTCCTCAACAAATTTTCACAAAGAAATTCAATCCATATAAATCGGGTATCTTGGAAATAAAAGTCTGAGAAGTATATCCTTTCTTCCCGTGCTACATTCTTCTTAGGGCCCTCATACAGGCGAACAGATTTTAAATTGAAGTAGGGATTGTCTTTAGGACTGACTTGACCTATGTCATAGATGTAGAATTTTTCGGAAGCGAGGTAATCCCCATCGAGGTAAGCTTCCCAATAGAAAGTGCCTTCTGGCCAACTATTCCCCGATTTGTCGTCTCCTAGGCCTTCCCGAATATATACCTCGTGCTGGTCTTTGGATACGTGGATGGGAATAATTACGTCTTCGAAAATCTGCTGGCTGGAGGCGGAAGGAGCCGAGCTCCGATCCCGAATATCTGGAGATCTAAATACTTTTAGGGTGATTTCCGTTTCCCAGTCTTCCTGGTCAAAAAGTTTATTAAAGAAGGATAGCTCCGCATAGATGATACTCACCTCAGATTTATCGAATACCTTTCGATATTTCTTTTTGCTCTCTGCCAACCATTCATTTGAGGCATAAGTTTTAAGAGCTCGGAATTTGTACTTGCTAAAGGACGAATGTTTGTTTTTCGCCATACCGAACATTTTCTCTTTGTGTCGTTTGCGACTTTTCTTTTACAGTTGCAATTTGCATCTCAATTAGCCGGAGCCTGAATGGGGTATTTTTTTGATTGAAGAAGAAATATACAGATAAAATCTCATGTTGGAACAAATTAACGCGTTACGTGCCGAAGTAGAGGCCTATACTGTCGAAGATGAGCAGCAATTAGAATTGTTCAAACGCAGATTTACCAACAAAAAGGCCTTAATTAATGAGCTTTTCTCTTCTTTCAGGGCCCTAGACCCTTCCGAAAAAAAATTATTGGGCAAGCCCCTAAATGAACTCAAACAGCGCGCCCAAGAGCGCCTTGTAGAATTTCAACAGTTTGCCCAATCTCAAAAAAGAAAAAAGGACCAGCCCCACGACCTAAGTCTGCCTGCACAACCCAGTCCTACAGGGGCCAGACATCCCCTCTCTATCATTCTTAAAAATATTGTCAATGTATTCCACAAGATAGGGTTTGCTGTTCATGAAGGGCCGGAAATTGAAGACGACTGGCATAATTTCGGTGCTCTTAACTTTCCTCCCAATCACCCTGCTCGTGAAATGCAGGATACCTTCTTTATTTCTAGAGATCCGGATTACCTACTGAGGACTCATACCTCCAATATTCAGATCCGAACCATGATGCAGGAGAAGCCCCCTATTCGAATCCTGGCCCCAGGCAGGGTATATAGGAACGAGGCCATTTCAGCTAGGGCCCATTGCTTTTTTCATCAGGTAGAAGGGCTGGTAGTAGATAAAGAAATAGGCTTTGCCGATATGCGGCAGGCTCTTCTTTTCTTCGCTAAGGAACTATTTGGAAACCAAACAGCCATCAGGCTTCGCCCTTCTTATTTTCCTTTCACTGAGATAAGTGCTGAGATGGATGTTACCTGCCGTATTTGCAATGGATCCGGTTGCAATTTGTGTAAGTACACAGGATGGGTAGAGATCATGGGCTGTGGGATGGTTGACCCGAATGTATTAGAGAACTGTGGAATCGATTCTTCTATTTACTCGGGATATGCCTTCGGAATGGGGGTAGAACGCATCGCGCAATTGTTTTTCAGGGTCCCTGATTTACGCCTCTATTCACAAAACGATCTGAGGTTTCTCCAACAATTTGAACGGCTGTAAGCTATAAAACCCTAGAGTTTTCCTAATCTACATCTAGGGGGTCTGGAGGAGTATTATCTAAATCCAGGTCTCCATTGAGATAGGCTTCTACATATCTTTTGGGAGGAAGGCCAAAATGACTCTTGAAAATCCGACTAAAATAGCGCTGATCCACAAAACCTACCCGGTAGGATACGCCCGAGACATTGTCTTCCCCTTCTATCAACATAGTTGCAGCGTTTTTGAGTCGTATATTTCGGACAAAGGCATTTGCTGTGAGTCCAGTGATGTTTTTGAGTTTCCGATTTAGGCTATTTTTGTGCATATACATCCCGCTGCTGAAATCCTCTACCCTGAATTCAGAATTTTCCATGTGTTCCTCTACATAGGCTATCGCTTTCTTCAAAAACTCCTTATTGGCCTTATTGAGTTGCATATGCTCCGGCTTCATGGCAACGTCTTTAAAAAAGCGCCGTTGGACAGCTCGGATTCTTTCCAAGATATTATTGATCCTGAGCATTAATTCCTGCTCATGGAAGGGCTTGTCAATGTAGTCATCTGCTCCTACCTTGAGTCCCTTTATCCGGGTTTCGATATTCGTATAAGCCGTCAGAAGGATAACGGGGATATTACTCACCTCCTCGTGTGAGCGGATTTTTTCAATAAGCTCCACCCCATCCATCCTCGGCATTTTCCAATCGCTTAAGATGAGATCAGGAAGATTCTCCTGGGCAGACTCATAGCCAAAATAGCCGTCAGAAGCTGTGTGGACAACATATTCAGAACTCAACAATTCTTCTAACAACAAGCGAACGGACTCATCGTCTTCTACCACGAGTATGCGGCCTCTCTTCCCATCTTCTTCAGAATCTAGTCCCAATTTCCCCCCGGTACCGCTGGAATGGGTCCCGTTACCATTGCTAGAAATCGATATCTCCCTATCCTCACTTTCCTCTCCCACAATCTCGCGCTCTTCATAAGCAGCTCGATCCGTACAAAAGGCAAGCTCCAGGGCATGATGTGCTCCTTGGTCCTCATCCCGGATAAATACCAAATCTCCCAAATGAAGCTTGGTCCATTCTTTACATAAGGCCATGCCCCATTCATCTGAATAGGGGGTGAGTTCATCTTTCTTTTTTAACAGCTCCCCAGGATAAAAAAAGGGGAAATTGGAAAGCGAGAGAAATAAAAATTCTTTGCCTTCTAGCATGGAATCCTTTGGAGAAAAGATTTCAGAATCCTGTTTTTGCCAAGGCTTTTTGTGAATTTTTATCTGACAGGGACCCTCCTTAGGGGGATTCCTTTCCAGAATAGAAAAAATAAAGTGTAATACAAAAGATATCTTATCTATATCTATCCAACTTTCATCTTCCTCAGAGATTTCTTGTTGTATGACTAGTTTTGGTTGATCGGCATTTTCCTTTTTTAGGATGGGATCAATCAAGGCAGAAAGTTCCTTCCCTAGTGGGGTGTGGGTAAGATTGATATTTAAATACCTGGATATGAGTTCATCCGGATTAGAGAGTTGGTCGACTATTTTCAATAAGTGCTTAGCGTGTTGATAACAACCCGCAAGTTTTTTTTGTATCGCCTCGTCTAAAGAGGAATCCTCTACCAACTTCCCCAATGGGACCATTAATAGGGTTAAAGGCTGCCTAAATTCAACTATAAGGGTTTTTAAAAAATCCTGAAACAAATCTTTGTTCATGAACCTATTCTATCAAGCCAAACAATAAATGTACCTTGAGTGTACTTTTTAGAGAAATTACTCTCCTAAGGCCTCAAACTCGATAGGCAGCTCCGAATAGGTACAACACGATCAGGGAGGGAGTAAGAAAGGTTTCTTACTTTTCCCCAAGTCCCACAAAAATATATATAATTATACTAATCCAAAAAATGAATTTTAATAAGGTAATGTTTTTATTTTAAACATAAACCTTTTTTTCTTGCAGAGAGCCTTTCTATTCTTAGAGAGGATGTGAAAATAATTCCTATCTTTAGGCGTATCTAGGAGTAGGAATTGTCCCATGTTTTTAAGGCATTTTCCAGCCCCAAATAGCATATATGGTCGAGTATTATTCTGATTCTTTGTCGCATTGGTTCCAGGAGAGTAACATATTTACTTTTCATTCCTCTAATGGTGTAATCCTAAAGGTTTACGTTCATACAGACCAAATCATTCGGTTTCGATATACTACAGATGGTTTTTTTCTTCCTGATTTTTCTTATGCCATTGACGAAGCTTTCGATGGCAAGCCCAGTTTTTTACGTTCCAGGGAAGGGAAAAACCGAATCACCATCACTACCGGCAGTATTGTCTGTAAAGTAGAAAAGGAAAATCTGTCCGTACAAATCTGGGATCGCTTTGGTAATATCATATTGGAGGATGAAAAAGGCTTTCACTGGAGGCATGACCATAGAGGGGGAAATGTAGTTATGATGAGCAAAAAGGCTGCAGCAGAAGAGCAGTACTTTGGGCTGGGAGATAAGACTTGTGCCCTCAACCTGAGGGGAAAGCGTCTTCAAAACTGGTGTTCCGATTGTTTTGGTTATGGAGCGGATACAGACCCCTTATACCGGAGTATCCCATTTTATTTGGGCTTACGAGAAAGCATCGGCTATGGATTATTTTTTGATAATTCGTTCCGTACACACTTCGATTTCGCCGCAGAACGAAATGAGGTTACCAGTTTTTGGGCTCAAGGTGGGGAAATGAATTATTATTTCTTCTATGGTCCCGGATTGATGGAAGTAACTCAGCAATATACTCTTCTTACTGGGGTACCAGAACTTCCTCCCCTTTGGGCCATGGGCTACCATCAGTGTAGATGGAGCTATTTCCCGGAAGGCCGGCTGAGACAAATAGCCAAAGAATTTAGAGAGCGCTCTATCCCATGTGATGCCTTGTACCTGGATATCGACTACATGGATGGCTATCGTTGCTTTACCTGGAACAAAGAGTATTTCCCAACACCGGGGAAAATGATAAAAGAGTTGGATGACCAAGGGTTTAAAACCGTGGTTATTATTGATCCGGGGATTAAAGTAGACTTAGACAATGATACCTGCTTAGAAGGGATTGAAAAGGGATATTTCCTCAAACGTCAGGATGGCCCCTTTGTCAAGGGCCGTGTATGGCCAGGGGAGTGCTTCTTCCCAGATTTCACTTCCCCTGATGTTAGGGAATGGTGGGCCAATCTATACCGGGACTTGATACAAAAAGATGGTGTCAATGGAGTTTGGAATGACATGAATGAACCGGCTACCTTTGACTTGGAAGGTAGGACCCTATACAACGATGTAAGGCATGATTATGATGGCCACTCTTGTAGTCATCATAAGGCCCACAATGTTTATGGAATGCAAATGTCACGTGCATCCTATGAAGGAGTTAAGCGATTCTGTTATCCCAATAGGCCCTTTTTAATTACCCGCGCAACCTACTCTGGTGGTCAACGCTTTGCTTCGGCCTGGACAGGGGACAATATTTCCTCCTGGGAACACCTCCGGTTGGCTAATATACAATCCCAGCGGATGGCCATCTCTGGCTTTTCCTTCATTGGCTCAGATGTAGGAGGATTTAATGACCTCGCTGAGGGCGAACTACTGGTACGTTGGCTTCAACTAGGCGCCTTTCATCCCCTTTTTCGGAATCATACCATGGGAAATAATGTGGATGGTGCAGCCGATATAGACACAGATGCGGTAGATCAAAAAGCGCTTCAATTTTTCACCGATCAAGAACCTTGGGCCTTTGGAGAGGCCTATGAAGCCCCTGCGAGGAAGGCAATTGAATTTCGCTATAAGATTCTTCCAATGGTTTATACCGCCTTCTGGCAATATGTAGATAAGGGAATTCCTTTTCTTCGACCGCTAGCTTTCATGGACCAGAATAATCCCGATACCCATTATCGAATGGAGGAGTTTTCTATGGGGGATCATGTGCTGGTATGCCCTATTTCAGAACCCGGAGTTAGCGGACGTTATTTGTATCTCCCCAATGGGACCTGGTACAATTTTCACTCAGATGAACCTTTCAATGGCAGAAGAGAGATTTGGGCGGATGCCGATTTAGATCAGACTCCTATGTTTATCCGTTCGGGAGCCGTTCTCCCCATGTACCCTGTTAGGCAATATGTAGGGGAAAAACCCATAGAGGAATTATTCCTTCATATCTACTATAGCAATGGAGAAGAACCTGTGATAAGTTGGCAATATGAAGATGAAGGCGAAGGATATGACTATACAGAAGGTAAGTTCCTCAAGAAAAAGTTTGCCGTGTCTGGTGGCCCAGACTACCTAATGCTAGAACAAAACCAGGAAGGGTCCTATATCCCTGAATACGAAAATTGTAAGCTGAGCTTCCATGGTATTCCATTTACCCCTACCCGGATAGAAATAGATGGGGAAGTACAAGCACTACCCAATTCTGACAACTTGCATAAGGTAATCGATTGGATACTCCCTTATAGGTTTGAAAAGATCGTTTTACGACCCTAATCCTTATCCTTAGGTCTCCTTCCGAAGTACCACCAGAGGCGGCTGCTTGAGGATACCTTGAAGGTTCAATAGGCCTATAAGGGTAGTGGCAAATACGATAAAAACAAATAGGGCCAAGGGAGGACCCCATTCTGGTCTGAAGGGAACTTGAAAACTGAATCGGGCCAGGCCATAACTAAAAAGAACTGACAGGAAAATACCCGTTAGGGCGGCTAAAGAACCCAGAAAGATATATTCCAAAGCGTTGATCCAGATAATTTGCCTCCTTTTTGCTCCCAAGGTCCGAAGCAAGACACTTTCCTTAATGCGTTGGTATTTGCTCAGGATGACCGAACCCGCCAGTACGATTAGGCCGGTTATGATACTAAATAGGGACATAAACCGAATAACAAAGGAAATCTTCTGAAAGATGTCATCTATGGTCGATAGGATTAGGCCCAAATCGATGATGGATACAGTAGGAAACTTTTCCACCAAGGCCTGCTGGAAGGAAGCACTTTGTTGTACCGAGTCAGCACGAGTAGTCATCAGGTGAAACTTGGGGGCTTTTTCCAACACCCCTTTGGGAAAAAGGATGAGAAAATTCATTCGGTTGAATTCCATTTTGCGAATGCTCCCTACCCAAGTGGGAATCATGGCTCCCTGAACATTAAATAGAATAGGATCTCCCAATTCTACCTGTATTCTCCTCGCAAAGCCCTGTTCCAGACAAATGAATATGGAGTCTCCAGGATTTTTGATTTCTGGAATCCAAGTTCCTTCTACAATTTCTTCCCCCTCCACCAGACTGTCTCTATAGGATACCCGTAATTCACTATTAAAAACCCAGCCGGGTATATCCAGCGTAGTATCCGAAAGGGCTTCTTTTCGGGTAAGCTCCTTCAATTGCTGGACTCGCATAGTGACTATGGGAATATCTTGCATGACTGGAAGTTCAAAGGAATTGGTAAGTTGAGCGATGGCTTCTTTTTGATCTGTTTGTATATCAAACAGCATAATATTCGGGCTGGAGGCATCACTAGAAAGGTCTATTTCCTCTAGTAATAAGCCCTGGATAAAAAACAAGGTACTTATCATAGCGGTCCCCAAGCCGATGGAGAGAATCAGAATAAGCGTTTGGTTATTGGGCCTATACAGATTTGAAAGCCCCTGGCGCCACAAATAATTCCATCTTACTGGAAAGTACTTTCGGACAGCCCACATTACTAGGCTGGCTACACCTGCCAAAGTCAAAAAACCCAGGATAAGGGCACCAGTAAAAATGAGGGCTTCTTTCCATTCCTCAATCTGCATTTTGGCAAATACCAAGATAAATCCAAGGATAAGGCTTATCACACCAATGGAAAGAGCATCCCAGGAAGAGTTACTGTTCTCATAAGAACTTCGCAAACTCAGAAGGGGGGAAACCTTTCTTATTTGCAAAAGAGGCAACAAGGCAAATAAGAGAGAAATACTAATCCCGGTAAAAAATCCTTGCAGGATCGCTCTAATCGATAAATCAGTACTTGCCGTAAAGGGAAGAAACTCCTGTAAAATTAGGGGGAGAAGTTTTTGAATAAGGCTCCCTAAAAGAATCCCCAATACAGATCCAATAAAGCCCATAAAGCCCACCTGTAACAAGAAAATTAGGAAGGCCTGACGACCAGAGGCTCCTAAACACCGAAGTACAGAAACGGTACTCACTTTGTCTTTGATATAGATATGAACAGCACTGGAGACTCCTAAACAGCCTAGGAGGAGCGCAATAAAGGCTACCAAGTTTAAAAACCGCGTGAGATTAGCAAAGGCCTCTCCCAGAGATTCTTTACGGTCTGCGATGGTTTCTGCGCGAAAGTTGAGTTCTCTAAACTTAGGACGAAGGTCATCCTTCATTTTTTCGACATCCGTACCGGGTTCAAACTGGTAATAATACTTGTACTCTACCCGACTTCCTGGCCGAACCAAACCCGTTTGTTCCAAATATTTATAGGGAATATACACAACGGGGGCAACCGTGGAGGCTATTCCACTTCTCCCAGGGGCTTGTATAAGTTGTCCCTGGATAATAAATTTCAAGTTTCCAATTTTGATTGAATCTCCAACAGATGCTTGAAATTGAATCATCAAATTGTAATCTACCAGGGCACCTAATCCATTGCGGAAGGTCGAAGCAGCTTCCTTAGGCTCAGTCTCAATTTTGCCATAGAAAGGAAAAGGGCCTTCCAAGGCCCTCACTTCAACCAATCTACTATTCCCGGATGCCGGGAAGGCTGCCATCGAAGCAAAACTGGCCTCTTGGGCTTGGGTTCCCCCTAAGGAATCCAGAAACAGACTTCGAGCGTCTTTAGGCTTTACCCGCGTCTCTAGGATCAAATCAGCCCCCAATAGCTCCCCCGCCTGGGCGTCGATATCCTTGCGTAAATTTTCCCCGAAGGAGTTAATAGCAACCAAGGCCCCTATCCCCACAATGATCGAAGCAACAAAAAGAAGCAAGCGACCTCTGCTTTTTCGGCTATCTCTCCAAGCCATCTTCCAAAGCCAGGAGAATCCAGGATTTGGTAAATCTATTTGTTCTTGATTACCCATTACTTTGTATTTCCTGCTGAGGAGAGGTTCGTGTATCGCTTACCATTTTCCCGCCTTTTAGCTGAATTACCCTTTGGGTCTTTTGCGCCAACTCCAGGTCATGCGTTACCAAGACCAAGGTAGTCTGAGCATCGGTATTCAAGTCAAATAGAAGCTTTTCCACTTGCTCACTTGTTTCCCCATCCAAGTTACCGGTGGGTTCATCTGCAAAGAGGATGGCAGGATCATTGGAAAAGGCCCGAGCCAAGGCCACCCTTTGTTGCTCTCCCCCCGAAAGCTGGCTGGGATAATGCTTTAGTCGATCTCCCAATCCTACCCTACCTAACAGATCCTTTGCCACTTGCTGAGCTCGTTTCTCCCCTCTAAGTTCTAAGGGAACTGAGACATTTTCCCAAGCATTTAAGGTGGGAAGCAATTGAAAACTCTGGAATACAAACCCCACGTGCTGACTCCTTACGGCGGCTCTTTCATCTTCGCTCAGCGCATCAAGTAAAATTCCCTTAATACTAACAGATCCTTCAGTAGCCCTATCCAAGCCAGCACAAAGGCCTAATAGCGTCGTTTTTCCACTCCCAGAGGGACCTACAATCGCTAAGGTATCCCCCTTTTCTACTTCAAATGTAATTCCTTGCAAAACTGTAAGGCGATCTCCTTCCGTCCCATAAGTCTTTACCAGGTTCTTAATAGATAACATGTATTTTATTTGGGTTAACCATATATCTTTGTAAGAAGTTATCAATTTTGTAAAAATGCGCTATGTACAGGACAAAAAATAAAATTTCTTATTTATTCGCCCTTTTTGTACCCTTCCGCTGCATCCCCGTTTCCCTCTCGAAGGAAACGACCCAGGAAATCAGGTTGATTTCGCCCATGTTTACCCCATCTTTCTTGAGAGAGGGGGCAGGGGGTGAGTTCAAAACAGGGCATTTTGATCCCAGATCTACCCATCTAAAGTTTTGTCCTGTACAGAAAAAAATGCGTTTAATCCCCGAAATATTCCTATTAATCTTCTTCGGAAGTTTTTGGCTGTCTGCCTGTAACTCAACCGAAACCCCACAAAACCCTCCAGATATGCCTTCCACTGAGGTAGAAAATTTATCCGCAGAGAAAGACACAATTAATCCGACTTCTCTTATTCTATTCTTTGGCAATAGCCTTACAGCAGGCTACCTATTGGAAATGGATCAAGCCTTTCCGGCTCTTATTCAAAAGAAGGTGGATTCTTTAGGGCTTTTTTACGAAACCCGTAATAGTGGCCTCAGTGGAGAAACGAGTACTGGAGGAAACAGCCGAATTGAATTTGTCCTAAGTAACCTGGAGAAGCCCCTGGGCTTATTTGTTCTAGAGCTAGGGGCAAATGATGGGTTGAGAGGAATTTCTCCCCAGGAGACGGAAAAGAGTCTTCAGCAAATCATTGACAAGGTCAAAAATCAATTCCCAGAAGTGGGGATTCTCTTGTGCGGGATGGAAGCCCCTCCAAATATGGGAGAGGAGTTTACGAATAATTTCCGGGAGATATTTCCTCGTCTGGCCGAGAAAAACCAGACCGCCTTTCTACCTTTTCTATTAGATGGAGTGGCTGGTATCCCGGAACTCAATCTCCCAGATGGCATTCATCCCACCCCAGAGGGACACAAAATTGTCGCTCAAAATGTATGGGAGGTGCTAAAGCCGTTAATAATTGAATAGCCGATAGTTTGAGCTTCGAGGTAAGAGTGAAAAATGAAATATTTTTTCATAAGTGGAAATTTCACTAAAAAATTATTTACTTTCCTCATTTCGCACCTGAAAATTAACTATACTAAACACCGTGGACCATAAGCCCAATAAACCTTTATGCGTGAACCTGCCTTTCTGAAAAAAAATAAAAATACCTGGCTCGAATATGAAAAAGCGCTAGATGAAGAAGGGATTGAACTGGATCCAGACAGGTTAGCAAGTCTATACATACAACTCACAGATGATTTGGCCTATGCGCGTACCTTTTATCCTAAAAGCAAAATCGTCAAATACCTTAATGGGCTAGCAGCTCGAACACACCTACTTATTTATAAATATAAGCGGGAAGATCGTAACCGGATCCGCCAATTTTGGCAATGGGAGTTACCCCTAATTCTATGGGAATCTCGGAAATACCTACTGTATTCCTTCCTCATATTCACTTTTTCTTTCGGCATAGGCTTACTCTCTGCGCTCTATCAAGATGATTTTTTGCGGGTGATATTGGGAGATGCCTATGTGAACATGACCATAGAAAATATTAAAATGGGAGATCCACTAGGCGTATATAGCTCAATGGAAGAGATCCCCATGTTTATCTATATTGGGTTCAATAATGTTAAAGTACTGTTAGCCATCTATGCAGCGGGAATTCTCCTTTCCTTAGGGACAGTAGTAGGCTTACCTGGGTTGGTGTCTGGATTATTTCAAAATGGCGTAATGATAGGGGCATTTTTGGGGTTTTTCCATCAACACAACCTACTCTGGGAGGCTATTCCTATCGTTTATATCCACGGGACACTGGAAATTTCTGCCATTGTCATCGCTGGTGCTGCAGGAATTATGCTGGGTAATGGCATTTTGTTCCCAGGGACATTCAGTCGAATTCATTCCCTTAAGAAAGCCGCAAACAAGAGCATGAAAATTATTGTGGGTCTGGTTCCCGTTATCCTAGCTGCCGCAGCCCTAGAGTCCTTTGTCACCCGCTTTACCCAGATGCCTCTTGCAGCTAAGCTATTTATCATTTTCCTTTCCCTGGTGTATATTATGGGATATTACTTGATTTACCCTTGGTACCTTTACAAGCAATCTAAAAAAAGTGTTTCCATCTAAGTCTCCCAGATACCCGCTTGTTTGCCTAACGCTCTTTGGTTTTTTCGGCTTATTCCTTCTATCTCCGGGATTGGGAAGGCCAGTAGATTCCCTTAACATACAGGAATACCAAATCGAATACAGGTCTATAGACAGCGCTCAGATGGCGGCCTATACTGCAGATCCAGATTTTGATTACACAGTTACCCCTCCTAAGCGTTCTTTATTTTATCGATTCCTAGATTGGTTGAGGCGAACCTTGGACCGCGATGGGACCAAGTCAGATACCCTCGCCAAATTTATCGGCTATGGGCTCGCCATACTCTTTGTAACTCTATTGGTATTCCAATTCCTGAAAGTCCCCATTCAAGGTCTATGGAGTAGAAAAGCTTCCGCCCTTGACGATCCCCTACAGGCTGTAATAGGAGAAGAGATGTTGGAGTGGGACTTTGACAAACGGATTGCCGCTTCTGAAGCAGAAGGAAATTACCGAACAGCTCTCAGGCTGTTATTTTTAGAAAGCTTGAAAATTCTAGCTGCTCATGAACTCATTGAATGGAAAAGTCACAAAACTAACCATGCCTACGAAAAAGAACTTCATGGCAGTCCCTATGAATTCGCATTTAGAAAATTGAGACAAAGCTTTGAATATGTCTGGTATGGGGATTTTACTTTGACCGAAGAGACCTATCGTAATAATTCCCAAATTTTCAAGGATTTTCGAATGGTTGTAGAAGAAAAAACAACCATATCAAAGTAACTCTATGAATTCCTCAAGTGGAAAGAAATACCTAATAGTCATTCTCATCATGGCAGTTGCCATGACGATCCTGGTTTCCCTCAACCAAAAGAAACGCATTTCATGGGAAGAGTCTTATTCGCGACAGGATAAAATCCCCTATGGAACCTATGTTTTATATGAGCGAATCCCGGATCTATTTGAAGGAAGGATCCCTCTTGAGATTGTAGAAAACCCCTATTCCTACTTCATTTATAATGAATTAGATGCATATTCCTGGGAGGATGTTGAGGATAGCGCATTTTTTTCTCCCGCTTTGGGCATGATTGAAGAAGCGAGTTATGTATTTCTTAATAGATACTTCGATCCTGACCCAGAGAGTATAGAAGTTTTGCTGGATTTTGCTTCTTATGGGAATCAGGTATTCATTGCTACGGAGTCTATGAATCCCCTATTAGAGGATAGCTTAGGTATCCGAATCCACAGTGTATATTGGGGGGAAGCAGGTACCCAAGACTCTCTCCCAGCTTACATCCTTTCTCCCCAAGAATTGGGTAAAACCCCCCTTAGTTTCAAAGGATCCGGTCTGCAGGGGTATTTTGGTCTGGAAGACTCTTCTCAGACACATATCCTAGCAGTAAATGAACAGGGGAAAGCCAATTTTGTCCGAATTCCGTATGGAAAAGGCAATTTTTTTCTTTGTGCCGTCCCCCTGGCATTTACTAATTATCACCTGCTGGACAGCTCTCATATGAAGGTATTTGTCTCGGCAGCACTTTCTCACCTCCCGAAAGGAAATGAAGTTCTTTGGGATGAGTACTACAAAGAGGGAAATATGAGGCGGAAAAAATTGGAGGTACACCCCTTACAATTTATATATAGTCAACCCCCCTTGAAGTGGGCTTTCTTGCTTGCCGTAATAAGCATGTTTATTTTTATTCTTTTTGAAAGCAAACGAAAAAGGCCCCTGATTCCAGAAAAAGACCCTTTCCCAAATACTTCTCTAGAATTTATTGAGACCATAGGAAGGCTCTATTTTCAGAAAGGGAATCACAAAAACTTATTGGAGAAAAAGATACGTGTCATTCTATCTGAGATCTACCATCGCTATGGCATTCCTAACGATAGCTTGGATGAGGACTTCCTGCAACAGCTAAAGCAAAGGACGGGGCTATCACAGGATATACTTACGGAAGGAGTTCTCACCATCCAGAAAATACGATCTTCCCAGTCAATTGGGGATAGATCCTTTGAAGAATGGTATGGAGAATTGGAATCATTTTCCTCACAGGTGCTCAATTAAGAGCGGTCGAGACGGATTTCATTTTGAATAATACCTATTATCTAGCCTTCAGAAAGAGCATGCCTTTTTCGCCAATAACGTTCGGTTAAATAGCTAAATGCAATTTACTTACCTACTCCCCCACTCGTTGGCAAACTCCAACTGAGTAGACTTGAAGGAGCTCTTGGAAGGGCGATAGGAGACCTTGAGTTCAGCCAATTGAGAAAATTCACTTTGTAGCCGAGAAAATATCTCTTTGTGGTCCCCATATCCCAGCTTAAACTCGTCGGTATAGCCAGAAATTTTGGAGAGGAGTAACCATGAAGGCAATACGTCTTGAATATGATCCAGATTCCGCCAGTGGTCTACTGCAACCCCTGTCTTATCTAGACGACCTTTGGGGAGGCGCATCCACATGTCGGGGGACATCTGCTTTATTTGTACAGCCATCTTGCTTACCTGGGCCCTTCCTTTATGATTGATATAGGTACCTTCAGCCTCGATTGCATTGGCTGCAGGCAAATGAATGGTCGCATATTCATAAGTGGGAAGGTCCTTCAGCGAGTGAATGACTGAGGTGATCTGATCCAATTCTTTATCCAATTGGGCAAAAGCTGGGTCATTCTCCAACGAGTAGAGGAATTCTACCTTGCCCCCACTTAGGGCGTTTTGCAAGTCTTCTATCGCTAAGGATTTAAAACCAAGCATTTCACAAGCAGCTGAATTGGGGGTGCGGTCGTCTTGGATTAGCCAATTGTCTCCTTTGCCCTTGGCAATGTGTGGGACATAATAGACCGTAGAGATTCCCAATTGTTGAGCGATTTGCTTTAATGCAAAATTACTTTCCAAAGAAGCATAGGGCGATCCCAAAAAGTAAGCCGCATCCATATTGCTAATGGTCTGAGGGAGTTTCTCGAGTATGGCCGCAGTTTTAGATAAGCCCTCTTCAAAGTTGATCGGCAATCCGCCCTTAATCTTCACTCCTGAAGCGCGATTTTCATTATAAAAATCTACATTCAGACGGTGCTCGTCTGGCATCCAGTAGTCATTTATTTCCAGGTTCTTCCTCGGTGTAATCCGCATTACCTTGTTATCGCGTATCCAGACATAGATATTCGTACCCGTACTGTCATTCATATCAATACTAGGTGCGTGAGACATCTCCCAAATCCTTGCCTTAAATCGATGCTGCTTACTGGTCAATGCCCCCACCGGACATATATCTATGGTATTCATGGAATAGGGATCATCAAATTCTTCTCCCGGGGCACAACCCGGATAATTTTTGTCCCCTCTTCCTATTATCGTCAATTGATTAGAATTAGACACCTCTTCTGTAAAACGGGTACACCGTGTACAATTGATACAACGCTCTTCATCTAGGACCACATTGGGGCCTAGGTCCACCCGCTTGCGTTTATGCCTTTTTTGGTTCTCAAAGCGAGATCCTTCAGGGCCATATTTATAGGTCCAAATCTGAAGCGGGCACTCACCCGCTTGGTCACAAATGGGGCAATCTAAGGGGTGATTAACCAACATATATTCCAATACTCCTTTCTGAGCAGTATCGATTGTCTCAGAGCTGCGATTGGTCTTGACTATCATACCATCGGCCAAAGGGGTATTACAAGCTGTAGCAGGCTTTCTTCCCCAACGTACCACAGGTTCTCCTTTTTCATCATACTGAAATTCCCCTGTCTCACGGTCCTTCATGTGGTGGCCCACATCCACCAGACACATCCTACAGTTGGTAGGGATACTCATAGCAGGGTGATAACAGAAGTACGGGATCTCAACTCCCTGATCCATGGCAAATTGAAGGAGCATATGGGAGCCTTCGAACTCAAACTCCTGACCGTCGATGGTAATTTTTGGCATGCGTATCTAGTTTTAGCGAACTGTTTTTCCTATTTCTAGAAAACAGTTCGCTAAAATTAGATAAATTTTGAGAAAATGCTCAAAAAGGGACGGGTTATTTCTGGGGATTAGCTTTCCTTTAAAGGGATGGGGGGATAAAAAGGAGTGAATTACCAATTACAACTGGTTCATTAAAGACTTTGATACCAAAATCATCTTCTTAATTTTGTTGGATGCATTTGCATGTCATATCCTTCGATGTACCCTATCCTCCCAACTATGGAGGGGTAATTGATGTATATTTCAAAGTCAAAGCCTTGGCCGAACAAGGAGCCAAGGTTCACCTACATTGCTTTACTAGTGGCAGAGGTGAGTCTGAGGACTTAAAGAAAATCTGCGAGAAAGTCCATTATTATAAGCGCATCAAACCCGTTGCGTCCCTACCATTGAGAGTACCGCATATCATCAGTTCCCGCAAATCTCCTGCCTTACTAAACACCTTACTGGAAGATAGTTACCCCATTTTGTTCGAAGGGATGCACACCTGTTTCTACCTGGCCCATACCTACCTGAAGTATCGAACGAAAATGGTGAGGATGCACAATGTAGAATGGGAGTATTACGCAGGTTTGGCAGAGCGGGAACCCTCCTGGTCTCGCCAACAATATTACCTGCGTGAGTCCCAATTATTGAAAAAGTATGAACGGAGACTGGCCGCTGCCGACCGAATTTTGGGTATTTCTCCTCGGGACACTGAATACCTCACCAAGCGATTTAACCAAGTAGAATATATACCTGCTTTCCACCCTAACGATCAAGTCACGAGCAAAGCGGGGAAAGGAAAATATTGTCTTTACCATGGAAATCTGGAAGTAGCTGAAAATCATGAGGCTGCTATGTGGCTGATTGATGGGGTCTTTCATGACTTAAATCTACCCCTAATCATTGCAGGCTCCAATCCACGCCCGGAGCTCATCACTGCGCTCAGCGACTTCGACCATATATCCCTATTCCACAACCCAGGAGAAGGAGAATTACTAGACCTTATACGCAGTGCCCATATCCATGTCCTTCCTTCCTTTCAGCCAACGGGAATAAAACTCAAGCTCCTTCGGGCTCTATTCAATGGCCGCTTTGTTGCTGTAACCCCCTATATGGTAATGGGGAATGATCTGGCCAAATACTGCATCCTTGCACAAGATACCAGCGAATTCAAAGGAATGATTCTACGCTTATTTGACTTTGAGTTTTCTGATAAAGAAATAGAGAGTAGGAAGGAACTCCTCAAGAACCAATATTCCAACCTTAAAAATGCGGAAAAACTCCTCTCCCTTTTTGAGGAAAGCCCATAAGTAGGTTGTCAAATTTGTCCAGGTTTTTGTTCAATATCTCCAGTTTACCCAAAATTGTCTTTTGTGTGCTATCCATTGAATAGGTTATCTCTATTGAGCCTTGGGAAAATTACCATATTGATTTCTACAGGATGATTATTAACCTACATGAATCTTCCCTATCATGGAATCCAATACAGAAAAACAAACCGCATTATCATTTTACGGAGAGAAATATTTACCTTTGCCCACCAAGGGGAAATACTTTTATTATATTATTAAGGATTTAAGAATTATTGGTAAATTTTATTTTAATTTTTTACCGAAAGAGGGAAGTCATTTTAGCTACCTACCTGAAAGACTACTTACTACAGAATTTATGTCTATCCAAATTACTATTTTATTAACGACTTTATCCAAGAAGAATTTTCTCTTTTTATGGGTTTCCTTATTCATGTTCTCCTCTCTTTGTGGACAGAATACTATTACAGGTACGGTCGTTGATTCGGAAAGTAGGGAACCTTTGGTGGGTGCTCGAATATTGGTGAAACCTCAAAAAAATGGACAGCGTCTTGACCAACTAGTCGGAGGTATGTCCCAGGTGGATGGCGGTTTTCAATTTGAGTCTCCCATCGCTCCTCCATTCAATTTGCAGGTTACCTATTTGGGGTTTGATACACTAATCTACAAGGTGAACCGTCTGGACCGACCAATCAACCTTCGGATGGACCAATCCTCCCTCAGTCTGGATGAGGTGGAAATTACGGCTTCTCCAATGGCTGAAGCCCAAAGACGCTCCCCCCTTACTACAGAGGGAATGAGCATCAATGCGATTAAGGAGACCCCAGCCGCAAATTTCTATGAAGGCTTAGGAAATCTCAAAGGGGTGGATATGAATGATGCCAGCTTAGGGTTCAAAGTGGTTAACACCCGCGGCTTCAATAGTACCCAGCCCGTTCGTTCACTACAATTAATAGACGGGGTGGACAACCAATCCCCTGGATTGAACTTTTCTTTGGGAAATTTCTTGGGGGCTTCTGAGCTCGATCTCGAGTCTGTTACCCTGGTAGTAGGTGCTAGCTCTGCTTTTTACGGTCCCAATGCCTTCAATGGGGTGATTAGTATGAAGACCAAAAGTCCTTTTGTTCACCAAGGCCTATCAACCTCTATTAAGGTAGGGGAAAGAAACCTGATAGAAACTGCTGTGCGTTATGCCAAGGTCTTTAACAATGCACAAGGAGAGCCAAAATTTGCCATTAAGGCCAATATCTTTTATATGCAAGCCAATGATTGGGAAGCTAGAAATTTTGATGAGTCATATAGGGACACAACGGAACTAGGTACTACCTCTTTTGTGGGAGAGGATAATCCTGGAGGATATGATGCGGTGAATATCTATGGGGACGAAGTTAATTATAACGGTGCGGCTGTGGGGAATGACCGGATTAATTTTCCTGGGCTTAAACGCTATTATCGCACAGGCTATATGGAGGAGGACTTATTGGATTACGATACAGATAATGTAAAAGCTGGACTCAGTCTTCATTACAAACTCGATTCTGAAACGGAGTTAATCGCTTCTTCTAATTTTAGTCAGGGTACCACTGTATTTCAAGGGGTAAACCGGATCAGTTTGAGGGACATCCAGTTTTTTCAACATAAAATAGAGCTAAAACGGGAAAACCGCTTTTTTATTCGCGCTTATGCTACTCATGAAGATGCAGCAAACTCCTATGATCCGGTTTTTACGGCCTTTCGTCTACAGTCTCTGATTACTAATGACCTTGACTGGCGAACTCGCTACCGCAATTGGTGGCGTCTCAATGCAACCCCTCAGATAAAAGCCATAGAAGGCTATCCTTCGGACCCCATGCCACCAGACTTCCGCTTTGATTTTGACCAGCAAGAAATTATCCTCGCCCAAAATCAAGACCTACTCACTAGCCTACACCAACAAGCCCGTGCTGACGCAGATGTCGCCTTTCTCCAGCCGGGGAGCCCCGCTTTTCAAATGGCTTTTGACTCTATTACCAGTCGCATTATCGGGGTAGAAGGAGGCACCCGATTTTACGATAAGTCTGCTCTCTTTCACCTTCATGGGGAATATAAATTCACCCCCGCCTTTGGCGATATTACCGTAGGGGCAAATGCAAGGTTATATACCCCAGAGACCCGGGGAAGTATCTTTGCCGATACGGCAAACAGAGAAATTACCAACTTTGAATATGGGGTATATGCAGGAATTCAAAAAGAGCTCAAAGAGGAAACTATCATCCTGACAGGTACTATCAGAATGGACAAAAATGAAAACTTCGATTACCTTTTTTCTCCAGCTGTAACCGGCCTCTTCAACCTCGATGAACGTAATTCCTTGCGTATTTCCTTGTCCTCTGCTATTAGAAACCCCACCTTGGCTGATCAGTTTTTAAATTATGATGTGGGAGCCGCGATACTTTTAGGGAATATTTCCGGATATGAAGGTCTTATTACCTTGGAATCCCTTGCCGAATATTTCGAAACACTGGATCCCCGCGTACTCGTAGAATTTGACCTAGATCGAATAGAACCTGAGAAAGTTATTACCGGAGAATTTGGGTATAGAGGCTTTTTAGGACAACGCTTATACATAGACGCTGGCTATTATTTCAGCCGGTATCAGGACTTCATTGGTTTCCAACGGGGTTTTAGTGGCTCCTTTAATTTTGGGCTGCCTGTGGGCCGAACCTTCCAGGTATCCGCCAATGCAGAGAAAGTTGTTACTACTCAAGGGGCAGCCATTGGATTGAGTTACTTCATTACTTCTAAGATTTCTTTAGGAGGCAACTACTCTTGGAATGTACTAAATACCGAAACGGATGATCCCATCGTTCCCGCCTATAACACGCCTGAACATAAATTCAATGTAAGTTTTTCTGGAAGAAGTATTAAATTAGGAACCTTGCAAAATGTTGGGTTCAATATTAATTACAAGTGGGTGGAAGGCTATCTTTTTGAAGGTTCTCCACAATTCACTGGTTTGGTACCTTCCTATGATCGATTAGACTTACAGGTCAACAAATACTTCCCCGAGATTAAAGCTACCGTAAAAATAGGTGCTTCCAATTCTTTGAATAATGAAAGCTTCACCGTCTATGGTGGGCCCAGAATTGGGAGAATGGCCTATGCCTCTATAAATTTTAACTTCCCCAATATTTGACTTAACTTTTTAAAACCAATTGATTGATATTATGAAAAAGTTTTATCACTTATGTGTGCTAACAGCTATCCTAATGGGTACGCTACCATTACAGGCACAGCGCTTTCTCGAGCCTGTATTTTCACGAGCAGATATTGCCGTTGAAGCGAATGTGGAGTATGGGACTAATATAAGTATTTTGCCCCTAATAGTCGATACCGCCATTACCACGCCCGTCCCAGTGCCCTTATTAATGGATGTTTATCAGCCAGACCCCTCCGTAGACACTTTGGAGGAAAGACCTTTGATTTTGTTTGCTGTCACAGGAACCTTCTTCCCAGCCTATGCCAACTCGGGTTTCACAGGGGAAAGAAATGATAGTGCTGTAGTCGAAATTGCTAATAGACTTACAACCATGGGCTATGTAGTTGCCGTGGTCCAATACCGCCGGGGTTGGAATCCTCTAGGCTCGGAAGCTGAGGCACAAAAAACTATTCTTCAAGCTGCCTACAGAGGAATTCAAGACCTTCGCAATGCCGTACGCTATTTCCGCTGGTCGTCTGCGATGGATTCTAATCGATACAAAGTTGACGTTGGTAGAATCGCCGTAGGGGGTACCGGTACAGGAGGATATGTATCCAATGGGGTAAATTTCCTCAGTGATTTTAATGAAATCCTTATCCCAAAATTCATCGACTTTTCTGATGAGGATAATCCTGTTCCCTTTGTCATAGACTCTATTCATGGAAACATTTATGGTACGAATCAAACCCTCCTTAACATTCCCAACTATCCAGAATACAGCTCTGACATCAACGTCGGATTCAGTATGGACGGAGCTGTAGGAGATGTAGGGTTTGTGGACGAAGCAGATCCTCCCTTTATCTCAGTACACAGTGCCTTTAACCCTGGAGCCCCTTATGACATAGGAGACGTAATCGCTACTAATGCTTCTACTGGTCTTCCTTTTGCCGTTATCCCCACTGCTGCAGGAGGATTAGGAGCCCTTCGTAAAGCCACAGAAATTGGAAACCAAGATATATTCGATATCCCCTGGGATGATCCCTATAGTTCTATCGCAGCTACCCGAAATGAAGGGGCCTTAGGGCTTATGCCTCTTATTACCCCTGGTGATCAGGTAGGAGAGGATGCCATGTGTCTGGGAACAGGAGTTCCCGGTGATACCCTGCTTCACTATGACCAGCCTTGGGCTTGGTTCGATAAGGCAAGTGGGGCTGCTTTCTGGAATTCTGTTTTTGCAGAACAAATTGGTTTAGGAGCTCAAATCACTGGAGAGCAAGCGGTTTGTCGTTCTAGTAGAGGTATTCCTAACGATGCAGATATTGCTAAGGCTTACCTCGACACAGCAATAGGCTTTATTGCCCCGAGGCTTTTCGTCGCTATGGACTTGGGTAATCAAGGAGGAGGACTTTCTATAAACCAGTACATTCAAGACAATAATGTAGAAGTGTATCCCAATCCCGCAGGGGATCGCTTTACCGTATCTTATCGTACCAATGCCAGGCAGATAAATGAGGTGAGCATTATGGATTACACCGGTAGAAGTGTCCGTACATATAGCCATTTGAATACCCGAGAAATTGAATTGCAAAGAGAAGACTTGTCGCCGGGAATTTACCTGCTTAGAATTCAGGTAGGTGAAAATTTCGTGGCAAAACGAATTCAATTCGACTAACCCTCAGATTAGTTGATATAAAAAATGAGCCATCCTATATTTTAGGATGGCTCATTTTTTTGACAAATAAAATTGTATACCCTACTTTTGCGAAGGATTTTATGAACCTGATTAATTTGTATTATAGAAAATGAAAATATCTGCCAAAGAAGTAAACAAACTGCGCCAAACTACTGGAGCTGGAATGATGGACTGTAAGAAAGCTCTGACAGAAGCTGAAGGAGATTTTGAAAAAGCCATCGAAATTTTGAGAAAAAAGGGGCAAAAGGTCTCTGCTAAGCGTGCTGACAGAGACGCCAAAGAAGGAGCCATTTTTGTTTGGTCTAGTGCTGATCTTTCTAAAGCTGCTCTTATAGAACTCAATTGTGAAACAGATTTCGTCGCAAGAAATGAGGATTTCCAATCTTTGGGCGAAAAAATCGCTAATCTGGCAGGAGAAAAAGGACCTGAAGATTTAGAGGCGCTAAAAGCCCTCTCCCTAGATGGAAAAAGCGTGGCAGATTCTTTGGTAGACGCTATCGGAAAAATTGGAGAGAAAATAGATCTTTCTAAATACGAAAAGGTTTCTGCGGATAAGGTCATTACCTATATCCACCCGGGAGCCCGTATTGGTGTGGCTGTAGGCTTTATGGACGTTTCCCATGGAAGCGTAGAAGAGGTAGGAAGGAACGTAGCCATGCAGATTGCCGCAATGAATCCTTTGGCCATCAATGAAGATGCGGTTCCCCAATCCGTGATCGAAAAAGAACGTGAAATTGGAATGGAACAGGCTCGTGCAGAAGGAAAACCTGAAAAAATTCTGGATAAAATAGCCACAGGGAAAGTCAAGAAATTTTTGAAAGACAATACCCTGGTCAACCAGGAATTTGTAAAAGACACCTCCAAATCCGTTGGAAAATATATCCAAGAAGAACTGGGGAAAGACGTTAGCGTCAATCAGTTTATTCGACTCCAGCTCGGAGCCAAATAATCCCCGATCGAATAAAAAGAGAGTTTGCCAACTCTCTTTTTTTGTATATTTTCCTTTCTAATTTAAACATTCCTTCTTTTGACATATTAAACCAATTGCTAGAATTCAATCATCCTATATGCAGCGACTAAAATACAAACGCATCTTGCTTAAACTCAGTGGAGAGGCCCTTGTAGGGAACCAGTCTTTTGGGATCGACATTGAAACCTTATTCAAATATGCTGAGCAGATCAAAGAAATTTGGGAAATGGGTGCGGAAATAGCCATCGTTGTTGGAGGAGGAAATATTTTCCGGGGCCTACAAGGCGTAAAGGATTCCGGGATGAATAGGGCCCATGGAGACTATATGGGAATGTTGGCTACTGTTATAAATGGGATGGCTATTCAGGATGCCTTGGAACAAAAAGGCGTACAGGTGCGCTTGCAGTCCGCCATCC
Source organism: Bacteroidia bacterium (assembly GCA_965263105.1). Classification (GTDB taxonomy): domain Bacteria; phylum Bacteroidota; class Bacteroidia; order J057; family J057; genus JBCCTX01. The sequence continues at coordinate 397,351 of CBDHGL010000003.1, read as the reverse complement.
CTATGGATAAGATCTGTGAACCCTATATTAGAAGGAAAGCTATACGACACCTGGAGAAGGGCCGTGTCGTGGTTTTTGGATCGGGAACTGGGAATCCCTTCTTTACTACCGATACAGCTGCCAGCCTGCGAGCGATTGAAATTGATGCAGACGTCGTCCTCAAAGGAACACGTGTAGATGGAGTCTATACAGCAGATCCAGAAAAAGATGCCTCTGCCACTAAATTCGATGAGATCTCCTTTGCAGACGTTTTGAGCCACAGGCTTAATGTAATGGACATGACGGCCTTCACCCTCTGTCAGGAAAACGAACTGCCCATTATCGTCTTCAATATCAATGAGCCGGAAAATCTCAAGAGAATTATCGTTGGGGAAACGGTGGGGACCTTGGTTTCTTAGTAGTTGATAGTCGACAGACCACAATCCACAAAGAGATTTGGGGCAATTAGCCTTAGCATAATTAGGGATAATTATCACAAAAAACCATGGACTTAGGACCGTCGACCATCAAACTATTCTAGCCCTACTTCCACTGCCTCATCTAAGATGTAGTATAAGTGGTCCAAGTCGTCCGCATTGAGACGTAAGGCCCCTTTAAAGGCGATCCATTGATCGGTGACATAATCCGAATCCAGTTTTTCCTCCAGCATGAGTTCCACAATCGACTCAGGTCCAGCCTGTCCACAGAAAAAACAGGAGCTGAAGGTATAAGCGGAAAGTACATAGGAGTTTGAGTCTGGATTTACCGGAAGGAGGTATCCAGAAATATAAACCTGCTCCCCTTCCCGCTTCTGAATTCTTTCCCCATAGGTAGGATAGTCAAAGTATTGGCCTTCCGATTCGTAATACTTTTTCTCAAAGGCTACGTCTCTCAGGTCATCCCATGTGAGTAATTGGTGGCCTTCTATCTCCTTGGGGTTGGGTTTGGGTTTTCCTATTCCCAATTCGGGCAAAGGGGCCAAAGGAGCTTGTACTTCCACATCATCAAATACAAAATCCAGGCTATCTTCTAGCGAATCAGGGGGAAGAATAGCGACTTCAGCATCCTCATTTTCCGACTTACCGGAATTACTCATGGGACTACATGAAACAGAAATAGCCACCAGTAGACATATATACATTCGGTTCCACATATACCAACGGATAATAGTTAAACTAATCTTATTCGGCCAGGGCATCTTCCAACACAAAGGGCAGTTCTTCAATATTGGAACTTAGCCTCAAAACTCCCGTAAAGGTACGGATTTCATCGGTCTTAAAACTCGTTCTTTTTTTTCTTAGTCGCAGCTCCATAATCGTTTCCAAGCCAGCATTTCCACAGAAAAAGCAGGAGGCATTGGGAAATTCAGAAAGGGCATAAGCTTTCTCTGCTGCTTTCATGGGAATGACGTAACCCGTTATCCTAATGCGCTGACCAGATAGAGCTTGAATCTCCGGCGGAAAAAGGGGATTAGAAGCCAGTTTCTTCTGCTTGGAGATATATTTAAAATCAAATTCTACTTCAGATAGGTCTTCCCATTCAACCGGAACTTGAGCCGATAAATTGGAATAGACTCCTCCCCCAATTAATAAAACACAAAGAAGAATGAATGTCCTCATCATAAGCGCAAATTAATTTTCTGCCAACGTCTGCGAAATATTTAGGAAAAAGCCTTTGAATGCCGGTAAAGCAGCTGCCAGAAAGCCAATACTCAGGGTACCTAAAAATAATATCCCCTCTGCAGGGAGCATCTCCATCTGTTGAATGTCATAGTGGTAATCTTTGGCTACAAAGCGGGAAAGGAGTAGAAGTCCAAGCCGGCTAAGGAGGATCCCAATCACAAAACCTATTACGGAAAGAAGGAGTCCTTCGAGGAGAATCAGGCTAAATATTTTACTTCTGGAGGCTCCTAAAGAGCGCATAAGTGCTAGCTCGTATTTTCGTTCCTTGAGCGAGTTAAAAAGGGAAATAAAAACGCTTATCCCCGAAATAATAATGATCGCCAAGGCAATCCCTCGCAGCGTATTAATTCCTATTCCCATTAAGCTCCACAAGCGGTTGATTTCAATAGCAGGTAAAGCCGCCTGCATAGAGGTTTGTTCATTGACTGCTCGGGGTAGGGTAACCATACCCATCGGCCCCCTAAATCCTACTAAAAGGGAGGTCAATTCGCGATTCTCATCCTCGTTATCTGCCTGATGTCCTTCTTCCTCGTGATGTGCTTGTTCTTTGTCTACTTCCTCATGGGATTCGCCTTCTTCATGAGCTTCTCCATCTACTTCCTCGTGTTCGTGGACTGACCATATACTTTTGACCGAACATAAGACCAATTGGTCCAGAACCGAATTATTCGGTTCAAAAATCCCGACAACCTTGAATGCCTTATCATCGTGGACATCCATAGAGGAAGTCAGTCCATGAGAGCTAAAAAATGAGTCTCCCACTTTAAGCCCTAGTTCTTCTGCCACCCTGGCCCCAATAGTAGTTTCCAGGTCCTTTTCCCATAAACTTCCCTCTTTCAACTGGCCACCGTAGTGTTTGGGATAATCATATGTGGTTCCCAATATTCGAAAGGATTGCACATTATCTCCGTAAGCCATCGGAATGTGCCAGGATATGAGGGGATTACTTACCAGGCTATCAGCAGCCTTTTTGGAAATATTTCCTGTGGGATAGTCAATATGGTATACACTGGCCAAGATCAACTGCAAAGGGCTTCCCTTGGCTCCTACTACCATATCTATTCCCTTAATGTTCCTATTGAATTGTTCCTCCAATTGCTTGTTGAGCAAGAGCAAAAGGGAGATAATCCCCACTCCCAAACTCAGGAGTAGCAAGCTGAGCAAGGTATTCAAAGGCTTTGCCCGTAGGTTCTTCCAACTTAAACGAAATATATTCATAGAATGAGCTGGTGAGGAAATTTTTCCGTTAGCCTATGATCATGGGTCACAATTACCAAAGCTGCCTCTATCTCTGCTGCTTGTTGCTCCAGGATGTCAATTACGCGAAAGCAATTGCTGTCATCTAAGCTAGAGGTTGGCTCATCTGCCAGGATGAGCTTGGGTGTATTAACCAATGCCCTGGCAATGGCCACTCGTTGTTGTTGGCCCTGGCTGAGACGAAAGGGCTTTTGGGATAATTTATCTCCCAAGCCCATAGCTTGAAGTAAAGCCTCAACCTTTTTCCCATCCTTTGGCTCTCCTGCCAGGTATTGGGCCATCAGTAAGTTCTCCTTAACCGATAGGGAGGAGACAAAGTGAGAAACTTGAAAAATCAGTCCTATATGTTTCCCTCTAAACCGATCCAATTGTTGGATGGAAAGGCTACACAAATCTGTCTCTCCTACCACAATACTTCCCGACTGGGCCTTCAAAATTCCTCCCAGCAGATGAAGCAAAGTTGTTTTTCCTTTTCCTGATTCACCTAATATCAGCAAGGGTTTACCCTGCTGACAGGCTATAGCAGGGAAGTCAAACGATTGTTCTTCCCCATAGGAAAAGCGAATACCTGAAGCATTTAGCATAGGCAACTAAGAATTCTCAATGAAGTAGATGGACAAGGTTAAGAATATTTAAATAAACGACAAACTGAATGCTAGGGTTTATGTGGAGAAACGGCAATTTTTAGTAAATTGCTGTAAATCCTGGGCAGAAAATGCATATTGCCGTATTATCTGAACCTTCTAGTTTCCATACGAAGAAATGGACTCGCGCGCTCGTAGCTGCGGGGGCACAAGTAACGGTCTTTAGCTTCTCAGACGCGAAGCTTCCTCATGTAAATTGTGTAAAAATTAATCCCCGTTTTACCTCCAAGGGAGAGATCACCTACAAAAGCTATCTATATAGTACCCAGGAACTACACAGCCAACTTGTTCAACATGAGATAGACATAGTCAATCCCATTAACATAACCCCTTTTGGGGTATGGGCTACCCGATGTGGATATGGTCCCATAGTGAGTATTGCGATGGGAGCAGATATCCTGGAATACCCTCCCAACAGGCAGGCTAGCTCTTTCCCCTTGAGTCGTCGCTGGAGCCAGATAGAAAAAGAGACTCCCCTCTCTCGCCTTCAAGGTGCCTGGAAATGGCCTATCTTTCGCCATCACGTCTCCCAGGCCTTGAAGAAGTCAGATATGATTATGGCCGATAATCAGCGCCTGATAGAAGCCATGGTCGATTGGTTTGATGTTCCTAGGTCCAAGACTCGTCTCAACCGCTGGGGGATAGAACCGGAGCTTTTCGAGGTAAATAATGACGTACAAGAAAAGCTAAAGAAGAAATATAACATTCGCTCCTGGCAAAAACTGGTATTAAGCCCAAGAGGTCTCAAACCCATTTATCAAGGAGATATTATCTTATCCGCCTTTGAAAAATTACTTCTCCGAGGTGTAAGAGATTTAAAGTTCTTGATGCTTTCGGCAGGATACCAAATCCCAAAAGACATCCGACACAAAGCGGCAGAACTCTCCAAACAGTTCGACAATTTTTATCTGGAAGAAGGGCTCATTCCTCGTGAAGATATGATGCAACTCTGGTCTTTGACAGATATGTTCATATCCACCCCTGTCTATGATGGCCAATCCAATTCCCTCAACGAAGGAAGATATGCAGGAGCTATTCCTATTGTTAACCCAATCCCTGCAAATAAGGAGTTGATTCAGCACCAACGCAACGGCTTCATCGTAGATCCATTTAGCGCCGAGCACCTGGCTGATGCAATTCTTGAAATCCAGGAAGGCCTTCAAATGTATAAGGATGGCTTTGGATGGGAGAATCAGGAATGGATTCAAGAAAATGCCCTACTCTCTCAAAACATCTCTCAATTCCTGCACTCCTGTGAATCTGTTATCATTCGCCATAGCCGAAAATACTCACCTTTTGTCAGAATCCGACCCGATGTGTCCCAAGGTTAGCGAAAATGAGTTTTGATAATACCTGGGTTTCAACTAATTTGGCGTAATCACTAATATTTACTTTATGAATTTTCCTGCGGATCTCTTATACACCAAAGATCATGAATGGATCCGGATTGAAGGAGACTATGCCGTTGTAGGTATTACAGACTTTGCTCAAGGCGAACTGGGAGATATTGTTTATCTGGAAATCGAAACCCTTGACCAAGATGTAGAACGGAATGCTATTTTTGGCACTGTGGAAGCTGTAAAAACCGTTTCAGACCTCTTCATGCCCGTTGCGGGATCGGTAGTTGAGTTAAATGAAAAACTAAGCGATACGCCCGAGTTGGTCAATGAGGACCCTTATGGGGACGGATGGCTTATTCGGATCAAAATGCAAGAGGACCCAGGTGCCGCTGACTTGCTCACAGCCCCCGATTATGAAAAAATGATCGGTGTATAGGATCCTTTTGAAGGTTTAAACCTCCATATTTCCTTATTTTTTTCGAAGGAATCTCTTTTTTGGGACTACCCTACGCTATCCCTCCAACGAAGGAGGCATTTATTCGTTATTCTTTATTAGGGAAGACTTAGCTTTCTCTTTTTTAACCAAGAAAACTATGAAATTCAGAATTGTTCTTCTGCTTGGGCTCCTATATTCCTTTGGAATCTTTGCCCAACCTTCTGCCGAGGCGGAGTTGGCGGATAAATATTTTACTGCAGAAGAATACGAATCTGCCCTTGATCTTTACCTCAAGCTGTATAAAAAAGTACCCGATGAACAGACGGTTCGCCGAATTGTGAATAGTTACCAAGGCTTAGACAATCTCCCCGAAGCTGACAAATTCCTAGAGCGGGCCATCAAAAAAGATCCGGAAAAAGTTATTTACCCGGTCTTGAGATCTATGGTCTTAGAAAAGATGGGAAATGACAAGGAGAGTGAGAAACTGTTGGATGAAACCATCAACAAAAAGCTCAAACTAGAAGGACACTATGTACAGGTAGGCTCTTTTTTATATCAGGAACAGAAATTGGAGGAGGCTTTAGCATGCTATCAATTGGGGAGGAAGCGTATAAAAAGTCCTTCCTTATTCGGTGATGAAATTGCTAATATTTATCAGCAACAGGGGAAATACGACCTCGCTACTACAGAGTACATCAAAAACTACCAGACCAATCCTTCCAACGAAAGTAGTGTCAATATGTCTATCCTCAATATGGTGGATAAAGACCTTCGGCCCACAGCAGGACCAGAGGTAGAAAAGAGTTTGTTATCCGCCGTGAGTAAAACCCCCAATGACCTGGGACTCAGGCGTATGATCTATGAGTTCTATGTGCTGACGGAGAACTTTATGGAAGCTTTTATCCAAGTCAAATCCATTGATCGTTTATTTCGGGAAGACGGGGGTCGGATTTATTCCTTTGCCAAGACCCTGAGAAACAATAAAAAATACAGCCTTTCCAATGAGGCCTTCAACTACCTTATCGAGCGGAAAAAGAATTCCCCTTACTACTACCACGCCCATATGGAAAAGGCGATTAACCAGGAGTTGGAAGCCTTCGATCAACTCCCCGTCGATATCGAAGTCGTCCGTACAGCCGCTGTATCTTATGAGACGCTCCTAGACAAATTCGGTAGAAAAACCCAGTACTTCGATGCCATCTATCGCTATGCCAAGCTCAAGGTCTTTTACCTATTCGAATTGGAGGATGCCTTGGGAGAACTACAAGAGATCAGTTCCCGACTAGTAGGCAATGATCAGTTGACCAAGGAGAATCTGGCTAAAGCCAAGCTATTGGTCGGAGATATTTTAGTTATGCAGCGGGAATACAACAAAGCCAAGCTCACTTATGAGGAAGTGAGTAATCTCTTTCGCGATCGCCAGATTGGGGCCTTGGCACGCTTTAAGTTAGCCCAACTTTCCTATTACAAAGGAGAGTTTAGCCTTTCCCAAGCCCTACTAAGTGCCATTAAGGATAACACCTCAAATGACATCTCCAATGATGCCATCAAACTCAACCTATTGATCATTGATAACACTGGGCTCGATACTTCTACAACTGCCCTAGAAATATTTGCCCAAGCCCAATTACTGACCTATCAGCGAGAGTACGAAGCCTCTCTGGAACTGATGGACTCCCTCGCCTTTCAGTTTCCCACCCACAACCTATCTGATGAAATCTATTGGGAAAAGGCCAACATTTACTTGAAACAAAACCAGGTAGATACCGCTCTGGTATTCATCGATCGCATCCTCGACAATTTTTCCACCGACATCTATGGCGATGATGCCCTGTATACTAAGGCACGGATACACGACTATACCCTTAAGGAACCCGAGCAGGCAATGAAGTACTACTTGGAATTTCTTTCCCTTTTTCCTGGGAGTTTGTATTCGGTTGAGGTGCGGAAGCGCATACGGGCGCTGCGGAATGAGGGGTAAATAAGAATGAACAATTGATAATTGAAAAATGACTAGGGAATTTCCACAATCACCTATTGCTCAAATATTAATTATCCATTTTCAATTTCCCCTCTCATTTCCTTATAAGCATTGATCAAGCCATTTGTGGAGGCATCATGACTGTTTACATACTCTTCGCCATCTAATTCTGGTAAAATCTTCTTAGCGAGTTGCTTTCCTAACTCTACTCCCCACTGATCAAAGCTGAGGATGTTCCAAATTACTCCCTGAACAAAGATTTTGTGTTCATATAGAGCAATCAGGCTTCCCAAGGTGCGAGGTGTGAGTTGCTTAAATAGAATGGAGTTGGTCGGCTTATTGCCATTAAATACCTTGAAGGGGGTTAAATACTCCATTTCCCCCGGGCTTTTGCCTTGAGATTCCAATTCAGCGACTACCTCTTCTTCTGTTTTTCCCTTCATTAAGGCCTCTGTTTGAGCAAAGAAATTCGCCAACAACTTGGGGTGATGGTCTCCTAAGGGATTGTGGCTAATAGCTGGTGCCAGAAAATCACAGGGGATCAACTTAGTCCCTTGGTGGATGAGTTGGTAAAAGGCGTGCTGGCCATTAGTACCGGGTTCTCCCCAGATAATCGGACCTGTCTGGTAGCTGACAGGGTTTCCATTTCGATCCACATATTTCCCATTGCTTTCCATATTCCCTTGTTGGAAGTAGGCGGCAAAGCGGTGCATGTACTGATCGTAAGGGAGAATGGCCTCTGATTCTGCACCGAAAAAATTGTTATACCATATACCTATCAAGGCGAGAATGACTGGCATATTTTTCTCTAAGGGGCTCTGGCGAAAATGCTGGTCCATGGCGTGGGCCCCTTCCAACAATTGGTGGAAATTCTCAAAACCAATCGTGCAGGCAATCGACAAACCGATGGCCGACCACAGAGAATAACGGCCCCCTACCCAATCCCAAAATTCAAACATGTTGTTGGGGTCTATCCCAAATTTGGTAATCCCTTCCTTATTGGTAGAGAGGGCAACAAAGTGCTTTTTGATATATTCCTCCTCCTCTGCTGCTTTCAAAAACCAGTCCCTAGCCGTATGGGCATTGGTCATGGTCTCCTGAGTGGTAAAGGTTTTGGAAGCCACCATGAAAAGAGTTGTCTCGGGATTGATGAGCTTAAGAGTTTCGGCTATGTGAGTTCCATCCACATTGGAGACATAATGTACCTGTAGGTTAGGTTTCCCATAAGGTTTCAATGCTTCTGTAACCATTACAGGCCCTAAGTCGGAACCGCCAATCCCGATATTGACAATATCGGTAATGACCTTCCCCGTATATCCCTTCCATTCCCCTGAGATAACAGAATCACTAAATTCTTTCATTTTCCGCAAGACCTCCTGAACCTTGGGCATTACATCTTCTCCTGCTACCTCTATAGGACTTCCCGAGACATTCCTTAAGGCCACATGTAATACAGCCCGCCCCTCTGTTTCATTGATTTGCTCTCCCCTAAACATCGACTCAATGGCCTCTGGGAGCTTTACCTCTTCCGCTAGCCTAAATAAGTAATTGAGGGTTTCTGCCGTCAGCATATTTTTGGAATAATCCAGCAAAATATCCTCAAAGCGAAGCGACATCTGCTCAAATCGCTCAGGATCTTGGGCAAACAGGTCCTTCATTTGAACCGAACGCATGTTCAAATAGTGATTGGCAAGGGAATTCCAACTGGTGGTTTGGGAAGGATTGATACGAGGAAGCATAGAGAGGAGCTTTATAAGTCAATGGTATAATTTTACGTTTAACCGTGCGAGCGCAAATATTGTAAAATTTGGGAAAGGGGCCGGAGAAATTTTCAAAAAACAACGATTTAACTATGTGGACAAACTTTCCTTTTTCCTGGGAAATATCCGTCGCTGGGGGATTAGGAGGATGAAAGCACTCTGTTCAAACTTTTCTGGAATTTTTCTATCTTTAAAAAGACCCCTTAAATTACTTCACTTATGATAGATAGAATCGCCCTCATTGACTCCTTTCCTTCAGTTTGGGGACCCAAAAAGAAGGGAGACCATTCAAGGCTTAAGTTTTTGACGGTTATAATTATCATATTCAATGCAACTAGTGTATTGACGCTAGGGTTCCTCTTGTTGGGTATTTTGGGCCCATTAGTAGGTTTAGGGAATAATATTTGGCAAAATTCAGCTGGCCTTGTGCTTTTTTTAGGCGTATGGCTTCTCTCATTTCAACGAGCTATTTTTGAGCGCTTACTCATCAAGCATAAAGAAAGAATAAAGGAGAAGGCTAACCTTGATACAGTTTCTATTCAAAATGAAGGGTTAAATGATATCATTGAAAACATCTGGCCACTTAAAGGTCGAAGGAAAATCCTCTTACTTAGCCTTTATACCCCCATATGGGCTATGGCTTGCTGGCAAATGTTTCTTGGGATTGACGAAAGCCCTTCCAATCCGTACTGGGAGTATGTAAAATTTCCTTTTCTACTCTTAATAGGAATAATTCTCCTTAATTTTATTAGAGATTATCAGAAATTGGTAAATAATATTAAACAAGTTGAAGCAGAAATGGAGAATGCGGTGAACACATAAGGCTCTTGCTCAGAAAAATACAACAACTACTTTTCAATAAGATTCATTTTCAATATGAAAGAACGGATAGCTTTAATGGACTCCTTTTCTTCCCCATTGGGACTCCAAGAGAATGCAGCCCCCTCAAGACTTAAGCGTCTGAATATTACAATTACCCTAACTACTATCGTTGAAATAGGGGTATTGATGTTACTCCTTTTGGGAATTTTGGGACCTTTTGTGGGTACAGGAGATTATCTTTGGCAATACTCAGCATATGCAGTAGTTATGACCTTGTTTGTGCTTTTGATTTTCCGGGATATTTGTGAGCGCTTACTTCTTAAACATAAAGAAAAGATAAAGGAAAGGCCCCCCTTAAATACACAAATAAGGCATGATGAAGAGCTTAAACATATCCTTGATGGCATTTGGCCGTTAAAAGGACTCAAAAAAATTCTCATTCTTAGCCTGTATATCCCGATATCGATTATGGCTCTCTGGCACGCATTTTCGGGAATAGACGAAGCTCCATCCACTCCTTATTGGGAATATGTCAAACTTCCTACCTTGCTCTTAATCGTAATTATGCTGGTTTATTTTATAAATGACTATAGGCGCTTGAGGAGTCATATACATCTCGTAGAGACTGAATTGGGAGTGGAGTAAAAACTGACGAACTACTTAGCCCAATTTCCCTTCTGGCTCTGGCAGGGCCTTAATCTTTATTTTCTCCTAAAAAACCACCGTCTTTTAAACAGGGATATTCGCCAGGTAGAGGCAGGGTCGGGATAGCCCCCAAGGTTGTTTAAATCTCTAGACCTCTGGTTAATCGGCATATTTTATCAAATTTGTCGGTTTAAATCGATATATTTAGTATAATTTGTCGATTTAAAAAGAACAGATCTTTGTGATTCCTCGAATTCAAGAAAATAACATCCGCAGCTTTCTCTTTAAGGGAAAGGCGATCTTATTTACCGGCCCTCGGCAGGTAGGAAAAACTACCCTGATCCAACAATTGCTTTCTAGCATCGACAAACCCACCCTTTGGTTATCAGGAGATGATCCGGAAACCAGAGCTCAGCTGAATAATATTTCCCTAAGCCGGATACAAGCCTTAATCGGGAGCAACGAGATTGTCGTAGTAGATGAAGCCCAACGCATTAAAAATCCAGGCCTTGGCTTTACAGTTGGGCAATGAGGTTAGCTACCGAGAACTCGGTCAATTGATTGCAGCAGATTCTGAGACCATAGAAAAATATATAGACCTGCTAGAAAAATCCTTCGTCCTCTTTAGGCTTCCCTCACTTAGTCGAAATAGAAGAAATGAGATCAAGCGAGGGAAAAAGATATATTTCTACGACAATGGAATCCCAATAAGCGCCATAAAATTCCAAAGACCTTCCAAGAAACTTATCCTAACTCGGAAGTAACGATAATCCATAGGGATAACTTTCAGGATTTCGTTCTTCCTTAAAGATTTTTTGTATTTGCAACACAGTTGCATTTACTTATCTTTGCAAAGCGATTCCATTTAATCCGATTACCTTGCTTCAGAATCCATTTAAACCAAATTCTTTCCTTCCCTCCTCTCTTAACTGGATAGGGTTTTTGCTGCTTATTTCCTACTCAGCTTATCCCCAAAATAGCCCCTGTGATATCACTATTGAAGGGAGAGTATGGGACCAGGCTACCAAAAACCCCTTAGCCTATGTCTCCATTCGTATTTCTGATACAGAACGGGGAACCTTGTCTGATGCAGAAGGAAACTTTCGTTTATCGGGCTTATGTGAAAAAGAGTACGATCTCATTTTTTCTTCTTTGGGCTACAAGACTCAAACACACCATCACGACTTTCATCACCCCTCTCTAGAAGTCTACCTGGCCCCTACTGATTTCACCTTAGAAGGAGTAGTGGTAGAGGCTGAACAACATGCCCACAACCTAAAGAGCCTAACTTCTCAAAAACTGGACGGGGAAGCTTTGAGGAAGGTATCAACGGGTAACCTGGGAGAGGTCGCCAGCCAAATTGCCGGGGTGAGCATGCTGAAAACAGGACAAAATGTGGCCAAACCCATTATCCATGGCCTACACAGCAACCGAGTCCTAGTGATTAATAACGGGCTCCGGCATGAATTCCAAAATTGGGGAATAGAACACGCCCCTGAAATTGATCCTTCTCTGATTGAGCAACTAGAAGTCATCAAAGGAGCTGCTACTGTGAGATATGGGCCAGATGCCCTGGGCGGGGTGATCCTGACCAAAGCCCGAAAAATGGACCTAAATGCGAAGCTTGGGGGGGAAATTCAATTAACGGGAAAAAGCAATGGCCAATCGGGAGAAGGCACCTTAGAATTGCACAAGGGCTTCAAATGGTTTAGCGTTTTAGGAGGTGGGTCCTATGTCAAACAAGGGGATTTACAAGCCCCAGATTATTTCCTAACCAACACCGGCAAGGAAGAACACAGTTACTATGGGGCTATTCGGATTCACCCCTTTGCCGAATTGGATATTGAAGGCTTCTACAGTCGCTTCGACCAGAATTTGGGCATACTTAGTGGATCCGTATTCGGAAATCTTGAAGACTTGGAGCGTGCAGTGGGAAGTACTGTTCCTTTTTTTACCGAGGAGTTTAGTTATGATATCGGTGCTCCGAGGCAGCAAACCAACCACGAATTGGTCAAGGGGAAGGCTACGTATACAGGAGAAAAACATATCCTCACCCTACAGTATGGCTTACAGATCAACAAGCGACGAGAATTTGGCGTTCGCCGGGGAGATGCGCCCAATATAGACCTGGAATTAAATTCTGAAAGTCTGGACCTGGACTGGCACCATCCCCATCTCGGACCCTTATCGGGCAAAATCGGTGTACAGGCTATGCACCAGGAAAATGATAACCTCCCTGGCACGAATACCGTTCCCTTTATCCCAAATTTTGAGAGCAAGCGCTATGGGGCTTACTGGATCGAAACCCTTACGCTGGGAAATAACCAACTTGAATGGGGAGTAAGATTCGATCATTTTGACGCCAAGATTGTGGGTAGAGAACCCGATAATACCATTTATCGAAACCGGATCATTTACAACAATGTAAGTGGTACGCTTGGTTACCTCCATCAATTGAATGAAGATATTTCCCTTCGCACTAACCTAGGTACGGCCTGGCGTCCCCCCAACGTAGCTGAACTCTACCGCTTCGGCCAGCACAGCTTTTTTCTCGAATATGGTCTTTGGCGTTATACCATAGATGAGCGCTTTGACTTTGTCTCTACTTCCCAAGGCATACTAGATGAGTCCGATCGCGAAGTTCCCGCAGAAATCGGCTATAAATGGATCAATACCCTTTCCATTCAACAAGAAGATCTTCAGTTTGAGCTCACCGCCTATGTTAACTACATAGAAAACTTCATTTATTCTAAGCCAGCGGGCCTTACCCGTACCCCTAGAGGATTCTTTGTATTCTATCTCATTGACCAGGCTGATGCCCTTTTTTACGGGCTAGATGCCCAAGCCAATGTACAGCATTCCGCCTTGTTTGAATCCCAGGCTAAGGCGAGTTGGGTCAGGGCCAAGCAACTCAATCCCGAGGATGAATTTGCCCAAATCCCGCCAATTCGACTGGATTATGGTCTTACCTATGAGCCGCCCATTTCATGGTTGGACAAGCTACAAGTGGGCGTGGACCTGAGTTACACCTTTGAGCAGATGAATCACCCTCGAATCCTCAGTCCCAGTACTTTTTTGAGACCCGACTCAGAAACGGTTCGCTTTGGATCAGATGCGGCTGACTTCGATATTTTAGCCCCGCCCGATGGCTATTTCTTAACGGACTTTCATGCCACCGCCCAAAAAAAGCAGCTTGTCCTGAGGTTCCAGGTAAGAAACCTATTTGACACGAGTTACCGTAACTATACGGACAGAATTCGTTATTTTGCAGATGATCTGGGCCGAAATATCATTTTAACGGTCGGATACTCATTTTAGAATAGGTTTGGGTTTCTGCAGAGGCTAAGCTTGGGTTATTAGGAATTTTCATTCCTTCCCTTAATTTGTACCCATCCCTAACCCTTCCCTCAAGAAGGAAGGGGAGAAAAACCGGTAGTTTTTCCCTCTCATTAGGGGTAAAAATCCATCGGAGTCAGCCTCCTCCCTTTTGAAGGGAGGACACAGGTGGGTACCAAATGGGGAAAAATGAATATCATTTTATAAGAAACTTACGACTGATGATTTCCAAACTTGTTTTTAATGATCTCTCCCTATGAAATTCTATTTTTACTGTCTTCTAGTAGGTATACTCATCTCTTGTACAACTCATTCTCCCTCCTCCGATAGTGAGACTTCCTCCTTGGTACATGAGACTTTAGCCGACTTTTCCTGGCTAGAAGGAGAATGGGTCCGACAAAACGATCCCGAAGGGAAACAGACCTTTGAGCAATGGGAACAGCTTTCTCCAGAAACCTACAAAGGACTGGGCTACACGATGGAGGGGGCAGACACGGTGTTCAAGGAAAATATCCAGTTGGTCCTAAGAGATGAAAACTGGTTTTATGAGGTAATCGGGGTAAACGAATCCCCTACTCCCTTTGAGCTTATCGATATCCAGGGAGGGGAATTTACCTCTCGAAATGAAGCGAATGAGTTTCCCAAACAGATTCACTATGCAATTGAGGATAGCCAGCTCGTGGCTACCATTTCAGCAGATAGTACTCAAATTAGTTTTGTGTTTGAGCCCAAGTGAAGGGGAGTTCGATTGTAGGTAAGGGAGTGGTATACTTTTTTTATTCGGTAAGAAGTTTCAACAATTCTATAAGGCCTATAGCCTCTGTTTCTTCGCTCAGGGGGAAGCGCCCTTTTCCAGCGTATACCACAAATTTTCTTGTCGCCTTGATATCTTCACAAGCCCTATGAAATCCGGCCCTGGTTTTAGGTGCAGCCGTTCGCTTAATTTCAATGGCCCAAATCTGTTGGGTTCCTTTCTCAAGTATCAAATCTATTTTCGTTTGTTCAGTCGTTCGGTAATAACTGGCCCTCCAAGTATTAGCAATAGCCCCCAGAATATTTTCGATGACAAAGCCTTCCCAGGAATGCCCTAGAACAGGATGTCCCAACAGGTCTTCAAATTCATAAATTGATAGGAGCCTATGTAATAAACCGCTATCTCTGAGGTAGATCTTAGGGGATTTAACCAAGCGTTTTTTCGTATTTCCCGACCAGGGGGGAAGTTGCCTTAGCATGTACAGGTCTGTGAGAATATCCAGGTAATTTTTGATGGTCGTGTGAGAGACCTCAAGACTTTTTGCTAAAGAAGACATGTTTACCTGTTGCCCTTGATAATGGGAAATCATCGACCAAAATCTGCGCATCCTTGTTGCAGAGATATTGGGTCCTAATTGAGGGATATCCCGTTCTACATAGGAAGCGATGAAGTCCGAACGCCAATTCCAACTTTCCTCATTGCTCGAAGCAAGATAACTTAAGGGAAATCCTCCCCTAAACCAGAGTTTTTCCGGGGAAAACTCTAGGGGGTCAAGTGCTTCAATTTCCAACACAGAGAAAGGTTTGAGTTCCAAATAACGAATACGTCCGGCAAGGGTCTCTGAGGATTGCTGAAGTAGGTCTCTCGAAGCAGATCCTAACAGTAAAAATTGACCATGAGGTTCCCCTGATCGCTTTCGTATATCAATTAATCCCCTTAATATTCTAAATAGATGGGGCTTGTGTTGGATTTCGTCAATGATCAGGAGTTTGTTTTCTAAGGTCCGTAAATAGCCTTCCGGATCTTCCAGTTTAGCGAGATCGGAATCGAGTTCTAAATCCAAGTAGGAAATGGGTTTGTCAATTTGACTTTCTGCAATTTCAAGTGCCAACGTAGTTTTTCCAACCTGCCTAGGACCCAACAAAGCTACTGCTGGCATATGCTGTAAGGCTTGGATTAATTTTCCTGTCAATAGCCGACGAATCATACTTGTAAAATGAAAATTTTATTTTCATTTTACAAGAAAATACTCTTATTTATTGCAAATTTAAATTAAATATATATTGACCGTTTTGATTATTACCTGGAGGATTTTTAGCGCTAGAAATAAGGGGAAAATAAAGCATTCTACTTAACATAAATTTTACCCATTACAAACTCACAGTAAGATGAAAACTCAATTATATACACATGCACTTCGATTGACCCTCATTTCCTTTTTCACAATGGGAATCATGAGCGGATGTAACAAGGTTCAACAGTTAAATAATAATCGAAATCGCGAAGTCCAATTATCAAATTCGGTACCTGATATTGATAAAAGCCGAGAAGCAAAGATACTCAGCGTCTTTTTTGGCTTAGACAATGCATTAAATCAACTATCAAGATTCTTATATAAAAATGCACCTGGCCAAGATGGTATGCCCGTTGTGTTTTCCCATGAACTCGATCCCAGTACGATAGATGCTTCTGACTTTGCGGTCACCACACAAAACGGCGATGTATTCTCAATAGAGGCTGTAACCTTACTGCCTGCGGAAGAAGCATTTGAGCTGAGAACGCTCCTACTCATCGGAGAATATGGAAATCATCCGGATAATCCCCCCGTTAGCTTTAAAGTAGTGGGAGACTTAATGACCCGTACAGGAGTCAATTATAAGGGCCAAAGAAAAGAAGTCATCCCGTTAGAAGAGGGACCTATTTTGAGCTATGCAGAATATTTTACGTTCGATGAAGACTATCCTTATGTAGAAAAAGGGGGAGGATGTGATTGCCCGAAGGAAGGTACACAAATGGTGGTAAAAGTAGTTTGGTCAGGAGGGGTAAGAGCGCTTAATGGAAAAGAACTAGGAGAGAATGAATTAGAGGATTTTACTGTTGCTATGGTTAATGGCTCCGATACTACTCTTGTACATCCCTTCCAATTAGCTGATTTAGCAGATAATGACAACAATATTGACCTGTGCTTGAATCAGGCAGGCACTCCCATTCAGGTTCAGGTGAATGAAAATATAGCCATCGATCCCAATGATGACCCCAATCCCAAGACTGAAATAGAAGTGTTGAGTAGGTGGTGAGCTATTTTTTCATCGAAGATGAGATCCTAGGATTAATGTCTCTAGATACCTTCGAAAGTGAATCCAGAATTGAAATTCGACTACTAGCAGTTTCCAAAGAAAATAGAGGAAAAAACAAGAAATACCAACGTATTACGGGAAATTTGATAACATTTGCTTGTCAACAAGCAGTAAAATTCTTCGGAGAGATGGCTTGTGTTTCCCTAATTCCAAAGACTCAGTTAATAGCGCATTATTGCAAATCCTATTACGTGATTCCTGCAGGAAAGAGTTTATTTATTGATGGCAAGGAGTTGGTCCAACTAATTACAGA
The DNA here is from genome assembly GCA_965263105.1 of Bacteroidia bacterium. Classification (GTDB taxonomy): domain Bacteria; phylum Bacteroidota; class Bacteroidia; order J057; family J057; genus JBCCTX01. Next base: position 380,105 of record CBDHGL010000003.1, on the reverse strand, counting down.
TTATGACCAGGAAGGAGAATAACCTAGAACTAGAAGAATTCAAGGACTTGATCGATTCTAGAAATCTTTCTAGTGAAGAAAAGCAAAAAGAAAGGGAAGCCATTCTCAATGCGAGAGAGGAAAGGTTTAACAAGCGATCCGAGAACGAAAGGAAAGTTGTACGCCTACTCCAACTCAATTATCAAATGCAGGAATATGTGGAGGATTCCGCCTGCAAATCAGGGCCTATGTTTTCTAAATTCCTGACTTCCTATGTAGATATACTGTATGAAAAGAGAAAGCGATTTGCAGAAGATATCCATGTATCACCTATTATGGTAAGCCACATTATTAATAGGCATCGGGAACCTAACGAAAACTTTTTTTACCGCTTAATCCTTCATTCTCAAGAGACTTTTAAGCCTTTCTGTCAATTTGAAAAAGCCTTATGGCTTAAAGTATTTTATCAAGATAAAATCTGTGGTTTTTCAGCATCTCTTGCCAAATGGGGGCATGAAGAGAAAAAAAATGTAAAAGGGAAGTATATTCCTTTCTAGAGATGGGACCTCTTTAGCATAGTAAGGTGATGTTTTTAACTTACAGGATAAAAATCCATAAAATTCTTTGTATATATCCTTGGGAGATCCAACAATTAACAGCCCTTTACTTGAAAGCAACAATCCAACAATATCTCAACGACTTGGAAGTTGAGAAAAACATAAAAATTCTCCTTGCTTGTGAAACGGGATCCAGAGCCTGGGGCTTTCCCTCCCCTGATAGCGATTATGATGTCCGCATTATTTATGTGCACCGATTAGCTTGGTACTTGAGAGTCAATGAAAAGCGAGATTCTATTGAGAGGATGCTTGAAAACAAGAAGTTAGATATTTCAGGATGGGAATTGAGAAAATCCCTACGTTTACTGAAAAAGTCCAATCCCCCTTTGTTGGAAAGAATTCAATCTCCTATTTTGTATCAGGTGGATGAAGAATTCTTGCAGTCTATCCTTAATGCCTCTACCTCCTGCTATTCTAAAATAGCCACAATTCATCATTACCTAAGTATGGCCAAGAACATGATGGATTCTCTTTCTATAGACCAACCTTATAAACTCAAAAAATTCTTCTATGCCTTGCGTACCGCTACCATGTGTAAATGGATTCTGGAACGAGAGGAGATCCCCCCGATAGAATTTCATAAGGCCTTTAAAAATTTAGGTATGAGTTCCTCATTGGTAGAACGAATTGAGCATCTTATTCACATGAAGTCGAAAAAATCTGAAGCTTATTTTCATTCAGGAGAGCCCGAATTATTCAACTTTATTCAGAATTGTCTGGCAAATGCGGAAAAACAAAAGGACTCGCTCCCACCTGGTAAATGTAATATGGAGCAACTCAACCATCTTCTCCAAACCTCCATTCTAAAATATGACCATTGATGAAATGAAGTCTGGGGGCCTGGTCCTACTAGAATGCATCAGCGGAAGTCGGGCCTATGGGTTAGAAACCCCCACTTCAGATACTGATATTAAGGGGGTGTTTCTTCTGCCTAAAAGGAATTTTTATGGCCTGAATTATGTAGAACAAATCAGCAATGTCTCCAATGATATTGTGTATTATGAATTGGGAAGATTTTTGGAGCTACTATCGGTCAATAATCCCAATATCCTGGAACTATTGAGCACCCCTATTGATTCTATTTTGTACAAAGATCCTTTCTTAGAGGTAATCCAGCCAGAAAAAATCTTATCCAAGCGTTGCAAGGATACCTTCGGAAAATTTGCCCTATCTCAAATAAAAAAAGCTAAGGGATTGAATAAGAAGATTGTCAACCCGATGGATAAAAAACGCAAAACTCCCTTAGATTTCTGCTATGTGAATTACGAATCCGGTTCTATTCCTCTTCTTAAGTTTTTGGAGCTAAAGAGTTGGAAACAAAATAATTGTGGCCTGGTCAATATCCCTCATATGGAGCATGTCTTTGGATTGTATTATAATCCTCATCTCGACTATTCGGGCATTATAAAAAATGATACCTCAAATGATCTAAGTTTGAGCTCCATACCAAAGGGTGAAAATCAGGTTGCCTTACTCTATTTTAACCGCAATGGATATTCATCCTATTGCAAGGACTATCGAGAATACTGGGATTGGGTAGATAAACGCAACGAGGAGCGGTTCAAGAACACTAGGAGCCATGGGAAGAATTACGATTCTAAAAATATGATGCATACCTTTCGCCTGTTGCACATGGCGATTGAAATTGCCAAGGAGGGGCGAATCTATGTGAGACGGAATGATAGAGAGTTTCTTCTACAGGTCAAATCTGGCGAATTTACATACGACCAGTTATTGAAAATGGCACAAGAGAAGCAGCAGGAAATGGAAGCGGCCTTTTCAGCATCTGATCTGCCTGATCAGCCCAACATGGCCTATATTGAGGAGCTGGCATTTGAGTTAAGGGAGGAGTTTTATGGAAGGGGTAAATGATAGGTCCCTAAGATAATCTTATATGGTAATAAAAACTTGTTTTACTTACCTCAACTTTTTCTTCGCACTGCTGATAAAGTGCAGCTAGAATGTAATCCTTGATAATTGCAACTAAATGTATTGGCCCTATACCATAAATTTATTTCTTAACCTTTTATTCATCTATGGAAAATATATTCCTGTAAATTCATAATCCTCCCCCCTACTAGCTAATTTCTACACTTTTGCGTAGTTTATCCCAATGACCCGCGTTACTACTGCTGCAAGACGCTTCTGGTCAGATTTCTGGGAGCACGTCATTTTCCTGGTTATTCTGATTGGACTGCTACCTGGAATTCACGATTACTCCTTGTTCTTTTTAGACTTAGGATCCCATATCCCCCAAACAGGGGGCAGTCTCTACGAACGGCTATTCGTCAACAATGACTTTCTTTTTTTACTTGCTTTCCTGGTCTTGCCCGGAATTCTCTATTTGATTATCCGAAGGAAAAAATGGAGTCATCTGATAGGCCTACTCCCCTATCTGGTTTATGGCCTTGCTTATCTAGGGGTCTATGTGATCTGCCTGGGGAGCCCCAAGGATTGGGAGCTAGCTATCACCTTGGCATGCTTTATCAGTTTTGTGTATTTCGTGGTCAGGGGAAGGCTTTTCTCCTGGTCCTTCCTGTTGTTCCTCCTCATGGTATGGATCGGACTATCGGCCCTGCAGATGGGTCTGTTTGCCGGCTTTGCCATGGCCTTACGGTTTCTATTTTTATTGTTTTCGCAAAATTGGGAGACTTTCCGAGAGCTAGGCCCTGGCAGGCTTATTTCTGCCTTTTTTAGGTCTTTTTTGCTCTGGTCCCCTATGTTACTTGTGGTACTTTTCAGTTGGTGGTCCAATAAGTTTATACAAGAGCAAGCCACTGAAGCCCTCTATGCCAATAGTTTTCTGAAGCACCAACCTGAGTTGCTCGATTCTGCTCAGCTGGATTCCATTCAGCTTATGAAAAGCTCTTTTGAAACATGGGAAAAAGAGCTAGTAAATAATGCCATAAACGACACAGCAAGGTTATATAAGCAAAGAAATGCTTCGCGGCTATCAAAAATAAGTGCCTATGAAAGAATGCTTGAGAGGTTCAATGTAGGGGTTAGGCGTAGGAGAGGAGGGTCTTTTGCAAATATTGCCACTCAAATCGAGACAGCCATAAAAGCTGAAAAGCAGGCTATGCAAGGAATACCCATAGCCCAACTCAGATCCCGATATGAACCCCTCTGGGGCAACTTTTCATCAGGAAAGGAAATGAGTCCCAATCAAGAGCTACGACTGAGACGGGCCTTAAAAGTTCACCTGAGAACCCGCCCTGCCAACTCCGCTATTGAACAGGACTGCTGGGACTACCAAGCCCCTGAGCGAAAGGCCTTCCGCTTGTTTACCTTGCGAAGCCCTAAATTCGAGCGAGACTTGCACATTTCTCTTTGTGATACAGTCGAGATGATGAAATTGGCTGCTCTGAAACAAATAGACAGCCTGGAAAATTCAGTCGAGAATATTCAAGAGGAACTTCCCCCCGCTGCAGGAGACTTAGTGCGCAATAGCCTAGGAGCTGCACGAGTGAAGCCGGGGAATATTGATTTGGAGTGTCGCTGGTATCGAGCGGATTGTAAAATAGGAGAAGGGGCGGCTAACCTGGCCACAAAAGCAGCAGCGGAAGCTACCGAAGCCTCATTACAAGAGGCTGGGAATAAAATGGCTAATGACTTACAAAAACAGGTGCAGTCCCTGGTAGACAGTGCCGGAGATGATACCCAAAAACTCCTGTATGAGGTAGATCTGGCGATTGATGCTAAAATTGAGGAATCCAAAGACCTTTCCTTCAGTACGGCGCTAAATTCTTACCGCTTACTACTCCTCATTCTCTTGGTGATGGACCTGATCTTTTTCTTCATAGTCATCAAGAGTTTTGCCTATGTCTTTGCCCGCGTCATTTTTTCTCAAAAACACGGAAATCCCATTACCCTGAGTGATTCAGATCAAGCTATGTCCAAAGGGGATATCCTGAACACGGGAAATACCTACAGAATTCCCGCTGCTAGTTTTACCAACTTTTTTGTTTCGCGGAAGTATGAACCCTCTGGACGCGCACCCAAAATTTCTATCCCTCAAGCACCTAAGAGTTTCCTCGCTCGTATAGGTAACCGTGCCTGGACCATGAACCAAATCGTCATGGAAGAAGGACGTACCGACGTAAGCTTTAATGCACCGGGTGGGAAGGAATTTGTAGAATGGACGCTGCAACCGGGGGAAGTGGTGATCTTTCGCTATAAGAACTTTGTTGCCATGAGTGAAGAAATTAAACTTTCTACAATTGTAAGCTTACGCATTACCTCTCTCCTCTTTGGGAGGATGTTCTTCTCCGCAGCGGAAGGACCTGGTAAACTCATTTTGAGTACCAAGGGTAAACCCTTAGTAGGATCGAATCCAGATACCTTTCAAAGTGTCCCAGAAAGTAGACTTCTTGCCTGGCAGAAGAATGCCCATTTCCACATCGAATCTGAACTCAACATCTTTGATGTATTCTTCAGTGGGGTGTATTTGAAAAAACAGGAAGACGATTTGGTCATCATTGACAGCGATCAGTTGGGAAAATCCAAGAGCGGAATTTTTAAGTTTTTCCGGCATTTTCTGTTGCCGGTGTGACCGTGGTAGATAAATCTCGTTTTAAACAGAATTATTCAAGGTATTCGATAGAAGCTGAATATCTAGGCCCCTTCACCGAAAGTCGACGTATTGCCACAACCAATTTACACGCAAAATATGCCTGGAAGCTGAGAGAGAAAAGTCCCTGGGAATGGGGAATCGGGAGTACCCTGACTCATGCTGAAGGGGAAATACGCTTATATTACAACCATACTCAATTTAGGCAATGGAGCACTTGGAGAGCTGTTGCCTGGGGCTTAGGGCCTTTCCTATTTATAAGGGGCCGTCCAAAGGTACCCACTAAATTTTCCCTCCAACCCGAGTTATCTACCGGTATACTCATTTACTCCCAGCGATTCCCAGAGGGTGCAGATATTTACAATTTTATGATTCGGTTAGGGGTTAGCCCTTCTGTTTATTTTCCCAGTTCCAAAATTGTTCTCCATTCTTCTCTTTCTATTATGCATGTCTCTAATGGTCAAGGCTCAGGCTACCACAACCTGGGGTATGACAACCTAGGGGGATCTATAGGTATAGGGAAGGTTTTTTAGCCCTATTACTTAAATTGATTCACTCCCTATTTATCTGTTATTTACAGAAAATTAACCCCTTCATGGAGTGGTACATTCCCATCACGATTTTACCCGGCATTGGCATGCTCATCATGTCCACCACCTCTCAAATGATGGCCCTTAGTACAGAAATAGGGAATTATTTAGCGAGCCGCTGCTCTCCTTTTGAACACCAAATATCGGATATGAAGATCAAGCAGTTGAGGCGACTTACCTGGTCTGCTTCTCTACTCTATTCTTCAGCAGCCTGTTTTGTCCTTTCAGGGATCATTGGAGCCCTACTTAATGAAAGCATTACCATGGGTTGGACTGCAGCTGTTTCCTTATTTGGGGTAGTTCTCGTCTTAGCGGCCCTGACGATTCTCATAGACTATGGCTTTCACACCATTAGAATTCGGACACTCCAACACCAGCATAACCACAACCAAGAAGAATGAATTCCTACCGATCTATCGACCACGGACCATTGACTATTTTACCCTATCCCTACCTATCCTTTTCAAAGTATAAGTAGATATATACGGCTAATCCAAAACTGGTCGCATCAGTAGATGCCAAGCGGTAGCCCTGTCTAGCATACTCATCCAATTTTTCTTGTATATCTGCCTTAGAGCTTTTCATGATGTGGTCTTTGTCCAAGGTTACCTTCGAATAGTAGATCAAGGACTCTACTTTGTATTCTTTCATATTCATAAATGGGGGGGTCGCGTAATTTCTACTCACTTTGCTCCTCTCCACTCCCTTCCGCCTCCTTCAGTTTGTGCCTCACTTTTTCCAGTTTTCTTTGGGCTAAATAGGGACCAAGAAAGATGGCCCCTAAACCCAATAGATTTAAAGGGATATAAACCCAGAGAGACCACCTCACCCAATCATTTTCCCAAAAGACGAGATAAATGATCAGGGCGATAAGGGTGCGGATTCCATATCGAATAAGCTTCTTTCTTCGATAGAAAGGCGAGAAAATATCCTCGGATTCAATGTTCTTCAACTCCTCTTCTAAGGAGTCAATTGGGCCAAAATCGTCCTCCACTGACTGCTTAGTTTTTGGCCTTCTTCAACTTAATCTTTTGCTCCTCCTGGGCCTTCTGCATAGGATTCTTCCCCTTGACAGTTGTGTGCTTTTTGAATACCTGGAACTTACTCGGAAGTTCCCTTACTGGCCAGTTATTATTGCGTTCATCAATGTCTGCAGTTTCTTTGTAAGGGTCGATGACAATTCCCGTTGCTACCTTATCCTTGACAAAAACCTTGGTAAACTCATTTTCGTTCTTACGCCATATTTCCACTGGAACAGTTTCTACTTCTTTGGTCCCATCTTCGAATGTCCATTCGATTATCACAGGCATAACCAGTCCTCCCTTATTGCTAAAGAAGAGTTGGTAATAATTTTTCTCCCCAAACCTCGACTCTTTTTCTTCCTGTGTATAAGTCTCATCAAAGAATATGGTGGTTTGTTCCTTAATGGAGTCTTCTGTTTCCCAAGGTTTGTAAGTGGTATAAAAATCGCGTAAGGAAGGATCTTTCTCCACGGCGAACTCCATTCCTTCCTCCCGGTTACGCTTGTCAGCAATGGGTTCAAAAGGCTTTGAGACCTTGGTACGACTAACGTATTCCCTTGGTATGGGATTATTTTCCAAATCGACCTTGAACCATCGGATACTATCCAGAGAAATATCAACCGCGTCTATACCATAGAACCAGCCCCGCCAAAACCAGTCTAAGTCCACTGCACTGGCGTCTTCCAAGGTGCGGAAAAAATCTGCCGGAGTGGGGTGTTTGAAGGCCCACCTACGGCAAAATTCCTTAAAGGCGTAGTCAAACAACTCTCGTCCCATGATGGTCTCACGTAAAATATTGAGGGCTGCCGCGGGCTTCCCATAGGCGTTGGGACCAAAGTTGATAATATTGTCACTGTTGGTCATGATGGGTTCCAACTGATTTTTTTCCAAGGCCATATAATCTACAATCTTGTGGGCAGGCCCTCTTCTTGAATCGAAGTTATTGTCAAATTCTGCTTGGGACAAATACTGAACGAAGGAGTTGATCCCTTCGTCAAACCAGGACCACTGGCGCTCGTCACTGTTGATGATCATCGGGAAATAGTTGTGCCCAACTTCGTGAATAATGACGCCTATAGCTCCTTTTTTATTTCTTTCTGTGTAAGTCCCATCTTCCTCAGCGCGACCGTAGTTGAAACAAATCATGGGATACTCCATTCCTTCGTCGGCTTCTACAGAAATGGCAACTGGATAGGGATAAGGAATGGAATAATGGGAATAGGTTTTCAAGGTATGTGCAACTGTTTTCGTAGAATATTTGCTGTAAATGGGGTAAGACTCCTTGGGATAATAGCTCATACACATTACTTTCTTTCCTGTCTCTGTGATATGAGGCATAGCATCCCAAACAAATTTCCTACTGGCCGTCCAGGCAAAGTCTCGCACATTATCTGCTTTATATATCCAGGTTTTGGTTCCATTAGAAGGCTTGGAAGCTTCATTGGCCTTTGCCTCAGAGAGGGTAATGATTTCGATAGGTTCCTCTGCATTCTGAGCCTTATCCCACCTTTGTAATTGGGTGGAATTCAAGACGGTTGGATAATTCAAACACTCTCCAGTAGAGCCAACTACATAATCATCTGGCACCGTCATCTTGACCACAAAATCGCCAAACGTCAGGGCAAATTCGCCCCTTCCAGTGAATTGCTTGTTTTGCCACCCAGTCGCGTCGTTATAGACACACATCCGCGGGTACCACTGCGAAATGGTAAATAGATAATTGTCATCTTCTGGGAAGTACTCGTAGCCTCCCCGTCCACCATCAGGTCCATCTATTTTGTCAATAATGTGATAATACCAATCCACATGGAAACTAAAGGTTTCCCCGGATTTTAGAGGAGCCGGTAAATCTACCCGCATCATGGTATGGTTGATCGTAAAAGGAAGCTCTTTCCCTCCCTCGTCCATAATTGATTGGATCTTATGTCCATACTTCTCCAACAACTTTACCTTTTCTAATTCTTCGAGCTCGTCCTCACTCATGTAGCTATCAATACGACTGGGATCAAAGTATTGATTGGGACTGGTTGCGGCATGTTCATTCTCATCTAGCTGCATCCACAGATAGCTGAGGGTATGTGGAGAATTGTTGTGATAGGTGATTCTCTCTTTCCCATAGAGAATTTGATTTTCAGCATCGAGGCGACATTCTATATCATAATCCGCCTGTTGTTGCCAATAATCGGGTCCTGGAGACCCATCCATGCTCCTGTAAGCATTGGGGCTGGGTAACAATGACCCGAGTTGCTCAAATTTATTCCCATGGTTAGAGGTATTCTGGGCCTGAACCCCTCCGACGATCATACAAGCTGCTAAAACTACAATCTGAAATAGTTTACCTAAGGTATTCATACAAAAGCTCAAACTTTTTAGTGGATAAGAATTCAAAATTACGCAAACATCTCAAATATAAGCATATAGCTTCTTTTTTTTGATATTCTTATTGAGCGAGAAAAAATTAGCTAATTTTTTTGTGGGAGGTCAAGAACTCTTTATTGAAATAAATCACCCATTGGGGTGAAGGAATGATCCCATAGATTCAAGTATTTGCTGTCCACAAGTTTAACTCTAATATAGAAAACCATGAAAGTACATGTATTTCTTTCTTTGACCCTTCTCACCCTTTTCGCATTTGGAACAGCTGCCTTTTATTCTATTCCTGATCCCATAGAATCTGAATGGGAAAGCAAACTTGAAGAACGCAATCAAATGGCTCTTAAGGCTTTGACGAAACTCAGCAAGGAGGAATATGCTGCGGTAATGTCTTTGATGAGTGATATAAACGTCTCCACAGCGGTAGCTAGTTCCAAGAAGAAGTCTAAGTACGATATCAACAAACTGAAACAGGTTATTGAGGCCATGAAAAAGCATCCTAAATTCCAGCCAGCAAAATGGATGGCAGCTGATGGCTCTACCTTTGAAAGCTATGGGAGATATTTGGAACACCAGTGGGGTGTACCTTATCCAAGTGAATTCAACCCCTTCAATCCCTTCGAGTAATTACAAATCAGAGTAGCTTGGGGGAGTCTCCTGAATAGGATGACACCCCCTCTTTTTTGAATTATTAGGCTTCCCACTTCTTTCTGATGAATTAATATTCGCAATTCCTCAATTTTTTTTACCTTCGCTACAAGCAGTATTCACCTATCCAACCTAAATCATTGAGGAATGAAAAAGCGTAAATTTCTGAAAACCGGCACTATTATTACCCTGGGGACCATTGCTGCACCCCTTAGTTCCTGTGAAAGCAGTTCACAGGAAGGTGGAAGTGAAGTTAGCAAAGCCTCTTTGACAGAATTTACCCTGCCCAATCTTCCTTATGCCCAAGATGCCCTGGAGCCTTACATTGACGCTCAAACCATGGGGATTCACCACGGTAAGCACCATGCAGGGTACGTAAGAAAATTGAATGCTGCGCTTGAAGGAAACGCCCTTGGTGGCAAAGACCTGGCTACTATTGTAAGCTCTGTAGCGGCTTCGGATACAGGCGTTCGAAATAATGGAGGAGGCCACTTCAACCACAGCCTATTTTGGAAAATCATGAAACCTGGAGGAGGAAATGCACCAGAAGGAACGCTGGGAGAAGCTATTACTAGCGCTTTTGGTTCCTATGATAGCTTCAAAGAAGAATTTTCCAAAGCTGCTGCTACTCGCTTTGGCTCGGGTTGGGCCTGGCTCTCAGTAGATGAAGGGGGGAAACTCTTCGTAAGCTCTACACCCAACCAAGACAATCCCATGATGAGCTTTGTAGAGCAAAAGGGAACTCCCATCCTGGGAATAGATGTCTGGGAACACGCCTATTACCTCAACTACCAGAATCGTAGAACCGAATACATCGATAATTTCTTCAATATTATCAATTGGGAAGCCGTCGCAGAAAATTACTCCGCTATCGGATAAGTTACTTCAGACTTTCTTTACTCTTTCTTTTTTAACCTCAACTCAAAATAGCCTTTCAAGCTATGAAAGGCATGGTACACGTTTATTTCACTAAAAAATTAGTGGCAAAACTAATTTTTTAGTTTTAATCCGAACAAATTAGTTTTATCTTCGTTAGACCTACTATAAACGAAGAAAAAGCTATGCAAAAATTAGCCAAACGCGAAGAGCAGATCATGCAAATCCTCTGGGCAAGGGAAAAGGCCTTTGTCAAGGAAATTGTGGAAGACTTCCCCAATCCCAAGCCTCACTATAATACCATTGCCACCCTGGTAAAGATTTTGGAAGAAAAGGGATTCCTGGCCCATGAAACACTGGGTAACTCCCACCGCTATTATCCCCTGGTTTCAAAAGAAGCCTATCAAAGCCAGGAAATTGGCTCATTTATCCAAAGCTACTTCAATAATTCCTATAAAAACCTGGTCACCTACTTTGCCGAAGAAGAAAAAATCAGTGAATCCGAACTGCGTGAAATTCTGGAAATCATCCAAAAAAATAACTCATGATACCCTACATCCTCCATTCCGCCATCCTACTTGCTGCTTGTCTGGTATTCTACAAACTCCTTATTGAGAAAGAAACCTATTTTCGTCTAAATCGAGGCATACTACTCCTGTTCATGGGGGCGATTCTGATGCTTCCTCTGGTCTCTATTCCTGCCCACTGGTCTTTTGCCTATCAAAGCCCAGAGTTACCTCATGAAATATCGTCTCCACAGGTCCCCGTTCCGGTAAGCCCTTCTCCCATACCGATAGAGCTTCCCCCAATAGATGCGGGTCCAGCTATTGCCCCTACGATTCCCTCCCCTGCCCCTATAGTTTCAGTAGAAACTGTCAATCCCCATCCCCATCTCTTTGAAATGGCCGGGGAGTCTCATTTTTCTTGGACTCGACTCTTGCAATTTCTCTATGGAGCGGGAGTAGCTGTTTTTGGGCTTTCTCTGATCGCTCAGTTTGCCTCATTGGGATTAGCCATGCTTAAGGCTCCCAAACGAAAAGAAGGTAAATATACCTTCGTAGAGCTACCGGGAAACCAGAGTCCTTTCTCCTTCGGGAATTATATCTTTCTGGGAAAAGATTTACAGGATAAAGAGGAGGTGCTGGCACATGAAAGAATTCACGTAGATCAAGGGCATACCCTGGATATCATACTGGCAGAATTGCTATTTGTATTTCAGTGGTTCAATCCCTTTGCCTGGATTTTTAAGAAAACGGTCAAGCAAAACCTGGAATTTTTGACTGACCAGGAAATGCTTTCCCAGGGCTTTGATCCCAAATCTTATCAAATTAGCTTGGTTAACGTATCAGCCCCAAACCATACCTACAGCATTACGGCTAACTATAACCAGTCGCTCCTCAAAAAAAGAATCCTTATGATGCACGCCAAACGCTCTTCAATACAATCAGGTTGGAAGTATTTGGCCCTCTTTCCCATGTTGGCCCTATCTACCTCTTTTCTGAATGCCGTATATCTACCTCCTGAAGTAGATGTAGCAGAAGAGATAGGTGTTCCCAGCGAACCGGCTATTCCAGATATAAAAGAAGAAGTAAGTCAAAGATTCACAGAGAATCCGCCGGTAGTAGAGCCCCCTATTCTCCCTACTTTGGAACAAGAGGCGCCAAAAAGGGAGAATGTGGAGCTATTCCTCACCCATCTATCTAATAAGGGAACCTGGAAAGGCAGGATAAAGGAAAGAGAGTTTTGCATTACCCTTATTCAGGGAGAGGAAAAACAATACAACTACATTCACAATGAGTGTTATGGCTTAAATAAATTCCCATCCATCAAAGCCCTCGGAACTTCAAATGTCGCTTTACATGAGTTTTCACTGGAGAAGGAGGAAGGAACTATTTTCTTCGAGGGAAGCTTTAATCAGGGAACTGGTGAGGGAAGTTGGGTATTTGAATCGAGCTCGGCTTACCGTGATAAATTGGAGTCTATGGGAATCGCCGGAATAGGAGAGGAATTTATGTTCCGCTTGTTCTTGAGGGATGACAATAGCAAATACATAGAAAATGCAAAAGAACTTCAGGGCCTTGGACTTTCTTCAGAACTCTTAGAAGATTTCATAACTCATCTGGCACCTGCAGACCTGGCTAAGGAATACCAAGATGCCGGCCTTGACTTGGAGGAAACTCACGACTTTCTCTACAGCCGCGTGAAAGCATCAGATTTGGTTGAATACCGAGAGGCAGGCCTTTCTTGGGCAGAACATGAAGAATACATTCACAGCCGAGTCAACCCAAACCTTTTGAAAAAATATATAGCGGCTGGGTTGAACCTAGATGACCATGAAGGCTATATACATGGCCGAGTTGATCCAGAATTTCTTAAGAAATACATGACTGCTGGGTTAGATTTAGACGAGCATGAAGAATACATCCACAGTAGAGTTGATCCAGACTTCCTCAAAAAGTATAGGGATTCAGGCTTAGATTTGGATGAGCATGAAGAGTACATTCATAGCCGGGTCGATCCAGATTTCCTCAAAAAGTATATGGATTCAGGCTTGAACCTGGATGACCATGAAGGATACATTCACAGCCGGGTCGATCCAGATTTCCTCAAAAAGTATATGGATTCAGGCCTGGACCTGGATGACCATGAAGGATACATTCACAGCCGGGTTGATCCAGATTTCCTTGAAAAAATATATGGCGGCTGGCCTGGACCTGGACGACCATGAAGGATACATCCACAGCCGGGTCGATCCAGATTTCCTCAAAAAGTATATGGATTCAGGCTTGGACCTGGATGACCATGAAGGATACATTCACAGCCGGGTCGATCCGGACTTCCTCAAAAAATATATGGATTCAGGCCTGGACCTGGACGACCATGAAGGGTACATCCACAGCCGAGTCGATCCAGATTTCCTCAAAAAGTATATGGATTCAGGCCTGGACCTGGACGACCATGAAGGGTATATCCACAGCCGAGTTGATCCAGATTTCCTCAAAAAGTATATGTCCGCAGGTTTGGATTTAGAGGATCACGAAGGATACATCCACAGTAGGGTTGATCCTGACTTCTTGAAAAAATACATGGCGGCTGGATTTGATTTAGACGATTATGAAGGATACATCCATAGCCGTGTTAATCCAGACTTTTTGAGAAAATATCAAGATGCAGGATTTGACCTCGAAAAATACGAAAGTTTCATCCATAGCCGGGTCGATCCTGATTTTCTCCTGAAATACAAGGATGCGGGCTTAGATCCACACAAATATGAGGAATTTATCCACCGGAGAATGGATCCAGAAGATATCTTGAAGATACGAGAAGGGAATTAATTCTAAGCTTTGGATTTTATGTATGGATAGGGAGGCGAGTGGATTCGTCTCCCTTCATTTTTTACCTAAAATCGAAAATTGGCTGTAATTTTTCAATCGTATTGGAAAAATTCAAGCTAATTTTTCAGATTGTCAGGCTTCAGTAAAAACCTCCGAAAGGAAATAAGTAAACAGGATAAAATATTTTTCTACGATTTAGGGGTAAGGAATACGCTCATTGAAAATTTCAATGAACTTAAATGGAGGGAGGATAAAGGACATTTATTATGGATTCACCCGTTCTCCAAATAAATCTTGAATAGCCTCCCTATTCGCCTTGCAAATCCCTCTTTCGGTAATCAAGCCTGTTACCATACGAGCAGGAGTTACGTCAAAGGCGTAATTGGCCGCTGGGCTACCCGAAGGGGTCAGTAAGACCTGTTGGATTTCTCCCTCAAGTTCCCCCTGTATATAGGTAACTTCCTCCTCAGCTCTTAATTCAATCGGTATTTCCTTGAGTCCATCATGTAGCGAAAAGTCTATGCTACTAGAAGGAGCTCCTACATAAAAGGGTACCCCATTGTCCTGGGCGGCCAAGGCTTTTAGATAGGTACCGATTTTGTTGCACACATCCCCTGAGGCGGTGGTTCGGTCCGTTCCCACAATCACCAAGTCCACCATGCCATGCTGCATAATGTGTCCACCGGCATTGTCGGTAATCACTGTATGAGGAACCCCATGCTCTTTGAGTTCAAAGGCGGTTATTCTTGCTCCCTGGTTTCTAGGCCGCGTCTCATCCACCCAGACATGGACGGGAATACCCTTGTTATGGGCCGCATAGATAGGCGCAGTGGCAGTTCCATGATCAATGCAAGCGATCCATCCCGCATTGCAATGGGTAAGTACATTTACAGGCTTTTGGGTACGCTGGTAAGTTTCCTCTATCAGAGGAAGTCCATATTCTCCAATCCTTTTACAACGTTCTATGCTATCGGCCTTAAACTGCTGGGTCATCTCCAGAAATAAGCTTGGAAGTACAGCCGCTTCTTTGCCTTCCATGGCAGCCAACTGCTGGTCAACTGCCCAGGCTAGGTTTACGGCCGTAGGCCGGGTTTCCTTCAAAGTTTGAGCCGCTCTTTGTATGTAGGAAATGGGATCGGATTCTCCTAAGGCTTCTTTTGCAGCAAAGTACATCCCAAAGGCTGCGGTAACCCCAATAAGAGGGGCGCCACGGACGTGCATCTCCTTGATGGCTGCAGCCACTTCCTGTACGGAGGTCAGGTCCTCAATGACAAACTTGTGAGGAAGATGCCGCTGGTCTATGATTTGAACCACCGACGCATCTCCCTCTTTCAACCAAATGGTATGGTAGGCTTTTCCTTGTATATTCATGCATCCTCTTTCCCGAAAGGTACGGGATGAAAAGAAAAGGAACAAAAGGAGATTTTACTTCTTGATCTCCAGATTGGCAAAGGCAGCCGAAGTCTTATATCCCACCCAATAGCCTATTTTACCGGAAGTCCGCTCGTTTAACTTTTCCACTTCTAATACAGGGGTACTGTCCTCATTGACATATACCTTCACTGCTTTTCCTCGAACCTCCACTTTGGCATGAAACCAGGCATCTGGATTGGGAGGGGAAGGAATCTCTGCTTCAAATTCTCCCGTTCGTGTTTCCCGCAAGGTTCTCCATCCATAAGCGGGTTCACTCACGTACTGTACCATATGGTCTCTACGCGCCTGTTCTTTTGCCACAAAATTGAACGGACGGAAATATATGCAGTCATAGCTTTCGCTGTTTTCTGCGTGGAAAACTATCCCCACAAAATTCTGCCCGGGCACATTGGCTCCTTTGATATCAAATTCGATTACTCCCTCTGAGAAAGAGGCATCCTTCAACCAGGCAATTCCCACACCATCTGGATTGCCCTGAAGCTCTATGCCTTTGACCCCATCACTTTGATGCTTAACCAAGGTACGGTTGTATACCTCAAAGTTTCCCGTCTGTGCATTGGTAAGAGAGAATCCCAATACATAAACAACGATCCATAAAAACATTCGTAAATTTTTCATGAGAGTTAAGTGTTAAAAAGTTATCTAATTAAGTCGTTCTCGTTCGCATATAATGAACGACTTGGTTTCACAAATTTCACATGCTTAACCCTAAAAAGTAGAATGATTTCCTGGTCATTTTCCGGTCATCTATAATTACCTACCAAATTTCCCCTATGAAGACCTCGCAAGCCTCCTTCCTAGACAGCTACAAGCAGCAAGTAGAAGAGAAATTTCCCATAGCTGTGGGCAAAGAGCGTCCAAGCCAACGCGACTTTGAATACCTTTCTGAACAAATTCAGGAAAAATCAGGGGTTTATATAAGTATCTCTACCCTCAAGCGAATCTGGCGAAAGGACTACCAGTCTGTACCCCATCCTTCCACATTAAATGCCCTGGTTTCTTTGTTGGCTTACGACAATTGGCAGGCATTTATTCAGAACCAGGGTGCGATTAATTCTTTGCAGAATTCAGAAGGGGAAAAAGTAAACAAAAACACAAGCCCCAATACGCTCATGGTAGGCACTTTGATAGGAGCGGGACTGGTATTGGCCCTCCTCGTCTTCCTGGGAAGCCGGGAAAAAAGCGGAAAAGGAGTTAAGGTTTCGGCGCCCGTTTTTTTCCAAGGAAACAAAACCGTGGACCTTGGTCTACCCAATACCCTGATTTTTGAATACGACCTATCCGGAGTCCAGGCGGATAGTTTTTTCTTTCAACAATCTTGGGATGAATTCTATAGAGAAGCTATTGACCCTCACGGAAGCTATCACAATTCTATCTATTATTACCCGGGATTCCATAAGGCCAAGCTCATCGCCAATGATTCTATTCTGAAGATCCATCGGGTACACCTACGAACAGATGGTTGGCTTCCCTATTTGAAAAATTCTACCTATACCCATATTCCCAGATATTTTGCTCCTCCCAAAACGCAAAATGGCCTCTTTAAGTTAGATGAATCAGAAATAGAAAAAAGTGAAATTGATATTTCAAAAGACTTTGAAATTACCTATGCCAATATGCAAGATTTTGAGGACTTGTCTAGCCAGCACTTTTTCCTAGAGACAGCCCTGCAAATGGACAGTTTGTTCTACAATCCCTGCCCGGAAATCCAAATATATGTTCACTGTGAGGTGCATATTTTCAAGCTTGCCATCACAACTAAAGGATGCGTAAGGAATCTTTGGATGAAATTAGGAGAGAATTACTTCTTTGGAAAGGATACCGACCTTTCTTCAATGGGGACAAATGTATTTGATAGTCATCGACTTGTCTTGAATGTTGCGGATCAGCATGCTCAGGTATTTCTCGATGATCAACTTGTATTGGAGTCTGCCTTCGAGGCCGATCTGGGAGAAATTAAGGGGATAGATTTTAGTTTTACAGGAATAGGGGCCCTCGACTATGTGCGTTTGGGGCCCGAAAAAGGGAATTGGGTATTCCAAGACGAATTTGAGCCCCTATAAATTGGGATTACTCCCAATTTAATTTCTGCTTTGTTAGCCTAAGGCGAATACGCCTAGGCTGCCTCCACGGTGACTACTGAAAGTGCCAAATTAGATATCACTTTTTCGAGCAGGGTTCAATAGGTAGAGAAATCTTTTTTATCTTCATACGAATAAACCAACCTAAACCAACGCTTATGAGACCTATTTTCTCTAAAGAGCCCCATGCGTACCTAAAATTTATATTCCTGCTAGCCCTTTCTTTGGGCTTTCTTTTTTCATCTCCTGTTCATCTTTCTGCCCAAAGCTTGGAAAAGGGAGCGATAGATCAACTCAAATTTCGCCACGTAGGCCCCATCGGAAACCGAATTGTTTCGGTGACCAGTATTCCGGGAAATCCCATGGTTTACTATGTAGGGGCAGCTTCTGGTGGTATCTGGAAAACGGTAGACGGGGGATTGAACTGGAAACCCATCTTCGATGATAAACCGGTACATGCAATTGGAGCCTTGGCCTTAGCGCCTTCTGACCCACAAATAGTCTATGCGGGAACGGGTGAGGCCTTCATTCGCTCCAATGTTTCCTTGGGAAATGGGGTGTGGAAGTCTATGGACGGAGGAGAAAGCTGGGAACATGTGGGACTGGATGAAACCGGCCGAATCAGTAGAATCGTGGTTCATCCCACAAACCCGAACGTTGCCTATGCCACTGCTCTGGGACATGCCTACAGTCCCCAGCAGGATCGTGGAGTTTATCGGACGATGAATGGGGGAGCTACTTGGGAACAGGTACTCTTCGTCGATGAAAATACAGGTGCCTCGGACCTGGTCATGGATCCGTCCAATCCCCGCATCTTATTTGCCGGCATGTGGCAACTGTCCCTCAAAACCTGGAACCGAACCAGTGGAGGGCCAAGTAGCGGGATATATATGTCCAGAGATGGAGGAGACAATTGGAAAAAACTAGAAGGAAATGGCTTGCCAGAAAAACCCATAGGAAAAATAGCCCTGGCCATGACGCCAGCAAACCCCAATCGAGTCTATGCCCAGATAGAAACGGGAGATGGAGTTCCCTACAATGGAGAAGAAACCGAAAGCGGCGAACTCTGGCGGAGCGATGATAAGGGCAAAAGCTGGAAATTGGTCAATTCTAACCGAGATATTGGAGGAAGACAAGCTTATTATACGCGCTGTGCCGCTTCTCCCGATAATCCCAATGAAATCTATTTCATGTGGGCGGGATTCTCGCGCAGTATTGATGGGGGCCATACGATCACAGCAGCAGCTCCTCCCAGTCAACCCAACTGGGACCACCACGAAGCCTGGATCGATCCCATGAATGGGAAT
This sequence comes from Bacteroidia bacterium, assembly GCA_965263105.1. GTDB lineage: Bacteria > Bacteroidota > Bacteroidia > J057 > J057 > JBCCTX01. Next base: position 361,273 of record CBDHGL010000003.1, on the reverse strand, counting down.
CGGATCATCGTCGTGGGAGATGGTGGACTTTCCATTTCTCACAACCGTGGCAATTCCTGGTTGCGCGTTCAACTGCCTATTGCCCAGCTTTACCACGTAACCACCGATACAGAAATTCCCTATAATGTCTTGACCAATCGCCAGGACGGTCCTTCCATGAAAGGACCCAGTCGAACCAATGTAAGCTCCTTTTTTGGAACAGGAATCATTCCCACCGGACTCTGGCATGACATCGGAGGGGGAGAATCTGGCTTTGCCACCGCAGATCCTACCGATCCCAATGTGATCTGGTCTAGCGCCTCCGGTTATGGCCCTCTGGGAGGTATCGTTACTCGCTACAACGAAAAGAGTAAGCAATACCGCCACCTAGAGGTATGGCCCGAGATGACTACCGGTCATCCGGCCAAAGACGTCAAATACCGCTTTCAATGGACCTTCCCCCTATTGATTTCGCCCCATGACCACAACACCATCTATGTAACTAGCCAATTCGTGCATCGGACCACCAATCAAGGGCAAAGTTGGGACATCATTAGTCCAGACCTCACCTTGGATGATACGACCATGCAAGGCTTTTCCGGGGGATTGACAGGGGACAACATCAACGTAGAATACATGAATGTGATCTACGCCTTTGAGGAATCTCCTGTAGAAAAAGGCGTATTCTGGGCCGGGACCAATGATGGTTTGGTACACGTGAGTCGGGACGGAGGAGAAAACTGGACCAATGTAACGGACAATATTCCAGGGCTCCCCGAACTCGGCGTGGTTCGAAACATCGATGCCTCCAAGTGGGACGCCGGCAAAGCCTATCTCACCATAGAATTCCACCAGGTAGGCAATTTCAAGCCCTATGTGTATAAAACCAGCGATTTTGGACAAACCTGGACAAAAATAACCAACGGAATCGATGAGGGTATTTTGAGTTATTGTCGGAATATTAAAGAAGACCCGGTTCGTGAAGGACTACTCTATCTAGGTACGGAAAACAAGCTCTATGTATCCTTTGATGATGGGGCCAACTGGCAGAGCATGATGTCCAATCTGCCCCATACGCCTATGTATTGGATCGATATTCCCGAGCACTTCAATGACCTGGTAATTGGAACCTATGGGCGAGGAATCTGGATTCTGGATAATATCAGTCCCTTACAGCAATTGACTGAAGAAGTAGCAGCTTCTGCAGCGCATTTATTTGCTCCTAAAACTACTTACCGCTTCCGGCCTGTTTCTCAGGTCATGCAATTTTTCCCAGAAGCCTCTTTCGGCCAAGATCCTCCCTTTGGGACATCTTTACACTATTGGCTATCAGAGCCTAGCGATACGGTTGAGTTGTATATCACAGACGCCAGCGGAGATACCCTTCGTACCCTGAAGCATAAGGGTAAAAAAGGGATCAACCGCGTTTGGTGGGACCTCAAAGGGGAACCCACAACCCAAATCCTCATGCGTACCAAGCCCCAATATGCCGACTGGGTGGAATTAGACAAGGATCGGACGTTCAAACCTCCTCTCCCTCCTTTCTCTATCCTGGTTCCTCCGGGCACCTATACCGTTCACCTCAATCTGACAGGTCAAAGCCAAACAATAGAAGTAAAAAAAGACCCCAAGTCAGAAGGGAGCATGGAAGACATCGCTGCTCAAACCCTGTTAATGCAAAAATTGCATACAGACATGAATACAGTGGCAGATAAAATAAATGCCATCGAAAAGCTACGCAGGCAGTGCCTGGATTTGGAAGCTACCCTGACTAACTCATCCAAGCATAAAGATTTCGTAGACAAGGTTAAGGCTGTTGATAGTGCAGCAGTGGCATTGGAAGGAAAAATGATCCAGCTCATGTATACGGGAACGGGCCAAGACGCTGTTCGCTATCCCGTTCGGCTAGCCGAGCGCATTGGCTACCTGGCAGGAACTGTGGCGACTTCAGATTTCCCTCCCACAGATGAACAAGAAGAGGTATTTGAGATCCTACATAGCCGTCTTGGAACCTATGCCCAGGCCTATGAGGCCTTTATGGAGGAGCAGGTGAAGCCCTTGCTGCGGGAGATGCAGGAGGCAGGTATTGGGGTCTTGGTGTTGGAGTAGGGTTTCCTACTAATAGATTCATAAAGCCCTGAGGGCTGCTTTTCGTAAGAAAGGAAGGCCTCAAGGATTTATAGAATTGTCGAAAGCTGTTAACTCCACATAATTTGGATGTTAGCTAAAAAAAGTTCGATGGCTCTTTCCATTGCCGGCCTTAACAATTAACAAACCACAAAAAGTTTCCTTTATTAGGAAACTTTTTTCTATTTTTAGAGTATGGTAGTAGTAGATACCAAAACTGGGAAAAGTCATCCTATAGAGATTAACCCAGTTGAGGGGAGCGACTTCAATAACCTCACTAAAAAGAGGTATTTCTTTAGTTGGAAAGAGGAGAAAGGTCAGGAATTATATAAGCTTGTCAAAATAGGGGAAGAAGATATATTAGGGCTTATTTCAGTGGAAAGAATTCCAAATGAGTCGAGGATACATGTGAGACTACTTACGGTTTCAAAAGAGAATAAAGGCAGAGGAAAGGAGTATAAAAATATTGTAGGGAACTTGCTCACTTATGTGGCAAAAATTGCGCTAAGAGAATATGCAGAACTTGCTTGTGTATCCTTAAAACCGAAAATAAAGTTAATCCAACATTATATAGACACATACTATATGAATGTTACGGGGACTACTTTAAGCATTGAATTAACTGAGATATTAAAACTCATAGAAGAATACGACCATGACTAGCAAAGATAAAAGTGAAAAACTGATTGAAAACGCGGAATATGGAGTTGATTCAAGATACGCCTCCCCTGAAGAGCGTTCTCTTGATGGGAAAAAATTAATGGAGGCGAGAAAGCAGAGGATGGCTAATATTTCTCCGGATCAAATCGTGAAGGCGAAACTCTTGCAATTGAAATATCGAATGGAAGCATTTTTAAAAGAACTCGTCAATGAGAAGTATGATTTCTTTATCGAATTTTTGAAATCCTATATAGATACGATCTACACCAAGAGGGTTCATTTTGCAAAAGACATCAATGTCAGCCCAGTACTCCTTAGTCAAGTATTAAACAAGCATAAAACGCCTACCGATGAGTTCATTCAGAAGCTCATGATCCACTCCGAAAAAACCTATGAGAATGTCGGTGAATTTCAAAAAGAGACCTGGTACCAAGTCTATTTTCATGAAAAAATATGTGATACTATGGCTACCCAGGACAAATGGAGACCTAAAGTAGAAAAACAAGTAAAGATGGATCATCTGAGGGCTTAGGAAAACTGAAGTGCTTGACGAGTGAAAGATGAGGTATGGATATAGAACTAAATGGAAAAGATGTTGAGCTGTTATTTTCCCAAATCAAAAACAAACTCTCAAAGTATCCCATAGAAAAAGCCTGGGTCTTTGGTTCCTTCGCCCGCAATGAAGCCGGTCCCGATAGCGACATAGATTTGCGGATTCGATTTTCCAAAGACCAAGCCATAGACCTATTTGAATATATAGGGATTCAGCAAGACCTGGAAGACATAAGTGGAAGGGAAGTAGACCTCGTCGAGGAAGGGCAAGAATTGGATAAAATCCGCCCCTTTATTCACCTTGAAAAGAAATTGATCTATGAGCGATAAACCCTCTGATCAAGATTACCTAGAACACATGCTAGAAGCTATTGAGCGTATTTTCCCCTTTGCAGAAGGGCTTAGTCATGAGGATTTCTCCAAAAATGAGATGGCCCAATTCGCGATTATCAAAAACTTCGAGCTAATTGGAGAAGCTGCCTACAACGTATAGAAAGAACTAAAAAGGGCTTATCCAGATACAGAATGGAGAAAAATCATCGCCTTTCGGCATATTTTGGTCCACGATTACTATAAAATTAACCCCCAAATTGTGTGGAATGCCATTGAACACAAACTGGATGGCTTAAGGGCAGAATTGGAAGATATGATGAAAAGTATCTAAGAAAAGTAGATATGACAAAAAAAAATTACCTTCACAATTGCCATTTGCTTTTTATTCCTACATATAACAAAGGCTCAACAGACCCTGAGGGAAACCCTTTCCCTCAACAAGGTAGTGAGAGAATATACGGTTTATGTTCCTGCTCGATACGATGGGAGTGAACCCGTTTTTCCACGGCTATACGGGGAGGGCAAATGGCCATATGAATAGTACCAGGATGCAACCTATTGCTGATACAGCAGGTTTTATTCTCGTTTATCCTCAAGGATCCTTATTCAATAATAGTACCCATTGGAACGTGGGCTCCTAGGCCAAAGGAAGTACGGCAGATGATATAGGCTTTACCGAGGCCATGGGATTAATTCTGTGCCATAAATTCTTTGGGAGTAATTCCTTCTATTTTTTTGAATAGCCTGGAAAAGTACGTGTGGCTTTCAAAGCCCAGCCGGTAGGCTACTTCCGAGATATTTTGATTGGGTAGGAGGAGTTGGAGTTTTGCTAGTTCGATCAGGTAAAAGTGTATGTGCTTTTGGGCACTCATTCCAGTAAGGTTTCTCAAGGCATCACTCATATAATTTTGAGATAAATTTAGACTTTCTGCAAGGAACTTTACCGTCGGTATCCCTGTGATGGGCAACTGTTGGGAGGAGCAGACTCGGTGCAATTCCTCCTCAAAACGGACTAAAAATGACGAATCAACCTCATTCCGCGTAATGAATTGACGCTTATAATAGCGTTCAGAGTACATCAGAATCATCTCTAGGTGTGAAACCATGAGTTGCTTGCTATAATGATCGATGAAGATCGAAACCGCTTGTTAAGCATTGCAAATCGTCCATACGACTTTAATCCAACTAATGCTCAGGCAGGTAAGGTCAACGCCTATGATTTGAGTTCTGGAAGCTTAATCGCCTCTTGGGATTTGCCGAGCGGATGCGTGGGCAATTCAATTGATATGACCTCAATGGGACCAAGAAAATTCTCAGAACCGACTTGACTCAAGGAACCTATTTCTTGAAGGGCTTTCTTCAAGAAAGAGAGCCATTTAGTGTAATAATTTCAGTGGATCGCTAGTTTTGCCGGACTTGACCGGATTGGGAGAAAGGCAAAGAGGAAGTCTCATAAATAGGCTTCCTCTTTTATCTAGCTAAGAATTAGGTGTCCAATCGAAATATTCCCTATCCATCCCTCAGATCCTTAGCAGGATTGGAATAGAGGAGGTGAATGGATAAAGAGGCATCCCGCTTCGAGGAGCATTACTCTATTGGGAAAATTATTTGAGTTAAAATAGAGCGAATGATTACCTTTATTCATGGGAATAAATATAGCAGGCATCGCCATCAATAAAAGCTACCAAGATCAGATAGAAGAACTAGGCAAAGACTTAAATTTCATATTGCTTACTCAAGAGAAAGTTTCATTTGAAGTAGCCTCCGCTAATTGGACCGACAAGGGCTTGGCATATATTTATTTTACTGATTTTAGCACACTGGTCTTTTTGGAAATGAGTTTGGCTAGCTTACCCTTCTCCATTCCTTACAGAAACGTTCTGACCTTTAGCCTTTCTGAGACTGTTATGGCCTTTTCCCTGAATTATTCTGAAGGAAATACCTGCAAACGATCTCTGATAGAATGGAATGGTGTGATAAAAGAGGATAAAGGAATACCATTTGAATTTGAAAGGGAATATGGAGATGTATCAGGAATTATCTGGAGAAAATTGGACGATGTTTTAGGAATACCCTTTGTCGCCATAGGCCTTGATAGGGAAGCAATAAAATGCAAGGTATCTTGGGGAAATCCAGAGGCTTCAAAACAAAGCCTTCATTATAAGGAGGCAAATAAACCCATTCCTACCTCACCCCAACATCAGAAGGAACTCTTAGCTGAGTTTACTCAATTTTCTAATAGTAAAGTATTTGAAGAATTTCACGTAAAAGAGCACGCGTTAAAGAATCTGGAAGATAAGCCTACAAACCTAGATCAAAAGGCAATATTATTAGTTGAAACTGCTATATTAAAGCACATCGCGAAAGAGCGAGGAATAGACTTATCAAAGCCTGAATAGAAAGTTCAGTATAGTTAATAAGGTAATTACCTATGGGAGGAGATTGGAAAGAAATGTTCCAGGCGATACAAACGGGCGACCTTGCGTTGGTTGAATACTACCTTCAAATGGGAATAGACCCCAATTACCAGCATCCAGAGTACATGGCTGCTCCCTTAGTAGAAAGCATTCGCTTTAAGCACCTCGACATTGCCAAGCTACTGTTAGAAAAGGGAGCTAAGCCCCAAATAAAAGAAGATTGGGGAGGAGAAACCGCTCTTTCAGTGGCTCAAAGCACCCATAATCAAGCAGCCATCCGATTGTTAGAAGAATATATCGGAAAATGAGTTCATCTCTTTAGATGAACTTCAAAATTCCTTGGCTTGAGTCGCGATATCATCCCCTTCTTTAGCCGCCGGATCGGCCTATTTGATGGGAATGAAGTCCCTATAACGGTTGGGGGTAAGGTAAATGGGAGGTTCGGAAAGACGGCCTTTGGGGCGCTCACTATGCAAACGCGCAAAACGTCCATAGAGGGGAACGATTTAGCTTCCTCCACTTTAGGCGTCATTCGGGTTAAGCGAAATATCTTAAAAGAATCTTCTGTTGGTTTTATTGGCACCTTTGGGGATCCCCAAAGTAGAGGAAATAGCAGTACTACAGGACTAGACTTTACCTACCAGTCTACTCGCTTCAACGGCAACAAAAATTTTCTGGTAGGGGTCTCTGGTATGTATGCCAATCGTCCCGATTTGGAGGGTGATCAGACTGCTTTTGCCTTCAAGGTGGACTACCCAAACGATATTTGGGATGTAGCCCTTACCTACCTTAGGATTGGCGATTCCTTTGATCCTTCCCTGGGCTTTGTTCCCCGTAAGGCGATCAATAGTTGGCGAGCCGGAATGACCTACGCGCCGAGACCGTCTTGGAAATGGCTTCGCCAAATGCGCAATCAACTGTTCTTTTTCTACATCACCGATTTACAGGGAAATTGGGAGTCTTATCGCGTATTCACCGCCCCGATCAACTGGCGCTTGGAAAGTGGGGACCGAATAGAAATCAACTACATGCCTCGCGGGGAGGGATTAATAGAGCCTTTTGATATTGCTGATGGGGTAAGTATTCCGGAAGGAGAATATCACTTTAATCGCTACCGACTAGAAGCAGAATTAGCGGCAAAGCGAAAGGTAAACGGTCAATTGACTTGGTGGTTTGGTACTTTTTATGGAGGTAACCTGGATGAATTTGAAGCCAGTCTAAATGTAAACCCCTCCAATGTGTTAAACTTTGAACTTGTGGGCAATCACAACATTGGGCGCCTACCTTTTGGAGACTTCGAGCAAACCCTAGTAGGAACCCGAATTCGATTCAACGCCTCTCCCGATCTCCAACTCAATAGTTTTATCCAATACGATACCGATACCAAGAGTATAGGGATAAATACACGTATACATTGGATTTTTCACCCACAGGGAGAAATTTTCTTAGTCTATAATCACAATACCTTCGATAGCCTGGAACGTTGGCAAATGCAGAGCCAGCAGTTTTTATTAAAAGCCCGTTATAACTTTAGGATGTAACTTCCTTAAGTTTTAGCTATTGTGATAATTAGACATCCATTTTAACGGATTAACACAATCTGATTCCCACCCAACACACCAATTATTCAGCCGCAATACATTTACTGAAAGCGTATTTTTAAAGGATAAATTTATCGATTCAGGTAAACTCCAAATTTCGATTACCTGACTCCAATTGAGGCAGAAATATCTGCACATCTCTTGACTTTAATCATTTACGCCAGCAGTCAGCCTTGGTACTTTGAAGAAATTGTTTTCACAAGATTTAACCTTCAAAATGATTACCATGAAAAAGCTATTTATCTTTTCTATTAGCTCTTTATTCTGCCTTACCCTTTTCTCACAGAATGGGGTAACTGAAAAGGGCTCCTTCTTTTTAGAAACTGGGTCCAGTCTATCCAACCTCCTTACCACAGTCAATATTCCGAACACAGGATTTGCCTTGCTGATTGACGAGGGAGAGATAACTTGGGCCATTGGTATGGAAGCTGGTTTTTTTCCAGTTGATAACCTTGCGCTGAAATTTGGACTGGGCTACAGCGAATTTGGAGATTTCTTTTCTATATTCAACTACAAAGTAGGGACAAAGTACTATATAGATGGTAGAGCCCCCTTGCAAATAGATATAACAGGGGCAAATATAGAGGACAACCAAGATCAGCCCCTTTGGCTGGGAATTCAAGGTGGCTATGCCCTTATGCTAGGCGATCGGGTTGCTTTAGAACCTACTTTTCGCTACAATGTCAATTTGAACAATGACTTAGGCTACGATAATATCGTTGAAGTCCGAATGGGTTTTGTATTTTTCTTCCCATAGATTTGAGAAAACCCCACAGGGGGAAGAAATACTTCTACGCCACTATCCTCAAGAATAACAAACCCGTCAACAGGGTTCATAATTGATATTTTACTAAATTTAACGAAACCCAACTTCTTTCTAAACGAAAAAGCAAACCAATGAAACAAATCACCTATCTTTTTTCATTCATTTTCCTCCTGGCGGCGTCTGCGATGGGGCAGGAAAATGAAAAATCACCCTGGAATGACAATACCTTTTCCGGCATAAAAATGCGGAATATAGGCCCAGCCTTTGCTTCGGGAAGAATTGCCGACATCGCTATCCATCCGGATGATGACAATGTGTGGTATATAGCGGTAGGCTCTGGAGGCGTCTGGAAAACAAACAATGCAGGGGTAACCTGGAAACCCATTTTTGATGACCAGCCAACTTATTCTATTGGCTGTATTACCTTAGACCCTAGCAACCCGCATACCGTATGGGTAGGAAGTGGAGAAAACGTAGGCGGAAGACATGTTGGCTATGGAGACGGCATTTACAAAAGTACGGATGGCGGCAAATCCTGGAAAAATATGGGATTGAAAGCTTCAGAACATATTTCCAAGATCATCGTCCATCCCGATAATTCCAATGTCGTATGGGTAGCCGTACAAGGGCCTCTTTGGAACAAAGGTGGGGAAAGAGGCCTCTACAAAACGACAGATGGAGGCGCAAGTTGGAATAAGGTTTTAGGTAATGAAGAATGGACAGGGGTAACGGATTTAGTGATTGACCCACGAGATCCTATGGTTCTATACGCAGCTACCTGGGACAGACACCGGACAGTAGCAGCTTATATGGGCGGAGGCCCAGGAACGGGTCTACACAAAAGTGTGGATGGGGGAGAAAGCTGGATGGAATTAAAAAAAGGATTGCCCAAGTCCAACATGGGGAAAATTGGTCTCGCCATTTCTCCTCAAAATCCGGATATTCTCTATGCTGCGATAGAATTAGATCGGACCAAAGGCGGCGTATACCGCTCAACTGATAGAGGAGCTTCGTGGGAAAAGCGCTCCGATGCTGTATCGGGTGCTACAGGTCCCCACTATTACCAGGAACTATATGCCTGTCCGCATAACTTTGACAAACTCTACCTAGTCGATGTGCGAATCCAGGTATCAGAAGATGGCGGAAAAACTTTCTCGCGCTTAACAGAAGAGGGTAAGCATTCCGATAACCATGCTATCGCCTTCAGAATGGATGATCCTGACTATTTACTTATTGGAACTGACGGGGGGATGTACGAAAGCTTTGATGCGGCTAAATCCTGGCGCTTTTTTGATAATCTCCCTCTTACCCAGTACTATAAAGTAGCTGTCGACGATGCAGAGCCCTTTTACAACGTATTTGGAGGTACCCAGGACAACGGTTCTCACGGAGGGCCTTCCCGGACCGATACCTATCACGGTATCCGCAATGCCGATTGGTACAAAACACTCGGTGCTGACGGCCACCAGTCTGCCACTGAACCCGGAAACCCCAACATCACCTATGCAGAAACCCAGCAAGGAGGACTGCACCGGATTGACCGAATTACGGGAGAGCAAGTCTATATCCAACCCCAGGCTGGTAAAGGAGAGGATTATGAACGCTTCAATTGGGATGCCCCTATTTTAGTAAGTCCTCATAATCCAGCTCGCCTCTACTTCGCCTCTCAGCGCGTGTGGAAGTCTGATGACCGAGGCGATAAATGGCAAGCCATTTCTAGGATCTTACCCGAGACCAAGAGCGTCTGGCCTTACCCATCATGGGCAAAGTTCAAAGCTGGGATAACCCTTGGGACGTCAATGCCATGTCCAACTATAACACCATTACCTCCCTGGCAGAGTCTCCCTTACAAGAAGGGCTGATCTATGCAGGCACAGATGATGGAATTCTTCAAATCACAGAGGATGGAGGAGACAATTGGAGAAAGGTCGAGTTGAGTTCTCTTCCCGGTGCTCCGGAGTTGCCCTTTGTCAACGATGTTCGCGCCGACCTACATGATGCCAATACCGTTTACCTCGCCATGGATAACCACAAGTATGGAGATTTTGCTCCCTACTTGTATGTAAGTTCAGATCGAGGGAAAAGCTGGAAATCAATTGCGAGCAATATCCCTGATCGGACCCTCATCTGGCGCGTGGTTCAAGACCACGTAAAGCCCAGCTTGATGTTTGCTGCCACAGAGTTTGGGATCTATGTTACCCTCAACTCGGGAGAAAAATGGATGAAGCTCAAAGGAGGCGTGCCTACTATTTCCTTTAGGGATATTACCATCCAGCGTCGGGAAAATGACCTGGTAGCAGCCTCTTTTGGGAGAAGCTTTTTCATTCTGGACGACATTTCTGTTTTCCGCGAGGCTGCTGAGGACAATATGGTAGCTGAAGGACAGCTTTTTTCCACTCGGAAAGCCTGGTGGTATGCCCCCAAATCGGTGGTAAGTTCACAAGGAAGTGCACACTATACTGCAGATAATCCTCCTTTCGGGGCCGTATTTACCTATCATATTGGGAAAGACTATCCCACGGCAAAATCTAAGCGGAAAAAGGCGGAAAAGGAATTGAGCAAAGACGGAAAAGATATCCCCTTCCCTGGATGGGAGGCCTTGGATGCTGAAAAGCAAGAAGAGGGAACCAAAATTTGGCTTACCATAAAGGATGAAGCGGGTAATTTTGTTCGCCGAATAAAAGGCCCTTCAGGCAAAGGCTTCCACCGGGTTGCCTGGGACCTGCGCTACCCTTCTCAAAATGGGATACGCTTGGGTCGGAGTTATTCCGGAAACTCACGCTTTGGAGGAGGAATGATGGCCACCCCAGGTTCCTATACAGTAACCCTCCACAAGCAAGAGGGTGGCGAGTTGATTCAACTTTCCGGTCCCCAAAACTTCGAGGTAGTTCCCCTACGTGAGGGAGCCCTAAAAGGAGCCTCAAATGATGAAATCATTGCATTCCGTGAAGAAATAGAGGGCTTACAGGGAGCGGTAGCTGCTGCTGGATATATGATGGAGCACAGCATGAATAAGGTGAAAGCCATGGAAGTAGCTTTGGCAAGATCTGAAGGGGCTACAGCAGAATTGTATAAACAAATTCATCAAGTCAAGAGCGACCTCATGGCATTTGAAGCGGAAATAGGAGGTTCTCCTGCTAAGGATGAGATCGGTGAGAGAAACAACCCTTCCATCCGCAATCGCATGTATACGGCTATGCGCGGGTATGAGTACCACGTATGGTCCTACACCCACGCATCGAATGAGTTTGGAGATTGCCCAGCAGGAATTCGCTGAGATGAAGCCCAAGCTGGAAAAACTCGCCAATGAGGCGGTACCTGCCTTGGAACAAGCACTGATGAAGGCAGGAGCTCCCTGGATAGAGGGGCAGCCCTTGCCTGCAATTGGGCCTAGAGAAAGGAGAAATTGACCTAATAAATAAGAATGAAAGACAAGCCATCCCAACATTTGCTTGGGGTGGCTTGCTTCATTGAAAAAAATTATGAGTGGGAGTTTAATCGGAGGCATTTCATTGTAGATTTGCCCATTTAGCATCCGACCATTTTTCTTTTTATTTTCCTCCCCACTGCTTAAAAAAGAAGGGAACTTTAGCTTTCTGGCATTGCTTTTGAATGTCCGTAACCCATTCAGGTCGATAGGTCTTGGGTTAAAACCACTCTCCCCCCCTACAATAACCCAATCTATCTTCTCTAAATTTAGATTAGATAAGGGACCTATTAACGGTTCTAGCGAAAGGAACTTTACTTTTGCATCAATTTGTTTCAATAAGGCGATTCGATCCACTACTTTTTCATCTTCTGATACCCCCATCCAAATATTTGGAGCCCACTCAAGCTTAGTATTTAATTCTTTAAGTCTCTCCGCTCTTTTGGTAAGTACTTGAAAAATATGTTGCGGGTTATCACTCATTGTTCGAAAGCTTTTTGGATAAAGCTTAAAGGGATCCTCATGGAATAAATCACTCATTGAATTTACAAATACAATCTTTGATTTTTTCCAAGAGTATGGAATCCTTAAAGTGTCTTCATGAGTGTGTATATTAAATCCCTCTTCATATTTCTTAACCCCCATCGATTTGAGCCTCTTTGCCATAACCTCAGCATAGCAAAACTTACATCCTTGGGAAATTTTTGTACAACCTGTGGTTGGATTCCAGGTCATTTCATCCATTCTATATTTGACTGCGCCATCAGTATCCGCTGTATTTGTTTACAATATCACTAGCAATCTTAGCTTTTTATTGTTTGATGTGAAAAATAAATGATACATAATAGAATTGCTAGAATTACGTAATTCATATGGTTTATAGTTAAAAATCTCCCCTAATCTATTTGCGTATAAAAATGCAGATTTTTCAACCGCCTGTAGGTGATTTTGTATAAAAAAGGTCGTTAATCTCATCCTAATTCTTTCCAACCTTTTTAACCAAGTCATATTTGGATTTACCCCCATGCCAGTAAACTAAAATCCACATATCAAGATTTAATCCCCTCAAAGATTCGATTGAACGCCATTCAACCTGCATTCCGCAAGGGTCAATATATGCTAAGGTTCTAATATTCTTATTTTCTGGTTTGCGAAGATAGTTAGATAGTTCAATTAATTTGTCTTCTTCTGCTATATATATCCCTTTTTTCTGAGGAAATTGTTCTTCAATATTTGCTTTAAGTGATAGGTAGTTCTCTTTATCCTTTTCTACAAAGTATCAAATGGACGAGGATTTTCAATTTCTACAATTCTCCTGGCAGCCCCAATCCAATTTGACTTTTTTCTCTTTTACAATAGAACCTGAAGGCAAACCTCAAAATATAATAACCGGAAATACTGTCTCTTATGATATGCAAATATGCTTTGGCTTCAACTAGGATCTCAATCATTTAGTCCAATCTCCACCAAATTTATTCATGGTATTTTGTTTAGGGACAAAATCAAAGCTTAATTAATTTTTTACTTTATCAAGTTTATTTTTATTCAATTTTATTCATTTGTTTTAAGAATCTTTAAATATACAGAAAAATGCCAACAAAATTGGTTTTTGTATTTCAAAACTTTGATATTAACCATTATGCAATGGGGCCCCCTCATACTCACCTTTCAACTCGCCCTCATTACAACAGCCATCTTACTGCTTATCTCCATCCCGCTGGCCTATTGGCTGGCTTATTCAAGATTTCGCTTCAAGCCCTTAGTCGAAGCCCTGATTAGCATGCCACTGGTCTTACCTCCTACTGTATTGGGTTTCTATTTGCTCTTGGCCTTCAGTCCAAATAGCAGCTGGGAGCATTTTTGAACGATCAATTGGGACTCCAATTAGTTTTTCTTTTGAAGGCCTGGTTATCGCTTCACTCATTTACAGCCTTCCCTTTATGGTCCAGCCCATCGCAGCAGGATTTGCCCAACTCCCACCTAGCCTAAAAGAAGCCTCTTATGTGTTGGGAAAAAGTCGCTGGCAAACCCTATTGGCAGTTTTACTCCCTAATATTAAGGGTTCTATTCTCACGGGAACGGTTTTAGCTTTCGCCCACACTATTGGGGAGTTTGGCGTAGTCCTAATGATCGGAGGAAGTATTCCCGGTCAGACCAAAGTGGCCTCCATAGCCATTTATGAGGAAGTAGAAGCCATGAATTATGCCGCCGCCAATACCTATTCAGCCTTTCTATTTGTCCTTTCCTTCTGTATTTTGCTCCTGGTCTATGGATTTAACAAGGGGAGGCCAAAATATCTCTGGCAATGATTGAGTTTGAATTGGGAAAAACGCTCCATACCGCTTGGGGAAACAAGCAACTTCAGGTAGCGGGTAAAATTCCTAAAGGATCACTTATTGCTCTTTTTGGAGGATCAGGTGTAGGGAAAACGTCTATCCTTCGTATGCTTGCAGGCCTGATGAAACCCGATTCTGGTAAGATACAAGTAGGAGAAGCCTGTTGGCTGGATTCAAATAAAAAAATCTATCTCCCCCCCCAGGAGCGAAGTCTAGGCTTTTTGTTTCAGGAATATGCCTTGTTCCCCAATATGACCGTACGGCGGAATCTCACCTATGCCCTGGATCGAGGAGCTCCTACAAATATGCTGGAAGAACTCATCGAAACCATGGAATTAGGCGAATTACAACATCGCAAGCCGTTGAGTCTTTCAGGGGGGCAAAAACAACGGGTGGCACTAGCACGTGCTTTGGTTCGAAAACCCCCTCTTCTCCTCCTGGATGAGCCCCTTTCTGCCCTCGATTATGACATGCGGACCAAACTGCGCTCTTTTATTCTGAAGTTACATCGGCAATACGAGCTAACTACCTTTTTCGTGAGTCATGACCCGGAAGAAATCCTTCAGATGGCTGATGAAGTATGGGTGTTGAAGGGTGGAAAATTTATCGCAAAAGAGTCCCCTGCTAGCTATTTTCAACCTTCTCCTGAAGAGAATGGACTTGCGGTATGGGGAGAGGTGGTATCAATCGAGCCCCAAGAGCAGGCTTACCTTGTCCAGGTAAAAATGGGAAATGAACTAATTAGCTTGATGTTGGATGCCTCCCAAGGTGAGAAATTAAGTGTTGGAGACAAGGTGAGAGGGGATTTTCACTTTTAACTATATTCCTTATGGGTTAGTCGGGTATAAATGTCCAAATATTCAAGGGAATGCTATGTAGGTCAAAATTCTTTTGTATAACGCTATGTGAGACATCAGATACATCGATCCCGATAAACTTCCTACCCATTTGCTCTGCAGCGATCAAGGTACTCCCCGAGCCGGCAAAGGCATCAAGCACCATACTACCGGGAACAGAAGATTGCAAAATAATTCGTTTAAGCATATCCAGGTTCTTTTCTGTTGGGTAAGAAACCTGTGTTTTCCCTTTGTCCTTGTACTCCCAGAAATCCTGGAGTTTCTGTCCCTTGTGGTCCTTGGCGAAGAAGCGTTTTCGAGGATTCCCCGTTGGAGACCATTCTATGAGGCCTGCGCTTTCCAGATCGTCTAGTTTTTCTCGATTGTAGCGCCAATGGCGCCCCTTGGGAGGAGCCATCCCTCGCCACTCCTGCCCGGTATCGCCTTTTATAGTTTCTCCCGGTGCATGTAGGGGGTGCGTGGTATATCTGCCCTTTTGGGGATCATGCTTAGGAAAAAGTCGTTGAATCTGTTCCTCAGACAAGGGCTCCCGCTCTTCATTCCAAATGTGATGTCCCTTTTCCTTTGCATATAGCAGGATCATGTCAGTAGAGTTCCCATAAGCCTTTCGACCAAAATTCTTGGGATTGCATTTGATTCTAGTGATGTCATTCAAGAAGTTTTCTCGACCAAATACTTCGTCCAGCACCAATTTTACGTAATGCCCAATTTTTTTATCAATGTGAAGATAAAGACTTCCTTGAGTCGATAGGAGCTCCCGCATCATGATGAGGCGCTTTCTGATAAACCCCAAAAACTCATGATCTATCAACTGATCGTGATACGCAACTTCTCTACTTCCATCCCGGAAGGATTGTCCCGTCCCAAAAGGAGGATCAATGTAAATAAGGTCTATCCGTTCTTGGTGAGTCTTTCTTAGGAGGGAAAGAATGGGGAAATTATCCCCAAAAAATAGACTATTGGCTTGGAATTCAGTAAAGGCTTGGGGGCCTGAAAACTTTCCCCGTGCAGAATGTGCGAGAATATCCTCTACGGACTCCTTACCAGGAAAGTGTAATTCTATCTCCATGTGCACAAATTACTAAATTTTTGAGTAAAAACGATTCTGATAAATTCTCCGTAAGAATAGGATATGAATCCTACTATCCTCACCTACCTACTTCTGTTTCTGCTTGTAAGCCTCTCCATAAGAATTGGTTTATCTGGACTCTTCCGAAAAGCCAAGGAAAAAGCCTGGAAAGCTTTTGTCCCAATATATAGCGACTACATTTGGATCCAGTTGATTGGCAAGCCCAAATGGTGGATAATCTTGACCCTAATTCCCATCGTACGGACCCTGGTCAAGGTGTCTATGCATATAGAATTGTCCAATGCCTTTGGGAAATATTCGTTTGGGGACCATGTTCAAGCCCTCCTGCTTCCCTTTTTCTTTTTCCCTAAAGTAGGATTTAGTCACTCTGAAAAATATTTAGGCCCTATAGAAACCCATCCAACAATTCCCCCCAAATCGGGCTTTAGGGAGTGGGCAGATGCCTTTCTCTATGCGGGTGTTGCGGCTATTATTATACGGTCCTTTTTCATCGAAAACTATAAGATTCCCACCAGTTCTATGGAACGCACCTTGATGGCAGGAGACTTCCTGTTTGTCAGCAAGTTCCACTTTGGCCCAAGGTTGCCCATGGTTCCTCTGGCCATGCCCTTTGTACACAATAAAGTAAAGGTGGGTAGCCTGGTCATGCCCACCTACCTGGATTGGGTAAGGTTTCCATATCTGCGCCTACCAGGCCTAAGCAAAGTGGAACGAAATGATATCGTCGTATTTAACTATCCTGCCCATGATATACACGACCTGGGAGATGGAGCCGGAAAAGTCCAGCCAGTTAGCCTCAAGGAAAATTATGTGAAGCGCTGCGTCGGAATTCCTGGGGATACGTTGGAGATCAAAGACACTCAGTTATTTATAAATGGGAAAGAAGGATGGAATCCCCCTAATATGCAACACTCCTATCTGGTTCAAACTAACGGCACGGGCTTCCCACAGAAAACCCTACGAAAATTAGGGTTTCGAAAACCCGGCGGAGATAATCCAAACTATATCCAGGTAAACCGAACGTCCAATACCTATTTGTTTTGGATGACAGAAGATGTCCTTCAAGACATCTCCCAGATGGCACATGTCAATAGCGTAGAGCCTCGTATCCAAGCTGTCGGGCAATTCGAAGTTTCGGGCCAAATCTACCCTCAATTCGGTAATGCAAAGGGGGAGTTGTTTAGCCATAATATAGATAATTTTGGGCCTGTCTATATTCCTAAAAAGGGGACTACGGTTTCGCTTACCCCTCACAACCTCTCTCTCTATGCACGGGTCATTCGGGCATATGAGGGACATGACCTCGAAGTGGATATAGAAAAACGAGAAGTTCGAATTGATGGAGAGGTACAGAAAACCTATACCTTTGAAATGGATTATTTCTTCATGATGGGAGACAATCGGCACAATTCAGCCGACGCCAGGGTATGGGGCTTCGTTCCAGAAAATCACATCATTGGTAAGCCCTTATTTATCTGGCTTTCCTATGAGCCCGACTTCGGCTTACGATACAATAGGATAGGCACCCATAAAATCCTCTAGTGGGGATAGTTTTTTTCCCCTGCTTTGATGGGAATGCTCAGGGTATTCTCCGCAGGAGGAATGGGACAAGCCCAGCCCTCACTGTAGGCACAATTAGGGTTATACGCCAGATTGAAGTCTATGGTCCATTCTTCTTCCTCAGAGACCACTAAATCCAAGTAGCGGCCTCCCCCATATGTTTCATCCCCAGATGTCTTATCCCGAAACGGTAAGAATAGATGGTCTTTGTACATCGGAAGCCGAGCCAACCTCAAACTCCTAAATACCGTTAACTCCCGTGCTTCTCCTGCTAATTGAAATTTCAACTTCCCATAACTCACATATTCCTTAAACGTGTTGGGATCACTGGTAGGAATCTTGAATGGAATAGCCTCTTTTGTGCGTTCAAAGCTGGCCTTTACTTTGTAATCCGAGGAAATAGGAAAATAGACTAGTTTCTTAAAGCCCTTTGCTTCTTCCCTCAAAGGAGAACGAAGGGGATCACGAAATTCCTTTCTTCTTTCCTTTCGATGCTTTTTTATGGATCTGATATAGGACTTATCTCCTGGTCCTGAATAGCCCAAAAGAAATAATCCCAATAAGATGCAAATACTAAGCTCCTTGAATGCCAAACCAAATAGCTATTAGTCCTACAATGGTACAATAAATACTAAAATAGGATAATTTCCCCCTTTTGACAATTTTGAGCATCGCTGTGCAGGCAAATAAGCCCGAAAGGAAGGAAGCCAAAAAGCCAGCTGCCGTTACGCCTCCTGAAAGGCTCCAGAGGGACGGATCTTCCGCAATATCCTTTATATCCAGCAAGGCCTGACCAAAAATGGGAATAAGCACCATTAAAAAGGAAAATTTAGCCGCCCTAGATTTATCTACATTCATCAATAAGGCAGTGGCTATGGTGGATCCTGACCGAGAAATTCCTGGAAAAATGGCGAACATTTGGGCAATACCGATAACTACCGCGTGCTTAAACCCAATTTTCTTATTAGTGGTTTTAATTCGAGTAGTAAGGAAAAGTAATAGAGCTG
Organism: Bacteroidia bacterium; assembly: GCA_965263105.1. GTDB lineage: Bacteria > Bacteroidota > Bacteroidia > J057 > J057 > JBCCTX01. The sequence goes on along the minus strand of CBDHGL010000003.1, from coordinate 342,561 downwards.
TTACCAACAACATACATCCTACCAATAGAAGGCTCCCACTAAATAATTGCTCTACCTGGTCCTTAAAAAATAACCCCACTATGGCTACAGGAACAGCGGAAAGCAATAGCTTTAATACATATTCGGTTGATTCGTTGTATTGGAATTTGAAAATTCCCCCGAGTATTTCAACTATGTCCTTCCTAAATACAATTACGGAACTCAATGCCGTAGCCACATGGACCAAGATGGTAAAATCTATTCCAACTTCCCTCGTACCAAGCAAAGCTTTCCCCAGTTCGATATGCCCACTACTGCTAACAGGTAAGAATTCGGTGAGTCCTTGAACTACACCTAAAATAATAGATTCTAGAATGCTCATGAGTTTTCAAATATGATAATCAATAAAATTAGAAAACAGAGGAAACTTATTGTTCCCAGAGCAAGTAAGATTTGTTATTGTCCGGTATCCTGGGTTTGGGGAGAGGATTTAGGGCGATACATGATGGCGTAAATTATCTCGGCAAAACCTGCCATTACAACGATGGGAGCAATGTAAAGAGAAATGGAAAACTTAGTTGCATCCACAAAATTATCCAAGGACATGAGAAAAAATCCGAGTATAATAATTCCCACTCCAGCTGCCAGAAGAATATAATTTTGACGAGAAAAGGGAAGAGAGATGGAAGTGCTGGGGGAAGCAGGTTTAGAAATTTTGTTGGCTTTGGGTTTCGGGGTTTCTTCTTTTACTGAAGAGGTTTGAACCACGACCTTTGGGGTAGAAGTAGATTGGGATTGTACCTTCTTCTTTGCAGAGGTATTCCCTTTCTTTTTTCCTTTTATTTGTTTAGAAGATCTCTTAGCACACATAATCACAGTAAATCATCAAGTTTTCTGTGTAAGTAGCGATTGACTGCCCAAAAGCTACCCACCAACCCCAAAGTTGTGCCAAATAAAACAATTCCAATTAATATTCCAACAAACTCATTCTGAATAGAAAAACTCGATAGGATTCCTACTTCTATCAACCAAGTGTTAGTCAAACGTAGAAAACCAACGAGTAAGAGAGTAGCCAAAACACTGGACAAGAACCCATGTAAAAGCCCATTAAGTAGAAAGGGTCTTCGAATAAAATTGGACGTTGCGCCAATGAGTTGCATAGTATATATGCTCAGCCGTTGGGAATAAATAGAGAGCCTAATGGTACCAATAATGAGGTAAAAAGCTATAATCAGTAGAATTAGTCCAATACTCACAAATAAGATGGTCAGGGTATTGATATTTTTAGAGGCCGATTCCAGCATCTCTAAAGGATAACTCACATCCGATACCATTGGGGATAGGCTGAGTTGTTTTTTTAGCTGTAAAAGGCTATCGGAGTTAAGGTAAGAAGCCTCCAATTGAACATTTATAGAAGCTTGAAGGGGATTTAGGCCTCCCAATACTTCTGAGACATCTTCTCCAGTTCGCTCCAAAAATAATTTCCCTGCCTCCTCCTTGGAAATAAATTCTGCTTCCCTAATGAAAGGTAGCTTCAGTAAGGAATCCGTAAAGGTAAATTGCTCTTTATGGTCCACAAATTCCGATAAAAATATCCTAAGTTGTATAGATTCCTTCGCCCGGTCTGTAAAAGATCTACCTAGCAAAACCAAAGAAGCAAATAGCCCTAGAAAAAATAGGACCAAAGAGATACTAAACAGGGACGTAATAAAATTTGTCCTGGACCTACTTTTTAAATATTTGAGGTTGCTTTGCATATTCAAAAGTGAGCAATTTTTATCAGAATAATCAAGACCGCTGTCAAGAATAAGGAGATTCTAATAAAAAAATCCCTGCGTTATGGGTAACGCAGGGAAATTTGGCTTAGTATGGAAAAATTTCTTTATCTCATTTAAGACTGGTGCATCACTACTTGGGGGAAAGGAATTTCTACTCCGGCTTCATCCAAGGCAATTTTTACCTTTTCCTGAATTCCGAAATACACATCCCAGTAATCTGCAGGAGTGGCATAAGGACGGATTGCGAGGTTAACTGCACTATCTGCCAATTCCAATACATTTACCGAAGGCGCAGGATCTGCTAACACTTTTGGGTCTTCCTGCATGACCTTCATAATTATTTCTTTGGCACTCTTAATATCTGCGTTATAAGAAATTCCTGCTACTAAATCTACTCGAAGCTTTCCTTCATCTGAATAGTTGAGTATATCTCCATTAGACAGTGGACCGTTGGGGATGATGGCTATTTTGTTGTCTGGAGTAAGCAACTTGGTTACAAAAATGCTAATCGCTTTGACGTGGCCGATATGGCCTTGTGCTTCAATCAGGTCCCCTACTTTGAAGGGTTTGAATAATAGAATAAGGACGCCTCCAGCAAAATTCGCCAAGCTCCCCTGCAGGGCCATGCCAATGGCCAATCCTGCAGCTGCTAGAATCGCTGCAAAAGAAGTGGTATTGACGCCAAAGATTCCCAGTACGGTAATAAATAATAGTACCTTTAATAAAACGCTAACAAGATCTACCAGGAATTTGGAAACGGTAGGATCCATATTTGACCGATCGAGAGCCTTTCTGACCAAACGCGTAACCCAGCCTATAAGCCAAAGCCCTACAATCAATATGACGACAAACTTCAGAATCAGGGTGCCATAGGTTACGGCGTACTCCATGATCTGTTCGGTTGATAAATTTGAAAAGTCCATAGGATTAAAAAATTGGTAAAAGTTTTGTAAAGTGGTTATATGGTAAAAATGGGATAAATAGATTAATTAAAGACAATTTTTGGATGAATTCACTCATCAAAAGTCACCTTTTGGAGAAGTTTTGAAGATGATCGATCGATTCTACTAATTTTGGCAAGAAATGTGAGGTTTTAGAGATAACTAATTCAGACTCCATACACTAAAAATACAGTTTAGCCGTAGGATTAGCGGAAGGCTAAATAAAATTTCTCAAAAATTGTTATTTTCCAACTATGCTGGGAAAGTATGTAATAAAGATAGGGTTTGGGTTGCTTGCCATCCTATGGTTTTCTTTTGCTGCTGGGCAGAATCCTAGTATTGATAGCCTGGAACGCGCCCTTGAAAATGCCGATGGAGCCGAAAAGGTAGACTTAATCAACCAATTGCGCCTCCGCTGGATGGTGGAAAAAGGCCCTGAAGCCCAACAAAAAGCCCTTCAATATGCACAACAAGGGGTTAATGCCACTCAATTTGAGTCTAGCCAGGATCGAGCACAAGCCCACACCCGCTTTGGGGAAACCCTCAAAGCCTATGAATCTTATGACCTTGCCTTAGCCGAATATTCCCAGGCCCTCAAATTTCACGAACTCAGGAATGATAAAACAGCCGTAGAAGTTTTCTCAACCTTAGAGAAAATGGGAGAGATGCTGCTTAAACTCAATTCTTTTGACGAAGCCACAATTAATTATCAAAAATACCTAGACTATGCTAAGGTAGAGTTTAAGGATACATTGGAAATTAGCAAGGCATATGACTTTATCGGAAATGTGCTTTTTATTGAGGAGAAATACCAGGAGTCTATTCCCTATTATGACAGTGCCCTTACCTACAATGAATTTATAGGAGAATCTCTTAGGGTCGCCAACTCTTATGCAAATTTGGGAAATGCCTATCACAAACTGGGAGATTATCCTGAAGCGATCACGCGTTTTGCCCAAGGATTAGAAAATGTAGACCTCACCGATGACCAATGGGAAGCTGCGAAAATTTACAATAACCAGGGAAAATCCTATATGGAAATAGAAAATTATACGCAGGCAGAGACTGACTTTTCCCGGGCATTCGATATATACGATGTTACAAAGCCTAATACTGAGGGAGTCGCAGAAACCCTGGTCAATTTGGGGAACCTGTTTATGCGGACCAAGGATTACGAGCGGGCTCAAAGTAATTACAAAGCTGCCCTGGTAGCTATGGGAACCCTCAACGATACCCTGGTCGAAACCCTTTTTAACTATGGCGTGGCCAATAAGGTCCTAAAAAATTACGATGAGGCGATTGAGCATTTTGACTATGCGTTAGAGATAAGTGAAAAAAAGGGCGTTACAGAATTTAGAACTCAGACCTACAGTGAATTAGCCCAAGTATATAGCTCTATCGATGAACTTCAAAAAGCAGTTGAGTCCCTTACCCTGGCTCTAGCCCTATCGGACTCTGCGGGAAAGACTACTGTCAACCAGACCATCCGTGAATTGCAAGAACAAAGAGCAAAACGCGAGGAGGAATTGGAACAAAAAGTAGAAGAGACAGAAAAAGAAGCCGAAGCAGCTCAAAAACAAGCCTATCTATTCGAAAAAGTCATTCAGTTCGGAATTATTCTGGCCTTCTTTATCATGCTAGGGGGAGTCATTCTCCTCTTCCGTCAAACTAAGTCTAAGCAGAAAAGCAATGACAAACTCGCCGACCAGAATAAGGTGATAAACGCTCAAAACAGACAATTACACAAGATCAATAAACACCTGGAAGATGCACGGGTTCAAGCGGAAACCGCCTCAGTAGCGAAATCGGAATTTCTGGCCACTATGAGCCATGAAATACGAACCCCTATGAATGGTATCATTGGGATGACCAATCTGATGTTGGACACCCACCTAGATCCTAAACAGCGTGAATACGGGGAAACCATCGCTACCAGTAGTAAAGCCTTGCTGTCACTTCTAAACGATATTTTGGACTATTCCCGTGTGGAGGCAGGCAAACTGGAATTGGAAATTCGTCAGGTCCACCTCAAGCAGATCTTGGATGAAGTTCTGGCCCTATTTTCCCAAATTGCCCGCGACAAGGGGGTTCAGCTTGATTACAGTCTCTCCACTTTCATCCCCCCCTATATTAAGTGCGACCCCACGCGTCTTCGTCAGATTTTAGTCAACCTGGTAAGCAATGCCCTCAAGTTCACCGATGATGGGTATGTCCACATTGCCGTACGAATGAAAGATAAAGACCCTGCCCTTCTGGAAGGCTCGGAACCTTTCAAACTCGAATTTGAAGTTAGAGATACCGGAATCGGCATACCAGATGAGAAAATTAGGGCTATTTTTGACTCCTTCAGGCAAGTAGACTCCTCTATTTCACGGAAATACGGAGGGGCTGGTTTAGGTCTCGCTATCACAAAAAAACTACTTGAGCTGATGAAAGGGGACATTGCCGTCAACAGTCAGGAAGGAATAGGGTCTACCTTTGTATTTTATATAACTACCCAAGCCTGTGATCCCCCCAAAGAATCTGAGGCTATTAATCAGATTCCCAAACCCGCAGGCCAAAACTTCAATTACCAACTTGGGGAATTATATCCCCTCAATATTTTAGTCGCTGAGGACAATCAGATCAACCAAACTGTTGTGGAAGGCATTATGTCCAAGATGGGCTTTTCTATTTCCATTGCAGAAAATGGTCTGGAAGTCTTGGAGCACCTCCAAAAAGATGCCTATGACTTGATCTTCATGGACATTCAGATGCCTGTCATGGATGGCATAAACTCTACCAAAAACATCATCGAGAAATATGGAAAAGAAGATAAACCCGTAATTGTAGCCATGACTGCTAATGCCATGTCCGGTGTGAGGGAACAATACCTGGCAGCCGGAATGGACGACTATATTAGTAAGCCTTTCCAATTGGAAGACTTAGAGAGAATGATCGTCAAATGGGGAGATATCATCCTTGAGAGGAAGCTCAATGAATCTCCGCAAAATGGATATGAATCAGAAGAACTTTGGTAAAGATTAATTCCACTTTACGCTTCGTACTTGCATATGGTACTTCCCCCAGATAAGGACCCTTTGGGAAGGGCACTTATAGATTTTTGCAAAGGCAAACCCACCCCACCTTTGATCGTTCGTTCGGACCTTGCAGAAGACGATGCCTATGAGGTATCCTACTACTTCCGAGAAGAAAATGAGCTTCCCGAATGGGAACGAATTGCCCTCTCTCACTGCAAAGGAAGCATTTTGGATATTGGTGCTGGAAGTGGCTGCCATTCCCTTATTCTCCAAGAACAAGGACTTCCCGTAACTGCTATAGACATTTCTCCAGGCGCCGTTCAAGTGATGAAATATCGGGGAATTCGCGATGTGCAGCTAACAGATTTTTTTACGCTTTCAGCCAGGCAATTCGACACCTTGTGGCTCATGATGAATGGGATTGGAATTGTGGGAACCATTGCGGGCTTACATCAATTTTTTAACAAAGCTCCTACTCTATTAAATACGAATGGGCGAATCATTCTAGATTCATCAGATCTGGTGTACCTACTGAATGATGAAGAGGTTTTGGAATACCTCCTAAACCGGGAAAAGGCCTTTGGAGAAGTGGAATTTCAGATAGTCTACAAGGAGGTTGAAGGAGAGCCATTTGACTGGTTATACATCGACTTTGATTCTCTCAAGCAAATTGCCAGTAAATATTCCTTTTCTTGCCATTTGTTGTGTGAAGGGCCACATTATGAGTATGTGGCTATGCTTGAATTAGAAGAAATCTGAGACCAGCCCAAATAGCTTTATATAATTGCCACGGAATATCCGACCGCTAACCAAAAACCCCATAGGCTCTATCCAAGTGCCGATAGCCCCCATCCACAAAGACAAATTGACCTGTTATATGACTTGCTAGATCAGAAATGAGAAAAAGAGCTGTATCCGCAATCTCCTTAGGTTGAGTCATCCGATTGCCCAAAGGGATAAGCCCATTCATCTTATTAAGGGTCGCTTCAGGATCTGGAAACTGCTTTATCCATCTTTCATATCCAGGTGTCCAACACTCCGAAATCATGAGGGCATTGGCCCGAACTTGGTAGGGGGCAAGATCCACGGCCCACTCACGAGTCAGCCCCAAGACGCCTGCTTTAGCAGCTGCATAACCCGAGGTATTCCCCTGGCCTGTCACGGCCACCTTTGACCCGATATTGAGGATACACCCTCGCCCTTTCTTAAGAGAAGGAAGGCTGAACTTAGCCAGCAAAAAGAAATGAACGAGATTCCGCTTTAAGGAAGCCATAAAATCCTCATAAGAGGCGTCCAATCCGACGTTATCATTTCCTCCGGCCAGATTAATCAGGACGTCTATCTTTCCAAAAGTATCCAGGGTCTCGGAAATAGCTTCCTCACATGCCAAGGGCTGAGTCAAATCAGCTTGAATAAAATGAGCTTGCTTTCCGGACTTTTGGATTTCTTGAACTCTATTCGCCCCACGAGGATGCAAATCCAATAAAACCGGGATGGCATGCTCCTCAAGCAACCTTTGTACGAGGGTATGGCTAATGCTCCCAGCTTCACCAGCGCCACCAGATACGACAACTATTTTTTCCGTTAGGCCTAAGTCCATAGGTCATCTATTTCATAAATGGGATAAGCTCTTCATACAAGCGGGATAGGGGTAAACCCATAACGTTATAATAGTCTCCTGTGATGGAACTAATTCCTATCATCCCAATCCACTCTTGGATTCCATAAGCTCCTGCTTTATCAAGGGGAGAAAATTTTTCCACATAATGGTCGATCTCCTGGGCAGTTAGATCCCGGAATACCACTTGGGTCTCTTTGGAGAAACTGCGAAATCTCCCTTCTGTGAATACTGTAACGCCTGTAATCACGAGGTGCTCGCTTCCGGAAAGCTTCTTGAGCATCTCTATGGCCTCCTCAGGAGAACCCGGCTTACCTAAAATTTCATTTTGGTGAACTACCAGGGTATCAGCCGTAATGACAATGTGATCTTTAGAGAGATCGTCATACACTTTGGCTTTATTCTCTGAGATCAATACGGAAATGGCTCGAGGATGAAGTTCCTCTGGATAGTATTCGGATGCATCTCTTTTAACTACCTCAAAATCCCATCCCAAAGATTGGAGTAGCATCTTTCGCCTGGGAGAGGAGGACCCCAGAATAAGCGGATACTTTAATTGCTTCATAAGGGCTCAAAGATAAATCTAAAAGTCTCCAATGCCTAAAAACTTATTAAGTATCCCTTTCATGAAGAGGCGAGTCATACCTGGAGGAATGGTTTTTTGCCTTAGGCTTATCCACAATACTTTGTAGAAAATTGTGGATAAACGCCATCTTTTCAACTCCTATATTGCCTTTTTACACATAACACAGGAGTTATACACAAGCGTCATACATTTTCCCATAGGAATGACAGGATATACACAGGGGATTTCAACATCCCTTGTGTATAAATAATATCAGTAAATGTTTGTTTTCGAGAGAGATATCCGTAGTTTTATAGCCCGGTTTAGGTAAATGGATTTCAAAGCAAAGAGAAGACTAAAATCTTTTCATTTTTTTTCACTCTACTTTTTTGATTTCTCAAATGCTTTACATAATTTTGCCAACCGTTTAAGGAAAACGCTGAAGAAATTTTAAGATAAAGCGGGGATGATAAGTGGGGTCGGTCTTTGACATACTGGAAGATAAGTAGTACTGAGAGCCTTTTAAGTTTAGGTTGAGAGTTAATTTTAGCTGAGACTTAAGAGGCAAGGTAAGGAAGAAGAGAAGGTATCAAGATATTACACTTGAGAGTTTGATCCTGGCTCAGGACGAACGCTAGCGGCAGGCCTAATACATGCAAGTCGAGGGGCAGCAGTTCGGCTGGCGACCGGCGCACGGGTGCGTAACGCGTATGCAACCTACCCTTTAGAGGAGGATAGCCTGTGGAAACGCAGATTAATACTCCATATGATGATAAAGTGGCATCACTTAGTCATGAAATGAGTTTTGCTAAAGGATGGGCATGCGTCCCATTAGCTAGTTGGTAAGGTAAAGGCTTACCAAGGCAACGATGGGTAGCTGGTCTGAGAGGATGATCAGCCACACGGGCACTGAGACACGGGCCCGACTCCTACGGGAGGCAGCAGTAAGGAATATTGGTCAATGGGGGCAACCCTGAACCAGCCATGCCGCGTGCAGGAAGAAGGTCCTCTGGATTGTAAACTGCTTTTATAAGGGACTAATTGGGTGCTATACGCATTCTTGCAGGTACCTTAAGAATAAGCACCGGCTAACTACGTGCCAGCAGCCGCGGTAATACGTAGGGTGCAAGCGTTGTCCGGATTTATTGGGTTTAAAGGGTGTGCAGGCGGTTTGTTAAGTTAGTGGTGAAAGCGTCCGGCTCAACCGGATACCCGCCATTGATACTGGCAAACTTGAGTACGACAGAGGATGTTAGAATGCGTGGTGTAGCGGTGAAATGCATAGATATCACGCAGAATACCGATTGCGAAGGCAGACGTCTATGTCGTAACTGACGCTGAGACACGAAAGCGTGGGGAGCGAACAGGATTAGATACCCTGGTAGTCCACGCTGTAAACGATGATCACTAGGTGTTCGGATTTATCTGAGTGCCCAAGCGAAAGCGATAAGTGATCCACCTGGGGAGTACGTTCGCAAGAATGAAACTCAAAGGAATTGACGGGGGCCCGCACAAGCGGTGGAGCATGTGGTTTAATTCGATGATACGCGAGGAACCTTACCTGGGCTATAATGCCTCTGACAGGCGCCGAAAGGTGTTTTTCCTTCGGGACAGAGTGCAAGGTGCTGCATGGTTGTCGTCAGCTCGTGCCGTGAGGTGTTGGGTTAAGTCCCGCAACGAGCGCAACCCCTATCGTTAGTTGCCAGCATGTTATGATGGGGACTCTAACGAAACTGCCTCCGCAAGGAGTGAGGAAGGTGGGGATGACGTCAAATCATCATGGCCCTTACGCCCAGGGCGACACACGTGCTACAATGGACGGTACAACGGGTAGCGACACTGCGAAGTGTAGCCAATCTCTAAAAGCCGTTCTCAGTTCGGATCGGAGTCTGCAACTCGACTCCGTGAAGTCGGAATCGCTAGTAATCGCGGATCAGCCATGCCGCGGTGAATACGTTCCCGGGCCTTGTACACACCGCCCGTCAAGCCATGGAAGCTGGGAGCACCTGAAGTCGGGGGTAACAACCCGCCTAGGGTGAAACTAGTAACTGGGGCTAAGTCGTAACAAGGTAGCCGTACCGGAAGGTGCGGCTGGATTACCTCCTTTCTAGAGAGATTTCTTCGTAAGAAGGACAGACATATACCGAATCTGATTTCTTAAACAGTACTACTTACTTCTTCCAGTTTTTTTTGAATTGAGAAAGGAATAATGAATCAGCAGAAGGCATAGAAGAGCAGAAATTCATTTTCCTATTGAGATATAGTTTTGGGCAAAACGGACCCGGAACTGCTGAGGGCTTGTAGCTCAGGTGGTTAGAGCGCTACACTGATAATGTAGAGGTCCGTGGTTCGAGTCCACGCAGGCCCACTGGTAACTCCAAGCCATGGCTTGGAAAGGAGGAGAGGGCAAAAAGGAGTGAGGAGCGAGATTTGAGGGGCGAGAATACACGGGGGATTAGCTCAGTTGGCTAGAGCACCTGCTTTGCAAGCAGGGGGTCGCCGGTTCGAGCCCGGCATTCTCCACCAAAGAGGGGCGAGTTTAGAGGAGAGAGGGATAAAGGAGAGAGAGAATAGAGGTGAGAGAAGGTTTATCCTTTGATTAAAAGAGAAGTTCTTTAAAAAGACATATACACCAGACTTGCAGAAGATCATTGCTGTTATCAACTGTTGCATTCATGACCCTGCAAGGAGTGTGTAGAAAAGCGGAGAAAGGAAAAAGAAGGGATGAAAAAGTGAGTAGGCTTTTCCTTAATTCCAAAGAGTTATTTGACATGTTGAAGTGAATGCACAGGAGCGGAATCACTCCAAGTATGAAGTTGGTATACCCAGCTTAACGACGGAGTGAAACTACGAAATAGAAGAAAAAAAGGAAGGGTATACGGGGGATGCCTAGGCATCTGAAGGCGATGAAGGACGTGGCAAGCTGCGATAAGCTCCGGGTAGGCGCAAGCATCCAAAAATCCGGAGATTTCCGAATGGGGCAACCCAATAATCGAAAGAGGCGAACCCAGGGAACTGAAACATCTAAGTACCTGGAGGAAAAGAAAACAATAGTGATTCCCCAAGTAGTGGCGAGCGAACGGGGAGAAGCCCAAACCGTAGTTGTTAAGGCAACTACGGGGTTGTAGGACCTCTAAATTTAGGTTCGATGAAATAGAATGAGCTGGAAAACTCAACCATAGAAGGTGATAGTCCTGTATGTGTAAAGAAAACCTAAGAGGAGGTATCCTGAGTAGTGCGGAGCCGGTGAAACTCTGCATGAATCTGCCAGCACCATCTGGTAAGGCTAAATACTCTCAGATGACCGATAGTGAACAAGTACCGTGAGGGAAAGGTGAAAAGTACCCTGAATAAGGGAGTGAAATAGTACCTGAAACCGTATACCTACAAGCAGTCGGAGCGCAAGTGACGGCGTGCCTTTTGCATAATGAGCCTACGAGTTGCTCCTCAGTAGCAAGGTTAAGTCCTTCAGGGACGCAGCCGCAGCGAAAGCGAGTCTTCACAGGGCGTTGAGTTACTGGGGGCAGACGCGAAACCCGGTGATCTACCCATGGGCAGGTTGAAGTTCCGGTGAAACGGAATGGAGGACCGAACCAGTTCACGTTGAAAAGTGTTTGGATGACCTGTGGGTAGGGGTGAAAGGCTAATCAAACTGGGAAATAGCTCGTACTCCCCGAAATGTTTTTAGGAACAGCCTCGGGAGATGTTTCACGGAGGTAGAGCTACTGATAGGGCTAGGGGGAGTCACATCCTACCAACCCCTGATAAACTCCGAATGCCGTGAAATTATCCCGGGAGTGAGGGCATGGGTGCTAAGGTCCTTGTCCGAGAGGGAAACAACCCAGACCATCAGCTAAGGTCCCTAAATGTAAGTTAAGTTGAACTAACGAGGTTTGATCGCTAAGACAGCTAGGATGTTGGCTTGGAAGCAGCCATTCATTTAAAGAGTGCGTAACAGCTCACTAGTCGAGCGATTGAGCATGGATAATAATCGGGCATCAAACTTACTACCGAAGCTATGGACGAAAGTGGTAGGGGAGCATTCTATGGGCGTGGAAGGTGTGGCGTGAGCCTAACTGGAGCGCATAGAAAAGCAAATGTAGGCATAAGTAACGATAAAGGGGGTAAAAAACCCCCTCACCGAAAGACTAAGGTTTCCTATTCCATGCTAATCAGAATAGGGTTAGTCGGGACCTAAGGCGAACCCGAAAGGGGTAGTCGATGGAAAATAGGTTAATATTCCTATACCTGTCATAAATCATGCGACGGGGCAATTGAGCAGCTACGGGGTGACGGAAATCCCCGTTGAGCCTAGCCTACGGGCGAAGCGAAGTTGTAATTGAGCCTCCTAGAAAAGCTTATGACGGCCCGTACCGTAAACCGACACAGGTAGTCGGGATGAGTATTCTAAGGTGCTCGAGTGATCCGCGGCTAAGGAACTCGGCAAATTGGTCCTGTAACTTCGGGAGAAAGGACACTCTATGAGTCGCAGTGAAAAGGTCCAGGCGACTGTTTAGCAAAAACACAGGGCTTTGCAAAGTCGAAAGACGAAGTATAAGGCCTGACACCTGCCCGGTGCCGGAAGGTTAAGAGGAGAGGTGCAAGCTTCGAATTGAAGCCCCGGTAAACGGCGGCCGTAACTATAACGGTCCTAAGGTAGCGAAATTCCTTGTCGGGTAAGTTCCGACCTGCACGAATGGTGTAACGATCTGGACGCTGTCTCGGCCGCGAGCTCGGTGAAATTGTAGTACCGGTGAAGATGCCGGTTACCCGCTACGGGACGAAAAGACCCCGTGAACCTTTACTACAACTTTGCATTGACAACGGTTAAAGGATGTGTAGGATAGGTGGGAGGCTACGAACTGGAGGCGCCAGTCTTCAGGGAGCCGCCCTTGAAATACCACCCTTTCTTTAATGGTTGCCTAACCCAATGGAACAGTGCATGGTGGGTAGTTTGACTGGGGTGGTCGCCTCCAAAAATGTAACGGAGGCTTCCAAAGGTACTCTCAACACGGTTGGTAATCGTGTGTAGCGTGCAATAGCATAAGAGTGCTTGACTGAAAGACTGACAAGTCGTCCAGGGACGAAAGTCGGGTATAGTGATCCGGTGGTTCCGAATGGAAGGGCCATCGCTCAAAGGATAAAAGGTACTCCGGGGATAACAGGCTGATCTCCCCCAAGAGCTCACATCGACGGGGAGGTTTGGCACCTCGATGTCGGCTCGTCACATCCTGGGGCTGGAGAAGGTCCCAAGGGTTGGGCTGTTCGCCCATTAAAGTGGCACGCGAGCTGGGTTCAGAACGTCGTGAGACAGTTCGGTCTCTATCTGTAGTGGGCGCTGGAGAATTGAGTGGGGCTGACCCTAGTACGAGAGGACCGGGTTGGACCGACCGCTAGTGTACCTGTTGTGGCGCCAGCTGCACCGCAGGGTAGCTATGTCGGGTTCGGATAAGCGCTGAAAGCATCTAAGCGCGAAGCCGGCCACAAGATGAGTTCTCCCTTGAGAGTCGTGGAAGACTACCACGTAGATAGGCGGTAGGTCGAAGTCTAGCGATAGGCGAAGCCGAGCCGTACTAATAACTCGATAGATTTTCTTCGTCCAATGTTTCTAAACATAAATTTTCGTATCCTCCTGTGCATTCCTCCTCATGTTTTTTTCTTTTCGGAAGTACCTACTTCCTAAATGAAAAAAAGAGTCCTTCTATGGAAGGAAGCTCAATTATGAAATGGTGGGAATTAAGCTATTGTCTGTTCGGGAAATTGGAAGGCAATACAAACTAAAATTAATTCCCTAAACCCAAGACTAGGTGTCTATAGCGCAGGGGTACACCTCTTCCCATCCCGAACAGAGAAGTTAAGCCCTGCCGCGCCGATGGTACTGCGGTAACACGTGGAAGAGTAGGTCGATGCCACTTTTATCTAGGCCCCGGGTCAATATGACTCGGGGTTTTTTTGTGACCACCTCCCCCAGCGCTTTGCGCTGGGTACTCCTCCTCTAGGCCAGACGCGATCCGAGCGAGGAGGAGACAGGTTGGGGGCTGAGGGCTCCTAAAAAGGATCTTGTAGGTTGACTACCTACTATAATTTTTCTCCGCCTTCCAGGAGGAGTACCCTATCTGTAAAGTTAGGAGGAGGTGGTCAAAATTCGCCCCGGTCTTCCAGGGGGAGTACCCTTTTCTTGCTAAGGGGAATAACTGTCTCCGCCTTCCAGGAGGAGTACCCTATCTGTAAAGTTAGGGGGAGGTGGTTTAAAATTCGCTCCGGCCTTCCAGGCCGGAGAAGGGTAAGAGGCTAAAAGGGCCAAAGGCTAACTTGTACCGCAGAGACGAAAACCGATGCTGAAGTCGACATTCGTCGGTCGATCGTAGAAGCGATAGGCCACGCGGAAGAGTGAGTCATCGTTATCGTACCACGAGCCCCCACGAACCACTCGACGAGTTCCCGTATCAGGCCCAGGTGGGTTATGTTCAAGCTTTTGATCTACTACTTGCTGGTAATATCCTTCCCCATACCAATCCTGACACCATTCATCCACATTCCCAGACATATCATAAAGGCCCAAGGCATTGGGGCGCTTTTCCCCACTTGTACAGAGCCATAATGGCTATTTTCATCCCCCCAAGCCACTTCTTCCAATAGATTACTCCCTGCATATTCAAGGGCTCGGTGCAGGCTCTCATACTTTCCTCCCCGGGCCGCATATTCCCATTCGGCTTCTGTGGGAAGGCGATAGGTTTTTCCATTTCCTTCATTAAGTCTTTCAAGGAACTTCTGACAATCCTCCCAGGATACCTGTTCTATGGGTCGATCTTTACCGGGAAACTGAGCAGGGTTTTCCCCCATCACTAACTGCCATATCTCCTGCGTAATAGCACAGCGTTGTATGAAAAAACTATCCAGAGAAACCCGATGAATAGGTTGTTCATCATCATACATTTCCCCACCCATCATAAATTCGCCTCCCTCTACCCAGACCATCTGTTGTTCGATGAGTTGAAGGGCTTGTTGGATGTTGGGTTCAGGCATAGGTGAAGCTTTGTATACAATATAGCATAAAATTCGCTCGCGTATGAAGTATTCCCCTTGTTATGGGTTCGCTCTGATGAGGAGTACCTAAGTTGCCCAGGGGAAATGCCACAAACATTCCCCCTTGTAGAGAAGGATTGTGCGGCTGCGAAGGTCAAAGAATCCGTAGGCATTGTACCTTACGGTGGGCTGGGGGCATAGCCGTCAGGTTAAGGGTAAAAAAAGGCCAAATGCTACAATTTCCCCCTTGCAGAGAAGGATTGTGTGGCTGCGAAGGGGGTGTCGGGGGTTGATAACAAAGGATTTAGAGGAAATATATTCCCTATTCAGATACGGGGTTTATACCTGTTATTGAATTTATAATCACAGATTAAGTAAGCAATTGATATTCAACCCCCTACGCCCCCTTCTCCTACTCAATATCCAACGCTGCAAGGGGGAAATTTGTCTCAGATTGCTTAACCGAACGGCTATGCCCCTGGCGAAATCAACCTGATTTCCTGGGTCGTTTCCGGACCCCTTTTGAGTTTCCCCTAGGAGGGGAAAAAAGGGAAACGGGGATGCAGCGGAAGGGTACAAAAAGGGCGAAATAAGAAGCAAGCTCTTCTTCCCCACCCCAAAAAATCGCTCCGGCCCGGAAGGGCCGGAGAAAGGGTAAGAGCGTAAAAGAGCAAAAGGGTAATTAGTACCCGCAGAGACGAAAACCGAAGTTGCTGTCGCCATTCGTCGGGCGATAGCTGCCGCGAAAGGCCACGCGGAAGTTGAGGTCAACGCTACCGTTCCACGAGCCCCCACGAACCACTCGAGATGTCCCTTCACGGGGACCACGAGGATTTGAAAGGGTTCCTTTATCTAAGCATTCCTGATAATAGGACTCATCGTACCAGTCCTGACACCACTCCCATACATTTCCCGACATATCGTACAGTCCCAAGGCATTAGGACGCTTTTCCCCTACTTGCATAGAGCCATAATGGCTATTCTCATCCCACCAGGCGACCTCATCGCGTAGGGTTGAGCCGGCAAAGATCCTATCCTTTTCTTTGGCTCTATAGATACCTCCTCGGGCGGCAAACTCCCATTGAGCTTCGGTAGGTAAATAATAATTTCTATCACTCAGGGTATTGAGTTTTTTGAGGAACTCCTGACAGTCGTTCCAGGAGACCTGTTCTACCGGTCGACTTTTTCCTGGAAAATGGGCGGGATTCTTTCCCATAACAGTTTCCCAAACTTCCTGGGTTACAAGAAACCTTCCCATCCAAAAGTCGTCGAGCTGAACAGAGTGGGGGCTGGTATCGCTATAGTCATCCGTTCCCATGGTGAAGGTATCACCCTGGATATAGACCATGTCGAAGGAGGGGCCATTGGGGAGTTGCTCGGTGTAGCTTTGCTTCTCACTCATAAGAACTCCATTTCTTCACCAAATCAATCAGGGCTTGTCTTATTTGATTTTTCTCAGTCAATTGCTCCTGAGAGAGTTTCGTTCCACTATTCTCTGTCGATTTACAAGCATTCCACCTTCCTTCAAGGGATATCAGATCAAAAAGAAAATCTTGATCCTCTATATCGATTAATTTTTCTTTAAAGATTTCCATTGCCTCTCCAAATCGGTTTTGGCTAATCAAATCCAGGAGCTGTCTTAAAATCGACTTTACTCCCTCTAATTCATAATTAAAGAAACCTACATGATCCCAAAGCTCCTCTTCCACCCATTTTCCTTCAAAAAAGCCCTCAGAACTTATTTCTAATCCTCTCAAATATTTTGTAGCTCGCAATTCCTGGTTCAATTCCTGTAATTGCTGGAAGATGAACCTATATAAGGGTTTTACTTGCTTCCCAAATAATTGGATGAAAATAGCATTGGCTTTCCAATCTTCCTGAATGTGGGCATCCACCTGATGGGTCCGATCATACAGGAATATGTTATTCTTCCAGTTAAAACGGACATCTACTTTTATCGACATTTCCGTTTTGGGTGAGATTTCCTCCTGTTCTCTAATTTTGCCAAAATATCTATGGGTTTGATGGAGTAGAACGATAAGTTTATTTACAGTACCCGCTGGAACAAAGGGCTTATAAGATACCTTTATCCTATAATCTGCATCTCCCAAATCCTTATCCAAGCCTAGCGGTGGGGCTTTCGGTAAACAGGCCGGGACTACATAGTGTAGATTACCAAATTCATCTTCATCCTTGTAACTGAGTCGATATTCTTCCATTATCTGTAGGAAGGTCTGTTGCGCTGGTGCAGGGTAGTTTCTCTTTTCCCAAATATTTACTGCTTGCTGAGGGCTTAGAATTCCTTTTTTATTGACCTCATCATCATTGATCACTACGTACATAGCTTCTCTAATCCATTCTGGGTCGAGAATGATCCACTTAGCCAATTCGGGGTGGTCTCCAAAGTGAATGACCTTGCCCATTCTATTCAGCTTGAATAATAAGGTTCTTCCATCCTCTGGACTTAAGGAATGCTTTTCACAAATTCCTTGATAAGCTCCCAAAGACAAGTAGTTTTTTGATTTCTCATTCTCAAGTTCATCAATTACCGCTATCCATTTTTGACTCATTCTATTATTGAAAATATCTGAGCTTACACGCGGGAGGTTGGTTTTGATGGCTTCGACTAAGGTTGAGAAATAGTATTTTTCTGGATCTTTGGCGCTGATCTGAATTTCTTTTTTGTAAATGTGATCAAATTCATTGGTAAATCTTTCAATTACCGTATGTTCTTTCTCGTCCCATTTATTCACCACAAAAATAATGGGGCTAAATTGATCAGAGTCTTTGTCATGCCCATAGGCACTAACCATTTGTAGCCAATAAGCGAAACTCACATATTCTTCGCCTCCTTTGTCCGGTTGATCATCATGTGCAGTAACAAAAAGATACAAGGCATTTCGAGTGCAAAATAGTTGCTGAATCTCTCGGTATTTTCCTTGTCCTCCAAAATCCCATACATTCAACGTAAAATCAATTGGCCCATCTTGATCTTTGGTCCCGGGGAGACCTTTGACTTCATAACTATCAATTTCAATACCCTCCGTTTCTTCCCTCTCCTCAGGAATTGGCAATCCCTTCAAAGCATAGCGTATAGAGGTTTTTCCTACGCCGCCATTTCCCACCAATATCATTTTCCCCTCATTCACAAAATCTGTAGCCCCTCCTCTTATCGAATTCAAATAACTAAATACTTTCTCCCGAGAACTATCATACTCCGAAGCTGATACATAATCCTTTATTTCCTCCCAGGGATTGTCAAAGAGGTAAAGACTTTCCAGTTGGGTGAGTTCTAAAATATTGGACGGTAATTCAGTGAGCTTATTACTCCGCAAGTGCAGGGTCAACAAGGAGGAGAGTTTGCCTGCAAAGGAAAAATCTGTGAGCTTATTGTCGTGAAGAAAGAGGAGCTCCAGGGAATCAAAGCCCTTGGGCAAGTGAAACTCGGTGAGTTGGTTCTCACTCAGGTCCAGGTGAGTGAGCTGGGGGCAAGGCCCCGTAAAGGTACAATTGCTTAGGGCCTTGTTGCGGCTCACATCGATCTTCTCCAAGTGCTCCAAGCCCGATATGACCAATTCCTGAATGGCGCAAAGGGGCGCATCCAATAGCTTGAGCTGGGTCGGCTTGGCAACAAATTCTACCTGGGTCAGCGCTTCATTTCGCCCTATATCTACGAAAACGAGCTTAGGCTGTGCGGCTGAAAAGCGAAAGGAGCTTAGACCCGTTTTGCCCAGGTTCAGCGTTTGCAGTGCGGGGAGTTCTTCATTCAACAGCTTCTGGAGCTTTTCGTTCGGCATATCACAGCCAAAGAGGTTGATCCCAATGATTTCCTGGTCCTCATTTACAAAAATGTGCTTGCTGTGATAGGTGCGCACCATCTCTTCCTCTGGGGACATGACTTCCCGGTAGGAGGCGGGATAGTGGCTGTGTAAATACGCCTGGGGATTGATTACTTGGTCAAATTGGAAGTCCAACAAGGCTTCCAAGTCTCGTATCTGTTGGGTCTTCTCCATATAGGGCCGAATATGCTATATCTAGGTTATCCTCGAAGCTACAAAATTCTGGCGAATAACTGATTGAACGGTCTTCACCTTCTAGGAAGAGTACCCTTCGCTTGCTAAGAGGAATAATTATCTCCGCCTTCCAGGAGGAGTACCCTATCTGTAAAGTTAGAGGGAGGACCCTTTAACTGTCTCCGCCTTCCAGGAGGAGTACCCTATCTGTAAAGTTAGGGGGAGGTGGTCAAAAATCGCTCCGGCCTTCCAGGCCGGAGAAGGGTAAGAGGGAAAAAGGGCCAAAGGCTAATTTGTACCGCAGAGACGAAAACCGAGGTCGTCGCTGACATCTGACGGTCGATAGCCGAGGCGACCGGCCACGCGGAAGTCGTTGACATAGCCATAGTCCCACGAGCCCCCACGAACCACTCGATAAGTTCCTTCACGGGGACCTTGGGGGTTTTGCCCAAGCTTTTCATCCAGCACTTTTTGGTAATATCCTTCCCCATACCAATCCTGACACCATTCATGCACATTCCCAGACATATCATAAAGGCCCAAGGCATTAGGGCGCTTTTCCCCTACCTGCATAGAGCCATAATGGCTATTTCCCCTCCACCAAGCGACTTCTTCTCGCTGATTACTGCCCGCATATTCAAGGGCCTGAAGCTCCTTTTCATACTTTCCTCCCCGGGCCGCATATTCCCATTCCGCTTCTGTGGGGAGGCGATAGGTAAACTTCTCACTGAAAGAATTGAGCTTTTGGATAAACTCCTGGCAGCGCTTCCAGGAAATCGTTTCTACAGGTCGCTGCTTTCCTTGAAAAGATGCAGGGTTTTCTCCCATGGCCGCTTCCCACAGGGCCTGGGTAACGGGGAATCTTCCGATGTGAAAATCATCTAAGACCACCCGATGTATGGGTTTTTCTCTATCCATACCTTTTCCTCCCATCATGAATTCCCCTCCCTCCACGAAGACCATGTCTTGCTCGATGCGTTGGATGAGGGGATGTTGGGTATTTGAGGCCATACATGTGGGTTAATAGGGGAAGATAGGGAAAATGGAGGAGGAATGGTAGAGTTTGGGAGGAGTCAGTGAATTATAGGCTGGTCTCTTAGGGGGTTGGGTACCGGGAATTCGGTGGCCCCATTCATTCAGCATATAATCAATGCTTGAAACTCTTGTTAACCACCTCCCCCTTTGCTAGCAAAGGGTACTCCTCCTATCCCTAGCGGGTAGGAGGAGAAAGTGTATGGGGCTAGGCTCCCCCCAACCTGTCTCCTCCTCGTCTGGATTTCGCTTGGCCTAGAGGAGGAGTACCCAACGCAAAGCGCTGGGGGAGGGGGTCAAAACCCGAGAAAAGAGCAACTTGCTCCAAATTCTAATAAATTTTAATTTATGTACATTTTTGATTTAAAAATACACATCCCCTAGCCCCTTTCTCACGATATTTGTATCACGATGTGCAGCTAATTACTAAGGTTAAGGTCTCGATCTCCCCGGTCGAGACTTTTCTTATTGAGACAAGCCATGGCGTTGTCTCTACGGGATTTTCCCTTTTTCATTTCAATTCTCTCTCGCCTCAGAAAACATCGAAAAATATCTTTTCGATAAATTGGATAAATTTTATTTTGAAATTTTTGATAATCTACTTAACTTTATTTCCAATTACAGTAACATCTTTTTTCGTACATGTTGACAAATTAAATCACTAGCGTCCATATATGATTCTAGGGGCCCTAGGTATTTTTCAAAATTCTAGCTGCACGTATCGTAAGGGGCACATCCTTGAGATGTTGCCCCCTTTTTTTAGCCTTCTAGGAGACTTATTTCTTCCAAAATAATGTCAGATAGCTTTTCTAACTTCCCTGCTTCGAACAACTTATCCGCATCCTCCACTGCTAAGTTTTTATCCATTTTGTAGTTGATATAGTCCTGAAAAAGCAGGCCCCCTACTCTTCTGGGATTGAGGGCTTCTCGAAAACGAATCCCTCCCCCATCGGTCTCGTATTGATAGGCCAGGTAGCCGAGTTGATGGGTCTCGCGATTTATCCAATAGATAAAGATATCCTCAAAATCCTTACCGCCCTTTTCTTCGGCGAAGGTCACCTGAATCTTGTCATAAGCCTTTCCTTTAATCTCTACTTCCCCCAGGTATTTCTTGAAGACAGCTTCATCATTCAATCGGTAGGGAAGAACCGCAAAATATATGACCGAGTTGACGGAATTGGCGTATTTAAAGGCCATCGTGTCGGGAATCGCCGCCTGTACGCCGTTTATCTCCCGGATCAGTCCTTCATTGGTCAGTATATCCCGGACTTCCTCTGTAGAATCCTCCGGATTCACAAAAATCCGCTCAAACTGATAGGTGCCTCCTGTGCGATAGCGTTTATATAGCCTGTCTCGGAATACAAAGGAGAAGGCTGCGGAATCGTAGAGCGAGCCTCCGTGAACTTGGATCGACTGATCTATTACATCCTGTGCTTTATCGGGTAACTCCGAGGATTTCTTCTCTGTCACACAGGCCCCTACCGATAGGGCAATACCCAGAAACGCGAAATATTTATACATACACTTTCTTTTTGGCAATGCTACAAAAACCCGGGCATTTGGACTGTCAATTTGCTTACTCAAAAGCCTAACTCAAGCCATAAAAATGCAAAAAATAAGCTGTTCATTTCCAAAATAATTACCCGAAGCCAAAATTATTGGCATAAAAATGTTACATTTGTTAGTTGTTACCAAAAAAAATGGCAAAATGGACTGGGGTATTTTGGGTATAGGCCTGGGTATAGGAATTCTGATCGGTGGATTGGCTATGTATCTCATGAATTTTTTCCTGGGACAGAAAAAACACAAAGCCCAGGTAAAACAAGCGACAGAACTGAGTTATTTACAAGAGTCCTTTCAATCTTTGAAAGTTCGTGAAGGACAGCTCCAACAAGCAATCCAACGCCAAAATGGAGAGCTCAATCGCTTGATGGCCGAACGGAGCTATTTGCAGGAGCGACAGCAACAGACCCAAGAGGAACAATCCACTTGGAAGGAAGAAATGCGCATGCAATTCGAATACCTGGCCCAGCAGGTTCTGGATAAGAAGTCTAGTGTCCTCACTGAATCTCAGGAAAAGCAATTATTCACCATATTACAACCCTTCAAAGACCAACTTCACGCCTTTGAAAAGCGCATAGCTGAAACCTATTCAGGCGAAATACGCGAACGCATTCAATTGCAAAAGGAAATCGAAGTCCTGGTTTCGCTCAACCAGCAGCTCAGTGAAGACGCCCAAAACCTGACAAAAGCCCTAAAGGGAGAAAATAAGACCCAGGGAACCTGGGGAGAATTAATTTTGACCCGTATCCTTGAAAGCAGTGGGCTCCGAGAAGGGAAAGAATTTCACTGTCAGAAGAGCTATTTGCACAGCAATGGCAAGCGCATCCAGCCCGATGTGATCATCACCCTCCCTGGAAAACGACACCTGGTCATTGATGCAAAGGTGTCCCTCACAGCCTATGAGCGATGGACGCATACAGAAGACAACGCCTCCGCATCCCTCTTTCTCAGTCAGCATACTGAGTCTGTCCAGCGACATATCAAGAGCCTGAGCGAGAAGTATTACCAAGGCGTTTCCTCCTTGAATAGCCCAGACTTTGTCTTTCTCTTTATGGCAGTAGAGCCCGCCTTCTCCATGGCCATACAACATCGTCCAGAGCTATTTCCCTATGCGTGGGAACGAAAAATCGTACTAGTTAGCCCTAGCTCCATGTTGGCAACCCTCAAGACAGTGGCTTCCGTGTGGAAGGTAGAGCACCAGAACCAAAATGCCATGGAAATCGCTCGGCAGGGAGGACTCTTATACGATAAGTTCGTTGGGTTTGTAGAAGAATTAGAGAAAATAGGGAAGCATATCGACCGCAGCAGCCAGGCCTATCACCTAGTCATGCAAAAACTTCAAAACGGCCAGGGGAATCTCATTGACAAGGCAGAACGCCTAAAAAGCCTGGGAGCCACTTCGCAGAAACAGGTGAAGTAGGATCTAATTACTCTTTCTGGCTAATAAACAGACAAGATAGTCTTCCTCATAAAAAAATCTTGGAATTGCTATGCTTGCATACTAAATTGGAAACGTCAAGGAAGAGTTGGATTTCCAAGGGAAAAGCCGCTTTTTTGTCAAAATTAATAAGAATTGTTTATGAAACTTCACGCTGCCATAACAGCCATAGGGGGATACGTTCCTGACAGGCGTTTGACAAATGCGGACCTGGAAAAGATGGTGGATACCAACGACCAATGGATCATAGAGCGGACAGGAATCAAAGAAAGACGGATTCTGGAGAAAGAGAAAGCCACTTCCGATATGGCAGTCGAGGCAATCAAAGATCTTTTAAGCAAAACAGATCTCCAGGTAGAAGACATCGATGTCATCATTTGTGCGACAGTCTCTCCTGACCACATCTACCCTTCAACGGCCAATCTCATCGGCCATAAAGTTGGGGCAAAGAATGCCTGGGGCTTCGATTTAGCGGCTGCCTGTTCGGGTTTCCTATTCGCCCTTCAAACCGGGGCACAATTTATAGAAGCGGGTAGGTACAAAAATGTATTAGTAGTAGGGGCAGATACCATGTCTGTCCGAGTGGACTACGAAGACCGCAATACCTGTATACTCTTTGGAGATGGGGCTGGTGTGGCCTTATTACAACCGACGACCGAGGAAGTAGGCGTACTGGATGCTTCTTTGAAAATGGACGGTAGCGGAGGAGATTATCTCATGCAAAAAGCGGGAGGTTCCAAGTATCCGGCTACAATAGATACCGTAAGAAACAAGGAACATTATATTTACCAGGATGGTAAGACGGTCTTCAAATACGCAGTGAAGGGCATGGCAGATATCACCTTGGAGGTCATGGAACGCAATGGCCTAAAAGGAAAGGATGTAGCCTTTTTGGTACCTCATCAGGCAAATAAGCGCATCATTGATGCTACTGCTAATCGGGCAGAGTTATCTCCTGAGAAAGTCATGATCAACATCGATCGTTATGGGAATACTACGGCGGCCACCATCCCCCTCTGCCTGTGGGATTGGGAGTCCCAACTCAAAAAAGGTGACAACCTCATGCTCGCTGCCTTTGGTGGGGGTTTCACCTGGGGAGCCGTTTATGTGAAGTGGGCCTATGACCCCAAGTAGCTTGATTAATCCATCCAATTTCTTCTCCCCTAGCCCTACCTCCTTCCAACAAAGAGGAATGGAGATTCAGGGGTTTTCTCACTCGTACATCTTGTCGATTTCCTTCTGGTACTTTTTCTGAATGGGGCCCCTGAGCGGCTTCAAGGTATGAGAAAGATCTCCGCTTGTCGTTGTCCACTCTTCATGTAGTAAGTGGAAGGCCTGAATCCGCTCATGCCCCGGAAGGGTGGCATTGAGGCCCTCTATTTCTTCCTGGATAAAGGCCTTTACTTTGATATTGAGGACCATATAAATAGGACTGGTCCAGTGTACCCCTTCTTGCTGTGCCCATTGCTCGAGCGCCTCGAAATTGGGTAGGACCAAGGCACTCAAAAAAGGTTTCTGGAATCCAATAAGTAAAATCTGATCTATATAGTGGGATTCGCGAAAGTGTGCTTCAAGCACCTGGGGGGCGATATATTTACCGGATGAGGTCTTGAAGAGGTCTTTCTTGCGGTCCGTAATCTGCAAAAAGCGCTTGTGGACAAATCGCCCCATATCTCCGGTCCGAAGCCAACCTTCAGGCAACAATACTTCTTTGGAAGCCTCAGGCTCATTGAGGTAACCTTTCATCACATTAGGCCCTTTCACCCAAATCTCCCCAATGCCTTCCTCCGAGGGCTCATAAATTTTTATCTGCACGTTGGGCAGAGGTAGCCCAACTGTTCCATATTTGTTTAATCCTGGGTTCATCCTATTTACACTGACTACAGGAGAAGCCTCTGTCATCCCATAGCCTTCTCGGATAGGGATTCCCGCTAGGGCAAAGGTCCGGGAAATAGCCGGGTTCATATGGGCAGCCCCCACAATGATGGCTTTGATATTCCCCCCTAGCGCCTTCCTAAAGCGGCGAAAAACCAACATTCGACTTAGCCACATTTTCCCCCACTTTAGGGGATCAATGCCCTTCTTTTCTCGGTACCTAGGCCCATGCCTGAAGGCCCAATTCAAGAGGTATTTGCCCAAGGCATTTTTATCTGCCTGAGTCAATAAGGCTTGGTCGTACATCTTTTCCAAAATCCGGGGAACTGCCGTAAAAAGATGGGGGCGAAGTTCCGCGAGATAGCGAGCAAGTTGATTAGGCTCCTCAATTAAATAGATTTCAATCCCTAAAATGAGGTAGGTGTACAAGGTGGTTCGCTCAAAGACATGGCTATAGGGAAGAAAACTCAAGGCCCGGTCCTTACCTCGGAGGGGCAATAGAGGAGCAAGTGCAGTGACATTGCTCATTACATTCTTATGGCTGAGCATTACGCCCTTTGGAACCCCTTTTGTCCCAGATGTATAAATGATAACTGAGGTATCCTCTTCCTCTATGCTATTGCCTATCTGTTCCAATTGCCCCAAGGAAATCTTTGGAGCATTTTGAACCTTCTCCTCAAAGGCATTCTGTCGGTCAGTACCTACTTGAAAATAGGTATAGTTATCCATCCCCTCATCGAAAGCGTTCTGATAGTTCTGAATCCTGGAAAAAGATACATTTAGGCTGGATTTGGGTTAAAATATGGGAAAATTGTTCTCGCTTAGTGGTAGTGTGTACCATCACCACAATAACCCCTAGGTATTGGGCGGCAAAATCCAAGAAGAGGAATGGGGGCGTAGCCGACCTGGGTAAGAGAAAAATGTAATCTCCTTTCTGAAGGCCACATGCTACCAGAAAGCCCGCATATGCCTGGATTTGTTCAAAAAGATCTTGACTGGAATAACGTTCCCATTTCGACCCCAAAGGGAAATTCAATACGTGGTCCCCGGGGTTATGGGAAAGCTGGTAGGGAATAATATCAAAAGTGCGAGTTAAGGACATATCCGTTTCACATAGGTGGAGTAGAGCTAGTAGATGCCTCTTCTAAGAGGTCATATATGTGTTCATGGTATTCTGGAAAAGAAGGTAGGTTATTGTGCCCTCCTCCTTTGATGACAATTAAGTCAATTTTTTCCGGTTTGAGTTCTGCGAGCTTGTGGCTGTGCCATATAGGGATTAGCCGATCTTTATCTCCATGAATGATATGTATCGGGGCATCTACCTGGGTGATAAATTGATCCGTTCTAATCTGGTACCTCAAAATATAGGTCAAGGGAAGAAAAAAGGCCCAGCGCTTGATGTTGTGATAAAAACTATAGTAGGGGGAATCTAGAATCAGCATCCTGGGATGGTTCCAGGAGGCTACCCGAGTGGCTATTCCACTCCCCAAAGAACGCCCATACACAATGATCTGATCTTGTGAATACTCTTTTTGTAGCCATTTATACAGTTGCTGAGAGTCGTTAAAGAGGCGGGTTTCGGAACGCTTGCCCTTGCTCTTTCCAAAGCCTCGGTAGTCCATCATGAAGAAGTCGTATCCGTTGCTAATAAAATCCTGGGCAAATTTGGCCCAGCCCTTGATGCTTCTGGAGTTTCCCTTGAAGTAATAGATCAGGCCTCGGCTATTGGGCACCTTAAAATGGAGGCTATTGATGCGTCCTCCATCTTCCATGTCAAAGGTTCGCTCTTCAAAGTCAAAGGGATAGGAAAAAGAAAAATGAGGCGGAAGGATTTCCGGCCTAAAAAAGAAGTAATGCTGAAAAAAGTATACGAATAAGATCAGTCCGATATAAACTGCGAGTAGGATGAGAAAAATGAACATGAATTGCCTTTTACTTCAAAATATAAGACAATTTTTCCTGATATAATTTAAAGGTGCCCAAATCTTTGTGCCTTCCCCCAGGGATGACAAAGAAATTGTCGCCCTCCTTGAGGACTTCCTTGAGGCGTTCGGCGCTACGAAGGGGGACGATGCGATCTTTGGTTCCTTGGAATATGCTAACCGAATGCTTTACATGGGACACATACTCATAGACAGGCATGCGATAAATGGGGGCTACATAGCGATATAGGGGGTGGTGCTCAAATAAATCTTTTAGGCTGTAAAAGGGCGTTTCCAGAACGAGTTGTTGGCAGTGGTATCTGGCAGCTATATAAGAAGCGGGAACGCATCCGATCGATCTCCCATAAATGATCACAGATTCGGAGCTTACCCGTTCTTCCGCCCATTGCCGGGCCAGTTCTGCAGAATGGTATAGAGCCTCTTCAGTAGGAGCTCCATCTGATTTACCAAAACCCGGATAGTCAATCTGAAGAATATCATAGCCCCTTTGGGTAAAATCCTCCGCATATTGACTCCAACGCATTAAATTGGCAGAGTTTCCATGAAAATACAGAACCATCCCTTTTGAATCCCCACTAGCAGGAAAGAACACACCGTGGATTTTAGAACTTCCATCGGGGGTATCCAGAAATAGCTCTTCGTGGGGAATAGAAAGGTCCAGGGGTTTGGCCTTATCTAGTCTCTTAGGACGAAAAATGAGTTTATTCTGTAAAACCTCTAACATATAAAAAGGGTACGGTCTCCTACTGCCCCAGGTTGCAATTATCAGTGAATCCTGTGGCATCAAAACAATAGGTTACACTCGCTTTTTGGGAGTTGCTTTTTTCGATGTCTAGTTTCAGCGTATGTTCCCCATTCCTTTTGGGAGAACAGTATTCAAAGAAGTAGAAGCTATTGACATTAGAGCAGATACGAGCGGCAATGTTGCGAAAGGACTGAATGAGCACATCGAAATCATCAGCAAACTCAAATCCATCCCGGCCAAAAAGTTCTAACTTATCTGGATCGATTATTTCCCCGAGACCAATCGTAAAGACCGAAACCTCTTTTCCCATGGTAGCATTGATCGCATTTGCGGCATCCTGCTCAGTACGCCAGGAGGCCTCATCATCCCCATCGGTGAATACCACCAATTGGGAAGTGCTGACAACCCCACTTTCATCTACTCCAGCCAAGTCATCGACAATCATGGCCCCTTGCTCAATTCCCCCGTGTAAATTGGTAGACCTGTCCTGGGGTAAATCTGCATTGATATCATTAATAGCCTGGGCTAAAGCGGTGGTATCAGAGGTAAAATCAATCAGTTCATGGATATCCGCTGTTCCATCAAAGTAGTATATCGCAGCTTGGGGATTGCCATTGCTATCACGAATTACCTGACTCAGGAAAGAAAGTGCCGCATCTTTAAGGTTCTGTAGGGAGGTGGGATTCATGAAAATAGACCCACTCAAATCCAGAAGTAATAAGGTATAAATGTTAAACTCACCCGGAAGGGGAGTGATTTTCACTTCACTTTCCAGGGGATTAATCGCTTTATCATTTTCAAAAATGGTGAAATTATCCTTGCTAAGATCCGATAGACCAATCGTATCTCCATTAATAATTTCCTGAATCTTAAAGGTTATAGAAACATTCTGAGGCAAGGAAAAGCCCTGTCCTGCTACCGAAACTTCTAATCCTGAATTAACCAGGATAGGTGCGTCCTTACAATCTGTAGGCGTTTCAGGATCGGGAGGTACTACCACAGGATCCTCTGGTCCTACCGGATTGGGTGTAGGAGATGGCGTATCACTGTCATCTCTACAGGCTTGGAGAAGGAGCATGGCAACTAACAGACAAGTCAACGGGAATGAGAATATCTTCATAACTCACTAAAATTTCCTCCCAAAACAAGGGATTTATGTATATACAGCTATTCTAATTACAATGGTAAGGTTTTTTTTTGATTTCAAAAAGACTAAATAAACGACTTATTTTCCATAACAGGAATTTTTGGATATTGGTTTCAAACTCATATCTTTACGTTTAGATTAAATAAAATTAACATTTAGATAACATGAGTCATTTGAAGGCTGTAAGATATATAGAGACCAAGCTGAAAAAACATCAGCGCAAAAGGAATAAAAAGAAAGCAGCTAGCAAAAAGGAAATGCTAAAACAGCTCAAAGCAAAGAGCAAGGATGATTTCAAGAAAAAGTACGAAAGACTTCTCGTCAAATACGAAGCCCTAAAGAAAGAGCACAAAGCCTTGCAATCTCAAATGGAAAAGGCAAGAATAGGAAAGAATGGGAGTAGCAAAAAGCCCAAGCCAGCAAAAAAAACTTCTTCAAAAGCGAAAAAGTATACCGAGATCTCTCCTATCCCAATCTTACCTCCCCCCAAGCCCAAAGAGGCAGAATCTTCCATTTTAAATCGAATTACTGAGAAAGCCTCTACCGTAAACTTTGAACGCATAGGCCGAGCTTCTTCTCAGGACCGGGATGATCTCAAACGAATAAAAGGAATAGGGCCCATGATTGAAAGTCGCCTCAATGCCCTAGGAATCTACACCTTTGCTCAAATTAGCAAGTTTAGTCCCAAAGATGAAGTAATTGTAAACGACGCTATAGAGTTTTTCCAAGGGAGAATTAGTCGAGACAATTGGGTAGAGCAGGCCACTGCTCTTATAGAAATGGACTCAGTTTAGCACAAAAAACTCACTTACTGTATATAGGGAAGGAGGAAATCTAATAAAATAGGATCTTTAAGTCATTCAATTAAGATTTCCGACTTCCCGTTTTTTACTTGAAAAGGCTCATTTCAGGGAAACAGGATGCCAAAATACTCCCATGTCATTTTTAATGCATGAGATAAATTATTTTTTGTACAATTTTTGTAGGATATAAAATTGAATTCAAACTGTTACTTTGTGTGGCAAATTCGTCTACATTGTTGAGGAAGTGTTAATATTTTTATCTAATTTTCTCAGATCTAGTCAATTTGTACATCATTTTTAGATAATTTAATACCCTATGTTTAGGCGTTCAGATCCTAAGGGTCCCAATCATAGAGATGCTTTTTTCGAAGAATACCGGAAAAGAGATCGAAAAAGGAGAATTTCCGTGATTGTTTCTGGCCTGGTTTCCTTGCTTGCTATAGTTGGTATATTTTTTTACGACGATATCGCAAGGATATCTTCTAAATTTACAAATAGAGCTTCAGAGACTTCTTCTCCTTCGGAATGGACCACTGAGTCCTCTGATCTTCCTACCTCTACTAATCAAATAGTAGAAGAAGAGACTATTCCTCCTTTGAAACCCATTCAAGAAGATCATTCCGATCCCGATCTTATTGCCAATAACTCGACTCCTACAACACCGACATTTGCAGACCCCATAGAGCATACGCCTAGTAGAGAGGAGCCCTCGGTTACAGAGCCAGAAGAAAGTATTACTACTCCGGTAACACGAGGCGAAGAGCCCAATACTTCAATTAATGTAACTCAGGAAGATCCCCCTTCTTTTCCCGTAGTGGATACCGGGGAAAAAATTTATAAGATGGCAGATGAGATGCCCAATTATCCTGGAGGACTGAGTGCAAGAAAGAGATATGTCAAAAGAAATATTAATCCTTCTGTTGCTTCGCTTGTGAAAAATTCCGATAGGACTAAGGTGTATCTTCAGTTTATCGTAGAACCGAATGGGGAAATCTCTTCTGTGCGTGTAGTTCAAGGGGTGAATAATCCCCAAGTGGACCAGGAAGCTATCCGGCTGATTGAAGATATGCCTCGTTGGGAGCCTGGCAGAGTTGACGGAGAAAGGGTACGAGTATATTATACTATCCCTATTGACTTTAGGCAGACATAATTGCTAACTTGAATAGGTGAGACCCTTTCCTTTACCTTATTGTCCTCACCTATGAAACACAATAGAAGATCTTTTATCAAACAGAGTAGTCTGGCTCTGGGCTCAGTTTCTTTTTCCCTCTCCCCTCAAAATAAAAAGAGTCTACATCAAGCCATTGAAGCTTCCAAGTCCAAAAGTTCTTCTGAACTTGCCAAAGATGAAGCTTTCTGGTCTGTAGTACAGCAATCCTTTACCCGAAATCCCCGATTTATTAACCTAGAAAACGGTTACTACAGCTGCCTCCCTCAGGAAACCCTAAATGCTCAAATTGACCACCTACAGCGAGTAAATGAGCAACGGTCATATTACATGCGCAATCACCAGGTAAAAGACCGAGAAAATGTAAAGCGGCTTTTGGCCGATTTCGCTGGATGCTCCTCTGAGGAACTCATTATTACCCGAAATACCACAGAATCGCTTAATACCATTGTCTTTGGTCTCGACTTTACTGCGGGCGATGAGGCGATCTTGTGTGACCAGGATTATGGCAGTATGCAAGATCAGTTTAAGCAACAAGCCCAAAGGCATGGACTGAAGCTCAAATGGGTGAAGCTTCCTCTTCATCCAAAGAGTGATGAAGAGATTGTAGCTCAATATGAGGCTGCCATTACCCCTAATACTCGGATTCTGTTGGTATCCCATATTATCAATATATCCGGCCAGGTCTTACCCGTGAGAAAGATAACCGAGATGGCTCATTCCCAGGGAGTCGAGGTACTCTGTGATGGGGCCCACTCTTTCGGGCACCTCAACTTTAACATTCCAGACTTGGGAGTAGACTACTTTGGAACAAGCATGCATAAGTGGCTTTGTTGCCCCCTAGGGACTGGCTTGCTGTATATTAAAAAAGATAAAATTCCGGCTATTTGGCCCTTATTTGGTGATGTGAGCAAGGATCGGGAAGATATCCGCAAACTAGAGCATATAGGGACCCAACCCAGCTCTACCCATTTAGCAATTGTAGACGCCTTAAGGTTTCAGCAACTCGTCGGTTCTGCTAATAAGGAGGCAAGATTGCGTTACCTCCGAAATTATTGGATAGACGCAGTTAAGGAGCTTCCGCATATAGAGATCAATTCCCCTTTTGAAACCGAGCGTTCCTGTGGCATAGGAAATGTAGCTGTGAAAGGTATGACATCCTCTGAATTGGCCCAAAATTTATGGGACCGCTTCCAGATCTACACCGTACCTATTAATCGGGAATCCGTAAAAGGCATCCGGGTTACGCCCCATTTATATACTACCTTGGACGATTTGAACAGCTTTGTCGAAGCTCTTACAAAGTTAGGATAATACTCCGTTAGGAATCCTAGGACCTCAATATATGGTGTATTTTAATCGAGAGGGCTGAAAAAGTCATCTGGGGATTGGCATTGCCCGATATCTGCCTTAGGCTCCCCTCCAGTTCTTTTGAAATCATTTCCACCTTGGAAGGGGAGACAAAGGGAGCAAACTTTTGCTGGAAATCTCGTTCGGCTTGGGGACTCAGTGCCAACTGGTCAAGGCCCAGGTGATAATGGAGTGAATCCCTTATTTTCCTAAGGGCAATATTCAAAAACAACTTTTGCCATTCACGGCTTCCACTTTGTATCGGCGCTAGCTGTTCCTGAATTTTGGCATAATTACCCGCATATACAGCTCGCAGCCAATTCATGTAAGTCTGACTGAGGGTAAGGGTATTTTCTTCTAAAAACTCCTGAGCATTACCAATACTCCCTTCTGAAATTTCTGCAATTTCTGTTGCCTTACTTTCTTCGACCTGCTTTTGGATCACCAAAAATTCACTGATTAATTTCTCGTCAATCCTTTCCAAAGACAAGCGTTGGCACCTAGAAAGAATCGTTGTTAGCAGACTATCTGGACGGCTACTTGTCAAAATAAAAATGGTTTTTTCAGGAGGTTCCTCCAGTAGCTTAAGGAAGGCGTTTGCTCCTTGAATATTGATGCGATCGGCTTGCCAGACTATAACTACCTTGTAGGGCGCTTCAAACGCTTTTAAAAAGATAGCTTTCCTCAGTTCCCGGATTTCATGGACGCTGATCATCAATTGTTTGCTTTCCCCTCCCTGGGCTTGCTGCCAGTTAGAAGGATTGAGGTAAGGGTTTTGTAAAAAGTTTTCCCTAAATAGTTCCATATGATCAGCAGATAGCAACTGCTTTCCACTAAGCTTTTTTGAAATTATCGGAAAAATAAAGTTGAGATCAGGGTGAACAGCCTTATGAATTTTGATGCAGTTGCTACATTTCCCACAGCTATCCTGACTTTCTGGTTGAAGGCAATTAACATATTGGGCTAAGGCCAGGGCTAAGGGGAGTTCCCCTACTCCTGCAGGCCCTGTCAATAACAAAGCATGGGGTAGCCGATTGTGTCTGACAGCCTCTACCAATTTTTGAATGGCCAGTTGTTGGCCTACCAAGTCGGAAAACTTCACATCATCAATTTGGAAGCAAGATAGGACTTTTTCGGCTGGCTAGGAACTTTGGGGGCACACTCCAAGCTAGGGCATCCCAAAAGGGCCACGTCCAGGGCCCATTCTCCTGGGGCCTCTCCTCGCCCGCATTTTCATGGTATCAAGCCGTGTATTTTGCTTTTCATCCAGGTGCGGCCTAAGCTCCTGGTGCATACTGTCTATAATAATCCGGGTCGATTTGCGGTGCTCCTCTAATTTGTCAAAATAAAATTCAAGAATTGGGTCCACTACTTCTGTTTGTTCTGGCCGGATTCCCAAAATATTGTGATGCAAATTGATAAATCCTTTTCCCCGCTCTTGTCCACGGAGAGCCTTGACCCGATTGTTGAACATAAAACGGGTGCTGCTGACCCCTAGCATGAACCCCAGAACCAAGGTTAACAATAGCCAGATTATCGGTTTAATTCGCTGAAACATCGGTCTTTTTCTTTGTTCATTTTTTAATAGTCGAGCGAAGTAGAGAAATACTCCGTTAATAATTCTTCCTGTTCAAAGGCACTCACTCCGGTAAAAATCTCCCAACTGAGGGATCCATCTTTCATCCAGGTGAAAATGAGCAAGGCGAGCAATAAGGCTAATCCGGGCAAGGCAATCTGGCGAAAAGCTAAAATCCATGTAGAAGCAAAAGGATTTTCAAGCTTCTCAAGTTGATTCATCACCCTTCCTACAAAAAAGGGCTTAAACTGGTAGGGGTATTCTTCCAGCGAAGCCCGCATAGCTATGAGCCTCTCCCTTTCCTTTTGCAATTTCTCCGAGTTAGCCAAGGCCTGATCCAATCGCTCCCTTTCAGTAGGAGCAAGGGCGCGATCCAAGGATTGGATCAATAGATCGTATATTTCTTCATTCATCGGAATCATCTATAAATTTTCCTTTAAACTTCTCGCAATATTTCTCTCATTTTCTTTTGTCCCCTGGCAAGCCGAGAAAGCACTGTTCCCATAGGGATCTTAAGGATTTCAGCTGTTTCCTGGGTAGAATACCCATCTATCAATCGGAGAACGATGACACTGCGATATTCTGCTTTGAGTCCCTTTAGGGCAAACTGAATAGACTCATCTATATCCCTACGAGTCTGTTCTTCTCCTTTATCAGACCATTGTTCATATACAGCCTCCGTATTTCTCTCCAAGCCCAACTTCTGACGACGTTGTCTTTTTTTCAAGGAATTTAGGGAAAGATTGATGGCAATCCGAGTTAGGTAAGTCCCTAAAGAGGAATTTCCTTTGAACTGGTACATAGATTTATAAAATCTAATAAAAACATCCTGTCCTACTTCCTCTGCTTCCGGACCACGCCCCAACATCCCTATAACTGTAGCTGCGACTGATAACTCGTACCGCATAACCAATTGTCTAAAGGCTCCCTTGTCTCCTTCTCTAGCTTGCTGAATAAGAATTTCATCTGATATATTGGATGGATTCACAAACTCCTTTTTAGCTTAGACATACATAATTTACTATTTATTCCCAATGGCTTCTTTTTTATTCCTTAGATTTGCCTTATGAATGTACTTTTGATTGGATCGGGAGGTCGGGAACACGCGCTGGCATGGAAGATTTCCCAATCTCCAAAATGTGAGGAGCTATATATTGCTCCAGGAAATGCTGGAACTGGAGAAGTCGGGACAAATGTATACCTGAGCCCGACAGATTTTTCTGCTTTAGAAGAACTGACTACAGAAAAAAATATTGACCTAATAGTAGTAGGCCCAGAACAACCCTTAGTAGTTGGGATTGCGGATTTCTTTGAAGCCAAGGGGGTTCCAGTGATAGGCCCCTCCCAGGAAGGTGCCCAATTAGAAGGCAGCAAAGCCTTTTCCAAAGCCTTTATGCAACGTCACGGGATTCCCACTGCCTCTTATCAAACTTTTCACGAAGATCAGTTGGATGAGGCTTTAAATTACCTAGCTAAGCAATCTTACCCCATTGTAGTAAAAGCAAGTGGCCTGGCCGCAGGTAAAGGGGTGCTCATTTGTTCCTCTAAGGAAGAGGCATCGCTGGCCGTCACCCAGATGTTGTCGGGAAATTCATTTGGAAGTTCGGGAAAGTCGATCGTAATAGAAGAGTTCTTAGAAGGAATCGAGGTATCGGTATTTATTCTCACAGATGGCAAATCCTATATTCTTTTGCCTACTGCAAAAGACTATAAGCGAATAGGAGAAGGAGATACAGGACTAAATACAGGCGGAATGGGGGCTGTCTCCCCAGGCCCCTTTTCAACCGAGGGCTTCATGAAGCAAGTAGAAAAGGAGATCATCCTCCCAACCTTGGCTGGCATAAATACCGAAAATATAGATTTCAAAGGTTTTATTTTCTTTGGCCTAATGGTAGTAGAAGAAAAGCCTTATGTGTTAGAATACAATGTGCGAATGGGAGATCCAGAGACCCAGGTGGTGATGCCAAGAATCCAAAGTGACATTTTGGAATGGTTTGAAGCTGTCGCCCGCGGGAGGCTAGATACCTGTCAGGTAGAAGTGAGTCCAGAATATTGTACAACAGTAGTCCTGGCTAGTCAAGGATATCCTGGCCCATATGAAAAGGGAAAGACCATAGATGGCTTGGATTCTATAAAAGAGTCTTTGGTTTTTCAAAGTGGTACCCTGAGAGAAGGAGAGCAATTAGTAACCAATGGAGGCAGGATTTGTGCCATCAGTTCCCTGGCCGGAGAGTTGGAAGAAGCCATTTCCAAGTCTCAGTTTTACGCAAAGCAAATCCACTTCGAAGGGAAATATTACCGTCGCGATATTGGGCGAGACCTTTTGCCAAAGAATCTCTGATATATGGGTTTTCGATAAGCGAACTGCAGGTACAATATGGGATATAGCATAAGGCTCAAAATCAGGTTATGAGCCTTGAACTCTATGTCATCAATAATCGAGCTACCCTCTGTTTCATTTATGACCAAGTGGCGATGTCTCCAAAAAGAAAGGAAAAAAGGAAGATGTGTACCTTGATCTATGAAATAAGCTTCTTGTTGGTTTGCTCCTTCTTCAATGATATCACTAATCCAGTCTACTTCAATAAACCCCAATAGTTTTAACCTTAGGTGAACAATATCCCCTAAATTCGACCCGTCAAAACGAATGAGCTCTACCTTTGTTCCCGGAGGACTAAGGGCTTCAAATAGCTTCCGATCAAATCCTTTCATCACTTCTGTATGGGGGGCTGCAACGGCAGTCTTTATATAAATCTTCATAAAGAAAAATTACCTATTTCGAACTAAATTAACAAAATGCTGAATAAATCCCTCTATTAAAGCATCATTTCCAAAAAAACAACCGTTCCAACCGTTAACCCTGCATTTTTGACCGTTACTATTTCGCAAAACGAAATTTGTTCTATTTTTGAATAATTTTAGTTTGGAGTTTACTGTATACCTGATAAACTTTCCCATATGCACGAAGAAGTGGCTGTATATAAAAATAAACGACGAAGAAAGAAATTGTTCTTCCTATTGCTTATCCCTTTAGGTATAGTAGGAATATGGCTAAGCAACGGAAAGTTAGCAAACCTTCTCTCCTCACATAATACGTCCTATGTCACCTTGGGCAAGGTAAGTTTTGAACAGATTGAGGAAGGACTTTCCCAGAGCCCACATTTTCTCTTGGTTTTTAGTCCTAAAGGTAAGGTTCTCGACACCATTTATTCCTTAAAGGAATACCAAAAATTGTTTTTTGAGGAAGAAAACCTAGAGGAAATGGGGACCTTAGCAACTTACAATACCCAAGATATATCTCAGGAAGGTCTTGATCCTCTAGTAGTCTTAGGGGATGTTTCAAACAATGCAACACAAGTAGTATGGGAAGAGTCAATTCAGGTCGAAGAAGCAGTTCAGACTCCAACTCGTCTGGTAAATGAAGATTATTTGATTCAGGAAGCTTCCAGTGAAAATATAGAAATTGTGGAAGATTCCCCGACAAAGTCTACCGATAACGTAGTGAAAGAAGCTCATGATTCGCGAGGGCTTGCCGCAGTCGGTCATGTAAAAGACTTGGAAAATAATCCTGATTCCAAGCATAATATGACAAATTCATCGCCGAATGCGTTACCTGAGTTTCCCGGAGGAATGAATATGCTCACCCAATACTTAAAAAAACATACTCAATATCCCTTAGAGGCAAAGCATAATCAAATAAAAGGAGTTGTTTACGTGAGTTTTTTAGTCGATCAGAATGGGAACATTAATTTACCCAGGGTGATAAGGGGCTTGGGATATGGCTGCGATGAGGAAGTCCTGCGCCTTCTTTCAAACATGCCTCATTGGAGAGCAGCAAGATATAAGGGGGAAGCTATAGAAATGTCTTACACCTTATCTGTACCCTTCCCCCCCCAATAAATAGCCCAAGTATACATAGCAGAAAATTTATTTAGTTTGTTTATTAACATTTTTGTATTTTAATAATATCGATTGATTCTGGTTTGATCTTATCATGTTAAGAAACAGGCAGATATTGTTTTAATGTTGAACATGAATCAAAAAATTACTGAAATAATTTTATTAAGACTTCGTTATTCTGGTGAATTGAGGTACAAAGGATTCCAAACATCAAGGGGACATAACTTTTTACAAAACAAAAATCGGTTATTAGCTTAACCAAATGAACAAGTTATTTTCGCATACCAAAATAAACGAATATTATAATTCGTTTGAAAAAAAATGCCAACATGCTTACCTTAATATTTACGCCAAGTAATTTAGTCGTAGGGGCTCATGCGAAAAAGCCCGATATCTTGCCAGTCTTGGGACAGAATATGTTCACATTTGAGACCCATCAATATGTGAATGAATTTGGGAACTTGTTGCCAAGTGTCGTAAGTGCCTATCAAGAGTATCAACGGAAGAATAAGCTTCAGTTTTCTGAAATTATCCCAGTTGCTTTGGGAGTTTCCGAAGAAATCCTCGTTCAAGAGGATGGAGAAAAGCTTGTGAAAGATATGGAGGCTTTGTTTGAAAATTATGGACAAGCTTCTGCCCAACTGGTATACTATGAAACCCTGGGAAATGCCTATCTTCATGGAACGCAAAAGGTAAACTCCACCGAATCTCCCAATGTCATTGTAAACTCGCTTGGAGACTATGTCACCCTGAGTTTCAATAACCTCAATGGTGAACTGTCTCAATTTGGGCTAGATCCAGTAATGGAATTCAAAGACCTTAGTTTTGAAAAGGGTTTCCAGCGAATTCTAGATGAGTTAATTGCAGAGTTTAATCGAGCCGGCCTCATTCTTAATGAGCAAGACAAGTCAAATATCCTTCAGCAGATCCATACGCATGGAGATACTAGACAATTTTCTATTTCCAAGGATAACAATAAGGTAAAAATCCAGGCTTCGGTAGAGTTGGACTCTCCCACCTACAATGAGCTACTTACCAAAGATCGCACCAAATTGGCTCCTTTCTTGTCCTCAGAAAACCTCAATAATTTAGGGGTTGAACACGTCGTACTCATGGGTAAATACCTAAACAATGATACCATGAAAAGCTTTTTCATGGATGAGTTGAGTTTAGGGGACAAGGTTATCATTGAAGATTCATCTCAAAATGGACAATATTACCTGACAATGATTCAGGGGCTATTTGCTCAAGGGATTGAAGAGGTGCGTAAGAAAGAGGAGGAATTGCGAATTCTTCGTGAAGAAGCAGAACAGAAGCGGCAAGAACTCCTAAGGGTTGAAGCCAAAAAGATTGAATTAATGAATGAGATACGGATGTATTGTTCTGATCCTGATAAAAAGGACGAGTACATCGAACGCTATCTCGAAAGAGGTCAGGCCCTGGGCCTTCCCGAGGAGGTTGTTAGTTGGAATATCGAAGAAGCCCTAAAGTTGGCAAGTATTTCCAAAGAGAGTATGAGTACGGAGTTGAAACCTCTTTTCAATGCACCTGTGGTCAGTAAAACGATAGCAGTCCAGCAGAGAAGTATCGTTCCTGAACATGAAAACGGGGAAGTTGAAATCCCTCGGGAACACCTTCGAGTCAATCAAATTTTCCAAATCCGGGGTGTCCTACCCGATACTGAGTTTCTCACTAAAAAAATATTTGACACAGATGACAAAAAACTTAAAGTTTTGCGTCTTATCCCTCAAGATCAGGTAGTCGATGAAGAAGCCATGAATCGTTATTTGAAACTGTATAAGAAAGAACTCAAATACTACGGCGAACTAAGTGATATACAGGACTCCAAGGATGGAAAATATTACACACGGAAATACATTGAGCGAACTACAATCAGGGATTATGCCAAAAAAATAGGTCTCTATAACAAAAGAAAGTTCGAGGAATTGGCCAGTAGTGATTTGAGATTTATCTTTCAGGTACTAAAGGAGTTGTATGACCTACAGGTTAGTCATTCAGATATTAATGAAGAAAATATCTTAGTCGTTCCCAAAAAGCGTTGGGGAAGGGTTAGGGACATTGATATCAAACTCGTTGGCTTCACCTCTCAAGATGTGAGCTCAGAAGAAATGAATATTCGTATTCATGAAATGTGGGGAAGATTAATCGGCGTGGGTATATACTCAGAATTCCGTGAGAAGTTCAATCTTTAATAATGGCAGAATTTCAGAACAAGGCAAATGATCTCCACAGTTATATTCGGGAGATCGAATCCAAAGAGAAAAACTACCGAAAGTTTAAAGTTCTCGCTGCCATCTTGACACTTGTTCTTACCTTAGGAATTTTAACTTGGGTTTGGATCATTCCTCCTTCCTTGAACCAACTGTTCAACTCTTCTTTTTTCTCTCCTTCTCAAATAGCCTATAGTGAGTTTCACCGGGAAAATCTCAATTTCCAGGAAGCTCAAAAGGCCTTAAATCTGGGAAAGAATTTTTTGCTAATTTTCTCTCAGGATAAGGCAGAAATTGATACCATTTACACCCAAGATGAGTTATTTGAATATGTACGTATCCACAATTTGGATACCACTCTGATGGCAGATAACGCTCTCTCATCAGTAGGCCAAACTGCTTTTACTAAAGTGGAAAATATGCCCTATTTCCCAGGCGGCAAGGTAGCCTTGGCCCAGTACCTCCAGTCTAAATTAGTCTATCCCTCAGAAGCACGAGCCAGCCAGGTTGAGGGGAATGTACAAGTTCGATTTGTAATTCTTCCGGATGGCACTATCGATGATGTTAAAATAATTGATGGAATAGGGTATGGTTGTGATGAGGAAGCCTTGCGGCTGGTTTCAGAAATGCCCAAATGGGTGCCAGGAACTCACCAAGGAGAAACCGTCGCCGTATTCAAAGCTTTGGCCATTAAATTTCAGCTACTTTAGCCCCCTAGCTATTAAGGGCTTAAGGAGAATTGATTAAAAATTTCCCATACGGTTCAAACCCAAAAAAAGGCTGTTCATTTCTCAATATTTATTATTTGCTTAATTAAATTTTATTGAGCAGCAATATTATTTGTATATTACATACGTAGTCAATGAAAAGTATTTTGCTTGTGAAATGCCCCAATCAAATTTTATTAGCTGTGAGTGAAGGATCCCGTTAATGGTAGCTCCGAACAAAACTTTCATCAACATGTCCGATAATCGTTCTAGTTTTTCTAACCTTGACCAATATCTTCAGACCGTTCAAAATCGAGAAAAGTCAAAATTTAGGCAAAGGTTCGTACTGCTCCTTGTAGCCATTCTTGGTGCATTGGGAATTATTGCCTTTTCCAACTACTTTTCCCTGGGTTCTAGACCCTTAGATTATCAAGTGGTAAAAGCTTCCTTTAATGATCTGGATATCGAGTCTGTATCCTCTATATTCAATCAAAACCAAAAAGCTCAACTTGTTATCGAATATCCTTTTGGGTTTGAAGACGATACGGTAAGCTCGTTGAACGAATATCTGGAATTGGTCTCTGCAGATCAGATTGAGCTTACTGGTGAAAGCCTTTCCAGTATGGAAGTGTCAGATAATCCCTTGGAAGTACCCTTATTTTTCATTGAAGGAAATCAGGTTTCACGTAGTCCCTTAACATTTGCTATTGCCAAATTTGACACGAGCTTGACATATAGCCTAAACCTGGGCAATGGCATCGTTCGAGAAATAAATAATCAAATCACCAATTATTCTTATCGTTCTTCGGGCACATTCAGTTTGGAACTTACTGTTAAAGATAACTTGGGTAACGAACGTTCTCATGCAAGAACAATCCAAATTAGTACTCCTTCAGAAAATAACAGCACCCTAACAGACGCAACTCCTATTGAGGAAAATAGCATTGAAAATCTAGAGCAAGCACGGGTGACCGAATCAGTCTTTCATGAACCTGATATATCTCGATTGCAAGCCACTACTACCGATGGCCTAAATTTAGAAAGAGTTGACATCAATCCACAAGACCGTAATCTGGGGTCCAGTTTTACAAATGAGGAGAATCAAGCCTTAGCCAATAGAAATATCAGTAGGCCTTCCGTTCCTAATCCTTCTGCTAAGGAGACCTTATCCAATAACGCTACAGATGAGTCGACGGGTCTGCCCAATAATACTCCAGAAAACCGTGAAGAAACTGAACCCACTGTTCAAAATATTAATTTTGCTTCATCCAATATCCCCTTGTATTCTGCTACAAAAATGCCTCGATTCAAGGGAGGTAAATCTGGATTAGTCCGATACTTTAGCTCCAATTTAAGATACCCTCAAGAAGCGATAAATGAAGAGGTAGAAGGAGGAGTAAAGATTCGTTTTGTAGTAGAGCCAAATGGTCGAATTTCTAATCCAGAAATTCTTGAGGGAATCGGATCGGGATGTGATGAAGAAGCCATGCGCTTGGTACTAAACATGCCGGCATGGATTCCAGGGGAACTCACGGATAAAAAGGTTCCTGTCTATTCTCAATTACTGATCAAATTTGAACTGCAATAACCGCCTGTACAAACTCTAAAGAATAATTACTTAATCTGATAAACCCCAATTTTAAACGTCTCGATAAGCCCTTTAGGCGTTTGATTTACTAACTCTCGATCCTATGTTATGCCTCTTATTTACACGGGAAAAGTTGTTTTTTGGTTTAGCCAGCAACCACTCCGAATTGCTCAGTGTTCATGGAAGATCTTATATAGACTTTGGTTCTAGTGGGCCTCAGGAAACATTAGAGAAAAATTTGGATGACATAAAGTTAGCCTACTGTAGAGTCTTACAGGAAGCGGGAAGTGCTATTCCTGAAAAAATCCAATTGATAGTGGCATACCCCAAAAATTTTCCCCAGAAGTCCAAAGAAGTTGATGAGGACCCATTCCTTCAGAAAATAATCGAAGAAGTAGCCGGAGATGAATTTGATGTTATCGCAGCTTATGAGAATAGCCAGGCCCTAATCTCAGGACTCTCAAAGGAAGCCCCTCAGGAAATAGATTCTCCCAGATTGATCTTAGATTCTCTGGACGAAAGGGTATCTGTATATTACGAAGGACTTAATGGTAAGGCTGCAGAAAATGGGAAATCCAAAGTTTTTTTTCTAGACGAGGTCGGCATGGAACCTGGAAGGGAAAATATCCTCCAAAAACTGGTCTCCTCATTTCAGGATGCGGGATTGAGCATTGATGAAACAGATATAGAGGATCTTAGACAACAGGTGAAAAACCCTATGAGGAATGGTAATTTCACATTGGTCAAGTCGAACGATCTCATTAGCATCACGGCGAAGGCCAACTTATCCCAGGATGGTCTTGAGGCGCTTATGACTCAAGACCATTCAAAGCTTGGATCTTTTCTTCAGGAAAATGACTTAAATGAATTGGGAATTAAAGAGGTGGTAGTAATGGGAAGATATTTAAAACTTCCTCTCATTCAGGAATATCTTAAAGAAAACCTACAGTTGGAGGAGAGACTTCTTGGAAACCAGCTCCTAGATGAGAATGAAGAGTTGCTAACCATCTTTAACGGCTTGAGCAAATTGGGCGATAAGGAGTTGACCAAAAGACTAGAAGAAGAAAGGCGCAAAAAAGAGGAATTAGAGCAAAAACGACTGAAGGAACTGCAAATGCAGGCCGATAGGGATGCCCTGATGATAGAGATTCGGGAATCCTGTGTAGACCCGGACCTAATCGAGGAATACGAAGCTACCTATACCTTAAAGGGAGAGAAAATAGGCCTTCCTAAGGAAGTGGTCATCTGGAATATCCAGGAGGCTATACGTATAGCAAAACTTGGAGCAAATATTCCCAACAAACCAGAGGTCTTCACTTCTGTCAGCCTTGTTCAACCTCATATTGGGAAAGTTGAAGTTCCTCCTCAAGTATCCCCAGATTCTGGGAAGGATACTACACCGAGCAACTCTGTGCCCATACTCAGTTCTTTATTTGAGGTACGAGGTGTTCTACCAGACAATGAATTTCAAACCAAAAAGGTATATGACAAAAAAACAAAGGAATTAAGAGTATTGAGGCTTTGTTCCAAACAGAAGAAAAATGATACAGAGTCTAAGAAAAAATTTCAGCATTTGTATGAAAAAGAGTTGGCCTATTATGGAGAATTGGGAGATATAAAGGAAGTTGAGGAAGGAAGTT
This sequence comes from Bacteroidia bacterium, assembly GCA_965263105.1. Lineage (GTDB taxonomy): Bacteria > Bacteroidota > Bacteroidia > J057 > J057 > JBCCTX01. The sequence goes on along the minus strand of CBDHGL010000003.1, from coordinate 298,915 downwards.
ATTATCTAAGACCCTATTTTGAGAGAAACACCCTAAAAGAATACGTTCGCCGAACGGAGATCAGCAATAAAAAGTCTATTGAACAGTTAGGAAGCAGTGAACTGAAGCTCATCCTAATGGTTATGAAAGAAATTAATGATCTACAAATTTCTCATGTGGATATCAATGAAAATAATATTTTGGTTATTACCAAAAGAAGATGGGGAATGAATAAAGACATGAGCATAAAATTAGTTGGGATCACTTCGGAAGATATTCCTAGAGAAGATATGATTGCACAATCTCATAGGATGTGGGAACGTTTACTAGGAGAAGGCTTTTACAAGCACTTTAGAGAAAAGTTCAATTTGTAAATATTGTAAATTTTTTATATTTTTGATTATCCATTTTAAAAAGCACAATCGTACATAACCTAATTCTCGTCGTTACACCACATTTAAAGTTGCACAACCCATGGATAATACTAGCAAGACACTTGCTCAGATCAATTCCTATATCGGGAGTTTGGAGCACAAGGAAAAAGAGCAACAGCTCAAAAATGTTACCTGGACAACTTCCCTCGTTGCGGCAGTTTTCCTTGCAGCACTTCTTATACTATACGCTCCCTTTGGAAACTCTGCTCAGTCAGACCAAGCCATATCCGAATCTACTAACTCCTCGGATGAAATGTCTGTAGACCCAGCCAGCAATTTAGTCATTGACACACTTGTAGTTACTGAAAAACCAGAGTTGGCTTCAATTGGCTCAGTCCCAACAGAAGTTTCTTCCAAGAAAGCCCAAATCCTCGCTGACGCTACCCACACAAACAGGCAGAGAGGCAGAAAAACCCACGCAAAAGAAAAATTACTTAGTAAAAATGTTTCCTCTCTTTCAAGCGATTCAGAGGAAAAATTGACTTCCTCCAAAAGGGATATTCCCATGCAAGGGGTTATGCGCTCTGCAGAACCTACTGGTAAACAGGAAAAAATCTTGGAATCTACGCTATCAACACCTACCTGGGAGCCTGATATTGAGCCCAAATTCCCCGGAGGTAGGGCAGCCCTTTCCCTATTCATTCAAAATAATGTTAGCTATCCCAAGATTGCTCCAAAAGCAAGAAAGGAGGGGACGGTATATGTCCGTTTTGTAGTAGACGAATGGGGTACTATTACAAATGCAAAAGTCATCAAAGGCTTGGATGAATCATATGACCAGGAAGCCCTTAACCTCATCGATAAAATGCCTCGCTGGGTACCTGGAAAAATCCAAGGTAGAGCCGTTCCTACTTACAAAGACTTGGGAATTATGTATAAAATGTACTAATCTTTTCCCAAGAGAACTTATGGACTATGGGGTTGGTTTGCGCGAATGTCAAACCAACCCCATTCCTTTTGCCTTTTGGCCATTATATCCTAGTTTTCCAAGAATTATACGCTAATGGAACCTTGGGAGGACTCGCCTTATGTTATTCCGAAAATCTGTCATAATTTCCCCTCTTTCCCATCGTTTTAATGAGAGATATAAACCAGTTGTAATACGAAAAATGAGAGTTGAAAATTTTATTCATTTCCGAGTTCAAAAGCTTAGCGCTTTGGGATACTACTCTGAATCCAAGCTCAAATAAATAAGGAATTGTAACGGTTCATACAGGGGAATGATAATTATGTCTAAATAATCTTTTATTTCATCATTATTACCATCTTGCTCTATTTCACCCATTTATATCCAGAAAAAGGAACTTTTATAGACTTGTAATCCTCAATCCAGGACGCGATAGATGAAAAGAGAATGCGTTGCGGTATATCTAGATTTTGAGAACCTTGCTATTTCTGCTGAAACATCTTCTTCTCAAATCAACGCCTTACAAATTAAGGCTATTATGGAATATGCTGCGACGAAAGGTAATATTTGCCTTAAACATGCCTATGCAGACTGGTCCAAGGACTTGTTTTCTCAATACCAAAGCGCCCTGTTGGAATTGGGTTTTGAATTGATTCATCTACCTGGGTCCAACCTTCAGGGAAAAAATGGCGCTGATGTTCGTCTGGCGATTGATGTCATTGAGCACCTCCACAAACATACAGATATTCAGACTATATTGATTGGATCGGGAGACTCCGATTTCATCCCTTTGATGCAACGCTTACAAGCCAGAAATAAAGAAGTAGTAATCGTAGGGTTTGAACACTCGGTAGCTCAGTTGATCAAACGCAATAGTGCAGAATTTAAATCTATGGAATCCTTAATCCAGCCCCCTACTTTGGAAAAAGTGATCGGAAAAAATGGATCCAATGGATACGGGCGATCGATATTGGAAAAAACCATCCAACATCGAAAAATAGAAAACCCCATTCTGATGGCCCGTCTCAAACAACAAATGTTAAGGGTAGACCCTGAATTCTCAGAAAAGAAATTAGGCTATTCTTCTTTTAAAAACTTTCTCCTGGCACTGGAGGGTGATTTAGTTGAAAAAATAGAAGCCGATGAAAACGATCTCCCAAAAGTTTATTTATCTGTGGAGCAGGAAGAGGATGACAAGGAACATGAATTTGCCAAAACCTTCTTGTTCAAAAAGATTCGGTATAAAAAAGATCGGGATCAGAGAATAGAAATTTCTCAGACACTTTTACATTCTTTTAAGGAAAGAGGAGCGCTATCTATGGATGAGATGTTTGCTTTAGTACATCAGGAATTAAGCCATAGTCTTTCAAAAGCCGATATCCGCAAATATATTAATACCCTATTTACAGGTGGCGCTTTTGAATTTGAAACTCAACTAATGCAGGAACCGCTCTTACTTCGAGCGCTAAAATTAAAACAATTGATTACAGATCCAGAATCATTGGATCAATTATATATACAACGAGTCATTGAAATATTACAAAAAAGATATAATAGCCTGGATGATAAAGAGATTCTAGAGCTGTTAATTTAAATCTAGCACGAGTTTTGTACGAATTAAATAAAATGTTTTCAAAACAGTACCTCGGAAAAAATTTTTGACAAGCATTTTATATTTCGAATATTAAAAAATAATCTTACATTTGTTTCCGTTAGATATTTCGAAAATGAAAAACCCCATTTTATGGAAAGTGTTCTTATTTTTTTGTTAGCAACTGCCTTCTCTATCATTTTAAATAACATCTTGTTAAGGTTTTCAACTAATTTCGGGGTTTCTAGTCGCCAATCTCAGAACCTTATTAGATGGGCGAGCACCACAAAGCCTACCACTGGAGGTATTTCCTTTTATATTACCTTTCTTTTAGGAAGTACTTTGCTATTAATACTTCATCCAGAACTAGCCCTTACTTCTCCCGAATATCTTGCCTTATTTTTAAGTGCAACCATGGCCTTCCTTGTTGGATTTGCAGATGATGCTTATGGGACCCACCCTTGGCTTAAATTGGCTGGCCAATTCTGTTGTGGAATCATTCTCCTTTACTTTGGGATATATATACACTTTTTCTCCTTGATGGATCCCAGCCTTCTCCTGGCAGATTATCTGCTTACATTGTTCTGGGTAGTAGGTTTAATGAATAGCCTTAATATGCTGGACAATATGGATGGCGTAACGGGAACCGTAGCTTTAAGCATATTGGTAATAAGTATGGGGTTGGCCGTTAAAGGGATCGGCTTAAACTACCTCTTTTATATTTATGTAGCTATTTCTGGGAGCTTCGTAGGATTTCTGTTTTTCAATTGGCGCCCAGCTAAAATCTATATGGGGGACACAGGGAGCATGTTTATTGGCTTGGTAGTGGGCTTCCTGGGCATCAAATATTTTTGGAACATTGATACAAGCCCGGATAATATCTCCTACCTAAGAATAGGGGTTATACCGCTAATGGCCTTTATCGTTCCGATCATGGATACCTCCTTTGTTACCATTGCACGGATACGTAGAGGAGTCTCTCCTATGCAAGGAGGCAGAGATCACCTCACACATCATTTGGTCCACATCGGAGTGCCCGAAATTTTAGTGCCTGTGTTGTTAGGCTTTCTGTCTTTACTTTCTGGGGGACTATCCATTTTAGCTTATATGCTGATCCCGGAATGGGATCCCATGTACCTCATTTCTTTTGGGGTATACCCTATCATTATGATTTGTACCTTTGCCTATATTTACACCAAAGGAGCTCGAATTGGTAGAATGAAAAGTGCTCTCCAAGAGCGTGAAAAACTTAAAGAGATGTATGGTCAGCCCACAGAATTAGAAGAACTTGAATGGGCAGAGATGGCCCATTAAGTATGCATATACTTTATATCCAGCAAATTCTCAATTTTCCTGAAACTAGCGGTAACTGTCGCACTTACGAAATGGCTCGTTTCTATGTGCAAGCCGGCCATAAAGTAACGATACTTACTTCCACTACACATATTGAAAATTCTTCATTCAAGGGCTCGAATAGGGGTTTATTATCTCAATGTATCCAACGAGAAGGAGTAGATATTAGGATAGTCAAAGGATCCTATTCCCATTTCATGGGTTTTTACAGAAGAATCTGGGCTTTCCTTAGCTTTTTGCTTCGCGCCTACAAAGAGGGAAAAAAAATTAAGGGAGTAGATCGGATAATCGCCTATACCCCGCCCTTAACTGGGGCCGAATTGGGTAGAAGATTAGCTCGGTTCCACAAGGTACCTCTCATCTTGGAAGTAGCAGATGTATGGCCTGATGTTCCTATAGGAATGGGAATATTCAAAAACCCAATTTGGATACATCTTCTTCAGAAAATAGCCAGTAAGATATACCCCAAAGCCCAATTATTAACCCCTTATTCTGAGGATATGAAAGAGCAACTGTTAAACTACCCCGTTGACTCTTCTAGAATTAAAGTCATACACAATGGAGTTCATATCCTCGACTGGCCTAAAAAGAATTACAAACTTCCAGAAAAAAAAAGAGTACGCATTATGTATGCCGGTACGATCGGACAAGCCAATGGAATAGAACAATTAGTCGATGCGGTCAACTTATTAAATCAATGGGATCTTCCTCCTTTTGAATTGTTTGTAATTGGTCATGGAAATAGAGAAGAAGACGTAAAAGCCTATGCAAAATCTCGGCACAGCTCCCAAATTTCTTTTTTCCCATGGGTTAAAAGGACGCAATTGAGAGACTCCTTAGCCCAGGCAGATATTGGGGTGAGCTCTTTTGCCCCGTATCCCGTCCTGGAGGCAAATGGAGCTACCAAATTCTTTGACTACCTAGCCAATGGCTTACCCGTGGTACTAAATTACCAAGGATGGCAAGCACAGTACCTTGCTCGCCATAGTTGCGGGCTATCTTCTAATCAGGGAGACATAGAGGGTTTTTCTAGAAATCTCCAGGCCCTCATTGTAAATGCCCACCTGAGAAAGAGCATGGGAGAAAATGCCAGAAAACTCGCTATCACCCATTTTGACCGTAGGATGTTAGCCCAAAAAAGTATCGAGCTCATCACAGCAATTCCTCCTTCTTCTTACCATGTTTCCAGCATTTAAACTGTTGGCAAATGAAAATTTAATGCTTACTTTTGAAAAAGTATTATACTTCAGAAAATAAATTAACGCATGTCCTCTGTAACACTGAAAGGGAAGCCCTACTCCATAAAAGACGATCTTCCAGCGGTAGGCGAAAATGCTCCTGACTTCACATTCGTGAAAGAAGATCTTACGGAAAGTAGTTTGATAGATGATTTTGACAATATGGTGCGGGTCCTCATTGCCGTACCTAGTATAGATACGGGTATCTGCCAAATGGAAACGCGCAAGTTCAATGAAGAGCTTTCCAAGCGTCCAGGGGTAGTGGGAATCGTCATTTCCAGAGACTTACCCTTCGCACTAAATAGGTTCTGTGCCTCAGAAGGTATAGATGGTATCGTGGTTGGTTCCGATTATCGGTATGCCGATTTCATCAATGAATACAATACAGAAATTCTGTCTGGTCCCATGAAAGGGCTTTCGGCAAGAGCAGTTTTTGTCATTGACAAAGACAATACGATCCAGTATAGTGAATTGGTTCCCGAAATTGCCCAAGAGCCTGAGTATGATAAGGCGCTTGCGGTAGTGGATAGTATTTCCTAGTCGTTTAATTTTTACCCTTCAATTTTTCTGTGCTGCCAAAAGAGGACTTATCCTTCTACTGGGTCTAGTTCTTCGGAGATTCCTATATCCTGAGAATCTCCTAGCTTGGCTATCTTTATCCCTAAATAAGCGACTAGCAGAGTCATAATAGGACTTATGATATTGAAAAAGGCATAAGGGGCATAGGCTATTGTCGCCACATTTAGGACACCTGCTTGAACAGCCCCACAAGTATTCCAGGGGATCAAAACAGAGGTAACGGTACCTGCATCTTCCAGGGTTCTACTTAAGTTTTGAGGAGCCAGTCCTTTATCCCGGTAGGCCTTGGCAAACATCCGACCCGGTACCACGATGGCGAGATACTGGTCTGAGGCCGTGAAATTGAAAAATATGCTACTTGCGACGGTGGCCGAAAATAGCCCGGCTACAGACTTTACCAAACTCAATAGCGCTTGCGTAATCCGCTCCAGCAAACCCGCAGCCTCCATCACCCCTCCAAAACTCATCGCACAGACAATAAGCCAAATGGTATTGAGCATCCCCGACATCCCACTCGTAGAAAGGATGTCATTGACGATTGCATTGGAGGAATTGATACTTACATCAACCGTAATCGCATCCATAACGGCTTTATAAGAAACCAAGGCATAACTCCCTTCTATTCCCGCTAGTTCATTCAGTATGGATGATTGAAAAATAACGGCAAAAATTCCCCCCAACAAAGTCCCCACTAATAAAGCGGGAATAGGGGCAACCTTCTTGATAATTAAGAAAATCACAGCCACTGGAACCAAGAAAAGAACGGGACTTATGACAAACTTATCTTGAATGGCCAATAACAACTCCTGCACACCCTGCGAAGTCTCTTGAGTCTCATAAGTAAATCCCAGGACCAGGAAGATGACCAAAGCGATCAAGATAGAAGGCACCGTGGTAATGGTCATATAGCGAATGTGGGTAAACAAGTCCGTTCCCGCCATCGCTGGAGCCAAATTGGTCGTATCTGATAAGGGGGACATTTTGTCGCCAAAATAAGCACCTGAAATAATGGCTCCGGCAATCAAGCCATCGGAATAGCCCAAGGCCTTTCCGATCCCCAGCAAGGCGATTCCGACTGTGGCAACAGTAGACCAGGAGCTTCCACTTGCCAGCGATACAATTGCACATACGATACAAGCAGCAAATAGGAATATGCTAGGATGAATAACCTGTAGGCCATAATAAATCATGGCTGGCACTACCCCACTGATTAACCAGGTCCCTGCGAGAGAGCCGATCATCAACAGAATAAGTATCGCTGGCAGGGCGGAGCGAATACTCCGCACAATACCCGACAACATATTCTTCCAGGTGTATCCCAAGCGCACCCCTACAAGAGCAGCGACACCTGCGGCTAATATCAGAGAAAATTGGTTGGAACCACTGAGGGCATCATCCCCATAAACAAATACCACATTAAAAAATAAAAGCCCAATCAGGGCTACGATGGGAATAAAAGCCTCCCAAAGCGTTGCGCGCCGTACTTCTTTCATAAGCAATCAGTGGAAAATCCTGAAAAATTTCCCCTTCTATAGAGGGATGAATCGGTCTGAAAACCTTAATTTCCTATCAATATATCAAATTTGATGAAAAAACGAATTGTTGTACTTACTGGGGCGGGCATAAGTGCAGATAGTGGCCTTAAAACCTTTCGAGATGCCGATGGCTTGTGGGAAGGACATGATGTAACCCAGGTAGCTACTCCGGAAGCCTTTCAGCACAATCCTGAACTCGTTTTGCGCTTTTACAACGAGCGCCGGCAACAGTTGAAAACGGTAGAACCCAATGATGGCCATAGGGCCTTGGTTGATTTAGAAGAGAAGTATGACGTTCAAATCATCACCCAAAATGTTGATGACCTGCATGAACGAGCGGGATCGTCTCAGATACTTCACCTACATGGAGAATTGGTTAAGGGGCGAAGCTCCATAGATCCTACGCTGATCTTAGACCTTGATGGAGATATTAGGCTAGGAGATAAAGCCCCCGATGGATCCCAATTGCGGCCCCATATCGTGTGGTTTGGAGAGGCAGTTCCTAAGATGGAAATTGCAGCTAGTCTATGTCTTCAGGCAGATATATGCCTAATTATCGGTACCTCTTTGGTAGTCTATCCGGCTGCAGGATTAGTAGATTTTGTCCCCCTGGATTCTCCCATTTATGTGGTAGATCCCAAGGTCCCGGAAATCTATTCCTCCCATACCATAGAAGTTATAGCTGAAAGGGGATCCATTGGAGTGCCTTTGCTGGTAGAGAAATTGTTGGGAGGAAGCTGATAGTTGACGGTCCATGGTCCACCGTTTTTTCATGAGGATTCCATCCTGTTTTACCTATCTACCTATTTGTACTTATCCAAATTGAAATTCAGCTTGGGTAAGGCCTTTTCGATGTTTTTTTTCTCCTTTGCGAGGGATTTGGGAAGTTTAAGACTTGTCCCTAGGCTATCCAAGGGTTCATCGACTGAAAAACCAGGAGCAGAAGTAGCTATCTCCATGAACATCCCTTCCCCTATTGTGAAAAAAAAGGAATGAAAGTAAGTGCGATCCAGTATCGGGCTGCTATCTGCTCCTGCCTTGGCCAATTGTTTTCTCAAAGTAACCAATTGCCTTTTACTGGGAACATGATAGGCCACGTGGTGAATTCCTCCCAAACCTAGTATACCTGGTAAACAGCCTGGCTGTGCAGAAAGGTCCACGAAGTTTCCAGACCGCATCTTCAATCCAAAGCGAAGACGATTGTGTTCTTCCTGAAAATGTTGGTAGCCTACGTAATCTAGAAGGAATTCTTGCATCCTCGCCGTAACCAGCAAGGATAAATTGATATGATGGATTCCCTTTATGGCATGATTCCTCTCCACAGTCCCCTTCCCATAGGCTGGACGAACATCCCCTTCTGTCGAAACAAGCTCCAGCTTCAATCCATCCGGGCCATTGAGCTCGATGTACTTCTCATTAAATCTCGATTTTTCCTTTGAATAAGCAATCCCAAACTTCTTCAGGCGCTTACGCCAGTATCCGAGAGTATTGGAGGGGACAGAAAGTCCAATAGAATGGGCAAAGTCCCTTCCAGGCATAGGGGAAGCATATTGAGGAAAACAATAAAAACTCAATATCGTTCCGGGTCGACCGGTTTCATTCCCATAAAACAATTGGTATGCTGAGGGTACATCAGGGTTCACACTAATTTTTAAGAGGCGTAATCCCAATACTCCCGCATAAAATTCGATATTGGGATTGGGTTGACTGGCCAGGGCCGTAACGTGGTGTAAACCTTGTACAGGGATAGGCATGAAAATAGTTTTGCCCAATTAAGAAAATAAGCTGGGGATTATGAAATATCTCATTCTAGAAATCATCCTGTTTTTCACATCAACTATGTACATTTGGAGTCAAGATATGGCTATTTCAAGGGCCCCATACCAAATTGACAGCCAAAAAGTGGCCCCAGGACTTACCTATTTCCACTACCGTTCAGATTCTCTCAATAGAAGTCCCTTTAGTATCCATGTGCTACAGATGCATTTGGATTCGGTCTACCTTAAATCTGCCCTAGCTATGGACCAAATTACGGGGCAGGAAACTACGAGCAGTATGGTTCAGAGAAAAGGAGCCTTAGCCGGAATAAATGGGGGCTTTTCATATTCCAATGACCCCTGGAACTTATACCATGGAGATCCCAAAGATTTTTTTGTCTTTGAAGGGAAAATTCTTTCTGAGCCTTTGTCTACACGATCTTCTTTGGGCTTTACTTCGCCCTCAGATAGCATTCAACATGTTTTCCTCAATCGGTTCACACTAAACCTAAACGTACGAATAGCAAATAAAACCTCCCTGAAAATTCATGGAATTAACCGGAAAATAAGGGAAAATGAATTAATTCTTTACACACCTGAGTGGGGAAAGACCAGCTTGACTTCTAATAGAGAGAGCGAACTAATTATCCAGGGAGATTCACTAAGGGGATTTGTTTCAATTAAGGGTTCAAGTGTAATTCCAGATGAAGGAAATGTCTTGAGTGCATCTGGAATCTATCGGGATAGTCTCAAATCCTTCTTTCTTCAGGGCCAACAGGAGAGGATAGCCCTGGACTTTGACCTTAGCCAAGAATTTTCTTGCTTCCCTAAGCCCCTCATGAAAAGAAGTTCTATCCATACCGCTGGACCGATACTGATATGGAAGGGAAAGCAGGTGGAGCGACAAGAAATTGAACAGATTCCAGAGAGCTTTGTTATTACCCGCCACCCAAGAACCGTGGTGGGTATCTCTGAATCCAGAAGGCTGGTATGGTTTGTTGTGGTAGATGGAAGGCAACCCAAACTCAGTGTGGGCATGACCTTGCCAGAAATTTCAGTGTTCCTTTTAAAACTGGGAGCCTACGAAGGATATAACCTCGATGGAGGGGGATCATCCACTATGGTCATTGGAAAGCAAATTGTAAATTCTCCTTCTGATCCTAAAGAAAGAAGGAGGTGCGATGCGATCCTTGTCTTTTCCCGGTTTTCAAACTAAACGGAAATTAAGCCAAAACTCCATCTGTTTTCATTTTTTCAAATGCAATAATTCCGCTCAAACAGGCCCCAGGAATCCCTTGACCTGGGTAGGTGGAATCCCCACAGATGTAAGCCCCTTGTCTATCTAATCGGGCATCGATCATATTCCAGGGTTTTATGTCCATATACTGGGGATAGCCTCCAACAAAGCCCCAAGATCTGCCCGTCCACTTTTTCCAGGCCTTAGGAGTTGAGGAATGGTGAAAGATGATATCTTTTCTGGTCAAAAAACCCCTATTCTCTAGTGTATCGAAAATAATATCGACCAATTCTTCCTTCTTATCTATGAAAGTTTTTTCTGGATGGGGAACATGGGTAGAAACCGAACCGACAAATTCATCCTTCCCACAACGTTGTACATCATCCGGGTGGCTTAAGCTGAGAAAAATACTGGAAGATTGGGTGTAAGGGAGGGGTTCTTCCAGGTGGATCTGATGATGGAGACAATCGAAACGCTTCTTTTTGGTTGCGACAAAACTTACCTGGAAGGCTGAGTTTAGGGCTTCCGATCGGAGGAGTTTTGACTCATATTTTTTCCGAATTGTCTTATCTTGCTCAAATAACTCCAAGGTATTGTTTAACGGAATAGCAGAAACCAAATAGGGGCTTGCATAGGTATGCTTCTTGGTTCGAACCTCGTATCGGTATCCTTTCTTAATGACCTGAGAAACCCCCTCTCTTAAACGTACTTCTGACCCGTTCTGCTCTAGATAGGTTACTAAGGGCTTAACCAACTCAATCAGCCCCCCATTCATGTAGTAGTTGGAATAATTGGTATAACACAAAGCCGTAGCACCAAATAAGACGTTTACCTCCTCCATGTGATTTTGAGCAGTTATCATAAGCTGTTCATCCACAAAACTCACAAACTCCTCGCACTGGTCTAGTCCATATTTTTTGAGAAGATCTAGCATTGATCGAAAAGCAGAAGGGATTATGGCCATTTGTGGAAGACGAAAGTTTTTTATCGCTTGGACAAAATCTTTAAAGCGAGTTGGGGGGAAATTGCGCTGCTGAAGAGAAGTTTTCCAGACCGACTGGCTAATCTGATAACAAAGTTCCCAAAACGGCCGTTGGCCTTTAGGTCCAAATACTCTTTCTGCCTCCTCAATCCATTGATCCAGGTCCTGGTAGCGAAAGAGTACTTTTCCACTTTTCAGGTAGACTTTCATGGGGAGTTTCAGCTTCTGCGGCTTCAGTTGGATATCCAACTCATTGAGCAAGTGGTTCAAAGGCATATAATCGTCAAGCCCTACCAAGGTGGTAGCTCCACTTTCAAAAATATAGTGCTTGCGAGGATAGGAAGTCGCGCAGCCTCCAGGTAACCAATTTTGCTCCAATACCGTACAAGAAAGGCCTGACTTGGTTAACAGACAGGCCGTGGTTAGACCTGCAATACCTCCCCCGATTATTATTGCACTTTTATTGTGTGATGACATGAATATATTAGCCTATAAAATACCCTACGCTTTCAGGTCATTTTTGTCAATTACTAAACAAAAAGGGACGCTGTATTGTTCCTACCTTTGCATATGAGGGTATCTGTCTATAGGAAAACACATTTCAACGCAGCGCACCGTTTATTCAATCCCGAATGGGATGAGGCTACCAATTCTCGTGTATTTGGAAAGTGCAGCAATCCCCACTACCACGGACATAATTATGACTTGATCGTAAAGGTCACAGGAGAGGTGGATCCACGGACTGGATACGTGATAGATATGAAGATATTAAAAGACATTGTCAGCGAACATGTTTTGGAAAGATTTGATCACAAAAATCTCAACCTAGAAGTAGAGGAATTTAGCAAGTTGATTCCGACAGCAGAAAACATCGCTATTGTAATTTATAATATCCTGCGAGAGCAGCTTAATTCTGAGCTTGACTTAACCGTTAGATTATATGAAACCGAACGAAATTTCGTGGAATACCCCGCATCGTAATGGGGTAGTCACAAAAAATGATACCGATAAGCGTACCTTTGAAGAAGAAGAGGACATACTGGGAGAAAATCATATAGCAACTTCCATTGACACTCCACTTAGACCCGATGCTTTTGATCTTGACGATGCAACAAAGATGGATGAGATTGAAAAGCATTTTAGAAAAATAATGCATGTCCTAGGCCTAGATCTGAATGATGATAGCCTCAAAGGAACTCCAAGAAGGGTAGCTAAAATGTACGTGCAGGAGATCTTCAAGGGACTCAATCCTGAAAATAAACCTAACGTACGCTTATTTGATAATAAATATAAGTACAAGGAGATGCTCGTAGAGCGGGATATCACTTTGTATTCCAACTGCGAACACCACTTTGTCCCCATTATAGGGAAGGCTCACGTTGCCTATATTTCAAGTGGTAAGGTCATTGGTCTTTCTAAAATCAATCGCATTGTGGACTACTATGCACGCAGACCGCAGGTCCAAGAACGACTTACCCGACAAATTGCAGAAGAGCTAAAAACCGCATTGGAAACAGAGGATGTAGCGGTAGTCGTTGTTGCCGATCATCTGTGCGTAGCTTCTCGCGGAGTACAGGATACATCGAGTAGTACGGTTACGTCAAACTACTCTGGGAAATTCCTGAATGAGAAAACCCGAGAAGAGTTTTTGAAGTACTTGGAGTTGTAAGAGCTTCCTCTTCTATTTGAGGTCTTTATTAAGTACCTTAAGCCTTCCTTAACGCTTATTCTGGGGACATCTTACCCAACTGAAAATGTAGGAAATGGAAATACTGGTATTCATATACCAGTCATTCTGAGCCTGGTTTCCTCTAGGTTCGTTTATTCTACCTTCAGGAAACTGGCTGTTGCTAGACCTATCTGAGAGGTTTCCTGCTACTGGATTTTGGCGGTTCAGCCTCCTTAAATTAGGATAATATCCACTCACATCATCTAAGTAGTCCGTAAACATTTTCCTCAAACCTACTTCTGCCTCTATATCTAGATCGTCAAATACTTTAAAGCGCAATCCAATACCCATAGGAATGACAAATTGGGTAAGCTTATAGGGCTCAGGTAGAGGTCGCTCTGGATCTGGATCATCGAGAAACTGCCCTTCCGTCCCCAAGGGTTGAAGATCAATAAGTTGTCCACCAAAATCAGCTTGAGGATTTATTTGGGTAATGGCCATCCCTATAAAAGCATAGGGAGTGATCGGTGGACGGCGTAAAAATCCATTGGGAGAGAAAATGAAATCCCCTACCAGATGAAGGCCGACTTCCTGGATCTTTGACTCAAAACTTAAGTTTCTGGCACGCAAATCTGGATCAGAATTTTCTACATCTGAGCCACTTACCTTCCCAAACAGGGCTGCTCCGCGTAAGGAAAGCATAGGATTGAGTTTCAAAGAGGCAGAAACACTATACCCAGGGTGAACCGTTTGGTAAGGATTATTCGAACTTGACAAGTCTCCAAAATAGCTCATGGCTCCGACACCCGCACTAAAACGAATGTGAGAGTCTTGGCCATAGAAACATGGGAGAGTCAAGAATATGAGGCAGATGCCTATGATAATCTTTTTAATACCCATTCAATGTTAGATTTATTAATTCGGGTATAGATGAAACTATAAGTATGGTGTTAATATGTGGGACAAATTGAATTCTGGGTTAAATTTAACAAATTTTGAGCCAAATTACTGGCTACTTTATTTTATCCTTGTTTCCAGTTACGGTTATCACTCCCCCACATCAGACTTTTGCGTAGGTTGTCGATATGCTTATTGGAATAAACCCGAAGAAATCTCACGTTGAAATCTGAGCATTTGATGGCCAGGGAAGTGAAGGTTTTCACCAATTCTGTGCGCGTATCGAGGGAAATCATCGCTTCTCCTGATCGAGATTCAATTTGAAGGGATATAACCCAATCATCTGGGATCACGACAGGTCGTACGGTTAGGGAATGTGGCGCTACAGGGGTAAGCACCAAGGTTGAGGCTTTAGGAAAAATGATAGGTCCCCCGCAAGAAAGGCTATAAGCAGTAGATCCTGTTGGCGTAGCTACGATCAGCCCATCTCCCCGATAGGTATTGAGAAACTCCCCATTGATATACGCATGGATGGTAATCATCTCATTGCTTTTACTCTTGTGAATAGTCAGGTCGTTGATTCCTGTATGGTTAGGCTGAAAAATACCTGGAGGGTCTGAGACTACACTCAACAATTTTCTACTTTCAAAATAATAGACCTTATCCAATATCTTTTGCGTAGCGGGAATGAGATCATGCTGGGAGGTGCTTGCGAGGTAGCCCAGCCGGCCAAAATTCACGCCAAAAATGGGTAGCCCAGAATCCTGCACCAGTCGAACGGCCTCTAACACCGTTCCATCTCCTCCAAAGCAATATATATAGGTACAATCCAAAATCTCTTCTAGGGTATTGAACAGTTCTACCCCCAAAAGCTCTTCTGGATCCTCCATTTTCAGGATAAGGTCTTTGACATAGGGCTGAAATACCGCATAAGTAATATGGGAATCAACAAGAAATTGGAAGAAATTTCTTAGGACATTTAGGTCCGTATTATTTGTCAACCTACCGAAAATTGCAAGCTTCATAGGAGATATAATCTATCGAATAGGGAGACTACTGTGGAAGAAGATCCCATCTTCCCCCAAATGGTTTCGGCTATATTCAATCCGCAATAGCATGTCATAGAATCCAATGATATTCAGGCCCATACCGTACCCTATCAGGCCCTGGCCTTTAAGTCTTGTATCAAAATTGCTTTGGGTATTGTCCTCTACATACCCCATGTCGGCATAGGAAGTAAGGAACACCCCAAAAGGCATTTGTCGGAAAGCTTTGATGGGCATTTTACGAAGGTTTAGGGTTTGATATGGTACTACGGCAAACTTAAACTCGGTTTTGGCCATACTTACCCAGCTGCCGTCAATGGCATAGCGTTCATAGCCTCTCAGCTCCGTACTAATTCCCGGTAAGTCTTTGCCAGAGAGGCCCAAAGAACTTTTCTCAAAATAAGGAAGATCTTTTCCCAAAGTAAGGATATTTTGAAAGCCATAAGCGAAGTAAAATCGCTTCCCAATGGGATAAAATTCGGCCCAGTTAAACCCAATTTTGGAAAACTGATGAGAAAATAGGGAGCTGGGCCCTGCAAAACGAAAGGACACCTGATACCTTCTTCCTTTGAGGGGGTAGCTATGCCAGTCTCGGGTATCATGACGATAAGAGAGCACTATAGAAGGATAGTTAGTCTGTAATCCTTCTCCAGAGATATAACTCTGATTGAATAGGTTCAAGCTATCCGCATACTCTCTCTTAGCATAAGAGATTAAAACCGAAATATTCTTGTAGAGAGACAATCGATGCCTAACCGAAATAAATGCATTTTTAGATACCTCTAAAGGATTATTCTCCAAACGATTCCATACTGCCTGTCCTTCTTCTGTTCCCGTGATTATTTCATTTTTATTGATAAAAGAAGCACCAAATGAGAGGTCGGTATATTGCATGCCGAAAATGCCGGGATGAGAGTAACGAAAGCGCAGTCTTTCGGAGAAACCCAACTGTCCAAAAAATGTCAGATGTTCATTTCTTCCCGTCACATTATACCACTGAAGGTCCAATCCATAGGACACCCGATGAAAATCTCCATTACTGAAGGATTGAATGAGGTCATAGCTGTTGCGCTCTTCAGCTTTCACCTTGGGAATGGGAAAGATATACCATCTTTCCTTAACATGGATAACCAGATGTAATTCTATACCCATTACAACGGGTTCCAGTTCAACGGCCGAAAATAATCCTAAGTTAAAAACATTCTGCCGGTTTCTTTCTAAGATATCTGAAAGTTCGCTTAGGGGAAGTTGGTCCTTTTCTTTAAAGGTAAGCTCTCTTAGGACAACGGGACTTTTGGTTTTCTTAGCCCCGGTAATAATAATCGTTTGGACGATTACAGAATCTTCGGAAGCTCCATAAAGGGAAGTATTTCCTGTTAACCCTACCAGGAATCCCATCAGTATCGCGCAAGTAGTGCTTAAAATATTCCCCTTTTTCACCTATTAAATATCCAAAAAATTCATGAGGGCATCAAGATTTCTTTGATAGTTTTGGGGAAGTTCTTTCCTTGAATAGGTATTTATCACGTTGTATTTAAAGCGGTTAAAGCTTGCTACGAGCCTTGAAATATCTCCAATATTTACTTTGATCGTCACGTTGTAAGCGGTACCGCCCCTGGAAGGGGAGATATAAAAACTGATTACTTTCGCATTTTCAGATTCTGCAATTCTCCCAATTTCGGATAACATAAAGCTATTCTGTGGAACTTCTAACACCAGGATGCTCCCGGGCTCTTCGAGGGCAAATAATGTGCCTAAGTGATCGACTACATCTCGAAGGGTAATTAGGCCCAAGTACTGGTCCTGGGGGGAAAGGACTGGTAAAACCTCCAGTCCATAGTTATTCATAGCGGTTACAACCTCGTAAATATGGTTGTGTTCATACACATAGGTCCCTTTCTTTTGGTGGCTGATTAATATTTTTCCTACAGGCATCATCAGGTCGGCGGCATCTAAAATTTCATCCTCTGAAATAAGACCCGTAAATTTTCCCTCATCAACAATGGGAAGTTGGTAGATTTTAAATTCCCCCATCCATCCCAACACGGTCCAGGCACTATCTGTTGATTTTACTGAAGGCAAATTGTCTGATATGAGCTCTGATGCGATCATGAAGCAAGAACCTTTATATGTTTTTGGAGGAAATTCCCCATGATTTGGTTAAAAACTGCAGGCCGCTCCATCATGGGAGCGTGGCCGCATTGATCAATGAACCTGAGTTCCGAATTTGGAATGAGCTTATCAAACTCATGGGCAACTCGGGGGGGAGTGATATTATCATTCAATCCCCATATGAGTAAGGTAGGGACCTCTATATCTCCGAGGTCGTCTTTCATGTTATGCCGCTGAGCTGAGCGCGCCACCCGTATTACACTTAAGGTTTTGGCATTGTCATTTACTATATCGTAAACTTCATCTACCAGTTCTTTTGTTGCAATCTCTGGAGAGTAAAAGGTATAGGCAACCCGTTCTTCAACAAATTCATAACTACTTCTGCGTGGAAATCCTACCCCCATTCCTGTTTCAAATAAACCAGAACTCCCAGTCAAAATAAGGGTTTCCACTTTTTCAGGATTGCCCAGGGTATAGACCAGAGCGATATGCCCTCCTAAGGAGTTACCCAGAATACTAAAGGTATGTAGGCCCTTAGCTTCCACAAATTCTTCTATAAATGCTGCTAACCCATCAATGGTAAGAGATATCTTCACCCCTTTGTCATATAGCGGAATCAAGGGAATGATTACCCGGCAATTTTGGGAAAACTCATCCAACACAGAATTGAAATTACTCAAAGCACCAAAAAGACCGTGTAAAACGACGATTACGGGCCCCTCCCCCTTCTCTACATATTGAAACCTATCTAATTTTTGGATTTCGAAACTCATAATAAAATGGCTAAAACAACAGCGCGACGAACGTTAAACTACAAAAATACAAAATAGTCACGAGTGCAAACGAATTTCTCTACTACCAGGTTTAACCCAATAGTAACTCGGAAACGATCTTCCCCATTTTTGGGTGTAAAAAGAATAAATGTCAGCGAATAGGGGTAGGCTTATTCACACTGGGATTTGATACGGGTTTAGCCCCATCATCAGCAGCAGGAACAGGCTTATTAAGTCCATGTTTGCTCACTTGTCGATTTACTTCCTGAAGTGCTTGGACACCTTTTCCTAATACGATACGGGAAAAACCTCTCACTGATCCATACAATTTGGACCCTCTAGCATTTGCTTCAGAAGGGAAGTTTACATTTCCCAAAATAACAAAGGCTATACTCAAGATAAAGGTCGCAACTGCCCCTCCAAGTATAGCTCCCAAGGCATTATCAATTTTAACCCGCTTCCCCCACTCATCCAGGAAGTCTAAAAATCGCGAAAGTACTATATAACTAATGATAAAAACGGTAACAAAGCTGAGTAAGAGTGCATTAGAGGAATTGAGATTAAGGTGTAAAGAGTCGATATAGATATTCCTGGCAACGTACCAAAACCGGGCAGCAGCCAGAATAGATAGGCCTACTGAGGCAATGTTATTGGTTATTTTAAACAGCCCTTTTTTGGCCCCGGAATACATCCCAAAAAATATCACGCCAATAATGATTAAGTCAAGGGGATTCAATACACTTTGATCTTCCATTGTACCTTGGTTTTGTTAGCCCAACATCTCCTTTACGAGCTTAGAAATGGCCCGGCCATCCGCTCTTCCAGCAAACTTTTTAGATGCAACTCCCATTACTTTCCCCATATCCTTCATCGAACTGGCACCTAAATCAGCTACAATCGTCTTAAGTTCTGCTGTCAATTCTTCCTCAGAAAGCTGTTTGGGAAGGAATTTTTCAATAACGGCTAATTCCTCCTCTTCAGTCTTGGCCAAGTCTTCTCTATTGTTTTGTTGAAACTGGGCAATAGAGTCTTTCCGCTGCTTGGCCTGCTTAATCAACAAGGCAAGCTCCTCCTCTTCCGAAAGAGGGCTCCCAGACTCGCGCCCCTCTGCTGTTTCAGCAAGTAGTATGGCAGACTTTATGGCCCTTAAGGCCCTCAATGCGCCCTGATCTTTGGCCTTCATAGCCACTTTCATTTCCTGACCTAAGGTATCTTTTAAGCTCATGTTAGCAAAATTACAAAAATCTTAGTAAAACCTCAGCAGGTGTCTCCTTATTAAAGGCTTTTACGCGTTGGCCATCTTTGTTATACACATAAATACTAGGTATTTCACTATACCCAAAATACCCATCAAAGAGAAATTTCTTATCGACGAGGAAGTGAACATTGTTCCAATCTGATCCTAAATATGTATTTTTGAAATCTTCAACTGCAATAGGCTCTTCGGTGCTAACCCATATTTGTTGAATGTGGGACAATTGATTCTTCGCCTCTTTTATCCAGGTAGCTTGTTGCTGGCAATGATCACAATAGGGATCAAAGAAAAAGACGAGGGTAGGCATATCCGCTTGTAATTGTGTATAGTGGAAAGCCTGTCCGCTGAGATCCGTAAAACTGAACTTGGGGAGCATTTGCTGGGCTGTAGCAGAAGAAAAGCCTATTAAGCCCACTATCAAAAGAGCAAAAAAATGTTTGGTATACTTCATAAAGGTAAAAATATCATTAATTCTTCATATACGCGTAAAGGAGGCATAGGGGTTCTCAAACGGCCAGAATCTTTTATCCAAAAACTCATAATACTGGACAAAGATAGCATAATTGCTAATTATTTTTGTAAATGTGAAATAAATTTAGCATAAATAGGTTGATTTACTATATTTGCCCTGCGTTTTCCTCCTTCTTGTGTAAATTTAAGATTCATTTTTAGGCTTATTATATATGTCAGAGTTGAACGGCAATGTATCCCCCGAAGAACAAGACACCCTTCCCGTTTCGGGGATGTATGAGAACTATTTTTTAGATTATGCCTCCTATGTTATTCTAGAGCGGGCAGTTCCCTTGGTTTTTGATGGACTCAAACCTGTCCAACGGCGAATTCTCCATGCATTGAAGGAAATGGACGATGGTCGTTTCCACAAAGTGGCCAACGTCATTGGCCAAACCATGCAATTTCATCCCCACGGCGATCAGGCAATCGGGGATGCCTTGGTAAACATGGGGCAAAAAGACCTCTTACTCGATTGTCAGGGCAACTGGGGAGATACCCGTACGGGAGACCGGGCAGCAGCCCCTCGATATATAGAAGGAAGGCTTTCTAAGTTTGCCCTGGAAGTAGCCTTCAACCCCAAAATCACGGAATGGCAAGCTTCCTACGATGGCCGGAAGAAGGAGCCCGTTTCGCTTCCCATGAAGTTTCCCCTCATACTGGCCCAGGGAACAGAAGGAATTGCTGTAGGGCTATCTACCAAGATCATGCCCCACAACTTCTGCGAACTCATCAATGCTTCTATCCAAGTACTAAAAGGGAAAAAGGCCACCCTCTATCCCGATTTCCCCAATGGGGGAATGATCGATGTGGAAAACTACCAAGGAGGGATTCGAGGAGGAAAAATACGCTGTAGGGCCCATATCGAGGTAGTGGATAAAAACACCTTGCTGGTTACCAGTATTCCCTATGGCTGCACGACCGAAAGCTTAATGGATTCCATTGTCAAAGCCAATGACCGGGGGAAGATCCGCGTCAAAAAGGTTACGGATAATACGGCCAAAGAAGTCGAAATTCGGGTGGATATTCCCAATGATACCTCGCCAGACGTCACCATAGACGCCTTATATGCCTTCACCGACTGCGAGGTATCCATCTCGCCCAATATTTGTGTCATCATTGACCAAAAGCCGCATTTTTTGACGGCAGAAGATATCCTCAAAATATCGACCAACAATACCCGGGAATTGCTCAGGAAAGAGTTGGAGATTCGGCTGGCCGAATTGAAAGAACGCCTCCTCTTTTCTTCTCTCGAAAAAATATTTATTGAAAACCGCATTTACCGCGACATTGAGGAATGTGAGACCTGGGAGGCAGTTCTCGAAACTATCGACAAGGGCTTAGATCCCTATAAATCTTTATTCTATCGCGAGATAACCCAAGAGGACATCATTCGCCTCACGGAAATAAAGATCAAGCGAATCTCCAAATTTGACTCCTTCAAGGCAGATGAGCAGATCAACAAATTGGAGAAGGAAATCCAGGAGATCCAGCACCACCTGGAACACCTGACAGATTACGCCATTGATTATTTCAAGCGTTTGCTGGAAAAATATGGCAAGGGGCGGGAACGCAAGAGTGAAATCAGAACCTTTGACAATATCAAGGTTACCCAGGTGGCCATCGCCAACCAGAAACTCTATGTCAACCGGAAAGAAGGCTTTGTAGGCTATGGCCTTAAGAAAGATGAGTTTGTTACCGACTGTTCCGATTTGGATGACATCATCGTATTTAGGAAAGACGGGAAATACCTAGTGAGCAGGGTTCAGGACAAAGCCTTCCTAGGAAAAGATATCATTCATGTGGATGTATGGAAAAAGGGAGACGAACGTACCATCTACCATGCGATTTACCGAGATCCGGCTGCTGGGAAGAATTTCGTCAAGCGCTTTGCGGTCAAGGCTATTACCCGAGAAAAAGAATACGACCTCACCAAAGGAAGCAAGGGTTCCAACCTCGTGTATTTCGAAGTCCACCCCAATAGTGAAGAAGAGGTGGTAACCGTTATGCTCAGCCAAAATTGCCGGGCGAAGAACAAGGTCTTTGATTTTGACTTTGGGGAACTGGCCATCAAAGGCCGCAACTCTCAAGGCAATGTCTTGACCAAGTATCCTATTCGGAAAGTCAAGCAAAAGTCCATTGGAAGTTCTACCCTGGGAGGCAGAAAAATCTGGCTGGACGACACCATCGGAAGGCTGAATACCGAAGAAAGGGGAATCTTGTTGGGCGAATTCGATACGGAGGACCAACTACTCGTTGTCAACAAAGATGGGTCTTACGTCCTCCGGACTTCGGAGCTCACCCATCGTTTTGAGATGAAAAAAGTAGAGTTGGTGGCGAAATACGAGCCGGATATGGTCATCACGGCTGTTCATTATGAAGGGAAGCAGAAGGACTATTATGTGAAACGCTTCCAAATAGAGACCACTACCTTGGACAAGTCCTTTAGCTTTATCGGCGAAAGCTCTGGGTCCAAATTAATCTCCGCTACTATCGTTGAAAAACCGCTAGTAGAGTTCAATGTCAAAGGAAAAGCCCGAGAAAAGGAAAAGGTGCGTCTGGAACTTGTCTCCTTCATCGAAATAAAAGGCTGGAAAGCCCTGGGAAATAAGCTGGATCGCAGGACAATCACCAAAGTTTTCCCCCTTTTCGAAGAAAAAGAAGAGGCTGCTATCCAACCAGGAGATCAGGTAGAATGGGATGACTCAGGAATGAAAAAATTGGATCAGGGCAAATTGTTTTGATTGTCTCAAAATCGCAGTAGATTAGCGCCATAATTGGGATTTCGCTCCCAGTTTCTTAACAATTTGTTAACGAAATGACCTCATTTTTATGAAAGATGCTATTGCGATACTCTGCGCAGGAGGCCCAGCCCCTGGTATGAATACGGTTGTCAGTACCGTTTCTAAAGTTTTTCTCCGAGATGGATTTCGGGTGATAGGTTTGCACGATGGCTACGCCAACTTGTTCAATGGACAAGAAGATACGGTAGATATGACCTTTGAATTGGCAGATCGGATCTTCACCGTGGGTGGTTCTTTCCTACGCATGAGCCGCCACAAGCCCAAAGATCATGAGTTTACGACAGAATTTTTTGAAAAAAATAACGTAAAACTCCTCGTTACGGTAGGCGGAGACGATACCGCCTCCACGGCGAATCGCCTGACCAAGTACCTGATCAACAACGATGTTGCGATAAAGAACATTCACGTTCCCAAAACGATAGACAACGACATTCCCCTTCCCGCCGGCATCCCGACCTTTGGCTTCAACACAGCAAAAAATGAAGGGGTAATTATCGGCAATACCATCTACGAAGACGCCAGAACTTCGAACAACTGGTTTGTGGTCTCTGCCATGGGACGCTCAGCAGGTCACCTTGCCTTTGATATAGGAGCCAGTTGCCATTTCCCCATGATCATCCTACCAGAGATGTTCAACAAGACGGAAATCACCTTTGAAAAAATCATAAATCTGGTCATTTCCTCTATCATCGCTCGAAAAATTGATGGAATCGGCTATGGCGTCGCCATGGTGAGTGAAGGAGTATTCCACGCCTTGAGCGCTGAGCAAATCCGCAATTGCGGAATCGAGTTCACCTATGACGAACACGGACACCCTGAACTCGGAAATGTTTCCAAGGCACACATTTTCAATATTTTACTCCAACGACAGCTCAAAGAGCTTGGGATAAAAATAAAAAGTCGTCCGGTAGAACTAGGTTATGAGCTTCGCTGCGCCCGCCCTATCGCTTATGACCTCACTTTATGTACGCGCTTGGGCATGGGAGTAAGAAAGCTATATCACGAAGGCCATAGCGGTTGTATCGTATGTGCTGACAATGAAGGAAATATCGCGCCACTCTTTTTGGCAGATATCGAAGACAAGAAAACAGGAAAAATCCTACCGCGCCTGGTGGATATCCATTCAGACTACGTGCAAATGGTCATTCACGACCTACACTGCCTGACACCAGTGGACTATGAGGCAGCTAAGGAATATGTAGATATACCTGAGACCTACGACTTTTACCGCATTCTCAATTGGGAGTACGACCCCGCGATGCGGAGACCGGAGTAGGGAGGCTTAGGTTATAATCTTTGTTCAGGGTAAAAAATGAAATTCCTTGCCTCCTTCCTCTCCCTTTTCCTGGTATTTGCCTGCCAAAAGCCAGGTGTCCTTTTTGAAAATGCATTATGCATTGAGCACATCTCCACCATAGACCCTATAGATGGCCTTCAAGAAGACCAGACGGTAATCATCCAGGAAGGGAAAATCTATCAGATAGGCCCCTCGGAGCAATTCCAGCTTTCCCCCCAAAACAATCGAATTGACGGATCTGGTAAATACCTGATCCCCGGCCTCTGGGATGCACACGTACATTTTGCGTATATGGAAAATTTGGCTCCCAGCATGTTCGACTTGTTTCTCCTCTATGGCGTTACCAGTGTGCGAGACACCGGAGGAGAGATAGATTTTGTAAAAAAATGGAAGGAGAAGGCTATGGCGAATCCGACCGAAACGCCTCGGGTCATGATTGCAGGGCCTTTGCTGGATGGGCTTCCCAATGTGTATGACGGCAGCGACCCGGGACACCCTCCCTTATCTGTTGGATTGAAATCAGTTGAGGAAGTAGCAGCAGAAGTTGAAGAATTGGCAGACCAAGGAGTAGACCTCCTCAAAGCCTATGAAATGCTCACACCAGAGCAGTTTAAGACGATCACTCGCTTGGGGAAAGAGAAAGGGTTGAAGGTAACAGGACATGTGCCCTTGAGCATGGATGTGATCAGTGCGTCTAACGCAGGGATGAATAGCATGGAACACATGCGCAACCTGGAGTTATCCTGCGCTTCTAATTCGGATGAATTGCTTCAACGGCGCAATAGCTTACTGTTTGAAGGAAAGGGAGACCCAGGAGCTGTACTTCGTTCGCGCATCCATCAGGCCCAAAGACAAATAGCTATTGAGAACTACTCTGAAGAAAAAGCAGAAGAAGTTCTATCCGCATTGTGGGAGAATCAGACCTGGCAAATACCTACCTTGGCCTTAAATACCGCTTTTGTTAAGAAGCCCTTTGCCAAAGCGGATTTCCAAACGAGCTTCGCCTACCTACCAGATTCCACCGAGCAGCAATGGAAGGAAAACATAATAGTCTTTGGAGAGCGAGAGGTATCTGAATTCCGCCGGCATTATGCCGATTGGATGTTTAACATGGTTGGGAAAGTACATCAGAAAGGAATACCCATTATGGCGGGCACAGATTGCCCCATTTTCTTCTTAACTCCAGGAAGAAGTCTACACGAAGAGTTAGCCGTACTAGTGGAAGCCGGTCTAAGTCCCCTTGAAGCCCTCCAAACGGCTACCGTAAATCCTGCCCGTTATTTTGGAATGGAAAATGAGTTGGGATCACTCAAAAAAGGAATGTGGGCTGATTTGGTCATTTTGAATTCGAATCCTCTGGAGGATATTTCCCATACCTTAGATATTGAAGCGGTGATTAAGCAAGGTGCTTTCCATTCGAAGGAAAAGTTAGATGAGATACAAGAGCGATTGGATAGGAATATCGAATAAAATTTGGGTACCCTTCCACTGTATCCCCCCTTTCCCTTCTTTCCCCTTCCAGGGGACTCAAAGGGGTCCGGAAACGACCCAGGAAATCAGGTTGATTTCGGCTATGTTTACCCCTTTCTCCCCATTTCTAAGGGGGAGTCAGAGGGGGTTCCTTGAGAGAGGGGGCAGGGGTTGAGTTCAAAATAGGGCATTTTGATCAATGATCTACCCTTCAACGCTTAACTGGGATGTATCTTCATAGCGGAAAGACCTCACTACCTTCCGGTAGCAAATCCTTCCAAGAGGAGGCATAAAGATTATTCCCTTGGGCAATTAACTCATGGTGGGAACCCCATATACCAATTCGTTTATCTTCCAGGATGTACATGCGATCTGCTCTTCGAGTAGTCCCCAACTCATGGGTGAGCAAGAGGATAGCCATCTCCTTTTTGAGAGAATCAATGAGATCCATTACAAAGTTTCGAAGTTTGCGATCCATGGCAGCAGTGGGTTCATCCAGCAACAATAGTTGGGGCTGCCGATAAAGGGCTCTTGCCAAGGCCAACATCTGTTTTTGCCCGCCTGACAAGTTAATTCCCTCCTCTCCTACAATAGTTGCCAATCCCTGAGGTAGCTGTTCAAAAAAGGGCTCGAAGCCATAGGCTTGAAGTTTCAATAAGCCCGGCAATTGAACAAGATCTGTAGAGTCTTCGGGTATCTCTCCTAGTAGGATATTATCCAAAACCGTCCCATTGAAGATTTTGATATCTTGAGAGACTACCCCCAAGGTTTTACGATAGTCGGACAAGGTATAATCAGATAAGGGATAGCCATTGATTAGGATTTCCCCTTCTTCAGGGGTATAGAAGCCTTGAAGTATTTGAAGCAAAGTACTTTTCCCAGAACCACTCTCTCCCAAGAGCGCTACACATTCTCCCTTTTCTACCTCTAAGGAAATGTCTTCCAATAAGCGAGGTCTTCCCGGAAAACGAAAGGATACTTGTTCTACCTTCAACGAATTAAACTGGATAGTTGCTCCCTCTACGCTCCCATCCTCCTGTTCCCCTTCCATAGAGGCAAATTCATACATCCGATCAAAGGCAACTTTTGCTTCTTGGACCTGTATATAAGTCATCGCTAACTGCCCAGTGGAACTCATCAACATACCGGTGAGTTGCAGAATAGCGATCAAGGCTCCAGCAGTTAGGGTATCGTTTAGCACCAAAGCCCCACTCCATAACAAAATGGCAACAAGCAGTAGGGTTCCGGCAAGCTCTGCGAGAAGTGAAAAATGAATTTGAACCTTTCCCAAGTCGAAGATACGCTCCTGGAAATGGGCATATACTTTTTTGGTTAACTCTGTAAACTGACTTTCCTTATTGTAGACCTTAATGTCCCCAATACCCTGAATGGAGTCAACGTAGTGGCTTTCATTTTGGGCATGGGAGCTCATTACTTGCTTTTGCCCATTGACAATGGGCTGATGGAAACGCCAGGTGAGACCTAAGTAAATGGGTAAAGCTGTGAGACTCAACAGCCCCAAGTACCAGGAATAGGTCATAATAGCGATGGCTGCTACCAGGATCATGAGTACATCTATCATCACATTAGCTGCGAGATGAGAAAGCGTCCCTTGAATCCGGGAAGTATCATTCATTCGCGCGATGAGATCTCCCGTTTTTCGGTTGTCAAAGAAGGCCTTGGGTAGAAAAAGGAGGGCCCCATAAAATTTATTAATTATACGAATGTTGAAGTCGCGGCTTTGGCGAATGAGGAAGGTTTGACGCACATAGCCCAACATCGCTTTTGCCAGTAGCAAAAAAGCCAATATGCCAATTCCCGCAAATAGGCGAAATGGGTCTCCAGAGGGTAAAATTTCATCCAATAAACGCTGCGAAAATACAGACATAGTGAGTCCCAGGACCGATAGGATCAAGCCTAAAAACAGCGCCACAACCAGGATATTTATATCTGCCTCTATTAGTTGCCAGATCCAGTTTCGCTTTTCCTTGTTCCGAGAATTTTGGGCCACAAAATTCTCCTCTGTTCCTTCTATCAAGAGTAGAGCCTTCGATTGCCAGATGGCATCCAACTTCTCACCTGTCATCCAAGTTGTATCATGGGCTGGGTCAGCAATTAGAAAGGCCTTTTGCCTTTCGTCCCATCCCCAGCAAACTACATAGTGTAACAAGCGATTATCAATCAACACATGGAGAATGGCGGGATGGGAAGTCTCCTTCAATTGCTCAAGGGTTGCTTCATAGGCCCCTGCTTTCAAACCGAGTTGGGGGCAGGCCTGGTACAAGCCTAGCAAGGTAGTCCCGGTACGGCTGGTGCCGCTAAGCTCTCGGAGAGATTCCAGGTTGCCATTTCCTCCCAAAGATTTGAGAATCATGGCCATACAGGCTACCCCACAGTCGGACTGGTCCTGCTGGCGTATGTGGAAGGAAGTATGACGTTTGATAATTGAATTTTGAGTCATAATAATAAAGGTTGACAGCTTTACGAGGCTGTTTTTCTTATGATTCTTTCAAATGTTTGAGAATGGCTGAAATTTTTACTTCTCCTTGATAATATTTTGCTAGCTGCTGCTGGCTGTCGTAAATAAAGGTTGAGGGCAAGGCCTCACTTCCAAAGTAGTGAAAGAAACTTCCTAGCTCTGCCTGTAAAATTCGAACATTTGGTAACTCCTGGAGATGATACGTTATACTCAAGTACTCGAGTTGTTCCTGGGTTGCTTCTGAAACCAATACCCATTGAATATGAGGATGAAGGTCTCGTTCTTGGTATAAAGCTTGAGCTTCGTATTGGCAGTGTGGGCATTCTGGGTGGACAAACATAATGACTATAGGTGTATCTTGAGGAAGTTGACTGCTAGAATAATATTCCCCAGCCAAGGTACTAAATTCAAAGGCTGGAAGATATTGCCTTGCGGCCTCTATCTGTGCCTTTTCTTGGATTTTTGCCTGTATTTGCCAAGCGATCCCTCCAAGGGTTCCCAGTAGCACCAAAGGAATTAGCTTTCGAAGTATCCGTTTCATATGCCTAAGTTGAGTTTGAGAAAAATCACTAAGAATACCCAGATCAATAGTCCCAATCCATAGGACCTCCCCACTAAACCAATAGATTCTGAGACTCCTTTCTTACTAATGGCTTGTATACCTTTTACCAAAATAATCCAGTACAGAATCTCAAATAGGTTGACGACTTGTAGGGGATACAGATACCAAGCCGTTGGATCTTCCTCATTGGCCAGGAGTGCCATCAAGGAAAAATTGTGGAATCCTTGTAAATCTTCCAGAGAATTGAGCTCCACAAAAAACGCCAGATACAGAACTATGCAGACGGCTCCGACGGCAAATACGAGCTCGGCCCGAAGCACCATGCTCCATACTTTTCGAAAACTCAGCCTTAAATTCTCCCATATACTTCCCCCTAGCAAGCAAAGGCTTACCAGCAATAATTTGATTCCAATGACAAGGGGAATAAAGAGATAACTAACCCAACTCCACTTAGCTTGTAGGTCCAGCATCTGTTCAATTCGGTCATATGCCATCTGCTCTCCATAGCTGTTATAAAAGAGAGAATCGGAAACCACAAGAGTTTGACTAAGATATGACGAATAGACGTAAATAAGGCAAATCAAAATGAACCACTGCCAATTTGAACCGGAATTCCAGAAATTAACCCTCGTTCTAGGGGAGAGTTCAGGGTGATGCGTATCCATAAAAAGGGTATTTTTTGAAAAAATTGATGGAAAAGTCTGTATAACGAGAAAAGGGAAATAGGTGGATCAAAGACCCACCTATGATTCTTGCATCTAACAAGTTCGATAAGCAATCAAGGCACCGCCAACAGCAGCTACCACATTTCCAGTGAGAGCCCCTAGGATAGTAACCCCAATACTCACATAACAAAAAGTAGACCTAGACCTCGCAAAGGTACTTTCTGTTCCCATATAGACTTGGGAAGAACTAGTTGCCTGGAGTGTATTGGAACCTCCAGATAGGTTTTCGGGAGTTTTGATCTTTTTCATAATCAAGTAATTGTTGCTTTAGCAATTCCTGTAAATCATATACCCTCCTGAAATTACCCCCAGGGCATTTCCTGACAACCCAGACCCTGCAACGATAATTATTCCTAAACCACACCAAAAAGCACTTTCCCTGGTTAGGTTACTCTTGTCAGATAGGGAAACTCCACCTAATGAGTTACTACTTGAGGCACTTAGTGTGTTTGACCCGCCGGAAATCGACGCCAATCCATTTAAAGTTTTCATAATAAATTAATTAAAAATGAACACCAGGTATCTACTTGGCAGCTGGTGTATCTGCCTTTAGAAAATTCAATTTTGAGAATTCGCTTAGGGTTTTGATGATCTGCTAGGGGTTCCAACTAACTCCTATGTCTTATTCATAGAGTTTCTCCCTAATACAAAATTTCATCATTCAAGAAAGGAATATCCGGGAGTTTATCCTGGATCATTTCACTGGGAATGAACTTACCAGCAAATCTGCCGACAAATGAGCCCAATGATAGCTCCTGTTACGGGATCTGTTACTTCTACAAAAACAAATCCGCAATTTGGAGACATAAAATTGTAGGTAGGACTTCCCCCTTCAAGCTTTGTCAGCTTGTTACTTGTTAAAGATTTCATTGCAAAAAAATTAAAAGATTAGAATTGATAATTACATAACGTTCTACTAACTAATCCCATAAGTCCTTATTTTTTCCCGACTTTTCTCCTTTTTTTTAAAAAAATTTCTCCAGCAAGTAAATCATGTAATTCCTTAAGCAGCTTGAAAATTTCATTTTTTATCCTGTAAATAGATTTCTCTATACAACCTTCCCCTTGATTTTCCCTACTTTAGTCCATTGAAGGATCCTGTATATATCCCGCTCGTTTCATGAAAGAGAGAAGATTCACTTTATCTGAGCAAGAGGAAAAGCTGTTGGCGAGCTGCCTTGCGGGTCAGCCTATCGCCCAGAAGGCCTTGTATGACAAGTACAAAGACGCCATGTACACCCTGGCGTTTAGAATTACGGGGGACCGAGATCAGGCGGCGGATGTGCTTCAAGAAGCCTTCATCGGCGTATTCAAGGGCCTAAAGAATTTCCAGAAACGATCAACCCTGGGTGCATGGATACGGTCTATTTTGGTTCGAACAGCTTATAAACATCTCAGAAAGCAGGTTCCTATGGAACCCCTTACTCATGTTCCAAACAACAAAGTGATCGAATGGGGAGATTATCTGGACGCCGAATACTTGGAGCAAGCCATTCGCTCTTTACCTGAAGGGTACAGAATGGTATTTATTCTAATAGAAATAGAAGGATATGCGCACAAGGAAGTAGCTGACATGTTGGGAATCTCTACGGGTACTTCCAAATCACAATTATTTTATGCCAAACGCTGGCTGCGGAAGCGATTACATCAAATGACTGTATGACTATGGATGAGCTGAATCGAAATACCTTAGAAGAAGCTTTGGACAAACTTCCTACCTACTGTGCCCCAGAAGGCATCTGGGACGAGGTAGAATCCCAACTTCAGAATGATAAAGAGTCCCATTACGGTCGGTATTGGATGGCGGCGGCAGCAATCCTAATTTTTGGATTGGTATTCGCCATTTTCTCCTCCTCCCCTTCCTCTCCAGAACCTATTCGCATGGAGGCAGAGGAGGCCATAGATTCCACCCTCCAACTAGAACCTTTTATTGAAACCCATGTAAACGATTCTATTCAGGAAATGAATGAGAAAATTGAGTAGTTTAGCGAGAGAAATAATCCCTTGCTAAATCATGAAGTTTACAAAACCTAACCTGCTCCCGATATCTCTATGGGCATGCTGTATTTTCTTTTCCCATTGCACCCCTCATGAAATGGAAAAAGAAGTAGCTCTCCCGATCCAGCTCAATCCAGATTATGCAACTGAATTGGCACGAAAAATCCGAAAGGAAGTGGCCGCTGAAGTCGGAAATGGCTTGGAGCTAAGCCTATGGGCGGCAGACACCCTATTGGCAGATCCCATAGCCTTGACAATAGATGAACAGAGTAACGTCTACGTTTCTCGAACCAATCGTCAAAAAAACTCTGAATTTGATATCCGAGGGCATATGGATTGGGTCCCCGCCTCTATCGCACTTCAAACGGTTGAAGACCGCAGAGCCTTTTTAAGAGCAGAATTTGCCCCGGAAAAAAGCGAGGAAAATAACTGGCTACCAGATTTAAACCACGATGGTTCCCACGATTGGCAGGATCTAACCGTCGAAAAAGAGGAAATCATTAAAATAGCTGACCTATCTGGGGATGGGATAGCCGATTTCTCCCAAATTTATTTAACAGACTTTCATGAGGAAATAACTGACTGCGCAGGCGCTATTTTGGCTTTAAATGGAGAACTATTTCTCGGAGTAGGACCAGACCTTTGGAGAATACAGGACAATGACGGAGACGGAAGAGCCGACCACAAAGAGTCCATTAGTCATGGCTACGCGGTCCATATAGGCTTTGGAGCCCATGGGATGTCAGGGCTTACCCAAGGCCCCGATGGAAAGATTTACTGGTCTATCGGAGACATTGGTTTTAATGTGGTGGATAAATCTGGCAAAAGATGGGCTTATCCCAACCAGGGGGCCATTTTGCGATCTAACCCAGATGGAAGTGATTTTGAGGTATTTGCAGCTGGCTTACGCAACACCCATGAGTTTGTCTTTGACGATTACGGAAATATTTTCAGTGTAGATAACGATGGAGACCATCCGGGAGAAAGCGAACGCCTGGTTTATATTGTCAGTGGGTCCGATGCAGGCTGGCGGTCTAGCTGGCAGTATGGGAAATATACAGATCCCGACAACAACCGCTACAAGGTTTGGATGGACGAAGTGCTATACAAACCCCGTTTTGAAGGGCAAGCAGCCTATATTATCCCTCCTATACGAAATTATCACAATGGGCCTACAGGTATGCTCCACAATCCCGGTACCGCTCTCGGCCCCCAATGGAAAGATAAATTTTTCGTGGTGGAGTTTACGGGAACTCCCTCCCGCGCCAATGTATATGCTTTTAGGCTTAAACCTGAAGGGGCGGGCTTTGCTTTTAGGGAGGAAGAAAAAATTCTGGGCAATGTTCTGGCTACAGGAATGGAGTTTGGTCCAGATGGGGCCTTATATATTGCAGATTGGCTAGATGGATGGGGAACCAAAGGCAAAGGGAGGATTTGGAAGCTCGATGTCCCTGGACAGTCGGAATCTTCTATTAGGGTAGAGACTCAGGGGCTAATTGAGGCTGACTTTTCGGAAAAAGAACCAGAGGAGCTAAGCGCTTTGCTACACCATGAGGACCGCAGAGTCCGTTTAAAAGCTCAATTTGCCTTAGTGGCCCTTGGGCCTTTGGGGTTCAACCGTTTTATGGAAACCCTGGAAAACAGCAGCTACCAGCTGGCCCGAATTCATGCGGTATGGGGGATAGGTCAAATGGCCCGAAAAAAAATATCCATGGGAGAAAACCTCCTCCCTACCTTGTTGGATAAAGACCCCGAACTACGGGCACAAGCCGCCAAAATCTTAGGGGATGTGCGTTACAAATTAGCAGGGGAAGCGCTTATCCCCTTGCTCAAAGATTCCTCTCCCAGGGTCCGATTTTTTGCTGCCGAAGCCTTGGGAAGAATTAGCTATGCTCCCGCTATTCAACCCATATTAGATATGTTAGGCGCCAATAGAGACAAGGACCTATACCTAAGACATGCAGGCGCCTTGGCGCTGGCCCGGATAGGAGATCCAGCTCCTCTTGTTGCATTGGCCGATGATCAGAATTCCTCCAAAAGATTAGCAGCGGTACTCGCTCTTAGGAGGCTCAGGAACCCCGGAATACGAAATTTCCTACAAGATTCTGATGAATATATTGTAACGGAAGCTGCCAGGGCAATCAATGACGATTTATCCATTCCCGAAGCCCTACCTGACCTGGCTGCTCTCCTCAAGGAAGAACGGTTTACGGAGGAAGCCCTTATTCGTAGGTCAATCAACGCCAATTTGCGAGTGGGACAGCCAGAAAATCTAGAAAATCTGGGGAATTATGCCACGCGCCCTGCTGCTGCAGAAGAGTTGAGAGCTGAAGCCCTTGCCGTAATGGGAGTGTGGTCAAAGCCCTCCCCCCTGGATCGAGTAGATGGAAGACATCGGGAACAAATAGAACGTGATCCACAACCCGCCAGGGAAGTACTGGCAACCGTTCTTCCTCGCCTTTGGGTAACCCGCTCCGCCAAGGTTCGCCAAGAAACAGCGAATGTGGTGGCACGATTGAAAATGGCTTCTTCAGCCGATTCTCTATTGGGGCTATTGGCAAATGATCCGGTTGCGGAAGTAAGGTCCGAAGCCTTCCTGGCCCTTTCTCAATTCGATGTACCCCAGCTACGGGAAGGCTTACCTATCGCCATGGCAGATCCGGAAGAATCCGTTCGGATGACTGCTCTTAGCCAAATCCCTAATCTGGATATTCCCAGCCAGAAAACGGTTCCCTTACTAGAGGAGGTGGTAACTACGAGAAACACAGGGGAGGCACAGACTGCCCTTGGCGTTTTAGGTCAACTTAAAACACCTCTTTCGACAGCTGTATTAGCTGATTTCCTAGGCCAATTGGCTGCAGGCAGATTCAATGAATCCTTGCAATTGGACCTAATTGAAGCCGTGGAGCAACATCCTGAATTAGATAGTGCCCTGAATGCCTTTTGGACCATAAAAGATCAGAAAGATCCTTTGGCCCGCTATTCTTCCGCCTTGATGGGAGGAGAAGCCAGGAATGGCCTGCGGATCTTGGTCAGAAATGCGTCGGCTCAATGTTTGCGATGTCATGCCATACGCGGAAGAGGGGGAGAAGTGGGTCCTTCCCTAACTCATATTGGCAGTGAACTTTCCCGAGAAGAAATCCTGGAATCGCTAGTGTCCCCAAGTTCGCGGATCGCTCCGGGTTACGGAACCGTATCCTTAACCCTGACGGGAGATCCAGAGCAGAAAGTATCTGGAATCTTAGAAGAAGAGTCTCGCAGCTTTGTTGTAATAAAAACCAGTGATGCCGAGCCTATTAGAATTCCAAAGAATAAGATTTCTAAGCGGATAGATGCGCCCTCAAGCATGCCAAGCGTTGGAGAAATCCTTACCTTGCGAGAAATTCGGGATGTGGTGGCTTATTTGGAGTCGCTGAAGTAAGAGAAAGGGTCATATGGTTAGATAGTCGATAGTCCATGGTCCATAGAATAAAGAAGGGTCTAATGACCAAAACCCAACGGGTGAAAGACTATCACATAAATACTGTGGACTGTGGACCAACTAACTATTCAACCCAATAGGAAATCTACATGCTATATGGCGAAAAGAGGTGGTTTTCATAGATACGAACTGCACGAGAGGGTGCTTTTACAGTTACCAGAATTGGGCTTTGATTATCCCACTCCTGTGCAAGAGAAGGTAATTCCGCTATTTCTTCAAGGGAAAAACCTCATTGTGGAAGCTCCAACGGGAACCGGTAAGACCGCTGCCTATGGCCTTCCGCTGATTTCCCGATTGAATCTGAACAAAAATAGTACGCAAGCCTTGGTGATCGCTCCCTCAAGGGAATTAGTTCTTCAAGTGGGCAAAGCCCTCCAATCCTATTTTCAAGGCAGTGGCTTTAAAGTTGCCATGATCTATGGGGGGGTGCCTATGAATGAGAGTTATGAGGCCATCAAATCTGGCGCCCAGATCATGGTAGCTGTTCCGGGTCGTTTGAAAGATGTCATGGCTCATTATAAATATGACTTCCTTTGGAGGGACATCAAATTTCTGATTATTGATGAGGGGGACAAGTTAATGGAATCGGGCTTCCAGCGCGACTTTGATGACTTACGGCTCCACATACGAAAAACAGCACAAGTGGGCTTCTTCTCTGCAACTATCTCCAGAGATATCGAGTTGGTCATGCGGGATAGGTATCCCAAGATAAAAACCCTGCGTTTAAGTCCCCGACAGATGCTTCGCAACATCAAGTTTGGCTATGTTCAGGTGCCTGAAGGAAAAAGAGAACTGGCCCTGGCCGGTCTGTTGGATCAATACAAAATTCGCCAAGCCTTGCTGTTTAGTGGGAACAGGGATGAAATTCTTAGCCTGGTAGGGTTCTTACGTAATTATGGCTATAAGGCGGAAGCCTATTTTGGGAACCAAAGTCAAGAAGAAAGAACCCATATCTTATCTCGATTTAAAGCGGGACACATCGATTTCCTGGTAGCTTCAGACTTGGCTGCACGGGGTTTGGACATCGAAGCCTTACCTGCTGTAATCAATGTAAACATCCCCCGGGAATACGATTTCTATTTACACCGGGTGGGGCGTACGGGAAGAGCTGGTCTTAAGGGAAAAGTCTATTCTCTTGTTGTGGGAGACTTGGATAAGGTTTGGCTCAATCACCATCACAAAGCCATAGGATTGCCCATACGCCCAGTCGAAGTAAAGCTGGGGAAAGAACGAGACAAAAATGCCGAACGCAAATGGGTGAAGATCCATTTTACCCGTGGGAAACAGGATAAAATCCGCAAGGGGGATCTAGTGGGTTTTTTGGTAAAAGAAGCGACAATTCCTGCGGATGAAATAGGGACAATCATGGTCTTTGATACTTATTCTATTGCTGATATCCCCCTAGAATTCTTATCTGGTCTAGAGAATCCGGAAAAGCCGCTGAAGATCAAGGGCAAATCAGTGAAGGTGCGAAAATATCAACAGCATGAACAAGAGAAAAAAGCCCAGGCAATCAAAAAATTGAAGCAAGATAGAAGGGGCCCAATTTGACTGAAATTCGATAGAATACTGTATATTCGTATATCGTGAATTAACCTAAACAAATGCATGGAAGGAAACAATGCCATCTGGTTTTTTGAAGAGGTCAGTTTATTTGAACATTTTTGTCCAGTCAACGGAGCAGAGGAACGCTATGGTAAGCAACCGAAGAGGCAATACAAAAAAGGAGAGTTTATCTACTTTACCGATGACACCTCTGATAAGGTATTTTTTATCAATTCTGGAGCCGTAAAAATTGGGACCTATACCGAAGATGGCAACGAGGTCATCAAGGCCGTACTTCACAATGGGGAGATCTTTGGAGAACTGGCTGTATTCGGGGAGGAGACCCGAGGAGATTATGCCCAGGCAATGGAGGACACCAACCTATGCATTCTGGAAGGGAAAAAAGTGGTCTCCCTCATGCGAGATATTAAAGGCTTTCAAGCCTTTCTCAACCGACTCATGGGACAACGGATCATCTATACCCAGAAGCGCTTGGAAGCCATGCTTTTCAAAGACGCGCGTACCAGGATCGGCGAATATATTCTGGAAGAAGCCAATAAACACGGTCGCATAAAAAATGGACAGGTTACCTTGAAAAATTACCTCACCCACCAGGAGATTGCTAATTTCACAGGTACCTCACGCCAAACCGTAACAACCATCTTAAACGATTTTAGAGAGAAGGGACTCATTGATTTTGATCGAAAAAAAATCATTATCAATGATATGGAGCAAATGGAAGAAAAAAACTTTTAACCCAAAGGCTTATGTACAATTTCCCTGGTTATTCCCTGTATGGGGGGATGAGTATACTTATTCTCCTCATGGCTTGTCAGCCGCCTAGCAGCACAGAAACTAAGCTTAAATTTACTGTACAATTCCCCGAATCGGTAGAGGAAGAGGTTCTGGATGGGAGACTGCTTCTCATGCTCTCTCAGAATGATGCTGCTGAACCCCGCTTTCAAATTGCCGACGGGCCTCAAACCCAACTGGTATTTGGTATGGACGTGGAAGGCATGAAGCCAGGGGAAGCCATTTCCTTTGATACGGAAGCCTTTGGCTATCCCATAGAAAACCTAGCTAAAGTCCCCTCTGGAACCTATTCTGTTCAAGCTTTGTTGCACCGCTATGAAACCTTTAACCGATCAGATGGACATAACGTCAAAATGCCCATGGATCGGGGAGAAGGGCAGCAGTGGAATCGAGCGCCAGGAAATTTGTATAGCAGTCCCACCAAACTTTCTATCGACCCCCAAAAGTCTCAAACGCATTCCCTTACCCTTGATGAAAAGATTCCCCCGATTGATCCCCCTGAGGATAGCAAATACATCAAACATGTCCAGATTGAGAGCAAGCTCTTGACCGAATTCTGGGGTCGTCCTATGCACCTGGGCGCCCATGTTCTCCTGCCGGAGGGGTTTGATGAACATCCAGAGGTATCCTATCCCTTGGCTATCATGCATGGCCATTTCCCTCGGGATTTTGGAGGCTTTCGCACAAGCCCCCCCGATCCTGACCTGGAACCCGATTACAGCGCACGCTTTGATGTAGAAGGATACAATAAAATCGTCCAGCAAGAAGCCTACGATTTTTACAAAGAATGGACTGGTCCAGACTTCCCCCGTGTATTGACCATCCTCATCCAACACGCCAATCCCTTCTATGATGATTCTTATGCCGTAAACTCCGAAAATTTGGGCCCTTATGGAGACGCCATTACCTATGAGTTGATTCCCTATATCGAGGAAAAATTCCGGGGAATTGGCAAGGGATGGGCCCGGTTTGTTTACGGAGGCTCTACGGGGGGCTGGGAAGCCCTCGCTGTACAGGTGAAATATCCGGATGAGTACAATGGCTGCTATGCAGCCTGCCCTGACCCCATTGATTTCCGTGCTTATTGTTTAGTTAATCTTTATGAAGACCAGAATGCTTATTACTATGATAGTCCCTTCAAGAAGGCATTAAGGCCTGGCCACCGCGACTACCTAGGACAGGTACAATCTTCCCTTAGGGACATGAATCATCGAGAACTTGTATTGGGAACTAAAGGCCGATCTGGCCAACAATGGGATATTTGGGAGGCCGTGTATTCTCCTGTAGGTCCTGATGGCTATCCGAAAAGAATTTGGAACAAACAGACGGGGGAAATTGACACAGAAGTAGCCGCCTACTGGAAGGAAAACTTTGACCTGGCCTACATTATGAAAAGAGACTGGCCTACCTTAGGCCCAAAGCTCAAAGGGAAGGTCCACATATACTGCGGAGACATGGACAATTACTACCTGAATAACGCAGTCTATCTCACAGAAGAAATCCTGGAGGAAACAACGAATCCTTACTACGATGGCGAAGTCGACTATGGAGACCGGGCTGAGCATTGTTGGAATGGAGACCACAGTCAACCCAATCATATTTCACGTTTGCGCTACCATCGAATGTTTATCAAAAAATGGGCAAATGAAATCAAAGATCGAGCCCCTAAAGGAGCAGATTTAACAAGTTGGCGCTACTAATTCTTCCCGATGAATCAAAATGTTGCTACAAGGCTATCGCTATTCCTCCCCTATTTTATCTTAGCCATACTCTTATATAGGTTAAGTGCTGAAGGGGCTATTTACTATACACGCATTCCCATAAGTCTGCTCTTAATCGCCTTATTCTTCCTGAGACGCTTAACCAGTCGCCCCGATTCCTCGTACGCATGAATATGTTTCCTGCTCCAGAAGATATCTATCAGGAACTTTTTCAGGAAGTTCACCAGGCAGGAATTCTTGCCGACGGAAAATCTTTTTCCGACGCCCTTCCCAAAGCACACCCCGAACATATTTTAGCATCTTACCGAAAGGAGAAGCAAGCAGCAGCGTTTGATCTGGAGAAGTTCTTGGCTACTTACTTTTCGTTTCCACAAGAGAGAACTTCGGAGTTTCAGGCTGATTTATCCCGAAGCCCTAGGGAACATATAGAAGTCTTGTGGGAATATCTCACCCGGAAAGCGGATGAGCCGGTTCCTGGGAGTTCTCTCATTCCTCTTCCCTACCCTTATATTGTGCCTGGCGGGAGGTTTAATGAAATTTATTATTGGGATAGCTACTTTACCCAGTTAGGTTTGCAACAAAGCGGGAGAATTGACATGGTCAAATCCATGATTCGGAATTTCTCCTATTTTATCGATCAATTCGGCTTCATCCCCAATGGCAATAGAAGCTATTTTTTGAGCAGGTCCCAACCTCCCTTCTATGCCTGTATGGTTTCGCTACTAGCCGAAGAAAGAGGGGAAAAAATATTGGTCGAATACCTGCCCTTCCTCAAAAAAGAGCACGCTTTTTGGATGCACGAAAATGGCCCTTCTGAGGGAGAAAGCCAGGCGGATGAGCACGTAGTAAGATTGAAGTTTGGCGGGGTTCTCAATCGATACTGGGACCAATTAAATCGCCCTCGGGCTGAAATGTACGGCGATGATTTGTCCTTATTTGAGCGAACGGACTCCCCTCCTCCCGAATTTTACCGACACATTCGGGCGGCTTGTGAATCGGGTTGGGATTTCAGCAGCAGATGGCTAAGAGACCCCCAAAATTTGGGCAGTATCCACACCCTGGATATCCTTCCTGTTGACCTCAATTGCCTCCTTTGGAAATTGGAAACCTTAATCTCGCGAGCGTATAAGGTCGCCTCCATACCCGATCAGGCAGAAAACTATGCCTTGATGGCCCATAGCCGCAAACGGCATATACTCGATTATTTTTGGGACAACGACTTGAAATATTTCACGGACTACGACTTCAAACGCCAGCAATCTAAGGGCGTTTTAACTCTGGCAGGGATGTATCCCCTATTTTTTGAACTCGCAAGCCCTTTACAAGCAGAGCATTGCGCGGCCATGATCAAGGGACAATTCTTGCGGGATGGAGGGCTCCTCACCTCTACCTGTCAAACGGGCCAACAATGGGATGCCCCCAATGGATGGGCTCCCCTCCAGTGGATAGCCATCCAAGGCTTGAGAAATTATGGCTTTACTCAATTGGCAGAAGAAATACGCCAGAAGTGGATCACCTTGGTCTCTACGGTCTATCAACGCACAGGAAAAATGTTGGAAAAGTACAATGTAGAGGACCTAAGCCTAGAAGGCGGTGGAGGAGAGTATCCCGTTCAGGATGGATTTGGCTGGACCAATGGGGTGTTTTTGAAATTGCTGGAGGAGTAGAAAATCAGCTCTCATACATCTCCTGAACCATTTCGTAGGTAAGAAGGACCTTGGTCAGCACGGGATCTTTCCCCGATTCAGCGGTCTGTATCCAATAGGAGATGGAATCCCGCATCATTTCCTCGTCAGGATGAATCCGATAATAATTCCAGCTACAAAGGTCCTTGGCTGCATAGCGAAGGGTCGCCACCTGCTTTTCCGGATGAGCCGTGAGTACATCAATCGCATAAGCACGACTTTCAAAATACCCTCTAAAAGGAGCCGGAAAAGGAAGGAGAAAAATTAAAAAACACAGGGCCCAATACCCCAGAATGGGAAAAGAGAGGACCCCGATGGCCATAATTTGCGGGAAGAGGTACCCCGTAATGAAAAGGGGGGAGGAATAGCGTTTTTGATCTAATAAGTGTACCATTTCATGGGTAAGGATACGCATGAGTCGATCCTCTTCAGAATAGGTATAACTCCGTTTAGGCAGATAAATGGAATTCCCCAAAATAGTCGTGTAATGGGTCATGAAGTCGGGGTTATACCAAACAACAAAGACATTGAGGAGCTTCATGATCCAACTTTCGTCTTTGAAGCGTATGGTAAAGGGGGAAATCTTCTGAAATTCCGCAATCAGTATCTGCAAACGAGTCATAGTCTAGGGTACGAATTAATCTAGTGTATGTTGCTATGAAGCCCCATGAAGCCGGGACAAAATATGATTCATCTGGGAATAAATATAATGGATCATTTCCTCAGTAAGTTCGGGATACATCGGAATGGACAAAATTTTGTCTTTGGCGGTGTATGCTTGGGGAAATTTATCGGGATCTCCGTGTTGATCTGCATACACCTGGGTGAAGGGAAGGGGAGCCGGATAATGGATAGCTGTTTGAATGCCGACTTGCCCAAGTTCTTGTTTGAGTTGATCCCTAAACTCCGTCTG
Source organism: Bacteroidia bacterium (assembly GCA_965263105.1). Lineage (GTDB taxonomy): Bacteria > Bacteroidota > Bacteroidia > J057 > J057 > JBCCTX01. The sequence continues at coordinate 257,568 of CBDHGL010000003.1, read as the reverse complement.
GACCACATATAAGTGATATACATGGGATGCCGCTGACGGCTTGGAAGGAAGTTTGATGGGAAGCTCCGCTAATACTTGCTGGTAGGCTTGGGCGTGCTTTTGCCTCAAGTGAGTCCACTGATCCAAATAGGGAAGCTTAGCGCTCAGAATAGCTCCCTGCATCCCGTCTAGGCGACTGTTTCGCCCGATCATCGTATGGGTATGTTTCTGGGGTTGGCCGTGGTTGGCAATGGCCCGAGCCTTCTGGGCTAGGTGGGCATCATTCGTTACCATACAGCCTGCATCCCCATAGGCTCCCAGATTTTTACCAGGATAAAAACTAAAGGTAGCCCCATGACCAAAGGTTCCGATCTTTTTCCCGTTCCAAGTAGCTCCATGGGCCTGGGCACAGTCTTCAATTACCTTGAGTCCGTGCTTTTCTGCCAAAGCCATTACTCGATCCATATCCACTGCCAGCCCATATAGGTGAACGGGAATAATAGCCTTGGTTTTAGGTGTAATGGCTGCCTCCAACTTTTCTACATCCAGGGTATAGTAGTCAGCATGCATATCAATAAAAACCGGCTGAGCCCCAGCAGAAGAAACTACCTCCGCAGTAGAAATCCAGGTACAGGCGGGTACAAGGACCTCATCTCCCTCTCCGATTTCCAGGGCCTGGAGAAATATTTCTAGCGCATCAGTCCCATTACCACAACCTATACAATGGGATATTCCTAGCCATTCAGCAAACTCTTCTTCAAATTTCCGCGCGAACTTTCCGGAAATAAAGGCCGTCTGTGCAATAACTGCTGCCATAGCCGCATCAATCTCCTCTTTGATGGAAAGATATTGGGCGTGTAGGTCTACAAAGGGGACTTTCTGTATATTTTCACTGATCATGTGTGGTTTTGCTAAATAGTTGCGTTACATATTTACCTTCTTTTTTTACCGAAAAAAAAGAAGCAAAAAATCTCGCACGAATCAACCGCCCCCTCCCCTCGAAGGGGATTTTCAAGGGGTTTCCCCCGCATTCGTGCACTCCAACACACTAGGACATGGATTTCATATGTATAATCCCTATCTATTAACTTCGTCAAATGAATATAAATTTGGGGAAATCAATCAAAAATAGCACTTTCTTGAAGGAAATATATTCATGAAAAAAGTTTTAATCGTTGCTTACTATTGGCCTCCCGCTGGAGGAGGAGGAGTCCAACGCTGGTTGAAGTTCGTCAAATACCTGAGAACCTATGGCTGGGAACCCATCGTCTATGCGCCTGAAAATGCCGATTACCCGCTCATGGATGAATCCCTGGTAAAGGAAATTCCGCCCGATGTTGAGGTTATCCGCCAACCCATCTGGGAGGTGCGCAAAGCCTACCAAAAGTTAACCGGAGCTTCTTCTGGTAGCCCTCAAAAGGGGAAAGTAGATGAAATCTTTTACATGGACCCCAAGGAGCGAAGCTGGAAGCAGAATTTATCGCTGTGGATTCGGGGGAATGTATTCATCCCTGATGCACGGGTGTCCTGGGTCAAGCCTTCGGTATCCTTTTTGGCAAAATACCTCAAAGAGCATCCCGTTGATGTGGTAATCACCACTGGACCTCCCCATAGTATGCACCTCATTGGGCTTAGGTTAAAGCGTAAACTAGGGATTACCTGGGTGGCAGACTTCCGGGATCCCTGGACGGATATTGAGTTTTTTGATAAACTGATGCTGTCGCAACGCTCCGATAAAAAACACCGAAGGCTCGAAAAAGAAGTGCACCAGGAAGCCGATGCGGTCATCAAGGTAGCCCCTTACTGGATAAAGCGTGACGAACACCATAAGCCAAAGAAAATGGTGGTCATTACCAATGGCTACGATGAGGATGACTTCCAGCATGAAGCCCCTGCTCTCGACCCAAAATTCTTAATTAGTCATGCGGGTACCTTGGCCAATGATCGGAATCCCCATAGCCTGTGGCAGGCCCTTGAAGAACTCTGTGAAGAACTTCCAGGCTTTGAGGAGGATTTATGTATTCAGGTTTTGGGGAAAACGGATAGCAGCGTTTTGGAAGCGGCCCAAGCCAAGAATTTGGATCGTTTCATTGTCAATACAGGCTATGTGTCTCATTCGGAGGCCATACGAATCATGCAGTCCTCTCAAGTACTTTTATTACTGATTAACGAAGTAGCCTTTAATGCACCCGGTAGGATGACGGGGAAAATATTTGAGTATTTGGCAGCAAGGAGGCCTATTTTGTTGATCGGGCCTGTGGATGGAGACCCGGCCCAGGTTCTTCGAGAGACCCAATCGGGTTCGGCTGTGGGCTTTGGGGATTTGGAGGGTTTGAAAAAGGTACTGACAGCCTATTATCGGGCCTATAAAGCGAATTCTCTGGTGTTGGATTCTGATGGGTATCAGCAGTATTCCCGGAAAAATACGACCAGGCAGTTGGCGGAGTTATTGGAGGAAATAGTTAGATAGTTGAATAGTCGACAGTCCACAGTTTGGGTTGGTTAAATGGTTGAATAGTCGACGGTCCACAGTTTGGGTTGGTTAAATGGTTGAATAGTCGTCAGTCCACAGTTTGGGTTGGTTAAATGGTTGAATAGTCGACGGTCCACAGTTTGGGTTGGTTAAATGGTTGAATAGTCGTCAGTCCACAGTTTGGGTTGGTTAAATGGTTGAATAGTCGACAGTCCACAGTTTGGGTTGGTTAAATGGTTGAATAGTCGTCAGTCCACAGTTTGGGTTGGTTAAATGGTTGAATAGTCGACAGTCCACAGTTTGGGTTGGTTAAATGGTTGAATAGTCGACAGTCCACAGTTTGGGTTGGCTAATTTGGTTCTTGAGCCATATAACCTTTTGAATCCAGACGGTCGACTATGGACCATTCAGCTAACTAACCCCTCAAAACCCAGACTGTCGACTATGGACCATTCAGCTAACTAACCGATCAAAACCCAGACTGTCGACCATGGACCATTCAGCTAACTAACCGATCAAAACCCATACTATCGACCATGGCCTATTCAGCTAACTAACCCCTCGAAACCCAGACTGTCGACCATGGCCTATTCAGCTAACTAACCGATCAAAACCCATACTATCGACCATGGCCTATTCAGCTAACTAACCGATCAAAACCCAGACTGTCGACCATGGACCATAAAACTATTAAACCATCCCTCTATGACCGAAAAAGAAAAAATGCTTGCTGGAGAGCCCTACAATTCCCGGGACCCCGAGTTACTTGGTATGTATCATCGGGCCAGGAAGTTGATGCAAGCCTATAATTCTTTAGATTCTGAGTTGTTGGAAAAACGTCAAGAGATTCTCGAAGATTTGTTGGGCTCAGTCGGATCGGGTGTCTGGATAGAAGCTCCCCTTTTTCTGCGACTATGGGAGCAATATTTTTATCGGGGAAAATACCTTCGTGAATGTCAATTGCATGTTTTTGGATAACAATAGCATTCGCATTGGGAAGAATGGACTCATTGCGCCCTATGTGCAGATTTATACAGCCTCTCATCCCCTTAAGGCCTCAGATCGGCTCATCCAAGAAGGAGGAACTACCCGCTACCTTACTTCAGCTCAGCCGGTGAATATCGGAGATAATGTTTGGATTGGGGGAATTCAGTTGTCTTTCCGGGGGTGACAATTGGTAACAATGTAACCATCGGTGCGGGAAGTGTGGTAACTAAAGATGTTCCGGACGATGTGCTGGCAGTGGGGAATCCGTGTCCGGGTGCTGCGGGAGTTGTGATTCCGCTCGACCCCCTGGCTACGCCTCGGGGGAGTTGGCCAGAGCGATGAGGGGATTATCTCCTGGGAAAACTCCCCCCGCTTATGTTATATCGTCCTTTCAGGACTCTGTCCCTGGAGCTAATCTTGTAGGGTTTGGGAGAATACGTATTTCCCATCCCTTTTTCTGCCAAAATTGGCAGAATGAAGCGCTTCGCGATTCACAGCTCGGTAGAATTTGAGAAATATTCCCCCGTCAGCAGGCGCGTAGCGACGATAGACCCTATTGCTCCCCTTTCCATTTATCATTTCTCCATTATCATTTTTCCCTTTGGGCATAGAAAAAAGGCTTTCTACAAGTATAGGGGTAAGATAGGGAAATATCAGACAGGGTTCCATGTTCCCTTTTTGAATTTAATATATGGCCCAAAGCCGTAACAACCAAACCACTGATACGGTTATTCAGGCTTGGCTTAAGCGGGGTAATACCCTCAGGTTTATTGAATTATGGGAGCTGGAGAATAACCCAGATTTTAAACCCCTGCAAATGCAGGGGATTAAACTTGAACTTAGCCAAGAGGCCAACTATATATCCTCAAAGCAGTTGATCCAGCGGGCTAATATCATTGGGATCCAATCCAAACAAGGACGATATGGAGGTACCTTTGCCCACAGAGATATCGCCTTTGAATTTGCTACCTGGTTGAGTCCCGAATTCAAGTACTACCTAGTCAAGGAGTTTCAACGCCTGAAGGAAGAAGAATATAGTATCCAAAATCAGGAATGGAACTATGGTCGCTTCCTTACCAAGGTCAATTATCGCCTTCATACCGATACCATTCGCGAACACATTCTCCCTAGACTCCAAATACCTAAAAATCGAGAGTGGGTTGCCTATGCCGAAGAGGCTGACTTGCTGAACATGGCTGTATTTGGCCAAACTGCCAAACAATGGAGAGAAGCTCATCCCGAAGCAGCCCAAAAGGGAAATATCCGCGACTTTGCCAGCATTGAAGAACTTACTGTCCTCGCCAACCTCGAGGGCCTCAATGCCTATTTAATCCGTAAGGGGGCGAGTAAGGAAGGTCGTTACTTAGCCCTCGCGGAAGAAGCGATAAATCAATATAAGCGGTTGGCTTCTTATGATAATTTGGGTTATATCGAGGATTAAATATGTCCTATCCCAAGCCCCTCACCCACCTCGCTGGATTCCCTGCATAAATACCCGGCTCAGTGATGTCTTTCGTAACTACCGCCCCAGCCCCTATCACCACGTGATCACAAATGCGTACTGGCAGGATCGTGGCATTGGATCCAATGGAAACGTGGTTCCCGATATGGGTAGACTTCCACAGTTCTTTTTTGCCCATAGCAGGTCCTCCTGTCTGAAAGAGGTCATTGATGAACATCACCCCATGCCCAATAAAGCAATGATCGCCGATGTTCACCAATTCGCAGATAAAGGAATGGGATTGCACCTTACAATGACTCCCTATGACCACATCTTTCTGAATCTCCACAAAGGGACCTACGAAGGTATGATCGCCAATTTTGCACCCGTAGATATTTACGGGTTCTATGACGGTAACATTTTTACCGAAATCTACATTTACGATGCCTACCTGATGGGATTTATAGTCCATTTTTTGCGATACTTGAGTACACCTTATCTATAATTTCTACCGTTTTCAAGCCCTCAAAGCTGCTGGTGCTGATAGCAGCCTTCCCATCCAATACATCAATTAAGTTTTGATATACCTGGTCGTGGTTGGACATGGATCCCTGGTAATGACCATAGTCATTGGCCTTGCGTCCGGTGGGTAAATTGGCAATCTCATGTCCCTCGATCTGCTGGTACTCCAATTCGTTGAGGTACTGCCCTCCAATTTTGACCGTCCCCTTTTCCCCAAATACGGTCAGAGAGCCCTCCATGTTTTTGCCATAGCTGTTCACCGTATAGTTTACGGTTCCGAGGGCTCCGTTGTAAAATTTAAGAATTACCACTCCTGTATCTTCGAATTCGATGATTCCTTCATGGTTGAAGTTAGCTCCATAGGCCTCTACGGTTCGAATATCGCCAATAAGCCAATAAAGTAAGTCTATAAAATGGCTGAATTGAGTGAACAGGGTTCCTCCATCCAGGTCTTTGCTCCCCTTCCAGGAATTGGCGTAGTAATCTTCGTTGCGGTTCCAAAAACAACTCAATTGGGCGCTGTAGATTTTTCCTAAATGCCCCGCTTCGATTACCTGCTTTAAGGCTTCTACAGGAGGATTGAAACGGTTTTGCTTGACCACGAAGAGGCGCTTATTCATGCGTTCGGCTGTTTTGATCATCTCTCCACAATCTTGGACATCAATGGCCATGGGCTTCTCGCAGAGTACATGGTAGCCCGCCTTCAGGGCTTGGATTGTGTGTTGGGCATGTAGGCCATTGGGGGTACAAATGGAGACCACATCTATTTCTACCTCACTTCTCAATAGGTCTTCTATAGAGGAAAAATGCGCACACTTATACTGCTGCGCCAGCGCTTTCGCCTTGTCCACCTCTGTATCACATACGGCTACGAGTTTGCCAAAATGGCTGATGTGCTGGGCATGTCTCCCTGAAATGCGACCGCAGCCTACTATGGCAAAATGGTATTTTTTCATAGGAGACAAAGCTAAAAGATAAGGTCCTATCCTCCTAACGCCGAACCCCCTGGATTTTCTCTATGATGGAGGTCGTAGAGCTCCCTTCCACAAATTGAAGAGACTTTACCTTGCCCCCATTCGCCATCACCACTTCATGGCCTACGATTTCTTCTATGGCATAATCCCCCCCCTTTACCAAGATATCTGGAAGAAGGGCTGTAATGAGTTCTAGCGGTGTATCCTCCTCAAATACAACTACCGCTTCGATACACTCTAAGGCAGCCAATACCCTCGCCCTACTCGCTGCTGGTAGAATAGGGCGCGAAGGCCCCTTTAATCGAGATACGGATGCATCCGAATTGAGGCCCAAGATGAGTCGATCTCCTAAGGCTCGTGCGGATTCCAGGTAGCTTACATGCCCTGCATGGATCAGGTCGAAACAGCCATTGGTAAAGACCAGGGTATCTTGCTGAATCCGCCAGCTGTGAATCCGGGCTAGGAGTTGGTCGAGGGTGAGGATTTTATCCTGGGTGCTGTACATTCTACATTATTGAGGGTTTGAAGCCAAATTTAAGGTTAATCTATGAGATATTTTGCCAATATATATGATTGAACACGGAGGCACGGAGACACGGAGTTTTAAGTTGCTATACCAACTATCCTTTCTGCATTTGCCATAAAAACCTCCTAAAAAGTCTGCGTCAAAACCCAGTTCATGGAATTGTTAAGATAAACATACGAGACACAAAGGGATTTTATGGCATAAATCAACTACCCTCTCCCTGTCTTATTATCTTAGCGTTCAACATTTCTTCCAAACAAAAAAGGCCGGAGGAACTCCCCCGACCTTTTCTCTCAAGAATTAGGTTCTATAGCCGCACTCCTACTGTAATGGAGGTATTTCTTTTCAGCCCTTTGAAGGGAACGACTGAAGTCTGCTCGAAGCTATCATACACAGTATTTTTGAAGTTATCAAAGGTGGCATCAAACTCCACTCCGACGCGGAGGATTTTTAGGAAACCGATGTTGGCTCCTAAAACGACTCCCATTCCCGCTCGGGTTTCCCCGTTTTTGATGTTAGCGATATTGGCATCTATGATGTCTTCTCCGGTCACAACGATCGGAACGAAGACTCCTGGATAAATATCAATCCAATTTCCCAACATGAAGTGCTTTTCTAAGCCAATGATTCCTTTGAGGTCCTTCCTGCGTGCGTTATAATCGGTATTCACCCCTCCGCCTACGGAATATTTCAAATTATCCACTCCGGCTCCAATGCGCCAAGCCCAATTTTTCTTGGTAAAAATACGGAGGTTCAGGTCCAAGGAAGTACTACCATCATAGTCAATATCGGCTACTTCAGATTGGATCTTATCGATATTAAACTGACTGAAGTTCGCGGTTACCCCTACTCCCTGCGCTTGCATTGCTACAACACTTGCCAACAGCAACACCAAGCATACGCTATTTTGAATTAATCTGGATGTCATGGTCATAATGGACTAAATTAATTTTCTGGTTGAAATCTCTATGCAATACGTTCAAATGGAATGCCTGGATAGGGGAAAAGTACCGATAGGCGAATAAGCGTTACGATTCTTTATCAGGGGGGAGCATTTATTTAAGAAGTGTGTCACCGCTTTTGAGACTTTTTTAGCGATTCTGTCCTACTTATAGTTAATATTGTCCCTAGAAACCCCAGATTTGCCCCCATAAATGAAATACAGACCCACTCTCAGAAAAATTTATTTATCCCTACTCATCCTGTGGGCCGTATCGATGGTAGGCATTCTAGGTTTTCGCTTTATTGAGAACTATTCCTGGGTTGATTCGCTCTATATGACAGCCATTACCATGAGTACGGTGGGCTTTGGCGTCATTGGAGAATTGAGTGAAGAGGGGAAAATCTTTTCTATATTCCTCATTCTCATCAGTGCCAGTACCTTTGTATATGGGATCACCACCTTGACCACTTTTGTGGTAGAAGGAGAAATAAAAGATATCTTTAGTACCTACAGAATCAAGCGCAAAGTGAATAAGCTAAGCAATCATACCATTGTTTGTGGCCTGGGAAGAAATGGGCGCGAGGCCGTTGCCGAATTGCAGTGGCAGAAGAAGGCATTCGTGGCTATTGAAAAAGACCCGGATGTCATAGCTGCCTTCTCTCCTTCCAGGGATATCTTAATTATTGAGGGCGATGCGACTTTAGAAGAGGTTTTAGAGCAGGCTAATATTAAGGAAGCAAACGGACTCATCACCGCTTTGTCTTCCGACGCCATCAACGTTTTTGTAACGCTTACCGCAAGGGAAATGAATCCCCAGCTCAAAATTGTTTCTCGTGCCTCTAATGAATCTTCCATCTCCAAATTGAGAAGAGCGGGAGCCAACCAAATAATCTTGCCTCATATTATTGGAGGTAGGAAAATGGCCAACCTGATTACCAGACCTGCACTCGTAGAGTTTATTGACAAAATCACGGGAGAGGATAATCCCGATACACATTTAGAAGACCTAAAGTGTGAAGCGTATCCAAAGCTCCAGGAAAAAACGCTAGCTGAGTTACAGATCCGAACCCGTACGGGAGTCGCAGTAGTAGGGATCAAACGGCAGAATCAAGAATTGGAGATGAATGTCAATGCACACACCCTACTCAAAGAGGGAGACTTACTCTACATTCTGGGTAGCTCAGAACAGTTAGAGGCCTTCTACGAACTTTTCCAATCAAAATCGTGACGAAAGAGGGGCTACTAAAAAGTAGCCCCAGTACCTATTTGATAACTGCATATCAAAGTCATGCAAGCAATATATTATTGCGTATTCTATTGGGTAATTTTACACCAATCTTGTGGACTTTTATGCATACTGGAGTTTATTTAACATTGGAATTGCCTAGGTGAAAAAATTCCCCCTTTAGCCTTTCTACATTTATGGGAACAACTCCCACCTCCTCACAGACTAATCCACCAGCAAGGTTGGCAAGGATAATAGACTCCGTAGGATCAAGCCCTGCAGCAAGGGCTAAACTAGCTACGGTAATGACGGTATCCCCTGCCCCCGATACATCCACTATGTCTCGATAATGAGCTGGAAAGTGGTGAAAGGCCTCCTTCTCATCTATCAAAATCATCCCTTCCTCACTTAGGGTAATGAGGGACAGATGGTGAGACATTTGCTTGCGCAAAGAAAGGATGGCATCCCCTATCGCCTGGTGGTCTTTCTTCGCGAGTTGAAGTTTTAAGCCTCCATTCAATTCTTTTAGGTTGGGTTTAAATAGGGTCACTCCTTCATAGGAGAGGAAATTCCGAAATTTAGGATCGACAAAGATAGGAACTTGTTGCTGCTGAGCTTGTTGAACAATTTGTCGAATAAAATTGGGGCTAAAGAGTCCTTTGTCATAGTCCTCCAAAATAATGAGGTCCGATTCAGGTATTTTTTGAATAAGAAGGGGCAATAAGGCTTGCTGCTCTAATTCTAATAGGGGGAACGTATCTTCTCTATCTACTCGAAGCACCTGTTGTTGATTTCCAATGACTCGGACCTTTACCGTAGTCCTTCTTTTTTCGGATGGGAGAATCAGGTCTGAATCAAACGCCAACTCTTCAGCCAGATGTCGGAAAATTACCCCATCTCTATCTGCTCCGACCAGCCCACATAATATGGGTTGTGCACCCATCGCATGTACATTCAATGCTACATTCGCCGCTCCTCCTAGGCGGTTTTCCTCCTGGTTTATATCGACTATGGGTACCGGAGCTTCAGGAGAAATACGGGAAACTTTGCCCCAAAGGTACCTATCTACCATTAAGTCTCCCACTACCAGTACGCGAAGAGATTTACATTTGTCAAAGAATTCCTCTACCGATATACCCATTCCTTAGGATAGTTTTCCCAATCCTCTTTCTAGGCGGTTTAGCCCATCATTCAAGACGGCATCTGAATAGGCGTAGGACAGCCTCGCATGAGAAGAAGTTCCAAAAGCAGATCCCGTCACAAGAGCCAGTCCCTCTTCTTCAATGAGGTATAGACAGAGTTGGTCAATATTTTCTATGCGTTGCCCCTGGGAATTCGTTTTTCCTAAATAGGAAGCAAAATCAGGATAGAAATAGAAGGCTCCATCTGGCAGATTGACCTTTACTCCTGGAATTTCTTTTAAGCGATCATAGACCCGATCTCTGCGTACCCGAAACTCATCTCGCATGCCATAGGTAGGAGCCATATGTTCACCTAAGGCGACTACCGCGCCCTTCTGAGCAAAGGCATTCGCCCCAGAAGTGGACTGCCCTTGGATTTTTGAACACAGGGATAACAGGGTTTTATCCACTGTCGCGATATATCCTAGACGCCACCCGGTCATAGCAAATCCCTTGGCAAAGCCATTGACAGTGATTACCCGATCGAAAATACTATCGAAAGTTCCTATACTCTCATGCTTTTTCCCGTAGGTAATGTATTCATATATTTCATCTGATATGATGCTCACATCCGGGTAACGCTCCAATACCGCCACCAGTTCGGCCATTTCCTCGCGTGAATACATACTTCCGCTAGGGTTTGAAGGGGAATTGAAGAAAAATAGCCTTGATTTTGGGGTCAGGGCTTGATCCAATTGCTCTGCTGATATCTTATAATTGGATTCTATGCTAGTAGGAATATATACTAACTTACCTTCTGCAAAGCGAACCATGGCCTCATATGAAACCCAGAAAGGTGCGGGAATGACCACCTCATCTCCAGGGTTGATTTTGGCTAACACCACATTGTACAGGGATTGCTTGGCTCCCGTAGATACCATAACATTACTCGTATCATAGCTAAGGCTGTTGTCTCGTTTGAGTTTATGTACAATCGCCTCCTTCAACTCAGGAAGCCCTGTAACAGGGGGATAATGGGTGTATCCCGCATCCAAAGCAGCCTTGGCAGCACTCCGGATGTGTTCAGGCGTATCAAAATCGGGTTCCCCGAGGGTCAACCCAATGACATCCTTTCCCTGGGCTTTTAGTTCCCGTACTTTTTGAGCGATTCCCAACGTGGCTGATTCCTCGATGGAGGAAATAAGATTGGAGTAAGACATAGTGTCGTTTTTGGATTTCCAAGAAAATGCGCTGGCAAAATTACGATAAGATTAGGGAATTGAAAATGTAAAGGAGAGAATAGCTATTCAGCTATTTGGAGAAGGAATAATTTAGGTCGATAGTATAATAATTCAAGATCAGGGCACGGGAAAATCCAATTGTCCTTTTGGCTCCTAACTCTACGGAAAGCCATTTTTGTTCGCCAACTAAACGACTAAAACCCATTACAGCTTCAATTCCATACATATTATCAGCAATTAATTCATCCGAATCAATTTCGATAGGTAGTCCCATGTTGATCCCAATTTGAGATTCAAATAACTTTGCGGAACCCTCAAAGTTGTGCAAAAAACTTGTACCCATCTGAAAATAAGGCCGCCATCTTCGATTTAAGACAGTATACCTGAAATTTATAGGGAGTTCAAGGCTGAGAAAGTTTCCTTGAAAATCAATATCTGATAGAATAACTCTTCTTCGCTCTTCAAATTCTGTCAGCGTAAGCTGCAAGCCGGTCTGAAAGCTAAAGGCAGAAATACCCATTGGAAGATCGGCAAAGACTCCTCCCATTAAAGAAGAATTCCATTGAAAATCTCCTCTTGCAAAATAGTCATTGGGGAAATCTGGCAGGAAGGCCAGTAGGCCGATGTCATTCGTTCGCTTAGGATATTCAAAGGTACTAATTGCATAGCCTAGGGAAAATCCAAATTGAGAGAAGGGGAGTAGCCCTCCTTTACAGCGTTGATACAGACGTAGTAACCTCTCGATCGACTTTTTGGAGAACTTGGTACTTCTCAAAGCCTCTTTCATATCCGGGCAATCCAGAATTCTTTCTCCCAATTCACTTATATAATTTTCCTGAGTAAGGGGAATGAAATTTTGGCTATCCGGCTCAAGAAATAGCAGATACCCTCCTTTGTAATGGTAGGTGAATAAATAAAGGCTCCTAAAGATTTCTCTTTCCAAAAAAACTTGCTTCTTGCCTGTGGGAAGCTCTATTTCTCTAGAAATGTATACCCGACCATCCTGTAAGCCATACCCACTGAGGTCGGCAGGGTACTTTCTCACTACTTCCCCATAAGACCAGACTCGAATGAACTGGGAATTTTCCACAACGCTCCCACTCCGAGGGAACAAAACGGTAGACTTGCTGCTATCCGTAACAATATATCCCTGTTGGGCTAAGAGGGAAGCCCCTAAAATGAAAGGTAGGCATAGAGCCACATAAGCCCTAAGGTGGATACATTTCATCCAAATGGATCTGTAAGGTACTGTAAGCTATCGTCTTCTTACTACACCAACATCCGCATAGGATCTTCCAACATTTCTCTAAGGGTAACCAAAAAGGCAGCCCCAGAAGCCCCATCCACTACCCTGTGATCACAAGATAAGGTTACTTTCATGCGGTGGCCTATTACGATTTCGTCGTCTTTTACTACGGGTTCTTTACGGATACCTCCTACTGCCAGGATACAGGCATCGGGCGGATTAATGATGGCCGTAAATTCTTCTACCCCAAACATACCAAGGTTGGAGATGGAGAAGGTATTACCTGACCATGCTGAGGGATCTAGTTTTCTATCCCGCGCTTTCCCAGCCAAGTCCTTGGTTTCTGCGGCAATCTGAGAGAAAGTCTTGGTATCAGCATGTCGAATAACTGGAACCAACAGCCCCTCATCTACAGCCACTGCCATACCCACATGAATCTCCTTGTTCATCCGTATATGGTCTCCTTGCCAAGAAGAGTTTATTTGGGGATGCTGACGCAAAGCAGCAGCGGTCGCGCGAATGATGATATCATTGAAAGATATTTTTACCGGAGAGATTTCATTGAGTTGTTTTCGCACCACAACTACCTGTCCCATATCTATGTCCATGGTGACATAGAAATGGGGAGCTGAAAATTTGCTTTCTCCCAGACGCCTTGCGATGGTCTTTCGCATTTGGGAAAGGGGGAGGTCTTCAAAGGCTCCCTGGGAGGCAATACTAGAAAGGGCAGACTTTGGAGCTGCAGCTGGTGCACTTAGGGTAGAGGGTGCAGCGGGTTGTAAGTTTTCAATATCCCGTTTAACGATCCTACCATTGTCTCCCGTCCCTGTTACTTTACTTAGGTCTATTCCCCGATCTTTGGCCATGGCCTTTGCAAGCGGAGAAGCCTTGATCACACCAGAATCAGTAGATACTACAGAAACAGCTGCTACCGGAGAAGATACAGATGCTTCTACAACAGGCTCAGGAGCAGCTACCTCTTCATCCTTTGCTCCTCCATTCGCCCCACTTGCGAAAGAGGCTAGAATGGAAGAAATGTCTTCCCCTTTTTCGCCAATAATGGCTAGTAGGGCCCCGACGGGAATTCCCTTCCCCTCTTCTACCCCAATATGCAACAGTACCCCATCTTCTGGAGATTCAAAATCCATGGTTGCCTTATCCGTTTCGATTTCAGTCAACAAGTCGCCTGAAGCAATCTCGTCCCCTACCTTCTTGTGCCATGCGGCGATGACCCCTTCTTCCATGGTATCGCTGAGTCTCGGCATTTCAATAACCTCGGCCATAAGTATTCAATCTTTTAGTAAAGTAGTTTGAAGTATCTGGAATACCACAAATCTAATAGGAATCTCAAAACTACGTAAATAATTTCCTTATTTTATTCCTGTATGAAAAGCATTAACTGGCAGAAAGGTTTGGGCTCCTCTCCCATCTCTCTATTTTCCCTGGCAATCCTCTTCTATTTACTATGGAGAATTGCCACCCTTTACCCCAAATGGGAGAACTTTGGGACAGAAGCCACCCTGAGTTGGGATGTCTTTGGCTATTACCTCTATTTGCCTGCGGGAATTATCTATGAGGACCTGGCTTCCTTATCCTTTATCGATGAAATCTTTCCCAAGTATATCCCTGCGGGAGACTTTCATCACGCAGTAGATGCCGATTCTGGGAATAAGGTAATGAAATATCCCATCGGCATGGCTCTCCTATACTTGCCCTTTTTTTTAATGGCCCACCTCTTTGCTTCCCTCAGCTCCTTTCCTGCCGACGGTTTTTCCCTTCCCTACCAATTGGCGATCTCCTGGGGCAGTCTAGTCTATGCCTTCCTGGGCCTAATGCTTTTGCGCAAAGTTTTATTAAAATATTTCTCAGATCTCTCCACAGCCCTTACGCTTGGTGTATTGGTCCTTGCCACCAACTACCTCAACTACGTCAGTTTTGATGGAGCCATGCCCCATAATTATCTCTTTACTCTTTATACTTGCATCCTTTGGCTCACTATCAGGTGGCATGAAGATCAAAAATTGGGAACAGCCTTTCTCTTGGGACTATGCATTGGGCTTGCGACCATCATACGACCTATAGAACTTATGACAATTCTCATTCCCTTACTCTGGGGAATAAAGGGCCGTAAGAGTCTTGGAAAAAAGTGGCAGCTCATCCTTCAAAATTGGCAACAGGTTTTGGCGTTGGCCTTTGGAATGTTTCTTATGGGCATGGTACAAATGAGTTATTGGAAACTCTACTCTGGACACTGGTTTTTCTATAGCTATGGGGAATTTGGCTTTGACTGGCTATCTCCCCATATATTGGATGGCTTATTCAGTGCCCGAAAAGGCTGGTTGGTCTATACGCCTGTAATGATCTTTGCCCTCCTTGGTTTTCGTCCCCTCTATATCAAGTATCGAGGGATTTTTTGGTCGTTATTAACCTTCCTACTACTCACTGTTTATGTCGTTTATAGTTGGGAAGTCTGGTGGTATGGGGGAAGCTTTGGTTCTCGCGCCATGATTCAATCCTATGCCTTACTCAGTATCCCTTTGGCCTTGATGATACAGGAATTGATGGGGATGTGGTCTACAGGATGGAAAGTGATGCCGCCTTTGGGGGCATGCTTCTCTGCATGGACCTCAACCTCATCCAGACCTGGCAAGCCCATTCCCCTAATGGTGGATGGTATGCTGAAGGACCCACACGCAAATACTATTGGAAGACTTTTGGTAAAACACGGCCTAAAAAAGGAGATAAAAAATTCCTGGATATTCGCTATGAATATCGGTATTCAGGTAAGGAAGCAATCCAGGAATTATACCACAACCCCTTTGAAACTGACAGCAGCATTTCCCACACTCAAAACCCCGTATTTGAAGGGAAGTATGCCTTGGTGTTAAATGGAGAACAGCAGTTCTCCCCTGTGTATGAAGTCCCCATATCATCTCTTGACCTAAGCAATAAGCCCTGGTTAAAACTCAGTGCCAAAACCCTCTACATCCAAATGGAGTGGAATGAATGGCAGCAATGTCAGTTTGTAAGTGAAATATGGAATGGAGACAAGCTTCGCAATCGATACGCCGTAAAACTCCAACGCCTCTCCGACCCCTGGCAATGGCATGATACCTATTACGAATTCCCCCTCTACCGCAAGGCTCAATCTGGAGATGTGCTCAAAGTCTTCTTTTGGAATGCCTCTGGGCAAAAGGAAGTGTTCATCGACAATTGGAAGGTAGAATTAATCGAACCCTGAGCACCTTTATCCTAAAATCTTCCTTTTTCCTGCTGTCCATATTACCCACTTTCCACATATCCTGAAACCCTTAAATTAGTCAATGTTAAATAATTATTAACAAGTTTATTTTTCTATAATAATATTTTTTGTATTAAATTTTTTGATGTTATTTTACTTCAAACAGACCATGTAATTAGTCACATCAACCGTTAAAATACCTTTTAAAACCCTAAAGTTTGGCCAGAATATACTGGCCTGGGATTCCTATTGCCTCCTTTTAGGCAATGGGTAGACCTTATAATCATTCATAGAAAACCAATTCCTAATGTTCTACCTCTACACACAAGTAATTATGCTGTTTAAGAAATTCCTCCTGCCTATTTGTTCTCAAAAGAAGAGACTTGTATCCATCCTCAAACATCTCGTTATGATGATGTTGGTGTGTGGCTTTTTATGCTTTTTCGTATGCTCAAGATCCATTCGCATCAGTGAATTTGAACCCAATCCTTATGGATTTGTTTTTGATCCAGCTAATGTCTCGGTTGGAATTGAGTGGTACGCCGGGGGAGATCTTGGAGACGCCAGGCTGGATTATTCGTGAGTCATAGAAAGCGATCCAGGGGCTTCTCAAGGGCTTGTTATTGATCGAGCTACAGAAGTTTCCGGTACATTTGATTCCAATGGCCTTCTGGTAAGTTCAGAAGATCCCTGAAAATGGAAAATCCTTCTTTTACCATAGCACTTACTTCTGAATTTACAGGTTCGATTAGCACAGAACCCAACCCAACGGACATAGACACGAATAATGATGGAACGGCAGATGACCTTTCCGTCTTTGGAACCATTTTCGATGCCATAGGAGTTCCTGATGCTTCAGTTGGGGATCTCAGGCCTCCATTTGATGGGATCAGATTCGATGGGAGGTACGGAGCTTCACGTATACGGGTGTCGAGCCAATGAATTAGATCTTCAGAGATGCAAGTGTGGGAGACTTATACGCTGTAAATATTGTTTCTGGAGCGGGGGGAGAAGCCGTGTTTGATGTAGATGCAGTGGACGTAACCGCCGATGTTTTTGATACAACCCTACTACCCCTGGGGCAGTTAATGAGGAAGTTTAATCGCTACAGCCATAGCTCCTATGAATGTTCCCAATTAATTTGCGAGTTTGATCCCAATCCGGATGGGGATCTGATCCAGCTAATTCTCGGTTGATTTGAGTGGTACGCCTCAACCGAGATTCGGGATTACACCCTCTGGATTGTGGAGTATAGTACTTCTGCAGGGGTTATCAAGGGCTGTTGTTCCGATCGGGCTACAACCAGTTGCCGGTATGGCTATTTGGGTTCCAATGGCCTTCTGGTAGTTCAGATGTCCCGAAAATGGAAAATCCTTACTTTTACCATAGCACTTAGTTTCTGATTTAGCGGAGCGCTTAGCACAGAACCCAACCCATACTGGACAATAGATGGCACGAATGGATTCCACCCCTTGGCAGATGACCTATTCCGTCTGATGGAACCATTGGGGTCGATGCCATAGGAGGCTCTAATTACTGCTTGCAGTCCCCGTTCTCAGTGGCCTCCTTTTATGGGATCAGCTTCGATGTGGGAGAGCTTCACGCATTTCAATGGATACGGATACGAACCTGAATTAATCTTCAGAGATTGGACAAGAAATGATTTTGATGGGAGGGACTTCCTGGATTTACGCGGTAAATATTGTTTCAATGGAGCCCTGGGGGAGAAGCCGTGGTTTGATGTAGATGCAGTGGACGTAACCGCCGATGATGGGAGTTTTGATACAGACCCTACTACAGGAGCTACTTTTGGATCCTTAATCCTACTATTGATTGCTTTTACCCCCTAGCACTACCTTAGCCATTGTTGCAACGGATGCAGAACGGAGGCAGAATTATTGAGATGCAGGAACTACCACTTTCACTTTTACAGTAACCCGTTCGGGAGATCTTAGTGGATCAACCAGTGTTGATTATTCCCTATCAGGTACAGCAGACGCAGGGGATTTTGGAGGAGTACTTCCTGTAGGCACTATAGATTTTCTAGTGAACGAGTCTAGTCAACCTATCGAAATATCTGTTTCTGGGGATACTGAGGTAGAGCCAGATGAGAATTTTACCCTGACCTTGACCAATCCAACCAATGGAGCCACTATTACTACTTCGTCAGCCAATGGAACCATTCAAAATGATGATTTGGCTGTTCTCGTTTCGGCTTTGATCAGTGAGTTCGAACCCAATCCTGATGGATCTGATCCAGCTAATGTCTCGGTTGAATTGAGTGGTACGCCGGGGGAGACCTTTACAGGCTGGATTGTGAGTATAGAAAGCGATCCAGGGGCTTCTCAAGGGCTTGTCGATCGAGCTACAGAAGTTTCCGGTACATTTGATTCCAATGGCCTTCTGGTAGTTCAGATCCCTGATTTGGAAAATCCTTCTTTTACCATAGCACTTACTTCTGAATTTACAGGAGCGATTAGCACAGAACCCAACCCAACGGACATAGACACGAATAACGATGGAACGGCAGATGACCTTTCCGTCTTTGGAACCATTTTCGATGCCATAGGAGTTCCTGATGCAGTTGGGGATGAGGCCTCCATTTATGGGGCAGATATGGGAGGTACGGATTTCACGTATACGGGTGTCGAGCCTGAATTAATCTTCAGAGATGCAAGTGTGGGAGACTTATACGCTGTAAATATTGTTTCTGGAGCGGGGGGAGAAGCCGTGTTTGATGTAGATGCAGTGGACGTAACCGCCGATGTTTTTGATACAGACCCTACTACGGGGGCTACTTTCGGAAGTATTAATCCTACAATAGCTCCTATAAATGTTCCCACATTAATTAGCGAGTTTGAACCCAATCCCGATGGATCTGATCCAGCTAATGTCTCGGTTGAATTGAGTGGTACGCCGGGGGAGATCTTTACAGGCTGGATTGTGAGTATAGAAAGCGATCCAGGGACTTCTCAAGGGCTTGTCGATCGAGCTACAGAAGTTTCAGGGACATTTGATTCCAATGGCCTTCTGGTAGTTCAGATCCCTGATTTGGAAAATCCTTCTTTTACCATAGCACTTACTTCTGAATTTACAGGAGCGATTAGCACAGAACCCAACCCAACGGACATAGACACGAATAACGATGGAACGGCAGATGACCTTTCCGTCTTTGGAACCATTTTCGATGCCATAGGAGTTCCTGATGCAGTTGGGGATGAGGCCTCCATTTATGGGGCAGATATGGGAGGTACGGATTTCACGTATACGGGTGTCGAGCCTGAATTAATCTTCAGAGATGCAAGTGTGGGAGACTTATACGCTGTAAATATTGTTTCTGGAGCGGGGGGAGAAGCCGTGTTTGATGTAGATGCAGTGGACGTAACCGCCGATGTTTTTGATACAGACCCTACTACAGGAGCTACTTTTGGAAGCATTAACCCTACACGAGTAGGAGGGGACAATTTACCTCCTGTTATTACAGCCCTCACCCCATCAAACGGCGCTACTGACGTAGATGTAGCTACCAACCTCATTGCAGAATTCAACGAGGATATTCAGGCAGGTACAGGAAACATCCAGTTATTTATTCTAGTAGGAGATATCTTGGTAGAAAGCTTTGATGTAAGTACTTCTCCTCTGGTCTCAATCGTGGGTAATACCCTCACGATTGACCCTACCCTAGACCTCGACCCCGCACAGACTTACTATGTTACCCTTGATGCAGGAGTTGTAGAAGACCTTTCCAACAATGACTTTGCGGGATTCGCTGACAATACATTCTGGAGCTTTACCACAGACGACGGCCTTATCTCTTTTGTGGGCCAGTGTCCATCCTTTGTGGAGTCCTTTGAATCTGCTCCTGGAACGAGCTACACCTTGTCTGATCCATTTGACGATGGAGGATTTGACTTCTTCAACCGCTATGCGGTTCCCGATAATAGCAATGGAGCCAGAAATGACTTCCAAGCTGGTTGGGCGGGCAGCTTTGGCATCCTGAGCCAGGACAATGATGGCGAAGGAGGGGCTGCTACCCGGACTATCACCATAGGCCCCATAGATATTTCCGGAGCTGCCAGTCCCGTAGGAATCACAGGCTCTTTTGGCGCCTTGAATGGGGAGCCCGAATTTGACAATTATGAAGGAGGAGATGGCATACAGATATTTGCAGATATAGATGGTACACGCACTTTGATAGGCGCCTTTGCCCCAGATGCGTCTGGTGCTGGAGACTTGTATCAAGACACGAACCTAGACGGTACGGGTGATGGGGTAAACCTAACGACTACCTTAACGAGCTTCAGTTTTGCAGCGCCCAGTACCGGGACTTCTCTTACGCTGGAAATAGAATTGACTTCTAATGATAGCTTTGAACCCCTGGCAGTAGATAATATTCGGGTGGATTGTGAAAGCCCTGCTCCAGTGGAAACAAAAATCCATTTAGTCCAAGGTTCCGGTTCAGCGGTAACGAATCCTGGAGGCTCCGTTACTGTGGAAGGAGTAGTTGTAGGAGATTATCAGGGAAGCAATGAGTTAAGAGGCTTCTTCCTCCAAGAAGAAACGACAGATGAGGATGGAGATCCCAATACTTCCGAAGGGATATTCGTATACTGTGGCTCCTGCACAGACGCCGTTTCTGAGGGACAAATTGTCCAAGTAACGGGACGTCAGGGAGAAAGTGGGGGCATGAGCCAAATAGACATTTCTCTATTTGGGGGAAGCTTGGTAGTTACCAATGCCGGAGATAACTCGGGGCTAGTTAGCCCAGCTTCTGTGGATATGCCGGCAGCAATGAGCACCGAAGATGAGGCCACCTTTGAAAATGTGGAGGGTATGCTGGTTCAGTTCACCGATGAACTTACTGTAACTGAGTACTTCCAAATGGGTCGTTTTGGCCAGATAGTCCTCTCTGAAGGCGGCAAACTGCGTCAGTTTACCAATGACAATATGCCGGATGCGGCAGGGTTCACCGCCGCTCAGGACGAAACGGCCAGAAGGAGAATTATCCTGGATGACCTCAATAACACAGAAAACAATACGGATCCTGTGTATCACCCTCAGCCTAATGGCTTTGCAGTAGACAACTTTATCAGAGGAGGTTATACTATATCCAACTTAACAGGGATCATGGATTATGCCTCTCCTGGTTCAGGAGATGCCACTTGGCGCATTCGCCCACAGATTGGTAATCCGGTGAGCTTCAATGCGGGCAATCCTCGCACAGCTGCTCCCGAATCCGTAGGCGGAAGCCTCAAGGTAGCTTCCTTCAATGTACTCAACTACTTCACCACCATCGATGAAGGCGGCAACAACTGTGGGCCTAACGGAGATGGATGTAGGGGGGCTAATAGTGCGGCAGAATTGGTTCGTCAACGAGACAAAATTGTTGCGGCGCTGGAAATCATCGATGCGGACGTAGTCGGTTTAATCGAGCTAGAAAATAATCCCGCTGCTGGACCTGCCAATGACGGCACAGACCCTGTCCTCGAAGATCTGGTAAATGCCTTAAATGCCAAAGTAGGGGCAGGGACTTATGACTTCATCGATGCAGGAGTCATCGGAACGGATGTTATCAAAGTAGCTTTCATTTACAAACCGGCTACTGTGAGCCCGACTGGGGCAGCAGCTATTTTAGATGCTTCGGTAGATCCTCGCTTTGACAGCGACTTCAACCGCCCAGCCTTGGCCCAGACCTTTACAGAGATAAGCTCTGGAGAGCAATTCACGCCTATAGTGAACCACTTCAAGTCAAAGGGTTCCGGTTGTGGGGCTGGAGATGACGACACCACTACTGGGCAAGGAAACTGTAATGGCAAAAGGACTGAGGCTGCCGAGGCCCTGGTAGACTGGTTGGCTACCGACCCTACTGGCAGTGGCAGCGATAATTTCCTGATCATAGGGGACTTGAACGCCTATGCGCTTGAAGATCCTATTAAAGCCATCTTAGAAGGAGCCGACGATACCCAGTCGACTGCTGATGACTATACAGACTTGGTAAATCAATTTGTGGGAGATGACGCATACAGCTTCGTATTTAGTGGTCAATTTGGCTATTTGGACCACGCCTTGGCAACAGGGGACCTCTTAGATAAAGTAACTGGTGCGACCATCTGGCATATCAACTCAGATGAGGTCAACCTCTTGGACTACAATGATCCTATTCAAGATGGATCGGAAGAGTTCTTTGAGGCCAAGCCTGTCATCAATGAGCTATACGATGACAGTCCCTATCGTTCTTCAGATCATGACCCTGTAATCGTTGGACTTCAGTTAGCTCCTCTTCCTTGCTTGGCGGAGGCTGGAGAAATCATGGTAGGCGATATCGATTGTATTGAAGAGGTAGAAGATGTAGGAACTGTATTTAAGAGATTAGTTTTCAATTATTCCGTAAGTGGTCAAAATATCCCTGATGGTTATATTGATTTCTATTATCTCTTTGTTGAAGATGGGGACCAAATAACAGGCCTTGATCAAGCTTCTCAAAATCCCATCACCAGTACGAGCTTTGAGTCCATTGCTTTACCTGCAACGGCTACCCTATACTATGCAGTTTTGGATCCCAACGAAATTGATCCTTTCTCTCTAAACACCGAGGATGCAATAGTAAATGTACTGGGGTCAGCTGAATGCGCCGATTTCGCAAAAGCAAGCTTTGTCTTTGAAGAATTTTGTAATGAAGTTTGTGAGCCTCAATTGCTTTCGCTCAATAAACCTACTCAAACTCCCTGTGATTATGGAAATAGCTATTCCGGCCTCGGCGTAGATGGGATTACCGAGGGTTCTACTCCCTGGACGTCGAATCCAGATATCGTTCACGTTTGTCAGGAGTTTGAAGATGACTGGTGGCAGGTAGACCTAGGTGATGGTGCCACCGATGAAACCTTCAAGATTTCAGAGATTTGTATTTACAACCGATCTGCTGAAGATGAATTCATCATCAATCGCCTCAAAGAGTACTACCTATTGATTTCTTGTTCGCCTTTTGACGAAAGTGCGAGCCTGGACGATCTACTCAACAACCCAGATATATATGCTCAATTCGTTGAAGATCCAGCAGGCTTCCCGAGTTGTATTCAGATTCCCGAAGTAGTAGGGCAATATGTACGCATTCAAAAGCCCGGAAGAAAGGCCCTGCATTTTGCAGAGCTGGAAGTCTATGGCTGTCCCTTCGAAGCAGAATGTGGACCTCAACCCGATCCTTGCGCCCAATTGCTACAACCCGAGATTGTACCAGCAGGCCCTTTCCATGCAACAGATGCACCTGAGCAACTTATGGCCCTGCCTGCGGGAGGAACCTGGACAGGTCCAGGTGTAAACTCTTCAGGTGTATTTGATCCTGGTATAGGTGTTGGAAGCTATGCAATAGCCTACACCTTAGTAGATGGGGATTGTGAAAAAATGGACATGATCCAAATTGAAGTACTGGATCCTTCCGCCTGTACGCCGACGAACTTGGCTCTAGGTAAGGATGCTGAGCAATCCTCCACCTACGGAAACGGGATAGCCAGTATTGCCGTAGATGGAGACATAGATGGCACCAGAGGGCCCTGGGCTTTTGCTTCTATCCAGCATACCCAAAGAGAGTCCATGCCTTGGTGGAAAGTGGATTTGGGAGAAAGTGCTGATATTGAATCGATCAAGCTCTTCAACCGCACAGATTGCTGCAGCAATAGATTGAAGGATTTCTATTTATTTGCCTCGGAAGCTCCCATCGATGCCAGTAAAACAATCAATGAATTATTGGCTGATGCTTCTATTGCCAATTACTATCATGAGGGTACTGTCGGAGCTCAAAAATCCATCGAATGGCCTACCCAAGGAAGGTACGTAGCTATTAAACTCACAGGAAAAAACCCACTTCACATGGCAGAGGTACAGGTGATGGGTTGTCCTGCAGGTGGACAAACAGACTGTGTATTTGAGCAACCCACTATCACCGGGATCGCTCCTTCAAATTGTGCCACCAATGATGGAAAAATTGAAGTGCTTAGTGTGAGTGGAACTGATTACGAGTATAGCCTTAGTCCTACAGTAGGATGGCAAGTACCTAACGGATTACTCACTTTCTTCGGCTTAGACGCGGGAATTTATACGGTATACATCAGGGACCGCGCCAAGCCCGAGTGTGTTACACAAGAAGTGGTTGAGGTGATTCCAGACGGAGGCTGTGGCCCCCTACCCTGTACAAGCCCAGAGAATCTGGCGATGGAAGGTGTAGCGTCTCAGTCTAGCACCTATGGTAATGGAGAGGCAAGCTTTGCGATTGACGGAAACACGGTTGGAACGTCCCCCTGGACAGCGAATCTGCAGCACACCCAAACAGAGGCCAAACCTTGGTGGATGGTCGACCTGGGAGACATCGCTGCGATTGAGGAAGTAAAGATTTACAACCGTTCCAATGGATTCCAGAATCGATTAAAAGACTTTTATGTCTTCGTATCCGAATCTCCAATTGATGGAGACAAAGCCATTGGTGAATTAACCGGGGACCCTGCTATAATGGAAATGTATTTTGAAGGGAAAGCCGGGGTAATGGAAAGCTTCGACTTTGACGGGATCACAGGCCAGTATGTGTTGGTAAAACTCACAGATACTAACCCGCTACATATGGCAGAAGTAGAGGTGTTGGGGTGCTTCCCTGATCTCTCTGGTTCTCGTTTTGCCGATGCCAACAGTGGAATAGCGGAGGAAGCAAGGGTCCAACTAGCTGCCTATCCCAATCCTTTCTCCAACTCCTTTACACTCGATATTAAGGGAGAACTAGCTGAAATAGGAAGACTGCAATTAGTCAATGCCTTGGGACAGATCATTGAAGAGCGTCAAGTGAGTAGCAATGAAACCCTCATCCTGGGTCATGGACTTGCTAAGGGCATTTACTTTGTACAGTTGCGGGATGGAGAGAACATTCACCAGCTCAAAGTTGTCAAACTCAGATGATGTTATTCTAGAAGATAAAGCTTCTCGGAATTTGTATAGGGGCAGTATCCAAATGGGTACTGCCTCTTTTCATTGATATTAATCTTGGGAAAGCATATACCCCAGGGAAAGCTGCATAGAGGAATTCCGGCTTTGAAGAGGATTGTTGGCTGTGCTAAATTTTTCTAGACCGAATAAGCCAAAACTAAAGCGCAAGTCTAGGAATAAGACTTCAGACAAATCCATCATAGCCCCCGCATTCAGGCTCAAATCCCAGCTTCGGTAGGTGATCAATGAAACAACGGGTTCCCCACCAAAACGACGGGAAGCCAAATAACCTAACTCAGGCCCTACCATGACCCCCAAACTAGGACCGATTTCAAACACTGCCATTAGGGGAAGGCTAAAATAGTTGAGGGACAAATTCTGCCGTTGGTTTATGGAAGCATCAACCAGTACAGAAGCTCCTTTATTTATCCATAAAAGCTCTGGCTGGACATAAAACTTATCTGTAAAGCGGGCTTGGGCGAAGATCCCTACTTGGGGTCCCACTTTGTATTGATACAAATCATTTCCGAAGAACTGGTTGTCTCCATTGGTCAACAAACTGGAAAGATTGGGGCCTCCTTTTACGCCGAGATACAATTGAGCCTGGAGGCCACTAAAGGCCATAAGGCCCAGCATCGAAAGCAATATGATCCTTTTCATTACAATAATGTACAGAAAATATAAGTGCCTCACTCAAAAATCTGTAGACGCTCTGCCAAAAAGGAACTAATCTGTCCCGTATTCCCGATTTCGCGAAGTACCCGCCTAAAATTGTCCAATCCAGGGTACATCTGATGACAGGCATCCGGACGCAAACGCGCATCCTTTGCTAAATATACCCTTCCTCCCATGCCCATGACGAACTTATCCATCAAGTGAAGAAAGGCGAAAAGGGATTTGTTGACAGGAAAATCAAGGGCCAGTGTGTAGCCTTCCATAGGAAAAGATAGAAATTCTGTATGCGGGTTAGGTCCCATCAGTTTTAGAACAGCCAGAAAGGATCCCATCTTCCTTTCATTAATCCTACGGATTATTTCCTTCATGCCCTTTTTTCCCACCTCTTTGGGTATCACACATTGATACTGAACAAAGCCTTTTTTTCCATATATACGATTCCAATTCTGGAGGGAATCCAGGGGGTAAAAAAAGCTGTCATACCCCACAATTTTCGAGGTGTCCTTAGCAAATTGTTTATGGTAATAAAGGGTGTTGAAAGCCTTAATACTGAAGGGGTTTAAGGTCTTACTAGGAAAGTTTAGCGGAATTGGAAGCGCTGATTTCTCTTTAATTTTCAAGTAGTCTACCTTCCGAATATCCTTGTGAGTAGCATGTTCGCCCAACATAAGTAAGCTTCTTCCAGATCTCTTACCAGATGCGAGACAATCTATCCAGGCAACTGAATAGCTAACGTTCTTGTACGCCTCAAAAAGGTCTAGAATTTCATCCAGGTTTTTGGCTTTTATTGTTTTCGTTTGGATGAGCCGGGAATCTACAGGGATAAGTTTAATCCACACTGTTCTAATCAGTCCTGTTAGGCCCATCCCTCCCATGGTGGCCCAAAATATGTGTTCATCCTTCTGGGGGGAGCAGTATAGGACCTCTCCTGAAGGAAGTTGTAATTCAATCCCCGATACATATTGAGAAATAGCTCCAGCCAAATGGTGATTTTTCCCATGAACGTCTGCCGCCAAAGCCCCTCCTAAGGTGACATACTTAGTTCCGGGAGTTACCGGTGGGAACCAACCTTGAGGAAGGAATACATTCAAAATATCCTCGAAGGTAACCCCACTTTCACAGTGTAGAACCCCAGTCTGGTCATCAAAATACAGTAAGCGGTTGTTGGGACAGGTATCTACCATATGTCGCCCCAGCGAAGCATCTCCATAGGATCTCCCCATCCCTCTGGGAATCCAAGGAATACTTTCGCAAGGATCAAAATTTCGCAAGGAATGGATTTCTCCTTGAATGGTTGGGTAATTACCCCAATTAGATACGTGCATTTACCTAGAACTTACCCCGGGAAAGTCTCTGGACTGACCAGAGAGGATCTTCCAACCCCCTTTGCGTTTAATGGCTGTTCCGGTCTCAATCATATGAACATTAGATTGCATTCCAGAAGTATCGACAATCTTTCCCCGAACAACGCCCGTGTAGGTTGCGATTTCCCCTGATAAAGGATAGATATCCAGTTTTTCCCAATTAAAAGACACAGAAGTAAAGGCCGCAGCATTGTACTCCAAAATGGTTCTTACAGAATCGTAGTCCAGAGACGAGCCATAGCCTGGCGGAACCCAAAAAAAATCCTCGGTAGAATCCAAATAGGCAAATTCAGCTGTCAATCCTGATTGCCGAATATCATCGAAGTACCCTTGAAGCATAGATTCTACTGCTGATTTTACTTGGGGTTTGTCCCAATTAGCGGTAGAGCCTGATTCACAGGAGCTTACGAGAATCATGCCCAGGAAAAGAGGTATTAAATAAATTTTTCTCATTAATAGTAGATAGGGTTAGGAGTTTGGTCAGGAGAGCGCCTTATTTATTTGTGCTACATGTTGCTCCCCATGCCATACTACTTTGTCGAACAAATGCTTAAGGTCTTTCAGGCCTGTATTACTATGAACGAAGGGATAGTCCCCCTTAGTCTCATAATGCTGCGAAGCCAGGTAAATAATTCCCTGACGTACAGATACAAATATAGCCTTATTTATCTCCAGGGGGAAATGGGCATAGTCCAACTCTTGAGCCCAGGCGTCTTGGTCAAAGCCCCAAAGGACTTGGTGGGGCTTGGAGATCGTTCTACGAATACGGTCATATAATACCGACTCTGCATCCGCTAGGTGATGGAGGATTTGTCTGACTGTCCACTTCCCAGGGCCATAGGATTTTGCGAGATCCTCCTCTGAGAGCTCAAAATAGGGGAGAATTCTGTCTCGAGCGCTTTCCAGTTGTTTAATAATTTCCATAACCTAAGTAGGTATTTTCTCGGGCTTTACCAGGTCATAATCCGAAATATCCACTTTCCTCGTTTCTCGCCTAAAAGCCCTATTGGAACCCGGCCAAATGGTAGGGTTTTCTCCCACTTCATTCTGGTACCAACTTTTGCATCCCCCAGATTGCCATACCGTTGATTTCAATCGCTCTTGGATTTCTTCATTGTAAGCTTGCTGAACCTCCATTTTCAACTCTAAGAAACCTGATTTCAGTCTTTCAATGTGATCGAGGTTATCCAATACATAAGAAAACTGGGACTCTTCAATGTCTACTACAGAGTTATGCCCAAGGCCTGTATTAGGCCCTAATAACATGAAAAGATGAGGAAATCCTGAAATAGCTGTGCCCTTGTAGGCAGAAATGCCAACTTCCTCCCAATAGTCATGAAGTTCTTGTCCATTTTTTCCGTAGATTTTTATAAAAGTGAAGACATCCGCAACGTTAAACCCCGTTGCATAAACCAGACAATCCACCTCCCTTTCTTTGCCGGAGGGGGTGAATAGTTTGTTGTGAGAAATTTCTGAAACCCCTTCTGGGATTAACTCTACCTGCTCTTTTTCTAACGCAGGGTAATACTCATTGGAAACGAGGATACGTTTGCACCCGGGGGTATAGTTCGGCGTAACCCATTCTTTTAATTGAGGATCGGAAAGGCTCTTACGGATGTGTTTTAGGGCTACATTTTTCGTAACATTATTGAGAAACTTATTCCCCAGGAATCCTCCCACTACCGCATCTAGTCGGAAGAAAATCCAATTCCGGTGAAGCCTTTGTAAGGGGGGGAATAAGCGATAAAGGCCTTGTTCAAATTTGCCTATCTTTCGATCTGGCTTAGGGATAATCCAGGGAGGGGTGCGCTGAAATACGTAGAGTTTTTCAACTCTGTCAGCAATTTCTGGAACCAATTGAATAGCACTGGCCCCCGTACCGATAATTCCGACTCGTTTCCCTTCCCATTGAGCGTTGGTATCCCATTGAGAAGAATGAAAAGCAGGCCCCTTAAAACTTTCCCTACCTGGAATCTCGGGAATATTGATTCGATTAAGTGGCCCGGTAGCCAATACCACACTTTGAACTGTAATGGACTCTCCATTTGCCAAACTGATCCTCCAGCCCCCTTTTTCGGGCAAAAATTTCATTTCATTCACTTCAGCATTAAAGCGGATATGCTCATTCAGGCCATGTTTTTCAGCACATGATTGTAAGTAGGATAAAATTTCTGGCTGGGGAGAAAATTGACGGGACCAATTGGGATTTAGCTCAAAGGAAAAGGAATAAAGGTGCGAAGGGATATCGCAAGCACAACCTGGATATACATTATCTCGCCAAGTACCCCCTAACTCGCTGGCCTTTTCCAGAATGACAAAATTCTTTCTACCAGACTGCTTCAATTTGATGGCCATCCCGAGGCCTCCAAAACCCGCTCCGATAACGGCTACTTGATAATCAAATAATTCCTTTCCCATGTTTTGAGGTTTGATAGAAAAATATGGATATATTTTGCCTGAAACCCAAACACATATGCAAGATTTCAAAGATAAAGTTGTCGTTATTACAGGTGCTGCTTCTGGAATTGGAAAGGCCTTGGCTCAAGCTTTTGCTCAAAATGGAGCTCAACTCGCCTTGAATGATATTCATGAGGATAGCTTGGCCTCCCTGGCGTCGGATTTAAGCTCTAAAGGCGCATCTGTTTTTCATCAGGCCTTTAGCGTTGCCGATCCAAAATCCGTCCATGCCTTTTCCGCCCAGGTAATCAATCACTATGGGAAGGTAGACGTAGTCATCAACAATGCGGGTGTGGCTTTAGATGCTATCTCGGTAGAAGACCTGGATTATGCAGACCTGGAATGGGTCATGGGGATCAACTTTTATGGGATGGTCTATGGCACCAAAGCTTTCCTTCCCTACTTGAAAAGAAGGCCAGAAGGCGTATTGGTGAATGTTTCAAGCATATATGGAATATTCGGCCCTGGGCTTCAATCTCCTTATAGCAGTAGCAAATTCGCCATACGGGGCTTTACGGAATGTCTGCGGATGGAACTGATGGTAAATGCCCCTCACGTACAGGCAATCAGTGTACATCCCGGTGGAATCAAAACGGATATTGCCAATTCCTCTCGCATCCCTCAAAATTCTCCTTTGAGTGAAGCAAAAAGAGACAAAATGCGCAAGGAGTTCAATGAAAAAAGCCTGGTTCTGCCTCCATCAAAAGCCGCTGAGATTATCCTCAAAGGGATACGGAAAAAGAAACACCGAATCTTAGTGGGAAAAGATGCGACCGCCATAGACCGCCTCGTACGTATATTTCCTACCGGCTATACCCGGAGAATTCTCAAATTGGCTAATATTGATCGCTATTGGGAGTGAAAATTTGCACCTTTTGGGGTGTCAATTTTCATTCTTACTGAAAATTTACACCTAAATTTGCGGGTATTTTCAGTTGTGATGAAAATATTCCCTATTTTAAAGGGAAAGTTTCCCAATGATTCCCCGCTCAATTGCTCCATACGTTCAAGAAATGATAGGAAAATATCCTATCATAACCCTTACAGGTCCTCGTCAAGGAGGGAAAACGACTTTACTGAAAAGTCTTTTTCCTAAATTTTCCTATGTATCTCTTGAGGTTCCCAGTATGAGAGAACAAGTGGTAGAAAACCCAATGGCTCTATTTGCCCAATTTGGCCATAAACTTATCATCGACGAAATTCAACGAGTTCCAGATCTTCTTTCCTACCTCCAGGAAATTGTCGATAATGATCCGGAAGCATCTTTTGTCATCTCGGGTTCTCACAATTTACTTATGCTGGAAAGTGTAAGTCAAACCCTGGCGGGCCGCACAGCCATATTCTATTTACTGCCTTTCTCTATGGAAGAGCTTAGCTCTCCAGGTCAACGATATGAAGATTGGATATTTAATGGATTTTATCCCAGGATTTACGACAAAAAAATTCCCCCCTTCCGCTTCTATCAGGATTATATTGATACCTATGTTCAAAGAGACGTAAGGCAGATAAAGAATCTGGGGAATCTCAATCTATTCAATCGATTTTTGGGCTTATGTGCAGGATACATTGGACAAACAGTGAATTACAGCAATATGTCGAATAGTTTAGGAGTAAGTGTCAATACCATTATTAGCTGGCTATCCATTCTGGAGGCATCCTATATTCTGTTTCAACTTAGCCCTTATTTCAAAAATTTTAACAAACGAGTTACTAAATCGTCCAAATTGTACTTTTATGACACGGGATTGGCCTGTTCCCTTCTCCGCCTGAACTCGGTAGAAGCCTTAGAATCGTATTATCAAAAAGGAGCCCTATTTGAAAACCTGATTATCTCAGAAATTTGCAAAACCTATTATAATCAAGGACAAAAACCTCCAATATACTACTGGAGGGATCATAAAGGCCACGAGATTGATCTTCTCATTGATCGTGGAACTCACCTGATTCCCATTGAACTCAAGTCTTCACGAACTTACTCTCCCGATTTTTTCAAAAACTTATCTTGGTGGCAAAAAATAGTCAATATTCCCACCTCCGATAGTTATGTCATATACGGAGGAGAACAAGACTGGGAATTTGAAGGGGGGAAATTATTTGGTTGGAGGCGATTGCAGAAAATCCCCTTCTAAACTGAATAAGTTGATGATTCTTTTGGGCTTGTTCTTATGCTTAGTAGAAATAAAAAAAATATCCCTTCCTAGTTCAGAAGGGATATAATCGTATCCTAATCTGGAGAATTCTCCTAGTTCATCACTTCAAACACCCCTGCTACGCCTTGTCCACCGCCTACACAAGCCGTTACCATTCCATAGCGTTGCTTGCGGCTTTCCATCTCATTGATCAACTGTGTGGTGAGCTTAGTTCCTGTACATCCTAATGGATGGCCTAACGCAATGGCTCCGCCATTTACATTGACAATCTCAGGATTCAGATCCAATTCACGGATACACGCGATAGACTGAGAGGCAAAAGCTTCATTCAGTTCTATTTGCTGGATGTCATTCAGAGAAAGTCCTGTCTGCTTAAGGACTTTGGGTACAGCAACTGTAGGCCCCATCCCCATGATACGGGGATCGATTCCCTCCGTGGCATAACCTACCATACGAGCTCTGGGCTTGAGGTTCAACTCTTTTACCATTTCCTCCGAACAGATCAACACGAAGGCAGCTCCATCAGAAGTCTGCGAGGAATTACCCGCCGTAACGGTTCCTTTATTTCTGAATACAGGACGCAGTTTCCCGATTGCTTCAACAGTTGTTCCTCTGCGAGGTCCCTCATCTGTGTCAACGACATAATTGCGGGTTGCCCTCTTTCCTTCTTCATCAATATAAATTTCTTCTACCGGTACAGGGACAATCTGGCTCTTGAACTTCCCTCCATCAATAGCGGCCAGGGCCTTCATATGGGAGTGATAGGCAAACTCGTCCATATCCTCACGGGAGATTTTGTAGTCAGCTGCGACCTCTTCTGCTGTTAGCCCCATGCCCAGATACCAGTCTGGGTGCTCTTGTGCCAAGCGGTAGTTCAAGGCTACCTTATGCCCCATCATGGGAAGTAGAGACATACTTTCCACCCCTCCTGCGACGATGCAATCGGCCATGCCACTTTTGATTTTGGCGACACCCAGGGCGATACTTTCCAATCCAGACCCACAATAGCGGTTGATCACAAAGCCCGATACATTCATCGGTAAGGCCATCAGAGATATCATCCTACCTATCTGCATCCCTTGTTCAGCTTCCGGTACGGCACATCCGACGATTACGTCATCTACCCTAGAAGGATCAACTTCAGGCACAGAGGCCATCATGGTTTTGATCACTTCCGCTCCCATGTCATCGGAGCGCATATGTTTGAACCCGCCTTTACCAGACTTTCCAACGGCGGTTCTATTTGCGGCTATGATATATGCTTCACGCATTTCGGTTTATTTTTTGATTTTTGATTGAATTAAATATAAAAAATAGAACTTAAATGAAATGTCATCCATCGACCATTCTGTGGACCGTGGACTATCGACTATTCACTAATTTCTCAACGGCTTACCTGTCTTCAGCATATGAGCAATGCGCTCCTGAGTTTTCTCGGTTCCCAAAAGACTCAAGAAGGCTTCGCGTTCAATGTCGAGTAAGTATTGCTCTGAAACGCGGTTGTCGTCTCCAGAGAGGTCTCCTCCACACAGGACATAGGCTATCTTTTGGGCAATTAACGCATCATGAGGAGAGGCATAGTGTCCATACTGCATAGCCGCAACACCCGCCATCAAAGTGCTGAGCATGTTGCGACCTAAAACCCGAATATCCGTCCGTTGCGTAGGAGCCGTAAAGCCTTCTTCTGCCATGGCCAAAACGGCCTCTTTGGCTTCCTTAATCCTCCTTGCTGTATTTACCACTACCTTGTCTGAAGAACGGAGAATGTTCATCTCACGAGCTTCTTCAGCAGAGGTAGCCACCTTAGCGGTAGCGATATTCATCAAATACTTCTGAAGAACCAGGTTCCCAGGAATATTTTCTTTGTCGTATTGGTCAGCAGCTCTCAGCGCAAATTCTTTAGTTCCTCCTCCTCCAGGGATCAGGCCTACGCCTACTTCCACCAGACCGATATAGGTCTCAGCACTGGCTACTATTTGATTGGAGTGCATAGAGAATTCGCATCCTCCTCCTAGTGCCATCGCGTGCGGGGCAACTACGACGGGAAAGGGACTCAAGCGGAAACGCATAGCCGTATCCTGGAAGGATTTGACCGCAAATTCCAGCTCTTCCCATTCCTCCTCCATAGCCATCATGGAAATCAAGGCCAGGTTGGCACCTACAGAGAAATTGGGGCCTTCATTGGCCACTACTACCCCCACATAATTATGTTTTTCCGCATAATCCAAACTTTCATTGATTCCTCGGACAACGGATTCTCCCAGGCTATTCATTTTGGAATGGAATTCTATGTTGAGGACTCCATCTCCCAGGTCGATTAGAGATACGCCATCGTTGGACCAGACCGTTCTGTTTTCTCTGAGATTGTCCAACATGATCAAGGACTCCGTACCGGGTATAGCCTTATAGGATTTTGAGGGAACGTGGTAAAACTTCCGCATTCCATTCTCAATCTTATAAAAGGAGGTATTCCCTGCGTCAATCATTTCATGCACCCAAGCAGCGACCTTGAGGCCTTCTTCTTCAAACATAGGTAGGGTTTCCTTAATTCCTACCATATCCCACAACTCAAAGGACCCTTTGTCCCAGTTAAAACCTGACTTAATGGCATCATCAATCTGGTACAGGTCATCAGCAATTTCAGGAATACGGTTGGAAACATAAGCAAAGCCTCCTAAATGGGCCCTGCGGACAAATTCGCCTCCCTTATCATCGGCCTCAAAAAAGAAGTGCTTCATCCTATCGGCCAAAGAATCCACATTTCTGACAGCCCCTAGACTAGGAATTTGAACTTTGGCCTTTTCACGATACTCGAGGGTATTCAGGTCTAAGGAGAGAATTTTCCGCTTACCAGACTCATCCTTCGTCTTTTTATAGAAGCCTTGCTTGGTTTTATCTCCCAACCATTTGTTCTCCAGCATTTTCACCACATAGTCAGGGGCTTCAAACAAGGCATTTTCCTCATCATCAGGACAATTGTCTTTTATTCCCTTGATTACATGGCCAGTTGTATCCAAGCCAACAAGATCACTCAAACGGAAAGTTCCCGTTTTGGGTTTTCCCGTTGCGGGTCCAGTCAATTTATCCACCTCTTCTATGGTCAAGCCCATTTCTCCTACCAACTGAAAAATCTTGGCCATCGAGTAGATACCCACTCTGTTAGCAATAAAGGCTGGGGTGTCCTTCGCCAATACCGTTTGCTTTCCTAAGAATAGATCCCCGTAGACCATCATGAAATCAACTAAATCAGGGTCCGTTTGGGGCCCAGGAATGACTTCCAGTAACCTCAGGTAGCGAGGGGGGTTGAAGAAGTGAGTCCCCACAAAATTCTGCTGAAAATCTTCCGATCTTCCTTCTGCAATCATGTGAATAGGAATTCCCGAAGTATTGGAAGACACAATGGATCCCGGCTTGCGGAACTGCTCCACTTTCTCAAACATGGACTGCTTGATATCTAGTCTTTCGACAATAGCTTCCAAAACCCAGTCACATTCTGCGATCTTGTCCAAGTCATCATCAAAGTTTCCCGTTTGGATTAACTTGGCATCACTTTTTGCATATAAGGGAGAAGGAGAACCCTTTATTGCCGCTTGCAAGGAGCTGTTGACAATGCGGTTGCGGACCATAGGATGCTCCAAGCTGAGTCCCTTGGCCGTTTCTTTGGCATTTAGTTCACGAGGAACGATATCAAGGAGTAGGACCTCAACGCCTATATTGGCGAAATGACAGGCGATTCTCGATCCCATTACCCCTGAGCCCAATACAGCTACCTTGTGGATAGTCCTATTGAGTTTCCGAGTAGAAGATTCCGGTTTTTTTTCAGTAATGAGCATGAAATATGTGGTTTCGATTGATTATTTACTTCTTTTGTACATGCATGGGCAGGAAAATACTATGCATGCATACAAATTTACAAAAAATTTGTTTGTCCTGGGTAGTCGTGTAGGAATTTGGTCAGGGTTGTGACAAAGATAAACTTTATTGGGAATAACATCGTGAAAAGACAAAAAAGTAGACCCTCCCCCTCTAACATCGTTTTTGGCGTCCATCCGGTGTTGGAAGCGCTGATGGGGGGAGCCACCGTAGAGAAAATTTTTTTACGCAAAGAAGGGTCCCAGCATGCCCGCATGCAGGATATTATCTTACAAGCAAGAAAAAACGGTGTACCTGTACAACGAGTACCAGAAGTAAAGATCCGCCAATTGTGTCGGGGAGATGCCGTACACCAAGGCGTAGTAGCTATGATCTCTCCGATTCCGTATGTTTCTCTAGAGGAAGAGATTGAAAAAATTCAGAAAAAGGGAGAATCTCCCTTACTGTTAATGCTGGATGGAGTTACCGATGTAGGAAATTTTGGGGCCATTGCTCGTACAGCAGAGTGTATGGGGGTACATGTCTTGATAGTTCCCAGTCAAGGGAGTGCGGCTATTCAGGGAGGAGCCCTCAAGGCCTCAGCGGGGGCTCTACACCATATCCCTGTCTGTAGAATTCCTAATCTTGTGGATGGATTCTTATTGATGGAGGCCTATGGGATTCAACGAATCGCTTGTACGGAAAAAGCCGAACAAGAAATTTTTGACGTAGAGTTGACAAAACCTACCTGCTTGGTCTTAGGATCTGAGAATAAGGGTATTTCCAATCCATTGCTCAAGCGAGCTGACACCTGGGCGAAAGTTCCTCTTCATGGAAAAATTGACTCCCTGAATGTTTCTGTCGCTGCCGGTATGGTACTTATGGAAACCATTCGACAAAGAAAAGCTTTCGTTCGCCCCTGAATCTCCCCGATACGCTCTTGATATCCCTACCTTTGAGCTTCTAATTTCAGAAAGCTAAGAACATTTATTTATGAACCCTTTGACTATCGATCTACATAGCCAAATTATTGATATAGCCTGCGAAGCTGGCGAAAAGATTTTGGAAATCTATGCAGATGAGTCGTCCTTTGCTCACGTGGACATGAAAGCTGATGATTCCCCCTTGACATTGGCGGACCAAGCTGCACACAACCAAATTGCCAAGCGCCTGGCAGAGGTGAGTCCAGAAATTCCCCTTCTTTCAGAAGAGGGAAAAAGTATTGACTATGAAGAGAGGAAGTCTTGGAACCGCTTTTGGCTTGTCGATCCATTGGATGGGACCAAGGAATTCATCAAGCGAAATGGAGAATTCACCGTAAACATTGCCCTCATTGAAGGGGGAGAAACGGTTTTTGGGGTTGTACATGTCCCTGTTACGAATACCACCTACTACGGAGGTAAAACCATGGGGGCCTTTGTCAAGCGTGGAGCAGAAGAAGCCACCCCAATTGAGGTATCCTCCTTTTCTATGCAGCAAGAGGGCCTACGTCTGGTAGTCTCCCGTTCCCATATGAGCCCAGAAGTAGAGGCTTACGTACAACAGTTTCCTCAGCCAGAGATGGTTTCCATGGGTAGCTCTCTCAAGTTTATGTTAGTTGCAGAGGGTTCTGCCGATATCTATCCTCGCTTAGCTCCTACCATGGAGTGGGATACCGCAGCAGCACAAGCCATTTTGGAGGCTGCCGGCGGAAGCGTGATTGATCAGGAAACTCAACAAGCCCTCATTTACAACAAGGAAATTCTGCGCAATCCCTACTTCATCGCCTTTGGAGGAGGAAAATAAATCCAGCCAATATTCTGTTAGATTTGAGATAAAATTTCGGGGGAAATGGACACATCCATTTCCCCCGAAAATCGTATCTAAGGAAGGTAAAATTTGCATCTCTTATTTCGCAGAGTTACCTACTAACTATTAACTAGATAGCACCATGCCTACCCTCACCCACAGAACCATGGCCGAACTAGAAGCCGGCCTTCCCTACATTCAAGCTTCTCCCAAAGATCAAGGTGAGCTGAAGCTGATTGTCTGTCGACCCGCCGATAATGAACGTAAGACCCTTACAATCGGAGAGCTTAACACGGAATTAGGCTTAGTGGGCGACAATTGGTCCACCCGAGGCAGTAGCCGTACACCCGATAAAAATGCTCATCCAGAGATGCAGATCAATATCATGAATGCTCGGTGCATCGAATGGTTAACCCAAGATCCCGAAAGGTGGGCCCTTGCAGGAGACCAACTATATGTAGATATGGATTTGAGTGATGAAAATCTTCCTGTAGGGACCCAGCTAAAAGTAGGTACAGCAATTTTGGAAGTAACTCCTATTCCCCACAATGGATGCAAGAAATTCGCAGAGCGATTTGGAGTAGATGCGGTGAAATTTGTCAATTCTCCTATAGGAAAGCAACTTCACTTAAGGGGAATTAATGCCAAAGTCATCCAATCGGGTCAGATACAGCGGGGGGATGTGGTGAAGAAATTGTAGGTTGGTAAAGGCTGGATATCTCAATCTAGTAGCATAAAAAAAACTTATTAGTTAGATTCGAGTAGAGTCGGAATCTATTCCAGATATTTTACTTCCCATTAGAAACCCATGTCTACCTACTTAAACTCCTTAGGTGTTAAAGCTGAACTCCTAAGCTCAGAAGAAAAGCAATTTTTAGATGAAAATGGCTACCTCAATTTAGGGCCCATCTTATCCTCCGGACAACTTCAAGCTATCAATCAACGGTTGTCGGAAATACTTGAAGAAGAAGGGGAGCGAGCGGGTTGGGAGCTAATGGACTCTCCCTATATCCGCCATCCCAAAGAAAAGGGGGCAGACCGTTTGGCAGACTTGGTCAACAAGGATCCCCTATTTGATATATTTTACACCCATCCTCGGGTATTGGCGGCCATTTCTCAAGTGCTGGGGAGGGAACTCAAACTTTCTTCGCTCAATTACCGAGCAGCTTTACCGGGTTATGGCCATCAAAAATTACACGCAGACTGGCATGCACCTGTAAGCCCAGGAGATTACAAGGTTTGTAACTCCATCTGGTTGTTGGATAATTTCTCTGAGGAAAATGGGGCGACCCGTATTGTTCCAGGCACACATCTCCAAGGGAAATTACCTCAGGAGGTATTGGAAGATCAGGAAGCAGTTCACCCCGACCAAATCCTAATTGAAGCCCCAGCAGGCACAGTTGTTATTTTTAATTCCCATACCTGGCACGGGGGAACTATCAACAGGTCTCCAGCTCCCAGAAGGGCTGTCCATAGCTATTTTTGCCGCAGAGATCAGCCCCAGCAGGTCGATCAGATGAAATATATACGGCCTGAGACTAGAGAACGACTGAATGAAGCTGCTTTAGAGATTCTTGGGGTGTAAATCTGGGGTTACAGATTAAACTTCTCAGCTCTTCAAGCCCGTATGGGGATAAAAGTGGGCCCAAATTAGCCAAAGCGTTTGATTGGCATGTGGGACGCGTTGGGCGGGGAGGCCATCGGATAAAAAGCCCTTGGGATCCACATCGGGCACATCCCCCTGAAAAATATCCACAAACTTATATTCAGGAAAATACCTAATGGTAAAGGTTTGGCCAGCCAATTCTTCCACAGCACAGTTTCCTTGCGCCTTAATATAATCCAAGGTAAGGGCCAACGCCTCATTAGAGATACTCAACCCATAAACACGTTCTTTTGATGGAACACGCTGGTCAATATAGCCGATGGTTGGATAGGCGGCATCTGAATTAGCTGGATCCAGATGACCTCCCTCTTTGTAGAGTAGCCTTTGAACTGATTTCCTAACGATACGATCCCAAAGGCCATTTCTTGGCGGATTATAGTATACCATGCCATATGGATACAACTCACTAAAGGAGGAAAATGGCATAGTCGTGGAGGCTACTTGGGAAAGTGCTTTGCGGCTCCTGACAAATACGCCATAGATTTGCTCAATGGGTTGCTGGGAGTTTTCATCAAACAAGACCAAGTTATTTTCTAATTGATTCAAAACCCTTAACCTCAATTTTTTTTCATCCACTTTTCCCATAAAGACTTTTGCCAGTTGCCCTAACACACAGTAAGTCAAAATTCTTTCTACTCCATCAAGGGTGACCCCTACAATTCTCGTTCGGCTGAGCCATGAAACCGGAAAGGCTACAGCAGCTCCTTCGTGAATAAACATGACAACTTCTTCTTCTGGAGAAAGGAGGGTCCCGGCCTTTTCCCCAGCTACATATCGGGCACCATATTGCCTACTCGGATACATGAGATAGGGCTGAAGAATATATCCGACGAAATATAAATAGACAAAAAACAATATATAAAGGATAAGAAAAGGTCCTGGCAACTCATTTACGCCCAAGTACAGCGTAAAGAGGAAGGCTAATAGGCCTCCTGCCATTAGGGGAAAGCGAAGAGAAAAAACAAAATATGAGAATTCTTTAGGCAGATCCACCAACAGTTGGATTCTATCAGAAAGCCCCAAAAAGCCAATCAGGGCAATTAAAAGCGATAGAAATAAGACCAAAAATAGCATAGGGAACTCTGTATATACCAAATTCTGTGGCTCAAATTAACCTTTTTTGGGAAATTTTATTTAGAGGGAGCATTGGGACGATACACCCTGAAGTATTCGCCATCTCCCACCAGCTCCCAATTGTCTACGACATATCCACTTAACAAAGAGCCAAAACGGGTGCTATCTCTCAGTTCCTCAAGCTTGTCTTTCTCAAGGAATACAAAGTGAGCTGAACTATCCAATTGAGAAATTAAGTGAGGGAGCCTTTTAAATCCACCCATTTCTACATTGTGGGCCCAGTCTACACCAATTGGGTTGGAGGTATTAGTCAAATAGTTTGCCAGTGGAAAAGCTGGGAGCACAGTAAATGGGGCCTTGTATTGTCGATATAGGCTATCCAGCTCTTGACATTTCTCATACATATACTTACCTACCTGAATCCCATATAACTTGGGAAATATATCTCCTGCGTGATATACAGTCTCCTCTCTGGGAGCAGAGCGGTAGGGGAATTGATACATGATTCCATAAATCCATGCAAGAAGGACAAAGATAACTCCGTAGAAATAACGAGGTACCCGAAATTCTAGTTCGTCATACAGCATGTGGAAAAAGGCAAATAGTACCGGGGTAAAAAATAAACTGGTTCTTGCATAGCCCCAACTGAGTCCAGCACACCAAGCTACGACCAAGAGTGCCAGGAGTAAGCTATAGGATCGGGTATTGATCCAGATCCCTCGTAAGGACACGCCTAAAGCGAGTAAGTAAAAGGCTTGACTAAAGCCAAACGATGGGGCCAGAAATTCTCGCGTATTGAGGACGCGAGCCACATGAATAGCTAGTAATGCCCAGAAAAACAACCAATATATGATGGCTGGGGTAAACTTCCAGGCATTCGGCAGAATGAAATCTTGTTGTAAGCGCCATACCAGCAACACAGGAACTAGCAATAAGAGAAAGGGTTTCCCATATTTAAAAACTCCTACTTCTATTAGCTCATACATAGAGGTAACTCCTCTTGTCTGTTGCAAGAAGGCAATTACTGCTTCACCAGCAATCATATATAATACGAGTCCTGAAAGAAAGAGAAAACCCAAAAATATTCCAATACTCGCCTTCCCTTCACCAGGTTCTTTGAGCAGAA
Organism: Bacteroidia bacterium; assembly: GCA_965263105.1. Lineage (GTDB taxonomy): Bacteria > Bacteroidota > Bacteroidia > J057 > J057 > JBCCTX01. Next base: position 216,533 of record CBDHGL010000003.1, on the reverse strand, counting down.
TTACCAATAAGGGGCCGACAAGCAATAGGGGGTAAAAAGACTGCTTGCACAAAGCCGCAAATAACATACACATCAATCCCAAAACGGTTGCAAAATTATTTTTTCCTGTTGCAATCAGGTAAATTCCCAATGCAGCAAAGAGTAATCCATCAGTGGTATGCCAAGGCATAGGGGGGAAATTGTGTACTACACAGACGAAAGATATAGCAGCAAAAACTGTCGGAGAGATCCCAATAGGTTGAAAATCAAAATACTGCTGGAGGGATCTGGTACATAGCCAAACGGTAAGGCCACAGGTCAAATAGAATAGTAGGCGACTCAATAAAATGGGCATGGGAAGTAGGAGACCCAAGCTATGCAAATAGGGACTAAGGGGAGGTCGAATATACACGAAGTCCAAATAAGGGGATTCTCCCTGTAAGATTCGCCAAGATAAGCCCTGGATAAAGCCTTGATCAGTGTCGCTAAACCCGTAAAACCCATAGGCGAAAAAATACAAAATACTCAACATCAGGCAGGTGCTTCCCACACTTACCCAGTCTGTTAGTTTGAGTAAAGATTTTTTTGCCAAAGTGCTTCCTTAATCTGAAAGTGATCGATCTGAATCCAATCAATGTAGATTGAATCTCCCCAGGAAATTTACTTAGGTGCAATTCTCAGCAAATATACCCCAAGGGATAAAAATAAAATATTCGGGAGCCATACTGCCATCCAGGGGGCGTAAGCCCCTCCAGAAATAGCCTCACCAGCAGTTAGAAGCATTATATAAAAAAAGCAGAGGAAAAGTCCTATCCCTATCTGTAGTGCGGTTCCTCCTCTAGACTTTCGAGAGGCCATTGCAAAACCAATGGTCGTGAGGATGAGGATGGCCAAGGGATAAGCCCATCTCCGATGCCTTTCCAGGTACAATTCCCTCAGGATATCAGAGCCACGCATCTCTTCCAAACGAATGTAATCGTACAATTCTCCCAATCTCAACGTTTGTTCCTTGTGCTCAATGATAAACAAATCATCAGGACCTAACAAAAAGGAAGTATCTAATTGAGCATAGGACTTCACGGTCTCTTGGTTTCCATTTATATTCCGTTGAGTTACACGCGACAGCTTCCAGGTTTCTGTAGAATCTACCCACTTAATCCGGGTTGCATGGAGTTTGGTTGCTATATCGCCGTCTTCGACGCGCTCTAGGGTAAAATTATGACCTTCCTTCCTATCCTCATTGTAGTAATTAAAATATACATAGGTATCTGGGGCTACTTTCTTATGGATATTTCTGTTGCTGGTAATTCGCTTTTTTTCCTGCAGATCATATTCAAATAGGATTCTCTTTTTGGCAGAAATAGGGACCGAATAAGACTTTAAATAAAAGGAAAAACCCATCAGTACGGTTGCCACTAAAATATAGGGAACAAAGAGCCTATAGAAACTCACTCCTGCACTTAGAAGGGGAATGATCTCCGCGCGATTAGCCATCCTAGAAGTGAAGAATATAACCGCTAAAAAAACACAGATCGGCATGAATAGATTCCCATAATAAGGGATAAAGTTGGCATAGTAGACAAAAATGATATCCTCCCAGGCTATCTCGCGATCCATGAAATCATCAATCTTTTCCACAAAATCTACCAGGCATACCAAAGCAATGATCATCCCTTGAATAAACAAGTAGGTAACTAAAAATTGTCGTATGAGGTATTGGTCTATTTTTTTCACCCTATCTTAATCAAGAGGTTTTCGTAGAAATAGCTTAAAGTTTCCAATTGGGACTTCCTGGTTGGTTGCTTGAGGCCAATCGGGGATAAAATTGAGAAAATCTCCCACTTTTTCCCAAGCATACAACGAAAAGACCCATGAACACGTTTTTTTGTTAAAGATTTTATACCTTTGCAGACTATTTCTTATGAAGCGATCTGTATCTATATACCTTATTGTCATAGCCCTTTTTGCAGGATCTTTTGGAATTTCTTGCAACAAAGAGGTTCGCCAAAATAGAAAACTTTCCGTGAAGGGAGGTGTGGCAGAGAAGGATTCTGCTGCCTTTTTCTTCTATGAGCGCGGCGACTATGAAAAAGCGGCTTTCCTATTTGAGGAATTATTGGGATACTATCGTTCCAATACGCGCTATCAGGATGTATTGTATCACCTTGCTTATTGTCGGTACAATCAACGCAGGTACCTGGAGTCCTCCGAGTTTTTTGATCAGTTTACCAAGCGTTTCCCCAATGTGGAAAGAACGGAAGAGTGCTCTTTCTTGCTTGCCGTAAGCTTTTACAAACAGGCTTTGCCCCATTACTTGGATCAGACGCCTACCCTCAAAGCCATGGATCAACTCCAGTATTTTCTCGTCTCCTACCCCTATTCAGAAAACAAGGAACAATGCGAGGAATATATGACCGATTTGCGTGAGCGCCTGGCAAAAAAATCTCTGGAACGGGCTATCTTATATTATAAAACAGGGGATTATCGGGCAGCTGTTACCTCTTTCAAGGTTTTTTTACAAGAATTTCCAGATTCCCGCTATCGGGAGGAAGGGCACTATACCTGGTTTATGGCTGCTGCCGACTTTGGCCATAACAGTACAGAACGCAGGAAGGAAAATCGATACAAAGACGCTCTGGATGTCTATGAAGAATTTATAGAAAGATACCCCAATAGTTCCTTTCTCAAGGAAGCAGAATCAAATTATGCCAAAGTACGCAAAGGACTTGGGGAATTGTACGCTAAACAAGAATCACAATAAACTGAAACGAAGATATATCTAATGAAAAAAGAATATTTCTTACCAGTTAATGTAAAAGCTCTAGGGGATATCTCTGGAAATGTATACCGCAGTGTCACCATCATTGGCAAGCGTGCCAATCAGATTACCCTGGAGGTGAAAGATGAGTTAACAAAAAAGTTAGCTGAGTTTGCCCCTGCCTATGACAACCTGGAAGAGGTTATGGAAAACAAAGAGCAAATTGAAATTTCCCGTTTTTATGAGCGCAAGCCCAAACCCACACAGCTTGCCTTGGAGGAAATGGAAATAGAGAATATCTACTTCAGGGATCCACACGCCCCAGAACAGTGAACCTGAAAGGGAAGAAAGTCATTCTGGGTGTGAGTGGGTCCATTGCTGCATACAAAGCGGTGTACTTACTCCGTCTCCTTCAGAAAGAGGGAGCAGAAGTCCGGGTTATTACTTCCCCTGCTGTATCTCATTTTATCGGAGAGCTTACCTGGAGTTCCTTGAGTGGCACGCCCGTATTCTCTGGGCTCTGGGATGCCAATTGGTCTGAACATGTAGCCTTGGGAACTTGGGCAGATCTGATGGTAATCGCCCCTGCCACAGCCAATACCCTAGCTAAATGCGCACAAGGCCTGTGCGACAATGCCCTTACAGCCGTTTATCTCGCGGCTCGATGCCCCATAATGATGGCCCCTGCTATGGATGCTGATATGTACATCCACCCCCGGGTCCAACACAATATTCACATACTGAAAGAAGATGGAGTAACTGTACTAGATACAGGTACGGGTTATTTGGCCAGTGGCCTGGAAGGACCAGGACGTCTTTTAGAACCAGAAGAAATTCTACAGGCGGTTCAAAACCTACTTTCCAGCCCTGCTTTCGATCTCCCATTGCATGGAAAAAATATCCTTATCAGTGCTGGCCCCACTCAGGAAGCCTTAGATCCAGTACGCTATCTGACCAATCATTCTTCTGGAAAAATGGGTTATGCCCTAGCTGAAGTAGCCCAATCTCTGGGTGCTGAGGTATCTTTAGTCAGTGGCCCTACAGCATTGAATCCGCCAAAGGGCATTTCCTTCTATCCCGTAGTGAGTGCCCAGGAAATGTTTGAGCAGGTGAAAGCCCTGGCCAAGGAACAAGATATCCTCATCATGGCTGCTGCCGTTGCAGACTATACCCCTGATAAGGTAGCCCAACAGAAAATAAAAAAGAAAGGAGATCTACTGGAAATCTCACTTCGTAAAACCACCGATATACTCAAGTACCTGGGAGCACATAAGGGGCTGGAACAATTTTTGGTTGGATTTGCTTTAGAAACCCATGATGCGCTGAGTCACGCTAAGCAAAAATTAAGGGATAAGAACCTCGACCTAATCGTGTTAAATTCGTTGGAAGATGAAGGAGCTGGATTTGGGCACGACACCAATAAAATAAGCCTTATCAGTAAGGTGGAAAATGTTCAAAGTTTTCCCTTGAAAAGCAAAAGAGAAGTTGCCCATGATATCATGAATGCAATCGTTCAACTTACATCCACATGAAAAAATTGATCTTTCCGATAGATGTTCGACTATTGCTTTTAGGCATTAGTTTTTCCCTCATAAGTCCGGCATTGCCTGCTCAGGAATTTATGTGTGCCGTCTCGGTTAACGCAGGAAGAATACAGGGGGATAAGCAGATTTTTGATGAAATGAGGAGATCCCTCACGGAATATATCAATGACTACAAGTGGACGGGGGACCAATTTGACCACTTCGAACGGATACGATGGCAACTCCGTATACAGGTAAATAACCGCCGTACTGCAGACCAATTTGAGGCACGAGCTGTTATTCAAGCTTACAGACCCATATATGGCTCTACAGAAGAAACCCTCCTATTCACCCTTACCGATCCTTTCTTTGATTTTCAGTATGTGGTACAACAACAAATGCCCCATGTAGAAAACACCTACCAGGACAACCTAACCGCATTATTAAATTTCTATTCCTATATCGTCCTTGCCTTTGACTATGGAAGTTTTAGCCCCAATGGAGGTGAGGAATATCTCAGAAAGGCAGAAGAAGTCCTCAACCAAGCTGCCAATGGAGGAGGTAGGGGATGGCGGTCTACCGATGGGCAGCAAAACCGGTATTGGTTAGTAGAGAACCTAAGAAATAACCGCTACAAAGCCTTTCATGAAGCCCTTTACACCTACCACCGCCAGGGCATGGACCAAATGGTACAAGACGTAAATACCGGTAGAAAAAGCATTATCGATGCCCTTCGTAAAATAGAAGAGCTTCAGCGCCAAAACAATCTCCTCTACCTCAAACGCGTATTTACAGATACCAAAGCCGATGAGCTAAAAAATGTCTTCCAAGGCGCCCTCCCCAATCAAAAGCAGGAATTTCTCCAAATCATGGAGCAGATTGACCCCGCTAGAATGAGTGAGTACAATAGTGTGATGAACTAACAGGGTATTTGGGTTTATGGTCCATAGTCGATAGCCTGTGGCTTACTCTTTAGGCTAAAATTTTCTCCTACTATCTTCTTTTCTTCCGAAAACTTTTGATAGCTAGGCCCCCCATAGTTTGGCCCTCTGGGAATGTCAGGTACCTTACCAATCATATTATGCTTTTCTAATATATTTGTAACCGTTAACTTAAAATAAACTGAATTATGAATGTAGTAGAAAATAAACCCAATTTTGCTGAGTTGATCCAATCTGAGATTCCCGTTCTCGTGGATTTCTATGCCGACTGGTGTGGCCCTTGTGTGGCTATGGGACCTGTGTTGAAGGAGTTGGCCAGTGAATTGGGGGATCAGGCAAAAATCGTTAAGATTAACGTAGATAAGAACCCTCAATTGGCCGCCCAATACGGTATCCAAGGGATTCCAGCCTTCATTTTATTTCAAAAAGGAGAAATCAAATGGCAGAAGGCCGGCATGATGCCTAAGGCCCAACTGAAACAGGTCATTTCTCAATTTGCCTAAATTGGATATCTTTGGGAAAGGTTAAACATATGAGACAACTACTCTTATTCATCGGTATTATCAGCTCTGTTCTAGCTATTTCATGTACCCCAGCATCTGAGTCTGAAGGTAAGTCTGCGGTTCAAATAGCGGATTTGGAGGATCTTGCAGCAGGGGAAGATGTTCAAGCTCGGATTGTGCATATTAACCTGACTGAGTACCAGGAGAAAAAGTCTCAATTACCCGAAGCTATTCTTATTGATGCCCGAACCCCTGCGGAATTTGCGCAGGGGCATATTCCCGGTGCCATCAACTTGGATGTAAAAAACCCCAATTTTGCCCAAGAGATTCAGAAACTAGACCCCGAAAAAACCTATTTAGTCAATTGTAAAACAGGGATTCGCAGCATGCGTGCCTGCACCCAGATGCAGGAACAGGGATTCACCTCTTTATATAACTTGGAGGGTGGATTCGTAGCTTGGGAAAAAGCTGGATTAGAGGTCGAGAAGCCATAAGAATTCTAACTACTCCGAACGCAAGGCATCTACGGGGTTCCCCTTAGCAGCTTTATACGTTTGAGAAATAATCATCAGGAGACTCAAAACCCCGATACTGCCCAAGCCCAATAAAAGAATTTCGGCATTTAGTTTTACTCGGAAAGAAAAGGTCTCCAACCACAAATTATTTAGAAAAAAGGTAATCGGTAGGGACAACAAAACTGCTATTCCCAGGAGGACCAGAAAACTTCTGGATAATCTCCAAATGAGTTCTTTTTCGCTGGCTCCAAGGATTTTTCGGATTCCCACCTCTTTTATCTTTCCTTCCACCATATAGGTAACCATACCAAGCAAGCCCAGACAGGCGATTATTATTGCCAGGAAGCTCACTAAACCGATAATTTTAGAACCCGCTTCCAAAAAACTGTAACGGTCTGCGACCTCCTCGTCATGCCAGGCATAAGAAAGGGGGCGTGAAGGATCTAGCTCTTTCCAAACTTTATTAAGTTTTCTAAGCACCTCTTTAGAGTCGCTCTCTTTTATTCGAATATTTGCATAGGTCAGTTTGGCGGGGTCCATCCGAAATGAATAGGGATAAATCGGATTGGTTATATCCATATCATAAAAGTTCTTCACCACTCCTATTATGGTAAATTGAGCTAACGAGTCTGATGAAACAGCAACTTTTAAGGGCTTCCCAATAGCCTCCAAGGGAGTGCCCAAGTGAAGGTCATTTACAGTTTTCTCATTGATAATTATTGTTCTGTCGATTCTGGAATCTGCAGTAGTAAAATTGGATCCTGCGACCAAACTCAGGTCCAGATTTTCCAAGAAATTTGGGGAAACAAAATTATTGTGAAGGTTGAGGGAGTCTCGAGAATTTATTTTATAGACCTTACTACTATAAGAAGTTCCTGAGGCTAGTTTTAGTTGAGATCCCGAGATCCTTTCTATTTCACTTATCTGCTTGGCTTTCTGTACAAAGATTTCAAACGGTTGCCCCTGTAAGTTTACATTCAAAATCTGTTTATACGCGAAACCGTGGTCTGTGGCAAGAAAAAGTTTGTATTGCCGAATAAGCAAAAGGGTACTCATAAGAAATATCAAACTCAGAGTAAATTGTACAACCAAGAGTCCTTTTCGCAAGCCAACGAAGGAAAAAATTTTTATCTGAGACAAGGATTTTAAGACCTGAACTGGCTGAAATCTCGAAAGATGAAATGCAGGGAATATGCCAGCAAATATTCCAACAACGATACTAAAGCCTAAAAATACAGCATACACTGAGGGGCTTCGTTCTAGGTCAAAAATCTTTTGTAAATGGGGGTCGAGGCTATAGAATTTGGGAATGAGAAATTCTAACAGAAAAATAGCTAGGAAAAGAGCCAAAACTGATATCAAAACAGATTCTATCAAGAATTGGAAGATCAACTCTCTTCTCCGCCCCCCGATTACCTTCCTGACGCCAATTTCTTTTGCCCGTTTCAAGGAGCGTGCAATGGATAAATTGGTATAATTGAAGCAAGCTGATGCCATTACAATTATTCCTAGAACAGAAAGGAAAAATAGGACAGATGCGGGGAAGGTAGCCCCTATTTCATTTCCAGTTACTTTACCATCTTTAGGATTAATTGCCAATAGAGCCTGAGGTTCAAATTTGTACACAAAATATGGGTCCTCCATTGACCTACGGATTGATATATCCAGGAGCGCCGAGTGGAGATGCTGTACAGCCTCCTCTCCCTCCTCTAGCAGTACGTATACATAGTATCCCCATAGATAGCCCCAATCATTGAGGGTTTGTGGAGATTGGACTTCTACAGCAGAAAATGGAACCAAGAACTCAAAGGACATATGAGTTCGCTTAGGAGGATCACTTAAAACACCCGAAACAAGATAAGAAGTCGTATCCGAATCGCCCAATTGGATGAATTCTCCAAGAGGATCTTGATCTCCAAATAATTTCCTGGCTAAAGATTGAGTAAGGAGAATAGAATGAGGGTTTTTGAAAAAATTCTGGGTTATTCCTATGGGCTTTCCAAAGTCGAAAACTTGAAAAAAAACAGAATCTACATATAGGCCTTGTGCATCGAGTATTTTTTTTGAAGTTATAAGCTCTACTCCCCAAGTCGCCTTCATCCTTACTACTGCTTCTATTCCAGTAAAGGATCCTTTCAATTCCTCTGCAATCGGTATTGGTGCGGTTGCTGTAAAGCGATCCAGGTCAGACATTTGCATCTCTCCCTCACCCCGATCAGAAATTATTCTGAAAATTCTGTCTTTTTTGGAATGAAAGGTATCCTGTGAATATTGGTCCATAAGAATCATTATGACTAGGAGACAAACCGCCAAACTTATGGCCAAACCGACAATATTCAGGGCAGAAAACAGGGTATATTTTCGTATTTGTCGGATACCAACTTTGAGATAATTAATAAGCATCGGACTAGGTATTAGGTGAATGGCTGAAAAATTAACACGTTGAATGATCGGAGGACGAAAATGGCCTAATACCTCTAGGATATACTTCCACTTGGCTTTGGAAGCAGAATACTTTCCCAGATTTTCTTCAAAGGCCTCCTGTAAATCTCCTTCTATATATTCTAGCAGACTGGGTTTACAGAAGAACTTCAAAAGCCTTAAGGCCCATTTAGGGGGAGTAGGTTGGGGAGATGCTTTCATCGTGTTCAGATATTAAAGGCATTCTTAGGAATAGCTCCCCAAAGTGAATCACGCAGCTCTCTCGATTGGGCCAAAGCCATTTGACCACTTGTACTCACTTGGAAATAGCGCTTGCGCTTCCCCCCTCTTTTTTGGGTGGCCTCCCCAAATTGTGAATGAACGTAACCCTTCTCTTCCAAACGGACCAAGGTGGCATGTAAGGCTCCCAAACCTACCTTCCTATTTGCTCGCTCCTCTATCTCCTTTCTGATGGCTACTCCATAAGCATGAGGATGCAGAATTCCGATGACAAGTAGGACGACTTCTTCAAATTCTCCCAGATTTTTCCCCTTCATAGAAGTTTATTTATTTCATAAATGTAGGAAATACAAACTTAGACTCCTAATAAAATTCACTTTTGTAGGAAAAAATATTTTGAGTCCTCTAGATGGTCTTTTCGGGGAAAATCCAGGATTCTTAACAAAGAAACTTATTCGTGGTTTCAAATACTCCTATTTTGGTATTAAATTTGTTGAATTTTTGTTCTGGACAGGACAAAAATTTAGATGGGTAGATCTGTGATCAAAATACCCTGTTTTGTACTCACCCCCTAGCCCCCTCTCTCAAGGAACCCCCTCTGACTCCCCCTTAGAAATGGGGAGAAAGGGGGAACCCCGGCGAAATCACTATGATTTTTCGGGTTGTTTCCGGACCCCTTTTGAGTTTCCCCTAGGAGGGGAAAAAAGGGAAACGGGGTTGCGGCGGAAGGGTACAAAAAGGCGATAAATAAGAAATTTTATTTTTTGTCCTGTACATAGAAATTTTTAGATAAACAATATGGATTCATCGGTAGCAGGTTTATTACTCGTGGGGGGAAAAAGTAGGAGGATGGGAAGGGACAAGGGAAAACTCTCCTATCGAGGTATTTCCCAGAGAATGTATGCCTATGCCCTACTTGAAGCAGCATGTGGGAAGGCCTTCTTTTCCTGTAATCCAGCACAAGAAGAAGAGTTGGATCACTTCCCTTGTATCATAGATCAATATCCAGACCAAGGTCCTCTAGGGGGAATCCTGTCAGCTTTTGAACGTTATCCCAAAACTTCTTTCCTAGTTCTGGCCTGTGATATGCCCAACATAGATTTGTCAACCTTGGTTAGGCTTTTAGCAGAACGCAAAGCCGCCAAAGAAGCAAGTGTTTCCCTGCACCCTCGAACAGGGCAGGTTGAGCCCTTATGTGCCATCTGGGAGGCATCTTGCTCATCCAAATTGAAAATGTATTGGGACAGAGGAGGTAGGAAGCTAACCGATTTTTTAGGTACCCTGGAAGTAGCAACTATTTTGATAGAAAATCCTCAGACGCTTGAGAATGTCAATACCTACCAGGAATATTTAACCTATAAATAAATATGGACAGAAGGTAATAACCTATCTGCCCATTATACCCCAGCTTAGGACGTCTGTCTCGAAACGTCTTAGTCTTGTAAAGTAATCGTTAGTAACAATGTAGGAATTCTATCCTTGTCATGCTGAAGTATTGAATAAAGGATAGCAATTCTTGGTTCAACACAGCATATTACTTAACGAAGAAAAAATTTGGGTTCATTGAATTAGTGGTAGAGTTAACCTAACCTCTGTCCCATTCCCCCTGCCCGTTTCATCTTTCAAATCAATTATTTCAAGTTGGGTCTTGGCCTGTTCCTTCTCCTGTAGTAGGCTAAGTCGTTTGGAGGTTATTTCGGTGGCTTTTGAAATATGTTTCTTATGGGGGGGAAGTCTTTTGGTTGCCTGATCTCGCCCCATCCCATTATCTTTCAGGATACAGAGAAGGCCTGATTTTTCTGCTGCAAAACTTAACGTTATCCTACTTGTTTCTTCCGTCTGGGAAGAAATCCCGTGTTTAAAGGTATTTTCCACAAAGGGCTGAAGAATCATGGGAGGGATGAGGGTTTCCTCAGGGTCTAATGCAGGATCCACGGTTACCTGGAAATCCACCTTTTTTTGAAAACGCATAGACTCAATGCTCACATACTCTTTTAGCAAATCAATTTCTTCGGAAAGGCTTACATATTCCCGTTCAGAATAATTTAAGATCTTCCGGATAAGAATGGTAAACATTTTCAACATCTGAGAAGCTGTTTCAGTATCTTCAAAGGAGAGATAGTTTTGAACAGAACCCAGGCTATTGAATATAAAATGGGGATTCATCTGAAGCTTTAAGACAGCCGTTTCTATTTCCGCAACCTGCTGCTTGTATTCCGCCTCCTTACGGGCATTTCTGATTCTGAATCGAATTAATAGGAAGGCTATCCATGAAATCACACTAAAGACAAGGGTATAGAACCACCAGGTTTTGTACCAAGGGGGCGTCACAATAAACTTCAACTCATACTGTTCCGGAGACCATTCTCCATCAGAATTACTGGCTTCTAAACGAAGAATATAGGTATTGGGGGGCAAATTGGGATACCTCACAAAATTTTCTGCCTGAAGGTTGACAAGGGTATCATCAATGCCTACCAATTGAAATCTATAATGATTAGTCCCAGGGTCGCTATATTCTCTGGCTGCAAAGCGAAAGGAAAGTGTATTCTGGCTGTAGGGGAAAGTCAACTCTTCAACCTCATCAAGAGCAAAATAGCTCCCCATGTGAAACAAGGGTTGGGATTGCAGGGTATCATTTATCCAAATGGCCGAAAGGGTAGGCCTGGCCTGGGTAGCTATGGATTGCACTTCAGTTGGGGTAAAATAGGTTATCCCATCGACCCCACCGAATAGGTATACTCCCCTACTATGTTTCAAATAGGCCCAAAACTGAAACTGCAAACCCGCTAGTCCATCTGCTAATCCATAACGCCAATAGCCACTTCCTTTCCGATACTTGATTAAGCCCCTCAACGAGCTAATCCAGAAAGTGCTATCATTTTCTTGAATAATCCCCATTAATGGTTCCAAGGGCAATTCTTCATTCTGTTCCAACTGAAATCCCCTCATGGTAAATCGAAGGTGAAACAAGCCCTGGGATGTGGTAAGCCATAAGCTTGAGTCTTTCAGGTCCTGAGCTACCCCATTGACCATATAAGGAAGTTCGAAGGTCGTATCTCTGGATACAGTTGTCGGCTTATTTGAATAAACTTGTATGGATTGGTATGGACTATTCACAACTACTTTCCCTTCAATCCATTCATGTATAAAAGCAGATACAAGAGTGGAATCCATATGCCCCTTGGGGAAAATGGAAGATAAATAAGGGCTTGACTGCGTTTCGATTACCTGCCAAATTCCTGAAACGGAAGCAACCCAAATATCTCCATTGTTAAATTGCGTCAAAAAGGTTGGATGAACATCCTTTTCAGGATTTTGGACGGAAAAATAGGTTTGACTATCCGGCAGGAATACAAATAGGCCCTCACTGGAACAGATCCAAATTCTATCTCGATCATCGCAATAGATGAAATAGGGAAACTGTCCATATACTTCTGAAAAATTTTGCAACTGCTTGGCCCAGGTGTCTATAATAGCCCCATAAGGATCTAATACCAGAATCTCCTTACTCGTCAAACACCAAATATTCCCCTTGGAGCTTTCTGTTAGGGCAATGATATCATTCACTGGCCCATTACCCCCCGACTGTTTCCTTAAATACGTCGAGAATTTTCGTTTATTGAGATTTACAAAAAATATTCCCTGACTTTCAGAAGTAAGCCAAAGGGTTTGATCCTTATCCAGGTAGGTTTGACGCACCTTCTCTGGGGAAACTCCTTGGCCGTGTCTGCGATCTATCAGCCATTTGGCAATAATTTGTCTTTCCAGACTATGGTAAATGAAAAACTCTGCAGAAGCAGATGCAATGAGAAATCTATGCCCATCTAATGGGTGAATGCCTATGATCTTCCCCATTGTAGAATCTTTCAAAAAATGGATTGGGTGCAAGCTCCTGGTTTCTAAATCCATATGGATGAGGCCAGAATCTGTACCTATCAGTACCTGGGTATCTGAAATGGGTAGAAGCGTGTGAGCTGGGTATCCCAAAATTAGGGAATCTATTCGCTCAAATGACAGAGACTCTTCCGAGGAAGAGATGGAGATAAACTCGCATCCTATATCCGTTGGGATAAATAAGAATTTTAAATCAGAATTTTCTAATTGAGTTATTTGGGGCCCAAAGCCAGCTCCTGTCGGAATTGAATCACAAAAGATAGGATAGGTTGGATCATCTAAGGCACTGATGCATAACTTATTTTCCGAGGCAATCCACAACCTTTGCTGCACACTATCCAGGAAAATTAGCTCTAGATATTTTTCCTGTCCTTGGGAGGTGTTTCGAAATGAAAATTTTGTAAAAGTTCCCTCTTGACTATCGAAGCGATGAAGGTAGGAAGTCGTGTTAAACCAAATATTCCCCATTGAATCTTCGAAAAAACCACTTTGGATGTTCGGTTCTGCCAAGGTGGTTTTGTTGTCAAGGAAAGGACCCGAAAGAGTCTGTAGAACAGAACCTCCTTCATACCTGTTCAGTCCCTCAATTGACCCTATCCAAACCGTTCCCTTCCTATCTGTGTATACGTTGTCATTGAATTTTTGGGAAATAAGATTCTCCTGAAGGGTCAATTGATTGAAAATAAGCCCCCTCTCCTGTCCAAAAGAATGGAAGGATAAAGAAATTAGGAATGTCGCCACAAGAAGTCCCCAGATAAAATTCTTCATCCTACCCCAATATTAATTACTTTGGTAATAAAATTAGGGATTTTATTAAGAACCAGACCTTCGTTCTAAAAATATAGTTATCTCAGCTCGGATTATTCATATCCGGGAATAGGAGGACTCTGAGAGCCTGGCAGATTACTATTCTCTTGTAGATTGATGTATTCTCCCCCCTGTCTTTGAAAAGGAGGACAGAAGAGAGCAACAAAGTGATGATCCTGATCCATACGTTCTCTGACGGTCATGTCATTATTCGCATCTTTGTAAATTTTCACTCCAACCATTACCAAGGTTTCCTGACCATCCACTACGGCTTTCATGACTTCCACGGCTTCTACTCCAGGCTGAGACCATACCAAGTCAATGTCTTTTTTGTAAAAAAAAGAACGTGTTCATCCAGTTTTCCTGGTACTCCCAGGTGCCCTTATCTATAAGGGTAACGTTGTTACTGGTTGTGTAAGACATAAAAAATGGGTTAAAGGTACTTTACTACAAAGGGGTTAGAAAAAAATCCAACGCCCAACATATTTCATAACGTAATCAGATATAAAAAGGGATATTTTCAAGCATAAAAAAAACTTGAAATAGGGAAATAAATGTATGAACAGATAGTTTTTAGAAATGAAAGAAGAGATCCCTTATACTTTTTCCATTATCTTGAGAAAATCGCGAAGATATAGAATAGAAATTTTCACCTCACTCCCATCCTTCATATGTATCAATCTGTCTTTGCGAATGAATTTATGGACATATCTTAAATTGATGAGGTGTGAGCGATGTACCCTCATGAAATTGGGATAGGGTTCAAACTGGTCTTCAAATTCACCCAAATTTAGGGAGGCCACAAAGGGTTTAGGAGAATTGGATGTATAAAATTTGGTGTAATTGGTATCAGCTTCCAGACGCAATATTTCTTCGAGCTCCTGATAGACTATTCCATCTAAGGTAGAAACCGCTATTCGAGTGGGGAGTCGGTGTTCTTCAAATAATTTCATGCCTTCCCAAAACAAACCCACCTGCTCCTGAGTAGGTAGGGATCCAATCGATTGAGACAAGCGAGCCCTTTCCAGGGCATATTGAAGTTCTTCCTCCTCTATGGGCTTAAGGAGGTAATCTAAGGCACCCGCACGTATCGCTCTTATGGCGTATTCATCGTGCGCAGTAATAAAGATGACTTGAAAGGTAAGCGGCTGTAAGGCCTCAATCACATCAAATCCTAGGCCGTCAGGCAACATAATATCAAGAAAAACCAAATCGGGATCTTGATTTTTAATATGGGTGATCCCCTCCTTAACGGAGAAAGCTGAAGACTTCACCGTTACATCCGGATGAAATCGTTTCAGCAAATCTTTCAGTTTGTCATGGCTATGTTTTTCATCATCAATAATTATTACATTCATAAAACAGGAACTTGGAAAGGAAGCGGAACATAAGAGCAGAATTTTGAACGAGGTAATACTATTCTATGGTGATAATGAGTAAACCTCATTATGCAAGTTTTGTAGGTTTTATATCCATCGCCTCAGATGTAAATAAAATTTCCTCTCATGAAATGAGTATTAAAATTGTATTTTCACATCTATTAGATAGGCTAGCTCACAAGCTTAAATTCCCTATAACGCATAACGCATATCAGCATTATTTGATATAAATCCTACTGATTTTTTATACAACATGCAGAAAGATACACATAAAAACACAATGCCTCGTCGTGAGGTAATAAATAAATTTTCACTTCTGGGCTTCTTCCCGTTTATAGGATTACCAGATAATGTTTTGTTTGATCTATGGCATCAGAGAAGCAGGTTTCATCCCCAGCAAATCCCGTTCAGTTATTGTCTCAATACTAGTACGATAATGGGACAAGATTTGGGAATTGAAAAGGAAATTAGAAATAGCGGCGAAAGGCGGGTTATGATGGAATTGAAATCTGGATCCGGTCTCTTGAGGCCTATATAGATCAAGGAGGAAAGTTGAAAGACCTCAATACCATGATCCAAGATCTAGGAATTCGAGTAGAAAACGCTATCGGTTTTGCTCCCTGGATTGTCGAAGATAATGATACGGAGAAGCAAAGGGCTGGAACAGGCCAAACGTGAAATGGACCTCCTAGCCCAGATAGGCTGCAATCGAATTGCGGCTCCCCCCGCTGGTGCCACCTCTCAAGCAGGCCTCAACCTGGACAGGGCGGCCGAACGATTTCGGGCCCTAATGGACCTGGGAACCGAGATGGGGGTAATCCCTCAATTAGAAATTTGGGGCTTCTCCAAAAATCTGTACCGACTGAGCCAAGTCCTATACGTAGCAGCCGAATGTGGCCATCCAGATACCCGAATCTTGCCTGATGTATACCATTTATACAAAGGGGGGTCCGATTTCGATGGACTAAAACTCCTCAATGGACATTCGATTGATATTTTTCATATGAATGACTATCCTGAGAAGCCTGACAGAGCCGAAATTGGGGATAAAGATCGGGTATATCCCGGAGATGGTGTTGCCCCGATCAAATCTATTTTAACAGATCTTAAGTCGGCCAATAGTCCGATAATCTTGTCCTTAGAATTATTCAATCGGGAGTACTGGAAACAGGACCCATTGGAGGTGGCTCAGACAGGACTCAGAAAGATGAAGGCTATAGCCGAATAGTCCACAGACGACAGTCCATAGAATGAGGAGGGAGAATTAGGTACTTGCTTATTCATAAAACTCCTCGCCCCTCTCATCTCACACCTAATTCTTCTATGGACTGTCGACTTCCCAAGCTAGAGACTACTAATAATTCTCTGCTAGCGCATTTCTTGCCGCTTCCAACTTCTCCTTCACCTCCACGATGCTTTCCCATTCGCGGTCTGCTTCTCCGTGCTCAATTCCACAATATCCTCTGTATCCAGCATCCAAAACGACTTTCATGATTTTTTCATAGTTGAGAGCACTTTGGTTTCCCTCATGGTCCCAGGCTATCGTTTTGAGGCTAACCCCCTTGGCGAAGGGCATCAGTTCCTCTACTCCTTGGTAGGTATCATAAGAAACAGTAGTTCCGTCTGCTGAACGCGCGATACGGAAATTGCCAAAATCCGGTAAGGTTCCCGCACGATGGTGTCCTGTTTTCTTGATGGTCTCTATTAGCCATTGGGCATTACTGGTAAATCCGCCGTGGTTTTCTATCATTACATCTATATCATAGGCATTGGCAAATTCACACAGTTTGCGCCAGCCATCTGCAACTAACTTCTGGCTTTCTTCAAAATAATCGGGGTTTTCACTCCATTTAATGGTGGAGTAGCCATTGACTCGAATGGAGTGGCAGCCCAAGAACTTCGCCGCTTCTACCCATTTCTTGTGGTTCTCTACACATTGCAGGCGTTTGCTTTTGTCCTCATCTCCCAACATCCCTTCCCGGTCGCACATGATTAACAAAGATTTGACCCCTTCTCCATCTGCACGGGTTTTCATTTCTTTCAGGTAGGCCATATCCTTGGCTTTTTTCATAAAGAATTGGTTGACATATTCTACCGCAGATATTCCGTGCTTTTTTGCCATGATGGCAAAATCCAGGTGGTCCATTTTCTTTTTAAACAGCGATCGGTTGAGCGACCATTCTGCTAAGGAGATTTCAAACAAAGGTGCTTCCATAAGAATAGGGGTTTGAGGGATAGTAAGCGGAATACTCAGTCCTATAGTTGCGACTGAGCTTGTTTTTACAAAAGTTCTTCGCGAAATACGTGTCATAGTCATTTGGTTATTTATTCCGTGGTCGACGGTCCACAGCTTTTTATGAAGCGAGGAAGGAGGAGAGAGTCTTGTGCTAAATACATGAGAATTACTCGCTCCTCTCACCTACTCCTGGGATTGAGGTCTATCGACTACTTATTCTTTTTGTTTATAAAATTCAACTTTGAATGAGATTTATAGGGTACTCTGCTGGAAGGAACTACCCGCGAGGCAGGTCCCACATGCGTGTCTTGGTCGTCGAAAAAAATATGGGGCCTGAATGCCTCTAAGACCCTTTCTTTCGAAACACCCCCCAAGAAGAAAGCTGCATCCACATAAACCCCCCAGGCCTTTAATGTCTTAATGACTCGAAGATGGGCGGGAGAATTTCTAGCGGTTACAATGCCAATTTTAATAGGAGCTTCCCCCAAAGGAAATTCCTTTTGAATAGAGGAGAGAACCTTTATGAGCTTGGCAAATGGCCCCTCATTCATGGGGGAATCTCGGTTTTCCATTTCGTGTTTAACAAAGGCTTCCAGGCCTTTTTCTTTATAGATTAATTCGGATTCATCGGAAAAAACCACTGCATCAGCATCAAAGGCAAAGCGAACAACATCCGTTTCGTATTCGATTGGGTTCTCGGGATGGTCATAAACGATGGCTGAAGCAAAACCCGCATCCACCGCTTTTTGGACATCTACGGGATCCTTACTCAAGAAAAGGTCTACAGAATAGGCTTCTAAATAGGATGCAAGAGATTCTCCGCCGGTAAAAGCCAGGCGAGTAATTCCCAGGTCATAGGCCTCTATAGAATGCATCAGTCTCATTCCCGTGTAGGGGCTATTGCGAGACATAATGACGACTTCGACCGGCTTAAAGTGAGAGATCCTCGTGTTAAGATTCAACAGCGCCTCTACTAGGGGATAGGCTGTACCCTTGGCCAACAGGTCGCCTTCTTTTTCCAATTGGTATTGCGCAAATTGTTCTAAGCCTTTTTCCTCATATAAGGCATTTTCGGTTTCTAAATTGAACAAAGCCCTGGAAGAAACCCCTATAACGAGTTTATTATCGAGTTCGTAGCCCATATTCTATTTCATTCCAGTTCAAGGTAGGGAAATTTTCAAGAGCTTCCATAGGAAAATCCGAGTCTTTCTAATCCCTCTCTTATTTCTGTACAGGACATAAACAAATTCCACAAAAGGCCTGAACGATAGTTTTCGATCATGACAATAATGGGCCCTTGGTCTATCGCCAGGTATTGCTGAGGGAACCAACTGTCATGCAGGCTAAAGGCATCGTAAAAGCCATAGGGTCCCCAGAGGCTATCACGAAGTTCGTTGTGAAAAAATTGTAAGGCCTGCATACTTTCTCGAGGCATATAGGGAAAGGAAGCCAATGCCGCTGTAGGACTGATTACTCCCAGGTCATTTTGGGGGCTGTGGGCTGCATAAAAGTCCAGGGAGTAACTGGCTGTGAGTCCCCAACAATCGGGACCATATCCTACAAAACCATGGGGATTATCTACACAGTGCTGGTAGTTAAGTTGGGTATGAATTAGGTTTTGCTCCCCGTAATTAGCATAGCGATCTGAAAGATTGCGAGGATCTAGCCCCAAAAAGGAGTAGTGGGCCCAAAACAAGGGGCCCCCCTTCCGGGCTTCTCCTTGATGCACCAGCGGAAGGGGCATTGCCGGATTTTGTTCTTTTATCTTACCTGCTTCGGCCCAGCCTTCGTGATATACTTCGGGAGGAATGGGGTAAGACGGGGAAGAGGCTGCAAGGATGTAGGTAATTAAGGTTTCGTTGTATCCCCTGATCCTGAAATCCATGGCCCAATCATGTGTGGGAGACCAGTGCCAAAATAAGACATTCTCTATTTCAGCCCCCCGGTAGAAATTCCAGTCTATACTCAACCACAGTTGATTCAACTTCTGGGCCACAAGTCGTTCATTTGCATTCCCATTTCGAAAATATTGTCGTGCACACAGCATCCCTTGAGCAAGAAAGGCCGTCTCTACCAGATCTCCGCCATCATCTTTGGGGCTAAAAGGGATTACTTCCCCAGTTTCCCCATTCAGCCAATGGGACCAGGCTCCATGAAAACGAGGTGCTTTCAGTAAGAAATCTGAGATTTGCTCTATCCGAATTCTACCGGCTTCTCTACTAATAAAGCCCCTTTCCATGGCAACCAAAATAGCCATAAGGCCAAAACCTGTTCCTCCTGTTGTAACTACCTCTTCATCCAAGGTAGGATCATCCATATGGTAGCGTTCACGGGCCATGCCGGAATGAGATTCCGCCCCTTCCCAAAAATACTGAAAGGTTTGATGCTGAACATTGGTGAGGAGCGATTCTTCTGAAGAAGAGAGCTTCGGAGGTATAGGGGGAAATTGGGGGGAGTTCGATTTTTTATTTGGGCTACATTCTATCACACTTCCGATCAGCACAAGTCCAATCATATATGGTAGTAAAGACTTACTCTTCATTTGCTTTTGCATCGCGAATCGATTGGGGCACATCAGCTAATCTCCTGGAACGGTAGCTATCAATTACTTTTTGTAACATTTTGCGAACCTTCCTTTGTTTGGGACTTAATTCCTTATCGGAAAGGGGATTTTCTTCCAGATAATCTTGGGGAATTTCATAAAATTCCCCCGATTGATACAGTTTATATCGCTGGTTGCGAGCGAAGACTACCGCATCACTTACCTTCCCCCCTCGTGAAAACCAGCTATAAATCCATTTTCTTACCTTGCCCTTTTCCCCTATCATTTGGGGCAAAAAACTTTGGCCATCAATATCGAGGGCCTCGGGCACAGGGATTCCCGCAGCCTCACAAACAGTTGGAAGAACATCCGTAAAATCAACCAAGGATTGACTTACCTGGGATGCTGGGATTTTCCTAGGCCATTGAATAATAAGGGGCACTCTCGTTCCTGCATCCGTGGGCATTCGCTTGGCTCCAGCAACAGATCTTCCCGCCAAATCCGAAACTATGGGTACATCTGTCCCATTATCTCCCGTGAATAGGAAAAAGGTGTTTTCCTGAATCCCGAGATCGACTAATTTTTGATTCATCTCACCGATGATTCTATCAGTATAGGCCATCATGTCTTCAAAATAGGGTGCTTGCCCTTTGTACTTCATGACGGTTGTATCGTCTTCTGCCCATTCCGGAGAGTCGGGAGTTGGACTAAAAGGGCAATGGGTAAGAATCATAGGGTAATACAGGAAAAAAGGCTTCCCTTCTTTGTGCATTCTTTCCATAAAATCCATGGCATAATCCGCCGTTATTCTGGGACCATATGCCGCTTTAGGATAAGTTTTCAATTCTCCGTTGGTCTCCAGAACAGGCTGAGAAAAACGCGTGTCTCTTCCCGCACTATTCACTCTCCCCCGCCTCACCTGCCAGAGACAGTGCTCGTCAAAACCGGCTTTTGTAGGGCTTAGTGGGTCTTTCCCCAACTGCCATTTTCCGACAATACAGGTTTTGTATCCGGCACGTTGAAACAGGTGGCCAAAGGTAGTTTGGGTGGGTTCCAACAGGCCAAACTCTACGTAGTTGCGAACATTGTATATTCCTGTCATAATCTGTACCCTACTCGGGGTACAGAGGGGTTGGGCGTATCCATGTTCAAAGCGGATACCTCGTTGCGCCATAGCATCGATCTGAGGAGTAGCGTAAGAAGTGCCGCCATTGGCCCCAATGGTCTCATAGCCCAGGTCGTCGGCCATTATGACAATAATGTTGGGAGCTTGCCCCTGTACAAATGACTGGATGCAGAGGAGCATCTGTATCCAAAGGAAGGCCTTAAAAGTTTTCATTTACAATTTTGTTAGAACAATATCTTTATACCAGGCTTCGGAGGGAGGACCTCCATGAATTTGAACGCAGATAATCCCTGAATGGGGAATATCAGTAGCTTCCTCTACATAATCAACCACTTCTTCCCCATTGAACCAGACTTGGATTCTTGGGCCCTCGGCACGGATCTTATAGCTGTTGAATCCGTCTTTTTTTAATAAAACTGCAATTCTATCTGCGGGTGCCTCCACGAGGAATTTATTCCTTCTGGATTCATCATAAATTGATGCCCAAACAGGGTTTTCTCCCGCATACCCCACATCTATTTGGTAGCCTATCACCTCGTGGTGGTCAGCGATCCGCTCGGAATGAATTTGAATACCTCCGTTGTTGTTTTCAGTTGGAAACTTTACTTGCAAGGCTAATTCAAAATCTTCATAGACTTCTTCTGTACAAAGAAACTTGTTGGTGGGAATCTCTTTTTCCATTCTTCCTGCTACGATAGCCTTATCCTCAATACGGAAATAAGATAAATCTCCTTCCCATCCATCAAAACTACTCCCATCAAATAGAATGATGCTCTCAGCCTGCACTTGTGGGGGAGATTCATCGGGTTGTGGGGTCCCTGTACAATAAACGATTCCGACTAGGGAAAGGCCACCCATTCCCCAGATTATACTACGGATTAGCGTAGTCGGAAAGAGGCTTGTAGTAGTATTCATGAGTAAGGGTATGGAAATAAATGATTATACCAAATCAAAAGATTTCTTCATGGCCTCATAGGTAGCTTTTACAGCCGCTTCATTAGCCATATCATTGAGCACTTGGTTGAAGGGCTCAGCACGTACAGGCCCTTCATAGCCAATTTGTACCAAAGCCGATAAAAAGGCTTTCAAATCTATCACTCCCGTAGCCCCAGGGAGTTCCCTTTTCCCATCAATTTGCTTATCCGGCCCTAGATCGGGTCTTGCATCGTTGAGATCGCAGGTAACAATCTCCTCTGGACTTAGGCTCAATATATCTGTTGTAGTATCCCCTGCACAATACCAATGGAAGCTATCCAGTATTAGACCTACATTAGGTTCTCCAATTCCTCCGATGAGTTCTTTCAACTCCTTCATGGTACGGACAAAGGCGAACTTCTGGCCTACCATCATCGTTTTTGGCGCAACATATTCCAATCCAAGACTCACCCCATAATGCCCCAAAATGGTGGCTACTTCGGCCAACCGTTTAGAAGTTTGAGCGAAGTTTTCCCGATACGTAAGCGAAGGATGCATCGGCAAGATCCAGGTTCCGGTTCCCCTTACCCCTGCCTTTTCCAGTGCCTTTGCCGCCTTAGGGAGGGCATCCAGCCCTTTTTGAAAAGTCGATTGGTCTTTTCGAAATTCGATGGGTAGCCCAGAAGTCCCCCAGCGAATCCCTTTTTCTTTCATTTCGCCCAGCAATTCGCTTAGTTCCATAGAGGACATTTCGGCCAATTGACTCGGATAGGCAATGATTGACTCAAACCCGAATTTATGAGCTAATTGAAGGGTCTCTTGTTGGCTGACAGATACCCCTATTTTTCCTGGAGCCAGGCACATGTGGAATGCTCGTTCTTTACTCTCCCCCTGGGAAGAGAGGCTGAGGCTACTGGGTAGGACGGCCATACTTAAGCTCATTGTCCCAGATTGTTGAATAAATTGTCTTCTTTGCATGTTTAGGTTAGTTTTTTGTCCGTGCCCCAAAAAGGGATATTTGGTCCTTCAATAAAGTTGACATTTTTTAGTGAATAATCATTTTCTCAACTATCAACTTTGGACCGTAGACGACGCACCTTGTATTAGTACCCATCTACAATTTGTGGGGAAATGTAGGGCCTTAACTCTCCCCCAAAACGGGAAATAGCTTCATCCAAAATTTTTGAGGTGGCGGACGCTCCCACGCGAGTAACGCCGAGATCCTTTACTTTGAGTATGTCATCCAGGCTTCGCACTCCTCCTGCTGCCTTAACCTGAACCTTAGGATCAGAGTGGGCCCGCATTAATTTTAAGTCGTGTTCCGTAGCTCCCTTATATCCATAGTGGCCATGACTTCCCTTTACCATACCATAGCCGGTGGAAGTTTTGACAAAGTCTACTCCCAAGGAACTACAAATTTCGCACAGACGAATTTTGTGGCTATCCTCTGGGAGGAAATCATTTTCGAAAATGACTTTCAACAGTGCTCCATTTTGCTGACAAATACCCAAAATGGTCCTAATTTCATGGGTTACGAAGTCCCATTCCTCTCCCAATACCTTCCCGATATTGACGACCATATCTATCTCGCTTGCACCGTCTTTACAAGCTTGGAGGGTCTCCGCAGCCTTAATTGTGGTGGTGCTATTTCCATGAGGAAAACCAATAACTGTTCCTACGGCTACCTCTGAGCCTTCCAGCCATTTTTGAGCCGAGGAAACAGCATAGGGTTTGATGCAAACTGAAGCTACCCGGTAGTGTTTAGCAAGTTCACATCCTTCCTTAAGTGCTTTATCTGTCATTGTAGGATGAAGCAAAGAATGATCGATCATTTGTGCCAGTTCTGTTACCATAGAAAGAGAATTTAATGGGTTAAGTGGACTGTCTACAGTTTATCGTTTTTTGGTATGATTCGCAAATTGAGAGATACTTTAGCCCACCCCTTTTTTAGTCCTGTCATTCGTGAATGGGTACATTCCAACAGGTTTTCAAACATCTCATCATTCTTTCTACTTACTCGTATAGTTTCTGAGAGAAATTGGGAAAAGAAGCCTCCCTATTACCCTTGAGAACCTGTCGATGAAAAAATAATTCTTTTCCCCGTAAGCTTCTGGTCTTGTATGCAGCAAGGATATTGTCAAGAGAAAATACAACAGGAATTTCCCAAGATATTGGCTCATACACTGAACAAGGTGCCCCTGGCTATACCCAAAGATTTAACCCAAATGGTTAATATTGTTATTTTGGTATTCGAGCGTCAGGCTCAATCCAAAGTCAATACCTGGACAGAAATGATTTTGTCAAAGATGGAACCCCAAGACCAAATCTCTTATCTATTGTATTCTACCATCCATCGAAGGATGAAGGCATTTGATCTTCTTTTTCCTCCATTGGCCTACTATTTCCCTTTATTGCGAACGCCTTAAAGAAATCGCCTCGTAAAAACATGTAAGAGATAATAGCTGCACACATCGTTAAAAGGTTCCTAAACCTTATAAGGTCAACCGCCGTGCCTGTGTGGTTGACCTTTTTTTCTCCTTTCTTTTACTCAACAATCCCCCCTCTTCACTCAGTTTTACCTATTCTTCCCTTGATTTTATGTAAAGCCTAGAGCAAGGTATACTACTTTTGATTCATCGACAATCATCAGTAACATAAAACGATACAAAAATGAAAACAATCCTCTTTACCCTCCTCGCTTTTATCGGCTTTACAACTTCTGCCCAACAAATGGCAATTGCTGACACTCGCCCTTCAACACCTGCTTTCAAAGAAGCATATGCTCTTAACCTTTCTCAAGTGAAAACTGAAGTGGGTTATCCGGAAATCTGTAGAGATGCTCACATAGAAGGAAAGGTATTGGTACAAGTTCAAGTCAGCTTTCAGGGAAAATATATTTCCCATCGTATACAAAAAGCTTCCAACAAATTTTTCCGGCAGGCGGTCGAGCAACAGATTTGCAACCTGGAATTTAGCCCTGCTTATATAAAGGGAAAACGAACAGGCACCTGGATACCCCTGGTATTCGAATTCAACCTGAAAACTTCCGATTAATTCTATTTTACGTTAAGACCCAAACAACCATGGGGGCTATCTCAAAGTTGAGATGGCCCCATTTCTTTTACATGAGAAGCTACTCCCAAATACCTTATCAAGGATGCCGATTATAAGGGCTGGTTGACCAATTACCATGAGCCTATATTAACTATAGCTCCTTGCCCCTACCTTCATGATGTCATTTAACGATTTAATCACCCGAAAAGTCATGAAGTTATCTACTAAAAAAGTCATCATTACCCAAGGGGGTTTTTCTCCAGAGACGACCGAATATTTATGGTCCTTATATCATAAGTACTATGCCTATAGTAAGGAGTCATTTCTGGAAAGAATGGAGAAGAATAATTTCTTTGCCCTCTATATAGTAGATGGTTTTTTAGTGGGTTTCACGGGACTTCGCATAAACCGCGCAACTATTCATGGAAAGAAAAGATTTTTTATCTACTTCGGACAAACAGTCATTGACAAAGCCCATAGGGGAAAATCCCTTATTCCCCTTACAGGAGTCAAACTGTGCAAAATGTTCTTCAAGGACCTGCTCCGCTCGAAAGCTTATTTTTGGGCGGAATGTCTCAGCTATAAAGCCTATCTCATCTTCCGAAATATAGGCAGATTGCTTTGGCGCTTTCTGAATAGATCAATTGATTGGCAAAGCCACAGGCAGGATATAACCCAAAGAGACCGCCCCACTGTTGTCTATGCTTGTTCTAATCCTTTAACTGCCCTACGATGAAAATCTGCAAACTAGCTATCCATCATTTACAAATCCCCCTGAAGTTTCAATTTGCTCAGGCCAATCATGCGGCTAAGCGTTCCAACTCGATTCTCGTCGAGTTGGAAACAGAAGGAGGCATCCTGGGCTTTGGAGAATCCTGTCCCAGAACCTATGTAACGGGCGAATGTCCCAGTTCTGTAAGCTCGGACTTAAAAAGGGTACAGACGCTCCTCTGGCAAAAGGAATTTGTAGAAATAGAAGACATCGAGCGCTTTATCTGCGATCACCTCGCAGTTAAGGTGGGTCCTTCAGCCCTGTGTGCCTTAGAATTGGCCTTATTGGATGCCTGGAGCAAAAGCTACGGCGAACCCCTAATAGAGTCCTTAGGGGGGCACGAAAAAGAAGAATTTCGTTATACAGGAGTCATTCCTACAGGCAACTTCGCTAAACTTAGACCTTTCTTGAGCAAGTTTAACTTCCCTCAGATCAAGCTTAAAGTGGGGAAAGACTTAAAAGAGAATATGAAGCAAATAGACCGCATTCAAGAAATTTGCGGATCCCAAATACCTATACAAGTAGATATCAACACAGCCTGGTCTTGGGGGGATGCTTTGGTGCAGATACCCGCAATGATGAAGCGTGGGATTCGAATTTTTGAGCAACCCTTTTTGCCTAAGTTTGACGAGTGCATGGGAAAACTCACTGAACGTTTTGGTTCGGATGCTTTCATTATGGCAGATGAATCTGCCACTACCCCATTTCAAGTACTGAAATTACTTGAACAAGGACAATGCAATCGGATCAACCTCAAGATTTCAAAACATGGGGGAATTTTCCAGACACTTAACATTTACCGCGAAGCCTGGAGACAAGGGATTTACTGCCAGTTAGGGGCCCATTTTGGGGAAACCAGTATCCTCACCTATGCGGGCTTGATTGTGGCTTCCTGTGTGCCGAAACTTACCGGACACGAGGGAGGTATCGGGACTTATATATTGGAAACGGACCTCTGTGATCCCTCCTTACGCTTCGATCGGCAGGCATGTATAGGAGAACTGCCACACCAAGGTTTGGGCCTGATCCCAGGTTTCTCATGGGATAGAATAAAACCCTATGTTCAGCCAGCTAATATATCCGAAAATCCATATTGTCTTAAATAAATAAAATTTGATGCCGACCAACACTTTACTAACTTAAATGACCCATGGTGCTAATAATATACTGCTCGTGAAAGCTTACGTGCACAACATATTCAGTCTCTTAGGAGCTGCTATCCTTCCTCTCTGGATACCTATTATCCTTCTAAGCGCTTGCAATCTGGGTCCTAGCCCTTCCTATGATTTCCTCAATTCCATGGATTATTTTCTGACATATCCCTCCCATTACCTCAATAGCGACTCTGTCTTGGAGGAAGTAAAAGGATATCCTACCCTCAATCAGCAATTGGATACCCTTTTATTTGGTACTTATGTATTGAAAGATCACGAGGAAAGGATCGCTTTGGACTATGCGCTTCAAGCAAGTAAAGTCGCTACGGAAAATAACCGAAAAATGGCAAAGGCCTTGAGTTCCTACTACGTGGCTTTATTAAAGGGAAGACTGGACCAACAAGGTGAGGCTATCCCCGATGCAATGATAGACGCCAGGATTGCTCAGCGGACCTTTGCACAATTGAAGGAAGAGGATTGGATTATTCGGACAGATAATCTTTGGGGGTTATTTTATAATTGGCTGGGGGAGAGGGACTCTGCAAAATATTACTTATTCAAGGCAAATAATGCGATTGAAAAAGCGTCCTTAAATTCAACCGAAAAGATCGGACTCAAGGCAGAGATTCTCCACGATTTAGGGTCATTTTATATCTTGGAAGATTCTTCCATGTCCTTGGCGTTAAATTATTTTCGAAGAAGCCAGGAATTGTATCAGCGTTCGGGGAATCTTCCTGCCTATACAAGGTTGTTGCAGCAGATTGGAGATCTCTTTTTATACGAGAATAACTTTGACTCTGCCTATGCAAAATATCACCAGAGTTTAAAGTATGCTACAGAACAAAAGGATGTAGGAAACATTTATTCCAGCTTTCTTAGAATTGGCAATGCAAGGTTTTATGAATCCAATTCAGATCCCCTTATCCTGGAGGAAGCAGAAAGCAATTACCGAAATAGCTTAGGAATAGAAGCAGGGAAAGTATTTGATTCCTACATTGCCATTGGAGGTACGTATATCTCCAGATATGTGGCCAATCCTTCAAAACTTGCCTACCTGGATTCAGCCATCGTTAACAGTCAGATAGGATTAGACCTTGCCAAAGAAGATGGTGTGGTTTCCTCTTCCCATATTGCCATGGACAACCTATTGAATGCTTGTGAGAAAAAATATTTGGTTACCGGAAAATGGTGTGATGATTTAATAGGGGCAAAACCATTGGCATTTGCCACAAATTATTATGAAAGTATCATAGATACCAATACTCGCTACCTCCAATCCGTAAATCTGCGCAATAGAAAACTGGTTTTAGATCAGCAGAATGAGGTCCATAGAGACCGGACGAGAACTTTTTGGATAATCAGCGGGGCGGGACTACTGTTTACCATTTTAGTTTTCTTATTAATTGCCCAACGACTCCAACAAAAACGCCTTCAAGCACGGATGGAGGCCTTACGCGCTCAAATCAATCCCCACTTTATCTCCAATAGCCTCAATGCCATCGAAAACCTGATCAATCAGGACCAGAAAGAATCTGCAGGAAAATACCTCATACATTTTTCCAGGCTATCCCGACGCATTCTGAATGGTTCCAGAGAGGCCATTGGTACCCTCCACGATGAATTGGAAATGCTTAAGCACTTTTTGGCCTTGGAGCAACTGCGGTTTAAAGACAAGTTATCTTTTTCCATTGAAGTAGAGGAAGGGATTCACCCCAAATTGGTAAGGGTTCCCAACATGATATTACAGCCTTATGTGGAAAATGCCATTTGGCATGGGATCAAACCCAAGACAGAACTAGGAATGCTGCTTATCAAAGTGAGCAAGGAGAAAAAATTCCTGCTTTGCACCATCGAGGACGATGGGATTGGCAGAGAAAAATCTCAGGAGTTGAAAGCAGCTTCTGTACTCCCTCACAAATCCCAAGGCATGGCCATTACAGAGGAGCGACTCCATTCATTTGCCAATAAACGCAAGAATCATGTGGAAATCGTTGACCTCTACACGCAGGAAGGGACGCCTCGTGGAACCCGTGTCCTGGTTCGTATTCCTTATAAAGCGATCAAACAAGAAAGTAACATATGAATCCTTTAAGAGCCATATTGGTAGAAGATGAGCCTTCGGGCATGGAAAACTTGCAATACAAGCTGCAAGCAAATTGCCCAGAAGTGGAAGTGGTAGCCACCTGCTTCAATGGAGCTGATGCCATTAAAGCCATTAAGATGCACTTACCAGATGTCTTATTTCTGGACATCCGTCTAGGGGATATGACGGGCTTCGATGTGCTCTCTGCCATCAAATATCCCTCATTTGAGGTCATTTTCACGACAAGCTATGATGAATTCGCCATTGAGGCGATTAAGAATAGTGCCTTGGACTACCTCCTCAAACCTATTGAGGTCGATGAACTCATGGATGCGGTGGCTAAGGCACGGAATAAGCAAAAGGAGAGTAGTTCTAACGGAAATTCTCGCTCTTCCGATGGCTCTCCCCTCCAAAAAATGGGTTTTCCCATTTCAACAGGCCAACAGTTTATTGAAATTCAGGATGTCGTATATGCC
Source organism: Bacteroidia bacterium (assembly GCA_965263105.1). Classification (GTDB taxonomy): domain Bacteria; phylum Bacteroidota; class Bacteroidia; order J057; family J057; genus JBCCTX01. Next base: position 187,212 of record CBDHGL010000003.1, on the reverse strand, counting down.
CAAGCGGAGGAAAATGTGGCAATTCTTTATCTAAAGGACAAGGAAACCGTCAAGCTCACCCGCTCCTTAGGATGGGTAGAAAAAGAACTGGAAAAGGAAGGATTTTGTCGAGTTCACCATTCCTACCTAATTAACCTAAACCATATTACCGAATATATTCGAAATGATGGCGGTTATGTCATCATGAGCAATGGCAAAGCTATTAGCATTGCCCGTAGAAGAAAAGATACCTTTCTCGAACACCTGGAAAAATGGGAAGGGAGATAAAAGGGAAAGATAGTCCTTAGAGAAATCAGTGTTTTATTGATACCCCTGAGCACAAGTCTACAGGCCTATTCCTTTATATCGACTATATACCCTAATCTCGGGACAAAGACATCTAATTTTTTTAAAAAAAACGTTATTCCCATGAATACCAAACAAACCTCAAATGTATCCGTCTTGGATAAACAAAGACCGGTAAAAGCAGCCCCTTCTCATAGAAGGATTTTGCAGAATGTTGTCTCGGATATTTACCTTCAACAGGCCTTCCCAGAAATTAGAAATCAATTGTGGAATCCTCCACCCATCGTCGCCAGTAGTGGAGGAGGTGGTCAGGTTCCCAAACCCAAACCCAAAGGCTCCAAACCCCTTCCCGACCCACCAAGAAGCAAAGATAATGTAGAGAATATGGTCATTTATGCCCTTTTGGTAGGGATCAATGACTATGAGACTCCTGTGGGCAAACTACATGGCTGTATCAATGACGTGGATGCAGTTGCCCAGTACCTACGGGATGTGTATGGAGATGGAAACCCCGTCATGGAAGCCAACGCTAATTCTGATTCCAATTCCAATGGAAATGGGGGGGGATTCTTCGGCCCTGTAATGGACTTTTTTACAGGAGGTAATAATGCTTCATCTCTTCCCGATACAGAATTAAATGGCAAGGTTCGAATCCTTATGCTCAAAGATCAGCAGGCTACTAGAGAAAATATCATTTGGGCATTTGAAAATCACTTGAGCAAGGCAACAGGCCGAGATAGCGTATGGTTTCACTTCAGTGGTCATGGGGCCCAACAATTCACAGCAGATGAATTTTTTGAATTTCGCAAAAAAAGGGATGCTAATGGCCAAATCCTAAACGACGTACCGGATGATCCTCCAATTAATCCCAGCGGAAAAGACCAATGCTTGGTATGCTACACGCCCTCTGATACAGATGACAATAGAGAACAAAACCACAAAAATCGATACCTGACAGATAAGGAATTGGCCAAATTAATCAAAAAAATAGAGGCCACTGGCAGGAGTAGCGAGGGACAAAAGCCCCATATTGTTATGTCTATTGATGCCTGTAATTCAGGCTCGATTTCTCGACATCCTGATTTCATCCCTCGCTTACACCAGGACCCCGATCTGTTGCTCAGTAGGGATGAGGCCGTTTTGATACCAGGCAAGGTGAAAAACCTGGCAGATTACTATGGGGACTATACCCGTGATAATCTCTTGATACCCGATTCTTTACATGTTGCCTTATCAGGCTCTCAGAGCAATCAACTATCCTGGGATGGATCCAACGGAGGGATATTTACAACAAGCTTAATCCGTATTTTGCGGGATAGCCTAAATAGAGAAATTTCCCTCAACTACAATGAATTGTTTCTTCGAACGCGTTCCCATGCTCAAAAGATGCAAGCGGAAAGAGGAATAGAAAACCCACAGAACCCACAGTTTCAGACCCTGGGAGGCTTCAATCCTTATGTTGCCTTTCTGGAAGGATGGCAAACAGGCGCACCTGGCCGCTATCCCCTTACCCATCAAAGCAGAAATGACCAAAGTCGTTGGCTAATTAATTGTGGAGCGGTTCATGGAATTCCCAGCATCCCTCGCGATGAAGAAGATTTTCCCAAAGTACAGGTAAGAATCTTCGAAGTGGGGGGAAACCAGGACGAATTTTATCCCGCCTTCATCCATAAGGTAGCTGCCCAAAAGAGTTTACTTTCCTTTGATTGGGGAGCAGATGAAAATGGGGTGCCTTTTGATGTCGATCAGGAGCTATCTCCTGATAAATCCTATGAGGGCGAAGTGGTTTCTCTTCCCGGTTCTCCTTTCTATATCCATGTAGAGGGCCCGCATAAGGGAGAATTACTAGGTTCTGCTGAAAGGGATCGCCTGGAAGCCTTAAATATCTTTCTAACGGATACCCCAGAAAGTGAAGGCCAGGAAGCGCCTTTAGCTCATATTTTGGTAGATGAGGACAAGAAAATACAGGTCCACAATCTACGAGCCGATCAACATATCACCACCTTGGACCCTGGCTTGGCATTTGAGGAGATTCGAGACAAAATACTTCAGGAGGGAATGGAAAAACTTGCCACTGCCGAACGTTTTATAGAATTGGAAAATCCTCATTCGAGGATTGGGGATATGTTTGACATCAAGCTGATTCAGGTAGATAACCAGCAGGAACAAATCCTAAGTCTGGAAGATATATCGGAAGGACAAGGTTCCTACCGCCGCATCGTTATTCATGCCAATGAGGAAGAGCATGGACAAAGGGATGAATTCGGTGAATTAGACCATTTTTTGCTCTCTTGTACCCTTCGGGTGGAAATGGACCGGGTGCCTCAGACCTTACATTTCTATTCCTTCCGCATTACGCCCGCAGCAACGATTGCCTTCTATTCTACAGAAGAGGAGAATGTATTCTGGGAAAAAGGGAATGAAGACAGGAAAATCGCAAAAAATTTGAGAGAGGGTGAATTCGTTAATGTATCCTTAAGTACCAATCAAGAGGATTTCCATGATACTTTTTGGTTCAAAGTAATTGCGACAACAGAAGAACTGGATTTCCAATCCCTCATACAAACAGGCTTAGTCGATGGGAGGGATACGACGGTGGGTCCTAGGAACCAAATTTCAAATGATTGGGCTACCGTTACCTTTGAAATTCATTTTACTAAAGCTCCTCCCGAAGAACCAGAGAATGCTTAAAGCAAGCTGTAAGCTCTGTTGATAAGTAGATGGACAAAAGAAATCAGGGAATGATATCTCTGATTTCTCTAAGGAACTAGAAATATGAGTTCAAAGGCCCTCTTCTCGCAGGAGAATCCCGGTGCCTTTAGGTACCCAATATGGGTAGAATAGGTCCCCCATCCCTTTTTATCGCCGGCGAGGTATCAACTTGGATACCTCGCCGGCGGAATAGTGGGGCATTATGAATCTACCCATAGGCTACCCCTACAGGGTAAACTTTTCATTCCATGAAAAAATACCCACTTTACGTTGTCCACTTACTTAAGTTAGGACCAGGAAAATACCAAGTCCTAACTTCCCTGTTTTTACTAAGTCAAATTCACTCACTATGGCTATTCTACGAAACTCTCTCATGGGCTTTGACCAAAGCCACGCCATACTCATTGGGATCAACCAATACCCCAATATCTCTGGAGCTGATCTCACTTCTGCTGTTCCTGACGCATGGGAGTTGGCCCGTACCCTATGGGCCCAACAAGGATTTGACCATGTATGGTTGCTCATCAACCCCAATAAAGAGCGCTTTCAACAGGTATTGGATTGGATGAAAGATCCCGAACGCGCGCCCTCCTTCCCTATCCCACCCAATCGTCATATTCAAACGGAGGGGGATGCCCATGAGGCCCGATCTAGCCTCTTTCATCCAGATAATTTCAAGAAAGAACCCAATCGAAACCTACTATATTATTTTCAAAAGCGTATCAACAAGCCATTCAATGGCATAAAATCCCAAAACAACAACGAATCTGCTCCGATAGAAGAAGATAGTTTCCTTTTCTACTATGCAGCACACGGGCAAGCAGGCATATTTGAGGAAGGACCTAAAGGGTTCTTATTTCCGATGGATGTTACAGATAGCGCCTTACTAGGCAATAAGATCCCGATGCAGGAATTGCACGATGCGCTTGATGGAATAAATTGCAAGCATACGCTATTGATACTCGACTGTTGCTTTGCAGGAGCCTTCCGGCACGTAGGTTCTCAGCATCGGGCTAGCTCTGTCGGTTCGAGAAAACCCATTTCTCGAGTACGGTTCGATCGTTTCAAAAGAAAACGCGCCTGGCAAGTATTGGTCTCTTCCGGACCGGATCAAACGGCTGCAGATTGGATGGGGGAAAGAGCAGATGAGCAAGGCGAGTCGGGTCTGGTTCACTCCCCTTTTGCCCGGGGGCTAATTAAGGCCTTAAGTAGTGGGAGGGCAGACTTTTCCCATCCAGGAGAGGCACGAGGAGATGGGGTCATCACCGCAACAGAATTGCGCTTACACCTCTTCGACCTGGTGGAGGAGCGTACTCGTTTGGATGAAAATTTCCCGATTCAAAATCCAGACCTTTTCCCCATGAGCTCCCATGAGGGGGGAGAATTTATCTTTGTAAATCCTGATGCGAATGAGGTGAAGTTTGCCGAATGGAGGGGACAAAATCCTTATATGGGATTAAAATCCTTTGATCAGAACGCATGGCCCTTTTTTATGGGCAGAGATACAGTGGTGGAAGAGGTGTATGCAAAATTGAAAAGCATTCAGTTTTTGGTCATTACGGGAACATCGGCCCAAGGGAAATCCTCCCTTGTTCAAGCAGGGATCTTCCCCAAGTTGATAGAGGAAGGGTACCAAACCCATATACTTAGACCACACAAACTTCCCTATTCCTCTGAGGCCATAGTGCTTCCAAAGGGAGATAAACCTGGTCCCACCTCTTGGTCGGGCATAAAGGCCTTTGAAGAAGATATATTAGATCCTAGTTCTTCTGACCCCCAACTTAAAAATGGAGAAAAACACGTTATCCTCATCGATCAATATGAAAACTTCTTCTCCCAAGGCTATATCTACCCAGTAGTTCCTCCCGTAAGGGAGAATCCGATTAAAGAAAATGAATTTGAGCATTTTCAACAGCGTTTGGATTTTCTCCATACAGTCATTGACCTGCAGAGGAGTGCTTTCCAGGCTTATAAAAAGAAAATCCACGAATTTCTTCTGCAAGACAGCAACAAAGGGCCCTTATCTTGGGCCAATCTATTAGAGGAAATTAGGGATATGGAACGACGGGTAGGGGATACCTCCGACCTGGAAGAACGACTAAAATCTGCCCAGAGGATCTTAGGTGAACTTTCGCTGAGCTTTCGAACGGCCTTGGCGAATGATATATTGGATCTGTGGCGAAAGGCTAACGCTTCTTTAAAGATTGTTATCACGCTCCGCTCCGATTACGAATGGCAATTTACCCATTCTCCGATAGGAAAAATGCTGGAGAGATACAACGAAGTCTTAAATCCTGAGGGTCCCTATCTCTTTCGATACAGGTTGGGGCCGATGGCATTGGATGAATTGAGAGAAGCCTTGATCGGTCCAGGGATTATTCAGGATTATGAGTTTGAATCGGAGGAACTGATAGGCGAAATCTTGGAAGAGATCAGTTATGCTCCTGCGGCCCTGTCTCTCCTTTCTTTCACCATGCAAAAATTATTTAAGCTTACAAAGGACAAAGAAGAGCGCATATTCACTCGGCAAACGTATCGGGAAGAGCTCGGAGGAGTGGCAGGGGCATTGAGTAAGCATGCGGATGAAGAGTTTGAGAAGCTCACAGAGGAACAACGGATGGTGTTGAAAATGATCATGCTTCGTATGGTGCAAATCAATGGCGGAGAATTTTCCCGGAGTAGAATTACCTATAACCCTCAGGCTCTCTTGCATGAGTTGGATTACCCATACGACAACTTTGATAGACTGAGGAAAGAGGTCATCGAAAAACTCACGGAAGCCCATTTGTTGGTGAGTGGAGATAACTCCGATGGCCAATTGTCTTTTGTCGAGCCCGCCCATGATGCCCTCATTAACCATTGGTCCATCTGCCGAAAATGGATTGAGGAGTATGGTAGGGACAACCTTATTCTACATATTCAGCTTTGGCAGGCAGTTTTGGATCAAGACCGATTCATCCAGGAATTTAGTTCTGCCAAGGGCAGTCGCGATATACGCGCAGAGCCTATTCCGGCCCCTAGCGTAGCGGAAGATTTTCTCACCCAGCTTTGGGACAGCAATCCCAAGCTGCTTCAGATCATATTACAGTTACTCGGCCAATTGGAAGATGAAACGAAACGGGATGATTTGATATTTCAGCTCAATCTATGGAGAGATACCCTTAGTCCTGAAGAAGAAGCTACTCACCAAGCCCTGATTCACCTATTGAAAATAGGAAAGAAAATGAACCCAGATTTGGGAGAAGAAGAAATTACCCCTATTGGTGATGAAGGACCTTCCGACCTTCTTTCGATACACCCTCAAACAGGCCCATTACCTGGGATAAGCCCTGTTGCTACAGATTTGGACGCATTTATAGATAAATCCAGCTTATTGGAGATCCTCCCTATTGAGGTAATCGAGATACTATTAGAGTTTGGGGAGCATAACTACAATAGCGCTGAGATGGAGTTTATCAGCGCCAGTTGGACACGGAGGCAAGGCAGAATTGCCGAACTGCTGAGACAACAAAAGGTCTTAAAGGAAGCCCTCGATAAGGCTGAGGCCAGAGCCCTAGCACAAGAGATCAAATCCCTTCCTCGTAAACTCCTTTCCCAATCCGTGCGGCTAGGAGAATATGCCTGGGATAAATATTTGACCGAAGAGGCACCAGAACCTCCTCTTTCCATCCAGGGAGCCCTGACAGAACAGTTTTGTCTACAAACTGCTAGTGAGGTGTATCCCATTGCTCAGCCCTTTCCCCACAAGATTTTTCCTCCTCAGGAACAGATAAGCCATCCTCCTTTATTCCTTGACCATGAGCGAAGGGTTCTCATTTCCTACACCAACGGCAAGACCATCTTATGGAACTGGGAAGGAAAGCCTATCTTCACCTTAGAGGGACATGATAGCGGGATTAATAAAACACTCATACTCCCAAATGGAGAAATAGTAACCTGCTCTGCGGATGGTACCGCTAAACTTTGGTCAGCATCAGGAAATTTTATCCGTATCGTAGCAAGGCATGACTCAGGGATAGTTGATGCAGATTGGGGGACTACTCCCTTTGGTGGGCTTACCTTGGCAACTGCTACGGAAGATGGTACGGTGGCCCTTTGGTCATTATTGGAAGAGGAAAAGCTATTCAAAACCTATTCGGGTCATAACAAGCAAGTTAACTCTGTTCGGTTTCTACACAATATATTGAGGAGCTTGCTAACCTCCTCTGAAGACGGCACTGTCAGGGTATGGAATTTTCTAAAAGATACAGAAAAAATTCTAGAGAACCAGGAAGAGAATTATTTCTTTGCAGAACAACAAGAATTATTCAAAAACGGGAGGAGAAATACCTATATCCTTACCCTTTCCGAATTCAGTGCCAAAATATGGCAGTTAAATTGGGATTGGGATGGTGTAACAACACATGCAAATTGGGAACCTGAAGGTCCCATTATTCTTACAGGCCCCGGAAAGGAAACTTGGGATAAGCATACTAAAAAGATACTCCACGGAGCTTTTTCACATAAGGGAGATAAGATTGTGACTTGTTCGGAAGACGGCACCGCCATTATTTGGAATTTGGATGGAGGGGCTTTGCATATATTGCGTGATCACACAGATATAGTGACCTATGCCCACTTTTCAATGGAAGACCACAAGATAAGTACGAGTTCTCGTGATCGTATCGGCCGGGTATGGGACGTTTCAACTGGTAGCTTAGAGGCACTTTTAATAGGCCACAGAGCTACATTGGGAGGAGTCATATTCAACAGATCATCCCTATCTATAAATTCCGAACGTGATGTCCTTTCATGGGATATTCATGGAGGGGTAAGGAACTGGAACCTGGAGGGAGAAGGCGTTTTTTGGACCCATGACAGTCCGAGAAAGCCCCTATTTTCTCCCACTAGTACAGACTGGATACGCTTACAAGGCGCTCAAGTCATTCGAAGAGAAATAGGGCCAGGCAAAAGAGAAACCCCCTATTCGCACGAGGATACCGTGATGCATGCCGCCTACTCTCCGGATGGGCAATGGATAGCCAGTGGATCTAAAGACAAAACGGCCAAAATTTGGGCTAGGGAGACCAAAGGGGCTCAAGCTACCTTAACAGGACATACCTCTACAGTAACCTATGTGGAGTTTTCCCAACAAGACAAGGGCGAACACCTACTAACGGCCTCCGCAGATCATAGCGCCCGTTTATGGAAATGGATGCCTGAGAGCAAGGAAGCTATGGAAATAGCACTGTTAGCAGGACACACTGGGCCTGTACTCCAGGCTTCCTTTGCTCCGGATAATTCCTACATCGTTACAGCTTCGCAAGATCACACGGCGAAAATCTGGAATTTCCAAGGAGAACTGCAACAAACCTTAGATGGACATTTTCACCCCATTCCCTTGCATGAACACTGGGACCAATGGGATGAAAACCAAAAACTACAGCAAATAGAAACCGAAAATGAACAGGATCGTGAGACGCAGGCTATCAAGAAAATCTGTATTTCTCCAGATGGGACCCATATCCTATTACTAGCAGAACTTGGCAACCCTTCTCTCTGGAAGATAGATAAGTCTACTTGGCAAGCTCAAAGAATTGCCTTTATTGGAAAGCCCTGGAAGGGCGAACGGTTTACAGATGCTGTATTTTTCCCTCAAGGAGATTGCTTCATTACTTCTTCCTGGGACCACAGTTTGCGCATTTGGGATTTAAACGGCAATCAAATCAGGAGGCTTTCGGGACATACAGATTATGTCACCTCGGTTAATTTAAACCAGGATGGTAGCCTCATCTTTTCTACTTCTTGGGATAAAACAGCCCGAATATGGACCCAAGAGGGGGATCTGATTACCATTCTACGAGGCCCTTCTCAGCAACAGGAGGGGGCCATTGCTCTTGATGGCAGCTATGCTTTTTCTGTTATGGGAGGGAGCGAAGGAATCTTGTGGCCCATGCCGCATACTGTGTATAAGTGGTTAACGGAAAATAGTTCAGCCTTACCCAAGCTCAGTGAGAAAGACATCATGCGCTTCAGCAATATTTTAAGAAGTCAGGAGGAACAAAGGGAAATAACCGGACACTTTCGGAAAGGGAAAATACCTTCTTGAGCTGCGAAGAGGGGATTTGAATTTAACAAGGAGGGGAAAAGAATTAACTCTTAGGTAAAAACCTAAGAGCTAGTACTTTGGGCGTCGCTGGGATCGGAAAACCTATCCCGCATGTCAAGGCCTGTATAGTAAATACTGAGACCTAATTTTCGGAGGAAGTCAATTCCAAAGAGGAGCAAGATGAGGTACACGAAGAATTCCATAATCCTGGATGTTAAAATGGTCGCTATTTTTCACAAATAACTAGTAGAACTCTTCCCTTATAATTACGGGAGGGGGAAGTGTTTGGTTGGCTAAATAAGCCGTTTATTTTTCCAGTTACTTGGAAATTGTAACATTTTTATAACAAGGTAATCTTAATTGCCCCTTTTATCGTAAGTTGGGTTGAAAAGGAACCTGAAACTAATGTGTCGGAACATTGGTTATTAAGAAATAGATATAAACGGAAATAAACCTCATATCCATGTATAAGCTTACACACCTGTTTTCTATCAGCCTGATCTTAGGGCTTTTTGCTTGTTCGCCGATTAAGGCAGAAAAGAATTCCCATGTCACTGAATACACCCCAGTTGCAAAAGACTTAACGGGGCTATCCAAGGCCTACTTCGCCAGTGGTTGCTTTTGGTGTGTCGAAGCCATTTTTGAGTCGGTTCAGGGGGTAGAGGAGGTAGTTTCGGGCTATGCTGGAGGTAAGAAAAGTACGGCCAATTACTCAGCGGTAAGCTCGGGTCGCACAAAGCACGCCGAAGCCGTAGAGGTGTACTACAATCCCGATATGGTATCCTACGAAACGCTACTGGTGGTATTTTTTGGTTCACATGACCCCACTACCCTCAACCAACAAGGTCCAGACAGAGGCCCTCAGTATCGCTCTGCTATTTTTTATACCAATGATGCAGAGAAAGAACAAGCCGAAGCCTATATCGAAAAGATAAACGGCTCTCAATTTGGCGGAAATATCGTAACAGAAGTCGTTCCCTTCGAGGCCTTTTACAACGCGGAGGACTATCACCAGGACTTTGAGGCTAAGAATCCCAACCAGCCTTATGTCCGGGCCGTTTCTATCCCGCGGCTCAAGCGCTTTCAGGCGAAGTTCCCAGAATTATTGAAGGAAGAGAAAATAGCCCATTAAGGAGCTTGTTTAGGCTGTGGACCATGGATTTTCGACCGTGGACTATTAAGTCTTTTGCGGAACTTCGTCCATAGGCTATTTCCGATAATGGCTAAAAAGATAACGGCGGCCCCGATATAGAACCGGGAATCCATCTCTTGGTCTTCTCTTAGCAATACAAAAGCCATAAGGATGGCATAGATGGGTTCCAGGTTAAAAGCCAGGTTGACGGAAAAGGCAGAAACATCTCGCAAGGCTAACAAATGAAGACTGTAGGCCAGTGTTGTACACAACAAGGCCAAAATGATCAGATATATCCAATCTGTAGTGCTAGGATATAGGGCTTCTCCCGGAAATATCTGTAGGTACAGGGGAGCAAGCAGGGAGATAAATAGCCAACCTGAAATAAATTGAATCTGGGTAAGCGCAAATACATCGTACTTACTGACAATGGACTTATTGAGAATGACAAAGAGGGCTCCCAAGAAGGCCGAAACCAAGGCGATGATCATTCCCAACCCATATTGATCCCCAACGAAACCAAACATCAATAAAAAGCCCCCAATCACCACAAGTCCCACTATGACTTCGGACAGCTTGATGGGTCTTTTGAAATATAGCGGTTCCAAAAAAGCCGTAAACAAGGCCATTGTAGCCAAGCAACTTACCGTAATGCTGGCGTTGGAGTATTTGATGGCTTCGTAAAAGCCCACCCAGTGCACAATCACCACAATTCCGATTCCCCCGATTTTCACCCAATCCTTTCGGGGAATCTGTCTCATTTTAGCCACCAAGCCGGGAAAGACAAACAAGCTGATGCAGGTAAGTAAAAGCCTGTACCAGACTATGTGTAAGCCCGGCAATTGAATTAGTTTTCCCAAAATCGCCGTGAAACTAAATAGGAAGATGGAGAAGTGAAGTATGGCCCATGATTTCAGATGGCTTGATTCCGAAGGTGTTTGTTTCATGGCGTAAATATGGGAAAGAGTCTTAGGATTATGGGTAAAGTCATTTTAAAAATTTTCTATTGCTATATTTGTACTTCCTCTATGGATCAACAAGAAGCGTATCGGATAACCCTGCCCCAGTTTGAGGGTCCCTTTGACCTCCTGCTATTTTTCATACAGCGGGATGAATTGGACATCTATGATATTCCGATTTCTAAAATCACAAAAGACTTTCTGGCCTATATACAGGATATGCGGGACATGAACCTGGAGGTAGCTGCTGAATTTATCCTTGTAGCCAGCACCTTGATGCGAATCAAGGCCAAAATGCTCATTCCCCGTCCTGTATTAAATGAAGAAGGGGAAGAGATAGATCCTCGGGAAGAATTGGTCAGGCGCCTCTTGGAATACAAGCGCTACAAAAGCGTATTGGAAGAGCTCAAAGCCCTGGAAGAGGCGCAGCAAAACCGGCAGGCCCGAGGCTATGTGAAAAAAGAGGAAAAATCTTTGCTCGACAGCGAGTTTCCAGAAGAAGAACTCGTTGGGATGGATCTCTACACGATTATGCGGACCTTCAAACGGATTTGGGAAAAGCACCAGCACAAGATGGACGTACCCAAACACGTTATTCGTCCCTATCCCTACACCCTGGAACAGGTCAAAACGACCATTATCGAACGGCTTAGCGTACAGGAGCGAATTGACTTTGTCTCCTTCATCCTCGAAGAAAGAAACAAGGTCTTTGTGGTCTTTTCTTTTTTGTCAATCCTGGAACTCACCCAAGTTCAGCGGCTCAAAATAACCGTAGGAGAAGGCTATAATAATTTTTGGATTGCCCGGAAGGAGCCAGAAGAAGGGAGTGAATAAAATATTCACGAAGGGCTGGGGTAGATTCAGGCCACGGCCTGTACCGCAGAAACTGAGACAAAGGTCACAAGTTGTCATGGATATTACATAGTTGTAAAAATTAACAACTTAATGCCCCTCTTTTCAGTTTATATAGTAGACCGTAACAATTTGAAACCAACAAAACTGAGATTCCATGATTAACGTACTATTCGTTTGCCTGGGTAATATCTGCCGTTCTCCAATGGCCGAGGGCTTGTTTATACACCTAGTGAAGGAGAAGGGGCTGGAAAGTCAATTTCGGATCGATTCCTGCGGTACTGGCGGATGGCATGCAGGTGAGCCTGCCGACCCACGGATGCTGAGCACAGCGGCTCATCATGGGATTGAGCTTCCTTCCCGAGCCCGCAAAGTGAGGCCTCAAGACTTTTCAGAATTTGACTATATCCTGGCGATGGATGAAAGCAATTACCAAGACTTGCTCGATATCCAGGCCACTGTCCCCAATAGCAAGGCCCAACTATTCAAAATGCGACACTTTGATCCTCAATCCAAAGATGCTGACGTTCCAGATCCCTATTATGGAGGCAGGTCAGGCTTTGAACGCGTCTATGAGATGCTAGATCGCTCCTGCGAGGAGTTACTGGGATATATCCTTTCGGAGGTTTCGGTGGCGGAGGAGTAAACCTATACAGAATTACCCTTGAAAAACCTGAATTGGAGAAAATACGCGCTTGAATTCCTTTCCATTTTTATTGCTGTAGTCTCTGCTTTTGCGCTAACAAACTGGAATGAGAATAGAAAAAATGAGTTGTCCGAGGAAAAAATCCTGACGGAAATCAAGAATAGCATTGAGATCGATATAAAGGACTTTACCAACAATATTAATGGCAACAAGCTCAGCCTAAGAGCCGATGAAGTGTTTAGGGATTTACTTGACAATGAGCCCATTTCCCAGGATTCTATCGGGCTATTCTACACCTTACTATTTAGAGATTATATTCCCATCATCAATAAATCCGCCTATGAGTCCTTCAAGGCGAGTAACTTAAAAACCATTACGAATGATTCTTTAAGGCTGCAAATCATCACCCTTTACGACTATTACTATAGCATTATTGAGGCCCTGGAATATGAAGTACCAGAGATGCAGTCTTTTGACAATTATTTTTCTGAGATAAACACCCTATTGTCTCCCTACATGGAATTTGATCCCAGCAATGGAAAATTAACTTCCATTAGGTATCCAAAGGATCTAACGGAAAATGAAAAAAAGGCCATCCTGAGCTACTTGTGGAGAATACGAAACAATCGTAATTTCAAATTGGGCCGATATGCCTCCATTATCCAAGCCATAGAACGGGTAAAGAAGAATATTACAGTGGAATTGGAAAGCGACGGCTAACAAATTAGCTGCGGATTCTTTCCTTGTCTACCTAACTGATTGATGAAAACCTTAAATCCCTCCATTAAGCATCACCTGATCATTGGAGCTCTTCTGAGCTTTTGGGGATTTTTATTTGCCTTCTTCGCCAGGCCCTTTGAGCATGGGGAAATGGATTTGCAAAAATGGATTTATGTCAGCATTGGATTTAATCTATTGGTCTTTCTATCCTATGCTACAGTAAGTTTATTCCAGAAGCTTCTCTACCAAAGATTATCCACCTGGAATGTGTATCTGGAAGTGGGTATCTATTTGGTGTTTTACCTTTTGTTTACGGCAAGCACCTACATTTACTATAAAAGTCCTATCATCCAAGGGATTTATGATTTTCCAGAATATTTCATAAAACTCATTGTTAACATTTTTCTGATTGTTACCCCTTTGATATTTATTGCTAGACGCTATTCCTTAAAATTAATCCCTGTAGAAGAGGAGGAGATAACCCTGAAAGGGGAGAATAAATTGGACCTATTGAAGATTAACAAGTCGGACTTGGTCTGTGTTTCCAAATCACAGAATTATGTTGAGATCTACTACCTTGAAAATGAGCAACTTCAAACCAAGTTGATACGTAATTCCTTAAAGAATATCCAAGCAGAATTTGATTTCTTAGTTCAAATACATCGCTCCCATTTAATTAATCCTTCCCATATAAAATCCTGGAAGGATTCCACCCATATTTCCCTCACCCACATAGAGCTTCCCGTCTCAAAAAATTATAAAAAGCAGCTCTTATCCCGCTAATTTTCGCCCCGAAAAAGGCCTATTTCGCCCCTCATTCTGCTATTTAGCCCTAAATCTATACCCTTTATCCCTTCTCCATTTCTTCATACCCAAAGTCATTTTCTTTCATCCTACATTGGGGCTATCAATCTAAATATCTCACATATGAAAAAGCTTTTATGGATCATTTTTGGGGGCTTGTGCCTCACTTTTAGCACCTATCCCATCAAGTATTTTTTGGCCGATGAGCCTATCCTTCTCCTCTTATCCAAATCCGCAGAATTACTCAGTAGTAATTTCTATATGATTTGCTTTTACCTGCACATTTCCTTTGGGGGACTGGCTCTCTTGGTAGGGTGGTTACAGTTTAGCAAGAAGCTGAGACGAAATAATATTGGATTACATAGGCTAATTGGAAAGGTATATATTACTTCTGTACTTATCAGTGGCTTTCCCGGGTTTTACATAGCGTTGTTTGCTTCTGGAGGCCTCTCTCCTCAGTTGGGATTCACTATTGGAGCCGTACTTTGGGTTACCATTACCACCCTAGGGTTTACGTCTATTAGGCAGGGAAATATTGAAGCCCACAAAAAATGGATGAGCTATAGCTATGCAGGGACGTTTGGGGCGGTTACCTTACGCTTATGGTTACCCATTCTGATCGCCATTTTCGGGGAGTTCGTGCTTGCCTACCAAATCGTCGCCTGGTTGAGTTGGCTACCCAATCTCCTAGTGGTGTATTTCGTTCTTCAAAGGAAAAAACAAAAAGCGCTTTCGTTAGCTGTATCGTAACAGCAATTTTCCTATGCAATTACCTTGACTCACGTGCCAAATACATATACACACTCAGCAGCCCATTGGTATTTTTAATCAATTGCAAGGATTCTGGGATGGTGGCAATATGGGTAAAAATGCGCTCGTGCTCGGAGAGGATTCCCTGCTGCTGGGCATCGTAGGACATAATCTTCTCTTTGGACATCTCCAATTCGCAATAGAACATATACATAGCTTCATCAGAGGTGCCGGTACTAGGGAAAAAGGGCTCTTCGTGTAAGGCGTAAACCTGATCTGGCCTTAGTTCCATTCCCGCCTCCTCGCTGGCTTCCCTCACCGCTACATCTAGTGGCTCGTCTTCTCCATCCACCAGGCCACCTACGTGCTCATAGATATAATCCCCATTACAAATGCGTCGCTGTCGAACCAGTAATAGGTATTTCTCCTTTGTAGCTTCGTCAATCAATACAATCATCACGGTAGCCACGGCTCCTTTGATAAAACAAATGGGAGGAATTTTATCTCCTTCTGGCGTATGAGCATCCAGCATTACCACCGAAAACAAGGCCCTGCCCAAGTGGTCGTGTCGGGTAAAAATTTCTTCCGTACGGTGAATATCTAGACCATTTTTTGTCAACTCTTGCTGCCAATGCTTGTATTTAGGGGCATCTATTAGGGATTCGCGCATTTTTGTGTAGATTATTTCGTTTATCTGATCGAAATGTAGCATTTTCGTATACAAGGAAATAAATCATTCGAGGAATTATGAAAAAGATTGCACGAAGTGCCTTTTTTCTACTCCTGATTGGCGGAGTGCTGGGGTATTACTATGGCTATAAGCCCGTATTTGGACCCAATGTCGATTTGGGAAATGGCGCTAAAGAAAGAGAATTCTTTATCCATACGGGAATGACTTACGATGAAGTAGGGAAAAAGCTTCTCGATGAAGAAATCATCATTAACGTGAAGAGTTTCCATAGAGTGGCCAAGTATATGAACTACCCCAACCATGTATATGCAGGCCGCTACATCATCCCAGATGGGATGAACAATCGCGAGTTGGTAGGGCTGCTGCGCTCAGGCAAACAGAGCCCGGTGGAATTTACTTTTGTGAAATTCCGAACAGCGGAAGAATTGGCTGCTCACGCCAGCGAACGGCTGGAAATGGAGGAAGAAGACTTGATGAAGGTCTTGACCAATAAGTCTTATCTCAAGCGTCTTGCAGGCCTCCGCCCAGACAATGTCCTGGCCATTTTCATCCCTAATACCTATGAAATTTATTGGAATATTGAGCCGGAAGAATTCATGAAACGCATGTACAAGGAGTACCGGACCTTCTGGAACGACCAACGCAATGAGTTGAGAGAGTCCAAAAAGCTGGATAGGCTGGAGGTGATGACACTCGCCTCCATCGTGGAAGAGGAAACCAACAAAGAGGATGAAAAACCTTCCGTGGCAGGTCTTTACCTCAATCGAGTCCGAAAAAACTGGAAACTGGAAGCCGACCCCACCGTCAAATATGCGGTAGGAGATTTTGGCTTGAGGCGGATTCTCAATTCTCATTTAGAAGTAGATTCTCCCTACAATACCTATAAATACCAAGGCATTCCCCCCGGCCCCATCTGCACCCCTTCTATCCCTTCCATTGAGGCGGTCCTCAATGAAGAGAAACACGAATTCATGTACATGTGTGCGCGCGCGGATGGATCGGGATATCACCATTTTTCCAAAACCCTGGATGAACACTTAGCCTATGCCCGAGAGTATCACCGCATGCTTAATCGGGAGGGAATAAAGTAGTCCATAGTCGATGGTCCAGATATGAAAATTTCTAAATATGCTAACATGAGGAGTTGGCTTTTGCTCTTGGGACTAAGCCTTTCTCTACCCATGTTCATTTTTTCTCAAACGTCTATTTATGACTCGGGTGGCCCCTTACTTCCAGAGCAAGCTTGCTTTGATGTAATACATTACGATCTGGATCTACACGTATCCCCTTCAGATAGTAGCATCAACGGGAAGGTTCAGGTGCGCGCAAAAATGGTAGTTCCCGCAGATGAAATAGCCTTGAACCTGGATACGCTGCTGAAGGTGAGATCAGTTAAGTTAGCTTCTCAAACTCCCCTGCCATTTACCCACTTTGCCGGCTATATCTATATTCAGCTTGACCGTGTATATCAACCGGGAGAGGTAATTCTATTGGAAATCCCTTATGGCGGAAAGCCTCGTATAGCCCCTAGACCTCCCTGGGAAGGAGGCTTCACTTGGGCCTACACTTCGGAGGGGTCTCCTTGGATAGCTACTTCTTGCCAAACAATTGGGGCAGATGTGTGGTGGCCCTGTAAGGACCATGTTTCTGACAAACCAGATTCTATGGACCTGCATATCCGGGTCCCGGATCCACTAGTTGTAGCAAGTAATGGAAGACTTCGAGAGATCCAACAGCACCAGGATGGCACAAGCACCTATCACTGGCATAGCTCACAACCTATCAGCGTCTATAATGTAGCCTTGAATATTGCCCCTTACAAACTTATTTCAGACTCAGTAAAAAGTGTTGCGGGAGATATATATCCCGTAGATTTCTATGTCCTGCCCGAAGACCATGAGCAAGGCAAGAAACTGTTCCCAGAAATTATTGAGCACCTAAAATTTTATGAAAAATATTTGGGCCCATACCCTTTTCGAGCGGATAAATACGGAGTGGCTCAAACGCCTCATTTAGGGATGGAGCACCAGACCATCATCGCCTACGGTGCAAATTTTGACAACAGTTCCATGACAGGTATAGATTGGGGCTATGATGCCCTTCATCACCATGAATTGGGACATGAATGGTGGGGCAACCTGGTTACCTGTTCGGATTGGAGAGACATGTGGATTCACGAAGGCTTTTGCTCCTATATGCAAGGGCTTTACCAAGAGGAATTGGAGGGACCCGTCGGTCTGAAAAAGTACATGGCTAGAAATAAGTTTTTTGGCAATACCCTGGCCATAGCCCCCAAGGCTGTGCGTAGTACCAAACAAATATACCGAGCTCCTATTTATAACAAAGGAGCCTGGGTATTACATAGCTTGCGGGGCCTAGTGGGAGATAGCACTTTCTTTCAGTTGTTAAGGCGAATGACTTATCCTAATCCGGAGTGGGAAAAAACCACCGATGGCACCCAAGTCCGCTTTGTCTCTACCCAAGAATTTATTCGCTTGGCTGAATCCCTTTCGGGGAAGGAGTTAGAATGGTTTTTTGATGTGTATGCCCGCCAGCCCCGCCTCCCTGAGTTGGAGGTTTATCGCATTGGAGACCAACTCGAAATTGCCTGGAAGTCACCTGAAAGCCTTCCATTTCCCATGCCCATAGAAATAGAAATAGGAGAACGCCGAATTCTTTTGGATATGAAGGACCAGCGAGAACGAGTCAATGTACCTATTGGAGAGGAGGTTCGGATAGATCCCGATTTTAAAGTACTTTTTCAAGGTAATGGAGACCAGGATTTCCGGATCAAACAGCAATATGAATAGGTATGAAGGATGAAGTCAAAACATTTTATCCTGAAAGTCGACAAATCTGGCGGGAATGGCTGATAGCAAATCACGCTACTGAAAAAAGTGTTTGGGTTGTCTTTTATAAAAAGGCGAGTAAGATGCCCACCCTCAGCTATGATGAGTCTGTGGACGAGGCGCTTTGTTTTGGGTGGATAGACAGCAAAATCAATAAGCGGGACGAGCTGAGTTTTATGCGCTATTTTGCCAAGCGCAACCCCAAGAGCAATTGGAGCCGAGTGAATAAGGAAAAGGTAGTAAGCCTTATGGAAGCTGGTCTCATGGAAGAACCCGGCCTCAAGATGGTGGAACACGCCAAGGAAAGTGGTACCTGGAATGCCTTGGATGAAGTAGAAAACCTAGTCATTCCACCGGATATGTTAGAGGAGTTTGAGAAATATACTTCTGCGAGGGAGAATTGGGAGGCCTTTCCCCGTTCTATCAAACGCAATATCCTGGAGTGGATCTTAAATGCCAAAAGACCTGCGACTCGGGCGAAGCGCATTGCAAATGCTGTATCTAAGGCGGAAGAGAATATTCGGGCAAATCAGTATACGTAGAGTTAAATGGTCAATGGTCCACGGTCCACAGTATTTTTGTGTGAGAATGATCTCTCATATCAACAGGAGTTCTAATTTCAAGGAACTTAACATAAATCTGGACAAGCAGCTTCCTCTCTCCGTGCCTCCTTGTAAATGATATACTTGTCTAAAAAAGTCAAAATAGCCATATTAGAAAAAGGCGGGAAAGCCCAAGAAAAACCCAATAGCATTATCCTCAATGAAGTACTTTTACCTTATTCCCCTATTCATTTTTTGTTTTGGATGTACTAACACGAAAACAGGACAGCCAGAGAACGAAAAGAAAATAGTCCTCATCGCTGGAAAGAAAAGTCATGGACCCAAGCAGCACGAGTATATCAAAACCATTCGGTTAATTAAAGGAATGCTGCAAAAGGCAAGCAATGTATCGGGAATAAGCTGTGAGCTGGTTTATAATGGCTGGCCGGAAGATCCCAGCATCTTGGACGATGCGGACCTAATCCTCATGATATCAGATGGCCAGGATGGAGACCTATTTTCTCCCGTTCCCTTTATGTACCCCGATCGGATGGCGATCATGGAAAAGCAAATGAAAAGGGGGTGTGGCTTTTCTGTTATTCATTTCTCTACTTTTGCGCCGAATGAATGGGGAGACGAAATGCTGGAATGGGGCGGAGGCTATTTCGACTGGCAGGACGACGAAGGAAAACGCAATTGGTATTCACAGATTAAAATTCTCGATACAACGGTCCAACTGGCTTCGCCAGATCATCCTATCTCTAATGGCGTTAGACCTGAATTTTCCCTTAAGGATGAATTCTATTACAATATTCGTTTCCGCGAAAATGACCCTCGCTTGGTGCCGATCATGTCCGTACCGGCCCTGGAAGGAGGTCAACCCTTGGGCGGAGTCGTAGCATGGGCCGTGGAACGGGAAGATGGAGGAAGAGGCTTTAGCACCACCACAAACCACTTTTTTGACACCTGGTGGCATCCAGAGTACCGTAAAATGATGCTCAATGGAATCGTTTGGGCAGCAGGAGGGGAAGTGCCTCCTGGAGGGGTGGAAGCTCCCTTTCTACCCAGTAGAGCCTTAACCTTAGATCTATATGGTGCAGAGCGAAAGGGACTTATATTGACTGGAGAAGATCATCCCGCCCATAATTGGCAGGAAACAACTCCCTTGATCAAAGAAGCCTTAGAGCAATCAGGCACTATCCACATGGATATATCTACTGACATAGAAGATTTACAGTATTATGACTTGGAGGATTACGATTTCCTGGTCCTAAATTACTGCAATTGGAAAGATTCTACTGGGTTAAGCGACATAAGTAAAGATCGCTTGATGCGCTTTGTCTCCTATGGACGAGGCCTCATAGTCCTTCACTTTGCTAATGGGGCCTTTCACTATTCCCTTCCTCATGGAGAGGACTCTGACTGGCCAGGGTACCGGGATCTGGTAAACAGTGTCTGGGACCATGATAACGGAAGCGCACATGACAAATTTGGGAAGTTTTTGGTAAAACCCACCATCTTTGTGCATCCAATTACCTTGGGAATGAATTCCTTTGAGATTGAAGACGAATTATACTACAATCAAAAAAGTAAGGTGAGGCGCCTACCCTTGTTAGTAGCCTTTTCTCAGGATACCAAACAAGATGAGCCTTTAGCTTGGGCCTACGAGTATGGGCGAGGAGGGGTATTTCAAATGCTCCTGGGGCATTCCCCTAAAACCTATCAACAACCGGAAATCCAGCAGATGCTGCTTAGAGCAGCAGAATGGGTTGCAGGAGATAAATAATTTTCTTCAGTTTTTCCAGATTAATGTACCCCGTGCATCATCCATTTAATGGGTTTGTTCAGCGCCCAAATAAGCAAACCAGCCGCAATCGGAAAGGCCATAAACAGTAAGAAAAATTGCGATAGGGAATAACTTTCACCAATCCTATCCATGGCACTTCCCACATATCCTGCGAGAAAGTTGGCGATAAAATTGGCAATATAGAATACGCCAAACATCATTCCCACCAGACGTACGGGAGAAAGTCTACTGACATAGGAAAGGCCCACAGGAGAGATAAATAGTTCGCCTACCGTTTGGAAGAAGTAAAACCATATGAGCCATATCATACTGACCTGAGCGGCTTGAGCCCCTTGTGGAATAGTGGAAGCACCGTAGGCCATTCCGCCAAAGCCTACGCCCAAGAGGATCAGCCCTATGGCAAACTTTACCGGCCCAGATGGATTACGGTTGGCTTTATTCAGCCGCATCCACATGGTAGAGAACAAAGGTCCGAGGGTAATGATGAAAAAGCCGTTTAAAGTCCCAAACCAGGAAGCTGGTACTTCTAGGGACTCATTCGAGAAATTGTTATTATTGATCCATATCACAATCCCCCATATGATGAGGAAACTCAAACTTGTAAAAAATATGGTCAATGGATAGTCCTTATATATTTTTGCTGCTAACTCATAGATTACCCAGGTTAGGATAATAATCGGGATAAAGGTAAGAGCCACACTTACGTATCGAAAGGCAGAAATAGCAGTATCACCGGACAAGCCCCTGGCTGTATAGTCTCTGGCAAAAATATTCAGCGTACCTCCTGCCTGCTCAAAAGCCATCCAGAAAAATACAATAAAAAAGGCCAGTATGCCTATGACCCAAAGGCGATCTCCTTCTTCCCTGGTAAGGGGCTTTTTTTCTTCTTTTGGCTTTTCAGAGGAGTCTTTTTCTTTTACCTGAGTACCGATATTGCCAAATATCTTCTGCCCAAAATGGAATTGTAGCATTCCAAAAAACATAAAAATCCCAGCCGCCCCAAAACCATAGGACCAACTCACGGTTTCTCCAAGATAGCCACAAATAAGCATGCCGAGAAAGGCCCCAGCATTTACTGCCATATAGAAAATCGTATAGGCCGAATCTTTTATGGGGCTGCCTTCGGGATACAATTGCCCTACAATAGAGGCAATATTGGGTTTGAAGAAGCCATTCCCAATGATCAATAAACCCAATCCGATATAAAAGGCCGAGACATCTTCCAAGGCCAATGCCACATGCCCCAAAGTCATCAACAGAGCTCCAATTACTACGGAGAGCCGGAAGCCCAAGACTCTATCTGCCAAGATCCCCCCAAAAATGGGTGTCAGGTAAACCAATCCTGTATACCATCCATAGAGTTTCAAGGCGTCTGCCCGGGACCAGCCATAGCCCCCATCAGAAACCGCACTTGTAAGGAATAAGACCAAAATGATCCGCATCCCATAGTAGCTAAACCGTTCCCACATCTCAGTGAAGAACAATACAAAAAGCCCGACAGGATGTCCCAGTACTTGTCGTTTGTCAAATGATAGTGAGTTTGTCATGAGTAGTCAGTAGTACTCTGTCAGGAAAGTTTTTAAACTTCTTTACTTTGATATTCAGACGAATAATGTTCATTCTTTTTTCCATGTTCTTTTTGCAGTCGTTAAAAAAGAACCAAAAAAACTTGCACGAATAAACCAAGGCCTTCTCTGCAACGCCATCCACCCCACATTCGTGCACCCCAGCGCGCTCTAATAAGATTTTCATATTTTTTATCAGTCCACATACTTTGCTGACAAAGCAGTAGTTTGATAGTCCATAGTCGATAGCCCATAGAGGTGAGGGTGCGAGGAGTGAGTTGAAAAGTCAAGTTATTGAGACCTCTCCCCTATTTCCTAACATCTCATTGCTCAAACTGTAGACCATAGACTGTCGACTAAAATACTCCGCATTAATGCACTTCCTTCATCCAACTGCGAAGTATCGGTGCCAAAACCAAGGCCAAAGCTGCCCCTCCTAATATTACATAAGTAATTTGTTCAAAGCCACTTGTATATAAGGCAAGGGTTTCTATCCCACTGACACTTCCCCCCGATTCGGTAATTCGGTCTATGGATAGCTGTTTCCCTACAATCCCCACAATTTGGAAGGCAAAGGCAGAGGATAAGAACCAAACGCCCATCATAAAGGAGACAATCCTAGCGGGAGAAAGGTCCGTTACTTTTGAAAGGCCGATAGGATAGAGGCACAATTCCCCCATGGAAATCAACATGTACATTAAAATAAGGTAAAACATGGGGACCATCCCGGCGGCATTTGCTGCCCCTTTACTCAGAAATAATACATAAAAGCCCAACCCCAGAAGTAGCAGCCCTAGGACATATTTGAAAGGAGTTCTAGGATTCATTCCTCTTTTATCCAGGAAGGACCATAGACCCGCTGCCGGTAAGGCCAATAAAAAGACAAAGAAGGGATTGAAAAAATTGGTCTGTTCTGCATTAAAAATGCCCAAATCTACATTTCGCTTAGCAAAGAGAGTCAAAACGGAACCAGACAATTCATGAAAACCCCAAAACAAAGTCATGAAAAAGGTGAGTACAATAATGACGATTAGTTTTTTTCTTTGGGTAACATCTACTTTTGACATCTCCCAGATAAGATAGGCCAGGATAGTCACTAGAAGCAGGATGAAGAGTATATTGACTAAGGTCATTTCTCCCAGGAAGCTAGTTCCTCCAAAGACATAGGAATAGGCACTCAACAAATACGCTATAACTGGAATTATGAGGAAAGACAAGATGGGAACCCAGGTTTTCACCTTTATTCCTCCGACTTTTTCCTCTAACTTCTCTGGGTTGGGAGGGAGACCTTTGTCATGAAATACCCCTTTCTTAATTCCTCGATAAAATACCCAGACCCCGAGTAGCATTCCAAAGCCCGCTAGCCCAAATCCATAATGCCGTCCATAAAGCCCTGCTAGCCATCCACAGATAATGGGAGACATAGCGCCTATATTAATTCCCATATGAAAGATGGTAAACCCATTGTCCTTTCGGGTATCTCCATCGGGATATAAGGCTCCCACGAATGTGGAGATATTGGGTTTGAAAAAACCATTTCCTGCGATTATAAAAGACAACGCAATAAAAAAGGCCATTTGATTATCTGGGATAGCCAAAACGAAGTGCCCAATAGCCATCAGAATTCCTCCCAGCATGATGGACCTACGGTACCCGAGTAATTGGTCTGCAAGACGCCCTCCTACAATTGGAGAGGCATATACCAAAGAACCATAAGAAGAATAAATAATAGCCGATACAGTATCTTTCTCAGCTATGGCAACAAAGACTTCCTCAACCATGTACAAGGTGAGCAGGGCTCGCATGCCATAAAAGCTAAAACGTTCCCATAGTTCGGCGAAAAATAAATAGTATAACCCCTTAGGATGTCCCCACAACTCCTGAGACTTAGAAACAGACGGTTCTTGCATAAAATCAAACTTTTTTAATCATGTATTAGATGAATGTTGTATTTTTGCATTTTAGTTATTTGCAATACTATTAAAGAAAGGCATGAAATATTAGAGACAAAAGGTCTATGAAAATAAAAGAACGGGCGTTGAGCTTCAAAGCAATATATAACAATGCCATTATTAATCCTATGGCTCAATTTATTCTCAATTGTTTTATTTCGATTTTTTTTATTATTTGGACAAGTGCATTAGTACGCAAATCCTAAACTCCTATGAATTTTATTTCCCATTATTTTCTTGATAGGGATAAGACGAGTAGCTTCTTTTTTGTAGGAGTTTCAACTCCTGATTTGATGGGTAATTTTAGTCCCAGAATTAGGCTAAAGGAATCAAGACTTCCGCATATTGAAGGTCAGGAGCTATCCCAAACTCAAATTCAGTTCTACCAAGGAGTTTTAAGGCATTTTGAGGTAGATAAGCAATTTCATAGCTCCCAGTTCTTCCGGGAAGAAACCAAGTATTTAAATAATGCGCTAAAAAGGACCTTTCCAGATGATTCCCTTCATCGGGTGTATTTTGTATCGCATATTCTCCTGGAACTTATTCTAGATAGAGTTCTGATTCGCAAGCATAATGAATTGTTGTACAGTTTCTACAGTCATTTTGACAAGCCTGAAATTAAAGAACTTGTTTCTTTGACAGAATGGATAACCCAACAGAAATTGCCTGGCTACAGTGATTTCCTTCAAAAATTTTCGGAGAAACAGTTTCTATATCGCTATGTAGATATGCGATATTTACTTCGAGTAATTCGGAAAATTTTAAATCAAGTAGGGATTTCTCAACAAGATTATATCAGAAAGCCCCAATTTCTCAACCTCATGCATGAGTACGAAACTCGGCTATCCAGACTTTACGAACCTGCCATGAAGGAATTTTCTTATTCCTAATCTCAGATTGCGAGTCACCTTTTGCACTATTTTTGCATATCATATATAAAGGTTTTCGTGTAGTTTTATATTGAAACTATTTTTGTTTTGAAATAACCTAGTGAGTTTCGCGTAGACCCAGAAATATATGACTTATAGATACTTCTTTTTCAGTATCGGGCTCCTAATTTTTTCTAACAAAATATCCGCACAGCAAGGCGAGGTGCGAAAGTTCAGCAATGATTTTCTCACCATTGGAATAGATGCCAGGGCTTTTGGAATGGGTAATGCCCTTACTGCCTGGGCAGATGGGGTGACTGCAGCCTACTGGAATACAGCTGCTATGGCCCATAGTAGGCACACCAAACCCGAGTTGGGTCTGATGCATGCGGCCTACTTTGCCAATGTGGCAAACTTCAACTACGGGGGGATTTCTCTTCCTTTGAAAGGGTCAAATCCCAAACGCTTGGGAGTCTCCTATATTCGTATGGGGGTAGATGATATTCCCAATACCTTACAGCTTGTTGAACCAGATGGTACCTTTAACTATGATAAACTCAGTAGTTTTTCTGCCGCAGATCAGGCGCTATTGCTGAGTTATTCGTGGAAGGTTAAAGGAGAACTTCCCTTATACCTGGGCAGTTCGGTAAAGGTCATTCACAGAACTGCAGGGGAATTTGTGAGTGCCTGGGGCTTTGGATTGGATATTTCGGCCTTATGGGTAGGAAAGCGATTTAGAGTAGGTGTTATGGTCAATGACTTGACAAATACCTTTAATGCTTGGTCATTTAATACGGAAAGTTTTGAAGAAGCCTTCATCAACACTGGGAATGAAATTCCCAAAAATTCACTAGAGATTACCCGTCCTTCTGCTCGAATCGGATTGGGATATTTAATTCCAGTTGGGAATAGATGGGACCTGAAACTAGCCCTAGACAATGTGTTGTTTTTCGATGGCAAGCGCTCCTCAGCTTATTTTCAGCTAGGGTCTACCACATTGGATCCTCATTTCGGCACTGAACTCTCCTTTAAAAATAACTCAGATACGGAAATTGCCTTTTTAAGATTTGGGGCATATAACCTTCAAAATATCAAAGATCTCGACGGGGAGGAAGCTGTTGGCTTATTTCCTACAGCAGGTATAGGCGTATTTTTACACCCAATTTCATTGGATTATGCCTTATCAAATATTGGTAATTTTTCAGAAAACCTTCATTCTCACATCATATCATTGCGATTTCAATTGAAGTAACAAGCAGGAAGAATTTATGATTGGGGTAAGACATTTACAGTTTCTATTTCTCCTTGTTTTTATTTCCGGTGGACAACTACTCGGTCAGGTATTTGAATATGGAAATGATTGGTACACCTCTCGTATTGACCAACCCTTCATCAAGATGACCCTCGATCGTGAAGGAATCTATCGGGTTAATCGTAGCGAGTTGGATTCTCTTGGATATGATTTATCTGGTTCAAGTCCTACAAACATAAAGGTATTCTACCGGGGAAATGAAATTCCCCTATTTGTTCACACATCTCCTTCAGGAGAATGGGCAAGGTTCGAGTTCTACGGTCAGCGGAACGATGGGTTTCTCGACGCCCGCATGTACCGCAATCCCACTTTTGGCACCTGGGAGGCTGATTTACAGCCTGATGCAGATGTCAGCATCTTCTCCGATCAATCTGCCTATTTCCTCACATGGGATGAAAGTCCAGGCCTCAGGTATGCAAATTTCTTCCAAAATGACTACGCAAATTTTTCAGAAGAGCCGCATTTCAGGTTTAGGGGAAAGCGGGAGTTTCATCCCGATTCAGCAAGCGTAACCCGCATTATCTACCAAACAGCCGGAGCTTCTACCTATAGTGCAAATTATTCTCTCAATTCTGATTATGGTCCTGGAGAAGGATATTTGTACTGGAATGGCTATGCTCCTGGAATCACATCCATTCTTAATGTATATACCCCCAGACCCGCCAATACGTCAACCCCTTCTGAAGTTCGTGTAAGAGTTTATGGCGCCTCATCTGGTCTGCATGATTTAAGATTAGAGCTTAATGGAAATACCTCTACTCCCTTAGTTGATACCTCGGGTATTCAGAGTGTGTTTATAAAGACCTTTTCCAGGTTTACTTCCTCAGAGCTCAACTCCCAAAACGAATTGAAGTTTATCTCTACTTATAGCGATGCTAGCAGCGCCAATACCAATCGAATTTCCTGGGCAGATATTATATACGATCGTCTGCCAGATCTATTGGGAAAGAGGAGCCTACCTATATACTCCTGGGAGAAAACTTCTTCAGCCTATTTTTCACTTTCTAATGTACGTGGGGATGACAGTGTCTTCGTATTTGATACTCAAAATGGGACTCGCTCCGCTGGTATCCTCACGGGGACAGGAGAACTGAAGCAAGGCCAAGTTATTCTGGCGTCTGGAACTGGCAGCAGGCCTCTATACATATCCTCAGATGCGGGCATGCTCAGGCCTACCATAGAAACAAACCAATTGCGAGACCTCACTCGCATAGAGGGAGCCCAATTTGTGATTATTGCCAATAGAAACCACCAAAATTCCGCTGAGGCCTATGTCCAATATAGAGACAGCGCTTCGGTAAATCCTCTTTCCGCTATGGTGGTTTATACAGATGAGATTTTTGACCAATTTGGGTATGGGAGTATCACCCCTTGGGCCATTAAGCGTTTTTGTAAATATGCATTAGACTCCTGGGACGTAAAGCCCCAGTACTTTTTACTTTGGGGAAAAGGTCACTCAAGTACCAGGGGTACCCAGGAAAATCTGGTGCCGACCTATGGTTACCCTGCTACTGACCACGAATTTATTTCGCATTATGATCCCAATAGCCGAGAACTAAACCCAGAAGCAGCAATTGGTCGTGTGAATATCTATAATGATGCAGAAGGGTTTAAATACCTAAATAAGGTGAGAGAATATGAATACACTTCCTGGCAAACCTGGATGAAGAAAGGCGTTTTTCTGGGAGGGGGTGCTGATGAGAATGAACAAAATTTTATTGGAACTGGCTTACAAAACGGAGTAGATAATTTTGAAGGAGGATTCTATGGGGGAGACCCGACCTATTTTCAAAAGCGAACTGGTGAAACTGTATTGGATCCTTCTTCAGCAGGTTTTCACGATATTATTTCGAACGGCTCTTTATTCGTTCATTTTTTCGGACACTCTGCCGTAAACATCCAGGATGTTGATATTCGAAATGCAAATGAGTACAGTAATTTTGGGAAATTTCCATTGATTATAGCCATGGGCTGCTATGGGGGTAACTTTACCGGGGGAAGAAGTTTTGGGGAATCATGGGTCATACAAGAAGACAGGGGGGCGATAGGCTATCTGGCCAATTCCAATGTAGGGATCATATCCAATCTCCGAAATTATTCCAATTTCTTTTATGAGAGTTGGTTTGAGGACCTGCCTCCAGGAGCTGCTATAGGAGAGGTAGTTGTAAATACTATTTTGAAATCTACTGCAGCAAACAGGGATACGCGCTCTATTAATCACGCTCGTCAAATGAATCTCCAGGGCGATCCTGCCATCAAACTATATTACCCGCGGTTTCCAGATCTATCCATCCGGGATAATAATATTTATTTTCCGGAGGTATATACAGCCAAAGACGATTCCTTTCGGTTAAATATTATTATTGAAAATTCGGCCTTGGTCCGGGATGACTCATTCTGGGTTGAGATAACCCAACAGCTACCTGACGGATCTTCAATTGACTTCCCTCCCTTAAAGATGAATCTTCCTCCTAACCAGGATACATTGAGTATTTGGTTACCTAATACCTCTAAGGAAAAAGCCATTGGGCAAAATACATTTACCATTCAACTGGATACACGAAACGATATTGAAGAGTATTCTGAACAAAATAATCAAGCAAGTCTGGAGGTAGCTGTACCCGGAAATGTCGCTACCCCTCTTTTTCCCACTAAGCTTTCGGTTTATGGAGAAAATGAACTGGAATTACTTGCTTCTGCCTTCTTTGCTGAAGATCCCTCTGAGGTGGGGTATATATTTGAAATTGATACTTCTGCTTTATTCAACTCCCCTTTGTTAGAAAATAGCGGAGTTTTGAAAGGGAACCCTTTCTACAATAGATGGAATCCCTCCATCCCTTTAATAGATAGCATGGTGTATTTCTGGAGGGTTCGACTCAGCGATGTAGATCCATCTATTTGGCAACAATCCTCGTTCACCTACATCCCACAAAATTCTGGATGGGCCCAAGCTCATCCTTACCAGTTTTCTGGAGCACAGAGTGAAAATGTCCGTCTCGATTTGGCATCGGAACTATGGAAGTTTGATCCGCAAGCTATCTTAATTGGATTTTCAGTTCGCTCCAACGGTCTTATACGCTATCAGGTTAATAGTGCCATAGTCTTTGACGCAGCAATTAATGCTTTTGGCCGAAACGCCCTAATCTACAATGTCTATGACCAAAACACTGTGGAGTCTGTATATGGAGACAAATTCTTGGGAGGAGGTCTTCACTCAGCAGATATGCCTGGTGAGTTACATAAAGTTAAAATAGCCATCCAAAATACGCGCCCAGGAGATTACTTTTTGCTGGCGACTAACCGAAATCCTTTTGTGGATACCTGGGATGAGGAAATGTTTGCCCTACTTAAAGAAATAGGGGTTTCAGATAATATACGCCTTCTGGAAAATGGAGATCGATTTATCCTTTTTGGCAGGAAGGGTTTTCCAAATTCCGCCATTGAAATATACCAACCAAATAACGGTGGGGAATTTAATTTAGAGCAGCTCTTATATACCCGTAAGGATTCAGGTCGTATATGGGGACCAGTAGTTGGTCCGGTTAAGAATTGGAAAAGTATGTTTTGGAATTGGACCAGCCTAGATTTATCTCCTCAAGAGTCCATTCAAATTATCCTACAAGGGCTAGACCCGGAAGTAAGAGATTCTGTTGTTTCAGTTTCGCAGTCTACTCAGAAGGTAGACCTATCTGGAGTCGATCCAGAACGCTTTCCGTTTATGAGACTTTCTGCCCAATTAGTAGATTCTGTCCAAAAAACAGCTCCGCAACTCTCCGGGTGGTATCTGATACATGACCCGTTACCAGATTTAAGTGTTGACCCTGTAACAACGTATGAATTTGCCGCAGATTCCCTTAATCAAGGTGATAGCCTCAACTGGAAACTTGCGGTAAGGAATCTGACTCCATATCCCACCGATAGCTTCTGGGTATACCTCCGAATTGAGCGCTCAGATAGGTCAAGAGTTATAGCGGATAGTTTATTTTTGCCTGGAATGGCTCCTTCTTCAAGTACCGATATTCAATTTTCTGTTCAGACAGCGGGTTTGGTCATGGCGGGGTCTTCTAAACTAATTTTGGAAATTAATCCACAAAGAAGCTTAACAGAACAATATTATTTCAATAATTCCTTTGAACAAGCCTTCTTTGTTGAAGGAGATGCTACCAATCCCATTTTGGATATTACGGTTGATGGGCGCCATATAATTGATGGAGATATAGTCAGTCCAAGACCCGAGATTGTCATCGAAATAGACGATGAGAATTCCTTTTTAGCTATAGAAGATTCCAGCGCCTTCGAACTATATTTCGGTAATTCGCCTATCGCCTCCAACTTGGAAAGAATATTTGCCAGTGATACCCGAATAGAATGGGTTCCTGCTTCTTTGCCAGATAATAAAGCGCAAATACGTTTTTCTCCAGGCTTAGAATTTGCCTTACCCGATGATACCTATACCCTACGCGTCCAGGCAAGAGACCCGGCTGGAAATTTGGCTAGTACGGATGGACAGTATCTGGAGCTGAGTTTTGAGGTAGTAAATGATCGAACCCTGACCCAGGTTTTGAATTACCCCAACCCTTTTTCGACCTCAACTCGATTTGTATATACAATCACCGGAGAGGAACTCCCTGAATTATTCCAAATACAAATATTTACGCTCTCTGGCAAACAAGTAAAAGTGATAGATCTGGTTGAATTAGGGGAAATTCGCTGGGGCCGGCATATCACCGATTATGCTTGGGATGGAACGGATGAGTATGGAGATCCGCTGGGAAATGGAGTGTATTTGTACCGAACTGTGGTTAAATTCCCCAGTGGCTTTACCCTCCGAACTGAGGGAACAGAGGAGTATTTCAAAAGTGGGTGGGGAAAAATGTATTTGATGAGATAACCTTTTCGTGAATAAAAAAAGCCTTAGTAAGTTTTTAAGTCTGGTTCTTCGACACAAACCAGAAGAGATAGGCCTAGAGTTGGACCCTCAAGGCTGGGCAAGTACGGAGGAATTACTAGCCAAGATGCAGACAAGAGGATTATCCATAGACTTGGCTATACTCCAGCAGGTCGTAAAAGAGAATGATAAACAGCGCTTTAAACTGTCGGAAGACCTATCCCGCATAAGAGCCAATCAGGGCCATTCCATTCATATTGAGTTGGGGCTAACTCCCCAGGTTCCTCCTGATGTCCTATTTCATGGTACAGCCAAGAGAAATATCCCCTCTATTTTGGAAAAAGGCTTGTTGAAAGGAGCCCGGCAACATGTACACCTCTCTTATGAAAAAGAAACGGCTATAAAAGTAGGGACACGTCATGGGAAACCCATTGTTTTCCAAGTAGATACGAGAAAGATGCATCAGGAAGGTCATCCATTCTTTCAATCGGAAAATGGGGTATGGTTGACAGATTATGTGGCGCCAAGGTTTTTGGAGTTGTTGGAATAATAGCAGCCTGTTAGAAGGAAAATAAGTAAAACTCCCGTCCTTTACTCATATCACCACACTTAACCGCCCATATGAGTAAAACACTTTTATTTTCCACCACCTTGCTTTGCCTTTCCCTAAGCTTCCACAGTTGTACTACCTTGCTTCAAGCCAATTTTGAAGCTGATGCTTTAGGGGCTGATCCTAATAAATCCTTGCCAGGGAGTCCCAATGGAGATGATCTGAACTACATAGCTCAGATCGAAAATCGTCTGAACATTATTCGATGGGAGACATCGAATGCCTTGGAGATTTCAAATTTTGCCCCCACTGGAGATAGTCCAGATATTATTGCTACAGAAACAACCTTTTTTTCAAGAGAAGGATCTTTTAGCAATCCCATAAACTATGCCTGGAATGGTCAATTTAATTCCAATATGGGAATGTCGCTGTTGATCAATCTGGGTGTGTTATCAGGTACTAGAAAAAACATGACTTCCTTAAGATTAAGTCCAGAAGGACAATTATTCTATTTTCGAAGCTCTCAAGAAGAAGAAGCTCTCACTACAATCGAAACTGGTAATCCTCATACCTTTATTATTTCCTTTGACAGGAATACCAGACTTTTCGATCTAGAAATTATACAAACAAGTGGGAGTGAGATTTTTAGAAATCTACCTTTTAGTCAAGGAAGCGGCCCATTTCCTCCTACTGGCAGGTTTCTGATCATTTTTGATTTTGAACGCCCCAGTAGCGGCTCAGTAAGGAGTTTCCCAGGACATAATTACGTTCTAGATAACTTGTCCGTTAGCCAAAGAAATCCATAATTATATATCGAAATACCAAAACGGAAAGGCATGGTCTAATCATGCCTTTTCTTAATTTGCCCTCATGATTGACTCAAAGACCTTTTCACAAGCCTTATTTTCCGATTTGAAAGATACAGGGTTATATCAACAGGCAGTGGTATACGGAACAGAATATATCCAGAGAGCCTTTCAAAGAGAGGTTTTTCCTACAGAAAAAGCCCTAGCAAACCTAAGCCATTTCGAAGAGCCCCTACCTCCAAATACGCAGGTGGCACATGATGTACTAGACCAACTCCAAAAATACGGTGCTCCAGCCACAGTCTCCCAGATTGCCGGCCGGTATCACGGCTTTGTGAATGGCTCGGTGCTTCCGGTTGGTCTCGCCGCCAAATTGTTGGCCACTTTCTGGGATCAAAATACGGCCATGCAGGTGATCTCGCCGCTAGCTTCTAAATTGGAGCAGGTAGTCGAAAGCTGGCTGAAGGAACTCTTCTCCTTGCCAAATGAGACAGTGGCAGGCTTTGTAAGTGGAACCTCCATGGCCAACTTTTGTGGACTCGCCGCAGCACGGTACCGATTACTAAAAAGGCAAGGATGGGATATCAATCAAAAAGGCCTTTATGGGGCGCCTAAATTGAGAGTTGTTACAGGAAGGGACGCCCATTCCACTGTACTTAAAGCAATTTCTTTATTGGGCTTTGGACAAGAATCAATAGAATGGGTAGAGGTAGACGAACAAGGTAGAATCCTTCCAGAACTCATGCCCCAATTGGATTCAAATACCATTTTAATCCTTCAGGCAGGGAATGTCAACAGTGGTTCTTTTGACCCCTTTGCCCCAACGTGTCAGCAGGCAAAGTCAGCAAATGCCTGGGTACACATAGACGGAGCTTTTGGGCTGTGGGCTCAGGTAGTGGGTCCCTTAAAGCATCTTAGCCAAGGAATGGAACTGGCCAATTCCTGGGCCGTAGATGGACATAAAACCTTGAACACCCCGTATGATTCCGGTATAGTCCTGTGTGCAGATCCCGAGGCGTTAAGTTCCGCTTTGCATATGTCTGGGGGATACATCATTAAAGGAAAGGATCGCGATGGCATGTACTTTACCCCGGAAATGTCTCGTCGCTCTCGGATTATCGAACTGTGGGCGACCCTGAAGTACTTGGGTAAATCGGGCATTGAACAGATGATCTATTCTTTACACCAACGAGCTCTTCAATTTGCAGATATGCTTTCCCAAATAAAGGGCTTTGAGGTAAAAAATGAGGTGGTATTTAACCAAGTCATCGTCCAGTGTGAGAATGATGGCTTAACCAATCGAGTGATCGAACAAATTCAGGAGTTGCGACAATGCTGGGTAGGGGGCTCAACCTGGAAAGGAAAACGGGTAATTCGCATTAGCGTCTGCGCCTGGACCACTACAGAGGAAGATGTAGAACGATCGGTTAACTCATTTGAAAAGGCCCTGCAAATATGCCTCGGCTCTACTTGATAGGGAGATTACCTTGCCAGATCAATAATCTTCCTCGCCACGCGTTTTATGGAGAGAAAACTCCTTTAATATGTATCAATTGCCTAAGTTCACATCTCTTTTTCTCCTACTGTGCCTCTTAATAAGCTGTGGTGAAACCTTGAGAAAAGCCCCGGAAAAACCACGTATCTCTCTCTCTGAATCCCAGATTGATTCTGTCCTGGAGGAAATAAAATTTTCCTATAATTCTCCCATTGAACCCGATAGTTCCGACTATCTCATCTTTCCGCTATCTGCCTATTCTGATTCAAGAGATAGAGCAAATCTGATCGCCAGTGTCAAAAGTGGTTATAGTAGCGAGGGGTATCCTGGGTATTGGAATTTCCTCTTTTTTCATCCAGATTCTCATGAAAGCCACTTGCTGGCGGAGTCAAAAATGCTCATCGGGGACTATGAGATAAATATTCCTCAGGCTGGACCTATACTTTCCCATTCGATCCTGCTCACTATACGGAATACCGACTATGACCAAGATGGGGAGCTAAATTCTTTAGATCCTAAATACCTTTACCTGGCAAAGCAGGATGGCAAAGGACTCGTCCGAATTTCCCCCGAAAATGAGAACCTAATACAGTATAAAATACGCTCTCAAAAGGATGAGATAGTATTTCAAACCCATCGAGATACGGACCAAGATGGCAAGTATACTGAGAAAGACCCTATCCATTGGTATTATGTGAACCTTGGAAAAGAAAATCAACCTATACAGATTGTGCATCCGGAACAAGAGAAAGAAATTGAACGACTCTTCTTTGATCAGTGGGTAAACAATCCCAACAAATAAGTCCTTCTTTTGCAAGAAGGACTTCCCTAAATAACAAGTACGAAGTCAGTATCAATGTCTAATCAACCAATATCTTCTGGGTTTTCACCCCTGATTTTGTCTGGATTTGGTAAAAATAAACACCGGGTCCC
The DNA here is from genome assembly GCA_965263105.1 of Bacteroidia bacterium. GTDB lineage: Bacteria > Bacteroidota > Bacteroidia > J057 > J057 > JBCCTX01. The sequence goes on along the minus strand of CBDHGL010000003.1, from coordinate 152,005 downwards.
AGGTCTGTAAGGTCCACAGACAAGCTATAGGACCCGGCTTCTTTAGGTGTACTTAAAAGTCTTCTGAGCGTATTCCCATTTTTATCTAATAGGTCTATTTTTACCTCTCCTGATTGTTCAATGGAATATTCAAGGGTACTTTGGCTCGAACTGGGATTGGGAAAGACATTGAAACCCGTTCCCTCCATTTCAGCTTCCATTAGGGAAGCATCAAATAATAAAAAGGCTACTGGATGATGCCATTTACCCATTAAGCCTCCAGGTCCTCCCATTCCAGGGCCACGTTGTCCACCAAAAGTTCCTCTTCCTCCCCTTCCTGGTCTTTGGGGTCTCCTCTCACCTATTTCTCCCCTATTTCTTCCGCGACCAGTTCTCTCCCCTTCTGGTTTATTCGCTTTCACAAGCGCATGTATATCTTCCCGCCATTGCTCTGCTTGAGGTTCAAGCTCTTCTAGTAAGGCCTCTACTTCCGCTTCATTGGCATCAACTATGGCCCAAGCCCTAGTCATCAACTTGCGATGGCTCTTACCAAGTTCTTTCATGGTCTCTCGTAATTCATCGGGAATATCAGGTCGACCTTCTCCCTCATGGGATTCACGTAAGGCTTTGAAAGATTCGCGTAAGGCTTCCCTTTCTTCTTTTAACGCTTGCAATCCCAATCGAATATCCTCTACCTCTGCCAATTCCTGGTCAGATAGTTCTATATCTAATTTTGCCCGTTGAGCTTCAACTACGGGAAGTACCTGCTCTTGTAAATAAGCTTTTACTTCTTCAGGTACAGGACCTCGAGGACCCCTGTGAAGTCCTCTCCCTATAGGAGGTTGGGCCCATACACCTAGGGCAGTAATTAATAAAAATGCTATCAGGGAAAATGTTTGCTTTTTCATAAGAGTTTTCTGTTAAGTGTTTTTTCTTTTACAACTCTTAGACAAAGCAAGTAGGCTACTTATTCCAGGGGAGGGGAAAAAAGTCATGGAGACAAGTAAAATTCCTTCAATTTTATTTAAAATGTCTCAAAAAAATAGGCCTGCCAGTTGTCCCGAAAGACGGCGGCAGGCCATGGGTCTTGCTACAGAAAAGAACGAATTAAAGATCCCTTAAATCAAACTCATATTCATAACGTTCTCCCTGTAAAATTATTCTGCTTCCAAAAGAATTTATTTTTAGAGTTTCTCTATGCGATACAAAATATCCCAAAATATGGGATAACAGATTCAATCACAGTCCCTTATAATAATCTAGCGCCTCCATAATTATGGGTTTTTGAATGGCTACGTTTACCTGAAAGCTTCCTATCTCTGGAATTAGGGTTGTCATGATTCCTCCGTGTTCATTTTTTTTGTCTTGCAACATCCTCCTGTAAATGGAATCGTAAAAACCTTTTTCCAAAGCTACTTTAGGGAAGAATCGGAGGAGATACTCAGAAATGCTTTCCAGGTCCGCTAGTGCAAGATTTTCTTTTTTATAGGAAATATAGGACTCTGCTATCATGCCTATAGCTATAGCCTCACCATGAAGTAAATGCTTTAGGGAGGGCTCTTCCATATGTAGACTTTCAATGGCATGCCCGATCGTATGCCCAAAATTTAAGGCTTTTCTAGCTCCAGATTCTTTGTAATCCATGTTAACAATCTGGGACTTAATATTGACTGAATGCTGGATGAGAGCCGGAAAGTCGCATGCACCCAAATCAGAATGCTTCATCAGTTGTTTCCAGGCTGTCGCATCTGCTATTAGGTGATGCTTGACGACCTCTGCAAAACCGGAAATCAATTCCTCTTTAGGGAGGGTATTCAGAAAAGGGGGATAAATAAGCACCGCCTCCGGATTCTGAAAAATGCCAATGTGATTTTTCAGCGCGTGAAAATCAATCCCTAGTTTTCCTCCAACACTGGCATCAACTTGCGATAATAAAGTGGTCGGTATTTGGATGAAGGAAATCCCCCGCTTATAAGTTGCAGCCACAAAACCTCCCATATCACCGAGAACTCCCCCGCCAAGATTGATCACCAATGCCTTTCTATCAAAGCCTTTTTGGGTTAGTACTTCCCACATTTTTTGACAGGTGCTGAGCTTTTTGTGAATTTCACCAGGAGGGATCACATAAAGCTCATGGGAAGGAAGAAATTCCTTAAAAATCGGATAGCAAAACATGTGGGTATGGGTGTCCGCAAACACCATGATTTGAGAAGGATTGTGTTGCTGTATAAGGGGAGAAAGGCGTTCAAGCGCGTGATCTCCTATAATTATGGGATAGTCCTGCATAGATATGCGAAATTTGAGGGGAAAGATAAAATAAATTCCTAATTTGAGGTGACCTTAAAGCGAATTCCTATCCAAAATTATAGGGGCATAAACCCCATTTAAACGTAACATAAATCAGAAAACTCATGTCTTTAATCGACCAAATTTTTCAACAAATCGGAGGTAATGAAGTTAGCAACCTCAGCCAAAATTTAGGAGCCAACGAACAAGCTACCCAAAGTGCGATCCAAAAGGCTTTGCCCATGATCATAGGCGCCCTTTCTAAGCAGACGGGTACACGTGAAGGAGCTTTTAATATAGCCAATCTATTAGACTCTGATGGGGACGGGAATATCATGGATGACGTAGCTGGATTCTTTAGCCAGTCTGATAACGGAGCAGGTCCCAATATCTTGGATTCTCTCTTTGGAGGAAAAAAAGGAGGAGTAACCAACGGGCTAAGTCAAATGACCGACCTGGAGCCTAATCAGGCCAGCAATTTGATGGAAAATCTAGCACCAGTTGTAATGGGATTCCTTAGCAATCAAAAGAGCAACCAAGGACTCAATGTCAGTGCATTGGCTGGCCTATTGGGAAATGAAGCCCAAAAAGTAAAACAAGGAGGAAATGGAGCTGATGCAATGGGATTCCTGGAAAACTTCCTGGACTCTGATGGGGATGGAAGTTCTATGGATGATATCGCAGGGATGATTGGGAAGTTTATGAAGTAAACCTACCTGCTAACAGGTTCATTTTAATAAAAAAAGAGGAAGGTAATTTATTAGACTTCCTCTTTTTTTATCCCCTCAACCGATCAAATAAGCGATTAAGGTCCCGCGCTTCTTCTTCTGACAGATTTTGGAGAACCCCGTCAATTTCTTCATTTTTTTCATTTAATAACTCTGCCAAAGCCAAACCTAGCTTGGACAGTTGCACATCTACCAAGCGCTTATCCTCTTTACAGATAGACTTTTTCACCCACCCTTTCTGATACATCCTATCCACTATACGAGAAGCATCAGAAGCTTTGTCCAGCATCCTACTGGCTATGGTTGAGGTAGTTAGTGGCTTAGGATGGGAGCCATTTAAAATGCGGAGTACATTGTACTGTTGGATACTGATGCCATAAGACCGAAGTTCCATTTTAATACGTCTTGTAACCCACCCATAGGTAAAAAGTAGGTTTATCGTGGCTTTCTGCCATTCATTTCTAAAGGTATTTTGATGGATTTCTTCTTCTAACTTCATGGAAATTTCTCTACGAGTAGATAGGCATATTCAGTCAGTATAGCTTGAATAACCATACCAACTGAATATGTAAATAAATTTGTTCTTTGCCTAATGCAACTAAGCCTGCTGATTAAGTTCAACGTTGATCGTTAACCTAACTTCATCCCCTACGACCAGGCCTCCTGCTTCTGTTGTTTTGCTCCACTTCAAATTGTAATCAAAGCGGTTTAAGGCTCCTGTAATCTTGAAGCCCGCTTTTTGCGTATCGCCCATTTTAGCCGTCCCTTTATATACCACACTTAATTCTATGGGCTTGGTGACGTCGCGGATGGTAAGGTCACCGATAAGCTTGTACGTGTTGCCTTCTACCTTTTCAAAAGAGCTGCTCTTAAAGGTCATTTTAGGATAGCTCTCTGCATTGAAAAAGTCATCGGACTTGAGATGTCCATCCCTTCTCTCATTGTCTGTGTCAATAGAGGCTACATCGATAGTAAACTGAACATCGGCCCCAGAGAAGTCATCGTTTGAAGAGCTAACCGTTCCTTCAAATGAAGAAAATTGCCCTGTGGTTTCAGAAATTACGAGGTGGTCTACACTGAAGCCAACACTGGTATGGGCTTGATCGAAGACCCAGTTACTTTGAGCTGTTAGATTCAAACTTGCTGCAAGGGCAATTAAGGTGCTTAAAATAAGTTTTTTCATTATAATTAGGTTATGAGTAATTGCGTACACAAAGATAACGATGTTTAAACATCAATGTTTTAACATTGATTAGTTTTGTCGCATATACGACTAAAAAGAGAGACTCCTATTTTTGGCCTATCAAAAAACCAGAAACGTATTCTTTATGAAAGCATATTTTTTACAAATGTTTGCTTACAATGAGTGGGCAAGCAATTTATTGATCGAGACGATCGAACAAAACGCAGTGGAGGACGCACAAGTTCATACTTGGATGAGTCACATTTCAAATGCGGAGTACATCTGGTGGGATCGTATGCATAATCGCCAGCCGCGAGTAGCTGTATGGGAGGCGCATTCCTTGGAAAAGATAAAAAGCCAAATAAGCCAATTTCACCAGGAAATGAATGCCTGGTTAGCGGAAGTTTCGCAAGAAGAACTAAAAAAGATTTTTAAGTACAGCAATTCTCGAGGGAAGGAGTTTTCCAATACGTTTGAGGAAATTTTAGCTCATTTGGTCAACCATGGTACACATCACCGAGCTCAAATCTCTTCACGAATAAGAGCCCTCGGAATTGCTCCTCCTGCTACGGATTATATCTTTTATGCCAGGGCCTAGATGCTAGAGCGGGTCTTGAGGGGCAGGTGATTCTGAATCCGTAGCAGAAATTTGCTCAGATGCTGAATCATCCTTAGTAAGAGCTTCTGGTTCAGAGGAAGGAGAGACAGATGAGTCTACAGAAGCAGCAGGTCCACCGCTTGTTTCTGTAGCAATGGCCTTTTCGTGCATTTTGAAAAAACGTCCTTGAAAAAAGAGGATAATAATAATCCCGACAGAGATTGCCGAGTCAGCAATGTTGAATATGGGCCAGAAAGAATAGTATTCTCCCCCCATAAAGGGAAGCCAATCGGGTAGATAGCCTTTCCAGATATCAAAGTAAAACATATCTACTACCCTACCGTGTAGGAACCCTCCTTCATAATTATTAATGGACTCGAAGATCATTCCATAAAAGGTGCGATCTATGATATTCCCCATGGCTCCCCCAAAAATTAACGCAACAAAGTACGGGAGAGGAGATTTGTGATCCGTGAGTCTATATAAAAATACCCCGATGAAAACCAGGGCAACCAAAGAAAAAATAGAAAGGATCAATTTCCCCGTTTCATCACTCATTTCTATCCCTAATGGACTGACTAAGTTCGTAATAGTCATTCCAAAGGCTGCCCCCTTATTCTCAATGAAGTGTATCTTAAAGAGATCTCCTATCACAGGAATTTCTTCTCCCAAAGACATGTTTCGCTTAACGATTACCTTGACAACCTGATCTATCAGGATGACAATAAACGATATGAGAAAAAATTTCCTTGCTTTCAATAGGGTGAAATAAAAAGGTTTACTTGTTAAATTAGTCTTCTAAATAACATGCAAACCTTTACTTTTCCAAAAAAACTCCTCTACTGAAGAGTCAAAAATAACCAAGAACTTTCTTTCTAACGCGAGAAGGGATACTTTTTCTTTTGCATCATTTTCCCTTCAACCGTAGTAGTGGCATGAGGAACAATTCTCAGACGATCTTTGGGGATGAGTTTTCCGGTGATTCTACAGATACCGTAGGTACCGTTTTCGATCCGGAACAAGGCCTTTTCTAGGTTGTGAATAAATTTTGTTTGGCGAGCCATTAGGATCTCCACTTGCTCTTTTTCGCGGCTTTCATTTCCGTATTCTGTAAAATTAATACTATCAGCAGAGGCTCCACTAAAGGCTTTAAGGCTTTCAGCTAATCGTTTATATTCTCGACGGGAGTCTGAGAGTTTATCGTTTATGATCTTTCTAAATTCTTCCAGCTCTCTCTTTCCATAAAACTTCTTTTGCTTTGACTTTTCCATATTCGTCTGCATTAGGTGTGAGAAAATAGTAAACGTGGTAAATACTTTTATCTAGTAAAGTAAAAATGTGAGCACAAATTAAGAATCAAAAAATATATTTTACAAAAAAAATTTCACACTGATATAATAATTCATCTCTTCAAGAGGATATACCCTTTTTCGCCATGAATCTCTACTTCGCTCCCAGATTCTAGTTTTTCAGTTAACTGTAGGCTTTTCCCCAAAGTCTCCTTCAAAATATACGAACCAAAGTTTTCCAAGGCCCCAGTCCAAGTAGCATTTTTTGATACGGTGACATCGATACGATCGGTTACCTCAAAACCACTGTCTTTGCGAAGATTTTGTATACGATTAACGAATTCACGGGCAATTCCTTCTTCGAGGAGTTTTTGGTCTAGGGTAAGATCCAGTGCCACAGTAAAGCGTCCATCGGAGGCGACTGACCAACCTGGAATATCTTCACTTAAAATTTCCACATCGCTGATAAGAATCTCCAATTTTTCGGAACCCAAGCTTATTTGCAAGGAGCCTTCACGTTCTAAAGCCTGAATTTCTTCCTGAGTCAAATTTTCCAATTTAGGCTTCAACTCTTTCAATAAGGGTCCCACCTTTGGGCCTAGTACTTTGAAATTGGGTCTTACCTTCTTAACTAATATAGTGTTGTCTTCTCCGATATATTCTAGCGCCTTGATATTGACCTCATTTTCGATCAGGTGCTTAACTAAATCCAGTTGTTTTTCCACCTGTTCATCCATAACGGCTACCATAGCCTTTTGGAGGGGTTGACGAATCTTGATATTCTCCTTACGGCGTATACTCCTGAGCAAAGAGGTGATGTGCTCAGCCATATCCATCCGTTGTTCTAAAGCCTTATCAATCTCTTCTTCCCTAAGAGTAGGGAATTCACTCAAATGCACACTTTCACCTCCTTCCAGATCCTGGTATAGCCTATCTGCATAGAAAGGGGCAAATGGACTCGTGAGAATAGCTACTGTATGGAGACATTCATAAAGGGTTTCAAAAGCGGCTTTCTTATCTTTATTAACTTCTCCTTTCCAGAAGCGTCGTCTTGAAAGACGAACATACCAGTTTGACAATTGCTCTGAAACGAAATTATCTATGGCCCGAATGGATTTAGTCGGTTCGTAGTCATCCATATAAGCCTGAACCTCTTGAATGAGGGAATTTTTCAAAGAAAGTATCCATCTATCCAGTTCAGATCTTTCCTGGGCGGGAATTCGCTTATTCTCATCGTAAGCGAAATCATCAATATTGGCGTATAAGGCGAAGAAGTTATATGTATTGAATAAAGTGCCGAAGAATTTCCGCTGTACTTCTTTTACGCCTTCTGGGTCAAACTTAAGCCCATCCCAAGGGGCCGAGTTGCCTATCATATACCAACGACAGGCGTCCGCCCCATACGTCTGGATCATTTCAAAGGGGTCCACCGCGTTGCCAAGTCTTTTGGACATTTTCCGCCCGTCTTTGTCCAAAACCAAGCCTGTGGATAGCACATTTTTATACGCTACACTGTCCATGACCATGGTGGCAATGGCATGCAGGGTAAAGAACCAGCCTCGGGTTTGATCGACTCCTTCCGAAATGAAATCTGCGGGAAAACTTTTCTGGAAAGTTTCTTGGTTTTCGAAGGGGTAATGCCACTGAGCGTAGGGCATAGAACCCGAGTCAAACCAAACGTCTATCACGTCTGCTTCGCGCTTCATGGGCTTTCCAGAAGGACTCACCAAAATTACCCGATCTATATAGGGTTTATGCAAATCGTCTTCTACAAAGAACTCCTCCAAATCGGATTGTTGTATAAATCCTTTTTGAACGGACTTTTCCATTTCCTCCCGTAAATCATCTATGGAACCTATGCAGATACTTTCCTTACCATCTTCCGTTACCCAAATAGGTAGAGGAATCCCCCAAAAGCGGGAGCGAGATAAGTTCCAATCCACGAGATTTTCCAGCCAGTTGCCAAAACGTCCAGTCCCAGTTGACTCAGGTTTCCAATTTATTTCCTTATTGAGGGCAATCAGTCTGTCTTTCACTGCCGTGGTTCGAATAAACCAACTATCTAAAGGATAATATAGTACTGGCCGGTCGGTTCGCCAGCAGTGGGGGTAGTTGTGTTCGTATTTCTGAGAGCGAAATAGCCGATTCTCTTCTTTTAATTTAATAACGATATCTACATCAACTGGACGGTCTTCTTTTTGGCCATAATCTTTAACATAGCGCCCAGCAAAATCGTCGACTTCTTTTACAAACCTACCCTGCTTATCCACCAGGGGCATGGGATTGCCCTGTTCATCTTCTACGAGTATGGCAGCTATTCCATGCTTTTGGGCTACTCGGAAGTCATCCGCACCAAAGGTAGGAGCTGTGTGAACGATACCCGTACCATCCTCTGTAGTTACAAAATCTCCCGTTATCACCTCAAAAGCTTTCCCATCTGGTTTCACATAGGGAAGCAATTGCTCATACTCCAGGCCTTCCAGGTCTTTTCCCTTGTACTTCCCTACAACTTTTTGGTAGGGAGTAGTTGCAGCCCCCGGTTTAAATTCATCCGGGAGTAGATCATCTTTCTTTTCCGAAAAATATTTCCCCATAAGATCCTTTGCCAAAATCACCACAGAAGTCTCTTTTGTGTAAGGATTAAGGGTTTTTATGGCGACATAATCTATGTTGGCCCCAACCGTAAGAGCGGTATTTGAGGGAAGTGTCCAAGGGGTTGTAGTCCAAGCCAGGAAGAAAACTTCCCCATGCTTGAGTAAATCCCTGCTCAGTTTCTTTTTGTTTTTCTTTAGCTTGAACTGGGCAATGGCCGAAGTATCCTTGATCATCTGATAGGCACCTGGCATATTGAGCTCATGAGAACTCAGACCGGTTCCTGCAGCAGGAGAATAGGGCTGAATGGTAAAGCCTTTGTATAAGAATCCCTTATCGAAAAGTTCCTTCAGCAGAAACCAAACGGATTCAATGTATTTATTGTCAAAAGTAATATAGGGATCATCGAGGTTGACCCAGTATCCCATGATACGCGTAAGCTCATCCCAAGAGTCTTTAAAAGAAAAGACATCCTCCCGGCAGGCCTTATTGTAGTCTTCAACCGAAATTTTGGACCCAATATCCTCTTTGGTAATCCCCAGGCGTTTCTCTACTTGCAGTTCTATTGGAAGGCCGTGTGTATCCCAGCCTCCTTTACGCTTAACTTGGAATCCTTGAAGGGTTTTATAGCGACAGAAGATATCTTTAATCGACCTGGCAAAAACGTGGTGTATTCCCGGTCTCCCGTTTACAGAAGGAGGACCTTCATAGAAGGTAAAGGTATCAGCGCCTTCTCGCTGAGAAATACTCTTGTCGAAGATTTGTTGTCGATCCCAAAAGGTGAGTATATCTGTTTCTACCTGAGGCAAAAAATTAGCTACTTGGGTTTTATATTCCGTAAATCGCTTCGACATGTATGCTTTATCTACAAAGAAGAGTACTTTTCCACAGGGTTATCCACAGCTTTTCCACATTGTTGCGCAAATATAAGAAATAAATCCATCCAAAAATGAATAGTATATGCAATTCTTAACCTCCATAGGGCCGTATTTTTTTCCACATTCCAGCCTAATGGTACACAAATGAAAGTATTAAATTCAAGCCTTGGGGTTGGATGGACACGCGTAATAATTTAGGGGGAAAGTACTGAAACAGAGAGGAATTAAAATCGTTTGGGGAGGTATCTGCTTTATTTCAGCTAAATAAAGGTAAGCCTAACTGTTTATTTTACTGTTATTTTCATTAGAGCAAAGAGAATATACAAAATTTCGTGCATATGACAAATATAGTTTTTCGCAATTTATATCTTCTGGTATTAGTAATATCAGCCCTGTTCAGTAGTTGTGCCAGCACCAAACAGCTAAAAGTACATAGAGAAGTTATATCCGACTTGGCTCAAGGAGATTATAGCTCCAAGCAAAAAATGGACGGATTAGGCAAAGAATTGGTCATTGTATTGGATGAATCTTTGAGTCGACCGACCGTTGTAGGTACCTATAAACACGTCAATAAGTTTACTCAACAAAATGAGAAGGACCTGCAACTGATCTATAATGATATTGATGACTGGCAGCACAATCTTTCAGACCCTCAAAAAATACTGGTGGGGGCAGAGCTAGCTACTAAAAGCTATACCCGGAGATTCATTGCCTTACTCCCAAAATTCAAGAAGAAAGTAAAAAATAAGTATAAACAAATGGTGTTTTTCTCCAAAATGGTGAATGTGTTTAACCCGTTGAGGAAGAAAGAGAAATAGCGGGTAGTCCGTGCAGGGTGGCCGAGAACGGAAATTGTCGTACAGATTAGGGGATTATATCCTTGGATAACTCCCCTAGCTGATGATATTTCGTCCCTTCAGGACTCATTTTGGCCCTAAAGGGACATAGTGGAATGAAGGTTCTTTCTCAGAAAAGCCATTCTCGGCCAGCCTGCGTGGTCTATGGTCCACAATTTTTTCGTGATACATATCACTAGTTTATTCGAATATTATAGCTTTGCTCCATAATCATATCTATGGACCATCGACTGTGGACTATAAACTAACCCACCCTATGTCAAAACTAACTCTCGCATTACTTTTTGGCGGCAAATCTCCTGAACATGAGGTTTCCTTTCGATCTGCCAAAAACATTTACCAGGCCTTAGACCCGGAGAAATATTCCGTTCTACTTATAGGGGTCTCCTATAGAGGAAGTTGGCATCTACTTTCCGAAGAGGATTTTTTATCGCGGAGTGACTTGCCTGCAAGCAATGAGCTACCCATGCTAGGATGGGTACCAGGAGATTCAGCAGGTCAATTTTTTGCTATTCAAAACGGCAAGAAGCTTCCTTCTGTAGACGTAGTTTTTCCTATCATTCATGGTCCTTATGGAGAAGATGGAACCTTGCAGGGAGTATTGAGGCAATTGGAGCTTCCCTTTGTTGGGCCAGATGTATGCGGCTCTGCCGTGGCCATGGATAAAGATGTTGCCAAAAGACTTCTCCGGGAGGCGGATCTCCTAGTAGCCAATGGACAAGCTTTTTCTTTAGAAAGTAAAGATGCCCTGGATTTCGTGGGACTCAGAAACCAGTTTGGACTCCCCTTATTTATCAAACCTGCCAATATGGGTTCCTCTGTGGGGGTTAGTAAAGTCGAAACTCCTCAAGAATTTAAAAAAGCAGTAGAACTAGCCTTCAAATTTGATACAAAAATAATTATTGAAGAAGGGATAGCCGGGAGGGAATTGGAGTGCGCGGTTATGGGAAATGAAGTTCCCGAAACGACTCGTGTGGGAGAAGTCATTCTCGGATCGGAGTTTTACGATTACGAAGCTAAATATGCGGGGGAATCTGATGCAAAAGTACTCATTCCAGCACCCAATCTAACAGAAGAAGAATTGGCTAAGCTCATATTAGTTGCCAGGAGTGCCTTCAAGACCCTTTGCTGTGAAGGGATGGCTCGTGTAGATATGTTTCTCTGTGAAGATGGACGCGTTTATGTAAATGAAGTCAATACCCTTCCGGGCTTTACCAGTATTAGCATGTACCCACAATTATGGCAAGATACCGGGATTGAATATTCACAGCTTCTGGACCACTTGATTCAACTTGCTTTAGATCGTCACTCAAGAGGTCAGCAGTTGGAAAGAGCCCGGTTAACATAAGCCCCTGGACATTAACTCCGATGTAGCTATCTCGCAAAAAATGCAAATTAAGGCCATTGATTTCCTCTCTATTGGTATTAATTGCAAAACTGGACCAAGGGATGGCTCATCTTTTGCAATAATTCATCATATCGAAAATTTCGGATATACTGGTATATTCTTTGCTCAGAAATAGTGAAGGTAGTTATGTCCCATCATTTTCCCTACCTTTACAAGCAAGTTCCTATATGGCGGCCTCTCCGGCCGCCCTTTCTATTTGGTAATAGGCTCCCAAATTGAATATATTTCAATTGAACCTTTTGTACCTTTAGGTATGATTCTATCCCGCTGGTTGAAATTTTCGCCCATATTTCTTTGCCTGGCTATCTGGAGTTGTATGGAAAATTCACCTGAGCCTATTGACATGGCACAATCGGACTCTTATATATTATTTCGAGGCCAAATAACAGATGCCTTTACCGGAGATCCCATTCCCGATTTAACCATATATGCCTTTGTCGGGGGACGAGTTTCTCTGTTTTGGACACTTAAAACAGACGCAGATGGAAAGTACCTGATTGATGTCCCTGATATTCAAGAATATATGCGAGATCAAGCCTACAACGAAACAGACATTTTTAATTTTTTCTCCCAGGACGAACTTGACTTTAGTTTTGATATAGTCCCTGATGATTGTGCTTGGATTTCTATTGATCCTAGGACCCGTATGAGAGAATATTTCTCTGACGAGGAACTACCAATTAATTTCCAAAAGGACTTTGCCCTCACCCCAGCTCAAGAGTTCCAGGTTATGCTAGTAGACACAGTTGGGAGGGAAGAAGGCCCTACAGGATGGAATGCGGAGCTCGAGTTTCGGGTACTATCAGAAACAGAAGTTTTTGATAATTCCATGTACTATGACATGGAATTTTTCCCACTTGTACCACATGACATATGCCTTCCCTTCGACCAGGGGGTAGAAGTAAAAGCGAGCTTCTCAGAATTCATCCGAGATGCAAACGAAACTCCCCTCGGTACCAAAATTATTCGTGATACCTTACAGGTTACAGGGGAAGAAATTAGGCAATATGTTATTTCTTGGTGAAGGCTCCTCTTTAGACAGGCAGGAAACTTACCCATAAAAACGGGACGCATCCTGCATAAGGAGCGTCCCGTACATTATGAGTACACTAATCGACCAGAGTATTTATTTAGCTATCGCTTTGCGTATTAGGCCGATGATGGCCATAAGTACGCCTCCGCCAACGCCTCCGCCTGCGACACTACTAAGAATGCCTGTCAGGTCCATACCTCCACTCGTAGCAACACCGAGTATACCGAGCAGTTGACCGCCAAGGCCACCGCCTAAAATACCGGCAAGCGAGTTGCCAATCGTTCCTAAAGAGACATTTTTAAACAGAGAGCCAGCTAGGTTTCCTCCTAGTGCTCCACTGGCGAGTTGAATAATCAGTGGTAGTAAACTTTCCATAGTGTGATGTGGGTTAAATTGTGAGAAAAAAACAGGGTTTGGGTTGAGTAGTTGTTTTCTTTCGATAAATAAGTACGACAAAAATTACGACAATACCAATTAATGTCTTACATCCAAAAAGTAAAGCCTATTCCCCTCTTTCGTGGGATTTAAACTTGCATAACTAGGCCTTCATACCCCATTTATGCTCGTTTATTACCTGTATTATCACCTTTGAAAACTCATGAACTCCTAGGTCGAAACAAAAAATACAAGTACCTAGTAAACACAGGGAAACATCATTTCTATGAATATAAAAATTGCTGAAATTCTTACAGGAGTTTTTCTCCTATTTTTCTCTTCCACTTTTGGTCAATACCAAGAGGCTCAAAAACTGGAAGAAGTTGAAGAAGTACTCGTCGCTCTAACCGATCAACCAGATGAAGGGGTTCCTCGAGCTCTTTTAGAAAAAGCTCAGGCTATCGTGGTCATACCCAAACTCAAGAAAGGGGGCTTCGTAATAGGGGGGAAGTTTGGAAAGGGAGTAGCCATGATTCGGAAAGACGATGGAAGTTGGAGCGATCCGGCTTTTGTAAAATTAGCCGGAGGAAGCGTTGGGTTTCAGATAGGCTATAGTTCTACGGATTTGTTCCTCATTTTCAAAAGCGCCCAAACCTTAAATCGACTGGCAAGAGATAAGGGACAATTTACCATCGGTGGAGATATCGGTATTGCTGCTGGCCCCGTGGGGCGGCAGTCTTCTGCCAAGACAGATATAGACTTTGAATCCGAAATCTATTCCTATTCGAGAAGTAGGGGTGTTTTCGCCGGAATTAGCCTGGATGGATCTGAGATGAAATTAGACAAAGATGCAAATCGTGCCTATTATGGGGAAATGTTTAGCTCAGACCAACTTTTCAATCACTCCCCAAAGCGGGAAAATATCCCAGCTGAAAGTCGAATCAAATCGATTCTAAGCGACTTTGAATAAGGGAGATCGATCCATCTGGCCCGAATAGGCAAGTAATCGGGCCAGCCTTATTCTTACCTAAAAAAATTCCACTATTTCTGGATCAGGGGATTACCTACCTTACTTACATTCCTTTTCCATAAGTTGAAATCGAGGTTATTGATGTTCCCATTACCATCTCCATCTGGAGAACTGTATTGATTTAGGATAGCACCTTCCTGTTTCCATAAGTTGAAATCGAGGTTGTTCAGTCTCCCATTGCTATCATAATCTCCACAGAACATACCAAATACCCCTGTTGTCAAAGACTTTAGTTGTGCATTTCCAGAGACCCTGTCTGTTGATATAGAAAAATCAAATAAGGGAGGATCACTTTCAAAAGTAAGCGATTCGGAACTCAAAACAGCCAAATGAGAGCGATGGTATATTGCTAAAAGATAATTTCCAGGCGGGAGTTCTGAGAAGCTCAGTTTTTGCAAATCTTCTGGATCAAGGATATATCCATTTATATCAATTACTCCTGCTTTAGTCATGATTACTTCAGACGGGTTTTCTGGGTTTCGTACTTCCATTAATACCCAATCCACCAGAGAGTCCGAAATGGTCTCTAATTGCTCAGTTCCGGAATAATCAAACGGAGCTACAGCAAAAGGTTGCTGTTGGGGTAGCAGGCCATTTAGGATGAGGTCTTGATTCATTTTCCCTGTTGCAATATTATATAGGCCTTCTAAAAAGATTTTTGCGTGTACCCTAACCATGGCTTGAGGAGAATCTCCACAAGGGTCCGAAGCAGAAATGCGGGGGATAAAGGGAGAACAGAGAGTCATTTGTTTGGCCTCAAACCTCAACTTAGCAGGAATAGATCGGCAATCAAGTGGAAATTCTGGACCTATGCTGGGCCAATCCAATTCCCCAAAGAAATCAGGTTTTTCACATAGGTATAAAGATTGAGGTAGAATACTATCCCCAAATTGCGTATTCCAGCCAATAGAGCCATTCACATTATTCCCATGAATCAGGCTATTTCTAACAGATGCATCAATAGCAATTTGAGTATTTCCTCCTGTCAGTTCATTTCCCAAAATTTGTTGCTCATGAGAGGCATCGCGTATGCTCAAATTGGATTGTTCTACCCGATTTCTCAGAAAGGTATTACCCGGTCCACTGGGACCCCAGTAGTCCGAGGAGGTCAATTCTTGAATGATGTTCCCCTCAAATAGATTGTAGCTCGGATAATGGCCATGTAAGGAGATATCGGGAGGAATATTAGTCGCTGAGTTATCCCAAACGGGATCCAGGCTATAATTATAGGCAAACACATTCCCAGAGGCCCCTTGTTTCACCATCATTGCGTGTCGGAGAGTCTGAAAGATGTTGTTTTCGACGAGGCTAAGGGTGCTGTGCTTACTGCAATTTACTCCATAGCCTCTTCCTCCCCCTCCATAATCATGTGACCTATGGAAATAGCTGTCTCGAACTTCAATATGCAGGGATTGTTCAATTAACACATGATTGGTTACAGTAGAGTCGCTCGCTATATTTCTTATCCAGCAGTTTGCCGCATTTTTCACATGAATAGTTGGCCCAGCCCCGGCATCCTCCCGCACAATTCCCAAATTTTCTACCCCTGCTTCTTCGATTAAACCTGTTGGTCGAATTACAGGATTTAACTCCAGGGTATACGAATTAAATAGAGCCGGATGAACCAACAATTCATTTCCTTCAATTCCTATCACTTGGTGCATCTGTCCCACAGAGTTTTGAGCCCAATCTGTATTCCAGGTTGATTGAGTATACATAAGATCAGGATCATTGTCCTGTTGGATCTCGGCAAAACTTCCCACTGTAAAATTACTCGGATCTGCTACACGTATACGCGTACTCCCCTTTCCCATTCCCCCCAGAACGGGAACAAAGTCATTGTAGGCATAGGTTAGCATTTCGATACAGGCTTGGTTGCTCCCTTGTAGGTCGAAACGCAAAAGGCAATTTTCACTACATGTTCCTCGGAGCACAACCCCTTCCGGAATGTTCAAGGTATTCTGCACACGGTATTCTCCTGGGGGAAGAAATACAATGGTTCCTGGGAGGGCGGCATTTAGAGCTTGTTGGATCGCAGGGCCATCATTACTCAACCCATCTGCTTTGGCTCCAAAAGACTTCACCACATCTATCTGAGTTTTGTTTACCTCTATCGGAATCGGACCTTGATGCCCTGCTTGAGACCAATCTACCCGCAATAGGGGGAGATTATCAGCCTGTTGAGCTTCGCATAATTCTGCTGGTGGGAGGGTATCTGAATTTCCCTTGGCAAAATTGGCTAAGAGCCTCACATAAGCAGCTTGGTAGTAAATACCAGGCTCCGTGATTTCCCAAGATTGGGTAGGGATATCATTAAAGTCCAAGTAAGCCTTCTGGGGTGCTTGTCCGGTAGGGGGATTTAAACTGGAAACGGTGAAGTCTTTATTGGGGCCTCCTGTTAAAAAACCCGGTGCTGGGCCATAGGGAGACTCCAGTGCATGATCCCAAGAAGAACCATCGGCGAACCATTGGTGATAGATTTGATTCACACAGTGCTCAGCACCGTAGCTATACATATTGGATAAATGTACCATCCCCAGTGGATTCACTCCATGAAAATAGTGCAGTTGTTCCAAGGCTTTCTGGGCAAAAGTTCCCTGGCGTTCCGGTAGAATCCCATATTCAATCAGGAGTTGATTGAGCACCCCATAACTCGCCTTAGGGGAATTACTCCCCCAGTGATAGGACCAATCAGGCATATGGGCCCTAAATAAATCTATCTCATTGAATCCATAGTATCCATTCCAGTTGTTACTGGCATCTGAGTCCAGGGCATTTATTATATTCTGTGCTAAGGTATTATTTCTGTTAGGAGTCTCCGTATACAATAGCAAGGCATCATAAAGAGGTAATTTATAAGGACCCCAGAAATTACTGGAGAGGGGCTCAGTCGCTGGTGCATGAGAAACAATATACTGGTTGTACTGGGGAAGCTCGGTAAGCTCCCACAAATAAATGGCTGAGGCAACCGCTTGTTCCCGTTGTTTATTCTCATCCCAATCTGCATCACCCGCTACAATACTTCCATCATCACAAGCCGTTTCGAGTTGGTTATTGGCCAACCTAGGCGCTACATAGTCCCACGTACTTTGAGCCCGGAGCAGCAATTGCTGTACATAGGGAGCCCAGGAGGGAAACTCTTTAAATACGGTAGCAGCATGAGCAAAGACCCCCGCAACAGAAATTGAAGCCGACGTACAGGTGGGGCCATAATACCTGGGATCGTTATTTGAACTGGGAGGATAGAGGTGATTTTCTGCATAATTTCGGCTCCCCATCTTGATATGGGTACTCCCATCTGGATTATTCATCTTCAGTAGCCAATCAAGCTCCCACTTTATCTCGTCCAATATATCGGGGATACCATTTCCCGACTCAGGGATATTCCAATCATCTCCGAAAGCTTCAGGATTTTCCCGATAAGCCCAAAGTAAGTTGTGAACAGCCGCATCGGCAAAAGTTACATATTTGTTGAAATCCCCTGCATCAAACCAGCCACCAGATAAATCTTTTTCCAGGGCTGCGTTTCCCACATCGTAGATGTATCTACTTTGGAAATCCTGAAAGTTGCCATCAAAAGAGGGACCATCAGTCCAAGGGCCCTCGGCATAGGGGGCTTCTTTTGCGATGTTACATCGATTGTAATAAAACATTTTTACAGCCGTCTTTAGGACTGTATGATAAACTTCTTCTGAGATATCAAACTCATGACTGGTCTCTCCTGTACTTGGATCATACAGGTAATAGGTACCCGGTGATTGGAGCGCACTAAAGTCAAACCACCATCCTCTGTCTCCAGATTGAGAATGGATAGATCCAGAATTCCAGGGAATGGGGGCTCCCGTGAGAACGACTACTTCTGACTCAGATTCTCTTACTTCTATCGTTGTACCTGGAATGTATTCATCCGCGGCATTAAAGCCCTCAATGGGATCGTGTAAAACCGCGACTTTGGGGGCTTCAGGCAAATAGCCAAATTGGTCTACCTGAATGTAGGATTTGGGAGCCTGTGCTTCCACCATAGCTACCTGAATGCTCAACTGGAATACCAGGAAAGCCAGCAATATGCCTGCATTTTTAACGGGTAACATAACAACGAGTCTATATAACAATAAGCATTTATAATTTACCCACTGTCGTTTCTCGCCAGTAAATTACCCAACAAATAAAATTTTTTAGAAATAAATAATGGAGTTTGTCTTACACTAATATTTGTGCCATTAATACTTGATAGGTAGAAACTTAAGGGAGCTCATTACAGATCAAAAACCAATGAATACTCCCGATGATGATCATTTTCTCATGCTGAATACTACTTAATCCTCCCGACTTTTATTGAATTCGGCCAAGGCCTGAATGAGTTCGGGCTCTTTATAAATGCGATTTCCAACATATACCTCTCTCACCCCGACAGATTCCAGTTTAAGCACTTGATCAAAGGTGTGGATATTTCCGGCTGCTCCAATGGTGGCCCCAGGAAATTGTTCAATAAGCTTGCTGTAAAAATCAAAATTGGGCGAATCGGCTCCTTTTCGCACATCTGTTACATTGAAGCTATTTAATCCAATGTTGATACATTTCCACATGAGTTCTTCTGGTGAAAGGCCTACTACGGGATCGTTCCACCCATGATAGAAAAGCTTACCATCCAACACATCAATAGAAATGAGTATGTCATCGTTTTTCACGTGATCTTCCTGGGCAAGCTGCCTGACGAAGTCAAAATTATCATACACAACCGAGCCTAGGACGAAAAAATCAACCCCGGCATATTGAAGGGATTTCAGGTACTCCATATCGTCTATCCCACCTCCTACTTGAATATCAGCCACACAGGTGTTCGATAAGGAGCCGATAATTCCTTTGTTGTTTTTCCCCTCTCCTGGCAAGGAGGCGTCTACATCAATGAGGAGAATACGGTTTATCCCTTTTACATCTAGCGTCTTAATGACCTCATAAGGATCTTTATCGATATATTCTAGGTGTTCATAGTCCCCGGGTCTATAAATAGCAGGCTTTTCGTCGTGAATATAGATTGCTGGTACAATTTGCATACAAGGGTATTTGAGGGTTCGAATCTATTCCCTACCCTCTTTCTTAAGAAAGAAGTTTCAGGATTGAGGTAAATTAAAAAAAAAATCCTCGCCCTCGATAAAAGCTGTGATTTTCTATCTTTGCACCTCCATATGGATCATTTGTGAATTATGAAAATTTCTTATAGTTGGTTACAGGATTATATTGGCTTTGATTACTCTATTGAGGAGCTCAGTGATATACTGACCATGTTAGGATTGGAAGTAGGAGGCTTAGAGCGGTTAGGCAGGGCGCCAGAAACCCTAGAAGGGGTTGTCGTAGGAAAGGTACTATCGGCAGAACAGCATCCCAATGCTGACAGACTTAAAGTCTGCTTGGTAGATGTGGGGGAAGAAGAGTCCTTGCATATCGTATGCGGGGCTCCGAATGTAGCGGCAGACCAAATGGTACCTGTAGCAACGATTGGAACTACCCTCCATCCCTTTGAGGGGGATCCCTTCAAAATCAAAAAGGGGAAAATACGCGGAGAGGTATCCATGGGGATGATCTGTGCAGAGGATGAGTTGGGATTAGGTGCCGACCATGCGGGAATCATGGTACTGGATTCAGATTTGGTTGTAGGTACCCCCTTTGCTGAAACCCTTAAAGATGAGCAAGATTATCAAATAGAGATCGACCTCACCCCCAACCGTATTGATGGCGTATCGCACTATGGCGTTGCTCGAGACCTGGGAGCTTTCATGAGAAAAAAAGCCCATATGCCTCCCATCTCTATTGACTATAAGAAATCTAAGCTAGAAAACCCTATAGCCATAGAAATTGTGGACGAAGACAAGTGCCATGCTTTTGCGGGTATATACGTGAAGGGAGTTACAATAGGAGAAAGCCCTGATTGGCTCAAAAAGCGGCTAGAATCCATTGGATTGCGCCCGATCAATAATGTGGTTGATATCACCAACTATGTGATGATGGAATTGGGACAACCCCTGCATGCCTATGATGCAGATACCCTGAAGGGTCAGCAGATCATCGTCAAGACCATGGATCAGGACACGACCTTTACCACCCTGGACAAGGTCGAGAGAAAAATCCTGGCCAAGGAAGACTTGATGATTTGTGATGCAAAGGGGATGCTGGGAATTGGAGGAATCATGGGGGGGTTGAGTTCGGGGGTAACGGACAAAACAAAAAATATCCTGTTGGAAGCAGCTTATTTCGATCCCGGCTCGGTACGAAAGACTTCCAAGCGACTGGGCCTCCATACGGATGCTGCCTTCCGCTTCGAGCGGGGGGTAGACCCCCACATGAATGCCACAGCGGTCCTCCGTTCGGCAAGCCTTGTGGTAGAGTTGGCAGGTGGAAGCCTGTCAAAGCTCACTGATATTCGCACCCGAGAATTCCCCCATTTCGAGGTAGATTTGTCAATAAAACGTGCCAATACGCTCTATGGGAAGAAAATTCCTAAAAAGACACAGATAGAAATCCTAGAAGCACTTGAAATACAGGTAGAAGAGGACAATAAAGATAAGGATATCCTCCACCTCAGGGTACCTCCTTACCGGGTGGATGTCCAGCGCCCCCACGACGTCATGGAAGAGGTGCTAAGGGTATATGGCTATAATCGAATTGAAATCCCAGAGAAAGTCAATCTCTCCCTTTCGTACCAAGAGGGAATAGATGCCTACCAATTGCGTGAACGCTACTCAGATTACCTAGCAGCCAATGGTTTTTACGAAACCCTGACCAACTCACTTGTTAGTCAAGAACTGGGGGATAAATATGCTGTACCCATGTTAAATCCCCTGAGTGAGGACCTGGCTATTCTGAGACAATCCATGCTGCCTTCCGTATTGGAAAGCATTCGATTCAACCAAAATCGGCAGAATGAGGACCTCAAATTCTTTGAATTTGGAAGGACCTACGGGAAATACGGAGAGGAATACAGAGAGGAAGAATGGCTGGTATTGGTCATTACTGGAAAAGTGCACGCTCCACACTGGGAAAATAAACCTGAGGCTGTCAACCTCTTTACCCTTACCCGAGAAGTGGATCGACTTCGGTCTCTATTCAAGTTGGAAGGGGAACTACGCCCCATAGAGCATCCGGAATTGGATTATGGCCTAGAACTGGTATCCCATAACCAGCAGATTCTTTACCTTGGCCGGGTAGCAGGAGAGTGGCAGGAGAAATACGATGTACGGAATGAGGTATTCTATCTATGTGTGCACTGGCCCAAATTGGTCCAACACTATGCTAACACTGAGATTACTTTTGAGGATATCCCCATATATCCCTCGATTCGCAGGGATCTCAGTTTGCTGCTTGGAGAGACTCAAAGTTTTTCCGAGATCAAAACTTGTGTACAAAAGGCCAATCCTAAACTCATTCAAAGCATCGAGTTGCATGACATTTACCTGGGGGAAGGAATTCCCAAAGGCAAGAAAAGTTACTTGATATCTATCGTATTGAGAGATGATCGAAAAACGCTGGAAGACAAAGCCGCGGACAAAGTCATCTCCCGGGCATTGAACCTATTGGAGAAAGAATTGGGGGTTACCTTGAGGGGATAATCGAGAATTGAAAGTTTAAAAATGAGAATTGAGAAACCTATTATATATGAAACAAGCAGAAATACACACAGCCAAAGGGGTAATGAAGGTATCTTTTTATGAAGATGATGCCCCAAAGGCGGTAGCTAACTTTATTAAGCTGGCTGAAGAAGGCTTTTACAATGGCCTTACCTTCCACCGGGTGATACCCGATTTCATGATTCAGGGAGGATGTCCTGAGGGTACTGGACGCGGAGGTCCAGGATATACGATTCCCTGTGAATTGGACGGAGAAAAGCAATTCCACGATCGGGGAGTGCTTTCCATGGCTCATGCGGGGAGAAATACAGGAGGCTCCCAATTCTTCATTTGCCACAATAGACAAAATACCCAGCACCTCGACCGCAACCACACCTGCTTTGGCAAGGTGGTAGAAGGGCTAGACGTGATCGATCAGATCCGTGGGGGCGATAAGATCGAGCAGATAATTATGATTGGGGAGTAGTGATTATCTCACTACTTTTCCTCTCCCAATATCTTTTTGATCCGCTCAGCCACGTCTTCCAGATGGAACTTCGTTAGGGGGTCCGATTGAGTCTTGGTAGCTTTTTTGACGTTTTTCAACAACGTATTTAATTGCCCTCTCACAAGGGGACGTATATCCGATTGGCTGGCATCCACACTAGTTATAAATTGTCTGAAAAATGAATTGGCTGGAGTAGCTTGTTCTTGAGTCATCAGGTATTCCATCCTTTCCAGGTAAGCCCTCTGGAGGTTTCTCCGGAATGGATCTATTGAGCTTCGAGAAGAAAGTTCTGACCACAACCCTCCCCTTAAATCATTTAGCATTTCGAGTGCTGAGTAGGCCTGGGAGCCATTAAGTGCCTCAGCCTCAATGAGTCGTGCCAACCTCCCAAATTCCAATATCTGTCCTAGGGTTCTTGATTGGTAGCGACGAATCCGCTCCAAACTCCCGGTACCTTCTATGCGGCTCAGCACATCTTTGTCTAATATCCATTGAGGTGTGGCGAAAGTTTCCCTCTGTAGCCATCTCATGGCTTCTTTTTGGGTACTTTTCTCTACTATTTTATATACTGGCCCTTCTTGGTCATAGGTTTTATGATTTTCATAAACCCCTCCTATATTGGACTTTACGTGTCCATTATAACGTCCCCATTGAACAATTAGCTGGTTATAGAGCTCTTCCAAATCATTGTAGTCTTTCCCCAACTCCTCTGTCCACTTGACCAAGTTTGGGAGAATCCGCTTAAGATTTTCTATCCCATAGGTACTGGCTTTCATCGCGTCATCACTTAGGTCTTCAGTTTGTGCCCGGGGATCTATGGGGTTAAAGGCCTGACGTCCATACCAATACATAGGATCTCCTGCATGCTCTTTGATCCAACTGTGCAAGGTTTCTTTTTCTTCATCTGGACTATTGGCTTCCAAAATCGGAGTATATCCCCATTTGACAGCCCACTTATCATAGATGCCGATTTGAGGAAAAAGAGCCACATTATCTCCAGGTTGAGCAACGTAGTTGAAGCGGGCGTAGTCCATGATAGAAGGAGCGGTACCCATACGTGCAGTGAAACTAGGCGAACGTAAGGAATCAGTAGGGTAGGCATAACTAGCCCCCATATTATGCGGAAATCCTAAGGTATGCCCCACCTCATGAGCGGAGACAAAACGGATTAATTCTCCCATTACTTCATCAGCAAATTTCACCTTCCTCGCATTGGGGTTTACTGCTGCTGTTTGGACAAAATACCAGTTTCGTAGTAGGTTCATCACATTGTGGTACCAAATAATATCACTTTCAATAATTTCTCCTGAGCGTGGGTCATGCACATGTGGCCCCATGGCATTTTGAATGGGATTGGCTGTATAGCGGATAACTGAATAGCGTACATCCTCAGGACTCCATTCGGGATCTTCTTCGGGAGAGGGAGGGTACTCCCCTCGAATAGCATTCTTGAAACCAGCCTCTCTGAATGCCAGCTCCCAATCGTCAACGCCTTGCTTGATGTATTTACGCCATTTTTCGGGGGTAGCTGGATCGATGTAATATACAATAGGCTTGACTGGTTCGACGAGTTCCCCCCGGGCAAAAGCTTCAGGATCTTTGGGCTCTAGCCGCCAACGGGTAATAAAGGTCCTTTGCTCAGCTTTTTGGGCATCCCTGCCATAGTCAGTTTGTTGGACAGAGAAAAAGCCCACTCTTGGATCATACAGCCTTGGCATCATTGGCTCTTTTGGGAGCAAAATCATCGACTGATTCATCTCAATAGAAAGTGTTTTCGTAAGTCGATTGGCAGGAAGTTCATCTGCATTATAGGTGAGTATATGACGTACCTCCGTATTCAAAGGAAAACTCTTCACATAATTGATAAGGGTGCGCTTCTTATCCAAGTTCTTCACCTTGAAGTTACGTCTCTGGTTGGCACTCAAGGGGCCGATTACAGCCACATCTGACTCAAATAAATCATTTACTTTGATGATATAAGAAGTAGAATCTTTCCCCCAGGCTTCCTGCTTGAACGTCATTATGATTGGTTCGAAATTATTGTTCCTTACAGATTGGTAAATGGGTTGGTTTTCATCTGCAACATTGTCAAAAGAAACCGAACGCAGGAGCAGGCGCTCATCCTTCTTTTGCCATCGCCAAACCTGCTGTCCCCGAGCTTTCATCCCCGCTCCGCCAAAATTGAAGCCTTCAATGGTCCCGGCGATGCGGCTTACAATTAGAATTTCCCTTTCCAATAGACTATCAGCAATCTCAAAATAATAGTCTGAACCCATCCTGTGGACAGTAAATAAGCCCTCATCACTAGCAGCTTCCTCCGTGATTAATTCTTCAAAGGCCTTGGGGCCTTTCTTTTTGGGTTCTTCCTTTTTTTCCTCCGCTTCTTGGGCAAAAAGTAGGAAGACGCTTAACATAAAGGCTATTAATACAGAGAACTTCCTACTGGATGAAAATCTTCTTTTCATGAGAAATGATGCTTTTGATTTGTTTCTGTAGTTTGTAAAAAATCAATATTAGGGGTTTTTCCATTAGGATTCTAATATTTTAGCCAATACTCTATATCATCCTTGATATTTTTTCCTCCCCTCCGACACCCCCAAAGCCGAAAGCTTCCAGGTGGCTGTAAATAGAAAATACCGAGCCAGGGAAGTAACGCGTTTTTCTTCGATATAGGTACTGCTTACCCTACGTTGGAATCCTTGGTTTCTGTTCAGTAAGTCGGTTCCCGAAAGCTTAAGTTCTAATTGGGATTCTTTGAACGGATAGTAGAGAATTTCTGCACTCCAGATGGGCAGGTCTTGGGTCTCTGCAAAGGCATCCCCCGTATATAGCCGGTAAGAGAAATCAGAGGCAAGGGTGAGGCGCTGATTGACATGGTAATCCAGATTTGCCTGGTATCGGTGAGTAAAGGATTGGCGGTCTAAGGAAGTATTTCCTGTATAAAGACTTTGGTTCATATACCAGGAGGCCCTCAGATAGTAGGCTATGACTTGACGGTCCCTGTTTCTGGCTCTCATAGAGAAGGAAAGATATTGATGTTCCACATCTGTAAGCACATCGTTTATAAATAGTTCATTCTCGCGATAATTCCCCTGGAGAGAAAAGGACACACTACTCTTCAGCCATTTGAAGGGATGCTCATACCATATTCTGGCATAGCTAGACATGCCTCGATCTACATTTAGGGGACTGGAAATTTGTCGCAATTGTTCATCTACTGTCCTTCGTGTAGCTATGGGATCTCGATATAGATCTAAGTCCAAAGAAATCCCCATTCCCTTGCGTGCTTCCCGATCATAGTGGCGTACATCAAAATCAAATTCGTGGGTGTATTCAGGTATCAATCCAGGATTCCCCTGGTACAACCTAAAGGGATTAGAATTATCCACAAAAGGCTGAAGTTGCTGCATAGAGGGCTCATCAATGGAGGTTTCATACTCGAGATCAATCCGCAACTCATTGTCAAAGGTATAGCGAAGGTCTATATTGGGTAAGATGAAAAAAAATGGCTGGTTAAGGCTGGTATCTTCAGAAAGGTAATCACTTTTCAAGCGGGTATCTTCCAAGTTTATTCCAGAACGGATCCGGAAGTGCTCGGTATCCAGTCGGTACCCCACACTCATCCGGTTCCTTTCAAAGGATCTTTCAAAGTGGTTACTCAGCTGTTGGTTTCGAATTCGATTAACAGTGGCCCCTTCTTCTAAATCAAAAGCATCGCGAATGTTATCATTGGACTCAACATAGCGGGAAAGACCGAACGTAAGGAAGTTCTTTTCATCCAACGGTTCAGTGAACCCCGAATAGATACGGTAGAACTGTTCTTGGAAATCAAAGAGTTGTTCTTGCAACAATAATTCCCGGTCGTATAAGCCTGTTTCAGAATTGAGAACTTCCAGATCAGAGTGAAAATCCGAATCCCTTTTTTCATTTCCCAGTGAACCTTGGAAGCCCAGGTGCATGTTTCGACCCTGCTTCTTAAAGCGCTTATTATACCGTAGGCCTATATTCAGAACGCCTTCTTCTGCCTTTTCCCCTACATCTCTTGTGCTGCTATTTTGTAAAAGCCCTTCCTGCGTCAGGCTGCGACTCAAGGAGGCATTGTCTTCCCTTCCCTCAGACCAGCTTCCGGCAGCTTGGATGCGGAGCTGTTGAGTAGAGTCCAACTCCTGTCGAAGGAGGAAGTTAAAGGCATGGCCATCGTCTCGGGTATTTCGTAGGTCCTCATCTTCTGTGGTAAAGGATCTATCAGGCAGAAAGGTCCTTCTAAAAGAGAGCTCTTCACGAGTCGTCGAGGAACCGCCATAAATGTAGGTAGCTGTTATGTGGCTACGTTTGCTAGGTTGATAGTTGAGGTTGAAGCCTCCAGCTTGGGTATTGATAAAGCCATCGTCATCTCCCCACTCTGTGGGAATACCCACAGCTGCCCCTCCCAGGGAAACTCCATCTCTATCCCAGTCGGAATAGCCCATGTTATCCCATCCCCCCATGAATTCACGAATTTGATCTCCTCCAAACCCAACTTCATTGACATTATTCACCAAGCCCAAAACGGACAACTGCATCTTGGGAGAAAAACGGAAAGCATTGGCTTTGCCTACATACCGATCATCTGGTACGCCATAGCCAGCTGCGAGATTCCCAAAATATCCCCTACGGCTAGCAGGCTTGAGTTTGATATTAAGGGTTTTTAACTGCACTCCATCGTCTATCCTAGTAAAGGTAGACTCTTCTGTTTTACTATCTGTAACCTGAATTTTGTCTACCGCTTCTACTGGAATATTTTTTACAGCGAGTTTGACATTGTTACCAAAAAACTCCCTCCCATCAATTTTTATCTGTTGCACAGGTTGGCCTTCTGCGGTTACACTTCCATCGTCATTCACTTCTATTCCAGGCAACTGCTCTAGCAATTTTTCTAACACAGCATTCGGCCTAGTCTGTATACCGGCTACATTGTATACCACGGTATCGCCCAATATGATCATACCAGGTTGCTCGGCTTCTATGCTTACTTCATCCGCCGTAAACTCCCGAATACCCAGGGGAATCTTTCCCAGTTCGTAGCCATCCTTTTGGAAAGTAAGATTAAGGGTATCTACGAAAGACATAAAGCCTGGGGAAAAGGCCATAAAGCGATAAGCCCCTGCCTCCGAAAGCTCAATAATGAACTTTCCTTGCCTATCTGTAATTGCTCCAACAGCTACATCGGAGTTAGCCAAGGCTTGAAGGGAGGTAGTGATGCCAGGGATTCCGATTCCTGCAGAGTCTACAACAGTCCCCCGAACCACGAATTCCTGAGAATAGGATAGATAAGGCAATAAAAGAAGGGATGTGATAATCCAGAGGTGGAATGTTTTCATATGATAGTTAAGTTACCGGGAAGGTCCTTTATGATAAAAACTTCTAAAAGGATTGAATAAAGAAACAGGAGAAATTTATAAAACTTCTGAGCTGTGAGTTCTTATGCAACTATTTTTCTCGATATTCCCTCTTTCTCCTACAGTTTTCAACCATTAATACTATCCATATGGATCGACTCATTCCTTTTTTACTGTTAATTCTTGGGGGAGGAATATAGACCCCTCAAATTTGAGTTAGATGAAGAAGGAAAGGCTATAAGCTTTGTTTATGCCGGGCAATTTGTTTTCAAACGCTTAAAAAATTAACTCCCTATGGGGCTAGGCAAAAACTGAATGTTTGGCCCCATTTTCCTTTATCTGTAAAAAAGGGCTCTTTCCTATTCTAGCGTTTCCATCAGTTTGAAACACAATTCATCGATGGCGCTCTTCCCGGGAGTATCCGTTCCCACATTGGTGAGAATGATCACGGCATCTTTCTGAGAGGGATCGATGGCCATAGAGGCTTTATAGCCCCCGGTTCCACCATTATGCCACAAAAATGGGGCTTTTCGATGCCCTTCGATGATGTGCCATCCCAAGACCCTATTAAAGTCGGCATTGCTGGCTTTATTTCTTTTCTCCCGCGAAGCATCCTCAGCCTGAAAGGCATTGAAAGAATAGGTGGCATACTTAACTAAGTCTTGTGCAGAAGATAGAATCCCTCCAGCTCCCACCAGGGCCCCCAGGTCCCAATTGGCTGTTGGCATTCCCTTCCTGTCGAGCCCTTGGACCAGGTTTTCCTTTATTACCTCTCTCTGGCTTGTGCTCATTTCCATCCCTAGAGGTTTAAAAATCTTATCCTGTAAGGCCATTTCATAGGATTTCCCATTTATTGAAGCTACTATATTGCCCAACAAAGCCATCCCGACATTGGAGTATACATATTGCTCGCCGGGTTTAATTTTCATCTTCAACCTATCCGCTAAAAATTGCTCAAACTTTTCCTGAGAATAATCCTTAAACGGATTTTTTTGGTTAAAAAGCCCTCCTACATTTGATGGAAAATATGGGAGTCCAGACTGATGGGTGGCAAGTTGCTCAAACGTTATGCGAGGTTCTCCCCTGAGTGTAAAACTAAGTTTGGACGCAATAGGATCATCCAGGGTAACTTTTCCGCTTTTGACCAAATCACTTAACAGATGAGTGGTGAAAACCTTGGATATAGAACCAATTTCGAATACACTGTCTCTATTTTTAATCGGAACTACCTTACCATTATAAAGGGTAAGGCCAATGTACTTTACCTCTCCATCATTTATGAAGGCCATGGAGAATTGTGTTTGTGGAAAAAATTGACTGACTACAGGGACAATAAGTTCTACCTCCTCAGCAGTCATCCCTTCAGTATCTGAATCGGAGGAAGGATTTCCCCTTGACTGTGATAATCCGTTGTAGGAAATAGATATTAGGGCTAAAAGCAGAATAATACGCATGGAAAAAAAATTTGTAGTTTATTTAGCTCAGGTACTTTCTGCGTGGTCGCAAGTTAGCCAATTAACAAGCCCCTACTTAAAACCAATCATGAACTATCTAAATTTGCGCATGTTCTGTTTTTGAAATTCACTAAACTCAATTCATATTTATGGCTTGGACCTGTCAAAGATGCGGCAAAACTTTTGCGAAGGAAAATCAGTCTCATAAATGTGAACGAGTGGAACTGGCAAGCCTCTTTGAGGGGCGTTCTCCTCATCTCGAAGGCATATTTGAAGAAATGCTCCCCCTCCTCCAACAGATCGGCCCGTTAACGGTCACCACATCCAAAAAGGCAATCACCCTGTACGCACCCAGCCATAAGGCTTTTCTAGGGATAGAGTTAAAAAAGAGGTTTCTGGATATCTGGTTCACCTTGGAGGAGAAATACGATGAGTTTCCGGTATTTAAGGTCGTTAAACCCTCAAAATATCGTTTTGCCCACTATGTGCGCTTAAGTTATCTGGAAGATTTAGAAACATTGCCACTGCATTTGATTGAACAGGCTTATAAGCGAGTGCTTTAATGGCTTGCTAGAGACTACCTCCATCGAATTCTATATTATGAGCCTGCCTATACCGCTGCCAGTATAACTTGGTTCTATATTCAATTTTCCGAGGAGTTAAATTAAATTCTGAAACATTGAGGGTAAGATATTTAATACTATATCCATCTTCGCCAAGGTATTTAATATCTAAGGTACTTTTAGGAGGGTCATATCTCCCCATACCCATGGTGGTATATAGCTTAATTGCCCCGACCTGTTTCCAGCTCACGAAGGGTTCGCCTTCCATTAATATACCTTCTTCATTCAAGAGCAGCTTAGGTTCTTTCCTCAGATAGCGCGGAACCAGGGTGAGGGCAATGGCTACCCCTATAATTATCAAGCCATCCATCCATGCTTCCCCCATATCCAAGGTATATATTCCAAATACGGCAATTGCAGTAGCAAAATATAGAATAAGCCTCTCAGTATAATGTACAGAATAAACCCGCGTCTCTTCCCCAATAGATCCATCATCTTTTAGCTCCTCTAGGGTATCCGGTTCATGAAATTTCTCCTCAATTAGGTCCAAAGCTGCCCGCTGCTTCCGAGTTCTAATTTCTAGCTTCGTTATCCAGCTATCTGGCGGATAGATCAGATTTCGTTCAATCGCTTTTCTCTCCAATTCATGCACATTTCTCACCCTTCCGAAGGCCCATATACGCCATATCGGTGCCATAATTGCCCAAGAAAGACACAGCAACAAGAAAGATCCTAGCAATCCCACGCCCCAGATCCAATCCTTAACATGAGTAAAGTGGTCTACATATATCAGGATTCCCAAGGGGACAAGGAACAGGACCAAGGGTAGAACCAGCAGCAGCAGGTATCCTCGGGAGATGGCTTGATTTACATACGTGATTTTCATGGGTTTTATTTGGGTGTCATATTTTCCGGCAGAAAGTAGAATTCCTTAGGCCCTCAGTTCTTCTTTCCTCAAAGGCTCCACCAAGATGACATCTTCTCTATTTAAGACGACTTTCCCAGGAGGATCCCCTTTTCTTTTTCGCACGTATTTTCTAGGGGTATAAATCACTGGGACTACGGTGTCGTTTTTGTTTTTGGAAAAGTAAGCAGCCAGGCTGGCAGCAAACTCGAGAACGGGTCCTGGAAGATCTCGACCTGCTTTTTGCCGAATGATGACATGAGAGCCAGCCACATCCTTTGCGTGTAGCCAGATATCCTCTTTTGCGGCAAACTTAAAGCTCAATTCATCGTTGTTCTTGCCATTTTTCCCAACAAAAACCTCGTACCCCATGTGTTCAAAACGACGAAAGGGGGCTATCCTGAGGGGAGCTTTGGGAACTTCCCTTTTCTTGAGTTCTTTTATCCGCTGGATTGCTGCTCGATCAAACCCAGTGGGTCCAAAAGCTAATTTATCTGGAATGGGAAGCTCTTGGAGACGCTCCCAATCGGCCTTTGCTTTCCGATAACTTTCCTGGATCTTGGATAACTCCGTTTCCAAATATTTGAGTCGACTCTTCTGATCCTTGTGTTTGGAATAATAGCGCTGGGCATTGTCTTGGGGAGAGAGCTTAGGGTTGAGCTTGATTCGAATGGTTCCTCCCTGGTAATAGTCTTCACATTCGATTTCCTTTTGTCCAGGTTCTACCCGGTGTAAGTTAGCCATTAAGATGTGTCCCAACTCTTCTGGAGAGCGTTCTTGCTGCAGGCGTTCCACACTCCGAGTATAGGAGTTGAGGGCCTTCTTCTGCTTCTTGAATGGGTCCCCCAGAACTTTGGATAAGGCTTTGTATTGCCTTTGGTAATTGGAAAACTGAAAGTGGAGACTGAGAAATTGCTTGAGGGCAGACTGGGCATCTGGAAAAGACAAGGACTGAGTGGATTGGGGAGGTTCAAATAGGAAAAACTGTATGCCTTTGCTCTCCTTACTGAGGTAATAGGGGGGGGCTTGAGCTTCCTTCTTCACCCTTTCAAATGCCAGAGGCAGGGTCAAGCCTTCCTCCATTTTACGGTAGATTCGGGTGGCAAATTTCTTTTCAAAAATAGGACTGATGGACTTAAGCAAGGGTAAAATTTCCTCCTGAGAACAGGATTCGGGTAAATCTGAAGGATGAAAAGGGCCTGGAGAAAAATCGAGTGTAGCAGGTTCCTTTCTATTTTGGTTAAAGCTTTCGATCCATTGCCCTTGGTGGTAAGCCATCACATTAGCACGTGCGCCATGTAATTTCACTACCAAATCACACGCCTCATCAAAATGGAAAATGAGAATCCTGTCATATTTAATCGCTTCAATTGAACGGAGTCTTTTACCCAAAATTTCTGGAAACAGGTTGACTACATTCTTTCTAGCCCTGGCAAAGTTATGTACAGGGATTATATAGGTTAGGGGCGTGTGGCAACCAATCCTCAAGTAATAAGAATCCCATTCAAGTATGAGTTCATTTTTCCCTTGTGAGAAGCATGCACAGACTTGCTCCCCTAGAGGTAATTCCTTTGCCAACCGCTCCAGTAAGTAATAATGAAAATGCATGACACTCCCCTGTATCTATGCGAAGGTACGGAAAATGTAAACATCACAATCCTTTCTTAGTCCAAAATTGCTCCCAACTCTGAGAGGATCATAGCTGTTGCCCCCCAGACCGTATGACCTTGAACCTGGTATCCTGGTGTATGGAAACGAAAGCCCAATCGATGATTTATTTCGAAACTCCCCTGAACTTGTTCATTCAAAAAGGTGGAAAGCTCCACTTCAATTATCTCCGCCACCTCTACGGGGTCTGGCACAAAAGAAGGACGTTTATGGGCAATGCCGACTGTAGGATACACCATGAAGTTACTGGGAGGGATATACAAGTCCGTCAATTGTCCCAGAACCTCAACATGCTCCTGAGGCACCCCTACTTCTTCTTCTGCTTCTCTGAGGGCCGTATGAACAAAATCACTATCCGTCTCCTCCCATCTCCCTCCAGGGAAGCTTATTTGGCCTCCATGGGTACGACCATCCTCGGCCCGCTTCATCAGCACCAAATTGAGCGTTTCAGAAGAATTGGGATACAGCAGAACCAATACGCCACTGTTTTTGGCATCATCTGGAATCTTCCAATCCGAATCTCTTCCTGGAGGCGCCATTTTCTTCTGGGCTTCCCAGCCGGGTAGGGGGTCCTTCATTTTTTTGCGAAGTTCCTCTATAAATAGTGATGAATACCTC
Organism: Bacteroidia bacterium; assembly: GCA_965263105.1. GTDB lineage: Bacteria > Bacteroidota > Bacteroidia > J057 > J057 > JBCCTX01. Next base: position 119,075 of record CBDHGL010000003.1, on the reverse strand, counting down.
ATGTCATTATTGTTTTCTTAGAGCCAATTGACCACAGGCACCGTCAATATCCTTTCCCCTGCTTCTCCTTATGTTGACGATTACTTTTTGTGCTTCTAAATATCGGATAAAGGCTTCCATTCGCTTAGGACTTGTATTTTCGAAGCCGGATTCTGGTACGGGATTGTACTCGATAATATTGACCTTAGAGGGAATTATACGGCTAAAGGCGGCGAGTTCTTTGGCATCTGCTATGCCGTCATTAAAGTCTTTGAAGATACAGTATTCGTAGGTTACCCGTGTTCGGGTCTTTTCATAGAAGTATTTCAGGGCATCTGCCAGATCCTCTAGGTTGTTGCTATCGTTGATAGACATAATCTGGCTCCTTTTTTCATTGTTCGCCGTATGCAACGACAAGGCAAATTCGAACTTAACGCCATCATCCCCCAATTTTCTGATCATTTTAGCGATACCTGAGGTAGAAACCGTGATACGCTGAGGCGACATGCCCAGGCCATTGGGGCTAGTAATCCAATGGATCGAATCCATAACATGGCGATAATTCAACAAAGGCTCTCCCATACCCATATAGACAATGTTGCTAAGGGGTCGTCCAAAATGCTTTATAGATTCCTGGTTCAGTTGAAAGACCTGATCAAAAATCTCGTAGGAAGGAAGGTTATACTTGTAGGGGAGGTAGCCAGTAGCGCAAAATTTACAATCCAGTGAACAGCCAGATTGGCTTGAGATGCAGGCGGTTACTCGTTTGGGGGTGGGAATCAATACTCCCTCTACTTGCTGGCCATTGGATATCTGGAAGGCGTATTTTCGGGTTCCATCCGAACTCGCTTGCACCGAAACTTGCCGTAGACTGCTGATAGACAAAATCTTCACGTTCAGCCTTTCCCTTAGGGATTTACTGAGGTTTTGCATCTCTTCGAAGCTTCCTACGCCCTTCTGCCATAACCATTGCTGAATTTGGTCAGTCCGAAATTTCTTTTCTCCAATGGATTCGAGGTATTCGAGAATCTGGCCTCGATCCAGGGAACGAATATTGGCTTTCTGCTGCATCATTTCCTTGGGAGCAAAGATACGAAATAAAACAAGCATCCTCATTCAGATTAGCCTGTTGAGGCTTAAAGAAAATAGGTGTGGAATGAGATTCCACACCTATTTTTATTTTTCATCGGTAAACAGATACTTCTCTCTTATCAATGAGCTGCCACCGTATCTCTGTGCATTTCCTTGCTCCTTCCCCGCATCCAAAAATAGAGGATACCAAATAAGACCACCAAAATTCCGGGGAATAATACCATCGTCGACAGGGTTGCTTGTCCAGTAGCCAATTCTACATTAGCGGCATTAGCTGCGACAGCCTCGGCTCGATTAGAGTCGATCCATCCCCCAATAATGGGTTGAAAAATGGCTGAGGAGAACATCCCTGCTGCTCCAACTACTGACATACCCAACGCACCACTTTTGGGGATATAATCGGCGATAAATCCAATCATGTTGGGCCAGAAGTACGCAATACCCAGGCCATAGACAATTGCCGCTACGTAGGCAAGCGAACCTGTCTGTGTACTAAATAAGAAAATTCCAATGGTAGCCAGAATCGCGGAACCCCATAATACCCCCGTAGTACTAAACTGTTTTACTGCATTACCTCCAAAGAATCTGGCAACCGCCATCAACCCTGTAACGAGGGCCAATATGACCATGGGCTGTGCTCCACTTTCTGCCAAGGTCAACTGAACCCACTGCTGAGGGCCAAACTCGGAAATGGCCGTCAAGAACATACAGGCAAACATGAACAGGAAGAGGGGGGTAGCCATTGCCTGGAGGTTCGATCCGACTGAAGCCGCTTCTTCCACTTGGGCTTTGGGCCAGGATGCTCCCCAGAAAAGAATCGCATAGATAATGGTTGGAATCAGGATTACCCAAATTTGGGCTTGCCAGGAAAGGGCCATCCCTTCAGGTCCCATGAACTGAGAGATCAAGGCACCAATGACAATTCCTCCGGGGAACCACATGTGAAAGCGGTTCATCATCTTGCTCATCTTAATTCCATCATAGGTATCGGCAATCATCGGATTACAGGCTGCTTCTGTACAGCCGTTGCCTAAACCAATAAGCAAAGTGGAAACCAATAGAACCATATATCCTTGGGCACCAAAACTAGGGGCAAAAATGGTTAACAAGATCCCAATTGCGTGAGCAAAGAAGGCGAACTGCATGATCTTTTTCCCTCCCACAGAGTGGTAAATTAACCCGCCAATTACCATGGAAATGGGAAAGCCCAAAAACCACATGGAGTTGATAACCCCTAATTGGGAAGCATTCAGTGCTAACTGTTCCCCCAACTGAGGGAGAATCCCTGCACGAATACTAAAGCTGAAAGCTGTAGTGATCAGGGCAAAACAGCTTCCATAAAAAAGTCTTTTTTCATTGTTCATTACTAATAGAATTAAAAGTAGTAGTAAAAAAATACCCTTGGCCTGCTTTTATTTCTACCTTATAGAAATGAACTCAGCCATGGTGTTGTGGATTTGTTTAAATTAGTCCTATATTGAAATAAGTGTTTTTGCGTGAGGAAATCAATAGAAGAGGTCGTTTTTTCACTATTTGTTAATTCCAACTTCTTCAATAACACAGGTATCTATTAATTAGCCAGCTTCCTCTGGTTGGTGGAAATTAACCTAAAAAAATCAATTACACATGTTGGATCTAACTCCTATTTATATTTTGGCTGTCATCTTTAGTGGGGTAATGGGCATCATCTGGATTTCCAATAGGGCTCGGGTAGAACAACTCAAGGCTAAGGCCCTCTCTCGGGGAGACAACTCGCAAGTCATGAAAGAGGTAGACCAAGTGAAACAGGAGAACAAAGACTTGAGAAGGCGCATTGAGATTTTAGAAGCCATCGTAGTAGATGCAGATATGAAGCTGATGACAGGGCTAGATAGTGAGGTAGAACGAAGGGATAGGAACCTAGGAAAAGAGGAGGGGCGGGAGACAGATATTAGTATTTAACCAATTGTATAAGACGTATGGAAATTACTCCGGTAATAATTTTCGCCATGATGTTTATCGGGATGATGGGGGTCATCTGGATGGGAAGCAGAATGAAGCGAGCCGAAATGAAAACCCGAGCTCAGACTCGGGGCTACACCCCCAAGAAAGAGCAGGAGATGGACGAATTGAAAGAAGAAAATAAAGAGCTTCGAAGACGAATTGAAACATTAGAAGCTATTATCGTCGATGCGGATATGAAGGTAATGACGGGAATGGATAGTGATACCTCTTTAAAATCCACTACTCAGCAAACGAGCGATCCTGAAAACTCTGAAATACACACCTAAAAAGAGGGGCGATATTCTTCTTTTGATAATCTATTTTTATATACAAAATATATTCTATGTTCCTTCCAGTATTCATTCTTGCGGTCATCTTCACAGGCGTCATCGGGATTACCTATGTTGATGGGTATATGAAATTGAAAAAAGAACAGTTAAAGGTTCAAAAAAAAGGAGGGAATCCTGCACTTGAGGAAAAGATTGAACGTCTCAGTCGTAAAAATGTAGACCTACAGCGAAGGATTGAAAACCTAGAGGCAATTATTGTAGATGGAGATCTTCGTCTGGATACGGGATTTGATAGTAGAATAGGGGAGATTAGAGAAAGGCAGTCAAGAAGAGACCCCAATGAGTTGGAGTTATAGCACTTGTACAAGTTTTTTCTCTTTATAAAAGAATGGAGCTAGAAAATAAAGTAGCCATCGTAACAGGTGCAGGTCAGGGTATTGGGCTGGCTATTGGGAAAATGTTGGTAGATGCTGGTGCTAAGCTTATTCTAAATGACCTAGATGTAGAACTGGCAACTCATGCGGCTCACGCATTCTCCCCTAACTGTATCGCCATATCTGGGGATTGTAGTGATCCCTCAATCATTCAGAAACTTGTACAAACGGCCATCGAATCTTACGGGCAACTCGACATCGTCATTGCCAATGCAGGAATTACTCTTTTTGGTGATTTTTTTACTTACACGCCAGATGATTTTTATCGGGTGCTTCAGGTCAACTTGGGGGGATCCTTTTTCCTTGCACAAGCAGCCGCACAACACATGAAAAATCAAGGCCAAGGGGGAAGTATCCTACTCATGTCTTCTGTTACAGGCCATCAGGCTCATAAAAATCTGGCTGCATATGGGATGACCAAGGCGGCACTGGAAATGCTGGCAAAAAGTCTGGTAGTGGAGTTATCTCCCTTTCAGATCAATATCAATGCCCTTGCACCAGGGGCTACCCGAACAGAAAGGACTCTGGCAGATAAGGATTATGAGGAGACCTGGTCTCGCATTACGCCACTTGGACGACCGGCAACTGTAGAAGATATAGCCAATGCAGCTTTATTCCTGGTTTCAGATCGTGCAAGACACATAACGGGTCAATCATTAATTGTCGATGGTGGATGGACTTCCGTAAGTCCTTCACCTTATTAGGTAAATATATATATGTTCAAACTCAATCAACAAATAGCCCTCATTACCGGGGGAGGGAGTGGCATTGGGAAGGCCATTTCCCTACTGTTTGCCAAACAAGGCGCAAGTGTATTCATTTTAGATGTTGATGAAAAGAGTGCCCGGGAAACGGTGAAACTTATCAAAGCGGATAAGGGAGTCGCCCATTTTCATCAATGTAATGTTGCTTCCAACGAGGAAGTAGATCGGGTGATTCAACAAATTGTTGGAAAATTCTCCCACATAGATATAGTGGTAAATAACGCGGGGATTGCCCATATTGGAAATGTTGAGGGTACTAGCCCTGAGGATATGGAACGATTGTGGGCTGTAAATGTAAAAGGAGTCTACCATGTTTTACGGGCAACCATACCCTATATGAAAAGCCGGGGAGGAGTGATACTCAATGTTGCTTCCATCGCAGCATCAGTGGGTCTCGCAGATCGATTTGCCTACAGTACCACAAAAGGAGCGGTACTTACCATGACTATGTCCGTTGCCAAAGACTACTTGGCCTATGGAATCCGCTGCAATAGCATTTCTCCTGGGAGAGTTCATACCCCTTTTGTAGATGGCTTTCTCAAAAAAAACTATCCGGGGAAGGAGGCAGAAATGTTTGAAAAGCTATCAAAAACCCAACCTATAGGAAGAATGGCTAGCCCCGAAGAGATAGCCATTCTTAGTTTATACCTTTGTTCTGAGGAAGCAAGCTTCATTACTGGATGCGATTACCCCATAGATGGGGGATTTCTCACCCTAAATACCTAGGATACTAAGCCTCTCCTTCAATGTCCACATAAGCACTGAGGTAATACTTCATGCCCTTGTGGTAGAAAGTTGTGGATGCCACATCCAGGTCCCGCTTCTTGCCATACTTTGTGGTGATTTGGGTCCTAACGCTGTTGAACGAACCGTCCTCAGGAATATTGGCAATTTGCTGTGCTACTTCAGTCCGATAGACGGGATCTGGGTATATCTTTTCCAAGAAAATTTTCTCCGAAGTGTCATTGGCCTCAACCTTTGAGTATTCTGTCAGATCCTGTAATCTATCATTGAATACCAGGAAGTAGCCATTGTGGTTACTCAAGGAGATTCCCTCATCCCCATATTCTACTAAAAGCTTGTAGATATCTTCCGGGATAAAGTCCATATAGGTTTCATCGATGGAAATCCCCTGAGCTGAGTAGCCCTTTCTCAACTGCTCATTCTCCGCACTGAGACGAACAATTTCAGCTTCTCTTTCTCTCCACTCTAGGTCTTCTTCGCCATTTTGCTCCTGAACCTCTACAAATTTCAACTTTTCCAATTCCTCCTTCAAATTACGGATTTCTTCCTCGCTATCTGCTACAATTTGCTCCTTTGCTTGGAGTTGTTCTTTCATTTTATTGGCAAAATCAACAGGCCTCAGTTGTGCCCCCTCCCATGAAAGGTGTGATAGTTCGCCTAGTAAGTGAGCTATCTCTTTGTCTTTGGCCTCTACCTCTGCATCTCTTTTAGCCATATAATCTCCTGGAGAGAGCCTAATCCCTTTCCAGGAAAACTGATTCATTTGCTCTTTGAGATGATTGAGTTCCTGGTCTCGGGCTTCGATCTCCTTGTTCTTCTGTGCCATGTACTCCACTAAGCTTTCTCCATTATCCAAGCCTGCAGAATGGAATTGTTGCTTAAGTTGATTCACTTCGGCCAGCATGCCTTCCAATTCTTGATCTTTTTGTTGCAGTTGGCTGGCAAAATGAGCCCGATATTCACCAGGAGTAACCGTTTTCCCTTCTAGGTTAAATTGAGCCAGGCTCCCTTCTAATCTCAGGATCTCAGCTTGTTTATTTTCTCCTTCTACCTGTGCATCATGCTTTGCTTGAACAAGCTCTGCCATCTCAGCCTCTTTAGCCTCCATTTCTCCTCGGAGCTGAGCAACGAAGTCCCAGGGATTCTGCTCCAGCCCATCCATGTCCACATATTTGAGCTGCCCTAATTCTGCACTCAAGCGTGTGATATCTTGGGTCTTCCGCCCTAACTGGGATTCCAGGGCCTGTACTTGTTCTGCTTTCTCAGAAAGTTCCCATCGAATCTCCCCTAGCTGTTGGGCAAAGTTATTTTTCTCTTCCTGCTGAGTAGCCTCTTGTTGGCTCGTCAATTGGGCGAGCTCTGCTTCTTTGGCTTGCATGCGTTCTGTCATCTCAACCTCTTTAGCCTCCATTTCTCCTCGGAGCTGAGCAACGAAATCCCAGGGATTCTGCTCCAGCCCATCCATGTCCACATATTTGAGCTGCCCTAATTCTGCACTCAAGCGTGTGATATCTTGGGTCTTCCGCCCTAACTGGGATTCCAGGGCCTGTACTTGCTCTGCTTTCTCAGAAAGTTCCCATCGAATCTCCCCTAGTTGTTCGGCAAATTGATTTTTCTCTTCCTGCTGAGTAGCTTCTTGCTGGCTCGTCAATTGGGCGAGCTCTGCTTCTTTGGCTTGCATGCGTTCTGTCATCTCAACCTCTTTAGCCTCCATTTCTCCTCGGAGCTGAGCAACGAAATCCCAGGGATTCTGCTCCAGCCCATCCATGTCCACATATTTGAGCTGCCCCAACTCTGCACTTAAGCGTGTGATATCTTGGGTCTTCCGTCCTAACTGGGATTCCAGGGCCTGTACTTGCTCTGCTTTCTCAGAAAGTTCCCATCGAATCTCCCCTAGCTGTTCGGCAAAGTTATTTTTCTCTTCCTGCTGAGTAGCCTCTTGTTGGCTCGTCAATTGGGCGAGCTCTGCTTCTTTGGCTTGCAGGCGTTCTGTCATCTCAACCTCTTTAGCCTCCATTTCTCCTCGGAGCTGAGCAACGAAATCCCAGGGATTCTGCTCCAGCCCATCCATGTCCACATATTTGAGCTGCCCCAACTCTGCACTCAGGCGTGTAAGGTCCTGAGTCTTCTGATTCATTTGAGTCTCCAGCGTTTTTACCTTATTCTCTTTATCAGAAAGTGCCCAACGCAGTTCTCCTAATTGTTCGGCAAATTGATTTTTCTCTTCCTGCTGAGTAGCTTCTTGCTGGCTCGTCAATTGGGCAAGCTCTGCTTCTTTGGCTTGCAGGCGTTCTGTCATCTCAGCCTCTTTAGCCTCCATTTCTCCTCGAAGCTGAGCAACGAAGTCCCAGGGGTTCTGCTCAGAGCCATCCATATCCACATATTTGAGTTGGCCCAATTCTGCGCTCAGGCGCGTGATGTCCTGAGTCTTTTGGCCCAATTTTTCATTCATGAATCCCAATTCTTGAGCCTTTTCAGAGAGCTCCCACCGAAGTTCTCCGAGCTGACTGGCGAGCAGATTCTTTTCTTCATTTTCTGTTGACTCCTTATTTCCTGCCAAAATAGCCATCTCTGTCTCCTTGGCGTCCAGCTCTCCTCGAAGCTGAGCAACGAAGTCCCAAGGATTTTGCTCCGTCCCGTCCATATCCACATACTTGAGTTGGCCAAGCTCAGCGCTAAGACGAGTGAGGTCCTGATTCTTCTGATTTAACTGAGCTTCCAGGGTTTTTAACTTTTCCTCCTTATCTGAAAGTGCCCAACGAAACTCACCCAGTTGTTCGGTGAGATGCTTCTTTTCCTCCTCTGCTTCAGGAGGAACAATGGGTTGAGCCATCTCTGCTTCTTTGGCTTGCAATTCTCCACGCAATTGGGCGACTAAATCCCAGGGATTTTGCTCCACCCCATCTATATCCACATATTTGAGTTGGCCAAGCTCAGCGCTGAGACGAGTGAGGTCCTGAGTTTTTTGCCCCAGCTGGGTTTGGAGTGTACCCAACTGCTGCTCTTTATCTGATAACTCCCAGCGTAGCTCACCTAGTTGTTCAGCTAACAGGTTCTTTTCTCCATTCTCTTCTGCTGAAGGCTGCATGGCCAGGGAAGTACTTTTCAATTCTATGGCTTCCTGCTCCTCATGAAGCCTCGCTTCTAAGTCCTGGACTTGTTGTTCCTTATCCGAAAGCGCCCAACGCAACTCCCCCAATTGCTCTGCTAGCATCTGACCATCTGAAAAAACGGTGGCAGGTGCTGCACTTACTCTCTTCTCCGCTTCAGCCTTTAGGGAATCAAGTTCTTGATTGAGTTGTGAAATCTCTGCTGTTTTGGCTTCCAGGGCAGATTCCGTCCAGGCTAAAAATTCTTTAGGGGTTAAGCTTTCTCCATTTACAGATAGCTCCTCCATTTGTTCCTTAAGCCGCAATAACTCTCTATCTTTTCCCTCCAACTCCGATTTAATCTCATCCAAAAGCTCACTTGACCCCTCTGTGTTTTCAACCTGGGAAATATTTTTGAGCTCTTCTTTTAGTCCTTTTATTTGTTCTTCTTTCTCAAATAATATCCCCTCTTGCTTTTTTCTAAAAACCTCTGGACTCTTCCCTTCGAAAACGGAGGAATACCTCTTTAATTCTCCCGAAAGCCTTTGGATTTCTAAATCTTTGGTTTCCCCTTCATAGGCTTGAGCATTACGATACCGCCTTCGGAGATACCACCAGGTCATGAGGATTCCTATGAGGAAGGCAATAAGAAGCAGAATAGAAATTTGCGCAATGGCAGAAAATTTTTCCATTGATGAGAAATTAAAATATTAGAATTTCGACTCTTCGATTTTTCCTTCGGTTGGCTTCTGAAAGATTTTCGACAAGGGGATCTTTTTCCCCCCTCGAAGCCACATGAATAGTTTCTTGGTCAAAGCCTTGATTTACCAATAGTTTTTTAAATGACTGGGCTCTTTGTAGTCCAAGTAAGTAGTTAAAATCCGCCTCTCCTTGATCATCGGTATGCCCTACCAGCAAAATTTTAGAATCTTCCGCAGGAATGACAATCTCCTTCAATTGATCAACAACAGGTTTTAATTCCCGGCCATTGGTGATACTATCAGAGCCTGAAAAAAAATTGATATAAACTGTTTCAAACACATTGGCATTGGGGAGAGTATCCATGATCTTTCCACTGATCTCTGTCTCTTCGATAGAAGCATTAAAGTTTGAAATTACTGTATCGGATGACTCATTAACCTGGTCATTTTCCACTACTGTGGGGGCTTCATTACAAAGTCCCTTAATTTTGCAAACGTACCAATAATTGCCAAAGACAGACCAGGCAATAAAGGCAAGGGTCCCTAATAAAATACTTCTCATATTAAAAGTTCAAAAAGATGAGTGATCTATACCATGCCGAGAGAAATATTAACATCATTTGGATAATAATTCCTACTCGAGGTAACAAATTTTACCAAAATTTAACACTGCCATTTTACAATCTCTTTTTGAAGCTGGTTGTGCATATACCGACTAAGAGCTTTTCTGGAAAATAGCGAGGCAGCCATATTTGCTCCAAGAGAATGAGAAAAAAGCCTATACAAGAGATTACTTGCTAGATACTCTCTTGAATACATACGTTTTATAGCATTTTGGTATTGTAGAGATACATTATTTTGATGATCTATTCCTTGAATTATTGTATGAGCTGCTACTTTTGCCGAAAGCATTGCCATTCCAATTCCTTTTCCCGTAAAGGGTTCTATAAGGGATCCCGCATCGCCCAGTAGTAGATAATTTTCTCCACCAAGGGAAAATGCACCTCTGCAAAAGGGTAAAGCCCAAGTTTTAGGAAGTTCCAAGTTCCCAACCTTATCTATTTCAGGTACAGTCATATTATACTGTCTGAGAAAAGAATGAAGTAAAGAAGGCAGGTGATGCCTGCTATGCTTCATTTTTTGGGGGGAGAGATAAACTCCTATGTTCACTTGATCATTTGATAACGGAAAAATCCAGAAGTAGCCGGGTAATATTTTTTTATAGAAGATAAACTCCATTTTTCTTTCCCTCATAGGATTTACCCTCCCATATGCCCTGATTCCTATTCCTTTCTTCTTACGTAGATGTTGATCCAGCGAAGACTCTTCTCCTAAAAAACGCCTTACAACAGAAGAGCTCCCATCGGCCCCTACCACGAGAGGGCTATGGATTTCTTGAATTCTGTTTGCTGAAGACCGAATGTGTATTCGACATACACCCTTGCATCGATTTATCTCCGTTACTTTAGCTGGAGCTATTAGTTGGGTATAGGAGCTATTTAAATTTTTCCATAGGAAATGGTCAAACTCTCTTCGCCTTCCGGTGTAAAGAGGAGCGAAAGGATGGACATGGGGATCAAAATTAAGGTTAATCACTTTTCCATTGGGAGCTGTTGCCTGCACTTCCCAACAGGGTTGAAACCCTGGGTGATCCATAAAGGAGGACAACAAATGGGGATCTATCTGAGACAAGGTATGCATGACCTCCAAGGTAAGGCCGTCACCACAGACCTTATCCCTTGGGAAAGCTGCTTTCTCAATAAGAATGTGGGGAATACCATATTTTGCCAGGAATAAAGCTAACGTACATCCCGCTGGACCTCCTCCCACAATACAAACCTGAGTATGCAGGATACTCATGGCAAATTTTGAATTATCAAATTACTTACTTCTTGAGCATGTGTATAGACCATCATATGCCCCGCGTCAGGGAGGGTTATGGTAGGACTTACATTCTTATACGGAAGGGTTTTGTCTTGAGCACCATGGATATGGATAATATTCTTATTGCAACCCTTTTCTTCCCAGGTAATGATATAGGCTATGGTTCGCTTGATATATTTGGGGTCCTTGGCCTTTAGCATTGCCTGAAAAAAGCTTTGGTCCTCCTTAGGGATCGGTTCCATCATGGGTTGTAAACGAATTCCCCACCATTTGAAGAACCCTCCCCCTAGGACTTTGTGTATAGGAAACCCTCGAAAGGATTTATACAACGAGGGAAGTTCTTCGGCACACTTGGCGCTAGAAATAAGGATTACTTGGTCAGGGTTGATGTGTTTGGTTAATTCCACGGCTATCATCCCTCCAAAAGACATCCCAACTAAGGCAAAAGCCTCAGAAGTATCTATTTGGGAGGCTATTCCCATTGCATACTCTGTAAAAGTCTCAGTTTTTTGAGGGATGGGATAGGAAAGGACCTTTGTCGGGTATTCTTTGAGGTTTAAGCGGGAAAAAATTCGTTCATCTGCCCCATGGCCAGGTAGAAGGTATACCGTACAGGGTTGACTGATCAAGGGCTTAGTCATGATGAGGCAGAAAAGATACAGCAAAGGAAGCTTCATTAAGGGAAGATAAGCTCCTTTTCCCTCTGGATCAAGGCCCTAAATTAGTAGATGACAAATTCTAGGGAAGACATTGCTTGCTCCTTGTATACATTCATCAGGTAGATTCCCGGACTCAATTTCTCCACGTTAACTACATTCTCACCAGATTTTAGGGTACCTTCGGCTACTCGCTGTCCAGCATAATTTATTACCTGATATTCAAATAAGCTTCCCTCCTCTTCCAACATAAGGGTAATCTCTGTTTGCGTAGGAATGGGAAACACCTGAAATCTCAACGCAGGTTGGTTATTGGGTTCAGCCTCGGGGTCTTCCAACCCTCCTTCTCCGCCTATTCCTGTACCCAAGCCACAGGCGTATATATCCCCATTAGTTTCAAAAGCAATATAACTTAACTCTTCTTTAAGTTTATACTCCTCGAGACTCGAACAATTCTCATAATCCAAGGAAAATTCAACAGAAGTTGAAGAGCGCCCCCGAATATGTACAGTAGCGCTAATATCCTCATTTGTCGTTTGAATGGCTCCCAAAATAATGGGAACCTTTTCATAGAACTGGCGAAGGCTGAAGGCTTGGGAAAAGCGTCCTATTTCCAAATTACGTTGAGAAGTCTCAAAAGAAAAACTACTACTTTGAAAGCTACCAGACTCAAAAGCAATTATTCCAATACGTTCTGCAGCATGAGTTGTATCAGATGTTCGGTTTTCCCGAAGTCGCGTGGTAAAACTTTCTTTCGTTAATTGAGATCTATCAAATTGAACAACAACTGGATCACTTTCATTTTCGGTCAAAACCTGGCCAAAAACACTCGGAATCTGATCAAAATCTGCAGGGAATAAACGGTTACCCCATTCGTGGGTTACCAAGCCATAGTTTCCAGCCATGAGCCTTTTCCCATTGGGTAAGAGGTAACTTCCAGATTCAACAACCATATAGGGTATCTGCTCAGGGCCGTGGCCCGGATTGCGACATTCCCAGTCAATTAGGCGAATATCAAAACTCGAAGGGGTGAGGCCTTGAATCCGAATCGTTGTATGATGAGAACCAGATCTTTTAAAGCCCCCTGTAACTACTACAGGGTTTTTATACGAATTTTTAAGAATAACTCGGGTATTCTGATCCGTAGTTTGAACAAATCCTACTTCTCCAATTACCCAGGTAGAATCCTTGCAATCAATAACGGCCTGAGTAGTATCCTCTTCTTTCCTTTTTATGGATATATTAACCGAAAACGTATCCGTTGCTGAACTATCATCCGCAACTTCCAATCTCACCCTATAAGTCCCCTCATTAGGGAAAGTATGTGAGACAATTTTTCCGACTTCTTCTTTACCATCTCCAAAATCCCAACTGTAAGTTTGAATGGAGCCATCTGGATCATTAGAAGCAGATGCATCAAATGAAACAACTTGAAAATCTTGTCCTGAGCCCTGGATATAAGTAAACTCAGCATTGGGGGGGTTATTCCCCTGTAAGACCGAAATTTCTATACTAGCTGTATCTAAGAGATTGTCGTTGTCTGCTACCACTAATTGAATAATATAGTTACCAGCTGTTGCAAATTCATAGGCAAAAGACTCTTCATCACTTAGGATATCAGAACCCAAATACCAGGTATAGGAGATGATTTCGCCATCTGGATCAGTGGACAGAGAAGCATCAAAAAGAACGGGGAAGGGCGCAACACCATTCTGCTCACTTACCGAGAATGCTGCCAGAGGGGGCACAAAGTCGAGTCCAACTCGAATGATTAATTCGGAAGTATCTGTAAGCCCTTGGTCGTCAAAAACAACTAGTTGGACCGTATAGGCCCCATTTTGTTGGAAGGTATGAGTGGTTTCGTTTCCTGTTCCCGATGTTCCATCTCCAAAGCTCCATTTATAGCTGATGATACTTCCATCTATATCAATTGAGGAAGTCGCATCAAAAGATACGCTTAAAGGAGCCTGACCTTCATAAGGATCTGCTGTAAATACGGCAAGGGGAGCTAGATTTATATTTGGGTTAAAAACCCTTATTTCCACCGTGCTGGTATCTTTCAAGCCTTCATCGTCTGTAACAATCAAAGTAGCTGTATAAGATCCCGTATCAGCGTAGGTATGAAATTCCTCCATTTGATTACCCGTATTACCATCTCCGAAATCCCAAAAATAGGCTATGAGGGAGCCATTGGGATCAGAGGAAGTACTCGCATTGAAGGATACTTCTAATGGCGGGTTACCCACCACGGGGTTGGCAATGATTCGGGCGGCAGGAGTTCTCATTGAAGTATCCGAGATACAGGCCACGATATCCCCTTCACCAATAATATTTATATAGTTTACTAGTTCCGGTTCAATACTGTCACCACGAGCCGAGCATTTTTCAAAATCCAGCCGCATCAAGACAGAATTAGGGGTGCTAAATCTAATATTCAAAGTAGCTGGGACAACTGAATTTACACTTTGAATTCCCGCAATTAAAGTCCCTGCATCCAGGTTATCTCTCTCTAGGGTAACGAGGTTATCCGTATTTGTAAGCGTCAGCGGTAGTTGATTTACCTCTAATGACATGGATTCGTATTCATAGATACCTTTCTCCATGGCTATTACACTAACCCTCTCTGGAAGGTGTACTCCATCCGCAACTCCACTTTCCCTTATTCGAACAGCAAACTGATCCAATTGTAAGTTATTTTGATCAAAAGAAACCACCAGAGGAGAGGGTTCTTCTTCGCTAATACATTGTCCAAATATGGCAGGAAGTGTGCTAAATGTAGCGGGAAAAGGGAGTGTACTCCATGTATGGTCAATAGAGGAATAATTTTGTGCAATTAACTTTGCGCCGTTTGATAAGATATGGACACCTGCTTCTACTACCATATAAGGCACTTCCTCAGGACCATGACCGGGATTATGGCATTCCCAATCGATTAAGCGCATTTCAAATTGAGTTGAGGTCATGTTATCGATTCTGATAGTAGTAAAATGGGCTCCGCTTCTATTCATCCCTCCGGTAATCACAACAGGGTTTGTATAGGCCCTACTCAAATTGATAACTGTGGCTGCATCTGTAACTACAGCTACACCGGTCTCCCCGATAGATCCTGAAATAAGTGTGGTATCAGAACAACATATAGACGAGTCATTTTCGAAGGAATCAAAATAGTCCGTCACGCTCGCCCAATTACCCAATTCCATAGGAGTAGCATGAGCAAGAATGACTGAGAATAATTGCACTAAAAGGACCTGGGAGAAAATACTTCCGTATTTATACCCCGAATTTAGACAATTATTGATATGAATCTTTCCTGGCATATGATGTGCACAAATTTTAAGAAAAGATAAACTTCCTCTATTTAAATTTTCTCAAAGTGTTCAATTTTGTGATTGAAGGGACATTGGATGTGCATGAACTAAAATTATTCTCTTAAAAAAAAAGATAAATTTATAGGATAATAACACATATTCCATGTGTATTATTATATACAATATTGAAATTTATAGGAAAATGGCTATCTTATTTAGAATGCACTAGCTTTTAATAAGAGTCCTTTAGACTCCTCTCTTCCGAATAGAATATTGAGATTCTGAACAGCTTGGCCTGAGGCTCCTTTCAGGAGGTTATCTATCATACTGACTATCAAAATTTTGTCTCCGTGCTTTGATACACTCAGGACGCACTTGTTGGTATTGACTACTTGTTTGAGGTGAGGTATTTCTTTTTGGACCCAAACAAAGGGATGGGAGTTATAATACGTCTTAAATAGATCTACTGCGCTATCCAAGGATAAGTCAGAAGTAAAATAGATACTGGCATATATTCCCCGGGTAAAGTTTCCTCTTAGTGGTAAAAAGTTAAGGTTTCCTGAAAATGTGGGTTGAAGTTGAGTCAAGCTCCGACGAATTTCTCCCAAATGCTGGTGTGAAAAGGGTTTATAAATAGAGAGATTATTATTTCTCCAACTAAAGTGCGTAGTAGCAGAAGGGTTTTGTCCTGCACCCGTAGAGCCAGTGATGGCGTGTATATGGATATCTTCTGGCAAGGCCTGTTCTTGGGCAATGGGTAGCAAGCCCAATTGGAGACAGGTAGCAAAACAGCCTGGATTGGCCACGTGCAGCGTATTTCCTAGTAATTCTCTATTGAGTTCTGGCAATCCATAGACAAAGTCATGAGGGAAGTCATTCAGGCGATAGTCTCTACTCAAATCAATAATTTTGAGCTGTTCAGGTATTTTATGCTTTTCGAGGAAACTTTTGGCTTTTCCATGTCCCTGACACAAAAATAGTACGTCGACTTTATCAAAGGGCAAATCTGAGACAAAGGAAAGATCGGACTCTCCTACCAAATCGGTATGGATCTCGTGGACTTTTCTCCCGGCCTGGCTCGTACTGTGAACAAAACCTATTTGGGTATCTGGATGCCGCAATAATAAGCGAATGAGTTCTCCCGCTGTATATCCAGCTCCGCCAATTATTCCTACTTGGATCCTATTCTTCATGTATTTGGTGAAAAATTTTGGTTGAATTGGCCAGGATCTGGGTAAAGCCTTTCACATCTTCCCCCGTCCAGGCCCTATTCATTTCTCCATATGTACCAAACTTTGCCGACATCAGGTCATGAGGGGACTCAATTCCCAACAATTGAAATTGATAGGGGCTGAGTTTCACCCGTACAGAGCCAGATACGTATTGTTGAGTATCCAGGAGAAAGCCTTCAATATTTCTCATTACGGGATCCAGAAATTGCCCCTCATGAACCAACATACCATACCAATTGGCCAGTTGATCTTTCCAGTACATTTGCCATTTCGTCAGGACGTGTTTCTCCAACAGGTGGTGAGCTTTGATAATAATCAGGGGCGCAGCAGCTTCAAAGCCTACTCTCCCTTTGATTCCGATAATGGTATCTCCCACATGGGTATCTCGCCCGATGGCAAAAGGACTTGCCAACAGATGTAGGTATTGAATGGCCGATACAGGGTGAGGGAAAGATTTTCCATCTACCTTCAATAATTCGCCTTTTTCAAAGGTAAGGAGTACCTCCTGTGGGTCAGTCTTTTCCAATGGAGTTGGGAAGGCTTCTTCCGGTAGCGTATCCCACGAGTTTAGTGTCTCCTTCCCCCCTACACTGGTACCCCAAAGCCCTTGATTAATAGAATATTGGGCCTTCTCCCATGCCAGATCTACGCCATTTTCTTTGAGATAAGAGATTTCGGCTTCACGGGATAACTGCTGATCTCTTATGGGGGTAATTACTTTGATACCTGGGGCCAGTATGTGAAAGGCTAAGTCAAATCTAACTTGGTCATTACCTGCACCAGTGCTTCCATGAGCGATATACTCCGCATCTATTTCCTGGGCATAACGGGCTATTGCAATGGCTTGAAATACTCTTTCTGCACTTACAGAAAGGGGATAGGTATTGTTTTTCAGGATATTGCCAAAGACTAGGAAACGGATGCAATTTTCATAATAAGCCTCCACCTCGTCTAAGACCACGTGATGCTCAACTCCCAAAAATAGGGCTCTTTCCCCTATTTCTTTTAGTTGATCGGGGGTAAATCCCCCCGTATCTACTAGGGCTGAATAAACTTTCAATCCTTTCTCTTGGGTCAGGTATTTTACACAGTAGGAGGTATCTAGTCCCCCACTAAAGGCGAGAACAACTTTTCCCTTCATAATTATTCTACTGGTTCGTGTCTTACAAGTTTTAACCCTTCTTTGATTTTGTTGAGCAGTTTATTGGAACTCCTTCTAGCGAGGTGTTCCCGAAATCTAAGCCAACGATTTTGAGGGGCCTTCTCTTTGTCTACTTCGGCTGCTGGAGCATTGGGGTCCAGCAACATTCCTGTACACAGGCACAATTTCCTTTCGGTTCGAGTGAGCACATCAAAGTTGGGGCAACTCTGACATCCAGCCCAAAATTCCTCATCATCTGTCAGTTCTGAAAAGGTAACAGGCTTATAACCAAGCTGAGAGTTAATTTTCATGACTGCCAGGCTGGTCGTAATTCCAAAAAGTTTAGCTTCAGGATATTTTTGTCTAGAGAGATCAAAGGCTGCTTTCTTTATGCGTTTGG
The DNA here is from genome assembly GCA_965263105.1 of Bacteroidia bacterium. Taxonomy (GTDB): domain Bacteria; phylum Bacteroidota; class Bacteroidia; order J057; family J057; genus JBCCTX01. The sequence continues at coordinate 101,378 of CBDHGL010000003.1, read as the reverse complement.
CTAAGCCCGAGTTTCGAAAACTGGGGGATACGATCAGCCCTGAATTTGCGACATATTTCCCATGTCCCCAGGTTTCTATGTAACAAAAGCCCGCCAATTCTTTGTCTCTTAAAGCTACTATAGCCTTTCCCTCTTCCATTTTCCTTTGAATGTAAGAGACTTGGCGCTTGGCTATTCCCGTACCTCTAGCTTTGGCAGCCTCCTCAATGAGGTCACATACGCTTTGTGCGTACTGAATATGGTCTTTCCCGGCAACACAGATTTCGAAATTCATAGCAAGTCATATGTAATCTTGCGAAGATACATACATATTTAAGAATTTTATGAAAAAGACGTAATTACCCACTTCCCCAATTTCATTCCTATCCCTCCAATTGACCAGAATGCAACGAAGAATTTCTCTCCAGATGGTAGAAAGATTTTTCCTTCATCTCATATCAGTACTGGTATTTGAGTTTCCTTAAGCATTGGTAATCAGGGAAATAAAAAAATATTTTTTTCGTTAATGAATTGTACCCTTTTATTTATTAAATTTAGAGTGATTTTGATTTTATCAACAAAATCTTGCTCGTCTTAATCCGTTACTTTAGACATGAGAATGTATATGTAAAAACCCAAAAGGAATCTCGCTATTCACTCATTCGTAATTATTTTTTATACATAAATCCATTATGGAATATTATTTTTTCACCTTACATTCCAAATCGCTAGGATTCAGATCAGAGAATTGTTTTCAAGGAAGTGTCGTACCGCTCGTTATGCCCCCCGTAGAGGATGAAGACGAAGATGAGAAAGATTCTAAATAGTTGTTCGATCTATTTCGCTTATTAAACAAAAAAAAGGCGTCTTTATAGAAAAGACGTCTTTTTTATTTAATTTTATTCTCAAAACATTTCATGCGAGCTGTTCTACAATGTGTTTCTTCATGTACAGTCCAAGTAGGGGATCAGTCCATTGGATCAATTGAAAAGGGCTTGTGCATTTTACTTGCCATAACAAATGAAGATACCCAGCAAGATATCGAATGGCTTGTACACAAAATCACAAATCTGCGAATCTTTGGTGATGAAACGGGAAAAATGAACCTATCTGTTCAAGATATCGAAGGAAACATAATGGTAATTTCACAATTTACCCTTTATGCAAATAGCAAAAAGGGAAACAGGCCTTCCTATACTCGCTCCGCTAGACCTGAACTAGCTATTCCTCTTTACGAATCCTTCCTAACACACTTGAAAAAAGTATTTACTGGCAACATTGCTACCGGTTCTTTTGGGGCGATGATGTCTGTCTCCCTTGTGAATGAAGGTCCCGTCACAATTATTTTAGATTCAAAGGACCCCTCCTTCTAATGTCATTGAAAAATCGCCTTTGGGCTTTAGCCAAGGGAGTCTGGCACCCTTCTAGTTCTTCTGTCCACTCTTTTGTCATCATCTTATTCCTTTCCTTGCTGTTACGGATAATCTACGCCCTAATACTAGGAAACCGAGTAATGGAAGGCGATTTTATCTCCTACGTCGAGGATTCTTTGAAGATATACAGTGGAAATCCATATAGACCTTTTTGGTCCCCAGGGCTTCCACTTATTTTGGGTTGGACAGGCTTGAACTGGGGACTGTACCCAATCCATTTTACCATATTTTCCCTTGCCTGTTACCTGTTACTTTTAGTGGGAGTCTTTCTGACCCTACAGAAGTTACCACCAGGGTATTTTTCCCTATTTCCTATTATCTTTTTGGGCTTTAGCCCCATTACTGTCCACTTTTCGGTTGTCCCTCTCACTCAACTACCTATTGCTGTAGGATTGGTCTGGTCGTTCTATTTTCTAATTTTATCCTTCCAAAACCCTCATCTAGTGCCTAGGCATGCACTAGCTGTAGGACTAATTCTTGGAATGTGTATTCTCATACGTCCTTCCTGTATAATCCTTTTTCCCTTTATAGGATATATCTGGTACAAATTGGGAAGGCACATAAGCCTAATGTATTTCGCCGTTTCACTCTTTGTTATTATAGGAAGTTGGCAACTCCGCAACTATGCCCTGGGTTATACCGATGTCTTTATTAACACATCAAACAGCTATAATTTTTTCGTAGGTAATAATCCTTATACTCCTGTCTATAAAACTTGGTGGCTTGGATCTCATCTAGAAACTGACAATCCTTCTTTTTACGGATATTATGAGATGCTAAGAAAAATTTGGGTGCTTCCAGAGGAGAAACAAACGGGAGAATTTTATCGACAAGCGCTAAGCTTCATAAAGGAAGAACCTAGAGACTTTGGTATCCGGACTATCAATCGAGTAAAAACATTTTGGGCAGCAGATTCTTTTACTGGGGCCTTTCTTTCTCAAAGTTTCTCCTCCTCATTCTGGGCCGTTTTAGGGACAGGCCTTGACTTTATAGGCTTTTGCATCCTCCTTTGGCTGGCCATAGAAGCTTTGCCGGAGTCCTACACCTACTCTCCTGGAATTTGGCTAATTGGACTCCTTATTATTTATCCCCTCCCCTACTATCTAGCTTTTTCTCACCCCACCTATCACTTTCCCCTTCTTCCTTTTCTGTGCATATTGGCAAGCAAGGGACTTAAGCGTCAAACCCTCTTTTCTATCCGAAAAAAATCACTTGGCCTATGGTTTCTCCGGGCTATATTTGTTCTTATTCAAATAGAGTGGTGCCTCCGTTATTATTATTCACCCATTCAATCTCTATTATAACATGACCATACAAGAAGCACAAAAAAGTGTAGATGACTGGATCAAAACCCTAGGAGTCCGCTATTTTTCAGAATTGACCAACATGGCAATTCTGACAGAAGAGGTAGGAGAATTGGCCAGGCTAATGGCGAGAATGTATGGAGACCAATCCTTTAAGGAATCCGATAAAAATCGTGATTTAGGAGATGAAATGGCAGACATCCTCTTTGTATTGATCTGCTTGGCCAACCAAACTGGAATTGACCTGGAGCTAGCTCTCCATGAAAATTTAGCCAAAAAAACACGGCGAGATGCCCAAAGACATAAACAAAACCCTAAACTCAAGCCAGAAGAATAGGTTTCAAATCGCAGAAATTTTTCAGAGTTTTGTTCTATGAATCTTCAAAACCAAGTTGCAATCATTACTGGGGCATCAAGAGGTATAGGTCGAGAAATAGCTTTATCGCTTGCAAAAGAGAAAGTCCAATTGGTATTGGTTGCCAGAAATGTTAGTGAGTTACAACGACTAGCCAGTTCCATAAACCAACAGGGGGGAGCTGCAATTGGCATACAAGCCGATGTTGCAGATTCCCAGGCGGTGGATGCATTGATTTCACAGGCTATAAGGGCTTTTGGAAGGATCGATATTCTCATCAATAATGCTGGAATTGGTCTCTTTAAACCCGCGGAAAATATTCAGGAATCAGAATGGGATCGTATGATGGATGTCAATGTGAAGGGGGGGTTTTTGCTGAGCAAAGGAGTCATTCCCCATATGCGCTCCCGGAAAAGTGGGCATATTATTACCATTGCTTCCCATGCATCCCGCCAGACTTTTGAGCAAGGAGCTGTTTACTGTGCCAGCAAATATGCCCAAGATGCATTTTCTAATGTGCTTAGAAAGGAGGTTCGGAAGTACGGAATCAAAGTGAGTTCTGTTTATCCAGGAGTAGTAGATACCTATTTCAACAATAGCAAAATGGTGGATATCCAGAAAAAAGATTGGTTAAAACCTATTGATGTAGCAGATACGGTCGTATATATTCTAAAGGCTCCCCAGCATGTGACGATAGATGAACTGGTAATAAACCCTATTTCACAAGTATATTGATCGTTAGAATTAACTTTTGCCATATTCCTGTCATGCACATATAACACGTGTGGAAATATTATTTCACATCATGTTTTTGCAAATGTACTATAATTCGGAATTTTAATCTACTCATTTCAATGTCCTATAATGGGTCTTCATATTCTTGATAGCCAGAACATTTCCCTCCTTTATTAGGATCCCTAAAATTCACATATCTTTTTTCATAAAAGGCCTGATTTCTATAAATAATCATCCCCCAAACACTTAATAGTACGGCTTTAGGATCAGTTCCATGTGATGGCTTACATCTTTTCAATACAAGGAGAATCCTCACGTTGATTAATTAAATCAACAGAATTTACACATAATGGAACGTATCAGGGCCATAAAAGGCAAAATGTCGAAAGCAGAACTTCGCCATTTTAAAACGTATATGAAGGCTTTTCTCCCCAGAAGTTACAACAAATGCCTTCAACTATTTAAACTCATAGACCTACATCCCCACATATCTCAAGGTGAACTCATTGAGCGTTTATATGGAGATCCTCATAACAAATCCTTCTTCCATTTAAAAAACCAAATTGAAGAAAAAATGCTGGAGTCTCTGTGTCTAAGTGCCAACCAATCCAGCAAGAACCACCATTCAGCAGATTTCCCAGCCTTTGCTAATATAGGACTCCACTTCCAACTGACTGCAGCCATGCTATTGCGTAGTAAGGGCTTACGTAAATACTCAGAAGACCTCTTGGATAGCTGTATCCATTCAGCCAATCGACTGGGTCTACCGGAGGTAAAACTCTTGGCCTTAGTGCATGCGAGGAGTATTTCTGTTTCCCCTGAAGAAGTTTGCAGCACCCTCAAGGAGGATATAGATACTACCCTTAAACAGTTGCAGGCGGATATCTCTGGAATCGGCTACCTAGACGAAATTCGCGTAAGGCTCCCTAAACCACCGAATCCTCAATTAATCAAGCAATTAGAAAGCTTTACCAAAGACTTAAAACGGAAGTTGGACAAGACTTATAGCCCCCGAGCACACTATTACTTTCTCTTGTTGAAGCTCATCCTCATGGAAGCACGGCAGGAATCTCTTGAAATGTGCAAAAAATGTCTGGAAGAAATGATCCAAATTTTAGAAACTCATTCAGGACTGAAATCGAGAAATAGGTGGGGAGTACCCTATGTTCGTCTGTCTGAATTGGAGAACCGGTCATACAATTTTGACTCTGCCTTTCGAGCTGCCGACCATGCCTTACAAATCCTTCCCCCCAGGCGCACCAATTTTCTAGTTGCGGGAATCAACAAACTATATGCTTGTATTTACAGCGGTAAACTCTCGGAGGGAGAAGAAGTATACAAACAGCTCATTTGGGTTCACCAACACCAACCTGAAGATATTCATAGCGGTTGGCTGTATTACCTACATTCCTACCTCGCATTTCTAGCTGATAAGCCTAAAATAGCCTTTTGCAGATTGAATTTTGCCCACACCCTTTACCAGTACAAACAGGATTGGAATCCCATTCTCCGGATTTTTGAGATTCAATTGCTGATTAGCTCTCAATCCTTTGACTTGGCAGATTCACGGATAGAAGCTTTACGAAAACATCGAGAACGCTATGGGCTAGCCCCGAGGATGGAATTTATATTTAAATGCCTCTATCAATTGGGCAAAGATGCCTATACGACAGAGAGCACCCAGTGGGACCAATTTCCTCCCTTCCAGGCTTTGCTCGGTGAAGCAGATTGGGAGCCTCTGGGTCAGGAGATCCTCCCCTTCGAATACTGGCTACTAGCCCTCAAAAAGAATGAGGATTATCTCTCTTACTGCCAAGAAAAATTCAGCAAGAGGATCTCATAGCCAGAAATAATTATTAATTTCCTCCATGAAACCCTTCTACCTTCTATGGGTAGTATTACCCCTGTATATCCAATGCCAGCACCTTCCTGCCCATGAGGAAGAATCAACAAACAATTCCCTTACTCCTGGGGAGAGAGGGACAATGCTAGATACAGGTACTGTAATTCCCATTGACTCTCAAAATACCCCCGCTACTCGATTCACCCCCCCCGAAGGATATCAAAGAATAAAGCTCGATTCAAATTCTTTTGCTTACTACCTAAGACATTTCCCCCTACATCCTCCTGGGCACCCTGTACACCTGTATAATGGGGAATTAAAAATCAACCAAAGGGTACATGCAGCAGTGCTTAATATAGATACGGGGTCAAGGGACCTACAACAATGTGCAGATGCCATTATGCGTCTCTGGGCTGAATACAACTATGAGAAAAAGAAATACCAAGCCATACAGTTTCACTTCGTTAATGGGTTTTTAGCGGATTACCCTACCTGGAAAGCGGGAAATTCAATCTCGGTTCAAGGTAATCATGTCAAATGGGCCCCCTCTACTAAGGCTAATTCGTCTTATACTTCATTCCGGCGCTACCTACGCATGGTATTCTCCTATGCAGGGACCCTATCCTTGGATAAAGAATTAAAGGAAAAAGCCCTTAACTCTATGGAAATAGGGGATGTCTTCATCCAAGGAGGCTCTCCCGGTCATGCTGTATTAATTGTGGATATCGCTATAAACCCTGAAAATGGGGACAAAGCTTTTTTACTTGCACAGAGTTACATGCCTGCACAGGAAATTCACATTTTAAAAAACTTAGAGAATAGTTCCTTCAGCCCCTGGTATTCCCTCAAGGAAATAGGCGATAGACTAAATACCCCAGAATGGAGTTTTAAGCCTCAGGATTTAAAAGAATTCTAATGTTGGGCAACTTTCCCATATTTGGCTGTAGCCTCGGCCAAATCAATAATGGGCACTTTTAGTAAGTCGTCCGGAAATTTCCGCAATTGGTACATATCCAAGTGATGGATACCAAATCTCCCGTCTACGTTCAGCATGCTTACATCAAAGGTAAAGCAGTTATCTGTCTTGGCAATGAACCAGTGGACATTATCACGCATATCTGAGATAGAGGAAAACTCACCTGCACCCATATTTCTATCCAGCGTGGGTTTTATAATCATGTATTCTTCCTCAGCAACCACTTTGTCATAGTTACGCACATGCATTTCCCCGCTCAAAATTAAATGAGCCGAGGCCATATGGCTGTGTCCGTGGGGATTGATGGCGGATTTTTTCCTAAGCCCGTAAAGACGTTTACCAAAAATAGATTTGGGGGGCAAGCCTTTGAGACGGGGAAATTCAACCTTTTTGCTTCTCACGCCTTCGACAGGAAGATTCATACGCCTCTGTAGGTTTTCAAAATCTATGAAAACCATCAATTCTTTCATATGAATCTTTTGAAATAAGGCCTCCACCTTTTCTTGCCACTCTAAAACCGTGATAAACTCCTTATCGAGGTCTTGACAATATTCGTGTAATTGCACTGACCAGTGGTCTACAATGGGAGAAACTTCCCGGGCTATAGCACGGGTAGTAAGAAGAGAATCTATCAGGGCATAACTAACAATGCCAGAAAATAGGTCTTTGCTAAATTCCCTGCGTGTTTTTTTGGTTTCTGACTTATTCGGCAAAAAATCCATGATGTTGTAACGACGAAATGGCTTACAAAAGTACTAATATTTTTCATCAAATAAATTCTAATTGTAAATTATTGCCAAAAAATGACATTTTTGTTTTAAAATAAATTCTGCTTTTCATTTGTAGCCGAATTTGTCGAAACTCGCACCATTGAAATTAAAAACAGCCCCCTTCCCTGTTCCCACCCAGAGTTTTCCTTGGCGATCTGTGTAAAGTGTACTGATATAGTTGCTTTCAAGCCCCGATGCAGATGTATATTGGGTCCATGCCTTGTCCCCGACCCCTAAAGAAGGCGAATATCGCCACAGGCCTGTATCGTATTGGGCGAACCAAAGATTTCCCTCATTGTCCTCAGCTATAGCTAAAGCTCCTACTAAGCCCTGCTCAAATACTCCACATTTCTTCGAAAAATTTGCAAAAGATCCACCATCATACTGAAAAACCCCCTTGGCATTGTTGCCAAACCAAATTTTCCTAGAATCATCCTGGTAGATAGCCCGAACGACCCCTTTGGCTTCTTCTTGATTCACACAGGTGATAGATTTTCCATTATAACGGAATAGCCCTGAACCTGCGGTACCCAACCATAAGTTCTTCCGTTTATCTTGGTAAATCCCGTATACAGCATAGATATCATACCCATATTGAGGATGATATCCCGAATCGTCAAATTCAGGATAATCGTTGGGTACAGGTAGGCTAAAGTGCATCAGCCTATCCCCATCAAAGCGATATACTCCATTTTTGTTGAAGGAACTAAACCAAAAGTGATTTAGTTGCTTTTCCCATTCCTCCTCAAAATTCCATTCGGAATATTCAAAACTCATGTTTATGGGCAAACTTTCCCTTTCTGGCCTAAGGCTTATAAAAGATTGCCCATTGAAGATGCTGACTCCCTCTTCGATGCCAAACCATAGGTCTCCATTTGGTGCTTCATGAATGGCCCTTACGGGTTTGAGCCCTTGTTCTTCTGTATAATAGGTGAATTTTTTTTCATCGTAGTAACAAACTCCATCATCCTGAGATATAAACCAGTAATGCCCTTTACTGTCCTGAAAGATGGTATTGATCCGGGAGTTAAACCGTAATACTGAGTCTGTTTCAGGGAGATTTGGGGGGTCGGTTGTCAATAGTCGGTGGTCGGAAGATGGGAGATTTGAATGGGGCTGGCTCTGGCAGGAAATAGTTAGTATAATTAATCCATAAAGCCATAATATAGAATTTTTCATGGGGGCAAATTTGCCTCTTATTTTCCTTATTCCCATTCAAGCTTTCCTCGGATATACCCAATAGCGCCTTTAAACAAGGGATGAAAACTGTCGTCCAGTTCTGCATCCAAGTTCAGCCAAAAGAAGGCGAAAGCATGCCCTCCATCATCTAAGGTATAGTGTAGCCATTCCTCCGCTAGGTTTGTAGAAACTGACATCTGGCAAAAGCCCCAAATTTGGTCTTCGAAATTTGCCTCCCATTTTCCCAGAAATTTTCCTGCCTTAGCTCGGATGCCTGATTCTTCAAATAACTCTCGTTCACAGGCCATCTCCAAGGATTCGCCTTTCTCAATGCTACCCTTGACTATCTGCGTGCCCGCCAGGGGATGGCGAAAGGCAAGCAACACTTTTCCATTCGGGGTATCTCGTAGAACGACGGGGCAGGCTTTGTTCATGTATTGGGTTAAAGAAAGCTAGTTTTCAATTCCCTTATCCAATTAACTATTTCTTCTTTCAACTCCCCTCCGCCTGCTTAAACTCCAGCCATACTACAGAAGCAACGGGCTTATTTGAGCCCTCTGCCGCCTTAAAGACCAAGGTACAGGTCATGAATCCCCTCCGTGGGCTCAAGTTCCATCCGGGAAGGATCGCCCTCCATGGAAAGACTCAGGCTGGTTTCTACCTCTAGCTGTCCGATAAGAGGCCCATCTGGTGCATCTATATGCATTTCCAATGTTCCCCCTCCAAAGTACAGGCTCATAGCTGCCACGGCAAAATCAATCGACCCAATACCCGAGAGATCAATCCCTTTATAACCCACCACAGAACCCGCCGTTCCGATCATGAGAGTGATTTCTTCCTCAATGAGGTCCGTCATGTCAGGCCCCACGGTCATCTTCATCGCCTTATCATTGTAAAAGTATTTGTAGGCTTCCATACGAGGATGCCCCAGTTGGAACTGTAAGGTATTACTCAGGGGACCAATTTCTTTTCCTCCTTTGTCTGTATAGGTAGCCGTAAGGATATAGCTACCGGAAAACTCTTCGGCCTTGTGTTGATCAAAGGCATAGCTACCTTTCATGGGAAGCCCTTTATTGGCTTTAGGGGAACCTGCCAGTGAAAGGATATACTTCACCATTTGTTGGGCTTCATCTTCGACTAATTGCGGATGGGCCGCCATGGCGATATCTCCCCAAACGCCTCCCCCTCCCTTGAGGATTTTGTTCGCCAGATAAGGAATCGCCTTCGCATCAGAGGCATATTTTTCTGCAATGGCTTGGTAGGTGGGGCCAACAGATTGCATATCTAATTGATGACAGGCTTTACAGTCGGATTCTTCAATCAGTTGCTTACCAAGGGAGACTCTCGCTGCTTCTACATTAGCCGCGTGGCCTATTTCGACCAAGTTCCGGTCCTTTCCTCTGGATAAGTAGTCTATGCTTATGGCAACCGAACTAGGGTCTATTCCAGCCCCTAGACTTCCATCCTCTTCATCAGAAACCTTCACCTCATAGGCAAGCTCACTGTTTTCCCAGAAGAAGCTTTTATTACCCGCTATTTCCCAAGTAATCTGGGGTTTGGCATTTCCCGCATACACCTTCATTTGGGTACTGTGTTGAAGGCCCTCAGAATCCGTTACCGTCAATTTAGCTGTATATGCTCCCGCTTTATCAAAGATATGGGATACAGAATCCCCTGTTGCTGTTTGGCCATCACCAAAGTCCCAGGCATAAGTCAAGGCATCTCCATCAAAATCCACTGAGGATTTCCCTGAAAAACTCACTTCCATAGGTAAAGAACCGTATTGCTTGTCCACTACAAACTTTGCCAGGGGTTCTCTATTTCCAGCTGTATATTGCAGGTGTACCAGGCGAGCATCGTCATTTTGCTGGAACCAGTTGGTACCATATTCCAGCATAAACATGTCCCCATCTGGCCCCATCACAATATCAATAGGATTGTTGAACTTTATAGACGGGAGAAAGCGTTGCATGCGCACAAAATCGCCGTTCTCATCCAAGGTCACCGCCATTAGCCAACCGCGAATCCAATCATAGGTGAACAATTTGCCATCATAGTATTTCGGGTACTGCTTGTCCGACTCAGGAAAATTCTCAAAATGGTAGATAGGCCCAGCCATTGCATTTCTTCCCCCATTGCCCACATTGGGAAACTCCTTAGACTCTCCATAGGGATACCAGATGAAGGCCTTTTGGGCTGGAGGTAGTTCTTGGGCTCCGGTATTATTGGGAGAATTATTGATAGGCTTTTGAGGATTATGTTCTCCCAGTGTTTTCTGAGCGGCAAAATCGTATTCAAAATACGGCTTGTTGTCTCCGATAAAGTAAGGCCAGCCAAAGAAGCCAGCCTTTTTAGCTTGATTGACTTCATCGTGTCCAGCGGGACCTCTTTGGGTGCTGTCCTCGCCAGCATCAGGTCCCACATCTCCCCAATACAGGTAACCTGTGGCCTTATCAATAGAGATACGGTATGGGTTGCGACAACCCATCACATATATTTCAGGACGGCCTTCCTTTCCATCTTTGGAAAAGAGATTTCCTTCTGGGATGGAATAGGTCCCGTCATCTTGAGGTTTAATCCGAAGGACTTTCCCGCGTAGGTCCTGTGTATTGGCGGAAGATTTCTGGGCGTCGAAAGGACTACGGCCTTCCCGTTCATCAGAAGGGGAATATCCATCGGATTCATGGGGATTGGTATTGTCGCCAGTGGAGATGAATAAGTTCCCATTGGGACCAAACTCCAGGCTACCAGCAGAATGGCAACATTCTTCTCTTTGAGTAGGAATCTCTAGTAGAACCTTTTCAGAATCTTTATCCAGGTTTCGGTCTTGATACACAAAGCGAGAAACGTGTTGTTTGGCTTCTTCCCCTTCCGGAGAATAAAAGAGATAAATCCAGTGGTTATCAGAATAGTTTGGGTCCAGGGCGAGTCCCAATAGTCCATCTTCGTGAACTGTATGTACAGGAAACTCTGCTACCGATATTAGGCTGTCATTTTCTGGATCGAATACCTTTAAGGTACCTCGACGTTCAATAAATAAGATATCACGGTTGGGTAGGATTTCCAATTCCATGGGTTCGTAAAGGCGCTCAGCGAGGATACCACCTTGGAGAAGCGATTTTCCTCCGGTGCAACTGTGGCCACGTCATAATTTACAGGTTTACCCTCTCCTCCTACATATTGAATACCGCCCCAGAGGTGTTCTAAAAATTGGGGATCGGAAAAAGTTTCCGGGGTATGGCCTAATCCTGTATAAAAAGTTCTGCCTCCGTCAAACTCATGATACCAGGCAATGGGGTGCTGCTCTCCATTGGTCCCTCCCTCATAAGTAGATTCATCCAGGTTCAGGACTACATTGATATGAGCTTGGATAGATTTATAGTTGTACCACTCATCGGAGCGTCTCCAACGCTTAGCCAAATGCTTTACGGTCATATGTTCAGAAGCCACTACCTCTATTTCTGCCTCCCTCACATTGGGATCATTGGGGTGGCTTTCGAAATAGGCGCCCACAAGTTTATTGTACCAGTCCCAATCGTATTCGGTGTCTGCGGCTGCGTGTATTCCCACAAAGCCTCCGCCTGCTTGAACCCATCTGTTCATCTCGAGTTGTTGGGCATTGTCCAAAATGTCTCCTGTAGTACTTAGGAAGACGATGACATTGTATCTCTGCAATTCCTCTTCTGTAAATATGCTGGCATCTTCCGTGGTATCAACCGTGAATCCTTTCTGTTTGCCCATATCTATCAGGGCCTTTTTCCCATCGGCTATGGAAGCATGCCGAAACCCCTCCGTTTTGGAGAATACCAGTACATGAATTTCTCCCTTGTCTTTAAAAAAGAAGGCATAGACGCCATAGGCTAAGGCTAAGCCCAAAATAATCAGTAGTATCCTTTTCATAAATTGTTCGTTCCCTTTTTATCTTTTGACAGATCAGATCGGACCATCTGGCAACTGTTTAAATATACGAAGTTTTGAGGATAATTATGAGGTGAAATAGCTAATTAGTCCCTAGGCGATAGATGAGGGTTTCTATGAGGATTATCCTTCCTGTTGGTTAAAAAGCCCAAACTGTTGACTATGGATTATCCATTCAGCTATCAAACCCATTTCTTAGCTATCAATCTGGTCCAAGGTCCTTCCAGGGACTTTCATTATGAACCACTTTGGCTTCATAGCCTTTTTCGCCAATACAGGGGGAAAAAATAGCGATATATTTAGCTGGGGTGTCAGAGGTATTGTAGGTGGCGTGTACCACTTTGGCAGGGATAAAGGCAGATTCGCCCTGAGTAAGGTTGACAGCCGTGTCTTCTATCCATTGCTGGATGGACCCTTCCAGCACATAGATAACTTCTTCCTGGCGAGGGTGAAAATGGAAGGGGTGAAACTTTCCAGGCAATATTTCTACTTCAATCACCAGCAACTGACTCGAATCCGTTAAGGAAGGGCTACTATGCTGGATAGCCTTTCCTTTCTCTGAAGAATCCCAAAACAAGTTACCGGAAGTGAAAAATTTACCAATCATGAATGATTAAGTTGTTTAAAGTGTATGCAAAGCTTGGAAGGTGGACACAACTGCCTGAGAAAACTCTGGGTCATTTATCGCATAAGGAAGCCGTATCACCTTGCGCTCTTCCGTCTGGTTCACCTGGCTATAAATAGTTTCAAAAAGAGCGGCATTAGCATCCGGGTCGAAAAAGGGTTTATCAGGCGCGTCGATCAAAGATACCCCTTTTTCTGGCAAAAAAAAGCGGACAGGGCCTTGCATCAGATTGAGCTTAGCAGCAATCCATTGACCCATTTTCCAATTCTCTTCAACCGTCGTTCTCATGAGCGTCACTTGTGGGTTGTGAACGTAGAGATTTCTATTCTTATACTTTTCAGGAACTGTTTCTAAAGGTCCAAAATTGACCATGTCCAGAGCTCCCACAGAACCAATGTAGGGAATACCCGCCTCAATGATCGCATCCATACGACTTTCCCCAGCACTCAATATTCCATCGAATAAATGATCACAAATTTCTGTAGTGGTGATGTCGATGACATGCTTCATCATTCCAGAACCAATAAGCTTCTCCATGGATTGGCCGCCGATACCTGTGGCATGGAATACTATACAATCGTAATCCTTCTCTAGCTCTTTACGGATCTGTTGTACACAAGGAGTGGTAACCCCAAACATGGTCATTCCCAAAGGAGGTTTGTCCTTGACATCCACACTTGTATCCCCTTTGACCATCCCCATCAAGGCGTTAGCGGCATTAGTCAAAATCTTACGGGAAATAGAGTTAAGCCCAGCTAAGTCGCTGATTGAATATAACATGAAAATATCTGAAGCCCCCACATAGGGTCGGGTGTTGCCCGAAGCGATGGTAGAAACCATGACCTTGGGCAGCCCTGCCGGAAGATCACGTAAAGCCCCACAGATGAGGGAAGTTCCTCCAGATCCTCCAATCCCCAATATACCTTTAGGATCCTTCCCTTTAAAAAAGGCTTTCAATGCATCTGACATGAGCCCAATGGCCTTCCCCCGATCTGTTAACTCCAGTATGGATTCCCCTTCAGGATGGCAGGAAGCTATTTCTTGTTGTGTAATATCAGGGGGAAACTCGTGAAGTTGGGTACTAACGTCCACAACCTTACAAGGAATTCCTTTCTCCTCGAATAAGGTAGCCAAAAAGGCGAGTTCTTCTCCTTTGGTATCTACAGTGCCAACGATGTAAACCATTACTAAATAATGCTACTAAAAAAAAAGGTATGTTAGTTCGAGTTTAAGGTTTTTTTGGGAATCATTAAAAAAAATTCCTGCTTGTGTTAGGAATTGGAAGTAGAGATGGCATTTTATACACAAAAAAACCCTTTCTCTCCTAATCACCACTTGGCCCAGAAAAAATAACAAATGGGGATACCTTCCCGTTGTTTCCTTATAATTATGAGGAATGCTAGAGCAAAACTCTTCTCTAATTTTTGATAAAAAGGAATTTGAGGAATTATTCAAAACTCACTTTTCCTTTCTAAGCAATTTTGCTAAACAATTCGTCCAGGATGCAGATACCGCTCAAGAAATTGTCCAAAAAGTATTCATTACTTTATGGGAAAAGCGGGAAGATCTGGATCCTCAACTTTCGATTAAGTCTTATCTGTTTACGGCTGTACGAAATCGCTGTCTAAATCACATTAGAGATCAAAAAAAGTATAGAAGCAAGGTCCTTGACCTGGAGTGCGCGGATTTTGATCTTTCCATCGAAGATACCCCTCTGGAAGCAAGTGAACTCCATCAGCAGATTGAAGCTGCTTTGGATCAACTTCCGGAAAAATGCCGGGAAGTATTTGAAATGAGTCGTTTTAAACAGATGAAATACAAGGAAATAGCCGAAGAGTTAGCTATTTCGCCCAAAACGGTAGAAGCTCATATGCGCAAGGCCATGCAGGTGATGCGTGAATTTCTGAAACCGTTTTTTTGGTTTTTACTCTTTTTTTTAATGGAATTCTAAAAAAATATAAGTAGGACTAAGGGTGTAGCCCCTTTTAGGTGTATTAAAATTGAGAGGCATATTAAGAAATATGGAAAACTGGAATATAGAGGATCCTTATTTTGAGTTGATTTCCCGCTATCTCAGCGGAAATACTAATGACGTTGAAACCGCCGAATTAGAAAATTGGGTGCTAGAATCTCCCAAGAATAGAGAGGTATTTATCTCCTATAAAAAGGCGTGGATGTTATCGGGAATGGGTGCAAATCAGGAAGGGGGAAGCGTGGAAGAAAACTGGAATCAAATTTCTCAAAAGCTGTTCCAGGAAGCAAAAACCATAGAAATGAGGTCTCCTGCGTACCAGAGAAGAAGGTGGGCAAGCCTGGCTGTAGCCGCAGGAATTGCCATTTTTCTTGCCATTTGGCTGATTCAAGGTCCTTTAACAAATTCTACGGTTCAGGAACAGACTTTCTCAAAAGTAAAATCTTTAGAACTCCCTGACGGGAGCCAAATCACACTTAATCAGTATTCTTTACTGAATTTTCAAAATGCTTCCAAAGAAAATAAGCGACAAGCGAAATTAACGGGGGATGCTTTTTTTGACGTTAAAAGGGACGTAGCGAAACCCTTTTTCATCCAGACTTCACATGTGGAAATCGAAGTACTGGGAACCTCCTTTTATGTGGATGCACGAGAAGACCAAGAGACCGTACAGGTAGTCGTAGAATCTGGTTCCGTTGCAGTCCGTTCAGGGGGCAAGGAAGTGGTTTTAAAAGCAAATGAAAAGGCCGTATTTGAAAAATCCAATAGTCAACTGTCTAAGCAAGAAAATCAAGACCCCAATTTCAACTCCCTGAAAAGTAGAAACCTGGTTTTCAATGAGACAGCCCTAGAGGAAGTGATTGTAACGCTCAATCGACACTATCATGCAAATATTTCTCTGGATATAGAAGAAGAAAATTCGTGTCTACTTACTGGGACTTTCCAGGACAAACCTCTAGCAGCTGTTCTCAAAATTATTGAGGAAAGCTTAGATCTAGAAGCGAAGGTAGATTCTCAACAGGTTATCATCATGGGAGCATGTAATTAGTCATGCAACGTATCCTCCTGCTTGCCCTCCTTGTTCTCACTAATGCTTTGCCCTTATGGGGTCAAAGTGATAAACCTATACCTAGCCTAAGCATCGAGGCTTCTCACATACAAGTTGGCAAATTGCTGGAAGAGATAAGCCGACAATCAGGCCGGGATTTTTCCTTTAATTCTCGCTTAATCGACCCATCGGCCTATCTCGACTTTTCCGTCAAGGAGTTAAGCCTAAGCGCATGCCTGGATCTTCTAGTTGAAAAATTGGGTCTAAGATATTCCTTGGTAGAAGGGCAGATTATCTTGAAAGCTCCCAAAAGAAAAGGGTCTAATAAAAAAGTCCTTACCCTTTCTGGCTTTGTTACGGACCAATCTACAGGAGAGGTATTAATTGGGGTTCAAGTTTATTCAAAAAAAGAATTAATAGGGGCATATACCAATGAATTTGGCTATTACGTCTTGTCCCTCCCTCCGGGCAAACATCAGATCTCCTATTCTTACCTGGGATATAAAAAAGAAGAGAGCTCACTTTCCCTAACAGGATCCCTCAAAAAAAATGTTCCTCTTGAGCAACAATCTTTTCAGCTTTCGGAGGTAGTCATCCGACCTAGTAACTCGGAAGGTCTGCACACAAGAAACCTGGATCAGATGGAATTATCCTCAGAAGATTTGAATGCCATGCCCGAATTTGCCGGAGAGTCTGGGTTGGTTAAGGGCTTACAAAGCCTACCGGGACTCAAAACAAATGGGGATGGGTTGGGGTATTTTTATGCACGGGGAGGGCTAAGAGATCAAAATTTGGTCATCATTGATGATGCCCCCATTTACAATCCTTCCCATCTGCTTGGCACCTATTCCCTTGTCATTCCAGATTTTACCAAACACATACAGGTCTTCAAAGGAGACATTCCTGCCCATTTGGGGGATCGACTTTCTTCTATCGTGAGTATTCGGACGCGAGATGGAAACTTGCATGAAAGTAAAGTACAGGGATCCATCAATCCCTTCTTATTCAGACTTTCCATGGAAAGCCCCTTGAAAAAAGGGAAGAGTTCCATTTTTCTAAGTGCGAGAAGATCCAACTTTAACTGGCTCATCCAACGATCCGCTCCAAACCTTATTCTGAGGCTCCAGGATTACTTGATAAAAGTAAATCATCGGCTTAGTCAAAAGGACCGCTTATTTCTCACGGCCATGCTTGGATCGGACCAAATAGGGGCTGTTAGTGAAGATTTTGGGCTTACGATAGGAGAAATAGGCACGCAAGTGGGACTCAGGCAAAGCAAATTTGCGGCTACACTCCGGTGGAACCATATTTTTTCCCCTAAAATATTTTCCAATACCATTGCCTACACGGGGTCTTATGAAAATCGCTTGAACTTCTCCCCCAATCTTTGGAAAGCTTCCTTACGGGTTTTGGGGTTCAAGTCTGATTTTAACTTTTATGCCAGTCCTAGCTTTTCTTCCCGCTGGGGGG
Source organism: Bacteroidia bacterium (assembly GCA_965263105.1). GTDB lineage: Bacteria > Bacteroidota > Bacteroidia > J057 > J057 > JBCCTX01. Next base: position 83,771 of record CBDHGL010000003.1, on the reverse strand, counting down.
CAGAGGTACAGGCCTACTTTATTAATCCGGGTAGCTTTTCTGTAAATTCTGCCTTCTCGTATTTACCCAGCCTCCGATCCAACTACTCGCGAAAAGCTAACCTATACTATCAGATGGATTGGGAGATAAATCCCCGCCTTCGTTTTCAAGGGGGGATCCGGTGGGTCAATTGGGCGAGGTTGGGTCCTGACGTATACTTTGATTTTAATAAAGATTTTACTGTAGCAGATACCCTTTTCCCGGGAAGAGGAGTTTATAAACAATTTTTCCGACTAGATCCCCGCCTGAGTATCCAGTATAAGATTGGAGCCAGCTCTATGTTAAAGTTGAGTTATGGACGCTATCACCAGTATTTACAACTCATTTCTAATTCCGTCTCTCCCTACACCCCCCTGGAAATATGGCTCCCCTCAGGGCCCAATATCGAACCTCAACGAGCCCAACAAGCCTCCTTGAGCTTTGTGAAGGTGCTGGCGAATGCTCAAATGGAAATACATGCCTCTACTTACCTAAAAAAAATGAGCGAACAGATTGAATATGCGCCTCATGCAGCTATATACCTCAATCCCTTGATTGAAGGGGAATTGCGCTTTGGGACTACGCGGGCATACGGGGCTGAGTTGATGGTAAAAAAAGAAGGAAATCGACTTCGGACCTGGTTGTCCTATACCTATGCGCGCACCCTGCGAACTACGCCTGGTATCAATCAGGGAGAGGAATATCCCGCTATTCAAGACAGGCCCCATGAATTCTCCTTGTCGAGCATCTATCAACTATCGAATAGAATCCGACTCTCTGGATATTGGACCTCTTACAGTGGGGCTACTTTTACTTCTCCCGTTGGCTTTTATTCCTTCAATGATCAGCCTGTACCCATCTTTGGGAAGCGAAACAATGACCGTCTTCCCACTTTCCACCGGCTAGACCTGGGCATACAAGTAGATCTGAACAAATCCGAAGAGAAAGCCTTTAAACACAGCTTAAATCTTTCCTTCCAAAATGTCTTAGGATTTAAGAATGCCTACACCATAAATTTTAACAAAATCCTGGAGAATGAAATAGACTATGTGATAAAATCTGATGTGTTGAGTCCCGCACAGCCTACACCCACTCAAATTACTTTTGGTCGCTTTATTCCCTCACTTAGTTACCAGTTCAGTTTCTAATACCTCCTAGCATGGATATAAAAATTAAGCAACTTATCTACTGGATTTTCATGTGTTTCATAGGTTTTTCCTGCGAAGAATTTCGAGAATGGGAACTAGAAAGCCAAGCGCCTCAATTAGTGGTTGAGGCTATTCTAACCGATGAGTTTAAGGTTCAGGAGGTAAGGCTATCTCAGAGCTTCTCCACGCTTTCTGACACGGCTACCCCCGTTTCAGATGCGGTGGTCTTGGTTTCCACAGGGCAAATTTCCTATCCCTTCGTAAAAGACATCAGCACTCCGGGTACCTACCGTAGCATTGAAGCCTTTAAGATTTTCGCCAACCTATCCTATGAATTGTTCATCAGTTGGGAAGGAGAGATCTACACGGCTTCTAGTGTATTGTCGACCGTCGCTCCTATCCGTGAGTTTACTTTTCGATCTACAGAAAACGCTGAAATACTCGCTTTTTCCTTTCCCAAGCTGAGTCAGATCTACAATACCAGTGAAGAAGCGATGTATGAAGTAGATATAGACTGGTCTCATCTAGACAATGCAAAACCGAATCAGGCTCGCCTCTACCTCTATACCTTTGATGAATTATACCTCATCCAATTAGTAGGACCTCAAAAGCAAGCGATTACCTTTCCCAAAGGTAGTCGGCTCTTCATTAAAAAGTATGGATTAACCCCAGAGTTCGGTGCCTACCTCCGAGGAAGAGCTTTTGAAACCGATTGGAAAGGCGCCTTTTATTTTGCCACTTCTGACAATGTCCCGAGTAACTTGAGTAATGGAGCCTTGGGGTTTTTCTCCACTTGTGCGGTATTAACAGACACCCTTGTTGCGCAGTGAAAAAAATATTTTAAAAAAGTACCTTTGAAATAAGGGTATAAGAAAGAAATAGGGTATTAAAGGTGAAGGGCCCCCAAGGGCTTCCTAGTGAAGTGAGACCGTTTAACAGAATACTTATGTATACGTATGTGAATCGGATCGTCATACTGCTCGCTCTTTTTGCATTCTCCGCGTGTGAACCAGCAGAGATCATAGATCCTAGCTTTCCCCTACGAGCAGCCCCGGAGATCCCTCCAGCAGAAATGTATCTGATGCCCCTAGAATTGCTTACAGCGATTGAGGCAGACACCTCGGGTAAATCCAGACAAAGAAAGCTCCGGCCTACCTATTATCATTGGGCTCATAGTACGCTATCTCTGGTTGCTTGGAATACGCGGATAGCCCTCCACACAGCGATCCCGCTTACAGCTTTTGGATTGGCAGTTAATCAAGAGCCCATCTTGATTGAAGAAGATCGCTATGAGTGGACCTATTCCTATAAGGCACCGCCTTTCTTGGGGGATAAAACCTATGACATCGTTCTGACAGGCACCTATGTAGGGGCAAATGAGGTAGAGTGGAAGATGAATCTCTCTGAAGAAGGGGGCTTTCAAAATTTTGAGTGGTTTTCTGCTATTGTCGCCACCGATTTTTCGCGCGGTAACTTTGTTATTTATCAGCAAGCCCCCCAGCCCCAACCTGTTTTGAATATTACGTTTGAAGGCCTTCTTTCTAACTCAGAAGTTCCCAACCCTGCATTGAAACTACGGTATACAGACCTTGATCCTGACGCTGAAGAAATAGGAACCTACGTCGAATTCCGAACAGAGCCCGAGAATACCTACAATCGAGTTTTTGATATCAAAGGAGGGCCTCAACGACCCGATTTATCCACCGAAATAGAATGGAATATCCCCATAGGAGAAGGGAGGGTAAGAGACAAGGCGCGCTTTGGCGACAATGACTGGCATTGCTGGAATGAACAACTTCAAGACGTTGGCTGCTAAATCCTGCTTTGACTGTACCATATTTGTGAATGCCTTCCCCGTTTTGGGGAAGGTTTTTTTGCTATTAGCAAGTTCCATTCCTACCCCATAAATTCTCTTTTTTACACCCTTTCCACCCATTGACGAAAGGGACCAAGGAGCTATTTCATCAAAATAATCTACCAGAATATCCGGAGGAAAAACGCCAAATCACACGTAATGAGGCTATTGATCGCCAAACCCTGTTAACTTCCTCCCCAGACAAACACAAGCAATTGATTATTAATCACTTAATTTTTTATAAAAAATAGAAATGCAACTAAGGGTAGCCGAGAATTCTAGGGTATTACAGGTAAAGAGCCACAAAAAGAAGGCTCAACTTATACCTAAAACCATAAAATTTTCATCCTTATGTTTAAGTTTCATTCAATTTTCACCTCACTCTTGGCCTTGCTCGTTTTTACAGCTTGCGATCCAGAGGAAAACATTACTCCCGAAAATGACTTTTCCGAGGAGTTTCCCACCGAAGTTCCCGAGCTTCCCCTAAAGGAAATGTATTTGATGCCTGTCTCCTTATTTTCTCAAGAAGGTATAGATACAAACTCTAACGGTAAGCGCGTAAGTGGCGTTAATTCCTACCAACATTTTGCCCACGGTGCTACGCAATTTATTGCCTATCATACACCCATAGCTCTATACAGCGCCGTCCCAACGGCAGCTTTGGCCCTGGCCGCCAACGAAGAACCTGTACCCATTGAGGAGGGGTATGAATGGAGTTACCAGTATGCAACCCTGGCAGGAAAGACTTACGACGTGGTCCTAAGGGCTAACTTTGTCTGGAACCCCGATGTAGCTGGCTTTAATAAAACGGCATTTCAGTGGAGGATGTACCTTTCTGAACAGGGGGGCTTTCAAGATTTTGAGTGGTTCAGTGGTTTTGTGAGTCAAGACCTTACGCTTGCTCAATTCAATGTATTCCTAAATCCTAGTTCTGCAAATCCGGTAGTAGTTATCGATTATGAACGTTCAACCTATGGTAATTTTTTCAATCGTCAAACCGATGGGATTAGTCTAAGCTATACCGTGACGGATCCAGACGATTCATTCAATACTGAGGCCTTCTTGGAGTACAATACCATCGATTCTACAGGAACGGGGTATAATGCTAATTTTCTCCTTAGAGGCGAAATCCTTGAAGCTCCGATTGATATTCAGCTAAATACCGATACGGGAGAGGGTAGAGTAAGGGATGAAGCCAAATTCGGCGACAACGAGTGGAAATGCTGGAATAAAGAATTTAGAGACGAAGACTGTTAATAGTTTGTATTGGGGCAGCATGGAGCCTTCCTCCGTTTGAGGAAGGCCTCCCTTTCCTCCTCATAAGCTTAGAACCCTTCCCAAAAACCCAAGCGATGCATAAGTCATTTTCCATAGTCAGCTTACTCCTTGCTGTAGTTGCTATTTACACGTTTGATCTCGAGGAAAAGATCTTCCCAATTGAGTTCTCGAGGATAAGCCTCCCTACAGAAGTGGCACTTAACAGCCTTGAATTGGAATGGGCAAACCATGAAAATATTCTTCTCCTAGATAAGTTTGCTGGGAAAAATTCGCCAGCGCTTTATCTCCCTAGCGATTTTATACCCTCGGAATCAAAGCCCATACTTTCTCTGGAAAGATTTTCCTCACCAAGATTGTACGAGCGTCCCTATTCAGGCGCCACACATTTTTTTCATGCTGTAGACTACTAATTTTTTATTGATTTCTGCCTTTAGATGGGGCCATCTCAATGAATGAGATGGCCTTTTTTTTGTCTTTGGGGTATCTGTAGTTCAGGTATTTTTTCATTGAAGCAACAGTCTACCCTCAACGGCTATGCCCTGAAGAGATAGCATATGGGTAGCCTCAAAATACCCCAATATTCCGTCGCCGAGTTGTCAATACGTTTTTTTAAAAAAATATCCTGACCAGTTAAGGGTAGCAGCTACTTCTAGGGTATTAGAGGTGAAGAGCCACGAAAAGAAGGCTCAGATAAAAACTAAAACCATAAAATTTTTACCCTTATGTTTAGGCATTTTTCAATTTTCACCTTACTCTTTGCTTTACTTACCTTTACCGCTTGTGATCCGGAAGAAGATATCACTCCTGAAAACGACTTGTCTGAGAATTTTCCCGACGGTCCACCTGAGTTTCCCTCAGCTGATATGTATCTGTTGCCCATCACTGACTTTACTCAGCCCGGTATAGATACAACCCATAACGGTAAGCGAGTAAATGGCATTAATTCCTACAGAAATTGGAGCACCAGTGCGCTGAGTTTAACAGCGCTTCAGTTAGGAATGCTTGCGGAAAGCGCCGTCCCGCTCGCAATTTTTTACCAGGCCGCCGTTGAAGGAGTAGAGGAGGAATTGGAAGATGGAAGTTATCAATGGACTTACCAGCATGAAACCCGAGGAAAGACTTACGATGTAGTCGTAAAGGGTCAATATATAGAAATTCCCTTTTTGGGTATCCCATTGGGAGTTGATATGAAGATGTTCGTTTCTGAACAGGGAGGCTTTCAAGATTTTGAGTGGTTCAATGCTACTTTTTCTATAGGAGAACCCCAAAATATGGGTGAATTTACTGTATACAAAAACCCTGAGTCTCCGGTCTCAGCTGTAAATATCTCTTTTGGGCTCAGTGATGATCTGGATGGGATTAGTCTGCGCTATACTTGGATGGCGCCTCTCGCAAATCCGACCAGTATTGGATCTGTCTTGGAATTCCAGCAGACCCCAAATACAGACGGGTATGACCGTGCATTTATTTTTAGCGTAGAGGATCTCTCAGGTAACCCGTTTGAGGTTCAGTGGAATAGCACTACGAGGGAGGGGAGAATAAGAGATGAAAGCACATTCGGCAGCTATGAGTGGAACTGCTGGAATGAAAGCCTAAGAGACGAAGAGTGTAAATAGTTAATATTGGGGCAGCACACATTTTTCATCCTGTAGACCACTGATTTTTGGTTGAATTCTGCTTTGAGAAGGGGTCATCTCTATTGTTGAGATGGCCTTTTTTTGTTTGGAGGCATCTGGATTTTTTTTAAAAAAAATCACTTTCGACTAAGGGTAAGCCAAGAGTCAGGGGTATTACAGGTGAAGAGCCAACAAAACATATACACACGTCAACCAAAACCCGTAATATTTTACCCCAATGTTTAGACAAACTTCTCTTTTTTGCTTAATTCTTGCTTTAGTCTTATTCACGGCCTGTGGACCTGAGGAAAATATCACCCCCGATATAGATGTCATTGAGCCTCCTAAGCTCCCTCCAGTTGAAATGTATATGGTGCCCTTTAGCTCATTTTTAGACACAGATGTGGATACCACAAAGGAAGGCAAACGCGTCTTTGCCAACTCTCCCTATAAAAACTGGGTGTACAGTACGGTAAATGTAGTGGGCTGGAATACAAAGGTTGCCCTACAAACAGCTTTACCCCTTGTCGCCTTTGGCTTGGCAGCCTCTGAAACCCCTGTCCAATTAGAATCCTCGGCCTGGCAATGGTCCTACGAATACCAGGCACCCAAATTGATTGGGGGGAAGACCTATGAAATAGTCCTGACTGCTACCCGCTTAGAAAATTCTGACGTAGCGTGGAAAATGCTTATTTCGGAGCAAGGAGGAATCCAGGATTTTGAATGGATGGAAGGAACTGTTTCACAGGACTTCTCCTTCGCACAATTTATTTTGAACCAAAGTCCCTCACAGCCAGAAACTTTCCTTCTAATCAATTTTGATGGACAGTTAAATACCTCTGATATCTCAAGCTCTAAATTTCAACTCCGTTACACCAACCTCCAAGTAACATCTGATCAGTTCAAAGAATACCTGGAATTCAGAAGCCAACCCCAGGTAGAATATAGCCGTGTCTTTGATATAAGGGGGGGAGAAGCCTTTCCTGATATTACAACCGAGATTGAATATAATCCCCTTAATGGAACAGGTCGAGTTAGAGACCTCAAGCATTTTGGCAACGCTGAGTGGCACTGCTGGAATGAAAAGTTGAGAAACGAAGACTGCTGATTTATTTTTTTCGATATCCGACATGTTGTGCCTTCCCCGAGACGGGGAAGGTCTTTTTTTTACCTTACAAATTTGTCGGTTTGAAGGGCTAGGCAAATTTTATTTCCAAAAATAGACTTCTGCCTAAGGGTACTCCCCCAATCCAGTGTAACATAGGTAAAGAGTTGTAAGACAAGCTCTTTTCTTTACTCTACAATCGTATCTTTAATTCCCCCAATTATGTTACAGGCAAAATTTATCTCGATACTCCTAGGGCTGATCCTATTTCCCTTAAGTGTATTGAATGCGCAAGAAGTAAACAGCCACGAAATTGGCTTCGGGTATGGACGGAATACCCATGCGGCAAATTCCAGTTCTTTTGCAAAGGGATTACTTCCAACAAACAATTTCGATGACTATAGCACCCAGGCATATGAAACTAGTGGATCATTTTTTTTCACCTACAAGCATATGTTGAGTGATAAATGGGCTATTGGGACTGATTTTGCAGTCGAATATACCGTAAAGGAGGTCCTGCAGGACGATAGGGTCATTGGGGAACGCGATGACATTACCTATACCATAGCTTTTACGGGAGATTATTATCATATCTCAAAGCCAGAATTTAGGTTGTATTCAGGTATTGGACTGGGGTATGGCGACCAAAGTCAGGAATTCTACCCAGAAGATTTGTTTGATATTAAGCGAAATAGAATGGGTTTATTGATGTTTCAAGTATCCTTATTGGGAATTAGGGCGGGCGGTAAGTTTGCCTTTCAATCCGAAGTAGGATATGGATATAAGGGAATCATTAGTGCTGGACTTAGGTACCAATTATAGATAAAGGGCTTTGTGTCTGAGTTTATGTCAAAAAAATCAACAGGGTATTTTTTTGTTTCCGTCCGACCCTTAGTATCTTTAAGAGATAGGTTCTATTGATCATTCACCGGACTAACTTGCTACACAATGCCACCAAAACTGGCTATTTTCAGGTTGAAGAAAAGTTGGCTATATCCCTCTCTAGCCCTAGTAGGTATGGGGATTATTGGCCTCTTATTTTTCTCCAATGCCTTTTCCCCAGACGATGGCCTACCAGAGGTGGTAGACTTTAATTTTCACGTCAAACCTATTCTTTCCGATAAATGCTTTGCTTGTCACGGCCCTGATGCCAAACAGCGTAAAGCCGGACTAAGATTGGATACCCCTGAAGGAGCCTTCGCATCTCTAAAGGATCAGCCAGAAACCTATGCCCTGGTTCCGGGAGACCTTCAGCATTCTGTATTAATACATCGCATCGCTTCTGCGGACACAACTGAGGTCATGCCTCCTCCTGAATCCCATCTCAGTCTCAGCTCTAGAGAAATAGACTTGCTCAAAAAATGGGTGGAACAAGGGGCAGAATACAAGGGACACTGGGCTTTCATCCCCCCTACCCCTCCCGAAATTCCTGAGACATCCTTCAAATCCTGGCAGAAAAATCCCATAGATGCTTTCATTGGTCAAAAGCTCAAAGAGGTAGGACTCCGTCCTCAATCCGAAGCAGACAAGGCACGCCTATTGAAAAGAGTCTCCTGGGACCTGACAGGACTTCCTCCTAGCATTGAACTTCAAGAGCAGTTCATGAATGATGACTCTCCAACAGCCTATGAAACTATTGTTGACCAATTGCTTTCGAGTCCTCATTATGGAGAGAAAATGGCCTTACATTGGCTGGATGTGGCGCGCTATGCTGATTCCCACGGCTATCAGGACGATGGCCTACGGACCATGTGGCCCTGGAGAGATTGGGTGATACATGCCTTCAATGAGAATTATTCCTACGAAAAATTTGCGACCTGGCAATTGGCAGGAGACTTATTGCCCAATCCCAGTAAGGAAATGTTGCTGGCAACGGGTTTCAACCGGAATCACAAGATCACTCAAGAAGGGGGAGTCATAGATGAAGAATACCGGATCGAGTATGTAACCGACCGCACCAATACGTTTGGCAAAGCCTTCCTGGCCATTACCTTCGAGTGCGCCAAATGCCATGACCACAAGTACGATCCCGTCTTACAGAAGGATTACTTCAGCGCATTTGCTTTTTTTAACCAAGTACCCGAAAAGGGAATCGTAGGAACTATTGATGCTTCCTTTGCCGACCCCCCTAATATGGCCATCTCTGATGAAGATATCGCAGAGAGTCTTCACTTCATCAACAAGCAGGATACCGCCGATGTGATGGTCATGGTCATGCAAGATTCTATTGGCTTACGCAATACCCATATTCTCAACCGGGGAGCCTATGATGCCCCGACGGACATGGTGGACTTTGCTATGCCTGAGGCCATTTTCCCTTTTGATACAACGCTGTATGAGAAAAATCGCCTAGGACTAGCTAAGTGGCTTTTTGATGATGAGAATCCCCTTACCGCACGCGTATATGTCAATAGAATCTGGCAGGAGATTTTTGGGCAAGGCCTTGTAGGTACCTCGGGAGACTTTGGCGTCCAGGGAGACCTCCCCATGAATATCGAATTGCTGGATTACCTGGCTACGGAGTTTCAGCAGAATGAGTGGGACATCAAATATCTGGTAAAACTTATCGTGATGTCAGCCACTTACCGCCAGTCTTCCGAAGTTCCCCCCAAACAACTCAAGATAGACCCCGAGAATCAGTATTTATCTTCCTTCCCGAGAAAGCGACTGGCTGCGGAATTGGTCAGAGACCATGTCCTGGCTAGCAGTGGCTTGTTACATCCAGAAATTGGGGGGCCGAGCGTGAAGCCTTATCAACCCGAAGGCTTGTGGGATGCCGCCACTTCTGGAAGAGGCTTATTGGCTTCGTATTTTCAAGATACAGGTAAAAAGCTCTATCGAAGGGGTATGTATACCTTCATCAAGCGGACCATCCCCCCCCCTTCTATGCTTACCTTTGATGCGTCCAATCGGGACCAATGTGAGGTTAGGCGGGTAGAGACAAGCACCCCTTTGCAAGCCTTGATCATGCTCAATGATCCTCACGTACTAGAAGCTTCCCGAGTGCTGGCAGAAACGTATTCCGCTCATGAAGATTTTAGCCCTCAAAAAGCTATTGCTGAAACTTTTCGGCGCATATTATGCCGCCAAATTCGAAGAGATGAACAAAAGCTGTTGGAAGGTTATTTTTTACAGGAAAAAGAAGGATTCTCCCAGGACCTGGAACGAGCAAAGAAATTTCTAGACGTAGGAGAAGCGCCCCATATCCCCAACCAAGACCCGGCAAGCGTTGCCGCCTTGATGCAGGTCATTCACACCCTATACAACATGGAAGAAACGATTACCAAGACATGAGTACTTTCTTTGAACATAAAATGAACACTACCCGAAGGCACTTTTTGGGAAAATTGAGTTTGGGTCTGGGGAGTGCTGCACTGGGTTCTTTATTGGTCCCTGACTTATTTTCTGGGTCTTCCCAAGCGGCAAGTCTACCGGCAGGCCTTACACACTTTGCCCCCAAGGCTAAGCGAATCATTTACTTATTCCAGAATGGAGCTCCCTCTCAGTTGGAAACCTTTGATTACAAGCCCGTATTAAATGAACGCTTCAACGAGGACCTACCAGAATCTATTCGCCAGGGACAACGGCTCACAGGGATGACCTCCGGGCAAAAGCGCTTTCCCTTGGTGGGCTCCAAGTTTGCCTTCCACCAGCACGGAGAGTCGGGTACTTGGATAAGTGAGATGTTTCCCAACATCGCTAAGGTGGTGGATGATATTTGTGTCATTAAATCCATGCATACCGAGGCCATTAACCATGACCCAGCCCTTACCTTCATGCAAACGGGCGCACAAACGGGCAATCGTCCCAGTATGGGTGCCTGGTTGAGCTATGGACTCGGGAGCACCAACGAAAATTTACCCGCCTTTTGTGTCTTGCTTTCCCGAGGAAGAGGTAATGGACAGGGCGTATATGCCAAGCTCTGGACCAACGGATTTCTAGACAGCGTGCACCAAGGGGTTCAGTTTAGTAGCGGAGAAGATCCGGTCCTGTACCTCAACAACCCTGAGGGTATGGATAAGGCTCAGCGCCGCAAGATGCTGGACAAGTTAGCTGAACTCAATGGCATGAGCTATGAAGAATTTGGCGATCCGGAAATCCACACCAAAATTCAGCAATACGAGATGGCCTACCGTATGCAGACGGCCGTACCCGAATTGACAGATTTAAGTAAGGAGCCTGAACACATCGTAAAACTCTATGGCGCAGACTGCTTGGTTCCGGGTACTTACGCAGCTAATTGCTTACTGGCCCGCAAACTCTCTGAAGCTGGGGTACGCTTTGTTCAACTCTATCACCAGGGTTGGGATCAGCACGGCAATCTCGTAGGGGAGATGCCCCTTCAAGCTCAGGATGTGGACCGTGCTTCGGCTGCCTTGATCACGGACCTCAAGCAACGGGGTCTCCTCAAAGAAACCCTGGTCATCTGGGGAGGAGAATTTGGTCGGACCAACTACTGCCAGGGTACACTTTCACGAGATAATTATGGCCGTGACCACCATCCCCGCGCTTATAGCATATTTATGGCTGGAGGAGGTGTCAAAGGGGGGATCAGTTATGGCGAAACTGATGAGTTTGGCTACAACATTGTCAAGGATCCCGTTCACGTCAACGACTTTCACGCTACCGTCCTCCATCTCATGGGCTTGGATCACGAGCAATTGATATATAAGCATTTGGGGAGAAGATATAGGCTCACGGATGTGGCAGGAGAAGTGGTGAAAGGGGTGTTAGCTTAAGGGAAAAATGGTTAGATGGTCAATGGTCCACAGCCTAGACTTAACAGCAAGTGAGAATGCTCACGAATAACCGAGGACTATGGACTATTATCTCTAATCGCCCTCTACTTAAACTTAGACTATGGACCATGGACTAAAAAACTATCTAACCTTTAATGAAACTACTTAATAAATACCTTCCCAATGTCTTATTCGCGCTACATGTGCTGCTAGTATTCTTACTACTTTTTGAAAGTCGTGTAGTGGTTCCTATATGGCTTCAACCTTTGGGGCGCATGCATCCCCTTATGCTGCACTTCCCGCTGGCCTTGTTGGTCGTTTTGGGGATCCTACAGCTCTTTCGAGGGGAGTTTGCGGAATCGGGTTTTGAAAAACTCTATCGTTTTCTCTTACAGATTACTGCTTTATGCACAGTTCTGGCGGCGCTCATGGGTTTATTTCTTTCCCTGGAGGAGGGCTATACAGGAGAAGTATTGGCCTGGCATAAATGGGGAGGCGTAATCATCAGTTTTCTTGCTTATGCCTGGCTCTCAGCAGATACCTATATACAACAACATGCCTGGGCGCGCATGGGCCTTATCCCGTTGCTAATGCTTGGGGTCCTAGCAACAGGACACCTGGGTTCTAGCCTCACGCATGGGGCAGATTTCTTGTGGGAGCCTTTAATGGATGACACTGAACCCACCTTTACCCGTGGTAACACGGCTTTTGAAGTGGCCATCGCCCCCATATTGGAACAGAAGTGCCAGGGTTGTCACAATCCCAATAAACTCAAGGGAGAGCTGGATATGTCTAGTCTAGCAGGACTGAAAAAAGGGGGGAAACATGGCCCCATCTGGGAAGCAAGGGATCCAGAGAATAGCCCTCTAATACAACGAGCTATATTGCCCTTGGAGCACGAAGAGCACATGCCACCTGAGGGCAAGGCTCAGCTCACACAAGAGGAGTTTACCCTGCTTCAGGCCTGGATTGCTTCGGGTGCAGACCTGAATAAGCCTATAGATACCTATCCAGAAGGGGATTCTTTTATCGCCCAGGTACTGCCTATACTGGGGCAAGCTACTGAGTCGAATAAATCAGGCTATGACTTTGAATTTGCCTCCCTACAAACCGTGGAACAACTCAACACCGCTTTTCGAAGCATTAGCCTAGAATCTCCTAATTCCCCAGCTTTACATGCCCAGTTATTTGTACGCCAGGCCTATAAACCTGAAAGCCTTACTGATCTATTGGCCCTGAAAGAACAACTCACCCAGCTCAACCTCACCAACATGCCCATCCAGGATGAGGACATGGATATACTGGCTCAATTTACCCACCTCGAAAAGCTTATACTAAATGGAACGGATATTACAGGGAAAGACCTGAGAAAATTGGCTGTTTGTGCGAATCTTTCCAGTTTGAGTCTTTCCAACACAAAGGTAGATGGGCAAATTTATCCAGCCTTGGAAAAAATGGGAGCTTTGAAAGAGCTTTTCATCTGGAATACCTCTATTGACTCCTTGGAAGTGTCCCAATGGGAAAATGAACTTCCCCAACTTGATATCCATTTAGGCTTCATCCCAGACGAAAAGGAGATTTTAGACCTTAGCCCCCCCCAAATGCTCACCAAAGCGCGTATTTTAACGGCTGATGAGCGCATTGAACTCAAGCACAATTTTCCTGGGGTAGAAATTCGCTACACCTTGGATGGGAGTGTTCCTGACAGCACGGATTCCCCCTTATACAAAGAGCCAATTCCCCTAAATGCTCTCACTCAATTTACAACCAAAGCTTTCCGACCAGGCTGGAGGAGCAGCACTGCCGAAACCTATACCTTTTTTGTGAAAGGGGCTACGCCAAAAGAAGTAGAACTTTTGGCCCTTCCCCATCAACAGTATCCGGGTCAGGGAAGTGTCTCCCTAACAGATGCAAAGAAAGGAGATCCCAATAATTTCCGGCGAGGGGAATGGCTTGGCTACAAGGAAAAGCCCTTCGAGGCCTTGATAGACTTTGGCGATAGTATCCCCAGCCTAAAGTTTCTCACGCTGAGTTATCTGAAAAATATTGGTAGCTACATCATGCCTCCCAAACAGGTGAAGGTGTGGGGAGGAAATGATCCGAAGGATATGGACTTGCTTGTATCTCATCGGCCCAAACAACCGACAGACTATGAGAAAAACCTGGTAGTGGGCTTGGAACTAGACTTACCTGATACGAACTTCCGTTACTATCGAATAGAGGCTACCCCAGTTTTTCCTCTCCCTAAATGGCATCGGGGCGCTGGAGATAAAGCATGGGTCTTTGTGGATGAGTTGATGTTTAATTGAGAAATTTATTCACTCATTCTAGATCGAAGATCCATCCTTTCATGTAGAATCCTTACAATTTCAACTACTCCATCACTTCCTTCTCGAAAAAAAATTAAATGGGATTTAACCTTAGTTGCTCTATAGCCAGCTTTAATGAGATCCATTGGCCGGCCTAAACGGGGATTTAAAGCAATTCTTTCAAATTCATCTGTCAACAACGCATAGTAAATATCTGCTTGCCTAATAGACCATTTTTGATAGGTATATTCCCAGATACTTTCTAAGTCTTCTATCGCTTTTTGTGATATTCGATAGGTCATTCCCGTTATTTTTTCCTCTTATGAAGGGATTTAAGATGGGATTCTGGGTTAAAGTCCGAGACAAGGCTACTGCTTTCTCCTTCATCTAGCGCCTTTCTTATCGCATAAACTTTATTCTCCTCTTCTTCCAACAAGCGTAGTCCAGCGCGAACAACTTCACTGGCAGAATGGTACCTTCCACTCTGAATACGGCTTCCGAATGAATTCTTCAAAATGAGGATCTAAGGAAATAGATGTATTCTTCGCCATCGTATTTTTATTAAAAGTTACCCATAATTGGTACTATTCCCAAATTATTTATTCTCTACTCTTCTCCGAACTCACCGAACGAATAATCCCCTTACCTAAAGAAAAAGAGGGAGAATCCTCCCATTCACTTTGGTATCTCTCTTCCAGGTAAATGAGCTGGTCTCCAACTTTTTTCCAAGCCCTGAATACAAACTCATCCCCTCCCGATCCGCCGGATAGGCGATCTTCCTGATAATAAATGGAGCTTTGCCCCGATGAAAGAAGTTTTTGCCAACCTGGATTCTGGCTCAGCGTATCTTGGTTAGGCCAATAAATAAACACCGTATGAGGTGTTCGGGCATTTAGCTTTTGAGGATCGGCAATAAAACAACTGGATTCTGACTGTTCCATAACTTCAAAAGGGGCTGGAATATATAGCTTCCACCCACTTTCCAATTCCCAAGGTCTAGGAGGAGCTGAGGAAGTACAACTAGCAAAAAGATAGAAAGCGCAAGAGGCTATACAAAGCATACTTTTCATAAGCTTTCAAGGATACTCAAAACCAAACTGAAACTTTATCAGATAGCCTTCTTTAAACGTATAATGGGCATAATAAAGAGGCATGGCAAAGGCTTCAAGAAAGGGGGAATTTTCGTAGTCATCGATTACATACTGTAGGGTAGGTAATTCCTCTACGATAACGGTATCGGGCTCTCCTTTTAGAGCTTTCAAGGCTCCCTGAGTCATTCCCAGTTTGACGCCACTTTCTGTTATAAATTCAGGCGCTGAAACTTCTGGATAATTTTTTCTTCCTCCCTCCTCTGCATACTGCACAATGAATTCTGAAAATTCATTCTTCACGCTCCCCGGATGAAAGATGACCGTTAGTTGTTGGCTTTTGTCGCTCGAAAGAACTGCTGTATGGGGTAAGGCCATAGTTGTTGTGCCCTCTACGCGT
The DNA here is from genome assembly GCA_965263105.1 of Bacteroidia bacterium. Taxonomy (GTDB): domain Bacteria; phylum Bacteroidota; class Bacteroidia; order J057; family J057; genus JBCCTX01. The sequence goes on along the minus strand of CBDHGL010000003.1, from coordinate 68,215 downwards.
TCCATGATATCTCCTCCTAAGAAAGAAGGGACATTTTTTTGGTTAAGGAGGCTAATGGGGCCTATACTCGTATCTGGGACAAAATGAATAGCATCTGGATCATAGAAATCCTGTTCATATTTCTCGGGATTGGGAACCAGCTCCCGCTGACCAGATGTAGTTTGTTTGGGGCGTACACAACAACTTAAGAGCAAGCTCAGGATAATCCATAGCTCAACATATCTCATAGAAAGGAAAATTACCTCTTTCAAATAAAAAGGTCAAATTTTTTCTGTACATGACAAACCTTTCGAAAAATGATTTTCAATCAATTTATACGTCATTAGTCATCCCCAGCCCCCTTGGCCGTTTGGTTAAGCTTCCTAGGAGCTATACTACCCCCTTGAGGTGTTGGCTTGCGCCAGAGAGAAGGTCAAAGAATCCGTAGGCAATGTACCTTACGGTGGGCGTAGGGGGTTGAATATCAAAAACTTACTTAATCCGTGATTATAAATTCAATAACAGGTAAGTAAGTGGACAAAGGAAAGTGGGTATTTTTTCGTTGAAGCAAAAGTTTACCCTGTAGGGGTAGCATATGGGTAGATTCATAATGCCCCATATTCCGCCGGCGAGGTATCCAAGTTGATACCTCGCCGGCGATAAAAAGGAATGGGGGACTTTTTCTACCCATATTAGGTACCTAAAGGCACCGGGATTCTCCTGCGAGAAGAGGGCCTTTGAACTCATATTTCTAGTTCCTTAGAGAAATCAGAGATATCATTCCCTGATTTCTTTTGTCCACCTACTTAAGTAAGTGGACAAAGGAAAGTGGGTATTTTTTCATTGAATGAAAAGTTTACCCTGTAGGGGTAGCCTATGGGTAGATTCATAATGCCCCCATATTCCGCCGGCGAGGTATCCAAGTTGATACCTCGCCGGCGATAAAAAGGGATGGGGGACCTTTTCTACCCATATCCTAAAGGCACCGGGATTCTCCTGCGAGAAGAGGGCCTTTGAACTCATATTTCTAGTTCCTTAGAGAAATCAGAGATATCATTCCCTGATTTCTTTTGTCCACCTACTTATAAACCCCGTACCTTAATAGGGAATATAATTCCTCTAAATCCTTTGTTATCACCCCCGACACCCACCGTATAGTATTTATATACGGACTCTTCGACCTTCGCAGCAACACAATCCTTCTCTGAAAGGGGAAAATTGTGGCATTTTGCCTTTTCATACCCTTAACCGAACGGCTATGCCCCCAGCCCCCTCTCTCAAGGAACCCCCTCTGACTCCCCTTAGAAATGGAGGGAAACGGGGCTGCAGCGGAAGGGTACAAAAAGGGGGAATCCAGGAAATTTTATTTGGCTTTTTCCGCTCTCATTTCTCCTTTCATTTATCTCCTAGCGGGTATTTCCATCATGAAGTTCTGTTTTACCTTCCGTATAAAAGCCTGCGTGGAGGGCATATCTCCGGCTACTGGAAGGTCTGATCCCTTGACCGAACAATCGTACACCTGAAATCCCTTTCGAAGGTAGCGCCCATATTTCTTCATGGCTTCCAGGTGTATCCCACTTTTGTAAAAGCTTTCCATACCTTCATAGCTAGTCCATACGGTAAGGGTTTCTACAGAGGGACGGAGGGAAAAGGGAGAAACGCCTACTGCATAGCCAATAAACTCTTCAGGGGGCAAACCTTCCAATTGTTCACGATTGACTATACCGGTTAGTCGCATAAAACCTGGGAATATCTGTAGAGGAAAGCAGCCCCAATTGTGTACGCAGTAAAAGACTTCGTCAGCCCCGATATCTCCACAAGCCCGATTGGCGTACCAGGGTTGGTGAAAAGTGGGAAGACGGTGCATACCTCGCATGGGGGTCTTTATCTAGAAGAACCTCAACAAGGGGAAAAGAGTTTTCCAAGCCGAAGGAATTTATTTTTCCCACAGCACTTTTTCCATTACTTGGCCTTTGGCAAATTGAAGTTTAAGGAAATATAGGCCCTGACTGAATTGATCGCCTCGTAATTGTATAAAATCCTTCCCTACTTCTTTTCTGAGGATAAGTTTTCCGTCCAGGCTGAAAAGCTCAAGTACCTGAATGGGCTCTTTTGCCTGAATATTCAATACTTCTTGGGCAGGAAGGGGGTAAATTTTTAACCTTAGTTCCTGGGCAAGTTCAGATTGTACCGAAACGGTGCTTTGTGTGTAGGTAATATGAACAAGCCGTGCATCTGCATTGGCCGTAAACCAATTGCTTCCATATTCCAGTAAGAACATATCCCCATCAGGTCCTATCACCATATCCATGGGGCGGGTAAAGGTCATATTAGGAAGAAAGGGTTCCATCGAGTAGTAATCCCCATTTTCATCTAGCGTCACAGCCATAATCCAACCGCGCATCCAGTCGTAGATGAAGAGCTTGCCATCGTAGTAGCGGGGAAAACGGGTCTCAGCGTCCAGAAAATCGTCGCTGTAGTAGATCGGGCCTGCCATGGCATTTCGTCCCCCTTCTCCTAGCAGCGGAAAAGTCGAACTGGAACTATAAGGATACCAGATCAGGGCCTCCTGAGCTGGCGGTAGACTCTGGCTCCCTGTATTATTGACAGAAGTATTCTGAGGATTTTGAACATCAAATAACTGCCCAAAGGTACTTGTAGCGAACTCATAGTCTCGGTAGGCTTCGTTGGCTCCGATAAAGTAGGGCCAGCCAAAGAATCCGGCTTCTCGAGCCTGGTTAACTTCATCTAAGCCCATAGGGCCCCGCAAGTTCGAACTTATCCCCGCATCCGGCCCGACATCGCCCCAATACAGATAGCCGGTCTGTTGGTCAATGGAAATCCGGAAGGGATTGCGGCAGCCCATGACATATATTTCAGGCCTTCCTACTGTGGAATCTGCAAACAAATTTCCCTCGGGAATGCTATAGGTTCCATCCATCTGCGGGGTAATTCGAAGAATTTTACCCCGCAAATCCTGGGTATTGGCCGAAGTCCGCTGGGCATCCCAGGCAGATCTGCCACTGCGTTCATCGATGGGAGCATAGCCATCCGATTCAAAGGGATTGGTATCGTCTCCGGTAGAAATATACAAGTTCCCGGCTGCGTCAAATTCCAGGCTACCCCCAGAATGGCAGCATTGGTCCCTTTGGGTAGGGATTTCCAGGATAATTTCTTCCGAACTGAGATCCAACGTCGCATTCCCAAAGGTGAAGCGAGAAACGTGTTGCTTGGCTTCTGCCCCTGGAGGAGAATACATGAGGTAGATCTGGTTGTTTTGGGCAAAATTAGGATCAAGTGCCAATCCCAAGAGGCCGTCTTCCTGCTCGGAATAAACGGGGATAGTGCCTACTATGTCCGTTGACTGGGTAGCAAAATTATAGCGTTTTAGATTCCCTCTCCTTTCGACAAAGAGGACATTCCCATCTGGAAGCGCTGCTAGTTCCATCGGTTCATTCAGCCCTGAAACCAGATTAGTGCGAGAGAAGTCCTCCTCATTGGGTTTTACACGAGGATCGTCTTCCCCTGCTATCGGTTCTGCTACATATTGAATCCCTCCCCAGAGGTGATCCAAAAAATCCGCTTCTGAGTAGCTTGCTGCCGTATGCCCCATCCCCGTGTAGAAGGTTCTTCCCCCTTCAAACTCATGGTACCAGGAGATGGGGTGATTGCTCCCATTGGTCCCTCCTTGGTAGGTACTCTCGTCCAGGTTGAGGAGGACATTGATGTGATCCTGAATGTCCCGGTAGTTATACCATTCGTCGGTACGTCGCCAGCGACGTGCTAAGTGTTGGATAGAGATATGCGTCGTATCCACTACTTCAGATTCTGCCGGCTGGATCTGGGGATGGCCATTGAACCAGGCTCCCAAGAGTTGGTTGTACCAGGGCCAGTCGTATTCCGTATCGGCGGCTGAGTGTATACCTACAAAGCCTCCTCCCTCCCGATACCAGGATTGCAGGGCATTTTGTTGCCCTTCGTTGAGGACGTCTCCCGTCGTATTGAGAAAAATGACAACCTGGTAGTTGGATAGGTTTTGAAAGGTGAACTCGCCCGCATCTTCCGTAAAACTGATCCCAAAGCCCTTATCAGAAGCCATATCGAGCAAAGCCGATTGCCCTTGGGTGATGGACCCGTGCCGAAAGCCCGTCGTCTTGGAAAAGACCAAAACACTAAAGGGTGTAGGTTGGGCGCTTAGGTTTCCTGAAAGGAATATGGCTATTAGGAGGATATAGGAGCGTAAGTAGTTCTTTTTCATGAAGAGAATATAGGGAAAATTTGGGTGGGGGTGGGTGCCATTGGAATAGCCTATAGGCTACTTTTCCTTTCTCTGTTGGGCAAATTTATGCTTCCATTGTTTGAAAGTAAAACTGAACTCATTCCCCTATACGAACATACATATGGGGCTAAACGGGTTGGAGGCTTAAAAATGTATCTAGATCAAGAGGCAGGACGTAAACTCATTAAACGATATCTAAGCAAATGAAAGAGGACAAGGAATTGTACTTTGACGAACGCATCGGCAACGGGACGGGCCTCATCAATCCCAATAGCCAGGATTTTCAGGTGCTACGAGAAGTGCTTGCCAAACAAGCTTCCAAAATGTCCCCAGAGGCGCGTAGGCAACTCCATATTCAAGGGATGATCTACCAATTGGAAGATTACTTGGATGAAGACATGCAGGCCCCCTTACTACTTGTAGGCGCATGCCTGAAGGAGTTGGTGGAAGCTATGGGAATTTCGCATAAGGACTTTGCCGCCTACATAGGTATACAGCATTCCAATCTTAGCGCGATCTATTCAGGAAAACGCCGCATCAACCAAGAGCTCGCCCTGAAGTTGGGTCAGATTTTCTCCATGGAGGCCAGCCTTTGGCTACAGGTACAGAGTAAGGCCGAACTAGAGCAGTTTCAGCAGCAGAAAGGGGAGGCTTTCAAGGACTATTCTTTGGAGAAATTGGTGGAGCTATATGGGGGGGAGTAGGGTTAAGTGTAAGAAAGATAATTTCTTATTTTCATTTTAACCCGGTTATTCTGTAAGTCGACTTTAAGTTTAACCGGGTTATTCTATAAACCATGCCGCCACGAGTTAAATCCCTGCGGCGAATAGTCGCTTTTTCTTCCCACATCCCTCTCTATTCAAGGATGTTAACGATTAAGCTCCAGACTCCAATTTCCCTTTCAGCACCTTCAGCAATCTTTCCTCAAAATCTTTTACGAGAAATCCGAATTTTTGTAGGGGCTTCCAGGGGGGTAGGGGTTCCATCGCAAGCGAGAAGTTAGTCTATAGAAAAACTTGTTCTAGGGGAATTGATAAGGAAATTTGCTGAGCTTGGATCGTATCTGAAACACCAAATACGGTAGTATGTAAATAGGCTGAACCAGAAGGAGTATAATACACTTCCACGCGTTGCGCATCCACATCTATAATCCATAACTCAGGAATACCCGCTTTAGCGTATAGGGGAACCTTTATTTCTCGATCGAATTCTAGAGAACTGGAAGCCACCTCAATCAGTAAATGGGTATCTTCCGAACGTGGGTGTTGGTGCATATAGTAATCAGCCCGATAGGTAACGACAGCTATATCTGGTTCGGGTTCATTTAATTCATCCAAAAAGATAGGGTTCTGTGTTCTTAATAGAACCTCATCGGTAAGATTTCTTTGTAACACATCTCGAAGAAGTTCTACTGTAGCAGCATGTTTACTTCCTATAGGGCTCATTTCTAAAATCTCTCCATTAATTAACTCCAGGCCATTTTCTTGTAAAATGCCTACCTCTCCCATACGGTGGTATTCCTCAACGCTAATTAGCCTGCGCTTCAATTCTAGCGGCATAAATCGACTGATTTGTATTCCTAATACTCCAATTTACGGTTTTTTGTTACCCCATCCAATCAGTCCTGCGAGGTGGCCCTTTCCCGAACCTTCACCCCCAAGGGCAGGTACTCAAAGGGGTCTACTCGCTTGCCTTTTTTCAAGATTTCATAGTGTAGGTGGGGGCCAATAGACCTACCCGTATTCCCGCTGAGGCCCACTAAATCCCCTGCGCTAATCTTTTGTTTCTTCTTCACGCGAATTCCATAGCGATGCAGATGGGCGTAGCGTGTCACAAAGCCATTGCCGTGATCGATCTCGACATAGTAGCCAAAGCCATTGTCCTTAAAACCAGCGTGCTTAACTGTACCATCTCCAGTGGCGAAAATGGGCGTATTGAGGCGTGCTTCAAAATCTACCCCATTGTGCATGCGCATCTTTTTGAAAATGGGATGCATGCGAACGCCATAGGCAGAGATGACCAGGGGCTCATCGACTGGCGTCATGAGGGGGAGAGAATTATTTGAAGTCCGGGATAAACTGACAAAGGAGGTGGAGAGGAAAAAAACGGCGCCTAGTGATACACTCAATATGAGGAAAAGGGTGAATTTATATGGATGTAGCTGCTGTATATACTTTGCCTTTATGCGCACAAAGTATTGCTTGAGGTATTTCATGCTAATTATCTGTATAATAGGAATGTAGAGCAAAAACAAATATTGCAATTATTATAAAAAATACCAAGCGATAAAATAAAAAATCTCCGGAAAGTGTTCCTCCGAAGATTTCATTCTTTGAATCTTAACGCATTCGTTTTATAGTCCTAAGGGATGTCCACGCTTCGAACGATGCTATTAAAACTTCCCACCAAGCCATATCCCCCTTCTACGTTTCCTGGAACGACAACAGGCTCTGTAGGAATGAGTGCCCCTTCTAAGCCCTCTGTCCGGTTAAAGCGTTGTAATTCTCGCTTTTCCTGGAATACCCCATAGTTTGCGTCAAGCATGAAAGCCTGTAGGCCAATAGAATAATAGGTAAAATCGCCTTCTCGGGCTAGGTCTTCTGCATACCCACAGCAGCCTGGAAGGCGGATGTAGACAACAATTGTCTGCTCTTGCCCATCAAATGCTTCATCACTGATGGGCTTATTTTCACTATAAACCACTCCATCTGCTTCTCTGATGATATCCGTAGCAACTAAATCTGCTGTATACCAAAATAAGGTGTCGGCAACTTGTTGCTCTTGAAAGCCATCATCCGTATATTTTACACTTGCGGTAAAATTGTAATAATTGGCAACCTCTCCTGGATCTTTCAACTGTATTTTTAAGGCAGTCCACTTATCTTGGTACCCATCGTCAAAGTCTCGGGTGACGATGGAATCCTTTACCATCTGAATGCTTAAGATTTCTGGCTTAGGAACCAGTGTAACCGCAGCCCTTGCCTCTCCAAAAGAAGGATGGGAGGCACGAAATTCATAGGTTTTCAGAGCTTCCAAACTGCTGAGTTCTTGATCTGGGAGGTATATCCCCCTTCTATTCACCTCTACAAAATAATCAAATATGCCGGGGGCAACCTCATATTGACCAAAGGTATCTATATGAACGGTATCTCTATAGCCGAAATTTGAGAGTTTAACCCCTTCTTTCCACAATTCTACGGTGGCATCTTTCACGAGTATACTGCTATCCGTAACGGTTTCTAAGGCGCTAAAAGAACGGCTTACATGAAGAAAAGGAGTTCCTCCTTCGACAAAAAAGGTGTTCAAGGTCAGTCGTGGCTGGTGTTCGGGAAAGGGCACATCCAGGTCCCTGGTACACGAAAAGCCAATGGCTATGATTATGAAAAAGAATAAAGATTTATAGCAGGTCATGGTTCCTAGTTGAATTTAAAGCGATAGGAAAAAGAAGGGATAATGGGGAATAGGGCGAGCTTAGTCAGGTTTTTTTGGTAAACAGGTTGGCCGGAAGCATCTACGTTTTCAAATTTGTTCTCGAAATAGTATACATAGGGATTTAGTCGGCTGTAAGCGTTGTAGACGCCCAGAGCCCAGGTCCGCTGGCCCCATTTTTTCTGCTTGGTAAACTCGATGCCCAAGTCCATCCGATGATAGGCCTGCATGCGGAAGCCGTTTCGTCCGTTTTCAAAGAGTTCTACCCCTCCTCCTCCATAGGCAATATCCGAAAGAAGTTGGTAAGAAAAAGGATTCCTCTCAAAAGCGCTACCAAAGTTTTGATTAAAGGAAAAATAGATATTCTCTTCGCTTAAGGGATCTCCTAAGGAGGCATATCCTGCTGTAGGAAGGGTGATGGCATTTCCGGTACCAAATACCCAGGTTCCCGCCAGAGAGATACGGTCATTTACTCGGTGGTTGACTACCAAGCTTATGTCATGCCTGCGATCGTATTTGTAGGGATAGCGCCTGCCTAAGTCTATGTTGTCAAATTGTCGCCAATTCCAGGAGAGGGTATAGCCCAACCAACCGGTGGTTTTTCCTTGTTTTTTCTGCAAGAGCATCTCAAGCCCATAAGCTTCTCCCAGTCCTTCCGTTTCTACGGTACCCTCCCAGGTTCCCTCGCTTGCTCCTCCAAAGAAGAAGTTATTTCCTTCTTTGAACGTGATGAGCCCTTTCATTTCCTTGTAATAGCCTTCCAAGCTAAACTCGTATTGGTCTTTCCATAGGGAGGCGGAGATTCCCCCTGCCACTTGCCAGGACTCTTGGGCGGGTACCCGTTCGGTAGCTGGTACCCATAGGTCTATGGGCAAGCCTACTCCATTGTTGGTCAGCAGGTGGATGAATTGGGTCATTTGGGAGTAGGAGCCCTTCAAGGAAATATCCCTGGTGAGTTGGAATCTGGCAGCAGTACGGGCCTGTATAGCCCAAGACTGCTGATCATTAATTTGGTAATGGGTAGCCCGAACGCCGAGATTAGCACTAAATCGCTTTCCGATCTTAAGGTTGTCTTCCAAATAAACACCGGATTCCCAGGTATAATCAATTTTGGAGACCAATTGGGTATCCTGCCTGGCTTCCTGAGTTCTACTGCTAATCCCCACCGTGCTGGGTTCAAAGCGATGGTTGGTCGTAAAGGCTCCAAACTTAATCTCATGATTGGGGCTAGGGTAAAAATCAAAGTCTAGTTTGATGCCCAAATCCCTTATTTGAGAGCGGTAATCCAGGGCAAATTGATCTGTAAAAGTGGAGTCTCCAACGCGGGTAACAGATTCGCCATCGGCATCTGTCCTCAGTTGGTAGCGGGTAAAGGTCGCGGTAAGATTGGAAAAGAGTTGATCGCTCCATAAATGATTCCAACGCAAGGCCGCGAGCCGATTGCCCCAACCCAGGCCTATATTGAATTCTTCGTTATAGGACTCTCCTCCCAAATCATCCTCATAGGTGGATTTTGCGCCAAACTTGTCATCCCCCAGGTAAAAACTGAAATACAAGCGATCCTTGTCGGAGACAATGTGATTGATTTTCCCGTTGAGGTCATAGAAGAAATACCCTACGGAGGCTTCTCCATCCGTAGCAATTTTTGACAATGGACGGGAGAGCAGGTCGATATAAGTTCTTCGGCCTGATAGGATAAAGGCCGTTTTGCCCTTTTGGATGGGGCCTTGGACGGAAAATTTAGCGGATATAAGCCCAATACTCCCTTCAGCCTCTAATTTGTTCATATTTCCCTCCTTCATCCGGATGTCCAAGACAGAAGAAAGCCTTTCTCCATAACGGGCGGGAAAACCTCCTTTATAAAGTCGTACACTACTCAAGGCATCTGCATTAAAAACGGAGAAAAAGCCCCCTAAATGGCTTACATAATAGAGGGGCACGCCATCTAAAAGGATGAGGTTTTGATCAGGCCCTCCTCCTCGTACATAGAGACCAGAAGACCCTTCATTACCCGACTGAACACCTGGCATGTACTGCAGGGCCTTGATAACGTCCACTTCTCCCAAAAGAGCAGGCAGACGCTTTATCTGTTCAATGGGAATCTCTACCGTGCTCATCTGAGTCTGGTCCACTTTGCGTTCTACTTCATCCGCGATGATCTCCACCTCATCCAAAGCTAAATAGTCCAAGCTAACCGATAGGGTGGTATCGCCATTGAGCAAAAACGAGATATTCCGGGTAGAAAAGCCTCCATAAGAAAAAACCAGATTTACTGAATCGGCAGGCAAGGTCAAACTGAAAAAACCGTAAAGATTGGTTAAAGTCCCTTGCTGGGACCGTGCATCAAATACTGCCGCATTGAGAAGTTTTTCCCCATTGGCTGCATCTGTAAGATATCCACTAATGGTGTACTTCTGTGCGTGTAATCCAGAGATCCCTAAAATAAGGAACATGAGTGTCTGTATAGGCATAACAGACACCTTCCAAGTGGTGTGTTTCATAGTTATTAAGCTAGTAGAAAAGCCCAAAACATCTGGTATTACAAATACCTTAAGCGAAAATGGGAAATTTTGCTTTTCCTCAAAAGGGGAAAATTTTGGACCGCTTGAATCTGGCCATTAACTGTATAAAAAAAGAGAATGCAGAATAGGTTCCGCATTCTCTGATTCCGCTAACAAATAGCTGATACTTTCTCATGCCTTCTAATCCATAGACTCTCCCTTGTCTTTTGGGAAATACCCCTCCATAAACTTTAAGGGATTCACCTTTTTATTTCCTTGCATCACTTCATAATGAAGATGAGGTCCCTTGGACAAACCCGTATTTCCCGTGTAGCCGATGAGTTGCCCCGCTTCCACCGCTTCTCCTACTTGTACAAATATCCCATCCTTTTTCAAGTGCGCATATTTGGTTTTAAGAGACATATCTTCCCCTTTTTCGTTTACCCCACCCATGCTATGTTGTATTTCAATCTGATAGCCATAGCCATCCTTTGAACTACCTGCTACAATCACTCTCCCATCTCCGGTAGCAAATACTTCTGTCCCAATTTTTGCAAAGAAATCTACCCCATAATGCATTTTCTTTACCTTGAAAATGGGGTGCATTCTTTGTCCAAAACCTGCCAGTAAGCGGGGATTTTTGAGAGGAGGTAAATAGGGGACAGCTCTAAGCGGTGTAGATCCATTTAGGTCCTCATCCATTACCTCCTCTAGTTTTCCCATCAGGATATCCTTGGGCAAATAGTCCATGGGATCGAGCCGTTCCTGGCCTTTTCGAATTTCATAGTGCAAGTGAGGCCCCGTAGAGGTGGGGCTACTATTGCCTATATAACCAATGAGATCACCAGCTTTCACCTTATCTCCTCCCCGTACAGGAATACTATCCTCACTTCGGATGAGAAGTAGGTTGGCATAATGAGAAAATATTCCTTCTCCGTGGTTAATTTCTATGTACCAGCCATGAGAGAAATTGGTAGCTCCCAGATCCATATAGACTGTTCCATCCCCTGTCGCATAAACTGGGGTGCCGATAGAACCTCTAAAGTCTACTCCAGGGTGAAATTTCTCTTCTTTTGTGATAGGATGAATGCGTAGTCCGTACCCCGAGGTAATCACAGGATCCTTTATTGGCGCAAGGTATGGGGGCTGAATAGGGGAAGGAAGGGTCTGCTGCATCCCTTGGAGGTACTGTTGTAATGTGGGAGGTACAAGTTCTCCTTGACGAACAAAGGAGAAGCCCAGACTCAGGACCAAGCCCAACAAAAGGGCAGGAATCATCCTCAAGACACTTTTTCTGGAGGAAACTGGTTGAAACAATGTATGAACGCGCCGTTTAAGCCCTGCCTTGGCAAAGGGGTGGGCCAGTTGACTCATTGATGGCCGTTGTGTTAGACTGAGTAAAAACTGAGCGTAATCCTGCTTAGAAGAACTATGGGCAGCAGCTCTATCCGCACTGCATTCATGAACCAGACGAGTTTCCTGAATCCACGGCCCCCATACAGGATTAATCCAGCAAATTGACTGTTGAACTTTTAATATGAGAATGTCTAGGGTATGGAGCTGCTTAATGTGTTCTTCCTCATGGGCCAATAGGCTTGCCAGTTTCTTTCCTGGAAGAGATTGTTGATGAGCAGATAGGAAAAGTAAGGGGCCAAAGGAAAAACTACTAGGTTCCTGAGTCGTTCCTATCCAATGGGTTCCTCTATACTGCCAATTAATACGTAAAGCTTCCCGCAAAACATCATAAAGTCCGAAGGCTAGTTTTCCCATGAAGAATAAAATACCTATTCCATACAGCCATGTTAAGGCACTTTCAGCAGAAAGGGTCCATACATGAGCAGTGCTTTCCTTCGCCTGATCAAAAGGCTCTTTCTGAATCTGCACAGATAAGCTCTGAACCTGATCGACCACGCCTTGCTCAAGGATGTATACCTGTTCTCCCATTTCCAGCAAAGGATGATTTCCCTCCCCTACAGTGAATGAGAAATTTGATAGGGGTAGGAGCCAACTGATGCCAGCAGCAAACAGTAAGAATATGCGTCTAAGGATTAGAAAACTCAACTTCCGTAAAAAGAGGATATAAAAGCCCCAAAATATCCCCATACACAGAGACACTTCTATCAAGTAGATGAAATAGTTTGTCATGATTCTGAATGTTTGTCGATGATGGATTGAATGGCCGCAATTTCTTCTTCACTCAAAGATTCCTCTTCTACCATAAAGGAAACCACATCCTTGTAGGAACCCTCAAAGTAGTTCGACAACAACTGCCGAAAACTGTGTTGCTTGTAGCTTTCCTTTGAAATTGTCGGAAAGTACTCATGGGTTCGCCCATAGGCCTTGTGGCCTACAAAGCCCTTCTTTTCTAGGATTCTAATGACAGAGGAGATCGTTGTGTACTTGGGTTCGGGTGGCCCGAGTTCTTTCATCACGTCCCTTACCAACGCTCTTTTGAGCTTCCAAAGGACCTGCATGATTTGTTCTTCGGTTTTGGTTAATTGTTCCATGCAACAAACATATAACTTATTTTTTAGTTTATCAACTTATTATTACGTTATATAACTATTTGAATAGTTATACAGGTGCGTGTAAATCATTCCTTTTGATTTGCCAAGCAAAATTAAGCACCGAGAAGGTACCCTTATAAGCCCCTGAGAGGGGATGAGGAGGAATTACGCTGAGAAAGTACAGCGCATTTATCCGGAAGAATAAAACCTCTTTTTAAAATACGAAGTATTTTCTCTGTGTCCCTCTGTGCAGAAACTCTGAGCCCTCTGTGGTTAAATAAAATCGTAAATCCCCAATCCGGGCCATTAGCTAAACTCTTCCCTCAAATTTTCGTTATTTTTCCCACACCTTAATCCTATACTTATATGACCTACAAAACACTTCTCCCGATTATTGTCTTAAGTTTTTTTGCCTGCACTCCTCCATCTCCCGCGACGCATGAGTCTTTGGAGGAAGTTTCAACCGGCTATGATGCCAAGCTAGCCGAAAAGCTAAAGGCAGATGACTACGGCATGGGCCAGTATGTAATGGCCTTCCTAAAACGCGGCCCCAATAGGGACTTGGACTCTCTAGAAGCCACGAAGCTTCAAGCTGCCCATATGGCTAATATCGGCCGTATGGCCGAAGAGGGGAAATTGCTGTTAGCTGGTCCTTTTATGGATGATGGGGATATTAGAGGAATCTACATCTTCGATGTTCAAACGATCGAGGAGGCCCAGGCCCTTACGCAAACCGATCCCGCCATACGAGCAGGCAGCCTAGTCATGGAATTGCATCCCTGGTATGGTTCGGCTGCTGTAAGGGAAATCAATTCTCTCCACCAACGGATCTCCAAAGAAAATCCCTAATGGATGCACAGACGATAGTCAGGGAGCTCAAAGCTATGGGGGATCCCGCCGTAGTGGAAAAAATGGGTTATTTCGGAATAAACAATACGGAAGCCTTGGGGATAAAAATTCCACTCCTAAAGCAATTTGTTAAAGATAAAGGCCTAAGGAAACAGCATCAATTGGCCATCGAACTCTGGGAACAGCCCTACCATGAAACAAAGCTCATGGCCATTTTCATGGCAGATCCCCAGCAAGTTGATGAGGCCTTGATGGATCGCTGGACGGATACATTCTACTCTTGGGACCTAGTAGATGCTGCCTGTGCCCAACTGTATGTCAAGACCCCTTTTGCCCGAAAGAAACTCTGGGAGTGGGTAGAAAGAGAGGAAGAATACATCAAGCGAGCGGGCTTTGTGATGATGGTAGCCCTAGCTATCCATGACAAAAAAGCTCCCGATGAAGAGTTTGAGACTTTTTTCCCTATGTTAGAACGAGAGGCATGGGATGGACGCAACTTCGTCAAGAAGGCGGTCAATTGGGCCCTCAGGCAAATAGGGAAGCGCAACCTATACTTGAATAAACAAGCCATTGCCTGTGCAGAGAGAATCAAAGCTCAAGATTCTCCCTCTTCTCGTTGGATAGCCAACGATGCCCTCCGGGAATTGAATAGTGAGAAAATCCAAACGCGTTTAGCATCAAAAGGCTGAGAATTTTACTTATCGAAGTTTTAGTCCCATCCATCGACAACTGAGGACTTTTCATCTATATTGGGCTGTGTTTCCCTGCAATTCATGCGATCTTGCACATGTATTAAGAAAACAGAACAAACTGCAACAACATAAACAAAAGTTATCGACAACTGCACGAGGTGGAAAACAGATATCGCTGCGCATCATTGTAAAGCCTGAATCGCCCGCCCTCACGCAGCACGTCATTTAAAGTATTAGTCTCCCTTACCCTGTCTGCCTGTAGTGTGGACAGGGTATTTTTTTACCCTTCCATAACCTATCCCAATGCCCCTTGGTGCTTCCTTTGGAATCAACGGAAACATCTATGAACTCATGGAATATCTTGAAAAAAGGAAAGGATATAGCTTATCGAAGGTAAAGCCCCATCCATCGACACCTGAGGGCAGTTCGTCTTAATAGGGCCTTATTTCCCTACAATTCATGCGATCTTGCACAGGTATTAAGAAAACAGAACAAACTGCAACAACATAAACAAAAGTTATCGACAACTGCACGAGGTGGAAAACAGATATTGCTGCACATCATCGTAAAGCCTGAAACGCCCGCCCTCATGCAGCGCGTCATTTAAACTCATTAGGAACCATCGCCTCGTCTGCTCTATGTGCAGATGGGGCTTTGGGTTATTCCCCATTTCCTTCTATCAATTGCCACAACTTATCCTTCAACTGATCCAGTCCCGTTTGGGTAACCGAAGAAATGAATAGATGATTTAGTTCCTTTGGCATCATTTGCGTTATCTCCCGTTCCAACTCGTCATCAATCATATCTGACTTGGTAAGGGCAATCAAACGAGGGGTACGCAAGAGTTCGGGATTGAACAATTCTACCTCCTTGAGTAAGGTCTGGTATTCCACAAGGATATCTTCTGAATCCACTGGAATCATGAAGAGCAGCACATGGTTGCGCTCAATGTGCCGCAAAAACTGGGTTCCGAGGCCTTTGCCTTCATGTGCCCCTTCAATGATTCCGGGAATATCGGCCATCACAAAGGAGCGATAGCCCTTGTATTTCACAATGCCCAGGTTGGGGACCAGAGTGGTAAAAGCATAGTCTCCGATTTTGGGTTTTGCGGCACTCAGAACCGACAAAAGGGTAGACTTCCCGGCATTTGGAAACCCAACTAGTCCTACATCTGCTAGGACTTTGAGCTCCAGAATTGCTGCTAGCTCTTTTGCCTCCCCTCCCGGTGTGGCAAAATCGGGGGCCTGGTTTGTGGAAGACTTAAAAGAAGCATTTCCCCGCCCCCCATTTCCCCCTTCTAGCAGAACCAACTCCTCCCCTGCTTCCAATACTTCGCCCAGAAATTCTCCTGTTTCAGCATTCTTTATGGAGGTTCCAAGGGGAACTTCCAGGATTTCATCCTGTCCACTCTTTCCTTGCTTCAATGCCCCAGAACCATTCTGTCCTGACTCCGCCTTGATGTATTTCCGGTACTTCAGGTCCAGCAGGGTCCATAGTTGTGGATTGGCTCGAAGAATGATACTCCCTCCTTTCCCTCCATTCCCTCCGTCAGGTCCTCCTTTGGGAATATACTTTTCCCTTCGCCAGGCAACTGCACCGTTCCCTCCTTTTCCACTTTGAAAGTAGATCTTTACGTAATCGACGAAGTTGGAAGCCATGGGGAAATTGAGAATTGAAAAATGAGAATGGAGAAAAGGAACCGTATTCCGCAGCCTATGGTTCACGGAAATCCATTTCATTCAGTAGTAGGGATCTATATAAATTACGCTTAAACGTCTTTCAAAAAGGAGTCCAGGATTTCCTGTATCCTCTGAGCGATTTCCTCAACTGACCCTACTCCATTAACCTCAAAAAGTTTATCTTGCTCTCCGTAATATTTTGCTACGGGTAGGGTCTTGTCCTCATATTCTTTGATTCTGGCTTTAATTGTCTCTTCTGTATCATCGGTTCTGCCAGAGTCTTTTCCCCGTTGGATCAACCTTCGGATCAATTCTTCTTCGTGAACAAATAGACTCACCATACAAGTGATAGGACTCCCCTGCTCATCCATCAGGCGATCTAGGGCCTCTGCCTGAGCTACGGTACGGGGAAAGCCGTCAAAGATAAAACCAGCAGCCTCGGGGTTGGATTGTAAATGATTGCGTATCAATTCGATCACAATAGCATCACTCACCAGTTTCCCTTCAGCAATAATAGATTTAACGCGAAGTCCTAATTCAGAACCCGACTGAATCTCGGCACGAAGCATATTCCCGGTAGACAGATGAACCAGATCATAGTTAGAGACAATGGTAGCTGATTGTGTTCCTTTTCCAGCGCCAGGAGGGCCAAAGAGTACGAGATTTAGCATAGGTATATATTGATTAATTGAGGCCACAAAAGTACGCAATATTTTTTCGGTTGAAAAAAGGAACTTTTTCAGTGAAATTTTGGGTTCTATTGATCCAGACAAGCTTGGGGAAAAAGATATGGTGTCTTATCGGATCATAATTTTTTGGGGAAGGGAAACCCCGGCAACTTCCCAAATCAGAACGTATACACCTGGGGTAAATTTTTGGTAAGAAAATTCAATTTCCTTGATTCCTGGCTGGCTATCTCCTTGAAATAATTGGGCTACCTTCTTCCCATGAATATCAAAAAGATGCAATTGTAACGTTAGAGGTTGAGCAATTTGGGCAGATACGGAAATATTTTGGGCAACCTCATCGACTTGTGGAGATTCCAGGCTAATCAAATCATCTAAAGGGTGGGCATTGGTATTGGTGATACACACAGGAACTTCTATTTGGATACTATTGCTTCCCCGAAGATTACTCACGGTAAGACTGACTGAATAAACGCCTTCTTCTTCAAATGTTACCGTAGGATTGGTTTCCTCAGAGCTAAGTCCATTACCAAAATCCCAAGAATAAAAATAGGGTTTATTTAGCGATTGATCTACAAATTGTAAGGATCCGCTACAAGCCCCTCCAATTTCTGTGGAAGAAAAAGAAGCCTTGGGTACTTCCTGAGGACTTCGACCGACTAGGGAGTTCAATAGGGCAAATCTCCTAGGAGAACGAACTAAGGCTTGTCTCATTCGCTGAATCTGGCAGGGGGTGAACTTATCTTGACATTGCCCCCCAGAATTATCCATAAAGTTTTCTACCATTAACACATTTCCACACGATACCTCTTCCACAGGACAGCCACTGATAGGGCCAGCGGAAGCCGGAGTATCTTCACAGCCATCATCACTTGCACAATCTCCTAGGACTCTTCCCCAAATGTGAATGAGACCTAAAAAATGGCCAAGTTCATGAGTTAAAATGCGACCAGAACTCAGGGACCTCTCTCCCCATTGCTCCGTATCGACTATGACCCCATCTGTTTCGGGAGGCCCCTGATCATCTTCGAGAAGACTCAGGCCAGATTCACTGGGGAATTGAGCAAAGCCCTTTATAGAAGAAGGCAAATCCAACACCCAAACGTTCAGGTAACGATTCGGGTCCCAATGGTTCTGAGGTTTGATATTCGTATTTATATAGGCTTCATCGTAAGGAGGAGCTTTCAGCCCCAACTCTGTGGCGTCAATACGGTGAACTCCCAGTTCCACAAGTGGTTCTCCAGATGGATCAAATTCGGCGGGGATAAATTCTATATAGCTGTCTCCACTTACAGAGACCGAGGGGTTAAGTTCTGTATAATCTTGCTTTCTAAAGTCCTTGTTTAACACTTTGAATTGAGAGAGAATTTTGGGTAAAGACAAATTGCTTCCTTTGCCAATTTCCTCCCCCTGATGTACGATATGTACTATAACGGGTAAGGTCAAAAGGGAGTCATCCGGTATGGCAATGTTGGCCTTATTGCTTCGTTTTGATCCAGTTTGGTGGGTCCCAGTGGGTGCCTCCTTAAAGGTGGCTCCGCAAGTTATTTGTGACCCTAAAAATTTAACTGAATGCTGTGCATACCCAACATTTCCCCCGATCCATATAAACAGTACAGTGAGAGTTTTATGGAACATCCACAAAAGTTACACAGTACTCCTTCCATTGTCAATAGCTTAGTGGGAGAAATTTTTGATAGTCAGATAGCTTATCGTCTGACTATTGGGTAGGTTAACCTTACAACTCTACAAAATTTCATAGGTCTCTTCTTTGTGCTGTAACATTTAACCTACTTGATCGTCTTGCCTGTGTTATGAGCCTACTTACTGACTTCCATCAACGGGTTTTGCCCGTCCGCGACAAGCTCTATCGCTTCGCCCTGCGCATGCTGGGGAGCGTGGAAGAGGCAGAGGACGTCGTTCAGGAAGTTTTGATCCGAGTATGGAACAAGGGGCAGGGCATGCAGGAATACCTCAATATGGAGGCCTGGTGTATGCGAATGACCAAAAATCTATCTATTGACAAAATTCGCACGAGAAAAATACAGGTTGGAACCTCCGAGGCAGAGAATACAGGGGATTATTTAGCTACCTGTCCTGGGCATTTGCTTGAAATCAAGGAACAAATGGAAAGCGTTCATAGAATAATTGCTTCTCTCCCAGAAAAACAAAAAATGGTAATCCAACTCAGGGATGTGGAAGGCTACACTTATCAGGAGATCAGTCAAATGCTGGAAATCCCTATGAACCAGGTAAAGGTAAGCCTTCATCGTGCCAGGAAACAGATAAAAGAAAAACTTATAGAAAAAGAACATTATGGATTATAAGCATATACACATACTGCTTGAATCCTATTGGGAAGGGACAAGTAGTGTGGAAGACGAAAGACAATTGAAAGCCTTCTTTTCTGGGGATAAGGTCCCCGAAACGCTCAAGGCATTTCAAGCATACTTTGCTTACCTGGATACAGCAGAGCAGATTTCACTGGATAAAAATTTACCGCATTTAGATCCGGTTTCTCCCATTTTAAGGGTCAAGCCTCCATTTTATAAGCAAGTTACATGGCAGGTCATAGGGGTGGCGGCAAGTCTCATCTGTGTTTTCAGTATATATTTCCTCCTACAAAGCCCTAAACTTTCCCCTGAACAAAGGACACAACCCATTGCCAATCTTCTTCCGAAGGATAGCTTCGAAAACCCGGAAGAAGCCTATAAAATAGCCAAGGAAGCCTTACTCATCTTTTCTGGAAAAATGAAAGCAGGGAAAACCATGATTTTTAAACCCAAGGATCCTTCAATTGCAGAAGAAAATGAAAAATAGCGCACTATATATCCTGATTGGGAGCTTCCTCCTGTGCCAAATGAGCGCATGGGGACAAGCATCTCAAAATATCTATGAATTCTATGAGTCTTTGGCTCTTGAAAAGCAAGCCGAGAGTATTTATATCTCCCCGAGGATGTTTGGCTTATTTTCCAAAAGCCCTAAGCCGGATTCCTCAGGCAAAGTTGATCAGGTAATCCGCAAACTTACTGGATTACGAATTCTCAATATTGAGAATAGCCATACCGAAGAAATGGCGCTGTATGCTCAGGCTCAAAAACTAATTGGAGGAGAATATCATGAGCTGATGCGCTACAAGGATGATAGCGACCTAGTCCAGTTTTTTGCAGATGAAGAAGATCCTGATGACTCATTGAAAGAACTCATCATGATTTCCACGGGTCATGAAGGATTCTTTTTGATGATTCTATCGGGAAATTTAACACTGGAAGAAATCACATCCCTGACGGATTCTATGGATATTGATGTCAGGGGTTTCGACAAGTTGGGTACGATCAAGTAGCAGGGAAACTGAACTCCTGCTTCATTTAACCATATATCTCTTAATAATCCCATTTTTTGTGATAGTCTCTATCTCATGGGTAGACCTTATTATACTTATTCTTTCACCTAATATTCATCCCAATGAAAAAGTCAATTTTCATTCTCTTAGTAACTCTCATGCCCTTCGCCCTGTCCGCTCAGATTGATTCCTTCTTTCGAAAGTACGGCGATTTGGAAGGGGCGACCGTCCTGAGTTTTCATGGAAATTTCCTCAAAAAACTGTTAGAAAATGAACACAATCGAAAGCACCCAGAACACGTCAATAGATTGGAAGACCTGGATATCTTGTCCATTGATGAAGACCTGGAATTGGTCAGTTCTAGGGATATTGACCGCCTCAAAGCCGAACTCAATCGGTCTGAATGGGAGGTACTCATGACCATCCGAGACAATCCCACCCATGTTCAGTTCTTGATGAAGGAAGATCGGCATGTCATTCGGGAACTGGTCATGATGGTCGAAGATCCAGGCCGCTTTACCTTAGCCCGCTTTCGGGGAGAGATACATTTAAAAGACCTGGGGAAAGTATGTGAGAATATAGAAATCGACGGAAAAAATTACTTAGCCCAACTAGAGTAATTCCACTTTTCTCCCAAAAAAATGCTTCTTTGTGGCGTATTTGCCCAAAGATCGGATTGCTGGCTATCCCATAGGGCTTCCTATTCGGAACAATCCCATATGGGGTAGTCCAGTTTTTTCTAATCGCTCCCTACCTGATCTACCATAAAGGCATACATCATAGAGGTCTGTTCTTGTCTGGCGAAGCGACCAGATTTTCCCCCATGGCCTGCTCCCATTTCCACGTAAAATAGAACTGCTTCCTTGCCTAGGTTGTGGTCTCGGACTTTCTGGATCCATTTGGCTGGACTGAAATAGGGGACCTGGGTGTCATTTAGGCCTCCGGTAGCCAGTATGGCGGGAAATTCTGCCTCTTTTACATTGTCGTAAGGGGACCAACTCAACATATAGTCATAATACTCTTTCTTTCTAGGGTCCCCCCATTCATCATACTCCAGGGTTGTGAGGGGTAGGTCTTCGTTCATCATGTCTGTAATCACGTCCATCCAGGGAACTGCCGCTACGATTCCTTTATACAAATCTGGACGCATATTGGTAATAGCTCCCATGAGCATCCCTCCCGCACTCCCTCCCATCGCAAAGAGTTTGTCTTTACTCGTATAGCCCTGGTCCACAAGAAATTGGGAACAATCAATAAAATCCGTAAAGGTATTTTTCTTTTGAAGGAGCTTACCTTGTTCATACCAGTATCTCCCCATTTCCTGTCCTCCCCGAATATGGGCTAAGGCATAGACAAAGCCCCTGTCCAAAAGACTCACCACACTGGAACGAAAGCTGGGCATGGTACTCGACCCATAAGAGCCATAAGAATAAACCAAACAAGGATTGCTCCCATTCTGCTGGAATTTATCTTTTCGATAGACGATAGACATAGGAATTTTAGTCCCATCCTGAGCCTCAGCCCACAGGCGCTTGGTTTCGTACAGGGTCTTGTCATAGCCCCCCAAAACTTGGGTCTCCTTCAATAGACTTGTTTCTCGAGTTCCTAATTGGTAGCCAAAGGTGGAATTAGGCGTCGTTGGGGATTGATAATTGTAGCGAATGAGTTCAGAATCAAAATCATCCGTTGGGCTATACATCCTGGCTGTATAAACCTCTTCACCAAAATCCACATAATGCGCTTCCCCTGTTTTCCTATCGATCACCTGTATCTGGTCCAGTGCCTGGGACCTTTCCTGGAGGACGAGGAACTTTTTCTTGACGGTATACCCATTGAGATACACCTCCTCTCTGTGAGGCACCAAAGCTTTCCAATGGGAAAGTGAAGGGGAATTGATCGGCGCTGTAGAAAGCATGAAATTTGAGGCTTCATGGTTGTGACGGATATGGAATTCCTTGCCTGTATAGGAATCAACCGAATATTCTAGCCCCTTTTGGCGGGCTTGAATGAGCTTCAGCTCAGCTGTGGGATTGTCGGTAGGCAAGAACCAATACTCATTACTTGTGGTACTACCAGAACCCAAAATCAAAAACTGGCCATCCGTAGACCGACCAATCCCCGCCGTAAAGGTATTATCATCTTCGGCATAGACTTCTACATCCTTTGAGGTATCTGTACCCAAGACATGACGTATAACCTTATAGCTACGGACTGTTTTATCGTTTTGGGTATAAAAAAAGGTCTGGTTGTCATTGGCCCAAGCACCGCTATATGCACAATTTGAAATTTGATCTGGTAACATTTCACCAGTATCTAGGCGCTTAAAGTACAAGGTGTTACGTCGATCTCCAGCTGTATCTACCAAATAGGCCAATAGTTGGTTATCTGGACTCACAAAATACCGAAATAAGCGATAAACGTCATGGCCTTTGGCCATTTCCTCAACGTTGAGGAAAATCTCTTCTTCTGCCTCAAGATCCCCCTTTTTTCGACAATAAAAAGGATGCTCGTTATCTGCTTCATAGCGCACGTAATACCAATAACCATTTTTTTTGTAAGGCAAGGATTCATATTTCTTTTCTATTCTACCTATGATCTCGTCAAAGATTTCCTCCTGTAAATCTTCGGTGTGCGACATTTCTTGTTTCAGGTAGGCATTTTCAGCCTCTAAGTGTTCTATCACTTTGGGGTCCTCCTTATCACTTAGCCAGTGATAGGGATCTATCCGATTTTGATCGAATTCTGTAAAAGTGTGTGAGACCTTTTTTGCTCTAGGTGCTTCCATAGACGTAGTTGTTGTAGTGTTTTCGCAGCTTAAGACCATGCCTAGCATAAGTATCAGGCTGATATTCTTCATGAGCATAGGTTTCTTTCGGATTTAGGTGATCTAGCAATATACAGAAGAATGCTTATTTCTGGTAAATGAAAAATGAGAAAAAGGGAAATTTGCGTAAGAGCCTCTGAGGACTTAATTTGATAGGAGTCTCCTACTTATGCAAACACTAGCTCATAGAGCCTATAGGGCCCTACTCATCCTTGGATTGGCTTGCGCCGTCCTTACACTATATTTTTGGCAGCAACAAGGTCCCATGGCTTCGGGACCCTATTTTATCGCCACCTTTATTCTCCTTGCCTTAGGAATAAGAGGGATTGGCTCAGCTAAAGGACTATCTTACACCCTTTGGATTCTGGCCGCTGTAACTGCTTCCATGTTTTACCCGAGTTATTTTCAGTCCTACGAGGGATTTGAATATAAGACATTGATTGTTCCCCTCTTACAGCTTATTATGTTCGGGATGGGAACTGCCATGAGTTTCCAGGACTTTGTCGGGGTAATTAAAATGCCAAAACCTGTATTTATTGGCCTGGCCTGTCAGTTTACGATTATGCCCTTTGTGGGCTTTGCCTTGGCTTCCACCTTCGGCTTTCCTCCCGAAATAGCTGCAGGCATTATCCTGGTGGGTTCCTGCCCCAGTGGCTTGGCTTCCAATGTGATGTCTTACATCGCCAATGCCAATCTGGCCCTTTCGGTTACTCTTACAGCCGTAGCAACGGCCCTTGCCCCTCTTATGACTCCTTTTCTTCTTCAACAGCTTGCCGGGCAGTTTGTCCCCATAGATTTTTGGGCCATGATGTGGAGCACTACGAAGATTGTCATTATTCCCATTGTTGCAGGCCTTTTGTTCAATCATTTTCTCAGTGGCAAAGCCAAGTGGTTGGACAATGCCATGCCCATGGTCTCCATGGTAAGTATTGCCATCATTATCACCATTATTACAGCGGCAGGCAGGGAAGATCTCTTGAAAATCGGCGGGCTTCTCGTAGTAGCTTGCCTCATCCACAATTTGTCTGGATACATCTTGGGCTATTATGGATGTAAGCTCTTTGGAATGGATCAAAAATCCTGCAGAACCATAGCCCTAGAGGTGGGCCTACAAAATGGAGGGCTGGCCAGTGGCCTGGCCCTGGAAATGGGAAAACTAGCAACTGTGGGCCTAGCCCCCGCCATCTTCGGGCCGATGATGAATATCACCGGATCGAGCCTTGCTACTTGGTGGCGAGGCTCCTCCCCAAGGGATTAATCCCTCTAGCGAGTGAGCTTTCTAATAGATGCTAGGTGAGAAAATAGGACAATGGGTACTATCACAGCTGGCAACCAGATAAAGGGAAAGTGCAGTACCCCCATATTGGGTTGGTCGAAGGCAAATTGCTGGAAAGGAGTGGGGATGGAAAGGATGGCGTGAATAACGATATTGAAGAGTAAGGCCAGACAGAGGAAGTTCCAGAACAATAAGGCATTTTTCCCCACTTTTCCTTGCTGTACACCAAAATAAGCTACTAAGGGTGCCGTAATTCCCGCCAGAATATCGAAGTTTCGGCCTTCAAAGGTCATGAGTTCGGGAATGGCTTTGGAGAAAAACAAACCCAAAAGAACCAACTCTACGGGAATACGGATTACGTGGAGGTAGGTGAGGGTAGAAAGAGACAAACTATCCATAAATTCCCGCCCCCAAGCAGTCAAGAACAGGAGAAAGATTAATAATAAAGGAGGCCCCAAGACAAATATAAATCGGGGAGGCATCGTATCCAGGTGTTGGGAATAAAATCCTATATAACTCAGATATCCCTGAAGGGCCATCCAAATAGCCATTCCAACGAATATCCCTGTTTTTTGTGATTCCAGGCAAGAGTTTACGGATCAGGTTATATAGAAAAATTAAGGTAAATAGGGTAGTTATGATAAACCCTATAGTCATATAGAGGGGAATAGATTGCAACATAGTTCAACAATTGGGTGCTTTTGTTGACTAAACTCATTATTTGCAAGATTGGTTCAGACTATTCAGATGCAGTTCCATTGAAAAAGTATAGCGTCAATACAATCATCAATGAAGTAACAATGCCCCCCATTCCCATATTCATACTGAGGTTGACCAAAGCTAGGTTTTGAGTAAAAAACTCTATTCCCCCTAAAAAACAGAAAAAAGCATTGAGAAAAAAAAGAACTCTGACAGCTCTAAGCCTTCCCATTAGTTTCAATGACCAGGCTTAGAGATAATCCCCATAGCCCTGGTTTTCTCCTTCCACTCCTTTATGGAAAGCGTAAAGGTAATATCCTCCCCAGCGGATGCTCGATTTCTAATCTGGTGACTTTCCACCAGATTAAAATCTGGATTGTACATTAACTCCCATTCTATCAAAAATAAAACCGTCGAACGGGTTCTCATCCAGTTTTTGATGATTTCGGAACCCTGTTCTCCCCTTCCCACCATATCGGTAAGAGAAATATAATCTTCTTTTCCCACCTGTTTGATGGTAATCCCACGTCCTTCAACCTGAATATTGCGCTTTCCTTGACTCATATCGTTAGATTAGGCATTCGAAATCAATCCAAAATGCCGTAAATATTAGAAATACACAAAATATGGCCTCCAATTAATTTAGCATTCTTAGTATTGACGGAAAAATCATATTTTATGAAAAACTTCTGCTATGTCATTTACCAAAGACCTTCCATTCTCCTCTAAGTTGAAAATAAACAGCTTGTTTTACCTCTTTCTCCTTTCTCATTTTTCCTTTATTCATTCCCCAATAAGTGCCCAACCTGATGAGGGGTTCTTTGAACACCTGGAGTACCGCTCCTTGGGACCCAGTCGAGGGGGACGTTCTACTGCTGTGGAAGGAGTCCCTTCTAAGCCCTTTACCTTCTACATGGGGACGACAGGAGGAGGGGTATGGCGTACAGAAGACGCAGGAAATAGCTGGGAGGTTCTCACCGATGTACAAATCGCTACCGGAGGAATTGGCGCTATAGCGGTAGCCCCTTCAGCCACACATAGAATTTATGTGGGAACAGGGTCTGCTGCTCCACGAGGCAATGTCTCTCCGGGTATCGGAATGTATCGCTCGAATGACGAAGGCGAAACTTGGGAGGCTATCGGTCTGGAAAAGGTGGGACAGATAGGAAAAATTGTAGTTCACCCCAAAGATCCAGAGCTCCTGTATGTAGCTGCTCTGGGTAATATATTTGGGCCCAATCCCGAAAGGGGAGTTTTCCGTTCACGAGATGGGGGAAACAGTTGGGAAAAGGTACTCTACCAAAGCGATACTACGGGTGCCATAGACCTAGTCATGCACCCCACAAATCCGGACATCCTCTATGCAGCGATGTGGCGGGCAGAACGCAAACCCTGGACGCTAATTGACGGAGGACTAGAAGGAGGCATCTGGCAAAGCAAGGATGGAGGCGATAGCTGGGAAAAACTGCAAGGGGGCTTGCCTACAGGTTTACTGGGAAAAATTGGTTTGGCCATCTCCCCCGCTAATCCACGTAGAATTTGGGCCCTTATCCAGGCCGCTGAGGAAGCAGACGGAGGCCTTTACCGCTCGGATGATGGCGGCGAAAAATGGACTCGACTAGACCGACATCACAAACACCGACAAAGAGGCTGGTACTATTCACACATCACCGCCGATCCCCAAGACGAAAATACCATATATTCCTCCAATACCGGCTTTTATCGCTCCATAGATGGGGGGAAATCCTTTGAGGAACGCATAAAAACCCCACATGGTGATAACCATGGAGTTTGGATCAACCCGGATAATCCCGACATCATGATCAACTGTAACGATGGGGGAGCCAATGTGAGCTTAAATGGCGGAAAAACTTGGTCTACTCAACACAATCAGCCCACTTCAGAGTTTTACCGAATTAGTGTAGACAACAATTTTCCGATGCGGGTTTATGCTGGACAACAAGACAATACCACCATATCTGTTCATTTACACAGACCACCTGGACTTAGCCCTTCTGAAGACTGGCTGGCTGTCGGGGGCAGCGAATGTGCCGATGTGGCTATTGATCCCTCGTGATCCCAACATCGTCTATGCAACGAGTTATAGCGGAGAAATTACTTATATGAACCGAGCTACAGGAGAAGTTCGACAAGTCACGGCTTATCCCCACTACACAGAAGGAACCCAGCAACGGGATCTCAAATACCGCTGGCAATGGAATTTCCCCATCTTTATTTCCCAATACCAGCCCGACCACATTTATCAGGGGAGCAACTACGTGATGCGCTCAAAGGACAAGGGACATAGTTGGCAGATCATCAGCCCCGATCTCACTCGAAAGCTCGATCAGTATCACGACATTCCCGGTGGCCCTATTCAGCACGATGCCACGGGAGTAGAAGTATATTCTTCCATTTTTGCGCTGGAAGAGTCTCCCCACAACGAAGGAGAGATCTGGGCGGGTACCGACGATGGCAGGGTTCATATCACAAGAGATGGAGGGGATAATTGGAAGGAAATAACTCCCAAAGGTATGCCCTACGAAGGCACCGTCAACAAAATAGAATTATCTAGCCATGCAGCAGGCCGGGCCTTAATGGTGGTTTATAACTATCGCTACCAGGATTTCGCTCCCTACATTTACCTGACCAACAACTACGGAAAATCCTGGAAGAAACTGACAGATGGCAGCAATGGTATCCCTGCGGACCACTTTGTTCGCGCGATAGCTGAAGATCCCAACCGCAAGGGTTTACTTTATGCAGGAACGGAGTTTGGTATGTACATCTCTTTCGATGAAGGCAGTTCCTGGCAGCCCTTTCAGCTCAATTTGCCCCATACTCCGATCACCGATATGGAAGTAGTGGGAAAAACACTAGTCTTGAGCACACAGGGAAGGTCCTTCTGGGCCTTAGACGATCTGAGCCCCTTGCACCAATGGGAATCCGTGGCTGGAAAGGAGCACTATTTATTGGAACCCAAAAGCGTCTATCGCTCCAATACGGGTAAGCGCAAGGCCCGCTTTCATTTCTACCTCGAAAATGCTCCTGACAGCCAAGAGGTTTTTACCCTCGAACTCTTTGATACCCAAGAGCGACTGGTTCGCAAGTGGTCCTCCCAGCCAGACAAAGGGGCAAATGAGCAACACTTGGATCTATCCGAAGGTATGAACCTGGTTGAGTGGGATCTCCGTTATCCTGGACCGAACATGGTAGACGGATTCGTCGCCATGGTTATGCAGGCAGGAAAAGAACGAGGTCCAATGGTCGTTCCGGGAATTTTTAACCTAGTCCTGAGCAATGGCAATTGGAAGGAGACCCAACGCTTAAACGTTCAAGCTGACCCTAGATGGCAAGATATTTCGCCAGAAGACTATGAAGCCCAACGAGATCTTGCATTGGAAGTAATAGAGCTAATCAACGAATCGCAGGATCACATCCGAAAAATTCGCAGTGTCCAAAAGCAATCGAAGGGGATAGCCGAACGGGCCGTAAAATCGGGTTTTAGCGAAAGCCTGAAGACCCAGGCCCAA
The DNA here is from genome assembly GCA_965263105.1 of Bacteroidia bacterium. Taxonomy (GTDB): domain Bacteria; phylum Bacteroidota; class Bacteroidia; order J057; family J057; genus JBCCTX01. The sequence goes on along the minus strand of CBDHGL010000003.1, from coordinate 39,939 downwards.
GCTCTCTCTGAGAAACTCGCTAATGTGGAGGCTGACCTTTACCAAAAGCGTATCGAAACCTCCCAGGATGAAATCAATTTTCCGAGAAAATTTAGCAACCACATCGCACGGCTCTATGGGGTGATCCTCCAGGGGGCACAGGCTCCTACAGCGGGTATGCAGGAACGCTATGAGGATTTGAAAAAGCAGTACGAAGCCTTTATCAAGCCGCTGGATCAAGTCCTCAATCAGGATTTGAAGGATTTCAATCAGCTCTTAGAGGCAGAGGGAGTGGATAGGATATTGTGGCGGTGAGCTGAGAGTATCTTTCGATTTTAAACTTAGCTGGCGAGTAGGGTATTTTTGAACTTTGCTGTTTTGTGAATAGAACAATAATTCATTCACAAACAAAAGTTAAAAATGAAAGTCGTACATATGTTTTTTCCCCTCGTATATTTTCTACTTATCGCTTCCTGTGGTACAGACAGTTCCATAAGTCCCATGGAACCTGTTGAACCGGGAACAGATCCAAATTTCTCCATCGTATCTCATTCAGATAAGGGCTTATCTGCTTTTAATCGAAAAGTGGTTGTTTTTGGTATTGATATCTACGCGGTTGCTCAAGTTGAGGACGCTAAGTTGTTGCATGCGGCAAACTTGATGGCCCAATACCTAGACAATGACGAGGACGGGATTCCTGACAACCAGACGGTCGTTGATAGAATGGTAATGGAAAAGGCCTATATGGTGATGTGGAAAACGGAAAATGATTTAAACATCGATCCTCCTTCAGACAGGTTAGGACAGGACCTTGGCAATGATGAAACGAATCCTTCTTATGTAGCCAATGGCCTAAGTGGGCGCTTTGATGCCGCTTTGGAGGAAGTGCTTCATATTATCACCCATGCAGGTTATTCAAAAGTATATCCAGATATTTTGGGTGAAAGGGCTGGTTCTCAAATTGCCCATGCGATGGACCTCGCTCGGGGAGGACAGTTTACTTCTATTCCCAGCTCTTATCCATCCGGTGCCTGGTATACATATGATGATCGCACTTGTGAGTACGATTGTCAAGTTACAGAATATTTTTATTGGGCTTTGACCTCCATTTTAGGGGCGCAGGAAAATCGATTGGAAGAGATTGGCCATGAATGGAAGTTAAATACTTCACAAAAAATGCAAGAACAAGACCCCACTGCCTATCAATTGCTTACAGATCCACAGTACAGTTTCCCAACTATTTTGCCGGATGGGACTTATAGAAGATAGGTGTAAATATGCTATATGAGGGAACCAGAGTTTGGGATGATTACAGAAAAAGAAATAACTGATATCAAAAGCCTGAGATTCCAGACCTTATTAAGTCTACAACTCCTATATGGGATTATTGCCATCCTATTCAATGTGCTTAGCTGGTGGCTATTATCAAAGGAGGGCAAGGCCCTAACTCCTACCGATCCTTTGCTAGGCATGGGAGTAATGGCCATATACCTGATTTTTCTGCTAACAGGAAAGATGAAACGAATCAGGTTGTATAGAATCTTGATGCTAATAGCCGTCCTATTGTTTGGATACAGTGGCATTATCAAACATGTCATTTCCTTATACCCGTCTCCAGAAATATACTATTCCTGGGGTTCCGGGATCATCGCCATCTTGATCAATTTGTTTGGTCTGGGGTTAAATCTGATCGCGGTATGGGGGATGTTTAGGGTAGAAAATGTTCAAACCTCTTGAATTAAAAACCCGTAAAACATCTGAGGAAATAAATACTCCTATCTCCTCTATTATTCTTTTCTAAAAATCAACACAGCTCCCATGATTAAAGGCATGCTCATTTTGACCCTCTTGCTTATAGTGATGATCCCCATTTTTGCCCAAAAAAAGAAGGCTATTCAGGCCCCTGCCTTAGATGAATCCGATTCCTTTGAATCACCCTCTGAGAAAGTGGATTATGCTGGATTTTTAATGCTGGGAGATAGCTTAGAAGCCCTGAGAAAAACGCGAATGATCGATGAAGAAACCTTCATTCGGTACAGTCAAGATGCACATACCCTCATTCTCGATACGAGGTCTAAAGATGCTTTTGAGGATGTTCACGTGGCTGGGGCAGTACATTTGAATTTCTCCGACTTTACCGAAGGCAAGCTTGCTGAGAAAATTCCCAGCAAGTCTACTCGCATTTTGATCTATTGCAACAACAATTTTGAAAGTAGCCGCCCCTCCTTGGCTAATAAGCGAATGCCTTTGGCTTTGAACATACCCACTTTTATCAATTTGCATGGCTATGGGTATGAGAATGTTTTTGAATTGAGTGGATACCTAAAAGAGGCGGAGACTAAAATTCCACTTATCACTCGGCGCCAAGCAGCCAGGTAACAACGACCGTATGATCCAAGGATCCCTATCCTACTTGTTCCTATTTATTCCTCTATTAGCTTTTTCTCAAAGCAATAACCCTATAGGCTTTAGCTGTCCCGTAGATTGGATAAATACCTGGAATTACCTTCCTTTTGAAACGGAGAGACAGTTTTTTGCCATTTATAAAGATGAACAGCAAGTACGGCATTCTAGGGTAGTTGAAGTTAATGGCAAAGATACCTTGATAGATACTCACCTAGACGGGAGGAAACGTTTTGTGAGAATGGAGTCGAAAGAAAGACCTGAATTCTATATATGGAATGTTCCTCTCCAGGATGGACAAGTTCTCTCTGGTAGACACTTTCCCTATGGAAAAATGTTATATCCCGGGGAAGCCGTCCACTTCGGAAGATCCTATCTATATGCAACGGGTAAGCCCCAAGTAAATGAAAAAGCCAAAGGACCCTTTTCCGCTATTCAAGACTACCAGGTTATCTTGAGGGAGATTGGGCAAGGAGGAGATAACTTTAAAGAAGTAGTCCTTTTTGAAATGGACTTACAAGATTGGAATGGTGAGGACTATGAGGCAGGAGTTCGTCTTCGCTGGGTGGGAGATCTGGACAATGATGGCAAAATGGATATACTGCTCACCCATGCTGAACACTATGCTTGCTGGGAGGTGAGGCTCTATTTGTCTTCCAAAGCCAGTGAAGATAGCCTGATTGGGATTGCGGCAACTTATCCTGCTTGTGCAGACTAAGAGAAGAAATTCTTGACTTTATACTCGTATATCATTCCTAGGTAATGTGGATAGGGATCCATCCTTAAATCGTAGTGGCGAGCTGAGGAGAAAGCGAAATTAAAACGAAAGTTAAACGCTTACGTGTAACAAACGTGTAGATGGATAAAATCCATTGAGGATGTATTATAAACTTTTTACCTTATACAGCCTTCTGTTTGAATAAGCTTATGAAGAAAAAAGCCATCCGATACAAAGGGAAAGTCGTATTTGAGAAGTTACTCATGGAAAGTAGCTTTACTCGTTTTCCCAAGCTATTTCAGAAAGATGAAGCTTGCTTTTTGTACATGAGTGAGGGAAGCTTTTCTTTTAGAAGCCCGACAAATTTGATAGAATTAAGGGCGGGGGAAGCCATGGTAGCTAAATGCGGCAATTATTTCATCGAACCTTCGCCCCAACAGGATCTTGATAAGGAAATTAGCGTTTTTGGGGCCTATTTTTACCCAGAGATGGTAAAAGAGTTCTTCCAAACAGATTTAAAACTGGTGGACTTCCAGAACAATTTTGATGTCAGTTCTACCCAGGTAGAGCCTTTGATGAAACTATTTATAGAGGGCATTAATCACCTCCTTGAACACCCCGAATTGGCAGATGACAACCTCATAGTCAGTAAACTCAAGGAATTGTTACTGCTGTTGGGCAAAACGGAAAAGTCCATTCACGATTTTATCAATGCGCTTTTTACTCCCTATGAATACGACTTCAAGGAGATCATTCAAAAAAACACCTTTGCCAATTTGTCCTTAGAGGAATTGGCCAAACTGTGTGGCTGTAGTTTGGCAACCTTCAAAAGGAGATTTAAAAAATATTACCAACAAGCCCCTGCCAAATACATCCTCCAAAAGAAATTAGAACGATCTTTCCAACTCCTTTCGATTGAGTCCCATTCTATTTCCGAAGTGGCCTATTCCTGTGGTTTCGAGAATGTCAATCATTTCAATCGGGCCTTCAAAAAACACTATGGGCTTACCCCTTCCCAATCTCGTTTGACCCAAAAGGGCGAACATTTGAGCTTTTAAGCAAGGTATCCCAAATCCCTCTTGCCCATTTTTGTGAGAAATAATTAATCACAAATTATGGCAAACTTACCCTTAGCCCTTCCCATCTCTTCAGAGATCAGCAACAAAATTATTGACCAAACAAAGGCGAAATTGGGTTTTGCTCCCAATATGTACCTCAAAATGGGACACAATCCGGCCCTATTGGATTCCTATGTGTATGCCTACGATAATTTTCGAAAAAATGCGGGATTCACTCCCGTTGAGCAAGAGGTCATTCTCCTCTCCGTAGCTTTCGAGAATAGTTGTCCTTACTGTATGGCCGCCCACAGTTTTGTGGCAGACAACATGAGCAAAGTTCCGACTGACATTACCGATGCCATTAGAAATAATACCCCTATCCCTGACCCTAAATTGGCCGTTCTCTCGCAATTGACCCGAGCCCTTACTCGCAATCGAGGAGTGGTAGATGCAGACCTGATTCAAGAATTTTTGGATAGCGGATATACAGAATCGCACGTCCTGGGTATCATTACCGGAATCGCCGTAAAGACCATGAGCAATTACACAAACCACAATACGGTTCCAGAGATTGATGAAGTGTTTGCCAGCAGAACCTGGGCCCCCACCGTCTAACTCCTCTAATTATGAAAGCAAAAATCAATCTTTTATGGGGTTTGATGTTTATATGCGTGTGCCAAACGGATGTCTGTGCTCAAGCTCCTGAGCAGAATGTTCCCGATAAATTCTCCCATACCTACAAATACCAACAGGTTGAGGAGCTCCGATTGGCCTATTATGAACAAGGAACTGGTGAACCTGTCTTATTCCTCCATGGAATCCCTGACAATTCCCAACTGTGGCGAAATGTGGTGCCTAGGGTGGCCCAAAACCATCGAGCCATTGCAGTGGATCTGGTGGGATATGGCAAATCAGAGGTACCTTCTCACCAGGATTATTCCATCCAACGCCACTACAGATACATCGAGGCTTTCATTGATAGCTTGAACCTAAAGAACCTCACCCTGGTCGTTACGGATATTGGTTCTCTCTATGGACTCAAGTATGCCATTGAGCATGAGCCCAATATCAAGGGAATTGTATTAATCGAGGCCATGTACATGCCTTCTAAGGAATGGTACAAAAGCTTGAAGACGATGCAGAAAATGATGTTCAGCATGATGAAGAATGAAAAACGGGCCTACAAGATGATAGTAGAGAAAAATAGAATGCCCCGCATGATGTTGAAAATGTCTGTAGCAAGAAAATACTCAGATAAACTAGAAGCTACCTACAATGAACCCTATTTAGAGGATGTCAAAAGGCGTGAGGTCATGATGTATGGAGCAGGCCCTTATACGGTTCCCCCTAAAGGAATTTCACACGCAAAGGGAGATTTTGCAGATGAATTGGACCACATTGCCCAAGGCTTAAAAAAGATCAATGAGAAAGTTCCCTTTTTAATCATACACGCCAATCCTGGAATGATCGTAAGGGGTAAAAATATCGACTATGCGCGGCAGCATTTTAACCATGTCGCTTTTTTCAATGTGGGAAAGGGGAAGCACTACCTCACAGAAGATCATCCCACTGCCATAGGAGAAAAAATTAATCACTGGACCTTAAAAAATTAACCATGGACCATAATTCAATCGGATATTTCCTCCACGGGAGTGGAGATACCAAGGTAATAGCCCTTCATAGCTGGATGGATGATGCCCAAAGCTGGAATGCGACGATTCCCTTTTTGAACCCGGAAAAATATACCTATGCCTTCATGGATGTGAGGGGTTATGGCGCATCCAAGGACATTCCCGGACAATATAATTTGGAAGAAATCAAAGATGACATATTTCAGTTAGCAGATGTCTTGGCTTTCCCCACCTTCCACCTAATTGGCCATTCCATGTGTGGAATGGCCGCACAATATGCTGCCTTCGCTGACAATGAGAACCGAATCAAAAAAGTGGCTTTGCTTACCCCAGTAGCTTCAAGTGGTTTCCCAGCTGATGAAGAAACCAAGGGTTTTTTGAAAGCCCTTATCCAAAATGTTGACATAGCCAAAATGGGTTATGGTGCCTTTACCTCGAATCGATACGCTGATTACTGGTATAAGATGCGGGCGGAAAGACATATACAGGTCACCGATGAAAAAGCCCAGCATGCCTATATGCAGATGTGGCTTACAGAAGATTTTAGAGACAAGATGTTAAGCGTGGAAAAGCCATTTTTAGTTCTGGCTGGTACCTATGACCATCCCCAGTTTCAAATGCCTATTCAAAAGAAAAACTTTGAAGGATTCAGACAGGTAGACTTCATAGAATGTGAAAATTCAGGCCATTTCCCGATGCAGGAAGCCCCTGTTTTTCTAGCATCCACTTTGGAAGGCTTTCTAACTTGAAATTTGAAGGTTTTGAGTTGAACAAATGATTACGATATCATAGCTCTCCTCCATCTTATTCCCATTCTGGCCAGGGCATCTTTTGCTTGAGTTCCTTGATGAAGGCATATCCCTCCTTCATCAGGCCGTCCTTGGCATCATGGATACGCCAATGCAAACGCCCGTTGTGCAGCTGAGGAGATTCTACCATGATTACCCGTAGCTCTCCGCTCTCAAACGCGCAGCGTTTTTGAACCGAGGCCAATAGCTTCTCCTGGTGGAGATGTCCATCCCCAAAGTTCCATCCGAGAACTTCACCTGCCATAAACTCTCCCTCCAACCAATAGTATTCCTCTATATCATCTACAGCTTGGGGAAGTAAATCATGTAAAGCACGCCCTGGAAGATGCATTAAGCGAAAGGAGATCATACGAGAAAGGATGGCGTTTACGGTTCTTTCTTCATAGAACAAACTTAATTGCTTGCGTATATCTGCTGATGTTTTTCGGATATTCGGTTCTAGCTTGGAGAGCTTGGAGCCTTTTTTGAACAACCAAACTGAATAGGGCCAGGTTCCTGCGTAGTAGCGCATGGAAAGCAAAAAGGAGATGTATTTGGGGAAGAAGTTACCTAGCAGGGTAAATACGAGAAACCATACGACAAACAAGGCAATGATAGCTATTTGTGTAATATCTGTCGGCATCCATTCGGGATGATAGCCAAATAACAACCAACCCCCGTAGACCATAATCACATTCCATTCCATCGGAACCCCCATGGGGAAATTGATGAAGATGAAGGTGTGAAAGGCCGTCATTCCCCATAAAAAGTAAATCATCACTTCTTGCGGCCAGCCCAGCAAAGTTCCGGTCATGAGGAGAATCGGCAGGGCAAATTCCTACCAGGGTCCCAAAGTGGGCTATGTAAATAGCTGTTTTGCTCAACCTCAGGTCATCTGGATAGCTTTTGAATAGCAGGCGCTTTAGCCAGTTTGAATTTTAAAAAGGGGCTGTTGCAGATCATCACAGAAACCACAGAGGTGAAAGGTGGGGGTCAGCTTGGAGAAAGCCGCCCAAAACCAGACGGCAAACCAGGCAATTTTTAAGGCGCTTCCCGTTTCTGTGGGAAACAGAAAAACAAAGAGAGCTGGAAACCAAACGTCGCCCCGGGCTGCCAGGAAAATTTGCGTATCCAATAGCCCCAAAATGGGTAATAAGATGATAATGGGAAGCACTTCATCAGGGGTAACGGCAGGAGCTATACAGGCCTTTACCAGAAAAAATAACAAGGCTCCATACAGCAAAACATCCAGGATATTGCGCTTATCTCCCAAGGCCTTAAACATAGGGGATTTCACCGTTCCGGGAATAAACCAGTAGGTGATTCCTCCCAAAGGGGGCATGTATCTCCCCGTCAAGGGCCCACTAGCCCCGCCAAAACCTATCACTTCTAACAGCATCGTCCAGGTCAAAGCCTTTCCCAAGGCTTCTAGCTTAAACCCCCATTCTCCGATTGAATCTATCCCTCCCAACTCCGTAGAAAATCCACAAAATACCGTCCACATCCAGATGTAAAAGGCGATTTTCAGGGTGTAAAAAATGACGGCAAAGGGAGGAGCACCGAAGCCCTGCATGGCCCAGGCCTGACATACTTTTTGAGCCCTTTCTGGGAAGGGCAAGGCCTGCCATTCATCAAAATCATAGGGCAGGGCCATGGGCTTCATGAAAAAATCCTTAATCCACATGTTGTATCTAGGTTTATGCAAGCGAGCATTAACTAAGAAGTTACGAGAACTTTTAAGTGAGAAAAAACAAGGATCTAACTGGATTAGCATTTTATTGAGAGCTGCACCAAATTACACAGACCTTTCAACAGGGAACTACGTATAGGAGAAGGATTCTATACCCTACAACTATTAAACATGAAACACTCCATCCTAAGCACCATAGGCAACACCCCCATAGTCCAACTGCAAAAAATTGTTCCTGAGACAAGTGCAGATGTGTTTGTCAAGTTAGAATATTACAACCCTACTGGATCCTACAAAGATCGGATGGCCTTAGCCATGATCGAGGAAGCTGAGAAAAGAGGGGATTTAAAAAAGGGAATGACCGTAGTAGAATGTACGGGCGGAAGTACGGGTTCTTCGCTTGCCTTGATCTGCGCTGTAAAAGGATATGACTTTCATGTCGTTTCTTCAGACGCCTATGCCCAAGAGAAGTTGAATACGATGAAAGCATTTGGCGCGGATTTAGAGATCATCCCCAGCGAGGGAGGAAAAATCACCAAGGACCTCTTGCCCAAATTGATTGCCCGAGCCAATGAAATTGCTCAGGAAGGGAATTCGTACTACACCAACCAATTTCATAATTCGGATGAGTTAATCGGGTATGCCAAAATTGGAGAAGAATTGCTAAGCCAACTCCCTCAACCCATTGATATTTTTTGTGGAGCTGTAGGAACTGCCGGCATGCTGATGGGAGTTGCCCATGCTTTGCAAGGCAAGGCCACCTCTATTATTGCTTTTGAACCTGCCTCTTCCGCGGTTTTAAGCACAGGGATAGCCGGTACGCATTCCGTAGAAGGAATAGGCGTAGGCTTTGTTCCTCCCCTTTTTAAGAGAGACCAAGTCAAAGCTATAAAGGCCATTGAGGAAGCAGAAGCACGTATCATAGCAAAAAGATTGGCAAAAGAAGAGGGCATATTTGCCGGTACATCCTCTGGCCTAAATGTAGCCGGAGCCCTTCAACTTGCCCGTGAATTGGGAAAGGGACATACAGTAGTAACAGTAGCCTGTGATTCGGGATTGAAGTATTTAAATGGAAACTTATATAAAGATTGAAGCTAAGGATTCGATTTGAATAAAAGAGGGACCTAATAAGAAGGGAAGCTTTTTTTACTTTTAAGGTAAAATTTTATACCTTTATAGTATAAAAATTGACCAATTATGAAATCGATCCCTCTAAAAATCGCTCAAATCGTCGCCTTTATCGCCTTACTGGTGATCACCATGGCTGGTTTCGTTCTAAGTGTCTCTGTCGTACTTGCCATTTTTGGCCCGGATAATCCTCCTTTGAATAAGGTCAATTGGGTTATCCCCTTGAAAATGGAAAGGGAAGAACTTACTGACAGGGTAACTTATTCGGAGGATACTTTTGAGGCCGTAAAAATTGACTATAGAAAGGTTTATCTAGAAATACTCGCCACAAAGCATAAAACTTTTTTCTTAACGATGCGATACCTAGCACTTCTGGGGGTTTGCATTTTTGGCTTTCTGTCCAATTACTTTCTATTCCACATCCTGGCAAGTGTAGAGGCAAACCCCTTTAGTAAAGAGAATCTATCAAGAATTAAAAAACTTGGCTTATTAGTTATTGGAGGGGAGATCTATTATTTTTCTATTTCCTTATTCCTCAGTATTTCGGTCATACAAAAAATTGACATACCAGGTATTGAGATAGCTCCTATAGGATGGACCGACATGAATTTTGGGATAATCTTTTTAGGAATCATTATTTTAGTTATTGGGGAGGTATTTAGGCAAGGTTCTGTGTTGCAGGAAAATGAAAATCTAACGGTATAATATGCCTATTTTAGTTAATCTAGATGTCGTTTTGGCACAGCGGAAAATGACCTTAACTTCCCTTTCTGAAGAAATTAATATTTCCATGAAGAACCTCTCCTTACTCAAAACGGGAAAGGTCAGAGCCATTCGCTTTTCCACCTTAGAAGCCATCTGTAAAGCTTTGGAGTGTCAACCTGGAGAGATTTTGGAATATGTACCTGAAGTGGGCTCAGCAGTAGAAGAACCCATTCTCATCGAATGAACAGGTATAAGCTCATACTTATCCTATCTCTGGTTATTACAGGTGTGGTAATCGTAGCCTTACCCGATCGAGGGGAAAGACTCTTTTCCCTTAGTGCCCACCATGGGCCTTCCAGACAAGATGTATTAGGACTAATATTCATTTTGGGTCCTTACATATACTTAGTAATTACAACCTGGAAGAATCGGGAACGATTTCGACCTTATCAAGATTCTAATAGATTCAAAGTAGGGCTATTTCTTTTGGGCTTGGGGACAGGTTTGGTGATGGCTTCGGTAATGGGTGATTTCCCTTATTGGTGGGTGTGTGGAGCTATCCTTATGCTCCTGGTCCAAATTCCTTTCTTTTTTATTGGGTTAAAATAAATTTTCCCTAAAGTTACCTGATCGTATGCCTATACCTCTCAAACAATATCTTCTATTGTCTAGTCTGACAGCCTGGCAACTCGTTATTTCCCGCTCAATAATTGGTTTATTTTACTCCGATAGGTCTGTCCAATGGGAATTTTGTGGCCTTGCAGGAAGATCTGATTTCCCTGGATGAGCTTAATTTTATCTATAGAAACTATAAATGATTTATGAACGCGCAGAAAGCTTTCTTTCGACAACAAGGTCTCTAGATTGGATATCTTTTCATGGCTAAGGATCATTTCTTCCGCCAAATAAATCTTGCAATAGTTTCCATAGGCCTCCACAAATAAGATGTCCTGTGTATCTATCTGGTGGTGCTTTTTGTCTCCTTTCAGAAAAAACCGACTATTGGGCTCATTAGGAAGAGAGGGAACTTCTGGTGAGGTCAGCTTTTCGGGAGGATTAACTTTATTGATGGCCTTTAAAAAACGCGGAAAGGAAAAAGGCTTGAGCAGGTAGTCTACTATATTTAATTCGTATCCTTCAAGGGCATATTCCTTATAAGCAGTCGTCACAATAATGCTAGGAGGCTGAGACAAGGTCTTTAGCCATTCGAATCCTGTCAACTTAGGCATATTGAGGTCCAAAAAAATCAAATCGACTGCCTTCTCAGCAATAATCACAGAAGCTTCAAAGGCATTGTAGGCATTCCCTATTTTTTCCAAGTGAGGAAGTTCAGCACAATAGCCTTCAATAATGCGATGTGCAATGGGTTCATCGTCTATGATAAGGTATTTCATAAGGAATCGATTACCAAGCTGACTGAAAAAACATCTGCTGTTTTTGTTATCTCCAATTTATGCTGATTGGGATACATCAAGGCGAGTCTTTTCCTTAAATTCGCCAACCCTATTCCTTCCTCCTTGCCCTCAGTCAGTTCATAATTATTGCGTATGTGAAAATGTATGCTTGTGGGCCTAGTATAAATATTCAGCTCGATAAACGCGTCCGCTGCGAGGCTTTCAACTCCATGTTTAAAGGCGTTCTCTAAAGGGATAATCAAAAGTAAGGGCGCAATTTTATGGGAATGCTGAAGGTCTTTGTCAAAGGAAATGTCCACTTTCTTTTGGTAGCGGATTTTGTGTAATTCAATATAATCTTCCAGATAGGTAATCTCATCTTTCAACGCGACGTAATCTGCTTTCCCTTCATAAATGGTATAGCGCATGATGTCGGATAACTTTAGGATCATAGCGGGTGCTTGGTCTGATTTTTCAACCGCTAGCCCATATAAGTTATTTAAGGTATTAAAAAAGAAATGAGGATTAATCTGATTTTTGAGCAAGGTCAATTCTGCTTTTGCTTTATCTGACTGCAGTATTTTCAACCAACGCCATTGCTCATAACCCCATAAAGCGACAAAAAAGGGAATAGGAATCAACAGAAACCTGAGGAAGTTCTGGTGATAATCTTCAAAATAATTGGGCATCCCTCTAAAAATGAAAAAATACAATAAAACTAACCCATATACCGATAGAATGGCGATCCTATATTTTTTAAAAAACGCTGGAAGAATCAGATAAGCTATGCCCAACCAAAAAAGAATGAGTACCGGAATCGTAACGGGATTATCGGGAAACTTAATTAATGATTCAGCTAAAAATGCGACTACCAATAATCCCATGACTCCTACCACTTCCAAAACGGGGAACTTGGTTAGGAAAAAAGAAAGGACCCACCAACAGCCTGCAAAAGCAAGGATATGTATAAGGAGATACACGGGTTGAGAAACATAGGCTGGATCAACAATATACCCTCCACTCCAATAAAGCATAATAGCTATCACAGTGGACAGAATCCCTCCTATGATGAAAGCTTTATAGTTTTTGATTTTAAGAAGGAAATCCATCCTTTTCGATTTATGTCTCTTTATGATCTACAAAAATAGGGTTCCCTCCCTATCAATAAAACTAACTTGATGAACACCGCCATTTTTATGTCCAAGCCTGGCATTTTTTCGTCCAACCAATTTGAGCGCTTTTAAAAAGCAGTGTATATACTTTTCAGGCGAGTTGGTCACATTAAATAGCTTCGCAGCAAAAGGAAATCGATGTTTGAATCAGCAGTTAGAGAGGAACTATCAACTTATTTCTCACAGCAATTAACTATCAAACATGTATTTCTATGAAGATTCTTTTGAAAATTTTGAAATGGATCGGATTATCGATCGGATCAGTTTTGGTCCTCATCCTTTTAGCAGGCCTAGCCTTGCGTTTGTTTGGCCCAAAGCCCCATCCACCCGGGGAACTTGTAGATGTAGGGGGATATAACCTACACATACACAGCACTGGAAATAAAAGTGATAAGCCAACCCTTGTTTTTGAAACAGGACAGGCGATACCCAGTGAGCATTACCACTGGCTGAGTGAAGGCCTAAAGGATAGTATGCGAATTGTTCGCTACGACCGAGCTGGAATTGGATATAGCGACCTTAGCCATACCCCACGTGATCCTACCACAATCGCCCGTGAGTTACATACCTTACTGGAAGAAGCAGGAGAGTCTCCTCCCTATATCCTAGCAGGCCATTCCTTCGGGGGCCTTTTTATTCGGGTTTTTGCTCAACTGTATCCAGATGAAGTGGTCGCTATGGCCTTTTTGGATTCCAGCCATCCTGATCAGCGAGAAAGGCTCGGCTGGTCTGAGCCTCGCGATATCACATGGGTATTAAATTCCCTAGCCGTTTTGGGAGACCTGGGTATTCTAGGTCTATTTGATAGATATAAGGGTTCCTTAATTTCTGCAGAGGACTTACCCGAGGAAGTGAATAAAGGATTCCTGGACTACACCCTTAACGGGAAATATATACGAGGTGCTAGAGAGGAATTAAAATGGGATCAGGCCGTTTATGACCAGTCGAGGGAAGCCAAGGATTTTGGCTCTCTACCTCTCAGAGTGTTTACTGCCGGCAAAAAATATAGTGGAAAAGAAGCCAACCCTAAATGGGTTGAACTGCAGCGCGAGATTGCCCGACTTTCTACAGCGGGAAAACACATACTCATCGATGGACACCACAATAGTATTTATACCACAAAAGAGAATGCGGAGGTGATCTGTCAAGAAATCCTCCAGATGATTCGGAAAGAGGAGCTCCGATAAACTCCTTGGTAAGCATCGACCCAATCGATTTAAAATTTAGAATTACTCCATACATAGGGAGTACCCCATGGACCAAGGGGGTAAACTTAAACTCCATCTTACAAGATTAATACGATGAAAAAATTCTTAAACGTGTTGAAGTGGATCGGAATATCGATCGCATCCTTCTTGATCCTGATCATACTGGCCGGCTTAGCCTTCCGTTTGTTTGGCCCTAAGCAACATGAACCTATGGGGGAACTGGTGGATGTAGGGGGTTTTAACCTACACATAAATAGTTCCGGAGAAAAAAACCATAAACCTACACTCGTAATTGAGGGAGGGTCTGGGGTAGCAGAAACGTACTTTCATTGGCTGAGTGAAGGCTTAAAAGATTCTATGCGCGTTGTCCGCTACGACCGAGCGGGGATCGGATATAGTGATGCCTGTAAGACAGCACGTGACCCAGAAACCGTTGCCCGAGAGCTACATACTCTACTCGAGAAGGCAGGGGAAGCCCCGCCCTATATTATGGCGGGTCATTCTATGGGGGGACCCTATATACGTGTATTTACTCAACTATATCCCGATGAGGTGGAAGCTTTGGTCTTTATAGATTGCACCCATCCTGAGCGAGTGGAACGGCTAGATTTGCCTAAGGAAAATTCCACTACCATCAAACTCATGATCGGGACCTATAACGCACTTGGCGTACTAGCAGATTTGGGCATTCTGGGATTATATGAGCACATCTGGGGACGCATCTTACCCGGGGAAGGCTTACCTGAGGAGGTCGACAATCGCATTACGGACTTTACCCTTGATGGAAAACTAGCAAGAACTGCTGCAAAAGAGATGAGATACTACCATCGAAATTTAAAACGGGCAGGTAAAGCAAATGATTTTGGTTCCAGGCCCATTCGGGTATTTGTAGGCGGAAAACCCATGGGTGAGAAGGGCAAAGAGTTCTATCGAAAAAAAGGGATGGATCCAGAGGAGGGGGGAAGAATAAATTTGCAAATGCAGCAAGAGTTTGCTGAGCTTTCTAGCGATGGAGAAGTGTTTATCCTTAACGCTGACCATAATAGTATTTACACCCAAAAAGAGCATGCAGATATGATCAATAATGAAGTCATTCGGCTATTAGAGGTATTGGGATACTGATTATTGGGATTTTTGAAGGACTGTTTAATCTCAATCCATAAATCGATCTGCCAGAAGCATGTATGTTATCGAGTTTCGCCATTTAAATTAAGCTCGACTTCCAACCCTAAACACCTTACTGGTATCTCCTAACAGGTGGGATTTAACCTCCCTTCCTAATAAGAGACAAATTGCCAAACTATGAAGATATTCGGACCTTTAGTAGGGCTATTATTAATTGGGCTACCTGTAAACGCGCAAATCCAAAGTGAAATTTTCGAATTTGAATGTGAGGGAGTCAAACTGAATGGGATTCTCAACACCCCCGAAAAACATCCTCCAAAAGGATTGGTCCTCATCGTTCACGGATCAGGCCAAACAAATGCCGTAGAACAAGAATGGCATTACGATGTGAGAGAGCTATTTGTAAGAACTGGCTATGCGGTTTACATGTGGGACAAAGTGGGTTGTGGGAAAAGTGGGGGGACATTTGATTATAATCAATCCGTACAAAGTAGTGCCCAGGAAGTAATCGCTGCTATCCGAGCCTTACAAGAACAAGATATACCTGGCTCAAACAGTATCGGTTTATGGGGCATTAGCCGAGCAGGGTGGATCAATCCACTAGTTATCAATCAATTCAATGGGATAAAATTCTGGATATCGGTCAGTGGGACGGACGACAAAGAAAACTTTGGGTATTTGTTAGAGAACAATCTGAGAATAAATGGGCATTCGGAAGATAGCATAAGCTTGCTGGTAGAAGAATGGAAAAACGGCAATCTAGTAAGTCATCGCGGGGGAAGCTATGAAGAATGTCTAGAAGCTACGACCCACCTCAGGCAAAATTCATTTTTCCTCCGGTTTACGGGAGGAGTAATGACTGAAGAAAATTACTACCGCTATCAGAAAAGCTCTGTCGATCAGAAAATGGATGCGGAATCTGGCCTGGCCATCTATATCCAGGATTTTGACTCCCTATTGTCTCAGATTACTTGTCCGGTATTAGCTCTGTTTGGGGAAAAAGACCTGCACGTCGATTGGACAAAAACAAAGCTGCTCTATGAAAATACCCTGGGAAGAAACTCAGACCTGACGATTAAGATCTTCCTCGACTGCAATCATAATATGTTTACGTGTAAAACGGGGGGCTTTTATGAATTCCAGGACCATAAATTGCCTAGGGTAAGATGTGAGGGATATCTGAACGCCATGGAGGATTGGTTGCAAGCAAAGGGACTTTAAAACAAATATTCGTAGAAATGGGCTTTTCAAGCTTTATATTTGCAATTAGATTTATCAAACCCTTAATAGTTCTACAATCCGTCACAGGATGTTTTAAAATCTATGTACAAAGAGATTCGGCCTTCCGCAGGACTTCTCGGAATAGTAGATAGCTTCTGGACCTTTTCACATAATCAAACACGTGAAAGTTTCAAGATACTTCCCGAGAAATCTTTTGGATATCGCATTTGAAATGGGGTTTTTTGACCATGCCCATATGAATTACGAGTTCCAACGAATTTCGGGAGATCTCCCCAGTTCCTTTCGATGATGTCGCTTTTTTACTAAGTAGAGCCTTAGGCAATTCCCTAAATTTGGCTAAAAGAATATTAAATCCAATGGATCTTCAATATGCCTACACCATCCTGTATGTCAAGGATGTTCCTCAAACCATCGCGTTTTACAGGAAAGCTCTGGGATTTGAGCAAAAGTTTCTAAGCCCGGAGAATGACTATGGAGAAATCATCTCTGGAGCCACAACCCTTGCCTTCGCCAGCCTTGAGTTGGGCAAGTCAAATTTTAAAAAGGGCTTCAGGGAGAGTAACCTGGAAGAAAAGCCCTTTGGGATTGAACTGGCATTTACTTCTGCAGAGGTAGAAAGAGTAATGGAAAACGCATTAGACAATGGAGCTATCCTTTTGGAAGAAATAACCCCAAAACCCTGGGGTCAGAAAGTAGGCTATATAAGGGATATAAATGGGTTCATCATAGAATTATGCACGCCAATGGAAAGCCAGGGATAGCGCATGAACTAGCGATACGGTTACTCGGCTTTTTCTTCCGCCAACTCCTCAACCTTAGGGCTCCAATGTTTCAGCACGGCCTGAACCACACTATCCGTCTTTTCCTGCATCAAAGAATGCCCACAATCTAGGCGAATGGATTGAAAGGGAGCCTTTATATAGGGAACCTGCAAAGGCATCACTTCCGGGGCTATAGCCTCGTTGGTCGAAAGCCACGACACGGTAGCCACGGTCCGAAGCCGTATCCAGTAAGGAAGTCCACATCAATGCAGAAATATTGGGGGCCAAAATTGAAGAGGAACTGCATGTAAATCCCAATTCTCACAACAGAGAATTTTCACTCCGAGATCCAGATGGATACTATTTGACAATCACCGAAAACCACAACTACGAAGGATGAACTCCGTAGTCGATTTTCAAGATATGCCTCCCATGACTTTGCCTTCTTAATTGCTATCGATTAGCAGCCATCCCCTAACATAACTTCGTTCTGCGGCAGACGGTATTTCTGATCGACTGTCATAAAGATTAGCCTATCTCCTTCTTCACACTTCAACAATAAGTCCGATAAGTCTACTTCATACAGGGTCTTCTCAGAATACATCCAGAGGGTATTCGTTTTAGCATCCTTAATGGCGAGTTTAAACCCAATAGATTGTTTGGGTATTTGCCAATATACAGATGAATTTAAGGTAAAAACAGACAGGGTTCCAGTTGCTTCAGGACTTAGCTGTAGGGGTCTATTGGGATTATTTTTATCAAAAAGGGGGCTTCCGTCGAGTAAGATCGCCGAATATTCAGAAAAAGGTTCCTCATACGAAGCTAGTTGGAAAATCGGCTGGCATTGTTGAGCTTGGGTCTGTAGGACTGCTCCCAGAAATAAGAAGATAGCAAGTGTTTTTTTGAAGTATTCCATGTCTTTTTACAGTTAAGTTAAAATCCTTGTACCTCTAGCAAAACTCCCATATTGTAGAAGGATAGCCTATTTTTCCCTGTAAAAGAATGTTTTCCAATCCTAAAATTGCCTAATATTAGCGGTAAATTGTAGGTATGAAAAAATACCCCCTTCCCTTTGTCCACTTACTTTCAATTGGGGAATTAAAGGGAGATTGGGCTTACTACTTTTTGAAAAATGGAGATACTATTTATCCATCCTGCGTATATTGAAAAGGGAAAAGAAAGTCTTATCCTAATTTAATAGAACCCCTACAGAGGATGGCAAATAACAAACTCCTGATCGACGAACGACAAGCCGACTTAGGCGGCTTTATAGTGGGAAGGCTACTGCCGTTTCGTAAAAAACGACAAGTGGGGCCTTTTACCTTTATCGACCATATGGGCCCAGTTACCATGGGAAAGGGTAAATATGCAGATGTGGATCAACATCCCCATATTGGCTTAAGTACCCTCACCTATTTGTTTGAAGGGGAGGTGGAGCACAAAGACAGCATGGGCAATGTACAAGTCATAGGAGTAGGCGATGTGGGCTTCATGACGGCGGGAAAAGGCTGTACGCATACCGAACGAACACCCGTTCATTTAAGAGGGGAGGAAGAGTTTTCCATGCATGGCTATCAAATTTGGGTGGCCTTGCCCAAAGACCAGGAAGACATAGAACCTCGCTTTGATTACTATCCCAAGACAGAAATTCCCACTTGGGAAGAAGGTTCTCTGGTCCTCAAACTGGTAGCGGGCAATGCCTTTGGTAGGTCTGCTCCGTTGCAAGGCTATTCTCCTCTATTTATGGTAGATATCTATGCAGAAACGGCTACTACCCTGGAGCTGGGGGGATACTTAGAGGGAGAAGTCGCCTTTGTAATAGTAAGAGGTTCTATCACGGAGCAAGGAGAAAAGGTTGAGGCGGGGCAGATGTTGATTAGCAAAACGAATGAGACCTGTTCTATCTCCCTGGAAGACGATACCCAATTGCTTCTTTTTGGCGGAGAGCCTTTAGCAGATGAGCCTTTTCTTCTGTGGAATTTTGTGTCAAGTGATAAGGACAAGTTGCAGCAAGCCAAACAGGAGTGGAAGGATCGAAAATTTCCTCAAATTCCTGGAGATAATACCTACATCCCCTTTCCAGAATTTTGAAATTCCCTATCTTAGGGTAAAAAGCCCATCGTCATGAAATCTGTAGCTATTGCACTCCTCTATTTATTTCCCCTACTCACGGCCTGTTTCTCTGGGAGCAATCGTTCATCTGAATTTACCATCAATCCCCCCAAATGGACCCATGGGACCTGGTTGCTCAAAGATTCTCCCATCAAATACGGATTTCGCTTTACAGAAGACAATATGTTCATCATCCAGCAAGGAATCGAAACCAATCAAAGACAGCAGGTGGAATTTTACGACTATGGCATTCATAAAATTACCGTTGAAGAAACCAGCAGCGACACCTACTACAAGGCGGTATACCAGCATCCCGCCGGCCAGGCAGTGACTTGGGAATTTTCCAAACTCTCTGAAAACACCCTAAAGTATCACACCTATAGTGCTTCTGTTTTTGTGCGACAATAAATTTTTATCACCGGATAGAAAGCCTATAATTTCCCAATAGATTCATATATTCGGAAATTATTATATCATTATGTCTACTCATTACCTTACTCGCCTTCTATATAGATGGGTCGTGTCCTTTCTCCTCTTTGGATCAATAGGTATCACCTCTGCTCAACATGGAGACCACGGCTTACCGGATTCTTTTCACGATTCTATTCCCTTGTATCCCGAAGCCTTGGGACCTCTCCACTGGGATATCCAGCATGAGAATCCCCTGGTCCAGCAGTACTTTGATCAAGGGGTACAATTGAAATATGCCTTTGCCGTAAATGAGGCCGCTCGGTCCTTCCGGGAAGCCCGAAAACTCGATCCTCAGTGTGCTGTGTGCTTTTGGGGAGAGGCTTGGGCCTTAGGTTCTTACCTGAACCAACCCATGAGTAAAGCAAAAGCACCTTTAGCCCTAGAGGCAGCCAAAACGGCCAAAAAATTGGCTAAAAAACAGGCAAATGAATTGGAGAAGGCGCTGATTGAAGCCATCCAAATCCGTTATATCAAGGAGTATGATCCGGAAACACGGGCCTTACAAGATACCGCCTATGCCGAGGCAATGGAAAAGGTCTATCAGCAGTTTCCCGATCATCACGAAGTGGCCACGATCTATGCAGAAGCCTTATTTTTGCTAGAACCCCGTCGAGGAACCCGAGATGTCGCCGACCCCGATGTGGTCCGGCTCCATCAAATTTTAGAGAAGGTGCTAGACGAGGATATCCAGCACCCGGGAGCCTGCCATTTGTACATACACGCTACCGAATCTTCTCAAAAACCAGAATTGGGAGCCTCTTGTGCGGATTACCTGGGTTCAGCCATTCCCGGTGCCAGTCATATCAATCACATGCCTTCGCATACGTGGAATGAGATTGGGAATTGGGGGGGCTCGGTTCGAGCCAACTTACAGGCCTGGCAGTCGGACCAAAAAGCGAAAGAAGGAAAAGGAATTGCTATTTATCCTAGCCATAACCTTCACATGTTACTTTTCTCTGCTGCATATGATGGCCAGGGAGCCATTGCTATGCAAGCGGCCAAAGACTATGCGAAGGCAACCAAAAATGGAATGTACGAGGTACTTACGGCCGTTCGTTTTGGTCGCTTTGATGAAATCATGGAGCATACAGAAAGGCCCGAAGGGACAATATCTGGGGGTATGTGGGATTTTGCAAAGGGCTATGCCCACCTCAAAGTAGGAGAACCAGACTTTGCTAAGGCTTATCTTCAACGGGTGCTGACAGCGGCAGATACCTCTCAGGCCAAATTTCGCTTCCATCCTGCCAGGCACATCTTAGGCGTATTGGGAGGAATCCTTGAAGGGGAAATTTATTGGGAAAATGAGGAAAGGGAAAAGGGTATGAAAGCCTTTGAGCGGGCTGTGGCGATAGAAGATTCGATGGCCTATGACGAACCCGAACCTGTTCCCTTTGCCGCCAGACACTGGTTAGGCGCCGCTCAGATGGAGATGGAAGACTTTGCCGGGGCAGAAGCCTCATACCAAGAAGAACTAGAAGACCACCCTCACAATGGCTGGTCCTTGTATGGACTACGGGAAGCTTTGAAAGCCCAGGGAAAAGATAGTTCTGCGGCAGATGAACGCTTTCAAAAAGCCTGGCAACGGGCTGATCATTGGATTTATAGTTCACGGTACTGAGGTCAAAATAAATCTGAGAAAAATTATTGCTTATGGAAGCTCTATTAACCATAGGATTTGGCCTACTGGTAATTTTTATAGGTGTGGCAATCTATTTTTGGAGTTCGATCTTCAAAAAGTTAGGAATAATGAGCCAAGAAGAATTAAATGAGGAAGGGGAAAAGGAAGAAGACCTTGTAACTGCTTCTGAAACTACCTTCGTTAATTATTTAGGTTCTGTAATTTTTCTGCTTATTGGAATCACTGTATGGTCCTATCTAGGTATAACTATAGGCAAGATAGCTTCAGATATTACCCAACACTCCATTCTTAAATGGATTGTTTATGTTTTCGTGTACTTTATATTCTTGAGATTCCCTTTTGGAGTTGGAAATAAGATGATCAAAAGATCCTATGCATTCGAGAAATTCCCAGAGAAAATCCTATTCTCTTTTGTGATGATTGCTAGTTATGTATTTGCGATTTGCTGTTATAAAGTGATTCCATGGTTCTTTAAGTGGCATTTACAACTGCTTAACCTATAAGAATAAACAAGGGGGTTATTGAAAAGTAATTATCATAAAATCCCTTAACTTTAAATAAAAAACATGTACACCAGGAAAGTTTATAAAGCCAAAGATATGGCCAAGTGGACTCGCTTCGAGACCCTCTTTTTTCTTCTTCTTGTCACAGCAGTTGCTGCATTGTATTATTTTCTGGATTTGGGTTGGTTGAAAGTCCCCTGGACCCCGCTTGCCTTAATTGGCACGGCTGTAGCCTTTGTCATCGGTTTTCAAAACAACTCAGCGTATGGCAGGATTTGGGAGGCACGTAAAATTTGGGGAGGCATTGTCAACACATCTCGAACCTTTGGCATGTTTGTTCAGGATATGGTAAATAATGACCATGCACATGTAAAGCTTTCCCCAGAGGAATTACAACATGAAATCAAAACCCTTACCTACCGTCACATAGCCTGGATGACGGCTTTGCGTCACTCTATGCGTACCGCCAAACCCTGGGAAACCATCGGACAAGAAAAAACTAACCAAGAGTGGCAGGCCATCGCCCATCCTCCAGAGAGAGACTCAAGCGTTGACGTGGATATGAAGCCTTATCTATCAGAGGAAGATATGGCCTACGTAATGAGTAAGAATAATAAACAGACAGCCCTTTTGTATCTTCAATCTCACCACTTACACAAATTGAAACAGGGCGGGGTGATTTGGGAGTTTGCCTTCCTTCAATTGGAAGGGGTGCTAGAGGAGCTCTTCACCCTCCAAGGAAAGTCTGAGCGGATCAAAAATTTTCCCTACCCCCGACACTTTGCCTCTTTGAACCACTATTTCATGTGGATATTTGTCCTCTTGCTTCCCCTGGCGATCGTACCTCAGTTTGCCGAAATAGGCCAAAACATGGTAGATACTTTTCCGTTAATCGGTAGCCTTTTCGTTTGGCTGTCCATCCCCTTTTACGTGATCGTCGCCTGGATCTTTCATACCATGGAGCGGATTGGGCGAACGGGAGAGAATCCCTTTGAAGGATCGGGAAATGATGTTCCTATTTCTACAATAGCCAGGGGAATAGAAATTGATCTTAGGCAAAATCTGGGAGAGGCAAATGAAGAAATACCCGATCAGTTTCCCGTCATTTATGATGTGCAATTTTGATAGCTAAGCAGACTAAATAGGATTCCGAAAAATTCTGGGGGCCTCTATGGCCCGGATTTTCTATGTTCAAAGTTCCACCCTGTTGAAGGTACTGGTCCTTTCTGGCATACTGGCTCTACCACTTGCCTGGTTTTTTGCCACTAATTGGCTGAGCGATTTCAGCTACCGCATTTCGCTTTCTCCGCTCATTTTTCTTTTAGCGTATAGTAGTTTGATTGGAATGTTACTCCTTTTGCTCATCGCCCAATCTTGGAGCTTGGCAACTAGCAATCCCATAGATAGCCTGAAAAAGGATTAAGTCCTTTCTCAACAATCCAGAAGCCTATTTGCGCTTTCTTGAAGAGTGAGCTTATCGATGTATCTTTAGCAAAAGATATGTATGCTATACTAATAGGGCATTTATAATGGATGAAACACAAATACTCGAATTTTCTGATGCCGTAATCTATGGGGACTTTGAAAAGGTAAAAGAGATGCTTAAGGAGGATAAGGCCTTCATACATGCTAAGGATAAATATGGGTTTACCGCCTTACACAATGCCATGAGCGAAGAACAATTCGCTATTGTAGCATACTTGATTACCCTCGGGGCGGATGTAAATGCTCAAAATGACGAAGGAATCAGTCCCTTACATTTGGCTTGCTATGTGGAAAATGCGGAGTTGCTGGTAAAAGGAGGAGCTGATATCAACCTCACAGATATACGGGGCAATACACCTCTCCATACCTTAATCTCCGATGGAGAAGAACGACTGGAGCTTATTGCGTATCTTCTTTCCATTGGAGCAAATAAGGCATTAGCCAATAATGCAGGTCAAAGCCCCTTAGATTTTGCCCTTGCTAGACAAGAGGCCTCGATCATAGAATTATTCTCATGAAAATTATTGACCTATCCAAACCCATCCAATACAACAAGGAAGACCCCTGGTTTATGAAGGTAAAAATCCAGCATAAGCCCCATCGCAAGGCCAAATGGTTGCTGCGTTTTTTGGGATTACCTTTTAAACTCTTCCCCAAAGGCTTTGAAGGCTGGGCGGATGATAGCATCAAGAAAATGGGTGTACATGCGACTACTCACATCGATGCGCCCTGGCATTACTCTCCAACGACAAATGGCCAGAAGGCCAAAACCATTGACGAGGTGCCCCTGGAATGGTGCTATGGAGAAGGCTTGGTCATTATCGAGCAATTGGTCAATCTGGATGCTCTTCCCCATTCTGGCTTTAAGGTGGCCTTATTTCCCTTAAAGATCGTGGGAGCTTCTGCGGCCCCTGCCCGAGTGGTGGCAATGATGGAAGAAGGCGTATGATTGGGAAGATCCTTAAACAAAGCTATCCTCCCCCGAGTTCTGGTCTGCCGGGTTTTTTTGTTTCTATAGGAATTGGCCTATTCATCGGTCTGTTTCTCCTTTTCTTCCAACCATTTGACCTCAATACCTTAGCCTATAGTCCTGGGGAGACGCTGCTTTTTGGGGTAATTACGTTTGGCGTCTTCTTTTTTTTCCATTGCCTGCTTCCTCTCCTGTGGCCTACTATCTATCTAGAAAGAACCTGGACCGTATGGCGTCAAATCTGCTTTTATCTCCTTCTTTTACTCCTGATTGCTACCCTCAATGGCCTGTATATAAACTACCTCAATTCATTACGCTTCAATTGGAACAACTACCTCTGGATCACCTCCCGAACGATCGTCCTTGGCATAATTCCCATTAGTATATATGTCCTGCTTGTATTCAATTGGCACTATGCCCAAATGGTCAAAAATGCTACCCAGTTGAATCCTAGGCTTCAGAGAAATCCCGAAGAGCCGGAGTATACTTTTCTGATTCAAACAAACCTGAAGGAGGAAAGCTTTGGACTCAGCGACCAAGATTTCCTTTATGCCAAGGCCGATGGCAACTACCTCGAAATTTATCGAAAGGCTAATAAACCCCACATATATAGGATAAGCCTCAACAAGTTGGATGAGCAAGTTGGGGCAGAGCACTTGTTAAGATGTCACCGGTCCTATTTTGTGAATTTGAAACAGGTATCTCAGGTCACCGGCAATGCCCAAGGGCTCAAATTATGGTTTGAGGGACAAGAAGGCTTCGTGCCCGTGTCGAGGAAGTATATAGCTCCCATCAGGAGGGTGCTAAATGAGCTGTCCCCTTGATGCTGCTCCCCATGCCTTGTCGTCTACAACAAGGCTTTGCTAGCCGCACCTCTCCTTTGTCAATCAGCACATTTCTCTGATTTTCTTTTCCAAGCGTGAGAACTTGGCCTTCATGAAAATAAGACACTTAGGCACAGCCTTCTTTATTGTAGGGGCAATCAGCATGCTCCTGATGAGTTTCCACTACCTTATAGGAGAAGATAGCGGCATTCTAAAAGGGAAAGTACTCCAGGATATCCATTGGTATAGGACTTCCTTGCGGGCACATATCCTGATGGGGATAGCCGCCATTTTTATCGGCCCCTTCCAATTGATTCCCGCGATGGTGCGGAAGCGGCCCAGACTCCATAGAACCTTAGGATATATGTATACACTAGCTGTCGCCTCATCAGCACTTACAGGCTTGAACATTGCTCAGCACGCTATGGGGGGCATGATTACGAGAATAGGCTTTTCCCTACTCGCACTTTTGTGGCTGGGCAGCCTGGTATACGCCCTTCTCAATATTAGAAAGAGAAATATTCGTCAACACCAAAAAGGGATGCTCATCAATTATGCCCTTACCTTTGCAGCCATTACCCAGCGTACGCTTCTTTTATTTGCCTTTTTACCCGCTTTCGACTTTATGCCAATATATCAACTATCTGCCTGGTTGCCCTGGATGTTTAATGTATCTATTGCTCTTTACCTCATAAAAGACAAAAAATCCTATGAATATATGAGCGAATAACACTATGCGGAGCCCCTTAGTTAGTAGAACATGCACCCCTTTCAAAAATACCTCTTGAGCTACGCCAGTTTCTCCTCCCAAGATTGGGAAGAGGTGGAAAATTGCCTGGCGAGGCAAGCATATCCCCTTGGAGCACTTATTCTCTATGAAGGCCAAATATGTAGGAAGTTATATTTTTTAGAGACGGGGTTTCTGCGCTTTTCCATCAACAGAGATGGGGAGGAGGTTACGAAATTTTTTACAGCAGCTCCTTATTGTTTCACTTCTCAGCGGAGTTTTACCGATGAGATTCCCTCCACGGATAATATCGAAGTGCTAGAATTTGCCAAAGCCTTTGGAAGTAAATTTCGCGAGATGCTCCCTGAAGTACTTCAAAACATCAAAGAAATGGCGGAATCATGATGGCTATGAGACTTATGTTTGCAGCAAATATACTGGTAGCTGGGTGGGTAGGCATCATGAGTCTCTTTTTTCCCAAAACAGCTATCGCCACTGTTTTCACCAATGGGTTTATGTACTCGGAAGCCATTCGCTTAGTAGGGGCCCTTTGGGGCGAAATTTTTCTCTTATCCCTTATCGGCCTTTTTTACCCAGAGAAGATGAGTTTGATTTTGGTTTTTCAGTTAATCTATAAATCCATCTGGTTGATCTTTGCCGCCACACCTGCCATCCTTGAGGGCACTCCCTATCCGAAAAGAATGGCCTTTTTCTTCCTCATTTGGGTGTTGGTTTTGCCCTTTGTCATTCCCTGGAGAAGCCTATTTTCTTGAGAGAGAAGCTTAAACTCGGGATGAAAAAGCATTAGGATTATCATATGTTCCAACGAAAAGGGGACATCTCTGTCTTTAGAAAGGGTAAATTCAGTTAAGCCAACTATGTTTTCCCATATTTTGTAAGTTACCTCCTCAAAATACAGATACCCCCTACATGAAACAGATCGAAACAGATATTCACATCCAGGCCAGCCCTGCAAGGGTCTGGGAAGTCCTTACGGATTTCGAAAAGCAGGGCGATTGGAACCCCTTACTCAAGTCTATCTCCGGAAAAAAGGAGGTGGGAGAAACCTTGACGGTTCTCATTCAGATTGAAGAAGGGAGTGGGATGACTGTCAAGCCTACCTTACTCACCTTTGACCCTCAGAAAGAGTTTCGCTGGCGAGGGAAGCTCTGGATCGATGGCATCTTTACTGGGGAACATTACTTCAAGCTCATTGACAAAGGAAATGGCGAAACCCACTTCCTTCATGGGGAGAATTTTTCCGGGTTTCTAGTTCCACTAATGACTAAAATGTTGGAAAAGACAAAGAAGGGATTTGAACAGATGAATCAAGCCCTAAAAGCGGAATGTGAGAAAGAATAGGAATAACAGAAAGGGGATATTTTAGGTTTATAGCCAATTTCTTTCTTTAAATTTTATACCTCCAGTAAGGTGTCGCAGATCATTCATTTTGTGAATAAAAAAAAATTGAATAAATTCACTACCTGAAGAAATATTACATTTTCTTCTTTATGAAACCACGATAAGAAGCCTTAGTAGTTTTTGGGGGATTTCCTGGAAAAGCCATTTTATGATTTTTTTGTTGCTAAACCTTTGAATGGAAGATATGCTTTCCAGGTTTCCAAGTGTTATTTATTGGGAATTAGATGAGGACCACGCAAATTATCCAATCCGTAAAAAGATTCTTTTACGAGGCAAAATCGCTTTGTGAGCTAAGCACACGCTTACATTTAACTATTGTTCTATTCCTATTAGTTCAAAATATCATAGTAACCTTTTTTAGGTATTACGATTATTCTGCCTTAGCGGTGAGAATCAACCTCCTAGAGATTGCCATATATAGTTTGTCTGTTCTTCTATTCCTTGCCAAAAGGAATGCCCTATCGCTTATGTGCTCAGCATTGTGCATCCCCATTTTATTTTCCATCATTGTATTCGGCTCATTCTATCCCTATATAAGTGCCTCTTGGTTCCTTCTGGCGTTCGTAAGTATTTACATCATGCTCATTCGGGGATTCAGGTTTCGCTTACTTTACCTCATTTTTTGCCTAGCTATCTTTTTTGTTCCTGGAATTTTCCTTACGTATGAGTATTCTGAAAACATCATCAAGATCGTCCAAATCCTTACCCTTTCATTTATCCCCTTGTTCATTTCTTCCTTCATAGAATTTCAAGACCACAAAATTTCTGGCTTAAATGGAGAGTTGAGAAAGCGCTTCCAAGAGCAATCCACCCATTACCATATACTAAGTCAGAAAAATGAAGAGCTCCTCAATTTTTCCTACATCATGAGCCATGACCTGAAAGCCCCATTACTTACCATCAATTCCTTTACCAAATTAATCCGAGAGAAAATCAGTCCTCCAGAAGCCAAAATAGACCAGTACTTTCGCTATATCGAGGAGTCGTCTTCCTCCATGCAAGATTTGATCGAGGATATGCTTATGTATCATCGATTAGACTCTACAGCGAATAATTTTGACCAGGTTGATTTAAATGAACTATTAAGCTCCATCAAGGCCTTTTTGCAGTTGGAAAGATTCGAAATGAAAGTTGAGCAATTACCCATTTTAAAAGGAGATAGGAACCTATTAAAAACTTTGTTTCAAAATCTGGTTTCCAACGGTATTAAGTTTCAGCCAAAAAATGAGAAAGGCCATACTCCCTTTATCTGGGTAAAGGCAGAAGAAAGAAGCACACACACCTGTATTTATATTACTGACAATGGAATTGGGATACCCAAAAGGCATTTAAAAAATTTGTTTACTCCTTTTAAGCGCTTTCATCCCGAAACGGAATATACTGGTTCTGGATTGGGTCTGTCCATATGTAAAAAAGTTATGGAAAAACATAGAGGCCAAATCACCGTGGAAAAAACCTCTGATGCTGGAACCACGTTTAAACTTACCTTCCCTAAAGCTGGGTAATTGGGATTAAAATGAATCCTTTACCTATCTATAAAGTACTATTTCCCAATCCCAAGAAGATCAGAAGGTAACCATGGAATTTCACCTGAAGGCGACCGATACGCTGGGACACTATGCCTACACTTTGGTATATGCCGACCAGGCCCGGAACTACACCTTGATAGAAATAGACAAAGAAAAAGGTCTGTATGCAGTGGGCGAAAACAACGGGATCGTTCTTGGCTCCCGTTATGCAAAGCATACCTTGTATAGTTTCTTCGAGGTAGGAAGCAACTTACTGAGTTCTCGGCTAGCCTTTGAAGGGGATAGCCTGAAATTTGAAATCCTGTTCACCCCAATGGACAAAAAGGTCCGGACAGGAGAAAACATGGAGTTGGAAGTCTATTCGTATCCTATTACCACGGTACAAAGAGCCGTATTGATCAGAACAGAATAATTGGTAGCTTAGCTAATAGCCAAAGACCAAAGCCCTAGTTTCACTCTAGGTCTAACTCATATGAACTACTCGTTAAGAACCTTACTCCTTCTGGGAGTAGCAGCCGAAATCGGTATTTTTCTAATCGCCTACGCCATTAATCCTTCTCTACCGGAGACCTTTCGCTTGGCTGCACGCTATTCAGGTCGATTGTCTGCACTGATCTTCCTCATTACATTTTTCCTATACGCGTCTGGTTCTCCTCAACCTGTCAAAAATAACAAGCCTCTACTCAACTTCATCAGCCTTTTTGCAGTCCTTCACCTCATACACTTTGGCTTTTTGGCTACCAATGTCTACCTAAACGCCATTCCCCTCGAACCCCCCAAATTAGCTGGAGGAGCCCTGGCCTATCTCATGATTGTTACAGCTCCCTTTTTCTTACACAGAGTAAAACTACCCCTCCAATTGGTCTACTTTTACTACGTGAGCCTCGTAATGGTCATTACCTATGTGGCACGCATAAAAGGGGACTTTGAAGGGGCTGAACCCTACTGGCTCCATTATGCCGTTATGGGAACTTTCATTGTCTGTACGATTGTATTTGGATGGATGATTGGAAAATCCAGGAAGCAAGTGCTGAGTTGATAGAAATGGGATATAGGGGAATAGGAATGCCTGATAAATGCACATGAAGATCACCATCCACATAAAAGAAACCCTCACCCAATTAGCGCAAATGGCGGCCCAGCTAGGGGTCGCGCCCATAGATAATCGGCTTACGATACCCGAGAGTATGGGGTCAGGGACTTGTGCATTTTTTTCCCTCCCATTTGAAATTCAGTTGCATCACTATCAGTACTGTTTAAAGCGACAAATTGAAGTGGAAAGCCACAACTCGGTTCAAGAGGGCATGTACATGGTGAATATTAACCTTTCGGATGGATTATTGGATAAGGATATAGGACCTACTCAATATTGGTTAAGCCGGGAGGGTAAAAGAGGGGTCTTATTTTATTCTCCTGGAAATAACTCTACTGGCAAAAATGAAATAGATGTGCCTTATGAAGTCCTGTTTTTTTCCATTCCCCAGTCTACTATGAAGGAATTTCTAAAACGCTCGCTAATCGAGGAGGTCCATGTGAGTGATCCTTTTTGCCGGTATGCAGAAATAGAAGATGAAACGGCGGAGGAGTTATCTCAACTTCTCAAATCCCATACTGATCAAAACTTTTTTACAAAGCAGGGAAAACTACTGGAAATTCTGGGACTTATTCTTCAGCGATTCTTGGGAGAAGAGTGGAAAGACAAAAAATCTGGACTAAAGATGCGAGACGTGGAAACCCTCCTACAGGTAAAAAGCATTCTTTACAGACATATTTTTGGATCTCCGCCTAGTATTAAGGAATTAGCCCAACAAAGCCATATGAGTCCGACAAAGCTCAAAACAGACTTTAAGTCCTTGTTTGGTACCTCAATCTATCAATACTACCTCCGAATCAAACTGAACGTAGCTCATGAACTGTTAAAAAATAAGGAAGGAACCATCGGGGAAATAGGCTATCGTTTGGGATACAGCAATATTTCTCAATTTTCCGCCCAGTTCAAAAAGCAGTTTGGTACCTCTCCAAGCCAAATCAAAGGCTAGTATTCTGTCTTTTGGGGGTTGTTTTTAGTCTTTCTCGAGTTTATTCACCCTAAAAGGACAATATATATTTGTCTCACTATACCATTCAATTTTATCTGTGATGACAAATTTATTTTTTACCGGAGGGTCGGGCTTTGTGGGCCAACATATGATTCCCAAGCTGATAGAGCAAGGCATTAATGTCTATGCACTCGCAAGATCCTCTCAGGCTGCTGATCAGGTTTCCCAAGTCGGGGCTCTTCCTATTATGGATGATCTCACAAATTTATCCCATAATACGAAAGAGGCGTTAAAATTGTGTGGCTACGTGGTCCACTCTGCTGCCTATATGGACTTCAACTACGACAAGGAGAAGTTCTACCAAATCAATGTAGAAGCGACTAAGCAACTCCTGAAAATGGCACAAGCCAACGGGGTTAAAAAATTTATTTATATCAGTGCAGCCCCTGTGGTTCCTGGAAGCCCTATTGTGGACTTGAGGGAAGATCAAGCCCAGGAGGGACTTCCCAGAGATTTATATCCCAAAACAAAGGCGCTGGCAGAAAAGGCCGTTTTGGAAGCGAACGGGAATGAGTTTACCACCCTTGCTCTTCGTCCCCCTGCCATCTGGGGACCCAATAATCCGCATATGGAGGAGGTATTCGAGCGGGTTAAAGCAGGAAAATGGCTGTGGATAGGGGGAAGCAGGCAAATTCTTAGTACGGTTCATATTGATAACTTATCGGCCGCAGTTCTCTCGGCTTTGGAACATGGGAAAGGGGGAGAAGCTTATTTCATCACGGATGGAGATCGGAGAAGTATGCGAACTTCTTTCTCGGCCATATTCAAAGCCCATGGCTTGGAACCCGGAGAAAAAGAAATTCCCCTGGGAGTGGCCTCCTTTATGGCAAATACCTTTGACCTTCTGTGGAAGGTGCTCCGGCTCAAGTCTCGCCCTCCGGTACCTCCTCTAGCGATTCGACTCATGGCAAGAGAATTCTCCGTCTCTGATGCCAAGGCACGCAAGGAATTGAACTATCAAAATGCCATCTCCTTCGAAGAAGGAATCAGAAGGCTAAGCCATTAACTATTCACTCGTATGAAAATCATTCTTTTTATGATCTTCAGTGTACTGCCTATGTCGTCCTTTGCCCAGTCTGATGCCATTATAGGAGAATACTGGACAGAAGACAAAACAGGTAAAATTGCCATCTACAAGTGTAAAAGCAAATATTGTGGTCGTATTAGCTGGAGAAAAGACAATAGGAAAGACCACGAAAACCCTGACAAGAGCAAAAGGAACAGAAATGTCATAGGCATCGAGTTTTTAAGCAATTGTGCAGAAAAATGGGGTTAAATAATAGTGAAAGGGACTATATTTACCTGACTATTTATTAACTACTACCCATTGACTCCATGCTCCCCTCCCTTACCCAACTCACTGAATCTGCCCTCAGCTTTACAGCCGAAGTTTGCGATAAATGGAACGACCGACTTACCGGTAGTAATGCGTGTCGAGCCTGTGCGGATCACCTCGCGATAGAAATAGACAAATTCGCGGACCATACAGAGGTCCAGGAGTTTTCCGTACGGCCTGGTGCCTTCTTGGGCTATATCCGTATCAATGTCCTCCTGTTTTTTCTAGGCCTTTTGGCCCTGTACTTACAACAACTCACCTTCGCAGTTGTCCTAAGCTCTCTGGCCCTACTCATCACCGTACTGGAGTTTTTCATCTACAAGGAGTTTGTCGATTTTCTCTTCCCCAAAAAGTTTGGAAAAAACGTCATAGGCACCCTAGAACCTAGTGGAGAAGTGAAACAACAAATTATCGTCAGTGCCCATCACGATAGTGCTCATGTATTCAATTTTCTTCAAAAAAATCCCGCTACCTATGCGAGAAAAATCCTATTCGCAACCGTCGCCCAACTCTTCATGTTTTTAGCCACTTGGGTGCTGTGGGGCTTAGCATTAGGAGAAATTTCTAGCCCGATAGCCTACTGGGTTGTAACGGGCATATTGACATTGGATGCTTTTTTCGTAGGGCAAATGTGGTTCTTTTACAGCAAGCAGGGTACCCCAGGCGCAGGTGACAACATGGTTTGCACGGCTATTGCCATGGAAATCGGTAAATACCTGGCCCAGCAAAAAAAGCTTGGAAAAGGCCTGGAGCATACCCGGGTACTCATCGCCAGTTGGGATGCAGAAGAAGCGGGCTTAAGGGGTTCGCGCGCCTATGTAAAAGCAAATCGAGAATTCCTTACCAAGGTAAAAACCTATAACTACAACCTGGAGTGCATGTACAATCACGAGCAAATGACCTTCCTCACTTCTGACCTGAATTCCTTTGTGTCCCTTTCAAAAGATATGGCGGCAGACTGTGTAGCTGTTGCCCAAAAGCTCGGATATGAAATCTCTACAAGTCCTTTCCCCTTCCTGGCAGGAGGAACCGATGCTGCCGAGCTGGCCAAAGCGGGTGTAGAAGCGACTACCCTGGCCGCCATGAACTGGGATACCAAGGAAGGGCTGGTGGCTTATCACACCCTACGAGACACCATAGAGGCCGTAGATCCGGTGGCTGTGGAGCGGAGTATTGCGATTGGCTTGAGGTATATCGAGCAGAAGGAGGCAGGGGTGAGGGAGTAAGGGGTTTGTACGCTATTTGCGTACAAAAAATAATTTTGGTATGTTTCGGCTGTGAAGGTTCGCATAATTAAATGGAAAAATGTCCTGGACCATTGTTCAAAGAATAAAGAGATGCTTAAAGCATTTCAAAAATTCTATGTACGAATCAAATATAGTAATTGGGACAAACCTCAGGATATCACTCAAACCTTTAATCATGCAGATTTGATTACCTGTAAGGACAATCAACCCTCAAGGATAGTCTTTAATATAGGAAATAATAAGTATCGATTAATTTGTGGGTATGTTTTCACATTAAAGCAGGTTATCTTATATGTAAAGTTTGTCGGGAACCATATAGAATATGATCAAGTTGACATTTGTTGGGTCGATATGTTCAAAACAAAAAAATGAAATACAAAAAAATATATAGTACAGAACAATACAATACCTATTGTGAGATTCATGAAGAACTGGTTTTGTCCGATTATGAAAAGAATAAAGATGAAGTGGAACTCTTAGAAATATTAATTGATGAATACGAGCAGCGGGAGATTGAAAATGACGTAGGCGTAAATCCAGTTGAATTAATAAAATATGTTCTGGAGGAGGAAAATATTTCTCAGTCTCAATTAGCCCGAGACCTCGGAGTATCCAGACAATTGGTAACAGATATTCTCATGTATAGAAGAAATATCAGTAAAACCATGGCTATGAAACTTGCTAGTCATTTCAACATGCAGATACAGGCCTTTAGCAAACCCTACCCATTGTCAAAAGAACCAATACAGGACAAATCTTTAGGCAGATGATTTTCAATCTATCTACACGCTATATTTCATCCCCCCAGCCCCATGCCCTTTCGGTTAAGAGAAATTTCTTCTTATTTCGCCCTTTACAAAGAAAATATGAGCAGAATCTTCCTGATAGTTATTTTATGCTTCTTCGGCACGCATACAACCCATGCCCAGGAAAGTAGAAAATCCCTAAAAGTAATTAGCTATAATATTTGGAATGGCTTTGATTGGGGAAAAGATACGCTGAGACATCAAAAATTTTTAGCCTGGGCAGCCTTCCAAAAAGCTGATGTGTTAGCCCTGCAGGAGTTGTGCGGATATACCCAAAGTAAATTGGCTGAGGACGCTAAGGCTTGGGGGCATAACTATGCCATAATATTGAAAGAAGACGGATACCCCGTGGGGCTTACTTCAAAATGGCCCATAAAGTTACTGGGTAAATACCGTGAAGGGATGTGGCATGGTATGCTACACGCACAAACTGCTGGGATCGATTTCTTCGTGGTCCACTTGAGTCCTGCAGATTGGAAAACCAGGAATCGCGAAGCACAAATTATTACCCACCTAATGGATTCTCTCTCCAATGAGGAATTTCTGGTCCTAGGGGATTTCAATGCCCTTTCCCCTATGGATGAGGAGTTAAACCGGGGAAAAAAATCCCTGCTGGCTCGATATAAAACCGGAGATGCAAACAATGAGAAATACCAAAATCTTCGTCATGGCTATTGGGATTATACGACCATGTCTACCTTCTTCGCTTCGGGGTTAATGGATGTAAGCATGCCTTATATAGACCCTGCAGAAAGGTTTAGTTTTCCCGCTCCAGCGCTCATGAACATTTGGCAAACGGAATCCGAAATCATTCGCCACCGTCATCGAATCGACTATATCCTCGCCAGTCCCGGACTCTCTAAGCAATGTGTTTATTCCCGCATTTTAAATGGACCAGAGACGGGAGCCCTATCAGATCACTATCCAGTAGTGGCTCATTTCATCTGGCCATAGCCTATATGTGGGAATGTACTGGTTCAACAGAATTTAACCACAGAGTAAAAAGCCAATTTGCCCTCTCGAATTCCTAATTTCTCCTGAATTCTCGTATATTGAGGCTACGCCAACTCTACTCTATGAAAAACCATTTCCGAATGGCCCTGATTCTATTGATGGGCCTGGACCTCCTGGGCTGTAGGCTGGACCCTCTCCAACCCGAATCAGCTCACCAATTCCCTCAACTTCGAGAACCTGTTGAAATTCTGGTGGACCGCTGGGGAGTTCCCCATATCTACGCCAATAATGATCATGATCTGTTCTTTGCTCAGGGCTATTATGCCGCTCGGGATCGCTTATTCCAGTTTGAAGTATGGCGGCGCCAGGCTACAGGAACGGTGGCGGAAATACTAGGTCCCAGAGAACTCAAGCGAGATATAGGGACTCGTCTGTTTCAGTTTAGAGGGGACATGAAAGAGGAGATGAATCACTATCACCCCAATGGGGAAGAGATCATCACTTCCTATGTTGAAGGAGTAAATGCCTATATCGAGGAAGCCCTAAAAGATCCAGAATCTCTTCCCTTAGAGTTTCAACTTCTGGGAATACAACCAGAGCCCTGGACACCAGAAGTGGTCATATCTCGTCATCAGGGACTGTTGGGAAACATCCAACAAGAATTGAATGTAGCTAGGGCCGTTGCCGTGCTAGGAGCAAAAAAAGTAAAAGAAATTCTCTGGTTTCACCCGGAAGATCCAGATCTGACCTTGGATCCCTTAATTTATACCAATGTACTCTTTGAGGATATATTAGAACTCTATTCTGCTTACAGGAAGCCGGTTAAATTTCTCCCAGAGGATCTCATCAACCCCAACATGAGAAATACGGGCAGCATCGATGTTACCCATAATGAGTTAGCGGATTTTCTAAATGGAGAAAGACTCTATGACGAACGTTTAGGGATTGGGTCCAATAACTGGCTTATCTCGGGGGAAAAGTCCAAACGGGGAAATCCCATCATGGCCAATGATCCGCATCGGTCCTTAGCCGTGCCCTCTTTGCGCTATATCTCCCACCTTTCGGCTCCAGGTTGGAATGTGATAGGCGGGGGTGAACCCGAAATTCCGGGTGTGTCTATCGGGCATAATGGGGTAGGTGCCTGGGGCTTGACGGTTTTTCGTACAGATGCGGAGGACCTATATGTATATCGTTTGCATCCCCAGGACCCCCTTCGCTATAAGTACAAGGATGGCTGGGAAAAAATGACGGTAATTAAAGATACTATTCAGGTAAAAGGCCAAGCACCTGAAATTGTCGAGCACAAGTACACGCGCCACGGTCCGGTGGTATATGTGGATGAGGACCTACAAACTGCCTGTGCAGTCAGGTGTGGATGGCTGGAAGTAGGAGGCTCTCCCTATCTGGCAAGTTTGCGAATGGACCAGGCGACAGATTTTGAGTCCTTTAGAGAGGCGTGTAATTTTAGTCATATTCCCGGAGAAAATATGATCTGGGCCGATACCACCGGTAAATTGGGCTGGCAGGCCGTGGGGATTACCCCTATTCGAAAGAACTTTAGCGGAATGGTTCCTGTCATGGGGGATGGCCGTTATGAGTGGGAAGGATACCTTGAAATAAAAGAACGGCCACATCTCGAAGATATGGAGGCAGGTTATTTTGAAACTGCCAACCAGCACGTTACGCCAGAAGAATATCCTCACCTCAATACCCTGAGCTATAACTGGTCGGACCCCTTCCGCGGCCAACGCCTGGAAGAAGTACTTGCTTCTTCGGAAAAATGGGACCTCGAAGCCTGTGCCGAATTACAAACGGATTACCTTTCCCTGCCCGCTCGCAAACTCGTCCCCATGCTTCAAGCTATCGAGATTCAGGGAGAAGCAGAGGAAGAGGCCTATGAGGCCTTACAGTCCTGGGATTTTGTGCTGTCTCCTAATTCTTCGGTGGCAGCCCTCTATGTAGCCTTTGAAAAACAGGTCATGAATCTGGTTTATCAACAAATGGTTCCCGAACGGGTACGCCCCTTTATCGGGGTGGGAAGTTTCCAACTACATCGGATCCTGGAAATACTCGATCAACCTGAAAAATGGAACTTCCCAGAAGGGAAAGAGGGGGTAGAATCAGTGTTGCAGAAGAGTTTCTCTCAGAGTGTTCAAGAACTTCAAAAACGCCTGGGGGCCAACATGTCAGATTGGGTATATGGCCAGCCAGAATATAAACACGTCAGCATTCGGCATCCCCTCACTTTGGCTGTTAACGATTCCCTAAGGGAAATTCTCGATGTAGGACCCGCACCACGCGGGGGGTATGGACATACGGTTGGAAATACTTCCTATAACGACAATCAAACCCATGGGGCTACTTTCAAAGTCCTCATAGAAGTTGGAAATTGGGACGCTTCCTTAGCAAGTAATTCTCCAGGTCAGGGGGGAGACCCTAATGGAAAACACTACAGTGACCTATTCGACATGTGGGTTTTGGACGACTACTTTCCCTTGGTATACAGCCGGGCAGAGGTAGAGAAATGGACGACCCAGAAGATACGGCTTGAGCCGTAGGGGATGGGGTTAATAGTCCTTGGGGTAAGATAGTTTTATGGTCCATGGTCGACAGGCTGGGTAGGAGGGGTAAGATAGTTTTATGGTCCATAGTCGACAGGCTGGGTGGAGAAGGATTAGATAGCTTAATGGTCCATGGTCGACAGTCTGGGGTCCGGATTTTTAGGGGCTACCCCCTTTCATACTTGAACCCAAACTGTGGACCGTCGACTGACAAGCCAATTAACCAACCCAAACTATGGACTGTCGACTATTCAACTATTTAACCCTTTTTCTGTGGACCGTCGACTGACAAGCCAATTAACCAACCCAAACTATGGACTGTCGACTATTCAACTATTTAACCCTTTTTCTGTGGACCGTCGACTAACGAACTAAAACTGTGGACAATAAGCTAATAAACTATTCCCCCCCATAACTCATCTTTTCCCGAATAGCTTTACGGGCCTCTATTCCAGCCCATTTTTCTACCAAATAAAGCCCCAGATCCAGGGAACTCGCAACGGCTCCGGCTGTTATTACTGAGCCCTGGTCCACAATCCGCTCTTCGATCACCTCTTTGCAATAAGGGGCTAATAAATCATAAGCAGCCGGATTGGAAGTAGCTGAGACGTCCTTTAAAAATCCGGCGGATCCTAGGAGCAGGCTTCCCGTACACACTGATACCTTTAAGGGAACGTTTTCAGCTGTCTGAATCCAAGCCATAAAGTCCTCATTATCTCTCAATGTTCTTGTCCCCATACCTCCAGGTACGATGATAACATCATATTCACTTAGGTCATTTTTTACCTTATGAGGAAGAAGGGCCAAATTATAACTATCGTATACGGTGTCCGTATAGGCACAAATATCCCAGCTAAGGTCCGGTAGGTAGCCCATACCCTTCAAACGGACAATGGGATCATAGACCCCATTGAAATCTAATAGGGTCATGCCGGTAAATAAAATAAATGCTATTTTCATACCTAGTAAATTTAGATGTGTCGAATATCCTATATATTTATTCTCCGTACAATCTTATATGAAACTTCTCATTCCCTTTTCCAGGAAAAATGACATGGACTATTATGTCCATCGCCAATACAATCGTTTCCTGCATGTTTTGGGGAGTGGAATTCAACGCGTAGCCCAGGAACACGCACACACCATTGCCAAAGCCAATCTGAAGGCGGGAAAAGAAATTAGCCATTCGCTAGAAAAGGGTTTCCAGCAAGTACAGCAATCTCAGCGAGCGATTGAAGCGACCTTAATCGACCAAAATCACATTCTGGTCAATGGCTTCAACGAATTGGAAATCACCCTTAGCAAAGGCTTTCAACAAACTGCCCAAGGCTTAAACGAAATAGCCACGCGCGTTGACAACCTGGGAAATGTAATCATCGAGTCCCAGGAACGACTCTTTCATGGCCTAGCAGGGATAAAGGCTTCAGTGGATATGGGGATGATGAGCCTGGTGAGTCAGTTTGAATTACAGCGGGAGGAGATTAAGCAAGGGTTTAACTTGCTAGCTGACTTATTGGAAAACGCCAAAAAGACGGAAGCTCGGGAGCGCTACAATGACGGAGTGCATGCCTTTGAGACCTATCTCAAACACCCCGATGAACCTCAGTTTCTCACCGACGCAAAAGATTACCTTCTTCAAAGTACAGAGGCTTTCAGGGGAAACCCCTTTGCCCATTTATACTTAGGCCATATCTATGAAGAAGCATCTCTATTTTACGATTTAGAAAAGGCCAAAGAGCATTACACCCTTTGTGCTACCTATGCTAAAGGATTAGAAAATAAGGGGCTGTCTAGTGTGGGGTATTTTATGGCCTCCTGGATGGCTTATGTCTTAGGAGATACAGATTCCCGCAATTGCTCTGGGAAAAGCATCTATAGAGATGTCTCCTAATCGCATTCCGGAGGTCTATTACAACCTGGCTAAGTACTATGCCTATCTCGGAGAGGCTGAGCAATCCCTAGGGTATTTGGATCATTCTATTCAACAATTCGATCCCCTATATAGCCTAAAGGCAGAATTTGATCCAGATTTTGAGGAGATCCGAGAAGAACTATCGGCTTACTTCCTCCGTATCCGAGACCAAGAGGCCCAACAACTCAAACAAAAGTTGAGTATCTTTGGTCTACAGCAAAAAGGCCTAGAATAGGGCATTTTCACCTTGCGATTTTGCTATGCAGAAGTTTGACGAGAGCAAATTAAGAGATCCCCAACTTAGAGCTAAATTTTATAAAAAGCTTGCTGAAATTCGCAG
>CBDHGL010000002.1:0-1150847 GCA_965263105.1 Bacteroidia bacterium | reverse complement strand
AGAAGGCTGGTAACATGATAGCCCATACTCGCTTCGGGAAGGGATGACTCCGCGGCAGGGGCTCCGCCTTCGTCCAGAAAGTCGAATTCCATGTTGCTCGATACACCTTGAATGGTTCTCTTTTCCTTTTCAATCTGTATGACCGTTTGAAAGCGAAAGATTCCCAGAAGGGCTATGCTCAACATGCTGAAGACCAATAGGCCTGTTTTTATCCTATATCTCCTTCGCTTCAACATGAGAGCAGAATTGCGGTCTTCCTCGGCCTCTAGTCCCCGCCATCTTTTTAGCTCGTCTATGACCTTATCGACAGGTCGACTGATGAACTCGTCGTAGTAAATCTTTACAAATACCGAGCACAAAGCAATGCCTATGGCCAGGAGAAATACCTCCCAATTCCCCTGGAATACCTCCCAAGGCCTTTCAAAAAGTGCCTGCACGGGATGATTGGCATCCATATCCAGGTCAAAACCCTGCTGGGTCAATTTCAGGGCCAAAGGAATGTCCGAAAGGATCAACACAAAGGCGATAAACAGATAGACTACCCCTAAGGAGAAAGAAAATTTGGCCGTGTCTTTCTTGTATTCTTTGTCTAATAAGTCTTGGTACTCTTTTTGGTTTTGGAAACGTTCTTCTGCATTTGCTACAGACTCTTGACGCATGTCAACCTGAGCCTGGGCCATTTGGATATTCACATCCGCTACTTCTATCAGTTTGTTTTGAAGCGACTGGGTATTTCCCAGAATAATGCTTTTGATACCCGTTTGACTTTTGCCCAACAATCCATCGTTGTATCCTTCTTGAATGACATAGTTCTTCTCTTTGTCTTCCAAGTGGGCTAAAGTATCCCCGATGCTATCAGGTATGCTGCTAGTTGCTTCTATCCTTTCGGACAAGGCATCCTCCTTTTTGGGCCAAGAAGGCATATTATTTAGTATATCTTGAATTTGATTTTTCATGCCATTAATGTTAGATCTTGATATATCAATTGGGGTTGCCATCCTTAAAAAAGCTGCCCACCTGAGCACCTTCTAAAATCCATTGATTGCGCTTTTGCCACATCGCCCTTACTCTTTTCTGGTCCTCTAATACCTTTTGGGGTATGGCTTCCAATCTTCTGAAGCAG
Organism: Bacteroidia bacterium; assembly: GCA_965263105.1. Classification (GTDB taxonomy): domain Bacteria; phylum Bacteroidota; class Bacteroidia; order J057; family J057; genus JBCCTX01. The sequence continues at coordinate 1,149,724 of CBDHGL010000002.1, read as the reverse complement.
TTTTTTTGGTCTTGGAGCAAGTTTTTTCTTTCCTCTTCGATTTGGGTATATGCTCGGTCTTCCTTTTGGTCCATTTCCTTGATTCGGGATTCCAGGTCTTCAATGGCCTGGCCATTGTCCTGCAAGTGCCTTTCGAGGGTTTCGATACTTTTCACCAAATTGGGAAACAGATGTACATCTACATGTGTGATCAGGAAGTATTCCTGGTGTTGCTTGTGGGAATGCCCCGGGTTTTTTATGTGGGTTCTATCCTGCTGCATAAGGGCTTTCTGAAGCCTTAGCTGACTTTTTCTGAGGGGGTTTCTCCTAGAGAAAAAATTGGGGAGTCTTTTTCTAAATGATTTTTGCTCAGTAGGCTCTACCTGAGAGGCTGGATGCTCATTGAGCCTGTTCATTCGCTTCTGCCCAAGTTCTTCATAGGTTGCCATGAGCTTTTGCTCCATTTCTTCCCGCCTATTTTTCCTGTCCAATAAGGAATATTTAAGTTTCGCAAAGCCATCTTTGCGCTTCTCTTCCCGCATTCTCAGGGCATACAAGCCCTTATCCATCTCCGACAGGTGGTTTCGAAGTTCTTTCTTTTCTTCTTCGTAGCGATGGGCTATAGCCTTGATTTCTTCCTTTTCGCGCACGGCATTTTGTTTGAATTGCACATCTAAGGACTCATTGGGAGCTGTATGACTGGATCGGGCTATGTTGTATCCCTTCCTTTCCCATAAGTTTTTCTCTTTCTTTAGGTTGTTGAATGTAAATCCATCTGGATTTTCGAAATTTCCCATAATGGTTCAATAGGTTAGATTTTGTTGTGAAAATCTCTTGTTAGGTTGTTCCTTCCTTTTCAGGGTAAGGCAAAACGCGATTGGGTACATGTTCGTCATACAGGAATAAAAATAGTGCTACACACATGGTGCATGGAAACAATTGATCCTATTCTCGGTGTACAAAAAAGTGGTGTTTAGGCAAATACATCGCCTGGGTAAATCGGAATAGATATTTTCCCTTACCCTTAAACCGTGCCAAGGAAGTTTGGGGAAGAAAAAAGGGCTTATTTGGCCTGTAGACTCCTATTTAAGGACTATCGGGCAAGGGAGGACCTAACATTATTTTGGCCTTTTTTCAAAAAATGTAAAATCCCGATAGGTGGAAATCCTGCCCCAGGGTTCCAACTCTCATTTATTTATCAACGCTGGTTTTTAGCCCCGTTTTCTTGGGTGTAAGTTAATCTGGAGTTGCTTGGGCATAAGGGAGAATGCCATAATTTCTTTGACGGATTCTTCCGGCTTTCTCAAAGAGAGCTGAAAGCTGGAGGCGATCATGGCTACGACCATTTTGATCTCCAGGTAGGCCAGATTTCTACCTGGGCAAAGACGGGGACCGGTACCAAAGGGGATATACGCCCGGCCCTTTATTTTGGCATGAGGGGAATCGCTCTGCATCCATTGGTGGGGACAAAAATCCGAGCCCCCTTCAAATAATTTGGTATCCAGAACCGGGATTCGCGTTAGAGCAAGGAAATCCGTGCCTTTGGGAATCGACAGGTTCTTTAGCTGAACGTCTTCCACGGCAGTCAAAAAAATGACCGGAGCGACGGGCTTTAAACGGAGGGTTTCGTGCATAATAGCCTCCAAAAAGGGAAGCTCCTTTGCCGACTCTATGGAGGGAAGGATGGAATCCGTTTTCAAGACCGGGTCTACCTCTTCCTGAAGTTGCTGTTGCAATTTGGGATGCTTTGCCAAATAGTACAAAAGCCAGGCAATCGTATTGGCAGTTGTGTCCTCGCCTCCCAAGAGGATGGTAAATACATTGGCTACAATTTCCTCCTCACTGAAAAGCCTTCCTTCTTCATCTTTGGCGATTAGAAGGGCCTGTAGGAAATTTTGGGGATGCTCCCGAAGTTCCGGCTCCGCTTCCAGTTGAGCCCTGGCCTGATCGATAAAGGCTGAAATCTCGGTTAGAATCTCCCGCAGGGCTCGGTCTACCTTATAATCAGCTGGTAACTTTGCGTACTTCCAATAATCAAAAGGCACAAAAAGACGACGCTGCAAGGTGGGAAATATGTGCTCCAAATGCTCCTGGATGGCATCGTGCTCCTGCTCAATGGTATTCATGGGATAGCCGAAGGCCAAATGGGTAGTAACATCTACGGTGAAACGCATAAGTTCCTCCTGGACGTCGATCCAGGCCGATTCCTGGGCCTTCTTGAGCCATTTCTTTTCCAACCGACGCGTGACCTCTTGTATCACCGGGAAAAACTGACGCAAATTTTTGTTGGCAAAGCCCTGCATGACCACGTACCGCTGTCTTTTCCAGTCTTCCCCTTCTGCTGCAAAAACCCCGAGGAGGTGTAAGTCCTTCGCAATGGGCTCTACCCGGCTAAAGCGGGAAAAGACCTGGGGACGCATTTTGAGGGCCTGGTAGTTGATCTCTGTATCAGAAGAAACCAATACGCGCTTACTACCCACCTTGAAGGTATATACAGGTCCATACCTTCGGGCCCATTCTTCTAATTTCAGGTGAAGGGACTGAGAGGAAAGTTGGTGGGCGTTTCCCAGGAAAGGAAGGCCTTTGGGGCCCGGAAGTTGGTCGATTGAGAGAGGATTCTCTGGATGGGAAGTGCGGATGCTATTCATGATCGGTATAATTAGGGTATATCCATTTTCATATGGAATGTGGGAATACGCTTGGTAATGAATGATACCCTAAGGTAACTAATTCCCAAAAAACCTCTCTGGATAGGATGAATGTTTTATAGCACTTATTGCAAAATCCCTCGTCTTCTCATATTCCTTTCAAGTAGAAGATGAAGAATGGAAAGATAACTATCCACTTTATCTAGAAATCCTACAGGAGAGCTTTGAACCTCTCCTGTACGGTAGGCTAGCTCTCTATACAAATTTTCTTAAATCGTATTGGCTTATATCCCTTGTCTTTAAAGTATTGCCATTCTCGCTCTATTCTTCGGACTTTACGTATACGTCCGCCAGTAGCTTCGTAGATGATGGCATTTCCATTACTGGCCAGGGAATCGAACAGTACGATGTGATTGCCTGCCAGGTTCAACGCATCCCCCCTTTGCATGTCGGTTTCCATTCGGAATTCAGAATCATCCAGGGGCTCTGAAATTTGATGAATGGTAGAGGTACCGTACTTTTTATTGGTAATCCCCCAACAATACCCGATAAAACCCGAGCAATCTATCCCCGTAGCGCAAGAGATCACCCCCTCATTGGAATAGGAACCTGGCTTCTTTCCGCCTAGCAAATGGGTCATAAAGTCCTCCGTTCCGTCCAGGCCTCCCCATTTATATGCTACCCCCTTATAGGTTCGTCCTTTTCGAAAGAAGGAGATTTTGCTTTCACAGCTATCGGTGAAGGCTTCTTCGAAGGTCCATTCGTGCTGTTCAAAGATTTTGGCCATTTCTAGCATTTCTTCACCCGATATGCAGCCTTCGGGGCTCCTGGGTTTGGGCTTTGCAGGTCTGGGGACATCTGCAATCTCGGGCGTCTCGGATGAGACTTCTAGGTCCTTCTCAGGCATATCAGGTGCATTGGGAAGGCCCACCCTTTCTACAGGGTCGGGAGCGGTAAAATTGTCAGGAGTAGGAACCCGCTCCGGATAATATACAAATCGCCAATAGGCAGCTGCTGCTATGGCTAGTAAGAACAATGTGGGAAATATCAGCTTTCTCATGATAACTTGGCATCTAATGGTAAGGGGAGATTAGGGAAAAAGGTAGGTGGATACGAAATATTCCTGGTCTTTGGACTCGAGTCGGTACACCTGGGACTTATATATGCGAAATTCGTTTTCCAGGTAGATAACTTGAGAAGAAAAGGGGAATTCCAAGGTACTAACTGCTTGATTCGAGGAATTGTATTGGATAATGAGGTTATACAAACCCTTGTCAGGGTATTCCATGTGAAGCAGGACGAATTTCTGGTTTTCATCATCTCTTCCCAAACTATGAACAGAAAGAATCTTCCCTTGGTCCGTTGCCACCTGAAAATTCACCTGATCAGCGGGAAAATCTTTATTCCCCTGATAGAAGATAGATCCCGACTGCCTACCCGTTAATTCTAGTTTTTCCTCTCCCAAATATACCCTACGCCAACTACTTTGTTCCTCCTCAGAAATCTCTTGTGCAGGCCCCAGGTAATTTTCGACGTTTAGCTCATAGTGGCGCTCTTCTTGAGGGTCAAATACCTCTAGCTTATCAAGGTTCCGTTTATACTGGAGCTGACTAGGGGAAAACTCCAGTTTATGTACCATGCGAATCACCCCTTCATTGTCCAGTAATACCAGACGATTCTTAAGGGGGTCTGCCAGTGCCAATAATTTGTCATTTAGCACGTCAAAACTATGCGGTCCAAAAGGCAATTCATCCTCTGGGCTGCGTATGCAGTACACATTGGGAAGACCCTCCTTAGGGTTCATAAAATAATTGCTCCCTACGATGAGATAGTCTCCTTCTACAGCTCGAACTTCCTCAAATTGTGTAGAGGTAAATTTAAATACAGGTTCATCGGGACCAAAGGTATACCCGGCCCGTTCTATGTCCCAGTCAATGTTCAGGTCCTTGATCTGATGGTTTTCCCATTGCAAATCCGTCCCATCAAATACACTTTCAGCGGTTAATTGGGGAAATTGGACGTACACAACCTCCGTAGAGGAGTTGCCTTGGGAGCCGGAAGAGATTAATTGCTCCAACCAGGGGCCTTGGAACCCATCCAAGCGCTCAGGTTTTACATCCCTGAGGCTGGATTCATAGGTCTTCTCCCAGGTAATGGAGACTTGAAATCGGTTTTGCAATTTCCCTGCTACAGGATCGGGAAAATTGCTAGTTTGAATTCTGGCCTCTTGGGAGGCTTGACTTATACCCTCCACAGGTTCTTGGGTCTGTGGGGATTCGGCTTTGGGAATATTACACGAACCATAACCGAGACAAAGTGCAGCTATAGTCCAAAATCTGAATACATGCATATGGATGTTAAGTTAAGTTATCAGTATGATTTAATTATTAAGCTCAGTAGAAGAGGGGAAAGTCGTACCGTATTCCACCCGTTTTTTGTGGATTTTCTTAGAAAATGTATCAAAGACATTCTTTCTAATCAATTGGCATAAAACACTTCAAACTATAATCCAGATTCTTTAAACGAGTTCATTGTGTTTTCTAGGACTGAATAAGATATGCAGCTGACTGGGTACTAGGACATATACAAGACCTTCAAAAATTAGATAATTCAAAATAAATCTATTTAAATATTATTTATATTTTGTATCACTTTTGAGTATGTTTCTTGTAACGCCTGTTCCATTTTTCCCTTAAGTTGAAAGGTAAGCACCCGAAGGTGCTTACGAAAGCGGAATCATGAGAAAAATCAACTAACATCTGAATCATTCTGAGACAATTACACGAGGTTGGGCGGTTCTTCCCTTCGGGCAGATTTCTTGTATTAGGGAATCCTTTCTTTTGTTCATACCCATCGGCTTCAAGGAAAATCGAAAGGGAATAGCTTTCCAGGCGCTAACGGCTGTTTCACCTTGTATCCCAGGCGAAAAAATCAAACAAGGGAGAAATACCTCCACTGCATCTGTTAATAAGGGATGGGAGCTGCGCGCCACTTTATGGTCTACATAGTTTCCAAAACGGTCAACCTGAACCATCACCTGGACTAAGCCTTCAAGCCCTTCTTCAATGGCGCGAGACGGATAGACAATCTTCCCAGTAACCTCACTGAGGTTGAGGGGCTCAGGGGCTTGATCTAATAGGTCAAACATATTTCCTGACTCTGTTGGGGATTGGGCAAGTGCAGCCGTACTAATTAGAAAGAATCCTAAAGCTAAAATGGGAGGATACTTCATGGTTTTTAATAATCGTTAGAAATTGCTGTTCATAATTCTTCTGTACTACATGAGCAAAATTGGAGAAAAGCATGAAGTCGGTCTACCTCATAAAAGAGGGAATAAAAAAATCCCCCAAAGGGGGGATACCGGAGGGTAAAAATGGGTTTTGAAATCAAAAATATCATTCACCTATTTGGGAGATATTGGCCTTCCCCGTCATTCTTCCATGGAAGCCCTCCCCATCCTTTCTCCCAATAGCGATGTATTCCGGAGTGGATTCAATGAACATGGTAGGACAAAGAGGAATTTCGAACTCCTGAAATAGGGCTTTGTATTTGGGTAAATATTCCTGGGGAAGGGCCTTTTCTTTAAAGGGGAAATAAAGGAGCAAACCTAGTTCTGACCCTTTATCATATACCTTAAGGCGTACCTTCCCTTGCTTGGCGGGAATTAATTTATCTCTATGAAGACTTTCCAGCATTTTTCGTTTGAGTGAGGAAGTTTTCCCTCTAAACCTCCAATCCCTGTCGCAGGGGTCCTGCCCTAGTAGTAAGGTGCCTTGGGAATCTGTTCCAAGGGGCTCCATAAGAGATTCTATGGAATCAATTTGAGGAGGGGAAATAGCTTGAGTTAGGGGTTTAAGGGGGTTGGGAGGCTGAATGTGTGTAAGAGAGGCCGAATCCTCTGGGATCACAATCGGCATAATAGGGTCTGCTAGAGTACCTTCCTCAGCCCTTTCTTCTGGATATATCACGGAAAGGGGAGCTTCTCCAGTGTACTCCGAATCTTGACTGTCTGAAGCTTGCTTTGCCGAAAGGGGTTCTATAGGGGCATGGATATCAGGTAAAATAGAGTTGAGATGAGAATGGATAGAGTGAGAATTTTCTCGTTGGTCTGAGGAAATGATCCAAGCGACACAGAGGACCAGAGCAAAAGCGGAAAAACTTCCTACCAGGTTTCCCGTCAATAGGCTAACGCCCTCACTCGCAAAGGGAATCATGGGACTGACTTTCCCCATTACAAAAAGCTGCTGACTTTGTTGGAGACTGATTTCTGCGGGATTATTTTGAACACACAGAAACAGCCTTTCCAGGTTAGGAAGAAAATCAGGATTAATAGGTAAAGAAAGTAAGGTAAGAGATTTGTAGTCTTCTTTCTCTTTAAGCAATTTGCGTAACTGCTGCCTGCCCCTGCTAATGCGCATTTTGGTTGCTGCTAGGGAACTTCCCTGGATTTTTGCTATTTCCTTGACTTTAAGCCCAGTAATTTCAAACAGGATGACAGCTTCCCTCTGGGATTCAGGTAGTTTTTGAAGGGCTGCATACAAAATCTGAATATCCATCAATTGATCAGGACTTACCCCTTTGGCTTTCAAGCGTCCATAAGTTGCATCTAAGAGGTCTGGACGATGGGGGTTCTTCCGCCAATTACGCACAGAGATATTTCGAGCTGCACGAATCATGTAATGAAGCAATTGTTCCTTCTTCCGGATGCCTTCAAAATGTTCGTAGGTAGTCAGTAGAACTTCTTGTACCAAGTCCTCCGTATCCATTTTTCCATAGGCCAAGGCACTGCAATACTTGGTCAAGGCCTCGTGAAAGGGGCTATAGGCCTGTAGAAATATCTCTTGCTTGTGAGTCATCATATCCATTTGTTTTGAAGGAGTTAATGGGAATTCTGATGATATAGTAGCCTTAGTAGGCAAAAGGTAACAAGGAAAGAAAAAAAATAGGTAAATTTTTTATCTATCTGCCGGGAAGTTTCTAGCTTAAGGTCAAAGAACTTTAGGAAATGACAAACGAAATTCTCCCCTCTACTGCCCTACTTTCCTCTGTTTGGACCCATTTGACCCATATCCATCCTGTCAGGGGAGAGGGAATACACCTGTATGACGCGGCAGGGATTGCCTATACAGATTTTACGTCTGGAATTGGGGTCCTTAATACGGGGCATTGCCATCCCAAAATCGTTCAAGTCATTCAGGCCCAAGCTCAAAACCTCATATTTGGGCAAATGAATTGCGTTATACCCCCTGCGAGTGTGGCCTTGGCCGAACGACTGAATGAAATTACCCCTCCTCATATTGATCGCTTCTTTATTTCCAACAGTGGGGCTGAGGCAACTGAAGCCGCTGTAAAACTAGCTAAGGCTGCGACAGGCCGCCAGCATGTGATTGTTTTTCAAGGAAGCTTTCACGGCAGGACTCACCTGGCGATGTCTATGACGACTTCCAAGACGGCTTATCGGCATAAGTACCAACCCCTACCAGCTGGAATCTTTGTGAGTCCCTTTCCTTATGCCTATCACTATGGCTGGGACGAGGAAGCTACCGTCGAATTTTGTAAAAAGCAGCTAAACCATTTGTTGTATAGCCAAACGGCCCCAGATGAAACCGCAGCGATCATTATAGAGCCTATCCTGGGGGAAGGAGGCTACGTTCCGGCTCCCGCTTCATTTCTGCAATACCTGAGAGAACTGTGCGACCAACACGGAATCCTCCTCATCTTGGATGAGGTCCAATGCGGCTTCGGTCGTACAGGAAAAATGTTCTGCTTTGAACACGCCGAAGTCCAACCCGACATTATGGTGATGGCTAAGGGCCTGGGCAGTGGCCTTCCCATATCGGGAATCGGAGCTAGCCAAGCCCTCATGGAGCAATGGACACCCGGAACACATGGAGGGACCTATGGTGGCGGAAGTGCAATTGCCAGTGCGGCAGCCTGGGCTACTATTGGAGTCATTCAGGAAGAAGGACTGATTGAAAATGCTGCGAATCGGGGTGCCCAACTCATGTCTGGACTGAAGAATTTACAAGTCAAATATCCTTTTATCGGAGACGTCCGAGGCAAAGGGCTTATGGTGGCTACCGAATTTTCTCACCCCGACGGAAGTCCTGACCCGGAAACTGCTTCTCAAGTACTTCAAGGCTGTCTCGCCAGAAATCTGTTACTGTTGACCTGTGGGACCTATAGAAATGTGATACGCTGGATACCGCCTTTGATGGCAAGTGAGGAGCAGGTTGATGATGCTTTAGAAGTGTTTAAAGAAGCCCTGGGAGAATGATAGGAAAAATGGACACGATTCCATCCAATTCCCCTCCCATTTTTCATTTTTCATTTTTCATTTTTCATTTTCAATTTACTTTGCCCCAACACTGCCTTGGCATAGCCCTCCCAACTCATTTGGCTGGCCGTCACCCCTACATTCTCCCGATTGATGGGCTTATCTAGAAAGTGAAGCATGGTCTCCGCCATGGAATCTATATCCTCGGGCTCTGCCAGGTAGCCATTAAACCCCTCTTTGACCGTTTCGGGAAAATGCCCTACCCGTGTTGCCAGAACGGGCATGTGGAAGTTATAGGCTAGCGACTCGACCCCAGAGGGAGTGGCCGTCAGGTAGTAGGTAACAATGGCATCACTGGCCTGGAAGTAGGTATGTACCTCCTCATTGGGCACAAACTCATTTACGACCACACATCTATTTTGAATCCCAAGCTCCTCAATTAAGGCCAAAGGATTGTAATTGCGTTCATCATCGCTTTTGCGGAGAAAGACAGATTTAGCCGCCCCAAACAAGGCATTTTTCACCCGGGTCCCCAGCTTCTTCTTATCCAAGGTATTCCAAAAAGATTCTCCTACTACCAGCAAAGAAACATCTTCCCGTTGCTGAGCTACCTTGGCGAAGGCTGGAATGACATTATGCAGGCCTTTGTATTTACGGATGAAGCCGAAAAACAGGAAAACGTGTTTTCGTAATCCCAATTGCCCCTTGAAGGCTTCTTTATCGAATGCTGGATCTGGGCTAAATAGGTCGTAAATGGGGTGATAAAGTTTTACAATGGTTTTCTTTTCCGAATCTGCTCGTTTTCCTGTTTCATTTACTTCAAATGACAAGTTAGGAAAGGTCTCTTTAAGCTCGTCGGCAGTTTTGTACGCATGGGCGATATAGGTATCCGCATATTGCAAGCCTTGGCGGGTAAAGCGTTTATCCAATACACTCGCTTCTTTCTGTACCAACACGTGCACATCAAAAATCACCTCGATTTCAGGGTGTTTCTTCAATCGCTTGGCGATGTTTCCCAAGGGGAGTCCTTGCAGGGCTATTGCCCATTGGAATACCACTTTATCAGGCTTGAGGTCAAGGATATGTTGATAGGTCTGGCGCCAGGTACCGGGTTTGTTGTAATTGGTGAGATAGGTGACGGAAATATGGGTCCCCTCCAGCAGGTCTGTTTTGCTACTTCGATCGATAAAGTCTCTGGGAATAATGGCCGGATATTGCTGCGTCCAGGAAACGATGTGCACCTCTGTGTCAGGTAATTTATCTAAGGCTTTCGCAAGGGCAGTGTTGTAATTGGCTAATCCCCCTTTGAACATGGGACCTGGTCCAAAACATACAATTCGCTTCATGGATGCGAAGGTAAGAAAGATTATGCTTAAATTGTTTTCAGAAACTTTTTCCCCTATTATGGGGTATACTTGGTAAGGTTTTGGCAGCAAGATAATTCATGAGAATCCAATATAATTCCCCGGTAATCCTGACATTTGCACTTATCTCAACGATCGTGTTACTACTCGATCAATACCTGGGTTTTTCCTTAATGACCTTTTTTACGGTCTATCCCGTTTTTGAGCCTTGGGATCCCATTTGGTACCTCCGCTTATTTTCCCACGCTCTGGGACATGGAAGTTGGGAGCATCTGGTGAGCAATTTTGCCATCATTCTTTTAATAGGGCCCATTCTTGAGGAGAAATACGGTTCTCGGGACATGCTCTTTATGATTTTACTCACGGCCTTCCTGACAGGGGTTCTTCAGATCATTTTCTTCGATACAGCCCTATTAGGGGCAAGTGGGATCGTATTTATGATGATCTTATTGGGTTCCTTCACCAATTCACAAACAGGATATGTGCCGCTTACCTTCATCCTGGTGGTCATCCTGTATTTGGGACGGGAAATTTTCAATTCCATGGGAAGCGACAATGTTTCCCAATTTGCCCATATCATAGGTGGCGTATGTGGAGGAATTTTTGGGTTCGTCCTCAATCGGTCTGGAAGAACCGAAGCCCCCAAGAAATCTCCCACCAAGGAGTTCATGAATCCATTGCGGGGGAAGTGATAAGGAGAATTGTTTAATGGTCCACAGTTAAATAGTCCACCGTCTATAGATTAACCGATTCTATTCGACTAATGGTACATCAATTAAGCTTGCTGAAAAAGGAACTTTTTCTCGCAGATTAATTGTCTCTTGTAGATGACGGGAGGGTTTTGCTGAGCAAAAGTAAAGCTGTGGACCATGGACTATCTAGCTAAATAACTATCCTCTACAGTCTCGCCCCTACCTTCTTCACCATTTCCTCTTTCCAACTCGCAAAGGTATTATCCAGAATGTGTTTTCGGGCTTCTTTTACCAGCCACAAGAAGAAATGTAAGTTGTGGATACTGGCTAATTGAAGGGCCAGGTATTCCTGGGCTTTGAACAAGTGCCTGAGGTAGGCTCTGGAATAGTATTGGTCGGATTCCAATTCACTATGGGGATCAATCGGAGTAAAGTCTTTGGCAAATTTCTCATTCTTCATGTTCATGATCCCCTCTCGGGTAAACAGCATCCCATGTCGTGCATTGCGGGTAGGAAGGACACAGTCAAACATATCGACCCCTAGTGCAATGCATTCCAACAAATTCACTGGCGTGCCCACTCCCATCAGGTAACGGGGTTTGTCCCTGGGAAGAATCCTGCAGGAGAGGTCGGTGAGTTTGTACATGATGTCATGGGGTTCTCCTACGGACAAGCCGCCGATGGCATTGCCCGGGAGATCTAGTCCTGCGATGAATTCTGTGGATTCGGTTCGCAAATCCTCATAGGTGCTTCCCTGAATGATAGGGAAGAGGGCCTGAGAATAGCCATAAATAGGATCTTGATTCAGATAGTGGTCTTTACAGCGCATGGCCCAGTCATGGGTAAGTTTCATCGACTCCTGGGCATAGGCATAGTCGCTGGGATAGGCAGGACATTCGTCCAGGACCATCATGATATCCGATCCGATCTCTCGTTGCAAATCTACTACTCCCTCTGGTGTGAAGAGGTGTTTGGAACCATTAATATGGTTACTAAAGGTAACTCCCTCCTGGGTAAGTTTACGGTTATTGGCCAGGCTATAGACCTGATAGCCCCCACTATCTGTAAGAATCGGGCGGTCCCAGTGCATGAAGCGGTGTAGCCCCCCAGCCGCACGCAAAACTTCTGTGCCAGGTCTCAAAAAAAGATGGTAGGTATTTCCTAAAATAATCTGTGCCTCAATGTCATGGCACAGGGCGCTTTGGGAAACGGCTTTAACGCTTCCCACCGTTCCCACAGGCATGAAAATAGGGGTTTCAATATATCCGTGATCCGTCTCGATAACCCCTGCCCGGGCATGACTTTTTTCATCTGTATGGACCAAGGTATACTGCATGGGGTAAAAATAGGGAAAATAGTCAATAGTCCACGGTTTTTTGGTCCACAGTAAATAGCCTGTCGAATGAAATTCGACAAAAACCGTAGACCGTGGACCATCTAACTATATAACCAATCCCCATTTACCCAGAAATCTGTTCAATTGTCGCATCTTCCCTCTATCTTTGTACATATAGTTCCGAATTTTGCCATCAACCTTGGATCATCAATCATCGACCATTTACCATGTCTGATAAATCGCTGCTTGCACATCTCTACAATCCGCATCAAATGAGCAAAGATGCGTTGAATGAGGGATTTATCGTTAGGGGGATCAAATTCAGAAAACTATACAGGGAGATCAGCGAATCTATGATGATCTATCCGGAGCAACACTACCTAATCGTTGGGCAGCGGGGAATGGGAAAGACGACTCTTTTGCTTCGCTTGAGCTACGAAATCGAAGCAGATCCCAAACTCAATTCGTGGTTAATCCCCGTTGTATTTACAGAAGAGGTTTATGGAGTACAACATCTATACAGTCTGTGGGAATTGAGTGCCCAGTATTTGGAAGAAAAGCGCCCGGAATATGATGGCCTGTATGACCAGATGGAAAAACACTATCAAGGAGACATAGAGTCCTATGAACACAAGAGTTTCCAGCTGCTGGTAGAGGCCTTGCGAAGAAATGGACATAAGCTCATCTTATTCATCGATAATTTTGGGGATATTTTTGGAAAATTCAGCGAGAAAGAAGGGCATCGACTTCGGGAGATTCTCTTGACCAATGCAGATATACGCCTGGTAGGCGCCTCCTCCTCTGTGCTAGAAAGTTTCTTTCGCTACGATCAGCCTTTCTACGAATTTTTCAAGATAGAACGTCTCGAAGGCCTTTCCCAGGCTGAAACCCTAGAGTTGTTACACACCCTTGCCGACAAATACAAGGAAGAACGGGTGGCGGATATTCTTGAGAAGCATCCCGGAAGGATTGAAGCCGTACGGCGCCTGACAGGCGGGGTGATCCGCACGATCATACTCCTGTTTGAAATTTTTGCCGATGAGCAGGAAGGAAATGCTTTTTCCGACCTGGAACAGATCCTGGACCGGGTTACACCGCTCTACAAGCACCGCATGGATGAACTTCCCCGTTCTCAGCAGCAAATACTCGACGCCATGGCCCGGAGTTGGGATGCCATCGATTCTCAGCAGATTCTGACCAAGACTCGGCTTTCTGTGGATATGGTAAATGCCGACCTCAGGTTGCTGCACAAAAATGACCTAATTGAACGCTTTGACATGGGCCAAAGCAAAACCTTATACCAAATCAAGGAACGCTTTTTCAATATCTGGTACCTGATGCGCTACGGGCGTAAGCACGACAAAAATCGAGTGATCTGGTTGGTTCGCTTTCTGGAAGAATGGTGCAATGAGCAAGAACTGGAGGATCGGGTAAACCAACATCGTCAGGCCTTGGAAGAGGATCGTTATGAGGAGGCCGACCATGCCTTTGTGATCGGAGAGGCCTTGTCTCAGCATCGGCTACTTTCTGCCAAGCTACAGGATGAGTTGGTCAAGGATACCCGAAGTTTTCTAAAAAGGAGGAATCCCTCACTTGCAGCAGAGCTTACCTTTTCCGATTTCGAACTCCAGGAGGAAGGCATTACCCATTATACGCATGATGACTACAAAAAGGCCTTGGACCACCTTTTGTCCATGAAGGACAAAGATGCCCGCATTTTGTTTCGCATTGCCTATGCCTATGAGGCCTTACAGGACTGGGTACACGCCGAATCCTACTATTTGGAAGCCATCGAAAAGGGGAATATAGCTGCCATGCACAGTCTGGGGCTTCTGTATGGGGGAGAAAAGGGCAATTTCCAGGAAGCTCGTAAGTATTTTCGTATGGCTGCCGATGAGGGGCATACCGATGCGATGTTTCACCTCGCCTTGCTATATGAGAAAGGTCTGAAAGAGCTCCCACAGGCCGAGAAATTTTACCTACAGGCTGGGGAAGCAGGGGATGCGGAAGCCTGGCTTCGTCTGGGGCATATGCAGGTACTTCACCACGATGATTGGGATGCCGCGGAAAAATTCTATTTGGAAGCTGCCAGCCTAAATGAGCCCCTGGCAGCCCAAGTACTCGCTAGGCATTACAACCAGGTCCGCCACAAACGCAGGGAAGCCCTCTACTTTGCCAAACTTGCCTACCAGGTGGAGCCGAGTGCAGGAACGGCTCATACCCTATCCGTTATCTATGCCAAGGAGAATGCTCCTGAAAAGGCACTATTGCTATGCCTGGAGTTCTTGCTGGACGAAAAGTTCGCTACATCTCATCCCGACCTACTCGTAGAACCTTTTATACATTTATTGGCACAAGGTCAGTACGTTCAGGTATATAAATTTTTCGAAGAAGGCCCAGGAGCAAGTTTGTACCTAAAGGATCGATTCAAACCCCTGTGGTTTGCTATTCTCTATTTTCTCCGGGACGCCTATCCAGAAGCTTATGTGAGTATGGGTTCAGAATTGCAAGAGACAGTCGAGGAGATTGTAGGGCAGGTAAAGCGGATGATGAAAGAGTAACTATAAATTGATTATTTTAGGTTAAAATAATTTTTTCTTTCAGGAAAATTATTACATTTGCAATAGGAATAAATTATTCCAAGCCTTTTCCCCCAAATATTTTCCCTTTCCTTTTTTGTCAATTAATCATCAACTGATGATAGGTTTCACTTTTTGAAAGTGTATTCCATAACAAGCTATAGTCCCATTTCAGCTATTAATAATTGCCAATATGAGGTTTCCCAAAAAACTCAAAAGAAAATCCAAAGAAGTCCATGACCGTGTAATGGACATGGTGTTAGTATGCTACAAGAAGCAAGAAGGAAAATCCAAACGCGATTCGGTTAACAGAAAGTTTAAGCTCCGAGAAGTTTTGGAAGAAAATAGGGAGGAAGACCGCTTTAGCACCCATAATATTCCCCCTCGGTTATCATGGGCAAAACACGAAGCCCAGCTCTCCCTTTCCGAATCGGAGGCAGACGAGCTTTCCCAAGTCAATGAGGTAGAATGGATCGCACCTGTATATGCTACACGGAAGGGGAAAGAGTTAGGGGCCTTATATGCCCCGCATCCCAGAGTTCTGATGATTCGTCTCAAAAAAGAGCTCAACGAAAACCAGGAAAGGAAATTGGAGGAAATACTCCGGGAACACAATCTGACAGAAATCAAAGAAAAGTCCAAATACCTCAAGGGTTGGAAGTATGTAATGCTCCTGAACCCTACAGCTGAGGTTGCACATGTATATGACTTGCGTGATGAGTTGGGTAAGAAGATCCGTTCCTATGCGGAGGAAGTCCGTTTTGAAAATATTCCCTATGTGAAGCCTGCTACGTTTACTCCGAATGATTCTTTGTTTGGAGATCAATGGAACCTCCCCCAAATTGATGCCCCACAAGCCTGGGACATAACGGAGGGGCACGAAAGTATTGTCATAGCCATCCTGGATGAGGGAGTTGACCTCGGCCATCCAGACTTAAACTTTTTCTCAGATGGTATCCGCCTGGATACGATGAGTGGTACGGGGGCTCCTACAGGAAATCACGGAACCCCTTGTGCGGGTATAGCTGCAGCAGCTACGGACAACTCAAGAGGGGTTGCAGGAGTAGCCGGAAGTTGCAAAATACTCCCTATCGCCTTTGTGAATTGGACGGACGTAGAGGTAGCTGCAGGGATTGGGTACGCTGTTGACCAAGGCGCTCATGCTATTAGTATGAGTTTTGGTTCATACGACCCTAGTGATGGTCTACTCCCGGCAAATTGGGATTTTGACATTATTGACCCCGCAATTGAAGATGCTCATGCAGCAGGGTTGATTCTTGTAGCAGCTACAGGGAATGAAGATGTCAATACCTTTAATAGGTATCCTGCGCGACATGAGCTCGTAATTGCGGTTGGTGCATCTAGTACAGATGATAATCGAAAAACCACCACCTCTCCAGATGGGGAGAATTGGTGGGGGTCTAACTTCGCGGATGGAGTTTCTGTAGTTGCTCCTGGCGTATTGATTCCTTCCACCGACCGATTAGGAGGAAGTGGCTACGATTCGGGAGATTATGTACCCGATTTCAATGGGACTTCTTCCGCAACCCCCCATGTTGCAGGTCTCGTAGGCTTAGTGATTTCTATGAATCCCTACTTGCAGCATACAGATGTCCGAGATGTTATAGAAAGAACTGCTGATAAAGTGGGTACTACTTCCTATGCTACTGTAGCGGGATTTCCGAATGGAACCCGAAACCAACCCATGGGATATGGACGGATTAATACGCATTCTGCCGTCAATGAGGCAGGAAACTTATTTGTAGCACTTAATGAATTAAACTTTTAATATTTATGGATCCAAGACGAAAAAAACGACTAGACAGCTTTCCCAAGCTGAAAAAACTCACTTCCCCTTCTGATAGAGACTTTAGTGATGCCTCTTTCAAGAAGGTACTCACAGAAATGGCCAAAAAACTTGAAAAAAGTGGTTCAAGTGGCTTAGTTCAGCTCAACGTAAAAGAGGGAAGAAAAATCCACAAACGGACAGTGAATTTTACTCAGAATGCAAGTAGTGTAGAAGAGAGATCCGATGATGCTTCCCTAGAAGTAGACATGGATGTAGAGACCTTCCAGCAAATCATGTCTGGGGAATTGGCTCCCTTTTCAGCCATGTTGATGGATAAAATGCAAATTACAGGCTCATGTGAAGTAGCGAGGAGAGTCTATAGCAATTTGGCAGGAGCAGGACAATCTGAAATTAGAGTATAACCCCTAAATCTTATTACTATGCCTTTTGCAACTGGAAAAATTGATAAAATTAGCTTGGACTATGACTACTGTTTTGTCTCCCTCGATACGGGAGGTGTTTACCACTTGTGGTCCTACTTCGTGCAAGATGATGACGCTAAGTCCCGGGTCACGCATGGTCAATTTCTCGCCATTGCCAGAGATGCCATCAACAATGGCCATGATTGTATCATTTATTATCCCTCTAGTAGCTCAATAATTGACGGGATTGAAATCGCCCCATAAGGGGATAAGTAAAAGTTAACCCTGTAGATCATTACCCTTCCCTTTCCATATTTTTTCCCTTCTTCCCCTTTTTACAGATTCAACCAGTAATTCAGCTTTAACACCAGAGCCCTATTCTTGGGTCCCCACATCTCCACTGCATAGTTATCTGTATACACAATAAAGAGGTCCGACATAGGCTTATAGCGCCATTGGAGGCGGCTGTTGATGTTGAAATTGTCCCGCTGCGTATTGAATTGGAGGAAGGTAGTCCAAAATAGATTTCGGGAGAAGTTAATCTCAAAGCGCGGGCTGATCAGCAGCAGGTTTTCCTCTCCATAAGGATCGGGAAATTCCAGTTTGTTGTAGACGAAGTTGAGGCCAAAATTTCCCCAGGGTTGGATACGGTAGGCCAATTCCACGGTAGTCTGCAAACGGGTGCCGTTGTAGAAAGAACCGTATTGAAGGCCTCCTGCCCAGGTAAAATAGGCTCTTCGATCACTCTGATAGCCAATTTCTGCATAATCGAAATTGTACCTCCCTGCTGGAAGTGGCTCGCCATCTGTGAAGTCAAAGGGAAAGAGCAGGTTTTTCTCCTCATGGGTGTATTCGACCATCAATCCACTGGTATTGGACCTGCTTAAGGTGTACCCTGCTATGATTCGTTGCTGTAGAAAATCCAAAGAATTATCCACATCCAGGATCTGGCGCACACCAAAGATATGGGCATTGACCTTGGATTGGTCCTTGGGGAATAGGGTATACCCCAGCCTTGTATACCAGTGATGGAAGCCTATGTGTATGCTCGTATCTCGTTCAGCATCGTATTGCTCCGCCGAAGGAAGCCAGCCCATATCGGCATAATAATTATCTCCGATACCTGCAAAATTTGTATACACACTCAGGTTTTTCCCATCATAGCCCCCTCCGATGTTGTAAAAATAATTGTCCCCTTCGAAACCATCGCTCAAGGAAAATCCCCCGCCTCCAAAGCCCTGCCATTTGGCGTCCTGGGAGAAGTAGTTGAACTCAGCTCCTGCTGTGCGGTTGAAGTCCGTTTGGGTAAACTCACCAGATTTCATGGCCTGGCGGTTGTGGAAATACCCTTTGATGACAGAGCGCTCCAGGACTCGCTGGTGAACTGTCAAGGACGTATAGTTCTGAGAGGCAAAATCGTCCGACTCACGCGTCTGCATATTCATCAAGCCCACCCTTAAGGTCTTGGTGAGGTTTCCGCTTAAGCGCGCTCCATAAGCAATGGGGATGGTGTTGCCGTCCTCATCCAGGCCGATACGGCGGGAGAAGAAGGGGCGCATGGGAGGGATTCCAAAGCTGGCAAACAAGTCGCTATTTTCTAGAAAAAACAAGCGCCGCTCGGGAAAGCGCACGTTGAAGGTGGTGAGGTTGGTCACCTGCTGGTCTACCTCTACCTGGGAGAAATCCGGGTTGACGGTGAGATCCAGGTTGAGCGTGGAGGTAATGGCTACCTTGGCGTCTCCCCCTATCCTCAGGTTATTATTAGCATCTTCCCCCTCTTCGAAGTCCTGGTCGTAGGAAACCAAGCCATAAGGAATAATGGAAATATTGCTCTTTACTTTTTTGGGCGCTTCATCCCAAACCATTTGGCCCGTGTAGCCCAGATCTACTGTGAGAAACTGTACGGGAACAGGCGTCCAGGCGTGCCAGGCATTGGAGCGGGGTTCCCCCCGGGAGAAATTGATTCCCCAGGTTTTCTTGCCGGCTTCATATCGAAGGGTATTGAAGGGAATAGCCATCTCCACCGTCCAATATTTCTCATAATGGGCGACCTCAACATACCATTTGTTATCCCAGGCCGTATTAAAACCCGAGTTTCCTCCTGAATTCATTTCTCCCCTTGTCCCTGTTCTTCCCGAGATCAAAGACTCCGTTTGAACCCCAGCCGGATTAGTGGCAAAAGAAAAGCCATTCGAAGCATTATTGACGGGATCAAATAGTACTCCAAATACGTCTCCATTCCAAAACAAACGATTGTCGCGCTTCAGGGTGGTTATGATATAGTCATTGGGACCATAGCAGGTAGCTCCTATATAGATGAAATTGTCATCATAGGTAAGCTTTACGGAAGTTTGAATCTCAGGAGCCACTTGCACCCCATCTGTAGGAAAAGCTACATGAAAATTTTCTGCGGGCTTAGCTTGTTCCCAGGAAGCTTCGTCCAACCTTCCATCTACCTTCAGTTGATCCGTGGCTCTCCCAATATGAACTTGATACTGTTCCTTTATCGAGGAATTTACCTCAGAAGATTGAGAAAAGAGGATGGAGGGAATACTGAGGAAAAGGGAAAGGCCTAATACAGCGATAGGTAGAGAGTGCTTCATATCCTTTTGGTTGTAGCAAGTGGAGAGTGAGCGTTACAGAGAAGCCCCTGTAGTTTTCGGGCGAAAGATACACTTTAGTTTTAACTTTGTTGTTAACTTGGAGGGATGAACTTTGTGCCTTCTTCGGAAATCAGGGGATTTTGAAAAGGCTTGAACGCCAACAACACAAATGATACAGTTCAAGCGCAAGTACAAACTCAAACGCAAGAAAAAGGCACGCTGGTTTTATTTCATAAAACCCTTAAAAGCCAAGGCAAAGAGAGGATAAAAGGGTATATACATGCGAATAGTCGACACATTCACCCACGAAGACGTCCAAATCTACCGCTTTGGCTCAAATCCTTTCGGAAAGCCCAGCTTCTACTCTCACATATTTTTTGTAGATGGCTTGCTAATCGATAGCGGGCATATACACATGCGGAAAGAGGTGTTCGCCGAAGTCAAAAACCTTCCTGTGCATCAAATCCTTATCACCCATTTCCACGAAGACCACACGGGAAACATCTCCCTGCTACGACCGCACTTTTCCTGCCCGGTCTATGCTTCAGATCGCTGTTGTCAGATAATGAAAGATCCTCCCCCGATAAGCCTAGCTCAGAAAATTACTTGGGGAAATCGCCCGGCTTATCCCCATTTGCACGTTCATGGAGAAGGTATACAAACCCCTAAGTATCGTTTCAACATCATTCCCATTCCTGGTCATGCACCCGATATGGTCGCCTTATTTGAACCCCGAAAGAAATGGTTGTTTTCAGCGGATTTATACGTCCATCACTACATCAGCTATTTCATGAGGGAGGAAAGCGTGAGCCAACAAATCGAATCTATTCGCAAGGTCCTAGACCTAGATTTCGAGGTGCTTTTTTGCAGCCACAATCCCCAATTCAATGGGGGGAAGGAGAAATTGGTCAAAAAACTTGCCTTCCTGGAAGACTTCTACGCCAAGGTGGCTCCACTTTGTATAGAGGGGGCGCGTGCAGAGCAGATTTTCAAGCAACTGGGACTCAAAGAGAAATGGAAGGTTCGTCTGCTTTCACATGGCCATATGTCTCGGTTGAATATGGTTCGGGCGGTGATGCGGGATGTGGCGAGAAAGGGTGCGGCAGATGCGTAGAGGTATGTAGCATGGCCTATTGCTTTTGACCTTCGAATAGATACCCATTCCTTGAATAGGAGCTAAGTACTTATGTAAAATGATTGTAACAAGAGGCCATTATAATAATAGATTCCCTAGAGGGCTTTATATTAGATAAATGAACCTTTCTGCTTATCTAACATCCAAAGGACACTTTACTGAGGAAGAATGTACGATTATCGATGGAGCTTTCGAAAGTGAAAGGATTCCCAAAGGTACCGTTTTCCAAAAGGTAAATACATATTCCCATAAACTGCTTTTTATAGAAACAGGGCTATTGAGAATATTCTATGTCAAAGAGGGAAAGGATATCACACATTTCTTTTTCGACGAAAATCATTTTTTGGTAGCGGCCAATAGCATTTTAAACCGTAAGTCCGAGCGATATATATGGGAATCCATTGAACCCAGTACCGTAAGGGTAATTCCGTACGAAGATTTTCTGATACTTGGTGAGCAATTCCCTAAACTCAATCGCCTCGTTTTGGATTTTTCTATCTACTTGTTAGATCTATTTTCTCAAAAGCTTAACCTCCTCCAGTTCCAAAGTGCTTACGAAAGATATAATCTCTTCCTAGAAATGTATCCCAACCTTCATAACAGGGTGTCCCTCGGCAGTATAGCGTCTTTCCTTGGGGTAACCCAGCAAACCTTGAGCGTGATTAGGGCGAAGAAAAAATAAAAACCCACGCATTTTTTAAGATAGATGAAATGTTTTTCCATTTCATCCATAGACCTTTGCCTAAAAGATACAAACCATGAACATCTTCAAAATAGTTGTTTTGGCTCTATCTGGACTCGCATTAGTCTATGCCAGTTCCATGAGGCTAATCCACCCCACAAAAGCTATTTTCCTCAAAACCTATTTAGAAAATCCCGAAAATACATTGGAAAAGGATATCGACTTGGCAAACGAAATTAGAGGCATGGGTTCTGTATTGTTACTAGGAGGGATCATTACGTTACTTGGAATCATACTGCCTGATTTAAGAAAAACCTCCTTTGTGGTTGCAAGTGTGATTTTCGTGGGAGTGGTCTCAGGTCGCTTAATTAGCTTGGGGGTAGAGGGAATCCCGAATCCAGAAATAGTTCGAGCGACTATGGTTGAAGGAGTTTTGGGGGCACTCAATATTGTGTGTTTGGTAAATTCCCTGGATCTGGGGTCATAAGTAAAGAGGCCAGATAGAAGGTAAATATTTGAAAAATAACATACTGATTAGTATGTTTGTGTCATGAAGAAAGCCGAAAGTACTAGAATTCATATTCTGGAAAACGCTTTTGAAATGATATATCGCAATGGATATCAAGCTACAAGTATCGATAAGATTATAGAAACCACACAGGTGACCAAAGGTGCCTTCTTTTACCACTTCAGGAATAAAGAATCAATGGGGCTGGCTATGATTAAGGAAGTAATCGCTCCTCGTTTGAATAGACTTTTGATAGATCCGCTAAAACAACCTGGAAATGCATTGGATATTATCCAGCAAACTATTGCAGATAACCTGCTAACAAATAGAGATTTTGATATTCGATACGGTTGCCCGATTAACAATCTTGTACAAGAAATGAGCCCGGTTAACCCAAGCTTCAAAGGAAGTTTACAAGGCGTATTGAATCAATGGAAGCAAGCCATTGTGGACTTACTTACCGAAGGTAAAAGGCGTGGAGAAGTATCCAAGAATATTGATGCAAATGCGGCTGCGGAATTCATCATTGTGAGTTATGAAGGCTTGAGAGGGACTGGAAAAGTGTACGAAGACCACGGTATGTACCAGTCGTTTCTCAAGCAGCTAAGATTGTATCTGGATGCCCTGAAATAAATTTCCCTATTTTTTTATACAAAAACATACTAATTAGTATGTTTTGAATTTCAAACACATTTACGATTATGGCTTTACAACAAAAATCTGCCGAAATAGCCCCTGGAATCTACAAATTCGATACGGGCCCATTTAATTGGTACCTCATTGAAGAATCAGGACGACTGACCTTGGTAGATGCCGGATTTCCGGGACACTACCGTCAATTTAAGGCAGGAATGGAATCCCTGGGCTTTTTGAATAAGGACATTGAAGCAATTGTGCTTACACATGCCCATGCGGATCACATTGGTTTTGCTGAAAAACTAAGAAAACGCTCAAAAGCCCCTGTCTTTATCCATAAGGCAGACGCGAAAATGGCTCAACGACCCCTTCAACTACCCTGGCTTGGGCTCTTAAGCAATGCCTGGAGGAAGTATACCGCCACCATGCTTGGCGTGGCTATCGTCAACGGTGTATTCACCCTTCCAAGTATGTCCCAAGTGCATACCATCCATGATAATCAAGTCTTGGATATTCCCGGACGACCGAGGGTCATACACACACCCGGACACACAGATGGAGAAATTGTCTTGCACTTAGCGGATAGAAAGGTGCTAATAAGTGGAGATACGATTGTAACACGAAACCTTTTAACGGGAGCCTTGGGAACCCCCCAATTGACCAACCCTATTTTAAATGACAATTACGAACAAGCAAAGCGTTCTCTCTCATTGATCCAGGAATTGGGTGAACTTACTATTCTCCCAGGGCATGGGAGTCCATGGAAAGGAGAGATAAAAGAGGCGGTTGAAATCGCCAAAACCGTCCATGGATAATTATCCTCAAGTATTTGAAAATCAAGTTCCTCTAATGGGGTTGCCAAAGACCCATTCATATCTATTTTAAACAGAAAGAAAAATAAAAACGACATACAACCCTGCAAAAATTGTCAATATAGGCTAGAGGTCCTTTGTGCGTTTACACGACAGGGTTAGGAACAAGATGCACAGAAAAGGAAAATGGGTATAAAAGTCCGTAATCTGGAACGGTTCCTTTCGATTTCGAATTGATCCGACAGAATTAGCTACGGGTATTAAACGCTTCCATTTGTTTATATTAGGCTACGTCTACAAGGCTACACAGACCCATATCTATGAATTCCTTTTCTTCCAAGATTTGCCACAATTGTGGTTTTGAAAGTGAGTCGCCCTTTCACTATTGCCCGAACTGCGGACAAAAGCATACTGATGGTAAGATTACCTTATCTGCGTTATGGACTGAATTTAAAAATGCGGTATTTAATATAGAATCCAGAACTTGGCGGACCCTTACAAACCTGTTTATCCCTGGCAGATTGACCTTAGAATATTTTGCGGGAAAACATCGGCAGTATATTCATCCTTTGCGCTTACTGCTAGCCACCTCTGTACTTTTTATCATCTCGATGAGTTTGCATGATTTTCAATCTGCCACCAACCACAGCTACAATATCAAGGACCGAATTCTGAAAAATTACGAGCGTCAACGTCTTTTTCGGATCCTGGTAAAGATTACCGATAGTACCCATAAGATTTTTCCAGAACCCCAAACGCAGCTCATAACGGATACCATTTTGACGGCTTTAAATGACTCCTTACGGAATTTACTTTTTGAGAGTGGAAATAAATTTGCGAATAAGTATGGGGATAAATACGGAGATAGCATAGACGTAAATCGTTATGCGAGTTTTGGTTCTGAAGGTATAGAAAGAATCTCCAAACGAGATTTTCTCACTATGGATGAAGAGGAATTGGCAGCGGTATACAAAAAAGAGGCAAGTAGTATAGACCGTCTTATTCTCAAACAAAAAGTAAAACTCATCAAGGATGAGTCGAAGCTGTCCGCGGCACTCATTGGACATTCCACATGGGCTTTCTTGTTGATGATGCCTTGTTTGGCGTTGGTATTATATCTCCTATATGTCCGGCGCAGGTATTTTTATGTTGAACATCTGATTTTTGCGTTTCACTTTCAGGCTTTTTCCTTTATCATGCTGGCTTTCTTGATTGCGGGAATTAACCTTTTTCCCCAGTGGATATTCATAACCTTTGGCGCAATAACTTGGGGGTATCTTTTTATTTCCATGTTGCAGGTATACAAGCAAAGTAGGATCAAGACTTTATTCAAGAGTCTTGTTTTTAGTATTTCCTATGGGGGCTTGTTTGCCTTACTGTTAATCGGGACTGTTTTTGTTTCTTTCATTTTACTGTAGGTCCGCCTTCTTAATCCCTGTTACCCACTCCCAACATTCCTCAATTAATTTCTATCTTTGAAATTAAATAACCCTATTCTTTTAAAATAGAGGTGGGCTATCTAATCTATCCCTAAAAAAAGTAAATTTCTCTGTGTACCTCCTTTCCTCCTCCTAAAACTCTGCGGTAAAATCAATTGAACATAAAATACCTAGGGTATTGGCCCGATTTTTTTGTAACCGCAGAGGACGACGGAGAAGGACCCCAATGATCCCAAGAAGAGGCCGAGAAGGATTTTAAAAAAAAATTGAAGTAATTACTTCACATACAGCTCTTGTAAATCCTTTTTCTCGGAAAAAAGCATTTGGAGATAAAAAACCATCAAGGATGAAGTTAATCTGTACCCTCTTGTTGCTTGTAGCAACGCTACAGCTACCCGCCCAAACCCTCGACCTGTCAAAGCTTTCAAGCCTCAATATCCGGAACGTAGGACCGGCCAATATGAGTGGGCGGATCACCGCCATTGATGTCGTAGAAAGCGACCCCAATACCCTATTTGTAGGGGCCGCCTCTGGGGGCGTGTGGCGATCCGACAATGGAGGGAGCGCCTGGCGTCCCATCTTTGATGCGCAGCCCACCCAAAATATTGGCGCCCTGGCCATCCACCAGGACAATCCCAGCATCGTCTGGGTAGGAACGGGAGAAGGAAACCCCCGAAATTCCATGAATTTGGGAATGGGCATATTCAAAAGCCTTGACGGAGGAAAGACCTGGAAGCACATGGGGCTGGAAGCGACGAAGGCGATCCATCGGATCATCCCCCATCCTAGCGATCCGGAAGTGGTGTACGTGGGGGCCATGGGAGATCCCTTCACGCCCAATGCAGATCGGGGCTTGTACAAAAGCACAGACGGCGGATTGACCTGGAAACAGATCCTGTTCACCCATCCGCAGGCAGGAATTGCCGACCTGGTGATGGACCCGCAGAATCCCCATAAACTGATCGCCGCCTTGTATGAACACCGAAGAACGCCCTACTCCTTCACTTCCGGAGGACCGGGTTCGGGCTTATTTATCACCTATGATGGGGGAAAGACCTGGAAACAGTTATCAGAAGCAGAGGGCTTACCTGGGGGGGAAACTGGGCAGAATAGGTCTTGGCCATTGCCCCCTCAGACCCCAATCGGGTATATGCGAAAATAGAGGCCCAACAAAATGCCTTGTTCCGAAGTGATGATGGCGGAAACAACTGGTACCAGATCAATGACAATCCCTGGTTTACCAACAACCGTCCCTTTTATTTTCAGGACTTGGCGGTGGATTCAAAAGATGCCAATCGGCTGTATAATATCTATCAACCCCTATCCGTCAGCTATGATGGCGGAAAAAGCTTTGATCCCGTCCCGATGATCCCGGCGGATGAGACCCGAGGCATTCATGCCGACTTTCACGCCTTTTGGGTCAATCCCCACGACCCGAGACACTTCATTATCGGTGGCGATGGAGGGATCGGCATCACGCGAGACCACGGCAAAAGTTGGTATTTCCCCGAAACCCTCCCTGTAGCCCAATTTTACCATATCAATGTGGACAATGACCGTCCCTACCATGTATATGGAGGCATGCAAGACAACGGAAACTGGTCGGGCCCGGGTTATACCTGGAAGCGAGGGGGTATTCGCACCCTGTATTGGCAGTATTTGGTGGGGGGAGACGGTTTTTACATTGAACCCGACGAGGAGAATTCCCGCTTCGGCTACGGGACCTCTCAGAATGGCGATCTGTACCGCTACGACAGAGTCAGCGGCTATTACAGCAGCATTAAACCCCATAGCCCTGATCCAGAGACTACCCTGCGTTTCAACTGGAATGCGGCCTTTGCCAAAGACCCCTTCGATTCAAACGGGGTTTACTACGGGTCTCAATTTGTCCATACATCCAGCGACAAAGGCGCCAACTGGGAAATCATTTCCCCCGATTTGACAACCAATAACCCCGAGCATCAACAAGGGGATTACGGGGGGCTGACCCTGGATATCTCCGGGGCGGAAAGCTACAACAGCCTGCTCGCCATTGCCCCCAGCCCGGTGGAGAAAGGGGTGATCTGGACCGGCAGTGATGACGGACAACTGCACCTCAGCCAGGATGGAGGGAAGAGCTGGAAAAACCTAACCAACAAGGTGAAAGGCATGCCGCACGAAGCCTGGATCGCTCAGATTCAGGCATCTCCCCACCGTGCGGGCTCCGCCTGGGTGGTGGTCAATAATTACCGCAAGGGAGATTACCAACCCTACCTATTCAAAACCGATGACTATGGCCAGACCTGGGAAAGATTAGCAGATGGAAGTCAGGTGAAAGGCTATGCCTTGACGGTGGTTCAAGACCCCGAAGAACCCAATTTGGTGTTTCTGGGCACAGAGAACGGTTTATGGATCAGCATAGACGAAGGCCACATGTGGGTCCAGTTCCATAACGGGTTCCCCTCCGTCTCGACCATGGACCTGAAGATCCAGGAAAGCGAATCGGCCTTGATCGTAGGCACCTTTGGCCGTGCTATCTGGGTCTTGGACGACTTGCTCACCCTACGCGAAATCGCGGGGCAACGATTGAAAGCGGGCTTAACGGCCCTTCCCATGAATGCGGCGGTTCAGGTAAAAGGCTTGTACATCCAGCCCCCCGGAAATATCTGGACCGGCTTCCACACCACCTTTGAAGGCGAGAATCGAGTTTTCCAGAAAGTGGAAGTGCCCTATTATGTAAAGGGTACGCTATCTGACACCGACACGCTGACCGCCCAGATTTACAATGACCAAGGGGAATTGATCCAAAGCCTCAGCTCTCAACCTAGCGCCGAGGGACTGAACTACCTAATCTGGAAATTGGATGAACAGTCTGCCCCGCTTCCGAGTCCCGGACCGGAGGACGAAATTCGGGGAATACCGGTACTGCCCGGCACCTACAAAGTACTGCTCACCTACGGCACAGAACAGGACTCCAGCTATATAGAAGTGATCCCTGACCCCCGCTTTGACTTGGCTCCTGGGGTCGATGAACAATTGTACCAGTACCAAAAGGCGGTAAATGAACAAGTGGAGACCCTGTCAGCTTCTTTGAAGTTGATCGATCAAAAGCTTGAGGCTTTGGAGCAAGTGGAGCAGCAACTCGCCGAGTTGGAACTGACCGTAGATACTTCCCTGTTGCAGGAAATTGACCAGATGAAAGCAAACCTGCTAAGCATAAAAGCCCAGGGTAGAGCTCCAAGACCCGACCGACAGCTAGGAGCCTGGCAAACATCTGAAGTTACGCCCTACTCCAACATCCAAGAAGTCCGTAAGATTGCGATGTCCAGCATCCGACCCATTTCCGAGCAGGAACGCCAATTGCTGGCAGAAGCCAAACAAAGCGTAGGCGTCTTCCAGGGACAAGTTGATCAATTTTTCCAGGAGGAGTGGCCCGGGTTCATAAAGCAACTGAAGCAAGCTGAAATCAATTGGTTGGGAAAATTGGAGTAAGCAAACAGCGACCTCAACCTAAACCTCGGATAAGAAGCTGGGATCAAACTACGAACTTAGGGGGGAATATTTCCCCTTTCTCCTTGTTGTACCCATCCCTAACCCTTCCCTTCAAAAAGGGAAGGGAAGAAAAACCGAGGGTTTTCCGATTAACAAGTGAGGATAATTTAAACAATCAAATAGAAGAAATAATCTACAGGAAACCCAAAAGAGAATATTAAAAGTTAACATTTTACCCCACTATCCCCTGCTATCTCCTACTATCTCCTCCTTTCAGGAGGAGTCCCCTATCTGTCAAGTAAGGGGGAGGTGGTCTCAAATCCAGGAGAGGAAAACACAGTCAAAAAGCATTAAATCCTCAAGTTACCTCAGCACCGCCTCTGCCTCTATCTCCACCAAGTATCCCTCTCCTACCAGACGGGCTTCTACCAAGGTATTGGCGGGGTTGATCCCGGCAAAACGCTCCCCATGGGCGCGGGCTACTGGCCTCCCAGTCATGTCAGGTCATTGACAAATATCCGCGTTCTCACCACATCCTTCAAGGAAGCTCCCAAGGATTCGAGGGCGCCTGCTATTTTGTCAATCACAAAGTGGGTTTGGGCAGCGGGGTCTTTCCCCCCGATCATTCGATCACCATGGGTGGCCGTGGTACCAGACACATGAATCCGGTTCCCCTCCTTGACCGCTCGACAATATCCAGCGAGTTCTTCCCAAGGGGTTCCGCTGAAGACCTGTGTCCGATGTTCGTCGATTTGGAGTGGGGACAAAGGCTTTAGGAACCTGCTCTAAGTGATGGCTCAAATCCCCAGAGGCCGTGAGGAAGGGAGGAGTTCGATATTCATCTCCACAATCTCCCGGTATGGGCCTTAAGGCCTGTTGAGCGGCTTGCATCCGCTCTAGCTCCCCTGCCGAAAAGTGTATGTCCCATAATTTTAGGGTGTCGGCGATGTGTTCGCTTTTTCCCAGGCGTGCCCCCACAATCACCGCAGCCACCTGGGGATTCTCCAAGATATAGCGACTGGAAATATTCGCAATCGATACCCCATGTGCATCGGCTATTTCTTTAACCGTTTCCAGGAGCTGCTGAAATACATCCCAGCCACCGGCTGCATCTATGAAGCGCTTGTACTTCATTTGGGACCAGGTCTCCAATTCGGCTTGACTCGGCTCAGGTTTTCCCAGCCACTTGTCGCTTAGAAAGCCGCCCGCCAGGGTACCAAAGGCCAGGAGCTTTACGCCATATTGTTCACATACCTGCGCCATGTTGCCATAGGCTCTTGGGTCTATCAAGGAATGGCAGACCTGATTGCTGACGATGGGAATCCCCGAGGCGCAGGCAATCCGCAGGTGGGCTGCGTCAAAATTGGTAAGCCCGAGCTGCTGGATCAGCCCCTCTTCCTTCAGTTCCGTTAGGTACCACAAGGGCGTCCAACCAACTGGGGTCCGAGATAGTACCAGGCGTGGAACTGCATCAGGTCTATGGAAGGCTGTTGCATCCGCTCCAAGGCCAATTGCACATTCTGTCGGACCTCTTCCCGGCTGATCGGACCCGGCTTGGGAACCCATTTTGTAAAGAGTTGGACTTGACCGCCTACCTGCGGGATGGGTATTTTTAAAGGTACCTGCGATGATCTCACTGGAGCCATAGTGGTCGGCCATGTCAAAGGAGGTAAAACCCGCCTTTACATAGGGTGCCATAAAATTGGCAGTCTCCACCGGGTCCAGGGGAGCGGAATTTCGCTCCATATCGGCGATTTGCCACAAGCCTGTCACCACGCGGGAGATTTCTAGGCCTGGGGCCAGTTGTATTGTTGTTTGCATACACAGCACATGTTGGAGGACCAAACAGGCCCTAAAGTTACGAAAATGAGAATTTTGAGTCCCTTTTTTGTTTAACCACAGAGAGCCCAGAGAAATTCGCTGAGAAAAAGGAGGATTCCCTTGCAGGAAACAGGCAATTGTAAGCATATTTTGCTCAATTAGCTCCGTGTAACTCCTTTTTTCTCTCCCCATTCCTAAGGCTACGGATTTATCATAAGTACTTTATTCATTGGATTTTTAGCTCCATGTTATCACTCACTAGAATTACTTCATTTTTCTGGGTCCAGATTGATATTTTTGGGCCGCTATTTATTAAACCACAGAGTAACCAGAGAATTTCACAGAGAAAAGGAGGGTTTCATAATATGAAACAGTCAGGTTACTTAGGGTGTGCTACCAGAACTCTGTGGAACTCCTTTTCTTCTCCTTCTCTCTGCGGTTAACTTATATGGAATAAGGAATATAATTCTTTTGGAGGAGATGTGATAGATCCGTAGCATTCCTAAGGGGGATCATGGGGGTTTACCCTCTGTGGTAAATAGCATCTGGAAATCAACCCCCTTGGGGGTACACATATATATTAATCCCTCATTCTTTCGGTAGAACCCTAAACTTTTCCCGAGCAGCCTGCCCCCCTTTCCCAAACTGCCGCCATTTGACCCAAAACAGTACACTGCCCAGACTCATGACGAT
Source organism: Bacteroidia bacterium (assembly GCA_965263105.1). GTDB lineage: Bacteria > Bacteroidota > Bacteroidia > J057 > J057 > JBCCTX01. The sequence goes on along the minus strand of CBDHGL010000002.1, from coordinate 1,118,838 downwards.
CAACCACACCGGCGTAGAATGGAAATACCATTCCTCCGCAGGAGAAGTCAGGTCTTTGTAGGTGTGTATGGCCAAGAAAAGGACCAAAAACAGGGTTCCCAAGTCCCCCAATCCATTGTTGCAGGCTTCTGCTTTTGATGATCGAAATATCCTGGGCCAAGGTCGGGTTTACCTTCGGGAAAGTAAGCAGGGTAATGCACATCAGGAGGAAATTGACCATCATGGACGTAACCATGATATCAATGCCCAAAAAGAAGTCTCCCGCAAAATGCGAGCCCAATACCCCGATGCTTGCCATGATTCCGGCCACGCTCAGGGCGATGTAGGGCGTATGCCTTTGGGGATGTACCCTGGCGACCACCGAGGGGAATATGCCATCCTCCGCCCAGGCAAACATCAGGCGGGAAACGGAAAGCAACATGGCCGGTAAATCGTTGATCAGGGCGATGGCTGCTCCCGTAAGAATCGCCACTCCCACACTCGCCGGAAGGACATAGCGTAACAGGCCGGGGGCACTGATGTCTTTTTGCATGGCCTCTTCTGCGACAAAACTCCAGGGGACTACGTGGTAAACCGCCCCTGCAAATAAGAAATAAAAGGCCCCTACGGAGAAGATGGCCAAAAAGATCGCCCGAGGTAGCGATTTACTAGGGATTTTTTGCCTCGCTGCCTGCCTGGGCGATGGAATCAAAGCCGATGAAACTGGAAAACAACAAAGCGGCGGCGGATAGGAAAATGCGCCAATCAAAGGCTGCGGATGCTGTCGGTTCAAAGGCCCTCCCCTCACTCGCCTCCAGGGCACGGAGAAAATCCGTGCTGTCGTAGAGAAGTCCCACGACGATCACGATGGCCCCCAGGCCGAACATCAAAAACATCATGGGGAGCAGCGCGCGTTCATAGGAGCGGGTTCCACGCATATTGATCCACACGAAGGTCCAAATGAGGGCCAGGGCTAGGCCTACGCGGATAAGCGGGCTTTCCAGGCTGGCAGCAAGTTCCTCCCATCCCACGCCTAGCGCCACATCCCTCATAAAGGGCACACAGACATAGGCAATGACCCCGATGACGATGGACAGGCCAAACCATTGGGAAAAGCTGGCAATAAAGCCCAGATAGGGATTCAGGCCCCGACTGGCGTACAGGTAACTCCCCCCTGCCCGGGGCATGGCCGAGGACAGGATGCCATAGGCTAAGGCAGCAAAGAGGGCCGGAATCGCCGCGAAGGCAAAGGCAGGCAATACATAGGGGCCGATGCCTGGCACATTTCGCTGGATCATAAAGGGCACGACGTTGATAGAGGCCCCAAGCATGGAACACACACCCGTTGCAGTCAGGGTCAGCAAACCCATTTGTCGTGTCAGTTTGGGAGGGGTAGGGGTACGCATGACGGGAAATCTACTAAGGAATTTTTATTTTGTTGTCATTCATACTGCCAAAGCGTAGGGAAGACATCCTGACACGAGAGAATATCCAGAATTCTGATAAAGGTTTCCATTTTTTGAGATAAATAGCCTTACAATACGTGTTGGCATTAAGAAAAATTACACGTATTTTTACTAAAAAAGAAGATGAATACAAAACTCACCTTGACCCTTGAAGAAGAGGTCATTCGGATAGCGAAAGAATATGCAAAGGAGAAAGGCCAGAGTCTATCCGACCTGGTCGAAAATTATTTTAAACTCATCACAAATGAAAGAAGGCAAATAGAACCTGAAAAACTTTCGCCAAGGGTAAAGAGGCTTAGAGGAATTATTAAAATGGAAGGAGAGGTAGCGTATAAAAAGATTTTGGAGGAAGAATTAACCAAGAAATATGGGCGATAAATTATTTGTGGATTCAGATGTTGTAATCGATTTTCTTACAGATAGAGAACCCTTTGCCAATCCTGCTAGCGAGATATTTGAATTAAATGAAAGAGGTCAACTAAAACTTCATTTATCGGCTACAAGCATTAATACTATTTATTACATAGTTCGCAAATATATTGGGCATAAGGAAACGCTGAAAGTAATCGAAGACCTAACGGAAACGACTGAAATTGTCGGAACCACGAAAAAAGAGATTATTCAAGCGTTACAAAATAGCTTCAAAGACTTCGAAGATTCTATTCAATACTCCACAGCGCTAACCATTCAGGGGATAGCGGCAATTATTACGAGAAATGTGAAGGATTATAAAAAGTCAGAAATCGCTGTATTTACCCCGGAAAACTATTTAAAAACCATCGAAACCGAAAACTAAGCTAGGCTTATAGCTTCATGTCGGGCAAAGCCCCCAACGTCGTATAGTCCATTATTATGATCCCAAACAGAAGAGGTGTTTTGGATATTTTTTAGCGCGAATAAGGGGGATTCCCTAAAAGTAGCAGGGCTATGGAAACCACCAAATCCTAATGGCCCAATTGCCGGAATGGGTAAGCTAGCTAAAGGAAGCAGTACCGCTTCCCATAAAACTCTAATTAGGTCGCTGATAAACATAAAATTATTCAACAGTTGAACAGAAATATAAAATGCCGAAGCAGAATTTGCGGGGCTGTGGATTTTTTATAAATTTAAGGGAATGTGGGAAGGTTTGTAGACCTTTTGTTGCACTTGGTTCAATGTTGCGTTCCTGGTGTAATAGTAAATACTGGGGAAGATGGGAAGAAAGGCTAATTACCAATAGGGTATAATGGGAGTAGTTCCTGTTATATTAAACGCAGAAATAGCCTAACGAAGTAGTCGAATGGAGAGGGCTCTTTGAAAAATTATTCCTCTCTAACGATCTTAACTTTGAAAAGAGGAAGCGAGCCTAACTCAAATACGACATCAGAAGGGAATGAAAACCCCATAGGGTAACACCATAGGCGACTCTGTTCAACCTGATTTTCAACAGCAAGACGCCGCTGGCATTCAGATGTTGAAAATCTTTATGTTACATACCATCAGATGACAGAAATAACAATAGAAAATATAAATTCAAGATTAGCGTCTAATACAGCAATAGTCTTCTATGAAGAAGAATTTCCTGATGTAGTAGAACTAAACCTTGAAGAGATATCAAATTCCAAACTATTAATCCAAAAAACTTCTGCAACTACTCTTACAATTGTAAATGGTCAGTTAGAACTTCTTCAGATATCTAAATCAAGTAAAATTGAATACTTACGAATTAAGAATGTAAGAATAAAGAAAATTGAAATAGCAAATTGTGTAATCAGAAGCACCTTTAGCATTGAGAATTGTGAGATTGACGATTTTACAGCACAAAGGATGAACACAAATCAGCATTGGCTTTCTTTTAGAAATTGTTCCAAATTAGGAGCCATTGATTTACAAAAACTTAAGATTTCTCAAGGTATAAAGTTTGATGAATGTCCAAACATAGGAAGAATAAGATTATATAATGTGCAATTTGATTTTGGAGGTTTAAACATAGTCAGATCTAAGGTTTTTGGAAGAACTATGGTTGTAGCTAACTCAATCATAAAAGAAGTCTCTATTTATAAATCTGAACTACATGACAACTTCAAAATAGAAGGAGCAATAATTAAAGAAACCATTTCAATAATTGAAAACACATTTCACAAATCTTGTTCTATAAATCTAACAAGAAGTGATTATCAAGATAAAGACATAGTAAATTTCGCAGGCAAGATATTTATAGATAAAACTGTATTCAAAGATGGCTTTGAGGTTTTTGGAAACGATGGAGTTGAATACATAATCAATTCTATCAAAATAACCTTTAACAACCAACTTGAAGGCAACATCAACTTCAAAAATATTACGATTAATAAAATACTACTGACAGGAATAATTACGAAATCTGAGATTAGCCTAAATAATATCCTCACGGAAAATCTAAGAATAGAGGATTTGGATAATTATTCAAACTTTAGGTTATCTTCTATAAAAGGAAATGGCTCTGCTCCTTTTAATATTAAAAATTCAAATCTCGGCAGCGCCATTCTAAATGATATTGATTTCAATCAATTCGTACTCCGAATAATTAAATCAACGTATAATAAAATAAACTACTCAAACACAACTTGGCCAGATGAAATCAAAATTTCAGAGGCTAATTATGTTATCCCAACAGAAGAGGAACACAAGAGAAAGCAGAACGCTTTTCGACAATTAAAACAAGCGGCAAAACAAAACGATAACAAAATTGATGAATTAGAATTTCAAAGAAAGGAATGGAATTCAATTCGAAAACAAGGAATACCTAAGGACAAATCTTGGATATATAAACTAAATGATTGGATTGTAATTCAATCGAACAGAACAAACAACTATGGAACAATTTGGATTTATCCATTAATACTCTTATTAATCAGTAATTTTTTTTTCTTCTTAATTCAATTAACAATTATCTCTCCTCAGTTAACATTTAGCGTTAATGAATCTGTGTTTGACCTAAAAGTTTTAATTCAAGAAATCAAAAAATCATCTTTTGCATATTGGCATTTCTTGAATCCTACTCACAACCTCAAACATATTGATCCATTGTTTGAAGAACAAGGGAATTTAAAGATATTAGGAAATTCAGGGGCTATGTTCTGGAATTATTTTATGAGAATAGTTACTGGTTATTTTATATATCAAATTATTATTGGTTTTAGAAAGTATTCAAGAAAATGACGGTATGTAACAATAGATACCACAGCATATCCTCCTTCGCCTGAGACGCTGGGTATCATTATCCGTTAGGCACAAACAATAATAAAAGCCTATAAATGACAGTTTTATGCTGCTTGGGGATTTATTAATTTCTTGTTTTGGAATATTTTTTTACGTGTTAATCTTAAATAGGTAAAAATGGAAAGGGGATCAGTTTGGAGAAAATGGAATTTTCATGTACACACCAAAGGTACAAACAAAAATGATCAGTTTAGATCATCTACAATGGATGATTTCTTTTATACGTTTTTTAAAAAAGCCTATGATAATCAAATCCAAGCAATTGGCATTACAGATTATTTCTCCATTGATCGATACCTTGATGCTTTAGAATATAGAGATAGTATAAGGAGTAAATCAGATGCTGAAGGTGCTAAATTGTTTCCTGAAGATGAAATAGAATTTATAGAAAAGATATTCTTATTCCCAAATGTTGAACTTCGAATGCTCCCTTCAACAGAAAAGGGCAAATTAATAAATATACATTGCCTGTTTAATCCTCTTTATGTTCCTGATTTGGATGATGACTTTTTTTCAAATATGGAGAATCAGGAAAATTTCAAAATGAATAGAAGAGGTATTACAAATTACGGAAAAAGTTTAGATCCAACTATCTCTGGTGAAAGAGTACAATACAAAAAAGGGGTGGAAAATTTTGTAATTGACTTGAAGTCATTGAAAAAATTAATATCCAATAATAAACGCTTTAAAGATAATACGCTATTTGTTGTCAGTAATTCTAATAAGGATGGAGCATCTGCTATTCAAAAACATTATGATTTGTTTCAAAACGAAAGTGGGAGTTTAGACGGATTGAGAAAATCAATTTATTATTTATCAGATGCAGTATTTTCTACTAATCCCAAAGACATTAAATACTTCATTGGAAAAAGGCTTGAAGGAACAGAGGGATATAACGAAGAAAAATTTAAGAGGGAAATAAAAGAAGTAATAAAACATCGAGGCTCTTTAAAACCTTGTATTGTTGGATGCGATGCACATACCGAGGAAGATTTATTTACACGCTTCACGTGGGTAAAAGGGAATTTAGACTTTGAAGGTCTAAGGCAAATTTGCTTTGAACCGGAACTCAGAGTAAAAATACAAAATGAAAAGCCTGAATTTAAGGAAGAAAAATTATTAATAGACAAGGTTCAATTTGTTTCTGCTAATCATATTTTCTCACCTAATCCAATCTATCTTAACCCAAATTTAAATGTAATTATAGGTGGAAAGTCATCAGGGAAATCTATTCTGTTATACGCGATTGCCAAAACACTTTCAGCAGATTCATCTATATTAAAGAGAGATGATGGCAGTCCAAATTATGATTTTAACAAAATTGAACAAGGATTTGATTTTGAGATCAAAACTAAGGGAGGTTTTAGTCAAAGATTAAATAGGGACACAGATGAAAACTCTATTCTACCAGAAATAAAATATATTCCTCAGAATTATCTTGTGAAACTTGCAGAACCAGAACTAAATAAGAAGGGAAGGTCTTTAAATAAACTTGTTCGTGACTTAATAACAGAAGATCAAACGTCGAAGGAAGAATATCAAGATTTTGTCAATAAGGTTAAGCAAAATGACAGGCTAAGAGGGAGTCAACTAGAGATTTTTTTCGAAGCTCTAGATGAGATAAAAACCTTAGAAGAAGAGTTAAGAACTAAATCCAATCAGGATGTATTACAAAAAAACATAGATACTAATACCCAAAGAGTAGAAGATCTAAACAAAAGTACTGGATTGACCCAAAAACAAGTTGATGAATACAATGTTTTGCATAGTAAGAAAGATGCTAACATTGACAGACTTCAAAAAGTCCGCAAGGATCTTTCAAATGTTCAAACTTTTAATGGTGAATTGGTTCAAAATGCTAAAGTCTTAAAGCAAAAAAAGGATACGTTATTAGCAACATTGCAATTACAAGAGATAAAGGATTTTTATGCGAAAGCTTATTCTTTGGTTGATTCGCTAGTAGTAAAATCTAAAGAAATTGAAGACTCATTATTAATCGAAGTATTAGAGAATGGAAATCGTCGGTTTAAAAATGACAGCATATTTAAAGATGTCCTAACTCTGATCAAAAAAGAGCGAAAGGATTTAAATGAATCTATTCAGCCATACCTAAACGATGAACAAATAAAAAAGAAAATCGAAGAACTCAATGAATCCATTGCTAATGATAAAAGAGCCTTACTCGAAATAGGGACATTAAGTAAAAAAATACAGGAAAAGAGAAAATTATTTAATGATTCTAAGGCGGAAATTTTCACAATATTTGAAAACAGTTATAATGAATATAAAAATATAATAGCTGATCTGAAGAATCGAACAGTAGAATTAGAGAAGGATGGCTTGGGCATTGCTGGGAAGGTTCAGTATAATTTTAACAAATTGAGAAAAAATCTTTTAGCAATAAGTGATGGAAGATCTGCCTCTTATAATCAATATTCAATTCTTGCTGAACATAAAAAAGCAACAGATGAGACAATTTTTGAAGTTATTGTATCAGAATTAAAACAGCTTTTTGAAGACATCCTGACAAAAAAATACGTACTTAGAAGTAACACTTCTATTATCAACGCTATTAATCTTCTATTAGAAGATCACTTCTTTGATTACTGGGAAATTACCTATAAGAATGACAAGTTAGGTGAAATGTCTGCTGGAAAAGCAAGTTTTGTAATCTTAATGCTGATTGTTGGTTTAAGTAAATCAAAAGCTCCTATCTTGATTGATCAGCCAGAAGATAACCTCGATAATAGATCAATAACTGCTGATCTAGTCAATTACTTAAAAAACAAAAAATTAGAAAGACAGATTATTATAGTAACACATAATGCTAATATTGTTGTAAATGCTGATGCAGAGAATGTAATTGTTGCAAACCAAAAAGGACAGAATGACGATAATTCAACAAGTCCATTTAAATTCGACTATATTAATGGTGCTATCGAGAATTCATTTGATAGAATTTTGACTGAAACAGATATATTAAAGGCGATGGGGATAAGGCAACATATTGCCGAAATTGTTGAAGGTGGAAAAGATGCCTTTATCAAGAGAGAAAGAAAATATAGGTTCAGATAATGTGCGCCTAATCGAGTAGGGGTTTGACGCCATCTAGGCTAGGTAGCACCTATCCACCTCTCACACCACCGTACGGACCTTCCCGGTTTTTCAAATCGGGATAAACTCTTGCAACCCTTGGTCAAACAACTCTGACACTATATCGTAAGGTAGTCCCCATCAGGTTAACGAACAGACGCTCGTTAGCGGCAATAAAATGAAGGGAATCTTAATAACGGTTTGACGTTAATTCAGTAAATGAGAAAAAGAAGAGGTACTCGCCTGCCTGGAATATTCTACTCCCCAAGTGGCCGCCCCTGTACGTTCACAAGACCGCTAAGCGAAAGAAGAAAAAAATGTGGCTTTCCAACCACAAATAGGAACAAAATTGCCTAACTTCCTGTAAAATAGTAGGTATGAGAGACAACGTCATTACTATTTCGCCAGACATCCAAAGTGGTACGCCTGTTTTTTCAAATACAAGGGTACCCGTAAAAAACCTTATCGATTACCTAAAGGGAGGAGATAGTATGGAGGAATTTTTACATGACTTTCCCTCTGTTTCTCGAGAACAGGTTTTTGCCTTGTTGGAATGGGTAGAGCAAGGTATTTTTCAATAGAATGATGAATAGAAGTAATACGGTCAAACAGATTATAACCCAATGTATCCTAATTGTATTTAGCGTAGTACTTGGGATATATGTAAGCGAAAGAATTGAAGAAAGAAAGAAACGACAAGAATCGGCCGTCTTGTTATCAAAGATAAAATCGGAAGTAAAAGATAACATAAGACTGCTAAATAAGTGGGTACCCTATCATCATCAAATACGTAACAACTTAGACAGTCTTTCTCAGGATCCCGCCTTTATAGAGGAATTCATAGCGGATAAGTTTGTTTTTTTTGAAAGGCTACTTACTGAAGGAACTTTTATGGGAAGGTCCCCAGCCAGTGATGCCTGGGATATTGCCAAATCTCATCCGCTCATTGTGAATATTGACTACGATATTTTGCTCATCCTATCCAAGATATACAACCAACAGGCCGTTACCTTTGAACCGGGATATAAGATGTTTGAATTATTTAATTCAAAAGAGGTAAACACAAGGACGGACGCACAATCAAATCTGGTTTTGATGTCAAACCACATAGACGAACTCACTGCCAGAGAAAGACAGTTGATATATTATTATAAAGAAGCAAAAGAAACACTTGATTTACAGGACGATAGGGAAATTGAAAATTAAGGCGCCATGACGAATATGTTTGGGACCTATCAAGGTCAAAAATAAGAATATTGGACCTAATACTTTGTCAGCAAAGTATATGGGCTGTTAAAAAATATGAGCGTCCTTCTAGCGCGCTGGGGTGCACGAATGTGGGAATACCCCTTGAAAATCCCCCAAGAGGTAGGCTTATTCCCTTAGCACTTGACGGAAAATGAGTTGATCTTTGATTTCTACCTGTAAGAGATAAACTCCTCGTCCAAGATCTTGTAAATCTACCTCCCAGCGCTTGTGTACCCGGGTAGCCTTACCAGCTATTTGCTTCCCAAAGACATCATACACAACTACCGATTGAATGGGAGCATACGAAGACTCCAGGAAGACCCTATCCTCAGTAGGATTGGGATAAAGCGATAGCACCTCTTCGAGGTCTGGAATTCCTGAAAGGATGAGCTCTATCGTTACCAAAAATTCCGTTTGCATTGTACTCCCATCCATATCTTGAGCAATGAGGGTAATTTTGGAGGTCCCTATCCCGACTTCCTCAAGGGTCAATATGCGCCCTAAGACAGATACTGTAACAATATCCTCATGTTCGGAATAGGCCGATAAGAAAAAGTGATCCCCGTCAGGATCTTGAAATACATTGCTTAGATCCACGGTAGTAGATCCAAAGCCAACTCCCCATATCTGATCTGACACAGGCTGAACAACTATAGGAGAATTATTGGGCAGTTCGTTAACCGTAATGGTAAAGGATTGAGTGTCAGAAACGGCTGTGGGCACCCCATCATCATATACGAAAACATCAAACGAAGCAGTTCCACTGGTACGGGATGCAGGCGTATAGGTCAATACACCTTCTGGGGAAATGGCTGGAGCCTCGTCAAAAGACAAATTGCTAGTTTTGCCTGTCTGACTAACCGTAAAAGTTAAGGCCTGATTTACTTCATCTTCCCCTCCTCCAGGGGTTATTTCCGTAATGAAATCAGTGAGGCTCTGCGCACTATCATTTTCCATTATTGCTGGGGGATTACCCAGTAAGGCAAATTGGGGTGCATCATTATGCGCTACAACTGTGATGGTGAAGGTCTGAGGTGCAGAGGTATCATCTCCGCTGTTGTCAGTCCCTCCATTATCGCTCAGGACTACACTTGCCTTGGCGACTCCATTGGCATTCACTGCTGGAGTATAGCTAAGCGTCCCGTTTGAATCAATTTGAGGTTGTACGCTGAATAAGCTATTGTTGTCATGAATTACGGTGAAAGTCAATGACTGGTCGCTTTCATTGGTAGCTCCCTTATCTATCTCTGTAACCCAAGCTATTATCGTCTGTTCTCCCGCATCTTCCAGGATGGTTTCATCCGCTCCAATAGTAAAACTTGGCTCATCATTGACAGGTATTACAGTTATAGTTACCGTCTCTTCGGCAGAGGTATTTGAGCCATCACTTACAGTCAAGCTCAAGGTGAAGCTATCTGATATCTCAAAATCAGTGTTGGCCACCGTACCTAGCCTTAACTCCCCGTTAGTTTTATCCAACACAAAATACCCCGAGTCGTTTCCTGCCGTAATTTTCCAGTTACTGAAGGTCGTTCCTTCATCTAGGTCTTCGGCAGTGACCGTACCGATAAGGAAACCTTCTTCCGCATGTTCGCTTACGCTGAAATACTGACTGGCGGGAATGAAGGGAGTATGGTCATCATTGAGAATTGTAACAGTGGCGCCATCAGCGATGCTTACAGATAAGGATGTATGTCCTAGATTACCTAGACTGACTATTACTGTCTCGTTTGGCTCCACTTTCGCATCCGCTACAGGGGTGAATACGATGGTCTGAGTCTCCCCCGGGTTACCCGTAAAGGTCAACGTTTCTGAAGAAATAGCGCTGTAGTCGCTGTCTTCAAGGGTAGCTGTAACATCAGCTGAATATACATCCACGGAAAAGCCCCCTTGTACCGGCATTATCCAGACGTAGCGGTAACCGTGATAATGCCATCATCCTCATTCCCACTCACATCGGCAATCGTCAGCGCCGCGGCATCATCATTAAGAATAGTTGCTGTAGCGCCATCGGTGATATCCACCGCTAGGCTTGTACCGGAAAGATTAGCCTGACTGATGCTGACCGTTTCATCGGCTTCCAGTTTGCTATCCGAAGTGGGGGTAAGGGTAAAAGTCTGGGTCTCTCCAGCTGTCCCTGTGAAGGTCAAGGTCTGTCCCGAGTAATCGCTTTGTACCGCATTATCCAGCCGTGCCATCATCCTCATTTCCACTCACATCAGTCGTAACTGCCGCGGCATCATCATTGAGTATCGTTACAGCGCCATCGGTGATGTCCACTGCGAGGCTTGTACCTGAAAGTTAGCCTGAAGCTGACCGTTTCATCGGCTCCAGTTTGCTATCCGAAGTGGGGGTAAGGGTAAAAGTCTGGGTCTCTCCAGCTGTACCTGTAAAAGTTAGGGTTTCAGAACTAATACCGGTATAGTCACTATCTCCCGTTGTAGCCGTTCTGTGGTATTGACATCTGTAACCGTAATACTTCATCTCTCATTTCCACTCACATCGGGTATTGACATCTACGGTGAAGCCCCCTTGTACCGGATTATCCAGACTTGCGGTAACCGTAATAAAAGTCGCCATCATCTTCATTTCCACTCACATCTGCGACGATCGGTATTGACATCTACCGTTATTGCTGCCGCATCATCGTTGAGTATCGTTATGGTTGCCCCATCGGTGATGTCCACTGCGAGGCTTGTACCGGAAAGATTAGCCTGACTGATGCTGACCGTTTCATCGGCTTCCAGTTTGCTATCTGAACCTGGGGTAAGGGTAAAAGTCTGGGTCTCTCCAGCTGTCCCTGTAAAAGTTAGGGTTTCAGAACTAATACCGGTATAGTCACTATCTCCCGTTGTAGCCGTTCCATCTGTGGTATTGACATCTACGGTGAAGCCTCCTTGTACCGGCATTATCCAGACTCGCGGTAACCGTGATAATGCCATCATCTTCATTACCACTCACATCGGCAATCGTCAGCGCCGCGGCATCATCATTAAGAATAGTTGCTGTAGCGCCATCGGTGATGTCCACTGCGAGGCTTGTACCGGAAAGATTAGCCTGACTGATGCTGACCGTTTCATCGGCTTCCAGTTTGCTATCTGAACCTGGGGTAAGGGTAAAAGTCTGCGTTTCCCCCGCAGTCCCTGTACTAGCTGTACCATCTGTGACGTATTGTACATCTACCGTGAAGCCTCCTTGTACCGCATTATCCAGTCGGTAACCGTCCCATCATCCTCATTTCCACTCACATCGTCGTCAGCTGCTCCATCGGTGATGTCCACGCTAGGCTTGTATTAGCCTACTGTGCTGACTTTCATCGGCTTCCAGTTTGCTATCTGAAGTGGGGGTAAGGGTAAAAGTCTGCGTCTCTCCAGCAGTACCTGTAAAAGTTAGGGTTTCAGAACTAATACCGATATAGTCGCTATCTCCCGTTGTAGCCGTTCCATCTGTGGTATTGACATCTACGGTGAAGCCTCCTTGTACCGCATTATCCAGACTTGCGGTAACCGTAATAATCGCCATCATCCTCATTTCCACTCACATCAGCAATCGTCAACTGCCGCCGCATCATCATTGAGAATAGTTGCTGTAGCTCCATCGGTGATGTCCACTGCTAGGCTTGTACCGGAAAGATTAGCCTGACTGATGCTGACCGTTTCATCGGCTTCCAGTTTGCTATCTGAACCTGGGGTAAGGGTAAAAGTCTGCGTTTCCCCCGCAGTCCCTGTAAAAGTTAGGGTTTCAGAACTAATACTGGTATAGTCACTATCTCCCGTTGTAGCCGTTCCATCTGTGGTATTGACATCTACGGTGAAGCCTCCTTGTACCGCATTATTCCAGACTAGCGGTAACCGTAATACTCGCCATCATCTTCATTTCCACTCACATCTGCAATCGTCAGCGCTGCCGCATCATCATTGAGTATCGTTATGCTGTTGCTCCATCGGTGATGTCCACTGCTAGGCTTGTACCGGAAAGATTAGCCTGACTGATGCTGACCGTTTCATCGGCTTCCAGTTTGCTATCTGAAGTGGGGGTAAGGGTAAAAGTCTGGGTCTCCCCCGCAGTCCCTGAAAAAGTCAAGGTTTCAGAACTAATACCGCGTATAGTCGCTATCTCCCGTTGTAGCCGTTCCATCTGTGGTATTGACATCTACGGTGAAGCCTCCTTGTACCGCATTATCCAGACTTGCGGTAACCGTGATAATCGCCATCATCCTCATTTCCACTCACATCAGCAATCGTCACTGCCGCGGCATCATCATTAAGAATAGTTGCTGTAGCGCCATCGGTGATGTCCACTGCGAGGCTTGTACCGGAAAGATTAGCCTGACTGATGCTGACCGTTTCATCGGCTTCCAGTTTGCTATCTGAACCTGGGGTAAGGGTAAAAGTCTGGGTCTCCCCCGCAGTCCCTGAAAAAGTTAAGGTTTCAGAACTAATACCGATATAGTCGCTATCTCCCGTTGTAGCCGTTCCATCTGTGGTATTGACATCTACGGTGAAGCCCCCTTGTACCGGATTATCCAGACTTGCGGTAACCGTAATATCGCCATCATCCTCATTTCCACTCACATCAGCAATCGTTACCGCTGCCGCATCATCATTGAGTATCGTTATGGTTGCTCCATCGGTGATGTCCACTGCTAGGCTTGTACCAGGAAAGATTAGCCTGACTGATGCTTACTGTTTCATCTGCTTCCAGTTTGCTATCTGAACCTGGGGTAAGGGTAAAAGTCTGCGTTTCCCCCGCAGTCCCTGAAAAAGTTAGGGTTTCAGAACTAATACCGATATAGTCGCTATCTCCCGTTGTAGCCGTTCCATCTGTGGTATTGACATCTACGGTGAAGCCCCCTTGTACCGCATTATCCAGACTTGCGGTAACCGTGATATCGCCATCATCTTCATTTCCACTCACATCGGCAATCGTTATTGCGCCGCCGCATCATCATTGAGAATAGTTATGTTGCCCCATCGGTGATGTCCACTGCGAGGCTTGTACCGGAAAGATTAGCCTGACTGATGCTTACCGTTTCATCTGCTTCCAGTTTGCTATCTGAACCTGGGGTAAGGGTAAAAGTCTGCGTTTCCCCCGCAGTCCCTGAAAAAGTTAGGGTTTCAGAACTAATACCGATATAGTCGCTATCTCCCGTTGTAGCCGTTCCATCTGTGGTATTGACATCTACGGTGAAGCCCCCTTGTACCGGATTATCCAGACCTGTGAAAAGTTAGGGTTTCAGAACTAATACCGATATAGTTATCTTGCGGTAACCGTGATAATGCCATCATCTTCATTTCCACTCACATCGGCAATCGTCAGCGCCGCGGCATCATCATTAAGAATAGTTGCTGTAGCTCCATCGGTGATGTCCACTGCTAGGCTTGTACCTGAAAGATTAGCCTGACTGATGCTGACCGTTTCATCGGCTTCCAGTTTGCTATCCGAAGTGGGGGTAAGGGTAAAAGTCTGCGTTTCTCCCGCAGTCCCTGAAAAAGTTAGGGTTTCAGAACTAATACCGGTATAGTCGCTATCTCCCGTTGTAGCCGTTCCATCTGTGGTATTGACATCTACGGTGAAGCCTCCTTGTACCGGATTATCCAGACTTGCGGTAACCGTAATATCGCCATCATCTTCATTTCCACTCACATCAGCGATCGTTATTGCTGCCGCATCATCGTTGAGGATTGTTATACTTGCTCCATCAGTGATGTCTACTCGCTAAGGTCGTGCTGGCCAGGTTATTCATAAAGACTCAATGACAATTTTCATCGGCTCCAGTTTGCTATCCGATGGGGGTAAGGGTAAAAGTCTGGGTCTCTCCAGCTGTACCTGTGAAGGTCAAGGTCTGTCCCGAGATAGCTCATTGGGCTCCAACTTGCTATCCGAAGTGGGGGTAAGGGTAAAAGTCTGGGTCTCTCCAGCTGTCCCTGTAAAAGTTAGGGTTTCAGAACTAATACCGGTATAGTCACTATCTCCCGTTGTAGCCGTTCCATCTGTGGTATTGACATCTACGGTGAAGCCTCCTTGTACCGCATTATCCAGACTTGCGGTAACCGTAATATCGCCATCATCCTCATTTCCACTCACATCAGCGATCGTTATTGCCGCCGCATCATCATTGAGGATTGTTATACTTGCTCCATCGGTGATGTCCACTCGCTAAGGTCGTGCTGGCCAGATTATTCTGACTGATGACTGACAATTGCTCATTGGGCTTCCAACTTGCTATCCGAAGTGGGGGTAAGGGTAAAAGTCTGGGTCTCTCCAGCTGTACCTAATACCGGTAAGTCACTATCTCCCGTTGTTATCTGTGGTTTCAGAACTAATACCGGTATAGTCGCTATCTCCCGTTGTAGCCGTTCCATCTGTGGTATTGACATCTACCCAACTTGCTATCCGAAGTGGGGGTAAGGGTAAAAGTCTGGGTCTCTCCAGCTGTACCTGTAAAAGTTAGGGTTTCAGAACTAATACCGGTATAGTCGCTAAGCCTCCTTGTACCGTATTATCCAGACTCGCGGTAACCGTGATAATGCCATCATCCTCATTCCCACTCACATCGGCAATCGTCAGCGCCGCGGCATCATCATTGAGGATTGTTACTGTGGCTCCATCGGTGATGTCCACTGCGAGGCTTGTACCGGAAAGATTAGCCTGACTGATGCTGACCGTTTCATCGGCTTCCAGTTTGCTATCCGAAGTGGGGGTAAGGGTAAAAGTCTGGGTCTCTCCAGCTGTACCTGTGAAGGTCAAGGTTATCCAGCTATCTACTCTAGCGTGATGTCCATCGCTAAGGTCGTGGCCAGTAACCGGTGAAGCCCCCTACCGGATTATCCAGCTTGCGGTCATCCATCATCTTCATTTCCACTCACATCAGCGATCGTTATTGCTGCCGCATCATCGTTGAGGATTGTTATACTTGCTCCATCAGTGATGTCTATCGCTAAGGTCGTGCTGGCCATCATCATTGCTCATTGGGCTCCAGCTATCCGATGGGGGTAAGTTCTGGGTCTGTGTAGCAGAACCATCGGTGATTCCATCCACTGCGAGGCTTGTACCTGAAAGATTAGCCTGACTGATGTTGACCGTTTCATCGGCTTCCAGTTTGCTATCCGAACCTGGGGGTAAGGGTAAAAGTCTGCGTTTCCCCCGCAGTCCCTGAAAAAGTCAAGGTCTGTCCCGTAATAGCTGCGTAATCGCTATCTACTGTACTAGCTGTACCATCCGCTGTACTAACCTCGACGGTGAAGCCCCCTTGTACCGGATTATCCAGACTTGCGGTAACCGTAATATCGCCATCATCTTCATTTCCACTCACATCAGCGATCGTTATTGCTGCCGCATCATCGTTGAGGATTGTTATACTTGCTCCATCAGTGATGTCCACCGCTAAGGTCGTGCTGGCCAGGTTATTCATAAAGACGGTCAATTGCTCATTGGGCTCCAACTTGCTATCCGAAGTGGGGGTAAGGGTAAAAGTCTGGGTCTCTCCAGCTGTCCCTGTAAAAGTTAGGGTTTCAGAACTAATACCGGTATAATCGCTATCCCCTGCGGTGGCCGTACCGTCTGTGGTATTGACATCCACAGTAAAGCCTCCTTGAACTTCATTGTCCAAGCTTGCAGTAACGGTTATATTTCCATCATCCTCATTTCCACTCACATCAGCAATCGTCACCGCAGCTGCATCATCATTGAGTATCGTTACACTTGCTCCGTCGGTGATGTCCACCGCTAAGGTCGTGCTGGCCAGGTTATTCATAAAGACTATCAACTGCTCACTGGGCTCCAACTTGCTATCTGAAGTGGGGGTAAGGGTAAAAGTCTGGGTCTCTCCAGCTGTCCCTGTAAAAGTTAGGGTTTCAGAACTAATACTGGTATAGTCACTATCTCCCGTTGTAGCCGTTCCATCTGTGGTATTGACATCTATGGTGAAGCCTCCTTGTACCGGATTATCCAGACTTGCGGTAACCGTAATATCGCCATCATCTTCATTTCCACTCACATCTGCGATCGTTATTGCTGCCGCATCATCGTTGAGTATCGTTATGGTTGCTCCATCGGTGATGTCCACTGCTAGGCTTGTACCTGAAAGATTAGCCTGACTGATGCTTACTGTTTCATCTGCTTCCAGTTTGCTATCTGAACCTGGGGTAAGGGTAAAAGTCTGCGTTTCCCCCGCAGTCCCTGAAAAAGTCAAGGTCTGTCCCGTAATAGCTGCGTAATCGCTATCTACTGTACTAGCTGTACCATCTGCTGTATTCACCTCGACGGTAAAGCCCCCTTGTACCGGATTATCCAGACTTGCAGTAAGCGTAATACTTCCATCATCTTCATTTCCACTCACATCAGCAATCGTAACTGCCGCCGCATCATCGTTGAGGATTGTTCCTATACCCGTATTATCTCCAAGGCTAATGTCTGTACCAGTAGGATTAGATAAACTCAGGGTAAACGTTTCATTCGCCTCCAAGGTATTATCCGCAATTGTGATCACCTCTATCGATTTTGAGCTTTCTCCGGCACTAAAGCCGAGTGTTCCCGATACAGACGTATAGTCTAAGCTGGCACTTGCCGTATTTTCTGTCGTGGCATAATCAACAGTAGCTCCTCCAGGGGGAGCAGCTTCTGATAGCGAAACGGTAAATACAAAGCTTGTTCCCTCATTCTGTGATACATCCGAAACAGATACAGTATGCAGGGGATTTACAGTGATAGTAAAAACTTGCTCATCTGAAGTATCTGCCCCTCCCCCGTTATCCGAAAGGCTGACTGTAACAGTAGCTGAACCACTGGCATTGGACGCAGGCGTATAGGTCAGGTTCCCAGTGCTCGAGTTGATGGAAGGCGGAACAGCAAACAAGTCATCGTTATTTGTAAACACATTAAAGCTCAGAGATTGGGAAGTTTCGTCTGCCCCCCCTCCTGGGCTGATGGAATTCGCAAAGCTACTGACTGTCTGAGCTCCTGCATTTTCGCTTACGATCTGATTGGGACTACCCGGTAGGGCAAAGCTGGGTGCATCATTAACGGGCAGGATAGAGAAACTCACCGAGGCAGTAGGAGAAATTTCTGGCCCATCGCTAGCTGTAAAGCTGATGGTGGCAACATTGACACCATTTAAATTGGCCAAAGCGCTAAAAACCGCATCATCCAATGCCGTATTCAAATCAGCTAAAGAACCCGAAGCGGTGAAACTGGCAGAACCATTCCCACTACCGCCATAGCTAATTCCTCCCCCTATGCTCCCAGATTGATCTAAGGTCAGGGTACCTCCAGAGATCATAAAGGTTAAGGTCTGAGGGTCCCCGTCCGCGTCATCAACATGAATGTCATCACTCAAAGGCACATTTGCCGCGTCTTCCAAGACCCCTGTAGGGGCGGAGGGAGCCGTAACCGAAGGCGTGGCATTGGACGCGGGGTCTGATATCTGTATGTCATCAAGGACAAAAAAGGCCGAATTTTTATCTTTATTCAAAACCACCAATGACGAAATATTTGTAAAATTGGCCAGGTTGGATGGGGTGAATGTTTGATAATTAAAAGCATCGTCACAAGCAAAATCTTCCCCATTGCTATCATTCCCGTTGGGACGCAAACGAATAGTGGTACCTGTGCCAATTCCTAGCTCTCCAATCAGGATGGAATTCAAGGTAAAGGCATCCCCAAAGATCCCATCGTTATTTGAATCAAAGGTAATAGTTAACAAATCATTAGCAGATCCTGAAATGACATGAACACCCGAAATCCCCGATTTAATAGGCCCAAAACTGGCACTGGTATGCCACACGGAACCACTTGAAGAAACAAGATGGAGGCTTTGGCCCCCAACAGTAGAGGTGGCTGAGCTTGTTGAAGAGAAACCCCCATCCGCTGTTGGACCCGTATCCCAGGTAAAAGTGACTTGGGCAAATGAGGCCAGGGAGCTAAAGCCTATTAGGGCCCAGGTAAATAGTAGTCGGTATTTCTTATGCGTATGGGTTTGTTTGGGGTAGGAGCTAGGTAAATTGAAGCCCTTTGTTTTCATAAAGCAACCGAAAAAAGCACCAGTTAACAATTCAATTCCGCATAAATATAAAACAATTGATTATTCAAAATTCGTATTAATTACATGACTGGTCTGAACCGAGGTGAGTATGGTATTAACGGGAAAATGAATGAAAGGAACCCTTAGGTGCAGAATTCAGGGGGATATAAAGAGGTCCCAAGGGGGAACCTACGAATTGAGGAAGGAGTACTTCGAATGCAAATATCAATGGAAAGTTAGGTCTAAAGGAAACAGATTATGGTTTTAATTTCGAAGGCAGCCAAAATGTGTATTTTGCAATACAAACAGATGAATAAACATCCACATACATTGCGTTTAACCTTATTTGGAATATTTGTTCTAGTCGCCCTGCTCATCTTAATCGATTTTATCCTACCAGGAAGAGTGATAAATGAGGTAATCAGAGAGCTTAGCAGAGAGCGACAGCAATATTACAATGCGGCCCAAAACGCCCACTATTCCTATAAGGTAACTACCCGTGAACATCAATTTTGGGTTGAAGGAGATTTTGCAGCAGGAGTTCAGGATCATGAAAAAATCCAATACGCAGTTTCTCGAATATTCAAAGAAGTAAATTGGTATAGAGTAGCCTCCTCTGAGAAGAGAGCTACGTATTCTTTAAGAATCTTACCAGGACTGGTTCTTCCCTTATTGGCCATTATCTCGATTATAATAGCCTATAGCGTTAAAAAGAATATCGACACCTTGCTTTTTGTCCTTCAAGCCCTTTTGATCGCAGACCTCGTTTATGTATTGACATAAATATAGGCTGTTGCCAACAATTCCTATATGCATATTTTCTCAACATATGGGATGGAACCTTCGGCAATGGACCGAGACAAAATTTCGGATAGACTCGTTCCAGGCCTTAATGATGACGGCGAAGAAGTTCCCAATGGGGATTTGGCTATTGAATAGGGAGAAAATATGGAAACCCTAGAGGAGAACAAAGTCCAGATCTTCTGTGTTTTCGTTTGGCTACCGGGCCTGTTAGAGTCCCCTATAAACAGACATAAAAAATGAAAACACTCGACAAAATCCTCCCAAATGATCCCCTGAAAAGAAAATGGACTGCTATAGGGATAACTATTTTTTTGGCTACTCTCTTGACCCTATGGGGAATTTACCAAGTTGAAGCGTATGGCATGGCCCTATTCATCTTAACCCCTTTGTTCATTGGATTGTCATCCACGATCCTATATGGATATAAAAGGCTCCTGACCCGGAAGGAAGCAACTTACATCAGCTTCTTGACACTTGGGTTTTTTGCCCTTGCCCTTATCCTTTTCGCGATAGAGGGCTTGGTCTGTATAGCCATGGCAGCTCCCATAGGAACCTTATTCACCTGGATAGGCGGATTGATTGGACGCGCCATCGTCAACAAAGGACCTCATAATTCGTTCACTACCGTTAATTTCTTATTTATCCTAATCCCTATAGTTGCCTTTATAGAAAAAAATCAGGAAGCTGACATCAAGCCCGTCTCAACCCACGTGCTCATAGACGCAAGCCCCGAAACCGTATGGAAAAATGTTATTGCCTTTCCCCAGCTTGAGGAACCCACAGAGTTTATTTTCCGTGCAGGAATTGCCTATCCCATTGCGGCAACAATTGAAGGAGAGGGAGTGGGTGCGGTCAGACATTGCACTTTCAACACAGGTAGCTTCGTGGAGCCCATCACTATTTGGGAAAAACCCCGTCTATTAGCTTTTGATGTGCTCGAACAACCCGCCCCCCTTAAAGAACTGAGTTTTTGGGACATTGACGCCCCGCACCTCCACGATTATTTCGTCTCTCAAAATGGGCAATTCAAATTGACCGAATTACCCAATGGGCAGACCAAACTAGCCGGAACAACCTGGTATTACCACGATATAAAGCCCGATTTCTATTGGAGGATTTGGTCCAATTGGATCATTCACAGTATTCATAGAAGAGTACTGACCCACATTAAAATGAACGCGGAAAGAGAAGAAAAGCTAACTTTATATTAGAGGTCATTTTTTTATCTATTTCATACTTTTTATTCGGTGTCTGTCTGTGTTTTAGGGTCCTCATGAGCCCTTCGGGGTTAGTTCGGGTTCTGCTTATCTTTAATGGTCCTCATGAGCCCTTCGGGGTTAGTTCGGGTTCTGCTTATCTTCAATGGTCCTCATGAGCCCTTCGGGGTTAGTTCGGGTTCTGCTTATCTTCAATGGTCCTCATGAGCCCTTCGGGGTTAGTTCGGGTTCTGCTTATCTTCAATGGTCCTCAGTATGGCAAAAATCAAGTACACGAAGTCTCACGAACGACGCAGTCCTCACGAATACCTCTAACAACTGAATCCATGAGTAATGCCTTAAAAAACTATGAGACCATGAGTAAAATTCCAACCATACCCCCCTTTTATTCCCCCCTTTCGTCAACGGGGGACACAGGGGGGTTATGCCATCCGCCGCGCCGAATTTCCAGGGCCAACCCGCATAAAATGGGGAAAATTAAAAACTTTCAATGAGTTCTCGAATAAGAGTTGTAGCTTCCAAAACCCTATGAGATTTATCAACTACTTTAAGCGTTTCTTCTTAGTTATTATGTTGGGCCATTCCCATTTTTCAATGGCTCAGAGCGAGCCAGATAGCCTAAGTGATTGGGATAGGACCTTCATGCCAGCCATACAGATGGGATATGTTATTCATGGTTCTGACCAACTTTCAGCCGGTTTAATGACGCAAACCTCCCTTGAATACAGAGATATATCCAATTTCGTATTTCGAATCAACTACGATGACTTTAAATCGAATATGGAAGTGGCATATCCCGTAAATCCAGACCTATCTTTTACAGGGAGAATGTCGTTTTTTGAACTAATTGGGGGAATTGGCTATAGAGATATAGCGGGAAAACATAATTTCACTGCGTACATTCAAGCGGGGATTCGCAATTATGGATACCCTCTATTTGAAACGGATAGCCTTCAAACAAATCTGGATTTTGATAGCAGGGATATTGGAATAATGAGATATAGTTTGGGCTACGAATTTTCACTTGCACCCAAATTGTTTTTCGTCATTGAAACACTCATTAGCCATACCTTATCTTCAAAAGATTTCTGGACTGAAAACAGATGGTCTTATGGAGTAAGCCTTGGATTATCAGCTCCCCTATTTTAAGAGAAATACCAGGTGATCTGAACCTTCGAAAGGGAAACAAAATGCATAGCCTCAAAAGCCTATTCCTCCTATTTGCCATACTTATTTGCATAAATACAAGCGCCCAAAGCATCCATCGAACAGCCTGCCAAGGAAATATAGACCGATTGGATAGCCTCCTCCAGGAAAGCTCTATTCAGGTGAAAGACGAACAGGGTAGGTCTCTCCTCTTTTGGGCCGTGGCCTGTCGTCAGCAAGAAGTCTTCGATCTTCTGATAGACCGAGGAATAGATATCCAAGCGGTAGACAATAACCAAGAAATCGCCTTGCAAATTGCCATCCGGTACGATAGAGAACGATTTTTTGACAGGCTGATAGAATTATATCCCGATACAGACTGGACCCAGTCCTATGGGGCTTCCCTGATGGAAATGGCCGTACTGAACAAAAGCCCATCATTTATCCAAAAGCTAATCGATCAGGGAGTGGACATTGATGCAGTCAATGACCGAGGGAGCACCCCTTTGGAAATAGCCAAAAGAATGGGAGCTTCAGAAATAGTTGAAAAACTACTTTCCTTGGGAGCGGATGAAAGCAAGGTCCGAAGTTTTGAGTTGAAAGGGGAATACATGGGGCAGAAAGCACCTGGTTT
This sequence comes from Bacteroidia bacterium, assembly GCA_965263105.1. Taxonomy (GTDB): domain Bacteria; phylum Bacteroidota; class Bacteroidia; order J057; family J057; genus JBCCTX01. The sequence goes on along the minus strand of CBDHGL010000002.1, from coordinate 1,095,990 downwards.
AACACCAGCCGTATTTGCTCCCCATGTCATTTCTACTGAGGAATCTGAGTTTGGTTCGGTATTTAATGCGGACAACACAGAATTCTACTACGGAGTAGACATAAAAGGCAAACCGGAAATACGCTATTCCAAACGAAGCGGTGAGCACTGGAGCAAGCCCCAGGTACTCCTTTCCCATGCGCAATATTCCTACAACGACCCTTTTCTTTCCCCAGATGAAAAGCGCCTGTATTTCATCTCCAAACGGGCGATGGAAGGAATGGGAGAACCCAAAGACGTAGACATTTGGTTTGTAGAAAGGCAAGAGGATGGCTGGTCCGAACCCATCAACGCGGGCTCGCAGATCAACTCAGAGCGTAATGAATACTACATGTCTTTCACTCGAGAAGGAACTATGTATTTTTCCTCCAATACACACGCCCCAAAAGAACGGGAGAACTACGATTATGACATCTACTATTCGAAATTCGCAGAAGGCGAATTCCAGGCAGCCATTCCCTTGGGAGATTCGATCAATACGCCCGATTATGAAGCGGATGTCTTTGTAGATCCAGCGGAAAACTACCTGATCTTTTGTGCCACCAGATCCGACGGATTGGGGAGGGGAGACCTCTATATCAGCTTCAAGAATTCCGAGGGAAAATGGACAAAATCTGTAAATATGGGAGCACCCGTCAATACCACGAACCACGAACTCTGTCCCTTCGTCAGCGCGGACGGAAAATACCTCTTCTACACCAGCGATCAGGATATTTACTGGGTGGATGCAGGGATTATTGAAGAAATACGAGTGCGTGAAAATAAGTGAGGTTTTGGGCCCTAACTTTTTCGATATTCCATGGGAGAAAGGCCGTATTTTGCATGAAAGGACTTGGAGAAATAATTGGGGTCCCAAAAGCCACAATCATAGGCAATGGTAGAAACCCTTTCTTCCGTTCCCTTCAACAGGTCTGCCGCCTTCTCCAATCGAATTCTCTTGATATACTGACCCGGGCTCTCTCCGATTAACTCCTTAAATTTTCTCTTAAAAGTCGGTGTACTCATATCTGCCAAGGAGGCAAGTTCATCTAGTGAGAGATTTTCGAAGGCATTGGCGTCAACAATCTCCTTTAGACCATATTTTTCTTTTTCGAATAGACTGGAGAGTAGGTCTTGTATTTCGTTGGGTTCACGAATATTTACTAGGAGCAATAATAGTTCGGTAATCTTGAGGTTGACCAATTCATTGTTGACCAACTTGGGATGGTCGAAATAGAAAAACAAGCTTTCCAAATATTTGTGCATCAGGTCATCCATTTCAACTAAGGCAGTAGTCTTCACCGACATCCGCTTCCTGATGGCGTGCAAAGTCTTTGCCGCTAACGCAGACTCAATGAAGGTGGGATGCAACCTTAGGATTACGACCTCAGAAGGCAGGTTTTTGTCCGCTGTGTGTTCCCATTTATTTACGTAGGTCCCACACTTCATCAGAATTCCCTGTTGGGCATTTACGGGAGTTTTCCCATCCTGACGATAGACACTTCCTTCCGTATTAACCGGAAAAATGAAGCACCCTTGTCCCTTTAGCTCAGAAGAAACAACTAAGGGGGGCTTGAATGTCACATGACTGATGACAGTCTGCCCCTCCAACTCCATATGTCTCTGACTCAAGATCATTTTCTATCGGTAATTTAAGCTAATTTTTCCCCAGTTCTCACGGGTAACAGGCCCACCCGTTTTCGCGTAGTGGTCAATGGCCCACGCATATTCTTTGAAGTTCTTTTTCAGTCGTCCCTTTATTAGTCCTTTCAGAAAATTTGGCTTGGTAAGATAATTGAACCTCATTTTCAACTGGGTTCGGTTGGTATCTATTTTCTCAAGGTCCATATTAAGCCAGGTATAAGCTGGCCTAATGGGGTATCCCTTTTTTTCGCTAATCTCAATCGTTAGGTGTTTCTGTGGTTCCCATTTTACAAGTTTATCCACAAAATACTTCTTCCTATTGTCCGACATGAACATGATTCGTTTTGCTCCAATTTCCGGAGTGTGAAAACCTTCAAGGTATTCTGAATAGGGAGAAACGGGGTGACTCTTGTAAACCTCTCCAAAATCTTCCCCTATGGTTTTCCAAACGTCTTCCAGGGGCGCAGCAATCTCGTGAACTACCTCAAAAGAAGTAACTTTCTTTCGCAGTTTTGAGTCTTTCCGTCCTAGCTTTTCTTTAGAAGCTACTTTGTTGGGATGAGGCTTCCCTTGCTCTATGTAGTACTTTACCTCTTCGGCCATGCTTGACAAGGCTTTCTGGGTAGCCCCCTTCATAATGCCCCTCATCATGAATCCCATTGGGCCTGTGGCGCGCATGACCGTTTTTGCTGATACCTGAGTACCCGCTCCCTGTGCTGTTAGACGCCAGGTATTTTCTGCATCCTTCACGAAGCCTGGGAGCCCGTCAAACAAGCTGTAGCGCAGCGTATAATTCTGTTCGTCAAATTCGAGTATTTCCTCCTTCGTATCATCGAATCCGGCCGCGGTGATCTCGCAGGCCCTGATGCTATGCGGAGAATCCCCAATGGGATTGCCAAAGCCCTCTGAATGGGAAACACCCGATGACCATTTACCAATACCGGCAAAATCTTCTGCCAATATCTCCCAGACCTTATCCGGTGTAGCGTCAATAAAGATATCGACTGTGCTGATTACATTGGGTTTTTTCTTTTCCATTGTTTGTGCTGTTAATATGGTTGGAATTGTGAATATCAAACTGATGGTCAAAACTGTGATTGTTCTCATATTTTTGTATTTGAATCTCATGTAAGACCAAAATTCCCTAACAAAGAGGTGGGCCTATGGGAGGATCGAATCAAAGAAGGGTAAATTTGTATCAGTAGCAGATTTTCAGAACTTCTTGAAGGTATTTCTGGATTATCTTATCTTGTTTACTACGCTATGCCTCCAGAATTAGAAAGTAAGTACACCCAAGTAGGCGAAACCCAAGTCCACTACTTGATGGCAGGTCAAGGAGAACCCATCCTGCTTATACACGGTTTTCCGACCTCTTCCTTCCTATGGCGCAAGGTCATGACGGGCCTATCAACCGAATTTCAGGTTATCGCCATGGATCTTCCGGGATATGGCAAATCGGATAAAAGGATAGGAGATTCCTATAGCTTTCGATACTATAGTCGGATAATAAGCGGCTTCTTGAGCAATCTTAAGTTGGAGTCCATTACCTTAGGGGTACATGATGTCGGGGGGCCGATAGGCCTTTACTGGATGGTTCAGAACATGGAAAAAGTCAAGCGCTTGATGCTATTCAATACCCTGGTCTATCCCCAATTTTCTTGGGCGGTGAAATTATTTGGCTTGGCGACAGTCATCCCGGGTGTGAAAGATTGGCTGACAAGTCCCACAGGAATAAAAAAGGCCCTACAATTAGGTGTATACCAAAAGAATAACCTGACCCCAGAGATTTTCCAACAGTATCAGGCGCCTTTCGAAGAAAAAAATTCCAGAAAGGTCTTGCTAAAATCTGTCCATCGACTCAGCCTAAAAGGCTTCGCAGAAATCGAACAAAAGCTCCCCAACTTTCACGGCCCCGTTCAAATCATCTATGGGGAAAAAGACAAAATCCTGCCTAAGGTGGGCATTACCATGAAGAAGGTACAGGAAGACCTACCCCAAGCCCAAATTCATGCCCTTCCCGATTGTGGCCATTTCCTACAGGAAGATGCACCTGAACAAATCAGTGAGATTCTATTGAGCTGGATGAAGGGGTAAAAACAAAGAGGCTCACTCCTAAGAAGACAATCTCTAACAGGGAATGATGTAAGCCTAGTTTTTTTTCCCAATTAGATCTGTCAGATGCCATTCCCAAAAATTTATGGGATAACGTACATGTCTCTTGCCATATCCTTACTTTTGATCTGGACAGGTCCAAAATAGGCTCTAAGCGATTAACATATGCCACTTACCTACAACAGTATTTTCATAGCGACCAGCATAGATGGCTTCATTGCGGATAAGAATGGAGGTATTGACTGGCTGCATGCCATTCCCAATCCTGAAAATATAGATATGGGCTATGGAGAATTCATCTCACGAATAGATGCCCTCCTCATGGGGCGAACAACGTTCGAAACGGTTTGCAGCTTTGACATACCCTGGCCCTACCAGAAGCCCGTTTTTGTATTGAGCCATACCTTGAATGAGATACCAGAACCCTATAGAGATCAGGCCTTTCTCGTTAAGGGAGAGCTAAGGGAAGTTTTGTCCCACATTCATCAAGAAGGATATCACAGGCTATACATTGATGGAGGCAAAACCATTCAAAGCTTCTTAAAAGAAGACTTGATTGAGGAAATGGTCATTACCCTCATACCTGTTCTATTAGGAGGGGGAATCCCCTTGTTTGCTGAGCTCCCGGCAAGCCTTGAATTTGAATGTACGGATACAAAGATATATTTGGGTAAAGTGGTTCAAAATCATTTTAAAAGGAATAGACAATAAATTCGATGGACAATCTGACCTACATACACTCGATCGATCCCCATGCTCAAAATAAATCCGTTAAAAAGGGAGAAATCATTCAGCAAGCAGGAGAAGAACAGGGCCAGGTATATTTTGTAAAAAAAGGCCTGCTGAGAAGTTATATCATCGATAGCAAAGGCAAGGAACACATATTCATGTTTGCTCCCGAAGGCTGGATCGCTGCAGACATGGAATCCCTAGAATTCGATAAACCGGTAGAACTGTACATTGATTGCCTCGAAGATTCAGAGCTAGTCAGCTTTGATAAAGATTGCCTGTTCCAAACAAATTTATCCGTAGAGGCCATTCAGAAAAACACCCAACTGCTATATAGAAGGATTGGCGTCCTACAACGCAGGGTACTCATGTTGATGAGTGCACCCGCTATTGACCGTTATACCTATTTTTTGGAAGCCTATCCGGACTTGCCCAAACGGATTCCCCAACACATGATCGCTACTTACTTGGGCATCACGCCTCAAGCCCTCAGTACCATCAGAAACAAGATGTCAAGTTCGCCCTAACTTTACCTCATTTATTCATCTAGATGAATGCATATTCAAAAAGTAAGGACGAAATTTGAGCTAATAAATTTCTCGCATTATAACGGGAAGGATAGGATATTTATACCTTAAACGACCAAATCACATGAGCAACTTAGCAAAAACCTTCCCCTGGCCAGTCCTCAAGTTTGAAGAAATCCAGGATACCATGGAAACCCTTGCACCATTGGATACAGATCGTGGGCAAAATACGCTTGAAAACCATGCCCTGGCAAAATCATTCCTGGCATACGGCTTTGTACATTTCCCCACATGGGTTTTCAACCCATGGCATTCCCTACGAAGGACACGTTTTTCAAATAGATTTTGACTTTGAGCAGCACAAGCTATTCATCCAATGCACCCATATGGAAACCGTAGTGATGGACCTACGGCCTATATCTGTTGCGGAATTCTATGCTGAATTATTTGAAAAGTTGGCAAGTATGGGTATCCATGTAGAGATCCATGCCAGTCCCAATGAAATGGAGACCGCTATTCCTTTTGCAGAGAACTTCATCAACAAGTCCTACGATCCTGCAGCAGCTAAAGCTCTATGGGGAGCCCTGTTGAAAGCCAATGGAGTGTTCAATCAATTCCGAAGCGAATTCGTTGGGAAATGTAGCCCCGTTCATCTCTTTTGGGGGGCCTTTGATTTGGCGGTAACCCGCTTTTCCGGTAACCCCGCTCCCTTACACCAGGGAGGTATGCCCAATATGCCCCTGGAGGTTATGCAAGAGGCCTATTCTCAGGAGGTGAGTAGTGCAGGATTTTGGCCCGGATCCAAAGCCTTCCCCTTTCCGGCCTTTTATGCCTACGCCTATCCCAGCGACGAGCATTTTGGTAAGCAAAAAGTACTTCCCGAAGAAGCCTTCTACAGTGCAGAAATGGGAGAATTTTTCCTGAAATATGAAGACGTGCAGCAATCCGAAAATCCCGAACAAATGCTCCATGACTTCTTGCAAAGTACCTATGAGGCTGCCGCAAAGACCTCCGATTGGAATAGAGCAAAACTGGAGAAATGAAGCTGGGGCTGCTTCCAAAAAGAATGCCCCCAAATTGAGTAGTTTGTTCAATTTAATGCCAGGGGGAGAAAGGCAGCAATCCACAGAGAGATTTGTTACACAAATCCATGCCCTTTCTCCGTGTCTTTGAGTCTCCGTGTTCAATGCCTAAATTGGGAATATAGAATTAATTCCTATCGAACAAACTATCTACATAATCGGAGCAGGTGCCATCGGGAAGGCCCTGGCGCTTTTCTTGCAGGAAGCAGGAAAAAAGGTCATGCTGGTGAGAGGGAGTGTAGACCACCAAGCGACACAAAGACAAGTCTTAACAGTAGTCAATCAAACTGGCAAGCTATTTAAACAAGAAATAAGCGTCACAACTTTCAGTAACCTGAAAGAAATCCGGGGGGTGGTCTTGGTAACCGCTAAGACCTTCGGAAACGAAGAGATTGCCCAAAAATTAAAGTACATAGTTGGCGAGTATCCCATTGTATTGCTGCAGAATGGTCTGAATGTGGAAAGACCCTTCGAGGGATTTGAAGAGGTATATCGCTGTGTATTATTTTCTACGAGTCAAATACAAGAGGATGGACAAATAAGCTTCAAGACTGTAACGGCTTCTCCTGTAGGGATTTATAAAGGAAATGTGGATAAGCTGGAAGAAGTAGTCGGTCATATAGATACCCCCCAATTCGGATTTAGAAGTGAGGGTCATATAGAAAAATTTGTCTGGAATAAGGCCATCATCAATTGTGCCTTCAACACCATCTGTCCCTTACTCGAAGTCGACAATGGGATCTTTCATCGTAAGGAGGAAGTTACCCGTTTGGCCCATCAAGTCATAGAAGAATGTGTGGACTTAGCTAAGGAAAAAGGCATCGGTTTGGACAAAAAGGAAATTGAAGAACGGCTCCTGTTCATCAGCAAAAAGGCCGATGGCCAATTGATTTCTACCTATGTAGATATCTTACAGAAAAGAAGAACAGAGATAGAGCACCTCAACCTGGAAATCGCCAGAATGGCTGATGAGATGGGTAAGCCTGAATTAGTTCCACAGACCAGACTATTAGGGGAAATGATACGGGTCAAATCGGAAATGGGTTTAACAGAGCACCTTTCTTTACCGCAATGATCATATTGAAAACACCCAGGCTCATTATCGAGCAAGCCACCTTGGCTGATACAGATTTTATTTTCCAATTACTGAACAGCCCTAACTGGATCGAATTCATCGGAGATAGAGGCATTAAAACTCAAAAAGACGCTGAAGCCTATATTGAAAAGAGCCTGATAAATGCCTATGAAACATACGGCTATGGCCTTTACAAAATGAGTCTAAAGAGCGAGGGAGTTCCTATCGGAATTTGTGGCTTTGTCAAACGAGATTACCTGGACCATGCCGATATAGGTTTTGCCATCATGCCCCCATATGAAGGAAAGGGCTACACCTATGAAGCGGCCCAGGCCACCTTGGAATATGGGAAGACCCAGTTGAGTTTGGACCCCATTTTAGCGATCACGACAGAGGAAAATGTGAAATCCCAAAAACTCCTGCTTAAATTGGGGCTTTCGGCTATAGGAAAGATTCATCCCGATAAAACCGAATTCTTGTTGTACTCTACCTCATACCTATGAAAAAGTCTCTACTCATCAGCAGTTTCCTTTTCCTTTTCAGCATTATACTTAATGGCCAGGAAATCCCCATCCCTCCTAATTACACTCTCCTCGCCTCAGAACAAGGAGACCTGGATAAAGATGGTATAGGGGAACTCGTTGTAGCCTACAACACCCAAACCCAAGAAGGAGAGGAAAGCGTACCTCGGGAACTCATTATATATAAATGGGAAAAAGAGACCTGGGTAGAATGGAAAAAATCTCGTCAAGCCTTATATGGAAGTAGAGATGGGGGTATGATGGGTGACCCCTTTGAGGAAATCGCTATCAAGAAGGGCATCCTCTGGATCAGCCATTATGGAGGGAGTAGTTGGAAATGGGGATTTACCGATAAATATCGTTATCAAGCAGGCGAAATGTTCCTCATTGGGTATACAAGCAAATGGGGCAAACATTGTGAGGATTGGGAGCATGTAGATTTTAATTTGTCAACAGGAAAAATGATTGTTAAAAAGGAATATGAGGATTGTAACACAGAAGAAATTGAAGTCTACAAGCGAGAAAATGAGACCTTGTATAAAAAAGGTTTTAAAATCACTCTACAAAAAAGGAACGAGCAGGAAATAAAAATCGTAACGCCCAAATACGGACACGAGATTTACCTAGCTACAGAAATGTAAATGCAATCCCTCATCTCCTTCCTCCGAAATGACTTAGCAATCCCGGAACAGCTAATCCCCGAGATTACGCCCTTTTATACCCAAGAAAAGCTCCGCAAAAATGACTATCTGGTAAAAAAGGGAAAACCCTGTCTCAAGTTGGGCTTAATAGAAAGGGGCTACATCCGTTTTTTTACTTACTCGGACAAAAAGGAAATCACGCATTGGATCTTTGGTGCAGGCCAACTCATCACCGATGTAGCTAGTTTCTATCTTTCCGAACCAGCCAAATGGAATATTCAAGCCCTGACAGATACGACCCTTTACTCCCTTTCCCAAGCAGACTTCCAGCGATTGACACAGACCCTTCCAGCGTGGAATATTTATGAAAAATTGTTATGGGTACGGCTCATGTCTGCCTTAGAAAATAGAGTATTTGCCCTGCTATCCATGTCGGCGGAGGAGCGCTACCAATACCTCTATCGCTCCGACAGCCAAATGTTCAATGAACTACCCCTGAATTACCTCGCTTCCATGCTGGGCATGACTCCCGAGACCCTTAGCCGAATCCGGGGGAAATATGCTGGTTAACCAGGCTAAAAAATAGACAACTACCCCTTCTGCGTTTCTCATAAAAATTCATAATAAATCTGCGTCAAAACCCAGTTCACGGATAGGAACCAAGTTGGACCTCTGACACATTGCTAACTGCTTCATTATCCCAAATTCTTGACATAGATCAAGGGAAAAAAGCGCCTCGACCCTTATTTTTATATTAAAGGAAATAGGTATGAAGAGAGAACAACAAATTCAACTCGTAGAAGCTGTATTTGAAGGAATAGAAAAACAAAAAGCCAAGCAAGATGCTGATGGCATTACACATCAAATTGATATAGCTCGCTACACTTCCAAAGAGCGCCTCGAAAAGGAGAAAAATACCTTGTTCAAAAACTTCCCCATTGCTACGGGGGCTGCTGCAAAATTGAAAAATCCAGGGGACTACTATCTTCATGACCTGACCGAAGTTCCTATTCTGGTCATCAAAGGAGACGATGGCGTCATTCGGGCCTTTCTGAATATGTGTCGCCATAGGGGAGTTCGCTTGTTGGAGGAAACAGAAGGAAATATCCGGACCAACATCATCTGCCCTTACCATGCCTGGTTTTATGACAAACAAGGTTGCTTGAAGGGGGTATTTCATCCTCAAGGCTTCAACGATGTCGATGCGAGTTCTCACAGCCTAATCGAACTCGATTGCTGGGTGCGACTAGGGATGGTCTTTGTTGTCCCCAACCCAGACCAAAAGGGCACCTACGACATGGACCAGTGGCTATCCGAGATTTATCAGATAACCGAAGGCTTTGATTTTGGAGAATGCATTCCCTACCATCAGCAGTCCGGCAAGTTAGCCTGTAACTGGAAATTGTTGGTAGACGGAGGCTTGGAAGGCTACCATTTCAAAATAGCGCATTCCAAGACCATAGGCCCATACTTTCTGGACAATATGAGTTTGCCCCTGGAAAATAAATTGCACAGCTCGATTGTTTTCCCCAAACGGGCCATGAAAAAGATGGTGGATCAGCCTCAGGCTGAATGGAATTTTAGAAAGAGTGCCAACATTCTCCTCCATATTTTTCCCAATACCATCGTCCTAATTGAGCCCGACCACCTCATGGTAGTGACCAGTTTTCCCCTCGATGAAAAAACGACCCAAACCCAATCTTTCATGCTGCTCCCCTCCGAACCCAATACCCAAAAGGCGAAGGACTATTGGGACCTAAATGCGGACATCTTTTGGACCGCCATCAATGAGGACAATGACATGGCCGTCTTACAACAAAAGAGTTTTAATGGCTATGACCATAGCAGCATGACCGTCGGGAGTTATGAAAAACTGTTGGTTCAATTCGAGAATTTGGTTGATGCTGCCTTGGAGGAGGAGGGGCTTCCTTACTAATATGGGGTAATTTGGGAAAGGCAAGAGATTAGTTGAAAAATATTAGTCAACAAGCACTCCGCTTCAACAATTGATATTCCCCCTGCTTCTTAAAGTCCCGGATCGACATACCCGTATAGCGCTTAAAGGTTTTGGATAAGTGGCTAACGTCAGTAAAGTTCAACTCGTCTGCTATTTCTGTCAGGGTATAGTCCGAGTTGAGCAAGCGAATCTCCACCCATTTCAATCGGGCTTTGATGATATACTCTCGGAGAGACATATCGATATTTTTCCTAAAAAACTCACTCAGATAGGTGGGGGAAAGGGAAAAAGTCTGGGCCAAGTGCTCCACTTTTAGAAGAGGGGGTTCTCCTATATGCTCATTGATATAGGTGAGTAATTGGGTAATTCGATCATCAACCGATGAGGCAGATTCCCCTTCAAAATAGGTGCTTCGCTTGATATTGCGCAACAACACCTCCAATATGCTGGTCATCAGACTCTTGATCAAGGTAGGAGAATCCGACCCGTAATTGCTGTTTTCTTTGAGGATCAAATCTGCCAAGGTATAAATATGCTGTCGGTCTAACTCATTTTGGATAATGTCCCCCGGTAGCTGATTGTAATTAGATAAAATATACGCCGCACCCTTGAACCAGTCAGAAGAATGGGTCGATCCGTCAGAGGCAGAACAAAAGAAATTGGGGGTAAACTTTATAAAGACAAATCGAGAAGCTTGCTCAATCTGAAAAGAGTGGCACCTCAAGGGAGGAAGCAAGAAAATACTATCCTTCTTGTAGGGATATTCATTGTAGTTGATGCATTGGGTCCCTGCTCCCTCCTTTATGAGCACCAACTCGAAAAAATTGTTCTTGACAGGGCGTTGACGCCACTGACTCAACTCAATTTCTTGTATTTCAAAAGGTTTATACGCCTCAATTACTTCCATCTGGGTCTAATTTTGAGGTAAAAATGCTAAAATTTAGCAAATACCCAGATAGCTACCCCATAAAAACCTTGATTTATACCAAAATACCCTTTTTTCTTACCAATATATACAGAATAGGACAAGCCATCTTTGTGAAGTAGATCAACAACAATATTTTGAAAAATAGGAATCACATGAAAACTATCATATTGGAGCAAGCGGGAGGGGTTGAAAACCTCGTCATAAAAGAAATGGACAAACCCTCCATCGCTGAAAACGAAGTGCTGGTCGCTGTCAAAGCGATTAGTATTAACCCCGTTGATTACAAAGTACGGGGGAATGAAGAGGTCCTTACGATGATTTGCGGGGAGGGATGCCCGACTATATTGGGTTGGGATATCGCAGGGGAAGTCGTGGAGACTGGGAGCAAGGTTTCTCAATTCCAAATAGGCGACCGAGTCTTCGGTATGGTCAACTTCCTCGGTGCAGGCAAGGCCTATGCGGAATATGTAGCAGCCCCAGAAGCCCATTTGGCCAAAATCCCCGAGAATATATCCTTTGAAGAGGCTGCGGCTACTACCTTGGCTGCACTTACGGCCTTACAAGTATTACAAGACCACGTGAAAAAAGGGGACCGAGTACTAATCCATGCTGGTTCTGGGGGGGTAGGGCATTTTGCCATTCAAATTGCCAAATCTCAAGGGGCCCATGTAGTTACAACCAGTTCGGCGAAAAACAAAGACTTTGTCCTATCCTTAGGGGCAGATGAGCACATAGACTATCGCACGCAGGCCTTTGAAGAAGTGCTGTCAGATATGGACTTCGTTTTTGACATGTTCAATGGCGACATTTTGCTGAATTCTATTAAGGTAGCCAAAGAAGGAGGAACCGTTTTTTCTATCCCCACCCCTGATTTTGCAAAAGAAATTACAGACCTAGCAGAGGAACGAAAGGTAATGCTGTCTTTTCTCATGGTCCAGTCAAGTGGTAAGGATATGAACACCTTAAAGGAAATGTTGGAAAGTGGCAAGATCAAGCCCCATATCTCCCAAAGTTTTTCCTTTGAAGAAATGGGCAAGGCCCATGAACAGGTAGAAAGTGGGAGGACCGTTGGAAAGGTGATTGTAACTGTGTAAAATAACTTAATTATATACCATTTTACACTATATGCCATTTTGGCTTTTTAGGGAAATTTTCCTCACCCTAGCTGAAAATTTTACAGCATACACGCTCCCAAGCTAATCTGGTAGGGTTTTTAGGACCACCTCCCCCTAACTTTTAGATAGGGGACTCCTCCTGGATTTGAAACCACCTCCCCCTAACTTTCAGATAGGGGACTCCTCCTGAAAGGAGGAGAAAATGGGGTTTTTATCCAAAGCGCGTTAGCGATTTGCCCCTTTGTAGCACATAGTCTAGCATTATGTTATCCAGGCGCGTAGCGACTGGCACCTAATTCCTGCTAATTCTTACAGGTGGCAGTCGCTACGCGCCTGCTGATGGGGGGATTTTACCCAAGTTCTACCGAGGTGTGAATCCGCAAAGCGCTTCATTCTGCCAATATTGGCAGAAAAAGGGGGGGGAGAAATACATATTCTCCAATACCCTACCAGATTAGCTCCCAAGAGGGACTCGGATCTGGCAAAATGCCTGTTAAATTTGTCTTCCCTAGGGAAGTGGTCTCGAGTTTCGAGAGACCGATGGGAGAATCATAAGAAACTACTTAAGTGTAAACTTGTATATAATCGCCATTGCTAATTCAAACAAGGAATGTCGTTATTAACCGAGACATTCTGTATCTCTTGACTGAATGAAAGAATTTGAACCCATAAACAGAGGCTTTAACGAGGTCTTTCAACCCGGCAAATTGAGCATTGGGATCGTCTCCCCCATAGAAAATTATGGGCAAAGCCTGGTTCCCACTATGCAGGACCATGTAAAAAAGGTACAATTGGCAGAGCAATTGGGATTTAAAGCCCTGTGGGTACGAGATGTTCCCTTCAATGTGCCGGAGTTTGGGGATGCGGGCCAAACCTTTGACCCCTTTACCTACTTAGGCTTTCTGGCAGGGCAAACGAATGAAATCGCCCTCTGTACGGGCAGCATTGCCTTGCCCTTGCACCATCCGGTCCATGTAGCGAAATCTGCTGCGACCATCGATCAATTGTCCCAAGGCCGATTGATTTTGGGAATAGCTTCAGGAGATAGGCCCTCCGAATATCCTGCTATGGGGCTTAACTTTGAAAAACGTGGAGAAACATTCCGGGAAGCTTTCGCCTACATCCGCACCGCACAGGATAGCTTTCCCACAACTGAAGCCCAAGGGTTTGGAGCAGTTTAATGGGAAAATGGATGTTTTGCCTAAGGCTAGCGGTCATAAAATTCCCATGCTGGTAACCGGGCACAGCCGCCAGTCCATAGAGTGGATTAGCGAACACGCCGATGGGTGGATGTTTTACCCAAGGGCCTCCTATATGCAGGAGCATAACATTGCTCAATATAGAGCCTCCATTCCCGAATCACAGGGCTATAGCAAGCCCTTTATGCAGCCTCTTTATGTCGATTTACAAGAAGACGACAATTTTATGCCCCAGCGCATTCACCTGGGATTTAGAACCGGAGCCAATTATTTGATCAATTACTTCCAGCATTTACAGTCTATAGGCGTTAATCATGTGGGAATAAACCTTCGATTCAATTCCAACGAAATAGAAAAAACCTTAGAGCAGTTTGCGGAGAAAGTTTTGGCATATTTTCATTAACTTTTATAGGAAGATCATCTAGAGAAAAAATATATATAGCCACTTTAATTTAACATGTAAACTCATGACTATCTCTACTTGCTTACGACTGCTTGGGATTAGCCTGGTATTAATTCTATTTCACTCACCTTCTTCGGCCCAACAAAAGCCTCTCCAAATCTTGGTAATCGGTGCACATCCGGATGATTGCGATATTGATGCGGGAGGTACTGCTGCCCTCTGGGCTTCTATGGGACATCAGGTAAAATTCCTCTCTCTGACCAACGGCGATGCAGGACACCAAAGTATGGGTGGGGGAGCTCTGGCCAAAAGGCGTCGAGCGGAAGCCCAGGAATCTGCCCGAAGGTTGGGGATCGCAGAATATGAAGTATTGGATAATCACGATGGCGAATTGATCCCCTCTCTTGAGGTCCGCCTACAAGTAATCAGGCGCATACGCCAATGGAAGGCCGATATTGTTATCCTCCCCCGTCCAAATGACTACCACCCAGATCATCGCAATACGGGGTTGGTCGTACAGGATGCTGCTTATATGGTCATTGTCCCTAACGTAGCTTCAGACACGCCTCCTCTGGAGAAAAATCCCGTTTTCCTATTTTCGCACGACCATTTCCAAACGCCTACTCCGTTCATTCCCGAAATAGCGGTCAATATAGATCCGGTATTTGATCGAAAAATTGACGGGCTGGATGCACACGTCTCTCAATTCTACGAATGGCTGCCCTGGACAGCACAATCTCTGGACAAGGTTCCCAAGGATCTCATCCAACGCAGAGAATGGCTAGCTTCCTGGCGCTCCCGATCCATTAACGAAGCCACTCGAAAGTCCCTAGCCAAATGGTACGGCGAAGAGGCCGCTGCAGATATCCAACATGCAGAAGCCTTCCAAGTATGCGAATATGGAAGCCAGCCCAATGAGGATCGAATTCGGGAGCTATTCCCCATGTTGGGAATTCATACTCCAACAGCCCTTGCCCTACGCACTTCTGAACCCCTATCCATCGATGGCCAACTAGATGAAGCCATTTACCAACAGGCCCCCCGACTCTATCTCAAAAACAGCATAAGCAAACAACGCATAGACGATCCCGCCTATGAAAGCTATGCCCAAGTTAGCCTACGATGATCGCTACCTCTATGTGGCCTTCCATTCCAAGGACCCGGATATCTTCAGCAATTATAGCAAAAGAGATGAGCATCTGTGGAAGGAGGAGGCCGTGGAAGTATTTATTGATACGGATGACGAAAAAAATAACTACCTGGAGTTAGAAGTATCTCCCAAGAATGTCCTGTTCGACAGTTTCATCATCGACCCGCAAAATATTGACGTAGAGGCTACTGCGAAGTTGGACCTCAAGGATATCCACACGGGGGTTTCTGTTTCTGGTACGGTTAACAAACGAAATGATTCCGACGAAGGCTGGTCCGTAGAAATAGCAGTTCCTTTAGCTGAATTGGTAGAGGATTTCCATCCAGACCAATTGAAGAAGGCTGAATGGAAGATAAATTTCTACCGGATCAATCGAGATAAAAGTCCCTTACAATATATGGCCTGGTCTCCCACACAGGGGAGCTTTCATCAGCCAGATAAGTTTGGGCGGATTATTTTCAGGTGAGAGACTTGCGGAGATAAACATCCTAATTCTCGTCTCCCAATTCTCGCAGCCTTGCCTTCAGCTTTTCAATTTCTGCCAAAGCTGCATCTTTTTCATTTTTTAACTCTGTGAAGGTTTTGAAAGGAGTCCCATCTTGATGAGAAGCGACTAATTCACCAGATGCTAGGGAAAAATTTACCCCTAGCTTTGGACTCGACCAGCTTTTTCCCTCCACTTTTACTATGCTAAGCTTATTGTTCTCACGCAAATATGCCTTGAAGGCTCCATTTTCAGGATCTAGGATAATAAATTCTTCCACACCAAATTTTTCATAGAAATTGAGCTTGTTTATCATCTCAGCGCTTGTATTGGAGGGAGAAAGCACTTCAATAACCACCTGAGGAGGTATACCTTCTTCCAACCATTGCTTATAGGAACCTCGGTACCCATCGGGTCTGCCCAGGACGACCATTACATCGGGGGCAATTCGGGTTTTGGGGTCGCCTTCAACGGGATACCAAAAATGATCTGCCGCTATGAAGGTATGGTCTAAATCAAATACTCCACGCAGGTTATCGTAAAGCATTATGATCCAAAGTGCCTGTAGGGTGTTATCAGCCATAGGTTTTCCATCAGAATCAGGGTACACCGTAACCTGAGAAAAAACACGCTTCTTGAAATCCCGAATTTGCATAAGTCTCAGTTTGATTTGATAAATGACTTAACACCATGGGACCAACACCTGAAGTTAGCACCAATTTACAGGACAAAAAATAAAAAATACAACATTAATCAGTATTTATGGGGGAGTCAAAAAACATTGCTCAGTGTGTTTAAACATTAATCAGTATTTATGTCAAAAAACATTGACTCTTGGGTCATTACTTCAATATACAAAGCTGTTTACGGCCTGGCAAATACAAAGTTTATAACATTTGAATGGCTCAGATATCACGGACAGGGCAAAGCCACAGGACCAGTACCTGAGGATGTATTCTCAAGCGGGGAAAACGTCCCTTCCAGTACACAAAGTATTTCCGCTTCATACAGATCTCCTTGCCAATGCCCTTTTACCAAGGCCCACTTGCCTACGGTATTTTCTCCTATCTCCAAAAAACCACTCTCTGGGCTTACAGCCATTTGCATGGAGATATGTGTCATCAGGATTTTTCCATCCCGCAAGATTATATGGCTGGGGCTGGCAAGTAAGCCCATCAGTAGTTTGTGAGGAGAAGTAGTCTGGTAGGACATAGGGGGAGTTAGCGGGAACTCGAAGTTCTAGGGTCTCCTGCTCTCCGAGGTAAACGGTAATTGCTTGCCCAGCTAAGTCAGCTGAAGTATTCTTTCTACTTAAACAAGCGGAAAGTAAGATCAGCACTACAATGAACGGATATTTTTTCATAGACTTAACATAATTCATTTAGCCATAAGCAGCAATTTCCAACCCATTTTCGTCTCTAGAAAAAAACAAATAGAAATGAAGATATCCATTTTTCAAACCCTCCTCATTCTTACAGCCCTTATTATCGGGACTTCTTGTGAAGAATTGAAGAACCTGGGAAACCTCTCCCCAACAGACGAGGATCCTGTTGTAACGGACCCCGATTGGAGCGAGATTAATCCCTCCTTTGGATTCGAGGCGCTAAAGCGACTTGCAGAAGAAGCGCCCGATACCAATCTCATCATTTCCCCTTTGAGCATAGAGCTTGCCCTCAGCATGACAACTAATGGGGCGGCTGAAGAGACCTTCAAAGGAATGCAAAAGGCCTTGTTTCAATCCGGAATTCCCCAGGAATTGGTCAATGCCCATTTTAAGAGCCTCAATGATAACTACTCGAATAGAGAGAAAGTCCAATTGAACCTGGCGAACTCTATTTGGATACGGGAAGGCTTTCCGGTGAAAGAACCTTTCCTGGAAAGTAATGAACAATACTACCAAGCGACGGTTCGCGAATTGGATTTTAGAGCAGCTGATGCCCTGGATCAGATCAATGGCTGGGTAGCGGAGAAAACCCAGGAAAAAATTCCTACTATCCTCGATAGGATTCCTCCTGATGCCGTAATGTATTTGATCAATGCCATCTATTTTAAAGGCACCTGGCTATCTCCTTTTGATACATTCTTCACAAGGACAGGCCCCTTTACCCTACCCTCAGGCCAGGAAGCAGATCGGGCTTTTATGGTGCAGGAAAAGCACTTCCTTTACATAGATGATTCAGAATTTCTCGCAGTCTCTCTCCCCTTCAAGGATTCCACTATGGGGATGAGCTTCTTTTTGCCCAAAGAAGGCTTGTCTCTATCGAGTTGGGTGAAAAGCATTCGAGTGGACCAATGGCAGAAATGGAATGAGCAGCTGGCCTACCACACATTTGAAAGCCGTCCTCCCTTAGTCCGTGTGACCATCCCCATCTTTGAACTGACCTATGAAAAGAAGCTAAATACGCTCCTCAAAAACATGGGGATGGATATAGCCTTCTCTCCTGGCTTTGCCGATTTTTCTAAGCTCACAGATGTCCAGGTGTATATAGACGAGGTAAAGCACAAAACCTACCTAAAAGTCAATGAATTCGGGGCAGAAGCCGCAGCCGTTACCTCCGTCGGTATTGTAGAAACCAGTCTCCCTATCATTGAAAAAGAAATCACGATGGATCGTCCCTTTATGGTGGTTCTACACGACTATGAGGAAGGCAATATCTTGTTTGCGGGCTTGGTAAATGATCCTGAGCAGGATTGACTTGGTGTATTTAGTTGAAGTAATTCATCGCTCTGTCTATAGGAAATAAAAAGGGATTTTGATCAGCAAACCACTAATCTAACCTGAGTTTTGGATAAGAAGCTAGGATAAAATTACAAACTTAGGTGTGTAGGCCTGCAAAATTCGTTGGGAACCGGGGGGGCTTGTGTACCCCCCTTCTTTTCCCCCCTACTACTGCAGGGGGGAATAAAAAGGGGGGTATTTTGCGATTTTTGGCGCTACGTTTTTCTAAAAAAGGTAGCTAACTCATCAGGAAATGAACATAGTTATTAATAACTTCCTGCTAATAAAGGGATTGTTATCCAAAACTCAAGTTAATCTATTCGATTATACTTTTTCAGCGTTTGAATCAACAAGTCATGCGGCAAGGCGTAAGCCTTATTCCCATTGTTTCCTTCCATCGTCTCTGCAGCCACCATGGCATTGATGATGGCTTCTTCCACCGCTTGAACGGTTGCGTCAAAAAAGGGACTGATCATATCATTGGGAAAGCTTTCCACAGTGGTCGTTTCCCCTCGGCTGAAGGCATCCTCATTCGCTGTAGAAAAGGCCAGAAAAATATCTCCAGACCCATTGCTACCCCTTCCCCCGACCAGGCCTATGCCTAGGGGAACTCTCTGGGAGATTCGCTTCAATTGATGGGGGAGAAAGGGGGCATCGGTGGCGACAATTACGATGATGGACCCATCTCCTTCCTGTCTCCTAGACATCGGGGGCGCCTTATAGACATAATTCAGGGTGTCTTTTAATTCCAAGCCCACGGGTACCCCTGCGACGGTAAAATTCCGTTTACCGCCAAAATTGGACTGAACCAGAACGCCTATTGTATAAGTCGAATCTTTAATTTCTACTCTTCTGGAGGAAGTACCTGTTCCGCCTTTGAAGCCCAAACACATCATACCCGTACCGCCTCCTACATTTCCTTCAGCAATTTTACCCCCGGTAGCATTGTCGATAGCTTCTAATACGTGTTCTTCCTTTACGTGAAATCCGTAAATGTCATTGAGAAAGCCATCGTAGGTTTCTGCGACTACAGGGTAAGTGTACCACCAATTTTCCCCTCTATACCAATCCGTGTCCACATACCACTTGAGCACCGCGTCCCTGACTACTCCCACGCTATTGGTATTGGTTATCATAATGGGCGTTTCCAAAAAACCCGATTCCGTCACCCAGGTGGTGCCCGTCATTTCCCCATTCCCATTCAGGCTGTACCAGTTGGCATAAACCGGGCTAAATTTTTGGGCTTTCCCGCGTGGGAATATCGCTGTCACCCCGGTTCTTATCGGACCCTTTCCCACCACATTTTTCCCTTCGCCAGAAATGATCGTAGAGTAACCCACTTCAACTCCTGCCACATCCGTAATGGCATTAAGCGGTCCAGGCATACCGTTAAATGGGACTCCCAGGTCCCTGGCTCTGGGTTTTTGGGCGTAAGCCATTAAACACAATAGCCCGGATAGTACTACAACGACGGTCCTCTTCATCTGAAATAATATTAGCGAAAAATGCTTATACATAATACCTATATCCCTCTGGTTCGCCCATCGATCCTGATAAATCAGGACCACTTCCCCAGGGAAGACTCTGAAAAGGCAGAAGTACCTATCGGAGTCTCGCTTAGGAGAGGGACGGACTATCTATCAAAAAACACCACCAATACTAGGTCTTCTTCTATATCGTGAAAGCGGTGATCGACCTCCGCCTTGACAAATAATATGCTCCCTTCCTGGATGGAAACGGTTTGCTCATCTGCTGTAAATTTTCCTTTACCCGAGGCTACGTAGTAGACCTCATCCGTTCCGTGGGGCTTTTGCCCATCTGTAGTCCCCGCTTTGAGGTGATAAATACCTGAGAGGACGTTTTGGCCCTGTAAAAAGGGTAGCCAGGGTCGGCCCGAGGGTTCCAACTGATCCATTAATTCATCCAATTCATATGCACTGAAATTGGGATCTTCTTTGGGTTCATTTTCCTGTCCTTGAAGAAAGGAAATGGAAAAAAGGCCGATGGCGAGAAGTGAATAGATGTATTTCATGAGTTTATTGGGGGGTTAAATCAAGCTCGTTAGAAAGATACTCGTTTATTTAAATATTTGCCTCAAAAACCCTAATTAGAATACCCCTATGGAAAATAAATCCCCTCTTGGGATTTATCTGTTTTGTCGTACACCATAAGGCTTATCATACCGGGCAGTTGGGCTCGGCTCGCCGGTATTTTAACTATGAGCCGATGGCTTATCCGTGAGGGATAAATATGCCATGACATTCTCTATTCCTCTTTTTATTGATTCAAGCTCCAGGATATAAAGGGATTATAAGAAGATTCTGAGTGTCGAATATTTGGTTTATTGATTTATGCAAAAACTTAAGAATGCTGATTAATTTTTTTAAGAAACTGCGATACATATAATTAATAGAATCAAGAAGATCTCTAAAAAAAAGAATTAGCCATACTTCTCTATTATTTCGCAGTCTTACTAAACTAAATTAATCATATCGCAATGATAAGGAATAACCTGATTTTAAGTTTACTTCTCCTACTTGTTCCCCTTTATTTCTTTGGACAAAGAAAGGCAGATTTTAACGTTTCAGGATCCATAATTTGCTTAGAAAAAACACTAAATGAAATGGGTATAGAAGGGCTAACCATTTCCTTACACTCTAAGGAAAATGTGTTGTCCAAACCGGAGGTTTCAACGATCACCGATCCTTGGGGGTATTTTTCCTTCTACGCCAAACTACATACAAAGAGACTCTATTATGGATTCATCAAGGACAGAGATACAGTATTAAAAACCTTTAGATTTTTTGCCTCCGATCCCCCAAAAGCTGGATTGAGATTAACATTTTGTCCAACAGAGCCCAAGGAGGAATTAAGCCTAATTGTCAAAACCAAATCTCCCAACTTAAAAGGGAGGAGGGACCATAATGTAACTACAGAATTTGTTACCAATATCCCCAGTGGGTCAACCTGTCGGATAATTGATCAACAGGAGGTAGGAGATCCCTTTTATGAACCCGTTGGGGAAGATTCAATCCGCATATTAAAAGGAGATGCCTGGTACCATGTTTCACACAATGAGGAAGAAGCTTGGATATATGGTTATTATACCTCCCTTCGGAAAGGCCAAGGGATGGTTAAAAAGGTACAGGATATCAAAATAAAACTGAAGAAGGATATGCATGTAAGAGCAAATCCAAATGGAGAAGCAACTATCCTAGGAATAATAAAACAAGATTATACCATTTCTGTCGAAAGTGCACGATTTACGAACGATGAGAGCAAAAACAGCAATTTCTTCTGGTTTGAAATAGAATACGTTGGAAAGGTAGGATGGATTAATGGTAGGAATGATAATGTTGAAATAATCGTGAATTAAGATGGAATTAGCAATCTACATCGGTTTATTTTTAGGTTCTTCAATTGTTATTTGGTTCTCCATTCAGAAAATTGTTGAAAAAATACTTCACAAAAGCTCCGATTCAAACTATGCAAGTAAAAGATGGTACTGGGTCATTTTCTTTGGTATAATTTGTTTGTCTTTTGTTTCAACTTATTTTTTGTTTGAGCACATAAATTATTATCCCCCTGTTTTCGTTCCGATTGAAAGCTCTGAAGAACAAGAAAGGATCAAAGTAGAGTCCCTTCAAGAAGAAATTTTTTTGCTCAACCAAACCTTGGATAACATTGAAAACCTGACCCTAAGTGAAATTCAGAGTGTTCTTGAAAGGGTACGGGCACTTGTAGTAGAAACAAAGGAGGAAACAGAGAACAATATCAAAATAATTACTCAACTGGAAAATAAAATTCATGCTGAGGAAATAATAGCTGAAAAGCTCAACAGTCTTACCAAAGAACAAGTGGAGTTAATTAAAATCCTGATTATCAACGATTTAAAAGAAGAAAACGAATCTTCCTTTTGGTTAGGGGTAGTAATTTCTTTTCCAGTTGGGGTATTAGCTTCTATTATGGCCTCTATTCTTTTAAAGTTATACTTCAAAGAATAGGTCCTTCTGCTGCTGCCCAATAAATTACTTATTCTTATGATTGTTTTCCAAAGAATCCGCCTTTTGCATTGTTTGGGGTAGACCGATAGTATCTGGACTAGTAGAGGGCTTGAGAAAATTAGCTGAAGGCTTCTTCAAAGGATCAAGGGGTTTAGGAAGGCTCCCTTTTATAGGTTTTATGGGCTTTAGCTCTATTTTTTGTGCTTTTAGGGAATCAAGCCCCTTAATAATCGGAGGACCGGAAACTTGCTCGACATTTCTTGTGGAATCATCTTTAATAGTTCCTCTTGAATTGGAAGTTTGAGCTTGATTAAGTGCATCTGCTCTAGCAGATCTTTTCTTTTTTGAACTAGATGCTTTAGGCTTTTTTGCTATTTCAATTCCCGGATTTTGAACTATTTTTTCTGTAACTGAAGGTTTCGATAAAGAATCAATCCCTTGTTGTGCAAGGCTATCTACTTGCATTACTAAACGAGTTTCTTCTTTTTGCGTCTCGGGATTACCATTTTCAATGAAATTGCTAGCGGCTGGACCTCCTTTCTCATCATAGGTTTGTGGCTGAGAAGTACTCAAATACAATAAATAAAATAATGCCACAAGTACCATCGATAAGAAGCCAATCGAAACGGACTTAAAATTCCATTCAAATCTTTGTCGATTGTTAGGTATAGAATTGACTAATACTTGATCTTCGTTTAAGGAATTATCCCGCAGAAAGTCTTCTGTTCTATTAAAAAAATCCTTAGGGTTGCTTACCATTCTCAATGCATAACCGGTTTTGTTTCGTTTGAACCTACGTTCTTCCTCTGCACGCAGGTGTTCCATACTTTTATCGATATAATCTTCAAGAATACTCCTGTAATCTCTATGTATTTTCTTTAGCAAGACTATTTCTCCATTTAACTTCTCTTTTTCGGCATCCCAGTACTGGTCAACATCTTGAGTTCTTCTAGTAAGTTTTTCCGTTTCTTCAAAAGCAGCTAGCCTTACATCATATTGGGTCTTGGGTGTAATTAGTTTTACCAAGACTGGAGCGGTTTCTACTGTTATGAAAAGAAGAAAAATCAACCAATCGGCCCATTTTACTATGGGTTCATCTTCTTTTAACGCCTCTAAGCCCTCCAACCGAGCAATCAAATCGTCATATCCGTTGGCTAATACCTGCCTATTTTCCTCCTTTGATTGAATTAAGGATTCTAGGCTAGCTATTTTATCTTGATTATTGGCGATTTCAAGTTTAACAATATCTTCTCTCGATTGATACTCCTTCTCAAATTTTTGATTAGCAATCTTTGCAGAGCTATCGGCCAGGCCAATCTGTTTCTTATTTGTACGAATTTCTTTACTCTTCCTGCTGATAGAATACCTGACATTTCTCAATTTATTCTCCTTGCTTTTCTTAGAAGCTTCATATTGATTCAATTGGCTTAAGGTAAATGGAGGGGGAGTTTCAATATCTTGGCTCGCCTCCTCATATTGTCTGATTTTACGGGTTAACTCCTGGATTTCTTGTCTAAGGTTCTTTCTACTGAAATAGAGCCCTTGTACCTCCCTTTCTAATTTTCGAATGCTTGGATTTAGCCTTTTTGTAAGGTTTTGGAGATTATTTTGGGCATTTTGGGACCTTTTTTGAGCACTGTC
This sequence comes from Bacteroidia bacterium, assembly GCA_965263105.1. Classification (GTDB taxonomy): domain Bacteria; phylum Bacteroidota; class Bacteroidia; order J057; family J057; genus JBCCTX01. Next base: position 1,072,041 of record CBDHGL010000002.1, on the reverse strand, counting down.
AACAAAGGCTGTACTGGGGTCTTGGTTGTATTTTTGATTAACCGCTATAAGGGAGTCTATTTCATTTTTAATCGAATCTATTTCGATTCGAATTGATTGAGTCCGATTATCTCCAATCTTAGGAAGTTGAGTTTCTATACCACTATCAAAAATAGCCAATTCCAGGGGTTTGGAAATTACTACTGCAAAAAGGAGAGCAATAATTATTCTTGGCAAAGCTATAACTATTTCTTCCCACTTAGTGGGGCGCTTTCTCATGGAGGAAACAATATATCTATCAAGGTTAAATATCAGGATCCCCCAAAAAAGTGCAATCCCGAGCACAACATAGATATTATCAATAAAGGTCTGTACAGCAAATGATGCAGAAAGCATCGCCATACAGGCTGTGAAAAATACAGCCCCCCCAATACCAATAAAGGTATTAATTGCGGTTGGGCGATATTCCTCATCAAGGCTATCTATTATGTTCCGATTTGCTCCAGAACAAAGGACAAAAAATTTCCCAATTTTATTCATGACCTAAGCATATAAACCTACTTCGAAAAAATATTTTCAAAGAAACGAGGATATCATAATTCGACATTTCCTCCATTTATTAGGGAGATGACATCATCAATTTTTATCGCGATATTTTCTCCATCAATTTCGCTGCTTATGGGGCCCCCAACCAGGATGCCAACTACAGATTTGTTTTCCAGTAAAATACAAGGTCCTCCGCTGTTTCCAGAGTTACTCGTAGCATCTAGTTTGAATAGATTTAAGTCCTTATATTTTAAGCTATTGATCTCCCCTCGAGTAATTGAATAGTCTCCTCCCGGGTAACCAATTAATACGACTTCATCCAGGGTTTTAACCTCCTCCGAAATACCCAAGTTTAGTGGCTCAATGTTATCAATTGAGGATGCTAATTCCAAAACGGCCACATCTGTCAGGAAATAGTCTAGGGGAGCTTTTCCCTTTATAATTGCGGGAATTTCTGAAGGCGCCTTCCAAATAACCTCAGCTTGAACGGCTTGAATGGGGGAAGCATTTTCAAAAGCTACCTCTACCATATCTCCGATCTCGCGTCCTTCAACGACGTGCCTGGCAGTCATAATCTTTTTTGGGGAAACCAAGAATCCAGTACCAACGACATCCCCCTGGTTGGGGGATGAGTATGATATTCTTCCAACGGCCTCCTCTAAGGAGGCTAAAGGAGAACGGGCCTCAATTAGGCCAAAATAAAATGCCATAAAAAAGGCAATTGGCAAAACAAAGGCCGTAATTAAGAAAGCAATAAAAATAGGGGATAATAGCTTGAGAAGTCTTAACCTCTCTTTTTCCTTCCCGGCATGTGTTATTCCTATATGTAACATATTCATGGGCTCTATCTTTGAGGTTTTTGTTTTGAAAATAAATCTGTCTTGTAGGCAACGCGATCACTTACCCATTTATCTAGGGTCATTTCCTTTAAGTGAGAGGGAGGAGTCTCGTAATTCTCTTCCATCTGTTGGATATATTCAATGTCCTCTAATGGAACAATCGTTCCTTTTTCATCATAAAAGATCATCATGTTCTTGAGCCTGGGAAGTTCTAGGATTCCATCAGGAGAACTGGGAAAGTCAGAAAAATTGAGCCTTCTTTCCAGAACATCCAATATTTCCTCCAATTTTTCTTTATCTGAGCCAATTACGAAACGTGGAATATAATGGGAACGCTTAAATACCACATCTTTTTTAACTCTAATAAGGGCAGCTAGGGCTTTTTTAGCCATTCGTTTCCCCTCATCAGGATGTTGACTGATAAATTCAGCCACATCATAATCAGTTACACAGTTAACTTCAGCTATTTTTTCCCCATGTTTCTGTATCGTATCCCTATATAAAATCCGCGTAAAGTCATTTTGAATGGAAAGCAGGTACTCCCATAGAGGTTTTTCTCCCATTATTATCTTCTTGGTGGGCATTTGATTACTTAATGCCTGCTGATAAAGATTACCAGCTGTATTTACCTCATCCATAAAATCTCCAGACTTATACACTCGTAGTATGGGGATACTATCGTCTTCTACTTCAGATTGAACCTGAAGTAGCCGTTTATTTAGGTTTATGGTTCTATCATCTGAATCAACCCGACTCAACTTTTGTCCAATCGTTTCTCGAATACTATCAATAATTTCTTCCAGTTTTGTAATTCTTGGAAGATGTTTACTGGTTTGGCGAGTAGACCGATATTCATCGGTCTCTATTTTAATGTTCCTGCCTATTTGATTTAATACGGGTTCAATCAGATGCATTTTCATGATTTCCAAGGTCGATATCATCCGATCTCTAAGGACTTTTCGCTGTTCCCCAACCTCCTTGTGCTGAGCCAAAATTACCCCATCTTTGAGCATCCACTTCGTATGGCGTAAGAGAAGTTTGTCCCATTTTGAAGGCTCTGAATCTACCCGCAAAGTTTTATTCCAATAATCAAGTGTCTTCCGAATAGCCATACTCAATTTTTTAAGATAAATTATGCCATACTGCAGATTTTCCGTTTGATCGAGTACTCTGGTAAAGTCATCAAAGATTAGTTCCACCAGCTTATCTCTAGCAGTAGAGGTGTTATGCCTTACCAATCCATAAAACTTATCTGTATTCTGGCTTCTGAATAGGTTTTGAATGTACTTGTCCTTCCGTGAACCTTGCTGGTTTTTACTAATAGTAATCGACTGATCCTCAATTTCTTGGGTAATTTCCCGCCCCCCCACATTATCAAGTACAGAAAATGCTTGTCTAAGAAAGGAGTCCCATTTTTCGTCTACTTCCTGTTCGATTAAAGTAGAGTTAATAGGCTGCTTAGATCCGTTTCTGTAATAAAACTTAGGGTCGATCCAGCTTTCTAATAGTTCTATACTTTTGGATGCCCCCAGATATTCCTGAATTTGATCCTTAGGGTACTGAATGGCTGAAATTCCAAAGGTTCCATACTTTGAAATATGCCTGTTGCCTTTGGCGTCGACCAAACGCTCCATCCGCTTGTCTCGCATCCCAATCATATTGAGGAATAAATACATTCCTCCCAATTTGTACAGCCCTGAGAGATTCTTGATGGGCGCACTTCCCACATTGTAATCTTGAGTGATTATTTGTGTCAGCTCGTAGGGAGGTTCCTTAAACTTCACATTTACCCCATTTGGCCAATGTTCATCGTATACTGTGTCCGGTCTATTGTAGTAATGCAAATCCCTCAATGCTGCGTATGTATTGGCATACATCACTTCATGGCTTAAAAGGGTCTTAGGTCGGCCAGGAATAAGGAGTAAGGCAAAAATTTCCTTAATGTCCTTAATTACGTGCCTAATTAAGTAAGCAATATCAATGAATATTCCAGACCCTGTCCCCCCTGCAGTAGACCCTACAATGAATACTGTGGGCCTATGCTCTTCTGAGTTCTTCGTAGCATTTCTAAAGGCTGTTTCAAAGGAACTTAATACATTAACAAAATTGTCCCCATCATCATTTGAACCCCAGAGAGCTAACCTTCCTGCAGTCCGTATACCCCCTGCTCCCATCCCATCATTTACAAGAGCTTCTGAATTCCCCAACCAATCGTTTTTTCCATTGGATTGGAGATTATTCATCATTGTCTCCATCTGGCCTAAGCTGATATGTATATTCTTTACTTGATTTTTTAAGGCGGTCACTCCTACACTGGCACTCTTATTCGTTTCCAGATACAGGTATTCAACATTTTGGGGTTTGTTCGATTTGAAAGCTTCGTAGTGAAAGCGCTGGACTTGTTCTATCACCTTCATTCCACTTGTGCCCAAACCGATAAGTATTGTTGGATGTGCCATAGTTAATTGATTAATTTTCTAACTCGTTTGTACTGAAAGAAGAAAAGCGCTATTGAGAGAATATAAAGCACCAGAATTGGCCCCAAACCCAACCAGAAATTGAGGATATTTGGCTCAAAACTGTTAATAGAATTTCCATATAAAATATAGGCCCATAAACTACTGATGAGTAAAAGGATTACGACAAAGGACCAAAGCATAGTAAAGTTTAAGGCATGATCTCTATGAAGGCCATGTTCCACCTCCAAGCCAGCCTTAAATAAGATTTTTGAAAAAATATAATAGATACCCCAAAAAATGAGGACGAAAGTTCCAATTAGCATGAGCAACTGCTCAATAAAAGTAGGCCAATCTCTAAATTCGATATTGGATACATTGACCAAAAAATTATTTAAAAATTCCATATGTTTATTGTTTAGTTGATTCTACCAATCACGACCATTGTCTACATCATCATCCCAACTCTCATCCTCATCCTCAAATACTTCAGTACTCGAATTATTATTTGAATTTCCTCCCCCATTATTGGGTTTAAGCATATTATTATAAACATATCTACCTCCTAAGCCCATAATGACAAGAAATAGGAACAAGGGGAAAAAACCTCCATTTCCACCTCCCATTTTGAAATATCCTTCTCCTGACCTAATAGACCTAATACTAGGGCCCATAGCCGTAATCTGTACTTTAAAACTACCCGATGATCCACCCAAGTCTTTTTCCCTGATGAGTAATTGAGTGTATTCTACACTGGGTTTTGAAACGACGGTTTCGGTGTATGAACCCCCAACCTTTTTAGAAATAATTACCCGATATTTCATGTCTTCCTCTGGACAATTTCGGCAGCTCCAGGACAGGGTTGTAGGGAGCTTCCTTTGAGAAGGAGCCTTTTCACTTTTGCTCATGCTGTTAATCACTACAGAAGGGAGTGCTAGCTCAGTTGGCGGCACAACTTCTTCTTGGGGGTTATCCGGAAGACCACACTCTACCAGTATGACACGGGAAATAATTATCCGGAAATTCCTGTCCTGGTTAAAATTTATATAGCAAATTTTACTCTTATCAATCTGACCTTGTAGGTCGTACACATCTATTAAACTCCTTTGCTCTTTCGAATAATTAGGGTCGTCATTGGGATATTCGCCTGTATAATCATTTTTATTATCGGTGGCCTCAATAAGTAAATAAGAACATAAGCCGTCATCAAAGGCATCTCGAGCAGCTTGGGCCTTGGCAAGGGAAATATAAGTATACCCATCAGAAAATGACCTGGGATAGTGCCTATCCATAAATTCGGCAAAATCGATAGGATCCGAAACTTCCCCCCTTTTCGGGGCAACTATTGCTCTATTTTTATCTCCAAAAGGTCTTAAATACACTTTCTTATTGGGACCAACAAGGGGAGCTACTTGATGTCCCTCACTTATGGCTTTAAGACTAGAGCCATTAGAACAGGTTCCAAAAGACCAGTTGGGAAATCTATTCTGATTGAAAGTTGAATTTACAACTAGTTCTTTTATCAATTCTTTTGCCTCAGATGCGGCAGTTGGATGGACAGATCCCGATACATCGACAAGAACTACAATATTCTCTTGTGTTTGCCCAACACCTACCTGAAAGTATGCCAGACATACGAGCAGCCATCCTAATGAAAATAGTTTCTTTATCATTATAATAGGGGTTTTGCTAATTGATGAATAAATACTGTTGCACTACCAGGTAAAAACCAATGTTGCATTTTCTATGTGTGGACTACAATCTCTGTTTTCTCTCGAACATGACCCTCAAGGTCCATGTATCCTAAAGACTGAATAAAATAGACAAAGTCGGAAGGGAAGCTTTCTCGTCTAGGGCTTGGATAATATTCAGGGATGTTTGCCTGAATTTCCTTTACCCACTCAGCCTTTTTCCAATCTCGTTGAAATTTTGAAAATAAGGGTATAGGGAGGAATTGGATACTCAACCCTTCCTCTATTTTTCTCAAAAAATTCTCCCTTTCTGCTCTGGCAAACTGACTTATTTCTCCGATTTGATTTCCATCTAAATTGAGAAAATAACTTGCATGAGCCAATTCGTCTAAATGAATACCTATTGAGCTTATATAAGGGAATAACTGACTCATGGCATACTCAACTACCCCTCTAAATGGCTCTTCACTTTTGCTTTCTATATGTTTTCTAAGGGTAGGATGAGTGGCATATCCTTGGCTTAAGTAGTTCTTTAATGGCTCCAACCATTCATGTGCTTCGTGAAGGGTCTGATGCAAGGCATGGATAATATTTGACAATCCCTTTTGTTTTATTTTTTGCCTATCAAGCTTATCCCCTAAGCTTTGGAAGGAGAAAATTATGTTCTGAACGATTTGCTGGGTTTGGAAATCTATTGCTATTCTACTCTCCTCCGTATTAGGAGATTCTTTGAGTTCCGTAGGCGAAATAGCTTTTAAACCTTTTAATTCTTCCTTCAGGCTTAAATTCTCTTTACGAAGGGTCAAAATTTCATTTTCCAAAGAAAAATTCTCCGATTCTAAACGCTTGTTTTCAATGCGGAGTTCCTCTATTTTATCTTCATATAGGTAATTCAGGTCTAATTCGGTTATTGCTTTACCTTCCTGAGGAAGGGTATCATTATTGGAAGGGATTGGTATGTTTTCTTTGACCTGTGAGGCAAAAGTCCCTGAATGATAAAATTTTATTGGTTTTTCCGATTGGCGCATCCTTTCTGGTCCCGCGAAGAAATAGACATAATACCAGATGGATTCAGAGTCGTGATTTTTTATGATTTTCAAAATAGAGTTTTCTGAAATCCTAGTAGAATTTTTCTTACCCAAATAATTCAAAATGCCTTCATAGTTTTCTTCCGAAACACTTACATAGGCAGATAATAGGTCTTTTTCATCCTGGGATATATCATCAGAAATATACTTTAGATTATCTAAAACTTTTCTCCTGTATGCTTGGGCTTCTTTGGGAGAGAATCCTACCTTACTCAAAAATTCTGAATACCTCTGACCAGGGTTAGCTCCATCGCCAGAACTAATACTTTGAAGGGTCCAATCTACTATCTGATGAATCTTACGATCAGGCTGTTTTTTAAAACTGTTTTGTATATGATCTAATAAAAATCTATCCGCGAAGGTCTTTTTGGTTTTGTTATTTTTTGGTTTTAGGAGACCAGCGTACCTCTGCCAGGCTAGGTATCCCAGTACTCCTACAACTACCAAGATTATTATGACAAAGAGAATGATTTCTCCAGAAAAGGGCTTCTTCAGCGTATAAGTTATGCTAAAGCTTTCTACTTCTTTGCCCTTCAGATAGATAGTGACTTTATCCTCCACATAAATACTTTGACCTTTGCTCCCTTCTGAATAGACTGGAGGCTGAATTTGCCCCAAAATGGAATGAAATACATCATGGGTAAAGGTTATTTTCTTATAATCATTTTTCAGCCTAATATGTTCACTATCTATATCAATATCCACCTCACAAGTATTCATCTCTTCACTCGATAAACTGAATAGCAGAAACTCCTTCGTTTTATCTAGAGGAATGGTTCCATAGCTCAATTCTCCTGAGAAAAAATGGCCATCGTTGTCGCGTAAAATTATTTTACCTGGTTTGCATTGAGGAGGAGGAGGGGAGGTGAGAGGCTGATCCTGAGTTGTAAGAAAAAACTCTACTTTGTGTTCAGGGCAACATTTTTGGAAAAACGTAATTTTAGACCCCGGTGGGAAATCGGGTTTAGGCGCTTGACCTATATAGGCAATGTAAAATTTTTTAGAATTATGGGGAATTTTAAATGTGTTACTAAAAAGCAATGGTGGAGAAGGCTTTACACTTTTTTTGAGTTGAAACTGGTTTTGTATAGAAGCAGGAAAATATTTCACCTTGACTGTCATGTAATCAGGAGAGCCTGTTTCTGTTTTTAAATCATGATACAATACTACAGGTACCTGATTTGCCTCTTTAGAAAAACCCAATGTGTCGGTCTCAAAGAATTGATCTCCTTTGAGAATACTGAGTTTATTTTCCTGACCCAATAGAAATAGGCCTGTAAAAAGGAAATAAACTGCGACTATACAGTGTCTTTTTGCCATAACTATTTGTTCTATTGAACCAACCAGGTATAGTGTTCTTCATGTTCATTAACCAAAGACTCTTGATTCAACTGCTGTTGCCGAGTTTCAGTCGTTCCATCCAAGAATTTCACTCTGCATTGTATAATGTCTCGCTCATCTACATGAATAGCCAATTCTTCGACAAGTTGTGTCGCTTTTATTTTTCCCACACAACTATATCTGTGTTTCATCTCTTCCTTGCCTACAATATCTTGAGGGTTTTTCCCGGAAACTCTATAAAAACGAATCATCTTTCCTATCTCACTTCCAAAATTTAAGCCTTCGGATACCACTTTTCTGCCACGAGCGTATAAGCCCATTTCAGGCTTCCCCTTTCTAAATCTCTTCTCCATAGGAATTAATTCGAAATATTCCTTCTTCACCTTACTAATCCCCTTTGAGTAGGTAACGCCATATGAATGAAATACTTTAGAACTATCCAGGAAAATCCTGGTATTATACCAACCATAGATACATGCCCCTTTCGCTACAGCAATTTTGGCTTCTTCAGATTTTAGTTCAATTATTTTTGTAGTTCCATATCCTTTGAACTTTAGGGCTTCCAATACCTTCGCCTTAATCAGTGGGAATTCTGTACTTCTACCGGAAAAAACCACATAGTCAATATCTCTTCCATTGTCTTCCAATAATTCTAATATCGCTGTGTAGGCACTGTTGTATATGTAATGTTGAAAAAATTCTGTATCAAAAGCTGGGTAAGAGCTCGTCTGAGGGTTGAATTTAAACTGATTGTAAAATTCTTTCAAAAAGGAATCCTCCATTTGATCATATTTTTCATCAATGGCTTTGGTACTTTCTTCTCCCAAAATTATCCTAATAAAATTATCCTCTATTCCCTTGTCGGCGTTCCCTAATAGATCTTTGCTTCCTTTTTTAAAATTCTCTACAATAATCTTTTTCCAGGGAAAGAGGACTTTTTCCCTAAGAGAAATCCTTAAATCTAGTTGGGCTTTCCTTTCCTTTTCATCCATTCCCATGGTAGGTTTAAACGGATTGACTCTATTCAACTCAGGATATCGATCCTTGAAAGAGAAAAGTAATTTTGCCAAACACCAATCTATGCTATCCCCCCCGACGGCGTACCCAATCTTATTTAACACTTCTAGGTTAAATTGGTCAGTTTTTTTGCTTTGATGGATAAGAGATGCATTGATAGTCGCTCCCCCCATATCAAATATCATTACTGTTCCCTCCTCCATATCATTAAAGCGATGTCTCATACAATACACCATCACGGCTTCTGCTTCATTAATGGTTTTCACCTCAGCAAATTGAGGTTTACCATATTCATCCTTAATGGTTTTGATGCTATCCACCATGTCTTGGATTTGAGAAGCCACAAATGTATTGGGAATTGCAACAATAGCTCTTTGGGGATTGAAGGGGGCCTCGTCAGGGTCAGATAACTTGCCAGAGTTGGCTGAGAGAAATTCTTTGAATTCTGAATAAAAGTTTTTTACCATCAGAGAAGCCAATTCTTTCCCGGAAAGCTCGAGAAATTGACCTTCGCCGTAGGAAATTATTTTCTTGTCTTTATAGCCCAATAATTTTTTAATGGACTGGAAGGAAATGCCTTTCTCCTCTCCAAATAAAGACCCAGCTGGCCTACCTGTTTCGTACATAGGCTTTGTGGAATCTTTGTCGATAGCATCTCTATTGACTTCGTGGATTCTCCTCAGAAGTAAATCTCTTTTTACTTCATCTACTTCATCATCTGTCGAGGTATTGCGCTTATGTCGATTCTCGGACATCTTCCCATTTGATATTTCTTCCACCCACTCGTAAATCTCATCGATTCTCTTAAATTCATTCGACTCTTTATCAAATACAATTCTCGAAGGATTGATAGAATCCTTCCCTAGTGAGTTGCCCATGAAGATATGGGGCTCCTCGGCTCCGGCATTTGTTGCAGCAATGCAAGTGGCTGTTGTCCCAGGGTCAATCCCAATCCACATTTCCCCCAATTGAGGACCAATGTGGAAGTCGCAAATAACTCTCGCAGTAATTTGATTCCCCCTCCTTGTACGGACTGAAAAAACTAACCTAGCAAAAATGGGCTTGCTATGGATGGAACTGAGCTTCCTTTCAAAGGAAATTTTTACCTTGAATTCAAACTTCCCTTTATCATTGGTAAAAATTTCGTAGGCTTCTTCTTCAATGTCTTGGTCCAAATCTATAACAACCCGCATCTCGCTAGGTTTCTTCCATTCTCCTACGTCTTCTCGGATAAACAACTTTTCCTTTTTCTCCAGAGATTTTCCTTTATCATCATAAATCTTCCCTCGAATAGTGAGGTAGGAATACTCTCTATCCCAAACTAGATAACTTGTACGACTTCTTCCCAAAACTTGGGGTACAAAGTCCGATTCAAAGTCACCCTGTTTTTTAGCCTTGGTCTTAATTTTTGATTTATAATCAATAATCTCATAAGTCTCCAGAATAGGGACATGCCATATTCTGATCTTTGAAACTTTTCCCTTCGACTTCATCGGGAGCTGTACTACGATTAATAGGGTAACTACAACAATCCCTATTATAATCAACAGAGTTTGGGATTCTACTACCATATTACCTAAATCCATAATACCTAACATTTCAAATATATTTTTTACATACTACTGGGGAATAAACTGATAGATGCGATATACTTTTCTTCATAACCTAGCCTTAGAGACTATTAATCATACCTATGATCTAATATTCCCATTCTCGGTAGTACTAATCGTAAAGAGTTTTGAAATCTTAACAGGGTTTGAAAAAGTTGAATCCTTTTTCTATTTCTGCGGGAAGAAATGTAAATCTGTTAATTTTACATCATTCATTTGGAGACAGATGAGCTAACTTTCATCTGCATTAAAAATGTTCGGGTATTGCTTATAGTGATTATACCTCCTTCCCTACTCCTCCCGCTCATACTCAATCTTCCCTTGGTAGGGATTCGAAGCCATGGTTGCCTGATTACTCAGGCTACTTAAATAGCTGACAAGGTCGACCAAGTCTTCCTCTCCCATGGCCTGGGCCAAGCCTGGCGTCATCAGGGAATTTTCCATAGGGGTTAAGGCTTTCACGTCGCTTTGAGGTAAGTTTTGAGTAGAGCCATCTTGAACACGGAGTTGAAGGGTAGATGCATTCTCTGAGAGGAGATAACCCTGGTAGCGGGTTCCCTCTATCAACTCGATTTGAACGCCTTCAAAGCCGTGGCTAATAGCCGCATCCGGGTAGATGATGGAACTCAATAGACCATCTTTCCCCAATTTATTGGCGATTTCCGAGAGGTCTGGTCCGTAGGCTACTCCTTGGCCATTTACTTTATGGCAAGCTATACAGTAGGTAGAAAAGACGACTTTCCCCTGGGCTATATCTCCTTCCTGAGCCACCAATTTTTCCAAGGGAGGTAAGGTACTTTGCGAAGCGCCTATCTCATCCAAGAATTTTCTTCCCACCGCCCGATCAACTGGTCTGGCCGCATTGAGGAGTTTACCCGCTGCCACATGGATGAGTTCCTCGGGAAGGGTCCGCGATTCCAGCAGCTTAATCACTCGTGGTTCCCAGCCCCAATCAAAGGCCAAAGATTCAATGGCTTTTTTCCGCAATGCCATAGGGCTTTGTTCATCTATGGCCACTGATTTGAGCAGTTCCTTGCCTGAACCCTCGTTAATATGCTTAAGTAGGGAAATGGTCGCTTCTTTGTGTTCTCCCTGAATGGCTTCTTCAAAAGCTTGCCAGCCTTCCCAATCCAAGAGTATTCGTGCGGAACGTACCCCCATCTCATGGTTAGGTTGCTCCATCGCCATCTGGAATATGAATTCACGCTCATTTTTATACGATAGCTTATCTACAAGATCCAAGTACTCCTGCGTACCCCTCAATGGAGGCAATAACTCCTGGGCGGCCTGCTGAATCTGGGGCGACTTTTGGGCAAACTCAGGAGAAATATGGGTGAGTAGCATTCGCTGGAATTCTGCTTGATCCTTCCGCTCGATTTGAAATAAGGCACTCAGTTCTACATCCTTATTGGGGTGGGAGAGAAAATCTGTTGCTCTCAGAAAACGAGCCAGTTCTGTATTGGGTACCTTGGGGTCTTCAAGAACTCCCATTACCAGTTCCCAACTTTGATAAGCCCTGGATCGCCATATGATGTCCCTGCCAGCGGGACTATTCCAATCATCCTCAACTTTATCCAGATAAGCCTCCAAACAAGCCTCCCAATTGTCCGCGGCCCCTATTCCTAAGGCCTCCAGGTACCAGCGGTCCTTTCCATCGTGTTGCGTAGCGAGTTCTGCCCAGATTTTGGCTTCCTCCGGGGCATCTATTTCTCTGAGGGCAATAGCCACTTCTCGACGTACCTTAGGAGAAGAATCTTGAACCTTGCCTTGAAGAATGAGTGACAAATTTTCAGGATACAATTGCCTGGCTACACGGATAGCGGCAGCTCGTATCTGTTCGTCTGAGTCTTCTAAGGCGTCATTTAAATGTGATTTACCCAAGCGTGCCAACAACCACAAGGCGCGGGCACAAAACAACGGGTTTTTTGAATCCCACAGCGTAAGTAATGCGCTTTCAGCTCCTTTGCCCATCTTCTCCAAGGCCGTCCAAGCCAGGTAGCGGGTAGCCGTATTGGGACTCTTTAGGGCATCCGTAGCGGCTTCCGGTGTATCAAAGGCATATTCTGGAACAGCATAGCGATCCACTGTAGGAGCAATCCGATAGATTCTTCCCCTATAGGCATCTCCTGCCCAGTGGCCACCTACACCGGGATCGTACCAATCCGAGGCGAAAACTGATCCATCTGGTGCCACGGATACATCCGTAGGGCGATACCAAGCATCTGCCTTGCGAACCAAAATGGGATGTTCCTCCGCAGAAAAGCCGGCGCCCTTACTTTTAAAAGCAATAAGGCGAACCTTCCCGGGTCCCGCATCTGCATGTAGGAGTTGGTTTTGGTATAATTTGGGAAGCAATTTTCCTTCATAGAAGGTGATTCCACATGGAGAGCCTGAACCTGTGATAAACAAATTGGGAACCACTCCCGGATCATTCTGATGCCAATGGCGGGAAGGAATATCAGGATGCATACCACTTCGACTTACCTGCCAGGCCTCTCCTGTATATTCATCCCGATAGCCAAAATTGCCGTATTCCATTACATAGTTAATCCGTACAGAGCGATGGCCATCGTCGTCATTGTCAGACTGCCACATCCGTCCATAGGAATCCACACATACCTCGTAATTATTCCTAAAATTATGCCCCAAAGTTTCTACTTCGCTACCGTCCTGTTCGCAGCGAAAAACCATCCCGTGTTGGTAGGGACGTACGGTTCCTTTAACCACATTTCCCATTTTATCAATTACAGGGCTTCCATCTTTGTATAACATTTCAGGGGACCCATTGCCAAAGTTAAAATAGAGGCGGCCATCTGGCCCAAACGTAACGGCGTGGACATTGTGGTCTCCCTGCTTTCCGCCCATCCCAGTAAACAAGGTATCGATTCTATCCGCCTTGTCATCCCGGTCTTCATCCGTCAATACCAGGATATGTGGACTGGAAGATAAATAGACCTTGTTGTCCATCACCCCAATGCCCATAGCACCGTCTACCAGGAGGTCGTGAAAAAACACCTTTCTATCGTCTGCCTGGCCATCGCCATCGGTATCTTCCAATATCACGATCATATCGCCCCCTTCTTGGTAGGGATTGTCGGGGTTATTTTCTGGACGGTAATTCACATTCTCGACCACCCAGACACGCCCTCTATGATCAATGTCGATGTTGGACGGATTGCGAACCAAGGGTTCTGCTGCAAATAGCTGGGCTTGAACGCCCTCTCCAAGTGATAGACCTTGTAAGGCATTTTCTGGCAGGCGTGTTCCCTCTTCAGATAAAGGAGTAGGAGTATTTGCTGTTTTTGTTTTTTCGCTGCAAGAAAAAGCAAACAATAGAAGACATAAATAGTAGTAAGTTGGTTTCATGCGCAATCCATTTTTTATGAAATTACGCAATTTTGAGAATTAGAATTAAAACTTATTCGGGAGCTTTATAACGTACCAAATCCACTCCAACTCCACTAGGATCTTTAATAGCAAAATGTCTATCCCCCCAGGGTTCATCTCTAATGTCTATATCAATTTCCACCCCTTTTGCCTTTATCTTATCGTACAAGTCATCTACATTATCTACTTCTATTGTCAAATAGATGCCTTTCCCTTCAAAAGCAGGTTGAAATAAGGGTTTTTGGGAAGGGTGATTGGGTAAAAGAAAGGATACTTCGAAGGCCTTATCGGGGGTGTGCATCAGTAAGAAAAAGTCGTTTTCGAACGTGATGCCAAAGCCGAGCACTTCGCTATAAAACTGCTTGCTTTCCTGAATTTTGTCTGTAATGATTCCTGCGTTGAGTTTCATGTGGATTCTTTTAAGAGTTGATGTTTAAGACAAAACTATTGGGTTTGGGGATCATTTCCTTGTAAAAATCGGACATGTTGCTGAAGCAACATTGGATTGAATAAAAAAACGCAGAGACGCAGAGGGATTTGTTCCACAAATCAAAATTCCCCCTTGAAGTGATGGATCTGTGTGGAGAGAGGGCCCCCCCATGATCTCCCTAAAACCAGGGGGATAAGAGCTAGGGGCCATGTCATTAAGCCAAAGCTTGGAATTACTGTTATGGGCAATTTGCAAGCCATTTTATGGCATTTTTGGTTGAAATTCCTCACCCGATCTCAATTTGGTTGAAATTCTCTGATCCCTTGGATTGAGCCCACCCTATTAAACTGGTAGGATTTGAGACCACAAAAAAACTTAGGATAGTCTGTTTATAAATCGAATCAAGGTACTCTAGCTCAGTTTCTTCTATCCGAAATCCCTTCTTTTTCATCATGCGAAAAAGTTGTTCAATCTGAGGGAACGAGGGCCCACCCTATCCAGAAGCTCCTCCTGGAAACCACCTGGTATTTGAGACCACCTCCCCCTAACTTTCAGATAGGGGACTCCTCCTGGATTTGAGACCACCTCCCCCTAACTTTCAGATAGGGGACTCCTCCTGAAAGGAGGAGAAAATGGGAGTTGGGGGTTTTTATCCAAAGCGCGTTAGCGATTTGCCCCTTTGTAGCACATAGTCCAGCATATTTTATCCAGGCGCGTAGCGACTGGCACCTAATTCCTGCTAATATTTACAGGTGGCAGTCGCTACGCGCCTGCTGACGGAGGAATTTCTCTGTACATTATTCACTTGGTGAATAATGTACAGATTGGCTTAACGACCTTGGGGCTGGGGGATGAATATGGATCGACGCTTCCATGGCAACTTTTCGATCATGAGAAAGCCAGGGCTGGACTCTCCCCATACATCCGCTTAAACTCTTTGATAAAATGGGCCTGATCGTAATAGCCCAAATCAAAGAAGAGTTTATTCTTTCGCAAGCTTTCCCGGGAGGGCTTGGCTCGGAGTAGGCTTTGGAAGCGAACGACTTTACAGAAACTTTTGGGGCTGTCTCCAATATACTGTTGGAAAACACGCCTTAGCTGGCGAGGACTCAAGCCGACATCCAAGTCTTGGGTCGTTGAAAGAGTTCCATGATGCCTAAATATTTCTTGCATTGCGTATGCCATGCGTGGGTCCATCTTAGCAGAACACTTACCTGAATAAGCAAGAAAAAACGAATCCAACTGATTCTTTAGCTGCTTCAGATCACTTATCGCTTCTGTTTTCTGTGAGAGTAAATTAGATATTCTAGGAACTATCGAATCGAGTTCCTCAAAACGATTTAAAAGTTCTGAAGCGTTCTTGCCGAACCAAAGCGGAAAGGCTGTGGGTAAAAAGCGGATCCCAAAATAGTGGAAGGAGGTGCCCAAGGGAAATAGAGTAAAAGAATCAGAATAGCCTACCACATAGGGAATATGAGGGGTATTAACTTCCCACAGAATATCCATACAACCATCTGCTACAACGCGATAAGAAAAAGATTCTATCAAGGGCTGTTGGGATTTCAGTTCCCAATAGCAATAAATCTTAGGACTAAACAGCGGATCAGGATAAATTTCCTTGTAAGATATCTTAGCACCTATATGAAACCTACTAGGTTGGATGGGAGTAAAGGAGTAGGGAAATTCGTGCATAAAGATCAGGGATTATTTTCAGATAATTTATACCTGACTTCCTCGGTTTTTGACATTCGATATACTGTATTTAAGAAATATGGTAGAGTTCGCCAAATTTGAAAGGACTGACCTTTGGATAAAAGTAAAAATTGCCCTTTCTCTTCTTTACCGTTATTCACCTGGCCATCTGGAGAAAATTGAGCCGTATAAATGGGCTTTCTCCATAGGCGATTGCCGTAGCGCTGCAACTCATTTCCATATAGATCCCAGACGGAAACGATTCCATCTTCACTGGCAGTTAGGAAAAATTGTCCTCCTGGTGAAAAGGCTACCTGATGTATCGAATCTCCATGTGCCCTTATATGAAGTAATTCCTTTCCTGCTAAATCCCATAAGGATACTGATCCATCTGCATGTCCCGTCAGGAAGGTATTTCCTTTGGGAGAAAAGCCTACCGATGATATTCCTTTTTGAGGTCCTAGCACACTTAGTACCTGATTCCCATTTTTATTCCACAGGATTGCTGATCGATCCCAACTACCTGTGAGGATATATGCTCCATTTGGCGAAAAAGCAACAGAAGAAATAGCCTTTTGGTGGCCTTGTAGATCAAGTAATTGTTTTCCTTGAAGGTCCCAAAGTTTTGCATGCATATCCCTACTACCCGTAAGCAATTGCTTCCCATCAGGGGAAATGGCTATAGATTCTATTGCTCCGGCATGACCTGTTAAGGTCAACTGCTTCCTTCCCTCGACATCCCAATAGCTAGCCGTTGAATCTTTACTACCTAAAAATACATATTGATTGTCGGGAGAAAAGGACACAGAATTTATCGATTGACTATGACCTGAGAAAGTCATTAGCCCACGGCCTTCTGCATCCCATAGCTTAGCTGTTCGGTCGTGGCTTCCCGAAAGAATATATTGCCCATTTGGAGAATAAGCCAAACTGATTACCTTGCTGCTATGGCCTCCAAAATTTACAGGCTTACTGCCTTCCAAATGCCAGAGTCTGCCGGTGTTGTCCGAGCTTCCAGAAAATATGTGGGTACCCTTAGGAGAGAAGGACACAGAAAATACACTTGCCGCATGCCCTTCAAATTTTCTAATTTCCTTACCTTCCAGGTCCCAAAGCCTTACCGTTTTGTCCCAACTACCCGTGAGAATATGCTTTCCATCTGGAGAGAAAGCTACTGATGTTACATTATCAGTATGTCCGACAAATTCTTGTAGCTTCTTACCTGAAAGATTAAATAAGATCGCCGTATCATCCCAACTCCCAGTCAATATATACTTACCATTAGGGGAAAAGGACACAGCCGTCACCTCCCGTTTAAAGCCTTCAAAATCCTGAAGCTTTTCCCCGGAGAGGCTCCACATACTTACCTTGGGATCAAGGGCATGCCATTCCGAAATTCCCACAATAAATTTTTTCCCATTAGGTGAAAAATCAATACTACTGATATTCCGGTCTTCTCCTATCTCAAAACTCTGGAGTTCTTTCCCATTCAGGTCCCAATGTTTTACCCTGCCATCCCAGCCCCCCGTTAACAGACTCTTGCCATCGGGAGCAAAGGCGAGGGTCGTTACATAGGATTCATGTCCTTCAAAACGTTGAATTTCCTTCCCCGATAAGTCCCAGAGACGAGCTGTCTTATCCACTCCACAGGTTGCAATGTATTGGCCATCTGGGGAAAACTTGGCATCATACACCTCTTCCTCATGCCCTCCTAATTGAAGAAGTTCCTTCCCCTTCAGGTCCCACATTCTCGCTGTCTGGTCGTTGCTTGCAGTAAGAAGGTATTTCCCATCTGGAGAAAAGCTCACGGACTTAACAAGTGCGGTATGTCCACCGAAATATTTATTACCATAGCCACCCACTTCTCTTTCATTGACCTGAGCTAGCACGAGATTCGGAGAAATATCCCATATTTTGGCTGTACTCTCTCCCCCCAGAGAAATCATCATCTGCTTGTCTCTAGCTATATCCAGAGCCACCACAGTCTCAGAATGTCCTCGAAGTTTTCTCATCAGGTGCCCTTCCGTACTCCACTGGGTGATGAGCTTGTCACTTCCAGCTGTGTAGAAGCTTTGGCCATTAGGATCGAAGTCTACTGCAAAAATCCTCGATCCATAATGTATATACCTCTGAAGCTCCTCTCCCGCTAAATTCCATAAACGAACCGTTTCATCAAGACTCCCCGTAAGTAGATATTCCCCATCTGGAGAAAAGGCTACTGATGTGATTTTATCTGTATGTCCCTCTAAAGATAAAATTAGCTCTCCTTCATAGGTCCATAATTTTGCCGTTTCATCCTCAGATCCGGTTAAAACGAGGTCTCCTTCTGGTGAAAAGGCTACTGCAGAAACGGTGGCCTTGTGTCCTTCAAAGCGCTGGATTTCGTTGCCCTTTAAGTCCCAAAGGCGCGCACTTCTATCCTCGCTACCTGAGAGGACTTGGTTTCCACTGGGGGAAAAAGCTAAGGATCTAACCGGTTGGTTATGTCCATAGAAAGCAGAAACATAGCCCTTACCGATTTTCCATATAATGGCTTTCTCATCCTCTCCTCCTGAAACAAGGTACTTCCCATCTGGAGAGAAATCTAACGCTTTGAGGAAACCGTAGTGCCCCTTAAAGGTTTGAATATCCCTTCCTGAAGCATCCCATACTTTGACCAAAAAGTCATCTCCTCCGCTTGCAAAATAGCCTCCATTCGGAGACACAGCCACGGTATTCATATACCTATCTACTCCCAGAGACAGGAGCTCTTCTTCATTCTTATCACTCCAGAGTTTGGCTGTGTAATCCTCAGAACCTGTCAGGATATAACGCCCATCGGGAGAAAAGGCCACAGAATTTATTCCCTCTGTATGGCCAAGTAGTAGCAATCGTTCTTCCCCCTCCAGGGTCCAGGTCTCTGCCCTGTTATTGCTCCTCCCTGCTAATACGTACTGACCATCGGGAGAGAAGGCCACGGAGGTAACGAAGATCACATCGTAGTCTTCTCGATCATAATTTATATACGCTACCAGTTCATTTCCTTCTTTGTCCCAAAGCTTCATGGTATCGTCCCAACTCCCTGTGAGGATTTTAGAGCCATCTGGGGAAAAGGCTACCGAAGAAACCGGATCTCGATGACCTTCGAAGCGCTGGATTTCCTGGCCGCTTAACTCCCAAAGGATCGCTGTATCATCCCAGCTTCCTGTAAGGACGTTTTGGCCATGGGGGGCAAAGGCTACCGAAGAAATATAGGAGGAATGCCCTATAAACTGTTGTATTTCTTTCCCCTCCAAATCCCAAAGTATAGCCCGTTTATCCCTACTTCCCGTGAGAATACGTTGACCATCAGGTGCAAAGGCAACAGCCATTATTTGATCTGTATGTCCCAGGAAACGTTGAACCATTTGCCCATTCAAGTCCCATAAAATAGCCGTACTATCCTCACTTCCTGTAAGTATATAGTGTCCATCGGGCGAAAAGCGAGCAGAAGTAAGGGCAGCATTATGTCCTATAAAGACTTGAACCACAGTTCCTGTTGTATCCCATAGCTTGGCACTTCTATCCTCACTTCCAGTTAGGTAATAGTTGCCATCAGGAGCGAAGGCTACCGCCGTTATTTCTCCTTCATGCCTATCACACCCTATACAACTTTGGTAAAAGACTTCATTGGATACCACCTGGTTGAGAATATCTGCATTAATGACATTTTCCGGGTCCATGCGCCAAGCTTTTTCTGCGAGCCGAAAGGCCAGGCTAGCATTTTCTGAACGCCGCTCCAGTCCACGTGCCAAATGTTGGTTGGCCCTAAGTTTAACTTCGGTAAGGTCCAGCAAGGAATCCGTAACCTGAAGAGAGGAAACGGCAATTTGCCTTTGAAAGATGGCATCCTCTTTGGCAGAATCGGCTATTTCTCTTTGCCTTAAGGCCTCCATTCGTTGGGAATCAATGATAGAGAAGATCTGTCGTTGTAGGGTTTGACGTTGACTTAGGAGGTCATTACTGGCATCACAAATTTCAGCATCTTGGAGTTTTTGTAAGGCCAGTCGCAGTTGGCTTTGATTATAGGCCCGCTGTGCAGACTGGAAAATGATTTTGCAAGCATCCTGAGGAAATAGGGGTTCTGCCAGGAAAAATAAGCATAGGAAAGACAAAAAATATCTCATGGAGGATGGGAGCTTTCTAAAGGTTATGTTATTCCATAAAGGACAGCCTCTATGACTCTTATAATATAATTCGTTGGACGAGAAGAGTTATCATTATCTACTTTTCTGGAAGACTCACTTCCCTTCTTAGCTCTATTTACTCTAGTCCAAAATAAGCCCTTTCACTCAGGGTGAGCCGATGGACGTGGTCGAGGTAATATTGAAAACTAGGTTCGACTTTATAACCATCTCGGTGATTAGTCAAGATAAATTGGCCGTCGGGAGAGTAGTCCAAAGACGCTGCTTCTCCTTTTCTTTCAAAGGATTGTAATTTATTTCCACTTTGATCCCATTCGATGACCCTCCCATCTCGGCTACTCGTAAGAATATAATTCCCGTTGGGGGAAAACAATACTTCATCGACCCCTAAGTTATGTCCCAAAGTAACCAGTTCCTCTCCATCCATGTTCCATAATTTTGCGTTTCCTTCCCTACTCCCAGTGAGAAGGAAGCGCCCATCTGGAGAATAGTCTACCGAACGAACTTCCCAACTATGGCCTTGGAGATGCAGCAATTCCGTTCCTTGGATATCCCATAATTTAGCAGAGCCGTCTATACTTCCCGTTATGATATTTAATCCATCAGGGGAAAAGGCTACAGAAAAAATATAAGAGCTATGACCCGCAAAGTTTTGGACCATTTCCCCAGAGATATCCCATAACTTCGCTGTATGGTCGCGGCTCCCTGTGAGAATGTGTTTCCCATTGGGAGAATAGGCAACTGACATAACTTCATCTGTGTGTCCTTTGAAGGTCTGAATAATATTCCCGGATAAATCCCACATTCTTGCGGTTTTATCATAGCTACCAGTCAAAATTCCTTCTCCATCGGGGGAAAAAGCCACAGAGCTTATCGTATTTCTATGTCCAAGGAAGTTCAAGAGTTCCTTTCCCAATAGGTCCCAAATCCCCACCCTCCCATTCCAGGTTCCTGTTAAAACATATTTTCCGTCGGGAGAAAAGGCTACAGAAGTTATGGCATCATTATGATGGAATGTTCGTATTTCGTTTCCTTTTATATCCCATAATTTGGCTGTATTATCCCAACTTCCCGTAAGCACATACTTCCCATTAGGGGAAAAAGCTACTGAAGAAACTTGTTCGCTATGGCCCAAGAAAGCGCTAACTTCTTTGCCGGATATATCCCACAATTTAGCCGAATGATCTGAAGATGCGCTCAGAATATAATTTCCATTGGGGGAAATGCTTGCAGAACCAATTTGGATACTATGTCCCCCAAAGTTTCTTATCATATTCCCAGATAGGTCCCACAAAATTACCGACTTATCCTTACTCCCCGTAAGTATGTTCTCTCCATCTGGAGAGAATGCTGCCATGTTCATCTCACCATAAGGAGCCTTTAAACTTAGAATTTCATTGTCCAACAACTTTGAAAGCGCAAGGTCATAATTTCCCTTTTCATAGGCCTGCTTCGCTTGAAAATAAATTCTTTTACAAGCATCCTGAGAACAAACAGAATAGGGAAAACCGAGCAAGAGTATCCAGACAAAGATTTTCATTCTGTTCATCTATTCATCTATTCAATCGCTTTCTCAATTTGATAATTCTATCTTCAAGTTTTGGGTTGGCACTATTCGACTCAAATAAATCTAGGGATTGCTGTAGTAGTTCTTTTTCAGCTGCTGGATATCCACGTTCTTTCATTTTTTCAGCTCTAAGGAGTAAGTCATCTGCTTCCAGAGCTACACGGGCAGAATCTGCTGTCAAAAAGTCTTCAAAGGCCGCATTGAGGGAATCCCTTTTTGCAAGAATTACTTGTTGTTTCTGTTCCAACTCTTCGTTTTGAGTAGAGATCTGATCCGCTTGTCGTTTCATTTTCTGCTGAGCTAGGTAGCTTATAATCCCTAAGGCTACAGCAATGGCCAATGCGATTCCTACTATGACTAGGGCAATGCGTTGCCGCTGCGCAGATTTGCGTTCAACGGCCAATTTTTCTTCCGCCATTGCTAACTCTCTCTTTTGCTGCGCCTCTTTTTCCTGGGCCTTTTCCTTGGCATCCTGGTAACTTCGATTGATAAAATTTTGCAAGTGTTTTTCTAACACGAGCAAGGGAAGAATTTCTTCCAAACTGGCCAGTTGTTTGGCACTCAGGTATTCTCCAGTTTTTCGTTGTTCGTTATAAGCAGCAGCAATACGTCTTTTCGCTTCATTATGTTGCCGCTGTTCGGTGCTGCGCTCTCTATCTATCAGATCTGCCAAGCTATCATGAGCCAACTCCATCCGGTTGTCTTCAAAGCGGAGAATTCGAGACTTTTCTAAGTCCTCCAAGGCTTGTGTTAAGGGATATTGCCCTAGTTCGGATTGCCATTTGAGTTCGAGCTCAATTTCATTTTCCTTCCGTGTATAGGAAATTGGCCGCTTGGTTCCTTCCTCCGTTACAAAGGCATCCAAGATCCGCTTCAGGGCATTTTCGGGAATATGGGGGTCTCTCTGCGCTAATCTTTCCTGTATCTGCAAACTCTGATTTCGCAAAAATTTCTCAAAGACGTCTTCTATGTTCCCCAATGTGTCAATTTCTTCCAACGTAAATTCTAAGGGGGGAATTCCTTCTCCCCCCCATGCCATTGGATAAGTTCGTTGAAAATCTTCCTGCCAAAGGGTATCGAGATAAACTTGTAAGTAAGGAAGCTGTATACCCGATTTTTCCCTGCTAATGTTATGTATGATCTTTTTAATTCCTTGCTCAGGATCAGACAGTTTAATTCGGAACTTATCGCAGGATCCAAGGATTACCCGTTCCACATTCGCCAAGCTCATCGGCTCAACGCGATGCCTGCTGTCAAATAGCATGGGAAAAATCTGTTCAAAGTGATAGAGATGAGCGATGTATTCTTCGCGCATGACCCAGAGAATTTTGCATGGCAATTCTGCATCTAGAATTTCTTTGATTTGTTCAGCAAACTGCTGTTGTTCCTCCTCATCCCCTAAAATAAAGAGCTCCTCAAACTGATCGAAAATGAGGTAAACTGGTCGTAAGAAATTCTTGTAGAGGTATCTGATGGTTTCTACCAAGCTATTTTCTAGGGATAGGACTCCAACTGGGCTTGCGAGACACTCTTTTAAAGAGTCGTTTATGTTTTCATTTCTTCTAATCCAAAAGGGGAACCAATCTGTATCTTCAAAACGTCCCCCTAAGCCACATTGAACCAAACTGGTCTTTCCAGTGCCTGATTGGCCGTATATTAGCATCAATCGGCTCCTAAATATCAACTCATAAAGTGCCTCAACATCCTGATCACGCCCAAAGAATACTTCGAAGTCATCGGGTAGAAAGGGGTCCAGAAATTTAAAGGGGCTTTTCATATTATTGGAGGACTAAAATATCTTCTTCCTTTTCGATTCTCATTAATCAGAGGGCGGCCATAGGTCTGTTAAAGATCAATTGCGCAAAGGCATTAAACTGATCTGGCACAATTTCATAATTCTCTTTTGGTATGACCAAGGGTTGATCTTCGGGCTTATCCACATGACGGAAGTTGTATCTCTCTTGTTGGGGATCATAACCATAAAAAAAATAAACCTTGGAAATTTCAGCCTGCTTATCTTCAAAGGCATTCTGGTCAATGACAAAGGGGGAGAGATTCATATAAGATTTACCCTTACTACCTTTCTTCTTCTTTAATAGTAAGACTGAACGGCTATCCATAAATTCGTCCAACTCCTCTTCTTTGATTTCCAGGCCTCCCATTACCTTTACTAGGCGTACCAAGGAGTGGTTGAAGCGTGCTGTACGTACATGGCGATATTTCACTACATCGATCTTTCGGATAGCTGCCATTATGTAATTGGCCAAAAAACCCAACTCTTTGAATACCGTGGCAAGCTGGGTTTCACCTTGTATGCAAGCCTTGGCAATTTCATGTGTTGCTAGGCTATTTGTATCCAATTGTTGCCGCAATCCATTCAAAAAGTGGCAGGCCCATACAAAGGGACTTTGAGCCTGATAGGTTTCCTGCAATGGAGATAGTTCTTCCATAAAATAATCTATCCCATTTTGCTCCAGGACCTCTGTTAAGCTTTGAATCAGGGGAATAAAATCATAAGACTTTCTATTGGGGCCGTGCACACGTAAAAAACTTTTCAAAAGTTCGCGCTGACTAGGTAGCAAAGTGATTTTTTCTGTATGGTCTATAGCCTCCCAGACTTGTGCGAGTAACGTATAGGCAAACAGTTCAATGAGGGTATCATATGTTTTGACTAACTGCTCAACCCGAGATTGACTGATTTTATCATAGCCTTTGTCTTTTTCGGAGAAAGGAACCATCAGTTTGCGGAGTTGTTCCGCTACTGGGGCAGGCAGGCTGTTAAGGATCGCCAGACGCTTATCGGCTACATCAATTTCCTCCCCTTCATTTTCGGCCTCCAAGAGGTTTCGGATTTCCCTTGAATACCCTTCCAAAGCCTCCAAAAGTGCCTGTATCAATACGACATTTGGGGTAAAGTCCTTAGGCTCAAAAAAATTAATTTGTTCGGGTAATTTCCAGGACAGTACATTCTCACGCCCTTCCTGTATATACAGTTTCCAATCAAAAGTCCCATTTTCTTTCTCCTTCAACTGAGCATCCGCTAGGACAAAGTGCCGGGAGATAGCCAAGTTCAACCTAGGGCTGAGGGTAAGGGCTTCTCCTTTAGCCTGTTCAAAGGCGGCTTCTAGCTCGTTTTGGATGGAAAGGGCTTGGTAAAATCGAATAGCAAATTCACTTGCCAACTTATCTTCAACATGGGTTTGGGTAGCCAAAACAGCAGGTACCTCTTTATTCCAGAGGCCTTGAACCTGTCCTAAGGTAGCACAGCCATTGAGAAAAACGCAATTTAGCTTAGGGCATTGTCCCAAAAGTTGGGCGAGGCCCTCTGACTGGCTGGGCTCTCCTTCTGTCACCAAAACGTCTTTGCCCGCATGACCACTGTAGTGAAAGTGGATAAGGTGATCTTTGTACAA
Organism: Bacteroidia bacterium; assembly: GCA_965263105.1. Taxonomy (GTDB): domain Bacteria; phylum Bacteroidota; class Bacteroidia; order J057; family J057; genus JBCCTX01. The sequence continues at coordinate 1,046,822 of CBDHGL010000002.1, read as the reverse complement.
GGTCAGGTAGTAGCTTACCTTATTGCGGGTGGCAAAAGGGTCTAATTTTAGCAGATAACGCCCTTCCAGTTCTCCCGGACTTAGCAAACGGCGAATCTCATCAGCCTCTTGTTGAAGATGGGCCAAGGGACGCAAAGGATCATTGGCAAATGCAAAAAAGAGGACATCCATCTAAATTAAGGGTATTGAAGGTATAACAAGTCAATTTAACAAGATTCCAGGGTTTTATTTGAAAAAGGAAAAATAAGCCTTTCTTAGAAGGTCAATAGAAGGATATTTTCCTAGAGAAAATTATAAAATTCCTTAGGTAATTCTTGAAAAAGCCTCCTTACAGTTTCCTGTGCAAGCTTCCTTCACTAGGATCAATTTGGCTTGCATACTTGTCAATAAATGGATTTTTTCCCCCAACTGTCTAAGCCGCTCATTGACCAAAACCTCTACTGACTCACAGTGCAATTCTCCGATTTCTTCTAGTATAAATAGTTCTTTGATTTCCCTTAAGGTAAAGCCCAAAGACTTCATTTGTTTGATAGCTTGTAACTGGGCCAAGGTTTCAGAATTGTAAATTCGATAATTATTCAGGCCCTGAGTATTTCGTTTAGAGCTTATAAGGCCTTGCCTCTCATACCAACGTAGCGTATCGGGGCTAAAGCCCGTAAGTTGGGATATTTCTCCAATTCTCATACAGCTTGATTAAGGGTGACTATTGGATTCCTTTAAAGTTAGCATTTTCCTCCCTTAAAACCCTGGAGCATACTCCAACTCGTAGATGCAGAAAAAAGCATGTATGAAAAATTTATTCCTAAGTACAATGACCTTATGTATCTGCTGTGGAATGAGCCTTGCCCAATCTTCCCAAGAAGACGATTCACAGGCGGAATTTCAAAAACTCTCTAGCGACAAGCTCGTTTGCCTCCTTCAAGGCCCTGAACTCACCCAACGATTAGGAGAACTCAAAACAGAAATTTTCCAACACCTACAATCCATGGAGGAAGTAGAAAAGGGCTATATTTTTCATTTTCCCGATGATAAGGAGTTTATTCTCAAACTGATGGATTACGTTCTGGCGGAGAGAAGTTGTTGTCCCTTTTTTCAGTTTGATTTAAGTTTCGCGCCCCAGAATTCTGGCGTTGCCCTGCAAGTGTCAGGCCCTCCTGAAGCCAAAGAAATGTTACGCGAGTCTCTGGAGGGAATGAAGTAGTTCCCCGAGCAGAAAACTTTCCTATTCCCTATGACTAAAGCGTATGTACTTCTCCACCACCACAGCGGTAATAATCACTAAATAAAACTGGCCCATCATCCCAATAAGAATAGTGGCGCGCTGTGCAACAGGAGTCAAGGGATAGATATCTCCATATCCTACAGTCAGTAGGGTGATGTAACTAAAATACATAAGGGAATCGAACGTAGGTTGTGGGTGATTGGGATCTAACTGGAGTCCGTGAAAAGATCCAGGATCTGACAGTTCTACCGTGAGCAAAATAAAGAAGCCAATGAGGCCTATAGAGATAAAGCCATTCATGAGGCCAAAGATGACGTGGTTATTGACGGTTTTGGTTTGCCAGACTTGCAGAATGATTTCTCTCGAAACGAAGGTGAAAAATAGAAAATTGATCGCAAAGCGGAAGTACTCCAATTGGGTAATTCGCTGTGGGACCTCAAAGGCTTCTAAGCCAAAGTAAAAAAGAGACAGGCCAAAGAGGACCAAGAAAAAGTGCATGAGCTTTCTCTTCTTCGAAATCAGTAGGATGCCGATCAAGAGGACTAGGCGAAATAAGATGGGATAAAATATATTCTGAAATACCTCATGTGTCACCAAAAGAGAGCCAAAAAGTACCCCCAATGCACTGAAAAAGTACAGTTCAAAGCGATAATGGTATAGCTCTTCATACAACGCTATCCACCGATCCCTATTTTCTTTAGATAGGCCCATAAGTTTTAGAAAGATAAATAACTAAGCCCTATTTAAGCCAATTTTATCTCCTAAATCGAATCTATTTCCTGTTTAGCCTACTGGATCTTACCATCTCCCAACAATTACACCTTAATCCATATTAAATTTCCGAAAAATTTTGTGAAATTTTTATTTTTCAAAAAAAATTTTACATATTATGGTATACATGTTTTTCCTCTTCACCTTTTAATATTTATTAATAAAGCAACATCGCTACATGAATTACCAAATGAACTTCGCCTCCAAGCCCAAAATCAAGGGCCGGGGCTACCTTTCCAAAAAAACCTTGCAATTTTTTTCCACCTTAGCTATTACAGCTGGGCTGTGTGCACCTTTATCAATCTCCGCACAAGAAAGCCAGATTACTCCTGCTGAACGCGCTAATTCTGTTAGACAGAGTTTATCCAAAAGAGAGAACTCTATTAACAGATTTGAAGCGCCTCCCATGCTGAGTTATTACCCTAGTCATATGAAGACAGATGGGAAAAGGTATATGCAGCAGAGAATGCGTCAGATTCGAGAGGATCAGGCCACTGGCCAAAGGAGAAATAACAAAGGAGGTGGTGGAGCCTCTGGCATAAAGATTAAGGAAAATGAGCCCGTCAACAAGCCTGGAAGAAATGATTCACAGGACACGGGTCAAAAGATTAAGAATTTTGGAAGTGGTCCAGAAATGACGAACCGAGTGTACATCTCTGGAGCCACTGGACCTGAAGCAGAATTGACTTTCTTTGACCAAACGGCTTCTGAAGACGATGGGGCTATACCTATTTCTAATGGAACTGGAATTAAAGAAAGATCTTCTACGGTAGTTACCTATAATGAAGTCATTGGAGATGGGCCTAGGGGTTCTGCTGGTACAGGAACTGGAGATCTAGACTTTTATGCTTTTTCAGCCCAGGCCGGGCAGAAAATTACCATCGACATCAACACAGCTGATCCCTTTGGTGATCTAGATTCCTACATCGAATTATATGCTGAGGATGGAACCTTCTTGGGTGCATTCGATGATGACGGATTTTCCTTCGATAGTTTCGTAGAATTTACCGCTCCCTTTGACGGAAATTTCTTCTTCTCTGTTGCAGGATGGGGAGCCTTTGGCTTATTGGACCCTTTTGATCCCGATTCTCCAACCCTAGGATCTCTGTTTGGCTTTCCTCCTCCAGGATCAGAAGGAGCGTATGAAATGATCATTACTTCGGTAACACCTGATGAGGACGTAGACTTTTATGTATTCGACCTGAAGAAAGGAGATCTTTTTGGAGCTGATATCGATAACGATCTAGGACTTGCTCCTGTTTTGAGTGTAAGAAGACCCACTCAAGATGAAGCTGTAGGTACAGATCTTCCTTCTAACATTTTCTACCCAGTAGAAAATCCTTTACCCAAAATGGGCGCAACTTCCATTGCCTACATTGCGGAAGAAGATGGAAAATATGCCATTGCTGTTTCCAATAATATTGGATCTTACAAAATGGAGCTCTTCGCAACGCGTTCTAAGTTTGAAGTAGATCGTAGAATGACTCAGATTCTCTTCCTGGATTTTAATGGTTCAGAATTTGACGCTGGAGAATTCTTTGGAGGACCTCCCTCAGGTACTGTGCAACTTTCTCCCTTCCGCGACTTCCTAGAAAATTGGGGAATTAAAAATACCAATAAAAATGTGAAAAGAATCACCCGTCGAATTACCAATGTAGTAAGAGAGAACCTCGAAAGAGATTTGATTCGGCAGGGTATCAATCCCAATTTCAACATCAAGATTCTCGCCAATGATGGTCGGGTAAATGATAAATGGGAACCCACTAGCTCGGAAAGTCGCCCTGTCAGTAAGGTAATCATAGGAGGAACCATTGAGGAATCCGGTATCGGAACGATTGGTATTGCTCAGTCTATTGATCTGGGGAACTACGATCCAGAAGAAGTAGCTTTGGTATTATTGGATGTACTGAGTGCGCCTGCTTCAGGAGAGAATGCCAATGGAACCTTCTCTATCAATGATCTAGAATTGGCGGAAGGCGTGACCATAGAAGATGCCATCGTAACGGCTATTGGAAATGTCACGGCTCACGAAGCCGGACATTACCTAGGTAACTGGCACAATGATGGATTTAATGAAACTTCTGTTATCATGGATGAAGGTCCTGGAGGATTCTTTAACCTTGCAGGTGTTGGACCCAGTGGTGTTTTCGGTGCTGCGGATAAAATCGATGTAGACCTAAAAGGAGATTTCTATTCTACAGGAGAATTATTTACTGGATTTGAAAACAACGCCGTAAACACGGCATATGCCCTCTCTTTCGTGATGCGCAACAACCGCATCAAAGGGGTAGACTCTGAAGAAGCTGAGTCTGATCCGATCCCCAATGCGCTGTTACTATCTGAGAGCTATCCCAACCCCATCAGAAAGGGACAAAGATCTGCTATCGGGTTTACGGTACCTGAAAGAAGTAAAGTGAAGATTCAGGTATTTGATCTGGCTGGTAACAAGGTGGGAACGCTATTCCGCGGAAAGGTAGAAGCGGGAGAAATTCACAAGGTAACCTTGGACAGCGATGAGTTAAATCTTCGTGAAGGCGTTTACTTCTACAAACTCGAATCCGACCAGGGTACGCGTTTTGGAAAAGTGAGTGTGAACTAAGCTCGGTACTTACCCATCACATATGGTGCCTCTTCTTCCTGTGGGAGAAGGGGCATTTTTTATAGAAATGCTTTTTCAATCCCCAGGAAAGGGGAAAAAACTGATTTTCAGTCGCTTACTTAATCCCCAAACAAGATGTTTATTCACATGGACATAGATATGTCATATACCTAGCGCTTTTGAAGAGCTACGGATCTGTCATATCTCAGCCACAAGGAATATAATCTTGTAACGATAAAATTTAACCACGGAGAGAAGGAGCAAAAAGGGAGTTTCACAGAGTGCCACTGAGGACTTTTTTTTACCGGATAGCTCCCATCCCCTTTTATTTTTCGAGTCAAGTTCCGTTATTAACATAGGGAAAGTCTGGAATTTTGGGATTCCTGGTATAATAGCCTGTAAAGGCGATTTTTCTTTAGAATTTAGCAGAACATCTGTGGAAAACTTTCGTTTATCCATAGACCACCCAAACAGGAAGGCATCCACGCAATTAATAAGAGTAGAATACCAAGGGGTTCAGGTTTTTCAACAATATATAACCTGAAGTTAATCCTGAGGTTCCCATTTTGACCATAAGCATATTTAGGGAGAAAATTATGCATAACAATCACCAGCATCTTGATCAAAGGCTCAGCGAATTCCGTAAGAAGTTCTATACGGACAAAATCCTTCGGGGCAGCCTTATCCTTGCGCTCGTTGTAACGTCCATTATCTTCGTCGTACTGGTAAGTGAAGGCCTCTTTGGCTTTTCTTCCTCTGTGCGAACCGGGATGGTCATTGGATTGGCTTTGGCTTTTTTGGGAGTACTGGGAAGCATGATCCTTTGGCCTCTATCTCAGTTGTTCAATTGGACCCAGACCATCTCTGACCTCCAGATTGCCCAACTGGTCAGAACCCATTTCCCTGAGGTCAATGACAAGCTGGTCAACTTTCTTCAGCTTAGAAATAACCAAGCTTATTCAGGGGCCCTGGTCACAGCAGCCCTAGATCAGAAGGCCGCAGAGATTTCTCCTGTTCCGCTGAGTCAGGCGATCAACCTCAATGTCAACAAAAGATACCTTTGGTACCTACTCATCCCCGTAGGGTTATTTCTCATCACCTATCTCTTCGACCCGTCTTTCCTGAGTTCGAGTTCACACCGACTTATCAACTACAACCAACAATTTATCCCCCCTGCTCCCTTCCAAATTTCTTTGGGCGAGCTTCCCGAAGAAGTAGTGGCCGGAGACAACCTTGAATTGGCTATAAATGTCGATGGCGATGAGTTGCCAGCCGAACTCTCGATTTTTCTCAAAAAAGCAGGAGAATCGCAGTACCTCGATTACCCCCTCGAAAGAGAATCTCCGACAGACTTCTCCTATACCATCTCAGACATCAAAGAAAATTTTTCTCTCTACATTGGCAATCCAGAAGTTTCCTCCGAAAAACATTCTATAAATGTCTTAAAACGTCCATTTATAAAAAAATTCAATATTAGGCTAGACTATCCAAAATACACTAATTTAGATTTCGAAATATTAGAGGATAATGTAGGAGATATTAAAGTGATTCGGGGAACAAAAGTTCAGTGGATTTTACAGCCTCAAGGAGACATTCAGTCGGCCCAATTGGTCTCGAATAAAGTCATGGATTTTGGGCCAGAAAACAGCAGCGGAAATCGCGTAGTATCTCAGCGCGTCATGGGCAACATGAACTATTTTATTTCTCTTCTCTCTGATGAAAATATTTCCAACATAGATACGGTCCGCTACCAGGTCAATGTATTTCCCGACAGACATCCTTCCATATATGTCTATTCTGAGCAGAGTGATTACAAGGTTGACATTGATCCCAGAATGCCACTGGAGATGGAGATATCCGACGACTTTGGTTTCACCAAAATGGAGTTGCATTATCGTTTTGTAAAATCGGGTGGCACGAATGAAGTGGGTCCGGAATTCAAAACCTATCCTTTAGGTATATCTCCCGATGTTTTGCTCCAACCCCTTTCTTACTATATAGACCTGACGGAGCTAGGACTAAGTGAGGGAGATGAGGTCGAGTACTTTGTTAAGGTATGGGACAATGACGGGATCTCTGGTCCCAAGTTCTCTATAAGCCCTACTTATAAAATCCTGTATCCCACTCTGGATGAAAAGTACGATGAGATAGAGGAGGAACAGGAAGAGGTAAAATCTGAAATGGAGGATTTGCTCAAGCAAACCGAGGACCTGGAAGATTCCTACCAAAAGATGCAGGAGAAATTGCTGGATAAATCTCAACTGAACTTCGATGACAAAAAGGAGATCCAAAAGATGATGGAACAGCATCAGGAGGTCATGGACAAAATGAAGGAGGCGCAGCAACAGTTTGAAGAAAATAAAAACAAGCTGGAGAACAATGAGATGATCTCAGAAGAGACCTTGGAGAAGTTTGAAGAGCTCAACAAGTTCATGGAGGAGATGGAGAATCCAGAGATAGAAGAGCTGCTCCGCGAGTTACAAGACCAAATGGAGAACTTGAATCCTGAGGATATTAAAGAGCGTCTAGAGAAGCTTCAGCTCAACGATGAGGAGATGAAGAAGAGCTTGGAACGCACCTTGGAGTTGATGAAGCAACTGGAGGTTCAGCAAAAGATCGATGAGATGCGCAACAAGCTGGACAATATGAAGGCCAAGGAAGACATCTTGAATGAGCGTCTGGAAAACTCAGATGAAGCAGAGGAGATGAAGCAAAATGCCGAAAGACAGGAGGAGTTAAATAAGCAAATGGAAGACTTTAAGAAGGAGATGGAAGAGCTCGAAGAGAAGAAGGATGAAACGAATACACCAGATGAGGAATTGATGGAGGAGTTGGAAGAAAAGGCCGAGGAAGCGCAGGAGGAAATGGAAAATGCGGCTGAACAGGCCGAGCAGGCAGCAGAGAAAAAAGAGCAAAAGGGGAATGGAAACAAGAAACAAAGTAAGCAGAGCAAGCAGGATGCTTCTCAGTCTCAAAAGAAGGCCTCCGAGAAAATGCAGGAAATGTCGGAGATGATGGCCAACATGCAGATGAATATGCAGATGCAGCAGGACCAGCAGAACCTGGAATCTCTTAGGGAACTATTGGAAAATCTATTGACCCTTTCCTTCGACCAAGAAGACCTGCGAGATGACGTCAAGGGCCTCCGTTATGGCGATCCTGCCTTGGGAGAAAGGAGCAAGGACCAGAAGAAATTACAAGATGATATGGGCCTAGTCAAAGACAGTCTCGAAGCCTTGGCCAATCGGGTCTTTATGATTCAAAAAGAGATTTTAGATGAGACACAGACCATCACCACTAGCATGGATAAGTCTCAGCGCTTCTTCCGCAACAAACAGGTACAAATGGTTACCTATCATCAGCAGACGGCCATGACCAGTATCAATAACCTGGCCAATATGCTCTCGGGCGTCATGCAGCAAATCCAGCAGCAAATGATGAGCGCTATGCCTTCTGGCATGTGCCAGAAGCCTGGAGAGAATCCTGGCGCTCAGGGTATGAAAAACCTCCCTCAGCAGCAACGTCAGCTCAACCAGCAGATGCAGCAAATGATGGAGAAGCTCAAACAAATGGGCCAGATGGATGGGGAAGCCCTACGAGAAATGGCGGCTCGCCAGCGAGCTATTCGAGAGCAAATGGAGAAGTCTCGTCAGAACATGGAGAAGGAAGGAGAAGGCGCCCTAGGAGATCTGGGTAAGATTGCCCAAGATATGCAACAAAGTGAGCAGGAGCTCATGAACAACAAACTAACCGAGGAAACCCTCTTCCGTCAGCAACAGATTCTCAGCCGTTTGCTACAGGCTGACAAGTCGATTCGGGAACGGGAATTTGAAAACAAGCGGGAGTCAAAGACGGGTAGGTCATATGATCAGAAGGCCCCAGATGACCTCACATTAGAGGAGTATAAAAATAAAATCAGGCAGGAATTATTAAAATCCAACAAATTGGAATACTCCAGTGATTTTATCATCTTAATCGAGGAATACTTCAAAAAATTGGAACAAACCAATGAATGAAACCAAATCTATGCCCTTCCTACAAAGGCAGATTAAGCTCAAGAGCCAACCCGACCAAATACGCGAGGTAGAAAATGTCGTGGACGAGCTCAAAAATGAATTGGCATTTAAAGAAGATGCCTACGCAAATATCATGATTGCTGTTACCGAGGCCGTCAACAATGGCATCACCCATGGTAACAAAAGTGATCCTCAGAAATGGGTCCATGTCGGTTTCGAAGCCAAAATCCCCTATCGTCTTGTCGTAACAGTTGCCGATGAGGGAGAAGGATTCAATCCCGATTCCTTATCAGATCCCACTGCTCCGGAGAACATTGAAAACATTGGGGGCAGAGGCGTATTTCTGATGAAGCATCTCGCCGATGAGTTAAACTTCCTCGATGAGGGAAGGATGGTTCAAATGGTCTTTAATATCTGATGATCACTTTCTCTGCCTATGATATAAACTTTACACTACCCCATTTACAAGCTATTCAAAACTGGATCGAACAGGTCGTCCAATCTCATGGCTATGACCTGGATCAAATTGCCTACATCTTCTGTTCCGACGCCTATCTTTTGGAGCTCAACCGGCAATACCTTTCCCACGACTACTTCACAGATATTCTTACTTTCCCTTATCACGAAGATCCTCAGCAGGGCCTTTGGTCCGATATCTTTATCAGCATCGATCGCATAAAAGAAAATGCTAAGACCTACCAAAAACCTTTTGAAGAAGAACTCCATCGCGTCATGATTCATGGAATATTGCACCTGCTGGGCTATGATGACCACGGAGATGCTGAGAGCCTCATGCGGGAAAAAGAGGACTGGGCCTTAGGCTTGAGGGGATGGATAGTTGGATAGATAGTTGATGGTCCATAGTTGATTGTCCATAGTCGATACAGGGTGGCAGAGAATGGCTTTTCTAAGAAAGAACCTACGTTCCACTCCGCCCCTTTAGGGCCCAAATGAGTCCTGAAGGGACGACATACCATCAGATAGGGGAGTTATCCAAGGATATTATCCCCTAATCCGTAGCGCAAATTCCGTTCTCGGCCACCTTGGATAGTCCAGCGTTTTTATCACGAAGATTTCACACGGTTTTCTTTTACTGTGGACTATCGACTAATAAACCCTCTAAGCCTTCCCATGTTCCCCGGGGAACATTCAGGTTATACAGTCATTTACACTTTTCGCAGGCATTATGAACACATCCTTTCTTTGTAATTTTATCCGATTATAAATCAAACTGTAGGCTGTGGACTAATAAGCCATCTAAGCCTTCTCATGTTCCCCGGGGAACATTTAGGTTATACAGTCGTTTACACTTTTCGTAGGCATTATGAACACATCATTTCTTCGTAATTTTAGCCGATTATAAATCAAACTGTGGACTGTGGACCATCGACTATAAACTCAAAAACCTATGTTCCCTCAATATGATGTCATTGTAGTTGGAGCCGGACATGCTGGTTGTGAGGCAGCAGCCGCAGCGGCCAATATGGGCATGCGGGTTATGCTCGCGACCATGAACATGAACACGATTGCTCAAATGTCTTGTAATCCTGCTATGGGAGGAGTGGCTAAGGGACAATTGGTGCGAGAAATAGATGCCTTGGGGGGCTACTCCGGGATCGTTACAGATCAAACCATGATTCAGTTTCGCATGCTAAACCGGTCCAAAGGCCCCGCTATGTGGAGCCCCCGGGCTCAGAGTGATCGCATGCGTTTTGCAGAGACCTGGCGATTGATGCTGGAACAAACCCCCAACGTAGACTTCTGGCAAGAGATGATCACAGGTATAGTGGTCAAGGATAAAAGAGCCGTGGGTGTAAAGACTTCTCTTGGACTAGAGATCCCAGGGAAATCTGTCGTTCTTACCAATGGGACCTTTCTCAATGGCTTGATTCATATAGGAGAGAAGAACTTCGGTGGGGGTAGAAGTGGAGAACGAGCTGCCGTAGGGATTACCGCACAATTGGAAGAACTGGGCTTTGAAAGTGGACGGATGAAGACGGGAACTCCGCCCAGAATAGATGGACGGAGTATAGACTGGGAACGGACAGAGGAGCAACCTGGAGATGATTATCCGGGAAAATTTTCTTTTACCAATACCCAGCCTCTTCAAAAACAACGGCCTTGTCATATTACCTATACCAACGCCAAGACCCATGAAATCCTTCGAACCGGCTTTGACCGCTCTCCTATGTTTAATGGAGCCATACAGGGACTGGGACCTCGCTATTGCCCCTCTATAGAAGATAAGATCAATCGCTTTGCAGAACGAGATAGGCATCAATTGTTCCTAGAGCCTGAGGGCTGGAATACAGTAGAAGTCTATGTAAATGGCTTCTCCTCCTCTCTTCCCGAAGATGTACAGTATAAAGCTATGCAAAGCATTCCGGGCCTGGAAAATGCCCGCATGTTCCGCCCAGGCTACGCAGTGGAATATGACTTCTTCCCCCCTACCCAACTCAGCCTAAGCCTGGAAACCCAACTGGTAAAAAACCTATACTTTGCTGGGCAAATAAATGGCACTACTGGTTATGAGGAAGCAGCCTCCCAAGGACTCATGGCCGGGATAAATGCAGCCCTCAAAGTGCAAGAAAAAGATCCCTTAATCTTGAAAAGAGATACAGCCTACATTGGGGTTCTTATTGATGACCTGGTCAACAAAGGGACCAAGGAACCCTACCGAATGTTTACCTCCCGAGCGGAATACCGGACCCTCCTACGCCAGGATAACGCCGACCTACGACTTACTGATATTGGCTATACAATCGGCTTGGCCAGCGATGAAAGGTACCAGAAAATGCTGAGCAAACGAGAGCAAGTACAAGCCTATAAAAAGCTCCTGTCAGAACACTCTATTGCTCCAGATAAAGTGAACGGATACCTGGAATCTATTGGCAGTGCCCCCCTCAAACAAAAGGTAAAAGCCCAATCCATCCTTACCCGTCCTAAGGTCAAATTAGCCGAACTTGTCAAGGCATCGGCCCCCTTGCAGGAAGCCTATCAAGGCCTCTCTATAGAGGCAGCTGAGCAATGCGAAATACAGGTAAAGTACGCCGGATACATCCGCAAGGAACAAGAGCTCGCTCAAAAAATGATGCGCTTAGATGAAGTACTTTTACCGGATGATTTTGACTATAGTTCTCTCCAATCTCTTTCGGCTGAAGGGCGGGAAAAGTTGACTCAAGCACGGCCATCAAGCCTCGGTCAAGCCTCTCGTATAAGCGGCGTTTCTCCTGCAGATATCTCGATCTTGATGGTCTACATCGGACGCTAATTTCTCTCTCAATTTCCCTGAATTTTTTGGGTATTTTTCAGTTAGAAAAATAATTAGATAATCGAATCAAAAGGAGAATTTTGATTTACATACGAAATTCATAAATAAATTATTGTGATTATTTTCAGAAAAGTCTATTACACTTATTAATATAGTATCGTTTTTAATATTTATGTTTTTCTGATTACTCATCCTTATGAATAAAAAAGTGACCTGAGAATCTCATAAAAAATTTGATTCTGTATATTGATCCAGCTAGGTCACAAAATTTTGCCTTTAGGTCCTTATTTTTGAAGAATTTTTCGTTTGTAACTCACTGAAAATCAGTCAAAAAACCCCTCATAAATAGCCTGAATAAAATGAGGTCATTTACTGTGACTCTCGTGCAATTTTTCGAGGCAACAGATAAACGCTTATAGGAAGTCCAAACCATTGATCACTTGACCATAAATTCAAAAAAATAAAAGAAATAATTTTTCGTTTATTTTAATTTTCATACAATCAGGGGGATAAAAATAAACCAGGCCTTTCGAAAAGGTCAGTTACTTTCTTTCTTATATTCTTTTGCTGAGTCTTCATCTCCCATTAAGGTATACAAATCCGAGTATGACCGAGTAAGGTGCCAGGATTTAGAATAGACATCTTTATATCTCTTCAAGAAATAAAGTGCATACTCAAAATCCCGTGCAACTAATTGCTCGCTAAAAAATTGTGGGTATCAGTACTCGGGAACCTTGATTGGGTATCTTTATACAATTTTACACCAAGTGCTTTACAAATACTTATTTTGTAGATTTTCCTCACCCGATCCCAATCCATGAGGCCCCCCTCTTCCAAGAGGGACATCGTTATGGGATTTTGCCCTCTATAGGTCTTCCCTGGGGAAGTGGCGCAATTACATTGGGGCGATGGGGGGAACATGAAGAAAATTTTTCGATGCTTTCCTCACCCGGCCTCAATCCATGAGGCCCCCCTCTCCCAAGAGGGACATCGTTATGGGACTTTGCCCTCTATAGGTCTTCCCTGGGGAAGAGGCCCCGATTTATCGGGGTCGATGGGGGAACATGAAGAAAATTTTTCGATACTTTCCTCACCCGGCCTTAATTCATGAGGCCACCCACTCCCAAGCTAATCTGGTAGGGGTTTGGAGAAAATGTATTTCCCCCACTTTTTCTGCCAATATTGGCAGAATGAAGCGCTTCGCGATTCACACCTAGGTAGAACTTGGGTAAAATTCCCCCATTAGCAGGCGCGTAGCGACTGCCACCTGTAAGAATTAGCAGGAATTAGGTGCCAGTCGCTACGCGCCTGGATGTGGCCTTAAAATTTTAAGGTCGATGGGGAATATTAAAAAGATTCATTTAGTGTAAACTTGTATATAAGTTCCAAAACTAATTAGCCCCACCAAAATTTCCTTGGGGACCATTGGGACCTGCAGGAGTTAATTCTCTATTCCTATTAACCTGATAAATTCCTATTACTACCATAGGAGGGATATCTCCACTGCCGGTCAATTGTTTTACCAAGCCTGAAACAAAATGAAAATTCCAGTTGCCATCCAAGATATAGAGTACCGGGTAGCGCACAAGAGAGCCACCATAAGTTTGGGGTAAATACACAGCAAATTTCCGATCTTCCTTCAAAAGTGAGGAAGTCTTATCCTGAGGATATAAGTCTTTTTGAAAAAACTGCGTTTTTTCTTCCCTTCCATTTTAAAGGCTCATATATAAATTTAGTCTTAACTAAAAAATAGACTAAAATAAATTTAGTCTTAACTAAAAAACATGCGTTTTAATTAGCCCGACACTGTATAGGTATTCATCTTATCAATTTTCAATCGATTCTAAAGGGTTTAAAATCGAACAGATATATACTTAACAAACTGTTTATCAATTATTTATAAAATGAATCTGAATACCAAATTCGAATGAGCTTCCTTGCACGCATTTGCAACTTTTTCTTAAATATTTCAAAAAAATAGGTATTCCTATATAGCAAAATGATTTATATATTTGTACCATGCGTTACATATTTATTTTCTTAGTAATATTTACAGCTTGCAACACTGACGGGGGAGATACTCCAGAGCCCGATAATAATGAAGCCTTCTCCCTTACAGAGGATGAGATCTGTTCTTTAGAATTTGATCCAACGGCTTCCTTTGATGCGGGTGCCTTGTATGGAACTTGGATTCAACAGAAACAAGTTAAATGTTTTGATGATTCAACCGATATTGCTTACAATCTGGACACCGATCAATTTGAACACCATCACGAATTTGAGGAGGGAACAGATGCATGGAATGTGCATACTTTCGAGAAAAATTTGCCCGACACCCTAGATGTATTGGATGGTGTATTTTTTGATTCTAACATTTTGCCCAAATTCAATTATGTCATCCTAGAAGACGGGCAAGCACGGGTTTTTCCGGAAACGGGAGAAATCCTGAAAATTATGGGGGATAATGCCCTATTTATTTGGCAACCCTGTGCCCAATACGATTTTTGTGGGGAATATCAGGTGTATTTATTCAAAAAACAGGAATAAGGTCAGGAATTGTATTTCTTATTCATGTAATCCACAGATTCTTTGATCAGGGTTTTCAAAACCTCTAAGTCTACATCTGTCAATCTTTTGATATACAGACAAGACTTACCGGTTTTGTATTTGCCCAATTGGCTCATTAACTCTTCATATCTATCAAAGCCATTCATGATATAAAGGGTGAGGCTTTGTTTTCGGGGAGAAAAACCTATCACAGCCATATCACCCTCTCTTCCACTTTCATATGTGTAATGGTAAGAGCCAAAGCCCACAATACTCGTTCCCCACATTACGGGAGCTTCTCTACTAATCTCCTGCATAATTCTCAGTATTTCCCAAGCATCTGCCTTCTTTTTCTCATCTTCGATGCTTTCCAGGAAGGTCTCTACGCTTGCCTCGTTTGCTACGGTCTTATTTTTCGCCTTTGCCATGGAATATTTCTTTTTCTAATCAATTTACTATTCCTCCTTTTGAAAAACCCATTTACCCCCAACGACGGTTCCTAAAACTTCTATATCTTTGAGCTCAAAAGGCTTCGCATCCAGAGGATTCTGATCAAGCCATACAAAATCAGCTTTTTTCCCTGCTTCTAGAGACCCAATTTCATCCTCCATAAAGAGGGCATAAGCTCCTCCCATAGTCCAGATATATAAAGCTTCTCTCACAGAAACCCGTTGGGTAGGTCCATATAATTCCCCTTCAGCCGTTGTGCGGGTAACCATACTTTGGATCCGAAGCATCGGGATTGCAGGACTAACCGGTTCATCGGAATTCCCAGCCACGGGAATTCCTAAATCATAGGCAGATTTATTTGCATGCATCCAATTCCATCTATAAAGGCCATATACCTTCATTTTATCGCCATGCTCATATATATAGGAATGAGGCGCATATACCATGTTGAGCTTTTTCATTCGATGCAATATCTCCTTGTTGGCCACGCTTCCATGCTCTATTCGATGGCGATGATTTTCTCTAGGATGCTTCTGGAGAGCCTTTTCGATGGCATCCAAAACCATGTCTATTTCTCTATCCCCATTCGCATGAATAGCAGCTTGAAAACCATTGATATGGATGACCTCAACCAGACTATCCAGGCTTTGCTGGGACCTTGCAGGAGGAATTCCATAATAGTCCTTTTTGCCCGTTAGAGGGTTGACTTTGTCATAAGGCTCATGCAGCCAACAGGTTTGACCCGAAAGGCTATTCCCGTGATAAAATTTAATGGCATTGATTTTCAATTGCTTATCTCCATAACCAGGCATCAAACCTAAGCTTAAGGCTGTATCTATGACATATTCCCTCAACATCACTTGAACCCTTAGAGGCATTCCTTTTTCTTGTAATTTCTCATATAGACGAAACTTCTCTATATCAATTCCCGCTTCCGAAAGTGAGGTAACTCCCTTACCTGCATATTCATGGAGTTTTTTCATGAGCCCCCGCATCTGTTCTTCCTCGGTGGGGGATGCAGGCTGTGGGGCTTTACTCCTGACAAAGGCATAGGCTGTTTCACGGCATACTCCATTAGGCATACCAGAGGCATCTCTATCAAAGGCACCGCCAGGGGGATCTGGTATATTTTTATCAATCCCTGCCAATTCAAGCGCCTTACTGTTCACTACAGCTATATGACCGCTGCTATGCCTAATACTTATAGGATGCTCAGAAGAAGCTTGATCTAAATCATGCCTGGTAGGATGTCGGCCTAATTTGGTATGTTGATACCTTCCTCCAAAAATCCAGGATCCTTCTGGCGTTATCTCAGCTTTTCGCTTAAGTTCTGCTACCAAATCCTCGATTGTTGGACACTTATCTGGATTCACATTTACCTGCCCATGAATAGACTCAAAAGGATATATGGGCCTAGGATGACAATGGGCATCTATAAAACCTGGAACCAGGGTTTTCCCTTCGGCATCCATAATGTTGGTTTGAGGCCCCGCTAAGGCTAATAGATCTTCATTATTTCCTACAGCTACTATCGTATCTCCCGAAATGGCTATTGCTTCCCTTATAGAAAAATCAGCATCTATTGTCAGGATATGGGCATTATGGATAATCGCATCTGGATAGGTAGCTTGTCCCTTGCAACTCTGCATAAGAAGAAGGCAAGCAATAGCGAGAATTAAATTTTGGAAATACATAACAGACTTATTGGATACCGTAATTATATCCAGTCAAGTTCCCTTTCTATGAAAAACTAGAGATTAAGGAAGCGTTATTTATTGGAGAGCTTCCAACAATTGATCAAACTTTTCTCTCCACTCTGGATGAGGCTTCCATCGAATATTTTGTCCATCCCCGGCATGACGAGGTACGATGTGAAAATGTATGTGAAAAACATCCTGTTGGGCCTGAGCCCCTGAACTATTCACTATTTGGACATTCGCCATCCCCAGCTTTTCTCTGTACAGAGTAGTGATATGCTTGATGACTTTACTCATCTCTGCAAGGGTTTCAGCTGGGATATCAAAAATATCTCTATAGTGTTTTTTGGGAATAACAAGGGTATGATATTCGTTGACAGGATTAATATCTAGAAAGGCATAGACCGAATCCGTCTCATATACTTTCCAAGAAGGGGCCTCTTGCTTCACTATTTTACAAAAAATACAATTCTCCATAGATCTTATTCATTTTGCCTCACCTAAATTGATTAGCCTTGTATGAAAGACGCAAAATCAATCACTAAAGATAAAAAATCCATAGCCTCCTGGCTCTCTGAGGATAATGTTATCTACTATTCCATCAGAATTGAATACGGTAATCTCCTGTTCTATGGGGATCTCTCTTTTCCTAATCTCTTCAATAATAGTCAAGTTATTCTTCCCATTGAAAAAGGTCAAAGAGGGATTCAAAAACATATGAGGACAACTCAAGGCCTTCATAAATGAAACGCCCATTCCCTCTTGGTTCTGCATCACAAACCAACCCTGATCTACGGATCCCATACTTAGAGAAAAACCTAAAATTTCCCAAAAAGCTGCACTTGCTTTCATATCTACCGATTCAATCCCAACTCCAGCTAGGTTACCCAATAGGGAAGGTGAGAAGGATGCCAGCTCAGGAAGATCCAATTGGCCTTCCATTAAGTAGATAGAAACGCCATTGGGATCT
Source organism: Bacteroidia bacterium (assembly GCA_965263105.1). GTDB lineage: Bacteria > Bacteroidota > Bacteroidia > J057 > J057 > JBCCTX01. Next base: position 1,029,279 of record CBDHGL010000002.1, on the reverse strand, counting down.
TTGAGGAAATGTCCCCCTTCTATGGGATAGATGTTTTGATCCTTGAGTTTATCCAGTTCTTCCCTCCAATTTTCCTGATACAATTTTACCCCAGGCCGGACAAAGTGATCCGTACTAATCTGAATAATACACTTTCCATCGGTAAAGTGGGTAAGATTATCTAAGGTAAATTCCGTAAAATCGAGTTGAGAAAAGAAGGTTTTGCTTCGGGCAAGGTTGGGAGTAGGGGTATGAATAAGACTAGCCATATGTGAAATGTTAGGATGTTGTGGTAGGATCGGAAGGTTTCAAAAATACGCCAAAAATCAAAGCCACTATCAATGAGATAATCAAGCCTACCGGAAAAATTTCCATAGACGTGATGAACAAGCGAAAGGGAAGATTCTCTTTATACATATCCATCATATCTTGCTGAGAAGCGATCTGGGAATCAATTTCAGCTTCTGTCATGCCTTTGGCTGCCATTTCTTCTTTCATTTGCTCTATATAATGATCGGCAAAGTCTGGAGCGAAATTGGACGAGTAGATTTCCCAGCCCACAACGTAAAAAAGGGTAGCAAGCAAGCTTATCAAGACCCCTACCTGAAGCGCTTTCCCAAATTTAATGTTCCCTCCTTGATGAAGGTCGCGAAATTGTCTTACGGCAAAGAAAATAGAGGCCAAAGAAGCAATCAAGATGCTGTAGCCAATCAATTCAGCATGAGCTAAGCTAGTGGAACTCTCTCCTGTAGGGACTGTTAGAATAACCATTCCTATACAGACCAGGCCAATGATGGTTCCAAAGATTAATACAATTCTTGTCATGAGGAGTGTGATTATCTGTTTTCCCTAAATACCCAAAATTTGAGGAATAAGCAGTCATACTTTTGAGTGATTGTGGGGGATTTTGGTAAAACCCTACTTTTGGGTGAGTCAAATATGGGCTGCTGTAGCAGCTGAACATAGAGGGATTTGTTGAGCAAATAGTGTCCAACCCCACCCTTTTAAGGGAGAAGTCCCAAGTTCTTTGCTTGTTGGATGGCTTGGGTGCGGCGTTTTACTGCTAACTTTTGGTAAAGATTAGAGCTGTGGGTTTTTACGGTATTAAGGGAAATAAATAGTTGATCGGCAATTTCCTGATTCGATAGGCCTTGAGCCATGAGTTCCAGGACTTCGTATTCTCGGTTGCTGATACCCGAATTACTTAATACGTGTGGATCTGGTGCAAATCTTTGGGAAGAGGGTTCTGTTGCTATTTTCTGAGGAGAACGCGTCAACTTTAATCCCACCCAAACACCCAATAGGGTAAAGACCAAGGAAATGATTCCTACATACAGTTCCCAGGATAAATCACGAATCAAAAAGTGGTAATCCAGGTATTTAAGCAGTCCTACCAGAGCAGCCATCAGTAGACCATATACCAACAACGTCTTTTTCATCTCTTATTTCACTACGCAATCTGCTTCCATTTCTATCAGCCAATCCGCTTCAATAAACCGGGAAACTTCCACAAAGGTACAAGCAGGACGGATGGGATTGAAAAATTCTCCATGAGCCTTAGCAGCTTCCTTCCAAAGATCGATATCTTTCTACTCCTCCATTTTCCGTTTAAAATGCTGCCAGCCCTGGGCTTCAACTTCAGCGACTTCACCTGAATCCAGGAAAATCTGAACTTGCCCTACATCATCCGTTATTTTACCGATAATGGTAAGCTCTCTTATGTCAGAAATAGCCTGATAAGCCGATAAGGGTAAAGTCATGAGCAATTCATAGTCTTCTCCTCCATTCATGGCAAAGGTCGTTGGGCTAATTTCAAATTCCTCAGCCACCTTAACCGTCTGATAGTCGATGGGGAGTTTATTCGCAAAGACCTGACAGCCTACTGAACTTTGCTTGGCTATATGGTGTAGTTCACTGGCCAATCCATCACTTATATCCATCATGGAAGTGGGTTTTAACCCTTGCTTTGCCAGACGCTGAAGAATAGGCCCCTGAATCTCGGGTTTGAGTTGTCTCCCAATTACATAGTCATAATCCCCCAAATCGGGTTGAACATCTGGATTGTCAACAAAAGCAGCCTTTTCTCTATCCAAGACCAGGAAACCTGCATAAGCAGCTCCTAAATCTCCTGTAACACATATCAGGTCATTGGGCTGAGCGCCTTTTCGGTAGACGATATCCTCTTCATTGGCCAGGCCAACAGCTGTTACGGATATGACCATACCTTTGGTGGAAGAACTGGTATCTCCTCCCAATAAGTCCACATTGTAGGTTTCACAAGCCTGTCTTACTCCCGCATAGAATTCTTCCAATGCTTCAACAGTAAATCTATTGCTGATAGCCAAAGAAACTGTTACCCCATAGGCCATGGCATTCATCGCTAAAATATCACTAAGATTCACTACCAAGGCCTTATATCCCAAGTGTCTCAGGGGAGCATAGGACAAGTCAAAATGCACCCCTTCCACCAGCAAATCTGTAGACAAAACCTGCACTTTTCCCTCCCCAATTTGAACCACAGTTGCGTCATCTCCGATGCCTTGAAGAACATGGGGATGCACGGGATTGAAGTCTCGAGTGAGTCGGTCGATTAGGGCAAACTCTCCGAGTTCTGATAAGGGGGTGAAAGCCATAGTACAAAAGATATATGTTACGAAATTATGAACAAGTTGTGACGAGATCGTTATTTACTCCGAAAAAACGTACCATTCGAATTGTATGTCAATCATTAAGCATATTATCATCTCAAATAATAAACCCTATTTAAAAATATCTAAAAATAAAAAAGCACTACACTTATTCACAGGTTATCCACAGGGTTATCCACAAAATATGGGCTTTTAGGCTTCTTTTGAGAAATAAACGCTGGATTAATTCTTTGTTTTAGGATTAATTTAAAAAACCTGTGCGAAATCCACAGGTTTTCCACATAGGTTATACACATTTTATGGATAGCTTATAATCCCGCTTGAGCGCTCAATTCGAGCATTCTCTCAATCGGAGCTAAGGCCTTCAATCTTAATGTTTCTTCAATATTAATTTCCGGAGTCTCGTATTTCAAACTGATATACACCTTCTCGAGGGTATTGAGTTTCATGTGCGGACAGTTGTTACACTCACAACTTTCGTCTGTACTTGGAGCCGGAATAAAGTTCTTGTGAGGGGCTCTCTTTTCCATCTCGTGAAGTATCCCGCTTTCCGTTACAACGATGTAGGTATCCCCCTCATCTTCGACAGCATAATTCAACAAACGAGTGGTGGATCCGATAAAATCAGCCAATTCCAAAATGGGTTCTTCGCATTCGGGATGGGCAATGATCTTGGCCTTGGGGAAATCGTCTTTCAATTCCAGAATGCGTTTTCTTGAAAAAATCTCATGCACCATACAGGAACCTTCCCACAAAACCATATCTTTTCCTATTTCCCTGGCCAGGTATCTTCCCAAGTTTTTATCCGGAGCAAAAATCAAGGGCTGATCCTCAGGAAAGGAACGAACGATGTATTCGGCGTTTGAAGACGTCACAATGACGTCACTCAGGGCTTTGAGTCCTGCACTACAGTTGATGTAAGATACGACCTTGTGACCCGGGTAACGGGCCTTAAACTCGGCGAATTGATCTGGAGGGCAAGAGTCTGCCAGGGAACATCCTGCATTGAGGTCGGGAACCAGGACCTTCTTGGTCGGATTGATAATCTTGGCGGTCTCCCCCATGAAGTGGACTCCTGCAAACAATATGATGTCTGCATCTGTGCTGGCTGCCTTTTGAGATAGCCCCAGGCTATCGCCAATGTAATCGGCAATATCCTGAATGTCGGCTTCCTGGTAATAGTGTGCCAGGATAATCGCATTTTTCTCTTGCTTGAGTTTTTCTATTTCTTCAAACACATCCATGCTGGGATCCACCGGGACATCCAGGAATCCTTTGGTAGGGACTTGTTGAAGTTTTTCCGTAAGCATCATCTTTCTATTATTATTATTCTTTTTTATTTATATATAAATAAGAAGTATTAGTATGTCTGTGGATTCCGGGTATAACTTTTGGTCACTTTGCTTGACCGATAAATGTTAACGCCTTTTACACCTATTATCCACACATTTATCCACAAATCCCTCCTTTTTTCCTACTTGATTCCCAAATAGTTAGCATTTTTTAGAAAATCCAAACTCAATTTTGCCAAGTTTTCCTCTTGAAAACTTTTTGGAAATCTTCTGTTCATATTCTGTTAATAAAACGGGAGATAATCCACCAGGGTTATGGATAAAAAATCTTATCCACCGATAATCGTGGAATTCACATAGGTGTGGATAAGCCTATCTACAGAGACTCGGGTTTTTTAACAAAAGTGTGAGAAAAAATGTGGAAATTAAAATTCTGATAGTCAGCGTTTTATAAAAGTTTTCATTTAAGCTGTGGATAAGCTGCTTCTCTATTGTGAGAAAGTCAGAATTGCTTATTTTATAGTGAAGGCTATCTCTCATCCCTTACTGTTCATTTCAAAGAGACTTTCTTCAAAGTTATTTCCCTGCCTGCTCAAATTGGCCATACTCAAGAATCTTATTTGCCAGCCAGACTACATTTTGGCTATCAGGCCTTGAATGATGCGGTAGAACCTATCCGTGTAGCAGGTCTCCAGGGTATGGGTATTGGTGAGTGGGACGGACCTAAAAATTAGTTTCCCAACTAAAGATTTATACGTAATAGGAGGGATCTAGGGATACTGCTAAGCTAATAAGCAGTGCCTCTAGGTCCCTTTTCAATAAGGAATTAGCATTTTTACTTTCTCTTTCGGAAAAATGCCCTTTCAGGCAGTTAGCACACAGAATCAAGTCAATACTGAAATCATTATTTATTATATTATAAAATATTCGTATATTTGATTATATATTAATTAAAATAAATACACCATTAATTATTTAACCTGTATATCGCCCACATAATTCATAAGCAGGGATAAAGAACGTAATGGTATTATGTTAACATGAAGATTTTCTTCCCTTCTATTTTCGCTAGCCTTGCTCTTGTTATACTTGTGAATGCTTGCCTGGAGGCTCCAGAGGTCAATGCAGACCCTTCCGATGGTGAGGAAAACTTTGGTCAACTCGATGTGCCTGCAAACTTTAGCTATCAAACTACCCGAACGCTATCTTTTGTGATCGAAACAGAAGAAAATCTACCCAATGTTCCCCTTCGCCTGTATTACCAAAATCCTGAATTGGGTGGAGAATATATTCAAAGGGGTTTCACGAATGCTACAGGAGAGGCCAGTTTTTCCCTGGAGATTCCGATTCATATTGATTCCCTCTATGTAGCGGCGGATTATATTGGAATCCCAGACCTCTACAAAATCAATTTAGGGGATCAAATAGGCCAACGCTTTATCATTGGTGAAAATCCAGGGGATCAAGTTTTTTCTGTGCAGGGAGCCGTATATACCCTTCCCAGTCAAGATCCTTCTATTCTTCGATTGGCCAGTTCCTCCTCTGTAAGATTTAAATACAAAGGATCCTATAGAGACAATGGAAGGCCCAATTACTTGACAAGCAATAGATTCGGCTTTTCTACCGATGCCCTCAATAGGGTGAACGCTTCCCTTCCCAACCGATCTTCTGTAGGAAGCCATCACCCTTCCTATTTCTCAGAGAGTGCAGAGACTGATATAAAATTGACTGATTCCTCAGAAGTCTTTATGACTTTTCTTCATGAAGGCGCTGGATTGAGGAGCTCTATTGGATACTATACCTATGACCTCAATGATCCTCCGGAAAGTCCAGACGATATCGATGATCACAACATCGTCTTCCCCAACTGTTCTTATAACAATTCGGGTGGGGGACTTGCTAGAGGTTCTCGGGTAAGGCTGGGGCGCTTCGCTGGAAATAGGGGTATCGGATTCTTCATGGTTCCGGATGGTTGGGACCCCATATCGAGGATCGTTACCCAGCGCACGAACTACAATAGGCGGATGAAATATTCCAATCCGAACTTCAATAGTTATGCTCCTTCAGGGAAAAGAAGGCACCAGGTCATAATCAATGACCCCGACCGGGAACTGTTCTTTGTCGGGATGGAAGACATTAGCCGCCCCAATGGAGACGAAGATTGCAACGATGCGGTATTTGCCTTAGAAGCCACCAAATACTCTGCTGTGGATAAGACCAATATGGAGACAGTAGAAGAAGCGATAGTGGACGCAGATAACGATGGTATTGCAGATGCCTATGATGAATTTCCGAACAACGCTGAATTGGCCTATACTTCCCACACCCCGAGTGAAGACCATAATGGAACCTTACTCTTTGAGGATCAATGGCCTAAATTAGGTGACTTTGATATGAATGACATGGTCATCGGGTATAACTATGAATACGAGCTTAACAGCAAAAGGGAGGTTAAGAATATCATTGCTACCTTTAGGCTTGTGGCTCAGGGGGGGATTTTCAAAAATGGCTTTGGAATAGAATTAGATATTCCTCCTAGTTCTGTATCCTCGGTGACAGGATCTCAATTAAGTGAAGGCATTGTAACTCTGTCTGCCAATGGGACAGAAAGTGGTCAAAGTAAGGCGGTTATCATTGCGTTTGACAATGGAAAAGCTGTAATAGGCAAACCATCTGCTGGGATAGTCAATACAGATCCTGAAGAGAGTCAGGAGAATCCAGTGGAAGTTTCCATACGGATTGAGTTAACCTCTGCCATCGCGGAGAGCGAATTGGGGACAGCTCCTTTCAATCCCTTTATCTTTACTGATTTACGTCGGGGGTATGAAGTGCATTTGGCTGATAATGCTCCAACAGATCTGGCAGATAATTCCCTCTTTGGAACCGAAGACGATGACAGCGATTTGGCAGGAGGCACCAAGTATTATAAAAATCAGTACAATGTCATGTGGGCCCTACACGTCCCTTCAGAGATTGGGCATCCCACAGAGAGAACGCCTATTTTTAACAGCTATTCCCGCTTAAAAAACTGGATCCGAACGGGAGGAACTACTTATGAAGACTGGTATTCGAATAGTGATTACAAGGATCCTAATAGCCTGTATACGCAGTAGGGGGGAGGTGAGTTAGGTAGTTGATAGTCCATGCAGCTTGGCCGAGAATGGAATTTACCTTACTGATTATTTGCCCCTTTGTAGCTCATAGTTCGCATTTTTTATCTAGCGACTGCACTAATCCCAGTCGCTAGCGCCTGCTAATGGGGGGATTTTACCCAAGTTCTACCTAGGTGTGAATCGCGAAGCGCTCATTCTACCAATATTGGCAGTCTATTTTAAAAAGATCTGTGAATCATCTGGTGGATATAGATACCCTAATCTGCCCTCACCCCTCTCGCCTCGCACCTCATGGTGGACTGTCGACCATTTAGGCTTCACCATTCAATAACTCCATACCTTACCTATATCTGAAAGCGGGACGCAGCCCTGAAAGGGGCCGGGTATGGGGTCGTAGTTCAATATATTTTTGCCCACTTCTTCCGAACTAAAGTAACCATTGATGGCCAATGACTTAAAGGATCGGTAGAAGCCCACCTCGTGGTATTTTTATCCCAAAGTGCCTCTTCCATCAGTGAGCATTTTCGTCTTACACTTTTTATTGAAAGTGTCCAGGGCGGACTTTGTAGCACATAGACCAAATCGATATACCCTTGATTCGAGTCCTCCTGGCGTATCCGTTTTGGGGAGTAGGGTATCCACCAAAGAAGAGACCAACTCGCTTTGTTCTGCATTGAGAAATCGAGGGGTCCAATCGTAGCGACTGCCACCTGTACAGGATAATCCAGCAGGGTAGGGTGGAAGAAACAGTCGCTACGCGCCTGCTAATGGAGGGGATTTTACCCCCTTAAGTTCTACCATATTGGTGTGAATAGCGAAGCGCATTCCATTGACTTTTTGCCAATTTGCATTGGCAGAAAAAAGGGGGGGGGCCAAAGACCTCTTTCAAGCCTGCTTTTTCCAAATTTCTACGGCATCTTCCTGTATCTGCTTGTTGAAATTCATCCTTCCATTCGCAGTCGATGGCCAAGGTGGGCTGTCCCCAATGGTATCCAAGCTAGATCCGTACCCAGGCTATGGTTTTTATTTCATAAGCTCCCACCCCTCTCAGCCTCGCAAAGCCTCATGTTAGCCCCTCTTCCCCAGCCTGGACCGTCAAACTTGTCTGAGACTATTTATAGGCTTCAGTAAGTGTCCATTCAATCCCCATAGCAACTCCATGAGGTTATGCCTTACCTATGCCATCTGAAAGCGGGACGCAGCTACCATTTCCCCGGTCTCGGCATCTGACTTTTAAGGGGCCGGGATAGTGGGCAATCGGGCCGGATAGTTCAATATATTTTTGCCCACTTCTTCCGAACTAAAGTATACCATTGATGGCCAACGTCTTTTTCCACGCAATTCATTAAAGGATCGGGCAGTAGAAGCCCACCTCGGGTTGAGGATGCCTACCCCAATTCCCTCCTTGGCATTGGCTTCAAAGTCCAAGTCGCTCCACCGATAGCACTGACGACCCCATAGTTGGGAACGTCCCCCCATTTGGTGGGCTCTCAGCCACATGAAAGGCTTGATTTCTGTATAGGGATTTTCGGCATCATTGGCATAGATGTCTTTGTTCCCCTCTCCTATCCAATTGGTTCGTACAGCTTTGTAGTGCTTTTTCTTTTCTTCTGGCGTGATTCCGCCTCTTGTTTCCCAGTCCCAGCTCTCTTTGTTCATGTGGGGATAATCTTCGATATGTCGGACAATTCTGCCTCTTTCCAGTACCAGTGTTTTGAGACCGGCTTCACAGAGTTCTTTGGCGGCCCAACCGCCACTCATGCCAGAGCCTATGACGATGGCGTCATAGCTCATATTCTTTTTGGCGTCTATGTTATAGTTGTAGTCGTAGTCAGCCATAGGGATCGATTGAAAGGATTCGGTCTGACTAATCTATCCATTAATTTTCAGCCCATCAAGATTTTTGAAGGAATGTGAACTTGCTTTTCGGCCTATATTAGCAAAATCTTTTGCCCGTATTACCATTGCAACTTCAATAATCAACAAGAAAAAAATACCGATGATAATCTGGGTGGCTGGCGGAAGTTCTTCTCCAGCAGATATTGCGGGAACGACAAAACTCAACAACCAAATCGATTTGTAAAAAAACTGGATCACAAAAATGGGCAACCATCTATAAGGCTGAAAAATGCCCAAAATAGATAAGAAACCAATGCTAAGCCATATACTTCCGAGTATAGCTATTACCCCGTAATCCTGTTGTTCCCAGAGGACATTTTTTTCAGCAAATTCTGGAAAAAAGACGATTAAGAAACCAGGTACTCCTGCTGCCAACACATTGATGGCATACATGATCTGAAGTTTGAGTTGTTTACGTTTCATGAGTATTAATTTTAATTGGATGGTTTTCTAATAAGGCCAATACCGAGAACTACCAGGACCAAGGCCAAAAGGAATACCCCTACATAGAGAATGGCAATGAGGGAATTAGGTTGATGAAGGTTCTCTCCAATAGCTGCAGCAAAAAAGCCTCCACTAACAAGTATGGCTGAAAGGGGAAAGCCCACCCTTACCAAGCTGAGAAAGTGTTTATTTAGCTGTGCATAATCGGATAGGATAATGGCAACCAAAGACAAAATGACCAGAACTCCAGCATGGGCATGGCCCGCTCTAAACATGGATTGTTGGAATTCAGTAAGTGCCAAATCTCCTTCATTCCCGCTTATGACATTGAGAAGAAAGTAACCGCCGAATTCAATGGTAGGAATGCTTAGTAGAATGAGGCCACAAAATAGCCGGGATGTTCGACTCATATCTTTGATAATTAATGTTGAAAGGATATGAGACAAATATCTCAGCTTAAACCCTCATAAGCATTGACAAATGTTAAGAATTTGAATCTGAGCGAGCTTGCTTTTTAATTCTACTGAGGCTTTCTGCTTTCACACCGAGGTAGGAGGCGATTTGGTGTTGGGGAACTCGGAGAAAGAGCTTAGGAAACTTATTGATGAGATAGGTATACTTTCCCATTAGGGATTCATGTTGGAGGATGCGCATCCTTTCTTCAATCTCCAAAAAGGCCTTTTCTGCATGAATTCTTCCAAAGCTTTCAAAAATGGGATACTTGTTTCCCAGGCTTATCAAATCCTCTCGTTTATACGCCACCAACTGTGAGTCCTCCATGGCTTTTAGGTAAAAGTCAGTAGGTAAGTCACCGTAAAGAGATACATAGTCTGTAGCAAAGGAGTTTTCAAAAAAGAAATAGTCGGTAATTTCTTCTCCCCCTTTCAGAAAATAGGAGCGAAAGGCGCCCTCTATTATAAAATATATTTTATCTGCCTTTTGACCGGGTTTCAATAGAAATTGGTTTTTAGCTACATGTTTTTCCTGAAGAATTTCTTCCAGGGCCGCAGCCTGCTCTGGCGACAGACTTCCCAATTTCCCAATCCAGTCAATAAAGCGCTCTTTCATGAAGCTCACTCTTTTTGCTCTTCATCAATATAGGGCATTTACCGTAGTATTGCCATTAACATCCCATAGGCATAACAAATTCAATAAATTTCTCAGTGCGATTACCTTCGAAATCCGTCAAGACTATTTTTAAAAAAATACTGCTAATAGCTAATTCCACAGGATAATCTCCTATATACTTGGCGGACTTGGCATGTTCATACCAGGAGTCTCCACAATGTACTTTTACTGCCTGTCTGAATTTTTCCATATCAATGGATTTAAACAGAGATCCATCTCTTCCATCATAATAAAGTGTCCTAAAGGCATTTTGCCTTTCAAAGAATGGAAGTTTTTCCCACTTGGAATCAAAATGTTCCCACTCAGTCATATCACAATGTGGTCCTTCATTCAAGATAGTTACGCTGTTTTCGTATCGCTGAAATATTTCAACTTTCTGAAATTTATTTTTTGCAATTCTGAGATACTTGTATTCAGGAGTTTCTCCCAGCGCAACTTCAATACTAGCTGTATCTCTATGTGTTTTCTTCAAAGCTCCATATGTATCCCAAACTTCAAATCCCTGAATGGCTAGGTTAATGGATTCAAATTTAAAGCTAAGAAAAGGGGGAAAAGCATTGGAGGTCAGAAATCCACTAAATAGGTAGCCCTTAGCAGTCGAATTACTTTCTGTAGCGTAATTGATCCTAGCCCATTGCCCATAAATGTCTTTACCCATATCCTTTATGGTGAATACGTCCGGGAGGAATTCTAATACCTCTACTTGGGAGGCATATTCCAGTTTCCCCAATTTTTTGCCTGTCAGAGAAGGTTCACTTCTCACATTCAGACCGCTAAATGCAGTCACGTATTGTTTATGTTGTCCAAAAGAAGCTGAGTAACATACAAGAAAGACGACTATTGGCAAAACTGATTTCATGTAAATATTCGATTTTTAGAATATTTAAACCAAATTCATACCAGGAATTTCTTTAATTCGATGAACGTCAATGCTCATGGCGATGGGGAGGCCTTCCCTGCCCCCTTGGAGGAGGTCTCCTTGACCTTTTTTCCGAAAAAACCCCCTTCAAACAGCGACTCATATAGGGATATTCTTTGGTAACAAAGTAGGCATAGCTTCCATTTACCTCTGTCCCATTACATTCATCCAAATCTCCCATTCCGTCTACGTATTCCCAGTCTGAAACAAAGGTCCCATCAGGTCGAGTATTCTGGAATTCTCTTTCCAAGCGTTGTTTGGGATTGCGATAGCTGCAGACATCTCCGGTTCGCAACTCATCAACTAGTGCATAACTGGGTTGGTAGCGCCCACTTTGGGAATAGTAAATGGGAAAACCATCCAGGGCAAAGCCTACTAAAATAAGATCCTTTCCCTTATCTAGAAGTTTTACCAATTCTGTAGGCACGCCATGGTAGTGGTAAGCCCCAGTAGGCTGAACGTGGGCGTGGTTGAAGTCCAACCCTAAGTCCACCAATTCCTGGAAGGCTTCTATTCGGTATATTTCCCCCGTCTCGCAGACAAACCTTTCCGCTGTTTCGGGCTCAAACTTTACCCCATTTACGGCGACTCCGGGTTCCCGAGCCCATTGGGATTTGCCAGAAAACTGGGGCTTTAAAGGAATTTCGTAGGTAGAATTCTGGGCCGAAATGGTATTGGGGTTTCCTTTGTTGGGAAATTTGCCCGTAGCGTGATTGGGCAGGGCATTGGTTTTTATATGGCGTGAATCCTCCTGAAGGGCTACATAGGTTTCGGTTCCATACTCCGAATTGAGTAGGGCATATTCTTTTTGAAAATCTATATCAGAAAGTAGGGCATTCGCTTGAGATGCGGGATAGCTTACCTTATTGGACTTGGTGGATTGACAAGCAATTCCGATTAATAAAGCTGCAAGGAGCGAAAATCTAAGTATGTTCATAGAAAAAGGTATGTTTTCTTCTTTAGACATACAAGGTTCTCAAATCCTTCCCAAAAAATAAAAAATCAAGCGGCAAATTGGATCTGAAAGGTGGTCCCCTCCGTGTTTAGCAAGTTCAACTGTCCATGGATTTTTTTGACGAAAGCATTGATCATTTTGAAGCCAAAAGAATTGGACTTTTCCAGTACGGAGATGTCCTCCAGGCCATTGCCATTATCTGATATCTCTAACTGAAACTTATCCGCAATTTTTTCCAAGGAAATGGAGAGTTTTCCATTTTCATGCTCATTGAATGCATGCTTGAGGGTATTGCTCACCAATTCATTGATGATCAACCCCAAAGGAATTAAGGTATCAATATTGAGGTAGATATCTTGAACTTTCGTTTCCAGTTCCACCTTTTGTTTATCGGTTCTATAGCTCTCAAAAAGCTGATTTACTAGGTTTTGGACGTATTCTCGGGTATTTATTTCATTTAAGTTTTTGTCTTGATAAAAGCTCTGGTGGATAAGGACCATGGACTTGATCCGGTTTTTGCATTCTTGGATGGCATCTACCACATTTTTATCAGAGATACTTCTTTGTTGAATATTGAGCATACTCGTGATCACCTGTAGGTTGTTCTTCACTCGGTGATGAATCTCATTGAGTAGCAAGTTGATCTCATCTACGTTCTTTTCCAGCTCTGTTTTTTGTTGAGTCAATAGTTTATTCTTCTCCCTATTCTTGTAGAGGAAAAATCCCACTAGCCCAGCAATCATCAAGCCTGCTATAGCCAAAAAGAAATACAACTGCATTTGCTGTTCCTTTTTTTCCGCCTCCAGTTGAAGAACTTTCAGTTGGGAATCCTTTTTTTCAGTTTCGTATTTCGTCTCCATATCCAAGACGATTTGATCGCGCTGTTTTTCCTTAATTTCTTCATATACCTCGACGTACTTGTCTCGATAGTAGAGGGCATCCTCATAGTTTCCTGTAAAGGCCAAATAATCCGCTATATGGCGAAGTAGTAGGCTTTGGTCCCGAATTCCATGATTGCCACTAATTACAGCCTTTTTAGCTCTTTTTAGAGCTATTTTCATATCTGTACTGTCTTGAGCCTTGGTCTTGGCGTTCAAGAGAAAATATAGGTTGACATCTGAATCAGGGTTGTCCGGGTTTTCTTCTGTGGCTTTGAGGAGTATATCAATGGCTTGGTCAAACTTTTCTTGCTTGACATACAAATTGCCCAGGTTTGCATAAGTCGTATAGTCCATTTCCTTTTGATAGGGAATCTCCAGGCTTTGTGCCATAAATTGCTCAGCCTTTTCAAAGTCTTGGAGAGAAGAATGAATAGATCCAAGGTTGATCAAGCACTTCTTTATCAGGATGGAATCGCCCTTTTCTTCGGAAGCTTCTAAGGCGAGCTTATAATACCGCATGGCGTTCTCATAATTGTCAGAAGTGTGGAACATCACCCCCAGGGAGTGATACACAGAAGATATATAATCCAATTGGTGGGTTTCGCATACCTCTATAGCCTTGAAATATTGTTCACTGGCAATGTCGATATCACCCGTAATCATTTCATGGTATAGACCCATGGACTCCCTAGCCAATACTTCTCCCAAGGGATAATCATTCTGCTGGGATAATTCGAGGGCATTTTGGGCCAGTACTAATGCGCTATCATTACTAGATAGGGCAAAGTCCCAGGCTTGATCTACTATTTCCTGAACCTGAGAAGCAGCAGGGTTTTCTTGTGCAATACTAACATCAACAATGAGCAAGTAAAAGGTACATATGAGGGCAGATTTCAAAGGAAGGGGAGCAGCTCTATTTAACATGAAACCAACAAAATTAACTATTTGCAAAACCGGATATGGGCAATTAAGGGGATCATCCCCTAGCTAATCTTGGCTGAATGTAGGCTTTTGTTCCACAGGAATTATATTCCTTCTCTTATGACGATTAAAAATTATAAAACCCTTCTGCTACTAGGAAGCGTTTCCATAAATCTAAGAAATAGTAAGGAAATTTAGGCCCCCTCCAAGGAGGAAAATCGACTTTACGGTTTTTTTGATAGTTGCAAGGCAATAAAATACCGGTAATAGTCCAGTTTGGGAGGAGCGGGTATACCCAACTGATGCCTCATGGCGACAACCTGACCCCTATGATAGGTGCTGTGGTTGATGAGGTGAGTAATAAGGGTTGCTACCGTATAGGTTTCGACAAAAGGAGATCGCTTGAGGGAGATTTCTTTGTCTACACTGGTGGAATCCTGATTCAAGAACCAGGTCAATAGTTGCTCATCTACAGACAGTAACTGGGTAAACAAGGTATCGGTTGATAGCTCATCTTTATATGCTGCCTCCTGACCCGTTAGAATTGACAGGTAGTAGGTTTCAGCATCCACCATGTGGTGTAAGACCTTGTTGAGCGAGGGAAAACTCGATAGCACCTCCTGGGTATAAAGATCTGCTGATTGTTCTCTGAGCCAGTCAACCATGGAAGAGTTGGCCCATTGATTATACTGGATTTTTTCTTGGAGTAAGTCGTAGACATGCATAGTTAATAATTTATCCACTTGTTATTTGCAAGTAAGCTTAAATACTTGTTAATTACAAGTGAGTTATGTGATTTAATCTTAACGACTATTGAACTATGAATCTCAACAACAAATCAGTGCTTATTACCGGGGGATCCATCGGAATAGGCCTTCAGCTCGCCAAGAAAATCAGCCAAGAAGGGGCCAGGGTGCTCATATGTGCGCGGAACCTAGAAGCCCTGGAACAGGCAAAAATGGATAACCCCGATCTGGAAATTTTTCCATGCGATGTAACGAACCTGGAACAGGTACAGGCGCTATTGGTCAGGATTAAGTATCTTTTTGGAGGCGTAGATATACTGATCAACAATGCAGCGGTTTTTAGGCGCTTCAACATCTTAAATGATTATCCATTGGAAAAGCAATTGGAAGAAATTGATATCAATCTGAAAGGACCCGTATTGGTGACCAATGTCTTCTTGAAAGAGCTCATGAAGAGTAAAGAACCGGTAATCGTCAACCTCACTTCTCCCTCTGCCTATATGCCCATGGCGGGTTCTCAAATCTATTCAGCCACCAAGTCAGCCCTCCAATCCTGGACCCGTTCTCTCCGTCACCAGTTTAGAAAAACCCCGGTGAAAGTGGTGGAGCTAAATCCCCCAGCGGTCGATACCCGAATGAATAGCAACAACCCAGACACGGAAAGCATGAAGTTGATGAGTGCAGAGCGATTTGCAGACCTTTCCGTAAAGGGGCTTAAGAAGGGAAAAGAGGAAATTCTCATCCATCACGCCAGCATCATGAAGCACATGAGTCGGCTTGTCCCCGGATTAGCCTTTCGGGTCGTCAATAAAACCTAAAGAGGATAAGTTACTTGGATATCAACCCAGTGATGTTTAAAACTCCCTTTCTGTACAGGACAAAACTTTTGATGGGTAGATCTGTGATCTAAATGCCCTATTTTGTACTCACCCCCTGGCCCCCTCTCTCCTATGGAACCCCCTCTGACTCCCCCTTAGAAATGGGGAGAAGGGGGGAACCCTGGCGAAATCACTATGATTTTTCGGGTTGTTTCCGGACCCCTTTTGAGTTTCCCCTAGGAGGGGAAAAAAGGGAAACAGGGATGCAGCGGAAGGGTACCAAAAGGGCGAAATCAAGTGGGTTAAAGAATAAAGTAAGTGGACAAAGGAAAGGGGGTATTTTTTCATGGAATGAAAAGTTTACCCTGTAGGGGTAGCCTATGGGTAGATTCATCATGCCCCGATATTCCGCCGGCGAGGTATCCAAGTTGATACCTCGCCGGCGATAAAAAGGGACGGGGGACCTTTTCTACCCATATTGGGTACCTAAAGGCACCGGGATTCTCCTGCGAGAAGAGGGCCTTTGAACTCATATAAAATGTTCCCTAAATGAATCAGAGATATCAATCCCTAATTTCTTTTGTCCACTTACTTATATCAATGCCATCTAACTATTATGGAATATATTGGGCAATACTGGTCAAAAACAAGTAATTTGCGGTATGAGGAAGATTAAGAAGCGATCAGATTGCCCCATAAGTTATTCTCTGGATATACTGGGAGACAAATGGATCATGTTGATCTTACGGGATATGGCCCTGAACGATAAGCATTTTTACAAAGACTTTTTGAATGCAGGGGAAGGGATGGCGACCAATGTCTTATCGGATCGTTTGAAGATATTAGAAACCCATGGGATCATTCATAGTAAGCCCTACGAACAGCTCAAAACGATGAAGTACTATTCTCTTACCGAAAAGGGAGTAAATCTAATCCCAGTATTAATTGAGCTTTGGGTGTGGGGGGCAAAATTTGATCCTGATACAACTGTGTCAAAGGCGGATTTAGACAACAGACTGGCGAATAGGGAGAAAAATATTGACTTTTATACGAATCGGGCGAGAGGGGGATAATTTTCCGTTATTAAATCTGCCTTGGGAGAGTTTTGGATCTTTTTTCATTTAACCGCGAATGAAGTAGACTTTTTCTTATCCCTGGTTGATGCAATGATTCAGCTTATCAGATAGGGTTAACGAGATTTGCTAGGGCGAAATAAGAATTTCCGTAGCTTTGATAAGTTGCTCAATCGTAGATGCGTTATAAGCGTCTGCATGCGCTTCACCAAAAGCTCCTTTCTCCTGGCCCTTGTCATTGTCAAAATATTTTCCACTTTGCCCTTCATACTCCGCTGAAACCGCCAGGTCGTACAAGATATTTCCTCCTTTATCGGCAGAAGACCAGAAGGTTCCAAAGCCTTCGCGTACCATATTGGTATTTAGCAAAGAACCGGGATTGACTGGGATTACAGTCATATGGGGATGGGCTTGGGCCAGATGAAAACTCCACATGGTTAGGGCCAATTTGCTTTGGGCATAGGATTCCCGAAAAGACAATTGCTTTTCCCCAGCCAGGGCTTCCAGGGAAACGGGAGCTTGCGCGGCAGAACTCAGGTTTATGATACGGGGAGCGCTTGCCTTTTCCAATACAGGCAGTAAGGCTTGGGTCAGAACATAGGGGGCCAAATAATTGACGACAAAGCGTATATCCAGGCCTTCCTTTGTAAGATCAACCGGACTTTTAAACACTCCCGCATTGTTGATGAGCACATCCAGGGTGGATATTTCTGTTAAAATTTTATCCGCCATGTTTTTGACCGCTTCCAAATCAGAAAAGTCAGCCACAAAGCCCCTTACCTGCTCATTGCCGGATTCCTGTTTTAAGGTAGAAACCAACTTGTCCAGTTTTTTGGGATTTCGGCCGTGTAGATAAACCTTGTGGCCATCTTTGGCTAGTTTAACGGCGGCGAGTTTTCCTATTCCGTCGGTGCTACCGGTAATTAGGATGGATTTTTTCATTTTTTCCTCAATTAGTCCCCAAGGTATTCTAAGCGCTAAATATTTGCAAAATCTTTTCCCTCTCTCCTCTGGCCTTTCAGTTTTTCGGTTCTATCAGCCTTCGAAAGGGTTCATAGTCACCTAGAAGGGGAACCAGATCATAATCAAAATGGAAGTTCCCCTGTCGAAAGAGTTTTCCCTCACCGATAGCTGCCTGCAGACGTTCCATCGCCTTTTCCTTATTTCTTAAAATGGCATAAATCTTTGCCTGCTCGTAGTAGTGTTTGCCCCTTTGACTGGGGGATCTCATCACTCCTGAGAGCTTGAGCCGATCCTGTTCCAAATCGTTTATGTGCTTGAGGGCTTCTTCTTTTTGACCCATTCGGGCAGCGTTTCTACCATTCAGGCTTCTCATCTCCATTACCTCCTTCCAGTGACTTCGTGTGCCCGGAAAGACTGGGTTTTTTCTCTTATTAGCTTCCCAATAGGCTCGACAGAGGGAATCAGCTTGTTCGTAAGCACCAGTTATATAATACCATTCACCCATTGAACTGTTGGTTTTTTCCAACCAATACCTTGCGCGTTCTGCATAGGGGTTATCGGGCTCCGTTGAATGAAAGAGGGCATAGACCTCCATCGCAGCGGAAAAAATCCGACCTTTAGATCGGTCCTTAATGGTTGCATCGTGGTGCATCCGGGTCATTTCATCTGTCAGGGCTTCCCAATTTCCCATACTGGCCAGAATACGGATCAGGTTTTGGTGATAGTTGCCAAAAGATAAATTGGGATTGACCTGAAGCAGGATATGTAGGGCTGAGTCGGGTCTCCCTAGACGCAAATAGGCGTCGGGATAATGCTCTAGAATATGATGCAGGTTGGGTGCATCTGTTAGCTTTTTATCTGAAAAATACTGCGTATAGAGGTTTATAGCCTTTCTGGGTTCATTGTTGGCACAGAGCAGCATAAAGGCTAGTTCATGAAGATTGTATATATTTTCCGGATTCTTTTCATATGCATCCCTTAGTGCATTAATCGCTGCAGAATATTTCTTGTCGTAAAGGCCATCGACATAAGCAAATTGTTGTTTTTCATAGCGGGTTAGCTGATCAAATAAGCTTTGAACTTTGCGTTCGTGTGACTTATAGACAGAATCTCTAGCACCCCAAATTCCCCAGAGCATTCTTTGAATATGAGGAAGGACAAAATTGGGATCTATTTCCAAGGCCTTGACCATATAGCGTTGTTCCATTCCTCCTTTTTTTCCGGCCCCCTTCCGATAGGCCAAATACGCCTCATATTTGGGCGTGGAGATATTTGTGTATTGAGATCGCGAAACCCAATAGCCCAGCATATAAGCGGTCAACTCCCGAATAGCCGATTCTTTGTCATGTTTAGCAAACTTTATGGATGGGAAGGACTTGATTTGTTCCCCATTGCTCGTATTGATGAGCCGAGAAAGGAATTCGAGGGAATCCCCTTCCAAAAAGAAAGAGCCCGTAATAACGTATTGGGCACCCGTTAGGGCTTGAAAGGAGGATTTTTTATCCTGGGAGGCTAGCACCTGGATCTGGTCCTGGTAGGCTCGTACGATTTCTGGTGATACCGTATTAATTCCAGCCTCGCGGAATTGGTTGGAAATCCATTCGGAACCATAAGCTCCCAACCCTTCATACTCTGCCAAACCAGTCTGGTTTTCGAAGATAGAAATGGCGAGTTTTTCCTTTCGAACTTCTGAATCAAGCAAATGGGAGCTTGAAAAAAAAGAGCGAAAAATAAGACTGAAGCCAAGAATTAATGCCAGGGCTCCAATAGCCCAAAGCAGCGGGCTTCGTCTATGCTTGCTTTCCTCATTTACCCGTTCCCCTTTTCCTTTCATATCCCTAGGATCGGGGACCACCAGACCCGAATCAGCCAGGGCATAGACGCGAATGGGTTCTTCCACATTTTTGAAGCGAAATTTGCCTAAAGCAGCCATTTCAAAATTGGGATGACTCCGGATATCTTCTGTAACGCGTTCTGAAAGTAAAATTGATCCAGGGACTCCAATGGATTCCAGTCTTGAGGCCAGATTTACCCCATTTCCATACACACTCTGGTCTTCGATGGCGATATCGCCTATATGAATGCCGATTCGAAGCGGAATGTTCGGCGCTTGTTGCATCTGGAATTGAATCTCCTTAGCCGCTTCGATCGCTTTTATGGCAGATTGAAACAAGCACAAGCTTCCATCACCCAGAAACTGAACTACCTCTCCTTCGTATTTGGGGACCAATTCATCTACCACACGTGTGTAACGCTTTACCTTTTCTAAGCCGTCCACCTCATTTTCCTGCATCATAGCCGTATAGCCGACGATGTCGGAGAACATGATAGCAGCTAATCGACGGGTAGGCATGATCGAGGGAGTTTATAGTTTATGGTCCACAGTCCACAGTTTTTTCGTGAGAATTAACACAAGATACTCATTTCTCCTAACTGTCGAAATAGTCAAAATTAAATGCCCAAAATTTTAGGAAAGGAATAGATAATTAGCAGGGAAAAAGCGACTTTTATGGCTATGAAGGTAACCCTAAATAATAGCTACCTTACCCTTCATTGGGACAAGGGAAAACCCACTAATTTCTGGTATGTCTGGCTATACGACAACGCTCCAGAAAGGAGACATGGGAACGGTCAAAAACTCACTGAGACCCGCACAGTGGATCTGCAAGTAAAACCCCAAAAAGTAGATTGGACAGACGAAGTGCTTACTGTATACTGGGAAGGGAAAGCCTCTACCTATTCTGTTGATTTTTTGAGAAGCTCCTTTACCCCCAAACCTCAAGAAAAACAATTGTGGAAAGCAACACATCCCCATCGCATTCATAATTTTGAGCGTGTTGTAGACCAACCTTTAGCCTTATACGAGGTATTGAAAGACATTGCAGTATTAGGTATAGCCAGGTTGAGGGATGTACCTATAAAATCGGGAATGGTTTTGGAACTCATCCGAATGTTCGGTTATCCTCGAGAGACTAACTATGGCATATTCTATGATGTGATAGCCCAAAAGAATCCGGAGAACCTGGCAGATACCAACTTGGGATTGCCTTGCCATACGGACAATCCCTATCGAGAACCCACTCCTACCATTCAAGTATTGCACTGCCTTAAAGCCGATGTAGAAGGCGGAGAATCCTTAATTGTTGATGGCTTTCAAGTAGCCCAAGATTTACAAGAGAAATACCCAAACTATTTTGAGCTACTCAGTAGGTATGCGGTTAGCTTTCAGTATCAAACTGAAGACCATCTCTTGAGAAATACAGCTCCCATCCTGGAGCTCGATAAACAGGGCAAGCTTAGAAAAATCAAGTTCAACAGCCGATCAATCCAACCCTTTCATTTGCCAGAAGAAATCATGCTTCCCTACTACGAAGCTTATCAATACCTGGAAAACCAATTGCATCATCCAGATTACCCCTATCGATTTAAGTTGGAACCCGGAGAGGCCATCATATATGACAACGAACGTATCCTTCATGGGCGTTCGGCTTTTCGTCTGAAGAGTGAGCGCCATCTTCAAGGAGCCTATGCAGACAGAGATGCCTTGTTGAGTAAATTTTCCATTCTGCAAACCCAGGTTCTTCATGAAAAATAAGCTGGGTTTGGTTCTGCATGCTGGATTCAGTGCTTTTCTGATCTATTTTTGTATGTACGCCTTTCGGAAGCCCTTTGCCGCGGCTTCTTTCTCAGGTACAGAACTTGGAGGGATTAGTTTCAAAGTAATTTTAGTCATCTCTCAGGTATTTGGGTATGCCCTATCCAAATTCATCGGCATACGATTCAATTCGGGCAAGGGCATGTACCATAGGGCTTTTTATATCCTGATTTTTATCTTTTTGGCAGAGCTAGCCTTACTGGGATTTGCCCTGGCGCCTATCCCTTGGAAACCGCTTTTTCTATTTTTGAATGGACTTCCGCTAGGGATGATCTGGGGCCTGGTATTTGCCTATATAGAAGGGAGAACCTTGACCGAGGTCCTGGCAGCCATGCTGAGTGCAAGTTTTATTCTTGCTTCCGGGGTGACAAAGTCCGTAGGAAAATTTTTAATGCTCACCTATCAGGTTTCTGAATATTGGATGCCCTTTTATACAGGACTTTTATTCCTTCCTCCCTTACTTTTGGGGGTTTGGCTCATTGAACGGATTCCTCCTCCTAGTCCCCTTGATACTGCAAAGCGAAGGGTTCGAAAGCCTATGTCCCAAGCGGATCGAAGAAAGATGTTTCAGCGCCTTGCTCCAGGGCTCATCAGCTTGATTACCCTCATGTTTTTAATGACGGCTTTCAGGGACTTAAGGGATAACTTTTCTGCAGAGTTTTGGGAGCAAATGGGCTATGGAAATTCAGCTTCTGTTTTTACCCAGACAGAAATATTCGTCTCAGCTGGGATTTTAGTGTTGCTCAGCTTTTTCATCCTTGTTGAAAAAAACCACCAGGCACTTTTGCTGATGAAGGGGGTAATGCTGGTGGGAATGCTGATCTTGCTTGTTAGTACGTTAATTTTCCAGCATAGCTCCTACAACTCTCCTTTCCTATGGATGTCTGCATCGGGCTTCGGCGTATATTTGACCTATACTACCTTGGGAGGAGGCTTCGTTTTTGAGCGCATATCCGCCTTATATGATGCCAACAGCAATTCCGCCTTTTTTATATATGTAGCAGATGCAGTGAGTTATTTGGGAAGCGTCCTGGTGTTGGTTGTTAAGGAAATATTCTTCCCGGAGCTGCCTTTTCTCGACTACTTCATACAAATGGTTTACATTCTGGGCATAGTAGGGCTGCTATGTACCTTATATGCCGCTTTCTATTTTAACAGAAAACTAAGTAAGTGGACAAAGGAACGTGGGTATTTTTTCATGGAATGAAAAGTTTACCCTGTAGGGGTAGCCTATGGGTAGATTCATAATGCCCCCCTATTCCGCCGGCGAGGTATCCAAGTTGATACCTCGCCGGCGATAAAAAGGGATGGGGGACCTTTTCTACCCATATTGGGTACCTAACGGCACCGGGATTCTCATTTGAGAAGTAGGCCTTTGAACTCATATAAAATGTTCCCTAAATGAATCAGAGATATCATTCCCTGATTTCTTTTGTCCACCTACTTAATTTAATTAGGGTATATTTTCTAGTTTTTGCTATGGGTTTCTATAAAGTCTTCCACATTGTCTAATTCTGCAGATAATCTCACCGCTTCCCAATTGAAGTTCTCGTCCAATGGAGTCAGCGCCAACTCTGGATCAAAGATCCGCCTGTCTATAGGGGCTGCATCGTAGGGGCTGAAATTGGGTTCCGTGGTGAACATGTCCGATAAATCGTTCGCCGAAAGATCATACTGGTTGAGACAGGGTATGCCCAAGCTGTGCCAAAACGTTTTGAAGATACTTCCAAAGCTATAGTGAACATTGCCAATGTAATTCTTCTTGGCGTAGGGCGATATGACCATAAAAATGCTTCGATGCGCATCAATATGATCTCGACCTGCCTGCGAGTCATCTTCCGTCACGATGATGGCCATATTTTTCCAGTATGGGGTTCTCGACAAGAATTCTACGGTTCTCCCTAAGGCCAAATCATTATCCACCATATAGCTGGCTCTATAGGGATACCCATCTTCGGGCCGCTCTCGATCTCCATGATCCATTCCATAGTACAGCACTATGACCCTGGGTAATTCTTCTTTAGGCTCTGCTCCATTCTGAGGCATCCATTTCTCGTTGAATTCTTCCATGAATACGTCTACCCGGTATTGCTCGGGTATCCCTGTGTTGTAAGTGGCAAATCTTCGAGAGGTATTCTTGAGAAGGGCTTCACTTATGGGATAGTTATAAGCATTCTTGTATCCGATGTTTTTTTCTTGGGTACGGTCAGGATTTCCCGTAATGCTGGGAGAAAACATGGTTCCTATACCGAAATTGAAAAAAGAGATGTCATTTCTGTCTAAATGTTCCCACATAGACCCCGCTTCATTGTAATCCTCTGGAATTTGAGAGCAACTTGAATTGATCCCCAGGTTCCCAGGAGCATCTGAATCCTTGATTTGTGATTTCCCTCCTCCATATTGTATAGGCACCTCGGTTTCAATCCAATCATTGGGATAGGCATTGACCAACCACCAGTGTCCATCTACAGAATGGTCCCCATCACAATAAAAATTGTCGGAGATAGCAAACTCTTTCGCCAATTTTAGATGATTGACCATAACATCTACATTTTCTACAATAGAAGAACTGTCGTTGTTGGACACAGTGGCTCCATACCCATAGTCAGCGATGGAAGGATCTCCATTGGGACCTAATTGACCAAATACCTGATCGTAAGTGCGGTTTTCCTTAACGATATAAACAAAATACTTGATGGGGGACTCCTTTTCTCCAGGATATAGGGGGATAGGGCTTTGCTCCGACTTCTTTCGTAAGCTATTGTTCACATACTCAATTCGGAAGTTATTGGATATCACTTTTTCCGTTAAGGAAGGGAATTCATTATCCTCGGGTATATCAATAACTGAAACGGAGCCCTTCATCAAGGTACCTATATAACTCTGTCTCCCTTTCAACTCGATCCCCTTCCCTCCATTAGGCCCACTTCCATAGCCTTTTGCATTGCTTACAACCAGTGTTTTATCCTCGTTGATCAGTTTTACTTTCGCGGGAAACCAGCCTGTAGGGATGTGCCCCAGGACTTGCATAGAGGGAATATCTATAATGGCCACTGCATTTATCCCGGCTTCCGCTACATAAAGACGTTTTTGATCGCTGGAAACCGTTAAGCCAAAGGGGATGATTCCCCTCATATTCCCTAGCCTTTCGTCGGGTTGTAAATAGATATTGTTAATGACTGAATCGGACTCTATATCGATTACGGAAATACAGTCGTTGTGGCCATTGCTTACAAATACATACTTATCTGTAACAGCGACAGAATTTGGGCTAGAACCTCCAAATGCAGGTATGTCTCCTACCTTTTCACCAACTAAGATGCCGGTTTTGATTTTTGCCGTTACGCTGGGTAGGGTACTACTCAGGTCTATTTTCCAGACAGAAAAGGACTCGGGACTATTGGGATCTCCCAAGGGGGGAACCTTAAGGGTATCTGTATCTATCCCCTCTACCATTTCTTTGGAAAGGTAGGTGTATACCGGGAAGTCGAGTCCCGTTTCCCAGAGGCTATCCTCATTTACGGAAGTGATCTTTTTGTATTCAAAGGCTCCTACATTCGCCACATAGATTGCCTCTTCCTTTGGGGTAAGTGCCAAGGCAAAAGGGAATCTTCCCACTTGTATATTGTGGATGATACGTTCTGTTTTTGTATCGATAATGAAGAGACGGAAATTTCTCTGGT
Organism: Bacteroidia bacterium; assembly: GCA_965263105.1. Classification (GTDB taxonomy): domain Bacteria; phylum Bacteroidota; class Bacteroidia; order J057; family J057; genus JBCCTX01. The sequence goes on along the minus strand of CBDHGL010000002.1, from coordinate 1,004,162 downwards.
CTACGCCATATAATAGGGTACCCTCCTTATTGAGAATTATTTCCCCAATAAACCCCTGAGAATAATCTCTGGGATCTTGTGGATTGACCTTCTGCTTACAACTGATTGATCCTACAATTTTCTGTTCTTGCAGGTCGAATTTGTAGATGACATTGCTTTCCCCACCCGATATATACAGCAGTTTGTTATCTGGAGCCACGGCCAATCCCATGAATATGGAAGGAAATAGCTCATCATCTGTCTGATATCCCTCTGGAACCTGGGTTATATTTGGATTATCAGCATTGATATCATTGATAATCGAAATGGAAAAGGGAGAGGTGCCAGAATTGGCGGTAATAGCCATGTTCCCATCTGGACTGATACATAGGCCAAAAGGATGAGGCGCTACGTCCAGGGTCTTACCTATTGGGGTGATAAATCTTCCATTGGGGATGACCGTTTTTCCCTTTTTATTAATCTCGGTATACTCTTCATCGGCAGGAGCACTTATGATATATCTGTCTGATTGTTCTGGGTTGGTATTACACCCTGCGAGATAAACCAACAGGATATAGATTATGGGGTATATATGATTTTTCATTTGATGAATAGGGTTTTTTAAATGTTAGTTTTTACTGTGGCTTTCGAGAAAGTCCTGAAGATTATCTAAGGCAGGAGATTCTTTAACAGCCTGCCAATTAAATCCTTTGTCCTTAGGTGTAAGAACCTTTTCAGGGTCAAATATGCGTTTGTCAACGGGAACCGCTTTATAGGGACTTATATCCGGTTCATCTGTAAACATATCCGAAAAATCATTGGCTGAAACGTCATATTGGTTCAAACAGGGCATTCCAAAGGTATTCCAGATAGTTTTAAAGGTGCTTCCAAAGCTGTTGTGAACCTTACTGATATAGTTTTTCTTGGCGTAGGGGGAGATCATCATGAGAATACTCCGGTGTGCATCTATGTGATCCCTTCCATCTTGGGCATCATCTTCTGTAACGATGATTGCCATGTTTTTCCAATAGGGAGTATTGGACAGAAACTCCACGGTTCTACCAAGTGCCAGGTCATTGTCAGCCAGGTAACTTGCCCAATAAGGATATCCATCCTCGGGCCGCTCATCTGCCCCATGGTCTGCGCCATAGTAAATGACAATTACTCCAGGCATTTCGCCTTTGGGTGAAGTTCCATCTTCTGATAGCCATTTTTCTGAAAACTCTTCGATAAATACATCCGCTCTATATTGTTCGGGAATGCCCATATTATAGGAGGGGAAACGACGGGAAGTATTGTCAAAAAGTACTTCCGAGATAGGGAAATTTGAGATAGTCTTGACTGCTGGATTTAGTTCACCTGTTTCTTCTGGATTGTTATACAGTCCTGTAAACCATATATCTAATCCGAAATTATAGAAGCTTTGGTCATAGCGATCCAAATGTTCCCACATGGAGCCGGCTTCATTGTAATCTTCAGGTAATTGAGAAAACCCATATTCGTAGGCGAGTTCTCCCGGCGCTTTTGATGCGGCTATTTGGGATTTCCCTCCGCCATATTCTATGACTACTTCGGTTTCGATCCAATCGTTGGGGTAGGCATTTACCAACCACCAATGCCCATCCAGGGATTGATCCCCATCACAATAAAAATTATCTGATATAGCATACTCACGGGCTAATTTCAAGTGATTGGGCATAACATCGACGTTCTCTATCAAATTCGTTCCCGCTTTATTATTGATGTTGGCTCGATACCCATATTCTGTCAGGGTTGAATCTCCTCTTCCCAATTGTCCAAACACTTGATCATAGGTGCGGTTTTCCTTTACGATATACACAAAATGTTTTATGGGGGATTCCTTTTGACCCGGATACAGGGGAATGGGATTGTTTCCCCTTTGAGCGATCATTTCTTCGGTTACTTTTTCTATTCGGAAGTTGTTGTCAATCACTTTTTGCGTTAGCGCAGGCAATTCATCGTCTTCAGGCATGTCAATAATAGAGACAGTTCCATTTACCAGAAATCCGATATAGCTCATGATTCCTTCTACATCAACGTCCTTCCCGCCATTGGGCCCACTTCCATATCCTTTGGCATTGCTTACTACCAAGGTTTGATCGTTATGGGTGAGCTTCACCTTAGCAGGAAACCAGCCTGTGGGTATGTGTCCGATGACACGCATGCTAGGAATGTCGATCACCGCTACGGCATTGATACCAGATTCTGTTACATATAAGCGCTGGTAGTCTGAAGATACCGTCAGACCAAAAGGGATAATCCCCCTGAGATTCCCCAATCTTTCATCCGGTTGCAAATAGATGTTGTTGACAACTGTATCCTGTTCGAGATCAATGACTGAGATACAATCATTATGACCATTGCTTACAAATACATATTGATCTGTAGCTGCCACAGAATTGGGACTGGAACCCCCAACTGCGGGAATTTCATCTACCAATTCTCCGACAAGGATACCCGTTTTGATTTTTGCTGTAACGGCGGGTTTTTCAGTTGCCAGGTCGATTTTCCATACAGAAAAGGACTCGGGAACATTGGGATCTCCCAAAGGGGGAACTTTAAGGGTATCCGTATCTATTCCTTCGATCATCTCCTTGGACATGTATTTGTATACCGGGAAATCCAAGGCTGATTCCCACATATTATCTTCATCCAAAGAAGTGATATGTTTGTATTCAAAGGCTCCCACATTTGCCACAAATAGGGCGTCTTCATCTGGTGTTAGACACAGGGAGAAGGGATATCTTCCTACAGCAATATTGTGTAGGATCTTTTCTGTAGCAACGTCCATAATAAATACCCTGAAATTACGCTGGTCAACTCCGTAGAGGATCTTTCCATCTTTGCTTAGGACAATTTCCCCGATAAAGCCATAGGAATAGTCTTCCAGGGAGCTTTCAGAAGTTTTTTGGTTGCAATCGATGCTACCGATGATTTTGCGAGTGGTGAGGTCTACTTTAAAGATCTTGTTTTCTTCCCCGCCAGAAACATACAAAAGCTTATTATCTGGAGAAATAGCAAGTCCCATAAATATGGATGGGAAATAATCCTCATTAAGCGTTTGATTGATCGCAGCCCCATATTCATAGGAGCTTTGGCTGGTAAAATTCCCTTCCCCAACGATTTCCCCACAAGATATACAGCCCGGTATGGAGGTAGTCCTGTATTCCTCCTCTGATCTGATTCCATCTGGAAGTTGAGTTACTGTTGGATTTTCATCCAAAAACTCTTCGATAATAGAAATAGAAAATGGAGTAAATCCGGAATTTGCCGTGACAATGGTTGATCCATCTGGACTTACCGTAAGACCAAAAGGGTGAGGCGCTACTTTGAGGGTTTTGCCTGTGGGCGTAATAAATCTTCCATTGGGGATTACGGTAGTTCCGTCTTCATTTATGTGTGTGTACTGAGTCGTAGCCGGGGCGCTGATAATAAAGGGTTGATCTTTGTCGGGCCGATCACAAGCCAAGAGGCAGAAAAGTAGGAAGCCTGAAAAGGCTATACATAAGCGTAAGGGTTTCATTTTGGGGGTGTAGGTTTGGATGAATAAAAAAGAGTCCCGAAAGAATACCCCTTATTATCGGGAGAGGTTCCTTTCGGGACATAAGTTCCGAGTGATGGCAATCTACCTAAAAGGATATCTTAGTTCTGCCACCATAGTTTGTTGTTAATATCGTCTCCTCCGATGCGAGCAATCGCCTCCTGGTAGCTATTTCCATTCAGGGTTTGTTCGAAATTGGGATACAAGAAGCGATTAGCGATTTGTCCTCCATTTTGGTTTCCCGCTCCGACTGGGAATTCTGGCTGGCCTGTTCTGCGAAATTGGGTCCATCCTTCCATCCCTACGGTAAAATACAAGGCGATGTATTTGTGGAGGAGGATTTGGTTGACATCATCTTCAAAGGCTACTCCTTCTTGATCCAGGTACCCAGTTGCATCTGCGCCCCAGTGCTCCATAGACGCGAGGATACCGCTTTCATACAGATTTTGAACACTTTCAGTTGGCGTGATCCAGCCCCTATGAGCCGCTTCAGCCAGGATAAACTGAACCTCTGAAAAGGTCATGAAGATACAGGGAGTAGTCTTTTGCCTGAAGTACTCTTCATTCATACGGGAAAGGTTACTTTCTGCAAACAAGGTCGCTTCTTCCTCAAATAATCCATGAGGAAGACCATTGTATACTTTGACATCCGCGTCTGCAGTTGCTGGAGTGGGCTGAAACCATATGGGAATACGGGGATCATTGAACCTCTCTAAGGTGCTATCTAGGAAAAAGGCCGAAGGCTTTCTCGAGTTAAAATCCCAATCGCGATACCCATCAATTTGATTTACATCTGGGTTTGTTCCCCCAAACAGGTAGATCGCGTTATCGTCATTACTTGTGAATATGGGATAGGTATTGGGGTCATTAACAATAGCCTGCATCTGAGAGCTTACATCAAATGAGGTATTGGAGATAGTGGTCAAGAGACGAAGTCTCAATGAATTGGCAAACTTTTTCCATTTCATGATATCACCTCCATACAATACGTCCCCTCCATTAATCAATCCAGTTCCTACATTTAACATGCTGTTGGCTGTTTCAAGATCAGAAATCAGTTGGGGATAAATGCTGCTCTGCTCATCATAAGTAGGGAAAAACCGGGTGAAGTCTTTGTCTTCATCAAAGGCCGCGATTGCCTGTGAGAAGGGGATATCTCCGAAGCTATTGACCATGATAGAAAATAAGTAGGTTCTGTAGATCATCGCCACAGCCTGATAGTTGGGATCTTGAGCCACTTCAGCTTGATTATACATATCTACTACATCTGTCAAGATTCGGTAGGAATCATTCCAAAGTCCCGCACCGGTGCCCCCGTCCCAAACATAACGAGCCGTTTCACTTCCCTGGATAGCTTCATTGTAGTGGTTAACGATTATTCCCTGGCCCCAATCATGGATGTGCATTTCCCCTGCAATATTGAAGCCTACATTGAGTAACAAGGCCCCGGGGTTCACTTCCACTGGAAGCCCAGTGTTCGTATTGATTTCTTCGAAATCGTCTGTACATGCTGTAGAAAGGACTACAACTGATACAATTAATATTTTTATTAAATTTTTCATTTTTCTTAAATAATTTAGGGAGTTGAATTAGAATTGTAAGTTGAGGTTTAACCCATAGCTTCTGGTAGAAGGTATTTGGCTTACTTCTACACCAGGCAATACGCCTCCCACATTTACGCCTCCTGAGTTGGCTCCGTTTACAGTTACAGCCTCTGGGTCAATGTGTGGGATATCTGTCCACAGGAGGAGGTTTCTACCGATCAAGGAAAGGCTTAGTTTTTGAACACCCAACTTGGAGGTAACCTTTCTTGGGAAGCTGTATCCCAATCTTACTTCACGAAGTTTGGTAAAGGTATTCTCGAACGTGTTATTTTCTACGTTATCGCGGTTACTACGGAAGTAAGTGGATGCCCTTGATTGGCCAATCGTCACATCATTGGGTCGGAACGTTCCGTCAGGATTTTCAATGACTCCTGGACTCACAAAGTTTTCATCATAAGCGTAGAGCACCTGATCCAATACCCCAGAAGCATCGCCTGTAGCATAGGTATAGCTATAGATTTGGCCTCCCTGACGGTGATCCACCAGGAATCCAAAGTGAAAGCCTTTGAAATAGAAGTTGTTGTATATACCCCCTGTCCAATCTGGGTTATAATCTCCCCAGGATTTTACTTCCGTATCCTTGATTCTGATCCCATTGTCATTATGAATAATCTGTCCGTCAAATTGCCCTCCTTCTACTCTTTTCCAGCCTACTCCGTATAACTCACCTACATTTCCTCCTACCCGTGCAATGACCTGGCAAGCTCCGTAAGGACATTGTCCCAATTCCAGGATATCCGTACCATCTACCAAGCTGATTACTTTATTCTCATTGGCAGTAAAGTTTACATCTACTGTCCATCGGAATCCGTTATCTAAACTAATTGGTACAGCATTTACCAATACTTCTACTCCTTCATTTTGCAGTTCCCCTGCGTTTTCCCACCTGGCATCTACCCCGGCGGTAATGGTTGTGGCAATCGGAAGGATCTGATTGGTCGCATTGATTTTATAATACGTAAGGTCTAATCCCAGTCTGTTATTAAAAAATCTGATGTCAGCCCCTACTTCAAACGATTCACTCAACTCATTTACCAGACCCGAGTTAGTCAGAAGTCTCTGGTTCGTTACAGATCCGGATAAGACGCCATAATTGTAAGCTCTATTGGTGAGGAAGGGGTCAGCATCGTTACCGGTTTGCCCCCAGTTTGCTCTCACTTTGGCAAAGGAAATAACTTCGGGTAGTTCAACGATTCTGTTGATTACCGTACTAAGGGAAACCGAAGGATAGAAATAAGACGTATTGTCTAGCCCTAGGGTAGAGGACCAGTCGTTTCTACCCGTCACATCTATAAAGACTGAGTTTTTGAAAGAAATCTGAGCCAATCCATATAAACTATTAATTCTCTTTTCACTTTCAAAGGGTCTAACGATAGTCGCTCCCGCAGCATTTCCCAAGTCGTATACACCGGGTACCGCCAACTCATTTGCGGTTACCGTTAACTCATCTCCCTTTTGAACCATCAAGTTGCCGCCTACGGATGCATTTATTTGCCAGTCTTCATTGATAGGCTGGTCATATTTCAATAAGAAGTCAGTGTTTCTTTCCGTGAAGAAGATATCTTGCTCGCGGTATCTTCCTCTTGGATAGTACACCGTAGACCAGGGACGTTGGAAAGTCCTTTTATCCCCATAATAGTCTAAGCCACTCCTCAACATCAGGCTCAATCTGTCAGTAATCTGATAAGTTGCTGAGATATTTCCAAAGATCCTGTTTTTCTCAAAGCCATTGAGGTGTTCATAGGCGACCATATAAGGGTTATCGGCCCATCCATACATGTAAGCTTGTTCAATATCTTCTTTTCCCTCTTCCCAATAATCTCTAAACCAACTCATCGGAGCATTGGGTTCCCACCAGATGAAGGAATACATAATGGCAGAAGACCCATATCCTGGCGTTTGAATGTTATCACTTTCGTTCAAGACATAGTTAATATTGGTCCGAACGGTAAGTTTGTCATTAGGGGTAATCGCTCCAGAAAAGGATACGGTATTGCGACTTAGATCCGTATTGGGCAAGATTCCCGTTTTAGAGAGATTGGTATAAGAGAGGCGGAAATTCCCCAAATCATTGGATCCTGAGATGGATACATTATTGGAAAATGTTTTTCCTGTCTCAAAGTAGTCTTCAACTGTCTCATCAGGCGTTACCCAGGGGATGGGGACTCGATTTCCATTTGCATCCAGGGGCGATCCGTACTGAACATAGGATTGACCTTGGTCCAATCTTGGCCCTCTACTTTGACCTGAATTACTCGTCGCAGGTCTTCCTCCATACTCTGGTGCCTCATCTTCAAAGGCATAATAGTCAGCTGTACCTACTCCAGCGCCATAGGTATACTGGAAATCGGGCAGCCTAAGAATGTCATCCACGGTAAAAGAAGAATTCACCGAAACGCCAATGCCTTTGGATTGCTTTCCCGATTTTGTTGTAATTAACAGTACACCGTTTGCAGCCCTGGAACCATAAAGTGCGGCAGCACTTGCTCCTTTCAGGACGGTAATCGATTCAATGTCATCCGGATTAATATCGGCAGTACCGTTCCCAAAGTCTACGGGGAGGTCTCTCTGGTCATAGGAGTCAGAGCCATTCCCGTTAAAGTTACTGCTTACCGGTGTACCGTCTACTACCATCAAAGGGGCGTTATTTCTCAAGGAAGATTGTCCTCTAATGGTAATGTAAGCGGAACCCGTCATCCCCGTTCCTCCTTGGGCTATGTTCACCCCTGCCACCTTACCGGATAGTAGGTTCACAAAATTGCTTTCTCGAACGTCTCCCAGTTCTTCTCCTTTAACTTCTTGAATAGCATAGCCCAGGGCAAGCTTATCTCTTTCGATTCCCAAGGCCGTAATAACTACTTCATCTATTTCTACATCCTGTTCAATCAGGGTAATATTGATTTCTCTTTGCCCATTTACTGGGATTTCTTGGGTTTCATATCCAATGAATGAGAAAACCAGGGTCGCGTCATCATTATCAGCGATGACTTTGTATTCGCCTTCTAAATTAGTTAGGCCTCCATTGGCAGTACCTTTGATGAGTACACTAACACCAGGGAGTGGATTTCCATCGATGCCTGTTACTGTACCCGCAACTTCCTGGGCAAAGAGAACCGTTGCCGTAAGAAAGCATAAGGATAAACAGACCAAAACATGCCTAAATAAAGCATACTGTTTTTGGAAAAAGTTTTTCATAGTAATAAGTGGATAATTGGGTTGAAAACATCAGGTTTAACATGGATAAATAGGTCGAAGAGCATTGAGGTGAAAACAATGCTGATTTTTTTTGCCCTTATATATTTGTGGATTAAATTTTTGGAAACCTGTTTTAAACCGCCTCGAAATTAATCCAAGTCTTTAATTCCCAGTTGAATTCTGTATTAATTTCTCGGCCCCAAAATCGAGGTAATTTGAAGCTATTGTGAAATTGAGGGAGAACCCAGGTAAAGTGTTCACTTTGTGTTAACTTAATTTTCATGAAGCACCTTATCTCGACCTTATTCTTAATACTTATCACGCAACTCGGTTTTATCGGAACATGCGATGGGCAATTGGTTTGGGAAGTGAAGGAACTTATTGAAGGGGGCCGCTTTGATGCTGTTGCAGATCTGGGAAATGGGCAAGTTATAATGGGTACCAGAACGCCAAATCCTGGTATGCTTTTTAAAAGTGAAGACTATGGGCTTTCCTGGAAAAACCTAGGAGACATTACTAGTAATCCAGACGCGATCGGGGGGAATAGCATTACCTGCCTGGCAAATGGGAAAAATGGACTCGTTTATATGCTGACCACAAATGCAGAGTTTTGGAGATCTACTGATTATGGAGATTCTTGGCAGCCAGTCAAACAATTGTCCTCCCAACTTGGGGACTGGGCGTATTCCTATGGCTTATGGGTTACAGAAAAAGGGACGGTATTGGCTACAACCGGGCCTCATGTCTATAGAAGTACTGATCAGGGCAAAAGCTTCCAAGAAGTAGGACCTATATCCGATAAGCCCGTATATCGATTCAATGGGGTGGATGACGATATTATTTTAAATGGCTGGGCGGGGCAAGTCTTCAAATCTACTGATGATGGTATCTCCTGGCATAGATTAGCTGACTTAGATAGCATGCCTCTTTATGCCACTGAATATTTAGGAGATTCCCTTTATATCCAGGGCGCAGAATCTGGGAATGTATATGTAGGGAATCATCTGGTAAACAACCAAAGAAAAAGGGTAGCTACGCTTAATGGGGGGGCAGATGACTTCGTCTATCTTGGCTACCATACAGTCATTTATTCAACTTATACCGACCAGAAGAACGTTTACCTTTCGACTGATGGGGGGCATACCTGGGACAATACAGGGAAAATACCTACCGGCGCAGCAGGAGATTGGCTGGATCATATGATTAAAATCGAGCGAAAGGACTCCGTCATTGCCATTGGGGGTACCAACAAAGGTTTCGTGGTACGGGCTGCATTTGCGAAAAGTGATCTCCGATAAAGGATCCTGTTTTTGCTTGGCACTGTAGATAGTTTTTCCTCAAAAACCCCTACCTTAGAAGGATAAAACGACTGCTACATGCTTCACCATTCGACATTACTTCTAATTATTTCTCTTTTTCTTCCCATAGGAAATTCCCATCTGGACCCCTGCGACCCCCAAGACCCAACCGAAGCCTTGGCCAGGACTCAAGCCTTATCCGAAAATATGGATTGGCCATCAGACCTGGACATCACTTACTTTGCGGGTCCGGAAATCGTTCCAAGTCCGGCTTGCCTGGCCACTTCCCTCTCTGGGGAAGTTTTTGTAGGCGTGGATATGCAGGGCTCTTTGGGCAAGGACCCGGGAAAGGGGAAAATTGTCAAACTCTCCGATTGCAACAAAGATGGAGTTGCCGATAGCCATACGGTTTTTGCTGAAGTCGATAATCCAAGAGGTATCCTTCCCATTGGAGACAAGGTGTACGTCCTATACACCACCTTCTCAGAAGCTACAGGGGCCGCCTCAGGCATGGACCTGGTCGTCTTTGAAGATCGGGATGCTAATGGGGTTGCCGATGGGCCTTCCCAAGTCCTCATTCACAATATCAGCTCTCCCAAGTTTTTGCAAGATCGGGGTACTGACCACTCCACCAACGGCATTCGCATGGGCATCGACGGCTGGATCTATATCGCCGTAGGAGATTTTGGCTTTCATGGAGCGGTGGATAGGAGTGGAAAACGCATGACACAGTTGGGCGGAGGCATCGTACGGGTACGACCCGATGGAACAGAAATGGAGGTGTATACCCACGGGCTTCGCAATATCTATGATGTAGCCATCGATCCCTATATGAATATATTCACCCGGGGCAATACCAATGATGGAGGCGGCTGGAATATCCGCTTCATTCACCACATCCAATCTGGAGAATACGGCTATCCCGTTTTGTTCAAGCACTTCACCGATGAGATCTTACCCGCTCTGGTAGATGTGGGTGGAGGATCAGGAGCCGGGGCCTTTTTTCTAGATGATCCCCGTTGGCCTGAGGCCTATAATCAACAGCCCCTCATGGCAGACTGGGGGAGGAACCAGATATTCATCCACAGCGTGGAACCCGATGGGGCCAGCTTTACCCAGAAAGAGCAAGCCTTCATCGAATTACCTCAGGTATCGGACCTCGACCTGGACGGAACGGGTCAGCTGTTTCTTTCCGCCTGGGATGGGGCGGGTTATCGGGGTAATCCCGACAAGGGTTATGTGATCCGGGCTGTGCCCAAAGGTTGGGAACAGGAAGAACTGCCAGCTCTTTCTTCTAGTAGCCTTGAAGAGTTAGCCCAACTGCTTCGCTCGCCTGCGGCGGTCGTACGGCTACATGCCTCACAGGAGCTGCTTCAACGCAGCGCCCAGGGACCCGAATCCGCTCATCTTGCCTGGGAACTCGCAACTGATACTGAGGCAGCCCTGCCCGCACGTATAGCCGGTCTATTTACCTATGCCCAAATAGAAGAAGAAGGAGCTATTGAACATATCCTAACGCTGGTGGAGGAAGACGCGATGCGCAAATTTGCATTGCGGGCCCTTACAGATCGAAAGGGATGGAATTCCCGGGTACCCATGGAGCCTTTTATCCAGGCCTTGGCAGATCCTTCAGAACGGGTCCAAGTAGCTGCTCGGGTAGGTCTGGGAAGAATCGGAAAAAAATCCGCTGCCGAAGCCTTGTTGCAGACGCCTATTCCGAGCTCCTGGACCGCACCTGCCATCGGAACGGAAGGCCTTCACGCCTCTCCGAATGCTTCGATAATCCCGGCTCATGTGGCCGTTCGGGCCTTGGTCGAGCTAAACGCCGTAGATGCCTGTGTCGCCGCGATAGGTACAGCACAATCTGACCTGGCCTTGTGGGCCTTGCGCTATATGCACGATCCCAAAGCCGTAAAAGGCTTGACGGAAGCCTTTACATCCACAGATTCCCCTACCTTACAACATAAAATCCTAACTACCCTATCACGCCTTTATCACCAAGAGGCTCCCTATGATGGTTCCTGGTGGTGGAGTACCCGACCCGATACCCATGGTCCCTACTACAAGGGAATTCCCTGGGGCCAAAGTCCGGTGATAGAAGCCTTTTTATGGGATGTTTGGAAAAACGGGACAACTGAACAGAAGGCGCTCTTGACCGAACTCAACGGTCGCCACCGGATGAAGATCGAAGCCTTGGGAGGAACAGAAGAACTCGCTGCCGAACAAAAGAGTGAGGTAGCCCTGGGGGCGATTGCCAATAAAAAAGGGCAAGTGAGTCGGGCCTCAATCGAAGATGTGATGCTCGCCATAGAGGATTTGGAAGGCGATCCCGTTATGGGCAAAAAGCTATTTACCCAGCAAGGCTGTGTGGCCTGCCACAGCCTGGAAAAGGGAGAACCTATGAAGGGCCCCTTTATGGGTCAGGTAGGGAGCCATCATGAATCGCGACCAGATTGCCGAATCCATCCTCAAACCCAATGCCTCTATCAGCCAGGGCTTTGCCTCTGTCCTGATCACTGCCAAGGGCAATAAGAGCTATGTAGGCTTTGTTTCGGAGGAAACGGCTGACCGGCTTACTGTACGCAATGTTGCAGGAAATGTATTTCAGATCGAGAAAGCGGACGTCTTAGATCGGAAGGAATTACCCACTTCCATGATGCCTCCTGGCCTGGCAAATTCCCTGAGCTTTGAGGAATTCGCTTCGCTGGTGGATTTTCTGGCGGCGCAGAAGGATTGAGCTATATTAAGAGAACAGATCATCAAGGGTTAAGACTTGGTCAATGAGTCCAAGGCTATGTTCATTCGAACTTAACCCAAAGGTCGTTATTAGAATTAGAAATAATTGCTTTCGTGTTTGTGTGTATTCTTGGAACACATCTAATTTTCTTTTGAGCTTTGGGGCATATTCCTTGGTAATAGAGAATGCCTTGTTGTAGTACTTAATTTCGCAAATATTGATTACTTGGTCGTTTCTGTCTATCAATAAATCTATTTGAGTCCCTTTTTCCGAGGCGCTACCGACTTTATAAAAAGAGGAAGAAATAGAATATATCCCGGCAATGTCTAATGCCTTTTTGATCTGGGGAATATGTTTCAAACAAATACTTTCGAAGGCTTTTCCGGCCCAACTAATATAGGTCTGGCTTTGACTTAAGCTTTGCCAAATTTTCTCTCCCTCATATACCTTATTTTCTATAAATTTCAAATAGAACAAAGAGTATTCGTCAGTAAGGCGGAATAATTTTTCTTTCCTTTTTTTGCCAAAGTTTCGATATGCAGATATAAAACCTGAATGATCCAATTCATCAAGTACCTTTGTCAATCCTCCCCCATTAGGGATTTTGGTTTTTTCGACAAGTTGTTTTCGAGTCAATCCTGAAGGAAAGGCCCCAAGTACCCTGATGATGGCAATATGGTTTTCAGCATTTGCAAATAAGGATGGATACAATCTCGAAAATTCATCTTTTAAAAGCCCATTTTGAGAAAAGCAAATATCATTTATGTTTTGTGTAGCACTTTTCCCTCCTTCTACTTCTTTTAGGTAATGTGGGATGCCCCCCATAGCCATATAGATCTGAATAATCTGGTATCGGTTAAAGTTGATATTTCGACTTGTTAGAAACGTCTCCGTTTCTAACAAGGTAAAGGGTTCTAGGTAAATTCTCCTTGTGATTCTATTGTGAAGTCCTCCTCGGTTGTTTACGACTTTTCTTATCATCCAGGAAGCGGCAGACCCACAGATGACTAACACTATGGGTTGCCTGGAGGCCCAGCTATTCCAAAAATAACCAAGGGCGTCCAGAAAACCCGATTTATGTGTCGCAATCCAAGGGAGTTCATCAAAAAAAATAACGATTTTTCCCTCGATGGAGAGCTGCTTGAGATATCTTCTCAACGTTTGAAAAGCTTCTTGCCAATTGCGGGGTTGTTGAATGGGCAATGGCGAATTCGAAAATTCAGTCAGTTGGTCAGTGAAATTAGCAAGTTGTTGAGATAAAGAACCATTTTGAATTCCGGTCATCTCAAATGAGATATAGGATTCATAGGTTCTATGAATTAAAAATGTTTTTCCTACACGTCTCCTCCCTATAATGGCGACCATTTCTGCCTCTGTTGATTGAAGCGCTTTTCGCAGGATTGCCTGTTCTATTTCTCGTCCAATTAAGGGATTATCCATAAAAAATCGTTTATTTAGCGATTAATAGATATTTATTTAACGCTAAATGTATGAAAAATAGCCAGATTTAGTAAATAATAATTATTTATTACTCGCTAAATTTTAAAATGATAACAATTCCTTTTTACTCAAGTCTGAATCCATTATGGATCCTAGAATTAACGTGAATTTTGGATAAGGAGCTAGGATAAAATAACAAACTAAGGTGTGTAGGCCTGCAATAAGCATGATGGCAGCGAGGCGGGTAGGCATGACTTTCCTTATTTTGGAGATTCGGGTTGTTTGAGGAAAGATAGGGAAAAGTTGGGGAAGAATTTCCCTGATTTCATTATTCCTGAAGCACATTAATCTTCAAAAAGATCATCCAGGGTCAAGGCTTGGTCTACCAAGCCCAGGCTATATGCATTGTGTTTTAAGCCAAATATGGTAATTAGACTTAAAAATACGTGTTTTCGGGTTTTGCTTGTTTCTTCAAAAAGATCTTTCTTCTTCTTTAGCTTTTCGGCCATATTTTTGGAAAAGCTTATGATTTTGTTGTGAAACTTGATTTCAAACAAGTTGATGATTTGATCATTCCTATCTAGCAGCAGGTCAATTTGTACGCCTTCTTCTGTTGCTGTTCCTCTTTTTTGGTAGGAAGAAGCTGTAGCATAAACACCAGCAATGCTCAAGGCCTTTCTGATTTGTGAGAGGTGCTTGATACAGATACTTTCAAAGGCGTATCCACTCCAAATTTTATATGCCTGGGTTTGACTTAAGTGTTGCCAGCTTTCTGCTCCATCCTTTCTTTTTCCTTCCATGAACTTTAAGTAAAACAAAGAGTATTCATCTGTCAGGCGATAAAGCATATTCTTTTTCTTCTTTCCAAAAGGGTAATAAGCGGAGATAAATCCTGATTGTATTAGCTCGTCCAATACTTTCGTAATTCGTCCCCCATTCGCCAATTTTCCAACTTCAATAATCTCGTTCCTATTCATTCCCTGGTGCTTGCTTGCCAAAGCACGAATAACGGCAATATGCCGGTCTGCTTCTTCGAATAAAGCAGTATATAAATCTTGAAACTCATTTCTCAGGAGACCTGTATGTGCAAAACAGGCTTCATCGATGACTTGAACAACACTTTTTCCCGGGGTGATTTCTTTCAGATAATGTGGGATTCCTCCCATTGCCATATACAATTGGACGATCTGATAGCGATTTAAGTTGATATGTCGGCTATTGAGGTATTGCTCGGTTTCTGAAAGGGTAAAGGGGAAAAGTAGAATTCGGCGTGTGATTCGATTATGGAGGCCTCCAGTATGGCGAACCACTTTTTGAATCATCCAGGAAGCTGCCGAACCACATATCACCAGTACAATATGCTTGTTGACTGCCCAGCTATTCCAAAAATAACTCAGCCCATTGAGAAAACCAGATTTGGCTTTTGCCAGCCAGGGCAGTTCATCCAGAAAAACGACCTGTTTTTGTGTGTTTGCCTTTTGGTCGAGCAACAGACTTAGCAAATGGAAAGCTTCCAGCCAATTCTTGGGTTCTTTTAAAGGGAGCTCCGCTCCAAACTGTCGGCTAAGATGTAAGCTGAAGTTCTGTAATTGTTCTTTATTGGAAATATCTCTGATACCCGTCAATTCAAAATCAATTCGATCTTTGTAGGCTGATTTAACTAAAAAAGTTTTGCCAACCCTTCTTCTCCCAATGACCGAAACCATTTCGGGTTCCGGAGAATTCAAGGCTGTTTGGAGGATCTCCAGTTCTTTTTTTCGGCCAATAAGAAGTGTTTTCATAGATAATCGGCTAAAAGCGTATCTAAATTAATAGTTTTAGCCGACTATAAAAAAAATAAGTGGCTAAAACATCTTGTTTATAATAACTTTTAGCCGCCTATTAGCAAACTCACCGAGAATAGACTGCACAATTCGTTTGCTGGACAAACCCAGCTGATCGCCTTTTCCCTTCATCTGATCCGCCTTGGGCACAAGCGTCCTCGCATTCCCCAGCGCATAGACCGTCAATCGCCTTTTATCTCAATGACTTCACCTCGGTGGTCTTGGACGAGTTGAGGGACTTGGTGGCGAAAGGTTTGAGCTTTTGCCATGCCTTCGGTTTCGTTCTGCTGCATCATGGCTGTATAGCCGACAATGTCGGCGAAGAGTACAGCAGCTAGACGGCGGGTAGGCATGACTTTCCTTATTTTGGAGGTTCGGATTGTTTGAGGAAAGATAGGGAAAAGTTGGGGATTTATTTAGGGTTGAGGCTTGCGCCTTACCAAATTCGACGCACATTATATACATCAAATTGTTTATCCTTGCTGATAATCGTTAGATCTGCCTGTATTGCTTGTGATATGAGTAGCCTATCGAAAGGATCTTTATGATGCAGGGGGATTGTGAGTAAATTGATCAAATCTGCCTCAGACAATTTAGCCGTTTGAATATCAGTTTGTTTGGCTAAATCCATAAAATCAGACAAGGGAGTAGGAAGCTCTAATTTGCCAATTCCAATTTTTATAGCCATTTCCCAATAGCTTGCAATGGAAAGAAATATTATAGTGGCAATTCTTTCAGGTGGTCCCAAGTGAATACATTTCCCTTGCTACGCTTTTGACTTTCTCTTCCCCCATAAACCAAATAGGCCTGCTCGGGCGGGGTACCAGATAATTTGCAAAAAGTATCCAGCCCCTTGAAAAATGTTGAATGAATGGTTTTACTGGCTTTGATCTCCACAGGGAAAATTTTATTTCCCTTATCCAAAATCAAGTCAACTTCATTTCCTGAAGAATCTCTCCAATAGTATAGATTTGGCCGAATTCCTTTGTTAAGGTGATTTTTGATGACTTCATTGATCACAAAGTTTTCAAAAAGGGCACCCTTGGCAAAATGAACATTGAGTTCATCCGGGGTTTTGATGTTGAGCAAGGCACAAGCAAGTCCAGTGTCATAAAAATATAGTTTTGGCGCTTTGACGATGCGTTTGTTATAGTTCTTGTGATAAGGGCGCAAAGTGTAAATCAAAAAACTGGTCTTCAAAATACTTAGCCACCTTTTGATCGTCTGATAGCTCATGCCAATAAGACCTCCTAAATCAGAAAAATTGACGGTTTGGCCAATCCTCCCTGCACATATTTCAATAAATTGCCTGAAAGCCTCAGCATCTGGAAGATTAATCAGTTGCCTGACATCGCGTTCTACATAGGTTTGAATATAATCCATGAGCCATTCGGTGGGATTGAGTGATTTGTCATAAATCCTTGGATAAAATCCTTTTATCAGGTAGTCCTCATAGTTGTCGTTTTTGTACTGCGTGTTGCTTAGCTCTTCCATCGAAAAAGGCAGCAGGTTAAAAATAGCGACACGACCTGCAAGACTTTGAGATATCTGCTCCATGAGCAATAGATTCTGAGAGCCCGTTAGTACAAAGCGACCTGGAATCTCTTTTTCATCGACCAAAGCCTGTAGGTAAGAAGGTAGTTCTGGGACGTATTGCACTTCATCGATAATGACCCGTTCTGAATGGGTCTCCAAAAAACCAACTGGATCATCAATGGCAAATCTTCTGTTGGTCGGCCTTTCCAGGTTGACATAAGCATAATTTGGGAAAGCCTGCTGTACGAGTGTTGATTTACCCGATTGACGTGGCCCGGATACCACAATAATGGGCATTTTCTGGGCAGCGCTTTGAAGTTTTGGGCTTACATGTCTATTAACCATTTTGTAAAATAGATATTGGATATCTATTTTACAAAATATTTAAATTAAACGTGTGTAAATTAGATGTTTGATTCTAAATTATGAAGATAGATAGGGAAAAACTGATAACCTTCATACATCCAGACTATACAAACAAATCATTCATCATTACCTGATTACGTACCAGGAGATTGGCGTATTGATTATTTTCGACGCCATAAGTCGTAATCATCGTCAGAAATACTGATTTTTTTGATTGGGTGACGGTTTTAAAAACGGCGATTTTAGATCTTAGCTTTTCAGCATAAGCCTTGTCAATTGAAAATGTATCCAGTGAAAATTTGCACTCACAAAGGTTAATCACCTGGTCCCTGCGATCGATGAGTAAATCAATCTGTGCAGATTTCTGGGGAGTGCTGCCTTTCCAACTTACATTATTGGATTGAACCCCACGGATACCCAAGGCGTCTTTGATTTGCCAAACATGGTCCAAACATATCTGCTCAAAGGCAAAGCCTTGCCAGGTCCTTTGGACAGGGTGATCAATCAAATTGATCCAGGCGTCTTGTCCCTGGTATTTTCCGCTTTTGATAAACCGAAAATAAAAAGAGGTGTAGTAATCAGCTAAGCGGTACTGGGTATTTTTTTGTTTGTTGTCAAATGAAGTATATGAACAGATAAAACCACTTTCTTCTAAGTCCGTTAATACCTTAGTCAAAGTCCCTCCGGATGAAATACCTGATTGGGCTATAATTTCTTTTCGCTGCAAGCCTTCGTTTTTTGAGGCAAGGACTTCTACCAGCTTTTCATATATCTCGTATTTTCGAAACAGGGAACGGTAGAGGTTGAAAAATTCATTTTTTAACAAGCCTGCTTTGTCAAACAACAATTCCTGAATGTTTTGAGGAACGCTCAGATGAGGTTGAATAGCATCCAAATAGTAAGGAATGCCTCCTAGTACCATGTATAATTGAATAATTTGATACCGCTCCAAAGCACAGTGTTTGGCTACCAGCATTTCCTCTGTTTCCTGCAAGTTAAATGGTTCGAGCCTGATCTTTTGGGTAACCCGATTGTGAAGTCCTCCGCTATTATTGATCAGAATATTCACCATCCAGGAAGCAGCAGAACCACAAACGATGAGTAAAACATCCTTCCGATTGGTTGCCCAACTGTTCCAGAAGTGCTCTAGGCCCATGATGAAATCTGATCCGGGTGTATCAAACCACGAGAGCTCATCAAAAAACACGACTATTTTATCCCCACTTTGCTTGCTTTCTAGATGCTCAATCAAACGCTGAAAAGCGATTAACCAGTTTGGGGAGGCTCCCGGAAATTCAAGCGGGGATTGTTTGCCTAGGGAAATGTCAAAGTTGAGCAACTGCTGTTGAGTATTGGCATTGGCTAACCCCGAAATCTGAAAATCAAAAGCATAGTGGAAATACTCCCGAATCAGAAAAGTTTTACCCACCCTTCTTCTGCCATATACAGCCAAAAACTCTGATTTCTTGCTGGAGACCATCCTGTCTAATTTTTCCAGCTCTTTTTTTCTACCAACGATTGCAAGATGCGCCTTCATAATCAGCCAGTTTTGCCTCAAAAATACAAATTTTGGCTGATGATTTAAATACTTGCAGCCAGAAATACCTAAAAATTTTTATTTCTGGCTGATTTAGGAGGTAGCCGAGTTATAATCTCGAGAAAGTCATACGCTCGGGATAAGCATGATGGCAGCGAGGCGGGTGCTGGACATGAAAGGTAAATTTTATCTAGCTTCATAGTTTTTTGATCTATATATGGATCAAAAAGGCACTTTTTTGGCTTGTATACAATTCAAAAGCATATTTTCCACGGGAAATAATCGAGAGATTGGTCGGGTACAGGTTTTTTGCAAATTAGGAATTCAATTCCTAATTTGCCCATGAGGTCATTTTTTAATCTATTTCATACTTTTTAGTTCGGTTTCTGCTTATTTTCAATGGTCCTCATGAGCCCTTCGGGGTTCTTGATGAAAAGTATGGCAAAAATCAAGGAAATTCCAACCAAGGCCTACCCACTTGCCATCCGCCGCGCCGAATTTCCAGGGCCAACCCGCCTAAAATGGGGAAAATTAAAAACTTTCAATGAGTTCTATATGGTATATAGAGTTGCTGCTAAGAAAATATTAGAACTATCTCACCAATTTAAGGCGGTAGCCATAATGGGGCCTCGACAGAGCGGTAAAACTACCCTTAGTAGATCTACCTTTCCTGAAAAACCTTATATTTCCCTTGAAAACCCCCAAAACCGCCAGTTTGCGTTAGAAGATCCATCCGGCTTTTTATCCACTTACCCGGATGGTGCCATTTTAGATGAGATTCAGCGGGCTCCAGAGCTCTTATCCTGGTTGCAGCAGCGCTTGGATGAAGAGCCTAGGAAAGGAACTTTTATTCTGACGGGTTCCAATAACCTCCTTTTCCTGGAACAAATTACCCAGTCTTTAGCAGGTAGGGTAGCCTATCTGGACCTGCTTCCTTTTTCACTCCCCGAATTATCTTCAATTTCCTTCTCCTTATCATCCTTGAATAGCAGACTCTATAAGGGGGCCTATCCCCCTATCCAGGCGGATAGAATCGATCCGGAAAATTGGTTTCCAACCTATGTTCGAACCTATATAGAGCGAGATGTTAGACAGATAAAAAATATTGAAAACCTATTGGCCTTTGAGAAATGTCTGTCCCTATGTGCAGGAAGAGCAGGACAATTGGTTAACTATTCAAACTTGGCCAATGAAGTAGGAGTAGACTATAAAACCATACAGTCCTGGTTGGGAGTCTTACAAGCCAGCTATATAATTCACTTACTTCCCCCCTACTTTCAGAGCTTTAACAAGAGAATTATCAAAACCCCCAAACTCTATTTCTATGATACGGGCTTATTGTGTTACCTGTTAAGAATTTCTTCTGAAGGAGATCTCATTCAGCATCCCTATCGAGGGGCTATTTTTGAAAACTTTATTGTAAATGAACTCTTGAAATCTCGCTTTAATCAGGGGAAACAATCCCATCTCTATTTTTGGCGAGATCGAACGGGGAATGAAATAGATATTATTATAGATGAGGGAAGCTCCTTGATTCCCATTGAAATCAAATCCAGCCAGACTGTACGCCCCGATTTTTTCAAGCATTTTCATTTTTGGGAAAAGCTGACAGGTCAAACGGGAGGCTTGCTTTATTACGGAGGCGAGGAAAATCAGATCAGAAGCAAGGGCATTCAAGTATTGGGATGGAGAGCGTTGGGGAAAGGCAAATAGAGAGTTCCCTCAGCTCAGCCCTTCGGCTTCACAAAGCTCTCCACAAAAGGCGCATACTCCTTCAAAGACCGGAAGGCATATTCATAATCGTAGCCGATCTAATGATCGATTGCCCCCCCCTGTCCTTTAACGCCTTCCCCTTGCCTTGCATTTCTGCTTTTTTCGGCAAGACAAAGCCTTCATTCTTCAAGCCATAGACCTCGAGGGGTTCAGCCACATTCTTAAAAGCAAATTTCCCCAGAGATTCCAATTCGAATTGTGGGTTGTTCTTGACCTGTTGGCGAATGCTTAGGGATACCAAAACCGAACCCGCCACGCCCATAGATTCAATGCGCGAGGCGATATTTACTCCATCCCCAAAGGTGTGTTCTCCTTCAATGGTAATTTCCCCCAAATGAATGCCGATACGTAGGGGAACCTCGTCGCGGATGCCTTCCTGAATCTCCTTGGCGCATTGGACTGCTGCGGAGGCACTGTCGAAGACACTGAGGCTGCCGTCTCCATAGGTTTGGAGGAGTTCGCCCGAATGGGATGCTATGCGTTCTTTGAGAACAGCCTCAAAATGCTTGACCGCAGCCATGGCAGATTCACGATTTGCCTGCATCATGGCGGTATAACCGACTATGTCGGTAAACATGATGGCGGCGAGACGGGTGGTAGGCATGAATTGGGGGTATTAAAATGGGTTCTATCGTTCAAGATAAGGGAAAAGATACGATAATTCCCAAAGACTCCTGAACCCCTAGTAATCTTCTGGCAGATTGTCCCAACTTCTGATTTGGCCTTTTTCTCTGGTTTGATTTAAATCTCCGGCATAGATAAGGCTTGCCAGTGTGGGATCATTGTCTGAAATCTGGTTAAAAAATGACAAATTCTTGAAAAATCCGGATTGAAAAGTCTGGCTGGATTTTATTTCAATAGGGTACATCTTACCTCCAACGTCAATGAGTAGATCGATTTCATTACCTGTTTTATCTCGCCAAAAATAGAGCTGTTGGAGTATTCCTTTGTGATAAAAATTCTTCATCATTTCCGCAATGACAAAATTTTCAAATAGAGCCCCTTTTGCATAATGGGTCCTAAGCTCCTCCTCCGTTCTGATTCCCAATAAATAACAAGCCAGGCCTGTGTCATAAAAATACAATTTAGGCGTCTTGGTGAGTCTTTTATTGAAATTTCGAAAATAGGGAGGCAAGGTAAAGGCAAGAAAACTAGTTTGAAGGATGGATAGCCATCTTTTTACCGTTGGATGGGTAAGCCCGGTTTCATTGGCAATAGCACTTTGGTTGAACAATTGCCCGATACGTCCGGCACATATTCTAGTGAAGAGTTGGAATTGTTGTAGATCGCCAACGTTGACCAGTTGACGAACATCTCTTTCCACATAGGTTTGGACATAGGAAGGAAAGAAAATATCAAGTGCTATATTTTGGTCGTAAATTCGAGGATATCCTCCTTTAAGGATAAATCCAAATGGACTTCTGGGATGATGATCAGTTCCTTTTAGCTCATTAAGTCCAAATGGTAGGAGGTGAAATATGGCTACACGTCCAGCTAAACTCTGACTGATCCGTTCCATAAATCCAATCTAATGAATTTTGTCCAAATTGAAAATCACATTTTCAATTTGGACAAAATTCCCTCTGTAAAGGAACTTTTTTAGTATTATTTACCCTTCCGGCTTCACAAATATTTCCACAAATGGCGGATACGCTCACAAAGGCCGAAAAGTATCTTCGAGTATTTCGTGGCCCATTTTATCAAGGGAAAAAGATTCAGGTAAATCATTAACACAAGCAATACATTTAGGAATGCATATCACTAAAAACTCCGCTAAATGTTCCACTTAAAGCCAAGATTTAGCACCTGATAATTTTATATGTTGCTAAATCTGCATATCTTTATATAGATTCAGCACAAAAATATGGAGTCTCCCCTCATTGGTCGCGAAGCAGAACAAGAAATTCTGAAAAAAGCCCTACAGTCTCCTGAGGCCGAAATGGTAGCCGTGGTTGGCAGGAGGAGAGTTGGGAAAACTTTTCTGATCAAATCAGCCTACAAAAACCGCATTGCATTTGAAATTACAGGGATTCAACATGCGCCTTATGAAGAGCAAATGCACAATTTTGTGTTACAATTGAATCAAGTGGCACAAAATATGATTCCCATTCAAACTCCTAAGAATTGGCTGGAAGCCTTTCATCTGCTCACCATTCTATTGGAAAAAATAGCTGGGAAAAGGAAGCAGGTTGTTTTTTTTGATGAATTGCCCTGGTTAGCAGCGCGTAAATCTGGCTTTATTCGTGCGTTTGGGTATTTCTGGAACAGTTGGGCTGTCAAAAAGGACATTGTGGTTGTGATTTGTGGCTCTGCAGCTTCCTGGATGATAAAAAAAGTCATCAATGATACGGGGGGATTGTACAACCGCGTAACAAGGCGGATTTATTTGAAACCCTTTGATCTGTCGGAAACGGAACGCTTTTTCAAAAGTCGCAAGCTGCATTTTGATCGCTATCAAATCGCCCAGCTTTACATGGCAATGGGAGGTATCCCACATTATTTAAAAGAAGTAGAATCGGGCAAAAGTGCTGTTCAGAATATAAACAGCATCTGTTTTGCACCCAATGGCATCTTGCATGATGAATTTGAGCAACTGTATCCTGCCCTTTTTGCACATGCAGATAATCATTTGGCCATTGTCAGGACATTGGCAAAAAGTCGTCAAGGAATGACACGGCAGGCCTTGGCGGCTGCTAGCAAGGTACCCAATGGGGGAGGATTGACGACCGTCCTCAAAGAATTGATCCAATCAGATTTTATTTCTGTCCATTACCCTTTCGGTAAGAAGAAAAAAGAGCAATTGTATCGATTGAGCGATGAGTATTCGCTTTTTTATCTCAAATTTATTGAAGGGAACAAGGCTGAAGGGAAAGATACCTGGCATTTACTCAGCCAAACTCAAGGCTATAAAATCTGGGCCGGATACGCTTTTGAAAATATTTGCCTGAAACACATTCCTCAAATCAAAAAAGCATTAGGGATTTCAGGGGTGTATTCGACCGCTTCCTCATTTTACAAAAAAGGAACCCAAACGGAGGAGGGCACCCAAATTGACTTGCTTATTGACCGCAATGACCGCGTAATTAATATCTTCGAAATTAAATTTTATGCAACTGCTTTTTCGATGACCGCCGCTCAGGCCCAGGCCATTCGAAATAAGGTCAGGATTTTTCGCGAAGCTACCTACACCCATAAATACCTGATGCCTTGCTTAATTAGCACCTTTGGATTGAAACATAATCAACATAGTCTGGGCCTTATTGAAAATGTGATTGAGTTGGAGCAGTTGTTCGAAAATTGAGAAACCCACTCACTTCTTTACCACCTCTGGAAAACTCATCTCTTCAAAGTTTGAGGGCACGAAATCTTCATAAGTATTATCAATAGCACAAAGAGCCTGTATTGTTTGATACAGGATCTCGATTTTCAAAAGATTGTTCCAGCCACTCAAAGGTCTTTTCCACCTCTTCGCGGTAGCCATAGACCTGTGCGATTTGGGTTGAAGACTCAGCCATTTTCTAAGGGAGCTTTCTGCGATATCAAAACGTTTGGCTATCATGCTACCATGAACCCTGGCAGCATAGGGCCCGAAAAAAAGGGGGTTTAGTTCCACCGCTTTATCCAATAAGGCCAGGCTTCCTCAAATTCTTCATCAAAGCATTTTCTTACCCCTGCAGATGCTAAGACACGTGCATTTCCAGGAACCAATTCGAATGCTTATCCTAAAATCGATAGGGCTAACCTTTAACGTAAGGAAAACCTTCCATCCCTGTGCTCTTGCTCTTTTCAAAACGATTGTTTAGATTTAAGTATTCTTATTGCTATGCCCCGAAAAAAGGAATATAACAGAGAAGAAGTAATCGAAAAGGCTATGCAGGTCTTTTGGGAGCAGGGCTATAGCGGCACTTCCATGCGGACCTTGCAGGAGGAGATGGGTATCAACCTCTTTTCTATCTATGCAGGCTTCACCAACAAAAAAGGAGTATTTATTGAAAGTCTCAAACGTTACATGAGGCTGAATAAGCAGGTCATTCTATTGCCCTTATTGGAATCTCAGGGAGATATTGAGGATATCCAACACTTCTTTGAAGGCTTTGTCGAATCTGTTAAATCGGGGCAAACTCCCAATGGCTGCCTCTTTGCCAACACGGCCATGGAACTGGGCTCCACTGACGAGGAGGTAGCCCTACAACTCCAGCTCTTCTTCCAATTTCTGAAAGGGGCCTATCAGAAACTTCTGGAAAATGCCCAAGAATGCGGCAATATAAGCCCGGACAAAGACCCCAGCCAATACGCCAATTATTTGGTGGGAGTCACCGAAGGGCTGGCCCTTGTCGCCAAGGTTTGGGATGAAAAAAGTATGGAGGACTATATACGAGTAGCGTTATCGACCTTGAAATAAAAAATTTTTGCCAAATAACTAATCAATCGTTTAGAAAAATTAATTATACACACATGACACTTAAAAATTTCCTCATCCTCAATGCCATTTTATTTGTTCCCTTTGGCCTGGTAATGCTCATTGTTCCCGGACTCCTGTTTCCTCTATTTGGAATCGACCTGGATGCAGATGGCATTCTGATGGCGCGGGTCTTTGGTTCTGCCTTGATGAACATTGGCCTAATGTGTTACCTCGCCCGGTCCGAAAGTCCCCAATCCACCGGTATGAAGGCTATCCTTGTCGGTAATTTTCTATTTCCATGCAATAGACGCCATCAGCACCTTTGAAGCCTCTTTTTCTTCCACTATGAATACCCTAGGGTGGATGTTTGCAGGAATGCATTTCTTGTTGGCTCTAGGCTTTCTGTACTACCTGCTTAATACCAAGAGCTAAGGCCGTACTGGGTAGTAGTAAATAAGATTTTGGGGTTAAAGGTAAAACCCTACCAGATTAGCTCCAAAGAGGGGCTTGGCTTAACGACATTATCCTCAATCCCAATAGCAAAAAGTTGTGAAATTCTTCTCTCTGTGGTAGTTTATAGAATTATATATACTATCAATGAAATCACTATTCTGGGGCTTGTTGGGGCTATTGTTATTTTGTTTGGGCCTGATCCTGGCCCTGCAGATTCTTCCCCCTCAGAACCTACCCGCCGGATCTCCCCACACAGAGTTTGATTCCCTTCAATCCAGTGGATCAAGCGTATCTGACTCCGGCCCCCATTGGATAATTGGCTTGAGTTTTGGTTTGGCCATTATCGGGATTTTTGGTGTCACCCTTTATATCGGCGGGCACCGCCAAGACGCACAAAAGCGAAAAAGCATCTTTCGGAGCTTTGCTATAGGTATGCTGGCATACTTTGGTATTTTTCTCTTATTGATGAATTCCTATCAGCAGTATCACCAGGCTGGCGATGCGCCTTATTTTCTAGGCTATCCGGCTCCTACTGCTTGGATGATCTACGGCATTTGGCTGATCCCCCTCGTGTTTACAACCATGTATGTGGTAAAGTTTGACGATTGGGTCTTAAGTCCCGAGGAGGTGGAGGAGTTTGGGAGAATGGTGGAGGAGGGAGGTAAATAGACCACGGACGACAGTCCACAGGAATTAGGTGTGAGGGGGGAGGTGAGAGAATTTGAGAATTACCAAAAGATTAGATTACTGAACTCCTTCCTGACCGTTATCGCCTCAAAACTCCTGTTTTATTCTGTGGACCGTGGACTGTCGACTATAAACTACTAATCATCTATGCTCGAATCAAGAAACACCATCATCCTTACCTGTATAGGAGTCTACATGCTTCTCTGCATTGCCATTGGCATCTGGGCCTTGCGGCGGACCAAGTCGGCCCAGGATTTCTTCATGGCGGGGCGGGACTTGGGGATCATGGTCACGGGCTTTGCGGTATTCTCTTCTATACTTAGTGGTTTTGGCTTTGTAGGAGGGCCAGGACTGGTCTACAAGTTGGGGATGAGTTCCCTGTGGATCTTCATGTGTGTGATCATGGGGTTTAACCTCACCTTCTTTCTGTTGGGAAAGCGCTTACGGCTCTTTGCAGAGCTGAGCAATTCCCTTTCCTTACCGGATGTGGTCAAGGTCCGCTATGGAAGTTCTTCTACGCAGGTTTTGGTGGCGATTGCGATTTTATTGGGCGTATTTGGATATCTGGCTACCCAGATTTTGGCCATGTCGGTGGTATTAAGAGACATTCTGATCGAAACGGAATTTTGGTCCACCATCAGCCTGGAAACCTGCTTGCTGATCTCCTGTTCCATCCTGGTTTTTTATAGCGTAACGGGAGGAATTATCGCCTCTGTATATACCGACCTGATTCAAGGAGGGGTGATGGTGATTGCCGCGACTTTGGTATTCTTCACGGTCATGTATACCTACGACGGAGGTTTCACCGAAATCAGCCAGATCATCCAAGCAGACGATCCCGAAGCCATCGGTCCCTGGGGAACCTTGGGCATGATTGGTTGCTTGTCCTGGTTCTTTGTCTTTGGCTTGGGCGGGGCAGGCCAACCCCATGTCATCACCAAGATGATGATGTACCGCAAGGTAAGCGATGCCCGCTATATCCTACCGGTCTCCATATTTGGCTATATTTTCTCTGCCTTGCTGTGGATCAGCATGGGTCTGGTCATGCGGGCCCTGGTCCTCGACGGGACCCAGCCAGAGCTAGCAACCGCGGACGCCGCAGCCTCCCAGTTCTTACAAAACTACGCCCATCCTGTCCTGGCAGGCGTAGTCTTCGCCGGGCTCTTTGCCGCCATCATGTCCACCGCAGATGCCTTCCTCAACATCGGAACGGCCGCCGTCATGCACGACATCCCCAAGGCGCTGGGAAAAAGCGTGAGCAATGAGTTGTTCTGGGCTCGGACGACTACGGTGGTGATTACCATTATTGCGGCGGTTTTTGCCCTGTATACCGGAGACTTGGTAGCCATCCTGGGGGCCTTTGGCTGGGGCACCTTTGCGGCAGCCATTGTCCCGACGGTGGTCATCGGCCTGAATTGGGGTAGAGGCACAGCCATGGCTGCTAACATTGCCATCATCACCAGTTTGGTCGTCAACTTTTCCGTTAAGGTCTTCAAGATTGCCCTGCCACATAACATTGATGTGGGGGCCTTGGCCTTGTTTATTTCGCTCACACTTTATATCACGGTCTCTCTCCTCTCCCCTCCGCCGGAATTGGATCCGGATGTGGAAGCAGTGATGAAGATGTAGGGGGAATAAAAAATTGAGAATAGTTAATTAGTTGAATAGTCGACGGTCCACAGAAATGAAAAAAGGAAAAATCGCTAGCCGGGGAGGCTAGCGATCAATCTTAGTAATTAGCTGCACATCGTGAAACAAAGGTAGGGGCAGAAAGCCAAAAAACTGTGCATTTTTGGACCAACAATGTTCAATAATCGGTAAATAACAATTTTTGAAGGATTTTTGGGACCTTTCCTCGAATCACCTTAATTTTCAATTAATCAATTTCGCTTATACCAAAAGCTCAGCAAGCTAGGGCTTGCCTTGATCTTCCAAGAGGAGGGAAGGAGATAATGGAGGAGTAAAAAAATGGGAGCCAATAGGTTGGAACTGACAAGCCTGAAAATAGAGCCTATATTGAGTTCCCCTTTTCTGCCCGAGCTAACTACTGGATAGTTGTGAAGAACGGTAAACTTCTTTTGCTGTTTTTTCCCGTATCGTTTAAGCCGGATTAGGAAGTCTATTTCTTCTAAGGCATACAAATTCTCACTGAAGCCCTCAATGGCTTGAAAAGCAGTTTTTTCACATAGTAAGTAAGCTCCCCCACACCAGTTTCCCCAACGCATGAAGGGGTTTAGCCGTTCGATTCGGAGTTTGTTCCATAAGAGTCCATCCAAGACCTGGACAGTAGATCCACAGCCCACAAATTTTCCCGACTGGATGACACTGAGGGTTTCCTGGAGTAATTCAGGAGGGGGATAGGAATCGGCATCGATAAAGAGGAGCCAATCCCCTTGGGCCGCTCTTGCTCCCGTATTGCGAGCTCGTGAAATTTGGTTTTGGGCTTCATGAACTACCTCTGTTCCCAGGCTGCTTGCTATTTTTGCCGTATCGTCAGTGGAGTTGTTGTCACAGACGATGAGTTCCCACGAATTAGGGGCCAGGCTTTTCTCAAGGGCAGATTTAATTTTTTTTATGGAAGAGCCTATTTGTTCAGCTTCGTTGAAGGCAGGAATAATGACAGATATTACAGAAACTTTAGCCATTAATGGGAATATACCTTAAAATTAATTGATCATTTGCTTCCTCAACATAATCTATTTCTTGTTGATCATAGGTACGCCAAAAATAATGGGAACCAAAAGAAAATGAATAGGCTAAGCTTTTTTTCCTACTTGCCGGGGTCCGTAGATCAAAATGATCTTCCGAGCTTCAAATAGCTCTTGCTTTAGGCTATCTAAGTAGGTCCGAGGAATATAGGAAGAACCATTCATTCTCCCAATTTAGCTAAATTCGGAGAGTTGCTTAACCCTTGGGCTTCACCAACTCCTGAAAGGGCTCGTAATTCTCCAGCGGATACAAAAAGGCGTCTTTGTCGAAGACGGAAGACCGGAAAAAGCTAAAACCAAGCTGCAGGCTTTTTGCGAAGGAAGCCACAGCCTCCTCTCTCTTATCCAAATAGGCCAAAATCCTTGCTTTGGAATACGCCTAAACCCCCTGTAGATCGGGGGGGGCACTTTCTACCGACGGTCCACGTTTTTTTTGTGAAGCTATTCACAAGTTACGTTTTTCTGTGGACTGTCGACGTTAATCTATTGACGATCCTTCAAAAACTCATCCGTGAAATGACCTCTATGCTTTTCCTTGCTAAACAGCTTTTCATTGTATGCTTTCGATCCCCCTTTGGGAACCGATAGACTCTGCCAATCATCTCCTTTGATCATCCTTCCTATATACACTATTTGGCCGATGTGATAGGCATAATGGGCCAGTTGGCGATTGATGGCTTCGGGAATGGTGTGTCCTACGTTTCGGATATAGACCAATTGATCAAAATTATGTGAATTAATTCCTTTTAAGGCATCAAAGAGGCATTTCCACCCTGCTTCATATTTTTCAATCAGTTCTTCCCTGCTTTTTATATCCGCCTCAAATTCTCCTTCTCGGTCCCGCCAACTTTTCTCTCCATCCTCAGTCAAGAAATCCACATTAATTTTTCCTTATCGACACAGACAGTCATTCATCGATCAAAGTATCCCTTTCGTCTAAAAGTTCCTGGCAAATTTCGCAATTCCTAGCAATTTACTTTTATCAAATCAACTACACCATTTCATATGAGAACAATTTATCTAAGCTTTCTTCTTTGCCTCTTTTCTACCTTGCTGATGGGGCATGTGGGGGATAATGTCCGGGTCAGGAAGCCCCCAGACACAGATCCAGAGAAGGTAGAAATAAACATTCTGCCATTGGATCAAGGGCGGGCGATCATGATGTTACTCGAATATGTGGATGAGGTTCAGCTAGAGATGAAAATTTTTGACGAAGCTGGGAATGAAATTTTTTTAAGTCGCTACAGCTTGGATGGAGAGAAAGTTATTTTTGAGGACTTATCCAATTTGCGTTCTGGTAAATATTTGCTTCGCTTTACCTTGGGCGAGGAAATGGATGAACATACGCTTTTTATCTCTTGATCTCTTAAGGTAAGATTTGGGAAAGATATATTATTCACTGTTGTTTTATTAGGCGAAGGGCCTCATGTTGATGAGGCTCTTTTTGTTTTGCTTATCTTTGTGCAAAAGCCCGTGAATCATGGAATATCGCATTTCCCAAGCCAACTTAAATGATCCCAGCCATATAGAAGCCATCATTGATATTATCGATTCCTATGCCAGAGGTCCGGGGGGACAGAATGCCCCGATCTCCCCTTTGGCGCGGGAGAAAATGGCTGAAGGGCTCAGCCAATATGGCAATACCCAGGTGCTGATGGCCTTCGATGGCGAAAAAGCCGTGGGCTTGGCCGTCTGTAAATGGGGTTTTTCCACCTTTGCGGGCAGGCCCTATGTCAACATTCACGACTTAGCCGTACTCCCCTCTTACCGTGGCAAGGGAATCGGTCGTTCTCTAATGCAAGAAGTAGAGCAAATGGCCCGTGAAAAGAACTGCTGCAAGGTTTCCCTGGAAGTCCACAACAGCAATGAAGGTGCTAAGAGGCTTTATGCTTCAGAGGGCTTTGGTCCTTGGGAGGAAACGACCCTGTATGTGTATAAGATGCTGTAATCCCTAATCCTATATGTATGAATATTCAAGAGCAGATTTCCATCAATGCCTCCAAAGAGCAAATCTGGGAGGTAATCATCGACATTGATCGTGCTGCGGAACGCATTTCCGGTATCGAAGAAATAGAGGTTTTAGAGCGGCCGAACCAAGGTATAATTGGCCTTAAGTGGAAAGAAACCCGAACTATGTTTGGCAAGACGGCTACTGAGATAATGTGGATAACGGAGGCAGAGGAAAATGCGTATTACCAAACTCGGGCCGAAAATCACGGAGCTATTTATACCTCTCGGCTTGCGATCACGGAGGCGAGTGAGGGCACCTCTCTCCTGACCATGTCATTTGGAGCGGAAACCCCAGGCCTACTTGCGAAAATCATGTCTGCCACTTTGGGACAGTTGTTCAAAGGAGCTACGGTAAAAGCCATAAGGAAGGATTTGGAGGACATCAAGGCAAATGTAGAAGGACAAAGCACCCCTAGTTGAGGCGGATACGTCCGATTTTCATGAAGCCTCCTGTATCAAGGGCATCTTTCCGGACTCCCAGATCAATGGCTTGTCCCCGGTACTGAAGTTTCATTTGGAGGAGGTAGTTTCCTTTGGGAAGTTCTGTTGGAATGGAGATAGAATACCGAGCCCTGTGTTCATGACCTGGAAGCCAGTCTTGATTCTGGGCATCTGCTAGGCTCACCTCAAAGGAATATTGAGGATTATCTTGAGAGTCAAAACGCATGACAAGCTCAAAAGGCTCATAAGAAGGGGCTACCCCTTTGTTCAACCAGGTAAAGGTCCAGGTATTTTCTCCCTGAACGAACTGGCTCGGAAATTCTGCTTGAACAGGAAAATACCAATACCCACAGAGGTTGAGCAATTCTCCTGCAAGATCTGGATTGTCCTGCCAGAACTCTTCTACATAGCCGTGATAACCCAGATAGGTGGTATGCATGGTTTTGATAGCCCCCCTGAAAATTTCTGCTCCTGTAAAACGATACTTAGGAAGGGGAATACTTCCATTCCTTCCCAGCCAGGCACTATCGCGTTTGAGGGCATGGTAGTGTTGGAGTTCGAGTACGATGAATTTTTTTTGGTACAAAGGATCGTAAAAATGGGGATGGCTAATCGACCAGGTATCCAGCCATGTATTGAGGTGGTGGGTAAATAAGGGGCTGTCATCTCGGACACTGAGGCCCTTTTCCCGAACATAGTCAAATAAGGTCTGGGTATCTTCCTCATTTTTCCCCCAAAAAAGAAGCCCATCTGTCGCCACAATCTGGGTGTGCCGATAGTTTTTAAGGTAAATGTCGATGTTGGCCTTGACCTCTTCTACGGTAGGGGGGATTTTGGTGGAAGGACTGGTATGACCTTCTCCATAATCTCCGATACTGCCCACATCTACATAACGCAGCCAGGGCTGCGCCCCATAGCGTTGGGCAAAGGCTCGGTGGAAGTTGTCCAACTTTTCCAGGTAAACAGGATCATCCCAATCCGGCGACCAGGCATATATGCTATCGGAATTTCGGCTGAGAGAGACCATGCCCTTTGCCCCTGCTTCCCGCACCCAATAGGGCGTGGCATAATTCACCCCATCTACTTTCTGGGCTACCCGGGTAGGATAGGCCCCCCGTTCTTTTGAGGTAATTCGAAAGGAAATTCCATAGCCTTTTGGGACGTATTTATCGACTATTTCATCGATACGACTCCAGTCGAATTTTCCCTCTTTAGGCTCGAGAAAACTCCAGGCCAGGCGTATATACAGATGATCCATGCCGGGGAAGGCATAGAATAGGGAATCATTTTCGATGGCATAGCGGTGTATGCCATTGTCGATGATGTGATGATACCAGCCCTTGAGTGGATTGGTCAAGACCCGAGTTGTATCCCACTGTGGGCGAAAGTCGATTTTGACCGTTTCGTGTTGGGAAAAAAGGCTGGTGTAGTGAAAATAGAGAAAAGCTCCCAAAATGGCCTGAAGGAGTTTGGAGTTGGATCGCATGTGGTAAGGAATAAAATGAACATGAATTAGCGCTTCCTAAGTCGTCTAATAGCCCAAATAATTATAGGGATCAATAGGAGAAAAGGCCAAATATTTACCATACCCACCAAAAACCAGATTAGGTTATCCCAACCATTCCGGAAGCCCTCCCGAAACTTTTTTCCAAAGGCTGTCTCTTGGGAAATGGACTTGTAAAAGGTCAGGTGGAGGGTAGATAGGCCTACTTGGTTTTTCAGGTATTTGAGGCGTCCTTCAATAGACTCTATATCTCCTCTCAGCACCGCCATTTGGCGTTCTATTTCTAGAATCTCCGATACGGAATTGGCCTTTTGAAGCAGGCTCATATATCGGCCTTCCAATTCCTTTTTGGTTTTGAGCCGTGCAGCAATGTCTAGAAATTCCTCGGTAACATCTTTAACTGCTATGTTTTTTTGATCAAACCGATCTACTCCTTGGGAAATATCTGTAAGTAAGTCATCAAAATCTTTTGCGGGAACGCGAATGACAAGGGTATGGCTGATACGGTGAGCGTATGTATAGGATTGATCCGAAGAGACATAAGCCTTGTATTGTTTAACTGCTTTGAGAACTCGTTCTCGGGTCTCATCTACATTTTCTGTCTCAAACTCTACCTGCCCTTCTTTGATTAGTTTTCGTTCGATCTCGGCCTGATCTGGTTCGGGTGTTTCTTGATCTTGATCCAACTCTTTTTGCCGTACAGGTTCCTGCATATATTCGTCTTCCAAGCTTTCATACGCTAGACTATCTGTGGCTAGGGGATCCTGTTGACAGCTGAAAATAGTAACCAAAAGGAAAGGCAAGAAAATTTTTGGGGAAAGTTTCATAAAGGTACAAGCTAACTCGAACTAAGCGTTTCTCATAAGAGGATAAAATACACAATATTCCATAAAACAGGTACCAAGCTCTTTTTTCTCCTCCTTCTTGGGGGAAGATTAAAGGGGAAAATGACAGGAAGATATTATCATATTTTCTTGAGAATTAATTCACGAATGATCCAAATGCGATTTTAAGGTTTTTTTCTTTCGATCTCCTCCATTTTAAATCGCACACACAGTATATAAGGCGATTCTCCTTCATCCCAATGCCCATAAGTGGTGGCCACGATCGTCCCATCCGACAAAAGTTCTAGGGCAGGGTAGGCACAATCGCTTCCTCGGGTATTGTCTTTGAAACGAATTCTATATTGACCTTCCTTACCTGCTTCCAAATCCGCGAAAGTTCCTACCCAACCTACCCAGTCGCCATGTGTGGGGCTGGCAGGGCCAGCTTGTAAGGCAAGCTGCTTTACATCGCAATTTTGACAGGTCTGTTTAAGTCGTCGAAATTGGGTAGGTGCTGGAGAATTGTCGCGAAAAGAGATGAGCAAACGGCCATCGGGTAAATATAGGGCCTGATGTCGGTCTCCCGTAAGGGAATAGGGGAGCGGTTTGGGAGCGGTCCAGGACTTTCCTTCATCTCTGGAGAAAATAATATGGGAGGTAGACCTTCGCGCATTCTCTCTCAGGAGAACAGCAATGGTCTTCCCATCAGGAGAACGGACCATTCCTGGCTCGCATAGGTGCACAAAGCGGTCAGATAGCATAGCCTCTGGATAGGACCAACTCATCCCTCCATCATAGGAGAAGGTCTTATACAGGGTAAATAAGGGAAGGTTTTGTTCCAAATAGGGTTTTTCACTCGAAGACCTGCCCTGGTGAGAAATGAAGCGGCCATCGTCGTGAAACATCGTCATATAGTGTCCCTTCCCCGTTCGAAGTGGTATCAAATCCCCCATTACGACAATGCCGCCCCAGTCCCCTACTTTTTCCAATTCTGACCAGGTATTCCCCTTATCCTCAGAGTAGGCCATTCTAGCCGGGTATAAGCCTGAGAATAATACTATTCGCTTTTTCCCAGAAGCATCCTCCGTAGGGAAAAGCGTAGGAACCTCCAGAGAGCTTGCCCAACTAGCAGGTACGGGTAGTCGATCGCTCCAGGTCAGGCCCCCATCCACGCTTCTTTTCATAACAATAGGTCCCCGGCCATGTCCTTTGGGATAGGTACACAAAATAGTTTTCCCATCTTCCAGTAGATGAGTAGTGGGATGCCCTAGATACTGCCCCTTTTCTTTGTCTACCACTACCTGGAGTTGGCTTTCACGGTCCAGGTCTATCGTGGGTAGGCTATAGTAATCCGTAGACAAAGGACCAGGGTCAAAACCGATATTGGGGATTTTCTGCGAGAAGGCCGAGTGGATAAAAATCCCCCAAAAAGTATAGGTAATGAGAGCTCTACTGAGAGATAATATGCGTTTCATAAAAACCAGGTTTTCTGTATCTGTATTAAATTTCAGGAATCGGATCATTGGCACCAATCTCCTCCAGTTCCCAAAATACCCGTCCATCGGCCTTGCGCTCCAACAGGCGAGCCTTGCTACCTGGGGCGGGTTCTGCGTCTGAGCCAGGTAACCAAGCGGCTAGTTCTTTCTTCTGCTCTTCATAAGCGGGGTCCTTGACGAGATTGGTGAACTCATGGGGATCGTTTTTCATATCATACAGTTCTTCACTTCCATCGGCATATCGGATATACCGCCAGTCTCTGCTTCGAATCCCGTGGTTGCCGGGGCCATGGGTAGTAATGGCTGGCCACTCCCGTGAGGTACTAACATCTTTTAGCTGTGGTATTAGGCTGTGTCCTTCTAGGTTCTTATTGCTTGGCAAGTTGCATAAGTCTAACAGACTGGGATACAGGTCCAGCAATTCGGCAGGTTCTGCACAAGTCTGCCCTTGAGGAATACCCGGCCCTGCAAAGATAAGGGGAACTCGGGTAGATCGATCCCAAAGCGTATTTTTACCTGTAATGAGCTTTTCTCCTAAGTGAAAACCATGATCTGACCACAGAACGACGATCGTATTATCGGCTTTGCCACTCGCTTCCAAAGCATCCAGTACCTTACCGACCAAGTGATCGACAAAACTAATGCTAGCCAGATAAGAACGAACGATGTTGTGTTCCTCCCCAGCTTCCTGAAGGAATTTGCGCCGAGGCTCCGGCAACTTCCAATGCAAATACCAGGAAAAACGTGGGGTATCCTCTCTATCCGTATCTAGCATGGGAGGAAGTTCTACTTCCTCCGGATACAGGTCAAACCATTTTTCGGTGGCATAACAAGGGACATGGGGAAGGAAAAAACCGACGCCCATAAAGAAGGGAGTGTCTGGCATGGAGCTCAATTGTTCTACGGCCCATTCCATCACTTTCCAATCTCCCTTCGCACTGTCTTCGTGAGGAAAGAGGCCCCAATCCACCAAAGGGTGCTTAGCAGGGGTATTGACCAATTTTTCCTCAGGCCTTACTCCAACCCCAGCCCCAGGACCGATGTGTTGCCATTCGCTATCTCCCTCCTGTCGGCTATAGCCTCCGTGGTAAAGCTTCCCGGTCATATAGGTCGAATATCCGTTTTGGGCAAAATACTGGGGGAGGGAAACAATGTCCTGGAAAGGCTCCACTTTGCGAAACCAGGGGGATAGAGAATAAACCCCTGTCGTAGAAGGTCGCAAACCTGTCATAATACTGGTTCGTGAGGGATTACACAAAGGTGCTTGACAATGGGCATTGGTAAAAGTTACGCCTCGACTGGCGAGTCGAAGCATGTTAGGTGTTTGAACTTGAGGATGTCCCTGCAAGGGTTCCACCCAGTCGTTGAGGTCATCGATGGCGATGAAGAGGATGTTGGGGGGAGGAGGATCCTGGGGGGGGGATTGGCAAGCCCAACTTATTAGGCTTAGCAAGAATAGGCATAGGTAGTAGTCTTTCATGAAGGGTACATTTAGGTTAATCCAATTTAATACTTAATTTCAAATAGTATGTTTTTGCTAAGTAATTCTGTCTATTAATCATAAGAAATGAGCCGATTTCGTTTCAACCTAATTTTTTTGATGATAGGATGTATACTATCATCCGAGGGCATTTCCCAAAGTCAGGTACGCCCCAACATCCTCTTCATCATGGTAGACGACATGGGCTATGCAGACCTGGGTTGCTACGGAGGAAAGGTCATCCAAACCCCTCGTATTGACCAATTGGCAAAAGAGGGCATACGCTTTGAGCAATGCTATACGGGCTCCCCGGTTTGTGCACCTTCCCGCTCGGTATTGATGACCGGACTACATACGGGACATACCACTGTCAGAGGGAACTTTGGCAAAACGGGTGTAATGGGACTAGGCGGTAGAAAAGGTCGGGTACCCCTGAAAGCGGAAGATTTTACCGTAGCCGAATTGATGAAAGAGGCTGGCTATGTTACGGGTATGACGGGCAAATGGGGACTGGGCGAACCCAACACGAGCGGCCACCCGAAGCTCCAAGGCTTCGATGAATTTTTTGGCTTCCTCAACCAACGCAGGGCCCATCATTATTTTGTGGAATACCTGTGGCACAACGAGGAGCAAATCACGTTGGAAGGAAATAAAGAAGGGAAACAAGGGGAATATGTCCACGACTTGTTTACCCAGTTTGCTCTGGACTTTATTCGTCAAAACCAGGACACGAACTTTTTCCTCTATATACCTTATACCATTCCCCATGACGCCTATGAGATTCCCGATACGATTCCTTATACAGATAAGCCTTGGACCTGGGAGGAAAAGGTATATGCGGCTATGGTGAGTCGGATGGATGGCGATGTGGGGGAAATTATAGACTTATTGGCGGAATTGGGCTTGGAGGAAAATACCCTGGTGTTTTTCTGCTCAGACAACGGGGCA
This sequence comes from Bacteroidia bacterium, assembly GCA_965263105.1. Classification (GTDB taxonomy): domain Bacteria; phylum Bacteroidota; class Bacteroidia; order J057; family J057; genus JBCCTX01. The sequence continues at coordinate 966,359 of CBDHGL010000002.1, read as the reverse complement.
GCCCAGCGCTGGGAAGGGCGCTTTGATAGCTCGGGTCCCTTGCGAGGAAGAAAGCGGGATATGTACGAAGGGGGGATTCGTACGCCCATGATTGTCAAATGGCCGGGCGTCATCCCTACCGATACTTTGAGTCAAACGTATTGGTATTTTGCGGATGTGCTACCTACTTTGGCAGATATAGTGGGCCATGCCCTTCCCCAAGAGGTAGATGGACTAAGTATATTACCGAGTCTGCAAGGTAAAGATCAGAAGCTCTCGGATCGATACCTCTATTGGGAGTTTCACGAGCGTGGCTTTCAGCAAGCCGTGCGTAAAGGCGACTGGAAGGCCATTCGTTTAGCTCCTGAGGAGCCCTTAGAATTGTACCACCTCCTACAAGATCCAGGTGAGCTGTATAATGTGGCAGAGAAATTCCCTGATATCGTGGCTGATTTTGAAAGCTATCTACAAACTGCACGTAAACCTTCGGTTGATTGGCCAGTTGATTAGTTGCTTTCTTAGCATAAAAACCCCTGTGTAACTCCTTTTATCCTAAACCCTATGCAAAGCAAAAGACTCTTTTCAATTATCCTGGGCATAACACTGCTCACCTTACCCTCACTACTCGCCCAAGAAGCAGATTTATACTATCCCGATCCTGGTGAAGGCTGGCAACACAAAAGTCCCAAAGAAGTAGGATTAAATCCGGATAGCATACAGGCGGCGATAGACTTTGCCATAGCCCATGAGAGTTCTAATAACAGGGACCTGGAAAAACACCACTACCTAAGCTTCGGCCGAGAGCCTTTTGGAGATGCAGTAGGTCCTCACAAGGTTCGGGGACCTCAATCTGGGATAATTATCAAAAATGGATACATCGTCGCCGAGTGGGGAGATCCTGAGCGGGTGGACATGACGTTCAGCGTTACCAAGAGTTTTCTTTCCTCAACCGTAGGAGTGGCCTTTGACAAGGGAATGATTCGCGAAATCGACGATCTCGTTCATCCCTATATGGCCCCTATTTCAATTATTGAATATAATACCAGCTCTGACAAGGCCGAGCAGTTTGGGAGGCCCAAGGTCTATGAACCCTTTGAGACAGAACACAACCGCAAAATCACCTGGAACGACTTGCTAAGGCAAACTTCTGACTGGGAAGGCACCCTGTGGGGTAAGCCCGACTGGGCCGATCGCCCTCGGGGAGAGCCCGATACTTGGCTCAGCCGGGAAAGGCATGAACCTGGATCTGTTTACAAATACAACGACGTACGGGTGAATGTCTTGGCCCTGGCAGCCATGAATGTTTGGCGCAGACCCCTCCAACAAGTACTGAAAGAATATGTCATGGACCCCATTGGCGCATCAGCTACCTGGCGTTGGCATGGCTACGAGAATTCATGGATCCTGATAGATGGGGTGGCTATGCAGGTTCCCAGTGGAGGAGGACACTGGGGCGGCGGTATGTTCATCAATGCCTATGACCAGGCCCGCTTTGGCTATCTGACCTTGAGAAGGGGTCATTGGAAGGGACTACAAATTCTTTCGGAAGAATGGGTAGATATGGCGTTGACGCCTACCGAAGCCCAGGATACCTATGGCTTTATGAATTGGTTTCTCAATACCGATAAAAAGCGAATGCCCAGTGCTCCAGAAAACACCTTCCACCACGTAGGGGCTGGGGCCAATATCGTCTATGTGGATCCAGGAAATGACCTAGTGATTGTCGCGCGTTGGATTGAAAACATGACGGCGATGGATGGGCTGGTAGGACGGGTTTTGCGGGCAATTGAATAAAGATATGCCATGAAAAGTCTCAACTGGAAATATCTCTTGGTAGAAGTGGTCTTCCTTGTATTGGGCATATTTTTAGCCCTGAAAATCGACCAATGGGCAGCTGAACAAAAAATAGAGGAGAGAAGGAGCCTTGCCTTGCAAAATATTCAGGAAGAACTGAAGGGTAATCTCGAACAACTGGTTTCTGGGGGAGATAATGATTCTTTGATGCAACTATTTGCAGATATTTTCCCTCTACTATCTAAGGAAAACTCAGAAAAATCTGAGTATTACCTATTGGATGCCCGTCCGGCAGAATTGGACAATGTCAAGAAGAGGAATCCTCCTTCTGAGTTTGTACGTGGATATATCAAACAGGATTCTATTCCTTTGGGAAAGGGGAGGTATCGATACCGTGTGCGGTTGGACTATGAATTAAATACGATTACTCTTTTTGATTTGGCCTGGGAGTCCGCCAAAATTGGAGGCTTAATGGAGGGCTTAGATTTTTCTTGTACGAGAGGCTTGTTCTTGGCCTATGACTTACAGAATGACTACAAGAAAAAACAAGAGGACGTCGGAGATTTTTATGCATCAACTATTACGGATGCCTCTATGTTGGATGACTTTATCATTCAATTGTTCTACTTGGAAAGTTATAAGCAGGAGTTAAAAGAAGCCTATGAAGATGCGGTTAAAAAAGAATTGACCTGTAAATGAAAAAACTGAACCTAAAGCACATACTGCTGGAAGTCGTCCTCTTGGTGGGAAGTCTCTTCTTAGCCATGAAGTTCAACGACTGGGCTATCGAAAGGCGCTTAAATAAGCGAAGGGATATAGCCCTCAAGAATATCCATTCTGAGATCGAGCGAAATTTGGAGAACCTCCAAACCCAAGGGGATAATGAAGACTTTCACAAAATCACCCAATCTATCACTCCGTATTTGGAAATAGAGGAAGGCGACAAAAAAGTCTTGTTGGAAGCCCAGGTGGAAGAAATGCAAAATCTAAGAGATAGCTTTCCCGAATCGATCATAATTTATGATTCCACTGCACTCTCGGGAAATCGCTATGCCTACGAGGTCGAAATAGATGTAGGAGGCTTTAATTATGCTCAACTGGGAGACATCGCCTGGGAAGCTACAAAAATTGGCAATTTGATTGACCGGATTGATTTTGAATGCATAGAAGGCTTATTGGAATTGTATCAGCTGCAGGAGAGCTACCTGAAATATCAAGAAAAATACGTGGAGGTATTAATCGACCAAGACTTAGCGGGTATCTTCAATCAGTTTGCGGTGCTCCATCAATTCTACGAGGTGTTAATAGAAGCGTATGAGGAAATTGTGGAGGGGGAAATGGAGTGTATGAAGGAGGCTTCAAAAGAGTAGTAAATGCGGAGTTAACTCCGCATTTACTGAATGGTATAGGTTTTTACTGCTTAATCAAAGGCGTAGTGCGGATCAAATCTGACCCAAGAGAAGCCCGGACATAATATAGCCCACTTGCCAGGTGTCCCAGATCTAAGTCAAATGCGTGCTGCCCCGGAACTAAGGAGTGAGATTTACGCATCCATATTCTTCCCACAGCATCCATTACCGAAAGAGAAAAATCTCCAGAAATGGGAACCTCCATATGCAGGGTAGTTCTATCTTTAACCAGGGAGGGATATAAAACAATTTGAATTTGTTGGCGGAGTGCTGGGTCTAGGTTGGTAGCCATGGTATCTGTACCCATGGTATCAGTAGCAATGCTGTCTGCCACCCAAAAATCCACTCCATTTTGATTTCCATCTCCTGCGTAGGTGTAAGGACCAAACCCCTCGATAAAGTTTCCGGTTGTCCAGATACCCTTGGCATTGGCAATATTTTCTCTTCCCAAGCCAGAAAGTCCCCATTGGAGGAAATCAACCATTGCGGCTGTATCATTGAAAGTGCCTTCTGGCATGTAGAGGCCTAGATCGGCTGCGGAGTCTGTTAGGATCCAGGAAATTCCCAAGGTATCACCTGGTGCCAGGGTGGTAGATCCTGATAGGAGGGAAACGTCTCCTGTTAAGTCGCCTGTATAGGCAAATTCAGAACATAGGCGATATTCGGAGATATCCACAGAATCCTCCCCAAAATTTCGGATGTAAATAGCATCCATGCTGGGATTCACCTTTACGATCCGCACAAAAGGATCGCTCTCTTCCATTGGAGGGGGGGTGTTTCCCCATCCAGACAGCCCGGAGCCTGTTCCATCTCCCATATAGGTGTAAGGAGCTGCGCCACTAATAAAGGCACCCGCTTCCCATATTCCTTTGGAGTCGGCCACGGATTCACGGCCAATGCCCCCAGATCCCCATTGTAGGAAATCGACCATAGCCGCTGTATCTGCAAAAAGGCCTTCAGGAAGATATAAGCCCAAATCCGCTGCCGAATCGGTTAGTAGCCACGAGAGTTCGAGCGTATCTCCTGAGGCGAGGGTAGTTGAACCCGAAACAACGTCTACATCCACATCCACCCCAATACCGGTGGAATAAACAAATTCAGAGCATAGGCGATAATTGGAAATGTCTACTTCCGTTTCTCCAAAGTTTTTGATCCAGATGGCATCCATAGTGGGATCCACTTGAAGGAAGCGGATTAAGTTGGGAGCCGCTACCTCTGAGGCAGACCAGGAACTAAGTCCATTTTCAGACCCACTCCCCGTATAGGTATAGGGAGCATTTCCATCTATGAATTCTCCTGCCGTCCAGATTCCTTTGGTATTGGCTACTCCTTCTCTACCATTGCCCGAGTCGCCATACTGCATAAAATCGACCATAGCGGCACTGTCCCCAAAGCTTCCCGCTGCCAGATAAATTCCTACATCGGAGGAGGCATCATTTATCTCCCAGCTTACTATTAGGGTATCTCCTCCCTGGAGCATAGGAGAACCCGAGACAGTCGTCACATCGGAGGTCAAATTTTGTGAATAGTCAAATCTAGCGCATAGCCGGTAATCTGAAATGTCGACCATGCTTCCCCCAAAATTTTTGATGGCAATCTCGTCCGTGCCAGGATTGACGGAAAGGATCCGAATCTGTCCGTAGCTTAGAGAAAAGAGTAAGGTGCATGCAAAAAACAGGGTAATAGATTTTTTCATATTTGTTACGCTTAGTGTGAAATAATAATATTTTGTTAAAAAATTCGAAACGCAAAATACACAATGAAGGTGAAATTAAAAGAAAGGAGAAATAAAAGTTCAACTTAGGGATTATTGAGGCTTCTGTGGGTCCCAAAAAGAATCACTCTGTTTTGTGTATTTTTTGTAGATTCAAGAAAAACGAACTGTGATCCTATGAAAAACTCAATCCTCTCCTTTTTATTATTCTTCGTTCTCATTCTTCCTTCTATTCGGGCTCAGGTAGGGGTGGGGGCAAAGGCTCCAGAGGGAGCTGAAATTCTATTCAACGGGACAGGCGAGATGCTCCATCAAAAATGGACCTACTGGGAAGGGCCCAGGTTATCCGCTAGTTTACCCATTAAATGGAAAATAGTAGACGACCCCATAGATGCCGGTCAGGTAATGAATAGCAATGATCCAGCATCAGCAGGAGGAAAATATGGAGCTGCAGATATTGTGAGCAATGAAAAATTTCAGGACTTCCGCCTTCATGTTGAATTTTTGATTCAAAATAAAGGAGGCAACAGTGGGGTATACCTCCAAAACCGCTACGAAATTCAGATATTGGATGGAGATAGTACCAAACATGGGCTGGGAGCTATCATCAATGAGACTGAATCTCCCTATTTTGCTTATAATGGAATAGGTAAATGGAATGCCTATGATGTAGTATTCAAGGCTGCGCGTTTTAGAAAAAATGGGAAAAAGAAAAAGCACGCCTGTGCGACTGTCTACTTCAACGGGCAGAAGGTGCATAAGAAGCAGAAAATCCAACAGGTTTGGGGAGGACCCAACTCAGGCTTAGACGGAGGCAATGACAAGGGAAAGGGGATTACGAATCGGCCAGGTGGCTTGAAGCTACAAGCGGAAGGACACAATGTACTTTATCGAAATATTTGGGTTCAAAAGCTGAACCTGGATGGAAAGGGAACGGATTTTTAAACACCCCCTCCTTGTTCTGGGCATGCAAGCTTAGCAAGAAGGAGATAAGGTTGAGCCTTATTCACCCAAACCGTGGACCATCGACTATTACAGTGTCAACGAAGTTGATAGTCATTTTTCAATTGCATGAGAATCATGCTTGAGTGTGCTGGAGTGCACGAATGCGGGGAGGATGGCATTGCAGGGAGGGCCTTGGTTTATTCGTGCGAGATTTTTTTGATTCTTTTTTTTTCGGCAACCCCGAAGGGCTCGAAGACATATAAAAGATAGCAGAGCCTTCTTCTTTAACCTGAACTAAAAAAAAGAAGATATAAAGAAGAAAGAAATCATATAAATATTTAATTGACAGAGTGCTATGGACTAAATACCCCCCACTACTCCCCCTTCAACACCCGTGCGTGCCAGCGACCAGAATCGGACTCCCCTTGTAGGATGTAGTAGCCACTGGGTAAGTTGGAAAAGTCTAAGGACAGACGGGTTCGCCCTTGTAAATCTTCTTGAGGAAGGGCTTGCATTTCCTGGCCTAGGGGATTGATTACTCTTAGGCTGTTAAGTTGTATGCCGGTAGGCACGTCAATGACTAATATCCTATCGAGGGGATTGGGATACACTTGAAGCGTGCCTTCTCTCAATGGGTCCTGTGTGTCGGTGACGACAGCTGGGAATAACTTGGCCAAGCTTACCCGTCCTGTGCCCAATTGTCCTATAAACCGAGGATTAAGTGCATCTATGTTATCCACAGATTCCAAAATTTTGGCCTTGACACCCTCTGGGCTCAACGTAGGGTTCTGCGCCAAGATCAATCCTGCCATACCGGCAACGTAGGGAGCGGAGAAGGAGGTGCCATTTAAGCGGCTATAACCGAAGATAGCCTCTAACTGCAGATTAGCTCGGATATCTCCCGAGTTATCCAAGCTGTTTCGTATGCCTTCCCCTTCCGCACGAGAAATGCTGACTACGGGAATAGGGTTCGTTTGCTCTTCTTGCAAGGTCCCACCGAAACTGCCGGTCTCATTGTTATAAATGATGGCTCCAATAGCGCCAAACGAATTCACACGATCTACTTTTTCCTTGAAAGGAATTTCTCCCCTTTCAATCAAAGCTATTTTTCCCTCCAGATCCCAATCGTAGGCAGGATTATCCACATCTTGGGCCCTAGCGAGGCCCACAAAGGAGACAGAGCCCTGCAAGGGACCATTATTTGTGAGTCCTGTGAAGGAAAAGGGGAGGGCATCTACTCGTTGATCGTCAATTTTAAGTTGGGTTAAGTTTTCAGGGGGAAATTGACCATTGATAGGAACTGTCGTTAGAACATTTGAACCAGGGGCAGACACATCCACCCAACTCCCATAATTGGAAAAGCTAGACTTTTGATCCCTTTCATTGGTACTAGCAACGGCTATCACCTGTTCATAGGCAGCAGGATAGTTCATTTCAGAAGTGTTGTCATTACCAGCGGAGGAAATAACAAGAACTCCATTGTCTACTGCCTCAGTCAGAACACGTTCAAAATCTCTACCCATACGCCCAGGGGAACCATAACTATAATTAATTATATCAACCCCCTTAGCAATTCCATATAATAAGGCATCAGCAACATTAGCTACACTGGAAGTAGCCGTAGTAATGGTATCCCTTCTGCCATTTCTATTGGTGTCTTCATCTGCACTCTCTAATTTTCTATGTCTTGCACCTGCTCGAAGGGGGAGGACCTTACATGAAGGACATACCCCACTTATTCCCTTTCCGTTATTATCTTGAGCTGCAATGATCCCAGCTACATAGGTTCCATGGCCATCGAAATCAGTAGGATTATTGTCAGGATCATAGTAATCTTCTCCTTCAATAAGCTGCCAGCTTCGAAGATCAGGTCTATCCACAAAATCTCGCCCAGGCACCAAATTTCCTGCCAAATCTTCATGATTGAGATCAATACCCGAATCAATCACACCAATGACAACTTCTTCATTTCCTCTTTCTACCTCCCAGGCATTTACAGCTCCCGTTAAGGCGTGAGCATATTGAATAGAAAACAAAGGGTCATTGGGCTCGGAGTTTGCTTCCAATTGAAGATTAAGAGACACATCCGTAATAGAGTATCCACCAGAAATAATTTTACCTTTTAAGTTGACCAATTCACCAAAAACTACCCTGAAGTCTTCATCTGCTACACTTAATTTCAAGGATCGAGAAAAATTATAGGGGCTAGTCGGACCTGATTTGCTCGATAGAATGCCCCTTCGAGAGGCGTGACGTTGCCTAACTCGAGACTGCATTTCGCCCTCAGAAAGGTTTTCTTGCACTAATTGATTTACATAACTCCTGAAAACAGGTTTCTGGTCCAGAATAGGCGTGCTTAGATGAGCTTGTAAATTTTCAATTACCTGATCGTGCTCCCTGAGGATGGCTTTTCCTTTAAGAGGTTTCTTACCGGGTTCTGTTACTTCATACGTAAGGAGTATTTCTCCCGGCTCATGTGGGAGATTTACATGTTGAGCAGAAGCTCCCAATAACCCCAACCAACATGCGTAAAACGCTATATAGAGTTTAGACATATACGAATCCTTTAAGCACTAGACCTTTTGTACAATTACTATTCCTCGATTATGGTTAAAAATACAAAAACCTGAACTTCTTGTAAACCGTTAATCGTCCGAGATTCTATGGGATAAGTTCGAGACTTATACTTTTGTACTGTAATACCCGAAATATTCTGTTAAATTTGAATTGTTCTTTAGATCAATCTACCTAAAATATCAACCTCATAAATGGATTCTTTTAACGCTTTATCTGATTCAGATCGTGCTGCTCTAATTGCTGCTCCTGCCTGTATTACTATTCTCATTGCAGGTGCAGACCGAAAAATTGATGATAAAGAAAAGAACTGGGCAAGTAAGGTGGTGAATTACCGAACCTTCACTTCTAACCCGATGCTTAATCCTTATTACACGCTGGTCAAGGATCGATTTGCCGAAGATTTAAACGACTGTTTGAAAAGATGGACAGCGGAGACGGGGGAAGCCATGATGAAATCAGACTTGGCCGATCTCAATCCTATTTTGAAGAAATTGGATGCCGAATTTGCTGAGCACCTCAAAACGAGTTGGCGTAGCCTGGCCAAAGAGGTTGCCGAAGCCTCTGGCGGATTTTTGGGAATTGGTTCAGTATCTTCCGAGGAAAAGCGCCTGATGGAATTGGATATGATAGAATAGATAATAGTAGAATCGTCGATAGTTAAGAGAGTGGTTCAATAGTATAATAGTCCATAGTCGACAGTCTGGGTTGAAAGAGTGAGATGACTTAAGCGTCCATTAACCAATCCAATCTGTGGACCATCGACTGTGCAACCATTTAACCAACCAGAACTGTGGACTGTCGACTACCAAACCAACAAACCTTATGAAAAACCTACTCGTTTTTACCCTCCCTCTCCTGATGCTGTTTGCCTGTGTGGAAACAGAGGAAAAACATGTACACGCTCAAGTAGAGGAACCCCACGAACACAGCGAAGTAGCGGACCAAGCTATGTTAAGACACGTTGTATTGTTTAAATTCAAAGAAAGTGCTACCCCAGAGGATATCGCCACTGTGGAAGCTGCTTTTAAGGAACTTCCCAGCAAAATACCCGAAATCAAGGGCTTTGAATGGGGGACTAACAACAGTCCCGAAGGCCTGGATAAGGGCTTTACTCACTGTTTCTTCCTGAGTTTTGAAAATGAGGAAGGACGGGCGACGTATTTGCCTCATCCCGACCACAAAGCCTTTGGAGATGTGCTGGGACCCTTTTTGGAGGACGTTCTAGTTGTAGACTACTGGACAGATTGAGATGGGGCTTAGATAGTTTTATGGTCCATGGTAGATAGTCCATAGAGCGGTTAGATAGTATAATAGTCCATAGTCGACAGTCTGGGTTGAAAGGGTGAGATGGCCCAAGAGCCAATTAACCAATCTTGACTGTGGACCGTCGACTATCAAACCAATTAACCAACCCAATCTGTGTGGACCGGCGACAATTCAACTATCAAACCATTCTTGACAAAGAACTAGGAATCCCCTATTTTTGGCCTCCGAAAAAATCAACTTAGCTACAACTACTAACCCACTTGCTGTGCGATGGATATTCAGGTAAACAACTTAACCAAAGCCTACGGACCGCAACTGGCCGTGGACGATATATCGTTTGAGGTAAAGACAGGTGAGATTGTGGGCTTCCTCGGACCCAACGGAGCCGGGAAGACCACTACGATGAAAATCATTACCTGTTTTATGGCTCCCACCCAGGGAGAGGTACTCATCGGGGGAAATAGCATCTATGAAGCTCCCGAAAAAATCAAAAAACATATAGGCTACCTCCCTGAGAATAATCCCCTCTATCTCGATATGCCCGTGATGGAATACCTGGCTTTTGTCGCCCAAATGCAGGGCGTGAGCAAGGAAGCCCTTCCCGCACGGATGCGATCTATTGTGGGGAGATGTGGGTTGAATCGGGAGAAACACAAAAAGATCGGAGAGTTATCCAAGGGCTATCGACAACGGGTTGGGCTGGCCCAAGCCCTGATCCACGACCCGGAAATCCTCATCCTCGATGAACCTACGACTGGGCTTGATCCCAATCAAATTGTTGAAATACGGAACCTGATCAAGGAGATCGGAACGGAAAAGACGGTTATCCTAAGTACCCACATCCTGCCAGAAGTAGAAGCCACCTGTGATCGGATCATGATCATCAATCAGGGGAAAATCGTGGCAGATGGTAGTTCTGATGCCTTGCGGAATCAGGCCCAAGGCCAGGAGATTCTCAAAGTGCAGATTAAGGCGCCTAATTCTGACAAGCTATTCGAAGAATTGCTCGGACTGGCCCAGGTAGCCTCGGTAGATCCTTCTCCTGCGGATTCTTCTCGCTTCGAACTGGTAACCAAAGAGAGCATGTCAGCTAGAGAGGCCATCTTCCACCTCTGTGTGGATAAAGGCTGGGTATTAACTGAGATGACGCCTTTGGAAACACGTTTAGAAGACATCTTCCGTGAATTGACGTTGAACTAGAAAGGATTCATTGCAAAGCCCTTAATTCACCACCCAAAAACTAAGTTCGCTGCTATGAGTAATACATGGATAATAGCCAAAAGAGAACTCCGAACCTTTTTTGATTCCCTCATCGCCTATATCCTCTTGGCCGCTTTCCTTTTAATTAGTGGCTTTTTCACCTGGATATATGGCTTCCTCGCCTCGGATGTATTTTTGAGCAACCAGGCGGATATGCGTACCTTCTTCATCCACGCTTTGATCGCCATTTTTCTATTTGTACCGGCGATCACCATGCGGATGATCGCGGAGGAACGAAAAAACGGCACCTTGGAAACGCTATTGACACGCTCGGTGAGCGACTGGCAGGTAGTCAGTGGAAAATTTCTGGCAGGTTTGCTCCTCATCATGATTGCCCTCGCCTTTACCCTCCCCTATTACTTCGTGGTAGCCTGGTTGGGACCCGTAGATCACGGAGCGGTATGGTGTGGCTATCTGGGATTGATTTTCCTCAGTGCCTCCTACCTGGGGATAGGAATTTTTATCAGCAGCATTACAGATAATCAAATCGTTGCCTTTCTGATTACCCTATTGGTAGGGATTATATTCTTTATCGGTTTTGGCACAGTAGGGGGAAATAATGGGGGCGTTGTAGCCGAGACCCTCAACTACCTAAGTATGTTCACTCATTATTCTTCTTTTGAACGAGGGGTGATCGATCTCAGAGATGTGTTTTACTTCGTTTCCCTGGCCTTGCTGGGCTTGATTTTGGCCGAGATGCAGCTTTCCAAAAGAAATATTATTTCCTGATATGAAACTGACAAACTCAATCGTCAATACGCGGACGCTCCTGTTTATCGGGATCTTTATCCTCCTGAATTTGTTGGTCTATTCATACTATTTCAGGCTGGACTTCACCGCTGACAAGCGTTATACCCTGAGTGGTACTACGCGAACTATACTCAAAGAACTGGAAGATCCGGTAACCATTACCGCTCATTTTTCGGAGGACTTGCCTCCCAGCGTAGGAGCCATCAAAAGGGACTTCCAAGACATGCTCTACGAGTACCAGAGCCTTTCAGATCGCAATGTGGTATTCGAATTTATTAACCCCAATGAAGATGAGGCCGCCGAGCAGCGTAGCCAGCAGCAGGGAATTTCTCCTCTGATATTGCAGGTAAGGGAAAGCGACCGTACCGAACAGATGCGCGCCTACATGGGAGCTATTGTGAAATTGGGAGCCAACCAGGAAGTAATCCCCTTTGTAGGAGATGGGTCGCAGATGGAGTACAACCTTTCGCGCAGCATAAAAAAGCTCGCGGTTAGTGATAAGCCCAAGATCGGCTTTATCCAAGGACATGGAGAACCCGGCCTACAGCAGATGGGACAGATCCTTCAGGAATTGAGTACCCTTTACGAAGTAGATACCGTTTCTTTAGATGACCCAGGAAGATGGTCTGAATTCAAGACCCTGGTTTCCTTAGCACCTACGGATTCCTTTTCCCAGGCTCAACTGGCAGAATTGGATTTGTTTCTGGGATCTGGAGGGGGCTTACTTTTGGGCGTTAACCGAGTCGGGAAGGACATGGGCCAGCAATTCATGACGGAATTTACCACTGGACTGGAGTCTTGGTTGGGCGATAAGGGGGTGATGATTCCTCCCACCTTTTTGGTGGATGCCCAGTGTGGGCAGGTAGGCATCCAGCAGCAGACAGCCTTTGGAATTATGCAGATGCCAGTTGAGTTTCCTTATATGCCCTTGATCACTAATTATGAAGATCACCCCGTAACCAAAGGCTTGGAGGCCGTCAATATGGTATTTGTGAGTCCCGTACAGGTAACGCCGATGGATTCTTCTGTACAGCATGGCGTTCTAGCATATACCTCAGCTCAGAGTGGTAGCCTACCCTCTCCTACCATGATCAATCTTCAAAAGCAGTGGGGCCCCAATGATTATACAGAGGGACCTCAACCTGTAGCTGCGTGGTTGTCTGGGAAATTAGCTGGTGGTGCCGATTCTCGAATGATCGTCTTTGGGGATGGAGATTTTGCCACTGGCCAAGGTCAGCAGGGCTTACCTGCCAATAATGTCAATATGGTCGTCAATTCTATCGACTGGCTGACGGATGACACGGGATTGATCGAGTTGAGGACGCGTTCTGTAGAAAATAGATTGATAGAAAAACAACTAGATGATAGCACGAGAAACTTGGTGAAATACGGTGTATTCTTGTTGCCCTTGTTGATCGTAATTGCGGTGGGGATTTTTCGGGCGCAAAAAAGGAAGAGTCAGCGGGTTCGCTGGATGCAGGAGGATTATTCATAGGCTTGATACTTTTTCAGTCGATAAAAAGTATCCAAAAATCTCGGCAGAAAAATCACTTCATCCCTCAGGCCAACGCCTCCCCCGGTTTTCTGCCATTTCCAACGCGCCTGTGTTTTGATGAAGGACATAAATTGAGGAGGCAAAAGTGAGGAGGTTCTATTGGAGAGGCATTTTTGATGAATTAGAAGAAAAATGACATAGAAGTTATGTTCAGAAGATTCAATAACCGACAGTTAAGCATCGCTTTGGGCGTTTTGGCCCTATTGTACTTGGGCTCTTGGGCCTTTGATCAAAAGGGAACGGCTTCCTACACCAAGGAATTGGTCCTGGTGGATACCGCTAAGATCGATAAGATCAAGATCATCTTGCCAGATGCGGAGGAAAACCTGGAGTTGAATAAGGCTGGGAATGCCTGGAAGATTAGCGCAGGCGGGGATAGGTCCTTTAGCGCCTCTCCTTCTACTGTAAATGCTGCTATTGGTTCTCTTCAGAGCCTTTCTGCTACGCAGTTGGTTTCTACCCGGGAAAGTGCCTGGTCGGAATATGGAGTGAATGACAGTGCAGGCGTTCGGGTTCAATTGCTTCAAGGGACTGAGATGCTCTCAGACCTATGGTTGGGGAGCTTCCAGTACCAACAGGCTGGTATGACAACTTATGCTCGTCCCGAGGGGGATGACAATACCTACCTGGTAGAAGGCCACATCCGCTCCAATTTCGAAAAAGAAATTAACGAATGGCGCGACAAGACCCTTATCCAAGGGCCCAATAGTCAGTGGTCCAGCCTCAGTTTTATCTATCCGGGAGACTCTTCCTTCCAGATGATGCGCGGGCTCAACAATACTTGGATGCTACCCGACTCCACCGAGTTGGATGTGACCAAGGTTAATCGCTACCTCAACCGCCTTTCGAGCCTGAAGGGCAACAAGTTTGTCGAACAGGGAAGTTCCACTCCCGTTTTGTACACCTTACAAATCAACGCTCCTACTCCCATCGAGGTGAAGGCCTATGTCGTCAATGATAGTACCCTGTCTTTGGGTTCTACGCTGAATCCCGATGCCTATTTTGAGGGCAATGTCCTGTCCAAAGATATTTTTGTCGGGCTTTCGAGCTTGAGGTGATTCAATAAGATGGGATTATATTTTATTGTGAAATTTCCATGGCAGAAGAGTATTTGAAATGAGATTCTAAATATCCTATATTCCAAAGCCTCATTTACAAACTCAATTTCAAATCCCTAAACTCATAAATCACCCAGAATGAGCCCAGTACTCCTAAAATGCTTATTCCTGTAATGATAAGGTGGTAGTTTATTTGCATACTCCCTAAAATTTCAACAGTAAAGGAGGATATAAACTGAGGCAGTAACAAAACTCGGCTAATCTCTGAAATCAAGAATGCAGTGGGAATGGGCCATAGGAATTTGATCTTTCCGGATATAGCTCTTCGAATAATAATCCCGCCTGCCAAAAGGGAAATAAGAAGGGTGAAAATCTTTATGCCCAAGTCGATCCATTTTATATATAAGCCTATATTAATCTGGAAAAGTTCTTTTAAGGCTACTAAAGTAGAAAGAGAAGTGATGCTCATCAGATTGAAGATTGTTTTCAGTCCAAAAACAACCATCACAGCAGAAAGCAGAAATTGAAACCACCTCTTTTCAGGCTTGGCTTTATGGTATTCCTCTTGAATTAACTCTGCCTTGCCGAATCGCTTTTGGCTGATGATAAAAGCCTCCTCTTCTGATAAGCCTAGCTCCTTCAGGCTATCCATTTCCAGGTAGACATGGTCCCGGAGTTCATCCTTATCCACATCTGAAAGGAGCTCATTCGGATTCAGGGAATCCACAAATTCTTGTAAGGCAAAGTCTAGGTCAAATTCAGTTCGTTCTTCCATAGGTTATTCAAGGTATGATGGATCATTTCCCAATCATTCTGTAATTGAGCAAGTCGGGTACGGCCGTCTTGCTTGAGCGCATAATACTTTCGATTTCGCCCCTCCTCTTTTTTGATATAAGAGGTGATAAGCCCTTTTTTCTCTAGCTTGATCAATACCGGATATAAGGAGCCTTCCTTCCATTGCAGGGCTCCCCCTGAGATTTCCTGAACGTCTTTTATCAATTGATACCCATAATTATCTCCTCTTTTCAGTAAGGAAAGAATGATGGGAATAGTAGAAGCGGCAATGAGATCTTTTGATGGCATAGTATACTTAGATGTTCTATGCACCAAACATACATAGAAATTCTAGGTATAGCAAAAAAAAACGAAAGTCCTGGTATTGGGGAAATAAATCGCGGTTACCATTTTGGTAACTTATTGGTTATATTCACGTAGAGAAACTCATCTATGCGCGTAGTAGCAAAGAAAACGTTGAGAAATTATTGGGAGAAACACGCTGATGTTCAATCGCCGTTAGAATCCTGGTATCATGAAGCAAAAAAAGCTAGCTGGAAGAATCCTAATGATGTTAAAAAGTATTATCCTAGCGCAAGTATCATTGCAAATAATAGAGTGGTTTTTAACATCAAGGGGAATCAGTATAGATTGATCATAAAGTGTAACTACGATTATGGAATAGTTTGGATAAGATTCATAGGGACGCATTCAGCATATGATAAAATTGATGCTGCAACCATATAATTCAAAAATATGACTATCAAGCTGATAAAATCAGAAGAAGACTATGAAAAAGCACTAGCCCGATTGGAAGAAATATTTGATGCAAAATTAGGGAGTGAAGAAGGGGATGAGCTAGAAATATTGGCTTTTCTGATTGAGAAGTATGAAGATGAGCACTATCCTATTGGACCAGCAGACCCGATAGAAGCTATTTTATTTCGGATGGAACAGCTGGGAATGAAGCAAAAGGACTTGGCGGAGATAATAGGTTACAAAAGTAGGGTTAGTGAGATTCTAAGCAGAAAACGTAAGTTAACTCTTGAAATGATTCGGAGCTTACATACAAGCCTAAATATTCCCACAGAAGTGCTTATACAAGAATATTGAATTCTCCTTCCCAATGAAAAAACTACTTACTACCGCTCGCGGATCCTTCAACGTTCGACTATATGGAGATGCTTCCAAGCCTCCTGTGATCCTGGTTCATGGATGGCCCCAAACGGGCTATTGCTGGCATCATGCCACTCCTTATCTAAAAGACTATTATGTGATTGCTCCAGACTTACGTGGAATGGGAGATAGCAATCGCGAGTTGGATAAAAAATTCTACGAAAAGGACCAGATGGCCCAGGATATGTTTGCCATTGCGGATACCTTAGGGATAGACCAGTTTTACTTGGGAGGCCACGACTGGGGGGGAGCGATCGTCCAGGAAATGGCCTTTCTAGATCCAGACCGAATCACAAAGTTGATTATTATCAACATGGTCCTGATCAACAATCCCATCGGCCAGCAGAAGGCGGGAGAAATTTTGGTGAAGCAGCTCTTTCGTTCCTCCTGGTACCAATTCTTTTTAAGCATTAAGGACTTTCCCGAAGCCATGATCCAAGGAAAGGAGGATATCTGGGTGCGCTTCTTTAGCCGAGGAATCAGCCAACCTGTACCCGAGGATGCTATTGAAGAGTATATCCGCTGCTACAAGATCCCTCATTCTATTACCACAGCTGCCAATATCTATCGAACCTTACACAAAGATCGGGCTCGGTGGGCTAAGAACTTTGAAGGACAAAGTATAGATATTCCCACCCGAATCATCCATGGGGTTTTAGATCCCGTTATCATCAAGGAATATATCCTGGGGGCAGAGGAATTCTACACGAATCTGGATATACTTCGCTTAGAAGGTGGGCACTTCATCGTAGATGAGCAAGCGCAGAAAGTGGGGGAAGCCATTGCGGAGTTTTTGAAATAATAAAAAATCCCCAACACCTTTCGGCATTGGGGATGATGGTTTTTATCTGTGTTTGGCTTACTTAGCCGTAAAGCGAAGTGCAATTCTGCGGTTCTGAGCCCTTCCTTCTTCTGTCTCGTTGGAAGCTACCGGATGCTGAGATCCGTATCCTTCCGTTTCCATACGACTCGCGTCGATTCCCATAGCTACCAACGCTGCTTTCACAGCATCTGCACGTGCTTGGGAAACTTGCATGTTGACTTCATCTGTACCGGTATTGTCGGTATATCCGCCAATTTTGATGGCTGTAGAAGGGTAAGCCGTCATAATCTTGGAAATATTCTCCAATTGCTCTTTGGATTGCTCCATGTCCAGGGTACTCGCACCTGTTTCGAAGGTCAAACGGTCGAAGTTGAACCAAGTCTCTTTGTCGATAGCTGCATCCCCATCTTCGATGAAAGAAAGCAATTGGTTTTCTACGCCATTTTCAGGAATGAGGAGTTCTACTCCGTCAGCCAATTTTCTAGAGAAAAATTCTCCCAAGCCAGCAATGGCGTCTCCGGTAGCTTCTACTCCGTCTTTGACGGCCGTAACAGTTGCGTCAGCAGCATCTTCGGCTACCTCAGCTACGGTTTCCGCGGCGCTGTCCACAGAGTTAGTGATATTTTCTCCATAAGCGTTCCAGAAGTAGTATCCAGCCGCAGCAAGTCCCAACAAGAGCAATAGGGGCAAAACCCATCCGCCGCCTTTTTTCTTGGCTTCGGAAGCACCCTCAGCCACACTTGCATAGGCCTTTTCCCCCATTTCGGCTAAGCCCAAAGAACTGCTTAAGCCAGAAGGAACGGCGCTCATGATATCGTCTTTCTCATCACTAAGCATAGACATGAATCCGTTTAGGTTCAGTCCTGTTGAGCCGATGAGCTTAGAAAAGTGTCCCATGATAAGGGGACTAGCTAATCCTACAATGGATTGGAAGGCATTCCCTTTGATACCGGCAAAAGAAGAAAGTTTGCTTAGTACGCCTTCGGTATTGTCTCCGAAGATGCTAGAAAGGAAATTGTTAGTCAATCCTTCTGTATTTCCACTCAACAATCCGCTGATATTGTCAACTGAAGTGGCATCGCCATTGTCTTTGATCAGGTTGAATAGGCTGGCCATGGCTGAAGTATCTCCGGACTTGGACGCGATTCCCCCCAACAGAGAAGGGATGATGCTAGTAAGTCCTCTAGAAATGGTTGATTCACTCTCACCGAATTGGGCTGCTGCCTTCGAAAGAAGGTCGGGAGTGATGTACCCTTTTAATGCGTCTAAAATTGATGACATGGTTTAATGTATTGTGAAAAAAAATTTTGGGTTTGGTGTATTAATCCAGGTATATGACGCAAAAATGTAGTACAAGTAACACCACAGTATTAAATTGAGCTTATGAAATGGCTATTTTTGGCATTTTTGTGTTAAATTTTGTCTGTACGGGCTCTATTTTCCTAAAAAACTTATCCCTCAGTCCATGAAAATAACGGTTAACGCTCTCCTCTTGTATGTAGGAATCTCCCTATTGATGGTTCAATGTACCCTCCCAATTGTACCAGGATATAAAAGATACCTGATTGATGAAACACATCTTACCTACCAGGAAAACGGAAGGCGGTATATCAACACGCAAGCCATCGCCGACATTGACAAAGGCAAAGTATTATTTCATATTCGATCAAAAGACCCTCTATATATCAAGGCATTAGAGGAACTTCACCTTAAGTCAGGATGGAGGATTCAGGGAAAGACTGGGAGAGAGCAGCTTATTAAGGAGCAGTCTAATACCACATCGGCTATCGTTGTAAAAGATGCTGAAAAGATTGTCATTCAAAACTTCCAATTAGGAACAACTGCTTATATTCCAACAGACGCTAATGCCTTAATTGACATAGACAATAACCCGTCTTGGGGAAAAGGTGTTACCATCAGGGCCCTAACCCTAAAAAAGCACTTTTCAGCTATTTGGGTAAAACGGGGCAAGAACATATCCATTAAAAATTGCCTCTTAGATAGCAATGCCCATCAAGTATATCTGGGCTTTATCCATGATGATCCCACTCAAAGAAAGAATTATCGAGTTGAAGGCCTTAGTATAAAAAATTGTATGATAGGGAATAGTTTGGGGGGAGAATCTGATGGGATAAAGACCTTATCAAATTGCCACAAAATCCTCATAAAGGGCAATACCATTTTCAAAAATAACCAGGATGGAATCGACCTATTCCCCGGAGGGGTAGATGTAGAAATTGTAAGAAATACAATAAGAGATAACAAGGTTCATGGAATTGAAGTGAAAATGACCAATCAATACACTCCTGAGCAGACTGGGCAGATTAAACGGGTCATTATCAAGAGAAACCAAATCATAAATAATGGGAACAACGGAATTGCCTGTCTGGATAAAGCGGATGACTATTATGCACAAGGAGTAGAGATATTGAATAATACAATTGACTCAAGTGGACATTATGGAATTTTCACAGAATATCCCATAAAAGTAACTGGAAACACCTTAACCCAAAACGGCCTAAAAGAATTCCCTACTCCAACAATTGCTTATACGGGAATTTACTTCCTCAATGTGCGATCGGGAGATACTTCCCTTGTATTCGATAACCAAATTATCAACCAAGCCCCTCGCCCCGGCTTAAAAAACACATTTTGGATGACCGTAACCGAACCCAATTCCTACATAAGGATAATCGACAATAAATTTCTCATCCTCCCTGATACGCCCAGTCCCACTGTAGTGAATAAATATGGTATCGGATTCGTCAAGGCCGAAGGGTTTTATAATGAAAGTGAGGCTCGGACGCGTAATACCTTCTCCCTTGGGTTCACGGAAAACGTTTCGATTAATTTAGGCAGGAACTAGAAAATTTAATCACTCCCAGAAAGCCTTTAATATCTAACTTGAGCCTTCCACATGCCTCCCTTCCTATAATTCACTTCCATTGGGATAGTTCCTGGTGCTTTTTCCCATATCCCCAATTTTCCCAAAGTCCAGAAAGAGAATAGATTAAGACTTTTGTTTATTCGGCAAAAGACAAATTCCCAAATTATTTTATTTATATAATTATTTATTTATAACTTTGTAATAAGTTGTTACCCCTTAATAAGTGCCTACATGATTCATCGCATTCTATGCGCGGGAATATGGATTTTCCTTGCGCTAAACTTCCCCCAGCTATATGCTCAGAGTTGTACATTCTCTGTCGATTCCGACCCCAATCCCGAGAATTATGTGTATTCCGTATCGGTAAGTCTCTCCACCAATGGAGCCTCCACCTCCCAAGCCGGTCCTTCCTGTACCTACCAAGTGAATATTGAATACGAGGTTCAGGTTTCAGGAACGAATCCCCCGCCGAATCTCTACACCCTGCAAGGAAGCGTAGTTTGTTATGGGCAAGATATCTTTTTCAACCTGCCCCTCAATACCAGTTCAGGGACCATACAGGCTTCAACAGCTAGTTTAAATCCCGCACAATGTGATACCATGCAATTCAATTGCGGCTATGTGATTGAAATCGAAGGGCCTGGTATTAGCGCCGCAGAATATCCCTGCGTCCAGGGCCTGGGTTCTGGTGGAAATATTTTACCGGTAGATTTATTGTCCTTTAACGGAGATCTCCGCGAAGAAGGCGTCCATCTCACCTGGACCGTGGCAAGCGAAAGCAACAATTTTGGCTTCTTCGCCCAGCGGAGTGCAAATGGGACCGATTGGATAGATGTGGGCTTTATCGCCGGTCGGGGCGATGCGGCAAGCGAAGCCTCCTATGAGTTGGTTGATGCGGCTCCGCTTCCCGGATATAATTACTACCGACTCAAGCAGGTAGACTACAATGGAAATGTGGAGCTATTCTCTATCATAGCTATCGAATTAGAAGCTTCCTTATCCGACCGCCAATATGTCTTTCCCAATCCTTTTGGAAGTCAATTGACCTTGACAGGCCCCTTAGAGGAAATTGAGATTTATGACGAGTTGGGAAGGGTGATACTAAGGAAATCCTCCCTTTCTACTCCCCAACAAGTTAGTGTCCATGAATGGGAAGAAGGTCTATATATTATGAAGGCAATAGATTCTTTTGGGAATGTCCATTACCAGAAGTTGATAAAGTAAGTACAAAGGTTTTCCCTTAACCGAACGGCTATACCCCTACAGGGCAGACTTTTCTTTGTCCACTTACTTATTTCTTTCCTGCATCCAATAAAGTTAAAACGGCTCTGACAGAAGCCATGGATTCCTCCGGATCGGGTTTGGTTTTTCCCACCACACGGAGGCCCATCATGAGGGTATACAGCAATTGGGAGATCATGGCTATATCCTTCTCTTGGGAGATTTGCCCTGCCTGGACTCCCTTCTGGAGGAAATGGTAAAAAATACCCTCCATGACTTGCTTGTGCTCTTTGATAAGCGTTTGGAGTTGGGGATCAGAAGGAATCAATTCCGTACTGGTATTTACGATAAGACAGCCTTTGCAGGCTTCGTCATTGCTGTCATCGCTTATTATCTTGAGAAAGACCTGGACTAAGCCCTCACGGATATTATCCTGGGTACTCAAAAATCCTTTCAAACCCTCTATTTGTATCAATCGATAGTGGTTGAAAGCCTTGTAAAACAATTGCTTCTTTCCTCCGAAGGCATGGTAGATACTGGCATTATTTATTCCCAGATGTTTGATGAGGTCCTTAATAGACGTTTCATGATACCCTTTTTCCCAAAAAAGGTTCATCGCTTTGTAGAGGATCTCTTCTTCGTCAAATTGTCTGGCTCTTGGCATATATTAGTAGAAGAAGCTCATATAGCTACCCATAATCTTTCCCAACTGGACAAGAATTTGCACCAAGGAACAAAATACCAAATTTTCTTTGCTCTAGTATCTATTTTGCATAAAGGAGGGGAGAAACTTCTCTCCCAATAAGTTCTATAGACTCCAATAATTGCTGATGAGATAAGCCTACATCCATTTGGAAACTAAAGCGGGAGATCCCTCCCAAAGCATCACTATGGCGAAGGATTTTTTCGGCTACCTCTTCGGGGCTTCCAATGACGATAGCTCCCAAAGGACCAATTTGCGCATCAAATTGAGCGCGGGTAACAGGAGGCCAGCCTCTCTCTTTTCCCACCTTGGTGATGACCTCGGCATAGCGGGGATAAAAATCAGCTATCGCCTTTTCCCTGGTAGCAGCTACATAGCCAAAAGAATGAATCCCTACCTTCAATTGGTCTGAATGAAAGCCTGCCTGTTCCCCAGCTTGTCGGTACAGGTCCACCAGGGGGCGAAAGTTGTGGGTCTCCCCGCCGATAATGGCCACCATCAAGGGCAAGCCCAGTTGACCGGCACGGATAAAAGAAGCGGGAGTTCCCCCTACCCCCAACCATATGGGAAGCTCCTCCTGTAGAGGTCTGGGATAAATGGCCTGCTTGTTGAGAGCTGGACGAAACTTCCCTGACCAGCTGACAGTTTCATTGGCCCGAATTTGCAATAAAAGCCCCAATTTCTCAGCAAAAAGGGCATCATAATCAGTTAGATTTAGGCCAAATAGCGGAAAAGACTCTATGAAGGAACCGCGACCTACCACCATTTCAGCACGTCCTTTCGAAATCAGGTCTATGGTAGCAAAGTGTTGAAATATCCTGACTGGATCAGCTGCGCTTAGGACCGTAACGGCACTTGTAAGTCGGATACGACTTGTTCTGGCTGCCGCAGCAGCAAGGATGAGCGTAGGAGCAGAGTCCAAAAACTCCTTTCGATAGTGCTCCCCCATTCCAAAGATATCTATGCCTACTTCGTCGGCAAACTCTATCCGCTGGAGAAGTTCCTCAAGTGCTTGCACGTTTTGAGGAGCGAGCTCCTCTTCCTCATTTACACTTGCCGCAGCAAAACTATCTATCCCGATTTCCATGTATGTTCCGTATTCAAATATGATGTGAGTGAACTACTTCCCGATCCTCTGGCTTACATTTTATCACTTCGAAAGTATGCATAAAAGCTCAGTATAATGGCCGAAGCGGAGACGAGGGTCATAACGGTCCCCGGAACAAAGTTCACATATCCTCCCAAGTCCATAAAGAGAAAGTAGCCCAAGTCCGCAAGTCCCCCGGTTATCGCAGCTAGAAAGATGGCGTTTGAATTTTTTCGCCATATATAAAAGGCACAGATAAAGGTGACGAGTCCAATCCAAAATAGATTAAATCCATGTTGTCCAATGACGGCTCCAGAAGCTGCCGGATAAGCCATCTGAAGGCTTGTTGGATCGACCGCGTCAGCGATGCCGCCCACAGCTCCGGAAATATCACCTGAGAGAATAAAATTCATGGTCATGACGCCAGCGAATATGTGGACCGCTCCCCAAATGATCCAAAGTACTGCGGCAATTTTTAATAAAAGGTTAGTGTTCATTTTGTTTGTGCTTATTTGTTTTGGAGTAATTGCTCCAATATAAAGGTAGGTATTTTGGAGTGATTGCTCCAAAATGAGAAAGAAAAAAAAAAACAATTTTTTCATCCGATTTCCTCCTCCCAATTGTCAGAGAGACAAATGAATGAATTTACCCATTAGAATTTGTTTCACTACTCCCTTAAAAAGATGAAAAAAATGAATTTAACATTTCTCTTAACCCTGATGATTTCCCTACACGTAGGATGTTCAGAAGCTACTGACCTGCTCTCTCTTGATGCGGAAGGTTTACTCTACTTTGGCGAAAGACCCGCCGATAATAATATGTGCTCTGCCGAGAGAAGACCTACTAAACTCACGCCTGGGGTTAAAAAAGTAAACTAATTTTTTCACTTCTTAAAATTAATATCATGACTGTTTTCCAAAATGCTTTATATAAATTAGTTCTATCCGAAGATCAATCTACCCTCCATTTTTTCTGGATGGATGACAATGGGCAAATGAGCTATGAAGATTTTCAGGAAGCCTGTAGCAACTTTGTGGGATATGGCTTTGAATATGACACCCAAAACTTTGTCATCGATGTGAGAAATTTTCAGTTCCAACTCCCCCCCGAATTTCCCGATTGGCAGAAAAATGAACACTATCCCAGGTACTATAAGTTGGGCGTAAAAAAGGTTGCCTATGTCATGCCTAAGGAATATGTGGATTCCGCCAAAGAAATTGATAAGGAAGAAGGGAAATTTGACTTACGGAACTTTGCAGATCAGGACTCGGCACTAAAATGGATTCACGCTTAAACAATTAACAGGGAGAGGACTTCATTTGAGAGTCCTCTTCTTATTTTCTTATGGAAAATCAATCTTATCTCGCTCAAGCTCAGGAAGGTGACATTAACGCCTTCCAATCTCTATTTGTGGCTTTTCAAGATCAATTGAAGTCCTATTTGTTTCGCCTCATGGCCAATCGCTCGGATGCAGAAGATATTGCCCATGATACCTTTATCAGGGCCTTTGACAAATTGTCTTCTTTTGAAGGGAAATCTTCTTTGAAAACCTGGGTGTTCCAGATCGCTACCAACCTCGCCTATAATGAACTCAAAAAGCGAAAGCGCTGGGTAGAAGATGTGAAAACTCAGGCAAAGGGCTTGGTATCGCAAACCCCCTCCCTTGCCCAAAAAATCGAATCGGTAAGTAAAAACTCTCCATACGGGAAATATGAAATAAAAGAACATATCGACACCTGCTTCACCTGCATGTCTAAGACCCTGCCGATTGAAAATCAAGTCGCTATCATCCTCAAAGACATCTATGACTTTTCTGTACCCGAGATCATGCTTATCCTGGGGAAAACGGAAGGAACCGCTAAGTACCTAATACAGAAGGGGCGAAAAACCCTTACAGATATATTTGATCGGCGCTGTGCCCTCATCAATAAGGAAGGGGCTTGCAATCAATGCTCAGAGTTGAATGGTTGGCTAAACCCTAAACAAGACCAGCAGGCAGCCAAGATGAAGATAAAAATGTGCCGGGAAGCCGAAGAAGGTACAAAAACTAACCTCTATCAATTGAGAACCCAATTGGTCAAAGCGATCAATCCTGTCAATTCAGAAGGCCATGAACTGCATGAAGTCTTGTTGGAATGCAACCGCCGGGTGATGGGAGAGGTGGAATAGTTCGTAGAAGACTCTGGCTGGTAAAGCCATTCGGTTACTGTTATCAATCTACAGCCTCCTACCATCTAGCTCCCTCCTTTCCAACCTGACCTCAAATATCAACTCTCTTATTCACAGGAGATCGCTATTTGAATTTCGTCAGGGAAAATACGCATACGGATGAAAGCACTAAAATTTATTCTCATCATGTTGCTTCTCGCTTTGGCGGGCGCAGGAGTTGGATATACCATTGCTAATTCACATCTGCTAGAAGGAGTTCTTCCAGGGAAGGAAGATATTTCCCCTTGGTATCTGCTGTATATTCCTTTGGGGATATTTCTAGCCCTGACCATCCACGAATTGGGGCACCTCCTAACCGGCTTATTCCAGGGCTTTTCTTTTGAATTCTTTTCGGTGGGATTCTTGGGAATAAAACGAGATGAAAATCGAAAGGTGAAAGTCTTCTTCAATACGGATCTCAATACCTTTGGAGGGGTAGCAGCTACTTCTCCCAGGGAATTTACTGCCGAGACTCTTCAGCAGTTTTCCAACGTAATCCTTGCGGGTCCCCTAACTTCTCTGATTTTTTCTTTATTGGCCCTGCTTCTTATATTTTTCACCCCTCAACCCCTCAGCTTTATCTTATTCGTGACGGGTATGATGAGCTTCATGGTCTTTTTGGCGGTCACCCTTCCTAGTAGAACGGGAATTTTCTACACCGATCGCAAAAGGTACCAACGCCTCAAGTCCACGGGTATAGAACGAGACATAGAAACAGCCTCTATCAAAGCCCATTTGCTACAACTCAAAAAAGAGCCTATTACCCAGATGGACCCGGAGGAATTGGCCCTGTTAACCCAGGACCCTGCTCCGATTTTTCAATACATAGGTTACTACTATTTGGTCGATTATCACCGGTCGGATGTGGAAAAAGTAACATCTTTAAAAGCAGAAATGGCCCAGTTGGAGGAAGACCTGCCTAAATCTTTCGTTACCGCTATTCATAAGGAAGTGGATAAACTATGAATTCCCTACCTTTGTCCCAAACCCTACACCTATGGAAAACGAACTCAGAAAGATCCTACAATTTATTGGCAAGGCAGAAAAGCTCAAACGGGAGATGCGTCATAGCTGGCTCTCCGATAAGCGACAAGAAAGTGTGGCGGAACACACCTGGCGAATGTCCCTCATGGCGATGCTTCTCAAGGATAAACTTCAAGTAGAAGTAGATATCGAGAAAGTCCTGAAAATGATTATTGTTCACGACTTGGTCGAGATTGAAGCGGGGGATGTTTCAGCGCTGGATGTGCTCAGAAACCCTGAAATCAAGAAAGACAAAGTAGCAAACGAGTTACAGGCTATTGAGCAAATAAAGAATGAGTTGAGCGGAGAGTTGGGTCAAGAAATCTATGAATTGTGGATGGAATTCGAAGAAAAGGAAAGCCTCGAAGCCCGTTTTTCAAATGCCTTAGATAAATTGGAAGTTCAAATTCAGCACAATCATGCGCCTTTAGATACCTGGGAAGAAATCGAGTTTGAAATGGTCTACATGATGGACAAACACGTAGCATTTGATGGCAATATGGGCGTGTTTAAGGACCTGATTGTAGAACAAGCAGAGGAAAAAATGCAAGCGGGGGGGCTATCTCCGGCTCGTTATAGGCCTTAGAAATGAGTAAAATCAATTATCCCCTAGGGATCAAAAAGGCGGCAACTCTCTGCGTTTTGAAGCATAAGGAGAATTTCCTCCTACTAAAACGGGCCAAAGAACCCAATAAGGGGATGTATACACCGGTCGGAGGCAAGCTAGATCCCTTTGAAAGCCCCCTACAGGCGGCCATTCGAGAGACCTTTGAAGAGACGGGTATCCAACTAGATACCCTGAAATATGGAGGAGTTCTGACGGAGTCTTCTCCTACAAAATACAACTGGATAGGTTTTGTCTATTTAGCTGAGATAAAATTTACCCCTCCTCCCCCCTGCAATGAAGGAACCCTGGAATGGATTCCTTTCGAACAAGTTTTAGAAGTCCCTACCCCCAAAACGGACTGGTTTATTTACGACTATCTCCTTCGGGATGAACCCTTTGCTTTTTCCGCCACCTATGATAAAAATCTGGAACTTCTATCTATGAGGGAAGAGATTTCAGACAAAATTCTTTACCAGAAGGAAGCGCGTCACAAAATGTGACAAAAGTGTAACATTTTGTGACTTCAGTTCTGAAAAGATACCTGATTCCCTTCCAATAAAGCCGAATAAGGAAGAATGCCGAGGGAGGAGAATTTACCTTTGAATTCGGCGCTATTTTTGCCATATTTAGAAAGGGTGAAATATGTATTTTTTGAATGATTAATCATGCAGACTCGCGAAAGGAATTTATCCAATTCAACTTCCATGATGTCTCTGGCTCCCTATACAGGCTCCTGGGGCAAAGGAGAAGTACTCCACCTGTTGCGGAGAACAACTTTTGGCAACAAGCGCTCACATGTAGATCAACTGCTTCCATTGAGTTTGGAGGAAGCGATCAATGTGCTTTTTACGCCTGAAACTCCCCCTGCTCCCCCGGTTAATAACTATCAGGGCATGAAGGCTGACCCCGATGTACCTGAAGGGGAATCCTGGGTAGAGGCAGAGTGGTCAGAAGATGGAGAATTGCAAGGCCTCCGGATGCGGAACCTCAAAAACTGGATGGGACAGCGGATTCAGAACCAGGGATTGAGCATTCACCAGAAGCTCATCTTTTTTCTCCAGTCTTTTGTTACCAACAATTACTCCGATAGTGGTCATGCCCAGTTTTGTTATTCTCATTATAAACTCTTCTTTGATCAGGCCTTTGGGAACTATAAAGAGTTCATCAAGCAGTATACCATCTTACCCTTGACCCTGCAATATCTCAATGGAAATGTCAATGTGCTGGGTGCACCAGATGAAAACTACGCGAGGGAATTGCAAGAATTATTTACCATTGGTAAGGGGCCCAATTCAGGGTATACAGAGCAAGATGTGAGAGAAGCAGCCCGAGTCCTCACAGGTTGGACCTTTCGTTGGCCAGTAAATGAATCCGTATTTGATCCTTGGAGGCACGACAGTGGGAACAAAGAGTTCTCCGAATTTTATGGCAACCGATCCATCACCGGAAAATTTGGAGATCCCGGTGCGGAGGAACTGGATGATTTGCTGGACATGATTTTCGATAATGAGGAATGTGCTCAATACCTCGCAAGAAGGATATACCGCTTCTTTGTCTACCCAGAGCTTTCAGAGCCCATAGAGCAGACTATCATCAATCCCCTGGCCCAGATGATACGGGACAATGACTATGAATTGATTCCCGCAATACGTACCCTCCTGTCTAGCGAACATTTCTTTGACTCTTCCAACAGAGGGGTCATCATCAAATCCCCCGTTGATTTTATATATGGGACGTTTAGAACCTTTGATGTCCAATTTCCCAGCAACTATATCAACTCTCTTGAGCAGTTCAAAACAGAAACGGGTCCTATTTGGCTGATGTCCGATTTAGGGGTCAATTTGGGAGATGCCCCTTCTGTAGCGGGATGGCCAGCCTACTACCAGACACCCTTCTATGACAGAACCTGGGTGAATGCCACCTCGATTGGGATTCGTACCCTACGTACGGATTCAATGATCTATTGGGGCTTCTGGACACCTGGTCAACTCCTCAATATCAATGTATTGAGGTTTGCTCAGTCTTTTGAAAATGTGGATGATCCCAAGCTTTTCCTGGAAGATTTATTGGAGTTTGTTCTGGGGTATTATGACCCCGATCCTTCCCTTTTACAAAGTTTTAAAGGCATTTTGTTATCTGGGCAGCAGGATGACTCCTACTGGACAGAAGCCTGGAACAACTACCGCCTTGATCCAGGAAATGAATCCTATGTAAGTATAGTGGAAAATCGGCTCAAATCCCTTTTCCAGCGAGTAACTCAGTTGCCTGAATTTCAGCTCCATTAATGACCTACTATTATTAATTCATTTTCCTTACCTAGAATTCAAATGAATACTTTTTCTTTCCATATTTCTTGTTCTTTTTTCATCGATAAAAAAGAACCAAAAAATCTAGCACGAACCAACCATAGCCTTTACCCTACAAGGCCATCCACCCCGCGTTCGTGCACCCCAGCGCGCCTTTATGTGATTTCCACACAGTAGATTTATTAGATCAACTATGTTGATAAGTAAATAATTCCCACCACAATGAAAAGAAGAAACTTCGTCAAAAATATATCCAGCTCGGTCGTTTTGGGCAGTGCCCTGGGACCTTATGGAGCTAGAGCCTATTCTCGGGTTAATAATCCTATGGCCAACATGCTATTAGGCATGGAAGACTCCGACAGGGTCCTGGTCATGGTCTTCCTCCAAGGAGGGAATGATGGGCTCAATACCCTGGTACCGCTGGACTACTATTCCCAGTTAAATGCAGCCCGGCAGAATATCATACAACCCGAAAACTCTCTGATAGAACTGCCCGGGACGGGCTTGGCTATGCATGGAGCTATGAGCAGCTTTAAGCAGCTATATGATGAGGAGAAACTGACCATTATTCAAAATGTGGGCTACGAGGATCCCAATTTTTCTCATTTCCGGTCTACAGATATCTGGATGTCGGGCTCTGATTCCCGTGAGGTCATCAACAGCGGCTGGACAGGCAGATTTATGCATGGGGAATACCCAGGGTATCCCTTTGATTATCCCAATGAACAGCATCCCCATCCCTTGGCGATAGAAATTGGCAATAGTTCCTCTCTCCTCTTCCAAGGGCCAGATACCCAAATGGGCCTTTCAATTACTGACCCCTCCTTTTTCTATGACCTCCTGGATAATGTAGAACCTCCCGTACCCGATGGACCTGCAGGAGATCGCATAGAGTTAATCCGCATACTCCGCAAGCAATCCGAGAGTTACAACCAGCAGGTTCAGGTTGCCGCTGGCTGGATAAATAACCAGAGAGAATACCCGGATTATAAGTTCGCTGACCAACTTAAGATTGTGTCTCGTTTGATTGCAGGGGGACTCAAAACCCGACTATATTTGGTCCAGTTGGGAAGCTTCGATACCCATGCCAATCAGGTGGAGTATGGTGACAGTACCCAGGGACGACACAGCTATCTACTGCAAAACGTTTCAGAGTCGATACAGGCCTTTATGGCTGATTCCGAGTTTTTGGGAACTCAGGATCGAATTCTGGGTATGGTTTTCTCAGAGTTTGGTCGTCGAATCAAGTCCAATAACTCCAACGGCTCAGACCATGGATCCGCAGGACCTATGTTCCTCTTTGGTTCTCCGGTCAAGTCGGGAATCATAGGGTCCAATCCCATCATACCCGATAATGTCACCTGGGAAAACAACCTTCCGTATGAGTTTGATTACCGACAGGTGTATACCAGTATTTTCGAAAAGTGGATGTGCGTGTCAAGTGACGATGTAGAAGATGCCCTTCCGGGCAATTATGAACGACTGGACATTGTGAAAGACAATGTCTCCTGCAACCTTTCTACTTCTGGTTCAGGCAGACTGGGAGAGGCAAATCCATTGAAGGTATATCCTACCATGGCTTCGGATACCCTTACAATAGACTTCGAAGCCCAACAATTGGGTACCCACCTTCAACTGATCGCAATGGATGGTCGGGTCGTTCGTCAGTTATCTCCAGAAGGTTCTGGCCTGGGCAGACATAGCCTAACCGTAAATATCGCCGATTTATCAGCAGGGCACTATTTCATTCGTCAATTGGATGCCAGTGGAGTTAGGTCGGCTCGTTTTGTGAAAGGAGAGTAGGCTCACAAAAACAACTTATACTCCTCATAGCGATCCAGGATCTCCTGGACATAGTTGTAGGGTTCACTCCCTCGACAGTAGCCACTCTGAACTACTTCATCGTTGTAATACTTGGGTTCAGACTTGAGAAGGAGGCACTCTGCCACATTCCCTTCCCATTTTTGGGGATCTTTCCCCAGTTTTTGAGCCAGGCGTTGGGCATCAAGGACGTGTCCGGGACCCGCATTATAGGAGGCAAGAATGAATTTCAATCGTTCAGAAGGATTGGGGATACGATTCCACATCCCTTGCAGGCGTCTGAGGAATGCTCCCCCTGCTTTGACATTTTCCTGAGGATTCAACAAGTCCTTTGCACCCAATTCTTTTCCCGTAGTAGGCATCACCTGCATAAGCCCCATAGCTCCTGCCCAGGACTTCGTTTTGGGATCAAATTGAGATTCCTGATAAACCAAGGATGCCAATAAACGCCAGTCCCACTCCAGGCTTTCGGCCTGGGCTTGGAGCAATTCGTCAAAGGGAGAGAGTTTCCCTCCCGTACGAGAGAAGTACTCGCTCTTCATACGGGTAAGGAAGGCGCGTTTGTTTTTGAAATATTTGTTATAAATCACCCGAAACTCTGTCTTTCCGACATAGTCTTTGAGCCACAAATTGATCGCTTCTAATAGTTGGGGGGCGTCCTTGCGGACCATCCAGGCCAATTGTTGAGACAAACTCACCGGCGTTTCGATGTCTATCCGACTAAAATAGGTCCGGTTGATCAGGGCGATGTGTTGGTCTGCTACTGTATATAAGAGTTCTCCTCGGGCCACTTTTTCAATTAATTCATCCGTCGTTAGTGTACCCTCTACCGTTTCTATCTCTATATCCCCTCCGATTTCATCCTGAAGATTGAGTAACCTTTCGTAATAGGCCGATCCTTCTCTGACAGATACTTTTTTGCCCATGAGATCGATCGGATCGCGAACCAGTTCCCGATCAATCTCATGCAACTTCATATTTCGCCAGTCTCTAGGCTTTTGCTGAACCAAAACCTGATGTGTCCGGTTGTGGGGCAGGGTGAAGGAAACCATTTCCTTTCGTGCTTGAGTGACCGTCATCCCGTGGGCAACGATATCGCCGAAGCCACTCTGGAGCATGGCCATCATTTCATCCATATTTTCCGCTACCAGAATCTTTACCTCAACACCTAAATGCTCCCCAAGCTTCTGAATGAGTTCGTACTCAAAGCCCATGGGTTGGCCTTTGTAGATGAAATAGCTACTCGAACTGTAGGTAAGTATAGCCCGAATACTTCCTCTTTCAAGAATCTCGTCGAGATCCAAGGGGGAAGCTACAACTGGTTCCCCTGAGGAGAACTTGAGTTGGTAAGGTTCCGTGGAAGGGGAAGAATTAGACTGGCAGGAAAGGGTCAGCCATACCAAGCTTAGTATGCCAAATAGCGGAAAAAGCGGGTGCTGTTCCATAGAGCAAGGGTTGTTACTTCAGGCATTTTCCTAACCAAGATAGCTACTTTGCCAAGAGGAGTCAACAAAAATTTTGTAACTGTTAGAACAAAGCCTAATTTATGTCAATCCAAAATATTCCAAACACACCTATTCATGAAGTCTTTTTTACGTATATATGGCCTGCTATGGCTTACCTTAAGTTTAGCCGCTTGTACTTCCTGTCCTGATTCGGATCTCCCTTCCCTAGGAAATACAGAATACCCCGATGAAGTGTATGAGCGCAATGCGATTATGAACAAGGAAACCCTAAGCCTGGCCTCCAAAAGGGCTTTGGAAAGAGATTACGACCAAGGGCCTGAGTGGTACTGTGAGTTTACCTACCACGATTTGGAGGGGGATTTTGCCTACGAGGAGGGAGTAACTCGAAGAGATCCCAGTGGGATTATTACGGTTGATGGTACTTACTATGTATATTTTTCCCGAGCTACCGGAAAAACTTATGGCTTTGGAACGGGAGACCCCGAGAAAAAGGTCTTTCCCTGGGATAAGACAGAAGTTTGGTATGCCACTTCCCAGGATGGAAAAGACTGGAAGGAGCAAGGTATAGCCGTTGCGAGGGGAGAACCTGGCTCTTACGATGATCGATCCGTATTTACCCCTGAAATTCTGGTGCACGAAGGGAAATACATCCTTGTTTATCAAACGGTAAAGGCTCCTTATGTGAATCGCGTAAAAAATCAGGTAGGCATGGCCATCTCGGATTCTCCGGAAGGCCCCTTTGTGAAATTGGAGCAACCCATATTATCCCCTTCGGATGATGGGGAATGGCTGGGGGAAGAGGATACACGCTTTAAGGTGAAGAAGCAGGGATCTTTTGATAGCCATAAGGTGCACGACCCAACCCTGCTTTATTACAAGGATAAATTCTACCTCTACTACAAGGGAGAACGCATGGGTGAACGAAAGACCTTTGGCGGTAGGGAAATAAAATGGGGGGTGGCCATTTCCGACCAACTCGAAGGCCCTTATGAAAAGTCCCCCTACAATCCCATCACCAATAGCGGACATGAACTCTGTGTATGGCCGTATAAGGGAGGCATCGCGGCCCTTATCATTACGGATGGACCTGAGAGAAATACCCTCCAGTGGGCGCCAGATGGGATCAATTTTGAGATTAAGTCCCACATCAAAGGGGGACCGCCAGCTGCTGGTTTGGACCGTTCGCTGGATCCCAATAAGGGGCCCCTGGAAGCCCTTACTTGGGGCCTTACCCATAGGTATGTGACCTATGACTGGCAGCACATGCGACGCTTTGAAATTAAATTGCCTTTTAGTCCATAAGGTAGATTGGTTGAATAGTCAATAGTCCATAGATTAGAATTGAAGGTAACCCTATGAATTTCCCAGGACGTATACTCCCACTTTGTTGCTTACTCCTTTGGCAATGTACGGTCCCCCAAGGTCCGGAGCATGTCTTCCGAGTAGGTCTCTTAGTAAATGAGGATCATACCTGGTATAAGGCCTTTGTGTACTTTGGAGAGATACTGGCCGAGCGTTCAGAAGGGCGAATAGCTGTAGAGGTATATCCGGCTGAGCAACTGGGCAAGGAAAGTGAAATAGTCCGAATGATCCAGGCAGGCGTCGTGGAAATGACTGCCACGGGGTCTACCCTCAACAACTGGATGGAAATAGCGGCTTTTTGCGAAATGCCCTATCTATTGAAGGACTCTCTGGAAATGAAACAATTGGTCTTGGGCCCCTTAGGAGAAGAGATCGAACGGCAGATGCGGGAGGTATGTGGCCTTATCCCTTTAGGCTATTTCCAGCGAGGTCCAAGACACCTCACCTCCAATCGGCCTATTAAACATCCGGATGACTTGAATGGGCTTATCTTGCGGGTACCCAATGTACCTTCTTTTGTTACAGCCTGGAATGCCATGGGGGCCAAACCTACTCCCATGGCCTTTTCAGAGGTATTTACCTCCTTACAACAAGGTACCATTGAAGCCCAAGAAAACCCCTTTGCCTTGATCCAAAGTGCAGGATTTGCTGAAGTTCAACAGTACGTCAATCTGACGGGACATGTCATGAGCTGGATCTATCCGGTGGTAGGAGAGAAGGCTTTCCAACGCTTACCAAGCGATCTCCAAACGATTTTTATGGAAGCTGCTATGGATATGCAACGCTATGAACATTCCTTGTTTATCGCAAATGAAAAGGAGGTCCAATCGGTGTTGAAAGCTAAGGGGATGGAGTTGATAGAAGTCGATAAGGCTGCTTTTGCCGAAACATGTAGAGCGGCCATTTTCGAAAGCCTTTCCCCTGCCATGCAAGGAGTTTACACGGAATTTTTAGAATCACTCAAATGAAGCAGGCTGAATTACTTATTCGAAAAGTCCTGGAAGGGGGAACCCTCCTCAGTACCTTGGGATTCTTGGGAGCGGTACTGCTACAGATATTTGCCAGGTTTTTTCTTGAAAAAGCTCCTCCTTGGACAGAGGAGGTCTCCCGGCTTTTTTTCGTGTATGCGATGGCCTTTGCCGCAGGACTCGCCGTACAGAAAAAGGAATATGTCCACCTGGACTTATTTTATAACAGGCTCTCTCAAAAGGGGAAACAGGTATTGGACCTCAGTACAGGAGGGTTGACCCTTATCTTATTTGGGACCCTGGCCTATTTTGCCATTCCCTTTATCCAATTGGGTAGTCTGGAGACCTCTCCCAGCCTAAAGGTCCAACTGAATTGGGCCTTTCTCAGTATGCTGGTTTTAGGAGTAGGCATCTGCTTTTACACCCTAATAGAGTTGTTTACTCCCGATAAGCCCTAAGCTCATGATCTTACTACTATTTGCTGTATTTATCATAGGATTAATTTGTAGGATTCCCATAGCCTTCTCATTAGGCTTAGCCTGTTTGGCCTACGTCATAGCTGCCGGTATCCCTCCCATTATCCTTCCCATGAAAATGTATGCGGGGATCGATGTCTTTGTCTTGCTGAGTATCCCGGGCTTTATTTTGGCGGGTAACCTGATGAACCACGGGGGCCTTACAGCCAAGATCATTTCCTTTTGCAATCACCTTTTGGGACACATCCGTGGGGGCTTGTCCCTCGCTAATGTAGGCGCCTCTATGCTATTTGCTGGCATTTCGGGAACGGCTGTCTCCGATACGGCCAGTATCGGCTCCGTCATGATTCCCGCCATGAAAAAGGAGGGATATGAGGAAGGCTTCTCAGCCGCAGTTACGGCCGTATCATCTACAGTAGGACCCATCATTCCCCCCAGTGTGCCTATGATCATTGCTGCTACCCTCAGTGGCCTGTCAGTTGGGAAATTATTTCTCGCGGGGGCGATACCCGGTATCTTATTGGGAGTAGGGCTCATGTTGATGGCCGCCTACATATCCCAAAAGAGGCAATATCCCAAACATCCACGTAGCAGCTTTGGTCAGGTTTTTAGCAGTTTTATGGAAACCTTCTGGGCCTTGTTGATGATGGCCATTATTCTATTCGGAATCATTGGGGGAGTATTCACTCCCACAGAAGCTTCTATAATTGCGGTCCTTTACGCCTTACTCGTGGGGATCTTTATTTATAAAAAATTATCCGTCGGACAGGTGAAACAAATCGTGTTGGACTCTATGAAGTCCTCTGCGGCCTTGATGGTTCTCGTCGGCTTTGCCAACCTCTTCGGTTGGATACTCATTACCGAACGGCTCCCCCAGTGGATCGCCGGGGAAATCCTGGGATTTACCACCAACAAATACCTGGTGCTTCTCATGATCAATGTTCTATTGCTCTTTATTGGCACCTTCATGGAGACCATCGCCGCCCTACTCATTCTATTTCCCATACTCCTGAAAGTCGCCATCACCGTAGGAGTGGACCCCATCCATTTTGCGGTGATAGCTGTACTGAACTTGATCATAGGCCTAACTACCCCTCCTGTGGGTGTTTGTCTGTTTGTGGCATCTAGTATTGGGAATGTTCCACTAATTAAGGTCAGTAAGGCCAGTATTCCCTTTTTGTTGGTGAGTTTTCTTGTGTTAGCCCTCGTTACTTTTATTCCAGCTATCTCTTTGTTTTTGCCTAGTTTGTTTGGTCAGTAGAAAAATAAATCTCCCTTCTCCGACCGTTTCTCTCCCCTCATTCGTCAGAAACTCAGAATACAAAAAAATGACGAATTATGCAGACATTAGCAAACAAGACAGCGGTTATCTTTGCCGCCTATGGGGAAATCTCTACGGAGGTGGCCAAAGCAATGGCTCACCAAGGAGCTCAACTGTATTTATCTGGTAGGGATCTCGGCAGAGTCCAGCTCCTTGCCCAGGAGATTCAAGAAGAAGGAGGCCATGCAGAAGCCTTTCAGGTAGATGCATTGAAAGAGGATGAGATTGACTCCTTCCTTAAAACGGTAGCCCAAAAGACAGGAAAGATAGATGTGGTATTCAATGGGATTGGGGTGCGTGCCCTGGATTCAGGATATGGAAAACCCTCCATTGAGCTATCGTTTGAAGACTTTATGAAGCCCATACGCACCCATTTGGGTTCCCAGTTCCTCACCTCTCGACAGGCTGCCAAGTACATGATGCAATCGGGGTCTGAGGGAACCATCATTACCCTTTCGGCAAG
Source organism: Bacteroidia bacterium (assembly GCA_965263105.1). GTDB lineage: Bacteria > Bacteroidota > Bacteroidia > J057 > J057 > JBCCTX01. Next base: position 929,360 of record CBDHGL010000002.1, on the reverse strand, counting down.
TCTTTCCCGGATAAAGGTTCCCTTCATGGCAGGAATTACCTCTGCCTGTACAGCCATTGAGGGATTGACTCGAAACTTCGCGGCAGAATTTGGGCGAGCTGGGATCAAGGTGATTTGTCTGAATCCCACAGCCCTGGCAGATACGAGAACTATCCGGGAAACCAATGCTGCCAATGCCAAAACCGCGGGCATTCCCGAAGAAGAGTTTGCCCAAAGCCTTCAAAATGGCTACCTGATGGGAAAAAGCCCTAGTCCCGTACACATTGGGCGACTGGCCGCCTTTTTAGCTACTGATACCGGAGCCTTGTTGAATAGCCATGTGGTGGATGCAGATTTTGGTGCCGTAAGTGTTATTTAACCCCAAACAAAACAACCTATATGGACTTACTTAAAATTGGAAGATGGATGTTTGCCATCACCTTTATCCTGGGAGGCCTGTTGCATATAACAGGTCCAGAGTTTACCGTAAGTATGGTCCCCAGTCTATTTGGAGCCCCTTATTTTTGGGTGTACTTCACAGGATTGGCCCAAATTTGTTTTGCCATCAGTATCTTAGTGAAAAAATGGGACCAATTGGCAGCTATTTGTCTTTTTCTCATGATGCTCGTATTCATTGTGACCATACACATTCCCAAAGCCGTTTCAGGAGATTTTATGGGAGTCATTAGCATCATGAGAGATTTCGGCTATGCAGGGGCGGCTTTGCTGTACGCAGGGGGGATTGTTTCAGATAAGATGGAAAATACCTTAACGAATCCCACATGAAGAAGGAAGATATCCTACAAAAAGCGCTTAATGGAGACATCCATGCCTTTCAGGAGTTGTTTCTGGAGTTCCAGCCTCAATTGAAATCCTATCTCTACAGGCTTTTGACTGATCGAAACGACGTAGAAGATATATCCCAGGATACCTTTGTGAAGGCTTATGATAAACTATCCTCCTACAAAGGAAAATCTTCGCTGAAAACATGGGTGTTTCAAATAGCCACCCATCTTGCCATAGATTTTCTAAGAAAAAGAAAACGCTGGCAGGAAGATGCACAGGATAAAGCCAAGGCCTTGGCTTTATCCGACATACGTATTCGGGAGAGTTTCCATCAGGTTCACGCGAGTTCCCCTTATGGGGCCTACGATGTGAAGGAACATATAGATATGTGTTTTACCTGTATTTCCAAGACCCTCCCCATCGAGGAACAAATAGCCATGATCCTCAAAGACGTCTATGCCTTTTCTCGAAAGGAAATTGCCCTTATTCTCGATAAAAGTGAGGGAGTGATCAAACACCTTTTGTATGAAGGCAGAAAGCTGATGATGGATATATTTGACCGCCGATGCGCTTTGATCAATAAACAGGGCGCCTGTCGGCAATGCACCGAATTGGCTGGGATATATAACCCCAAGCAAAGCCAGCAGGAAGAACTTCGGAAAATAACGCTTGTTCAAGAATCAAAAAGTGGAACAAAATCCAGGTTATATGAGCTACGCGCTCAACTGGTTGCTCAAATCGATCCGTTGAAGTCCTCGGGAAGCGATTTGCAGGATATCATTATGCAGTGCACCCGTAAGGCGATAGGAGAAATTCAGACGATAAATTAAGGTATCTATATACCATTTTACACCAGATGATTCACAGATCTTTTTAAAATGGATTTTCCGCACTCGATCTCCTTTTCCCCCTCAGGGGGAAACAAAAAAGGGGGCCTCGGACCCCCCCTCCCTTTTTCTGCCAAAATTGGCAGAATGAAGCGCTTAGCGATTCACAGCTCGGTAGAATTTGAGAAATATTCCCCGATCAGCAGGCGCGTAGCGACTGCCACCTGTAAATATTAGCAGGAATTAGGTGCCAGTCGCTACGCGCCTGGATAAAATATGCTGGGCTATGTGCTACAAAGGGGCAAATCGCTAACGCGCTTTGGGTAAAAATCCCATTTTCTCCTCCTTTTCAGGAGGAGTCCCCTATCTGTTAAGTTAGGGGGAGGTGGTCCTAAAACCCCTTCCAGATTAGCTCCCAAGAGGGTCCAAAGTGGGAAGAACTCCTGGGTCAGTCCGCTTTTCAGGAACATTTTGCCGAAGGGGTCAAAGCCTCGGGCAAGCTGCAGCGGCCACCCCAAGGATTTTCAAAGGAGGACCCCGCGATTGAATACCTGAAATACAAGGGCTTCTACACCTAGCGGTTTTTTAATAGCAAGGAAGTAATGGAGCCACAGTTTATATCAACCGCTTTGGAAAGCTTTCGCGCGGTAAATCCATTTCTTTCCTTTTTGAATGAGGGCTTAGAGGACTAGGGAAAATGAGTCTGACTTTTACGGGGAGAGGATAAATGACTCAAAGTTATGGGTATCTATCCAATCTAATTGGGAGGAAGGATATGCTTTTATGAATGCGGGAGGTATACGCTTCTGTTTGGTTTTCCACTTGAATTCATAGCCAAGCATTTTGCCATCTGCTTCTTCTATATAATCTACTTCCTGTTGGTCATGTGTTCGCCAGAAGTATCTATTCGGTCGTTTTTGACTTAGTTGAAGATATTTCATTCGTTCCACAATGAGAAAGTTTTCCCATATTGCCCCCCTATCAGGTCGTAGTTCTAACCCTTGAAATTGCTGAATAATGCTATTTCTGATTCCCAAATCATAAAAGTAATATTTCTTCTTTTTCTTAACTTCCTTCCTAAGATTCCTACTTAAAGCAGAAAGTTTGAATATAACGAAAGCCTTTTCCAATAAGTCCAAATATCGCTCGACTGTTCTTTCATTAATCTTTAGGGTATTGGCTAATTCGTGGATAGAGACTTCCGATCCCAATTGAAAAGCTAGGAGTTGCAAGAGTTGGTGTAAGAGTTGAGGTCTGCGTATATTTTCAAATAAGAAGATATCCTTGTAAAGATATCTGGAGCTTAAGTCCTCTAATAATACTCTTGCCTCAGAAATAGCCGCCTGCTCAATTTCTGGATAGGTTCCATATAATAGCCAATGAGAAAGTTGAGCTCTTCTATCCAAGGAATTATACTTCTGGCCAAGTTCTTTATAGGAAAAGGGATAGAGGGTAAAGGTAAGGGCTCTCCCAGTTAAGGGTTCACTTGTTTTTTGGGCAAGTTCAAAACTTGATGATCCGGTAGCAATAATCTGAATTTCAGGTAAATGATCGGCAAAAATTTTTAATTTTTTCCCAATATCTTCGATGTTTTGCGCTTCATCCAATACGATGACCTTATGGTTTCCGAATTCTCTTTTCAGTACAGATGGTTCCATCGTGTCGAGAATTTCTCTTACAGAAGGGACTTCGCAGTTAAAATAGGTTTCTGGAGATTTTTGCTCTTCAAGAATGGATTTTGCAAGGGTGGTCTTGCCCACTTGTCTAGCACCGTATAGAATAAGAATTTTCTTTCTATACAGCCAATGCGTTAATATATTTTGCAGGTCTCTTCGAATCATTTATTACAAACTACAAAAAACTATAGAGATTTTTGTAGTTTACCACAAAAATCTCTAAAAATGATCCTCCTTTAACCCAAAAGTAAACCGGAAGCCTATGAAACCATAAACTTCCGGTTGGGATGATATTATTAAGAGTCGCTCTCTAATTCAGGGTATAGCGAACCGCCAGGGCTCCATAGCCTCCTCCAAAACCGGTATTAAAGGCACTTCCCACAAATATGGTAGGTACCCAATCTATGGAAAAGTTGAGCGGTACCTCATCCAGGGAATAGTCCAGGCCGATATAGCCCTGTATTCCGAGGGAAGTGGTGTTCCAGTCATTCCCCTTTCCTTTGAATAAGGCTGTATGTAATTCCCGACTCAACGGATATTTTTCCCGATTGGGAGAGCTTGCCCTACAATTATTATGTCCAAATAGGGATGGCCTCCTATACTTGAAGCAGTTTATTCAAGAATCCTTAACTATTAAACAAATGAGAACAATTAAAAAAAGAATGGGATTTTGGGTACTTGCTTCCAGCATGTTATTAGGGAGTTGTACCTACGAAGACATAGTGCCGCATTTAGGATCTGGTGACGATAGCTCCAATGGGGTGGTTACCAATAAGTCTTCCGCTATTGAAAAGGCGTTGGCCTTATTCCAGGGAACGGTACGGGAAGTAGAGATGGAAATTGAAGAAGGGGTGCGTTCATGGAAAGTAGATATTATCGGTGATGAGGGTTCGGAAGTAGAAATCTATATTCGGGAATCCAATGGCGCCCTCTTCCGAATCGATGGAGAGGCAGGCCCCTTTTTCTATGAGATTGTACCGGGGGAAGGCTTTATTTCATACTCCGAAGCCAAGGCCATCGCGGAATCCATCGCATCAGGCGATTTTTCAGAATGGAGACTGCGCCAAGATGATTCCTACAATATGCAATGGGTATATTCCTTTAAATTTGGGGAAATCGAAATTGTACTTCGAGCTTCCGATGGAGAGGTCTTGGATCAAAATGGAAGTTCATCCGATGGTGATGATTCCAAAGATGATGATTCAAGTAGTGATGACTCTAACAGCGATGGCTCCAGTAATGACGATAATAGTAGCAGTAACATGGATCGTTCGGAAGCAAGGGAAAAAGCCCTTTCCCTATTTTCTGGTACAGTAAGAGAAATTCAGCGGGAATTGGAAGAAGGGGTACCGACCTGGAAGGTGGATATTCGAGGAAATGGAGGGGCTGAGGTGGAAATATACCTTCGTGAATCCGATGGTTCTGTTTTTCGTATCGACGGAGAATCGGCCCCATTTTCCTATAACATTGCGCCTGGACATGATCTTGTGGGCTTTGCCAAGGCAAAGCAGATGGCCGATGCCCGGGTAAACGAGTCCTTGGAAGAATGGCGCCTCAGGAAGGATGATTCCTACAACAATCAGTGGGTATATGAAATGAAGTATGACAAAGCTGAGGTGATCGTGCGCGCCACCGATGCCAAAGTGCTGGAAGTAAAAGAGTAACCCAAAAGTGTTTTCTAGCAGCAGTCCACCTCGTATTTTTGTCCTCATAAAAAGATTAAAAGAGCATGAAAGATTGGAAAGTTTATTTGTACATTTTATTTATTCTAATAGGCTTCCTGGGAGGATGTACCCATGAAGGAGATGTACTCCCCGAAGACAATACACCTGACTCTGAGGTGGGTATAACCGATGAAAACCAAACAGCTGTAGATTTGGCTCTGGTTCTTTTTCCTGGAACCGTTCAAGAAGTAGAACTAGAAGTGGAAGAGGGTCAACGCACCTGGAAAGTGGATATCCTGGGAACGGGGGGTGCTGAAGTAGAGGTGTACATGTTAGCCGCTTCTGATGAACTCTATCGGATAGATGGAGAAAAGGGCCCTTTTTCCTACGATATTGATCCAGGAACTTCTCTAATGACTTTTTCTGAAGCAAAAATTAGAGCCGATACAGAAGCAGGAGAAAGTTTGGAATCCTGGAACCTGAGGCAGGATGATTCTTATCGGAATAATTGGGTTTACCAATTTAATTATTCAGAAAAAGAGGTCATCATACATGCGGAAGATGGTTCGATTCTGGAAGTAAAAGGTTAAAAATTAGGTAAATCGTGACCGTATAAATAACTACCTTCCCTATTACAGATGGGGGAGGTATTATTTTATGCTTCTACTGCCCATATCGGATTCAACTATTCATTTTCCCTTCCTAGTGATGAATTTTCCCGAATGAGGAAGTTTAATTTTTAATCCTCCCCGAAAGCTTCTTGTTTGGGAAATCGCCTCCAACACACCTATCAGATTGTTTTTTCCAAAATTAATCATACACCTATGCACGCATTTCATGTACTATCACGATTTTTTAGTGTATTGACCCTATGTGTTGGAGTTTCGATCGGACTACAAGCTCAGGCAGATGTCCAATTGGCAAACGACTCTAACTTGGGTTCAATCCTCACAGACTCTGCAGGTAATACCCTGTATTACTTCACCCGGGATACGGGTCCCAATAGCTCTGCCTGTATGGGCGGTTGTGTGGATGCCTGGCCCATATTTTATGTAGATACTCCCTCTTTAGGCGAAGGCTTAGATTCTGCTGACTTCGGCTCCTTTATGCGAGCAGATAGCATCATGCAAAGCACTTACAAGGGCTGGCCCCTATACTATTATGTCAGCGACACCATACCGGGGGAAACCAATGGAGAAGGGAGAGGCAATGTCTGGTTCGTCGCCAAGCCCGACTATAGCATCATGCTTATGGACAACCAACTGCTAGGACTCGACAGTGTATTGTATACGGGCGATTATGAGCCAGGAGAAGAAGTTATCCAATACTTTGTAGATGAGGAAGGGCGTACCCTCTATGCCTTTATCCGCGATACCTACCAGGACAACAATTTCACCCGGGAGGACTTCAGCAATGACCCTGTTTGGCCCATTTATGAAGAGGAACTCCAAAGCATTCCTTCTACCCTTTCGGACAGCCTGTTTGGGAGCATCGATGTATTTGGGCGTCAGCAACTTACTTACAAAGGTTGGCCTATTTACTATTATATGCAAGATTCCCTACGGGGTCAGAATACTGGGGTTTCGGTTCCCAGACCTGGGGTATGGCCTGTGGTTGTCCAGGATATAGCAGAAGCTCCCATGATCAATATTGAATTAAGAGAAGATTCTACGCTCGGGCAAATCCTAACAGATGCAGATGGCAACACCCTGTATTACTTCACTCGGGATACAGGTCCCAATAGCTCTGCCTGTATGGGGGGCTGTGTGGATGCCTGGCCTATTTATTATGAGGAAGTTCCTGTAGTAGGAGAGGGATTGAGTGCATCAGACTTTGGTTCTTTCATGCGTGATGATAGCATCATGCAAAGCACTTATAAGGGCTGGCCCCTATACTATTATGTCAGCGACACCATACCGGGGGAAACCAATGGAGAAGGGAGAGGCAATGTCTGGTTCGTCGCCAAGCCCGACTATAGCATCATGCTTATGGACAACCAACTGCTAGGACTCGACAGTGTATTGTATACGGGCGATTATGAGCCAGGAGAAGAAGTTATCCAATACTTTGTAGATGAGGAAGGGCGTACCCTCTATGCCTTTATCCGCGATACCTACCAGGACAACAATTTCACCCGGGAGGACTTCAGCAATGACCCTGTTTGGCCCATTTATGAAGAGGAACTCCAAAGCATTCCTTCTACCCTTTCGGACAGCCTGTTTGGGAGTATCGATGTATTTGGGCGTCAGCAACTTACTTACAAAGGTTGGCCTATTTACTATTATATGCAAGATTCCCTACGGGGTCAGAATACCGGGGTTTCGGTTCCCAGACCTGGGGTATGGCCTGTGGTTGTCCAGGATATAGCAGAAGCACCCATGGTTGACGTCAAATTAAGTCCTACGGCCAGTTTAGGGGAAGTCCTCACCGATGGAGCAGGCAATACCCTATATTATTTTACCCGAGATACGGACCCTAATACTTCTGCCTGTGCAGGGGGCTGCGCCAATGCCTGGCCTATTTTTTATGCGGAAAATCCCGCTCTGGGTCCAGGTCTGGATTCGGCAGATTTTGGTGCCTTCATACGCGAGGACAGCATCATGCAAAGCACCTACAAAGGCTGGCCCCTCTACTATTTTGTCAATGATACAATTCCTGGAGAAACCAATGGGGAAGCTGTCAATAATGTATGGTTTGTGGCAAAAGCCGATTATACCCTCATGCTTATGGACAACCAATTGGTGGGCTTGGATAGTGTTGAATACACCGGCACCTATGAACCAGGTCAAGAAGTAATTCAGTACTTTGTGGATGCCTACGGACGTACGTTGTACGTATTTGTTGTAGATAGCTTCAACACCAATAATTTTACCGCCGAAGATTTTAGCAATAATGCCGTTTGGCCCATCTTTGAAGAAGAACTACAGCATATTCCTTCAACATTGCAGGATAGCCTATTTGGTAGCATTGACGTATTTGGACGCCAACAATTGACCTATAAGGGTTGGCCCCTGTATTATTTTGGGCAAGATTCATTGCGAGGAGAAAATAAAGGAGTCTCTGTCCCTCAGCCGGGAATCTGGCCCGTTGCCGTGGCAGACCTGGAATCTCTTTTACCTACTAGTACAAGGGAAATAGGGGAACTCTCTGACTGGAACGTTTACCCCAACCCCTTTTCCTCTTCCCTCTCGGTGGATATAGAGTTACACCAGGCAACTGATTTGACGATTAACTTGTTGAATGGCCAGGGGCAAATAGTGGAAAACCTTTGGAAAGGAAGGGCCAATGGGCTCAAACAAACCTTGACCTTCAATACCCTGGAAAACCTAGCTCCTGGTCTTTATTTTCTCAGCATCCTAGATAATTCCGGAGGAATTGCAACAAAATTGATCTTGAAAAACTTCTAGTTTCTTTGGGTGGCTATAAGTAAAGCCAATGTAGTTAGCTTCCCCAATGATTAAGATTGGGGAGGCTTTTTCTTTCGGGCTATTTGGATTGATTCAGTGAATCCTTTTCCCACTTAAGTGAGAGAAAATCCCATCTGAGAAGCATAAATTTTCAATCCTTCCGTATAGGTTGTTTCTTGAATACATATCCAAACAAATATCCAGTAGGTTATTCTGGATTTTCTCATGAAATGCCTAATTAATGAAGGCAAATTCCTCCTGTTTTATAAGCCAACATTGCCAAAACAATTCTTATCTTTCTAGATGTCGAATACGAAACCATCCCGAAATCATAGTTTTTGGAGAAATAATGGCCTGGGATTTCTGGCTCTCCTTTCTTGTTTGAATATAGGTCTTAGCCAGGAGAACAAGAGTCTTTTCCAAAGCACATATGGCAAAATTCACTTTATATCCGACGCGCCACTAGAATTAATCGAAGCAAGTTCTGAATCGCTAAATGGGCTGATTGATGTGGAGAAAAGGACCTTTGCTTTTTCCATTCCTATGAACTCTTTCCAGGGATTTAATAGCTCGCTACAAAGAGAGCACTACAATGAAAAATACCTGGAAACGGATGAATTCCCTAGAGCACAATTTTCTGGAAAAATAATCGAAAAGATCGATTTCGATACTTCATCCGCCCAAGAGTTGCGTGCAAAAGGGATATTGGAAATACATGGTTTAGCTCAGGAGCGGATTATTAAGGGCAATTTGTACGTGAAGAAAAATACCCTTGAAATCAAAGTGGATTTTATCGTCCCTCTTTCTGACCACAACATCCAGATTCCCAAAGTTGTATACCAAAAAATCGCCGAGCACATTAAGGTTCATGTGGATATTGTTATGGAAAATAAGTAATACATGGGAAAATCTCCTGTTGATTCTCCTGTTTTTCCCTCCTCTGCTTCAGGGACAAGACTATTTGTGGCAGGAAGATCCCCTACCTGGGAAAAAAACCCAACTTCTATTTGCTTCCCAATCTGGTCTTATGCTAGTGGGAACAGATCAGGGTCTATTTTCTTATGACGGGATTGAATGGCTGTCTATCTCAAGGCCGGACTCTCAAATGATCACCCCCACAGCCGTGTATGAGGGAGGAGACACCCTGTGGGTAGGATATGAAGATGGAAAACTTTTCTATGTCCACCAGGGAAAATCCTATTTGCCAGACTGGGAAGAGGGATTCCCAAAAGTAGCTATCACGGGTATTGATCGAGATTCATCCGGTACGCTATGGTTTTCGACCTATGGGGAAGGAGTTTACTATATGGTAAATGAGAGGCTATATAATATAAACACGGATGATGGTTTATTGGACAACGACGTGTACTGTCTGGAGCAATGTACTTCTGGAGCCATATGGGTGGGAACTGATAGGGGAATTAGTATTTGTTCCATAGAAGAAGGGAGAAAATCCCTTAAGGCATTAACCATCGATCAAGGGCTTCCCGATTATATTGTGAAAAGTATGGCAAGTGTTAGCGATGGGCGTATGCTTATAGGCATGGATGAGAAGGGAATATGTTTATTTGATCCTCGGGATTCAACTTTTTTTGTTCCAAAGGAAATATCCACCTGGACTGGAGGTTCTGTAAATTCCGTTTATTCAGATTCCATGCGGATTTATGTGGGTACGGAATCTGGAGGTTTGTGGGAGTTAAAAGGTCAGCGACTCCTTCAGGTCCATTCGTTTCCAACGGCCATAAACTCCCTGTCAATGGACCAGGAGAGCAATCTCTGGTGTGGCTTAGAGTTCTCCTCTATTCATCGAGCCTCGACTTTCTTGCAGCGATGGATAGAAATCGAGCGACCTATCCAAGCCATTTTCGAAGGCGCATCCGATCGAATTTGGTTAGGTACGGATTCAGGTTTATGGCAATTTGATAAACGATCTCTTATCCCCAGGCAAATTCCTCTTCCTCCCATAAATATTCTGAGCTTATATGAAGATGAACAACAAACCCTATGGGTAGGAACATTCGGCGAAGGCTTATGGAGATATTTTCCTCAAACAGGTCATATCTCACAGATTTCAGAGAAGGATGGGCTGGCAAATAACAATATTCTGTCGATGTACGGGATTGATAATGAGATTTGGCTCGCCACCTTGGGAGGGGTTTCACAATTCCAGATTCCCATAGGGAACAAGCTTCCGGTCTTCCAAAACTACGATAGGGAAGAGGGACTCGGGACAGAATATACCTATCAAGTAATGAAGGACTCCCGTGGCAACACATGGATAGCTACAGATGGGAAAGGCCTTTGGTTAGAGCAGGCGGATAATTTTGATCAGGTACCCCAGGTAAGTCATCAGACCATCTATGGACTTACAGAGGATTCCCTGAACCGGATATGGTTTTATACTGATGGAGACGGATTATGGAGTTTAGATGGAGATTCTTTGACTCACTACAACATGAGAAATGGTCTGGGATCTGTGCATATACTTGGTATAAGCGCTATAAATAATGGGTCTGTTCTTTTACTAAATGATATAGGTATAGATTGGGTTAAGCCCAACGATCAAACCGTTAGTTCCATTGTATTGAACAAACTCATCCCAGATTGGGAACCCAATCTAAATGCCCTTCACCAGGCAAAGGATGGCAGGGTCTGGATGGGCTCTCATCAGACCCTATTGGCGTATTCTCCCTTAGTAAACCCTCAACAAACTCGCCCTCGCCCACTACTCAAAGAGGTAAGTGTATACCTTGATCCCATAGAAGAAGAACATTTAGCCCACTTAGCTTATCAGGAAAATCACATCAGTTTCTCCTATACAGGGATATGGTATCAGGCACCCAATTCCCTCCGATATCGATACCGGATGAAAGGCTTGGACTTGGATTGGCAAAGCACCCAGAATAGAAGGGCGACCTATCCCCAACTCACTCCAGGTAATTATACCTTTGAACTGCAAGTATCTTCGACAGAGAGTTTTCACAACTCTGAAACGCTGAGTATCTCTATTCAAGTTCACAAACCCTTTTGGCAAAAAGCATGGTTTATCCTACTCTCAATAGGATCGATTCTAGGGATAATTTATAAAATGGTAAAAACTCGAGAAAAGCGCCTACAGCAAAAAGAAGATTTTAAACGCAATCAGGTAAGGTTCCAGTTGGAAACCCTTCAAAGTCAGATTAACCCTCACTTTATATTCAATAGCTTTAATACCCTTGTTTCGCTGATTGAAGAAGATAGAAGACATGCTGTTGAATATGTAGAACGTCTGTCAGACTTTTTCCGAAATATCATAGAATTAAAAGACAAAAACTTTATTAGCCTCAAAGAAGAGCTATCCCTACTACAAAACTACCAGGAAATCCAGCAAAGTCGCTATGGAAAGAACTTTGTATTAGACCTAAATGTCCCTTCCCTCTACCACCAAAATATCATCCCTCCCCTAAGCTTACAATTACTAGTTGAAAACGCCTTAAAGCACAATATTGCTTCGGACCGACTACCCCTTAGGGTAGAGATATTTATAGATCAAGACGCATTACATATAAGAAACAATCTACAGCCGAAGCGAGGAAATTTGCCCTCTACTCGCTTGGGGTTGAAAAATATTGTAAAACGCTTTGAATTACTAGGATCTAAGTCTATTGAAGTACAAGATGGACCAGATTTTTTTCTCGTTATGCTACCACTAATTGAACCGCTACCACATGGAAATTCTCATTATTGAAGATGAGCCTTTGGCAGGGAATAGGCTCAAAAGGCTACTCGGTAATATCGATAGAAGGGTAAAAGTACTAGATATCCTGCCCAGTATCTCGGACTCTGTTTCATGGCTACACCAACACCCCGAGCCAGACCTCATTCTCATGGATATCCAATTGGTAGATGGATCTTCCTTCGAGATCTTCAAGGAAATTCCTCTAAAGACTCCCATAATTTTCACAACTGCTTATGATGAATATGCGATAGAGGCTTTTAAGGTTAATAGCATTGATTATTTATTGAAACCCATCAAAGAAATAGAGCTACAGCAGGCGTTGGAAAAATTTAAAAAAACGCAGACTGTTATTTCAATGGAAAAGATCCAGGAATTAATCCATCAAAGAACAGCCAAACCCAAGCGGATTGTCATTCGCTATGGGGCTAACATAAAAGCACTGAATCTATCTGAGGCAGCCTACTTTTATGTGGAGAATAAGATATCTATTCTCCGTACCCATTCGGGCAAGAGTTATCCTGTAGACTACAACTTAGATCAGTTGGAAGAGATGCTTGATCATCAGGAATTTTTCCGGATAAACCGCCAATTCATCGTTTCTTTCGAAGGAATCCAGGAAATGTTTACCCACACTAAATCCAGGGTAAGGCTCGTCCTTCATCCCACCTTAGATCAGGAAATTGTAGTAAGTGCTGATAGATCCCCGCATTTTAAAGAATGGCTAAAAGGACAAGCTGAATAAATCGCAAACCGCGTGTTTTATAAACAGTTAGAAAATTTCGCCCATAGTATAGCGCTATCTGCAGCCAAGAGCCAGCCCGTTTTGTGTCTAAGAGATAAGTAAAAGAAAACAGAGGTCTCCAAATTAGGAGACCTCTGTTCTATAAGTATATATCTTCCGCTTAGTTTAACGTATAGCGAACCGCCAAGGCCCCATACCCTCCGCCAAAACCGGTATTGAAGGCACTTCCAACAAATATGGTAGGCACCCAATCTATGGAAAAGTTGAGCGGTACCTCATCCAGGGAATAGTCCAGGCCTATGTAGCCCTGTATTCCAAGAGAAGTGGTGTTCCAGTCATTTCCTCTGAGAAAATCGCTATCGTAGTTCCAAAAGAATACCGAGGCTCCCCCTCCAAAGTACCACAATAAATTATCTACATCTTCTATCGGATTGTGTACCAGGTAAGCACCTGACACATGAAACCAGTTGTAACCACTCCATCCTCTATAGCCGACATAGCCTTCTAAGGCATGGGAGTCTGTGATAAAATGCTTGACAGAAAGGGAAGTAGGGGAACCTAGACGTAAACCAATAGCCGTTTCATAAGTCTGTGCTTGCACATCTACTTGGGCACACAGCATAAGCCCTACTAAAGCAATTACGTATAAAAAGTTTTTCATAAAAATGGGTGTTAATGTGGGTTGAATTAAAGGCAACGAAAGGATTAAAATAATTCCTTTTGCCTAAAAAAAGGCAAATCTTCGAGAATTTCAAATATCCTCCTTTACCATATGGATCTCTCCCCAGTCTCTCATACTTTCAATGATCGGAAAAAGCGATTTCCCAAAATCAGTTACAAAGTACTCTACCCTGGGAGGTATTTCTGGATAGATCACCCGTTCCAGAATATGGTCCCGTTCTTCCAATTCACGCAACTGCTTGGTGAGCATTTGTTTGCTGATCCCTTCGATGTTCCTATGCAGCATTCCGAAACGGTTGGCACCCTTCGAGATAAGGTATAAGATAATGGGCTTCCACTTCCCCCCAATCATGCTCATACAATAGGTTACCGGACATTGATCTGGCTCAATAGATTTTTTCTCAATTTTTTGCATTTATAACTAATTGATAATCAACAATAGTCTAAAAAATATAACTAGGCAATTTTTTTATGACTACTTGATATAATCATACTATGTCCCAAAATTCGCATATCATCTGTAAAAAACAAATACAATGAAACATTTCACCGTATGTGTAATTGCCTGGGTGCTTTTGGGCATTTCGCACAGCTTTGGTCAAACTGAAAATCACAATTCTATGAAAGATCCCCTTAGCTTAGCAGACGTAAAAGCCTTTGCCCACGGAAACTGGCAAAGCATCAGCGTGGAACTCCGCCCCACAGAAGACAGAGCCGGAACAGGGCAGATTACCTCGACTTATTTGAGACGAAAATTTACCTACCATCCGGATGATACCTTTACTGGGGTGATCACCCTGTATGCAGACAACTATGGCCAGATGCCCTTGATGGAATTCGAATTTAAGGGGCATTTAAAATGGGGAGCAGAGCATCCCATTGCCACAGGAGCCTGGAAGATCGATTATGTGTTGGATGAGGGATTTGGCGTTACTCCGTTGAACGATCAAGCAGCTATGATGCTCAACCAAGTCCCAGTAGAAGGAATCGCACCCTTTGCTAATGGAGTTAAACAAGACATCCTTGGGAAAGCCTTTCCTATGTTTCACATTGTTGAAGGCCAAATCGTCTCAGATTATGACTTAATTTACTTTAAAAATGGCATGCTTTTCATGGGAGCCAAGCACGTAGATGGAACCCCCTTTGATAAGCCCGATAGAAGGCCTCACCAATTGCAAATCCCCTTGGAGCGAGTGGATTCTTAACAGCAATTCTTGAGATTCCTCCATCCAATTATCGAAGGAATTCTTCCATTCATCGATAGTTCATTCATTTTTATCGATTCCCCTGTAAAATCGAGCTCGAAACGGGCATATTGCATTTGTATTCAACGATACGCGATTAACAAAACAAAAGGGTAAGAAGCCCACAACGCTGAGTCCGCAGTCCACAGTTTTTTGGTGATGACGATCATTAAATCTCTGTTGTCTGTGGACTGTGGGCATTAAGGGCTGTTTTTGGATGGTCTGCTTAGGGTAGCAGAGAACACATTTATTGTAACGATGTGTCCTGGAGGGAAAGCACCAAAAGAGGTGAAAAATGGATAGATTCCACCTTAATGGCCAGATATGATAAGGAGATATATCACTTTGAGAAAATTAAACATCTGTCGTAAAAACCCGCTCAAAGTAATGGGACAGCTCCCTAATCACGCCCTCTTTATCCTTCTCTAATTCTATCCCTGCCAACACCTTGGCCAGCCGCTTTTTGTACTCGAGTTGCATGGCGCGTTGGATCATAATGCGTTGGGCTTGGGGAGAACCAGCCCCGTGGAGACTCTCGGTAAGATAGCCCACTGCGTTGCGTCCCAGGGTCATATTTTCAATGAGGCGCAAGACCCGCATCCGATCCTCCGTAGGAACCTCGTCTTTTCCCTTAAGGTACTTCTGAATGAGCTTCCCGATTTCAGGATGATTGAGGTCTTGTTCGCTAGGCAAGGTAGCCACTAAACCACCCGCCAGATCCTGGGCGAGTCGACCAATTTCATAGGGCAATTTAGTTACGTGGTGTTTGCAGACATTCGCGAGCATATCATCACAGATGTAGGCCCCTGAGGCTGTCTCATATCCCTGGTAGGAGCTGGCAATACCCGTTCCATAGACTGTTTCGTTGAGGTGCGTCATTTCTATGAGCTTGTCTCGAATATGGGAGGCTTTGGGAACCCCATTGTAGTCTGCAATGGTAGCGGCAGCTCCAATCAATACGTCTCCCACTCCGGATTTGCATACATAGCTCCTTCGATGGTAGGTGGTGAATCGCTCCACTAACAGGGAGGCAAACTCATACTCTCCGTCCATGAATATATGCGTGTAAGGGATAAAAACATCCTCAAAAATGATCATAGCCTCTTGTCCCCCATATTGGGCATTACCCTGGTCTATTTCGCCCCCTTCCATGCTCCGGGTATCACAGGACTGTCGTCCGTAGATGTAGGTTAAGCCCGGCGTATCTACGGGAAGGGCTCCAATGATGGCATAGGCTTTATCCCCTTCCTTCAACCTCATCGTGGGCATGACCACCAACCAATGTGAGTTGAGGCAGCCAGTTTGATGGGCCTTGGCCCCGCGGATATAAACCCCTTCATCCGTTCTTTTGACGATGTGGACAAACATATCGGGATCGCTTTGCTCCGAAGGAGCCTTGCTCCTATCCCCCTTTACATCAGTCATAGCACCCCCAACCACATAGTTGTGGCGATGGGTATAGGCAACAAAATCCTTAAAGCGCTGGTGGTAGGAGGTTTCATGAGCTTCATCCATTTCGTAGGTAACTGAATACAGGGAATTGAAGGCGTCCATGCCTACACATCGCTGAAAACAAGTGCCAGTGAGTTGACCCAGTTTGCGCTGCATTTTGTTTTGAAGGACCAGGTCTTCTTTACTCGTACAGACATGTAAAAAGCGACTGATGCGGTCGCCTGTAAGGGGCGAGATCACAGAGGCAAGCTCAGGATTCTCCACGGCCAGGTCATAAGTCCTGGCAACCGCACGAATAGAGGGCTGGATCATGGGATGATCTACAGGTTCATCTATCTTTTCGCCAAATAGATAGACCTGCAAATTTCGGTTTCGTAGGCTCTCTATGTAGTCCTGTCCATTTTCTATTCTTGAGGCATTTTGGGCTGAAGCATGTCCAATTGGCGTGGGAGATTTTTTAGGGTTCATCATAAAATCCTTGCATATTATTCATTAACAGCAGAGTTCACGGAGAATTTACACAGAGTTTCCCAGAGATGTAAGGAAAAGGGGCATCAAAGTAAATAAGAGATAAATCGTAACTTGTTGCAGTGATACAGATACATATGCGTACATACTTTCTTATTTTTTTAGGCCTTGGCTTCCTGGGGATGCGTTCAACTTCTCATGCTTTCTATATCAGCATCCTCGATATACAGTATTATGCAACCGAGCAAAAACTGGAGGTCCAATACAAAATTTTTACGGATGATTTGGAGTCGGGTATCCGTGCCTGGGAAGAAAAACCAATTGCCTTACAGGATGGAATAGATGCAGAAGAGCAGAAGCGGATTTATCAATTTTTGCAGGCAAAGACAAATGTCAAGTTGAATAACAAAAGCCCCGAATTAGAAGTTGTTGCATGTGAAAATGAGGGGGATGCAACTTTTATCAAGTGTGCAGCATTACTTGCCGAAAAACCTTCTTTCTTGGAAGTCCAATGCAGCCTGTTAGTAGACATTTTCCCCAATCAACGCAATGTAGTCCGGTACAAAGCGGGGAAGATGCAGAAAATGCTGTCCTTAGGGAAAGGGAAGGAAAATGGGGAGGTTAAATTAGGTAAATAGTCGACAGACCACCGTGTTAGCACAGTATAGTAGTCTTCATCTGATCATGGATTTTTATTTCATTTTATGATTAACGGAATCAAAAAAAGCCTCTGGAAACAATTCGGTGCCAGTATCGACATGCTCGAAAACGCCATCAACATGTGCCCCCCAGAACACTGGGAGGGTAAGAAGCATTTTTGGTACAATGCCTACCACTGCCTGTTTTTCCTGGACTACTATTTGACCATAGATCCCATAGATTTTGCTCCACCGGCTCCCTTTACCCTATCCGAGTTTGAGGAGGCAGCAGCTTCCTGAGCGGGTTTATTCCAAGGAAGAATTGCTCACCTACCTTCAGTTTAACCGAGAGAAATGCCACCAACTGATTTCTGGCTTGAACGCAGAACAATTGGAATCGCGTTGGATCAATTCCTCTGGATCTATGAATTATTCTCTATTTGAGATTCTGTTGTATAACATGCGGCATGTACAGCACCATGCAGCGCAACTCAATATGATCCTACGAGATACTATAGACAATGCGCCGAGATGGGTGCGGCATGGGGCGGAACTCTCTACTCCATCACCACGATAAGTCCCTCATCGGCCGGTAGGGTTCCTTCACATACCGAAGGATGTAGGGTGGCTAGCTCTTCTAGGCCCTTGACCTCACGGAATTTCAACCATTCTTTCGTTTTTATGGCGGTTTCTTTCAAAAAGGCAGAGGTCTTGCGGTCAAACTCTTCCATTCCCCACTGCTTCATGCGTTTCTGAAGGTGGGCAGGGGCAAAGAAGAACTTACTACGCTCTGAAATCACGCCCGCCTGGGGCTTGGCATCGGCCCAGTGGGTGATGCCCACATTGAAGGTCCATTTCATCTGATCGCCCAATTGAGTATGCAAAGCGGCCAGCACCTTGGCATTTCCCGCCATATCAACGATGGCAGTGGGCTTGCTGGCATCTATGTCTTTGATCGCTTCATAGGTCAGGCAGGAGTCATAAATCCCCATGGCCTTTACCTTTTCCAGGTTACGTTTGGAAGTTACCCCGATGCTGGGAGGAGCTTCAGAATCTGCCTGTAAGGCATAGCCCAAGCCGGTGCTGGTTTTGCTGGAGGCACTCATTACAACGATTTGTTGGGCTCCATACCAATCCGCTTCCTTGAGGACATCCCACAAGCAAAAGGCTGTAATATGAAGGGGCCAGAGCATCATACGTTCCCGATCCCATGCGGGATCGTAGCCTGGCTCATTGTTCATCCTCCTGTAGAGGTTGTATCCAGCGGGAAGTTCTGCACGATGGTCAGAGCCATCGATGAATCGCCCTGGAGAAATTTTTACAGGCTTCATCTTCACCTGGCTGGCGGGGGGAAAATACCCAAACAAACGCTCTCCAACAGCTACTTCTGAGATGGTGGATTCCGTTACTTCAGCAAAACCCCAGACGGGGATAATGCCCCATCCCTCCGCATTTTCGCCTGCGGGGGGAAAGAATTTCCAATAGCCTATCATGTCTCCAGCTACGGCATAGGTGATGTTATTCGCCGTATAGGCAAACTTTTCCACTTTGAGGAGGACTTCCCCTTCTGATAGGGAAAGATTTTCCGTTGGGACATCTACCAGACGAGATTGTAAAAAGACAGATTTTCTAACCTGTAATTGAGGGTTTTGCATAGTGTGTTCTTTATTCGATTCCAATTCGGCCATAAAGCGTTGAAGTTTTGCCATAGCCGGCATTGCATTGTCTCGCATTTTTCGCAGGATGCCCATTTTCTCCTCGTCATTTCTATCCACATTGCGAACCAGATAGCTAAAGCCATCCAGGCGATTCTGGGTGATCCACTTTCGGAGGGGTTTATCTTTCGACCAGGTAAATTGATTGACCATCTGCATGGCCATCATAGCCACCCAATCGCTATCTTTGTTGGGCAGGGGAACTACCTGGCAGAGCTCATTTTTGCTAGCATCGTCTTCATAGTGTGCTTCGACATATGCCACCAAAGAAGCGCTAAATATGGGTTGATAGGGCCGAACCGTTTGGGGGATAATTTTTCCTGCTTCAAAAATGGGACAGGATTCCATGTTGCCTACCGCACTGGCCGAACAATCTACGTGGATGTGATCCGTACTTGTAGGATAGGTTCCCCTATCCAATAGAATTTGGTCTTTTTCGATATGCTTTACCCTGCCCAGTCGAACCAGCTTCTGAATTCTTCGGAGTTGATTAAGCTCCAATTCACTGATAGTAGCTGCATGGAACATCTGGGGTTGAATAGTCGGATCCAAGCGATACATCACTCCCACTTTTTCCAGGCGCTCAAATAAATCCGGGACTGAGTTAGCTTGGGCGATAGCCTCCATCTGGTCCGCCTGAGCCCCCATGGACTGAACAAAAAATTCTTCCGTAGGCTGGGCATTAGCCCTGTTCAGCATCCAGGCATCCCGGGAAATGATCCAAGTGATTTTATCCGGGTCTATCCCTTGCTCCAGCAGCCACAAACAGGCGTCTACCCCGGTTTTTCCCCCTCCGATGATCACAAAGCCTGCGGGAGGAGAGGCCAGTTTGGGTAAGTCATTTATCGGAATAAAAGGAACGCCTGGCTCCACCGTGAAATTAGGGGTATGGGTGGCAGGGACCTGGGTCTTTAAATAGGTACAGTCTACCAGCTTCTTGCGAACGGTTACCGAATACTGCTCGCCTGTAAGCAGAGATTCAAACTGATGATCACCGGTGTAGTTGCATAAAGGAAAATACTGAACCCGCCCGCTTGGCAAGAAGACCTGCTTCATTACCTCATCGAAATAGGCACTGACTTCTGCCCCCGAGGCTAACTCATACAAGCCTTTGTTCCAGCCCACTTGATCTTTATTTCCCTTACTCAATTCCCTTGAACTCACCCCATAGAATTGGGAGGGCTGGTGCAGGGTTACAAAGGGATAGGCCACATTCCAGTGTCCACCGGGTTTGGCATAGCGGTCCACTAGTACTATCTGGGCATCTGTTTCGGATAAAAGGGTATCGATAAAGGCCATGCCCATGGCGCCACTGCCGATAACTAGGTAGTCTGTTTCAAGTGATTTGAATCCAATCATTGATGAAGTTTATCTCTGTTAGCTTATGTATTCCTCACCTTCCTTTCTCCGGTGTGATCCACCCCCTGTGAGCGTTCCAAGTCAATCATTTCCTGGGGACGAAAATTCAGTATCCAGGCGCGTCGTGGCCCAGAGGTACTATTTCCCTGGCTAAAATGCAAGGTATAACCCCCATGAAAGGTGCATGAGCCCGCAGGGAGGGGAATGGCTTGTGCGTCTCGCGTATCTGGTTCGCAATACAGGGCACCGCCTCCGGGAAGGCGCTGGTGTGGGAGGATTCCCTCTTGCTTCTCCGTTGGGATAAACCACATACAACCATTCTCAATCCTGGCCTCATCCAGCGCCAACCAACAAGATACCGCTCGCTTGTCGGGCATCTTAATCCAGTAGGCTGCATCCTGGTGCCAGGGAGTAGACGTATCTGTAAAAGGGGCCTTGTTGATGAGCATATCAAAATCCAGGGCCATGTCCTCTCCCAGGAGTATTTTGGCCCATTCCAGGGCGTGAGTATAGGCTCTATGTTGTTGAATCTTTGGTTCCAATAGACTCGGGCGCATAATTTGGGTTATTTTCTCGACTCCCTTGGTAGCCCCCCCACCCAAGTCACTTCTAAGTCCCGAAGTCCGTTCCCGGTCTTTCAATAAATTATTATAGACCTCCAATAGCTGTCCCACCTCTTCTTGAGAGATGAGGCGATCCAGCTTGGCGAAGCCATTTGTGCGAAAATTTTTCTTGACGCTCATTATTTGGGGGTAATTCTAGGATAAAGGATTAAGGTTGTTCTAAACAAGTTACAAATAATGGGCTAAGTTCCCGAGTCTATCGGAAAGGTCAGAATTGTTTATTTCCTATTTTCCCCCGCTTTACTTTTCCTTTACCTTACTAGAATTTTGATTCGATTTTAATCTCAAACTAACGATTCCGATGAACCGCATACTCACCCATTCTCAACTCCTACAGCTCAAGCGCTGGAATACGCCCACTATTTACAATGGTTGGGAACTCATTACCCAAGAAGGACGGAAGCTATCCTTTAGTCCTTAGAATAAGTAAACCATTTGGCCGCGAAGCGGCTCAATTTTTTTTATGGCAATTTACTGATCACTAGGAATAGGATTGACAAACTTTAGTGCTGGAATCCAGCTAAAATCCTCTTCATTCCTTGAATTGAGTTCATATGAATGCAGTAAGGCAGTGGCAGCAACAATAGCATCTGGGACCGAAATATTTCGTTGTTGGCGAAGTTCGGTTGCTTTTAGTACAATATCTCGGTCAACATCAATAATTCTTAAAATTCGGAATATAGCTTCAAAATATTCTTGATCTCTCTGTGTGAGCTTTGAGTACCCCAAAACTTCAATAATGGAGATGGAAGATGCTGCGTTAGTGGGATCTTTTACTAATTGCCGTAAAAAAGAAAAAGAATCCTGGGCAGAATAAATGAGGATATTGCTATCTAGAAGTTTCATGAAGGACTACGAAATGGCATTTCTCTATCTTTCCGCTGACGCTTTTGCCATTCCAATGCATCTCCCATGTAGGAGGTATCCCCCCCTCTGTCGATGATGGCATGAAGGCGATTAAGTTCTTCCTCTTTCAAGTCAGAATATTGGGAACTCCTCTCCCATGAAATACCCATCCGCTCCAAAATAGGAAGCAGGGTATTCAAATCTTTAAGGTTAGATATTTTCAAATTCAATTCTATCATCCCTACTAAGATACATATTTCCTCTGATATGGATATTATAGCGGAAAAGTAGTCATTTTTCGAGCTGTAATCTCTTTTTCTCGTTTGTAAGCAGAAGTCCTACTTTTACAAGATTCCTTATAGACAATCGCCCAAGGTATGCCTGGTTTTGTAAAGCGACTTCTACCTTCATTATGCCGCTTCAACCGATCTTCAAGATCCTGAGTAGAGCCAACGTAAAATTTATCCAGGCTTTTAGAATATATGATGTAGACGTAATAGGCCATAAAAAAAGGCGACCTAGGGCCGCCAAATTAATGTGGGAGATACAGGACTCGAACCTGTGGCCCCCTGCTTGTAAGGCAGGTGCTCTGAACCAACTGAGCTAATCTCCCTTGATCCGCTGATTTCTATGTCTAAACAAAGAATCCAGCTATACGAATGAGTTCGGCAAAGTTAGGAGAAGAATTTCTCATTAACAAATTTTATCCTCCTTAATGCCACATCCAAATTCCTTAGTTTAGTAGTTCCTCCCTCCAAAATTTTACAATTATTCCCTTCCCAACCCAACAAAAAAAAGTAATCGGAGTATATATCTCGATAAATGGCAAAACATTGAACCCAATTTGTATTATATGGCTAAAAAATTTTTGTAATTTAAGGCACGTAAAGTGAGATAAGAGGGATTGCGCATCATGAGTTTTGAATATATACTCCTAATTGACGACGAAATGTCGGTCAATTACTTCCACGAATACCTAATCGAGGACTTACACCTTACTCAAAGAATCCTCAAAGCCCGAAACATTGAGGAGGGCTACCAGCAATTGTGTAGACTCAAGGAAGCGCAAGAAATCAATCCCAGCCTGATTTTTTTAGACATCAATATGCCCCGATACAACGGCTTTGAGTTTATCGACAAATATTCACACCTCCTGGAAAGCCTGATCGATCGTGGCGTCTCCCTTGTTATCCTCACTACCTCCTCCAACCCTTCCGATCTCAAACAAGCCCAATCCTACAACTTAATCAGCAGCTATGAACAAAAGCCCATGACTGTTGAAATGCTGGAGCGCTTGGTAAGAGAATTTGGGAACGGGATTTAATTGAGTTTCCATAGTTGGACCTTTTTCCCTAATTTACTCTAATATCGGCCGATCCCGATCCCATTTGGCGTGTTATTACTGTATACCGTGGACTGTGGACTGTCGACTAACTTCTATCAACTAATCCCATTCAACTTGCCAATCTACTCGTATGGACTCAAAGAAGTATTTTTCCCCAACTAACTTTTCTGCCACAAATTTCCCTCAAGCCTTTTTTCTCCTTTTTCTGCTGATGTGCACTACCCATTGCGGCCCCTCTGACCCTCCGACCCTATTGAAGGTTGAGGACCAAGCCCATATCGTGCTCGTCGGGAATAACCTGGGCTCGCGTATGATGAACTTTGGGCATTTTGAAACGGAAATGCACATGCGTTACCCAGACCAACAGCTAGTCATCCGCAATATGTGCGACGGAGGAAACACTCCGGGCTTTCGTCCTCATCCCGGTCGAGAAACCCCTTGGGCTTTTCCAGGAGCGGATACCTTCCAAACTGAACTAGCTACCCCTTCTGGAAGTCAAGGACATTTTGAGTATCCCGATGAATGGCTGAAGCGACTGGGAGCGGATGTTATCCTCGCCTTTTTTGGATACAACGAATCCTTCCAGGGAGAGGCAGGGTTGGAAAACTTCAAAGGAGAATTAGACGCCTTCGTGAAACATACGCTTGCTCAGCAATACAATGACAGCTCGGCTCCCCAACTGGCTCTGGTCAGTCCCATAGCTTTCGAAGACCTTTCCGATCAGATGGACCTTCCCGATGGGAAAGTAGAAAACCAAAACCTGGCTATGTACAGTCAAGCGATAGAAGAAGTAGCCTCAGCAAACAATGTTCACTTTGTTGACCTATTTTCCCCTACACAAAAATGGTTTAGTTCCAATAGAGGCGCTCTTACACAAGATGGCTTTCAATTGACCGATGCGGGTTATGCAAAATTAGCTCCCGTTCTAGCCGACAAAAGCTTTGGCAGAAAGGGGGCATCGGCAGCTAGTCAAAAGGAGTTGATCCATGCCGCAGTGATGGAGAAGAACTGGATGTGGCACAACGATTTCAAAATCCCTAACGGGGTTCACGTATACGGCCGTCGTTATAATCCCTTTGGTCCAGATAATTATCCCGATGAATTGAAAAAAATTCGGGAAATGACCGCCAATCGGGACCAGGCCATCTGGGCTGCTACTCAAGGGGAGGGCTTTGACCTGGAAAGCGCTGATGCAGAGACCCATGTCTTACCAGCCGTCGAAACCAATTTCAAGGCTGATAACATGAAAAACGGCAACCCGGAATACCTATATGGGGAGGAGGCCTTGAATAAACTAACGGTGGCATCAGGGTATAAAATAGAGCAGTTTGCCACAGAAGAAGAGTTCAATGACTTGGCCAATCCCGTTCAGATGTCTTTTGATAACAAAGGCCGACTTTGGGTGGCAGTAATACCCAGCTACCCCCACTATCGCCCAGGAGATAAAAAGCCTGAGGATAAACTCATCATTCTCGAAGACACCGATGGAGATGGCAAGGCAGACAAACAGACCACATTTGCCGATGACTTGCATTTACCTGTAGGCTTTGAGTTCGCGCCAGAAGGGGTTTATGTTTCGCAGGGAACCAACTTGGTATTGCTGAAAGATGAAGATGGGGATGACAAGTACGATTCCAAGGAAATTATCCTCAGTGGCTTTGATGACCACGATACCCACCACGTGATTTCGGCTTTTTGTGCCGACCCATCGGGAGCTATTTACATGGGGGAGGGCGTTTTTCTCCATACCAATGTAGAAACACCCTATGGTCCTGTTCGTGGGACGAATGGAGGCTTTATGAGATATTCCCCTCAAAGGAGACACCTCGAACGAACCGCGCAACTCCCCATTCCAAATCCCTGGGGAATAGCCTTTGACGAGTGGGGACAGAACTTTTTTGCCGAAACCTCCGGTCCAGATGTCCGATGGATGATGCCGGGTTCGGTAAAGTCTCGCTATGGGGTAGCCACCCACAAGTCCTATAACCTCATCGAAGACGCCCATCGGGTTCGCCCTACTTCGGGTTTGGAGTTTGTCTCCAGTCGGCACTTCCCCGATGAAGTTCAGGGTCATATGTTAATCAACAATACCATAGGCTTTTTGGGGATGAAAATGCATTCCTGGGAAGACGATGGAACGGGCTACTACAGTGAGCATCAGTTAGACTTGGTCGTAGGGGACGACCGCAACTTCCGCCCGGTCGATATGGAGTTTGCTCCAGATGGTTCCCTCTATTTCCTGGATTGGCACAACGTACTGATCGGGCACATGCAGCACAATGCACGAGATCCCCTCCGCGACCATGTCCATGGGCGTATATATCGCATCACCTACCCTGGAAGACCCTTGGTTGAGCCTGCGGAGGTCGATGGAGCGAGTATAGAGACGCTACTGGGTAACCTATTGCTCCCAGAGTACCGTACTAGGTACCGGAGCCGAAGAGAGTTGAGAGAACATGATCCTGCTGAGGTGATGACGGCTATGTCAACGTGGCTTGAAAACCTGGATACTTCTGATCCCAGGTATGAGCACCACCTCCTGGAAGGTCTGTGGGTAAGCTGGGGACTCAATCAGATTGATGAAGAGCTGCTGCGTAAGCTCCTCAAAGCAGAAGATTTTCGGGCTCGGTCTGCCGCCGTTCGAGTCCTCCGTTATGGAGGGCACCAAATAGCAGACCAAGCGGCCCTGCTTACAGAAGCTGCTAAAGGATGCAGAGGGCCGGGTTCGCCTGGAAGCGATCACCACTGCCTCCTGGCTAGATAAGGAAGAAGGGATTCCCATCCTGACCACTGCCGCACAGCAACCCATGGATCCCTGGATCGTCAATGCCCATGCCACTGCCTTGGCCCATATCAATGGAGAGCGCTTGGAAACTCGGACTAGGGGAGAAATCAAAACCCACCTAACAGGCTCAGAAAGAGAGCAATTCATTACAGGAAAGGCCATCTACGAGCGTGAAGGCCTTTGCGCCACTTGTCATCAGGCAGATGGAAAAGGCTTGGAAGCGGCGGGCTTTCCGCCCCTAGCAGGTACGCGTTGGGTATTGGAAGACCCGGACCGGCTCATCAAATTGAGCCTGAAGGGACTTATGGGTCCCATCGAAGTCAAAGGGAAAAAATATCCCGGTGCCGTTCCCATGACCCCCCATGAAGGACAATTATCTGATAATGAATTGGCGGCTGTTTTGACCTATGTCCGCAATGCTTTTGGCAACCAGGCCTCGACCATTCGGGGAGATCAGGTATTCCATATTCGGGAAGCGATTGAGGACAAGAAGGGTTTCTATACGCCTGAGGAGCTGTTGAAGGAGCATCCTTTTCGGTAAGAATAAAAAATAGTCCCAAAAAGATGCCTAAGTTCTCAACTATTACTACCGCAGTTGCAGGAACCGGATTCATCGGGCCTGTCCATGTAGAAGCTCTCGTTCGCTTAGGAATTCGGGTAAAAGGCATTTTGGGCAGTAGCCCGGAAAAATCGGAAAAAGCCCGAGCGGCGTTGGGACTGGCTAAAGCCTACCAGAGTTTCCAGGAAATTCTGGCGGATCCGGAGGTTCAATCCGTCCATATTGCTACCCCCAATGTTCTTCATTTCGAAATGGCCAAAGCCGCCCTACTCGCAGGAAAGCATGTCCTGTGTGAGAAGCCCTTGGCGATGACGAGTGAGGAAAGCCAAGAGCTGGTACAAATAGCCCAACAATCCGGGCTTCAGGCAGGGGTGTGCTACAATATTCGATACTACCCCCTTAATATAGAGGCAAAAAACCAGGTGAGGGAGGGGAAATTAGGAGAAATATTCTCCGTTGTGGGGAGCTACGTTCAAGATTGGTTGATGTACGATACGGATTACAACTGGCGGGTTTTGACCGATCAAAGCGGAGCCTTGCGGGCTATAGCGGACATAGGTACCCATTGGATGGATCTGATCACCACCATTTCCGGTTTGAAAGTACAGGCCGTTTTTGCAGACCTACAAACCGTACACTCTACCCGCAAACGTCCTTTGGGGGAAATAAAGACCTTTGCCGGAAAGCAAGAAAAGCCCATAGACAGAGAGGAAATTCCCATCCACACCGAAGATGCAGGTAGCGTGCTTTTTCGCTTTAGCAATGGCGCCAAGGGCCAACTCTGGGTTTCGCAGGTCACGGCTGGGAGAAAAAACTGTGTACGCTACGAAATTGCTGGCAGCCAACAATCCCTGGCTTGGAACAGCGAGTCCCCTAACGAATTGTGGCTCGGAGAGCGTAACGAGGCCAATCGCCTCTTAATCAAAGATCCCGGACTGGTATCTTCCCATGCCGCCCATTTTGTCAATTACCCAGGAGGTCATAATGAAGGTTTTCCTGATAGCTTTAAGCAGTGTTTTCGGGCATTTTATGAGGCCATACAACATAAGCAATCTAGGGAAGAAGTGGCCTATCCAACCTTTGAGGAAGGACACCATGAGGTACAACTTTGTGAGGCTATTCTTCAGAGTCATCGGGAAGAGCGGTGGGTGAAGGTAGGTTAATGGTTCATAGTACTGTCAGGAAAGTTTTTAAACTTCTTTACTTTGATATTCAGACGAATAAAGTTCATTCTTTTTTTCATGTTCTTTTTTATTCGGGTCTCTGCTTATTTTCAGTGGTCTTCATGAGCCCTTCGGGGTTCAGTCGTTAAAATAGAATTTCTTATTTATTCGCCTTTTTGTACCCTTCCGCTGCATCCCCGTTTCCCTTTTTTCCCCTCCTAGGGGAAACTCAAAAGGGGTCCGGAAACGACCCAGGAAATCAGCTTGATTTCGCCAAGGTTTACCCCTTTCTCCCCATTTCTAAGGGGGAGTCAGAGGGGGTTCCTTGAGAGAGTACGGATTAGGGGATTATATCCTTGGATAACTCCCCCACCTGATGACATGTCGTCCTTTCAGGACTCATTTGGGCCCTAAAGGGGGGGCAGTGGAACGTGCATTTTTTCACAGAAAAGCTATTTCTAGGCCGCTCTACAAGGTTTGAGGAGAGAGCAACAAGCCGACAGGAGCATAGGTCAAAGGGTAATTTCCCTAGACTCCTTAATTTTCAATTTTTCATTTCTCCTCTCTTCTCTCTCATTTCTGTGGACTGTCGACTATCTAACCTTTTCCAACTCCACATACGCAAACTCCACCTCGGCTCCTTCGGCCTGGATGGCTATTTGCCCCTTTCGTGCTGTGCTATTGAAGCCGTGATTGACCAGGTCGCCATTCACCCATACTTTCACCGTATCAGCCTTACACTCAATCTGCATTTCATTCCACTCCCCTAGCGGTTTTTCAGAGCCATCTGTCAGGTTGAGAATCCTTCGCTTTTTCCCTTCGGTGATTCCCCATTTGTCTTTGGGACCTCTCCTTTCCACCATATTTGGGACCTCAATATTTTCCACGATACACCAAAAGTCCCCCGCATTTTCATGCATCATCTGGACTTCAATGGACTTGGGGAACATCTTGTACAAGGAGCGAGGGGTAGAAGCATGGACCAACACCCCACAATTCCCAGGTTCTCCGACAAAGCGGTATTTGACCTTCAGGCGGTAGTTTTCGTATTGCGAATCCGTGATGAGATGCCCGCGGGGTTCCCCCAGGCTAACTAGTTTTCCGTCTCTGACCAAGAAGGGTTTGCGCAGTTCTGGTGCCGTATCAAGTGCGGGTACATCCATATGCCAGCCGGTTAAATCCTTTCCATTAAAAAGTTGGACTGAGGACTCCTGCGCCATGCTGGTACTCATGGCAAAAATTAGGACCAGCATAAGGAAATTCCGAGAATAACACTGGGGAGAAGGCTTGGGATTAGGAATCATATGCGAAGATTTGTTTTTTATTGAACTCATTTAAAGTTTTTAATTTTTCAAAAATTCGGTGCGGCGGATGGCAAGTGTGTAGGCCTTGGTTGGAATTTTACTCATGGTCTCATAGTTTTTAAAGGCATTCGTGAGACTTCGTGTACTTGATTTTTGCCATACTTTTCATCAAGAACCCCGAAGGGCTCATGAGGACCATTGAAGATAAGCAGAACCCGAACTAACCCCGAAGGGCTCAAGGACCCTAAAACACAGACAGACACCGAATAAAAAGTATGAAATAGATTAAAAAATGACCTATTAAAGTTTTTTTCAAAAACTTTAAATGACCTCATAGTTAAACAAAATACAATATAACATGAGTTTTCTCAAAGCGGAATGGAAAGTTATTGATCGTAAACTATGAGGTAGATCCAGACTTGCTCCAAGCCTATGTCCCGGCTAAAACGGAGCTAGATACCTGGGAGGGACGGAATTATGTAAGCTTGGTGGGCTTCCGCTTTCTCAATACCCGCTTGTTAGGGATAAAAGTGCCCTTTCATGTTCATTTCGAAGAGGTAAATCTGCGCTTCTATGTTCGATACAAAGCAGAAAAAGAATGGAGAAGGGGCGTTGTGTATTCATCAAAGAAATTGTCCCCCGAGCGGCTTTGAGTTGGGTGGCCAATACAATATACATGGAGCACTATGTCACGCGTCCCATGAGTCACATCTGGGAAGATACCCCAGAGGGCCAGGTCATTTCCTATGCCTGGTATGAAAAAGAGGAGCAGCAACTGTTTCAGGTATTGGCAGATCCCCATTCTCATCCCATTGAATCAGGCAGTGAAACGGAGTTTATCACCGAGCACTACTGGGGCTATAGCCGGGTAAATGAACAGACGACCTTTGAATACCAGGTTACCCATCCCACTTGGGAATGTTATCCGATTCATCATCACCATATCATGGTGGACTTCGGCCAGGTGTATGGAGAAAAGTTTTCCTTCCTAAACCAACAAGCTCCCACCTCCATCATGTTGGCCGAAGGATCTGAGATTACCGTCGAGCAAAGGAGAAAGCTGTGAGAGTGATAAGGAATGCGTGTTGAGAGATAAATAGTTTTGGACCCTTTTGTCTATTTTGTCTCTCTTAAAGAAAAACATGAGGCATTTTGAAGGCTATGAACAAGCCCAACGGTATCACCTGTATCGCCCAAAAGTCCATCATCACCTTATTCCCCTCATACAAGAACAACTGGGAACGTACTCTAAGGTAAGAAAGG
Organism: Bacteroidia bacterium; assembly: GCA_965263105.1. GTDB lineage: Bacteria > Bacteroidota > Bacteroidia > J057 > J057 > JBCCTX01. The sequence goes on along the minus strand of CBDHGL010000002.1, from coordinate 899,116 downwards.
CATTAGATATTGGGTGTGGAACCGGACATTCAACAAGCCCCTTACAAAAACTCGCTGACGAAACTATCGGCATAGATATATCCCCAGGGATGTTGCAAGTTGCTCAAGAGACTTATCCCACAATAACTTTCCTGGAGGCAGCAGCTGAACAAACTGGACTGGACTCTCACTCCGTGGATCTGATTACCACTAGCATGGCCTTTCACTGGTTTGATTATCGCGCCTTTTTCATAGAACTGTGCCGAATTGCCTCGCCTGGAGCCTTACTTTGTGTATACAACCTGTGGTTTCCCGGGGAAATGGCAGAAAATCCCAGCTTTCAACCATGGTATAGGGGGCCCTATCGGGAACGCTTTCCTACGCCAGCAAGAAATGCTAAAAAGCTGGCTGATTTGATCGAGGAAGAAAGTACGCCCTTGAGCTACCAGGGAAACCAATCTGTCCAATTCGAACTGGACCTTTCCCGAGAAGCGCTTCTGGGTTATCTTTGCACCCAAAGCAATATTACTTCTGCCTTGCAAAAAGGCGAGCGTCTATCAGAAATAGAGGAATGGCTCCATGCTCAATTGAAGCCATTTTTTGAGCAGGATACAGAGAAATTCTCCTACAAGGGCTATATGGAATTTGCTCAGATTAATTAAGACAGATGTCTCCATGGAAAACCTACTCAACTACTTTCGAAATAAATTGCCGGGAATAGAGCTAGGTCCGCTTGTGGAATCTTTTGATAAAAGTCTCTCACTGCAAAAAGGAGATACGCTTGTACAGCCCGGTGAAGTAACCTCCTTTCTCGCCTTTATCAACAAAGGATCCTTCCGGGTCTACTTTTACAATGAAAAAGGACAGGAGATTACTACCTGGTTTTCCTTTCAACATTGGTTCGTCACCGATCTGTTGTCTTTCTATCAAGGTTCTCCAGCCAAACAATATGTCGAAGCAATTGAGGAGAGTGAGGTATTCCTTATAGAAAAACCCCGACTCGAAGAACTTTACGATTCTTATCCTGCCTATAGAAAGTTTGGTCAACAATTCGCCGAAAGAGGGATGGTTTTGCTCATGGAACGCATGTTAACTCTCCAGACTAAATCCGCAGAAGAGCGGTATAAAGAACTGCTAGATGATCCCCAATTTATGCAAAAGATTCCCCTCAAGTATTTGGCCACGTATTTGGGAATAACTGATACCTCACTAAGCAGGATACGGAAAAATATCAGCTGAGGCATTTCTTGTCAATTGGCAAGAAGAACTACGTATATGGTCCAGACTTTTGTAACACATCAAACAAAAGTCTTATGTCATATCATACAGAATTATTCCCATTTGAGAGTCGATGGGTAGATATAGGCCAACACTCCATTCACTATGTAGATGAAGGAAAAGGGCCTGTTATTCTCTTTAGTCATGCAGCCTTGGGCTCGTCTTTTATGTTTAGGAAATTTATCGAAATCTTGAGCCCCTTTTACCGTTGCATTGCCCTAGATTACCTCGGTTTTGGCTTGTCTTCTGATGTCCCTAGTCAAAATTATAGTATTCTCACCCAGAGCTATATCCTCCAGGAGTTTATTCACAGACTAAATTTGACCGACATAATTGGTTTAGGCCACGATACAGGAGGGCCTTCCCTATTTAGAGTCGCAGCTGAGCATCCCAATCTTTTCCAGGGACTCATTTTAACCGATACCCTTATTTTCCCCAGCTATACCTATGAGCGGATTCATAGGATGCTGAGTTTGGTAGGTAGTGGCCTCTTTCAATGGGTAAATGCTCAAACAAACTTCTTAGCGAAAGCCACTTTCAGTAGGGGGATTACCACTAGAAAACTCTCTCAGGAGGAAAAGAGGCAGTACGAACAGTTGTTTTCCACTCCCCACAAGCGGAGAAGAATTACCCAGTTACTATATAGTTTGAGGGAAGAGTCCAAAATGATGGAGGAACTCTCTCAGGCCTTTAAGAAGCACCTTAAAGATAAGCCCAGTTTACTCATATATGGGGAGAAAGACCCCTTGACACAATTGGGTATCCCCCAACGGATTCATGAAATGCTGAGCAAGTCAGAACTCCTATTTGTAGAAAAAGAGGGACACTTCCCCCACGAAGGTCAACCCGAGTTTATGGCAAATAGCATCCACCAGTGGATTCAAGCGCTTAAGTTGGAGAGCTTGAAAAAGCCGTAAGGAGCTTCCAATAGCGCATAGGAAACCGATTCAATAGTTTTCAAAGATTGCTATATTGAAACCTAGATGAAGCTCGACTCCTACCTCCATCGAATAAACTATTCGGGGCCGATCAATCCGGATCTCGATACACTGGAACAACTCCAACTGTCTCACCTGCTTTCCGTTCCTTTTGAAAACCTGGATATTCATCAAGGGAGGGAAATACAGCTAGACCTCAACAAGATTTACCACAAAATAGTAGAGGAAAAACGAGGAGGCTTTTGCTACGAACTCAATGGCTTGTTTTTCCATTTTTTACAAGAACTGGACTTCAACGCCACCAGGATCTCTGCAAGGGTCCATTCTACCGAAAAACAAAGCTATGGTCCTGAATTTGACCATTTTGCTATCATCGCCCATCTTGAAGAAAAAGACTATCTGGTAGACGTGGGATACGGTGAATTTTTGCTTACCCCCTTACAGATAGAATTAGATAAGCCTCAAGAAGATGCGCTTGGAGCGCTCTATGTGCTTCGCCAACACGACGATTCCTATTTACGCGTTGAAAAGCAGGTAGAAGGAGGATGGAAACCCGAATATATCTTCACCCTCCAAGCCCGAGATTTTCGCGAATTCCAACCCATGTGCGATTACCAGCAATATGATCCGGGGTCTCATTTTCAAAAGCAAAAACTGATTAGCCAACTAACGGAAACTGGAAGGATAACCTTGACGAGCACAAAACTCAAAGTCCAGGAAGGAGGCCAGGTGGTCGAAAGGGAAGTAAAAGATGATGAGGCTTTTGATCAACTGCTTTGGCACTACTTTCACATGCGTCTATGAAGAAACTTTTAACCGAAATCCATAATTGCAGAATCTGCGAAGAATTCTTGCCCCATGGACCCCGGCCCATTGTTACGGCTGATCCCAAAAGCAAAATCATCCTAATCGGGCAGGCCCCCGGTAGAGTTGTACACGAAAGTGGAGTTCCCTGGCAGGACAAGAGTGGAGAAAATTTGAGGAAATGGCTGGGTGTTAGTGATGAGGAATTCTATAATCCTCAGATTTTTGGCATCATCCCCATGGGATTTTGCTTCCCAGGTACAGGTAAATCGGGCGACTTACCTCCACGCAAAGAGTGCGCCCCCCAATGGCATTCTCCTTTAATGAAGCGCATGAAAGCGGTGGAGCTCACCATCTTGATCGGCCAATACGCCCAAAAGTACTACCTGAAAGATCAGGTGCAGAAGAACCTCACTGAGACCGTTCGAAGCTTCGAAACTTATTTACCTACCTTTTTCCCCTTGCCCCATCCGTCACCCCGAAACAATATTTGGCAAAAAAAGCATCCCTGGTTTAAAGAACAGGTCTTGCCTACTTTGGGAGAAACTATGAGAGGGATACTGAATCCCTGATAATTTATCCTACCTGAATTATTGCATCCTCCATAACCGTTCGGTTAGGGGCAAATTGGTAGATCTGTGATCAAAATACTCTATTTGGTACCCCCCAGGCTAAATACAAGATTTAGCCTGGCCCCCCTTGAATAGAGAAGGGGGGCTGAAATGAACGGGCTTGCACTTCCTCATCTTTCTCCTCCTAGCATGACCTGTGCCTGGACTAAGGAGGTTTCACCGTTTCCGATCACCCGGTATCGACTACCGACTACTCCCCCTCAACTTCCCCCTCCCAGGGGATCAACAACTCAGCCTTCTTCTTTAAGTGTAAAACCTTCACTGTATTCCTCAAATCCCGAACGGCCCAAGAATAAGCCTGTGCGCCTCGGTACAGGAGGACAAAAGCAAAAAAGAAGAGGCCCAGTGCGAGCCAAAACCAAGGAGCACCGCTTACTTCTATGGCTGAATTTTTGCCTACTGTAAAGCCCTTGATGATAGCGACCAAGGCAAAAAACAAGCAACTCAGGGAAAGCGTTCGGGCCATGCTGCTTAGGGCATACCACAACTCAATATACCGGGAATTGACCCGGCTGTATTCACGGACGAGAATGGTATTCTTATTACGTTCTTTGATCTCATCCGGCTTGTGAGTTCTTCTTTTGTAGTGTTTCCAAATGTTGAGGCCAATGTATTTGAGCATCCACCACCCCGGGATGTGCAGGGCAAAGCCGATCATGTAGGAAGCCAGGACTAATAAAATTCCCTCACTGATATTGAGATTTTTGAAGGGGTCCAACATTTGCCCCAGGTGCTCGATCCCTGGACTGGCCAACACCACCAAGCTGAATAAGGTAAAACACCCTGGCAATAGATAAGCGAAAATATCAAATAGGCCCAGGCGAATTTTATCCATTTTTTTGTTCATTTGGAATCCTCCCAAATGAACAAAAAAAATAGGAATTGCCTGCCATCAGCCCCTACTTTGCCGGTAGATATTTTAAAAGCCCTGAATAAAAAAGGGCTATCGACTCAAATACGCCACCAAGTCAATAACCTCCTGGTCTTTTAGGGTCTGGAGGAGGCCTTCGGGCATCATTGAATTGGGGTGGGTCTCTCGGGACTGAATTTGGGACTTATCAAGCACAACGGGTTCGGTTCCCACTACGCGCAAGCGAACTTGACGATCCGTTTCAGAGGCAATATTACCTGCGTACGTCCTTCCATCTCTGGTGGTGATGACCACCATTTTGTAATCATCTTGAATATCCCCGCTGGGATCCAGCATATTATAGAGGAGGTAATCAATATTGGTCCGGTTGGACCCCGTGAGGTCGGGACCCAAGATGCCCCCTTCTCCATGTAAACTATGGCAGGCACTACAGGTACGTTTGAACAGGCTTTGGCCATGGGCCACATCGGCCTTTTCCATCTGGTTTGTGGTAAGTAGCGCCTTGTATTTGGCCATTTCTCCTTCCTTGTCTATACCCAGCTCATCGATCGGCCCCCAGACTTCTACAAAGCCATTGCCTACGACTCGACGCATTTGCCGCGCCACATAGGCAGGAATATCTTCTTTGGGAATTTTTCCTTGCCTAAGGACATTGGTGAGAAGATTGCCATAATGCGGACGTGATGCCATTACTTGCAATACCTCCAGTTTTTCTTCCGGCAGGAAATCGGGGTATTTGGCAAGCAATTGCCAGCCGAGGTCAAAGTCGTGGTAGGCAGCCGTGGCGCGTATCGCTTCTACCCGGACATCTGGATCTTCCCAAAGGGCAGGAAGCTCTTCCTGAAGGTCGGGCCATTGCTTATCCGCCAAGGCCTTGATGGCGGCATTTCGCTCAGCCGCTTGCTTACCAGGATCCTTTACGGTAGCCAAATACTGCACAGCGGCTTCGCTGTCCCCAAATTGTTGGGAAATGGCCAAGGCCAATTCTTGGGTAGCGCGATTTTTGGATAGCTTTTCATAAATAGGTTTCCAACTAGTTGGTGCGGTAAGTCCCGAGCGGCCTTCCAATCCTTCTCGCATGCCCTCCAAAAGGGCTAACTGATTGGAACCGCGATTCGCAGCAGCGCTAATAAGCGCATCAAAGGCATCCGCATCGGTCGCCCTTCGAGCAATAAATTGGCTGAGAAGGGGAATTTTACTTTTCTGGGCCATTTTTAATGCCCATTGGGGATCCTTTTCTACCAAAGGCTCCATACCAAACCAGATCATTAAGGGGATATTGTGATCATCTAGGTCTTCTTCATGGGTCAAAAGCCCTTCCACCAATTCCCAACGTTGATCCAATTCCATCCGTTGTAGGGAGCCCGCAAGGTACATCCGAACCGAAGGCGAAGGATCGCTAATGGCCATCTCTTCCAAGCGTTTCAGTGCCGCTGGAGGAATGTTATGATCCTCGCCTAGCAATTGAATCGACCAGGCTCGCACATAGGGATGCTTATCTGATAAGCTTTGAATCAAGGTTTCCTCAGATAGATTTTGAGTAACATGCAGGGTCCACAAGGCCCGCAATCTTAGGTCCTCGCTCTCATTTCCTTCAAATATTTCCGTCAAATGAGTTACGGCATCCCCATCTATGCTTCCTTTTGTGGCCCTGTGCTGTAGGATAACCCGAGCGCGTTGAGCGTGCCAATTACTGGGACTGGTCTGCAGTTCTGCCAAGGCCTTATCTCCCAAGGTATTCAAATCCGCATACCTTCCCTCCCACTCTTGGGCATATGATTTTTCAGGGCTTATGCGAAAAATTCGTCCCGTTTCCTTTTGCATGACACTATTGCCGCAAATGTCTGCGTCGTGCCAGTCGAGGACGTATAGGTTTCCTCCTGGACCTACCTCCATGCTAAAACCAATCCATTGGGCATTGTTGGCTAAGACAAAGTCTTCTCCATGGCTGGCTATGAAGCCGGACCCATTGGGCGTCAGTATATCTGAGAGCACAGCGTGTTCATGGATATTGGCCATGAAGATCCGTCCCTGTTGTTCTGGAGGAAAAGCATCGGATTGATACACCCTCGCGCCCCCATGGGCAGATCGGTGACTGTGGTCTACTATGGTCCGAATATCCTGATAGACATAGGGATTGAAATGCTGCCCCCCTTGTCGGTGGAAGATTCCCCCCGGAACTACGTGGAACATATGGGGAATGACACAGGCGGTGATGAATAGTTGCCCCTTGGAGTCATAGTCTATGCCCCAGGGGTTGCTGAATCCATGTGCTACCACCTCAAAGCGATCCTTAGTGGGATGATAGCGCCACACGCCCCCATTTATATCCACCCCTTCCCCCGCCAATACATCTGGGAAAGGATCTTTGTGTTTGTAGAGTTTCCCCTTGCCTTCGGGTTTACGGATTTTGGAAGGGGTGGCGAAGCCTTCCAAGCCATACAACCACCCATCGGGACCCCAGTGGAAGCTATTGAGCGTCTCGTGCCTATCCCGAATTCCCCAACCCGTAAGCCTGACTTCTATATCCTCCATCTCTGCTTTGTCGTCGTGATTTTTGTCGGGTACAAACAGGAGGTTAGGAGGTGTTCCGACAAATACCCCATCGAAGCCTACGGCCAAGGCCGCTGGGAAGGGAATGCCCTCGGCAAACACCTTACGGGTATCGGCTTCACCGTCTCTATCCGTGTCTTCCAGAATGAGAATGCGGCTATTGCCGTCATTGGAAAAGCCTTCTCCTCTATTTTCGTAGTCTCTATTCTCTGCAACCCATAGCCTGCCCTTATCATCCCAACAAAAGGCCATGGGCTGGGTCATCATGGGTTCCGAGGCCCATACATTGACCTTGTATCCCTCCGTAACCGTCATATTGTCTACGGCTTCTTGGGGGGTCAAAAATTTGGCGCTCTTACCTTCTCTTTGGGCCAGGCCCCAAAGAGCCGCGCGTACATTCCAACTGTATTCCCCTACATATTCATCCCAAATCTTCTGAATCTCCAGGTCGTTCATCTCCCCTGAATAAGCCAGTAATTGATAGCGGAACGTTTCGGTTTGTCCTTTGGGGATTTCCCAATCTCCCGCTATGGCAGGAGTAGGCCCTACCCCTAATTGGCCATCTACCCGCCAGGGCGTGGGGAAGGCTTTGTTTTGGGGATTATCCATGAGCGTAATGTGCCCCCAATCTTCCAATCCCTCGATTTCCATCCCTACGTCCACCCACATCGACTTTTGGCCTTCTGCCTGTTGGTTCTGCTGCCGTGCATTATTAATGGCCTTTCCCGCTATATCTTTGCGCCAAGGCATGCGCAAAAAGAGCCCTCCATAGGAAAATTCATTGACCTTGAAATCTTCCAGGGCTTTTCCTTCCCAAATCAGGCCAATCAAAAATTTTTCGTCTTGTTCCTTCAGAGACCAATTCATGGTCTCCTCCAAGATGGGATCACCCGCTTCATCTAGCATGTGGTAAACCGTCTTCCATTTTACTTCTTCCCCTTCAGCTTCTACCACTTCCATCCCTATACGTTTCCAGTGACTTTCTCCGTTGAAGTGGAAAAAATCCCGGCCAATCATGTCCTTGATTCGCTGGGGTTTATTGCGGTTGTAAAACCACTTCTTCAAGGTATCCTTAGGAGCTCCTGTTCCATTTACCCGGGTAAAGCCCCAGTATAAACCCGTCTGATGTTTGTGATGTCCAGGGCTGTACTCTGTAAGGGAGGCCTTCCCATCGGGGGTCATGATGGGATGTAGGTAGGGCCGCATGCCTTCTATGGCATTTTGGACCAAAACAGGTTCTTTTCCTTCCTTCCGGTAAACCGACAAGGTTCCTGATTCTGGATCAGGGATTATTTGAAATTCGCCTGAAAGGGAATCAGTTTGAGATTCTTCCATGCAAGCTAATAGCGCCGTGCATAGGAAAATGTACGGTAGGAAATTTCGCAGGTAGTTCATATGTAGTAGTACTCTGTCAGGAAAGTTTTTAAACTTCTTTACTTTGATATTCAGACGAATAAAGTTCATTCTTTTTTTCATGTTCTTTTTGCAGTCGTTAAAAAAGAACCAAAAAAACTTGCACGAATAAACCAAGGCCTTCTCTGCAACGCCATCCACCCCACATTCGTGCACCCCAGCGCGCTCTAATAAGATTTTCATATTTTTTATCAGTCCACATACTTTGCTGACAAAGTAGTGGTCAAGTAGTATTAATTTAGAAAATACTGACAAGCAGGGTAAAAACCAATTGAAAAAAGCTTTAGAGAATTCCTTGTTTAAATACACTCTCTGCACAAGCCAGAACGGCATCTTTAGGCGGAATGGGATTCCAGCCCAAAACGCGCGTTGTTTTGGAATGGTCTAGCTTTCTTTCTACTCCCAAGTCGTTGAGAATAGGCTTGATGGTTGGATCAATGTTAGAGAAGAGGCGAACGGCAAAATTGGGGAGCACGGTTTTGGGAATCTTGCGTTTAGGGTAGGCCTCTCTGAGAATATTGGCCACTTCCATAAAAGATAAAAATCCAGCGGAAGCGACAAAGCGCTCGCCAGCGGCTTCGGGAACTTCCATTGCCCGGACCAGGGCGTCAGCTACAGAGCGAACATCCACCATATCAAATCCGATTCGCGGTATAGCAGGAGAACTTCCATCCATAGTTTTGATGACTATGTTGGCAGAGGTACCAAAATCCTTTTCCAAGACTGGGCCAAGTATAGCCCCCGGGCATACCGTAGTCAATTCCAATTCAGGATGTTCATTGGCAAAATTCCAGGCGGCACGCTCGGCGATGGTCTTGCTTCTAAAATAGGGAGTGACGTCAGCAATATTTTCATCATCTGTCCAATCTTCTTCCGTATAGGTGCCACCACGTTGGTCCTTTGACTTTCCATATATAATGGCTCCCGTAGAAGAGGTAACTACTACCCGTTTTACACCATTTACCACAGCGGCTTCCAAGATTCGAAGGGTGCCTTCACGTGCAGGCTTAATCAGTTCCTGGTCGTCCTTAGGTAAGACCCGTGGAAAAGGAGAGGCAATATGCTGCACGTACTGAACGTCTTTGCACAGTTCCTTCCAAATATCGCTGTCTTTCAGATCTGCCTGGGCAAAACTGAGGTTTTCCACTTTTCCCGTATGCTGACCGATAATTTCCTTGATGGATTCAGCCCGGTCCATATTTCTTAGCGTCCCCAACACCCCATACCCTTTTTCAAGAAGTTGAATGGTCGTATGGGAACCGAGAAAGCCTGAAACGCCGGTAAGAAGAACGGTTGAAGAAGACATAGTGATAGTTTTTTGGTTTATGGTCCGCAGAAGGAGAGAGGTGCGAGGAAAAAGGTGCGAAGGTTTTTTACGAAAATGTCCAATCTCTCCTCTCTAGCTGGAGTTAGGATAATGGTAACTCTTCCTTCAGAAATGATGAATATATTAAAGGAAAATACTTATCTAACAAGGATACCCTAATCCATCTCCACCCGCACCGGCCAGCCGTTAAACTGTCTCGCCGTATCTGCCGATACATCCATCATTCTCGGCCAACACTCAAAGGTCACAGCCTTTTCTCCTTTATCGAAGCGAATCAAGCCATAGCCCGCTCCATTGGAAGGGCTATCGGGATTGGCGTAGGCATGCATGGTGATGCGGTTGTCCAGGCCATCGCGGTATTGTCCGGTATAGGGAAGTAGATCATTTCCATTTTTCCCGGCTTTTTCGTCTTCGGGCCACCACCAACGCGAGTAGTAGTTGTTGATAATCGCCGGAACCACAAAGGCCCAGGGGCCATCGTCGAATTCGTCGATGCCGTGCTTAATCACCGTGGCCAGGTGCTGGTCCCCTGCAATGTGGACGGCTCCTGCTTTTTTAATAGCCTCCAATGCGCGCTTGCGACCGGACTGGGGCCAGCCATTGGAGTCGAGGTCGGCGTGGAGCCGGTTGTCCAAGTTGCCATGGATATGGGCGGCGCCACAAAAACCGGTCTGAGAAAGCACAGCTTTCATCGCTACCCCATCTTGACGGGTGGCCCACTCATCCAGGAAGGTCAACTGACGCTCGCCCAACAACTTGAGCCCAGGAAGGTCAATCGAAGTAGGATCGTACTCTGGGTTACGAATGTGGTCGGGCCGGGGTCCTTGCTGGGGAATTTTGCCCTTGGGTCCGGACTTAAACTTGCGGTCTTCGATGATGGCAAAGTCCACGCCGCCTAGTAGGAGATTGGTATAGTAAACCCCTATGCCTTGCTCAATAGGGGTTGGATCATAAGGATCGGGTAGGTGGGCCGTCTGGCAGCGTTCCACCATTTTGACGTATTCGTGGTGCCAGGTGTAGCCTCCATCACTGGAACCTTTGGCGGTAGAAATCTTCCCTCCTTCACCCCAGATATTCCCCTGGCCAATGTCGTGGTCATCGGGAATGGTGATGCAGGGGCGAGTAGCAAAAATTCCCCGGAACTGCATCCCAAACTTCAGCCAGGCGGCTGTGTGCTCCTTGTGGTCATAGGATTGATCCCCTGCAAAAAATAAGAGATCTGGATCGTGGTGATTGACATTGCGGATGTAGTTGGCCCGATCGCCCCGATCCTTGTTGCTGTTGCAGGAGAAGGCAGCCAGGACGATTTCCTCCTTGTCGCCAGGATCTTTGCGTATCAAGCCCTCAAAAGCAGCCTCTCGCCCATGCCGTAGTCGATAGGGGATATCTTTGCTGGAATCCCAGCCTTCTACCCGAAATAGGGCTGACCAGCCTATGTCATTTATGGCTTGGCTTTGTATTTCTTCCCAGCCATTTCCATGGTCAATTTCCAAACGCACTTCCCGACTTTCTTCTGGATAGAGGGGGAATAATTGTGCGGAGAGCTTAAGGGTTGAATTAGATACCGTATACATCCCAAAGGCAATCACTTCATCCCGGGAAACGTGCATATCGATGATGGGATTGGACGCTCTATTCCACCAGTCATTGGTCGCCAGGGTATCCAAATTTTCAAAAGGGGCTGAAACTGGAACCGGGAGTTTGCCGAGGCTTTTGTGCTCAGGCGATTGGGGACAGCCTAATAAAAGGGAAAGGGGGATAAGTGCAAGAAATAGTCGGTACATGGATTTGGGTTAAGAGGGGTAAAATTTGCCCTAATTTAAGGTAAATATAATGAACACAAGACCCCCTCTGACTCCCCCTAAAAGCAGGGGGAGAAAACGGGGACACCGTGCTCAAATGAGAATTCTTCAAAAAATGTATACGTGGTTAATGCTTAATAACTCGTTTAACTGCTACAAAAGCAGGCCAATTCCCCGTGTCTCTGTGCCTCCGTGTTCCACTTCTTTAATCGTTGCACGAGATTTCCAGAGTTGCATGGGAGTGGATAAGATAGCACCTAGAAGCATATTAAATCAAGTAATTCTCGCCCTGAAGGAAACCTTTATATTTGATCCCCGTAATAACAAGCAATTCAAAAAATTAGTATCACAACTTTTTTTACATATCGCCCCCTAGTCCTTGTCTCTCTGAGCCTATCCCAACAGGCTCTTTCGGGGTTGTGTTACTTCCGAATGTATATGCAAAGGGGTTAGATAGTCCACAGTCCACGGTTTTTTCATCGAGAATTTCCTCAACACTGTGAAGTAAATTCTCAAAAACTATCTAACCCCACCAACCAATACCTGTAGACAGTCAACTACGGACCAAAAACTAGGTTAGTTTATAGCCGACAGACTACAGTCCATAGAAAAACGAGCGATAATACGCGCAAAAAAACTATCGACCATGGACTGTGGACTATAAAACCCTTCAACCATTTATCTATCTTTGCCGCTATGACAAAAATTTATTCCCGATACACCGTTACCTCCGCTCTGCCCTACGCCAATGGGCCCCTTCATATAGGCCACATTGCCGGAGCCTACCTTCCTGGCGATACCTATGTGCGTTACCTACGCTTGCGGGGACGTGATGTGGTATACGTCTGTGGAAGTGACGAACACGGGGCAGCCATTACCCTCAGGGCCAAGAAGGAGGGAACCACCCCACAGGCAATTGTCGACAAATACCACGCCCATATCAAGGAAACCTTCGAGCGCTTTGGCATGTCTTTCGACATTTACCATAGAACCTCTGCAGAGATCCACCACGAGACCTCCAAGGAGTTCTTTACCCGACTCAACGACAAGGGAGAATTTATTGTCAAGGAATCCGAGCAATACTACGACGAGGAATACGACCAATTTCTGGCCGATCGATACATCACGGGTACCTGCCCCAACTGTGGGCATGAACACGCCTACGGGGACCAATGTGAAAAGTGTGGGACTTCCCTGAGCCCAACCGAGTTGATCAATCCCGCTTCTACTTTGAGTGGAAAAAAGCCGGTACTGAAGAAAACCAAGCATTGGTACCTCCCTTTGGATAAGTACCAGCCTTGGTTGGAAGAGTGGTGCAAAAGGGGAAAAAAGGCCAGTGGAAAAACAATGTCTACGGCCAGTGTATCTCCTGGCTGAAAGCCGGACTCAAACCCAGGTCTATGACGCGAGACCTGGACTGGGGGATAGACGTCCCCTTGGAAGGCGCTGAAGGCAAGAAACTCTACGTCTGGCTCGATGCCCCTATTGGCTATATCTCCGCCACCAAGCAGTGGGCCAAGGATAAGGGGAAGGACTGGGAACCCTATTGGAAAAAGCAGCCCAAGGAGGAAGATAACTCCTGCCTGATTCACTTCATTGGCAAGGACAATATTGTCTTTCACTGTTTGATTTTCCCCTCCATCCTCAACGCTGTGGGAGACTACATCCTCCCGGAGAATGTCCCGGCAAATGAGTTCCTCAACCTGGAAGGGGATAAGCTTTCCACCTCTCGGAATTGGGCTGTTTGGCTCCATGAATACCTGGATGAATTTCCCGGAAAGAGGGACGTTCTACGCTATGTATTGACCTCCATTTCTCCAGAAAACAAGGACAGCGAGTTCACCTGGAAAGACTACCAGGCCCGAACCAACAATGAGCTTGTGGCTATTCTGGGAAATTTTGTCAACCGGGTGATCGTACTGACGAGCAAGTACTTCGAAGGAGTCGTACCCGAACCGAGTGCCAAGACCTTCAATACTCCTGCGGCCAAAACGGCCTTTGCCGAAATCGCCCAACACATCCAAGATGTGGAAGAAAGCCTGGAAAACTTCCGTTTCCGCGACGCTCAGGCAGCCTTTATCAATGTGGCCCGTGTGGGCAACAAATACCTGACGGACGAAGAACCCTGGAAGAAGTGGAAGGAAACTCCAGATGCCGTTAAAGATATCCTATTCAACTGTTTACAAATCATCCACAAGCTAGGCGTATTGTCTCAACCCTTTTTGCCAGATACGGCAGGAAAAATAGCCGATCTCTTGAAGCTGTCCACAGAGGACTTTACCTGGGATTCTCTTAGGGAAGAAGTAGGTGTCTATCCGGGTCATCAGGCCTTTCAAGGCAAGCCCGACGTACTCTTCGAAAAGGTAGAGGACGAAGTCGTAGAAGCCCAAGTGGCCAAACTTGGAAACAAAGACGAAACAGACACCTCTCACCTCGCACCCCAAAAGGAGGAGATACAATTTGACGACTTTCAGAAAATGGATATCCGGATAGGGACCATCCTGGAAGCCGGGAAAGTCCCCAAGGCTGATAAGCTGCTCCAATTCACGGTTGATACCGGGATCGATACCCGAACCATTGTATCGGGCGTAGCCAAGTTCTTCAAACCGGAAGAACTGGTCGGTAAACAAGTTACTGTCCTGGTCAACCTCAAGCCCCGGAAGATACGTGGAGTGGAGTCGCAAGGGATGATTCTCTTTGCAGAAGATAGTGAGGGGCAATTGCACCTGCTGCATCCCGAGTATGAGGTGGAGAAGGGGTCGAGTGTGAATTAGTAGGGGGAGTTTAATAGTCCATGGTCGATGGTCCACAGTTTTTTGTAATTCCTTTTGCCTGTTTCTGAGAGAAGGATGCTATAAAAATGTGTCTTGGAAGCCAAAAACAAGGAATGAGCTATTGCAGAATTATCGGGCCATTTTTATATTTAGAATTCTCAAGAAAATTCTACTTATATCAGTATATATTAGTAGCAAGAAATTCTTTTTACCTCATAACCTAGATACCCCATCACATGAACCTTTACGCCCTAATCGTTGGAATAGATACATATCCCAGAAGCCCCTTGCGGCAATGTGTGAATGATGCAAAGAAGATGGAGGCCTATGTAAAAAGCTTGGAGGCCCATTTTGAGCACATTCATGTAAAACCCTTGCACGATGCCCAGGCAAGTAAGGAGGGGATTATTACGGGGATAAAAGACTTCCTCAGCCAGGCTCAAGATGACGACGTAGCCCTGTTCTATTACAGCGGCCACGGAGCCTATGAGCGAGCGGGAGACCGCTTCCCAGATGAACACGACAGCATGTTGGAGTGTATCGTGGCTCACCATCGAGCGGGCACGGATTCAGGCGATTTTTTATTGGCCGACAAAGAACTGCGTTGGCTCTTCAAACAAGAATTGAAAAGCGATGCCCATCTGGTCACCGTATTTGACTGCTGTCATTCTGGGGATATCGTGAGAGAGGAAGGGGAATACAGCCAGATCAAACGCCTCAGCAGGCCTTTTCGTCAGCGAAAGGAGTACAATCAGTTTATTTTTAGTGAGGAGCTGTTGGAATCAGACCTTTTGGAGAAGAGCGTAGCGGAAAACTTTCCCTTTAAAAACCACGTTCACCTGGCTGCCTGTAGTTCTAGCCAATCCTCTTGGGAAGACCTGCAAGGAGGCGTTTTTACCCGTTATCTCCTCCAACTCCTTGAAGCTGAAAGCAGCCAATTGAGTTACCAGGAAATCATCCGCTGGGCACGTATCAGCCTAAAACATATTACCCAAAAAGAGCAAACTCCCGTGTTGAACGTCCAGGGAGAGGGGCAAAGGAAGGTAGATGCCTTATCGCCTTGGCTAAATATTCCACTGGATCCCAACAAAGAGAAAAGAACCTTTATCACAAAAAACAAATTGTCTGGCTGGAACCTTAGCATGGGATCCTTGATGGGAATCCAAGAAGGTCAGACCTTATCAGTGGAGGTAGCGGGAACCGAATTAACGGGAACGATTACCAACGTTTCTATGGATAGTGCCGAGGTCGGTCTGCAGTTGAAAAGAGGGATCAACCTGGACGAGGATAGGTATCCCGTTAGCCTCCAAACCCTTCATTCTGAGCTTTGCCTCTATCTCAATGACCTGGATAATGAGCCAGAAGAGCGGCAGAGAATTGAAGAGATTGTAAGTAATCATCCCCATGTCAACCTATCTCAGAGCCCAGGTGCGGCTCATTTTTTCCTCAATGTCTTCAATGAGTTAGTGTACCTGAGCCGCCCGGAGGAGGTTTTCTTACCCCTGGGTCGCCAGATTAATCTATTGGACGATACAGAAAAACTTGAAGAAGCCCTCAAAGACCAATTGGCGACAGCTATTCCGTGGAACCATTTTCACACCCTGGAAAATCGGGATGTAAGTTTCGCCTCTGCCCCGATAAAAGTAGAGGTGAAAGTGGAAGGCGAAGAAAACTGGCAAGAAGTCACAGAATCGGAGATCGTCGTAAAGGCTAAAAAGCAACGACTGGAAAAGAATAACTCCTGGTACCAGAAATACCAGGTTCGGCTGAGTAATGTCTCCCAGGAAAAACTATTTGTGGGCGTCTTAAGCCTTAATTCTGAGTTAGGGATCTCCATTACGCCCTTTGACGGACTCGTAATTGAGCTCAAACCGGGAGAAAGTAAGCTATTCTATGACCATCGGCAAAAGCCCTTTGCGGGTGTTTTTCTAGATTCCTACAAAGAGATTTACAATTGGAAACAGGACTGGGTTCACTACAAATTTATTGTCAATAACTACGAGGATTTTACCCCTTCCTTGGAGGAAGCTAAGCAACCCGGCTTGGATCATCCGCTGATGGTTGACATAGATTTAGGGGGTGTGCGAGCCAAGAGGGGAGCCATCACGAGAGGGGAACTTGCCGGAGACGAACTCGATGAGGTGGTCCAGAAGTGGGGTACCTACCAAACGACCGTTCTGTTCAATAACCCTACGTACAACGTAGTGAGCGGGGAATTGAGCACCTTTTGGGAAGAATATAAGGAAAGTGAAGAAATTGCCCCTTTTATTCATCAGTTGTACCTGGATAACCGCCTGGAAGGATTAAAAGAGGAGAATTACACCCCTGTCGGGACCGAGGAGCTAGAAGAAGGAAGCAAAGGGATCAATATCAACAACATCAAGATGAACCTGGGCAATTTCCTGGATGATTTTCGGAGAAAGCGCAAGTTCAACAAAGCGAGAAAGCGCCTCACAGACCGCCCCATCATTGTAGCTGAAGGAGATTCCTGGTTTTTGTATCCCCTCTTGGTCAAGGACATTGTAGACAATGTGATGCGAGACTTTCCAGTCCGCAGCCTGGCCTGGGCAGGGGACACCTTGCAGAACTACAAGAAGTCGGGCCAGTTGCTGAAAAAAGTGAATAAACTTCGTCCCAAATACGTGATGATCAGCGGTGGGGGGAATGACATCATTGGCCCCGAGATTAAGGACATCGTCCATGAAAATAAGGGCCCGGGCTTGACCCCGGAAGCATACCTCAACGATCAGTATGCCGCCAATATGAAGGAACTGGAGGAGATATACCGGTATTTCATCGGAGAGCTACAAACACATGAGAGTGTCAAGCGCCTCTTCATCCATGGCTATGACTTTATCCGGGTGGACCATGAAAAGAAAGTGGTCGAAAATGGCTGGGTGAACAAGCACTTGGAAGCCAAAGGGATAGAAGAACCCTCAGACCGGGACCGAATCATCCGCTACCTGGTCAACGAATTCAACAACATGTTATCCAGAATTGCCGGGGATAATGATCCCTTTGTCGTCTATATAGATGGTAGAGGAAAGGTCCAGCAAGGCGAATGGTATGACGAGATTCATCCCGATAACGTAGGCTTTAAGACCATCGGCGACCTATTTGTTGAGGAGTTGTGGGAAGCAGAGAAAGTGTTGCCTTGATTGAATATTTTCTGTTATATTTCTTTACTAAAACTAGCTGGCACACTATAGGCAGTTTGCCTTGACAATATATTGTTCCTAAATGAAGAAAAAACTTGTAGTCATATATTTCCATACGGAGGATGGAGCGGAGATTACCCTCTCTGACTACGAGCAGTTTTACTTGGAACTCAGGAAAATCAGGCTTTTAAAGATGCGGAAATTGAGATTGAGGATAAGTTTTGTCCCAATGCCCTGGTTTTGAACAATACCCTAAAAGCCCTAAAGGAATCGAAGGAATACGATGAGCTATACCTCCATTTCAGTGGGCATGGCCATGCAGAGGGAATTCCTTTTGAAGAATGGAAGCTACACAATACCCTTTTTGCCAATATATTGGAGGATAAGAAGATCAAATTCTGCTTCTTTTCCTCCTGTCAGTCGGCGGACTTGGTGAAGATCGTTAGTGAACGAGAGATACCGATCGTATTAGGCACCAAATATCTGGAGAATATAGAGAACACCTATGCCATTGACTTTCAACTAGAGTTTTACCGAGGCTTGGCCAATAAGCTCTCCTTTCTGCAAGCCTTTAAGAATGCCTATACCACTCAGAAGGTAAAAGAAAGAGAAGAAAATCCAGACCCAGATTCTGGGGTTGTGGTAAAGCACCGAGGAGAAGGGTCCTGGGAGGATATAGAAGCCGGGAACAAAAAGCTAATGAATTGCAGATTGTTTTCTCCGAGAAGGAATACCAGGATAGATATTTGATCAATCCTACAGTCGTGGAGAAGGTGATGAATGGGGCAAATACGGACACTTTTCTCTTCTTTACCTCCGATGACAACAGGGTTAGGGAAGAATTCAAAAAAATGTTCTTCGAAAAAGGATACCATGACTTATATACTCTCTGTTTACTAGGAGAAAAAGACATTCAAGCCCTCAAAAATGCATCAAAGGCAACCTCAAAAAATAGGCTCATTTTTTCACGAACTATAAAGATCTTAATATGGGTAGAGTCTTGGGCAAACATGAAAGAAAAAACCAACTTTAGGGCGACCTTTGACGACGAGGAATTCTTACATTCCTTGAAAAGGAATCGGAAGGTACAACTGGGATTGGCCGGTCGCAGTAAAGAGGAACGTGAAAGCCTATGTAACGATACCTTCAACCTGGGAAAAATTTTTAACCCCATTATCGGTCAAGAAGGTAGATGGAAAAACAGACAGGTAATATTTGAACAATCTAGTCTAGACAAATTGGTTCCTTCTCCAGAATGGGATTCACTGGTGAGTGAAATAGTAATCCCCAGGGAAGTACGTAAATATAAAATTATGGACCTCCCTTGTAAAACAAGAGAAGAACTATATGAACTCAGAAATTCTATTGCAGTTAAAGAACGAAATCAAATATTAATCGACCTGAAAGATGATTGGGAGTTACTCCAAGAGGATCTAGCTACCTACCTCAAAGAGGGGATGAATTTGGAAGAAATACCCGATTTCCCCCAACAGGTTTTACACCTACAAAAGACCCTTGGACAGCTTTTTCTTGAGTTAAGTGGGGAGGAAAAATTATTTAAGCCCCTAGAGGAGAATGCAAAGGATATTTTAGAAGAACTTAAAAAGGGCTTTGACGAATTGGAAGAAATTCTTCCCAAAATCTGTGTTTTTTTTACGACCAAAATCTATGAAAACCTTGTCAATTACCTAATAAATGGAATCATCTTATTTCAGGAGAGTAAAACCCCATTCCCTGTTTATGTATCTGACTGTACCCTTAATGACAACGGGACTCCTTTAGGTGCTTTGAGAGATAATATTGTGAGACGCAGAAATAGCCCAAACATCGAGGATATTGATGATTCGGATATCAGGATATACTTACCATTTATTATAAAAAATGGCTGTATTATCCTATTTAGGCTGGATAAACCAGATAAGAAATCATTTCAGGAAGAGGTGAGTAGTATCCTACAGGTTTTTGAAGATTTGCCAAGCTATACTGTAAAGGGAATTGGAAATCCTTCTTACATATTTTTTATCAATAAGACTGATGTCAGCTGTCCTGATAAGTTATTTTGTAGAAGCAAAAGCAAGAGTTTTTCTACCCCCAACCCTATACTAGATTCTGATATTGATACTTGGTCAGCTGATTTAATTAATAAGGATTCCTGGAAGAAACTAGTCAATAAAGTAAAAACGAATATTCCCTTTCAGCAATTAGCAGCATATTGCCCCTCTCTGGTTATTGGGAAAATAAGCTATCATCTAGAGATACCTCCCAACCAAATTATTAACCTACCCCACTCCTAGACCCTAGCCTATGAACTATAAATTTTTAACTATTGACCCCGGGAAGGACCGCATTAAGGTTCCCAGCACCGATATTGATGTCGTAGATAGCACCTATTCCTTCGAATCGGGCAAATTAGAAATGACGTCTGATGGTAAAAAAGAAGAGGTGTCGATGTACGTGATTTCAAAGGGTTTGGTAAATGCGGTAAACGCAGCTATTGTTACCGGAAGACCCCTTTTACTGAAAGGGGAACCAGGATGTGGGAAAACGAAGCTGGCAAAAGCTATCGCCGTTCACCTGTATGGAAATCAGGCAAATAAATACTACTTCGAATGGTTCGTAAAGTCGACTAGTAATGCACGAGAGGGTGCTTATACCTTCGATCATGTAAGACGGCTCAGGGATGCTTCAATCTCTGTTATCAACAGTAATCAGAAGGAAGGGGAAAAGTCCGATCAAAAGGAGGATACCTATCTGGATCCCAGTGAATACATCACCCTAGGCCCCATGGGGAAGGCCTTTAAGGCTACATGCAAAGCAGGGGAATTCCCTATTTTGCTTATAGATGAAATCGACAAGGGCAATATTGATTTTCCCAATGACCTTTTGCTAGAACTGGATGAAATGCGCTTTGAAATTTCCGAGCTTAGACAAAGCGAGGCGTTCAAACAGGATGTCTACTTTGAAGCCAAGACCCGACCCTTGGTCATCATCACCAGTAACAATGAACGGAGTCTCCCACCAGCTTTTTTGCGGCGTTGTCTTTACTACAAAATTCCTTCTTTCAAAAAGGATCAATTGATAGAAATCATTGAGGCTAATCTTGAAACCTATTATAAAAAACTGGGGATTAAAGATAAGGTTAAGCTGAAAACTCGTGATCAAATTCCCGGGGATGGGCAAGAAGATCAGGTCTCTACTGTGGTAAAAAAGTTCCTGGATATAAGGGATGCTACCGCCTCTTTAAAAACCCCTTCAACGAGTGAATTACTAGATTGGGTGAAAATCATTCTGTTTAAGATGAATCAGGTTCAAGAAGATCCGAAGAAGGAGAAACTTACCCTTTCCGATGTTATTATGGATGAAGAACTGCATAATCTAGCCCTCAAACTAATGGACTAAGGACTATGAAAAAGCCTTTGTGGAGTTTCTTTTGCATCCTTCGAGAGCGTACCCCGCTGATTCTTTCAGTGGACCATTACCTGCATTTCCATCAAGCCTTCTTAGAAATTCCTCAAATACATATTCAAACCTATCACGACCTACGGGACTTTTGTAAGCTCTTTTGGCTGCAAGAACCCGAGTATGAAAATGAGTTTAATTATCTGTATGATACTTGGGTAAACTGGGAAAAGTTGAAAGAGCCATGGAAGGATGTTACCAAAGCAACCCCTGTCAAAGGCGGTTCCCCACAGACAGATACCCCCCCCTCTAATGATAGTATGGATAAGGGGTCAGAGAGAGAGATAAAACCAATTAAAGAAGGAGGAGGGAAACAGAACGATAATATGGGTAAGGAGAAAGAAGAGATAAATTTTGAGCCCAATGAACCCCTTAAGCACAATGAGGAAGAATGGGTTGACTTTAACTTGGTGATTAGGGAGGAAGAGGAAGGGGTTGGTACGGCTCCGTTTAGGTCTCCAAGTCTGGAAAACTCTTTTCACCTCGACAACCGCTTTATACAAGCCTTCAATACCCGATTTTTGTCTCAGCGACTCAGGAGGAAGGTGGAAAGCTCATTTAAGGAACCCACAGATGAACTACATGTTGAGAAAATGATTCAACAATTTTGTATAGATAGATATCTCGACAAAATTTTATTCAAAACCAAGGAGTGTGGAAGTTCCCATATTGTGCTGCTGGCCAATAGATATGGCTCGATGTTGGCCTATGAATTTATCGAGAAGCAATTGGTGGAAGCCATTTCTCTTATCCCTGAGTGCACATTTGAACACTATTGCTACGACAAACTTCCTCTATATGACGAACAACTCCATCAATATGAATTGCGAAACGTACAGGAAGGGCAGAATACCTTTTTCACAAAAAACTGCCATTGGACCCCTCATACTTGGTTTTTTATCTTCTCGGATGCTGGGGGACAATCCCAATTGTTGGATATGGATGAAGTAGACGCCAGTTGGGAGTGGTGGAATTACCTAAAAGGCTACTCTGAACATGTCTATTGGATCAATCCGGTTACCCCTGATCGATGTGAAGATAGCACTGTAGAGTCTTTGAGTTTCATTATCCCTATGATCTATCCCCATCAGGAGGATTGGATTGCATTTTTCAATACACAATAAATGGCGGATAACTTGTTCAACATAGGGCAAAACATGCCTCATTTGGATGAGGAAAGGAAGCACCGGCTTAATTATTTAGCCTATTTTGTTGCCGTGTTGCCATGGTTTAATGTAGAAATACTTCACAAACTGTACTTTAATGTATTCAGGAATATAGAGGCCCTAGGAATTGAAGAAGTGTCCCTGCCAAAGGTAAAGATAGAAAATTCCAAAGCCTCCTTTGAAGCCCGAGCGATTACCTGTGCTGATTTTTTACACACGCCCTATGTTCAAAGAATTGGCTATAACTCCTTTATGCTTGAGGACGAAGCAAAGGCTCGCTTGCGGAATAAACTCAATGCCCACCCCCACATTATTGATTGGATAGGAGAATTTATGCTGAGCCTCTCCCAACAAAGTAAAGAGAATTTTCCCAATGCGAGCTATCGGGAAGTATACAAAATGGCAGGGCTTTCTATCGTACAGCCTCAAAATGCCATCTTAGAAATTTCCCAACACATTATCCAACAAATATACCAGAAGAAAAGATCAGTAGAAAAACAAGAGGCCTTATCCTATTATATCAATCTATTAGAAAGGAAGTCAGCGGACTATGCTTTTAAAGACCTTAAGAAATTGCTCGAGGCTTATCAATGTCTCATGGAGGATAAAGAGGAGGAAGCCCTGGAAAAGCTCAAAACAGTCAGAGATGCCCAACAGACAAAGGGCGATTCTATCAAGGTAAAACTCAATAAAAATGTCCAACAAGGGGTCCTGGAAAGTTTGGAAAAAGACCGGATTAATACCTCCCTCGATCAAGCAGCGCAGTACGTGTGTTTTGTTGAAACGGGGAAGGTCAATCCGGAAATGGGATTCTATTGGGGGGAGGATACTTGCTTACAACCCATCGACTTCTTTCTTCCAAAGAAAGCGCGAGAAATAGCACCATTATTTTTGATTTAAACGAAAATGCAAGAGCTGTCCCCGAAACCTACCTGCTTGATCCTGAGCAATTTTTCCAAACGAATCCAGCAGAACATCTGGATTATACCTTAATAAAAATTGATGAAGCTTCTGGACCTTCCTTAAAAAGCCGAACCCCAGCTAATCTAAGTAACAAAAAAGCGAAATCGACAGAAAGGATTGGCGTTTTTTCCTATGCCCCCAATCGAAGTGCGTTTCAAAAAAATTCCTTCATACAAACAGTTCAGGAAGACTTACTCTACCTTCCGGAGGATGAGGAGCCAATCAGGTCAATGGGGGCCCCTCTTTTGAACACCAGAGGAGAAGTCATTGCCTTATTTGCCTGGGTGGAAAAGTTGTTTGAGGGCAGAAGCTTTGAATCGGTAGAGGAGGAGTTCGATCCAGAATATGAAGGGGTTGTGCGTTGGGAGCGAGCCCATTGGATTGTCAATATACGGGAAGATCTTAAGAGTAAGGGGATAGAGTTGGGTAAGCTTGGAGAACAGAAAGATTCGCTAAGTTCACAGAAGTTTTATGACCAAGGGGAAATCCTTGAAGCCCTCAACCGCTTTTCCGGTATAGCAGAAGGCGAATTCGCCCGAGAAGCTTTGCTCATTTTCTCGACCGAAGAACAGCGGACTTGGTTAGTCACGACTTCATCGAATCTCTATTTTTTACTGGATGATCAAAATACACGAGAACTGGATAGCCTAGTTCAACGAAAAGTCCCCTTAGCAGAGGCCCAATCCTACATTAAGGCTTCAAATCTCAATGATCGGGATAAGGTGATTGCGATTGGAGCTTCCCAGATAATAGGTGGTATTATTCTAATTCTATTTTTTCTGAAACTGAACAAATTGAAAAAGTAATTCAGAGACTTGTAAACCGTGTTTTGGATAGCTCTTCTATACCAAAGGAGCCCGAAGTTTTTCAGACAAGGAGAATATATGCCTTGTTGGTTGGTATAGATAATTATCGGGAGCGGCCATTACGGCAATGTGTCTCTGATACGAAGAAAATGAGGCGTATTTAGAACAATTAGCCCCCCAGGTAGAAGATTTAAAGATCGAGCTTCTAATTGATGAACAAGCAACAAAGGCAAGAATTCTTGATGCAATTCCAAAGTTTTTAGGCCAAGCTCAGGAAGATGATATAGCTCTTATATATTTCTGTGGAAGAGGGGTCTCAGAACGAGCTAAGGACCGGTTTGCACATAGAAGTAATGACCTCATTCATACAATAATTGGCTTTTATGAGAGTAGGGAAAATCTATCCAAAGCCTCAATTGCGATTGAAGAGCTCAATTTTATATTTAGGGAAGAAATATCTAAGCCTCAATTGGTTTGTATTCTAGATACATGCTTTGACTATAATAAACCATTTCCAGCTAGACCTTATGAAGAGTTTATTTTTAGTGAGGAAATTACAGAAATAGAGACAAGTAATTCTAAAATAGATGAATTCCTTCCTAGATACAACTCCTTATTTTTATTTGGTGCAAATCCCGGGCAGATGTCCTATGAATTACCAGACGGAGGAGTCTTTACTAATCATTTACTCCATATTCTTCAATCCCAACAAAATAAGATAAACTATAATGAGCTCATCCAAATAATTCGAGTGAAAATGGCTGGAATAACACGAACGGAGCAATCTCCTACACTATATGGGCTTAGCTCTGGAACCTCAATGGGGAAAAACCCATGGCTTAACTTACATCCAGAATACAGCCCCTTAAGCAAGTTTTATTTGGTTTATAATAAACTATCGGGATGGGTTTTAACAGCTGGCCAATTAATGGGAGTATACGAACAGAGCAAGGTTCAGGTGTCTATTGATGGTGAAAAGGTCGTGCTTAAAGTCAAAGAAGTCGACCTAGAAAATGCTATTATGGAAGACCCGCTCATTCATGGGTTTAGTTTAAGCCATGATAGAATCTATGATGTGTACATCATAGATCAATTTAGGCCTATTCGGATGTATTTTAATGACATACAAAATGATAATCAAGCTTCATCTGCGATAAAAAATTCTTTAGCAGAGATAGATAATTTAGTATTTACTCAGCAAATTGAAGAGGCAGATTTTTTCTTAAATTATTTCCAGGAACATATCTATTTCTCTTATGGGTTGGATATTTATCGGCCTTTAGGTAGACAGTTGAAGATTGAAGGCGAAAGTAATGAAAAGACTTTATCTCTCCTCCGTCAACAAATTCTTAAATTGATACAATGGAACTTCTTTGACCAATTATCCAACTTCCAAAGCCATTTTGATAAACCTCCTATTCAAGTAAATATTAGAATTGGACAGGAAGAAAAGTGGACTGATATTACCCAGTCTGAAATATTCCTAAACGAAGAGGATACCACAAATTCAGAACAGATTAGACTAAGCTATCAACTTAGTTTGACAAATGTTTCAAATAAAAGATTATATATCGGAATACTTTCCTTAAGTCAAGACCTAGCAATTACTTCTGAACCAGTGGGTGAGACCGTATTAGAACTAGAGCCAAGCCAAACCAAAACCCTCAAGAGAATAAAAGTATTCCTTAATACCGAAATGGAAGTTTATAATTGGGAATATGAGCAGTTCATACACCAGTTTATTGTTTATGATTATAGGAATTTTGCCCCTACTCTAAAAGATGCTTTTCAACAAGGAATTAAGCCCCCATTATTGGTTGAAACACATAGGGGTGAAGGAAATTGGGATGATATTGAAGGATTTAGTCCTAATTGGGGGACTTATAAAACTATAGTAAAGCTTAAAAATCCCAATTTCAATAAAGTAAGTGGACAACTAGAAGAGTATTGGAAAGACTATCAACACAGCAAAAAAATCTATCCCTTTATTTCCAGGCTATATCCTGCGGATGAAATCAAGCGATTCGATCCAGAATTTGTTCCTCCAACAGATGATCCTTATTCACAAGAAGGAACTACTATTGACCCCCTCTCCCTTTTCTTCGACAGCGAAGTAGATAAATGGGCCGTAAATAAGGGAAGCGCTCAAGGGGTAAAGGAGGGCATGCATGTCATGATAGTGATGCAAACGCAACCCTTCCATTTAAGAATTGAGGAGGTCGGAAAAAATCGCTCCTGGATCCTCCATCCAGAAAGGGAAGAAATCACCTTGGACCTGGTTGAAACCTACCCCGTTCTATTCCTCACCTATTCCAAACCCTTATGCATTTACCTCAATGACATCGACCATGAACCCGAAATACAGGCAAGTGCTGAAGAGGCTTTAGGGGAAATATTGAGATTGGGCTATCAGGTTGAAACCCCTGAAACAGCTAATCTTTTCCTGAATATCTTCAACGAACTGGTCTATTTTTCCCTACCCGATCAGCCCTTCCAACCCCTAGGGAAACAACTCAATACCCTGGAGGAAACATCTAATTGGGAGGCTGAGCTCAGGCAACACATCCTATGTCTAGAGAACTTTTCCTATCTCAGGTATCTGGAGAATGTTGCCTCACGGGGAGCTTCCCAAGAACTCTTGATAGAGATTCAGTTGGAAGGAGAAGAAAATTGGCAAGACATAACGCAAGAAGTCTTACACATTGAAACCCGTGAAACTTCTCGCTATGGAGAACGGCGAGTATGGAGACAGCGTTTTCAATTGCGGATTACGAATAGGAGTTCCCAAACCCAACACATTCATGGTTTTTCCATGACCACCGAAGGAGAAATTCTTTCTAGCCCCTTCGAAGGGAGGGAGATTGAATTAGCGTCCGACGAATCCCAATTAATTTACCCCCACACCAAAAGTCAGCTGGCCATGGTCACTTTTGAGCCTTACAAGGAGGTGTATAATTGGGAATATGAGGAAAGACAATTTGTGTTCCTGGCACGCCCCTATCCAGTGGGCCAAGATGAAGCTGGGGGCTTTTTGTATATACAGGAGGGCTTGGAAAAGCCATTGACCTTGGAAATGGAAGAACGAAAAAGAGTTCTAAGAAGGTATACACTCGGGGAGTTCATAGACAACTATGGTGTCTACACAGCCACGATCCGACTCAAAAACCCCGAGTACAATCAAGTTTCTGGAGAACTCCTGGAAAAGGAAGAGGCCTATTTCCGAAATGAACAAATCGCTCCCTTCCTCAACCAACTCTACCCACCTGAAGTACTGGAAAAATATGCGAGAACGCCCAAAAGAGAAACGATCAGTCGCCCAGCCACACAGCCAGAAAGCAATCGACGGGGATTGAGAGGTGTGACGCGCCTGGCCATCACCTCCGGCAACTACTTGGACGACCTGCGCCGTGCGCGGAAATTCCGCCAAAATCGGCGGAGAATGCCAGATAAGCCCATTATCCTAGCAGAAGGAGACTCCTGGTTTCTCTACCCCTTCCTCATCGAGGATATCGTTGATCATCTAATCAATGACTATCCATTGCGTAGTATTGCTGCTGCAGGCGACTATATCGAAGAGTGGTACGAGGCAGGACAATTGTTCCGGGAAGCCAAGGAAATCCGACCCAAGTATATCATGCTCAGTGGGGGGGGAGTCGATTTCTTTGGGCCTGAGTTGGAAAACATGGTTCATGAAGGCATTCAGCCCGGAAGCAATGCAGAAGCCTATCTCAATGAGCACTTTTATGAAGAATTTGAGCGTGTGATGAGAATATTTGAGAATATTGTTTTGGAGTTGAGCGACTATGCTAGCATCCAGCGGGTATTTGTTCATGGATATGATTACATCAGTGTCAGCCTGCCCGAAAACATCATTCAGTCAGGGAATATCAATCGAACGCTGATGGCAAAAGGGTTGCCCCAGCCTAGTGATCGTAGGCGACTCCTTCGCTATATGGTGGATCTCTTCAATAAGCGTCTGGCAGAATTAGAGGATCGCTATCCCCTTGTTGTCCATTTGGACTTTCGTGGGACCCTGAATGACACCCAATGGTACGATGAAATGCACCCCAATAGTGAGGGGGCTAGGATATTGGCCGATAAATATATTGAAGCGATAAACCAGGAAGAACAGGGGAAAACAGGACCTTAAAGCTGAGCTTCTATTTGGGCAATTAGCGACTGAAAAGCCTCTTGCAATTGGTCCTTGCGTTGTTGAATGTCAGATTCCAAATAAGTATTGCTACTCCTATCTCTTTCCCAATCATCATATTGTCCTTCAAGCGGGATAAAGGCCTCTTGAAATCGCCCCAATTCTTCTGAACTATTCACCGAGGATCCCAATTCCTTAATGGCTTTTTCTAAGTCTCCATACATACTCATAACAACGCGAATTTGTTGAAGTCGAGCCTGAGGACTCGAAACAGGGTATGGAAGAGGGAAAGGCAAAGAAGAGGCATTAAAGGCAGGCCCTTCGTTCAAACCCAGTTCCTTATTAATCCCTTGTAACAAATCCCCAAAAGCCTGGTTTAGCTTTAGCTCCTCGCTTTCATAGACTACGCCTTGAAGCCCTCCTCCTCGCTCTTGTTTAAGCAGTTCGTTTGCTCGACCTTGAAGAGCGAGCACCTCGCTTTCCAGGGATTGGAGTCTCTCTTCCTGCCCTACGAGGCGCAACATCAACTCACCTGCTTCTTGGAGCTGCCTATTCGTTAATTTGAGGAATATTTCCTTGATAAGCTCCTCTGAGTCCTGAACACTAGAGCTGACTTTTTCTTGTGAGGGTCTTTGACTGGGATATTCCTGATGGTAGGCTCGCTGAAAATCTTCTATTTGATCAAAAATGGAGCCCAGTTGGTATTCCTCTTTTATGGCTTCCAATAACGCTATGACCTTTCCCAATTTGTGTGCCTCAGAGACCACATTAAGCCAAGCCTTTCTTCTAGAAGCAGGTAAATGGATGTTTACCTCAGGAATACCGGCTTCAAAAAGATAACGCCGAATATTCTCATAAGGAACTGCCTCCGCCAGGAAATTAGATACATCAGGGATGCTAAAACTAGCCTGCATAATCAAGGATGATCGTTAGTCCCTTAAAATACAAAGCATCCCTCACACAAAAAACTGCTGCACCTCGTCCGACTGTTCGAGCCATTCCTTTATTACCTCCTTAATGCGAGTTTGCTCCCCAAAGACAAAGGGCTTGAAAAACTCATCCAGGTAATAGCTATGAATGGCGACACTCATTTGAGAGCGATGATCCCCAGGAGAGAAGTTTCGAGTGAGATGTCCATGGGGAAAATGGAAAGCATTTTCTGTACTGATTACCAGATCGTTATCTCCCTCTTCAAATAGGTCCCGCTTAATGACTTTCCTAATGTCACTTTCAAGAATCCGCTTTAGGATACTGCGAGCTCTTTTTTTAGAAAGAAGTCGTTTCACCTTAAAGGAGAAAAGAATCTTGATTCGGAATTTGTCGTATCGCTCCAGGATCAAATCCACCAGTTGTTCCAACTCTGGACCAATGAATTTGAGTTCTTCGGCTAGCCCTTCGTACTTCCCGACGATGGGTAAATATTGGGGGCTACTAAGATTCTTGGGACTTGGAGCGGCTTGCTTAAAGGTCTCCAGGAATTGGCTGTCGGGATGCTGATCGGCTATGCCCGGTTGGGTGAGTAAAAATTTAATAAACTTTCCCTGTACACTGAGATAGAGCTTAATTGCCACTCTCCAGCCCCAAGGGATACTTTTAATCCCACTGATAAATTTCTTAAGTGCCTTTTTATACGTTTTTCGGGTATAAAAAATGCCTTCTTCATCTTTTTGGCGTTTCTCTTCCCTTAACAACTTGGGAAAAGTCAACAAGTCTGACCCTCGATTGGGGCTGGCGATGATGACGGCATTGCCAATGGGGATCCTCGTATTATCCCCTATTTTATAGGTATTGGCCAGGTGTTGCCCAACCAGGCCTCCCCGACTACCTGTGATGATATCTACCGGTTGGGTGAACTCAAAATCATCCCCCCCTATATCCTTCAATAGGGTCATCAATTCTTCCACATTTTGGATGATTCCCTGTCTCACAGTGGAATGGTCATAGGCCAGCACCTGTTGGTACTTGGTTTCTCCATCCATCCAGGACTTGAGGAAGGAGGGGCCGATTTTCTGTGTTCCTACTGGGGTATTAAGCAGCGTCCGTTCCAGAAATTCCCCGAAAGATCCCTTGTGTTCATTCTCTGGTTTAGGGAGTTCAATATCTTCCAGATTAGTAGACGGCGTCGCTTGTACAACCCAGGGGGTGGTGATAGAAAAGGTCCCGTGAATTAACAACAGCGTTTTTTTATCTGGATCTAGCCCTCGGTTGAGGTCGGATTTGTAGGCAGAGCTTAGCTCTTCAAATACATCTAGCTGGGGCAGGTACTTCAGTAATCTGGGTTGAGGAGTTTGATCCCCTGTAGGATCTCCCTCCAACTTGTTGATAAGGCGTTGGCGTGTTTTATTCATGACTGGACGTTATACTCAACTTTACGTGATCTATTAAGATAGGGTTCATAAACTCAATCGCTTTTCCAAGCGATCCAGTGTTCCCAAGAGCGCATTCCGCAGTACATTGGTTTGCCGTTCCACCTCATCAGACCTGAGTCCTCCTCCGATCTCTTTGCGTTGCAAGGAACTAATGCGTCCTGAAAGTGCAATGACATCATTCTCCATTCGTTTGAGGGATTCAAGCTCGCGGGTGAGTTTGAGCATTTGGGCGGCAGCATCATCCAGGTCGCCGGTAGATCCCATAGGACTCAGACGGATGGCCTGGATACTTTCTTGAGGTGTATCCGTTGAGGAAGCAGATGGGGTCGGCTTGTTAGCCTTCTGGTAGGCTTCGAGGAGTTGATTGGATTGGGCGAAAATGGGGCCCTGGGGATAGTCTTCATGAATCGCTTTTACCAAATTCGCGACCTTGCCCAATTTTTGGGCTTCTTCTAAAATCCCAAACCATACATTGGCAGGAGATCCACTCAAATCTAGATTATGCCGGGAAATACCTGCTGCAGATAAATATCTGGGAATGCTATCAGGAGAGATATTGGGGGCAAAGAGTTGGGACAATTGGCTAAGGGCTTCGTTCATAATCTAGGGTCATAAATTTTTAAGAAAGGTATGAATACTTATTTTCCTTTCCTGGTGAGAAATAAATCAGGAATCGGGTAAATTGCAATACTACAATTAGGAATTTTGAAAAAAAGCTCCTACATTAGCAATACTACAAAGGAGAATTAACCAATGAAGAAGTATCCATTAGGAGAATTTGAAGAAATAGTTTTGCTGACGGTTGGGGTGCTCTACGATGAGGCCTATGGAGTGGCCATTAAGAATGAGATTGAAGAGCAACTAAAACGGAAAGTAAGCGTCGGCGCGATGCAGTCCGCCCTACGCCGTATGGAGAAGAAAGGCTATCTCAGTTCTCGAGAGGGAGAAGTTACCTCTAATCGCGGTGGCAGACCTAAACGCTACTTTAACATAACAGCCTTAGGCAAGA
Source organism: Bacteroidia bacterium (assembly GCA_965263105.1). Lineage (GTDB taxonomy): Bacteria > Bacteroidota > Bacteroidia > J057 > J057 > JBCCTX01. Next base: position 867,665 of record CBDHGL010000002.1, on the reverse strand, counting down.
GAGCCTTGGAATATTCGCGGGATATACGGGATGATCTGTGGAAACGGATTCCCGATACGGCGCTCGATGTGTAGGTAGCTACCTGTTTTTCCTACCCCAAGAACTGGGTTTTGACGCAGATAGACGCTGAATTTTTATGAAGGACACAGAAAAGATATATGGCTGCATTAGCAGCTAGGCGAGGGTAAATTGAACGCAGAGACGCAGGGACTCAGAGGGGTGAAATGCTAAGCAAAATCACCCTTGAAGCGTTGGCCTTGTACAGATAGAGAGGGTCGAAGAATCCGTTCAAATCGCTGCGCGGTGGGCGTCGGGGGATGAGAAAAAATGTTAAAGCTGCCCAATTCAGCTAAGCGAATACAAAATGACACCATGTTGAAAAAACAATCCGAACGTTTCTTTGAATGGTTTTGCAAACCAGAGTATTTCTCAGACATCCAAGGGGACCTGGAGGAACTTTACCAACATCGTTTGGAAAGTAGCAGCAAGCGCAAAGCAGATTGGTATTACACCAAACAGGTTTTGCAGTGCCTCCGACTTTCCCTTATCAAACCTGTTCACCTTAACAACTTTATTAAACCTCCCATTATGTTTACGCATCACACCAAGACAGCCCTGCGCTTTATGCGAAAGGAGAAAGTCTACACAGCACTCAAGATTGGCGGTTTTTCCTTAGGGATCGCCTCTTGTCTGTTGCTCTTGATATTCCTCCGTTACGAATTGAGCTATGACCAGCACTACAAAGGAAAGAACTTATATCGAGTCAATATCCATTGGTTAGTGCCCGATGTTACGGGGGTTTCCTTCCCCGCTCCCTTTGCTGAGGTAGTGAAGAACGATTTCCCAGAAGTAGTAAGAGCGGGTAGAAGAAGTATGCCCGTATTCGTGAAAGGGGCTAGAAACCTCATTCGAAGCTCGGAAAAGACGGAAAATTTTTATGAGGAAGGGGTGACTTTCATGGACCAAGAATTACTCAATATGCTGGAAGTGCCTATGGTCTATGGGGATCGGAGTACAGCACTTTCTCAGCCCGGCAGGGTGGTCTTATCCAGAAGCATTGCTGAGAAGTATTTTCCCAATGAGAACCCTGTTGGCAAAACCATGGTCGTGAATGATCAAAATGAAGACCTCCTTACGGTAGGAGGCGTGATGGAAGATTTTCCTCCCAACTCGCACCTGGAGCCGTTTAACATACTATTCACCATGGAAGGGATCGAATGGTGGGAAGGAGAACAAACGAGTTGGTGCTGTAACAATTACCGCACCTATGTAGAACTCCAACCGGGTACAGATCCTGAGGAATTCAAGGAAAAATTAGCCTCTGTTAAGTCCAAACACTATCTCCCCGCTTATACAGCCATGGGGAGTACCAATCCCCAAAAAGAATTGGATGAGATGGATATCTTCTTGCAAGCGGTTGAAGATGTTCATTTGGACTCCGAAGTACTTGACCAATTGGCCCATGGGGATATGCGCCTGATTTGGATCTTTGGTTCGGCAGCGATTCTCATCCTGTTGTTGGCCTGCATTAACTTCATCAACCTGTCTACAGCACGGTCAGCCAATCGAGCCCGAGAGGTGGGTATTCGCCGAACAACCGGAGCCTTTCGCAAACAGCTAATTTCCCAATTCCTGATTGAATCCATACTCTACAGTTTTATTTCCTTCGGCATCGGACTGATCCTGGCCTATTATTTCTTGCCCTTTTTTAACCAACTCTCTGGAAAACCCTTGGAAATTCCCTGGATGGAGCCCTGGTTCTTTCCCATGATATTCGTTGCTGCTCTGGTAATTGGGCTCCTATCAGGCCTATATCCAGCTATGTACCTCTCTTCCTTCAAGCCTATTCAAGTAATAAAGGGGGCTATAAGCAGGGGGAGTAAAAATCCTACTCTACGGAATAACCTGGTGGTATTTCAATTCACCGCTTCTATCGTTTTGCTCATCGGTACGGGCATAGTCAATCAACAGCTTTCGTTTATTCTCAATAAGAAAATCGGGTTCGAAAAAGACCAAGTGCTCATGCTCCAGGGGACCAATACCCTGGGAGAAAAGATCCAGACGTTTAAGGAGGAGTTAATCGCCTTGCCAGAGATTCAATCCGCTTCTGTAACTGCCTTCCTTCCAGTAGAGGGTGCCCAACGGAATGGGACAGGCTTTACCCTGGTTGGGGAGGAATCTTCTGCAGAGGAGACCAATGGACAGCAATGGCGGGTAGACTTTGACTATATCCAAACCCTGGGAATGAACATCGTAGAAGGGAGAGACTTTAACTCCGAAATGCGGACAGACTCTCAATCCGTGGTGGTCAACCAAAAAATGGTCAAAGAATTAGGCTTGAAAGATCCTATTGGCCAGCAAATCGACTTCATTGGGGGGACCTGGACCATTATTGGGGTGGTGGAAAACTTCCATTTTGAGTCTCTACGGCAAGAAGTACGCCCCATGGCTTTGTGGATTGGGAATAGTACATCCAGAGTCTGTGTGCGAGCAAAATCCACCGATATGTCTATGGTATTGACTAAAGTAAAAAGGGTATGGAAAGAATTTGCCCCCAACCAGCCCATGCGCTATCAATTCATGGATGAATCTTTTGCTCATACCTACGAGGACGTCAAGCGCTCGGGAAATATGTTTACCAGCTTTGCCGGATTGGCCATCATTATCGCCTGCCTGGGGCTCTTTGGGCTGACAGCCTATATTGCCGAACAACGGACCAAGGAGATCGGTATTCGCAAGGTACTGGGAGCCTCTGTAAGACAAATCATAGAGCTCCTTTCTAAGGACTTTGCCAAATTGGTATTTCTTTCTATCCTCATTGCCAGCCCCTTAGCCTGGTACATCATGAAACAGTGGCTGAAAAGCTTTGCCTATCGGATCGATATCCAGGTTTGGATCTTTGTCGCTGCTGGATGTATCACCCTCCTGATCGCCTTTTTGACCATGAGCTACCACAGTATCAAGACAGCCCTGGCCGATCCGGTGGAATCGATTCGGACAGAGTAAATTCGTTGCGTGTAAATAGATGAGAAATTTTGGGGGGAGTTATAGACTGATTCTATGACTCCCTTTTTTTATCATTCTTTTGCCCAAAATTCCTTACACCCCATTCCGACATTGCAGTTACCTGAATGTCAAATCTTTGTATGGGATATTTCCCCCCTTCGTTAGAGAGAAAAACCTTCTAGCGATGCGGTATCTATATACGTCGATAGCACTGCTTGGGCTCCTAATTCCCTTTGAGCTTTTCGGGCAGTTAAGCTGGTCTGAGAAAAACTCCCTAGGCATCAATACCTGTGAAGTAGGGGTAGCCGATGTAGATCAAGATGGCCATGTGGAAATCCTGGCCTCTGGAACGAACCAAAAATGGTTTGCAGGGCCAGACTTTTCCCAATCCTATACCTTGGGTATAACTCAGGAGAAATCATCGCTTCCCAAGCGGTTTTACTTAAAAACGACGGGACGTTGCTCAATACAGAACAAGACGAACAAATTACCTTTCCCGCCCCCCCCGATTCCTCCTATTATTTGAGCATCCACCATCGAGGGCATTTACCAGTTGTGAGCTACAGAGCCCTAAGCCATGGAGAAGCCTTTGATTTTACTACCGGAGTCTCACAGGCGATGGGCGTGGAGCAACTTATCCTCAAGTCGGGCATAGCTGCCTTGATCAGTGGGGATTATGACCAAAATTCCCTCATCAATAACCTGGATTTTAACCTATGGAGCCAGAACCCAGCGGCGGTCAATATATATCTCCCTACAGATGGGGATGGGAATACCATACTAAACAACCTCGACTTCAACCTCTGGGTAGGCAATGGGAGTAAAATAGGGGTGGAGATTTTGAGGGAGAATCCGTAGAGGGGGATTATTCTCCGACCACTTTTTTCCTGATAAATATAAATTTCACCTTATCACTGTGTCCAGAGAATTGGAGCTAATGCATCCGTAGGAAAATGAGACTCTCTGTAAATTACTTTTCTTGCTGAGAGCAATGCACTATCTAGATTCCCTTGAGAAAGGAGAGACTTGTAGAACTCCTGAGCGAACAAGGAGGCATTCGAATCAGAAACGGGCCATCTATAGCCTAATACGGCAGGAACTCCTGAAGTCAATAGACCCTCAGCGAAGCCTAGAAACTCATTACTTACCAATTTACTTTGTGGACTTGAATTGCCAGAATAACAACAGCTTAAATAAATAAATTTCAATTTGGTATCCTCTAACAGCAATGATAATTTTCTTGCGGTAAGGTATCTAATGATTCCCTTTCTTTCTTTTTGACTCCAGAAACTTATACAAGAATCATCAGGGGACTCTTGATCATGATATCCATGGCCTGCATAGTGAAAAATGTCATATTCTCCCTTTTCAAGTTCTTCTACAATAGATCCAAAATCGGCATCCTCAGAGTTGTATTTCTTTATATGAAATGAAAGATTATAACGCAATTTTTGATTTAACCCTTCTGCTAAGGAATTTATTTCTCTATCAACGTCTGGTATATTTCCTGTATTTGATGCGACTAGTAATATTTTAATCTTCTGTGAAGAGGAAGAAATTTTATAGAAGAATTCGGGATTGATTCCCTGCCTTCTCCTATATAAATCTGTCACTATATTTCTTTTAACAGGATGCTTTATAGCCCAAAAATGCTTGTTATCATGTATCATTTCGAAAGGGATATTTGATAGATTTCTATCCGTTTCAAAAGAGAAGTGAATATTAGAATTTCGAGTAGATGCTATTTGGAGGTATATTTCATAGATTTCGCGATAATCTTGGATTAATTCTTTATATAGTTTTTTCCCGTGGAAACTTATTCTAGGAATATCCTTATTGGTAGAAATAATCAGTTCTAATATGTCATTCAAAATTATATCAGAATTCAAGTCATGGGAAAAATTCTTATTGCTGAACACATGTTGGCTATTATTTAGGCGAATGCTAATCGGCTGATTTTGACTGTATCGAATAGAAAGATAATAATGTTCTTCTGGGTCATTAATGGGGAAACGGGATAGGTTCATGGCAGTCTGGACATAGGTGAAGATATTCCCAGATTCTTCACTCAAACTTTCATTTTTCTTTACAAAATAATCTATAGAGTGCTTGTAAGCCTCCTCAGCCCCATAACTATGACCTGTAATCATAATTATTTTTGTTTCCGGAAAATTTTTTCGGATTCTTTGGGCTACTTCAAATCCTTTTCTATCCCCATCCTCTAACACAATATCAATAATGACGATTTGTGGTTTGTAGGTTCTTACGAGTTCATATCCTTCCTCCCCAAAGAAGGAAACTCCTGCAACCTCACATCCCATAACTGGCAGTCTACGTTTTAGGGTCTTTATTACCTTCCTATTATCCTCAATAATGACCGCTTGAAATTTAATCATATTATTCCAAATTTGACGGTAAAATAACAGTAAAGGTTGTTCCCATTCTGTGATCACTCTCTACGGAGATTCTACCTCCATGTAGATTACAAAATGTTCTCGCGATAAATAAGCCAATTCCAATACCAGGTTTACCGATGCCATTGCCTTTACCCGTATTTTTATCAGCTCGAAGCCTATACCTCCTTTCAAAAATGTTTCCTATTTCTTCCTTAGGGATTACTTTGCCGTAGTTCGTAACAGAAAAACCGATTTCATGTTTCTCTGGAAGAGTAATACATTTGATGGTAACTATTTGGTCTTGGTTAGAATACTTTATTGCATTAGCAATTAGATTTGAGGCAATCCTTTTTATAGCATTTTGGTCTAGCATACCACTTATTGATCCTTCTGGTTGAACCAGATTTAGTTTAATGTTGTACTCATTTGCTCTATTTTGAAAATCACGTACTACAGATTTCAAAATCGAAAATATATCCAAGTGGATATTGGGCTGGATAATTAGCTTGTAGGATTCTGCTTCAATATTCGCTAGATCAAGAAGATTTGAACTAATATTTTGTAAATCTTCAATTTCTCGAATGATGTCTTGATAGGCCTCTTGCAGGTTTTGTGGAATAAACTCTTCTAATTCTTTCCACACTAAGCTGGGGTTGTATAGTTTATCACTCAGTTCATGAGAGACAATGTCCAAGAGAGTAGACTTATGAATGTTCCGATTTCGGAGGTCATCACTTAAGGCTAAGTTCCTTACTGCGATTTGTATAATAATCGCAACCATTTCGGCGAGCTTTACATCATAAGAGTTAAAAGCATTTGGCTTAATATGTTCAATATTAAATACTCCGAAAAGTTCTTCATTGATAATTATGGGCATACATAGCTCTGAGTTACTATCTTTTACCCCAGGGAAATAACGATCATCTGATAATGCATTATTTGCCAGTACGTATCGTTGATTCGATGCAACCCAACCTATTATTCCTTGATGAAGTGGATTCTTTCTATATTCCCTTTTTCCAATCCCCATGGATACTTTTTCAGCTAATATTAACTTTTCTTCCTCATCATTATCTACTTCCCAAATAGATATCACATGTGGATCTCTAAATAGTAATTTTGTCCATTTCAAAACGCCATTTAAAACTTCAATTTTGCTGTTGTGGATTTCAAGAATTTTTCCCATCTCTAAATAGCCCTCTAAATCAGTAGAAACAATCCTAAGGTGTTCGAGAATTCCTTCTAATAGTTTAGAGAAAGCTATCCCCAGTTGCACATCAGACTCTTGAAAAGCATCAATTTTGGGATGCTCTATATTTAAGACTCCTATTGGCTCTCCTCTACTCTTTATAGGAAAGACAGCTTCAGATTTGGTATTGCTATGAGTGGCATAGTAATCGGGATTTTTTTGAACATTATTAACTATTATTTCGCGTCCAGCTGTAAAAGCTTTTCCAGTCAATCCTATACTTATAGGAAGAGGCTTGGGAGCTTCCTGATGTTGGTAAGCATTTTTAGGATAAAATGCCTTCACTTCTAGGCTATTTTTTCCTTTATTGAGCATTCGAACCTCCCCCAGGGAAGATTCATCCACTAATTCAAGTGCAAGAGGTAATATTTTCTCAAGAACTTCATTTTCGCTTTGTAAAATGGAGTTGTTTATAAATTCAGAAAGATAATTAACTGCTTCAATAACCAAATCTTGTTGCTTAGCTTTTTGACTTCCCAACTCAACCTTGTGAATTCCTAGGGCTACTTGATTAGCCAATTGTTTTAAGAATGAAATTTCAATATTTCCAAAATAGTGAGTGTTGGTAAAATTAATAAATATAACTCCAAGTGTTTCTTGCCCATAAACCAGTTTTAGACCTATCAGGGATTTATAAGCTTTGTATTCTGAGATTTGTAAATTCACAAAGTATGGACCCCTATAATTCAAAATGTCAGGGATGACAAGTGGTTCATCTCTATCTAAAACTATTTGAATGAGACTATTTGGAGACTTCCCAAATCTAGATTCCGGAAAATCTGGATCATTTGGGGTTCTGAAAGTTTCCTTGATAGTGTAGGTATCGCCCAATTTTTTTAATAGGTGAATTTCTACCCCCTGCGAAAGGGTTTCATGAATAATGGTTTCATTTATGGCAGTAATCATTTTGTCTAAATGCGTATTTTCTACGATATCTTTACCTGCTTTACTTACAAAACTTAATCCTTTATTTACCTGAATGACAGCTGCTGCCTGCTGCAAAATTACTTCTATCCTCAATATTTCCTCAGCATGTAATGACTCTGGAGTGTGATAATCAATTTCCAAAACTCCAATTACTTGTTCTTGTAAATGGATTGGAAATACTGCTAATGCGTTAGGGTTGTTATTAAACTCACTGTTTTTTATAAAAGCAGGATGGGATTCAGCTGAGTCAAGAAATAGGGCCTCCCCCGTTCGATATACATAGCCAGCAATACCTTCCTTACTTTTTACCCCTACTTCAAACTTGTAATTTGATAATTTCGATAAAGGAATTTCACCTACTGAAGTTACTGGAGATAAAATCACTTTTTTTTGATTGCGGAAGGGCAAGAAAATTGTGGTCTGGTAGCCATGTGATATATTCCTTATTTCTTTTACAATCTTAGCAAAGAGTCGGTCGCTTTCGCTAACTTTTTCATAGATCCTTTTTACAATATCCTGGAATGCCTGATAATCATTTACTTGTCTTTTTAGTAGATCAAGGTTCTTCCGGTGTTCTAGGACTAGCATAGCCTGACTAGCCAAACGCTTAATGATTTTTAATTGAGTCTTGTTGAAAGGTTCATGTTCATTTACCACAGCAAGTACGCCGCACTTTTCTTGAGTAAGATTAAATAGAGGAACTTCAATTACTTTAGAAAAATTGGCATTTTGAAACTTTTTGGAGACATAAAGAGAGTTGTGGAAATCATTTTCAATTACATGTGTTTTATCGGAAACCATAATAGCCCCTGCCATTCCTTCTCCAAATTTTATTTTATACCCTTTTCTTAAGGGTTTCCCCTCTGGAATCTCAATTCCGGTTACGGCTTCTGCAATTAAATAATCATTCCCGGGCTCACATAAGTATAAAACAGCTCCCTTTGCTTTTAATAATTTTCTAGCGACGTGTATTATTTTGGAAAAGGCACTTTCTTGATTCTGTTCACCCAATAATTCTAGTAGGATACTACTAAGATCTGAAGGAATCGAAGAGGACTTAGAAATATAATTTGCTACAATTTCCATTAATGCTACGTCTGACGTAGAAAAGCTTTTCTGAAAATCAGAGTGAACCATTAAAACCCCCATTATATCTCCTGCAAACATCAAGGGTACTATCATACAAGGAAACCAATCGCTTAGCAATTCACTATTTGGATGGAAATCTAATTCTCTTTCAATATTTTGGATACGGTTTTCTTCCAATACACTCCAAACTGCTTCCGAGTATTTACTATCAAAGGTGATAACTTTATTTGCTAAGAATTCTCTGGAAAATGATCCACTATATTCAGTCAGAGTGAGTGTTCTCCTTTCTTCCATTCCATATTTCCACCAAGAAAAATTCCAATCTAGATGCTGGCTTAGCTTTTGAGTAACTATTTTGAAAAGAGAATGATTATCAAATGATTGGTCTAGAAGTTTTTCTAATTCTTGTAATAAATTACTTAGCCTATTAAAGGTTCTTTCTGGCATTTTTTGATCCTTTTCCATAAATGCATATTCTTAACATATTTATTGTAAAAAATCGATATTTATTAACCTAAATACTATAAAAAATAATGAAAATTACACATTAATGAAATATTCTTGCATGGTTTGTCCTGTGAGAGATCAATAATTCCTTTATCCTATCTGTAATAAAATACCTATTGACCTCTAAGAGAGAATGCCGCATTAGTTTCTACCTCAACTTTTGACCATGTAAATTCAACTACATGACATTGCTAAGCTAACAACTTGATTATCTCGTACTTTTCATTTATCATTCTTATTCTAAACTACTCCCCAATGCCTACCTCACGTCGAAAATTTTTACACGCTTCCAGTCTGGCCGGTGCCGGATTTATGATTGTTCCTCGCCATGTATTGGGAGGACCCGGATATACCGCTCCCAGCGATCAAGTAAATATTGCTCTGGTGGGTGCGGGGGGAAGGGGGAAAAATAACCTCAAAGCCCTGCTTCCTCTAGAGGATGTACGCCTGACCGCCATCGCGGACCCCGCCGAATACTGGGACCTATCCTCCTTCTATTACAATACAGGAGCCGGTAGACTCCCCATCAAAGACATGGTAGAGTCTCATTACGACGATGGGAAAGAAGTGTCTATATTTGAAGATTTTCGAGAGATGCTGGAAAAGGAAAGCAGCCTGGACGGGATCCTATGCGCAACACCAGATCATACGCACGCCTATGTCTCTCTCATGGCGATGAAGGCAGGCAAGCACGTGTATTGCGAAAAACCCTTAACCCATAATATCTGGGAAGCACGAGAAGTCGCCAAGGTAGCTAACGAAACAGGACTGGCTACCCAGATGGGGAACCAACTACACAGTACGGCCAATCTCCGCAATACGGTAGAGTACCTTAAAGCAGGGGTAATCGGGGAAATTTCAGAAGTACACGCCTGGGTTCCGGCCTCTCGATGGATTGCGAGCCTGAAAGGTGTTCCCCAGGAAAGCCACAAGCCCCCTGCAGGTTTCAACTGGGACCTATGGCTAGGCCCGAGAGCCGATCGGCCTTTTCACGATAGCTATGTGCCCGTCACTTGGCGGGATTATTGGGACTTTGGCTGTGGCGCTATGGGAGACTTCGGCTGCCATGATTTAGATGCCCCTGTCTGGGGATTGGGTTTAGGGCTTCCCGAGACGGTTGTCATGCATCCTGCCGGATTCAGCAACAGGGACATTGCTCCCTATGGAGAAATCGGCTACTTCCATTTCCCTGCGACAGATAGGAGAGGCCCTGTCAAGCTCACCTGGTATTCTGGTGGGCTGCTCCCCAATGTGCCAGAGGCTCTGCCCGAAGGCACAGAACTTCCCCGACGTGGGGCTATGTATATCGGAGCAAAAGGGGCCATGCTCTATGGAGGCCGCGGAGGGCTACAAGTTTTCCCAGAAAGCCTAACTCCCTCCTCTCCTCTCAATTCTCTCGCTCCTTCTAATGGACATCACCGCGATTGGGTCGATGCCATCAAAGGCGGGCCTGCCGCCAGTTCCCATTTTGCCTATGGGGCACACTTGACGGAGATCACCCTATTGGGAGTACTTTCTCTCCGCTTGAAAGGACAAAAAATCTATTGGGATGCAGAGAAAATGAAGGCCAAGGGGTTACCAGCGGCAGATAAACTGATTCAAGAGCCCGTGAGAGAGGGATGGGAGATGTAGAAGGGTATGTTAGTCGGTGGTCCATGGTCGATAGAATCTTTTTGTGAGGACTATCACGTGTTCTTACCACTGCCCATAGACTACGGACTACCGACCCACTCCTCACCGTTCGTGAAAGCCCTTCCCAGCGAGTATCTTGGACGTATACTTCTCAATTCTCGAATAGCGTGTTTTGGCTTGCTTGGGGGCGGAAAAATAGAGAATATATCCTCGTTGCCTACCAGGAGAGAGGGCTTCAAAGGCGGCTTTCAAATCTGGATTTTTTGATAATATCTCCTCCAATTCTTCTGGCATGGGTTCTGGATTCTTTTTGAAAGAGACCTTTAAACCTGCTTTTTCCACCTCAATGGCATTCTGGATATAGCCTTTAATGATTTTTTCTTGTTCTAAGATGATTTTGACAGCGGTAAATTGAAGACGACGATCTGACTGGGAGTTTTTCCCGGGGCTGGTGAGCATATTATGCGGATCTTTTAGCAAGGCTCCTTTGAAAAAACTGACAGCAGCATAATCTTTGAAGGCACTCAACAGGGCTATATTCTTTCCTCTAAGCGTATAGCATGGCACGCTCCACTTCAATTCTTCAGTTAATCCACATTCTAACAAGATTCTCCTCAATTCTACCAGTTCTTCTGTCCATAAATGGACCTTGCAATCAGGAGTGCCTCCTAATGGACAGCGCCCACAGCCTTCAGAGAGATATAAATCGATCTGGGGATTCATAGCTAAACGCTTTTTTACTCATCCGCAAAAACCTCAAAGTGCCTCACCCTCTCCTCAAACTCAAGGAGGAAGTCTGTGTCTTCGGGATAGTACTTCGCTTTTTCATAATCTTCTCCTGCAAAGTTTTTGATCACTTCCAGGTCTTCCCAAAAGGTGATTAACTCAAAATGGGCAACATCCTCTTCTATGCGCCTTAAAAAAGTCAGTCGCACAAAGCCAGGTGTTTTTTGGTAATCCGGAATAGCCGTGGATTTTAAGAATTCCGTATAAGCTTCGTAATGAAATACTTCGGTAATTCCGTGCCAGATTCTTGCAATCATAAGGGATTTAAGTTTGTCTGTATAGGAGGAATTATAGGTTTTTGATTGATCTTTTTAAAACGCTTCACAAACATACAACCTTTGAATGGCTTAATTGCTACAACCTAATGTTCCACCCCTTGGGGTACTTTACCTCATAGCTAAACTCCAAGGTACGGGTTTCTCCAGGGGCTAATTGAAGCCGCCAGGTAAGCTTGCCTGCATCGTCGAGTTCTGCCCCTTCATGGGATAATTCCCGTACATCTATCCTATTGTGAGTGCTGATGGGTATCTGGTCCTCTACCTTGAGAGAAACCGCCTGTTTTTTATTATTTCGAATTCGAATCTCCCAGGTTTGTGTTTCTATTTGGTTATTTCCCACGATTTTCTTTTCTGTAAATTCCTTTTTCAAATCTCGACTGACACCAACAGATCGATCTCTTCCCAGGGATAGTTTCATGGTATCACGTGTTTGATCGGGGTTAATCAGGGATTTCCCTAGAAAGGTTCCTTCCAGGAAGAGGTTGGCTTCACCAGAGACCAGGTTGAGCTCCTCCCAGTTGAGGAGACGGGCTACCAAAAATGCATCGGTATCCAACTTGGGGATAGTGAGGTATTCATATTTGGTAGCAATTCGGTGTTGGGCAATATCTACTTCATACAGTTTGCCATCGCTGGGGATAGAATAGGGATCCTGGATTTCAAAACTAAGCTGATTCCCTCGTAAGGCTACCTCTGTCTCTAAGGGAAAGCTTTGAGAGCTATAGCCCCGAATGGATACCTTCCTTTTTGACCGATCGGCATTTCTGACATTGACTCCCGCGACCTGTCCATTTAAACTCCTGCTCCCTAAGCCCGTGATCATGACCTCTTCTAATTCTAGCTCAGCGGGTTCCATTAAGACCTGATAAGGTTGCTTTTGTAGCCCTAGTTTTTGGGTTCTATAGCCTATCATATTCACTTCGATTTTCCGAGCATCTGGAGGGGTCATCAAACTAAATGAGCCCTTCTCATCGGTGAAGGTTCCTACTGTAGTTCCCGCAAATAATACGACAACTCCCTGAATCGCTTTGCCTCCTTCATCATAGACCTGTCCCGAAATCTCCGTTATACCCAAAGAAGCGGCTGAGGGATAGGAGCGATTATCTTCATAGGGAACATAATATGAGGTTGAAGGGCCATCCAATAACCAGGTCCCAAGGGTCGGTGCATTCCCCCCTTCGGAAGGATTCCCCGACGAGAGGGTCAACTTTACCCGCTCCCAATCCTCTCCACACTGTTGGAATACCTGAGCCTTGTGATGAAGGTTGAGCGGCTCACTGATATCATCTGCACGGACGTCATAGCGAGAAAACCAACCTGCCTTGGATACGATATAGGTAATTGAGAAATTAGCAGTAGTAGCATCAGCCGCATTTACTTTCACCAAGATTTCACTGCTGGGTTCATCTTTCTCTTCCTTTAATCCGCTCAGTTGCTTGTCTACTTTCATCAGTAGTTTTCGGATTTCCTCCAATTCCTTTGTATAGGTATTTTGTTGCAATAAGACCTCTGTCATTTGCTTACGATGGAAACTAAGCGCGGCTTCCAAGGTAGCCACATCCAGGCTATTTTGCTCTCCCTTCAATGCTTGATTTTTCAGCAGCATCTGTTCTTCCAGCTCGAATACCCTGCGCATGGCACATATCCGGGTAGAGTCCTCAATTAACTGTGCCCTTCGATTTTGAAGCAGCGTTAATTCTTTCCTTCTTTCCAGGCTATCCAGGTAGTTTAATTGATGGGATACTGAAAGGATGGTAAAGGGCCCATCTCCTTCCACCCGTAGGCTTTTCTTATCCATATAGGGAGAGAGAGCAGAGAGTTTTAAGGTCGTTTCTCCCGAAGGAAGTTGCGTAGAAGCTTTTCGGGTAATCTGTGCACCAGAAAGGAAGACCGTAACGGCCTCTATTTGGGAGTTCATTTCCCGAATTTGCCCTGTGGAAAAATTGGGCGTAAGGAGGAAGAGGAGAGAGAAACACAAAGAGCTTATGGGCTTAATAGGAAAATTCATGGGTTTTGCATTTAAATTTCCCCTATAACGTTCCTTTCCCCTAATCCGTGGGTTGGGTCTTGGTGGGAAATAGTTATATTGGGTAGGACAAGCATCCAAACCCATGAAGTACCAGATAGGTTCCCTCTCAGTTTGCTGGGTACTGTATTTCTGCCTCTTAGCCCACGCACAAGAAGTATCAGAAATCGATAGCCTCAAATCCCTTGTAGAAAACATGGTAGAGAATGAAGAACGCGTAGATGCGCTGAATCTTCTCGCCCATAAGCTAAGGCGCCAAGATAGAGAACAAGCCTTGGCCTATGCCCAAGAATCCGCAAGCCTGGCTCAGAAAATTAGCTATGAGGAAGGCCTGGGTTTTGCCTATTTAAGGATGGGGAGCGTCTATTCCGATCTGGGCCAGCGGGATAGCACAGACAAATATTTACACACCAGCTTAGCCATTGGCAAGGAAGAAGAGAACCCCCGCCTCCAAGCCTGGTCAATCTTTAAACTGGGAGAAGAGCGCGTCTTCCAATACCGCTTGGATGAAGCGGATAGCTTGCTCAATGAGGCCCAGATTTTATTTAACTCACTAGAGAATCCAAGTCCCGAGGATAAAGGGGGCCTGGTCTGGCTATTCAATGCCAAAGGGCTCATGTTCGCCTTTCAAAATCAGTTTGAGGAATCCAAACTGCATTTTAAAACGCAGAGGGAATTGGCCCAAAGGGAAGGAATCCCCGCCGCAGAAGCTGCGGCTCTAGGAAATTTGGGGATAAATTTTCGGCGACAAGGATTGTTGGATTCCTCCATTCTGCACTATAAGCAAGCCCTGGAGATTGATGGACGCATCGGCAATCAAAGAGGGCTGTCAAGTAATTACTTGAATGTCGGAAATATATATCAAGCAAGAGGGGAAAATGAGCAGGCTAAAGAGAGCTTTTTGAAAAGCTTGAAAATGGCCCGAGAGATTGATTTCAAGAGAAACATTGGCAATTGCCTGAATGTATTGGGGGAATTGTACATGTGGGAACAAAGGTATGATACAGCCCTGCTTCTATTCGATGAAAGCCTGGTCATCAAAAAGGAAATTGGCAATGATCGGGCCTATTCCAACTCTTTGTGGAACAAGGCTAAGCTCTTTCAATTACAGGAGCAGTACGATAAAGCCTTTGAAGTAATTGAAGAGTGCGTAGAAATCCGAACACGCCTCAAGACCAAGGATGGTCTCTCGGGCATCTTATTTTTAAAGGGAGAAACCTTCCAAAGAATGGGGCAAGCCCAGAAAGCCCTAATACCTCTGCAAAAGAGCATGAATCTGGCAGAAGAAATTGGTTCTTATCCCCAACAGCGAAAAGTGGCTAAAGCTTTAGCAGAAAGCTATTCAGAGTTAGGTAATTACCGGATGGCCTATGAATTTCAGCAGATCTTTACGCGGGTGAATGATAGCCTCATAACGGAAGCCAAGATTAAAAAAGATAAAGAGCTGGAGACTCGTTTTGACTTCGAAAAGAAGCAGGCCGAGATTGCTCAACTAGAAAGAGATAAGGCCATCCAACGCGCAGAGTTGGAGGAGGAGCGCCAGTCTCGACAGCTTACCTTGGGGGCTGCCTTGTTTGTGCTCACTTTGGCCTTAATTGGCTTCGCCTGGTACAGGGTAAGACAACAAAAGCAAGAGCAGGAGCGGGAGTTGAACAGGGAACGAGAGCAATTGGAACGAATGAAACAAATTGATCGCCTAAAGGACCAATTTTTGGCCAATACCTCCCATGAGCTTAGAACGCCCTTGCACGGAATCATCGGCCTGGCGGAAACCCTGCAAGAGAAAGTAGATGATACCGATCAACAGAATAACCTGGGCATGCTGGTTGCTTCTGGCAAACGCCTGTCCTCCCTGGTCAATGACCTCCTGGATTTTTCCCGCATCAAGAACAAAGACCTGGCCCTCAACCTAATGGCCTTGGATTTGAATCCCCTGGTGGACCTGGTCCTTAAAACCTGTGAGCCCCTGGTCCAAGGCAAGGAAATAGTCCTGGAAAATGCCGTAGACCCAGAGGCGCCCCTTGTATTAGCTGATGAGAACCGTATCCAGCAGGTACTATTCAATTTGGTGGGCAATGCCCTCAAGTTTACAGAGTCGGGGAAGATTACCGTAGGGGTTTTAGTCGATAGTCCACAGTCCACGGCCCACAGATTCACTATTTCATCTGAAACTAACCTGTCGTCTGTGGACCGTGGACTATTAACCCTCTTCGTCCGCGATACCGGCATAGGCATTCCGGAAAGCAAACGCGAGCTTATTTTTCAGGAGTTTGAGCAGGGAGATGGGTCCATCTCCAGAGAGTTTGCAGGAACGGGCCTGGGCTTGAGCATTTCCCAATCCTTAATCAGACAACACGGGGGGGAGTTGTGGGTAGACTCCGAGCTTGAGGTCGGCTCTACCTTTTATTTTACCCTTCCCCTGGCTCAGTCGGAATTGAGCACCCTTACACTCGACCCTGTGGGAACAATAGCCCATTCGGGTGGCCAACTTTCTGGCAATATTCCAAGGGGAATTACCAGGGGTGTTCCAAAAGAAATGGAAGTGTCTAGGCGCGAAAAGGCACCTATGGGAGTAGGGGCTAAGAACCGATCTATCCGAATCCTTATAGTGGATGACGAACCGATAAACCACACTGTACTACAAAATTACCTTGAGGGGGATGCCTATCAATTGGATTCTGCCATGAATGGAAGGGAGGCCTTGAAAATGATCCAGGAAAACCCTTCTTACGATTTGGTATTGCTCGACGTAATGATGCCCCGTATGTCTGGCTATGAATTGTGCCAAGAAATCCGAAAAATCTATTTGGCTTCAGAGCTTCCAGTTCTCATGCTGACTGCTAAAAATCAGGTTTCAGATCTAGTCAGGGGATTGGATACTGGGGCCAATGATTACTTGGCCAAACCTTTTTCAAAGGACGAATTTCTTGCGCGAATAAAGACGCACATAGGCCTTCATCGAATTCATCAAGCCACTCGTAAGTTTGTCCCCCATGAGTTTATCCGAGCCCTGGGAAGGGATGCCATCACGGAGGTGGAATTGGGGGACCAGATTGAGAAGGAGGTCACCATCTTTTTTTCCGATATACGGGATTATACCAGTTTGGCTGAGAAACTCACCCCCAGAGAAACCTTTACGCTGGTCAACGAATATGCCTATCGCCTGGGACCGATCATCCGGACCAAGGCGGGCTTTGTAAGTGATTATCTAGGAGATGGAATTGTAGCTTTATTTCCCGAGAAGGTAGATGAAGCCCTAGAGGCCGCAATAGAAATGCAGAAGGCGATTACCCAACTCAATCAGGAAGGAGGGAACAAAGGAAGGGCTCCCATCAAAGTGGGAATGGGAATCCATACGGGGCCGCTGGTAATGGGAATCATTGGGGATGAAGAGCGCAATGATGCAGCAACCATTTCCGATGCAGTAAATACAGCTTCTCGGATTGAGGGCCTGACAAAGTACTTTGGTGCTCCTGTGCTCTTTAGTGGAGAGACCTTGCTGCGAATGAAAAGGCCAGATGATTTTGCTTATCGCTATCTGGGCCAGTTTCAGCTGAAAGGGAAGCAAAGTTCCGTGGCGATTTATGAATCGCTAGACGTTTGGCCCGAACCCCAGAGAATCCTCAAACAGCAAACGCTCGCTACTTTTGAAAAAGGCCTAAAATGTTACTTTAACCAGGAGTTATACGACGCCATTGACGCCTTTAATGAAGTTTTGTCTAAGGACCCCCAGGATATTCCCTGTCTTAAGATGAAGGATAAGACCCTCTTTCTTTTAACAGAAGGTGTTCCAGAAAATTGGAATGGAATTGAAGTTTTGGAAAGCAAATAATGCCTGATTTCCGTCCCTTTTTGCTATATTAACTCCAATTAACCATTGAAAACAGATGTCTTCGAGAGAAATTGAGGTGATTTTAAGCAGGCAGTTGGCAGATTGTTTGTCCGTTCCCATATTCATTACAGATCCGGGAGGGGGCCTATTATTTTTTAACAAATCGGCTGAATCACTTTTAGGCAGGCGTTTTGAAGATACCGGTCCGATGCCGGCAGAAGAATGGGCCGCCGCCTTTAAGCCTCATGATCAAAATGAAAACTTGCTTGCTCCCGATCAACTTCCCTTGGTACAAACCCTAAACACCCAGAATCCGGCACATGGATCTTTTTGGATCTACAGCCTGACCGGTGAACGACACGAGCTGTTTGTAACCAGCCTTCCCATTATTGGACGGGCAGAGCGATTTCTGGGAGCAATGGCTATTTTTTGGAAAACTTAACGACGATGACCATCAAAATCTGGGGTTCCCGAGGCGCTATTCCCACTTTTGGCCCGGACACCCAACGAATCGGAGGAAATACATCCTGTGTGTCGGTGACAGAGGGGGATACCCTCATTATTTTGGATGCAGGTTCGGGCATTCGAAAAATGGGTGCCTCCTTTGAAGCAGACGAGTTTCCGGTAATCCATATCTTACTCACCCACCTGCACATGGATCACATCCAAGGCCTGGGATTTTTCCGCCATTTCTTTAATTCTCAAAGTGAAGTTCATATCTGGGGTCCAGCTCATGAAGGAAGTAGCCTACAGGAGCAACTAAACCGCTATCTCTCTCCTCCGCTCTTTCCTTTGCGCTTGCGGGATTTTAACTGTAAACTGATACTCCACCACATCCCTGCTCATCCGATTGACATCGGACCTTTTCGAATTTCTCATAATTATATCTGCCATCCAGGTCCTACACTGGGATACCGGATTGAACAACAAAGCACCCAAAAGGTATTCACCTATCTGCCCGACCACGAACCTGCATTGGGAGTGGAGCACTTTCCCTTGGCCCCAGAGTGGACTTCTGGCTACGAGTTGGCCCAATCCGCGGATTTGCTCATCCACGATGCCCAATTTACCACCGCCGAATATGCAGCGAGAAATGGCTGGGGACATAGTTCGATCATCCATGCGCTGAAGTTTGCTGAACTCTCCGAAGTCAGACACCTAGTCTGCTTTCACCACGATCCCAGCCATACAGATGATTTCCTCAATGCCATGGTGGCAGACTGCCTAAACGAGAGATCCTACCCCTTCCGCATCAGCTTAGCGCAAGAAGGGATGACCGTGAATTTGTAATCGAAAGAGCAACTACATTTGAGAAAGTACTTCCTTGCCGAATATGAGCAAAGGCAGACCTAGGAAGGCAAAATTGTGCAAGGCATGTAGCATGAACCCCCAGAAAAAGCCGTATCGAACTCGGAGAAAACCCAGCAAGAGCCCTACCACTATCTGAGGAAGAACCAGCAGAGGGGCCACTAATAAGACCTCATTAGTCATTTCGTAATTGCTGATGTGAATCAGCCCAAAAATTATCGCCGCTACATAAAAAATGCTGCGATAGTTCCGGTTCCAACTTCTCCGGATGGCCGCTCTGGAGGCTTCCTTTTTTTCTTTTCCTCCCAATCCGGAGAACCACAAAAGGGGGAGAATAAAAATATTCCGATCAAAACGTAGATAGGCCCTAAAAATCAGCTCTTCCAATAAGGGAATGAATAGGATCACCAGGGCCAGAAGTTGCCAAACAGGGAATTCATCCAGCACTTCAGGGAGTTTGTTTTGGTCCAGCGGCAACCACCCCGCCGCTTCCAGCGCGGAAAGCAAGCCAATCAAAATGGCCATGATTCCCAAATCAATTAGGAGAACTCCAAACAGACGGGATATTTTGTGAGCCAAACGTTGGTCTGGCGCAATCTCATCTATAGGGCTCTGGATATAGGTTCGTACTTCTCGGAAGATCTCTTGAATCATGGGACGAGGAAAGGATAAAGTCATGTATCAAAGGCGATATTTGCGTTGCCAAGATACAAAAAAAGGACCATACAGGTTGGCAGAGAATAATAAGCCTGTATGGTCCCTCGACCAACACCCTATTCCGCTCTTAGGGCTTCCACCGGATTGGCAATAGCTGCTTTGAAGCTTTGAGCGGCCACTGTCAGGAATGCCAGCCCAATTGCCATGAGACCAGCCAAGGCAAATATGCTCCAGGAAATGGACACGCGATAGGCAAAGGACTCCAGCCATTTATCCAGGGCGAACCAGGCGATGGGACTAGCCACAACAAGGGCGATTCCTACAAGTTTTAGAAAGTCTAATGAGAGCAATTGCACAATTTGATTTACCCTAGCTCCTAATATCTTTCTAATCCCAATCTCTTTGGTTCTACGCTCTACGGAAAAAGTGCTTAGGCCAAATAAGCCCAGGCAGGAAATGAAAACCAACAATCCGGCTAAGATTTTGAATAGCCAGGTCATATCGGCCTCCGTTTTGTGAAGTTCTTCATAGTCCTCATCCAGAAACTTGTATTTAAAAGCTACCTGGGGGAGTAAAGTCTCAAAAGATTCCTGGGCTTTTTTAAGGGCAAACTGAGTATTTCCTCCCCGAATCCGGGCCAGCATAACCCGAGCAGGAGAAGTTTTATAATGAATCAACAAGGGCTCTATGGGAATATGCATACTTTGATAGTGGAAATCCTTAACAATCCCGATAATTTGCCCCTTCTGTCCTTTCCAATCAATAGGTTTTCCGACTACTGGTTCGGGAATGTTGTAGCGTTTTATGGCGGCCTCATTTAAAATTACATGGTTTTTATCTGTTTTAAGAGAATCAGAGAACCATCTACCTTGGGCTATTTCTAGCTGAAACAAGGACTGAAGTTTTTCATCTGCACCAAGGACGCCAACCTGGGCCTCAAGATTAGGATCCTTTCCTTGCCAGTGGAAATTCCCCCCATTGAAACTACTTATTTGCACCAAAGAATTAGTCACATTGGCAACAGCCTCAAATTCTGGTATTTTCCTAAGTTCTTCTTCCCATAGGCCAAACAATCGATAATTTTCTTCCCAATTATTGCTAAATAATTCTGGTTGGAATTGGAGAACATGGGAACGATCGTAGCCCACATTCTTTTCAAGGATAAATTGAAGCTGTCTTTGAAATAGTACAGTACAAATAAGTACTGCTATCGCTATTCCGAATTGGGTAACTACAAGGGCCTTTCTAATAGAAAATCCACCAGGGCTGTTGTTGATTTTATTAAGTAAGCGAATCGGTTTAAAGCCCGCAAATAAGATAGCCGGATAAACTCCTGCAAGAAAAAGACTAAGCAATAAAAGCCCCCCCATTAAAAACCATATGTGGCTGGAGCCATAGTTAATTGCTAAAGGAATCCCAATAAGTGAGTTCAATATGGCAATGTAATGCTCGGCTATCCATGCAGCTAAAAAAATGGCAAGGGTACTCATGATCAGCGATTCCACCAACACCTGAGAAAAAATGTGCTTAAAGGAAGCTCCAATTACTTTTTTGATTCCTATTTCCTTTATTCGCCGATTTATCAAAGCCGTAGAAAGACTGATATAGTTAAGGGTGGCAGTAAGTAGGATAATGAAACCTAATAGACCAAAGATATAGAGAGAAGATTTTTCTTGGTGCTCAAATTCGTCACTATCCAACTCCTGGTTGAATCGCACATCTTTCAGGGGGACAAGGGTAACATAGCTTTTCTCATCCTCTTCTCCCTTTTCAGAGATAAAGGAGGAGAGCTTTTTTTCTATCGAACTGGGGTTTGTCCCCTTCAGAAAGGCATAATAATCATAATTCCCCCAGGACATATCCTGTTTGAGTTTTTTTGCATTCGCCCAACGCGCTTTCAGAGGAATAAAGGCCTGGAATTGAAAGATTGTATTGCTAGGGTTTTTCGCCAAAATCAGGTTTACTTGATAAGGGATAGAATCAATCTCGATGATTTGTCCCATAGCGCTTTCATTCCCAAATAATTGATTAGCCAGATCCTCTGTAAGGGCGATATTGGAAATATTGGAGAAAAAGGAGGGATAGGACCCCTCAATAGTTTGGTAGCTAAACATATCAAACCAATTGGTGTCGACATAGGCTACCTGCTCTTCTTCGTGTAAATTTCCATTCGGTAATCGAAAAAGCAAGTTGTCATCTACCAGTCCCTTAGCTAACTCTTCGATTTCGGGTATCTCTTCAACGGCTTTTTCACATAAGGGCAGTGGCAGGGTCCCCCAGTGCCAATACTCATCCCCCACATCTATATGGCTAATGGCTCGGTATAGCTTATCTACCTCGGAGTGATAATTATCAAAACGCAATTCGTTTTGGATCCACAAAGATATAAGTAGAGCTACGGCCATACCGATAGACAGTCCGACTATATTGATGAAGGTAAAGAGCCTGTTGGACAATAGGCTTCTAAAGGCGATTTTGAGTTGGGAGAATAACATGGTTTAGGATAACTTTTAATTGATACTGGAGAATTGAAAAATAGAACAGTAGCTTGTTGAGCAATATGCTTACAGATAGCTTATTCGTTTCTTAGGCTATCAACAGGATTAGCTGTGGCAACGCGTAAACTTTGTATGCCAATGGTCAAAAAGGCCAGAAGGGCTGCACTAAGTCCAGATAGAGTAAATATCCAGAAAGGGATGTCAATCCGATAGGCAAAATTCTTTAGCCAGGTATTCATGACATACCAGGCGATGGGAGCAGCAAGGAAGAACGAAAAGAGGACCAGTTTGAGAAAGTCCTGGGAGAGCAACTGGATAATTTGACTGACCGTAGCGCCCAGCACTTTGCGAATACCAATTTCTTTCGTCTTTTGCTTGGCAACAAAGCTTGCCAGTCCTAGCAAACCCATGGCTGAGATGAAGATTGCCAGCAAAGAACCGATGGAAAACAACTTCCCCAATCGTTGTTCGGACTCGTATAGCTTCGCATAGGTTTCATCCAGAAATTCGAACTCAAAAGGGTTACCAGGAAACGTCTCTGCATATAAAGCAGCTAGCTCAGTTTTTTTGATGGAGAAATCCTCCATGTTCATGTCTATAGTAAAATACCCATTATTTCTTTCGGGGATAAATATGATGGGCTCTACGGGGCTGTGTAAGGAGCGGTGGTTGTAGTCTTTCATCACCCCAATTATTTCCCAAGAAGTATCTCCCCATTTGACTATGGCACCAATAGCTTCACGAGGACTTTCAAACCCGATGGACTTTAAGGCTGTTTCGTTGAATATGACCTTCTTCGCATCGAAACCTTTTTGAGCTTCATCCGCAGAAAAGTTTCGTCCAGCTAGAAGGGGAATCTGATAGGTTTCTATATAGCGTTCATCTATGAATAAAATGGAGTAGGAAATTTCTTTATCTCCGGGATTGGGATGGGTACGGGTGATTTGATTGGCGCTGAAGTTATAATGTGTACCTGGGATACCGCCTGAAGAGCAGTAGGCATTTACAAAGGGGAGTTGGCCAAGTTTGTCTCGAAATACCTGGGTACGTTCCCCATAATTTTCTCCTTTTACACTAGGCCCTTGAATAGCAATATGCTGGTTGACTTCAACCCCGAGTTCTCGATTTTTGACAAAGCGCAATTGGAGGAAGAGGATGAGGGTGCCGGCGATTAAGGCGATAGAAATGGCAAACTGTGCCACGACCAAGCCCTTTCTGAGCAAGGTACCCCTTGGTGAAGTAGAGAAGGCTCCTTTTAGGCTTTGAATGGGGGCAAAGCTCGTCAAAGCGAAGGCCACATAGCCTCCTGCTATTAGGGTTCCAATCATCAGGATGGTGGCCCCCATCCAAAAATAGAAGCTACTCCATAGGATATCCAAGCTCAAGGGCTGGCCCACCAACCGATTGAATCCCGGCTGAATGATGGGGAGGAAGGCGAAGGCCACTAGGACAGCAAGTGATGTGATCAAAAAAGTTTCCAGTAAGTACTGATACGCTAATTGAGGCCTCCGGGCCCCTGTAACCTTTCTGATTCCGACTTCCTTGGCGCGCTCCATGCCTTGGGCCGTCGAAAGGTTGACATAGTTTACTAGGGCAATTGCCAGAATGAGGGCAGCAATACACAATAGGAAAATCACCATAGAGCGATTACCATATTGAGGGAGTGGATCGTATAGGCTTTTGCCCAGGTGTATTTCGGAAAGGGGCTGAAAAGCAATTTGAAGTTTATCATCCCCTGCCGCTTCCTGTATCCACTGGGTGCAGGCCTGGCCAAGTGCCTCTGCATCGGCATTGTCCTGGAGTTTTACGAAAAGGAAGCTAAAGCCATTATCAAGGCTATTGGGGTCTGCCCAGTCGTTGGTAATTCGGTTTTCGGGGGATTCGAGGGTACTGATGGCGAGTAAGACATCATAGGAATAATCGGTGTTGGGAGGAAAGTCTTCAAAGACCCCCACCGCTGTGTAGGTGGTGGAACCAAACTGGTTGTCGATCTGTAGGGTTTTGCCTACGGGAGTTTGACTTCCAAAGTATTTCTTAGCGGCTGAGGCCGATAACAGGAGTTGCTTAGGACCCGAAAAACCTGCCTCGCCCTGGATAAGGGGCCGATCAAACAAAGACAGAAAGCCCGAATCCACAAAAGCCGTTTTATTCTCCCGAAAATAACTGGGGTCTTGCTCTGTCTCGGGTTGAACCACCCCATTGCCAAAATCGGGTATTAGACGTGTATAGGCTTCCACGGCGGGGAATTGACTCGCAAGGATTGGGGCATATCCAGGAGGTTGGTTAAACTCATTTTCAGAGGCTTCTACAATGCGGTATACCTGATCTGCATTTACATACATCCGGTTGTAGCTCCATTCAAAGGATACATATTGGAGAATTAGGACAAAAGCAACGATTCCCAGGCTAAGACCTGTCAAGTTGATGAAGGAAATAGTCTTATTTTTCCAGAAATGGCGGATAGCGAGTAAAAAATGGGTTTTGAACATAGCGGGGGCTTTGGATGATACATCAGGATATTTGCAACAAATATTCCTGAATGTAAATTGCTGACAGTCAAATTTTTATCTTTTTTATTACCCTTAATAATTGTTTCTGGTGTTTCGATGTGGAACATTTGGTGTTCCAGATAGGAACATTTTTTTGCCTAATACCTTTGACCGGTTCTTTATAACTTCCATCGAACCCCAAAAATATATCCAAAATGAAACAAGCCTTACTTTGTATAATGGCATGTACCTTGCCTTTTGCCTCCTTATGTCAAGATGTCCCAGTCGAATGGGCTGAGCCCGGCACCAAATGGACCTACGAAGGCTGTTACTTTGATCGAGCGGGAACATTCCCTGTAGTCTTTGAATCTTTGGGCGATACCCTCCTGGGAGGTAAGTCCTGTCGTATCTTAGGATGTCCAGAATGCCAAAACCTAGAGGAGGATGAAATTTACCTCTACCAGAGTGGCGATACCGTCTTTCGATACTATGAGGGTAGTTTTAACCTACTCTATAATTTTTCCCTAGGAGCAGGTGATACCCTGGAGGTATTTACCGAAATATGCGATGGAATTCCCTTAAAGGTTCGCATCGATTCTGTTTCAACTATTCAGTTGGGGGATCAAACCCTGAGGGTGCAATACATATCTGAACCACACGCCATTGATGAGGGATGTAATGGGGCCTTTTTTTCTGGGCCACTTGTGGAAAAAATTGGCGACCTAGGCTTCTTTATCCCACAGTTTGGGGCGGTAGACCCGCCGTTGTCCTGTGGCTTTATCGGATACGAGGATCCAAGCTGTATAGGTTTGCCGGAAGATCTGGTAAGTATTCCCCTGGGAGCCAACGATTCTATTAACGTTTGTAACTACAATGTGGAGGATTTCCTCATAGAGGTTTCCAACAAGGCCTGGATAAGCCCTCCCAATCTGATGGTCTTTCCCAATCCCAGCCAAAATATGCTGAAGATCTCTATGGAAAATGTCCCCATCCATCAGGTGGAGCTATTTACCCTATTTGGGGAAAGCCTCGGGAGTAGTTTCTCCCCTACTTTGGGGAGTTCCAGCCTTCAATTAGATGTTTCTCCTCTCTCCCCCGGTATATACCTCTTGAAGATTGAAGCGGATAGAACCTATAGGTCCTCTTTTGTAAAGCGGAATTGAGGTAGGTAGGGGAAGTGATTTCTAAATAATAAGGGAAATCCCCAATAGCTTGTATGAATAGGCGGTCTTACTCGTACTTCAGTGCCTGAACCGGATTGATCGAAGAGGCCCGGAAAGCATGGTACACGAAATAGTCAACAAGGCCACCACCATGGTAATGAAACCTGCGATTATAAAAGGCCACACCTCTAAAGATACTCTGTAGGCAAAGCCATTTAACCAGCCGTTGAGAAGAAAATACGCAGCAGGTATACTGACCGCAAAAGCGGTTAGAATGAGGTAGACGAACTCTTCTGAGAGGAGGACTAAAATCTGTGAAGTGCGAATCCCCAAGATCTTCCTTACGCCGATTTCTTTGGTACGTCGCTCGATGCTGAAGGTAGCCAGGCCAAATAGGCCCATACAGGCTACCAGAATCGCCAGAATGGAAAAAATGACCGTAATCTTGCTCAGCTTCTGCTCAGACTTATAGGAATCGTTCAGTCGGTCTTCTAAAAAGAAGGCGTCGAAGGGCCGATTGGCCAAGGTGGCTGTCCAGGCCCCTTCCAAATCGCTCAAAGCCTGTTTGACGTTGTTCGGATCTATTTTGACAGCCAGGTACTTGATAAACAAATTGAATGCTCCCGGATTGGTATTCAGGTCCAAAACAATGGGGCCAATCGGGTTGTGTTTGGAGACAAAGTTGTAGTCCTTGACAACCCCTACAATCTTTCCCCTCAATTCATTTCTCCGATAGAAGCGCTTGTTGAGGGCTTCCTCTG
This sequence comes from Bacteroidia bacterium, assembly GCA_965263105.1. GTDB lineage: Bacteria > Bacteroidota > Bacteroidia > J057 > J057 > JBCCTX01. The sequence continues at coordinate 841,061 of CBDHGL010000002.1, read as the reverse complement.
GAGAACCCCATCCCATGGCCTTTACAAAGGCTTCATTGACGACCTGAGCCAGGGTGTCATCCGCAACATATTCTTTGGAATAATCCCGGCCAGCAGCCATTTCTATGTTCATGGTCTTGGCAAAATCGTGTAGGACAAAAAAGCGAGGAAAGGGCTTGGAGCGATCCATGCCTTCAAAGCGATAATTGCCTACCTGGTGCTTGGCCCCAATAATTTCTTCAACCCCTGTGATGGATTGCACATAGGGACTTTTGAGTGCCTCAAATTTGAAATCTTCGTAGTGCTGTCCCATCGGAGAGCGTATGACGGGAACCATTAGGACATGATCCTGCTCAAAGCCTACATCCTGGTCTTGGAGGAGATTGAATTGATCAATGGCGACCAAAGTTCCTACGATGAGAAAAATAGAGATGGCAAATTGTGTGGTAACCAAGACCTTGCGAAAGGTAAGGCCTCGGGGTTTGAGTTGGGCGTTCTTTAATACCTTGACTGCCTTGAATGAAGACAAAATAAAGGCTGGATAGAAGCCTGAAAATAAGCCTACCACCAGGGCCAATAGCCCTGCCCCGATTACAAATCCAGGCTTGAGCATTTGGGCAAATGAAATATCCTTTTCAACCAGCGCATTAAAACCCGGGAGAAGAGAGGAAACCACAACACAGGCAATGATGACCGACAGTAAGGTCATCAGGATAGATTCAAAAACAAACTGGGTAATCAGTTGGGATTTCTTGCTGCCCAGGGTTTTTCTCACCCCCACCTCTCTCGCCCGTTTGGTTGCCCGAGCCGTACTGAGGTTGACAAAATTGATGGCGGCAATAAACAGGACAAAAATGGCGATAGCCCCAAAAATGTAAATGTTCTTTATGTCGCTATTTGCCTCTATTTCATAATCTAATTTCGAAGTGAGGTGGATAGCTTCGAGGGGTTGTAGCTCCATTTCCACATCTTCTTTGATAAAATTGGGAAAGTACTTGTCAACGAAGGGGGGAAATTGGGCTTCTAATCGTTGTTTATCCGTGGATTCGTCGAGTAGCACGTAAGTCCAACAGGGATTCCAATACCATCCAGGGGGATAGACGCCATTGTACCACTGTTTCAAACTCGAAAAGGAAGCAATAAAATCGAATTGGAAATGGGCATTTTTGGGGCAATCCTCCAAGATGCCGGTTACCAGCAGGTCTTGGCTCTCCTGAAACGTCAATATTTTACCGATGGGGTCCTCCTCCCCAAAATACTTCCTCGCCATTGAGGAAGTAAGTAGAAGGGAGTTGGGTTGGTCTAGGATTATATGTTTGTTGCCTTCGATTAGATGGAAATCGAAGACCTCCAGGAAATTTGAGTCTGCAAAAAAGAATCGTGATTCATTGAAGGCCTTATCTGCTTCTTTATTGGCCAGAGTTAAAGTTGGAGACTGAAAATTAAATAGCCTCACCGCATGCTTTACTTGGTTGGGAAAATCGTTCTTTAGGGCAGGTCCCGTGGGAAAGGGTAAGCTGGCAGAATGTTCTCCTACTCCTTCACTTTCAAAGTGTTCCAACACGCGGTAAATCCGGTCGGATTTCTCATGGAAACGGTCGTAACTAAGTTCATCCTGGATGTAGAAAAAGATGAATATAAAACAGCTAAGTCCGATGACCAGGCCACCGACATTGAGGAGGGAGTATAGTTTCTGCCGGACAAAATTTCGATAGCTTACGATGAAGTAGTTTTTAAACATCATGGTTGTATTAGGTTCGGATATTTTTTTGATAACAAAGGGGCGGCAGAGATCCAGAACCTCTAAGCCAAAAAAGAGGTCGGCCAAGAGTTTCCCTTTTTGTTTCAGCCGTTTCTCATACAGTTCGTATAGGTCCCCCCTAAGAATTTCCCGCTCCTCTTCCCGGCAAAACCAGCAAAAGAAACGGTCTAGATAGCGCGGAGGTCTATTTTTGGGATGCTCATTCATGCGAAAATTTGGGTTTGGGAAGCGCGTGATAGAGATTGGATCGCAATTCGTAAGAAGTGTCCAAGGCCTTTCGCCCCAAGGCGGTAAGGGAATAAAAGCGCTTTCTACGGCCGCCGCGTTCATTGGTAGCCCCTCCTATATAAGAATCGATAAAGCCTTTTTTCTCCAATCGATTCAGTGCGGCATGCATAGCCCCAATGCTGGGGTTGCGTTTGGTTTGCGCTTTTAGGGTCTCTTTGATAGAAATGCTATAGGCCGCCTCCTCTCCTAGTGTGCCAATGACCAAGAGCACCAGTTCCTCAAATTCCCCTAACTGTGTATACTTCATATGAAGGTATTACGGAGCAAAATTTTATTTGTTTCCTAATGGTATGTATAATGGTGGATTGGTTTTTTTGTCGACAGTCCACGGTCCACTGTTATTTAGATGACTCATATGAATTTTTGGCTCATGTTAGTAATTTGCATGCAATTATCTCCCCCTTATTCGGCTGGTGTTTGGAACAAGGAGGGCTGAGATTATTGAAGAGGGGGTAAAGGAAACTTTCTTTTCCTGAATCATTCAAAGTTTCTTCAGAATGATTCATAATTTTGTATATTAAGAACCCGGAATTTTAGGCCTACTTCACCTACACCCTATGCGGAACCGAGTCAAATATGGGATGTTTTTTCTCCTATTTTGGGGGTTATATGCCTTTGTCTCGGCCCAGCCGGATGATCCCCGTCAGAAGCACTACCAGAGAAATGTTAGGCCCATTTTATATAAGCATTGTTTTCCCTGTCACAATGGAGAAGACAACAAAGCCGGGATCAATTTCGACAACTATTTCTTTATCAGCTCCATCGTCCGAAGGGGGGAATTGTTTCAAGAGATCATTCACCAGGTGGAAAACCGAACCATGCCTCCCGATACGCGTCCGGCTTTGAGTCAACGAGAAATAGATACCGTCACCTTCTATTTAGATAGCTATTTGCAAGCTGCTCTGGATGAGAAGGACCCAGGTCTGGTCCCTCCCAGGCGTTTGAACAACCAGGAGTACCATTATGTGATAAAGGATTTGCTACATGTAGAGGTCAATGTAGATTCTATTTTCCCCTCAGATCCATCTGGAGGAGGAGGCTTTGACAATCAAGCTGGGACCCTTTACCTAACCCCGCTCCTTATAGAACGCTACTTCGAAGCAGCTGAAGGAATTGTGGAAGGCATATATCGCGATGAAGAGGCCTGGAGGGAATTGGTTCCCGAGTATAGAAACTCTTGGGGGAATGTGCTGAGAAACTTTTGGTACCGCACCTTTTTTGCCAAAGACCTATCGCTGGAGAGACCGATAGCACATGCTTCAGAAATACTTTTTCCTATTGCTACGCTGGCCTTTCGGGATTTCCTATCCCGGGAAGAAAAGCTTCGGATCCAGGATTTTTTCAAAGAGGCTTATCTATTATTTGAGGGTAAGGAGGATCGTTTTGATGCCAGTATCAAAGAGACCTTGAAACGCATTCTTATCTCCCATAATTTTTTGTATCGCATAGAAAGCGACCCCAAGCTTGAAGGGCCATATCCCATCAGCAATTTTGAATTGGCCTCCCGGCTTTCCTTTTTTCTGTGGTCCAGCATTCCTGATCAAGAACTGCTCGATGTGGCTTATAGGGAAAATTTACATGACCCAGCAGTACTTCAGCGGGAAGTCCGGCGCATGTTGAAAAGTCCCAAAACCCATAGATTGGGGGCTCAATTCGCCTTACAATGGCTGGAACTAAAAGAGTTAAAAGACCCTTCCTTTCAATTGGACGCCGAGTTATATCCAGACTTCAATCCGGTTCTAAAAGCCCTCATGCTCAAAGAGGTCGAATTGTTTTTCAATCATGTATTGCTAGAAAGGAAAAATTTGTTGGACTTAATAGATAGCGATTACAGCTTTTTGAATCAGAAACTCGCAGAGCATTATGGGATTTCTGGGATCGAAGGAGATACCCTTCGCAAGGTGACATTCGCCTCTTCCGAAAGAGGAGGCGTTTTGGGAATGGCGGGGGTATTAACAGCTACCTCCCTCCCGACACGAACTAGTCCGGTACTGAGAGGAAAATGGGTGCTGGAACAAATATTGGGGACTCCTCCACCACCGCCCCCACCCAATGTCCCGGAATTAGAGGCAAGTCATGATTCTTCTCAAACGGAGGTCTCCCTTCGTACCCTCTTAGAAAAGCATCGGGCTGACCCGGCTTGTTCGGGTTGTCATCAGGCGATGGATCCAATTGGATTGGGCCTGGAAAATTTTGATGGGATGGGCCGTTGGCGAACAGCCTATGGCAAAGAACTCATAGACCCTTCAGGCGTCATGAAATCAGGGGAAACCTTTGAAGGTCCCGCTCAGTTGCGTAAAATTCTAACGGGCCAAAAGGAACTTTTTGCCAAAAACTTCAGCCGGAAGATGCTCTCTTTTGCCCTCGGGCGTGGGATTATATTTAAGGATAGCCCCACTGTTCAACATTTACAGAATACCTTGTTGGAATCGGATTTTCACAGTGAAACGTTTATATTAGAATTGGTCCAGAGCTATCCCTTTCGCTACAAGAAAAGTGATATTAAAGACGTACCCCAAAAGCCGAAGGCAAGTTAATTAGTCGATGGTCCACAGTCCACAGTTTTTATCCTGAGACTCAGACCAGAAACTATTGACCCTTTAACTTAAATGAATTCTGACTGTGGACCGTCGACTGTGGACTAAACAACCATATAACTATGACCAGACCCTGGCAAATATCTCGAAGAAGAATGCTCAAAGGCATGGGCGTATGCATCTCCCTACCTTTCCTGGAGGCCATGATGCCTTCCTCTGTCTTGTCTGCTCCCTTATCTTCCAGCCCCAAGAGAGTGGCATTCATGTTTGCGCCCAATGGCGTCTGTCCGGGTAAGTGGTCCCCTAACGACCTGGGGAGCAATTTCCACTTGTCTCCTATCCTAAAGCCCTTGGCTGGCTTCGAGGACCAACTCCTGATCCTCCAGCAGTTAATGAACAAATATTCCACTTATGGGGTGGAAGGCCATTATACCAAGACAGGCAACTTCTTGACTTCCCTGGAAGTACACCGGACTATAGGGGCCCATGTCAATACGGGAGGACCTTCCATTGACCAACTGATTGCCAGAAAAGTAGGCCAGGAAACGATTATCCCCTCTTTGGTTTATGGGGTAGACCGCATCAAGAGTGGGGTCTGTACCAGTACAGGTATCACGCGTTTGTATGGTTCTTATATTTCCTGGGAGTCAGCGACCAAGCCTGCTGCAAAAGAAATCAACCCCCGCTTTGCCTTTGACCGGATGTTCCGGACCGTAGTACCCGCCAAAAACCCCAAGCCGGAGAGTCCACTCAAGCGCAGCATCCTGGATGCAGTTCGGGAAGATGCCAAAGCCTTACAAAAAGACCTGGGCATTGCCGACCAAAACAAATTGGCGGAATACTTGGAATCTATTCGCTCCATTGAAATGCGCCTGGAAAACAAAGGTCAAATGAAGGACTTTGAGGCGGGAATTTCCCCTGGCATGAAGAAGGAACTAGAACGAATGGATATACGCATCGACGAGTACATAGACTTGGAGATGGGCTTGGATGTTACCGAAAAAGTGAGGCTGATGCTGGATATCATGGCCCTTGCCTTTTGGAGCGATGCCAGCCGTGTAGGTACCTTCATGTTTGGCAATGCGGCCAGTGGAAGAAATTTCTCCTTCCTGGAAGGAGTCAAGGATAGTTTCCATTCTATTTCCCACCACCAGAACGATCCTCGGAGGATGAAGCAATACGAGCTGATCAATACTTGGCACATGGAACAGCTAGCTTATTTTCTAGAGAAGCTTCGGTCTATCCCTGAGGGGAATGGTACCTTACTAGACCAGTCCATGGTCATGTTTGGCTCAGGACTTCGCAATGGGGATCGCCATGCTGAAGAGAACCTGCCCATTATTCTGGCCGGAGGAGGCGGAGGTAGACTCAAAACTGGGCGACACCTTTCCTTCGCTGAAGAAACCCCCCTTGCCAATTTATACCAGACCATGGCCCATGTTATGGATGCTGAAGTCAATGGTTTTGCAGATGCTACCCAGATGTTGCCGGAGATTTTAGTTGGTTAATTTGTCGATAGACAACAGGTGTTGTTCTGTATGATCACTATGGGGATCACCCCGAAAGGCATCCCGTATAATTTCTTCAATTTGAGGGTAATCCGCGGGCTCCTCTTTTCTAATGCGTATCTGCATAGAAGATATAGCGATTCATAAAGTCATTCCGAAATTTCCCGTTGGGATCATAACTGGCCAATAGCTCTTTAAATTGAGGCATTTGGCTATATCTTTCAGAGAGGTACTCCCCTGAAAAACCGAATATTTTTCCCCAGTGAGGCCGGGCTTCGAAGGCTGCCAAAGCCTTTTCCAGTGTGGGGAGCAATTGTTTCAGTCCCTCCCAGTCCTGCTCCCAGGTGAAGTGAATGGCAATACAGGGTTCCTGATAACAGGGACTCATCCACAAATCATCAGCATCAATGCTTCGAATTTCTGTGATCATAAGTAGGGGGCTCACCTGATCTGCCATGGCGTATATGGCATTGATCGCTTCTATCGCCTTACTCCGGGGGACAAAGTACTCCGTTTGCAGTTCCTTGCCACTGCTGGGGGTAAAGTTCATCCGAAAATGCGGAAGGCGCTCGTACCAGGGACCAGGAACGGCCATTTGCTGGGTACAGCTTTCGGCGGATATTTCGATGATGGGATGCACATCGCGGGTAGCAGCAGTCGCTTCAAAAAATTCCCCGATTGGTTCCACCTCTCTGGATGCAGGAACTTTGCGCTTGATCCAGACCTGGTTGACCTTATCCGTTTTATAATCTGTAAATAGGCTCACGCTGTAGCCTGCAGACATAATCTCTTCGAAATGCTCTTCTAACTGAGTTTTGGGTAAGTCCAGGAATACATCTTGAGTTACCTCATAAGTAGGTTCGATGCCAAGCGTAACCTTTGTGATGACTCCCAGGCCTCCTAGATGGACCACAGCTCCCGGAAACTGGGCATCACCAGCGCTTAACTGATGAAGATTCCCACCGGCATCTACAAACTCGATGCCCCTCACAACAGAAGCCAGGTTGCCATTGCTCATTCCGGAGCCGTGCGTAGCGGTAGCACAGGCTCCTGCAACTGAAATATGAGGTAAGGAGGCTAGGTTATGGAGGGCAAAGCCCCGTTCGTGGAGATAAGGGCTTAGTTCCCCATATCGAATCCCAGCTTCCACCGTGACGGTTTGACCGGCCTCATCCAGAGAGACAACCTTGTTCATTCGTGCCAAGGAGATCTGGTGGCTTTGGCTATCTGCTATGGCATTGAAGCAGTGGCGGCTCCCTAAAGCCCGGGCAGCTTCACACTTATTCACCCACTCTTGGACCTGTTCGACCGTTTCCGGAAGGTGTAAATTATCCGTACTGTAAGTGAGGTTCCCCGCCCAGTTGGTTCGAGGGTCTTTGGGAGTAGAAAGCTTTGCAGGTTCTGTTTCGCAGGAAAATATAGGCATAAGGGCACTGCTTGCGAGTAAGGTAGAGGACTTTTTGAGAAAGGTTCGCTTTTTCATAGTAAGGGGTTGGTAGAATCGGAAATTAGCAAAAATTAGCTTTCCTTTAAAGGAAGATGATGAGAATTGACAGAAGTTTCCCTGATTCCTTTTCCGGGTTTTGAAAGGCTTAGGTTGGAAAGTCTTCAGGAAGGATATCACTTTCTGGATCGTCTTCAACAGGAATGGGTACAAGGCAACAACCGATTTGATAAAGAAGGGGAAGGCTTATTTTCTATTTGGATAGGATCTATTTTGGCAGGAATTGGGGGAATAAACATAGATCCTTTTCTGCAAAATCCGTCAATTGGTCGCTTGAGGCGTTTCTATATTGCTTCAAGGTGGAGGAGGCAGGGTTTGGGAAAAAGGTTGCTTGAGCATATACTCCTTCAGGCGCAGCCTCAGTTTCATGAAGTGGTTCTCTTTACCGATCATTTGGCGGCGGCTAATTTCTATGAAAGTATGGGCTTTATATCGATTAAGCATACTCCCAAAATTTCTCATAAAGGGGTAATAGAGGAAATCTTGAAATGAGTAAAAAGTTAGGAATATGGGGGAGTGCTTCCCTGGTTGCGGGTAATATCATCGGTTCGGGGATATTTATGTTGCCAGCCTCCCTGGCTAGCATTGGGGGCTTGGGACTGGCGGGTTGGCTCATTTCCGCCATGGGTTCTCTGGCCATAGCCTTTGTCTTTAGTTGGCTGGGAAGGCTCTATCCTGGACAAAGTGGAGGCCCCTATATTTTCGCCAGAAAAGGGATGGGAGACTTAGTAGCTTTCCTCGTGGCGTGGGGCTATTGGATTTCTGTATGGTGTGCCGTAGCTGCGATTGCAGTAGCCTTTATGAGCTATTTGGCTGTTTTTATCCCCATTCTAAGCCAAAACCAAACCCTGGCCATGTTTATAGGTATTGCTGTTGTATGGCTGCTCACTTGGATCAATAGCTTGGGCATACAAAAGGCCTCTTGGTTGCAGATCGTGAGCACAGTGATGAAGATCATCCCCTTATTTCTAATTGGATGTTGGGGCCTATTTTTTATTGAACTGGATAACTTTTTTCCCCTCAACCTCACGGGCAAATCAGACATCTATGCAATCGGCTCCGCCATTTCTTTGACGATGTTTGCCTTTTTGGGGATGGAGAGTGCCACCATCCCTGCGGATGAGGTGGAAAATCCAGAGAAGGTCGTTCCCAGAGCCACTATCCTGGGCATGAGCGTTTCCACCCTGGTGTATTTGCTGTGTTCCGTGGCCATTATGGGCATGATTCCCATGGAACAATTGCAAGACTCAACAGCTCCCTTCGCGGATGCTGGAGAGCGCATGTGGGGAAGTTGGGCGAGGTATTTCGTAGCAGGAGCGGCATTGATTTCGACCTTTGGCGCCCTGAATGGTTGGATTTTGATTCAAGGGCATTTGCCCAAGGCAGTGGCCCTAGATGGACTTTTTCCTAAGGTATTCGGTCGCAGCAATGAGCAAGGGACTCCCCTAGCAGGACTGGTCATCGGTAGCATCTTGGTAACCATCCTGATGTATATGAACTATACCGAAGGCTTGGTAGGAGCCTTTGAGTTTATGATTTTGCTTTCTACCTTAAGTTGTTTAGTTCCTTATTTTTTTGCCGCCCTTTCCTATTTACTTATCCGCAACAAGGAGGGAATCCGTTCCCCAATAACCCTATTCATTGCCCTGATTGCCCTGCTCTTTTCTTTTGGGGCTATGCTGGGGTCGGGCAGGGAGGCTATTTTTTGGGGACTTTTGCTTTTAGTTTTGGGTATTCCGGTGTATTTGTGGGTAAAAGCTAAAAATTCTTGAATTTTTAACGATGATGATTTCTCATTCCGAATATGATAGGCTCTATTCCCTTATGCTGGCTCCAGTCCACTCCATCTTTTCTCGGGAAGAAAAAATCGCCCAACAGTGGAAGGAACTGAACTTTCTATCGGCACCCAATTATGATAAAGCGCTGGAAGAATATGCAGCATTTGAGAACTTCTTAAAACAAGCAGGAGCAAATATTCTTTACCTACAAACAGATGATCAAGTGTCGATCGATGCCATCTACTGCCGAGATGCTTCCATTGCAACGGATCAAGGCATGATCCTGTGCCGAATGGGGAAGGAGGGTCGGGCCTATGAACCTTCGGTTCATCAAAAGACCTTTGAACAACTGGATATCCCTATCCTGGGGAAAATAGAAGCTCCCGGAACCCTGGAAGGAGGAGACGTGGCCTGGCTAGATGAAAAAACCCTGGCTGTGGGCCATACCTATCGGACCAACCGAGCCGGAATTCAGCAGCTAAGTGCTTTGCTCAAGCCCTTGGGAGTAGAGGTAATAGTGGCAGAGATGCCGCATTACAAAGGGCCCTCAGATGTCTTTCACTTGATGTCTGTTTTCAGTCCGGTAGACAAAGACCTAGCCGTTGTGTATTCTCCCCTCATGCCGATCTCTTTCCGGAAAGAACTCCTCAACAGAGGGTATCAATTGGTAGAAGTGCCCGAGGAGGAGTTTGACTCCATGGGCTGCAATGTGTTGGCTTTGGCTCCGCGGGAGTGCTTGATGGTCTCAGGGAATCCCCTTACTCGGTCTCGATTGGAAGCAGCAGGTTGTATCGTTTACGAATATGAAGGGGAAGAAATTAGTGTGAAAGGAGGCGGAGGACCTACCTGTTTGACTCGACCTATATCTAGAAGGCTTTAAGCCTTTTTAATAACAAAGCCTAGCTTATGCACCAAATTCTCCTAACCCTCGTCTCTATACTGCTCTTCTTGGGGGCTTGTCGTTCTAGTCCTCCCATAGAGTCTAATGTGACGGACTCCCAACAAGAAATCATAGACTATTTTGTGGAAATAGCCATAGGAATGGAATTTGGGACTTCTTCCCAGGTAACTAGAAAATGGACAGCTCCCATGCGCTTATTTGTAGAGGGGAAGGCAACAAAAGAACTTTTGGAAGAACTAGATCAAGTCATGCAAGAGATTAATGAGTTGGCCAGCGACGGATTCTCTATGAGTCGGGTTGATAGGTTATCCCAGTCCAATTTTCATATATACCTGGGTAGGGCAGCAGAATATGTGGCGCGCTATCCCGAACAGCGGGGATACGCCAAAAAGAATTGGGGTCTGGTTTATGTCTATTGGAATGATGCTAGCGAGCTGTATAAGGGGCACATGTATGTAGATATTACCCGGGCGGATCCCACAGAAGCCCAACATTTGCTGAGGGAGGAACTCACCCAATCCCTGGGCTTAGCCAAGGATTCCCAAAAGTATCAGAACAGTATTTTTCAACAAGACTGGACGCACACAACCGAGTATGCAGCTATCGATCGGGAGTTGATTCGCTTGCTATATCATCCAAAAGTAAAACCTGGGCTCAGGGAAACCCAGGTGAGAGAAGTGCTTTCAGAGATACGTTTGGAAGAATAGGTACTCCCTATTGCACTATTTAAAATTAATCTATCCATTCAATGTGTTCCTGGTCGTGAAGTAAAAAATACTCCTCACTTCTCCAGGGAATCTTTTTGAGTTTCCCATCAACCTTTGACCAGGAGCAGATCCTTTCTTCATCACCATCAATTTCTACACACCAGATGAGGTTGGCATATCTACCAGCAGAGCCAGTATTCAAGAAGTAAGGAGCCTTGTCCAAATTAATGGTTCCTGGGAAAACAGCGTTTTGACGGGGTTCGTGGGTATGTCCTATGATTATTTTGGGAGGTTCTAAAGAGATGTCAATTTGGTCTTGATTCCTTAGATAGTGAGTTAGGTATCTTTGACATAGGGATACTTCATCCGTGTGTCTCAGCTTGTATAATTCATCTCCTGTCCAAACCTCAAGCGCCAGGGCTTCAATTCCATCTGTATTTTCAAAATAATCCCAGGCGACCTCATGCCCTAATAAAGTCTCAATGAGGTTCTTTGAATCTATCTCGCTGTTGCTCTGGAAATTGAACATTGATTCGAGTAAATCTAATCCAAATTCCATAGCAGAATTTGGATCGTCTTTGGCAAGGATATTCCCGTATCGATTTCCTATGTACCAATTTTTGCTGTCCTTCTTTTTCCAAAATCTATCTGGCCCTTCATAAGCCCATGAGCCACATTCGGAGTAGACTTCTCCAATGCTTTTGGCAAAGGGGATATCTCCATGCTGTTGGGTTGATGCATCGAATTGGTGTCCGTGTAAGACTAAGTGACTGAAATTATCGTTTTGGGAGATTCGCAGTACATCATAAACTTTGGTTTCTAACTCACGCTCAATTACCGCCAGTAGATCTCGTTCATAGGGTTGATCCAGGTAGGTATCATGATTACCTGTAAGTCTTACATATTTATTCCGAGCAACAAATTTTCGCCTAATAAGGTCATAGTAATCTGAAAATGATTCAATTATTTGGGAGAGATTGCGCATGCGTTGACCGTATCGAACTTGGAGAAATTCCTCCCATCTTTGGTCAGAATTGGTAATGGGGAACTTCTTCTTTCCGTTAGGGGCCAAATCATTCCACTGTTTAGCCTGATGAAAAGTAGGTGCAAAAATGATGCACTCTTCTACATCCCCATTTTCCACTAAACAAAATTCCCCATCTTTTGCATAGTAATTGAGGACCTCTAAATATAAGTCAAGGTTAGAATCTTTGAAATAATTGGGAAGACTAGAAGAAGTATTCCCAAAGGCCGTCATATGGAGGTCTGAAAAGATCACAAATTTTTCGTCGCTACGATCCTGGACCCGAGAGAATGTTGGTTTATTAATATAATCTCCATCTGCAATCCGAGCGAGGTATTCATAGGCCTTGTCGAGGTCATCTTGAGCATCTTCCTTGGTATTTTTCTGAAACCCCATTGCATCAGACCATATTTTCCATAATTCATTTAATACATCTTCATCTTTAGCCTTAAGATTGAACTTACGGCCCAGGGATTTGATGACTTCCCGTTCCAAATGGAATCCATTAAGGGGTAAAATAAAATCCTCTAAGTTTTGCATAGTAATTGCCCCTTTGATCCGATTGACGAAGGATCCAGGCATATGTCCTGGGATGTCCTGTCTTAAGCTAAAACTGGTTCCCAGATTGTATTTCCGTTTGATGTCTCTTCTTATAGTGATTGGCATGGCTAAATGATTATTGAAGATTTACTAGGACAGGAATGAGACCCGTTCCTTGAGAGAGGCTTCCCAAGGCTTTTCCGATTACCGCTCCGAAGGCTTTTCCCGGTTGGACTGCTTTCATGGCATGACCTTGCTTTTCACTGGTGGTAAGCATATCGCCCACTTGAATGGGATGAGTTTCTGCATCAACCAAACAGTGTACCTTCCCAATCATCGCGATGGGCTGACGATTATCCCCTCCTTTTCTATCTAAAATAATACCTGGCTTATAGGCACCTGCGCCAGAAATTACGCCTACTACTTTGGCGTCATAGGGTTCATGGGAAGGGACCAATTTGCTTTCCTCGTCCAAGACCATAACAGTGCCGGGTAAGATGGTATTTCCTGTTTGGCGGATATCGAATTCTTCAGCCAGATCCGCATGAAGAAACTCTATATCTCCATTAGAGCCCAGAATTTTGATAGTTTCGATATCCGCGGCATTCTTGAGTACTATATCTCCATTCGTTCTTGCTCCTCCTAATGTGATATTGGCGTTTTGGGCATCTAGAGAAATTACTTCTGTTCCCTCCTCATTTTTCAATCGAATATCTCCATCTTGCCCCTCTCCTCCCATAATGAGGTTGGCATAATTTCCGTCCAGATTTATAACTTCTTTGCCATTTTTACTCTTCATTTTGATCTCCCCTTCCTGGCCGTCTCCCCCCAATGTTATGGTGGCTAGCCTACCATTCATAACAATAGTGTCATCGCCAGATTTACTTTTAATATTGATCTTTCCAAACTTATGATCCAGACCTCCTAGGGTCATGCGGGCCTTTTCTCCATCCAATTCTATGGCAGCCTGATCATTGGTTGTATTTCCTAAAAGAATTTTCCCAGGTAATCCTTTAGTTATGCTACCGATTTTTAAAAATCCTGTTTCTCCATCGAAGTCAAAGGATCGGAAAGTCGCAGGACCTCCAATACTCGTGTAAATGGATAGAACTATGAGTTCTCCCGGTTTTTCCCCTAACCCCACTTCAATGATTGCTGAATCATTGGTCTCCTTGTAGATTTTGTCGAAATCAAATTGATTTAATTTTTCCATGATTAATTTACTTAAGGTATGATAAAAAAAATTAGTGTTTGCTTTTTATGGTGAAATGGGTACTGACCCATCCATATGCAGATGGAAAGGAAAAGGAAAATCAGGACCTTCTGATATCAGGCTTTGTGGAAGCTAACTCGGTGGACCTTACTTAATCCAATAGCAAATCCAACCAAAAGGGAGTGCTACGTTTTTTCCCCGTAGGGCTATTCATTTGAAGGACTCCTAGTTGAGTTTGTATCGCAGGTGCTTGAGAACTACTGCCAAGCCCGGCGGGAAGTAAGCCATAGCCATCGATACCCCCAAAATATAAAGGCCATGCATCCCAGATGGAATCGCAAACGCTTTCTTGCATATGGAGAGTTCCCGCTCCCTGGAGGGAAGGATTGTCTCTATACCGATAGGTGATATCGAAGAGAATTAAGCTTCCTTGCTTTTGATGGCCCTTTATCAAGAATTGAACCGGCTGAAAACCACTTGGAGCCCAGGCAGTATGCTGGCTAGAAGCGGATAAACCCAGGGGCTCTTCTGGCGATGGCTCCAGACTTTGCTGCTGAAGATTATGAGGGTTTGTTGGCTCTAATGTCAGGTCTCGTTCACAGGACAAGAGACAAAAGCAGATAAGGGCAACATAGCATAGGGTTTTATGGATTGTTGTTTTCATTGGAAAATAGATTGGAGGGGGTTAAAAAGCTAGGTCGAAAGTGAGTAATTGATTGAATTTCGACTCAACCTAATCATAGATCATGCAGCTACTTAGCCTTAAGTTATAGTTGGTTAGGGGGAATGTATAAGTGGCAGCAGGGAGGAATAGCTGGGGAGAAAGCTTATTAGTTTAGGGAATAATATTTCTATGTAACCCCATGCACTAGAACTATCAATTTAGGCTATTTCCTTTGGGAAAAAGTGCTGTCCTGTAGGGACAACATATAGGTTGCTCATTTGATACCTTGGCAAAGGAATAAGAACATGTTTGGAACCTTTTGGCGCTATTTTTTTCAAAATGATGTTTTATGGTCTCATACCCCCTTCGTAAGGAATTGAGTGGCAGGCTAAGGGGGTAGAAGTTGATAAACCTTATCAACTTCTGGGGTTCTCTCAACTTCTAGGGGTCAGCAATCGGGGTCTACTGTAAGGTAGAGCTTGATCTATAAGTGCGAAATCAACCTCAGAAAATCGTCCTTCTTCCGCCGTGAGATGTCCACGTGATGGCCTTCGGACAGGACGACATAGCCCCCATCCCCTTTGATGTACTTTTGGACGTGGTGGAGGTTAATAAGAGAGGCGTGATGAACCCTGCAGAAGCCAGATTCGGATAAGACCTGCTCGAAATCTTTCAGTTTTTTAGACACCATGAGTTTTTGCTCTTCCTGGAGGTAAATGCAGGTGTAGTTGCCGTCGGCTTCGCAGTAAATGATGTCCGAAGTCTGGATAAATTCCATTCCTTCCAGGTTGGGGATGGCCAGTTTTTCCATCTTGCCGTGAATGTTCTTCATATTGGTCAAAACAGACTGGTACTGGGAATGGTGCCGCTTTTGTAATTGAAAACGCTTGATCGTCTGTTGGAGTTCGTCTACATCTATGGGTTTGAGCAAGTAGTCCAACGCACTGAACTTAATGGCCTTAATCGCATAGTGATCATGGGCCGTGACAAAGATGACTTCAAAATTGATCTCCTGCACCTGTTCTAGGAGTTCGAAGCCCGACATTTCCGGCATTTGGATATCTAGGAAAACAAGTTCAGGTTGGTGCTGAGCAATGGCTGCCAGCCCTTCTGCTCCCGATGAGCAGACAGCCAGTAATTCAATCCCTGGACAATATTTTTCCAGGGCCATCTTGAGGACTTCCCGTCCATCTTCTTCATCGTCTATGAGGAGGGTTCGGATCATAGGGCAGGTAAGGCTAGTTCTACTCGTGTCCCTTGTGCCTGATTCTTTTCGTCTTTTATATCGGTTATGGCAAATAAGGGAAGGCTAGCATCTCCTGCTGGCTTCAATAATTTCAGACGTTCCTGGATGATTTCCAAACCCATGGACCTGGTTTTAGCCGGAAGGGGTTCCTTCAGGTTCATGGCCCTTTCCCGGCCTACGCCGTTATCTTCAATTTTGCACAAGAGGCTATCTCCCTTTCGATCAATAGAGACCCGCAGTTCTCCCGCCTCTGTTTTATGAGAAAGCCCATGCCAAATAGCGTTTTCGATGATGGGCTGGAGGACCATGGAAGGTATATGGGTGTCCTCTGGATCAATCTGGGGGTCTATGTATTCTTTATAATCGATGTTTTCCTTCAGGCGTAGAGCTTCCAACTCGATGTAGGAGCGAAGCATGGCCATTTCATCTGTTAGGGGAACTACCGAGCCTTCTGAATTTTCCAGAATACCGCGTAGCAGTTTAGAAAATTTTGTCAAATACCGGGAGGCTTCCTCCTCTTGCCCATCTAGCACCAGCCTATTAATGGAGTTCAGACAATTGAAGACAAAATGGGGATTCATTTGTGCCCTTAAGGCCTTCATTTCCAATTGGGTCAATTCTTGCTGAAAATGAGTCTCCTTGAGTTCCATATTTTTCGTAGCCAGAATGCGTTGATTTCTTAAACGCTGTCTGAAGAGGAAATAGATCAAGCCTGCGATAATTCCCATTAGGGCAAGGCCTCCAATCAGGGCTTTATTCCAGGTATCCTGTCGTTTGGCCTTGAGGGCCTGGATTTCATTTTCCTGAGTAAGCAGGGTGATTTGGGCATCTTTTTTATCGGTCTCATATTGGAGTTCCAACTCCTTGATTTGGTTCAAATGAGACTCGCTCAGGATACTATCTTTCCAAGATTCATACAGGAGGCGCTTATCGTAGGCTTGTTTGTACTGTCCTGCTTCCTCATGTGTCTCTGCCAGGGCCTTGTACAGGTTTTTAATCTCATCTTTGTTATTCATTTCTTGAGCCATGACAAGGGCTTCCTCCAGGCCTTTGATACCTTTCTGATGCCGACCTTGTTTGACATCCACAACAGCGATCCCGTGCAGGGCGTACAATTCTCCCCGTTTGTAGGCATTGTCTCTGCTGACCTGTAAGGCTCGCTGATAGTAGGGAAGGGCTTGATTGAACTTTTCCTGGCGAAAATTGAGGGATCCCATATTTTGTAGGTTGATTACCACATTTGTATGGGCATTAATTGCTTCAAAAAGCTCCAGGGATTTTTGGTAATAAATCATAGCGGTGTCAT
Organism: Bacteroidia bacterium; assembly: GCA_965263105.1. Classification (GTDB taxonomy): domain Bacteria; phylum Bacteroidota; class Bacteroidia; order J057; family J057; genus JBCCTX01. The sequence goes on along the minus strand of CBDHGL010000002.1, from coordinate 824,104 downwards.
AGACCTCATTGCTTCGATAAATCAAGCCTATATTTCCGTATATGGCCGCCTGGGAAAAGTTATAGGGGTTGGCTTTGTTCAGGTCGATCCCTTTTTTATAATAGGTGATGGCCTGATCCAAGTCGTTTATTCGCCAGAACAAGGAGCCAATATTGATCACATTTTCTCGCATGCCCGCAGTATCTCCTATCTGTTCGAAAAGAGCCAGGGAGCGAAGTAAGTTTTCAATAGACTCTTGGTAATCCCCGTCAGCTTGTTGGATTAAGCCTCTGTATTGGAACAAGGAAGCTGCTAGCTCAGGATACACAGTTAAGGTGGGATACTTCTCCACGGAAGACAGTAATTTTATCGTACTATCCGTTTTTTCCTGGCTTAAGTAATATTGGGCCAATACCAATTGAGACCTAATGGACAGGCTGTCATTTCCTATTTTATCACTTAAGGCTATGGCCTTATGGATATAGGGGAAAAGGCTTGCAGAATCCTGATCTCTTTGGAGGTGAAAAAGGGATATCCAAGCCGAGATTTTTTGGTCATTATGCTGGGTAGTATCCACTATTCGTTTCAGGCTATCCAGCTTGGAAGGATTTTGTGCCGATACGAGGGGAGAGGAAGAAACAATCAGCACAGCCCAGAAAAGGAGAAGGCTTACCGTGTATTTCATCGGGTATATGCTTAGGTAAGAGAAAGTTACGAAAAAATTATCTTTCTCATGTAGGACTGTTGACAAGCGGATTTTCCACTTACCCTCTACCGATACTCCCTATTACAGCAAGCCCGACATTGTATTATTTGGTCTGACTAACCCACCTTCACCAACTTCACCTCGAAAATAAGGGTAGCATTAGGGGGAATTACGCCTCCTGCCCCACGCGCCCCATACCCTAATTCCGAGGGAATGGTGAGGGTAGCCTTCCCTCCTCTTTCATCAAGGCGATTCCTTCATCCCAGCCTTTGATGACCATGCCCGTACCCAAGGGAAAGGAAATGGGTTGACCTCTTTTGAAGGAATTGTCAAATTCAGTACCATCCTCCAGTCTTCCTGCGTAGTGAACACTCACATTCTGTCCGACGGAAGGAGCAGGGCCTGTGCCCGCTAGGGTTTCTTCGTAAATAAGTCCGCTGTCCGTTTTCATTTTATGATTATCTTTAGAGTGGGAAAGGGATCTCCCTTGCACTGAGTTGGCAAAAGTACATAATTTTGTAAACTGCCTTATTAGGATGTAAAAATAGGCCTCAAAAAAGATGCGTTTGGGTAAAATAGCCTCATAGGATTCCTTATTAACATTTTAAGCCGTCAACTCCTTCTCTATGAACATAAAGCAACTACTCATTTTATTGGGGATTTTTTGTTTGGCTGGCACTCCCCAGGTCATGGGACAATTGTGCGGAACCCAATTGGAGCACCCTTTACCGCCTAATTTTATTGAATCCATCAGACGGGAGAACTCTCAGAAATCAAAATCCAGGAGCCAGGATGTCCAAATAATGGGAATAACTATGTTTGTGGTAGAACCTACAGTGGGTTCCTCCAACTTCGATGTCCAATCCCTATACGATGAAGTCGAAGCAGTAAATTCTTTTTTTAGAGAATCGGGTATTCAGTTTTTTCTCTGTGGGTCCCCTCGCTTTGTTCAAGGGAACCAAGATATATATAGCTACGATGAAGCAAAGATTGATCTGAATGATCGGTTTCATGTTCCCAGGACGATCAATGTTTTTTATTTAGACGAAATTGGAGATCCCCAGTTATCCATTGCTGCTGGGGGTATTTCAACTTTCCCTTGGACATTTGAATTTAATAGGGCTACTGGACAATGGGAAAGGAAGGCTATTCTCAAAAGAGATCGTTTTATCATCATGCAAAAAAGTGCTAGTGCAGGCGGAGGACTTCTTGCACATGAAATTGGCCATTACTTTGGATTACTGCATACGCATGAATCTATTTTTGGGAGGGAACTTGTAAGTAGAGAGGGTTGTGAAAGATTAGGAGACCAAGTCTGTGATACACCAGCAGACCCCAACTTATTATTAAGCCCTATGAATGGATGTAGTTATGTGGGTAATTTTGTTGACCCAAACGGAGATGCCTTTGCTCCCGAACCAGCAAATATCATGTCCTATGCCCCCCTCAATTGTCTTCGGAAATTCACGCCTGGTCAAAATGAGGTGATGAATGTTTGGGCTAATAATTCACTGTTTGATGATGTATATTCAGATTGCAACTTCTATCCCGACTTCGCCATCTCTTCCTCTCAAGAGAATTTTTCCATCACCTCTGGAGAGGTACTCGATTTGGAATTTGAACTGGATTATTTAGGAGTAGATGAAGCTTCGGAGGTTGACTTGTTTTTTAACCTGTTGGACCTCAATGACCCCGATGCCATTCCCTTTACCCTTCAAAAGGAGAAGGTAAACTTTCCCCCAGGAGAGGGAACATTGAATTTAAACTTTCAGGTTGAAATTCCCCTAGCAAGATCTACTGGGAACTATACCATAACGGCTGTTGTGGACCCAATCACCCAATACATTGAAAGGGATAACAGGAATAACGCGGTTCCCTTCGACATCACCATAGACAACGCTCGCTTTGATGACGTCCTCTTTTATCCCAATCCCGCTGAGGAGGAAGTACGCGTTTTTATCCGGGATGGCTCATTGACCCGATCTGTAGAAATACGGGTTGTGGACTATTTAGGGCGGGTGTTTATCGAAGAGGAACGCTTCAAGCGCCAGGAAGAATTTATCACCAGCCTGGATATTTCCTCCCTTCCTCCAGGATTGTATTTAGTAGAACTGACTTTTCCCTTCAACAATGAGGAGAAAGAGGTTTTTCGTTTGTTGAAAAGATAAAGGGGTAGATAGTCGACAGAGTACAGAGTTCTTAAGTGCGAGGCGAGAGGAGGGGTGATTTGTAAATATACACAGTGATATTACTCTCACCTATTCGCTCTCTCCCCAAGTGGACCGTCGACTGAGAATAAATTACCTCCCCTCTGCCAAATTAAGCTCAACCTGACTAGCCACACGCTGGGCCTTCTCAGCCATGCCTGCCCCCTTATAGGCTTGCGCCAGCCCCTTCAACGATTGGGTTCTCCCTGGAGTACGCTTCAAGGCTTTCTCAAAGGCCTCAATAGCCTTTTCATGCTCGCCCTCTTTCATCAAGTACTCGCCCCATAATTCAAAGGAGGGCTTGGCAATTATGGGAGGACCAAACATGAAGTCCATGTTTTCTTCCATTATGGTCGCTTTTTCAAGCATATCCAGAGCTTCTTTTTTCCGTCCAGCCTGATACCGTAGCATGGCCTGTAACTCCATGGTCATGATGTGAATGGCATGGATCGTTCCAGGATCATCGTCATCTGTGGTGCTGTAGTTGGGGGAACAACAACTGGTTTTGCTACCTTGTAGATCAAACATATCCTGGTGCTGAGCCATCGGGGCCATAGCTTCCAATTGTTCCACCAGTTTCTGGGTGGAGAGGATCTTTCCCTGATGCATGTAGGCCAGGGCTCTCACGAAACGGTCTACGGCCAAGGCCTTTTTGGGCAGGTTGTCTGGATCTATTTGAATGGTTTCGGCAGCATAGTCCCAATTGCCAGTCTCAATGAGATAACCCGCCCGCATGACTGCCAAATGATAGGCAGCCCGTTTGGATCTGCTTTCTTGATAGTCCTTCTGCATGTCTTCCAGCAAGGATTTTGCTTTCTCATATCTACCCTGTTGGAGGTATCCATACTCCAGCCAATGAAGGGAATGAAAGCCCCGGCTGTCTACTCCCAGTTTTTTTCGCTCTCTGCGCTTATCCGCCGCAGCAGAGGACTGCTCATTCATTTCCACTACCCGATCCCAGTCGCCCATGGCGATGAAAATATGGGAGGGCATGTGCAGGGCATGTGCTGCATCAGGTGCCACCTTAGCATAGCGGACCGCTGCACGCAGTCCCAAAGGCGCATGGATGGGATCGTCGTAAGAATGAATTAGGTAGTGAAGGGCACCCGGATGAACGGGATTGGCAGTGTAGACTTCTTCGACAATCCCTGCCGCTTTCATGTATTGATAAAAGTCTCTTCCCGAATAGCTGGTGCTCAACAAAGAGATCGCATAAAAAGAGGCTACTTCGTGGTCCTTGGGGTATTGTTGATACAAGGTCCCCATATAATCTGAATAGGCTTTTTTCTGTTCTTTCGATTCCCCTTCTGCATATAGGATTTCGGCGGCCTTCAACCAAGCTTTTTCCATGTCAGTAGGCGCTTTTGCAGCCCGCAATTCGGGGTTGGAAGCTAGTTTTTCGAGAGCGGCCCGTCCCTTCTCCTGGTCGTGGTGGTCCCACAGAGGATGGTAGTGCGTCAGGGCTTCGCCCCAGTAGGCCATGGCAAAGTCAGGAGCTACTTTTTGCGCCTTCTGGTAGGCCTCGCGAGCGTCTTCAAATTCGAAGCTGTGGAGCAGGAGGGTGCCTTCCATAAAATGCTTCTGTGCAGCGGCTGGACCCGAAGTGGGAAAATCAATGCTTCCCAAATCCTGTCCGAAGAGGGAAAGGGGGCCCCAAAGAAGGAGAAGTGTCCAAATATATCTTGTATTTTTCATATGCTTGAGAATTTATCAAGGGTTCCTATGGAACAAATTTAATACAAATTGGTTTAGCGATGCCTACCGTATGCCCGGTATCTGTCAACAAACCTGTTTCAGGATCGATTCGAAAACTACGTATATCGTCTGTATCGCGGTTGGCGACCAATAAAAATTCGCCAGAAGGATCTATAGAAAAGTTTCTGGGCCAGGCGATTCCTTCGGCTTGTTGACCTTTGTAAGTCAATAAGCCCGACTGGGGATCAATGGCGAAAGTGGTGATGCTGTTCGAATCGCCTCGATTAGAGGCATAAAGAAAGCGACCATTGGGGTGGACATGGATATCCGCGCTTTTGTTGTAGCCATCAAAGCCCCTGGGGAGGGAACTGATCATCTGAAGCGCTTTCGAAAGAGTTATCCGCTTCGGAGAAGGAAAAAACACTGACGGATCCGATTAATTCATTCATCACATAGACGTATTTGCCATTGGGATGGAAGTCCACATGTCTGGGGCCTCTCCCAGGCTCCACTGATAGATAGCTCAGTTGAACCAGCTGATCAATTCTCCTGATGAGAGATTCAACCCATACAGATTGATTTTATCCGTACCTAGATCTGCAGCATATACATATCCCCCCACGCCTTGCTCAATGTAGTGGGCATGGGGACCTTTTTGTCGTTCTGCATTGGGGCCTGAGCCTTCATGTTGAACGACTGAGCTGGCTTCTCCCAATTCTCCACTTTTGCCGATAGAAAAAGAAGCTACAGATCCACTGCTGTAGTTGGCCACCATAGCCCACTTCCCGCTATTGTCCACACTCACATAACAGGCACCACGGCCCATGGTCGTTTGCCGGTTGATCAGGCTGAGCTTTCCGGTCTCCTTAGCAATTGAGAAGGCGCTGATCCCCCCCTCCTTTTGATTGGGAATAGAATGAACAGCAAACAGGTATTTCCCCGTAGAATGGATGGTAACATACCCAGGGTTGCGTATTCCTTCAAAATTGTGAAGGCTGCGAAGGCTACCGGAACGGGGATCGAGCTCGATGCAATAGATACCTACGGAGTCTTGTCCACTGGCCGTGCCCACATAGGCCCTAAAGGAAGGGGAGTCAACTTCAGACACTGGTGGGGAGTCTGTGGAAGGACTTTTTTCTGTACATGCTGCAAATAGCCCTAGAATCAGGATAAGAATGGAAAATAGGCCAGGAGATTTCATCATGATGGAGTTTGTCTCCTAAACTTAGGGAAAAATGTCGAATCATTTGAATCAAAAGAGAGTCAACTAATCTTAGGGATTTCCATAAAAAATTTGGTTCCCTCTCCTGGAGCGCTTTCAATTTGCCAGTGTCCACGGATATTTTCCAAGCGGGAGGTGATATTATTGATCCCATAGCCATTGGTTCTTTCATCTATATCAAAGCCTACGCCATCATCGCTAACTGTTACCAGGAATTGCCCTTCATTTTCGGATAGGCTGATCCATCCATTTTGGGCCTGGGCATGTTTGAGGATATTGTTCACCATCTCGAAGATGATGTTGTACAGAGGATAGGTAAGAGAACCAAAATCCACCTCGGGCCCCGTATTGACGACCAAGTGAAATTTGACCTTGTTATTCTTTTCGAGTTGGGAAATGAGGTTTTCCAAGGCGGCAATTAAGCCTAGAGCCTCTACCTTTTCGGGCATGAGGTTGTGAGAAATGAGTCTTACATCTCCATAGACATCATTGACGAGGCCTAAGGTACTTTGTAGTACATCTTGTACTTTCCCCGTTACATTTGGGCTTACTGCTTCTAACTGCCATCGGATAGCAGCGATTTTGGTATTGAGGTTATCGTGCAATTCTGTAGCCATACGCCGCCGCTCCAGGTTTTGCCCTTGAAGTTGAGCTAGCATGATTTCCTGATTCTTTTTTTCTAAAATACGGTTGTTTTTTACCAAGTTCCTGTTGTTTCTGGCTACCACAGCAAACAGGATTATACCCAGGACAGTTACGATGATCAAGTAATTTCGCCACTGGGTTAGGTTCTCATTTTTCAGCTGAAAAATCTCTTGTTCCTTCTGTTCGCTTTCGTATTTGGCTTCTAATTCAGCATAACGAGCCGTGGCCTCATTCTTCTTCATGCTATCCTGAGCATCAATATATCGTTCGTAATGGTAGAGGGCGTTCCGATAATCTTGAAGCTTTTTGTAGCTGTTGTATAAATGGTTGTCGGCCCGAGCGATAAACTCAATCCAGCCAGACTTTTGTACATACTCGTAGGCTTCTAGTTTTAATCTTAAGCCTTCCCCTAAATTCCCGGCCTTCTCCTCAACCTCTGCTTTGTCTACATACAAGGCATAGATCACTCCATAGTTCTCGACTTCCTCGGCAAGTTTAAGAGAACGATTGAAGTAATATTCGGACTTTTCCTCCTCTCCCAGTCGCCGATAGACATTGGCCAGACCTAGGTCATTATCAGCGGAAAAATAGTTCCCCATTTGATGGGTTGTAATCAGGGTATCTGCAAGGAGGTAATAGTGCAAGGCTGAATCAAATTGCTCTTGCCCAAAGGCACTGTAATAGTAATAATCTCCAAAGAAATTGAGCGTCACCCATTGGTTTTTGAGGTCCCCCGCCCTTTTGGCAAATTCATATCCTTCTCTGAGGGACGCCAAGCTCTCTTCATATAAGCCCGTATTCAGGAGGACGAATCCCGCCCCAACCAAGGCCATCCCCAGATCCTTATAAGGGGGACCTGCATTTCTTAACGTATCGCTGGCCTGGTTATACAATCGAAGGGCTTCGTCCATATTACCCTGCTTGTCATAGTAACGTCCTTTTATCCATAAGTATATACCTTCTGCCTTTGGCCAATTAGACTTGGAACACATTTGGTACAGGGTATCTAGGTACTGCTCGGAATTTTTATGTCTATCGTTTATATGATAGGTCGCAAATTCCGAATAAAATGAGATACCTAGGGTATCTCGCTCTTCGGATACCGCTAGTTGGGTCGCTTCTCTGTATTTCTTGTATAAAGAGTCTGGGTCCTGAGCCAATAAAGAAGATAGCCCCAGGACCCCAACCATCCATACCATGCTGATGCGTCGATACATATAGGGCTGTGAGTTAAACCAAATTATATTTCAGCGCAAATTTCACCACGCCAATAGAATTCTTTACCTGTAACTTTTTAAAAATATTGTGCCGATGGGTTTCTACTGTTCCCAAGCTAATAAACAACTTTTCGGCTATCTCTGCTGAGGAATACTCCTTTACTATGAGTTTGATAATTTCGAGTTCGCGCTTGGTCAGTTGTTTCAAGCGTTCTTCATGATCCCCTGACTCAGAACCTGCCAGGAGCGCCTTCACTACTTCCTGCCCATAATGCAACTGTCCACTGGCCGTGGTTTTAATGGCTTTCTCCAATTCCGCTCTTCCGGCCTTCTTCATGACATAGCCAGATATCCCCGCTTTAAAAGCATCCTGAATCCGATCGGGTTGATCATTAACGGTAAGCATAAGGATCTTTATATCGGGATATGTCTCTTTTACCTGGAAGCTCAATTGAATCCCATCTAGAAAAGGCATCGTCAAATCAGTTATCAACAAGTCCACCTCGTGATTTCCCAAAAATTCGATCACCTTGCGGCTGTCATGAAGGGTTCCCACAACTTCTACTCCCTCCATCAATTCAAAGAGAAGCTCCAGGCTATCTAAAATTATCTGGTGGTCATCTACAAGGAGCACGCGAATGGGACTTGTCATAGGGAGTGGATTGTAGGTAAATAGTTAGCTTTTACTCAAAAAAATAGGACACTCCCAACTGAATACGGATCATTTCCAGGTCTAGGCTTTCTTCGAGATCCAGTACCTCAACACCGGATAAAAATACGGAGTCGAAGGAACCAAAACTACCCTTTCCTGTTACCGATACACTCAGGTTGGGAAGCATAAAGTAGTGGACACCTAAGCCGACTGTACCGGAAAAACCGCTGAGATCCAAGTTAAAAAGTTCTGGGCTTCCTTCAAAGACAATGGGATCTATCGCTACATCGTGAATGGAGAGAGCAAGTTCTGCAAAGGGCCTTACCTTGCGCAGGGTAGCCCCAAAATTGAACCTGGCTCCTACATCCAACGTGCTACTTCGGTAGGTATCCCAGTCCTCTTTGCGGTTGAAACTCTCCACACCATATCCCAAAAATGCTTCAATACTTTGGGTGAATCCGTAGGCGACCTTTGCGTAGATTCCTAGCCCTGTGGGTTCCAGGTCGTCCAGGCTGCCCAAAAATTGACTTTCGGAACTCCAACTGGCATAGGAAGGGCTAAGGCTAGCGGAAAAACCTTCTGTATTGGATTGAATACCTTGGCTGTGTCCATTGATCAGGAATATCCCCGTGAATAGGATAAAAAATACGCTTTTGTATAGCTTAGTTTGTTTGAGGAAAATTGAGTCCATGTGATTTAATTTTTATGTTGTTGAGAACCAAACCTTTTTTGAATTCGACTATGTATTTGTCCAAGTTGCTGTATTCGGGATAGTTGACTGGGAGCCAGGTTCCTGCAGCCGTTTCTATCCCCTGGAGCTTGATAGAGAGAAAGGCGCGTTTCCCGCCATTACCTCTGCGTAGCTTCCGAATTTCTCCTTGAATCTTCGCTCCTTTGGCGATGATTAGGGTATTGCTGTAATAGGTAGCTTCTGTCGTTTGTAAGTACACTTTTTGTCCTTCCGCATTATGCTCTGTAGATAGGGTTTCAGTAAGTTTTGCAGATAAAGAAAGATCGGGAAAGCGAACATACTTGGTAGGTTTCTCCACGGGAGTTGGGGTAGCGCTTTCCTCTTTTTCTACCACTTTCTCGGGTGCTTTCTCCGAGTTCTCTTTCTGGGGAGTTTGGATTTCTTCCACTTCCCCAGAAACAGGAGTTTCTTCTTGTTTTTCCTTTACCGGCTGAGATTCTTTGGGGGAATTATCCCCTCCCAGGGGTTTGATGCGGTGTTTCTTCGTGGATTCTTGAGATTTTTTCGACCTTTCATTGTTTCCGGCTTCCGTTTCTTTACCCTTTTGCTTTAGGACAGGAAGACCTTGGGGTTCTTGGGGCAACTGTTTGGGTCTAAAAGTTTCCTGTGGGGGCTGGGTAAGTTTTGCGGAGGAAAGCCTATTTTCCGGGTCTAGGGCAATCGTGGGAGAATCTGCAGCAGGTTCAGGAATGTCTTTCTGTGCACCTGGTGAACCGGGCTTTAGCATCCCTATTACCAAAATAAGTAAACACAGCAAGGCCGTAATCCCTATGATGCGTTTATCTACCTCCAGGGGAAGAGCTTGAGGGAGCTTGGGGAGGCTTAGGCGGGGAAGCTTATCTGAAAAAGAGTCAGACAGGCTTGGCTTAACTGCACCTTTTCCTTCAGAGGCTGTGCTCAGCACTTGTGAGTGAAAGATAGCTGTGTCAATTTTGCCGGGGCTGTAGAGCCTTTCCAAGGCCTGAATAGCCTCTCTGGTGCTTTGAAACCTTCGTTCAGGTTGTTTGTTCGTCAGCTTTTTTATGATTTGTCCCAGCTTTTTATCCCCACCTGCAAGTTCGAAATCTCCCTTACCCTGGCTTATCTTGTATAGTACGGAGGCTTCACTTTCTCCAGAGAAAGGAGTCTTGCCAGCGACCATTTCAAAGAGCATCACTCCCAAAGCATATAGATCCGAGCACTTGCTGGGTTCTTCCCCTTTGATAAGTTCAGGAGCTAGGTATTCCAAAGTGCCGATAACACTATTTTGGCGTGTGATCCTAGCTGCATTTTCCAGGCGGGCAATGCCGAAGTCCATCAATTTGACGAAGCCCCGTTTGGTAATCATGATATTCCCTGGTTTGAGGTCTCGATGGGTGATTCCCAGGTCATGGGCTGCTTCTAAGCCCTCCAGCACCTGCATCGCAATCTGGGCACTGGTAGCTGCTGGGAGTTTTCCCTGTAAGTCGAGTAGTTGATCCAAGGGCTTACCATCGACATACTCCATCACGATAAAATGCTGAGAACCGTCTTTCAGAAAATCGTATAAGGTAGCCACATTGGGATGAGAAATCCGGGCGCTGAGCTGGGCTTCATTCTGAAAGCGCTGGAAAGAAGCGGGATCATTTAGCAAGTGGGGATTGAGCATCTTGAGGGCTACAGCTCGTTGCAGGCGGCGATCTGTCGCTTTGAAAACCTGACCCATTCCGCCTTCGCCCAGGCTTTCGGAAATGTGAAAGTGGGATATATTTCTACCGATCATGATAGGCTGAGATTTGTGGTTACACGCTGAGAATTTTGAGTCGCTGAAGGGATCGCTTCTACCAGAAGGATGGAGATATTGTCGTGTCCTCCTCGCTGTTTTGCCAGGCTGATAAATTTCTCTGCCGCCTCTCCTAGGGAAAATTTCCGGAGGATGGGAATCCATTCCTCTTCAGAGATATATTCATATAGCCCATCGCTGCACAGCATTAGGATGTTTCCTATCTCAAGCTTTTGCACCAAGGCTTGGTAATCGGCCTTCAGTTGGGGAGCTGTCCCCATAGCCTGGGTGATGAGGTTGCGATCTGGATGGCTCTCCACTTCTTCCGCTTGGATCAAGCCTTGCTCGAGCAAGTGTTGCACATAGGTGTGATCGGAAGATAACTGAATGGGACTTTCTCCTTTGAATAAATAGGCTCTGCTGTCGCCTACGTGTCCTAGAAAAAGCTTTTTCCCCTGGAGGACTACCACAGTACAAGTTGTTCCCATCCCTTTTAATTGAGCTTTCTCCTGGGCCTTCTTAAAAATCAGCCTGTTCGCTTTTTCAAAGGACTTTTGGAGGGCCTTCAGGGTATCCTGAGGGCTGTCAAAGTAGTTTCTGGGAATCACTTCGGTTGCCATTTGAGAAGCAATCTCTCCACTGCTATGGCCTCCCATTCCATCGGCTACCAGAGCCACACATCCTTTTGTCTTCTGCCTATCTGGATCATGAGGCCTGATAAATATCAGGTTGTCTTCATTGTTATTCCGAACCGATCCAACATCTGTAGAGGCGACGGCGCGATAGTCTATGGATGAAGGGGGAGTTGAGCCAGAAGAAGGGTGAACCTTGGGTTTCTTTTTTCGAAATAGGAATGCCATAGCGTGTGGATTGACTGTGGAAAAATGGCTTATTAAGTGCGGCTACTATCGGATTACCTGTTGGGAATTCATGAGGTCAATGCCGTATTTGATGGGGATGGCAAAGGTTACCCGCGCTCCTTCGCCAGAGGTGAGGGAGGCAGAGAATATACCGATTACCTTTCCGTCCTTGTTGAAGACAGGCCCCCCACTATTTCCAGCACCTGTTTCGCTGGCTGTCAGTTGATAGTACTCGCCGATAGAGCTGTAGTAACCTCCTACTGCTTCATTGGTAGGATTGGATCCCCGTATGATTTTGCCTACGGTGCCATCTGTAATGGTTGGATCGGGCACAGACAAAATTTGAGTCCTTCTGTTGGAAAAGTCCTGTGAGATTTTGGCAACAGCCACTTCTGGAGACAGACCTGGATAACCCAATACAGCGATTTTTTGTCCTTGAAGAACTTCTTCGTTCTCTGGTGCCAATTCTACAGGAACCAAGTTTCCAGGAAGGTCAATTTTAATCATCGCCACATCATGGGTATTACTTACCCGTACGATTTTGGCAGGAGTACGCTGATCAGTTTTGGCGAAGGTTACGTCCATATAGGTGTTAGCACCCTCAATCAATTTTCCAGACATAGGCTTTTGCCCAAAAAAGCGCGTTTCTGCTGGAACCCAGTTGGAAGGAGCTCGAGTGGTTCCCACTATTTTCCATTCCCCTCCCACATTTCTATATAAGTATCCCTCCTGGACATTTGGGCCAAATTGATAAGAGGAATTCCAATTGGCAGCAACATGCCTATTGGTTAGGATAAAGCCATCCTTATCTACGATGAATCCTGTACCAGTCGCCCCAGAAACGGCAATTGGAGCGCCATAAGTAACATCCTTTTTTAAGCCTAAGTAAGGCTCTATGATTCCGGGTTCTACTTCAATAAAAAGAGGAACGAGGTATTCTTTTCCAGTCTCTTTGTCCTTTTGAAGGCTATAGTGATGGTAGACATCGTCCCCAGAGCCTGTGTGAATGAGCTTATAGCCAAATTCGATAAAGACCACCTTATCGGCATTGCTTTGGGCAATGTTTGCGACATTCATAGGCTGATCAATCTCGGGCATTTCAGGAATTTCCACCACAGGAGGCTCAGGAAGGATAGAATCTCGGAAAGTATATCCTAGCGTGAGTAATACCAGTACAGCAGCTGCCAAGATAGAAACCGTTGTCTTTTGAGACCTTTTTCGCTCATTGACGATAGCTCTTTCAAATGTCTCTTTTCCAATGCCGGTTTTTTCAGGTGCCCCTACTTCCTGAGCAGTAAGAGACACCTCTTGTGTGGCTCCCACCTCAGGACCTATGTTTACTACTTGGGTTGCGAGGTTATCTTGGACGCGTGGGTAGATATCAAAAGAGAATTTGGGACCCTTTGGACCCAAGGTAATTTCATCTCCAGGTTTTAGGAGTTGACTCCCCGTTATCTTTTCTCCATTGACAAAGGTACCATTAAGACTTCCCAGGTCTTCGATATAAAAACTGCCCGGATTGTCGCCTTTTGAGATGATGCCATGTTGACGGCTCACCCCTGAGTCCTGCTCAGCGTCAAATTGCATGTGGCAGTCGGCAGATCGTCCAAAGCTAAGGGCATCGTTGCCTGCGTAGTCAAACTCTTCAATTTGGTTTTCCTTTGAGCCACTAAGGTAGCGGATGATGATGTGTTTTATTTCCTTTTTCATAACCAGTTGATTTGTTGAATTATGTTCTCCACAAAGTTGATCAACTGCCTATTTCGAGGAAATACAGGCATACACAGGATTTTTAGGGCAATACCTATACATTTTTCTATAGGTAAACCTATAGAGGTTCTTGCCGAATTAGCGGATAAAGGAGATAGGGGTTTTTTACGATAGAATTAATAATACTTATTTAGAATAATACCTAATTTGGTTTATTCCATAATTACTCCAAACGAGTATTGATAATATCAATTCCAGAAGAATAAATTACTTGTTACGCAAATAGGCATAATTTAGTAACTAGTTTTTTCTTTTTTTTGTGTTAAATTACAATAAAGCCTATATATTCGAGCGTTATATCTCATAGCAATCATCTTTATATATAGGCTGTCACACTAAATTTGGGGGTTTTGAGAATTTTCGCAAGAAAGGACCAAAGCGTGGCTAAGACCACGATACTACAAAGAGCTCTACAAAAGTCTGCAATGATCTTTGATCATCAAGCAAGGATTATTGTTTCTTTTGATGCTGAAAAAGAAATGGTGACAGTCCGTGATGTAGGGGATGTGCAGAAGAGGACACAGATATCCTTTAAAGACGCCATGCCTATTAACATCAGTACCATGAGAGGGGTTCTAAGCCTCGATGAATGGTGGTCTCGCCAATTGAGAAAGTGATATTTTAGGCAAAAAACTTCCCCGTCATCTGCCTCCTCCCCCAGCTACATTGATGGGATTGCTTTGGGGAAACGTATACAACTCTTCCAATTTTTTGAGCCCTTTTCTATTACTCTGAGTAAAAGTATTATTGAGAATGTTCTCTTTTTCTCTTTTAGTCAGGTGAAAGCTTAAGGAAGCTGGAGCGTCCAGGGTTTCCCTTGGATACTCAAAGGAGATCAGTTCTACGGGTCCTTCGTACCATTCCATTAGGGCAGCGAAGAGGTAATCGCTGGCTAAATCTTTGGCTTCAGCCATGGAATAGTAGCCATTTCCGAGCGGGGTAAGTTGACGACTGATGATGTCGTTTCCAGCGAAATCAATGATGGGGTCTTCCCGGACATTGTCGCGCAGTTGTATAAAGATGACCCGTGACGTGTTCTTGGCAAACCAATCCCTAAACTCAAAGAGGTAATGGATGGCTGTTTGGGAGCCATAATTGTCGATGGCTCCTGCATCCATAACGAGCATCTTGGGTTCGGAAGGGAGGGACATGATAGGCAAAATGAAGGGGAAAGTGGCATTCATCCGCAAGGCTGTCACCAGGCGCAAGCTGTCAGGTTCTTGTTGGGCAAATAGCCTACGAAACTCTACGCCGTGGGAGCGGGTTTGGAAAAGGGGGGTTATCTGGTAAGGACGTACCAGAAAGGAAATAGGCTGTGAAGAAATAAACAGGCGGCGCCCCTGATTCAAAATTGTGGGGGTAATAACGGCGGGAAAGAGCATGCCTTTTTGTTCCCATTCGGCATAGTCGCCCAAGCGCTTTCCCCCAAATTCGGGCATATTGATTCCCATTTGTTGATCAAAGGAATACCCACTTTCCTTGATGTATTTTTTATCCCCAATTTCTACAGAAAAATTAGGCAAAAACTTATCGGTGAAGGTTTTGAAAAAAACCCGATTCAGTAAGTCCTGGGAGATATTTTCCCGATATCGGGGATCGTGAAGGACGATGGATTTGCCCTGTAGTCGCTTTAGCTGTAATTCTCTGTAATAGGCCAGGCCTATCATGCCTCCTGAAGCCCCAGAGATCAGCCTGACATCTTGCGCAATTTTACCCTGAGTTACGCTATCCACATACTGTAAGAGACGGAAGGTCCAAAACGCCGAGCGCAAGCCCCCTCCTGATGCCATTAGAAATACCGCCTGGGGCTTTTCATGCGAGGGGTCCACTTCTTGTTTCCATGTTTTCCAGGCTTCTAGGATCTTTCGGGTATGTTGGAGATCTGCCTCGATGGTATCCTGTTTGATACAGGAATAAAGCACATCGGTAGAATAGGTTGCTGGCTCAACCTTATAGTTCATCCCAAAGGCCTGGTGGCGGTCCTGTATACCTTCAATTTTGGGAAATACAAAGAGAAATACGAGAAAAATGAGGATAACTATCAAGCCCAGTTTGCGGTACCAAAAGGTAATGGCCCCAAATATCATGAGAGCTAGGGAAAGTACCAGGAGCATACTGGCCCCCGCGGGAATTTGTAGCAAAGGATGTTCCTCCAGCAGCCCTAAAATCACGATGAGTATAAAGGTGAGAATCTGAATCAGTAAAAGCCGTTCATGTCGCTGGTTTAAGTTTTGGACGATGGTACGAAAGGCAACAGGCGGCATGTTCCCCACATCAATTACCTTAAAGGGGAAGCGTAGGTAATATTTGGCTCGAAGGGGGGTGCGAAAGGTAGCGCGTGCTTTTTTGAGGATTACCCGTCTATTTCTTCTTCCCTGCCCCCTTTCCCAGCCTTTGGAAAGAAACTGTTCTAAGAAACTCGTCAGCGATCTCTTGGCAAAGAAGAAACTAGCGGACAAAAGGAATATGGTCAAAATCCCCAAGATAAGGCCGAAAAATTTTTCAGCTACCTGCCAGGAAAATGTCCCTTCTGTAACGATATGAAAGTCTAAAAAGCGCCAAAAATACCAGAAGAGAAAAATGCCTGGGATAAGGAAGTTGTTGTAGGAAAACGTGATAAAGGGGTTGGATTCAAAGGCGATGAAATGGAAGCGGTAACTCTCCCCAATGTAAATGGTGATTTGATAGGCAAAGAGAAAGGCTCCCAATGCGGAACCTACGAGGAAGGTGCTCCAAAAATTTTCTTTTCCCAGGTATTCCGGCTCGAGTAACAAATAGGCTCCTCCCAGGTCCGAGGCGATTATGCCATTAATCACTCCCAATAAGATGAGCCAAAGGGCAATTACTGTCACATGCAACTTGACTTGGATGACCAAGAGTTTCATGGGGAGAGACTCCATGATGGTATTACCCCAGTCCTTTATTTTTTCCCAAGTCATAAAATAAATATGTGGTCATTATGAAACCAGATGTTCCGTTTTCCTTTCCTGGTTCCTTACCCGGCTTATGGGTCTGAGAATAAGTCGCGTCCCCTTATCATACGTAAAGTAACTGTATACCCAATTCATCAAAACTACCAATTTGTTTCGAAAGCCCATCAAAAAAAGCAGGTGAACAAACATCCAGGTCAGCCAGGCCAAAAATCCCTTCAAGTGAAATCCCTTTATGTCCACAACGGCCTTATTTCTCCCTACAGTTGCCATAGAACCCTTATCAAAATAGGAAAAGGCTTCCATTTCTTTGCCCTTTTCCCGGCGAACAAGATTTTTTGCCAAATTTTCCGCCTGCTGGATCGCTACCGGGGCTACCTGGGGATAACCCTTGGGAAAGGCCTCTGTACTCATATAGGCCACATCTCCCAAAGCGAATAGGGAGTCATGTCCCGCTATCTGATTGAATTCGTTTACCGGTATTCGATGACCAGGCCCTAGTTCCAGATCCCTGATTCCTTCCGGTACCATTCCTTTGATTCCCGCAGCCCAGAGGACCATATAGGTATCGAAGCTCGGCCCATCCTTGGTATAGACCCGTTCCCCGTCGTATTCTGTTACAAAGGTATCGAGCCAAATATGGACGCCCATTTTTTCCAGGGCTTTTTTGGCATTCACCTGAGCCTCCTCCGACATAGCCCCCAAGATTTTGGGGCCTGCTTCTATAAGATGAACCTCCATCTGCCGCAGGTCCAATTCGGGATAGTCATTGGGTAGGACGTGTCGTTTGAGCTCTGCAAGAGCCCCGGCCATTTCCACTCCCGTAGGGCCTCCTCCCACTACGACAAATTGCATGAGCCGGGCTCGGGCTTCAGGGTCGCTTTCCTGAAGGGCTTGTTCGAAGTTCTGTAAGGTTAAACTTCTCAAATCGACAGCCTCAACAACGGTTTTCAGGCCAAAGGCATGGGCCTCGACATTTTTCATACCAAAAAAATGACTCCCTGTACCCGTAGCCAGAACCAGGTAATCAAAAGAGACTGAACCAATATTGGTATATAGCGTTTTCTCGTCCGTATCTATCCGTTGTACCTCGGCCATGCGGAAAACGAAATTGTCTTGTTTGCCGAATATCTTCCGGAGGGGAAAGGCAATGGAATCGGGCTCTAAGCCTCCCGTAGCCACCTGATACAACAAGGGTTGAAAGGTGTGGAAATTATTTTTGTCAATCAACACCACCTGGAAGGGGGACTTTCTCAGGGCCTTGGCGAGTTTGATTCCGCCAAAGCCTCCTCCAACTATGACGAGGCGTTTTCGATTGGTTAATGGTATGATTGCTTTCATGGGAGGTGTTTTATAGGTTATACGCCCAATTTAGAACATGTTTGGATCACATGCATAAAATTTATCGATCACGCTAGCAGCTACCGACCCTTTAATTCCTCTCGCATCTTCTCCCATGCTGCCAGCATCTCTTTAAGCCTTTGAGGATGGCTTTCCGCCAGATTTTCCGATTCTTTTAGATCCTCCGCCAGCTTATACAGCTCTACCAGACGGCTTCCACCGTCCTGGACGATTTTCCAATCGCCTTCTCGATAGGCCATTTTGGCTCGGAAGGACCAGAAGAGGGCTTCGTGGGGAGACTCCTCCTTTTCTCCTTTGAGATAGGGCAGAAGATTAACTCCATCGAGGTTCTTCTTCTCTACAGGCCGTCGAGCCGCAGCAGCAAAAGTGGGGAATAGATCCAGGGAGATGATCGGCCTGTCATAGGTAATCCCCTGGGGTAGCTCCTGCTTCCATTGCATCAGAAAGGGAATGCGGATGCCTCCCTCATAGTAGCTTCCCTTTCCGCCTCTCAGCGGAAGGTTGCTTGAGGTAAGCTCTTTGGTAGGTCCCCCATTGTCGCTGAGAAATACGATCAGGGTATTTTCCTCTAGATCTTCAGTCCGTAGCTTTTCCATGATTTCGCCTACGCTGTCATCCAGGTTGGCCAGCATAGCGGCGAAGATTCTTCTGTGTATATCGGGAATGTGGGCAAAGCGCTCCATGTAGGCATCGGCTCCTTGCAGTGGGCTATGGACGGCATTGTAGGCTACATAGAGGAAAAAGGGCTTGTCCTTGTGGCGTTCAATGAAATCGACGGACTCTCGGGTCAAGGCATCCGTGAGATATGTCTCTTCCCAAACGGGATGACTTCCTCGCAGTATAGGATTATTGGCGTCATAATCTGGTTCGTTGTGTCCCATGTGGGTGGTATAGATCGTTTTTCCATCCTCGGACTGCCACCTACCCCTCCCTCCTCCGGGCAAGACCCTGCGGCGCAACATAGTCGTAACACCTTCATAGGGCGGAGGTACAAAATAGTGTCCTTCGTGCAGGAAGCCGTAGAACTCGTCAAAGCCTTGCCGATACGGATGGTATTTGGCCCGTCCCCCCTGGTGCCATTTCCCGATGAGTCCCGATACATAGCCTGCTTCCAATAAGTATTCTGCCAAGGTCTCTTCTTCCAGGGGTAGGCCCAGATTGGGATCGTCGTTTTGATGCCCAACTATATTGGAAGTATAGTCAAAGCGATTGGGATATCGCCCGGTAAGCATTCCTGCTCGTGAGGGGCTACAATAGGAATTGCACACATAGCCCGAAGTAAAGCGGATGCCATTCTTTGCGATCTGGTCGATGTGTGGTGTCGGAATATCGGTGTTGCCCTGGCAGCCCAGTTCGGCATAGCCCAGGTCGTCTGCGACGAGCAGGACGATATTGGGGAGCTTTTGGGCGAGAGCAAAAGGTGTTGAGATTGACAGGGTGAGGAGAAAAATGCATTTACGGAGCATGGGAGGGGGGTTTGGGGGAAATATTGCAATTAAGATAGGGAATTGTGGCTGCTTTCGCAGCTCGTGGGATGAGGAATTGAACACGGAGGCACAGAGACACGGAGAAAAATGCTGCTGGAGCCAGCTTAAATACCCCCTTTCAGGGATAGATACGGGGAGATAGAAGGTCGAAGAATCCGTAGGCAATGTACCTTACGGTGGGCTGGGGGCATAGCCGTTCGGTTAAGTGTTGAATGGTAGATCGAGGATCAAAATGCCCTATTTTGTACTCACCCCCTGGCCCCCTCTCTCAAGGAACTCCCTCTGACTCCCCCTTAGAAATGGGGAGAAAGGGTTAAACATTGGCGAAATCAACCTGATTTCCTGGGTCGTTTCTAGACCCCTTTTGAGTTTCCCCTAGGAGGGGAAAAAAGGGAAACGGGGATGCAGCGGAAGGGTACAAAAAGGGCGAATAGAGAGAAGAAATTTCCCTTAACCGTACGGCTATGGGGGCTGGGGGATGAAAGCAAGAGGGAAAAGCTGCTTTCGCAGCTCGTGGGATAAGGAATTGAACACGGAGGCACGAAGACACGGAGTTTTAAGTTGCTATACCAACTATCTTTTCTGCGTTTGCCATAAAAATCTCCTAAAAAGTCTGCGTCAAAACTCAGTTCATGGAATTGTTAAGATAAACATACGAGACACGGAGAAAAAAGCTGCTGGACCAGCTAATGGATTTCAAATTTGAACGCAAAGAAGCAGGGACGCAGAGAGCTTTGCTGTGCAAAACAACCCCTTTCCTCTGCGTTTTAGTAAATAATAGGTCAAGAGGGCAGCGCCATATCACCCCCCATACACCAATTCCAAAAAGAACAGCACAAAGCCGCCCAAAAACAGAATGACGGAGAAAATGAGGAGGCCATACTTGTAGTTCACCACCCGCTTGTGCATGCGGCGGTAGTCTTCGGTGGAGTCGGGGACATGGCGGTAGTGCCGGGGCATGAGGACCAGGAAGGCCAGGAGGATGGAGAGCATCCAGCAAGCTAGGGCGACTAGCACGGTAGGGAAGGCCCCCTTGGGAACGGCTATGGGCTTCTCCACCAGGGTCAGGGCCAGCGTGAGGGAAAGCGAAATCATGGTCGCGAGGAACTTGGCCGTGTCCTCGATGCGCTCCGGCACCTTCTGGGCCTCGGCCCAGCGGTGCTCCTGCCAGCTCTTTTCCTCATTGCTGAAGGGAAAGGATTGGGGGATATGTTCGGGTTCTGACATAGACAAAACTATAAGGCTCCAAGGGATTTGAGGGCTGCTTCGAGTTGGTCTTTTTTAGGCAAATTATTTTTTAGAGCTATTTGATAAGCCCCTTGTAAATAGGGGATGGCTTCTTTTTTCATATCTGCATTCAATAAAACCTGTCCCATGTAGCTTCCTATATGATAAATCCCGGTAGCGTCCTGGATTTCATGGGCCAGATTCCAGGCCTGATTTTCTAATTCTAGGAAGGCCTGTCCATCTCCCTTTTCTAAAGAAATAGTGGCCATATTGTGTAAGGTGGGGATCATACCGCTTTTATCTCCGATCTCACGCTGAATGGCTAAAGACTCCTTCAGATAGGTCAAGGCCGTCTCATAGTCGCCTCTTGCTTTAAATATCTGACTGATATTATTGAGCGTGGTCCCTTCGCCGCTTTTATCTCCGATCTCACGCTGAATGGCTAAAGACTCCTTCAGATAGGTCAAGGCCGTCTCATAGTCGCCTTGGCTATATGCCAGGTCCTAAGAGCGTGGTCCCTTCGCCGCTTTTATCTCCGATCTCATCTTCAGATAGGTCAAGGCCGTCTCATAGTCGCCTCTTGCTTTAAATATCTGACTGATATTATTGAGCGTGGTCCCTTCGGTCCCTTCGCCGCTTTTATCTCCGATCTCACGCTGAATGGCTAAAGACTCCTTCAGATAGGTCAAGGCCGTCTCATAGTCGCCTCGAAATATCTGACTGATATTAATCCGATCTCACGCTGAATGGCTAAAGACTCCTTCAGATAGGTCAAGGCCGTCTCATAGTCGCCTCTTGCTTTAAATATCTGACTGATATTATTGAGCGTCGCCGCTTTTATCTCCGGCCTTATATTGCAGATAGGTCAAGGCCGTCTGTCGCCTTGGCTATATAATGATCCTATGTTTGAGAGCGTGGTCCCTTCGCCGCTTTTATCTCCGATCTCACGCTGAATGGCTAAAGACTCCTTCAGATAGGTCAAGGCCGTCTCATAGTCGCCTCTGACTGATATTATTGAGCGTTCCCTTCGCCGCTTTTATCGCTTCTCACGCCTGAATGGCTAAAGACTCCTTCAGATAGGTCAAGGCCGTCTCATAGTCGCCTTGGCTGATATTATTGAGCGATCCTCTCACGCTGAATGGCTAAAGACTCCTTCAGATAGGTCAAGGCGTCCCTCTTGCTTTAAATAGATCTGACTTCGCCGCTTTTATCTCCGATCTCACGCTGAATGGCTAAAGACTCCTTCAGATAGGTCAAGGCCGTCTCATAGTCGCCTCTTGCTTTAAATATCTGACTGATATTATTGAGCGTGGTCCCTTCGCCGCTTTTATCTCCGATCTCACGCTGAATGGCTAAAGACTCCTTCAGATAGGTCAAGGCCGTCTCATAGTCGCCTCTTGCTTTAAATATCTGACTGATATTATTGAGCGTGGTCCCTTCGCCGCTTTTATCTCCGATCTCACGCTGAATGGCTAAAGATTTGGAATATACCTCTAAGGCAAGTGGGTAATCACCCAACCTATCGCAGGATAGTCCTAAGCGAGTGAGAAAGCCTGGATCTTCCATCTCAGGGTGGGCCTGGTAGGCGATCTTTCCAAAAGAATAAGCCTGAATTAGGAGGTCCGCCCGCCAAAAAGTTTTACATAAAATACTTCCTGTAAAGCCTAGCTTCACAGCTTGACTCCCTTGGCGATAAAAGGAAAAAGCCTCCTCTAAATCGGAAAGGTTTTCTGCTACATTTTGGTATAGCCCCCAATGATAGTCTCCGGCTTTGTCTGGATAGAAAAAGACCTCGGGAGCCTGGGCAGCATGCGAAAGCAACAACTGTCGCGTCAACGGAGCTACATACCAAGTAGTCCCCATGCGATCGGGGTCCTCATAGGCTTCGACTAGGGTTAGAGATTCCAATTGGGACAAATACCCCCCCGGAAGATAAGGGGGATGCTGCAATTCCAGTGCATAGGTACGTACGGGAATGTTGAATTGGGTGAGTAGGTAAAGGAAATACAGCGCTTCCGCTCCTAGACTCTTCAGCAGCTCTTCAAAAACCAGGTTGACGCCCATATTTTTTCCCTCCCCATCTCCTTCCTCCAGGGCTTTCTGTATGCGAGAGGCCGCGTCTTCCAGGCCTAGAAGCGTCTTGCGAATCTCTTCCTTTTGTTGCTGATAAAGCGAGTCAAAAACTCCAGTGCCCGATAATTACCTCCTAAGGTTCGATAGAGGAGCTCGATTAAGTCCCGAAAGTCATGGGTCTTTTGGAGAGAGCTAGTGGCCTGTTTGAATAGTTCCCAGCGCAACTCATAGAAGGAGAGCTGCTGGCATTTCTTCCAGTAGTCATTCTTGCTCGCCTGCCGCAATGCATGGTCTACTTCTACCGCTATCCCCGCCAGGGGATAGCGAGCAGTGAATATAATGGGAAAGCTTGCTTGTTTACTCAGGGTATCCAGGAAGGCTTCGAATTCCTGGTGTTCTTTGGCAAAGCGACCGCCTAGGTTTTGCTGGAAGCTCTCTAGGTTGTCAAAAATAAGTAGGGGATGGCTCAGCTTAGGGAGTTCTTCGCAGAAAATTTCGGCCTTTTCCTCCAAGGGACTTCCATCCAATTCTTCTCGAATCCTCTTGCGTTCTGTTCGGGGAAAGGCTGCCAAAAGTGTTTTTATGATATCTGGAAGTTGGGAATTCGTCTCATCGAAGAAGAATACCGGAGCCTCTCCATAGCGCAGCCTCCAACGATAGGCAAGCTGGGCGGCCATGGCCGTCTTCCCGATCCCTCCCTGCCCACGTAAGAGAAGGGACTTGTTGTCAAAAAGGGGGGGTAGCAGGTCTCGCTTGTCTTCCCTTCGCCCTATAAATAGATAGGGGGCATTTTTTCCCCCTTGTTTGTGGCTGAGCTTTTCTTCCAGTACCTTATCCGTGAAGTATTGGGAAAGTTTGCGGCTTAAGTTTTGGACAGGCAGATGGCTATCTATCAATTCTTCAATCTGCGCTTGTAGGTACAGATGGGGGATGGTCCACTGCAAGGCTTGGGGATTGCGCTGCAACTCTGTCTGGTTAAGCTGTTGCAGGGCTTGCTGAAAAGCCTGTGGAAGGCTCCTTTGAGAAGCCAGGCCTTGGTAGAGTTGGGCCGCAAAGAGGGAAGCATAGTGGTCCTTCACCGATAGACTCATGGCCACCACGGCTGGGATATCCCTTTTTAGGACCTCCTGGGCAATGCCCCGGGTATCACTTTCCGAGCTTCCTTGGGCCGTTTGGCAGGCCGACAGGACCACCAGGGGAACTTTGTAGCCATCGCTTCGACTGACCAAGGCTTCGGCAAAGACTTCTGCCCTTATCCGATCTGCCCGCATATTCAGGGGATCTTCCAGTTCCAGGTAGCCCTGCCCCTCGCGAAAACTCCCATGACAGGTCAGGTGGAGGATGTGGTACTGATCCTGCTCCAGCTTGCGCTGAAGGGCCTCCAGAGAACCGTCCTCCGTGAAGTCGATCTGTACATCAATGGCTTGCTGAGCGGGAATGGCATCCAAGGCCTCCAGAATTTGTCGTTCCTCCTCCTCGAAGGAAGGCGTCGCTCATAGGGGGAGTCGACGGGAGAGGCCACCATGACCAGTATTTTGAGGGGCGCAGCCAGGGAGGCTTCGTAGGGAGATAAAGCCTCTTGTGGACTTCCCTGGCTGAGATAGAGTCTTTCTACTTGGCCCAAGGGGCGCTGAGAGATGGGGTCTAGCACCAGGCCCCAGGGCAGGCTGAGGACTTCGGGGTTTTCATGTTGAAGATGCAGGACGTAGTGACTCCCACTTTCCGCTCGCTGTTTGAGCACTTCCCGGAAGGCGTCGTGTTGCTCCAAGGCCTGACTGAGTTTTTCCCGCAAGGTATTCAATTGAGCAGGCGGGAGTCCCATCCGTTGCTCCAGGTGGCGCTTCACGGGTTCATAGGCCGCGAGGAGTTCGGCAACTTGTTCATCGGATAGCTGAAGGGGAAGGGGCGTCCAGATCATACATCACCTCTTATGGGATTTTCGGGTTTGAAATCCCCTGTAAAGGGGGCCTTTCCATCCTTGCCACACCAGTGGCAAAACACATCGATCATGATAGGTTCTGCATCGCGCTTTCTGTTGGATAGGGCCTTAACCTCCATTTTCTTCTCCAAGGGCATTTTTTTCTCACACCAGCAGGGGAATTTGTACAACTTTTTTTGGGCTTTCATTGCTTGAATTATTCGGAGTGCAATATAGTAGGGAAGGTAGGAAAATTGGGGAATTTATCCTAAGCAGAATATGGGTGAGCTAACTGATGGAAATCGAAGACCGGATAAGCAAGATGAAGATAAGGGCTAAGCTTATATTGGCATCTTGTTCATCCCGTAAATCCTGTCTAATACCTAAGCATAATAGGATTATTTTGGAGGCTTTTCGGGTCATACAGGCAAAGTTTGGTCTCTTCAATTTCCTCTATGAAGTAGGGGTTTTTGAGACTGGGGCCATGAATAAGATCTACCTTTCTCCTCTCTCCTTTCTGCTTTCTCCTCTCTCATTTTTCATTTCTACTTTCTCCTCTCTCCTCTCTCCAAACCGGCTCCACCCCATAGGCCGTAGGCTCACTGGGCAAGGTAACTTCATATTCTTCTACATAGGCCTCCCATTCCTGGACCAATTCTTCGAGCTTTTCGGGATGCGTAGAAGCTAGATTATGCTGCTCCCCCAGGTCTTCGTCCAAGTTATACAATTCCCATTCGCCGGATCCATAAGGTTCTTCTAACCATTCGGCCTTCCAGGGGCCTTTTCTTACGCCTTTGCGTCCGTATAATTCCCAGCAGTGAGCCTTTTCTGGCGGGTGGACCGATGGAGTTTTTCCTGTCAAATATGGGCGCATCGAACTTCCATCCATGGGGAAAATGTTACGACCCTTATAACTCGTCCCTGGATGAGTAACTCCGGCATATTCTAGTATAGTCGGCGCGAAATCCCTCACGGAAAGCACCTCTGGGTATATAGTCCCTGCTTCCCGGCCGACTTCTGGGAGCCGGATAATCGCCGGGCAGCGCACGCCTCCCTCAGTAGCAAAAGTCTTGTACCAACGAAAAGGCAAGGAACTCACCTGGGCCCATCCGGGTCCTGTAAAGGTATAGGAGTTTCTTCTTCCGAGGTTTTCAGGCTGTTGTCAAAGTTTTCTGCCACCCATTTCTCTGTATCAGCTATGCCCAGGACCCAATTTCCCTCAGCCCCATTGTCGGCCATGAATAGGATCAGGGTATGCTCGTACGCGCCGGTGTTCTTAAGGTGCTGAATGACCCGACCAACATTCTCGTCCAGCAACTCCACCATGGCAGCGTAAAGCTCCATGTTGCGGGCTGAGTAGGCCTGGGCTTCAGGGTGGAGTTCTTCCCAGGGTCTTATGTTGGGACTCAAGGGGGGCAGTTCTGTTGTAGCAGGGATAATCCCTAAACTCTTAGCCTTATTCAGACGTTTTTGAGCCAATACTTCATAGCCTTCGTCATACCTCCCTCGATATGTATCGATCATGGAATCTGGTACTTGTAAAGGCCAATGAGGGGCGGTAAAAGAAAGCATGGAAAAGAAGGGCTGTCCGAGTTCTTGGCTTTCTGAAATGTATTCCATCGTTTTATCTGCATAGAAATGACTGGAATAAAAGCCTGGAGGGAGCTGATCCAACTGCTTCCCATCCTCAGCATACAAGCCCTTTTCCCCATAAAAGGAAAACATGGGTTGCATATCGTCAAAATGTCCTGCCCCTCCTTGTAACATGGAAAAAGATCGGGTAAATCCACGTTTATCCGGCCAAAGGTTGTATCCGAAGCAGGGTAAGCCTGATGCCATTTACCTGCCAAAGAAGTGTGATAACCGGCCTCTTGAAGAAGTCTGGGGAAGGCGACTACATCAAAATTCAAGTGCCCTTCATAGCCACGAACCCCCACCTGATTGGGCGCCCAGTCTCCTTCCATGGTCCCATAGCCACAGCGGTGGTTATCCACACCCGAGAGGAGCATGCCTCTGGTAGGAGAACAGGTCGGTCCTGTATAGAAAGAAGTGGCTCGGATCCCTTCCTGGGCGAGTTGATCGAGGTGGGGAGTAGAAATTTCGCCTCCAAAACAGCCTAAGTCGGTGTATCCCAGGTCATCTGCTACGATGAGGAGGATATTGGGCCGCTCAGGGAGAGGCAGCTCTTTTTGAGTAGGGGCGCATTGAAAACACAAACAGACAATGAGGATAAGGTGAACATATTTCATAGTGGATCTCGGTAAAATTACCTGTAGAATTTAGCCATCGAGATTCCCCCCCTTAGGTCACCCTCTCCTTCTCTAAATTCCAACGCTACAGGGGGAAAATTGTAGAAAATCTCGCTTAATTTTTCATCCCTCACAAAAAGCCCTTTTTTTGTGAAAATAAACAAACGGAATGAAAAAGATCATTTCCTACAATGTAAACGGGATACGGGCGGCTCAGAAGAAGGGCTTTTTCGACTGGATGGAAGAAACAGCCCCCGATATGCTGTGTATACAGGAGTCTAAGGCCCAACCGGAACAGTTGGATCCCGAATGGCTCAATCCCCGTGGCTATCATGGGTTTTGGCATTCGGCAGAGAAAAAGGGATACAGTGGAGTCGCTATTTTCACCAAAGAAGAACCCAAGCACGTGGAGGTAGGCTGTGGAATTGAAGCCTACGACAAAGAAGGGCGGGTGCTACGGGCAGATTATGAAAATTTCTCCCTGATGTCGACCTATTTTCCTTCGGGATCGAGTGGAGAACATCGTCAGGTGATCAAAGAAGCCTTTCTCAAGGATTTTCAACCCTATATCAATGAGTTGAAGCAAGATATACCCAATCTCATCATCGTTGGGGATGTGAATATCGCCCACCAGGAGATCGACATCCACGACCCGAAGGGCAATAAAAATAGTTCGGGCTTCCTGCCACATGAGCGGGAGTGGCTGACAGGCTTTCTAGATTCGGGCTTTGTTGATGCCTTCCGCAAACTAAATGAGGAAGGAGACCATTATTCTTGGTGGTCTTACAGAACTCGGGCTAGGTCAAGCAATAAGGGCTGGCGCATTGATTATACCTTGGTAAGTCAGGCCTTGGAGGATAAAATTGAATCGGCTGCTATCTTGTCGGATGTTGTTCACTCGGATCATTGTCCCATACAGGTTGTAATGGATTTATAGATGGAAAAAACCCTGCTCATATTCGATTTTGACGGTACCATAGCTAACACCTTGGAGGTGGCGGTGGACATCGTCAATGAAATGAGTGAAGAGTTTCACTTTCCCTCTGTTACCAAGGAGGAATTTGTCCATTACCGGGGAAAAAGTATCCCCGAGCTGATGCGGCTCTCCGGTCTTTCCTGGATTCAATTGCCTGCACTGGTCAAGCGTACTAGGGACCACTTCAAACAGCGCATTGGCGATGTCCTCCCTGTAGAGGGAATGCCGGATATCTTGCGCACTTTAGCAAGCGAGGGCTACCGCTTGGGAATTCTCACTTCCAATACCCAAGAAAATGTAGAAGCTTTCCTGAAGCTATATGACCTGGAGCTATTTGAATTCGTCCAAGCGCCAAAATCCATCTTCGGCAAGGCCAGTCGGCTCAAATACTTACAGAAAAACCTCCGCATTCCCCATCAGCACATGGTGATGATCGGAGATGAAATTCGAGATACTCAGGCGGCTCAAAAGGCACAAATTGACTCGGTAGCTGTCACTTGGGGCTTTAACTCCGAAGAACTACTTCAAAGCCATTCCCCAACCTGCATCTTGCAGCAGCCCCAAGAACTATTGTCTTTATTCTCTGTTGTTCCAACTACTTAATTCTCCCTTGCATGTTTACCCATTTCCCCCGGCCCAATATTTTGTTTGCCTATTTTCTTATCACCATACTCTGGGCTTGTTCTCCAACATCTGAGAAGAAAACGCAACAAGAAATCAGCATAGATCCCCTGGCGCATATACCAGATGCTGAAGTTAAGGGGCTCTTGGAAAAAAGTATGACCGCCATGGGAGGCTTGGAAGCCTGGAAGAATATCTCTCGACTCAGTTTTGACAAATACTTTGCCTTGTATGCAGAAGATGGGTCTACCGAAATGGAAGTAGACCAACGCCACAGCTACCAGTATAAGCCCTCCCCCCTCATTCAAATCGCTTGGGGAGCAGGAGATAATCTCCAGGAAATACGATACGATGGGGAGTCTATGGGAAAGACCAAAGGCGGGGAAAAGGACACAACTGCAACACCTTCCTCATTGGAGGCTACGGTCTTCAGCTCGACTTTCGTTGTAGGCCTGCCCTACAATATGTTGGACGAAGGCGCCCAACTCAGCTACCTCGGCCAAGATACCCTGGATACCGAGCAAGCAGTGGAGGTCCTTCAGGCAGTATACAGTCCCGATACCTACGAGCACCATACCACCCCAGACATCTGGCACCTGTACTTCGACCAAGAGAGTTACAAATTGGTGGGATACCGGGTCCAACACGCCGATCACTATAGTTATGTGATTAACCTTTCCGATACCATCGTAGATGGGTTTACCTTTGTCAAAGAGCGCGAGTCCTACCGGATAGATAGCCTGAGAAATCGCTTGTACCTGCGGGCAAAGTATGCGTACAAAGAATGGGAAATTGAGAAATGATAATTGAAAAAGGGGGGCTAGGCTTAATCTAGTATTGAGCCTGGGGGGCAGAGTACTCCTCCTATCCCTCCGGGCAGGAGGAGACAGTATGTGGGGACTTCCCCTATTTTTATACCTGTCTCCTCCTTGTATGGCTCGTGCCTGGATCAAGGAGGAGTACCCAGCACTTGTGCTGGGGGAGGTGGTTCATACCCGTGCAGGACGAGTCCTGACGTCGTCCCTACAGGGCTTTCCCTTTTTCAATTCTCATTTCCATAGACTGTGGACTATCGACTAGCTAACTATTTCGCTCTTTTTCCCATTTCCCTTGCCCTGCGGGCATATAATGAACCATTATTCCCTATAAATGCGTAACTTCCATAACGCATTGAACGGCTAGCATTTAATTCATTTATTCAACTGCAACAATTAATGGCTCATAAATTTCCCAATATTGTATCTAATCCCGACATTTTAGGAGGCAAACCCATAATTAAGGGTACTCGCATCAGTGTTGAATTAATTATGGAATGGCTAGGTACTGGGGGAACTCCAAATAGTCTGGCTGAAAAACACCCTCAATTGAGCCCTGAAAAAATCCGCGAAGCCATCCGATATGCTGGCAGATTCATTCAAAATGAAATCGTGATCGAAGTTGAAGTTCCACGATGACTCTCCAGGAGTTTCGTTTCTTAACCGACGAGAATATCGATAAAGAGTTGGTAGATTTTCTAACCCTCCAAGGTTTTGATGTTTTGGATATAAAAGCCTCTGGTAATTATGGAATAAGCGATCGGGAAATTTCGGCTGCGCTTGCTAACAGATTAAAACCTCGGCCTATAGGTATTCAAATCCTGCGGGGTATTAAGGAGAGAAAGTTTCTCTCTTAACTGGTTATGAACCACCTCCCTCTTTACAAGTAAAGAGTACTCCTCCTATCCCTCCGGGCAGGAGGAGACAGTATGTGGGGACTTCCCCTATTTTTATACCTGTCTCCTCCTTGTATGGCCCGTGCCTGGATCAAGGAGGAGTACCCAGCACTTGTGCTGGGGGAAGTGGTTCATACCCGTGCAGGACGAGTCCTGACGTCGTCCCTACAGGGCTTTCCCTTTTTCAATTTCTCATTTCCCCGGCCCTGCGGGGTATTAGGGAGAGACAGTTGTTCTCTTGACTGGTTATTGACCACCTCCCTCTTTACAAGTAAAGAGTACTCCTCCTATCCCTCCGGGCAGGAGGAGACAGTATGTGGGGACTTCCCCTATTTTTATACCTGTCTCCTCCTTGTATGGCCCGTGCCTGGATCAAGGAGGAGTACCCAGCACTTGTGCTGGGGGAAGTGGTTCATACCCGTGCAGGACGAGTCCTGACGTCGTCCCTACAGGGCTTTCCCTTTTTCAATTTCTCATTTCCCCGGCCCTGCGGGGTATTAGGGAGAGACAGTTGTTCTCTTGACTGGTTATTGACCACCTCCCTCTTTACAAGTAAAGAGTACTCCTCCTATCCCTCCGGGCAGGAGGAGACAGTATGTGGGGACTTCCCCTATTTTTATACCTGTCTCCTCCTTGTATGGCCCGTGCCTGGATCAAGGAGGAGTACCCAGCACTTGTGCTGGGGGAGGTGGTTCATACCTATCCAGGAGGAATTTCCTCTTGATAAGTTTGGGACGAGCCATGGCGTCGTCCCTACAGGGCTTTCCCTTTTTCAATTCTCCATTTATCATTTTAAATTTATATTCTACTCAAACTACCGACCACGGACTATCGACTACGGACCCTTAACCCCCTCCCCCTATGAACCCTACCACCTCCCTTCTGGCTATCTTCACAGCCCTATTCCTTCTCTCCTGCCAAAAGCCTCCCGCTAAAAAGTTACCCAACATCCTCATCCTTCACGCTGACCAATGGCGGGCTCAAGCCTTCGGCTATGCAGGAGATCCGAATGTAATGACGCCCAACTTTGACGCTTGGGCACAACGTTGTGCCAACCTGCCCTATGCGGTTTCGGGTATGCCCGTTTGTACGCCTCATCGGGCCTCTTTGCTCACAGGCCAGCGCCCGTTGACTCATGGATTATTTATGAACGATGTACAGTTGGATTCTGAGGCAGTGAGTTTGGCCGAGGTCCTGGCAGGTGCAGGGTATCAGACGGGGTATATAGGCAAATGGCACCTGGATGGAAGCGGTAGGAGCGACTTCACTCCCCCAGGACCCAGACGCCAGGGTTTTGAATACTGGAAGGCCCTGGAATGTACCCACAATTACAACCAATCGGCCTACTATTTCGGTCGGGATCGGATGAAGCGCTTCTGGAAGGGCTATGATTCCTTTGAGCAGACCAAGGACGCTCAAGCTTTCCTGGAGGCTCATGCAGCGGTAGATAGTCCTTTTTTCCTGATGCTTTCTTGGGGTACCCCCCATGCGCCGTACCATACGGCTCCTGCCGAGTATCGAGCTCAGTACGATTCCGCTTCTGTCCAACTGCGCCCCAATGTTCCTGAACACATGCAAGGAAGGGCCAGGAGGGATTTGGCAGGCTACTACGCTCATTGTACAGCACTAGATGATATGCTCGCCGATATTCAACAAACCCTAGAAGAGACGGGTTTAGCCGAAAATACCCTGATCCTATTTACTTCCGACCACGGAGACCTGATAGGAAGTCAAGGCTATTACAAAAAGCAACAGCCCTATGAGGAATCCATTCGGGTTCCTATGCTAATTGACGGCCCAGGGATTGAAGCAGGAACCTATGAGGCTTTGATGAACAGCGAAGATATCATGCCTACCTTATTGGGGTTAGCGGGTGTTTCGATTCCCTCCCAAGTAGAGGGCATTAGCTATGCATCCATGCTTCAAGGAGGAGTGCAGGACATTGATACAGCTACACTCATTAGCTGCGTCCAGCCCTTTGGGCAGTGGAACCCCATCGATCATGGAGGGCGAGAATACCGCGGTCTTAGAAGCTTGCGATATACCTATACCCGGGACCTAGAGGGCCCCTGGCAGCTCTTTGACAATGAAGCAGACCCTTTTCAACTCGAAAATTTAGTAGGAAAAGATGACTTTATGCCAATTCAAATGGAGTTGGATCAACTGCTCGATCAGAAGCTGAAAGCAAGTGGAGACGAATTTTTACCTGGCCTTACCTACGTCAAACAGTATAATTACCCGGAGTTGAATGAGAAGCAGACGGTGCCGTATCGAAATTGAGGGAGGGACCTCCACTCCGGCAAAAACCTTCTCCTTAGTCCACATACAGGCTGTACAAGGAGGAGAAAGTTGTGGGGTACCCCCATTATTACGTATGAAGTATGGAAACAGGTTACTCATTCTCTCCCCTCATAGCTCTCACCTAAATTCTATCAACTGAGGACTATCGACTATTATCCCTTTCACAACCCTTCCACTCCTTTTTTCATCTCTATTATACACTTACTCCAAAATGATACGTTAAAAACTTTGTATCTTATCCGAAACCTTTCGGTTTGCCTTAATATTAATTACCCAAAACCCTTAATTTTTTTTCCATGAAATCATTAATGAGTTTGTTTACTCTCCTGCTGTGTTTTGTGGCTACTACTGCAATGGGTCAATCCTATGTAGGTGACTGGTCTATAGAAACCACCATGGATGACGGTACAACTGTAGTCGCGAAATTGACAATTACCGAAGGAGGAAGCTACTCCGTCGATGTAGGGAATGACGGATCCATCGAAGCCGAGGGAAAATACACCATGAATGGAAGCGAAATGACCGTCCAAGATACGGGGGGAACCTTTGCCTGTCCTTCCGATGCCAAGGGTGTATATAGCATTGTTGTGGAAGGAAAGACCCTGATGATGGAAAGAGTCAGTGATGACTGTGAGTCCCGTGGTAACCCTGATGGGGTTATGCACTTTACCAAAATGTAATTATTTATCCTTACACTTAATTCATAACCCAATGAAAACATTATTGAAATTCTGCTTTTTGCTGTGTTTTGTTTCTGCCAATTCTCTCATGGCCCAGTCCATTGCCGGGGATTGGTTGCATATGTTCTCATCTCCTGATGGGGAATTCCCTTTGACACTCAGCATCGGTGAAGATGGAACTTATTCTGTCGATATGGGACAGGATGGCTCCATAGAATTAAAAGGAACCTATACGCTAGATGGAGATAAACTCACCATGCAAGATACCTCGGGAGAAGCTATGTGTGATCAAAAAGGCATTTACTCCGTAAAGGTTGATGGAAAGAAAATGGTATTTACTCGGATTGAAGATACTTGCGAAGGTAGAGGAGCTGAAGCTACTCGAGAGTTTACGAGGATGTAAATTCGATTGGTTAACAAATTAGTGCGGCTCGCGTAGAATATTTCGCGAGCCGCACTTTTTTATGACTATGGCATATCTATTGCTGCGATCTTGTTAGAGTTTCGTAGTAAGTAGTTGGCTATGTTTCGATTACCCTTTGTGAACAGAAGAATTGTTGTTCTTGGCATATGTATGATCTTGGCGCCTACCATATGGGCTCAGGACAGTGATGGGGATGGGTTAGCCGATTTGGTAGACCTAGACGATGACAATGATGGTATACCCGATTCTGTGGAATTCCCCTGTACGCGCTTTGACTATAACCTCGTTTTTCCTATTGAACCAGCCGATGGCCGAACCCTTACCACAAGTCGTGGCATTGAAGCTAGTCTTGACTTTCAGGAATTAGGCTCGCCTGGGACCATCACTCGGCAGGCAGTATTGCCGGGAAACGAAATATTTTTTGAGAACGACTTTACCGATATTAACGAGACCAATCGCCTGGAAATTAGCTTCGCTCCTTTACTTTCCAATGCCTATTTGCAATTTACGGACTTCGACCAATCTGTGGGAGGAGGCTATGGAGAAACATGGACTATACAGATGTTTAATGGTGCGGTAGAAGTGCCTTTTATCATCCTTAATATGGGAGCCAACCTCAACCAGAATGGAAATACCTTTTCCGCATTCCAAGGAGGCAACACCCTCAATGATCCAGATAATACCCTCTTGGTGGTCCTTACAGAGGACATCACCCATATGGTTATTACAGGAGGGGGTGTATCCCTCGGAGGGGGGACAGACCCCCCTTTGTTTGGAACCAACATTTTCTTGGGTTCCTGTGGGAGGGATAGCGACGGAGATGGCATCTTGGATCACCTGGACCTCGATAGCGACAATGACGGTATCTATGACGCAGTGGAAAGCGGGCACTGTCAATTACATCAGGAAGGGCGCTTGATCGGAGGGGTAGATGCTTGGGGAATACCTTTTCCAGTAAGCGATGGGGCTGGCTATATTAACTATGCTGTATCCGATAGAGACGGAGATCAACTGATCGACGCAATAGACAGGGACTTTGATGGAGATGGTTGTTGGGACACACACGAAGCTTCCGTTGTCGATGAGGATGGGGATGGAATAGCGGGAAGTGGCGCGGCGGCTGTCTCGTTTCAAGGCTTGGTCTCGACCATAAGCTACGCTGCTCCTCAAAGTCCATTAGACCTTCAATTAGATACCCTGGAATGTATGCCAATTCTCTTAAGCCCCAGGGCTTATTTGGAGTATCCCTGCCAAAATTCTAATCTACGTTGGGAGATTAATGGGAATGGGATTGGCTTGGAAGATCCTGGATCCATCCCGTTCGATGGGATAAATTCCCTTTATGTATATGCTGATAGTTACTGCGAAACCTTTGTTGACAGTGGACAGGTAGCTATTTATTCAGCAGATGCGGGCAATATCAATGCCCGAGACCCCGGTTTTGGCGAAGATACCTTACACCTTTGTGAAACTACAGAAGCTGTTGAACTTTTTGCGTCTGTTCCCGATGGAGAATGGTCTGTGAATGGCATTTCTACAGGAAATGGTCCCATAGACTCCATCTTTTCTTTTGCTGCCGAAGCCTATGAGCCGGGTTTGTTTACCCTCACTTATACCCTGGTTACTCCACAGGGATGTGTAGACTCCACCTTTCTGCCGGTTCGGGTTTTTCAAAATCCAGAAGCCTTCTTTCTTCCACAGGAATTTTTTAGTTGTGCGCCTGTTCAAAACTTAGGATTTACTAACCTATCTCAGGGAAGCACCCTTACCAACTTTTCCTGGACATATAATGGGCAAAGCTCCAATGAGGAAAACCTAGTCGCTAGCTTCAACCAACCTGGGGAATACACCATTAGCCTGGAAGTGGAAACGGACGCAAACTGCACCGATAGCCACAGTGAAACCCTTACGGTTTATCCTCAACCCGAAGCAGCCATGCTTTTCCCCGATGTACCCCGCTGCTCGCCTATGCGTGTTCCCTTTGAATTCAGCCCTACAGAATATACCGATGTTAACTGGTCTGTGAACGGAGCAATAGAGAGCCTCGAATCCTCTTTCACCCATCCTTTTGTCGATACAATTCCTACCCATGAAGTTGTACTAGAACTTAGTTATGAAGGGACCTGTATAGATCGAGATACGGCCTATTTTTATCCCCTTCCTGAAATTGTCAGCGACTTTGAATTGGAAAATTACATGTTGGGAGATGATTCTGTGTTTTTTCAAAATACTTCCCAAAATGCCAGCCTTTTCCGTTGGGACTTTGGGGGAGATACCTGGACAGGCCCCACTTCGGAAGAAGAATCGCCTTTTGTAAACTACACCCAATCGGGAAGCTATGAAGTTCAGTTGGTAGCCGAAAATGAAGGGGCTTGCCTGGATACCAGCTATTTAACCGTTGACTTTTTCCCCATAGGCCAATTGTTTATTCCCAATGCTTTCAGCCCCAACGCAGATGGGGTAAATGATGAAATTCAGATCGTATCCACCTATCCCCCCAAATCCTTTACCTGGGAAATTTTTGATCGCTGGGGAAAGCCCATCTCCCGCATCGAAGACATCCAGCAAGCCTGGGATGGCAAGCTCGCCAATGGCATGCAGGCTCCAGAAGGGGTTTACTCTTTTTACTGCCGCTTCCTCACCGAAGGAGACCGGATTGTAGAAGAAAAGGGGACGATTACCCTGATTCGCTAAGGTTTTCTTTTTATTGACCGTGGACCATCGACTAACAAACCATCAAGTCTCCCCGGCTAGGAATTTTTCTTTACGAGACAAGCCATGGCGTTGTCTCTACGGGCTTGTTCCCTTTTTCAATTCTCATTTTTCCATTTTTCATCTATAGACCGTGGACTAACAAACTATTCTATTTCCCCTCCATTGCATGAGGCAAATCCATCTCCTTAAGGGATTCATAGGCTTCTTTTAGTTCCACATAACGATCCAAAGCATCCTGCCCGGGCTTTTGATCGGCCTGCAAGAGCATGTAATACAGGTAGTTACACTGATCTCGGAGCATAGGCGTTTGGTAGCGGCCTTCTGCGGTAAGGAGCTTCTCCTTAAGTGCCGAAACCTTATTGAGCGACCGTTGGGCACCTTTAGGAGGATTTTCCGCTTTGAGTTGCTTTTTGAAGGCCTTTTCCTGGCGCAATACCTCTGCTTCCAACACATGTAAATCACTGAGGAGGTCCCTCACTTGGAGGGCCAGATTCTCTTGCTCTTTCATGTCTTGCCAAGTAACGCCTTCAGCCACTACGCGGGGATCGGCCAGGATTTCCAGCGGCGTACTTTTTTGTGTTTCTCCAACGGTAAGTTGCACCGTATAGCTTCCAGGGACTACCAAGGGACCGCCCATATTTCGCTTAGATCCCTTTCTTTTGACAGGACTTTCATGACGCATGTCCCATTTTACCCTGTGGTGTCCAGCCGTATGGGGGAGGTAGGTCTTGCTGCCCAAGGGGCGGAATCCTGTGGCCATGCTCGCCTCGGATTTTTTAGTGCTATCAGTAGAACTCGGCGCTTGGTGAAAGCTTCTGATTTTTTTCCCAGTCCCATCCAAAATAGCGAGTTCCATCGAGCCTGTCACTGAGTCCGGAAGGTAATAATCTATTCCTACGCCAGGACTGGGATAGGTCGGGATGGCATTGGGGTTAGTGCCTCTGAAATACATTCTATGCTGACTAGGCACAGGGAATAAGGCAATGGCTTCCCTGTTATTCCAGGAGTACAGAGGACTTAAATTATCCAGGATCCAAAAGCCCCTACCCATAGTCGACAAGATCAGATCATTCTCCTTGATTTTGATATCAGTGATGGGGGTTACGGGGAGGTTTTGTTGAAATGCTTGCCAGGATTGGCCATCATCAAGGGAGATAAACATGCCATATTCGGTGCCGGCATAGAGGACTCCCTCTTGATTCGGATCTTCCCGGACGACGCGAACGGGATAGTCCTTGGGGACTCCATTATTGCCTGTGGTAATTCGCTGCCAGCTTTTCCCCCAGTCTGTCGTACGATAGACATAGGGCTGAAAATCGTCGAGTTGATATCGAAGCACAGATACATAAGCTTTGGCAGGGTCATGGGGAGAGGGCTCAACAGCATCTACCCGACCGCCAGGAGGCAAGTCTTTAGGGGTAACATTCGCCCAGTTTTGCCCCCCATCACGTGTTACGTGTACCGGTCCGTCATTGGCTCCTACCCAAATGACCCCTTCTTGAAGGGGGGATTCCCTAATCGCGTAGATAGTGCTATAAAATTCTTCTCCCGTCACATCACGGGTGATGGGACTACCCGATATGACCTGAGTCTCAGGAGTAAAGGCTGTAAGATCTGGGGAAATGGTTTCCCAGCTTTGACCATCATTTTGGGTCTTGTGGACAAATTGGGAGGTGTGGTAAATCACATCGGGGTTGTGGGGAGAAACGTGTATGGGGGAAACGCGTTGGAAACGGAATTTGAGGTCTTTAGGATTGTGTCCATACATATTGGAAGCCCCCACATAGTATTGTTTCTCTTGTCCAGTTTTACGGTTGTAAACCCCAAAGCGACCCTTACAATTAGAATACACGATATCGGGATTTCCAGGCTTGGGAACGGCTGGCCCGGTTTCGCAGCCACCTACGGCTTCCCAGAAATGCAAAGCCCCACCAATGCTATTATAGGGGGGGAGACTAGGGACAGAGATGGTCGAATTGTCTTGCTGTCCGGCGTATAGCCAGTAGGGGAATCGGTCATCCACTTCTACCTGATATAATTCAGCAGTGGACTGGTTGTTCTGGGTAGACCAAGTCTTCATCCCATCACGGGATATGTTGGCGCCTCCGTCATTTCCCTGGATGCAGAGGAGTGAGTCCTCAGGATGGATCCATATATCGTGGTTGTCGCCATGGGGTGTAGCTTGGCGTTGCCAGCTTTTGCCCGAATCATACGATACCCAAAATTGAGTAGAGTTGATGTAAACAGTACGGGCATTCTGAGGATTTACATCCACATTACAGTAGTAAAAGGGGCGATCCAGCAATTCCTTTTTGCTACTCATCAATTTGAAACTTTCTCCCTGGTCCTCTGATAGATAGAGCCCTCCTTCCCCTTTGTGTGCCTCGACCAAGGCATATAGGCGCTGGGGATTGGCCGGCGATACCGCTAGGTCTATCTTCCCGATGGTTCCCGTTGGGAGCCCTCCTCCAAGTTTTTGCCAGGTGTCTCCTCCATCTGTCGATTTATATACTCCTCCTTCTTTACCTCCACTGACAATGGTCCAGGGCTTGCGTTCCACTCGCCAAAGGCTGGCATAGACGATTTGAGAATTCCCTGGGGCAAACTCCACGTCTACAACGCCAACCGTATCAGAGTGGTAGAATACCTTATCCCAAGATTCCCCTCCATCCAGAGTTCTAAACAAGCCTCGTTCGGGGTTGGGGGCAAAAGGATTGCCAATCGCCGCTACAAATACCCGATTGGGACTCGCGGGATCAATTTCTACGGCTCCTATTTGTCCTACCTTCTCCAGGCCTATATGTTCCCAGCTTTTTCCAGAATTTCCTGACTTGTACACCCCCTTACCAATGATAATATTGCTGCGAATTCCATCCGATCCCGTCCCAACGTAGACCACCTTGGGGTTGGAAGGAGCTACGCGAATAGCCCCTATAGAAGGCGTAGCAAAAAAGCCATCAGACACATTCTTCCACCTGTAACCATAGTTTTCAGTTTTCCATACGCCTCCCCCGGTAGCCCCCATGTAAAAGGTGCCAGGCTCCGTAGTCACCCCTGTTACAGCCGTCACACGGCCCCCACGGGTGGGGCCTACATTGCGGTATGTGAGATCATCCAAAGGAAAGCTTGTCTCCTGGGCAAATAGGTTCGTATCGATAGCTAGCATTCCGATAAATGCTCCAAAAAGAATGTGTATTTTTTTCATGTTGAAGGGATATAAAAGCAAAGGTTTCGATTTTTATCCAGCAAAAAAAGTGCTTCTAGGGCCTTTTACTCCAGGTTTGGCCACAAATATAGCCCCTCCATTTGGATCTCCCTCCTTAGCAGCGGAAGTGATGAAGAGGGTATCACGGTCCGGACCTCCAAAGGTACAGGAGGTAGTCTTTAGGGCAGGTACATCGATTTGATCCAATTGTTTCCCTGAGATAGGATCAAAACAAGCTACCTTTGATCCTCCCCAAAAGGCAATCCAAAGGTGGTCATGGTCATCAATGCTCATCCCGTCTGGCGTCCCCATTTCTGTAGGAAAGTCCAGTGCGATCCTTCCGTTAGCAATAGATCCTTGGGAGAGGTCATAGTCAAAGGCCTGGACCTGCTGAGTAGGAGAATCGATGAAATAGAAGGTTTGGGCATCTTTTGTCCATGCCAGGCCATTAGAAATGTGGACTGAAGAAAGGGCATTTTGCACCTTCATAGTTTCGGGCACCAAGCAATACAAGCTACCACTTACTTCTTCGTGATGAAATTCCGTGGTGCCAGCCCAGAACCTTCCTGCTGGGTCGACTTTCCCATCGTTGAAGCGATTGCCTGGTTTATCCGCCTCGGGATTATGGATAAATTCCAATTCTTGGGTTTGGGGA
Organism: Bacteroidia bacterium; assembly: GCA_965263105.1. GTDB lineage: Bacteria > Bacteroidota > Bacteroidia > J057 > J057 > JBCCTX01. Next base: position 784,125 of record CBDHGL010000002.1, on the reverse strand, counting down.
TCGAAGAAAGCAAAGCCTTCGGCCAAGGCCAACACAAACCCTCCAACTTCTCTGGGAACAGCTGCTCCCAGGTATTGGCCAACAGCAAAGGCAGAATGGGTCCTTGCCTCTGGATGGTAGTTGTACAACCTGCCTTCCAGGATGTCAACCCACCAAAGGGTCTGGTCTCTATGATCCCATACTGGCCCTTCGGCCAGGTTCATTTCAGGGAGATGGATGAGGAGTTCAGCTTTCAAGGGAGGTTTAGTTTAAAAGGTTGATAGTCGACAGTCCATGGTCCGCGGCTATTATTGTGTTTACTTTCACTCGTTATATTAAGGTCTTTAGACCACTATTTTGTCACTGTGGACCATCGACTATGGACTCTTACTTCTTAACTACTCTACTCCCCTATATCCTCATTCCAGATACTTGGATGCGCTTTTATAAAGGAGCGCATGAGGTCGATGCATATCTGGCTTTGTACCACTTCAATTTCCATCCCGTGTTGTTTAAGCCATTTTTCTTCTCCCAGGAAGGTCTGGTTTTCTCCTATGACCACCTTGGGGATCCCATATAATATCATGGCCCCGCTGCACATGGCACAGGGAGATAGGGTGGTGTACATGGTACAGGCCCTATATATGGCTGCTGGCTGTCTACCGGCATTTTCCAAGGCATCCATTTCGCCATGGAGTATAGCGCTTCCCTGTTGCATCCTTCTGTTATGTCCCCGCCCAATGATTTTTCCTTCATGGACCAGCACTGCCCCGATAGGAATCCCTCCTTCCTTATACCCTTTTTGGGCCTCCTCTATGGCTGCTTGAAGAAAGGGATCCATCATAGTGATATTCAGCGGTTATTGGGGAACTTAGGAAAGTACGGATTCAAATATCAATTTCCCATCGATGTTATGAAGCAGTTCATCAGTGGCCCGTTCGGGGTGAGGCATCATCCCAAAAATATTCCTTTCTGCGTTACAGATTCCAGCTATGTTGTCCATGCTACCATTGGGATTTGCAGAAGAAGTCAGGGAACCTGAGCTGTCGCAGTAGCGGAAAAGAATGCGGTCCTGTTCCTGTAGATCTCTCAGGTCCTCCTGGGTACACACAAAATTGCCTTCAGCATGGGCTACGGGAATCTTATAGACTGATTTTTCTAGGCCTTGGGTGAGTAGGGTGTTAGGGGTAGCAGGGGTGATATATACATTTTTACACACAAAATTCATGGAGGCATTGCGCAATAAGGCTCCTGGAAGCAAGCCTGCTTCACACAGGATTTGGAAGCCATTACAAATTCCCATGAGGTATCCCCCTCTTTTGCCATGTTCGACAACTGCTTCCATAATGGGGGAAAAACGGGCTATTGCTCCACAGCGGAGGTAATCTCCATAGGAAAATCCTCCGGGGAGGAAAATGAAGTCACAGTCCTGAAGGTCTTGCTCCTTATGCCAAAGCTTTACTACCTCCTGTCCCAAATTGGCTTGGAGGCTATAAATCAGGTCTTCATCACAATTGCTTCCTGGAAAGCTTACTACACCAAATTTCATTCTACAGGTTATTTACTTTACTCAGCCAAGTTACGGGTTTCTTTGGTAAATAAGGACCTCTTTGTCTGAAACTAGTTCATAGGAGGAAAATAGGGAAGGATAGCAGGCTTGAAGAGACGGGAAAAGATCGTGTGGATCTGCAATCAATTGGGGGGTGTTTTGGGAAAGATGAAGAAAAAAACCTCGCTCGGGTTCTTTTTGGGAGAGGAGGAATTCCGCTGGATTCCAGCAGAGCGATTTTTTCTGAAGCATAGTGAAGTCAACGTATTTATTGGGAAAAGGTAGCTTAAGTCGTAGATACATGTCACTCCAATCTGCCAATATCCAAATACCTTCCTTTTTGGGGACTTTGGCTAAGAAGTTATAGATAGGCTGCTGTTCCTCGGACATCTCTATAGGAGAGCGGTTGGAAATGTCTCGAAAAAAAGAATTGACTGAAGATAGGGGCATAGAAAAGCTTTGGGGAAACCAGAATACCAGAAAAACCAATAAGGGGGGGACTATAGTTAACACTGTGGCTCCCCATTTCCAGATTCTTTTAGATTTCAGGTCAAATACTTTAGCTCCGTAAAAGCTCAGGGGAGGAATAATCAGGATAAAATCGTGGCTTTCTATGGATCGGCCCTTCATCAAGATTCCCGCGAGTCCGAAAAATAGCCAAATACTCATCAGGCGCTCGATTAATCGCACCTTGGCCAAGTAGGAATAAAACTTAATTCGATAATGAATGAATCCCAGAGAGGCCAATAATATCCAAGGACCCCAATTGGTAGCGATAGAAAGCCAGGATATATGCGAGTTATACAAGTTGTTTCCATTCTTCTGTACCAGGCGATCCCATGGGAATAAGATCCCTTGATCCCAAAAAGCTAGCAGGGTCTCTGAGAAAAATAAAGCCAGACAAAGCCCAGCAAAAAGTACAAACATTCCCCCTAGCAAGGAGATCAATTCGTCTAGGCGGGAGTTGCGTAAAAGAAGGTAGCCCAATACCAGGCCGAGGAACAAGGGGAAAGTTTTATAAGACAAGAAAATATAAAACATGGTCCAGGCCCCTACCCAAAACATTGTTTGTAGATTGGCGTTCTTTCTAGGTGCATTCTCCAATTTAAGTAAAGAAATAAAGGAATAGCTGATAGGTAGCAAGCTGAAAAGACTTATGCTACTCTCCAAGGCATACCAGGGAGTAGATAACAAGACCGCCATGGAAACAGGGATGACCCAATTATACCTATCTTGTACCCGCAGTGAATTGATAAACCCACTAATATATACGACACAAGTATACACATACAGACATCTTAAAATTCGAATTGTCAAAAGGGTATTTTCCTGAAAGAGGGAATAAATAGCCTGATAGATCCAAACAATTAAGGGAGGATGTCCCAACCAGGCCTCTACATATAGGTTTCCCCCACTTTCTGAAAGTCTTTGGGCACACAAGAGTACGAGGGATTCGCTAGAGAGGAAGTACTGAGAATTGAAAATAGGAAGATGGAGGAGGAGGATGAGTCCTAGTATAAGTAAATGTGTCGGCAATGAGATAAATGAGAAGTACCGGATCAACTAGATTTGCTGTTAATGATTTTATCGATTGCTTTAAACTAGAAACTTAAATGCACTAGAAAAAATAAATTAGAGAAGTGGTCAATTTTTGGCCTGTTTTTTCACCAAGTATTCCCTAGTTTTGAATCATTATAGTAGGTAGCTTCTATGAAACGATACCTGTTTACATGTATGTATATGCTCCTTGTTGGCACCTTGATGAGTCAGCAAGCTTTTTTAAGAGAAAATTCTGTACTAGCGACAGGAGACTGGGTAAAAATTGCTTGCACTCAGACGGGCATATACAAGATTGATGCATCCTTACTCAATCAGATGGGTTTCCAAACTGCTTCTATCAACCCCGATTACATCCGGGTTCATGGCAATGGAGGAGCTATGCTTGCCCAGCCCAATTCAGCTCCCAGAGCCGATGATTTGGTCGAAAACGCCATACAGGTTGTAGGGGGGGAAGATGGGAGCTTTGATGCTTCGGACTATATTCTGTTTTACGGACAAGCGGCAGGAGCCTGGGACTATCGCCCAGAAGTGGATCAGTTTAGGCACCAACTACATTATTATTCGGATACCAATTTTTATTTTATAAGCGTTGGAAACAGCCCTGGATTGAGAATTCAACCCCTTGATTCCCCAACTGATGTAGCGGTAGGAGAAGCCCAATTTCGGGCCTTTCAAGCCTATGAAGCCGAACTGGATAACGTATTGGGAGGTTCAGGTAGGCATTGGTTAGGAGAACTCTTTGATAATGTGACAACGAGAAGGTTTTCTTTCTACTTACCCGATGTTGCCCCTTCGGGCTCTATACGTCTTCGTTTGCGGGTAGCCGCCAGAGCCAGTAGCTCCACCCAATTTGAGCTCTCCTCGAATGGAACGGATATTGGGTCCGTAGAGGTGCTTGGAACGGCCTTGGGAAGTGAAACAGCAGATCACTACAAGCAGAATGAACGAGAATTTATACTCGATCCCTCCTTGGTGAGTCAAGACTCGCTCTCTATATTGTTGGAATACAAAAAGATCGGTAGCTCCTCCGAAGGGTGGCTGGACTGGATAGAGGTGGATTATGACGTCCAACCACATGTTGATCGTAGCAACGCCTTTGTCTTGCGAGGCAACCCCCAAACTATCCAGACACAAGATGTGAGTATCTCAGGAGGGGGGGACCTGCAAATTTGGGACGTAAGCGACCCGTTGAGGCCTTCTTTGCAGCCTTACCAACAAGGCTCAGATAACCTAACGTTCAAAGCTCGATACGTGGGAAATAAGGTTTATCATCTCGACAAAGGATCCTATTTAACCCCCGTTTCCTTTCAGTCTATCCCCAATCAAAATCTACATGGGATGGAGGCTGTGGACTATTTAATCATCTCTCATCCCTTATTTTTTCCTGCTGCTGAACGACTTGCTGCCTTTCACCAATCCCATTATCAGCGGACTACTGCCATTGTTGACCCTAGGAAGATCTACAATGAGTTTGCTTCTGGCAAATTAGATGTTACAGCCATCCGGGATTTCATTCGTATGTTCTACGTTCGGTCCGAGGGAAAATCACCTGGCCACGTACTGTTGTTTGGCGATGGAAGCTATGATCCCAAAAATATCAGGGGTAGGGACTTTATTCACAATTTCGTGCCCACATACCAGAGCATCAATTCCTGGAGGCCCCCTGCTTCTTTTACCAGTGATGATTATTATGTGTTGCTGGATGAAAATGAGGGGTCATGGGGAGAGTCAACCCGAATAGAGGGAGACAATCAGGTGGAAACGCATTTCCTGGACATAGGGATTGGACGCTTACCAACTACGACCATACAGGAAGCCAACAGGATCGTGGACAAGATTATCGATTACGCTACCAATCCAGAAGGCTTGGGAAATTGGCGGAGCCGAGTGGTGCTAGTCGCCGACCACAAACCTGAAGATGGGAATACCCATATCAGTCAGGCCAACAATTATACAAGCCAGATTACCAGGTCGAACCCTTGTATGCAGGTGGATAAGTATTTCATGGATAACTATGAATTGGTTCCCACTGCCTCCCGTCCTTCTTTTCCTGGAGGACGCTCTGCTCTCTTAGAAGCCTTAGACGAGGGAAGCCTTTTGGTCAACTATACGGGGCATGGGGGCGAAACGGGCTGGTCAGACGCAAGTATATTCACCAATACGGATATTCAGCGGATGAAGAATGGGAAAAGACTTCCCGCCGTGATTACGGCTACCTGTGAATTCGGCAAATTTGACAACCCCGAACTACGTTCTGGGGCAGAGGAGATGTTGTTAAGAGATGAGGGGGGGGCTATAGCCCTGCTGACCACAGTGAGACTGGTCTTCTCTCGTCAGAATAATGACCTTAACCAAAGCTTTTATGATGCGGTATTTACCTTTAATCAAGAAAAGGGAAGAATGCCCTCCTTGGGGGAAATCATGAAGGAAACCAAGAACAATACCTTTCCGATCCCCAATACGGACATTAACTCGAGAAACTTCACTTTATTAGGGGACCCAGGGCTTATTCTGAATTATCCCAACCTGAATGCACATATCACAAGCATTAATGGGAATCCTATTGATGTCGGTGTTGAGGATACGTTGAAGTCGCTATCCGTTGTTACCGTTGAGGGAGAAATACAAGATCAGGCAGGCCGAAGGCTGGAAAACTATGCGGGCAATATGGAAGTAGTGATTTTCGACAAGCCTACTCGATTTGAGACTCAGCAGTTTGGCTTTACTTTTTTCTGGCAACAAAACAGGGTATTTGATGGGAAAGCAACCATAGAAGGAGGAAATTTCAACTTTCAATTTATGGTTCCCATTGATATCTCTTATGATGAGGGGCAGGGAAAGATGAGTCTATATTTCTTCGATGAAGAAGTGGATGGGGCAGGATGTTATTCCAATTTTTCTCTGGGAGGAACGGCCGAACAGGTCAATCCCGATAACGCAGGCCCGGAGGTGCAACTCTTTCTCAATGATGAAACGTGGGTTGATGGGGGCTTGACCGGTCCTTCGCCCATTTTAATCGCCAAGCTGTCAGATCCTAGTGGAATCAATACAGTTGGCGGTGGAATAGGGCATGAGATTATTGGCATTCTGGACGAAAACGAATCCGACGTCATCTTGCTGAACAATTTTTATTCTGCTGATCCCAATACCTTTACCTCCGGCAGTGTGAGGTATCCCCTTGAAAACTTAAGCCCTGGGGAGCACAGCCTTACCTTACGGGTTTGGGATGGAGCCAATAACCCGTCTCAGGTCATAACGAATTTTCAGGTAGCGGAGAGCCCTCAGGATGCCTTGGGAAGAATCGCCAATATCCCTAACCCCTTCCAGGAAGGAACGCAATTTTTTGTTAATCACAACCAGGCGGGGAAGCCTCTCCATATCCAGGTCCAGGTCTATACGATGACCGGGCAAAAGGTATGGGCACAGCAGGAAGAATTTTTAGCGATCGGTAATAATTTTCAGGGATTGGATTGGGATGGAAGGGATTTTCAGGGTAATTCCCTGGTACCAGGCATCTATCTCTATGAGGTGACCGTTACAGATAGAGATACAGAGCAAGCCGCAAGGGAAGTGGAGCGCTTGGTAATTCAACCTAGATAGAAATAATTCTGCCGATCAGGTAGCTTTTTTATCAGAATTCCTGAGGATGTGAATATTCCAGCGTATCTTGCTTTTGGAAATGTTATGAGATTTCTATATTTGTACGCATAAATCATACTAACCAAGCGTTACTCTTTTACTATTTGTCTTATTGCCTATGAAGCAATGCTACTCTTAAAAACAATATTTTACAATTAGGTAGCTTTCAACAATGAAAAAGAATATCGCTATTTGGTGTATGCTGGCCTTAGTTGCTGGCCTTGCTCCCCTTAAAGCCCAGCCCAACACGGCTGGCCAAAGAGGTTCTAAAACAATTACAACAGCCGTTCCCTTCTTAATGGTAGCCCCTGATTCCCGTGCCGGTGGTATGGGAGAAGCAGGTGTAGCCATTGCCAATGATGCCAACGCCACTCACTGGAACCCAGCAGGACTGGCATTTGCAAACAAAAAAATCGGCGTTGCCATGTCCTATTCTCCTTGGCTTCGCTCCTTAGGAATTCCCGATATCAACCTGGTTTACTTCTCTGGGTTCTACAATATCGGTGAACAGGGAGGCGTAATCGGAAGTTCTCTTCGCTACTTTTCTTTGGGACAGATCAACTTTACCGATATTCAGGGAGAGCCCGTCGGTAGCGATAAACCCAATGAATTTGCATTTGACATCGCCTATGCGAGGAAGCTTACCTCGGTACTATCTGGTGCGATCTCATTGCGTTACATCCACAGTAGATTGGCTTCCAACTCTAATATCAGTGGAGACTTAAAGCCCGTAAACTCCGTTGCAGGGGACATTTCCTTTAAATATCAAAAGGATTTTAACCTCAACAACGCTTCAGGAGGTTTACCGGTTACCTTTGCCTCTGGAATTAATATTTCCAACATAGGTCCCAAAGTATCTTATACGGACAACTCTGCAGAGAAAGACTTTATTCCCGTCAATCTTCGCTTGGGGTATGCCTTTACCTTCCACTTCGATGAGTACAACTCTTTGACCTTTACCAATGACTTCAATAAGTTGCTGGTACCTTCTGTCGATAGCCTGGGTCAAGGCGGTGGAAGATCAGACAAAGCTCTGCTAGAAGGAATGTTTGGTAGCTTCGGGGATGCTGACGAAGGGTTTAGTGAGGAACTCAGAGAGATTAACCTCGCCTTTGGCTTGGAGTACTGGTATCGCGAAGTATTCGCCATTCGTGCCGGCTTCTTCAACGAGGCGGAAGATAAGGGAAATCGTCAATTCTTCACCTTAGGTGGAGGTATTAAGTACAATGTTTTTGGATTGGATGTGGCTTACCTGGCTCCTATCGAGCAAAATCATCCCCTTCAAAATACACTGAGATTTACCCTCACTTATGACTTCGCTGCCCCCACACAGGTCTTGGAGGAAAATTAATATTATTTAGATAAAACAGCCTCTGGTTTCCCTCAGGGAGGCAAAATATAAAAAAGCGATCCGTTCAACTACTTGAACGGATCGCTTTTTTATATAGAAAAATTGGAAAATGGGAGTACATTATCCCTCTAATCAAACTTAGATAGACATATGCTGCAAATTTATCTATCATGAGTAAACTCGCTTCCATTAAGCTTAGGCTAGTATATTTTTCACAGACAGAATTGATTCAGCCTGCCCCCTTCCCGCTTCAGCTAAGGGTTTTCCCACTTCAGAATTCTTTTTTTTTAATCCCCTCGAACAGATTGCTTCTTAATTGAAGTATTACTTAATACTTCAAAATGTGGTACAAAAATTACACTTTATTAGAAAAACGTAACGCTCAGCCAATTTAAAAGTCATAAAATGAAAAAGAATATACTCCTCATCTTTCTTATTCTCGTTCTGGTTGGAATAGGTGGAGGGCTCTACATGTACTTTAAACCCCATCCCAACCTAGAAAATCAATCTGCCGATTTCGAGATCAGTAGTTCTGAGCTCTTTACGGCTTTTGAGAATGACGAAGCAGCTGCCAATGCCCAATTCCTCAACGCCCTAATCGAAGTGGCGGGAGAGGTCTCCGAGGTAAAGCCCCAGGATGACGGAGGATATACCCTTGTGTTGAGTTCTGGAAATGACATGTTTGGCGTCAACTGCGCCTTCTTGCCAGAGGACGCTCAGGGCCTGGAAGGTCTATCGGCAGGAAATCAAGTCCGAATCAAAGGTATTTGCGCAGGGATGCTAATGGATGTAAACCTCAGCCGCTGCGTACTCCTATCTGAATAAATTCATTCAACTTTTACTGGCTATTATGAAAAAGATTTTTCACGTTCTTATCCTTCTCAGTTTGGGGGCCCTAAGTGCCTGTTATTATGACAATGAAGAGGAATTGTATCCGGAAGATCCAGGTTCTTCCACCAGTTGTGATACCACTAATGTCAGTTATGAGCTAGCCGTCTTGCCCATACTTGATACCCACTGCCTAAATTGCCATGATGAAGCGGCGGCCTCGGGGAATGTGGTTCTTGAAGGTCATGCGAACGTGATGAGAGAGGCCAACTCAGGTCGATTGCTGGGGGCCATTTCCCATTCCCCAGGATTTTCCCCTATGCCTAGAAATGCCAACAAGTTACCCGATTGTGAAATCCTAACCATACAGGCCTGGATCTCACAGGGAGCTCAAAATAATTAAGTCAAAACGTTTTCTCACTTAATCTTCCATCAACATGCAAAAGAAATTATGCTATCTCCTCCCTTGCCTCATAGGAATGCTCTGGGTACAGCCTGGGTTTTCCCAGAAGATCCTCACCCGTAACGGACATATATGGTTTGAGTCCCATACACCCCTTGAGGACATAGAAGCCCACAACCAGCAGGCAATGAGTGTGCTGAACCTGGATAATGGAGAACTGGCCTTTGCCGTTCTGATCAAAGGTTTCCAATTTGAGAAGGCCCTCATGCAGGAGCACTTCAACGAAAAATATATGGAGTCAGATACCTATCCCAAGGCCACATTTGCAGGAAAGCTGACCAACCACGATCAAATTGACTGGAAGACAAGCGGGGAATACCCGGCGCAGGCGGCTGGTAAACTGACGATCCATGGAGTCAGCCAAGATATTCAAGCAGAGGGAAAGATACTTATCAAAGAAAGTCAGGTAGGCCTTAAGGCAGAATTTTCCGTAGAAGTGGCGGACTATGAGATAAAAATCCCCTCTGTTGTAAGAGACAATATCGCCAAAACGATCAGCATTTTTGTAGATATACAATTCGAACCCAACTCGCAATGAAATACCTTATTAAGCTACTAGCCCTATTATTCCTTATTGGGACAGGGAGTCTCTCTGCTCAGGATGATCTCCTGGGCATGCTCGAAGACCTGGAAGAGGACAAGCCTGACTATGCCTTCGCTACCTTTAAATCTGTACGTATCGTGAATGGCCACTCCATCGAGATGCCAGGCGCACAGGAATTGCAAGTCGTCATCTCACACCGCTTTGGAAGGATCAATGAAGGAGCTTCTGAACTGTTCGGCTTGGATCAAGCCAATATTCGTCTGGCACTAGAATATGGGGTAACAGATTGGCTGGAAGTGGGGGTAGGTAGGAGCAATGTGCGCAAGACCTATGACGGATTTACCAAGATTCGTCTGCTTCGCCAGAGCAGTGGAACCCGAAACGTTCCCTTTACCGTCAATTGGGTATCGGGTATCATGGTAAATACCTTACCCTGGCGGGATGAGAACCGGGAAAATCTATTCTCTTCTCGGTTGAACTTCACCCATCAGTTGCTCATAGCCCGAAAGTTTTCCAATGCTTTTTCTCTACAGCTTACTCCGACCTTTATCCATAGAAATTTGGTGGCAACCCAGGCTGAACCCAATGATGTATTGGCCCTGGGAATTGGACTCCGACAAAAACTCAATCCCAGTGTCAGCCTGAACATCGAATATTTTCACTTACTGACGGAATATACAAGTGACAATTTTCAACCTTCATTCTCGGTAGGCTTTGACATTGAAACGGGTGGGCACGTTTTTCAATTATTTTTCTCTAACGCCCAAGCTATGACGGAAAATCTATTTGTTGCTGAAACAACCGGAAACTGGGGCGAGGGAGATATCCATTTTGGGTTCAATGTGAACCGTGCCTTTAATCTGAAGCGGGGGAGGTAAATCCATTTCACCACCTAAATACGCAGTTTCACTCCGATTAATGGAGGCTTGGGTATATATTTTTTTCTTTCGTCAGTTAATACGACTAGTTTGAAAAGGATAAATAAGAGAAAGGTCGTCTACTTAATAACCAATTAATACTTAACCCAATGAAAAGGATCCCCTATACCCGCATCGTCGACGCGCTTATCCGGTCTCAAAGAGGGAAATTTCTCCTCTTGGGAGTAGCTTATCTCATCCTTCAAGGACTCGTTTTAGTCGGATAAAAAATATGACTAGCGTTTGTTTCTGGAAGGGGTATCCTTCTCAGCCTTCATCAGGGAGACATAGCGCTTGATGTCTACGCCAATGGCAACAATCTGTACGGAATCTTGCTCGAAAAAATGAGGCCTCCAGCGAATGTATTGCCCCTTTCCATAGCGATCTGCCAAGGGCTCTTCACAGTAAATCTGATACTTAGCCACCCGCTTGCCCTGTGAAACAGTGGTGAGAAATTGCTGCAAGTGGAAATCCGTACTACCAATTCGTTCTTGAACCATCTTTCGAATGTTGTCAAATACTACATCCAGGTCTTCTTCCCAGGGTATACCTACCACTCTTATCATAAAAAACCCTGAATAGCGATAGGGTTGTACATCCTTATACCAATACACGCCAGGGGTGTTATCCAGTACCCGAATAGCTTTCCGCAACAAGTCTATATCCCCAAAAGTAATGCGAGACCAGTCTACGGGTTTAGCCGCTTTCCTAACTTCTTCAAATAACTGGGGAGAAAAGCTATAGGACAAGCCATCATCATATAAGGTGCCACATACCAAGTTTACCTTAAGGGTTCGTTTCAATTCCCCATCCCGATAAAATTTCAGTTCATAGTGGTAGTCGCACTTGTCCCGAAAAGTCATTTCTAGGTTCCACTTCTTCTGCAAATGCTGGATAAAGGACTCGTCCTCTAAAACAAAGGTTCCCAATTGTTTTTGAACGGGAAGCATCTGAAAATTGTGTATGGGAATACCCACTATGGACCATTTACCCTTGTCGAGGTTGAGGTTGGATAAAATGGGATCCGAAGAGGCGTGTAGGAATAAAGTCCCGAAAAGTAAGCAAAGGAATAGACGGGGTAGGAAACCTACGGTTCGTTTCATATGGATGGGTTAAGGGAGCGTGCAACAACTAAGATTTTGTTTATCCACACATATTGCGTGAAGGCTAATATGCTTTAAATTTCGCTTATTTTAATAAAGGTATTTGATTATTTATTCGTAGAAATCAATCAGTAATAATTAATTTACCTGAATCAATATACACATCCTTACGATAATTCTTGAGGGAATACAGATAAAACCCAGGTGATATATCTAGTCGAATAAGTAGATTTTTTTGGTTTGCTGGGCGAAATAGCGTCTGAGAATACACCCTATTCCCTTCTAAGTTGCTGATTTCCAGTGATATTTCTTCAAATGATGAGCTATGCAAGGTTGAAAGGGAAAATGTCCCAGAATTGGGGTTAGGAAATAGTTTCCAGCCTCCTTTCTCAACCCATTTTTTACTACTAACGGTAGCATTTGACAAGTGGGAATGCATCATCATGGCGCTTGGAACTCCATAGCCATAATAGGCATCGGGTTGATCGAAGCGATCTGCCGATCGTATCAAGGCTTCGTAAAGCTCACCATAAGCAGTTTCTGGATGGGCTTGCAACACACAGGCCAGCATGCCTGAGAGGATCGGACAGGAGAAGGAAGTACCATTTCCCCGCGAAATTATGCCATTATAATTTACCAAGTAGGTTCCTTCACCTACCGCCATAATATCCGGCTTTATGCGATTATCTACCGTAAACCCAAAACTACTGAATGAGGCTCGGTTCTTTAACTCATTGACTGCACCTACGGCAATAACTGAATCTCCATCAGCTGGTGCGGCAATTCCCTTTTCACCTTCATTTCCTGCGCTATTTACCACAATGATTCCCCTGGATGCGGCAATATCTGCCGCGCGAGTAATGATGGCCGTATTTCCGTCCAAGTCCTCTCTTGAATAGTTATCCGCGGGATTATTAAAAAAATCCAGGTAGCCCAAAGAGGTAGAAAAAACCTGGGCCCCCAGGCTGTCGGCGTACTCTGCTGCTGCTACCCAATTGTCTTCTTCTTGAGGCGTTTCAGATGCGTCATTCTCCGTACGCAGTAGGATATAGGAAGCATCAGGGGCACTTCCTTGAATTGCATCTGGAACCAGGGCAGCCAGGACAGAGAGGACTTGTGTTCCATGACGACAATGAATGCAGCTTTCGTAGACACTATCATCTGCATCTACAAAATCTCTTTCAGCCAGTATTCTTCCTTCGGTAAATAAATGCCGAAAGGCCTGGATGGTGTCTACTCCCAGAAAGCCATTGTCAAAAACGGCAATGGTAATTCCCGCTCCCCGGAATCCCAATTCCTGAAGCGAATCCAAGCCAATCATGTTCAATTGGTTGCGGTAGGAACCCAAAAAGGGAAGGGAATCTGCGGTGGTTTCTGGGTGTATCTGGTAGGGATTTACTTCAGCAATCCGTTGTCCCCCTCGTACAGGTCGAATCCCCTTAACGAAGGGGAGCTTCAAAAGCTTAGGGATTTCTTCTTCGTTTAAATAAGTCGAAACTGCATTAAACCAACGGGATTGGTTCTTTATCCGAATACCCATCATCTGCAATGCCTTGGTATAATCTGGGTTCACCGGATAGTCGTAGTGGTCCAGCGAAATTCTTTTTAGCCGCCTGTTTTCCAAAGCTCTGGAACTGAGTAAATCAATTGGCCGATAGAGGGAAATGTCTCCCTTGTCTGTGAAGGAAATCCAATACCTGTCCTGTCCCCTGAGCACCTGCGTTTTCATGCACATGAAACCTAAACAAGAAAAGAAGCAATAATCTTGTAATAAAATGCATGATAAATATCCTCTTGGTGTAATTTCTGGGAAACAGTTCAAAAACTGTTCCCAATTAGTTCCACAAAATATGCTATTCGAAAAAAATTATCTTTTGCTCAGCCGTCTTACTATGGTCTCTTTGGAAGCTTCTAAATGAAGAATGTAAATACCTGAAGGGTAGGTACTCATGTCTATAAACTGTTCGACAAATCCCTGAGAAGGATCTATGGGAAGGACATGTAATTGCTTTCCAATTAGGTTAAATAGCTGAATCTTTACAGGGGTGGGAGAATTGAGTTGGAAATGGATGGTAAGTTTGTCTTGGACAGGATTGGGAAATACCTCCATTTCCTGAAAAATTTGGGTAGTATCCGATAGGAGTTGATTTACTTCTTGTTGGGCTACAGAAGCATTCTTTTGCCCTTGCGCGCTGAGCGACAGGGAAAAAAGTAGGGTAAATCCGATGGTAAAAATCGTTTTCATATGGTAAAAATCCTTATTTACATAAGGCTTTCCTTGTTATGGTGTACTCAATATTATCTAATGTATTCAAACGGAATTTGTTAGCATTTAGCTTAATTATGTAACAAATTGGGGGATATCGTAGAAAATTAGTATTTCAACCCCATTAAGACTTTCTTTTCCCATATCAGTTTAACTGTCCTGCTCAATCTCCTGGTGAAGCCCGCCTGGATTCTCACGGAATTTTGGGTGCACAACCAAATCGGCCATGAAGCATGGGGCTCTTACGCAGCCCTACTTTCCTTTGCTTTTTTATTCATTGTCCTTTCAGATTTGGGCATCAACCAGTATGCAACCCAAAAGCTAGCAGGGGAGCCCTCTTTGCTCAAGAGCTACTTTCCCCATATGTTGGGGATCAAGCTCATGTTGGTAGCTTTTTATCCCCTGGCTATCTGGGGTTTGGGCTACCTATGGGGCTTCACTTCAGAAGAACTCTTCCTCTTGGTCTTGTTGGCCTTTATCTATGGGGGGACTCAACTCAAGCAGTTTTATCGCTCCAATTTCCAGGCTTTACAAGCTTTTCGCATTGATGCCTTTGCTTCCATTACCGAGCGAGCTATCCTATTAGTTCTGGCCTGGATTCTGTTGTATACCTATATTGACATCGAACGCTTCGTTTATGCGAGACTCCTAGCGATTGGCTTGTCTATTCTCCTATTTTCTTTGATTCTCCGGCAAAAGCAGGGACACCTGGGCATCTCCCTGAAGAAAGCCGAGATGAGCACTATTCTTCAAGCGAGTTTTTCCTTTGCCTTGGTGACGGTCCTCTACTCCTTCCTCGATAAGGTAGATCAAGTAATGCTGGAAAAAATATTGGGGGATCGGGAGACGAGCCTATATGCGGCTGCCTATCGATGGATGGATGCGATACAGATGTATCTGATCATCATTCTCACCCTATTTTTTGCTCGCTTTGCCCACTTTATTGAGGACCATGTCACACAAGCTCGCCTGCTCCGCTTGGCACAGGTGCTGGTGGCCCTCCCCTTGATATTCATTAGTGCTGTGGTCTTTTTTTATGGGAATATCTTTATTGAGTTCTTGTTTACCCAAAGTTCGGAGGAAGAATTAGCCACTATGACCCAGGCATTTAAAATTCTCTTTATAGCTACCCTGGCCAATGGTTTTTTTCTCGTTTATAGTACCCTGCTTTCTGCAACTGGAGGTATCCCCTATATCAATAAAGTCACCCTGGGAGGCATACTCTTGAATGTCCTCTTGAACCTCTACCTGATTCCTACCTATGGAGCACCCGGGGCTGCCTGGGCCACTACCATCACCTTGATTCTCATGGGAATTGCTTATATAGGGAGGGTTACCTGGATCGCAAAGGTGGAGATCCCTTGGGACCTCCTGGGAAAAATGCTTTTGCTTACCCTGATTTTGTTAGGAGGATTTTATGGACTGCAACAATTAGCGTGGGATCCCTGGATATCCATTGGTATTTCTGGAATATCCTTTACTATCTTAAGCCTTCTGGTGGGCCTCATCCCGGAAGAAATGATTCCATGGAAGCAATGAATATCCCAGAAGAAGAGCATCTGAATTCCAGCCTACCTGGGTCCCCAACCTCAGGACTTTCTATCTGTCATATCTCCGTCCTCAATCCCAGTCGGCACACCCGCATATTTTTCAAACTTGCCCTTTCTCAACAGGCCTTTGGGTATCGAGTCTCTATTATAGGGCAAGACGAGGCGCCACACCCGTATGAATACCAGCAGGTCAATATAATCCCGCTGCCCCCCTTTGGTCGCTTGAGTTGGAAGCGCTTCCTAGCTCTTCCCATCTGGCTTATTCGTAGAATTCGGAAACATCCCGCCCAAATCTATTGGCTGCATAGCCCAGAGTTAATGGGCTTAGGCTGGTTGTTGAAAATGCGTGGAAAAAAAGTGGTTTACGATGCCCATGAGGACTATTTCAAAACGATATACTATGCCAAGCACTATCCCCAGTACTTTCGAATTCCCTTGGCCTATCTCGTGAGGTTCCTGGAAAAAAGGTGGGTGAGGAGCTTAGATGCTGTAGTATATGCGGAGACCTGCTATGACAATATGTTGAATATTCCTCAAGAAAAGGCCTTTGTGCTCCGAAATACCTTTACTTCGAGAGCTATTCAGACGTCCAAGTCTTCTGCGTTTTCTGTCCCAGCAGATAAGTATCTCCTATATACCGGCACCTTGGCCAAAGAATGGGGTATTTTCCGAACGCTGGAGCTATGGAAAAGGCTCAACCGTGACGCCCCGCTACCCCTGGTTATAGCGGGTTTTACCCACTCTCATGCCCTCCTAAAGGAAATAGAAGCCTTTGTTGATGAGAGTGGTCTCAAATCTTTGTTTAGACTGGTAGGAGGGAATACCTATGTTCCCTACCATCATATCATTGAGTTAATCCAAAACTGTTACTTCGGAACGGCCCTATACGAACTCTCTCCTGTGATACGAGGCAAAATCCCAACCAAGTTTTTTGAATTTATGGCCTTCGGTAAAGCCCTTATTTACACACGGGATCCTTCCTGGGTGAGCTTTGACAAAGAACACCAGTTGGGAATCGCCTGGGAGCCGGGAATGGAAACAAGGGAAATATGGGATAGGGTACAGAATTGGAAGGTCTCCCATTCACCTGACTCCTATAGCTGGGAAAAGGAGGAAAATGTTTTGTATGAATTATTGAAGAAGCTTTCCTAGGCATGGGAAATCCTTTCTTTGAAAATTTCGTACCTTAGACTCACATTTCTTATTCCAATACTAAAAAAGGATGCCCTTCATTGTCCAAATAACCATAGCAGTTGTAACCTTTATCCTGATATACCGCGTGGTGGCGGGCAAACTCCCTATTCCCAAGCTTTCCAATCCCCTATCTGATAAAGTCGAGTGCCCTCGCTGCGAAGGGAAAGGTTGGTGGCAAAATACCCGCAATCGGGAAACCTGTGAGTGGTGCAAAGGGAGCGGGAAGGTTCCCAAGGACTTTCCCTTGCTGTAGGTACCCAAAAGGAGTCTCCTCAATTTTATGGGTAGTCCCCAACTAATCTTCTCGATTGTTAACCTTTTTTAACGCCACCACATTCCCTGCTATAAGTAAGACAATTCCAATAGCAGATATTGCCTGGAGCTGATAACCTTCCAATAAGACGGATATAAGAATGGCAATTAAGGGAACGATTACCAAGGCATAAGCAGCCTTGTCGGGTCCAATTTTCCCAATCAAAGTGAGGTAAGCGCCAAAAGCAATGACAGAGCCGAATACAGCTAAATACAACAAAGAGACTACATAGGGAACACTCCATTCAAAGCTAATGGTCCTTCCGGTAAGAGTAGCCAGGAGAAACATAGCCAGTCCCCCATACAGCATCCCCAGGGCATTGGTTGGAATAACTGGAAGCTCATGGCGTTGATTTGCGGCAGAGGTAATATTCCCCAAAGAGGCCGAAAGTACCCCCGCAACAGCCAGACCAATTCCCAGTAGGGTGTTGTCCGCAGCCTTGTACTCTACCAACTCTGGATAGAAGATGAGTAAGGTCCCCATCAAGCCCATCAGGGCCCCGATAACCACCTGAATTTTTACCGGATTCTTTAAGAAAACACGACCAAATACAATGTTCATGAAAATAATGAGGGAAAATATGATTGCTACCAAGGCACTGGTAATGTATTGCTCAGACTGGTAGGTTAACCAGTAATTGATCCCAAACAGGAAGAGGGCTTGTTGCAGAATTCTTAGGTGTTGCTGATACGAAAAGCGAAGGGAAATCCCCCGAATAGCACAATAGGCAATGAGGAGAATGCCCGCCAAAATAAAGCGGTAAGATACGGAGTAGAGAGGATCGACCGTTCCTAACTGAAAGGTGATTGCATACCAGGTAGACCCCCAAATGAGGGCCGGGATGGCAAACAGAACTCCCAAGTGAGAGGCAAGGTTTTTTTTCATGGGGGGTAAAGAAAGTAAGAATAGTTGGTAGTCCATAGTCGATGGTCCATAGATTTTTCGCGATGGCCATCACTTGTGTTTTTCTATAGACCTCGAGTAGTTGGCATAAACTCACAGAATAAGTATTTTACCTTACCTAAACCCAACACGATGAAATTCACACCAACCTATTTCTTGGCCCTTGGGGTCTTTTTCGCCCATTCTTGTCAGTCGCCTCAACATTTTGATGTATTGATTCAGAACGGAACCCTCTATGATGGTTCAGGTGAGTCACCTGTTGTGGCGGATGTAGGAATACGCGCAGATACTGTAGCTTCCATCGGAAAGCTCAACGCAACGGCAGATATCACTATTGACGCCACAGGCAAAGCCGTATCTCCGGGCTTTATCAATATGCTCAGTTGGGCGGCGGTGAGCCTCCTGGAAGATGGGCGATCCCAGGGTGATATCCGCCAAGGGGTTACCCTGGAAGTCATGGGAGAAGGTCGGTCTATGGGGCCCTTATCAGAAGAGATGAAGGAGGAAATGAAGAAAGGTCAGGGGGAGATCCAATACGATATAGCCTGGACCACCTTAGGCGAACATTTGCAGTACCTGGAAGAGAAAGGGGTTTCTACCAATGTCGCTTCCTTCGTGGGGAATGGAACCTTACGGCGCTATGCTATTGGCTACGAAAATAGACCTGCAACAACAGAGGAACTGGAACAAATGAAGCAGCTTACAGGCCAGGCCATGCGCGAGGGTGCCGTTGGTATTTCTTCTTCTTTGCTATACGCTCCAAGTCGCTACGCCAGTACGGAAGAACTCATCGAGCTCTCCAAAGTAGCTGCCCAATACGATGGGATGTACATCTCCCATATTCGCAGTGAGGGCGAGGAATTGTTGGAGTCTATAGAGGAACTTATACGTATAGGACGAGAGGCAGACTTATCAGCAGAAGTGTATCACTTCAAGGCTTCAGGACAGAAAAATTGGAATAAGCTAGACTCAGCTATTATGCTTATTGAGGCCGCACGAGCCGAAGGGCTCCCAATCACAACAGATATGTATACCTATCCCGCTTCCTCTACTGGACTCCATGTGCAGCTTCCGGAGTGGGTGCGCGAGGGAGGAGTAGGGGCAGCATTGGAACGGCTTTCCAATCCTTCCCTCCGTCAAAAAATCCTGAAAGAAACCGAATTTGAACATCCTCCTTCCAATATTCTCCTGGTGGGCTTCCGAAATCCGGACTTACGCCAACACATTGGCAAAAGGTTATCAGAAGTGGCTGAGGAATTGGGAAAAAGTCCTGCTGAAACCATGATGGACCTCATGGTAGAAGACCAAAGCAGAATCCAGGTAGTGTATTTTTCCATGTCAGACGAAAACCTCCGAAAAAAGCTTCAACTTCCCTATATGAGTTTTTGCTCAGATGCAGGTTCGATGTCTGCTGAGGGCGTTTTTCTTAAGCAGAGCACTCATCCTCGGGCCTATGGTTCCTTTGTCCGAGTCTTGGGGAAATATTCCCGCGATGAAGGCTTATTTCCCCTGGAGGAGGCTATTCGGAAGTTGAGTCATTTGCCCGCACAAAACCTGAAGCTAAAGAAGCGCGGGATGTTGCAAGAAGGATACTACGCCGATGTAGTGATATTTGACCCTGAAACGGTAACGGACCATGCTACCTTTGAAGAACCTCATCAATACGCGACAGGGATTGAGCAAGTTTTTGTCAATGGGGTACAGGTCCTGAAAGATGGAGAACATACAGGGGCCACTCCGGGTAGGTTTGTCAAAGGGCCGGGATGGGTTGATAAATGAGAAAGAAGAAATACAAAAGGAGAGACGGATAGCTGTTGATTTAGGCTTTGTCGATAGAAGTGCTTCATTTATCGAATAATGCGTATCATTCGTCTAAACAGACCTTTATTCTGGGCCTTTTCGCCCTACCTTTGTATCACGATGTGCAGCTAATTACCAAGAACACAGCACTACCTTCCCAGGGTAGTGCTGTGTTGGTTTTAGAGGCCCCTCCCCCTTTCTTAACATACAGTTGATCGAAAAGAGCAAACTTTTTTCCCATTTTTGTAGTAATATTGGGTAGTAGATAACCAAACAACTTATGACTAAGCAAAACCTGGCTCAAAAGGTAGGAGCACTCCCTCCAGAATTGCAGCAAGAAGTAGAGGACTTTGTTGAGTTCGTTACGCAGAAGTACCACAACTCATTTGTTCCTCGCAGAACTGTCAAAAATGAAAAGTTGAACGAGTTTTTGCGAATGGAAGAGGAGTTTGATAAGCCGGTAGTTGCCTTGAAAAGGTACTACTAAGCCTGCCTTAATCGCCTTCCCAAGTTCTCCATAAGGCTTGGATGTAGGGCCCTGGATTCAGGGCTTAGGGGAGTATCCACCTGTAAATCGTCATTTCCTAATCCTACAAACATACTTTCTCAAATCGAATAGGTTTATAGCCTTTGTTTTTAAAGTACTGCCATTCCCGCTCAATCCTTCGAACTTTCCGTACCCGCCCTCCTGTTGCTTCGTAGATAATCGCGTTGCCGTTGCTGGCCAGGGTATCGAAGAGGACGATGTGATTTCCTGGTAGGTTCAAAGCATCACCACGGCGCATATCTGTTTCCATCTGAAACTCTGGATCATCCAGGGCATCAGAAACCTGATGGATGGTGGATGTACCATATTTTTTGTTGGTGATCCCCCAGCAATAGCCAATAAAACCCGAACAATCGATACCTGTTGCACAGGAGATTACCCCCTCATTGGAATAAGAACCGGGCTTTTTCCCTTCTATCAATCGCGACATAAAATCATCTGTTCCATCTAGTCCGCCCCATTTATATGCCACTCCCTTATAGGAGCGTCCCTTTCTAAAGAAGGAGAGTTTAGTCCCACAACTATCGGTAAAGTCCTCTTCAAAGGTCCATTCGTGATTCTCAAAAATTTTGGCCATCTCGAGGATTTCTTCTCCACTGAGGCAGTCTTCAGGATTCTTTACTTTGGGCTTAGCAGGCCGGGGAAGCTCCCCTATTTTGGGAGTTTCTGTTGATACTTTCAATTTAGATTCCGGCAAGTCGGGGGCATTGGGGAGACCTACTGTTTCGACAGGGTCCGGGGTATTAAAATTGTCTGGTTGAGGGATTCGATTAGGAAAATAAACAAATTGCCAATAGGCAATTCCCGCCAGGGCTATGAGGATGAGTAAGGAAAATATCAGCTTTCTCATGATAAATGGGGAAGAATATAATTAAGGAAAGAGGTAGGTCGAGACAAAGTATTCTTGGTCTTTGGACTCCAGTCTATACACCTGAGAATTGTAAATGCGAAACTCGTTTTCTAAATAAATCACTTGAGGAGAATAGGAGAATTCCAGGGTAGAAATGGGCTGGTTATCGGAGTCGTACCGTATAATCAAATTGTATAGCCCATTATCGGGATGTTCCATCCGTAGCAACACGAATTTTTGATTCTCCTTATCCCTTCCCAAACTGTGAACAGCAAGAATTTTTCCTCTCTTGGGATCTACCTGAAACGATACGCGATCCGCAGGGAGTTCGTCTTTTCCTTTAAAGGCCAGCCAGCCAGATTGCCGGGTTGTTAAATCCAGGGTTTCTTCCCCGCTAAACACTTGGGCCCATTCGTAGTGCGCATTCTCCGTTATCTCTTGGGCGGGCCCCAAATAATTCTGGACATTCACTTCATAATAACGCTCTTCTTGAGGATCAAAAACTTCCAAGCGCTTGCGTTCGCGCTTAAACTGAAGCTGACTGGGCGAAAACGCTAGTTTATGGACCATCCGGATTGCCCCCTTTTCATTGAGCAATACAAGGCGATTTTTCAACGGATCTGCAAGGGCTATCAAGCTATCGCTGAGGACATCGAAGCTATGGGGGCCAAAGGGTAATTCATCTTCTGGTGTTCGTATACAGTACACATTAGGGAGACCCTCTTGGGGGTTGAGGAAGTATGTACTCCCTACAATGAGGTAATTCCCCACGAAGGAGCTTATTTCGTCAAATTGGGCAGAGGTAAATTCAAATATGGGTTCATCCGCCCCATAGGTATATCCGGCTCGCTCGATATCCCAATCTACATCGAGATCCGTAAGCTCATGGCTTTTCCATTCAAAGCCTGTCCCATCAAAAATACTTTCTGCGCTTAATTGAGGGATTTGGACGTACACTACCTGAGAAGGAGTCCCAGTGGAACTGGGAAGTAATTTTTGCATTAATGGACCTTGAAATCCATCTAATCGTTCGGGCTTAAC
Source organism: Bacteroidia bacterium (assembly GCA_965263105.1). Classification (GTDB taxonomy): domain Bacteria; phylum Bacteroidota; class Bacteroidia; order J057; family J057; genus JBCCTX01. The sequence goes on along the minus strand of CBDHGL010000002.1, from coordinate 761,728 downwards.
ATCCCTCAGGCTAGATTCGTAAGTTTGCTCCCAGGTAATGGAAACTTGAAAGCGCCGAACCATTCTACCATTTACCGGTTCTGGAAAGTTGCTTGAGCCTATGGATTGGCTTTGCAAACCTTGATTCGAACTTTTTGCAGAGGATGAATCCTGACTCTTTTCTGTTTCGGGAGTCTGGCAGGACCAGCAACAAATGCATAGAAATGCCAATAGGAAAGAAGGGAGTGCTTGCATAATGTGTTAAATTATGCATCCAATATAATTCAATCATTAAGAATAATTGAAAAGACCATTTGATATTTTAACTTCTTCCTTCGACATCATTTTCTCTCCAAACTGATTGAGCCAATTCCAAATGGTACTAAACTGCTATGTACAGGACAAAAAATAAAATTTCTTATTTATTCGCCCTTTTTGTACCCTTCCGCTGCATCCCCGATTCCCTTTTTTCCCCTCCTAGGGGAAACTCAAAAGGGGTCCGGAAACGACCCAGGAAATCATAGTGATTTCGCCAAGGTTTCCCCCTTTCTCCCCATTTCTAAGGGGGAGTCAGAGGGGGTTCCTTGAGAGAGGGGGCCAGGGGGGGAGTACAAAATAGGGTATTTTTGATCACAGATCTACCCATCTAAAGTTTTGTCCTGTACAGAAACTAAACTGTTTATTGTTCATAGGAGGGAATGATTTTGTCTTTCTTCAACGAGTTAAGAATCCTGTTCTTTAGTGGAGCTATTGAGAATTTGTGAGTTACTTGAAGCTTGAAGAGAGTCTTCAATCGATTGGGCTGGTTGAACGAACGGGGGGGAATGGCTGGTATCTCCCTCATCTGCCCAGTCAATAGAGGGAATTAGGTGAGGTTGAATGGGCTGTAACACCGAATTTTGAGGGGTATCATTAGAAATAAGAAAAACAACACTCCCGATCAGGAAGATACTAGTAAAGGCCCCTATCGGCTTAGTGCCCGCCAGGGGGATGACGTGAGAAACTATACCCCCTAAGCCTTCCAGGTCAAGCCCAAGGATATACTGTTTACAAGATTCCTTACTGACCGGAGAAACAAAATCCTGGTGAAAAGTAAATAGTTTGTCTAATTCCTGGTTCGAACCGAAAGGGTTTGTTAATCCCAACAGCGCGAGAGAACGAGGGGCCTCAGATTCCTCTGAAAGGAGCTTGCGCAATTTTGCCCTTCCCCTACTAATGGCCATTTTTACGGCGGCCTCAGATCTATTTTGGATCTCGGCTATTTCCTTCATTTTGAGCCCACTGATTTCAAAAAGAACGATGGCTTCTCGCTGCGCTGAAGGAAGTTTTTGTAGGGCAATTTGTAACAAATGAACGTCTACGCTTGCCTCTGGGTTTATGCCCTCAGCCTTAAATTTCTCTTCCGCTTGCTCCCAAAATTTCAAGAATCGACGATCCTGCCGCTGGTGCTTTATAGAAATATTTCTTGCCGCTCTTACCATGTAATTGAGCAATTGATCCTTTTTTTGGATGTGCTCAAAGTGCTGATAGGTCGACAACAATACTTCTTGGACCAGGTCTTCGGTTTCCATTTTGCCGTATGCCAACGCATGACAGTAACGTGTCAGAGCTTCGTGATGGGGATCGTAGGCTTTTAAAAAGGTACGTTGTTTGTCAGTGCTCATGTTCTTCCTCCTTTATCTAATAGATGTTTCTGAATAGATAGTAGGCTTAACATGCAAAAGGTAACATTTGGGAGTTGCATTTTTTTGTTTTGATACAGACTATTTCAGTAATTAAAAAACAAAGAATAATATTTAAGGACAAAGTGATGTGCCGAAACCTACTGAGAATTGTATTTTCCCTCCTCGGACTCTGCCTCTTCCAGAAGCTAGCGGGACAAGCACCCTATCACAGAAGTTTTGGCAATCCCACTGAAGAAGCCCTCCTTTTCCTTCACGGAGGACCGGGATACAATTCGGCGAATTTTGAGATCACTACAGCTCAAAGGCTCTCTGAACAGGGCTTCTTTGTCATCTGTTATGACAGGAGGGGCGAAGGCCGGAGTAAAGCCTTGGATGCCGCCTTTACTTTTGAAGAAACATTCCAGGATATCTTGGCCCTCCTCGATCAATATGACGTAGAAAAGGTTCACTTGCTGGGCCACAGCTTTGGCGGAATCGTGGGCACCCTGTTCGCAGATCAATATCCGGAAATAACGGGTTCCTTGATTCTCATCGGAGCTCCGGTGGTATTTCAGGAAACCTTAAAAAACCTGATCGCCCGCTCCCGGGCCATTTATGAGGAAAAACAAGATCGGGTTAATCTGAACTACATGGACATGTTGGAGAAAATGGATACCAGCTCCATGGCCTACAGTTCCTATTGCTTTATGCACGCATTCCAAAATGGCTTTTATACTCCCAAAAACCCTTCCCCAGAAGCCCAGGATCTCTACAAATTGTTCCAGACCGACTCAACGTTGAAGACTTATGGATCGGAAATGACCTACCCACCCCCCCAAGGCTTTTGGGAAAATGAACAATACACCACATTGGATCTAAGGGAAAAAATTCAAGGTATCCAAGCCAAACAACTTCCTATTTACGGGCTATATGGAGAAGAAGATGGCTTATTTTCTAAAAAACAGATTCAAGGTTTGTCAGAACTACTTGGACCTAATCATTTTTCCTACTTCCCCAACTGTTCTCATACAGTATTTATTGATCAACAAAGCCTATTCTTAGCGACCCTGGTAGATTGGTTAAAGTAGAGAAAGCTTATTAAAGCGAAGTGAAAAGCTACGCCATAAACAAGGAAATTTTCAGGGTATCCTTCATACATCGCTTCAGAAAAAAATCATACTTAAGTGTATCTTGCAGCAAAATTGCTCGCGGTAAGGATTTATAACCATATAAACCTACTGTCCTTCCACTAAATCAACACGCTTATCATGAACCATCGGATATGTTTTGGGATAGCCATTCTATTTTTGGGAAGTCTAAGCATTGCTGATGCACAGGGACAGGATGAGAGCTCTCGTGTATCGATAAATACCACACAAGAAACCTATCAAGTATCTATCGCCAGGACACGAGACAAAATCAAAGTGGATGGAAGGCTGGATGAGCCTTCTTGGGAAAAGGCAAAGCCTGCAAAGGATTTTTGGATGGCTTTTCCTGCTGATGGGATTCAGGTGCCGCAGGAAACCCAAACGGAAGTACGACTCACTTATGATGAGAACTTCATCTATGTAGGAGCGACCTGTTATGGCCCCAATGATTATATAATTCCGACCCTGAAGCGCGACAATCGTTTGTTTTGGAATGGAGATGTGTTTGGGGTCCTTTTCGATCCGGTAAACAATGCCTCCAATGGGTTCTCTTTTGCTACCAATCCCGCCGGTGTCCAGACAGAGTCTTTGATCTCCGGCCGTACGGGAACCCGAAGCGAAATGGGCTCAGGTAGTAGCTCCGGATTTAATACCGCCTGGGATAACAAGTGGTATGTAGAGGTAGCCCACTACGAAAACTATTGGACCGTAGAAATGGCCATCCCCTTCAATATCCTTCGTTATGAGCAAGGGAGACAAACCTGGGGCATTAACTTCTCTCGTGGAGAACCCCGCTCCAATAGCTGGCATGCTTGGGCACCTGTACCCGTTCAGTTTCTCACCGTAGATCTGGGCTATACAGGTGCATTGATGTGGGATGAAGCTCCACAAAAAGTAAAAAGTAATATCGCTATTATCCCCTACGGCCTGGTCTCGTATGACCAAGATTTCGAAGAGGGAGAAGAGGCCAACACCAATTCCCGCATAGGGGTAGACGCCAAGGTAGCTGTCACCTCTACCCTCAACTTGGACCTAACGGTTAACCCGGATTTCTCCCAGGTAGAAGTGGATCAGCAGGTGACCAACCTGACCACCTTCAACGTTCGCTTTCCCGAAAGAAGGCTGTTCTTTCTGGAAAATAGCGACCTCTTTGCCAATTTTGGTATCCCCCCCATGCGGCCCTTCTTCTCCAGAAGAATCGGGTTGGACGAAGAGGGCAATACCATTCCCATTGCCTTTGGTGCCCGGCTAAGTGGAAACCTCAATAAAAAGCTTCGGGTAGGACTCATGAATATGCAAACTAAAGAGTCTTCTGATTTCTCTGCCCAAAATTACACCTCTTTTACCATGCACCAGCGGGTGCTAGATCGCTCTGTCATTAAGGGGTATTTTCACAACCGCCAGGCCACTGAATCAGGAGAATTTATGGACTCTGATTTCAATCGGGTGGCCGGCATGGAATTCAATTACTTTTCTCAAGACGCCAAATGGCAGGGCTTTGGCGGCTTTGGTCTCTCCTTTAGTGATGGACTAGAGGGAGACAATTATTTTTACAATGTCGGCGGAGGATATGACGGGAAAAAGCTAAGCGTTTATACCAACTTTGCCGGGATCGGAGACAACTATTTCGCCGATATGGGCTGGATTCCATCTGCAGAGCAGTACGATGCGGTAAGAGATACGAGTATCCATGTTGGTTTTCACCACTGGTATACCCGCCTGGGATACACCATTTTCCCCAAGGACCAATCTCGTATCAATGCCCATCGCTTTGGCCTTCGGCAAATTCTGGATGTCGATAACTCCTTTGATTTCCTTCAGCAGCGGATCATTGCAGGCTATACCTTAAGCCTGGCCAAAACGGGAGGCATGATGATTGAGTATACCCATGAATCAAAAAGGCTCCTATTTCCCTTTGAATTTACCGATGGGGAGCCCTTACCTGCTGGAGATTACAATTTTGATTATGCCAGCTTGGGCTACCAGAGCGATAGAAGAAAATATTTTACCTGGGCAGCGGGCATACAGTATGGGAATTTTTTCAACGGAACCCGAATGGAAACTCTCCTGGAGCTCGCCTATCGCATCCAGCCTTGGGGTAATTTTGGGGTTAATTTCGTCTATAACAATCTTAATTTCCCCGATCCCTACGGGAGTGAAGATCTCTTCCTCATTAGTCCCCGCGTTGAATTCAACTTCTCTCGCAACCTGTTTTGGACCACCTTTCTCCAATTCAATACCCAGCGAGACAATTTCAATATCAACAGTCGCATCCAGTGGCGCTATAAGCCTATGTCCGATCTGTTTATCGTCTACACCGACAACTATGCGGTGGAAATGTGGGGACCCAAAAGTAGGGCCCTGGTGTTGAAGCTGAATTATTGGTTGAATATTTGACCTTCTTGAATGGATCTGGAAGAGGGCTATGGGAGTATATGGCCTTCTTTAACTGACGGTTAAACTTCCTGCGCTCCTTTTAGCATCGCATCAATGATAAAATCCAGTGCGGTTTCCCAGGCCTGCATGGTACATTCGCCCAGGGCTCCTTCTTCTATAAGCGTTTCTTCGATGGTCTCCAACATGGCCTGTTTTACCACGGGATAGTATTCCGCTTCTACCCCATAGTTGAGGTGATCGTAGCCCAGTTTTTTTAAGCCGAGGGTCAGATGGGCAGGCCGGGACAAAGCGTATACGATTCCTCCAATCATATGGGTGAGTAAACGGCCTTGATCGATCATGCTTTTTTTGAAAAGTTCCCGCACAAAGGGGGCTAGGCTGAAGACCTTTTGATAAAAAAGCCCGGCAAAATCGTCTTCCTTACTCAAGAGTATATGAACGGAGGCTTGCAGTTCCAATTGCAGGTCCATTTCTTTAAAGCCCAGGAGTTCGTGGACCTTTACGAGTTCTTCTTTCCCCTTGAGTTGGGCCTCAAGGGATTTTCCCAAATGCAGGCCCGTTGCCTTTACCTCCTGGAGGGTGGATTCAGATAGAAGAATCTGGGTTCCAGATACTTTGGTATGGTCCTGGATTCGGCTGGCTACATTCACAGGATCTCCAATGACAGAAAATTGTCTGTGAGTGGGGTGCCCCAGGTGGCCCAAATATACTGGACCATAATTAATACCAATGCCCGATTCCAAGGTAATGTCCAGATCCCTTAATTCTATTTTGTTGAGTCTGCGCAGGGCGTACTCCATACCGATGCCTGCGCGTATCGCATCCATACAAATCTTTTCAGGAGTCCCTCCTGTTGTTCCAAAAACCCCTATAATCTCATCCCCCACATATTGATAAATAATGCCATTGTTCATGAGTATGGGGTCTCCCAGGGCCGTATAAAAACGGTTGAGCATAAAGGCCAGGTCAAAATTCAGGTTATTAGTGGAAAGGGAGGTAAAGTTCCGCAAATCGCAAAAGAGGATGGCAATCTTACGCTCTTCGGCCTTTCCTTCAGGGGCCAGTTCTTTTTGTAGTTGGTTAACCTCTGCGCTAGACCATACGAGGCGTTGGATTTTTACATCTCCGTCTGGATAGGTCTGGCAGGCCAGGCGAATTGTCGGGTCCCACTTGCGGGCTTTGGAGGTAGAAACTTCAATAGGCGTAGGCGGATTGAGGTTCTGGGAGCCATCCACTACCCGAATCCGACAGGTAGTGCATTTCCCGTTCCCCCCACATTCGTGTAGATGAGGAATTTTGTTGGCGATGGAAATGTCTAATAAGGATTCCTTGTTTCCTGGGTGTTTGACGGTGCTTCCAATCCCTACGTAGGTTATTTGATGGCTCATGGGCATTGCCTGGTATGAATTGCCGAAAATTCAATAAAAGTTGCTATTTATTGTTGGGAATTCCTATTCTCACTTCTAACCCAACAAAAGCGATAAAAGAAAAACACCTCCCTTGAAATTTTCAAGGGAGGTGTTTGACTTTCGTTTGTAAGGCTATTGATTCGTGCAAATAGCAATAGGGATTTCCTTAGCCTTCTACTTCCTCATCTTCCTTCATCATCTCAGGAACATTTCCCTTTTCGATTTCTTTCCCACTTTCATCTACATATACCACCAACTTTTGAGCTCCCTTGCGTAAGCGAATGCGGTATACCTCTTTTTGCCCGCCGGCCAGGCTCTGAATTTTCTCTCCACTTCGAAGCTTATAGCCACTGTAATTAGCTGCAGCTGCATCTTGGATCGCTTGAGGAAGCTTACTCCCTACAAAATAGGTAGTGGCGCTGAGTCCCGAGCCGCTCTCTTTGTAGCGAGCGCGTACCCGCTGATGGTCTTGCTTGAAGATCGCTATGTATTTGCTATGAACTGTGTTTTTAACAATCCGCGTCGCCTTTTCCCATCGGTCTGCTGGGGAATCAGGAAAAGAGATGGTGTGGGTGTTTTTTACCGCTATAGGCACATCCGCCTCTGCCACTTCTGCACGTGTCCAGCTAACCTGGGCTTGAGAGAAGATTGCGGAAACGAATAGGAGGGTAAAAATTGAAATGAGATTTTTCATTATGCTAAAATTTTGGATGTAATGAATGGATAACGTGCAATTGAAAAGACAATTGTCCTTTTCTCCTTTAGACGAAGAAGTTTGCAAGAAGTTTAATCTTATTCATTTACCAGACGGAATTAGCTATTTACTTCCCCGTCCCCCGTGGCACCTTCGCTACAAAAGGCTCATGTGGATAGGTATCGGGGACAACTACAACTCCTGTACTCATTTTGAACGGTACAGGAGCAGCTGTCTGGAAGTTGAGCTCTCCAAAGAAAGCTGTATAACCACTTTCCGGGGCCTCTACTGATAGGCGATAGCTGCCATCCGCCTCGGGTTCCACCGGGCTGGCTTTATACGCCGAACCAATTTCATCCTCCCGAAAATCCCTCGCCTTGGGATTGTGGGCCTGCCAGAGGGTAACGCTTTCTGGAGGAAAGTCCTCATGAGGGGTAATGGTAATTACCCCCTCCTCTACCGACCAATCAAAGTCTGGTCGGGGCGTTTCGGTAACGATATGGGCATGAAAGGCAATTAGGGTTTCAAAGGCATCCGTTCCTCTCATGGAGTGCTCACTATTCGGCACATAACGAAGGTGTTTTTCCCCAGGCAAATCCTTCCAATAAAACTGCCAGGAATCGGGGATAAAGAATTGATCTCCGGTGGCGTTGATAATCATTTTGGGCATCCTATAGCGATCTCTGTAGGAATAGGGCTCAGTAAGGGCCATAAGGGCATCGTATTCCCGGCTATTTTGCCACTCCATGATTCCTTCTCTGTCATAATCTCCCACTGCAGGAGCCCAAAAACCATATACCTTCCAATGGTGTTCAAAGGAGGGAATCACATTAAGTAAATCAATAACTATGGGAGCAATGGCGACTACCCGATCGTCTGTAGCTGCCGTGGTCCAGGTGGTCCACCCCCGTTTGGAACCTCCTGCCACAACGAATTGTGTCACTTCAGTAGGTCCTTCTTCCCTGGTAACAGCAGTGATGACATCCATGGCCTTCACCGCAGCTTTAGTCATAGGGAGTCGGGCCAACCAGCGTGCGTCTTCCTCTTTGCCGCCCCCCTCCAGAAACTGCCGCCATCCATAGGCGATGATTTGGTCCTCCTTACGCGGCCCAAAGTCATCCCCAACGAAATTCAAGGGTTGATTGGGGACATTGTGTAGCTCAGCCACAACCGTCTGTGTGGCCAAGGCTGCCTGAACGACCAAATGCTCTGCTTCCTTGGGTTTCTTGTCTTTGCGGTTTCCCCCTCCGATCATAAGCATACCCGTTGGGCTCTTTACTTCTTTCGGAACGACAATCGTTACCCAGTGCCACCACTCTGGGTCCTTCACCTCTTTTGTTGTCAACCAATGCTGAGATACCATACGTACTACATGAGTGGTATAGCCTTCTCCAGCTATGCTGGAAACCTTTTTGAAGGAGAAATGCTCATCCGGAGCAGCGATATAGGCGTCTAATGGAGTAGGGTTAGCAGGGAGAGCAACTGCTTGTTTTTGGACAACAGCCGTAGAGGGCGTATTCTTGCATGAAAAGAATAGGAGGCATAAGCCCAAGAATGAGTAGCGAATGTGGGGGGTGAACATGTGGGTTTTACTTTGGGTACCTAATATAAGAGATTTTGAGGATTCAGATGAATTTTTCTAATTCCAATGGCATTCATAACAATAGACAATACCTTAGCTGAAGTATGGGAACTTGTCTGGAAGCAACTCCGAAGCGCCCCAAGCGATAGGTCTCATCCCTTTCGTTTGCTCAATCTGGGAACTCAAATGGAGGAGCAGGTAAGGCAACGCTATGTGGTCCTTCGAGATGTGACAGGGAATAACAAATTTATCATTTTCACAGACCTTCGATCCGCAAAGGTGGAGCAGCTCCAGCAAAATCCTCAAGCAAGTCTACTGGCTTATCATCCGGAAGAGAAGTTTCAAGTTCAGGTGGACGTTCATTGTATACTCCATCATCAGGATTCCTTCTGTCAGGCTTATTGGAAATCTATTCCTGAGCCCTTGAAAAAGGCCTATACTTCTCGATTGGCTCCGGGTTCTACCATCCCCCATCCTTCCGCAGCGCACGACTGGATTGGGACGATAAACGAACAATATTTCTGTGTATTAGAATTCACCCCCCTTCGAGTGGAAGTACTTCAACTGGTTGGTTTGGCGCATTTAAGGGCCGAGTTTGATTTGTCTCGGGAGAACGGAAAAGGGAAGTGGTTGGTGCCTTAGGGAATTTCTCGCTTTTCGGTTGTAAAAATCTAAGGCTTAGCTATAAAATTCATACATTCGCCAAAGTCAAATTTTTTGATAATCAAATTTATTTATACCTTCGTACTTAGTATTAGTTCTTTATACATTTATAACGCCCTCTCACTTAATTTGTCACCAAATTAAATTAAATAGTCATGAAAAACGTTTCTAAGAGCAAGGTAAACTTGCGTTCCTATCATGGTAACCATCCTGGTTACGACAAAAATAATCCTGTATGTTATTTTAATCCCAGATTCAAGCGCGCCAATGTGTTTAAGTTGTCGGGCAATGATTTTAATTACATTTTCCGCAAACTAGTAAATGATCCTGACTCGCTCATCGAACCCAAACCTACCACGATTGAGATGCTCAAACGTTTGGCAGATCTCATGGTAGACCAGGCCTCGATAGACAATGACAACTCTATCATTCCTCCTGGATACACCTATTGGGGTCAATTTATTGACCATGACCTGACAGGTGCCTCGAGTCCAAATTTGGAATTGGAAATTACCAAAGACGATTTTGATCCCGCAGATCCAGATACAGTAGTAGGTAGTTTTGAAAATCTGCGTACCCCTTTCTTTGACCTGGACAGCGTATATGGGGATAAAGATGGCCCCTGGGGGGCCATGGCAGATTTTTATGGATTTGAAGGAGATCCTATTAAGTTGAAAATTGGCGTAAATGAAGGAGTAGGAGTTCCTGGAATCGGAGATACTCCTGATCCAGGATTGGATGATGATCCCCAAAATCCCAACCGAGATTTGCCGCGAATCAATGGCAGTTCCAATAATGGAGAAATTCCTACACTAGCCCTAATTGGGGACTTGCGGAATGACGAAAACCTGGCGGTAGCCCAATTTCACTTGGCTTGGTTGAAGTTTCACAATGCCGTGGTAGATGTGCTCCGCGTCAAAGAGAGTGCCCCAAAAGAAACTTCAAGTAAGGCTGTTAATGAGGGCTTATTCGCCCAAGCCCGAAAGGAAGTTGTTTTCACCTATCAATGGTTGGTCGTAAATGACTTCCTCCATCAAATCATCGGAGAAGATCGCGTGGAGCATATTCTTAAGGCAACTGAGCACCAAAACTTATTTCATCTTTTTAAAGACTATTCTCCAGGAAAGCCCTTCATGCCGCTTGAATTTTCCGTAGCGGCTTATCGTTTTGGGCATACGATGGTCCGAAATGAATACGATTACAACCTCAATTTTGGTTTTGGAGGAAATTTTCAAGACCGCGCCCCTTTCAACTTGCTATTCAGTTTTACAGGAAAAGGAGCAGAAGCAGCCAAAAAAGGAATTATTCAACCCCCTGTACCTAGCTTCAACAATACCCTTACCTTCAACTGGATCATTCAGTGGGATCGCTTTTTTGATACCCAAAACCAGCCACCTATTCCCGGGTTTCCTCCTCGTTTTTCACGAAAAATTGATACCCTGATCGGTATTCATTTGACAGATCCAGGAATGCAAAATGAGGATTTCCTATTGCTAGATGCAGAAACCCAAAGCAATGTTGAGGTGCCCTTCGATCAGTTTAACCAGATCATGAAACACCTCGCCAGGAGAAATCTGCTAAGAGGATACCTGCTTTCTCTCCCTACGGCACAGGCAATTCTCAATTTTCTGTCTGAGTATGATATTTCCATTTGTCCAGATGGGCAAACGTATACTCCTTTAACGGAGCAGGAACTGTTGACCAATGTCTCTGTACAGGATCAAGCGATCTTTATCCAGGGAGATTTCCTAGATAGAACGCCTCTGTGGTTTTATGTGCTCAAAGAAGCCGAAATAAGAGAAAATGGAAACCGCCTGGGCTGCCTGGGAAGTTGGATTGTCGGAATGACCTTCCTAAGTCTCCTGAGAGAAGACCCTGAATCGTATTTAAATAAAGGTTGGGATCCTGCTGGAGGAATTGTCACTCAAGAAAGAGGAATGCCACTTGCCGGGATCATGGACGTTTTGCGATTTGCAAAAGTAGCCCCTGAGGTGCTAGCCTGATAGACAGCGAAAATTTGACGACTTAGAAAAAACTACCCTCTTTACCTAAATGGTATGGAGGGTAGTTTGCATATGGTATACAAGGGAACATCCATCTTAGGAATATTTTTGATACAACCACCATCCCCCATAGATCACAAGCAACTGAATTACAAAACGAATAATCGCTGCCGTCTGAGAACCCATAGCAGGTTTTTCCCGAAATAGATCCCAGGTATGAAGGGGTAGAAAGGCTATCATTAGGAGCAAAAAGCCTAAGGCCCCCCACTTCCTGAGGGAGGGGACTAGTAAGGCAATTCCTATGGCTGCCTCAGCAATAGTGGATAAGATATTGGCTACATTCAGTGGAATAAAGGGAGGTACGAGAGGCTTATAGAAATTGGGATTAGCCACATGGTAATAGGCCCCCAGGAGCATGATGGCTGCGAAGAAAAAGGTGAGAATTTTAGCTAGTAGCATAGTGAGTAAAGTTGGAGTTAATGTACCTTCTGGTTCCTATGATCCCCATAACGATGCTTAATCGTTCGCTTCAACGGAATCTGCAGGCCGTTGGTCGTTTCCAGCCAATCATAAATATCTCCTGCCAGGCTTTTGATCAGTTCCTGGTGCTCAGGGGCGGCTATGAGATTGTTGGTCTCATGGGGGTCTTCCTGGAGATCATAGAACTCGTTGGTATCCCAAATGCCGTGGTAACGGATATACTTATACCGATCGGTACGCACCCCGTGCATGGTGGGCGTATGAGGGAAATCGTATTCCCAATAATATTCATAAAATATGCGATTGCGCCAGCCATCGGTATTACCCTGGAGGACGGGGAGGATAGAAGCTCCGTGAAAATAGTCAGGGGACTGAAGACCGGCCAATTCCAAAACTGTAGGAGCAATATCTATATTTTGCACCATACTATTCATGGTTTGTCCCCCCTCAAATAACTCGGGACAGCGTACCAGGAAGGGCACCTTGGCCGATTCTTCGTAGAAATGGCGTTTGTCTATGAGTCCGTGCTCCCCAAAAGAAAAGCCATTATCGCCCATGTAAATAATGAGGGTAGACTCATCCAAACCCGCTTCCTCTAGGTAGCTCATGACAGAACCAATGCTTTCATCTACCCCTCTTAGCGTCTCACAATACCTTCGAAAAAATTCTTCAAAGTCCATGCGTCCGTGATACATATAATCGACCCCATGCCAGCCTTCGCGTTGCATCTTCTGCCAGTCCGGCATACGACCTGGGCCGTAATAGGAGTCCGTCATATTGGGTTCTAGGTGAGGTACTCGAAAGTCGGGACCTCCTGCCCCGAAATTTCTCTTGCCCCTTATCGGTTGGTCAGAAGTTCGGAAAGAGGGAGGATAGATGAGTTCTTTGTCTGCGTAACTATCGCGGTGGCGTTTGGCAGGGGAAAATTCAGCATGCACGGCTTTATGAGACAAGTACAAAAAGAAGGGCTTTTCTTCGTCTCTATTTTTGAGAAAATCGAGGGCGTATTCCGTCAAAACGTCACTCATGTAAGTTGAATCGTCGTAGGTAACGCGCTCTCCGTTTACATTGAGCGAAGGATTGTAGTAGACTCCTTGACCTCGGAAGCTCACCCAATGGTCAAAGCCGGGTCTGGGGCTGTCGTTGGCGTCTCCCATGTGCCATTTACCCACATAGGCGGTCTGGTAACCAGAATTCTGAAGGTATTGGGGGAAAAAGATTAAGTCACCAGGGTCTGGGGCCTGGTTATCTACAACTGTATGGCTATGTGAGTAGGTTCCTGTGAGGATAGAAGCTCGGCTGGGAGAACAGAGGGAGGTGGTCACGAAGGCATTGGGAAAATGGGCGCCTTCCCGTGCTAATCGGTCCATCACCGGTGTCTCCAGCCAAGGGACCTTGTTCATAAAACCCATGAAGTCCCAGCGGTGGTCATCGCTGAGGATGAAGATGACATTTCTCGGCTGGGAATTTTCTATCTGTTCCAAAGCAGGAGGGGTCCCGCGTTGAGAAAATAAGGACGCAGGAATGAGCAGTAACCCGAAGATTAAGGAAATAGTCAAGTAAGAGTAGCGCATAGAGCTTGTGATGAGTTTGAATGGGGTATATCTATTGTAGAGAAAAATTTATTGAATATCTATTTTATCAGCCTTATATAGTCCCTCCTTTGCTTTTACAATCCCTTATCTATCCCAGGAACACGTCGATATATGTCTCGCATATGGATGGTACATTCAAGGGACTTTAAGGGGATAGACTCTTCTAAATCAGTGTATGTATGAATTTCCCAGGTACCATCTTTTGTCCTGAAAAATATATCTACCATGGCCTCTTGTTGGCTGACCAATATATACTCCTTTAGGCTGGTAATTTCTCTGTAATGTGAAAATTTAGCCCCCCGATCAAAGGCAACGGTAGAATCAGATAGGACCTCTAGAATCAAAATGGGATTGATCAGGGCATTTGAATCATTCTCGGCAGTTTGGACTTCCCCACACACAACCGAAAAGTCTGGGTAAAAAGTCCTGTCAGTAGAATCAATCCGAACTTTTACATCGCTGCTATAGGAGTTACAAGGTTTCCCATTTTTTGTAATCTCTGAAGAAATACTCGTACCAACATTTACAGCAATTTGTCCATGAGCCAGGGTACCACCAGCCATCGCCGCTATATATCCCCCATGAAATTCATACTTTGTTGAGGAGGATGCTTCGAGGGCAAGGTATTCTTCATACAAATATGAGGATAAGGCCTTTTCCGCCATGGAGGAAATATTAAGGTAAAAATCGAATTAGTTAAATATACACAGATTATTTTTCTTCGGTTTCACCAGGCTATTTCTTTTTTGTCGTGCAAAAATTTACCTGTCAGAGAAGCCGGAGCCTCTATAGCCAACCATACGGGAGTTTCAGCCCCCTTTTCCACAGATCGATTGGCTCCTGACCCCCCCATGTCTGTTCGTACCCATCCGGGAGAAACGGCGTTTATGGTGATTCCCTTGGGTTCAAGGTCGCGGGCCAGATGTTGGGTAAGGGTATTCATCAGCGTTTTGGATACGGCGTAAGCAGGGGCAAAGGAGGAAACTCCTCCCGAAATGATCCCCGCTCCACTGGATACCATGATGATTCTGCCTCCCTTATTCATTAGGGGGAGAAAGGTCCGTACTACCTGATAGGCCCCTAAGGCATTAATTTGTAGGGTCTGGGTAAAGTCTTCTTCTGAAATAGAAAGGAGGGTCTTCCCTTCGTCCACTAGAATGCCCGCATTGTTCACCAAGATATCTAGTTGTGGGACTTTCTCTTTCGCATGATCAAATGCTTCTTGAATACTCGGTTTGGAGCCTACATCCATCAAGAGAAAATCTCCTTGAATCCCTTCAGCTTGAAGTTGCTGCCAGGCACTTTCGCCTCGCCGCTGATTCCGTGCACTGAGTAGGACATAGAAGCCTTTCTTACCCAATTGGCGGGCTATTTCTAGGCCAATGCCCTTATTGGCTCCTGTTACCAGAGCTGTTTTTGAAACAGAGTTCGACATGCCTCAATTTTAGGTTGATAAACTAATATAGGGATGAATCCAAGAATATGCCCGCCCTTTTTTACGTACTTTTCATAAAAGCAATCATCCGCTCGGCTATTTCTTCCCCTTTATCTTCCTGCAAGAAATGTCCCCCAGCTTCGATGATATGATGATCTTGCCCTTGTGTACCCGGGATGAGTTTTTTCATGACTTTTTCTCCTCCCTTGGTAATGGGATCCGAATCGCTAAAGAGGGTCAAAAAAGGCTTGTCCCAAGTCATGAGCTTCTTCCATGCAGCCCGATTGGCTTCGGAAGCGGGATCATCGGGACGGGTAGGAACCAAAGACGGAAAAATTTTGGCCCCGGCCTGATAACTCGCATCGGGAAAGGGAGCCTCATAGGCGGCTATTTCCTCCGGACTAAGCGTTCGAACGGTAGAGTTTTGTAGGATATTCCCTACAGGTAGTTCGGGAACCTTCTGGGAAAACTCCTGCCATTTCAGAAAGGCCTCTGGCATCTGCTGATCCCCAGTAGGCATACCTGTATTCCCTGCTACCACACGGGCGAAGCGATCCGTTTCCGCAACCAACCGAAGGCCTATTAAGCCGCCCCAATCCTGACAGAAGAGATTAATCCCCTTCAAATCTAGTTGAGAAATAAAGGAATGAATCCATTCAACGTGTTTCTGGTAGCTATAGTCGCCCATTTCTGTAGGCTTGGAAGACTTACCAAAACCGATGAGGTCGGGAGCCAGAACCCGATAACCTGCTTCGGCGAACACAGGTATCATTTTACGATATAGGAAAGACCAACTGGGTTCTCCATGAAGCAATAAGACAACTTCTCCTCCTTGGGGACCTTCCTCTACGTAATGCATCTTTAAGCCATTTCCCACCTCAATATACTTGGGCGAAAAGGGAAAGTCGGGGAGGTTTTCAAAGCGCTCATTGGGGGTTTCGAGTATGTTCATAGGATGTTAGTTTTTTTGTCCACAGTCGACAGTCCAGAATAAGGAGTTAGGAGAGAGCTGAATGGTGAGCGTATTTTGTTTACTAAAATTGACAAATTACTCGCTCCTCACACCTGCTCACTCTATGGACCGTGGACTATCGACTATTAACCATTTATTCCTCCCAAACAATGTCAGTCTTCTTCTCATACCACTCGTCGAGCTTAGCCTTAAAGCGCTCGTTAAGGACATTGCGCTTGACCTTAAGGGTAGGAGTCAATAAGCCATTTTCTACTGAAAAAGGCTCTTTGGCAACGACTAAGGTACATAGCTTACTATATTTAGGAAGCTTCTCGTTGGCTTCTTCCAGGTTGTTCTTGAGGCTGGCCTCCAACTCTTCTTTGGACTTGGCCAAGCCAATTTCAGACGGTACCACCATGGCCAGGGGCTGGGGAAGTCCTAAGCCTAACACACAGATTTGTTCTATGTCATTGTTGCCGCCAAACTCAAACTCGATGGGAGCAGGAACGATGAATTTCCCTTTGGAGGTTTTGAAGGTGTCTTTTACCCTTCCTGTAATGTAGAGATAGCCGTCCTCATCTAATTTTCCCTGATCGCCTGTGTGCAGCCAGCCGTCTTTGAGGGTTTCTGCCGTCTTTTCCGGGGCATTGTAATAGCCAATCATATTGAAGGGGGCCTTCATACATATCTCTCCAGTGCCTTCCTCAATTTTTACTTCAACTCCCTCCACAGGCCTTCCTACAGAACCTGGGCGCATTTCGTTATCCAACAGGATAGAGGTAGTTGCACAGTTTTCCGACATTCCATAGCCCTCTGAGATAGGAAGGCCAATGCTGGCAAACCAAACTTTCAGAGGCTCCCCTAAAGGAGCTGCGCCTGAAATGCGAATACGCGTTCTTTCCAATCCCAGACCTGTGGCGATTTTTTTCTTCACAACACCTGAGAGAATGGGAATTTTGAGCATTCGGTTGAGTTTTTTCTGGGGCATTTTGCCGAGAACCCCTAGCTGAAGTTTGGTCCAGATTCTGGGAACTGCGAAGAAAAAGGTCGGTCGGGTATCTTTTAAATTTTGGGCAAAGCGGTCTAGAGATTCGGTAAAGGAAATGCTTCCTCCAAAAAATAAACAGCCCAATTCTATCAAGGCCCGTTCAGCTATATGGTTAAGGGGGAGAAAAGAGAAAAAGGCATTGTCTCCATTTCGGTCCAGTCGTAGCGGGTTAGATTTTTCACTGAGCGAAGCAACGGCGGCCGTTGTTCCATGGGTGAGCATGACCCCTTTGGGGATACCTGTGGTTCCCGAGGTAAAAACGATGGTCCATAGATCGTCATTGCTGGGCAAGGGTTTTCCTTCTAAGGGCTCAAATTTGTTGAGCCAGTCGTCCCAGGCTTCTCCTTCCGTAACAACTGAGTTATTCTCATAATGAGGGAAGCGAATAATAGGCATCCCCTCTGGAACGCCCGCTCGCATACCCTCCCATACTTCTAATTTTCCTACAAACATGGCTTTAACGTCTCCCAGGTTGATCACTTGATTGAGCTGATCAGCCGTAAGGGTGGGATAGAAGGGTACTGAAACGTAACCTGCCATCATAATGGCTAGATCTGCAATCATCCATTCTCTGCAGTTTTTGGATACCAAGCCAATATGACTTTTGGGAGGCAGGCCTAAGGAGTGAAGGCCCGTAGCTAATTTGCGGGCCATTTGGCCGACTTCACCCCAGGTATAGGTCTCCCAACGATCCCCGAAGGGCTGGCGTAAGAATATTCTATCTGGGTATTTTTCTTCTCGCTCGTAGAATTTGTAGAGTGCTGGTAGTGCTTCCATTAAGTAACAATTCAAAATTTTGGGTCAGGGCCATAAGACCCTATAAAGATAATATCCACAGGTCACAAGTGGGGAATTTCCCTTTGAAAGATTAAGATACTAAATTTTCTTTCCTGGCATCCGTGAAAAGCCTTATATTGATAAAATTATCTCAAAATAGAGCCCAAACGTCGTTGCTTTTACTTTAACAACTACTCATGAATAAGGCTGTTCTACTGCTTACGCTTTTTGTTCTTAGCTTGACCCTTTGGGCCCAAGAGCCCCTTCAAGTGGACTATTATCCCCCAAGCCAAGTTCCTGATCGCATTATCCTGACCTGGGAAGAGGAGCCCCATAATTCCCAAGCCGTTTCCTGGCGCACAGCTACTTCTGTCCGGGATGCCTATGCACAAATCCGTTTGGCGACTGCCACCCCTGATTTGGAGGAAGGTGTGCAGGTATACCGAGCAGATACAGAAGTACTGGTATCGGACCGTAATGTAGCCCATTATCATTCGGTCAATTTCACCAACTTGATTCCCGCTAGCACCTATGCGTATCGAGTAGGGGATAGCACCATCTGGAGTGAATGGTTTCATTTTACCACTGCAAATGTCAAGAAGACACCCTTTTCATTTATCTATTTTGGAGATGCACAAAATGACCTCAAATCCCGGTGGTCTCGGGTGATTCGGGGGGCCTACAGTATGCTTCCAAAAGCAGATTTTCTCCTGCATGCAGGAGATTTGGTTAATTATGCACTTAGTGATCACGAATGGGGAGAATGGTTTTATGCAGGTGGCTGGATTTATGGGATGATGCCCTCTGTCGCGACACCCGGTAATCACGAATATGCGCGTGATGCAAACCGGAACAGGGTATTGTCAACTCACTGGAAGCCTACCTTCCGCTTTCCTCAAAATGGCCCCGAAGGCCTGGAAGAAACGGTATATTACATGGACTATCAAGGGGCACGTATCATCTCTCTCAATTCAACGGCCTTTGTGTATTCCAAAGAGGCGGGTGAAATCCAGGTGGAATGGCTCAAGGAAGTACTGGCGAATAATCCCAATAAATGGACGATTGTAACCATGCACTATCCCATTTATTCTTCCAAATATGGACGGGATAATCCAGGTCTGCGTAAGGCGCTGAAACCTCTCTTTGATGAATACCATGTAGACCTGGTTCTCCAGGGACACGACCATACCTACGGACGTGGAGGGGAGAATATTCCCATGGGAACCAAAAAGCAATCGATTGATGGACCAGTCTATGTGGTTTCGGTTAGCGGTCCCAAAATGTACGATTTATCGATGGAGAAGTGGATGCGTAGAGGGGCTTCCAATACCCAATTGTATCAATTGATCCATGTATCGGGAGACACGCTGCGCTATGAAGCCTATACAGTAGTGGATGACCTCTACGACGCCTTTGAATTGTATAAAGGCTCGGAGGGAGAAACCATTTATCAAGATAAAAGCCCTGAGGAGGTGCCAGAGTTATTGGCTCTACCCCCACGCTATCTGGAGGATATGACCGAAGAACAACTCAACCTGTTTCAAAGAAGATTTGAAGCCTACAAAAAGAAAAAAGAAAAGGCTGACTAGATACTATGCTAAAAAAAATTCACCACGTTGCCATCATTTGCTCTGATTATGAACGCTCCAAACAATTTTACACAGAAATTCTCGGCTTGGAAATCATAAAGGAATCTTATCGTGCCCATCGGGATTCCTACAAATTAGATCTTAGCTTAAATGGGGAATATATCGTTGAATTGTTTTCCTTTCCCGACCGACCCAAGCGCCCCTCTCGTCCAGAAGCGCAGGGCCTTCGACACCTGGCCTTTGAAGTGGAAAATGTGGAATTGGCGGTCAGGTACTTTGAAGAAAAGGGCATAGCGGTAGAAGACATTCGGGTGGATGAGTATACGGGGAAAAAGTTTACTTTTTTTGCCGATCCGGATGACTTGCCAATTGAGGTTTACGAAGGTTAATGTCCATTTTCCGTTGTTGGCTAGCAAGGCTGCATCCAATTATTTTTAGCCCCTGAGATTCACAAAGTAAGGCAGGGAAAAATTAGTTGAATAGTTTTTTCTTTCAAATTTGAAAGCTCTGAAACCTCTGACTGATCCTTCCTTCCTTAGGGTTGACTTTAATTGAAAAAAGAGTCTATCGACTCTTTAAAGAGCCTGCGATCCTCCTCAAGCCCTCCTCCAACTTAGCCCTTGGGCAAGCCAGGTTCAAGCGAATAAAGCCCTCCGCATTGTCCACAAACATATTCCCCCCTTCCAGCAGGACCCCTGCGTGTTTGGCAAAGAATAAGGTCAGGTTTTCTTCGGGAGGAAAATAGGCCCCCATGTCTATCCAGGCCAGGTAGGTGGCATCGGGGATATGGAATATTGCATTAGGAAGATGCTCCTCCAAGAAGGCTTTTAGGAAGGCAAAGTTGCCATCCAGGTAGGTCTTAAGTTCTTCCATCCAGGGCTGGCCCTGGGTGTAGGCAGCTTGTACGGCGGCGATACTGAGGGGATTGGCTACCGGCAGGTTGCGCTTGTTCCATTGGGCTCTCAGGTCTTCATTTGGGATGATGATATTCGCCATCATGATGCCCGCCAGGTTGAAGGTTTTGCTGGGGGCCATGCAGGTGACGATATCCTCCGCATCAGGGAAGAGCTTGGCCAGGGGCGTAAATTGCCGTCCTTTGCGCAGTAGGTCGCAGTGAATCTCGTCTGCAATGATGCTCACAGCATTTTCCCGACAGATGCGAACTACCTTTCGCAATTCCTCCTCCGTCCAGACCCGTCCTGAGGGATTGTGGGGACTACAGAGGATGAATAAGCTCACTTTTTCTTCCTCCGCCTTCCTGCGGAAGTCTTCGAAGTCGATTTGGTAGCGACCCGCTTCCTGCACGAGCGGACTACAGAGCAGTTCTCGTGCATTGTGCTCAGCCGCGTGCTTAAAAAAGGCATAGGAAGGCGTCATCACGAGGACTTTCTCGTCGGCTTGGGTCATCAGCTCCACCAGGGAATAGAGGGCCGGGATTACCCCTTGTGCGATCACGATATCCTCCAGATCACAGGCCCATCCATACTGCTTTTGCGTCCAATCCCGAAAAGCTTCCTTATAGGCTGGATCAAAGGGCATGGAGTAGCCCAAAATGGGGTGCTCCAAGCGGTCCTTCATCGCCTGAATAATAGGGGGCGCTATGGCAAAGTCCATGTCTGCGACCCACATGGGGATTAACTCCTCCTCCGAAAAGGGGATTTGGGCCATTTCCTCTTCGTTGAAGAGGTAGCCCGCATAGCCTTGGACCATCATGGCGTTGGTGCCGGTGCGGTCGATGATAGTATCGAAGGGATAGGAAGGGTCGGTGGTCACTGGTCGGTGGTCGGTAGCTTGCGTTTTTTTCGCTTTGTTTTTCATAGGGTTCAAAAAAACAAAAAAAGATCAAGGGATTGACCTTGTGGATGGGGGGGATGTTGTTGAGCAACGATTTATCGGGATCAGCCGCCTACTCGATTGTCGGTTTTTTATTTTGAAACGGGATTGAATACTATCACCCCTCCTTCAAGCCCATCAAAATCTTTTACATTTGCGGTAACTAGTTCACAATTATTTACCAGGGCTGTTGCATATATAATTGCATCTGGTAATTTTATCTTCTTTCTTTTTCTCACTTCAATTGTACTGGTCCCAACTCGCTCATCTATTTCTAGAATTTGAAAATTGCTTACTAAAGCTTTAACCAACTCTTCATCAGCCGCTTCTCTGAAATCGTACCCCAATACTTCCATGTGAGTAATTCGAGATATGAGCAATTCATCATATCTTTCAAATATGTCTACGATATCCAACAGATCGTTGGAAAGATAGATTAAGATATTTGTATCAATCAGGCCTTTAACTCCACTCATCTCTGATTGATCTTTGCCAAAGTACAGGGTCTTTTATTTCGCGGAAAACTTTTCTTTCTTTTAGCTTAGCAAGAACAGATTGAATTGCTTCAAGATTCTGGCCTGTTGAATTAGACTTGTCCTCCTCAGTCAATACAATTATTCGAGCCAATTGATTTGCTAGTTTTTTGTACTTCTCTGGAATATGAATTACTCCGTCTTTTATTTTTGCTGTGAACTCTATAGCTCTCATTTATTTCTTTTCTTAAAGTTACGAAATCCTGCCAAATTGGTGCATTATACGTTTATTTGATTTATTTATATCTACCAACAACGGCCTGTGCAAACGCCGGGACCAGCTTTTGATGGGCATGGACGTTTTGCACCTTGTGTGTGCCCGGAATGGTATACCGAGCTTTTCCCCAATTTAGGTAAAGTAATTGGAGAAATGTGTCTTGGGAGTGAAAGTCTCCTGGGTGCTTAGGCACCGAAGAAGCGTAGCAAAGTGGCTAGCTCCCTTTTGTCGACTATTATCTTTCTATCAGAGTTGTTTAGCCAAGCGCTGTAAGAGTTTATCCCGATTTGCAAAACCGGGAAGGTCCGAACCTACGGTGCTGTGAGAGATGTACTTCCTAAGCCATTGCCGTTTGCACTCTGCGCATTTATTTTCTACGTATCCTGTAATTTATTTATTCTTACCCGCCTAGCATTAATTACTGTGAAGCAATTTTTCAACCTATCACCGTATTCCTTTAGAACCTTTTTAATTAATGAAATCTTTTGGTCAATTTTTACTCCACTTAAACGAATCAGAACAATTCCATGATTTGGTTTTTTTAGCCGGTAAGTCAATTCCCCAAAATCTTTGTCCTCGGTAAGTATGATTGCCCCTAATCTATTCCCGAGAGCTAAGACCTCAATATCACTTATCCCAGGTGAAATTTCAAAAACAGACTCTACCTCATAGGATTCGTTTCTTAAGGCTGAAATTATTCTCGAGTCTAAATTCTCGTCTGCTAGTAAGATATGCATATCCTGGTTCTGTTAGGCAGATAAGGGATATGATTCTTCATTCCTTAACATAGCCGTAGCAAATGCTAGGCATGCGTAAATTTTTTCTTCATTAATCATAGGATATGCATCCAACAAATCTTCAATTGTCTCTCCTAGTGATAGCTTCTCGATTATTAAGTCAACCCCTAACCTAGTACCCTTTATGGCAGGTTTTCCGTAAAGAATCTCGGGATTAGAATCAATATGATCTCTCCAATTCATACTTCAAATATTTTATTCTTTGATAAACGTGATGAAGAAAACCAAGGTTTTAGTTTCTACTCATTTTGATAAATTAAGACAATTATCCGCTCTTGTGATGATAAAATGAAAAAATCTACATCTGTACTTTCACAAGAACCAGAATATCTATCATACGATCCCTTAACTTTTTCCCAATTCGGATTAGTTTTATAGATCTTGCTATTCCCACAACCCATAGAATGGGTATTGAAATAACAATCCCTATAACTATCCAAAGTTTTAACAGGAATAAGGCCTCTTCCATTTCCGTTTTTTCTAATTTATTTTGCGCAGAATGACTTGTGCAAATGACGTGAGGGCGCATAGTCCTCATGAACATTTTGCACTTTGTGTGTGCCCGGCATGGTATACCTAACTTTTCCCCAATTTACGGAAAGTAATTGGAGAAATGTGTCTAGGAAGTGAAAGTCTCCTGCGTGCTTAGGCAACGAAGAAGCGCTAGCAAGCGGCTAGCTCCCTTTTGTCGACTTCTATCTTTCTATCAGAGTTGTTTGACCAAGCGCTGTAAGAGTTTATCCCGATTTGCAAAACCGGGAAGGTCCGTGTACGGTGCTGTGAGAGGTGTATGGGTCCCGATTTATCGGGATCATCCGCCTACTCGATTAGTGATTATTTACTTTTCCTGTATTACTGTAGTTCCTGGAGGAAGACTTGAATCCAATGCGTTAAGAATACGTGGAATCATTGGTTTGATACTTGGGTACGTGATAAATAAAGCATTGATTACTACTACAGGTATTGAATACCGATCAAAATTTTGTTGATGCTGAAGGTTTTTATCTCCAGTCAGCATAGCATTAAATTCATTCTCAGTTATTAAAGTCAGTAATTCCCCATTTTCTTTTCCGCTCCATCCCATCTCTCCAACTGTGTAAACTTCATGGTCTTTAAAATCCTTTTTGAGTTGACGAGGTAAGTTTTCGTCAAGCAGCAGTTTCATATATTTTCTTAATGTGTTTGGCAGAGAAGAATTTTCCAGCAATTTCCAGAATAGCAATTACTTGGCCTTTGGTTACAGAAGGAAAATCTTCTAAGAATTCATGGATGGTTATTCCGCTCTCTAAGTGGTCGAATAAAGTCTCAATAGGCACTCTAGTTCCTTTAAAAACAGGAGTACCACTTAAAATTTCAGGGTTAATATTGATAATGTTTTCCGGTTTCATCCTTTCCTTTTTTTAAAAGATACGCAATTCCATTTAATTCTGTTTAAGATATGCTTGGTTCTATATTAATCACTAACGACCAGACCATGTGCCGTCGCAAGCCGCAGGCGCAGCGAATGGCTCATAGTCCATATGTGTGCCCGGAATGGTATACCGAACTTTTCCCCAATTTACGGAAAGTAATTGGAGAAATGTGTCTAGGGAGTGAAAGTCTCCTGCGTGCTTAGACAACGAAGAAGCGCTAGCAAGGGGCTTGCTCCCTTTTGTCGACTACTATCTTTCTATCAGAGTTGTTTGACCAAGCGCTGTAAGAGTTTATCCCGATTTGCAAAACCGGGAAGGTCCGTGTACGGTGGTGTTAGAGGTGTACTGGCGCTACCGGTGGCGCTACTTCGGTAGGGTCAGCCGCCTACTCGATTATGGACATTTATTTTTTCGCGATGATTTCATCTATTCGAGATTCATTTTTGATAATCTTAAGTAAATCTTCTTTTTTTAGCTGTTGGAAATCTTTTACTGAATAGATCCCATTTTTGATTAATTGTAAATATTCTCCTCTATATAATGTAATTGGAAGATTTAATAAAGATAGGCCAATTGGAGGTAAGCCAAATTCTAACTGCTTGGAAAATTGTTCAACTTCAGTAAGGTTGGGAATTAATCCTGGTTTAATTTTCCTAATTATTTCAAAAATTGATCCTAAGTGAAATCTTATTAAATCTGCAACAGCCCTAATATGTCCAGGTTCTAGAGGATATCTTTCATCAAAAGAAAACTCATTTTGGATATCGATAACCGGAGTACCGCTCACCCATTTTTTTATAACACAGATTTTTTTACACCTTTTTAGAAATACACCTTCATCATATATCTTATATTTCAGTATTGGCAAAAGGTTATATTCAAAGCTCAATGCAAGCTCTTCTTCCCATTTATGTTCTTTATAACTTCTGTAATCAAAAGGGATGAATAATTGATCTATCTCGTCCAAGCAAATTAGAATAAGTAAAAGGTGTAGAATAGATCCTCTTCCATCTAAAGTATATTTTTCAAAATTTTTTGCTACATAATTAATAATCTCGACAATTTTAATCCCAGATTCATATTTAAAAGATGCTCTCCCAAAAATTTTCCCCAGTTCAGTTAAATATATTTTATCCTCAATCCTTTCGATTAAATCATTCACCGCAAGTTTCGGCAAAATATGCTTTAAATTAAGCTCAATTGAATTTATCCAGTTTAGATAAGTTTGATTAAGCAGAAATCCTCCATATGTGTTTCCTAAAAGGTCAGGTATTTTTTCTGGCACAATCCCATTTACTTGAGCTAATAACTTAATTAACCAAGTATATATTGAGGTATCATCAAAGCTTGATCGCAATGATTCAGGAGGAGCGTTAACATATTTTTCAAAAAAATAATCTCTATTTACAAAACTATTTGATAAAATTATTGCCCTCCCTCTATCTTGATAACCAATTCTTCCCGCTCTTCCTGCCATATTTTTGACAGCTGCGACTGAATAATCTTTTTTTAGCCAGGGAAAACCTTTGTCAACAATGATTACTGTAGAGGCTGGAGTATTAATTCCTGCTGCGAGCGTACTTGTAGCAACAATTATTCTTACTAGTCCTTCAGGAGATTTGAATGATCTTTCTACAAGGGCTTTCTCTTCTTTATTAAGATTACTATTATGAAACGCGACACTTGAATTCAGACATTTTTTTAATTTACGCGAAGTTGTTGCATTATCTAATTCTTCTAATTCTTCTAAGACATCCAAAGCGGGGGACTTGGGTAATTTATTTGACAAAAAGACTGCAGTGCTTTCAGATGCTCTTTTTGTATTTCGGAAAATCAAAATTTTCTCAGCCTTATTTCTTAACAGACCTAAACAAATAAAGTATGTAAGTTCATCATCTTTATTGTTTGACAATTTATTAATAAGTGGAAGTTGAGGAATTAATTTTTTTGTTTCTATTTTCTTTTGGCAAATAAATTTGAAATTCCCCTCATAGTCTATTACTCCAAACTCCAGAGGAATTGGTCTTTCATCAGTTTTTAATACGTTTACACCTAACCACTCATCAAAGTGATTGAGTCCTCCTACTGAAGCTGACAGCAAAATTAATTGAGGATTTATACCTTGAAGTTTAAGAAATTTTAACCTTGCAAAGATAAGCTCAAATGTAATTCCTCTATGTTCATCTCCGATAAATTGAATCTCGTCAAACACAATCAAACCACAAGAATGTAGTATTGCATCATTTTGCAAGATGATTGACAAAAATATCTCATAAGTAAGTATCGCAATATCATATTTACCTTTCGTAAAAAGAGAAGTTTGATCAAGATAATCGCCAGAGCATCTTACTATATTTAAATTCAAATTATTACTATACAACTCATTGAAGTAGTCAAATTTTTCATTTACTAAAGCTCTATAGGGAAATAGAAAAATTGTTTTTTTATTTTCAGTCACCAATGCGCTTATCGCTGCCAACTCTCCTATAAATGTTTTCCCAGAACTTGTAGGTGCACAAACAAGCAAGGAACTACCATTTAATATATTGAATTCATTAATTGCGGATAATTGTAATGGTAAAAAAGTATCACTTAGATACGACTTCCAAGTATTATAAACTTTTGGAGGTATACCAACAAGTTTTAAATCTGAAATGCTGTATCCAAGTCTTTTCTTGGATTTATTTGGGAAATATTGAAAATATTGAATACCTTTTTCCAACTTCTTAATTGAAATTGAAGATTTGATTAAGTTAAAAATTATCGGATTCTGAATATATCCGATCCCTTTAGCTTGTTTTCTAACTAGCTTTGATACATTTTCTAAAGCAATATTGAGTTTTATTCTGCCGCCATCCAAGAATTCTTCGCTAGTGAATGTCTCGATTATAGCATATGTTAATAGACCATGCATTGTATTTGGGTTTTCATAAGCAGGTTCATTAAAGCCAGAAGCTGTAATTATAATCTTTCCTTTTCCTAGAACATTATTTGCTAAGTTAAATGTATCTCTTGCAGCTAGACTACTTTCAAATACCTTAGCAGGCGCCTTACCACTAAAACAACAATCAATAAATAAAATAATAGAATTTGCATTTGAATGATTGACAGCATTGGATAATTCATCCATGCCAATACTAGAAGCCTCAATTTTATTTAGCATAGTATCTGATACAACCAATCTATGATCTCTACTTCCATGTCCTGAGAAAGAAATAATGATGTCATCATGTTCGGTTGCATTTTCAAGTAAATTTATTATTTCATCCTTGACTTTTTCGGTTGTTGCATTTTCGTCTAAAATTAACTTAGCATCAATATCATTATAAGAATCCAGAAATATCGAATAAAGAGCTATAGCGTCTTTAGTTGCTCCGATTAAATTGGAAATATTTATATCATCATATTTATTTATTCCGATAAATCTACCAATTGTATTCATGGCTTTAATTTGATATTTTGATATGAAAAATATGTATTTTCGAATTCAAAAATGTAAACTATAATAAATTCGCAGTTTTTTGGCAATCATATGATATTTTTGTCCATAACGTGAGTCTGTGCATTAATCCCTAAATTTACATTTATTTCCCCTGCTGAACAGTTCTCTCACCGCCAAGATATACTGCGCGCTCAAATATAGGCTACTAAAGAAGCCGTTGTAGAGGAATCCTTGTCAAATTATGTAAAAAATGGCCCTTGAATTTCTCCAACACGCTGTCAAATCCCAAAATAGAGACAATTCGGACCTGCCTTTGGCGGTAGTAGTTGGGATTCTTTTTAACGCGCTCATTGTTGCGTTAGATGTATTGCTGAAACTCAGATCGTTCGATCACTCGGCCTGATTTGTTTTGGACGACCTTCTTTATTTAACGAGTAATAGGCAAATCCAAAACTTTCAAGGTCCAGGCTATCGACAAAGGCATTGATGATTCTAACGAAGGATTCAGGCTTAACCAGTTCTTCGAGAGATCGTCCAATTGCTGCGCTACGATCTATACCTTCGATGTGGTTCATATTCGGATCTAAATTGGGGTATCAATATTCCGAATATATGTATTTTTCAATTATTGCTCAAATAGCTGGTTAATGCACAGACTGACGGCCATGCATAGCCATAGTATGCCCGCATAGGGCATATTATCGGTTATGCCTTGTTGTGCGGAGTTTTTCAATTGTTCTTTTTACTCTATTTAAGCCACTTGTTAATCCATTTATTTTCATATTTGTGGTTATCTGTTTCCTATTTAATTCATTCTGCTCTCTATCCTCCAAATATTTAAGAAACAACAAAGCATTTTCATATCGTTGACTCAAACTTCTTTTCCCATTTTCATTTGCCAAAGGAAATGTCTCCCTTATTTTATTGAAATTATCTTCTCCATATATTGGTGTATCTTGAAGGCATAATTCCATATATGAAAATTTAGTCAATAGAGTTTCTAAATAGTATTTGCCTTTTAGAGAAATGCTTATGCTCTTATGATTTGTTAGTTGAGTATTAAATTCTTTGTCGGATGAACTATCATCTGTTTCAATCAATCTATATTCAAGAAGTTCATTTAGTTCATTCAAAATCAAGATTAATTTATAACCTCTTTCAGTAAATTCATCTAACAATTTTAAGGTCTCTATGAATTTTTCAGCCTGACCATATTTCTCAATTCGTTCAAATAAAAAACGTAACAATTCTATTTTTAGATAGATAAAATTACTTCCTATTGAAGGGGAGAATAAATTGTGAATTGAGCTATAATGATGACTATAGTACTTTCTATTTAATAGAGCAATAGCTCTAAGGAATTCCCAAAAAGGAATTGATTCAGTTGACTCAGGGGACACTCGCTGCCTTAAGATATATTGAGATACCTCAGTATGACCAGAAAGTAAAAAATCTCGAAATACTCTTAGACCTTCTCTTAAATTTGGGTATGTAGTTTCTTCCAAAAATTTAAGCATTTCAGAGTTGTCATGACTGAACAGAGAAGTTTTTAGCCCTAATAAAAAATCTTTAACAGCTTCATTGCTGACTTCAAAAGTTGTTTTTCCTAACGTACCTTTTGATTTTCCTTCAATATTAATAGTGTTAAGTGCGTAGTCTATTCTTTTCTGTAGCACCTCGCTGTAAGGAGGAGCTGTTATGTGGTAGACATTATTGACAAATGCATCGAATGGTGGTTTATTTCGCCATTCGTAATAATATCCTTCTCTAAGGGATAAAATAATAGAGCATTTAGCTTTCCTATTAAGGCTTTGGGCGAGTAAAAAAACCTTTTTTTGGATTGGCAAATCAAACTGGTCTGCATTGTCAATTATCAAAGTAAGCCTCATGCTCCGTTCACGTAAAAAATAATGTGAAAGCTTGATGAAATGGTTTTCGTAATCTTTTAATTGTTCGCTAAGGAATTTTTTCAGGTTGTTGTTATATGATTCATCATTTTCGCCTATACTCCAAACTCCATGATGTTCCTTAATTTCCTTTAGATAAATTCTTTTTAAGACCTTAGGTGAGGACAGTTCAAGGCTTTCATAATTCTCCCGAATTTCAGAAACTACATCTTTATATATTTCAGTGTAGTTGATGTTTGTAATATCTTCATCGACATACTTTCTAAAGTCTATATATACTTGAGGTCTTCGTTTTAGAATTTTATTGTCAATCGCAGATTTAAAAAGATAATTAATGAAAGTTGTCTTCCCGGCTCCTTTAGAACCGATTATTAATATTGGTTTTGGTGGCTCCGTATCTCTGAGTCCGATGGGTTGGCTCTCAAATTCTTCAGTTATTTGATTTACCAAACTTTCAGTATTTCTCGCTCCACTTACTTCACTCAATTTTGGAGGTTTATCTCCAAATAGCTTTTCTATATCAGATTTATTTTTCTTTATCTCTTTATTCTCAATGAAGCACTTTTTTATAAGTTCCTCATTGTCTAAAACCTCATATTTGTAAATCTCGCCAAAGACTTTATCTAAAACAGGTGTTAACTCAGAACTCAATGAATTCCTGACAATTTCTCCGTTCTTATCAGAGAGAGTTGAATAAATTGTTCGCCCAATTTCCTGATTTTTCTCCTCTATTAAAATAGTTCCGTTTTCAATAACCGATTCACGTGCAAGCAAATTATAGAAGTCAATAAGTCTTTGCTCTAATTCCTCAACACCATTGAAAATTATACAACTGTTCTTTTTCCAATCAGTTCCATCTGAATTAACAAATTTGCCTAATATAAATTGCCTCCCATTTGAAATAACCCCATACTGGACCCCTACCTCGAACATATAACTTCTTATTTGTGCTATTACCTCTTTATTACCTTTAAGAAGTGAGTTTAGAGTTGCGCTTTTATTTTTGTTGGGGAGTTTAAAATCTACAAAATTCTTCTTTGCTTCAATAACAAATTGAAATCCAGGTATAGAAATCAAATAATCATAATAACCTACTTGAACATATTTTTCCCTGTCAATTTCTTCTTCGTTCCAACCAAGCACTTTCAATAAAAGGTAGTCTAACACCTTTGACCGTGTATCCGCTTCGGTTAAATCATTTTCTTTAAATTTTTCCCATTCCTTTTTAAACTCTTCAAATGCTTCTCTTGATTGGTCTATTGTCATTGTTTTTTTTATTAATTCCGCACAACATTAAGATTTTCAACATCAGGATGCCGCAGGCGTATTGCTGTTGAAAATCAGGTTGAACAGAGTTGCCTATGGTGTTAGTCTATGGGGTTTTCATTCCCTTCTGATGTAGTATTTGAGTTAGGCTCGCTTCCTCTTTTCAAAGTTAAGATAGTTAGGAAGGAATAATTTTTCAAAATGGGAGGCTATTTTTGTGTTTACTCTAAGATTTCTGGTTTTTATTTTGCAACGATTAGTTGAATTTCTAAAAAATTCATTTGAATGCAAAATTTTCAAAGAGGATTGCCAGAAAAATGCGATTCTATCGTACTTAACTATCTTCTCTTATGAGACCTTGAGTCTTCCTCAAAAACCGCTTTCCCCTTTATGAATTGTTGTAATAAATAGGCGAGGCTATCGGCAATAAAATCCACTTTTGATTTCGTCTGATTAAACAGAAAGGATTTAGCCTAATTTCCCATAGCTTTCACATATTCCCGCAAGGGCAGCCCCCACAAAAAAACCGGGTATGACGGAAAGAAGAATTAAGCCCCATTTGGGTCTGCTGTTCGTCCTTTGGGGGGGAGGGGAACTAAAAATGGTCCATATACTAGCCCCTGAATCTAATCTATCATAGATAACGCTGGAAATTACTCCTGCCATCAGACTGATTAAAATTTTTGCTAGCATAACCCAGATTCTTTATATGAAAGTTTACACTAGGTATTTTGCAGATATTGAATACGTCGCTTTTTCTTCACCCGATCCCATTTTCCCACTCTGGGGGAAACCAAAAAGGGGGCCTCTTGGGAGCTAATCTAGTGGGATTTTGGGACCACCACCTTTTCTGCCAATATTGGCAGAAAAAGGGATGGCAAACACGTATTCTCCAAACCCCTACAAGATTAGCTTGGGAGAGGGCGAGGAAAAATTTACCTCAAAAATGATTTGTGGATCACCAGGTATAAAATTGTATGTCTATACGTTAAATTACTCCATCAATAGGCCATAGTTAAAACAAGCGAAAGTAATTACAAAATAAGCTGGGCCGTCAACTGTGGGCTATTAACCCATTTACCCTTTCCTCAATTCTTTCTTTAATATCTTGCCCGTAGCCGACATGGGAAGGGCATCGGTAAACTCTACCAATCGGGGATATTTGTAGGCAGCTATTCGCTCTTTGGTGAAGTTGATCAAATCTTCCTCCGCGGTGCTTTTCCCCTCTTTCAAAACCACATAGGCCTTGATTTCTTCTCCCATTTTGTCATCAGGAACGCCAATTACAGCCACCAGAGATACGGCCTCGTGCTGGATCATGACCTCTTCTACCTCGCGGGGATAGACATTGAACCCTCCGCGGATGATCATGTCCTTGGTACGATCCACGATAAAATAATAACCATCTTCATCTTTGTAAGCTACATCCCCTGAATGCAGCCATCCGCCCTTCAAGGTTTTGGCATTGGCCTCGGGTTTGTTATAGTAACCCTTCATTACATTGTGGCCTCTATAGAGTAATTCGCCTCGTTCTCCAGTAGGCATTTCTTCGTCGTTTTCATCTACTATTTTCACCTCTACGCCCCATACCGGAGTTCCGATACTGCCCGCTTTTCTTTCTTCGCCCAAGTGGTTGAAGGTTACTACGGGTGAACCTTCAGACATACCATAGCCTTCCAGGATGGGTACATTGTATTTTTTCTCGAACTCATGTAGTACCTGAACCGGCAAGGAAGCCCCGCCAGAGAAACAAAGTCTCAGATTTTCCGATACTTGCTCTGGAGATATGTTGGGATCTTCAAAGTTTAATAGGCCCCAGTACATGGTGGGTACACCTGCGAACAGACTCACTTTGTGTTTCACCAACAAACCATTTACCGCTGCTGCGTCAAATCGAGGAAGAAGCACATTAGTAGTCCCCCTGTATAGTCCGGCATTCATGAGTACAGTCATCGCAAAAATGTGAAATAGAGGAAGGACAATGAGAAAGGTATCCTCCTGATTCACGGCTCCTAAATCTGCCGAAAGTACAGCGTTGAGCATGAGGTTGGAGTGGGATAACTCTGCCCCTTTGGGACGACCTGTGGTTCCAGAGGTATAAATGATAACAGCTGTGTCTTCAGCTGAAGTGGGAACTGTGGGGAAGGTAGGCGCCTGGGAGGCCATCAATTGACCGAGGGTAGGGACGCCATCAAAAGGGGAAGCATCAGTAGGCTTGGCCGTGATGATAAAAAATTGCTCACAGGAATCTGTCGCTTCAAAACCTGCTTTTCCCTCCTGTGCCATGGGAAGTTCGGGTGTACCCAGAAAACAGAAGTACGCGACCGCCTCGCTATCCTTTAAATGATAGGCAATCTCATCTCTCTTCAATAGTACACTCAGCGGTACCACTGCGGCCCCAGCCTTAAGGATGCCAAAATAAATGATGGGGAAATAGGGGAGATTTAAGCAACTCAACGCTACTTTATCTCCAGGCTTTATTCCTCGTTGCTTTAAGCCATTGGCCACCTGATTGGCCGCGCCATTGATTTGAGCATAGGTCAGGTGGGTATCCATAAAAACAAAAGCATCCTTATTGGGATACTTGCGAGCACTATCTTCTAAGATGACAGATAAATTGAGCATAGTTTAGTCCTTGGTTTATTCGTTAATATTTTCACTTTGATCTATCAGTAAAGGCAAAATCTTTTATGCCTCTACAGATATAGCAAATGAGTTAGTAAAATGTTTTCTTTTAAACAGATGAATATAGAGATAAATGTGATAAAAATGTTAAATTTTCAGGGAAAAACACCTAATTGCTTAACCTGTGGCCCGTAGATTGTCGACTAATTTACCCATTTCTCCCCATTCCTTAGGGGGAGTCAGAGGGGGTTCCTTGAGAGAGGGGGATGGAGGTGAGTACAAAATAGGGCATTTTGATCATCGATCTACCATTCAATGCTCAACCGAAAGGCTATGCCCCTCACCCTTTCCGCTTAAAGCTTTTAATCAGCTTCATGATATCTGCTTTGGCCTGCTCGGCTTCAGGCTTATAGGATCCAAAAAATAGGAAATAGCCTCCTTCCTCCCGAAAGAGGATCAATTGATAGGCTTCTTCCTCCAATTTTTCATTGAGGGCATAGAGGCCATATCCTTTAAGACCGTCGATTTCTATTTCTTCTAATCCGTGTTCCCGCATATACTCGAAGCTATTGGGGTATTGAGAGAGCCGTGAAACACAGAAGGATTCTGGATCTGTGATGTTGACCTCAGCAAAAGACTTATCGACAATTAACGTGGCCTTATCTTCGCTTTCAGTTGGTGTGAGTCCATCCCGGTTGAAGAGCATAGCGTTACCCATTACATTCAAATAGCGGAGATTGGTACCCGACTCATCCAGGGTATAGTCGAGGATTTCTCTAGGGTTTACCTCTAACTCCCGGTCGAGGACTATCGTTTGTAAACTTTCCCGGATGGCCTTCCCTAACTGGACAGAGTCCGTAACAAAAACGCCATTGATAAGCATGGTAGCTAAGGAATCGCCATAGATAAGCACATGCTTGGAAAAGGACATGCCATTGGCTTCCTGGTCCAAATCAATCCAAAGGCCCTGAAAGCCATTTACCTGGATGTCTTTTTTTGTTTTGAGGTCCATCCCCCGAGAGAGAAGTTGGTCCTCCTTGAATCCCGCGGATACTTCTGCATAGGGGCCAGGGATTTCCACCGCTATGATCATGGAAGTAGGATCTGCCGGATTTTGAAAGCCCTTAAAATTTGGGCTAGAATCGAAACCTTCTGGTGGAATGAGATAGACCTGGGTTCCGGGGATCTGTTGATGATCCTCTGTCGGAGCCTTCAGGTCATTGAGAGATTGGGCAGGTAAAAACGGGATAAGCAGCAGGGTAGATACCAAGAAAAGAATCCAATTCATAAATGAGCAGCGAACCGTTATTATGAAATTATAACCGATTTGCTGCCCATTTATTTTATCTCATCTGGGTTTTCACCAGAGACTCTTAAAAACCAGAGAATTTTGCTAAACCCTATGTCTTTATTGTCTCCATGTCTTCCTTTTGTATGGCGTTGATAAATTTGTGGATCTGATCCTGAAAATCCTGACGCAGTTCGGGGTTTTTGATTCCAGTTTCATTGGTAAAGTTATCCCGGAATGAAGGTAAGGAAAAGGATGCGATACTCCCTTTGTTCATAAAGGCAAAGCGTTTAACAGCAATTTCTAATATAGTTTTCCCCCCTCGTTTTCCTGGTGAAGTAGCCAATAGGAGCATGGGTTTATCCCCAAAGGTGCTTCCCTTTATCCGGGAGATCCAATCCATGATATTCTTAAAGGCAGCTGTATAGACGCCATTATGTTCAGCAAAGGAGATCACCAGGCCATCGGCCTCCAGGAGTTGTTCTTTGAAATCATATGCCAATTTCGGAATGCCCTCCTCTTGCTCTCTATCAATGCTATAAATAGGCATCTCATAGTCGTTTAAATCTAGTAAGTTTACCTCTGCATGAGGTACCTGATGCGCTGCAAATTGGGCAAACTGCTTATTAATAGATTGCCTACTACTACTCGCACCCATGGCCACAATTTTTTTATTCAACTTTTTCATAGGTCAGTTTTGTAATTAAATCATTCAACACTTTCAGTTCTTGTTCTGTCAGGCGATCCTTCATAGGAGCGTGAAAGGCCTGTAACTTTTTATCCAGTTTCTTTAATAAATTCAAGCCTTCTGAAGTAAGGCTGATATCCATTTTTCGGCGATTGCTGGAACACTCTTCCCTTGTAACACAGTCCTTTTCCAGAAGTTTGTCAATGATACGCGTAACATTACTACTGCGCTGCACCATTTTACACTGAATCTCCTGTACAGTGATCGGTTTACCCTTTGCCCCCCTCAAAATCCTCAATACATTGTACTGAGGTTCTGTAATGTCAAACTCTTTGAGTTCTCTGCTTACCTGGTCCGTGATGCGGTGCCCTGCTTTAATGATACTGAGAATAGCTTGGTAATACATTTTAGTTCGCTACAATTGTTGTATATACAAATGTTGTATAATGATAAGTACGTTTTGCTTTTTTTAATGTTTCTACTTGTTTAGGATTCCCCTTACTTCTGTCAGCTTCATGACCATTTTCTGCGCCTCCTGCTTAGTCCAATCCTCATACTGTTCGACGCACTGCTCTCTTTCTTCCAGAGTCCCAAGGCCTACGGTTTCGACTTGATGCTTCTTGGCCACCTGGGTCCAGATGTTTATTTTAGAAGGGAAATTAGCTACTCCACGTTCGTAAGTCTCATCAGAATTGAGGGATTCTATTTCCTCCAACCCCGCTTCCTCAAAATATTCAGGAAGGTCTTCGGCTATTCGGTTATTAAGTCCCTGGTCAGCTCGCCATTGAAGCCAGCGTTGGTAATAGGTCTGCATACTTTGGGGGGGAGCAGGGGACCATTCTAATTCCTCATGGTTGTAATCGAGCACAGATAGCCAGCCTTGGGGTTTGAGGAAGCTTACCATATGCTTGACAGCTTCCTGGGGTCGATCCATCCATTGGAGCGCTCTAGCAGAAACGATCAGGTCAAAGCGGAGATCCGTTTCCCAGTCCAAAATATCTCCCTCGAACAATTGAAGATTTTTGACCGCTGCATATGTTAACGCTCCACTGCGGATACTATCTGCATTTTTGTCCATAGCCCATACCCTCCCTTCAGGTCCAACTTGCTCCGCAATGCCTGCTGAAATGGCCCCAGTACCACAACCTACATCCAGGACCTTCATTCCAGGTTGGAGTAGAGATACAAGAGTCCGATAATCCGTTTCCAGGCTGCGCTCATCGAAAATTTTATAGGCTTTGGGTTTTTCCATGATGAATTTTTGTTTCAATATGTATCTACTGTATCTTCCTTCAAGATGCCGAACAAAATATTAACCTTATGAAAACAACATACTTAATTCTCCCTATATGTCTACTCCTTCTGTCAAGTTCTATGCAGAAAGTCTACTCGCAAGATAAATATGACGCTGATTTGGAGAGTCCGGATGCCTTAATAGAGGCCTTATACGCCAGTATTTCTGGTGAGAAAGGCGTAGCCAGGGATTGGGATCGCTTTCGCAACTTATTTGTCGATGGGGCGCAACTTATTCCCTCCCGCAAGGATGCTGAAGGGAAGGTCGGACTACAGATTATGAGTCCAGATCAATACGTAGAAAGGGCTAGAGATTATTTGGAAAAGGAAGGCTTTTTTGAAGAAGAAATTCACCGGGTAATCGAGAGCTATGGGTCGCTAGTTCATGTATGGAGTACCTATGATTCCCGACGAAGCGCCTCGGATGAAAAGCCCTTTGCCCGGGGAATCAATAGCATTCAATTACTTCATGATGGTGAACACTGGCGTGTCTTACAGATCTATTGGTTAGGAGAAACGGAGGAGAATCCTATCCCGGAGAAATATCTGCCTTAGCCATTGTATCCTTACCTTTGTTTCACGATGTGCAGGTTAGGGGATTATATCCTTGGGTAACTCCCCCACCTGATGATATTTCGTCCCTTCAGGACTCATTTGGGCCCTAAAGGGGCGTAGTGAAACGTAAGTTCTTTCTTAGAAAAGCCATTCTCGGCCACCCTGAGTGGTCGGTAGAATGTTGACACAAACATTAATATGTAACCTAAGCTACGCAGGTTGGGACTTTTTTTGGGGAGACAAGCTATGGCCTTGTCTCTACGGGCTTGCCCTTTTTCCATTCTCATATTTCCATTTATCATTTCTCCTATCAATTCTGTTACCTTTTTGCCAAAAGCACGTCAGAACAGTGATTTTAACAAAACCCATAATCAAGTTTATGCAAAAAGCTACAAAATCATTCCTTTTAACGGCTGTCTTTACTCTCGTTGCGAGTATCTTCAGCTACGGGCAAACCGAAGATCTCCCTTTTGGCGATTTGCCTCCTACTGATGAAGTAGGAAAGTGTTATGCAAAATGTAAGGCTCCCGATGTGTATGAGACAGTTGAAAAAAGAGTCTTGGTAAAAGAAGAAGCGACCAAACTTTCTGTTACTCCTGCCAGATATACCACCGAAACTGAAAGAGTAATGGTAAAAGAAGGCGGTAAAACCTACAAAGTGATACCCGCTACTTACAAAACGGTAACTGAGCAAGTATTGGTAGAACCTGAGAAAAAGATCGTAAAGACTATTCCGGCCAAATACACAACTGAAAGCAAAAGAGTATTGGTAAGCGAAGCACGAGGAGAATGGGTACGCAAAATGAAAGACCCTAATTGCTTCTCTGAAAACGCAGATGATTGTTTCATTCTCTGTTATGAGGAAATCCCTGCCGTTTATCGCACGGAGTCTACTCAGGTTTTGCTATCTGAGGCCCAGACTGTCGAAGAAGTAATTCCCGCAAAGTACAAGACTGTAACTAAGCGTGTGGTAGACCAGCCTGCACGTACAGTAGAGGTAGCTATTGATCCAGTATATAATGCCGTTTCTAAGACGGTAAAAGTTGCCGACGAAAAGGTCAATGAGCAGGTTATTCCAGCCGTTTATAAAACCGTATCTGAGCGCAAGTTGGTGAAGAAAGGGGGATACACGGTATGGACGGAAATTTTATGCGCAGATCAAACAACCAGTGCTACCATTCGTCAAATCCAGGAATCTCTGAAAAGAAAAGGATACAACGCAGGGCCTACTGATGGTGTAATGGGACTTCAAACCCAAACAGCCATCAAGCAGTATCAGGTTGACAACAACTTACCTGTGGGTAACCTGAACCTTAAAACGCTTGAGTCTCTTGGACTTAAAGATGTGATCACCTATCGCAAACTTTCTCGTTAGGTTTAGAGAGCGATTGAACCGCATAGAGGTCCATCCCTAATAAGGGTGGACCTTTTTTATTAGACAGCAATGCCCTGAAGTATATCCAACGCTTTACGCCCTATATGGGTGACTTTTTTTGCCGGAACAGTCTAAATTATAAACTTTGGAATTTTATAATAAACTATTTTTATGTAAATGTTTATTCGTAGAGTTCGAGCCCTAAACCAAGAGACCTTTTTTGGATTTAGTTGCACAACACGTACACATCAAGCCGAATTACAAGTACAAGCTCCGAAAGGGGCTTGTACTTTTTGTGTGTGGTCGCTGGTTCACGGTATTGTTTTCTCAATTATACCTAAGTAAGTGGACAAAGGAAAGTGGGTATTTTTTCATGGAATGAAAAGATTACCCTGTAGGGGTAGCCTATGGGTAGATTCATAATGCCCCCCTATTCCGCCGGCGAGGTATCCAAGTTGATACCTCGCCGGCGATAAAAAGGGATGGGGGACCTTTTCTACCCATATTAGGTACCTAACGGCACCGGGATTCTCCTGCGAGAAGAAGGCCTTTGAACTCATATTTCTAGTTCCATAGAGAAATCAGAGATATCAATCCCTGATTTTTTTTGTCCACCTACTTAAAATCTTGGCTGTGGATTGTCGACTTACTAACTATTTTGTCTCCCTAATTGGGACTTTTCTATTTATGGGACAAGCCATGGCGTTGTCCTTACTGGGTCCTCCCTTTTTCAATTCTCATTTTTCAATTTCTCATTTCTCCTATATTCTCACCATTTTTGGTATATTGAGAGACAATGAAAAGGTTGTTCTGGGCAATAATCCTAGGCCTGCATCTTTCGTCGGGCTTCGCGCAGGATCTTGTGCAGCAGGAGGATTCCTTGCAACGGCTATTATCCTATACTCCGGATAGCTTAAGGGCCTCGTTGTTGGTACAAGTAGCCAATCAACTCTATTTTCAGGAGAATCCTCTCAGGGATTCTGCTCTACAACTCGCCAACCAGGCTGAACGGCTTTCCCGGCGATTCCAGGATACCTCTAGCCTGGTCAATGCCTTATCTCTTATTATATACCACTATCAGCAGTCTGGAAACGCCGCTAATCGTGAGGATTCTCTCCTGGAAGTATTTCGTCCCCTGCGAGCAGCCATGGGCTACGAAATAGGCAAAAACTTCACCCAGTACGATGACATTGCTGGATATCAATTTAATGTCCTATACAACGCCCTCTACCTGTTGGTAGATAGCATAGGAGATCTATCCATAGATCAGGTGAGTCATCCGGCCATGCGTTCCGATTTCCTCACCAATACTTCGACGGAAATGGATCTTGAAAAAGCGAATGTGGTGTATTGGGTCCGTATCAAATTCACTGGACTCCCAGACACATCGGGTTCCTACCTCTTTATGGTAGGCAAGGATAGTTATTCCTGGAAAGAAGTATACGTTTACATACCCGATGGAAAAGGGGATTGGGAGATTCAACGCACTGGGAGTAAATTTCATCCAGCGGAGAAAAGCACCGAGGACTGGCGAAGCATGTTTCGCTTAGCCCTAGGTCAAAACGAAGAAAAGGAAATCTATATCCGTCTTCAAGGGGCGAATCATGTCACGATTCCTTCGGAGATCACCATTCTCCACATGAATGAAGAATACATGGTTGAGAATGCGGAAAAGGCCCATCACAATCGAGGCATTTTCCTCGGTATCTTATGGGTACAAGGGGTTTATTTCTTACTCCTTTTTATCTCGGTCCGCTATCGTGCCTATCTGTTTTATGTGATTTACATATTGGGACTGATTTTAGTCGTTTCCAATGCATCCTACTATCACTCGTTTCTCCCACGGCACGGGGAGTATGAACTTTTTATTTATTTCCTGGGAATTTGGATAGCCACCTATGGCATAATGCGCTTCACCGAGGTATATCTCAACCTCAAGGAAACCCTTCCGCAGGCACTGGGCTTTATTTTAAGCTATAAGGTCTTGTTTTCCCTGGTAGGTGCTGCGATCATTTTGGTGATTGCCTTTGAAAATAAATTGGCCCAATGGACATCGAGAGAATCTATTACCGGCTGGATCAATGATTCCTTCAACGTGTTTACTCTCTTGATTCCCGCAGGGCTCTTCCTGATGATGTACCTCGGCATTCGGGTGTACACCAAGGGCTTTAAGTTGGCCAGGTATTACCTCATCGCCAATATGTTTCTGATCCTCGGCGTTGGAATTCCTTTTGGGCTGGCAGCCTTGAATCTGGGATGGATCCCCTTTCGCCAGTCGATGTTAGCCGCAGAACTAAGCATCATCCTGCAGTTAAGCTTCTTTGCCTTGGGGGTCGGCTACAAACAGCGAAACCTGGAGGACGAAAAGAAACAAGCTCTGGCTCGTAGCCTGGAACTGGAGCACGATGCCAATGAGAAATTGCGTAAGGCGGATCAAATGAAGGACGAGTTCCTGGCCAATACCTCTCACGAACTCCGAACGCCTTTGAATGGAATTATCGGCATAGCTGAAGGAATGCTTGCAGGCATGAAGAAGGGAGACCTTTCTCACCTCCATGAAAACCTGTCTGTCATCGTAGATTCTGGCAGGCGCCTCAATGCCATGGTCAATGACCTGCTGGATTTTGCCAAGCTGAAGAATTTCGAAATCGAAATACAATGTAAGCCCTTGGACATGCGGTCCCTATCGGATATTGTATTGAAGACCCTCTCGTCTCTGGTGCAGGAAAAGGAGCTTAGCGTACATAATGACATTCCTGATGACTTACCCCCAGTTTGGGCAGATGAGACGCGTTTGCAGCAAATTCTCTACAACCTCATGGGGAACGCCATCAAATTCACTCCAGAAGGAGATATTTACCTTTCGGCTGAATTGATGGGGGACAATTTGCAAATAAGTATTCGAGATGAGGGAATTGGGATACCCAAGGACAGGATGGAAACCATTTTCCGGTCCTTTGAGCAAGCTGATGGTTCAATTGCAAGAGAATATGGAGGATCTGGCCTGGGCTTGAGCATTACCCGCCAATTGGTTGAACTCCATAAGGGAAAAATCTGGGTGGACTCCGAGGTGGGACAAGGTTCAACCTTTTATTTTACCCTACCTATAGCAAAGGGAGAAAATCTGGAATACGACTTGCCTAGCTACGATCGCATACAGGTAGGAGAAAGTCTGGGCGCTGCGATGAGCCATTCGATTAGCTTCCCTTTTCAAAGTCAACTAAATGCCCCCATTGAAGAAAATGGTGACAAGCACCCCGTACATATTCTCGTTGTAGACGATGAACCAATCAATCAACGGGTGTTGAAAAATATTCTATCCTTGGAAAGCTATCGGGTATCCGTAGCCAACAATGGAGAAGAGGCCTTACAGATGGTTGCCAACAATGGAGATTTGGACCTCATCCTACTCGACATCATGATGCCTCGGATGTCGGGCTTTGAAGTCTGCCAGAAAATTCGGGAGAACTACCTCCTCAATGAGCTCCCAATCATCATCGTTACCGCCAAAAACCAGGTTATGGACCTGGTGACAGGATTGTCATACGGAGCCAATGACTATATTTCGAAGCCCTTTTCTCGAGAGGAATTACTCGCAAGGATAAAAACCCACCTGAACCTGTACTCGATCAATATGGCCTATGGGCGCTTTGTCCCCCAGGAATTTATCCGCTCCCTGGGACATAAGAGCATCATGGATACGCAATTGGGCGATGGAAAAGAAGGAATCTATACGGTGCTGTTTTCAGATATCCGTTCCTATACTACCTTAGCAGAGCAGATGACGCCCAAGCAAAATTTTGACTTTCTCAACTCCTATCTCGGTAGAATGGGCCCGATCATCAAAAAGTACAATGGATTTATTGCCCAGTATTATGGCGATGGGATCATGGCCCTTTTTCCTGATAAACCCGAAGATGCTATCCAAGCTTCTATCGATATGTACAGGAAGCTAGAAGAGTATAACATAGATCGAGAGAAGAAAGGACGTATCCCTATTCGGATTGGCACAGGGGTTCATACAGGCAACCTCCTTCTCGGGATTATTGGAGACCAGGAACGGATGGATGCGGGTGTCGTATCGGATACGGTGAATACTTCCGCTCGGATGGAAGGCCTGACCAAGTACTATGGCGTATCTATTCTGATCAGCGCCGATACCCTGATAGCGATGGATCAACCTGTAAAATACAAATACAGGTACCTGGGTCAGGTCATGGTCAAGGGGAAAAAGGAAGATATCGGTATATATGACTTCTTCGAAGGGGATGAGTCAGAAGTTCGCTTGCTAAAAGAAAAAACCCTGGCTGATTTTGAAGCGGGCTTGCGTAGCTATTACCAACGCGACTTTGAGGCGAGCCTACAGTATTTCAAAAAAGTGCTCAGCGTAAATCCCGACGACGTAGCAGCAGACCTCTACCTTACGCATTGCCGGAATTATCTCATCGAAGGAATCCCTGATGACTGGAATGGCGTAGAAATGATGTTGAGCAAGTAGGGTTTGATCTTGAAGGTATATTTTGGGAAAGGAAGTGAATAATGAATAACCCAAACAGCTAATTGACTAAATTGCCATGGCTAGTAATTGGACGGATATTTTGCCCACCGTATTGAAAACCCCCTATGCTGTTTATAAAAACAGAAAAACCATATGGTATTGGATAAAAAGGCTACAAGCCGCTACGGGGTATGGAAAAGCGAATATTCTGGTAGTTGGCAAACCGGCAACGGGGAAATCTGTTATGATTTCCAATTTGTATGGAGAAGTAAATGATTTGACGTATGATTTGCCAGATACTTCAACTGATGTAGAGTCTTATGCAATCAAGCTGAATGAGTGGGCTTTGTTGTTTAAGACATTACCAGGGCAGAATATTAGAGAACGGGCTGAAGAACTTTTAAATTCTCTGGGAAAGAATTCAAACTTGGAAGGAATTATTTATGTTGTCGATTTTGGATATACAGAATATAGAGATCCTACAGCACGAAGATTAGCTATTGATCGATATGGTTTAGATAGTATAGAAAAGGTGAGAGAAAAAAATCTAGAAGAGGAAATGGAGGATTTCCGATTAATTGCATCTAGAATTTCTGACTCTTATAAGCTTACAAAGAGGCCGAAGTTTGTTTGTATTGCCTGTAACAAAATCGATTTATTCCACGATAGACTTTTGGAAGCTCAAGACTATTACCATCCCAA
Source organism: Bacteroidia bacterium (assembly GCA_965263105.1). Classification (GTDB taxonomy): domain Bacteria; phylum Bacteroidota; class Bacteroidia; order J057; family J057; genus JBCCTX01. Next base: position 717,882 of record CBDHGL010000002.1, on the reverse strand, counting down.
TGGAAAGGGGGCATTTGCAAAAGAGCTAAAAGATTTGATAATGAAGCTAGGATCAGAAAATGTCAAGATAAAGGTTTTACCTATCTGTTCTTATGAACGGGATTTCGAGTGGAATGGACAAAAAGTAAAATCAAATATAGGAGGAACCGAAAATAGGAAAGCATATATTCGTAACTTTATTGAGGAGCTAGCAGGTTTAAATGAGTAAGAGCTATGTTAGAAATAAATAATAACCCCAGCTATACAGAACTTAAAGAGGAGTATCACCAACTTATAAACCTTGCAGAAGATGTTTCTTCCAACTATAATGCTTTAAAAGAAAAGAGAGACTCATTTAGGGCTAAGGCCATAATAACGGGGGGAGCCATAATTATTTGTGTAATGTTTTTCATTTCTTTGGGTTTTAAAAATATCCAATCAGATATTTCCTCCAATTTGGAGGTGTTATTTTTGGTCGTATTAATTGCTTCAGCCCCTACTTTGGTTCTCTATTTTTTCAGAAGTTATGCTAAAACAACAAAGGAACTAGCAGCAGAGAGAGCCATTTTATCCGAATTATTGACGATTATTGACGAATCTAAAAAGAATATTAATAATGAATTGACTTCGCTAGACCAAGCCTACTTTGACATGCGACTTTCTAGGATTAGGTTTTCTTCCTGAAGGAGTTAATCTCCTCTATATTCTTTCCCTAGTGAGCCATAATAGCTAAAAATGTTGATTGGGAGAATCATCCTCATTCATGTCACGTTTTTACCTCCTTAGACATTAATATAGGGTACTCAGGACCCCTGACTCTAGACCATAAAACTTATCCCCATGTCAATACAAACATCCCAACAGACTGAAAAAGATCGTCCCGCTCCTGAACAAGTTTCTTCTCCCCCAAAAGCCCCCAAGGAATCCCGAACCAGCCTTCGGGAGGTGATCAAGACCTATATTTGGCCCCGGCGCAAATTGCTGGCCTTGGGCTTATTCTTGGTCCTGGTGAGTCGGATCGCGGGCTTTGTCATGCCCTATGCCCCCAAGTACCTACTGGATAATATCATCGAACCCAACAACTACGACTTATTGTTACCCTTGTTGATTGTAGTGGTAGGAGCAGTATCCATTCAGTCGGTCACCTCTTTTTATTTGGTGAAACTTCTAAGCGTAGAAGCCCAGTATATGATTGCCGACCTGCGATCCCAGGTACAACAACATATTATTAAACTACCTGTGTCCTTTTATGACAACACCCAAATAGGGAACCTGGTTTCCCGGGTCATGACAGATGTAGAGGGTGTGAGAAATCTGGTAGGTACGGGATTTACCCAACTAATTGGGGGCGTAATCACGGCCATTGGTTCCCTTGCTTTTATGATCTACTTTAGTCCGCTGTTGACCCTGGTAGCCCTTATTCCGCTAATTGTATTTGGTTTCGTGTCTTTTCGGGCCTTTGGAAAAATCCGTCCCATTTTCAGAGAACGGGGAAAGATCCAGGCCGAGGTATCCGGCAGACTTACAGAATCCCTGGGAGGTATTCGGGTGATCAAAGGCTTCCATGCAGAGGAGCAAGAAATAGGCATCTTTCGCGAAGGGGTTATTCGGCTGTATGAGAACATCAAAAGCTCTTTGACAACCACGAGCTTTGTGACTTCTATGGGGACTTTCCTCGCGGGGATTACTACCATTGGAATTCTGGCCATAGGTGGACCCATGTTACAAAATGGGAGCCTGACGGAGGGCACCCTAATTTCTTTTGTTTTCTTTTTGGCAGCCCTGGTTTTTCCCATAGTCCAGATGAGTAATATTGGCAGCCAATTGACGGAGGCTATTGCAGGCTTAGACAGAACGGAAGAACTGCTACAGATGAGTAAAGAAGCAGATGATCCTAAACGAATACAAGCGATTGGTGCTATCAATGGGGATGTCATCTTTGATGACGTGTCCTTTTCCTATGAAGAAGGAAAGGAAGTATTGCATAACATTTCTTTTGAGGCACCTTCGGGCTCTGTTACGGCTTTAGTAGGCACCTCGGGTTCTGGGAAGACCACCATTGCCGGCTTGGCAGCCTCATTTCTCACTCCTGACTCGGGTATTATTACGGTAGATGGGACGGACCTATCTACCGTCACGCTGGAAAGTTACCGTAAGCAGTTAGGGGTGGTACTACAGGACGATTTTCTATTTGAGGGAACTATACAGGAGAATATTCTATTTTCTCGGCCTGATGCTAGTGGGGAAGAACTTCAAGAAGCTGTGAGTGCCGCCTATGTAAACGAATTTTCAGATCGCTTTGAAGCGGGCCTAGATACCTTGATTGGAGAAAGGGGAGTTAAACTTTCGGGTGGTCAGCGTCAGCGTATCGCCATCGCTCGGGCCATTCTGGCCAATCCCCGAATTCTTCTCCTGGATGAAGCCACCTCCAACCTGGACAACCAAAGTGAGAAATTTATTCAGCAAAGTCTGGCGCAGTTACTACAGGGGCGAACGACCTTTGTAATTGCCCATAGGCTGAGTACCATACGCAAAGCAGATCAGATCCTAGTCATCGAAGAGGGGCGCATTGTCGAGAGAGGGACACATGATGAACTTATTGCCCAAGAAGGGCGTTACTTTGAACTCTATACCTATCAATCGAGAATTTAACGGCTAAATGAAATATAATCGCAAGAATCCTTCGTGGTTTCCCCAAAAACTCCTATATTTGCCGCCTAATATATAGGAAATACCCTATATGGGAGTTTCAAAACGAACCACATGCCAGTTAAATTAAGACTTAGAAGACAAGGAAGAAAGAAGAGTGCACACTATGCTATAGTGGCTGCTGATTCCCGTGCCCCTAGAGATGGGCGCTTTATTGAAAAAATCGGTTTTTATAACCCAGTTAAAGACCCTGCTCATGTATATATCAACCATGAGTTAGCAATAAAATGGTTAAAAGTAGGGGCTCAGCCAACCCATACGGTACGGTCCCTCTTGCGTCATGGTGGAGTGACCTTAAAGTATGCCTTGATCAAGCAGGGAAAATCTGAAGAAGAAATGGAAAGAATCTTCGGCAGATGGTGGGAGGAGAAAAAAGCTAAAAAGAAAAAGAAATTTATTCAGGTTACTATCAACGGAATTCCTTTGGAAGAGGTTCCTGACGTGGAAAAGGCTGAACACAAAGACGCTCCTAAGGAAGAAGTAGTTCCTGAAGTAGCTGAAGAAGCGGCGGCAGTAGAGGAAGCAGCTCCAGCGGATGCTCCGCAAGAAGAAGCCCCTGCTGAAGAGCCTGCTGCAGAAGAGAAAAAAGAAGAAGCCCCTACAGCAGAAGAGAAGCCTGCTGAGGAAGAGAAGAAGGAAGAGGCCCCTGCTGAAGAGCCCGTTGCAGAAGAGAAACCCGCCGCCAAAGAGGAAAAAAAGGAAGAAGCTCCAGCTGCTGAATAAGCTTCAGTTTACCAAAGACATAGATTCTTACTCCCGGTTTTTCATGAATCGGGAGTTTTTTTATGTTATCTCTAAACGCGGGAGATTATTTTTCACAATTTTTTGAAACTTTAGAACGGGATAATTAGTTTAGATCTTATGAAACTTGAGGATGCCAAGATGCAATTTGTTCAAGCCTGGGGATCATTCGGAAGCTCCTGGGGTGTACCCCGTTCCCTGGCTCAAATCCACGCGCTCTTATTGGCTACGGAAAAGGGGCTTTCTACAGAAGAGGTTATGGATCAAACCAAACTCTCCCGAGGAAACGTAAATATAAACTTGCGAGAATTGGTCAATTGGAAGCTCGCCCAAAAGCAGCACAAGCTAGGGGAGCGCAAAGATTATTTCATCGCAGACCACGACATTTGGCGTATTACCAAAAGCATCGTCCAAGAGCGTAAAAAAAGAGAGCTGGAGCCTATCCAGTCCCTGCTTGGAGCCCTGAAAAATGAGCAGTTGGAAGGAGATGAGCAAGCCGTTGCCCACTTCACCCACATGGTTTCAGAACTGGATGACTTTCTCAATCAGATGGACCAACTCACCGAGCTCATGGAGAAACTCAACGGGAATCTTTTCTTTCGCAGAATGGCGAAATTGATGACCTAAACCCTTTAACCCAGCAACTCTATACCCCTTCCCCTTCCGACGAAGTACTAGGGGTGATAATCGGCGGACTTTGTGGCTGGGGAACAACTTCAGGACTTGCCTCATGAGGAATATCTACGTGAGGGGTTCCTTTCTTACTTTCTTTAATCAGCCCATAGGTCATAACAAAGCTTGTGATAAGTACGGTCAGTAGCAGGATTCCTGGTGGGAATTTCTCTGTTACAATATCGTGGGGAATGGCATAAAACAAGAGGATGGTGATCAACCCTCTTGGAGCCACATAAATTTCAGGTTCAATATTAGAAAGAAAGGCCGTTCGTAAGCCCACGTAGCGAGAAGCGTATATGGCAAATAAGACGATCAGGGTGATGACCGGAACCGCCCAATTGATCAGTTGACTCATCACGATAGACATACCAAAGGCCACGAAAAAGAAGGTCCTTACGACAAAAGCAGTTTCTAAGGTTATCGCTTTGAATTCTTTTAGGACAGCACTGATGTCCTCCTCATTGATATAGCGCTTGAGAACTCCCTGGAAAAATATGTGTCGATTGTTAAGCACAAGGCCAAAAACCAATATAATGATCAGAGAGGAAAGGTGGAGAAGCTTTCCCATTGCATAGAGAGCAATCAAAGCCGCAATTAGCACAAAAAGAGTGGCATGCCCGCGCCCATATTGAAAAATGAGGATCAGGGCATAACTGATAACAAAGGAAATTCCGATGGTAAGTAAGGTCTTGATAATTAGACTCGCTCCCACACTGTCCTCTGGTGCGGCATGATGAAAATCCAGTAGAGAATAGAAAATGATGATCCCCAAGATATCTGATAAAGCAGATTCAAATATCAGAAACTCTTTCTTATGTTCATTCAGGCTTTGTACACTGGGAATGATAATGGCACTACTCATTACCGCCAAGGGGACCGCGTAGAACATGGAGGTGAGAAAGTCCATTTGGAGAATGAGATAGAGGGCAGCGGCGATAATTCCCGAAGTCACCACCAGGAGCACCAGGGCCAGCAAAGAGGCCTTTCCCAATAAAGCCATCTTGTCCTTTTCCAGGTGTAGGTCCAGAGCTGCTTCTAATACAATGAGTATCACCCCGATGGTACCCAGGATTTCCAGTGCAGGCAATAGGCGTGATTCTCCGATGTCTACAAAAAAGGTGATCCCATATCCCAACAGCATCAACATCAGCACAGAAGGGATGTGTGTCTTTCGTGAGATCTGCGTAAAAAAGAAGGAAACAATCACAACTAACGCAGCTCCCAAGATGATTATGTGTGAATTCATAGATTAAAATTAACTCTTTTTCTCAATATATTAGATTGAGTTATATTTGAAAGGTCATTAAACAGCCTTGCCTAGACCTCAATCCCAACTCCCAAACACCAAAGACTCATGAAAAATTGTTTAATTATTCTCTGTTTTATTTCCCTATTTCCTCCCTGTATAGCCCAACCCAGCGAAATACCCAGCATCTTGGATAAAACGAAGGGCATGGCCATATCCTCTGGCTATTTTGACTACTTCTACGAGGATAATACAGATAAGATGTGGCTGAAAATCGATAAGTGGGACACCGAGTTCCTCTATGTTCACGCTTTATCGGCGGGAATAGGCTCTAATGACATTGGCTTGGATCGAGGTCAACTGGGCGGAACAAAAGTGGTCAAATTTATTCGTTCGGGAAATAAGGTTTTGCTTATCCAACCCAATTACGACTATCGGGCCATAACGGATAATCCCGAAGAGCAGCGGGCCGTGAGAGAGGCCTTTGCCCAGTCTGTCATCGCTGGCTTCAAAGTGGCCGCACAGACCGAAGATCAGGTCTTGGTAGACATGAGTGAGTTTTTGCTGAGAGACGCCCACAACGTGGTGGGAAGGCTTAAGCGTTCCAAACAGGGGGGCTATAGGCTAGATAAGAAGCGCTCTGCGATGAACCTGGATCGCACGAAAAATTTCCCCCAAAATACGGAATGGGACGTCTTACTAACCTTTGAAGGAGAACCTCAGGGCGGATGGGTTCGCAGCGTCACCCCCAGTCCTGAGGCCATTACCGTCCAGCAGCATCACTCATTTATTCAGTTGCCCGATGCAGGGTATACCCCTAGGGAATTTGATCCCAGAAGTGGGTATATGCTTTTGAGTTATCAAGACTATGGAACCCCTATTGATCAGCCACTAGTAAAACGCTTCATTCGTCGCCATCGGTTGGAAAAAAAAGACCCAGGTGCTGCTAGCAGTGAGGCCAAGGAGCCCATTGTATACTACCTCGATCCAGGGATCCCTGAGCCCGTTATGTCTGCCCTTAAAGAAGGGGCCGAGTGGTGGAACCAAGCCTATGAGGCTGCAGGATATGAGAACGCTTTCCAGGTAAAAGTACTTCCTGCCGATGCCGATCCCCTCGATGTGCGTTATAACGTTATCCAGTGGGTCCACCGCTCCACCCGAGGCTGGTCTTATGGCTCTTCTGTTTACGATCCTCGAACTGGAGAAATTATTAAAGGCCATGTATCTCTAGGGTCTTTACGGGTACGTCAAGATTTCCTAATCGCTCAAGGCCTTGTGGCTGCCTACGAAGAGGGGAAGGATGTCGACCCACGCCTGGAAGAATTGGCCCTTGCTCGCCTACGTCAGCTCTCTGCCCATGAGGTAGGCCACACACTAGGCTTGGTACACAACTATACCGCTAGTACCGTGGATAGATCTTCAGTCATGGACTATCCCCATCCCTATATTCGTCTGGTAAATGGAGAGGTAGATTTTTCAGCTGCTTATGACGTAGGGATTGGAGAATGGGATAAGCAGTCCATCACCTATGGCTACCAGGATTTTGCTGAAGGAGTGGAGGAAAAAACAGCATTGAATGATATACTCGAAAAAGCATTTGCTCGTGGTTTGCGTTTCTTGCCCGACCAGGATGCAAGACCCATGGGAAGCTCCCATCCTTTGGCCCACCTCTGGGATAATGGGGCGGATGCGGTTAAAGAATTAACCCGCTTGCTGGAGCTGAGAAAGCTTGCTATGGAAAATTTCGGAGAAAAAAATATTGCCATGGGCCAGCCCCTGGCAACTCTGGAAGAAGTCTTGGTTCCCCTTTACTTATCCCATCGCTACCAGGTTGAAGCTGTGGCGAAAGTTTTGGGAGGCTTGGAGTATACCTATAGTTTAAGGGGAGAAAAGGGAAATACGGGGACCCAGATCGTTTCGGCAGAACGCCAACGAGGTGCCCTTAAGGCCCTGCTTCAAACCCTCAGTCCAGAAGTACTGGAAATTCCCGAATCTATTCTGACTATGATTCCCCCACATCCCCTGGGATACCGTCGAGGTCGTGAATCCTTCGATGTGCGAACGGGAAATACCTTTGACCCGCTTGCTGCGGCGAGTAGTTCTGCTCATCATACCCTTAGTTATCTCCTGCATCCCCATCGAGCCAATCGCTTGGTAGAGTACCATGCCCGCAAATCCGGTATGCCAGGCCTTTCGGAAGTTTTGGTCCAATTATTTGAAGAAACGGTCCAGGCGGAGGAAGCCGCTGGCCTGGCGGGAGAAATTCGGAGAGAAGTGAACATGTTGGCAGTAAAACATGTAATGCACCTAGGCTTATCATCTGAGGCTACGTATCAGGTTAAAGCCCTCGTCGATATGCATCTCAATAAGCTAAAAGACCAGATAGAAGTTCAGGGAAGCAGTTCGGTAAGCCAACAGGCCCATTTGAGTCTTATAGCAAGGGAGATTGAACAATACCTCGATGAGGATGATTATGAGGTGAAGTTGGAGATTCCCAAGATTCCGGACGGGTCGCCGATTGGGATGTATTGCCGGCATTAAAATGGGCTGTTTTTTTGTTCATTATTTGAGGAGAATTTTTATATAATTGCCACTTCTCTTCAACCTCAAAATACAAGCAACTAACCCATGAATAAATCTATCCAAATGGTCGTCTTCGACATGGCAGGAACCACCGTCGATGAAGGTAAGCTCGTGTATAAATCTGTCCAATATGCCTTGAATGAAGCAGGTGTCCCCCTCAGTTTGCAAGAAGTCCTGCAAATTGGGGGCTGGAATAAAAAAGAGGGTATACGTCATTTGATTGGGAAGTATTCAGATGCTAGTGGACAGGAAGAAATGGTGGAAAATGTTCACAACCAATTTTTAGACCGAGTCAACAGTGCCTATACCTCAGGAGAAGGGGTCCGGGAAATGGAAGGGGCCAGCCAGGTTTTTCGTCAGCTCCAGGAAAAGGGAATAAAGGTTGTTCTGGATACAGGCTATCACCGGCCTACAGCTCAAATATTAATTCAACACATGGGTTGGGAACGCGAGGGCTTGATAGACTTTTCTGTAACCAGCGATGAGGTAGAAAAAGGACGTCCCCACCCCTTCATGATCCAGAAAGCCATGAAGCAATTTGGTATAGAGGATCCCCAAACAGTAGCAAAAGTAGGGGATACCTTGTCGGATATTGAGGAAGGTAGAAATGCAGGCTGTGGTCTCGTAGTGGCCATGGCTACTGGGGCACTTTCCCTAAGTCAGCTTATGGCTGCTAAACCCGATCACGTCATTGAAAAGTTGGAGAAGCTGATGGCATTGGTGGGGGAAAATAGTTAAATAGTCCTTGGTCGCCAGCCCATAGTTTGAGCCCCCAAGAGTTAGGTAAGTATCTCCCACTTCCCAAAAATCCCCTAAATGCAGTATATTTAGGAGATGTAAACACCACGTCCTTGAACTTGCCTACAATATTGGGGGCGAAAACTGGATGCTTCACTATACCATGGGACAGTTTGCTGAGCAAGACTTCCTAGGTCTAAAAACGGTAAGTTTTACCTTCTAAATGTTGTAGTATCTGAGGCATAATCTAGGGAATCTCCATTTCCATGACTACTATACCTCGCCACTGAAGTAGGTAGCTCTTCTTGAACTTGAGGTTTGAGTAAGGGAGCGGGTATGGTAATTTCCTCAACAGAAATAGATTCCCCATGAGGTGGAACAGGCGCCAACTCCTGAGAATTGGAACTTCCTCCCAAAAGAAATTGAACAAAAAAGAAGATTCCCACTAAAGCCGCTAAGCCTCCCAAAAGTAAAGCGCGCTTAATTAATGACTGTTGTCTCTCCTTTTTCTTGAGAAGGGCTAATTGACTGCTTATGATTTCTTCTCGGTCCGGAACCATAGTTCTAATATTTTTTGTATGAATAGTTGGCATTAATCTGATGGACATCTCTTGGGTAGATGGCAGCAGACACTAAAATTGATTAATGGACAATATGATACAAATATATAATAATAATAAAATTATACAATAATATATTTTTTATTATTGTGTAATTAACGCCTCGCGGCAAAGTATGGCCAATCCGACTGATACTCAATGGGTACTTGAGAGGAGAAAATCCGTTGTCGATCGATCTTAGAGATGAACGTTTGTACATGGCAAAACTTTCTCCTGACGATTTTTAATCTATTAATATGTCATTCGTCATTCCCCGGCACCCTATAGCTGTTCGGATAAGAAATTTTCCTTCCTATTTTTTCTTACCCCATTCGGGCTTGCGCTTTTCGGCAAAGGCATCTAGCCCTTCTTCTACATCATCTGTAAGCATGTTACACACTATGCGTTCTGAAGCGTAGTCATAAGCCTCTTCTAGTTCCATACCCAATTGCTTGTAAAACATTTCCTTGCCAATGCGTACGGCATCAGGCGCTTTGGAAGCGATGAGGGTCGCCAAGGCATCCGTTTCTTCTCTTAGTTTGTCTGCAGCAACTACCCGATTAATCAGTCCCAACTCCCTGGCGCGTTCTGCTGTTACAAATTCACCCGTTAGCAGCATTTCTAAGGCTTGCTTGGGGAGGACATTCCGGCTAAGAGCGACGGAAGGAGTCGAACAGAAGAGGCCCATATTAATCCCAGAAACGCCAAACTTGACGTGGTCCGCAGCCACTGCCAAGTCGCAGGTAGCCACCAACTGACAGCCTGCCGCTGTAGCGATCCCCTGTACTTGGGCGATGACCGGTTGAGGAAGGTTGCGAATCGCCAGCATCATGTCACTGCACCTCCCAAAGAGTTTGTCTCCAAAGTCCTGGGTACGATCTCCGCGCATCTCTTTGAGGTCATGCCCCGGACAAAAGGCCTTGCCACTCGCAGCAATTACCAGCACCCGGATGGAATCATCTTTGGCAATATCCTCCAGCAGAGCGATCATGCTTTCCAAGACTTCCAAAGAGAGGGCATTGTATTGATCGGGGCGATTGAGGGTCAGGCGACAGATGGAGCCCTGATCTTCGCGGAGGATGGAGGCGGTTTGTGTAGGAGTAGAGGACATGGGAGATAGTTGAATAGTTTGAGAGTCGATGGTCCACGTGTGGGACTCTGTTTAGTAAACTTACGGAAAATTTTTGGGGAGGGGGGAGCTGAAAATTTTTCCTTCCAACGGGGAACATATAAATTAGGCTTTAATGAAATTTCGAAAAGCAATCCGGAAAAGCATTACGTATATAGGTAGTAAGTGCCCAAATAAAGTCGTTCTACGCAACAAAAAATAGGAAAAAGGGGTAGTTAGGGGTATATTGTTAGGTAAATAGGAAGGGTAAAAGCATCTATAATAATGGAATCTCAGAAAAAACAACTGACCTTTGAGCGGACCGATGATGAGATCATTATACGTCTGCCTTCAGATTTAGCAGTAGAGGACATTCAGAGGATGCTGAATTACTTATCGTACAAACGTGCCATAAAAGATAGTCAAGCTACTGAAGAACAAATTAGTCAATTGGCAAAGGAGGCAAAAAAAGGATGGTGGGAAAAAAATAAGGATAGGTTTTCCGACCTAAACAAGAAGTAAACGGTAAAGAATGACGCCCATTATCGTTGACACGAATATTGTATTCAGTTCAATTTTAAATCCGCGGGGTAATATTGGGGATATTTTATTCAACAACAATTCCCAACTAACTTTCTATAGTCCGCAATTTTTACGGGAAGAAATTGATAAGCTTCGCCCTAAGATTCTAAAAGCATCCCAAACTTCTGAAGACAAAATAGATGAATTGATCTATTTGATCTTTCATACCATAACCTTTATTGACGATATCCAAATCCCATTTCTTGATTGGAAGGATGCTGCCCAATTAGTCAGAGATATAGATATGGACGATTTACCATTTCTTGCACTCACCCTTTTTCTAGACGGCTATTTTTGGACTGGAGACTTAAAATTATTGAAGGGTATTCGAAAAAAAGGATTTTCAAAAATGTTAACTACCAAAGAACTTCTGGAAAAAATAAATGAAGCTTAGAACATACAGCTATATGACCTTGCCTTCCAGCAAAAAGCACAAATCGTTATCCATAAAGTTTCTTGAGCCGACCTATCTCAGGAAATACTATCATTAATTTAATGAAAGGGACTCTAATAATATTTATTCTAAACATCTCAAGCTCTTTTCAAGATCCTATTCCTCCTCCTCACCCCAATTTTGCCTTCAGCTCCAATATCCCCGCAAAAGGCGTATAGCCGGTAATATACACACAATCCGCCTTGAGCTTGGGAAGGGCGCCCCGAAGTTGAGTCCAGGAATGGGCGGCAGCGCCTGGGCCAAAAGATATTACCTCTTTCCCCATGCGGTAGCTTCCGGCTTCTCCTTCTAAGAGATAGGCCCCTTCCTGATCTGGCAAGGTCGTCACTCCGGACAAACTGCCTCCTTTGCCAAAGCCCAATTCTATACATACGGGAACTTCCTCTGTCCCTCTCCAATCATAAGCAATGCGTAACCCGCTCTCAATTTCCTCGATCCGAACTTCTGCTACCAACTCTTGGACCTCACTTTGGGGACGGAGAGATCGGGGCATCTTTTCCCAATCTCCATCTCCGGGCAGGCGCTCTTTGGGGAAGGGTTGATAGTAGGGCCCCGTCAGGCTTTGTCGAAGGACAAAGCCGTTTTCGCCCTCTTCCAGACTTTCCGAATGAAACTGGCCCTTTCCAAAAAAGGCGCTGGCAATTCTCATCCCTTGCAACACCGCTGATCCATGCTGAAAGGTCAAAAAAGTGGCATTCTCTGCTAATAGGGTAGCATCCCAACGATCCCTCCGAATCCGAACCAATTGAGAGTGCGGAAAGCTGCGTGAGAAGCTGGTAGGAAGGTCTTCCAAAGGCGGGAGTGGGTCATTCAGCGTTTTATCTTCCTGAAAATAGGCAAGATTTCTAGCCAAAGAAGAAAGGGGTAAAATTTGGGGAATTCGATCGGCCAGAGCGGCAAAACGGCCGTCTGACTTCTTGAGGGCCATAAAACGGTAGGGATAGTAGTAATTCTGCAGGGTTCCCTTTTGGTATTGATCTTGCCGGCGGGAAGCTTCGGTAACGATACTATCATCCGGATGCAGGTAGTAGAGGGTCATCTCCAAGTTTTTGGAAACAGGCTCCAGAAACTCCTCTCTTTCCAGTAGCCGTGCCATGGTGATGAGGCAACGATTGGTCAAGGGAGAATACACATGGGTGCTTTTTTCGGTATACTGTCCATCCGGATCTATGTCGATTCCTTCCCCTACCCATTCTTCAATTCTTTGGAGGAAAGCAGGATTGGGAAACAAGTCATGGAGCCTCGCCAAGGCCATGCATACTACCCAGCGGTGATTGGGCGTATGAATACCACCGACACTGAGGGCTTTGCCTGCTTTTAACAAAAAATTCTCCCATTTTTCTAAGATAGCCTTATTCTCCAGGCTATTCTTCAGCAAACCATAGCCCAGGCATAACGGCTCCACCACAAAGGCCGTATCGGGGGTCGAGTGAAAATTGGTGGTGATTAGGTCTATGGTCCCATCGGCATGCTGGGCACTTTCCAGAAAGGTCAAGGCTCTGCCCAAGGCTAACTCAAGTTCTTCTGCCTGGTAATAGGTGGAATTGGGTTCGATATAGGCGGAAGCTAGGCGCTGGATAAAGACTGCAGCAGTCATGGCGTGGTGTAGGCCCTGAGCCGTGGGAATGCCCCCAAAATGTGTATGCCCCCTTGTCGTTTGTTGTCGAGCAAGCAAAACCTTCAGGCCCCTGTCGTTTTCCTGAATGAGGGCAGGCAAGAGATTTTCTCCGGGTCTCAAGCGGGGAGACTGGGGGGTGATTTGTTCAAATGTAAAGCCCGAAATAAGGGAAGCGGAAAGCGCCGTATGGGTCGAATTTTGGAGGAATTTTCGTCTGTTCATGGGGAGATAATTGAGAGGGATAGTAGGTCCCTATGAAGATAAGCTTTTTACAGATAGACCTTCTACATAAGAGAAATGCTTATCGAAAGTCATTAGAGGCAACTCATTCGCTAAACAAATAGCAGCTATCCAAATATCATTTTCTGGAATTGGCCGACCTATTTCTTTTAACTGCTTTCGTACTCCTCCATATGTCTCAGCAACCTGTAAGTTTGAATTAAGGATAATCCCATATTCAAGTAGGCCACCAAGCCGATCTATGTTTTTTATCGGATGCGCTGAATTCTTTGCTCCAAAAATCAATTCTCCACAAACAGTAATTGGAAGGTAAATTTCATCATAGCCTCGAAGAGAATTTTTTATTCCCTCTTGGTTATTTAAAAAGGCGATTGCAACATTGGTATCTATGGCTATTCGCTTCATTTCTTACCAATCCCCTTCAATCTTATTAAACTCTTCATTTATTATTTTTTGCATTTCTTTCGCATCCTCATCTGGAAGGCTTCCTGAAAATTCCATTAATTGATTTACATTTCCCTGATTAGAAGTGTTTTTTTGGGAAACAAGTTGAATAAACTCTAAAATTCTATTGAGTATGATAGGATTTTGGATACTGTTAATGTCTTTTGATAAGCGTTCCCGAATTGTCATAGGCAATACTTGCTTTATGTTGCTATCATTAAATTTACGAAAAAATTATTTAGCTAAGCCCTACTCCGCATACACCTTCGCCATTTCCCTCAATTTAAACTTTTGAATCTTTCCGGTCGAAGTCTTGGGCAATTCGCCGAATACGACGTGCTTAGGCACTTTGAACTTGGCCATGTTTTCTCGGCAGAAGGCGATAATGTCTTCCGCTTTTAGGGATTCGTGACCTTCCTTCAACTCAATGAAGGCACAAGGGGTTTCGCCCCATTTGCTATCTGGGCAGGCTACCACTCCTGCTGCCATGACTGCTGGATGGGTATAGAGCACGTCCTGCACCTCTATCGAAGAGATATTCTCTCCCCCCGAAATGATGATGTCTTTGGATCGATCTCGGATCTGGATGTAGCCATCGGGATGCATCACTCCCAAATCTCCCGAGTGGAACCAGCCTCCTTTGAAAGCTGCTTCTGTAGCATCCTGGTTTTTGAAGTAGCCCATCATCACGTTATTTCCCCGAAACAGAATCTCTCCAATGGTCTCGCCATCTGCGGGTACAGGCTCCAAGGTGTCGGGATCGGCGACGATGAGCTCTTCCAGCATGTGGTAGCGGACGCCTTGCCGGGCATTCATTTTGGCTTTGTCTGTAATAGATAATTTTCCCCAGGCTTCATGCGGTTCACACACCACTGCTGGCCCATAGGTTTCAGTGAGTCCATAGACATGGGTGATCTGAAAGTCATTTTCTTCCATAGAAGCCAATAGGGCAGCAGGCGGAGGAGCGGCAGCGACCATGCCCTGGACTTGATTCTTTTTCTTTGTCATTAGTTCTGGAGGCGCACTGACAATCATGTTGTGAACGATGGGGGCCCCACAGTAGTGGCTGACATTTTCCTGTTCGATGAGGGAAAAAATATCGTTTACATCTACTCTTCGGAGGCAGACATTGGTTCCCGATATGGCCGCCAAGGTCCAGGGGTAGCACCAGCCATTGCAGTGGAACATAGGCAGGGTCCAGAGGTAGACCGAATGCCGGGGCATATCCCAGGCGAGCAAATTGCTAATGGCATTGAGGTAGGCTCCTCGGTGGTGGGTCACCACCCCTTTGGGATTTCCGGTAGTTCCAGAGGTATAGCCCAAGGCGATGGCCTGCCATTCGTCTTTGGGCAGAGCCCAGGGAAAATCGGGGTTTCCTGTTTCCAGCAATTGCTCATAGGTCATTTCGCCAATGCATTCCCCCCCATTTGCTTCGGAATCATCAATATCGATAAGCCGGGGTTTGGGCCCTTGCATCATTCCTAGGGCTTGCTGAATGATGGGGGAGAATTCCTTGTCGAGGATCAATACCTTGGTCTCCGCATGATCCAGCATAAAGGCGATGTTTGCCGCATCGAGGCGGGTATTGATGGCGTGTATGACGGCTCCTAAAACCGGAATGCCAAAGTGGGCTTCAAACATTTCCCGGCTATTGAAGGCCATGATGGAAACGGTATCGCCTTCTCTGACCCCCATATTTTTCAAGGCAGAAGCCAAGCGACGACAACGAGCAAAGGACTGGGCCCAGGTATAGCGATGGGGTCCATGGACCACAGCTAGATGATCGGGGTGAACATGGGCCGAACGTTCGATGAAGGTAAGGGGAGATAGGGGGACGTAGTTCGCGGGATTTTTTCCCAGGCCAATGGTGTACGGGTTTGAACCGGTCATACAAGTAGTTTTCGGGAAAATAATAAAACTGTTTTATAAAACCGTTGTACTTGGCCTCCATGGCTGTCAATAAGTACCCCTATTTCTTCAAAAAATTTCTCTCTGCTGATAGTAGGCAGAACCATGTGATTCGAGAAGGTTGATAAAAGTCCCAGAAAGGCCTCTTTGGTGAAGGTTTTATCCCAAGAACATTCGATCCTTTTTACTTGGCTAAGGTCCTTACGGGTGGATAAATATTGCTCATAGGCATCAGCCGCTGAAACTGTTCCTCTCTTTTTGCCGGAACTGGAAAAATAGGTATCGTAAATCGGTTGTGATTTCTTCCAAAATTCCGTGTCTTGCGAGACATCTACATTCCATATTAGCCCCAGACTTCGATCTATTTTAAGCAGATCCACAACTTTATTGATCCCCTCCTCTTTATCAACCCAATGAAAGGCCTGGGCAGCGAGAAAGCCGTCAAATTTTGATTGAGATTCCCAGTCTTCAAACACGCAATTCAACACCTTCCCGAGGGGATATTCGCCCAAGTTCTTTCTCGCAAGTCTAGCCAGCCTAGGTCCTTTCTCAATGGAAAGTACCCTAAAGCCCCTTTTAAGCAAATCCCGAGTCAATTGTCCTGTACCACAGCCAAATTCCAATAGGGAATCTCCTGCCTTTATTCCACTTAATTCTACATAGGAATCCAGGATGACCGAAGGATATATAGGTCGAAACTTATCATAGGCAATTGCTTGATCATCAAATACCTGGACAAGTTTATCAGAATCCATTTAAGTTCTGCTTAGGCAATAAATTAACTTGAGTTTTGGATAACAATCCCTTTATTAGCAGGAAGTTATTATTAACTATGTTCCTTTCCTGATGAGTTAGCTACCTTTTTTAGAAAAACGTAGCGCCAAAAATCGCAAAATTCCAGACAACAGCACCAGCCCCCCCGGTTCCCAACGAATTTTGCAGGCCTACACACCTAAGTTTGTAATTTTATCCTAGCTTCTTATCCAAAACTCAGGTTAAATTAATGATATCAAACCATTCCGCAATAGGTTGACTAGGCCTCCTCACCTAGAGGCGGGAACCCTTTGGACGCATCTCCTGTCTGCGCATGGGCATGCCATCGATCAAGGGATAGAGAACTTTTAAGTCAATGGCTGAGTCTTCTTGCCTCAGCTTTTCGCCCCCGTCTTTTCCTATGAGAATTAAGGTAGCTTGGCCAGACTTTATGCGATAGCGGGAGCGAATTTCTTGAGCCTCCTTAGCCCCAAGGACTCGATTTCCCACTCGGCTATTCCCCTCTTCTACCAGTTGGAAAATTACCAGGTCCCGATCTGCTATTTCTGCTTTATCTGCTTCAATCTCCTTCAACATATATTGCAAGCCCTCTGATGTATCGGAAGGATAGAAAAGTAGAATGAGGCGATTCTCCCAGCGGTAGGAGGAAAGTTCAGATTGTGCCATTAGGGAGGGAGGAATGAGGGATAAAAAGACCCAAACAAAAAAATATCGTTGATATTGACCCATGTCTAAAGATACGAATCTATTTCCTGCTTTTTTCGGCCAATTTTAGCAGAATGAAGCGCTTCGCGATTCACAGCTCAGTAGAATTTGGGTAAAATACCTTAAAGCTCCATAATTAAGGCCTCTGGTCTAATTTGCCCCTCGCAAGACCAACTCATCCACTTCCTCTAAGGTATCCGGGTTCAGTACCTTCATAGTTACTGAAGACCCTTTTACTGTAAAGAGAACTAGGGCATTCTGCGTCGTGAAGCCATTTACCTGAGGCGTCCAAGGCGTTTGCTCCTGGGCATAGTAAGGGGCTCCTGCCGCGCCATTATTGATCTGATAGATCGTCCGGGAAAGATTCACTTTTTCTTTTGACCAGTCAGCGGGGTAGATGTTTGTTTCTGCGTTTATGGTGGTACGGGCATAATTGTGCTCATCACCGGTGAGGATGGCAATGACTTTCTGACTTTTGTTCATGATAATTTCAAGGAGCTGGTCTCTTCGTTCGATGATGCCTTTTGCTAAAGGCTTCCCTGCTACATAGGGTCTATGGCTATTATCTCCCCTATACCACATATCATCTCCTACATGTCCCCCATTGGGGAAGAAGGGGGTATGCTGGGTCAGAAAGATGTGGTCGATATGTTCATCTGCTTCTAAAGTCTTGATGGTTTGTTCAAACCATTCGAGCTGCTGGTCCATGATGTAGCCGTGTAAGCCGCCACTGCTATGGGGAATGGTCAGGTGATTGGGGGCGTACCAATAGTCTGAGTTGAGTACTACGACGGCAACATTGTCATAGGTATAGTAGAATACGTTTTCCTTGTAAGAGGGGAAGTCGATTTTATCTCCATCTGGATCATAAGCTGCACCGTCTTCGCTTTCTGGGCCATTAGTAGGTAAGACGAAAGATTCTCCAAAAGCAGCTTCCGAAGATTCAGACTCGTAGGGAAAGCGATCAATGATAAAGGTCTCTCTAGCAGATTCTCCGGCAAAGATGTAATTCAGGGCCTCATGATTCCCCATGCTCACATAGATGGGGAAATAATGCCAGAAGGGCTGGATGGCCTTTTTCCAGTTGGCATACTGCAACAAAGTCTCATCCTTGGAGCTCAGGTAGCCATCGATCATGTCTCCAGAAAACTGGAAAAAACGGGCTCCTTGCTGTTTGCTCAAGGCCATGATCTTCTTCATGATGTAGGCATTGGTGCCGTAGATATCGCGTTCGCCACCTCCCTGGCCACTACGGGAGTCGCTGGCGTAAGCAAAGATAAATTCGCTCCTACTTCCAGGCTTGGGAGCCGTTCGAAGCTGATAAGTTTGAGAGAAATCTCCATAGCGAACCGTATAGGGGTATTCCGTGTCGGGTTCCAATCCGGATACGGTGATTTCTTGATGTGTTCCCTTTTCCCCTTGAAAGCGTTGACCATTTACCTCGACTTCTGCCTCCAATTGTTGACTGAGTTCAAAGGATATGGTTGCCCCCCCTTCATTCAAGAGATTTACATAAGGCCCATCTACCAAGGTGGGGGCTACTTTAAAGTTCCCTTTAAACCTAAAAGAAACTACCCCATCATATAGCATGTTCCCTTCTGTACCTACTACTCGATAACCCACCGTCCCTTGCCCATTTTTCTCCCACGCTATCATATCATAACGTCCCTTCAACTGCACGATGTCGAGTTGAGCTTTCCCTTGAACAATCCTAGCAGGATTTTTAAAATACACGGGATGAGGATGCTTCGAGTCTCCATAGGGGATAAAGCCGTAATATACCGTCCCTTCTAAGCCAGGCAGACCAAAGTCCAATAGGATCCCATTCCTATTCCCAGTGGGATTCCCCCGCAGGTGCTTTAAGCTGAGACTGGTGGGATCGGTAGGCAGTGCTTCAATTCGCTTCCCATCAATCTGTACGGAATAGGTTCCCCTCCCTTTAATGTTACTGTGTACAGCCGGCACCTTCTGAGCCAACAACTCAGTAGATAGAAAAATAATGATAAGGGGTAAAATACTTTTGGTTAGAAATGGATGGTGCATGAGGATGATAGGTTTTATAGTATTATGGTCCATGGTCGATAGGCTGGAGAGTGGTTCGTTAGTCTAATAGTCCGTGGTCGACAGTCTGGGTTGAAAGAGTATGGTGGCTCATGAGCTCGTTAACCAACCCAAGCTGTAGACTATCAAACCATTAAACTAATCCAAGCTGTGGACCGTCGACTATCCAACCATTTAACTATTCAACTCTTTTATCTCAATATTGTGATTCGTATATATACAAATATCCGCCGCGATGTGTAGGGCAGCTTCTACGATCTCTTTGGCGCTCATATGGGGTGCGTGTTTTTTGAGGGCGGAAGCTGCTGCTCGGGCGAAGTTAGAGCCCGAACCGATAGATAGAATCTGGTCTTCCGGCTCCAGAATGTCTCCGGTACCGCTAACAATGAGACCTGATTCTGCATCCATGGCGATCAACATAGCTTCTAACTGCCTGAGGTATTTATCTGTACGCCATTCCTTCCCTAGTTCGATAGCCGCCCGCTTCAGGCTACTGCGAAACATGTTGAGTTTCTCGTCAAACTTATCTAATAAGGCAAAGGCGTCTGCTGTGGAACCGGCAAAGCCCACCAATATTTTCCCCTCGCTCATTTCCCGCAGTTTCTTGACATTCCCTTTGGCAACCGTGTTACCCAAGGTTGCCTGGCCATCGGCTCCTAAGGCTACTTGGCCGTTGTGGATGACTCCCAGGACGGTGGTGGAATGAATGGATTGGTTCATAGGTATTGGTCTATTAGTTAGATAGTCGACGGTCCACAGTTTGAATGATGAGAGAATATTTACTCGTTGAAAAAATTAATTAAGCAAGCAACAAATCCCTTTCTGTTCCTACCAGCTTAAACTGTGGACTGTGGACTATGGACTAAAAAACTAATCAACCTCTCTATTCCTCAGGGTATGAATATTGTTTTTATGATCGAAGTCATACACTTTCCCAAAGTTGGGGTTGCGCTTTTCGGCCAGCCAATCTAAACGAGGCTTGAGTTCAGATTTATCGATCACGAGTCTGTCTTTCCCATGTACAGCATCCTCTCGTGTTTTGAACGTGAAGTTGTATTCTGGACTCATAATTATGGCCTCTTCCGGACATACCTCTTCACAGTATCCACAATAGATGCAGCGCAGCATATCAATTTCGAAAACGGAGGGATAACGTTCCTTTTGATCATCTTCCATTTCAGCCGCTTGCATACTGATAGCCAAAGGAGGACAGGCTCTGGCGCAGAGCCCGCAGGCAACACAGCGCTCTTTCCCATTTTCGGCCACTAGTACGGGTCTCCCCCGAAACTCAGGCCCTAATTCATCCTGCTCTTCAGGGTACTGAACGGTAACGGTTTTTCGGAACATGTGCTTGAAGGAGAACCACATTCCCTTAAATATTTCTGGAAAATAGAGCTTACCTAGGAAATCTAGTCTCCGTTCCCGCTTACTGCCTTTTATAATACCTTGTCTGACGGCCATAGATGTAATTTTGCCTAAAAATAATTCAACACCTCTGTTAAACCAAAATTTTCGTTAATTGTTGGAAGAGGAGAGGTTAAATCCATGCTCAAAGACCTTACATATTTCTGGCTCATATCCCGTCCCTTGAATATCGCCATTTCAGTACTGGCCTTTGGGGTATCCTGCTTTATTGCCTCCCATCGCAGCATGGACTTCATTCAGGATTACCAATTTTGGGGTGTGGTCATCACCATTGGCATAATTGCAGCTGCTGGCTATTGGATCAATGATGTCTATGATTTTCGGATCGACCGGATCAATAAACCCCACAAAGCCATTGTAAATGCCAAACTCTCTGTCAAAAAAGTCATGACAGCATATCTGATTGTGAATTTTGGAATAGCCCTCTTTTCCATCGTTTTTTTCTCACTATTAAATAGCCTGTACCAAATTTCCTTTATCAATGTAATCTCGATTATCCTCCTGTTTTGGTATGCCAGCTATTTAAAACGAACCGGGGTAGCGGGGAATTTACTAATCGCCTTTCTAATCACTTTGGTTGTGCTCCTAGCCGGGTATTTGTACCAAATCAATATACCCCTCATTTGGACCTTGGTTTTTGCCTTTGAAATTACCCTCATCCGGGAGATCACCAAAGATGTACAAGATATAAAGGGAGATCTGGCCTTTCAACTCCATACTTTGCCGATCCAGATTGGCATCAAGCGAACCAAAAAGGTTCTTTATATATTGTATGGAGCATTTATTTTGTCCTGTAACCTCCCTCTTTTGTACTTCTATCTTAAAAAAGGGATATTTCTCTGGGACTACTTATGGGTGTCAATTTTTCTCGTCCAAATACCCATGTTGTTGATATGGCGCTTGTTGGCTCGCTCTGCCCTTCCTTCCGATTTTGGTACCCAAAGCCAGTACCTAAAGTATATCATGTTAAGTGGAATCTTGTCGGTTTTATTATTGGAATAGATCGTACAAGGCTGTAGTTTTAGTGCTAAAACGTTTCTGTATGAAATTTGGAAAAATCCCCGATATCGAAGGAGTAGATTTTTCGCTTCCTACCGATCAAAGTGAAACCCTGTTGGGCTTGAGTCGGGATTCGGGGGAATCCAGCTTTCAAGCCTATTTAGGCTGTCCCATGTGGGGAAATAAGGCTTGGGTACCCAAGCTTTATCCACAGGGCTCAAAGCCAGGAGAATTCCTGTTTCATTATAGTCGTGCCTTCAATACCATAGAGATGAACACGACCCATTACCGAAGCCCTTCCCCAGAACAGATTTTGAAGTGGAAGGGGGAAGTTCCAGCCGAATTTGTCTTTTGCCCCAAAATTCCCCAAAGCATTTCCCACTATGGCAAGCTCCAAAATGTGGAAGCACAGACTGCGGATTTTTGCGAGGCCATTTCAGGATTTGAAGAGAATTTGGGCTGTGCCTTCATGCAGCTTCACGAATCCTTTGGCCCGGACAAACTACAGATATTAGCTGAATTTCTTAGCAATTTCACCCCAGACATTCCTTTAGCTATCGAGTTTCGCCATGAAGGCTGGTTTCGGGAACATCAATTGATTCCTCAACTATATGACCTCTTATACCATTTCCGGATTGGTGCTGTCATCACAGATGTGGCGGGCAGAAGAGATGTACTGCATACCAGCCTGCCGTCAAATACCGCTATGATCCGCTTTGTCGGGAATGGCCTGGTCCCTACGGATTACCAGCGAGCAGATGCCTGGGTAGATCGTGTACATTCCTGGGTGGAGCAGGGCTTAAAACGCCTGTACTTTTTTGTCCATGAACCGGATGATACCTTTGCCCCCGAAATGGGTGTGTATGTGCTAGAAAAATTGAATGCCAAATTGGGTTTGACAATTCCCGTTCCCTCTCTCATGGAGAACTCTGGTAAACAGATGAGTTTGTTCTAATCCAAAAAGCCACCCCAAAATTGGAGTGGCCCCTTTTCAAATCTACAAATCCGCTACTAGTCCATATTATACAATTCCATGGGTTTGTCCTTAAGTATTTAATCGAATATTTACTGGATATATATGTAGGTACGCCTCATTACCTATGGAGTTTGAGCATATGGCTAGATTCTTAGTAAAGGGCGCGATCTCCCTAGCGGATAGGTGTATATTTTGAGTAAAGTAAAACTTGTCGGGAATCTGACTGCTTTGAACAAGTACAGGAGTATATTTGTTCTGCCAAAAGTAACTAGTAAAACTTTGTTTTATGAATTGGAATGATGTATTAAACTACGCCAAAAATGGAAATCCTGAGCCAGACCGAAGGGTAGAGAAAAGTGAGGAGGAATGGAAGGCACAATTGACTCCTGAGCAATACCGCATTACCCGGCTAAAGGGAACAGAAAGGGCCTTTAGCGGGCAATTATGCAATATTTATGATGCGGGAAAATATGCCTGCATTTGTTGCGGCACTTTACTATTCGATTCTGGATTGAAGTATAACTCCCGTTCTGGCTGGCCCAGTTTCACAGAACCGATCAAAGAAAATGCGATCAAATACGAAATGGATACTTCTCACGGCATGACACGCGTAGAAGTGATGTGTAATACCTGCGATGGACACCTGGGACATGTATTTCCCGATGGACCTGAACCCAGTGGTCTACGCTTTTGTATTAATTCTGAATCCATTAAACTCATACAAGATGAACCCGTCTAGTACACAAATTGCCACTATAGGAGGAGGCTGCTTCTGGTGTGTGGAAGCGATCTTCCAAAGCCTACAAGGGGTAGAACAGGTTGTTTCCGGATACAGCGGAGGGAATATCGTCAATCCGACCTACAAGGAAGTCTGTTCTGGTTTAACGGGACACGCAGAAGTGATACAAGTACACTTTGATCCGGCAGTTCTTGCTTATGAGGACTTACTGAAGGTATTCCTTACTACCCACGACCCGACTACCCTAAACCGGCAAGGAGCAGATGTCGGCACCCAGTATCGCTCGGTCATTTTTTATCATGATGCAGAACAAAAAGCCTCTGCAGAAAAGGTTATCCAGGAGATGGGCTCCTATTTTGACGAGCCGATAGTCACGGAGATAGCCGAATTTGATACCTTTTATGAGGCTGAGGATTATCACCAGAATTACTTCAATGACAATAGTCGCCAACCCTACTGCCAGGTAGTCATCTCTCCCAAACTGAAGAAGTTCCGAGAGATGTATGCAGAAAAGTTGCAATAGATCACTAGAAAAAGTATTTCAGAAAATGCGGAATTATTTATGTTTAATAATTCCGCATTTTCTGATTTCACCCCCATTCTCCCCTCCCATTCAAGCGGCAAATCCCCCTTCCCAGGCTCTCATAATGGCCGAATTTCGTAAATTACTAAAAAAATAAATTGCGAAATATTAAATTAGATTAAATATCTCAGTTAACCCCTTATACACCCCTAAACGACCAGATCAGATTTATAAGGAAACTGGATGGGATTTAAGACGACAATCATCAATTTTACCTGTGGAGCTCTACTTTTTCTCTTATTCCTGGTTGGGACCAACTATGGCGTAGACATGGATCACTCTTTTCGAGTAGACCGAGAGCAGCAAGTGGCCCAATGGCTTTCCCAGGAAAAACACGTTGCCAATTTTCGCGAATCTGATGATAGGCTCATCAACAAACTGCTCATAGAAGAAGGTAAGCAAGCCAATTGCGTTGTCTTAGGTTCCAGCAGAGGCCTGCAGATCAACCAATCCATGTTTCGCCATACCAGCTTTCACAATTACGCACACAAGGGGGCTACTATACAGGATTTTTTGGCCTACAGCCGTTTATTCGAAAAGCGTGAAAGCACCCCACAAAAGGTTATCTTAGTCCTAGATCCCTGGATGCTTAAAGTGCAAAAGAAGCAATTCTTAGGTCCCCTTTCAGAGTCCTACTGGTTATTTGCCCATCGACTAGACCTGAAACCCAATCGTATCCATTTTCGCCAAAATGCTCCTAAACGACCTCCCTATTCCAAACTGTTGAATCTGAACTACCTCTCCAAAAATATCAATGGATTGATTAAGCAGGAATATCCCTGGATGTATACGAGCGCCCAAAGCGATCTTTCTGAGCCGGTAAAGCAAGCAGATGGGAGTCTGAGCTACCCCGCCGCTGTCCGCCAAGCATCGATCAAAGAAATTTTTGCCAAAGCGGAGCGTATGGCTTATGGTCCGACGATAAGGGTTCTCAAGAATTTTAAAGAATTGGATAGCTCTCAACTCGACCACCTCAAAGCCTTGACAGAGTATTACGCTTCCCAGCAAGTAGAAGTATTGATTTACCTCCCTCCCTTCAACCCCATTGTTTGGGGGACTATTCAGAATGATCCTTCTTATAAGGCCGTTTTAGAAACGGAGAGCTACTTAAAAGAATTTGCTACAAAGAGGGGAATCATGCTGATGGGTTCCTACAATCCTCACAACATGTATTTGAATCCAGAGGATTTTTACGATGGGATGCACCTGTCTCGTCAGGCGACCGAACGCTTTTTCTTGAACGGGGTAACACCCAAGAAGGCGAAATTGATTTTGAGCTAATTAAAAGTTGAAGCTCTGAGGTCTTTAGCCAAAGCTTAAATCCTGACTAGGGGAAACAAGATTGAAGGATATTCGAATTATCCGTATTTTACCCCCATGAAAAATACCTACTACTGCCTCGTAACCCTATTGTTGGCATTTTCCTGCCAAGCCCCTTCCTCTCAAGAGCATGAAACGCCTAAGCCCCAATGGAAAACTCTCTTCAATGGGGCCGATTTGGGCGGTTGGATAGTCAAGATCCATGGCTATGAATTGGGAGATAATTATGCGAACACCTTTCGCGTCGAAGATAGCCTCCTTACGGTTAGCTACGCAGATTATGAGAACTATGGCGAAAAGTATGGAGCCCTCATCTATGAAGAGCCCTTTGAGTCCTATCGCCTCAAAGTGGAATATCGCTTTGTCGGAGACACAGCTACAGGCGCTCCCTCCTGGGGCTATCGGGACAACGGCATCCAGTACCACGGCCAATCTCCTCAGTCGATCGGCAAGGATCAGCCCTTTCCTGTCTGTCTAGAATTCAATCTACACGGAGGAGATGGAGAAAATGAACGACCTAATGGCCAGATTTGTACCATCGGAACCAAGGTGAAAAAGGGAGGAGCCTTGAACGAAAGTTTTTGCACCATGCCTGATGTGAAGCGCACCTTCCACGGAGACCAATGGGTAATGGCTGAAATTGACGTAAAAGGAGACAGCATCAGCCATTGGGTGAATGGAGAAAAAATCCTGAGTTTTTCGCATCCCCAATACGATCCAGAACACGAGTATGGCAAGACCCTCATTCAGGGAGAGAGTCCTGCCATCCACTCGGGACACATTTCGCTTCAGTCGAATAGTGCCCCTATACAATTCAGAAGGATTGAAATAATGGAATACCATTGATTACTCCAAAATCACTCGCTCCAGGTCATCCATAATCGACGTTTCCCCGGTACCCACCAATATACCCGCTCCCCAACTGCGCAACATACTGGCGTTGTCGGCGGTGATTGTATTGGTGGTCAAGGCGATGTAGCTCTTCTTTGTTGGATAGTAGTAGAGATGGGACATCCCTCCGATAGTCATCCCTCCATGACCGATTTTTACGATTTCCCCCTCCTGTTTGATAACAAACAAGCCTAAGCCAAAGCCCAGCGCGAAGCCATTTTCATCAAAAATGTATACGGCTTCCAGCATCTCTTCCAGCGTGGCTTGACTTACGATTTTTCCTTCCATCAAGCCTTTCATGAAGAGATAGTAGTCATGGGCAGAAGCCATGATTCCCGCATCGCCCTGGCTGGTCTCTGCATAATTGATGGCCTCTTTTGTAACATCCTCATTTTTCTTGGCCTTGCCCACATAGCCCCGTATCAGGTTGGAAGGGGAACCCTCATTTTTGTAATAGGTCTCCTTCAAGTTCAACTTCTGGAGGATTTCACGAGAAATGACCTGGGAATGGTGTTCTCCGGCAATATGGTCTATCACCAGCGACAAGGCTAGGGTATGGGCACTGGAATACGCTGCACTGGTGCCCGGTTCAAAGCGCGCTTCGTCATCGTATAAATAAGCCAATTGCTCCTCAGCACTAGGTAACCGTTGGTCATTTTTATCCAGGTACTTACTGAGCGCCTTGTCATCATCATGGTCAGGCATGCCGGCTGAATGGTTCATCAATTGGCGAATGGTGGCCTTGTCTGCATTGGGAAGCTTCTCAGCTACTTCTATGGGTAAGTAGGGAGCAATAGGTGCATCTAGGTCCAGTTTGCCCTGTTCGTACAATACCATGGCAGCCGTTACGGTATATACCTTTGCAACGCTCCCCGAAAATAAGACATGGCAAGGACTCATGGCCAGACCCTGATCGATATCTGCCAGACCCGCCGCTCCCGTCCAAAGGCCTTCATCCGCTGTATAAATGGCTGCTGAAAAGCCGGGAAAACCCGAAGGAATATAGGTTTCCAAGATATCCTGAAAATCCTTGTTATGGGAATGTTGCTCGGCTAAGCCAATGGGGGCACATTCCAAGCTGTCCTTGGGAGTCAGGTCTACTTCTTCCTTACAAGAAGTAATCAAAAAAATGGCACATACGAGTGCCTTGGGAAATAATGTGAATGTATTCATGATCATCGTTTTTTCCTTCATAGACGATGATCTGTCCTGCTACCTTACGGAAAAGGTCCTCAAAATCCTGGATAACGAAGGATCACTTGCTTAAGGCGAATCCTTCGCGATCCATTTTTTGAATGACGAAGCCTTGTTTTTGCTTACCACTCGTATCTCCCCTGTCGAGAGGGTGACTTCCAGCCTGCCATCTTTGAGACTTCGGTAGGATTGAACTGCCTGGGCATGACAAAGGCTTTGTTTGTTGAGACGAAAAAAAGTAGAATAAGGCCTAAGCTCTTCTTCGAGCTTTTTCAAGGAGAGAAAACCCTTAAAGGTTTTATCTGGGGTGATGAGTTCCAAATAGTTGGGTTGGAGGTCTGCATACAAAATATTCGATGGGTCTATCTGGACTTTACCCGAAGTCGTTTCTAGCCAAAGTGGGGAATGGCTCGGCTCGGGGAGCACTGCACTTTGCTTCACCTGGTCCATTTGTTTTCGCAGGTGGTAAAAATAATTGAAGGCAAAAATCAAAATAGTCCCAAAGGGAATGACAATGCTCCACAGCTCGGTATAGTCTTCCGGCTCATACTCTATAATGACTGCCCGGAGCAACTGAAGCAGGTAGAAAAGCAGGAGGGTGCGCCACAAAGCTTGCCCCATACTCCTGTTTTTGCGGAAATGCAAATGGTAGGCATAATAGATCAAACCCCATATTTCCAGGGTATTTAAGAAGAGATTTATCTGGAAATCCGGATGGGCAAGGGCCATCCAAAGACTTTCCTCGACTCCTGTATAGGTAAAGGCCAAGGAGAGAATGAGGGTGAGAGGGAAAATGTGCCAACGCGACAAAACCAGATGTTCTTATTTTATGATTTGTTAGATACCGAAGCTTTACTCCATTTCAAATTTAACAAAATAAGCTGCTGCAGGTAAATTCTTCATTCAGCGTATGCTTAGTTGTTTAGAACTTGGCAAATTTCATCTTATATAACGATAGAAATCGTTTTTCTCTTTTGGGTACCCACCTGTGTCCTCCCTTCGAAAGGGAGGAGCATGTATCCAACGGATAGTAAGACGGCCTGAAAAACTATACGTTTTTCTTCCCTTCCCTTCAAAAAGGGAAGGGTTAGGGATGGGTACACATTGGGATAATAGTTTAAATTCCTCATATAATGCAGGCCCAAAACTAATTTCTAGCAGACATCGTATATTGCTCTCAGACAGACTTGTCTGTAAAATTTATATATGGCTAAGCTATCCGCAAAAGAACGAATTATCCAAACGGCATCAGAGCTGTTTTACCAAAATGGCTATAACCTCACAGGGATTAATGAGATTATTGCCAAGGCAGGAATCGCCAAGGCAACCCTATACAGCCATTTCTCTTCTAAGGAAGATTTGTGCATTACCTACTTGGAAGAGCGAGAAGCACAATTGCTGAAAGACCTATCGGCCTTTTGCGCCAACAAGCCCCAAGGAGATGAGCGACTTTTAGCCGTTCTGGAGTTCCTCATCCCCTTCTTTGAGAGTGAAAATTTCAACGGCTGTTGGTGTATCCGGACTATAGCTGAGATTCCTCGGGAAAACCAACGCATCCATCAAACCATTCGAGATAAAAAGCAGGGCTTGAAACGTTTTATGCAGGACTTGGTTCTCACAAACCGACCGGAATTGAAAGAAGAGGAGCAACAGAACCTGGCTCAAAGTATGTATCTGCTCTACGAGGCTGCGGTGATGGAAAGCCATCTGCAGAATGAGTCCTGGCCCATTCACCAAAGTATCAGTATGTTGAAAACCTTGTTGGCGAGAGAGTCATAATTTTTTTGTCTCCAATAAGACAGACAAGTCTGTCTATTTTTGTACCTTGTATCCCGATTTGACTCACAAAAAATTTTAACCGAAAACAAACAGACTTGTCTGTACAAAATCACAAAAACTTATGTCTCAATTTCAATCAAAAACTGCCTTGATTATCGGAGGTACTAGTGGAATCGGCAAAGCCGTAGCAGAAGCCTTGCTCGCCAAAGGAGCAGAAGTACACATTGTCGGGAGGAACCCCCAGAAGGTCTCTGATGCACCCAAGCTACACAAACATCAGGTAGATATCACTGACCGACAACAAGTCGAGGGACTGGTCCAAAGGATTGCTACTCTACCCCAACTAGACTACCTCGTCAATGCCTCGGGTATTTTTGGTCCTAAGCCTTTTCTGGATCATACCCTGGAGGATTACGATTCTTACTTGGATCTCAACAGGGGCTTCTTTTTCATTAGCCAGGCAGCAGCCAAAGCCATGAAGAGCAACGGTGGCGGGTCTATTGTGAACGTGGGATCCATGTGGGCCAAACAAGCGGTCAAGGCAACGCCTTCTTCGGCTTATTCCATGCAAAAAGCCGGTTTGCATTCCCTGACCGCATTTAGCCATTTGCATTCCCTGACCCAGCATTTAGCTGGAATTGGAATTGGCGGATGTAGGGATACGGGTAAATGCCGTTTCTCCCGCTGTAGTAGATACCCCTGTATACCATGGTGTATTCGGGAGTGAAGCCGCAGCTAAGGAGGCTTTGGTAAACTTCAATGGCTTTCACCCTATTGGAAGAAATGGAACCTCCCAAGACATCGCAAATACGATCCTTTTCCTCCTTTCAGAAGAATCAAGCTGGATCACAGGATCTATCCTAGATGTGGATGGCGGGGTGATGGCCGGGAGGAATTAGGGGGAAAAGGTTTTTCTTCCCTTCCCTTTTTGAAGGGAAGTCGGAGATTCCGTGAAGAATCATTTGCGGAAGGTTAGGGATGGGTACCCAACAGGGATTATTGCTTCGCTAAGCATCAATTCAGTATCTTGGTGCTCATACCCAAACCCATACGTATGAAAAATCTATTTTGTGTTCTATGGGCAGGCTTTGCCTGCTGCTTCTTCAGCCAAGGAGAGCTACAAGCCCAAGCTGATGCTACAAACTCCTACCAGGAACTCGTTGACCTATTCCACAGCTGGCGAGCATTTGAAAGCCCGCCACTTCTGGATGGCGCACCCGACTATACGAAGGAAAGCTTTGAGAAACGCTTACCCGAATTTCAGAAGCTTCAAGCAGAACTTCTGGCGATGGATACCACCGGCTGGGCCGTTCCCCAACAAGTAGATTGGTGGATCGTTTGGGCCGAGATGAATGGATACGACTTCAACTACCGCATTCTAAAGCCTTGGGAGCGAGATCCAGCCTACTATAAATCTTTGTGGATGGCTCGCAGTGATGTACCTGCCCATGAAGGGCCTACCCATCACGCTACCACGGAAATATGGACCTATTCGTTTCCCCTATCTTCTGCTGAGAAGAAACGACTCCTGGGAGATCTTCGGGTGATCCCTTCCTTGAATGCACAAGCCCAACTCAATCTAACCGGAGATGCCAGAGATCTATGGGTCGCAGGTATCCGGGATATTCACACTCAAAGTAAGAATTTGGCTTTCATACGGACCCTAGAGGGGATAAAAGGAGATGCTGAGTTGGAAACTGCGATCCAAGAGGCCATTACCTCAACGGATGCCTTGGCGAAATGGTTGGAGGCTGAGGCTCCAAAGAAGTCAGGGCCTTCTGGTATAGGGAAAGAGCACTACACCTGGTACCTGCAAAATGTGCACTTGGTTCCTCTTACCTGGGAGGACGAGGTGATGATACTCAAACGAGAACTGGCGAGGGCCTGGGCCTCCTTGAAATTGGAAGAGCACCGCAACCGGAATCTTCCCGAACTAGAAGCTGCTGATTCTCCACAAGCCTACAAGGCCTTGGCGAGTCGATCCGCTGCTAGCTTGATGCGCTTCCTGGAAGAACAGGATATCGTTACCGTCAAGAAGTACTTTGGACCCGCACTAAATAGGCATTTAGGTCGATTTGTGCCAGCCGAAACGCGCAACTTCTTCTGGATAGGGGCGCACTATGATCCACGCCCTCTGTATTGCCACTTCTACCATTGGTTTGAGCTGGCCCGTATGGATACCGAGCCTCACAAAAGCGAAATTCGAAAAGGCCCCTTGTTGTATAACATTTTTGACTCTCGCAATGAAGGGACGGCCACAGCTGTAGAAGAGATGTTCATGGACGCGGGGCTGTACGACGACGATCCCCGAGTGCGGGAAATCGTCTATATCATGATTGCCCAACGGGCAGCCCGGGGTCTGGGCTCTCTCTATGCCCATGCCAATGAGATGACCATGGAAGAGGCAGGAGGCATCCACTCCGAATATACCCCCCGGGGCTGGATGAAAACGGAAAAGGAGCTCCTCATCTTCGAACAGCACCTCTACTTGCGTCAACCAGGATATGGGACGAGTTATATCACAGGAAAATACCAACTGGAGCAGGTTATGGCGGATTATGCACGCAAACTGGAATTGGAAGGTCAGGACTTTCGCGTAATGGACTTCTTTGATGGGCTGAATTCCATGGGGAATATTCCCATCTCCCTTGGCCATTGGGAAATGACGGGGGTGAAGGAATTGGTTAAATGAAAAATGAAAAGGGAGAAATAGGTTAATAGTCCTCAGTCGACAGTCCAGAAAATAACATGTGATAGAATCACAAAAAAGACTATGGACCATGGACTATCAATTATTCCTTTACTCCCAAAGAAAACTTTCGGCGTGAAAGCGGTCCTCGGACCGAAACACTATCCAATAAATTCCGGAAGGGACTTGCCTTCCTTCCGGTCCCATTCCTCTCCAATGTATTTCATGCCTGCCTGCTTGAAGCGTACCTGATTGTAGGGTGTTCACTGTCCTTCCTTGTAGGTCTTGGATATCTATGCTCATGTCGAGGGCGCGGAGTAGAGAAAATGAAAGATTTATTCTGTAACGAGCGGGGTTGGGAAATAGCTGGATCTCCTGAACGTCTCCCAAAAAGGAACAAAGGGAGGTCAGGGTAGTATCGATGATACTGGAATCCTCTATACCTGTTGCGCCGCTCACCAAACGTGTGAAGGAACCCGCCATGGAGAAATTGGGATTCTCTTCATTGACCATGTTACCGATTTGGGCTATAACAAAAGCTTCCTTAGAAATCCAGTTATAGGAAATATCGAATTCCTCGTCAGAAGGAAGTTCAATTCCATTTAACAGGGTCTTCGAACGGCTGGTTTTTTCGGAACGTACGCGCAAGCAGTCAAAGCTTCCTGCAGGAACTTCTACTATTCCATAGGAGTCCACTACATGCACAGTCGTATCATTGCGGAGGGAGGTCAGACCATTTAATTGAAGGGTGTCCAACTCAACTTCCGTCCAGGTTTTTTCATAGAACAAAGGAAATACGGCAAAGGTATCCCCGCCGGTGAGAAAAACGGTCGTATCTAGGGGACCCACTAGCCGGGATTCAGAAACAGAACCAAAGGTAACAAACTCAGATTCACTGACTCGGCTATACGTGTAGGTAGTAAATAAATCTACGGATGCTAATTCAATCTTTTGGACGAAGTTTGCTTCTGGGAAGGTATCTGCATAGGGAGTGTTTTCTGGGTTTAAAAAGGTGTGGGAAAGCATAAAAGAAGAGTCTGAAATAGGGAAGCTATAGTTTCGGTCTTGATCCGGCCCAGCCGGTCCTGGCATGACAGCCATCACTTCTCCCAGGCTTTGTTCCACCAGCAAACGTTTGCCTACCAAGTTCAGGATATCTGTTGAAGAGACTGTTATCTGAGCCTTCATACACAAACTTAGGCTCATCAGGAAAGTAAGAAGTAGATGTTTCATCTTGTGGGGCTTTTCCCTAAGACGAAAAAAGGGAGGCCTACCCCTATGGTAGCCTCCCTTGTGAGATATAATTACTTAAAAGATGACTTCTCTAGGGTCGCCAGAGGAATTTCATGGCATGGCCTCTGTCCCCACTGTTTAGAACTGCCACATACCACCCCGGGTGTATAGAATTTCCATTGTCCGTTTTCCCCTGCCAGGAATAGGCATATTTTCCAGGTAAATGGGTTCCGCTTACAAGGGTATGCACCCTTCTCCCCCGTAGGTCATAGATCCCTACTTCCATAGGCATTTTTTGAGGTAAGGTAAAGGATAAGGTCAATTCCCCTTGTGCGGGATTGGGAGAAAGTTCCACTTCTTCCACGATTTCCAGAAGAGAAGGGATAGATGTTGTGGTGGTATCCATACCTGTCGTGTCCGTTACTGTGGTATCCATCCCCATAGTATCAATTACCGTTGTCCCAGTTCCCGATAAGCGGGTAAAAAAGGAAGCCGAATCAAAATCAGGATCGGTGTTTCCCTCCTGGCTCTCCATAGTACCAACAATAAAGGCTTCCTTGGAAATCCAAAGGTAGGATACAGAAGAAAAATCCGATGTATCTGTTGGGATGCCTCCTACTGACTCGAACCCGGTAGAATAGTCAATTGTCCGGATACGCAGGCAGTCGAAGGTTCCTGCGGGTACCGTAACACTTCCCCAGGCATCAACCAGGTATTCCGTACTATCGACAATTATTTCTGTGGTGCCAAAAAAATCTACCGTGTCTCTACTTACCTCAGACCAGGATTTTTCATAGGTAAGGGGAAAAAGGGCTACCGTATCGGAGGACTCTTCAATTGTCGTATCGCCAAATGATAAGAAGGAAGAAATAGACACCTCTCCTAAGGAGATAAATTCCGTCTCCGTAACCTTCGCGTAGTTATAAGTTCCAACGCTAAAACCCAGTGTATCAAATACAAAGGTTTGAACAAAGTTTGCATCGGGAAAGTCATCGCCGTAAGGTGTATTTTCTGGACTTTCAAAGGTCCAGGTAATGGTGACCATACTGTCCATGGGGATAGCCCCCAGGTCCCAACTTTGGTTGGCACCTGCCATACCAGGATTCGCAGCAATTGATTCAACGAGCGTACCCTCTTGGGTAAAGCTTTTGCCGGAAAGGCTTAATACATCTTCGGAGCTAATGGTGATTTGGGAAAAAGCAAGGGAGGAAAACAATAGGCTGGTTAATAGTAAGGAGCAAAAGTGTTTCATACTTGTTACATTTGGTTGTGAATGAAAAAAAATAAACCAACGAGTAGCGAGTAAGAAAGGGAGGTAGGAAAAGTATGAGCAAGATAAACATCTTTTCAATTTCTTAACGATAAAATTTTACAATTATTTAATTCTCACTTAACCCAATTGCCCGATGAAGAAAACTTTCTGGCTGTGCATAATTGGGGGAATATTCTTAGGTACCTCCTGTAAGGTTACCCCACCTGATTTAAGAGATTCCCGTCCCAATATTCTCCTGCTAATGGTAGATGACATGGGTTTTTCCGATCCAGCTTGTTTTGGGGGAGAAATTCATACGCCCAACCTGGATCGCCTCGCCTTCTCTGGCATTCGATTCACGCAGTTTTACAATGCGGGCCGTTGCTGCCCAACCCGTGCCTCCCTGCTCACAGGCAAGTATCCCCATCAGGCAGGAATTGGGAGGATGACCAAGGACCTCGGACCTGAACATCCGGGTTACAGGGGCTTCCTCAACCCTCAGATTCCCACCCTTGCAGAAGTGCTGAAGGAAAGGGGCTATCAAACGGGAATGGTGGGGAAATGGCATGTATCACTCACACCCACCATAGAAAATCCGGAAGAACAACTCCGCTGGCTCAACCACCAGGCTTACCCTGATCGGGATTTTGGAAAGCGGGAGAGCTATCCTACAGCCAGGGGTTTTGACCGGTATTTTGGCAATATCTGGGGCGTAGTCAACTACTTCGACCCCTTCAGTCTGGTAAATGGAGAGGAACCCGTTCAGGAGGTCCCGGATGATTTTTACCTAACAGATGCTATATCAGATACAGCAGTTGCTTACCTCCGTAACTTTGGAGAAGGTAGGGAGCCCTTCTTTTTATATGTAGCCCACTGTGCCCCCCATTGGCCCTTGCATGCCCTTCCAGAGGACATCGACAAATACGCCTCTACCTATGAGGTAGGGTGGGATTCCATTCGGAAAGCTCGCTTTGAGCGCCAAATTGAAATGGGCCTGTTTGAACCGGACAACTTCACGGCCCCTATAGAACGGGAACAATCCTGGGACGAAGAACCCAACAGAACTTGGGAAGCGGGTGTGATGGCGGCACATGCCGCCATGGTAGACCGGGTGGACCAGGGGCTAGGGAGGATACTCGCAGAGCTAGAAGAGCAGAACCTATTGGAAAATACCCTCATTCTATTCCTTTCGGATAACGGGGCAAGCCCAGAACGCTATCCCCAACCCGGTTTTGACCGCAACAGCGAGACACGTATGGGAGAAAAGGTCAGCTACTTATCCCCTGACAGGCCTTCAGGCCCAGAAACTACCTATGACTACATCGGAAAATATTGGGCCAATGTTGCCAACACTCCTTTCCAGTTCTGGAAGGCCTACATGAACGAGGGAGGAACTTGCACCCCCATGATTGCCCACTGGCCAGCGGGTATCCATGATCAAGCAGGCAGTATCAATACTCACCCCGGTCATATCGTGGACATCATGGCCACTTGCCTAGAGTTATCCGATCGAGAAGCTACATCCGATCAACCCGAGGTTAGCATCGAAGGGGAAAGCCTGGTTCCCCTTTTTGAAACCGGAACCCGACACCGAGAAAAGCCCCTTTTCTTTGAACACTTTAACCGCAAGGCTTTACGGCTAGGAGATTGGAAGATAGTGGCACAGCGCGAACAGCCTTGGGAGTTGTATGACCTTCAGGAGGATCGTACCGAAAAACATAACGTGGTAAAGGAATATCCAGAATTAGCGGAGCGCCTTTCTCAGGTCTGGGATTCATTGGCTCAAGTGTATCAGGTGGAGTTGGATCCCTAGGGTATATAATTTCCTGAAAAAAAAACCGCTACTCCTTTGCAGAAGTAGCGGCCATATCTGTAGAATATTTTTACTTACTGACGACTTAGCTCTTACCCAGCTCCTGTATCTTCTGGGCGAAGGGTTGCTCGTATAAGCGTTCCCCTGTTGCCTGGGCAACAGCATTCGCTAAAGCACCGGAAATAGGCGGCAAGGAAGGCTCACCAAGACCAGTAGGATCGATACCGTTATCCACGAAGAAGGTTTCTATTGACTTGGGAGCCTCTTGATGGCGAATCAAACGGTAATTGTCGAAGTTCACCTGGTTGGGTTTCCCATCTTTGAAGGTCATCGCACTATAGGTAGCATGCCCAATTCCATCGACGATGCCTCCTTCGATCTGGTTTCTGGCACTGAGGGGATTGACTACTATGCCGCAATCAACCGCACACCATACTTTTTCCACTTTGGGCACATCTCCCTCCATGGTCAGGTCCAGTACCTGAGCTACATAGGAGTTGTGACAATAGTAAGCAGATACGCCGCGAGAAACTCCGTTCCCTTTATCTCCCCAATTGGCTTTTTCCTTCACTAACTTCAGTACACCCGCATAGCGCTTGGGATCGTAGTCGTTCTTCTCCGGATCTCCTACGGGATCGTTGATCGCCCGGTCAAAGAGCTCCAAACGGAATTCAATGGGATCTTTGCCAGCAGCTTCTGCCACTTCATCAATGAAGGACTGCTCAGCCCCTGCAATAAAGTTGGAGCGTGGGGCTCTCCAGGCACCTGTGGTGATATTGGTTTCTAGTCCGTGCTTTTCAGCCAGGTAGTTGTCTACTGCTCCCGCAGGGAAACGGTTTTCAAAGACGAGGTCGTCATTGGTTCCGGCTCCGCGTACATGCCAGGCAATCAGTTTACCATTTTCGTCTAGGCCAGCTCTATAGCGTACCTTGTAGGAAGGACGGTAGGTTCCCTGAGACATGTCATCTTCGCGGGTATAGACGAGTTTGATGGGAGCGTTCATTTTCTGAGAAATGACAGCCGCTTCCACACCGAAGTGTCCGTACAAACGGCGGCCAAAGCCTCCTCCCATACGGGTCATCATGATATCTATTTTCTCTGCGGGCATATCCAAAACAGAAACCAGGGTTTTTTCCAGGAATTCTGGCGTTTGGATAGGTCCTTCCAATTCGGCCTTTTCTGGAGTTACATGAGCGAAAAAATTCATCGGCTCCATAGTATTATGCGCCAGGAAGGGGGCACTGAAGGTGCGATCAATTACTTTGGCAGCTTTCTTGAAAGCTTTTTCTACATCCCCATCCTTACGGGCAGCCTCTTTGGGAGCCTTCTTGATCAGGCTAGTTAACTCTGCCTCGTAGTCTGTGGTACTCACCAGCTTAGAGGTCTTTTCCCACTCTACTTTCAGGGCCTTTTTGGCCTGCATACACTCCCAAGTGCTGTCGCCTACAATGGCTACCATCTCCGCAATACCGCTTCCGTCCGACCACTGTCTTTCAGCTCCTTCAGGATAGGCATTGATGGGGAATACATCCTTAATACCAGGCATGGTTTTCACTGCATCGGCATCCATGGACTTGTACTTCATTCCGAATGCGGGAGGTTGTACGATCATGGCGATCAGCATGCCCTCACGCTGTATGTCCAGCCCGAAGAGGGGTTGACCCGTGGCAATTTTCAGTCCGTCTACATTGAGTTGATCTGATCCAATGATAGTGAAGTCTTTCGGATCTTTCAAAGGTACCTCTTCGGGAACCTCAACTGTAGCGGCAGCAGCGGCTAGTTCGCCATAACCTGCCTTTTTCCCACTTCCTTTGTGGTATACGACACCTTCTTTGGTGCTGAGGTCGTCTACAGAAACTTCCCACTGCTTGGCAGCAGCTTCTAGGAGCATCCTGCGAGCTGTAGCACCTGCCATGCGAAGGCTCTGCCATCCCTGACGGATGGACTGACTTCCACCAGCCAATTGGCGTTTGAATAGATCCGTATTCAAAGGAGCCTGCTTGACGACCACGTCTTTCCAGGCTACGCCCAGTTCTTCCGCAATGATCATCGGCATAGCCGTTTTGACATTCTGTCCAATCTCAGGATTGGGGGACATAATGGTTACCAAGCCATTATCTGCAATTTTGAGAAAGGCGTTGATATCAAACCATTCTTTGGGGATGCTGGCGATTTGCTCAGCAGTAGGAGTACAGGAAGCCAGCCAGCTGAAACCCAGCATCATTCCACCTCCAGCAGCACCCGATACCTTAAAAAAGGATCTTCTGTTATATGTTGTTTTGACGAGAGTCATGAGTAATTGTTAATTGAAAATTGAGAGTTGAAAATGGTTAATTAGTTAATAGACCACAGTCCACAGAAAAAAACTTGCGATACCTATCGCGAAAATACCGTGGACCATCGACTATGGACTACCCCGCTACCCTATCTCCTCCGCCGCAGTCTTTATGGCCTTCTTGATACGTACATAGGTTCCACAACGGCAAATGTTGCCATTCATTGCTGCGTCGATCTCTTCATCTGTCGGATTGGGGTTTTCGTTTAGCAAAGAAGTGGCACTCATGATCTGTCCCGCCTGGCAATAGCCACACTGAGGCACATCATTTTCGATCCAGGCCTTCTGTACTGGGTGATCTCCTTTTTCTGAGATCCCTTCAATAGTTGTGATAGCCTTATCAGCTGCGCTGGATACCGGTAGTACACAGGAACGAGTCGCCTTGCCATCCAGGTGAATCGTACAGGCTCCGCACTGAGCAATACCGCAGCCAAATTTTGTTCCGACCAGATTGAGGTGATCCCGCAAGACCCATAGAATAGGCGTTTCGGGGGCCACATCCACCTGGTGCGTTTTCCCATTTACATTGAGATTGAAAGTCGCCATGTGATAAATTAAGTTTTTGGGTTGAAGTAGTTTGATAAGCTACTTATTGGTTTTTAAATAAAATTTCGTGGGCAAAATATTTCCTGATAGTCAGGGAGTTACCTAGGTTAAAACCAGATAAAGTCAAGACCTACAATGTACTCTTTTCTCTACAGAATGCAAAATTCTTTGTCAGCTGGAAAATTTCTCTAACTTGTCACTAACCCTCACTATCTTCCCAGAGGTTTTTTGAAAAATATGTCTGAATTAGCGCAGCATATCCATCGGATACCTGTGATCCATGATGGGATCTCTTACCTTAGTTTTGTAGGGGTGGCCGTGGGGTTCCTGATAGGATTCGTACTTGTGCTACGCAAAAATCCCATAAGCCATGCCCCTCAATTACTGGGGGCGTTTTTTCTCATTACCAGTTTGGTGAGCCTGGACCTCTTTCTGTGCTATACAGGCTGGATGAAATACTTCTTATGGGCAAACGACGGGGTTGAATTTCTCACGTATTTAATTGGTCCTTCTTTGTATCTGGTGGTTTACCATTTATTACGAGAAAGGACCTTTTCTGGTAAAAAGCATTTGATCCATTTTATATGGCCCGCTTTCTATCTACTGTATTCTACATTTTATCTCCTACAGCCTCTTTCCGTTAAGTACAACAGCTATATTGTCGCCTATAGGCCTGACTTACCCTCCCTCCAACTACCCGAATTGCCCTTTTCCCCTGACCCTTTATCTATTAAGGCCTTTACAAAAGTGGGGATGCTCCTAAGTCTATGCGTGTATATTTTCCTATCAGTAAGACTCCTCCTTCAAACAAAGCTATGGGGGCAAATGGGGAAGGGGCAAGGGAAGCATTTCTTGGCAGGAATGGGTATTATACTTCTCTTTGTCAGTCTATGGGTAGTTTTCTTTGCCTTCGCCTCCTCCGAAACAGACTATGGGCATTTTTACATTTCGCTTTTTTCTACGACAGTGAACGTGGGGATGTGTGTGTATCTCATCCGTGAAACGCAGTTATTTGAAAGGACATGGATTGCGGATAAATATGAAACATCAGGACTCCATACGCAGAAAAAATCAACTGAATGGGATCGGGTTAAGCAGTATATCAAAGAACAAGCCTACTACCTTCATCAAGATGCCAGTCTCAACGATTTAGCTCAAAAACTTTCCCTCCCAGCCACCTACCTTTCCCAAGTCATCAATGCTGAGGGAAAAACCCGTTTTCAAGATTTGATAAATGCCTTTCGCATTGAGGAGGCTACAAATCGCTTAGGAAAGGAAGCCTATGCACATTTATCCATTGAGGGAATTGGAAAAAGTGTGGGCTTTCGGTCCAAATCGGCCTTTTATCGTGCCTTCAAGAAGCATCATGCCTGTACCCCTTTGCAGTATATCGATCAAAGGAGTTCTAAATCGTAATATAGAACCCTTAGAATCCTTCCAAAATTGACTTCTTGCGCTTCTCCCCAGCACCTTTGGAGAAAAAAGATGTGTAAAATCTTATCCTACTGTCTCCTGTTGACTTTGTTTTCATGTGTGGGCTGCAATACCTATGTAGGGCGCTATTTCGCCTGGCGTGATTCCAACATCTCCGATTACCGGAAATTTCCGTCTCAAGCCATTCAGAAGGGTAGCAAGACCTTCCACTTTCACCCACAGACCCAGAACCTTGACTTAGATAGTATTCCCTATGACCTGGAAGGGAATACCCTTTCATTGAGTCAACTCGTTGATGAAACCCAAACGACAGCCTTGCTCATTATCCGAAATGACAGCATTCTATTAGAAGCTTATGGAAATGGCTACAACAGAGAATCTATCAACACTTCTTTTTCCGTAGCCAAATCCCTTACCTCTCTCCTTATCGGAATCGCCATTGATGAGGGCTACCTACAAGACACCCAAGAACCCATAACCCAGTATCTACCTGAGCTACTAGACCTTGATCCTCGATTTGCAAATATTAGCATTGAGCACCTGCTGGATATGCGATCTGGGATGAAATTTGGGGATCACAATCTGCCTTGGGGAGATCGTCCCCTTTCCTACTATCACCCCAACCTGAGAAAGATCAGTCTTAAGCAAGAGATAGAATCTCCCTCAGGCAATATATGGGAATACAACACCTACCATACCATCTTGTTGGGTATGATCCTTGAGCGGAGTACGGGAATGAACGCTGCCGAGTATTTGGAGGCGAAAATTTGGAAGAAAATGGGGATGGAATTTGAGGCTTCCTGGAGTATCGACAGCAAACGGAATCGCATGGTCAAAATGGAGAGCGGAATAAACCTCCGGGCCATTGACCTGGCGAAATTCGGTAAGCTCCTACTGGAGGAGGGAAAATTTAATGGGGAACCCATTATTTCCTCCAATTGGATTCAAGCTTCCATGTTTTATGATAGCCAAAATGCCCTTCCGCCTCCTTTTCAGGCTACAACGCATTATGAAAAATCTTGGTGGATTACGGAACCTACAGCCGACTACCGCTATGCTGTGTATGGAAATGGCCATCATGGGCAGTATGTGGCTGTTTTCCCCAAAGAAAATGTAATCTGTGTGAGAATGGGGAAAAAGTTCAAGAAAGTACAAGGCTGGATTTTTACCTTCAATAGATTATTGGATCAAATTCTATAAATACCTTATTCGCAAAATTAATCCCAAATCCCTCCCTATCTCTTTGTTTTATCTATCTCCTTATATATTTTTGGCAACCCTAAAAATTTATTTAGCGTATGCTATAATTGTTTTGAGGTTGCCAAAATAATTGAGGAGATTTATGAAGAAAGTTTTTACTCTGGGATTGAGTTTTTTGAGCTTCTGTATGATGAGCTTGGGACAAACGGGAAGTATCTCTGGATATGTAGAAGCAGATGGAACGGCTGCGACTTTTGTCAACCTCCGGCTAAAAGGAAGTAGCCTGGGAACCCTGACAGATGATCAAGGGAGGTTCCGCCTGACGGATATTCCTTTCGGCTCTTATACCCTGGTCCCTTCCCTAATGGGATACAGTCCACAAGAAGTCAAGTTGGAAATAGGTCCAGATCAGCCGAAGCAAGAATTCTGGATTGATTTGGGAGCTTCTGTCCTCGAACTGGATCAGGTGGTGATCAGTGGGACTAAGACCTTTAAGAAACAGACGGACTCTCCTGTCATGGTCAATGTCCTCAACAGCGAGATGCTGGCCAGTGTACAGGCGTGCAACCTCTCCGAAGGGCTCAAGTTTCAACCGGGCTTGCGTGTGGAAACGGATTGCCAAACCTGCAACTACACCCAGCTTCGCATGAATGGATTGGGGGGAGGCTATTCTCAAATTCTCATTAATGGAAGGCCCATCTTCAGCCCACTTACAGGACTTTATGGGATGGAGCAGATTCCGGCCAACATGATCGAACGGATAGAAGTAGTTCGAGGCGGAGGCTCGGCCTTATATGGATCCTCCGCAATCGGTGGCACAGTGAATGTCATCACCAAAATTCCCAAAGAAAGTACCTACGATCTGGGGTATACCTACCAGAACATATCTGGATCAGCTGATGACCATATCCTCAGTGGAAATGCTTCTTTGGTAGATAAAGAAGGCAAGCTAGGCGGGACTTTGTTTTTTAACAAGCGAGATCGGGAATACTACGACCACAATGGAGACAACTTTTCAGAACTACCCGCTTTGGATAACCTTTCCTTGGGAGCCACTGCCTTTTATCAGCCTACAGCTAATCAGAAACTCGAACTGAACCTGGGCAGGCTTTATGAATACAGATATGGAGGGGAAATGGTAGAGGGTCCGGCTCATTTAGCTATGCAAGCTGAAGAGCGGACCCATAAGGTCTGGGTGGGTAATGCCGACTACCAGATAAATTTCAATGAAGACCAAAGTTCCTTCATCGCCTATATGGGAGGGCAATATACAGACCGGGACCATTTCACCGGTATTTTCCCAGATGAAGACGACGAAATCCAAGCCTATACCCAAAATCCTCCCTATGGAATTTCAAAAAATACCACCCTTCAGGGAGGCCTGCAATTGAACCACCGCTTTAACTCAGTGCTGGGAGGCTCACAGGTGTGGACGCTGGGATCGGAATATGTCTGGGACGATGTCCTGGATCAAATTGAGTCCTACAACTACATTATAGACCAAACAACCCGCAACTTTGGAACCTTTCTCCAAAGTGATTGGGAACACCCATCGGGGTGGAATGTGTTGGCGGGTATGAGGGTAGACCAACACAACTTTGTGGACAAGTTAATTGCAAGCCCAAGGGTTTCTTTGATGTACAAGCTCAACCCGGCTACCCAATTTCGTCTCAATTGGGGAACAGGGTTTCGGGCTCCTCAAGCCTTTGATGCAGATATGCACATAGCCTTTGCTGGAGGGGGCATTTCCCGCATTTCCCTATCTCCTGACTTGAAGGAGGAACGCTCCCAGAGTTGGAGTGCTTCTGTGAATTATGACAAGGTAGGAGCAAACTTTATTGCTGGATTTACTTTGGAGGGCTTTCATACGTACTTGCGGGATGCCTTTTTCTTACAGCCACTAGGGGAAGATAATTTTGGAGAGCGCTTTGAAAAACGAAATGGGGATGGAGCAACCGTTCAAGGGATAACCTTAGAAGTTCGCGCCAATTACCTTCAAAAAACCCAATTGGAAGCAGGCTTTACCCTACAGTCAAGCTTGTTTGATGAGCCCGTGGAGAATATAGAAGGCTTGGAAGCCAGACGCGAATTTCTCCGAACGCCCAATGCCTACGGCTATGCCACCTGGTCTTTCACGCCCAATCCCCGCTTTTACAGCTCACTCAATGTCGTCTATACGGGCCGCATGGATCTGGTCCATTTTGCTGGCGCTCCTGAACAAACGGAAGATGCTTATGTGCGTTCTTCGGCCTTCTCTAATCTCAGTATCAAGTCCGGATATACCTTTGACTTAGCCGGAGTGGGACCCGACCTGGAACTCTTTGGTGGGATCAAAAACCTCACCAATGCCTATCAAGCAGATTTTGATAGCGGAAAAAATCGGGATAGCAACTATGTCTATGGGCCTGCTGCCCCTCGGACCTTTTTTGTGGGTTTGCGGGTGAAGCGCTTGTAGGCTAGTTTTTATTTCTTCCAAAATTCAATAGGCAGCATAGCAAATAGCGCGATTTCCTATGATTTACCATAGGAAATCGCGCTATTTGCTATAATAAAAAAGCTCTCTATGAAATTTTGCGTTTTTATCACGAATATTGAATTATAACAATATTTATTTATATTTTTAAGAGGTAATTCGTAAATATTTCTCAAATATAGATTTATGCTTCTGGAATTCAGTGTAGAAAACTATAAATCCTTCAAGGAATTGCAGACCTTGAGCATGGTTGCAAGTAGCTTAAAGCCTAATCCCGACTATCCCTGGTTAAAGCAGAATGTTTTCCCCGTTGATGATGAACTAATGGGAATCAAAACAAAGGCGATTTACGGAGCTAATGCGAGTGGCAAAAGTAATTTAATAAAGGCCTTAGGCTACTTTATCAGAATAGTTAGTACATCCATAAAGGATGAAAAAGTATTAAGGGCTATGGAGCCTCATCTTCTCAATGAAAGTAGGAAAGAGGAGTCTACTTTTTTTCAAATTATATTTATTGTTAATAAAATAAGGTATAGATATGGATTTGAGGCAACAAATTCTGAAATAATTAGTGAGTGGTTATTTGGGAAACCCGGAAATCGGGAGACTAAGTTTTTTACCAGGGAAGGTATGCAATTCGATGTGAATTCAAAAACTTTCCCGGAGGGGTCGAGATTATCGTTCCTTTTTAACGAGGAAAATGAGATCCTTAGATCAAATGCCCTTTTTCTTTCTGCTGTAGCTGCCTTAAATGGGAATTTACCCAAAAAAATAATTGAATTCCTATCATCAATCATTATTATCAGCGGAGACCATGAGGCTATAATGTTAAAGATCGCTTCTGAAAGAT
Organism: Bacteroidia bacterium; assembly: GCA_965263105.1. GTDB lineage: Bacteria > Bacteroidota > Bacteroidia > J057 > J057 > JBCCTX01. The sequence continues at coordinate 672,987 of CBDHGL010000002.1, read as the reverse complement.
TAGAGGTAAAAAGTGAAAAGGAGAAAATTTTAACTCTATTAAAAGAAGCTGATACAGGTATTTCTGATATTTTTCTTTTGGATGATAGGCATGAATCCAACCTATTGTCTCATGAAAAAATTAGTGGGCAAGACAAATCTATTGCCTCAGTTAGAGATGTGTTTGCTAATAATAATCAACCAAATGGAAAAATTTCGTGGCACTTTGAATCCTATGAGTCAGAAGGGACAAAAAAAATTTTTCGACTGAGTCCTTGCCTTTTAGACTCACTTTCTCAAGGGCGAATATTGATTTTAGACGAATTTGAAGCAAAACTGCACACGAAACTTTCTCAAAGTATTGTAAAGCTATTCCATTCCAAAGAGAGTAATCCTAAAAATGCTCAATTTATTTTTTCAACCCACGACACCAATCTTTTGTCGAATCGACTTATGAGACGAGACCAAATTGATTTTGTCAAAAAAGATAAATTTGGTGCTTCCAGTTTGTATTCCTTAGCAGAGATTAAGGGAGTACGCAATGATGAAAATTATGAGAGAAACTACTTATCTGGCAAATATAATGCTGTTCCCGCAATAGGGAATTTAGATGTTTTACACTCAGGTTGATTAATATATGCCCAAAAGGACAAGAGCCACAAAAGAGACAGATAAGAATAAATCCTGGAATAGGAAGAATACTGTAAAATTAACTGAACCTTCCATCATCCCTGAGGAGACCATTCTTATTTTGTGCGAAGGTCAATCAGAAGAGTTGTATTTCAAAGGCTTTAAAAAGACCAATGTAACGATTGAAAATATGGAGGGCTTGGGGAATAGCCAAATAGTGGATTATGCCATTGAATTAAAAAAGAAGGAAGAATATGATAATTACTGGGTAGTTTTCGACATGGATTTTGATCCCGGTAAAGGAAATAGTCAACTTTCTTCCTTTGATAATACAATCTCCAAAGCAAAAAAAAATGAACTTCAATTAGCATACTCAAATGATGCATTTGAATTATGGCTTTATTTACACTTTCATTATACTGATCAAAAGAACCATAGAGCATATTATTATAAGGAGCTAGGAAAAATCTGGGGGATCAACTACGAAAAAGAAGGAAAGAAATATAAGTTCGCAAAAACTCTATTTAACCTTATAGAGAATGATTCCAATGCAAGTCGTAGTAGAGCAAAAGAATGGGCAAAGAAATTATATGAGAAAATGATAACCCTTCCTCCCCACCAACAAAACCCAGTAACCCTTATCTTTGAACTTATAGAGGACCTTGAAGATTAGGATGAAATCATTTTTTTGAAAAATACGCCCGCATCGGCGCAAAATAATGGTTCTCCCAGCCCTGTTCATAGTCGGGCTGTCCTTCAGGCATCTTGGAATGGTGCAAAAGCATCTCGCAGCCTTTGGGCGTATCCCGAAAAGTAAGGAGCAACTCTGAATCAGGAGCTTCTTCCGAAAATTCGGTGGTCCGCCAAGATTGGAGGATTTCTTTGAAGGGGACTAGACGTAGGTTTTTGCCAGAAATGTAGCCATCCCAAGCGCTGAATTCTTTTCCTTCCCCATTCGTACATGTGGCCGCTCCTCCTGTCATAGCGCTGTGTTGTTCGCTATCTAGCCAGGCTTCATAGAGTCGTTGGGCAGATACGGGGAAGGTTTCAGTGAGGGTAAAACAGGTCTTATTCATGGTCGATTACTTTTTATGCTTAGGGATAAAGTTCCTGCAGAATCAACTATTGATGGAGGCAGAAAAATCCCATTAAAAGGCTTTTCATATCAATTTAACAATAAGTAAAATAAGACAGTCCTTTGGTATAAAATTTGTATTGCATTTTATGTAATTTGCAAATTATATATAATGCCAATTTGGATATTTATTGTTCTGATTGTAGGGCTTTTCCCTTCCATATTGTATGCTTAAATCCCAACGATTATTGATACCCAGACAGAAAGTGCCACAGGAAGTGGCTCTTCTGGCAATGCCAATAATTTCAGTTATACCTTCCCTGCTTCCTACCAATACGGTGCCCTCATGGTCATAATAGCTTGGGAACGGGACCACAAGTGCGCCTCGGCTATCACCAATAGCCCTGGTTTTAATGATTCTGGTGGAAATTGGGCAACTAACTTTGGTCTAAATAATAATACCACGAGTCCTCCAACTGTTACATGGGGAGGAAATTCGATGTCCTTTTTTACCTACTCTTGGACCTGGAATGGATATTCTTTTCCTTCCTTCGATGAAAATTACCGAGCAGAATTGAGCAATGAAGTATTTACATATGAGATGTATCAAGCAAGCTTTCCCTCTGGTGGAACTGGGAATATTGTGATTTCTAATTTTTTTGATCCCTTATGTGATGGAGATGAGATGGTTGTTACCGTGTTGGCCCTAGAAAAACTATGGGACATTGAGTTTACTGCAGGAAATCAACTCTCCGTAGGAGGAACCTCTTTGAGCACCAGTTCCTATAATGCGGTATCCTCTAACCAGCAGACGGGAACCTCGGAAACAGATAATCTCTTTTTAAATGTTTCCGTAATCAGCAAAAATACGGGAACCCTTACCATGGACTTGGATAATTCATCTACAACTACTCAAACGAATCTAGCGGTTAGCAATAGCTCTGGGGATTACAACGGAAATAATCAGACAGGAGATTTTACCGAAGACGATGGGCTTCGGGTAGGCACTGCCACTTTAGGAGGAATCTCTGGTACCCTAGACGCAGATGCCAGTGTTTCGGGAAGTTCAGCTGCATTTATAAATATTCACGCCTTTCGGATTATTCCTCCTGCCGACGGTCTGTTACCGGTTGAATTTGCCTACTTCCATGCGAAAAAAATCAGCAATGGAGACGTAGAACTCGCTTGGGGAACTTTGACTGAGCAAAATAATGCGGCCTTCCACCTGGAAGTTTCTCAGGATGGGGATTCTTTTGAGGTGATAGATGTGCTCCCCTCCCTTAATAGCCAGTCAAACGAATTATTGGAATACGATTGGGTTCATGAAAAAGCCTATAGCCTGAATTCTGCGTATCTCTACTATCGGATAAAGCAGGTAGATTTTAATGGGGATTTTTCCTATTCAGATATACGCTCTGTTCATTTTCCCGAATACTCAAACCAAGCAACGGTTAAGGTATATCCCAACCCCCTTGAACAAGGAAATACCCTGACTCTAACGGGATTGCAAGAAACTCGCCCTATTTCCCTCTACAATTCTCTGGGCCAACGCATCTTTCACCTGGTCCACCCTCGAAATAAAACCTTCGATATTCCAGGTACAATCCCACCGGGCTTGTATTACCTAAAAAGTGGGGAAACGATACAAAAGTTGAGGATCGAGGGAAAATAGGAAATATGTCAATGGGTCTTGACAAACTTTATTATCCTGGCTTATTGACATTGGGGCTGGGGGACCTACTCAACCCGTTCTCCATTAAAGGTTCCATCCGGGGTTTCTACCAATACCCCGGAAGCCGCATCCTCTTCAACTTTGAAATTGATCGTGGAGTTTTTGCTGATGACGAAAAATCGGTGTTGCCCCAAGGGGAAGAGTTCTTCCTTTTCCAGCATGGGGCCTTCGGCCCATAATTTTTCCCCATCGGATTGAATGGAAAGAGTGATACCCTCTCGAATTTTATAGGCACCAGAGTAACTTTTAAGTTCTTGAGTACTTAAGTCCACAGAAGGGAGGTAATCTGAAATATCTTCACCCAATTGACTTAGTGTCCCCAGCGCTTGCATATTCTGGGGGTTGAGAGATACTGCCTGGCTCAGGCACCTGGCCGCCTCTGGGCTTCTTCCTCCATCTGCCAGACTTTTTCCTAAGCCATACCAGGCCTTATCAGAGTCTGGATACAACTCTGTACACCTTTTCATGATAGGGGTCGCCGTTGTGGCTTTTCCGCTTTCCAACAATTTTTGACCGTAATTCAACAGGGTTTCTTGCTCCCATTTATGATCAAAGCCATAGAGGGATTTTACCGTTTTCTCATACTCCTCCAAGGCATCTATGCCTCCGGCGATCAGGAGTTCCTCCTGGTTTTTCACATTCCACTCCTTAAAGATAAACTCCAAGCCCCTGTAGGTACTTCGCATGGGGATAGAGCTATGGCTTTCTTCTGGCATGTGGTCAAACTGCCAATGGAAATTGGAAGGACTCCGCTCTTCCAGTAAGGCTGATAGCTTCCAGGCTCCCCCCAACATATCCCCGCCCTCATTACCCATCGTCATAAAGAGATGCCCTTTCAATTCTTTTTGATCCTGAAAGAAAGATTTGCTCTGCTCTAGGACAAGTCGTTGTTCATCCCACCAAAGGCTGGGACTAATGGCTATATAGGAATTGAATATGCCTGGATGATGGATCAAGCAATGTATGGCAAAAAGGCCCCCAAAAGAATGGCCCACCAGCATTTTGTAATCATTTACCCGGTAATTAGCCTCCATGTAGGGAAAGAGTTCTTGCTCGATGAAGGCAAACAGATTATCTGCTCCTCCTGCTCTGGGCCAGTCCTCGGTGGCCTGGGTAGGAGGGGTCAAGTCCCTAGTTCTGTTTCCTGTATTGGGTATCCCTACTACGATCATCGACGGGATGCGGCCGTTGTCGGCTAAAACCTTAACGGAGGCTGTAGTATGATGGAAATTTCCTTGCCCATCCAATAGGAACATCACGGGATAGGATTGGTTGCTCTCCTCATAATCTTCCGGAAGAGAGATAATCAGTGGACGATCCTCTGCCAGCATTTTAGAGGCTAGTACATGTCGTGTGCCTATGACAAAGGGTTCCTCAGAAGGCTGGGCCTGGAGACAGAGAAGGGCAGAATAAAAGAGAAGGAGAAGCGTGAATTGTGTTTTATTCATGGTTCTGGTGGCAATAAACAGCAATTTACAGAATTTTCTGGAGCTTCTAGTTGCCCCAGTAGGGTTTGTCCTCTGTTTGGGGTATCATCACCGTCCGATCAAAGCACACCTCATGAATGTTATTATACCTTCCTGTAGCAGCCGTTATACCCCAATAGATTTCATCATTTCCCCCAAAGATTCCCCCTACCAGGTCATATTGAGCAGCGATAACCTGCACATTATCGATCTCCACAGAAAGTTGCTGGCTAATGGGATTCCAGAGGATTACCAGGCTATGTAGAGAACAGTCCTCCAGGTTGGGTAAGGCCACTGGCCCGGCCAAATCATTGCGATGGCCCACACGACCATTGGCCATGATGGCGATGTGGTCTTCCACGGGATCATTCAGGTGATAATTGATCCAGGTATCTATCTCGATTCCGATGGAAGGCGCCATTCCGGCAAAGCCGATCCCTTCCCCCATATAGCCCAATTGATTCTGTTGGGGGGTCATCACAAACACCATCCCATCTGCGCCCCCTTCATCTTCGCATCCCAAGAGCACATTGAGCTCTACAACAAAGGCTTCCTTCAAACTTACCGGGTATTTGTACCAAATGGACCCCGAGGCATAGTCAATGGCCTCAGTCAAACGGAAGCACTCATCAGTAGTCAGGTAGGTGTCTCCCACCATCGTAAAATCATCGATGCTAGGTCGTTGAGCAAAGAGGGGAGAGGAAAGAGTGCATCCTACAAGGAGGAAAAGAGGGGTAAATAAACGCATCATGTGAGGTTGTTTGGAGCTAAACTCAGATGGCTATTGGATAGGGGTGGTAGATGCTTTAGGAGTAGTCGTAACAAGATGGAAAATTATTTCGTTACACGAAAGGAATTAAAGACTTATTTTGTAAAAACATGAAGAACATAATTTTATCTATAGCCCTCTTGACGTTCAGCCTTTTGGGCATTTCTCAGCAAATAAATTCTGCCGAAAGCAGTGTTAGTTTTTCCGTCAGCAACTTTCGGGTAAGAACGGTGGAAGGAAGTTTTGGGGGGATGAAAGGTAGCGTTAATTTTGATCCTAATGACTTAGGTCAATCAGTTTTCAACGTTTCAATTGAAGTAGCCACCATCAACACCGAAAACAACAAACGCGATACCCACCTCAAAAGCGAAGACTTCTTTGAGGTTGAGACCTTTCCCACTATATCTTTTGTATCGAAAAGTATTACCCCTAAAGGGGACGCCTATGTAGCTTCAGGTACCTTGACCATTAAGGATGTGAGCAAGCAAGTGGAGATCCCCTTTCAGGTACGCCCTCAAGGGGCTGGCAACATTCTCACGGGAGGGCTCACAGTGAAGCGCAAAGAATACAAGGTCGGAGAAGGTACCAGCACCTTTATGGTAGGCAGCGAAATCGATGTGGAGATTAGTTGCTTAGTGGAATAGAAGACAGTCAAGCGTCCTTTGCTACGAGAGGAGAGGATTACCCGGCTCAAGGCAAGTAACTAGCCCCGATCTATCCTATCTGGTCGAGAGATTGACTACTTTATAGTCTCTTTTCCAATTTCTCCCTTCCACCCAGGTCCCCGTACAACCCTGCCTGGCGTAGCGCCAGTATGTTCTCCAGCCTTCAGCACCTGCACTCCATTTACAAACACGTGTTCCATGCCCGTGGCGTATTGATGGGGCTCTTCGAAAGTAGCATGGTCTTGAATGCGGTCTCGGTCAAAGACGACTACATCGGCAAAATAGCCTGGCTGAAGTAAGCCCCGCTTCTTGATTCGTAGCTTTAGGGCAGACAAATGGGTGAGTTTGAAAATGGCGTCTTCTAGGGGTATGACCTTTTCTTCCCGAACGTATTTGCCTAGTAAGCGGGCAAAGTTTCCATAGGCACGGGGATGGGGATTGTAGTTCAGAAAACTCCCTTCAGGGGCAAGAGAACTGGCATCCGATCCAAAACTCATATAGGGGAGTTTGAGTTGCTTTTTGACGTTTTCCTCGCTCATGAGAAAATAGACGGCTCCCACCCGGCTGCCATCCTGGATGACCAGGTCGATAGCGGCTTCTTCGGGGGTTGTTCCAAGTATATCGGCTACTTCAGCTAAGGTCTTGCCAATGTATTTTCGGAGGCTTTCGTTTTTGAAGCTGTTGAGCATGACCTTGTCTGCCCCTGCGAGATAGTATAGGTTTTCCCACTTGTCGGTGTCTTGTTGCATTTCTGCCTGTACTTGTTTGCGGATAAAAGGGTCTTGTAGGCGCTTGCGCCATTCCTCATAGCCTCCCTCTTGCACCCAAGGGGGCATACTGGCATCCAGGCCAGTGGCTCCAGCGATATAGGTATACATATCGGTCGTGATTTCCAGTCCTGTTCTGCGCGCGGAGTCGATCTTCTGAATGGCCAGGTCCATTTTGGGATGGTTGGGCTTGCCTCCTGCCTTAAGGTGGTAGACCTCGGCCCGGATCCCCGATTCATCGGCAATATGAATTAATTCGTCCAGCGCCTCCAAAAAGCGATTACTTTCACTCCTCAAGTGTGAGATATACATACCATCGTATTCCGCAGCTATTTTACAGAGCTCTACCAGTTCATCTGTCTCGGCGTAAAAGGCTGGGGCATATATCAGAGAGGAACCAATGCCCATGGCCCCTTCTTCCATCGCCTGACGGGCGAGTTGGCGCATGTTTTCCAATTCTTCCTCTGTCGGAGGCCTATCCTCATAACCGATCTCATGGATGCGGAGCGTAGTAGCACCGACGAAGGAGGCTACATTGCAGGAGACCCCCCTGTTCTCTAGAAATTCCAGGTATTCTCCCAAGGTATTCCAGGCAATTTCATAGGAAAAATCCCCCTGGCTAGCCTTCATCTCTTCTTTCATAGGCTCATTTAGCGGCCCCCAGGACATTCCTTCCCCAAAAACTTCCAGGGTGACACCCTGCCGTATATCACTTTGAGACTTCCCATCTTGAATCACAGATTCTACCGCCCAACTCAGCATGTTGATGAAGCCTGGGGCGATGACTTTTTCTCCTACGTCTACCACGGATTTGCCCGGTAGCTGTAGGTCCTTCCCGACATAGGCCAGGGTATCGGCATTAATGCCTATGCTTCCCATAAAGGGAGCAGAGCCGCTCCCATCATAAATCCAGCCATTGGTCAAGACTATATCATAGGAAGTAGGGGATTGGCAGGAATGAAAAAGAACTAAAACTGAAAGGAATATGAGATAAAATTGTTTCATCTGATGGAATAGTTTCCAACTAATCTAACCAAATATTTCATAAAAATGACGGCTATCCCTCCAAGTTTGGCCATTTACACCGAGCTTAACGAATACAGGAAGGCTACTCTCTATTTTGTTGGGATAATTGAAGGTTCATGATTCAAAAAGACCGAATGCAAAAGCGTGGAAAACAGGACTGGGATTTTTTCTTTTGTACGCTTGCGGGTAAGCCTGCTTCTATTCGGTTTGATCTTTCCCTTGTAGGATCTATCCCCCTTTCTTCTCATCCCCAATTGGTCTATGTGATTGTCCCCTTCCATAAACCTGACAGCCAGGGGATGATCAATGAGAAGGAAGCCGAAACCATGCGGGTAATCGAGAGAGATATTGTTCGTTTGCTCACCGAGGATTTGAAGGGGATTTATGCCATGCGCTATACGGGAAAAGGGAGAAGAGCCTTCTATTGTTATATCCCTCCCCAACTGGAAGTAGCAGACTTGCTTTCCACCTGTGTGAAAGCTAATGGGATAAGTACTTTTAGTCTGGGTATACTGGCAGATCCTCATTGGCGCTTTTTTCGAGCCAATATTCAGGAGGAATGGACTTCAAATAAGTATCCCCAGCTTCCCTATGAAAAAGTGGGGCCCGCTGAGGCCTATCCACAGGAGATCGAACACGCCCTTTGTTTTCCCACAGAAGACAGTCGGAGGAAGTTTCTGGAAGTAACGCGAAAGAAGAATTTTGCCGTATCTCAGATGAAGTACTCCGTGAGCAATCCTGATTGTCCCTTTATCATGACCCTGTCACGTATGGAACTCAATAGCCCTCAAGGGCTAACTGACCTAGAAGAATCCCTGCGTCAGCTCGCCCAGCAGTTTGGTGGTTCCTACCTGAATTCGCAGAAGATTGTAATAGGGAAATAGCAAGTCCATGGGGTAATCACGGACAGGCAATTGCCAGTTTCCCCATCGAAATCCGTTCTCTTTCCGACAGGTCTAGCAGTATTTCAGCTGCTTCATGGATATGCTTAATATCTTCTGTTTCTCCTGCCAACTCAAATAACTGGGAGATGCGAGTCCATAGCTTTGCTATTCCTACAAACTCTTCATGAACAAGCTTGAGCTCATCCATTTTGAGTTTCTCAAAGCTTTCCAGGAGAAAATCTCGATACAAGTTTCGAAACAAGGCGCCCCCTGTTCCCGCTCGTTCCATGAGCATGGCCGTCGTTTGAAAGTCCCCTTTGATGTCCTCGCTCCGGTTAAACCATTTTACTATTTCCTTGGCCGTCTTTTTTATGCCCTTGTAACCGATATTGGTGATGGGAGGGTTTAGGTAATCCTGGGCATTATGGTGGATGGCTGTCTTGATGGCTAAATCTATGTCTGGTAGTGGTTCATTTTTACCTATGGTGTAGCTTCTATTTCTCGAAGACATGGGCCCCCGTTCATTTCTCGCTAGTTCCAGACTTTTTAGAGAGGTTTTGACCAAACAACCTTGCTGCTGTGTATCGACTAGATAGGCAAAGTCTTTATCGAAGCCATATAGGGTCACGTAATGACCAGCGAAATGGATTTTGTTGGAAAAATAATCCAAATGGTAGGAATCCAATTTTAATCCGGTCAACTTTCCCGCTTCCAGGTGTTGGACCACCTGCTGCCAAGCTTTGCGGGTAGAGGAAGTTTCCTTTATAGAGAGGGTGAGATTCAGGTTCTGGCAGATATTCTTGGTCAAGGCATCTGGCTTTATGCGCCCCCCAATAAAGGGGAAATCCATAGACTTCATGTTCCAGAAAATATATCCCAGCCCTTCCCCCAGTCCAAACAGCAAAGGTTCGGATAACTCAATCCCCAGTTGATACAACAGGGTTCCTGTGGTAGTCGTTTCACAGTTTTGTCCGACGAAAGGCTTGAAATTTTCTATTAGGGTCATGAGGCGAATTAGGGGGTTGATTTTTTCATCAATGCCATTAACACCTTGATTAATAAACGATAGGAATTGCCTGGTTGATAAATCTGATTTACTGTCCCAGTAAGGTACATATTTTTCTCTGGGGAAAAATAGGCAAAGGCTCCTGACAAGCCCGAATGACCAATGAGTTCGGGAATTTTTGTGAAAGGGGAGAAATACCAGGGGCTTTTGAATCGATGGATGCCTATTCCTGCTTCCAATGGGAAAAATATCTTATTCCAATGAGAGATTTCCTCCAGATAAGAGGAAGGAAATAGTTTTCCTTTCATGAAGGCTTTCAGGAAGATCATTAACTCATTTGAAGTAGATACAATTCCTCCATCGGGCCCAAAGGAAGTCATGGCCTTAGGAATGTGGAGGGGCTTGGTTTTATAATACAAGTTTTTAGGACGCTGGTCGGTAATATCCGCATAGACATAGGTCTGACTTAAGCCTAGGGGTTGACAAATTTCCTTTTCAACAACCGTTTTATACTCTTCTTCATATAGGGTTTCGATCAGCTTACCCAGAAGCTGGAAATTGGTATCTGAATAACGGGCTTTACCCAGTTGGGAAGGAATAAAGGATGGCTTCATCTGTTTACTCCAATTAATCGCCTGCAGAAAATCCCATTGGATATCCTGGCCCTTTGTCAAAAGCGACTCCAAACTGAGCTCCTTGCCCAAGCGACTTTGGAAGTAATCAGGGATTCCCGACGTATGGGCCAAGAGGTCTGAGAGGGTAATTTGGTTCGAATAATCTTCTCCTTTGTAGTGGTGGAGTCCCCTTAAGATGTTTTCAGAGAGATAGTCCGTAAGTCTATCCTGTAAGCCCAATTTTCCGCTCGCTCTCAACCTAAATATCAGGGCACTGGTAAATAATTTTGTCGTACTTGCAATGAAAAAAGCGTCATGAGTGCCTAGATTACCGCTCCCCCCTGACCATTCTTCGCCATCACGGTCTACTGCTAAAGAAAGACCAAACAGGTATTTATTTTTGAGGGAAGTATCCAGGATTTTTTGCAGGTAATCCATCTAGCTCACTTAAGTGTTGCTCCACGTAAGACCAGTGGATCAAAGCGATAAGGCGATTCCCCAGCGGCCCAAGCCATCCCCCGAAGGAGAAGTATCCGGAAATAGGGATCATCAAAGGTCCAGGTGTAGTGCCCCAGAATACAACCATATACCCGCCCTTTCCCATATTTATAGGTCCAGAACATGGGCTCGTCCTTGGTGGGTTCTTCGGGCCATTTCTGTTGGATAGCTCCCATGTTGCTGAAATCGGGCTTTCCGTCTTTTTTGCGAAGGGCAAAATTGCCAACGCTTTCCTTGGAAGTGGCAAGGATGTTGACCTGGGATCGGTCACCATATAGGGGCCAATAGGCCTCATCCATAAAATACAACTTTGGGGGAAGTCCCAAACAAATGGGATGCTCCGTATGGGCAATCTCTAAGTTCATCGGGCCATGGCGCCATCGGGTGGTGTCCCAATTCCAACTCAAGCCGATTAGGTCAGCCACGTCATCTGCTAGCCCTGCTACATCTTGTACCACACAACTCTGGTGAATAGTGACAAAGCCCCCTCCCTGCACCAAAAATTCCTTTAGTTCGGCATTCCTTTCATCGGACCAATTTATCACCGAAAAGGCCGCGATCAGGTCGGCTTCCTGGAATTGTTCTTTGGTGGGCCAATCCCAGGCCGTAGAAACGGTAACCTTTGATGCACCCGTCTGCATTTCATCCGAGTCGAGATGGTTTGCGGGCCCATACATATTGATTTGAGTCGCCTCGCTCCTGTTTTGTTCTCCGCCCAACAGCAGGGCCCAATTCTGCTGCCAACGGGGATAATCATGCTCATGGAGGCCATGGTCTTTTTCACTGGCGAGTAGGACAATGTGGAGGTCGCGCAGGTCTTCTAGAGAAAGTTTTGGGGCTTGTGATAGAATCGATTGGATCTCGCTAGGGCTAGGAGCTTCAGGAGGAAGGGGATGTTCTTGGGCTAGGCCTGGACTGCCCCATAGGCACAAGCCGATTATAGTCACCGTCCATTTCCTTATCCATTTGTTTCTCATACAACTTGAGCTGTTTAATGACCCGCTGCTTTTTGGGCCTTTTTCCTATCTATATAGGCCCCAAACAGGAGAATAGCCACGAGTAAAGTTTGAATTCCTAAATAGGTATAGCCCGATACTTCAAACCCAAAGTAATCCGAAGGACAGCTAGCACATTTTACCAGTTTATAGACAATGTCTATCAGGAGTAATATTCCCAGAATTAGGGAGATTTTACCTTTCATTTCCCAGCTTTTTAGGAATATACGAAACATTCCTATATGTCCGAAATTTGCCCTTATCCGCAGGGCTTACATCCTCCTCAAATGATATGCTCCCTTACCAGGATCATTTTGATCCCGTTTGTCTTTAGGCCCTTCTTTTCGACAATTTGTATTCCCTTTTGTTGCTTTTGGGATTGAGGTCGACAAATTCGTATTCTTCAAATTTTACTAGTTTCCGTTGAAAGATTTCCGAGGCTTTTTTTAAAGACCAGGATGTAGGATAATGAAAGCCATCGAAAGTTACGTTTTGAATTAAAGCCCTGAAGTCATACTTAAATTCATCTTCTCCGGCATAGGTTAGGGCTATTTTTCCAGACCAGGTGATCTCAAACTTCTGGTTGTGAGGTGCGATTTTTATGCGGTGGTCGGCACAGCTATCATGTCCTAGCAAATAGATATGTAAAGCAAAATCCTCGTAGTCAAAATCTTTTTGAAGGGGTAACGGATCAATGAGTAATTCCTCCTGTATAAACAGATCGAAATCTAGTTTTTGACTTGAATCAGCTATGTGTATTCCCCTTGTTTCTGGCCAATAGGTAGATGAGAGGATACAATTGTGGTAATTTCCCCATACTATTTTTGAATCCCAATCTGATGGAACTTCCCCTTCATCATCGCTGTCATCCTCTGCATAATAGTCCTCTGTTTTCAAGTGGAAGTCAAACCACTGATTTTCCGCTTCATCTATCCGGCCTTTCCAGATAAATTCAATGATTTTATGTCCCTTGGGATAGGGGTTGTTGAGAAAGTAGATTCTGTTGGGTTGTTGTTCCATGGGTTTGTGATATTTTCTTTCATGAAATTCCTGAGTAATTTGGCTGCTTCTTCATTATTACCCTCTATCCAGAATTGTAGGGCATCAATTTGTAATTCTTCCTGCTTTACTACAAAATCAAAGAAATCTGCGTCCTCTTTAGGGGCCACACGTTGCAATTCTGTTAATTTTTCTAGGTATTTGATCGTTTGATCACACATTCCTTTCCGCATGATAGAATCCGGTAAAATATTAAGCGCTATTTCGCCTAGACCGGCCTGTATATTTGCCATTGACCTCGGTTCTTGAGAAAGCTCATATTTTTCTGCAAAGGGAGCAATCTCATAAGAGGAATCATTTTCTCTTTCTAAAACAAAAAATTAAGGGTGCGGATTGCCTTTTAGATCCATTACTCCCAGAACCCGATCATCATCGATCTTCGCAAACATGTCAAATATCGGCTTGTCATCATAAGGCGGGCTTTCTCCCTTGCATATACATCAAGTGAGTCATAGATAGGCAAAATCTAGACACCGGATAAAAAATTCATTAATACTTCCCTTTGATGTAGTAGATACAAATGTTCGTGTCAAGTAAATATCCGTTCACAGTTTTTCACCCTTCTAATACTGCGTCAAAAATGGGTCTGTATTTTGATTGGCGTCCTATAATGACAAGTAGACTATTTGTATCTAGTACTACTTTCATTTCTATTCACCTTTAGTGCGTGGACCATCTTTATCCTTAAGCCATTCATCCATGGTTTCGTTAGTCCAACCATTCTCCTCCCACTGCTTCCAACCTATTTCCCGGAGGTATTTTCAAATCTTCTATTATAGTAGCTGCATGTAACATTCTCAATTTTCTTCTAGCCACTTGTTGAATATCTCCAGGCAATTTCCTAGAACGTATTCCTTTTGTTCAACAAGCGGCTAGCTCTCTTTTGTCGAATACTATCTTTCTATCAGAGTTGTTTAGCCAAGCGCTGTAGGAGTTTATCCCGATTTACAAAACCGGGAAGGCCCGTACCTATGGTGCTGTGAGAGGTGTATGGGTCCCAATTTATCGGGATCAGCCGCCTACTCGATGAGTGGCTTTTATTCTTATGAAATCATTTGGATATTCTCTACCAATTCTGGTAAGTAAATTTGTATTATTTCCCATACCTCTTCTGCATCAACCCCAAAATAATCATGAACAACAAAATTTCTAAACCTTTTGATTTGTTGCCAAGGAATATGTGAGTTGTCCTGTTTTATCTCCTCACTGAGGCGAATGACAGATTCACCAATTATCACAAAGTTGAGCAAGACAGCATCGAAGCTTTCAATATCTGAATGAAATGAATCTGGGTTATCATGGTCTTCTACAAATCTTTGGATTTTGCCTGCAGAGTCCAATATGGCCAATAGGTTTGCTTTATCCTTATTAGACATACACTGCTGAATCGAGAATATGGGACTTAAAATAAGGCTTTATATATTTCTCTCTACAAAGATCAACATCTTTATTAAACTCGGCGTTTATAAGTGAACGTATTTTTTCCTTCTTGTTCACCAAGTTGCTTGTATGTGGTGCAAACTCAACCAATATATCAATATCACTTTCAACATGGGGATTACCTAAAGCATATGAACCAAATAATCCCAGCTTAGTAACTTGAAATTCATTCCTAAACTCAGTCTTTTTGGAAGCCAAATAATTTAATATGTCTTCTTTTGTTGGTTTCATATTCCTTTACTACAATATAAGATTTTTTATCTTTTGCCACTAACGGTTAATGTAAAATGCGTTTTAATGCATTTTTACATACTGTGTGTACCCGGAATGTTATACCGAGCTTTTCCCCAATTTACGGAAAGTACTTGGAGAAATGTATCTAGGGAGTGAAAGTCTCCTGCGTGCTTAGACAACGAAGAAGCGCTAGCCCCGTGGATCGGGATTTCACTTTGTTCAACAAGCGGCATTATGCTCAGTATTTTTTTAAGATTTCAATCAATTTAGTATTCACATAGATATTCTCTCGACCTATTTTCTTAGGCTCCAAAATTCCAATTTCATTCAATTGCCTTAAATATCTTGATGCGGCTTTTCTTTCAACCCCCAGTCTTTCAACTACGAATTCTATTTTTGAGTAGGGTTGTTCATAAAGTAATTCAACCAATTCCTTCCGATATAATTTAGGAGCTCTTTCTGATACTTCTGCTATTGTTTCGTCCAACGCATTTTTGATCAGATTTATTTTTCGGATGGTCATTTTTGATGTCTCTTCTACTGCTTGCAACATATACAATATCCATTCTTCCCAATTCCCATACTTATTGACATTATTTAACAATTGATAGTATTTGCAATCCCTTTCAATTCCCCCAATGCACTTGAAGATTTCGATAATTGCTTTAGGATTGGAATCGTCTCTATTTCTTCTTTCGGAGGTGGTAGTAAGGGTAGTTTGTCTGGATGTGGGACTTCTTGTCTCATATTTAATCAATGTGTACCAAAAATACGAAATGTAGTACACAAGACAATCTTTTTTTATTTTTTTGAGCATAACGGTTTGGCTGAACTGCGTTTTAATGCAGTTTAGGCTTTGTGTGTGCCCGGAATGTTATACCGAGCTTTTCCCCAATTTAGGTAAAGTACTTGAAGAAATGTGTCTGGGGAGTGAAAGTCTCCTGCGTGCTTAGGCAACGAAGAAGCGCTAGCCCCGTGGATCGGGATTTCACTTTGTTCAACAAGCGGCAAGCTCTCTTTTGTCGAATACTATCTTTCTATCAGAGTTGTTTGACCAACCGATGTAGGAGTTTATCCCGATTTGCAAAACCGGGAAGGTCCGTACCTACGGTGCTGTGAGAGGTGTATGGGTCCCGATTTATCGGGATCAGCCGCCTACTCGATTAGTGGCTTTTTATTCATTTTCAGATTCTCCCATTCTCTCTAGAATTTGCCGTTTCAATTTTTCAGACAACCAAAATCCATGTGCCTCTAACTGAGCCAACACAGCCTTCCCAGATGGGATAAGTCCCGCTTCTTTAGCTTTTACAATGAGTCCAACTGTACCTGTAACTTTCAGGTTGAGTCGTTTGGCAACTACCCGCCCTTTTCGCTCATCCAGGATAATGCGACTGCCCACTTTCTTGAGGGCCAATGCTATGGCACTTGCCTCTCCCGCATCAAGTTCCAGACAGAGCAGTTGAAACTGTTGAGCTTCATAATCAATTGAAACTTCAATCCATTCTGGCAATTCTGTATGAATTTCTCCTTTGACGACATCGGTAATTAAGACGCGCTGATACATCTGTTTTAGCAAATCTACTTGCCCAATATCCACCAAAGCAATCAATGGGCTGGCATCTGAAATGACTAGTTCTTCAGGCATTGTCGATGTCTTCTTCGATCTCGTCCATATCATACTGGAAGATAGAGACCTTGTATTTACCCAGCAGCTCAATAAAGGCATGTTTGGAAAGGCCCACCATTTCGGCTCCCTGCCCAGACGTGATCAGCCCTTCTTCAAATAGCTTGGTGGCAAACAGCATGCTTAGCTCAAATTGACTGACTTGAAGCCCTTCGGGTAATTGAAGTTGAATGCTCATCGTTTGTAAAACTAAATTATTCTTTAAGATACGAATTCCCTCATACTTTGGCTTCTCCTTCCTTTAGTTATTTTAAACACACTGTCTATGGCCTTCGCTATGCCTTTCGCTTGGTGGGCTGTGAGGATCGTGCTATCCATTTGCCCCGTATCAAGCGGATGAAGGATTTGCCTACCGTGCTCAGCCGAGCAGAATGTAAGCGGCTTTTTCATGCTCCCAAGCTGTTGAAGCACCGGATTTTGCTGTGCCCCAAAGGGTAGCGCCTGTATGTGAATAGGTATTAGGCACAGGATTTATTTTCTTTCATAAAATTTTCTAAAGTTAGTGCCTAAATACACAACTCCAAATAGAGAATTTTAACGTACTTAGGCACTGAGTTCTAATTTCCTTATTAGCTGTGCTTTTTAATGAAATCGGTAACCAGGTCAGCTGCTTCTTTCATTTTACCTTCAATACATAGCTGTATTCCTGCAATTTGAACCTCTTCCTGATCTACAACAAATTCAAAAAATTCTTTCTCTTCTTCTGGGGCTATCTTTCTCAATTCTTTAAGCTTTTCATTGTAATTGACAGTCTGATCAAGCATCATTTTGAGCGCAATGGCATTAGGTAACACATTTAAACCCAAGACACCTAGTCCGGCTTGTATGTTAGCTATTAATCCTGCTTCTTGGGATAGATTGTATTTAGCGGCAAAAGGTGCATACTTTACTTGAAGAAATTCTTCAAATGCAACCCAAGCAGCTGTAAAATATTTATCCTCATCGCTTGATGCCTTGGAAGCCATTCTTTTTGCGCTTTTTAAAGCAAAGGCTCTGTTTTGAACTTCCATTTCGAATAACTCTGCGACTTTTTCATTAATAGACTTGAGCGGTGCGATCTCGTATTCTGAATGATCATCTCTTTCCAAAATGAAGAAAAAAGGATCCTCGAGACGATTGGGTTCACCTTTAAGATCCATAACGCCTAAGACACTGTTGTCGTCTATTTTCACAAACATGTCGTTGATGGGCACTTCATCATAGATCATAGTGGCTGTTACTCTACCTTTAAACTCGGTATCTCTGAGTCGAGCTTTACTTTCTTTTGTTTCCATAGCAAATCTTCCTAAGCGCAACACTGTACCGACAAGGTCATCTTTGGGAAGATTCATACTAAATGGCATCATCTTTGGGTTGACAGACCATAACTCTTTTTTGTCATCTGAATAGAATACGAGCGGATGCACCTCTTCATCATTGAGGTACATCTTACCGTACCAACCTGATGCTTCAAAAAGGCCATCGAATCGATGACCTGTCTCAATATCTGACCCTTTCCACCTCCCGTGCATAAAATCGGAGGAAATAGTCTCTAGACTCTGGAAAACTTCATAAGCCTCTTCGGGAGTGGCTTTGCGTTCTTCTAAAATCCTGTTAAGTAATGCTGACATAATGGACTTGATAAAAATTTTGATTATCTGGAATAAGATTTAGTTATGGGTTGCTGTTGATGAAGTCAGCAAGGACATCTGCTGCCTCCTGATTTTCCCCTTCTATCCTGTGTGCTATTGCCTGTATCTGCGCTTCTTCCTGTTTAACTACAAAGCGAGCAAACTCCAGGTCTTCATTGGTGGCGTATTCTGGTAGCTTTTTTAGTTTCTCGAGGTAGTCTTCTGTCTGATCAAGCATCATTTTATAGAACTTCTTCTTTGGAAGAATATCCGATGCTAGTTTGCCAAAGAAAGCCTGTGTCTTAGCTGTGCCCCGAGGTTCTTGAGAAAGTTCGTGCTTGTCAGCATAGGGCTTATATTTGGTCTGTAGAAATTCCTCGAAAGCTACCCATGCATTATAGAAGGTCTTATCTCCATCTTCTGTCACTTTTTCCGCAATGGCACTCATACTCAATAGGGCAAAAGCCCTATTCTGCACTTCTTTATCGAATAGTTGGATGAATGCTTCCTGGCGTTCTACATCTTCATTTTTCTGACAGAATGCCGGAAAAAGCATGGTTAATAATCCTAGTGTTAGCGCTCCTTTTAAGCAAACACTTTTCAAAAATTGAGTTGGTAAGGTCATGTTCATATCGGTTTGATGTTTCTTTACCGATTTGAACTGAGAAGACTAACAGGTGTTATAGATCTTCAGTATTTTGTGATATATATCACAGAGAATATTTTTTTCTTAGACGACTCAGGTTTTCACGCGACATGCCGAGGTAGGACGCAAGGTGGGTGATTGGTATTCTATGGATATACTCTGGATTGTTTTTCATTAGACGAACGTACCTTTCATATCCTTTCCGATCCGCTAAATTTCGAGCGTGGGTATCTATAAAATCGATGTATTCTTCAAATAGCTTAATAGAAAGATTGGCCACTACAATTTCCGTTTTCTCGAGAAGCTTCCATTTTTCCATATCCAGTCGCAAACACTGACTGTCCTCCATAAATAAGATGGTTTCTTTCGCTTCTCTCCCCATGTAGTTATCCATAGAAACGGCGATTTCCCCTTCCAATGCAAACCAATTTACGATTTCTATTGAACCCTTTAGATAGTAGCTTCTAGCTGCTCCTTCGAGGATGAAATAGGCATATTTACTATATGACCCTATTCGAACAACTTTTTGACCCTTTGTAATATTGACCTTTTCACTGAGGTCATCCAACTTCTGGTGTAATAAGGGCTCAATTTCGATATCCACTCCTAAGTAATGTCTCAATAGATCGATCATGGTATTTTTCTGGTTCTTGCCTTGTGCCAAATGTTTGGGCTATGTGCTGGGCGAAGCTTGGGCATGTAGCCATGTGTTAGGTCGCGTCATTTTTATGGGAAATATTTGTAGATATCTTTCCTATGAAGTATCCGAAGAAAAATACACGTATTATCTTCTATTTCTACGCCTATCCGATAGTCACCAAGTCTGATTCTGTAAAAATTGGAGAACCCTTTGATCTTCTTTGTATTTGTTAATTCCTGGAAGGAGGAAATTTCCTGAATCTTTTCGATGAGAATAGCCACCTTTTTTTGAATATCAGGCTGCTTAATCTTTTTGACATCTTTTTCGAAAGATTTGTCAATCCGTATTTCCATTTTTTAGGGTATGAAGAAAAGTTTCTGAATCCACATATTCTCCAGTTCTTCCTTCCTTCATTGCGAAACCTAAACCAATATCTTCGATGGCTTCTTGGTCTAACACCTGAGTTTTAATCCCGAGTTTTT
Organism: Bacteroidia bacterium; assembly: GCA_965263105.1. Lineage (GTDB taxonomy): Bacteria > Bacteroidota > Bacteroidia > J057 > J057 > JBCCTX01. The sequence goes on along the minus strand of CBDHGL010000002.1, from coordinate 653,087 downwards.
TGGCAAGTTCCATAAGCAGGCCTAAATCTGTCTCCGATGTCCCAGAAAATATCACATTCATATTATCTACTTCTTTCCTTATAACTTACTATTTTTTCTGAAAAGTGTTGTGTTGATTCTTATGCGGCCTAACGGTAAGTGCATGCGCCGGGCCGACCGGAGGGAGGCATGGAGCATGCATGGTGTTATGCAATGGAGACCCCCGCACGTCCTGGTTGATCTAATTTCAATTTTTTTATTCTTATTTCCAATCTCCCAAAATTGGTTGCAGATTTTTTATTTCTTTTGGACAATTATCTGATATATTCTCTTATTGTAAATGCATTGAAGAGCAGGGAAGCTTTTGTTCCTTTTATAAAACCAATTGGCAATCCTAGATACTCGGAATAGCTTTCCTAAGATCACACTCAAAATTGTCAAGATGTCAGGAGAATTCTCCACATATTTTTTCTCTTATATCCTCCCCAATATTATTTATCAAAAGGAAGCAATTCAAATTTCAACCCAATTATTATTATCTCAGGGAGTTCATATAACCCGAAAGTCTCCTTCTTCCATTATTTTGACGATATGCCAACCGACAATATCAGAGAAGCGCTTCTGTTAGTTCTTCCATTTCATTTTTTTCGGGGGACTCTATTGCATAACGGTTATTATGAAGCGTACTTGCTGATAGGGGGCTATGATTTCATATACAAATGTTATACCGGATAGCAAGATACGGCCTGGAGAAATCTTACTAGGGAGTGAATCTCTGCGCGCTTAGAAACGTAGAAGCGCTAGCAAGGGGCAAGGGTGCTGGGAGTAATCTGAAGTAAGCCGGACTGCAAATGACTGTACTGACGAACAGAATCTACATAGAGGCATACCCTGGAGGGTAAGAGAGCACATCTTCTCAAAGCCCAAAAGTTGTCCGGAGAAGGATCATGTAGATGCGGCGGGAGTAGACAGAAAGCGGTATATCTTACCCGGGGAGGCCCTAAGAATGATCTTGGGGAGTCAGCAGAGGCCATAGTAGCTGGTGCTATATGCATCTTGCGAAGGGTTGAAGGCTAAACCGCCTGAAAGGGTCTGTGGATCAAAGGATCGAAACAGCTGTAAATCCGAAATGGAGGGTCAATGAGAAAAGGATAGGCCAGTAGCTGAAAGTATTCTCGACAAGTACTCGCTCAGAAACTTGATTCCCACAGGCAGACTAGGGCAAATGTGAGTGTTTAGCCAACCGCCGTATACGGAACCGTTTATCCCTGATTTGCAAAACTCGGGAAGGTCCGTACGTACGGTGGTGTGAGAGGCGCACTGGCTCTACTTCGGTAGGGTCAGCCGCCTACTCGATTGTAGGTAGTTTTTATTCTTTTTCAAATAACAGTTTTTTTTCAAAAAGTTCTAATTCCAAACTATCGCCAACCCATTTATATTTGATTTTTACTGGATATATGTTGTTTTGCCATATTAGAAGGTATTTGTATGCTAACTCCATTCTGCCGATATATCTTTTAAAATAACTCGGTCCGCCAGCACTCATTACAGCTATTGAAACAGAACAGTTCTTTTCATTTGGTGATATAGAATTAAATTCAACTTTTATTTTACCTGGAATATCATAAGTGTAGTCCCAGTTGCCATGGTTCGATTTGTAATCAAGAACTTCAATAACTTTTGGTGTTATCCATTTTCCTTGAAATTTATTCTCCGATTGTTTAAGGCCTTGCCAAGCATTTATTGTCTTCTCTTTATTAACTTCATAACTACTAATCAAACTCTCACAACCGCATTCTTTTAAATGGTTTATCCATTTTGTCTCTTGAATTTCTTCTAAACTGAGATTAGTATTGAAAACTTCATATTCTTTTCCTATTTCAGATACGATGAAAACGATGATGGTGTCGCATTATTCAAAAAATCAAATTTCAATACAAATTGATGCCAATATTTTTGTTCTGTAAGTAGTTTAGCACCTCTTCCAAGTTCCAATATGTCTTTTTTGATTTCTTTCATTTTTTTAATTACCTACAACGATTGGGCTATATGCTGGGCGATGCATGGGCATTATAGCCTTATGTTGTAGCCAGTTTCTCATTCTTCTTTTATTTCGTACAATGTGTTCAATTTCAAGCCGTTTTTGTCATGTTGGCTCCAAAATTCTTTGAAGCCATCAATTTTCCTGAAATCTTCTGCTTTAGGACCAAATTGATAGTCACTTAGAAAGTATGCTTGGTTAACAGGAGACTTTTCAATTGCCACCAACAAGATTTTCTTCAAGTCTTCTTTATATTCTTCTATAAACTGAAAGTTAGTATCAGAATCAAAATCCCAGTTAACTAATTTTCCAGCAAAATAACCCTCTTCTTTTTCATCTTTGAAGTCTGGGTTACCAATGTGAATAATTGTTCCTTTTTGATTTATTAGGAAATTAAAGAACAATCCCCGATGACTTTCAAGCTTGTTTTCTTCAATTATAGCTACTTTAAAGTCATTTTGGTCTAGGAGAAGTCCATTTGATTTTACCGATACGATTTCAATTGTGGGCATTTTCTTTTTATCAAGCTACTATTGGCTACAACGGTTGGGCATATAGCCAGAGTTATCGGATTTCCTTATTTTTTATCCAATTGTCTATTTCCAGGCCATCAATATGTTTAAAATGGCTGGAATTATTCGTGATTAGTATGAAGTCATTTTCGATGGCACAAGCCGCTATCATAACATCATTATGCCCAATTGTAATTCCTTTTTTTCTCAAGTCTGCATAAATTGAGGCAGCATTTCTAGCCGCGTCAAGGGTTAGAGGGATTACATTATTCAATTCAGCAAACCTTTCAAATTTTGGGAGTTGGGCTTTGGCATCTTTATAAAGCAAACCGTTCATTACCTCATAGTAGGTTACTACTGAGATATTGATGAGGCCAAATTCCTTCAAAAATTTATCTACTTTTTGTATAGCCAAAGAATTATTTCGAAAATAATAGGAAATAGTATCGGTATCTAATATAGCTTGCTTCATAATTCAACATGATTGTTGAATAAATCTTGTCCACTTTTTTTAGCCTCATTAAGAAATTCTTTAAAGTCTTTCTCCTCCATATCCTCCCATGAACCTGCAAGATCCAATATTTCTTTTCTATTCTGCTCCTTGGAATTCGATCTTTTTTGAAGGGATTTGAGAAAATTGTTGACTTGAGCCATATACTCTTCAGGTATCAGGCTTAAGTTGTGTAATACAGACTTATATATATTTCCATCCATCTAGTCTATTTTTTTATTGAAGGTACGAATTTCCCTTTGTTTTGATTTATTTCCGATAACGTTGGGCTATACATTGGCTGAAAGCTGGGGTATAGCTGATGTGTGTGCCCGGAATGGTATACCGGATAGCTCCAAGATACGGAAAGTACCTGGAGAAATCTTACTAGGGAGTGAAAGTCTCCTGCGCGCTTAGACAACGAAGAAGCGCTAGCTCCGTGGATCGGGATTTCACTTTGTTCAACAAGCGGCAAGGGCGTCTTTGGTAACAAAGGGTCTGAAGTAAGCCGGACTGCAAATGTCTGCACTGAGGAACACGAATCGCATAGGAGGCATGGTCTGGAGGGTAAGAGAGCACATCTTCTCAAAGCCCAAAAGTTGTCCGGAGAAGGATCATGTAGATGCGGCGGGAGTAGACAGAAAGCGGTATATCTTACCCGGGGAGGCCCTAAGAATGATCTTGGGGAGTCAGCAGAGGCCATAGTAGCTGGTGCTATATGCATCTGGCGAAGGGTTGAAGGCTAAACCGCCTGAAAGGGTCTGTGGATCAAAGGATCGAGAAAGCTGTAAATCCGAAATGGAGGGTATAGGGAAAGAGGATAGGCCGGAAGCCGAAAGTAATTCCCGATGATACTCGCTCAGAAAGCTGATACCCAGAGACAGTCTAAGGCAAAACAAAGAATGAAAGATGGGAGAACTATTAGCCCAGGTATTATCTCGGGAGAATCTCAAGACTGCCTACAAGCGGGTAGTCCGAAACAAAGGGTCCTCAGGAGTAGATGGTGTGGAAGTCCAAGACTTAGCCGCCTATCTCAAAGCGTATTGGCCCCAGATTAAACACGAGGTATCAACTGGGCAATATCGACCTAAGCCTGTATTGGGGGTTGAAATCCCCAAGCCAAGCGGAGGAAAGCGCCTACTAGGTATCCCGACAGTGTTGGACAGAATGCTTCAACAGGCGATCCATCAGGTATTGAGCCCGCTATGGGAGGAGGAAGATTTCTCTACCCATAGCTATGGGTTCAGACCTGGACGCAACGCACAACAGGCAGTTCTGCAAGGACTGACCTACATCAACGAGGGCTATCAGGAAGTGATAGACTTAGATCTGAAGTCAATCAAAAGAAGACTCGTATCTGTCGGCCAGTGAAGTTGACCTTACTCGGATATGGATTTGTTTCAGTGTACAAGAAAGGGGCGAAAGGGCAATACCGGCTTCGGGTAGCTCCTGCGAGTATGAAGCGTTTGAAGCTTAAACTCAAAGGCCTAACTCGCAAGACCCGCCCTATCTCTCTGACTGACCGCATTGGCCAGATCAACCGATTGATGAGAGGTTGGTTACAGTACTTCAAGTATGCCCATACCTATGAGAAGCTCAAGCAACTCGACGGGTGGGTTCGTAACCGGCTGCGATACTGTATCTGGAAGCATTGGAAGAAACCCGAAAAGCGAAGACGGAGCTTTATCCGACTGGGAGTCCCACATGGGCAGGCTTATGCCTGGTCGCGCTCCCGCATGGGAGGCTGGGCCATTGCTCAAAGCCCCATGATGAGGACTATCATCACGATCGACCGTCTTAAGCAAAGAGGGTACCTTCCTTTTGTCGAATACTATCTTTCTATCAGAGTTGTTTGACCAACCGCCGTAGCAGTTTATCCCGATTTATCGGGAAGGTCCGTACGTACGGTGGTGTGAGAGGTGTACTGGTCCCGATTTATCGGGATCAGCCGCCTACTCGATTATCTACTGTTATTCTTCTAATTTTCTTAGATCTTCTAAATCTTTTTCCCTTCCTGAGGCTAGTTTATTCTTTTTTAAATCTTCTAAGCTGATGAAGTCCACAGGAATGTCATCAACAGTAATTACATTCTTGTTTTTATAGGCTAAATCAAACTCTACCCCATCTATACTCGTGATTACGTCAATTTTGAAGGGGGGATAGCCGATTTGTATGATTTGTTCAGGCTTTATAAAATCTTCTGGGGTTAATTTAAAGGAAGAGAGGCCAAATTTTTCAAACACTTTTACCAATTTCTCTCCATTTTGCGGGGAAGCCTCAACCCAAAAATCCAAATCACCAGTATATCTAGGATGTCCGTACACTCCCACGGCATACCCTCCTGTTACGAGGTAATGGACGTTATTCTGATTTTATAATTCGACAAACTCTCTGAAGTCTGGGCTGAATACCTTTGAGTCGGACATATTGTTGACGTAGAATTTCAATCGCTACTAAACGCTCTTGAGGACTTTTGGACATCCAATAGGCTAAGTCTGAATCTTGCTCCCTAAGGCCCACAATTTTTACCACTTTTTCCATATCTCAATATACGCAATTATTGGCAGAATGGGTTTTTAGGATCGATAACATTAGTGTATACGCTATATTGCGGGTATTCCCTATTGTCCTTTCTCTACGCACTCCCAAGCCACCATTCGGCCGGTAACCCGCTACACATGCACGCCTGGAAAAGGGAAAATCCCGAAGCGGAATACCACAACAACCAAGAATGGTTTACATCTTGGATTATTATCTTTTTGGTCAGAACGAGCCATTGTAATTATTAAAAACGCTAACGATTTTCTATTTCATTTTTTAGAGATTCCTGCAGCGTCAGCATATTCATGAGGGCGTACTGAATCCAATTATTGTAATTTTCTCTATTTCCAATATTTGTATTTAGAATATTCCGATAGGTTTTGTTCTTCTTTAGAGCTTCATAATCATAAGGAACATTACCTCTTTCAACGATATACCAATTGTGATCAATTGATTCAAACAGATCCGTTAGGATTGGAGTCACAGTTTGGTAGTAATACATAGCTTGTCGTTCATCAAGGTTATCAGCGTATACCCAATTTCCCTCATACAAGGTTGACAATTGGTTTCGGGTAGAATCATCTTGAATAAAATCCAGACCATAGAACTTAGCATTCTCATAAGCATGTTTGGATATCAGAACTTTCCACCACTGATTAGCTTGTTCGAAATGAAGCGACAAGGAATCATGGTAAGGAAGATTATGATCAAATGCGTTTAGAATGATTTTGCAGGATCGCACGACTCTTTCGTTTCCCTCCATAAAGAACTCCGTCCGTTCGATATCATACTGGATGGCTTGCCTCATGTTATGAAGGAGTTTGACTTCAGTACGACTTCTTTTTCGCCCTTCATTCCAATTATTGATTTGTAAGGCAATTAGAATTCCGACAACTACTAAGAATATTTCACCGATAGCATAAATCAGGTATTCTTTTAGATTTCTTTCATTCAGTAATTTTTGTCTTATTCTTCGAAAGAACTTTATCATTGATTCTTCATTTATTTTTTATCCTAATGATCACCAACGACCAAGCTATCACTTGTTCGAATAATTTTTCCCTAACTGCTTGAGAATTCTATCATATGCCCGATTTTATCAATCAGAACACCAATTATTCTTTTCATTTTCTATTTGTTCGAATGCTTGAACGGTAAAGTTCTACCTGTTTCAAAATCTTCCTCAGTTTGGAATCCATGTCCCTTGAGAAATTCAATAAATCGGAAAATTCGTATCTCAAGGTGTGTTTAAAACTTGTTCTATAGATGAATTGGGGCTTCCTCCTCTGAACCGAGTAAAGAACTTATGAAAGCAGTTTTTTTTCAGATGTTCACCAAGATCTACCCGTCGATCAATTCATTGCTATTAAACCATGTAGATAATCATCCTGATGGCATTAGTAATATCCTCTTTAATGCAATTTTTGTTTCATGAAGGATTACTAATTTAGCCTTTTGTTTCCCATCATTTACTAAGCAAAGCCATACATTTCTTTGGTAGCTCCTCTTTTCGACTTCATCAAGCATGCTTTTGCATCATTGCTTGATAGTCCTAACCTTTTTTTCATCAACAGACCAAGCTATCATTTTTTCGAATATAATTTTTATGTTCGATGCGTTTAGCCCATTTACTAAGCGATTCAAAAATCATTGCTTGATAGTCCTAACCTATCAACAGTTATTTTTTCCTTTTTTATGGGCGACCCCTAAAATTATCTCTAATAAAATTAGTTTTCTGGTCTTCTTTTGGCAACTCATGTTAGTATTTTTTCGTTAACAAGCTAGTTTGCTACGCAAAAATGCTTATAACACTAGTAAGCTACTACATAAGCAAGCTTCTTTCGTATCTCTTGTGTATAAGCAGCTTTTTCAAAGTCTAGCTTGTTATTTTTATACTAACCTGCCCTGGATAGAAAACTACCTTGAGCTATTTTAGGGGTAAATTGCATCGTACATTAAGCTATCGGGAACTGTTCCCATTAGCTCCTAATATAAGCGTTTATAACGGTTATTAACGCTTTCAGGAAAACATCTACTTTCGAGCAACCCTTCCCTCCCCCACGCTCCTTTTCCCTCTCCATAAATAGACCCCTCCCGCCAGAATGGAAAGACTCAACAAAGCGCCCATAATTCCCAGTTGCCCATCAATATGCCCTTCTGGGATGGGCTTGAGAAATTGGTTTACTCCCCCGAGTAAGAGCCGAACGAAGGCCCAAAGGATTAGCAGGAGTGACCACATAAGCAGTACGCGCTTAAAGACCTTTTCTGAAGAATTAAAGCCCAGCATAAACAACAGAATGATGGCCCCGATAAAGAGTAGGGGGACATAGCTTCCAATCAGGGCATACAAGATTCCTTTGTACAAAAAGAACAGCAAGGAAAGGCCTAGCACCGTTCCATACCCCCGATTTTCCTTGAGCTGGGTAAATATATGTCTCTGTTGTTCTTTCATGAGGCTCTCTGCTTTTGACCAGCGACTGCTTAAGAGCCTTTGGTCTGCCAACTCATACTTGCCGGATAACTGACCGATGATGCGTTTTTGGTAATCGGCTTTCTTCTCTGGTAAGGGCTCTCCAATGAGTTCCGTTCTCACATCATAGTTCTGACAAGAGATAAGGGCGGAAGTCAATAGGTAAATGAGCAAAGCTTTTTTCACGATCCTTCCTTTTTCTTTGGAACAAATTGTTGGGGGTCATAGAAAAACTGCTCCCGATAGATCTTCTCTCCCTTCCAGGTTTGATGGACCAGTTCCTCAATCTCGGTTACCGTGTCATTTTTCCACTCGAACCTGAATTTCCATCGGATGACCACCTGGTCTTCAACCTGAAAGTAGGGCCGAATGCATTGAGAATGCACCACCAAAGCCTTCTGGAGCATTTTTTGCTCGTTTTTAATCAGGTTTTCTATCCCTACTCTGGGTTCATTTTGGTTCTCCTGAATGGAAGCATCGCCGGTGTAAAAGCGTTCTATGACTTTGTCATGAGCTTCCTCTTCAACTGCTTGGATAAACTGTTCTAGGGTTTGGGTTGAAGGCATTTTGGGGGATATTATATTTTATAAAAATGAAGTGCTCCTTACTTAGATTTAGAATAACGTGTTTAAACGGTACGCCTAATAATTAGCCATGCCCTAAACAAAATCATTTTCCGTAGAATCCGATATAAGTCCTTGATACAACTCATAGGCACTTCGTTCTACCCAGCATTTGGCTAGCCGCCGATCCTTTATTGTCCAGATGGCAATTCCCGTAAAGGAAACGAATCTCTGATCTGCTTCAAGGCCAAAAAGACCATTGTTCCTTCCGGAACAAACCCAACGGGATACGACCTTGCCCTTCTTTTCATCGAAGAAGAGATCTACACTTTCTGTTTTGGCATCTAGCAATTGTTCCTGGAATTGTCCCACCCATTTCTTGAAAGCAGCTCTGCCCTTGACCTCTTTTCCTGCAGTGGTGATCACATAGTCTTCTGTCATCAATTCATCTATGGCATCCAGGTCGTGGGGGCTATGCCAAACCCGGTCAAAGAATTCCAAGACCAGCTTCTCAGGAAGGGGGATTGGGGAAGAATTGGAGTTAGTTTCCATGATACTACATACCTACGGGTAGCTACGGGAAACGGTTAGGCTGAAGGCTGTTTTTGTTGGGATTATCAAGGAACCTTTATCGAAGCTTTGGGGAGGAAATACGTTCATATGAAATTGCCTTAGGGTTGATACGGCCCGCCAACTTCTCCCCAACCCCATTTGGGCATGGGCTCTTCAGGGTTCATGGCAATTTCTTCTTCATTGGAATTGATCACGGCTAGGCGGGTTCCCCATTCCAGGTATCCGACTAAAGCCGAGCGAAATTCTGGATCATCGGGTACACCCACTTCATCTGCCGATTCAAGTAAAAGTTTGACAAACTGCTTTCGGTGGGCTTCAGTCAGATGCTTCCCAAAATGCTTTCTGACCATTCCGTAGTGGCTTCCTCCTTCACTGGTATAGGTATTCCCGCCCCCAAATACCTCAGCAATGAAATGCGCCACATGGAGCTGATGCTTTTTCGACATGTGGACAAAAATTGGCTTGAGCAATTCATCCTGAACTACCTTTTCATAAAAATGGCTTATCAGCCTTTCTATGGCGTCCATTCCGCCTACCCATTCGAATAGGGTAGGGATTGATTGTGTTGGTTTTTCCATGGTATTTCTCTTTACGTACGACTGTTTCCATTTCCAAAGTAAGGGCATTAAATCAGTATCAGCGCCTAAATCTCAATTATCCCCTTTGGAGTATCCATTTTCATCCTTATGGATATATCTGAATCCTGGGCAATTTCCAAATCCAATCCCAATTTTTTCCAAATGGGCTTCAGCAGGTCAGGAGTAGGATGGGTAAATGCTAGTCCTAGCAGTTTGCACGCTTCCGGCATTGCGTCAGTTGGATGCACATCGGAGTTTTGCCAATCCGTCATAAAGGGAAGGATTTCTACTTGAGGAGAGGCTAGAGGCATGAGCATTTCCCAGGTCAATAGGCTGCCATTGGTCATTTTCCTCTGCCCCCCTTGAATGATGCCCATGTTTGCTTGATAGCTTGTAAGCACTTGACTGTCCTTCTCTAGATTTGATGACTTGAGCGCCCATCGAGTGATCTGGGCCTTGTCCAAATAATCCACGCCCATCCATCTAGGGGGACTGATGCTTAGGTTGCTTTCATCAATGGCCAACAACTCCAAATAGCAGCTATTCCCCAAATTCACCACGGCATTTTTGGTGCCTTGAGTCGTGTGGTACCCACCAAAACTTGGGGCTATTCCCGTGAGGTCTTTGAACCAAGCCATGGCTTCTTCCAGATTGGGGACGCTGTAAACGATGTGGTCGATTTGTCTCATAGTGCTTTATCTAATAGAAAATAGAATTTGGCAATTAGATACAAGTTTACACTAAGTAAATCAATTCAATATTCTCCCATCGACCTTAATATTTTAAGGCCACTATTATACACATCTTCTTGATAAAAGAAATATTTCATATGGAAGCCTGGCGTACTCAACCTTGAGCTAATCCTTTTGTTGGTATTGTCTAATTTGTATAAAATTCGATTGGCGTATTTTTTGCATAGTCATTTATTAGTGATCGGATAATCTCAACTTAAACATGGTCAATCAAGCTTTTTTTAAGTTCCTTATTCTTGTCTTCTGTTCTGCCATTTCTTATCAAGTACAAGCTACCGTACACCGTGTGAATAATAATGCGGGGGTAGACGCAGATTATACCACCATACAAAATGCGATTAATGGGGCCAGTGCCGGCGATACGATCTATGTAGAAGGATCACCTGACGGATATGGCAATGCCACACTGAGCAAGCAACTTGTCATCTACGGCACGGGATATTTCCTATCACAAAACGACTCTACGCAGGCCCTTTTACAGACCAGCAGTATCGGTATTATGACGGTGAGTTCAGGAGGAGCGGGGTCTATTATTCAGGGGCTGACCTTTACGGGGTCGAGCACGAGTACCCACTTGTCCATTGATGCAGATAATGTGACGGTGCGAGGCAATTACTTTTACAGTAGCTCTTCAAATTATTACCTGGTGTATGTATACTCCGACCATACGGGTTTTGTGATCCAGGGAAACTGGATGAACCATGCCTACTCCAGTTCGAGTCGAAATGTGATCTATTTGGCCGACGGAGCTTCTGGTAATATCATGAATAATTTCATCAAAAGGCTGTCGACCCACAGTTCGGCTTATGCCTTGAACTTCAACGCGTCGGTAGGGCCGGTTTTGCTACGTAACAATGTGATCTATGGCAATATGCTGGTGTATAATACCACCATGGCAAATAATATTATGCTTACCGGCACTTTTACCAGCGGAACAACGAATGAGGATTATAATATGTGCAATAGTTCCCAGTTTTCCGGAACGAATAGTTTGACCAGTGTGGACATGTCTACAGTCTTTGAGGATTACACGAGTTCCGTGGACAATGGGTATGAATTGGCGTCCGGATCATCAGCGCTGAGCGCCGGACAGTTTGGAGAAGATATGGGTATGTTTGGGGGAGTAGATCCCTATCGCCTGAGTGGAATGCCCTCTATTCCGGCCATCTTTTTCTTTACACAAAGCGGTGCGGCCAGTGATTCTAACCCGCTTCAGATCGAAATTAAGGCACGTTCAAATAACTAATTCCGATGACCGCAAGTATAGTCCGAGGCTGGCTTCAGTTTGGCTTGGCTCTGTCATTGCAGATGCTTGGTCATTGGGGTATAGCTCAGACGGGCGAGTTGGTAAAAGCAGAGTACTTTTTTGACGCGGATCCAGGTCATGGAAATGGCACGGCATTGTCGGTCACTTCGGGATCGAGTTTGTCCCAGCAATCTTCTATTTCTGTGAGTGGTCTTGCTGAGGGTTCGCATATGCTATATGTTCGAGTACTCGATGATTATGGGATATGGTCGACTACGGTTGCACAGCCTTTTTACAAAACGGCGGATGCTGCTGCTTCGATCACTGTAGAGGACTGTGAATATTTCTGGGATACGGACCCCGGCTTGGGCAATGGAGGGGCCTTGACCTTGAGCAGTGGTGCTTCGATAGAGGTGTCTCAAAGTCTGGATGTAAGTGGTTTATCAACTGGATTTCACATCTTGTATGCCCGTTGCCAGGACAGCCGGGGCATATGGAGCATAAGTAATATTCAGACCGTTTATAAGATAGATGAAACGGCCTTCAGTGAGGTGAATATTGATCGAATGGAATATTTTTGGGACAGTGATCCCGGCCATGGCAATGGGACGGGCATTGATGTCCCTGACAATACGGTACAAACTTTAGCGACTTCTATTGACGTCAGTGCTTTGAGTGCAGGTTTCCATGCCTTCCATGCTCGTTTCTGTGATGCCAACGGCAAGTGGAGTCACACGATTTACCAACCCATGTATGTGTTGCAAAAACCGACGAGCACAACGGCTCCCCTTACTCAATGGGAGTACTTTTGGGATACGGATCCCGGACAAGGAAATGGACAAGTCAGCACTTTGGCTAGCAATGACTTCCAGGAGATAGCTACTACTCTGGATGTGTCCGCCTTATCGATTGGATTTCATCGGCTCTACGCCCGTTTTAAGGATACCAATAATAATTGGAGTAAATGCTCCATCCAGACTATATATAAAATTGATGAGACGAAGCTGGTGCCTGTGCCTATGGTCGGGTATGAATACTTTTTCGATACCGATCCCGGGACGGGTGCTGGGACATACCAAGCCATTTCTTCGGGTATCACCTATCATGGCAATACGATTCATGCGGATGTGTCAGCCCTGGAGGAAGGATCGCATCTTTTATACTGGAGGATGAAAGACAATTTAGGGCGGTGGAGCATCACCCATAATTCCCCATTTTATAAGAGAACTCCACCGGATGCGGTGAATATGGATCGCTTCGAATACTTTGCAGATACTATCTCTGGTAGTGTGGACGGAGATCCGGGCTATGGGAATGCCCAGGCGCTGGATGTGGGGAATGGGACAGTTATTGATACGAGTTTTGAAGCAGATTTGACGGGGTTAGATGAAGGATCCTATAAGATCTGTGTGCGTGCCCTGGATGTGAATGGGCTTTGGAGTCAGACAGTCTGTCAAGATTTTGAGGTAGCCAGTGTGGCTATGCCCATAGAGCTGTTGAGTTTTAGCCTTATGTTAAAAAAAGAGGGCCATTTGCTCATTAAATGGCAAACCTTAACCGAAATAAATAACGATTTTTTCACTGTTGAGCGCTCGAAAAACGCCGAAGATTGGGAATCTCTCATTGAGCTGAAAGGAGCAGGAAACTCAACGGAAATTTTGACATATGAAACCTTTGATAAAAGCCCCCTGCTCGGAACCTCTTATTACCGACTCAAACAGACAGACTTCAATGGCGATGAGGCCTATTTTAGTATCCTGGATATCGAATTAACCCGAAAATTTTTCCATCAAACTGAGGCCTACCCCAACCCTACCCAGGGCCTACTGACCTTGGAGGGGAGCGAGGAAGATATTACGTCTTACCAGTTTTATGATGTCCAGGGAAAAAAGATGAATGGGCAGGTAAAAGTGGTAGATCAGGGAAAGGGATTTATTCAATTAGACATATCTAACTTTTTATCAGGGATTTATATCCTCGAAACGACACATAATTCTTTCAAGGTTCGAAAGGAATGAGCCGAGATAGGATAGGTTAAGGAAGGCACCTAAAATTATCCACAAGGCATTTTTGAGGGTTTTAAGACCATGCTCTATGCATTAGCTTATGCCATTTCCCATCCCATCATCATCCCCTTAGCCCAAGAAATTGGGGGGAATACCTGGCTGGCCATTGGCTCAGTCATTAGTGCCGGAGCCTTTGGTTTCCATGCTTGCTTCTATGGAGATGCAACGGTTTTATCTCTAGACCGGGATAATATTACCTAGCTTTTTATTCCATGAGTTTAATGGGGTGTTACCCCTGAGCTTTGGGGCTTTATTTTCAACTCCCAGGTAATTTTTTCCCCATTGAAGAAAGTTCAGCTATTTTATGTATTCGCTTGTCCCTGGTTTTCTGTGTTTTTGCCAATTTGATCCATCTCAAAACAAATCGTTTACTAGAATCATTGAGCTTGTCAAAAAAATCCTGCGCCAATTATGAGTACTTGAGAAGATTTATCGTTCATGTAAGCCAATTATCCTAAAAAAACGTCCACCATTTGCCTCGCTGAAGACACATTCAGAAGTACACGATACATTCAGGAGTTAGGCTATCTATCCAAACTGGTTTCACCAAATTTTCGTTCCACCTCAGGTCCAGCCTTTCCAACTTATCTAGGGCTAAGATTTCTCTGGGCAATGCTCGGATATTATTGCCTCTTAAATCGATCCGGCGCAGCTGTGTCAAGTCTGCTATCGATTGGGGAATAGATGGGATGTGATTGTTCCGCAGTTTTAAGTCTCGAATCTCTTTCATCCCTGTAGGCACCTCCTTCAATTTGTTGTTCTCTGCATGGAGCACCCGTATGTTGGGATGGTTCGCTATCCCTGCGGGAAGTTGACTTAGGAGATTATTCTGCAGGTGGAGTTCGCGTAAGTTGGAGAGCTGCTGAAAAGATGCGGGTAGGGATTCAAGCCTATTGTCTTCGAGCTTTAGTTCAACGAGATTCACGAGAGATCCCATGCTGCTTGGCAATTCTTTGAGCTTATTCATGCTAAGGTTCAAGTACCTAAGTTGGGTCAAGTTGCCGATTGAAGGGGGGATAATTGCTAATTGGTTATTGTGTAGGTATAGGTAAGAGTCCAAGGAAGTGAGCTTGCCTATCTCAGAGGGAATAGATTGAATTTGGTTGTGGCCCAAATCAACCATTCTTAACTGAATTAAGTTCCCAATCTTAGTGGATATTTCTCCGATTTGATTCACAGAGAGATTCAATATTTCCAGCCTAGTTTCTTCCCAGAGTTCCTCCGGAATACGACTAATCTTATTATTGAATACGGATATCTTCCTTACTCCTGGGGGAATTTTAGGAAATTTTGTCAACTGTTTGTTTTGTTCTATGAGCTTCATGGGGGCTTATATTTTTGGCAGCATTTGTTTTCTTCTATTTCGGGTTAAAATTGATTTTTTCTAGGTATTCAATTCCCGCTGAAGAATGCATGTTAATTGCTTGTTCCCATTCTTCCTCCAATTCTGCAAGGCTTTTTCCCGATAATATCATATAGGGATAAAAAGGGATCAGAACATCTCATCTATCCACGACAGAAAATCCAGGTACTTTCCATTTTCCTGGAGAGGGAATATTTTTGCTACACCCCGCCCCCAAATAGTTCCTTTTCTTTTGCCCCGAATCACCAAATAAGAGCCAATATCTGGGTCAAAATTCCCTAAGTAAATCGTTCCATCGGTATGATGGGGAGAATACAGATAGGCCTCGTACAAATCTTCAAGGAAGTCTTCTCCTTCAAAGAAGGTTTTTATGTTAAAGAGCGTAAGCTGATTTTCAATTTCTGTTTGATGGGAAGCGTGATAATTCTTGCGGAAGTTAGACACATCAACAAATTGTTCAACAGCTTTGGGGTTGGTCTTGTACCATCCCACAAATTGCTCAAAGTTCAGTATGTGAGATTCATACAAATAAGGGAAATCACGTTGCAGGCTACTATGGAAGAGGTTCGATTCTGACGAAGGAAGAGATAAGGCTTCTATTCCAAGTCCTCCATTCCCGAGATGAAGAAGAAAAAGCCTATATGCCATGGGTAAGGAGACCCGATACATGTTTTCGAATTCCTGGATTTCTGCTTCTGTCAGGCAGGGATGAAAATTTGCCTGGGAAAGCCTGCTTGTTAATTGCTGAAGTTGATCTATCAAATGTTTCTGCGAATCCGAATCCAAGGCGTATTTATTTTTTGGACTCTCAATTTACTAAATGAAGCTACATTTATTTCGTTATCGAGAAACAAAATTCTTAGATTTAAGCAACGAATGACGGCAAGCTATGAATCGAGACATCATCGATATCAATGATTTTACCATTTTGGTGGAGGAATCTCCCGCGAATCAGGCGATGGTGGATGCTTGTACCTTTGATGAACCGATAATCGGGGTAGCCTTTTATGGAGATGGAGAAGTAAATCTGCGGGTAAATTATGGGAGTAAACACCAGAGTTTTGACCATACACCTGGGCTTGCCCTTTCTTTTTATGCAGATGACCAAGTGGAATTTGTCCATACGATCTCGGAGAGAAAAGCCCTAAAGTGTCTGGTCATCGTTACCGCTATCAGGAACCTGAAGAAACTTCCCAATCAAGAGGGAGACCTCTTTTCCCAGTTGCTCCACCAATTGGTAGCCCCTTCGGATCATTTTGTCGGCGGCCCAAGGTTTTACATGACACCGGCCATGCTTCATATCGTTGAGCAGGTTTTCCAGATTCCTTATGAGGGAAAAACGAAGATGATGTTCTACAGAAGTCAGATGACAGCCCTATTGTCGCATTACTTTGGGCAACTCGCCCAGATGAGCCAAAGTTCGATTAGCCAGGCCGAACGAGAGAAGTTATTCGAAGCGAAGGAAATTCTTTCCCAAAACCTGGAAACCCCTCCCTCCCTTTCAGAGTTGTCCCGACAAATTGGGCTCAACAGCTTCAATCTGAAAAAGAATTTCAAGGCTTTATTTGGGGTACCCGTGTTCAAGTACCTGCAAAATCAGCGGCTCTCCAAGGCCCATGAACTCCTGCGGGGTCAAGAGCTATCGGTTCAAGAAGTAGCCTGGAACGTGGGCTATGATAGCCTCAGTTCCTTTTCAAATGCCTTTTCCCAAAAATACGGCTACCGCCCCAGCAAGGTAAGAACCAAGTAATCCTTTTCGAACAAATCTTGCTCCTTTTCCAACCAAAGATTGGAGCGTATTCCCTGCATTTTTGTCTCAAGGTCAAAGTCAAATAGTCGACAGACCACAAATAAGGCTTTAAGGAGAGCGTATGGAGGGGTGAGTTTAGTAGGGGTTGTCCAACGTCTCGCCCCTCTCACCTTAAAATTTTCTCTCATCTATTAAAGACTGATAAACGAGATAAACATCCAGCAATATGGGAAAACTTATCATCATATCATTCGGAGTACTGGTCCATTTTAGTTTCCCCCGTCATTCCCAGAATCATAACGATCGGAGCTATACGGCAAACGCATATGAGCAAAATGAACTGACTCAGGAAACCCTCACCCTTCTCCAAAATAAATGCAACGTCTGCCATAAGCGGCGAAATCCCAGAAAGGTATTTACGCGGGAAAATATGGAAGACCTAGCCCCCAAGATTTATAAGCAGGTCATCATGAAAAAACGCATGCCCAGAGGCAAAAACAATCAGCTTACAGCTAAGGAATATGCCCTGCTTGAAAAATGGCTTACCCAACAACTCACTAATAATCAATAAATTATGGACTTATCATTCAAAAGCATCCTTCTAATCTTGACCTTGGTTTTGACAGGATTGTCTTCGGGGTTCTTCTTTGCCTGGGAAGTTACGGTTATACCAGGAACCAAACGAATTTCGGATGACAGCTACCTCGAAACCATGCAATCTATCAATCGAGCGATACTGAATCCAGCCTTTTTTGTAATCTTTTTTGGTACCCTCATAAGCTTGGCTGCCAGCAGTTACCTGCATTTCAGAACTGCTATGGACCTGACGTTTGGCTTATTGTTGGCTGCTACCCTGGTCTATCTATTAGGTTCGATAGGCATTACCATGTTTGGGAATGTACCCTTGAACGAAGCCCTCGATGCAGTCGCTCTCCAAGACTTGGGGAAAGAAGGCTTACACGACTTAAGAATGTCTTATGAAATCCCTTGGAATCGCTGGCATACCCTTAGGACCATTTTCTCAGTATTGGCCTTTGTCCTCAGCCTCCTGGCCGGACTATGGAAAAGCCCTGTTCCCGGTCTTTCTTAAGGAATCTCTTTTAGCAAAATTTTCATTAACACATTAACCGATAAAATCATGAACGACAACATCTTAGTTACCGGTGGAACCGGTAAAACCGGACGCAAAGTAGTCCAAAGGCTTCAAGAAAAGAACATCGAGGTAAGAATTGGGTCGCGTAGTGCGCAAATCCCCTTCGATTGGCAAGACCCATCAACTTGGGCTGCTGCACTGGAAGGAATGGACAAGGTCTATATTACCTTTCAACCTGATCTGGCTGTACCGGGTGCCTACGAAGCCATACAAGGATTGACTGCAGAGGCTAAGCGGCAGGGGGTAAGAAAACTCGTAATTCTTTCTGGTAAAGGAGAAAAAGAGGCCCAAAGATCTGAGCAAGTACTCATCCATTCCGGACTAGAATATAGTATCGTCAGGGCGACCTGGTTTAGCCAAAATTTTAGCGAAAGCTTTTTACTGGATCCCATCCTTGCCGGGCAGGTTGCCCTCCCAAAAGCCGATACAAAAGTTGCCTTTGTAGATACGGATGACATCGCTGATATAGTGGTAGAAGCCCTGTTAAAAGACGTGCACAACGGAGAAATATTTGACCTGACAGGTCCTAGACTTATTAATTTTCGCGAAGCGGTTCAGGAAATTGCTTCCGCAACAGGCCGGACTATTTCCTTTCACCCCGTTAGCTTAGAAGCCTACTCAGAAATGCTAAAACAGGTCGGCTTAGGGGATGATTATGTGTGGCTGGTTAATTACTTATTTAGCGAAGTGCTGGGAAATGAGCAGAACTCTTATGTTAGCACCGACATTGAGCGAGTTTTAGGGCGCAAAGCCAAAGATTTCTCTGAGTATGTTAAGGAAACTGTAGCAACAGGGGTTTGGAACCAAAGAGAGAAAATTTCTTAAAGACCAAGGATAAACAGTCTCTTAAGCTAAATGAAAACTAAACGGGGTCTTCTTGTGGAGACCTCGTCTATTTTTATCAATTTTTCTTCCCTCTCGAAGCCTGCATAATCAGAACCAGTCCGGCAACAGCCAAAACTGCTCCTCCAACGGTCAGGAGCATTTCCATTTGACTATCATCCGTTTCGTCAAAGCTCAGAATAACGAGCAAGCCCCCCAAAGAGGAGAGCATCAAGCCAATATTTCGTTTATTTTTGAACAACATCTTGGTTTTCTAATCTCCTGAGAAGATCGGGTAATTTCTTCAATATCGCAACTGTGCGAAGTTGCTCGCGGGCGGGTTCAGCAATCATACCTAGATAAGTCTTGCCTCCTTCCAAGTCAGACATGACTCCTGTTTTTCCTAGCAATATGGCCTTGCTTCCTATAGTTAGGTCTTTGTTTACCCCCACTTGCCCCCAGAGAATGACATCATCCTCTATCGTAACCACTCCAGCAATACCTACCTGAGAGGCAATGAGACAGCGTTTGCCAATCAGGGTATCATGTCCGACCTGAATGAGGTTGTCCATTTTAGTCCAGGCACCAATCACCGTATCAGCACTTACCCCCCGGTCGATCGTACAATTGGCGCCAATGTCTACGTTATCTTCGATGATGACTCGGCCCTTGGTTAGAAGTTTTTCCTTGCTTTCCGCTCGAGATTTGAAGTAAAAGGCTTCGCTGCCAATGACTGTTCCAGAATTAATGCAAGACCCTTCTCCGATATTCACATTGTGATATATAGATACATTGGCATGGATGCGGCAGTTTTTCCCTATGTGGACATGAGATCCGATGACTACATTGTGCCCTATTTGAGTTCCAGCCTCTATGATCACTCCTTCCCCAAACACCACGTTTTGTCCAATTTCCACTTCTTCCCCGATCTTAGGTTGGCCCGACAGCGCCAGAGAGGGACTGGGTTGGAAGTGCTCGGTTAAGCGGTTATAATCCCGAAAAGGATCATCACTGATCAGGATTCCCTTACCTGTTGGAACTTCAACCTCTTTATTGATCAGAATGGTCGTTGCAGCACTGGTTAAGGCTTTATCATAGTATTTTTCTACATCAACAAAGGTAAGGTCTCCTGTCTCCACCCGGTGAATTTCATTTATCCCGGTAATTCGGTGCTGGGAATCTCCCTTGAAGGGGCAATCTAGGAGCTCTGCCAACTGGCTAAGGCTAACACCATCAGCTATTTTCATAGAAAATGAGGGTTTGGTTTTTGAGAGGGTTTATCCTAATTTTGAACCTTTCGTTAAAATTATCTGCCAAAATATTTGCAAAAATAACAGAAGACTGAAATAATGGACTACAAAACTTTAGTTTACTTGCTCCCCGTTGCAGGAGTAGTTGGCTTGCTTTACACCTTTATCCGCTCCTCTTGGGTATCCAAACAAGATGAAGGAGATGAACGGATGTCTGCGATTGCCAAGAACATAGCCGATGGGGCTATGGCCTTTCTCAAGGCAGAATACCGCGTTCTGGGCATCTTTGTGGTAGCAGTTGCCATTCTTTTGGCAATTAAGGGAGAATCCGAAGCGGACTCCAACTACTGGGTCGCCTTTTCCTTTATCCTCGGGGCCATCTGCTCGGCCCTTGCAGGCTTTATCGGCATGCGCGTTGCTACCAAAGCGAATGTACGTACGACACAAGCAGCAAAGACTTCCCTCGCCAAAGCCCTACAAGTAGCCTTCTCTGGGGGCTCCGTTATGGGAATGGGAGTAGTTGGTTTAGGCGTTCTGGGATTGAGCATTTTGTTTATCACCTACCGCGCGATGTCATTTGGGGATGAAATAAGCGAAATGACCACAGTATTAAATGTTATATCTGGATTCTCTTTAGGGGCTTCTTCGATTGCCCTGTTTGCTCGTGTTGGGGGCGGGATCTACACCAAGGCAGCTGACGTTGGCGCCGACCTGGTGGGAAAGGTAGAAGCCGGTATTCCAGAAGACCACCCATTGAATCCCGCTACCATTGCAGATAATGTAGGAGACAATGTAGGAGATGTTGCTGGAATGGGCGCCGACCTTTTTGAATCCTATGTGGGATCCATTATCGGTACCATGGTATTGGGAGGAGCTTTTATCACCTTACCCGAATTTGCCGGAGAATTTGGTGGCCTGGGAGCCATTCTTCTCCCACTGGTTCTGGCAGCTGTAGGAATTTTCGTTTCTATCATCGGTACCTTCTTCGTACGAGTGAAAGAAGGCGGAAGCCCTCATCGCGCCTTGAATACAGGAGAATTTGGTTCGGGCTTCCTGATGCTCGTATTATCTTATTTCATTATTGAAATGATGATGCCCGATTCCTGGGTACATGGAGGTATTACCTATTACTCTTGGGGCGTATTTATGGCTGTAATATCAGGATTGATAGCCGGTCTTTTAGTAGGAAAAGTTACAGAGTACTATACAGGAACAGGAACCAAGCCCGTAACGGGAATCGTACAGCAGTCCCTTACAGGTTCGGCCACCAATATCATTGCTGGCTTAGGAGTAGGGATGATGTCTACCGCTATTCCCATTCTGCTCATTGCAGCTGCGATCTTAATCTCTCATCATTTTGCAGGCTTGTACGGTATCGCCATCGCAGCGGTGGGGATGCTAGCGAATACAGGAATCCAGTTGGCTGTGGATGCCTACGGTCCCATCTCTGACAATGCGGGTGGAATTGCCGAAATGGCAGAACTTCCCAAGGAGGTTCGCAAAAGGACGGATAAGCTGGATGCCGTAGGAAATACCACGGCTGCCATTGGAAAAGGCTTTGCCATTGCCTCTGCGGCTTTGACAGCTTTAGCCCTATTTGCAGCCTTCATGCAACAAGCCAATATCGTCTCTATCGATATCTCTCAGCCCAAAGTGATGGCGGGATTGCTCGTAGGAGCCATGCTTCCTTTCGTATTCTCCGCCTTGGCGATGAATGCCGTGGGGCGTGCTGCCATGGATATGATCCAGGAAGTGCGTAGGCAGTTCAACACTATTCCCGAATTGAAGGCAGCCTTGGCCATCATGAAGAAATACGACGCTGACCTTAGTAAGGCTTCAGAAACTGAAATGGCTGTCTTCCGCAAAGCGGATGGCAAAGCGGAGTATGCCAAGTGTGTGGAAATTTCTACTACAGCATCCATTAGACAAATGGTTATGCCTGGAATTTTGGCTATTGCTAGTCCTGTGGCTGTAGGATTTTTGGGCGGTGCCGAAATGCTGGGAGGTCTGCTCGCAGGTGTAACGGCAAGTGGTGTACTCATGGCCATCTTCCAATCCAATGCGGGTGGTGCCTGGGATAATGCCAAGAAAATGTTTGAAGAAGGCGTAGACATCCAAGGAGAAACCTATTACAAAGGTTCAGAACCTCACAAGGCTGCGGTTGTGGGAGATACTGTAGGCGATCCCTTCAAAGATACTTCCGGTCCTTCATTGAATATCCTGTTGAAGCTCATGACCGTAGTCGCATTGGTAATCGCTCCTACCATTGCCATTCCTGTAAGCTCTGCTGAGAGCCAACTCAACGCACCTGAGCAACAGGTTTGGATGATGCCACAGGAAGAAGCCCCAATTGAAGCTAGCGAAATGGAAGATGTTCAAGTGTTTGAAGTTGAGACAGAAGACTTCCAAGGGAATTCCATCTGGCAAGCAAAGAAAGTAATTGCTACTGGCGAGCCGGTAGATTGTTAAGTAAAAAGATACTTTTCTTAGAAAATGGTGGGTCATTTCTCATAAAAAGAGAGGACTCACCATTTTTTTTAGTAAATTAAGAGCGATGAGTACGATTGCCAAGACTTATTATGATACGCCAATTGGAACCCTGGCGATTTCCGCCTCGTCCAAAGGCATCTCCTCCCTCCAATTTACTGATAATCCCACCTTTGAGATGAATCCCAGCCACGATAGGCTGTTGGAGTGCATGGAGCAATTGGATGAATACTTCGAAGGGAAGCGTACCACCTTCTCCATCTTCCTGGATATACAAGGTACACCCTTTCAGCAGCGTGTGTGGAATGCTTTGAAAGACATACCGCTAGGTACCACCCTTTCATATTTGCAATTGGCTAAGAATATTCAATCCCCAGACGCGGTGCGTGCAGTAGGGGGAGCCTGTGGGAGAAACAAGCATTGGCTCCTCATTCCTTGCCATCGGGTCATTGGAAGCAATGGCCAACTCACCGGTTATGCAGGAGGCCTTAAGCGGAAGCGCTGGCTCATCCAGCACGAATGGGGCATGCTGCACGGTAAACAGGCCGTTCTCTTCAACTTTTCTTCTTAGTTAGCTTGCTGTTAGGAAATTAGGAATCCCAAAATCCACGTTAATGTTAAGTTCACGTAGGTTGATTAACTTTGCCTACAAACCTTAATCTTACCCGTGATGCTTTTCCCTACTTTAGAGGCCTATATTGATCAATTACCCGAATTAGGAACTAGCCTTCCCCAAGATCGCAGGGCCAAGCTCATCGAGCTTTCCCAATACCTCCAGGAGCAGCTTACACTAGGCCAAGCACCCCAACTCATTTTCATCTGCACCCACAACTCTCGCAGAAGCCATATGGGACAAGTCTGGGCACAGGTTTTTGCCTGGATGCACAAGCTCAACATTACCACCTATTCTGGGGGTACAGAGGCCACAGCCTTCAATCCCAATGCAATTCAAGCCCTCAAAGAAGCAGGTATGCAAATAGATAGCCAGGAACATTCTGATAACCCTCATTATAGCATTCAAGCGGGCCAAGACCTTTATATGGAGCATATCTTTTCCAAAAAGTTTGGGGATTCCCCCAATCCCACGTCAGACTTTGTGGCCATCATGACTTGTACAGATGCTGATGAGGCTTGCCCTTTCGTTCCAGGTGCCTCAGCTCGCTTTTCCCTCCCCTATGAAGATCCCAAAAAATTTGACGGTACTCCCCAGGAAGCTGAAAAGTATGTAGAACGCAGTAGACAAATTGCTTCAGAGATGAAGTTCGTGATGGACCAGGTCCAGGCAGGCGCTTTCTTATCTTAATACATTAATTCAGGTCATTTCTTAGGTCCATTGCCCCCAAGCGTTGTTTGAAAAACAGATTAATAAATTTTTGTATATTTTATTAATAGAATTATTGATAAAATATATATCTTGCGGGCGTTCTCGTACTCCCATACCCATACTTACTCCATGGAATTCTTATTCCTAATTATCATTAATAGTAGTAAGTATGAAACACGTTTGCTCCCTGTTTTTCGCTAGTCTTTTTTGTTCAACCCTTGCTTATTCTCAAATCTCTTTTACTTCAACAGATGTATTGAATCTTATCGGAACCAGCATAACCCATCAAGGTTCTTTTGAGGATCAGGAGGGAATTGGGCCTGGAATCGCGGGAACGGATCAAACCTGGGCCCTGGATACGATATCAACGGATACTTCTATTACAATGACCTGGACCTTTATGGCTCCGGATAATACCCCTTTTGCAGATAGCTTCCCCCAAGCGAATTTTGTACAGGTACTTGCTTTAGGGGACTTGGGTTTATCCTCGATTGACTATGACTATGCCCTGGTTACAGATACGGCCTACATTTCCGTGGGGTCGGCCTCTATAACTACCTTCGGGGGAATGGTGGACACTTCTTTTAGCTATTCCAATGAAACCGCTGTATTTCTGCCCTTAACGTATGGGAGATCTTGGGTTGTAATGGGAATAGATTCCTCTGAGTACCAAGGAATCACAGAGATATCCATGGACACCAGTGAGTTCCTGGTAGATGCTTATGGAAGCGTAACGGTAGGAACGGGCACCTATGATTGTCTACGACTTCGGAATACAAATCGCACTTCTAGTTTCTCTATAATGGATAGTGTCCATATGGATACATCTGCATCTGTGGAAGTTTTTTATCTGTGGCTGGCGAAAGAGGTGTTCTTTGCCGCTCAGATGATTGGACCAGAAAATGACCTAGATCCTAACTTTTCCTCGGCTTCTACCTTTCTCCGCTTAATCGATGTACAACGTAAGCAGAAGGATACAACTGCTACGGATAGCATTGCTACCGCCCTTCCCTCTCTCCTGGAAGTCGTTCAAGATGTACAACTTTCTCCCAATCCCGCACATAGGGAAATAACCCTCTCTTTTTCCTTACCGGAGAAGATGCAACTGGATGTGGCTATCTATGATCTTAGAGGGAAAAAGGTTCATACCCTGGTTCAAAGTTCCTTGACGCCTGGGGAATATGCCTATTCGTGGGAAGGGAAAATGGAAAATGGAGAACTTATTTCCCCAGGCTGGTATGTGGCGGTACTGCAGAGTGGAGAGCGGGGCCATGCCATGAAATTTCTCTGGAGGCCATAGTTCTGAGTAATTAACTTAATACAGACTTTATTAAACTGCACTTGCAGTTCCTAGAAAGAAAAATTGAACACGGAGGCACTGAGACACGGAGTTTTAAGTTGCTATACCAACTATCTTTTCTGCGTTTGCCATAAAAATCTCATAAAAAGTCTGCGTCAAAACTCAGTTCATGGAATTGTTAAGATAAACATACGGGGCACAGGGACACGGAGAATTTGCCATGCAAATCGAGGATCCATCTCTGTGCCCTTGTGTTCGTTTTAATAGCTAAACTCAATTATTTTGCCTTACATCAGGCGCAAAACGATCTCCCTCCCACACCATTTCACGTTCGGTTTTGATGGTCTCAATCCAATTGCTTTCTATATCTTTTAATTCCATGACTTCCCTTTTGAAGAGTACCTTCCCGTCTAGACCTTCCGGATCATTAGGGAATACAAGTTTTTCTTCTACAGAATAGGCCCCTGCATCCGAGGCGATAATAAAGGGAAAGGCTTCAATGAGTTTTTCTTCTGTGTTAAAAAGATAAGTCCCTCCACCATTCATCCCACAGGCCTCCGAAATATAATCCACTACCAGGGCACTGGATACCCCTCTTATCCCCAAGTCTCCTTTACCATAAATAGCAAACATGCCCATGGGAAGATCGATAGATAATTCTTCATACGTATTTTCAGCACGAAGTATTCTTACTTGAGCAGAAAACAAATCTCCTGTCCTAGCCATACTTACCAAGTATTCATCTTCTCCTACCACCACGGCATCCATTGCGATAAGTCCCCCCAGAATATATCCCTCCTTACCAGAAGATTCTACTTTTATCCATTGGGAATCCATCCCTTTGAAGGTCTGTGAGTGAGTTGTTTGTTCCAGTACCTTAACCCCCGTACCTATATCGAGTAATTTCAGGACTTCGGAATCTGTTCCTGGGCCAGAACGAAGTTTAACCTGGTCCCCATGGAGGTGGTAAATCTTTCCAGACTCAAATTCAAACTCAGAGGATAAAAGATTGAGCTCTTGGCCATAGGCTAGGTGCCCGAATAAAAGTCCAAGGAATATTAACTGTTTCATTTGATGGTGGATTAAGACAATTTTATTTTTAAGATACTAACAAAAATACTGCCCGATTTGTATTCCCACAGGCCTACAGATGAATGGTGAATTCATCCTTTATGACTCACTCCTTCCTTGAGTGACTATTATCATAGGACATACTAGCTTCTCTCATCCAGATTTCCCAATGCATATCATAGTTTCAAGGTAGAAAAACATGTTTTACCTCAAATAGTATGGTTATGCATAAAAAAAGAATCCGCAGATCCCGCTTACTTGACACAGAAGACTTTCTCCATGATAGTGGGCCCCTCATCAGTGCCCGTTCTCATTATATCCCTTATCCATCGGCAAATGTAAAAGAGGAAGAGAGCTAC
The DNA here is from genome assembly GCA_965263105.1 of Bacteroidia bacterium. Classification (GTDB taxonomy): domain Bacteria; phylum Bacteroidota; class Bacteroidia; order J057; family J057; genus JBCCTX01. The sequence goes on along the minus strand of CBDHGL010000002.1, from coordinate 626,397 downwards.
TATGACTTGGAGTTGGCTGTCCCGGGCTTTAAGAAGGAGGAAATTGAGATCACCCTAGGGGAGAACCTCCTTAGCATTCAGGGAATAAAGAAAAGCAATAAAGAGCGAGATGACGTAAAATTCATCCGGAAGGAGCACGACCTGGAATCCTTTGAAAGAGTCTTTGAGCTCGATGACATCACAGACCTTACCCGGATAGAGGCTAGCTACAGTGAAGGAATGCTGAAGGTTCGCCTACACCACATAGATGAACGGACAAAAAATCGAGTCGCTCCTATACAGGTGGAAGTGATGTAGGGAGGGGGAGTAGGCAGTCCATACAGGTTGGCCGAGAATGGCTTTTCTATGAAAGAACCTACTTACCACTCCGCCCCTTTAGGGGCCAAATGAGTCCTGAAGGGACGAAATATCATCAGTTAGGGGAGTTATCCAAGGATATGATCCCCTAATCTGTAAGACAATTTCCGTTCTCGGCCACCCTGCATAGTCCACGGTTTTTTTGGGGGAGAAAATTTCTTCGCTAAAAATAACACCGTGGACTATGGGCAATTTGGCTTTCTCCCAATCCTCTAAGGATTTCGAACTTAAAAAAAATACGTATTTTAGGGTATCTGCTAATAATACCCCACCCAAATGAACAAGCACCTTGTTTTTTTCGTCATCGCCTTCCTATTGATTAGTTGTAATGCCTACAAGCTTCAACCCAGTAGCCAACAAGCCCAATCTTCCGAAGGCATGGTCAGTGCCGCCCATCCCCTCGCCATGCAGGCAGGCAAGCGCATATTGGAAAAGGGAGGGAATGCGGTAGATGCAGCTGTTGCAGCTGCCTTTACCCTGGCCGTAGTAGAACCCAGCATGAGTGGGCTGGGAGGACGTTTACAAGCAATCGTCCGGATGCCCAATGGAGAGATAAAAGGGGTAGATGCCACTACGCAAATTCCTTCAGACTTTGACTATGAAACAGCTCCCAAAGGCCGTGATGGCTATCCTGTCATTGGTATTCCAGGGGTGGTGGCGGGACTGTGTAAGCTAAATGCTCAATACGGTTCCTTACCATTGAAAACGGTCATGGCTCCCGCCATCCACTACGCCCATAAGGGCTTTGCCCTACTCCCAGGTGAAGCCAGGCGGCACAGTCTTGCCAAAGAGCGGCTAGAAGCTTTTGAAGGTAGCCGGCAGTATTTTCTCAAAGCTGATGGAAGTACCTATGAGGCAGGAGACTGGTGGATTCAAAAGGATTTGGCCCATACCCTCAAACAGATCGCCATGGAGGGAAAAGACGCATTCTATACGGGTAAAATTGCTGAAGCGATCGTCACAGATAACCAAAAAAATGGAGGGGTACTCAGCCTTAAAGCCCTGGCAGAATACGAAGCGAGAGATGCTATGATCGTAAATGGTACCTATCGAAGACATAAGCTTCATGGTTTGTGGATGCCTTCCTTTGGAGCCATCACCATCCAAATTCTCCAAATCTTGGAGAACTTGCCCATGGATAGCTACGACGAGGCCGAATGGGCCAGTGCAGTCGGGCAAGCCATCGCTATAGCCTATGAGCATCGCGCCCAACAAAAGCTATCCGATTCTATGGCTCAGGTATTGGTAGATCCCGCCTATACCCAGAAACTCTCCCAACGCATCGATGTAGAAGGAACCCTGAAGAAAGTGGGGTTCCAGCCAAATGAGGCTGAGGCATGGCACGCCAGCGTAGGCCATACCACCCATTTAACAACGGCCGATGGCTCAGGCATGATGGTGGCCCTTACCCAATCCTTGGGCCCCAATATGGGCTCCAAAGTAGCCGCGCCAGGACTGGGCTTTCTATTTGCCACCACCATAGGGCAGTACCTCCGCATGACAGAACCCGGCCAACGGGCCAGTTCTCATATTTCCCCCTTTCTGATCACCCAAGATGGGGAACCCTTTCTCGCACTAGGTGCAGCAGGAGGCAGTCGGATCGTTACGGCTATAGCCGCCGTTTGCAGCCGAGTCATAGATCAGGGCTTGATCCTTGAAAAAGCCTTGGAAGCCCCTCGGGTATACCCAGACATAGATACCTTAATGGTTGAAGTTCATCCCGGACTCTACTGGGAGGATGAAACGTTGGATAAATTAGAATCCTTCGGACATTACCTAGAGCGAGTCGAACAAGCCGGTAGATTTGGCAGGGTTCACGCAATCCAATTTGACCCCAAACTCAATCAATGGATTGGCGCTGCAGACCCAGATTGGGAGGGAGCTGCCGGAGGACCCGAAAAATAAGGGGGCAAATCGTCTCCTTATATATGATAAGATGATTCACCTTGCCAAATATTTCAAAAAACAGTCCAGCTATCAGCTATTCTTTTCCAGGTAGAAATCTACTTAGGAAAAACTGCTCTTCGCAGATTACCTTGACTATCATTCATACACGCTCAAATATCAAAGACCATGACCCTACTAAAACTTGGATGCTACGATGACGATATTAATCATCCCATTCATACCCATTCGGCCATAAAAAGCCATTTCGACAAGCTCAACCATCAGATGAGCGCCAATTTAATTCAGCGGCACCAATTGCGAGATGATGGCGATTGGTTTAATGCCGTTCCCGTCAAGGGAAATTCCGTTCGATCCATACAGGAATTCCTGAAGCGTGCAGGCTTTATGCCTTTTCGAGAACCCAATGGGATCTTCGATTATTTTACCCTTTCCAGCGTAAGGCTATTTCAAGAGTATGTACGTACGGTTGAAAAGGACGAAGAGATTGGAAAGCCCGATGGCATTGTGGGTAACAAGTTCCACCAAGCCCAACAACGCTGGGAATTCCAACAAAATCAGTGTGACTGGGGGCTCAAGCAGATTGAAGTTCAAACCCCAGAACAGATGGAAAAGTGGCAGTTTTACCAAGAGGAATCCCATAAATGGCTGAATATCATGAAAAAGGCCCAACAGCATTACCTGGTAAACCCCGATCCCATTTTAGAAAAAGTGAATGCCGTGGCTCAAACGGGAGGAAGCAGAAAACTTGCTGATTGGACTTTTCATCCCGATGATGTCCACCTGGTGGGAATTCGTCGAAACCAGGATAACACCCTCTTCAGACGAGACAATGACGACCTGTTCAAATTGATCATCAATGGAATGGTGTTTACCTTTTGGGGCTCTACGGATCCCAGCCAGCACATGGCTAAAAAGCAGAAGAAGGATTCAAACGGAAACCTTCTATTTGATGAACACGGAAATCCCATTATGATTCACCGGGAAGATATCCCATTTCTGGTAGAAGGGCAGCACCTCTTCCGATTTGGGTGGCACAAATTTTCAAGTGCCGAAAAGATTTACAAGGCATTGGAGCCCATGGACGACGGAGTTTTGGTGATACGGGATATAGAAGGGGATAATGCCCTCACCGCCAACGATTTCGAAAAAGGCACCTTAAGCCGCAACGATACGATCAATATCCACTGGTCGGGCATAGGAAGCTCCAATTTTTCTGCGGGTTGCCAGGTGATCGCCGGAAAAAGCTATATGAACCCTGATCATGGCTTTTCAAGCCCTGGACAAGAAGCAGTAGAAGGCATTGTAGATTGTTCTAATTTTGCTGCAAGCTCTTATAATGGACTGAAATCTGGTCAGACCAAAGGAGCTTACAATGTCTTGGCAGATTTGATCATCACCTACTCTCAGCCTAAGCCCGTGCACACCGTATTATATACGCTGGGTAGAGACGATGTGTTGAATTTGGAGCCGGGCATAAAGGAGGATCTTGCCAGGGTTTTGGCAAAAGTGAAAAACTCGAATTTGGCTTAAACACACTTAAAATTTTCCTATCCCTGCCTAAGCTCAAGCTTACAAAGCGTTCGAGCAGGCAGGTTTATGGATACCTTTCTGCTACCTTCAGCTAATTGTATTTGTTGGGTGTTTATAAGTTTCTGGTTCTCCTTTCCACTCAATAGTACTTCATATTTTCCTGGAGTTAACAAGAATAGTTCTGCTTCTATCTCCCTTTCCGAAGCTCCAAAATGGAATAGTTCTGCTTGGAAGAACTGAGCATGGACACGGGTGACTAAAATGGCAATTTCTGTGGGTTCTGTATGCCAGCGCACGGCATTGAGGGGGAAGTAGAGGGCATTGCCTACATTCCCCGTGAGGGTAGAAAAGAGGAAATGGGGATCAAAAGAGGGGATGGGAGATTCCAAAAAATCATTGAGAAAAATGGCGTGAAAGCGGAACACCCGATCGGTCCAGCGGACCTCATCCGTAAAGGCAGCATAGTTTTGCCGGAGGCTATTGGCATTCTCTTCTATTTCTTCTTCAAGTTGATCTCTGCTCCCAGACAAATGCATTTGTACATAGCCGTTAGCTTGGCCTTTCAGCAAGTCGTCAAATTGCTTATCGCTGGTCAAGCTTCGGTACTTTGCTAGCACATTGGGCAGGAATTCGCCCATTTGGCTGGCACACCATTCCTTACTTCCCGCCGGAAAGGGTCCTTCTGGATCTGCTTCCTTCAAAAAAGAACGATATATTTTTGCCATGGAAAAAAGCGGCTCCAGGTAGCTCCGATCCTGGCTTTGGTGATAACACAGCAATAAGGTATTGACCATCATCCGCATCGCACTGGGCCACACATATAAAGGATCGGCGGTGTGGTTTCCTGGCTCCCACCATTCCCATGCTAGCCCTCCAATGCTTCCTTCCGGCCAATGAATAGCCGAAGGAATTATCCCAGCAGGTTTCCCCCTTTCTTGTCGAGCTGTGGCGTCAACCCAGCCTTTCATCCAGTTCAACACCAGTTCGCCAATTTCTTCATTTCCCGTTCGCTGCCAAAGGAGCAAGGCGGGTTGAATAGCGCGAGGATGGTAGACGGTATCACAGGCCTTGCGTGGGTCGGGGTCCACCTGTTCTGCCGTGAAATAGGTGCTCTTAAAGTGAAGAAAGCCCCGCTCATTCACGCCGGTCCAAAGGTCTCGCATCAATTCTACTAACTTGAGGGCCCGCTGTTTCCAGGTGGGATTATCCGCCTGTATATGCATCATGGCAGTACAGGTGTCAGAGGAGTCTTCCGCCGTATGTTCTACATCTGTCATGATATTCGTATAGCCCCCTTGCATATGGGCTTGGCTCCAGAGGCCTTCGGATAAGCGGGCTTGCCCTTCCATAGTCTTAGGGTCGGCAAAGCCCACCAATACAGGCAACCACAGGCGCCACATTTCTACATCGTCCCCCCAACCACCACCAAACTGTCCATCAGAAAGTTGACGCTCATCGATCCACCAATGGATGATCTGAGTCAGCTTTTCCAGGGTCTCCCGCTGAGAATTGGCCCATTGGGGAGCGCGAGGATCGGGATCAAAATCGGCCTTCCAGGGAATCGCCTTACCCAGGTACATGGCGATAATTTTGTTTTGGGGAAAAGCCTCCTGTGCAACTGTCAATAATTCTCGAGCATCTTCATAGTAGGCATAACGCAAGTAGGGATCATGCTGCAAGTGGCCATGCTGTATAACCATTTGGAGCAGCATCCGCCCTCGATAATAAGCGACAAGTGGAAACAAAGGATCGTCTCGAAGGATCAGGGGCATGACCCAGGTATCCAAATCGATGGTCCAGTTGAAAAAGTTGTGTAAGTAGCGGGAGGCTCGGGCTCCCTCCCCTGGTTCCTGTTCAAGCTTCCTTTTCCCATTCGCCCAGGCATCAACGATCGCCAATACTTTTTCCAGATTGCTTCTATTCTTATCGGGTAAATCTGGCAGTTCCAAGGCCTTTTGCAGGAGTTGGAACCGCATCTTTTCTTCCTCGGCATTTCCAGCCTCTTGGATGAGGGCTATGTAGGGATCTTGAGAAGTACCTAGATCAGTTAGTCGAATAAAGGGCCAAGATCCGAGGCTCAGGCTTAATCGTTGGGTGAAGTGGCGACGAGATAGCATGGGGTTGGAAGGGATTTTTATAGAAGTTAAGAAAATCCCAATAAACAGGAGGAATCATTTACCTTTTATTCCTTCCAACCCTGTATCTATTAAAAATCAATCCTTATTAATCCGATCCAATTCCTCCGCCGCACTACTCCTTCTTTCTTCGCGAGACTTGTAATGCTGATTGCCAAATTTGTAGCTAAACTGAAGGTTGTACTGGGGTCCATCCCAACGACTAAACAAATCCGTGTACATATTGGCGTAGCGAATCTCTCCATGCATAAAGCGGTTGAACAGGTTTTGGATGCCAAAACTGATCTTGCCCTTTTCTTTAAGAATTTCTTTGCTGAAACCTACATCTACTCCATAAAGCCAACCCACGTCAATGATCCCTTCTTGGGGTCCACTATTATACCAGCCTGTCAGGGTCGTATTTACTTTTCCTGGGAGGGCAAATTCTGCCTGGAGAAAGGCTGTATAGTCCCACTTGGATCGGACAAAACTATCGTCTAGGTATTCCGAATCATACTCTACATAATTCGCCATCAGTCCCCCATAGCCCTCAAGACCTTTGATAAAGCTTAAGGGGAAGAAAAGGCCTGCGTTGAAGTTGCGGAAGCTTTCCAGGTTGACATCTGTTAGGCTTGCCTGTCCCGTTTCGTCATTTTGTTCCGTTACCTGAACCATCGCATCCCGTGTGTCTTTGTATTCCACGTTGAAAAAGGGCTGCTTTTCATAGGTCAGATTGAATTTCATGCTGTGGGTGAAAGCGGGAGTGAGAGACGGATTGCCACGAGAGAAGGTAAAAGGATCCAGAAAGAATACGAAGGGATTCAAGCTCTCATAATCGGGTCGATCGATACGATAGCTGTAGGCAAGGCTCGCTCCCAAGACCTTGGTCAATTCCCGGCTGATACTGGCACTGGGGAAAAACTGAGAAATATCCCTCGTCAAAGTGGTATCCAGGGTTACGGAATAGCCTTCTGAATGGCTGTCCTCATAGCGCAGGCCCACATTCCCTGACCATTTCCCCAGGTTGAAGTTGAGCTTGGAATAGGCCGCGTAAATGGTTTCGTCAAAGATGTAATGATTGCTTTGCAGGGGATTATTTTCCCACTGGCCTGGCTCTCCTTCCTGGGAAGCCATCAGGTTGTTGTCCAGGCGGGCATCGCTGTATTTCCCTCCCAACTGAAGGCTGAGTTTGTCGGAAAAGGGCAAGGTATAATCCAGTTTGGAGGTAAAAATATCCGTTTCACCGGGTTGGAGGTAGCGCTGCCCAGGGAAAAAGGCTCCCTGGTTCACTTCAACAGAACTCAGGGTATTTCCCCCGTCATTCTCAATCCTTACCCAGTTCATGTCCACTTCGATTTTATGCCCGGCGCTATCTATTTCAAAGGTATAGTAGGGATTGAAGGTCGCCATGGTATAGCCTTCATCCTTCTGGTTGGTGGTAAGCAAGCGCAAGTCCTGGGCTTCTGGATCGGCAAATAGAATGTCGGTGGTATTTCGAATGATATTGTCGGAGGACCAATCCCGATAGGTACTGGCAAAGCCCAAACGGTGCTTCTGGGTAATGTCCCAATCCGCCGAGAAACTTCCGTCGTAGGATTGATTGGCATAAGGGTTTATGCTCACCTGGTCATAGACATCGTCTCCGACCTTGCGAAACAGGTGCATTTCATCGTAATAGGGATAGTCCTTGTAGCCAAAGCTTCCTTGTAGGTTGAGGTTCCCTTCATAATGGCTCAGGGATAAGCGCGAAGTGTATTTCCAGTCTTCTCCTTTGGCTATCCCCAAGTTTATGCTTCCATTAGTCCCAAAAAGGCTATTCTTCTTGAGAATAATATTGATAATGGCTCCGGTCCCCTCGGCATCAAACTCTGCTCCGGGCTGATGGATGACTTCTACCTTCTGAATGTTGTCTCCCGGCAAGTCTTTGAGCAAGGACTTGACATCCATGTACTGGGTAGATTTCCCATTGATGAGGATGGTGACATTGCGCTGCCCGGCCATGGTGAGGTTATCGCCAATGACGAGGACACCCGGAACTTTCTTCATCACTTCCAGGAGGTTGCCATTGAGGCTGGTACTATTCTCCGCCACATTCACGACCAGGCGATCCGCTTTTTGTTCCAAAAGAGGGACACGGGCGGTGATACCAACCGTTTCCAAAACAACTTCTTCCGGGGTAAGCATAATGAGGAGTTCTTTTCCCGCATCTTCTGGGATTTTTAGCTCGTCCAAGTGATAAGGTTTATAGCCCAGCATGGAGGTTTTGACAAAATAAGCTCCCTCTTTGAGGCCTGTGAGTTCAAATTTACCTGACCCATCAGTAAGGGTTCCCGCTACCAGGGAGCTATCACTCTGGGCAAAGAGGGTTACCGTGGCAAAGTATATCCCATCATGTTGGGGGGTCTGGACCCGCCCTGTAAGCTGCTGTTGAGCTATGGAAAGGGTACTACAGATGCAGGTGAATAGGAAAACGAGTAAACGTAAGTTCATTGGATGGAGGTTTTGTAGGTGATTAAGTGCTATTATTGGGAAGATAATGGCAAGGGAATCCGCATGGATTTTGTTTACAACACTCTGTAGAGAGGTTTTAAGTCAAAAAGGTTGCACCCAAAAGTATTCCTCGCCCTATCTGGAAAAAAATGGAATGTATTCAGTTGTTGAACGGGAGTCATGAAGTGTAGACCGGATGAGCTTATTCGGTAAACCAGCCAAAAGAAAGGTTGACATTTCCCATAAACTGATTGAAGTCGGCTTCGTCATAGAAGTCATTGGGCTGAATTCCCAACACCCCTTGATAGCTTGCTCCAAGATCCAGCCGAAACCAGGGCAACAGATTCAATTGAACCATGAATTCGGGAATGAGCACCTGAATTTTGTCTGAAAATTCAAGGGGGGAAGGTTCTTCCGGTGTAAGCAATAGAGACTGTTTGATTCTTCCCCAGCCTCCTTTAATTCCGACACTGAAGTGAACCATTTTTTCCGGCATGAAATTGTAGCCTAACCAAAGGCCCCCGTGTTTGAATTGATAAACTAAGGCTTCTCCTGTGCTCGCCTCTGTCTCTATTTTCCCTGCCAATCCCATCCCATAGCCCCCATAAAAAAAGCGCTGATTGATCAGGGCCCCTCCTCCTCCTCCAATCTGGGTGCTGAGGGTCCCCTTGATGGAACCAATGGAAGTGAGAAAGGTACCGAAACCCGACTGGGTGGTGTTTTTACCACTGAAAAGAAATTGATACTTGGTCGAATCCTGTGCCTGGCCCAGCAGGACTGATACCAGCAACAGGAGAGAATACACCGCAATTCGTTTCATGATTTTGAGTTTATTTAATGAATGTATTGTCTTAGCTTCCATACAAAAGTGAATGGCAGTGTGGCCCTTTCATAAAAAAGAGGATGAGTGTCTCTAAATCCGTGTCAAACGGAGGCCTAGCTGCCTTCAAAGGGAAAAGGGGCTTCCCTCTTCCTTCATCAGGATAAGGGGTTCTTTCATCATCTGCTGGGTTCCGTTTGTCAGGAAAGGTCGGAATACAGGTCTAGGAATAATATCTTTAGGACATGGAGAAAATGTTTGAACAAAAGTGGGTTCAGGAACTCTCTCTCTGTTTTGTCCTATATTTCATGATCCGCTTTTCCACGGATTATGGGAATGTAGGATTTACCTATGTTCAAACCATCATCGATGAACTAGTCATCACTGCCATGATGATCGGGCTGGCATACTTCAATAATTATGTGATCTTTCCCCGCTTCCAACAGGGAAGATACCATCAGGCGATAGGATTATATGTGCTGAATATTTCCATTGGGGTCTTACTACATCCATGGATTGTTGGAGCTGTACATAGGGCTTACTGTTTTATCGCCATTTGCGAAGTTCCTACTTTTGTCATTCCTTCTCATACGGTGGCAGGCTTGTTTGTCTTGGTCACCTTTTCAGCCATGGTACTTAGGATGGCACGGGATATTCTCGTCCAAGGTGCTGAAAATACGGATGCTGAACTCAAGCTTCTTCAGTCTCAACTCAATCCTCACTTCTTATTTAATACCCTGAATAACCTGTATGGCCTAGCCGTCCAAAAATCACCTAAACTCCCGGGGCTATTGGGGCAACTCACTGACTTATTGAGTTATAGTTTTCAAGATACACTAGCAGAAAAGGTGTCTGTAGAAAAGGAATTGCGCTATTTACAAAACTACATTGCCCTGGAGCAGATTCGCTTGGAAGACCAGGCCTTAATTTCCTTTGACATAACAGGCGAAGTGAATTCCCACCAAATAGCGCCGATGTTGTTGATTGTTTTTTTGGAAAATGCCTTTAAACACTTGGGGGCACCTAAAGGGAAGAAGCAAGAGGTTCGAATTGTGTTGGAGATAAGAAATGATACCCTGCACTTCTTGTGTAAAAATTCGGTAAATAAAGCTTCGGGGCCTGAGAGTTCCTTACCCAAATATCACGGGATTGGGTTAAAGAATGTCCAAAAGCGACTGGAACTTATTTATCCTTCCCGGTACAACCTAAATTTTCAGGAAAATTCTACATATTTCACCGTAACCCTTGATTTACCCTTATAAATGCCCATACAGTGTATCATAGCGGATGATGAACCTATTGCACGGCAAATCGTGGAGCAGTATATCTCCCAACTCCCCCAACTGGAATTGGTAGGTACATGTAGCAACGCCTTTGAGGTGCTGGAAATGCTTCAACAACATCAGGTGGATGTGCTGTTTTTAGACATCAATATGCCCAATTTTTCAGGGATCAGCTTGATCCGCAGCTTACAGGAGCGACCAGAAATCATCTTGACGACAGCGTATCCAGAGTTCGCATTGGAAGGATTCGAACTCGCTGTGGCAGATTACCTACTCAAGCCCTTTTCTCTAGAGCGCTTTATTATGGCGGTGAATAAAGTACAAGCAAAGTTTACAGAAAAAGGGCCTTTGCCCCCTCATTCCAAGGCTCCAGAAAAGGAAGCCTTACCCGCTACCCATATTACCGTAAAAGTGGATAAGAAATGGATCCGCTGCCCTCTGGCAGACATCCAATATATTGAGGCCTATGGGAATTACATTAAAGTTCACTTGTCAGATAGCTACTTGCTGGTCAGCCAGACGCTCTCCGACTTTCTCGCTCGCTTACCCCAGAAAGATTTTTTGAGAATACACAAGTCCTATGTCATTCATTTTACTTACCTCAAAGCCATGGAAGCTAATACGGTATTCCTGGATAAAGCGAAACTTCCTGTAGGAAAAACCTTCAAAGAGTCCGTCATGAAACGAATCCAAGATGAATAAGCTATTGACATACCTCTTGAGGCATAGGCTACTGCAAAATGTACTGGCCTCCCTCCTGCTTATGGGATGGTTTCGTCTGATGATGAATGGGACGGATGGCCTATCCTATATTGAACAACTGAGCCTGGTTATTACCCTTATCTTCCCAGCGATCTTTCTTTCTATTGTCAACAACTTTTTTGTGATCCCCTATATCAAACGAAGGGAATTCTTTCAGGCAATTCTGCTATACGTATTCATTATAGGCTTAGGCAGCTGGTTTTTTACCTATTCCGCTCAGTATATCCATGGATTATTTTGCTTACTCACAGATTGCCTACTTAAGATAAATGAAATCCTGGTCTCTTCTCTACAAATTTTTTCCATGGCCATCATGGTCTCCTTGCTGGCTCTAGCCCTACGCATTACCCGGGATTCCCTGTTAGCTGCACATGAAAAAAAACAGCGGGAATTGAAACTTCTACGCGCTCAACTCAACCCTCAGTTTTTGCTGGATACCCTTAAGGAATTCACAAAGCTTTCCAAGCAACACCACACCGATATTCCTCAACTGATGCTTAGCCTTTCGGACTTACTGCGCTATACCCTGTATGAGAGTAAGGAGACCCAGGTTTTGCTAGAGCGGGAATACCAAGCCGTAGAGAAATACTTGGCCTTAAAGCAAATTTATATGCCTCTCAAAGTCAATCTGGAAAGAAAGGGAGACTTTTCTGCCTGTAAAATTGCCCCGATGACCATTATCTCTGTACTGGATAATAGTTTTAGCCTAGTTTCAGGTTCCCCAAACGTTATGCAAAGCCTGTTGGTTTCCTTGACGGTGGACCATGGAAATCTGAAGTTTGAGTGTCGATTTTTAGAGGGAGAAACTCATTTTTCAAACCCGCAAAAAGCCATAGACCTTCAGACTTTGAGAGAGCGGATGGACCTACAGTATCCGGAACAGTACCAATTACATACTGACGCTCAGCAAGGAGTTCACTTGTCCCTACAGGTGGGTGGGGAATTCTTGTAAGGCATTTGCCAAAGCCTACTAGTGAATTTTCTCCAATTGATCGTATATTGAATAGATACGTTCATTTCCTAATAACCCCCATGTCTGAATCCTCCTTATCCCGCAGAACCTTCCTTAAAGCTACGGGTAGCTTCACCCTAAGCCTGAGTCTATTGGGAAGTTGTAATCGTCTCAGCGCCGATCCAGCCCAAGTTGCCAAACTTCCGGGGAGTCTCCGGCGCTACCCCCGCATCGATGCGTGGGTAGAGATTCTTTCCAATGGAAGGGTTCGCGTCTACAGTGGAAAGGTGGAACTGGGTCAGGGTATCCGAATTGCGATTAAGCAAGTGGCTGCGGAAGAACTCTACCAAGACCTGGAACAGATAGAAGTGGTCCTGGCAGAAACGGGGCTTACGCCCAATGAAGGCTATACAGCAGGAAGTGGTTCTATTCAAAACAGTGCTACAGCTGTACGCTATGCTGCAGCAGCGACGCGAGAAAAATTGCTGGGATTGGCGGCTAAAAAATTGGCTGTCGAAAAATCCCAACTTACCTTGGTAAATGGAGGAATTCAACATCGACAAGGGGAAACGCTAAGCTTTTGGGACCTATTGGATGGAAAACAGATAAAGGAGGAAGTAGAACTCCCCCTAGAACTGGTACCCATTGACAAACGTCAATATATAGGCAAGCCTATTTCACGGGAAGACAGCCTGGGAATTGTCAGCGGCAGAGAGATCTTTATCCAGGATTTACAGTTTCCGTTTATGCTTCATGGGAAGGTACTTCGGCCCAAGAATTACCAATCCCAGCTCATAGCCTTTGATGAAGAAACCTTCCTAGAGGCTATTGGCGACACGGTCCAAGTGGTCCGAAACGGGAATTTTTTGGCTGTCTTAGCAGAATCAGAATTTGAAGCTGAAAAAGGCGTAAAACTCCTGGTCAAACACAGCAAATGGACTGAGCCCGAGATTTTTCCAGAACAAAAGAAACTCAATCAGCATCTTGTCGATAGGGCAGATCCTCCTACTATGGCAAAGGAAAAGGGTAAGGTTGATCTTGCTCAAGCGTCCCAGACCCTTACAGCTGAATATTTCAAGCCCTACACCATGCATGCCTCTTTGGGACCCGCTTGCGCGGTGGCAGAATACGATGGCGAAGTCCTGCATATATGGACCCATAGTCAGGGTATTTATCCTTTACGCGAAGCCTTGGCCAAAATGCTGGGCATGGACAGCTCTAAGCTCCATCTGATCAGTGTCCCTGGAGCGGGATGCTTTGGGCATACGGTGGCAGATGATGCCGCCGCCGATGCCGCCATCCTGGCGATGGAGCAAGTCGGAAAACACATTCGCGTCCAATGGAGCCGGCAGGATGAACATTGCTGGGAACCCTATGGCTCTGCCATGCGGATGAAATTGGGAGCAGGCCTGGATGGGGCAGGTAAAATCCAATCCTGGAAAGCAGATATATGGACAGATTCTCACAGCACACGACCCAATTCAGATGCGGGGACCGTGTTGGCAGCCCGCCACCTGGATCCTCCCATTCCCATGCAATCTCGTGGTTACCTGGGGGGGGGACATCGCAATGCCGATCCCTATTATGACATTCCCAACCTACAGGTTCAGGCCCATTTTTTCGAAGGACCTTTACGCGTTTCTTCCCTGAGAAGCTTGGGGGCCTATGCCAATATTTTTGCCATAGAGTCCTTCATGGAAGAGCTGGCTTCAGCGGCAGGAAAAAATCCTTTTCACTTTCGCCTACAACACTTGAGCGATCCCCGGGCCATCGCTGTCATAGAAAAACTCCAATCCATGGTGAAGGAGGACACCGTGGGAGATAAAGAAGGACTAGGAATAGCATTTTGTCGATACAAAAATAACACTTCTTACTGTGCCGTGGCAGCTAAAGTCAGGGTAGACCTGGACGCAAAGGACTTCGGGCTTCTGAAGATGTGGGCCAGCGTTGATGTAGGAGAAATCATCAATCCAGATGGCCTACGCAATCAGGTGGAAGGGGGCTTGGTACAAGCCGCCAGTTGGACCATGAGTGAGGAGGTGAAATTTTATCGCAACAAAATTATGAGTCAGGATTGGGCCTCCTATCCAGTTATGCGAATGGGGGACTGCCCGGAAATAGAAGTAGAATTGATAGATAGACCGGAAGAACCGGCTATGGGAGGTGGGGAAGTTTCCATTCCTCCGGTTGGGGCAGCTATAGGGAATGCGGTGTTTCAGGCCTGTGGAAAACGTCCATACACGTTGCCCTTATCCAATTTTTTTGTACAATTGGGGTGAGAAAACTCAAATGAATATCTTCCAACACATATGGAACTGGCGTTCAACTAAGGATCCTATGGAAAAGCTCATGGACGAGCTGAGGGTCTTTGAGCGGAATGCTTACCTACCCCAAACTCAAGAATCTGAGCGAACTTTTTCTACTGATTCTAAAATTGGAGGCTACCCTTACCTGAGGTCTGAGACCGACTGGCCTACTTGTCCCAACTGCCAACAGCACTTTCAGCTTTTCCTTCAATTGGATCGGAAGATCCTTCCCGAACAAGCCCAAGAAGGCTTGATCCAATTGTTTTATTGTACCAACCAAGAACGACTCTGCGCCCAAAAGCTCGATGGCTTTTATGCCTTTTCTCAGGCTCATGCTACTCGCCTTATTTTTCCTAAAGGACCTTCCACTAAGATCACTCCTCAGATCAATGAAGTGTTTCCTGAAAAGCGCATTATCGGTTGGGAGGCAAAGCCCGATTATCCCCATTACGAAGAATTAATTGCCTTGGGGATGGAGTTGAATTGGAAGCTCTATGACCAGTTAGACGCTCAGGGAAGGGGAACTCCTTTAATGGGGGACAAACTCTTTGGCTGGCCGCACTGGGTTCAGTCTCCCGAGTACCCCTTGGATCGCCAAACGGGCAGCCAGATGAACATGTTGTTTCAACTGGATTCTGAGGTTAATCTCCCTTTTATGTTTGGAGATATGGGGATTGGACACTTGACCCAGAGTCCAGACAATCCAGAAGAGCTTGCCTTTGGTTGGGCTTGTACATAGAGAGTTTCTCTTCTTTTCCAATTATTTAGTTCACCACAAAGAAACCAGCTCAAATTCGTGGCCTTTGCAGATGCCAAATACGAAAACATGCGCAAAAATGAAGAGATCAAAGCCCTATTCGATCATCTAGAAAGCGGTATTAGTATGGAAGATTTTCTGACGGACTTCCCTTCGGTAACAAAAGAACAAGTTTTTACCCTCATTGCCCTGGTGGGGAAGGTTTTAAGTAAAGAGATTTTGTATTCCCCCAGATAGCCTATATTCATCAAATAATGCTTCCTCCCTTTTTGAAGGGAGGACTGAGGTGGGTACAAATCTGCGAAAGGGAAAAACACCTATCCTCCCTAATTTTGGGGAACCCTAACGACTTCATTCTACGTACCTCATAAAAAAATTTTTCGTATATCTGCGTCCAAAACAACCCCCATGCCCTTCCACCTTACCCCAGTTCTCGCAAAAATGGAGCGGCTCTACCAACTGCCCCGAAACCGAAAGCGCTTTGAGACCTACCTCGAAATGCTCCAGGGGAAGGAAAAACAAGATATGATCCTGCCTATTGCGGGATATAATCCCATGGGAAAGGAATTCGTTTTGGAGCAGCTTCGCACGCTGATTTCGCTTGGGGCAGAGGAAATCGCCCAAGAGGAATTGGATCGAATCAACCAAGAAGTTGAGTTAGCCAAAAAACAAGACTTCCAGGTTGTCATTAATCTTTCGGATGACATTGGAGGTTCTTGGTCTAGTAGGCACACGACTGACTATAGCAGTAAGTTTGATCTTTCAGCTCTGACCAAGCGCCATTTTTGTACGCCCTATTTCTGGACGAGTGAGGAATATACGCTTGAAATGATCGCTGAGCGCATTCGGGCCTATGTGTTGCGGACGGGTTACGTATCGGATAAGGGCTCTCCCAAAACACTCAAAGAACACCTGGATCAAGAGGTCTTTGTTCAGTCGCATAGGCTAGCCAAAGAAGCCCCTTCCGCTAAGAAGGATTTTGAAAGCATAGACGCATTTTTCCAAAAACACCAAGCCTCGGAGGACTATAGTCTGATTTTCAATTTCTTCTATGGAGATAAAGCCTCTGAAGGGATGGCTTATGCTAGCTATGGGAGATTGGAATGGGAAGGGTTCGAATATGCGACGCATTTGGCTCAAAAATGAGTAACTTAATGTAAAAGTTAATTTAACCGCACTTGCAAAGTCTCTTCCTCATGGAACCTATATTTCAAGTTTTTCTGATCCTTCATATTCTGGGGGGATCCATCGGCTTAATCGCTGGAACGATCAACCTCATTCAGAGAAAGGGGGGAAAACGACATAGAAAAGTAGGGAAAATATTTCTATACGGCATGCTGGCTGCTGGCTTTTCTTCCCTTATCATGGCGCTTATGCACCCCAATTATTTCTTATTCATTGTCGGTGTGTTCACCCTATATTTGGTGGGAACCGGAAGCCGATATATCCAATTAAAGCAATTGACCAAAAATCAGAAGCCCGCAACCATAGATTGGATACTGACCCTGTCCATGCTCCTTTTTGGTATAGTCTTCCTTACTTGGGGTATATATCTACTGGTAAACGATAATATGTTTGGGTTGGTCCTCATCGTATTTGGGCTGGTGGGCGCCCTGATGGTACGGGGAGATTTTAGAAATTATTCAGGGAATCCCAGGTTAAAAATCTTTTGGTTGACAGCCCATATCCCTCGTATGGTGGGCGCTTATATTGCAGCCGTTACGGCCCTATTGGTGGTGAATTTTGAAGCTTTGTCCATTCAGGTACCCTCCTATGTGGTCTGGTTGTTACCCACAGCCTTATTGGTTCCCTTCATCGTGTACTGGACACGAAAAACCCGAAAGAAACATCCACAACTTGCCTGAAAAGAGATATTTCACGATATTATAGGGAATTAACCCCCAAAACCCACTATAGTAACAAACCCATGAAGAAAATTTTAAGAATTCTAGGACTCGTCCTATTGTTCCTCGTATCGGTTGTGATAGGTATCGCGGCTTACATACAATTCAGCGGAATTCCCTCGTACGAAAAACCCACGTTGGAATACCAGGCTGTTAGCGACTCTGTCTCCCTGGAAAGAGGCCATAAGTTGGCCTCGATGCTCTGCGCCGGATGTCACATGAACCGTGAAACCGGAAAGTTGACCGGCCAGGTCATGCGCGACGCGCCTCCTATGTTTGGCGAAGTGTATGCCCCCAATATTACCCAAGACAAAGAACACGGAATAGGAGAATGGACAGATGGGGAATTGGTCTACCTCCTGCGAACAGGTATAAAACGGGATGGGCAATATGCGCCCCCCTATATGGCCAAGCTTCCCCTTATGGCAGATAGCGATATCAATGCGCTTATTTCCTTCTTGCGCTCAGATGATCCCATGATTGCGGCGGATCCGACCCCAGATCGCCCAAGCAAACCCTCGTTTATGACCAAAATGCTCTCCAGGGTGGCCTTTCTGCCTTATGAGATGCCCGAGGGCCCCATTGCAATGCCTGATACAAGCAACTCAATCGAGTTAGGAGAATATCTTGCGCATAACCTGGATTGCTACTCCTGCCATTCGGCAGATTTTACCACCATCAACCCGCTACATCCTACCCAATCTCCTGGATATTTTGGCGGGGGCAACAAACCCCTGGACCTGGAAGGGCGAGTCATGCTCACCTCTAACTTGACCCCTGACAAGGAAACGGGTATTGGCAACTGGACGAAGGAAAAATTTGTCCAGTCGGTTAAATACGGCCTGAAGGAGGGAGAGCCTGCGCTTTCCTATCCCATGCTTCCTTATACCCAGCTCACCGATTACGAAGCCGGAGCTATTTATGATTACCTGATGACCATCCCGGTGATTAGTAATAAGGTGGAAAGGAGTGTGTATTAGGGGAATAGTCGATAGTCCACGGTCCACGGAAATTAGGGACGAGGGGGGAGAATAGGAGGGCTTAGCCTAACAGCTTAATTCCAAACTCTCGCCTAACTGCTCTTACCTCTCACCTCAAACCGTGGACCATCGACTGTGGACTAAACAACTATTTCGCTGCTCCCCTCAACAGCTCTTGGGCTTTCTGCAAATCCCGCCTTCTTTCGATTTCCAAGGGTGGCCGCCCATATTCCGTTGGAGGAGTGTATCCAACACTTCTGAATTTTTCAATAGGATTATAGGTCTTCAATTGAACCATAGATTGATCCATAGCCTCAATCGCCAGGTCAGATAAGTAACGCGCCAAGGGAACCGCCGGCTGAATGGTATCCTTTCCTTTAGTGAGGGTGATTTCCGTCCGGGGAAGGAGGTTGATCTCAAAACTGGTATCAGCCACTTGAGCCAGTTCCCATCGGTTGTGAGAATTGACTGCAGAGCGTATGCCTC
Source organism: Bacteroidia bacterium (assembly GCA_965263105.1). Classification (GTDB taxonomy): domain Bacteria; phylum Bacteroidota; class Bacteroidia; order J057; family J057; genus JBCCTX01. The sequence goes on along the minus strand of CBDHGL010000002.1, from coordinate 607,748 downwards.
CCAAGGTTTTGAGCGGTGCCCTCAATTGAAGATATTCGGGATCGCTGTAAGCTTCCGAGTCACCATCCACCGTACTGTTTCGAATGAGCACAGAGACAAAGTTTATTCGCTTGATCAAGGCGAAATCTGGTGCTTCCGTTCGGTGGGCCTTTAGCTCTTCAAGTATGGAAATCGCCGTTTGTGCCCCGAAATTGTCGTAATACCCAGCATCAACGAAATTCCCAACGTCTTGTATGACGCCAGCCGGGTTGACATAGGGAAAACTGGCATTCAACAAATTCGCTGTTTTCAGGGGGACAGATTTTCCCTGATGCCTTTCCGTGGCTGCTATCGTTGCCAGCAGATCCTTGCCTTTGTAATAAGTAGGTGAAAGCTTAACGGGAGAAAATATCCCGTGGCCCCCGCGTTGTACATGAGTGGCATTGATGAACAGCAAGGGGGGAAGGGGCTTATAGGCAATGAGATTTTCAGAACTGGGTTCGTACCACAAGGAAAGGAAGGAATTGTCCCAACTGTCGCGGATGGCCTGACCATAATCCCCGGACACTTCTGCCAGTTTATCTGTCCATTCTTTTTCCAGGGACTTAGCACGGTCTCTGCCGCCCAAGCGAAACATATTTTTCCAGATATCTATTCCCAGAAATTGGGTGATGGAGGAGGAGAGGAAGTTTTCCCGAAACATATTCCCAGCCGCAGATTGAATGCTGTCCACCGGTAGTTGAGAGCGCCGCATAGTAAAATAGCTACTATTGCCGGTATTTCCCCCGGATGCCCCCGTCATGGCAAATAAATGCTTGTCAAAATATTCCGCATTGGCTTCCTGCATAGATTGATGGGAGAGAACAGTCCAATAGGCTGCCCGAGAACCTCCCCCTTCAGAGGAAATGATAAACACAGGATATCTTGCTTCATGAGAAGTATCCAGAACAGAGTGGATGTAGCTTTCACGCTCTGACAACCAGTCGTCAAAATATTGGGGTAAGCTTGGTCGAGATCCTACCTCTCGGCTATCTTCGACCATCGTAATACGATGCAGTTTATCCTTGGAATTGAAAATGTACAAGAGCAGGCAAATGAAGAGAAAGATAGAGACAAAGTCTATACTCATTCGTGCCCCTCGCACCCGCAGATAGTACAAAATCCCTATGTAGAAGATAAAGGCCAGGTTGGCGCAAATGAGGGGATTAAATGCTTGGGAAAAGGAAGGCCAAAAGTTAAGAATAAGATAGAAAATAATTAAGCCCAGAGTAGCAAAGGTGAGAATCACCAGGACCCAGTTGAGCGGTAAAAATCCCAAACTATCAATCCGATTCCCGTACTTTGCATATATATATTTGGCTAAGGGCTTTCGTACAACAGTGATGAAAAAGAAAGATACTCCTACCAAAGTCGTTGCCAAAAACAAGCTGCTCAATTCAGATAAGTCTCCCTTATTTTCCAGCATAAGGTAGAGTAGGGTAGCTAACACAACGGTTCCGAGAATTAGGGCTATGCGATAGACCTTTCTCAAGAAAAAGGGGTCAGACATTTGCCGAGCTTTGAAATAGGCAGAATTGAACCGATAGCCCAAATAGGACATCGCAAAAAATATCAAAATGAGCCATACAAAGGCGGGAATACGAGCAAATTGAAGGAACTCCTGGAGTATATTTAACATACCAAACGCCACAATGAAGAGAACCATAGACCCCAATAATCTCGGGAGGTTCTCCTTAAACAAAATACGGTAGCGTTCTCTTCGGTCCTCCCAGGTTTCCGATTCAGGGATTAGATCTGTTGTTGGGATTTTTTTTCGTTTCTTGTCTTTTTCCTTTTGCTCTGCTTCCTCATGTACATCAAATCCACGAGCGTTATCCTCCTCAACCACTTCCCCCCCTTCGAATCCAGGGCTTGGGGTTGGTAGGGCATCTTCTACTTCAGGCTCCACATCAGCCTTGGGCATATAACCCTTTTCCTCATAGTAGTTTTCTACTGTATGCTGGGCAATGTCCTCGAAGAATACGTCTGGTAAAATGGAAGCTCTTTTTGGGGCTGTTTCTTCCGATTCCTGAAAATTCCTACTGGATACAGCCTCATTGGCCAAAGCAGATTCACTCACAGCACTTTCTTCTACCAATGATTCAAAGCCCCTAGCTCTCACGGGAGCACTAGGGGCAGAGGGCCTAGCCTCACCCCCTTTTTCTTTATTCTTTTCTGCTACGGCCTTACTATTATCTGTATAGCACATCCTGGGGATATACCAGCAAATAGCGGCCAGGGTCAGTAAGGTGAGAAAGAAAAAACCAATCTGCCAATCACTTTGCTGGTTGAGCGTAAGGAGTAAATCCTTCCCCTGGTCAAATTCCCAGTAGAAGTAAAAAATAATCGCCAGTAAGAGTATGCTGAACAGGTTTATATAGGCTGCTTCCAAAAATGCACCCGTAAACTGAGTAATCTTTCGAAAAAAGTCCCCTGTTTTTTCTTTTTCCTTGGGAGGAACAGGGGTATCTGGGGTGTGGTACATGATATTGTGGGGTTTGTTTGAATTATCCTGAATTTCAAACTACCCAATTTGCCGAATACTTGCAATATGGTGGATGTTTTAGGGGTTCGTAGTTCGTAGTTAGTGGTCCGTAGTCAGTAGCTTGAGTGGAAAAAAAAATTCAACATATGAAACCCAATTGCTAATGATCATTTTTCCTAGGCCCCCAAATGAGTCCTGAAGGGACGAAATATCATCCGGTAGGGGAGTTATCCAAGGATATAATCCCCTATTCAACAGAAATAACAAATTGAAAAATGTTAATGGAAAAAGGGAACACCCGGTAGGGACAACGCCATGGCTTGTCCCCTAGATTAATGGGTTTATACCCCTAAAAGAGAAAAACTCCTGGCCGGGGAGACCAGGAGCTTAACCTTAGTAATTAGCTGCACATCGTGATACAAAGGTAGTCGAAAATACAGAGGACGCGGGAAGTCATAGATGATTGGTATTGTACATTCGATAAATGGAGCCCTTTATCCGATGAAAATCTTTGGACGAGGCTCCTTTCTTTTCTAACTTATTTACAAGAAATCAAAAGTCAGATCTCCAATGGGAACTCAACAGAAAACCCAATATACCTTGCGGGTGAAAGGTGAAATCCATCAGTATATGCAAACTTCAAGCTCTGAAGCTGAGGCTCGGAAAGCGGTTGCGGAATTCCATTTGCAAAAGATGGGTAAAAGTACAGCTGACCCAGGTTATCAAAAAGCCCTGGAAGAATTGGCTTTCCAGGGATTGATCTTGGTATACAAACGCTAGAAAGACAGATGGTTCAAGCGCCTTTTTCCTGTAGTATATTGCCCATGACTCGTTCTACCTCAGCAGCCTTGGTATATCCATGGGAAGTCAGGAAAAACTCGCCTTGATGACGAAATAGGGTGGCCGGAAAGCCCCGAATTCCCATTTCTGCGGATACTTGAAAGTCCGCCCGGGTTTCGTAGCGTACGTCTTCAGATTCGTAGAGTTCCCTAAACTCTTCTTCGGATAAGCCCATTTGGCGAACCAACTCACAGTAAGTTTCAACCTGATTCGTATCTTTATTATCCTGATAAAAGGCCCTTTGAACCGCCTTGAAAAAGTCAAACTCCTTTTCGGGAGCCATCTTCCTGACTGCTACTACTGCCCGGCTTGGAGGTTCTGTGTTGTAAATAAAATCCTTATTCTCTAGTAGATCATACTTAAAGAGCTGGCCACTGGCCTCCTGAACGTGTTCCCAGTGTTTTTTCAAATGTTTGCCCAAATCTCCTATCGTTTCCGTCCCATTGGGACGTAAGCCCCCCATCACTAATCTGAAGGTATATTGAGAATAGGTCTCTTTTACCTTCGTGATTTCTGGTCCAAAGCCATAGCACCAACTACACATCGGATCTGCTACGTAGACCAAAACGGAATCTTTTTCTTCTATCCAGTTAAAACTCATGCGGAAAATTAATAAACTTGAATGTAAAATTCTTTAGCCCTAGATAAAACTATTCTTCCTTATGTATCAAGTATAATAATAACGTAAATCCTTTGCTAACTATAGATATAAACTGCGATATGGGCGAAAGTTTTGGAAACTTTCGTCTGGGAAATGACGAAAAGGTATTTCCCTACATTAGTTCCTGCAATATTGCTTGCGGGTTTCACGCGGGAGACCCCCTCCATATGGAGCGGACCATAGACTTGGCCTTGGAGCATGACGTACAAATGGGAGCCCATCCCTCCTACCCTGACCTAAATGGATTTGGGAGGAGGAAAATGCACCTAGCCCCTGATGAACTGCGAACTTTGGTGAAATATCAGGTTTCCGCCTTAAAAGGGATGGTGGAAAGTCGAGGGGGAAAGCTTAGCTATGTAAAACCACACGGCGCCCTGTACAATTCGATTGCCCATGACCCACAAGAAGCGCTATCGGTTATTCAGGCCCTACGAGAAATAGGGGACGAGCTTATGTTGATGGGGTTGGCGGGAAGCCCAATTGAAAAACTAGCGAAGCAGCAAGGTATTCCCTTTGTTCCAGAAGCCTTTGCAGATCGATACTACGAATCCAATGGACGCTTGCGCGCTCGAAGTCTGGAAAAATCAGTTATCTCAGATCCCCAGGAAGCGGCCCAACAGGTTCTAGGTATTGTTCAGGATAAACAGCTACAGAGTTGGGATGGGAATAAGGTCCCAATTCAGGCCCGATCTATTTGCATACATGGGGATAATCCTAAGGCAGTAGACTTGCTCAAGGCCATTGATGCTATGCTGACCCAACACGGTATTCACAAGCAAGCCTTTTCCCAATGATTAAAATCCAGCCGTATGGTGAACAAGCGCTCTTGTCAATTACGAGCAGAAAATCTCCCTGGAGATTCATCAAAAGGTAATGGGTTTGCAGGAACAAATTGTGCAAGCAAAAATAGAAGCGATCCAATTTGTCATTCCCGCTTACTGTTCGCTTACCATCGGCTTTGATCCCTTTCAGGTCTCCTATGAGGTACTAAAAGAACATATCTTAAGGCTTTCCGATCAAAATTTCGATTCAGCGGATCCTGAAATTCAACGCCACCAAATTCCGATATGTTATGCCCCAGAGTTCGCCTGGGATATGGAAGAAATTCAGGCACATACCGGTCTCAGCCAAGAAGAGATTATTGCTTTACACAGCTCAATACCTTATACCGTATATATGTTGGGCTTTCTTCCCGGATTCCCCTATATGGGCTCTGTTCCCCCTGATTTAGAATGTCCTCGGAAGGAACAACCTCGACTGAGAATTGAAGCAGGTTCCGTGGGATTGGCAGGTAAACAAACAGGGATTTATCCTTCCCAGGCCCCGGGAGGATGGCAAATCCTGGGCAGAACCCCTCTCAAGGCCTTCGATCCCAGCAGAGAGAATCCCTTTTTGTTTCAAGCAGGAGATCAAGTACAATTTTACCCGATTAGTAAGACAGAATTTGAAAACTGGTCAGAAGATTATTGAACACGAAGATTATTATGCCTCAGCTTCATGTCATCAAACCCGGACTCTTAAGCCTGGTACAAGACCAGGGCAGGAAGGGCTATCAGGCCTTTGGGGTACCCGTGGGTGGGGCTATGGATCGATTTTCAGCTCGTTTGGCAAACGCCTTGGTGGGAAACTCCCCTAACCAACCCGTTTTGGAAATCACCTTAATGGGGCCAGAAATTCAATGGGAGGCAGCTTGTCAGATCGCCCTCACTGGGGCCGACCTTTCTGCAGAAATGGATGCTGTACCCCTCCCGCTAAATGAAACGATTGACGTGAAGTCAGGCGCAGTCCTCCGTTTTGGAAGATGCCGTTTTGGCTGTAGGGCCTATTTGGCTATCGGCGGCGACTTGGATGTCCCCGATTGGCTAGGGAGTTCCAGTGCCGCTCATCCCAATGCCCGTCAAGTTACTCCCCAAAGTATCTTGCAAAAAGGGCAAAGGTTATCCTTTACTCCCTCTCCCTTTATAACGAATAAGAGAATACCGAATGAAGTTCTTTTGTATAAGGAACATACTCCGCTTATTCGAGTACTCCCTGGTCCAGAATATGAACAAGTAGATCCCCTAAGTATCGGCTACTTTTTCAGTGAACCCTATAAAATCAGTCCTGACTCCAATCGCATGGGATATAGGCTTCAGGGCAAGGCCCTCAAATTGGTAAACACAACTCCCAATATTTCTTCTGCTGTCATGCCAGGCACCATACAAGTCACACGAGAAGGTCATCCCATTCTGCTGATGGCCGATGCCCAAACCACGGGAGGATATACCCGATTTCTCCAGGTCATTGAAGTGGATAGGGATCGATTGGGGCAAGCAAAACCCGGAGACGAAATACGATTTTCCCTCATTAGTCGGGAGGAAGCCCTAACACATTGGAAAGAAAAGATTGAATGGGAAAAAAAGCTTCGGGAGAAATTGAGAAACACGTAGTTCATTCACCGTATGCATACATAATTATTCTTAAAAGAATTTGAAAGCCTTTTTCTGCCAATACTGGCAGACTACAACGCCAACACGCTTTGGGTAAAAACCTCCAACTCCCATTTTCTCCTTCTTTTCAGGAGGAGTCCCCTATCTATAAAGTTAGGGGGAGGGGGTCCAAAAACCCTGCAAGATTTGCTCCCAAGAGGGACTTTTAAATGAGGTTCTGCCTATTTTTCGGTCTTCCCTGGACAAGTGGCCCCAATTCACTGGGACCGATGGGGGAAAAGATGGAGGAAAAATTTATTTTAACTTGAACTTTGGATAAGGAATTAGCTATTAGGAGAAAGATTGAGTGTGTAGGCCTGCAAAATTCGTTGGGAACCGGGGGCGTTAGCAGGGCGGTCTGGAATTTTGCGATTTTTGGTGCTACGTTTTTCTAAAAAAGGTAGGTAAATTTTTTGACGGAGGGTAAAATAGCCTATCACAATCCATCTAAAAGGATTTTATCCAAAACTCACGTTATTTTAATGCCCTCATATTTTTGTCCAAATAGAACTAAGCAAATCCTCCTAGAAATGAAAGCATTCATACCCATTATTTTACTATTTGCATTTACCAGACTTTCCGCCCAGCAAATTGCCGATACCGCCTACAATCCCGCCATAGCTTCCCCAGCCTATGCCCTAGGTAAAGGGCCGATTCTTTGGATCGACGAGGGACATCACAACTTTCACACGAAAGAGGGCCGATACCAGGCCTTTGCCCGCTTGACTGAAAGAGATGGCTACCAAGTAGAAGCTTATAAGGGTAAATTTGACCTCAAAACCCTTTCACAGGGAAAAATCCTGGTTATTTCCAATGCCCTTCATAAGAAGAATGTGGAAAATTGGTATGTGCCTATTTATTCAGCATTTACCCAAAAAGAAATAAAGGCCTTAAAGGATTGGGTAGAATCTGGAGGCCGGCTTTGGCTCATTGCCGATCATATGCCCCTGGCTGGAGCTGCAATAGAACTTGCAGCAGCATTTGGCTTTACCTTTACAGATGGCTTTGCCCTAGACACCCTCCAGCGTGGGCCTTCGGTCTTTAGCTATGAGAATTTTGGCCTGGTGGAAAACGTCATCACGCAGGGCCGAGATAACAGCGAATCAGTTAATGAAGTTCTCACCTTTACCGGACAGGCTTTTGACCTTCCTGAAAAGGCACAAGCTCTATTGATCTTAGATGAGCATCACATCAATCTGCTTCCAGATACGGCGTGGGTATTTAATCAACATACCCAACGCATGCCAGCAAAAGGCAAATCGCAAGGAGCCTTTATGGAATATGGGAAAGGGAGGATCGTATTTTTCGGTGAAGCAGCTATGTTTTCAGCCCAATTAGCCGGGCCACAAAAACAGTATATGGGTATGAACCACCCTTCAGCTGCTCAAAACCATCAATTGCTGTTGAATATAGTGCATTGGCTGGATGGAATTCTATAGTACAGCTTTTAACTTTTGCATTGTATCGATATTTGGAAAAATGATATTAATGAACATTTTTGTTAAAAAAATACACATGCTTTCGGATCAATAAGCCTACCTTTGTTATACAACGTGCAGCTAATTACGAGAAAAAGCGCTGGTCTCCCCGACCGGCGTTTTTATATTTAGGACGAAACATACAGGCTCAACTGAATAAACTATTACATATTAAATACTTGGCCCTGCGATCTCTTCTACCTCTTGAAGCTCGCCTTTTTCAAACATAGATTTCATTATCGATGCCGCCTTACCATAATTGGTAAAATAACGTGAGTTTTGGATAAAACTCACGTTATTATAAGCCTCATATAATCTTCTTGGGAGCCTTATCGGTTACCCTGCTGATGAATTTCCAGCGGCTGGTAATCGCCTAAATGGATAATAATATAGCCGCTTCATTGGGCTTATCCTTGGACAGTCTCCTCCTGAGGATGTTCGTTATGTTCGCATATGCCTGTATATTATTGAGTTACAATTTAGTATGGAAAGTCCGATGGTATGCCCCCTCTTCCGATCGTAGGAAGCTGCGCAATATGCTGATCAATGGAGGAATATTACTCCTTGGGGTGCTTGCCGCTTCAGAACTGAGAATCAATATAGGATCAAATCCCCTGGGGAATAAAAATGTCTTTGGAGGAACAATGATTATCTATCTGGTGGTACATCCATTTCTATTGCTTCTGGCTCGTTTCATCAATCTTTTTGCCCAGCAACAGCAGATCCTGGTAGAGAAAGAACAGGCCAAACAGAAAGCCCTGGAACATCAATTAGCAGCCTTAAGGACCCAAATCAATCCCCACTTTTTATTTAATGCGTTAAATTCCCTGACGGTTTTGATTCGGCAGAAATCAGACCGCGCAATGCCCTTTGTTAACCAGTTATCCTGGCTGCTTTGTTCGACCTTACAACGTAGTGAAGAGGACTTTATCATTATCCAACAGGAACTGGAATATTTGGATAGTTATATCTATTTACAAAAAGAGCGGTTTGGTGAAAATTGTCCGTAAACATAGACATTCCCCAATCCTGGCAAAAGAAATTGATTCCTTCTTTTTCCCTGCAACTCCTAATAGAAAATGCCATCAAGCACAATATCGTATCTAAGAAACAGCCCTTAGTAATAGAAATTTATCCAGAAGAAGAAGACCTGGTTATCCGGAACCAGCTCCAAAAAAGAAGAGATTCCTTCCAGGATAGTGGGATGGGGCTGAGCAATTTATCTACACGATTTAAGCTGTTAAAAAAGAGGGATATTCACCTATATCAAGATGTATCCTATTTCCTAGTGAAACTTCCCAATTGACCAGATGAAAACGGCTAACTTACGCTAGCAAATTGGGTTAATTATAAAGGATCAATCGGATTAAGAAGTAAAGTAACTCATCAAAAAAAAGAGAACCATTCTAATTGAAGATGAGCAGTCTGCAGTGCAGAATCTGGAACACCAATTGAAAACCCTAAATTCCGACATTCAAATCATTGAGTTGATCGATACGGTATCGGATGCCATTGTCTTTTTTAAGGAAAGAAGGGACTATGATTTAGTCTTTATGGATATTCACCTGGCGGACGGCAATTCCTTTGAGATTATGAAAGAAGTAGAACTTGTAGCTCCCATTATTTTCACAACGGCTTATGACCAGTATGCCATTGATGCCTTCAAACTCAATAGCATTGATTATTTACTTAAGCCTGTACAAGAAAAAGAACTCCAACACGCCCTTCAAAAATTTGACAAGCACCAGAGAGACTCACTGATGGCTTCCCAACAGATAGAAGCGTTGAGAGATTTGCTGCAGACTCAACAAAAGGGGTTCCGTTCTTCCTTCCTCATTCAAAAGGGAGATAGCTTCATCCCCGTTTCCACGAATGACATCTCCTTTTTTTGGATGCAAAATGGCGTAGTAAAAGGGATGACCAAAGACCGTACAACTTATTTCTTTAGTGAGCAATTGGAAGAACTAGAAAAGGAATTAGACCCCGACCACTTTTTCAGGCTTATCCGCCAGTATTTGGTCCAGCGATCAGCCATCCAATCGCTTCAAAACTACTTTAATGGGCGATTGGTTGTTACCTTAGCCCCCAAAGCGAAGGAACAAATTGTTATTAGTAAGGCCAATGCATCGCGGCTAAAAGCTTGGCTGGTTGATACGCCAAAAACGAGTAGCTAGTATAAGGATTGGGTTTGGTAGGTGATGAGTTCACTTTTATTCCAGGGGAGTCGAAGTCCAGACCACAGAGTTAAAAAGCCACTTGCTAATTCTTATAATTGGGTGTAAATGAGTATATTTTGGGGTGGTGATGCTCAATACATCAACTATACATATTTCTCCAGAAGCCCATTCTCTAATTACCGAAATTAATTAATTCAAAAGTGGCTTGTCGTGCTTTGGGTACGTTTGTACCTGAGAGATCATCAGTATTAAGGAGTGCAGCCATTATTACATTTTATGTCGCCTAGTTATGGGGAAAGTCTTTAGTCTTAGGCTATGTTCAAATCTATGCTCCAAAAACTAAATATTACTTAATCAAAGTAAGTCATGAATTTTATTTCACCTGAGGAATTTGTTGAATCAGCAAAACAATCACTTCAAGATGATTACTTTTCAAAAATATTTGAACTAAAAGGTAATCATAAGGAAGCTTTTGAAACTAGAGATTTAGGCTTCATTAAGTTTCTAAATAATTACTACGATCATCGAGTCAAAAATTTTTTTGGTCTTATTAAAGATGTCCTGCCTTTTGAAAAAAATTTATTTGTTAGTCAACAGGTTGCAATAGGCGCAATCCTTAGGGGGACAATGAATGCGTGGATTCGTAAAGGGGATGCATTTTGTTACGGTATTTTAATAAACACTGCCTTACTAGATGCAATTGCGCGTAGTTTTAGATATGAATTCGCAAGGAGAAATAAAGAAATGGTATTATTTGTAGAAAAGGACGATGGAAAGCTATATTCGGAAAGTGATTACATTAAGTTTCAAGAAGAATTATTTCTTTCCTTCCATAATTATGGCTTACCGGTTGGACCAGGCTTGATTATGGACGAAAATCACCCAGAGACTTTTAGATTAACTCACTATTTAAACACAGCAGATGTATTTATCATTAGCCATGAGTTGGCCCATTATTTAAACGGTGATTTTAAAAGAAGAACCACTAAAGAAACTAGCAGTAATTTCAATGGATATGAAACGATTGAAGGGTTTGCAGTAAATGAAGAACTGGAAGCTGATTTTGTTGCATCAATTATTACAGCAGGCGTGGTTAATAAGCACTTTGGCTTAGAAATAAATCATGAATTCCAAATAGTTCTTGAAATGCTTTTTACAACACTTGATGCTATTGAACCCCAAAAAAGTGGAAAATATCTACGCCCTCTAGATCGATATAAATACTTAATGAGTCGGATTGAAATATAAACTAATTTAACCAACGAAAAATAATGGAAGAAGAAATCCAAAAATATATTGAACTTTCTGAAGATGAGCTCTACGTAGAACTGGCACTGGCCTCTGAAGGAGCCGCAGCATTACCTATGAAAGTAAAAGACAAAATTGATATAGGGAAACTCAAATTTCATAACACTCTGAATAAAATTAAAGGCCTAATTTGTAAACCAGAAGTTATAGAATTCTTACGAGCAGAAAAAGATATGGTAAAACTAGGGATTGCAATAGGAAATATAATCAGTGCTGTATATTTAGGAGTGCCAACTGTTCTAATAGTGGTAATAATCTCAAAAATTGGAGTTGATAAATTATGTGATCATGAATAGATGGGAACTTGATGTTTAGGTTCAAGGATTTAACAATTTCCTTGGATATTTAAATTAATATCATGAAAATTATTGGGTGCTCAAAACCATAGTTTCTATACCTCTCAAATTGTGTTCCTGAAGGTTGGCCCATTTTCAGACAAAAATAATATTTTCATCGACCCATTTTAGTCAATTACAATCAAATTGCCTACATATTTATTGCAAAAATGTTGTATCAAAATAAAAAATAGCTAAAATAAGTATTTTGATCATCAATGTTCCTAAGAAAGGATCAACTCCCTGAACTCAAGGCTATTAACCCTCCTCCCCAATCAGTCTCTCCACACTCCCCGCAAGAGGAATTCCCGGCTTCAATAAAGCATCTTCCTCAGGTGTTCCCCAACTTTGATTGAGCGGTACTACCCCTGCCCAAATGGGGAGTTCATAGTCTTCCTTGTCATCGCCCGGAGGGCCCGTCCGTATTTTGGCAGAAGCCTGTTCAATAGGCATCTTCAAAACCGTTGTAGCTTTCATCTCTTTGGCGATGGGCTGGCGACTCTCCTCCCAGCGACCTGCCAGGATCTGGTCGGATATGACCTTGAGGGCGTGGAGTTTTTCTTCTCCCTCAACGATGCTGGCGGTCCCGAATAACACGGCCGAACGGTAGTTCATCGAATGGTGAAAAGCAGAGCGCGCCAGAACTAGAGCATCCAGATGCGTCACTGTAATGCATAGGGGAATACCCTGCTGAAGATTGACCAGCATCCGGCTAGTAGAAGCTCCATGGAGGTAGATTACATCTTCTTCTCGCCCATAGGAAGTAGGGATGACATAGGGTTGATCGTCCACACTAAAGCCAATATGGCACAGAAAACCCGCATCTAGAATGGAATGGACCGTTTCGCGGTCGTAGTGCCCTCGTTTGGGGATGCGTTTGACCTTATTTTTTGAAGTAATGGGATAGCTTGACATATAATTCAATTAAGATTTCCATTTTTCCTACAAAATTAGCTTATTCCCGGTACCCTATAGTCATCCAGTTTTTACAAATTGAATAGACCGGAATGCTTCCTTTTAAACAACTCATATCCTTTGACCGGAAAGCCCGGACCCCTGTTTACCTTCAAATTGTCCAACAAGTCATTCACTTAATCCAACACGGGAAATTGCTGTCTGGTACCCGTCTGCCTGGAAGTCGTATGCTTTCCCAAGATTTGGCCGTCCATCGAAATACGGTTATTCGGGCTTATGAAGAACTAGAGGCCTTGGGATGGATAGAAATCCGTGCAAATGTGGGGGCCTTTGTGGCCCATAAGCTCCCCTTAGTAAAGCCCAATTCTTGGGCCGGCCATGATAAGGGAATAGCCTCAGAATCAGATTTTTCCTTTTACCCTTTTCCCCACCTGGAAGCCCCCCTAGGAGATAGTACCCTAATCGCTTTTGACGATGGCCTCCCCGATGTGCGACTTGCCCCTATCGACGAACTAGCAAGGAGTTATGCCAGCAACCTAAGGTCTATGGCTAGGCGAAAGAAACTCGGATATACAGAGGCTTTGGGCAATCTCTCCCTCCGAAGGCTCTTGGCTACTATGCTCAATGAAACGCGGGGCATGAATGTCACCGAAGATCATATCCTCATCACCAGAGGAACCATCATGGCCATGCACCTGGCCTTGGCCAGTATCATCCGTCCTGGAGACTGTTTTGCGGTGGGAGAATCAAATTACCAGACCGCCAATATGCTTATCCAGCATATGGGAGGCAAACTCATCCACATACCGGTTGATGAAGGGGGCATAGACACGGAGAGCTTGGAAGAAGTCTGTAAAAGGACTCCTATACGAGGCATTTACCTCACTCCTCATCACCACCATCCGACTACCGTAAGCCTAAGTCCTGAACGAAGGATTCAACTGATTGAGTTAGCCCATGCCTATAACTTTGTCATGCTGGAAGACGATTATGACTACGACTTTCACTACGACAACAACCCCATCCTTCCCTTGGCGAGTGGCAATCACCAAGGAAGGGTTTTATATGTGGGTTCCTTCACTAAGGTCCTGGCACCCGCTTTCCGGGTAGGCTTTCTCGTCGCTAATCCCAACTTGATTGTGGAACTATCCAAACTTCGCCGGGTAATGGATCGTCAAGGAGATGAGGTGCTGGAAAAAAGCTTCGCGGAGCTGATGGAAAATGGGACCATTCGGCGGTCCTTGAGGAAGGCCTGGAAGCATTACAAGGAACGTAGGGACCTGTGTTGCGAGCTATTTTCCGAGCTTTTGGGAGCATACCTTCAATTTCAAAAACCCACCGGAGGAATGGCTATCTGGGCCCACTTCGCGCCAGATATTGATCTCTGTAAGTTGAGAAAACGCGCCAGTGAAAAAGGCCTCTATCTGGCAGATGGCTCAAAATATCCCATCCACCAAAAACAGGAAAATGCCATTCGAATGGGCTTTGCCTCGATGAATGCAGGCGAACTGGAACAGGCGATGGAGATACTTCAGCACCAGCTGAAGAAATAAGTCTCTACTGTCATGGCTAATAGTTGTTTTTATAGAGATTTGGTTCAAAAAATCACACTATTCAATAATTGAACAAAATTGCATTAATTCTCCACATCTTATACCCTCATTTCGACGACCTTTGTATCACGATGTGCAGCTAATTACTAAGAATAAGCTCCTGGCTTCTCCGGCTAGGAGTTTTTCTCTTTTAGGGGTATAAGCCCATTAATCTAGGGGACAAGCCATGGCGTTGTCCCTACCGGGTGTTCCCTTTTTCCATTAACATTTTTCAATTTGTTATTTCTGTTGAATAGGGGATTATATCCTTGGATAACTCCCCTACCGGATGATATTTCGTCCCTTCAGGACTCATTTGGGGGCCTAGGAAAAATGATCATTAGCAATTGGGTTTCATATGTTGAATTTTTTTTTCCCCTCAAGCTACTGACTACGGACCACCGACTACGGACCCCTAAAACCCCAAGCCATGGACTGTGGACTATCGACTAACAAACTATTCTTTCCCTTTCTCCTTTCCCATATGGTAATCCATAGAATTCTGTACTTTTACCCCATGATATGGGAAGATTTTATAGAGATCGGCTACATCTCCAAGGCACATGGGATTAAAGGAGAGTTAAAAGCGGTGTTGGATGTCCACGACGTATCTGACTACCTCAATAGGAAAAATCTCTGGTTAGCCAAAAAACCAGGAGCCCCTCAACCCTATGAACTCAAGAAGTTCCAACCTACGGGCAAGCAATGCATCCTGGCCTTTAAAGATATACATACCCGCAATGATGCGGAGGCCCTGCAGGGCTATACCCTCCTGATTCCCCAGTCAGAACTGGCTCCTTTAGAAGAGGGGCAATATTTCTTTTTTGAAATCCTGGGCTTTAGCATTCGAGACAAGCAAAAGGGAGAACTAGGCAAAGTAGATGACATTCTAGAAGGAGGCCTGCAGGATTTGATTGTCATGCGTTATAAAAACAAGGAAGTCCTGATTCCCGCCGTAGATGAGGTCTTATTAGAAGTAGATAAGGAAAAAAAGGAAGTCTTGGTGGATCTGCCGCAGGGCTTGTTGGAGATGTATGTAGGGGAGGAA
The DNA here is from genome assembly GCA_965263105.1 of Bacteroidia bacterium. Lineage (GTDB taxonomy): Bacteria > Bacteroidota > Bacteroidia > J057 > J057 > JBCCTX01. The sequence goes on along the minus strand of CBDHGL010000002.1, from coordinate 592,423 downwards.
TAAAAAGTAAATGGTTGATAGGTTAAATGGTTTGATGGTCAACAGTCCACAGCTTGGGCTGGCTATTTGGTTTATTAGTCGACGGTCCCCAGTCTAATTTAGTTATTATACTCTTGAGTTATTCCACCCTTTCAACCCAGACTGTCGACTATGGACTATTAAACTATCTAACCACTCTCTAGACTATAAACTCTGCTAACATGAACATCCTCTCCGAAATCCATCTCGCTGAATCCCGAATACGCCCTCATATCCTCACTACCCCCCTTATAGAATCTAGGGAACTCGGTCGACTCATCAGGGGGCGGGTTTTCCTCAAACTGGAAAGTGAGCAATACACAGGTTCTTTCAAGGCGCGTGGGAGCCTCAATAAACTGCTTTCTCTCTCCGAAGCGGACCGGGATCTAGGCGTAGTTACGGCTTCTACAGGCAATCATGCCTTGGGGGTAGCCCGAGCTCTGGAGCTTACGGGCGTTCAGGGAACTATATTTCTACCCGAGAATGCTTCTCCTGCCAAGGTAAAAGCATTGGAAACTTATGCGGTAGAATTGGCCTTTCACGGCAGGGACTCCCTGGCTACCGAACTCCACGCCAAGGCAGTGGCGAAGGATCGAGAGGCCGTTTGGATTTCTCCCTATGACGATCCCCAAATTATCGGGGGACAAGGAACCATCGGAATTGAGCTATGCGAACAGCTAGATGACTTTGGCCATGTTTTGATTACCATTGGGGGCGGAGGACTTATCTCAGGAATTGGGACTTACCTCAAAGCCCATAGACCCTATGCACAAATCGTCGGCTGCCAGCCCGAAAACTCTCCGGAGATGACCCTCAGCCTCAAAAAGGGAGAAATTGTCTACCTGGACGAGCCTTTAGAAACTTTGTCTGATGGCTCTGCTGGTGGAATGGAGGAGGGGGCCATCACCTTCCCGATTTGTCAGAATGTGGTAGATAAATGTTTGCTTGTATCTGAAGAAGAGATTGCGGATGCCATTCGCTTTGCTGCTTATACTCACCACAAAATCATCGAAGGAGCTGCTGGAGTGACCATTGCTGCCTTAAAGCGAAATCGGGAGCTATTCGAAGGATCTACCGTCGTGCTAGTGATCTGTGGAGCCAATATTGCCGGGGAGAAGTTGAAGGGGATACTTTAATAAGAGTATAGTAGATAGACCACAGTCCACAGTTTTTTGAGGGGCGAGGCGTGAGTTGAAAAGTCAGCTTATGCGGAACTCTCCCCTCTCTCCTGACGCCTAATAGCTCTATTGATCGTCGCCTATCGACTATTTACCTACTCCACCACATTGGTGAGTCGACCTATCTGCTCCATAAAAATGTGAATAATATCCCCCGATTGGAGGGTAAAATCATTATCCGGGACGATGCCCGTTCCGGTCATGAGCATACAGCCATTGGGGAAGTTCATCTCGCGGAAAAGGAAGGAGACCAGCTCTTCCAGTTTGCGCTTCATCTGACTGAGTTTAATCTTCCCAGAAAAAACGGCTTTATCATTTCGGACGATGTCCAACTGCAAGCTGCACTTTTTTAGATCAATGCTTTCCGGTACCCAAAGACAAGGTCCCAGGGCAGTAGCACCTTCATACATTTTTGCCTGAGGCAGGTACAAGGGATTCTCCCCTTCTATGCTACGAGAACTCATATCATTTCCCAGGGTATAGCCCACGATTTGGGCATTGGAATTGATCATAAGGGTGAGTTCTGGCTCTGGTACGTTCCAGGTGGAATCCTCACGGATACGAACCTGGGCCTCATGCCCTACTACCCGATAGGGTTGGGACTTGAAAAAGAGTTCGGGGCGTTCGGCGTTATAAACGCGGTCATAAGGCCCCCCTGCTTCTTCATTGGACTCCTCCATGCGGGCGGTACGGGAACGCAGATAGGTGACACCCGAGGCCCAGACTTCTTGAGAACCGATGGGGGGCAACAAGGAAATATCGCGATACACCAATACCTGAGTGGCGGGTGGGAGCGCCTTCCATAAATGCTGTACCTGTTCGTGCAGGTTGTCCTGGTTGACGAAGCTATCCCAGTTTAATGACTGGGCTATTTTAAACCTTCCCTCCTGTTCCAGTACGATCCCCTCCTTAGAATGAAAAAGTCTCATGTATGTTGAACTTGTTGAAATACAGTACGACTAGCCATAAAGGCTCTTTCCAAATCCGCTATTATATCCTCCACGGCTTCAATACCTACCGATAACCTAAGTAAGCCCTCTCGAATTCCAACGGCTTCACGTTGTTCAGCAGGCATCTTTATATGGGAGGTTTCCGCGGGGGAGCAAATAATGGTTTCTACCCCCCCTAAACTCAGTGCCGGTTGTATGAGTTCTAGCTCATCCAGAAATACTCCAGTTTCTTCCAGGCTGTCTACCTTCAATTCGAAGGACAACATCCCGCCAAAGCCCTTCATTTGCCTTTCCGCCAACTCATGCTGTGGATGGCTCTCCAATCCGGGATAGTGGACGGCCCGTACTTCAGGCCTGGTTTCCAGAAACTGGGCTACCAGTAAGGCATTTTCATTTTGTTGTTTCACTCGGACGTTGAGGGTTTTGAGGCTTCTTTCAATCAGGTAGCTGTCCAAGGCATTGATACTCCCTCCATAGTTTATGGCATGAGGATACATCTTATCTATTAATTTCTGGGAACCAACTGCCACGCCAAAGCAGAGGTCGCTGTGTCCCCCCAGGTACTTGGTTCCACTGTGTACCACTACATCTACCCCTAAGGCCAAAGGGTTTTGGTTGATAGGGGAGGCAAAGGTATTATCCATGACGGTTAGGAGTTCTTGATCCTGAGCCAGTTGACAAAGACTGGCGATGTCCGTGAGTTGGAGGAGGGGATTTGATGGCGTTTCCAGGTAAATCATACGGGTATGGTCCTGAATGGCCGCTTCAAAGGAACTCAGTTCTGTATCCGGGAGAAAGGTGTACTCTATTCCCAATTTGGGAAGCTCCTTTTCGATCATGTAATAAGTTCCTCCATACACACTCCCTGAAAGCAGCAAATGGTCGCCTTTCTTGAGTAAGGACAAAAGCGCCGTTGAAATAGCGGCCATGCCAGAACTAAAGAGTAAACCTGCTTCTCCATGCTCGAGTTTGCACAGCTTGTCTACCAGTACCTGCTGATTCAAGGTGTTGTAATACCGCGGATAGATGTTGTTTTCTATTTCGCGGTACCGAAAGGCGGAAGAGGGATAGATGGGCGTATTTACTCCTTCCTCAGCAGGCCTATGGGGCCCATGAATACAATGGGTTGCTTTTTTGAGCGGCATAGATACTTGATGATTAAACCTGAAACTAAATGGATGCAGCCAGAAATATACAAATTCCTTTCAATAGACAATGTCGGTAAGATTTTAAATTTGATAAATAATTGTGCAATTGGGCCGGATAGGAACGGAAAATCCTTCCAATTCGCCTTCAAAATGAGAAAAATATTACAATGGCTATTACATGTAATAGAAATTACAATACTAATAAATATTTTTTCTCCTTTCCCTACTAGCTTGCAATTGTTGCTGAAAGAAAGTTGAATATTTCTTTATCAAGCTTTACTCATCCATCCAAACATCGAACCTATGGCATCCCTTTCTCCACGAACAGGATTACTTGGACGCCGTTTAGCGGCCCATTTATTGCGACGGAGCACCTACAACGTTTCATTTTCCCGGATAGACGAATTCGCCAGCAAAACGGCGGACGAAGCGGTCGAAGAACTTTTTGATATTCCTCCCCTTCTGTTCCCGGATGGCCCCCTTTCTTGGCACGATGGTACCCCAATTCACCGGGTGCCAGCTACAGACGAAAACCTGGGCATAGGGACCTTGTTTGATTTTGGTGATTTTGAACGCTCCACCTTCTTGTGGATGTTCTATGAAACCCTGAACGATCCTTCCATCCGGATGAAGCTGACCTATTGGATTCATTCCTTATTTGTTACCCGCTTTTCCTCTCCCTGGTGTTATTACAATTGGAGTCTCTGCGAGAAAATGACGCGTGCTACGCTTAAGCAGCTCGCCATGAAAATGACTCTCGATACCCAAATGTTGCGCTTCTTGGATAATACGTCTAATAACGTCGGCAATCCCAATGAAAACTATGCGCGGGAATTTTTGGAGTTGTTTACAATCCTCAAAGGAGAGCAGGTAGATACCGACAACTATACCAATTACACCGAGCAAGACGTCGTACAGGCAGCGCGCCTATTGACGGGATTCAAGGAGGACTTTGAGCGTCTCTCCATAGACCCTGAAACCAATTTACCCAGTGGTCGGGCGGATTTTTTCTCCCACGATACAGAAGATAAGACCTTCTCCGATGCCTTCAACAATACCCTTATAAGCGGAGCGACTAGTTCTGAAGATATGTTTCGCGAGTTGCAAGACTTTGTCGATATGGTATATGGCCAATTGGAAACCGCCAGGGCCTTTGTCAGGAGGATGTACCTCTTCTTTGTCAGTGAAGTCCTCAATCCCGAGATCGAAGCCGATATTATAGAGCCGCTAGCCATACAATTGCAAAACGATGGCTATGTATTTCACCCTACCCTCAAGCGTTTGCTTAAGAGTGAGCATTTCTTTGATGAGGATGACAATGACAACACTGATGAAATTATTGGAGGAAAAATTAAATCTCCCTTGGAGTTGTACCATGGTTCGGTCATGTTGTGGGAGGCCAACCAGTTAGACCTTTCCCGAAATAATGCCAATTACAAGGTAATTTTTACGGAGCAACACCACTTCGTAACGGATATGATGCCCCAATTGGGGATGGATCCCTTTGGCCCTGACTCGGTAGAGGGCTTCCACGGCTTCTACAAGGCACCTGTGTATTCCAGCAATTGGTACAACAGCACAACCGGGTATTATCGCTACGCCATGGGCCAATCTCTGGTCAGGGGAACCGTTCGTGGAAATAACCGGGAGATTCCCTTTCAGGTGGATATGGTCACCTTTGTCCAACAACATATTTCCGATCCATCGGATGGGACGGCTCTCGTTACTACCCTGTTGGAGTATGTATTTCCTTATTCCCCTGATACAGATCGATTTACCTATTTTCTCGACAAGCTCCTGAGAGGAATGAACCTCTCCACTTGGTCGGATGTCTGGAATGCCTTTTTGGGAAATGGCGATGATACTGAAGTGCGGTTGAGCCTCAACAACCTGTTTCGAGGCATTATGGAGTCGCCGGAGTTTCAGACGTTTTAGGGGGGTAATAGTCAACCGTCTGGGTTGAGAAGGTTATTTAGGTAAATGGTCCATGGTCGACGGTCTGGGAGGGGAAGAAAGAAACTCAGAATCTAATCTATGGACTATTACTTTGTCAGCAAAGTATGTGGACTGATAAAAAATATGAAAATCTTATTAGCGCGCGCTGGGGTGCACGAATGTGGGGATACCCCTTGAGAATCCCCTAAGAGGGGAACGAAAGGTTTATTTGTGCAAGTTTTTTTGGTTCTTTTTTAACGACTGAACCCCGAAGGGCTCATGAAGACCACTGAAAATAAGCAGAGACCTGAATAAAAAAGAACATGAAAAAAAGAATGAACTTTATTCGTCTGAATATCAAAGTAAAGAAGTTTAAAAACTTTCCTGACAGAGTACTATCGACTATCCAACCATTTAACCCTTTTCTAACAAACCCAAACTATGGACCATCGACCTAGCCAGCTAACCAACTACCTCAGTTTCTTCTCCATCCAGATCCGATCTTGAGAGCGATCTTCTTTTGGCTCATGGCCAATGATGTCAAAGCCACGGCTGATAGCAAAAATTTGCATGGCCTTGTAGGCATTGCGGGTTTTGAAGCGAATACATTGATAGCCTTGGGATAGGGCCCAGGCTTCTTGTCTTTCGGCCAAGGCTAGGGCGATGCCTTTCTTTCTATACGCTGGGAGAACAGCCCCAATCCAACTATAGAAGGATCCATCTTGTTTCCGCTCATAGCCAACCTTAAAGCCTGCTAATTGGGAGTTCCACTGGGCAATAAGGATCAAGTGGGGAACACCCACCAGACGCGCCTCGATCGTTTCCCTTAAAACCGGATCAGTAAATTCGGGTATTTCCTGGGCCATTTGAACTATCTGTTTAATAGATCCTTTTTCTAGGGTGAGAGACTTCATCATACCCATAAAATTACGGTATTTAAAGAGAAAATGAACCCGTAATTCTATTCTCAGCCAGCCTATATGGGTCTTGGCTTAACTTCTATGTAACTTCCCTCATTTTTACCTATCTTTCCTAGATAAGCCTATTTGATCATAGAAAGCCTTTATCCATGGCCTTTGTAGAAGTTTATAAGAGTGCCCGCGTCATCGAAGCACTGGAAAACTTTGCTCTATCGGATCTCCAAGTCCTTCCTGAATTTCCTGGGAATGATCCTGTTCCGGAAAATTTATCCCACCTAAAGGATAAGGAGTTTTGGTATGCGGTATTCGCAGGACAACAACCCTGGAGGTCTAAGGTGTACTTTCAGAGATGCGTTTTTTCAGAGTGGTTGCCCAGGATTCCCGGCCTATATTTCACTGCTGGAGGTAAAAGTATGCGCCAAGTGTCAGAACCAGGAGAAATCATCCTTAATCCTGATGGTATTCGCGTATACAATCCCTGGGAAAAGTCACAGAAGATCATGGGAGGCTTAGGCTCTCACAAAATTTCCCCCAACAACGAAGGCTATCAACTGGGATGCCTAACAGCTAGCCTTTCCGCTTCGACAGGTATCCCTGTCTTGGTATCCCCAGATGACTGGGATAAATGGGACTTGAGCGAGGGAGCAATACTAGAAGACATTGAAGCCCAATGGATTCCCATGCCAGGGGAATGGACCCCCAGGTTTCCTACTATTCGAGAAATACCCAAAGGGGTTTTGCGCTTGAAGAAGGCTCGTAATCGAGGAGATAAGGGGCATATCAATATATCCCCTTTTGCCATTATGGAGTATGTCCAGGAGGATATTGTCCTGTACGACTTTGTTTTTGCACGAGCAGATACCGTGGACAGTAGCTATCGTTCCAAGTTGGCCCGTTTCTTTGAAACCTACAAAACCCTAGATGGAAGAACAGGAAAGTACCTCACCTCAGCAGATCCCACTGAACCTCTCTGGGAGGCAGATTTCAACACCCCACAGGACCTGAGGTCTCAAAATGAACACGCCGAATCTTACCTGAGTCTCCTTACAGCTCGAATACGACATGAAAGTTTTGATCGGGAAGAAATAGAAAAGGTCATCAAAGCCCTTTACGAGATCACTCAGGAAGAGCAAACCCTATTTAGGTATTCAGAAGAAATAGGGATTAACCGCAGCCTCTGGTTCAGGGATGGGAGAATGGCCGACTCTATTACCAACCTTGTGAGCTTGTGTCTGGAAGGGGGCCAACTAGAAGAGTTGATCGATGGAATCTCCGTAGAGTATCCTCGTTTATTTATGAATTAGAAAGGACATAACACAATGAGCCAACTCAGTCGCGAACAGAAAAAAGAACTTAGAAAGGAACTGGTTTCTCTATTTCCCAAGGAGAAGTCTTCTCGCATGATCGTAGAGGATGCAGGAATTCCAATAGGCAATATTGAGTTTGACAATGCGGCTAATAACAATTGGTTTGCCATCGTTAGAGAAACGGGGCTCCAGGGAATGATTCCCGAACTTATCGAAGCAGCCCTGGACCGCTACCCAGATAACGAGGTGCTTACCCAATTGCTGGATGCAACTGCAGAAGAGAGTTCACCCAGTCCTATTCCCGCACCACGACCGGGCCTAGATCAGCAGGTCAAAGAGGTACAAGAAGTCCTGATCCGCCTTATCAGTCAAGATCGGCTAGAAGATGCCTTTCGTATTACCGAGAAATACGTGGGGGAATTGGTTCCTTCCCAATTATCCCTAGTAACAGAATTGAAGGCCAGGCATCAGGAAATCCTACATTCTGCCGATAGGGGGGATCTCCGCCGGGATGATGAACTGGTGGAGAAAAATCGGCTACGCCGGTCCATGATCCAACTCGTGGAAAACCTGGAAGAGGATTCAGCCCTGGACGCACGTGTCAAAGCACTCTTGGAGGATAATACCAAGACCCAAAAAATCTTTTCTTCTGAAGAAGATATCCTCAACCAGCACAAAATTGAAATCACCAACGGTTTTGAGGAAATACAGGGGGACAATCATATGGTGGGTATCAGCTGGATCACCAAACTACTAGAGGTAAAATCCACTGTGGGACGAATCTGGATTGGTTCCAAGGGAAGGTATAATGGAACGGGCTTTATGCTCAAAGGAGGTTATGTGCTCACCAATCAGCACGTCTTAGATTTGCATAGTAGAGAGAGCCTTAGTCGGGCTGCTCTATCAGGTTCTTTGGTTCAATTTAATGCCACTGAGGAGAATGCTGAGAATGCGCGGGAATACAAAATTGATCCCTCCTTTTACTTGTTTAGTCCTGTTCCTTTTAACCCAGATGAACCTACGTTTGAGCAAGAACCCCAGGCAGGATTTCTGGACTATGCCCTGCTGAAGCTTATTCCCAATCCCCTTTTGCCCTTCCGGGATATTGGCTTTGTGGACTTTGAGCTAAATAAAAAGCCAGTTAAAGGGCACTTGGCCAATATCATCCAACATCCCGGAGGAGGCGTCTTGAAATTTGCATTAGCAGATAACAAAGTAACCCATTCTTCCTGGGAACATTATATGTACTATGAGACCGATACCCTGGGGGGGTCTAGTGGATCTCCTGTATTTAATAAAGATTGGAAGGTGGTAGCCTTGCACCACTACGGCCGAAATGACCTTCCTGAAGGAATTACCCTCCATGATACCAGAGGGGTAATGGTGAATCCCAATGGGCTACGTGCCAATACTAATCGAGGAGTACTCATTGAGCATGTCTTAAAGGATATCCAACGGCAAGCCCTGGCTCTGGGATTAGAATTGCCCTTTCTGGAAGAGCTAGGCTAATTTTATACGTCTTCATCCTTTCCAGATTTTTCGAGACTCCCCGGCTTAAATAAGCTCTAAGCCAATCATCCCCTATTTCTTACCATTCAGGTAAAGCCAGAGACCGTCTATGGAAACGGATAAAATGTAAAATTCATTATTTACGTAAATTTGTATTATACTAATTTTAAAATTAGTGCTGTTTGGTCTCTCTACCCCCGGAGAACAGTTTGGGTTGCTTAACTAACAAAATCATTACCTTATGGCCTCATTGGCTCCAATTACTTGGAACCTAGGAAATCGCCTTGCGTCTCATTTACTTCGTCGAAGCTCCTATTCCTTTACAAGGGAAAGGATAAATTTTTTGGCGCAAAAAAATGGTCCGCAGGCAGTTGCTGAATTGCTTCAGCCTATGCCCAACCCGACAATAGCGGGTCCCAGTACCATTACCAAAGCCAACATTAATGCTTGGTGGATGTATCAAGCCGTTCAGGATACAACCATTGGTCATAAAATGGCCTTTTTCCTCCACACCCTATTCGTAGTAGATTTCCAGAAGCAGCAGGAATTGAACTTGGAATACCTTCGTCTGCTCAACTATTATTCATTAGGGAATATTAAGGAGTTTGCCAAAAAGATGTCGCTTGACAATCGAATGGTGGAATACTTAGACGCTACGCGTAGTTCCGCTGGTATCCCTAATGAAAATTATGCGCGTGAGTTTCTGGAGTTGTTCACCATAGGAAAAGGAGCTTCTCAGGGGCCTGGGGATTATACAAATTATACTGAGGCGGATGTACAGGAAGGAGCCCGCGTATTTACCGGACTTAGGGTAGATGAGACCTTATCCAACATTGACCCTGATACGGGTTTACCCCGGGCGATTATCGATTTTTCGCAGCACGATACGGGCACCAAGACCTTTAGTTCAGCCTTTCAAGGAACCAGCATCAGTGGCGCCAGTTCAGAAGCAGATGTCATACGCGAGATCAGCGATTTTGTAGAGATGGTATTTGCTCAGGAAGAGACAGCCAAACGCATTTGTCGAAAGCTATACCGCTTTTTTGTGAGTCCTCTGATAGATGATGAAATCGAGACCGATATCATCGCTCCTTTGGCAACTACCTTTCGCGACAACAACTACGAAATTCAACCGGTTCTTTCACAACTCTTGAGCAGTATCCACTTCAATGACCAGGATGATGCCAATAATAGAGATGAAATCGTTGGAACTATGTTTAAATCTCCTCTGGATTTGGTCCTAGGACTCATGTCTTACTTCAAAGTTCCCATTCCAGATCCTATTTCGGAAGCAAGTAATCACTATACTACCTTTTTCCAGGAAAGCGTTCAGGAACTCATATTTAAGCCTGCTGGAATGTTCCTTTTTGAACCAGAGTTGGTGGCGGGCTATCCTGCTTATCACCAAGCACCTGACTTCTCTCGAATATGGTTTAAGACGGCTAATGTAGCCGCTCGCTATCAAGCCGCCGAAATGTTCAGTACCGGTACAAAAGTATCAGAAGTAGGTAGTATCGGCGGTCCGATTATAGATTCTGTAGCCTTTGTGTCTAATCCCAACCACATTTCAGATCCCTCTAATGCCTATAAGGTAGCAACGGAATTGATGCTTTTCCTTTTTGCAGAATTTCCTGACCAGGAGCGTTTCAACTATTTCCTTCACACGGTATTCCTCAATGGGATTGACCCAGAGAACTGGACCCGAGAGTGGGAGGACTATGAAGCGAGTGGTATAGACACGGAAGTGCGAATCATGCTTGATCAGTTGATTATTAATCTGTTGCGTTCTCCCGAGTACCAATTTTTATAAACAGTTTTTATTAAACGCTTTTAATGAACAGAAGAAAATTTCTACAATATACCCTGCCGACCAGTGCTGCTGTCCCCTTCATGCTGAATTCTGTGAGAATGCAAGCCTTCAGCAATTCACTTCTCGCCCAATCCATTGATTGTAATACGCTAAAGGAACGCTCCCTGGTGGTGATTAGGTTGTTCGGAGGGAACGACTGCCTCAATACCTTTGTCCCCATTGAACAATACAGTTCCTATGCTTCCTTGAGGCCCAATTTGCGTGTTCCCGATAGTGGTTCTGGAGCCTATATAAATCTGGATTCTACTCTGGCACTAAACAATCAGATCGGACTGAATCCGGTTATCCCAGAATTCAAGGAACTCTACGACCAAGGCCTAGTCAGCATTATTCAGGGAGTAGGGTATGAAAACCACAGTCGTTCACACTTTAAGGCCGCAGACCTCATGTTGTCCGGGGGGGATGCTACAGAGGCTTTGTACGAATTAGAGTCGGGCTGGGCCGGTAGGTACCTCGCACATATGTATCCGGGCCTGGATGGCTATTCTTCTCCTGTTATGCCCGATCCCTTGGGTATACAGATGGGAATTATGGATTCCTCTTTTGCCTTTAAATGCGAGGATGTTCAGGCCCACGTCACCATGGGCAATAAAGATAGCCAAGATTATTATTCCCTTATCTCTGGAATAGGGGGGGCCTTGACGCCCAATTTCCCCGAGTCAATCCATGGGCAAGAATTGTATTATGCCAATATGGTGCAGTCCAGTACCTCCAATTATACGACGAGGATCAATAGCGTATTTGCCAATGGATCTAATGTGAAGACTTATCCTGACACCAACCTGTCCAACCAACTCAAGACAGTAGCCCGGTTGATCAGTGGAGGTTGTCAGACCAAAATTTACTGGGTGTATTTGGAAGGCTTTGATACCCATGCCAATCAGGAAGGGGAGCATGAAGTTTTACTGTCTCAACTCTTACAGGGTGTGAAGACCTTTCAAGATGACCTAAAGGCCTTAGGGATTGATGACCGGGTCTTGACCATGACCCTGACCGAATTTGGGCGAAAAGCCAATGAAAACAGCAGTTTGGGAACAGATCATGGTACTTCTAGCTCCATCTATATGTTTGGCAAGGGACTCAAAGGTGGAGTGTACGGAACGAATATGGATCTCAGCAACCTCAATGACGGGGCTCCTCTTTTTCAGCAGCACGATTACCGTCAGGTGCTCACGACTGTCCTCCAGGATTGGTTGGGGGCCAATACGGCAGCCTTAACAGCTACTAAATTTGAAGCCTTTGAAAATCAAAAACTGGATTTAATCGATACAAATCTGGTGGCAGATTCCAGCTTTTCTTGCGCACAAACTTTTAAAGGCATTGGTGAGGTAGGAAACCTAAGAGGTGTAGTTCAAAAGCGAAAACGCCAGTGGCATACAGTAACTTTGGACCGAATATACCAGCATCCAGTAGTGATTATGGGTCCTGCCTCTAATCATGGGGGACAACCCTTGACTATACGGGTGAAAAATATAACCCACAATTCCTTCAAGTGGCAGGTAGATGAATGGAATTACCTCGATGGAGGACACACAGGGATTGATATTTCCTTCATGGTCATTGAGGCAGGGGTTCATACCTTGGCTAATGGGAAGCAAATTATTGCCGGGATTACGGACAACATTATCAACCACAAATGGACCAATATTATTTTCCCCAATTCCTTTGTCAATAAGCCACTTGTTTTAACCCAATGTTGTTCCTACAGGGGTCGTGCTGCGGTAATTAGTAGGTCGAAGCTTATTACCACAAGCTCCTTTGGGCTTAAATTACAAGAAGAAGAAGGGAATAATGGGAACCATGCAAAAGAATCGGTTTCTTGGGTTGCCATGGATCCTGGATCCTTTGACGATTGGCTCAAAGGGGAAGGGGGATTGACAGGGGTAGAGCTTACCCATAGAAATTACCAATTGAACTTTGGCCGATCCTATAGTGAGTCCCTGGCCTTCTTTGCCTCTGTACAAACCTATAATGGGGCGGATCCGGTAAATATTAGGTATAGAACTTTAAATCCCTCAGGGGCTCGAATATTCTTACAAGAGGAAAAGTCCGGCGATGCCGAAACGGTGCATAACAACGCAGAACAGGTAGGATATATGGTATTTGATGAGCCGGGGCAGATCATGGGAGCCTCAGCACCTGAATACGATCCCGCAGATTCTCCTACCTTCCGTCTGGCCAGTGAAGAAATAGAAGAATCCTTACCGCAAGGTATTTTTCAGATCAATTGTTTCCCCAATCCCTTTGTCGATGAGTTCTCTATAGATTTTCACCACGCGCCTGCAGACAAGGCTTTGGTAGAGATAAGGGATGTGTTAGGGAACTTGGTAAGGAAACCCAAAAATGTCTCCACGAAGAATTCCTATACGATTCGAACGAGTTCTTTGCCCGTGGGGAATTACTTTGTTCGTGTTATTTCTGGTGAACGAGTGAGTACCTACGGAATCTCAAAGATTCCCAAAGAATCTTAAGAAATATGGTCTGAGTTTGAGTATCCTATTTTGATTGCTCCGATGGTATGACCATCGGAGTATTTTTTTACCAGTTCCGTTTCTCCATGAAGGCATCTAACTCTGCCCGGGTCATGGGAAGCTTATCGGAATTGGCATCCAGCCAGGACATAAAATCGTCTTTGATGGCTTCGGTCCATTTGGTGTCAATCTCTCCAGGTGTATACTTTCCTTCTTTCAAGCGCTGGATACCAAATTGGTCTCTGAGGGCGATGAATTCCGCGTTGATGACCACCTCTTCAGCTAGGTGGGCAGGAATGAAGATGACGCCTTCGCGTTTGGCCAGGACTACATCCCCAGGGAATACGGTTGCCCTGCCTATACGAATAGGGGTATTGATCCCTGTAAGCATGGATTGCTGGAGGTAGGAGGGGTCCCAGGCACGGACGAAGGCATTGAAGCCCTCTATTTTTGCTAGTCCTTCCAAGTCGCGGGAACTGGCATCGAAAACCACCCCAGTACCCGTCTTGGCAAAAATCGAATTGCCCAAGTTATCGCCAATCAAGGTTCCGTCTACCACTTTCCCATATCCATCAGCCACATAGACATCGCCCTTTTGCAGCATATCGATGGGCCAGGAGTTCATCGAGCCAATTCGGCCTTCGTTGTGTCCCCTTTCCAGCATGCGCTTTTGTACATCTGGCCGCAAGGGCATGTATTGTGCGGTCAAGGCACGTCCTACAAAGGCTTCGTCTTCATGCAGCATTTCCCAGCCCCCTTCAAATTGATTGTGGAATCCCATATTTCTCAGGGTTCCCCAGGCCTCCTCGATACTGATATTCTTCATGCGACGCAGAATGTCATCTGATACTTTAGGGCGACCATCAGATAGGCGTTCCCCAGCCCATTCTTGGGTGTAGTAAATTAGGTCATTTTGAGACACCTCCTGGGCGGAAGCAGGAAGGGCAAAAATGAGGGTGAGAAGTAGTAGCTTGTAGTGTTTCATGATAGAATACTTGGGTTTTATTCGGTCTTACTAATTTTCTCTTCCTAGCGAGGAGGAGAAAAATACGTTCAAACGAATATTGAGAATTCCCCTGAGAAATCCTATTTTGAAGGAGCACTCCTAAAAAATCTCCAACCTTTTACCCAATGAAGCCATATCCTATCTTTCTTTCCTTTTTTTTGATCTACCTGATTCCATTGAGTTTTTCTCAGGAAACTTCTGAAGAACCCGACCTTTCCGAAGCCTTTCGCCTGATCGACACCTGGCTGGAAGCACAGTATCAGTACGACCAGTTGCCGGGAATCTCTGTTGCCATTGTAAAGGACCAGGAGGTCCTCTTCAGCAAGGGCTACGGCTGGGCGGATACCGAAAATAAGGTTCCAGCTGAAGCGTCTACCCTATTTAGTATTTGCTCTATTTCCAAGTTGTTTACTTCTGTGGCAATCATGCAACTCCGCGATGCGGGGAAGCTGAGTCTGGAGGACTCTATACAGAATCTCCTTCCTTGGTTTGAGCTGAAACAGGCCCATGATGACAGTGGCCCCATAACGGTCCGCTCCTTATTGACCCATTCTGCGGGGCTCCCTCGGGAGTCGGCCCATCCCTACTGGACGGGCCCTGATTTCCCTTTCCCTTCCAAGGAGGCGGTTCGCGAAGGGCTAAAAGGCCAGGAAACACTGTATCCCTCTTCCACTTATTTTCAATACAGCAACCTAGGCTTGAGCCTCTTAGGAGAGATAGTAGAAGGAGTAAGTGGCTTACCCTACGATACTTATGTGAAAGATAATATCCTCAATCCTCTCCAATTAACAGATACCTATACAGAGTTACCAGCTTCCTTGTGGGGAGATAAACTGGCTACGGGTTATAGCGCTCGGAAAAGAGATGGAAGTCGGAATAAGCAAAAGCGCTTTGACGCAGCAGGGATAACCGCGGCAGCGGGTTTTTCCTCTTCTGTAGAAGACCTGGGTAAATTTGCCTCCTGGCAGTTTCGCTTGCTCAAAGAGGGAGGGGAGGAAATTCTAAAGGCTTCGACCCTCAAAGAAATGCAGCGCGTTCATTGGATGAATCCCGATTGGACCACTTCCTGGGGTCTGGGCTTTTCTGTATATGAAGTAGAGGGAAAAACTATCGTGGGACACGGTGGAGCCTGTCCAGGCTACAGAAGTACCTTAATGATAGATCCCACAGACCGCTATGCCTTCATCGTCATGATCAATGCTTCGGGGGAAAACCCTTCCACCTATGCCAGGGGGATGCGGTCCGTCATTCAAAAGGCCCTGTCTGGTTCTGGGGAATCTCCCGAGGGGATAGATTTAGAAACCTATACAGGCACCTACAATATGCAGCCCTGGTGGGGAGAAGAGGCGATTCTTCCTTGGAAGGGCGAATTGATTTCTATTGGCCTACCGGCAGAGAATCCCGCTAATGCCTTTACTAGAATTCGCCACCAGGAAGGGCATACATTCCGTCGAGTGAGAAAAGACGGGAGTCTGGGGGAAACTTGGGAGTTTCAAGTGGATGAGGCTGGGAAAATTTCTGGATATACACAGCACAGCAATTGGAGCAAGAAATTGGAAAATTAAGAACATGTTGGGAACAAAAAAACGCCCCGCAAGCAGAACCTGCGGGGCTTCTAGCGCCAAAGAATAGTGGATCCTAAATTACCATTCTAAGGCCTCTTTATCAGACTAGTATAGTATGATTGCAGTTTCGTGCTTACGCTCAGGGTATACATTCCCTCAGGAAGACTTGAGAGGGAAATTTCCCCTCTATCATTTATAGGCAAGGTCCATTTTTGTCCCAGGGTATTCCAAACCTCAATTTCAACGGGTAAATCCTGGGCGGGAAAAAGAAGGGTTGCCGTCTCACTTGCAGGATTAGGATGGATCTCCAGGGAAAAAGCGCTGGCTTCAATAAGTATCTCCTTTAAAGTGGAATAGCTATATTTTCCATCAAAGTCTTCCTGGCGAAGGCGATATAGGTAGGCCCCCGGAAGGTGATTGGGATCGATGTAGGTATATTCCTGGGCAGCCTGACTGGATTTCTGCCCTTCTTCGAAATGCAGGGCTTCCCAACTCAAGCTATCGCTAAACGAATTGCCTCGGTAGAGACTGGCTCGCTCTACGGTAAAACCCTGGTTGTTTTCTTCAGTAGCGGTGGCCCAGGTTAATTGTACGCCCTCAGCCACTTTTTCGGCCCAGAAACCCAACCACTCTACGGGGGCCGCCACGATAAAGGAGCAATTATTGGATAGGGTGATACTGTAGGTGTTACCCCCAGCGGTATAATCTGTCCAGCCTGTACAAGGTGGCTCTGCATCCGTACCCGGATTGGTATGGAAGGCGGGATTTCCGGTTATTCCCAGTCGCCATTCTGAGGCGCTAGCGTCCCACTCCATCGTTAGGGGCCCAAAAAACAGGTTGAAGGGATTTTCATAAACGGATTTATTATTGATTTGAGCCTTTAATATGCGTTGATACGTGCCATAATAGAATTGAAAGCCATTTCCTGAGACGCTAATATCATTAGGAAAATATAGCGCACAATCTCCTTTCAACATGATGGGGTCATTGCCTAATACAGGAGTCCAAGTGCCAACACTCGTACAGGGAGGAATGGGAAGGTTAGTGGCATTGTGATAGTAAACGCTCCCGCTATAGGTCAATTCCCAGCCAATCCCGTAAATACTTGTTGGGTTCCAGGTGATCTCTCCACCGGTGGAATTTTGATAGACATTCCTCGTATTAGCGGTACCCCGTTCAAAATAGTCTCCATTTATATTGGGCTCGTCCGAATCAATTAATCGGAAGACTTCCACACAAGGGGTTCCATTTACGATAATACTTTGATAACCCATTTGGTCTATCGACCAGTAATTACAGGGCGGATCTTGTGTATCTAGCGTACTGCTGTAGTAAATGGTGGAGGTTACCAGATCCTTGATTATCCATTTCCCCCCGTCCCATTCCATGACAAAGTCGTTATTGACTCCATTAAACTTTTGGTAATAGTTCCTTCCATTTGCTGTCCCAAAATTGAAATATACCCCATCGACCAAGGGGTCTGAGGAATCCCGGATAACTATTTGGCTTTGTGATATAGGTAAAAAGTAGAGCATGAAGATCCCAGAGAGAATATGCATTCTCCCATTGCGCACAGATGCATGCAGCATAAAATACTAAGGGTTAAGAGGGTTTTGATTTGTACTTGCTCCAATACTACGGGGAAATCTGTTCTTAAATAGGGCGCATGGATAAGTGTGGGCTTTTACTCCAAAGGCGTTCGCAAAAAGTTGATAGGTGTTGGGAGGGAATGTGTTCTTTATGGTTAGGTTTGGCTTTCCAGCTACCTTCTCAGGATTATAAAGTTTCTCCCAAGTGCCCAGGAATTCTACCCTTCAGGAAGAACTTTATTCAAAAAAACAGGGCATGACATCTTCCTCAAAGTAGGGTTCCTGATTTACCCAAAACATATAATTCACGCCCAAAAAATCTTTGGCAAATCCATGCAGCAAGGGAACCAGGTTATTTCGGGAATTATCTCCTGTACCTTGGTTTTCATGGTAATCCTTGTCGGCCCCTGTTTTTCCAATGTAATTGCCATCCTGAACAGCAATCCCCAAAGGAACTTGGTATGCTCCTTCGTGCATTAAGGCCAGGGCATGATTAAGTTGTCCTCTTCGAGTTACCATTAAGTCTGGCGCACCCAATCCCACCCCAATTTGATTTCCATACGCATAAATTCCCCGAAGATAGCCCTTGTCTTCCCAGGGTAGCCATTCTCCCGGCATAAAATTCGCGTAGATCAGGGTAGTGGAATTGGGGAAGGCCTTTTTCAAGGCTTGCATGTTAGCTTTTAATCCCGCTACATATTTCTCTTCTGAGAAACTGGGATCCCTTTTCTGGTTCACCCCAATGGCACTTTCCTGCAAGTTTATCCCTTCGATTTTTCCGTCAAACTCCTCTCCCAATGCGGCTAAAAACTGGGCAAATCGTTTCTGAACAGCTTTATTCCATCGCTTGGCTACCCACCCCTCTGCTTCGCCTGCATCATTGTATTGCCGTGTGGCGCCTCCCCCATATTCTTCTGAAAGTAGATACTTGGGAACGGCCTTGTATCGGGGATTGAAGGTAACGTCCTGTAATTGGAGGAAGAGCTGTTTCTGGTGCTTTCCCAAGTACGCAAGGTCTTCTCTTATCTGGGAAAAATCGTATAGCCCTTTCTCGGGTTCCAACTCTTTCCAGGCATACATAATCTGAGCCCCTTGGAACCTAGTGTGTTTCAAAAAGGGGTGTTCTATAATAGACTCCCTGTCTCGGGAAAAATATACGAAATGTTGTATGCTATCAGAGGGTATGGGGCAGGTGGCAGATCTATATTTTTTGTAAGCATCTTTGTATCTATTAGCAGGGTTTTGCCAATCTTGGCCGTCAAGGATATTCTATATAGCCCAAAGGAGATGAAGGATGCAATACTTTATTTTGTGGGTAAGGGTCATTTTCCCTTTATTTTTGTTACGGGGTATTATCTTCAAACCAAGGCCTATGATAGGATTTTGATTCAATTAATTCCTTCAGCTTTTCTTGATTGGGTTTACTCCCATTTACACCCCAAAATCTAGTGTTTTCTCCACTAATCAAGTTGTAGGCAGATTGATGTAGCCCTATTTTAATCAAATAATTCAGAACACTATTTGATTCTTCGTTAGACCATTCTCGTCTTCGAAAGAAATAAGATTCGCAAGTGTGTCATTCACTACTTCATTGTTGAATTCTAATTCAACACTATCAATCATTATATACTTTATTTCTCTCACTACTTGGTAAACAGTTTTATGGTTTTTTTCTACCTTCCTTCTCTCCCAAAATTCCCGATAATATTTTGGTGCATCTTCTAAGTCCGAATAGGTCATTTCAAGGCTATCTATTAGATTTTTAGGGCTTTTACTTACGTCTAAGAACCAGTTCCAATCGCTTATCCAAGTATCTTCATTCATCAATTTTTGGTATCCGATCTTCTTAAAAGTTTCATGAAGCATCAAAATATTCTTCGGCTTCTTGATCCATTTATTTGACTTATCAAAGCCGAATCGCAGAGGGGAAAAACTCAGTTTTTTTTCTTGGTAGTTAGAGTATATTTTTCTTCGTTGTTATTACCACAACTTAAAAGAATAATAATTCCGATCACTAAGATCAAATTTTTCATTTTTCAATTAAGGAAATGGCTAGCGTATAAGGTTTAACTATCTAATTATTCTCTCCCACCTATACTCATGAGAAACTCTTCCACCGCCTTTCTTTTGTACTTCCTGGAATACGCCAAAGCTGTCTTTCCCTTTTTGTCTCTGATATTAATTTCCGCCCCATTTGCCAGTAATACTTTTATGACGTCTAGAAATCCCGCTTTGGAAGCCGCATGCATCGCTGAAACACCCTTAGGGGTTTGAGCATTTAAATTTCTCACATACTCAGATAACAGCTCGACCTTTTCGGGATGCTCCCCTTTGTCACCTCTACACACATACACAATGGGGGGCCAACCCTTGCCCAAAAGTTTGTCGCAATCCAAGCCCTTATGGACAAAATATTCTATGATTTCTTTGTTGTTTGTGTAGAATACATTGGGCACGTCAATTGCTTTGGGGTCGCCTCCAAATTTTGTCAGAAGCTTTATGGTATCCATCGAGTTATTTCTGCAAGCGATTTCGTAGAGCAATCTTGAATAGTTACTTACTTCTGCTCCAGCTTCCAGCAGAAGTTCTGTGGTAGAAATATGCTTTCCAGATACAGCAAAATGCAGGGGGGTTACTTCCCAGATTTTGTCTTCTTTTTGGGCTAGGTTTATTTGTTTCTGATCTGTATGAATCTTTTGTGTTAAATCCTCATTCCTCCCTAAATAGGCTAAGGAATGTATATCCATTTCATGTCCGTTGATAAAAAGATAGTCCTTTAACCCTTCCTTTTTGTTTTTATGTGCGATACAGTAGGGCTTGAGTAAGACAAAGGTTTGACTTCTATACCTCCCAGGTATGTTGACGTCTGCCCCCTGCTCTACTAGGTATTGAACCAATTCCCATCTGCTCTTGTTGACCGCCTCCCACAGCAGGGTCCTATTGTGTCCTTCACTTGGCTGGTTCAAGAGCAACGAATTTTTTTTCAATAATTGTTGAACTCCCTCCAAATCGCCTTTGGAAGCTATTTTTAGGATGCTGTCAAAGTTTTGGTCAATAGAGAGATTAATCATTTTTTCTATTGAGTCCAGTTAATCTTAGATGTATATAATAGGCCTTTTAAAATCATCCTTGCATATATACTTAATCGAGGCAAGTATTCTATGAATTTCTTCTAGCAAATATCCCTAATTCCCATTCCGCAATTGAAAGTGTTCCTGCTTTTTCTCTAGCCTTTTCTATCAACGTGCAATACCTTTCTACATTCTCAATCTTAGTCCATGCTGGAATATTAGTTTTTATCAATTTCGAAATAATAATTCTATCAAAAGGGCAATGTGGAGGGGTTTTTACTTTCCCTAAACACCATAAATATTTCAAATAGAGATTAATTATTTTTTGAGTTACCCCAATATTCAGTTTCCCATTATTTAGTATTGAAGCGAACTCTTCGCCTGTCCAAGCTGAAAATTCAATCAGGTTATTAATGTGATTTTGAGAAGAGCACTCCTTTTCCTCATAATACTCTTTTACTAATACCCTAGCTCTGTTCTTTAGTTTATCTCTAAAATTGCTTCTAGTTTTTGCATTCACCCCTTTTTTATAAATCTTTACACGCTGAAATCCACCGCCAAAGGTTAATATCCATAATTCATTCTCAATAAACTTATCTTTCATCATTTTCATTTTACCGAATTTTGAATTTATATATAGAACTCATCGATAGTTTTTACTTTCTCCTAAATAAAGGGAGGTATGGTTGGAATTTTACTCATAGTCTCTATAATAAAGGAATTACTCATCGATTCAGTTGTTAACGATATTCGTGGGGACTGTGTCGTTCGTGAGACTTCGTGTTCTGTTTGCCATACTTTTCATTAAGAACCCCGAAGGACTCATGAGGACCATAAAAAATAGACAGAACCTGAACTAAAAAGTATGAAATAGATTAAAAAATGACATATTTAAATTAGTAAAAAAACTTTAAATGACCTCATACCAATAATCTAAATAATTGTGACGCCTTTAGATTCTTGTGTTCATCCAGAATCCTATCTAGTTCAGTAATTGGAGAAAGAATGTAAAACACCCCTCTCCAACCCCACGAGCTCAGCCAGCCCCCTCATCCGTCCCAGGAAGGAATAACCGGGAGGAGTTTCCCATTGCTTATCCTCTTCCGTAGCAATTCCATGGTCAGGCCTCATGGGAATACGAGCATCTTCCCAGCCTTTGTTTTTTCTACGCTGTTCTTCCCGCAATAATTGGTAAACAACTTCGGGCATATCCACCACGCCCTCCAAGTGGCCTGATTCATAAAATACACCGCCCTCCCAATAATCCACATTCCGGAGGTGGGCAAAGTGAATGCGATCTACATGCTTCTTTAAAATAGCTAACACGTCATTATCTTTTCTTGCTGCCAAAGAGCCCGTACAAAGGGTCAAGCCATTAGACCGGGAAGGAACGGCCCCCAAAATAGCCTGCAAATCCGCTTGGGTGCTCACAATCCTGGGAAGACCCAAGACAGGAAAGGGAGGGTCGTCGGGATGAATAGCCATCTGTACGCCATAGGATTCTGCAAGGGGAATAATCTCCTTAAGGAAGGCGATGAGATGCTTCCTGAGCGTAGATCGATCCAGGTCTTGATAGCTAGCTAAAAAATCGAGGAATTTTTCTTTGTAGTGCTTCTCCTCTTTCCCAACCGCTCCATCAATAAAGGCCTGGGTATGGACGATGAGGGAATAGGCCAGGGCTTCTCGCTCATCTTCATTCATTTCCCCGTATCTCTGTTCTGCAGCTGCTAGTATACTTTCTGTATGATCCCTTTCAGCTTTAGGTCTCCTGAGGATAAACACATCGAAGGCAGCAAAGGTAATCGGATCGAAAGCCATAGTAAGGCCTTCTTTTATGGGGAAGGCCAAATTTGTGCGAACCCAGTCGAGTACCGGCATGAAATTGTAACACACACAGGTGATGCCACAACTCGCCAGATTTTTTAATGACTCCTGATAGGAAAATACCAGTCGATCCCAGTCTGGAGAATGCGTTTTGATTCCTTCAGAAACAGGAAGGGATTCCACTACGCTCCAACGCATGCCGGCATCTTCGATGGCCTGTTTGCGTACCATAATCTCCTCCATTGACCATATTTCTCCATTGGGTAGGTGGTGAAGAGCTGTTACGATCCCCTCCACCCCAATTTGCCTGAGCTGTGTCAGGGAGATGGGGTCTGAAGGCCCAAACCAGCGCCAGGTTTTTTCCATATGCCTATATTTGGTATGTGAATACAATTTTACGTTCTTATTTAGGATAGAAATAGAGGAATACAGATTTTTTTGATTCTTTTTTTTTGGCAACCCCGAAGGGCTCATGAAGGCATTTAAAAATAGACAGAGACCTGAACTAACCCCGAAGGGCTCATGAAGGCATTTAAAAATAGACAGAGACCTGAACTAAAAAAAAGAAGTGAAAATGAAAAATATTTAGTTGACAAACTGCTACTATGAAACTACTACTTGCCCTTAGCTGCTACCTGCTAATCATGCTACCTAATCTAAGCGCTCAAATTTTAATCGAAAATGGACAGGTTCTACTCCGCCAGGAACGGGAAGCGCAGTTGAATTCTCCTGATGAAGGGCTTTGGAGCATTGCCACCGCCTGGGAAGAGGGTTGGCCGGCCAGGTGGCAACATGCTTCTATCCAACAAACCGAACAACAAGGTCCCTGGACCTTGGTATATGGGGAAATAGCCATGGATAAAGGTACCTGGAAACTTCGGGATGCCTATCGTAAAAAAGGAAATGCCGTGGAAGGCAAGCGCCGTTGGGAGTGGACGGGAGAGGAAGCCCTGGATAGCGTAAGCTTATCGATTCGCTGGCAAGTAGCGCCTGGAGCCAGAGCCTTACTCCCGGGGGTTTTGTACTATGGAAACCCTTCTGCTGAAAAGACGCAATTTGGCTTTGTCCCCTACTATCATGGCAAGCCCGGTGAAGCTCTCCTGGTAGAAGAACACCGCTTCCCCATGCCCTTTGTCAGTGTTGAGTGGAAGGAAAGTACGGAAGTATATGGGGAAATATATGGAGCAGCCCTCCATAGTCTGCCCAGCCCAGTCCCTTATTCCCACCAGCCAGATCAATGGTGGTCTATGGGCTTGGAAGCTGCTTCTTCCCATACAGAACTGAAGTTATTGTCGGGACCCTGCACCATCAATGGCATGCCTAGCACGGTGAAGTTTCTACAAAAGGACCATAGGGCCTACCCCGACACCTGGATGGAAATAGCTCCGGGAGCCATCATCGAGAAAACCTTTTTTATTGAGCTCTATCCCGTAGACCGGGAAGGGGCAGGCTTCCAACCGGCCTTACAAAGTTCCCTGGATATATTCCAACCGTATCGAGTGGAACACTTACCCAGCATGGCGGAAATTTTGGAGGAAAAATACCGCTTTGCCCTCAATCGTTGGGTAGAATTTGAGGGAGGTCAGGGCTTTCGGATGTACCAGGAACGACCCGAAGTGGTGATGGGCTGGTGCGGCCAGGCCGCTGCCCCTGGCTATGCCTTGCAAGTATTGGGTACCCATTGGAAGGATAGCCTGGGTATGCAGATGGCTACGGAAGCGCTAGATTTTCTTGCTACGGCTCCTCTGGATGATCCCGTGAAGGGTTTTCCGGTTAGATATAATTACCAGACCCAGGAATGGAGCAGCCCAGACTACCTATCCCAGGGCCAGGCCTTGGAGACCTTCTCTCGAGCTATAGCCTTTGCAAGAGGAAACAAAGAAACTCAAGCCTGGGAATACTTTACAGAACAAGCCCTGGCCCTCCACGCCAAACGCATCCTCTCTTCTGACTGGAACCCGGTTTCTACGAATGAGGCATTTCTGATCTCCCCTCTATTTCGATCTGCCCAGCTTTTTGACAATCCCCACTTCTTGGACGCAGCCATTAAGGCAACGGATCACTATGGCAATCGGCATGTAGACATGTACGAGCCCTATTGGGGAGGTACCCTCGATGCCAAAGCAGAGGATAAAGAGGGGGCCTGGGCAGCCTTTCAGGCCTTTCTTGCTGCCTATGAAGCTACAGGAGACATGAAATACCTTTCCTGGGCCGAACACGCCTGTGATGTGGTTTTGACCTACACCTTTGTTTGGAAAGTCGATATGCCTGCAGGCCGTATGGCCAACCACCGCTTTGATTCTCGGGGTTGGACCTCCGTATCCGTCCAGAATCACCACCTGGACGTATATGGAGTGGTCATGACCCCTGCCATTTATCGTCTGGGAGAACTCACGGGACGAGAGGAACTTAAAAAATTGGCCCTCCTTATGTATCGCTCCTGTGGACAATTGATAGATCCCTTTGGCAGTCAGGGGGAGCAGATCCAACAAACCAATTATTCTCAAAACCACGCCGACAGAGATCGGGATGTATTCCAATACCGTGGGGGCTACTTTGAAACCTGGACCGTATTTTGGATTACGGCCCACTTTCTACATGCCGGAGCTCAGTTTTTGGAGATGGGGGTGGAGTAGTCAAATGACATATTTAGCAAGAATCGGATTTTTTTCTTGCTCCCTACTTCAGACCTTTGTGTGAAAGGGTATATCATGCAAGAAAACCTCAACTATCGACGGGTTGCCCAGGCCATAGACTATTTGCAAACGCATTTTAGGGAGCAACCCCAGTTGGAGAAAGTGGCAGCAGCGGTAAACCTAAGTCCTGCTCATTTTCAGCGAATTTTCACCGAATGGGCAGGTACAAGTCCTAAAAGATTCCTGCAATACATTAGTGTTGAACACGCCAAGAGCTTACTGTCGGACCAGCATCATGCTACTTTATTTGATACGGCGCATGAAATAGGCCTTTCAAGTACCAGTCGCTTGCACGATTTGTTTGTAAATATAGAAGGAATGACGCCCGGAGAGTACAAAAACGAGGGAGCGAATTTAACTATCCAATATAGTTTTGCCGATAGCCGCTTTGGCAGGCTAATCGTAGCCTCGACTCCCAAAGGTATCTGTCATATGGCTTTCATCGAAGAGGAAACCGCAGGCCTGAATACGCTGAAGGACCGATTTCCCCAAGCAAACTATATACAGATGTGGGATACGATCCAGGAGGAAGGCTTAGCCCTGTTTCAAAATGACTGGACAGAGTTAAAGCAGATAAAATTGCACCTCAAAGGAACTCCCTTCCAACTCAAGGTCTGGGAGGCCTTACTCAAAATACCTTTGGGGAGGCTCAGCACTTATGGGGCCTTGGCCCAAGGGATAGAAAAGCCTAAGGCTTCGAGGGCCGTAGGCACCGCCATTGGGAGTAACCCGGTAGCTTTTTTGATTCCCTGTCATCGCGTAATACAGTCCTCCGGAAAATTTGGGGGCTATATGTGGGGTCCTACGAGGAAAACCGCTATTATCGGCTGGGAGGCCGCCCAGATAGAAGCTCGATAGTAAAGTAAATTTCTCATTTTCCTGTAAGTCGATAATCACCCCTGCCCACTCATATACCCATTTATCTGATAGATGAATAAGGCTATCCCCGCAATAATCAAATATACATTGATCGCCTTATAAAAGGCTGGATAGCTCTTATGTGATTTCATTCGGGTGATGATAAATACAATGGGAATCAATGCCAGGATCTGGCCCAGTTCTACTCCGATATTGAAGCTGACAATCTTTGCCAGAAATTGACCTGTACCCATGTCGAAGGACTGGAGTCTGGTAGATAGCCCAAAGCCATGAATCAGTCCAAAGGTAAATACCATGAATAGCAAATTGGGGGATTTTATCTTGAATACTTTCTCAAAGCCCCCGAGGTTCTCAAAGCCTTTATACAAGACACTCAAAGCGATTACGGCATCAATGAGATGCTCGTCTGCTTTTATGCCCAGGTAGGTGGCGCTGATCAAGGTGATACTGTGTCCAACAGTAAATACCGTGATAAAACGCACTATATCTTTAAAGCCACTGAGGTAAAAGATGACCCCTGTTAAAAAAAGGAGATGATCATAACCCGTGACCATGTGTTTAGCACCCACCAGAATATAGGAAAGTAAGCCTCCATTGGTGAGAATCTCCTGGTCAGAATCACTTACGCCATGTGCTGCAAGAAAAAGAGGAGAAAGTATAAGGACAAGGGTGCCAAAAATTTGGAAATAACGCTTCATTTAAGCCTTGCGATTAAACCAGAAAAATAAACCGGCAATTACGGCCAAACTGATAACCCAATAAGCGTATGAAGGTAGGCCTCCCTCCTCATGTTCATGGTGATGTGCCTCTTCTCCATGGCTATGGCTGTGGTCATGTCCCACTTCAAAGGTTAGGGTTGCCCAATTGGATTCGTGAGTCAGTCCCTCTTCCTCAGAAGGGACAAGATGGATGGTGCGGAGATAATAAATTCCCTCATCAGATAGCATAACTTTTAAAACACCGTTGTCATCGGTTCGAAGCTGTGTTGCATCATGGTGATGATCTACTTCCTCAGAACCATGGCTATGTTCCTGGGTTTCTCCGTCCGCATGATCGTGGCTATGCGCATGATCTGCATCGTCAGTATCATGTGTATGTTCCCCCTCATGACTGTGTTCATGTACTTCTTCATCGGCATGATCGTGGCTATGAGCCGCTTTAGAAGATCCTAAGTAAACCAGTTGATTAGCCAGAGGCTCTCCCTTCCACAATAGCTTTACCTCTATTTCATGTCCGACATGCGTGTTATAGGGATTGTTCAGGGGAACGAACTCGATGGGATAGCCCAATATGGTCTGCCAGTCGTCCGTTTTTTTGCTTCCTACCTGGAAAAGTGCCTTGACGTGTTTGGCGTATTTTTCTACGGCATCCTGATCCATCGCATTGTTTTCCTTACGCCACTCCAGCATGTCCAAAACCCCATCGTGTTCTAAATAGCCATTAAAATCCTCAGCTGTCATTTCTATATTTCTCGCCCGAGTCGAAACGCCCGCAACCCAGGTCCCACTTTCTCCTGTCTGAATGTCTAATATCGTCATTCCTCCCTCTTCTCTCCACTGAGTGGTATCGACCTGAACCCGTTCTCCATTTCCTACCAGGCTCACATCGATCATACGATTTCTGTCGATGGTATTTTCACTAAGGTCAAAGGTTCCATTAAATAATTTTATACGCGCAGGGGAGTGAGGCGATTGGAAATACGTGTCCATTTTAAGGTACATGTCGTGCCCACTCAATAGCATAAAGGCGAGACATGCAAAGAATAATCTTTTCATATTATTAGTTTAGGGAAATAACGGCAGCCATTCAGCTAATCGCATATGATATGGGAAAAATTGTGCCAATTAGTAAGCTGGCCTATAGCCAACGGTTTACAAAAATAAGGAATTGCTCGGCATCAGCTAATTCTTAGTTTGCTTATATTGGGTAAACAAAAATGAAAGTATAAGGTGTTTGAGAAGAAGGGAATTTTAATAATTTTTTTACATAAAGGATGATCAAAGCCATAAAGTCCCATACAATCTTAGTCATTTTGACCCCGCTCATCACGCTTGGGGTTTTGGTGTTCAATGTCTTCCATTATTCCTCTTCCTATGGTATCGTAGAGATCAACAGCTTCAACTCCCTCTTGCTGGTTCCCTTTATAGTCCTGGTTTGTTGGCTAGGTATGTTGCTGGGAGTTGAAGTGGTTAACAGCTATAGCCGAATGAGGCATTTGCTTATCCCTACATTCTCTCGTATCTTTTAGGGACACGGACTACTATTAGATCTACCCTATGAACCCCTCCTTGCAGGCCCTATGGGCTCTCCTTCCTATTCTCACAGCTGGAATACTTCTCATCGTAGTCCGTTGGTCAGCCAGTCGATCTATGCCCATTGTTTATGCATTCACCCTCTTAATCGGGTATTTTATCTGGGGGGTCTCCCCTGATACCTTGGCAGCGGCTTCCATCCAAGGCCTTTTTGTAAGCTTTGACATCCTCTTTATCATTTTTGGGGCCATCCTCTTATTGACAACCCTGGAGTTGTCTGGTGCAGTAAACTCCATTCGGCAGAGCTTTACTCAGATTAGCCCAGACCGAAGGGTTCAAGTAGTCATCATCGTTTGGCTTTTCGGGGCTTTTATAGAAGGCGCTTCGGGCTTTGGGACCCCCGCAGCAATTGTCGCCCCCCTTTTGGTGGCTCTTGGTTTTCCGGCTATGGCCGCTGTAATGCTAGGCATGATGGTGCAGAGTACTCCTGTCACCTTCGGGGCGGTGGGAACACCCATTTTAGTTGGGGTGCGTGGAGGCTTGGACAGCCCAGAATTTCAATCGCATTTGGAAGTGGCTAGCCTCAATATGGAGACTTATCTACACCAAGTAGGGATGAATGCCGCCATACTCCATGCTATAGCAGGTACCTTTATCCCCTTATTGATGGTAATGATGATGACTCGATTTTTTGGGGAAAATAAGTCTTGGAGAGAGGGATTGGCCATTTGGCCCTTTGCCTTATTTGGGGGATTGGCCTTTACCCTTCCCTATGTAGCAACGGCCACTTTCCTAGGACCAGAATTTCCCTCCATGATGGGGGGGATCATCGGTATGATCCTCGTTACCTTCGCCGCCCGAAAGGGATTTTTGCTTCCTAAGAATTCTTGGGAATTTCCTCCCAAATCAAGCTGGCCGGCTACCTGGTTGGGAGATCTTTCCCTGGAAAAGGGATTAGACAAGGTCCAGATGAAACCTGTCAAGGCATGGATGCCCTACGCCTGGGTGGCTATTTTGTTGGTTCTGAGCCGACTTCGCCAACTACCCCTTGGCGACTACCTCAAAGAATGGAAACTTTCCTGGCCTGAGATCCTGGGGACCCAGATTTCAGCGACCAGTACCCCCTTATACTTACCAGGTTTTCTTTTTCTAATAGTAGTATTCTTGACCTATTTCTATCACCGGATGCCCAAGGGCAGTCTGGGCAAGGCTTTTAGCCAATCTGGGCGGATGGCCCTTAAGGCAGGTTTTGTCCTCATCTTTACCGTCCCGATGGTGCGGATTTATATCAACTCAGGCATTAATGACTCGGGCTTGCTAAGTATGCCCATCGCCATGGCCCAATGGGTCGCCACAAACGTGGGACAAATCTGGCCCATGTTTGCTCCTTCCGTAGGGGCCTTAGGGGCATTTATCGCAGGTAGTAACACCGTGAGTAACCTTATGTTTAGCCAGTTTCAGTTTGGCGTGGCCGAAAGCCTGTCCATCTCCGATATGTGGGTCGTAGCCCTACAATCTGTGGGCGCAGCTGCTGGAAACATGATTGCCATACACAATGTAGTGGCCGCCTCTGCAACCGTAGGTTTTCTGGGGAAAGAAGGCTTAGTGCTAAAGAAAACCCTTTTGCCCACCTTATACTATGTAATTTTCGTAGGATTACTCGGACTACTGGTGATATATGGATAAGAATTTACCCAATTTCTTACCTCCAGAAAATGTGGCATTATTTTTCTGCAATATCATCCGTAATTTTTCACCAAATTTGAGCGTTTAATTGCAATAGCATATATAAAACGCATACCATTTCTCAATTAGATCGTTATGGTTAGACCGCTGCGTGTTACTTTTTATTTCCTTTGTTCTTTGTTGATCACTTTTGTGGGTACAGGATGTAATGAGGAAACTCAATTCAACCCCGTTAACAGGGAGAGAACTTTCCTGCATTTTTTAAATGCCTTTCCTGGAAAAGAGGCGGTTGATATCACCTTTGAAACCTTCGACGAAGTCCAGGAAGTCGCCAATGAACTACGCTTTTTGGAGTCTTGGCCCAACAATGGCTATGCCTCCCTCCTCACCTCAACAGATACAGTGAATGGCAAAGGAGGGGTCGTTATTCACGTCTTGGATCACCAAACTGGCGAAGAACTCGTTCCCCCGATCTTTAAAAATCTTACGGGAGGAAACCAGTTTACCTTTATCTTGATGGATAGCCTAGGCAAACCGATTGTCGTTAGAGCTATTGACAGGGTTGATGCCGAGGAGCCCGCCGCCTTTGTCCGTCTGATGAATGTGAATCGCTTCATATCATCGGCCAGTCTCCAGACCAAAGGAGGAGATGAAGTCATTCGAAGCCTTAATTACCTGAACTATTCCTCTTATCAGAGCGTAATTCCTCAGACCTATACCTTCTACATCATGAATGACCAAACGGGGGTTCCCCTGGATTCTATCCCCAATGTCCGCTTGAAATTTAATAAGAGCTATAGTTTTTTTCTTACGCATGATGCAGGTGGTAATCCAGTAGGAGGCGTACGCGAATTAGATTCTGTTTTTGACTAAGTTATTTTTATCCTCCCAGCCAGTAATTTCCTTCTTCAAAAGAGGGATGTGGGTCCTGCTTCTCTGTAGGCCTGATATTGCCTGCTGTCAATCGGATTCCCTACTGCTGAAAACGGCAAGAGAAGAAATTAGGCACCTGTGCTCTCCTGAATTGGGGGGACGAGGATATCATGAAGAGGGACACCTCAAGGCTGCTCATTTTATTGAGGAGGCCTTCCGGGAAGTAGGTCTGAGGCCTTTTGAAACTCCGAGCGTTCAAGATTCCCTATCCTATCTACAAGTCTTTCCTTTTCCCCTGAATTACATCCAGGAAGCCCATCTATCGATAGAAGGAGTTGAACAGGAACTCGGAACGGATTTTATCCCCTTTCGCTTGTCTGGCTCTGCTAGCGTCCATGGAGACATTTCTGATCTGGGCTATGGTTTAGGGGAAATAGATCCTGATAACATCACCCAGCGGATCATCTTGATTCGGGAAGGTTGGCCGGAAGAAATAGCTGCAAATGACAGCCTGCGGAAGAGCCTGAATCATAAGAAGCGCGTATGGGACAGGCTGGAGGCTATCCTCCCTTATGGTCCTTCTGCTTTGTTGATTGGCAGAAAAAAGCTCACAGCCGGATTTTCAAGTCAGACCTTTCCGATTCCTATCCTGGAAGTTCAACTGGATAGCCTTCCCAAGGTCCTGGATAGTGCCTATCTGAATGTAGAGTCCATTCAGAAGACCATAATGGGAAATAATGTTATTGGCAGTATAAAGGGAAAGGTATTTCCTGATACTGCAATTATCGTATCAGCACATTATGACCACTTGGGGAGATGGGGCCCCGCCCTTTTTCCCGGAGCCAATGACAATGCTTCAGGCATAGCCTTTTTGCTTTCCTTGGCACGCTATTTTTGCCAGGCAGAAAACCAACTTCCCTATACAATGGTGTTTATTGCCTTTGGGGGAGAAGAGACGGGACTAAGAGGCTCTCGCTACTATGTTGAAGAACAGGCAATCTTTCCCCTTGCACAGACTAAATTTATCCTCAATTTTGATCTAATGGGAAATGGAGAGAAAGGCATAATGGCTGTAGGAGGACGAGATCACCCAGGGTATTTTGAGAAACTTCAACAACTCAATAGCCAGGAGGAACTCCTGCCCAGTGCTAGCGCAAGACCCAATGCTCCCAATAGCGACCAATATTTTTTCCTCAAGGAGGGCATCCCCGGCTTCTTTATCTTCACCATGGGAGGTCCTCCCCATTACCATGACGTCAACGATACGGCAGAGAACCTTCAATTATCCCATTTCCCAGAGTTGTTTCATCTATTTACGACTTATCTCAAACGTTTTTAGGGCTTTGCGAATTTCTTCCCATTCAAAGCCTTTCTGGCTTAGAAAAAAGGAAAGCTTCTGGCGTTCGCTTGGAGAGAGGGGAAATTGTAATTTCCGAAGTTGTATGAGCTTTTGTAGGGTCTCCTGATAACTTTCTTGGGAAATCTCTGTGCGAAGGGCACTTTGAATGAGGCCTTCTCTAATATTTCGTTTGCGCAATTCCCGAATGATTTTGAGTCTTCCCCAGCGCTTATAGCGAAATTTACCTCGAGCATAGGAGCGGGCAAACCTATCTTCATCCAAAAATTTTTCTTCCCTTAGATGGGAAACCCAAAATGGGTAATCCCCTTCGGCTACCTCGAGACTTTTGAGTTTTTGGTGAACTTCCTGTATGCAGCGCTCTTGATATGCGCAGTAGGCATACAATTTTCGCTTTATCTCATTTTCATCTAATTCGGTCATTTGTTCTACCCTGAATTCGTCACCTTTTATCTCTAATTTAGCCGGGCCGAAATTATTTGCATAGTTTTTGTCTCACAAATTATTTAGAATATAATGACTATGACAAACTCTTTCTTTTCTTCTCTCTGTATGCAGAAATTGTGTTTGTGCTGCATGATTGGGCTCATGTTTATGAGTTGTAAACGCTACGAAGATGGCCCCTTAATAAGTTTCCGACCCGCGGAATCTCGAGTTGAGAATGACTGGTCTGCAAGTCTAATCGCCCGAAATGAGATTACCGAAACACAGTTTTATTGTAGGTTTGATTTAAGCCTAGGTGAGAACAAGGGATTTGATTGGAGCGTATTAGCAGCGAACATGCCAGATACTGAGACAGAGGTTTATCAGGGTACTTGGTCGCTCATCGATAAACAACAAATTCGTTTAGACTTCAATGTCGATAGCAGTCCTTCCCCTAATATTGAAACCCTTCTCATGGATATTTCCCGGCTTAAGGAAAAAGAGATGTGGGTTAATTACATCCAGGGTGGGGACCGCTTTTTTCTTCATCTAGAACCTATGGGGTCTTTTGAAACAGATACGACTCGTTGTACTTTTTAAGTGAGGGAAATTGAGGTCTACCTCAAATTGGAGCGAATATCGCCAGCTAGTTGGGTAAACTCTTCTGGTGTCATAACAACACGCTTTTTTTCAAAATTCAAATCGGAGATTTCATCTATAGGAACCAAATGCAAGTGTGCATGGGGTACCTCCAGACCTACAACTGCCGTGGCGATTCTTTTACAAGTAACCGTTCGTTGGAGAGCATCCGCAACTTTCCTGGCGAAAATGTGGAGGCCTATATATAAGTCATCCGGCAGGTCGAAAATATAGTCAATCTC
Organism: Bacteroidia bacterium; assembly: GCA_965263105.1. GTDB lineage: Bacteria > Bacteroidota > Bacteroidia > J057 > J057 > JBCCTX01. Next base: position 559,015 of record CBDHGL010000002.1, on the reverse strand, counting down.
CTTTTTGGGGATGACCAGGACATGCCCCTTTTTGAGGGGCTGAATATCCAGGAAGGCCAAAAAGTCATCAGTTTCTGCCACCTTGTAGCTGGGTATGGTACCGGCTACGATTTTAGAAAAAATAGAAGCCATATTAATCTCGGGTAATCTCCATGATTTCTAGGTTCATCTTACCCGCAGGGATTTCTATTTCTACTACTTCTCCCACTTCTTTTCCCAAGAGGGCCTTTCCTACGGGAGACTTAATAGAAATTTTCCCTTTTTTGAGGTCAGCCTCCTGTTCAGCTACCAGGGTGTACCTGAATTCTTTGTTGAATTTGAGGTTTTTTACGTGGACAGTAGAAAGAATATAGGCTTTAGAGAGGTCTACTTCTGATTCGTTCAGCACCCGGGCATTTGCTACCAGGTTTTCTAATTTAGAGATTTTCAACTCGAGTAAGCCTTGAGCATCCTTCGCAGCATCGTACTCGGCATTTTCACTCAAGTCTCCCATTTCACGAGCTTTTTGGATCGCGGCAGCGATTTCTAATCTACCCTTTCCTTTAAGGTCTTGAAGCTCACTTTTCAGCTTATCTAAACCTTCTTTTGTAAGATAAGTCACTTCACTCATAATGCATAAATTTAACGTGTCGTATCCACAGAACAGTGAAGCCCGAATGGACCCCCTGATCTAAATTTTTGAACCTTTGATTAATAAAAGAAGTAAACCCTTCCCATATTCTGGTGGGTGGACCAGAAAGACAGCGAGCTCGTATGGGAAAAGATTACGACCATTTTAGGTATTGAAAAGTATATAGTAAAAAAATTTTAGGTTAGAAAAACTAACCTATATTGGATTCTTTAATCTTTAAATGTATTGGCGTTTACGGGAGCAGTTTCAAATAAGTTACGAAAAAAGCGCAAAAATTTGAAACAAACACCACACTAGCGTTTCCTAGTAAAACACAAATTAATCAATTTTATCCCAAAAAGCAAAATGCTCCTACTAGGAGCCTGAATTATGGGGAGAAGCGGAAAAAGTGGGGTTACTTTTAGGTAGGCGGAATGATTTTTACTTAATTTGCACTAAAATTGCAACTAAACTCCTTACAGGCCGTTGTTGTCCTGTGTAAGTGTTTCCCCCAAATCCACATTTATTTACTCATCTATTGTTTGGACGCACTTCCTATAACCCTTAGGGATAAATCATTTGTATGAAATATAAGATTTCTGACACACCACTCAAACTGCGAGAATACGGCAGGAATATCCAAGCCATGGTAGAATATATCAAGACTGTTGAGGATAGAGAAAAGCGCACAAAGTTAGCCAAGGAAATTATTCTCATCATGGGCAATCTGCAACCTCAAATCAAAGACTTCCCGGATTTCAAACAGAAATTGTGGGATAGCCTACACCTCATTGCTGACTTTGAACTGGATGTGGACTCCCCCTTCCCCGTTCCAGACAAATCCATGTTTGGTCAAGCGCAAAGCGAACGTATGGAATACTATACAGGAAAACCCAGGTACCGACAGTATGGCCACAATGTAGACCTTATGGTTCAACAGGCAGTTGCCATGGAGGATGGGGAATCCAAAAAGAAATATATCAATCTGATCGCCAATACGATGAACCTGTTCCTGTTTAACCAAAACAGAGGAGCGACACCCGAAAATGTGCTTGCCGATCAGATCAATGAAATCTCTAACGGAGCCCTATCCGTTACAGCACAGGATATATCTCTGCACAAGATTTCGGTTAGTCAAAAGCACAATCACCGAAATCAGAACTCATCTCATATGGGATCTCATAAAAGAAAGAAAAAGAAAAAGAGAAATCACTACCATTGATTTAAGGGATTTATGGCCTATTTTGAAGTAGAGGGCGGTTATGCCCTTCAAGGAGAAATTACCCCTCAGGGAGCCAAAAATGAAGCTCTACAAATCCTTTGCGCAGTCCTGCTGACAGAGGAATCGGTAACCATTAGTAACGTGCCTAACATTGTAGATGTCAACCGCCTCATCGGAATTCTAGGTGACATGGGAGTGGAGGTAGAAAAGGAGGCTGAGGATACCTATACATTTTGTGCCAAAGATATTGATTTGCCCTACCTTCAGACGGAGGATTTTTGGAAAAAGGCAAGGAAGTTGAGGGGATCCATTATGTTGGTAGGACCTCTGTTGGCCCGTTTTGGGAAAGCCTTCATTTCCCGCCCGGGAGGAGATAAGATTGGACGTAGACGCTTAGATACCCACTTTTGGGGTTTTCAGCGACTTGGAGCACATTTTTCCTACGATACACAGGCAGGTATCTATGAAGTATCTTCCAAGGGAAAGCTTAAAGGTACCTACATGCACCTGGATGAAGCCTCGGTTACAGGCACCGCCAATATCTTGATGGCTGCTACACTTGCTGAAGGTACGACGACTATTTACCACGCAGCCTGTGAGCCTTATATTCAGCAACTTTCCAAAATGCTGAATCGTATGGGGGCCAAGATTTCTGGTATAGGGAGTAACCTCCTCGTCATTGAAGGGGTAGACCAGTTGGGTGGCACTTCCCACAGAATGCTTGCCGATATGATCGAAGTCGGGAGTTTCATAGGGATGGCTGCCATGACCCAGGGTTCACTACTTATTAAGGATGCTGATGTGGCATATCTGGGAATCATCCCAGAAATATTTCGCAGAATGGGTGTGAAATTGGATATCGAAGGTAATGATATTCGGGTCCACCAGCAGGATGTTTGTGAAATAGAAACCTTCATAGATGGGAGCCTCATGACTGTCTCAGACCATCCCTGGCCCGGATTTACGCCTGATTTATTGAGTATCGTTCTGGTGCTCTCCACCCAATGTAAAGGATCTGTCCTGATTCATCAGAAGATGTTTGAAAGCCGCCTGTTCTTCGTGGATAAACTGATCGATATGGGGGCACAAATTATCCTATGTGATCCCCACCGGGCAACCGTTATAGGTCTCGCCAGAAAACAAGCCCTGCGGGGTATTTCTATGACCAGTCCGGATATTCGGGCCGGAGTAGCCCTCTTGATTGCTGCTCTTTCGGCCCAAGGTACCTCTCGTATTTATAACATCGAACAAATAGATCGCGGCTACCAACACATTGAGGATCGATTGACTCGTCTGGGGGCCAAAATAAAGCGGATAGAGGCTTGAGAAGCTTGTAATCTCTAAGGCTCTTTTGTCAGCCAAAGGATAGTTACCTCCTCAATTTTCTTCGTAAATTGCATATACTTTATGAGGGGAATTTTTGCCCTGATTGGCAAAAACCCCATGCTTACTTACAACGTATTGAATATTATGAAAAAGCTAGGTTTAGTATTTCCTCTCTTGCTAATCGCCGGGATCGTTTGGGTAAGCGTTGGCTTTGTAAGTCATTATTCCTTTCATCCAGGTGCCCCAGGAGCAACTATCAATTGGGTAAGCATAGAAGAAGCTGTGAATATGGCGGAAAAAGATGGCAAGAAGATTGTCGTTGACGTATACACAGACTGGTGTGGGTGGTGCAAGGTTATGGACCGTCAAACCTATGGAAACCAGAAAATCGCTGAATATATCAATCAAAACTTCCACGCAGTCAAGTTTAATGCGGAGGGGAAAGAATCCCTTAACATCAATGGGAAGTCTTATAAATTTGTCAACCAGGGAAGAAGAGGCTATCATGAGTATGCCGCCTGGTTGTTAGGAGGACAAATGTCTTTTCCTTCAACTACCTTTTTGGATTCAAACCACTCTCTTATTGGGAATATCCCAGGTTTTATCAAACCAGGACAATTTTCCCAAATTCTGGAGTACACCCATACAGAGGCCTTTAAAACCCAAAGCTTCCAGGATTTTGTAGAGAGCAGATAGGAGGAATACACAAATAAGGTATTTAGGTTGGCTCAACTCCTTTGAATAGATCTGCGAGAAGGTGAAGGGGGGAATAAGTTGAAGGAGCTTTTTAGCATCTGAGGATTCCATGCATTTTTTGTAGCCATTTTCTACTTTATATCCATAAGTAGTCGTATCTTTCCGTCCTTCCGGGTAGCCAAATTGACTTTTACTTTCCCATTTTATGCGCATAGAATCCGACATCAAACTAGGGTTCAAGGACGTCATGATTCGTCCCAAAAGATCCACGCTCAGGTCTCGTTCTGAGGTCTCTTTACAGCGGAGCTTTCGCTTTCTTCATGGAGGGGATAGCTGGACTGGCATTCCCATTATGGCCGCCAATATGGATACGGTAGGTACCTTCCAGATGGCTGAGCGCTTGAGCCATCACGCTTTGTTTACCGTGATACACAAACACTATTCTCTGAAAGAGTGGGGGACCTTCTTAGAAAAAAATTCCGGGATTGAAAAATATGTTGCGGTAAGTGCAGGGACAGGAGGGGAAGATGAGAAAAAGGTACGAACCTTGTTTCAACACTATCCACAACTTCCTTTTCTCTGTATAGATGTTGCCAATGGGTATTCGGAGCATTTTGTAGAGTTTGTAAAAAAAATGCGAGACTTTCTTCCGGACAAAGTTATCATGGCGGGGAATGTAGTTACGGGGGAGATGGTAGAAGAACTTTTATTGGCAGGGGCAGATGTAATTAAAGTTGGAATTGGCCCCGGTTCTGTATGTACGACACGTATCAAAACTGGGGTGGGGTATCCCCAACTTTCTGCCATTATCGAATGTGCCGATGCGGCCCATGGGCTGGGAGGACAGATTATATCAGATGGAGGCTGTACAGTTCCAGGCGATTTAGCAAAAGCCTTTGGGGGAGGAGCTGACTTCGTGATGTTGGGCGGGATGTTTGCTGGCCATGACGAGAGCGGAGGCCAACTTATCCAACGGGATGGAAAGCGTTATAAAACCTTTTATGGCATGAGCTCCCAAACAGCCATGGAAAAATACGCTGGTGGTGTGGCAGAATACCGAGCTTCCGAAGGGAAAACGGTTGAAATTCCTTATAAGGGCCCCGTAGAAGAAACTGTGAAAGATATCCTGGGGGGGATCAGGTCCACCTGTACCTATGTGGGGGCCAGCCGCTTGAAGGAGTTGACCAAGCGAACCACCTTTATCCGAGTTCAGGAACAACACAATTTGATTTATTCCTAAAGATGCCCTGGAAAAGCACCTGACAATTTGAGTCTTGAACAAAGTCATATTGTCACTGGCATAAATTGTGTTTTATTAACCTTACATTTTTTCATTCGGACAGATCAGAGAATTTTCTATCAATATACCATATGAGTACTAAGAAAGTTAATCCCGATACGCTTGAGGAGAACGCAGAGGATGTAAGCCCTGAACAGCGGAAGGAGGAGACTAAGGACCAAAAAAGGCAACAATCTGAGGAGCAAAATCCCGGGGAAGATGCTGAAAATGAGGGGGATAGCCACCCTGGGGAAGATCGAGTTTCAGAAGGGGAGGAAGGCCTTGATGAACTGAGTGCTTTGAAAAAACAATTAGAAAAAAGCCAGTTGGAGGCACAGGAGTACAAGGATCAGCTGATTCGCATGCAAGCTGAATTTTCTAATTTTCGAAAGAGAAAGGAAAAGGAAATGGGAGATATGATTCGCTTTGCAAATGAAGATCTGATCAAAATCCTATTGCCGATTTTAGATAATTTTGATCGGACCCTTGATGCCATTGAAAAAACTGACAACTTGGCAGCAGTTAAGGAAGGAATTGAACTGGTAGACGCCAGTATGAAGCGCTCCTTGGAGAAGGTAGGGCTAACACCTATTGATTGTAAAGACCAGGACTTTGATCCTTCCTTTCACGAGGCGATTTCTAGTCTGGAGGTAGAGGAGGAAGATAAAAAAGGAAAAATACTAGATGAGGTCGAAAAGGGCTATATACTCAAAGACAAAGTTATTAGATTCTCCAAAGTTATTGTAGCGGAATAGCATGGCAAAGAGAGATTATTACGAAGTTTTGGGGGTTTCCCGAGATGCTAATAAGGATGAAATTAAGAAAGCCTATAGGAAGCAGGCCTTAAAATACCATCCGGATAAAAATCCCAATGATAAAGACGCAGAGGAAAAGTTTAAAGAAGCCGCGGAAGCCTATGAAGTCCTAAGTGATGAACAAAAGCGTTCCGCCTACAATCGTTTTGGTCATCAGGGAGTAAGTGGGGCAGGAGGCTTCCAAGGAAGGGGATTTGAAGATATATTCAGCCAGTTTAGCGACATATTCGGCGATAGTGGCTTCGGGGATTTCTTTGGAGGGGCAACTTCCGGAAGACGCAGGAGAAGGGGACAAAGAGGTTCGGATTTGCGTATTACGCTAAAACTGAGCTATGAGGAAATTTCCTCTGGGGTAGAGAAAAAGATCAAGCTCAATCGCTACACGGGGTGTAAAACTTGTACAAGCACAGGGGCAGAGAATGCAAGCGCCTACAATACCTGCCCTACTTGTCAAGGTGCTGGAGAATTGCGTCAACAAGCTGGCGGAGGCTTTTTTCAACAAATCGTGGTTACGACCTGCCCTACCTGTAAAGGGGAAGGAAAGGTCATTTCCAAAGCCTGTCCGGCCTGTTCGGGTCAAGGGCGACTCAAAGAAGATGATACCCTCACCATAAAAATACCTGCGGGTGTCCAAGAGGGAATGGACTTGACCTTGAGGGGAGAAGGAAATAGGGGTCCTAGGGGAGGCCCTCCAGGGGACTTGATTATCCATATTTCTGAAGTTCCTTCTGAATATTTCGAACGCGAAGGGCAAAACCTGATACACCAGCTCTTTTTGAGCTTTCCCGATGCAGCCTTAGGCACTACAGTAGAGGTGCCTACCCTTGACGGCAAAGCACGCTTCAAGGTGGCTCCGGGAACCCAAGGAGGCAAAGTCGTTCGCCTTCGAGGCAAAGGCTTGCCCGTGTTCAATGGCTATGGTACTGGAGATCTCCTGGTACATATCAATGTCTGGACACCGAAAAACCTCACCTCTGAGGAACGCAAAATTCTTCAGCGCCTTCAAAAGTCTTCCAATTTCACTCCAGACCCCTCTAAAGAAGAAAAAAGTTTCTTTTCCAAGATGAGAGAGTTTTTCTCCTAGTGGAATTCTCTCCGAGAAGTAGTTCCTTTTTCTGACAAAATTGGCAGAATGAAGCGCTTCAAGATTCACACCTAGGTAGAATTTTGGTTAAAGCCCCCCATCAGCAGGCGCCTAGCGACTGCCACCTTAATTCAACAGCATTAACGGTCATTTTGCTGTTTAAGAGAGTAAGAAACAACTAAACATGAAATATTTCTTTTATAAAGAAGATGTGTATAATACCTAGCTCCTTGCAGGAGGAGCCCCCTATCTGAAAGTTAGGGGGAGGTGAAAAAATAGACAAAAAAATCCCCGAGTTCATCAAACTCGGGGATTTTTTATTTCATACGGTTCTTTTATCTCCTCCTCCTCTTATTATTAGGAATAATATTGGGTATGTTGAGTTTCAAGGGCTTCTTCTCTTTGGGAACCAAGTACAAAGGGATATTCCCAAATTGATTGATGGGGGTAAATGGATGCTGTTGGCCGTCCGTAAGTTCTTTTACACTTTCTGTTACATAGAGGTTGAGTTCCATTAAATTCACTACCCGATCCTTGTTGTAATCAGCAGATCCGCCCAACCCATCAAGGATAGCACGGGTGAATATCCCTTGCCCCATGCTTTCTCCGTCAGTTTGAATTTCGAAGGATTTCTCTGTTCCAGCTGAAGATGTCATAATCGTCAAGCCAGGTTCTGCGTCTAATAACTCCTTAACGATGGGATATAAATCGGCAGACTTAGCATAGGCTAAGTCCATGGTATTTAGCGCAGAGCCGCTATGACAAGCATCTAGTAAAATAAGCTTTTTACACGGGGTACCATTCATGCCTTCCGTAACATCATTGATATTAAGCCCAGTAGCAAATAAGTGGTATCCATTAAAGTCATGTGGAAGAAGGAATAGGTTCCCTTTGTGGTCCAGCGCTCCATGAGAGGAGATGAAAACCAAAATCAAATCTTTTTGTGTAGCCTGTCTCTCCAGCCAACTGATCCCTTTCTTAATTTCAGTAAGGGTCGCCAGTGAGTCCTTTAATAAGGTCGCATGTACTTCCCGGAAGAGTTTCCCTTCCATTTTTTCAAACTTCCGTACGATAGAATCTGCGTCATGGGCTGCATATGCTAGGTTGACAGTACTGTCCTTGTATTGGGAAACACCCACAGAGAGTATGTAGAGGTTGGGTTTGAAGTGTTCTTCTATTTCTTCCAACTCAGACCTACGAGAGTTTTGGGGATTATAGCGCCAGGCGGCTTCAGTATCCGGTGGCCATATTTTGCCGGAAGCATCCGTTTTGACCACCCACATATCACACCCCCCCGCTGAATAGCTATCGGTACTTCCTGCTATGAAGATACCACCATCTTGTGTGGCCGTTACCGAATAGGCAAAGTCATGAGAAGTACCTTCTGATGTTTTTGACCATATTTGCTCTCCCTCACTAGAAATTTTGGTCAGCCAGAAGGCTGCCTTCAAATTTGAATTGGAAGTTGTAGCTCCGGCCAAAAGCAGTGAACCATCTGCTGTCTCATCCAGGTCGTAAAATACCTCTTTCCTATCGTCGTCTTTATTTTTTTTATCAAGCTTAAATATATCAGACCAGATTTTCTCTCCGTAGGGGTCAATTTTCATGACAATACCATCTAGATACCGGGATTTGGACTGTTGTTTCCATCCAGCATACACGAAGTTTCCGTCTTTGGTTGCTATGATGGCTTCTGCTGTCTCGTTTTCGCGCGTTCCGTAATTTTTTATCCAATCAATCTCTCCCAAGCTATTGGTCTTGATCAATATGACATCAGCCTTGTCCTCGGTATTTTGTGTGGCATAGCCTGTGGCATATCCCGCAAGGATAAAGCCTCCATCCGTGGTTTGAACCAGATCATAGGCCTTGTCGCTTCCCTCATCGCCATATATTCTCTGCCACATATCTTCCCCTCTTTCATTGAGCTTGAGTAGCCACATGTCACTTTTGCCCTCCCCATAGGAATGGGAAAAACCTGCAACGGCGAAGCCGCCATCTCGGGTTTGAATAATGCTTTTGGCCTCATCTCCCTCTTTTCCCCCATAGGTATGTGACCAGTTAATTCGGCCCATTCTATCCAAGGACACTACCCAGGCATTGTTATTCCCTGACTCAGGATCCTGGCTATATCCCGCTACCACATAGTCCCCCTCTCGGGTTTCTATAATATCATTTGCCCAATCGAAATCATCGCTGCCCAAGTATTTTCTCCACATCTCCTGGCCGTTGGGAGATAACTTCATCACCCAAATATCACTCTTGCCCTTCCCATGGGAAAAGGTTAGCCCAGCCACTACATAGGCTCCTGATGAGGTTTGAATGCCCGATAAAGCCTTTTCATCTTCCTCTTCTCCGAATGCACGAGAGAATACAGATTGCCCAAAAACTTGAGAAAATAAGAGGGGGGTGATAACCAGTAAGGAAACAGCAAACGATTTCATATAAGAATAGTTTTACTAGAATAAGCTCAGAAACTTGCAATTTGTACCTAAACAAAACTGCTCGGACAAATTTAACAGATAAGAAACTTTACTATAACACGTAAAACTATGCCAATAAGTATTTTTTGGTGTGGAAAGAATGAAAAAAAATTGCCTACGCTTGCTTGACTATTATACACATAATACGGAAATAGAGCAAGAAGTTTCGTATTTTTTGATCACAAAAAGAACCAAACCCGTATACTATGACTAAAGCACTCTCATATTTAGGACTGGTCATGAGCCTGTTCTTTATTATTATGGGCATCGTAATTCCCTTTTATCCCCCACCAGCCTTACGGCTTTCAGGGTTACATTCCACTCTTTTGGGGATTATATTGGTAGTATATGGAGGATTACGTTTCTCCAGGGCCTATAGAACTTTGAAAAATGATAAGCGTTAATACTTTTATGAATACAGTTAGAATTTTATGTTTGATAGTGTGGGGGCTCTCGAGCCTTGTGTATGGACAAAAATCCAATATTGTTGCCCGTCTGGATTTGGGAAAAAATGATCCCAAGCCCGAGTTTTATGAATATTCTCCGATAGATCAGGGACTGATAACCTTAGGACCTTTGAGTAGGGTTTCCTCTCGCTATATCGGTATCAGAAAGTACGATCGTAACCTGAAGGAAGAATGGGAGAAGCAGGTATTGGAGCAGAGTGAGCGGAAGTCTATAGATTTTGTCTCTATAGTAGGCCAGTACATCTTTGTCTTCGTCTCTGAAACGTTCCCTAAAGAAGGCGTAATTAAATCCTATTATTATGAATACGATTTGGACGGGAATGAATTGGTGGATAGAGAGATTCTTTCCATCTATCCGCTGGAAAAGGAGCAAAAGGTAGAACTACAATATGTGCTTTCTCCCAACAAGCGCAAACTCTTGTGTTTTAAAAACCTCAAAAACAAACGGGATACGGAAGAGATTCTGTACTATTTATTTGATGATGAAGGAGACTATGTGTCAAGTGGAGAAATTTCCTTGAAATATCCCGATAACCGTTTCGGTGTGCGGACGGTCCGTGTAAGCAACCAGGGGAATGTGTTCCTTTTAGGGAAGTTTACCGTTCGCAACCGGGTCCGAGATATAGATGACTATAAGTATATCATCTACCGGCATGACAACGATACTCAGACTGGGCAGGAATTGGCCGTGGATTTAGGGAGTCGTTTCATCTCTGACCTTGCCTTCCGGCTAGATAGGGATGAAAATATCTATCTGGCAGGCTTTTACTCCAATAGGGCAGACTACCAGATCGTAGGAACCCTTTTACAGAAAGTGGCACCCAACGGAGATATTCTGATGAACGCAACGGAAAAATTTGGCGAGAACTTTTTATCCAATTACCTGTCTGGCGGACAAATCAACCGAGGAAGAGAACTCAAGGATTTTTACCTCGATCCAGAGGATGGAATTATCCTTCGATCAGATGGGGGAGTGCTGCTGTTGGCGGAGAAGTTCTACGTGACTTCTCGCCCTTACAGAGACATATATGGATATTGGGTAAATCGGGATGTATTCCATTATGAAGACGTCATCCTTACCTCTATCAATGGGAATGGGGAAATCGAATGGCATGCCATTGTGGACAAAAACCAGATCGGAGAATCCCCTGCCAGCCTGTCCTATTTCAATGCCATCGGAGGTACGGGGAATTATATTTTCTACGAGTATAAGCCCCGACGGAATAAGGTCAATGTATACTACAATGCTGTAGACATACAAGGAGACGTATCAAGTAGGGTACCTCTCTTCTCCGATTACCGCTATGGCAACGAGTTTTATCCACGCTTTTGTGAACAGGTAAACAACAATACAGCTATCATGGTATACTTTCAAGGACGTGGGAAAAAGCTCTCCGTTGTGAAAGTACAATTTGATGGATAGAGAGAGCTGGAAGGAGAGCGTTTTTAATTTGTTATGAGGGATAGATTTCTTTCTCCTCTCACCTGTTCCCTCACCCCTCAAACCGTGGACTAATAAGCTAGTTAATAGTCGGCAGACCACAGTCCACAGCAAAAACAGGTGATATCCATCACGTAAAAACTGTGGACCATCGACTATGGACTACTTAACCATTCTCCATTCCCCCTTTCTCCTCCACCCGTCCATCTGCGTGAATCGCAAAACGCCCTTTCTCTCGATCGTGGACATTGTCATGCTTACCCCAGGGCCATCCACCAAACTGGGTCTGCTGAAAGGTGGCCATTGCTTGACGAATTTCAGCCTGACTATTGGCGACAAAGGGCCCGTATTGAACCACGGGTTCTCCTATGGGCTTTCCTTGCAATAGGAGCAGGTGGGTTTCTTCTCCTCCATTTTTAAGTAGAATTTCTGCATTCCCTACTAACTCAGCGCCGTGATAAGGAGCAATCTCTTGGTTCTCTATGTTTAGCGATTCTCCTTTGAAGAAATACAAGGTACGGTTAATTCCTTCCCCAGCGGGAGGAAGACTGATCTGGGCATTACCCTCCATCCGAATCGACCAGATAGCCACTCCATTAGCGGGATCTGCTGCCCAGGAGTCAGGCGGTGGGGCGGGTGCGATATGATCACCATAGGTTCCCGCAATGACTCGAATAGTAGTTTGCCTGTCCTGTTGGTCTTTATGCGCTACAAAAGGAATGGTCTCTCCCCATAACATGGAAAAATGGGGTTCTACCTGTTTGCTGGCACGAGGTAGGTTGAGCCAAATCTGGAATAGTTCCAGTGGATTTTCTTTGTCTTGATGAAGTAGGGGAAACATTTCACTGTGTTGTACCCCCTTGCCGGCTGTCATCCACTGCACATCGCCAAAGCCAAAGCGTCCTGCGGCTCCAAGGGAATCGGAGTGATCAACCAAGCCTTCCAATACGATGGTAATGGTCTCAAAGCCGCTATGGGGGTGAGCGGGAAAGCCGGGTACGGTGCGACCGTGGTACATACGCCAACCATCTTTCACCGTAAAGTCCTGGCCTAGATTTCTCCCTTGCAGCGAAGCATCTGGACCCAAGTGCTCATTGCCACGTGGGTAGGCATCTGCATGGTGCACACAAAAAAGAAAGGGATCCTGGGTTTCCCAGGGGAAGCCTAGAGCTTTAACGGATTTTATCTTAGAGTTTGACATTTGGCCATCAATTTAAGTATTCAATCAGTATATGTTAGGGATACTAATAGGCCCAGCAAATTGTTTTTCCCAGGATTTCAGCCTAACTTCTCTTTAGAACTACCACTACCCAATCCTTATGAACGAACCCCAAGCGAATGCCAGTCTCCCCCAATACAGTAGGGGCTACACCCGATACGTTCTTCTCCTTCTAACAGGTGTATATACCTTCAATTTCATCGATCGGCAGATTCTGGTCATTCTCCAAGAACCCATTAAGGCAGAATTAGGACTTTCGGATACGCAACTGGGCTTGCTGACGGGCTTTGCCTTCGCTATTCTCTATGTTACGTTGGGCATTCCGGTGGCGCGTTGGGCGGATAAGGGTTCGAGAAAACTGATTATTGCCATATCCCTTGCCTTATGGTCTGGAATGACAGCCCTGTCGGGGCTTGCCCAGAATTACCTCCAGCTTTTTCTCGCCAGAGTCGGGGTAGGGATTGGAGAGGCAGGCTGTAGTCCCCCTTCTCATGCCCTGGTCTCGGACTATTATCCTCCAGAAAAAAGAGCTAGTGCCCTTGCAGTTTATTCAACCGGGATATACCTGGGAATTTTCGTCGGCTTTATAGTTGGAGGCTATATAGCCAAAGAGTTTGGCTGGCGTGTAGCCTTCTATGCGGTGGGAATTCCAGGGATACTCTACTCCCTATTGGTCTATTTTACGGTCAAAGAACCGCCCAAAGGCTACTCGGATACCCAGGCCATCGAGGCAAAAGAGGAGACTACTTTTTGGGATGTATTGCGTTTTTTACTCAGCAAGAAAACCTTCGTATTTCTTGCCTTGGCTACGGGCTTTCACACCTTTGGCTTATATGGAGTAGGAAATTTTTACGCCCCCTTTTTGGCGCGAATCTTTGATATGGATACGGCCCAGGTTGGCGTTTATATGGGACTGGCCATTGGCTTGGGAGGAATGATTGGAACCTTTGGCGGGGGCTATATAGCCGACAAACTTCGCCATAAAGATTTGCGTTGGTATCTGTGGCTTTCCGTGGTGATGGCAGTTTTAAACCTACCTGTGTCCTACTTTTTATTCTTTGGCCAAACGGCTCAGGTTGCCTTGATAAGTTTATTTATCTCCAACCTTGTTCACCACCGTATATATGGGCCCATCACTCGCTGTTACCCATAGCTTGGTGCCTGCTAATATGCGTGCCCTGGCTTCAGCGGTCCTCTTCTTTGTGCTGAATTTAATTGGTTTGGGTCTGGGGCCCGTTACCATTGGGATTCTGAGCGATTGGTTAGAGCCCACCTATGGGGTAGACTCCTTGAGATATGCCTTTTCCATCACCTTTATAACGGGAAGCATAGCAGCCTTGTGCTTCTACTTGGCCTCCCGACATTATCGCGAAGAGAAGCAGTTCTAGGATGCGTGTTTTACCAGCACACGGCCCATTACCCGACCTAGCAACATTTGGGGAATGATTTCCTTAAGTTCTTCCAAGGAAACGCTTTGAACGTGTTCCTCTGGATAATCAAAATGCCAGGAACCTGCCAGGTTCTTCCAGATAGTCTCTCTAGTAGACTTCTCACAGGTAGCGGAGTCTATTCCCAGGAGGTTTACTCCCCTTAAGATAAAGGGATACACTGTCATAGCTACTTTGTGTGAGCCGACAAGGCCACAAGAGGCAACGGAACCTTCCTGGTCGGTGTGTTTCAATACATTGTGTAGGGTTTCTCCCCCCACGGGATCAATGGCTGCTACATACTGGCGCGCAAGCAGAGGTTTGGGCGTGGGATCTCCCAGTTCGGATCGAGGGATAATCTCTTGGGCACCCAGATTTTTGAGGAATTCGTGGGCGCGCTCCTTCCCCGTTGCGGCTACTACTTGGTAGCCCAGGTTGGCCAGGAGGCCTACAGCCATACTCCCTACTCCCCCAGAGGCTCCAGTAACGAGCACTTTTCCTGCTTCAGGATGCAATCCATTTCGCATGAGTTTAAACAGACTCAAACCAGCGGTTAGACCGGCTGTTCCCAGGATCATACTTTCCTTCAGGCTCATACCAGAAGGACAAGGAACTACCCACTCGCCGGGAACGCGGATATACGCTCCCCATCCCCCGGAAGTATTCATCCCCAAGTCATAGCTGGTTACGATAACCTCCTGCCCGGCTTTTATATGGTCCACCGAACTAGATTCGACTACCCCTGCCGCATCGATGCCTGGCGTATGGGGAAAATTGCGGGTTACGCCCTTATGCCCCGTCGCAGAAAGGGCATCTTTGTAATTCAATGAGGAGTAGTGAACTCGAATCAATACCTCTCCTTCTGGGAGATCATCGGTTGATTTTTGCTGGAGTTCCTGTAAGAAGGAACGCTCTTGGTTTTCCCGCGCTACGAGTGCGGTATAGGTGATCGCCATAGGTAAGTAGTCCTTAGAGTATGTACTTTTGATTATATTGAACAAATATAACAGAATAGATTCAAGGAAAGTTCAAAATAGGGGTTTCATTAGCATTAATGAACTTCTATTCTCCCAAACTATACAACTGATTGGCTGCTTTTAAGCTGAAAACCTCTGTGACCCTCTTTATCTCCTCCTGTTCTCTGTGGTAAAATAGAATGGGAGAAGTTTAGTAGAATACACTCTATGGCAGATAGAATCATATTAGGCATAGATCCCGGTACTCGTATAACCGGATACGGGCTGATTTCCTGTAAGGGTAAGAACATGACCTTACTCAACTATGGCGTGATACGCTTAGACAAGCAAGCGGCTTCTCATCCTGAGAAATTGAAAAAGATCTTCAGTCGGATAAATAGCCTGGTCCAAGAATTTGAGCCCCAGGAGATGGCCCTGGAAGCTCCCTTTCATGGAAAGAATGTCCAATCCATGCTTAAGCTGGGCAGAGCCCAGGGGGTGGCCATGGCCGCAGGCCTGGTGAATGGAGTGGAGATTTTTGAATACGCTCCAAGAAAAATCAAGCAAGCTGTCACCGGCAATGGCCGAGCCAGTAAACTGATGGTGTGTAAGACCTTGGAGCAGATGTTATCCTTCAAGGCTGAGGATAAGTTTATGGATGCGACCGATGGCTTGGCAGCTGCGGTCTGTCATTTCTTTCAGATGAAAGTGGGGGCAGGAAAAGCGGGTGTACAGGCGAAGGATTGGGCGGCTTTTATCGCGCAGAATCCGGGAAGGGTGAAGAAGAAGTGAAGGAAAAAAGATAGATGACTATTATGTAGTTGCAAATTACTTAGATGATCAAACTTGTATAGGTAGAAATTCGTAAATTCAGGTTTATATAATTTTACTATGAAAGTTCTTATAGATATACAAGAAAATAGAGTTCCATTCTTCCTGGAACTACTTAAAAGCTTGGATTATATTAATATTTTGAAAGAGATTGAAGGCGAGAAAAAGGGACAGGCTATTCAGGATTTAGTAGAAGCCTTCCAGGATGTAAAACTCTTTGAAGAAGGGAAAAAAGAGCTCCAATCAGCCAAAGACTTTCTTAATGAATTATGAAGTAATTGCAACAGACCCATTTAAGAGGCAATTAAAAAAACTCGCGAAAAAATATCGATCACTTCCTAAAGATCTCAGCCCCATTGTAGATGAACTCGCTGGAAACCCAACCATGGGCACCTCTATTGGCAAGGATTGTTACAAGATTCGATTAGCCTTAAAATCTAAAGGGAAAGGTAAATCTGGAGGGGCCAGAATCATTACTTTTGTTCGTTTTGTTAATGAAACAGTCTTCCTTCTAGGGATATATGATAAATCAGAGCAGGATACCCTTTCAAACGTAGAAATAAGATTACTTATTGAGATGTTGACAGAAGAGTAGTGTGTTAGAGTTTGGCTTCTGGTATTAGTTATTGAAAGCTAAAAAAGCTCGTAGTAGTAATTTTTGGCTTTATACCTTCAGGAAACGTAACCTTGGAGCAAACATAATACCACCCATCCAGAATAATTTGCGTTTTGTTTCTTCTATGAATCTCATCAATTTTCCAATCATCAATTAATCTGTACCAATAGGATTCTTTTTGAGAAATATTTCGGTATAACCCACGACGATTACATTTACGAATCTTAACCTTAGGACCATAAATTTTGGAGTGTAAAAATAGCTGATCTCCCCAGATAGTTACATAATTCACTCCCATCTCTTGGTCCATGCTTACAAGGAAAAGTAATTCCTTGTTTCTCATAAGAGAATTAGAGCGAGTTGAGATTCTACTTTTTTTTAAAGCTCTATAAATGGGCGCACTTTCCTTTCGATCAAAATTATTCAACGTAACTGTATCTGGAGAAACCCCACTCGCTATATTTTCTGAGTCGAAATAATAATTTAATCGATCCATCAGGACAAGCTCCAAGAGTTGTTCATTTGTTAGGTTTTGGGAAATTAAATTTGGTTTGTTCCATACAAAACAGATAAATAAGTAGACCAGAATAATCTTTTTTTTCATGATTCTACTTCATTTCCAGAATGGTTTCATCTTCACCAGAAGTAAGTTTCATTAGGTAGTAGTCAAAAGTAGCGCATCCCTCTTGTCTGTAATATTTGGGAGTAGGGATTCCTAATGAATCCTGAGGCCAATTCTCTGCGAAACGATATTTTGTCGTATCCAACCTATTTTCAATGACCTTTGATTTGTCAATTACCACTTCCCAATGGTAGCCATTTTTATTCCAACAAAGACACGAATTTTCTCATCGAATGATCGTGTTTTCCATCAACCCCCCTCACCCCAGCGCTATCGGCGCTGCCAAACACTGAACCGGTATATCAAAGGCCTGCACCAATTCCTCCCCAAAAGGGCGAAGTTCCTTGCAGAGGGCATCTACCTGGGCCCGAATGGCCTTGCTCTTACTGCCTTCGATGTAGTCCTGTTCCAGGTACCAGCCACGATTTCTCTCTATTTCGGAGAGTCCGTAAAGGCAAAGAAGTTTTTCCAGCACCTCCTTATTTCCTTTATGTTCGATCTTATCGATACGGGCTATAAACTGCTCCAGGATTACTCGATCCACATAGGCATGGGCCATGGTGACCAAATGGGTTTGGGTTTCCAAAAAGGCCTCATAGGAGTCTACGCCCTCGTCTAGTCGGTGTTTGAGGCGACGAGCAGCACTTTCTACCAGGGATTCTTCCCGATACTGGAAAGCACTGAGTAAAAACTCCCGAGAACGCAAATGATCAGGATCGGTCCTCCGAATAGAAATCGGATTCTTTTCGCTGATGGCCGTAGCAGCTTTCCCCCCAAAATAGCGCACAAAGCCCATGAGGTTCATGTAGCTGAAGCGCTGCTTAAATTCGGACAAACGCCCCTTGGCCACTAATTGCATGAGGACTGTGTTATCCCCTTCGAAGGTGGTGAAAATATCGGTATCGGCTTTTAGGTCTGCAAAGCGGTTGACGGCCAGATAGCCATTGCCTCCACAGGCCTCCCGACAAGTTTGGAGGGTATGAGTAGTATGCCAGGTGGCTACGGCTTTGATGCCTGCTGCCAAGGCCTCTATTTCCCGAATATCCTCCTCTGAATGATTGAGATAACGCTCCTTGGTAAATTTCAGCGCAAAGTCTAGGGCATAGGACTTGGCCAGTAAGGGCAGTAGCCTACGCTGGTGGGTAGGATACTCCATGATGGGTATCTCGGCCTTCCCTTCCGGGCCAAACTGCCGTCTGCGATTGGCATAAAGAATAGCGATCGCTAGGCCAGTTTTGGCTGCACTCAGGCCACAGGCTGGCACACTTACGCGTCCACCCACCAGGGTGCTGAGCATGGTGAAGAAGCGGCGGCCTTCACTGGCGATGGGACTGCTGTAGGTTCCTGCTTCACTGACAGAGGCGAAGCGGTCCAGGAGGTTCTCCCGGGGGACCCGTACCTGGTCAAACCACAGGCGTCCATTGTCTACTCCATTGAGGCCCAGTTTGTCTCCACTATCACCGATTTTTATTCCAGGCATGGCATTCCCCTCTTGATCTCGAAGGCGAACCACAAAGGCATGCACCCCATAGCATTCTCCTTCGGTATAGAGTTGGGCAAAGACCGTGGCCATTTGTCCATGAACGGCCGCATTTCCTATGTACTCTTTGAAGGCGTTTTCGGTAGGCGTGTGGATGATAAACTCTTGAGTTTCGGGATCGTAGGTGGCCGTAGTTTCTATGTCCCGGACATTGGAGCCGTGCCCACTCTCGGTCATGGCAAAACAGCCAGGTAAGGCCAGGGTACCAATATCTTTCAGGTATTCATCATGATGTCTTTTTGTTCCCAAATTGTAGAGGCTGCCTCCCCATAGACCAAATTGAACCCCAAACTTAATGGCCAAGCTATTATCGTGATAGCCCAGCATTTCAAAGATGGCGATGTAGCCATTCATGTCATTTTTTCCTCCATAAGCCTCGGGATAAGCCCAGGCGCCTAACCCCTGGTCGGCCATGGCTTGCGTCCATTCATAGACGCGATCTCTATGGACCTTCTTATCCCGAATGTGCTCTACCTTGAATAGGGGATCGGATAGCAGGGTGCGCATCTTGCGCTTTATTTCAGGGGCATCACTGTCTAGTACCCGCTGCAGGGCCTTGACATCCATCAATGAGGGAGTGCTAGGTTCCGCTTCTGCAGGTCTTTCTTCCTGCATGCGCATCTCCTCCCAGATATCGGGGTCCTGAATGCCCAGGGCCTCTTCTATCTCTTGCAAAGCCGAAAGGGCTTGGGTGGGAAGGGGAGCATCAGAACCATTAGAATAGCCCAGAGAAGCTACCTGTACGCCCAAGTCCACCAGGGTACTCTTGTTATTATCCGGAAAGTTCTGGGCGACTTCTCGAATCACATTCAACCAGTTTTTCAACTCTTTGGCTGAGGGAGGATTCGCAGGATCCGTCCATTTACTCAGTTGTTCCCTTTCGGTTTCGTTCAGCCATTTTTGCTTCTGGATCTTTTGCTGAATGAGCTGTATTTCATTCGGAGATAAGACCTGATCGGCCCAGGCTACGTACAGCATCGGCAAAAAAGACAGCAGGGCGGGACGTTGTTTAATTATTTCTTCTCGGGTGAGAGATCGTATATGTTGCATATATATATTTGCTTTTTCCTAGAGAGAATATACTATTAATTCTAAAACGCAGAAGCAAAGCCAGGGTTTTTTACCTGAATTTCCGTTATTCTGTTGATTGGCTTTCAGAAAATAGGCCCCCTTTAACTTAACCACAGAGAGAAGGAGAACCATACAGAGGGCCACAGAGTCGTTAATAATATGTATTAAACTCCTTTTCTCTCTTGCTTAACGATTCCTCCTCGGTGAAAAATCTTCGCGGCTCTCTGTGGTTAAATGAAATCGAAATTATTTTATAAAATACCATGTCTCCCATTCTAGAATGCATACCCAATTTCAGCGAAGGAAAAGACCTTGAAGTCTTGGGAAAAATTGCTGAAGCTATCCAAACTGTACCTCAAGTAAAGTTACTACATAAAGACAGCGGGGAAAGTGCCAACCGAAGCGTTTTTACCTTTGCGGGAAACCCGGATAGTGTAGTAGCAGCTGCTTTTGAGGCGATCAAGATTGCCTCAGAAACAATCGATATGCGCCAGCACAAGGGCGTACACCCAAGGATGGGAGCAACAGATGTATGTCCCTTAGTTCCTATCGAAGGAATCTCTATGCAGGAGGCCATTGTGCTTTCTCATCGCTTGGGAAAAAGAGTGGGAAAAGAATTGGGTATTCCCGTGTATATGTACGAACGCTCGGCGGTACACCCGCACAAGAAGAATTTGGCCCACATTCGCAAAGGAGAATACGAAGGCTTTGCTCAGAAAATACAGGACCCCCATTGGAAACCCGACTATGGCCCTAAATTCTTCCAGCCCATCCCTGGACAGACGGTCATCGGAGCTAGAGACTTTCTTATTGCCTACAACATCAACCTCAATACAAAAGATGTCAGCATCGCCAAGAGCATAGCCGCACAGATTCGGGAGAGTGGACAAAAGCTAAAAAAAGGAGAACAGGTAGTTCGCATACCAGGGATGTGCAAGCATGTAAAGGCCATCGGATGGGAAATCCCAGAGTTTGGCTGTACCCAAGTTTCCACCAACCTGGTAAATATTCACGAGACCCCTCCCCATGTCGTGTATGAAGCCACCCGGGAAGTCGCTCAATCCATGGGGGTCCAGGTTACAGGTTCGGAACTCATTGGCTGTATTCCCTTATTCGCCTTACTAGAAGCGGGACGATATTATGCGAGTTTGAAATCAAAAGAAGACTTATCAGAAGCTTCTACTGTAGCCCTAGCCGTAGAAAAGCTAGGGCTCAATCAGCTATCATTCTTCCATCCCAGAGAACGGATTCTGGAGTATATGTTGTAGAAAGAGCGAGAGGGACTAGGACTGAGTTGAAAAGCCCCCTTGTTGAGCACTCTCCCCTCTCTCCTGAGCCCTACCCTAATTGCTCCGCCTACAAACTATTTCACAAAATTTTACTATACTTATCCTAAACCTTAACCTCCCATGTCTACTCGCAGAGAATTTATCAAGCAGACCGCAGTGGTAGGCCTTGCCTCTACAACTCCTAGCAGAATATTTCATCGCATCCCTCGGGCGTATGAGAAGGCTTTTCCTATATGTATTTTTTCCAAACATTTACAATTTCTACCTTCCTATGAAGCAGCAGCAGAATTTGCCGCCCAAGTGGGTTTTGATGGGGTGGACCTAGCCGTAAGGCCCAAAGGCCATGTGCTGCCGGAGCATGTAGGTAGGGACTTGCCCAAGGCTGTGGGAGCAATGAAAGCAGCAGGACTCTTGGTTCCCATGATGACTACGGCAATTCGAAAAGTAGATTCTCCTCATGCAAAAGAAATAATTGCCCTAGCCAATGGACTGGGAATCCAGTTTTACCGGATGGGCTACCTGCACTATAACAAAGAACTAGGCGTTCGAGAAACCCTGGAGAGCCTGAAGGAGCCAATGGAAAAACTGGAACAACTCAATGCCAGTTATGGGATGCATGGAGCCTATCAGAATCACGATGGGAAAAATATAGGCGCCCCCCTCTGGGATATTTGGGAGTTGGTCAAAGACCGGAATCCTGCTCATATGGGGATTCAGTACGACATCCGACATGCCTATGTGGAAGGGGGCAAATCCTGGCCGATCGATCTGGAATATATCCAAAGCCATATACGGACCCTGGTCATCAAGGATTTCCACTGGGCTCAACGAGAAGATGGTTCCTGGTACGTGAAAAATGTGCCCTTAGGAGAGGGGATGGTAGATTTTGATGCCTACTTTAATATGTTGAAAAAACTTGACGTTAAAGGCCCCATATCCTATCACATCGAATATGATCATTATGATGAGGGGGATAGCCTGGAAAGTAAAAAAGAGAAAACCCTGGCTGCGATGAGCCGAGACCTTCAAGTATTGAGATCCCTATTAGCAAAAGCAGGTCTTCAGGATTAAGTCCGAAGGGGAACTAGTTATTTCTTCTTCTCCTGAACAAGCCGCTAATATTATTCCTCAAATTGCTCCAGCGAGAAGGAGAGCTACTGGTGCTGGCAAGATTTGGTGTGGCTCCTAAACTTGCATCTTCTGTAAGTTTATTGGAAATAGGTCCACGACTCAAGGATGCGTTGGCATTATTAAGACTTTCCAAAGGATCTAACCCTGGAGTGGAATTAGCTGGTTCGTTATGGTTATTCATGATATTGGGGGTTGGGGTAGCTATAGGCAATCCTTAATATACGGATTCCTTAGCTGTCCTCCTATCTGCCAAAATTACTTACGCCTTATAATTCTCTTGATACTACTGCTTACACTTTTTCTCAATTTACCTATGCTTGAGGTAGATGAGCTTATATCGCTTGGTTTAGGAGGGGAATCTAAATTTTCTCCGGCTAACTTATTGGATATAGGCCCACGACTCAGGGTTGAATCTGCCGGGGCAGATAGGTCCGGTGCTTGGAGTTGATTGGGATTTTCAACCGCTGGAGTGGCTTCTGCCTCATTCTCCTCAGATTTGATAGCGGAGGCATCTACTAATTTATTGGAAATGGGCCCACGACTTAGTGTTGAATCTGCTGGGTGCAGAAAGGTCTGGAGCCTGCAATTGATTGGGATCTTCAACCGTCGGAGTTGCTTCTGCTTCAGCCTGATCAGATTTGATAGCGGAGGCATCTACTAATTTGTTGGAAATGGGTCCACGGCTGAGGGTAGAATCTGCAGGAGCAGAAAAATCTGGAGCCTGCAATTGATTGGGATCTTCAGCCGCTGGGGTTGCTTCTGCCTCAGCCTCATCAGATTTGATAGCGGAGGCATCCACTAATTTATTGGAAATCGGTCCTCGACTCAATGTAGAATCTGCGGGAGCAGAAAGGTCGGGGGATTCCAATTGATTGGGATCTGTATCGGTCTTCTTGGCAGCTTTTCTGGGGGTATTGTTCTCTCTCATGATACTAAGGTTGGGAGGTGTACACTAGAAATCCAGGCCATAAAATACAGGTTTTTTTGATACCTTTAGTTATTTCACATTCATTATTTCATAAAATTCGGATGAAATTAATCCTGGAAAGCCTTCAAAAGTGTTTTATTTCACTTTTATTATTCTGGATTTGTCCAAGTATTTGCACGGGACAAGATGAGGGCAATTTCATCCAAAATTTCCCTCCAAAATCCTACCGTTCCGATGATTTTTCTGCCAGCACCCAGAATTGGGAAATTGTGCAAGCGGAAAATGGCTTGCTTTACGTGGCTAATATGGGGTCTATGCTGGTGTATGATGGGCAGGACTGGTCGACTGTACAACAGACGCAGAATCTCGGGATCAAATGGCTCAGTTCCAATAAGCAAGGAATCATATTTGCCGCTTCTGCTGGAGATCTGGGGTATATTGCAACGGACAGTCTGGGAAGGGACCACTTTTTTTCGTTGAAAAAAAAACTCCCTGAAGGAGTATTATCCGCAGAGTCTATACAAGAGACTGTTTCGTGGGGGGGGGAAATAGTGTTTATTACGGAAAATCTCTTGCTGATATGGAATGAAGAAACCCAATCTTTTGAAATTCTTTCTTCCCCACATAGAATTGAAGGAGCCTGTGTTTCTCAAAATGAATTGTACCTCTGGCTATCCAAAAGAGGCTTATACAAAGTTTCAAATAACTCCTTTATAGCCATTCAGCCTTCTGTAGAGCCTTTTTCCGCTGACTTGAGCATAAAATCGTTCGTATCTTTCCAGTATCCCGATTCTACTCGAACTCCCACTTTTGTTTTAGCCACTACACAAGGCTTATTCAGAATAATAGATGGGGAGCTTAGCCTCTTTTCTTCTTCCCTTGTCGAGGCTTTCCCAAAATTGACCGTTTACGATGCCCTTCAACTGAAAGACTATAGTCTGGCCATTGCGACACATGAAGCGGGTGTCATGATATTGGATTCCACGGGTTCGATTCAATATGCGATCAACGAAGGTTCAGGACTTCAGGTGAATACCGTAATACGGCTATTCCAAGATCAGCAGGGAGATATTTGGACGGGTTTAGAGTCTGGAGTTAGCCTCATCCAATTTCCCATTCGTCTCCAAAGGTGGGGGCAGGAAGAAGGAATTACCGGAACCATATTGAGAGTACTGAGCATGGATGATACCATTTGGTTGACGACGACAACGGGGCTATATAGGGGGCAAAAAGAGTATCCTTGGGACACACATATAGATTTTGTGAAAATTCCCCCTATCAAAGAGGCATGGGATATATTATCTTATGATGGGAGGATCTTCATTGCTACAAATGAAGGCTTATATGAATGGCGGGAATCCCAACTTGTCTTGCTTGTGCCAAATATTAACTGTATGGGGCTGTACCCTTCGGCAAGCCATCCAGACAGGATCTATGTAGGGACAATTTCAGGCTTGGCCTTCTTGAAGAAAGGGAGAAAAGGGTGGAACATGGTCTCCCAAAAAATAGACTTGGGACACGGAGTACGTTCTATGGCTGAGACAACTTCCGGCAAACTCTGGGGAAGTTGGGAGGGGGCAGCCTCTCTAGTTTCTATTAATGAGGATCTTTCACAAAACGGCCCGATTCAGCGCTTTGGAAGTTTTGTAGACAATGAAGAAGAGTTCTTTTCTATAGAAGTGTGTCGCGTCGAGGATCGGATTGTATTTGGAACCAACTTGGGGATTTATGAATATGAGGAAAGTTCTAATAAACTGCAGCTCAAAACCGCTTCTTATGCGACTAATTTGCCTGAAACAGGAGAAGTATATGCCGTCTACTTGGATTCCAACCAAAAATTTTGGCTTTCTTCGGGACAACGGGAAAATGGGTGGACTTCTATAGATCCAGATGATCAGAAAGTATTTGCTTCTAAGCCCTTTACGCCCATTAACGAGTTTGCCTGGAGTTTTTATACGGATAAGGAAGGGGCTACCTGGGTAGGAACGGAGAATGGCTTATTTAGAACCCAGTTCCCTACTCCTGAAGTTCCAAAGATGGACTTTCAAGCACTGATCCGAAAGGTAAATATCAACGAAGACTCCCTACAATTTGGGGGCACCTATGATCCGAATTTTCCTCTTCCTACTGGCAGGAATAAATCCCAAAACCTTCCTCAAATCTCTCCCCATATTCAAGAGATCAATTTTTCTTTTTCCTCCAACTCCTTTCAATATTCAAATCAAACCAACTATTCTTATTACCTGGAAGGCTTTGAAGAGGATTGGTCGGATTGGCGAAAAGTGTATGCCAAATCCTATACGGGCTTATGGGAAGGGAAATATACCTTCCATGTCAAGGCAAAAGATATCTATGGCCGGGAAAGTGAGAAGGCTTCTTATGTTTTTGAAATATTGCCACCCTGGTATAGGAGCACCTGGGCCTATGTGGCTTATTTCTTTCTCCTATTAGCCTTCTTATTTGCCCTCGTTAAGTTTTTTACCCGGAAGCAACAGCAGAAATTGGCGGCTAAAGAATTGGAACTGCAAAAAGAAAAGGAGACCGCCGAAAGACTCCGAGCGGTGGACCGACTCAAGGACGAATTTCTGGCCAATACCTCTCATGAACTCCGGACGCCTTTAAATGGGATAATCGGTATTTCAGAAGGCCTAAAAGAGGGGCAAGCAAATGAGTTGACCCCTCATGTGGAAGAAAACCTCTCCCTGATCATCTCCTCAGGTAAGCGTTTGGCTTCCTTGGTAGATGATATTCTGGACCTCTCCCGGATTCGCAACCAAGACCTTTTCCTAAGCCCCAAGGCGGTGGACCTCTATAGTCTTGTGGATATAGTGTTGCGCTTAAACAGGCCCTTAATCAAAGGGAAATCCTTGGAGCTAAAAAACAACGTCTCCAGAGACCTTCCTCCTGTTATGGCAGATGAAAATCGCTTGCAGCAGATATTACAAAACCTGATTGATAATGGGATCAAGTTTTCTGAGAAAGGTTCAGTCTCTGTAGGGGCCCAGGTCCAGGAAAAAACGGGGATGATTGAAATTCAAGTGAAGGATACCGGTATAGGCATCCCCCAAGAAAAACAGGAACGCATTTTTGGCGAATTTCAGCAAGTAGATGGATCGATTCAACGGGAATATGGGGGCATGGGCTTGGGACTTAGTATCACAAGGAAGTTGGTAGAGTTGCATGACGGGAAAATTTGGGTAGACTCTTCGTCTGGGGAAGGTTCTAGCTTCTTTGTAAGTCTTCCCCAGGCTTCAGATAGTGCGCCCATTCCTTTGGAGAAGACCCTTGCCCAACCGGTCGGTCTGGAACCTGTGGAAATCGCGGAAATGCATGAACCGCCTGCTGTAAAAGAGCCTTTATCGGCCATAGAGAATCAACAGAAGTTTAGAATTCTGGTAGTTGATGATGAGGTTATTAACCACCAAGTGTTGAGAAACCACTTAATGGACCAGCAACTGGAGATTGTAACAGCCATGAATGGTCGGGAAGCCTTGGAGGTCATCGAAAGAGAAAATTTTGACCTGGTCCTTCTAGACATCATGATGCCGAGGATGTCGGGATACGAGGTTTGCCAAAAGATCCGTGAAAAATACCTGGCCTCAGAGCTACCAGTGATCATGATTACGGCAAAAAACCAGATCGCAGACCTGGTCCAAGGCTTAGAGGTCGGTGCCAACGATTATTTGGCTAAGCCTTTTTCCAGATCCGAGTTTTTAGCCCGTGTCAAAACGCATCTCAACCTGCATCATATTCACGCGGCAACCTCTAAGTTTATTCCCTCAGAGTTTTTGACTTCTCTGGGATATCAGGCTATCACTGAGGTTAAATTGGGAGATCATGTGGAGATGGAAGTATCTGTTATGTTTGCAGATATCCGCGACTACACCACCCTGGCTGAAGCCATGACGCCAACGGAAAACTTCAAGTTTGTCAATGCCTTTACCCGGCGCATGGGACCCATGATCGTCCAAAGTGGAGGCTTTGTCAACCAATATTTGGGAGATTGTATCATGTCCATTTTCCCCCATACCCAGCATACAGAGGGAGCCGTTAATGCGGCGATTAACATGCAGAAAATGTTGACCGCTTATAATGAAGACCGCAATCGGAAAAATCGGATCCCTGTCAAAGTGGGAATTGGCATTCATACAGGCCCCCTCATTTTGGGCATTATTGGAGACAACAAACACCTGGAAGCCACCTCCATTGCCGATACGGTGAATACTTCTGCCCGGATGGAGAGTTTGACCAAGCATTTTGGGTCGTCAATTATTGTGAGTGACCATTGTTTGGGGAAATTGGGCTATCCCGACCAATATAACTATCGATACCTGGGCCCCGTTCAATTGAAAGGGAAAAAGAAGGTTGTAGATATTTATGAGTTTTTTGATGGAGAACAGGACGAACAAGTGCAAGCGAAATTTGATTCTAAAGGGGAATTTGATGCAGGTATGCAGGCCTATCTAGATAAGGAATTTATAGAGGCGGTAAAATACTTCGCTCAAGTGCTTCAGGTTAATCCCCTCGACGGACCTGCAACCTATTTTCTCAAAAAGGCACAGGAATATTCTCAACTAGGGGTTCCGGATAATTGGCAGGGGGTGGAAATGATGCAGAGGAAGTAGGAAGGGTTAATAGTTGAGAGACCACAGTCCACAGTTTTTTGAGAGGTAAGTAAAAGGATTGGGGGTTAACATAAAAAGCCTTTTATTTAGTATATGGCAATCACCCATGCACCATATGATAGTATTTCTGCCCACATTAAGTGCTTTTGCCTAGGTCTCCTACTTTTTGTTTCGTGTTCACCGGACGGATCTGAATTAGAGGTTGTCGAAGAGTTAGTCCCTATTTTGGAAGAAAGTCCAGAAGGTAAGCTTCGCAATTCCCCCCAACTTCCTCCAGTTGCCTTCCCCTATAGCAACATCCAACTCCCTACTTTCATGACAACTTCCGCCGTCTTGGATGGCTTCGTAGAAATGTCTATAACAGAGGAGGATAATATGCCCGAAAGCAATCCCATAACCGACGAAGGAGCCACTTTGGGAAGGGTATTATTTTATGATAGAAAGCTAAGTGCCAATGGGACCATTTCCTGTGCCTCCTGCCACCTACAGGAGAAAGGTTTTTCTGATCCCAGGAGGCAGAGTCTTGGGTTTGAGGGGGAAAAGACCCGAAGGCATGCCATGAGTTTAGTAAACAGCCGTTACTATCGACGGGGGAGATTCTTCTGGGATGAGCGGGCAGCCTCCTTGGAGGAACAGGTTGTGCAGCCCTTTTTTGACGAGATCGAAATGGGAATGACCGAGGACACCTTAATCGCCCGAATAGAGGGGAGTTCCTACTATTCAGAATTATTTCTCCAGGCCTTTGGGAGTGATGAAGTAGACCTGGACCGCATTGCCAAGGCCTTGGCCCAGTTTGTACGGAGCATCGTGAGCTATCGAAGTAAATATGATCTAGGTCGTGAACAAGTATCCTCAGCTACAGAAGAATTCCCCAATTTCAATTCCAGTGAAAACCTGGGAAAACGCCTCTTTTTTCAAGCCCGCAGTGAAGGCTTTTCCTGTTTTGAATGCCACGCCACAGAAGCTTTTATTGGAACTCCTTTAGGGCCCCAAAACAATGGCCTGGATCCGAGTTATACAACTGATCCTGGAGTATTTGAGACCTTTTCCAATCGACCCGATCTAAGAGGAAGCTTTAAAATTCCTACCCTTCGCAATATAGCCCTTACAGCTCCCTATATGCACGATGGTCGCTTTAGGAGCCTGATGGATGTGATTAATCATTATGACCAAGGGGTACAAGCCCATCCTCAATTATCTCCCTTCATGAAAGGAGCAGATGGCCGTCCTTTTCGACTGGCTATGAGCCAGGAGGAAAAACAAGCCTTAGCGGATTTTCTGCATACGCTTACAGATAGAGAATTGAGCAGCGATCAGATGTATAGTGATCCTTTTTTGAAGTAATTTAAACGTATAAATTTCCTTTATATCCCGAATTGAAATACAAACTTCATAACCTATCTCTTTTGGGACTTCCGCATTCTCCTGGAAGTCAAATGCTTCTCTATTTCCTTTTCACTGGGTCTTTTCCCCGGCTGTCGAATACTTTCAAGTGTAGAGTTGAGCACTACCTCTCTTTTATCAAATGCCATTAGTGCATCAATGTAGTCTTCAAATATTCGACTTACGCTTGTTTTATGGTTTTTTGCGTAGGTCTTGACCCAGTTTAATTTTTGCTCGTCTCGGATGCTTAAGGTTAATTTTTTCATACGTATAAACCGATAAAAAATTCCTATTGAATGTACGTATAAAATCTCAAGAAAAAAAGTTGTGATAAAGATAGGGAATTATTTCCTACTAAATTGTAGAACAATTAAGGAAATAGTTATATATTTGTTCTACAATTTAGTATCATAATGAAAGAAACACGCTTAGGAGACTTTGAAGAGGTCATTTTGTTGGTCATAGGCATATTGAGAGATGAAGCCTATGCTTTGAAGGCCGCTGATACCTTTACCGAACAGACGGGAAGGAAAATTTCCATTGGAGCTGTGCACTCTACGTTAAACCGACTTGAAAAGAAGGGCTTTCTGACATCCAAAATGGGAGAGCCCTCAGCAGAGCGTGGGGGGAGAAGGAAGCGGATTTATTCCATTACGGCAGCTGGCTATCATGCCTTGGAAACTTCCCGTAAACTCAAACTTTCCCTCTGGGATAAATTCCCCGGCTTCTCTTCCGATTCGCTCATTGCAGGACTGTTAACCCACTGATTCCCAACTCCACGTGAACATCCCCCAACATTCCCCACCCAAATGGGCTCAACGCCTTTTGAATAGCTTTCTACGTGAAGAGCTAAAAGAGGAGGTAAATGGAGACTTGGCAGAACGCTTTAGAGCCCAATTAGCCATTCGCACTCCGTTTAAGGCCAAAATAGACTACTGGATGCAAGTCCTTCAGTATCTCCGCCCCTTTGCCATCCAAATACATCTTTTCAACCATTTATATCCCATTGCTATGTATCGAAACTACTTTCAAAATCGCTTGGAGAAGCATTTCCAGGCATAAGGTATATTCTGCCATAAAAATTGGCGGCTTGGCTGTTGGTGTGGCTGCCTGCTTTTTAATCGGGCTTTTTATTAAGGATGAATTGAGCTACGACGCGCATTACCCGGAAGCTGATCGTTTGTTCCGGCTCATAAATGTGTTCAATGATCCAGAAGAGCCCGCCAAATGGCCTGCCTTTCCAGCTCCCATTGCGGAAGTATTAAAAAGTGACTTTCCTGATATCGAGGAAGTGGCTCGATTGGTTCCCTATGAATTGTTTGACGCAGGTAAAAATCAAATGCGGGTGGAGGGGAAACCTAAGAGTATCTTTGAGGAAGGCTTTGCCTATGCCGACCCAGCCTTGATCACCATGTTGGACTTAAGCATGGTATATGGAAACGTAAAGGAGGCGCTTTCTAAACCTCAGTATATGGTTCTGTCAAGGAGAAAGGCTGAAAAATATTTTCCAGAGGAAAACCCAGTGGGGAAAACCATAATCTTGAACGAAAACACCGACAGGCCCTACCTCATTGGAGGGGTTATGGAGAATTTTCCTGAAAATTCTCACCTACAGTTCGACTTCTTCTTAA
This sequence comes from Bacteroidia bacterium, assembly GCA_965263105.1. Lineage (GTDB taxonomy): Bacteria > Bacteroidota > Bacteroidia > J057 > J057 > JBCCTX01. Next base: position 528,326 of record CBDHGL010000002.1, on the reverse strand, counting down.
CCATGGTGGGCGTTGAATTTTGGCCTGGAGAACAGATGAGTTGGTGTTGTAGCAATTATGAGCCATATATTAAACTTAGAGAAGGAGCTGACCTTCAGGAAGTGAATGAAAAACTTCAACGTATCACTTCCCAATACCTGGTTCCTTTCTATAAAGAGAGGGGAGATAAAATGGCGGATAGATTTGACAATTATCACAGGGTGGAATTGCAGGCATTGGGGGATATACATTTGTATTCGCAAGGCATCCTCGAATCTGCCAAACGCAGTGATATCTTGTACGTCTGGATGTTCGGGGTAATTGCTGCACTGATTCTTCTATTGGCCTGCATCAATTTTATTAATTTATCTACAGCCAAATCCATTAACAGGGCAAAAGAAGTGGGATTGAGGAAGGTTATTGGCTCTAGAAAATCCAATCTCGTTAGACAGTTTTTGACAGAGTCGATTTTGATTAGTGCCTTATCTGTTATGTTGGGCTTGATCATTGCTCAAGGCTTGCTACCCTTATTTAATGGTATGGCTGAGAAGAACATTGCTTTTCCCTTGAGCGAATGGTGGCTTTTTCCCATTGTGATCTTCGCTATTCTATTGATAGGGATATTGGCTGGCTTATATCCTGCCTTCTATTTATCTGCATATAAACCCATCCGGGTACTTAAGGGCGAAGTCACAAAAGGAAAAAAAGGTGTATGGCTAAGGGGGAGCCTGGTAGTGGTTCAATTTGCCTGTTCCATTCTGCTAATCATAGGAGCTATCACGGTCCACCGTCAAATGGAATACATTCTAAACAAGAAACTGGGATATAACAAGGAGCAAGTACTTGTGATAGAGGGTACCCAAACGTTGAGGGAAAAACACCCTGGCTTCAAGAATGAATTGAGCAAGCTTCCCGAAATAGTCAATGTCGCCTCCAGTAACTTTTTGCCTATACCTGGAACGATGCGTGACATGAATCAATGGTGGCGGGAAGGAATGACCCAGACCGAGCAGGGGGTTGGTGCCCAAATTTGGCGTGTCGATCATACCTACCTGCCCACTCTGGAGATACAAATACTTGAAGGACGAAACTTCTCTCATGAGATCGCCTCAGATTCCCAGGCGATCATCATCAACCAGGCCATGGCAAAGAAATTCGGATTTGAAAATCCTATTGGAGAGCGAATCACCAATGATTTTCAACCCCCTTACCACATAATTGGGGTGATTGAAGACTTTCATTTTGAATCCTTTAAAGGGGAAATTAAAGAGCTGGCTTTTGCGCTGGAGGGTGGGGGTGCTTATACCTTGGCACGAATTCAAACACCTGATGTGAAAAAGGCGATTGGATTGACCTCTGGAGTATGGGAGGATTTTATGCCCAATCAGTCATTCCGCTACACCTTTCTCGATGAGAGTTTTGCTGCCATGTACAAGGATGTGGGAAAGGCCAGGCAATTATTCACCTTATTTGCCATGCTGGCCATTTTCATAGCTTGTCTGGGTCTATTTGCCCTTTCGGCCTTTATGGCGGAGCAACGTCGGAAGGAGATCAGCATTCGCAAGGTCCTGGGTGCCTCCTTTCAGCAACTTTTTGGCCTGCTTACGGCAAACTTTATGAAGCTGTTGATGATCTCCCTGCTTATTGCCATACCTTTGGGATACCTCTTGATGGAAGAATGGCTGATGGCTTTTGCCTATCGGACTTTTTTAAGTTGGGATATATTTGTTATTTCAGGCGCCCTTATTTTCCTTATTGCGTTGATAACCATTAGTTTTGAATCTATCCGAACGGCCCGACTGGACCCTGCCCGAAATCTGCAAAATGAATGAAAATGAAAGGTATAAGGAATTTGTTTCTCAGGCGCTTAAAGGTAATTTAGGTTCAGGTCTTATCATTCAGCAGTCCCCTTTCTGTATATCCCTATAGTCAAACTAATCAGGGCTAATGCCAGCATCGGGGTTACCATATCTTCGGGTCTATCATAGTGCAGCCACTCGATTTCCCTAAGCAACCAAAGGATCGCCATAAAGATGGCTGATGCGCTAAAAATCCAACCAATTCCGGTCAAAAGAATAGTTTTTTTCATGGAAGCGGTTTTGAATACAGGCAAAGGTTTAATTTAAATATAGGTATTTTTTCTCATTCGTGGAGAATCCCAAAAGCAATAAATTTTAGGGAATCAACCCATTTTGGGTTAATAGAAAGTATGCTACTGTAAGAAGGATGAGGAGAATGAGCAAGAGGAAGAAGGCTATTCTCCATAGCCTTTTTTTCCACCTGTTCCTCCTTCGATTTTCGAAGCCTTTTACCCTTCTGAAAGCAAATCTACCTGATATAAGTACCAGGAGCCCCATAACCAATAATCCTGGGAAGAGATACCTTAGTCCATCAAAGAGCTTCGGAAGGCTATGTAAGCCAAAGCCCGTTTCCAACACCCAAATAGCTTGGTCTGTGTACAACTTACCCTCTTGTGTAGCTTGTACCTGTAGCGTGTTCTTCCCTTTTTCCAGCCTCAGATCCTCCCATAAGGCCACCCCATTTTGAGGTTTTTGGGCACCAACTTCCTTCCCATTGATGAGGAGGTTGACCTCATTGAGGTTGGAATAGACACGGACGTCAGTATAGGCTTCTTCTCGGAAAATATGGCGCCGGGAACTGATGTAGAGAACGGGATCCTTTTGCCAGTTGGCCTTATAGAAGTAAAAAGCATCCTTTTTTACCTTTCTGTCAAAGGTGACTAGGCCCTTGTCATTGATTCCATGGTGGTCTCCTTCTCTGCGAAAATGGGAGCCAAAATCAAACATATTCCACACAAATGTGCCCCAGAGATAAGGGCGTTCTTGGATGATTTTCCAATGAACTTCATGGTAATAGCTCTGCCACTGCTCAGGATGAGGAGATCCAATGGGATTAGGCCTTTGAAGCACTTGCTTGTGTTGATGTATACTTCCTCCTGCTCCGTATTCGCTGATCCCTATTTTCCAGTTGGGATATTGGCTATGCAATTCATCCAGCCATTCTCCCAATTTTTCGGGATCATGGTAGTACCAACCGAAATATTTATTCCAGGCAATCGTCTGAGTGATATCGTGTAAGGGCTCCTCTGGCGCTAGCATGCTGGCGGCTGTAGTCAAACGATACGGGTCTTCCGAACGAGCGACACTGTCCAGGTATTGAACCCAGGATAGGGGACTTTCCTCTTCTGGATTCTGGATTTCATTGTATATCCCCCAAAAGCAGATAGAGGGATGGTTGTAATTTTGATGGATGAGTTCTAGTAGCTGCCATTCTGCATTGTGATGGAATTCTGGGGTAGCTTCGTAGCCATTTGTCCCTCTTCCGGCAAAATCGGGGATTCCTACCCAGGGGATTTCTGCCCATACCACCATGCCTGAAGAGTCTGCGAGATCATACATGGCTTCTGCTTGCTGATAGTGCGCCAAACGGATGGCATTAACCCCCATTTCTTCCATCAATTCCATGTCCGCTTGGTGATCCCTACGGGAAAGGGCGGAGCCTTTATCCTGGCGATCTTGGTGGCGACTTACCCCTTGAAGACGGAGATGCTCTCCATTTAAGAAGAAGCCCTTTTCTGCGTCTACGCTGTACGTCCTTAGTCCCAGGTGTTCCCTGACCCGATCCACGCGTCGATAATCCCGAAAGATGTCCACAGTAACCTGATATAAGTAAGGATCTTTCCGCCCCTGCCATAGAAAGGGAGTATCGATTACGGCCACCTGACTGACTACGGTATCTCCCTTGGGCAGAAACAAAGGCAGGACCTTTGAATACACTTGTCTCCCGACCCGATCTCGAATGGTAGTACGAACCCCGATAGGTTGTTGCTGGTTAAAGCCTTGGGATAAATGGGTCTCAATTTCCACTACTGCTCGATCCGTTGATACAGATTTGGGATGCAAGTAGACCCCAGAACTGGCAAAATCGAGGGGAGAGACACATACCCGATCACTGACAATAAGGGAAACCGGGCGATAAATCCCACCATATAGATTGAAATCCCCAACCAGGGGGAGAATCTCCAAATTTTCCCGATTACTTACCTCCACTTCTAAAATATTGGAATCTTCCTGCTTCAGGTAGGGAGTTATTTCAAAGGCAAAGGCGGAATAACCCCCTTGATGGTCTCCCAGGAGTTTGCCATTCAGGTAGACCTTAGCCGTAGTCATGACTCCTTCAAATCGGAGGAAAACGCGCTTGAAACGCCAGATTCGTTCGGGAATAAATTTCTTTGAGTACTTCCCTTCTCCCCGAAAGTAGGGGATTCCTTCCTGGGCATCTAGGGCATTCCAGGTATGAGGGAGTGAGACAGGTTCAGGTTGGGCGCGATTACCTTCTTCAATTTTTTGAAAGACCCAATTTGTCCCAAAATCTATGACCCTGCGTTCAATGGCTTGGGAAAAAATGTGTTGGTTTCCCCATATGCTTCCCAAAATACACAGTATTCGAAGTAGTCGCTTCATAAGCAAGGAGGTCTGGGTAGTTTGTTTGAATATAGGGAATAATTAATTATTTCGGATATTTTTCCAGATCTCTCAACGCAACCATTCTGGCCATTCCTCATCAACATCTGTACGCTCTTGAAATTGGTAGGCGGCCTCCAATAAGGTAGCTTCTTCATAAAGGCGCCCAATCAAAACCATACTAGTCGGCCTTCCCTTATCGTCCTTTCCCGTCGGAAGAGAAATAACCGGATGGCCAGTGAGGTTGGTAACAGCCGATTGATTGTTTCCAAAAGTAGGGGCTAAAATCAAGTCATACTGCTGAAAAAGGCTATCTACGGATTCGATTAACTGTCCTCGCAACCTTTGTGCCTGTACATAGGAGGTGGCTGGCATAAAGTAGGAAATCCGCAAAGAGTTAGCTCTGCTATTAGCGGTTTTGCGGGTAAGTAGGTCCTCTTTGTTTTGCATGACAAGTTCCTCAAAGGCGGCTCCTGCCTCCGCTCGGATGGTGAAGGACATCATATCCGATGCGGGAAAGCGTTCCGGGAGATCAATGGAATCCAGGACCATGCCTAGGGAACGAAATACTTCCAAGGCCTGGGCATCATTGCGTCCTACAGCAGTGGAGTCTTCCAGGTTTTCATCGAAGTAGCTTTTGAGGAAGGCAACAGACAGCTTACTCAGGTCCCTTTTTGGCTGAAAATTGAAGGCTTTGTCGACTGTACTAGGATCTTGCGGGTCTTTTCCTCGAATGACATCAAAGACCAGGGCGCAGTCCAGGGCACTTCGGCACATGGGACCCACCTTGTCCAAGGTCCAGGAAAGGGTCATCCCACCTGTCCGGCTTACCCGGCCATAGCTAGGCCGGAGGCCGGTGATTCCACAGCGGGTAGCAGGGGAAACGATAGAACCCCAGGTCTCAGTCCCTATGGCAAAGGCAACCAGCCCTGCCGCCGTTGCTGATCCCGATCCGGCAGAAGATCCCCTAGCACCTTGGCTTAAATCCCAGGGGTTTTTCGTTTTTCCGCCAAACCATACGTCTCCATTGGCTAACTCCCCAGAAGAGAGTTTAGCAATTAGGACAGCTCCCGCTTCCTCCAATTTTTGGACAATAAAGGCCTTTTCCTCAAATACTTGATCCTGGTAAGGGGCTGCTCCCCAGGTAGTAGGATAGCCGGGTACAGCAAATAAGTCCTTGATCCCATAGGGAATACCGTGGAGGGGCCCACGATAATAACCCGAGTCGAGTTCCCGATCTGCTTTCTTGGCTTGTTGCAAGGCCAATTCCTCCGTTAGGGTAATAACAGCCTGAAGGGTATCGTCATAGCGATGTATACGGTCGATATACATCTGAGTGAGGTCTAAGGACTTTAGTTTTCTGGATTTCAAGAGGAGGCCTAACTCCGTCAGCGGAGAAAAGGCTAGTTCTTCTAGATTTTCTGGAAGAGGCATCGCTTTTTCTTCCGGCCAGAAAATAGGTTTTTGTTCAGAATTGTATTGATAATTTCTTGGCTCAGGTGAAAACAGGAGCCTAGGGAGTTCTGCATTTTCTAAGCTAAGATGCCGCATGGCTTGAATTCCTGAGTGACTCCTTTTGAGCCAGGTGCGCATGCTATCGATCTCATCTCGAGTAAAATTTAGGTCCAATACGCGCTGTGCCCCAATAATATCTCTACGAGAAAATGGGTGGTTTTTTGCTCCCGAACAGGCATGGGAAAGGAGAGAGGCTGTAAGACAAAGGTAAATGAGGAGTGAGAAATAGGAGTGCTTGAAGGATGGCATACAGTTTTTCGTTAAGGTAGCCTAAATCATCTTAAGACGCTGAAACAGCTTTTCTCGGTTGGATTTGCTGATAGGGATCTGTTGTTTCCCCACGCTTAAGTACACTTCTCCTACCGCATCCAATTTGTGTAGATTGATGATATAGGAACGATGGACCCGGATAAAGGCCGGATGGTTGAGTCGTTGTTCAATCGCTTTCAAGGTCAAGGCCATCAGAAAATCTTTTTCCCGGGTTACGATTTTACTGTAATTGCTTTCCGCTTCGATGTAAAGAATATCTTCCACCGATACTTTGACCAAACGGTCCTTAGACTTAATGAAGATGCGGTCTTTTAGGATGAAGCCATCTTGGTCTGAAGCAGTACTTTTATCTGGGGACGGTGAAGTTGAGCTGGGAATGGCATTTTCCTCCATCCGACTGATGGCCAATTCCATGGCTCGTTCCAAGTCATCTGGCTGATAGGGTTTTATGAGAAAAGCAAAGGGTTTCAAAGACTTTGCCCGGGAAAATGTCTCAGAATCTGAATTCGCCGTAAGAAAGATCAGGGGAATATCATAGGATTCCTGGACCTTTTGGGCGGTGTCTATCCCATCCCACGTTCCCTTGAGGTTGACATCCATCAGAATAAGGTCAGGAATCTCTGCAGCTATACTCTCCAAGACGCTCTCACCCCTGGGGATAATTCCCAAGACCTCATAGCCTCTCTGGGAGAGGTTTAGGGATAAATCCGCTCCGATGATCATATCATCTTCTACGATGAGAACCTTGATATTCTCCATAGGGGAAAAATACACAAATTACCCTCAAATGGAAACTTTCATTTATTCGGAGAATTCGAGCCCTCCTTTGACCATTTCCTCATAAAATGGTAAGCACTCCTTGTAAAGGGGTTCAAGGGAAGAGGGAAGGGGTCTACTGCTAGTGACTTGTTTGGCAAAACCTGTAGAACGGTGCACATTGGCATACCAATAGGGTGCCCAAACCCCATCCTCTGGACGGGGACCCGCTTCCCAGGAAAGCATGGCCCTGTCAAAAGGGATCCGCAGTGCTAGACAGAGCTTTCGCAAAATATTTTCAGGATTGGCCAGTAGGCTACCCGAATCCAATACAATGGGTGTATTCCCATTTTCCTTGAGGAAACTAAATAGTTCATATTGGAGCTTAACGCCTATATCTTCCATGGAAGGCTGCTCAATAACCTTAGCAAAAGAAGCAATCAATTGCTGGGGGTTTCGGAGATAGATAACATGGGTAAAGGGTAAGAGGAGCTTCCAATCTATATGGACCAAATGATGGGCCATTCCTTTGAAGAAAACATGGGGTTTCCCATACGTGCCATGCGCCATGGCCTCCAGTACTTTTCTCCCGTCGGAAACTTGGGATTCGAGTATTTGAGTCCTCCCAGGATGATGTTTGCCTGTAGCCTGAAGGTAGTGCGCATACAGGGGTTCATCCACAACCTGCATATCCTTGCGCTGGGCAAAGGCATACATCAACGCAGTAGATAAATTCCTGGGACTAGAAATTAAATGGATTCTTGCCATACCATGCAAATTAAAATTCGTTCCTTTTATTTCCATAGAAAGCCCGCAAAACCGCATTTATTTCGTAAAATAAATTACAATGAATGGTTATTACAAAAAATCCACATAATTGTCCTATATGTCACAATAAGTCTCCTCCCCAAGCCATACCTTTGTTGTGACGTGCAGTTTACGATTAACTTTGCCTCTGCCCTCCCGGGTGGAGGTTTTTTTATTTCCCATATAATTGCGAAACCCAAGGAGAGAAATTCCGTGGCTCTTCCAGGGACTCAAAACCTCGTGTCTCGGCTTCTTCGGGGTGTTTAGCACGAAGGTGTTGCGCAAGTCGGAGGGCTAAGGCACCTAAGGTCAATGTAGGATTGGCGGCGGGAGAATTAGGAAAAACCGATAGGTCACAGGCATACAGGTTGTCATATCCATGGAATTTGAGGTTGGCATCTACCACCCCATTTGGTCCCATCCGAAGGGTTCCCACCTCATGGGCAACCCCTCCCAAACCAGCAGTCAGCAAATCCAGGTTTTGACCTTCGATAGCCATGCCTCCCAGGGCCTGGATGACTGCGTCTTTGAAGGCATTGATTTCCTCCCATTCTTCTCCGGTGATAGGAGCCGCTTGCATGAAGACATCGGGTTTTACATAAGAGGGGCCTTGTTGGGCTATATTATTTCCTTCCACAAGAGGAGCATGGAATAGGAAGACAATTTCACACAGCATAAACTCGCCCTTGGCCTCCCAATGAGCTTGAGCCAGATCGGGATCGACAAACCTGCCCTGGTTGAAATCGGTTCCAATTTCTACCACTACATTGTATCGATGTTGAAACTGATTGTCAGCGCCTATTCCTGCTGCCTGATGCTGCATGAGCATTTTTGCGGCTGCATCTCTTCTAAAAAAGGGTGAAGTGTTTGGTAAGGCAAAGTGGGTGAAGAAAATAGGATGATCAGTTATCCCTACCCCTATTTTCTCATGGGGGTCATTGAGATTACTCAATTGAGCGATTTTGGCGCTTTCCACCGTTCCAGCTGCCAGGACAATATCGCGTGCCTGGTACCTTCTATCCATCCCTGCAATTAAGTCTGTAGCAACCACGGCCTGGGCTGCAGCTCCCTCAGTTTCAATAAAATTGACGGCGTGGTTAAGGTTCACCGTGAGGTTTGCATTCCCAGAAACGCCTTGACTCATTCGAGATTCCATGAGCAAATCGGCGGTAGAGAAAACGCCACTTCCTACATTTCGCTGGGAGGGATTCGTATGGGAAATAGCCATCGGGGCCGTAAAAGTTTGGTATTCCGGGAATTGAGTAGCAAGGAAATTGATGGCTTCTTGTTGGAAGGGAGAATTGACTTGCGCCTTTTTCATGAGTTGGTTGGACTGGCCATAGCCTTCCGCTAACATGTATTGTTTTATTTCCTCTGGCCAGTCTCCATCAAACTCGTATCCGCGCATCTCAGGAATCAATCCTCCCCAGAAGATGCTTCTTCCCCCTAGGTTAAACCCCTGGCCTCCAATATATTGAGAGTCGGCCTGGTTGTTATAATTGGTAACCTTAAAATCATCCCAAAGCCCCCAGATATTCTTATCGACTCCTTTCATGAGAAAATGCTGACGAGGCAGATTGCCTACGTGGGAAGGGAAGAGGTAACTGCCGGCTTCCAAGACTAGTACATCCATCCCGAGATCCGCCAATTGATCTGCAAGGATTCCCCCCCCAATCCCTGAGCCAATTACGATGACATCGTAAAGCTGATTGGGGTCCAAATTAGGGGCAAAGAAGTTCCGGGCAACGATCCCATTTTCAGTTACTATTTCCGTAAGGACAGGAAATTGTACTTGAATTTCATCGAAGACAAAGTCTCCTCCGGGAAAGGGTTGAATAAATAAATCATTGCCTTGCATCCAGTACTGCTCTTCTAAAATAAATTTACAGGTAAATCCATTTTGATAGGGTTCATCGGGTAGAGAGAATACCCAGGAATCTCCTTCGTAATTTCCCGGTAAGTCTTCCTGCCAGTTTTGAATGTTGTGCGAAGGGTAACCAGGTGATTGGGTCGATATTGGTTGGTAACAAATCTCAGGGTGAACATGGGAGGATAAGGGTTAATAGATTGATAGTCCACAGTCGACAGCCTATGGAAAAAATGTGGGTAGCAATAGCTTGGTAGAAAAATGAAATAGAATCTCCAGCAAAATCCTGCTTAAATGTAGAGAGGAAAGGGAAGAATAAAAACTTTAATTTCAATCATGATCATGGGTTTCGGAAGATGGGCGCGGTCTTACTTAACACAGTAAATTTCCTCCATTTCCGATATTTAGACAGCCTTGGTTGGAAACTTTTCATCAAGAGGAAAGGGATAAAAACTCATCAATGAAATAGATTAATCTTTAAAGTTTTTGAAAAAAACTTGGGGGATATAAATCTTGTCTGTTTAACCTAATTGATAATTAGCAATGACAATGGAAAACAATGTGGGTAGAATAGTCTTGGTAGAAAAATGAAATAGAATCTCCAGCAAAATCCTGCTTAAATGTAGAGAGGAAAGGGAAGAATAAAAACTTTAATTTCAATCATGATCATGGCGGCTGCTTCGGAGATCTTGGCTTATGGGACGGCTGTAAAAGTGAGGTAGCCATCTTACTTTTCCCCCCACAGTGCATAGATTTCTCCATTTCCGTATTTAGACGGGGTCGTTCCAATGATTTGAAGATTTTTCAATCCCAGTTCTTGAAAGATCCTTTGCCCCTTTTTTCGAGGAATGGGATAAGGTATCCAGGGAGAGGGAAGTCTTCTGTCGTATTCTATGAGTAAAAAACTTCCCTTGGGGGATAGATAAGTCAATAGTTTTTCTAATAGGTTAGTCTGCCGAGCAACAAAGTGAAGAGAGTTGGCCATGAGGATTCCGTCTAAGGGAGGGAGGGTCAAGGGATGAGTAAAATCTGCCGTATAACTTTGAATAGGGGCAGATTTCAATTTGGAGCTTGACCGAGTAATAAGTGCTTCCTTATCTACAGCGATCACCTTTCCCTGGGGCCCCAATAATTCTGAAAGCGCCAAGCTAAAAGTTCCTGAACCCGCTCCTAGGTCGGCCCAACAGGTGCCATCTACAACGGCTCTCTGAATGAGTTGTTTGGCAATTTGTATCTCCATGGTCTATTAGTATTTATACGGTACATTCTTACCTATTTCTTCTGCTTGAAAAATGGGAAAGAGAAATTTTGTTGGCGACGTTATTATTTTCCAAAATTTGATCAATCAGATTTTAGAAATAAAAGAAAATAAATAATATTTGCCTACCGTTAACCTTGTAGAAGCTGTGCATATGAATGCTTTTCATGTGAGACTAACACCCCTATCGGAATGTCAATAAAACTCCTTTGTTCCTCCTATTCTCTCAATTCTCTCGCCAAAGTTAAAGAGCTATGTGAAGAAACCTACGAGCAAGGTTGTCAACTTATTCCAACGGCTTTAAACGAGGAAGGCTTACTAACAAGCGTAGGACAGTTGGAACCTGGAACGACTTGGGCTTGTTGGGTCTCTCTTTTTGACCTGGGAGAAATTGAGCACTTTGTCACCTTACTCTTGGGGTTGACCTATAGTAAAAAACCTAAAAAACTGGTTGTTGTATTGCCTCAAAGCCGGGGAAATAGTTTAGTTCACTTCCAAATTTCTTCTTTGATACAACATATACAGAATGCCCACTGCCCGACCATTGTATTGGAGTGTCCCTTGCTGTTAAATGATATTTTTCTCAACCAGGAATTACTGGAAAGGGAACGACTTCTGATGCTCCCAATGGGAGAATCTACCCTTTCCTGGATAAACCCTCAAGAGGTGGCCAGGCAATTTACCTACCACCTTGTTTACTCTCAGGTAAATATGACTATTCGTTTGGCTGAGCACATATTCCTAAGTGGAAAAGGCATAGCCAAAACCTTAAGTGAACTACTTACCCATCCCCAGGGAATTGAAGCCTGGGCAAGAAAGCGACTCAGCTGTATAGACAGAAACGAAGACCTTCAGCTAGACAAAGAGGAACTACAGTATTATTACCTTCAATTAGGTTGGGAAAGTGGGGAAATCGAAGTATGGCTAAAGCAAACATTGGAATCAAAGTCATATATAAAACTAGAAGATTCGCTTCACTCTTTGAAACCACTTCTTTCCCTGGATATGTATGGGGATTCAGAGCCCTTTCTCTACCTCCATTTGCCTCCTGCCTATTCTTTTCAAGAATGGGAGTCAAATTCAGATGTTCAAGAGCTAGCTCTGAGCCGGGCAATGGAGTATTGGGAAGGAATTATGACATACGGCCCAGATCGGGAAGACTCTTTTTCCCTTCGGCAATTGGACCAGTGGCTTGAGACCGAATTACCTCATCTCCACCAGACCCATATTTTGCCAGGTTTAGGAATACTGAAAAATGTGAGTAGCCCGAATCGGGAGTCCAAGCAGATTTTGCAGGAGATGGAGCTGTGTTCTGGCCTCAGAGTGCTTAGAAAGAAGGATGAAGGGTCGAAAATGCTGACCTATGAATTAATTCAGGAGGGAGAAAGTCAATCTCCTAGAGAATGGATACATTACGAAGAAGATCTGCGCTCAATTGCGCTGCAAGAGGGGAGGCCTGTAAGTATCAGTGCAGAAAAGGATTGGAAAGATTGGAAAACGGGTTTGGGCCTTTTACTCGACCGGAAGGAATTGTCTGTGGAACAAATCAATTTGTTCCGACAACAAGGAGAACTTCCCCCCTTTGTGGTTCCAGCACCCAAGCTAAGTTCTCTTTCTACGAAGAGTGAAACCTTCTATTTTGCAGGAGGAACCGGTATTCTTGCGGCGATGGCGATGATTCGTTCTAGAGGGAACAAAGCTCAACCGCAGCCTTTCCATTTGGATTGGGCCGTAAAAAATGTGGATAGCTTAGTCTTTTCTGAAGAGTTAGCGTATTGGGCTTCACGAATGGAAGTTTTCTCCTGGACACCCCTCGTTACAGATAAGATAGGCTATGTAAGGGCTATTGAAATCCAGCAACGATATCCTTTCGCCTCTGGTGGAATGGCCTATATTTGTGGACCAAAAGATTATGTAAAGGAAGTATTTGAAGGCTTGAGAGCGGCAGGTTGGCCGCAAAGCCAAATTCGTCGAGAACTCTTTCGGGCCTTGCCCCATCCAGAGATTTCCGAACGTATTCAAGCCCCCGATTTAGCTCCACAAACAACTCCCTACTTTTCCATCAAGCCCATTTCCTCCAGCCAGAATTAGCTATGTTAATCACTGATTACGCCTCTTTCACTCCTCACCACCCTTTCCCACTTTGTCAGCTCCCTTGCTTCAGCTGAAGCCAAATTTCCTATCTTTGCCCCAAAATTTAGATCCCGTGAATAAATTATCTCTTACCCTATTTTGCCTGACCCTGGGCATGTGGGCTTGTCAGACGCCTGCTAGCGACTCCCAGGAGGCTCAATCTCCTACAGTCATTGACCTTTCTACCCAACCTGATATGCCGCTCAACCTCGAACTTGCCCTGGAGGCACATGGAGGTTTAGATAGATGGCAAGGCTACAAAGCGCTGGAATATGACCTGGAAGTCATTCAAGGGGAAAAGAGCTTCTGTCCAGCATTCTGTGGTAGATTTACACAGTCGCCATGAGCGGATCCTGTACGAAAGCTATGAGATGGGCTATGATGGAGAGCGAATTCTGGTACCATGCTGACACTATACCAGAGGAGCACCCTGACCCCAAAGTTTTACATCAATCTACAATTTTACTTTTTCGCCCTTCCCTTTGTATTGGGTGATCCGGGAATAGAATACGAAGACCTCGGCAAACGAGCATTTGAAGAGAAAATGTATGATGTAATTAAGGTGACTTATAAGGAAGGAGTAGGACAGGCATCAAAAGACCAATATCTATTATATCTAGATCCAGAGACTCATCGACTACATTTACTGTTGTACTCAGTCACCTATTTCAATGCAGAAAATGCAAGCCAATACAATGCAGCTCTTTACGAAGATTGGCAAGAAGTCGATGGCCTATGGGTTCCCAGCAAATTGACCAGCCACAAATGGGATGCAGAGACCGAAGAAATAGGAGAGGTACGCTATATCAAGACCTTCAGAAATATCAGATTTTCATTGGAAGCCCCGGCCGAGCAGCTATTTCACAAACCAGCGGGAGCAGAGGTGAGTTGAGGGGGTTAGTTGGTTAGATAGTCGACGGTCCACAGCTTGAGTTGAGGACAGAGGGGCGAGGAGTGAGTTGAAAAGTCGGCTTGTGGAGAACTCTCCCCTCTCACCCTCCCTCCTAACACCTATCGACTGTCGACCATGGACCATTAAACTATCTAACTCCTCCAGCCTAGCCTGTCGACCATGGACTATTAGACTATCTAACCCCAGTCCCCTCCTTTATATACACATCCTGCTGAGGAAAGGGAATGACAATTCCCTTCTCTTGGAAGGCCGCGTCGATAGCCACCCGAATTTCACTTTTGATAAATTCTACGGAGAAGACATCACGCGTCCAGAATAACAGATCAAAATTCAGAGAGGAATTAGCAAACTCTTTGAACTGCACCTTTGGGGAAGGGGTTTTGAGAACGCGTTCATGTCCTTGGGCACAGGTTGCCAGGGTGTCCATGACTAGGGGCACGTCAGTACCATAGGCTACCCCAATGGGAATCTCAAATCGAGCGATTCGGTTGCCATGGCTCCAGTTAATGATGTTGTCATTGGTCAGTTTGGCGTTCGGAACGATTACCATGATCCCGTCCCGGGTCTGAATCTCTGTCGTACGAATCCCTATCTGTTTCACTTTCCCAATGAGATCCCCGATTTGTACCACATCATTGACACCCACGGAGGCTTCAAACAGTAAGATGATGCCACTGAGAAAATCTCTAAAGGTGTCCTGCAATCCAAAGCCTATACCGACAAGCAGGGCAGTAGAGCTCGTTACAATCCAGGTCAGTGGAACGCTGAGTAGCTCCAAGCAGAGTAGGATAGCCGAAATGTAAATGATATAACTAGAAATCTGAACGACAGCATAGCGCCTTCCTTCATCAGCGAGTCGCTTCTTAGCTAGATTTCTGTTGATAAGCTTTCTGAGCAACCATACAAAGAGCCTGGCAACTAATAGGACCAAAATAATTCCGAGAACATTTGACACCAGGATTTCAGAGTTCCCAATCTTGAGAAGAGAGTAATTCAAAAACTGATTCAATCTTTCCATAGGAGGTTAAGTAGTTTTTCTAGTACAGGACAAAACTTTAGATGGGTAGATCTGGGATCAAAATGCCCTGTTTTGAACTCACCCCCTGCCCCTCTCTCAAGGAACCCCCTCTGACTCCCCCTTAGAAATGGGGAGAAAGGGGTAAACATTGGGGAAATCAACCTGATTTCCTGGGTCGTTTCCTTCGAGAGGGAAACGGGGATGCAGCGGAAGGGTACAAAAAGGGCGAATAAATAAGAAATTTTATTTTTTGTCCTGTACATAGAAGTAGTTTATGAGTCGAAAGTCAACAGTTTAAGTAATTAGGGGTTAGGGTAGAGGGGAGAGTTTTTTGCACACTGCCTATTCCCCTCGCACCTAACACCTCGCACACCTCCCTCGCACCTCACCTATGGCCTATTGGTGCGACTATTTCCCATTCCCTCCACAACGGCCTGTATCCCCTCCTTGTAGGACGTGGGTTGGAAATTAAACCGACTTTCAAACTTGCTACTATCGAATACATAGTCTTGGGTATTTTGATAGAGCATCTCTGGTATTTCCCGCATTTCCTTAGAGAATAGACCCATTACACGCAGCATACCCTTGCCCACCTCTCGGTATTTGGGCTTTACCTTGAATTCTTGTGCAATTGCTTCTATCCATTCTTTTCCTGTCAAAGGAGGAGAAGCAGTGGGCATGTGCCAGGTCTGGTCCAAAACCATCAGCAGAAGTTCCTAGTAATGCCAAGGCCTTCCCAATATCGGGCGTGTAGGTATAGGAATGTTTAAACTGTACATCCCCGAGCCAATTCGCTGTACCCCCTCCCTTTAAGGGTTTTACAACGGTTTCTAGTAAAACGCTATTGGATATACCAGGACCATAAAAGTCTGCCGCACGGGCAACAGAAGCTGTTATGTTGCCGGCTTCCATTTCTTCTATGAGCATCTGGAGAACTTGGGTTCGGACCTTGCCCTTTTTGCTTGCGGGTCCCAGAGGAGCTTCCTCCGTCATATGAGGAATTGTTGAGGGAGCGTACATATAGACATTATCCAGGAAGATTAACTTCGCCTGTTCCTTTTTACAGGCAGTGATCGTGTTTTGCATGCAACTAGGCCATACCCGTTCCCAAAGTTGGGTGTTATAAGGAAAACCTACTGTCAGATAGACCACTTCTGAACCTTCTACTGCCTTAATTACCTGGTCGGGATCCAACAAATCACAGGGAAACAGTTCATCGCTGTCATTCACTTTTTGGGGGCTCCGACTGACAAGTCTGATAGCTTTTTGGTAGGATGGCAAGGCTTTGGCCAATTCTACGCCTACTGAACCTCCTGCGCCGAGTATAGTGTGCATATTGCTTGGGGTTTATTTTGGGTAAAATCGCAAATTTCCGTGTAAGAAGCTTCAAGGAGTCGAAAAAATTTGCATATGCCTGGAGTCGGTGTAATTTCGAGGGTGATTTTTGTTTAGGTCCTTAAATTGAAGATGCATGTATCTCTTAGGCTACGACATAGGAAGCTCCTCCATAAAGGCAGCCCTTATAGAAGCGCAATCTGGAAAGGTCATTGATTTTGTCCAATCTCCTACCGTGGAGATGGCTATGTCCGCCCCCCAACCCGGTTGGGCAGAGCAAGACCCCGAACTCTGGTGGACCCATGTAGTTGCGGCCACTCAAAAGCTTCGGGCTTCCCATGCAGAGAAACTGAAGGCTGTCAAAGCCATTGGGATTTCCTATCAGATGCATGGTCTGGTATTGGTAGATGAGTCCATGAAGGTACTACGTCCCTCTATCATCTGGTGCGACAGCCGGGCAGTGGATATCGGAAATCGTGCTTTTGAGGTTTTAGGGCCTGAAGCCTGTTTGGCCTCCATGCTTAATTCCCCCGGAAACTTTACGGCTTCCAAAT
Organism: Bacteroidia bacterium; assembly: GCA_965263105.1. Classification (GTDB taxonomy): domain Bacteria; phylum Bacteroidota; class Bacteroidia; order J057; family J057; genus JBCCTX01. Next base: position 511,437 of record CBDHGL010000002.1, on the reverse strand, counting down.
TGAGATGGGTTATAGAAAATGAACCCCAACTCTATGAAAGGGCGAAGTACCTGATGTTACCAGGGGACTATATCGCTTTGCGAATGACGGGGAATCCGGTTACCACCATTTCGGGACTATCAGAAGGGATCTTTTGGGACTTCCAGAAAGAGGCGGTATCTGAAAAATTGCTCTCCCACTATGGGATTTCTGCTGACTTGATTCCTCCTATTGTCGGTACCTTTTCCGAACAAGGGAAGCTCAGTTCAACTGCTGCAGAGGAGCTAGGACTTTCAGCAGGAACAGTCGTGGGATATCGTGCAGGAGATCAACCCAATAATGCCCTCTGCCTCAATGTCCTTGAACCAGGCGAAGTCGCTGCTACAGGAGGAACTTCAGGAGTGGTCTATGGGGTAGTGGATAAACCCCTATTTGATCCGGCCAGCCGAGTCAATGGCTTTGCCCATGTCAACCATAGTCCCACTGATCCTCATATAGGGATACTGTTGTGTATAAATGGTACGGGTATCCAATACAACTGGGCCAAGCAAAACTGTGGAGGTAAAGAATTGAGATATGTGGAAATGGAGGCGATGGCGCAGGAAGTACCCATCGGTTCAGATGGGCTCAGCATTATCCCCTTTGGCAATGGAAGCGAACGCATGCTGGAAAATCGAGATATGGGGGCTTACATATGTAACCTTCAATTTAATCGACATAAGCAAGGCCATATTTATCGGGCTGCTTTGGAGGGAATCGCTTTCTCTTTTGCCAAGGGCATCCAGATTATGAGAGACATGGGGCTTTCTGTTGATATTTTGCGGGTGGGTAATGATAACATGTTTCAATCCGAGGTTTTTTCCTCTACCCTGGCAACACTGGTGAGAAGTGAAATCCAGGTACTGGAATCTAGTGGAGCCATCGGGGCAGCAAAAGCTGCCGGGGTATCTGTAGGATTTTACGGGTCGATAGGAGAAGCGGTGAGAAACCAGGAAGAGGTAAAAAGATATACACCTATTGCGGATTCTGGTCTTTATGAGGAAGCCTATGACCGTTGGGAAAAGCATTTGAGAAAAGTGCTGATATGAATTTTGGTAACTTTTGAGACAAAATTTGTGCACTTTTAGTAATATATTGGGGTTAGGCTAAGGTTTTTACTAGAAAAATACTAATTTAGGTCCGCCAAAACTACTAGCTATTACTACATGAAAGGACTTTTTACTCGTTTTTGGGCCCTAAATGGGCTTTCTTCCATTCGTCTGCCAATAAAATCCGTTGGATTTCATACAATACTTATAGGCAGAACCCCCTCTCATTTCCTTACAAGTAAGCATAGCCTTCTAGGCTCTCCTGTTTTCTACAGACAGGAGAAATCCCCATTTGCATCATTTTAAACTACTATTTCATATTTACTTTAAACTATTAACAAAAACTGTATGAGACATTCATACTTCAATTCACTAACCAAAATGCTGCTAAGTCTGTGCATGATGGGTTTGCTATCCATGCAGGCTGTCGCGCAGAGCGTTAGTGGTACGGTTACGGATGAGGTCACGGGAGATCCGCTCATCGGTGCAACGGTACTGATCAAAGGAACCACCAGCGGGGCCTTGACAGACAATGACGGAAACTATACGGTCGATGCCTCGGCTGGAGACGTATTGGTTTTCTCGTATGCAGGCTATACGGCTAAAGAAGTTGCTGTGGGAGCCGGTACGACCAGGTTGCTTGTTTCTCTTTCTGCGGGTATCAATCTGGACGAGGTAATTGTAACGGGATATACCACCCAGCGTAAGCGTGATATTACAGGTGCGGTCTCTGTCGTGGAGACTGAGGAAATGAACCAGGTCACTTCGGCCTCTTTCCTCCAACGTCTGGAAGGTCGTGCACCTGGACTCACTGTAAATACCGGTGGAGCTCCTGGCGGTCGCTCAACTGTACGTATTCGCGGTATCTCGTCCTTCTCCAACAACGATCCCCTCTATGTGATCGATGGGGTTCCCGTACAGGATGCCTTCAACAACCAGCTCAACCCTGCGGATATCGAATCTATCCAGGTGTTGAAAGACCCTTCTACCGCTTCTATCTATGGAGCACGTGCCAACAACGGGGTTGTAATCATTACGACCAAAAAAGGGAAAGCGGGTCAAACCCGTGTTACCTATGATGGCTATGTAGGGGTACAGGCTCCTGTAAAAGGAATGGATGACTTCTTGATCCAGGATCCATTCGATTACCACGAGATCATCAGAAGAAGTCACGTGAATGCGGGCTTGGATGTACCAACCAACATTTATGGAGATCCTAACAATCCTTCGATCCCTAACTACATTTGGCCCAATGATGGAACCAATCAAACTCAGACGGTAGATGAGAGCAGTTATTCATTCTTTGATAACCTCATTATGCGCGCGAGTAATGGAACCAACTGGTGGGATGAGGTCTTCAGCCCAGCACCCGTTCACGACCACAACGTAAATGTTTCTGGAGGAACGGAGAATGCTACCTTCAATTTTGGCGTAGGATACTACGACCAAAATGGTACCATGGAAGAAACGTATTGGAAGCGCTTCTCTGTACGTTTGAACTCAGAATTCAAGAAAGGAATTTTCAAATTTGGAGAGAATATCTCTCTTTCTCGTGTAGAGAATGTTGATGGTGGCTTCGGTAACCAGGGTGAGGGCTCTGTAATTGGTAACATTATCAAAATGCAGCCCATTGTTCCTGTACGGGATGTTGGAGGAAACTTCGCAGGTGCCAAAGCCAATACCCTGGGTAATGGTACAAACCCTGTCGCTAGTATCGTTAGAGACAGAGATAACGTATTCACCGGAACTCGGGTTTTGGGTAATGTATATGGAGAGGTTGAGCTAGTAAAAGGCCTTACGGCACGTACCAGCTTTGGTATTCAGTACGACGCCAACAAAGATAAAGTCTTTTCCTTCAAAACTCCAGAGGAATCCGAGCCTAACTTGAGTGATGGCTTGGTAGAAAATAATTTTGAAGGACTTACCTGGACCTGGACCAATACCCTTCGCTACCAAACGGTCTTTGCTGATGTACATAACGTGAGCGTTTTAGCAGGTTATGAGGCCATCAAAAATGAGAATACCTTCTTACAAGGATCGATCAACAACTTCATCTCTACTGATTTGGATGTGCGTTATATCAACGCCGCTCTTGCAGAGCCCGGTACGAGAAACGTATTTAGTAATGGAGGATTCAGCCAGTTGGAATCTGTATTTGGTAAGGTTGACTACACCTTTGATGACAAATATATCTTGAGTGGTACCATTCGTAGAGATGGTTCTTCTCGCTTTGGAGAAAACAATCGTTACGGTGTGTTCCCAGCCTTCAGTGCAGGATGGCGTATTTCTAGCGAATCTTTCTTGGCTGGCGCTTCTTGGCTGTATGACTTGAAGATCCGTGGGGGATGGGGTATCACTGGAAACCAGGATATTCCTGCTGGTGTGGTATTTGATCAGTTTGGAGGAAATACCAACTCTTCTTTCTACGACATCAATGGGGCAAACACTTCTCTGGTAACAGGCTTCATCAAAACCAGAAATGGAAACCCAGACCTAAAGTGGGAGGAAAATATATCTACGAATATTGGCTTTGATGCCTCTTTATTAGATGGTGCCTTGAATGTAGTTTTTGACTGGTATCAGCGTACAACGGATGACTTGTTGTTTGCTCCACAGGTTCCCGCTACACAGGGTAGAGCAGCTCCTCCGATTGTAAACATTGGAGAGATGAAGAACACGGGTTTTGACTTCTCTGTAGGATATAGAGGAAACATCGGAACGGTAGGATTTAGTGTAGACCTCAACGGAACTCACTACAAGAATGAGATCGTTCGTATCGACGGTGAGCAGGACTTCTTCTTTGAAGGAGTAACGGGACGTTTCGGAAACTTCCGTATCAACCAGTTGGGTGAGCAAATCGGAGCCTTTTATGGGTTAGTTGCTGATGGCTATTTCCAGAATGAGCAAGAAGTGCAGGCACATGCTACTCAAGATGGTGCAGCTCCTGGACGTATCCGCTTTGTAGATGTGAATGGCGATGGACAGGTAAATGCTGAAGACCGTACCATCATCGGAAGCTATCATCCTGACTTCACTGGAGGAATGAACATTGGACTGAATTGGAACAATTTTGATTTCAACATGTTTATATTTGGATCTTTTGGAAACGACATCATGGACTTGACAAAAGAATTCCGTGTATTTCGTCTCTTCAGTACCAACGTCAACGCAGACCGTTTGACCGATTCTTGGACACCTGATAATCCCAACGCGGCTTATCCTCAACTGGATCAAAATGACCAGTTTAGCTCCCAGTACAGTAGCTTCTTTATCGAAGACGGATCTTATATCCGAGCAAAAACCATTACGCTAGGATACACTTTCCCCAATGCGATTATCGATCCTATCGGTCTGAGCAGCCTGAGGGTTTATCTTTCCGGTCAGAACGTGTTTACTATTACCGATTACACTAACGTCGATCCCGCTTTACCGAATATCAATACAGGTAATGCTTCTGGAAACAGTTCAGACTTTAATGCAGGTTTGGATAGGGGTACATATCCCAACAACCAGATTTATTCTATAGGTGTAAATGTAGGACTATAAAAATCATGAATATTTCAATGAAAAAGTTAATTTCTTTAACGATCATACCCGCACTGCTATTTTTGGTGCTGGTATCTTGTCAAGATGACTTCCTGGATGGCCCTGCACAGGGGGTACTTTCAGAAGCCGTTCTGACCAATCAGAATGGAATTGAGGCATCCCTGATTGCTACCTACTCCCTATTGGATGGCTTTCCAGGAGGAGGTTGGGCAGCAGCAGGAACCAATTCAGTATTTGGTTCTATGGCCTCTGATGATGCATACAAAGGCTCAGAGCCGGGTGATCAGCAGCCGATGACGGACGTTGAGCTGTATCAGTGGGGTACGGGTGGAGTTGATGGCTATGTAGCTGAAAAGTGGACTGTCTTATACGACGGGGTAAACCGGGCGAATGCGACAATGAATCTCTTAGGTAGCGTAGAAGAGGGAATTAGTGCTGAAGATCGTCAGCGAATAGAAGGAGAGACTCGCTTCCTGAGGGCTCACTATCACTTCGAAGCCTATAAAGTTTGGGAGAACATTCCTTACTATACGGAAGCAGATGAGGACTTCAGAAAGCCCAATAGTGCACCCGCACTTCCACTCATTATTGCGGACATGCAGGAGGCAATAAATCTACTTCCTGAAACGCAAGGAGCTGTTGGTCGTGCGACCAAGTGGACAGCAAAGGCCTACATGGGAAAATTGCAGGTTTGGGCCGGAGATTTTGCCGCAGCAAAGTCTACCCTGGATGACGTCGTAAATAATGGGCCTTATGCCTTGCGTGATTGTTTCCATGATACCTTTTCTGCCTTTGCTGCAGATGAGAATGGCTCCGAGACAGTTCTGGCTTATCAGGCTTCTACTAATGATGGAGATCCCAACGGGGAGAATGGAAACCGTAACGACCGTCTGAACTATCCTCATGGGGGTTCTCCTTTTGGTTGCTGTGGCTTCCACCAGCCTTCTCAGAACCTGGTAAATGCTCATAAGGTAGACGCCAATGGCCTTCCCTTCCTCGATGGATCCTTTAATGATTCAGATGTAGATGTCTCTACCCCTGTTGATCCTCGTTTGGACTGGAATGTAGGACGCGACGATGTGCCTTTCCTGGACTGGGGACTTCATACCCCCAACTGGATTCGTGACCGTGCATGGGCCGGACCTTACAGTCCCAAAAAGCATATTTACGAGGAAGCTAGTGGCGCGAGAAGTAGCGTAGGTTGGAACAATGCCCACCTGGGCTCGCAAAATCCTCACCTACTTCGCTATGCGGATGTGCTACTTCTGCTAGCAGAGGCTGAAGTAGAGCTAGGTAACTTAGACCGTGCTAGAGAGATCGTCAACCAGATCCGTACACGTGCAGGAAACTGTGCGCAAGGTCCTGACGGTGGAGACATTGAAGTACCTATCAATGATGCCAGTATTACCTGGGCTACTTATCAGGTGGGTACCTATGATGCTGCCTGGACGGATGCAGCTACAGCCAGGGCGGCTGTTCGCATGGAGCGTCGTTTGGAATTGGCGATGGAAGGACACCGCTTCTTCGACCTCAGAAGATGGGGAATAGCTGAGCAGGTGTTGAACGATTACATCGCTGTGGAGCAGACGAAGCGTCAGTACCTCACTGCTGCAGCTCCTTACACAGCAAGACACCAGCGCTATCCGATTCCTTCTGTTCAGGTTGAGTTGAGTACCGTTGATGGAACGCAGAACTTGATTCAGAATGATGGATGGTAGGTGGGAGTTGGTTGATAGTCGACAGACGATAGACCACAGATAACAAAAGCAAGCTTGCTTGCAGATCATAAAAAAGTCCCCTCTTAACGGAGGGGACTTTTTTATGATTTCGCTGTTTAGATAAATGGGTAAACCTCTCCAATTTTCTCCGCCTTTCAGGAGGAGTCCGCTTTGCTCGCAAAGTGGGAGGTGGTAAAAAACAAAAGGAGTGGAAAATATGTTCCCACTCCCTATTCTTATTGCGTATCTTCGATGAAGATTATTTCAGTTTATCCCCTCACACAAACGTATACCCGTGATTTTTCAACGGCAGGGACCGAATGCGTTTGCCCGTATGGGCATAAATTGCATTACACAAGGCAGGTGCTACTGGCGGCAAACCCGGTTCACCCACACCCCCCGATCTTTCTTCATTTTCCATAATCGCTACAGAAATGTGAGGCATTTGGGCCAATTTCAGCATTTGGTAGTTGGGGAAGTTGCTTTGATTGAATTTACCATCTTTGATGGTCATCTCTCCATACAAGGCGGCCGAAAGGCCATAGACAATGGCGCTTTGCATCTGTGCTTCAATGATCTGTGGATTGACATAGAGTCCGCAGTCAATGGCACAGAAAACTTTATCTAATTTAATGTCGGTCTCATTCAGGAAACGGATCTCCACGACTTCCGCTACGATGGAGCCAAAGCATTTGTGGAGGGCTATGCCTCTTGCCTTGCCTTCCTCCAGGGGCGTATTCCATCCACTCATTTCTGCGGCTCTGTCCAATACCTTGCGGAAGCGAGGGGCTTCATCGAGTAAATCCCTCCTGAAGCTATACCCATCCTTTCCAGCGGCGGCAGCCATTTCATCGAGGAAACTTTCGGTGAAAAAGGCGTGCTGAGAAGAGCCGACACTCCGCCAGAAACCCAGGCGAACCGGATTGTTGACCAGGGAGATATCTACCTTCCTACTGCCAAAGGAATAAGGGAGATGGATGGCGCCCTCAGCGGAATTGACATCATCTTCCGGCTTGGGAACCAAACTGGGGAATACCCGCCCAAAGGAATCGATGGCAACAGATTGAAGAGACATGTGGTTATGCCAGGCAGTAGCTTTGCCAGACGCATCTAAGCCTCCCTTGAACTTGCTCAATACCAAGGGACGGTAATAGTCATTTTGCATGTCTTCCTCCCGGGTCCAGATCAATTGTACAGGGGTACCTGGAAGTTCCTTAGCGACTTTTGCTGCTTTGACAATAATATCGGGTTCCCCTCTTCTACCAAAGCCCCCTCCCAGGTACTTCATGTTGAGGAAAACATCCTTTGTATCAATCTCCGAGGACATCTTTTGCTTGCCAGGCTAATACCGAAGGAGCTTGGTGTCCCACCCATATTTCTGCCTTTTCTCCGTCAAATTTGACGGTGCAATTCATGGGCTCCATGCAGGCATGGGCCAAATAGGGTACTTCGTATGCTGCTTCGATGACCTGAGCGGCATCGGAAAGAGCTGAGTCTGTATTACCCTCCTCCTCTGGCGTGAGGGTAGGAGCAGAAGAGAAAGCCGCAGCAAATTCTGTTTTGATCCCTTCGGTGGAAAGCTTATCATTTCCTTGGGGATCTATTTCCAGTTCTAATTTTAACGCCGCATTCTTGGCTCGCCAAGTATTGTCTGCCACAACAGCCACCCCTTCATCAATCTGAACGATTTTTTTGACCCCAGGCATTTTCATTACCTCTTCCTCATTTTTCACCCCCAGGATCTTAGCGCCAATAATGGGGCTATGCTTCATCGCGGCAAATAAGAGTCCTTCAGGACGGGCGTCTATACCAAACTCTGCCGTACCGTTTACCTTGGCGGGAACATCCAGGCGATCGGTGGGCTTGCCGATGATTTTGTATTCAGAACGGGGCTTCAAAGGAGGTCTTTTGGGAGCCTTTTCCTCAGAGGCGGCCTCCGCCAATTCCTGGTAAGATAACTTTTCCTGTGTTTTTTGGTTGATCACATGACCACTTTCAGCCATGCAATTTCCCCTGTCTACCCCCCATTTATTCGCTGCCGCACTTATCAGCATTTCCCGGGCGGAAGCCCCCATTACCCGCAAGTGCGTATAGGCATCAGAGACAGAAGTACTGCCACCCGTAAATATTAAGGGCAAAAACTGCATAATCTTAGCCCCTATATCAAACCTTTCGCCATATACATCTCTTTCCTTATCCGGTTCAACTCCCAGATTTGCATAAGGAGAGGCTATTTGAGGATGAATCACATCGATCTGATCCATATCCACTTCCAATTCCTCCGCAATCAACATGGGCAGGGCAGTCGTAACTCCTTGTCCCATTTCAGCTCGGGCAACAGCTAAGGTAACTCGGTTGTTAGGTTGGATTCGGACAAAGGCATTGAGAGAAGTCCCATCTCCCAGCCCTATTTCAGGAAATTGCTTGATTTTGCGGTTGACATAGGCTAATCCACCTACACCTACCAACAGGCCTCCGCCAACGACGGAACCACTTATGATAAAGGCTCTACGGCCTAGTTTACTTGCCATAATGGTTTGATTCTGAGGGGTTAAAGGGTTTGGGGTTCAGAATTGCTCGCTTGAAGCGTCTCAATAGCCGTACCGATGGCTTCCTTGATCCGTTGGTAGGTCCCGCAGCGGCAAATGTTGGTGATGCTCTGGCCGATTTCTTCTTCCGTAGGAGTGGGGTTTTCTGCTAGCAAAGACTCCACCGCCATGATCATCCCGGATTGACAATAGCCACATTGAGGTACCTGGTGTTTAATCCAGGCCTGTTGAACAGCCGACATAGTATCCCCTTTAGCAATCCCTTCGATCGTAGTAATCTCCTTTCCTTCCGCAGCAGAAACGGGGAAAATACAGGAGCGCTGAGCCTTGCCATCGATGTGTACCGTGCAGGCTCCGCAGGCTGAAATTCCGCATCCAAATTTGGTACCGGTCATGTTGAGTTCATCCCGGAGCACCCATAGCAGGGGCATGCTCTTTTCGACCTCAACCTGGACCTTCTTTCCATTGATACTGAGTTCCATGAAGTATATTTTTTTTTGGAGTAGTCTGAAATTAAATGGGATATTAATCCTCCATTATCCGAAAGATAAATATATCTATTTTTTCTACATTTTCTTAGGCTTAGATTGGATCAAAAGCCATCTGATTTTTCTCACCCGATCCCCTTTCCCCCATCGGCCCCGATAAATCGGGGCCACTTCCCCAGGGAAGACAATTGGGGCTTCAGAATTGTTGCCGAAGCAGCATGAGTCCCTCTCCTTTGGAGAGGGTGGGCTGTAGACTCTACAGTCCGGGAGAGGAAAAGACAGTCAAAAAGCCTTATTTAGCTTCATATGGTCGAAACTTTATACTTGTGGAGGAGATGTGATAGATCCGTAGCCCAGCACTAGGTGCTGGGCGTACCTCCTTGGTCCAAACGGAGGCCATTCAAGGAGGAGAATGATGCGGAAGTGCAAGCTCCTCCGTCTCAGCCCCCCTTTCGTATTCAAGGGGGGCGAGGCTAACTCTTGTAAGTAGGTGGACAAAGGAAAGTGGGTGTTTTTTCATGGAATGAAAAGTTTACCCTGTAGGGGTAGCCTATGGGTAGATTCAAAATGCCCCGATATTCCGCCGGCGAGGTATCCAAGTTGATACCTCGCCGGCGATAAAAAGGGATGGGGGACCTTTTCTACCCATATTAGGTACCTAAAGGCACCGGGATTCTCCTGCGAGAAGAGGGCCTTTGAACTCATATAAAATGTTCCCTAAATGAATCAGAGATATCCTTCCCTGATTTCCTTTGTCCACTTACTTATTTAGCCTGGGGGGTAAAAATAGGGTATTTTGATCGCTGATCTACTCATCCCCTTAGCCTGAAGGCTATGGCTATGTCCTTCAGGGCTCAAACAAGCCCCGAGGGGACGACATATTACCAGATAAGGGCTTGTCTACAGACGAAAACCCTTTACTCTACTAGAACCTTGCTATGATACAGCTGATGTACGGTCTCCAAATGAAGGAGGTAAACCCCTTTATTCAACTCCTTATTGCTCAGAATGGCTTGTCGATCGTATTCCTGGGGATATTGCACCTGTATGAGCCTACCTTGAAGGTCAAAAAGCTTGATTGCCTTTACCTCTGACCTAAAGACAGAAAGATCTAGGGTACTCTGATCTCTAATCGGATGCGGAGAAATACGCAAATCCTCCGTACTCAGTCTATTGGTGGTGTGTAAGGGTAAAAAATAGCTTTCCGATCCCGCAACGACTTCAACCATATGGTCTTGCAGGGGAAGCTGCCCACGATTCAATGCAATGACATCTTGCTCATTTGCCTCATAGCTTTGTACGATCCTTCCCTTTTCATCTCTCACCCGAATTTCCCTAATGGGTTCTTCCAGTTGACTTAGATCCAATTGTGCTTGAATAGCCAACGGATTGGGGGAGATCGGATCAAAAGCCGCTGTTTCCAATAGCTCAGGCCTGGATAATAGGGTTATGGCCCAATGTTCTTCGCCATGGCTAGTTTGGGTTTTTATGACGTAAAAGCCTTCGGCTAGGTCCTCAGAAGGAATTCCTATTAATTTGTCGCTAGGGGATTTCATGTACTGGAGCTGTTTACCGGAAATATCCAAAAGCTCAAGGCTTTCTATGGATCCGGAAAATGAAGATGCATCTACCTGTATCTGGAAATAACTCTGCTCAGGAATATCGATGCCCAATTCTGAAGCCCAGGCTATAGCCCCAGGCTCAGAGCTAGGAGGATTATCTCTCTTAAAGAAAGGGATACAAACCCTCCGCCTTATGTTAAATCCGGCTCTGGCCAGTAAGATAGAAGGTACAGCGCAATTAGGGTGGTCAAATTGCCCACTGTAAATAGCTTTGATAAGGGACTTCTGCCAGACCTTGTACCAGGGGAAATAGCCGCGTTGAACCTTCTTGGTCAATTGGGCATTTTCGGGGTCTATCTGTTCGTCTGGGGGACAGTAGTACAAGGAAGTGGCCGTGGTATTTTTCCAATCGTACACATCACTTCCTCTGAGGCAAGCCCTCAAAGGATGATTGGGATTTTTAGCCACTTGGTCTAAGTATCCCTCCACAAACATATCGGGCCAGGGACTTGGAACCCAATCGGTATTCCCCGTCTGGCCAAGAATTTCCATTTCATAGAGGGAGTCATAAGGGGAAACAAAAATATCACTGGGTTCGGTATACAAGTTGCCCCGGGTTTCCTGACAAGAGGCTACTACATAGGGGACAAATTGAGGACTTCCAAAGAAAGGATCGTCGAATATAAAGTCATACTGAGTTTGAGAGAGGTCATAAGGTCCAGAACCCAAACCGGCAAAGGCCACATCAAATTCCCGAGAGTGCTTTTCGGTAATTTCTTTCAATGTAGCCATCCCAGCGTGTCCCCCTTGAGAATAGCCACTGAGAAATACTTGATCACTTAGGTCTACCAGGAGCTTGGAACAGAGCTTACGCGTAGCACGCATCATGTCTATGGTAGCAGTAGCTTGGGTTTTGGCATCTACGTAGGGATGAAAACCGGGACTTTCGCCCATCCCTAGATAATCTGGGAGGGTGGTGATATATCCAGCTCCCCCGAAGGCCAAGCCAATCACATCCTCCGGTCCCCCATTCTTGCCAATAAAGTTGGAGGGAACGGCCTGTTTATCAAAGATGGTCCCATGGCAATAGGCAGCCAGTGCTCCAGAGCAGCCATACAAGTCTGGAATAACTACCAAGCCAGAGGCCTGCGCTGGATTTCCATCGAAGTCTACGGTTTGGTATACCACCTTATAGCCCTTCATGGGGTATTTTACATAGACCAATATGTTGACCAGAAATTCGGGAAGATCCAGGGGAACCAAGTCGTTGATGGCCTCTCGGGCCTCTTTGGGGGTGAAATCAAAATTCTCTTCATAGGAGATGAGTTCTCCTCGGTTTTGAGCAAAAAGGAGGCTTCCTCCCAATAGGAGCAAGAGAGTAAAGTAGCCTTTCATTGATATAAGGGATTAGTAAAGCAAAAAGGTAAAATCCTGAAGTAAAACTTTAGTTAGAACATTGAATTAACTCAATATAGTGAAATTTCTATTCGGATTAATATTATGCATAAAAAAAGTGCTTTTTCTCATGGTTTGCCTTTAGAGAAGTAACATCTACAACTAGAGGTCATTTAAAGTTTTTTTCAAAAACTTTAATAGGTCATTTTTTAATCTATTTCATACTTTTTATTCGGTGTCTGTCTGTGTTTTAGGGTCCTCATGAGCCCTTCGGGGTTAGTTCGGTTTCTGCTTATTTTCAATGGTCCTCATGAGCCCTTCGGGGTTCTTGATGAAAAGTATGGCAAAAATCAAGTACACGAAGTCTCACGAACGACGCAGTCCTCACGAATACCTCTAACAACTGAATCCATGAGTAATGCCTTTGAAAGCTGTAGAGACCATGAGTAAAATTCCAACCATACCCCCCTTTTATTCCCCCCTTTCGCCAAGGGGGGACACAGGGGGGTTATGCCATCCGTCGCGCCGAATTTCCAGGGCCAACCCGCCAAAAATGGGAAAAATTAAAAACTTTCAATGAGTTCCTACATAATTTAGTGCAAATAGTAGGTATGAGTAAGGCTTTATTTCCCCATACACCCAATAGTACTTTTTAACTGTAAGCCCAGGTTTTACAAAAGAACTGTTGCTAAGGAGAATAGCGTTCTCCACATTGCAATAGGGTATAGGGTATTTTCTCCTGTTGAGCTAGTTTTTCAAACGCTGCAGGATCGACCGTATTAAACGTGAACATATCATAATGACAAGGGATAAGCATCTTAGCCTTTGTCACTTGGGCTAGTCTAATGGCTTCGGTTGAATTGAGGTTTCCAGCTACTCTTCTTTCGGGTTTATTGCCATTAATGGGTAAAATCAAGACATCCAAATCGAATCGGGCTAAAGCATCTAGGATTTCTTGTCTCCAAAGCGTGTCGCCACTGTGATAGATTGCCCAAGGGCCAAATTGAAATACATAGCCCATAAACTTACACTGGCCTTTCTCGTCGCGTTCTAATTCGTTATGAGCAGCCGGGATTCCCGTTATGGTAAACCCGGCAACTTCCACGGTCTGTCCATCAGTTAGGCCAATTCCAAAATTGACATCTTGTTGGATCCGATTATTTACAAAAGCTCTGTTGGCTTCAGGAAATATCATCTGAAGCTTGGGGTTTACCCTAAGCAAAGGTATGAGGGTTTCCCCATCTAAATGATCCGTATGATTGTGGCTTGAGCTGACAAGGTCTATAAAATCCAATTCTTCAGGCCGAATAAGCAATTCCGTCATTCGGATATGGGGTTTATCTGTTTGAGCATATTTAAGGGTTAGGGAATCAGATAGATACGGGTCGATCAACAGGTGTTTTCCCTTCCATTGGAGCAAATAACCACTTTGCCCTAACCACCAAAGATGAAAACGAGCAGTGTCAGATTGGGTGGAATATATATCAGATAATAAGGCTTGACCTTGTTGAATGGGTTGAATAAGTCGCATGGAAATTAGCGGATTAATCGAATTAAAAAGTTTAAAGGGCCTTTCTTGCCTCCCTAGCTCCCGCAACCATGTTTTGCAATTTGAGTTTGGCTGCCCATCGAGCAGTTTGGCTTAACCCACAATCGGGAGCCAAAGAGAATCTATCCGGGTCAACATATTTCAAACACAATTGAATTCGTTCTTTGATGTCCTCTACCGTTTCGATATAGTAACTCTTAACATCTACAACACCGACTGCTACATCCATTTTTGCCCCTATTTGAGCAATAGCCTCGATCTCTGCAAACTCGCGATTGGCCATTTCCACATGAATTTCGTCTACCATGAAATCGAGAAAGTCTGGGAACATGGGGGCAATTTTCCGATAACCGACAGCATGACCTTTGAAATTCCCAAAGCACAAATGCGTAGATAGTCTTGCTTTTCCATAAACTGATTCGACTGTTCGGTTGAAAATGTCCACAAATTTTTGGGTGTCTGATTTATAGGCATAGCAACTCATGGAGGGTTCGTCAACCGTAATTTCCTCACAACCCGCCTCAATCAACTCTTCCAACTCTTTCCGTACAATGGGGATCAAGGCCTCTGTAATCGCATATCTATCTGGATATTCTTTGTTAGGTACTAGTCTTCCACTCAAGGTAAAAGGTCCCGGAACACTAGCCTTCAGTACGGGTCCGGCAGGGGCTAACTTTTGCAACTGTTGAAATTCTTCAACGACCCCCAATCCCTTCGGAGCGCTTAGCGTGTGGATAATTTGATGTTTCCCTCTTTGATCATGAGCCGGAGGCCCCCATTTGCGATCTACCTGTTTGTTTTGTTGAATTCCTTGAAGGAAACCATAGAAAGAAAGATTGAAATCAAAACGGGTTTGTTCTCCATCTGTTATGACATCCAAGCCAGCAGAAACCTGGTCATGAATGGCCGCAACAACAGCGTCTTCTTGCATTTCTTTGATGTCTGCCTTGCCAAATTCAGAGAGATTGCTACTCGCAAATTCAAGCCAGGCAGGAAATGGATAGCTACCGATTACCGTGGTTCGAATGGGTTGGTCTTTCATTATTCTGAAAGGTTATTTTTATGAAAATATTTTGCTGTTTACTATGTCTGAAGCGTATGGTATACAAAGCATATGGCATGACTAGTTTTTGCCTACTTTTTCATAAAGCTTCGCCATCCGATGGGCATGCTCATCATAGGCACTTTCAAATAAATCGATAGCCCGTTCCTTACCCACGATCGATGCAGCTGTTAAAACCTTGGGGGGCTGCCCTGCTTCAGTCAGCCTTTTCGCCACTTCCGCTTTAATACTGTTAATTATCATCGAACCCCCAACGGTTGAGCCAGGCGAAACAGGGGTATCCAATGTAGGAATGCGGACCATCGCATCTCCTATAGGGGCGCCAGTGTCCAGGACCAAATCCGAAAAATCTTGAAGCTTTTTTCCGTCTGTTCTCTTGCTATGGCTTTTTTCAGCGTGCCGCTTAGATATCAAGCCAACAACCTTGATTCCTTTTTTCTGAAACTCCTCCGCTATTTCAACCGGGACCAAACTCGTTCCACTTGAAGAAATTACCAATGCACTATCAATAGCCTTGAGGTCAAAGTTTCTTAATATTCTAGCCGCAAAACCAGGAACATTTTCCAAAAACATAGCTTGCCGTTGCCCATTGGCGCCAGTAACCATGTTGTGAAAGGTCAGTGATAATTCAACGATTGGATTGAACCCTGGAAAGGAGCCGTAACGCGGCCACATTTCTTCTACCATAATGCGACTATGGCCTGAACCAAAGAGATGGACCATTCTGCCTTGAAGAATGGTATGGGCGAACCATTCAGCAGCTTGTTGTATTTGGGATTCCTGATTGCCAATGATCATTAATTTTTTTTGAATGGATAATTTCATTTCTGTACAGGACAAAACTTTATTTGTTGACATTTTGCTAAATACTCCTGGGAAGGTGTCATTAATTTTTATTAAGGATTAAGTAATTTCATATAACTGTAAAAGACCCTTTCTATTCGTACCTCCACTGCCCTTCACTTACTTCCCATCCCCCATCAACCGAGATGACTTGTCCGGTAGTAAACTTAGAGTGGTCTGACAAAAAGTAAGAGGCAAGTTGATTGAGGTCCTCAGGCTGCCCTATTCGACCGCCATCTAAGGGCTGCTTGGTACGGATGTAGTGCATAATCTCCTCATTCTCTTGAGCTCTTTGAGACATTGGCGTTAAAAACAAGGCTGGAGCAAGGACATTTATTCTGATATTATGAGGTGCATAATACGCTGCAAGAGATTTGCTAAGGCCTATAATGGCAGATTTCGCAGCGGCATAGGCATGGGTATAGAAAAACTTAGGAGCAGGAGAAAATCCGAGTACAGAACTTACATTCAGAATACTTCCGGAAGTTTGTGTTGCCAGGAAATGTTGTACGGCAGCTTGGTTGGACAGCATAAGCGAAGTCAAATTGAGCTCCATGGTCTTTTGCCATCCTGCTAGACTGAGCTCATGCAAGGGCCCATCTCCCCATTTGCGACCACTGCCACCTGCTACATGAAATAAGGCATCAAAACTGCCAAATTCCGCAACGCATTTTTCAATGGCTTCCTTTGCTGTGCCTTCAATTCTTGCATCCAGGCAGGTAGTTATCCCTCGGCCTTGAAATAAGTCGTTGGCCTGATCGCAAGAAGCCTCGTCAATACCTGTGGCGACAATATGGGCTCCATTTTCAATGAAAGTAATCCCCGCGGATAGTCCAATTCCGCTTGTTCCACCAATGATAACGATATTTTTGTCCTTGAGTTCCTTTGCCATTTACATACAGGCAATGTAGCCTATTGAATGAATATAAGGTGAAATCTGTTAGGAAGATCGGCCCCGGTTTATCCTAAGTCCTGCTATTCTTTTTTGAAATTTTTCCTGTGGTCTTATTTTTCAGTACGACTGTTATATCACCGTTTGGTAGAATTTCTTCCTTAATAAGGAAATGATCTTCATCATAAGAAGCCCATTGCTTTTCACTTTCCCCCTTTGAATCCCCTCTCCAATCTGAAAGCACAATAGGCTCCCAAGACTTGCTTTCGGCCGATTTAAACGCCGCGTCCAAAATGGCATTGACCACATAGCCATCATAAAATGTTTCCAACGGCTCTCGGCCTTCTTCCAGGGCTGTGAACATATCGGTAAACATGTGTGGGTAGCCCAGTTCATGAGCCTCATCCCCGACTGGAAACAGCCAACCGGTGCTGGAATCGGCCTTTTCAGCTACGTAGCCATCGTCTCCCTTGCCTGTAGTAAACATTTCAAACCCAGTTCGCAAAAAACTATTCAACCATATCGTACCTTCTGTTCCCATGACCTCATCGCGTAAATCCATTCCTCCTCGGAATGTCCAACTCACCTCAAACTGACCAATGGCACCATTTGCATATTTTACCAAACCTATTGCATGGTCTTCTGCCTCAATTGGATGTACCTGCGTATCGGCCCAACACATGACTTCAATTGGCTTGACGCCTTTCCCGATAAAATTTCGACTTATCTCCACACAATGGCAGCCCAAATCAACGATTGCCCCTCCCCCTGACTTTTCCTTATCCCAAAACCAATCACTATGGGGACCTGGATGAGCCTCTCGGGATTTTGTCCAAAGTACCCGGCCAATATCACCCTTTTTTACACGCGCTAATGATTTTAAAAATTTGGGGGTGTAACATAGGTCTTCTAAATATCCTGCAAAAATCCCTGCACCTTCTACAGCATCCAGCATACGTTTAGCTTCATCGGCATTTCGCCCTAAGGGTTTGGTGCAAAGCACATGTTTTTTTGCATGTACACAGGCAAAAACGGCAGCCTCATGTAAATGATTGGGCAGGCCAATAATGACAACGTCAACTTCAGGGTGTGAAATGGCCTCCTCCATAGAAGTGCCGTAATATGGAATCCCATAATCATCTGCCAGGCGCTTGGCATGGTCCCTATTCCGAGAATAGACCATGACAACGCGGTCTATCCTCCGCTGTGCGTGTAAGGATTCGATGTAAAATCGGGCGATGAAGCCCGAACCGAGCATAGCAATATTCATAGGTAAATTTGAATAAGTTTTGGTCTTGAAGGTAAAAATAAATTTGATTTGAATGGGACACGTGTGGAATGGCCCAATTTTTACACATCCTTTCCTGCGCCTTTCTCCTCCTCCACAAACCACCTCAAGATTCCCCCTAAGCCAAATTTCTTTCCCCATTTCCAGACATAGGCGTTTACATCTGGGGAGATATTCCATTTGAGCATGAGTCCGACAAAAAGCAGGGTGCAAAGGCTGGAACGAACCAATATATCCCAGATGAAATGACCCAGAGGCGGAAGTATATCGCAGAGGTAGTAGGTCAATATAGCTCCCACGAGGACCTTCATCATGGGATCGCTGAAAGGATGAAGTCCAAATAAGCGCCAGACGGTAATTAAGCGGGCAGCGTTAATGAATAACAAGGAAAGAGTTGTTGCAATGGCTGCACCCATGATCCCATAAATAGGGATGAGGATAAGATTAGAAATGATTCCAAACACAATCAATCCCACATGAAAAATGGGGTCATAAAAGTACTTCTTAGAAGTTACTAATATAGTGCCGTTTAGCCCTGCGGTCATGTCCCAGACTTTGGCGAGTCCCAGGATGAGGAGGACCGTAAGCCCTGGGCTGTATTGCTCCCCTACGACAGCAATGAGGTTATGACGATTCAGCCAAAGGCCCAGGAAAATGAAGCTCCCAACCATGAGGCTGATTAAAGAGGTTCTTCTATATAGAGAGGACATTTCTGTCATATCATCATTCTTCCAATGTTCAGCAACTAGGGGGCTAGAAATTCCATGTAAGGCCTTCCAAGGAACAGCGATGATGGTTGCGGTAAAAGCCATGGTTGTATAAATCCCATTCATGGCTTCTGAGTGAGTAGTCAGCATAGCGATATCCAACTGATTCAATACAGTCGATCCTGCAATAGGTAGGAAAGTAATAAAGGTATAACGCATGACTTCTGGATACTGGGTCGACCAGGTTTCGCCAAAACGAGGTCGTAGAGCCAACTCTCCTATGAACAGGGTATAGAATATGGGGATAATGGCTACCAAGACTACTGTCCCTACATAAATATGAATGAAGCTATCGAAGTCAATTAATCCCAAGGCGAATAAGGTAATGGCAAGGGTAACTGCCAGGCGAAGGCCAATCTGCCTGACAAAGGTCATGAAAGCGATATTGTACAGAGAGCGCAGATAGGCTTCGAAGAAGTTGATGAGTACATAGGAGAAAGCAAAAGGCAGGAGGAGGTAGCTATATTGATACAATAGAGGGGAGCTTTCCGACCACAGGTGTAATAACTGGGGCTTAAACAACAAAAAGATTCCCGTCATGAGCAAAAAGCCCACTAAACTCATCAGAATGAAGCCTGCTAGAAAGCCATTATGCTGTCTTTCTTTGTCTCGGAAATAAGGGAAAAAGCGGAGAATAGAGTTGGGAATTCCCAACACAGATAGCTGTGCAATCATGACTGCCAGCACAGGGAGGGCATTCCCCAATCCGACCTGTTCTACGCTGAGAAACTCTGTGAATAAGAAGATTTTATTGAGGTAACCCAGTACGGAGCCTCCGTAGCCGATGATCGTAGAAGAGACGCCTTGACGTTGGACTACACCCATAATTAGTTAAGAAGTGATTGTGATGTAAGATTATGATTGGGATATGAGATAGAATAAAGTCAATGACTTCAGTCCAGGAGAAACTCTACATCTAAATCCCTAATCTTAATCGCTATTCTTGTTATGACTCCTTCCTCCCATTCCATACTCCGTATCCCACCAAGCCCACGAAAAGGGCTAATAAGATAATCGAAGAAATCAAGGCTAAGGTTTCACCCCGGTAGTAGGTTTGGGGTTCCATCTTAAAGGTAATAGTATGTTCTCCAGCAGGGACACGCATGGCCCGAAGGATATAATTGGCCCGGAAATGGGGGACGGGCTCATCATCTATATAGGCTTGCCAGCCCTTGCCTTCGTTGTAGTAAACCTCGGAGAAAACGGCAATTTTTTCACTAGAGGCCTTACTTGTATATACCAATTCATTGGGACTGTAGCTGGTCAGGGAGATTTCTCCTCCTACCACACTGGGAACCAATCCATTGAGCTGATCGGCATATCGCTTGTCTACGATAGCCGTCTGTCTGGGTTGTAAATTGGCTAGCGCAGCGAATTCCTCATCGGGATTTTCTACTTGTTGGACTCCGTTTACGAACCAGGCATTGCCGAGCGCATGTTGGTTTCTTGCGGGTCGTTGATTTTCCTGGAGGATAATATAGCGAGTATTTACCATGTTAAGCCCAGGTTCTTTAGCTAAAGCTGCTTGAAGGGCCGAATCTGTTGGGCTAGCTTGTAAGGCGGCTGCCATCCGTTGGATCCCAGGTTGTAAGTATTGGCTGATGACATCATTATACCTTCTCAATTTGGCAGGATGATACCCTCCGATAGATTTATGGAAAAAGGAAGTGTTAGGATCCTGGAAGGGATCGCCAGAGGATAAGTTAAGAACTCGATAGGAAAGGTCTGTATCTTGAAGGATAAACTGATCTGCAGGAGAAGGAGCTGGTTTCGTATAGAGTTTTTGTCGTCCAAATTCGTCTTTTCCCAGATAGCGTTTATTTACCATCCACATATCTCCCAGGATTAATATTCCCAATAAAGTTAAAGTCGCTCCTAGTTTCAGGGTGGATCGTGTATAGAGCCAGAGAATTCCCGCACTAGTGGCAATCAATCCGAGACTTCTTAGTGCATCAGATCTAAACATATCTATGCGTAAATCCCGAAGGATATCGAGAGCCTGCTCAGGTTGACCTGCGTCTCTTGGGCCAGAAAAACTGAAAAAACTGGGCCCCACTAGCCAGAATAGTAAGCTTAGACCCCCAGTAATTCCTCCTGCAATGAGGATTTGCTTACCCAATGCCTCTCGCTCTTCTTCTTTCTGAAAGCGCTGAATCACTTGGTGTAAGCCTAACATAGCCAGGAAAGGCATGGTAAGATTAGCGATTGTCAGGGCCATGGTAACCGCGCGGAACTTGTTGTACATCGGGACATTGTAAAAGAAAATGTCGGTAAACCATTCCAGATTTTTCCCCCACGCCAATAAAATACTGAGTGCCGTGGCAATGACCAGCGTCCACTTCAGGGGACCTTTTACCAACATGATCCCTAACACGAATAGGAAACATATAATGGCCCCAGCATAGGTAGGACCCTCTGTAAAGGGCTGTTCTCCCCAATAGGTGACGACTCTATTTTGCTGAAATACCCGAAAAGCCTCTGTATCTCGATCTATTTCGGATACAGTAGGCCCTCCATGAAAGTTGGGAATCATCAGCGTAAAGGTCTCCGCTTGTCCTAAGCTCCAGCCCAATGCGTAAGTCTTGTCGAGACCAGAACTTTCTCTTTCGCCTTCTTCAGGACTCAATTCAGATTGTCCTCGTATGGTCTCATCGGCGTACTCCAGGGTGGTAGTTAGCATCCCATAGTTGGGCGCGGCTCCTAAAAGGGCTGCAGCAACTAAAATTCCAGAGGTCTTGAAAAATTGGGGTAGGGTCTTTTCTTGAAGGGCTTGGACAAAAAAGGCTCCAGCTAAGATTATTAAGATGAATATGAGGTAGTAAGTAATCTGAAAGTGATTGGAGGAGATTTGAAAGGCAGTTGCCAGAGCCGCAATTACCGCCCCCCAAAATATTTTTCCTCTATAAGCGAGTATGACACCTGCGACCACCGGAGCCATGAAGGCTGTTGCAGCTATTTTCGATGAATGACCCGCTTTGAGACTAATAAAGAAAAAGGTAGAGAAGGCAAAAGCTATCCCCCCAATAGCAGCTACTCCCGGCCGACAACCCAATACATTGAGAAGGAGATAAAATCCCATAAATAGCAGAAGTACAAAGGAGATGGGGTTAGGGACCAAGGAAAAGTAAGTCCATCGAATATTGTTGATCCAGTTGTTGGGGTAGTTTAATCCTGCGTGATAGGTGGGCATACCCCCAAACATACTATTGGTCCAAAAAGCTTCCTCACCCGTACTCTCCCGGAAGTCCCGTACCTCTTGGGTGGTGCCTGCAAATCTCTGTATATCAGCCATTTGTAAAACCCTTCCCTGAGTGATCGGTTGGAAATAGGCCAGGCAGAGAACCAGGAAGGCTAGGATGATTCCCACATGGGTTAAGGCTTGTTGGAGATAAGGAGGAAGGGTAAAGGAGGCTTTGGCCGAGGAAGGAGTTTGCTTGGGAGAAGAACTTGAAGCGGCCTTCTTTTTAGGAGTTGATTTCCGTCCTTTTTTTTGAGGTTTTTTTCCAGTGGGTTTCTTTGCCATGAATGAAATCTTTCTGCAAAATATACTATATCCGGGAAATTAGTCAATTTTTTGTGTCTCCGTGAGTTTCAACGAAGTAATTGTTTTATTTTTTCGGACTACACATTTTATTTTTCGACAAAAAAATTCACAAAACATAAACATTGATTCAAATAATTTTTTTAAAAAAATTTGTATCCATGTTAGATTTTTTCAAAAAATAATTTTTATGTTTGTCTCAACATTATTGCACGTTTCACCATTAACCCTTAGCTACATCGAAAAAATCTAGTTGTTACACCTTTAATTCTTGTTGTTACATCTCTGCCTCTATTTCGGATTGATTGCCCCTACGTACATTTTTTTTAACAAGTCAATAACTGCTTTATGGATCAGCAAAGTGCCAACATCCAAAAGATTCATGAGTATATCTCGAGTCTTGACAAAGGCCAACGGAAAAATAACCGTGTTAGATATCTATTTTATATACCCTTAATTTTATTGCTTTTAGTAATATCGGGCTTTTTGGGGTATTACTTCTTTTTCTCTTCCTCTACAAGTGTGAATTCCGAGTCTACCGATCAGGTAGCCCTGCAAAACTTTGATCAACTCAACCTAACTTCTGTTCGGGAACATTTTCAGCAGGCTGGGGAAGAAGAGCTGCTGCTCGTCCAACTTCCAGAAACCAATGAAATTGTTGCCTTAAATTCCGAACAGGATTATTGGGAATTGGTCGATCAGATGGCTCTCCGTTTTATGAATGAAGAGGGGCTTTCAGAAGCCGAATTCTTGCAGGAAAACCTGCCAGTAGCTGATGAAATTGCTTTAGACACACTTACAGCTCCTATTTTAGAAAGCGAGGAGCTTCAAGAAGAAAGCATTGATTTTGCCTCTATCGCTGCCTCAACCAGCCTTGCTGCCAGAGGTCCCAAGACAGTTGGAGTCCCACTGGTATTTACTATAGGGAATTTTCAACCTGATTTGACCTATTCCATTGATTTCGGCAACGGAATAGATCGGAATAAACTGGGAAGAAAATTCAGCTATACTTATCGAAGGAGAGGACGGTTTACCGCTATTCTTCGAGGATATTACGAAGGAGAGGAAGTCTTGGAAAAATCATTATTTCTATCAGTTAAAAATCCTCCTCGAAAACCTGTGAGAAAAGAAGAGAAAGTAATTTCTCAGAGGAAACCTGTAGTCCAGGAGGAATCTCAAAAGGCAATCGAGCCCGATGTAGATGTTTTTGAAGTGATGCCTAAGGAGGAACCGTTGGAAACAAAAAATTCTACTGAAGAGGTAAGCAATTTACCTATCCAAGAGGCCTCATTACTTGATCAAGGTCTAGATACAGAGGAAGTTACTCCCACCCTTTCTACTAATCTGGAAAGAGGAAACGCAGAAACCTCGGAGGCGAAAGTCGAGGAAATACCTGTACCCGCAGGTCCGTTGATGGTGGCTTCTCAAATGCCGAGTTTTCCCGGTGGAGAAGGGAAGATGATGCAATTTCTCAATACTCGCTTACAGTATCCACAAGCTGCCCAAGACTACCACATCGAAGGAATTGTATATGTACAGTTTGTCGTTCAGTCTAACGGTACCCTTACCGGGCATAAAGTCCTTAAAGGCCTGGGATATGGATGCGATGAGGAAGCCTTGCGCATCATTAGATCCATGCCCCTATGGGTAGCAGGAAGGCAAAACGGAAGAGTAGTTCCCGTACTCATGACCTTACCCGTAAATTTTCAATTGATAAAGTAGGAAGGAACTCGTCAAATTTTAGTTAAATCATGAACTTAATATACAAGCTTATGCTGGTAGGGGGGATCTTTGTCCTTTCTTCCCTCAGCTCAAACGCACAAACCCTTATCCAAGGAAAAGTTTTGGATGAAGAATCGGGCAGTAACCTGCTTGGGGTACAGGTTTTTCACCAAGAAGAAGAAGAGGTACAAGGTACCCTGACCAACCAGGAGGGCTATTTTGAACTATTCGTGGATAAATACCCCCCCTTTAATTTGAAGGTGCAATTTGTCGGGTACGAAACCCGAGAACTGCCTATCGAGAATGCAGATCAGTATATGGAAATCTATCTGACGAGCGAGGGAGAGCAAATCAAAGTGGAGAAGGCTATTCTGGAAAATGAAATCCAAGCCGTTTCTAAAGTGTTAGAGAATCGTTTGACCACCCCGGTAAGTGTAGAGAAAATGGGGGTATTGGATATCATGGACCTGCCTACGCGCGACTTTCACGCTGGGACAGGATACATGAAAGGCATCTTTGTCAATAACAGTAGCCTTACCTATAACTCGATTAACACACGGGCCTTTGCCAACCTGCAAAACTGGCGCTTCGTGCAGTTGATAGATGGAATGGATATCTCTGGACCAGGAGTTAACTATGGGGTAGGAAGTGTCATGAAAGGCTCAGAGCTGGATATCCGAAGCATAGAAGTAGTCCCAGGACCTGGTTCGGCTCTCTATGGTCCCAATGCCTTTAATGGTTTACTTTCTATGGAGACCCGAAGTCCCTTTTCCTACCAAGGAGTGAGTGCTTATGCCAAGCAAGGCATCATCAATCGCCCCAATGGAGGGTCCGAGCCTATCACAGATGTAGGCCTCCGATACGCCCAGCGCCTGGGAGACAAGTGGGCCTTCAAGTTGAATGCAACTTATCTTAGGGGAAAGGATTTCATTTCTGATGACAATAGCTTCCTCATAACCAATCAGGAAATTCCCATCCAGGAGCAACTCCTCCAAACATCCCCCTTTGATCCCAACTACAATGCGGTCAACGTATATGGAGATGAAACCCAGGTACCTGTAGATCTGGGCAATGGGGAAGTCGTTCCGATTAACCGTACTGGGTTAGCTGAGAAGGATTTGCTGGATTACGAAATTGAAAACCTATTTGTACAAGGATCTATCCATTACCGAATTCAGGACAAGCTAGAAGCTACCTATGATGTTCGCTATTCCAGAGCAGATAACATCATTCGATATGAGAACTTCTATCCCTTCGATAATTTTGAGACCCTTTTTCAAAAATTGGAGTTAAAAGGGGACAACTTCTTTACCCGGGTTTATCTGGCAAATGATAAGTCGGGAGACGGTTTCTCAGTGCTTAATCTGGGAGCCATTTTACAAGAGGCTTTAAAGCCTAGTCCTACTTGGGGGGCTGACTATGGGGCTGCTTACCGCGGAGAAATCAATGGGGTATTTGCCGGAAGTCATGGGACTGCTCGTAGCTATGCGGATCGCGACATTCCCGGTCCGGATTCAGACATATTTCAGCAAGCTAAGGAGCAGATCGTTGGAATTCCCATTGACCAACCAGGGGGAGCCGGAGTAGTGATGAAAGCCAGCTTCCTCCATGCTGATGCCAACTATGACTTTAAAAACGAAATATCCTTCTTGGATTTGCAAGTAGGAGGGAGTTATCGCCGCTATCGACTGGATTCAGAAGGGCATGTGTACAGCGATGGACCCTTGGGGTTCAATGCACCTATTCCCACCTGGGAATTCGGGGTGTATACCCAGGCTTCCAAGTCCTTGGCACGGGATCGAATCAACCTCAAAGGTTCCCTTCGCTATGACAAAAACAAGAACTTTACCGGGAGACTTACCCCCAGGTTGTCTTCGGTTGTTACCCTGGGGAAGGGTCGGCGAACCAGCATTCGCGCCTCGTGGCAGACAGGCTTTCGCAACCCCGCCAACCAGGATACCTATGTGGCCTTTAACGCAGGTCCCCTTCTATATCTAGGGAATATTCAAGACAATATCGAGAACTATGCCTTCAGGACGGAAGATGGAACCATTATTACCGGAGAAAATCTCTACGAGACCTTGGTTACCATTCCCTCCTTCGAGCAATTTGCCCAGTCAGGAGGAACCGATCCCTCTATTCTTCAAAATGCTAATCTTTCTTTCCTAGAGCAGGAGCAGATCACTACCTATGAATTGGGTTTGAGGTCCTTGATTTCTACCGCTTGGTTGGTAGATGCTTCCTTCTATTACAATACCTATGAAAACTTCACGGCCAACATCCTTTCTTTTAGTCCGCTGATCAATGTCCCCATCTTGACACTGAATAATGTTCAGGACCCCGTCACTTCTACGGGATTCAACGTGGGGCTTTCTTACAATGATGAGAAGGGATGGCGTTTTGGAGCCAATTATAATTATGCAAGGTTCGATGCAGAGGAAGCCACCGAAAAGAATCCCTTTTATTTTCCCGATTTCAATACCCCACAAAATAGCTTCAAAGCCTATGTTGGGTATCGATCTATAAAAGAGAGGCTCGGATTTAGCCTGCATTACCGTCGATTTGATAGCTATGTATTCCAATCTCCCAATGGGCAGGGTGTCATACCCGCCTATGGGATGCTGGATGGATCTATTGTGTATCGTCTACCGGAGATTAAGTCGATGATAAAATTGGGCGCTACCAATATGACCAATGAGGGATACCGAACGGTCTATGGTGGACCTACGATAGGAGGCGAGTACTATTTGCAATGGACCTTTGACAGTTTATTTCAATAGGAAACGAAAACTGAACAGGGGGACACAAAGACGCGGAGAGGTGTAAGGCTGTTTGTACAGCTCACTTTGAAAGAGTCAATTGAGTTGATATGAGTAAATAATACAATTTGAAATTTCCTCATATAGATAGAAAAATTTGATGTTGCTTGACTAGTGTAAAATTCCCCTTTACACAGACGGAACTGAGGGGTGAGTAAAGGGGAATTCTTTCCTCACTTGAGGAGAGAGAAAGATAAAAAGGAAAAGAGATGGAAAAACATATAAACGTTTGATGCAGCTAGACTTGATGTGTGCAATCCCACGGGGCCTTTTGGCTCTGTGGGGCTTTTTTTATGGAGGCGCATTTCTCAATACAAGCAAACATTTCTGCCTATATTGCCAACTGCTGAACGGGCGGCGTTAAGTTTCAACTGTATACAAACCCTTTCTCTTGCAAACACCTGATCAAAAAATCGGCTGGCTCACAGCCATGGGCCTAGTGGTTTCTGCCATTATCGGAACAGGGGTATTTACCAGCCTCGGCTTTCAGCTACTGGATGTGCAAAACACCTGGAGTATTGTTTTACTCTGGGTACTAGGGGGGATATTCGCCCTCATTGGCGCCTTCACCTTTGCCGAACTCGGAACCCATTTTCAGGAATTAGGCGGAGATTATATTTACCTCTCCCGTATCTTCCATCCCTTTGTCGGCTATCTCTATGCCTGGGCTTCGCTTACTGTGGGTTTTTCTGCGCCCATTGCCCTTACGGCCATTGCCATGGCAGATTATTTGGCTCCTTTAGGGTGGGGAAAAGGCCTGGAATGGCTGGGAATCGGACTCATACTGATTCTGAGTACGGTGCATTCCTTTAGCGTTCGCCAAAGTGGGAGATTTCAGGATTTCTCATTTTTATTTAAGATCCTTTTTGTACTGGTGTTAATCACTGTAGGCTTGTGGGCTTTGCCCGTGGAGGTGAATGCCCTCCAATGGGACAACTCCTGGAAAAGAGAGGTGGGCCTACCCGGCTTTGCCGTAGCCTTGATCTACGTAACCTATGCCTACACCGGCTGGAACCAAGCAGCCTATATCGTAACCGAAATTCGTGAGCCTAACCGAAGCCTCCCCAAGGCCCTGATCGGTGGAACCGCCTTGGTCATTCTTTTGTATGTATTGCTCCAAGTCGTCATGCTCCGCCATACGAGCGTTGATCAGCTTTCCGGCCAGGTAGAGGTTACCTACATCACCTTCTCCAACCGCTTTGGTGCCGAAGCGGGTAAATGGGTGAGCATCTGCATCGCCCTCCAACTCATCGCCACCATGAGTAGCTATCTCTGGGTGGGATCGCGGGTGACCTACGCCATGGCCCGCGAACACAGCCTATGGAAGCCCCTTTCGGTGACCAATTCCTCCGGCATTCCCATCCGCGCCTTATGGCTCCAAACGGCCATCAGCCTCGTACTCGCCTTGACGGGTTCCTTCGAGCAGGTCTTGCTCTACGCGGGCTTCGTCCTTCAACTTATGGGAACCCTGACCATTGCTTCCCTGCTCTTTGTCAAGCGAAAACCCGGTACGTTCAAAAGTCCCCTGCGACCCTACTTACAGATTCTCTATATCCTCTTTAGTATCTGGGTGTTGGGCTTCATGTTGTATGGGAGGCCTATGGAAAGTCTGATTGGCTTGGGGATTATTGCGGTGGGGGGGATAACGTATTTTTTACGACGGTAAAACAATGTTTTATGCAGCAGCTTTGTCGGCCTTTTAGTTGAATGATCAGCCCGTGTTATGAGAAGAACTTATAGCTTCCAAACCAGATCCTTACGTTTCATCCTGATTCTCGAGGTATTTTCTAATACTGTAACTCCCATATAACAATACCTCCTTTGGAGGATTAGAGATCGAACAATCTTCCAAGTAGATTCCAGGGTTATTAGCCCCATTATAGTTGAGCTTTATGGGGATATTCTTTTTCAAGAGGGGTAAGATTGGGTAAATATCGGTAACTTGGGTATCGCTGAGGTCAAGTCGGTACAGGTGAATGAAGTGTTGAAGGACTTCGATGTTGTTAATTTTAGTCTCTTCGAGATGAAGCCTCTGCAAGCGAGATAGGAACTTAAGGGGATTTAAATCATTTAAATCTGTATATCCTAAATGAAGAGCCTGTAGATTTATCAGGTTTTCAAGGGGTTCTAGATCAATCAACGCCGTATCAGCGAGGTTTAGCATATTTAGATCTTTGATCCCTTGAAGAGGGCTAATATCTGCAACCTTGGTTTGGCCAAGCTCAAGTATTTGTAAATTCGAGAGCCCACCAAGAGGATTTATATCGACAACTTTTGTAGCACCCAAGTCAAGTATATGTAAGTCTGTGAGTCCGGTTAATGGATTTAGGTCTGAAACTTTCGTCCTTCTCAGGTTAAGTATTTGTAGTTCTGAGAGTCCACTAAGAAGACTTAAATCGGTAATATTTGTATTGCGAAGGTTAAGTATTCGCAAATTTAAAAAGTCCTGAATGGGGCTTATATCGGCAACTTCAGTCCCACCCAAGTTAAGTATCTTTAAATTTGAGAGACCTTGAAGGGGACGTATATTTTCAACCTTTGTTGAGCCCAGATCAAGTATTTGTAGCTTTGAGAGCTTTCGAAGAGGACTTAAATCAATAACCTGGGTATCGTAGAGGACCAATGTATGTAGCTGAAATAAGTGTTGAAGGGGAGTGATTTCGGAGACTTTAGTAAAACTGAGATTAAGTCTTTGGAGATTGAAAAGGGGCTTAAGGTAGGTTAAGTCAGTATCTTTGACCTTCCAGAGCAAGAGGCTTTGAAGATTGGTAAGGTATTGAATAGGACCTAAATCTGTATTTTTCCCAGCGTTAAGATAAAGAGTCTGAAGATTAGAAAGATGTTGAATGGGCCCTAAATCTATATTTTCCCCAGTGTTAAGATAAAGAGTTTGAAGGTTAGAAAGGTGTTGAATGGGCCCTAAATTTATATTTTCCCCATTGGTAAGATAAAGAGTTTGAAGGTTAGAGAGTCCCTGGAGTGGTTCTAAATTTGTATTCCCTTCAGTGCCAAGTGTGAGAGTTTGAAGGTTGGGAAGATGCTGAAGAGGCCCTAAGTCAGATAATTTCGTATACTCAAGATTAACTGTATGAAGCTTAGAGAGATTTTGAATAGCCTTAATATCAGTTATGGGTGTAGAACTAAGATCAAGTTTTTCAAGGCAGGAGAGGTATTGTAGGGGAGCAACATCCGTAATCTGCGTCTGCTTTAGAGAAAGCGTATGTAATTGGGGAAGCTGTTCTAATGGTCCTATATGGGTAAGTTCGTTACCGATCAAACTCAGTATTTTTAGGCCTGATAGGCCTTCTAAAGGCCTTACATCAGAGATTTGGGTTTTGTTAAGAGAAAGTGTTTGGAGGCTTTTAATTCCTTGAAGTGGTCCTATATCACTCACCTGGGTATGATCGAGGAATAAGCTTTTAAGTTGGGGAAGATGTTGCAGTGAACCTATGTGGGTAACCTGTGAATAACTGAGGTTAAGTATCTGTAGATTTGATAGATGTTTAAGGGGCTCAAGATCCGTTATCCGTTCTTCATCCTTAAAGAGGATTTGTAAGTAATGGAGTCGTTGAAGACCTTCTACCGTCACTACCCGCGAAGGGTTCAGGTTCAGGAAATTAAGGTGGGAAATCTCTTCCCAAATTTGAAAATCATTATGGCCGAGGGAAAAATGATCCCAAAATACGGGTTCTCTAGATCCTGAATAGCTGGATACAAAATCGCTATAGTCCCTGGGCGAGGGAGGGTAAATATCGCCACTTCCTCCTATGTGTAAAACTCTGAGTTTTTTTAGGGAAGCAAGCTTTGGCGATAAGGTATCCAATCGATTAAACGCCCCACTCTCCGCCTGCATCACCCAGCAATCCTGCTCATAGTCATAGATTCGATTGCTCACAATCAACTCTTCCAACCAGGTACAATCAAAAAGTTCATCTGGGAGTTCACTCAGTCCACAGCGTGCGAGGTTGAGTCGGGGATTTTTTGTGCGCTTGTTTTCGGCGATGAGGCGTAGGGCTTTTTCGGACATGGGAGAGAAATGAGAGAGATGAAAAATATTAAATGAGAAAGGAAAAATAGGAAGCTTGAATCAGAGATTCAAGGGTTGACAACATGGATTTCATATTTTCTCGAGAAGGGGATATATCCTTTTTCCCCTACTCCTCAGACTACCGACCACAGACTACTACTTTGTCAGCAAAGCATGTGGACTAATAAAAAATATGAAAATCTTATTAGAGCGGGCTGGGGTGCACGAATGTGGGGTGGATGGCGTTGCAGAGAAGGCCTTGGTTTATTCGTGCAAGTTTTTTTGGTTCTTTTTTAACGACTGCAAAAAGAACATGAAAAAAAGAATGAACTTTATTCGTCTGAATATCAAAGTAAAGAAGTTTAAAAACTTTCCTGACAGAGTACTACCGACTATTCCACCTTGCTAAACCGCAAATTCCTCACCCGACCATTGGATACCTTAAATCCGTCAATAGCCCCTTCCTCATTCCGGGTAAAGGTCGTCCCTCTCAGGAAGTAGGCTTCTCCTTGAAACAGATCTTCCCCTATAGGATGGAGAATGATATCAGGCCTTCTGAGGTGACTCACCTGGAGTTTTCCCTCCTCTACCTTGAGTCGATAGTAGGTATCCAGTTCCTGGCTGTAGTAGGTGCCCGTGTAAAGAGCTAGATCAACAGCGGAAGGATCAAAATCATCTGCTTCCTCAGAAGTTGAATTTTCAGAATCCGAAGAAGGCGGATCTTCTTCTATTTTATCTGCTAAATAAATATCGGCTACCCGATAGGCCAGGCCTCCTGGATTGAAAGAGCGCAAGTTACTCAACACCACAATCGAATATCCTTCCTCGGGAAACCTCAATAGAAAAGTCCGGTATCCGGCATCTGCCCCTCCATGGGAGACCTCTCTGAGCCCTTTGTAGGTGCCCATAAACTGGCCAAAGGCATAAGAAATCGTATCCCCCGAGTTGAGTATGCCCTGTTCGTGCATTTGCTTCATGAGATTTTCATTTCCTACCGTGATCTGCTCAAAATTCCAGGCCCATTTGCTGAGGTCTTCTACGGTCGTAAACAAAGACGTAGCCCCCACATTGGCATAGCTCAATACCCGTTTCTTATAGCCCCCACCGGCTTCTGCATAGGAATAGGACCTGTTGGGAACGATTCGCTCGTGGTCATCATAAAACTGGGTAGAATTCATGCCCAAGGGTTCGAAAACGTGCTCCTGACACCACTCAGAAAACTTTTGCCCTGTTACCTTCTCTACCATTTTGGCCATGAGGGTAAAACCCGAATTGCAATACACGAATTCTTCCCCAGGAGGAAAGTTTAGTTCTCTTTGGCGTTTCAGCAAGGTCATGATCTGGTCCTCGGTGATGACGTCGTCGAAGCGCCATCCCGCCATGACCAATAGGTTCCATTGATCTCTGAGGCCGCTGGTATGATGAACCAAGTGTCGGACGGTAATAGTTTCCCCAAAATCAGGCATCTCTGGAAGATAGGTACGGATATCCGCGTCCAAGTCAATTTTGCCTTGATCCGCCAAGTAAGCGATGGCAAAGGCCGTAAACTGCTTGGAGACCGAAGCCACATGAAACACGGTTGTTGGGGAATTGGGAATGCCGTATTCCAGTTGGGCTTCTCCGTAGCCTTTTGCATATAAGATTTCTCCTTTGTGAGCTATGGCTACCGAAGCACCTGGCACCCCCTCACGGTCCCAAGCGGCAAATAGCTGGTCGACCTTTCCTTCTGGACTCAGGGCCAAGTCTTCCATGCGTTCAACCTTCAGCATATAAGATCCCGGAGCCGGATTAGGATTTTCATATAAGGGTTGGACCAGCACCTGATACGCTCCGGCGGTCTTGGCAGAAATCGTAAAGGGCTCATCCCCATTAAGTCCGTTGGGGCTATCGAAGACTTGAATCTCTTCTCCGGAGGGATCCAGGGTTTTGACCTCAAGGTCTACTCCCCGCTGGTTTACTACGCCGAAGAAAAAGGTCTTGGCTTCCAGGTTCACTGAATATCGATGGACCTCGCCGGCTTTTATTTCTGAGGATATCTCGCTACCAAGAGTGAGTTCCCCTTCTTGGTCTTGAGCCTTGAGCAATATGGGGAAAACGATAAGGAGGCCGCCAAGTAGGCGTCTAATTGGGGAAGAAATGTGTTTGGAGTTCATGGGATTTGGTGTTTTGGCTAAAATTTAGGCAAAAAGTTGTTTGAATCCCACCCTTCTGACGTTGGATGCCTCTGTTCCCCTCTGCGTAAACCCTCTGTGAACTCTGTGGTTAAATAAAAAGGGAAATTAAGAACTTGTTCTTTAAAACTTTATCAACTCATAACCCTGCTCCTGCAGGCTTAGAATAATCGTCATCGCCGACAAACCCACCTTCACAGGCGCAGCCAGTTCCTCCCGCTTCAAGCCACGAGCCGCCACAGACTGTCCGCACATATAGACCTTGGCTCCCGCTTGTTCCAGTTCCTCCATCAGGGCGATGTTGGGATTATCTACGCCGAATCGCTCTCGATAAGCCGGATGGTCCAGGGCTTCTACACTGGCCTTGTTATGGATGACGCAGGCCACATGCAAATTTTCCAACGGAACCCCAGCTTGTGTATGCATATTTATGAAGCGTGCTAAAGTATTGAGTTGAGGATTGATTCGAGAAGGGTCATCAGGGTGAGTGTAAATATCAAAAACGACCTTGTATTCCTTTGTCGTATCCGTAGGAAAATCTGGATTAGGCACAGCGAAGGTTCTACCGAAGTTAGGAATGGCCGGTAGATGGGTTTGAGCCATGCTAGTAAGGCCTATAAATAGGCTTATGGAAAGGCAAATGATGGTTTTATTCATGATAATTACTTTTCGAAGCTAAGTTAGAATTTTTTACCCACCTGCATGAAACCCTAGCTCAATAAAACAACCTTTATACCCTAAATTTCAGCTACGGACTACTACTTTGTCAGCAAAGTATGTGGACTGATAAAAAACATGAAAATCTTATTAGAGCGCGCTGGGGTGCACGAATGTGGGGTGGATGGCGTTGCAGAGAAGGCCTTGGTTTATTCGTGCAAGTTTTTTTGGTTCTTTTTTAACGACTGCAAAAAGAACATGAAAAAAAGAATGAACTTTATTCGTCTGAATATCAAAGTAAAGAAGTTTAAAAACTTTCCTGACAGAGTACTACGGACCATCAACTATGGACTATCAAACCCCTCCCTCCCAAACTTTTCTCCTTTCTCCTATTCTATTTCCCACTAACTCCTACTACCTTTGCCTCCGCAAAAGCATGAAGATATGGAGTACAGCGAAATTTTCCCCAAAGTAGTTTCTCACGCCAAAGAGTATGGGTTTGTCTTTCCTTCCAGTGAAATCTATGACGGCCTAGGGGCCGTCTATGACTATGCCCAACTGGGAGTAGAGTTGAAAAACAACATCAAGACCGCCTGGTGGAAGGCCATGGTGCAGATGCACGAGAATATCGTGGGACTAGACTCTGCCATCCTCATGCACCCCACCACCTGGAAAGCGTCGGGACACGTCGATGCCTTCAACGATCCCTTGATTGACAACAAGGACTCCAAAAAGCGTTATCGGGCAGATGTCCTCATCGAAGACCAGATAGCCAAATTCGAAGCCAAATCTCTAAAAGACACCACCAAAAAGCCCGTAAAGAAGGCTGGGAAGTAGGTAGTGAAGAGTACGACCGCTACCTCAAAGGCAACCGCAATGCCAAGAAGGCCCAGGAACTTCATGCAGAGTTTGAAAAGGCCTTGCAGACCGAAGACCTCGAAGAACTCCGCAAGATCATAGTCGATCAAAATATCGTTTGTCCCGTTTCGGGTTCCAACAACTGGTCCGAGGTACGGCAGTTTAACCTGATGTTCAAAACTCAGTTGGGGCAACCGCCGATACGGCGCTGGACCTATACCTCCGTCCTGAAACGGCCCAGGGAATCTTCGTCAATTATCTCAACGTTCAGAAGACTTCCCGGATGAAACTGCCTTTTGGAATCGCCCAAATCGGTAAGGCCTTCCGCAACGAGATCGTTGCCCGCCAGTTTATCTTCCGCATGCGCGAATTCCACCAGATGGAGATGCAGTACTTCATCCAGCCCGGAACCCAGATGGAATGGTTTAAGTACTGGAAGGAAGCCCGCATGAAATGGCACCTGGCCTTGGGAATTCCTGCCAATCGCCTCCAATACCACCAGCACGAAAAGCTGGCCCACTACGCCGATGGGGCAGAAGATATCCAGTACCGTTTTCCCTTTGGCTTCAAAGAGTTGGAGGGGATCCATTCCCGAACCGATTACGACCTGGGTCGCCACCAGGAGTTCTCCGGCAAGAAGATTCAGTACTTCGATCCCGAAACCAAGGAATCCTACGTGCCCTACGTCCTGGAGACTTCAGTAGGACTAGACCGTACCTTCCTTATGCATATGTGCAATGCCTATCTGGAAGAGGAAGTTCCTACTTCCAAGGAAGGTCAGACAGAAACCCGTACCGTTTTACGCCTTCATCCCCTATTGGCTCCCTACAAGGCAGCTGTCTTCCCCCTCGTCCGCAAAGATGGCCTCCCGGATATCGCCCGCGAGATCATCGACGAGCTCAAGTTCGACCACAACGTCATGTACGATGAGAAGGACTCTGTGGGTAAGCGCTACCGCCGCCACGACGCGATCGGTACGCCTTTCTGTATCACGGTCGACTACGAAACCAAGGACGACCAGATGGTTACCATCCGCGACCGTGATAGCATGGAGCAGGAGCGTATCCCCATAGCTGAGATTGGAGCGGTGATTAAGAAGAAGTTGAGTTGGAGAGAGGTGTTGGGGTGAGGGGGGGGCCAGAGCCCAATTCGAAAGTAGGAAAAGGCTCACTGGCTAATATTCTACAAATCAAGGCTTTAGGCTTAGCTTATTTTCTATAATAGCTTGAAAAGTTATGGGAAACCCTAATTTTTCTATCCATTAGAATGTATGATCTTAAAGCTTAAACCCCATGAAAAAGTTAATAGCCAAAAGAACCCAGCTGTTATTAGACTTAACACACCCATCTTCCAAGCCTGGATTTCTCAAAGATTTGTTAACTTATAACAATGAATCCTTATGCTCTTTTTTTCAGATTTTTTCTGGGTCAAGAGAGGACAATCCTTTCTATAAGCTAAATATTCTATCAGTAGAGAGATTTTTGGGCTTGAAACAACTCCAGAATTACGAACAAGAAAGTATTACCTCAGAAAATGGGAATTGGATTTTTGGGGAAGAAGAATTCTACCTTGACTCGGAAGAGGAATCCTACATGGAAAGATGTAAGAAGGCAAAAGCCTTGTTTTCCAATTTTTGTGATATGAGTGTAAACCTATCAACGGGAATAGATTTTATAAAGGTTGACCGAATTGGGGTAATTCAATTTGATCCAAGTATTGATGGTTTCTTTTACGAAAATGAAGAGCAGATTTTGAAATCTATCGAAAATAGAATAGGTGATTCATCTGGTACTGATAGACAGAATAATGTAGTTTTTATCAGTGAAAATCCTATAACGATTACTTTTGTGAAAAGTATCCGAAAGAGTTATCCAAATTTGCACATTATAAACACCAAAGGGCTTACTATTGAAAAAATTGATCAAGAAAAACTGGATGTTTTACCAAAACCTGAAAAGAGAGATACTCGTAGTAATTCAAAAGGAAATTTCCAAGTAGCTTAGTTTACCTACTGGGTAATCCCAATACATACTTCCCCTTCTACAGCTATCATACTAGTTGTAGAAGGGGAAAGTATTTTTTAGTGAAAATACTTGTAAAATTAAAATATGCCCAAATGTATAAATATCCTAAATCGTCGATAAATTCTCGTTTTTATGGATAGTTATTGATGTAAGTGTATGATAATCATAACCTTATAATATTTAATTTTTTCATCAATCTTCTCAGAGGTAAGGGTTTAAGTAAGTTGTAATTGAGTTAAGGAAATGCTCATACAAAATTTACTAGCATGGAAACTATAGCGAATAACTCTTGTACTGCGGAGATTTTTTTTACGAACCCAAAGCAGGTAATAGAATTTCTAAAAGATTCAGGCCCAAACATAAAGGGGTTTATCAAGAATTACCTGAAACAATTTCCTGAGCTAAAGGATAAGCAGATTAGCAATATAAGAATCCTAATTCCCGAATTATTAGAGCAGAAAACTCAGCAGATGACGAGAGCTCTTTATAGAGATCCCTATAACTTTAGACGTAGAGAATTACTGAAACAGGATGAAGAAAAAGAAATAAGAAATGAGTTGTTAAGGATAAAAAATTTGAACCATGAATATGGGTTTTGTATTGGAAAATCTATAAGGACGCCTTATAAAAAAGATACTTGGGAGTGTACAACTGAAGAGAAGAAACAAGTATGCCGGGCTGTTTCCTCAAGTATTGAGTATGGATTGATTTTAGATAAATCCTCATGTGTTGCTTTTATAAGTAAGGATCCTGCCGCATTGAGCAGCGCCTTAAAGGAAAAAGATAAGAATCACCAAATTATGGTGATTGATCCATCAAATATGGATAGAACAATGGAAAGGTCCTCCCATACAGCCAAACCCAAGTCTATACCAAGAGCCGCCTAAATCTGAATACCTATATCCTCCCAAGCTTGAGAGAGAATATGAGATTCTCTCTCAATTTTTTTTCCACTCCTCAAAAAATTCCTCCCTAATATGGGTATTCGATGTAAATACATTGCTCCTCATTCTAGAAACAAAATTATCATTGATGGGTCGAATAATTATTTATCCTTAAAAGGGCTATATATTCGGGAAGATTTGGTTAAGTGGCCCTTTCTATTCGACTCTTTGGGGATAGGGGCCAAAGCACAGCACTGGGAGGTGGTCTGGATTCGGCCTCAAAGGCTACATCGAGTAAAAACAAAGAAAGAAAAAATCATTCGGTTATTATACCAGAGAAGGTATCCTGAAGACTGGGAGTTTCGCTTTAGCCAAAGCAAAAAAGTAAATAGAA
Organism: Bacteroidia bacterium; assembly: GCA_965263105.1. GTDB lineage: Bacteria > Bacteroidota > Bacteroidia > J057 > J057 > JBCCTX01. The sequence continues at coordinate 473,613 of CBDHGL010000002.1, read as the reverse complement.
TTCCATGCGAAATTTGGCGTGATTTCAAAAATACCCTCGTGGAAATGGATAGGTGGTTTGAAGAGGAAAGAGCAAAGTTCCATGAAAGGGAGAGCTACTATGATGCCCTACAACAAGCATATAGCAATATTTACATCCACAAGGTTGGTAAACTTAAAGTAGACCCTTTTAGGAAAAAATATGGTAAGGAAAAGGGCATTGACCTGGCTGTTGCTATGAAAGTTAGTGAAGCTGCCTCAGATTTACATGTGGGCTGTATCACCTTAATCAGTGGAGATGGAGACTTTGTCGAGACGGTAAAAGAAGCTAAAAAGAAAAAGCCTGTCTACTTGGTGGAATACCTAGGAAATGGCAATAAGGGGGCTTCCATGTCTTGGGAACTTAGGGAGGCTGCATCAGAAGTTATTTCTATCCATCGTAAGCAGCTTAAGGGCAAATTTTCAGTTTTTTCTTCTCCTCCTAAACCCAGCTCTACATCTATTCCTAATAGAAAGAATAGGAAAAGACATTCATTACCTACTAATAATTCTTTCAAGTCTATGCCTACTCGGAAATCTAGGGCAACTGCTTAGGTAGGAATGGGCTAAAAGCCCATTCCTGATTAACTCGAATAATCTATTGGATACCAACTGGTGAAACGTTTTCCTTTAAAGAGAAAGGAAACAAATAAGGCAGTCAACAGAACAGGGATAGTCAATCTCGTCATTTGACAGATGTATGCTGGGAAATGGTTAAATTCTGAAAGATACTGGAGGGAGCTTTTCTTCCACGGATCAGAGACCACATTCATTACCACTATTCCGACAAAAAGGGCATAGCCAAAAGAACGTATAAAGGTTTTTACTACCCTAATCAATTTAGCCCTTGTCGATAAATCGGGAGCTACTTCATGTATTTCCTTAAATAAGTATATGCCAATAAGTCCTAAGGAAATGACCCCTATTGAAAAGGAATTGCTCAACTTCCCCAAATTAGGAATAGACACCTCATTCACGGCCAACCAGGTAAGAAAGATGGTAATGATGAGTTGAGGAGAATGATAAATAATAGCATTGTATGGCTGAAATTGGACGGTTTGGGTTTTATTGATGGGGAAGGAATTTTTCGACAAATGGCTTTCCCTTAAATCCATTATGACAAAGGAAATCACACAGGCTCCAATTAGTCCTAATCCTAGCCACACATATTTGAGGAATAAGGCTAAAAATTTGGGATGGACCTCACCAGGGAATGTAGGCCAAAATTGTAAGACCAAATAGCATAGACCGATTAGAGAAGGTAGGACTAAATAAAATTTGTGCTTAGGATGAGAAGCGATGAGTATTGACCATACCTGTGAAAAATTATAGCGGGATAGATACCATTCGGATACCTGATAAGTTAGGTCGCTTGTACCCCAAAATCCTTTACCTGTTAGTTCTTCATAAATAGTAAGGGAATTCTGCATTTTATCTTCCAGATTTTTTTCAAACCAAGGAGAATCAGAAAGGAAGGGACCTTTCTCTGGGTTTATTAGCAGTTGTATCCACATTTCTTTGGCTTCCTCTAGAAGCTCTAGGTTGATCTCATCATTTATTAAGGAATGCTCTTTCTGAAAATGGGACAAATGGATTTGGTATTGATATTCTTTCTCTCGACTAATTGCCTCAAGCATTAAATTCTCTCGGCAGATGCTTTGAATTTTCTCAAAATTTGGATTTAGCCGAAATAATTCTCCATGTTTTACTTCGAAAAGGAAATCTAACAGAATGCGTTTGAGGTTTATATAGGGATAGGAGGAAGAATGGACAGAACTATCTGATAAGGATGGGGCATTGTGGGAGAAGGAGAAAAAAGGGAATTCTATAATTTGGAAAATATTTTCAAAAGTATTGTCTGGTAGGGAAATATTTCGTTTTTCTCTATTTGCCAATTCGTTGATTTGACGGTTTAATTTTCCTCTTGGATTTAGGTAATCAGAGTATTCTAAGGTAAATAATTCCATGTGTATATATGGATCTACACAGTGGAAATAAAATTGTAAATGAGTTGGGGCCATATCCAGGTAGACCGGATAAGCATGATTGATTTTTAAGCCTTTGTAGCAAAAGAGAATCATCCCATCTTCCAGACGGGAATGAGGGCCCAGGCTGAAACAGCGTTCAACTTGCATAACTTTGAGATGGGGATTTGTTTTGTTTGAGCTGAATAATATAGCTTCGTATGTCTTCTAAAATCTTTCCCAAGGCTCGTTCAGTTTTACTAAGGCTCTCCTGCTCTTTTGAAGATTTAGAAGCAAAAACGACTTGGGTATATAACTGCTGCAATTGAATATAATTCTCCCACATCTTTGGCCAGTCTAAGCCACCCCCGTATGCGATCTGATAACTCATATCTTGTAACAAAAGGCAAAATCGGGGTTGGATCCAATCCTTTGGGTCGACCGATTCCAGAATAGATTTTGCCAAGGCATTGGATAAATCCTTATCATTTTCCTTTTTATTCTTTGCAAGGAGGAGTCGATTCAATCGAACTTGGTAATCGACTATTTTGGGGTATAGAGATTGAAATTTGCTATTTAACTCCATTAATGGATATTCCTCGTAGGCATTGATCAATTTTTCGGGGTTGCATCCTACTTCTTGTCTGTATGTCTCTAAGAAGGTAAAAAGCAGTTTTTTAAATAACTCAGGGGTATTTATGGGATCTGCACCATCCGCCATGACAAGCCGATCATTTATTTTACTCAAGCCTTTGAGACGCATATGGCTTTCAAAGGAGTAATCAAAAACAGATATTGGGAAGATCCAGAATTTGTCAAATGGCTTGTTAGGATTGGGATTTTTCGACTTAATGAGTTCTTGAACCCAGAAATGTCCATACCGTTCTTTTACCCTTTTTTCATCTCTTCCCAAAAAATAGTCTAGCAGAATAATGTCTGCCTGTGGATAATCTTCAATCCATTTTTTTGCTCCTTCTGCTAGATAATATTTACCGGGGTCTCTATCCCCTTCATTTAAGAACCGAATCCAATCTCTTTCATCTCCTGAAAGTAAAAGCCCCTTAATGAGCGCTGTTTTTGTAATTCTTTTTTGAGGAGAATCTGTTGAATATGAATCGGGGTTTTGGGGAATTCGATCGCTTGAAACATGTCTTAAGGGCTTCTTGAAAAAGTCGTCTATGATAAGGCAATTCCATGACTGATGGGTAAGGTTACCCTTACATTCCTGAGCTTCGGATTGCATTTTGGTCTCAGAATGAAATCGATAGGGGGTTACCTGTCGGCTATGCCCTTCATTTACATGCAAATAATAGGAATTTTGAAGTTTTCTACATTGAAACTCCAGGTATTCCCTCCCTACAATAGTGGTATATAATCCGCTTTTATAATGAGATAGCAGGTCCCTTACTACTCCAACAAGTCGCATCTCAAAAGTTTCCAGAGGAACTAGGGAAACGTAGCGCTGCCATATACTGCTATCCCAAAACCTATACCGAGTGTCCAAACTGTAACGAATTTTATCCCGCAGAGAAAAGCTCTCTTTTATCTCAATTTCATTTGCCTCTTGCTCAGTAGCTGTCTGGGCTTCCAAATTTTCTACTTCCATGATATCATCTGTACCGATCATTAGCATGGGAAGCGGTACGATGCTGGCGTCATCTATTCGCCGGGTTTTACCATTGCTGATGGATCGAGTAGTGAGTGTGTTATACTCGGGGAGAATGAGATGGGAATAGGTATTTTTTAAACTCAACTCCCGATTGTTGGAAATAGCTATTAGCATACCTGATTTATGGGGCACTGGTCCCCATTCCGCTTTGGGGATTTTGGCCAGAATTTTTTCTATGGCTTGCTGAAATGCGTTTAACTCTGAAATGAGAGAATCGTGAAGGTTAGGGTTTTTTACCTCTCCCATCCATTCCCCATCTATCAGGAATAAAAAAGAAAAAGGGCTTTCCATGAATGTCGATGCTATTTGGCGAGCTTATAGAACTTAACGATCGTGGAGTACTGTAAAACCAATTCTGGGAACCGATCAAAATACTTATCCACGTAAGATTTTTTGAGGTTGTCAGCCCCGCTGGTGATACCCAATGCTTCAGCAGCCTTACCCTTATTCCCTTCAAACAGTTGCAGGGCTTTGTCGATGTAAGAGAGTTCAAGTTTGGCTACCTCAAATTTCATCTCTGAAAGCTTCAGAGATGTATGGGAAAGGACAGAGGGTAAAGCTGATAATCCAAAGGCTTTCCGCTTCCAGAGCTCATTTTGGGGAAATAGCGCTTTGTGATTATCTAGCAATTCTCGAAGAAGCTTTTCTAACTCAATGAGGTTGTGAGGATATTCGTATCCCATAAATTTTTGGAAGATTTCTTCAGGCATATTAGCCGGGTCTATTTCATGCTTTTGCAGCCAATCAGGAATGATTTGACGCAAATCTTGTATCCTTTCTCGTAAGGGGCGTACCTCAATGGATCGAAGGGAGGCAAAGAGCTCAGGGTGGAGTATTCCCTGGTCAATGAGTGCCTCAGGCTCTTTTTCTAGACAAAACACAAATTGGGTTGCAAAAATATCTTTTCGATTTAAGTATTTTTTTGAACGGACGACTTCCAACAATGCTCCTTGAGTTTTCAAGGAGATGCTTTCCAGATGGTTAATCAAACAAATATTCTTGTGGGCTCTCCGGAAGAGTTCAGTGAGCGAGTTTTCCTCTATTTCTAGCCTTTCCTCTTCTGTTTCATTATCATAATGCTTTTTTTTCTTGCGTTTAGGCCTACACGTTAGAACATTCATTAAGTCTTTCTCAGATAAATTTTTGCCGTCTAAGGTCTCGTAGGTTCTTAAATCACTGTAGAGGCTAGAAGTATAACGGAGGAAATCAACGATATCGTTTTTCCTAAGCCCGGACTCTCCCAAAAGAAAAAAGGAATCCCTACTTTTTGCCAAGGATTGAATTTTGTTACGCAAAAATTCAGTGTAGGGAGAATCTCCTAAGATATCCCTTCGGATAGACTCCCTCTTTTGGTCTCGGGTCTTTTTTTCCTTAATTAACCCGCCAATCTTATCCCGGAAGTCCTGCTCATGAGGAAGCCAGGAGCCTTTCCAGATATAATCATCTGCCCCATTTTTTGTAGCCTGGGAAATTGTAGGTACATCTCGGTATTGGGACATGGCGAGGATAGCCAAATGGGGAAAGCTTTTTCGAACATTCTCAATAAAGGCCAACCCAGATAGTCGAAGGTCTTCACCATTCGTCCCATTACTCTTGGGTTGATCCTGGTTGAGATTTAGGTCAATAATGGCCAAATCAATCCCCTTCCTTTTTATCAGGCTTTTTGCCCCCTTGATGTGTTCTGTGTGAAAAATATTGTGGGCCTCCAGGTTCTCTTCTAAGCGCTCAAACACATTTTTTTCATCGTCTATCACCAAAATATTTCCTCTCATAACTTAGTTAAATTGATAGTGATCCGTTATAAAAGTAAGGTTCTCATCTAAATACTGGATGATTTGGAGTGATATAGGAATACTCTTCTCATCCTTCTCGCCATTTTTGCCCTCCAAAAGGGCCTTCATCCGATGTTTGATACCCATAAATTTCTGAATTTTGGGAAATTGGGGAATGAGTTGGAAGTATGGAAAAGCTTTTTCCCAGAGTCTGTTCAAACGGAGGTAAACTTCCCATATTTCTTCCCCGGATTTCTTTTGCAGTAAATCATCGAGTCTTTCCCCCTTTCTAAGGAGGGCTTCAAATTCTCCAAACCTGTATTTCCCTTGCATGAGAAGATCCTGAAGGTTATTTCTGCTGTGACTTTTTAGGTATTTATCTAGGGAATCTCTAAGGGGCTTATCTTTGGGGGGGCATTGAGTAGTTGAAAAAAAATAGTCCAGTTTGCGTAAACATTTTATAGGTAAGGCCTCACTAATAAAGGTGAGAAGGTCCTCTGGCATATCTGATATGCCAAGGTAGTTCCCTTTGCTAGGAAAGCTCCAACCTAGAGTAAGTAGTTTTTTATGAGGGGCAGTTATAGTTAAGCTATACTCCCACAAACTTTGAATTTCGTAATATTGATTTCCCACTCGGTACATTTCCGTCAAGATGAGGGCCTCTGCCTGGAATAATTCCTCCGTAGCACAGTCACTTATATGAACGAAAGGATAGTCCTTTTGAAACCAGTTGGCTATAGTTGGATCTGTTGTGAGTAAGGATATCATGGTCATTCTATTTAAGTTAAAGCTAGTACCATCGTATTTAAGAAACGGTTCAGTTGAAGAGAAGCAGGTTTGTCCTCTTCCACAAATTTCTTCAACTCCTTGATAAATGGATCCGTCAGAACCTTTTTACGCAATTCAGGTAAATCTCTTCCATTGGAGAAGTCCAGGTTATAGGGGACACTGGCCACAGGTGTACAGGACTTTACAGACTCGTTTAAGTTTTCTAATAAATTACAAACAATCCCTTTGCTAAGTTGCTTGCCCTCTTCAGAAACGTAAGGAATTTGTGTTCGGAATATGTATTCTCGCATTTGTAATAATTTTTGCCGAGTTCTGTGAAAATAGTAGTTCCACATCTCCTCCACTTTTCCGAGTTCAATAGAAACCCTACCAGTAAGTTCATCCTTCTGTGAACTTTCAGGATGGTAGTTTTTGTCAACTAAAATACCCCCATAGCCTGCATAGGCGGGTTCAGTACCTCCCTTGAATTGTTCGTACCAGGTGTTTTCTGTATGCAGGGCGGGTATCCTAACGGCAAAATCTTCTCTTGCATGAAACAGAAATAGGCCCTTGTCTTGAGGATCTATAAATTGAAGGAGAAAAGAGGCAAAGCGTTCATAGAACTTTGCTCGTACTTCCCCCATATTCATCAAGCAAATGTCTACATGTAGCTTAAGGATATAATAATCAGGAGGGATAGCTGGATCTGATTGACGTTCATAGTCTAAGCTACTTTTGTCCAATTTCCCACGGGAATCCACATACATTTCTTTAAATTTTGAACAAAAGGCATCAAAGATTTTTTGGTCAAAATTTCTTCCTGACTTCCAACGGGGAATATCAAAGACTTCTTTCCATTCGCGGTTGATGATGAGGATTCTCGCCATAATTTTTAGCTTTAAGAGCCATATAGAAGGTTACAAAGGTTGTGTTTAATCTGGTAATCATCCCCTAAAGAGCGACCATCTTCGATGGCCTTGACAAAGGCCTCTATGGGCCTGAAGGTAATTTGGGGATGCTCAATGTTTTCGAACCAATTGTCCCGCCCCCTTCCAGAGGTAATCACCAAGATTAGATTTTGGGGAAAGATGGGGCCGATATTTTCTATATAAAATTGTCGTATTTCCTTGTCAAAGAATTGTTGTACTTCGTTTTCACGGTAAAAGACCTTTTTTTTCAGTTTTTCCTGCCCTTTTCCTGGAGACTTTTTCCAGTATTCTTCCCATATTTTAGTCAAATATTGTAGATGCATGATAAGAAAATGACTGTTCTCTAGAATCTTTTTCCTTGGTGCCAATTGACCAAAAAATTTCCCTAATTCTGGGTATACCTCCAGGTTGAGTTGAGCTTCATATTTTTGGAAATCCTCGTGTACCAGGAAGGCCTCTGGATCAGTCGCAGAGGCTTCAATATGCTCGTACATGGGCAGAAGCCCATGAATGCGGTTGTCAAATATCGTAATACGCGTGAATAAGGTTTCCATGAGTTTTGCTACTCGTACCTTTGGTCCGGGTACACTGCTAATGGCCTGAAGTTCTGTCCCAACGGGATAAATGTGGTTAAGTAGGGAGCAGTGTGATCGAACATTACAGATACTTTTGTCATTGTTCTCATAGGCGGTGTGATGTACCAGATTTAATTTGAGTTTTTTCACAGAAGAACCCAGGTACTCAGGAGAAGTTCTGGTACTCGATAAAGCCTTGCCTTGATCTAAATAATTTATTTCCCATCTATCATTTTTCTGGGACAGAAGAACCCGGCAGAGAGGGGTTTTGTCTTTGACTAATTCCAGGTGGAACTTTACAGCATATTGCTCAGGCTTTGGCAGCCAAGACCCTAACCATTGATTAATAGCATATTTAAAAAGGGGACTCTCATCATCGGAGGGGCTTTGTTTTACAGCCTGTAAAAGGTCTTCTATTTTCGAGTCTGTAGAAATGTATCGGATAATCCCTTGCTCTCGGAGATTAAGGATGATCTCATCGTAATCCATGGCCTGCCTAAGGTCCTTACCAATGGCAACGATTTTATACCGGGCTATGTTTTCTTCCCCTTGATTCAAGATCTCTTCACGGGAATTGATGACTTTGCAATTCTCTCCTTTCCAAATATGAAAGAAGCGTTTGACGAGCCCTAAAGGATTCCCATCTTCATCCTTATTAGGGTAATTTTCCATTTCTTTTTGGTAGGAATTGAGCTTTTCTTCCACAGGAAGATTCCCAGGATAAAATAGGGGGTGTAAGAAACTATCTTTGGGAAGGTAGCCTATTTTTCTTTCAGCGCTTTCAAGGCTATAAGGTTCTGTGGAAGGGAATAGGTAAGGAAAATATTGGTCTTTATTGGCAAAACTACTTCTGTCATCCGCACTATCGAAATTGTTATTGAGCAACAGGGCGGCATTTACCTTATCCAAGGAAGTCCCTGCGAGTTTCGCCTTGCCATTTTCATTGTAGATACGAGACTGAAAGCTATCGTTTTGGTATTTCAGAACCGAAACCAAGAAAGGGTTCGAACCAGGGCTGTCTTTGTCGCGATGCCCCATGAGGAGCCTTTGAGGGTGGTGTAACCAAGTGCCTATCTTATACAAGGGTAATTCCGAAGTCCGTTCCCCATTACTTTTTACAAACGGTACTTCTTGTATAGAAATAAATAAGTTCAAGCCTTCCTGTTGAATGTGTTCCGGCTCGTATTTGTAATGTTTGATATCTCGTAGGGTATTTTCCCAAATGGTATAGATGGCTTGCTGGCCGATGACTTCTCCCGGCAGAAAGACCATGTCTAGGTCATGTAATTTCTCTTTGAGTACCTTGTAGTCTTTTCCCGGCCTTAGAAAATCAAAACCGTGGGTATTTCCTCCCTTAATTCCGACTTCCTTTATCCCTCGGAGATCTACCTCACAAAAATCACCTACTAATTCAATTTTTCCAGAGCGACCCAAAAATTCGATCTTAATTTTGACATAGTTGATCCCTTCAGAATGAGCGATAGTTCCCAGGAAGAGGGGATTGGATACAAAATTTCGCATCAACTGAAATAGGCCCCGGATTCGACCACTAAACATCACCTCTCGCGTAGCTCCGGACCAGTAGGTGGACTTATCCCGAAGAAATTCGAAGTAAGGGTGTAGGGCATAGTCTACAGGAAAGGGGAGGTGAGCAAGTTGAGGTATTTCTCGTACTTCCCCAGTATTCCAATCTTTCTCTTTGCCAGTATAAGTAAGTAAGTCAAAGGGCATATGGCCCCCCTGCTCCAACCAAATTTGAGTGAGAGATGACTGGTCATAGAAATTACTTCCACTCAATATGTCCATGTCCTGGTAGAATTCTAGTTTCTCTTCGGTAAGAAATTGAGCCCCATCTAGTTTAAGTTGGGTGGCCAGTTCAATGGCTTCCAAGGAGGTGTTTTTATTACCATCTTTGAGGGTGAAGACCATCCGCATGAGTTGGGCACGCTGTTCAAACCACCATTTTAAGGCTACTAGGCTGTGCGCTGCCACATTATGAGCATAGGAGTCTACTATAATAGCCGTGATCGAACTCTTCATTCGGTCTTTCTCCATTCGGACCAAGTCCTTCCCTTCATTGATGAGTACCTCTGCATAGTTTTTATAGTACTTCTCATAGCCGAGGTCTACTAACAGGTCATTGCCAGTGATAATCCCTTTACGAAGACTGTGTTGAGCAGAAGAATGGAATCTATAGTCAATGTTCAAGTCATAAAATATATCCTGATAGCCCTCCAAGGGGTCTTCTGGTAGCAAACCAGGAGCAAACTGTCTTCTTCGAAACAAAAGTCGTTCGTATTCCCGTGTGAGAATAGGGGCTAGTAGTTTTCTATATGCATATAAATTTGATATTCCTTCTTGTTGAAACTGGGAATCATCGTATATGAAATATGCTACCCCAACAAGTTTTCCAAGTGCAAAGATGGGCAAGGGAAAATAATAACGATTTTGCAGATCAAATTTTTTCAATAGGTTTTCTACTAAAATCCTCTCTGCAGCCTGGAAAATGGGTAATTCGAAGGGGCTTTCTATAAGGTCTTCAAAAGGGTATATTTTTATATCAGGAGAGAAATAGTCTGGCAATGACTCTATCTCTAAGGGATCTTCTCCAAATTTCAATTCATTTTTTGGGAATAAGTAGGCAATGCGGTATATACTGAGTTGATCATAAATGTCGGTATCTCTAGCCTCTCCATTGGAAAGCGGAATGTGTTGAAATTCCAGATAATCCAAAGCAGATTGGTAACTATGATCTGGACTGAGACTCCGTAAGGCTTTTGGGAAAAAATACCTAGCAAATGGCTTCCCTTCCTGATCGAGATTTAAGAAAATAGTTGTGATGTATACAGACTCTTCTCTAAAAATATTGTCAATGAAGCCCCGGATAGAAGAGTAAAAGGACTGTAGTTCTGCATTTTCCTTATATGAAAACACCTCTCCCGAACTTAGACTATATAGGTTTGTGCCGAAATTCTTCAATTCCTTGTTGAGTATTTGATTTTTCTTTTTCATTGAAAGAGGCTTTCCAATATTAAGGAATAGGGTTTTGAAGTATTTCTCGAGTTATGGCAGCAGGAACTTTTTATGTGATAGAAAAGAAAACTCCTCCTATTAAATTAGGGGTAATTTTTTGCTTAAGAAAATTAACCTATACTCCTTCCATTCTTGCTTTGACTACTTTCAATTTATTTAATCTGGAATTTATTGCAGAATTCTACAGGGAGTAAAAGCGATAATCAATTGAAGATCAGTTATTTGTGATTGGCCTCTTAAATGTATTCGATTTATTTTCGATTCTTTCTTAACCTCTCTTTGTAGATGAACTCATAACTTTTGAAGAATTTGTTTCTCCTACCGATTGACAAAACATCATTTAAAATGTCTACTGTTAGAGAGTTTCCATTTAAAATTTCACTCCCTTCCTTTGCCAAATAAGAAGTTAAACTACGACATTGACTGATTGCCCTGTTTGCTAAAAGTTTTTGGGTGATTCCAATCTGGTACTTATTGGTAGATAACGTCTCAAAGGTTGGGGGGGGAAATCCAAATAATTTTTCAACTTCAGGATCTGGGATTTTATCGTCTTCGGGTTTATTAAAATAACATATGGTGGGCAAGGTCATGAGTTGATTTCTTGCATCCGCAAATGTGTCACTTTGGTATTTACTTGCTGTAGGGAACGAATATGCATAGGGGAGGTAGTCGAATGTATCATTGACTAATTGCTGAAGTAAACCGAAGATTTGAGCAAAACGAATCAGTTCTTTGAATTGATTATTTTCTCCGTAAAAGTTGATTAACAATTCTGTAAAAAGTTGGAAGAAAATTCCATTTATTAAAAAGGAACGTGTTATATATCTTTTTAAAAAGTTCTGGTTTTTAATGGGGTTATATCTACCCTGTTCTATAGATTTGTTGATAAGGGCCGTAAAACAGTCTATTTTGTCTAAAATTGGATCTTCCCGAACTTTTAAATTCGTTGAAATTGGTAATGGATCATTTTTCTGAAAATTTGAATAAGAAAGTTCTTGATCCTCCAAAAACATACCAAAATAGTATAGTCGAAATAGACGTTTTATAATACTCCTTGAAGATCGATTATGCTCAAGAGAAAAATTATTATTTACACAATGGAACAATTTCCAGGATACGTCCCGTAGTTCCATTCGATTTTTCTTTTTCGACTTTTCTGTTTTTATGCCATACTTGAGGTCACACAGGTGATTCTCTAAATACATTATAGTGATGCAATACTCTCCGATTTTAATAATTTCGAGAAGGTCTGGCTTTGGATGAGGCTTTGATATGGGATACCCATTCTGGCAATCCTCAAGTTGTGTGAACGCCTGATCAAATGTCGAATTTGTGATATATTGATATGCCTTTAATATAAAGTATGCCCGGATAGAGCACTTAACCTCAGTTTTTTTTTCTGCCGGAGTTGGTTGCAGGTCCTGATTTATCCGATCATGTAAAAAGGTTCCTTTTTCAGCAGGGATCGCAACTTTTAATAATTGAGCAAGTTTGCCCATTTCTTCAAAACGTTTTTCCAAAATAAGGCTGTTTGGTAAAGCTATATTTCAGAAAAATAGTAAATAAGTTTGTTGGTAAAATACTATACATGAATTTTATCTCTCGATAAGGGAAAGAGGTCGAAAGAAATCGAATTTTTTTCGAAAAAAAAATCTAGTAAATTTGCGATTTTTTTGGATTTAGAATTTGATTGTTTCTAAGAGTGAAGCAAATTTCTCTTTTCTTTAGAAATCTTACTAAGCTCATAAACATAGTAATCACAACCAATAAAATTGTTGTCTCTAACAATGGGTATAGGGCAGAAATAACTTTGGGATAAATCGAGTAACGGAATTAGTATTTGGACGAGAAGACGTTCTGCGAGGAGGAATTTCTCGAAATCTTCTATCTCACTTGAGAACCATTGATCCGACTCTTCTAGGGTGTGTCTACCTGAATTTGAGGCATCAAAATAGGAATCAAGGCGGGTTGGCTTACTAAATTTTTTTTGAAAGTCAGTTTGGGAAACTTCTTGTACTAGGTCTTTTTTCCCCACGAGGGCCTTATGCATTTTTGCAATAATAGTAAATGAAAAAGCCTTATCTTCTAGGGAGAACTGGAAGGTATTCAAAAAGTCGTATATTTTCCCCCAACCATCTTGAAAAAATAACTGTTTCTGTTTTTCTGAAAGGACATAAGAAACTTGAAGTCCCTTCTTTTTGCGAATAGTAGTCTTCCAAATACCTTCTTCTTGATCCAAGGATGAAAAAATTTTCTCCGATAATTTTGATTCTATAGGTATGAAATCCGTTTCAGATTGCACCGCACTCATTCCTTAATTAGGTTATATTCTTGATCTAAATAGAAACTTAAATTTTACAATTATAAATGAAAAATTTTGAAATAAAATATACCAATCATAATTATAAAAACTATGAGTTCGAAGAACGGAATGTATTAAGCAGTTTAATAAATCGTGCGAATACAAATATTCGTTAAAGGTTGACTTTTAGTGGCTTAGGTTGTCAATTACTTTTTTAATCGAATAAAATTCGATTTTTCAAGGAGCCTATTCTTTTATCCTAAAACAATTTATAATGGATATTTTTGACTCCGTTACTTTGTTTCTTTCGTCGATTATAGGCCTTGTAATATTTATTTGATTTGGCAAAGGAGAACATATCATTCAAAAAATTAGCTCCTGATTGATCCTTATCCAGAAGAGATTCTCCATAGGTAGCAATTTGGGCTGCTAGACTCATAGCCTGTCCCATTGCGCCAGACTCAATCAATTTGTCTAATACAATTTCTTGAATAGTATTATTCTGTAACTCTAACTCTAAACTTAAGCTTCCTGAATAATGTTCACTAAGCCCATACATTGGCTTCTCCTTTAAATTAAAATAACACATAAGGGGAAGAGTCATTAAGCGCCTTCGGCTATCGCTAAAAGTGTCTTCTGCCAGTTTGCATAATGTGGTGTATTTATATCCTACTGGGAGGTAGTCGAAATTATCATTTACAAGCTGCTGGACAAGTCCATAAATACGCGCAAACCTTAGTAAATTGGAATAGTCTCTAGCCTGACTGCCATAACCTTCTATTAACAATTCAGCAAAAGTTTGAAAGAAAACCCCATTTATCAGATAGGTCCTGCTCAGATACAGATTTAAATACTCTTCTTTCTCAAAAGGTGTATACTTTTTCTTTTTGTGGTTGGCAATCTGAAAAACGCTCATCAATTCCTTCACCTGAATAAAGACAGATGACTCCCGGTCAAGGGTAAATTTATCGAAAGAATTATTTCGAAAATTTCGATAGGTCAAAAGTCGATCGTCTAGGTAAAATCCTTTATAATAGAGCCGGAATAAACGTTTTATGTACCATAATACACGCTTCTGTATCTTGCCTGTAAAATTGTCTTTGATGAAATGGTATAAGCCCCTTGCAAGTTGGTTTCTTTCTTTTCTGTTTTCTCTTTGGCTTTCTTCGCACACTACCCCATATTTCCTATCATAGAAGTGATTTTCCAGATACATGAGGGTAATACAATATTCGCCTACTAAAATGAGATTTATCAACTCATCGTTATTCATAGTATCCCAGAAGGAACACCCCATAATATATTGATAGGCTTTGGCTATGAAATAGGCTCGGGTAGAGCAGACATATTCCCCGTCGGCATTTTTGGTATTCCACCTCTTATAGAATAGGCTCTCCTTGGGTGCCTCAATTTGACGATTGAGGTACAAAGATAGGATGGCCATTTCCTCAAAGCGATTTTTGGGGAGATCTATGCAATCTCGTAAAATTTGCTTATAGTCCAAAGTTGGTGATATGGAGATATTATTTACCATATTCTCCTCATTTTATATAAAGAGTGTAATGCAAGTTATTTTTATATTTAATATATGTGTAAAGACAGTATTAAGAATATAGGTTAACTGAAAATATAGACCAGGAAGACTTATTTACGCTATTTTTTTATTTTAAAAATTACATTTTTTTTAAGCCTATTTTAGATTGGAATATGCTTATCCCCTAAATGGGTTTAAATTGATTTTTTAAAATAGCGATGAACTTTTTTAGAATTGGAAATCGAATATTGTAGTAGTAATCATCTTATTTTTTTGACCCTCATATTGGTTATATAACCTCATTTATTAAAGAAGTTGAGGTAATTTTTTTAACTAAACCAGAATCTAGATATGTTAAATTTATATTTGCCTAATACAGAAGAATTTAGATAAATGGGATTCTGTGCTATCTAAGATTTTTCGGGAAAGTTAAATTTTTATTCTTACGCTTTAATTATGTAAAATAAATGGAAAGCATCTATTATAGTAGATCCTTAAGTAATCTTATCACATGTTAAGAGCTCTCAATTAGTTTTGTTTTTATTTTACTTTTTTCAAAAATTATATTTCAGGGCTTAGAAGGTGAGAAACTATTTTTATGCTTCACAATTTCTCCTTATTCAAGCTCTGGTAAGTTGTTGGGTATGAAGGAATAGTAGAAATTTATCATATGTCTATTCGATTTTTTTTCGAAAATGTTGAGCATTATATGATAAATGAATTAAGTACTTTTACCCCCCTATTACCTCAATCTTCTTCACAACAGGAACTGTTGGTTATACCTAATTACGCGTACTAGATCCCCTTTACGAATAGACCACTTCCAGTCCTCGATTTCTGCCAGTTTTCGATCTCTTCCAATTTGAATCACTACATACTTATTCCCAATTCTTTGACCTACGACCTCTCCAATGTGATTTGTATAATTGGGCTCAGAAGAAGAAAAGTCGGAATGGAAGTACTGTTTTGAGTAATGATGGTTTTGTCGCATGGTTTTTGACTTTGCTAGAAGATAATTACAATAGCTTCTGAAATCTTCTGCTTTATCCATGTGAATATTTGCATCTGACTCTATGTCAGTATGTTAGACATAATTGTATCAGATGACTCGAATAAATTACTAACTCCTAATGTGTTGGATTATTTCCCAACCAAGAGTTGTAAGAAAACGTATTTTATGTCTGTTTGGGAATTCATAGAAGGGTTTTTTTATATTAAGTCCAGAAACTTCCACCATTCGATACTAAAAAGGCAATCTTCTCTCTTATGAGTTAGTATCCTATAGCTAGTCCCCAATGAATGACCTCGACCAACAATTCGATGTGGTATATGGCCAACTCAAGCAGTTGGCGCGTAGCAAACTCCGACACGAGCGGAAGGGACATACCTTCAATACCACAGGTCTGGTTCATGAAGCCTATCTCAAGCTGTCCCGTGAACGGGAGAAGGAATACCAGGACCAAGGGCATTTCATGGCTTTGGCGGCTCAAGCCATGCGTCGCATTCTTGTAGACCATGCTCGATCCCGGAAAAGAGAAAAAAGAGGGGGAAACCATTTTCACATCACCCACAATGATGAATCAGTATACCTGGAAACGACTCCGGAAGAGATGCTGGCCTTAAACGAAGCATTGGGTAGGCTGGAAGCCCTAAGCCCCAGACAGGCCAAAGTAGTGGAATGCTGGTTCTTTGGCGGCTATAGCCATGAAGAAATTTCCAAGATTTTGGATACCTCCTTGCCCACTGTCAGAAGGGACTGGCGCCTGGCGCGGGTTTGGCTGAGTAAGGAATTGAAAGAAGCGGTAAACTCTCCACTAGCGTTTAAGGGCTAAACAAATCCCTATGAATCCCGATGACTGGAAAAAAATAGAAGGCCTTTTCTTTGAACTGGCAGACTTACCTAGCAAGGAGCGGGAAAAACGACTCTCTTCTCTTGCCCAGGAGCAGCCGGATCTATATCCAGAGCTCAAAGCCTTACTGGAAGAAGAAGACACCCTTCACCCCCTCCTAAATTCTAGCCCAGCTACAAACTGGTCAGGATGGGAAGACAAGGACTTATTGGGACAAAAAATTGGGATATATCGGCTCGTATCTTTGCTGGGAAGCGGAGGCATGGGCTCTGTTTT
Source organism: Bacteroidia bacterium (assembly GCA_965263105.1). GTDB lineage: Bacteria > Bacteroidota > Bacteroidia > J057 > J057 > JBCCTX01. The sequence continues at coordinate 456,924 of CBDHGL010000002.1, read as the reverse complement.
TGAGGCTGAACGCGCTGATGGGAGCTTTGAACAGCGTGTGGCCCTCAAACTCATGAAAGAAGGCTTGTACAACGCCCAAAACGTTCAGAGTTTTTTGCAGGAAAGACAAATCCTGGCCAACCTTCAACACCCCCATATTGCTCAGTTATTAGATGGCGGGATTTATGAGGGTGCCGAGGGAGAAAGACCCTACTACACCCTCGAATACATAGAAGGTTTACCCCTAGATCAGTACTGCGAGCAGCACAAACTAGGAGTAGACGATCGCCTTTCCCTATTTTGTCAGGTGTGTGAGGCAGTTCAACATGCCCATTCTCAATTAATTCTACACTTAGATATCAAGCCTTCCAATATCCTGGTAGATGGCAAAGGAAGGGGAAAACTCCTGGACTTTGGTATCTCCCAGTTGCTTTCCCAGACAGGAAGAGATAAAGAATATACTCCTGGGAAATCCTATACCCTGGCCTTTGCTTCTCCTGAACAATTACTGGGAGAGCGACTCAGTACGGCGAGTGATGTCTATTCATTAGGGGTGCTCTTATTTCAATTGCTTTCTGGAAAGCATCCCTTTCAAGGGGCCATGACTGACCGAAGTGTTCTTCGATCCCACATTCTCAATCAGGCCGCTTCCTCTCCTCGGGATCAGATGGAGAACGAAGAACTTCCTTATTCCGTTCGCAGTATCTCTAAGGACCTAGACCTCATTTGTGCAAAGGCCTTACGCAAGAATCCCGGCGAACGCTATGCCTCTGCTTTAGCATTGAAAGAGGATATCCAACATGTCCTAGAGAATAGACCCATATCTCTTAGAAAAAATGATTGGGCGTATGCTATAAAGAAATATGCTGCTCGGAATGCCTCTCTCTTCTTCTTGTCTCTGGTGGGCATCTTACTGTTGGTGGGGCTGACTAGTTACTACACGTGGAAATTGAAGGAGGAGCGAGACCTGGCCACCTATGAAGCCGCTAAGGCACGCAGGGTAAGCGAACTCATGAGTGATATGTTCTCTCAAGCCAACCCCAACGTATCCTTGGGAAAGGAGCCCAGTGCGAGTGAACTACTCAACCAGGGAATCAGCCGTGTAGAGGCGAAACTCAAAGATGATCCGGAAATGCTGGCTGAAATGTACCAGGTGATGGCTCAGGTGTATTTGGATAGAGCCGAATTTGGGCGAGCAGATACCTTGGTTACTTCGGCGATAAATTTACTTGATTCCCTATCGGAGAAACCCAATTTGGATCGGGTGGCGAGCTACTATCAATTGGGCGTGCTGAAATACCGGCAGAGTGCTTACGATGAATCTAGAGAAGCCTTGCAAATAGCCTTAGATTTAGGAATAGGTTTACAGGGGAGGGAGAACCCCCTGAAAAGAGAAATCCTGACGGAATGGGCGAACTTGGAAACAGAAGTGGGGAGGTATAAAGTTTCAGATTCTCTGTTGGAGCAAGTCCTGATCGGAAACAAGGGAAATAGGTCCATCCCCGATAGCTTGATGGCTCAGGTACAATTGACCTTGGGGATCAATGCGCGAAAATTAACGGATTATAACCGTGCAGAAGGATATTACCAGGAGGCCCTGGCCATACGGAAGAAAATATATCCTCCCATTCACCCCGAGATAGCCTATGCCCTCAACCATATGGCAAGCCTGTATGTGGATCAGCAAAACAATGAGGAAGCTTTACCCTATGCGCAGGAATCCTATGCTATCCGCAAGGAGGTATTTGGTAGCAAACATCCAGAGACGATGGCAAGTCTATCCAATGTATCTAGAATCCAGAATAGTCTAGGAAATTATGAACTGGCCAGGCAGCACTATAGAGAGATTTACGATATTCTAGCAGAAATCTATGGATTTCCTCACCATTACCACGGCGCTATTAAAGGAAATATCGCCAATACCTACCTCAAAGAAGGAAATAGCCAGGAGGCAGTAAAACTCTTCAAAGAAGCCTTGGATATTGTTAGGCAAACGCTGCCCCCAGGCCATGTACGTTTGGGCTTTGTCTATAATAACTATGGCATTGGTCTGCTTCAGGACAAGGCCTATGCCCAAGGAGAACAAGCTTTTAGAGAGGCACTGCGTATACGGGAAAAGGGCCTGCCTGCCGATCACAAGGATATTGCCCTGACCCAAAAGGGCTTGGGCTTTTGTCTCTTATACCAAGGGAAAAATAAAGAAGGCCGTGAGCACTTACTGGCAGCCAAAGATATTCTCATGAAAGATCCTCAAGCCTTTTCGAAGGAATTGGCTGAAATCAACGAGGGGCTTGGGGTGAGAAACGTAGAATAGAAGGGCTTTAAATATTTCCCCCAATTTTCATGGAAAATCCTTTCTGAATCCCTATTTTCTGAAAACTTCCATCCACAATGCCAACTCGCAGAAAATTTCTCACCTACAGTTCCTTTGCAGCCATGGGTAGCGCAATTTTCCAAGTTAGATCTCTTCAGGCTGCTAAAGGGGATATCCTCAACCCACATATGAAAACTTCGGGAATCTCCTGCCAACAATATACCTGGATGACCTTCCTGGCTAGAGAAGACTACACTTGGGGCAAAGATCGAAAGAAAGATTTAGCGTTGTTTTCCCAAACCGGACTCAAGCAAATCGAACCCCTTTATTCTTCCCTTGAAGAGGTGCAAGAATTGGGTAAATTATTTCCTTCTTTTACCCTGAAAAGTCCCTCCTTATACGTCAACTCCGTTTTACACATTCCGGAAGAAATTGAAAAAAGTGTGGAGCGGGTTTTGAAAATCGCCACCGAGTCTGAGGCTACCATCATCGTAACCAATCCCAAACCGATTGATTGGAATGGCCAGGAAGACAAGACAGATGCCCAACTCATCCTGCAAGCAAAGGCCCTGGATGCACTCGGTAAAAAACTCACAGAAATGGGCAAAGTGCTCGCTTACCATAATCACGATGCCGAAATGCGTCAGTCTGCCCGGGAGTTTCACCACATGTTGGCAGGCACAGACCCCGATCATGTGAAATTGTGTTTGGACTCCCATTGGATATATAGAGGGTCGGGAAATTCCCAGGTGGCCCTGTTCGACATTGTCAAGATGTATGGAGATCGAATAGTAGAACTCCACTTACGCCAATCTCAGGAAGGTATTTGGACCGAAACCTTTGGAGAGGGAGATGTAGATTATCCTCGCCTGGTAGCTGAGTTGGTGGGAATGGGTAAGAAGCCTCATCTCGTTTTGGAGCAAGCAGTAGAAAAGGGAACTCCTCAAACGCTTTCTTCTGTTGAGGCACAAAAGCGAAGTATCGCTTATATTGAGAAAGTATTTGAGCCCTTATTGTAGGCTCATTCTTTTTAATGAACGTGCATGTCTGATACAGAACCCGATCTCAAACACTATTACCGAACGGCCTTTTTGAGCCAATTTAATCCCCTAGGCTTTGGACATTCCCTCCTCCAAATTTTTGGCCAACTCCTTATCCGGCTGAGACATTCTTCTGGTATACCAGAAACGAAGGACTTCCAACAAGAGCTTGCTTATATGCTTCCCTTCGAAGGAGCCTGGCTGACCGTAAATGGGGGGTCTACAATGGAAAATTCACATTCTTGGGAAATCTATACCCAGCGTTATGCCTATGACTTTGTTCGGGTGGACGAAGACGGAGAGAGCTTTTCGGGAGAAGGGACTTACTTGAGTGATTACTATTGCTATGAACAAGCCATCTTAAGTCCAGCAGATGGCGTGGTCGTTCGAATCAGAGATGGGGTTCGAGATTACAAAGGGGTTGGTGACTATTCAGTCGACTGGAAAACGCGGGACTTTCGGGGAAACTTTGTCATTATCCAGCACGCTCCCAAAGAATTCAGTTTTCTCGCCCATCTTAAGCGCAATAGCCTCATGGTCAAAAAAGGAGATCAGGTAAAAAAAGGGCAATTGATCGGCCTTTGTGGTAACTCCGGGAATTCCACTGAACCCCATTTGCACTTTCACCTGCAAGATCGGGCTAACTTCTGGACGGCCATGGGCTTGCCCATTCGATTTGAAGCATTTTCAGCAGAAGTGGAGGAAAAAAAGAGTCTTAAAGCCCAGGATTTTGTGGAAAAAGGCGAAAAAGTGGGAAATTTGGAGGCTAAATGAAGAAATCATTTCACGTAGACCCGGATATCCACCAAGCAGAAACCCTAGCTGCGAGTTTCTATAACGATCCAGAAGTCTTTGAAGCCTTAAAAGAGCGCATTTTCCTCCGCTCCTGGCAATGGATAGGGCACGAAAACCTGGTACGGCTTTCTCAGAGCGTTCATCCCTTTACCCTCCTAGACAATTATCTGAACGAACCGCTGTTGTTGGTTCGAGACAAAGGGGATGAAATCTACTGTCTCAGCAATGTCTGCACTCACCGGGGCAATATTGTAGTCCATCATCCCGGACAAGCCAGCAAATTGGTCTGTGGCTACCACGGTCGCAAGTTTGAATTGAATGGGAAGTTTCACTTCATGCCGGAATTTCGAGAAGCCCAGGATTTCCCTCGACCTTGTGATGACTTGACACAATTTCCCGTAGAAAAATGGGGCCCTTTTCTCTTCACAGGCTTAAATCCTGCCTTTGACATGGCAGCAGTCATCAAGCAGATGCAAGAACGCGTAGGGTTTCTCCCCCTACACGAATTCATCGCTCAGCCCCATCTCAACAAAGACTACTTGGTCAACTGCCACTGGGCCCTCTATTGCGATAACTACCTGGAAGGCTTCCACATTCCCTTTGTTCATGCAGACCTAAATGCCGTTCTGGATTATGGGAGTTACCGGACGGACTTATACGAGCACATGAACGTACAAATTGGCTATGCGGAGGGAGGAGAGGAGGTATTTGAATTACCAGAAGGCCATATGGACTATGGAAAGCAGGTAGCTGCCTACTACTTCTGGGTATTTCCTAATATGATGTTCAATTTCTATCCCTGGGGCTTGTCCATCAACCTGGTCCAGCCCCTGGAAATGAACAAAACGCGCGTTTCCTTCGTGACCTATGTATACGACGAAAGTAAACGACACAGCGGGGCAGGCGCTTTATTAGATAAAGTCGAGCGAGAAGACGAATTTGTAGTGGAAGGAGTTCACCGAGGAATTCAATCTCGCTTTTACACTTCCGGTCGCTTTTCCCCCTCTCGGGAAAAAGGAGTGCATCATTTTCATAGATTGTTGGCGGAGTTTTATGGATAAGCAAAGTATACATGTCGCTGTTGATGCCGTCGTATTTGGCTACGATGGGGAGCAGCTATTAATTCTGTTGATCAAGCAAAAGTTTGGTCCCTTCAAAGACCACTGGGCCTTGCCCGGAGGCTTTGTGAAAAATGGGGAGTCCCTCAGTCAGGCCGTTACACGAGAGTTGCAGGAAGAAGCAGGGGTTCAGGTGGACTATATGGAGCAGCTATACACCTTTGGGGAGGATGTAAAGCGGGATCCCCGGGGACAGGTTATCTCTGTAGCTTATTTGGCACTGGTAAATCCTAAAGCCCTGCACCTCAAAGCCGATACGGATGCCCAGGAAGCCCAATGGTTTTCAATCAAACAGCACCCCCCGTTGGCCTTTGATCACGAGCAGATTATTCAGAAAGGGCACGAGCGACTGCAAGCCAAACTCCAGTACCAACCCATCGGCTTTGGCTTATTGGAAAAGGAATTTCCCTTTTCGGATTTGGAAAACCTCTATCGGGTTATTCTAGAACGATCTATTGACCGGAGAAACTTCCGCAAGAAGATCCTCAGCTTCGAAATTTTACAAGAAACCTCAAAAATCCGCAAAGAAGGCAGTGGTCGACCTGCCAAGCTTTTTCGCATCAACATGCAGAAATACAGGGAGTTAGAGCAATCGGGCTTCCATTTCGAAATCAAATAGCGTAAAAAATACGCATATTATTTGGAATTTACATCTGTGTTGTATTATATTTGTGTATATATAACGCAAATATGATATCTAAATCTAGACCCTGACTTCGCTCCCTTTCCCCAAAAACAGCCCATTCCCTTCGAAGCGTTTACCTTTTCAGGTGGGGAACCTCACATCAAAATCAAGCCTGATGCCCCATTAGCTGATGAGCTATGGCTGAGCCATCGAATTCGATCGTTTGCCGATATGGGATTAGTCCTATTAGCAGTGGACGCCTTAAGGAGAATGGGGGCTAAATCGCTAAAGGCTTTTTTGCCCTACTTTCCGGGTGCCCGACAAGACCGCGTAATGGTTCCGGGAGAACCTTTGTCGGTTAAGGTTTATGCAGACCTTATAAATCAGCTGAACTTCGATAAAGTTTGTGTCTTTGATCCGCACTCAGAAGTTACAGCTGCCTTACTCGACAATTGTCAGGTGATTTCCAATTTTAGCTTCATTCAGGAAGTGCTTTCTGGCCTATCTCCTCAAGTAAAATTGATCTCTCCCGACGGGGGTGCGCTCAAAAAAATATACAAACTCGCCGGGCAGCTCAAAAGTTATGAAGTCATAGAATGTTCTAAGGTTCGGGATGTTGCTACGGGTAAACTATCCGCTTTTCGGGTCTATACCGATGATCTCCATGGGCAAGACTGCCTGATAGTCGATGACATCTGTGATGGAGGAGGGACTTTTATGGGATTGGCCCAAGAGTTGAAAAAGAAAGGTGCGGGGAATTTATACTTAGCTGTGAGTCATGGCATTTTTAGCAGGGGGTTGAAAGAATTGGGCCAACATTTTACGCGGGTTTTTGCTACGGATTCCTTTTCAACCATACCCAGTTCCGAACAATTTCAGCAAATACCCTTAGCACAGTTAGCACATTTGGAGAGTTAGTTCATCCCCCAAGCCCCCTTCAAAGGGGGAATTGGATGGGCTCCCATTTTCTACTGCTAATTCTTTTTCAACGATTGCAAAAAGAACATGAACCAAGAAAGATATTTATTCACTTGACTATTGAAATTTTTAAAAACATATTCCATATGATACCCTTATTATTAACTGACGGATACAAAGTAGATCACAGAAGACAGTATCCCGAACAAACCACCCTTGTTTACTCCAATTGGACGCCCCGAAAGAGCCGTATTGCCGGAATTGAGGAAGTCGTATTTTTTGGCTTACAGTATTTCATCAAAAAATACATCCTTGAAGAATTTCAGCGCAATTTTTTTGACCTGCCCAAGGAGGAGGTAAGTAGAAAATATGCCCGAAGAATTAACAATTACCTGGGGGCCAATTCAGTTGGAATAGACCACATCGAAGCCCTCCATGACTTGGGCTATGTACCCATTGTGATCAAGGCCCTGCCGGAAGGTGTTTCTGTACCCATCCGTGTGCCCATGTTTACAATGTATAACACCCGGCCTGAGTTTTTTTGGCTCACCAATTATTTTGAAACCTTGCTATCCACCACGATCTGGATGCCCTGTAATTCGGCTACCCTGGCCAAGCAGTACCGCAAGATCTTGGATCATTATGCAGCAAAAACTTCTTCTGTACCAGAATTTGTCGACTGGCAGGGGCATGACTTTTCCATGCGGGGGATGGCTTCCTTGGAGGCAGCTCTGCTAAGTGGTTCCGGACACTTACTCAGTTTTACCGGTTCGGATACGATTCCAGCTATCGATTTTCTGGAAACCTATTACAACGTCGATTCAGATGCTGAATTAGTAGGAGGTTCTGTAGCGGCGACGGAGCACTCGGTCATGTGCATGGGGACTTTATCAGGAGAGCAAGAGACCTTTGAACGGCTTATCACAGAGGTTTATCCTGCTGGAATTGTTTCGGTAGTTTCGGATACCTGGGATCTCTGGAAGGTATGTACAGAGTTTCTCCCCAACCTCAAGGAAGCCGTCTTGGCTCGAGAGGGAAAGGTGGTGATCAGACCAGATAGTGGCGACCCCGTGGACATCATCTGTGGAAATCCTAAGGGGCGTTCTCTTCCCGAACAAAAAGGGGTGATTGAACTCCTTTGGGATACCTTTGGCGGATCGGTAAATGAAAAGGGATATAAAGAACTCGATCCTCATATTGGGGCCATTTATGGAGACAGTATCACCCTGGAACGGGCCGAGCAGATCTGTGAACGCCTTCTGAAAAAAGGCTTTGCCTCAACCAACGTGGTTTTGGGTATAGGTTCCTATACCTATCAATACAATACCCGAGACACCTTTGGCTTTGCTATGAAAGCCACCTATGGGGAAGTGGCAGGAATGGGAAGAGAAATTTTTAAAGATCCCATAACAGATGACGGAACCAAGAAGTCGGCCAAAGGTCTTGTGAAGGTTATACTGGAAAATGGGAAATACGCCTTAATCGACCAAGTAGATTGGGAGGAAGAAAAAGGAGGAGAATTACGGGAAGTCTTCCGGGATGGGCAGCTATTAATTGATGACACATTGGCTGACATTCGGGCGAGAGTGAAGGGGGGAGAGTTAGTTAAATAGCTTAAAGGTCCATGGTCCACAGTTTTCTCGAGACTAAGACCGAGCATCATTAATTTGTGGACTATGGGCTATCGTCTATGAACCAGTATTTTATTCAAAATATATTAATTACAAGATTAATTTATTTTGATAAATGCACACATTTGTTGTATTTGAACACAACTCTGAAACTATTCTTATAGACCTTTGAGGCATAGCGTACAGCTAAATGCCAACCTAGTGCCGGTTCATGAACTGGCACTTTTTTTATCTCAGAATAATTTTTGACTGTCGACCGTCGACTATTCAACCATCAAGCTAAAATCCCCCTAACCACCTCTCCATGAACATCTGTGAGACGATAGCGTCTACCCTGGAATTTGTGGGTAAAACGCTCATGGTCGATCCCCATCAGGTGCATGATGGTAGCTTGAAAATCATGGACGTGAACGGGGTCTTTTATGATATTGTACCCAAAGTCATCCGTTTCTCCATAGGAGACTCCTCCTTGAATTCCTCCACCGGCCATCCAGATGGAAAAACAACGGGGATGGTGGTCCCGGCCATAATTTTCCGGAGTCAACTTCCCTTGGGAATAGCAGCCCCGACCAAATTCCCCTCCAAAGATGACCAGCGTTTCATCGAGCATGCCCCTGCGCTTGAGGTCTTGAATCAAAGCTGCCGCGGGCTGATCCACAGTTTTGACCATATTACGGATTTTCTGAGGGAGTCCCCCATGCATATCCCAACCCATCTGGTACAACTGAACGAATCGAACTCCGCTTTCTGCTAATTTTCTCGCAAGTATACAATTGTACCCAAAAGAACCGGGCCGCCTGGACTCCTCCCCGTACTCATCGAATACGTAATCTGGCTCTTGGGATATATCCAAAGTTTGAGGTACGGACATCTGCATGCGGAAGGCCATTTCATATTGGGCCATCCGGCTTTGGATACTTTCATCCTGGATTTTATCGTATTGCTGCTCATGAAGCTTTTCCAAGTAGCCCAGCATGCGGCTCCTGCTAGCTCGGTCGATCCCTTTTGGATCGTTGAGGTACAAGACGGGTTCATCTCCGGATCTAAACATGACCCCCTGGTGTTGAGAAGGGAGAAAACCATTGCCCCAAAGCTTGGCATAAAGGGGTTGCCCCCCGGGAATACCTCTGGAAATTAAGACCACAAAGTCAGGCAGATTGTTATTTTCACTCCCTAAGCCATAGCTGATCCAGGATCCCATACTAGGTCGACCTGCTTGCTGAGAGCCTGTTTGCACAAAGGTAACCGCTGGGTCATGGTTGATGGCCTCAGTATGCATGGACTTAACAATAGCAATGTCATCCACAATCTTTTGATGATGGGGAAGGAGATCACTGAGCCAGGCCCCGCTATTTCCGTATTGTTGGAAGGAAAAATCTCCCATGGCTAAAGGAAAAGAACGCTGATTGGAAGTCATGCCCGTCACCCGTTGGTCCCCTCGGATAGAAGCGGGTAACTCTTCTCCAAACATCTCCTTGAGTTTGGGCTTGTAGTCAAAGAGTTCCAATTGAGAAGGGGCCCCACTCTGGAAGAGATAGATAATGCGCTTAATCTTAGAAGGAAAGTGAGGCAAAGAATGCTTATCCCCCCATACATCTGTTACAGGCATGGCTCCCCCCATAGTGGAATAGGCCAGGCCTCCCAGGCTGAAGAGGCTGTTCTTCATGAACACCCGCCGGTTCATGCTGGAGACTATTTTATCAAAGTGTTGAGACATAGGTCTTAGATTTTTTATCAGGGCTTAACTGTTTTCAATGAAAGGCTGAAAAAACTGTGGACCGTCGACTATAAGCTATCCGACCCCTTCCTATCTTTTCATCACGAACTCATCAAAATTCATGATCGTTGAGGCGACCAAGGTATAAGCGGCCAATTCTGTTTGGGGTAGGGACTTCTCCTGTGGATAACTCCCTACTTGCAACAATTCCCTCGCACGCTGTTCGTAATTTTCAAAATCCGATAGCTCCTCTTGATACAATTGATCCATTAGCTCCATTTCTTTTGGGCTGGCATTCCGGCCGACCAAAGAAAGAAACATATAATCGATACGATCATTGTGGGAAGCGCCCCCCTCCTGAAAAGCCCTTGCGGCCAGTACTCTGGCCGCTTCGACAAATTGCGGATCGTTCATCAATACCAAGGACTGTAAGGGCGTGGCCGTTTTTTGTCGGCTTACCATGCAATAATACCTATCGGGTGCATCGAAATTCATCATCGCCGGGGGAGGGGCACTCCGCTTCCAAATGGTATACATACTCCTCCGATACAAGTCCTCTCCTTGCCCAACCTTATACTCCCGAGCATTTCTAGTAGCCAATGCTTTCCATATGCCTTTGGGTTGATAGGGATAAACACTCGGTCCTCCTATTTTGGGAACCAGTAAGCCACTCGCATGAAGGGCGTTGTCCCGGATAATTTCAGCAGGTAGCCGATGAGCCGGGAAATGGCTGTACCATAGATTCGTTGGGTCCTGTTCCTTTGCTTCCAGGCTAGCTACCGAACTTTGTTGATAGGTAGCCGACAGCATGAGGCGTTTCAAAAAGGCCTTGATATCCCATTGATTTTCCATAAAATCTACCGCCAACCAATCCAATAATTCCGGATGGCTTGGGAGATTGCCTTGATTACCAAAATCCTCTTGCGTAGCCACCAAGCCTTTCCCAAAGAGCATCATCCAAAGTCGATTTACCTGTACCCGGGCTGTGAGGGGATGATCTTGGGAGACCAACCACTTGGCCAAACCCATGCGATTACGGGGATAATCTTTGGGTAGATGGGAGAAAATTTCGGGGGTACGAGGTTCTACCGGATCAGTTGGGGCATCATATACCCCTCGGTCTAGCACGAAGGTAGGACGAATTTCTTCTCGATCGTTCATGACCATCACTTCCAGTATATCGGTAGCAAGGAGGTTCTCTTCTTTGCGGATAGCTGTTAATTCTTCCAGCTGACGATTGAAGGAAGGGCTTTGCCCACTCAAGAGGTAGTATTCCATGAGCTGTTCGGAGGAGGGAGAGCCCTGATCCTTCCTTCCCGAGAGATTCATTACCTCTAGTTCGGACAACTGTCGGTCATAGACCCTAAGTTCATCCATGACGATGTTTTCTATGGTCCGCTCCTTTTCCTTTCCCAACATGAAGGGATAGCTCGACCAATTGGAGCCTTTCACCCCATGCAGTAGGCTCTTTCGAAGGTCATCTTTGTGCAAATTATGAGCTGGGACCTTTCCATTGATCCAAAACCTCAAGCCTTTGCCTGGCTACTGCCATCATAGGTCATGGCAATGTGGGTCCACTCCTTTATCGGAAGGGTATCCAAGGTTTGATAATCAATAGAATTATCTGGCCATACATGATTGAACTGAAAGGAAAGGGTGCCATCTTCGTTGAGTTTACATATCCAGCCCCGGTAGCCTTCGAAGTCGCCGTTGGTATTATTGAAAATGGGCCCCTTCTCACCGGGTTCCAACAATTTCACCCAAATACTCACGGAAAAGGGCTGGTGGCGATCAAAATCCAGGTCTCTGTTGAAACGAATACCTGCATCACCCCGAAATTGTAGGCCCTTACCTTCTTTGCCCTCTACCAGAATAGGCCGGCTGTCAACGTCCCCAAGGACAGCTGCATCGGGTTTGTTTTTAGCTTCATTGTAGTAGCTAGTAACTTTCCCTTTTCCCCCTATACCTGCCCAGCCAGCTGCTTTATCCCCATCCAGGTTTAGCGTCTTTCGCCTTACCTCCCTTTCTTTATCGAAGTCAAAGTCGGCAACCAGGCCTATTTGGGAGGAAAAATCGGCAGGAACTCCGTGGGTTTGAAGCCATTCTTTTTGCTCATTGATATAGTTTTGAGACAGTAAGGCCTGTTCTAAGGGCTTCATCTGCTGAAGCAACGAATCTTGCTTACGTTCTTCTTCTGGTGTGGGAAGCATCACGGTGGGGGTGGCTTCTCCATTGTAGGGGACGATGCCCCAGTCATTGTTGTTGTTGAAAAAGGCAAAAAGGGAGTAGTAATCCTTCTGAGAAATGGGATCGTATTTGTGGTCATGGCAGCGGGCACATTCCAGGGTAATCCCCATGAGGGCTTTTCCAAAGGTATTGGTTCTATCTGCGACATATTCGATTCGATACTCTTCCTCCACCACTCCCCCTTCTTGACTTTGTGGGTGATTGCGGTTAAAACAGGTCGCTAGAATTTGATCCCTAGTGGGATTGGGGAGTAAGTCCCCTGCTAATTGCTCGATGAGAAATTGATCGTAGGCTTTATTCTCATTAAATACCTTAATCACCCAATCTCGCCAGGGCCAGGTATTGCGCATGCCATCATCTTGATACCCATGCGAATCGGCATAACGTGCTACATCCAGCCACTCCAAGGTCATTCTTTCTCCATACTGCTTACTAGCAAGTAGACGATCGAGGACCCGTTCATAGGCATTCGGGGAAGCATCCGCCAAAAAATCTGCAATCTCAGCAGGACTAGGGGGCAAACCCGTCAAATCCAAGGTGGCTCGTCGCAAAAGGCTCGTCTTATCCGCTTTTGCAGAAGGGCTGAGTCCATTGGACTCCATTTTCTCCAAGATAAAATAGTCCAAGGGCTGCTGAGTCCATTGAGTATTGACCACTTCAGGTAAGGCTACCTGCTTCGGAGGAACAAAAGACCAGTGGGGCTTGTACTCAGCCCCTTGCTGAATCCATTTGGCAATCAGGGCCTTCTCTTCCAGGGAGAGAGATAAGTTGGACTCTGGTGGGGGCATCATTAAACTGGAATCCGGACTAATGATTCTATGGAATACCTCACTTTTTCTGGCTTTTCCTCCAACCAATGCATACTTACCAGGACTATCAGATAACTCCACGAAGGCTTCTTCTTCCAAATCAAGTCTCAGTCCAGCTTCTCGCTTATTGGCGTCTGGTCCATGGCAGGCAAAGCAGCGATCCGATAAGATGGGTTTGATATGGTAGTTAAAATCAACCTGTTCTGGGAGAGATACAGCAGCAGAATGGAGCCATTCTGAAGCAGGATCCTGACAGGAAGATAGAATCAAGAGGACGAAAAAGAAGTTTTTTAAGCTATTCAAAACCTTCATGAGCAGGAGAATGAAGAAAACCGCCCTTTAAGGTACAAAGAGTTTCAGACTTTAAAAACAGGTCATTCTGGAAGCTGCCCCTTATATCTATCACGTATCATTAATTGCAAAGAGTTAAGAATGAATCCGGCAATGTCTTCCATATGAATAATACCAACCACTATATTTTAAACAAATATTTTATTTTATAAGTGTAATTTTTTATTATTGTATATAATTTCCAAAATCAGTTACTGTTAACTGCATCCAATTTTTTTTGACTCCTCATGAAGCAATTCTATTCTTTTACAAAAATTACTTCTTGTCTTCTATTCCTCTTTTCCCTTTCTTTCCTCCACGCCCAAATTACCTCTGAGTTTGACAACGGCTTAGGTACAGATCCCAACAACGATTCTCCAGACCTTACCATTCCCAACCAGGAGGTAGTTGAGTTTTCTCCGCCAGGAGGGGTAACAGGGGACTTCCAAAAGGCGCTTGACATAGACGTTTTCCCTATAGACATTAATGTAAATGCCGATTTCGAAGTAGTTGTCTTAGGTACAGAATCGGGCTTCAGCCAAAGTAATCCTGGATATACAATTCGTATTTTAGGGTATAGCAATGCCGATAGGGTGGGTAATCCTGCGGAAGACTTTCTATTGGAGCATGGAGATGATCAGCGACTAAATGGCTTTTCCCTATATTACAGTTTGAAAATCACTCAAAACACTAATGGAGCCTCGACTTACACGGTGATTCTAGCAGAGGGAGATGGAAGCGACGGGAATGCCGTATTACCGGTAGAATGGTTGAGCTTTCAGGCGAAGAAAAACCCAGAAGGGGTTAAGCTCCTTTGGCTCACGGCTTCTGAAGAGAATAATCGAGGCTTTTTTATTGAAAGGAGCAATGACGCCTTCTCTTGGGAAAACTTAGGTTTTGTTGAAGGGGCTGGTAATACTCCAGATATCCAGATATATACCTTTTTGGATCCCAGTCCCCAAGTAGGGTTCAATTACTATCGCGTAAAGCAAACGGACTTTAACGGAGAGATAGACTACTCAAGTATACGAGAGGTTCACATAGGACAAGAATCTTTTTCTCAAACGTTTCTCGTCTATCCCAATCCCTTTCGAAAGGTTTTATATACAGGTCCCTTGAATGGCCAAATTTCTCTCATAAGCTCTTCTGGAAAGCAAATTTTGCAGAAAGAAGTCAACGGAACTTGGAGTGAAGAAAATCTAGAGCACCTACCTCCAGGACCATATTTTCTCCTTATCCGTCCTGATAAGGGGCTACAGAAAGAAATTCCTTTATTCAAGTATTAAGAGCACTTCTTTTTGTTTGTTATATTCATGTGTATTTAAACCCGAACTACACATGGAAAAACATAGCAAGGAGGAACTCCTGGAGAAACAACAGGAGTTCCTATTTCCCAATCACATCCTGTACTATTCGACTCCTTTACCACTAGATCATGGAAAGGGCATGTACGTTTGGGATGTTGAAGGGACCCAGTACTTGGATTTTTTTGCCGGTATTCTGACTACAAGTGTGGGGCATAGCCATCCCCAGGTGAACGAGGCCATTGCAGATCAAAGCCAAAAACTCATACATTCCTCTACGCTTTATCCCAATGAAGCCCATATCCGTTTGGCAGAGCGTCTAGCAGGCTTGGCCCCCGGAGACATTCAGGTCTCTTACTTTACTCCTTCGGGCTCTGATGCTGATGAGCTAGCTGTAATGATCGCTCAGATCCATACAGGGAATCAGGAAGTAGTTGCCCTCAGGCACGGATACAGTGGTCGCTCAGCTATGGGAATGAGCCTTACAGGTCAATCTACCTGGCGCATAGGCGGAACCTATGTGGCGGGGATTAAGCATGCCCACAATCCCTATTGCTATCGCTGCCCCCTGAAGATGAGTTATCCTTCCTGTGGGGTAGCCTGCGCTGAAGATATTGAAGATACCATTCGAACTACCACATCAGGTAAGATCGCCGCCTTCATCGCCGAACCCATTCAAGGCGTGGGAGGCTTTATTACACCTCCCCCCGAGTATTTTCAAATCGTTTCTGAAATCATCAAATCCTACGGGGGCTTATTCATTAGCGATGAGGTACAAACGGGTTTTGGCAGAACGGGTGAACACTGGTGGGGGATCGAACACTCCGACGTTCAGCCAGATATTATTACCATGGCCAAAGGAATAGCGAATGGACTACCTTTGGGCAATACAATGACCAGCAAGGAAATCGCCTCCTCTCTACAGTCTCAGGCCCTGATGATTTCAACCTTTGGTGGGAATCCGGTAGCCTGTGCAGCTTCTTTGGCGGTATTGGAGATACTGGAAAAGCAGGATACCCCACACAAGGCTCATGTGCTGGGTCATATGTTGCGTTCCGGATTGGAAAAACTCCAGGAGAAATATCCCCTCATTGGTGATGTGCGGGGAAAGGGACTGATGCAGGGTTTGGAATTGGTGAAGGACCGCCAAAGCAAGGAACCCGCTCCACAAGCGGCTGCCCACCTCATGGAAGCCGCAAAGGAAATCGGTATACTCATTGGGAAAGGAGGCTTATATGGAAATGTCCTGCGAATAGCTCCCCCTTTGATTGTGGAGGAAGAACACATTGGGGAGGCATTGGAAAAACTGGATAAGGCCTTGGCCAAAGTGCAGCAGGTGGCGTAGGTCAAAGAAGCTTTATAATTTTTCTCACCCGAGCCTTTACAGAGGCCTTCTCCATTTTCAATGCCTCCTGGCATCTTTGTTCCAATTCTGGTTTTAATGCGGGGTTCAATTGATAGATTTCAAATAGCCCTTGCATTGCCCAGGCTCGGAGAAAGGGCCTTTCTGACTCCAGGTTCTTCCTGACGAAGGCTTCGAGATAGGGAAGGTATTCTTTTTTCAACGAAAAGGAGGCTAACAACTGCAAGAGGTGCAATTGGGATTGCCAGTCCTTTAATTCATTACAGGTCACGATAAGTTGCTCCTCCAAAGACTCCTCTAAGCTAGCCTTGTTATCATAGTGATGCTTGACCAACCAAGTAGCAGCTATCTGCAGGCTAGGATCTGTTAGGGTCCAGTCTACTATTTGGGGGAAAAAGTCAGTTTCGGCTGCGTAGGTTTCATAGATTTCTTCTAGTGCTTCTTTATGGATACCATCCCACTCTATTAGGGCCTTTTTCAAATTGTCCATATCTTGTCGGATTTGAATCCTTTATCAGAAATAATTAGGTACTAAACCGAGCAAAAATCCCCATGGGCAATTTCCTGCCTGAAGGCTCTGGCAAATAGAGTTCGCCCACTTGCATGTCATCACACTGGGAAGGAGGAAAGTGCGTTAGGAGAAGGTTTTGCAAAACCAGAGGCGAAAAGCCCAGGGAATAGCTATTAAAAATGAGTAAGGCCTTTTCTGGTGCCAGTATCTGAGAAATCCCTTCCGTCAACTCATTGATCATATCCTCCAGTTTCCACTTTTCCCCTTTGGGGCCGTGTCCATAGGCCGGAGGGTCGAGAATGATACCCGTGTAGCAATTTCCCCTGCGCGCTTCACGTTTAACGAATTTCATGGCATCTTCGATCAGCCAGCGAATATGATCCAGCTTACTCGCCTGCATATTCGCATTTGCCCAGCCCACTACAGATTTAATCGAATCACAATGGGTTACATCGGCACCAGCAGCCCGAGCAGCCAAAGAGGCTCCCCCCGTATAGGCAAAGAGATTGAGTACTTTCGCAGCTTTTTGCTTCTGAAGCTTGTCATAGAGAAAGTCCCAATTCACTGCTTGTTCTGGAAAGATTCCTACATGCTTGAAAGCAGTCATCCCCAAACGAAAACGCAGCTTCATCTCCTTGTAGGAATAGGTGATATACCATTGATCTGGTATATCTTTATGTCGGATCCAATTCCCTCCATGGCTACTGGTTTGCTCAAAAGTAGCATGTACCTTCTTTTGCCATATTTTCTCGGAGAGGTGCTTGGTCCATACTGCCTGGGGTTCAGGTCGTCGCAGGATAAATTTGCCAAAGCGCTCTAGCTTTTCTCCGTCTCCCGAATCCAGTAATTCGTAGTCTTTCCAGTGTTTCGGACTGAGTTGAACCATAGGTACATTTAGCCTACAATTACTACAGCCTTGGGCACATATGCAAAAATCAAGCTGCACGAATGCTAATCAGGTCTCCGCATTCCCTTAATAATCCTGCACCCTTCTACATTTCCATAGATCTAAATACCTAAGGGGCCCGTAACTCTATACACAAAGGAATTGTTGAATATCGATGGATTCTTTGAAAGTACGGATTTCTATTTCACATCCATAAAAAATAACCTGTATGAAGTTTTCTAGACTCTTTACCCTGATTTGCGCGATGGCGATTGGCTTTGTTGCTTGTGAAGGTCCTGTAGGACCCATTGGCCCTCCAGGCCCTCCTGGATTTGATGGAGAAGATGGTATTGCAGACGTATTTAGTATTAATTATACCATAGTGGCTGATGACTGGGAAGATGTCGGCACACCTGGTGAAGCAGGATTTTTTAGGGTACTAGACCTAACAGTAGCTGAGATTACACAAGACATAGAAGATAATGGGCTGGTCCTGGTATACTATCGGGCATTGGACGATGATCCTTGGACCTTTCTGCCTTTAACCTTTATTTCTCATGATCCTGCCTTCACGGAAGAGTTTGACTTTGTGTATGAAACGGGATTTGTGACCTTACTCAGTTCTGCAACTGATGCCGATGGAACAGCTTATGACGGGACCATTAGAGTCATTGTAGCTCCTGGTATTCCCACGACCAAGACCAGCATCAATTTCAAAAATTACGAAGAGGTAAAAGAAATATTGGGTTTGAAAGACTAGCGCGTCGTATTCAACTTTTTCCCTAGCTTCTTCTCTGTATAGATTGTCCACTCACACTTATTCTGGGAGGCCTTTGGGCCTCCCATTCTCATTTACTAGCCCTTTTCTCAACCTCTTCACAAAGGAGCTCGTAGTAGGGACGTTCTTCCAACTTGGATTGGAGGTACACTTCGTATAGGATGATTTGGTTATCCCCAATTTCAGACTTGGAGTAATCCGCGACAAAATTTTTGTAGGCAGATTTCAGGAAAACGCGTTTACCTTCTATTTCAGCTTGATTGAGGCGCATGACCAACTCGATGAATTTTCTGGCTTTCCCGTAAAAATCGTCTTTTAAAAAGTGCTTGAAGGACTTTTTGAGTTTCTTGTGCAATTCATTGGTGCGCTCATAGGTACCCGCTTCATAGCTGTTGACCAGTTCAAAAATGTAGACATAAAAGCGAAGTTCCTCATCAAAAAAGGAGAAATTTTTGTGCTTGGTCACTTTCTTCAACACTTCCAAGGCCTGGGGAAACAGAGACTGGCTGAAATACTGATCCGAAAGAGACAGTTGTAGGTATAATTGATTGGTCTCGTTTTGCAGTTGGATATTGTAGGATATTGCCTCTTTAGCCGTTTCTCCCGCTTCATCCAATCTTCCAGTTAATTTTAAACAATAAATAATCGCCGAATAGTAGTAGAAGGCATACTGGTTAAAATTCTGCTTTCCATACATCTGCAACTCTTTGTAGAGTTCTTGCAAATCCTTTTCAGCCTGGTCGAGTAAGAGAAGTTTTAGCAAAGAATTAATCCGCCATACCCGCATCGTGAGTCGAATCTGATGATTCTCCTGAGAAAACATTTTTTTGTCAAGGAAGTCCTTGAACTCACTTTGAACATATTCTCCCAATTCGCGGTAAGCTCCTTTTTGGATGAGGATAGAGACCACCGTTTTCATGACCATGATCTTCCCGGAGACCGACTGAAAAATCTCTTTGTGCTCTTCCAGTCTATGCTGAATGTCTTCCAGGGTTTCAATGATGGATTCACTTCGCTTAGAGCGTGAGTAGTTTCGCTTGAGGAGTTGTTGGGTGACTACGCCTAAAATTTCGCTATTGGCCCGTAGGAACTCAATCTTTTCCTGGTTTTTCTTCCGGTTAGTGAGAATCTTTTCAATGTCCACCTCCAGGGTATTGGAGAGGTTGAGCATTTCATCGTAGATTACCTCTAGCAGGTTAAACTGATCGTGTGCCAGGGCTACCTTTTCCGCTTTTTTGAGGTTATAAACAGCCTCTTTGAATAGGCCTCTTTCTCGGTAGAGAATCGCAAGCTGGATATTGCTGTAAGACTCAAGGGAATTTTTGTAATTAAAATGGTAGAAAAGAAGGCTCTTTTCGATATTGCTGAGGAGCTTGTTTCTCAGGCGGTAGTAGCTATTCTTTGACTTGGGATCTACGTTACCATAAAACTGCCGGATTACGTCATTTTCTATTTCTTTGAATTCCCCTGCACGAATCGCATCAAATAGAACAATTAATTTTTTCTCCTCGTCAGCTTTAAATCGGTTGGAAAGTATTTTGAATCTTCTCACCTCATCACTGGTGAGATTTTCAATAATGCGTTCGAGTATATCCACGAGTTCAAAATTTGGAAATAAAGATAACCAAAACTAGTTAAAATCTATGTTATTTTTCTCTTATCGGAAAATTTTACGTTTCCAAATTGTTGCCAACCAGGAATTCATGTGCATTTTTTGGCGATTGACCAGCAGCCTCATCCTTTCCGCATAACCCTCTTCCAAGGGACTCTTGGACGAAGCGTTTCTAGCTATTTTTTTAATATAAGCCGCCTCCTTTACTCGCCTGCTCCATTAGGACCTGGGCTCTCTCCTTTCCCAAATAGCTATCGATTATCCCATGTAGGATATACAACATTGGGGTGAGAATCACAGCCATGGAAAACTTATAGATATAATTTACCAGGGCAACGGCTACCACCTGGTTTATCGACCATTTTAAAGGGCCTTCAGGTCCAATGTAAAAGGCGACAAAAAGCACCACGAAGCTATCTATGAATTGAGAAACCAGGGTAGAACCCGTGGCACGAAACCAAATTTTCTGTGGGCCCGTAAATTTCCGTAGGTATTGAAATACGCTTACATCCACCATTTGCCCGATCAAAAAGGCAATGAGGGAGCCAGCAATAATCCACAAACCTTGACCAAAAATTCGGGAGAATGCCACATCAATAGACGGACTGATATCTGAATTTATATCCAACCAAAACTCGGCAGGAATGGTTTTTATCGCCAGCAATACCATGAAATAGGCATAGATGATAAGGCCAACGGTCATATAGGATAACATTTGTACCCCTCTTCTGCCGTAGTATTCGTTTATGATATCCGTCATGATAAATACAATGGGCCAGAGGAGGACACCTGCTGTCATATTAAATGACAGGTTTTCTATCCCCAAAATAGAAATACTGACAGGTTCCCAGCCCAAGGTCTGTTCTAGAGAAAATATCTTTACTCCGATAAATTCAGCTAATAGGGCATTGGTAAGAAAAAAGCCTCCTAGTAGCAAAAACAAGAGGTTTTCCTTTTTATACATAATCTTTGAGCTTAAAGATATCTCCTTCTTTGGCGAGATAGGTATGTGGGAATATGGATTGGGCCTCTTCCAAAAGGGGCTGCAGGGTTTTGTATCGGGCAGAAAAATGACCGAGGAGTAAATGGCTAGCGTGGGAAAGCTTGGCGATAGTGGCGGCTTGCTTGGCCGTACTGTGGTGGGTGTTCCGGGCCCGATCCAGCAGATTTTCCATAAAGGTAGCTTCGTGATAAAGAAACTGGATATTCTGCAAATGGGGGAGTAATTCTTCGTTATAGCAAGTGTCTGAACAATATGCGTAAGAGTGGGGGGGCTCTGGGGCCATTAATACATCTTCCGGGTGAATTTCTCGCCCGTCTTCCAGTCGAACTACATTTCCTTGCTTGAGCAAGTTGAAATAGGAGTTGGGAATCTCCAAGGATTTGGCCTTATAAAAATCAAATTTCTGTCGTTTGTCAGTCTCACGGAAGAGAAAGCCTCGGCAGAAAACTCGGTGGTTAAGAGGAAGTAGTTCTACTTCATAAGAGGGTTTTTGGTAAATGATGTCTCCGGGCTGAAAGTCCTCTAAGGGAACGTGATTCAATTCATAACCCAGGTGGCTGAAAGTATGTGAAAAGATCACCTCCAACATATTCTTCAGAGAAGCAGGGCCGACTAGGGTAAGGGGGAAGTTCCGCTCATACATGGTCAGCGAATTCAGGAGGCCGGGTAAGCCTAATACGTGATCTCCATGCATGTGGGATATAAAAATGGCATCGAGTCTGGCCAATTTTACCTTATAGCGAAGGAGTTGCATCTGGGTACCCTCTCCACAATCCACCAAATGATGTCGATCGTTGATGCTTACCACTTGTCCGGATAGCTTCCGATAGTGGGTGGGAATAGCTGAACTCGTTCCGAGAATTTGTATTTGAAACACGTATTCCTATACAGGGGGTTAGCTGAGAATAGATAAGATGGAAGTGGAAAATGGCTTATAGAGCGGTAGCCTCTGGCTGGTCGTCTCCTTCGGGAGCAATCTCTCTTTCGATCTCAGCCATGAAAATGGCTTCGCGACCTTCTTCCTCAGTAGGGAGAATATGAAGAATAGATTCTAGGTGAGATATTTTAACCAACTTCTGTACGTGCTCTTGCAAATTGGTTAATACAAGCACTCCCCCAACCTTTCTACACAGCCGATTAGCAATCAATATAGAACTCAGACCGGAACTATCAGAATACTTCACCTCCTCCATATTCAACAATATATTGCGCACACCATTGGTGTTGAGCATGATGAATTCACTCTTCAAGGCGGGAGAAATTTGTGTATCTAACTTCTCTTCAAGCAATTTGATGAGGGTATATCGTTCCTCAACACTCTTTTCGAACCTCATAGCGGATTTTGATTTACAACAAATTTGACCACAATATACTCAGGAAAGCGCAATTCGACAAAAGCCCAATTAGCTCTAGTTTCTCCAGACAAAGGGAAATAGTAAAACAGAGGAAGCGACCAAAACCCCTGTAATTCCCAATAATAAGCTCACACCCTCCAAAGGGGGATCGCTTAGATTAGGGTCCAAGGCATAACGGGTGTTTTTGATCAAGGTAAGTAAAACAGGGATGACCAAAGGAAAACTCAGTACAGCCAATAAAATACTACGGTTATCTGCCTGTGAAGAGATGGCCGAAAGCAAGCTTAGGTTAGCCGAGAGAGCAGCGGACCCTAATAGCAACATGAGAATCATCCATGCGATATGGGGAATTTCTAATTCAGTGATTAGGGCAAAGAAGAAGCAGGAAAGGGAGGAGATAAAAAATAGGAGAAGAAAGTTATATAGGGATTTGGCTAAGATTATAGCTGAGGGGCGGGCCAAGGTATAGAGATAAAGGTTCCTTCCAGCCGCCTCTGAGTGAAAACTTTTGGCTACCACATTGATTCCGGCAAAAAGAATGATCAGCCACAACAGAATATTCCACACAAGTGGAGATATCCCGCCCCCAAAGGAAAGCCCAATGATTACTACCATGGAGAATGCATAGAGCAGCAAACCCCCAACGGCAAATTTCTGCTGCCATTCCATCAGGAATTCCCATCTAAGCAGTTGAAAAACTTCTGATAACAGGCTCAATTTTCGCTTTTCCGAATTACTCTTTTCTGAGGACTAATTGGAGCAAATTTCTCTGTTTTATACTTCGAAGCCACGGAAGTCAGATCTAATCTCCCAATAGAAAGTTTGGATTCCCGTGGAGAGAGACCTGTCTGTGTAGCGTTGCTAAGAGGAATTCGTTTTACCCGAGTATTAGGAGTGGACAAGGCTGATTGTTTAAGTATTTTTCTCTCTTTTAGCAGGGCATGCGTTTCTCCCTGCATAGCCTTTCGAATGACATGTTTTGTAGACTTGGTCACTGAGGGAGCAGACTGAAGGGAGGATAAATCCCTAGTCCTGGCATCTTGCCCATATACCCCTGTTATAGCACTGGCAGCAAAACAGGCCAAGAGAAATAATCGCTGGAGGGTCAAAAGGTTATTTTTAGCCATAATTATCAAATACATCGACTTTAAACTTCTTCTTTCAATTACCCATCGGATAATAAGGTTAAATATAGAAAATTTCCCGAACTTCCTGAGTGCATAGAAATTTGCCCTAATTTCATTACTTTGCCAAATCCCCCTGGAGTGTCACCTGTGGTTTAATGTTGAAAGGGAATTTATGAACTTAAATAAGACTAAATTTTTTATTAACCGGGAACTGAGCTGGTTGAAGTTCAATGACCGGGTCTTGGAAGAGGCAGAAAACAGTACCCATCCCCTCCTGGAACGCTTGAAGTTTATTTCCATTTTCAGTTCGAATTTGGATGAATTCTTCATGATTAGGGTAGCCGGCGTTAAGGAGCAGATACATGCAGGGCTGGACTACAGTGCTTCCGATGGCCTGGAGCCAGAAGAGCTGCTTTGGCGTATCTCTATCCATGTTCATCTGGCGGTGAGCAAACAAGCGGAAATTTTAGAGAAGGATATCCTGCCTAAAATGCGGAAAAAGGGAATAAGAATTCGCACCTTACAGGGGATCCGTGGGTACCAAAAGGAGTATGTGGAGACCTTTTTTAAAGAAAAGGTATATCCCTTGCTGACGCCTCTGGCGATAGACCTCGCTCACCCCTTTCCCCAAATAAAGAATTTGGGGTTAAACCTACTGGTTGAACTGAGGGAACCTTATCAGCAAAAATCCAAAATGGGGGTGATTCACATTCCTTCTAACCTCCCTCGATTTATCTCCCTCCCCTCAGAAAATGGGGCTTCGGATTTTATCCTGATGGAAGACTTGATTCAGCGCTTTGCTTCATTGCTCTTCCCCAACATGAAAATCCTGAGCATCTATCCCTTTCGGGTTACTAGGAATGCAGACTTAGACCTTTCAGAAGCCGAAGCAGATGATCTTCTGAAACTCATCGAGCGAGAATTGCGAAAAAGGCGACTCGGTACCGTTATCCGCTTGGAAGTGGGAAAAGATATGGCGAAGCACGCCCGGGAGTTTCTCATGGAGCAAATGAGCTTGCAAGAAGATGACCTATACATAGTCAAATCTTACCTGGACCTCTCGGCCTTCTCCTTCTTTCTTAGTCTTAATTTTCCCAACCTGAAAGATCCCAAGTATCACCCTACACTCAATACTCATATTGTAAAAAGTGGAAATGTTTTCAAAGCCATTCGGGAGCAGGATATCCTATTGCACCACCCTTATGAAAGCTTTAACCATGTCTCAGAGTTTATTCAGAAAGCAGCCAATGACCCGAAGGTATTAGCCATTAAACAAACATTGTATAGGACCAGTGGAAAGTCCCCCATAGTGAAGGCCCTAAAAGAAGCCGTCGTTAATGGAAAGCAGGTTACGGCATTAATTGAGCTGAAAGCTCGTTTTGACGAGCAAAACAACATTGAATGGGCTAGAGAGCTAGACCGAGCCGGGGTAAATGTTGTATATGGGTTCTTGGGACTCAAAACACATTGCAAAATTTCCATGGTAGTGAGAAAAGAAGAGGATGCGATCCGTAGGTATTTACACTTGAGTACGGGGAATTACAATGAAACGACGGCCCGGATTTATACAGATATGGGCTTGCTCACCTGTGATGAGGAGATGGGCACAGATGCCTCCGGGTTGTTTAATCTCCTTACGGGTTACTCCCTTCAGAAAACCTGGAACAAGTTTTTTGTAGCCCCTGCCACCTTACGGCCTCAACTGGTGCAACTCATCCATGAGGCGGTATCTTCCCATAAGCCCAAAGATCCCTCCTATATCGCGATGGTAGTCAACTCTATCGTGGATCCCGATATTATCCGTGAATTATACAAAGCCTCCTCCAAGGGCGTTAAAATTGACCTCATTGTCCGAGGCATCTGCTGCCTGGTCCCCGGAATCCCAGATGTAAGCGATAATATCCATGTTCGGAGCATAGTGGGGCGATTTTTGGAGCATACACGGGTATTCTACTTCCAAAGCAGTGGTCAGACTAAGGTGTACCTCGGTAGTGCAGACCTCATGGAGCGAAACCTCAATAGACGTGTGGAGTTGGTTTTTCCCATTCAAGATCCGAAAAACAAACACCGCATAATAGAGGTCATAGAATACATGCTAAAAGATAATGTGCAAGCTCGTGTCCTGATGCCTGATGGTAGCTATCAACGCGCAATTCCCCAAAAAGGGGAGGAAGCCTTCAGCGTTCAAGAATACTTATTGCAAGTTTCCCAAATCAAGAAAAAAGAGGTGGATACTATTGAGGTGAAAGAGTTGTCGGTGGAGTAAGAAGGAGTCCACAGGTTGGGGTAAGAGGAGAGAGCTGAAAGGAGAGAGTTTTTCATTTATTAAAATGGATATATTCCTCGCTCCTCTCAACTCGCACCCGTTAAATTACTATGGACCATCGACTATTACTTTGTCAGCAAAGTATGTGGACTGATAAAAAATATGAAAATCTTATTAGAGCGCGCTGGGGTGCACGAATGTGGGGTGGATGGCGTTGCAGAGAAGGCTTTGGTTTATTCGTGCAAGTTTTTTTGGTTCTTTTTTAACGACTGCAAAAAGAACATGAAAAAAAGAATGAACTTTATTCGTCTGAATATCAAAGTAAAGAAGTTTAAAAACTTTCCTGACAGAGTACTATGGACTAATTAACCTATTTTAACATCTCATGCTAAAAGTTGCTGTTGTACAAGCCTCTTCTCAATTATTTGACCTCGAAGGCTGTCTTCAAAAAGCGTCAAAATTCATACTGGAAGCTCGTCAAAACGGTGCACAACTCGTTTTGTTTCCCGAAGCCTTCATCCCGGCTTATCCCAGGGGCCTAAGCTTTGGGACGGTTGTCGGCAGTCGATCCTCAGAGGGAAGGAAAACCTGGCAGCGATACTGGGAAAACTGTATAGAAATTCCCGGGCCGGCAACAGAAAGACTTTGTGCACTGGCCCGGGAAGCAGGGATATGGCTTGTCATGGGAGTCATAGAGCGAGCTTCCTTGGGAGGAACCTTGTACTGTACCTTACTCTACATAGATCCGGAAGGAGAAATCCGGGGGAAGCATAGAAAACTTAAACCTACAGCAGCTGAACGAATCATTTGGGGAGAGGGGGATGGAAGCGACTTAGAAGTAATCGCAATGGAGGCAGGGAGACTAGGTGGGCTTATATGTTGGGAAAACTATATGCCTGAAGCACGGATGGCCCTTTACCAACAAGGCGTAGATATCTATATGGCCCCTACTGCTGACCAACGCGATACCTGGCAAGCAAGTATGAAACACATCGCTTGTGAAGGGCGTTGCTTCGTTCTGGGATGCAACCAGTATGTTACTAGAGACATGTACCCCAGAGATATCCTTGAATTGGAGAAGCTTCACGAACTCCCTGAGGTATTATGTCGGGGAGGTAGTGTCATCATTTCCCCCCTGGGAGAGGTCCTGGCCGGCCCTCTTTGGGATCGCGAAGGAATCCTATATAGCGAGCTCGATATGAAAGCTATTTCTATGGGGAAAATGGATTTTGACGCCATTGGCCACTACAGAAAAACTGGGCTTTTTCTCCATCCGGAATAAATGAACATTCGCAATCTTACCTGTATTCTCAGACAATAAGCAGCATTTCTTTCCGTTAGCAATTCTAAATGCTCCGTTCCTGCACAGCGTACTTTATTTTAGGGAAAAAAAATGCTAAGTTGTCTAAAACATTAGCTCACTCGAAAACATGAGAGTTGCGAAATATATCTTCATTGGATTAATAATTATCCAGATGCTATCGGGAGAACTTATTGCTTCTCAGATAGATAGCTTGAAGCTTGCATTAAAAGACTATAAAGAGAACACTGCTCGCATGCAGGATGGCACGTTGCTTGAACTCCATATTATGCTTGGTAAGGCATATAAAGAAGAGGCCCTTACCTCAGAAGCCATCAAAACTTTTCAGTCTGCCCTACAATTTTCCAAAGATGACCTTTCTTTTTTCCAGATTCATGCCGAATTGGGATATCTTTTTCGCCTACAGAATAACTTCCCCGAAGCGGTAGAGCACTGTGAACTGGCCAGAGACAATATTTCGGAAATAATTCCCGCCAAAGAAGTCGGAGATAATTATCATGTAATGGCTCAGGCCAATGTGGACCTGGGGCGTTTGGATGAAGCCTTGGCATCAGAATTAAATGCCCTGGAACTTTTTGAGGTACAGGGAGATTCTTCAGGCATGGCCAAAGCCTATGGGGGGCTGGGAAGGATTTATTATTATTCTGGAAAGAAACAAGAGGCCTTGAGAAACGATCTTTTGGCGATGGATATACGCCTAAGAAATGGAACCCTTAGAGATAAGTATCAGGCATACGCAGATGTATCTTCCTCATACCTGGAGTTGGGGCAGATTGACTCTGCCAAACAATACGCCATTTTCGCCTTCCATCTCGCTCAGCAATTGAATGACCCCTATGAAGTAGCCTTTGTGCAATCCCATATGGGCGAAATATGCCTGGATGAGGGAAGATATGAAATGGCTATGGAATACATTCAGTTAGCCCGGATATCTTTTAGACAATTACAGGCACCCTTCCCAATTGTAGAGTCCCTTTACCTCATGGGAGAAGCCCTAGGGGAAATTGGTAATTATCCCGATGCCATTGATACCTTGTATACGGCCTTAGCCATGGCAAAGCAGATAAATTATCCCTCGATGCAGAAGGATATTGCATTGAAATTAAGTACCTATTACCAAAAACTAGGTAACTTCAAGCAAGCCTATTTCTACCAGAAGGAATTTAAGCGATTTAGCGATAGCTTATATAGCTATGAAGTCCAGGCCAAAATGGTTCAGTTGGACCAACAATACGCCCTCAACAAATCCCACATGGAGATGGAGTTGCTGACCCATCAGCAGAAGATCCAAAACCGGAACTTATACCTCATTTTGTTGGGAATGGGGCTCCTGTTGCTCATGGTGATTTTGTTCCTACTCAACTATCGCTACCGGCTCCAGAAAAAAGCCAAGGAGTTAATGGAATTGAAAAATCGGGAAATTCAAGTACAACACGAACGAATTGAGACTGCAAACAAAGATTGGCAAATTCTGGCCGATTTGATTTATAAGGATATTCACGAACAAGTGAAGTCCATTAACGATAAACTAGACTCCCTACCGGAAGTTCCCCAGGTACTATCGAATGGCAATGGTGAAACTCATGCTGTTCCTGTAGATTCTATTCACGAGGAAATACTCCACATCGATGAGAGCCTTTCTCACCTGGAAAATTACATTCAGGCGGGAATAACTGACGAACCTACAGAAGTTATTCACGTGGGAGAAATCATCAAAGAAGCCAGAAAATCCCTTCCCGAAAGCTATCAGGGATTTTGTAGGAAGATTTTTACCTATGATTTGCCCCCCTTCCGGGCGAATCGAAGGAAAATGTGCCTGATGATTCAGCAGATTCTTCTATTTACCATCAAAAATAGAGGGGATATTCCTCTGGAAATAGAGGTTACAAGCAAGCCCATCGATTGCCCTTACACGGGAGAACCCGAATATTTATTCAGCTTTAAAGACAATGGGATTGCTATTCCCAAGGATAAACGTGAGGAAGTATTTCATTTGGAAACTTTCCGTGAGAATACGAACGCGCTTCACCTGGGTATCAGTAAGAAGATTTTACACCTGTACAATGGACATCTCTGGCTGGATCCGGACATAGAGGAAGGGAACATTGTCCACTTAGTTCTCCCCCTTTCTAAGGTAGGAATCGATTCTGAGGAGCACCCGGCTAATCATCAGACCGATGAAGAATTACCAGCTCTATTTCCCAATATTTTCCGCCAGGTAGCCTCCCGAGTAAATACCTTGTTTTTAGGGCTCTAAGTATTAATTTGCTAGGGGAATTGGTTTCACCTTATTCTCCCCGACAAATTAATGATACCCCTACATGCGCTTTATCCCAAACAACTTCCCAAAAAAAATGATTTGGACCCTTTTCCTCCTAGGGCCTATTTTATCATCATTGCTACCAGCACAACCTTTCGAATTCGCCCTTATTGGAGATATGCCCTATCACCCAGATGATGACCAGAAATTTCTTGAACTTATCGAAGAAATCAATGGAGAGAAGGACCTGAGTTGGGTGCTACATACGGGGGATATCAAATCGGGAAGTACGCCATGCTCCGACGAGTTTATCCAGGAGCGACTCGAATTATATGGACAATTTCAACATCCCTTCATCATCACACCTGGGGACAATGAATGGACGGATTGTCACAGGCCTTTGTGCGGAGCTTACGATCCTTTGGATCGTCTGACTAAGTTTCGGGAAATATTCTACGCCTCTCCTCAAAAAAGCTTGGGGCAGCGTAATATTCCCCTAGAAAGTCAAAGTAAAGATCCTAACTATAGTCTATATGTGGAGAACCAGAGATGGGAAAAGAATTCTGTACTTTTCGCAACCTTCCACCTAGTCGGCAGCCTCAATGGAATGGCCCCCTTCGAAGGCCGGGATGCCAGGGATGATCGGGAAGCACAGGCAAGGCTTGCTGCGGCAGTACATTGGCTGCAGGAAAGTTTTGAACTAGCTAAGGCGCAGCAGCACAAAGGGATTTTTCTCATGATCCATGCCAATCCGGGCTTTGAAAGGCGTACAGATTCGGCCATGCAAGTGGGCTTTGGCCCCTTTTTGGATGCCCTGGAAAAAGCTGTTTTGACATATAAAAAACCGGTACTCCTCGCCCACGGCGATTCCCATTATTTTCGTTACGACAAACCTCTGACCTATTCCAAGACAGGCCGAAGAATTGAAAACTTCACCCGTGTAGAAGCCTTCGGCGACCGAGATATTCACTGGGTTCGGGTAAAGGTCAATTCAGAAGACCCCAATGTATTTTCGATTCGCCAGGAGATCGTTCCTGAAAACCTCGTCGAGCATCGCTAGGATCAAAGTTTCCTCTGCTAGCATTTGGATAAGTCAAAAGTTATTTAGTACAATTTTTTTTCCCACGGTTGTCACTTCCGCTCTTTTTTGTCGCGTAAGAGGGTAGAATCATAAATCTATCTTTTTATAAACACTAATTGAGCATGAATACCATAAGAAAACAATTCACTATCGTTAAGCTTTCTAGGCCTTTGCATCTTCCTCTTTTCTTGCAATTCAGATGAAACGGAAAACCCTCCGCAGCCAAGTCCTGAAAGTTTCGAGGAGATCCTGGAGCTAGGAGGAACCCCGGAAGTTTTTCCCATTGCCAGAACCACAGATACCCTTTCTGTCGGTGAGTCTACTAAGGATGACCAAAGCATTGAAGAAGAGGGAAAGCAAACAACCCAACGCTGGGTCTGTACCGAAAGGACCCTGAGTGTAACAGATGGAAATGGGAAGTTTCCCTTGTTTAATTCCAATGCCGATGTCATTTACCCAGGGGCTCTCCTACAAGGGAAGACCTTATCAGATGCCACTCCTTCCCCCATTGTCGTAAAGCGAGCGGGAGGCGTTATTTCCTATGACCTCAATAACGGAAATACCCAATCTACCTTCCGAGTAGATAGTGTGCAAAAGGGAGCAATCCAACAAGCGATGAACAACATCATAAGCACTTCAGGCGAGGTAGTCCCCGCAAATTTTCAACTGGAAATTGAGGAGGTGAATTCGGAGGAAGAACTCGCGCTGGAGATAGGCCTCAAGGTGAAGACCTTTACCACTCAGGTAAAGGCCAATATGTCTTTTAGCCAAGAAAAGCGATACAACAGATTCCTGGTGAAACTTACGCAGTCCTATTATACCATGAGTTATGACTTGCCGACCAGTTCGGAGGAAGTATTTCATTCCAGTGTCACCCCAGAGCAGTTGGCCCGCTACGTGCAAGCTGACAACCCCGCTACCTTTGTCTCTTCGGTTACCTATGGAAGGATCTTCTACATGCTGATAGAATCTACGGCTTCAAGTACCGAAATGAAGGCAAAATTGAATGTATCCTATGGGGCTTTTAAAAATAAAGCCGAAGGAGAAGTAGATGTAGAAAGCTTTAAGTCTCTGAGCAACCTCAAAATTAAGGTCATTGCCTATGGAGGAGATGCAAAAGGGGCCATTGAGATTGCAGGCGAAAGTACGGTGGAGGATATAGCAGCGCGATTAGCCGAAAGCACTGATATCCGAGCGGGTAAGCCCTTATCCTATGTAGCCAGGAGTGTCTCCAGACCTGATCAAATAGTTGGCACCAACCTATCCACCGAGTATACGATTGTCGACTGCGAATTGAAAGGGATTCACCCCCCTACCGGATATAAATCCTTGGTAGATCTTTTCGAAGACGGTTATGGAGCCATGATCCATATTGCCAATAGTAATGTAGTATTTTACAACAAAGCGGGTACCCAATACGCCTGGTACAACGGCAGTTCAGGTCAGGTTCTGGGGACTTTTTCTATCCATGATGAAAATGGACCACTAGGTGCTAGTACTTTTGAAAGTATTGGGGCTGGCGTTCAGTTTACCGATGGGAAACTGTATATATTTGATGGGCCAGGTCTGCGAAATGAGGTATTAAGTTACAACCCCGCGGCTGTATCCGGGAATAGCCTTCCAAGTGGGCCTATTGGTTCCTATTCTCAGGAAAATGGAGCAAACAAAATATTTTTAGTGAATGATATATTTGGAGATAGCGGTAATTTTCAGTTTGCCGGACGAGGTTTTCAGGCTGGAGCTAGAATAGGGCGAGTGACGAAAAAGTTTTTTGGCGTACCTGGAGATGAATATGCCATTTACAGGAGTAGTGGAAATGGATTATGGGAAAGTCCAAAGGATAATTCTGAATGGGTCACAAGAAGCAAGGGAGGAACCCTCTTTGATCGGATAGGAGCCGCTAGCTATATTGAATTTGGAGGGAGTAGTGGACGCTGGCTTTATATCAATGAGGCGGGCGATCAGCTTCAAGAATGGTACTCAACGCCAGTAGGTCAAGAAAAATACGAAGGACCTTGGGTGGTGAACTAGGAAGAATTGTATGCCAAAAGCTTAGATGGAGGGGAAAAATGTTGATAAAGTGTCGACATTTTTCCCCTCTTTGCGTCTTTTTTTTCATCCCTGCGTCTACCTGATAAAGAAGTATTAAATTAGATCTATGAACCAGGGCGTAGAACGCATATGGACCGACTTCCACGAAGAGCTTCGAGGCTTCATTCTTCGCAAGATAGGACCAACTACGGAGGTTGACGATATCCTGCAAGAGGCCTTTGTAAAAATTTGGTTGAACCAGGACCGCGTAGAGCAGGCAAACAACCTGAGACAGTACTTATATGGCATTGTTCGGAATAGCACCATAGATCACCTACGCAAGAAAAAAGTGGTAGAAAAAGAGCTTGACCCCCAGCTTAACTTCTCCGAAGAAGAAGCCATTACCCTGAACCAAGCCATCGCCGATTCTTGTATACGTCCCTTTATCCTGCAATTACCCGAACCCTATCGAGAAGCCCTTACCCTCGTGGAATTAGAGGGACTTTCTCAAAAAGAATTAGCCGAACGATTGGGAATCTCCTACTCCGGCGCCAAATCTCGCGTCCAACGGGGCCGCGAAAAACTTAGGCAAATGATCCTCGATTGTTGCGCGCTCCATTCTGACAGCTACGGTAATCTTCGCTGGGAGAAGGAGTGTAGGTAAATGGTTAGATAGTCGAGAGTCCACAGAAAAAGGGCTAAATAGTTGAATAGTCGACAGTCCACAGAAAAAGGGCTAAATAGTTGAATAGTCGACAGTCCACAGAAAAAGGGCTAAATAGTTGAATAGTCGACAGTCCACAGTTTGGGATTAGTTAAATAGTTGAATAGTCGACAGTCCACAGTTTGGGTTGGTTAAATAGTTAGTTAGTCGACAGTCCACAGTTTGGGTTGGCTAATTGACCATGGACCATTTAACTAAATAACCTCCCCCCCCAAACTGTCGACCATGGACCATTAAACTATCCAACCCCTCACCCTCCAGACTGTCGACTGTCGACTATTATACTACCCAACCTCTTCCCCCCCTTCGATATCCACAACCCTGTGGATAATATTATTAGCACCCCTTTGCCAAAAAAAGTAGCTTTATTTTACAATTATTTAACGTTCAAATCATATAGCTTAATCCCGAGAATACAAGAAGCTCATATTGAATTTTTAAATTATAAAGGCTCTCTCTGGTATTCCAAAATTTTCCCCTATGCCTTCATTCGTACATCTCCATAACCACACGGAATTCAGCCTCCTCGATGGAGCTGCCAAGATCAAAGACATGGTCAAAAAGGCAGCCAATTGTGGGATGACACATGTGGCGATTACGGATCATGGGAACATGTATGGGGTGCCCAAATTTGTGTTGGCGGCAAAGAAAAACAAGGTAAAGCCCATTGTTGGGTGTGAATTTTACATCATTGCGGGAAACGCCAGAGAGAAGAACAAAGAGGACCAGCGCTATCACCAAATCCTATGGGCCAAAAACAAGGAGGGATATCGAAATCTGGTGAAATTGTGCTCCTTTGGGTATACCGATGGCTATTATTATAAGCCTAGGATTGATAAGGAAATCCTGACCGAGCATATTAACGGCCTGATTGCATCCACCTGCTGTCTGGCCGGGGAAGTAAACCAAACCTTTCTCCAGAAAGGAGAAAAACCAGCAGAGGAAATGCTCTTGTCCTACCTGGATCTCTTTGGGAAGGAAAATTACTATGTAGAGGTGCAGCGCCACACCTTGGGGGATATGGATAAGTGCAATGACTTTTTGTTGAAGATGGCGAAGAAGCACGACCTAACAGTCATCGCCACCAATGATGTGCACTATGTGGACGAGCAGGATTCGGAAGCCCACGACCTCTTATTGGCTCTCCAAACTCAATCCGACTATACCGATCCCAATCGATTTCGTTTTGTAGACGATAAAAACCGACTAAATCCTCGCTTTTTCTTTAAGACCCAAGAGGAGATGGCGGAGACCTTCCCCGACCTTCCCCATGCGTTAGACAATACCTTAGAACTGGCGGAACGTTGCTCCTTTGACATGAATCTGGCAGGAGATATGATTCTTCCGCAGTACCAGGTTCCGGAGGGCTATAAGGACATGGATGACTACCTGGCCGCCCTCACCTGGGAGCGAGCTCCCAAGCGCTACCCGAACATGACTACCGAAATTCGGGAGCGCATCGAGCACGAGCTGAAGATCATGAAAAACATGGGCTATGCAGGATACTTCCTCATCGTTCAGTCCTTCACAACAGTTGCAAGAGAAAAAGGGGTATATGTAGGGCCTGGTCGAGGTTCGGCTGCAGGATCGGTAGTGGCCTATATCCTAGGGATCATCGACATTGATCCCCTTACCTATGATTTGCTATTTGAGAGATTCCTCAATCCCGAGCGAGTTTCTCCTCCTGATATAGATATAGATTTTGATGACGAAGGGCGGCAAGAGGTGATTGACTTTGTGGTGAATGAATATGGCCGCAAATCTGTTAGCCAGGTAATTACCTATGGTACGATGGGGGCAAAGACGGCATTGAGGGACGTGGGCCGTACCCTGGGAATTCCCCTGGCTGAAGTAAACCGCATTGCCAAGCTCATCCCGGATAAACCAGGGATGAGTTTTAAAAAGGCTATGGATGGGGAAATAAATCCTGATGGATCGGGAGAGTTAACCCAATTATTCCAGAGCAAGGACCCCCTCATCAATAAGATGATGCGTTATGCCAAAACCTTGGAAGGAACGGCTCGGCATACCGGGGTCCATGCTTGTGCGGTGATCATTACTCCCGGAGACATTACCAACTACGCACCTGTATCAGTCGGTAGAGATGACACCATCACTACCCAGTACGATGGGCCGATGGCAGAGATGTGTGGCCTACTGAAAATGGACTTTCTTGGGCTAAGAACCCTGTCCATCCTCAAAACTTCTATCCAATTGGTGAAGGAAAACCGTGGGGTAGAAATAGATCCCGACAACATTTCTCTGGAGGACGAGAAAACCTACGAATTGTACCAGCGAGGCGATACCGTAGCGACTTTCCAGTTTGAGTCCGATGGCATGCGTAAATACCTGCGCCTACTCAAGCCCACCAATATAGAGGACCTCATCGCGATGAACGCCCTCTATCGTCCAGGTCCCATGGATAACATTCCCTCTTTTGTCAACCGAAAGCATGGAAGGGAGCCCCTGGAATACCCCCACAATATGCTGGAACCCATCCTGAAAAATACCTATGGGATCATGGTCTACCAGGAGCAGATCATGCAGGTGGCTCGTACGATGGGCGGCTATACCATGGGAGGGGCGGATTTGCTGAGGCGGGCGATGGGAAAGAAAAAGATGGAGATCATGGCCAAAGAGAAAGTGAACTTTCTCGCCGGAGCCAAAGAGCGTGAGGTGGATGAAAAGACTGCCGACAAGGTCTGGGCCTTGATGGAGAAGTTTGCCTCCTATGGTTTCAACAAGTGCCTGGTGGGTTCAACCGAAATTGTAGATGCACATACCGGTCGTCTGGTGCGTATCGAAGACCTCTATCAGGGCAAAGTAAAGGTATCGCATACGCCAACCTTACATACGGATTCTCTGACGATAGACGTTGGCCAAATATCCCAAGTGATGGATAATGGGGTCAAACCCGTTTTTCGCCTTCGTACAGCCTCCGGCAAGCAGATAGATGCCACAGATAACCATCCCTTTTTCACCATGGGGGGATGGAAAAACCTGGGAGAACTCGCCACAGGAGAATTTATAGCCACCCCTACCCATATTCCTGTAGAAGGTAAAACCGTATGGCCAAAATCTCTTGTAGAAAGAGCCGGATTAGCCCTATACGAGACCTTCCAAGAAGATGCACAAACCGAAATCGCCTCTGAAATTTTCACCCTCACCCATGCGCAAATAGCACTGTTTCTCGCACGATTCCTGGAGGGCAATCTCTACATATGTGAGGAAGGGCAACACATGCAACTCTTCCTCCGGTCCGAACGACTAGCTAGGCAGCTCCAGCACTTGCTTCTCCGGCTGCACATCCATGCCCAGCTACTTCCACAAGGCCTTCAGAAAGGGAGATATGTTCACTATACCCAGGTATCCATTACCGGAGGGGACAACCTGCTCAACTTCGTCAAACACATCGGAAAGCATTTCTCCCAAAAGAAGGCTTTCTTCGTGTGGGTCGGCAAGCAGTTTGTCAGGAAGCAGCGCGTCTTACGATCCCAGGCACAAAATTCCCAGCCTGCAAAGGGAACTGGCTCAACCCAACTCTCACACCCCATTCTTAACCAAACGTACCAAACCTTGCACAGCGGGGATGTGTACTGGGATCGTATTGTCTCCATCGAGTACCTTGGAGAGCAGCAAACCTATGACCTAGAAGTACCCGGTACCCACAACTTCCTGGCCAACGACATCGTGGTCCACAATAGCCACGCAGCAGCCTATTCCGTTCTAGCCTTCAAGACGGCCTACATGAAGGCCCACTTTCCTGCGGAATACATGGCCTCAGTCTTGACCCACAACGTCAACGACATCAAGAAGATCACCTTCTTCATCGAGGAGTGTCGCCGCATGGGAATCTCTGTGCTTCCTCCAGATATTAATGAAAGTCATAGCCTTTTCTCCGTCAATGCCGAAGGCCAGATTCGTTTTGGGCTTGGAAGCCATCAAAGGAGTAGGACAGGCCGTTGTGGAAGAGCTTGTAAAGCAGCGTGAGGAAGACGGTCCCTTTGAGACCCTCTTTGACCTAACCCGCCGTATGCCTCCACGGTCGCTCAACAAAAAGGTACTAGAATCCCTGACCTATGCAGGGGCCTTGGACTGCTTTCCGGGTGTTCAGCGCTTTCAGTATTTCCTCTCTGCCAATGGCAAAGATGATACGCCAGTACTAGAGCGGGCTATTCAGTACGGGACCAAATACCAAATGGAACAGCTCTCTCCCCAGATTTCCCTCTTTGGAGGAGGAGATGGACAAAGCCAGGAACTGCAAGAGCCCCCCATTCCCATGGGTACCATGCGGGACGGGGAGGTCCTGGAATCCTGGACCCGGCTCGAAGAGCTGAATTTTGAAAAAGAAGTCATCGGCTTCTATCTATCTGGTCATCCCCTTGAGCGTTTCAAATGGCAAATCGAAGCCTTCACCACCTGTACCCTGGCCGATTTGGATAAGCGCAAGGGGCAGGAAGTCATCCTGGCAGGCATCGTCACAACCGCCCGCGAACGCATTGCCAAGCGTTCCGGCAACAAGTTCATGACCTTCACCATCGAGGACTTCTCCGACTCCCTCGAACTCGCCCTCTTCGGCGACCAGTACGCCAACTTCCGCCACTTCATCCGCCCCGATGAGCGTATCCTCATCAAGGGCCGCTACCAAGCCCGCCGCTACGACGAGACCGAGTTTGAACTCCGCATCAACGAAATCCAACTCATGTCCGACGAAGTCTTTGACAAGATGATCAAGCACATCTGCCTCGAAGTCTCCAACGAAGAACTCAACGAATCTCTCCTAAAGCGCATCCACGACCT
The DNA here is from genome assembly GCA_965263105.1 of Bacteroidia bacterium. Taxonomy (GTDB): domain Bacteria; phylum Bacteroidota; class Bacteroidia; order J057; family J057; genus JBCCTX01. Next base: position 418,979 of record CBDHGL010000002.1, on the reverse strand, counting down.
CTGCACCCAATACGAAGGCTCCAAGCCCCTCCAGTTTCAAATCTCCGACCCCGAGTACAACGCTCAGATTCCCCTCATCTGTAATGACATTCGTATTCAGCCTACCGGAGAGTTTATTGAGGAGTTGGGGGAATTGGGGGTGGGGTGGAGAGTGGGGTAGTCTATGTCTTTTTAGAATACCTCAAGAAATAATAATTGAAATATTTAGACCTAGAATTCTTTGGTTCCAATAGAAAATTTTTGAATCTACAAATCGCTTCCTAGATAAAGTTTTATGCATACCAATTCGGGGAGAAATGGGAGGCTTAAAAACCAAAGAAAAATGTAGAAAAATTTTGAATGAATTGATAAAGAGTAATTCAATTTTTTGATAAATTACCGATAGGGAAAGATTCGAATTGCCGTTAAATAAAAAATCTAAGGTAGAAATTCTCAAAAAATACCGTTTATGAAACACTATGGGACTCCCTATTTTATTCTTTTTGCCTTAATGCTGGGAATGCTCGGACAAGTAAACGGGCAAAAAACAATTTATGTGGATTACGATGGCTCAGGTGGAGGAAATGATGGAAGTTCATGGGCAACAGCATTTTACGTTTTAGAAGACGCGCTTGCAATTGCTGATACAGGAGACCAAATTTGGGTTGCACAAGGATATTATAGTTCGTTTGAAAATGATGATTCTACCTTTAGCTTTCTATTGGATAAATCTATTTCCCTTTATGGGGGCTTTGCAGGATTTGAAAATTCTCTATCTCAAAGAGATACTTCCCTAATTCTTACCCAAAGGCAAACCTACCTGGAAGATAATTCCCGTGGGGAAGTTTATCATATCATAGAAACAAGGGGCAAAAATACCTCCATTGTATTGGATGGTTTCATTATACGAAATGCGAGAGCAGAGGGGACTCATGAGAAAGATAAAATAGGGGCTGGAATTTATAACGCAGCGGGGAAATTAGAACTGCGGAACATGTTATTTGAGAATAATAGAGCTGATTCTCTTGCGAGTGCTATATACTCTATAGGAGATTCCGTTTTTATGACGCATTGCCAGATTATTGACAACTATGATCGGGCTATGGTAGTTGAAGAAGGGGAATTTGTTCATATCCAAAACTGCAAATTTATTGATAATGCCCTTCAGGGAGCCTGCAAAATCGATGTTTCTTTTTTGATAGAGGATAGTTTTTTTGGAGACAATAGCGCAGAAAGTGGGGCTGCACTGACTTTTTCAGTGATTTCTTTTAATGATAAAGCAGTAATTAGGAATACCGTCTTCGAAAACAACAGAGCAACAAGGGGTGGGGGGGCAATTAATGCCTCCTGGGGTAAACTGGTGGTTGATAATTGCACTTTTTTGGAAAATGAAGCTTCAAGAGGAGGAGCTATAAACTTTGACACATATCTTATTTTAGATAGTTTAATTGTACTCAATAGTGAGTTCATTAATAATTCCGCCGAAGAATTTTCTAATTCTTCAAGTTCAATAGGAGCCCAACCTGGGGATGGAGGAGCCATTGCAATTGATGGGAGTGGGGATATTTCTGGGGGAAGGAGCTCAGAAGGAGCACTACTTTCAGGCTGTACTTTTGAAAAAAATAATGCAGAAAATAATGGAGGGGCTGTATTTGCTCTTGATATGGACATAGAGATTCAAAATAGTGTATTTTCAGAGAATAAGGGGAATAGCGGGGGAGCAGTTTGGGGAAAAGGGGGACCTTATGGACTGGAGGTGCAGAATTCTTCTTTTAGTCATAACGAAAGCTCTCTTGAAGGAGGAGGAATTTGCTGGTTAGATGAGGAGGGCTCCAGTACCGTACGTATCAATGAAGCTGATTTTGAAGAAAATAATTCAAGGGGATCAAGCGGGGGAGGAATATTTTTGGAATCTGGTGTACATACCCTAAGCCATGTTGATTTCCGAAACAATAAATCATCTAATTCTGGAGCTGGTGCATATATTTTGCAGGGTAGGGGAATCATTGATTCTTCCCTGTTTCAAGGGAACATTTGTGATTGCAGTTCCTTTTTGTCAACTGAGCAAGGAGGAGCTTCCTTATTTTTTGGAAGTGGTAATTTTCAAATAACACATTCAAGGTTTTCGGAGAATTTGGCCCGGGAAGGAACAGGAGGTGCCATCTATTTAAATGATCAAGGCGACTTATTTTTAAGGGGTGCTAGATTTGAAAAAAACTATGTAAGAGGTAATGGAGGAGCTATATTTTCAAGGGGGAGTCTCATATTGGAAAGTTCTCGCTTCTACGGTAACGTAGCTTTTGACGGATCTGGAGGGGCTATTTGTTCAAGTGGAGAATCAGCTACGTTGGCAATTGATAGCTCCGCTTTTATTCGAAATAGGACTGTTGATGTTGAAGAAGAACCTTTTTCAGAAGGCTTAGGGGGGGCTATTTTTCATGTGGGCAGATCCGGTAGTATCAGCCAAAGTAGTTTTCTAAATAACGAGGCTTTTCGGCATGGAGGAGGAATCTTCGCAGGTCCATCTTTTTCATTTCCACAGCGATTAGATTCATTTAAGGTAAAAAACTCCTATTTTGCTTATAACCTTGCTTTTCTAGGAGGAGGAGGCCTTTTTATAGAAGGCTTTCAGTTTCTATTGCAGAATAGCCCCATTTTCAATAACGCGGCAAGGAATTTTTCGGATACCCTAGCGATCACCAGAGGAGGAGGGATAGTTATCAACACCTTTTTTGAATCGGATGAAGTACCTGTTGCCAGGATTATTAATTCTTCTCTCATTCAGAATATTGCGTCAAAAGGGGGGGGCATTTATGCGGGATTAATCGCAAGACAATTAGGAGATGATGATAGTGCCTTAGGGGAAGAAGAATCCACGGTTTTTGGGGATAGTGATAGTCTTTTTGTGTTAAATGAAATACCAGAAACTATTTCAATAGCGAATACCACTTTTGGGAATAATTTTGCCTTCAATGAAGGAGGGGCACTTTGGTGTTTTGGGCATGATGTGCTTTTATCGAGTTGCACGGTATTTGATAATGGGGCAGAAGAAAAAGGAGCGGGGATCTTGATAAATGGATTCTCGGAATATGTATTGTCAAATTCCCTCTTAGGGGAGAATTCTTTAGTAACAGGAAGAAATGTTACAGAGGTCAGGGGCATTGTTCGGAGCCTGGGACACAACCTTCTTTGGAACCTAGATAGGTATGATATTCCAAATACGAATTGGAAAGAATCCGACCTTTTAGGGAATAGCCAAAACCCGATAAATCCAGGCTTGGATTCTTGGTGGCAGCATGGAGGGCTTGTAGCGGGGATAGATACTTATTCTGTATTTCTTCCGGTTTTTCCTTTGCAATATGATAGCCAAGCCAAAGGTAAGGGATTATCCCTAATAGCAGCAGCAGGAATGACTGACCAAAGAGGCTTTTTGCGGTCCTTTGACCAGTTCAATGACTCGATTGATATTGGAGCTTATGAAGCTCAATACATTAAGATTATTCCAAGTGAAGAGCAAATTTGTGCAGGTGCAGATAGTTTTCAAGTAATTGGAGATATCCGGATTCAAGATCCTACGGGGGGGGCCATTCCTCCATTTGTTGAATTTACCCTAAATTTAGCCCTCCCAGATGAACTCAGCTTCAACCCTGAAGTAGGAAGGGCAGTAGGAACAGACTCTGGGCTCACCGTTAGCGCTTTTCGCGTTTTCCCCAATTCTCTTCAGCTCTCTTTCCGACAATCGGGTTTTCTGAAAGGGGGAGAACTTGCTGTAACAGGACTTGAAGTAAAACCGAAATCTCAAATTACAACGGGAGAATTTCAATTGGAAAAATCCAGTGGGCTTACCATCCTTCCCTTGCCTCCTGGAGAAGAAGACCTCGCTTTTTCATCAATCCAAGTATTACCAACAGTTAGGTCCTTTCCCTTCCTAGAGGATTTCGAGAATGGCCCTGGAATATGGTTTTCTCGGGCAGATTCCCTTGAGGGTAGCTGGAATTGGGAAAAGATATCCTCTTCACTTGGCGGATTAGAAAATAATGGAGAACGGATTTGGCTGAGTCCAAATGCAACCCATATTCAAGCAACGTTGGAAAGTGGGTGTTTGGATTTATCATCTTTAGAGAAACCAATGATAAAATTTTCCAAAAGATCCGCAAGCTTCCCGGATTTTGATGGTTCAATCTTACAGTATTCAACAGACGTAGGTAAAACGTGGAACACCTTAGGAGGATTTTCACCGGAGCTTGAATCTAAGCTGAATTGGTACAATTCGTCCTCTATCTTAGCAAATCCTGGAGAGCAGTCAACAACTGAAAAAGTGGGCTGGTCAGGAATTGATAGTGCTTGGAGCGAAGCATCTTATATATTGGACTCTATCCAAGTACCTGATTCCTATTTGAGATTTAGGTTTGTGTATGGAAGTACGCCTGAACCAAAGCTAAGTGAATCCGAATTGTTTGGATTCGGTTTTGACAACTTTTTTCTGGGGGAAAGAAATCGATCAGCCGTATTAGAATATTTTACTGACTCTATTCGCAATAATTCCTATGAACAGTTTTTGGCCATAGCCCAAAGGAATTCAGATGAACTTATTCCCTTACTGTATCTGTTTGACCAAGAAGAGGGGATTCAGACGACAGAATATTCTGCTCGTTCAGCCTTTTATGGACTTTCAGATCCGTCAACAGATTATATTCTTTCGGGTAAGAAAATCATGGGCTCAGAAATTTCTCAGATTGATGTGCTTAAAGAAAATATAGAAAATGCCCTATTTTCGATTCAATTGGAGGACGAGCTTTCTGTAATTGCTAATGAGGACTTCCCTGGAAGCACCATAATTCGGGTAATTGTTGTGGAAAATCGAGTCCTCTTGAACGCGGATACAGTGGACTTCGTAGTCAGGAAATTCCTGCCAGACCCTAGCGGAATTCCCATAGACGACTGGATAAAGGGTCAAACGGAAGCGCTAACCATGAAATGGAATTATAGGGAAACCCCTTCAACCAGCCCCATTCAGAATCCCGAATTCCTGAACGTCGTTGTGATGATTCAGGATAAGGTTTCAAAGAAAATCTATCAAAGTGCTATTTTTGATGGCGCCTCTTCTGGTTTAATTGATGGATTGGTTTCTCTACGAGATTCCCTAATAGATCGCTCTCTTTCCTTCCAAGTTTTTCCCAATCCAGCAAGTTCAGAGATCCACATCATGAGAGATGGGGCCTCGAATGTCATTCACCAATATTCTTTAAAAAATCTATTGGGGAAAGAAATTCAGACGGGAATCCTCTCTTCCGAAATCCATTCGATAAACATTGATGATATTTCACCAGGGCTCTATTTGGTAGAAATTTACTCCGAAGCAAAGAAGGAAGTACATTCTTTTCTCAAGAAGTAGTAGATATTTTTTAGAAGATTCTACTAGTTAGCAAAAAAACCAACTTGTTTTCGGAGGGCCCAAACCCTTGAAAAAGCATACTTGGTAGAGCTCGACGAAAATGCAACGCTCCAAATAGCAGAAAGTTCAAGTTCCTTTTACCCCTTCATGATTACAAACCAGACCCTAAAATGAAAAAATCATTTTTTCTTTTTCCCATGTTAACCTTAGTGCTCTCTTTGCCTTTATTGGGCCAAAGACCTACAGATTATGAAGGACTAAAGAACTCTCTACGGTTCCATTTTAATTCTAAAGCTAATCAACAGATTTTTGCCCAGGAGGACTTATTGAGGGCTTCTGATGAAGCGGCACTTAATAAGGCAGGCTTCAACCTAAGAGCAGTATGTGAGGATATATTTGAGCCAAATGATAGCCTGCCAACTATTATCGAAGGACCGGTCTTTCAAAATTCAGAATTATGCCTTACTCCAGGAGATCAAGATTGGTTTCGCTTTATTTTTCACGACAGGGAATATATCATTTTGGTTAATAACCAAAATGAGAATGAGGAAGGAAAATATGGACTATTAGTTCAGATGAATGATACTACCATTTCTATTGAGACCTTTTCTGTAAACGAAAGCGACCTTAATATATTCATTGGTTTACTTGTCCGAATGGGGCAATCATTTTTTGTACTAGGTGTTGGTGATAATAGTGATGGAGGGCAGTTTCCACAAATTGAATATCCTGTAGGTTTAGGTCTTCCAGATTTATTATCCCCGACCAGAGATTTGAACATTAATGGACTACAGCTTTCCGGTAAGATAAATATAGTCAATATAGGGTATGAAACCATGCAGGCTCCTTCTACAGTATATCTATCTTTAGGCTCAGAAGATAATCTCAGTAGTTCTCAAGTTAGAATCAAATCTTATGAGATTCCTATACTTGACGCGTTAGAAAGCATTGAAATAGAATATTTTGTCAATTTATTGACGGATTGCGAGGAAGGATTATGTGTAGAACCTGGGAATTATAGATTGTATATCGAAATTGATCCAGATCGATTGGGAGGAGAAGTAAATTATGGAAATAATGTTACCTGGTTCCCCAATATTCCCATTATAGTTCCGGAAGATTTTGGAGAAGAGTGTATAGATGAATATGAGCCAAATGATACAAATCTGGATGCATTTTTGATACCAGATGAAAGCTTCCGAAATGAAGAACTTTGTCTTACAGAGGATGATGCAGATTGGTTTTCATTTATGCTAGATGGAAGTATGTTTTATCTAGAAGCCCAGGATGAAGAAAACCTCTCCTTGGGGAGATACAGATTTTCCTTTAGAATGTTGAGCAACCAACTTTTTGTAGAGTGTCTCCCGCTAGAAAGCGAAGAAAGTATTAACATTATCCTTTATAATTCAGAACTGGAGGAGTTAGCCAGTGCGTCTAACGAGTTAACTTATGCCTTCCAATTTAAGGATTCGTTAAACTTAAGTACAATATATGTAGATAGAAATGCCTCAGGAAATAATGATGGGGGTTCCTGGGAAAATGCTTTCGATAATTTACATAGTGCGTTGGCGATCGCAGACTCTGGGGATCAAGTCTGGATAGCTAGAGGCACCTACTACCCCGTTGAATGTAATCCCTGTATTGGAATTGATCGCTCCATTAGTTTTCAAGTACCCGCATATGTCGATCTGATAGGGGGATTTAGTGGAAATGAAAGCTCTATTGGCGAAAGAAAGACAGATTCTCTGTCCCTATTTCAGGTAAATGCTACAAGAATCAGTGGAAATATCGGGAACAAAACGGAATTCACCGATAACAGTTTTTCTTTAGTTCAGGGGGGGGAGCTTTGTAGCTTTAATGGATTTATTCTCGAAGAAGGCTACATGGATAGAGAGTGGGAATGGCCAGGAATTGGAATAATAAGAGATATTTCAAATTTTGCCTTATGTAGTTTTTCAAATAATCATTTCAGTACAGGGAATGAAAACGCTCTTCTTTTCTATTCTATCTATGAATATGGAGGCGAGTTTGACCAGTGTTATTTCTCTAATAATCATGGTGGGACTATTATAGACCTAAGCTTCTCTAGCGCAGTTTTAACAAACAGTCATTTTTCATCGAACCAGAGCTTAATTATTCGAACAGTAGGGGATACACCTTATGGCTTCAGTGCGGTCAAAATCGATAGTTGTTCTTTTTTTCAAAATAAATCCATCATGGGAAGTTATGGGTTTACTAATTTTGATATAACTAATTCTACTTTTACGGGAACAGATTCGATAGCATTTTCACTACAGGAAACCTACAACCTGGAACCCTATGCAATTTTCACCCCCGCAAGATTTGCCAATTGCTTTTTTGCCAATAATGAAGGGACCTCCATTTATTACAAGGGAAAGCAAACGCTTTTAGAGGCCAGTTTCCCAGAAGAGCGTGATATTGTAACAGTCGAAAATTGTTGCTTTAAATCCAATAAGAGCGGGGTAAGGCCTCTAATCGTAGAAGAGGCCATTTTGGAAGCACAAGACTGCAAGTTCATAGATAATTCTGGGGGAATTCAAGGATTTAATTCAAGCCTCTTCATAAAAGACTGTCTATTTGAGGGGGACTCTTCAATTTATGATAATTACTATTATTTTTTAACATACCAATTTGGAGCAGGCTTATATACTGAGAATTGTGAAACAGAAGTCATCAACTCAGTTTTTCAAGATAATACGGTTGTGGGAGATAGCTACATTTTGGACGAAGCACTTCTGATAGATGGGGGGGGAGGAGCCATTTACAACAAAGGAGGAAAACACATTATTTCGGATTGCATATTTGAGAACAACAGTGAATACGGCAAGGGGGGAGGCGCTATTTTGTGTGAAAATGCAGATATAATTCTAAAGAGGAGTAAATTTTTTGGAAATAGGTGTTTAGAGGATGACCTCATGGGTCTATTAGGTACGTCTGGCTTAAATGGGGGGGGATTGTTTACGATAAATAGCAATATTGAAATTGACAGTTGCATCTTTGAGGGGAACCAGGCTACAATTGGTGGGGCAATCTGTTTGTTGAATGATTCAGATAATCCCTTTGATCTAAACAATATTTCCAATTCCTATTTCGAAGAAAATCAGGTTAAGTCAAATCACTTTAGTGATTTTTTGGGAGGGGGAATATTTGTGAGTGGAAACACCCAAATATCAAATTCCTTGTTTCATGGAAATGACTCTTCTACCAGAGGAGGAGGAATTTATTCCTCTGGGAATCTTTCCATACAGAATAGCACTATAAGCCAAAACCATTCACAAAAGGGTGGGGGAATTTATTTTCTGGGGCAATTGTCAATTAATTCTACTACCATTTCAGGCAATAAAAGTTGTAGAGGAGGAGGAATTTTTTCGGATAGTAACCAACTTACCTTTGCTGATATTCCGTTTGATGGAGATGATGTGTTATTTATCTCACATTCAACCTTATACCAGAATTTATCGGATAGTAGTGGAAACTCTATTTATATAAGTCATGATGATAGCCTTTATTTGCGAAATAGCCTAATTGCTGGGGAGGGTGCTCAAATTCGAGCACCACAAGGGGCTAATGCCATATCTTTAGGGTATAATTTGGTTTCAAATCCAACAAGCCTTATTTACCAAGAAACAGATATTCTTGGTACCAATAATAACCCTATTAACCCCCTCTTAGATACCTTAAAGCTAAACGGAGGCCCAACTCCTACTCATGCCTTAATGGTAGGAAGCCCTGCCATTGGGGCTGGAGAGCCTATTTCCAGGCTAGCTAATTTAACCGATCAAAGAGGCTACTCCCGATCAATTGGTTCTACAAATAGTCGAATAGACATAGGAGCCTTCGAATATCAAGAGAGTCTAATCCTTTCCCCTGAAACTCAAATATGCCAAAATGAAAGACAATCCAAAGTTGTGGAGACTATCAGTCTTATCGATAGTACAGGGGGGGGCTGGGAAATCGGCGATAAGCAGGAATTGTATTTAGGGCTACCAGAAGGAATGAAAATTCTTCAAAGGCCTGAAGGGGAGGTTTTTGGGGAAGGCTTGGAATTGGTAAATATCGAATTGGTAGACCAGAATACAGTTAAAGTTGTATATAATAGGTATTACACTACTGTACCTAATCGCTTGGATATCAAAAACCTGGTCATTGAAAGTACGCTTGATCCAGGGCTTTATTACCTTAGGAGAACTGCTCAGGGCAACGCAAAACAAAATGGAAATAACCCTCAAGATTCGTTGGCCCTTGCAAAAATATGGATTTTTCCTGCTGTTCAGTCAGGGGACCTCCCTTACGACGATTCTTTTGATTCCGAATTTACCTTATGGCAAGTCGATAGGGATAGTTCTATTTGGGAATTGGGAGCAACCGAAGGCTATTCTGCAGAACAGGGGTCAACTAATCAAAAAGCTTGGGTAACAAAGCTTACAGAACCCTATTCAGCAAATAGCCACAACTGGCTGTATAGCCCTTGTTTTGACCTAACAGCTTTGAATCGACCCTTTCTATCCATGGATTATTGGAGCGATTCCGAAATAGGTTTGGATGGAACCGTCCTTCAGGCTTCCCTAGATGATGGGCAAACCTGGCAAACTGTAGGCTCGGATATCACCGGCATCAACTGGTATGATACCAACCTCTTACTCTCCAATCCCGGCAATCAACCCACTGACCAACAATTTGGCTGGACAGGTGAAAAGCGAGAATGGATTCGCGCCTCCCACCGACTAGCGGACTCCCTGAAAAGTCCCATTACCCGCTTTCGGCTAGCCTTCCGGAGTTCGGATTTTATCAATCCCACCAAGGAACTCAAAGGCTTCGCCTTCGACAATTTCTTTCTCGGCGATCGTTCTCGCAAAGTGCTGGTAGAGCATTTCCCCAAGGCCTCTGAGGGTAAATTCCAGTCTGAATTAAAATCCCGTTTCCCAGACTTTGGAAAGGATATCATCCCAATTTCTTATCACATTGCTGAAAGCGACCCCCTTTCCAAGGACAATCCCATCGAAGCAGGAGCCAGGGCCTTAGCCTATAGCATTAGTTCTACTGGAGTGACAGTTTTGGGAGGAAATGATTTCCAGGGAAATACGGCATCCCTAAGCTTGAGGGCTATAGATACAAGCTCTCTGGAGATTTCTCCAGTTAGAATCTACATTGACTCTTTTTCTACCAGTTCTTATGTGGGTTCAGTTACAGTTAGTTCACTGGATAACTGGGATAAGGAACTAATCTTATATGTAGCCCTCCTAGAGGATGGGGTCATCCGTGGGCAGGATACCATAGATTATGTACTAAGGAAATTTCTCCCTAATACTCAAGGGGTTAGGATTACAGCATTAGAAAAAGATACTCCTCAGTCTTTCGACTTCGAATGGAAACTGACAGATATTCCCAGGCCTTCCATCGCTCAGAATCCGGAGTCTTTATATATAGTGGCTTTCCTTCAAGACCCTGAAACTGGGGCGGTACTCCAAGCCGAAAGGTCTGGTGGAGAGGCTGCCTTTGATACCCCTATTGTTACTTCTGTTATCTCTTCCCTGGGAAACAAGTTCTTTATGTACCCTAATCCAACTAAGGGCCAGGTTTGGCTTTCGGTTGAGGGAAGACTTTTTCATAGGCTATCCCTCCAATTGTTTAACCTCCAAGGCCAGATCGTATGGGAAGATCACACGTATGTATCTCAGGAGATTGAGAAGGTCGACCTACCCGGCTTGCCTGACGGAGTTTATCTGATGGAGGTAAGAGAGCTAAATGGAGAACTTATAAAAAGAGAAAAGATTCTCATCAAAAACTGAGTGTCTCTCCCAGATAGGATAAGTCTACCGTAAGAATTTTCCTCTTTTTCCGATACATAAAAATTGTATTGTCCACTTGTTGATTCTTGATTGCTGAATCCGTAATTTAAGAGGATTCGAAAATGTTTTTAGTTATTATTATCCCTCAATCGGAGTAATATAATCTTAGTAATGGCTGTGGAGAAAGAAATACGCTATACCGCTTATGTAATTGGGATCGAAGAATATACAAAGGATATTTCCTCCTTAAAAACCCCTATTAAGGATGCAGATAGGTTTCGTAAGTTACTTGAGAATGAATTTAACTATACAGTGGAATTTTGTAAGGATCCCGATAAAGCTCAGCTCATTGAATTTTTAGCGAAACTTGCACAGCCGCCGGAGGATAAAGAAAATATTCAGGAGCATATAATCTTTTACTTCGCAGGCCACGGCTTGGCGGAAGAAGATGAAAATGATGACTTCGATTTTCATATCCTTCCTAGTGATGCAAAAAGGGATGATCGCGGTACCTTTGTCAACATGCTGGCATTAGATGAAGCCTTCAAATCAAGATCTCCTCACCATTTGTTAGTTATACTTGATTGTTGTTTCGCAGGTGCTTTTATGCTCTCTCCTCCCACCAGGGGGTCTAAGGTACGGGAGCGGATTACAAGAGAAAAGTATTACCATTATCAAGAACATAAATGTCGACAAGTATTAGCCTCTGCATCCTATGACCAAAAGGCCTTGGATTTTTTCCCAGGGGAAAGTTCCCGTGGATCAGAATTAAACCAAGAGCACTCTCCTTTTGCACTTGCGTTAATCGAAGGCTTAGAGGGAGAAGCCGATGCTTTTCCCAGACCACACGGAGATGGGGTGATTACCTCATTGGAACTTCAGGCTTATATCAGTGAAAGGATTTTTAGTTTGGCACAAGAGAATAGTTCTTTAAAACAAGTCCCTAGGCTCATAAATCTGGAAAAGAAATTGAAAGGCCAGTTTATCTTTAAAAACCCTAGAAAGAGGAATTGGGACCCCAAGTTGGATTTAGTTTCTGCCCCAGAGCTAATTGAAAAAAATAATCCGTACCGGGGGTTAAAAGGGTATGAAACTGAACATAAAAAATTCTTTTTCGGCAGAAAAGCGGTAGTTGAGAAATTGGTCGAAAAAATTGAACAATCCCAATTTACTATTCTGGTAGGAGCCTCCGGAACTGGGAAATCCAGTTTAATTAAAGCGGGCCTAATTCCAAGTCTAGGGATATTAGAGGATGCTGATTGGGAAATACTTCCTGTCATGAGGCCAGGAGAGGACTTGATAAAGAATCTTAAATTTCTATTCAAAAATACAGAAGAGGATTTAGGCTCCAGGAGTTTGACAGAGTGCTTATCCGACTACCTTCGTAAGCATCCTACAAGAGAGATCCTGGTAGTAATTGATCAATTTGAGGAGGTAATCACTCACACAAACTCTTTGGAACGAAAAGAATTCATTTTAAATGAGTTTAATACATTTATCGAAAATTTACCTCCAAGTATCCATATGCTTCTGTCTTTAAGATCTGATTTTGAGCCCCAATTCACCAAAGTATTAGAGAAAAATTGGACCAATAATCGTTTCGTCATCCCTCCCATGAATCGAGATGAATTACGAGAGGCCATACTTGAGCCTGCATCTAGGCAGAGTATCTTTTTTGAAGACCAGGAAATGATTGAGGAAATGATTGATGAGGTAAAGGATTCCCCTGGGTCGCTTCCCTTACTTTCTTTTGCGTTAAGCGAACTCTACATAAAATGTAAAACCAACAACAATCGTACGATCACACGACAGGATTATCAGGATCTTCACGGAGGAGTTTTAGGCGCACTAAGAAACCGAGCAGATAAAATTTTTGATAATTTGGGGGAAGACGATAAGCAAACCATGAAGGGAATTATGTTGCGGATGATTTCCTTTGAAGGAGTTGAATGGGCCAAAAGGCGTATGCCAGAAAGAGAGTTGGTATTTGATGATGAGAAGGAAACCCAAAGAGCAAAAAAGGTAGTAGAAATGCTCATTGATGATCGTCTCTTGGTGTCTAGCGACGGGTTTATAGAACCCGCCCATGAGGAATTGATCAGGGGTTGGGGAAGATTGAGGGAGTGGGTAGATGAATTGGGTTTGGGAAAGTTATTGTTGCTGAGGAATATTAGCCGTGCTTCAGTAGAATGGGAACAAATGCAGGGAGGACTATGGCATGACAATCCTAATTTACCCGAGGGACTCAAGCTTGCTAATTATTCTGATTGGTTAATGAAATATTCTGACTGGCTAGCTAGAAGAAGGAGGAAATTATAAAAACTGAAGCTACTAAGATGGGAGAACTGCAGTTAAATAAAAGCGAGAAAAAGTTTCTTATTAGAAGTCGAAAATATAGGGTTCGGAATATTTTATTTCGTGCAGGAGCAATTTTTGCCGTTATCGGTATATCAATAACAGGCACTATAGTCAGTTATTCTTTTTTCAAGGATTCTCAAAAGTCTCTTGGAATAGCTGAAAAGCAGACCCAGAGAGCTGAGGATAGTTCTAGAGTAGCTATTCAGCAACGTCAAATAGCCTTAGATAGTGCCGAGTCCGCCATTGCTTCCAGACAACTCGCCTTGATAAAAGCCCAAGAAGCAGAGGATAGCGCAGAAGTTGCTATTATTCAACGGGAAATTGCCCAAATGGAGCAAAAACGCGCGGAAGATAGCGCGGCAGTTGCCATTATCCAACGGGAAATTGCCCAAAAGGAGCAAAAACGCGCGGAGGATAGTGCAAGAGTGGCCCAGGAGCAAAGAGGGGTAGCCCAGGAACAAACACAAATAGCAATGGAGGAAACTCGTCAAGCTAACCTATTAGCCGCAAGTGCTGTAGCTAGTACCTCCCGCGCTCAGGATATATTCAATAAGTACATAAAAGCCTTTTTGGCCCGTCAAGCCTTTGAGATTCATTCCGAAAATGGCGGCTCTACCTTTGATACAACCATGTATCAGGCCTTGTATGCTGCTCAGACTGTATTACAAGAGGGCGACCAGCGTTACAACCATTTGTTTCAAGGAGAGCAAGGGAGTGGGATTCAAAAAGTCAATGCTAAGTTTTCCCAAGGGAAAGCCTACTTTATTACCTTGGATGGATTATTGGGGGTCCAGCGAATCAATGGTGGGAAATTAATCAGCCAATATCCCTTTGGGGTAGGGACCTTGTTAACGGCCTTGGCCATTAGTTCTAATAATAAGTGGTTGGCCATTGGGGGAAATCAGGAAATCCGGGTGTATGACCTGAGTCAAGGGAACTTTCAGAAATATAGGTCCTTTAAAAACCATGATACCTATGTAAATGACATACATTTTGTTCCAGGAAAAGAGGAATTCATTTCTGTGGGGAAGGACAAGAAAGTCATCCTTCAGCAACTTTCACAATCCGACCCCAGCTACAGCAAAACCTTACAGAAGGAATTAGTCGCCTTCGATGTGAGTGAGGATGGAGCCTACATACTAGGAATTACACGCCAAGGATCCTTGACTCGGATAAGCGAATTGACTTCCTCGCCCAAAGAAGAAGGCGTTTCCCTTCCAGGTCGAGCAAAATTTTCCTGTATTTCCTTTTCTCCAAGCACAAAGAAGTGGGCAGCAGGAGCCACCAATGGAAAAGTATATCTGTGGAAGTCTTTTCAGCCCCATAGAGCACAGTCGCTAACCCGTCATTTGGCCTCAGTGAACGACATTCAATTTAGCCCTACAGGAAGTTTTCTGGCTTCCAGCGGAAACGATGGGGCTGTGCACCTGTGGAAATTGTCAAATACCCGAGAGCTACCCCTGATTCTAAGAGATCATCCCGATTTTGCCATGGGAGTAGATTTCGATTCAAACACCTCCCATTTGGTGGTGGGCTGTTGGAATGGATTGCTAAAAAAATGGCCTTTGTCCTTGATAGAACTTTCGAAGGGTATATGTGATAAGGTGGCGGGCAAAGTATCAGAAGCAGAATGGACCCAGTATTTGCCCAGCATAGATCGCGCAGATAAATCCTTCCAACCGGCTTGTGATCTCAGTCAAACTTCCAGATAGCCCTATAACCAAATACCTTATGAAATACTGGCATATACTTTTTCTTTCTTTTTTTGTCTTTTCAATAGAACCCCTATTAGGACAAAGAGATTGTGAATCAGTCTCTAAACGCGCGGATTCGGCTTTTAACGAGGGAAATTGGGATTTAACCATTGATGTTCTGGAAGATTGTTACCAGGCAAATTTTCCCAATGCTAATTCCATACGGTTTGGGCTTATGTTGGCTAATAGTTTCCTAAATCTTCAGGATCTACCTGAAGCAGAAGCGATATTATTGGAAATCAGGTACCTTCCGGGATATGATACGACTCAAACCCCTCCACAACTCAAGTATTTGAACTTATGTTCTTCTATTCTAGATAGGATTCGTTTGTATCGCAAAACCATAGTCGACATGGAAAGGCTTTGCCAAAACTGCTTGCGGGAAGGCTTTTCCAAAGGAGAAAAAGTGGAAGTATACAGTCTGTTAATGGATCAATACTATAGAGAGCGAGATAGAGATAAATTTGAAAGTACCTATAAAGAGCTATTAAAACTTGATCCAGAGTTTAGACCCAAAGCAAGTCCTTATACCCTACAATGGAGCCGATTTGAAGACCTATATAAGCATTCCTCCGATTTATCAATTGCATTTCATGTGGGAGTCAACGGGCTCGATCCGATCCTTATAAAGGATTTTGACTTAGATAATACAAAAGAGAATTTAGATTATTACACGCCTAATGGCTTTTCCCTTCTTGGGGGTTTATCCTTTAATCTTCCTCTAGAAACGAATATAAGCCGAAAGTTTAATAAAATTTATCCCCGCTTTTATTTAGGACTAGAGGCATGGCTCACAGAATCCAGGTTTAGTGCTGATAAAGATCCCCTAAGGACTACTGGAGATAGCCTTTTTTTTACTTCCAGGACTTTTATTGAGCAGCATACACGTTTGGATTTTCCTATACTTTTAAAATGGCGTCCTCCCATAAAATGGAGTCCTTCGCTTACTGGAAATAATCGTTGGTTTTTAGAAATTCAAGCTGGTGCCTCATTTAACTATCTCCTAAAGGCCGAGCTGAAGGAATTAAATCGACTTACAGTTGGTTTGGATGGCAATGCAGCAAATATCGAGGAGTCAAATCCTTTTGATGTTAAAGCACAAAGAGAAGAGTTTAATATTACGGGTATTGTAGGATTGGGAATTCAATTCAAAATTCTAGAAGGGACCCTAGGAGGAAATGGCTTTCTCACCTTGATGGGGCGAGGGCAAACTTTTTTATTCGATTTTGTTAAACAGGGAACCCGTTATTCCACCCCAGAGCTCAATTTTCTCCATGCCTATGGTCATAGTAACTATAGATGGAATCAATTGAATATTACCTTTGGATACAGCCATTATTTTTTCACTCCCAAACGCCTGAGAAAATCCCCGCCTCCGTTTTGATATCCTTGACCCCTCCCATTATCAAATTAACTATGTCAAAATTTTCCTTTTCCCAATTCCTTAATGTTATTCTGGTGGGCACTATCTTGACTACTGGACTATTAGGCTGTGAAGATCTAGATCAGTTGGAAGTAGATCGAGAAAACTCTTTTATTAAGTTATATGGAGGGATTGTTCCTCAGCAAGGAAATGACCTAATTCAGACTTCAGATGGAGGCTTTCTTCTACTGGGGAGTTCATTATCGGCCGGAAATAGAAACTTGTACGATCTGTATATTGTAAAAACCGATCCAGAAGGAAATGAGGAATGGTCTCGCTTTATTGATGCTGATGATGATTTGGATCAAGGGGACGATTTTGGGATGAGCATAACTCCTACTCAGGATGGGGCCTACCTTTTGGCAGGCTATACTACACGATCAGACAATACCCAGGATCCTTTTCTTGTAAAGATCCGGGAAAACAATCAAGTGGAGTGGAAACGCATCATTAATAAGCCTAGCACAAATGAGCAAATCTTTGATGTCTTAGAAGCGTCAAACAATGATATCATACTAGTTGGAAAGACCTCCCAACGACAGAGCGTGGCCACAGATCCAGCTCTAGACATTTCTAATTTACTGTGGTTTCGTTTAAACTCTACAGGAGAGGTAAAACTCGATTCTTCTATCCGAGGGTTCGCGGGCTTTGACGAAGGGAGAGCCATGATCAAAAGAGGGGAGAATTTTGTGATTGTGGGGACTACGGCTAAGCCTCCACAGCAAAATGGAGCACCTACTCCAGGCAAGAAAGTTTGGGTAGTAGAGTTCGGTTCCCGAGGGGGAATTATTAACGCCCAAGAGTTTCCTAAAGATAATTCTTTTGAGGCTGAAGGGGTAGATATCCTTCAAGGGGAAAGTGGAGAAGTAGTAATTCTTGGGAATGCACTAGGGCCAGGGATTGAGAGTAGTTGGGTTTTTCAACTCAGTTCTGATCTAGCATCAATTAGCAAAAGCTACCTACTAGATATCCCTGGAGATTCCCGTTCTGCTGGTATCAAACAGAACTCTAATGGAGACTGGGTAATTTCAGGTACCTTAAACCAAGGAGGAGAAAGACTCTTTGTACACGTCCTATCTGTCCAGGAAGAGTTAGTTACACCCATTTGGCCAGCACCTCAAAGTTTTGGCTTTCCCGGAGGAAGTGTTAGAGGGAGTCAAGTTATCCCCATAGGGGAAGAACACTACGGAATGGTAGGTAGCTCTAGTTTTGGTAATAATGATACGCTAATGGTTTTTATTAAGACGCTTTCTGATGGAACTTTAAAATAAAAATCCATGAATACCCCAGTTCTTATTTCTGACTTTTCAAAGGAATTGTTTTTTCAATTCTCTTAATGATGATTCATTTCCATGTTGATTGTCAGTAAGTTATTTATGTAGACTCTTCTGCGGTTGGAAGGAATCCACCCAAGGATGGAAGCTTCTGAGAAACGGCTTTTTTCAATTAGAGTTTTTGGAAAAACTTTAAATGACCTCTTTTCTCTCCACGATTACCTCTAAATCTAGGACACCCCATTCATGGACGGTTTTTGTCAAGGGATTTCTGGATTGGGGCTTGGGAGGAAGCTCAAAGCCTCGGGTCGATTCACTCTGTAGTAGTTGCTTCTCAGAAATCGTTTTTCCATAATAATGAAATTCTTCACATTCCCACTCGTCAAAAACTAGGCTATCTTCTATGTATTCTGTGCTGTAGAGAAGGCGGAAGCTATTTTTCTCTGCAGGAAAACGAGGGTCAAGGTCCAGAATTCTTCGCTCCATATTTAGGCGAGAGGGGGAGGGGCCTTTGCGATCTTCATCCCGATAATGAACCTCGGTTTCCAATTTGGGGCCTGTATATAATACCATAAAATAAAGGGGATTTTCCGTGTGATTCTCTCCCCAAAGGGAATACTCAATATGAGGTGCCTGAAAGGGCAATCTAATGGGCTGATCTTGGGAGTAGAGGACTTTCTTACTACCATCTTCTATCCTAAATCCAAATTTTATCCGCGTACTATCGATACTTTCGTAGGGATTGCCCAGCTGCTGCACCCTTTCCCATGTATGGATCTTTTTGCATAGGCTTCTAAGATAGGGAAAGCATGCCTCTGTCCAGGATTGGATTCCCAAAATGAGATGCGACTGAGCAAGGTCCCAAAACTCCAAGGCCCCTTCATTTTCCTTGATCCCATATTTACAATTTGAGGCAGAAGAAGAGCTTATGACATAGGTAGATGCCTGCTCGAAGAGAAATTGCTGAAGCGGGGCTAAACCTTCCTCAAGGTATAGGGGGATACGGTATGGAGCAAACTCGGTAAAATATTCCTTCCCTTCATCGAGGTTAAAGTGGGGAGTGATTTCACTCTTTTGAAACCCTACCTGAGAGAGATGGGCCTTACCTATAGCAGTGGGACTCGTATCGCTTTCAAAAAGCGATAACGATGAGGGCAATTCACGATGGACGTTGATTCCATCGATTGCCCCCTGTGCGGCATACCAGTTTCCACGTTCACGGCTTACCCGTATTCGCTCATTTCTCGCCCTAAAATCTCCGAATAAAAAGGCATTGTGAATGTGGGCTTTCCCTAGTTGATCCCATCTGGGATTCTGATGATACTTCCTTGGCCAAGCATCGTTTATCGGTGGCATCTGGAGCTTGGTTTTTTGAATGAGATCGAAATAGGAAAGGTCAAAAGAAGCATGAGTCAATACCTGGGCGAAAGCATGGGTAAAGGCTCCATATTTCCTTCCATCTCCTCCGGTACATTCTCTGGCCCGTTGTTTTCTGGTACAGGCAGCAAACAATATATGAGAGGAACCAGGTATTTGTAGGCTTTCTTGTTTATCGTATGCGCCCAAAAAGTTTTTCAACGCTCTTTCTTTTTTTCGCCCATCATGGAACCTTTCCAGATTAGGTTTCCTGTCTCCGGAATCCGAAAAGCAGCAATCCAACATAACGAAAGTCTCTACCCCTTCGGGAATCTCCGAAAGCAAAACAGCCAATTCTTTATCTGCAAGATCATTCTTCCCCGGTTCCCGGCTGTCGTAGTACACCTGCGTCTCCAATTTCTTTTCTGCAAAGAAGGGCTCAAATTCTTTGGGGGCAGTCTCATAGCTTCCGTGCCCACTAAAATGAAAATAGACAATGTCGCCAGATTGGACGGGACCTACCAGAAACTCCCTAAAATGGCGGATCAATGCCTCCCGGGTGGCTTCCTCATTGAAAAGTGTTTGTATGTGCAAGGCATAATCAGGTCTAGTACGTACCAGGCTTTCCAACTTTTCCTTCACCAATTTCACATCATTGCGGCAACCCCTTAAGGGCGGAGGAACCTTCGGCTGAGATTTTGGGGAGTATTCGTTGATTCCTATTAATAGTGCATAGATATTTTTCGGAAGGTTTGGCATACAAAAGGGAATTAGGGGTATAAGAAAAGCAAATCCATCTTTTTGCAGGGAATCCCAGGGCTTACCTCAAACATATATCGTTCGATTTGTCATAAAGTAAATATTGTGAAAAATTTTCTTTCGAATAGCGTTTTAATGTTTTAAATTAATGAACGATAAATAGGATTGCGAGTATCCTTTTGAGGGGAAGAATTCCCTTTGAGAGTAATTGATATTTATTCATGGGTTATTTTACATCCTAATACAAAAAATCTTCATGATCAGCCGAGCCCTATTTACCTTTCTCTTTGTTCTTCCCACCATCCTTTGGGGTCAAAGCCCGAAGGTTATCTATGTTGATTCTGCAGCAGTGGGATTCGATATCTACCATGATGGTACTTCTTGGAAAACAGCTTTCTTTGACTTGCAAGATGCCATAGCCATAGCAGATTCTGGAGACCAGATTTGGATCGCTAAAGGAACCTATTTCCCGACATCTTGCGATAATTGTGATAGTGAAGATAGAGATGTTAGCTTTCAGGTACCTCAGTTTGTTAATTTGATTGGGGGATTCATTGGGGATGAAGCTTCTATTCCGGATCGAAGGATGGATTCTATGTCTTTATTCCATTCAAATGCGACAATTCTAAGTGGAAATATAGGATTGGATGGGAGGGTAGACGATAACTCTAAGGTTATTTTACAATTCAACACAAGGTATAAAGATGGCCCTCCTACTTATCTAGATGGCTTGATTATAGAGGGGGGGTATATAAAGGAAGATTTTCAGTCATTAGGTTTAGGTACAATTAATATCCCTATTGGTATAGACCTTGAATTTCGTAATTGTCTATTTATAAATAATGAAAATTATAGCGAGGGTATAATAAATTTTGATGGTTCACTGGAAATTATTGAAAAGCTAGTTTTCCAAGGTTGTTACTTTAATAATAATTTAGCTAGGGCTATATTTTTTGTTGACTATTCGGGGATTAGTATAAATGGCTGCAAATTTAATAATAATAAGGAAGAAATTTTCAATATATTTAATGATGATGACGAGTTGGAGGAAATTACATATACCCAAATAAACAACTGCACTTTTATTAATAATGAATCCATCGGATATTTTCGTGGGCCGACTGACCTATGGATTTCAAATTCGGTAATTGAAAATACAACCAAGGATGGATTGGAATTTGAATACATAAGGGGGGGCAGGATTGATAGCACTCATTTCATAAATATTGGAGGAGAAGCTATTTCGTATCTAAGCCACCTTTCTTTTCTGGAGGGGGATTTTCCGATAGAGGGAATTTTTGAAGATGTAGATACATTGAAATTAAGTAATTGTAAGTTTATCGATAGTGATAGTTTGGCAATAAACTTTAATTATGGAAGACTTGAACTGATTTCTACAAAATTCAATAATAGTAGGGTTGAGACACGAAATACAGACTTTTTCGGTATTAATTGCATGTTTCAAAATATCAATAAGCCTTTTGCAAAGGCAGGTGCCTTTGGAGGGGCGATGGAATGTATAGACTCTAATTCTGAGATAATTTCTTCCACTTTTAAAAAGAACCAAATAGAAGGCAGTTATTCACTGATCGGCCATGCAATAATACCATCTGGTGGGGGAGGAGCTATATATAATAAAAACGGAAATCACTTTTATTCAAATTGTACCTTTGAAGAAAACATTACCTCTGGCAAAGGAGGAGGTGCCATTTTTTCAGATGAGTCAGATGTAATAATCCAGGACAGCTACTTCTTTAAAAATCGCGCAAATGGCTTGGATATGGATTTAGAATTCTTGCCTGGGAATGGGGGCGCTATATATTGCACCAACGGGAATACATTAGTAGAAAATTCAACTATAGAGAACAATTTTGCTTCGGGTATTGGCGGAGGATTTTGGTTAGGTATAACTAATGAAGGAATTTTCAATCAAAATCGTATAGAAAAGTGTAATACTTTTAGTAATAATTCTCATTCTTTTGGAGGAGGGGGATATTTAGCAGGGCCAAGCACAGTAACAGACTGTCATTTTTCAAAAAACTCTGCAGAAGGGGGGGGGGCGCTTACTGTCAATGGGCATATTTCAATGCTTGGTAGTACTATCTCGGATAATCATGCGAATAGATCTGGGGGAGGGATTTTATCTTCTGGTAAACTCGAATTAATCAACAGTACAATTTATAATAATAATAGTACAGATGGAGGAGGAATATTTTGCGATAAACATCGTCCTTTTTTTAACGATACAGAGACTTCCTTAGATCTTCTATCTATTAGATATTCTACAATATATTCTAATAATTCCAATTCCGATGGAAAAAATATCCAAGTAAATTTTGGAGATACTTTGTTTCTGAAAAATAGCATCGTAGCAGGGGATGGTCCCATCATTTCTGCTTCTGAGGGTTCATTTGTCTTATCGGAAGGCCATAACTTAATTTCCGATACAACAGCTTCAAATTTCAAAGCTCGATTTACGGATATAGTTGGAAGCTCATTGGAATCTATAAACCCCAGATTGGACACATTAAAAATGAATGGTGGGCCTGTACCTACCCTTGCTTTATTAGCCAACAGCCCTTCCATTTCATCTGGAGAATTTCTGGATTCTACCTCCATCACTGTTGATCAACGGGGTTATTCTAGGATATTTGGTTCAAAAAATAGCAGAATAGATATTGGAGCATATGAGTACCAGGAAACGAATGTCTCCGCTCCTGAAATTCAGGTCTGCCAGCTTGATAATGAATCGATAGTCCTAGGGTCTATTAAGCTTACGGATAGTACTGGGGGTGGATGGGCCATAGGAGAGAATCAGTCCATTGTTCTCAGGTTCCCAAATGAGATTTTTATTCAAGAAAACTCTTCTACCGAGGTGGTAGCATTGGGGGAAGGAATTATCATTGAGGGTTATGAGATTGAAGCCGAAAAAATAGAAATTACCTATACCAGAAACTATACTTCTGAACCTAACCAAATTATTATAGAGAATTTAGTTATTAATGTAAACTTAGCTCCAGGGATTTATTCTCTCCTCCGTACACATGAAGGAAATTCCATCCAGTATGGGAATAGTCCTCAAGACTCTATTTCGCATGCAAGTATTTGGGTATTACCCACAATTACGTCCGAAAACCTTCCTTATGATGACTCTTTCGAAAGCGAAAGCACTATCTGGCAGCCCCACGAAAATAATTCGCTCTGGGAATTGGGGATTCCAACGGGAAGCAAAATTGATTCTGCTTCCGATGGAGAGAAGGTATGGGCTACAGACTTAGATAGCGCTTATTCTGCCAATGTCCATACCTGGTTGTACAGTCCTTGCTTCGACCTGGATTCCTTGTCCTATCCTATGGTGTCCTTTGATCTATGGAGTGATACAGAGACAGCCCTTGATGGAACCGTTTTGCAAGTTTCCACCGATAATGGAAATAATTGGCGTACTTTCGGATCAGATACTACCGGGATTAATTGGTACGATTTTGCAGCTCTCAATGCTAACCCTGGCAATCAGCCGCAAGAAAGTCAGTTTGGCTGGTCTGGTGAATACTCCAGATGGAAAACTACCTCTCATCGATTGGTTGATTCTTTGAGAAGTCCGATCACCCGTTTTCGCATGGCCTTTAGGAGTATCAATTTTGTAAATCCCATAGACGATTTTAATGGGGTAGCCATTGATAATTTTTTTCTAGGGGATAGGTCTCGAAAGATATTATTGGAATATTTTCCCGGAGCGGATTCTCCAGAACTGTTTATGATCAAACCTGAATTGTTTGACCAATATGGAGAAGATATCATTCCTATTAATTTTCATTTTCAAACAGGTGATCCCCTTCAACCCTCTAACTCCATCGATCCCCAAGCACGATTAAGCCATTATGGCATCAGTACACCCGGTAACCTCATTGTAGGAGGAATTGAATATCAAGGGCTTGCAGACCTGCTTTCCATGCGAACAATAGATACGAGCTCTTTGGAATTTTCTCCTTTCCACATCTCCATTTACACTACCAATGGGGACCCTTTTACAGTGGTTTCCAAAATTACCGCACTTCAGAAGTGGGAAAGGCCAATTAGAGTCTATATTGCACTGTTAGAAAATGGGGTTGTGGCTGAGGATAGGATATATAATTATGTATTGAGAAAATTACTCCCTGGAGCTCAAGGGCTTTCCTATGGGAATTTAGAAGAATTTGAATCCATTCCAATTCAAGAAACTTGGGACTTCAATTCCCAACCCTCTCCTTCTATTGTTCAAAACCCAGATTCTCTTTATGCAGTAGTTTTCATTCAGGATGAGGAAACTCAAGAAATTTACCAAGCTTGTAGAGCTGGAATGGGAAGAGAATTATCAGTTTCGAATGAAGCTCCGATTGCAGAAGGAATATATATATATCCCAATCCAGTTCGAGATAAGGTATTTATTCAAATAGACAGGATTTATCCTCAAAACAGGCTTATTTTGAGAAACCTCAACGGTCAATTGGTTCGTACGTTAACTCTTCCTGAAAATGAAGCTTTGAAAGAATGGTCCTTGTCAAATATACCCACAGGAGTATATGTTCTAGAAATATACATTAACAATGAAATCGTGAAACGAGAGAAAATCGTCATTTCGTATTAGGTATCCCAAACAAAATAAATCCCTTTGTAATGAAAAGTCCTGTTTATTTTTTATTGGCAATATTGATACTAATCCACTATCCCCTTTTATCCCAAGATGGAACCCCTACATCAAGTAAAAGAAATGTAGATGTACCCCTTCCTGTACCTCTTGAAATGGTCCCCCAAAGAACTATTCCTAAAAAAACGCTCAGACAGAGCTCTTCCTTACCTGGGAAACTAACATCGAGAAGTATAGCAATATGTTTTAGTGAAGAAGAGCCTAATAATGAAGTTGAAATGGCCACTTTTATAAGTGGTACAGAATATCAAAATGATAGTATGTGCCTTACTTCAGGCGACCAAGATTGGTTTGAATTAGAAATAGAGGAGACCATTTATTATATATTGATAGAAGGGTATTCAGCTCAGGTAGAGGGTAATTATGGTTTATCAATTCAATTTGATGGTTATTATTTGATAATTGAAACCTATTCAATTAATTCATCCGAAACAGATACAAAAATTCAATTATTTGATTCAGATCTTGCTCTAATAAAGGAAAATGATCTATACCCATTTGCTAAATTGCGATATGCGGTTAACCCCCCAGATCTGACGGCTTATGGTTATTTATGGATAGATGGTTCATGGCTTCACGGTAATATTGTGGTTTTAAATTTAGGTGTTAGCCCTACGCTAGGAGAAAGTACAGTTATTTTCTATTTAACTGCCGAGGGTGATTACATAAGAGATATAGATTCTATTATTGTTCCTATTTTAAATCCTGGAGATAGTATTGAGATTCCCTTCAATATTGACCTACTAACTAAGTGTGGAGGAGATCCTTGTATTGACCCCGGCACTTACTTCCTGAATTATGAAGTGGATGTCTTTAGAAATAGTGGAGAAGAAAATCGTTCAAATAATTTTAGATGGTGGCCCAATCATCCCATTGAGGTTACGGAAGAAAACCTTGAATCTTGCAATGATGAATATGAATTTAATAATACTTCCCAATTAGCATATGAATTGACAGGAGATCTTAATTTCAATGATACCTTGTGCTTTTTTCCTGGGGATTATGATTGGTTTTCTTTTGAATACAATGAGGAGCTATATTATTTAGAATTACGAAGTCAAGATTTTGCCAGACAAGGAGAATATATATTATCAATTCACCTTAATGATAATTACCTACAAGTAAATTATCGGGATCTAACGGTAGAAGCTAGTGCATATATTGATCTGTACAAAACTAGTTCTGAAGGAAGTTTGATTAATATTTCTGGCGACACGGATATGCTAAATTATTTTTTCTCTCTAGAAGATACACTAGGCCTTGAAATAATATATGTAGATTCTTCTAATGTGGGACAGAATATTGTCCATAATGGAAGTTCGTGGGAGAATGCATTTACAGACCTACAAGATGCTCTGGCTATCGTAGACTCAGGAGACCAGATTTGGATTGCAAAGGGGATGTATTTTCCAACGTCTTGTAATCCTTGTAGACTTCAAGAAAGGAGAATTAGCTTTCAAGTTCCACAATATGTTAAATTGATTGGAGGATTTAATGGGCAAGAAGCTACCCTTCTTGATAGGAAGATTGATTCTCTTTCTCTATTCCATACAAATGCTACTATTCTAAGTGGGAACATTGGAAATCCGGAAACGAGAGATGATAATTCACAAGTAATAATGCAACTTGTGGAAATAGATATTTCTGATCAATATTCAGAAATAGATGGTTTAATTTTTGAAGAGGGATATATAGGAGATAATCTTGGAGGTTTTAGTACTGGGAATATCTATGTAAGCGGAATGAATGTAAAATTCAACGATTGTATATTCAGGGATAACAAAAATCATGTAGTAGATTCTGATCAATTCGGGGAAGTAGTAGATTGTGATCTAGGTCTTTCCAGTTTCACTTCAATACCGGAGATTACATTTCATAAGTGTTATTTTATGAATAATCTGTGCAGGAATGTAATTTCAATTGAAGGAGCTTGGCTTAAAATAGATAGCTCTAAATTTGCAAATAATTCAATAAATATTTTTTTTATTTGGAATAATGCAGATGCTATAGGATTCGATGGTAAAACAATAATTAGTAATAGTATTTTTGATAATAATAATTCTCTCGGGCGTTTCCGTGGACCAATGGACTTATGGATTTCAAATTCCGTATTTAAAAATATAACTGAAAGTGGTTTCAATTTCGACTTAATAAGTGGGGGAATGATTGATAACACTCAATTTATTAATAATGGAGGGGCGGTGATTTCGTATCTAAGCCCCTTATCTTATCTAAACGACGATTTTCCAATAGATGGCGTTTTTGAAGAAGTAGACACCTTAAAAATGAGTAATTGTAAGTTTGTTGATTGTGATAGTTTGGCGATAAACTTCAATTATGGAAGACTTGAATTGATATCCACTGAGTTCAATAATAGTAGGATAGAAACAAGAAATGCTGACCTATTTGCCCTAAAATGTGTTTTTCAGAATAATGCTAATTCCACTAAAATAGCAGGTGTATTCGGAGGAGGGATTGAAAATGTAAACTCAAATTCAGAGATAATATCTTCAACTTTCACAAATAACCAAATTGAAGGAGGCTATAGTATTGTAGACGAAGCTTTGGTTCCAACTGGGGGAGGTGGAGCGATATATAATAAAGGTGGTAATCATTTTTATTTAAATTGTAATTTTGAAAGGAATGTTTCCTTGGGTAAAGGGGGAGGAGCCATTTATTCCGATGAAGCTGATATAAGAATCCGAGAAAGTTATTTTCTCAATAACCGTGCAGAGGGGTTGGATATTATGGCTTTAGAATTCCTTCCAGGTAATGGGGGGGCTATATTTTGCGCCAATGGGAATACATTAATCGAGAATTCAACTATAGAAAATAACTTTGCTTCTGGAAATGGAGGAGGATTTTGGATTGGAATTTCTAGTGGAGGAATTTTTAATCAAAATTATATTGATAAGTGTATAGCTTTGAGTAATAAATCAAATGGTTCAGGAGGTGGAGGTTATTTGGCAGGCCCGAGCATATTGAAAGACAGCTATTTTTCAACTAATTCCTCCAAAAATGGAGGAGGACTTACTATCAATGGGCTTACTTTCTTACTTGGCACAACTATTTCACATAATCAGGCGAATAATGCAGGAGGAGGAATTTTATCTTCGGGCAAACTCGAATTAAGCAACAGTACCATTTATGATAATAATAGTACCGATGGAGGAGGAATATTTTGTGATAAAAATACGCCTTTTTTTAACGAGACAGAAACTACCTTTGATGCCTTATCTATCAATTACTCAACCATATTTTCTAATGAGGCAGCTACCAATGGAAATAATATCAAATTGAATACAGGCGATTCTCTATATATAAAAAACAGCCTCTTTGCAGGTGATGGTCCCTCAATTTCCTCTTCTGAGGGTTCATTTGCCTTATCAGAAGGATATAACCTTATTTCAGATACAACAGGTTCAAATATTAGAGCTCGATCTACAGATATCGTTGGGGGTTCCTCAGAACCCATAGACCCTAGATTAGACAGTTTGAAAATGAATGGAGGACCTGTCCCTACCCTGGCTTTATTAGCCCACAGCCCTGCCATTTCATCTGGAGAATTTATTGACTCTACCTCCACTACTACGGATCAACGTGGTTATTCCCGGGTAATAGGCTCAAGTAATAACAGAATAGATATAGGAGCATATGAATACCAGGAATCAACTATCATTGCTTCTGAAATCCAAGTATGTCAGTATGATAATGAATCTCTTGCCCTAGGACCTATCAGACTCACAGATAGTACCGGTGGTGCTTGGGCCATAGGTGAGAATCAGTCCTTTGTCCTCAGATTTCCAAAAGGAATTTTGATCCAAGATAATCCCACTACCAGAGTGGAAGCAATAGGAGAAGGAATTACAATTGTGGATTACGAAATATTAGAGCGGATAAAATTGCTATCACTTATAACAGAGAATATACCACTGAGCTCAACCAAATTCTGATTGAGAATTTGACCATCAAATTAGATTTGCCCCCAGGGAATTATTCCCTTCTCCGAACTATTGAGGGCAACTCTATTCAATTTGGCAATAACCCCCAAGACTCTATCCCACATGCAAGCATTTGGGTATTGCCTGCGATTTCCTCTAATAGTCTGCCCTATGATGACTCCTTTGAGCAGGAAACTTCTATTGGCAGCCACATGAGGAAAATTCCCTTTGGGAACTGGGCCTCCCATCGGGAAGTACTATAAATTATGCCGCTGACGGAGAAAGGGTTTGGGCTACTGATCTAGATGATGCTTATTCGACTAATGTTCATTCCTGGTTATACAGTCCTTGTTTCGACCTAAGCTCCCTGCCCTTTCCGATGCTGTCTTTTGATCTATGGAGTGATACCCAAGCAGCCTTCGACGGAGCGGTATTACAAGTCTCCACGGATAATGGAAATAATTGGTATTCTTTCGGTACCGATACTTCGGGAATAAATTGGTACGATTTATCTACGCTCATTGCCAATCCCGGGGATCAGCCTGAAGAAAGCCAATATGGGTGGTCGGGTGAATACCTTGGATGGAAGCGGGTAGCGCATCGCCTAGTAGATTCCCTTGTAAGTCCCATCACTCGTTTTCGCCTGGCATTTAAGAGTATTGGCATTGTAAATGCCGCCGCAGATCTCAATGGCGTAGCCATAGATAATTTTTTCTTGGGAAATAGGTCTCGGAAAATTCTACTGGAATATTTCCCAGGAGCTATTTCAGAAGGACTATCACAGGGAGTACCTAAGGCTTTTGAGCAGTATAAGGATGACATCATTCCAATTAGCTACCATTATCAATCGGGGGATCCCCTCGAAGCAGCTAACTCTATAGATCCCCAAGCTAGACTTAGTCATTATAGCATTAGTACACCTGGTAATATTGTTGTAGGGGGAATGGAATATCAAGGTTCTCTATCCGAACTGTCCCTGCGGACTATAGATACAAGCTCATTAGAGTTTTCTCCCTTCCATATCTACATTGATACCACCTCCAAGGATCCTTATACTGTAAAGGCCACCCTCACCGCACTTCAAAAGTGGGATAGACCCCTTAGAATTCATATAGCACTCCTAGAAGATGGAGTAAGTATGGGAGGCAAAATATATAATCATGTGTTAAGAAGAATGCTTCCTGGTGCCCAAGGGGAACGCCTTCAAAATATGGAGGCCTTAGAACCTATGTTTATCGAAGAGACCTGGACCCCTAATTCCCAACCCTCTCCTTCTATTGTTCAAAATCCAGATTCTCTATATGCAGTAGTTTTTATTCAGGATGCTGAAACCCAAGAAATTTACCAGGCTTCCAAAACTGAGAAAAAGGGCAACTTGATTACAAATATTTCTGATCCTATTGGAACGGATTTGACTCAGGGTCAAGCAAAAGGGATTCAAATATACCCAAATCCCACTTCAAAATATCTGTGGATTAAGGGTCCAGAAGGGAAGCAGGAACCAATTGTGCTTCGATTAAGCAATGCCCAAGGACAGGTAGTTGCAAGGAAGGAGATACGCTCAGCAGAACTTGAAGAACAGTGGGAACTTCCTAATCTTCCCTCGGGAGTTTATATATGGGAAGCCATTTCGAAGGGCAGTATGTTAAAAAGGGATAAAATCGCAATAGTAAATCCCTAGGAGAATTTCACTATGTATTATTGGGCAAAAAACGCTGATATGAATTAGAAACTAGATCTCGGGTATAAAACTAGTTTAGGGTAAAAAGAAGGTCTTTCTGCCCTAAATTTATTTTTTTTCGAAAATATTCCCCTTTTCTCTTAATATTCCCTCCCTTTCCAGCGATATATACCCAATACGAAACCAGCCATATAGGCTCAATAATTTTGACAAATAGAATATTAATTTGTACAATTAATTTATTAAAAAAACCAAATACATGTTGATTAAAGAATAGTTTTTTTGAATATTTCATTTATTATTATCATTGGGTTGCTCTGAACAAAATATCCATGTCAAAACACCTTTTTGTGCCCAGCTTGTATAAATATTTTTTGGGCCTTTATCTATTACTTGTGCCAGCTTCGGCTTGGGGACAATGCTTGGCAAATTTTAATGTAAGTACCAACAGCACCTGTGCCCAGTTACCTGTCAATTTCACGGCTACCCAAGATGCTAGAATCCAAAGTTACCGATGGAACTTTAATGGCCAAGGGACTGCTACTGGTAGGGTAACTTCCTTTTCCTTTCAACCAAGAGATGCTGCATATACAGCAAATGTAACGCTAACGGTTACAGATACAGGAGGTGTCTCTTGTCAGGCTACCCAGGAAATTACCATACAAGCTACCCCAAATATTTCTGGCAATTTCTCCCAGACGCAATTGTGTTTAAGTGAAAATGCAGAAAGGGACACCTTTACAACTGTACTAACCTTAGGGGCCCTTCCTGTAGCAGGAGATTATACTTTAGATTGGGGGGATGGCTCCCCAGCCATTACAGGGACAGCATTGGTTATCCAACATACGTACGAAAGGTTTGGGTCTTTCCCTGTAGAAGTTAGTATGACCAACGGTACCTGTATGGGCTATTTCCGGGATACCATTCGATTTTTTAAGCGCCCTAGTGTCGCCATACAGGTAGAATTGGGGGGGACAGATATTTGTGAGGGGGAGACCGTGGAACTTATTAACAATACGGATGGCTCTGTGGTAGAATATTACCTATGGGACTGGGGCGACGGAAATTTTGATGAGGTCCGAGACAATTCAACTCCTCTTCATAGCTATGACCTATCCCCTTTTGGAACCTGTAATTCAGATCAATCTTCCTTTACAGTTACCGTTAATGCCTACAATAGTTGTGATTCACGTAATATGCATTTTGGAGCGGTTCCTGTCTTTGTAAGCCCTACTGTTGTGGCGGCTATTGGATTAGCAGACACGATTGTTTGTTCAGGGGAATCAGTTAGTTTTCAAAATCTTACCTGCCCGGAGGACAATGTCCTCCAATTCTCCTGGGATTTTGGAGATGGAAATACAAGTACTGACTTTGAGCCTACTCACACCTATTCGACTCCCGGAGTATATACGGTCAGCCTAGAAGCCATCAATTCAAGTGATGTCACAGAATGTGGAGCTGTTAATTCTGCACGTACGATCATTGTCACAGATGTTCCACAGGTATCCGTTGACTTTACAGGAAATGGTCTCCCTAATGAGGCAGCAGGTTGTGCCCCTTTTACTTTCGTAGCGGAAAATACTACCACCCCACTAACAGGCGTAAATTTTGAGTGGTCAGTTGATGGCCCCGGAGGGTTTGAGTTTATTAACAATACAGGTTCTACTTCCCGAAATCCAGAAATTCGATTTTCCCAGGAAGGTAGCTACACGGTTTCTTTAAGTGCTTCCAATGAATGCGGAACCGGAGAGTTGTGGGAGCAAAGTCTAGAAATCAAAGGTCCCCCTGGGCTTTCCCTGGAGCCCACCCCCGATACCTGTGGGGAATTTTCCACTTCCTTTTTTGCTACGACAAATCCCAGAGGAGGAACCTTGGAAGACATCATCTGGAGTTTTCCTGGGGCTAGCCCTGAGACTTTTACAGGCCCTAATCCAACAGGGATCACTTTTCTCCCTCAGGCAGAGGCATATATTATCCAGGTTTCTACAAAGAATGAATGTGCTAGTGTACAGACTACTGATACCTTTCTGGTTGCGGGCCTGGCTACCTTAGAGTTAAGTCCTGATACAGCTATCTGCTCCAATGGAGAGACCTTAGCGCTCATGGCCAACCCAAATGGAGGAAGGTGGTTAGGGGAGTACGTGGATTCCCTAACTGGAGAATTTCTCCCTCCAGTAGGATTGGAGGATACGATTCAAGTGCTATACCAGTACGGAGTTGGGGCTTGCCAGGTAGAAGGGAGCGTCCAAATCATTGTAAATGCAGGGCCAGATACCGAAATTTTAGCCCCAGATACCGTTGCTTGTGCAGGGGTAGACACCATAATTCTTTTTGGTTTCCCTCGAGGGGGGATCTGGGAAAATGGCGATGTGGATAGCACAATTATTATAGAAAATACGCCTGGGACCCTGGAAAAGATGTATTCCTATACCGATACCCTTACAGGCTGTAGTGGATCAGCAAGCCGAAGCATTACAATTTCACCCCTTCCCGATGTGGCGACTACAGACCGAACCTACTGTCGATCGGATCAAGATATCGTATTAGAAGGCTATTCCCCCCTATCGGGAGACATGGGGACAGGGAGTTGGAAGGGACCCGGCGTGATAGACCCAACGGGGATTTTCAATTCAGCAGGAGTCGAGGAAGATGAGCTTAGTCTAATTTATACGTTTACCACAAGCGCTGGTTGTACAGATAGTGCCATAATGACCCTGAGTTTGGTAGAGGCAGATACGGCTGAAGCGGGGGCAGAGGAAACCTATTGCCAAAATGAAGCTATCGTAAACTTGGAAGGGGGAATTCCTGCTGGAGGGAGATGGGTAGGTCCAGGGGTTGAGCCTGGCACCTCACAATTTAATCCTGCACAGGCAAATATTGGAGATAATATACTTACCTATATAGTGGGTACCGAAGAATGTGAGACGCGGGATACCAAGATAATTCATATTTTGGATACGACCGAAGTATTTGTGGGAGAGCGCCAAGGCTATTGTGAGGGGACTGGAAGAGATACCCTAGAGGCCCTTCCCCAAGGGGGTATTTGGTCAGGACCGGGTATCATAGATCCGGTTTTGGGAATCTTGGATCCAGATCTACTTCCCTTGGGAGAAGATACAAAACTCACTTATCGCTATACCAATGAGGATAGCTGTGTGAGCCTTGGCGAAAAAATTGTCTTTAAAATTGGGCTCCCAGAAGTAGGGTTTGATGTTGAAGGATCTATGTGTGTCAATACCGACCTTCAATTTTCAAACTCCTCTTTAGCAGATGCAGCATATTTGTGGGATTTTGGAGAGGGTACTACCTCAACGGATACGAATCCTATTCACTCCTATACTAGTTCTGGTCCGTTTACTGTCTGGCTTTGGGTAACAGCTAGTTCCTCTGGATGCAAAGACTCCACAAGCCAAGAGCTAGTTATTGAAGATGTACCTTCTGCGAGTTTTACCCCGGATATGCAGGAGGGCTGTGCTCAGATTCTAAATGAATCTTTAAGCGGCTTGCCGGTACAATTTTCCAATAACAGTCAGCAAAATGGAGGAATTTCGATATGGGACTTTGGGCTGGGGGATACCTTACATATAGAAGAACCCGGGACGGTGGTTTTTCCTCAAGGCCCTACAGATACAACTTACCAAATACATCTGTCCATCAGTAATCAATGTGGAAATTCCCAGGCAGAGGGAAGGGTAACGGTATTTCCCCTTCCACAGGTTCGCATCGGCCTGCAAAGAGACGATGACTGCTCTCCCTTCGTATTGGATTCAGATTCTCTATTTAATCTGACGACAGGAAATCCCGAGTCTTTCTCCTGGGATTTGGGGAATGGAGCGTTCTCCTTAGAAGAAAATCCTCCCCGCCAGGTTTATATAGCCAATGAAAGAGATTCTACCTATACCCTTACGCTTATTGCTCAAAATTTTTGTGGTGCAGATACAGGTTCACAGACCTTGGTGGTACATCCCAACACCATCGATGCCAATTTTGCCATCGATTCCACCCGGGGCTGCACGCCCATGACCATTAACCCTACCGACTTTTCCGATGCGCCATTTCTCCGTTGGGATTTTGGAGATGGAACTGCCGGAGAAACTTCTTCGAATCCCTCACATACCTATACCACTCCGGGTACCTTTACCCTACGGCTCATTGCGCATAACCAGTGTAGTTTTGACACAAGTGAACAACAAATACAAGTTTTACCTGCCGTAGCCTCCCAAGGATTGATTATGGGTTCCTTGTGTGTAGGGGAGGAAGTTAGTTTTATGCCAACGGTACGATCAGGTATTGCCAGCTTTACATGGGATTTTGGGGACAATACGCAAGAGACGACTGAAAATCCCCTCCATGTCTATTCCCAGGCAGGCAGCTACTCCGTTCGCTTGACTACGTTATCAGACACCTTCCTTTGTCCAAGCGTTTGGGATACCGTATTAGAAGTAAATGCTCTCCCCCCTGTTATTATTGATGCAGACAGACTGGAAGGCTGCGCTCCTTTAGTAGTAAACTTCACCAATCAATCAGGAGGTACCATTTATTCCTGGGATTTTGGAAATGGTAATAGCTCTACTTCCTTTGCCCCAAGTGAAACCTATGCAGACCCTGGGAGCTTTCCCGTAGGGTTCAATACAGAAGATGCAAATGGCTGCAGGAACGACAGCTCCTTTGAGATACAGGTATTTCCAAGTCCTGTAGCCCAATTTGAACTGCCCAAAGCAAGCTATTGTGAAGGAGAAACTTTTCAACCTGAAAACTTATCTATCGGGAACCAGAATAGCTACCGATGGGAGATGGGGAATGAAGAGGAATTCCAAAGCATTTCTCCTTCCTATGCCTATGATGAAGCAGGAAATTATCAAATTACCCTGACCGCCAGCAATCCGTTCCAATGTTCCTCCCAAGTGAGTCAGAGCCTTAGGGTTATTGCCCAGCCTCAGGCTGATTTCACAATTACAGGAGAGCCCTGTACGAATCAATTGGTGGAATTCCTCCCGTTGGACAATACCGGAGATCAATGGAGATGGGATTTTGGCGATGGAGGAAGTTCTAATTCAGACCTACCTACCTACCTATATGCGCTTCCAGGCACCTATACGGTCTCTTTGGAACTGAGCCAAGAAGATCAATGCTTTGACCAAGCAGAATTGGAGTGGGAGGTTTTTGAATCCCCAATGGCGGACTTCACCTTTGCCTTCGACACCCTGCCCAACGGGAAAGTATTTTTTGAAGGAGAAACGATGGCTGCTACTTACCAGTGGTGGGTTGATGGGCAACAAGTTTCCTCTTTACAGGATTTTAGGTATGATTTTGGAAGATTTGACACGTTTGCTGTTAGCTTGATTGTTTCCTTAGCCAATGGATGTAGGGATACCTTAACACAATTCGTCGCTCCACCCTATGGGGGACTGCAAATCCCAACGGGATTCTTTCCAACGGGAGGTACCCCTATAGGAGATGCCCAGTTTTTCAAACCGATCGGAATTGGTCTAGCTGCGTTTCACATTGCCGTTTACAATCAGTGGGGCAATGTAGTGTGGGAGTCAAAAGCACTTGATGCAGCGGGTAGACCTTCAGAATACTGGGATGGAACCACTAGTCAAAATAAGTTATCTCGAAATAATGCATATGTCTGGAAGGTTCTGTTGGCACAGTTTAAAGATGGGCGCCCATTTAAAGGAAAGAATCGAGGAACCTTAACCTTGTTGAGGTAGGTTGGGCATTTTTAGTCCCTAGGTAAACACAGGCGTTCGAGTTAAGATATTGATAAACAGCTATATATAATAGGAAATACTATGAGGTACAGATACTATGTCATTCTGGTTATTATGTGGTTCCCTAACTTGTTGGAGGCCCAAGATCCTATTTTTTCTCATTATTATGGGAATCCCCTTTACTTAAATCCAGCACTTACAGGCTATGAAGCAGGGACTTCCATATATGGGATTGCCAAAAACCAATGGAGAGGGATCGGCGGGTATGATGCGGCCTTTAATACGCAGAGTGTGGCTATTGCCTCCGAGATAGCTGACTTAAAATCGGGTTTAGGGGTGATCATGACGCAAAATACAGAGGGGAGTTCCCAATTGAAGTGGAAAAGCATTGGCCTTTCCTACTCCTTTCACGCCCTTCGCAATTGCAATAGTCGATTTAGAGATGGTTCTGAACTCAGCTTTGGTTTTAGAGCCACCTATAATCGAATGGATTTCGACTTCTCTCGCCTCGTATTCTCGGATCAACTTGATCCCATTAATGGAATAATAGGCCCCTCAATGGTAAGTAATGCATTCGCATCTGAATTGTTGGGAGAGTACTATGATTTGGATGTTGGAGCCATATATTCTGGGTTTCTCATCAATTATAAGGTGTTTTATCGCTTGGGCTTTGCCGTAAATCACTTGGTAAACGCCGGGGAAGTAGGGGGCATTAGCCTCCCCAATGAAGAGCTTGCTCCCCGATACACAGTCTCTTTAGACCTATATGCCAATAGAGGGAACTCTCCTAGGACCCCCGAGTACTCCGCAGGAAGTCTGCTCCGCTATTCCCAGCAGGCCTC
The DNA here is from genome assembly GCA_965263105.1 of Bacteroidia bacterium. Taxonomy (GTDB): domain Bacteria; phylum Bacteroidota; class Bacteroidia; order J057; family J057; genus JBCCTX01. Next base: position 382,009 of record CBDHGL010000002.1, on the reverse strand, counting down.
TGCTCCCAATAGTGGATTGCGATACCAAGTCTTAGATGCAGGATTGGTCTATATTCACAATCCCTTGGGGCCGAGTATCCTGGGCTTACTTTTTCACCGATGGGCGGGTTTGGATAATTTAGGCCATATATTTTCCCCTAAGTCCGATCGGAATGCTCCCCGTACCAATTCCTTAGGGATTCAACTCGGAGCGGAAATACCCCTTGCAGTTCAGAATAACTCCTTCTTCCGTCTGGTAGGAGGATACAATTATGATTACAGCGGGCTAAGAGGAGTCACCAAAGGAAGTTGGGAAGTATCCTTTGCCATAAATTTTCCCACCCTACTTCTGATCCCCTGTCGTACAAAATGCGAATACCGTAAGGCGCCCTATCCGGTTTATTGAGTTTAGGAATTGTAGCTAGAGGGCTTTGTCTGATTCAAGCTGTATCGGATTTACATTCTTTGAGACTGAATGTAGGAAACAATCTCATCCATCAAATGATCTATAATTTTTTGGGCAACTAAATTTACCCTTTCTGTGTCATGAGGGGGGGAAGGAGCTGTTTCTTTAAGTAACTCTTTTAGACTATATACTTGAGTAATATACTTACTTTTGCTATTTGCCCAAGTTTCACTATAACTAAATGCCTTATTAAAGGCTCTTTGTCGGATGACTTCTGCATTACCCATTTTTACGATCATATAAGAACCTCTAATTTCTGCTCCGGCTTTCTGATTCATTTTTGTATAGGGAACGCTAACATCTTCATACACCGACTCCTCTTTAATTTTTCCATCATCTTTCTTTACTTTCTTTACTCCCGTTTTTACTCTCTGAGTAATGGCTAAATTTTCTCGATTAATATCCGATTCAAAAGAGTTAATCTGAGTAATTTTACCAGTGATAAGCTCATCTATCCCATATAACTCTTTGAGCTTAGTGCCCGTAGAGTCATTGATGATTTTGGCTTCAAAATATTTGGCTTCCTCCAATATCTGACGAATATGGTCCCGAGAAACGATTTGGGTGAACTCCATAAGATCACTTTTGTCATTGAATAACTTAGAGGTGATCACATCGCTAATTTGTTCTGCAATGGCACCATATTGATCCTTTGAACTTTTATTTTCAAAGGGAGCTATTCCAATCCGTTTGGTTCCTAACTTTCGATATATTTTGTACTGCTCCTTGGCTTTTGCGGTAAAACTTGCTAGTGGATCGTATTGGTAAGCTTGCTTATAATAAAGGGCCACCTTTCTGCAAAGATTTTTGCCTGGAGATTTTTTAGGAAGCTCATTGGCCTCCTCATTGGCTAGCTCAAAAAAATAACTAGCTCCTTGTTCTTTTCCTTGGTTGAGTAACGTATTACTCTCAGCAATTTCTTCCAAATAGTCTTTTGTTTGTACCGAGGGAATTTTTTCCCCGAGGGAAAGAAGGAGATTTTTCACCTGTTGATTGAGGCTATGTAGCTCGGAATATTGTGTGTAGAGGCGCTCGCGGTAGTTAATAATGTTTCTTACGATATAGGGCTCACTAAAATCCTTTCGGAGGGCTGTTCTGCTAGTCCTTTGGATCACATCTAGTTTACTTTGAACGACTATAGGGAAACTCCGCCCTAGAACAAAGAGGCCCTCTTTTTTTCTCTTTTTATTCAACTTCATACTGTTTAGGCCTTTCATGCTTTTTTCTAAAGCGGCCTGATAGTTCTTCTTTTCGTAGTCTTTTGAGGCTTGTCTTATATACCAGTTTCCCGATTTGGATTGGGCAGATAAATTTAGGGTATAGCAAATAAGTATAATGGCTAAGCCGAAGATTTTTATGGGGGGGAAGGATTCATTTGACATAAGGGATTCAATTGGCGTTTCTGTTGATAAATTCTTTCAAAGGAGGCCAGACTAGCTCCATCGTATTATTTATCGCATCGTTGGGGGTGTTTCCCCATTTCTCAAAAGTGTCACTATATATATCGATTATTTCCCCATTCATTAAGTCCACACAGTAGATTTCTAGAGTGATCTCAGCTATTTTTCCTGCTATAAGTCCAGAAGGTTTAATGGATATCTTCCTTTTGCCAATATACAGCAGTTGAAGAGCATGTAAACGAGGGTCAAAGTTCTTCTTTCCTATTACTTCTTGGCGTATCCAATCTCTAATCTGGCCAAAATCATGTTTCGCAATCCATCTAATAGCAACTAAATAGGAGCTATGTTCTGGGAATTTTTCAAGGAGAGATTTGTGGAAATATAGGTCAAAGCCATTGCCTTCTTCTCCGATTCCAATACCGATTTTAGGGTCTGGGATTGGGGAGGGGAATAAAGGAATAAGTAATTTAGGTTTTTGTCGCTCATTTTTCTCTGGACTTTCGTGCTCAGCATTCGGACTTCCTTCCTGTTCTTTGGTATCAGTTTTATTAGGTTGTTGCCTTTTTGTTTCCGCATTAGTCTTATTAGGATTTTCACGTCTCTTGCCAGAAGAGATTACTCGCTTTGGATAGAGGATTATTTCCTCTTTGACACGGAAAAAATTTCCTGCCCGATTGACTGGAACAGCTTCTTTGATGGACCGGAATCCGTCTTTTTGAAAAGATAAAGGGAGAGAATCTAATTCCTCATACAGTTCTACGCGTTTAAATTCAAAAAAACCCTCCTCATTCGTATGGTCTAAGTATTCAAATAAGCGAACCTGGACGTCGGCAATCCCTTTATGGGATGAATCTACCACCGTTCCCTTTAGGGTAACTTGATTCAGAATACCTTGGTCTGGTGAATTCAATTGTGGAAAGAGGAGATAATAGCCGAGAAAAGCGGCAATCCCTACCATAAGTGCAATCCAATATATAGGCAAAGAAAAAGCATATTTAAGACGTTCACCTGAATGTTTTCTCAATAATTCAGCAATACTTATAGAGTCTGGAAAAGTAGGAAACACTTTCCACAACGAGGAAACGGAAAGTTCCTCTTTTCTAAATTCTATGTAAAAACCGCGTTCACTTTCTAATCCCTTTTCTAGATTAGTTGCCGGATGCTTGTCATTTAAAATGTAATTAGCACGCCTATCAATAGCTCCCTGAGCCTTTTTAAAAGCGGTGGTAAATCCTGCTCCATTAATCCAATTCTGATAGAAGGTCTTGGAGAAGATCCATGCAGCTTCATCATTAATTTTATCTATGGTATAAATAATTCTAGGTATACCCAGGCGATGGCTTCGATCTATGGGTTTACCTGAAAAGCAACAATTCAAAAAAACGAATTCTAATCCCTCTTCTTTTCCTAGGAACTCAATGAATTTTAGTAAGCTGAATTTTTCGGACTCTCGTCTTTCTGAATTCATGAAATCCCCATCACAGTGCCCTGCAAAGTGGAAAATTTTAATTCGACCAGGATAGGAAAGAAAGGTGGATTCAATGTCTTCTAAGCTTACAAAAGATACTTCCTTAAGGATACAAAGGCCTTCCTTTTCTAAAGGGAGGAAGAGCTTCCGGAAATCAATTAATTCCTGTCTTACAGATTTGAGGGTCTCTTCAGATGCAGCGATATAAATAATGGGCGGTTCATTCATAGAAGTTTTAGAATATACAATTTTCTATTTATCCCTACATAATAAAGAATACTAATTCTTGTCAAAATATCTCCTCTCACATACTTTCTTAAGATTTCCTTTTGCCATGCGATAGATTTGGGAAACATCATTTACTCTAATATTTCATTTAATGAAAAATTTTACACATGCCCTCATATGGTTATTATTCACGCAGGTTCTTTGGGCCCAATCTCAAAAAGATTGGGCCGTAAGCTTCGACAAAGCGATTCTATGGTCGAAGATTTCATCTACAGGAAACTTGCTGGTATGTACCCAAGAAGCGCTCTATGGGATTGATCCAGAGGTAGAAGGAGAAGCATGGCGCATCCCAGAATTAGCAGAAATCGAAGAAAATCAACTTGAAGAAATTGATGATACCCCTTTTGCCCTGATCTCGGGGGTAAGCGGTCCTCGAAAGAGCATCGGAGGGGGCATAGTAAAACTACCCAAATCGAGCTCCTCCCGCTTCTGGCTGATCAATACCTATACAGGTGACAATATCTTTGACTCTAAGGTTTTGGGCTTTTCGTCTATCCTTGGGAAGGCATTGGTCTTAGAATCTGAGGCCTTCTTCGTGATGGGAATAGAAAATAAGGAACGTGTCCTGGCCATGGTAAGTATAGGTGGTGAGGGCTTGCGTTGGAAGCAAAAAGTCCCCGTTCAGACCAAAAGATTCACCTTCAAGGACACTGATTTTTATAGTCCTATCTTAGATCCTGAGGGAAATTTGGTTTACTACTATGGGAATAAGCTGTTTAGATTGGATATCGGTACCGGAGATATCTTGTGGGAGCAGCCCTATCCTTCTGTCAAAAATATCACCTTTGGACAGGAGGGAAAAGGAGTCTTCTACGCGGTGGCAGGGATGGATAGTAAGTTAAATGCATTTTCTCTGGGCACAGGTGAGCCCTTGTGGTTTGATGTGCTTCCGGGAACTCTGGGCAATGCCTTTAAGAGCAAGGAAAAGAAGGATGAAGTTACCTTAAAAGCCATTGGAACCGTGAGTGAGGCTAGTGAAACAAGGAAGAATGCGGCCCTTTTGCGTTCTCCCCGATATCGCGTAGAAGAGGACGATCAATTTTTATTGGTTAGCTATAAGGGATTTAATTATTACGGATATGAATCTGCGGATCCCAAATGGGATGACCCTTACACCTTTCAGCAGTTTAAGGTCAATCGTGTAGTGCCTGCAGTGGATGGGTATGTGCTACGGCTTATCGCTGATGAACAATGGTTTTTGACTTATTGCGATGCACAAGGGCAACCGCTTTGGGAAAAACCCCACAAGGTATCAGGTAACGAACTCAGCTTGTTTGTTATGACTCCCCATGGGCTGGTTTATATGAGCAATCAAGAGTTGGATATTCTCGATAAGACTACTGGGCAATCTCGAATGGGAAAAGCCTTCAAGCTTGCCTCCGATAACGAGTTTCTCCCCTATTTCGACTGGGAAAAGGGCTGGGCGGTGATTTACCAGAACAAAAGCATTTATAAGATAGATTTTTCCAGTGCTTCCCCAATAGAAATTACCGATAAGGTCCGGCTAAAGGGAGATGGGAAGGACTTTCCATCCACTTTGGAAGAAGTTGAAGGAGGCTATTTTCTTGCAAATGACCAAAATCTCGTAAAAATTGACTACCAGGGGAATATTGCCTATCAGCAATACCACCGCCGCCCAGGTGCCCCAATGTGGCTGAAGCGAACGGCGGTAAGCGCACTCAACGTAGCGATGGCCGCCGCGATCGTATACCTCTCCCAGCAAGCGCAAGTAGGCGCTTTGAGTAGCTACTACCGAGGAGAAATGAATGCCAGCGATGCATATTTAACCCTAACGACCTTTGACCTGGAGAATCCAGATAATCCCCTTTATGAGTTGGGGGGAGCTGCACAAGAGGCTTATGGTAGAATAGCTGCAAGGAAGCAGGCCAGTTATACGGGAAATAAGGAAGTCTTCGTTCTCAGCAAATTAGAAGATGATAATGTGGGACTCAAACGAATCGCGAAAGATTCCGGAGACGAGACAGGTAGCTTGGTCCTTGACGATAAAAACCCCTCTTATGCTGTAGATGAGTTCTTGCAGGTGCTCTACTATTTTGCCTCCAAAAAGGAGATTCAGGCCTTCAAATTGAAGGCGGAATAAGTCTGCTTTTTTAAGCTGTATTTACTCCTGTGAAAATTAAAGTAATACTTCCTCTTTTTTCTTCCTTATCCCAATTCCAAATCCTATGAAAACTTTTAAAATACTCCTATTACAAGCATATATCTGGCTTTTTGCTTTGCCCCTCTTCGCTCAGTCCGAATCCGAACCTAATAACTTTTTCAATGAGGCAAATGCCATTGCCTTTGGAGATACGATATTGGGAACGATAGATCCCCAAGGGGATGCAGACTTTTATTCTTTTGAAGTACCTAGAGCAGGGGTAATAGAGATAAGTTTTTCTAATTTACCTTCGAATAGTAGATTTGAGGGTACTTTATACGACGGTTCTGAGGCTGAGGTAACATCGGTAACTACTTTTAGTTTAGGTACTCCTTTAAATTTTGTTCAATTAGTTTGTCAACCGGGAAACTACTTTATCCGCCTTAGATCTATATTAAATGTGAGCCCGACTTCGGATACATACAGATTTACCGCATCTTTCGATACCACTGATGTATTTGAGTGCAATAACACCTTCTCCACAGCTACTCCGATCAGATTTGATCAAGAATTGGAAGCCACTTATAGAAGCTTTGGTGATGAGGATTTTTATTTGTTAGACGTTGCAAGGGCAGGGGTAATTGAACTTTCATTTAGTAGTCTCCCTTCAAATAATCGATTCGAGGTTAGTTTGTACGATGAGTCCCAAACTGAAATAACATCTAGGACATCGAATGAACTAGGCGCCCCATTAGGTTTAGTCCAACTTGTGTGTCAACCTGGAGAATACTACTTTAAACTTAGGTCGATACTTAGTGTAAGTTCAAGCCCAAATCCATATAGTCTCATTGCTACTTTCGATACCACTGATATATTTGAATGCAATAACACCTTCTCCACAGCTACACCGATCGGATTTGATCAAGAACTGGAAGCCACTTATAGAAGCTTTGGTGATGAGGATTTTTATTTGTTAAACGTTGCAAGGGCAGGGGTAATTGAACTTTCATTTAGTAGTCTCCCTTCAAATAATCGATTCGAGGTTAGTTTGTACGATGAGTCCCAAACTGAAATAACATCTAGGACATCGAATGAACTAGGCGCCCCATTAGGTTTAGTCCAACTTGTGTGTCAACCTGGAGAATACTACTTTAAACTTAGGTCGATACTTAGTGTAAGTTCAAGCCCTAATCCATATAGTCTCATTGCTACTTTCGATACCACTGATGTATTTGAGTGCAATAACACCTTCTCCACAGCTACTCCGATCGGATTTGATCAAGAATTAGAAGCCACTTATAGAAGCTTTGGTGATGAGGATTTTTATTTGTTAAACGTTGCAAGGGCAGGGGTAATTGAACTTTCATTTAGTAGTCTCCCTTCAAATAATCGATTCGAGGTTAGTTTGTACGATGAGTCCCAAACTGAAATAACATCTAGGACATCGAATGAACTAGGCGCCTCATTGGGTTTAGTCCAACTTGTGTGTCAACCTGGAGAATACTACTTTAAACTTAGGTCGATCCTTAGTGTAAGTTCAAGCCCTAATCCATATAGTCTCATTGCTACTTTTGATACCACTGATGTATTTGAATGCAATAACTCCTTCTCCACAGCTACACCGATCGGATTTGATCAAGAACTGGAAGCCACTTATAGAAGCTTTGGTGATGAGGATTTTTATTTGTTAAACGTTGCAAGGGCAGGGGTAATTGAACTTTCATTTAGTAGTCTCCCTTCAAATAATCGATTCGAGGTTAGTTTGTACGATGAGTCCCAAACTGAAATAACATCTAGGACATCGAATGAACTAGGCGCCCCATTAGGTTTAGTCCAACTTGTGTGTCAACCTGGAGAATACTACTTTAAACTTAGGTCGATACTTAGTGTAAGTTCAAGCCCTAATCCATATAGTCTCATTGCTACTTTTGACACTACAGACATCTACGAATGTAACAACAGCTTCAACACTGCTAGTCCAATAGCTACCTGTGACTCCCTAATCGCAACCATTCGATCATCTAGAGATGAAGATTATTATCAGTTTGAAGGGATGGCAGGGGATTCCCTACAAATCGAGATTAACCGAGTTCCGGATAACGCCCGTCTGAGAGTTCAGGTATTTAATCCACAGCAACAAGGTTTGAGTTCTTTCCAAACCAATACAGGTCAAGGAGCTATTAGTACCTTAATTCTCCCTTCAGATGGAACCTATTTCCTCTCTGTAGAGGCGACGTCCTCCTCTTTCAGTAGCTCCCAGATTTACAGTATGTTCTTGGATAACAATTGCTTATCTACCAGCGATCTATCTTTGCTGAACGAAGAGTGGGACTTGCAGGTATTTCCCAATCCTGCGAAGAAAGAAATATTCGCTCAGTTCACCCTAGAAAGAACAGAAAAAATTTCTTGGAAAATAAGGGATGGAATAGGAAAGCTGGTCCAAGAAACACAGGGGCAAAGCTTTAGTCAAGGAAATCATCATATTTCTATACCAATTGAAACCCTTTCTGAGGGAATCTATTTCCTCCATTTGCAAAGTGAAGATGGATATGCTTTTGTAAAATTTCTAAAGACTTCTAGCGAGTAACTTGCTAAAGACACGACCCCACGGTTGAAAGGACGATTGAGTTAGTGCTGGGGAAAGCCAAGTCTATATCCTGGGCTTGGCTTATTTTTATTTCTTCTCAGAGGTGTTTAACGTGAGCTTTGGATAAAGAATTAGAATAATTTTCATGAGAAAAGAAAGATAGTTATAAATAACTTCCTGGTAATAAGGGATTATTAGGCAAAACTCAAATTATGTTTAGGTGTCCTCCCCAGGAATAGTTTCATGAAAATTATTATGCTAGATTTTGGCCAAAGCTTTCTTTGGAGGACAGCTTATATACCCCAAAAATCGGCCATCTGTATCCGACAATAGCTGGTTGGGCAGCATGTTATTTTATAGGATCCACAATGACTTTGCAACTCGTAAGAAATTTGCGATCTTTCCAGAGTTGAATAAAATAAATCCCGCCTATTACAGATTTGCCATTTGGTAAAGTTAAATCCCAAACCAATTCCCTTGAGCCCACATTTCCATTATCAAAGGGAAATTCAATAACTTTTTGTCCCAGTATATCTAGAACTCTCATGGAGACCTTTGAGTTCTCAGATTTAGGAGGAATAAATATGGGAATTCGAACGAATTTTCTTGACGGGTTGGGATAAGGTTGGCCTAAAAGGAGGCTTTTCATGGGTAGATTCTCAAGGATTTCTTCTTCTGGACCAAAAAATATTTGAAAGGGGCGTTTTTCCTGTGAAGGGAAAGAATACTCAGAATACTTGCGCATATCTAGTCCCCATCCCGAAGTTATATCATATAGCCAGAGGGCTTTATTGTTTTCCCCAAAGTAGTAGTTATCCCATTCTAATGTAGTAAATGGAGAACCTGTAGCAGCCTCAACAGTCAAGTTCCAGGTATAAGAACTGCTTGTAGGAACTACATCTTTAGAAAATCGTTCCCAAAAAAACTCAGGATGATAAAAGTTTAATTCTAAATAGTCTAAAAACCGGGGAGGCGTAAGTCGATCTATCGGATCTCTTGAAACACTGGCATCAGGATGCATACCAATTCCGCCAAACTTAGAGATCTGGTTAGCTGTTTTCAGAGATATAGGGACTTCCCAAATCGGTTTATCTAAAGAATTATACTGTTTTTGTCCCTTCCTTTTAGGAACCACTGCCTGGATAGGTAATTCAATAGTAACATCCTCTGCTACAAAGGCTAACGCACCTCTATAGCGTTTTATCTCTGTTCCAGGTCTTTTTTCGCCTTCCAAGATCATCAGGTCTTTCTGAAAATCTGCCTGGGGATTGCGCAGTATAACTTCTTCCCAATCTAAGTCATAATGAAAGGGATTACCGATTACATTATAGCCTGCTTGTAGAGAAATCTGGAAAGGTTGTTCCTTATTTGCGTCAACGGATCTACCAGGTCCTGTATTAAACTGGTTATTCTCTTTCTGAATAAAAAATAAGCCTTCCCCTGGTATTACCTCATTTAACCCATTTTGGTACTCTTGGAATCGGTTACTACTAGGTATATACCTAAATATTCTCCATTTCTTTTTGTCATATATTCCCAAGTCATCCTCAAAAACAGATCGAACATTGCCATCCATTAATTCAAGTGGGATACTGAGAATACGATAATTTCTGACATAAGTCGCATCATTTTCGGAGGTGTTGAACCCTCCAGGATTTGCCCCTCTTATATCAGAAAATGTGATCCCCGACTCATCAAAGTACCTATAAAGGTATTGGATATCTGAGGTTAAAGAATTTCCCCCATTTACAAAAAGTTGAATTTGGTATTCTAGTCCTTGAAGATCTGCCCAGGTAGGATATATATCAAACCTAACAGAAACGCTAGAAGCATCAAATTCAGTGGAGATATTCCATTCGCTTCCACTAGGGGCACTAATCTCCCGGTAGAAAATTTGGGCACTATCTACCGAGAAAACATCCTCAAGTTCGACCCATATATCAATTTTTTGATCACTAAGTCTTTTTTCAGCAGGAAGAATATTCATTATGGGCTCTAGTTCCCCAATTACTAAAGAAGTAAATTTGGTATTATTCTCTTCAGATAATTCGGGATGAATTTCGTTTAGTACATCAGCAATAGCCAGAATATAGTAATCTTTGATTCCTGGCCGAATTAAATTCAAGCGGATTTGAATGGAGGTATCAACGATAAAAGATCCCAATCCTGATAATGAAGGTATGGATAATGTACCTAGATAATCATCCTCTTGTTGGAAAAGGGAATCAGTTGAAAGAAATAAACCAAGTTGTTGAGAATCTGCACGAAACAAACCCAAATTGTCAATTTGAATGTTAATTCTGAGGCTGTCACCTGGGTTAATTTGAGAAGAGGATAATTCTAATAGAGAGATAGACAAGTCTGGCGTTTTATTTGGGTCAAAGAATGAAAATGACTTTTTTGCATAGGAGGAGCCTTCAAAGGCACCATCAATACTTTGTACTCCCCAATAGTATTCTCCATGTTCTAATCCCCTAATTGTCCAGGACGTATTCTGCCCGGTATTCCCTATTTTGGGTATCATTCTAAAGCCATTGACAATATGGGATTCTGGAGAAATGATGTTAGGCTTACTTTCAGAGGTTCCAACGAATAGGTTATAGGATAAACTCTTGGTTGGAGTTTTGCTATCCTCCCCTTCATCCCACATAAGGGTAAGGGAGCCATCGGAATGGAAAATCTCTCTTAAGTTAGTGGGAGCTTCTGGTGCTATATTTGCAAGTGTACTTCGACTTTGATATACCTGAAAACGAGGTGAGTTTACTCCTTGAGGATAATTGATCCCAACCGTGGCAATATCCAGTTTCTTATCTTTATTGAAATCTCCTAGGGCTAATTTACTATGATCAATATCCATCAATCCTTCAAATAGAATACTGAAGGTTCCATCTGATGCTCCTTTATAAATTTTGGAAGAAGGGGTACCACTAGTTCCTCTTCCACTTACTACTATATCTAGAATTCCATCGTTGTCAACATCTCCCCAAATTGCTTGCCCTCTTTCGATTCCATCAATTGAGATCGGGTTGAATTTAAAAGAATCCCCCCCTTGATTTTCATAAATCCAAATCCGTGGAATATTTTGCATGTCATCCCCACTGAGTAGCAGATCTGTATATCCATCCCCATTAAAATCTCCTGTATCAAGAAAAGGGTTTGAGCCTAAGCCTAATAATCCTTCTAAAGATACCCTTTCAAATCGGGCTTCTCCCCTATTTTCATATAGCATAAATAGCTTTTGAGTTGGTGATTCTGCCAGTAGGGCAATATCTATTCTATGGTCATTATTGAAGTCCAGGAGTTTTACAGAACACCCTAATAGGTCTTCAGATTCAAAACCTATGGAAAGAGGACCCACATTCTCCCAAGTGTTGAGCTGGTTCAATGAGATGTGGAGGCCTTGGTCATATATTCTAACTAAATCCAAAGTCCCATTTTGATCCAAGTCACCCCAGTCAGTACAAAATGATTCCGAAATAGAAAAGGTAGTATCTTGATCGAAAGTACCCGATGCTGTTTGTCTTAGCAATGCTAGAAAAGGTTGTTCTAATTCGGTTAAACCACCTATCATTATATCTAGACGATTATCAAGTGTATAGTCGACCCATTTAGCTTCACCGTGTGATACTTTAGGTAAGGAGATACCTGCTTCGTTGAATTGGTTGGCTCCATCATTTCGGAAAATTGCCCCTATTTTCTCTTCGGTGACTCCAGATTTAACCCCAGTAACTAGTAAATCTAAATCATTGTCATTATCGTAGTCCCCCCAGGCTACGGATCCCCTGTTTAAGCCATATTCTACAAAGGATAAACGAGAAAATAGGGAATCTACATTCTGAAAGGAAGTATCAGCCATATCTGCCGAAAAAATTAAGGGGTCTATAGTAACTTGTTTTAGGGCCTTATTTGAATTATCTGCAATAAAAACCTCCGGAATGCTGTCTCTGTTAATGTCTAGAAGACTGATACTTTGAACAGAGCCCTGAATTGAGGATAATGGATATAAATTTGGAATCCTCCCCGCTCTATTAAACCCAACCACTAATTGATTGGGAGCAGCATCTGAGTATCCTAAAAGTAAATCAATAGCTTTGTCTTGGTCCACATTCCTTGCAAGTAGAGATTCAATTACATTTTCAGTTTGTACCAATAAGATCTCATCAAAGCTATCCCCCTGATTTTTCATAAAATATACTTGACCTAATTGACTAGTGAGGGTTGTACTTACTAGAATATCTGGCAACAAATCTCCGTCCCAATCTGTAATTTCAATGTCAGTACCAATTACACCAGAAAGACCAAATTCTACCTTTTCAAAATTACTTGGGGTATTCCTCAATATTAAAAAGGGGGTAATTACATTTTCACAAACTATAGCTACATCTAGGTCGCCATCATTCTCCCAATCAAAAAGCTCAACTTCAATTGGGGAAACTATTTCTTCTCCAATAATCTCCTTTATAAACCTGCCTCCTCCTTGGTTTTTATAGGCTATAACTGTGTTATCTCCGTGAGACGCCAACAAAATATCCTCTTTCTCATCATTGTTTAAATCTCCAGAAGCAATCCCTCTTGGATTCAATAAGTTGTCATCAATTTCATGTGCTTCCCAAGCGTATTTTTTTTGATTGTTTTGTAGCCATAATAATTTTCCAGAGTCATATTCTACAACTGCTAAATCTATATAGGCATCTCCGTCAACGTAGGTAAGTGCTAAATCCTGGGGGTTTGCTATGCTATCATGAATAACCCAATTTTGAGCAATACTTTCTCCATTTGTTTCAAACATCAAGATTTCATTTTCCACTACTTCGTCTTTTCCTACAGAAACCATTATATCTTGATTTCCATCTAAATCAATATCTCCAATTTTTGTCATGTATATACCAGGAAGATCTCCATTGTAATAGTGTCTAACTAATTCCCCCTGAATATTCTCATACCATGAGATATCCCGGTCCATAGGGTGATTGTTGGGTACAACCAAATCTATGTCTCCATCCATATCAATATCCCCAACATCCATTTGAGGTCCTCGGATGCCATTTGCAGTTCCATTCCAATTGTGCTCAATAATTTCTTCTCGAAAGTTAAATTCCGATTCTTGGTAGAGAATATAGATATTTTTTTCTACTAGGGTTTGAAATATAATATCGTTCCAACCATTGTTGTCAATATCTGCAACACAAATATCTCCCCAGTTTTCTCCTTCAGAAATTGGCTTATAAATCCTGAGTAGCCGATTAATAGAATCGGGTGTGTTGACACGAGTTACATCTCCTGGGAAAAGATAAAGTCCCGCATCATGAGATCCGGCAAAAGTTAGGATCTCTGGAAAATTATCATTGTTAAGGTCAGCAATTTCTATGTCCCCTCTTGCTGTAAATAGAATACCTTGAACTTCAATCTCAGTAGGAACCTCAAAGTTTATTTCACCAACTTGACTGGAAGTATTTAAAGAATAGAAGATGTTCTGGATACCTCCTCCCACAATATCAGGCTTTCCATCTGAGTTAAGGTCTCCTACTGAAATAAGAGAGGTAAGGGGTAGATCTGGGCTAAAGGTAAATCGTTTAAATTTTTCTGTGGTAGCTACATTACCCTGATTTTGATACATCTTAACAACAGTAGAGCCGTCACCTACTGCTACTATATCAGGATAGCCATTGGCATCAAAGTCCGCGATTGACGCCCGGTCAAAATCCACTAGGTCTAAAATCCCTTCCAAGTCAAATGAAACCGCATTGAGGTTGAAATGAATACTATCAAGTGTTTGTAGCCACCAAATTCTACCATTAAAGCTAAGATCAGAGTTGAAATCTAAGCAAATTAATTGGTCATTGTCTCCATCCTGGTCGAAATCGGTTACATCTATATCTGAAAGGTTGATAAAGTAATTTTCACTCTTGTTATTGTATGTTTGAAAAACGAGTTGGTCTTTGAGAACATATCTTCTGATGGTGTTTTCCTTTGGGGAGGTAAATATGATTTCAGGAACACTATCTTTATTGAAATCTGTGATCAGGGAATTATTAGCCTGAAAGGGAGTTCCCAAGGGGTTTTCCACGGTATGATTTTGCCCGCTACCTTTACTGGGAAAAAACGTGTTAATACATACTAGGAGAATCAGGAATAATTTGTAGGGGGAAGTTATCATTACTGAAAGGGTTAATAATTTATTGGCTGACGGCTTAGTTAATTGGGAGAGGTCTAGGCAGATCAGATTCTTCTGGTTCATCATCTGTTGAAAAAAGGAAGGCACTTGCTCCAATGGCTAACATACTTCCTATTACTAAGGGTATGGCATAGGATCTTACAATTTTAAATGAGGAACTGGTAAGCCGTTGCTCGGTGCTATTTGGGCAAATATTTTGTGTTGAGACTTCAATTTGATAACTCCCAGGATTTAGGTTTTTAAGAATGGTCCATTCATTCAGGGAACTAGTGGAATCTTCCAGCGAAAAGTAATTGACAGTTTTTTGTGATTTGCTTTTTCGCAGGTAAAAGCCTGGTATTGAAATATGTTCTCCGATTGAATTTTCAATTTGAACGTTAATCCGCTCTCTTTTTCTTAATTTTTTACCTTCAAAGACAGGGGAATTAAGGCTATCCATCAAAAAAAGTTTTATTCGTGCTGCACAGTTCTCTTTTAGGCTATCTCTGACTTCTTCACATATGGTATTAATTAGATAAGGGTTATTACCTGCTGGCAAACTCCAACGCTCTCCACTTTTGGGTGAACACCCTTCTTTTTTCCAGGATATGGTTATGACTTGAGGATTTTTAGGTAATTCAAACTTAAAGGCTCCATTATCTTCAGTGAGTGTTTTCATAAATAGCTGTGAACGATCACCTTGTATTGATATTTCCAAATCTTTGACTGGTTGACCATTTTGATCTGTAGCGATCCCTCTGAATAATTGAATTTGCTCATCGATTTCAATTGATTTAAATCTATTTCCCTGCTTAGGAATAAGTACTTCATCTTCAAATACAAAGGTCTTCCCTAAATAGACACGAATATATGCGCCTTGGTCTGGGTAGCTATCGTTTTCTTCTAGAGGAAGCCTCAATGAATATTGTCCATTTCTATCCGAGACTCCCTCCTGGACTAATACATCATTTATGTACAAATATATTTTAGCATCGGGAATTATTTTATTGTCAGTCTTATTGATAACGCTACCCGAAACAACTCGATCTTGTGCTAAACATAGGGACATGCCTAGAAGGTTGGCTCCCAATATGCATATTGAGATAATATAAGTTTTCATTTTTGTATTAATTCTTTTCTGGGAGTAATTGAAATGTATCAAAGACTTTGTTTTTGAGTACGGTATTTTCTGAAACGATCTTATATCCTTTTTGGGAGACTTTTATCTCTATCGGTTCCGAACTAATCCCTGAGATTTCCATAATAAAATTTCCTGAAGAATCCGTTTGGGATTTGTATAGTTTGTCTCTTCTCTTAAATTCAATCCATATATTAGCACCTGTTATACCCTTACCTTGGTTATTTATGGCTCTACCTTTCAGAATAAATGTCTTTTCTTTAGGAGTTTTCTCAGGATCTTTTTGGCGGCCATCACTTTCTGAAGGTTTCGTGGATTTTTTAGGAACAGAAATATTTTTGTTTGGCAGGGATGAGTCTTCTATACGTAGCAAAACAGAATCTGGATTTTTATCTAATAATTCAGTTCCCTCCACCCGAGGGTTTGAAACAGTATCATTAGAGGTGATCCAAAAACTATAAATAGTAATGGCTCCACTTACCACTCCGATCCAAATGATTACTTGTGCCCAAAATTTCTTTCCATAGCCCAGAATTCGATGCTTCAGAGTAGTTTTTTTCTTAGAAGGTATCTGGATTAATTCAAAGAACGTTAAATTTCCTCCTCCAGGACCATGATAACTCCACCAAGTTGAAGGAGAAGAATGCTCATCCGGCGAATCAATTTCAAATCCTCGCAAAGGATTTTCTCTTGTGTGCCGAATTTCTACCTCATCTCCGGCCTCATCTATAGCATCCTTTATCCTCTTTCCATTTAGTAATGACTCGTAAAAGGATGTTGAATATATCCATGCAAGACCATCATCTACATTTTTATTTGTTACAATAAATCGTTCTATATCAGAGGATATTAATTGATCCCATAGTTTTCCAGAATGGCAGCAGTTAAGAAATACCAAAGAAAGTCCCTCCCGCTTACCAAGGGACTTTAAAAAAGGCCCCATGTTAATGATTGGAAATTCTTCATTCTCATCCAGATAGAGGAACTCTCCATCACAATGTCCCGCGAAATGAAAGATTTTTACTCGTCCTAGATTATCCTTAAATACTTTCTGGATTTCATTAAGAGTGGCAAATGGCTCTGCGATTAGTTTAATTATTTCTTGATCTTCAAGAGGCTGAAATAGACCACATAAGTCTTTAAATTCTTTTGCTACTCGTTTTAAGTCTCTTTGGGAAACCGAGATATAAACCACAGGTCGTTCGAGCATCAGATGGCAGTTATAGCTTGCAGTCAAAAATGAGTCTCTCTATAAATTTATACTAAAATTTAATTTTTTCAATAAGGCATTGGATTCAGATAAGCAAACCTAGATATCGCTAGTTCCTTTAAGCGATGGATCCTCCATATTCCCTTGAGGATAATTTGCTGCAAAAGCACTCTTGCTTTATTCCCATTTAGAGGAAAATATAGATACATCCAACTCTCTACTAATCGACACATAGCACAGAATATTAATTCCCCCCAGAATATTTTTTCTATTAATCTTTCTTAAGATTTCCTTTAGTCTTCCGATAGATTCGAGAAACACCATTAACCCCAATACTTCATGGAAGGAAAAATTTTGTTCTACAATGAAGAGACTCAGGAAGGAGTCATTCGCACACAATCGGGAGATCGCTTTAGCTTTCATCGGGGAGATATCCGAGCGAACGTTTCACCAAGAGTCAATATGAAAGTTGATTTTATCGGAGAAGGGAAACAGGCAAGGGATATTCTCCCTTTCAGCCCCCAACAGTCGTTTCAGGAACTGGCTAGCAAACTCCCTCCCGTACAGGTCGACTCAGGAATCGTGAAGAAGATGTTAGACTTTGAGCATATGATTACTCCTAGCTTAGTGAAGGTACTTTACCTTTTGCTTTTGGGAATCATCGTCCTGACAGGGCTCTACAATATCTTTTGGGCGGACTACTATTTTATGGGAGGAAGGGCTATGGCCATTGTCATTGGAATAGCTTGGTTGATTATTGGCCCCATTATTCTGAGAGTTATCTGTGAAGGGATATTAGTAGCCTTCAAAATACTGGAAAACCTGAAACGCCTACGCAAAGAATTGTCCAATCCGTCTTAATCCAACATTATGAGAATTACCCATATAATTGCCACGATATGCCTATTATTTCTCTTATCGGCTTGTGGCCCCAGGTCCTTGAAAGGAACCTATACCTGTCAAGAGAATCCGGAGGAAAATACGGGGCTTTTTGGAGGTTTTCTAGGGGATTGTGTCTTCGGAGAAATTGAGTTTATCAATGAAAAAACGGCCACAATAGACTTATTGGGAACCAAAGTAGCGGTAGAATACGAAATCGAAAGAAATCTATTGACCTTGGATACCAACCAAGGGCGTATGCTATTCGAAATCCAAGATTCAAGAACCTTGGTCGGCAAGGCTCCAACCGAAGGCATTTTCAAAAAATGACGCCTAAGAGCGGTAAATATTACTCGCTCTAACCAGCAGGGTGGGTCCTTTAAGGGGCCCACTTATTTTTGGGTTGGGTAGTTTAATGGTCCATGGTCGACAGTTAGGGTTCTAAGGGGCTACCCCCCATAGCCGTCAGGCTAAGGATTGTTGGGTGGATCTGTGATCAAAATGCCCTGTTTTGAACTCACCCCCTAGCCCCCTCTCTCAAGGAACCCCCTCTGACTCCCCCTTAGAAATGGGGAGAAAGGGGTAAACATTGGCGAAATCATTATGATTTCCTGGGTCGTTTCCGGACCCCTTTTGAGTCCCCTAGGAGGGGAAAAAGGGAAATGGGGACGCAGCGGAAGGGTACCAAAATGGCGAAATAAGAAGAAATTTCTCTTAACCTGACGACTATGAGCTACCCACTTCCATATTTAAACCCAAACTATGGACTAATTAACCATTCCCCACTTTTTCAATTCTCCATTTTCAATTTTTCATTTCCATAGACTGTGCAGGGTGGCCGAGAACAGAAATTGTCGTCCGGTTTAGGGGATAATATCCTTGGATAACTCCCCTACCTAATGATATTTCGTCCCTTCAGGACTCACTTGCGCCCTAAAGGGGCGGAGTGGAATGTAGGTTCTTTCATAGAAAAGCCATTCTCGGCCAGCCTGTATGGACCGTCGACTATCCAACTATTTAACTAAACCCAAACTGTGGACTGTCGACTATCTAACCAATTAACCAACCTAGACTGTGGACTGTCGACTATCTAACCAATTAACCAACCTAGACTGTGGACTGTCGACTATCTAACCAATTAACCAACCTAGACTGTGAACCGTCGACTATCTAACCAATTAACCAACCTAGACTGTGGACCGTCGACTATCAAACCAATTAACCCTCCTCATAAAACGGATTCCTCAAGCGACACTCAATCAAATGCGTCGTCCAGGATTTCCCCAACTCCTCGGCTGTCTCTAGTTCAAAACCCCTTTCGGGGATTCTATAGTTTTCTTCGGGGGCAGCCCGCGCTTTTTGTTCAAAGAAATCAATGTCGAAGGGCTGGGCACTTACAATGAGCTTGAAATAGACGATTTCTTCCGGCCAATTGAGCTTTTTTACATGTTCGGGGAGGCGTAGTTTGACCCAGTGCCCCTGGCTGACAGAGACGTAATTGAATTCACTTCTCCGATTCTCCAGTTTGACTACCTTGGGTGAGAGGAAGTTGGTATGGACGCCAAACTCTTGGTCCAGGTAGAGAAGGCCAAAAAACAAATCCGTATCACTCTGGTTGACACAGCGGATGCGAAACTTGATAAAGTCTGTTTTCGAGTGGTCTAGGTGGATCCGGTGATCCTTCCGAGTAAGGAAGTGGGTTTCTCCAAACTCCTCTTCGAGGACCATTTGAATGGGAAAGGGCTCATGCCAGCCTCCCACCTTATTATTCAGGTGTTTTACAAAGGTCCAGCGGCTGATGGCCAATAGGTCTTGGCAGACCTGCCTGGCAGATTTTTCCGCATATCCCTCCACATGCTTTACCACCGACTTCAAATCGTGGCTTTGAACTAGGTGATAGGTTCCCTCCTGGGCAATAACCTGGTAGAATGAGTCAGTGGGATCATCGACAACTTCTAAAGAGAATTCGGGATATTGATTTTTAAATAACTGCATTCCCTCTTTTAACAGATCAATTCCCACATCCTCTCCCCCCAAAAAAAGTTTCAAGGGATGCGACATGAGTCCGCTGATATATCCTCGATACCGGGCATCTTGATTAAGGATCTATATCGCAATTGATGGGCTCAGATTCCGGAGCATGGATTTGTCGCTCAGCCTCCTGCTCCACACAGGCCCACACAATTTCGCTATAGTCCACATAGACTTGAGTGATATAGGCCATCTCAAAGCTATTTTCGCCTGTGATTACGTGTATACTGGTTCTGTCAGACTTGGGCTCGGCCACCATTCCGTGCAAGCCTCCCAGATCAATGATCCATCTTTCCCCATTGAACAGAATGTTGCCATAAAGGGGATGGTCCCGTTTATCCCCATAGAGAAAATTATTCAATAAGACCTCTTCGTACCCTTGTGGGGTATAGATATTGGGGGTTTGGGGGTTTTTAAAGATGCTATTGCGCAATTGGTTGCGCACCATGCGCTGCAATTCAAGGTAGGACAGGGAGCCCTGGGATTCGTTGAGGGTAGCAGTAAGAGCAGCGGTGAAATATCCCATTTCTGTATTGGGATTTTCAAAGGCCACTTCGAAGTCCAGGCAGGCTGACAAACTGATATGTTTCCCTTCTGGGAGAACCTCGGATAGGTCCTTACCGTTCAGAATGGAAAGATCCTTTAAGGGGTGATCTTTAGATACCAACAACTCTTCCCAGGGTCTTTCCTTTAGGTTTTTCCCCTCCCTTATATGACGCGCTTTGTGGTTCTCGGGTAGATTGAATCGTGTATTATCTCCTGAATGGCAGCAGTCAAAAATGGTGATGACAGTACATTCTTTTTCAGCTAGTTGATATATCAACCAACGCAATTCCTTGTCGATGAGCTTGGGTTCTCCTTTTATGTTGGAGTCATAGCATACCAGGCCCTCTAGTTTCCCATCAGCTTCATACCGCCTTAGTTCCCTGGGGGCTATTTCCTGACCTCCATGCCCAGAGAAATAAAATATCGCTACATCTCCTTTTTGAGCCCGTTTGATGAGATGACTCCTAAAGGCATCTACAACCGCTTGTCGGGTGGCCTGCTCATTCAGCAATCTATGAAAGTGGGGGTTCTGGAAATGACCAGTTGCCAAGCCCTCCAGACAGGATTGTATGGCATTCAAGTCGTTTTCGCAGCCTTCAAGCTTATTTTCGTTGTATTGGTTTTCTGCGACCCCTACAAGTAGGGCATGGAGTTGGGGGTTGGGCATGGGCATTGCAATTTTAATTGGAAAAGGGAAGTTAGGGAATTTCTGCCGAGGTATCTACGGATATGTATCTACAAAATGCCATGAATCTTAATTTTTGTGGGTAGGGAGATTTTTGAATGAAAATTCAAATGATCTCCGTGTTCCATTTCTCAATTCAGCTCATTGATAGGTACAAAAGGGCGAGGAGTAGGCAAATGGGAAGAAATGGTCCACAGGATAGCTTCTTTTGTCATGTATTTTAGCTTATATGCGCGACGATGCCAATTTGACCTCAAAAAGTAAATAAATACGGAAAGTAAATGCCTATGCGGCCCATGAACCTGCGGGGAAATTAATCCCCTTCTCCTTCCATTTTTCTCTCACCGTTTGAGTTCCCAGTGTGCAAAGTTGAAATTTTCCTCTGCCATTTGAAGGCTCATATTACTGGGCGCGTCTCCCCATTCATCCGTGGAGAAATCGCCATCCAGTCCTTTAGTTACGTGCCTCAACATGCTATCACCGGGTGAAAAATTGGTGTACATTCAACAAAAAAAGGGGATTTTCTCCCCCAAATTTATTAATCGTTCCCAGATTTCATATTTTCATTCAAATAATCGAACGTATTCCTAAACCCAACCCATATGAATTACCTGAAATCCTTAGTCACCCTCGTATGTCTATGTCTTTCTCTCCTTGCCTTCTCGCAAAGGAAGACTAAGAGCGATGAGTCGGCAAAAACTGCCGTAAAGAAAGAACGCCTCAGCTCTTCGGTTCTGAGCGGCATAAAACTACGACACGTCGGACCAGCACTGATGTCGGGCCGGATTGGCGCTTTCGCTGTCAATCCGCAAAAACCCAGTGAATACTACATTGCCGTTTCTTCTGGTGGGGTATGGAAAACGGAAAATGCAGGAACGACTTTCAAACCCCTGTTTGATCAACAGGCCTCTTATTCTATTGGCTGTATAACTATGGACCCTCAAAATCCCCATGTACTATGGGTGGGAACGGGAGAAAACAATGCCCAGCGGAGTGTAGGCTATGGAGATGGCGTATACAAAAGCCTGGATGGAGGTAAAACCTGGAAGAATATGGGCTTGAAGCAATCTGAGCACATTGGAAAGATCATTGTTCACCCCGAAAATTCAGATATAGTCTATGTAGCAGCTCAAGGCCCTTTGTGGAGTGAAGGAGGAGATAGGGGCCTATATAAAACTTCAGATGGAGGAAAAACTTGGAAATCCCTCATAGAAGTGGATGAACATACAGGGGTTACCGATATTGCCATCGATCCGAGAGATCCCGATATCCTATATGCGGCTACCTGGCAGCGGAGGAGACACGTTTGGACTTATATTAGCGGAGGTCCAGGGTCAGCATTGTACAAGAGTACAGATGGGGGCGAAAGCTGGAGAAAAGTTAAAGGGGGATTTCCTGGGGGAGACTTGGGAAGGATAGGGCTTGCGGTTTCACCAGCTAATCCAGATTATGTGTATGCGATAGTAGAAGCATCAGGCAAAAAAGGGGGCTTCTATCGATCCACCAACCTGGGAGAAACCTGGACCAAACAGAGTAGTCATTATACCATAGGGCTCTATTACGACGAAATCTTTTGTGATCCCAAGAATGTCAATCGGGTCTATTCTATGGATACCTATGCCCAAGTAACAGAAGATGGGGGAAAAACCTGGAACCGGGTGGGAGAGACCAATAAGCACGTAGACAATCATGCGCTATGGATTAATCCAGATAACACAGACCACTTACTTATGGGCTGTGATGGAGGCATCTACGAAAGTTATGACCGAGGAAAGGTCTGGGAATACAAACCCAACCTTTCCATCACACAGTTTTACAAAGTGGTTACTGATAATGCCGAACCCTTTTACCACATCTATGGAGGAACCCAGGACAATAATAGCATGGGAGGACCTTCCCGCACTATCAACCGAGCGGGTATCCTTAACAGCGACTGGTATCTCACCAATGGGGGAGATGGTTTTGAGTCCGCCGTAGATCCGGAGAACCCCAACATTGTCTATGCCCAATCCCAATACGGAGTACTGGTTCGCCACGACAAACAGAGTGGGGAGCGCATCAATATCCAGCCCCAACCTGGACAAGGGGAACCAGGACTTCGCTACAATTGGGATGCTCCTTTGATCGTCAGTCCCCATGCCTCCACTAGGATTTATTTCGCGGCAAATATCCTCTTTCGAAGCGATGATCGAGGCAACAGTTGGAAAGCCGTTAGCCCGGACCTGACCCGGCAAATAGACCGAAACAAGCTTCCCGTAATGGACCGTGTATGGGGCATGGATGCAGTAGCCAAAAACAAATCGACCTCCATTTATGGCAATATCACTGCCTTGAGTGAATCCCCTTTGGAAGAAGGACTCATCTACATAGGGACAGACGATGGATTGATTCAAATTACGACGGATGGAGGCCAAAACTGGCGTAAGTTGGAAAGCTTCCCGGAAGTTCCTAAGCACACCTATATCAACCAAATTATCACCTCCCAGCACGACAAGAATGTTGCCTATGCCGTGTTCAATAACCACAAAAATGGGGACTTCAAGCCCTATGTGCTAAAAACCAGTGATGGTGGCTCTACCTGGTCTGCTATTACAGGTAACCTACCCGAAAGAGGTACTTCCTATACCATAGCTGAGGACCATGAGGATCCCAATTTGCTCTTTGTCGGGACTGAGTTCGGACTGTTTTTTACAAATGAGGGAGGAAGGAAATGGACTCAACTTAAAGGGGGGCTTCCGACCATAGCTGTCAAAGATCTGGATATTCAAAAGCGGGAAAATGACCTGGTGTTGGCCACTTTTGGAAGGGGTTTTTACGTGTTGGATGATTACAGTCCATTACGAGGGGTTTCGGAAGAAGTATTGGCGCAAGAGGCCCATATCTTTCCGATCAAAGATTCCTGGATGTTTGTACAAAGCAATCCCTATGGGGGTTCCCAGGGAGCTTCGGTATTCAAAGCCCCCAATCCACCCGTAGGAGCCGTGTTTACCTATTACCTCAAAGAATCTCTCCAGACCCTAAAACAAAAAAGACAAAAAGCAGAAGCCGCACTTGTGAAGAAAAATGAGCCTGTCTCTTATCCTAGTTTTGATGAGATACGAGCAGAGGATGATGAGGAAGCTCCTTTTCTGTTATTTACAGTGTCCGATGAGGACAATAAGGTCATCCGCCGAATCAAAACCAATGCTTCTTCGGGTGTCAAACGCATTTCCTGGGACTTCCGCTACCCCTCCACCTCTCCCATTCGTTTGGGGGGTTCATCTGGAAGGTTCAGAAGAGGCGGGGCCGGCCATATGGTAGCGCCTGGTAAGTATTTTGTCTCTCTTCATAAAAGTGAAAATGGCGTTCTGAGTGAACTAGTTGGGAAACAGCCTTTCCAGGTGAAGGCCTTGGAAAATACGAGCCTTCCGGGAGACCGTCAGACACTGGTAGCATTCCAAAATGAAGTGGCCAAACTTTCTCGCTTAATCGGAGGGGCCTCACAACTTAAGTCTGAGTTGGACAATAAGGTGAAATACCTAGAGGCAGCCTTGCAGCAAACGCCAGAAGCACCCCTTACTCTCTTCGAGCATATCAAAAACATCAAAGGCAAACTGAAATCGATCGAACGAAGACTGCTCGGTGACCGCAGTGTAAGCAAACTGGAGATAGAAACCCCACCCTCCGTAGCCCGAAGGGTGCAATGGGTTCAGTATGGGCTATATAATTCCACCTCTGATCCAACGCAAAGTCAGGCAGAGGCGTATAAAATAGCCCTCAATGAATTTAGTCCACTCATGAAGGAATTGAATGAGTTGAAGGAACAAGATATCCAACAACTAGAAAAAGCGCTCGAAGCAGCAGGAGCTCCCTGGACACCAGGAAGAGTGCTGGGAAGTGAAAAGGAGTAAGGGGAAATGAGATTAGGACATTTATGGCTTATTCAGACAATATATCAAGACTTTCCAGGCTGACGGCCATCTTGCTCAAGCTACAATCTTATCCCTATGTCAAGGTCGAACGTTTGTCTGAAGAATTCCAAGTCAGCAAAAGGACCATCTACCGGGACTTGTCCGCTTTGGAGCGGGCAGGTGTCCCGCTAGTCGTGGAGGAAGGAAAGGGCTATGGTATCATGGAAGGCTACTACATTCCCCCTGTAATGTTTACAGAGGCTGAAGCCAATGCCCTTATTTTTGGTGAGCGAATGATTGCGAAGACCAAGGACCAGTCTTTGATATGTGAATTCCAAAAGGCAGTTGAAAAGATCAAGTCCGTTTTAAGTGAGAATGAGAAAGAAAAGGTAGACTTTCTGGCTGGCCGAACTATTATTGGTAAGAATTGGCAGAATGAGCAAACGAGTAATTTTCTTTCAGAAATTCAAAGGGCTCTAACAAATTTTGATGTTTTAAGCCTTTCCTATCTGAAAGAAGGAGCCTCTGAACCCACGCAACGGGAAGTAGAACCCTTTGCTATTTATCACAATACTTCAGAAAACTGGGTTCTGATTGCTTGGTGTAGGCTTCGAAAGGACTTTCGCAATTTTCGCTTAGACAGAATCAAATCCTTAACAAAGAGATCAGAAAAGTTTGCCCCGCATAAGATGACTTTGGAGGAGTATGTTGAAATACAGCGAAAGAAACATTTTAATGAGCCTGCGACATAGGGTTGACACAGGCCCGTGCTAGTTTGGGAGAAACTTAGCACAATGAAAGACTTTTTTACAGGTACCTTAATGAACCTTGAACAGAAGTAAGTATGCATTCCACTAATTATTACAATACTTTCATTGAGATTGCCGAAGATTGTCCGGTTAGTGAGGGGGTCATACCTCCTCAAAAAGGGGATAAAAAATCGGTAGCTAATCTTCAGTTTGAAATGCTTGTTGAACACCCCTATGTATATACCTCTGACGAAGTACTCTTTACGGTGTTTGCTAATCGTAAAGGCATTGAGGAAGGGGAATGGGAAGAGGCCCGAGAACAATATTTTTCTAAAGGCCAGCCCTGTTTTCGAGCCTCCCCCTTGACCAAACGATACGGTTGGGGTATACACAGCAATGAAGAAGGTAAAATTGCCATGTATGGGGCTGACTCAGCAGAATACCAGAAATTTGTAGGAGACAATTCCCATAAAAAAGTGAAAGCCATGCGGTCGAAACGGAAGTAAGGAGCCCCATCACATTTTGAATTTTTTAACATAGGCAACCTAATATTTACACATTCAAGATCTAATATAGGGTGTTTGGCATTTTCATTCACCACATAAACTATTTATCAAAAAAATGGCTAGATCAATTGAAGCTCACGAGGTTCCTCAAGCAGTAAAAGACGCCTTTGCTCAAAGGTTTCCAGGTACAGAAGCTACTGGATGGGAAATGGAAGCAGAATATGAAGTAGAGTTCATGAAAGATGGAAAAGAGGTAGAAGTCAACTTTTATTCCGATGGAACAATTTCACAAATCGAGTATTCGATAGAGGTTGCTGATTTACCAGAATCCGTAAAGGCAGCTGTAAAAAGCAACTATCCTAACTGCGAAATTGAAGAGGCTGAAAGAGTAGAAAAAGCCGATGGAACTATCTTGTATGAGTTAGACTTGAAATTCGAAGTCCATGTTAATCCTGAAGGAAAAATTGCTGCGATGGGTAAAGATCTCTAAAAAATCATTTCGGCTATCGGAAGTACTTTCCGATAGCTGAAATTCTCTATCCCCCCCCAAATCCTAGGGTATTAGGCGGGTTGACTTTTTCGCCCCAATGTCATGAAGTAGCGTTCGTACCGGTGATACACCCAGTAACTCAATACTAGGGTAGATAGTAGGGCAACCGCAAGTCTTAACCCATCGGGAATAGGAAATAAATAGCGGCCGGAAAGGGTGGATGCTATGGTCGTCAGGTTATATACAATCGGGTGTAGCAAATAGATGGAATAACTCACTTCCCCTAGTAGGGCCAGGGGTTTGTGGATAAAGTCGGGGAGTTGAACCGACATTTTGAAAAAAGCGATGCAAACGAGGATGCAGCAGGCCGTAAAAATAAGTCTATTCACGCCGGTAACCAGGAGTATCGCATCCCCTGTTACGGGATAAAAAATAAATAATCCAATCCCGAGGGCTAATAGGGTAATAATGTAGGGAGCTTTTATTTCTCGCTTCTGCAAAAAATGACCGATCAAGAAACCACTCAAAAATAGGAAAACCTGATTCAAGGGATTGATATAATTCTTCCATTGGTTACCTGAACTGAGGGCCAGAGAAGGATCTAGCACCCAAAAGCTAAAATATACATACATCCCTACAATTAGTAGAGATAGGAGGACCATCAAGGGCTTGAACGATTTGGTGAAGAGAACGAAAAAAGGGAAAAAGGCATAGAACACCAACTCGTTACCGATAGACCAAACACCTGCGGAAAAGTAGGCCTCCCACTTCACAAAGCCAAATAGTCCGCTGAGGTTGAGGAAGAGGTCGAGGAAATTAGGAACTTTTCGAGATAGGATAACGGCAATAATCGTGGTCAACCAGAGTAAGGGAAATATGCGAAAAATCCTCTTTTTGAAGAAGGGGATAATATCTGCTCGGGCAGGCTTTAGTTTGTGAAAGTAGACATAGTACAAGGTAAGACCACTGAGCACATAAAAAATAGATACCCCATAAATTCCCACCCTTCCCATAAAAGTTTCGGCAGAGAACTTGCCCAAGGTCCAACTTAAATAATGATAGACCATGATCCCAAAAGCAGCAATACCTCTTAGGTAGTCTAAATTGTACAATCTCTCCATAATAGGCTATGCCTATATTAAACGTTCTTCACGCTGGCAAAATTCTATCGGTTAAAAAAGAGTTCCATTAAGCGACCGTGATTTTTTTAATAATTGCTTGGGCGGCCTCCTGAGTACTGGCCTTCCCCCCTAGGTCCCTTGTCAGAACCTTCCTTTCTGCTACCACTTCCTCTATAGCCTGGATGATCAAACGTGCGCCTTCCTCTTCCCCCAAATGCTGTAACATCATCGCGCCAGTCCAAATCATAGCTATAGGATTTGCAATGCCTTGGCCAGCGATATCAGGTGCACTTCCATGAACGGGTTCAAACATACTGGGATACTCCTTCTCTGGGTTAATATTGGCCCCAGGAGCAATGCCCATTCCCCCAACCACTGCAGGGCCTAAATCAGAAAGAATATCTCCAAACAGGTTGGAGGCTACCACCACATCGAAGGAGGCCGGCCGGGTAACAAAATGTGCTGATAGAATATCGATATGATAGGCAGAGGTCTCCACTTCGGGATATTCCTGTTTGATCGCCTCAAATCTTTCATCCCAAAAAGGCATAGTATGAATTATCCCATTGGATTTGGTCGCACTGACCAAGCGCTTGCTTCTCCCTTGGGCGAGACGGAAGGCATATCGCATGACCCGATCCACCCCTCTTCGGGTAAAAATACTCTCCTGGATCGCCATGTCTTGCTCGGTCCCCTCATTTATCCGCCCCCCAATAGAGGAATATTCTCCTTCATTATTTTCCCGAACTATGAGAAAATCAATCTCACCAGGATTTTTCAAGGGGGAATCTATCCCCTGCATCAATTTTACTGGTCGAAGGTTGACGTATTGCTGAAAAGTGCGACGGATGGGTATCAACAAACCCCAAAGGGAAATGTGGTCTGGAACGCCAGGGTACCCCACCGCCCCTAAAAAAATTCCATCGGAATCACGCAACCTTTCCAAGCCGTCATCGGGCATCATTTGACCATGCTCTTTGTAGTATTTACAGGAATAGGGGTATTCGGTATACACTAAACGAAATCCACATTGGGCTCCCACTGCATCCAAAACCTCGATGGCCGCGGGAAGTACTTCTAGTCCTATCCCATCACCAGGGACGACAGCTATTTGGTATGTATTCATTAGCCTTGTGCTTCAATTGCTGCAATCCCCACCATATCCACGATCTGCCGTACACTTGCCCGCATTTGCAATACGTGGATCGGTTTTTTCATCCCCAACAATACGGGACCTATGACATCCATCTGCGCCGCGGTATTCAATAAGTTGTAGGCGATATTTGCTGAGGAAAGGTTGGGGAAAATCAGCACATTGGCCGGATGGCCGGTTAACTTGGAGAAAGGGTATAATTGATTCAATCCTTCGGTATTCAAAGCCAGATGGGCCTGCATCTCTCCATCTACCTGCCAATCTGGATGCTTTTTATGTAAAATTTGAGTGGCTTTCCGCATCAAGAGGGCAGATTCTCCCCTAGGGACAGAACCAAAATTGGAATAGGTCAGCATAGCAATTCGGGGTTCAATATTAAAGGCTTTCACCCGATAGGCCACTAACTCTGCAATATTGGCCAGGTCTTCAGCCGTCAAATGGTGGTTCACTGTAGTATCCGCCAAAAACAAAGGCCCTGTTTTGGTAATCAGAATATGCATACTTGCCACCTTACTGATCCCTTCCCTGGGCCCGATGATTTGTAAGGCAGGCTTTAGGACCAAAGGGTATCGAACTGAAAAACCACTGATCATGGCATCAGCATCGCCCATTTCGACCATCATGGGTCCATAATACCTACGAGATTGAAGGACATCTGTAGCTTCCTTCCGGGTCATCCCTTTTCGGAAGCGTTTTTCATACAAGGCCTGAATGTAGTGGGCGTTGCGCTCTTTTTCGTGATCATTTGCTGCTGCTTTCGGATCAATGATGGGGGTATCCAGCAAATCGAGGTCGTGTTCCTGCATCAATTGCCGGATTTTATCCCGATTACCCAAAAGGATCGGGAAAGCCATTTTTTCTTGCCAAACAATCTGAGCCGCTTTGAGAACCGATAAATCCTCTCCATCAGAGAAAACGACTCGTTTGATGTCTTGCTTGGCTTTGCTTTCAATTATTCGGGAAAGGGTATTGTCATTGCCCAGGCGTTTGGATAATTCCAGTGAATATGCATCCCAATCTTGTATGGGTTTTTGGGCAACTCCCGTCTCCATGGCGGCTTTGGCCACGGCTGGGGCAACGGTGCTAATCAATCGGGGATCGACAGGTTTGGGAATGATATAATCCTTCCCAAATTTGAGGTTGGACCTGTTATAAGCCAAATTTACCATATCTGGTACCGATTTTTTGGCTAGTTCAGCTATCGCATAGACAGCACCTATTTTCATAGCTTCGTTAATCTCCGTAGCGCGTACATCCAAAGCCCCTCTAAAAATGTAGGGGAAGCCTAAGACATTATTTACCTGATTAGGATAATCTGAGCGACCCGTTGCCATGATGCAGTCCGGCCGCGCCTCCTTGGCTAATTCGTAGCTAATTTCCGGTGTAGGATTGGCCATGGCAAAAATAATCGGCTCCCTGGCCATGCCTTTAATCATCTCCCCATCCAGGACATTGCCTTTGGACAATCCAATGAATACATCTGCCTCCTTGAGGATATCGGTAAGAGAGGTATCTGCTGGAACATCATTGTTGATAAACTCCGGTTTTTTTCCATTCAAATTGTCTCGATCTCCATGAATCAGGCCCCTGCTGTCATACATGAAGATATTCTCCTTCCTAGCACCTAGAGAAATATAAATCTTGGTACAGGAAATCGCAGAAGCCCCAGCCCCATTCACCACGATTTTGACGTTGGCAATATCTTTCCCCACAATTTCCAGGGCATTCAGCAAGGCGGCCCCACTGATAATAGCTGTTCCGTGCTGGTCATCGTGCATCACGGGGATATTCAACTCCTTTTTTAGCCTCTCTTCTATATCAAAGCAGTCCGGGGCAGAAATATCTTCTAGATTAACCCCTCCGAAGGTCGGTTCCAAAATTTTGACTGTGCGAATAAATTCATCCACATTTTTGGTATCCAACTCTAGGTCAAAACAGTCGATATCTGCATAGATTTTAAACAACAATCCTTTCCCTTCCATGACGGGCTTACCCGCAAGCGCACCTATGTCCCCCAAGCCCAAAACGGCTGTGCCGTTGCTGATTACAGCCACCAAGTTGCCCTTAGCTGTATAGTTATAGGCATCACTGGCATTTGCCTGGATGGCCAGGCAGGGCTCTGCCACCCCTGGTGAATACGCCAGGGACAGGTCTCGCTGATTGGCTGTTGCTTTGGTCGGTATGACTTCTATCTTGCCCGGTCTCCCCTCAGAGTGGTAGATTAACGCTTGCTCTTTTAGTGTTTTATCTGACATGCTGGTAGGTTTGGTGCAGAATACCTGTTAAGGCCTTTCGCGAGTTATGTAAGTATTAGTAAAATGGGGCTGATTCCCTCTGGTTGAAATTTATATTTTCAAAAAATTAGCAAAATCCACGTTTAGCTAAAACTTCTTAGCATAGTGTTGAACAAGCGGCGGAGAAGCAAAAAAACTGCCGATTAATCCCCGCCATTCTGTGAACAATTCGGATTTCCGGAAGCCCTCTTCGTGGGCTTCTACACTTTCCCAGCGAATGAGTAGAATATACTTATGGGGCTCTTCGATACATTGTTGAAACTCATGTCCCACATATCCTTTAGCTTGACTTATTATCGCCTGGGCTTTTTCTAGGTTTTGTTCAAAAGCAGCAGTTTGTCCTTCCTTTATGGTTAAAATTGCGAGTTCTAAAATCATTTTTGTGTAATTGAATTTGAAAAAAGGGATTTGCTAGCAAATAGACAAATTCCTGTCTGTATTAGAAAAAATAGCGTAATTTTGACGAGTTACGAATAAAAGATCTCGATACAGGACTAAAGATAAAATTTCCTAAATGGAAGAAGCATATTTAGTAGATGGTTGTCGCACGGCCTTTGGAAAATTCCGAGGGGCACTGGCGACCATTCGGACAGACGACTTGGCTGCCCTTCCTATACAACACTTAGTTGAAAAACAGTCGGGTATTCCCTTGGATGCCTATGAGGATGTCATTTTGGGCTGTGCCAACCAGGCGGGCGAAGACAACCGCAATGTGGCTAGGATGGCCCTCTTACTTGCAGGACTTCCCTACTCTGTACCAGGGGAAACGGTCAACCGTCTCTGCGCTTCTAGTATGTCTGCCGTGATACACGCCAACCGGGCAATAAAGGCAGGAGATGCTGACCTGATCATTGCAGGCGGAATTGAACACATGACCCGAGGCCCCTGGGTTATCTCCAAAGCTTCTGCTCCTTTTGGAAACAATGCAGAAATGCATGATAGTAGTTTTGGCTGGCGCTTTGTCAATAAGAAAATGCATGCCTTATATGGAACCGATGGGATGGGGGTAACGGCAGAGAATCTGGTGGAAAAGTACCATATTAGTCGGGAGGACCAAGATCAATTTGCCTACCGCTCTCAGATGAAAGCTGCTAACGCCCAGGAAAATGGACGACTAGCCAAGGAAATTGTGCCGGTAGAAATTCCCCAGCGGAAAGCGGACCCGATTATCTTTGATCAGGATGAGTTCATTAAGCCCAATACGACTATAGAAGTTCTCTCCAAACTTCGTACAGCCTTTAAAAAGGAGGGGGGATCTGTAACAGCGGGCAATGCCTCGGGCTTGAATGACGGTGCAGCTGCCTTGCTTATAGCCTCAGGGGAGGCCATAAAAACCCATAATTTGAAGCCCTTGGCCCGGATCGTCAGTTCAGGCGTTGTCGGAGTCGAACCCCGAATTATGGGTATAGGTCCTGTCGGAGCTTCAAAAAAGGCACTAAAAAGGGCGGGCTTGACCCTGGACGACATGGATATCATCGAATTGAATGAAGCCTTTGCCGCACAGGTCATCGCCTGTACCCTGGAACTTGGCTTGTCCTATGATGATCCCAGAATCAATCCCAATGGAGGAGCGATTGCTATAGGCCATCCTTTAGGAGTATCGGGAGCAAGAATACTACATACAGCTGCCCTTGAACTTCACGAGCAAAATAAACAGCATGCCCTGGTAGCCATGTGCATAGGCGTGGGACAGGGCTATGCCACCGTTCTGGAAAAGGTATGATACCTGTTCGCTTAGTAAAGTAAGTGGGAGCCAAAGTCTGGAATTAGATTCCCGAATACTAAGCTATTCCATCAAGTACCCCAACACCTCTTCATCCACCCCATAGGTCTGAGCTAGGCTGTCAGCCGCTTGAAAGGCGTTGAGCGCCGTCAAGGTTTCCTGGTCAAAAATGCCATCCAAGCGGATGTTATAGCCTTTGGCAATGAGGAGTTTTTGGATGTGCCAGACGGAGGGGCTTTCCTCACCAAATCGAACCAGACGATCTGCGCCTAAGAGTTTTTGAGTCTGAAGACTTTCTGAGCTCATGCCTGAGCGCTCCAAGGTTTGAATTTCTGAGGTACTAAGGCCCTGGGCCTTCCATTTAGCAGATTGAAGTAAACGGCGCTCTAAGGCTTGGGCAGTGGCAAGATGTTGCTGGTATACCTTCGTCATAGTGGCTTCTTCTGGATCTTCCAGGTCGGGGACTTTGACATCTACCCGATGTTTGCGCCAGCAATAGCGAGCGTAGGTACCTGTGGCCTCGGCGGCTTGGTAGTATTGGAGGACTACATCTGGGTCGTGGTATTGGGGGTCTATCGCGTCGTTGATTTCGTAAGAATAATCTGTAGGCGGATTGAATCGCCGGTACTTCCTCCACTGGAAAAAGACTAGTAGGGGAAGGGTGATAATGAGAATGAGGTATGCTAGCCGCTTCATAGGGTATAAGGTACGCTGTAGGGAATTAATTTACAATTGGTCGAAGAGCGCTTTTGGATAGTTTTTCCATGGGCATGTAGAATCTTTGTTAATTTGCGTCCATGACGCGAATCGTATGTTTTGGGCCAGGCCCCATGTTCAAGGGGGGCTTGGCCAACTACAATACAGCTCTTGCCAAGGCCCTGGATCGCTTGCCGGATACAGAAGTACATATCGTATCCTGGACGCAGCAGTATCCTGCCATTATCCCCAGAGATTTTATCGACCGAAGTAGCACCTCAGACTTATTGGAAGGAACAGAGATAAAAGTAACGTATCTCACCAATTACAATAGGCCGGGTACCTGGAAGAAGACCTATGAACTGATTCGGGATCTGAAGCCCGATAAGGTGATCTTCCAATGGGCAATAGCCTTGCAGGGCTTACCCTTGGGAAATATCGCCAAAAAACTAAAGAAGCATCCTGAAATTGAGGTCATTTTTGACGTTCATGTCCTGGTACAAAAAGAGGCAAGTGTCTTGGACAAACGCTTTACCCGTCAAGGGCTGGTCCATGCAGATACCTATATAGCCCATGCATACAAAACAGCGAATGAGCTACAAGATACCTTGCCTGACCTATCTTTTGGAGTCAATGAGTCAGGAGTAAGAGCGAAAGGAGAGAAAAAAACGATTATCAAACTCTATCACCCGGTGTATGACCTATTCACACTTGACCCCAAATTTGATCGGGAAGCTGTCAAAAAAGAGTTGGCTTTGCGTGAACATGTCTTTTTATTTTTTGGCTTCATCCGCAAGTACAAGGGTCTACATAATGTCATTCCGGCTTTTGCCCAGGTTGCAGCCAAGCGGGACGATGTGTCCTTATTAATCGTGGGAGAATCGTTTTGGAACACATTAGACAAGACTAAACTCGCAACTCGGGTAAAAAGTGCCCTCTTTGGTGCAGCTAAGTCAGTTTTCCTTCGCAAGAGCGATGACGAGCGTCAATACAATCCCTTGGCTCTGATCGAGGAATTGGGAATTCAAGACCGTACGGTTTTGGTCAACGAATTTGTCCCCAATGAGGATGTGCATCGTTATTTTCAAGTGAGCGATGCTATCCTAACTTACTACCTTACCGCTACCCCCTCTGGGGTAGAATCGCTTGCCTATAATTTCCACATGCCCGTACTCGCTACTCGGGTAGGGCATTTCCCCGAAACAGTAAAGGAAGGTTTCAATGGCTACCTGGCCGAACCAGAGGATATCAATTCCATGGCTGAGACGATGCTGAAGTTTTTAGATCAGCCTATCGATCGAGCAAATGTGGCTGAGACAGCTGCACAGATGAGCTGGGAGGCGTATGCAAAGGCGATTTTGAGCAAATAAAAATCAATTCTATTTTTTCTCCTCCCCCGTCTCCTCAAACTCTCTAATCTCTTTCAATAGCTCAAGGGCATCCGTAAGCTGGCTCCCACTTCCTTTGAGTGCTTTCTGCATCCAGGCCTTATCTGCATTTTGGGGACTGAGTCTTTTATAAAGCCATAGAGAAAGGGGAACAAATAATACCAGGCATATCACATTATTCCAGATGATCCAGTCAAGTGGAGCATTTGCTGCGATGTCTATACCGAAAAGGAGTTTGAAGAATAAGATGACAAAGACAAAGCTAAAGGGTAAAATCCATACGAGAATTCTGAGGTGCCGAAGAATCATCAAGCGAATATGGGACAGCTTTTTTTGTAGCTCCAGAATAGGAGAAGTGTAATCAATCTGAGTGATAAGCGTTAATTCACGAATAGCTGCAAAGCAAAGGAACAAACTCCATACAGCAATGATCATGAAAGATCCTGCCACAAAGGGAGAGCTCCAATTCTGTATAGTGAGATGGATAAACCACGAGGCAAGCAGGGCATAAAATGCCAATGTGATAGAAATAGTCCTAATTAAGCCATTCATTTTCCGTCGGGCCTTGTCTAGGTTGGTTTTACGAATAATCTCTAGGTTGAGCTGCCAGTTTCTATCTAGCTTTTGATCTAGAGTTTTCCACAAAGCTTGTAGTTTATCGAGTTCCATAGATTTCATGTTGTTCAAATTGTTTTTTTAACCTGTGTTTAATTCGATTGATTTTGGTGCCCACATTGCTGATGCTGATTTGTAAGAGCTTGGCAATTTCCTCATGGCGATATCCCTCCAAATACAGGATCATCAAGGCCTTACTTAGTCTATCTAATTGATTGATGAATTGTCGAAGCAATTGTACTTCTTCCTGAAGCACTTCTCCATCTTTGGCAATTTCCAGGAAGTCTTCAATCGGAAATGTAGGATATCGTTTCCTTACACGGACCTTACGCAAATAGGAGATGGATACATTTAAGGCAATCCGATAAATCCAGGTGCTTAGTTTATAAGCATCTTTGTAGGTGGGATAGCTTTTCCAAAGCTGCAGAATGACTTCCTGGGCCAGATCTTTTTGATCTTCCGGGTGGGAACAGTAGGAGTTACAGACCTTAAATACAATGCCTTTGTGTTCTTCAAGTACTTTTAGAAATTCCTCCTTATCCCCTTTCATGCGTTAAGAGTTAATTTACCCTATTATTCGCATGACTTCTCAAAAAATCACAGGTAGATGTAAAAGGGTTAAAAAAACTTTTACAGGCAGAGCACTTGGCTTAATCTCACTCCTTCTACTATGAGGTAGGGCCACAATTCATCTGGGAGATCTTTTTGTTCCTCAATTTCCAATCGGACTTTATTTAGGAATCCATTCCCATTAGTACGGATTTGGGCGAGTACGGATCCATCTTCAGCCAATAGTTTGGCATTCACAAAACCCACCTTGATTCGGTATCTTTGGCCATTAAATCGAATGGTCTTTCCTTTTCTGATGGATATGATTTCCTTAGAATCTCCTTTACTCAATGTCTGCCGATTGGCAGTGCGCTTTACTCGATATACCTGTTCATTGAGGGTAATACGAGAGGTGTAAAGGTCTTCTTGTAAAAAACGTGCTTTCAGATTGTCTCCGGAAAAGGCAGCCTCTATTTTAAAAACTCTAATGGGATTGAAAACTCCAGAGATGTTGTCTAGTTCGGGATTTGAATAAATACCCGTCGCCATAATTGTGAAGAAAAGGAGAATCGTTTTCATAAGGGTAGGGGTTAATTTGAGGAACTATACGATCACTAATAATTCAACGATAACTAGGCCTATTTGGTTTTTCTAAAGCCTTACTTCCTTTGTAGCCCGTTAGGGATACACACATCTGTAGAAAATGGACCAAGCCTTCAAATTCAGGCGCGTAGCGACTGGCACCTCATACCGGTTAATTTTTACTGGTGGCAGTCGCTACGCGCCTGCTGATGAGGGGATTTTACCCAAATTCTACCGAGCTGTGAATCGCGAAGCGCTTCATTCTACCAATTTTGGCAGAAAAAGGGGCGGCAAATACTTATTCTCCAACCCCCTAGCAGATTAGTTTGGAAGAGGGGGGGCCATGAATTGAGACCAGGTGAGGAAAATTTACCCCAAAATGCCTAAGTGGCACTTAGGGTAAAATGGTATATAATTACCCAAATATATCAATGCCTAATTTTTTTTACCCTGCAGAGTAAGTAGGTGGACAAAAGAAATCAGGGAAGGATATCTCTGATTTCTCTAAGGAACTAGAAATATGAGTTCAAAGGCCCTCTTCTCGCAGGAGAATCCCGGTGCCTTTAGGTACCTAATATGGGTAGAAAAGGTCCCCCATCCCTTTTTATCGCCGGCGAGGTATCAACTTGGATACCTCGCCGGCGGAATATCGGGGCATGATGAATCTACCCATAGGCTACCCCTACAGGGTAAACTTTTCATTCCATGAAAAAATACCCACTTTCCTTTGTCCACTTACTTAAGTAATTTCTCTATGAAACGCTGTAAAATCTCCCCGTGCTCCTCTGAGGGTTAATGAAGAAGGCCCAGGGGGAACCTTCTCCTGAAAACAAAAAGACTGTCTGGTTTAGACAGTCTTAGTTGCGCATAAAAAGTAGTTGCGTTTGCGCCTGAAAAGAACGTGAATGCTCTGAGAGCCTTCGTCAAGTAGAATGGTATCCTACTATTTTTTATTTTCTTTTTCCTTATTTCCTTTGGAGGGGTCAGAAGCATTGGGCTTAAGAATCCCCTTCGCCACCAGCACTTTTTTCTCTATTTCTTCCATGAGTTCTGGATTATCCCGAATGACATTTTTCACGGTATCGCGACCTTGTCCGAGCTTGTCTCCACTGTAACTGAACCAAGAGCCCGCCTTTTGGATAATGTCCAGCTCGACGCCTAGGTCCAATACCTCTCCCGCGTGAGAAATCCCTTCTCCAAACATGATGTCAAACTCTGCCTGACGGAAGGGAGGAGACACCTTGTTTTTTACCACTTTGACTTTCACCCGGTTTCCAATGCTTTCTGTTCCCTCTTTGATTTGAGCCTGGCGACGGATATCCAAGCGTACGGAAGAGTAAAATTTCAAGGCATTACCCCCGGTAGTCGTTTCTGGGTTACCAAACATTACCCCAATTTTCTCCCGTAGCTGGTTGATGAAAATACAAATGCTATTCGTTTTAGAAATGGCTGCAGTGAGCTTACGCAAGGCTTGCGACATCAGGCGGGCCTGAAGGCCCATTTTGGATTCGCCCATTTCCCCTTCAATCTCTGCCTTGGGCGTTAGGGCCGCGACTGAGTCAATAACGATGATATCTATGGCCCCTGAGCGAATAAGGTATTCAGCAATTTCCAGAGCCTGTTCTCCATAGTCAGGCTGAGATACATAGAGATTTTCGATATCGATGCCCAGCTTCTCGGCGTATACTCGATCGAAGGCGTGCTCCGCGTCAATGAAGGCGGCCAGCCCACCCGCTTTCTGTGCCTCCGCAATCATATGCATGGCCAGGGTAGTTTTACCAGAAGATTCTGGACCATATATTTCTACTACACGACCTCTGGGAATGCCTCCTACTCCTAGTGCTATATCTAGGGTCAAAGAACCAGTAGGAAGGGCGGGAACGTCTATATGGGGATTATCACTCAATTTCATTACAATCCCCTTGCCATAGGATTTTTCCAATTTGTCCATCGTGGCACCAAGGGACTTCAATTTTTCTGCTTTCAGCGTATCTGACATGATAGGTGTGGTTTAAAAATTATTTTTCTAGTACTTTCATTTCTATTATCCTAACTGCAACTGTCGGTGTATTATAGGGACCGTAAGTGGGGATATGTTCAATTTTTTTAACAAGGTCCATCCCTCCTACTACCTCTCCAAAGATGGAGTACTGAAAATCTAAGTTAGGAGTTCCTTGTTTTTGGTCGTATTCTACTCGCTGCTCCTCTGTATAATATATTTCTTTGAATTCTTGCTCTGATAAATAGTTATTAAAGCTCCCCTCATATTTTCCTGAGTCCCGAAGGGCGTTGAACATACGCCTTAATCTCATTTCCCGAGAATAATTCATGGCCATTTCCGCATTATCCAAATCCTCAGTACTGACGAACCTACCCGTTACAATGAAAAACTGGCTACTAGAAGACTCCCATGCAGGGTTGAGCTCATCTGGGATTCGTGCTGCCGCTAGCTTGCCTTCTGTGTGTAGAAGCGATTCATCTATCTCGGCAGGCAACTTGTACCCAGCATCATCAATGGTATCTTTCGACCCTTCTTTGGTTCTTGGATCCCCTATCTGCACCACAAAGTCTTTAACAATCCTGTGAAATGCAATCCCATCATAAAATCCCTCTTGACACAGTTTGAGAAAATTTTCCTTATGTATGGGTGTACTGTCATATAATTTTATATAAATCTCTCCCGTATCTGTAACCATTACCACATCTGCTTCTTCAACCCTTTCTTCTACTTTGGGAGCAGGAGATTGGCAGCTTTGATACCACATAAAGGCCAAAATCCCTAGAATAATACTACAATTTTTCATATAATGCTAATTTAGTTACGATGATTTGCCAATAAGGTTAGTATTTTTAGCTAAATAATTCATCATCTCTCTCCAACATCAGAATTGCACTCTGCGGAACGATCAAATATTTCTCATTTTCATACATGACTTCGATCGCATCTTTTTGCAAAAAAATGGCTAAGTCTCCCTCTGTCGCCTGTAAAGGAATGTATTTAATACTTTCATTTGAATCTTTCCAAGGTTCGCTATCAGCGGGTAAGGGCAAGGGATAGCCAGGTCCTACCTTGATCACATAGCCACTCTGCACTTTTTCTTTTTCCAGAACCCCAGGAGGAAGATATAATCCACTTTTTGTCCGGTCGCTTTGAGTTTGGGGTTTGATGAGTACCCTGTCCCCAATAACAATGAGTTTATCCAGGTTTAACTGATTCTCTTCCATACCTAATTTCATTTGTCAAAAATTAAGAGAAAATCCGTTTAATCCAATATTTTTACATACAAGGACATTAATTGAACTTATACCCTTTATCGTCGTAGGAAATAGAGAATGGAAATTAAACAGATAAAAGCAGATCCATATACTACCCTTATCCCAGTGGGAGATTTGGACGCAAGCTCTTCGGTATATTTAGATGAAGTTATTCGCAATTTGATTGATGCAGGAGATTTGAACCTTCACATTGACTTTGGAGAGATCCGCTATACATCAAGTGCTGGAATGGGGGTATTTATTTCGTATATCGAAGAAATTCAACAAAAAGGGGGAAGGATGGTTCTATCCAATATGTCAGAGAGTGTAAAGGATTCATTTGAATTACTCGGTTTACACCAGTTGATCAAAATTGTTGAAGACAAAGCGGAAGTGGAAAAGTTGTATACAGAATGAAGTCTCATATTCAGGTCCCATGTAGCAAGTTGAGTCTGGCGATAGTTAGGGAGTTTGTTCACGCCCAATTAAAACGCCTGGAAGTGACCGGAAAGGTTGCTCAACAGATCGTGCTGGCCGCTGATGAAGCCTGTGCTAATTGCATTATACACCAACATAAGTGTGATATTTTTACCTCTATAGAGCTCTCTATCTTCCGCAAGGAAGACACCATATACCTCGAAATAAAAGATACCGGTAAGGCCTTCCGCCTGGATACCTATACCCCCCAAAAGCTGGAAGAAATCGTCAAAAAACGCAAGAAAGGCGGCCTGGGTATTATGCTGATCAAGCGCCTCATGGATGAGGTGAAGGTAGAGGAATACGCTGATTATTCTATCTACCGCCTAGGCAAACGCCTGTCTTTAGCATAATACCTCATGCTAAAGAATTATTTCTTTCCTCAATTTAATTTAACCGCAGAGAAAAGAAGAATAAAGAGAGTAACACAAAGATTTCGTGTCAAATTTCGAAATGAACTGATGCTTTCACTCTTAATTAACCTCTCCTTTTCTCAGTTACATACTCCTAAGTAAGTGGACAAAGTAAAGTGGGTATTTTTTCATGGAATGAAAAGTTTACCCTGTAGGGGTAGCCTATGGGTAGATTCATGATGCCCCGATATTCCGCCGGCGAGGTATCCAAGTTGATACCTCGCCGGCGATAAAAAGGGACGGGGGACCTTTTCTACCCATATTGGGTACCTAACGGCACCGGGATTCTCCTGCGAGAAGAGGGCCTTTGAACTCATATAAAATGTTCCCTAAATGAATCAGAGATATCAATCCCTGATTTCTTTTGTCCACTTACTTAACTTTCTGTGGTTAAATAAAAAGTGCTTCGAAAATATAAATTTGGGCAACAGCTTTACCTTATACCTGTTTCACCCGGAAAAGTAACTTATACATCGCCGGAACAAACAGGAGGGTAATCACCGTCGCAAACAATAGCCCAATCATAATGGCAATTGCCATAGGTTCCCACATAAGCCCACCCCCCAGATAAAGAGGTATCAACCCCAGCGTAGTGGTAAAAGTCGTGAGCAAAATAGGCCGAAAGCGTTGCTGAGCAGCTGCAACTACCGCGTCATAGGGTTCTCGCTGGTTTTCCTCCAACTCGATCTTGATCCGGTCGATAAGAACGATCGCATTGTTAATGACAATCCCTGCAAGAGAAATCACTCCTAAGAAGGCCATAAAGCCGAAGTAGGACCGGAATAAATAGAGTCCCAAAATGACTCCGATAAGTCCCAGAGGGATGGTACTTAGGACTATCCCCATTTTTCGGAACGAATTGAACTGGGCGATGAGCAAAATCAAAATAATAAAGCCTGCTAAAGGGAGATAGGCGATGACAGCCCCCATGGCATCATCACTGCTCTCAGATTCTCCGCCGAGTTCATAGGTATACCCAGACTTCCATTTTGCTGCATCAGCTTCTAGCATCGGAGTGAGTTGACTAGTGATATCTGTTGCAGTATAGCCTGTTACGGCGTCACAACTGATGGTCAGGGTACGGTATAAATTCCTTCGTAGGATTTTTGCGTATTGCCAATCGGGGACGATTTGGGCTACCTGCAACAAGGGAACATTCTTTCCCGAATTTTGGGCAAAGATATTAACCCCTTCTAGGTCCCATACATCCATCTCCTGGCCCTTAGCACCCCGCATGATAATAGGGATATTGTCATCACCTTCACGATAAGCCCCAGAGTTAAACCCGGTTAGGGCGGTTTGTAAAGAGATGGCTATATCCTGATTAGTTAGTCCAGCAGTATTGGCCTTGTCTGGGTCTATATCGATTACAAATTTTTTGATTTTAGGTCCCCAATTGTCTTTGATGTTTTTCGCATAAGGAATGGAATTTAGTTGTTGCTTGATGCGCTCGCTCAAGCGAAAAAGCTCCTCTGGAGAGTCTCCTTTTACCCGGATTTCCACATCACTTCCTCCTCCGCCTCCACCAGCCAGTGGGCCGATCCGCACATCTGCATCTGGGAAAGCCTGAAAACAGAAGGCGTCTAAAATATCTACCACCCGTTGATTTTGGTCGAAGCTACTGGTATTGAGCAGCATATGGGCATAGCCGGAATTGGCTTCTCCCGGGGAGTAGCCCAGGTCATAGGAAGGAGGCCCCTCTCCGATAAAGGCCGTCCAGTCTACAATGCCATCGGTTCGTCCGTCTTTTACTTGGAGTTCCTCCGACAAAAATGCTTCCAACTCCTCAACAACTTCTGCGGTTCGCTCGATCTTGGTTCCCAATGGGAGATTTAGGTCTAGTGTTACCAGGTTCCTGTCGCTGTCTGGGAAAAAGATAAAGGGCAACTTTGGAAACAACAGGAGGGACCCGAAAAAGGCTAAAACAATCACCCCTACAAACAAAAGCGGCCTGGCCAAAGTCCAAGTGAGTATGCGCTTATAATAGACATTGAGGCGATCAAAAATTCCAGATTGGGAATTCTGTTCAGATTGATCTTTTACCTTTACCCGAATAAATGAAACACCGAGGATCATGATAAAGGTCATGGCCAATAGCCAGGAAGAAAGGAGGGCCAAGCTAATGACACTGAAAAGGGGACCCATAATTTCTCCCATGACATCTTCTGCCAGAAAAAACGCCAGGAAGGCAGCTGAGGTCGTAAGAGAAGAAACCAGCAAGGGGACTATTAACTCCTGGCTGGAATCAATGGCTGCTTTTCGAGGAGGCATTCCTTCCTCCATTTTGACCATCATAGACTCCGATACTACAATGGCATTGTCTACGAGCATCCCCAGCGCCATGATCAAGGCAGCGAGAGAAACTTGGTTGAGGCCAATGGCAAAGTTGTTCATTAGGAGGAGGGTCATTACCAAGGCCATGG
Source organism: Bacteroidia bacterium (assembly GCA_965263105.1). Classification (GTDB taxonomy): domain Bacteria; phylum Bacteroidota; class Bacteroidia; order J057; family J057; genus JBCCTX01. Next base: position 338,753 of record CBDHGL010000002.1, on the reverse strand, counting down.
GAATCAGACTCGCCACTACAAAACCTGTTCGGAAGCCCAGGAAAAGCAACATAACTGCTAGCACAATGCCCACGGATTGGAAGACGTTGCCTACAAAGTCGCTGACTTTGACGTCCACAAATTTGTCTTGAGCTGCGGTACGTAGCAATTGAACTCCAATTGGAAGCGTTTCATTGTATCCCTGGATTTTCTCATCGACCATTTCCCCCAGTCGAATGAGGTTGGAGCCATCTTTGAGGGCAATAGAGAGAGTTAAGGCTTGCTCACCATTTATTTTCACAATTTTTTCTGCGGGATTCTTGTAGGCGCGACTAATTCGGGTAATATCCCCCAGTTCTATGGTTCCTTGGCCTCCCCCTACAGGAACAAGGGTCCGGGCAAGGTCATTAATGTCTTCGTAGTTTCCAGTGGGTTCCAGCACGATTCGCTCATCTTCCAGGCTCACTTCTCCTCCGGAAAAAACAATGTTGGTACTGCCGATGATGCTTTGTAACTGGCTGGCGGTAAGCCCTATTTCACCAAGGCGGGCATTGTCAAATTCTACATAAATTTGTTCCTCCTGGACCCCGCTGATTTCTACCTCAGAGGCATCCGGGAGCCTTACCAGGTCGTCGCGAATGTTTTCAGCATACTCTTCCAACTCATGAAAGGTAAAGCCGTCCCCGGTAATACCGAGCATAATACCATACACTACGCCTACCCCATCATCCTTAACATCGGGAGGCCTGGAACCATCCGGTAGCTCATTCTGAATACTTTCAATCTTCCTCCTGAGTCGATCCCAGATAGGTTGGAGGTCTTTTTCTTCTATATCTGGTGTTACTTCCACTTGGACTATAGACAAACCCGTTCGGGACTCACTGCTGACGGTTTTTAATTCGGGTAACTCTTGGGCCAGCTTTTCTATTTTTTCGGTAACTAATTTTTCTACCCGTTCGGGAGAAGCACCGGGAAACCTCGTCACTACAGAACACACCCTGATGGTGAAAGGAGGCATGGAATCCCTGGATAATTCATTGTAAGCAGATAGGCCGGCAAAAAAAACCACTAGAAAGATGGCGATGGAAAGTCGGCTATTGTCCAGGCAAAGCTTGGTAAGGTTCATGGATATGGGGTTCGGATTGGGTTGTCTTATTTATGTTGATGCTAAGTTATCATTTGTTCCCAAAATTTGTCTACTACACGGATCGCAGCTTCTATGGTCTCGGGACTTACATATTCTTCTGGATGATGATTGATGCCATTCTTACACTGGACGAAAAGCATGGCGCTAGGAGCTACTTCGGCAATGCAGACGGCATCGTGCCCAGCCCCACTATCTATGGCTTCTAAGCCTTTTACCCTAGCATCATTCATAGCTTGAATCAAATACGCTCGAAGTTGTGCGTCGCATATCACAGAGGGATTGCGCTGAGAAAGCTCCCATTGGCCCTTTAATCCTCGCTGTTCCAAGATGGAATAAAATTGCTGTTCCAAGTCAGCCGTTGCCTGATCCATGACCTCATTTTGAGGGCTTCTTATATCCACGGAGCAACGTACCTTACTGGGGATGATATTGGCTATATTGGGATAAGAATGGATAGACCCAACGGTAGCCACCAACTTATCTGAATGCTGAAGAGCATAGGTTTCAACTTGATGAATAAATTCGGCGGCGGTGGCTAGTGCATCCTGTCGTAGCTCCATGGGGGTCGTTCCTGCATGACCTCGTGTTCCGTTGATAAATAGGTTGATTCGGGTCTGACCAGATATAGAACTTACCACCCCAACAGGGAGGTCTTTTTCAAATAGTACCTTTCCTTGCTCTACATGTACTTCTAGGAAGCCCAGCCATTCCTCCTGAGGGATGGCGTCTTGGGATATCTTTTTTACGTCCCCTCCCATTTCTGTGATGACAGAAGAGAGCATCTTTCCATAGATGCCCGACTTATTTAGCCACTCTTTTTGAAAATTCCCCGTAAGAACAGAACTCCCCAGGTAGGCGATGTTAAAGCGTACGCCTTCTTCGTCGGAAAAGCCTACTATTTCTACATTGAATGGGAGTTCTACTCCTAGGGTCTTGAGATTTTTTACAGCATCCAAGGCAAGTAATACACCCAGTACTCCATCATACTTCCCGACATTCCGAGCTGTATCCAGATGAGAGCCCATCACAAATAATTTGTTGGATCCCTCTTTACCCCTCAGTCTCCCTCTAACATTGCCCATATTATCGATTCTTGCCTCCAGGCCAATGGCTTCCATCCATTTCAGAACCCGTTGTAATACCTGCCCATGGGCTTTCGTACCGAAAAGCCGGGTTAAAATACGCCCTTCATCGCTAATTTCTCCCAGACTCCCTATTTGACTGACTACCCTCGCAGCTCGAGATGTGTAGGATTCCATAATAAAATTACCTTATATAGACGAGTAAGGGTCCTTTTAATAATCTTGTAAGAAAGGTATGCAATGTTGAACCAAAAAGGAAATGCTGCGTTGAATTAAGGTGAAACAACCCTAAAAACATGAAGTATTCCTACCTGTTGTATATGGGGGTTTTCCTCTCTATCCTTCCCCAGACTTATAGCCAAAGTGATCGTTATTGCAAGGCTATTTTTGAGGAAATTACTATAACTGAAGACATTGTCTACGGGCATGCAGATAGTTATGATTGGTGGGGAAGCTATGAGCCAGAACCCTTAATCTTTAATTTCTACGAACCCAAAGGAGATTCTATCCCAAAACGACCCTTGGTCCTAATGGTTCACGGAGGAGTATTCCTGATCGGCCATCCCAAAGCTAAGAAGGACGTTATCGCCTGGTGTGATAGCCTGACACATCAAGGCTATGTTTGTGCAGCTATTAGCTACAGGCTGGGCTTCAATGTTCTGAGCAAGGCCAGCATGATACGGGCGGGCTATCGAGCCATTCAGGATGTGAGGGCCGCCGTCCGCTTTTTTAAGGAACACCATGAAGAGTACCGAATTGATACCACCAAAATTTTTGTGGGAGGAAATAGCTCTGGCTCAATTGCAGCAGTCAATGCCGCCTTTATGGAAGAGTCTGAAAGGCCTATAGAAACCTATGGCGTAGGGCGGGGGCGAGAGTCCTGCGATTTAGAGTGTTTGGATTGCAGTGGCAATGACTACCCGCACTCGGCCAAGGTAGCTGGGGTAATTTCCTTATGGGGAGCCATCTGGGAGCCTAGTTTGATCGATTCTTATGAAGTTATCCCTACACTGATGGTCCATGGAACCAAGGACCGTGTAGTTCCTATTGGTTCTGCAAAGCCCTTCCATTTGCCCCTTTTTCCTACTTTGCATGGATCAAAAATTATGCATAAACAAATGAAAGAAATGGGTATACCCCATTATTATCATCCCTTTCACGACCGTATACATACCTTTTACCATACCAGACCTCTTTTTAATTTCCCCAACAAACAATGGGAGAATGTTTGGAACTTGGGTAGAGACTTTCTATACGAACAAGTTGTTTCTCAAGGGGAACCTTCTTCCACTCTTCAATCAAAAAATAGGGAAATTGATAAACAAAATTCCCTAGAATGATTTATACCCTGAAAGCTAAAGGGTAATTTTGTATGTTTACTGTTGAGATGAGCCAAAGTCTAAAAGAGATACAGGCCCCAATTTCGGAAGAGCTAGTGTATTTCGATAAGTATTTTAAGTCGGCTATGCAGACGCGTGTAGCCTTACTCAATCGGATTACGAAGTATATGCTCAAGCGCAAGGGGAAACAAATGCGGCCCACTCTGGTCTTGTTGAGCTCGGGTATTTGTGGTGGCATAACTCCTATTACCTATAGAGGAGCGGCTTTGGTTGAATTGTTGCACACAGCCTCCTTGGTTCATGATGATGTAGTGGACGATGCCAACGAGCGTAGAGGCTTCTTTTCTATTAAAGCCCTTTGGAACAACAAAATAGCAGTTTTAGTCGGGGACTTCCTTTTGGCTAGAGGCCTGTTAATGGCCCTGGAGCACGATGATTTTCAATCTCTGAAAATCATGTCGAATGCAGTGAAAGTCATGAGTGAAGGGGAACTGCTCCAGATGGAAAAGGCGCGAAGGCTCAATATCGATGAGGCAGTCTATCTCGAAATTATTCGACACAAAACCGCTTCACTTTTTGCCTCCTGCTGCGAGATTGGAGCGGCGGCTGCCTGTGATGATGCGGATAAAATTGAAAGACTTCGCGAATTTGGCGAAACCCTGGGTATTGCCTTCCAGATAAAAGACGATTTGTTCGACTATGGAACAGATGATGTCGGAAAGCCTCGAGCTATTGACATTAAAGAGCGAAAGCTCACCCTACCCCTTATTCACGTTTTGAATAAAGCTAGTTGGCGGGAGCGTCGCAAACTTATCAACATTGTAAAAAACCACAATTCAGACCGGAAGAAGGTCCAATACCTCATTGATTATATTGCCCAGAATGGAGGACTTTCTTACTCCCAACACGTCATGGAAGAATATTTGGCTAAGGCGGAAGCTATTTTAGATACATTCGAGAAAAATCCTTCCTGTTTGGCTATGCGTGATCTCATGCATTATGCGATTCTGAGAAAAAAGTAAACTTTACAACCCTACTTAGAATTTGGCGTCTTTAACATAAAACAACAATCGCTATGACTAGTATTATCTATCTCTTATTAGTGGGACTTCTCATAGGATTTCTTGCTGGGAAGTTGATCAAAGGACGGGGTTTTGGCCTGATTGGTAACCTAATGATCGGTGTAGGAGGATCCATCATCGGTGGCCTGCTACCCAATATTTTTTCTGGAGGACTGGGAATAATTGGTCAAGTATTGCAAGGAGTCATTGGAGCAGTAGTTCTGCTGTTCATTATTGGCTGGTTGAAAAAGAAATAAAAAGGCGAGTCAAGGAAGCTTTTTGATTTCCTTAGGATGCTTGCGCGCATAGCCTTTTATAATCCTCAAGACATCCGGGGTCTCGGGCCTTAGAGGTATTGCCTCACATATGGCTTCTCTACTGCCTACGGTCAGGTCTTTGTCTATATAGGCATAGCCCTTGAAATGTCCTTTTTCTACCCAGACCACTGATTGTTCCTGGTAGTTTCGCCCTTCACTGATAACGAGAAAGCTATCTTCTTGGGTAGAGCCATAATTCATCGTGTGGATGGCTTCTTCTACCCGCTGGTTATAGTCATTTGAACTCTCCATACCTGTACAAGCCCCTTTACATTGATCGAGCTGCTGATAAAAGCATCTTCCAGAAATATGCTCAATTCCACAAAACTTGGGGCATAGCTGAAAATTCCTCGCCTGCCGTTGGAGGGTGTTTTGCCCGTGGCGCTTAGAGGAAAATTTCGCTACAGGCTCTTTGTTAGCTTTAAGCTTGTCTAGTTGTAATTCCAAAAAACCAGAATCGTTTTTATTAAGGAAAAGCCCATAACGAAAGCTGTTCCTTTTTTGTGCCCGGTTGTAAGGGGGCTGCAACTTTTTGATTTCCTCGTTTTCCTGCAATAAGGCCATGATCTCACTTCCAGTGAGTTCGAAACTCACTTCGTGGATAAGCTGGATCATTTCCCGTGTACGGGTAGCCTTGTAGGCACCCTGGAAATGGGAAAGGACCCGCTTTTTTATATTGGTACTCTTCCCAACGTATAAGACCCTGCCTACCGCATCGAGAAAATAATAGACGCCCACCTCTTCTGGGAGCAGTTCAAGCTTATCGCCGGAGAGATTAGGAGGAAGGTTAGAAATGGCAATTTCCTCCGACAAGGCCTGTCGAATCTTTTGGTCGCCATCTGAGTATATGAGCTGTTGGAATAATTCAAGGGTAGCCTTGGCATCCCCAGCGGCTCGGTGCCGGTCTTCATTCGTGATGCCTACATAGTTGCACAACTTGGTAAGGCCATAGGATGGAGCCTCGGGAATCAATTTCTTACTAAGCTGTATGGTACAAAGCTTCTTCCTTGAGAAGGTATACCCTAAGTTGCGGTATTCCCGCTGGATGAAGCTATAGTCAAACCTCACATTGTGGGCAACAAAGACGGAATCTTGGGTAATTTCCACGAGTCGCTTGGCCACTTCGAAAAACTTTGGAGCTGACTGAACCATCTCGTTGTTGATCCCAGTGATCCGGGTAATAAAAGGGGGAATGGGAATACCAGGGTTGATAAGCGTTTCTAGTGAGTCTACGACTTTTTCTCCATCAAAGCGATAAGCAGCAATTTCTGTAATACGATCTTTACGGGGGTCCCCTCCCGTAGTCTCAATATCAATGATCGTGTAGTGTTTGCTTTTCAAATCATCTGGACTATTTAAGCTTTCTAATTTTCAGTACCTGGCCCACCCTTATATTGTTGCCTTTTAATTTATTGATCTTTTTTAACTCTGCAACTTCTACCCCATAATTTACCTGTAATCTGTAGAGGGTCTCTCCGGGTTTGACTGTATGTGTTACCCACCCATCTTTTTGAGAGCTTGGGGGAGGAGACACCACGGGAACTTGGGGACCTGGGCTAGGGTTGACAACAGGAATGGTAGGGGGAACCTCTCCTCCTACCGAATTGAGGTCATGGAGCTTCTGGTTAAGCAGTTTGTGGAGACCATCCAGGCTGCTTACCTGATAGATATCTCCCATATCCGCAATGACAAAGTATCCAGGAAGCCGAGGGTATTGGAAAGCTCGCTTGAAATCACCAACCTCTGTGGCATTGCGTAAGAGGACTTGGTCCCCCGGAAGTTGGAACTCAGCCGTGACCTGGTTCCACCTTTCCTCGTTTTCATCCTCCGAAATACCAAAAAATCGAATAGGATAAACAGCGTACATTGCCGACAGACGCTTCAATTGTTCAAAGTCGTAAAGGGAGGTAGAATTCCATCCAGCCCATACATAAACAACCCACAACTGAGAATTCCTAAGTGCAGGGAACTTGATGCATTGTTCCTTAAATGCCTGGTAACTCAATCTTTCAGAGGACCTGGTTCTCTGGCCATACAGCTCAATGTGACCTCCCGCAATTAAGAGCAAAATACCGGTTAAAAGTAGTGTGCGCATCTTCATAATGGAAAAGAATATCCAAATATAAATATTTATTTGCGCAATTATTAGTCTAAGAGCTTAACCATGCGTTCTTCCACCAGTTGAAAGAGCTGATTAGGACTAATTTTTCGCCAGGGAACTTCATCAAGTAGGGGGCTTCGATAAAAATAAGAGGCGATACCATATTGAAGCATTTCTTCCCAGACATTTGTCCTGGGGCGGAGGGTGCATATCCAGCCTTCTACCCCTAATTCTTCCTCCAATGCCTGATAGTAGTCATCTGCATCGGGATAGATATGAAAGACGTTTTCGCACACCAATATAAATTTGTTAATCCCATGATCCAGGAGGTAGGTGAGACAGTTCTCTGCAAGGAGCTTGAAGTCATTTTCAAAAAGATCATTCCATTCTCCAAAAAGCTCTATGATGGCAAAGCCTTGTCCATAATCGGCATACAAAATTTTGACCAAAAGACTTTCCGAACCGATATCGTCCCATAGGGGATGGGCGGGAATACGATTGATGGAGCGATCAAAGTAGAACAGGTTGTGTTCGACCTGATGAAAAGGAGATCGGGTATCTACCTCATGGTTATATCGCCCCAACCAGCCATAGAAGGGTTCTATGTGATGTAACGGATTCATCTGACATAAATGAATACAATCGTTACACAAATATACCCCTGAATTATCAAGGATAGGAGTTTTATTTTAGCAAATTTCTGAGTATTGAGGGGTAAAAAAATTGCTCCTGCTTTTCGCACTAACCGATCGCATCCAATTTTTGGTATTGAATGCGATCCCCCTTTTTAACCTCATGTGCCTTGCAGAAGCCTCCCAAAACTTCCAGTACATATTGAGCTGGCTTAAAAGAAGGTATTTGCCCATCGTACAAGGGGATAACTTGTTCATGAATGGTGAGAATTTCCAGGTCTTTGTTCAGGTAAATGATATCCAGGGAAAGATAGGTGTTGCGCATCCAAAAATATCGGAGTTCCTCTTTTTCGAAAAGAAATAGCATACCCTGATTCTCCTGCATAGTCCTCCTAAACATGAGACCTTGGCGTTGCTCAGTTTCACTAATGGCAAATTCTATCTCAATCGTTGCCAAGGTATCCTGGCTGTCTTTGCTCAGGATGTTTAAGTTTCCCTCATGGGAGAAAACGGGTTCTTTCATCGGTTTGGGAATAGGCTTGTTCTCCTGGGGCCTACAGCTTAGAGCCATGAGTAGTATAACTGGGAGATAGCCAACAATTACATGCCGAATAAGGATGAATTTCATTGTTGGGGGATTGACCTATTCTTCCTTGGGTATAGGTTTGCTCAAAGCCCTAATCAAGAGAAAGATTCCCAAAAGGACCAGCGGGATACTCAAAATCTGTCCCATATTTAGAGGAAGGGTATCTTCAAATGCTACTTGATTCTCTTTGAGAAACTCAATCAAGATTCGAAAGCCGAAAACCCCGATAAAAAATACGCCACTGAGTAAACCCAACCTTTTCCTAGCCTCTGTCTTAAAGAATAAGTGGCCGAGAATGGCAAATACCAATAGGTAAGCTAGCGCCTCATAGATTTGGGTGGGATGTCGCGGGACCGAATCCACGCGGGCAAATATAAATGCCCAAGATACATCTGTTGCTTTTCCAAAGATCTCACTGTTCATTAGATTTCCCGTTCGGATAAAGGCCCCTGCCAAGGCTACGCCTAGGGTAGCACGATCAATAATCCATAGAACAGGTTTTTTAGATACATTCCGGGAATAGAGCCAGAGGGCTATGATAATGGCTATGGCCGCTCCATGACTGGCCAGTCCTCCCTTCCAAATCTGGGGGATTTCTATGAGGTGATCCTTGTAATAGTCCCATTCGTAAAAGAAAACATGACCCAGTCTGGCCCCAATGAGGGTAGCTATGAAAATATAGAAAAAGGCTTTGTCCAGCATTTCTAGAGAAAGGTTTTCCTTCTTAAACATCTGCTGTGAGACCTGATAGGCCAGGAAAAACCCCATGGCAAAGAGAAGGCCGTACCATCGGATGCCTCTATTGAGAAATCCTACATAAAAAATTTCTGGATCTACATCCCAAGTGATTGCCGCAAGTATCTGTTCCAAAGCGATTTATTTAGTCCGAAAAGGTGAAAATTTCTCTATTCTACAAAGAGTCAAATATACGTTGGGCGAGTTAAAAGCACAATTTTTTGTTAATTGCCATTATTACTACCCTTGCTATGTCAATTTTACGAATTCCCCTCATTCACCTATTGGGTCTACTATTTTTAGTTCCCATGGGTTGCCAGCCCCCTCAAGCGATGAAATCCTCCTTAAGCTCTCCCCTCAGTTCTGATCAAGCTGCTCATTTTGCCCAACTAGCTGCTCGTTGCATTCAGGTGGAGTATCCCAATAAACTCAGCCATATCATGAACGATTCGTCTGAGGTACTGGGGCCAAAAGAGATCCACCCCGCTTTCTATGGCTGCTTTGACTGGCACTCCTCCGTCCATGGCCATTGGATGCTGGTTCGCTTGCTCAAACTCTTTCCTAGCCTGCCTCAAGGGCAAACTTATCGCCAAATGATCTCTGCTAACCTAACAGTGGAGAATATCGCCCAAGAGGTTGCATACCTTCAGCAAGCCAATCGAAAATCCTTTGAAAGAACCTATGGCTGGGCTTGGTTACTCAAGTTGGCTGAAGAGTTGCATACCTGGGAAGACCCTCAAGGTCAAAAGTGGCGAAATAGCCTAAAACCCTTAGAAAAACTAATAGTAGAGCGGTATCTGGAGTTTCTCCCCCGGCAGACTTATGCTATTCGTACAGGGCTACATCCCAATACGGCCTTTGGCCTTTCCTTCGCGTGGGATTATGCCCAAACCCTGGAGCACCATGCGCTGGCAGGCCTTATTCATGAGCGAGGGTTGACCTACTTTGGGAGCGATTCAAATTGTCCGATCGATTGGGAACCGGGGGGTTCTGATTTTCTCTCTCCTTGTTTAGAGGAAGCCAATTTTATGCAGAGGATTCTTACTCAGGAAGAGTTTGTTCCCTGGCTGAAAGAATTTTTTCCCACTCTATTCTTGCCTTCTGCTTCCAGTTTGTTTGATCCCGCAGAAGTAGCCGATAGAAGCGATCCCCAAATTGTCCACTTAGATGGCCTAAATCTCAGCCGCTCCTGGTGCATGAAGGGCCTGGCATCTGCCTTGCCCAATAATAGCCGGGTATCTGAGGCGTTGAAGCGGTCTGCCCAACTCCATTTAGAGGCAAGCTTGCCACATATCGCTTCTGGGAACTATGAAGGGGAACACTGGCTGGCTTCCTTCGCGGTCTATGCCATGACAGAATAGCAGGGGAGAGTTAAATAGTTTAAGGGTCCGTGGTCGATAGTCTGGATTTGAAGAGTTTGATAGTCTAAGGGTCCATGGTCGATAGTCTGGGTTATGAAGGCCGAATGGCTATTCAACCAATTAACCAACCCAAGCTGTGGACTATCGACTATTCAACCAATTAACCAACCCAAGCTGTGGACTATCCTATCTCAACCAATTAACCAACCCAAGCTGTGGACTATCGACTATCGACTATCAACCAATTAACCAACCCAAGCTGTGGACTATCGACTATCTAACCAATTAACCAACCCAAGCTGTGGACTATCGACTATTCAACCAATTAACCAACCCAAGCTGTGGACTATCGACTATTCAACCAATTAACCAACCCAAGCTGTGGACTATCGACTATTCAACCAATTAACCAACCCAAGCTGTGGACTATCGACTATTCTTAACCAATTAACCAACCCAAGCTGTGGACTATCGACTATTCAACCAATTAACCAACCCAAGCTGTGGACTATCGACTATTCAACCAATTAACCAACCCAAGCTGTGGACTATCGACTATCTAACCAATTAACCAACCCAAGCTACTATCCAATTAACCAACCCAAGCTGTGGACTATCGACTATCTAACCAATTAACCAACCCAAGCTGTGGACTATCGACTATTCAACCAATTAACCAACCCAAGCTGTGGACTATCGACTATTCAACCAATTAACCAACCCAAGCTGTGGACTATCGACTATCTAACCAATTAACCAACCAAGACTGTGGACTATCGACTATCTAACCATCCAACCATCCAACTATTCTCCATCTACTTTAATCAGCAGATAGCGCTTATCTTCTTTATCGAAGAATTCAGTGATCTCTTCGTGAGGAAGTTTTTCCACTTGGGAAGGGTAGGCAATCACATAGCCCGTGGCAGTGGAGTCTGCTGTATAAGCGACTACTTCTTTCATTTCTCTTGCTAAATAAAATCCCATTCGGTGGGGAAGTTCCACACCTTCCATGAGACTAATGGGGCCTCCTCCAGCCAGTTTATTGAGGTAAATGGCATAGTCCTTTTCTTGTTGGGTATCTCCTTCTGGGAGTGACCTTTGTGGGAAAACAGAGAAACTGTATAAAATCCGGACCAGGATTAAGACCAATACCAGACTGAGCCATCTCAAGGCGGGAACTTTTATATACAAAACAAGCAGGAGAATTCCCACCAAAGCACCTACTCCCGCTAAAATCCATACATAGGAAAGGAAAGCCAATTCAGGAACAAAGGGGAGACCGAGGCTCAATAGGGGGACCGCCCCGATGAGAATCCCTAAGAGGATATTTATGAACTTCTGAGTCTTAGGCAGATCGTGGCCGTGGAGCATAGCAAAATAAACAAAAACATTGACCAGGAGGGGATAAATGGGGTATATATACCGCTGCCGTGTTCCAGGGGAAAGCCAGTAAAGCAGGGCATTGGCCAGAAAGACGATAAAACAAAATTTGATGTAGGGGTTTTCTTGAAGCTTTGTCCGAAAGTCTTTCCGGATAATGAAGGGAAGGAGCAAACTCGCAGGAAGAAGACTCCCCAAGGTTTCTGCAGGAAAGAGAAAAAGGTCTTTGACAAACTCCTCTATACCTTTTACTAACATAGTTCTATCTCGGGATTCAGCCCAAATCCGATCGATATAGCCATCAGGAGAGTGGAATGTCTGATAAAAAGCAAGGTAGCCAAAAATGCATATGGTATAAGCCGTAATTCCCAGGATATGAGGAAAGGAAATTAAACGTTTTAATTCTTTAGAATAAGTTAATAGCGTGATTAGAGTAATCCCTTGGAAAGCAAGCGAGGGCAAGCCTTTGGTCAAGGTTCCCAGAGCTGCTAGTAAATAGGAAATGAGAAAAAGGAGGATATAGCTTTTTTGTTGGAAATAATGGAAAATCAAATAGATCTGTAAGAAGGTTAATAGGGCATAGAATAAGTCAATTTCTGCCAATTGGGATGCAAGCAAATACAGTTCTACACCAGACAACACCAATAGTGCCGAAGCATGGCCAAAAAGCTCAGACACATAGGCTTTTCCCCCACGAAATACCACATATCCCAAGAGTAATAAGGAGATAACCGAGAAAAAGCGCATGGCAAACTCAGAATAGGATCCGAAAATCCGGGAGGCTCCAACTAGCACCCAATTCCATACAGGAGGTTTGTTATAGTAGTGCTCTCCATACAAAGTAGGAACAATTAAATTCCCTTGTAAATCCATTTCTAAGGCTACCAGGGCCCTTCGGGGCTCTTCCATTCGCAGGGGTTGAAGTCCCATATTTATGAATAAGGAAAAGGCAAGTAATCCCCATGCGATAAATATCAGTAAGCGAATTCTGTCTTCTTGCAAGGAACTATTTCTTAGATGAAACCCGATTAAACTTGCTTATTTTTTGTTACAAAATGCAAAAAATAAGAGTAACAAAGAAAATCCTGTCAAAAAATAGGTATTCTGTAGCACCATAGATGCATTGGAAAGAAAATCTCAAATATAGCAAGGAAACGTGCATTTTGAACTAAATAATCCTCAAAATCTATCATGTTTTGTCATGTATTTAAAACAATTATGAAATTTTCAATAGAAGTTTGGAGAAATTTCAACTTTTCTTATATTATTTGTGTTCTATTGTTAAAGTTGGCTCCGAATAACCAGTTATTTTTGACATTTTCATAAAATGAACAAAAAGGGGAATCTATTTAAGTCTTATCATGTAAACGGCAAGGCTTTAGACGAAGTATTTTTAGAAATAGATGCATCCCGACCGTTTTACAAAAAACTAGTCAACTTTTTTTCCAAATTCGAGACGGAGGAATACAGCGTTATTCAGGATTATTCCAAAAACACTTTTTTTAGCCAGGGTATCACCTTCAATGTATACGACAATCAGGAAGGCCAAGAAAAGATCTTCCCCTTTGATTTGTTTCCTCGACTGATTCAAAAGAAGGAGTGGGAACGCATCGAGGAAGGCGTTATTCAGCGAAATCAAGCCCTCAATGCCTTTTTGTATGATGTGTACCACGAGAAGCACATCCTTAAGGACAAGGTAATCCCCATAGAACTGATTAATTCTTCAGATTTTTACTGTAAGGAGATGGAGGGTTTTGACCCAATAGGGAAAATCTACTCTCATATTTGTGGAACCGACCTGATCAGACATAAAGATGGAAAGTTCTATGTGTTAGAAGACAATATCCGGGTTCCCTCAGGGATCAGCTATGTCCTGGCCAATCGGGCTACCATGAAGAAAGCTCTCCCCAATTTATTTTCCAACTACAAAGTCTTACCAGTCAATGACTATCCTGAAGCCCTTATGGAGACAATGTACAGTGTCGCACCCAAAAACCTGGATGATCCGACTTGCGTGCTGTTAACTCCTGGACGTTTCAACTCCGCTTATTACGAGCATATTTTCCTCTCCTCTCAAATGGGGATACAGATGGTGGAGGGCAGAGACCTTTTTGTAGATAACAATTTCGTGTATATGCAGACCATTTACGGTCCCCGGCGCGTAGATGTCATTTACCGGCGCATTGACGATGCTTTCCTAGATCCTCTTGTCTTTCGTGAAGATTCCCTCTTGGGGGTTAAAGGGCTCATGGATTCCTACAAAAAGGGAAATGTAACCCTGATAAATGCCCCAGGTACGGGGGTCGCGGACGATAAAGCCGTTTATAGCTATGTCCCTCAAATGATCCAATACTACCTTCAGCAAGAACCGGTCCTGAACAATGTAGAGACTTATCGATGTATCGACGAAGGAGATTGTCAATATGTCCTAGAGAACTTAGATAATCTGGTGGTAAAGCCTGTAGATGAGTCTGGAGGCTATGGAATAATCATTGGCAACAAAGCCACCAAAGAAGAGAAAGATTTGTATAGGAAACGCATTCAAAAATCTCCTAGGAAATATATTGCCCAGCCTATTATGTCCTTATCCCTGCATTCTACCTTCATTGAAGAAGAAAACCAATTTGAACCTAGACATATAGACCTAAGAATCTTCTCTCTTCACGGGAAAGATGAATCCTATGTTTGTAAGGGAGGCTTGACTCGGGTTGCCCTCAAGAAAAATAACCTCATCGTCAATTCCTCTCAAGGAGGAGGCTCAAAAGATACCTGGGTACTCGGAAAATAACTTACTATGCTTTCACGGATTGCAAATCATTTACTATGGATGGCCAGGTACATGGAGCGATCCGAACACCTCGCTCGTTATTTCAAGGTTCAATATTTTTCATCCTTAGATGCCCCTGAAAAATTTGGGAAAGAAGTCTCCCTTTCCTCCATTCTGTTTATGATGGGAGGGCAGACTCAATTTGAAGAAAGATATGAAGGTCTTCAGGAAGATGACGTATTTGATTTTTGCTGCTTGGATAAAAAGAACCCCTATTCTATTCAGCAGTGTATCGCTTACTCTCGAGAGAATGCAAGTAGCGTCCGAAATGTCCTTTCCCTAGAAGTGTGGGAGGCCATCAATCGGATGTACCACAGCACCGAACGCTTTGCCAAGCGCAATACCTCCCAAGAACAACGGCGATACGACTATTGCCAACAGGTGATAGACAATGCCTATATAGTGAAAGGACTCTTCAACAATACCCTTTTGAGAGATTCTGCCTGGTCAATTATCAACATAGGAATACACCTGGAGCGAGCCATTCAGACAACGCAAATCCTTATTGCAAAGCTCCACGATATCCTTCAGATTGAAGATAACATCCCACGCAAAGGAAAAAACATCCTTCAGAACTATCAGTGGACCACCTCCCTGCGCTGTGTCGGAGGCTTTGACATGTCCCGACACTACTACCGCAAAATGCCCCATGAACGCAATGTGGTAGAGTTTCTCATTCTCCATCCTGAGTTCCCCAAATCGGTCAACTTCAATCTAGCTGAACTCTGTATCCACCTGGATCGGATCAACCTGTCCAAAACCATTTCTCCCAAATCTAGTCTATTTGCTGCCGGCAAGTTATCCCACCGGCTGAAATTTACTTTGGTTGATGCTATTTTACCCGATTTGTACAAGTACCTCATTGAGCTACGCGATGAACTCTACAGCATCGGCTCCACCTTTGAAACGGAGTACTTGGCCAGCTTTGCCATGCAAGCTCAAGAGCAATCATAAGGGCTAGCTTAAAACTTATAAAGTTATGACCCTAACCTATTCACATATACCCCCACCTCCAACTGCTGGTCTCCCGATCCATAGATGACCCCTTTCACAGGAGGGACATCCGAGTAATCTCTCCCCCAAGCCACAGTGATGTGCTGGTTTTTGGGAATCTGATTATTGGTCGGATCGAAATCCATCCAGCCCAGGTTGGGGATGAAGACGGAGAACCATGCATGAGAAGCGGCTGCTCCGATGAGATTTTCCTCTCCATCAGGAACCTCAGTTTCAATATATCCACTTACGTAACGGGCAGGCAAGCCCAAAGAACGCAAACAGCCAATAGCTAGGTGAGCAAAGTCCTGGCAAACCCCTTTTTTCGCCTCCAATACTTCATGGATAGGGGTAGAAATTGTGGAAAATTCAGGATTGTATTCAAATTCGGTGAAAATACGCTCCATAAATTCTTTTACAGCGGTAAATAGGGGTTTTCCTTCAGGGAAAGAGGGTCGGGCGTAATCCGCAAGGTAGGAAGCAGGCAAGATATATGGGGAAGGAAGGGCGTAGATTTTGAGTTCTTGCCAGTTAAAATTTTGGGTTTGTAGTTGTTGGACAAAGTCATCCCAACTGAGGTAATCCAAGGGAACTTGAGTGGAGGGAATATCTCGTAAGATCTGACTTTCTGCCTGGATTTTCAGTTCCGTATGTGGGGCATGGACAGCGAAATAGGTAAAGGAGTTACCAAAGTAATCGACATGTTGGTGAATTTGGGAGGGCTCTGGGAATACCTGAATTGAGTGCGACTGAACTTCCTGTCCAGGAAAGCTTCGGGGACTCACCCACGCCAGGTTATAGCTGAGGTTAACGGGTTGTTCGTACTCGTATGCAGTGCTGTGTTCTACAGAGAATTTCATGAGGTACAATCTCTATGCTATTTCCGATAACTCCAAAAATTTAGGGTTTATCTGAAGAAGTGTAGATGCGAATCATACTTATGACCAGGCTAGAGAAGCAAAGGAATTCGGTTCATTATCCATAAGAGTGTTTACTGCGGGCAAAAAATATAGCGGGAAGGAAGCAAACCCTAAATGGGTAGAACTGCAACACGAGATTGCAGATCTTTCTACAGATAGTAAACATATACTTATAGATGGGCATCATAACAGCATATATACAAGCAAGGAGAATGCAGATAGGATTTGTAAAGAGATGCTGTCATTGATACGGGTCAAGCAGCGCTAATAAACTCCATTTATTCCAAGCTCTCCATCTGTTAAGACCTAGAAGGGGAAGAAACTGGACCCATAGAGTTTCTATCTAGAGGCTGGACTAGAATCTCTGTGAGTCTTTTGTTATATTTTGCCCTTATATCGATTAACTATGTGTGCGTAAACCTTAGCCATGGAAGAAACTAACAAAAATACCTATCCGCAAGATTTTCCTACTCCCCCAGATCCATTAAGCAAAGATAAGTTGACCCATGTATTAACTTCCGAGCTTACCAAATGGCGTATTGTTGAGTCTCCTTTACCAGAGGACCCCTTCATTATTCGGAAAGAGTTATTTAGAGAATTCAAATTTGAAGATTTTGACAAGGTATTAGCCTTCATGAATAAGGTAGGAGTAGGCTGTAATATCTTCCCGCATCACCCAAGATGGGAAAATGTTTGGACCACCTTGAAAGTTTGGCTCTCTACTTGGGATAGCGCTCACATTATTTCCTATAAGGATATCATGATGGCGAGATATATGGAGAGGGTTTTCTCAGAATTCTCGCCACTATCAGAAGAAACTCATACAGAAAAACGAGTCAAAAGGGAAAAAAATGCTTTTGTAGAAAAAATGAAGGACTTGATAAAGGAAGACGATTTAGAAGAAGCCTTTAACCAGATAAATATTTACACAGCGGTGAACACCGAGAAGATTTACAACAAAGAGTTGATTTTATTGAATCAACGATATAATAGGCTCCGTAAGGCTGAAAGAACGGATTCGATTCTTCAGGACGAATTAAATCAAGGGATGAATAAAATCAGTATTTCCCTACTCGAGGTACTAGAAACATTTGAATAAGCCTCTTCCTTACTGGGCAAATAGCCCAGGCTCCGAATGAGAAAAATACTTCTGAATGACCAAATCAGCACAGTTTGCCAGGTTTTTACTCACTTTTCCTAGAAGTTGATCCAGGTTTCCCCGTATATAAGAGTCCTGCTCCGTGTGTGTAAGCTGGATGAGGTCCGCCAATTGCAAGCCCGTTAAACTTTCCAAGACCATTTTCTGTTCAGAGGCCAGTTTTAGCCGAGTATCTGCTGAAGGAAGGCTTTTTAGCGCATCTAATAAGATTTGCAGGGTATATGCCAGGGAGCGGGGATAATGGGTGTCCAATAATAGGAGGTTTAATACAGCTGGAAGCTGTAAGTGAGACCGGTAGCGGTAGCGAAAGGCCTCCAGACTTTCATTGTTGTGGAGGACGACCTTCATTAGGCTTTCTTCTACCAAGCGCTCTCGTTTACCCACCAGGGTGGAGCGAATGAAGTGGGTGGCGAGTTGGGCGTGTTCCAAATTGCGGCCCAAATCGTAGAGGACATTGCCATCTTCGCCGGCGATATTATCAGAATTTAGCCCGTGAAAGGCCGCTACGCCATTAATCAACAAGTCTAGCCCCGAACGCAGTCTACGGAAGTTTTGAGAAGAAGTATCCTCTAGGGTTTTCCAGTGGCTTTCTATGTTATCGAGGATGATAAAGGTATTGGAAGACCATCGCTCTCGTACGCTTTGGATGCTTTGTATCCATCGGTCGATGGAAAAGGCCAGGGAACCCACTCGATCTCTATCAACGAGAATGGAATGCAATTCCTCTGCAGGACTTTTTAGGAGTTCCTCATCTTCTACAAAGCCCGGGTAGGTTAGGGTGAAATGGGTCAAAGATTTCAAAAGCACCTCAAGGGCTTCAGAGTCTTGGTCCTGGGAGAAGTTGAGGCTTTCCGCCTGGAAGCGCAACACGCTTTGGAGAAGGCGGGCGGTCCGAATAACGCGCAAAGTATAGCGTCCAACCCAAAATAGATTCTCGGCAGTCTTGCTCGGCAGATTGCCTAATCCCTTGAATTCTGGAAGGAAGCTATCCCTTGAAAGGATATCTTGCCGAGAGTAAGGTTGACCAGCGGATAGTACCCAGGTATCTTTGCTAATACCTCCCGACTGGTTGGATACATTGAATTCGCCAGGACTAGGAGCACTTCGCGTGAGTCCACCAGGGAGCACATCGTAGTCTTCCTGAGAGGCAACCAAAAAGCTACGCATGACCGTTCTCCGAGCACAGAGGGTCTGGTCTTGAAAGGAAGGCGCAGTTGAGTAAATCGGTTGTTCCTGACCCACAAACATATTGGGGTAGGCCTCAATTTCTTTGGCTAGTTTGCTTCTTTCTTCCTGGGTCAGAAGCCAACCTGAATAGCTATGCTTTCTCCTCCTCTTATCTACATGGCGGATGACAATCTTGTCTAGGTTATCCAGGGTATACTGCCGTTCTTTTTTGTGTCCACACCACCAAGTGGCTATGTTAGGGAGCTTTAATTCTTCTTCCAGAAAAAATTGACAAATATTGGGGAGGAAGGCCATGATGCCGGGGTTTTCTAGGATCCCGCTTCCCAGGGGGTTCGCAATCTTTACGTTCCCCTGACGAACCGCTTCCAACAAACCGGGGACTCCCAGGTGGGAACCGGGATACAATTCTAGAGGATCGCAATAAGAGGCATCTACCCTGCGAATAATAACATGTACTTGCTCTAGGCCTCCTAAGGTTTTGAGCCAGACCTTGCCCTCTTTCACCATCAGGTCCTGTCCCTGAACCAGCACAAAGCCCTGAAGGGCTGCTAGGTAAGCGTGCTCGAAATAGGTTTCATTAAAAGGCCCTGGGGTTAGAATCACCACTAAGGGATTATCATTACTCGACATGGCTAAGCCATGTAAGTGTTGAGAGAAGCGATCAAAAAAATCGCTTACCTTGCGAATGCGGCTTGATTCAAATAATTCTGGCAGAACCCGGGTCATGGATATCCGGTTTTCCAGGGTATAACCCCATCCCGAAGGAGCCTGTGTTCGGTCCTCAATCACCCACAGGCGTTCATCTGGACCCTTGGATATATCTGCTGCATATAAGCTCAGGTTCAAAGAGGATTCTGGTAGGGATTGGATACAGGGAATCAGGTAGGAGGGATCCGAATAGATTAACTCTGGAGGGAGAATGCCTTCGCTAATAATTTTCTGTTTTCCATAGAGGTCCTTGAGGAGTAAATTGAGTACCTGGGCTCGCTGTTTGAGCCCTTCTACCTGGCTGTCCCAGGTCTGTGGATCAATCAATAACGGGATTGGATCGAGGTTCCAAGAGCGAATATTGGCCTTATTCTCGTCGTAAATAGTGTAAGTTACCCCATTTTCCCTTAGGAGCCGTTGTAGCTCTTCCTTTCGGTGTTCAAGTTCTTCAGCCCCTAGGCTCTCCAACTGCAAAAGTAAATCCTGCCAATGTGGATGAGGTCCATTTTCCTCCCACATTTCGTCGTGTCTACCTTTTTCTTCCTGGTAGTTGCCTAACAAAGAATGCTTTAAGGGCTTTGATATCATCCGTGAATCTCTTTCAGTTATGTTCATTAATAGGCTCTTCGCAAGTCAGTTGTAACGGGAAATTCCTCGGATATGTTTAGCGGAGGAATTTCTATGAAGCTTTCTTCTTCACTTGTATTCTCTACGATATTCACCTTTCGGGCTGTGCTTGGATTGACCAGAAGAGGCCCTGGCGAATAGTCAATATCGGTAAATCGATTGACGCGCCGAGATTCTGCTTCGAAGGCATTGACCGGGAAGGTATCATAGGCAAGGCCTCCCGGGTGGCTCACATAATAGGAACAACCGCCTATGGACCTGCCATTCCAGGTATCCACCACATCAAATACAAGGGGCGACTGGGCGCCAATCGTTGGGTGAAGGGCTGAAGGAGGTTGCCAGGCTTTGTAACGGATACCTGCCACATATTGGCCTTTTACCTGAGTCGCCTTTAAGGGAATCCTGATGCCATTACATAAAAGTATATAACGTTCTTCTGTGAAGCCTTCCAATTTAATCTGAATTCTCTCTACGGAAGAATCTACAAAGCGTGCAGTCCCTGTGTTGGACATTTCTTCCCCCAATACATTCCAGGGTTCTATGGCCATTCGTATTTCCAGGCTCATGTCGCGAATCTGAGTAGTCCCATAGCGGGGAAAGCGGAACTCAAAGAAAGGATCAAACCATTGAATGTCGAAACCATACCCAAAATCAGACAAATCTGCTACGACTTCCCTCATGTCTTCATAGCAATAGTGGGGCAGCAAAAATTTATCGTGTAGGCTGGTACCCCAGCGAACGAGTTTATGGGTATAAGGCTTTTGCCAGAATTTACTGATGAGGGCTCGAATCAATAGCATTTGTACCAGGCTCATGTGCTTATGAGGAGGCATGTCAAAGCCACGCAATTCCAGGATTCCCAGGCGGCCTGAAAGAGAATCAGGCGAATAAAGTTTGTCAATACAAAATTCCGCCCGATGGGTATTGCCCGTCATATCGGTGAGTAAGTTCCTGAATAAGCGGTCTACCATCCACAAAGGAAAGGAGGAGCCCGGTTGAGGACATTGAGCGAAGGCCACCTCAAGTTCATAGAGCCTGTCTTCTCTGGCCTCGTCTACTCGGGGGGCCTGACTAGTAGGACCTACAAAGGCACTGGAAAATAAATAAGATAAGCTGGGATGGTGCTGCCAAAAAGTAACCATGCTTCGCAGCAAATCGGGTCTCCTCAGAAAAGGGCTATCCTGGGCCCGCATGGCTCCGACAGTGATATGATTTCCCCCTCCTGTTCCCGTATGGCGACCATCGATCATAAATTTTTCCGTCCCCAGGCGACTTTGCCGCGCACATTCGTATAGCCGGCTCGTCTTGTCAACCATTCCCTCCCAGTCGGTAGAGGGGTGGATATTGACTTCAATGACTCCAGGATCGGGGCTGATTTTTATCTGTTCTACACGGTAGTCATAAGGAGGGGGATATCCCTCAATTAATATTCTTACTCCCAGATTTTCCGCTATATCCTCCACTGTTTGTAATAAAGCTACATAGTGCTCCATGTAGGCAAGTGGGGGAAAAAAGACATACAATTGCCCTCCGCGAACTTCTACACAAACCGCTGTCTTCACTACGGGAATTTGAGTACCATGTGCTTGACCGTCAAAATGGGGAAGGTTCCCAGATGGGTATTCCGGTAAATCCCCTAGTTCTTCAAAAGGACTACGCTCGGGTCGAGGTGCTAGAGAGGGGTCTATGAATGCTGGCAAGGTATCCAAGGGCAATCTGAGGCCCAAAGGAGAATTGCCGGGTATGAGATATAGATGCTTGCGACGCAAGGGCCAAGGACTACTCTTCCAAGACTGGTTTACGTAATCCCAATCCAGGGGTATGACAAAACCCTTGGGGCGATTGAGCCCATAATCTAGACTCTCAGCGAGTTGTTTTCTTTCTAAGGGTTGCTTCAGGTCATACTCCATAGGATCGGCGTCTATGGCGAGTCGGTTTTCTTCCCAAAGCAGGTAGAATATATCTTCATGGGCAGGCTGAATGTAATGCATAGGGATATGAAGGCGCCGAGCTAAGGCCTTGGAAAATTCGAGCGAGTGCTTCAAATCATAAGAGGAGCTCAGTAAAGGAGAAGCCATCAAATCTGGCTTGCGCCACATGGGATATCCGTCTTTGCGCCAATAGAGCGTATAACTCCAGCGGGGGAGGGGCTCTCCTGGATACCACTTTCCTTGCCCCACATGGATTAAGCCCCCTTGTCCAAATTCTTCCCGGATGCCTTGCACCAAGTCCCAGGATAATTTTCTTTTATGCGTCCCATCTGCGGCGGTATTCCATTGTTTAGACTCGAAATCATCAATAGAAACAAAGGTGGGCTCTCCCCCCATCGATAACCTAACGTCATGTGAATCCAGGTCTTGATCCACTTGTAACCCCAGGGAATGGATTTTATTCCATTGAACAGGGGTGTAAGGTAGGGTAACACGAGGGTCTTCTTTGAGCCGATTAACGGTGTTACTAAATTCAAATTCTACCTCACAAGGATCGGTAAATCCAACCACGGGGGCGGCACTTTTAAAGTGGGGGGTACAGGCAAGCGGAATGTGGCCCTCTGTTGTCAATAGTCCGGAAGTGGAATCCAGACCGATCCAACCAGCCCCGGGGACGTATACCTCTGTCCAAGCGTGTAAATCGGTTACATCCTGAACGACCCCCATAGGTCCTTCCAAGGGCTTCTCATCGGGCCGAAGTTGGATGGAGTAGCCGGAAACAAAGCGAGCAGCAAGGCCAAAATGGCGGAAGATCTGCAAGAGAAGCCAGGAGTAATCCCTACAAGAACCGGCCTTTCGTCCCAGGGTCTTCTCGCAACTCTGTACCCCGGGGTCTAGGCGGACTTCATAGGTAAGAGAAGTATTTACCAAACGGTTTACTTCCACCAAGAAGTCGATCGTTCGCTTTTTCTCTTGGGAAACTTGCTGGACAAATTTAAGAAACCTAGGGCCAGGAGTTTCCGTTTCCAAATAAGGTTCGAGTTCTTTTCCAAGGGTAGGGCCATAAGAAAATGGATAATCTTCGGCACTCTCTTCAAAGAAGAAATCAAAGGGGTTGATGACCTCCAAACGGGCGATTAATTCAATTTCAATGTGGAGGTGATCGCAGGGCTCGGGAAATACCACCCTGGCCTGATAGTTGCCGAAAGGATCTTGTTGCCAATTAAGGAAGTGGTCCTTGGGATAAATTTTGAAGGTATAACTCTCTATGGGCGTACGGGTGTGCGGGGCGGGTCGTAGTCGAAAAACGTGGGGGGAAAGTGCAACAGCTTTGTCAAAATTATAGTGGGTTTTGTGGTTGAGTACTACGTGGATGGCCATATGGTTTTGTGGATTTCTTTAAAATGAGAAGGGAAATATAGAAATCAGGAAATTTTGATAGCCCCTTGTGGCAAAAATTACAAATTATTTAACATAAAACCCTACATATGGTGGAGAAGCTCAATCTTTTTTTATCCTGAAAAATTCCCCTAACTTTCAAAGACAAAAAATAAAATTTCGTGGCTGAAGTATCGAGTAATAGTTCTGAGAATCTGGCCTTTAATATAAATGAAGACCAGAATCGTGAATTATTAAGAACCTTGTCTTACAGAAAAGAAAAAGTCCGCCAGGGAGGAGGGGAAAAGGCTTTGGAGAAGCACCGAGGTAAAGGAAAAATGACCGCTCGTGAGCGGATTCTCTATCTCCTGGATGACCGGGATAATTTTCTCGAAATAGGAACCTTGGCAGCCTGGGATATGTACAAAGATCATGGAGGGGCCCCTTCAGCTGGGGTAGTGACGGGAGTAGGTCGGGTATCGGGACGTTTGTGTATGATTGTCGCCAACGATGCCACCGTGAAAGCTGGGGCGTGGTTTCCCATGACAGGCAAAAAAAACCTGCGTGCCCAGGAGATTGCGATGGAAAACCACCTCCCCATTATTTATCTGGTAGATAGTGCTGGAGTTTTTCTTCCTATGCAGGAGGAAATCTTTCCCGATAAGGAACACTTCGGGCGAATATTTCGCAACAACGCCCAAATGAGTAGCCAGGGCATTCCTCAGATCGCCGCTATCATGGGACCCTGCGTAGCTGGAGGCGCGTACCTGCCTATTATGAGCGACGAATCCCTCATTGTGGAGGGAACAGGGTCTGTATTTTTGGCGGGGCCTTATTTGGTGAAATCCGCTATTGGCGAAGAAGTGGATAAAGAAACCCTGGGAGGAGCAGAGACTCAATCCACCTTGTCTGGGGTCACCGATTATAAGGTTCCAAACGATAAGGCTTGCCTGGACAAAATCAAAGTCCTGGTGGGCAATATGGGCCATAAACCTACAGCGGGCTTTGATCGGATTAAGGGAGTTGAGCCCCATAGGGCTATCCATGATGTTATGGGGATTCTGCCTGGAGAACGAAAAAAGCCTTACGATATGTGGGAGCTCTTATCCTGTATTGTAGACAAGGATAGTCTCCAGCCCTATAAGGAAACCTATGGGAAGTCCCTTATCTGTACCTATGCCCGGATTGATGGCTGGTCTGTCGGGATTGTGGCCAATCAGCGTAAAGTCGTAAAGTCGGGTCGCAAAGAAATGCAATTTGGAGGAGTTATTTATTCTGATTCTGCTGATAAGGCTGCTCGTTTTGTCATGAATTGTAACCAAAAGCGCATTCCCTTAGTTTTTCTTCAGGATGTAACGGGTTTTATGGTAGGCTCACGAGCAGAACATGGTGGGATTATAAAGGATGGGGCAAAATTGGTAAACGCCGTTTCCAACAGCGTAGTCCCAAAATTCACCTTTATCATAGGAAATTCCTATGGGGCCGGAAATTATGCCATGTGTGGGAAAGCCTATGATCCCCGCTTCATTTTTGCGTGGCCATCGGCTCGAATTGGGGTTATGGGAGGCCAGCAGGCGGCGCAAACCCTGTTGCAAATTCAGTTATCGGCCCTTAAGAAAAAAGGAGAAACTATAGAGGAATCCGTGAAAAAGGAACACCTGGAACGGATTACCCAACAATACGAAGAACAGTTGTCGCCTTATTATGCCGCCGCTCGGTTGTGGGTTGATGACATTATTCGTCCAGCAGATACACGGAAAATTATTTCACTAGGAATAGAAGTTGCAAATGGTAATCCTGAAGTAAAAATGTTTAACCCAGGCGTGATACAAACGTAAACCCATCAGATTACCCATTTTTCACATGAGAGAGAACGAATTTAAGGCGCTGATCAGTTTATTGGAAGACGATGATCCTGGGGTAGGTTCACACGTCGAGGATACATTGTTGGCCATGGGCAATGCGGTGATTCCCCGCTTGGAAGCGGCCTGGGAACTGGAAGTGAATGAGACCGTTCAAAGCCGGATTGAAGACATCATCCAGACCATACAGGTAAAACAGACGGAGGATGAATTATCCGAATGGAAATCCTCCCCACATACTCCCCTCTTGCAGGGTTGGTACCTTATTACCAAATACCAGTTTCCCGAGATTTCCTTTGAAACCTATTACAATTCAGTAAACCGACTAATTCACAAAGCCTGGTTAGAGCATACCCCCCACATGAATATTCCCGAGAAGATTTCGGTAATCAACCGTATGTTGTACCATCGGGAGCGCTACAAATTCAATCGCAGTACCCCCCTTGATCCC
This sequence comes from Bacteroidia bacterium, assembly GCA_965263105.1. Classification (GTDB taxonomy): domain Bacteria; phylum Bacteroidota; class Bacteroidia; order J057; family J057; genus JBCCTX01. The sequence goes on along the minus strand of CBDHGL010000002.1, from coordinate 312,989 downwards.
AATAACTACTTTCTGAATAATTTATTAGAAAGTAAAAAGGGAGGCGCGATTTCGCTGGGAATGCTCCATATGATTGTAAGCAGGGAGCTGAAAATCCCCCTTGAGGGGATTCCCATTCTGGGGCATTTTATCCTTGTTTATCGGGACAAACGCAACGAATTTTTTCTGGATCCCATCAATAAAGGGGCTTTTTTCTCTCGCAAAGACTTGGAGAAATACCTGTTAGAGATGAAGATTCCCCGTGAGAATATGTATTTTGAGCCAGTATCTAATGTAGAGATCGTTACCAAGCTGGTGGAAATGCTCCTTAATTGTTATCGCAACAAGAAAAAGAAAAATGAAGCCGCACTCCAGAAGTGGGAAGCACTACAACATAAACTTAAGTACGAATAATATTGTATTTTGCTGAATATGGAATCTCAAAACATATCGGCACTCATCGTTGAAGATGAAGCCAACAGTCAAGCATTATTGAAAGACCTCATTGAACAATACTGTGAAGGCGTCAGTGTTATTGCCATTGCAGGTGGGGTGGAGGAGGCCTTGAAAGCCTTAAAGAAGGAAAAGCCTCAGTTAGTCTTTTTGGATATTGAATTACCGGATGGCGATGGTTTTCAAGTACTGGAAAAAGCTCCAGAGCTGAACTTTGAAGTCATTTTTACGACGGCTTACAACCAGTATGCCATGCGGGCTTTTAAGTTTTCTGCTACAGATTATTTACTCAAGCCCATAGACATAGAAGAGTTACAAGATGCTGTCAAGCGAGCTGTGGGAAAAATAGGCTCTGAAGAACCTCTGGACTCCGCTTCCCGTATCGAGGCCCTCCTCCAAAATATGCGTGAACCGCAGCCTAAATTAAAGCGGATCGTCTTACCTACCAGCAACGGTTTTACCGTCGTAAGTCCGGAAAACATTATACGCTGCGAGTCGGACAGAAATTACACTTTCATCTTTTTGAAAGATGGCCGAAAGATCCTGGTTTCGCGCACGATCAAGGAATACGAGGAAATGTTGGAAAACCACGAATTTTTCCGCATCCATCAGTCTCACCTGATCAACTTGCGCTATTTGAAAAACTATACAAGAGGCAGAGGAGGATATGTAGAACTGACTGATGGTTCAACCCTAGACGTCTCAGCTCGTCGTAAGTCTGACTTTCTCAAGCGAATGGCGGCAGGAGAGTAGGGAATGGAAATAGTCCATGGTTTGTGATGCGAGGAAACAGGAGCGAGCTTTTTGGTATTTGACAATTCTCTCCCCTCCTTGCTCTCACCTATTTTACTGTCGACTGTGGACTATAAACTAATTAACTCTTAATGAAAAACACACTCACCCCAGCGAGAATCGTTCAAGAACTGGATAAATATATAATCGGCCAACAAGCTGCCAAGAAATCTGTTGCGATTGCCTTGAGAAACCGGTGGCGTCGGCTCAACGCGGAAGGAGAGATCCGCAATGAAATCATCCCCAACAATATCATGATGATCGGGCCTACAGGTGTAGGAAAAACAGAGATTGCGCGACGCTTGGCTCAGTTGGCTCAGGCGCCTTTTATCAAGGTAGAAGCCTCTAAGTTTACTGAGGTGGGCTATGTAGGTCGGGATGTAGAGAGCATGGTAAGGGATTTGGTTGAGCAGTCGGTGAACCTGGTTCGAGAGGAGCAAAAGGCAATGGTAAAGGAAAAAGCCAGGGAAAAGGCCGAAGAAATGATCTTGGATTTGCTCATCCCTCCCATAAAAAGTCCAGGTGTCCAAAGTACCAAAGCTGATGGCTCGGGAGAAATTGGCTTTTCCCCTCAATTTGCCTCTGACCAGGAACTCAATGAAGGGACTCGCCAAAAGTTCCGCGAAAAACTCAATAAGGGAGAGCTTGACGAGAGGGAGGTAGAGGTAGAGGTTACAGTTCCAGCCCATAATGTTCAAGTCATGGGACCTGTAGGAATGGAAGGGATGGATGGTTTGCAAGATATGTTGAGTGGTATGATGCCCAAAAAGCAAAAGAAGCGCAGAATGAGTGTAGCTGAGGCCCGGGAATTTCTTACAGACCAGGAAGCCCAGAAAATGATCGATATGGACAATGTCTCTCGCGAGGCTATTAGTAGGGCGGAAAATAGTGGTATCATCTTTATCGATGAAGTAGACAAGGTAGCCGTCTCTGGTTCCAATCGAGGAGGTGCCGACGTTTCTCGTCAAGGGGTTCAACGGGACCTGTTACCCATCGTGGAGGGCTCCACCGTCAATACAAAGTATGGAACGGTGAAGACGGATCACGTCCTCTTTATTGCTGCGGGGGCCTTTCACGTTGCCAGGCCCTCAGACCTGATCCCAGAACTTCAAGGAAGATTTCCTATCCGAGTCGAACTCAACTCCCTGACACAGGAGGATTTTGTGAAAATCCTTACCCAGCCCCGCAATGCCTTAACTAAGCAGTACCAAGCCTTGCTAGCTAGCGAGGGCGTGAGCATCGCCTTTGACGAGGAGGCCATAGAAGAACTGGCACGATTGGCCTTTAATGTCAACCAGGAAGTAGAAAATATCGGGGCGCGTAGGCTTCATACTATCTTGAGCAATCTGCTCGATGAAATCCTCTTCGAAGTTCCCGATCTCAACCGCGAAACGCACTTTCAGATTGGGGTAGAATTTGTCCGAGACAAGCTGGAAAACTTGGTTCAACAGAAGGATTTGAGCCATTATATCCTCTAAGTTTTCCTCAGACATTCCTCTCTTCTATGAATTCTATATCAACAGAAACCCTGCTCGCGTATTTTCTGGACCTAAGTTCTGTTTCGATCGATTCCCGAACGGTGGAAAAAGGGGCTTTATTTTTTGGGATTAACGGCGAACGCTTCAACGGAAACGCCTATGCGGCCAAGGCTCTGGAGAACGGGGCCTCCCTCGTGGTGGTTGATGACTCAGAATATTATGTGGAAAGCGATAGCCGCTACCTATTCGTGGAGGATAGCCTGAAGGCCCTGCAGGACTTGGCTCACGCCTATAGGCAACTATTTGATATTCCCGTCCTGGGCCTTACCGGCTCAAACGGAAAAACGACTACCAAAGAACTCATTTACGCCGTGCTCCAAACGGAAAAACGGGTGCACGCCACCGCGGGTAATTTCAACAACCATATTGGCGTTCCTCTCACCCTCCTCCGAATGCCCAAAGATACCGAAATAGCTATTATTGAGATGGGGGCCAATCAGCCAGGAGATATACAGGAACTATGTGAGATTGCTGCCCCCAATATGGGGCTTATTACCAACATTGGGGCAGCCCACCTGGAGCGCCTGGGAAGTTTGGAGGGGGTTCAGGAAACTAAAGGAGCTCTATTTCGCTATGTGCTTCGAGAAGGAGGGTTGATCTTTTGCAACAACGAGGATAAACGCGTGAGAGCTCTCGCCAAGGAATCTTCCAATGCCAGTGCTTTTACCTACGGAGAGGGAGATTCAGACGTTCGAATGAGCATTTTTAAGGAAAATCCGTCTGGTATGGGGGTTACCTTGCGCCACCGAATCCCTGTAGTAGATATGCTAAGTGTTCATACGAGTTTGACAGGAAAATACAACGGCCTCAACATTGCTGCAGCCATCACCGTGGCACTTCATTTTGGCATTTCAAAGCAGAATATGAAAGAGGGGATTTCCTCCTATGTGCCGACCAATAACCGTAGCCAAATTCTGGAAAAGAAGGGGCATCGCTTTTGGATGGATGCCTACAATGCCAATCCCAGTTCCATGGAGGCAGCCATTCGCAACATCTGCAAACAGGAAAGCCCCCAGGACCTGGTATTAGTGCTGGGGGATATGTTAGAACTCGGCTCTGAGGAAGTTAAATACCATATAGAACTGGGGAAATTCATCCAACAATTCACTCCGGCTCTGACCATTGGAATCGGTCCCTTGATGCAGCATACGGCAGGAGCCTTAAAAAGCCCATCTAAGTGGTATGCCTCTACCCAAGATGCCAAGACCCACTTCTGGGAAGATATTTCTGGGAAACCGGTGGTGTTTTTAAAAGGATCAAGAGGGATGAAATTGGAAACCCTTTTGGAGGATTGATAAATTCCCCCAATTCAATTTTTCGATACCTACCTAGGAAGATTCTATTTATTTGGCTGAGGCGTTGTTCTTAAATAAGGTTTTATCCGTTTGTGCCCTTTGGGGAATTTTTGTGGAACCTCTTCATCTGGTACAGAGGGAGAAATAATGACATCCTCTCCGTCCGCCCAATCAGCAGGAGTCGCCACGCTGTAATTGGCTGTAAGTTGCAGAGAGTCAATAACGCGCAAGATCTCAGCAAAATTTCTACCAGTGGATGGGGGATAGGTAATCGTCAACTTGACTTTTTTGTCGGGCCCTATGACAAAGACGGACCTAACGGTCGTTTTCTCTGTAGCATTGGGATGGATCATGTCATACAACTCTGCTACCTTTCTGTCGGGGTCAGCAATGATGGGAAAATTGACCGTGGTATTCTGGGTTTCATTGATGTCCTTGATCCAACCCTGATGGGAGTCTAGGGGATCCACACTGATAGCCAGGAACTTTACATTGCGTTTGTCAAATTCTTCCTTTAATTGGGCTGTCCGGCCCAGTTCGGTGGTGCAAACCGGGGTATAGTCTGCTGGGTGAGAAAAGAGAATTCCCCAACTGGACCCCAACCATTCGTGGAAGCTAATAGTACCCTGTGTACTTTCTACGGTGAAGTCTGGAGCGATGTCTCCAAGTCTGATTGCCATGAGTGAATTGTTTAATGGTTATACGTACTAGCACATACGCTAAGCCCCTCAAAAGGCTTCATGAAATCAATGTTTTTCATATTATATTGTTTGAGGAAACATTTTCCCCTAATATTGGGTATACTTGGTAAGATTTTGGTAGTAAAGCCCTCATGAGAATTCAATACAATTCCCCGGTAATTTTAACCTTCGCACTGATCTCCACTGTTGTATTGTTGCTGGATCAATACCTGGGAGCTTCCCTCATGCCTTTTTTTACCATCTATCCCGTCTTTGAACCCTGGGATCCCATTTGGTATCTGCGGCTGTTTTCCCATGCATTGGGGCACGGCAGTTGGGAGCATTTGGTGAGTAATTTTGCCATTATCCTTCTGATCGGACCTATTTTGGAAGAAAAATATGGCTCTCGGGACATGCTGTTCATGATTTTGCTAACGGCCTTATTGACAGGGGTTCTTCAGATTATCTTTTTTGATACGGCCTTACTTGGTGCCAGCGGAATTGTATTTATGATGATCCTGCTGGGATCTTTCACCAATTCTCAAGGAGGCAACATCCCTCTGACCTTTATTCTTGTTGTTATCCTCTATTTGGGGCGAGAAATTTTTAACTCCCTCGGCAGCGACAATGTCTCCCAATTTGCCCACATCATCGGAGGGGTTTGCGGGGGCATATTTGGCTTCGTCTTGAATCGTTCTGACAAGTCCAAGTCCCAGAAAAAGACTCCCACACATGAGTTTATGAATCCGTTGAGAGGGAAGTAGCGGGGAGTATTTAGTCGACGGTCCACAGTTTAGGAGTTATTTAGTCGACGGTCCACAGTTTAGGATTAGTTAAATAGTTGGATAGTCGACGGTCCACAGTTTAGGTTGGTTAAATAGTTGGATAGTCGGCGGTCCACAGTTTAGGTTGGTTAAATAGTTGGATCCACAGTTTAGGTTGGTTAAATAGTTGGATAGTCGACGGTCCACAGTTTAGGTTGGTTAAATAGTTGGATAGTCGGCGGTCCACAGTTTAGGTTGGTTAAATAGTTGGATAGTCGGCGGTCCACAGTTTTTCCTTGCTTTATCGATATAATTTAGGAGAGAGTTGGCTAATTCTACCGACATAGCACCCCCTAAAGGGCATAGCCGTTCGGTTAAGAGAAATTTTCTCTTCTTTTCTCCTTTTGGGTACCCTTCCGCTGCAGCCCCGTTTCCCTTTTTTCCCCTCCTAGGGGAAACTCAAAAGGGGTCCGGAAACAACCCGAAAAATCATAGTGATTTCGCCAGGGTTCCCCCCACTTTTCTTCGAAAAGCGTACTCCTCCTCGATCAGCATACGAAGCTGAAGCGAGGAGGAGAAATTATAGGGTTTTACCTTGTAAGCCGAAAATATTGGTCTTAGGACCTAATCACGCATTTCCTATTTACTAAACGGATCGGAGAAACGCTCTTCACGCATAAAGGTGTTGTCCGTCAAGGTACCAAGAAAGGCAACCAAGGCTTCCTTTTCCAGGGTGCTTAAGCCCATTTTGATGGGATGGCCGTTGGCATCGCGGAACTTATCGTCCAGGTCTTGGTGGGGCTGGATGCCGCTATTGTAGAAGTCGATGACCTCCTCCAAAGACTGAAAACGTCCGTCGTGCATGTAAGGGGCCGTAACAGATATATTACGTAAAGAGGGTATTTTAAAGTTACCATTTCTCAAGCCCGGATCTTCAGAAACGACATCAAGGCCTATGCTAGTTGTGCCCAGCGTTTCTGGGGTTCCATATTCACTTCCTGCTGAAGAAACGGAAAAGGCCAAATCATTTGAGAAGAAGGCGTCCTCGTCAAAACCCTCCTGCGACATCAGCCGGTCGGTCGCAAAGAAAAGGTCTTGATTATTGGGGATATTGCCAAAGTTGATTCCTCCATGGCAACCGGAACATTGGAGTTTCTGGCTGAAGAAGAGGCTTCTTCCCAGCTCTTCTTTGGCGGTGAAATTATCGAAGCTGGAGGTCTGCCCCTGGTCAAACTTGGAATCCTTGGATACCATGGCACGGAGAAACTGGGACATCCCTTCAGCGATTCTGTCTGAACTAATCCCGGGGTCTCCAAAGGCTTTTTCAAATAAGACGGGATAAAATTCTGTATTTGCCAGTTTTTTCTCCAAAAGACCCAAATCCTCCATTCCCATCTCTATATGGTTTTGGACGGGTTCCAGTACCAGGTCTCTGACACTGCTCACCCGGGAGTCCCAAAACAATTGACCGCTCATAGCGGGGTTGGCGATGGACATAGAATTACGGGTGGTCTGTTTTCCTCGGAACCCGGTACTCACCTTTTCTCCATCGGCAAAGCCCAAATGCTGCTTGTGGCAAGAGCCGCAAGAGATGGTATTGTTGATCGACAAGCGCGTGTCATAGAACAAAACCCTGCCCAGAGTGGCTACCTCATTGTTGATTTCCTCTTTGCGGATCAACTGTCCTTCCAAGCCAAAATGCTGGGGAAGTTCAATTCCCTTGTAGTCCAGGGCTACCTCAGGAAGCTTAGGGACAAGCTCTCCTCGAGGGGTATCTGAGTTAATGGGATCACAACTTTCCAACAGGATCATCAGGCCCAGGCCGAGCAACAAGGGAAACAATTTTAATAGTTTCATTGGATGGAGATTTTAGGTGTTAATTATATGACGTTGTTTTATTGCGTTACGCTGCTTGTTGGGTACGTTCTTTTTTCAATGAGGTCATATAAAGTTTTTTCAAAAACTTTAATACGTCATTTTTTAATCTATTTCATACTTTCCCTTGATGAAAAGTATGGCAAAAATCAAGAAAATTCCAACCAAGGCCTACCCACTTGCCATCCACCGCGCCGAATTTTCAGGACCAACCCGCCAGAATTAGGGAAAAGTAAAAACTTTAAATGGGTTAAATGATAAAAAAGAACCAAAAAATCTACCGCGAACTAACCACCGCCTTTTCCCTGTAATGCCCCCTCCCCGTCCCGAAACAGTCTGTATCGGGATGCACTCCTAAGCGCTTTGTTGTGACACTCACAAATTAACTTGAGTTTTGGATAACAATCCCCTTATTACCGGGAAGTTATTAATAACTATGTTCCTTTCTTGATGAGTTAGCTACCTTTTTTAGAAAAACGTAGCGCCAAAAATCGCAAAATTCCAGACAACAGCACCAGCCCCCCCGGTTCCCAACGAATTTTGCAGGCCTACACACCTAAGTTTGTAATTTTATCCTAGCTTCTTATCCCAAACTCAGGTTAAATTAGCTTAAGATTACTTTGGTCTATCGACCTTTCGATATTTTGGCCAAGCCGTGGCGTTGGCCCTACGCCTACCCTACCTAGATAACTTATCTATTCCCCAAACCGTGGACCGTCGACTGTGGACTATCAAACTATTTAGAACCTCACATTCACAAACAAGGCCACAGGCGGCACAATCTGAAATCCCACCCCATTGAAGGAATGGGTTCCTATGTATAGAAAGCTTTCCGTAGACAAACTCATAGACTTATTGATATCATACTCCAAGCCCAAGGGAATTCCCAAGCCTACTCCTGTTGCATCAAAAAATAAGGGATCCTCCTCATTGGGGATGTTCATATGCCCGACAAAGAACACGGCATCTATCCCGTGAATAAATCGGATCTTCTCAGTAATCTGTCTTCTGCGTTCACGACCTATGCGGAAATTGATATGGTTTCTCTCTTCATTTTCGAAATCAATAAAGACTCCCAGTGCCATTCGAAAGGCTCGACTGTTGTCATATCTAAGGGCCTTGTAGGTGATGTTATAGGGCCCAGTTCTAGCGGCAGTGCGCTTGAAAGGGGCAAACTGCACCAATAAGGGAGACATATTCAGGCCCCACTCTTTGATCCTGCGCGGCTTTTTGGTCCGCCAGGGTTTTTTGACGGGTTTTACCGGTTCCGTCTCCTGTCCCCAGGAGTTCAAAGGCGCAAACAGCATAACCCATACGCCTATGTATAGCATAAACTTCTTCATAGCCTGAGGGTTAGGTATAGCCATTGGGGAACATTGGTGCGCAAGTCCCAGACATCAGTTGTCCGGGAATTGTTGAGTTGGGGATCAAATTCAAATATTTCTTCCCGTACCGTATGAACTAAGGTCAGATATATATTGCCTTCTGTACCGACGTGAAGCCGGGGATTGATGGCAAACTGTATTCCATATACGGGCCCTCCCCCTATGGCCCATCGGTCAATGTTGAGTTCGGTAGCCCCTATCAGCGTATTGGACCTTCCGTTGTCTCTCCCAACAGAAAACAAGGCGTCTAGCCCTGCAAAAAACATCCAGCGTTGAGACAAAATCTTTCGCCATTCGAAGCCAGCTCTTCCATAAAAGTTGATGAGTTCATTTTCTGTGATGATCCCTAAGCCCGTTCCATCCGATTCCTCAATGCTAGTTTCTATGCCCAGGCCTAAGCGCCAGGCAGCCTTGGAGCCTTGCATGAATTTAATGGAAAGCGGGTAGTCAGCAGGAGAAATCCCTACGGTTTCATTCCCCACGAAGGTGCTAAGGGTAGCCGTCGCATTGATCCCCAGTTCCACCCGGTGGGCGGGATTGAAATAGCGCAGGCTATCGGATTGGGCGTGAGCAAGCGCAATAGTCAGAAGTCCCAGACAAAGCGCCCAGAGGCGCCGCCGTAGATTAGCGTGTGTATTCATTTTTAGGTCGAGTGCCTCAAGATAGCCCATGAATTTTCTCAAAAAAAGGACAAAAATAATCCCGTGTAGAATTTGGGTACCGTACCCAGGTGTGTGGATAGTTTATTGACGGAGGGGGAGGGGGATGTGCTGCAATTAGAAAACAGAATTATTAAATCTTCGGAGAAGAATTTCATCATTAAATCTATTGAGTTCAGATTGAAACCATTGATTAATTTGGATACAATTTTCGCCTCCTTATCTCCCATGGGGTAAGCTTATCTCTTTTTTCAATATTTATCTTACCTTTGTTGAATTATTAACCTTGTAAATTCCCTCTGCCAATCGTATGTCCAGTCTTCCCCTGTCATGTGAAGAGATCATAGAACAGATTCTCAAAGGGGGCGTGGATCGTGAACGAGTTATATACAAAGTTTTCAGAGAGTTTGAAGGCTTTATTCACAAAATCGCCCAAGACTTACACCTTCCCCATGAAATAGTTCGCGATGCCTATTATGAAGCTATAGCTGAATTTGAATACAAAATAGCTGCAGGTAAGTTTAAATTCCAATCTGGTCGTTCCTGCTCGACATTCATTTATCGGATATGTTATAACAAATGTGTAGACTATATAAGGAAGGAAAGCAAAAAACCTTATTTGGAGGATTTGGGTGGAGTAGCCAAGTTTATTCCAAATCCCGAATTAGCTGATAGTATTTGGGACGATGAGGATTTTGCAATCTGTTGGGAGAAACTGAATGATTTATGCAAAGAGGTGATCGGCTTATATTTAGAGGGCTACACCATAGATGATATCCTGAATCAAACGGACTTAAAAAATAAGAATTCAGTCAGTGTTACCAAATATGGATGTATCGGTAAACTCAGAAAGTGTATCGAAAAAAGAAAGAGCCTAAGATAGTAGAAATAGTTTATGTATATATTAAGATATAGCAAATGGATTCGATATATTAAGTACGAAGTCGTAATTATATTTATTTTTTTGCTTTTGAGGTTAATAGCTTGTTTCAAACATGAAAGTTCCAGAGAAACTTATTGAAGCTCTTGTAGTTGGAGAACTGTCCTCAAAAGAGGAAGGGGAGATTATGGATTTGATTAAAAATGATCCTGAGTTAGAGAAGCTATGGATTGAGTATAAAGAATTGTGGGAGTATGCTAAATTTAAAACCTTAGTTGATAAACGGAAAAATGAACTAAAACAAATTGAGCCTACTAAAAATCCGGAAATCAGAGAAGAATATCTTGCAGCGATTGACAAACTTCAAAAGGGGCCAATCTTTCAACCAATCGTCCTTTCCCGAAAAAAATGATACACCTTTTTCTTATTACCTAGGGGCTATTGCAGCTGCCTTAGCTATAATTTTTATCGTTTTTTATTGGATAACTCCCAAAACCCTTATCAAAGAGGAGGCACCTCATCAGAAACTCACCGATATTTTTAGTATTGAACCTTCTCAAGATTTCTGGGAGAGTTTGCATAATACTAGAATAAGAACCCTAGAAGATGGCGTTAATAATTACCTGGAGCTAGACTCCATTCAATTACAACTAAAAGGTCTTGTAGAAAATAAGGATTACAAAAAAATCATCTCTCTGAGCCAGAATTTGGTAATTGCTGACTCACTTTACTTAAATTCAGATGAATTTGACATCCAATTAGGCATTTCTTATTACCACACCCAACAGTATTATAAATCGATTGCCTTATTTGAAAGGATAGAAGATCATAATGCTTCTGGTTCCGAGCCCTATATACTCTGGTATTTAGGGAGAGCGTATTTAAAAACAGAACAATCTCAAAAGGCTCAAGAGAAATTGTGCTTACTTCAAACTCGATATGAACTTTTCAGGTTTGAATCCCAGGTCAAGCAATTAATTGAGTCTTATAAATTAGATTGTTCAGATACTGAAAAATAGTTCTGTCTTATCTAAATTTTTAACTGCCTAAGGCTAATAAATAGAATATAGCCTACAGTTGCTGCGAGCAGAATAAGTGCAAACCAGAAGAGTCCCGGATTTTTCAGATAAAAACGCTGTAGATTCGCCTGGATAGTCTCCCCAAAACTTGGATTTGGAGCAGAGAACATAGGGGCAGGATTCCCTACTAGAATAAAATGGGACCAAAAAAATGGCGACTTTAGTTTATTATCAACAATTGGATTTTCTAGGTAGGCTCTTCGCGCCTCATTCAGTGCTTGGGTTTTAGTCAATCCCAATTTGAGGCCTGAAACAAAGCTGGGGATAATTTCGCTTGGAGCAAAATCATCAACCTCCCATAAACTCATAATCGTGTTAGGTACCCCTGCTATTCGGAAAGCTCTGGCGAAGTTCATTACCCCCTCCCCAGATACTACTCTCCCTAGACCAGAATTGCACGCACTTAGGATAAGTAACTCACTAGATACATCCAAAAGGGGGACTTCATAACTATATAATCGGTTGGTATCGATATTCACTTGACGACCGAATACGCTTGAATCTGGAGCAAAAAGTAAATAGGGAATATTGACAGAATCCTCCCCTGCAAATGCATGAAGAGCTACATGCAAAATTTGTGCACTTCCAGATGTTTGCATGAAGGCCTCTTTAGTAGCATTGTAGTTCAAATAAATCTGATGTTTTTCTCCTAGTAAATGAAAAAGGGAATCTACTTTTAAAACTTCAGTGGTATTATATCTTAATTCTCCGACATCTCTTCGATTTGACACCCGCGAGATACTAAAGTGCTCTTGTCCATAATCAGGTGCATAACCCAGATAAGTATAGGGTGTTTTCTTTCTATAAAAATTACCGCCTTTATATAATGTCCCCGAAAAAACATAACATAGTTCGAGACTTTTCCAGGCATATGGCCATTTATGGTAGTTATATAAATCATTCCCTTCTAATTCATCCGTCAAAAGAGTTTCTAAGGGCAAGCCATATAGAAGAGGACATGGGGCAACCAATAGTCGAGCTATATGAGGTTCAACAATGTTCTGCAAAAGCTTCTGGTACAAATTGACTGAGTAATCTTGATAATCATTCCTTTGATCTAGTGATAATAAAGGCCTTCTCAGTAAAAATTTCAGGCTATCAATAGTTACCGATAAAGGCTTTGTTAAGGGGATTTGGTTAAAACTTATATTCTCCCTAGAGATGTAAAGACTATAAATATGGCTAGATGAATTATAGAATGAGATAAATCCCTCTTCCTCTGACAAGGTTGTTTGTAATTCCTGTAATTGAATAATATTGGGGTGGGATTTTAAGTTCAAATAGCCAGGAGTTTCCTTTTCTAATATCAAATCCAATTCATCTTTAATTCTCTTGAGTTGGGTTTTAGTGTTGTTCTCGCTTACTAAAAGTTTGTCGAGAGTTTGAAGATTCTGGCTGCCCGATTTTTGAGCTAAAGCCAAATCTCTTTTTGCTTTCTGCCAAGTATATTCAGCAATTCTATAAGCTGTTTCTAACTTTTGAGCATCTTTTCCTAACTTCAAGGATAATTCTTGACGCATTAAATCGCTTTGTAGTTCCTGAGCCCTATTCTTCTCCATGAAAAAAAATACTCGATTAGCGAGTTCATCAGATGGATTTTTCACCCAATAATTAAACGCAATATTCAATGCTTGAGCCGTCCTACTATTTCTAGCTTTACTAACACTGAACCTCGATAATTCCTGGGAATAAATTGCTCTAATCTGATCTTCTATGTGATATGCTAACTCGTGAGCATCTAAGGCTATTTTCAGAAAATCAAAATTTTGGGATTTTTCGGATTGCCTCTCATAGAAATTGGCTATCCCAACAAGAACATCCACCAGATCACGCTCTGAGGATAATTGGGCAATTGTCGGAAGAGTTCCTTCCTCTTTTGAATTAAAATCAGGACATAGTGAATACAGCGATCTATAATACATCCCTAAGGCCTTTTCGGCTTCTCCCAGAGAATCTAATAATTGAGCCTCTAAGAAATAGTGTTCCGCCACATTATTATCCAATGAACTTGGATAATAATTTTTGATTGTTTGTGTAGACTTTTGGACCTTACTAAGCGCCGAAACTAATTCTTTATTATCTCGAAGAGCCAAAGCTCGATAAAGGTCTATTTTACCCAGTAAATATAGACTTTCCTTTTCATCCTCTACCCTTAAATTTTCCGCATAATTTTGAGCTAAATCAAGAGTAGATAAACTTTCAACGTTAAGCCCTTGTTTTCTCAGTATATTCCCCTTATTTAATTCAATAATTGCTTTTGTCTCTAAATCCAAGTTAGGAACCCTTCCTGCCCTATTGAAGTATTCCATAGCCTCATATAACTTATCCAAGTTAGAATTGGCAACACCTTTATGAACAAATAAGAGGGCAAGATCTTTCCCGACATTTTTATTAAATATTTTTTCAAAATCAGCTAAAAAGGCATCAGGAATTTCCACTAAAGTTCCTTCATACTCCCCAATTTCTTTATAAATATTACTCAAATTATAGATGAGATATTTTCCTAAACTCTCTGTATCATAACATTCCCAATAATATGTATACCCACAATCATAAGAAATTAGTTGAATGGCTTTTTGATAGGATAAATAAGCTTTGGAGTTATTATTAATTGACTCATAGTTAAATCCATTTTGAATACACATCCATACCAAATACTTTTTCTCAGTTTCAGAATAAGGAGCTTGAAAAATATTGATTACAGAATCCAGAAACTCGGTTGCTTCTACCACTTCCCCTCTAGACCGTAAAGTATAATTTATTTCTAATGATGACTTTAACCACCCTACAGAATCTCTATTGAATTCGTAACATTTTAAGGCCCCCTCAAAATATTCTAGAGCTTGAGTAATTGCTCCTTCTTTTTTTAGCTCAATTCCTTTTATGAATATATTCTCGCATCTATTCTCCTTTGAGAAGGATTCTAGATATAAAAGATTAAAGAGTAAAACTAAAAAATAAAATGAGCCAATGATTTGTTCAAGTCCAGCAAAATAACGCCTAGAAAATATTATTTGACGATTTAGATTCATGTGTATTTTATAGTAAAAAAACCAAGTAGACCATAATATTTCTTATCGCCTACTTGGAATATTTCATAATACTTCAGAAAACCTTTATACAATGCTTAATTGCATTGAAGGTGGTTGAGAAGGTGGTTCATTCGATTTCCCTGTTTCTCCATCTAGAGGAATTCCAAATTGTTCAGAATCATTACTATTCTCTACAAGAATATGAGTCTTAACAATATTTGAAGGGAAATCACGGTAGATTAATTCTTTAGGATTTATTTCTACAGAGTATAAACTCAGTAAAACCAAAAAGATTATCAAGAACAGGGGGCTAATTTTCTTAAGAGAAAGTTTAGTCCTCTTAATACCGAATGAGCTTTCCCAATTCCACAAGCCTTCTTCATATATCTTTTTTATAATTAAATTCTTTATTAGATACATAGGTCTTAATTTGATTTTTTCAAAAAAATTTGATTTCTCTATTAATATTTCATCTCTCTTTCCGATAAATCATAATAAGAGATCAAAGATTTATTTGTTTTACAGATTCAAATAGAATAGTAAATCGGGTAAAATTTGAAAAAATTAACAAGAGAGTTTCAGTTACAATCCAAAATGAATACCTAGGCATAGATTCATCTTCAATTGAATCAAGTGGAGAATGTTGGTAAAACCTTTCACATATCTCCATTTTGAATAAGGAGTACGAAAGGATAGAGAATTCATACGTTTTTTTCTTCATGATTTAATTATTTTATTTATAATTAAGATGTTAGGGTTAGCCGAGCAAAGCTTTAATCCTAACATCACCCTATTCTTTACGGAGATGTTGACTTTTAAGTTTGAACCTTTCCTTAATTTTTCTATATATTTTCCACTAGCCTCTACAATGGTAAATGATTAATTTTCAGTTGCCTATCAAAACTAGAATAATCAAAAGCCCTACTGACCAAACTCTTCAATATACCCCCCTTTTTATGCTGGGTATTTATGTCTTTACAAACAAATAAGTAGAATTATGTGTTGTGGCTGGGATTGGACATATCGAAATGCCCAATCACCTCATTCTTGGAGGAAGAATGTTATGCATATTGTTGTCGTTGCACTGTATTTCAAATTCCCAAACCTAAAACACCATGCTCTTTTGGAGCCTTGCATGAATTTAATGGAAAGCGGGTAGTCAGCAGGAGAGATCCCTACGGTCTCATTCCCCACGAAGGTGCTAAGGGTAGCCGTCGCATTGATCCCCAGTTCCACCCGGTGGGCGGGATTGAAATAGCGCAGGCTATCGGATTGGGCGTGAGCAAGCGCAATAGTCAGAAGTCCCAGGCAAAGCGCCCAGAGGCGCCGCCGTAGATTAGCGTGTGTTTTCATTTTTAGGTCGAGTGCCTCAAGATAGCCCATGAATTTTCTCAAAAAAAGGACAAAAATAATCCCGTGTAGAATTTGGGTACTGTACCCAGGTGTGTGGATAGTTTATTGACGTAGGGGGAGGGGGATGGGCTGCAGCCAGTAGAGAAGAGGTATTCTTTTAAAAAAGCAGTAGGATTATAATATTTTAGTCAATTCTTCCTAATTCTAATTGCAAAACTCGAAAATTTGTTCGTTTTTAATAAGATTACATTCTAATTTGATTTTTTCCTTATTATAAATTGTCCTAGTAAGTTAGTTTTCAAAAATTCCCTAAAGAATGCTAATTAAACTAATTTGGGCTATTTGAGATCCTATTATTCAATGCCTTTATGGATATCTCTCAAAAATTTTCGCAAGTAGTAGAATTCATTGAAAAGAATAAGATAGAAGACGCTGTGGGCTTAGTAAAAATAATTATCGAATAGTGAACGAATTGATGTTACAGAAACCTCGAAAAGCTTGTCTATAATCAAAAGAGAGATCGAGGAATCAAAGAATAATGCTATTAGGAATACAAGGAGTTTAGAGGAATTAAATAGATTTGACAACGATGTGTGTGAAAGGCTTCTTTTCTTGAAAGATAATCTAAAGCAGGAGTTAAGCAGTGAAGATAAATCAAAAGTTAAGATTGAACTCTATATAGAGGGAGAATTTGATGAATTCAACTCTGAAAATGAAGAGGAACTATTAAAGGTTATAAAGGAATTTCTGAATCTAAATTATTCTATAAAAATTAGTAAAAGAGAAAAGGGAAGTATTAAAATAACAATTGAATTAGACGAAAAGGATGCAAAAAGACTTCAAGAGCTAATAGAAAAAGGCTCCTTGACAAGTTTTGGGGTATTTAGTTCAAGAATAATCTTAAATAAAGGGGAATCAAAAATGGGGAATCAGAAAATTTCAGAAAGAAAAAAGCCCAATAGAAAATCTGACTTTTCTGTTAAGATCTTACCAACCTCAGAATTAAGTAGCAAGAAAATCGTAGAAGAAGTCCGTAAGGGTAGAAATGAAGCCGATGCCGTATCCATACGTATTCTTGGAACAATTCCAGGGCTATCCGTTTACGATCTCCGCCAAAAGAAATGTCCCCTATGAAGTAGCTGTCGATGCCTATGCAGACGCCGTTACGGAGTTAGTCAAAAGGATACGAGAGGGTATCTTTGAGGATACAAATGAGAAAGCCTGTTCAACTTTCATTTACAAGGTAGTTGACTATAAATGCATCGATTACTTCCGTAAACAGGGTAGAGAGCCCGATTTTGAAGTTATTGAGGACATGAAGGGGGATTCCCCTTCCTATGATGCCCGCGAAGAAGAAGGAAAGATGACTCTTGATGTGTTATTAGAGTTATTGGGCAAAGACATAAATCCTACATGTAAGGAAGTACTCACGCTGCATGTCCAGGGCTATAAGCCCCATGAGATTGCAGCCATACTCCAAATGAAGTCAGCTAATTCTGTTTCTGTAACCAAGAGCAATTGCCTCAAAGAGATTACTCGAACTGGTCCGCGAGAAATACAAGGACTTTTTTTAAGATCCCACTTTTTTAGCATTTCAGGATGAGAAAAAATAAGTTTAATAATATTAAGATTCCCCGAAATGAGGCGATATCATTAAAATGCGAAGTTTAAAATATCTGATTAACAGCAGAAATGCCAATTTGCCCTAACCATTTGAGAAAATGAGAAAGCTAGAGGAATTACTAGAAGACTATAAGTCTGGCCTGCTCTCTCCAGAAGAGGAACGCTTTGTGGAGGAACAATTAACAGAAAAGCCAGAATTGTTGGAAGAAGCCCAGGCAATTGCCTTTGTTTGGGAAGCTGTAAAACAACAAGTTAAGCAAGATGAAAAGGAGAAATTGAAGGCTCAGTTGTTAGAGAATACAGAATTGAGGCAGGAGTATGAGGAGAGGCGAGAAAAATACCTGAGAGATAAGAGTATAATTGAGGAAAAAAAAATTGTTCCACAAACACTGGAAAAGGCGAAAATTAATTGGGCTCTTCCCGTAGCAGCTGGTCTTATCGGGCTTTTCACCCTCCTTTATTTTTTATGGGAAAGTCCATCCCAGGAAGGGGAAACAAAGGATAAACTATTTTCCACGAGTTTACCTGCAATTTTAGATTCTGCATACTATAAGAAGTTAAATTTTGACCCTAGAGCAAGTTTCAAGAGAGGTGATAAAAGGGAAGAAGACACATCCTTACAGGAATTTGACACCCAAATTGCAATCCTGTTCCAAGAAGATAAATTAGATTCGGTTATCAATAGGTTGGAGAAAAATGAATCATCCTACCCCCTAGGAAAGCTAGATACTTTGAAATTAGCTATTGCCTATTATCACACAGGAGAGTTCGAGACATCCCAGGACCTGTTAAATTCCATTTCTTCCTTAGAGAAGAAAAAGGATGTAGCCACTTGGTACAGAATTATTAATCATCTACAAAAGGAGGAATATGATCAAGCAAAGCCCCTTATTTGCTTTATGAAAGATACTTATGCCTTCCGCGGAGAAGAAATTGAATGGCTCTTCCAACATTTTAAGCCTTCCTGCTTATGAAACGTTTTCTTTGAACCATCCACCCAGCCAATCCTAATAGAAGTATCCCTAATAGTATTCCCATATACCGCTTACCTTCATTCCTACCATCGGTCTTATGTGAAGTAAATATGGGGTGCATATCTCCCTCCAATACGAGATTAGCCCAATAATAAGGGGCTACCTGTTCATAGTCCTTACCTCCATCGTAAAAAAAATCCTGTCTTGCCATTTTTAAGGCTAGAACCTTAGAATGACCTTCTGTTAAATATTTTACAAATTGGGGAACGATCTGGCTAGGAGCATAATCGTTTAATTCCCATAAGCTGGTCAAGACATTGGAGGCACCAGCGATCCTGAAAGCCCTTCCCAGATGTGATACCCCTTCACCAGAAATAACTTCTCCAGTTCCTGAATTACACGCGCTTAGAATGACAAGCTTATTATTTAGGGAACGGGAATAAATATCGTATTCATACAGATGACCTGTAGAGGTGAGGGTTTGGGTAGAATCAATAATGGGTGAGAATAGTAAGTAGTGTGCATTTTCTAGGCTATCTAGGCTGAAGGCGTGCATGGCTAAATGAAGTATTTGAGCTGAATCTGCCAACTTATCGAACTGTGATCGTATTGCCTCATCCAATAGTAAAGCCTTATGGAAATCTGTAGTTGTAGCAAAAAGTGTATCCGTATTTTGAACCTCCCTGATATTATAAATCAGGTCATAATCTTTGTCTACGATACTTCTTATCTCAGCATTTGAACTACCGCTCCCGTAATTAGGAGCAAATCCTACATACGCATACGGATACTCTCTTTCGGCCTGAGCGGAAGTGGCATACAAATTGGCAGAATAAGCATAACTGATCAGATAATTTTGCCACAAAAATTTGAGTTTTCGATAGCCTACAGCCTCTTCTCTATTCCCTCGCACCGTCAATAACGCTTCAAAAGGCAGGGCATTTAACGAGGAGGTCCCTGTTGAAATAACTAGCTCCTCTATACCCTCTATATCCAATATCGGCTCAACCAAACCCTTATAGATCCGGTGGGCTACAGACTGAAAGGTAATTCTCTCCTCCTCCAAGGGATCGGGTTTCTTCAAGAAATATTCATAGAATTTCAAATCGTTTTGAAAAGTAGGGTCCTTGGGAACATGGAAAAAAAGGGATTGAGCTCGATTTATCCCCAATACATAAATCGCGGTATCATTTTCAAAATAGGAGAGATACATATTAGCAGGAGATAATTGTTCTGCAAACTCTTTCCGATTAGTCAATTGAGTTAAATAAGCCTTTTGAAAGTACGTAGGAGAGCTTTGCCGAAGAGAAATTTCCAATGTGAAAATTTGCTCTTTTTTACGGCTAATCTTTTTTTGAAGGGTATCTATACGATTCTTATAGGGTGTATTCAAATTAGTCAATGAATCTAGTTGCCTTTCCCAATGTGCCACACTATATCTCGCGATTTTTAAGGAGTCGATTAATTTCTTAGTTCGTGGAGGGAGTTCTCTATACATGTTCTGCTGGGCCAGAGTGGATTGTAACTCTTGAGATCTCGATTTTTCCATAAAGAAAAAGGCCAGATCTAACAAGGAATCATCCGGTTGCAGGAGCCATTGCCTATGTAAAATTGACAGTGCTTGGGAAGTGATCGTATCCCTTCGAGCTAAACTCCGTCTCCGGGAAGGTTGACCCAAGGATAGATTGATCAGTTTATCTTCTGTTAGCAAGGCCAATTTAAATGCTTGAAGCCCCTTGGCAAGAAGTAAGGGATTTTGGGTCTTTTGACCTTTTTTTGACCATATTCTAGCTTTTCCTTGTAGAGCATCAATAAGATCTCTATCCGCAACTAAAGCATTTGAGGGAGGAAGCTCTAAACTATCATTTAATTTATAAGAAGGACAATAGACTCTAATACATCGATGATAAAACCCAATTGCCTTTTCAAATTCTCCTCCCCTTTCATATAATTCTCCTAATAGAAGATATACATTTCCATAGTCAAGATTATATCTGTAGGAAAATTTCCTTTGCAAGTAAGTTAAAGATTGGTGAGATAAGTCTATTGCCTCTTTAATATTCTTTTCATCTCTTGCTAAATACGCTTTATAGAGAACTACCTTCGCTAAGTGATGTTCGTTCATTCTTTGTATTTGAATAAGCCTATATGCATTATCCAAAAGCTCATCATCCCTTTGAATTCTTCCCAAAATCATAAGAACTATCCCCCGCATTGTAGAAGTTAGATTGGGGACTCTTAATGCCTTTTTAAAAGATTTTTTTGCTTTTTCACGTTCTTTATTGGAGCCTAGATTAAAGTAGCTATTTCCTCTTTGAAGGTAAAAATATGCCAATAAGTCTCCATTCTCAGTATCATATTGAGAGACCAAAGAGTCTCTGAGTTCATTAGATAGAAGATTGATGTTTGTCTCATGATCACCAATAGCTTGGTAAATTTGCTGAGTAGGAGCAATTGCATACTGCCAAACTACAGGGACATTAAAACACCTCACCCAAGGTAATCCGTTGCAACCACGAGAAATCGTCATTTGAGCCTTTTCATAATATTCTAATGCAGCCTGAAAATCTCCCTGTTTTTTATGATTATTCCCATTTTGAAGAAGACTCCAAATCCAGGAGTCTTCTTGGTTTTTAGATTGCTTTTCCCACTTAATAACTAGAACAGAATCTAGAAACTTTGCTGCATCTCCATATCCAAATTTTGGGGATTTTCTTAATATATCATTTACCTCCCATATGCACTCAAACCACTTTTCCCTGTTCCCTTCTTCTAAATAACACCTGCCTGCATAAATAAACAGATATTTCGCTTTTTGAACTGAATCTTTTTTCAAAGCTTCTTCCGCTCCTATAAAAAACTCGTTACAATTAAAACCAAAACCTTGAAGACACAGAAATAATAGAAAAATACTTGATAAGTTTGCTCGAGAAGTTGGAACGTCTAAGGCATTTTTATTTCTCATAATCTAATGTGTCAAATTGAGATAATAAGTAGGAATTAGTACATAAATAGGCAGAAACCTTCCTTTGTTTCTGCCTATTTCAATGGCGAACATACCCTACTTTTTATATTAAGTTACACTTAATCTCAATTTGGGAGGTTTTTTTGGGGGGTCAGAATCGTCAGGGTTTGGCCCCTCATCATCTGGCTTATCATCAATTGGCTTCACATCAGCATCCACATCAAAGTCCCCGGTAGTTGGATACGTATGGATAGGACTCGGTAACTGGCTTGTTCCCCCATCCCCAAAGTCCCAGAGGAAGGCATAGCCTTCCGTTACTTGTTCGTCTTCCAACCATACAGAAAACTGGTAGGTGCGGGGCGGGCTTGGCAGTTGGGTCGCTCGAATTTCGAAAGTTGGGTTGGTTGTTTCACTCATGACAAAATTTATTAATTATGAAAGGAAAGGCGCTTTAAACAACTTATCGGTGGAAAGGGCGATAAATTAAGAGCGACGGGAAAATTTCTATTTATTTTGATATTGTAGCTTTAAAAACTGTTTGTGCCTTTCACCCTCCTGGAGGTGTACTTGGTGGATTAGGATCTTTAGGCTGAGTCCCTTTTTTATCATCTGAGTTTAATCTAGGCACTTCCGGCCTAGACCCTTCCAATCCCCGTGAAATGAGATCTGAGTTTTCTCCCTCTAACCAACCAATCGGAGCTTCAATGACCCAATAGGAACCTGCTTGCTGGGTGCCGCCAGGTATAGGCGTCGGGCTAGCTGGGAGAGTCAAACTGGGGTTCGACAAGAAGGGAGCACTGAGCCTGTCTGCTTCTTCTGCCCATACGCTGCTTTCACTGGCTGGCGCAAATTCCTCCACAGCGACTTCTTCGCAGGCGAAGCATAGGAGTGCTACGAGTGCGAATAAGGGATAGTGTGTTTTCATATATGTATGTATTTAGGATGTGGAGTTAAGATAGGGATTTTTTTGAAAAGTGGGAGGGTTTGGGAAGGGAAAATTTTCGGCAAAACGAATTAGTTTAGTGCAGAGAGGATTTAGCCTTATTTTGGGGTTGAGCCTGGTAGGCTATGTTCCTGTTTCATTTAACTGCAGAGGAGAGGACCCCTGTAATCCCCTAGAAGAGGATGATAGAAGAAAAGGAGGGCTACAGAGTTGTGGTTACTTTGTAAGGTTCATCTGTGTAAAGGACATAAATGGAGGCCTATGTTGGCTACTATACGGCTGACAATTGCTTGTCAAAGTAAGACATGACTTCCTCAAAGGCCTTACGCGTGGGATGCCCTTCTTCATCTACAAAATCCCGCGTAAGGATCGAATGCCCCTTCCCAGGCAGTTCATGGAGAATAATTCGTTCTTTCCCCTCATTAAAGTGCCTGCGGATCAGGTCAAATTTTTGCGCCTTGCACAATTTATCTCCCTCAAAGCGGCCACAGTGCATGGGACCCACTTTATCCAATTTATCCTTGATCTCAGTAATTTCAGAATCCGAGAGGTGTAAGGCATTTTGACTGCCGATAGGCATGGCGGGTTGGCTGGCAAAGCCTGCTAAAACAGCATCTTCGGCTAATAGGGAAATAGCGAAATTACCCGTTAAACACATGCCGATGACCGCAACTCCCGGTACCCCGTGTTCTGCCTTCAATTCAACACAAAGGGCCTTTAGCCAATCGACTATCGGGCTGGATTGATTTTTGGCAAATAGTTTGAATTCTTTCCGCATACAGAAAACCTGTATAAAGTTTCCTACAGTTCGCTTTTTACCTATAGGTCCGAAGAGATGGGGCATCACGACCTTATACCCACGGTCGACCAATCGATCTGCCAAGACAAGGGTCTCCTGGCTAATTCCCGGTAGTTCCTGTATGATGACACATACCTTTCCCCTTCCTCTGGAATAGACATCATGGTGGATGGTATGACCCTTTTGGGTCGGTGCTGAGAAGGTGCTTTTTTTGTATTCGGATATTTGAGTAGGCATGGGGTTAATTGTTGGGCTTCTTTAATGTTCATTTATGGGTTGTGAGTAGGGGTTAAATAAGATACCTCTGACACGAGCTACTTCCCAGCTACCTCCGAGCTCAGATAGAATATGTTCATTAGGGCGTCTTGGAGCCAGACTTCCATAGACAAAAAGTTTGCTGATCGCTTCCATTAGGGGTGCTTTAAGTCAAAGGTACTCAGCACAAAGCCATGATCTGAGGGATAAGCAATCGTTTTGTCATTCAATTTCAAGGGCTCGCCCAAAAAGGCTTGATACGATTCTGATCCGATGAGGCTGAGAGTACTTCCTTTGTAGAATATATAATCAATGCGATGTTCGTCTTTTCTGCCCTTGGCATTCCAGGTTATGCCGGGATGTGTCAAGGGATTGGGGTGGGCTCGGCGATAGGAATCGATTAGGCCGATTTCTTCCAATACTTGGGTAGTATACCAAGGGACTATCAACTCATTGTGGATTTCCCGAGTTTCTTCCCCCCAGTCCAAGTGAGAAGGGCTGTTCATATCTCCCCCTACAATGATAGGGATTGAATCAGCTTCAGAAGAAAACTGCTTAAAGTAGGGAAGAACTTTCTGAAGCATTTCATATTTTTTCCCTGTGCGCTCCCAGGCCAGGAGCTCTTCTGAGCTTTTTCCCAGTTTTTCCGGTTCGTCTGCCCAAGGTTCGTAGTGAAACCAATTGGAGAAAAAGCGAACGCGCTGATCTTCAATCAAGATTTCTATTCCTCCCAAATAAAAGGGGAAATCTGTGTCTATTCGCTCGCCGAATGGGAATTTAGAGTAAATAGATAAGTTGGTGCCTTTGTCATCCAAGGGAGTACCTGGAGGGGCAATGAGGTGAAATTTATACCCTAATGCTTCTGCTATCTTTGGACCAGAACCATAAGTCTCTACCATTAAGACCACATCTGGATCTAGCTCCTGAATGATTTCGATGACCTTTTCTGGGCCCTCAGGTATGTCATTGGCTCCGTGAAGAATGTTCCAGGCCATTACCTTAAAGCGAATATGATTGTCCTGAGCTTGTAAGCTTGTAGTCAGGGCCAGTAATAATACGATTATTCTCATTTCCATTTCCAATCTAAGGCTACTGTATATTTTATGGAATATTTCTCTACTAGTTCCTCTATTTTCTGTCGAAGGCTTGCTAAGTCCTGGATTTTATCTTTGGGTAAAATAAGGGATGAGCCATTGTGAAATCTAACAAAATAGTGTTTGCTAATCTCAATGATTTCTTCCATTTCTGTAAGGTGAAATTGACTTTCTCCACTTTCGCTTATCAAATGGACCGTCTCAGGGGTAAAGCTTAGGGACTGAGGCTTCCCATATCGATTCTTGAAGTGTTCGTCTATACTCTTAGCAATATCTTTCTCGAGTATCCATTTCAGGAAGCCTGGAAACAATAAATACCAAAGGCTAGCGATCCCTATACATAAGAGAACCCAAGAGAAATTTCCCAAGAAATATGAAGGAATAGATGCGATCAACCATATCAATGGGATGAGATTTTTACCTGTCTTCAATTTCTTATTAACCAGGGGGGATTGCGAGGCTGTATAAAGCTGAAGCACGTGAAAGTCTTCTTGGTCAAGCGAATAGGTGAATGGCATGTGCTAGCTGATAGGTTGATTATCAGAAATTTGTTCCCAGTTATAGTGCTTCAACATAGATATTCCTTTTTAAAAAAGCAATCCATTCCCCAGTGTTCAATCGCCTTAAGATAAGCTTTTGGGGGCATCTTACCAGGATCGGATTGTGAATTGCCTCACCAGTTTAGACCATTTATCGAAAAAGCTAATACAGGTAATGTATGAATAATATATTTTACCAAAAATATGAGTATATTGCATATATCTAACTAGCTGCATGTCGTTTCTGACCCAAACCTATCGGCACAGAGTCACGATACCGCACGTTTCACATCATCTCCTAAACCGCAATTAGTAATGAAGCAATCATTCATGCTACTGGCAATGCTTTTCGCCATAAAATTTGTCTTATTGGGTCGAGTGGGAACACCTCATCTGGGCCTTGAGTCGGGATTTATCCACTTTAAGATTTCTGGAAATCACACAGAAGTATCTTTAAAGTGGGCTCCTGCCGTGGAAGTAAGCTATTCTTATTTTGAAATAGAAAAGAGCGAGGATAGCCTAAGTTTTTCTATAATAGGCCTGGTAGAGGGAAAGACTAAGTCCCCAACTCCAAAGTCCTATCAATTTGAAGACCTTAATCCCAGGGTTGGGAAATCTTTTTATCGAATTAAGCGAGTGGATTTCGATGGAAGCCATTCCTATTCGGAAATACAATCTGTAATAGTTGCTGAAAGAGCGTTATTCCACTTATACCCAGGTAGATCAAACGAGAAGATGATACTTGAACTTTCTCCTTTTTTATCTAGCGCTTCCTTTGAGATAATTTCAACTTCGGGTCTTAGATACAAACAAGAAAAGTTTGAAGGAAGGAATTACCAAATTGATCTCTCTTCCTTATCTAGTGGATTTTACCTACTGATCTTAACAACAGAAAGAGGGAAAACAATGAGCAAAAAGTTTATGAAAATATAGGCTGCTACCGCATATCTAGGGAAGGGTTTTTGTCAATTTCCTTACGTTATGGGTCCGAATTTCTATCGTTTTTTGGGAAAAGATTTAGGTAATTGAACTATGAACCTGAATAAATTTAACCGCCTGACAGAAGATTTTGGATCTACTCCCAAGCTGCCAGTACTGTTCCTGGGGCATGGGAGTCCCATGAATGCCATTGAAGAAAATGAGTTCGTTCAGGGATTTCGGAAGGTATCTACAGAGATTGATAAACCCCAAGCGGTCTTATGTATCTCGGCTCATTGGGAAACGCGGGGTACCCAGGTAACAGGCATGGAACATCCTCCCACGATTCACGATTTTGGAGGCTTTCCCCAAGCCCTTTACGCGGTGCAATATCCCGCTCCAGGCAGTCCTGAGCTCGCCCGAGAAACCCAAGGGCTTGTCAAAAGTACAGAGGTACAAATAGATGACAAATGGGGTCTGGACCACGGGGCCTGGTCAGTCATCAAGCATATGTATCCTGAGGCAGACATACCTGTAATTCAGATGAGCCTGAACTATAATCAGGGACCTCAATTTCACTACGAACTGGGCAAAGAACTCTCCCAACTCCGAGAGAAAGGAATTCTCATAGTAGGAAGTGGAAATATGGTCCACAACCTGAGAATGGCTGCCTGGAATAAGATGAATGAGACCTTTGCCTATGATTGGGCACAAGAGGCCATTGAGCGGATGCATCAATACATCCAAGAAGGTCAACATGATCGACTGATAGATTACGCCCGACAGGGAAAGGCCTTTGAGTTGGCAATTCCTACGCCAGAACATTTTTTGCCCTTATTATATGTGCTGGCTCTGCGAGATAAGGGCGAGGAGCTTTCCCTGTTCAATGACCAACCCTTGGCGGGTTCGCTTTCTATGACCTCCGTAAAGATTGGGTAAGTCCTTCTCCCGATGAACAAATCCGAAGGGAAGTGATTTTTCTCTATATGCTGAGTAAACTGATTGAACGTCCCAGAACCTTATTCGTCCTAGATGGATTTGGAGCCTTAATTTCCGCATTCTTTTTAGGATTTATTCTTGTTCGACTTGAACCCTTCATAGGAATGCCCCGTCATACCTTGTTCTTCCTAGCCTCTTTCCCCCTAGTTTTTGCCTTACTAGATGTCCTTAGCTATTTCCAGCATCCTTCTAGATGGAAGTCTTTATTGCGAATCATTGCTATTGCCAATATTCTCTATATATGTATATCCTTGTGGATGCTATTCCAACATGCTTCCCAGTTATCGGTTTGGGGATATCTGTATTTTATGGGAGAAATATTCATTCTGGCAGTTCTTATCATCGTTGAGTTCAGTGTGGCAAATGAGTTGTAGTCAATTCATAGCTTGATTATAACCGTCATTTCACTACTCCCAATCCACACTTCACTACATTTGGTTTTCTAATATTAAAGGTATCTCCCACTTTTGAAGGGACATTTACAAATCGAGTTAACATCTAACCCTATGAATCCTTCAAGAGAAAAAAGAGACCTAATTGTTTTTGGCATCCTACTGCTGATTTTGCTATTGCTTAGCCCCGTCAAGCAGTTTGCCCAGAACTCCTATTCGGTCAATACAAGTAATGGAAAAACCACTGTCAAGGTAAATAATCGCAATAATAAGTTTGTCCTGGTATATGAGGGCGAGATCCAAGTATCGGACGATGACAAAGATATTGTCGGCATTTCTAGAGGCGGCTACTTGGAGATTACTAAATCGGCTTTTGGCAGTAAGCGCAAAATCAAGATTGAATCTGTCGGGGGGCAACTGGAGAAAAGTTATTATGTAGGAAGTCGCAAGCAATCTTTTTCACCAGAAGGACAGAAATGGTTGGCTGAGGTACTCCCGGAAGTGTTACGTACAACGACGCTTGCCGCCGAATCAAGAGTGGATCGCTTTTACCGAAGAGGAGGAGTAAGTGCCGTGCTGGAAGAGATAGAAGAATTGGAAAGTGACTATGTAGGCACCCATTATATCAATATTCTGCTAGAGAAAGACCTTTCTTCTTCAGAGATGGCTGAGGTAATTGAAACTGCGGGGGAGGTCATTGATTCAGATCATTACCTGGCGAGTATATTAAAGGAAAATCAGCGTGAGTTTTTGGGAAATGACCAAACGACCAGTGCCTATATCAAAGCTGCCCGAAGTATTGGCTCCGATCATTACCTTACGGAGGTATTGAGACGAGCAGTAGATGATTCGGATATTTCTGATAGCCAGATGGGCGACTTGTTGGAGGCTGCTGAAAGCATTGGCTCTGACCATTATTTGTCTGAATTGATGAAGGATATCTTGGACGAACGCGACCTTTCCCCTCAGGTAATAAGCCAACTCATGGTATTGAGTGATGAGATTGCTTCAGACCACTACAAATCAACGGTACTTAGAAAGGCGTTGGATCGTCAAGATTTGAACGAAGAAGCCTATGGTGCCTTTATTGAGACCTTAGATGATATTGCGTCCGATCATTACGTCAAGGAAGTTATCTACGATTTACTAGACGAGCAGCTTGATCCGGCTTCTCTTAGAAAGGTATTGGAACTGGTGGATGACAATATAGGTTCTGATCACTATGCCCATGAAATTCTCAAAAAAGTCATCAGAGAACAAAATCTCTCCGGTCAAAATCTGGATAGCTTTATCGATGCATTGGATGAGATCAGTTCCGATCACTATGCCACTGAGGTTATTAAATCTTTTGCAAATGGGCGCTCTATATCAGAATCTCAGATGCTGAAAATCCTGGATGCATCGGAATCCATAGGCTCAGATCACTACCATACCACAGTTTTAGTAGCCTTAGCCCCGAAGGTAAAGGCTATGAGTTCTAGAGTGAGGGAAGCATATAGAGAAGCAGCAAAAAACATCAACTCAGATACCTATTACGGAAAGGCACTTAAAGCCTTGGACCGATAGGAGAGATAATTTTGTATCTTATCCTTGATGGGTTTCTTCATGAAAAAACATCCTCTGATAGTAGCAGTAGGATTACTGGTAAGTTTCCTACTGCTTTTTTATCTCTCTTACAGCGGAGAATTCTCGGCTCAGGGAGTCATTGATTACCTCTTGGTAGGAGGCATTGGAATTGTAGGAGCCTATGCCATTTGGGGAATGACTCGACTATTGGATAGAAACCTTCCCTGGCGAACCTACCCTGCTTCGCGCTTATTTGTTGGGGTTCTCCTCAATAGCCTCATAGCAATCTCCCTTAGTTTTCTCCTGCCCTATTGCTATTACTTGGTTTTCCATCCAGAAACCGCTCTTTTTGGTGCTTATCCCAATGAATTTATCAAATTGGCCATACTCCTGTTCTTTTGCGTATTGATATTTTCCATCCTCTACTTCGCTCTATATTCTTTTAATCAATTCAACAGCGGTCAAGTCAATGCCGTAAAGCTGGAACGCAAACAAATTGGGCTTCAGTTGAAAGCCCTTAAAGCTCAATTGAGTCCTCATTTCCTTTTCAACAGCTTCAATACCATCTCCTCTCTGATGGCAAAAGATGTAGACAAGGCCGAAGAATTTATCCGAAAACTGGCACAGTCCTATCAATATACCTTGAATACCTACGAAGCCAGATGGGTTTCCCTAAGGGAGGAACTCCAGTTCGTTTCTTCCTATCAATACCTCCTCCAAACCCGCTTTGAAGACCACCTCCGCTTTAGCATAGACATTCCAGAAGAACAAATGGATTCCAAAGTCCCCCCCCTCACCCTACAAATGCTGGTAGAAAACGCGGTCAAGCACAATCAATTGCTGCCAGATACTCCGCTTCATATTGAAATTGGAACAGATAACAAATGGCTTTGGGTCCGCAACAACAAAACCAAGCCGCCCAAGAGTGTTCCTTCGTTTAAAATTGGCTTGTCAAATATCCGATCGAGGTACAACCTCCTAATTGGTAAAGAGATACACGTGGAAGACACGGATTATTTCACTGTAAAATTACCCCTAATCCCGTGAGCAAACTTTTCGTACATAACCTCCTATTTCGCTTACTGAGTCCATTTTTCAGTGGGATACTGGTTTACATTCTGATTTTACTTATTAATAACAATGTGGGTCAGTTAGCTGAGGAATTTTTTGGAGAAGAATTGTATTTGTGTATCGGCCTTTCCTACTTAATCCAAGAATTTGCTCGTTTGTCGCTTATCTTTTTTGAGCGAATTACCCTTCCCTTGTCAAAAGGATGGAACTTTATTCTACAGGTAGGGGTCAGTATTCTCTTGTGCATAGGATTGGTCACTACAGTGATTTACCTCTACTATCAATTCAGAGTGGGTTTTAAACCTGCTCTGATAGAACTCGTGGTATTCAACAGTATATTTGCTGGTATTACCCTTATCTATATATCCCTTTATCTGAGCTATACCTATCTCTACCAGGAGAATACAGAACGCTTGCAGGAAGAGATCTCTCGGAAGGAAGGGATAAAAGAGGACTTTCGGCAGTTTCGGCAGGGAATCAATCCCCAACTCTTGTTTGAAAGCTTGGAGTCTCTTATTGTCCTAATGAAAGGCGATGAGTTTGAGGCTCAATCGCTCTTGGATCATTTATCCAAAATATATCGCTACATCCTCACAGGGAAAAACCAGGAGTTGGTATCCTTTGAAAGAGAGTGGGGTATTTTGCAGGAATCTGTCGCCTTATTCAATTATTTGCCCCACCGCAAGATTAAACTGGAAGGGGATTCTAGGCCCAAATGCCTGGTGGTTCCGGGAACCATGCTGTTTCTTATGGAACAAATTATTCGCAGCACCATTCCCTCCAATGAGGCGGAACTGATTCTCCAAATAACTGCTTCAGATGGACGTTTGTGTTTCATATATGAACCCCACGAAAAGATCACCCAGGGATTGGTAGAGAAGGATCTGGCACCCATTCAGAATAGTTATGCCATATATAGCCATGTACCGATACAGGTGACGGTAGAAGGATCAAAAAAGGTCCTCTGCATCCCACAGTTAGATTTACATCCAGAACAAAAAGCTATATCTCCCATATGAAAGTTGCCATCATAGAAGACGAAAAGCTTGCCGCAGAAAAGCTGGACCGCTATTTAAAAAAATACGACGCAGAGATCGAGGTTTTGGCGCAATTGCCCTCTATTGAAGCCTCCGTATCCTGGCTTTCTGAGCACCAGCAGGAGTTGGACTTGATCTTTATGGACATCCAACTGATCGATGGGTTGAGCTTCGAAATTTTCCATGCACTTTCCATTAAGCGTCCCGTCATTTTTACGACTGCCTATGACGAATATGCTATTGATGCTTTCAAGGTCAACAGCATTGACTATTTACTCAAGCCCATCTCCTTCATGGACCTTAGCAAAGCGCTAAAGAAATTTGAAGGCCTGAAACAACAATTTTCCCCTAGTGAAAATATCTCTGCAGCCATCCAACAGATTTCAGACAAGGCCCAGTACAAAGATCGTTTTCTGGTAAAGCGCGGCAATCATATTCAATCAATTCCCACAGGTGAAATCATCCTCTTCTATGCCGAAGGCCGTACAGCCTTCCTACTCACTGAGGCTGGGAAAAAATACATTATCGAGTACAAATTGGAAGACTTAGAGTCTATGGTGGACCCCCGTAGTTTCTTTCGAGTTAATAGAAGCTTTATCATCTGCATTCGAGGGATCAAAGACATCCTGATGTATTCCAATAGCCGTTTAAAAATATCTCCGGTAGTGGAAATGGATAAGGAAATTATTGTAAGTCGGGAGAAAGTGAAGCGCTTTAAGGCCTGGCTTGAGGGAGAATAAAATCTTGGATTTGCAAAAAATATGTATTGTGTGTAAATAATTTGCAAATTGAAATAAAAAGTGCGTAAATTAGCCCCGGTAGCCTGTATATTCCCTGTTTTGTACTATTAATGTTAATTTAACTCTTCGAGACTTGCAAATCCCAAATAAGCAGCTATTTTTGGCCTCACTAAAATCGCAGATTTATGAAAATTAATTGTTCTTGGGAACACCCTTACACTCCTGCCGAACCCTATCAGAAACGGGTTGCCTACTTCAGTATGGAATTCGGTATTGATACTGCTCTGAAAATCTACTCAGGAGGTTTGGGATATCTTGCTGGATCCCACATGCGCTCTGCCTATGATTTAAAACAAAATATGATAGGTATAGGCATGCTGTGGAAATATGGATACTACGACCAAGTACGCGATGCACATAGTAACATGAGGCCGCTTTTTAGAGAGAGATACTATTCTTTCCTGGAGCCTACTAACCTCATATTTCCAGTGGACGTCCACGGACAATCAGTAAAAGTACAAGCCTATTACCTGGATCCTAAGGTGTTTGGGACTGTACCCATGTATTTCCTAACGACAGATCTGGAAAATCTTAATGATTATATCTCCTCTACCATTACCTACAAATTGTACGACAGCAATGAAGCGGCTCGTATTGCCCAAAGCATTATTTTAGGGATTGGAGGAGCCAAGGTAGTGGAAGCTTTAGGGGGGGCCGATATCTATCACCTCAACGAGGCCCATGCCTTACCCGCCGCTTTCCAACTCTACGAGAAATACCAAGATATAGAAGAGGTTCGCAAAAGGCTGGTTTTCACCACCCATACCCCTGAAAAAGCCGGAAATGAAGAACACGATATTAACCTGCTGAACAAAATGGGATTTTTTGGCAACGTGAGTTTGGAAGAGGTAGAAAAAATTACCCAGCAGAAGACCGGAGGCATGTTTGGGTATACTCCCGCTGCTTTAACCCTTTCTAAAAGGGCTAATGGCGTATCACAACTACACGCTGAGGTGTCTCGTGAAATGTGGCAGAATGTTCCTGAATGTCCTGAGATCATTGGTATCACCAATTCTCAAAACCAGGCTTACTGGCAAGATAAGGAGATGAAGGAAGCCCTAGAGTCAGATGACGACCAGAAGCTCCGCGCGCGCAAGCGTGAAATGAAGGAAGATCTATTCAAAATCGTTGCCGATCAAACGGGTAAGCAGTTTGATCCAGACCTGTTGACCATTGTATGGGCACGTAGGTTTGCCGCTTACAAACGCACGGATTTGATCATGCGCAACCTTCCCTATTTCTACGAATTGCTGAACCGCAAGAATATGCCTATTCAGATGATCTGGGCAGGTAAACCCTATCCCGAAGATCAGTGGGCTGTAGATATGTTTAACAAAATAGTGGGTCTCACCCGCTTGAGTCATACGGCTACTATCCTGACAGGATATGAGATGAATCTATCTGCTGCCTTGAAGAAAGGCTCAGATGTGTGGTTGAATACGCCTCGCCGTCCACGCGAAGCCTCAGGTACCAGTGGCATGACAGCGGCTATGAATGGCTCAGTCAACCTATCTGTAAATGATGGATGGATGCCAGAGTTCGCTAAGCATGGGGAGAACAGCTTCATTATTCCTCCAGCAGACCTTTCTGCTCCCATAAATGAGCAGGATGACCACGATTACAATCACCTCATTCAGATCTTGACGCAGGAGGTAATTCCTACCTACTACGAGAGACCTGAAGAGTGGACCCGAATAGTGAAAAATGGAATGAGAGATGTGGTTCCCTTCTTCGGCTCCGATCGCCAGGCAGATGAATACTACCAGCGACTGTTTAATCCCGGTCCTGTTGCCCGCAACATCCCCAGGGAAGAGGCGGTGATGAACGGAAATGGATAGCATTCGCTCATTGTAGAAAGCATACGTTATACGCAACACCTACTAAAAAGGTCCAAACGAAAGTTTGGGCCTTTTGCGTCTTTTTACCCTCTTCTTCGTGTAGAGGATGAAAAGTATAATTTTGGTACATAAAAAAAATCACAATGAATAAGCATCCACAAACTATTAAGGAAGAAGTCAAAAAATCCTACGCCGCCGTTGTTACGGGAAAGCAGGAAGACAGCTGCTGTGAGGATACGGCTTGCTGCAATGAGGGAGTCCTCAACCCCATGGCCCTGGATTACAGCCAATTGGAGGGCTATGTGGCTGAGGCAGATCTGGCTTTGGGCTGTGGCATCCCCACTGAGATCGCTCATATCCAGGAAGGAGATACCGTATTGGACTTGGGTTCCGGGGCGGGCAATGATGTCTTTGTGGCCAGAAGAATTGTCGGGGAAACGGGCCGCGTGATAGGGATCGACATGACGCCCGAAATGATCGCCAAGGCCCGTCAGAATAACCAGAAGTTAGGCTATAAGAATGTAGATTTTTTCTTGGACGAAATTGAGGAAATGAACGCTATTTCCCCTGAAACGGTAGATGTGGTCATCAGCAATTGTGTGATGAACCTAGTCCCGGACAAGGCACAGGCCTATCGGGAAGTATACCGCGTCCTAAAGGAAGGGGGGCACTTCAGCATTTCAGATATCGTCCATGTCGGGCAACTGCCTGAGCAGATTCTCGAGGCTGCAGAGATGTACGCTGGCTGCGTAGCCGGATCAAGTGAAAAAGGAGCCTATCTGGGCTTTATCAAGGAGGCGGGTTTCAAGGACATTCAAATCAAAAGAGAGCGGCACATAGACCTCCCGGATGAGATCCTTGCCCAATACCTCGATGGAGAGATGATCAAAGCCTATCGAGACTCTGGGGCGGGCATCTATAGCGTCACGGTTTATGCGGAAAAAAAGGCAGAGGGCGATTGCTGTCAGGCCACAGCTACGAGCTGTTGTTAGAGTGAAAAGTCGACGATGCCTCAGGTAGTAGATTAAATAGAATAATGTCCAAGGCCTGATTCCGGAATGGCCCAAAATGGGGCTTCTACTCGGACTTCAACAGAGACTTCCCCTCTGGAAATTCTAGATTTGTGTATCCCGGTATAGCTCCTCTATAGGGATCTCGATCCCTAAGGCTGAAATGGGAACAACTCTATCTGATTCTGTAAACTTTGTAATTTTCCATAGATCCTCCCTTCTGGAGAAAATTTCCACCTGCATCTTTTCCTGGTCTATGAGGATGTACTCTTTTAGGGTTTCAATCAAGCCATATAAGAAAAATTTCTCTCCCCGATCGTAGTTTGCGGTAGATTTGGATAGGACTTCTATGATAACTACAGGGTGAGAGATAGCATTCGCCTCAAAATCTAAGGGATCCATATCCTCGCATATCACCATGGCGTCTGGATAGAGAAAACAGTTTTTCTTCTGAATGTGGAGTTTAATTTCCGTATTGAGCACCTTACAAGGACTCTCCTTCTTTCTTAGGGAATTTCTCAATTCGCCGAATACATTGCCACAAATTAACCCATGGTTGAGGCTTCCTCCTGCCATGGCAAATATTTCCCCGTCGTGATACTCATATCGAATACCCGTCTCTTGTTCAATTTTGACATATTCCTCGAGCGTGAGGTTATTTAGTGGTGGGGTCTCCATTTTTTCTTTTGGGCAAAAAAATCACTTTGAAAGATCTATTTTCAAAAAGGATGTATAAATGACGAACGTTTTGGATAAAGACTTAAAACAATCACCGAGCAATCTTCTGCCTCCCTACTGGCGGTAAGACGATCTCTTGCGTTGACGCTATATGGTCCAGAAGAAAATCGATGAACTTCTGCTCGCTCCGCGCCAGGACCTTTCCGCTTTTCAGCATGGCAAAGCCATCCCCTCCTGCCGCGACAAAGGCGCTACAGGCAATAGAATACCGACCGGAATCCTGGATTTTTTCTCCTTTGACCCAAGCCTCTATAAGCCTCTCCCCCATAGGGTTCCGCAAATCGTATTCAATTTCCAAACCGGAAAATTGCATCAAGCCATAGGACAGACTGGCCGAGTACTCCAATACCTCCCTCAACGTTTTTCCATCTACTTCTACACTCACCAATTCCCCCACGAAGGGATAGATATTGACGATTTCCTCTACCGTAATGTCGCCCACATCCAGGTCTGCGCGTATACTTCCCGGATTGACCAGGCCGATGTCAGTCTGGGCTCCCGCTCTGATGACGTCTGCCATGAAGTTCCCCAAATTGGACTCGTCGTAGTACTTGCGGAAGCCTGTATGGGCATTTTGACCAATTACTTGGGTAAGGCGAGGGTGCTCGCTTCTCGCTTGCTCGATCAGTCCCACTATCTGAGGGTCGGGTTGTAGGCGATCAGACATAACAGGAATCAATTTCCCCTCCTTGAGGTGAACCTTTTTGGCGGCGGTATTCACTTCGAGTTTCATATAGCCCAGGTATTTTCCTTGACCAAAGGTCAAGCCGATGAGGGTCCCTGTCTCAGGATGCTGGACGGGCTGCCAGAGGCCATTGTCGGAATGTCCGCCCAAGATAAGGTCGGCGCCTCGCAAGGCTCCGGCCATGGCATAGTCTTCGTCGAAGCCCCGTTGTACGCTGGGATCTGCCTCCTTGTCCGACTGCATGGGGGCAGATCGGTTTTGATGGGTGAGCACGATGATCAGATCTACCTCGGGCCTCAGGATATCTATCCACTTTTGAACGATGGGAATGGGGGGGCGGACTTCCAGGCCCTTGACACTGGCTGGATGGATGGTTTGGTGGAAGGCCATTTCTCCCATGACACCGATCAGCCCGATGCGCAGTCCCTCTTTTTCCAGTATGGTATAGGGCTGGCCGTAGTTGATGTCGGTGCCCTCGTAGAAAATATTGGCGTTGAGGACCGGAAAGCTTGCCCGTTGTTGGACAGCCAATAGTTTTTCCCAGCCATACTCAAACTCGTGGTTTCCCAGGGTGAGGCAATCATATCCCATGCGGCTATAGAGGTCAAAGGGCAATTTTCCATACGTTGCCTTGGACAAGGCCCCAGTAAAGATGTCCCCCGCATCTAGGAGAAAAGATAATTTTTCCCGGGCTTGGGTTTGTTTGATTAAGGTAGCCAGGTAAGCCATGCCGCCGATCCGATCCAGGGTATCGTTCCAGTAGGCGTCAATGGGGTCGTAGACACTTTCAATGTCATTGGTATAGAGCAAGGTAACTTCCCGGATTGAATCCCCTTGGGTCTTCGGCCGTAAGGGATCGTTCTGGATCTGATCCACTTTCTTTCTGATGAAGGCTAAGAGCCCTTCTACGACTCGGGGCTGGGCTAAGCTTTGGTCAACGGTTTCGTAGGGATCCTTCTCCAGATCGTACAAAAGGGGCTTGACTAGCTCTTTGTCGGCGATGAGTTTCCATTTGCCTTGGCGGGCGGCATAGCTATAGCCTTCAATGGCATCGCCCGGGCGGGTTTCGAAGGCCCAAAAGAGGGGCTCTTCTCTAGCCAACTCCTGCTTCGCAAAAACGGGAGAGATATCTATGCCGTCGATTTCCCGGTCTTGGGGTATTGGGATATCCAACATAGAACAAATAGTGGGGAAGAGGTCATAGCCATGAGCAGGTTCATCCGAGACCGTACCCTCCTCGATATGCTTGGGATAACGGATGATGAACGGCACCCGTAGCCCCCCTTCATAGAGGTCAGCCTTGCGGCCCCTCAAACCACCAGTTTCTCCGTACATGTTGACCTCCCAAGGACGTCTCCAGTCGCTTGTTACGGGCCCGTTATCGCTGGTGAAGATGACGAGGGTGTTTTCTGCCAGTTGCCATGCTTCGAGTTGTTGGAGCAAGCGACCTATCTGATGGTCCATGTAGGAGACATTGGCGTAGTATTCTCCCGGGCCGCGATTGGAAAGTTGGCTGAGGTCGATCTCTCCGTCGGTAAAGTCCTGGTATTTTGCATAGAAGTCCTCCGGACTAGCAATTTCAGAATGAGGCTCCACCATAGGAAGGAAGAGAAAAAAGGGCTTGGAGGTATCTCTTTTGGCTAAATATTCCAGGGCCTTGTCCACGGCGATATCTGCGGTAAAGCCTTGTACCTCTCCCAAGGCGTTTCCCTCCTCGTAGAAGTTGCGTGGGTTTTTGTGGTTGGGAATGGCGAAGGCATGGAGGGCCAGCCATTGGTCAAAGCCGTGGTCCTGGGGTTGGGGATGCCGAGTGTCTCCCAACCCCCCATTGAGGTGCCACTTGCCCGACAAAAAAGTCTGGTAGCCCTGCTGCTTGAGGAGACTTGCCAGGGTCAATTCTTCTGCATGTAGGTAAATATCCTGCCCTTCCGGAATCCAGCTTTGGATGCCCGTCCGGTAGGGAGTCCTCCCCGTCAGGAAGCCCGCTCGGGCGGGAGAACAAAGGGGGGATGGGCTGTAAAAATGGGTCAGTCTCATCCCTTCTTGGGCCAATTGGTCCAGGTTGGGGCTTTGGATATGGCGGTGGCCATAAGAAGCCAGGTCCCCATAGCCCAGGTCATCCGCTAGAATGAAGACCACATTGGGTCTAGGATCTTGGGAAAAGCTGGAGAGGGTTAGGAGGAAAAGGAATAGGGCTAATGGGGTGCGCTGGGAGAGCAGGAGAGACATGGAAATGGATTTGAGTTATTCGTTTGCTTAGGTGTAGTAGCTATTTGGCGAGGGGAATTTAGGTTTTTTCTCGTACAGAAGTCCTTTTGGGGTCCTAATGAAGAGTTAAATAATGAAGGATCAAGGTATTAAACTTTCAGGGTATATTTAGTTTATACCCTCTATGCGATCAATGAAGACGTTGACTAGTTTATGAGTTTTGTTCAATTCAAGAACTTCATCCCAAATAGAATGAATGTAAACATAGAATTCGTGCATTCTCAAGTTGCCGAATTTTATATGGATAACCCTAGGAGGAGGAGAATGCAATAAAATTTTATTTGAAAAATCACTATCCTTCGAAATAATGGTTAACTTATTCTTTTCAGCATATTCCCATATTGATTGATCCGTTGATTCATCATTTAAATCTATTTGATGAATATAGTCAGGGTTTTGCCATAGCTTGAAACGATAGGGCAAATTGACATCTATGAGAAATTTTGCCATTTAAGCGGCCGTAGGATGGATGGTATAGTGGCGATTCATTAACTCTGCAGCAAATTTTAGACAGGCAAATATATCTGCTTCTTCCAGGGAAGGGTATTGATGTAGTATCTCCTTTTTATCCTCACCCGCACTTAAAAATTCTAGTATGGTCTGTACAGTAATCCTTTTTCCTCGGATAGTTGGCTTTCCGTTACAAATATTGTCATCTATAGTTATTCGGTCTGCTATATACCTCATATCTTTACTTTTGCTCTTTGATGTACGTTCATAAAATAAAACTTGTTCGAGGGTATTCAAAGCGCTAGATACAATTTTCACCAGCGATGGTGCACCGAAGGTCGAATGAGTTCCTTGTATATACCCTCCACGGCCTTCATCTCTTCTTTCGAGAGCGCCCTTAGGTTCAAGGTAGCTAAGTTCGAATGGAGTTGTTCTATTTTTGATACCCCCGGAATAACACAGCTCACCTCTTCAAACATGAGAACCCACTTCAAGGCAACCGTTACCAGGTCAAACTCTTGGGGAAACAGGCTTCTTATTTGTTCTACTGCTTTCAGTCCCAAGTCATAGTCTATGCCCGAAAAGGTCTCTCCCTGGTCGAAGGCTTCACCCTTTCGGTTGAAATGGCGGTGGTCTCCCTCCCCGAATTGGGTCTTAACGGTATATTTCCCCGACAACAAACCACTCGCCAGGGGAACCCGAGCCAGGATACCGATATTTCTTCTTTTGGCCTCTCGAAAAAACAACTCAGCAGGCCGATGCCGAAACATATTGAAGATAATCTGTACTGTGCAGACATTGGGGTATTCGATGGCTTTTAAGGCCTCCTCCACCTTCTCCACACTCACGCCCAAGTGGGCGATCTTCCCTTCCTGTTGCATTTTTTCAAACTCTTCAAAAATCTCCTGGCGGTAGTAGACTTCGGTTGGAGGGCAATGCAATTGGATCAGGTCAATGCGTTCCAGCCCCGTATTTCGTAAGCTACGCTCCACGTATTCCCGAAGTACCTTGGGGCTGATAGCCTTCATTCGTATGGGGGCTGATGAACCTCCCGCATTTGGTCGCGATATAGACCTCTTCGGATCGTGAACGAATGACGCGTCCGACGGCCGCTTCGGATTGCCGGTTTTCATAGACATCGGCCGTATCGATGAAGTTGATGCCCTGGTCTATGGCCTCGTTGAGGATGCGTTCGGCGTTCTTCTCATCAAAGCCACTGCCCCATTTGCCTCCCACTTGCCAGGTGCCTAGGCTGAGTTCTGATACGTTGAGGCCGGTTTTGCCTAAGGTGCGGTAGTTCATACGTAAAGAGTTTTGTTTAAGTCTGTTTCTTTTCTGAGGATTTTGATTTTATGGCTGGTAGACAGAAAATAAGATCAAATATTTGACAATGGAATGCTCAAATCTTTTTGGCTAGTTAGTTATGGAAAACTGAATCCGGGTTGGATGGAACCTAAATAATTTGAGTTATGGATAACTATTTTTCTTTCATTGATGATTTAGCTACCTTTTTTAGAAAAACGTAGCACCAAAAATCGCAAAATTCCCCCCTGACAACAGTAAAGCCCCCCCGGTTCCCAACGAATTTTGCAGGCCTACACACTTAAGTTTGTAGTTTTATCCTAGTTTCTTATCCAAAATTCATGTTAAATTATGTTTGCCCCCTTGCTCATCATCTTTCTATCTAATAGTTATGGAGTGTTTGAATGGGACTAAACCTGTAATATATAGGTGCAGCCCCTCGCCTTTAATGGACCCGAAATGGGTCGAATAAACTTCTCCATCTAATCCAGAGATATTTAAATGTTCATGTTTCCCAGGGCCCACTTCTATTGTATCCTTTCCAAAGGTATATGTTGCAAAACCCTCTTGTAAGAAGAAGTCTTTCTCATTTTCATCCTTCCATACCCCTTCAAGTTTCCCCCCATCTTTAAAACAAAGTTCCAAGGTAACCTCCACATTGTCAGTTCCATTTATATCCATATCAATCTTGAAGGAATTTTCCCCTTCTTCGATGACAATTTTCGATTCCAATGTCAATGTTTTTTTGGGTCTTGATTCAAAATCCATTTTGCTCCAAAATCTTCCATCAAGGGATGGATTTAGCTTATAATCACCTTTTTCATTTTGTTTATTTTCAGGCATGGGGTCGTAATAATAGGCCTCTTTCTTTTCATACAGGGTATATCTACTCCCTTCCTTTTTAAGGCCATCACTTCTCACATACCCTGTATTAAAGAAAGAAGTTGAAAGACGCGCATATTTCAGAATGGCAGCCCCCTTTCTGAAGGTGAAGAAGGTGGGGTTGCAGGATCTTCCTGAGGCCACAGTAAGGGGTATATCATTGCCCCCAAAAATGGAAGCGCTAATATCTCCTCTTTTTATTCTCACCAGGTTTGATTCCTTAAAGTGTTTGGTGAAGGTAGCTGGTAAAGTTGTGCCTTTGGGCATTTCCCTCATGAGAGTGGAATTGCTCATAAAGTGAGGTAAGGCTTTGCTCAGGACATGCCTCTCGAACTGATCAAAACGTTCAATTTCTCGTGCGATCGAAGCAAAAAAATGGTTGTTACTATGAATGGCCATAAATCTGTAGGGGAGATAAGTTTTCCAGCTTGATATGGGTTTGAATTGATCTTGTCTTCTTGAGTCTAAACTCACCAATTCCCCATCTAATTCCATATAATAAAAATTAGAAACTAAGTTCCTGGAAACTATTTGAAAAAATTCCGGGCGATTCAATGTATCAGCGATTGAGATGAAGGCCTGATTTTCAACAACTGCATAGTTCCTGCTTCTTTCGGGATAATTCCCATCTGAATTTTGATAGACTCCTTCAGCCAACCATTCATCTATCCTATCTACGTACTTTTTATCTCCGTATATTTTGAACAGTTTGGCTAAAATAGAGCATATTTCCCATCTGTGGTTAGGCGTATGAACTCCCCCTGTTCTAATTCCCTCCCCTGCTGCTAATAAGAATTCATCAAGCTTAGTTCTTAATGAAAGCACTTCTTTGGCCTCTTTCTCCTTGAGTATGATAGCCGCAGGACACAATGAATCCAATAAAAATGCGGTATCTGGAGGAGATTGCCTATTCCCTCCGGAGTCAAGCGTACCATCAGGATACTGTAAGGCGATTAATTTGTCAATAATTCCGTTCAAGGCTGTTAGAACAGTTTGGGATTCATAATAAGATGACTTAGGATGAGAAAATGCAGCTGTAAAGATGGAAAATGCTTCGCTATAGTTGCGGTAGTATTGCCTCTTTGGGGGGGATGATATCATTTGAAGGAATCGCTCAACCGATTTATCATTGGCTTTCACCAAGCGATTTAACATTAATTCATCAATTGAACCTGAGTCAATGGGTGATTCTCGATAGAGATTTTGGAGGTCAAATGCAGCTAAAACCCCCAGAGAACTTGTTTTTAGAAACTCTTCTCTACTCATTATTTTAATTTTTTATTCTTTTCTATTTGCAGCAAAGGACAAAACAGGGGATTTTTCAAGGATATTGCCCTGCCAAGAACAAGCGCTATTTTAGGGAATCTAACCATTATCTATCCAAAATACATGCGCATAAATAGGAATCCAGGGGAATTCCCTTGTTATTTTTGTACAATTTCCTCTCTTTGTAGGGAGAAGGATACCCAATGATTATTTATTGCAATAAAAATGGATAGAAGAAAGCACTACCCCATAGTTACACATTGCTTGGTTCCGATTCTCATGTTCACTTTTTTGACAATAATAACAGGCTCAGTCCTGGCAAAACAACTATTTGTTTCGCCGGACGGAGACGATGACAATGACGGCACCATGGCTAGGCCTTTCTGGTCTGTACAGAGAGCACAAAAGGAAGCCAATCCGGGAGATACCGTTTACTTGCGGGGGGGAACCTATCTACTCAGGGAAATTGATATTTCAAAAGTAGAGCAAAACTTGTTCGCCTGCATTAGTTTTCTAGACAAGGATGGGGCGCCAGAGGAAAAAATCAATTATTGGGCCTATCCGGGGGAAACGCCACATTTTGACTTTAGCGATGTCGCCCCTTCCAATCAGAGAGTAGTCGGATTTTGGGTAGAGGCCGATTATGTCCACCTCAAAGGGATTGAGATAACAGGAATTCAAGTGACTATTACAACGCATACGGAATCTTATGGAGTGTACAGTTGGGGGAACCACAATAT
Source organism: Bacteroidia bacterium (assembly GCA_965263105.1). GTDB lineage: Bacteria > Bacteroidota > Bacteroidia > J057 > J057 > JBCCTX01. Next base: position 270,071 of record CBDHGL010000002.1, on the reverse strand, counting down.
TTTCGAGCAACTTAGCATACACGATAACACGGGCACAGGCCTGAGGCATCGTCGCGGCGGGAATAACCTCTTTCTCAATTGTGATGCCTATAACAACCATGATGATGTTTCAGAAGATGGTAAAGGGGGAAATACAGATGGATTTGGTTGCCATCCTAATGCCGCTGGGACTGGAAATGTCTTCAAGGGCTGCCGGGCATGGTTCAATAGCGATGATGGCTTTGATTGCATCCGTTCGGCTGCAGGAATCACTTTTGATAGCTGTTGGGCAATGTACAATGGCTACTCCCCATCTTTTCAGAATTTGGGAGATGGTACGGGTTTTAAAATCGGTGGATATGCGTATGATGAAGCTTCAAAAATTCCGGATCCTATCCCTGTGAATACGGTAAGTTTTTGTATCGCCGTAGAAAATAAGGCGAATGGCTTTTATGCCAATCACCACCTGAATGGAAACATCTGGCTGAATAATACTGGCTACAAGAATGCTTTCAACTTTAATATGGTGAATAGGGAAAGCCCCCAGTCTCAAAATATCAATGTGAATGGATACAATCATGTCCTCAAAAACAACCTGAGCTATCGGGGCCGTTCAGGAGAAACGGCTTTTCTGGACAGCGCTCAGAATACCCTTCTTACCAATTCATTTGATATGAACCTCAGCCTTTCAAGTGCAGACTTCATCAGCCTGGATGAGTCCCAGTTAATGGCTCAACGCAATTCAGATGGCAGCTTGCCGGATATCGACTTCATGGCAATAGATCCTTCCAGTGCTTTGATGAATGCCGGAACAGACATTGGATTTCCTTTTATGGGGCCAGCCCCTGAACCAGGCGCAGTGGAATCTACTTTGTCCACGGCCACAAATATCGACCTGCCATTTCAGATGGAGAGTCCCCCCTTCTATCCCCATCCGGTTAAAGAAATCTTGCATTTGGCACAAAACTGGGATGTTCAAGCGCTTTTCCTCATAGATATTTCAGGGAAAAGACATATATTAGAAATGACCAATCATTCAATTGATATTTCTCACCTTCCCAATGGCGTTTATATTTTGACGATCATTACTAAGCGAGGCCAAGCTTACAGTGAAAAAATTACTATTCAAAAATAGGCCGTCCTTCTTGAAGAATGAGAAATTTCTTTATCTCCTATCTTTCTCCCTCATTTTCCATTTTCAATTTTGGCCTAGAGAAAGAGTCGAGGGAGATTTATTGAGATCGGGTTCTCTATGGTAAGGAAGATTGATCTTATTGAGCCCTTTTTGTACCCTTCCGCTGCATCCCCGTTTCCCTTTTCCCCCCTTCTAGGGGAAATGGTGTCAAAAGTCAAGTTATATAAATTTAGTTTTTTACGTATCATTTCTACCACCGCAAAGACTAAGCTTAGAGGATCCAAGGTTTCTTTCCTCCTACCTGGTAGCAGGCCAAGTGAAATAAAGTTAAGGTTGTAACTATTCTCGCCTTTTTTCTTAAAAATAATGCAGCGTCCCCGACAAACTTCAGTTGATGTGAATCTGCCGAGGTGAATTTGTGCTTTATCTACCTAATCTTTCTTCCTTCGTTAATATCTAGTTCCTCTAGCTCAATTTTTCTTCAATCACTTCTAAAGACTTAGTTGATCCATCTTTTGCCTCTCTTTATAGAGATGAGCCAAGGCATGAAGCTATTCTTTAGAGCAACCACCATTTGAACTACTCAGTGAATCCCAAGCCAGGTAAGCTGACTCCAAAGAAGGGATGTAAGCCGTGAAGTAACCCTTACCAGCCACTGTCTTTCCACTTTCTCTTCCAAGCTGAGGCTTTCGGCTTTTCATGGCGGTTAATGCTTCGGGATACTGCATGACGTAGTTGGAGGCGGTGCGGGTCGGCTTTGCGTCTAGGAGTAATTTACTAAGGAAACGCGGTCCAATTAGCTCATTTCTACGGAGGATTCAGAGGGGGTTCCTTGAGAGAGGGGGCTAGGGGGTGAGTACAAAATAGGGTATGTAACAATTTTTTGGCTCCTCTGTTTCCTTGATCTTAGACAAGATTTACCGGACCCGCGCTTTCATAAGAGTGATATGGGAAACATCTTTTGGCTGAGCCAGGAATAAGGAGAGGGATTGCAACCCTTACCAGCCAGTACCCGTATCCGGGATACTCCATAGCGGTGCGAGGACGAAGGACGCGGTGACGTCCAAGTTGCAAGGTACCCGTTCTTCCATGCCGCCCTTGGCCGGTCCAGTACTTCGTCCACTGGTTGGCCCAGCGGTTTAGCTTCTCGCCGTGCCAGTAAGTCATGGCGGCGAGCTGGTCGCCCTTCAGCACAAAGGGGGGCTTCTGTGCATTGGGATAGCCTGTGTACAAGTTGCGAAAGCCTTGGATGGTCTCGTTGTCGCCCAGGTCCAGGTCCTTGGTGCGCTCGTAGGCCCAGTCGACGAGTTCGGGATTGAGGCGGTACATGACGCCTTCGTTGTTTTCGGGAACGGGCTGCTCATAGGGTTCCGTAAGGCGAAGGGGGATATAGCCGGTTTCCCAATCATTGGGAATCTCCCTTGCGTCGATCTCATGAGACAAGTCCCCATCGATCACCCATTCGGCCCAAGCGGCAGAACCCACAGAAGCATCTTCGGGGTCTACCCCCGAAATCCCCGCCACTAGCCAGTAGGCTTGACTCAAGTCAAAGCGGGGATCCATACCCAAGGCCATGATGGAGGCAGCAGATCGGGCCGTACCGATCCCGGTTACCATGCCCAGGACGCCTTGCTCGTTGTAGCGCAGGTTGCGATAGCCCTGGGGAAAGGCGATGACACTGTCCAGGGGGAAGCGCTCCACCCAGTATTGAAATTCTCCGGGGGTATCGCCGGTGTCCTCTCCTTGCTCAAACATGGTGACGACCACCACTTTGATGGGGAGTTTGGCGGGGGCGCTGCTTTTTTGGGGGGGCTGGCAGGCGACCAACAGTAGGAGTATACCTATAGTAAAAGGGACTAGTTGATGATTTTTCATGCTGCAAATTAGGAATAGACGGGGAAGGTGCCAGGGTTTTGTTAACTTTCCTAGGGAGCGCTTGGAGAATTCCCACTTTATGCGATTTCAGTTAACCACAGAGATTTAAAGAGTTTTTGTAAGGAGAGACACAGAGAAATAGGTTTACGTAGTAAATTTAACATCTATTTGTCGTTCTACTCTGCGTTACTCCTTTTCTTCTCCCAGCCCTCTGCGGTTGAAGGAAACAGGAATTAGACATTGTAAATGAAAGGGGATTAACTATCTTTTCAAGATCAATAGACAAGTAAGGATGAATCTACCCTTAACACACGAAAAAACCGACCACAACAGCTTCGACGCTATCGTCATCGGCTCGGGCATCAGCGGCGGCTGGGCCGCCAAAACCCTCTGTGAAAAGGGCTTGAAGACCCTCGTCCTGGAGCGAGGCCGAGACGTCAAGCACAAGGAGGACTATCCCACGGCTTTTCAGAATCCTTGGGATTTGCCCCATCGCAACCAGCTAGCTCAGCAGGTGAAGGAAGAGAACCCCATCGCGGACCGCTGCTATGCCTTTGATGAAGCCACGGAGCACTTCTTTGTGAAGGATGCGGAGCACCCCTATATACAGGAAAAACCCTTTGACTGGATTCGGGGCTATCAGGTGGGGGGGCGTTCCCTGATCTGGGCCCGACAGGTGCAGCGCTGGAGCAGGTACGAATTCGACAATCCGGCCCGTGATGGCTATTCTAGCCCCTGGCCTATATCCTATGAGGACATTGCCGACTGGTATAGCCAGGTGGAGACCTTTATCGGAGTCAGCGGCAGCAAAGAGGGAATGGAAACCCTCCCGGATGGGGAGTTTTTGCCGCCTTGGGAAATGAATGCCGTGGAACGGGAAATGGCCGATACCATCAATGCCCACTATCAGGATCGAAAAGCCATTATCGGGCGCTGCGCGCATTTAACTCAACCCAAGCCCATTCATATCGAGCAAGGTCGCGCCCAATGCCAAGCCCGGCACCTGTGTTATAGGGGTTGTCCCTATGGAGCCTACTTCAGCTCCAATGCCTCCACCCTGCCTTGGGCAGAGAAGACAGGCAATATGAGCCTGAGACCCAATTCGGTCGTCCATTCCATTCTCTACGACGAGGAAAGTCAACAAGCCGTCGGCGTGAAGGTCATCGACCGACTCACGAAAGAGGAGGGGCATTTTTACGCCCAAGTAATTTTCGTCAATGCCGGTTCGGTCAATAGCAACCTGATCCTGCTCAACTCTACTTCGGAACGCTTTCCCAACGGCCTGGGCAATGACCATGGCTTGCTGGGCAAGTACATCGCCTTTCACAATTACCGGGCATCGCTGACGGCCAACTATTCCGGCCACCTGAACCGCTACTACTATGGACGCAGACCGACTTCTATCATGATCCCCAACTTCCGCAATGTCAAGCGGCAAGATGCGGACTTTCTAGGAGGCTATATGAGCTTTTACACGGCCACTCGCAGGGGCTGGAACCGTGAGGTCGAGGGAGCCCAGGTGGGCGTAGACTATAAAAAGGCCCTTTCCCAGCCGGGAGACTGGTCTGTCTATATGATGGTGCAGGCCGAGACGATCCCCAAGGAGAGCAATCACGTACGACTCAGTCCCGACCAACGGGACGAGTGGGGCATGCCCCTGCTCATTACCTCCGTCGACTACGACGAAAACGATGAAAGGCTTCTTCAAGACTTCTGGGAGCAAGGGGAGGAGATGCTCAAACTCACAGGCTGTAAAGATATCGTGCGGCATGACAGTCACCAGGCCCCAGGCTTGGATATCCACGTGATGGGCGGGGTGCGGATGGGAGCGAATCCCCAAACTTCTCTCGTCAACGAATGGAACCAGTTACACGCTTGCCCCAATGTGTATGTTACCGATGGGGCCTGTATGACGACTACGGGGGTACAAAATCCGTCGATTACTTATATGGCCCTTACGGCACGGGCGGCGACGAAGGCAGCGTCGGAGATGGAGAGTTAGAGGATGGGAACTTGGGCAACATGTTATAGTTGTGCCTGGATTTCTCCTGTTACCGGTTGAGAATTCATATCAGCAAAATGAGGAAGCTTATTCTTCCAACATGGCCATCTGTTGGTGAAAGGGACAATTTGCTAGGTCCTTTTCCTCCATCGGAGAGGGTACAATGGGACACTTCTGCCAGCCCGGCTCCATGTAGTAGTAATTGGGTTTGAGAACCTTGTTTTCCCATTTCTCCATGTGGAAAATTTCCGTAGAAGAGCCTGAGATGGGGGGAACCAGCCAAGTCCAATCGGCATGAACGTCTCGGTTCTGTTTCTCTTCCTCTTGATCAAATTTGAGGAAAAATTCAGACAGACTGTGATGGTCCATCATGCGCACACCTTGTTTTTTGAAGGAGTGCAAGACGGCGATATTGAGTTCGAGGAGGGCCGAATCTTTCCACAGGGTGTAGGATGCAGAGGTATCGAGTCCCATTCGCTCCGCGATGCGGGGAAGTTGGTTGTAGCGATAGGGGTCGCTCAGGTTTCGGGCGCCAATTTCGGTTCCCATATAAAAGCCATTAAACGGAGCAAAGGTGTATTGGATGCCCCCCAGGTCCAAAGCCATATTAGATACGGCCGGTACGGCGTACCACTGTAAGCCGAGATCCTTAAACCAGTCGAATCGCGGATGGGAAATGGGAACCTGCAGCACGTAGTGAGGGGGAATGTCAAACCAATGGGCTTTCTTGCCCTCCTCTTGTATGACGAGGGGAAGGATATCAAAGGGCGTACGTTCTCCACCAGGCCAACCCAAGTCCATAATGCGCTCTGTGAGTTCCACGTTAGCCGGATCGCCGATAATCGACCCATCTGCTTGCCGATAGCCCGCATATTGGATCAATTGTCCATTCCATAGCGTTAAGTTTTGTTCAGGCGAGAAAATGGAAATGACCGGAAGGATGTTTCCCTTATGGGTAGCCATTTTCAAGTGATCCAATAGGGCTTGAAAAATATCTGAAGGTTCTGTTAGATGTCGCAAATCCCGAACTTTTAGCTTGTCCCAGAAAAACCTCCCGATGCAGCGTGTACTATTTCTCCAAGCTACCCGCGCGCCAAAGGCCAGTTCCTCATAGGTATGTGCATAGGTTCCTCTGCGAAAAAAGGATGTTTCCATTTCCTTCCACCTCGTGGGAACGGATACGCTTTTCCCAGATTCCTTGGCAAATAATTCGAGGTATTCACGGGCTTCGCTGTGGGCTTGCTTGGGGGAAAGGGGCTGTAAATGAAAAGCTTGTTGTTGAGTTTCGGATAGCGCTTGGCCCCCTTGCTGATTTTCTGGAGCAGGGGCTTCTTCAAAGGGGAAATACCCTACGGGTTTATCTAATTGAATAGGGCTTTCCAGTACCTCTATTTGAGGGGCCTCTATAGTTTCTCTTATCTCCTTCTGAGGGATAGAAGAGAATAGCTCTTGGTGGATATGGGTTTCGGGCCATCCAGCCCTTTTGAGTCCATCATGTACCACAGCTACGAAGCCTTCTGGCCCGCATACATAGGCATTTCCTGTTCCTAAATAGGGATATTGCTCGCTAATTTGATCTGCTTGGAGGCGTCCGGTTTCAGAAGAGATCCGATAGGACCAGGAGACCTGAGGCAAGCGCTCTTGCCAATAATTTAATTCTTGGTGAAAGACCAGACCTGTTCTTTCCTTCACGGACCAGTCCAGGTGAAAATCGTTGAGACTAGCGCGATGGGCCTGAGAGCGAATCATGGCCAAAGCTGGGGTAATTCCTATTCCACCAGCAAAGAATACCACTTTCTCCTCTTGATCTTTTAAGGTAAACTGACCTTGGGGGGGGGTGATTCTGAGTAATTGGTTTTCATTGAGGGGGTCATGTAACCAGGAGGAGAGCCTTCCCTTTTCTTCCTTCTTGACGACTATCTCATAAAAAGAAGAAGAGGCTGTGAGGGTATAAGCCCTTGTTACCCATTCTTCGTCCACCCTACCTTGTACCAGGATATGCTGTCCCGCCTCAGCCTCCTGAACCTCCTGATTCAACGGCCTGAGTTTTACCTGGGTTATTTCCTCATTGAGCCGGGATGTGTCAACTACTTCTGCAAGTATTAACTTATTGCCTGATAGTAGTTCTTCAATTAAGGGGATGCACCCCCCGCAAGTTTCTGTGGCCTGAGTCAGTTTGGCTATTTCTTCCACGCTGCTTGCCCCTTCCTCTATGTAGTGCAGGCATTCCCCTCTCGTCAGTCCCGTACATTTGCACAATTCCTCCTTGGAGTTTTCACGGCTTGAATCCCATTCGAGTTCTCCTATCGTCCTGAATAGTTTAATTTGCCAGTCGGGGAGAGGCGTATCCTCCTGTAATAATTGAATCGCTTTTTGCCAGCCAGACCAGGTGGGTTCGGCTTCTATCTTTGCCAGCCTCCCTTCTAGTAGCGTAAGTATTCGCTGCCCATAGTGGGCGGTTAATTTTTCCTGAGTAGATTCAGACAGCCCCATCTTTTGAAGGGTAGCAGTAGGGCTTTCTGGTAAGGGAGAGCTGGTGAGCTTCAGTGTCATTAAATATTTGTTATGTTGTTAACTGATTGACGATGCAGAATAAAAACGATTAACAAATATTGCCTGTCTTGATTTATTTCCAATATTAAATGATTGGATTTAAAAAACAAATCGCATGTAAGTATTTTTTGCATATTATGTCAAAAATTTCCTATGAAAATAGCTGTAACTGCAGCCAGCGGCCAATTGGGCACTGCTATCGTCAAACAACTCATCCAAGACATCGGGTCTGAATCTGTGATAGCCATTGCTCGAACCCCAGCCAAGGCAGAGCACCTGGGCGTAGAGGTGCGAAAGGGAGACTACATGAGCCAAGCCGACTTTGAGAAAGCCCTGAAGGGAATGGATGCCGTATGCATTATTTCAGCCAATGGGGACCCTGCCCTCCGAGTTCCCATGCATCGGAACATTATCGAAGGGGCGAAAGCCTCTGGGGTAAAAAGGATTGTCTATACGAGTGTATTGGGGGAGGAAACAGGAAGTAGCTTTAGCCCTATTATCCAAAGCAATCGGCAAACCGAACGAGATATCCAGGCCTCGGGCTTGGACTGGGTAATCGGGCGAAATGGGATCTACATAGAGCCCGATTTGGAATACATAGATATCTATGTAAAAGAAGGAGGGATCAAGAATTCTGCGGGTGAGGGAAAATGTGCTTACACTAGTAGAGCGGAATTGGCCCTGGCTTATAGCCATATGTTGCGTGAAGGGCGGCATAGTAAGCAGCTCTACCAACTGACAGGCCAGGCCATTAGTCAGGCGGAACTTGCTGACTTCATCAACGAAGCCTATGGAACCCAGCTAAGCTATACAGCCCTTAGCATCGAGGAATACGAATCCGAGCGGAAAGCCGCCTTGGGGGAGTTTATGGGGACGATCATTGCGGGAATTTATAGCAGTATGCAGAGGGGAGCTTATGAGGTAAGGTCAGACTTTGAGGCGGCGGCAGGCAGGCCGCATAAGGGGCCAAAGGAGATGATAGAGGCTTATAGAAGATAGACTGACCTATCGATGCTAGCGACGAATTTTAGGATTTTTAGTATAATGATATTATGTTTGATAGTATCATATGATACTATCATGGTAAGAAAAGCATGAGGCCACCTTACGAAATCTCACCAACTATTCTTGCGCTGGTTGCTTCTATCTCGGAGAAATTAGGAGAAGCCAAAAGCTCCCTGAAAGAGGTTCCCTCTCCAGAACTCCGAAAAAAAAATCAAATTCAAACCATTCATTCCTCCCTAAAAATAGAAGGGAATACCCTTTCAGAGGCGCAAATGACGGCTATTTTGGAAAACAAACGAGTTATCGGTCCGCCAAAGGATATTTTGGAAGTAAAAAATGCCATTGAAGTCTATAATTCCTTAGAATTATTTGACCCATACTCAGAAAAGTCTTTCCTGAAGGCTCATGCCCTTTTAATGGAGGAGTTAATTTCCCCCTCCGGTCGGTACCGAAGTGAAAATGTAGGCATTGCCCAAGGGACTAAAATTACCCATCTGGCCCCACCAGCAAAAAGGGTTCCCCTCCTTATGAAGGACTTGTTCGAGTTTCTGGGTAGGAAAGAAGAAATTCCCCTGATAAGTAGTTGTGTTTTTCATTATGAATTGGAGTTTATCCATCCTTTTCTGGATGGAAATGGAAGAATGGGTCGTTTGTGGCAAACGCTCATATTGGCAGATGGGCATCCCATTTTCTTATACCTCCCTTTTGAGTCTCTTATTAGCCAAAATCAGGAATCCTACTATGGGGCACTCTCTGAAAGTGACAAGCAGGGTTCTTCTACGTCTTTTATTACCTTCATGCTGAGGATAATTGACCAATCTTTGGAAAAGCTTTTGAACAAGAAAGCCGATAAGGTAGGGGAGGCAGAGCGAATGGACTATTTCTTAGGCTTGGGGATCAAGGAATTTTCTCGGAAAGAATACGCTGAAAAGTTCCCAGGCATTTCCCTGGCTACGGCTAGTAGAGACTTACAAAAAGCCGTAAAAAAGGGAATCATTGAAAAGCAAGGAACTAAAAATCAGACCCGATACTATATACCCAAATGACCTGGAACATCGATCAACTTAAAAAAGCCTGGAACCTCGCTAGCCGCTATCACGACGGACAAAAATATGGGGGCCATGAGGAGGGGATGAAAATTGAATACCTCAACCATATCGGCAGTGTCACTTATGAGATCCTCAACGCCCTCCAGTACGAAACTTCAGTGGATGGGGACCTGGCCATTTCTTGTGCCCTTTTGCACGATACCCTGGAGGATACGGACTTGTCGGAAGAGAAGGTCTTGGAACTATTCGGAGAAAAAGTGCTGCAAGGAGTCAAGGCCCTGACAAAAGATAAGACCTTACCGACCAAGATAGAGCAAATGCAAGACAGCCTGAAACGGATTCTCCAACAGCCCCGCGAGATAGCCATGGTCAAACTCGCCGATCGCATTACCAATCTGAACGCCCCCCCCTATTATTGGGATCAGGAGAAAAAGCGAGCGTATCGGGAGGAGGGACAAATGATATATGATGCGTTGAAAGGGGCGTCTTCCTACTTAAGTGATCGCTTATTTAAGAAGATTAAGGAATATGAGGAGTATATAAATGAAAAATAATTCCCCTACTCATCCAAAGATAAGTGGGGAATTTAGAATATACTTTAACGGTTTACTGCACCATCAATTGAATCACTTTTTGCCAGTCCAGTCCTTCAACTTTGAGTAGATAGACTCCTTTTGCTCAAGCCTTTCACCTCAATGTGTTCCTCCCTAGTACCGCTTTTCTCCCATACTTTCTGTCCAGTGAGCGAATACAGCGAGTAACTCATTTGGGCATCGGAAGCCACCTGACTCACCTGGATATGGGCTACCTGGTTGGCCGGATTGGGATAGACCGTCAATTCTGGTTGGACTTCCTGATCTGGCCCTTCTGTGATGGAGGCAAAGCGGTTCCCTGATCCAACCGATGAACAGCCCCACAATTCGACTTCAGCTAATTGGAGAATTCCCGGATTGCTGAGTTGAATCCTAACATAACGGGCCTCCACTTGTAGGCTATAGGTATTTTCGAGTGTAGCTGACCCAGAGATGAAGGTCTGAGAAATAGTGGGATCGGAGAGTAATTCCGCCAAAGTAGCAGAGGAAGAAATAGGAGAAGAAGAACTGAGTAGGTAGAAATCCCTCAACCTACCAAAGCAACAGTCTGTCCGGTTGTAAATCTTGATCTGCTCCACCTGAGAATTTGCCCCCAAATCCACCTGCCACCAGGGTTGGTCTTCATTTTGTGAATGGGTCAAATCAGCTGTCCAAGGAGAGGTTCCCGTAGTGTTTCCATCTACCGCCAAACTAGCTTCTCCAATTCCATAGGTACTAGACATGGTAGCAGCCTGATTTAAGGCCAGGTTGGTCAGGGAATTACAGGTACTTCCTCCAGGAAAGACCTCGATATTCTGTGTAGCAGAAGCTGAACAGCCATTTTGATCCGTGTAGGTATATATGACTTCATAGGTGCCTGTTCCTTGACTCGGATCGAAAGTTCCGGCTGAACTGGCAGCACCACTCCAGGTTCCACCTGAGGGGGTTCCCACCAATTGTTGTATTCCCGCATCATCAGCAAAGGGTCCTGCAGGGGCGATACTTACTACAGGATCTACACAGCCTCCGGTTTCGATACATCCCATGAGTTCCACCTCTGCCAGGTGAATAATACCTTTTGCGGAGAGTTGGATTCGTATGTAACGTCCTGTAATTCCTCCTAAAGCAACTGTTTCTAAGGTGCCTGCTGGCCCAGAGAAGAAGACTTGATCCACAGAACTCATTTGTAGCAACTCATCGAGGCTACTAGCACTACTCATTGGTACATCTGAAACCAGGATATAAAAGTCCTTGAGCCTATTGAAGGTTGCATCACTTCGGTTATGGATAACGGCTTCATTCAATTTGCTTTGCTGCCCCAAGTCTACCTGTATCCAAGGCTGGAATTCATTGGTTGTGTGTTGCAGATCTGCACTCCATGCGGAGGTACCCGTAGTATTCCCATCAAAGGCCAAGACAGCCTCACCAATTCCATAGGTACTAGACTGACTGGCAGTTTGATTCAAGGCTAAGTTTGTCGGAGAAGCACAAGCACTTCCGCTTGACAACACGACTACTTCCAATACATCCGAACCCGAGCATCCTTCAAAGGCTTCATAGGTGTAGGTAACTTCATACGTACCCACTCCTAAGGAAGGATTAAAGACCCCATCACTACCTACTGCCCCACTCCAGGTTCCCCCTGCAGGTTCAGCACTTAACTGCACAGGGGAACTTCCTTCCTCAAAAGGCCCAGCGGGGTTTATCGAAACAGTAGGTGTCTCACAGACTTGCCCTAGGTTGCAGCCTATCACCTCTACTTCTGACATATGGAGAAGGCTGTTTCCACTCAGTTGTATGCGTACATACTGTCCTTCTGTATCGATAGGAATTGCCTTAAACGCGCCGCTGGCCCCTGCTTGGAAGTATTGCGAAACATTGTTGTTGGCAAGGATTTCTGTCATACTACCCTGAATAGGCGCATCAGAAACAAACACGTAATAATCTGTCAATCGCTCCTGACAGCAGTCCTCTCGGTTAAATATCCTTACAGTATCTATTTGGCTATTGGTACCGAGATCCACTTCCCACCAGGGTTGTGCCTCTCTTTTCGTATGCTGTAAGTCAGCTGACCAGGGAGAACTTCCTGAGAGAATTCCATCGACCGCCAGGTTGGCTTCTCCAAAACCATAGGTGCTGGATTGACTAGCGTTTCTTCCCAGGGCAATATTTTCCCCATTACAGCCCTCCTCACAGGCTCCCGCCTCGTAAATCCGCACATTCCGGAAATAGGAAGTCCCGTTGAAGGGGGAAGCATCGTGGTCAGCTAAATAGAATATTTGGTTAACGGCTCCTGTATAGTATTGGCCAATGGGAATGGTATAAGAGACATAATCGCTACCAGAGTAATTGTCAAAATCGGCTATATCTCCAGCTACATCTTGTGTCCCATATAGGCTAAAGGCTCGTTCTGGAACCCATTGACTTCCCATCGCCATGCCAATACCATGGTATTCCCCTTGGATATCACTTTTAAATTCAAACTCCAAAATAGTATTTGATGTAAGGGTATAGGCATAGGGAGTAGCCTTCCAGGCATTATTGGTAATCTTGAGCGCAGTTCCATTCTCCTGGACCTCAAAGGTCCCTTGGTCCTGGCCTCCGCCAAATCCAGATACCGCTGTATTGCTGAAATTGATGGTCTCACAAGGAGGAGGATTGTCGAATAGGGTTGTAACCTGAATCGCTTGAGATTGAGCCGAGGTATTCCCCGCTTCATCAAAGGCCGCCACAGCGAACTGATGGGTACTTCCTGGCAGAAGGCCCGATACATCAAAGCTAGTCCCTGTTACGCTGGTTAGGGGGGTGTCATCTCCATTTTGGTAGAGGTAATATCCCGCAACGGCTCGGTTATCGGTGGATGCAGACCAGTTGAGGGTCAAACCATTTTGCCCGATATTCGAAGCCAACAGATTCTGGGGAATGCTGGGAGCCTCCAGGTCTGGTTCCATCCAGGGAGATAATACATTCCCTCCCATAGGTCTTTCCAAATTCCCATTGGGCAATTGCCAGCCTACGGCTAAGTTGTCTCCTCCACCATTTTCCTTCATCAACGCTTCCACATAATAGGATTCTCCTGCTCTTAAATAGACTTGAGCTGATTGCTGTTCTGGATATTTATCCCATAACCGGGTGGAAGTCCAACCGGGTACATGGGCAATGCGCTGTTTGTTTGCTGGATTGTCATCCGTACTCAACCACAACTCTCCCTTGTCATCGCTGGAAATCCAGAAGGTATAGTTACCCGACTGAGGGGCACAAATGAATCCCCTTACCCGAACTCCATATTGGTCAAATACGTCAACAGGGATTTCAAAACTATTCAAGGTAGTAGTGGCTGTCGGAGGAGTATTCACCGGGATAGCAGATACTTCAAAGGAGGTTCCGATATTGTTCCAACGTTCCATTAGGATTTCGCCAGAAGCAGTACAGGGATTTTCTGCACTTTGCAAGCAACCCATTACCTCTACCTCAGCCAATTGGAGGTATCCAGGATTACCCAGCTGAATGCGTAGGTATCTGGCATCTGCTACTAAATCTATATTGGTCTCCCGACCTGCTTCGCCTGCAAAATGGTATACTTCTACCCCCGGTTGAGCCAGGGTCTGGGTCAGATCTTGTGAAATAAAGGGCACATCTGAGGCAATTACATAGAAGTTGTTGAGGCGTTCGGAGCAGCAATCGGTGCGGTTCCATATTTTTACCAGATTGATGCTGTATACATCCTCCAAATCTACTTCCCACCAAGAATTCGGGTCCGCTAAGGTATGCGTGATGGAACCAGAAACATTGGTTCCTGTACGATCTCCATCTACTCCATTGCCAGGCTCAAAGTCCAGGGTTCCTCCAAAAGTAGAGGATTGAGTGGCTGGCTTATTCAATGCAACATTTGTGGGTTCACAGGTAAATAGGTTGTCGGGATCGAGGCTCTGAATCCACTCTGCGACCAATGCCGCTCCTTCCTGGTCAATTTCTCCCTTAGCTAAGGGAGGCATCATGATGGACGGATCTACACTGTGAATCCGCTGGTACAACACCGACTTACTAATGTCGCCAGCAGCAATAATGCGCTCTCCAGGAATATTGAGACTTTGATTTAGGTTATCGCTGAAGAGGTTGGACAAAAATAAGGGTGTCTGAATCCGAGCGTCAAATACAGCTCTATTCCCCGTACCGGGTCTATGGCAATAGGCACAGTTGAGGTCCAGATAGGAGCGAGCGCGTTTTTCCAGACTAGCAGAAGGATCATTCTGGCTTGCATTGCTGGGTAGATTTGCCGTCTGGCCATCTGTGATGGATTCAGGAATAAATCCTAGATGACTCAGGGTAACCAATTGGTTGGCCGTGGTTCCTGTACTGGGATAGGTGAAGTCATTGTTGAGATAGCGCGTTCGGAGGCCCAAGGTCCCATTCACAGCATCGACATGGCAGGTAAGACATTCGTTTCTGCTGGGGTAGTGCCAGATCTGGGTACGCGGTCCTGAAGGTGTACTAATTGTTATCGGTTCATCCAAACTATCTCCCAATAAGTCGGCATCTGAGCCATCTTCCCTCCATTTGTAAGTCAGTCCGTACACTTTCCCATTTTTAGCCCTTACCGTAAATCGGGTTTCCAGGCGTTTTCGAATATTGGGATTGCTTTCATCTATCGGCATTTCAAAATGCTTGATGAATACCGTTCCCTCTGGAAAGTCCCATTCGCCTTCTGCCGAATAGTTGATTTGTTCTTCGGGGCTGTCCGGATTACCATCTTGTGGAATGGCAATCCAACGCTCCTTTTCCGCCCCATCCGACCAAAAAGACTCATACATTCCGTAGGGGACTACGCCATTGGCGGGTGTCAGGGAAGAGAGATTAGAGAAAGCTCCGGTTTGAGACAAGCGCTGTGGGGGATTGAAGTTTGCGCCTTCCTGTTTGATGCGAAGCAATTGTTTATTCGTTCCCAGACGAAGGACATAGAGTTCTCCCAGTTTATCCTCTCCAAAACTGATGGGATTATCTGTTGTGGTCATGAGTTCGTATGCCCCTGTTTCTGTATCTACAGACCATATTTCATCTCCCGATCCATAATCTCCACAAATGTATCTACCATACAGAGAAGGCATTCCATTTCCCCGATATACATAGCCCCCAGTGATTGAGTTAGCCACAGAGCGTGGGAAAGCAACTAAAGGAAGCTTATGCTCCGTGCCTGGATAAAGCTGATTGGTACATCTATTGTGTGCCTGGGGACCTTCCCATACGGGCCATCCGTAGTTTTTTCCCTTTTCTACCACATTAATTTCCTCGTGCTTATTGGAACCAATTTCCCCTATATACATCGTTCCAGTTACGCGGTCCATGGTCATTCTATGGGGATTCCTATGTCCCAAAGTGAAGTATTCTTCAAAAATTCCTGGGGTACCCACAAAGGGATTGTCATTGGGAATGTAATAGCCGTTTCCACTTGTTTCATCGGCTCCTCTGGGTAAATCTTTGGGCATAAGGTAAGTGGGAGGATGGCTTCTAGTAGGATCCATATCCACATCAAAGCGCAAAACCCCTCCGTCGAGGTTGGTACTCATATTCTGTGAGACAGAATGCTGTGCCTGATCTCCTGTAGTGAGGTATAAAAGCCCATCCTGGCCAAATAGTAAGCCTCCTCCTCTGTGAGTAGAATTGTAAAGGCGAACCTTGAACATATTGATGGTTTTGCTTTGATCGACAGTAAGGGTACCATCAAATACTTCATAGCGTTGCAGAACGAGATAAGACCCATCGTACAAGGCGTCTTCTGGACAAAGTTGAGGAGTAGGGGTAGAATTTCTTCCATTTTGGTCTTTCGTAGAGTAATAGACAAAGAAATAATTTCTCCCAATGGCCCCAGGCTTGCCAAAATTGGGGTGAAAAGTAAAGCCCAAAAAGCCCCCATCCCATACTACGCCCACCTGAGAACTTAGGTCGATAAAGGAAGTTTTGGTGCTAACGTTTTCATCTTCTGTGAAATAGAACACCTGTCCATCCCGCTGCCCGACAAATATTTTATTATCATTGGGATGAACAGCCCAGGTAAGGGGGCTGTTGAACGTTAGGTTGGGAAATGCTGGCTCTAAGACGACATTGCCTGATGGCACCTCTTCTGGAAAAGTTCCATTGAGAAATTTACCTACAGGTTGGACATTGTTTAAGCCAGGACCAATCATTAGGGGCACAAAGGCCCAGGAGCATAAAAAGAGGATGGCAAAGGACCCCACCTTTATCCGATTGTTGATAGAGGTAAAGATACCCAGGAGTTGTGACCCAATTTGGTTCATTTTGATGTGCAGATAAAATGTAAAGTATCTCCTCAAGAAGAGACACCGGAAAGATTTCAAATAGGGGTAGAAAGGACCAAGAGGAATGTTTTCTACGCCCTACACAAAGGTATAGATATTTCAATAATAATTCAATTTTTGATAAAAAATATTTACTCTAAATACAAATCTGATTAAGGGAAAAGAAATAGGGTTTTTCAGCCGAGTTATTCATGAATTTTAAGAGGATATCCACTTTTTCTCTAGCTTTTTCCTTATTGAGGATATGGACCATGGTTCAATTTTACATAAAGTCAATTCAGCATACTCAAATGAAGGCCGCAATAATCCGCCAATACGGCAAACCCGATGTTCTCCAGATAAAAGAAATACCCGATCCGGTTCCCCGATCCGGCAGAATATTGGTTGAAGTCCATGCCGCTTCCCTAAATCCCAAAGATATCCTTGTCCGAAAAGGGAAATTCAAGGTATTCACGGGTAATCGCTTTCCCATGATCCTCAGCTCTGATTATGCGGGAGTCATTTTAGATCCAGGAAAAAGTGCCTCCCTGATGGCTGGGGATCGCGTTTTTGGGATGATGAATGGATTCAAAGTGGGAAGTACTGCTGAAAAAGTGCTGGTAAAAGAGACGGAATTGGCAAAACTGCCTGAAGGAATTGGTTTCCAGGAAGTTGCTGGAGTTCCACTGGCCGGACTGACAGCCCTTCAGGCTATCCGAGACTTAGGGAAGCTTAAAGCTCAACAGACCATCTGCATCAATGGGGCTTCGGGGGGAGTAGGGAGTCTGGCTATTCAAATTTCCAAATGCCTCGGAGCCAAGGTGATCAGCGTTTCCAGTGAGCGTAATCTCAGTTTCTGCAAGGCCCTGGGAGCAGATGAGGTGATCGATTACGCCCAGGAAAATTGGTTGAAAAATCTATTGGAAGTAGACCTTTTTTTCGATGTGTTTGGCAACTATGCTCTAAAGAATGTTTCCTCTCACCTTACTCCCAAAGGGAAATATATATCTACCTTACCGCGAATTCATACGATTAAGAATCACATTTTTACTCGCTTTTCTGCTAAAAAAGGCAGGCTTGTAGTCGTTAAATCCAAAGCCAAAGACTTGCAATGGTTGGCAAACCAAATGGCGAATGGAAATATAAAACCTGTAGTAGATAGCATCTTCCCCCTAGAAGATATTCAAAAAGCCCATGAACGAGTGGAAACCAAAAGAGCCAGAGGAAAGGTGCTTATAAAGCTTAAGTAGTCAGCACTCGGGGCTCCGCGTCCGGCAGCAGTCCTTTTAATGAGATTCTATTCCTCTGGCTCTCATAAATTCCAATTATTCTTGTCCCCTTTCTTAATTTTTTCCATTTTGTATAAGGCCCAATTCCTTTATCCTAAACCAATATTACATGTCATTTACCCGTAGATCTTTCCTCGCTACCTCTGCTTTAGCCCTACCCTCTTTAGCTTTAGCTCAACCTCAAAGGGCCTTTAGTCCTCTTCTAGCCCCTAATAGCTTGAATCAGATCAAGCTAGGCATTTCCTCCTATTCATATTGGCACTTCCGCCCTCCCAAGGTGGGAATTGAAGCAGTAATCGATCGTGCCTCAGCACTCGGCGTAGAGGGTGTTGACATTCTCCATCGCCAAATGGAGTCCGAAGCGCTTCCCTATTTAAGGCACCTCAAGCGACACGCCTTTCGCCAGGGGATAGATCTCATCTGTCTTTCCATCCACCAAGACTTTGTCGACCCTGATCCTGATGTACGTCAACGACATATAAACCATACCGTCCATTGCATGCAATTGGCTCATGAAATGGGGATCCCCTGTATCCGCCTGAATTCTGGCCGATGGGGAACTATTAGAAGTTTTGACGACCTGATGGCAGCAAGAGGGAAGGAGCCCATTCTGGAAGGGTATTCAGAAGATGACGGATTCAAGTGGTGTATTGATAGTATTTGGCAGTGTATGGAAAAAGCACAGGAATATGGTGTAATACTTGCTCTGGAAAACCACTGGGGCTTATCACGAACTCCAGAAGGGATGCTTCGCATCGCAGATGAAATTGATTCCCCGTGGTTTGGCTTAATGATGGATACAGGAAATTTTTTAGAAAACCCTTATGACAAAATTGAGCAGATTGCCGATAGGCTGGTCTTTGTCCAAGCCAAGACCTATTATGGAGGAGGAGAATGGTACTCCCTGGACTTGGATTATCCCCGCATCGCGGAGATCTTAAAAAAGGCTAACTATAGCGGATACGTTTCATTGGAGTTTGAAGGGAAGGAAGACCCCAATACGGGGGTAGCCAAAAGCATTGAAGTATTGCGAAAAAGCTTCCAGTCTTAGAGAAACACGGATTTTTGTGAAAATACACGAATCCTAAATAATTATTCTATTCGCGCATTATCTGAATTATTTTATATTTATATTTTATAATATAAAATGTTTTGACTACCTTGTTGCTCCCAGAAACGTTCATTGTCACTACTTAAAATTCTGCGAATCTGACTGCACAGATCCTAATACAAAGCAATAACTGCATCAGCCTTTTTCCACTAGTTCATTCGCATTTCTTTTTTTCGTCCTAGCATACCAAAATAGCCTGAATGAAGTTAATTCCCATCCTATTCCTTGATGACAATGAGCTAAGCCATAGCTTTGTGGAAGCCTTAATAGAGGTGGAGAAACTTCCTATAGATCCAAGGTTTGAAACACAACCTCACGCAGCACTAGAGCAATTGAAACAGATTGCCAACGTTGATTTTCCCCATGCCATTATCTCAGACATTAATATGCCCAAGATGAATGGCTTTGAATTTTTTGAAATCTTTATTGCTAACTTCCCCCAACGCTCACTTTCTACAGGTATGTTTATCATGAGCAACGGGATTCAGTTGGAAGAATATACCCGTGTTATCGAATCTCCTCATATCGATGCCTACCTCCCCAAGCCCTTGACATTGGAAAAAATTCAGGAAGAAATCTTTCCTATTCTGGACGAAATTCACCCCTTTATCAAGACCTGAGGACTTTTGCTTTTTTCACCGAAGTTTCTCTACCATTTATCGAATTCTTAAGGGCTTTCATCTCTTTTTGGGGTTCTCAATGTATATAATCGGGTACATTGCGACTGTACTTGAAAATACTGTATCATCAACCCACAACAATTAGCTGACTTATGAAGACCAAAAAAGTTCTCATCATCGATGACTCTGACATGCAAATCGAGTTGCTCAAATTCTTAATGGAAAAAATTGATAAACCAGTTTCTGTTCAATATGAAAAATGCGGTGTCCAGGGCCTTGAATACCTAGAAAGCATCACGTTAGATGAATTTCCTGATATAATTATTTCGGATATCAATTTGACCATGATGTCTGGGGTGGAATTCTTTGAAATTCTTTCTGATATGCATCCCAATTCATGGGATAAAACTTCCTTTTTTGTGGCGAGTTCCATTGCCCCTAGAGAAGTTCATAGAAAGCGATTTCCCGAGGCACACATACAAGGCTTTCTGGAAAAACCCCTGATGGATACTACTCTTATGTCTCTAGTTTAATTGATATACTACAAGAAATTTTCCCCCATAAAATCCAGGATAGGCTCCTGTTGTACCCAAAAGGAATTTAGTCGGGATCCAAAGAATTTTGAGGTATTTTTTTCATATTGGGAAAATATAATCAACTTTTAACTAGAACTATTTACCCCTGTAGTGATGAAAGTATTAAAGGTCCATCCCAATGACAATGTTCTTGTAGCTTTAACTAAACTGGAAACGGGAGAACAGCTTTCTTTTGACCGAGAGAAATTTGAAATCCAAGACCCTATTCCCCAGAAACACAAGTTTGTCACTCAGGACTTACAGTTAGGAGATCCAGTCATCATGTATGGGGTCATGGTGGGTAAAGCCTTAAAACCTATTCCAAAAGGGGGATGGATTTCGCAAGGGAATGTACAACACGCTTCTTCAAAGTATGGGAAGCGAGCTGAAAATTTTCTATGGAGCGCACCAGATGTTTCCCACTGGCAAGGGAAAGAATTCCTGGGTTTCCATCGTTCAGATGGGCAGGTGGGTACTGCCAATCATTGGCTAGTCATTCCCCTGGTTTTTTGTGAAAACCGCAATGTTCAGATACTAAGAGAAGCTTTTGAAAAAGAGCTTGGATATGCTCAGCCTGATGTTTACAGGAAGCAAGTACGTGATTTGGTGGAAATGTATAAGGAAGGGAAAAGCTATCAGGAACTGGCGAATGCGACTTCTTCTCAGGAAGATGTTAAGGTCCAAGTAAACCCTTTCAACCGAATTTTCCCACAAGTAGATAGCATTCAGTTTTTGACCCATGAAGGAGGCTGTGGCGGTACACGAGAAGACGCCCGATCCTTGTGTTCCCTGTTGGCCGGCTACCTACACCACCCCAATGTGGCAGGAGCCACTGTATTAAGTTTGGGCTGCCAAAATGCTCAAATCAAAATGCTCCAGGAAGAAATCGAAAAAAAGAACCCCCAATTTGACAAACCCTTACTTATCTTCGAACAACAGCAATACGGTTCAGAATCGGTTCTCATGCAGACGGCTATACGAGAAACCTTCTTAGGACTAGTTCGCGCTAACCAGGTGGAGCGAAAGCCTGCTCCCTTGAGTGCTTTAACCATAGGGATGGAGTGTGGAGGTTCAGATGGGTTTTCCGGAATTTCGGCAAATCCTACCTTGGGGCAGGTTGCTGACTATTTAGTCGCTTTAGGGGGAAAAGTGATTTTATCTGAATTCCCTGAATTGTGTGGTGTTGAGCAAGAACTGATCAATCGCTGTGTAACTGATCGAGAAGCGGAGCGCTTCGTCCAACTCATGCGGACCTATCAGCACCAGGCAGAGGCAGTAGGTTCAGGCTTCGATATGAACCCTTCTCCAGGTAACATCAAAGATGGACTTATTACTGACGGTATCAAATCCGCAGGTGCGGCAAAGAAGGGCGGTACTTCCCCAGTTCAACAGGTATTGGGCTATCCAGAATATGCTACCAAGGCTGGCCTTAGCCTTTTGTGTACTCCCGGAAATGACGTAGAATCTACCACTGGTCTAGCTGGCGCTGGCGCCAACATTATCCTTTTCACTACTGGGTTGGGCACCCCCACAGGTAACCCAGTATCTCCAGTAGTAAAGGTGTCTTCCAATTCCCAACTTGCTCACAAAATGCCTGATATCATTGATTTTGACGCAGGTCCTATCATTGATGGCCAGGCCACCATTGAGGAAATGGGAACCCAACTTTTGGATTATATTATTGAGTTAGCCAGCGGGAAAACCCAAACTCACGCACAGCGCTTAGGTCAGAATGATTTTATTCCGTGGAAACGCGGCGTTTCCCTGTAGAAACTAAATAGTCCATAGGTAGAGTTCCGAGGAGAGAGAAAGGAATACTTTCAACTTTTTCCCCTATATTCAATAAATTTAACCCAAAACTTTACGCACCTTATATCATGCAATCCGTACAAATAAAAAACCTGACGTTCTTTTTGCTTTCCGCGGTCTGTATGGCCTTTGTGGGCCCAGACCCTGACCCTAGTGAACGGATAAACGCTAAAGTGCAGGAAGACCTCCCCTATCTGGTCAATGTGTATAAAGACCTTCACCAAAACCCCGAGATTTCCCTTCAGGAAGAAGAGACTGCTAAGAAACTTGCCGAAGAGTTGCGCAAGGTGGGATATGAGGTAACCGAAAATTTTGGGGGCTATGGGATTGTGGGCATACTCAAAAATGGAGAAGGCCCCACTATTCTTTATCGGACGGACATGGATGCCCTACCCATGGTAGAGAAGACAGAGCTAGACTATGCCAGTACAAAGGAGATTACCTATAATGGGGTGGAAACGGGGGCTATGCATTCCTGCGGACATGATATGCACATGGCTACTTGGCTGGGTACGGCACGTACCATGGCAGAGGTCAAAGATAACTGGAAGGGAACCTTAATGCTCATCGGACAGCCAGCCGAAGAGATAGGCGCAGGAGCCAAACTGATGTTGGATGCAGGACTCTATGAGAAGTTTGGCGTTCCCGATTTTGGTTTGGGTCTGCACTGCAATCCCTCCATTCCGGCTGGGCAGATCGGCATAGGGGAGGGCTATACCATGGCCAATACAGAAATGGCTGACATATATGTATATGGCATTGGGGCTCACGGAGCCTCTCCCCATATGTCAGTTGATCCGGTGGTTCTCGCCTCTATGATAGTCATGGAATTGCAAACTATCGTCAGTCGCAGCCTCAAACCTATAGATGATGCCGTGGTTACGGTGGGAGCCATCAAGGGGGGAACCAAACACAATATCATCCCAGATGAAGTCAAACTGGAATTAACTATTCGTACTTTCAAAGAAGACGTACGTCAACTCGTCCACCGCCGCATCAGAGAAATTGCCAGAGGGGTAGCTATCTCAGCGGGCTTACCGGAGGAAAAATATCCCAAAGTAGTGATCCCCGATACCTATACTCCTGCCAACTACAACCACCCGCAGTTAGTCAATCTGGTCAAAGTTTCTGCTAGTAGGATTATTGGGGCAGAAAACGTCGTAGACTCAGAACCTCAGATGGTCGGAGAAGACTTTGCTCGCTACGGCCAGACCGAAGAAAAGGTGCCTACCTTACTCTATTGGTTGGGGACAGTTCCGGAAGTTCGTCAAGAATCCGGAGACATGCCTGGATTGCACTCTCCCTTTTACTATCCTGATCCAGAGCTATCTCTTGCTACCGGAGTCAAGGTAAATACCGAGACCTTAATGGACCTGTTTGTAGGGAAATTGAGGATGGAGGGAGAAGGAAGGTGAATTTTTAGATGAAAAATGAGAAAGAATAAAGGAATTGAACCTAAATTGTTTTTTCTCATGTTTCCATTATCATTTCTCAATGCCCAATTATTTTGCCAAGTATTTCCTACCGATTATTGCGCTTTGTCCTGAGAAGAAGGGGGGCAAAAAGACTATGGATAGGACCCGAAGTGAACCCAGGTCTTATGCGTACCTTGGATGTAAAGAACCCTCCCAAACCTTTGTATAGAGGATGTAGCTTGGAAACCCGTCAGGTGAAGAAAACCAAGGTTTCTATCCTGAGTCCTCAGAATGAAACAGGAGATAAGGTTGTACTCTATTTTCATGGGGGGGGCTTTGTATTTGGCCCTATAAAAGAATACTGGCAGGCTGTTTCTCATATAGCCAGATTGAGCCAAACCCCTGTTTGGGTGGTGGACTATCCCAAAACGCCAGAACACCAACAGGAGGAAGTCATGGAAAATGCCCTGGCTGTCTATGAGATGGCCATACTGGATTACGATCCCAAGAACATTATCCTGATGGGAGATTCTGCTGGAGGGCATATATTGCTAACGCTTTGCCTTTCGTTGAAAGAGAAGAAACTTCCTCTTCCGGGGTGTTTGATCCCGATTTGTCCTTCTGTTGGGGCGGTCCATCCGGAAGACCCTGAAGTACAAGCAGTAGATAAAAGAGACTTTATCCTGGCTCCAGGAGGGCTACCCGGAATAGGTAGGTGGTATTTTGGGGATAAAAAGTCTAATGACCCCATGGTTTCTCCCTGGAAAGCGGACCTTTCAGGCCTTCCGCCGATTCACTGCTTTATTGCTACGGATGACATTCTCATGCCTGGCGAGCGAAAATTTGTCCAAAAAGCCCAGGAAGACGGGGTAGCGGTCAATGTCTATGAAGGAGAGGGTATGTGCCATATTTGGGTATTGTTTCCTGTGAAGGAAGGGAAAAATGCTAGGAAAAAGATTGCCAATATTATCCGTGATGTCTGATAATCATCTGTTGATACTTAATTCGGATTCCCTACATAAATTGGTAAATAGGGAAGACGCCCTGCAAGCGGTTGAAGAGGCTATGCTACTGTATGAAAGTAAAGATTACCACATGCCCGACCGATTACACATAGACAAAGGTGAAAATACCCTTTTGTATATGCCGAGTCTGGCAGGTGACTATGCCGCTACCAAACTGATATCTGTCTATCCCGAAAATCGAGAGAAAGGGATGCCGGTCATAATTGGTACAGTTGTCCTCAACGACGGGACAACAGGCCGGCCTTTGGCTATCATGGATGCCAGTACGGTTACTTGTATGAGAACCGGAGCGATTGCTGGGGTAGCTAGTCGCTATTTATCTCCGGAGGACACGCATACCCTGGGAGTCATTGGCACAGGAGTACAAGGAACAGAAGGGGCCCTCAGCATTTGCCATGCAAGGCCCATCAAAAAGATTTATGCTTTTAATCGATCCCAACCTAATTTGCTCAGATTTCAAGAGGCCATTTCTCAGGTATCTACAGACATAGAAGTAATTCTATCTTCCTCTAGCAAAGAAGTACTTCAATCAACTCCCTTACTCCTGACTGCTACGAATTCTCCCTACCCTGTTCTACCGAATGATCCTGGACTTTTTGAAGATACCTGCATAATTGCCCTTGGATCTTACAAGCCAGATATGCAGGAATTGCCGGACAGCTTGTTCTCATTGGTAGAAACCTTATTCATAGATGTCCACCGGGGACTAGAAGAGTCAGGCGATTTAAAAAAGCCCTTGGAACAGGGGGGGATTCAAAATGATCAAATAAGTACCCTGGGCAAACTGATTCAAGAACAACAGAGGCTCACAGCAAAAACGCGGGTATTCAAATCGGTTGGGATGTCCCTCTTTGATTTGACACTGGCAAAGTTTGCCTATAAAAAAGCAATTCAATTAGGACTAGGGGAAAAAGTAGCTTTTTGAGCTTTTTTATGAGATAAATTCAAGAACCAAGCTTTCCCATTCCTCTTTGAGAGTCATTTGAGGAAAGGGTTTGCCTGCCTTTCTATACCAATACCCTGCATTCCACTCATCTCCTTCCACTCGATGTAAATAGGCATGTACCCAGGCTCCTCTACCTGAATTTTCGTGCTCTACCAGTCCATGGGCACGGGTCCAATTTCCCTTGGCTTCCCACCATAAAGCCTGAAGATAGATTGATAGATTTTCAGGAACCTGCCGATGGTTCATTGATTCAATGAAATCCGAATAGTTCATTCGTCTGCAAATTTCAATTTTGTCTTACAATGACCCCAAAATCGTTGAATATGTCGGATCAACTGAGTAAATTTTGAACTCTAGTAATTCTGGATCCTTATTGCCCAAGTTTATGGACCTATATCTCCAACTTATTGAGCTAAATATCTGTCGTAAAAAGGCTAAACTGCTCTTACTCACCATTTTGTTGATGCTACTTTCCTTCGACTTCGCACATGCTTACCTCCATACTCAGGAAGATATGCTTTTGGATAGTAGAATACAAGGAGCATGGAAAATGGTAGACCAGGGGCTAGATCCTCGTGGAGAAATGAGTGGTTGGGCACAAATCAAATTGATTTCAAGGGGTTATTTTATGTTTGCAGTATTTGATACCCAAAAACGAATTTTCATCGCAGCAGGGGGGGGCACCTATGCTATAAGGAATGGAAGGTATACCGAATACGTTCTATTCCATACGGTAGATCCGGCTATAGTCGGTAGATCTCATTCATTTCAAGTTCGTTTGGAAGGAAATAAACTTTATCAAAGGGGCAATATTCGTTATGGAGGCTCTAATACACAACTAGCAGAAGAATATACACGCTTAGACTATGGAAGAGAATCTCAATTGGTTGGTGCCTGGAGAAAGCAGGATGTCCAGGAAGCCTATGTCAATTCCCGTAGAAAAGAGACTACTATGATGTTATTGACTGGAAGGCGTTTTCAGCGCGTGGTTTTCAACAGCTCTAGTAAGCGAGTTGTTTCTGTAATGGGGGGTACCTACTCCTTTCGAAATAACCAGTGGGTTGAGAAGCAGGAATTCAACAAAAACTCTAGTAGTTCAGTAAATAGACGTTTTTCTTACGATTCTCGATATGATGGAAGGAGGCTCGGAATCAAGAAACGAGATGCTTACCGACCGGAAACATATGTGCGTTTGGATTAAGGGAATGAAAAAATATTTTCTAACTTGCTTTTATTCCAAAAACCTAAGATCCACTCATCATGAAGTATATATTTTCCACACTCATCGTACTTGGAGCCATGCTTATGGCTTTTCAACCTTCCACCATATCCCACCCCTTTTCTGGTGCCTGGGAACGGGTAGACGAAGCATCGGGGAACAAAATTGTAGTCATGATTGGGAACTCCCATTATATGGCTTCTATGTATGCCGAAGAGCCCGCAAAATTTTTAGGGACCCTAGGCGGTACCTTCAGTGCAGAAGGAAACTCCTTTGTAGCTCATGTAGAATTCAATAGCATGGATAGCAGTCAAATCGGACAGGATGTTTCCTGGGAGTTTGACCTGGATGGAGATATGCTTAAAGCTAAACACCTCAAATCTGGAGAGGTGCAGGAATACAAGCGAATCGACCAAGGCAACGAAACAGATCTGGTGGGTGCCTGGCGCATATCTGGAAGGATGCGAAATGGAGAAATGCAAGAAATGAAATGGGGCGCTCGAAAGACTATCAAGATGATTACGGGTACTCGGTTTCAGTGGGTTGCCTTTAACCCAGAAACCAAAATGTTTGGGGGAACAGGGGGAGGTACCTATAGCTTGGATAAGGGGACATATACAGAACACATTGAATTCTTCTCTCGGGATGACTCCCGTGTAGGGGCCAGTTTGGAATTCCAGGCCAAGGTATCTGGCAAGGAATGGGATCACTCAGGCCTGAGTAGTAAAGGCGCTCCCATCCGTGAAATCTGGAAGAACGTTGACTAAGTAGTCGACGATCCTATAATAATCTCTTGGAATTGGTTAAGCTAATTCCCATGCAAGCCCTAAGGACTGTCTGAAATAATTTATTCCATAGGCACATACGCCCAGCAGTAAGAAATGGGAGCTAGCATCCCCCTCTAAGAAAGACTTTTTGGGGTGAATAGAGTAATCCAAAACCCCGACCTTTTTGCCATAGTTGGGCATGATAGAGAGTACATTTTTCCCCCCTTCCTCTAACCTATATTGAAAAGAAAACATCCCGCGATTTCGGAAGACAAATTCCCGGCCTTGCAGTTCTTTCAATTGAAGCTGGATGGATAAACGCCCCCACCTGTTGAACTTTATCCGACCGATTTCTTTGCGTTTATGAAGTATAGAAAATGTTCTTCGCCCCCAATTCTTAGGTTCTATAAGATAATCCTCCTCTCCTAATTGAAACGAAGCCTTTTTTTGAAGCAACCAGCCACATGAAAGCTTTCCGACCTCTTTCTCTTCACATTGTAGAGATAAGCTTCTGGGGTAGAACGAGGTTTTTAACGTGTATTTCATATGATAAAGAGTTATGCTATTACCCAAAGGTCCAAAAAATAGTGGGCCTTAAAATTCCTTACAGCAATGCACAAGTTTGTAGGGAATTTCTCAATAAGCCCCACTCGCCTGCATACAATAGTTAGCGGCAAAAGCACACAATCCGATTAAGAAAAAAAAAGCTTCTGGATCTATACCCATAAAGGTCTCCTTGCTCTCAGCAGCATAATCGTAGCTCCATCCTTTCCAATTATACTTGGGAGTAAGGCGCAAAAGTACTTCCTGCTCTTCTTCCAGAACGAATTGTTGGCTGAACATATGCTTCATGCGGAAGAGATACTTCTTACCTACAAGATTCCCTGAATCAAATTGGATTTGGAGCTGCCCCTTCCAATTGAATTTGAAATGGCCAATATCCGTACCTGCCTCCGAAATAATATAACGCTGACTCCAAAAACTGGAAGGCCGGATAAAAAATTCCTGAATACCGACCCGTAAACTTGCTTTTGTCCCTGTCCAGCCTTCATAAGAAAGCCTTCCAACTTCTTGCTTACTCCCATTTAAGAGAGAAAACCCCTTGGGCTTTTTTATGGACTTTAGGATATACTTCATATCCTAAAGACTCCTCTTTTTTGAAAGGGGCCAAAAAAAAATGAGAAAACCCCTTGGGCACTAGCCAGTATAAAACCTTTCAAATGGACTTCTATGCATTACCTGCGATAAGGAAATAATTTGCTTACACAATCCCGTGACTAGAATAAAATCTTCTAGGCGTTCGAAATTAAAGGAATCATCCATTTCAACTGAGTAATTATCATTCCACGATTTCCAAGAAAATTTGTAGTTGAGATTTAGAAGGGTTTCTTGCTGAGTTCCAAACAAAATTGAGCGGAGGAAAATCCCCCTTTTGCGTACACTAAAAAAATGAGGCTGCCCCTTTGAGACAGCCTCATTCTATAGATTAATATGTGATTCCCTAAAAGCTATACCTTCATATCCTAAAGACTCCTCTTTTTTGAAAGGGGCCAAAAAAAAATGAGGCTGCCCCTTTGAGACAGCCTCATTCCCCTAAAAGCTATACCTCACCCCAAACTGTGCATTCCAGCGAGCAGAATAGGTTCCGGACTGAATGATACTAAAGGTATCTCCGGGATCGGTGAAGGTAAATTCAGGGGTACCGTTATCTGGATTCAATTGCGACTGAATCAAGGGGAAACGGTTGCCACCCACAAAATATCTTCTGCCCCAATCTTTGTTCAGCATATTCGTAAAGTTGAAAATATCCAGGGTAACCTGTAGGTTATGGCGCGTACCGCCTTGCATGATGTAGAAGTCTTGGATGATCTTCAAGTCCAAAATATTTTCAAAAGGAGTACGCACCTTGTTTTGCTCGACATAGTCTCCCCTTCTTCCACTCAGGTAATCATCTGCTTCAATAAAGGCATCCAAGTCGGCCCATTGTTGAGCAGCGGTAGCTCCACCATCGATGTCTACCAAATTGATCTCCCCTTGACTGGCAGGTACATAGACCAAATCGTTCAGATCCAGGTTCTGAGATACATCTGAGATCGGATTGTTATACACATAGGTATAGGGAAGTCCAGATCTACCCGTATAGAACAAGGAGAACGTCGTAGCAAAGTTGTCAGCATATTCTGCCCGGTAAGAAAGGAAAGACGTAATACGCGATCCCGAATCGTAAATAGACCTTCCTACTGAGGGATTGTTGTTGCCATCCGTACTCAGTATGTTCAGCCAGTTGGTACTGTTGATGAATCCGGCCCCATCAAATAGAGATTCTGCCCTTGTAAATGAATAGGCCAAGGAACCTCTGAACCCATTTTCAAACGGCTTGGTTAACTGAGCTGTAATGTTAAAGGTGTATCCTTTGCTGGTATTGTCTACCAAGGTAATATTGGTATAGGTAGGATCTACCTTATCTCCAAAGTCTACAATGGTACGGTTATCGGCTCCAGATAAACGCGTACTGCTGGGCTTCAAGTTGACATTCTTGACATCGATATTATTGAGGGTTTTGGTGAAAATACCTTCCACACTACCAATCAAGCCCCAGAAGTCCAGTTGTTGATCCACGGCAGCACTGATTCTGGCAATTTGTGGATACTTGAAGTCTTCAACAAAAAGATCCACATCTCCTGTAGGACTGGTGGAGGTAAAGAGGCTATCCCCCCACTGACTTTGGTTGGGAAATATAGGTCTACCGAAATCAACGGTAAAGGCGGAGTTGCGCCCGTTACGGATATACATCCCTCCGGGCCAAACCCAAGGAACCCTACTGGTGAAGATACCTGCTCCACCACGCACCTGGGTGCGCTGATCTCCGTTCACGTCCCAGTTAAAACCAACTCGGGGACTCAGCAATACCTGAGCTCCGGGAACATTGGAAGCTCTGGCTCCTTTCAAGTCATAGAACTGCTCAATAAGGGGAACAGTGGTCGTATTGAATTCCTCATTGGCGATTGGCGGATCCTCGAGAAAGATGGGGATATCGAAGCGCAGCCCCAGGGTTAGCTTGAAGTTATCTGTAGCCTGAATCTCATCCTGTGCGTAAAAGGCCATCTGTAGGGCGTTGAAGGTCGGTCCTAAGTTTTCTGCAGCATCCCCCAAGCGGATATCACTCTGTCCAGGTCCCAACTGCTCGTGTCCAAAGAGGACGATATCAGGATTCTGCCCGTCGTTGAAACGATTGAAACCATCGAAGAAATAGTCATACCGCGGAGTCGAGAAAATGGTAAAGAGGTTCTGTACCTTGAAAAACTCGTTGTGGGTACCAAAAGTAAAGGAGTGACGACCCTTGTATAAGTTGAAGTTATTTGTCAGGGTGTATACGTCCTGGAATACAATATTGGAGTAGGAAAAATTATCTGTCCCTACCACAATGTCGGCTACTCCATCCGAGAGAATAACCTGGGGAAAGGGATCGCCCAGAATATCACGGTCATCCCGCACGATGGTGGCTCCCAAGATTAAGCTATTGGACATATTATCGCCAATGGTACTATTCAACTCTATTGCAGAAGAGTTAGTAGTTGAAGGGAAAATGTATCCCACGTTATTAAATATCACACGGGTATTACTTGGGCTGGGATGAATCTCCGTTTCCCCTTTTACATAGGAGTGCCTTACAGATAGTTTGTTGTTTTTGTTGATGTTCCAGTCCAGTTTGGCCAACACCTTTTCTCCATCAGTAGTCTGAGGATTATTGGTATATCCGCCTGGATCATAGCCAAAGTCGTTGATAAACTTTTGCCGTAAAGCATCCAGGTCGGCTGCTGTAGCATTTCCCAGGTAGTCAGACTGAACAAAAGGCCTGGGTTCTTCTCTCCTTTCAATCTCTACATTGGTAAAGAAGAACAACTTATCTTTTACAATAGGACCTCCAAGTCTAAACCCATAGGTTTGAGAGGTAAAAGGATCTAGTTTTACCCTGTCTGCATCTTCTATATCTGTAGGAGTCTTACCTGCTAAGTCCTCATTTCTCAAGAAATAATAGGCAGACCCTTCAAAGGTATTGGTACCACTTCTCGTTACGGCGTTAATACCCCCGCCTGCGAAGCCTCCAAGCTTCACATCATAGGGAGCCAAAACTACCTGGATCTGTTCCAAGGCATCTGGACTGATCGGAGAGATTCCCGCCTGACCTCCATTGGTTCCGGAGTTTGCAAGACCGAATACATCGTTGTTTACCGCTCCATCAATAAAGATCGCATTGAAACGGTTGTTAACCCCAGAGAAGGAGATTCCTCCACTGTTTACCGCTCCGTCATTGGCAACTGCAGCCTGAGGCGTCAGGCGAAGGAAGTCATTGAGTCGTCTACTCGAAGTAGGAATGGTGTTGATCGCTTCCTCACTGACATAAGTTTCCGCTCCCGTTCGGTTACCATCAAAGATTGCCCCTGAAGTAGAGGTGATGAGTACCTCATCCAGAATGACTTCTTGCTCATTCATTTGAATATCTGCTCGGTAGGTCTGTCCCAGTGTCAGGAAAATTCCCTCCTGGCTGGCATCTTGGTACCCAACATAGCTGGTCTTTACAGAATATGGCCCTCCAACTCGCATGTTGGAGATACGGAAGTATCCGTCTTCATTAGTAAGGGCACCATAGGTAGAACCTGTGGGCTCATGAGTCGCTGTGACAGTGGCAGAGACCAAAGGTGCACCGTCCGTGCCTACCACCTTTCCATTCATCGTGGAAGTTGTGGTTCCTTGACCCCATGAAAAGTGTAGTCCCCCTATAGCTAAAATAGCTATAAGCGAAAAACGTAAAAAATTTTGCATATGGTTTGGATTTAGTTAGCAAAGCGCAAAATTAAGAAATTGTTAATATTTTGGGAGCATTTGTATTAAGGATTTGTTAATTTTTATGGAATCATTTTCAAGAAACTATTCATAGAAGTAGAAAATTGTTTGCATTTTGACATTTCTATCCTATACTAGCTTAAAATAATAACTCAACGTGAAACTCATTAGATATGGTTCTCCAGGCGCCGAAAAGCCTGGTGTTTATGTCGAGGGACTTCGGCTGGATTGCTCATCGAGGTTTTCGGATTGGAACCGAGATTTTTTCCAAGCGGATGGATTGAAGGAATTAGCAGGAATGTTGCAAATGGGGGTAGGTTCCTTGAGGAAGATTGACCCTGATGAACGATGGGCAAGTCCCATTGCTCGCCCAGGCATGATTCTCTGTATAGGTCTCAATTACTCCGACCATGCCTTGGAGTCCAAAATGGATATCCCCAAAGAGCCCATTATCTTTATGAAAGCAACTAATACTCTTTCGGGTCCCTTTGATCCCGTTACCATCCCTAAAGATAGTCACAAAACGGACTGGGAGGTTGAACTGGGGGTAGTCCTGAGTAAAGATGCAAGTTACCTGGAAAGTGAATTGGAGGCGGAAGCACATATTGCAGGCTATTGCGTTGTGAATGACCTTTCTGAAAGGCACTTTCAACTGGAAAAGGGAGGGCAGTGGGTAAAAGGAAAATCTTGTCCTGGTTTTAGCCCTGTAGGTCCCTATCTAGTTACCAAAGACGAAATAGATAATGCATTAAATTTGTCCATGAGTCTTTCAGTCAATGGCCAACAGATGCAATCTGGAAATACTTCCACCATGATTTTTTCCCCTACTTATGCCATTCACTATATATCCCAATTCATGAAGCTGGAGGCGGGAGATTTAATTTCTACCGGTACGCCTCCAGGAGTAGGCCTGGGGATGGACCCTCCTGTATACTTATCTGGAGGAGAGACGGTAGAATTGGAAATTGAAGGCTTAGGAAAACAACAGCAAGATTACAAGGCGTACGCTTCATGAGAAAGGGATTGAAAATCCTAGGATATTCCCTCCTGGCTCTCTTGTTGGTAGGAGGCTTGGGAATAGGATTCTTTGTTTATAGGGTAGTTTATGGCCTTCCCTTTTATGAGAGTGAAGCACCTGAAATTTCCCTTAAGCAAGAGGGATTCTCGGTTTTGCTCTTCAACAAAACCAATGGCTTTCGCCACGGAGAGGCCATTTCTTCTAGTACCAAAGCCTTTGAGCAAATGGCTGAGCAAGCAAGATGGAATCTCATTGTCACAGAAAGTGGAGGGGTATTTAATCCCAAACAGTTGGCCCTATTTGATGTGGTCGTGTGGAACAATGTGACGGGGAAAGTGCTCAAAGCCGAACAACGAGAAGCCTTTAAGCAATATATGGAACAGGGGGAGGTTTTGTGGGCATACACGGAGCAGGGGATTTTTCCCATTACTGGCCCTGGTTTGAAAAGGAGTTAATTGGAGCTACCTTTTCACACCATACCATGAACCCGGGAATTCAAACTGCTCAGATGAATTTGGAATGTGATAGTAGCCATATAGCAGTATGTGGAAATCTTATCGAAAGCTATAAGCGGGAAGACGAATGGTATGTTTTCAATGAGAATCCGAGGAAAAAAAGCTTCACTGTACTTTATACAGTTGATGAAAGTACTTTTGACCCCAATGGCAATTTCCTCTTTCTAGTAAAAAACAAAGACTTTGGAATGGGAGAGGACCACCCAATTGTTTGGTTCAAAGAGCTTCCAGGAGGAGGAAGAGCCTTCTATTCAGCTTTGGGGCATTCAGGGGCCTCCTTCGAAGAGGAAAATCATTTGGATATGCTACGGCAAGGAATTGAGTGGGCTGGAAGAGTTAGATAGTTTAATGGTCCATGGTCGACAGTCTGGGGTCTGGATTCTTAGGGGCTATCCCCTTCCATATTTGAACCCAAACTGTGGACCGTCGACTATCCAACTATTTAACCAACCCAAGCCGTGGACCGTCGACTATCCAACTATTTAACCAACCCAAGCCGTGGACCGTCGACTATCCAACTATTTAACCAACCTAAACTGTGGACCGTCGACTATCCAACTATTTAACCAACCCAAGCCGTGGACCGTCGACTATCCAACTATTTAACCAACCCAAGCCGTGGACCGTCGACTATCCAACTATTTAACCAACCTAAACTGTGGACCGTCGACTATCCAACTATTTAACCAACCCAAGCCGTGGACCGTCGACTATCCAACTATTTAACCAACCCAAGCCGTGGACCGTCGACTATCCAACTATTTAACCAACCTAAACTGTGGACCGTCGACTATCCAACTATTTAACCAACCTAAACTGTGGACCGTCGACTATCCAACTATTTAACCAACCTAAACTGTGGACCGTCGACTAACAAAGCATTTTACCCAATACCCTATAAACTAACCCGTCTCTTCATCAATTTTTCTATCCGATTAACCAGATCATAGGCTTTGATAGGCTTAATAATATAGTCAATAGCACCATATTTAATTGCCTTGTCTGAGGCAGATCTATTTGTCTGATAGCTTGACATTACCAGGGGAACATGCGTAAGATTTGGATCTTCTTTAATCCTCTTGCAAAGGTTTTCTCCTTCCTCCGTCAACACGACACAATCGCACACAATCATGTCAGGTCGCTGGAATTGTAGAAATTCCCAAGCCCTTCCACCTTGAGTAAAGGTTTTTACCTGAATTCCTTTGCGCACAAAATTGTATCGTAAGAGTTCAAGGTTGTCTTGCTCATCATCGATTATGACAAGAAGAGGTTTCTTCATCATCCGGTATTAATAGCTCACACACTGTACTCATTATCAAATTTATAGGATGAATGTGTAAGAATTATATACAGAATATTAATTCATTGTTAATTGGTTTCAGAAAAATAATTTTCATGTATTGTATGTTTCGTAAACTATTGGAGCTCGGAGATAAGATGGGTGGGGGAAATTTGTTTATTTCTTAACGAATTGGCAAAAATTAAACGGTCCATCTGTTTGAGTTTCCCAGATGGACCAATCAAGGTGAATTCCCTTTCTGTGCAATTTTGATAAATGGGAATTTAACCGAAATACTTGCTAATCGCAGGTATTAAAATCCTCAATCAAGACATTCCTAGTAACTGTGGCACTTGTAGTACCTACGGAGTTATAGGCTTCCACATAGATGGTAGCTTTTACATAGGTATTGGTAGGATCAGGTTCATTAGGAAAAATTACTGAGGAAGTTACAGAGTACGTTCTAGATACGCATGTGGACCATTCATGGACAAAATTCCTCACCCGCGGACTTACAGATGCACTAGGGGAGAAGAAGGTTACTCGTACCCTAGCATTTACGGTAGGAGATTTTAGGTTAAACTTTGCCTTGTAAGTTCTGGGATATTCTCCACAGACAGTGCCCGGACCTGTTAAAGAAATGTTGCTTAACTGAACGTTGCATAAAGCTTCGTCCACCAAATCGTTTACTGGGCTAATTTTTGCATCTAAATTATTCTCCCTTGGCAGAAGTACAAAAGAGGAAAATGCAATAAGAAAACACAATCCCAAAAGGACTCTTGTGATAATACTTGGTGATCTTTTCATAATAATAATTGTTAAAATTCGCGAAATTAATTTTATGAAAATTGTATTATTATAATGTGAACTGAGGGTGTCCAAATCGAGAATGTAAGGCTTGATAGTTTTTTGTATCTTATTTAAATAATTATCCACTTCTCCATACTCAAACAAAGCACAAAATTTAAGATAGACCAGACATCTTGAAATTCTGAGGTAGAATAAAGGGGCAAGCGATATGTAAACCGTATCTCAATTTAGATTGAGAATAAATATTCATAATTAATTAACAATACCTTGTGTTTTTTTAGAATTCAAGGATTGAATTTAACAATATCCCACATTTATTATACGATTATTCATTTTTATGTCAAAAAACTTACCAATTTTAGCAACGCCAAAGGAGATATTTAACAATAAGTTAATCATTACCTAACTTGGTAGTATTAGCTCCAAAACCATAAGGGTGGATTCATGAGAAATTGGATAACTTAACAGAAAAAAGTAGCCTAAATGAAACGTAGAGAATCGCTTGTGAAAACGGTTAATTATTTAGGGTTCATTGGCCTTTCCAAATTTTTCACTCAATGTACCCATGAGCCCTTCTTGGCAGATCAGTCTCTAAGGCTTGAATTCTTAGAAGCTTTCCAGTTAGCATATTTGCAGAATGACTACTTAGAACTACGGTGGGAAGCTGAAAATATTCGATATTTGAGGATTTTATTTTCTCAGGATGAAGGCCTCACTTGGGATACAATTGTTGAAAGAGTTGATGCAGACTTAGCGGTCTATGCTTGGAAGATAGAGGCTGATCCAGGTATAGGAAATCAGATTAGAATTGAGGCCATCGATTCTTCAAGCCTATCAATAGAAAGTCCTGTATTTCAAATACTTACAACATATTCCATAGACTTGTCTCCACTTGAGAAAATCCCTGAAATTGGTGAACGCTACCCCATCAGACACAATCGCTTGGGCGAGCTGATGATTGAGCGGAAGGGGCAATTTGAGTTCGTCGCTTTCAGTCTTATTTGCCCACATAATGGGTGTATCGTAGAGTTTGCCAAAAATCTTAACCGCTTTTCTTGTCCCTGCCACGGCTCCTCCTTTTCATCGGATGGATGCTTGATTCTGGGACCTGCAGAAGAAGCCCTACAGCAATATTCCGCCAAATGGGTGGAATCAGACCAGACCCTTTTAGTAATTATCTCCTCTAAAAAACTGTCTTGTTAGGGGCCCATCCTTGAAATAAGGGCAACTATTTTTTAACACAGGGTTAACATGAAAATTCTAGCTTTGACTCCGTATTTAAAAGCTGTTTCAAGCAATAAGAATAGTCTGGTCATTTAGAAGTTGTAAATGCAGGAGAAGTTGGGGAAGTCAGAATTGTTTTGATTTTTCAACCAATGTGTTTTCGCACGCATAAAAAACTTAATCAATAAAAAAATTAGCGTTTAAGAGTTTATTCTAGGCGCTAAGGCTTTTCATTTATACTTATTTCAAACATCAATTATTTTAACAGAACACGAAAAAATGAAGAAATCACTTTTACTATTCACTCTAACCTTGATGGCAATCAGCCCCATCTTCTCTCAGATCATGTTTGAGGAAGAGATTGACATTACGGACTTTGAGACGACTGAGTTTGTTATGCCTCCATCGCCTCTGACTACTCAGGTATTGTTTATCGGTGGCTATGACATCGTTCAAACCACTCCTACTTATGGTAACCCAGCAGGAAGAGCCATTGCCAAAGAATGGCACGATTTCATCGGATTCACTCCTGATACAACTGGAGAAGCTTTAGGATGGGTGTCGGTCAACCACGAAATGATCTATCAAGACGACAGAATCGGTGATGGAGGAGGAATGACTGCCTTCCGCGTTTCTAAGGATGCTGAAGGACAGCTAGTTGTAGACGAGCAAACCCTTTCCGACGGACGTACCGGACACTTTTTCAACGTAGATTTCGCCAACACTGTTGGAGAAACAGGTATGAACTGTGCGGGTATTTCTGCTCCTAATGGACGTATCTGGACTGCAGAAGAATGGTTCAGATCTAATACTGGATCTATTTACAATGGAAACTTCAGAGGTGCTAACCGCCCAGATTCCTGGAATCCACACAACCCCGCTCCTTCTGCCGCTGGATACGGAGTAAGAGATACCGCTACTTTTGTCATAAATACGCCAGAGTTTCCATTGATTGATGGAGATACCATTAACAAGTACGACAACTTCAACTACATGGTAGAGATTGATCCCAGAGAAGCTGTGGCTATTCGCAAGCAGTATAACTGGGGAAGAGCTGGCTGGGAAGGTGGAGCCATCACCGCTGATGGACAGTATGCTTACCTAGGTATTGACGGAAACCCTGCTCCTTGGGTAAGGGTAACTGCTGCTACTCCTTGGGATTTTACAGACGTAACTGTAGAAGTTTACAAAGAAGATACTACGGTAGGAAACAGATGGCTAGAGGTAGATATGACAGATACAGATAACATCTTCGGTGGGTTGACTACAAAAGCCTGGGAATTAGGAGCCACTATGTACAACAGAAATGAGTGGGTAACTATTGACCAAGAGACCGGAATTGTTTACTGGACAGAAACAGGTAGAGACAATATTGGAGATACTTGGGACGATGAAATTGCTGATTTCGGAGTTCTGCCTGGTTCACATCACGAAGCCTATGCTCAGGAAACTCAAGGTATAAGCGCTACGGATGTTGCTTACGCAGATTACTATGGACGTGTACTATACTATGACCCTGCAACTGAGGAAGTAGGAGTAGTGATTCATGGTGGACCCTTCTTTGACGCGGAAGTTCCTGCAGCTGATTATCCCAGCAAGCACTTAACCAATCCTGATGGGATTAATATCCTGACAGTTAATGGAAAGAGCTTCTTGATGATCCAAGAAGATGCGAATGGTACTTCCAACGGAAGGATGCCTGAAGGAATCAGCAATAGATTGTGTGAATTGTATCTTCTCCCTGTAGAAGCAAGAGATGCCTCTGTTGATTCATTGGTGAGAGTTACGGCTGTTCCAGCTGGTGCTGAGATCACAGGAGCTATCCAGATTGATGACAATACCATATTGGTTAATTCTCAGCACCCCAATGCTGACAACCCTTTCCCATTCAATCACTCTTTGACCATGGCCATTCACGGTTTCGCTACAGAAGGATTGGTAACTTCTTTGTCCAATCCCAGCATCAACTCCATCAATGCTTTAGAAATCTTCCCTAACCCTACTACAAGATCTGTATTCCTTTCTGACAAGACAGATTTTGCCCTTTACAACTCTGAAGGAAGAAGAATTAGGGTATACAGAAATACGAATGAAGCAGATGTGAGCGATCTCTCTACTGGAGTTTATTTCATCATTACTTCCGATAAGAGATCTTTCAAGTTGCTCGTAAAATAAGCACGAAGTTGAGCAGAACAATTTCATAAAAAAGGTGTTGGGTCATTCGTTACCCAACACCTTTTTATATTTATTCTTCTTAGGTAAAAATTCTCTAATTTCAAGTAAGGCACCATGATAAAATTTAAGGTTTTAGGAACAGTTCTTCTATTCAGCCTTTGTCTAGCTTTTCGACCTTCTAGCAATTCTGACCAGATTGTGGAGAAGATTCGGGAAGACTATCTCTCCCAGTTAGCGGTATTTGAGCAAAGTTTAAAAAGCCTAACTACAGAGGCAGAGGCATATCAGAAAGGAGAGATCCCAATAGATCGACTGCAAAGTGTATTGACAGGTGCCCGAATTGCCTTTAAAAAAATTGAACCTTTCGCTGCATATTTTCAAGAGCAAGCCATCGTCCGATTTGTCAATGGAGCTCCCCTCCCCAAAGTAGATGAGTCAGCGCCAGAGCACACCGTAATTCCTCCCCTAGGCCTTCAGACCTTAGATGAAGCCATTTTCAGTGAGGAACCTGATCCCAATGAGATTCTACATTTAAGTCAAACTTTAATAGGCCACTGGCCCAATATAGCGGATGTGGAAAAGAGCCGAAACATGGAGCATCGGTATATTTTTGAAGCCTTCCGATATCAACTCATTCGCCTATTTACCTTAGGCTTAACTGGATTTGATACGCCAGGTTCTGTAAACGCCATTCCCGAAGCTATCTCTTCCCTGGAAGCTATGGAGCGAGCTTTCTCGTATTATGAAGCCCTTAGCCCTGATTCTACCCCTATCCTTGTTGAAACCCTAGGGACATTTACTCAATACCTAAAAGAACATCCCGACTTTGACAGCCTGGATCGACTACATATTCTTAGAGAATTTATTAACCCCATCTATCAGCATATATACACTCTTCAAGAAGCCCTTAACATCGAATTTGTAGAAGAGGTGGACCGCACACTAAAAGCAGTCAATTACCACACGCCATTTTTATTTGATGCCTCCTTTTTAAACAAAAGTTATTATGCCCAGGTTGCGGAGTCCGATCTGAATGATCCCCGCAAAATTGAGTTGGGAAGAAAGTTATTTTTTGATCCCATTCTTTCCAGTAACGTAAAGATGTCTTGCGCTACTTGCCACCAGCCCTATAAGGCGTTTACGGATGGCTTAGCCAAAAGCAGGTCAAATACCCCAGGAGAGACTACCTTGCGGAACGCCCCAACCCTAATCAATGCCGTTTATGCAGATAAGTATTTTTACGACTTGCGCGAGTACGACCTGGAACGACAAGTAAAACATGTGGTCTATGACAAAAAGGAATTTAATATGGATTTTGTCGATCTGGCAGATCGTTTAAAGGAAAGTGAGGAATATCTTAAATTATTCAAAGAAAGCTATGGGGAGCGAGATAAATATGGAATATCTTCTTGGTCTATCTCAAATTCCTTAGCAGCCTATGTCGCTTCTTTAAGTTCCTGGAACAGTCCCTTCGATCAGTATGCAAGAGGGGAGACAGATGAAATTTCTGCAGCTGTTAAACGGGGCTTTAATCTTTTCATGGGAAAGGCCGCTTGTGGCACCTGCCATTTTGCTCCTTCATTTGGGGGTACTGTTCCTCCTAATTTCAAAGAATCCGAATCCGAAATCCTTGGCGTTCCGGCTACGCCTGACTCCGTCAATGCCTACATCGATCCAGACCCAGGGCGCTTCCAAAACGGGAGAATTGTAGACCAATTGGATCACTTTTTATTCTCTTTCAAAACTCCGGGTATTAGAAATA
Organism: Bacteroidia bacterium; assembly: GCA_965263105.1. Lineage (GTDB taxonomy): Bacteria > Bacteroidota > Bacteroidia > J057 > J057 > JBCCTX01. The sequence goes on along the minus strand of CBDHGL010000002.1, from coordinate 229,204 downwards.
TCGCCTTGACCGCTCCCTACATGCACAACGGGGTCTATCAGACCCTAGAAGAAGTCATGGATTTTTACAACAAAGGAGGAGGTATAGGCCTGGGCTTTGAAGTTCCCAATCAAACCTTACCCTTTGATTCCCTGAGCTTGAATTCGGGAGAAATCCAAGATGTCATTAGCTTTATGGAGTCGTTGACGGATACGGTGGGCCTTACAGCTATGCCCAGTCATTTACCCCAATTTCCTTCGTCCATGGGGGTTAATAAGCGAAAGATTGGGGGAAGTTATTAACTTCCCAAGCGAAATAACCTTTCAGTATCCGCAGAGGCATTTCTGCAGATACTGAAATTAGGGCACCTTATAGATGAAATTTCCCTTTGTTCTCTTCGTAGGCCTTCTCGCCTCCTGTACCTCTCCATCTCCCCCTCCTCCAGATGGGAAGCTTTTGGCCCAATCCCTATGTGCTTCTTGCCACCTTGTGCCTTCCCCTTCTGACCTGGATAAGAAAACCTGGGAGGAATATGTCCTGCCCCGGATGGGGTATATGTATGGTATTTATCCGCATGATTCGCTAAGGCAAGGACTCTTTGAAGCCAATGCAGGGGGGACGATGGTAGAAAAAGTAGGCTTATTCCCCGAAAAGCCTATAATAGATCGCTCAAAATGGGAAGCCATTAAGTCCTACTTCTTACATTCAGCACCAGAGCAATTAGCCCCATCAAAGTCCCTACCCTTACAGGATTCCTTTCCTCGATTTGACGTAATAGTTCCTACCCTTAGGCTCTCCCCTCCTAGTACCACTCTGGTAGATATTCGTAAAGACCAGGTATTTATAGGAGACGTTCATAGCCAGACCCTCTATCAACTGGATGCAAATCTAGCTGTACAGCGTGCTGCCAAAGTTCAAAAAGGGGCTGTTGCCTTCCAAGAAGCTCCGGATGCCCTACGGGTTGCCGTCATGGGTTCCTTTTCTCCCTCAGATCAGCCTGGAGGCTTTTTATTGGAGCTGCCGTTCTCAGCTAGTAGCCGCCCCCGCAAAGCGATCCCAAACTTGCAGCGGCCGGTTGATATGGATTTTGCCGACCTTGATGGAGACGGTCTAGAGGATGTGGTGATTTGCGAATACGCCAAATGGACCGGAAAATTAGCCTGGTGGAAGCAGGGAGAAGGAGGAAACTATAGGCCCCAATTGCTCAGGAATAAACCCGGTGCCATACAAGCACATGTCTTAGACTGGAACCAAGACGGCTTATTGGACATCCTCGCCCTCTTCGGTCAGGGAGATGAAGGGGTTTTTGTGTATTATAACCAGGGAGCGGGAGAATTTACAGAGACTCCTCTTTTGCGCTTCCCCCCCTCCTATGGATCCAGTAGTATGGAAGTCATGGATTGGGAAGGCGATGGAGATATGGATATTATCTATACCGCTGGAGACAATGCCGATTATCCTCCGATCTTAAAACCCTATCATGGCATTCGCCTTTTCATTAATCAAAATTCTTCCTTAAGCGAACAGTTCTTTTTACCTATGTATGGGGCCTACGGAACCAGGATTAGGGATTTTGATCAGGATGGAGACCTGGATATAGCGGCTATTTCCTTTTTCCCGGACTTTCAAGCAGATCCTACGGGAGGGTTTCGGTATTTTGAAAACAATGGAGGGGACCATTTCAAATCCTATCAACTTCCTGAGGCCAATTTAGGGAGGTGGTTAGTCATGGATGCAGGAGACCTAGACGACGATGGAGATGAGGATATCATATTGGGCTCCCTCGCCTTTGAGGTAATTCCCCCTGGCAACTATGTAGAAGAATGGGTAGAGCGGGGTATTCCTTTTATTATCCTTGAAAACACCTTGAAAAAGTGAATACCTTCCTAGGAGCTAGGAACAATTGATCAAATAAAACTTCCCAAGGAATGTGAACGGGTTTCAGGAACAATCCGAAACTGGTCGATATAGGGCACATCGTATATTAAGGACAAAAAGGCTTGGACTTCCTCGGCTTGCTTCAGATCCCCAAAGGAAACCGTATAGTCCTTCTTCCAATAAAAATAATCCATAAACCAATGGGCTTCCAAGCTTGCCTTTCCACAATGACGGGACAAATAAGCCGGATAGCTTTTTAGAAAGTCGCTCATCTTATCGAAGATCACCTCAAATTCTGCTCGTTTCTGGGGAAGTATTCGGTACACAGCCAGCTCTACTACAGTCTCCAAGGGAAAATTAGGCAGTTTCCCACACTTTCGATAAGGGGTAAACTGCTTGCGGAGTTCTAGGGTCTCAATACGTTGGGTAAATAGTCGGTTCAGGGGGTCTTTTCCATAAGCCCTTCTCCCTCGGGCCGCTGCTTTGGGGTTTTCCCATGTCAGGAGATCCATCCATACAGCAGGGTTTTTCAAGGATTGATGGACTACTCGAGATAAAAATCCCGGATGGGTATGGAGATTGCGATTGACCTCATCTACAATGGAAGCAAGCTCCTGATCTGGTTCATTTAGGGTATATACGACAACTTCTTGAGTGGGTAAATTTTCAGTCATGAAAAACGGGTATATGGTGAGATAGGCCTACTTCCTTTTATACTCCAATTTACGTTTTCGGTTGACAAAAAAATGAGCCATTCCCATTTTGGGAATGACTCACTCTATCTTGAAAAGAATCTCAGGTTGACTTCCTAGAAATTATACCTCAATCCAAACTGGATTTGCCACCTGGAATTCAGGCTGAAATCGTTCTGTAAAGTGGTCCGAAGGGACTCGTCGAAGGAGTAGGTCGGTACCCCATCCGTTACAGAAACCCCAACAGGTTGGACTAGTCCAGTGTTGGAGGCAATCTGGCGAACGCCCAAACTGGAACTAATCAAGTTGGTCAGGTTGATGATGTCTAGACTCACTTGAATGTTGTCTCCATTGTTTAAGCCAAACTCTTGCATAATCCGGGCATCTATCCTGTCATACCAGGGGTTAATGGAACCGTATTTCTCTGCATAAGCGCCTCTGTTCTCACTTAGATAGTCGTCTTGCTGGATAAAGGCCTCAAAGGCAGCCCGCTGCGCGTCGCTGGTAAAATCCATCTGAGAAAGCTCGCTAGACGTGGGGATATAAATCAAATCATTCAAGCCAGATCCGTCATTGTTGATATCCCCTGAGTAAGTGAAACTATAGCGGCCACCTTGGACAAACTCCATGAATACGGCCACGTGGGTAGCCATATTGTCTCCTTGGACAAACTTCTTGTACAGAGATCCCACAATACGATGGCGGTTGCCATAGAGAGAGGGGGCCAATTCTGCCGTATTGGTATGCTGGATATTGGCAGGGTTGCGGTCATAGGCATCTGAGGAAATTTCCGCATCAATAGAGGCCGCATCCTGAGAATCCAGGTAGTTATAAGCCAGGCTAAAGTTGAAGTTGTTGGCAAAAAACTTCTTCACCTGGAAAGAAGCATTGAAACTATACCCTACATCGGTATTGGTGAAGACATAGGCGTTGTTTCCATGTTCATCTCCCACATAAATGGGGCGATTGTCTACGCCTCCCAATCTGCCCGAGGGAAGTTGCAGGCCATAGTTACGGACCATAGCAGCTTGTAGGTCTTTGGTAAAGATGAAATCCGTCGAAAAAGACCATCCATCTCCCAATTCCCGGTCATAGCCCAAGTTGCTTCTCCATACTTGGGGAAATTTAAAATCGGGAGCCGTGGTTACGTAGAAGAAGGAATTAGGGTTAGCCACCTGGTTTCCAATCCATACAAAGGGGAAACGACCCGTAAAAATTCCACTTCCTCCTCGCAGTTGCGCAGTGCCTTCGCCATTGATATCGTAGTTAAAACCGATACGAGGAGAAAAGAGGGGCTTTTGCTCCGGAAATTCCAAACTATTGAGGAACAAGGGATTCCCTCCTTCATCGTAGTATTGGATAGAAGGATCATAACAGCAGTTGCGGTCAATATTTTCCTGCATTTTTTCCTCCGTATCAAAGTACAGGGGAAGATCCATTCGCAAGCCAAGGGTCAAACGGAAATCATCACTGACACTGATTTCATCCTGCGCATACAAAGCAAACTGCCCAATATTGGTTTCTGCGAGGGCCCAGCCATTTGAAGCGTTATTGGCTGTAAAGGCATCTCTTGCCGCCTGAACTTCATCTGCAAACTCAGGCGAGCGAATAAAGGCCTCTGCATCATTAATATCCACATCGGGGAAGAAAACCCGAGCACCATATCCTGTCAGATTGAAGGAGTTGTCAAATTCGAAGCGCTCGAAGCTCGTGCCAAAGGTCAAGTTGTGACGATTGGAGTAGATATTAAAGTTATTGGTAATCTGAAATACATTCTGATCCAGGACATTGTTGATAGAGAAGGGCTCATGTCCCGCGATGATATAACGGATTCCGTCTTTCCCAAAGTTCAACACAGGGAAGGGAGCGCTGAAGGGATCTCTCGAATCCCTGAAAGTGGTATAGCCCACCTGAAGTTTGTTAGCATATTTCCCCTGTCCAAAGATGGAGTTTAATTCTACTTTACCAGATTGAATCTTGTTGTTGATGGTATACCCGGAATTCTGGAATTGTAGGGTCAAAAAGTCAGGCCCCCTACGTCCAATGGCAGAAGGGTGGGCAGGTAGGTCTCGGGAAGCGTTTAAGAAATTGTAGGTAACAGCCAGCTTATGGTCATCGCTCAAGTTAAAGTTGAATTTCAACAAGCCCTTTTCATTGTCGGTATTGTGCTTGAATCCCGAGATAGCCCCTGTTTCGTAGCCATGTACACTAGATAGCAAGCTGGAAATGTTCTGCATATCCGCCGTCTGAACCCGGGATACGTTTGAGCCGGTCTCCCCACTGTTAGGGATGAAGAATGATCCTAAGTCAGATCTTCTTTCCAATTCGAAGTTGGCAAAGAAAAAGATTTTGTCCTTTACAATAGGTCCACCGATACTAAATCCCGTTTGGAGTTGGCTCAAATCTCCCTTGTTAACCTCGGTGCCATCTACCTTTCCTCCTGTCATATCAGCATTTCGGAAGTACCCAAAAACGGCCCCTTTGAATTCATTGGTACCAGACTTCGTAACAGCATCTACAGAAGCACCGGTAAAGCCTGCCTTAGTAACATCATAGGGAGCCAGGGATACACTGATTTGCTCAATAGCATCCAAGGAAATGGGTTGCGCATCTGCCTGTCCTCCAGGAGTAGCCGCATCCAATCCAAAAGGGTTGTTGAAGATGGAGCCGTCCAAAGAGTAATTGTTGAATTGGTCATTTCGTCCCCCGAAGGAACCCCCTTCCGCTGCGAGCGGGTTGAGACGCGTGAGGTCCGCTGCCGAACGCGTAATGGTCGGCAAAGTTTGTAGCTGCTCCAGGGTTACAATAGAACCAGCCCCCGTCTTGTCTGGATTAATGAGATCATCGGCATTAGCCGAAATAACCACTTCATCGAGATTTACCCCTGCTTTCATTTCAAAGTTGATATTTCTCCTTTCGCCGAGCTTTAGAATAACATCATCCACTTTGACATCGGCAAAGCCTGTATAGGTAGTGGTAATCACATAGGGACCTCCAATCCGCATATTGGGAATAAGGAATGAGCCCTCAGCATCTGTCATTACGCCATAAGAAGTACCAGAAGGTTGGTGGGTGGCCTGAACCCTGGCACCAATAACAGGTTCGTTTGCATCATCAAGTACCTTCCCTCTTATAGAAGAAGTCGTTACCTGAGCCCATAGGCAGGTAGTCATGAGGGAAAGAAAAAAGAAAAAAAGTAACTGTTTTCTCATAGTGTTTGGAGAATTGAATAAGTTAATCCCAGAAGTGTACTTCTAGGGATCTGACTATTTCACGTCAGATAACTGCAAACTTAGTCCAATTCCCCTATAATCACTAAGTTGATCACCTTATTGTTAATAAATTGTTAATAAAATTTCTGAATTGCATTAGAGGGGGAGATGGGAATAATTATTTTATTCTGCGAACATAGGTGCAATGGATTCCCACGAAACTATCTTAAAGTTTTGAGCCCCGAGACTTCCATCCTCCAAAAGATTACCTCCGTCCTGAGCTACAAAAATACCCGAGGGATATTTTGCTCCCAGGTTTGCAGCACATACCTCAATTCCATCGGTATCTTCGGTACCATCTACTGCATCTTGGGCTACAATTTGGAAGCTCCCCAGAAAGGAGTAGTCCGCTCTTATATCGAATGCCGCATAGGAATTATTTCCTTGACTTGAAGCGAGTAAAAGTTTTTGATCAGGGGTCTCATATATAGCAAGTCCTTCTATATCAAACGTGATGGCAGGATTTTGCTTACCACTCTTCTCCAAAAAATGTACTTGTCTCCCCAGGTTTTCTTCCAGAGAAAAGCGCCAAATTCCCTCGTTTTCTTCCCCTACATATAGAAAGCCTTCCTTGTCATCTGCTACCATCCCCTCTGGTTGAGAGGTAACAGACAGAATGCGAACCATTTTCCCCTGAATAGAATCCGAATTCATCGAAAGTAACTCCCATTGCTCGATAGTGCCGTTTTTGTCATTCAAAAAGGCAAAGTAGTTTCCAGAAACTGGGGAAGTGTACAGGCAAAATCCATATACCTCTTTTTGTGAGCTTTGGATACCCCCGCTGATTTCTGTCAAGGCCCCATCTTCAGGATCAATGGAGAAAACCAAAATTTGATTATGCTCCCGTTCGGTTCCTGCCAGGATATCGATTTGCGTAGTATCGTTCAAGGGAAAGCCATAGCGAACATCAATGTTGTTAATTCTGCCCACTTCATAGGAATGTAAGCGCTTCCCTTCTAGATCGAAAGCATCGATCCCATAAGTCTTATTAGAGCCATAAATGATACTTTTACTCGAATCAGTGGGGTGTATCCAAATCGCCGGATCATCGGCAGCATCTGTTTCGGGATTTGCGTGAACCGCATCGGTCTCAGCAGTAACTTTTACCTGGAAAAAATCGTCCTTCTCATGGGGGTTGCAAGAAAAGGGTAGCAATAAGAAAACAGGGAAAAAATATTTGAACATTTCTACCTTAGAAATTGAGTTTAATGCCGAGTCTTCCCCACCAAGAGTAAAACTCCTGTTGTTGAACGCGGTCTGGTGTCCCCAAATAAAATTTTAAAGGAGAGTTGGTTAAGTTAATAATATCTATGAAGATTTTAAAGTTTTCGGAAATCGAGTAGTTCGCCGTAAAATCTAATCGCCAGGCTTCATCATAATATTCATCCAGGTCTTTATCCGCCCCTAGTTGGAACAAAAAGGCATCGTTGTAGTTGGCGATGAGGCGTGAGTAAAACTTTTTGCTGGTAAATAGCAAGCCAATATTGGTCGTGTGCTTGGCCTGCCCTGGGAGGGTAATGGTCTCCTGGGATTCGGAAGAATTAAAGACACTTAGGTCATCATCACCAAAGACCACAATCGCATCAGAATAATTGGCGGGAATTCTTTCATTGATTAGGGCTTCAGATTCTGTGAAGGTATAGTTGGCATACAAACCAAAGTTTTTCCAAAATCCGGGGAGAAAGGTAAAGTTAAAGTGGCTCTGCAACTCAAGGCCATAAACGTCTGCCTGATTCCCATTAATCGCCTTCGTGATCTCCACAATCCCGTAATCCTGGGGATCGCCCTCATGGGCAAAGCGTTTAAAGAAAAACACAAAGTCGTCAATTCGCTTATAAAAAAGGCCTCCCGATAATATTCCCCCTCCGAGAAGATACCGTTCTGCCAATAAATCGACATTCATGGACTTGGGAAATTCCAGGTCTGGGTTCCCAAAACGGACCTCGTCGAGGTCTTCTTCTCGATAGGGAAGAATATCCTCAAAATTGGGACGGGCAAACGTATAGGTAAGGGCGGCTCGAAGGTTAGTTTGGTTATCCAGGGCGTATCGAGTTTGGATCTGGGGTAGGAGAAATTCGTGCCTGCGTATATCCGTAAGAGGCTCTCGGCCCCGGTAAATTCCCCTTTCTTGAATAATGCGATTCCCTTGATATTCAATATCTGTTCGCTCGTATCGAAGCCCCCCTAAGACCATGAGTTTTTTCCAGTCATGGCGAAACATGGCATAAGCGGCGTAAATGTCTTCATTGGCCGTATAATCTTCCCCAAAGGAATTGACTAACGTATTGGTCTTATTGTAGATAAAGTACTGGGGATTTTCCTCATAAAAATCGCGGAGCAATTGGGGAGAAGGCATGTATTGCATGAAGTAGCCTCTTCCGAGTAGGTCATCTGCTCGAAAGCCATCATCTACGGTAACCAAAGAAAGTTCGGGGCCTAAGCCCGGATAAAGCCGCGACTCCTGTCGATAGGCCCCAAACACCTGCGAGCGAATATCTCTTTCTTTCTCTCGGATCCGCATTTTCCCTCCAAACTTGATATACCCTGAGTTATCGGCATTTAAGGTGTAGGGTATGCGAAAGTTTGCCCGCATCGAAACATTTTGATCTGTTATGAGGCTTTCCCCCAATTCCAGGTCATCCATTTCATAGCGACCAAAACTAACGGCATTGATAGAGTCAATTTCTTTGGGGAATCTGGGTACAGGCCAGTCGGGCTCTGTCAGGTCAATATCCACTGTAATGGCTTGGCCAGGACTGTCAAAAAGGGCCTGGAGGTAATTGGGGACTTCCTCTCTGGCCAAGGCGTAGGCAATCATATAGTCGATAAATAGCCCGCCGATCTTATGTTCTCCCCCAAGGTTGGCTGTCGCCACTTCCTGTATTTTGAGGCGTTCCCTTACTTCGTGATTAATTCCTCCGTAGAGGTAATAGGTGGGGGAAAGGGCATCCTCCAGGTCATAAATTTGGCGACGACGGGTTTCATTGTCCGTAAAGCGGTTATACATACCGCGCAAATAGATATAGGAGTTTTCATTGAACTTATAGTCCCAGGTGGGAGCTATCCCCAGACGGGTACGGGTGAGGTCATAGTGCCTGAGCTGAAATTCTCGGTATTGAACCTGGTAATTGTCCACGCCCAGGTTTTGGGTGCCGAAAAAAGGACCTTTCACATACTTGTATTCCAGGTTGTCGGAGCCTTGCTCATTGAGATAGAAACTGCTATTGAGGGCGAAGCCAAATTTTCCCTGACGTTGACCATAGGAAAACTGAGCCTGATAATTGGGGGTACCCCGTAGGTTGTTGTAACCGCCTGCCAAAGAGGCCCGGATCTGGGGCTTACCCGCCTTGGCCTTTTTGGTGATGATATTTACATTGCCCCCAATACCATCTCCATCCATGTCTGGGGTTAAGACCTTGGTAACTTCTATCGTCTCGATCTGGTCAGCGTTAATAATATCCATTCCCACATAGCGGACATCTCCTTCTGGAGAGGGAATCTGCTCGCCATTGATATTGAAGTTGGTCAATTCTGGAGGGGTTCCCCGAAGCTGAACGTAGCGGCCTTCTCCCTGATCACGCTGTAGCGTTATGCCAGGAACTCGTTGAATAGCTTCGGCGGCATTCATATCTGGGAAAGACTGAATCTGCTCGGCCGAAAGAATATTTTTGATGTTTACGGCGCGTTTCTGCTGAAGGTAGGCGCCTACCTGTCCCTCTGCCTCCCCTTGGATTTCTACCAAATCCAACTCTGTAGTAGCAGGAATCAAACGCAGGCTTAGCTTCTTTGAATTATCTTTAGAAAGGTCTATCGGGCGTATTAGGTTTTGGAAGCCGATATAACTAACCTTTAATCTAATAGAGGATTGAGAGATGCCCGTCAAGACGAATTCTCCATTCTGTAAACTCTGGGTACCTACGCGGGTACCTTCTACAATGATGGAAGCCCCTTCCAAGGATTCACCAGTTTCAGCATTCAAGACTTTACCCCTCAGTTCATAGCTAGTCTGTCCCCAACTTACCTGACTGATCCCCAAAAGGGCAAAAATTGCCCATAGTCTGAATTTTTCCATGGAGAGGATGTAAAAAAGAGACAGAGATTCCTCTCTGTCTCCTTGATTGAATTATGATAAAACTTACTTCTTACCGTTGATGAGAACCTTTTGTGTCCACAGGGTATTTTCCTGCTCCACCTGAATGAAATACAAGCCAGTACTTAGGGCTTGAGTGTCCAAGATGAGCTTATCTCCATAAGAAGAAACCTGCAGTTGAAGCAATTGCCCCTTTTGGTTAAATAACTTCAGAGAGGCTGCTGCCTTAGACACCAATTCTACTGTTAGAAATCCTTGATCGACTGGGTTGGGATATACTTGTAGCTGATTGTAGGTAACAGGAATGCTAGGGAGTAAAGGAGTTGCCCCTGTGCTAGCAAAGTAGATGATGAGTCGGGGTACCCTTTCTGGATGGTTTTGTCCATCTCCTCCATCTTCGGGATCGGCGATATTTTCAAACGCTTCCCATTCTCTGGCGTTTTCTACCTCACTGGGTCCTTGGTCCACTCCCTCAAAGATAAAGCTCATGGCATTACCCGCTTCCCATCCTTCTCTGTTTACAATTTCTTGTACAATTGGGCTCAAGTCCACAGTCCGATAAGGCTGGTATATTTCCCATTCTTCTGCGACTTCCCAAATGACTGTTGCATCCGTAGAGTCGCGGTCAGTAAGTAGGGAATCCTCTGTGAAAGTAGGGGAGTTGTCCGAGGCATCCGCATAAATAGTAATCCGGGCAACGTCTTCAGGGGTTTTTCCTTCGTGAGAGAATACCAGGATGTAGGAAGAATCGATAACAGCACTATTAGGCACAGGCACATTCTGGAACCTTAATCCAGCCGTTAGGATATTCAGGTCATCTGGCTCTCCTTCCCATCCAGAGTCAATATCGTCATCAAATAAAGTATCAATTTCATCATTTTCCTGCTCCGCATCATCAGTTGAAGCTGCTAGGGTAAGTTCCATGCCATCTTCTTCAACCGTAATGGTATCGGTAACCACAATGGGAATATCCACTACGCCAGCTTCGGGATTGGAAGAGAAATAGATCAGTAATTGGGGTACCCTTTCTGGGTGGTTTTGCCCGTCTCCCCCATCTTCGGGATCGGCAATATTTTCAAAAGCTTCCCATTCACGGGCATTTTCTACCTCACTAGGACCCTGATCCATTCCTTCAAATATAAAGGACATAGCGTTGCCAGGCTGCCATCCATCCCGGTTGACCAACTCTTGAACGATAGGCCCCAGGTCAACTGTCTGGTAGGGTTGATAGATTTCCCATTCTTCTGCCACTTCCCAAAGCATAGTCGCCTCAGTTGAGTCGCGGTCTGTAATGAGAGAATCTTCTGTAAACGTAGGGGAGTTGTCAGATGCATCGCCATAAATAGTGATTCGAGCAACGTCCTCTGCAGTCTTTCCTTCATGAGAAAAAACCACGATAAAGGCTGAATCAATGGTGGCATTCCTGGGAATATCGATGTTGCGGAAGCGCATGCCGGCAGTAAGTATGTTGAGATCATCCGGCTCTCCCTCCCAACCTGCGTCGATATCATCATCAAAAAGCGTGTCGATTTCATCGTTTTCTTGCTCAGCATCATCCGAAGAAGCGGCCAAGGAAAAAACGCTGTCATCCTCTACCGTGATGGTATCGGTAAACATGATCGTCCGCTTGAGAAGCGAACTCTGGGCGCTTACAGAAGCAAAGGCTAAAAAGAGTAATGAAAAAAAGAGTAATGCGTTTTTCATACGGGTTTGATTAGTTGAATTAGACGCCCGTAAGGTATTACTGTAAGGTTACCAAAATGTAACAAAGAGGTTAAGTTTGTTTGAAGGAGTTTATCGTCCACAGTCCATGGTCCATAGATTGAGGGGCGAGGAGACAGGAGCGAGAATTTTAACAATTCTCTCCCCTACTAGCTCTCACCTAACAGACTGTGGACGATTAGCTGCGGTCTGTTGACTAATTCCCTTTTCTACTCCTTCTGCAGCTTCCGCAAAGTAGAATAGGATAGGATTTTCTGGAAAAAGCTCAATTCTTCTTCTGCCTGCTTTTCTAGAATCTCTGAGGCCTTTTCCTTGATGCTTTCTTCTACTAAGGTGGCATTTCCTGCATTGAAAGGAGGCTGTGGGTCGTATTCTATCATCAATTGGGCGAGCTTGGCTCCCTCTTCTCCTGCGATTTTAGCGGCAAGGTGAAGAGCCATGTCAATTCCTGCGGAGACACCGGCTGCGGTAATGATTTTTCCCTGTTCAACCCATCGCTCCTGTAGGGGAGTTACCTCATACTCTTTCAAGGTATTCAAGGTCTTCCAGTGAGAGGTGGCATGAAGCCCTTTGAGAATTCCGGCTGCGGCCAGGATTAGAGACCCTGTACACACTGAAGTGGTCCACTGCGTTTTTTCATGAAGGCCCTGTATCCAACTGAGCACTTTCTTGTCCTTCATCTCCCGAACGAAACCAATGGTAGAGCCTGGAATAATGAGAATATCCGCATGGTCTACCTCCTTAATCCGATTTTTGATATTCAGGCCCAAAAGGCGCGAATCGGCATGTATTTCTCCCTTACTCTTGGCCACAAACATAACTTCTGCTCCCGGAACGCTTCGCAACACTTCATAGGGTCCAATGGCATCCAACAGGGTCATTCCATGGTAGGCATATATTACTACTTTCATGATGTCGTTTTTCCCGAAGAACGGATTTTATCGTCAATTTGACAAGATCAGAAGTCTTCAGGAAGGGGAAGTGAAAACGAAGGGAAACTACTTACGTTTGAGGGAAAGCGAAATATACAGGACTCCTGCCAACACACAGATGGTTCCCAAAATTTGGTAAAGCGAAATCTGCTCATCCAAAAAGTACCAGGCCATGATCATGGTCGTAATGGGGCCAATACTTCCAATGATGGCCACATTGCTGGCTCCTATTCGGGCAATGGCTTCGGAAAAAAGTAGCATGGGAATAACCGTAGCCACTATGGCGATGTAAAAGGCAACTCGGTACACAGCTGGTTCCTGACTCAAGATATCTCCCTGTCCCCAAAAGAGGTAATGAACCGCAATACCCAAAAAGGCCGCAATCATGGCATGGGCCGTGTAGCGCATGGCTCCCACTTTGGGAATGAGTTGCCCACTTCCTACCATATAGATGGCAAAGGAAAGGGCAGCCCCAAATACCCAAACGCTTCCCGTGAGAATTTGATTTTCTCCTGAAAGATCCAGCTTATCCCAGAAGGCCAGGACCAAGCCCATATAGGTCAGTAAGAGCGCGAAGACTTGTTCGCGCTGGATGGGTTTTCTACTATACAGGGTATCGAATATGACCACCATGGTTGGATAGACAAATAAAAGTAAACGCTCTAAGCTGGCGGTAATGTAGGTAAGTCCAATAAAGTCAAATAAGCTTGCGAGGTAATAACCTGCCAAGCCCAAAAGGAGAATGGGAAGGAATTCTTGGGGACGGAGTCGCGCTGAAGGTTCTTTAGGTCGCTTGAGAAAGGCGATGGCCATAAAAAATGGAAGGGAAATGAGCATCCTCAGGGCTAGTAGGGTAACAGGGCCTACCGGATAATCATAACCAATTTTGATAAAGATCGCCTTCGAAGAAAACATCGTAGCTGCTACAAAGGCGATGATACTTCCTATGAGAAAGTGGAAAGAAGAGCTTTGGGAGGGTTGATCCATATGGGACGTAATATCCCATTTATTTACTGAATCTGAAATGCACGTATACCCCGCTTGAGTTCGGCTATATCAGCAGGACCCAATTTGAAGCACGCGGGGTTCTTTAGGAGATACTCCAAGGTGCTTTCGGTAAGAGCTAGACGGTTTTCTCGGCCAATTAGTTGGAAATAGACCAAATTTGAATCCATTTTCCGTTCCAGGAAGATAATCTTCTTCATAGAATGGCGCTTATTACTCGGTATACTATATCGACGGGAAAAGGGGAGAGAGGTCTCAGGATTTTCAGGCTCTTTCAGGGGGCTTCCGTAAAATAATTTCATAATTTCCGTTTAATGCATTGTCAGTCAGGCGCTTGTATCTACAGCAGGTGAAAGATTTCAAATTGAAAAAATCCTGTTTTAACTATGTTTGTAGATACTTAACTCCAAAATTCAGCATTTCCTCTGCTTGAATGGAGTAGCTTTTCCAGGTATAAGACGGATACCATAGGATATTTGCGTCAACGAATATTCCGAAAATCTTACATGGAGATAAAGTATTTGAATAGGCCTTCCTATAGAGGGTATACCACACTAAAACTCCAGCAACTCCCAAATCTTTTCTCCCACCTTTTTAGCTGAGGGTAACATGGTCTTCTCCAGCACAGAGTTGAGGGGAATGGCCGGAAGGTTCTCCGCTCCCAGGCACAAAACAGGTGCATCCAGGTAGGTGAAAGATTTTTCCTGTATCCAACCCGCCAGACTGCGGGCAAAGGAATTGTTGATGGGTTCTTCTGTGAGGACCAGACAACGACTGTGAGTTTTAACTGATTGAAGGATCGCTTCCTCATCCAATGGAGAGAGGGTTCGCAGATCCAGGACTTCTACTTTTCCGGGAAATTCTTGAGCCGCATTCAGGGCCCAATGAACGCCCATTCCATAGGTGATGATAGATAGGCTTTCTCCTTGATCTATAAAGTTCTTGCCAGCTTCAAGCACCTTTAACGCTTTCCCAAAAGGCAATACATAATCGGCAGCAGGTTCCACAGACTTGGCATACTCAGTCCCAGGGACTTTAGACCAGTACAAGCCCTTGTGTTCAAAAATCACTACAGGGTTAGGGTCTATATAGGCTGCTTTTAACAAGCCTTTCAGGTCAGCTCCATTGCTGGGATAGGCGACCTTCAATCCCTTGATATTGCTGATAAGGGTCTCTACACTGGAAGAATGGTAAGGCCCACCAGAACCATAGGCCCCAATGGGAACCCGAAGGATCATGCTCACAGGAAATTTCCCATTGGAGAGAAAGCAGGACCGGCTGACCTCGGTAAAGAGTTGATTGAGGCCTGGAAAAATATAATCGGCAAATTGTACTTCTACAATGGGCTTGAGCCCAACGGCCGACATGCCTACCGTAGAACCGATAATAAAGGCTTCCTGGATCGGGGTGTTAAAGACCCGATCGTCTCCAAACTTTTCCGCTAGGGTGGCTGCCTCTCGGAACACACCGCCCAAGCGCTTTCCCACGTCCTGCCCATACAAAAGGCACTCTGGATGTTCTGCCATAAGTTCTTCGATAGCATGAATGGCACAATCCACCATCACAGCTTTGCTTCCCTTCTCTGGTGAACGGATTCCCTCTTCTGCTTCTATGGGAGTGGGAGCATACACATGGGAATATAAATCGGCAGGTTCAGGGTCTTCTGCTTTCAATGCTCGTTCATAATCCCCTTGGACTTTTTCCCGGACTTCTTCTTCAATTTCTTCTAAGTCTTTTCCCTTAAATCCCGCCTCTAGCAGCTGGCTTTTCAGCAAGGGATAGGGATCCCTTAAGCGCTGTAACTCCAGGTCATCCCGGTACCACTCCATCCGGACCCCCGACGTATGGTGATTGAGTAAGGGAACCTTGGCGTGAACCAGGAAGGGGCGACGCTCTGTCCGAATGGTTGAGATCACTTCTTCCAATACCTGGTAGGATTGAAGGAAATCGCTGCCATCGATACTCCTGGCTTCAATGCCCTTGAACCCTTGCACATATTCAAAGGCATCCTGTGCACGAATTTCACTGGCGTGAGCCGATATATCCCACTCGTTGTCCTGGACCAAATACAAGATGGGAAGTTGTTTTAAGGCGGCCATTTGAAAGGCCTCGGCTACCTCCCCTTCTGTTATACAAGCGTCTCCCAGAGAACACAAAACCAAAGAATTTGGCGAATCCTGTGAGATGATTCATCCCTACTCTTCTCACGATACTGGATTCCCATAGCTGCTCCTGTCGCTGGGATGGCTTGCATTCCAGTGGCTGAAGACTGGTGCGGAATTTTAGGTTTGTCTGGGTCATTCAAACTGGGATGGGCATAGTAGGTACGCCCTCCAGAAAAGGGATCTTCTTTTTTGGCCAGCAACTGAAGCATCAAATGGTAAGGCTCCATTCCGATCCCTAACAGCATGGCATCATCTCGGTAGTAGGGAAAAGCAAGGTCTTGAGGAAGCAATTGCATACCTGCAGCCAACTGAATCGCCTCGTGTCCCCTTGCCGTGGCGTGAACGTACTTAGAAACCACTTTGAATTGCTCTTCATACAATTCTACCAGGGTCTTCTCCGTACACATCAGCTCAAATGCCTTTCGCAGTACCTCTTTTGCTATACCAATGCTTGTTCTAATCATGGGAAAAATATCAGATTATTTTACTATAAATATACTAATTTATGATGTTTTTTGCTTTATTTTTGATATATTTAGAATATTATTCTATGATATAGGATATTTACAGAATACTCTACAGGTACTCCAATTGGTAAATAGAGCTTCCCAGAAAATTATTCCTTTGAGATGAAAGCACTCGATCCTACAGACCAAAAAATCCTAGACCTCCTCCAGCAGGATGGGAGAATGACCGTCCGAGAATTATCCAGTCAGCTGAGCCTGTCTACCACCCCCGTTTTCGAACGGATCAAGAAATTAGAACGCGCAGGCATTATTGATCACTACGCGGCTGTTCTCAACACCGAGAAACTGGGCATAAAGCTGAAAGCCTTCACCCATATTTCCTTGAAAGACCACTCAAAAGAATTGGTAGAGGAATTTGTCCAATGCATCACGGATTTTCCCGAAGTAATGGAATGCCATTATGTGACCGGAGATTCTGATTTCATTATTGTTATCCTGGTAGAGGACATGGAAAAGTACAAGGAGTTTGTGCTGGAGAAGCTCTTTGATGTGCCCAACATCGGGAAGTTGGAGTCCTATTTTTCGCTGTCTGTGGGGAAAAAGACGAATCGGATTACGCTTTAGGTAGGAGGTATATTTACTGTTTTGCCCCTTTTTTAAAACCACAAAGGGCTTAGAGGATTTCACAGAGAAAAGGAGGGTTTCATTACATGAAACAGGTAAGTAAGTGGACAAAGGAAATCAGGGAATGATATCTCTGATTCATTTAGGGAACATTTTATATGAGTTCAAAGGCCTACTTCTCAAATGAGAATCCCGGTGCCCTTAGGTACCCAATATGGGTAGAAAAGGTCCCCCATCCCTTTTTATCGCCGGCGAGGTATCAACTTGGATACCTCGCCGGCGGAATATCGGGGCATGATGAATCTACCCATAGGCTACCCCTACAGGGTAAACTTTTCATTCCATGAAAAAATACCCACTTTCCTTTGTCCACCTGCTTAGGTTTTTGCACATTCATGTATCAAACCTCTGTGTAACTCCTCTTCCTCTCTTGATCCCTGTGGTTAAATTATATCCGGCCTATTTACAACATGTAACACATTAATCCCTTAAAGATTGATGAGCAGCCGGCATTTTCCCCAAAATATTAATCAACATCCACCCCATGCACAACAGGGTACCATATACCAGCGTCATGGCCCAGGTTTTGGGATGCTCCATAGGAAAGAGAAAGCGCTCCAATATTTGAGAGAATAAATAGCCCGGCTCGGTGAGAATATCCCAACTGTTGAAGCGAAGGTAGCGACCCAAATATACCCCAAAGGCACACAGATAGATAATTCCTGTGATGGCAATTTGGCTAGCGGCTCTAGGGAGAAAATGTCTTAAATAGCTATACATCCCTTTGAGCGTAGCAAAGAAGAATAAGACCCCTGTCAGGGCGAAGGAAAATATCAATAAGGTATCATACCAAAAGGGAACCGAATGTCTAGGTCGCAGGTGGAAGAGGTCCGTAATGATATAAGGGGAATTGGGTAGGAATAAAAAGCTAAGCAAAAAGAAGCCCAGAGAGGCCCACCTCAATCTCTTATGAGCTACTAAGGTATTTCCCATTTGGATGAATAGGAGAGGAATAACGGCCAGAAACAGATTCCAAAGCAAAAAGAGGAAATACAGGCGCTGACTGTAGGCTACTCGTAGGGCGACGAATCCTGTATTGAGGCCCAGGAGTAAAAGTGAAGCAATCAGCAAAGGGTATCTGTTGACAATTCGGCTTAACATAACAGGAAGCTTAAGTTCAATAAAGGTCATTTAACGCATCTTTCTCCGTACAGGCCCCAACTATAAGTGGATGATTTTTAATCCGCTTTAGTATTTTTCTACTCCGTGTCACCGTGCCTCCGTATTCCATTCCCCATACCTTTTCGCTTCGAAAGCAGCTTGGGAATTCCATTGTTTGTCCTGTACACAAAAACTTTATAAAAGTTCTTGATTCGAATACCAAGTTGTATACGGGAGAGAGGAAGAAAGTTTCCGATTTTTCGTAGTTTGCTATTATTAAAGCCGAAACAGAGATATGGCCGACCAAACAGCTCCCCCCCCAGCATTTGAGGCTAAATTAAGACGGGCGCTTTCCCATTTTTTTGGCGACCTGGATGAGAAGGCCTTTGCTGTATTCCTCTCTCTGGTAAAGTGGGTCCGTCTGGCCGATGGGGATCTACTGGTACAACAGGGAGACAAGGGGGACAGCATGTATATTTTGATTGAAGGACTCCTCTGGGCAGAGTATACAGATGTCAAGGGGCAAAAAAAGATCGTTGGTGAGATTAAGCCGGGAGAAAGTGTGGGGGAAATGGCCCTATTCACGGGAGAAAATCGTACAGCTAGTATCGTCGCAGCCCAAGACAGTCAATTGGTCCAAATCTCCCAGGAAGGTTTTGATCAATTACTCCTGGACTATCCCATTGCCATAAAGAACATGGCCAACCTGGTCATCCACAGACTCAAGGAACTCGTTCAGGCAGAGTTGGAGTTCAAACTCCTTGAGAGTGAACTGCTCCTAAAGGAAGTCCATCACCGAGTGAAAAATAACCTCCAGGTGATTTCGAGTATGCTCAACCTCCAATCCGCCCACGTGGACCACCCCCGGGTCAAAGAAGCCGTGAAATCCAGCCAAGACCGGGTGAACTCCATGGCCCTCATTCACCAAAAACTCTATCAGCGTGAGGACCAGGCCTCGGTCGAAATGTGTGAATACATTCAGTCTTTGGGGAACAGCTTAGTAAAGGCCTACCAGGTCAAGGGGCAACAGATAACTTTTTCCGTTGCCTGCCCAGCCCTCAAGCTAGACATTGACACCGCCATCTACTTGGGCCTAATCATCAACGAACTCATCACCAATTGTCTGAAATATGCCTTTCCGGATCAGCGGGATGGAGAAATTGCCTGCAAACTCGAAATCGATGAAAAACAGTACCTGGTATTGGAAGTAGGAGACAACGGCGTGGGTAAGTTGGAAAAAAGTGAGATACCCTCTCACTCTACTCAATTTGGAACCAAGCTGATCGACCTGCTCCGCTTGCAGTTAGGGGGAACTCAAGAGATCGATACCCGCGAAGGAAGGAAGGTGGTGATTCGCATGAAGAATTATGAGGTGGTGGAATAGGGGCTTGTTCCATTTTTCCCTTTCAATAAAGTTGCATATCCTGGAAGAGAAATTGATTGGGATGAATGGCAAAAACAAATAGAAAACTAGAAAACGGTGTACTAGGCTGTAATGCCCATGCTTCACTCAGCATATAGTCCAAGCGTTAGCGGCAAGCAAAAATTGGAAATAAAAAATTCAAGAATTAAACCAAATAGTAAAGATGTAGTCTAATTGATACTTGATCACCGAAAATTATTGGATTATGAAAACAATCTTTACCTTATCAATTATTTTAATTGGATTATACACATATGCTCAACAGCAAGATTGCGGTCACGACGTAATCGAACAATCCCTATTTGCTTCCAAACAAGACTACATTAAGCATTATCAAGCCATTAACTCTACGCAAAATCTTCAAACTCAAAATAAAGCTGTCCTAAGAAGTGCTGAGGCAGATACTTTTGATGTTGTTTTTCATGTAATTCATGAGGGAGAACCATTAGGCACAGGAACCAATCTATCAGATGAACAAATTCTTAGCACCCTAATAGCCTTAAATCGAGACTTCAGAGCTTTGCCGATTCATGATAGTATAGCCATCTCGCCCTATGGAACCGATTCTGAAATATTTTTCAGAGCCGCTTGTATTGACCCTGACGGAAATTCAACCAATGGAATTGTTAGAATAGACGGTTCTTTGATTACAGATTTTAGTCAAGATGGAATTCAGATATCTACCCCTCAAGACAATGGTAACATTTATGAAGTGATGGACTCCAGCAGGTGGTCAGGGGATAGGTACATTAATATCTATATTACTCACGCCATAAAAGTTTTATTCAACGGCAATCAAATTGGTGCAGCGGGAATGGGACCAATCAGTCGATGGTGGCAACATGGAATCGGTGGAATATATTTGACCCCAACAAGAGTCGGTGTTGATGTGGATGGCTCTTTGGGATACAATATTTCAAACCCTTACAACAAACTTGCCTCCCACGAGATGGGGCACTACTTTGGCTTATGGCATACCTTTCAAGGGATGTCATGCAATGAAACGGATTGCTCCATACAAGGGGATGGAGTTTGTGATACGGAACCTCATGATAATTCGTCTCCCTTTCCGAGGGATACATCTTGCGAGGAATTTAATGAATGTGCCACACGTGAGCCCATTGAGAATATAATGAATTATGCCGGTCAAACTTGTGGACATGTATTCACTCTTGGGCAGAAAGATAGAATGAAAGGTGTCATAGATGAACACTTAAGCAGTTTGGTAAATTATCCAAGTTGTGAATTGACGACTGACTTAGAAAGTGAAGTTGAAAATTTCAGAACAGAGATGTACCCCAATCCAATTGTGGATGAACTTGTTATTGCTTCAGATAATAATGCAGAAATGTATCTATACAACTTCGAAGGTCGTCTGATTATGAAAATCCCTTTAAGAAATCGATTGACAAAAATTCCTATGGAGCATTTAAAATCAGGGTTTTATTTTATTAAGGGAAGATTTGGGAATAATTATTTTTCAAAAAAAATAATCAAAATATAGAAAAACCTTAAATTAGGACAAGAGGCCAGCCGCTAATCGAGTAGGCGGCTGATCCCGATAAATCGGGACCAGTACACCTCTCACAGCACCGTACGTACGGACCTCGTATCGGTCAAACAACTCTGATAGAAAGATAGTAGTCTACAAAAGGGAGCTAGTCTCCTTGCTTGAGATGTTCTTTTGTGAGCGAAGCTCTCGTGAGCCCCCTTGCCCAATCGTGATACAACATTAAAACGAAAAATGACCAGAGAAGAATTTATAGAAAAGTTTACCGTAATAAGTTTAGCCTCACCCTTTATGGCGAGTTTGTTTTCGTCGTGTAACGGGGAAAAGAAAATTTCATTTGACCTTCCCTCTTCTTATGAGGGTAAAATTCTAATTATTGGAGCAGGAGTTACAGGTATTACAGCTGGGCATATTTTAAAGCAAAAAAATATTGATTTTGAAATTTTGGAAGCTAGTTCAGTTCATGGGGGCCGTGTAAAAAAAGTTTCTGGATTTGCTGATTTTCCTATAGACGTAGGGGCAGAATGGATACATAAATGGATAGAAGCTGAACCTCCCTTGTTAAAAAACTTAATAAACAATGCTGAGCCCAATTTCCCCACATTTCAAGATAATTCAAATGACTACAAAGTTTGGAGTAATGGAAAACTAAAAACGCCTAACATTTTAACTCTTTTCAATGGCGACTCGAATGATTATAAATTTAGCAATGCTACCTGGTTCGATTTTTTTGACCAATTAGTAACGTCTTCTTCACTAAAAGAAAATATTAGATACAACAGTCCTGTAATCGAAATAGATTATCGTTCTGATAAAATCTCCGTTCAAACAAATTCTGGGAAAAAATATCCTGCAGACAAAGTATTGCTGACTGTTCCCGTTACCATATTGCAAAGCGGAGATATTGCGTTTAAACCCGCATTACCCCCAAAACAAATAGCATCAATCAATAAAGAGCATATGCCAGGAGGCTTAAAGATTTTTATAGAATTTTCAGAAAAGTTTTATCCAGAAGTTTTATTTCCAAATGGATTGCTGAAAGGAGCATTGGGGGGCAACTATATGTACTATGATGAATGCTTTGGAAAGGATTCTTCCAAAAACATTCTGGGTTTATTCGCTGTTGGTGAACCCGCTAAAAAATATACTTCCCTGAAAACAGATGATGCGATCATCAACTATATACTGAAAGAATTGGATACAATGTTTGAAGGAATGGCTTCCAAGTATTACGAGAAACACATAATTCAGAATTGGACAAAAGAACCTTTCATCCGAGGTTCATACTCTGAAATGAAAGGAAATCCAGCAAAAATGTCTGCTCCAGTTGCTAATAAGATATACTTTGCTGGTGAAGCAATGAACACTAACGGTCATACTATTGCCGTTCATGGGGCAAGTGAATCCGCCTATATAGGATTGGAAAATATGTTGAAAAATACGGTAGACAACAAAGACTAAAATGTTCATAGCGCCGATGCGGGGCTAGGCCATGTAGCCAGCCGTTAGCCAATAAAAATAGTTGACTGAGTATCAGTACAACACGTAATAAAAGAAATAGGCTGATCGTGGAAAGGCCCGTACACATCGATAAGGAGATTCTTGGAGGTACCCCTATTTTTTCAGGTACTTGGGTTCCGAAAAAACCTTTTTGATTACCGAGAAGAAGGGGAAGGAATCACTGAGTTTTTGGTAGATTTTCCTTCTGTAAAAAAATTCCAGGAAGATGCTGTACTTCAAATGTCTCACCAATAATTTCACCCCGCCGCCTTCCGGAGCCGATCATTGATCGCCCGGCCCAGTCCCCTTTCCGGAAATACCTCTACCAGGATCACATCCAAACCCATTTGGTCCAACTCCCGCATGGCGGCGAACAAGCGATGTGCGGCCTCTTCCAGGTTGCCTTTGGTCGAAAGTACCCGAAGCTGGGATTCCGGAATCTGCGTGTAATGTTGCCTAAAGGAGATAATCCCCACCTTGTCTTTGGAATGGGTTTCCAGCAACTCCTCCACCTTACCTACCTTCAGGGGACAAGAGGTTGCATAGTGGCTTTTCAAGGCTCCAGAACTGCGTACCTGCACCTTGCCTTCTCCTAACTGTACAGGTCCGACCAGATATTCCAGCAATTCCATGCTTACGCCTCCCGGCCTCATGAGGGTGAGGGGTTCTTCCTCAGATGCATCTAGGACTATGGTAGACTCTACCCCGATTTTGCTTGGCCCGCCATCTAAAATATAAGCTACTTTATCGCCTAACTGATCGACCACGTGTTCCGGACTTGTTGGGCTCACATAGCCAAAGCGATTGGCACTTGGGGCCGCCAGGGGAAAGGATAACTCCTCCAACAGTTGTAAGGTTAAAGGATGCTGGGGCACCCTCAGGCCTACCCAAGGACTTCCCCCGGTAACGATATCAGGTATGCCAGACTCCTTTCTGGGTAGTAGGACGGTTAGGGGACCGGGCCATAGCATATCCGTTAGTTTTTGGATTCGCTCTGGGATCTCTCCTACCCAGGCTTCTGCTTGGGCGAGATTTCGTATATGCACGATAAGGGGATGAAAGCTAGGCCGTTCCTTGACGGTAAAAATTCGGGCAACGGCGTCAGGGTCCATGGCGTTGGCTGCAAGTCCATAAACCGTTTCTGTGGGGATACCCACGAGCTTTCCATCTGATAGGGCCTTTATAGCTGGAGAAAGATCTGTTCCAATCAATGCCATAGATTGCTTGCTAATCAAACCTGATACCCGATAAGTTGTAGGGGCTCAGGAGAAAAACATAGGATAAAAATGAGGATGGCTACCCAGCCCAAGACCTTCCGGGGAAGGTTAACCGTCTTCTCGTGCAGGGCGGGAGGATGATCTAAGCCCACGAAGCGAACAACCAGGAAGGCATAGAATAGCCAGATCAGGTTTACGTGTAAATTGGGGAAAATCCACTTTAGCAATATTTGAAGAGATATTAGCCCCAGGGTAAATAGGTAGAGTTCCCAGGAACTGCGAAGGGGAACCACACGCTTCAACACAAAGGCGATGAACAGAAAATACAAACTCACCCGAGCGATCATCCACAAGAGGCCTGAAATATTCATCGGCCCCGGGACACTCTGAAGGTCGATAAAGCCCGTTCCCCCCAGAAAGAGCAAGATCACAACGGTAAATCGAGAGACCAGCCCACTAATTTTGGGACCAAACATCCCATATATCACGTGTCCTCCATCCAATTGCCCGATGGGTAATAGATTCAGTGCCGTAAAAAATAGCGTGAGGTAGCCCACAAACAAATAAGGATAGTGCATGAGCTCAAAATGGGGGGGGACCTGACTCGGGTCGGGGGGAAGCACATGCTTGAGCACTTCAAATAATACACTGGTCCCAATGCTATAGGTGACGTCTTCTGTAGCTATGAGGGTCATCTCCATTTGCTCCACTGAGGGAACGCCTCCAAAGGTTTCCACATAATCAGGGTGAATGGAGAGGACATGGGATTCCAAAGGGGGAAGATTCAGAAATCCATAGGTGAGTAAGCCAATAGATATAACAAAGCCCGCCAATGGCCCTGCGATCCCGATATCAAAATATTTTTGGGTAGACACAGGTCGCTCTTTTAAGCGGATCACCGCTCCAAAAGAACCAATATTAATCGCCCCGGGGATGGGAATATAAATCGGAATATAAAAAGGCAGGGAACACTTCACTTTATGATATACCGAAGTGAAATAGTGCCCAAACTCGTGAAAACTCAGAAAGGCCAGAAAGGATAAGGCATAAGGTAGTCCTTTGCTCCAGTCATTTATTTCCAATAAAAATTCTTGATCAATGAGTCCCCAGCCTGCAAAAATTTTGGCTGTAGCGTGCTCTGCGCCTGCAATGGTGGTAGTGAGTAAGGTCAATAGGAAAAGGGCTATATGAATGAAATAACGCCTAATTTTTTTTTCGCCCATATCAGACCCTTCAATAGGTAACAGAATGTTATCCTACAAAGATAGAGGGAAAAACTACATTCTCAAAGAATGCTATTTCTGTCCGAAATTTTATTTATATTTTATTTCGTTTTTTTAATTTTATTATACTATTTTTGTATATATATGTTTTGCAGTTAAAAAATGTCTTGTGATATTATATCTGCATAAACAGTTAACTGAATCGGAAACTATTTGATAAAGTTTTCTCAGTTTCGTCAAAGGTGGAAAAAAGAGAATTTACCTCTTACTGCAGTATTCTATTCACAAGGTATCTTCTCTAAGAAATTCTACTTTCCCTAAGACCCATGGGCAGAATAAGCTCATGGGTCTTATTTTGGAGACTATCCAAGTATCGTTTCTTTATGAAATTGTTTCTGGTAAAATACGTGGAGGAGATCTGCGTGAATAAAGTCTTTAATATATTCCATCCCCAATTTCTCCATGACCTTTCTGGAAGCTATGTTATTGGGAAGGGTGTAAGAAATGATATGGGGCAAATTTAAAGAGGATTCTGCATGCTCTAGGGCTTTTTGGGCAGATTCTGTTATAAATCCCTTTTCTCCAATGGCTAGGATTAAGGGCGTATAATAATTCAGTTGAATGTAAAGATGGAGTAAAACTAAGGCCACAATAGCCTATAAGGCGCTGGTTAGATTTGTCAATCACTGCCCATGGACCATAATTTCTTATCCGCCAATGTTGAACAAAGCGATCCAACAAGTCCTTGCTTTGAGAAAGGGTAAAGCCATGAGGTTTTCCCAGCCACACACCTACCTGCGGATTTCCCAGTATTTCTTGTAAGTCGGCGAGATCATTTGGCTCAAATATACGCAACACAAGGCGCTCTGTCTCAATTTGTTCCGGAAGCATAAGCAATGTTTTGTATATTGAATAGTTACAGGTAAGGAATTTAAACACATTCTGTGCCATGAGGAATTTTTTCCTAATTGGAATTTTGCCCCTTCAAGGACCATTTCTAACAGCCCATCCCGGATTATTGCCTTACTCCATTTGGAAGAGGGAATACCCCAAAACCCAAGTCCCCTCAAAAGGGGATCTCTTGATTGGGTTTTCTGGGTTTTAATAGTACTTCTATCGGGTTCCTTACTACGGATAGCGATACAGAAATTTTGACGATAGGATACCTAAAAGAATGCTAGGTCTCCAGTGGCTATTCCACTTCAAAAATAAGCTGCTTATAGGCGGGCTGTCCCTCGGGCGAAATTCCCTCTAACGTCATAAAAAACTCCCCCGTCAGATCACTGGTGTGAAAGCGAACCATCGCTTTCCCATTTTTGTCTGTTCGAATAACCGGATGCCAAAGGAGTGTACTGCGCAAATCTGGGGCTTGAATTTCGGGCTGATCTACCTCATATTGAGGCGCATAAAAGATTTTGGGTATGTGGAAGCCTTGGACTTCTGTTTTGATCACTCCGATGGCATTTTCATCGGGCACTCCCCCACTCTGTCCCATTTTGGTATATACCGCTACCAAGCCTCCGGAGCCTCTCCCGCCATAAATAGCTGCCCTGGGGCCCTTGACCACGTCTATATGGTCTATATCTGGCATGGGGATGGCATCTAAAAATCCTAAATCTGTAGGCATCCCGTCGAGGAGAAATAAGGGGGCATTTCTGGAACCCCTGATCGAAATACGAGACCCTCCTAAGCCCTGGAATACATTTACCCCTGGTACACGACCCTGCAAGGCTTGAGAAACCCTCAAGTTCTGAGGCAGCCTATCTCCATACAGCGTAAAATCTGCCACTCCATATAAATTATTTCGGGCACGGGTTTCTTCCATCTTTTCGGGTTCTACAGCTGTGATCTGGACTTCCCCTAAGTCGTATTGGGCAATCCCATCAAAGAGGTCTTCTTGCGCCAAATACTGCATACCACTTTCAATATAACTTTCCTTTTCATCCATTAAGTCAAGACTTGTCAGGCGCTGTGATAGGATGGAATATGGACTTATCTCCCACTTTGTGGGTTGGTCAAGCTGAAAGTCCACTTCCCGCTTTTTATTCTTTCGGTTTCTAGCCTGAAGAAAAACCTGGGTGGTATCCAGGAAGATCATGTTGGGGAATTGAAACTTTCCCATCCCGTCTGCATCGGTGAGGAATGTGTTAAGAACATTGTCAATAACCAAGGTCAATTGGGCATTTTCCAGGGGTTCGCCTGATTTCAGGAAGGCTTGTCCCCCAATTTTCAGGCCTTTTTCGGGAGAAAAGTCCAATTGCTTGGGCTGAGAAGCTAGGATATCTTTCCAGGCAAAGCCTCGCCAGCCATGCGTACGCATCACCAAGTCCAACTCTTCTAAGCCAGGACCTTCCGGCTCGAAATAGGCTGCCGGCTGCTCTACAAATCCTTTCAGATCAGAGGACAACCAGAATTGACTATATATGGAGGACTTATCTGGCTGAGCCTCCCAGATCCCATCCGCATGGGCTATCGCCATAGAAAGCGGGGTTTCTACCGGATTCCCCTTGTTATCGGCTACCGTAATCTCCAGGTCTATGGCTTCGCGTTGGTAATAGGACCTATCTTCCAAATTGACGAAGACACGTAGTCCTTCATCTCGGGAATTGAATACCAACCGTTCCGCTATGGGCTTCCCCGTCATCTCAAATAAGGTGAATTGAATTATCCCGAGGGGAAATTCTTCCTTTAGGATCTCTACTTGAGCCTCTCCTTCTTCTACAACTACTTTCTGAGTATACAGGGTCTTTCCTCGTACGCTTCCTGCTAGTAAAAAGGGTTGGGCCTTCCAATTGGGCGAGGCTTGAAGCTTAAGTTTGAGCGTTTCAGACCCCGGGATATAGGCTAAGGATATGCCTTCTCTTTGAACAGGGGGGAGGGAATAGCTAAGGGTATTTCCCTTGTAGGTGATCTCTGCAAAATATTCCTTCCCCCATTCAGGCTTAAGGGCCACAATTCCCATCCCTTGGTGAGAGGAAGCAAAACTCCTGACGACATTTCCTTCTCCATCTTTTATTTCCCCACTTACTTCTATTCCTAATCCATTGCTACCTACAGCCTTGAAGGCCATCTGATGGGGAACCCCGGCAATCCAGTTGCCTCCTTCTGGCAGAAATTGTAAGTCAGGTTGAGATTCACTTACTAGCGTTTCTGAAGTGTTATTGAGGTTGAGAATCTGAATGGAGGTTTCAAAATTAGATTCAAAATTCCGCATCCAATGCGTATAGGCCCTAATCCTAACCGTCCCAGAGGCAAGGCCATCCGGTAGGGTAAATTCTCCTACTGCTTCCCCACTAAAAATATATAAAATGATATGTTCCAGGAGTTGATCTTGGGAGTCTATCAAATCAACGTATAAGACATTACTCAACTCTGAAGCTGTGTGCTGATATCCCTGAACTACATAAGCCTTCATCCAAACGGTCTCACCGGGAAGATAGTAGGACTTATCAAGTTGCAGGTACACCTTCTCCTGAGGGAGGGCCGTGTAATAGGTGTCTGACTTCTCTTGAAGTTGCTTTGTACTAATGGGATTTTGGGCTGCTAAGGAGATACTCAAACTCAACAAACCCGACAAAAACCAATATTTCATAGTATTCTTTTATATGAGTTTCCAATTAAATAACAGGAAAATACCTTTCATGTACTATGTCTATTAAATTGAGGTGATAAGGGGCAAATGTCGGGAAAAGGATTATCTGGATAATATTAAAGACATTTTTCCTGATAGCCCCCCGACTCTTTTAACTAGATCAGTCCCAAAATGATACCTGTCTAAGGTCTGTTTCATTTATATGAATATACAAACTATACCACTGAGATTTGAGAAGCGTGTTCGAGTTTTTTCTATCCGTAGCCCATTTGTTTTCAAGCGAACCCTGTAGGCTATTTCAATAGGTTAAATCTCTGGATGAAAGGCTGTACACTTACATAAACTAAAAAAAAGAAGGGAAGGTTTCCCCACTAGATCCTGGAGAAGAATTTTCTGCACATCCTTTTTAATACGACTTTCAGGCCTTATTTTCAGGAACCAAAATCCAAACCCTACTGATATGAAGACTACTACTCAAAAGCTTATAGTTTTTTCTCTATGCATTTTTAGTGCGCTTGTCTCCCTATGCCAAGCACCCCAAATCAATCCAGACGACATCAGCATAGTTCGAGATAAATGGGGGATTCCCCACATTTATGCCAAAACAGATCCTGAAGTAGCTTATGGCTTGGCCTGGGCACAGGCGGAGGACAATTTTGAAATCATTCAACAGACCTTCCTATTTGCCAAGGCCTTATTGGGTAGAGAGTATGGACGAGGTGGAGCTGCTGGAGACTTTTTTGCACATTTAGCCCGGACGGATGAACTCGTTACGGAACGTGTGAAAAAAGACGTTTCCCCAATGTTTTATCGCTATTTACAGGGCTTTTGCCAAGGCATGAATGCCTATGCAGAAGCCCATCCCAAAGAAGTCCTGAATAAAAAAGCGTTTCCAGTAACGCCGGAGGAAATTCTGATGACCTATCCCTTGAAAATTGCCGAATTTATGGGACTGGGACGTACAGTATCTGGGGTATTAGGAGGAAATACTTACGATAGATTTGCCGATAGCGTACGATGGGAGGGCAAGGGCTCCAATTCTTTTGCTGTGAGCAAAAGGCTAAGTACAGATGGGAAAACCTATCTGATTTGTAACCCACACGTAGCGATTTCGGGACCGGAGGCCTTTTATGAAGTACATGTGGTAAGTGAGGAAGGACTTAATTTCCATGGAGCCATGTTTCCTGGGTCAGTTTCTCCACAAATTGGAACCAATCCGCATTTGGGCTGGACCCATACCAACAATTACTACGACCATACCGACGTATATCTCCTCAAAATGCATCCCACCGAGTCATTGAAATATGAGTTCGATGGGGAGTGGTTGGATTTGGAAAAGGAGGAGGTAAAGCTAACGGTCAAATTGAAGGGCTTGCCCTTCCCCATAAAGGTAAAGCGACCTGCCTACTGGAGTAAATACGGTCCTGTATTGGAAAGTGATGGGGGCAACTTTTTTGCCGTTAGGATGCCGACCATTTTTTCTATCAAAGCCCCCGAACAATGGTTTCGAATGAACAAGGCTCAGAATCTTAAAGAATTTGAGAAAGCCCTCGAATGGGATGGCCTACCTTATTTCAACATTACCTATGCTGATAAGGATGACAATATCATGTATTACTTCAATGGCCATTTCCCCAAAAGGAATCCCGGCTATGATTGGGACAATGTACTTCCTGGAAATACCTCTAAGACACTTTGGGAGTCCTATATTCCCTTGAATGAACGGCCCAAAATCCTGAATCCTGATTGTGGGTACGTATACAATGCCAATCACAATCCATTCAAATGTACCTGTAAGGAAAGTTGGTTAAATCCAGAAGATTATGACCAACAAGTAGGGTATACCCGGGTAATTGATGACCTCCCCCGTAGTAGACGCTGGCGGGAAGCCTATACGGATGGAACTCCGCTTTCCATGGATCAACTAAAGGCATTGAAATACGATGTTACCCTTCCCAAAGAAGATCCCTACTCACACACCTTTCGACAGGCAGCCTTATTGAGTACGGAAAAATACCCAGACTTGAAACCCCTCATCTTAGAATTGCGAGAATGGAACCGTGAAGCTTCTCCCGAACAGGTTGCACCAACCATCGCCTATCTCTTTTATACTTCCATGAGTCGCCAGCGTTTCAATTGGGAGCGCCAGGGCGGCAAGGCTTCCGAAGAGATGCTGGTCAAAGCCTTAACCTTTGCTAGAAACCATTTGATCACTCATTTTGGCTTTACCAATGTACAAATGAAGGATTTCTTCCGCTTCAAAAGAGGGAACAAAGAACTTCCCATATATGGCTATCAAGGAACTCTTGCGGCCCGTTGGGGGAGGTTGAGTGAGGAAAATGGGAAGTTTTATGCCGGGGGAGGAGACAACTTCATGATGTTTGTCCAATACGACAAGAATGGAGTAGTGGAATTAGAATCTATTGTTCCCTTTGGGAATTCCAATAATCCAGATAGCCCTCACTATCACGATCAAATGGAGCTCTATTCTCAGAAAGGAATGAAGCGACTCACTTTTAATAAGGAAGAGATTTTGAAGAATGCGGAGAGGAAATATGTCCCAAAGTAGAAAAAGATTGACAAGCAAAAAGTTAACGGATTAGGGATATTCTGAATTTTGTTTAAAAATTTTAATGTTCGACATTTTTCAATAATGTAATTTACAAAATCTTTTTAAACAGCTATTTTGTCAGTTTGCGCAAGTAAAGCCACTGCCCGGGGTCCTAAGCTCCTGCCTTTTGGGGAATCCTGAATATTTTTGTTGTAAATATTTTATCGAATGAAGTTTAGATGCACTTTTGGTGTAATTCCCTTCATCGGATTGCAAATTATGAGCATAAGTACTTGTTGAGGCTGTCATCGAACTTTGTCACATCTGTTAAAAAAGTTCGTATGCACGAAAATCAACCCCGGCAAAATTCATTTAACGAATACCTGAAGTCCGTAGAAAAACAGGAAAAAGTTAAAAAGCGAAAATTACTCTTACTTACTGGTGGAGTTTCCATTTTACTCCTCGTTCTTTTTCTAAATTACCTACAAAATCACTTTGAGAAAGATGATTCTGTTCCGCTCAGAGAATTGAACCCGGAACGGGTACGAATGCTTCTATCCCATAGCCCTGATGGGATTTTCATCCGAGATGAAAAATTGGGGATAGAAGACACACTTTACACCTTGGGCGATTATCAGAACTTGGTCAATCTTTATCCAGAAATAGGGGTCGACATGGACTCCATTACAATCGTGGAAAGCCCCGAAACCTTCACCAGCCTGGAAGAAAGCATTCCTGAAATCAATTGGGAGGAGGAATCTCTTGATCCAATCCAGCTCAAAATTGAGGGAGACCTGCAGGTGGGAAACAAGCTTCATTTTATCATTCCTAATTTCGATGACGCTCATATCTATCTGATAGACCATGGGGATGAGGAAATTGTAAAAATGTCCATAGGACATGAGTATGCCTATGAAAATCCTGGAGAATACGAGATAAAGATTACGGTAATTAGTACAGAAATAGGTGCCCAATTGGACTATTCTCGTTCAATCACGATCAGATCTGCGCAGGATTTACCAGAAGAGGATTATCTCATTGTAAAGGAGAAAAGTTCCTCTTTAAGGGACTTCGTTGAAAGAAAAATTCCTGCCGAACAACCCGATCGTCTCCCCCTTCCTGTAAGTGAAGAAGTCCTAAGCTCACCAAAAGATTCTCCCCTACGAGAAATCTCTATGGAACAAGAATCAGAACCTCGCCAAGTAGTGAAAATAAGCCCTCCTACGGGAGAAGAATCCCTTGGTGATGAAGCATATTTGGATGTTCCTAAGATCTCCTCCAGGCAAAGTCCTCTGGATTTTGCTGCAAAAATGCCTTCCTTCCCCGGGGGAATATCGAAGATGACACGTTTTCTCAATAAGCAATTAAAGTATCCAGATTTAGCTAGGGAATATGAAATACAAGGGATTGTCTATATCCAATTCGTTGTAGGCCCCGACGGCTCCTTAAGTGGGTTCAGGGTGGCAAGAGGCATAGGCTATGGATGCGATGAAGAAGCTATCCGCATGGCCCGAAGTATGCCCAAATGGAATCCGGGTGAACATGAGGGTCAACGCGTTCCTGTTAAGTTTACTATCCCAGTGAATTTTTCTCTTCAGTAATTAAATTTTCCAAAAACTACATTTTTAAAACTTCCTATCATGAGAAGAATCATACCTTCTGTCATATCCCTTTATATATTCTTGTTCTTAATGACACTTAGCTATCAATATGCCCAAGCACAGTATCTTATCACCGGTATCGTAAAAGATGCCAACCGGGAAGATCCCATTGTAGGTGCTCAAATCATCGTGAAAGACAAGCTTATAGGAACGGTTACCGATATCCTAGGGGAGTTTTCCTTATCTACCGAATTAGCTCCTCCCTTATTACTGGAAGTCCAATCCATTGGTTTTAAGACCCAGGAATTATTCATTCGAGAAGATCAATTGGAATTAATCATTCTACTACAGCCCGAAAGTGCCATTGGAGACAAAGTGGTGGTTTCGGCTTCCCGAGTTGAGGAAAAAATTTTAGAGGCCCCTGTAGCGGTAGAGAAGCTAGGGATTCTCGATTTACAGATGAGTCCAGCATCGGACTTTTATCATGCTGTTTCTCATTTGAAAGGAGTGATGGTTTCTCCTAGCAGCCTTACTTACCAATCGGTCAATACTCGAGGGTTTGGAAATGTCCAAAACTGGCGCTTTGTACAGCTTATTGATGGAATGGACATCAATGGGCCCGGGGTAAACTATGGGGTTGGTAGTGTTATGAAAGGTTCGGAACTAGATATAAGAAGCATCGAGGTTGTTCCTGGCCCAGGTTCTGCACTTTATGGCCCCAATGCATTTAATGGGCTCTTGTCTATGAGTACCAAAGACCCTTTTATATATCAAGGAGTAAGTGCCTATCTAAAGCAAGGGATCACAAATCAGCAAGATGTCCGCACCAATCCCTTTTTCGATGCAGGAATCCGGTATGCAAAGTCCTGGAATTCAAAATTCGCCATAAAATTAAATGCCACCTATTTCAAGGGAGTAGACTGGGAAGCCAATGATAGAAGTTACCTCATTACCAATCAAGATATTCCTTTTATTGATCAACTGCTACAAACTCCTATAGGTAGCCCTACCTATAATGCTGTAAATTCCTATGGAGATGAAATCCAAATACCCGTAGACTTACAAGGGGACAGCAGCTTCACCTCAATTAACCGAACGGGTATTGCTGAAAGAGATATCGTAGACTATAACATCGAAAATGTATTTCTACAAGCCTCTTTGCATTATCGGATTACTCCCCAAATAGAGGCGACTTATGACTTCCGCTTTGCCAGAGCAGATAATATCATTCGGTATGAGAATTTTTATCCCTTTACGCGTTTTGAAAACTATTTTAATAAACTCGAAATAAAAGGGGATAACTTTTTTATCCGTTCCTATTTAGCTAATGACAATTCTGGAGAAGGCTATTCTATGCTAGCAGCAGGTGCCATCATTCAAGAAGGCCTTAAATCTTCATCTCAGTGGGGGATTGAATATGGTGCAGCCTATCGAGGAGAGGTGGCAGGCGTACAAGGACAGAACCATGAAGCAGCCCGGCTGTTTGCCGATCGGGATATTCCCCAGCCAGGGTCTCAACTCTTCAATGCCATTCGGGAGTCAAGCATTAGGGTGCCCATTGACGTACCTGGTGGGTCTGGAGTGGATATGAGGGCGAGTTTTATTCACAGCGAAGTAGGATATGATTTCAAAAACGATTTCCAGGTTTTTGATCTACAAATAGGAGGTGCTTATAGAAGTTATACCCTTAATAGCCAAGGGCATGTTTACAACGATGGCCCGAAGGGGTTTAATAAAAAGATTCCTGTCTGGGAGTATGGATTATATGCCCAAGCTGCAAAAAAATTATTCCGCGACTTCTTTAACCTACGGGCTTCCCTTCGCTATGACCGAAACACCAACTTCAAGGGCAGATTTACGCCAAGGGTTTCTGCTGTTCTTACTTTAGGAGAGAGGAGACAACACAATTTTCGTGCTTCCTGGCAAACAGGATTTAGAAACCCTGCAAATCAAGATACCTACGTCGCCTTTAATGCAGGCCAACTGATCTATTTGGGAAATATTGAACACAACATTGTGAATTATTCTGACACCTTAGCCGACAGAACGGCCATTTCTGGTAAAGAGATCTACGACCAACTAGTTACTCCCCAATCATTTCAGCAGTTTGTAGAAGCAGGCGCAAACGACCCCAGCCTGCTAGAACCTGCCAACCTTGAGTTTCTCAAACAAGAACAGATTACAACCTTTGAGGTCGGGTATCGTGGCCTAATTACCCCTCAATTCCTTTTTGACCTGAATTATTACCAGAATACTTATGAGAATTTTACGGCAAACATCCTTTCATTCAGTCCGGCTCTGCAAAAACCGATTTTGACGTTGAATAATATTACAGAAAAGGTACGTTCGGAGGGCCTGGGCATTGGGATGGAATACCTCTTTCTAGCAGGATATAAATTCACCGCCAATTACACTTACACTTCCTTTGATGCAAAAAAGGCAATTGCTACCAATCCCAACTATTTCCCAGACTTCAATACGCCACAAAATATAGTCAAGATATCTTTGGCTAATAAAGAAATAGGGGAGAATCTGGGCTTCAGCCTCAAGTATCGTTGGCTGGATAATTTTACATTCCAATCTCCCAATGGCCAGGGAAGAATCCCCTCGGTGAGTATGATCGATGCTGCATTGGTATATAAAGTACCTTCTATCAGTTCACTACTGAAACTGGGTGCTACCAACTTATTCAATCAATCTTATACCCCTGTTTATGGAGGACCAACCCTTGGGAGGCAGGCTTATATACAGGTAGTATTTGATCCTTTCCTGGGTAATTAAAGATGCAGACCACACTCTGTCTTAGGACTATTGTTCCACCTGCCCGTGCGATCTTCTCCCGGTATGGTACAATGTGTACATCCAATAGAAGAATATCCCTGCTCCACCAAGGGGTGGAGGGGGAGGTCGTGATCCATAAAATGTTGGGTCCGCTCCTCTCGACTTACATCAATGAGTGGATAAAACTTGGTGATGCCGTTCCTGGATTCAAATATGTCCAAGGTAGATCTGTGGTCACTTTGCCAGTGCATCAAGCCTGAAATCCATATATCGTATTTGCTTTTGATGAGTTCTAGGGGATTGACCTTGTTTAGGAAGCAGCAATATTCTGGATTGTCTTTCCAGGTTTCATTTCTCGAAGTGAAGTCATGGTCTTCCACGAGGGCTTTGATGGATTTGACCTTGAGGGAATATTTTTCCGTCAGAAAGGCTTTGTAATCCAGAGTCTCGGGAAAATGGTAGCCCGTATCGATGAAGTAAATGAGTTGTTCTGGCCGAACTTCAGCAAACAAGCCCAATAAATAGGCGGAAGTGGTGGCGAAAGAAGAGGTCAACATGATCTTCTCCGGATCAAAATCTACGTAAAGCTTACGAATTCTATTTTTGATAGAAAGGGGACGATACGCTTCATTGA
The DNA here is from genome assembly GCA_965263105.1 of Bacteroidia bacterium. GTDB lineage: Bacteria > Bacteroidota > Bacteroidia > J057 > J057 > JBCCTX01. The sequence continues at coordinate 193,185 of CBDHGL010000002.1, read as the reverse complement.
GTGATTTAAGGCGTTTTTGATCAACAGCAACTATCATAGTGAATATCCTTTGCGAACGGAATACATGAACAGATCAGGGGGTGAAAGTAAAGGTTAATGCCGGGAAAACCTATTTGCGAAGCCATTTTTTTAAAATATTGATAAAAATTTGTCCAATAATTGACATAATTCTATAAAACAGCTCATATTTTTAATATATTATAATTTCTTTATGTGAGCGGACACATCTATTTCCTGACCTGTTACTTCTTATATCGGGATATAGTAAATTTTGGACTAGTTTTGTTTTCATAATTTTTGCCGATTTTAATGTACTTACAAAATATTTTTATATATTTGCCTAAGTTTTAGCTGTGCGTCTTATTCCAAAGAGCACATATCTTAGTTTTAGCATTGGTACTACCAGTATCCTAAAAGCTGGTTTTACTTACTCGTTGTACGTCTAATATTTTAATCTTTATGGACCAGCATCGTGCTGACATCAAGCGGATTGATGAATACATCAATTCCTTAGACAAAGTCGAAGCCAGAAAACGGAAATCTACCTACGTTTTTATTATTCCCATCGCCGTATTAGTGATTGCAGGATTACTCACAATTTTTTCTTTTTCTACCAAGAAGAGTGAACCCTTGGTGGAAGGTAAAAAAGAAGGAAAGAAAGAGCGGAATGTTCCTGCCATCCCCCGCTTTGCAGATCTGAATTTCTCAGAAGTACGACAACACTTTCAATCTCAAAAGGGGGCCCTCCAAGTAGAGGTAGCCGAAATGGGTAAGACGGTCAGTCTATCTTCTGAGAAGGAATATTGGCAACTATTGGAAGAACTTTCTCTGCATTTCCTGGATGAGGAAGCGCTCAATTCCGACGCTGAATCATCTCAGATGTTGGTAATGGATGAAAACACTTCAGAAAATATGGAGGTGTTGGTAGCAGATATAAGAAAAGTAGAGAATACCAAAGTCCGCAAAAGACCCCTAAAGAAAAAAGTATCCAAAGAGACTTTTTCTACATCAAATGCTCAGTCTCAGGAAGAAAAAGCCTCCCCTAAGGAAATAACTCCTCAAGTGGTAAATTCTCAAACGGAAGTATTTGAGGCACCTGCCTCCCCTCAAATGGCGATTGACCCCAAGGTTTCCGAGAAACAGAAGCTTATCGAAAAGGCTTCAAATTCTGATCTTAAGAGCCCCAAAATAGAGGAGCTTTCAGAAAAGGTTTCGAAAGGGCCTCTAGTGATTGCCTCTCAGAAGCCTACTTTTCCAGGGGGAGAAGGCGATTTGACCTCTTACCTTAACTCACGGATTAAGTACCCAGAACCCGCCAAGGACTACCATGTAGAAGGAACTGTATACGTTCAATTTGTGGTTCAGCCAGATGGCAGGCTCACTCATCATAAAGTGCTCAAAGGACTCGGCTATGGCTGTGATGAAGAAGCCCTTCGTATCACGCGTACCATGCCGAATTGGTATCCGGGTGAGCAAAACGGAGAGAAGGTCCCCGTACTTTTTACCCTTCCGGTGAACTTTGAGCTACTCAATTAAGAAAATTAAATAGTGTGCAACTAGGGCTTGATGTGTATGTTTGCCCACAGAGAATGATCTCTGTGGGTTTTTTTATTTTTGGCTATGCAAATCAACATTACAAGACTCGACCAAGACATACATTTTGAAGCGACCAACGCTGAAAACCTATCCGTTTCCTATGATGGATCCATAGAAGCCGGTGGCCACGGGAAAGGAGTTAGACCCATGGAAGGCATCTTGATGAGTCTGGGTTCCTGTAGTGGTATCGACGTCGTGCTGATTCTCAAAAAGATGAAACAAGACCTTCAGGATATCCAGATTCAGGTGTCAGGAGAGCGGAGAGAGGAAATTCCCAGAATCTTTACCAAGATTCATGTGCACTATATCCTTATTGGCCCCCTAGACCTGGACAAGGCGGAACGCGCCGTGCAACTTTCCATGGAAAAATACTGCTCTGTAACCAAAATGCTGGAGAACACAGTGGAGATTACTTATGAGGTAGAGGTGCGGGAGGCGTAGAACCCCATAGTCGTTCGGTTAAGGGAAATTTCCTCTTCTTTTCGCCCTTTTGGTACCCTTCCGCTGCAGCCCCGTTTCCCTTTTTTCCCCTCCCAGGGGAAACTCAAAAGGGGTCCGGAAACGACCCGGGAAATCAGGTTGATTTCGCCTATGTTTACCCCTTTTTCCCCATTTCTAAGGGGGAGTCAGAGGGGGTTCCTTGAGAGAGGGGGCCAGGGGGTGAGTTCAAAATAGGGCGTTTTGATCACAGATCCACCCATCAATTCTTAACCTGACGGCTATAGGGTCCGGGGCAAAGCATATCCGTTGGTGTTTCTCTGGTGCGGAAGAAAATCAGCTTGCCAACTCCTCCAAAGCGGGGGTCAACTCGGGATAGCGAAAAACATACTCTGCATCTAAGAGTGCCTTGGGCCGGACCTTGGTCCCTCCCCAAAATAATATGGCTCTCTCGCCAAAAAGGAGGTTTAAGCCAAATTGGGGGACGATAAAGGGAGCAGGTCTATTAAGAGACTTTGCTAGCGCTTTGGAGAATTGTCGCTGGTCAAGCATTTCGGGAGCAGCTAAATTTACGGGTCCATTGATCGCCTCATTATCTATACAGAAGCGAATGGCCTGAACTTGGTCTTCTATGTGAATCCAAGGGAAACCCTGCCTTCCAGAGCCTAGATTTCCCCCCAGAAAATATTTGTATACAGTTGATACCAACGGATAAGCCCCGTCGTCCTTTCCCAGAACCATTCCGGTGCGAAGGATGACCGTCCGGCATTTGGCGGGCTGAGCTGCCTCTTCCCATTTTTTGCACACTTCCGCCATGAAATCAGTACCTGAGGGAGAAGATTCACTTACCTCCTCTTCCCGATTTCCCCCATAGTATCCCACAGCAGAGGCCGTGATAAAGACTTTGGGCGGATTGGGACTGCGGTTAATGAAATCTACACAGGCCTTAGTTGGTCCGGTTCGGCTCTCAATCAGAAGCTCTTTGCGACTTTCTGTCCAGCGTTCGTCCACGATGGAGGCTCCAGCCAAATTGATTACTACATCATATAGGCCTATGGCTGGGGGCATGGTTTTACCATCCCATTTGCGATAGGATATATATCGGTTTTTCGACGTTCTGTCGCTACGGCTAAGGATGGTTACGGTATGTTCATCCGCAATAAGAGAATTCACCAGGTGGCTTCCTATGAAACCCGTACCGCCCGTCATGAGGACCTTCATTCAGTTAGAGTTATGAATAGCTATACAGTTGGCAAAAAGAGCTGATAGTCCATAGTCCACGGTCCACAGAATATAATCTTGTAGGCTCCCAACTCTCATTCATCGAGTGATGGCAATCACAAAAAAACGGTGGACTATGGACCGTCGACTAACTAACCGACTAACTATCCTAAAGTTTCATTTCCCAACCGAACTCATACTCTCTCCCCCACATTTTCATCGCCTCGGGGTCATCAAGAATTCGACCGTTACGGGTGTCTATGCTTAGGGCTCTTCCCATTTTTTGAGAAATATTCCCTAAATGACAAAGGAGTACACTTTTGTGTCCTTCTTCTAAGGTAGAATTTAAGGGGGTATCTTCCCGAATGGAATCCAGGAAACTCTGAATGTGAACGGGGGTGGAATCTCCTCCACTCCTGGTGTTTAGGCCATCTACTTCGGAACCCATCCTGTCTTTGACCAGTTTGTTGTCCTTGTCATATAGCATGTATCCACTGCGATCTACTACAATGGTTCCTTCCGTTCCATGAATAGAAGCTCCTCTCCCTTTGCCTTCCACCAGATAACCCGTACAACTCCTACCTTCCCACACGATGCTTTTGTTTCCAGGGAAGTCCATGGTCAAGTATTGGGTATCGTAAAACTCCCAATCGTCATTGTAGTGATAGCGACCTCCAGAGGAATGTACCTTATGCGGATATTCTACATCCAACATCCAGCGACAAACATCTATTTCGTGCGTACCATTGTTACAGGCTTCGCCCGTTCCCCAGCGCCAAAACCAGTGCCAATTGTAGTGAACCAAGTTGTCTCGATAATCTACTCGGGGAGCAGGTCCCTGCCATAAGTCCCAATCCAGGTTATTCGGAGCGGGAACTTTTTTACCATTTCCTATGGGTCCGCGCTTATTGGCATACCAGGCTTTCCCGAAGTACACTTCTCCGATTGCCCCATCTCTGATGGCCTGTCTGGCCTCAATAGAGCGAGCGTCTGAACGCTGCTGGTTCCCCATGATTACTTTCAGACCGTATTTCTTCTCTGCTAGAACCAGCAATTCTCCTTCGCGTGGATTGTGTCCACAAGGTTTTTCTACATATACGTGTTTACCCGCTTCAAGTCCCATCAAGGTAGCCGGGGCATGCCAATGGTCAGGAGCTGCAATGACCAGGGCATCTACTTCCTTGTCATCCAAGGCTTCTCGGAAGTCCTTTACCCCTTTGGGAGCCTTATTGGTAAGGGATTGAATAGTCTGGATACCCTTGTTGCGTGCGTTGTCTTCGGGATCGCAGATATAGGCCACTTCAACATTCTTGCGACCGGCAAAGGTTCTGGCGAGGTAGTTTCCTCGGCTATTGGTCCCGAGAACCGCTACACGGATCGTTTCATTGGGAGAAGGGGTACTGAAAACAGGGAGCGAATGACTTGCCAGCCCTAAGCCCAAGGCAGTCGTCCCAGAGGATTGAATAAATGTTCTTCGTTTCATGAGTAATAGTAATGAGTATGTTGTTTATTTCTTACTTGTTCTTTTTCCTTGATAAGATCTCTGACGCGGGCAGGAGTCAAGAACCAAAAAATCAAGGCCACCAAGTCTCCCGAACGACGCAGTCCTCACGAATACCTCTAAAAACTGAATCCATGAGTAATGCCCTAAAAAAATAGCAGAGACCATGAGTAAAAACCTAATTTATCTATGAATAAGATAATAAAAAAAGCCATTAAGGGTTTTTTTATCCCATTTCAATATCTCTTTCATTGCCTTTCCCAAGTTTTTCGAGCAGGGAATCCAGCAGATCGAAGTTGAGTAAGCCCGTGGCCTCTTCTACTTCTGTCCCCAAGGATAGGCCAAATGGCCTGACGGGAACAGTGGAAAGAAATTCCTGTAAAACGGAGACCTCCGTAAAATTGAAGAAAAGGTGCTCCGCAATATCTCGCATGCTATCTACCTGATCTAGGGTAGAGAAAGACAATTCCAACTTTATTTCCCTTTCTTGTGATTGGGCTCGGTTAATGATATCAATGAGGAAATGGGGGTTATGCTCACCACTCCCTCGGAGGATAAGCGACCTATAGGGCTCCATTCCTGGGGAATCCCAAGATTCCATAGGTAAAGAAAGGTACTGGTAGTCCACCGATTCCTGAATGGCTTGTACATCTTCTAGGCTTTCTTCATTGGTTTCCAGTATGTAGCCCAGGCCTTCGAGCCAGTTGGCCAGGTTCCAAATCATGGAAGCCTCCAATTTTCGGGAACTCCCCCGTTCGAGGTTAAAACTGATGAAGTCTACCCCCATGGCTGCACAGTAACGCGCATCCTGTAGGTTGGTGATATTGGAGATTTTGATTTGCACAATATTCCTATAAGGTTTCTGGGTCTAAAATTAGGCACTAAGTTAAGGGGATATGGAATATGTTCGTAATTTCATGTCAAACGAATTCAATGAACCTCAAAATCCCCTGGCAATTGCCCTCTGACGGTCTCATCATTCAAACCCTGGACGCCCATACCGCAGGTGAACCCCTCCGCATCATCACAGATGGACTACCCGAAATCCCTGGGGACAATGTATTGGCGAAGCGCAGGTATTTCCGGGAAAACCTGGACTACATTCGGACCGGCCTGATGTGGGAGCCCCGTGGACACGCCGATATGTACGGAGCCATTTTGACAGAACCCAATAGCCCAGAGGCAGATTTTGGGGTATTCTTTATTCACAATGAGGGCTATAGTACCATGTGCGGCCATGCGGTGATCGCTTTGGCTACGGCCTTACTGGAAGTAGGTATTCTAGATAAAGAGGGAGAGAGCCCCCAAATCCTTATGGACACGCCAGCCGGTCGCGTCGTGGCAACTGCCCACCGGGAAGGAGGAAAGGTCAAGCAGGTTTCCTTTCAAAATGTACCCTCCTTTGTGTATGCCACCAATCGAAAAGTGGAGGTAGCGGGAATTGGAGAAGTAAGCTATGATATCGCCTTTGGGGGAGCCTTTTATGCCTATTGTGATGCGGAAGAACTCGGAATAGGGCTCAAAGAAGAGAATTACCTTCAACTGATCGACTGGGGTAGGAAAATCAAGCAAGCTGTGATGGCCCGTGAAAAGATCGCTCATCCCTTCGAAGAAGATTTGGGCTTTTTGTACGGGACTATTTTCATTGCCAAGGCTGAAAATTCTCAGCACCACAGCCGTAATGTCTGTGTATTTGCCGATGGAGAGGTAGACCGCTCGCCTACTGGAACAGGGGTAAGTGGACGTGCAGCCCTTCATGTAGCAAAGGGAGAATTGGAAATGGGTCAATCCATTACGATTGAAAGTATCCTAGGAACTACCATGGAGGTACAGGCGTTGAAAAGGACTTCTTTCGGAGATTATGAGGCCATCATCCCAGAAGTTCAGGGATCTGCCCATATCACTGGCCAGCACAGTTTCTATTTTGATCCGATGGATTCCTTAAAAGAAGGGTTTATTTTTCGGTAGGCTATATGAAAAAGAAATTATCTTTTCATTTGGATTGGGCTTGCTTCTTTTCGTAACCAATTTATTTTATATACGTGAACTAAGAAAATCCCCTAACGATGAAACCCTTTACACGTTTTTTCACCCTTCCTCTGTTATTTCTCATACAATCTCAGGAGGTATTTTCTCAAATCCCCTTTCCCCCCCTAAGCCATAATGGAAAAATAAGCCAGCAAGATAGGTCGCTTGACTTTAGAAGTAGAATACGAAAGGCCTTCTGCCAGAGGCCGTAAGATCTTTGGAGGCTTGGTGCCTTATGGAAAGATCTGGCGTATGGGGGCCGGATATGCCACCAAGTTACGATTTAGCCACCCTGTGGGAATTGCGAACCAAAAAATCCCTGCAGGCACCTATACCCTCTTTGGGATACCCAATGAAGATGCCTGGACCTTGATCTTAAATACAGATACAACTCTATACGGTGCCTATGACTATGCTGAGGAAAAGGATATTCTTCGCTTTGAAGTACCCACCCATCCAAGCCAACGTTTTTATGAGACATTTACTATTGGGATAGACATAGAGCCCTATTTAGCAGAAGTATATATTTCCTGGACCGAGTGTTCAATTGCACTTTAATATAGAGACCTATACCGAACAGGAAGTTGAGGAAGGTATTGACCAGTATTTGATCGAGCAAGATTCAAACGATCCCGATTTATACGTAGGGGCAGCAGGTTATTACCTTTGGGCAGACAAGGAGCTTGAACGAGCGCTAAGCTTTGTTAACAGGGCTCTGGAACTTGAGGTAGCAGAAAGCACGTATGCGACCAAAACGGAAATTTTGATTAAACTCGGCCACATGGAGGAAGCCCTGGAGGTCATTCAGATAGCTTTCGATTATATCGATGCCCGGTATGAGGATCCCAAAGAACGGAGCAGCGCCAGAGATTTTTTTGAAGAAAAACGAATCAGGATCGAAGGGGAGTAGATACAATTTTCACCACGTATACCCCAACATCTCCGCATTGTTCCTGGCCACCAGAATGGCTTTTTTACCCCCCATCTCAAATACCTGAATATCCCGAACCTCTCCTTTTAGGCTCACTCCGGATGCCATGGGGGAAAGGACTTCCCAATTTCCCCGTTCATTTCCCAACAGAACCACGCCTCTGTTGCCATCCGCACGGCCCACCTCTGGTTTCAAGTCAAATAAATTGCCTCCCAAAAACAGGTCCGGCTTTCCATCCTCATTAAAATCAGCTACCTCAATTCCATAAATGGGGCTCACCTGTGCGGCGTCTGGAAGGCTCTCTAAACGCCAACCCGCGTTGTCCTTATACAAGATAGAACTCGTAAGGCGCTCTGCGGAAAAGGCCAGGGCTCCTTCCCGTTCCTCGGGAGTGAACAGGTCTTCATAGGTAATGGCACCATATTGCTCATATGTGAGAATCTTCTTCTTGAGATGAGGAAGTTGTTCCGTCAACTCAGCCCTTGTAGGGAAAGGGAAGGCTTTCTCTTCCAGGGGAGGATACCAGTTGAGAATAAATTCTGTCTTCCCATTGTCGTCAAAATCTTTGACATAGAGTTCAAGGGGTTGGGTAGGGCTCGCCTGAAATTTGGTATTGGTCCCCCAATTGCCTAATACATAGTCCGTTTCCCCATCTCCATTTAGATCGGATTTGGCTATGCGGGTCCACCAACCTCGGGTATTCTGAACCTCTTGCTTTTCCAGGTCCTTGCCAGAATTAAACATAATCGTAACGGGCATCCATTCACCTACTACGACCAGGTCGGGTCTGGCATCCCCATTCACATCGTCCCAAAGCGCATCTGTTACCATCCCCAAGGTTCCTATGGCCTCGGTAGTAGCATTGCGCCACCCTTGAAGCCCTTCATTTACTAAGAGGTAGCTGCCAGGAATCATCCCATAATTTGCTGGAATAATCCTTCCTCCAATGAAGAGGTCCAAGTCTCCATCCTCTTCTATATCTGCCGCAGCAATGACCGAAAAATTCCCCCCAATGGATGGGGTTCTATCTTCCCGATAAGTAAAACCGGCCTTTCCATTATTTTCATACAAGCGAACCTTGTAGTAATCGAAGCCTTTGCTGTAGTCATTGCCCCCATGCCCAACAATGAAATCCAGGTCGCCATCCCCATCCGAATCAAACAAGAGTCCGCAAGTAGCCTCCTGTTCCTGATGCGCTTCAAAATCGGGAATCCTTTTGAAGGAAAAGCCTCCCTGTCGATTTTGTAGGAATAACCTATTGGGATCGCCCGCAGAACCTAGCAGAATGAAGTCTTCTCGAGAATCTCCATTTATATCTCCTCGGATGATACGAGGCCCTTCTGAAGAAACGCCGTGGGGCAAAAGTCTCTCCTGGTCAAAGTCATTGAACTCATTTTCTTGGTGGGTTGCTTCAGAAGGAAGCATACTAGGGGCGAGGGGGGAGAAGAGAGGGGCGAGCTTTTCCTCATTTCCCTGAAAGGGTAGATCGCCAGCCTCGGAATAGGATAGGGTCAGCACTTGGTTTGCGGATGGATTTTTTAGGACTTGTGTTTTGAGGTCCGGCCAAATAATGCGAAGGGAATCTAAGGTAGTCTGCTTACCCAAACCAAATATTAAGCCCGGACTTACCGAACTCTGAAAACCTCTTGTTGTATAGTGTTGTAGTTCCTGCAATTTTTGTCCCATAAAAACCTGCACCTTGGCCCCTATACCTAAGGGGTTTTGGGCAGAGCCCTTGAGTTGGATAGAGAGGAAATGGTTTCCTGTAATCTCCTCGCTCCTGTTTTGATATAGAAAGGCTGGCATATTGACATTATTGACCACCAGATCGAGGTCGCCATCTTGATCGAGGTCGCCATAAGCAGCTCCATTGCTAAAAGATGGGCTAGCCAATCCCAAGCTATCAGCCCAATTATTGAACTGAAAGCTTCCCTGATTCACAAAGGCGTAATTGGAAAGAGGGGTAGCTGGCATATAGGGTAAATAGTCTTGTAGATCTGCCCTGCCCGTTCGTTCAACAATTTCCTTTATTGCCTCTTTGTCTGTGATAAAATCTTGGAAGTCCAGATTGGTAATATCCCGCTGGATTCCATTGCTGATAAACAAGTCCTTAAGCCCGTCTCCCTGAAAGTCAAAGGCCAAGGCCCCCCAGCTCCAATCGGTGGCGGCTATGCCCCTGACATATTTGCCTGTTCTACAAAGTGTCCCTGCCCATCATTGACCTGCAAGGAATTTTGTAGGTACTGGTGGTGATAACTCGCCAAAAACTTCCGATTTTCAATATGGACAGGGTTAAACTGGGCCATGGTTTTCAGGCGCATATTATCTCCTGGAAGCATCTCTGTACACACGATCTCAGGGGACCCGTCGTTGTTCAGGTCCGCTAAATCTGCCCCCATGCTGGAAAGGGAAATTCTGTCCGTCCGAAGGGTAAGTTCTTCGGTTAATTTTCCCCCTCCTCGGTTGATGTATAAATAATCTCTTTCCCAGAAGTCATTGGACACATAGATATCGGGAAGCATATCGCCATTGAGATCGCTTACTGAAACCCCCAAGCCAAAACCAATATCACTGGTGTAGATCCCGACTTCCTGGGTAACATCCGTAAAGGAAGTTCCGTCATTGCGGAGCAGTCTGTCTCCTCCTTCCGCATCTACTTCTTCGCGCGTTTTTTTGTACAACTCCACCCGATTGGGACTGCGAAAACTGTTGTTGAGGAGATAACAATCCAGGTCTCCATCTCCATCAAAGTCAAAAAAGGAGGCGTGAGTAGAAAAGCCCGAATTGTTGAGGCCCCATTCAGCGGCAGCTTCTTGAAAAGTTCCATCCCCTTGGTTGATAAAAAGTTCGTTTTCTTTGCTCTCCCCTGCTATATCCCCGGAGTTGCAGACATAGATATCCAGCCAGCCATCAGCATTTATATCCACCATAGATACCCCTGTACTCCAGGGACGGGTGCCCCCTACGCCAGCTGTTTCAGTTATGTCTTCAAAGTCCCATTCTCCCAGATTCTTATAGAGGCGATTGGATTCTTTATTAGAAGTAAAATATATATCTACCCAACCATCATTGTCGATATCGCCAATAGCTACCCCGCCTCCATTATAAAAATTGCGGTAGTTGATGATATTAAATTCATTTTCATCGGCAACCCTATTTTGAAAATCTACTCCCGTCTCTTTGGGGTCAAGTAATTGAAACAACTTACCAGTAGGTTCATAGGAAAGGGAAGCTTGCTTTTGAGAGGGTCCGCAAGCGTACAGAAGTAGAAGGGGTAGGCACAAACAAGGAAGGAATCTTATCATAAGGCAAATATAGGAAAGGCAATCGAGTTTCTGCTTGCAAGAAAAGACCTATTCTGCTTTCTGAATGAAATACCCCAGACTCAAAAACCAGCCGAAGGCCATCGTATCTACCTGGGAGATGAGGGAGTCGAACAGCATGATGATAGCAAAGATGACCAACAAGGAAAGCCCATAGGATAGGTTTTGGATGGATTGAATGGGAAACAAGGAGTAGGCCCAATAGCTCAAACTTCCCAGGAAGATCAGGAGTCCCCATATCCCACAATTCGCCCAAATGAATAGATAGTGATTGTGCGAGTTGACGGGAAACTCCGGGTTATTTTGGGTATATATCGTCCGTATTTGCTTTTCATAGTCTCCTACTCCTACTCCCATAAGGGGATATTTTTGGATGAGTTCCCATGTATTTTGCCAGGAGAGGACGCGTCGAATCGTGGTAAAATGGACATAATCAAAATCCTGGTATTGGTCACTGTAATAGGTGTCAAGTTCCCATTTCATCTGATTGTATCGCTGGGTGACGGAGGGGACTGTTTGGTACAAGGTATAGGGAAGTAGAATAGTCCCAACGGCACTCAAAAGCAGAAAGGCGCCAATAGCTACGCTGTGAGAATATTTTTGAACCCATTTGGGGTAAACCCGATAAAAGAATGCTACTAGAACTCCAACAGCCAAGCCCATTGCCAAGGCCAGTTGACCGCCTTTTCCCCCTAATACGATTGAGCAGATTAGGAGGATAAGTCCTAAAATAATATATACTATCATTTTCCGCTTGCCTTGTAAGAATAACCAGATACAGGTTATAAAACCTACTGCTAGCAAGTTGCTAAACTGTAGTCGGTCCAAGAAAGGACTATATACCCCAAATGCTTCGCGTTTGCTGAGTTGTTCATAGGGCTTTAGCTTCAAAAAACTCAATCGATCTACCCATTGGATGCTTTGAGGTTCTGGAAGGGAATAAAAAAAGAGGGTAGCTATTGCATTAAGTGCACAGGCCGCTACAAAAAATGTCAATAGTAGAACTACCTTTTTTTGTATGAGGGAGCGATTAATCGCACATATAACTGGAAGCAACAACAAGGGAATCTCCCTTTCCACAAATTTTAATCCTTTGGAAAAATCTTCCGAATACGACAAGCTTAACAAATAGACTCCGAAAAGGGCCGTTAAAATCAATATGGCTTTATTCTCTTTCCAGATGGTAAACGGGGAAATTCTCTCCACCGCCACCTTCAATAAGGACAGTATTAGAAGAGATAACATGGCCGTGCTGGCGAGCCCCTTTGAAATAGGAAGGCTCACACAAAGGGTAATGAGAAAAAATAGAAGTACCTTATTTAAACTGCTAGAAGCTCGGGTCAAAATTTGCGAAAATTAGGCTTTATGCATCTCAAATCTACGGAATAAAAATAGATAGTAAATTCTCTTATCTATTTCTCTATGGATTACGTTATAAAAAGACAACTATTTAAATCATGAAGAAATACACAGTTATATTGGCCCTCTTATGGGTTCTAGCTGGAGCCTCCCTTCAGGTAAGCGCCCAGGAGATGAACAATGAAAACCTGGGGAAAATCCTATATACGCTAAGCGATTCCCTATCGGGGGCTGCGGGGCAGTGGTTTTTCATCGCGGGAGGGAGAGAAATGTTGTGCCTCACAGATGAAAATGCCAATCGGATGCGCATTATTACGCCCGTTGCTTCATTGAAAGACTTAGAGCCCGGTCAACTGGAGGAATGTATGGAGGCCAACTTTCATTCAGCCTTAGATGTGCGATATGCCTTGTCAGAGGGAACCCTCTGGGTTGCGTTTATCCATCCCTTACGCGAATTGACCAAGATACAGGCGATAGATGCCGTTTCTCAGGTATACAATGCTGCAGAAACCTTTGGGACGAGCTATAACAGTACGGACTTAGTTTTCCCAAAAAGTAAAAGGGTTGAAGAGGAAGAAGAACTTCCCTCGAAGAAGTCTTAAAGAAATTATATGGGGCCAACCCTTACTACCCAAAGGCCACTCTTTTCTATCGCATCCCTACTTAATTTGTCTGCAATTCAGCTTGTGGGGCGTAAGGATTATCGGATAATCTGCTAAGACTTTCCCTTGCTGCTTGATGCAAATAACTCAATCGAGAAATCACCATGTATTCAAACTCCAGGTGGCAGAGTGTTCCCTCTGTTGAATTGGGAAGGGGAGAATGAAACGTATTTTGATTGATAATAATAAGATCCCCTCTTTTTCCGCTTACTTCTTTTGTGTGTTTGGGAGAAGGTTGTTCTATGAGGGAGGCCTTTGTGGAGGAAAAAAGATGTTTGATATATGCTAAATAGGGACGTAGAGAAAACCTATGTGAACCTGGGATTAGTGATAAAGGGGCCTCTTTTTGTTCCATATCCCTAATAAGCAGGTATGCTGTAAAAACAATCGGGGTAAGTCTTCCCATCCGGTAGGGGGTTTGCTTACCTCCAGATGCACGGAATCTGGCACAATTTTGAAAGCGCTCTACACGGTCTCCTGCAGCCAATTGAATCAAAGCCTTCAGACCCTCATCAGGAATCGCCTTGATATGAGGAAGGATTTGGTTAATATCTGGAATTTTCCCCCCGGCTTGTTCAGAAAAGTAGGTCTCTCCTAATTCATCCAAAGACTGTTGAAGCTCTTCACAAGTCAAAGGGTCTACAAACCCTTCTAGTCTGGTGATTCCTTTTCTACGGAGTTCTTTTGCTGGGATACTTAACTTCTTCTGCTCCCAAAGTGTATTAAGGGATCTCAAAAAGAGATAAAAATCCTTCTGAAGTAGTGAGAACAAGACCTTCCGGGTTCTTCGTGTTTTTTCCATTTACAAGTAGCCGTCTAACGACTATTTAAGATCATACAGCTCCCCAAAGGGGAATTCACAGGTTGTTCGAGGGGGAATGGAAGACTCAATAAACGTATTTTTCTCCATTTCCAAATACCAAGACGGATAAATGGTCCATTTTTCCGTCTCATTGGAAAATAGTGTACCCCTCCCTTCTTGAGAAGGAAATGGACGCCCCACGTCACTGGTGCTTTGTTTATCAGTCCTTAAATGATAGGAACTTCCACAGGTTGATTAGTAGAGGGAAGGGAGAAAAATAGGATCTATCTCTATTTTTATCAGTTTTTAGTTTAATTTAACCCTTCGAATTAAAGCAGTTTTCTCCCCCAAATCCTTGCAAATGAAATCTTTAGGAATTTCCCATATCCTACTTTTTTGGAGCTTATTTATTCTCCATAAAAGCTCAGCCCAGGATGCCTCTACCCAATACCAGACCTATTGTGCGGGCTGTCATGGGGCAAATCTAGAAGGAGGTCTTTCCTCCGCCCTTGTCAAAGAGGATTGGACTTATGGAAGAACTTCCGGCTTGATGTTTCGGAACATCAAACATGGAATTGAGGAAACAGAAATGATCGCTTGGGGACAGGTGTTGGATGACAAACAAATACGCTCACTAGTCCGATACATCGTCGAGGCCCAGGATCAGCCCCCAACTCAGGAACGGAGTTTTCCTTCTACTATTTCCACTCATGATTATGAGGTAGCGGTGGAAATTCTGGTAAAAGACACGATTAAAATTCCCTGGGGGATAGAGTTTATCGATGAGCATCGAGCCTTAATAACAGAGCAACCCGGCAAGTTGCGTTGGCTAATAGATGGGAAGCTAGATCCCCAAGCTATACAGGGAATCCCATCCGTTTATGACACAGGTAGAGGGCTGGGAGGCCTTATGGATGTGGCGATAGATCCTAATTATGAGGAGAATGGCTGGGTCTACTTGGCCTATGTGCATACCGAGGAAGACCTGAGCGCGAGGGAGTCAAAGGCGATGACGCGCATTATTCGAGGGAAAATCCAGGATCACCAATGGACTCAGCAAGAGCGCTTGTTTGCCGTGGAAGATTCCCTAGAACTTGACCAAGGGACTCGTTGGGGCTGCCGTATGCTTTTCGACAAGGAAGGGTATTTGTACTTCTCTATAGGGGATGTCGATCGGGGAGAATTCGCTCAGGATTTGAGCCGACCTAATGCCAAGGTGTTTCGAATTTATCCAGATGGTCGCATTCCAGAGGATAATCCTTTTGTTAAGCAAAAGGAGGCGCTTGGGGCGATCTTTGCCTATGGTAACCGAAACATCCAAGGCTTGGCTATTCATCCCGAAACCCATGAAATATGGGCTGCGGAACATGGTCCCATGGGAGGAGATGAACTTAATGTCATTGAGAAGGGGATAAATTATGGCTGGCCAGTAATTACCTATGGCAAAAACTACAATGGGGATATCGTATCGGAAAAGACTCACCAAGCGGGTATGGCCCAGCCTATCATTCAATGGACTCCTTCTATCTCTGTATGTCCAGCAGAGTTTTGCGAAAGTCCCTTGTTCCCCAAATGGAAAAATAATCTACTGGTGGGAGCGCTTGCCTTTGAAGAAATCCGCTTACTGGAAGTAGTGGGACGAGAAATCATTTCCCAAGAAGTCTTTCTCAAAAACTATGGTCGCGTGAGGGATCTCAAGTTTGGCCCCGATGGGGCCTTGTATGTCCTGGTCAACAGACCAGATGCGATCTTGCGTCTTCGCCCAACTCACCCCTAAATTTCATCCCTAGGGGTGAGCCGCGGTATGGAGTGCTTAGCTAATTTTGGGGAGTTACCTTAATCTCCATACCATGAATACATTTTTATCCAGCATTAATCGGGTCCTTGGCTTAGGTATCTTCCTGTATTTGGGAAGCATTTCCCAGACTCTGTACGCCCAAGAGCCTGCTTATATCCTTTCTGTTGCTCAACTTAGCTCTCCAGAATATCCCGAGTATGAACCCCTACTCAATCAAATAATTCTACAAACCTTCGTTCAAAGTAAACGCTTTACCATCAAAGACTGGACAGGCATTCAAGAACAATTTGGGGCCTCCCAAAATGCCTATCAAGACTTGCAGGAACAGGCAGGACTTACTCATGTAATTATTCCTGAATTAGTCCAGCTGGGAATTGAAGAAAAAGTGCTTGAAAGGGAAGAGTCTTCAGCGATGAAGTACACCTGTATGCTCACCGTCAACATGAAGATCATCGACCTGGCTTCTCAAACCATTTCTGTTTCGGAAGCCATTTCCAACAAAGCTTCAGAGACCAATGAGGGGCAGGGGCCGTCTAAGAAAATTGTACAGAATGCGATTAACTACTATCAAAAGGATTTAGATCGTTTCATAGACCAATATTTTCCGGGGACTTATCCCATTTTAGAGGTCCTGGATATGAAAAAAAATCAGGCCCACACCTTGTTATTGGCAGCGGGGAGTGCAGAGGGGATAAAAAAGGGGGACATATTCAACATTGTTCAATTGAAAAGCTACGAGGTCAACGGCCGCAGCATGACACGGAAAAAGCAGTTGGGTTCTGCGGTCATCACCTTAGTAGAGGGAGAACATTTCTCCCACTGCAAGATTAGGTCTCAAGACCAAGACATCAACTCGCTCATTTCTAATGGTACCCAACTGTGCCTCGTCACTAAGGCCAAAAAAGGAGTAGGACAAAGTATCTTAAAAGGGAGTTCCAGTCTGAACCCCTTTAACCCCTAAACCGTTTCCTTTTGAATAGCTACCGGAGGATAAAAAGCTACATGGTTTTCAATGGCTGCCGCCGCAGGAGAAGCCTTTGGGTAATACCAGGCGCCATCGGCCATTTCATTCTCCCCTACTTTTATGGTAAAATAGGAGGCTTCCCCTTTCCAAAAACAAGTCGTATGGGTATCACTCGGCTGAAAAAATTCTTTGTTGATAGACTCCATAGGGAAATAATAATTTCCCTCGATCACTTTGGTTTGATCACTTTCAGCAAGAACCGTCCCATTCCATATAGCTTTCATGATAGGATATTTTTTTATACAAATATGCGCATGAATTCCCATACCAAGTGTAAGCTTTCTGACGGAAATACAGGTTCTCCCCTCATTCCCATTAGAAGGGGGAATAATTCCCATAAGGATGCAACCTTTTGGGGCTTTCAATACTCTTCTTTGAAAACCTCCCAAAACTATTTCCTATGAAATCGATTATCCTACCTCTCCTATGCTTGATATGTTTTTCTCTGCAAGCACAGCAAACCGAACAGCGAAGTCTAAAAACCTATGAAAAGCTGGTTATCCATCCCTATGTAGATATTGAATTGGACCAAGGGGATGAGCCCAAGGCCTTTGTGGTAGCCCAAAACTGGGATACTGAAGACGTCCTCATTGAGCAGAAAGGCAAAGAGCTACATATATTTCTGAGAGGTGCCAAGACCAATCAGCTCAACAAAATGGGGAACCACTGGAAAAAATATGGCAAGACTCAAGTTAAAGTAATTCTCACCTACCAGGAATTGAAAAAGATATCTATGCGGGGCGATGGAGAATTAACTTGTCTGGGGCCCATAGAGCAAGATAGGTTCTCCCTTACCTTGATGGGAGACTGCAAAGCTACCTTTGCCCATTGGGAAGTAAATAAACTCAACGCCTCCCTTATGGGAGATTCCGATTTGGATTTGGGTTCCGGGGTAGCCAGGACCCAGGTTTGGTCCATTTTTGGAGATTGCTCCTTGGAAGCCTCCGAGCTTAAAGGAAAACAATGTAGAATTCGCTCCTTTGGGGATTCGGATATAAGGGTTTATTCGACCCAAAGCTTGCATTATAAAATATTTGGTGAGTCTAGGATCGCCTACAGGGGCAATCCCGTCATAAAGGCTTCTCTGGCGCTGGGAGAGAAAACCCTGAAAAAGATCGATTGATATGCGTATCGATATGGGCATTCTTCGATCGGGGTTGGTTTTCCCTTTTGTCATCAGTACATTTTTTCTCCTAACCCACTGTCGTACTATGAATACCCTATCTTACACCTACATCGACACCAACAACAACAGCTACCGAATTTCGGCTGATTCTTTGTCATACCGCCCTATTTCTAAAGAAATGAGTTCTTCAGGGACTTATGATGGAGGAGAGCCAAAGAAAATAAGCTTGAATCCCAAAGACTTTCAGGCTATTCAGGAGCAAATTGAAGCGATTCTTTCCAATCAGAGCCTTCACCAGGAAAAGCGCATGAAGCCTTCCTCCATGCTATACAAAAGAGAAAAAGAGGGAGAGCGTACGAAAGCCATACTCAAATGGCGGAGCCCCAATGGGGAGCGTGAGGCTTTGGAGTCCCACTTGAGGGATTTATTGAAAATGTAAATTAGTGTTTAAGCTACGAGGGGTGAGGAGCATAGCCACAACCTGATTGCTTAACTTGTGGACTACAGCCCCATTAACAATTACCTCCCCTCGGCGGCTATTATGCCTTCCGTGAGCCAGGAAGCTACTAACTCCCGGTTGCGTTCCAACACCCATCTTCCTTGATCCTGGGGATTTTTGATATTTCCCAATTCAATAAATACGCTGGGTACTTGGGTTTCACGCAGGACAAATAGATCCCTCGTAGATACGTCTCCCTTGTATATACGCCCCTTTTGAACCTGAGCGTATTTGGCTTCCAGGGTCTTCCGAATGGTCTTGGCTAGGTTTAGCCCTAACATATCTCCCTTTTTGTGGTAGAAAAACATATCTATTCGCTTTCCCACATTTCGGGAATCTATGTGCATGATGATTTGCCGTTGCTTGAGAACTCCATTCGTCTGGTTTTTTTGATGGAGGGCATTGACAATGTCTACCCGCTGTTGTAGTCGCAATACTTGGCTTCTTGGGATAGGAACATTTCCCCAGACCACTTCATCCTTATCTGGGGGTAGGTATTGCCCGGACCTTATGCCATCATTGGGGTCCCTGACGATCACGTAGACGGTTGCCCCATGGCTCAACAGGTTTCTAGTCAGACGAAGCCCTATGTCATAAGCATACTCGTCTTCAGCGAGGGTCTTGCCGGCACGTCGGGTTGTGGCACCAGGGTCGGGACCTCCATGACCAGAGACCATGTAGAAAACAAAGCCTCTGAGTCGATTGTCTATCAAAGGAACTCGGGATTCTTTTGGTCCCAAAATGGGATAATTCCCCCTAATCCCTATGGCTTTGGGTTTGGGTTTGGGAGTAGAGACGGGCTCTGGTTTGGTGATTTCCAGAGCTGCTATATGATCTTGTGCCTCTTCATGGGGACAGGAGAGAAAGTGGTACGGAACCCATAGCTGTTTATTGGCCTGCCGGTAGTCTTGTTCTTTTAACCTCGATTGGTGTACTGATTCATTGTAAGCCTGGATGCGTTTAGCACGAGGGAGGTCATTGAGGTTAATGGTAGAGCGAATACTCCTTCCATTATAATTATAGACCAGAATGGGAAGACGATATAAACCATTTTCCCGTAAGCCCCTTCGTCTACTCTGAGGATTAAGTCGATAAAACTCACTTAAATTACAGGTAGTGTAGCATTGAAATTCCCGCAACAGGGATATGGCGCCGTCTCCCCGTTTGGCAAGAGCTTGTAAGTACTGCTGCCCTTGGAGGGAAGTCCACCCAGTTAAACAAAAGCTTATGCAAATAATGGATTTAACAATGAAGTGCATACGTGCAAAATTTCGAAGCGCTTTCAGTGAGCTATGACAAATGTACATAATTCAGGCAAGATCAAGTGTATCTTTGTTTTCACGTAAAGCATCAATGATAAATTGTATATGAGTATTCAACTCTACCTCTAATAATTCTACACCTTTATAGATCTCTTCCCGCTCTACCTTGGCTGCAAACTTTTTATCCTTTAGCTTTTTCTTCACCGATTTAGGCGTAAGACCTTCTATTTTATCGGGTCTCACCCAACAACAGGCCATGATGAATCCCGTCAGCTCATCACAGGCCAGCAAGGCTTTGTCCATCAAACTATTATAGGAAACTCCCCAATGGGTATAGTGAGCCGAGATGGCATGGGCAATTTCTTCCTCTCCCATTTCTCTCAGTTTTTCGACGATTATGCGGGGATGATCCTCCGGATACATCTCATAATCTGCATCGTGTAAGAGTCCCGCAATGGCCCACTTATCGGGATCTTCCCCAAAATGCCGGGCATAGGCCTCCATGACCAATGATACACTCTGACAGTGTCTTCTCAGGTTGTGCTGCTGGATCATTTCTTCCATCATCTCCTGAGCAGATGCTCTTGTTATCATAAATTAGCTTATTAGATTGACAAAGAAATATACTTAATAATTTTAGAATGAGAAGTCAGCTTGATCTACCCAGGGGAATAATTATCACATTTTCTTGAAGAATATCTTAGGAGTATATTCGCGGAGTATAATTGAAAATTGATAATTATAAATGGAAAGTGACCGTTTAAGCAAGGAATTTTTACTTTTTTCAAGCCATACTAAATGCTTATTTCAGGCAAGCAAACTCTTCTTTGTTAGCCTCATTCTCCATTTTCAATTTTCCCTTGTTCATTCGCAGACGGGCTTGGGAAACGCCGAATGGAGGGCCTACCTCAACCATAGCCTGGCCTTGCAATCAGTAGAATTCAAGGGAGCCATCTATTCGATCACCAGAGGGGGGATGTTCTCCTTTGACCTGGATAACTCAGAAACAAAAACCTTTAGTACTGTTGATGGGCTGCATGATATCAACCCAAGCCGACTTTATCGCGATCCGCTAACAGATATTCTCTATGTAGGATTTGCTGACGGAACCATTAATTTTTTTGAAGATCCCTTGGAGATTCGGACCATTACAGATATATCTAGAAACACAAATTTTACGGCAAAAGCCATAAATGATTTTGTTAGCGACGACCAATTTCTGTATGTAGCGACAGAGTTTGGTATCGTCATTTTTGACCTAGATACCCGACTCCCAGCATTCACTGTCACCCAGTTGGGTAACAATGCTTCCCGGCTTCCTGTAGATAATATTACCTTGTATGATGATCGGATTTGGGCTAAAATGGAGAAAGGGCAACTTTTCAGCGCGCCTATCGGTTTTCCCAACCTAAGCGATCCCTCAATTTGGATGCTGGAAAATGGGTTGGCGGGCTTGCCCGGGGGAAATACGGTATTGGAAGCGAGAGGAAATACAGATGCCCTGTATGCGCGCTTTGCAGAAACCGTTTATATCAAGCAAAACGGGGCCTGGGCCATAGATCCACGTTTCAATGAACAAGTAGACAAAATATATGTTCAAGACAACTTGGTAGCAGTGTCTCGAATTGATCGAGTTACCTCCTATTTCTCAGGCGAGGCTCCCTTGACGTTTTTTATCATAGGCTCTGTTCAGCACGTTTTTCGCGCTTCTACGGGCCAATACTACGTCTCCAAAACCTTTAGGGGAGTTGACCGGACGACACCAGAAGGAATCGTCAATATTAGTCCTAGTGGTCCTGCTTCTAATATTTCTACAGAAATCGCTGCATACAATGGAGAGGTCTATGTAGCTCCGCGTGGATACAATAGCAGTTTTTCTCCTGTGCCGGATGGGTCGGGAGTCTATTATTTCAACCCAACTGATGGCTGGACCAATCTCAATCGAGATGGGGGCCTGGACCCAGAACGAGTAAATACGGGCTTTGCCCGAGTCGTATTGGACCCCAGAACAGGAGAAGCCTATGCAGGTTCTTATGGTAGAGGAATTGTACAACTAAAAAGCGGAGAACTCCAAGCTTTCTACGACTGTGAAAACTCAGGACTTAGTACTCGCCTGGAAGGCGTCTGTATAACCAACGATTTATTCACAGATACGCGGGTAGCGGGGATGCATGTTGATCAGAGTGGAAATTTGTGGGTAGCCCAAACCTTTGCACTTGAGCCCCTGGTCATGCGCAACCCAGAAGGCGACTGGTTTCAGGTAGCTCAGTCCAAGTTTCGAACCGCAACAGAATTCATCGGTATGGTCGGAGATGAATTGGGAAGCAAATGGATCATCAACCGCAGAAAGGGAATAGTTGTATACAATGACAATTTTACTCCTACAGACCTTGCTGATGACCGGGTAGTGAACCTCAATCCCATTCGAACCAATCGAGATAATGAATGCGACCCTTCTTCTGAAGTCCTCTCCCTCGCAGTTGATTTGGATGGTTTTGTATGGGTAGGGACCACCAAGGGGGTAGTCGTATATTTCGACCCCTTCAGCATTGCCAACGGAGAAGTAGTAGAGGGAACACGACCCGTTTTCAATGGTCGCTGTCTGTTGGAAAATGAGCGTATTTTATCAATTGCTGTGGATGGAGCCAATCGCAAATGGTTTGGAACCGAGAATGGGGCCTTCTTAATCAATGAGACGGGAGAAGAACAAATCCAGCAATTCACTACCCAAAATAGCCCCTTACTATCAGATCGGGTCAATCATATCGCCGTGGACCAGGGAACTGGGCAGGTATTTTTCTCCACGGATAAAGGCATTATCGCCTATCAGGGGGATGCCACCGAGAGCCAAATTCCCTGCGATGAGGTATTTGTCTATCCCAATCCCTTATTCACGGACTTTGATGGGGAGGTGGTCATTCGGGGATCAGCCCGTGGAAGTCGGGTGAAAATTGTTACGGTTTCCGGCCAATTGGTAAAAGAGGTACAGGCCAATGGGGGAACGGCGACTTGGAATGGCAAAGACCTGAGAGGAAGAAAAGTGGCCTCTGGAATCTACTTAGCCCTCATGGCAAATGATGATGGCGAAAATCCTTGTATTGGGAAGTTTGCGGTGATAAATAGATAATTGGTTGTCCATGGTCGATGGTCCACAGAATGAGGGGTAAGAGGGGAACTGAAAGAATTTGAGCATTATCAAAAGATTAGCTTATTGAACTTACTTCTGATCACTCTCTCCTCAAAACTCAAACCATGGACAGTGGACTATTAACCCCATAACCTATGCGTTCCCTTCTACTCATATTCGTTAAGCATCCCGAACCGGGCAAGGTGAAAACCCGCTTAGCTGCAGATATTGGCAATGAAAAAGCGGTTAAGGTATACCGGGAATTGTTGAATTATACCCAATGGATAGTTGATCCTCTCCCCGTAGATAAGGTAGTGTATTACGGAAATTTTATCCCCGAGCAGGATTTATGGTCAAAGAAGGGGTATTCTAGGGTGTTGCAAGAAGGTCAGGACTTGGGGGAGCGCATGGCCCAGGCCTTTTCTTGGGGCTTTGGGCAAGGGTATGAAAAAATTGCCATTATCGGGAGTGATTGTGCCAGGTTGACTACCGGTATTCTGGAACAGGCTTTTGCCAATATGAACTCCCAGCAGGCAGTTATCGGCCCCGCCGAAGATGGCGGGTATTACTTACTGGGAATGAGGCAGCTAATTCCCGGTATATTCACCGATAAGCACTGGAGTACCGATACCGTTTTTGCTTCGAGTATCCGGGATTTGGAATTGGCAAATGCTTCCTATTCCCTATTGCCGACCCTTTCAGATATAGATACGATAAACGATATTCCCGGAACTTTTTTGGAGCCGTTTTTAGCGGAGTTGGGATAAGGAATTCCAGCCAAGAACGTTCATTTTGTTTGGATATTGAACTTCTTCTCCTCCATAGATTAATATGGCATTTTCAGGTTCCTCCTCGCTTGAACGTAAGATAAAAGGCCAGTAAGCGTAATTATAGGCATTTTTTTTCCCCGGTGAAGTAGGGTTTGACCAAAATTACTTCAAAGACCAATTAAAAGACCGCCGATGAAAGGGACTGGGGCCAAAGGTTGCTATGGCCTCTTTGTGGGCCTTTGCAGGATAGCCTTTATTACTGGCCCAGTTATATTGAGGATACTCCTGGTGAAGCATTTCCATCACTTCGTCCCGGTAGGTTTTGGCCAAGATAGATGCGGCTGCAATACTTAGGTATTTCCCATCTCCTTTAATGACGCATTCATGGAGAATATTGGGGTAGGCTTTGAATCGATTCCCATCAATTAGCAATAGATCGGGCTGAGCTTGTAGCCCTTCAATGGCCTCATGCATGGCCTCGTAGGTAGCTTGCAGGATGTTGATTTCATCTATGCGCTGAGCAGAGATCATGCCCACATTCCAGGCCAAGGCCTGGTCCAGGATATGAGGACGAAGGGCCATACGTTGGCTATGACTCAGCTTTTTCGAATCATTGAGAAAGGGAATGTGGCTATCCATCGGCAAAATTACTGCAGCTGCGACTACTGGTCCTGCTAGACAGCCTCTTCCGGCTTCATCTATGCCAGCGACAAGACCATGATGGGGATAGGGAACTAAGGAGGACAAAGAGGTATTACTTTTTTGCAATAGAAAAAACTTCGGAATAAGATAATGATCTATCCTGTAAGGATGCGAATAATTAGGATAACAATCCTGTTTAACTTCAAATTTGCCTATTTATGACTCGCTATGTAGGATGGAGTATATGCTTGCTACTTTTTTTCCTGTCCTGTATGGAGGGAGAAGAGCCCTCTCCAGAGAACAACATGATTCTTACAGAGGAGGAGCTCTTTGCCAAAGCAGATCGCCAATTTACCTTTACTCCTAACCAAAACTTCGAAGCGTTATATTTTTGCTTGCGACAAAACTCTCAACTAGCTTGGTACTTCTCTTTCCAGGAGAATGGAAACATGCAAGTACTGTTTACCACAGATACCCATGAGGATTTCGCTTTTGAGGGCTTATATACCTATTCAAATGATGTCTTAAGCCTCCAAATGGCAGGTGGACCTTCTATGCCCTTTCCCAATGGCTTAAACGAAAGCTCCCTTCTCATTATGCCCCAGTGGGGCTTGCTAGCGGCCTTTGCAACCAGTGAAATGGTTTGCATCTGTCAAGGACATAATTTAAATCAACAGGCTCCTCCCAAGACTAATGCCAACTACGATTGTCCCAATATTAACTTTCAAGCTGCATCAGACGAAGACAATGCCATAGAATTTGTCCATCGGGCTGCTCCCTTTGAGATTCCGGTCTGGGGTTCTATCTTTCGCCAAAGAGACATTTACGTAAATGGCCTTACCAATCCCTTAATCACGAGAGGATATGGTATTTATAGGCAGGTCGGGGATGAGTTCTACGCAAGTTTTCGGGTTGCAGAGGATTTTGTGGACTTTGCTAGGGGGAAACTCCCCTATGAACTGGGAAGAATAGCGTCTCCCTTTGAGGATTTCAATGTGCTGAGCGGTCGGATTATATCTAATGGCCAAGAGGTCATCATAGACCAATTAAAACCAGAAGCGGGCAGTTGTAGACTTAGGTAAAGGATATGTCAGATAGAAAATAATCGGCGGGTGCAAATTTTTCATCTGCCTCCGCCGATTAATATGCTTTAAGAAGTAGCCTCCGCAGCAGCTTCAGCTTCTCCTTCCATGGGCTCTGGTTCTGGCTCTGGTAGAGGGGTCTCCGCCAATTCCTTCAGTTTACCGAGTCCATAGCCAAAATCCTCCCCCATAGCTGCTTCCATGTCCATAAAGAGCAGGGTTACATTCATTGGGTATGGCATTTCCCCTTTAAAACCCCATGTGGCCGTGGTGTTTGCACCTGATTCGGCGAGTTTTACAAAGGCTTTGGCTTCACTTTCATAGGGAGTCAAGAATTTGAGGTCCGTCTCCAATAGATTAGGAGCCTGGAGCCTAGCTATTGTCTGGCTGCCCTTACCAACTGTTTCAACTTCTGAATCCCAGTGCTGTACAGAACCTACTTCTCCACTTGTTCCGCTCCATTCCTTCTTCATATTGGGATCTTTTGCGCCCCAAGGGCTCCATTGATCCATGTCTTCCAAGCTATTTACGTGTTCCCAGACTCGGTCTACCGAGGCATTGATTTCTATCGATTTCTCGTAGGCCATCTCTTTAGGCAAAAATAGACCTGCAATGAGTGGAATGGCGATAAGCACCAGTAATACCAAAAAAATGACTTTTAATACTTTCATAGGTTTATGTGTTGTTTGGTAAAATTCAAGCCTTTTCTTTGGCCAAATCAAAACTCACCATCCATTGGATACCAAACTTGTCGGTTAAGCTTCCAAAATAAGATCCCCAAAACGTCTCATTCATGGCCATGGTGATTTTTCCATCTGCTGAAAGGGCCTCAAAGAGCCGATCAGCCTCCGCCCGGGACTGGGTATCAAGGGAGAGCGAGAAATTATTTCCCACCTGACTCAGACCAAAACTCTCCACGCTGTCCGAACCCATCAACACAGAGTCTCCTCCAATAGGTAGGCTTACGTGCATTATTTTGTCCTGATCTGCTTCTGGAATAGGGTACTTGGGATTAGGGGGCATTTCCGAAAACTTGCTAATAGATTGGTATTCATTTCCGAAGACTCCTTTGTAAAATTCAAAGGCTTCAGCACAGTTTCCGTTAAAGGCGAGATAGGTGTTAATCGTAGGCATAAGTCAAAGATTAGAGGTGAAACAATTAAACAAGCTCTATAAGGAACGCCCTTATAGACTACCTTTGGCCCTTTGACATGCCATAAAGTTAAACAAAATAGTTTATGGTTCAGACTTTCCCTTAAAAAAAAATTGTTCTATGTCCCTCAACTTGAAATCCTTCCCTTGTACCTTTATTCTTTCAAGGGGGCGTTGAGCATCACCGTAAATGAATCCCAAAATTGTGGATTATCTTGTTTCTGTTGTGCAAACAGTGGCTGGAGTTTATTTAAGGGTTCCGTAAGTTCACCCGAGGGAGTGCGGTTGATGTCGTTTACAAAAAATTCTCGAAACTGGTACATCGCTTTTCTGGGGCGGCCCCCAAAGGGAATATTTTCCCGATCGGTTACCCAATTATCAATTTTAAAGTGCAACTTCCCTATCATTAAGAGCTTTTTGAGGTTTTCTTTTCCTAAATTTGAACCCTCTATTATGGGGTCGGAAAGCAAGAGCTTTGCCAAGCCTGGAATATAAAGGAATATGGAATAGGCGTCACTCAACCCACAATTCCGAACTTCATATTCTTCCCCATTGTAAATCACCTTAAAAAACCGTGGAGTGGAAGCCGGACCTTGGGTTGGCATTCGGTTAAATCGAAGGACAAATTGATTTTTCTCTTCTAAAAAACGGACTCCTACCACTTGAAAGGGAGTCTGGGTAGTATCCTCTAATTCAAAGAAATTATTCATGGAAATGTATTTGAGGAAGAGTTTTTCCCTTATATCCTGGTATTCTACTGTTATTTCATATCTTTTTTTTCCGGGCTCCTCCTCGAAGAAATTGAGGTAATTAAATTTTACCATCCCATAGGTATCGGTGCGTATCCATAAGGTCCCTCTAACCGGATTACTTTTTGTATTCCTAAGCTTTGACCGAGTAGGTTCTCTCCCCAGGTTATAGGCAAAACTGATCTCATAGAGGGGAACACCGTCTTGCACCGTAATTTTCTCCAGTTGAAATAAATGATTGGGAACGAAATCTTTCAACAAGCGGTAAACAAAGGAAAAGGATTTGACATCGTAATTTCGGATGGGGTCATGGGCCTGTAAAATAGTAAATTCATTTCCCCCATAGCCAGGCATCACATAAGCGGGGACTAACTTTTTGCCATATCCGTATCCCTGTTGGGCAGTTGAGTCGACTCTTACCTCGGTTCGAAAGCGGGTTTGCAAAATTTCGCCCTTCCCTTTCGTCAACACTTCTTGTTTAAAACCCGGATCCCACAGTTTTAGAGCCGCCTCAAATAAGTTGATGTATCCGGTGTCCTCACGGATGTAGTCTCTATAGTACCCAGTGAGGGTAAAGGGAGACTGTGGGTAATTGATCAAAATCCTTCGCAAGGCCCTTTTTACAAGATTCTTAGCTGAAGGAAGTTTTCCTTTATCGCCCTCTATATAGACGGAATCCGCATAGATGGGACTAGGATTTAAGACAAAATTATTTACCGCATTCTTTTGCAAAGCCTTAATGGGAAAAACACCCGTGCTATATCCAATGGAGCTTATACACAGGGAGTCCTCCAAACTTTCAGGGGGGACAAACAAACGAAATTCTCCGCGTTCATTAGTCAATGCACCGTACATCTCCCCACAAAAACGAACCGCTATGTAGGTGAGGGCGTTGCCTGATTCTGCATCACTTACCCTTCCGCGAACGAATGAGCCCGATTGAGCCTTCATGGTATCGTTACAGAAAAGAAAGGCCCAACCAAATAAAATAATAAAGGATGTATAGGATCTTTTCATAGGATGGCTAATTAATAAGGATCTGAGGGTAACTCTATCCTCCCATACTTGAATTACTTCAAGCCTTATGAAAATGTTTCAGCTTACCCAAAAGAAATCATTTCTATATCTGTCCTTCCTTGAGACTCCAACCAATCTCTTAATGCATAGCCGGTTCCGGATTCCCAGGGCCTGACTTTTTGGATAGCTACCCGTCGATAATCGGCTAACTCATCCCCCAGGGTAACCACACCCGAGGCTCGGATGTGGTAGGCCATAATCAATTGATTCATGCGCCTAAAGGGATAGTGCCCAATGAAGGACATAAGCTTTCCCTGTAAGCCGATTTCTTCTTCCACTTCCCGCAAGACGGCCTCCGCTGGATCTTCGTGCTTTTCCAAAAAACCAGTAACCAAAGCAAACCAGGTCTTTGGCCATCCCTTGCTTTGTACGAGTATTACTGCTTCCTCTACAGGGTCTTCCACAATCGCTGCTACTACGGGGGTGGGATTTTCATACAATACATAGCCACATTGTGTATCAGGACAGTGAATATATCCTTCCTTTGGCCGAACTAAGGTTTCTCTACATTGGGGACAGAAGGTGAATGATTTCGATATCATAGGTAGAGAATTTATCCATTTTACACGATTGAGATAGGGGTAAATGTAAGCATAATAACGGAATGCACACTCAAAATCAGTTAAGCTCCACACTTATCCATTAGTAGGAGGAAAATTACCCGAAGGAGACTAGTTTTATAATAAGGGCAATGAAAATGACCCAGAACTTAGGCTTGCATGGTATTCCTTGCTAAGCAACTATCAAACGAATCATACCATGAAACAACCATGTAAATTTTCCCAAAGTCGAAAACCCAAAACGGGGGAATCTTTCCCCCATTTTTTAGGAGTCCAAAAACGCTTTTCATACTTCATGCGGTTAAGAAGAGGGCTGAAGGCACCTAAAAATCCTTTATAGAATAATACGGCTTGCTAATCCAGTCTAGTGTTTCGTCTCTTGAAATGTTCGCTTTAATTTTGTAAATTTTATAAAGCGGCGTAATATTTTTTTATCTCACCTATTCCGCTGGATTTTTTCACCTCTAATCCACAAACTTATGATTACAGCAAGCCGACTTCTGCAAATGAAAGGTCCTGACCTATGGACCATCAGCCCCCAAGCAACTGTGTATGAAGCCCTCCAACTCATGGCTGAGAAAAATATTGGCGCCTTACCAGTGGTGGAAGATGATATGCTCGTGGGAATCTTCTCTGAGCGAGACTACGCCAGAAAGGTAGTCCTGAAGGGCAAAAACTCTTTTGAGACCCGTGTAGGAGAATTGATGACGCCTCGGGTATTTTTTGTCAAGCCGCAACGGTCGATGGATGATTGTATGCGTCTTATGACACATATGCATATTCGGCACCTCCCCGTGGTAGAATACGGTCAGATCAAGGGCATAATTACCATCGGCGATGTGGTAAAGTCCATAATTGCTCAACAGGAACAAACCATTGAAGAATTGGAGCGCTATGTTTCTGGAAGAGGCTGATGTGTCAGTGGGAGCAAAGGAATCGATATTAAGGACTTAGATGGGGAATTTAATCGGTTCGCCTTATTTCCATCCGTTCTCTTAGCTTCTTAAGAGAAGAGAAGGGGGCCTCAGTAACAAAGCTATTGGCCAACCAAGCGGGAATCTTTCCTCCTGGATCTGCATGGGCCTCATGCGTGAGGCGAACCCGTTGGGAGCCAATTTTCTGGATATGCCAGGTGCTTTTAGATACTTTAATTCGAATGTAATCTTTAACTAGCGGAAGGTAGTCTGGGGTACTCCAAGATATTAGTTTTGCCTCTTCCGGCCTGGGCCTTTCCCATTTATAGGAAAAAATATTGTCGCGATCACTCACTGGCCATGGGAGGTCAATGATGACATAACAATAGCCTCTATCGGGATCTTTATTTTCGAGGATTTCCCCTCTTTTAAGTTGATAGTACCATTGGGGAAAAGAGGGAAAATCTTTTAGCTCCTTTACCAGGTCTTCCAGGCTACATTGTATTTCGACTATCCCTCGAAAAGCTTTATATGGAGATGTTGCCACTTCCCGGGTATATACCTGGATTCCCGATTGTTCTTTAGCCAGATTCCATTCTTTTTCGGGAACCTGTCCCCAAGTATGGAAGGCTAATCCCAGACAAAAACCGAGTAAAAAAAATAGCTTTTTCATAGTTCTTGAAGATTAGGCCAAAGATAATTCCCTTATATTGCTAAACTAAGTCATTTCTCCACACATGAGTATTCAAGAAATCGAACGATTAATCGAATCAATTAATGAATGTACCCGACCTGGATTGCCGGGGACAAATATCTTATCTCTTACACAGGAAGACAAGGCAGCACGTGATCTATTGAAGGAAGAAATGGAAAAGAGAAACCTGGAGGTTCATGTGGATGTCATTGGAAATATGATTGGAGTCCGAAAAGGGAAACAGGTCCTTCCCGCTATTGCAATAGGCTCTCATTTGGACAGTGTAAAAAGTGGGGGAAAATTTGACGGACCCATAGGTGTGATTGCAGGCCTTGGGGTCATAGATCATTTGAATGAACGCCAAATTGAAACTCAGTACCCTGTTGCGGTTATTAATTTCACCAATGAAGAAGGGGCGAGGTTTACTCCCGATATGATGGGCTCATATGTCTTCAATGGCCTAGCAGATTTGGAGGAAATATATGCTTCACCAGCTGTCGATAATCCTGCGATAACCGTCAAATCTGCCTTGGAAGAGATTGGTTACTTGGGGGATTTGCCCGTCGGTGCATTTCCGCTAAAAGCCTTCTTGGAGCTTCATATAGAGCAAGGAAAAATTTTGGAGGAGAAGGGCCTGGACTTGGGGATTGTGGAAGCTGTACAAGGCATTTTTTGGACTGAATATCGATTTGAAGGAGAAGCCAACCATGCGGGTACAACCCCTATGTCCTACCGGAAGGATGCTGGGAACCTGGCCTTCCAACTCGCAGCCTATACCCGGGAACTTGCTTACAATATAGGCCCTCCCCAGGTAATAACCTGTGGAAAATTAGACCTTCATCCCAACCTCCCCAATATTGTACCCAGTGCCGCTACCCTGGTCATCGATAACCGGCATCCTCAATTAAAAGTTCTTCAGGAAACCCAGGAACAATTGGATTTTTATGCCCAAACCCTGGCTGCAGAAGAAGGTCTTTCCCTCAAAATAACTCCAAAAGTCCGGGTAAATCCCCTGATATTTTCCTCTTCCATCGTCACGGAGTTGGAACAAGCTGCTCGCGACGGTGGCATCAGCTATACCAAAATGTACAGCGGGGCGGGCCATGACGCTCAATTGGTTGGCATGACCTATCCTGCTGCTATGGTTTTTGTACCAAGCCGTAGAGGGATCAGCCACAACCCGAGGAATTTTCTGAAACTTACCATATAAAGCAAGCAATAGACGTGATTACCCAGACCGTATTACAACTGGCAGGGATTCCCTGATTTATCTAAGGTACTAGAAATATGAGTTCAAAGGCCCTCTTCTCGCAGGAGAATCCCGGTGCCTTTAGGTACCTAATATGGGTAGAAAAGGTCCCCCATCCCTTTTTATCGCCGGCGAGGTATCAACTTGGATACCTCGCCGGCGGAATAGGGGGGCATGATGAATCTACCCATAGGCTACCCCTACAGGGTAAACTTTTCATTCCATGAAAAAATACCCACTTTCTTTTGTCCAATTACTTAGCGACTCTTCAGTTTGATTTGTAAGGTATAACCCCCAGCGCTAAGGCCGTTTGCTCCCACTACCCCGATCACGACTGAATAGGGGTTGTTAATAGCCAGTAGGTCTGTTATCGTGCGGGTGTGGTCTTGGGTCTTGCCTTTAAATGGCCGATCCCATTTGTGATCAACCTCGCAGCGAATACATTGCTGCAAATTGGGAACAATTGCTTCCCGGCCCTTACCTACTTCATAGCCATAAAGGGAAAAATTTGCATTGGGGTCATCGGGAATCACTGTGACTTCCATTTCAGAATAGCGAGGGAGTTCGGTCTTGTATAAGACATGATGCCCGGTAAATTTTTCTCGCTGAGTTGCGGGGAAACAGGCAACAGAACTGTTCCAGGCCCAAGAAAGGTCAGTAATAGGATGGCCATTAGATAGATCGTCCTGTACTTCGACTATTTGATTCGGAATAGCCTCAAGCGTCCTAATCTGCTGAGCATAGGAAAGAGAAAAGAAACAGAAACCTAATATGAGGGTGATGCCAAGTTTCATAGTTTATTTTTTTTGAAATAAGTGATACATCCCTACTCTAGGGAATCGGCATGAATTTCTTCTGGTTTCTCTACTTTTCCTTCACCCATATGGGTGATTTTTATAGAATGAACCCTTCTAAAATCTTCCACGTCAGGGGGCGAGAGAAGGTCTCGAAGGTCTTGGGTTGGGTCTTATCGAGGTAAAAATTGGAAATATTGGGCCTTCTTTTTCGCTTCAGGGCATTGTCATAGCTATGTTTCACTTTATGCTCCATAAAGTCGTAGGTATTTTTATGCCTAACCCCCGTCAATTTATCATAGTCCAGACTAGTAGCACCAATTAGGATAAAATTGTTTTTGGCGTATTTCCATTCATAATTGACCTCCCATTCTTTCTCTGTATATACCCGGCGAAAACCGATATGTAAATGCCCTTTCGCATCAATGGATAATTTGTCAAGCGGCTCTTGCCCATTGGCTCCCTCTTGCCGTCTGAGGACGAAATCATTGTTCTGAAACTCCAGACCTAATACGCCTAAAGGATACCCGAAAGCAATACCTAGAATCCGGGGCTTTGTGTCTAGAGTTTGGGTTTTTCCCAAAGTCTTCAAGCGTTCTGTAACCACTTCATTATATTCCATGACCCAAACGAGATCCTTTCGGCCATCTTGATTGAGGTCTCCTTGGGCGGATTCAATGAGCGTATACTCCGCTGGAATGAAATCTGCCAAGGCTTTCCCTTCTTCCGGTAGCTCTGGAAAGACATATTTTTGGGCGATCGTACAAGAAAGGGTAAAAAGGAAGATTGAGGGTACCAGCAGCATTCGAATGAATAACTGCTGGTTAAAGGGAGTTTGTATCATTGCCATGCACCTATAATGATCCCCATCAGGGTTAAAAATAAAATCTGATACAGCGCATCTGTAGCCCATAGGCTGAAAGGTCTACGCTGATATAGGTAATTTATCGCCATAGAGGTTCCGACAAAAAGTAATCCCACCGTGAGCCCGTGGTAGGCACCCGAAGTCCAATCAATGTTATTTTCTCCGTGCCCCGTTAACAAGATGGCCATACCCAAAGACATAATCAGCATCATGACAAAACTCAATCCAAAGGTTTTACCCATATTTCCCTGTTGCAAGTATTCATCTGTAAAACCCAAATCGCTCTGCCAACGCTTGCCAAAGAGGATTGGGCTATACCAAAGAGCCCCCAAGGCGAAAGAGGCAACGGCTGCAACAGCTACCGCCAGATAGTTGATATTTGATAAATCCATTGAGGTGTTATTAGGTTTGTAATAACTTAATATACAGAATTTTACTACAAAAAGGAAGTCAGGCTATGACGGATACTTGGGGACTTTGCTCAGCTACCTGGAATTTTTTGAGGGTAAAGAAAAAGGTACTCCCTTCTCCTTTCTTAGACTTGACCCAAATTTGCCCTTCGTGTTGTTCCACAATCTTTTTACAGAGGGCTAGCCCTATTCCTGTTCCCTCTATTTGATCTTGGGTATGGAGCCGCTTGAAAATCATGAAAATTCTGTCCTGAAATTCTGGGGCTATCCCTATCCCAGAATCTGTGATGGCAAACTGCCAATATTCTGGGAATTCCTTACTGCTTACCTGAATCTGGATGAAAGAAGATTCGCGAGAAAATTTCAAGGCATTGGAAAACAGATTCTGAAATAATTGATATAGCTTTAGCCGGTCTGCATAAATTCGTTCGGGTAAATCTTCAAATATGATCTCCGCCTGGCTCTTTTCAATTTCTGCGGATAAAAATATTTGTACTTCATCCAGGATTTCTATGGGCCTGATCCAATCCAGTTGGAGTTTTTTTGAGTCCACTTGTGAAAAATTCAACAGGGCCTCAATTAAGGCTTGCATGTTGGAGGCTCCAGTGATGATAAAATTCACGAAATCCTGTTCTTTTGAAGAAAGTTTGTGGAGAGAAGACTTGGCCAATAGCTTGGAAAAGCTCAGAATATTATTCAAGGGAGCCTTGAGGTCATGAGAGGCCATATAGGCAAAGTTTTCCAATTGAAGATTACTTTCAATATATTGCTTCAACGCTAAATTTTTATTGGCTAAATCCTGTTCGGCAACCTCTAATTCGAAATTCTTGAGCTGAAGTTCCTTCCCGGCTTTTTTTCGCAAATAATTAATTCGAACAAATAAAATCGTCAATAAGAAAAATAGGCCAATAGCCCCCATGAGTTTTTGGACCCTACTAGAACTTTGCTCAAGTTGCTCAACATAGGCTTGTTTTTGCTCCTTCAACTTCAACGCCTGTTCAATTTCCTGCTGCTGGTGGAGGTTTCGTATTTGAATAGCTGTAATCTGTTTGGCTTTTTCTGCATTGAGGACACTATCACTTGCCATTTGATGGAGTGTTCTGAATTCGTATGCTTTTCGATAAGCCCCCATGGTCTCGGCACAATCCGCGAGAATAGCAGCGGAGGTATGCAGAAGTTCATAATCTTTATTCTTCTGGGCCCAAATCAATACCCGTAAGGCAATGGCATGGGTCTTTACATGATTCTGGGTCATTCCATACAACTCAGCAAGCCCCAAATCTGCTTTTAGTTCTTCCCGGATTCCTTGCTTATTCCTACTGGCTTGTTTGGATGCCTGCAGGTAGCATAGAGCTTCCGGAATGTCCTGGTTTTTCAAGGCCAGTTTCCCCAAATAATAATAGGTTTCTGGTAAACAATATTGGTTATCGTATTTGTGGTGTAAAAACAAAGATTCTATAAGAAAATTATGTGCTTTCTCTAATTCTCCCCGCCTAAAAGCAATAATCCCCAATTTGTTTAAGGGCCGAGTCCAAAAAATTGGATTTTTGTGCCTATTAGATGGATGCATTGCCAGTTGGAAATAGGATTCCGCTTCCTCAAAATCTTCTAAAGATAAATAGGTCTGCCCCAAGGTTGCCCAAGCCAAAAAATGTGCAGGAATAGAACTTGTTTCTTGTGCCAACTCTAAGGCTTTATAGGAATACTCCAATGCCTGAGCATGAGAACCCTTACTTGAATATACCTCCGCTAGAAACCGATAGGCATAGGAAAGACTTCCTTTTCGTCCCAGCTTTTTAAGAATAGTGATGGCCTTATCTAGGTAAATGATGGCTTTATCCAATTCAGCTGCATCTACGTAAATACTTCCCAGTCGATTGTATAAGGTAGCTTCATGCCAGGGATAAATAGAGCGCTGAAAATAGGGAAGAATTTCCTCAATCATTTCCAAGCTTTTCTTGTTCTCCCCTTTGTGGAGCAAATACAAACTGTGATAAAAGCGTGTTCGGAAACTTAAATGTTCACAATGGTATTTTTCCGCTAATTCCTCTGCATAAGAAATAGTGGAGAGTGCCAAATCTACATCACTATCCTTTTGTTTTTGGGCGAGTTGAATGAGGTTCTCAATAGAAGATTCAGGATTCAATAAGGTGGAGATGGAGAAAACGAGTTCTTCATTTTCTGATTGTCCCCAGAGAGGGGATAGATAGAGTAAGGCTATGGCGAAAAATGAGATAATATGCGGCTTCATCTCCCAGTTACGTAAGGCATTTCAAACGACAGAAAACATTTCTAAACCCAAAGCAATTAGGAGCGAATATATAAATTTTTTCGCTAAATTAAATATGCATGAGAAATAAAAATCGAAAAGTAAAAAATTATTTTTTGGTTCTTTTGCTGGAATAGGGAATCTCTTTATCCAAAATTAAGGCCTCGTGAATGACCTCTTCTAGCGTTGAAAGTGGGATTTCCTCTACAGAGGCAAAGATTACCCCTCGTACCTGCTTCCTTCCCCTGGCTTCCAGCAAGCCTTGTTCATTTGACAGTTCATTTCCTCTTAGAAATACCAATTCAATTCTATCCCCTTTGTACGGATTGGCATAACAGATCCAGGATTTCCGGTAATAGAATGGAATTCTATAACGAATCTTGGGTTCTACCCCTGGATACTTTAGGAGATGCTCGTGTAAAAAAGAAAGAATTTTCTGTTGGTTTCCCTCCTGCTGGTAAATGAATTCTTCCACTGGGTTCATGTGGGTCCATTTGATGTTTCAATATAAGACTTTTAACAATTTGGGGGACTTGGCAGTTTGAACCCATTAAAAAGACTCTCAGAAGTATCTATACTCATTCATGCAACAAAAGGTAATTGTAATCGGTGCAGGCTTTGCGGGTTTATCTGCGGCAGCACTTTTGGCTCAGGCAGGGCATCAGGTAACGTTGGTGGAGAAGCATGATCATGCAGGTGGACGCGCAAGGCAATGGAAAAAGGATGGGTTTACCTTTGATATGGGGCCTAGCTGGTATTGGATGCCAGATGTCTTTGAGGAGTACTTTGGTCTCTTTGGCAAGCGTGTAGAGGACTATTACACCTTGAAACGTTTATCTCCTTCTTATAGGGTGTATTTTGGACAGGATGATTTTGTTGATATACCCGCTAATATGGGGGAGTTGGAGGCTTTGTTTGAGTCTCTGGAACCCGGTTCTGTCCCCAAGCTTGAGGGAGTTTCTCAAGCAAGCGGCCTACAAATACGAGGTGGGTATGAAGGATTATGTACATCGCCCTTCCCTTTCTATTACAGAGTTTCTCGATCCACGATTGCTCGGGAGAAAGCTTTCGTATCCAGCTATGGGGATCCATGCGTCAACACGTGGCCAAATTTTTCCAGAATCCCAAACTGATCAAAATCTTGGAATTCCCGGTCCTATTCTTAGGGGCCACGCCCGACAATACGCCCGCCATGTATAGCATGATGAATCACGCAGATCTGACATTGGGAACTTGGTATCCGATGAAGGGGATGCACGAAATTGTGAAAGGTATGGTCCAGGTGGCAGAAGAGCAGGGCGTCAAATTTATCTTTAATCAGGAGGTAAAAGAAATTCAAGTGAATAAGGGACTTGCCAGCGTTGTTCGGGGAGAATCTCTGAATTTTGAGGCCGATATTGTAGTCGCCAATAGCGACTACCACCATACAGATCAAGTTTTGCTCTCCAAGGCTTATCGGAACTATTCATCCTCTTATTGGGATAAACGGACCATGTCCCCGTCAAGTTTGCTGTTTTACCTTGGCTTAAACAAAAAGCTAGAAGGTATTAAGCATCACATGTTATTTTTTGATGAGGATTTCGAATTGCACGCTAAGGAAATTTACGAAGACCCCCGATGGCCTAGTAAGCCGCTCTTTTATGTCTGCTCTCCATCTCAAACAGATGCTTCTGTGGCACCAGAGGGAATGGAGAACCTGTTTTTACTGGTTCCACTCGCGCCTGGATTGGAGGATAAGAAATCTGAACGAGAGCGATATTACGGTATTATCATGGATCGTTTTGAGGCCTTGATTGGCCAGTCAGTAAAGGATGCTGTAATTCTTAAAAGAAGTTACGCAATGAATGATTTTGTTAAGGACTACCATTCATTCAAAGGAAATGCATACGGATTGGCTAATACACTCAAGCAAACTGCCTTGCTTAAACCGCGATTGAAGTCTAGAAAAGTATCTAATCTTTATTACACAGGACAACTTACTGTCCCTGGACCGGGTGTTCCGCCCTCCCTCATTTCTGGACAAGTAGTGGCGAAAGAAATCCTAAAGACCTGGGGTAATTAGCCCGCACGAAGCTTACTTTTACCCTTGATAGAGATGGCTCATGTAGGAAGTATTGTTTTCAAAAATGTATTTCACTTTGCCTGAAAGGGGTATAACTTTTTTATTTTTGCTACTTGCATAGGAAAGAAGGCTCGCAATGAGTTTGGCTCCTACCTGAGATTGCCTGCGGTCTTTTTTAACCTGCATATCTGTAATAAGCCATAAATCAGATTTTCTGGGTTCATATTGGATGTAAGCTCTCATACTGTCTACATTTACGACAAATCTCTTCTCTTTAGCCTCGTGAACAACAGGGATGATTTCTTCTGGGGAACGTAATTATTCATATTTCTTTTTTCTTTTAAATCTAGTAAGGGAAAATAATAGGGAAAGGCTGGAATCGATGAAAGCAGGTAAATAGGCGATGAGCTAATTCCTTAGCAATGACTATCTCTTTCGTGCTCTCCTGGCCTAAGAGGATTAGATTTTATGAGGAGGGTTTGGGTCGTCTTGATCCGTCTGTCGTATGTTGGGTTATAGGCGGTGATTTTCACTAGGTATTTCCCGGGAGAATCAAAAACAAATGCATGCTTTGCCGGAATGCGTTTTTGGTTTCCGTCCCCGTATTCAATCACATAGGTATTCTCTTGATTGTAATTCGCTATATGAAAGAAAACGGGTTTGTGCTGGGTAAATTCTCCCTCAATTACACAGATGATTGAATCTAAGCAGAAGTCTTCCTCCATTTCATTGCCATAGTGCTGATAGCGTTGGGAAACCAGGGTTTGCTTGGCTTTTATCTCAAGTTTATCAAAGGGTACAGAATCTTTTTCTAAGGGAGTTGGGCCAGAGGTCATATAGATAAAGCCAACGGTAAGAATGCTTGCAATTAGTCCTGCGAGCAGGATGTACATACGTCTCTTTTGGGCAAATTCTTTTCTTTCTACTTCTTTTAAGTAATCATTAAAAGGGTTTCCTTTAAAAAAGGGGTTACGCATACGAACTTGTTTTTTTCAGTTGACACAAAGTTCGATGCCAGCATCTTTCACTAAAGTTAAGGGACAGTAAATTCTTTCCACTAGAAGGAAAGCTACATTGTCTAAAGGAGAATCATGACGAAGGTAAAAATATGAAATAACCCCGATGCCGGGAACGGATGTATTTTGTTTGGTTGATAAAACGGACTTAACAGCCAAAATAATCGCCTGAAAAGAATTTAATTCTTTGAATATTTAATTTTACAAAATTTGCAAGATGGCTTAAATATCGGATTCGGCTCTTTCATAATTCTTCCAATTGTAAGTCTAGATATAGCCCAAAAAATAGGAAAAGGCCAGAAATTCAATGAGATATTCTGGCACTGGGGAAGTTATTATTCTTAACGAATAATGAGAACCTCTATGGAAATGTTTATTCTATTGGGGGAATATTCCTTTGCGAGTTCATTCATTCATTTATACTGCTCATACCGCAAGTTTATGTTTTTGTGAAAATATAGTTTTATACATTTTACTTTACATGAAATAATTTTTAATTTAGCTCTAAGGTATTAGGTATTGCACATTCACATTTATCACGCACATTAAACGTCTTATGAATTACTTTCCTATTCGTATGCTCCTGGTATTGCTATGGCTAGGGGCCAATACTAGCTTTGGGATTAGTCAATCCTGTACGGAAGCTGTCAATCTGGCTGAGAACCAATCCGTTCAGCAATCTTCTGTATATGGCTTTGGTAGCCCGGAGATAGCCGTTGATGGCGATCCAGATGGGAGCCGAGGTCCTTGGGGAGACAGCCCGTCCATTATTCACACCCAACGGGAGGCCCAGCCTTGGTGGCAGGTAAGCCTGGCAGAAAACTCCTATTTAGATACCTTACGAATTTATAATCGTACGGATTGCTGTGGAAATCGGCTCCGAGCCTTCTACGTATTTGTCTCTCAAAGCCCCTTTGAAGCGGGTGTCACTTTAGAGGAGTTACAGGCCGATGCAAATATTTGGTCTTACTTTCACGCGGGAGTGGCGGGAGAGATTGCAGACATTGACTTGGCCGGTACCCAAGGAAAGTACATTCGGGTTCAATTGTCGGGCACCAATGTACTTAATCTGGCTGAAGTGGAAGTCTGGGGATGTACAAATCCTGTTTCTCCCACATGTGTAAGCCCCAGTCGAGGAAAACTCCACGCAGATTTGCGCAATCCCGATACAGCGATCGTCCAATGGGAACCTGTGCCCAATGTGCTATCCTATGACCTGAGATATCGAGTGTACGATACGGATGAATGGACCCTTATTCCTAGTATTGGCACTATTCAATATGGGATTGCCGTCAACAGACAAACGGAGTATGAATGGGAAGTCCGAAGCGTATGCGTAAATGGGGTATCCGATTGGAGCAGGAGTTCTTTCAATTCTCCTTGTTTCGACACAGAGACCGCTGTTGCCAATTTCACCGTAACAGAAATAACCGAAAGCGGGGCGACGATTAATTGGTCGAGTCCTTCATTTTTCGGGCCTCCAGTTACCTATTTTTATTATCGGAAAGTGGGAGACCACAATTGGAATATTGATTTGGTAAATAACACCCAAAATGGAGCTAGCTTCCAAGCCCGAATTGAAAATCTAGAACCCAATTCCGAATATGAATGGGCGGGGGAAGTGATGTGTGAAACGAGTCCTAATATAAGCTATCTTACGGGGCCTAATTTTACTACCTTACCTAATACCCCACCTTGTTCTGAGCCTACAGGATTATTTGCTGATGTCAGTTATGGGACCACGGGACAACTTTTGTGGAATGAAGTGCCAGGTGCTTCCTCATATGAGGTTCGTTATCGCTTAGTTGGGGCTCAAACCTGGAATTTAGAGACAGGCTTATTCGTGCCTAAACTCGTCCTCTTACTTATTCGAGAATCAGAGTACGAATGGGAAGTTCGAAGTATCTGCCAAGGAGGGGCTTCAGAATGGGCAAGTAAGCGATTTTTTTCCGCCTGTTATGATGTAGAGGAGCTTTTGGATCAGATGACAGTAAGTCAGCTTACATCCAGCTCTGCCTTCTTAGACTGGTCCGTTGGAGGGCCCTTTTTGGGGCCTATTGCAAACTATAGGTATCGTATCCAAGGGGACTCAGAATGGATAGAAGGCTTTGTAGAGGGCACAGGTAGCGCCCCTCAACAGGTACTACTGGAAAATCTTCTGCCCAATACTACCTATGAGTGGGAAGGGGAAGTGAGTTGTAGTGCAACGGGTGTTCGACCCTTTATTTTGGGTCCCACCTTTACCACCCTTCCTGAAGAACCCGCAGGCCCCACCGCCGATCTCCGCATAGTCCCGACCCTCTACTGCGAGAATGACCAGTTTCGCGCCCTTATACAAATCCGTTCCGCTAGGGTAGATACCTTTCGTATTGGAACCTCTTCCATACTGCTTACTTACAATGATACTGCCCTACAGTTTGCGGACTATGGCTCCCTCAATTTTGATGGAAGCGATCTTTGTGTGGCAAATGTAGCCTCTGCCTGGGATTCCCATTCCTTTGATGGAACCTCAAACCCTGGAATCTTCAATCTGACCATGATATTGAATACTGAGCAGTTTAGCTGCCCGGACATTGACTTCAATGCCTGGGTGAGTGTGGGAGAGGTCACCTTTGACATCCTAGATGGAAGCCTAGAGCCTAACTTACAGTTTGATACGATACACACCAGCTTCAATTTGGATCAGCCCAATGACGGTACGATACCCGTAGGGCAAGGGGATTTTGCTGCATTAACTGATGTAGATCTCAATTGCCTCCCAACCGGGGAACCTGTTCCGATCATATCAGCTACCCCTCTATCGGGTCCTGCTCCCTTAGAGGTCCGTTTCGATGGAACGGAATCCTATGATCTTGATGGGGAAATCGTTTTATACGAATGGGACTTTGGAGAGGGGAATATTGCTGTGGGCCCCACGGCTACACATACCTTTACGGAACCGGGACTTTACGTGGTCGATTTATTTCTCACGGACGACGATGGTTTGACCATGAGTGAAATCGTTGAAATAATAGTTACCCCAGGTCCAGAGCCTCCTGTTGCCAGTTTCACCGCAAGCCCTACTTCAGGAAATGCCCCTTTAACGGTCTCTTTTGATGCAAGTAGTTCTTATGATACGGATGGAAATATCATAGGCTATGCCTGGTTTTTCGGGGATATATTTGATGGAATAGGAGAGGAAGTTAGTCATACCTATACCACTCCAGGAACCTATACGGCAAAGTTGATCGTCATTGACTCCGATGGCTTGCAAGCGAGTGATTCCATTGAAATTGAAGTGAAAGAAGATACAGGAAATGGCTCTTGCAACAGCCCACAGAACCTTGCCCTCGGCAAAGAAGCTTTGCAGTCCACAACCTATGGCTTGGGTATAGCAAGTATTGCGGTAGACGGAGATACGGATGGAAGTCGGGGCCCTTGGGGCAGCAATCCTTCTATCACACATAGTCTTGCAGAACTGAGCCCCTGGTGGCAGGTAGACCTGGGCGAAATCGCTGAACTGGATAGTGTGCGTATCTTTAACCGAACGGATTGCTGTCAAAATCGCCTCAAGAATTTCCATGTACTATTTTCGGATCAACCCTTTGACAATGCTGCTACTTTGGAAGGCCTGCTGGCAGATCCTAATGTATCTTCAACCTTTTTCTCTGGAACCCTCCCCGATACAGTAGTCAGTTTGGCAGTGGATTTCTCAGGGCGTTACGTACGGGTTCAGATTCAAAGTTCCGGTAGAAATACCCGCCTCCATATTTCTGAAGTGGAAGTCTTTGGATGTACAGGTCCAGTAGTCATAGAGCCTGAACCGATTGCTTTTGAAGCTTTTGCCTATGACTCAGACTGTTTTGGAGACAGTACAGGAGGAATTTCCCTCATCAATATTTCTGGTGGCGTAGGTCCCTATACCTATTCCATTGATGGAGGATACACCTTTGTTGAATCGCGATATTTTGATGGTCTACCATGGGGAGAGTATTTGACTATTGTAAAAGACTCATTAGGGAATCAAGCCCAGCAAATCGCTACGATCGGTACCTATATAAGTAACGTTGAGTTAAATAATTCCCAACGAGTAGTAGATATAAACGGAGTTACAGGAGATCAATTTGGCTACGAATTGGCCATGATAAAGGGGGAAGCCCTTATCGGAGCTAGGTGGGCAGAAAGTCCAGGTCTAGGCAGTGAGTTTAATTCGGGAAAAGTCTGGGTTTTAGAGAAGATTGGGGGGACATGGATCATTCAGGATAGCCTAGAAGCCCCTACAGCACAAGCAGATGCCAACTTTGGTTACCGAATAGCTATGGATAAGGAATGGGCGCTCATCGCAAGCTTAGAAAATGAGGAGAAAGGGGCAGTGTATTTTTACAGGAAGGAAAATGGGAAATGGATCTTTTATACTCGAATTGACGCGGAAGTTCTAGCCGGGGATAAATTTGGAGGATCCTTGAGTATATCTGGAAGGACTGCCGTTATAAGTACGTTCAACGCCAGTAGAACCTATCTATATACTTTTGATGGGGCGTTTTGGAGAGAGGAAGAAATTATCCAAACATTTGATCCCTTAAATTTATCTGCACAGGCAACCCAGGTATCTCTTTCAGGGAATAGATTCCTCATTGGAAGACGAGACGATAATGAGATAGGAACCGTCTATGCCTGGGAAAAGGTTGAAGAAGGCTTTGTCAATGACACCCTTTTTGCGAGCGACGGAGAGTCGGGAGATCGCTTCGGAGCGCGGGTTGCCTTATCAGGAGTCTGGGCATTCGTAGGTGCTACCGGAGATGATGATCAGGGGGATGATGCTGGAGCTGTATATGTGTATAAGC
Organism: Bacteroidia bacterium; assembly: GCA_965263105.1. Taxonomy (GTDB): domain Bacteria; phylum Bacteroidota; class Bacteroidia; order J057; family J057; genus JBCCTX01. Next base: position 149,360 of record CBDHGL010000002.1, on the reverse strand, counting down.
AGGGCGAAAATGGCTGGGAAGAAGTTCAAAAACTGACTTTAGACACTCCTAGTCCCGGAGCAGGATTTGGAAACAGACTCGTTCTCAAAGGGGATATAGCCATCATTGGGGCCAATAGGCTCAATGGAGCTAGCGGAGGAGCCTATATCTACAAGCGAATAGATGATCTATGGATTGCGGGTCCAGAATTACTCGCTACAGAGCCTGAGGGCGGGGCAAACTTTGGAATAGCAATAGATATTGCTGCTAGTGATATACTAGTGGGTGCTTTCGGAGAAGATACCCCAGGAACTGATCAAGGTGCTGTATACGCCTATGAACTTGACTGTATCTCCCGTTGCGATCAAAACTACAAGGCCCTGATGGCCATATACAATGCGACAGATGGAGAAAACTGGATCAGGTCCACTAATTGGGGCGTGGGATGTCCTTGTGATAACAACTGGGAAGGTGTTGACTGTATCGGAGGAAATATATTGGTTTCCTTAGATTTGGAATTTAATGGATTGACTGGTGATATCCCTGATGAACTGGGAGACTTGGCCTATCTGAGAAGTTTATTTTTAAATGACAATGAAGTTAGCTCCGTTCCCAACAGTATCGTTAACCTAACTCAACTCGTATCTGTATTCTTAAATAATACGGATATAAGCGAATTCCCTCCGAACGTTCAGAATATGGAGGCCCTATATAGATTGAATTTAGATTTTACCCAAATAACTTCCTTTCCAGCCTACCTAACAGCAGCTCCTAATCTGAGAATTCTGGAATTAAGGGGTACTCAGATAGATTCCATTCCAGAGTCAATAGAAAATTTTCCCAGTTTGACAAGTTTGGATTTAGGGAGAAGCGGACTTCAATTTATTCCTGAAACTATAGGAAATCTAAAAGGCCTTGAATACCTATGGATCTCCTCGAATAACCTGGAGGAATTGCCTGAATCTATCGGGAATTTCGAAAACCTCAAAATACTTGATTTGAAAAGGAATGATATCCAGTGTCTACCTAATTCTATGCAAGCCTATTGCGATCGATCGGTCACCGTATATACAAATGATACCCCTGTCGATTGGGATAGCTTTTGTGCTACAGGAGCCTATGCCTGTGATACGGTTGTTGATCCGGGATGTACTACCCCCACCAACCTGGCCCTCAATCAGTCTGCCTCTCAGTCCAGTACCTATGGGCTGGGAGTGGCCTCTGTCGCCGTAGATGGTGATTCAGATGGTTCTCGAGGCCCTTGGGGAAGCAGTCCTTCCATCCAGCATACTCGAAATGAAGCCACCCCTTGGTGGGAAGTGGAATTAGCGGCGCCTTCGGATATCCAATCCGTTGTTCTTTACAACCGAACCGATTGCTGTGGAAATCGCTTGAGGCAGTTCTATATTTTGGTATCTGACAGTCCCTTTGGTTCAAGAAGCCTGACAGAGTTACTTAGCGATTCCTCCATCCACAGGACCTATTATTCTGGAACAGCGGGAGATACCCTCCATCAAGCGTTAAATGCCACAGGAAAATACGTCCGTATTCAATTAAACGGAAGTAGGGCCCTCCATATGGCTGAAGTGGAAGTCATGGGCTGCCCAGTAAGTAATACGTCTTCTCAACGTTTCTCTCAGGTGAATGAAGAGTTAGTACCAGCGTTTCAGGAGCCCCTTCCCTCTGCCTACCCCAATCCCTTCTCCGAAGAAATTCAATTGGATTTAGGAGAAAGATGGACAGAGGCCAAGATACTTCATGTATACAATTCTCTCGGCCAAAAGATTCTCCAACAACGACTGGGGAATGCTCAAAATTTGTTATTAGGTCGTACCTGGCCAGCAGGGATTTATTGGATGGAAATCCATTCAGGAGATAAGGTTCACACCCTTCAGGTGCTTAAGGAATAGGGAATTTATCCGGAAATTTTATTCCGTAAATTGTTTAAAACATTATTTATAATATTTATTATTTGAAATAAATTACTATAGTTGTATATTGTAGCGGGATTCCAATGAAGGTTTACCCTATTAAGGTTTAACATTTGGATTTTCGCTACACTATTTTAGGAAGCTTGCTCCTCTTTCTGGGGCCTAGTGTAATCTTCGCCCAGAATTTCGAGGAAGAAATCCATTTATTGGAGACTCAGCTGATGATGGAGGAAGATCCTCAAATCCAAGTAGAACTGATGAATAATATCAGTTTTGCCTATCGTAGAATATCCCCCTCTAGATCGCTGGAGTACGCTGAGCGTGCTCGGTATTTGGCGACTAAGATTCACGATGAGCACGGTTTGGCCATAGCTTATAAAAATATCGGCAACTACCACATCGAGCGAAATACCCCTATCGACACTACACTTTCTTTCTTCCAAAAAAGTATCGATCTCGCCCACTGTCTATTCGATTATTATACAGTCGCTTCCTGCCTCAATGATATAGGGCTAGTCAAAAAGTATGCGGGAGATTTTGAAAATGCCATTCCTCATTTCCTGGAAGGATTGGAAATGTTTGAAGAACAGTCCTTTTCAACAGAGCAGTTGGGTTTGAAATATAGACTTTTGGGTAATCTGGGTAGCTTATACCATCTAAAAGAGGACTTCAAGAAGGCCAATTACTACTTAGAAGCCTGTATCAATCTTTCTATGGAGACGGGGGCAAAAGCTACCTGCGCAGCTTTTATGGACGATCTGGCTAGGGTAAAAGTTCAACTAGGACAGTACAGGATGGCAGAAGAGTTCTTTGAAGAAGCCCTTAGCCTTCAACGAGATCTATCCGATTACCAATCTGAGATCCATACCCTTAATGCCTATCACGAGCTCAAGCTTCGCTTTGAGGAATTTGGGGCTGCTGAAGACTTACTCTTACAATCTCTTCGATTGGCTGAAGAAAAAGATTTTCCTCGGCTTACTTTCTTGGCTCATTTTTATCTTGGTTCCCTGTACCTGAAACGCAATGATTTTCTACAGGCGAGTAGCTTTTTCTATACTGCTTTAGAGATGTCCCAGCGAGGTTTTGGCAAGGACCTAGAGCCCACACTCATATTAAAGCTATCTAAAGCGTATGAAGGAATGGGGGAGCCTACTAAAGCTTACCTGTATTTACAGAAATGGGCAGGTCAGGCTGATAGTATAAAGCGAGTGGAGAAAGCTAGCATTGCGGCGGAGATCGAAGCCAAGTATTATGCTAAGCAGCAAGAAAGGGAAATAGAGCAACTGGAAGGTGACAAACGCCAGGCACAAGTGATGATCTACTCACTTGCTTCTTTTGTAGTTATCTTATTGGTTTTGCTCGTTTCTATTTATTACCTATTTCGATCCAATAAAAAGCAATCGTTACTCCTATCGTTAAGAAATAGTGAATTGGAAGAGGTGAGAGAGGAACTGAATAGAAGCAACTATAAACTCAAGGAATATATAGACTCCAACCTTCAACTCGAGAATTTTGCCTATATGGCTTCCCATGACCTTCGGTCTCCACTGGTCAATATTATCGCCTTTTCTGAACGATTGCTTGAAAGCTCATTAGGCAAGCTAGATGAAACAGAAAATACCCTCCTTCAGTTCATGCATAAGAATGCCTTGGGCATGGAGACCTTGATTAACTCCCTACTGGACTATTCTAAAGTCAATACTGAAAAACTTCATCCTACGCTAAACTACCCTCGGGCAATCATCCAAGAAGTATTGGATGATATTACCACAGATATCAAAAAGAATCAGGCAAACATCCTATTAGATGTATCTACATCCGATCCTATTTCCGCGGATAAGGTTAAGATGAAGCAGGTTTTCCAAAATCTTCTTCTAAATGCAATCAAGTTCTGTCCGGAAGAACGTCATCCGGAAATAAGGGTTTTATTCAAAGATGAGCCCCTGGTTTGGAAGTTTTCTGTAGCGGACAATGGGATTGGGATAGACAAAGAGTATCTGGAACAGGTCTTCCTCATTTTTCGAAGGCTTCACAACAAAGATGAGTATAAAGGTACCGGAATTGGACTCGCAGCGGTAAAGCGTTTAGTAGAGCAGCACAATGGAGAGATTTGGGTTGAGAGCACCCCAGGAGAAGGAAGTACCTTTCACTTTACTATTAGTAAGAGTCTAAAAAAATTCACCAAAGAGCTGGAACCCCAGTATGCTTAGGGAACTCCGACCGTGAACTTTTCTACCCAAATCTGGTCCTGTGCGCGTACCTGTAGAAAATAGATCCCTGGACTGAGCCTATTTGTGCTGAAGGTATAAGTAGCATAGGCAGATTCTTCTCCCAACTGCTGACCGTTTACATTGAAGAGGGCATAATCGACTCGTCCTTCTGGATCTAGGTTAAGAACGGTTACATTCATTTGACCTATTTCTGTTTGAGAAGTGAGGCGTATCTGAGGGCTGAATGTACCTGTTTCTTCAGTATCCACCCGGCTCAACCTGGCGTTGGCCGTGGAGTTGGGACACCCTATCACTTCCATTTCTGCAAAATGGAGAATTTCATTGGGAGAAGTAAGTTGTAAACGGACATACCTTCCTGTTGTATTGATGTTTACAGAACCGAAGTTTCCTATAGATATGGGAAAGAAGACCTTTCTTACGTCTCCATCATTGAGTAGGGTAGACAAAGAGGAATTTAGATCAAAGGGAAGATCAGAGGTAAGAAGGTAAAAGTCATTCATTCTTCTCTGACAGCAATCGCTTCGGTTGTGAATGAGCACTTCCTGTATATCACTAACGGAGCCCAGGTCAACTTGCCACCACGGTTGATTTTCTCTACTCGTGTGAATAATGGAGGGATTGGACCAAGGACCTCGACTCCCATCGCTATCTCCATCGACGGCTATTGCAGCAGTTCCATTTCCATATTGACTGGACTGTTGCGCGGACTTACCCAAGGCCAGATTTGATAGGTTGGTACCTTGACAAAGAAAGCCACCTGTACGGCATCCTAGCACCTCTACCTCAGATATATGTAAATTGCTATTGGCCGTCAGCTGTATCCGCACATATTGCCCTCTTGTGTTGATCCATAAATTCTCCTGTGTCCCAGCGATCCCGGAGAAGTAGAATTTCCTCACCAAAGAACTGTTGAGCAGCTGAGAAAGGGAACTGTTCCCAAAGGGTTCCCGAGAGGTGAGCACATAAAAATCTGCCAGTCTCTCCTGGTATTGATCTGCTCGATTGAAGATTCTTACATAATCTATTTGGCTCACCTTTCCCAGGTCTACTTCCCACCAAGGTTGGTTTTGTCTTTGGGTATGTTGCAAATCGGCTGACCAGGGGGAGGACCCGATGGGTATCCCATCATTGGCATACCGTCCTTCCCCCCTTCCGTAAGTACTGGATTGATTCGTAGGCTGATTAAGGGCCAAATTAATAGGGGGTTCTCCCTGGCAGAACTTCTGCTCAAAAGGACATTTTAAGATTTCAACTTCTGCCAGATGCAATATATTCGTCCCCTGGAGTTGGATTCGGACATACCTACCCGATACTTCATAAGGGATGGAAAAGACCTGTTGGGCTCCGCCTTCCACATATCTCTTTTTTATGGAATTATCATTCAAGTGATCTTCAAGGGTGGCAGAAGGGTCGAAAGGACTGTCAGATACCAGAATATAGAATTCTTTCAAGCGGCCTTGATGGGCATCGGTTCGGTTGTATATACGGAAGGATTCTATTTCTTCTGACTGTCCTAAATCCACCTGCCACCAGGGCTGGACCTCTCTTTGGGTATGTTGAAGGTCAGCAGCCCATGGAGACGAGCCCAAAATATTCCCATCATTGGCCAGCATAGCATTCCCCTGACCATAGGTAGAAGATTGGGAGGCTACTTTCCCTGTAGCCAGGTTGCTAGCCGCTCTCGGTCGTACTTGCTCGAAGCCAGTTTGACCCAAATTATTTCCGGAAAGGGTTTTGACAGGCCCCATATATTTGACCATCATGCGATCTTGAACCAAAATTTCCTCGGGTATTTTGTCTCCAGATCCATGTCGATATATACCCCAGCGAATCTCTGGACAGTCATCCGTTGGAAACATCGTAGGAGAATTCAAAATTTGGGCACTTGGGGAAGCATAAGAAAATTCTGTCTGGCTACAGGCTGCTTGCATCCATACCTTGATATACCCATCACTCTCTTTGCTGTATTTTATTTCCAATACAAAGTCATACCATACATGCTCCCGAATAATTCCTATGTCTTGCTGCTGAGGGTTATTTAACGTCTTTATCTGAAGCATTCTATCGGGCCGGATATTCAATTGAGTGGCGGGGCTGCCCTCATCACAATTACTTCGAAATTGCATCAAGGTAGTGATATGGCTTTCATCTAATTCGGTCCAAATTTCTGACCACCCAAACCAAACTGTGGATCCTTCTGCAAGCCCCAACAAATCCTGATTGAGATCGGAGCTTATTTCTGCCCGTTCTGCCGTGAAATTCTGGTTACAGGTTTCCTCGATGTTGGAATTAGTCCAGAACTTTATGGAATGTGAATTGGGGAATCGAACCTGTTCTGTGGTTCCAAAGGTTACAGTGGAGCCTTGGGCGTTATCTTCTCCTCCCGGCTGGCTGGGGATCCCGCAATTTATGTGTTTTACCCATACCCCTTCTCCATTATCTCCCTGGTCCCAGTCAAAAATTAATGGGTTATTCTGTGCTGGCAGAATAGGGGGGGTAATTCCTAATACTAATACGAGGAGAATAGACTTGAAAATGGATGTGCAACTCAACATTTATATTAGCCTCATTTGGGGTAATCCTAATGAATAATAGGAGATACCCGGTTAAAAAGTGGACATAGATAGGAGTCCTTTGTATGAGACTAGTGCTAATTACTATTCAAGGCGCAATCCAACAGAGATTAAACCCTGTTCCCTACAAATATATCAACTTTTTTTGACCAAACAATACATGATGAACAAAATCCTATTTATCCAATATTTGGATTAAAAGCTCTTTGTTGCTATCAGGGGTATCAGCCTGAATTCCAAGCAGTCGAGCGATAAAGGGGTATACATGTACGTTTTCAAAGGGTTCAATGACTGTCCCTTGTTGTATTTTGGGACCTTTGGCATAGAAAATTCCTTGCATTTCAGGCGTGTTCAAAGGATCATACCCATGAACCCCAGTCGTCGAAGCGGAGTCGGGAATATTCTCTGTTGGGTCCTGTGTAAATAAGTAGGGGGGTACAGCAGATAAAATTATATCTCCTATTCGGGGATGATCGCGATAATGCCAGTGCTCCGGGGTCTCTTCTTTTTTGTATACGGTAAAATGGTTTTCTTTACTCTTCAAGGATTGATACACTTGATCCCTGATTTCAACTGAATCCACATACAGATGGACATTTGTTCCACTGCTAATTACTCGAATTTCTGGATAGAAATCTCCTAACAGAAGGGGTAGCTCTAACAAAAATTCCCGACTCTGTTGGACGGGATACATCCCATGATCGGAAGTCAAAACTACATGAATGGGTAGGTCTACAGTATCTAGTCCTGCCAGCAATTCAGCCAATAGGCTATCTGCCTTCAAAACTGCCTTTCCTGTCTGGGGGCTATCAGGCCCACTTCTATGACCCTCTGAGTCTACAAAAGAAAAATAAAGGCTTACCAATTGGGGCCTTTCTGCATCAGGAAGTTGAAACCACTCTATAACCTGCTGAATTCTCTCCTCATTTGCCACAGCTCCGTCATATCGATAATAATAGTCCGGATATCGACCCGCAACAGGCGCTTCCGAACCTACCCAAAAATAGGAAGCGGATTTCATCCCATATTCTTGAACCAGTTGCCACAAGGGAAGGCCCCCATAGAAATAAGCATCTTCCACCAAATGGCGTTTCCGCAAGGAAAAGGTGTCATTTCTTGCTCCATCATAGAATGTATTGTCAACTAGACCATGATTCCCGGGATAAAGTCCCGTAACCAGGGTATAATGGTTGGGAAAGGTCTTAGTTGGGAAGGAGCAGATTAAACCTTGAGCATAGGCTCCCTGCGACCGAAATTGCTTAAAAGTAGGGGCATTGTACTGGTCTACATAATCGTAGCGAAATCCATCAAAAGACACCATTAACACATAGGAATCCCGATCCTGGGCTAAGGCATTCAAAAATAATCCCGTAAATAAAGCGATAGAAATCCACGTTTTTACCTTCATTTGGAATAGCAAAGTTAAGCCAAAACTCACTCAAGTTTTGCTTACAATACTATAAAGCGTATAAGAAAGGGAGATTAGGTGAATATTAAGGAAAAGAATGCTTATGCCAGGAGTTCTCTCACACGCACGATTGCCTGCGAGCGCGTATTGACATTGAGTTTGTCATAGATATTTTTGACGTGGGTCTTAATGGTATTGATACTGACAAAGTGCTTTTCAGCCATCAGACGATTGGTCTTCCCTTCATAAATATCTAGGAGAATTTCATATTCCTTTTTGGTTAGGTGAGAAAGTAAGCGATGATTGAGTTTAGAAAGGGCAATCTTGGCAGGCTTTCGCATTTGCCCGTAATTATAGAGGGCAATTTCTAAAGAAGTGAATAGATCTTTTTCATCAAAAGGCTTCACGATATAGCCCATCGGGTGGGTATGTTTGGCTCGTTCTACAGTTGATTTGTTGGCATAGGAAGTAAGGTAAACGAAAGGGAGTTGGTATTCCTTATGTAGGATTTCCCCTACTTGAATGCCATCCATCTCCCCATCCAAGTTAATATCCAGCAAGACAATATCGGGAGTATTATTTGCCAACTCCTCCAAAGCTTCTTCACCTGACATTGCGTGGCCCGATATTTCGTAGTCCATTGAATCCAACAGATCACGAATATCTTCGGCGATTAGGGGCTCGTCTTCTACTACCAAAATACGAATTTCTGACATGAGCTTAAGCAACTTTATAGGCATGAATCTTTAACAAAACCTGGGTCCCCTGTTCTCCTTGAATATCTACATCCGCCTTCAATTTTTTGGCGAAGGTATGAATGAGCCTTCCAGCGTGCTTTTCGATTGCCCCCTGCTGATAGTGTACAATGTAGATAAACAAGGAATCAATCCATTTTTCAGCCAAGAATCTCAAAGAGTCACAAAATACCTGTGCGCGTTCCAAATCCTTTTGGGAATAGTACCAGGAACTATCTTCCCCATTGTGCATATGGATCGAATCGGCAATGGAAGCACGCCCTCCCTGCCCCTGTGCAACAAAGGATAAAAGTAAGAGAAGAGAGGTAAGACAAAGGTTTCTGAAGACACTACAAAACAACAAAATCATAGTAATCGCCAGTAGGTAGATCAAAACTTTCCTGAGGAATTTAAAGATAAATTCCCCCAACTCAAATATTATCTCAAAAACGCAGCTTTTAAATTTGCAAATATTTACAAAAGTTCTTAACTTTCAATAATTATTGAAACTTTGAAAATAAAAACCACGCTATGACATCTCTCGATCAGGAAATCATCGACTCCCAAGGCTATTTAAAGCCTATGGCTATGAAATTGACCCATGACTCGGAGGAAGCCAAAGAATTACTCCAGGAAACGATGGTGAAAGCCATACGATACAAGAGTAAATACAAGGAAGGGACCAATCTCAAGGGATGGATGTATACCATCATGCGAAATACCTTCATCACCAAGTATCATCGGGTGATTAATCGGTATACAGCTGTGGACCCCAATGAAGAGGCTTATAAATGGGATCAAATGGGTATGGTGGAAGAAAATAAGGCGTTGAGCACTTTGGTTATCAAAGATGTTCAACTTGCCATCTATGAGATTGAAGAAAAGTTCAGCAAGCCTTTTGAGATGTACTTTCAAGGGTACAAGTACAAGGAAATAGCCGAGGCGCTACAGGTTCCCATCGGAACGGTAAAAAACCGAATTCATCAGGCTCGGACCCAACTCAAACAAAAGCTGGACAGCTATGCCAACTAAATGGATTTTGAACCAGAGTATTCAATAGGTCCTTAGGTGAGTTTTGGGTACACAACGGTACACAGAGGATTAACTTATCCTCCCTTTGGTGTTCCAAAATAAAGAAGAGTTATGAGGAAGGAAAAGTGCTAGCAATACCCGACAGGTAGGTGTGGCAAAGGTAATTTTTTAATTAAATATAGTTTATTTTTTAAAATAAACGAATTTTGTTTTATATTGGGAAATGTTTGACCATTTAGAGACTCAATGAATATCCGCCAATTAGCTTATTCTTCCGGTAATTGGGAGAATGAGATTCAGAATTCCGACCTTGCTTCCTCCGACTTAGTCTTTTGCTTTGGCCATAAAAACCTGCTGAAAGATGGATCCCTCAATCAACAAATCCTCAACACCTTTCCGGGAGCTACAGTTCTTTTCGGTTCAACGGCTGGCGAAATCCACAATAATGCCATCCATGATAATACATGTGTTGTAACAGCCATCGAGTTTGAAAAGTCTTCTATTTATACCGTAAAGGGCAATATAAAGGACTATGATAGTAGCTTAGATGCGGGAAAATCACTTGTTGAGAGTCTCCCGAGAAAGGGGCTGCGCTTGGTATTTATCTTATCGGATGGTTCTCTGGTAAATGGTAGTGATTTGGTTACGGGGATCAATCAAGTTTTAGGGAATGAAATACCTGTGGCAGGTGGCTTAGCAGGGGATGGGGATAAATTTGAAAATACCCTGGTAGGTCTCAATGAAGATATCGCCGAAGGAAATATTGTGGCTGTAGGATTTTATGGCGAAGACCTGGTAGTTGGCTGTGGATCCAAGGGAGGCTGGGGGCAGTTTGGGCCCACCCGTACTATCACACGTTCAGACAAAAATGTTTTATATGAGATCGATGGAGAAAATGCCCTTGAGTTATACAAAAAGTATCTGGGAGAATATGCAGAACAGCTTCCCGGAAGCTCATTACTTTTCCCCCTATCGATAGAAACTGACGGACAAGAAATTGTCCGTACCATTCTTAACATAGATACCGAAAATAAGACCATGACCTTTGCGGGTAATTTGCCCGAAGGAGCAAAAGTCCGCTTGATGAAAGCTAACCTGGACAGCTTGGTAGATGCAGCCTATGATGCTGCTGAGATTAGCTCGATGGATACTCCCAGGAAAGGGGATGTACTTTCCATTCTGATTAGTTGTGTAGGGAGGAAGATCATTTTTGGAAACCGTATTGAAGAGGAATTGGATGCCGCTAGGGAAGTTCTAGGGGATGATGCGATTATCACGGGATTCTATTCTTATGGTGAAATCTCCCCCTTTTCTTCTTTTATGAAGTGCGAATTACACAACCAAACGATGACCATTACCAGCATTAGCGAAAATTAGATATCAGTTAGATGAGTGAGAAGAGCCATCATAAATTGCTTAAAAGACAGGTGAGAAAATACCTGAAAGAGGTATCATGGACTGATACAGAAGAGTTTGACAAATTTACTCAGGTAATCAGTGATTCCTATTCAAGTTATGAAAAGGACCTCCATTTATCGCAGCAGGCCTTTGACCTCGCTGATAAGGAATATTATGCGATTACCAAAAAGCTGACGGAAGAGAAGGAAACTCGTGAGAAAAGCATAGAGACTCTCCTGCATACCATTTCCCTCCTTGAGGACATGGAAAGTTCTGACTGGGAGGGGGCTGAAGACCGGTACAACAAGGATGACCTGATTACTATAGCTAACTACTTGGTTCATCAGGCAGAGCGAAGGGCGCAAATTGAGAATGAACTGAAACAGGCCATGGTGGATGCGCAACAAGCTTCGATTGCGAAATCGGACTTCCTGTCTATCATGAGCCACGAGATCCGTTCTCCCCTCAATGTGATAATCGGTATGGCCCACATCCTCAAAAAGGAGAAAAACCTGCCAGACCAAAAAGAAAACCTGGATGTGCTGGAGATCACCGCCCAGAGTCTTCTCATGTTGATTAACGACATCCTGGATTACAATAAAATAGAGTCCGGACGATTGGAGTTGGAAAATACTCCCTTCGATATGCGGAAGCTGGTATCCAATGTGAAGCGTGCCAATACCAATTATGCCAAGGAAAAAGGGAATAGGCTTAAGGTATTGATAGATGATGATTTACCAGAATACGTTATTGGGGACAGTGTGAGGATTGGGCAAATCATCACCAATCTGGTGAGTAATGCACTGAAATTTACAAAGGAAGGTACCGTAACTGTTACCATTGATGTCTTAGAACAAACGGAGAAAGAGTATTCCATCCAGGTAGCGGTCAGAGACACAGGCATTGGGATCAACAAAGAACAACAAGCAAAAATATTTGAAAGTTTTACCCAGGCAAGAACCGATACTACCCGTGAATATGGAGGAACTGGGTTGGGACTGGCTATTATAAAAAATTTGTTGAAGTTGATGGGGAGCGAAATTCAGTTGGAATCCGAAATCGGTAAGGGTTCTACTTTTTTCTTCGAGCTGAAAATGGAAGAAGGGAAACGGGCGGAGGACTATGAATTTGACGACAAAGAAGATCGGGATCTGGGGAATGCCAGGATGCTTGTGGTAGATGATATGCCTTTCAATTTGACCATTATTAGGAAAATCGCTGGGGATTGGAATGTTCAAATCGATACAGCTGAAAATGGCCAAAAAGCTGTTGAGAAAATTCGTGGAAATGCCTACGATATCGTCCTGATGGATCTTCAAATGCCCATAATGGATGGAGAGGAAGCTACCCGGGAAGTCAGAAAATTCAATTCCGATATTCCCATTATTGCCCTCACGGCGTCTTCGAATATGTCCACTAAGCAACTCTTGTTGAATGCGGGGATGAACGCTTATCTCACTAAGCCTTTTAACCCTAATGATTTATATGCTAAACTACACGAAATCTTGATAACACAGAAAAATGTGTTAGAACCAGTTTAAAGATTAGTTTAACTCAGGGGCATTTTGTAGACTTAAGGGATGATTTTAATCCCCTTCAAATGCCAATCCCAAGAGGTCAAAACGTAGTTGTATATTTTTTTATGGGTTTCCTGGCTTTTGGGTGTAAACAGGAATCCAGTGAACATTACCCCGAGAAGTTTCTGTTTTTGGGGAATTCTATTACCTATGGTGGACGCTATGTAGACTATATAGAGACAGCCTTTATCCTGCAGGAACAGGGACACCAAATGGGTATATTGGACCTGGGGCTTAGTAGTGAAACCATTTCTTGTTTATCCGAGGAAGATCATCCCTTCCCAAGGCCCTGTGTATTGAACCGCTTGGATGCTTGCCTAGATAGTACGCGTCCGGATCAGGTAGTGGCTTGCTATGGGATAAATTGTGGTATTTATCATCCTTTGGACAGCGGACGTTTAGCCGCTTATCAAAAGGGCATCCGCCACCTTATCCAACAGTGTCAGGAAAGGGAAATAGCCCTAACCCTCCTTACTCCTCCTCCTTTTGCTGCTGCATTAAGAGATAGTTTCCCGGCTCCTGATAGCCTGGGATATTCCTATCGCAGACCCTTTCCCCAATACGATGCGGTTATGCGCAGATATTCGGACTGGATTTTAACCCTAGATGGAGAAGCAGGTGTCGAAGTTGTAGACATACGTAGCCCTCTGCTAGAATTCATGAACCAAGCTTATACTGCTAGAGATATCATTCATCCTACTCCTACTGGCCATGCCCTCATCGCGGAATCCATTCTGGATGTCTGGAATCGACCCGTTTTTCCACAAATTCTAGATAATGGCCTAGATCTTACGGCAAAGGACAGTATATGGCAGGCAGTTGAAGCCCAGGTACGCCAGCAAAGGGAATCCTATGACAGGGCCCAACTCAACCATATCGGCCATGGACATCCGGGTATTGGAAAGAAAGAGTTTCCCCTGGAAAAGGCAGAGGCTGACTTTGAACGTTCGGCACGGGAGATTCAACGGATTTTGGAGGTAACATTTCAATCTAAATTGTAAAATATTTTTTTTTCCCTCACTCCTTCCTACCTTCATGACCCAAGGTAATGTCTATGGTACCCATTCGCCTTAGCCTTGAAGGCTTGTATTCCTATCAGAAAAAGCAGGTAATAGATTTTGAGCGGCTTACCCAGGCCCAGCTTTTTGGGATTTTTGGTGCTACGGGTAGTGGCAAATCTTCCATCTTGGAGGCGGTCACCCTCGCACTCTATGGCGAATGTGAGCGACTCAACCGGAAGGTGCGCAATTTCAACCTCATGAACCTCCGGTCCAACAAGTTGATTGTAGACCTGGAGTTTTCTCTCACAGGGAAGGCTGAGGACTGCTACCGCTTTGTGGTATCGGGAAAGCGACATGGAAAGCACTTTGAAAAAATCCAATACCAGCGTCAGGCCTATAGAAAAATAGGTGAGAGCTGGGAACCCCTTGAGTTATCTACTGCCGAAAGCCTAATCGGTTTAGGTTATGAGCATTTTAAGCGTACGATCATCATTCCGCAGGGAAAATTTCGGGAATTTCTCGACATGAAGGATACGGCCCGTTCGGATATGCTCAACCAGATTTTTGGACTGGATAAGTACCGTCTTTCTCCCCAGGTTAAGCAGTTGATCCAACGCAATGAAACCCAAAAAGCCCAGCAAACAGCCCTGATTCACCAATACCTTGAATTAAGTGAGGAAGGCATCGAGGAATTGCGCTCAGCAATTGAAAAGCAGGAGTCAGAACTGAAGACACGCCAGAAACAACTAGAGGGACAAAGAAAACTAAATACAGAGTGGGAGAAAAGAGAGTTGCTCTACCATCAGTATCAGACCATAAAGCAGCAGTTGGATGCCTTGCAGGGGAAGAAAGAGGCGTATACCCAACGAGAACGTGATTACCAACAATATGTGAGCTGTCTGAACCTATTTCGCGAGCCATTGAATCGACAAGCCGAATACGGCAATGAGATACAGTCCCTCCTAAAAACCCTGAATGCAGAACAAGAGCTATTGGAACGTTGGAGTAAGGAATTGGAACAAAAGAAAAAAAGCCTGGAGGAGATTCAGAAAGCCTTTTCTGAACGACACTTGCTGGAAGAGAAGGCTGGAGAATGGAAAAAGATTATCCAGTTAAAGCAAGAAGAGACATATCTATTTGAGCATCTAGAGGGTAGGCGAAAAAAGGGACTAGAATTGGTCGGCCAACTCCAGGCAAATATTCAAAAACTTAAAACAGAAATTCAAGTTACAGAAACTGAAATCGATCAACTCAAAGAGCAGCAGCCCGCTACTCAGGAGATGTTGGCAGTCCAACAGTGGGTTCAGCAAAAGCGGCACTTAGAAGATCAATTGCAACAGGCTGAGAACCGAAAAACGGGACTTAAAGGAGAAATAGAAGAATCCCTCAAAAAAAAGCAAACCCTATTACAGGACTCATTTTTAGATGCACGACAATATGATCTCCCCGCAGTGCAAATTACCGCCCTTTTTCAACAGGAGATTGAGCGCTTGGGTAAACAGATCCAAGAAGTTGAAGAAAAACGAGAAGATATTTTACTCAAACACAAGATGGAGTCCCTTTCTGAATCCCTGACGGAGGGAGAACCTTGCCCCCTTTGTGGAGCTACCCATCACCCTAACCCCCTCAATACTTCTAGTCTCAAGCGGGAAATGAAGCACCTGGACACCTTCAAGGAAAAATTGAAAGAAAAAGCCCGAAACATGGAAGGGGCGGCGCCCCTCTTAATGGAGTTGGCAGAGCAAGCCATAGGTATCCGAAGGAGGAGCCAGGAGATGGAAGAACAACTCGCTCATCTCAAGCAGGAAATCAGCCAGCTGGAGGCCAATCGTCCGGTATTGAAAGAAGAATGGAAAGAGCAGGACTTTTCCCATATGCACCTACAGTTTCAGGAGATCGAAGGTCAGCTCAAAGAGAAGGAAGTTCATATTCAAGCCCTGAGAAATCGTCTTACAGATGAGGAAGAGAAGCTAGCCAGCTACCAGGAAACGCTAACCACAATCCAGCAGCAGTATAGTGAAAAGCACGGAGAGTTTAGTTCTCACAAAGAAGGCCTCAAACAGCTCTTCTTCGATGAGCAACGCCAGCAATCTGATACCTATCTGCAGGAACAGGCCTTACAGGCCGAAAAGGACTTCGAAGAAATTGGGCAACTGCACCAACAGGTAAATGAGCAAGTAGAACAACAACAGAATCAGCTCAAGCTTCAAGAGGGGAAATACCATTCTCTCCAAGAGTCCTACAAAAGCTTGACGCAGAAGTCTGCTCAATTGACCCAAGAGATTCAGGGCATACTCAAGGAGGCTCCCTTCGATACTATAGAGCAAGTACGTAACATCCTTACCTTGAACCTCAACATCGATGCAGAGCGGGAAGCCATTCAGAGCTACCAAAAAGAACTCACCCATACCGAGGGACAACTCAAAGAATTATCTCAGCAAATAGGGGATAGTCCCTATGAATCCGAAGCACATGAGGCCCTCAAACGGGAGCTCCAGCAACTCGAAGATACCTATGATGCCCTTTTTCAAGAATTGGGTATACAAAAACACCGCCTAGAACGGCAATTGGAAGACTTTCAAAAAAAGATGGCCCTCCAAAAAGAGATAGATACACTCCACGCCCGGGAAGAAAACCTTAAGGTGATGCAAAATCTCTTTCGGGGCGACGCCTTTGTCCGCTATGTTTCCTCTGCTTACCTCGAGAACCTTTGCACCGCAGCTAACGAACGCTTCATGGGCCTTACCCGTAATGCCCTCAGTCTGGAGATCGATGAAAACAATCAATTTCATATCCGAGACTGGCTCAATGATGGTAAGCTTCGATCTGCCAATACCCTTTCTGGGGGCCAAAGCTTCCAAGCTGCTCTTTGTCTGGCCCTGGCCCTTTCCGACCAAGTTCAGCAACAGGTGCAGGCTCAGCAACGCTTTTTCTTCCTAGACGAAGGCTTTGGCGCTCTGGACAAAGAGTCTCTTCGACTCATCTTCTTCACCCTGCAGCAACTTCAGAAGGAAAATCGCATTGTGGGTATTATTTCCCACGTAGAGGAACTCCAGCAGGAGATAGACACCTATTTGCATATTCATAATGATCCAGAGCTGGGGAGTCAAGTGGTGGGAAGTTGGGAGTATAGGGGTTAAGCCTCACACAAAAACCGTGGACTATCGACGATAAAACTCTCTCTAAGCCCCTTGTCGCTGGGCAAAGACCTCCAGGCCCTTCTGAAAGTAGTCTCTGTATTCCTGAAGATTTAGAGGAGGATTATAGCCAATGGGGGGCAGTAGGGGAGCTCCCGCATGGTCTAAGAGCACATAAAAAGGTTGTGCATTGGAGACATATTGGTCTATTTGATATTGCAGCCATTTATCGCCCACAGTACGGAGTTTTTTACCTGTTTCAGTCAACTCCGTTTGGGGAAGCTTTTGACGATCATCGGTATACAGGGAGACCAAGACAAAATCCTCATTGATGTGAGATTGAATCTGGGGATCAACCCAGGCATTTTGCTCAAGGAAACGACAGTTAGCACAGGTATGTCCGGTAAAATCGAGAAAAACAGGCTTCTGGCTTTCCTGGGCATAGGCCATGCCTTGATCTAGGTCATAGAAGGCACAAAATCCTCGAGGGGTACTCTCATTTAGGTGGGCAAAGGACTTATTGGGATAGTTACAAATATCATTTGCTTCGCTGATAGTTCCAGAAATGGCTTGGCCCTCTTGCAGAAGTACGCCTGTGTTTTCATTGTTGGGAGGGAGGTAACCGCCTAGCATATTCAAAGGGGCTCCCCAAAGTCCGGGGAATAAATACAGGACAAACCACAGAGAAGACATTCCCAAGAGTGCACGAGGTACAGGCAGGCGTTCTACTTTGGAATCGTGAGGGAAATGAATTTTCCCCAATAAATAGAAGCCCAGTACCCCAAATATAACAATCCAGGCCCCAATAAAAGCTTCACGGCTCAGCAAGTGCCAGTTCATCACCAAGTCGGCCCTGCTGAGGTAAATAAAAGCAAGTGCCAATTCCAGAAGACCTAAGGTGACTTTAACGGCATTTAGCCAGCCTCCAGATTTGGGCAATCCCTCCAGCCAGCCAGGGAAAACGGCAAAAAGCACAAAGGGTAAAGCCAAGGCAGTAGAAAAGGAGAGCATAGTCAGCGTAGGGGCACCGTAATTCCCATTTGCGAAGGCGTCTCCTAGGGCAGTAGCCACAATAGGACCAGTACAGGAAAAGGAAACAATGGCCAATGCCAGCGCCATGAGAAATACCCCTCCAAGTCCTCCTCGTTCACTCCCTTTACTAGCCGCTGTACTCCAGGAGGAAGGCAGGGTGAGTTCAAACATGCCCATAAAGGAAAGGGCGAAGATCACCAGAAGACCGAAAAAGGCTAGATTAAAAGCAGGATGGATAGCTACCCGCTGCATGGTATCTGGGCCAAAGATGGCAGAAAGGACCATAGCCAGTACCGTATAGATAGCTACAATAGATAGGCCATAAAAAACCGCATCACGAATGCCCTTTCCTCGGTTTCCTTGTCGCTTGGTGAAATAGCTTACCGTAAGCGGAATCATAGGGAAAATGCAAGGAGTAAGCACAGAAGCCAGACCAAACAAGAAGCCTTCCAACATAAGTTTCCATAGGCTTGAACCGCGCTGGGTTTGGATGGGTTCATCGGATACTTTTCCGGTTTTTTCCTCAGAAGAAGCTTCTTGTACCGAGGCAGGAGATTCCCTTGTTTCCTCTCCTCCCTCCTCATTTTTCGCCCCTCGTCCCTCATTCTCTTCTTCTTTACTCGCCCCTCGCCCCTCATCGCTTTCTCCTTTACCCTCCTCACTCACTCCTCTGTCCTCTTTACGCGCTCCTCGCTCCTCTGTTACTACTTCATTTTTTTTTTTCGCTACTACCTTAGGGGCAAAGGCAAAGGAGTACTCATTGGGAATACACAATTCCTCATTGCACACCTGATAGCGGATATAGCCTTCGGCATTTGCACCGATTTCATTTATGCGGACCTTTTGTTTAAATACAACCTTATCGAGATACTTCACCATGTCCGTCTCGAAGATTTCATCGTAGTATTTCTTGGGATCTCCCTCCTCATTAAAAGAACCACTCGTCTCCACCCCTGTAGCGGTGTCGTCCCAATGAAATGAGGTAGCTGCTCCGGGATTACCCTCCGAAGGCACAGCAGAATACACCCAATATCCAGGTTGTATGACAGCCTCAAAAGCCAATTCTATTTCATCTCCTTCAGCAATTTCTGAATCCTTGACAAACTGTTCTTCCCACGTAACAGGGGTATTTACCTGACCACCCAATCCCCCAAACTGTGCCCAAACTGGAGTAAGAGCAAATAGACAGATTACGCAACTTAGCGTCCTCAAATATCTCATAGCATCGATTGTATAAATACTTTTTTCTACGCAAAGGTAGTAATAAACGCGTATACGAAAATAGGGGATGGGAAGTTGGGGAATGGTTAGTTAGTTGACGGTCCGCAGCTTGGGTTTGGTTAAGTGCTTTGTTATCTTATCTTAAAATAAAAATATTAGCCAGAGGCTTATGGCTATCTAATCCTGTTTTTACTTGTATTCATGCTAAACCCAATGAAAAATCTGGTTTCCGTTCTCTTTATTTGCGGTGTATTGGCTGCCTGTACCTGCCCTTCTCCCGAAACCCCAAATACTTCCACCTCTTACTGGGATTCATCTGGCAGAGAAGATGCTTTTTCTGGAGGGGTAAAGATGATCCCTATCAACACCCCACAGGGAACCTTTAATGTGTGGACCAAACGAATGGGGAACAACCCTCGAATGAAAGTCCTCTTGCTCCACGGAGGGCCAGGAGCTACTCATGAAATTTACGAGTGTTTCGATAGTTTTTTCCCTGAAGCGGAAATCGAATACTATTACTATGACCAATTGGGCTCTTACTACAGCGACCAGCCGGAGGACAGTAGTCTGTGGGATCTGGATCGTTTCGTAGAAGAAGTAGAACAGGTACGCCAGGCCCTGGGCTTGGGTCCCGACAATTTTTTCCTTTTTGGGCAGTCTTGGGGAGGTTTGCTAGGGATGCAATACGCCCTCAAATACCAGGAAAATCTCAAAGGCTTAATTATTTCGAACATGATGGCATCTATTCCCGACTATATGAAGTATGCGGATGAAGTGTTGGGACCTCAAATGGATCCAGAAGTATTTAAGGAGGTTATGGACCTGGAAAATGCAGAGGCTTATGACAACCCCCGGTATCTAGAGCTAGTTACCCAGCATTATTATACAGAGCACGTTCTTCGCCTACCATTGGACCAGTGGCCTGACCCTATAAACCGTGCGTTTAAACACCTTAATCCCAATGTGTATGTACCCATGCAAGGGCCTAGTGAGTTTGGCGTCAAAGGAGATGCTAAATTGAAGGATTGGGAGGTGAAGGATCGCCTAAAGGAAATCGAGGTTCCAACTTTAGTCATAGGTGCTCAATACGACACCATGGATCCCAAGCACATGGAGTGGATTGCCTCCGAAGTTCAGAATGGGCAGTATCACCATTGCCCCAAGGGGAGCCATTTCTCCCAATTCGACGATCAAAAAATATTTTTTAAAGGGTTGATTGGATTTATTGAGGGGGTTGATAAAAAAAAGGTTAGATAGTTGAATAGTCGACGGTCCACAGTCTAGGTTGGTTAAATGGTTAGATAGTTGAATAGTCGACGGTCCACAGTCTAGGTTGGTTAAATGGTTGATAGTCCACAGTCTAGGTTGGTTAAATGGTTAAATAGTTGATAGTCCACAGTCTAGGTTGGTTAAATGATTGAATAGCCATTCGACCTTCATAACCCAGCCTATCGACCATGGACCATTATACTATCAAACTCTTCAAATCCAGCCTATCGACCATGGACCATTATACTATCAAACTCTTCAAATCCAGTCTATCGACCATGGACCATTATACTATCAAACTCTTCAAATCCAGTCTATCGACCATGGACTAAAAAGCCACTTACCCATCGATCGTCCTCCGTTCCTCATTGATTTCGATGCGTTCAATATCACCGTCTCGTAAACGGATGATTTTCTGAGCGTATTGAGCGATGTCCTCTTCGTGGGTAACGACGATGATGGTATTGCCGTTTTTGTGGAGTTGGTCAAAAAGGGCCATAATTT
The DNA here is from genome assembly GCA_965263105.1 of Bacteroidia bacterium. Taxonomy (GTDB): domain Bacteria; phylum Bacteroidota; class Bacteroidia; order J057; family J057; genus JBCCTX01. Next base: position 128,333 of record CBDHGL010000002.1, on the reverse strand, counting down.
CATAGGAGGTCTTCGTATCCAGGTTTCCCGTGGGTTCGTCAGCCAGGATGATCGAAGGATCATTGACCAGGGCGCGGGCGACTGCAACGCGCTGTCGCTGACCCCCAGAGAGTTCATTGGGCTTGTGGTCCACGCGATCTCCTAATCCCACACTAGTAAGGACTTTTTCTGCTTTATCCCAGCGGTCATATTTTTTCAATCCAGAATACACGAGGGGGAGGGCCACATTATCTAGGGCTGTAGAGCGGTTCATGAGGTTAAAGGTCTGAAAGACAAAGCCAATTTCTTTGTTGCGGATGTGGGCCAGCTCGGAGTCTGTCATGTCACTTACCCGGTTCTCATTCAGGATATATTCCCCTCCAGTAGGAGTATCCAGGCACCCCAAAATATTCATCAAGGTAGATTTGCCTGAGCCTGAAGGGCCCATGATAGCCACATAGTCATTGGGGAGAATTTCTAAAGATACGTCCCTCAGGGCATGAATTTCTACCTTGCCCATCTGATAGACTTTGCTAATATGCGACAGTTTGATGATCGGATCCATGATAAAAAACGGTTGTTAGGCTTTGGGTTTTCAAAAAAGACCTTTAGTATTGGAAAAGGTTGGGAAGTTAAGATAATAATATTGTTTTTTTATTCCTCCTTCTCCATTTAATAAAACGATAGATTTACTTTACCTTTACTTAATACCAGATTTCCGATTTTTTGGATACTTTTGTTGAAAACGAGACATTATGAAAAGACGCTTGGCATATATATTCCTCTTCGCCGGATGCCTCACGATTGGGAAGGCACAGGAATTTTTTATCGATACCGTATTCTTTGATTTTGATCGATACGAAATACGAGAAGAGGGGATTGCAAAGATTGATACGGCTCTTTCGAAACTGATAAATCATCCTTCTTATTACATAGAAGTTTTTGGACATACGGACAATATTGGTTCGGAATACTATAACCAGGAGCTTTCTAGACTTCGCGCCCAGGTAGTTTATGATTTAATTCTCTCCAGGGGCATGGATAAGGACAGGGTTTATTTTGATGGTTTTGGTACAGAGCGGCCTGCAGCCACCAATGAGACTTTTACCGGTAGACAAAGAAATCGACGCACAGAAGTTGCCGTGATATATACCTTAGATACCCTGGTAGACGAAGCTGCCCTTGCAGCAGCTGCTGCGGCAGCAGAACAAAGACGGATAGATTCCATTGCAGCGGCAGAGGCAGCAGCTCTAATCGCAGAAACGGAAAAGATCAAGGCAAACAATCGCCCCATGGATATCTCCACCAAGAATCAAACAATCATTTATGGGGAAGAAGGAACAAGAGTCATCATTCCCCCACGTGCATTTGATACGGAAGAAGACAAGGTGACCATGGAGATGGTAGAGCTCTTTGATCGCAGTGATATGCTTATGGTGGGCATGCCTACTATCACCCGAGAAGGTCCATTGGAGACTATGGGTATGGTGATGTTGGAGGCCCGGAACTCCCGGGGGCGTCTGGTAAAGGTTCGTCCCGAAAATCCCATTACCGTAGAGATCCCTTCTGATCAGCAACTGCAAAACCTAAAGGTCTATGAGGGCCGAGGAGGCAACCGTACAAGCCGGTTGAAGCGCAAGAGTATGGTCAAGGACTTCAATCCAGTCCAAAACTGGGTTGAATCTAATGGAGTTAATGTGGCCTTTGTCGATACCGGCGAAATCGGGCGGCACTACGAGTTCAAAATCAAAGACCTGGAACGGTTTAACCTGGCACGCCCCCTTCACTATGCCATGGAGTCAGATCCCAAGGCTGAAGGAATAGACGTAGAGGTAAAGCTGAAAGGGAAGCGCTTTGAAAAGGACACCAAGGTGATGATCGTGGGAGACAATATTCAGACTTTTATCCCCCTTCGCAAAAGTACCAAACGCATCTACCGAGGAAATAATGTCCAGCAGTTGGACTCCACAGCAACCCTGATCCTATATGCCTATCAGGAAGACAACCGGGGAGCTTCCTATGTGGGTTCCAGAAAGGTGAGTATCGAACGAGATGCCAAGGTGCCCAATTCCAAGTTTCTGTTTTTTACTGTAGCAAAAGAAGACCAGGGCAGGCCTACTATTAAGACGAAAATGCGTTTCAAGCGCCTCAAAAATGATGAATATATAGAGACCCTTAGGGGTTTGTAAGGAGGTGATCTAAAGCCTTCGAGTCACCTTTTTTACCATTTGCTCCTTCCAGGTAGCAAAGGTATTGGCTTGTATGTGCTTCCTTGCTTCCTTGGTCAACCAGAGAAAAAAGTGGAGGTTGTGTACACTGGCCAATTGAAGGGCCAAGTATTCCTGTGCTTTGAACAAGTGTCGGAGGTAGGCGCGTGAGTAATAGGAGTCGTATGGAAGTTCACTATTGGGGTCAATGGGAGTAAAATCTCTGGCGAACTTTTCGTTTTTCATATTCATAATCCCTTCCTGGGTGAAAATCATCCCGTGCCGTGCATTTCGAGTGGGGAGTACGCAGTCAAACATATCTACCCCAAGTGCAATACATTCCAGGAGGTTTTCAGGGGTACCTACTCCCATTAAGTAGCGAGGTTTGTCTTTGGGAAGAATTCGACAGGAAAGATCCGTCAATTTATACATGATGTCATGTGGCTCTCCTACAGAAAGACCGCCAATAGCATTCCCTGGAAGATCCAGGCTGGCAATAAATTCAGTTGATTGTATCCGTAAGTCTTCATAGGTACTGCCTTGTATGATCGGGAAAAGAGCTTGGGAATAGCCGTACAGCGGTTCCTGATTCAAATAATGGTTTTTGCATCGCAGTGCCCAGGCATGGGTAAGTTCCATAGACTCCTTGGCATAGGCGTAATCACTGGGATAAGCAGGACACTCATCCAATACCATCATGATGTCAGACCCTATTTCTCGTTGCAAGTCTATTACACCTTCTGGTGTGAAAAGATGTTTGGATCCGTTGATATGATTGCTGAAAGTAACCCCTTCTTCGGTTAATTTGCGGTTGTTAGCTAGGCTATAAACCTGATACCCACCACTATCTGTCAGGATGGGCCGATCCCAATGCATAAAGTGATGAAGGCCTCCGGCTTCACGGAGAATTTCTGTTCCTGGCCTTAAAAAGAGGTGATAGGTATTTCCCAAGATGATCTGGGCCTTGATTTGCTCTGCCAATTCCTGTTGGGAAACAGCTTTTACACTTCCCACCGTTCCTACGGGCATAAAAATGGGAGTTTCTATATATCCGTGTTCTGTTTCGATGACCCCAGCTCTCGCCTGACTTTTCTCTTCCGTATGGAGAAGGGTAAATTGCATTCGACAAAATTACGCAAAAAACCTTATTTACCCATATGGTGTACCTAACGGCACAGGGATTCTCTAAAGAGAAGTAAGCCTTTCAGTTCGTATAGATAGTTCCATAAATAATTTGAGGAAATCATTCCCTGATTTCTTTTGTCCGCCTATGTAAAAATGAGCCATCCTCCTAAAAGGATGACTCTAGGTCCATTTGGGTTTGATCTGCCTTTAGGGCATATCGGTCCATGAAGGACTAGGAGGCGTAACGCAATTCTTCTTCTACAGTAGAGATTTTGTGGACATACAAGCGGCAAAGGCGTAGGGTTTCATAATCCATCCCTAGGTCTTCGAAGGCCTCCTTTAGCCGGAGATTCGGAGTTTGGCGAAAATACTCACTCCCTTTGGCCAATTCTTGTTCTCCCACTTGCTTTTCAATCCAGGCGCTAAGGTCAACTTCTCCTGCTTCATGCAAGCGATAAAGGCAAGTCCGAATGGTACTAGCTTTTACTTGGCGTTTTTCCGCCATTTCTTCGATATCCATTCCCGATTCAAATAGGGCCTTCACCTCTTGGTGGCTCGGAGACTGGGCGCGTTGCATCATTCGAACCTGGGCCTCTTCAGCCTTCTGGGTTTCATTCTCTTTTAAGGCGAGGAGAATGGCATTGCCATAAGCATCTGCCTTGTAGTCCCCAATACCAGGGATAGTCTTCAAGGACAGAATGTCTTTGGGTTTCTCTTCGACCAGGCACTGAAGCGTATAATCGGTAAAGATATGGAATGGAGGTTTACTTACTTGTGTTGCCAACTCTTTCCTGATGCCACGTAGGGCTTTGTATAGCCTGCGATCATAGCGATTGGTATATAGGTAGCGAGGTGAGACCTCCAGGGGCTCTGGCTGTTCAAGGTAAGCTTCCCCTTGCTCGGTAATACCAATGACTCCAAAACGCTTATCGGCAATATGGAGATAATTTTTACGCACGAGGAAATGGACGATGTCCTTGATTTTCCCCATATGCATTTCTCCCAAAGCACCATAGGTTTCTAATTCCATATGGCTTTCCTCTTTTAACCCATAGTCCTTGCTTCCCATCAAGACCCTCACTAAGTAATTGGCTCCATAGGGATGATCCAGGAGGAGGACCGTTTTCAGAATGAGTTCCGTTTCCTCCTGAATGTTCACTTTGCGATTTTTTGTTTTAGTACTTTCCATAGTTTGTTAAATTTATTGGATGATGATCCAAATATCTCAGATGAAATTTTGGGTACCATGGAAGCTTTCATAATTCAAGTCAACATGCTAAGACAGTTATCTTGGGAGAGAAATAAAGGGGCTATAACTCTTAATGCCTGATTATCAGTATATAACTATCAGGACATGAATTCCTTGCGGGTAAAAATCTACTATTGGTAACCTTCCAGATTATTCTGTAATTTTCCCAAAAAATTGCACAGATCGCCTTATTTAGCTAAAAATCTTTTCCCAGTATGATCATTATAACTGGCGCAGCCGGATTCATTGGAAGTTGCTTGCTTACCTATTTGAACCAACAACAGTTTACGGATTTGGTCTTGGTCGATGATTTTTCTAGGAAGGATAAACAAGGAAATTTTCGCCATAAGCAATTCACCGAAACCGTTCCACGCTATCAATTCTTTTCTTGGGTAAAAGGAAAGGAAAAAGAGATTCAGGCAATCATACATTTGGGGGCGAGGACAGACACTACAGAGCTCAATCCCCAAGTCTTCGAGGTGCTGAACCTGCGCTATTCCCAAAAGCTTTGGGAGTTGTCGGCAAGCATGCAGATTCCTTTTATCTATGCTTCTAGTGCTGCGACTTATGGGCAGGGAGAGCAAGGCTTCGCTGATGATCACGACTCAATTTCTTCCTTACGGCCCCTCAACCCCTACGGGAAAAGCAAACATGCATTTGATTGTTGGGCCATGGACCAAAAAGAAGCTCCCTTCTTTTGGGCAGGGGTCAAATTTTTCAACGTTTATGGGCCCAATGAATTCCACAAGAGGCGGATGGCCAGTGTTATATATCATGCTTACGGGCAGATCCATAAGACCGGGAAACTGAAATTATTTCGCTCACACAATGACGCCTTTGAGGATGGGAAACAACTTCGAGACTTTATATACGTCAAAGACGTGGTACAGGTCATATATTTTCTCCTTCAACAAAGAACCAAGTCAGGTATATACAATCTAGGTACTGGACAAGCCAGAACCTTCCTCGACCTGGGCAAGTCCGTATTTAGGGCCTTGGATATGGATCCCGAGATAGAATTTATCGATACCCCAGAAGATATACGGGAAACGTATCAATATTTTACAGAAGCTAACATGGGCAAATTGCGCACCCTAGGTTATAAGCAAGCATTTTATTCTCTAGAGGAGGGAATAAAAGACTATGTAAAGGGATATTTGATGAACCGAAATTACTATTAGGGCAAAACTGACATCAAGAAGACATAAATTTTACTTTATTTTGGAGAATATAAACTTTTATTAACGCCCAAACGTTTGTAATTTAACACGTGGTTTCCTTAGGTGTTGATTTCCTTATTTTTTTGCTTGGCAATGGATACACTAGAACTAATTGTATATCTAAGTCTATTAATAGCGCTATTGGTAGCCCCTTCGTGGCTATTGTTAGCCTTTTGGTACCGCAAGCAAATTACTCAACCCGTATTAATTTGGAAGCGCCCAGAGATGGTCATCGTTACGATCGTTTTTTCTCTTTTTGCCTTGGTCCTGTTTGTAGTAGGCATATCCTCCTTTTTCAGTTTTGGAGGCTACTTGCAACCGCAGGAATTAAATGGTGTGAACCAACGAACTTTTCTGTATGTGGGGCTGCTGAGTATCCTAGGGGAATGTATTTTGGGCTGCCTTTATTTGGCTCTTAGACTCTTGTTGGTTCAGATCATAACGGACCGAGGCATTATTGTTAACTACCAGCTAACTCGTATTCCCAATCTTAAGAATGTCATTGAATGGCATGAAATTTCCGACTACTATTTGCAATCGGATTATCCCAACGTAATTTTCAATCTTATTACCCAGCGCCAACAAACCGACTTATCCAGAACCTTGCTCCGTGTTCCTGTATACCTGAAAGAAGAATTTGAGCACTTGATAGAAGCGAGAATCTATAGTGCAAGTGCTACTCGAGCCCGGCTCCAAATGACCCGCCATAGGTATTCTGAAAATTAGACACAAGGGTGTCATCCCAAGATTGGCTTATGATTCGTATTCCCTTAAAAAAGGATCTTTTTTGGTTATTTGTAGGATATCTCTGCCTGACGGTTAGTTCCGCCTTGTATGTCTATGATGTATACAATACAGACGAACGCCTTTTAGGGAAATTGAAAAATCACATTGAAAGCTCCTTGGCAAATTGTATTGATCAATTTCAAAATGAGAATCAAGATGAGCATTCAACCTGTATAAGCTGCACCTTAGAATATGACCCCTACAACAATCTTTTTTTCTGGTCAAATAATGCCTTCTTGCCAGCTCAAAAAAGGATTGAAACCCTAGACAATCTCTCGAATAAGAAGGTTATACAGTTTGACGGACGCAGGTATTATCAAATACGCCTTCGCGTAAAGTCGCGGATGAAAGTCATGCTGATGCCCCTTTCCATTGATTTTCCAGTGGTTAATGACTTCCTATCTCCTTTTGTCTATCTAGGAGATTATTACCAACGGCTAACGCCCGACCAATTGCGGGTACTACAAGTGGTAGACCCTGAATCCAATCCAGACCCAGAAGCACAACAAACTTCGACAATTACTATTCATGACCCAGATGGGGATCCCATATATGCGATTGAAAATTTTGACCCCATTTGGCTCAGGAAAAATGTCCGCATTGGCGTATTCTCTTTTTTACTTTTGGGAATCATTTCCCTCCTCCTTTCTTCCCGCCAGTTTTTTATCGAAGTCCTCAAGCGAAATGTAAGCTCAAATCTCATCTTTGCTGGAATTGTCCTGATGATGCGCTTTATCCTTTGGCAAGTAAAACTACCGGGGAATTACCTAGACATAGAACTATTCTCTCCCACAGTGGTAGCCTTTCACTCATTGGCTCCCTCATTGGGAGAACTGACGCTTAACATATTTACCTTCGCCCTGGTAGTGGCAATCGTTTTCCAATCCTTCTACCGAATTCTCAATTCCGTCTATCGTAGGCTCATACAGCGCTTTGAGTTTATGTCCCTGATATTTTCCTGTTTGACGCTATTCGTCGGAATGTACTTGCTGAGTACCTATTACGAAATATTCATTTCCATCGTAATCAACTCCCAGATTCAAATTGAATTTTCCAACCTGTTTACTACTGATTTTTACTCCTTCCTGATCTTATTGGATGCAGGGGTACTGTTGTTTGCCGTGATCCTCATTTTGTTAATGATCTGCAAGTTTAATATCCTCCTGGGGATAAAGTACGGCTATTCTCTGCCTTTTTGGATTAGTCAGTTTACCCTCATAGGTCTACTTGCATACTACTTCTTCGAACCCATTATCGGGAGAGGATATCTTCTTTCCTATCATATCGGTACAGTTGTGCTTTGCATGGTGATCCTTTTCTATGTCATCTTTAGAATGCCTTTTAAGCGAATTTTCTCTTATGATCTGACCAACTACGTATTACTTGTGATATTTATTTCCCTTACTATTACAAGTAATCTATCTCAAGGAATTGAACTATATAACCAATCCAAAGTAGAGCGAATAGGGAGCCAAGTACTCCAAGAAAGGCTGGAATTGGAGGTGAATTTCCAAAGTGCCCAGGTTGGGATAAATTCTAATATTGAGGAAATTTATGATAGGGCAGAATCCTTTAGAAGGATTTCCCAATTTGAGAGTTGGTTGAACGAAGAATATATAGCCCCCAAATTTCGAGGCTTTGAAACCTGGACCTATATTCATCCCTTTGAAACAAAGCCTGATACTATTTTATTGGATGGGGTTAAAGACTTTATGGTCATTAAAGACTATATCAAAGAGATCCATGAGCAGAACTCTCAATTATACATTTTGGAGAATGACTTGGAGGACGATTGGTTTATCGGAGAAATCCCCCTTTTTCTTGATAGTGCCCGCCACTATCTGTTGATGCTAACCATCAAGTCTTCAAACAAACAGACCGAGGGTTTATACCCCAGTCTGTCTATGGACAGGGAATTGTACCAACAAATTCGTGAAAACCAGCGGGTAGATTATGCTCTATATAGGGAGGGAACCCTTTACACCCAGAATGGAAAAACAGTGTTTCCTATGTACTTGGAAGACCACATCCAAGACTTTAAAACCCTTACGCAAAGTTTTTCAAGGAACTTTAAAGACTATCGGGAATTTGTAATCCCAGGGGAAAAGGAACAAATGGCTATCGCAATCGTGCGGTATAATTTTCAAGGGTTTCTGGATATCCTCACCCGTTTTTCGATCGTTTTTTACTTTTTTACTATTACCTCGTTGGCACTGATACTTTTTCCCTTATATCTTATTCGTTGGCAGAGAGGGGATCAAGCAGTCAACCAGATTCCTCTGCGATCCAAAATTCGACTTTCAGTCTTGATCATTGTGATTCTTCCCCTCCTTATCATTGTAGGAAGCTTATCCGGCTTTGTGGAGAATGAGTTTGAACAAGAAGCTGAGACCACGCTTTTGGAGACAACTTCCAATGTTGTCCAACTCTTGGACTCAGATTGCAAGGACTGTTACATTGATTATGAAATTAACCGTGAGGCCCTATCGAAAAGGTTCAAAGAAATTGAACCCTATCTTGCCGATGATATAACCATATTTGATTCCAAGGGGAGGTACATCGCCTCCAACCAGGAGCAGATATTTCAGACGGGCATCAATTCGGACCTAATGAATTCTGAAGCGCTAAATGCATTTAGGTACGATGGCTTTGCTAGACTGGTACACAAAGAAAAGATTGGAAACCAGGATTTTTATGCTGCTTATCAGCCCCTGTTGAGCGACCTGCATTATCCCATAGCCTATATTAATGTGGCTTCCCTGGGGCAACAGGATCGCCTGAATGATCAAATTTTGGATTTTCTCTCCTACTTTGTCAACACCTATCTCATTATCTTTTTGATTGTCAACCTGCTGGCAGTACTTATAGCAAATACGATTACTAGGCCTTTGAAATTGATTCAAAACCGCCTTGCCAGTACTCGCCTGGGAGATTACAACCGCAAGATTGACTATAAATCGAGTGATGAGATTGGGGATATAGTCTTGGCCTACAACCTCATGTTGGACAAGCTTTCTTCCAGTGAGGCCCAACTCAAGCAAAATCAACGGGAAAAGGCCTGGCGACAGATGGCCAAGCAGGTAGCGCACGAAATCAAGAATCCCCTTACGCCGATGAAACTGGGTATCCAACATATCGACAGGGCCTGGAACGATAAGAGCATCCACTTGGAAAGGATGTTCCCTCGATTTATTCGAACCCTTCTCTCTCAAATTGATACCCTTTCTCGTATAGCCAACTCCTTTTCTGAGTTCGCAAAGATGCCTGAGCCAGAAAAGACGGAGGTTTCCGTTAGTGAGGTCCTTTTGGAAGTAGTGGATCTTTATGCCTCTACTGAGAATACCGAATGGAACCTGGATATTCCCAAAGACCCCTTCTGGATATATGCCGATAGAGACCAACTTGGGCGTTGTTTCCAGAATGTGATCAAGAATGGGCTACAGGCCATGGAGGAGAAATCCATGATGGATGTGAGAATCCACCGCAATGGGCATAATACTTGCGTTGTCGAAATAAGGGATTATGGAAAGGGTATGTCGGAGGAAGTCCAGGACATGATCTTTGAACCCAATTTTTCGACAAAAAGCTCCGGCATGGGCCTTGGTTTAGCCATGGTCAAACGAATCATTGAGTTATCAGGTGGCAAAATTTCTTTTGAAAGTGAGAAAGGGGAAGGGACCACATTCTTTATTGAATTGCCTTTACTCCGCAATGTCGTCTAAGGGGGATTTTCTCCTAAAGGTAGCTCTGTTTCTTTTATTAGTAAATTGTGGGCCTACCCCCTCATCCTTTGCACAAAATATAGGGCTGTTTGAAGGAGAAATCTATCATTCCTCAGGAGATACCATTCAATTACCTCATACTTTCCTAGTTCCATACAGTGAATCTCTTTTGAGTCCAGATGGAGGAGAATTGGGTCCCCAATCATACCAGATTTTCTATCATACTGGACAGGTGCTCTTTGCCCCTGAGCTGCCTTCGGGCAACTATTTTATTCAGGTAAAGTATTTCCTTCATCCCCCTTCAACTTCCATAAGACTTATTGAACCTCCTCCTGATAGCCAAGACGAAAGCTCCCTCCCCATTTTCGATATCCCTCTGGACACGGTAGAAGAATCCTTTTGGAATTCCTCAAAGCTCCGAAAGCAGGGAAGCCTGACACGTGGAATTACTACTGGAAATAATCGGGGACTAAGTCTCACCAGCGGCCTCCAACTGCAATTGGAAGGAGACCTGGGAAATGGCTTGCGCCTAGAAGGGGCTATTTCAGATGAAAATATTCCCGTACAGCCCGAGGGAACCACTCAGCAATTGGCTGATTTTGATAGAATTTTTATTCGATTGAGTAAAGATCGCGAGGCGATCACTTTAGGAGACTATGAAGTGTCCTTTCAGCAGTCGAGGTTCGCCAAGCTCTATCGCAATGTGCAGGGCCTTCGCTTTACGCATCAAGGCGATAAGCATCAGGCTAGCTTCAGTGGGGCCGTAGCCAAAGGTCAATTTCATACCAATTCATTTCTAGGAAGAGAAGGTGTTTCTGGGCCTTATCGTCTAAGTGGTAAAAACAATGAACGCTTCTTTTTTATCCTTGCAGGTAGCGAACGGGTCTATTTAAATGGAAAACGCTTGAAACGCGGGGCGGCTTTTGATTATATCATCAATTACAATACGGCTGAGATTATTTTCACTGCCCGGCACGTGATCAACCGTGCCTCGAGAATCGTGGTAGACTTCGAATACAATGACCGAAATTACAACCGCTCCTTAATTACGGCCAATTCTCAACATCAACTCTGGAATGATCGCGTTTCTTTGCAGTTTACCTATGCCCGAGATGCTGACAATCCCAATGCCCCCTTTGACGACCCCGAAGCTTTCCGACAGATAAAGGACAGCCTTCGGAGTATAGGGGATGAAGAGGGCGCAGCTCTGACATCCGGGGTATTTGAAAGAGGCTTCGAACCGGGGCTTCCTCGCTACGCAAGGAAGGATACAACGATAAGGGGGCAAAATTTTGAGCGATATGTCTATTCGATTGATTCTTCCCTAGCGATTTATCAAATCTTTTTTACCTACATCGGCCCAGGAGAAGGCATGTATGAGAGAGACAATCAGGGCATCAACCAGAATGTATTCACTTGGGTAGGACCCGATGCCAATGGAAATCCAAGAGGTAGCTATGCCCCTGTACGAAAGTGGATATTGCCTCAAGCCCGACAGGTTTTCAATGCAAAGGCAAATATTCAGTTGAGTTCAAAACTGAGCCTAGAAACCGAATCGGGCATGAGCCTTCATGATAAGAATCGCTTGTCTCAATTGGATGACACAGACAACGAAGGCTTTGCGCATTTCTCTAGACTCAATTGGAAGGAGGTGAAACTGGGAAATAAGCTTAATCTGCATGGCAATGCCAGCTATCAACGCGTAAATGCTCGTTATAACAACCTGGATAGGATATATCAGGCGGAGTATGATCGGGTATGGGATATACAGGACTTATCCATACGGGAAGACGAAGAAATTCTCTCCACTACGCTTGGCCTGACCTTCAATGAACAACTAAAAGCCGAAGCCGAGGTAGGAAGGAGAAATACCTCTTCCGGCCGTACAGCTAGGAGAATGGTTTATCGATTACAGAGTCAAGCAGAAAAATGGCTTTTAGGAAATTATACCTATACCCATATTGAAAACGAGGGCTCTATTCTGGGTAGTCAAACCTTGTGGCAGCGCCACGAAGGGGATATCTACAAACGCTTGGGGCCTAAGTGGCAAGCGGGAATAAAGATCTGGTCAGAAAACCGTGAGGAGCAGGTGGGAGATAGCCTAGGGGCACAGAGTTTCCGCTTTATGGACCTCACTCCTTATATCCGTACCCAAGGAGAAGGAGAGGTGATTAACTTAGAGGCATCTATGAATTATCGAAAGGAAGAGCGGATGTTTCAAGGAAGGCTCTTGCCCCAATCTCTAGCCTATACCTATTCTCTTACCAGTACCTTCAAGCCTTCTGCAAATTTTCTCCTTCGACAAACCAGTTCTTACCGAAGCTTCCAGGTCGAGTCCCCTGAATTTCTGTCTATGGGATTTGAGGATTCGGAGGTCTTTTTATCCAATATCCAATGGCAGTTTGCCTCTCCCAATAGGTTCTTGCGAATTAACCTGGGCTATGACGTTAATGCGGAGCAAATCAGTCGACAGGAACTGCGATATATCGAAGTTACGCCGGGGTTGGGGCAGTATGAATGGATCGATATCAATGAGGATGGGATACAGGAAGTGAACGAATTTCAATTATCAACCAATCCCCTAATTGCCAACTATATCAAAGTTTCCCTTCCTACCCGAGAGCAAATCCCCGCCTCCCAATTGGGCTTGAACAGCTCCATTCAGTGGGATTTTAAATCCCTGATAGGAGAGGATAAACCCTTACCCTTAACCTTAATCCGGAGTTTGCGGATGTTTACTCAGGTCAAGGTCAACCAGAACAAAGTCCGAGGGGAAGGACTTTCACAGTTTTTTATCCAACCGGGCAGTATTCTGACGGATTCCAGTTTGCTAAGAGGCAATAGTTTTTTGAAACAGGACTGGATTTTGTTTCAGAATCACCCCACAGGAGATATTCGCCTCACCTTTTTGGATAACCGAAGTAAACAATACTTGAGTACAGGGGATGAATGGCGCTCATTCCAGTATTGGCAAGTTCATGGTCGCTATAACCTCAATCAGTCTATGAGTTTGGAAAGCCAATGGAGAAAGGGAAACAAAGTGTCTACGGCTGAACTGCTGGAAGGGAGAGACTTTGATATTAGATTTGTTGAGGTGAAACCACAATTCAACTTCCAAGTGAATCGAAAACTACGTTTGTCGTCTAACATGGAGCTTGCCTCACGAAAAGAAGTAGGCCAGCAAGTCGAAAATGCTACCTCCATATTGCAATACAAGGTAGGCCTTGAAGGGAAACTAAATTTCAGCCAGAAAAATACCCTCCTCTCGGATCTGTCCCTAATTTCTATCCGCCAATCGGGTTCTCCCGAATTTCTAGCAGGATACGAATTGCGCCAGGGTTTTGAACCGGGTTTCAATACAAGATGGCGCCTAACCCTAAATACCTTTCTCATTGATAACCTAGCCTTAAACCTTTCCTATGAAGGAAGGAGTTCGGAAGGAATCAAGGTTTTGCACACGGCCAGGGTTCAATTGAGGGCGATATTTTAAATGGCATCGAGATTATGCATCTCCCTATTTATATGTGAGAAAGAGGGTTAGACGGCAGCTACACCAAGTATAAAAAATGAATAGCCCTAGGATTTTGGTATCTTGAGGAATAGGCTCTAGCGCCTTCTGAAATAGGTAATAGCCCAATAGATCTATGTATAACCTCTACCAAGATGTTCACCAATCTCAGCGGTACAAAAAATTCCGAGAAGGGGATTTACTATTGGCCGAGTATACCTGTGAGCCGGGGGATTTACGAGACCATTTATGGAGTCAAAATCATTATTTCACCTTTGTCACAAAGGGAAAGCTCGAACTAAGCACCCTTAACGGCCAATATTTATTGGAGGCAGGCAAAGCCTTTTTTGTCCGTAAAGGGAGCTGTAGCTTCCAATTGTTTAAGGAGGAGATGTACTGTGAACTGATCCTCTTTGTAACAGACGAAATGATCCGATCTGTCCTCAATCGCCATAACATCCAGCTAAAAGTCCGTAATCACTCCCAACAAGTTGATCTGGTAATCCCCTTAGAACAAAGTGAAGTATTGGATACCTATCGGCAATCCTTACTAGTCCACTTCCAGAAGGCCCAAGCCCCTTCGCCAGCCTTATTGCAAGTAAAATTCGAAGAGTTGCTATTGAATTTACTAGGCCAAGAAGATGCGGTAGCCTTTCACCAGTGCTTATGGGAGATTTCTGATACGGGAAAGCTTTCCATTACCCATATTATGGAACAGAACTTTTGCTCGGATCTAAGTCTTTCGGAATTTGCCCAACTCTGTGCGAGAAGTCTTTCCTCTTTTCGCCGGGACTTTATTCAAGTCTACGGTATGCCTCCAGGAAAATGGCTCAAAGAAAAGCGCTTGGAACGGAGCAAACTGCTACTAGCCAATACAAACAAAAAGATGGAAGACATCTGTTTTGAATGTGGCTTCAAAAACCGATCTCATTATTCCCGTTTGTTTAAAGCGCATGCTGGATTATCTCCCCAAGCCTATAGAAGACAGGCTTCCTCAACCTCACGGGTCTAACACTTCAGATTGGATTTATCTGCAACATTGTTGACGCTTAGGAAAACGTCCGATTCCTCTCAATTCCTCAAGTTTGTAGGGACAAGCAGATATAGATAAACTCAGTCCCCAATGAAGAAGCAAATGTCAATCATCCAGAGAATTCTCCTTTTCTTTGCCTTATTGTTTATGATCAGCAAGGGCTGCACCCAAACATCATTTACCCAAAGTCAAGATACGGTAGATCTCCAACTTATTCTCTCCGTCAATGAATTGACCTATACTCTTGCGAATCAGCACGATCAATTTTATTCCTTTATAGGGGTACGAGCCTTGGCCATGGTCCACCTGGCGGTTCACGATATTCTCAATACCTTTGATCCCCGGTATGAATCCTACCATTTAGACCCACCAAGTCTCGACGCAGACTCAAAGGCAGCTACAATATCTGCGACCCAGACCCTATTGATGGCTGCTTATCCTAAACGCATAGATACCATTGAGACAGTTTGTACCAAGTGGTTAGCGCAGGTTCCTCAAGGTCCCAAGAAAATTCGAGGGGAACAATTTGGGAAGCTTGTAGCTGATGCTTACCTCAAATTGAGGGAAGGAGATGGACACGAAAAAAATGGCGCCTATACACCCATGACCAAGCCAGGAGATTATCAATATACCCCAGGTTTTGATTGGGTATGGAAGCCCGATTTTTCGGTAGCTCGTCCCTTTACCCTAGACTCCATCACCCAGTTTCGCTGCTCTCCACCTCCTTCCTTAGAAAGTGCTTCTTATGCAGAAGCCTATAAGGAGGTGAAGGAATATGGGAAAAAGGACAGCCCTGTTCGGACTGTGGATGAAACCCATTATGCTCACTGGTGGGCAGAATTTGGCGAACATGGGTGGAACCGGATCGGAAGGATAACGGCGGAGGAGCAAGGCTTGTCTGCCATAGAGGCCAATCGCCTATTTGCCCTGGTCAACATGAATCTATATGACTTGTACCTGGTATCTTTTGAGAGCAAGTATTTCTATGACAGTTGGCGGCCCGTGACTGCTATCCGCAATGGGGAAAATGACAACAATCCCCTGACAGCGGGAGATGCCACCTGGGAACCCGAAATGCAAACCCCTCCCTGGCCGGACTATCCTTCTACCCACGCCGCCGTAGGCGCGAGTGGGGCGAGCATTGTGGAAGCTGTATTTGGAACAGCTAAGGTGCCATTTACCATGGAATCGGTAACGGCCTTACCTGAGGCCAAGACCCGAAGTTATCAGGACCTAAATATGGCTGCATCCCATTGCGCCCTTTCCCGTATCATGAATGGCTTTCACTTTCGCTTTGCTACGGACATGGGCTTGAAGCAAGGGAGGGCCGTGGCGGAGCACACGGTAAAGAACTTTTTACGGAAAGCGCAATCGGAAGTACAGCAAAATTGAAAAAAGTAATTGTGCAATAATCCTCCCATTTCGTCTGCAACTTGAACAAAATTTTTCTATCATTGCCCTTGTAAAGAGAAAGTCATAATTCCTCCTAACATATCTTCATGAAGCTATCACAAATAAAGCAACACTTACAAAGTATAGATTCCTTAAGCTTCCTATTACCGGATGGTTCTGTGGTCCCCTTACACTTCCACGTCACTGAAGTAGGAAGTCTATCCAAACACTTTATCGACTGTGGGGGCACGGTTCGCCAGGAAAATCGGGTAAACTTTCAGCTTTGGCAAGCGGAGGATTATGACCACCGTCTGGGAAGCAAAAAGCTGTTAGAAATTATCGAACTCGCAGAACGAAAACTTGGACTAGAGGATTGGGAAGTGGAAGTAGAGTACCAGGGAGATACGATCGGGAAATATGGATTGGAAGTACACTCAGCGGGCTTTTTATTGACCCGACAGTTTACTGATTGTCTAGCGCCCGATAAATGTGGCGTCCCCGAAGTCAAACCCAAAATCCAATTGTCGCAATTGTCTAACCTGCCTGAAGGGGGAGCCTGTGCTCCAGGTTCAGGTTGCTGCTAAATTTTCCTCATGAAAATCGTCCTTTTCAGCGACATTCATGCGAATCTTCCAGCCCTAATGGCAGTTTTGGAAGACATAGAAATGCAGAATCCCGATCAGATCTTTTGTCTGGGAGATTTAGTTGGCTATGCCCCTTACCCCAATGAAGTAGTAGATGAGATTCGGAGGCGTAGGATTCCCACAATAGCAGGGAACCACGATGAGCGAATTGGGAATGGCCCACCAGATGATGGAAGTTTAAGCCAAATCAAGGAAGGGATGAAGCCTGGAACCCTACAGCAAGTCCTTACCCACCAACTCATCTCAGAGGAGAACCGAAGCTATTTAAGGCATTTACCCAGGCACATGAGCCTGGATTTTCACCTAAACGGGGAGATGTTTCGCCTCATGTTGGTTCATGGCAGTCCCCGGAAAATCAATGAATACCTCTTCGAGGAGCATGAAGCGGCAGACCTATTGGAGATGATGGCCCAAAATGGAGCAGATATCCTGGCCTTTGGTCATACACATAAGCCCTTTCATAGAGTCCTTGAAGATCCTACTGGTGGCTTCCGTCATGCCATCAACATTGGATCAGTAGGCAAACCCAAAGATGGAAACCCAGATGCTTGCTATGTCCTGCTGGACGTTGATGAACACAGCTCGATGCAGGAGCGAAATAGCCTTAAGCTAAGCTTCATCCGAGTTCCCTATGAAGTAGAAGGCATTGCCCAGGATATTGAATGGAGTCTTTTTCCAGATACCTATGCGGATATGCTGAGGAAGGCTTATTAGCTGCCTTCTGTCTACCTAGAGGTCTCCCTAAAAAGCAAACCCCTCAGTTTCTCTCCAACTTAGCACGATCCCAATTAGAAGTTTTAGTTGCCGCTTCGTAGGTTGTTTGTAAAAAATCTAGCAAGGCTTTTTCCGGATCCTCCGCGTTTCTTACGTCTTCGTATTTCAAGAAAAATTCCCCCATCTCAGGGCTATAAAATGCCTCTTTGGGTAAGACTGCCTGCTTCTATCTGAATGCTTTGGGTTTTAAATTGTTTGCTGCATTTTCTGCGATTGATAAAATTCTCTTTTGTCTGGTCTCTTTTCTTTTAGCAGAAACGACCCAGTACAATAAACCCTTTTTAGCCGACTTACTTAGGCTATCAAAGTATTCCATTGAGCCTTGGTGATTTGCCAACTCATCTCTGAGGTCTTTTGGGATTACCAGTGCTTCCACTTCATCTAACAAAGTCCAAGAACCGTTTTCTTTGGCAATTTCAATGCTTCTGTACCCTGCTGATTTCATAAGTCCTTGGTCAATTAAGCCTTTCACTTTATCCTTATTGATCTTTGACCAAGTACTAGTCGCTTTTCGCTTGCTAAAATACTGTTTGTATTTCTCTGAATCTATTGTCTTTTTGACGCTATCAATCCAACCAAAACAAAGGGCCTCATCAACCGCCTCACTCCAACTTAGGTTATAGTTAGGAGATTTTTTCTTATGAAAAATGAGCCAAATGGCTTCTTTTTTATGGTGGTTCAATTCGAGCCATTCTCTCCAGTCTTTCTTGTCATACGGACAATAGGCTTCCACATCTTTCATAAGCTAGTTGGTAACGGATGTTTTTTTATCGAATTGCAACGGTAGCGGCTATGAAATTGAAATGTAATAAGGATATGCTTAATCGCTTTTGTGGCCAGTTCATTTTTTTGTTTATCATATAGCCATAACCGTTATAATCGACCACATCCTACCTCCTCTCGAGAAGTAAAACTAGGAAGGGCAAAACATCCCATCCTCCTACTCAAAAATCCCCTTAAAATGTGTCTCCTCCAGACCCTGATCTTGCAACCAACTGGCAAAATCCTCGTGCTTACCTACATTGGCATGATGAAGGAGGGTAAAACCATGTGGTCCCGGAGATTTTAAATAGGCTGGTGCCACTTCGATTAATTGCTTAACCAGATCTGTATGGCCTAGGAAGGTTAGGTTGAAGATATCGAGCCTTGCACCGCGTTCTACCAACATATCGGCAATATCCTTTCTTCCCATGTGGGAAGCCCCTCCTATAGCGGTTTCAAAGTCGCCCTTCTTAAATTGGTTGGTGCAATTGAGGATGAGGGGATTGGCATCTACGATGCTGCGGGTCTTATCTAGATCTGAATGAGCAGCAAAAACAAAATCCTGGATTTCTTCCAAGGAAATGATCTTGTTTTCAGATTGAGCTTTTACCCGGACTGGAGCAAGGAAAGCAGCTCCTGTTGCCAAAAGGCTTTGTTGAATAAATTTTTTGCGGATCATAGGGTTATGGTTTGAGTCGCTTAAAGTCTTCTTCTGTAACGGATAGGCCATTTACCTTGGGGCTATCCCAGTCTTGAGCAATTTTCCAGGTATCATTTTCTTTTCTTAGTACTACTTGGAAGCTCCCGCAGTGATAGCTACTATCACCTGCTGCATCTATATCCAGGATTCTATATACGCCTGTTTCATAGGCTTTATCTCCCTGGTATACGCGGTATTCAAAGGCAAAGGAAATGTGAACGGGGGAGGGACTGGGACGGGAAAAATGTTTGCGGTTGCGTTCCCTATATTCTTCCCCTTGAAGGAAGCCCCAGGGGCCAGCTCTTAAGACGTCGTTCGTATGGATCGAATTGAAGAGTTTGGCGTTATTCGTCGCATAGGCTTCTATAAAAGGGGTCCAAACTTGGGCATCAATCTCTTCGGAATAATCCTCTTTGGGGGGGGATTGTGAGAACGCCATTCCGCATAGCAGAAATGCAAAAATAGGGGTAAGGAAATATTTCATAGTAGTAGAGTTTTATCCCTTTTACGGTGGGGACGGACCCGGAGTTATAGGGAAGGGAAGAATCGAGGCCTCTGGATTAAATAGCCCATTTTTCCTTCAACACCTTGTAACGACTTCTACTGACGGGTAAGGAAGTTCCCTCTTTCAGGATAATGGAATACTTGCCCCCCGCCTGGGAATCTAGTTGAGCAATCTGGTGGGTGTTGACGATGTAGGACTTGTGAATCCGATCAAAATGTGGGGGCAACAATTGAGAGAGTTTATCCAGGTTTTTGTTGTGGACTTCTTTTCTCCCGTCCTGAAAAATGAGTTCTGAATAGATCCCTGCTCCCTGAATGTAGGCCAGTTGGTCAATTTCCAATAAGAGCTGCCTACCGCGTTTCTGAATGGCCAGGTAGCGGGCTTTGCCAGGATGGGCTTCTCTTTCCTGGAGTCGTTTAAGCGCCTGGCCAAGTCGTTCTTCATTGAAGGGTTTGGGAATAAAGTCAAGTACTCCGTACTCAAAGGCGGTGATGGCTCGGTCCTTATAGGCAGATACGATGATGGTATGAAAGGGGGCAGCCACCAGGGATTGGAGTAAGGTGAATCCATCGTCTCCGTTGAGGTTGAGGTCGAGAAAGAGCAGATCAATTTTTTCTTTTTCAAGATGACTCATCCCCTCAGATAAGGAATGGCGAAGAGATAGGCTACTGATCCCATCTCCTAATAGGGAATGCAGCATGCGCTGAATACGCCTGGCAATGATGGGTTCATCTTCGACGATCAATATGTTCATGATTCCTGGATGAAAATTTGGGTGAGCCAGCCTTCTTCTGTAGCCTGAGAAGTCATTTCCCAGCCCTTGCCATAGTTCTCGGTGAGCCGCGAGCGGATGTATTTATGACCCGTTCCATCCTGGGTTGCTTCGGTCTTGCGATTTTGAGCGAAGGTATGCAGGGCATATCCGATAAATCCTGCTTTTTCAGGAAAACTGAGGTGAATTCGAATTCCTTCCCCATTGGAAACACTGTGGCTTAGGCCATTTTCCACAATGGTATGGAAAATAGCCGGAGGTACCTGCCGTCCCTGCGGCAGAGGATCATGGGTCAATTGATAGGGAATCTCTTTGCGGTAACGCATGATGGCCATGTGCTCTTGACACAAGGCGATTTCCTGCTCTAGGGGAATTAACTTTTCCTCAGCAATTTCGCTCATGATTTCGAATTCCTTTGCAAGAGATTCTATGAAGTTCACACTTTCCTTGGGAGATTCTTCTACCCACTCCATCAAGGAAGTCAAGGTATTCATGATAAAATGAGGTTGGATATTCTTTTTCAACAATTCGTTTTGAAGGCGAGAGGAAAGCAGAAGAGAAGCTTCATAGGCTAGGCGCTGTTCTCTGGCCCTTCTGACCAACAGGTAGATCATGGCCAACACCAGGATGCTAAAGCCGAGAAATAAGGTCACGTCGTAGGAATGTATCATGGAGCTGAGGGCAACAGGGAATATTCTGACCACTAAACCCGCTAGAACCACTGCTGTGAGCATCACCCAGCTTTCTTTTTTCTTTTTCCATACCGCATAAGACACGATTAGCAGAGAGTTTACCCACATCACTTCCCCCAAAATCTGGTTGATCCCATCCAGGTTAAATAAGTTGAAGTAAATGATGCCTATGGCGGCCATAAAGATGGCAAGACTCAATATCCTCTTAAAGGGAATGTGAAAATACATCAAGAAGAAAAGGGGCATGAGAAAGGTGATAGAAAGATTGAGGAGCAATATGATCCCTAATCGAACGGGGTGCAACGGATAGGGATACTGATAAAAGAATTTCGCATACTCAATTAAGATGAGGGCAAAAAAGAGAAAACAAATGCCCGAAAAAATCAGGGTGACACGCTCTCTTTTCCTCAGGAAATAAATTAGCAGGTAGTATACGGCTGTCATCAAATAGAGTCCAGCCAGGATGAATACCCAGCTAGCTAGGGCCAAGTCACTTAGGCGGGAAGAGAGGTATTCCTCCAGGTAGAATTGGTTCCAGGTAGGAAAGCCCCAATCGGGCCAATGGTAGTTGGAAACCCGGAAGGCAACAGAATGCTCCCCTGGAGAAAGTAGCGAATCGGGGATAAGCAGTTGGCTGATAAATTGTCCGGGGATCTCTGTTTCTCTATTGGCCCCCACCTTTCCGTTCTCCCCAATCTTTATTCCATCCCAAAAGATTTCATAAGCTCCAGTGGAAATCACTTGGATTCCCGGATGCTGCATGTTCAAGTCGGAAGGATCAATATTTATCCTAAATCGAACCCAGTAGTTACCAATAGAATTAATATATCCTTTTCCATCCCAGTGTGTGTGATCGAAGCCAGGATCTGCCCAGGCCATGTTGTCGCCTTCCTGAATGACGCGTACAAAGGGATACTTTATTTGAGGCGAGGCTTGCCCAAGTACCCAAAGGGGTAGAATCCCTAAAAAAAGAAAAAGAAGATTTCGATTTTTCATGAAGCTTAAGCTATAGCCTTCAATTGTAGTACTCGCCTACTTCTTCAAAGATAGATAGGGGGCTAATTAATCCCGTGCCATTCACAAGTTGAGGGAGCCATTGAAAAGTTTTCCTGCCATTTTTTTGACCATTGCTTCATTCCTTGAGGAAAACACACGGAATCTATGTCTAACAATCTAAGAATATCCCTTATGAAATCAATCAAGAAATTAATCGCTTTGGGAATAATTGCCCATTTGAGTTTAGGAATTAGCTTCGGACAAAGCTTAAGTTCCGAAGAGGAAAACCTACTCGCCAGCAAAGGGGATACTTTGTTAGAACAGGGAATAAGCTTTGGGGAGCATGTAGGATGGACTGCTGGGGTCTATGCCAATGGCAAGATTGTCTGGGAAGGCGGTGCCGGTTTACGGGACTTAGATAAAAGCTTGCCCGCAAAAGGGGATATGATTCACCGGATCGCCTCTATTGCCAAACCTATGACGGCTATTGCCATTTTGCAGCTCGTTGAGCAAGGAAAAATCGACCTGGATGCCCCCATTCAGACCTATGTTCCGGAATTCCCCGAAAAGCCTGAGGGAACGATCACTGTTCGCCATTTGTTGACCCATAGTTCGGGCATCAATGCCTACAAGGGCTTATTGGATGGCTTTTCCTACAAGGAATATCCCACCCTCATGGACGCGATGGGTAGATTTCAAAAGCGGAAACTAGTGGGTACTCCCGGTGAGGTATATCAATATACAACCTATGGCTATGTGGTACTTGGTGTCATTATCGAGAAGGTAAGCGGAATAACCTACGAGGCCTATATGAAACAACATATCTGGGAACCTGCAGGAATGGATCATACTTCTCCTGAAAAGCACAAGGTCGCTGTAGAGAATAAGTCTGGTGTTTATCGAAGGACCAAAAAGAATAAACTCAAGAAGGACCTGAATACCAACCTGAGTATGAAGGTACCCGGTGGAGGGCTGCAATCTACGGTTGGGGATTTGCTGCGCTTTGGAGAGGCGGTGATCAAGCATAAACTCATTTCAAAAGAAACCATGCAAATGATGCTGGAAGATCCTGGGATTCGTCCTAAGAATGCCGGGAACCCTTATGGTATGGGATGGTTTCTTTACGATAAAAGCCCAGAGCGGAGGGTAATTGGGCACAGTGGAGGCCAGGTAGGTACTACTACCCAATTGATGATTCTTCCAGATAAAGGCATCGTAGTAGCTTGTATCAGCAATACCCGTGGGCAGTATAACTGGGGGCAGGTCATGAATTTCATCTGGAAAATGATAGACTATGCCGTAGAGCCATCCAAACTCAGTACCCCAATTTTCAAAGCCGTCCCCATCAGTACCCAGGCCATGGACAGAATGGTAGGAGCCTATGACTTTGGGAAGGGGGGTATACTAGAACTTTATCGAAAAGGCGAACAACTCTATTCTGATCTCAATCAGTTCAAAGGTTTAAAATTATATCCCGCCAATGAGTCGTTAATTTTTTATCGCAACAGTCCGGCTTATTTTGAATTTGTCTTCGATGAAAAAGGTCAGGTAGCTAAAACCATTTATACCCAAAGTGGGAAGGAGTATTTTCCGGAGAAGATCCGCTGAGCTTCTTGGAAGAGGATTGGATCACTTGGGGTCAAGTCTTGAAGAATTATGGAAATAATAAGCCTCTAGAGGCAAAATTCAAGCCATTAATCGAGAGAGCCAGGGGCTGAGCACAAAACAGATAATTCTAATCACTGATCTTCAAATCAAACCCAGCCTTATTTACCATATTTCTCTTTCCATTCTTTTACAATGGAGGGTAATTCTTCCCCGTCTGCTACAAATATCAGAGAGGCAGAGTTCATGCAATACCGTAGTCCTGTTGGCGCTGGACCATCATTAAATACATGGCCAAGATGTGAACCACTTCCGCTATCAACTACTTCTGTCCGAATCATGCCATGACTTCTGTCGACAATCTCTTTGACCGCATTTTCCTCAATGGGCTTGTAAAAGCTAGGCCATCCCGTGCCTGACTTATACTTATGCTCGGAGCTGAATAAGGGCTGACCCGTAGCCGCTGAGTAATAGGTTCCTTTTTTCTTATTATCCCAGTAGGCTCCAGAAAAAGCATATTCTGTCCCCTGCTCACGCAGTACGTAAAATTGCTGATCAGAAAGAATCTCCTTCCACTCTTTGTCTGTTTTTTGAATTGGGTAGGCGTAATTTTCCGCTGTTGAGTGGGAATTTGTCTGGCATGCCCCAGTGATACAGGTAAGGCTAAGAATTATGATAAGCGATAACTTCATAGTTTTCTGTTTTTCTTCGGTAAACGGGTTGTAAATCCATTTGTTTAGCAAACATATGGATTATTAAGGAATTGTATCATAAGTTCTTTCCAAATGTCGCTTTCGCGATATATTCACTAACATTTTGGCTTTAGAGTTGAAGTTACGGCATTTGCAAATTGCTCAATGGTTTATCCAATGGCTAAACATATGGAGTGGGTGCAGCGATAGTAAGACTACTCTCCGTTTACCATGTTAGCTTTTTCCGGTCATCATTGAAATTAGCCTAATAAATCCATATATGCCCATTCCCATATAGGTAGCAAGCAGGTGTGCACTAGTTGTTGTTGCTGGATAGATTACCCATTAGTACGCTTGAATTTTACTTTTAATCAAGGCATGCATTTTTTTGATTGGAGCTAACGGTCAAGTGCAAGAATAGTAGCCGATTGCGGGCTATAAATCTTTCAAATCTAGCTAAACTCTGAGCGGGCTACTACCGCCCGAATATCCACTATCTCCGCTATTATTTTTGCACAGTGCTCAGTTATTTTCTCCAGGAGCTTACTTACTTATTGATTGTTTTATTTGAAGTAATCTAAATTCCATGAATCCTTCCATGTAATTGATATTTTATCATCAGTAAAATCTATTGGTAGCCAGATATAAAGGTTTTCAAAAGGATGATTCGGTTTGTTGATATCGAAGAATGCTATATATCCATCATCTATACCTTCCACTTTAATTATAAATGTTGATTGCCCCCCAAATGTTTTATCTGGCCCTAAACCATTATTAGGATTAACTCCTTTACATGGATTACCATAATATTCCCAAGGCCCGTATAATGAGTTACTTGAAAAATATCTTGCAGCATTAGGTTCCCACCCCGTTGAGCCAGATGCTAACATATGATATAAGCCGTTCCTTTTAAATACTGCTGGCGCTTCAGTATGACTCGTTATCCCTTCACAAACTTCATACTTTCCATCCGGCAATAAATAATCATCCCGCATTTTTCCAATTACAAAAGCTTTATCTGGTTTCCTAACAGTAAGATGAAACAAATCACCATTCTCATCTTTAAACATAGCAAAATCACCTGTACCATTGGGGGAGTTAGCACCTAAAAACTTGTGTGAATAATCAAACGGACCTAGTGGACTATCAGAAACTGCAACTCCAACATATGCTACAGAAGTACCTTTATTGCGGAGGTAAAGCTTAAAGAAAAGAACAAATTTTTTGGTGGTGTTATTATAAATAACTTTTGGGCGATCTTGATTACAATCGAAAGATAAATCACTTAATGTATCTTCCTTAGATAAATTTAAAACCATACCTTGATCATGCCAATCAACCAGGTTATTTGAAGCATAGCAATGAATGCCTCCATCTGCATGTTCTCTTTCCGAAAGGCCTTCAACTTTCTCTTCCCCATACCAATAATATAAGCCATCATAAAAAACCACACAGCCTCCATGTGCATTTATTATTTTCCCACTTGCGTCCATCCATCGTGTACCGGATTTTATTATTTTTTCATTCGTCAATTGTGCATTTACAAAACTTGAAAAAAAACAAAGCACCAGGATTAACAAAGTAAATTGTCTATTCTTATTCATCGCTTAAAATTTAATTGAGCACTAACGAGAGTCTGTGCATTAACCCCCAAATTAACATTTATTCCCCTTCTAGGCAGATCTCTCCAAGTTCCAATAGTGGGGATTCTTTTCGACCATTTTTCAGGGCTAACCCGTTCTTCGAGAGATCGGCCAATTGCTGCATTACGGTCTATGCCTTCAATGTGGTTCCTATTCGGATCTAAATTGGATTGTCAATATTCCGAATATGTGTATTTTTTAATTGTAGCTTAAATGGCTGGTTGATGCACAGTATGAACGTTTTAGCCCTTATTGGCTGCCGTTTTTATTTTCTTTACTGTTCGATAAGACTGTTTTTCTCCGTGCTCAATCTCCTGATATTCAGATTTCATTTCAATCAGGTCTTTATCAATCAGTCTTTCTTCTTCATAATATTGAGAAATCTGCTTTTGATTACAGAATTTTTTAACTCTTTTTCCACTCATCATACCGTAAGAAAAATAACTTATTTCGGTTCGCCAATATTTATTTTCGTCTAAAATTAATCTTTCGTTTTCATCATAAGTACAAAATCTTGGCTCTTTCGCCGAGATTGGATTAGCTGCACTTGGATAGAGAATCTTCGATAGTTTTGAATTTCTCTCAGTTATTTTAGTTAAAATTGAACCATTTTTGATATTTCTCGACTCTATTGGAACTCCATTATTCCAATCAATCTGGATGTCATCATTTATTTGAATTGGATTATGAAAATCATCGTATTCAAATACTATTTTTTCTTCATATCCACTTTCAAAGCCGTAAACTGCCTCTGACAAGAAACCGCCTTCATTAAATTTCCATAGAGTTTTACTACTTTTTGATTTTATCAGCAAATTTCTTTCTCTTAATGTAAATTTATCTTCGCGCCATAAAAATCCGTTCTTATCCCAATAGTTTCTTTCTTTTATTAAACCATTTTCATCATAAGTCACCTGTTCAATTCTATATTCTTCTTGACTTTCATTTAATTTTACATATCGGGTTATTTCCGAAAATCCTCTCAGAAAAATATCTTTTGCATCTGCATATATTGGTAAATATTCTTCGCTTATTAGATTTAATTCTTCATAATCTCTTTTTGAGAAAGGGAATTTCATTTTTTATATTTTTAATAGCCATCATTCCGAAATACTACCAAAAGCTTCCTATTAAGGTTTTCATCGGCTAAAATCTAGGTCATGAAATACTAGGTGTGACTACTTCTGTCCCTAAAATATCAGCAGCATATCCTACGCAGGCTAGGATATCTTCTCTCTCCAAGCCTGGATATATTTCTTCTATTTTTAAAAAATCATACCCGTCGGATATTTTCTGAAGTATGAGTTCTGGCGTTAATCGGCTACCTTTAATTCTAGGCTTCCCCACCATAATATTGGGGTCAGATTCTATTTCTTTATCTATCTATTCTTATGGCCACAATTTATGCCGTTAGTTAAGATACCCTTTTTAGGTCAAGATTTCCATTTTTGATTTCATTTTCATATTGCCCAACAGTCTCGCATAAACGCAATTGCCAGCTTTTGCTGGCAATTGCCATTTTATGTAATGTGTGTGTCCGGAACGTTATACCGAGCTTTTCCCTAATTTAGGTAAAGTAATTGGAGAAATGTGTCTGGGGAGTGAAAGTCTCCTGCGTGCTTAGGCAACGAAGAAGTGCTAGCCCCGTGGATCGGGATTTCACTTTGTTCAACAAGCGGCTAGCTCCCTTTTGTCGACTACTATCTTTCTATCAGAGTTGTTTGACCAAGCGCCGTAGGAGTTTATCCCGATTTGCAAAACCGGGAAGGTCCGTACCTACGGGGGGGTGAGAGGTGTACTGGCGCTACCTAGGGGGCCTCAGCCGCCTACTCGATTGTCTATTTTTTACTTACTGTACAAAAGTTTCCTCAATTACAGCCTTTACCTCTTTTACCTCCGGTTTAGATAAGCGCCCCCATATTTTGAGTATTCTGATTTTATCAATTGTCCGTATTTGATCAATAACTACCCAGCCTATCTTATTGTCGTGCTTTACCTCTACTCTGGTTGGGTAATTTTTTGATTGGGTAGTCATCGGCGCTACCGTTACTGTCTTGAGGTATTTATTCATCTCATTGGGGGAAATAATCACACAAGGACGAGTTTTCTTTATTTCACTACCCACTGTTGGATCAAGATTGACCAAAACGATTTCATACTGCTTCAATTCCATTCGTCAAAATTTTCATCTTCAAAAATAGAATCAAAGAGTAACTCATCGTCACCTCGCTCATGCATTTTTTTGAATGCTTCTTCCCAACCTTTTCTAGGCTCTGACACAGGTTTGATGATAATGAAGCCTTTTTCAAGGATGAGTTCAACTTTATCCTTTATGTTATATTTTTCCAGTAAAGTTTTACTTAACCTTAGGCCTTTTGAATTCCCAATAGGGACTATTGGTACTTCCATAATCCGATTAAAATTTGTAATTACAAAGTAATTACATTTTTACAGAATTCCTAGGGTTTTTTTCAATTTTTCTTTTATGGTTTTTAAGGTCATAAGTCCTAACGACTTTGCCTGCACCTATAAAAAGGGTTTCTGTTTCCGGTATAATTAAAAATCCAGGATTAAAACCACAATTTTCAATTGGGTCCGAACAATACGCAATGATTGTTTCATACCATTGCCCTTCTTGTCCAACTCCAATGTAGATAGGTGTTTCGTCATTTTTTAGTCCGTCGATGTCTTTAAATGAGGCATGTTCAAGCCACATTTGATAGATCTCCGGTTCTTTTTCTGTCTGGATGGCAATCTTGTATTTATCGAAGTTGAACTCAATCAAGGTTTTCAGTTTTTCATGTGCTCCAACGGTTCGTGGCTCCGCAGTGCCGTAGCTCGTGGAGGTATGGTCGCTAGCCACTTTGTTGGCCCTGGGCTATTTCTTATTTTCGAAATCTGAGATAAATTCTTTCGGAGTCTGTATTGATAAATTACTCTTTGAGTAATCTTTTATATTCCTGGTAATTAGTATTCTTATCCCGTTTTCTTCTGCACAAAAATTTTGAATGCCATCCTCGAAATCTTTGAATTCTGAATAGGCCGATTTTTCCACTATTTTCCTATCCACAGCCAAAACTTCAACTAACTTCAACAATCCTTTTATCTGTTGCCTAGCTTTTTTCTTAGTTTCTTGCCTTTCTATCAAATAGTTAATATTACTTAAACAGAGAGATGATATGTTTATTTGGATCTTTTTTCGATTTCCATATTCCATGATTTTCATAGATTCGATATCAAAAGGTACACGTTTTGTCAAAAAATCCATTAGGACATCCGTATCCACAAAAATGTTGATCATTTCAAATACTTTTTGCTCAATTCTTCAGATAGGATATCCTTATAATTCTTTGTTTCTTCAATCGGTTTAACCGAACCCCATAAAGATTCGACTAAGGGACTTACTTCAAATTCTTTTTCATGCTCCCCAGTCTCAATTAGTGATTTTAAATATTCTTCGATAATGTTGGAAAGACTTCGGCCACTAGATTTAGCGTATTTCTTTGCTTCTTCAATGACGTATTTATCTACGGTTAAGGTTAGTTTCACATTCATAAATCATACGTATTTTTTCTAATTCGAAGATACGTATTTTTGTTGGGTTTTGCCACTTTTTTTTGCTTTCCTTCTGCTTGGTGCAAATGGTCAGTACATGCGGCGTGCGACGATAGGAGCATGATCGTCTTGTACCTTGTGTGTGCCCGGAATGTTATACCGAGCTTTTCCCCAATTTACGGAAAGTACTTGGAGAAATGTGTCTAGGGAGTGAAAGTCTCCTGCGTGCTTAGGCAACGAAGAAGCGCTAGCCCCGTGGATCGGGATTTCACTTTGTTCAACAAGCGGCTAGCTCTCTTTTGTCGACTACTATCTTTCTATCAGAGTTGTTTGACCAAGCGCTGTAAGAGTTTATCCCGAGTTGAAAAACCGGGAAGGCCCGTATGTACGGTGCTGTGAGAGGTGTACTGGCGCTACCTAGGTGGCGTCAGCCGCCTACTCGATTAGTGCCAGTAGTTTTTTATTAATTCAAATTACGATATTCCAATGGGCTAATACCTTCAATTTTCTTAAAGACTTTTGAAAAGTACTGTGGGTATTCAAAGCCTAATCCGTAAGCGATTTCGCTGATAGATATATTATTAGAAGTCAATAATCTATTTTTAGCTTCTTCAATCAAATAATAATGAATATGTTCTTGTGTGCTTTTGCCTGTTTCTTTTTTGAGTAAATCGCTAAGGTAATTAGTGGAAAGATTGACTTCTTGAGCACATTGCTTAACAGTAGGCAAGCCTTTCTCTTTAGGTAAATCAGTCTTGAAGTATGAGCTTAAAAATTGTTCTATTGAGGCCAAAACTGATTTGTTGGCTTCACCCCTTGTGATAAATTGTCTGTCGTAGTATCGCATACAATGGTTGAGCAATAATTCTATTCCAGATACAATTACTGATTTGCTATGCTTATCTATTGGTCGGTTTAGCTCGGCTTCTATGCCATTGACGATATTTCTCAATTCACTTTTTTCATCTTCTGAAAGGTGCAGGGCTTCGTTTACATGATATTTGAAAAAAGAGTAGTCTGAAATGGTATGTGTCAGCGAAGTTCCCTTAATCAAATCTGGGTGAAAATATAGTCCCCAGCCATACACACAGCCTGAACTTTCGAGTGAAAAAACCTGATTAGGTGACATAAAGAATAAAGTTCCTTCTTGAAAGTCGTAATATTCTCTGCCATATTTAACACTTCCTTCGTCCAATTGCTTTAATAATATGGAATAAAAACCAGTTGTATATTTTACGTCATCTTGGGTCTTTGCTCCGTTAGAAAAATTAGCCTTAGAAAAATCTACCACACTAATCAAAGGATGCTTGGGCTTGCTTTGTTTCAGCATCTCGTTAAGCACGCCAATGTTTTCTATATTAATAATTTTGCTCATTTTCTTTATTGGCTTTTTAAGAAGTCTGAGTAACTCCAGAACATTAAAATTTGAACAAAAACAGAAGAACCAAAACTGGAATCACAGTATCAAGGATTGCAATAAAGTAATCAATAAATTGTGCCTTTCCTTTAAATATGGAAGTAAACAGCAAAGCCAATAATCCTAAAACAGGAATCACCAAGGCTGGCCATTTTACCCAGTCTATACCCAGCCAAATCAAAATACCAAAAAGGGGGTAGATTAGTACAAACGGTAATGCTGAGGTCGGGTTTGGTTCGTTTGTACGCTTTAGTTTTCTATATAAGAAAATATGTGCAATACCATTGATTACAAATAATGCTAATAGTAACTCTTCCATCGTAATTTATTTTAAATCTTGTTTGTTGTTGTAAAACAGCCTTTCCCTCATAAAAATGATTTTGGAAAGGCTGTTCAACCCAACTATGCACTTTACATGTGAGCATGGAAGAACTCAGCGACTTCATCCGAAATTTTTTCAACGTGCTCAGGTCTCCAATATAGGTCGAAATGACCTGCTCCCTCAATGACTGTGACCTTTTCAGGTTTAACCTCTTCAGCGAAGCGTTTAGCACCTGGGTTTGAGACAGCTTCGTCACCGTAAGCAAGATAGATTGGAATTGGTTCAAATAGCTTTGTGTAGTTAAATATAGAGAAACCATAAAGGGAGTATTGACTGTTGGCAGCTACTTGGTTTTTCCACGTTGGAACATCACCAGGTTTTCCTGCTAAGTAGTAGTCTCTCATTCCAACATAAATGGGTTCTGGTGCCGCTGCTATTTCTTCCTCAGTTTCTGGGACAGGCTTGATATAAACCTCTTCTCCAGAATCGAAACGTGCTTGTGCAGCTTCCGTCAATCCTTTGACAACCAGATTGCGGTAACCATCTGCACCTAGCATGCTCAGCGGTGTATCCAGTTCGATTAAATAAGGACTAATCATAGCCACTGCGTTAATACGGGTGTCAAAGGCGGTTTCATACATGGCCCAACCAGACCCCATACAAATACCAGCATTAAAGACGTTGTTGGTATCAGTAACGTCTAGTGTACGAAGAAAGTCTACTGCATTGCGGACATCTCTCACGAACCACTCTGGAATCAGGTAACCAGCATCTCCTTCACTCTCTCCCCATCCACGTGGGTCAAAAACCAATGCGGCAAAACCTCTTTTGGCAAAAGCTTTTGCATAGTCTCCGCCTGTTTGTTCTTTAACGCCAGTTACTGGTGGCGTTACTGTTGTCGCTGGATATTTTTTCCCTGCTTCATAATCATCTGGAAGAAACAGATGTGCTGCAACTTTTTGACCTTCGCTCTCAAATTGAACGATATTTTTTCCGGGTTTAAACGTCAAATTTTCCATAAAAATAAATTTAGATTATTGAATAAAATTACAGCATGAATAAAGGTTAGGAGTAATACGAATCCCGGATAGTTGTATACTTTTCTTGGTTTGTTCTGGATATTGGCACTAACGTCTAATGTATGAATCGTAGCTTTAGTTTTTTCTTTACTTATAATCTTGCGGAGTCCCAACCGATAGTGCCTTAGCCTTTTATATATTTATAGATGAGTTGAGCGGCTTCACCGCGAGTAAGTTTGGCATTCGGTTTAAGTTGTTTGGGTAATCTTTTTTGCAGCAAGCCCGATATGATTCTTCTTGCATAAGCGAGGTCTAGGTGTTGCCCTGGATTGGCCAATACGTTGGAAGTCTTCGTCTGTATTTCGTATTCGAAGAAAGGATTCAGTGATTGGGTTGAATGGTCATAAAGGGTCTCAATGTATTTAAACGAAGGGTGTCCGCGCGGTGCATCGGTAAAATGAGCCGCCGTAATACTAAGCGGAATCTGAAACCCATTTACGGCCATCTGGGCGAATTCGCCTAGTGTAATCAAGTCATCAGGCCGGAAACGGTAGGCTTCTTTATTTTTTTGAACCAGACTCAAGGTTGGTCCATCTGCGCTAAGATGCTTTAGATTGGCACTATGGTCTATCGCATTTAGTAAGCTCAACTTTTGTACTGCCTCAAAGGAGGGGGTGCCAGCAGGGAGATCTGTGTAGAAAAACAAAACACTGCCCTGTTTCAAGAGCTCATCTTGAATTTGATAAACCGGCACATCAGCTAATTCGATATCCTGGTCAATTGCAAGTGCAGCGGCAACTCCGGCTGCCTGTCCCAGTTGTGACCAAACTGGCTCCATCCTAACAGACGACATCGCAACATGTGTCGAGGAGATGCCTATGGGGAAGATAATGCCTTTATGTTTCTTGGGAATCATAACACCATAGGGAATTTGGTAGGGCCCAGTTACATCATGTAGGTGAAGAGTTCCTTCTGCAGCAGTTTTTCCAAATACAGGTTCTTCTCTTACGGTTGGGTTTTGTACATTATGTGCGTCAATTCCATATATCCCAATTGCAATTGAATTGCTATGAAGAGGGCCCCGTAAACCATCTCCTCGAAGGTCTTTGTGCATGTCGCTTTCAGTTAAGGTGTAGCGCCCCTCTATTCGGCGACCTTGGCGAACGTAGAGTCGATAAGGAAAATTGTTGTTGTCCAAGAATTCATCATCGGGTAGTCCGATGTTTGGAGAGCCTCCTTCAGTCTGAATGTAGTAAAGCCAACCGAGTTCATAATTGTGATAGATTTTTTCGATCTCAACGCGCTCTTCCCAGTCAGCTAAGACCCAACGTGTTCCAAATCCCGTCAAATCTCCGCCCCAATTGATTCCTAATAAATCGAATTTCTTGTTCGGGATAATTGGTTCGCGGTTCCCATTCCACTTATACTTATTGGGATCGTAATCGGGGGGGGCTTGCGTTAAGCGATAGGGGTGATCCGCTCTGCCGTAATCTTTTGCAGTCATTCTATAGGTGAAAGCTTGTGATCTATTGTCTGCTTCCCCCGTACTTCCAGGAAAAATGGTCGCAGGGAGTGCACCTTTGACATAACGGAAGAAATTAGTATAGATCACTCCAGCATGGGGTTCTTCTTTGGAGCGGGCTTCTCGTCCGATGCGAAAGGGTACCTCGGCATAAGCAGCTAAGTCTGACTCGTAGGTTGCATCTATGATCACCTTGCCGCGATAGGTATGCTGCCTGCCCAAGTTCCCTTTGTTGTCGCGATCTCGTGTAATGACTCCCGTGACCTGCTTTCCCTTCATCACCACATCTACGGCCACTTCGTTGAAACGTGTGGTAATACTCTTTTGCTCAGCCACCATCTCAGCAAAAATTCTAGCTGCTGTATGGGGTTCCCAAGCCCGTCCTGCTGCTACATTCCATGGGCGCGGTGGGTCTTGCATAAGGTGTGCCTTAACCAAGGGATCATCAGCCAGCTTGCTGCGATGGTATTTGCTTACACGTTGCCTGAATTCTTCAATTACCCCACTATTTGATTCAATATAATAATCATCCAATCGCAGGACTCCTGAGGAAAGGACTCCTCCAAGAACCGGAGACTGCTCAATGATAATCACCCTCTTTCCTGCCCGGCTAGCAGCAATCGCTGCGGCAACTCCAGCCGGGGTTCCTCCTATAACGACTATGTCATATTGCCTTGCTCCTTCCCCTCCAATTTGTGTATCCTTCAATGCAATATTTTGTTTAGGGTTAGTTGTGAACCCTGGAACTAAAAAGACAAGAAGTAGGTAGTAAATTTGTTTCATCTAGGTTGAATTATTGCTAACGGTTGGGTAATGTGCTGGCTGAAAGCTTGGTCCAAAGTCTATGTTGAACGCAGTTACTTCTTTTTCATAACCCATATCCCCTCTCCAGCATTTTCTACCCATTTACCATGAATACGCATTTTCATTTTTGTTGAGGGCTAATTTAATGTAAACCGTGGGTTAATGCAGTTTTACATATGGTTAGCGATTTTCGGCTTCTTTTCTCAAGTTACGCTAAACAGTTCTTCTTTCTTATTTCTTCCTTTCAGTTCTATCTCTCCTTTAGAGCTATATTGATAGTTGGAATGGGGTAATAATTCTTTAATTGCAGCTGAGATCAATAAGTCAGATTGTAATTCCTTACAAAGACTTTGGATTCTAGCGGTCGTATTTAAAACATCCCCTGTAAATACGATTTCCTTTTTTAAGGCTCCAATTTCTCCAATAGTGACTTCACCGAAATGAATCCCAGCTTTGAAACTGATTTCAAAGCCAAATTCATGAAATAAATCTTCTTTTTGTTCATTGAGATGATCGCGTATGTCAAAGAAGCATTTGATGCAGTTTGCCTGGTTAAGACCCTTGTCAGGTTTCCATGAAATCACGATTTCATCTCCTATATACTGGTAGACTTCACCAAATGAATTGATGATGGGGTCTGACATAATATTGTAATAGGTGTCCAGTAATTTGAAGTATTTTATGTGACCTAGCGTTTCGGCTATGGTAGTCGAAGATTTCATGTCTAGGAACATGAAAATTCGCTTTTCAATTTTGGGTTGATGGTATTTCCCGGAAAAAAAATTTAATAACACATGATGTCCTAAGTTTTCACTTATAGCGGAATATATCAAACAAACCATAAGCCTTACAGACAATTGAAATAAAGTGGTAAGGAAAGAGATACTTAATAGGAATCTACCCAATTTTTGCCAGGCATCAACTTCTAGCAAACTTATGCCCGTTTCGAGCGCAGATGCCACAGGAAAAAAGAGGACTATAATGATAATAAATAAGGTGAGGTAGATTAATAGTTTGTAAAAAAACTTGGCCCTCAGTGTTCGGTTTGAAAATCTCTTTTCTAAATAAACCACTTCTAAAACCCCAACGATAAGTCCAACCAGGACATTCGCCAGGCTAGCAAAAATCAGCACGGGGAGGGTGTAGGAAATTTCCGTATCTGGATTGAGGTTTTGGTTATGTGCTCCTCCGATCTCTGTTATATCAGCTATCCATCCACTCAATAACCAGATCACCGCGAAGGGAATAATCCTTGAAATGTTTCTTTTCGCTTTTGGAGTTATTTTCACGTTAAGTTGATAAGGTTAGGTTAAATGTAAGGGAGGATGATTTATTATCGCATATACATTATGGTGGCTAGTTTTTCTTTCTAATGATTTTCACAATTCGGTTAATTGTAATTTCCGATAAGTTCCATTCATAACC
This sequence comes from Bacteroidia bacterium, assembly GCA_965263105.1. Taxonomy (GTDB): domain Bacteria; phylum Bacteroidota; class Bacteroidia; order J057; family J057; genus JBCCTX01. The sequence goes on along the minus strand of CBDHGL010000002.1, from coordinate 92,263 downwards.
TTCAAAATCAGTAGTGTTTATGAATTGAATTACCACGGCATCAATGTCTTTGTGGTATTCTGCAAGGCTTTGATAGCCAACTACCAACCCTCCATGCTTGTATTCATAAGGATAGATTTCCTTTTCTCCCTCGTCAAATACGGAACCATCGTTTAGCGCTCGTAAGAATATACCCACGTCCTCTGCTGTAGCCAACATCCCATATTCACGATCTTTAAAATCTTCCTCATATCCCACATAATATCCACTCATAACATCATCTAAATCGACTTCAGTAATCGAAAAATAGGTGTTCTTTAGCTCTAAAGGAATCAATATCTTCTCTTTGATATACTCATGGTGCTTATATCCTAAAACACCATCCATTATCCTTCGAAGCAACAAATAATTCGTGTTAGAATATTCATATCCTCTATCAGGTTCAAAACTTGCTGGTAAATCCAGGGCAAAATTTAAGGCATTTTTGCTATTTTCCTGTTCATTGTCCCAAAAAGCGGGATTATCTGTGAAATTTGGAATGCCAGAACGGTGTTGAATCATCATCCGCAAAGTAATTTCTTCAGCATTTTCAATCCTACCTCTAAGTTTCGGAAGATAATCAGTGAGTGTTTTATCAAAAGACAAACGTCTTTCTTTGACCAATTTAGTAAGCCGCCACAGCCGTATATAATTTGCTAATGCTGGCAATTTTGAATAATGATTTTGGGTCGGCCGGTATTTTGTTCTGTCTATCTTTCCAACCACCTGCGTAAAATGCTGGTGGTTTTCCTGCCTCGTCCACATAAACAATCATGCCCTCAAATCCATGTCCAATGGCTTGATCAACCTGTTCTTGAATCGTATCGGGTAGAGGTAAAATCCAAGCCTTTACCAAAATCCATGGTACAAAAAACATGGAGATTGCGGTTCCACCGAACAATAGGATTCTGATTATTAAGGTCTTTTTTTTCTTAGTCATAACGGATCGGTGTATGTGGCGCGGCGGGCTTTTGCCCGACATGAACATCATACACATTGTGTGTGCCCGGAATGTTATACCGAGCTTTTCCCCAATTTAGGTAAAGTACTTGGAGAAATGTGTCTGGGGAGTGTAAGTCTCCTGCGTGCTTAGGCAACGAAGAAGCGCTAGCCCCGTGGATCGGGATTTCACTTTGTTCAACAAGCGGCTAGCTCCCTTTTGTCGACTACTATCTTTCTATCAGAGTTGTTTGACCAAGCGCTGTAAGAGTTTATCCCGATTTGAAAAACCGGGAAGGTCTGTACGTACGGTGCTGTGAGAGGTGTATGGGTCCCGATTTATCGGGATCAGCCGCCTACTCGATTAGCGTTCGGCTTTTTATTCTTTTTCTCATGGAAGTAGCCAAAACCGCCAACCACTCCAATGTTTTCTGTAATAATAATTGAAGTCATTAAGTTCAGCATTTTGGTCAAGTCCATTCTGCTTTAGTTCATTTTGAAATTCTGTCAATGTTTTAAAAGTCTTGACTTCATTATTGCCCAAGTCATATAGGAAGAATTGACCTTCATAATTTTCATTTTGTCTTCCTGTCAGTCCGTAAACATAGTCGTCTGTAATATGGAAGCGTTCAATGTTCAAAGCATAGATTCCATTGTCTATGTCCTGAATGTAGGCTTGAGTTCCGTTAATCTCTTGAATTTCTCTAAAATGTCCGATTGGAACTCTTGCTCCGTCTCCTAGTCCATGGTCCCCAAAATGAGTTGTCATAAACCCGAAAAGTCCGACGGTAATAATGAAGCCACTTAAAAACCAAAATTTTAATTTCTTCCGAGTTACTCTATCAAACCAACTGTCTGGTCGATACTTTCCAATCAACTTAAATAACAAAAGAGTCAAGGTCGCATAGATACTCGCGAGTATGGAGATTTTGATAATCTCGAATATCAAATGAAACAATGCTTCCATATTTTTCTCTTGTCTTTTTTCAGCTGACGATTGGGCTATATGCTAGGCGAAGCCTGGGCATATAGCCATTGTGTGTGCCCGGAATGTTATACCGAGCTTTTCCCCAATTTAGGTAAAGTACTTGAAGAAATGTGTCTGGGGAGTGAAAGTCTCCTGCGTGCTTAGGCAACGAAGAAGCGCTAGCCCCGTGGATCGGGATTTCACTTTGTTCAACAAGCGGCTAGCTCCCTTTTGTCGACTACTATCTTTCTATCAGAGTTGTTTGACCAAGCGCCGTAGGAGTTTATCCCGATTTGAAAAACCGGGAAGGTCCGTACCTACGGTGCTGTGAGAGGTGTATGGGTCCCGATTTATCGGGATCAGCCGCCTACTCGATTAGCGTTCGGCTTCATCGATGGCCTTCTTTACTTCTTCAATAGATTTCCCAGTAATTTTAGCTATCGTTTCTACATCCAGCCCTGCTGCATGAGATTTAAGGATTACTTCAATTTTGCCTTCTTCTCTGCCTTCTTCGAAAGACGTATCCACCACATTTTTCAAATCCCGGTAATATTTCAAACTTTCCTCATACCTGGCTTTTTCTTCTGGGTCGAAGCGGGCAATTTCTGCTGCTTCGAATAGTTTCTGAAATATTCGTTCCTGTAAGGCCGCAGGCCGGTTTTGGAGATACGGCAGGTGTTTCAACACATACATCCACTTGTCAAAATCGGTTTCCAGTTCTGCCTCTGCCTTTTTGAAATTCGGCATCTCCAGGTAAATGAAGGTCAGCTTGTCATAAAATACCTCGCAATGTTGATCCTTCAACTTTACTTCGTGGCGTACCTGTTCCTTGTGGCGGTCATCGTCGAATACAAAATCTAGTATCCCTATTGTGTATACTGCCGCTAATTGATAATCCCAGTCTCCCTTTTTTGCCTGTTCCTGAATGGGAAAGGTCGAATAATACACACTCCGGTCTTTAAAGTAGTTCTGCTTCGCCTTTTGGACCTCGACGATGAACCTTTCTCCACTCGGGCTGGTGCAGTACAGGTCAAATATCGCCTTGCGGTCTACCTCGCTGGCGCCTAACTGTTCTGTCGGGGTATAGGATAAGTCCTGGATGTGGTGGCGCTCCGGTAGCACCTGGTTGAGGAAATCGATTAACAGGTCTTTGTTTATCTCCGTCCCAAACAGTTTCTTGAAACCGTAGTCAGTAAAGGGGTTGATGTATTTATCTTGAAGCGCCATGTTGATAGCCTTTGTTTGGGCAAATTTACAGCCTTTTGCGGCGAATTACCAGTTTCCAGGGATGGCTTCTGATGGACGCCCAACGTCTAGTATATGAAGCCTAGCATCCCACAGGGTGTTATGCTTTCATATACCTTGTTGCGGTGTCGTTATTTTTGGATTCACCTGGATTTGTGCTCCTATAGCTTTTAATACTTTCATTATTGTCGCAAATCGTGGCTTAGCTCCGTCTGAAAGTGCCTTGTAAAGACTTGGCCTACTCATTCCGGTCTCTTCCGCTATTTTGGCCATTCCAATTGCCTTTGCTACATGGCCGATTGCCACAATTAAATCCGAGGTGTCACCCTCTTCGAGTACTGTATTCAAATACTCCGCAATCATTTCATTACTGTCGAGATAATCTGCTATGTCAAATTTCGTACTTTCCATATCAATTATTTTTTACTCTATTCCAGATTTCTTTCGCTTTTTTGATGTCCTTTTTTTGAGAGGATTTGTCTCCGCCAATCAATAGGATTATGATTTGGCTTCCTTTTTTCTTGAAATACACTCGGTAGCCTTTGGCATAGTTAATACGCATCTCGCTGATTCCGTCCCCTACTGGCTTACAATCTCCGAAATATTCGTCTGTTTCGAGTTTCTGGAGTCGGAAGAGTATTTTGGCTTTTGCTCTTATATCCTTAAGCTTCCCAATCCACTTGTCGAATTCAGAAGTTTTTTCGATAATAATCATTCCAAGATTGTATCCATTTGGATACAAATCTAAAAGATTTTCTGGAATCTCAAAATGGAATTCTGTGTTATCGAAATGGAGGTCTTTTATTTTCCACTTATCCCTGTATCTTTTATGTGTTCAAGAAGAGTATTTTCTCGATACGAAGGTCCGTACCTACGGTGCTGTGAGAGGTGTATGGGTCCCGATTTATCGGGATCAGCCGCCTACTCGATTAGCGAAAGTTATTTCATTATCCTAGCAAATCTATTTCTTGGAGCAATAATTTGGTATTTCAAGTTGGTCTTTGCTCTTGAACACGCTACATAAAATTTTCGATTGTATCTTGCATTTCTTCTTTACATCAGGCTCATTGGGGTCAAAGATCAATTTAAACTTATATTTCTGGGAGTCCAAAAAAACTCGTCCAGAACAACCATTACGTTCTTAATTCCCGAACCTTTGGTTTTGTGCATAGTTATGTAATCAGTTTCCTTTTCATTTAGGTAGGAAAATAGTTCATCATTTTTCGGAATTATAAAACCGTCCTTTTTAAAAAGCCTCTCATAGTTATTAAAAACCTTTTAAGCTATCATTCTTTAGCCATTCGAGGCCGCTAAGGTTTATTTCCACCATCATGAGGCGTCCTTGAAAGTTGGATAAAATTCATAGCCATCTGTTCTCAATTTCACTTTGCATCTTTCCTGATAATTTAAGAACTATAAGCATCCGACTTTTTAAGCTAGTTTGAGGTTTAAATGCAAAATCTGCTATGGCTCCGTGTTCACCACCAATTTCTATCCAGTTTGAGCTGATTTTCTTTTTATCTTCAATGAGATGAAACAATGAATTTTACTCAGTAATTACGTAGTTGAAATTCTTTGAAGAGTACGCTTTCATGCTGCTAAATCTAAAAGGCAACCTTCGCCCCAAATCCTTTTCTATTTCATCCTTAACATCCGCATATCTTTTATTGAATACGCTATACAACTTTTCACCAACTTCTGTAGCAATGGACTTATTTGTCAACATCATTCTTAAACCCCTCATTGTACCTGCTAACTTGCTCTAATTTCAATTTGTAAATACTCGTCTTTGTTTTTGGGATTACCGCTTGCGGTTCTTTCAATTAAATAGAGTAATAAGTTTAACTTCACCTTGTCGGTCCTCAATAGTTTCTGTTAGCCCCATCTTTTGTTTTAAATGCTACTTCCTGTTTTAAATCCATTTCTAGCTGAATAAAGGTGATTTGAACCTCTAAAATTATCTTCTTTTTCAATTATTTTATCGTTTTTATATGTACCCTACTCTCCAATTCCGTCATCATATACCTTGCATTGAATCACCAAAAAGCCCAATTTATCACTGTCGATAGAGGTTTTGGAAAGGATTCAATAATTTTTGTTTGTATCCTAATTCGTCTACATAAAATCGTATTTATCATGTAATATCTTTGAAAGTAGAGGGTGTTTTTCAAACAATGCAAGCCATTTCTAGCTATCATGTCCGAACGACAAATTACTAAAGCTGTTAAACCTTTTTTTCATTATGATCTCTTTCTTTTATAAGTGCTTCAATCTCATCATTCAGATTTTGGATATTGGCAAGCTCATTGTTAAACGTAGCTGCATCTTTATCAATATTCTCTTTTTCCTATTACCTTTGGAGTAGTTTGTTGCTTAACTGAGAGCAAAAAGATGCATACTTTCCATAGCTTTTTTTATATTCCTTATGCTCTAAGGTTTCTACCCTTTTTAGCTTAAATATCTCACTGACCACCTCATGAAGGTTCTTTTTATAATCTTTTATCAAGTTATTCAAGAAAGAGTGGATTGTGCATATGGTGTAATCTTATCAACTCTTGACTTTATCAATCATCAACTGCCAAATTGGTATGTGTAATACAAGCTATTTTCGCACTTAGGTGTTTCTGTGTTATGTACTCAAACTACTCGTTTAAGTGATTCTGTTTTACCACTACCTGCACCACCTTGAAGAACAAAATTTTGCTTCCTTTCAATACAATCAAAACTTGCTCCAATGCTGTTAATTTGCCAGCCATTCCATCTTTTATATATGAGGGCATATTCCAAGCCACCTCTTTAGTCAGTGCCAACCAAAGTAATGATAAGCAAAATCAAAATTTTGGGTGCCAGTTCATCAACATCATCAATTGTTTCCAAGCTTTCATCCGCATTATCTTTTAGCCCATTCAATCCGGAAATCATATCTGGCTTTTAAATTATCTACATTGATATTATAAACGATTCTTCAAAACTCCTTCCATGATAATTGTTTTCTTTTAACTGGAACGATAGTTTAATTTTTGAATCCTCATAATGATGTTTATCCTCTTTTAGCTTAGCAAACCAATCATTCCATTCTGCTTCTTGACTAAATTCAGGGGCTTTGTAGAAATACTTAATGGTAGCATTACTTGTGTGAGTAGCATCTTTAACAGGATGAGCAATAGCTTGTTTTATCTTTACCTGTTTCTTTATTCTTTTTTATTGTCTTTTTGGTCGTATCAATGTCAGTAATTATTAGAGCTGAATTCAATAAAGTGACTAAAAGCTTTGGCGTTAGCACCAATTTCTATAACGTATATTCTGCGAGGAAAGTAATACTTTTGCGAATTGTTTTTATCGAATTGCTTAATGAAGTTAAAAGTAGCTTTTCTGTCAAACCTTCAATGAAGATAATCTTTTCGGCAGAACAACTCTGCCGATGCAATAGATAAATATTGATTCAGGAATTTGAACTCATCCTCTTCTCTATCATATTTCTTCTGAAGTTCAGTGTAGAAATTCTTGATTAAGATATTCTTGTTTACTAGGTCGTGGTGAAAATATCTGATATCCTTAAAGTTGCTGTTCTTTACAATAATGAGTTGTTGTTTAAAAGTTTGAAGGTGCGGGATCTCTTCTAGCAGTGAGCGTACTTTTTCGATAAATTGACCGTTTGCATTTGGGGGTGCGTGTGTGCCTCTGGTTCTTCGATAAATAATAGATTGATATCCTTTTTCCCCTCTATCAAAAACTCCTTCTTAATCTCTAATTTAAGAGCAGATCAAAGAATATTCATGTAACCAAGCCCATTTAAATGCTCCGGCAACGAATCGTCATCTGAACCATAGACTACTTTGGAATGATTAGAAATGATTTCCTTGGATTCCAAATCTGAAAGAACCTTTAAATCGGTCATTGCAAGAAAGTCTTTCATTTATTTAGAAAGCTGTCAAAATTTGCACTCCTTATACTTTCCTTCCAACGTTTTATCCATTTCAAGAAGTGAAGCATTTATTCATCTGAAGAAAGTTGATTTTCAGTTTTTTTATCGAAGTATTTTGTTGCTAAATTCGATAAAACCTTTTGGGTGCTTTCTCCCGCTTCGGAACTGGAAACGCTTCGTTTAGCATGAATAACCTGATAATTGATCAGACTTTCAATTGCTTTTCTATCTTTTTCTACAAGCCTATTTCTGTTTTCTGATTTCAGGTTGTTGTAGTCATCAAATGAAAAAATTTGGTATCAAGGTAGTTGCTTAGGTTCTTCTTTATAAATCGCTTCCTACTTTTATTTCTATTACATTTTTTATTTCATTAAGTAGTTTATTCTTATTAATGCCGCACTCGACAAGAATTTTCACCTTGTTTTCATCAGGATTTAGATCAAGAATTCAGATAGGTTTTCTAAATTGTCTTTATCAGAATAAGTTATTTCAACAATCAACCGAATAGAAATTATTCTGTACATCGGTATCCTCACTTGTCTCAAAAATGCTCTTCCTTATAGAAATTGGGAAATCATCAAAATTGAATGAAGATGATTTTTTAATAAATTTATCAAAAAGTATTATAAAAGAAGTTTTACCGCTATTATTTCTACCAATAAGAATAGAAAGATCTTTATCCTCTTGATTTTCTAGATCAAGAACTGAATTTTGTAGTAGAAATTTTGAACTTTTATTTTACTTATTATCATTTGCTCGTTATTCCTAAGAAACGGTGTTTTTAATTTTCGCTAACATTAAGATTTTCAACATCAGGATGCCACAGGCGTATTGCTGTTGAAAATCAGGTTGAACAGAGTCGCCTATGGTGTTAGTCTATGGGGTTTTCATTCCCTTCTGATGTAGTATTTGAGTTAGGCTCGCTTCCTCTTTTCAAAGTTAAGATAGTTAGGGAGGAATAATTTTTCAAAATGGGAGGCTATGAAGTAAAAATCTGCGGATGAACTCATGGGCCTCCTGTAACTAGGAACTTTTTTGAAAATAAGTACATGTATAGGAGGGTTCATAGGGCTTTGTGTTATGCTAAATCTCCAAAAAATCCAAGAAACCTCAAAGTTTTTCCTGGGCTTTTTGGGGAAGCTCATTCCTCCTTCAACACCTCCGCAGGATTGCTTCGCATGCTAGTGAAAGTTTGTAGGGCCAGGGTAGAAAAGAGAATCAAAAAAATCAATCCCATGCTCCACAGGTAAGGAAAACCCGTCACGTCTATCTGGTAGGCAAAAGTCTCCAGCCAATTCTGGAGGGCGTAATAACTAAGGGGGATAGCGAGGAGTGAGCCCAAAAGCAATACGAGCACATATTCTTTACTAATTTGCTGAAGGATGTCGCGGGCACTTGCCCCTAGAATTTTCCGAATAGCCAATTCTTTCCGTCGACTTTTGAGGGAATAGGCAATCAAGGCAAATAGGCCCATAAAGGCCAGAAAAATCGCCAGGATACTCAGGTATTTGAGAAAGGCAAATTGGACACGCTCCTGGACATAGAGCTTGTCGTACAAATCGTCCAAAAAATGGTAGTTCAGGGGATAGGTAGGAAAAAGGCCATCCCAAACGCCTTGTATCCGTTCCAAGGTCTGAGGAATATCCTGGGCATTTACTTTGATCAGGAAGGTACTCATCCAAATGGGTTCGACAAACATGACAATGGGGTCAATGCTATTTTTCAGGGTCTCCTGGTGGTAGTCTTTTATCACCCCGGTGATCGGGCCATAGTCGAGTTCAAAGCCGCCAATGGACCAATTAATGCGTTGGCCCAAAGCTTCTTCTGGATCATTCCAGCCCAGCTTACGCATGGCGGTTTCATTGATCACATAGGTTCGAGGCTGTTCCCGTAGGTAGCGCTGAGGGCTGTAGTCTTCCGTGAAATCCGGCGTAAAGTTCAGTCGGGTTTCGGGATGTCGTTCCTCCCCCGCTAACAAGGGTATCCCCATGAGGTCCAGGAAGCCTGGGCTGATAACCTGAGCATCGATCATAGGGGCCTGGTCGGGGTCTTCGTTGATTCCCTGGACACATACCGGACCGGAATCTCTGATGGCCCGGGAAGGGACTTCCATACAGGCCCCTACTTCCAGGACGGAAGGAATCCGTTTGATACGTTCCGCTAGGGTAGGAAACTTTTCTCTAACCTTACCGGGTACGGCAGGAATAGCCAGTACCTGATCGCGGGCAAGTCCCAGGTTTTTCTCCCTTAAAAAACGAATCTGAGAACCCGCAATGAGGGTGCTGGAAATCAGGAGTATGGCGGCCGAAAACTGAAGCCCCACCATGATGCGTTTCCAGGGAAAGGAATTTTGAGAGGAGGAAAGACTCAGGCTTTTATTCTGACGTATGCTATCCAAGGGCTGGATGAGGGTCATGAAAAAGGCTGGATAGACTCCGATAAGTACGCCACAGATAAGGGCTACGAGTAATAGAATTCCCATAACCCAGCCAAGATCCAAGAAAAGCGTCATCTGTAGCATTTGCTGAAAGAAGGGCAGGAGGAAAAAGCCTGCAAGCCCTCCTAACATAGCGGCAATTAGGCTATACAGGAGGGATTCTACCAGCCCGTGAAAGATGAGTTGCTGCTTGTTGGCTCCAAGAACTTTTCGCATTCCGATCTCCTTGGATCGCCTCAAAGAAATGGCATTATTGAGGTTGAGGTAGTTGAAAATGGCAATGAGCAAGATAAAGATCGCCACGAAGAAAAAGACCTTGATATAAAAGGCACTTCCTCCTGGCACAATCTCTCGAGCCAGATCAGAATGCAGATGAATATCCGGCAATGCCTGAGGAACAAAGCTAATCGTCCCCTGTCCATCTCCTTGGGTGTACGATTCGATGAATTCTGGAAACTTGGCTTCTACGGTCTCTATCTCAGTCCCTTCTGCCAATAGGGTATACACATAAGCCCAGCCCGTTCTTTCCTCCTCATTGGCAAAGGAAATCAACATATCTACGGGCAAATGCGTATTGGGGGGCAGGTCTTCTATGACCCCACGCACCGTATAAAGCCGTTCTTCCGCATCGAAGTCGCCGGAGATGTTGAGGGTTTTCCCCAAAGCCTGCACAGTTCCAAAATAGGCCTCTGCCAGGGAACGGGTAAGGACTACAGAATAGGGGTCAGACAGGGCATTTTTGGCCTTTCCTTCCAGCAACTCAAAATCAAAGACTTCAAAAACATCCGCATCCGTTACATAGGTGTGTTCTGGTCGGAATTTATTCGTAGCGATGCGCACATACTTCCGCTCCTGGTTCTGAAAACGGATTAAGTGTTCGATTTCTGGTATATGTTCAGGCAGTTCGTTCACAAAACTGACGGGAACCCGTGCCCAGTGCACCTCAAAGTCTGTCTGGGATTGAAAATGATGGGTAATTCGATAGATTCTATCTGACTTTTTGTGGCTGTGCTCATAAGAAGTCTCATGGCGCAGGTAGCTCAGGATCAGAAAAATCGCTGCAAAGGCGATGGCCAAGCCCAGGATATTCAGGCTGGAATAAAAGCCCTGTTTACGTAAGTTCCTCAAAGCAACGCGAAGGTAGTTGGATAACATAGGAGTTGAGTTAAATCTAAGAACATGAAAAAATGGCATTTTTGCGAATTTCCCCTTTATTCGCCCCTTTTTGTACCCTTCCGCTGCAGCCCCGTTTCCCTTTTTTCCCCTCCTAGGGGAAACTCAAAAGGGGTCCGGAAACGACCCAAGAAATCAGGTTGATTTCGCCCACGTTTACCCCTTTCTCCCCATTTCTAAGGGGGAGTCAGAGGGGGTTCCTTGAGAGAGGGGGCCAGGGGGTGAGTACAAAATTGGGTATTTTGATCACAGATCCACCCAACAATCCTTCACCAAACGGCTATAAAGCCATAGAATAACCCATGACAAAAAAAATTAGCCCCAATGTTGTTTCATACATCGTTTCAGCCTATATATCTATAAGTAGATCGAGGGTGGCAAAAAGTTACAAATGAGAAAGACTATTCTCCAAAAGAGAATAGCCTAGGAAAAGGGGTCGTAAGCGGTCTAAATAAGCTTAAAAGTTCAGGGCCCCTAGAGATAGTTGATCGGTGAGTCGAAATAGCCCCCCTAACGGGAAGCGACGGACTTTTTTATGCTTTTAAAGTTATCTCTGTTCACCTTCTCACCCGTTTGGATATGGTGCTCAATGGCCAAGGCATAGTCCTCGATGAGCTTTTTGAAGTTGCCCTTCATCATGCCTCCCATGAAAGCGGGCTTGGTGCGGAAATTCATGTCGAACGTGAATCGAGAGCTATTGGCATCAATGGGCTCTACCTTGTAGATGGCATAGGTATATTCAGGATCTACTGGGAACTTTCCCGCCTGGAACACCTGATTCTTAAAGGTGTAATTCTGTGGATCATAATTGACCTGCTTTTCCTTGACAAAACGGGTCCCTTTCTCGTTGAAATTACAAACACGCTCAGCCCCTTCACCTGCCTTTAGGGTGCCATTTACATAGTTGGAACTGATAATTTTGGGATGAGAATGCGCAATGGCCCCATAGTCCTCACCGACTACTGCCCACACCTTTTCAGCCGGAGCGTTGATGACGTGGGAAACGGTGAAAGTTTGCACCTTTTTTTGCTTTTGCGCTAACAGGGGGGAAGAAATCAGTACAAGCCCTGCAAAAAGGACACTTAGTTTGATCAATGCTTTCATCTTTGTTGTATTAAAGGTTAACAATGGTATCACACAACAAAGATGCGTATCATTTTACCCGTCCTTTTTGTCTATTAGCCCAAAGATTTGTTCAGAAAGTCCATTCTATAAGAGGAAGGAGAAACGCCATAGGCTTTTTGAAAGGATTTGGAAAAATGGGCCAGGTCATTGAAGCCCGTGTCAAAGGCAACCTCTGAAATTCTGAGTTCCGTGCCCTTCAGCAACTTGGCGGCCTGCTCCAGTTTGCGGTTCTTAATGTACCTGGCAGGAGAATTGCCGTATTGCTTTTCGAATTCCCGTTTGAAAGAAGACAGACTCAGCCCCGTAAGAGCAGCAAGCTCCTCCATCTTGAGGTTATTATAGAGGTTGGCTTCTACCACTTCCTTAAATCGCAAGGTGTTTTCCGTGAAAAGACTTGCCAAAAAGCGTTGGATTTCACGCGAATTATCTGTCTTAGCCAAGAGGAGAATCAACTCTTTCAATTTGAGCTTCAATAACTCCTCACTGACCAGTTCGGGGTGCTGGAAGTAAAACTGTAGGCTATCTATATAGGAAGTGAGCAGGAGAGAGCTTTCATATTTCCGGTATCCCAGGGGACGCACCTGTCCAATGAGTTTGATAAAATCGGGAAAGTCCTTGTCATAGAGGGTTTTGATCACATCTGGATAGAGGTGAACGGCAATCGCCTCGCAGAAGGGTCCCTCATGGGTAGAGAGAAATTCGCTTAAATAGGTCCCACATTGCATGGCCAAGCCTTCTTGTTCCTGACTGCGTAACTTCTCCGTAGGCGTATACATTTGTGTCCCCCCCTTCACCAAGTAATAAAAACAGGCTTCATCGGGGAAATTGCCTACAACGCGAAAAGGGGGTTCGACTACGGCTTTTTCAAATACCTTCTTGTTTAACAGGTCAAATTGTTGGTGGGCTTTTATCATCTGGATAGATGTTTCCCCAAAACTACACTAAATTATTGTCAGCTGTTTGGTGGAATAGGCCAGGGATTTGTCCATTTAGCTCAACAAGGGTGTATCCTCCCAAAGAAGGGAGTGTGCCCCTCTTCCGCCGAAGAAGTCAGACACACTCCGAGAACGTTGCTGCAATGAATCGTAACCGTGTTGGTAGATTATTCCCATATTAGTCCCTTTTTCTGCCAAGGCAGATGACCTATGTTTCCTTTCCTTATGATAAAAAATACCTCCCCACCTGGAGTTTAGCTATACGCTAATGATGACTGGATAGGCTAGCTTGGATTCATTAGCTCGATTGAGAGTCTAGACAAACTGGATTTCCTCATTTGAGAAATACTAACGGGAAGGAAATGAAAACATATCTGTTACTAGGATTTCTGTCAATAGGAATAATGTTGGGAAGTAGTTCCTGTATAAAGCCGACAAGCCCTGTCCACTCCCCGACCTTAAAATCCTCGATTGATAGCCTCTACTTGGCCAAAGGAGAAGCGGTCACTCAAGCAGTTGCAAGCTTGCTAGCTTCAGAACTGCTGGCACAACTCCAAGAAAATGGGAAACGGGAAGCCTTACGCTATTGTAGTTTAAAGGCTTATCCGTTGACAGATAGTATCGCGACTATGCATAAGGCCTTTGTCAAGCGCACCAGTCACCGAGTCCGAAACTCCTGGAATAAGGCAGATAGCTTGGAACGACAAATAATTCAAGAGTACAGAGAAGCGGGAAATGCTACTCGTCCCCACCTTCGCTATATAGGAGATTCGCTTGTTCGGTATTTTTCGCCCATTTACCTCGCCCAACCCTGTCTCCAATGTCATGGAGGTATCGAGGAAGAAATTGGGAAAGCGGATTACCAGATTATTCAAACGCTATACCCACAGGATCAAGCTACAGCCTTCAAGGCAGGGGAGTTTAGGGGGATTTGGTCAGTAAGCTTTGTTCCTGAGTGAGTGATATTTCTCATGCATTTGCATGACCTGGATCCTCCCAGATGGGGCTTGAAATAAGGAACTTAAGGAAAAGGAGAGGAATCTCCTCATTTGGACACCTTCAAAATCTTGAGATATGCAAAAAATTCTTCATCCAACCGATTTTTCAGAGGAAATGCACGATGCCTTTGAATACTGTGTACAGTTCGCCAAAAAAGTCCAGGGAGATTTGGTCTTGATGCACGTAAATCCCCTGGTGGAATCTATGAATATCCCCTATGGCTATATCCACGTAGCCCAGGAGTCTTGGGAGAAGCAGGCAAGAGAAAAGTATGCTAAGCTCCAGCAAGAAATAGCCGAGATGGATACTACCATGAACTCTAAGTTTATTTCCCCCTTGGGTGGCGTAGTAGACGAAATACTAGAGGCGGCAGAGAAAGAGGAGGTCGACTGGATAGTAATGGGTACCCGTGGGGCCAAAGGACTCAACAAATGGTTGGGGACCCATGCCTCCCATGTAGTAGGAAGAACTGATCGTCCCGTTATCGTCGTTCCAGAGGGCTATGCCTTTAAAGAAATAAACAAAATTGTCTACGCGACCAAATACCTGGAAGAGGATATAGCGCTATTGAAAAAAGTAGCTCAACTGGCAGGCTACATGGAAGCCCATCTTGTCATCCTGCATGTGGGATATGACCCCTATTTTGCCTACGAGGAGAAGAAGTTCCTTTGGTTCCAGGAAAAGGTCAGAAAAGAAATTCCCGAACTCACCTATGTCCCTACTTCCTTCGAGTACCTCAATCATCCCGATTTGCAAAAAGCACTCAATGAGTTTGTCGCTTTCAACGAAGCGGATATGCTAATCATGACACGCACCAAGCGTTCCTTGCTTCAGCGTATCCTGGAACGCAGTGAGAGTACGGCCATGTCTTTTCATCCGGTGGTGCCGACCTTGATCTATCACCAGGAAGAGGCGAAGATGGTGAGTTGAGTTTAGGAAATGAATTAATTTGAATGTAGGGTAGGAGTCATCCCAGTTTTTGGGATGGCTCTCTTTTTGGGGAACTAAGTTTATGAAATAAATAAGGGTATGATATACCTTTTTATACCCCCTACCATTTTGGCTTAATATGAGGTATTTTTCCTCACCCTAGCGGTAACTTTTACATCATACCCTCCCCAAGCTAATCTGGCAGGGTTTCTTGGACCACCTCCCCCTAACTTTCAGATAGGGGACTCCTCCTGGATTTGAGACCACCTCCCCCAGCACTTGTGCTGGGGACTCCTCCTGAAAAGGAGGAGAAAATGGGAGTTTTACCCAAAGCGCGTTAGCTATTTGCCCCTTTGTAGCTGGGGTAGACCTTGGCGAAATCAACCTGATTTCCTGGGTCGTTTCCGGACCCCTTTTGAGTTTCCCCTAGGAGGGGAAAAAAGGGAAACGGGGATGCCGCGGAAGGGTACTTAGTGTAAACTTGTATATAATTGCCTTCTCTTTTTCTCTGCGGTTAAATATTATCATCACATGGTTACAAGAATAGAATGTGAGTAAGGACAAAAAACCTCCCCCAGGAAACCCTGGGAGAGGCATTGCACGTCGCAAATGGGGGTAGGTTTCGTTATGCGTGAAAAGTGAGCAAGGGGACATCCGTCTGCATCAGCATATGACGGGTAAGACTCTTTTCAAATTTGGGGAGGAAATCATCATGCATATGGGTGGTCATAGACAAGCAATCTATATTTTGATCCATAAGGAATTCCTCCAATCCTCGATCTATGGCCTCGTTGTCAATGATATAACACTCGAGTAAGCCCAGTTTTTCCAACTCAGATAGATCATTGAAAGCCCCCACCTGGATCCGGGTCCAATTCGCCTTAGGGGTCTTGATATGGGTACAGTATAATTTGGCACCCAAACTTTCACATATATCAATCAAGCGATTGATCGCTGGTATATCGACTGCTTCCATATTCATGGCGTATTGGATGTTTCGGATGGGTTTGTAAGAAGCCTCAGCCGGTATAGCCAAAACGGGGATCTGGGCGTGTTGGACTATATAGGCGGTGACACTTCCTAGAATTCGCTCATGAACGCTAGCCGCTCCTGAGGTTCCCATGATAATCAAATCTGGATGTACCTCTTCCAAACACTCTATAATGGCCTTTCCGGGTAGCCCTCCTTTCAAGAGACATTCCATTTCCACCTCCTCTCGGGCTTGGTCGGTAACCTTACTTTGGAAGTTGGCTAAAGCCTCAGAAGCACGAGAAATTCGTTCTTCTTGTAGGCTTTGCTTGAGGTCCTCTGGGGCAGTATGGGCCAAGACCATATGGTTTTCATATACATGGAGTAAAACCAGTTTCGCAGATAGAGCGGAAGCCATCTGAGTAGCATATCGAAAGGCATTTTGGGCAGCATCAGAAAAATCCGTTGGAAAAAGGATAGTCCGAATCTGGTTTTTATGTGCCAGGCTGGAAGGTTGAACGGTTGATTTTTTTGAAACAAGCATAGGAATATCAGTTAAGTAATGATGGTAAAATCCTTACTTGAAAATCCCTATAATTTTGTTCAAAAGAAGTGCCTTGGGGCTGCTCTCGTGATGAGAAAAATCACCTGTTCAATCACCATCGGATATCTCTGAGCTTGGCTTCATCCAGGATGGTAATTTCACTCATATCTGTCGATACTATTTTATCTGATTTTAGATCGGACAGGACTCGGATGACACATTCCTTGGAGGTGCCCACCATGGCCGCCAAACTGTCTCTTGGAATTCGCATGGAAAAGGCAGATCCTTCCCCATATTGATTCTTGAGGGTAAGTAGGGCATCGGCAACGCGTTTTCTTACGGTGTCATAGGCCAATTGGAGCAGTTGAACCTCTTTCTCCTGTATATTTCCTGCCAACATATGAATAAAAGAGTTGGCTACATCTCGATTGTTGTATACCAGGGCTAGAAAATCATCCTTGGGAATCATGGCGATCTCTGTCTCGTCCAGGGCTTCAGCAGAGCTTTGGTAGGCCGATTCGGTCAACAAAGGCTCATAGCCAATGAAATCTCCTGCCGAATACAATTGGGTTACAAAATCTTTGGCGTCTTCATTGGATTTGAAGCTTTTTACCTTGCCCTTTACGACAAAGAGCAGGTGGTGGGGGAAGCTGCCCTCTTGAAAAATAAGGTCCTTGGTTTTGTAGTAGCGATGTTCTCGGTTCTCGGTCAAATGCTCCAAGCTTTCCTGGGTTCTCGCATGGCTGAGGAAAGAATTAAGGCCCGTTTCGTCTTGGCTAAATTCCTCCTGACTTTGTGCGTGTTTTTCCAAACGCATTTCTACAGCGTCCAAGAGCTCCACTTCATCATAGGGCTTGGTCAGGTAGTCATCTGCCCCCAGATTCATCCCCTTCCTCAAGTCCACCATTTCCGCCTTGGCTGTTAAAAAGATGAAAGGTATTCGGGCTGTCTGGGGATTTTTGTTGAGGATTCTCAATACGCCATAGCCATCCAGCTCTGGCATCATAATATCACAGATGATCAGATCGGGATTTGATTCTTGTGCCATCTGAACCCCTTCCTTCCCATTTTGGGCAGTAAGGGTTTCAAAACCTGACAATTCCAAAATCTCTGAGGTGTTTTCCCGTACCTCTAAATTGTCTTCTACTACCAGTATTTTTTTCATGAGAATGTATTTTTTGAATTAATCTTGGGCCTCCCAGGGGAAGTCCAGAAAAAACGTTGTGCCTTTGTTTTCTTCGCTTTCAAAAGAAATAGAAGCTCCCATTAGGTCCAGGTACTCTTTTACAATACTCAAGCCCAGCCCCGTTCCTTTGACGTTTTCGACATTGCGCGCGCGGAAAAAGCGCTCGAATAAATGAACTTGCTCTGCCTGGGGAATCCCCATTCCATAGTCGGTAACCTGAATCTTGAAGCCCTTTTCAGACCCCCTGCAGTGAATATCAATTTCGGTATTTTCTGGAGAGTATTTTATGGCATTGGAGATCAGGTTATGAAGAATATTTTTGAATAAATTTTTATCGTGGTGCGCCAGGGAATCTGCACATTCATTCATTAGGTTCAACACCTGGCCGTTTTTGGCTACATCTTGCATTTCCTCCACCACTTCTTCCATCATTTGAACCAATGGAAAAGTTTGAGGCTTGGGCGTTATTTTACCTTGTTCAAGCTTCTCCAGGGAGAGGAAATCATTCAGAATGCCCGTCAAATCTCTGACAGAGGCTTTGATGCGAGAAATATGTTTCTTGCGTTTGTCGAGGTAGTTCATCCCTTCGTATCGATCGATCAAAGTAGCTGAAGACATGATCGTTGACAGGGGAGTGCGAAACTCATGGGATGCCAGGGAAACAAAACGAGATTTGAGCTCATTGAGGTGGATCTCTTTCATTAAAGATTGCTCCAATTGGGAGTTGGCTCTTGCCAATTCTTCTACCCGTCGTTCTACCTCTGCTTCCAACTTCTTTGAATAGGCTTTTAGGTGCTCTTCTGCCGCTTTTTCAGCCGTTAAGTCATGAACAATTCCGGTAAATAGCGTTTTTTCTCCAGACAGCTTTACCTCACTGACAGCCAGACGAAAAGGGAAGGTAGTTCCGTCCTTCCTTTTTCCGTTCACCTCTCTACCTATTCCAATGATCTTGGGTTTTCTTGTAGATAGATAGTTTTTCAGGTATTGATCATGGCTAGAATGATCCGGCTCTGGCATTAAAACCTTTACATTCTGTCCCAATAGTTCCTGGGGTTTATACCCGAATAACTTCGAGCCCGCCGGATTTATGGATTCAATCGTACCGCGGCTATCAATCGTGATAATTCCATCAATGGCCGTTTCGATTAAGGTATTCAGGCGCAGGAGTAGGTCTTCTTCGGATGCCCTTGGATTCATTTAATCAAGTTAAAGATTTTTTGACTCCTCTCCCAGGTTAAAGACGAGGATTGGAATGGGCGAATAAGTACGTAATCTTTCTACCACACTGTTGTGAAAAAGCCTGCCCCAAAAGCCTCGATTATGCTTGAGTAAGGTCATCATCTGGATGGATTCTTCATGGGCATAGGAAATCAACTCCTCAACGACTTTTTCACTATTGGGGTCAGGGGTTTGTATGGTGTGGAATTTTACATCTCGATTGAATCTCTCTCGTAAAGCTTGTAAGCCCTTTGAGAAGGATGTCCGATCTTTGTGCTCCCCCCTTCCTACATGAACACAATGAATGTTGGCCTCCGATAGAAAGGCAAAGTCCATCAACGCTTCTATTACCTGATGATCCTGATCGTCGAAAGTAGTGCCATAGCCAATGTTTTGGATAGGCTGGTAGGCATGGTTCTCTGGAACCATGAGCAAGGGACAATTGAGATCGGGTAGGATTTTTTTGATTACCTCCCCGTAGAGATATCCATCTAGTCTGTTTTTTTGGCTGGTGCCCATTATGAGCAGGGAAGGAGGGTTTTCCTGAATAAACTTAATGATCTCTTGTTCGGCTTGCCCAAATACCTGGGTCGTGGCGATTTCGATGTTTCTTCTCTGGTCTCTGGGAATACGCTCTTCCCATTCCTGAAACTTGCTTTCCACCCGCTCCCATTCCAGGCGTTCTCGGCTTTGAGAATAGGTTTTCAAGCCCCCTGAAATGCCAAAAGGCTCTAAGACGGGCATGGAAGAAATATGGAGTAACCTGATTTGAGAAAAAAATTGATTTGCCAGCCTAATCCCATATTGAAAGGCTGAATAAGAAGCATCGGAGAAATCGACTGGAACTAAAATAGAATGCATAAGAAAATAACTTCTCGGATAGTTAGATCAACATATAATTCACTTGGGTTGGGATCTCAGGCGTCGCCTCTATCGTAGGGGCTTCACTATTAACATGATATATCAAGACGCTAGATCGGATTTGGGGTAGAAGCTCTCGGGTGAGACTTTCTGAAGACTGTTCAAAGTCATGGGTTCCCAAGACCAGGATATCCACGGGGTGATTTTGAGGGTATTGTAGAAGACTCTCCTTTACGTCCTTGGTATCTTCCATATCAAAACTCAATAGCGGAGAGGCTTTATCCAGGTGGTAAAGTTGTTCGTGAAGGCGGACCTGTTTTTCACTCCATGGCTCATTTTCTGTAACAAAGTGTATACAATGTATATGTGCATTGAGGCTTCTAGCTAAGAACATCAATTCACTGAGGATAGATAAATGCTCATATCGGAAATCTGAGGCAAATACGATATTTTTACCAGAATTACTCTCTGCTTCTTCCCCAAAGATCCACAGCGGAAGGGTGGAGTGATCCAGGATGAAACGCGAAATTTCTTCCCGATCCTCCCCTGCACCGAGCACAATTAGGTTAAAGGAGAATTGCTTAATCAAAGAATCAAAGGCGTCTTTCCATTGGGGCCTCTGGGCATAGGGAATTACCTGGATAGGAATCTGTTTTTCTTTTCGGGCCTCTGCAATTAGCTCCCGATAGCGAAAATGCGCCTCCACTTCAGGGGTGCTGCTAACAATAGGCCAAATGACGATATCTGAAGTAAACTTCCTTCCTAGTTCCAGCGCAGTTCTTAGGGCTTTTTCCCCTGCTTCGGACAAGTCTGTTATAAAGAGTAGTTTTTCCATCCCATCAATTTTAGAGTGAACAACTGACCTTAAAACTCGGTGTTTGTTCAGGATTATTCCATGCAGTATGGCAGAAGACCAGGTGACTTTTGTCACCCCCTGTGCTGCGCATGGCTTTAGGGGAGCCTTTTTCTCCGGCCTAGATTGCCTCCATGGAAATTCTTCATGCCCAGGCCGTTGACTGCTATCATTGTGGAGAGGCTTGTCCATCTAATCCTCCCCAATATGAATCCCATAGCTTTTGTTGCGAGGGATGTAAGTCTGTCTATCAACTTTTGTCGAGTTGCGATCTAGCCACCTATTACGAACTCCAACAGCAACCCGGATCTACCATAACGAGTACATACCTGGAGGAATACGAATGGTTGGACGAACCCTCGATTCAGGCAGAGCTCATCGATTTTACCGATGATTTTCAATGCCATGTCCATTTTACCCTCCCCCAGATTCATTGCAGTTCCTGTATTTGGTTGTTGGAAAATCTGGCTAGGCTTTTACCCGCTGTTTCGGTGAGCCGGGTCAATTTTCCGCAGAAATCCCTTTCAGTAGTTTTTGACCCTCAGCAAACTAGCCTCCGAGAGGTGGTAGCTACTCTGGCCCAAATCGGCTACCCGCCGGAGCTATCCATTTCAAGGATGGAGGACACAGGAAAAACGCCAGCTTCCAATTCCCGCCTTATCCGACAACTGGGCATTGCAGGGTTTTGCTTTGGAAATATCATGTTGTTGAGCTTCCCAGAATATCTGGGTTTAGCGCAAAGTAGTTTTTCTCATTTATTTGCCTGGCTCAGCGTTCCACTGGCCTTGTTGACCCTGGCTTTTGGAGCTACCGACTACCTAAAATCTGCCTTCCTGGGGTTGAGAATGGGACATATCAACATGGACGTCCCCATTTCCATTGGGATTTTGGCCCTTGCGGGTCAATCCTTCTATGAGATTTTTGTCCTCGCCGAACCCGGTTATTTAGATTCCTTATCAGGCTTTATATTCTTCCTACTCATTGGGAAATGGTTTCAACAAAAGAGTTTGGAAAACATTTCCTTTGACAGGACCTATACTTCATTTTTTCCACTAGCCTCTAGAAAGAAGAGTGGAGAGGGATTTCAATTTGTTTCCATCTCAGAGTTAGAAAAAGGAGACCAGCTTCAAATCCGGCATCAAGAAATCCTTCCAGCAGACGCAATTTTGGAAAGTCTTGCTGGGGAAATTGATTACAGCTTTGTAACAGGAGAATCCCGTCCTGTCCAGGTGAAAGCGGGAGACCTATTGTATGCGGGAGGTCGGGTCATGGGAACCAGCCTGGAAGTTCGCCTTTCTCGCGAGGTTTCTAACAGTTATTTAACTCAACTATGGGAAAATCAGGAGACTGATAATAGCCCCCCGATATTTGCTCAGCAGCTAATCGATAAAACCGGTACATACTTCACATGGGTCATCTTGTTGATCGCCAGTTTAGGCTTTGTATACTGGTGGCAGATCGATAGTAGCCAAGCCTTGAGAGTAGCTATTTCTGTCTTAATCATTGCCTGTCCTTGTGCCATAGCCCTTACCATTCCCTTTACCTTAGGAAATGCCCGGAGAATGCTGTGGAAACATGGCCTTATCACCCGAACGGCTGATACCCTCATCGCCCTATCGAAGGTAACACATATCATTTTTGATAAAACCGGTACCCTGACCCATAAAGGTTCTTCACCGATGAATTGGGAGGGAGAAAGGCTCAGCGACGCGGAGAGGTCTTACCTGGCAAGTCTGGTCGGTCAGTCTATCCATCCCATCAGTTTGGGTATAGAGAATTCTTTGCAAAATGTAAAGACCTATCCGGTTCTGCACTTTGAAGAACAAGAGGGTTTAGGGATACAAGGAGAGGTAGAAGGACACCAAATAAAGTTGGGTTCTCTTACCTATTTAACCGGAGAGGAAAATGCAAATGGCTCAGGGACTTGGCTTGAGATAGAGGGCAGGATTCGGGGCAGCTGGCAACATCAGCTTAGAATTCGAGGAGGTATTCTTTCCCTATTGAAACAGCTGGGGCAAAGGTTTTCTCTCTCTCTGCTATCGGGAGACTCCTCCGTAGAAGCAGAAAAGTGGGAAGATTTGATCGGTACTTACACAAGCCGCCTTTCCTTTCGCCAAACACCCTTTGACAAGTTAGCGTCTATTAGAGCCTTGCAGGAAAACGGAGAGCATATCCTCATGGTGGGAGATGGACTTAACGATGCGGGTGCCCTTCGCCAGAGTAATGTGGGGATGGCCATTTCGGAGGACTCCTCTTATTTTGCTCCTGCCTGTGATAGCATCCTTCAGGGCAAGGATTTGGCCCAACTGGATACGTACCTGGCCTATACCAGGCTCTCGGTAAGACTCGTTTATGCGGGATTTCTTCTGGCAACGCTGTACAACCTTATTGGGCTGTATTTTGCCCTCAATGGCTGGGTGACTCCCGTACTAGCCGCCATCCTGATGCCGCTCAGTTCCCTGAGTTTGATCGCCTTCGCCATGGCAAGTACTACCCTGCTGGCAAAAGTTCTAGGACTGGGTGACAAAAGTCACCCTCACCCCTAACACCAGTTTTATTCTATGGATTCCGAATCATTCATTTTTGGATACAGAAACAATAAGCTATGGCAGCAATAATTATCCTCATCGCATTTAGCCTCTTCCTGGCAACGGGATTCCTCCTGGCCTTTTATTGGGCCGTCAAAGACGGACAATACGAGGACGATGTAACTCCTTCTATTCGAATTCTTTACGAAAACTCTGAGAAGCAATCAAAGGCAATTCCACCCGTGTCTACGCCTGAACCCTAAGACATTCTAATTCCAAATTTCCTAATCACCTCTCTTCTTATGTCAACTCATACCCTCACTCAAACTGCTACCTTTAAAGAGAGACCCATCGAGCAGTTTTATTACGATAACAAGATTGTTAGAGCCTTCTTCATTGCAACAGCTGTATGGGGCATGGCGGGCTTTCTGGTGGGTCTTTTAGCGGCCTTGCAAATGGTCATACCGACCATCACGGAGGGTATCGCCTGGTTATCCTTTGGTAGGATTCGTCCCCTACATACGAATGCAGCAATTTTTGCCTTTGTAGGAAATGGGATTTTCATGGGAGTATACTACTCCCTCCCCAGGCTGCTCAAAACGCCCATGTGGAACAAATCCCTTAGTTGGACCCACTTCTGGGGCTGGCAGCTTATTATCGTTTCAGCCCTGCTGACCCTGCCTATGGGCTACACCACCGGTAAGGAATATGCAGAGTTAGAATGGCCCATAGATATTCTCATTACCCTCGTCTGGGTAGTATTTGGGGTCAACATGTTCATGACCATCATGAAGCGAAGAGAAAGACACCTCTATGTAGCCATTTGGTTTTATATAGCCACCTGGGTTACGGTTGCTGTTTTGCACATTGTTAACAGCATGGAGCTTCCCGTTTCCTTTCTAAAAAGCTATTCTGTATATGCAGGAGTTCAGGACGCCTTGGTCCAGTGGTGGTACGGGCACAATGCAGTTGCCTTTTTCCTAACGACTCCCTACCTGGGCTTGATGTATTACTTCATCCCCAAGGCTGCCAATCGACCGGTTTATTCCTACCGCCTTTCGATTATACACTTTTGGGCCCTGATCTTTATTTACATATGGGCAGGCCCCCACCACTTGTTATACACTTCTCTCCCCGACTGGGCTCAGTCGCTTGGGATGGTATTCTCCCTCATGTTGATCGCCCCTTCCTGGGGAGGCATGCTCAATGGCTTGTTTACCCTGAGAGGGGCCTGGGATAAGGTGCGGAATGAACCCGAGCTCAAGTTTTTGGTCGTGGCAGTTACTGCCTATGGGATGGCCACCCTGGAAGGTCCCTTGCTTTCGATTAAGTCAGTAAACGCAATTACGCACTTTACGGATTGGACGATCGGACACGTTCATGTCGGAACGCTTGGCTGGAATGGCTTTATGACCTTTGGTATTTTCTACTGGCTCGTGCCTCGCATGTGGCGGACAAAATTGTGGTCCAAACCTCTGGCCAATGCACACTTTTGGATTGGTACCCTGGGAATTATATTCTACACGGTTCCGCTCTACATAGCTGGATGGACCCAGGCCATGATGTGGAAGGATTTTGATCAGGGAGGATTCTTGGTATACAAAACCTTTCTGGAAACGGTGGTTCAAATTCTGCCCATGTATTGGATGCGCGCCCTGGGTGGAACCTTGTACATCGTTGGAGCTGTCTTAATGATGGTGAACCTCATCCGAACCACTCGCCAAGGAGATTTCTTGGGAGCGGAAAAAGCACAGGCCTTTGCGCTTGCTAAGAAGTACAAAAAGGGAGAAAACGAATACTGGCACCGCTGGATCGAAAGACGCCCTATGCAATTGTTATTGGTTGCGACCGTCCTCATCCTGATTGGGGGTATTGTAGAGTTTGTTCCCACCTTCATGGTGGAGTCCAATGTACCCAAGATCGCAGCTGTTCAACCCTATACCCCGCTGGAATTACAAGGGCGAGATATCTATATCCGGGAAGGCTGCTATACCTGTCATTCCCAGATGATACGTCCCTTCCGTTCCGAAACAGAGCGCTACGGTCCTTATTCTAAATCTGGGGAATTTGTCTATGACCATCCCTTCCAGTGGGGATCCAAGCGAACAGGCCCAGACCTTGCCCGGGAGGGAACCCTGAAACTCAAAAAATCTAACTATTGGCACTTCCAGCACTTCATGGATCCCAGGACGATGGAAGCTCAGTCTATCATGCCTGCTTACAGTTGGTTGCTTACCCAAGCCTTAGATGTAAGCTCCACTCCGGCTAAGATTCGGGCGATGCAGACCCTGGGAGTGCCTTATCCAGAAGGATATGATACGCAAGCCAATGAAGACTTGGCAAAGCAGGCGGAGGAAATTGCCCAAGACATAAAAGGCGAACTGGAGCAGATGAAGCTAGACCCCTCTATGGTACAAAGCGAAAGTGAAGTAATCGCCTTAATCGCCTACATCCAGCGATTGGGAGTAGATGGAACTAAAGTAGAGGATCAACCCTAACTAATTCACACAATAAATACCCGAATCATGTATAAAATCATTCTCAGATCTCTAGACGATGCCGCAATCTTCGCTGTGGTCGCATTCCTGATCTTCTTTATCTTCTTTGTGGCCCTGGTCGTCTATGCCTTTTCTATGAAAAAGCATCATGTGCAGCGAATGGCAGATTTACCCATTGAATCTGCCCCTAATTCTCTTCCTGTCAACCCCCAAAACAAACGATAATGACCTTTCTTAAAAAAGTAGGAATAGGGGGTTTTCTGGGTCTTATCCAGTATAGGCGTATATGCCCAAGAAGTCCAGGGCCTTTCCCAAGATTCACTGATAAATCTGCTCCTTTTCCTGGCAATTGCCTTCGCTATACTATGCCTGCTATTGGCCTTTACCGTACTGGCACTCGTTCAACCAGATGAGAAAAAAGCAAGTAAGCCCTTCTTCAACTTCAAATGGAATTGGGCGAACTTTTCCAGAAAGGTCAATGCCATTGTTCCCATTGAAGAGGAAGAGTCGATCACCCTGGATCATGACTATGATGGGATTCGGGAACTAGACAACAATCTTCCTCCTTGGTGGACGATCGGATTTTATATTTCCATCGTTTTCTCAGTCATCTACCTTTGGATATACCATGTGAACAGTGATTGGTCTTCCGCACAAGAATACGAAGCAGAGCTTGCCGAAGCCGAAATCCAAAAGGCGGAGTTTCTGGAGCAAATGGCAGCTCTGGTAGATGAAAGTAACGTAGTAGCCCTGGAGTCGGCCTCAGATCTCCAGGCAGGAGAGAAAATCTACTTACAACTCTGTGCGGTTTGTCATGTCGCAGATGGAGGGGGCAATATTGGCCCCAACCTGACGGATAGCTACTGGCTGCATGGAGGGAGCATCCAAGACATTTTCACGACTATAAAGTATGGCGTCCCTGAAAAGGGAATGATTTCCTGGCAGGAGCAGCTCAATCCCCAGGACATGCAGCGCGTAGCCAGCTATATCCAAACCCTCGTAGGTACTACACCTGCCACCCCCAAAGAGCCTCAGGGAGAATTGTATGTGCCAGAAGATACAGAATCCCCTGCTTCTGAGGGAGATAGCACCCAAACACAAATTCTAAGTTCCAACTGATGGCGCGAAAACCCATTGAAATAGACTATGATGCCTTCCGAGACCAAATCGGGACAGTAGATGAAGCGGGCAAGCGACGCTGGGTATTTCCTAGAAAACCCAGGGGGCGTTTTCACCAATACCGGGTTTGGGTCAGTGTATTTCTGCTAGCGCTATTTTTCGCTGGGCCTTTTATAAAGATAGGAGGCTATCCCTTTCTGCTAGTCAATATCATGGAGCGGAAGTTTATCCTATTGGGGGTTCCTTTTTGGCCCCAGGACTTCCACCTCTTGGCCCTGGCCTTGATTTGCCTCTTCGTCTTTATCATTCTATTTACCGTAGTCTTTGGCCGGGTTTGGTGCGGATGGGCTTGCCCCCAGACTCTTTTTATGGAAATGGTATTCCGTAAGATCGAATACGCTATCGAAGGAGATGCGCCTGCACAGCGAAAACTAGCTAAGGCACCCTGGAATGTAGAGAAAGTCCTGAAGAAAGGAGGGAAGTGGATTATCTTTTATCTCATCTCTTTTGTCATTGCCCATACGGTGATGTCCTATGTAGTAGGCTGGGAAGAATTGGCGAAGATCGTTCAAGAAGGACCTGGTCAGCACATAGGAAAATTCTCCTTCGTCATAGGCTTTTCCCTGCTGTTCTTCTTTGTTTTTGCCTACCTCCGCGAGCAAGCCTGTATTGTCATATGTCCCTATGGGCGCTTGCAGGGCGCTTTGTTGGATAAAAATTCAATCGTGGTACATTATGACCACGTAAGAGGAGAGCCTAGGGGCGTTCTGCGGAAAAATGCAGAAAGATCAGAAGGAGATTGTATCGCTTGCTCCCTTTGCGTACAGGTATGTCCTACGGGAATAGACATCAAGGATGGAACCCAGATGGAGTGTGTAAACTGTACCGCTTGTATGGACGTGTGTGATGAGGTCATGGAAAAGGTGGGGTTTGAAAAAGGTCTTATCCGCTATGCCTCTTTCAACCAGATTGAGCAAGGAAGCAAGTTCTCCTTTAGCCCTAGAGTTATCGCTTATTCTGCCGTCCTGGTTCTGCTATTGGGAGTTTTGGGTTTTTCCTTCTCCGGAAGAAGCCCGATTGAAGCTACCCTCCTGCGGACCAAAGGGACTATGTACCAACTCAAGGAAGATAGCCTGGTAACCAACTTGTACAATATCCAACTCATCAACAAAACTCATGAAGCTCACATGGTAGAGATTCGGCTGATGAGTCCCTCCATAGGACGTATTGTGATGGTGGGGAAAAACCTTGAAATCGAAGACCAAGGCATCGCCAATGGGAGTTTTTTCATTGAAATTCCCAGAGAGCAGATTGAAAAAATGAAACAAAAAATTGAAGTGGGAATCTTTGACGGAGACCAACTCCTAGACAAAGTTGAGTCTACCTTCTTGGGACCTCCTATGATTAAATAATAAAACACCTATGAATTGGGGATACAAAATTGCATTTGCCTATATAGTCTTTGCCTTAGGACTCATGAGCATGGTCTTCATGGCCACCCGACAGGAATACCACCTGGTAACGGAAGATTATTACCAAAAGGAGTTGGGGCATGATTCCTTGATGATGGCTAAGCGTAATAGCCAACTGCTGGAAGAATCTGTGGCGCTTCGGTATGATCAGCAGCTACAAGGGGTCTTGGTTACTTTCCCCGAGGATAAGGTTAACATTCGGGGCGAACTCCATCTTTATCATACCGTCAATGCGCACAAGGACCGTATCTATTCCCTAGATACCCTGCAACAAGAACGGCTATTCATCCCACGAGCGGAGATTGAAGCTGGCCGCTGGAAACTGCGGCTTTCCTGGCGAAGTATGGGAAGGGATTATTTTGATGAGAAAACCCTCATAATTCCCTGATATGTGGATGGGTATCGCATTTACAACGGGATTGGTGGGCAGCTTGCACTGCTTGGGAATGTGTGGGCCGCTGTTTGTGGCGGTCATGCACCGCTCTCCCCAGCGAAATCCATGGGAACCTGTAGTTTACCATTCCGGTCGGATTTTCACCTATATCCTATTGGGTGTCCTCTTGGGAGCTTTAGGACAGGGAGTCTCGCTATTGGGATGGCAAAAATCTCTTTCGATAGCTATGGGAGTAGGCATTATTTTAGCCCAGTTTCGCCTTGCGAAATTTAATCTACCAGCTTTCAAGGCGAGTAGCCTGTTAAAAAGGACCTGGAATCTACACCAACGTCGCTCATCGCTTGCAAGCAAATTCATGATGGGAATCGCCAATGGCATTCTCCCTTGCGGATTGGTTTACCTGGCCTTGGCTACCTCTCTTACCCAGTCTCTTCTCTGGGAAAGTGTGGGGTTTATGCTGTTCTTCGGCCTGGGAACCCTGCCCGCATGGGCTATTTGCAGTTGGGGACTCCATAGCTTCCCTGGAATAAACGTAAAAAAACTCCTGACCGCTTTTTCGGTCTTGCTAGGAATTATCCTCATCCTGCGGGGCATGGAATTGGGGATTCCTATGTTGAGTCCTCAGTATCCAGTGGCCCTTTCGGAAGGGATTCCCCTTTGTGAGTGAAACTAATTTAGGTATATATATACCATTTTACACCAGATGATTTACAGATCCTTTTTAAATGGATTTTCCCCACTCGATCTCCTTTTCCCCCCTTTTTCTGCCAAAATTGGCAGAATGAAGCGCTTCGCGATTCACAACTCGGTAGAATTTGAGAAATATTCCCCGATCAGCAGGCGCGTAGCGACTGCCACCTGTAAATATTAGCAGGAATTCTCAGAAGAGAAGTAAACCTTTCAGCTCATATAGATAGTATTGTATTTGAAAATGCCTCTCTTTTCTAATAAATGAACCCGGTTCATAAGCCCCCCTATCAAAAGTCAGTCCCATAGCCATGGAAACTCATCCCAAAGCCCAGGCGCCGGGGCGTAATTGGGGGTACAACACAATTGAATCCTTATGAGAAATTTCATATTCTTCCTCGTCATCGCTGCCCTCATGCAAGCCTGTAGTTCCCTATCGGTTTTTTCCGAC
Organism: Bacteroidia bacterium; assembly: GCA_965263105.1. Lineage (GTDB taxonomy): Bacteria > Bacteroidota > Bacteroidia > J057 > J057 > JBCCTX01. Next base: position 62,790 of record CBDHGL010000002.1, on the reverse strand, counting down.
TTTGATCTCGAATCTCATCCTGAAGCCTATGGAAGCTTCGGAATGGGAGCTTGGGAATATGTAGGGGATGAGGCCTATTTCAGTTCGGAAGACAAGGATAGGATGCTTCAAACGGTTCGCAAGGAGATGCTTTCTCGGAAATATTGGGAATCCTCTCAACCAGACCTTTGGATTCGTATTCGCGTGGTTATTGAGGAAAAAGAGCTATCCGAACAACCCTTTCCTTTTGATAGCAAATGGGAAGATTTTTTGGGCCTGCCCTATTATACCCGTACCTTCTGCTACAAGGAGGCGACCTTGTTGATCGAATGCATAGATGCCCAAAATCGCAAAGAAATTTGGAAGGGAATCGCCAAAAGGATAGTGGAAGAACCCGATTCCAAATGGTTAGAAAAGCCCTTTAACAAAGAATTAAAGGCCCTCATGAAGGCCTTCCCATTCCAGGCAAATAGAATTCGCTTACAACCTTCAGCCCCCCAGAACCATTACTTGGAATCACCCATGTCAAATTCAAACGCTAATACCTCATTCCAACCCTAATTATGAAAGTAGCGGTTTACAACACCCTTGACTTTGAAGAAGAACACTTGTCCAAACGCAACGCAGGTCGCCATGAGTTGACTTTCTGGGATATACCCCTTAATGCCCAAACGGCTATTTTGGCCCAAGGCTTTGAAGCAGTGTGCCTATTTACCCATGATGATGGAAGTCGGAAGGTACTAGAAGCCTTAAAGAAGGTAGGCGTAAAATACCTGGCTTTGCGTTCGGCCGGATACAACCATGTAGATCTGGAGGCAGCAAAGGAATTAGGCCTTAAAGTGGCCAACGTACCAGAGTATTCTCCCTATGCGATTGCCGAACATACCATACTCCTCATGTTGGCCCTGAACCGCAAACTGATTCGGGCCCACCAACGCGTGCGGGATCTCAACTTTTCCTTAAAAAGCTTGGTGGGCTTTGACATGCGAGGCAAAACCGTAGGCTTGCTGGGTTTAGGAAAAATTGGGAAAGCTACAGCCAGAATTTTGCATGGCATGGGCTGCGAGATTCTCGCCTGGGATATATACCCCGATGAAGAATTTGCTGCCCAGCATGGGGTCAATTACGTGGATCTGGACACCTTGATTTCCCAATCTCACATTATCAGTTTACACATTCCCCTCAATTCTGAGACCCGTCATATCATCCATACAGATCGCATTTCCCAAATGAAAGATCGGGTTATGCTCATCAATACCAGCCGCGGAGGATTGGTAGATACCCAGGCGATCATCAAAGGATTGAAATCAGGTAAAATCGCCTATCTGGGCTTGGATGTATACGAAGAGGAAAAAGGGATCTTTTTCGAAGATCATTCCGAGGATATTCTTCAAGACGATACCCTCGCCCGCTTAATGACTTTCCCCAATGTATTGATTACCAGTCACCAGGGTTTCCTCACCGAAAATGCCCTAGAAAACATAGCAGATACCACCATATATAATTTCACTTGCTGGGAGCACGGGAAAGAATCTGAAAATGAATTGACGGGTTTGTAGAAGCTATTGTCTATTAGAACATGTTGGGGACCTTGAAGGGTTCTATCTTAGTAAAATAGAAGATATATTTCCTTTTTCCTAGTTGTACCCTCACGTAAAACCCGTGGACTGTGGACTATCGACTACTAAGCTATTTCATCAAGTACCCTAGTACCTCCTCATCCACTCCATAGGTCTGAGGCAGGCTATCAGCGGCCTGTAAGGCGTTGAGAGCTGCCAAGGTTTCCTGATCGAAGATGCCGTCCAGCCGGATGTCGTAGCCTTTAGCGATCAACAGTTTTTGGATGTGCCAGACGGAAGGGCTTTCCTCACCAAATCGGACCAGTCGATCTACGCCTAGGAGCTGTTGGGCTTGAAGGCTTTGGGGGCTCATACCTGAGCGCTCCAGGGTCTGAATTTCTGAGGTACTGAGGCCCTGGGACTTCCATTGGGCAGATTGAAGCAGGCGGCGCTCCAAGGCCTGAGTGGTGGCCAGGTGCTGCTGGTAGACCTTGGTCATTGCAGCTTCTTCTGGATCTTCCAAGTCGGGGACCTTGACATCTACCCGATGCTTGCGCCAGCAGTAGCGGGCATAGGTGCCTGTCGCCTCGGCAGCCTGGTAATACTGGAGAACTGCTTCAGGGTCGTGGTACTGCGCATCTATAGCTTCATTGATTTCGTAGGAATAATCCGTAGGGGGATTGAATCGACGGTATTTCCTCCACTGAAAAAAGATCAATAGGGGAAGACTTATAATGAGAATGAGGTATGCGAGCCGCTTCATAAGGTATAAGGTACATTGTATGGGACTAATTTACAATTGGCCTATAGAAACAAAGTATTCATCACTCCTCCAACAGCGCCTCCAACTTCATCCCTCTTGACCCTTTTAATAATACCACAGATTTCCCGGCAATATCCTCCCAGAAGTGAGACTTAGCCTCCCGGGTCGAGGGGTACCACCTAGAGGGGCTTTCCAGTGCCTCCACCAGATGTTGCATAAGGGGGCCAATCCCTATGGTTAGGGCGGGAGAGAATTGTTGTATAAATTTTCCTAGCTCTTCATGGTAGGTAACTTCCTCAGAACCGAGTTCCAACATATCCCCCAGTACCAAAACCAGGTCCTGGGGACTTTCCTGTTTACAGATATTGTGGATGGCTGCCTCCATGGAACTGGGATTGGCGTTGTAGGCATCCATCCAAAAGCGATGCCCCTTTTTTACCAGGATTTGGCTACGGTTATTGGCTGGCACATAGGAGGAAATTCCCTCTATCATATTCTGGTCTGAAATACCAAAGTGGAGTGCGACGGCGATGGCCGCGGCAATATTGAGGCCATTGTATTTTCCTGTCAAACTTGTATGAACACTTACCATACCTACTTCAGGAGCTCGGTGACGCAAGATCACTCGCATTCCAGAAGGATTCTCCTTGAAAATTTCCATGAGTACATCTGAATCTCCCTCCCCATAGGTATAAGCATTGGCATTGGAGGTTTCATGGGCGAGCGCTCTCACGCGTCTGTCCTCGTTGTTGCAAAAGACCAATCCTCCTTTCGGAAGCACATAACGAAACAGAGCTCCTTTAGTTTCCTGAACACCCTCCAGGCTACCCAAGCGCTCAAGGTGAGCAGCCCCGATATTGGTGATAAGGCCCATATTGGGGTCCGCGATCTCACACAATTCCTGTATATCTCCCGGTTGATTGGCCCCCATCTCGATGACAGCTATTTCGGTATCCCTGGGCATCCGCAAAAGGGTAAGAGGTACGCCAATATGGTTATTGAAATTACCCGCGGTAGCATGCACTCGTTTTTCGGTTTGGAGGACAGCGCGAATGAGTTCTTTGGTAGTGGTTTTCCCATTGGAGCCCGTTAGACCCAAAACGGGAATGTCAAAAAGCTGTCGATAGGCATAGGCCAGATCCTGTAAGGCCTTTAGGCTATCCTCTACCCATATGTAGCGGCTATCGCCTTCCACAAAATATTCGGCATCATCCACCACGACCAAGGAAGCCCCATTTTCTAGGGCTTTATCCGCATAGGCATTCCCGTTGAATCGTTCTCCATTAATTCCAAAGAATAAGGCTTCTTTCTCTACGGTTCGGGAATCTATCGAAACGGAACCCAAGTCCAGAAAGTAAGCAAGTAGGATTTCTGTTGGCGTAGAATCCATAGAAAAGAGGATTGTCTGAGGAAAACCTAGAGAATATAATGACTCAAATCCTTCTGTTGCACCAGGTTTTCCAGCTTATCTCGTACAAAGTCCACCCCAATCTGAAAGTGTGTTTCGCGGTTGAGGTCGGGGACTTCAAAGAGGATTTCATCGAGTAAATTACTCAAAATTGTATGTAGCCTGCGGGCCCCAATATTTTCCACCTCCTGGTTGACATTAAAGGCCAATCGGGCTAACTCTTCAATCGCTTCCTCGTCAAAGGATATACTTACGCCCTCGCTGGCTAACAAGGCTTGGTACTGTTTGGTTAAGGCATTGCGGGGCTGGGTGAGAATTTTGACAAAGTCCTCCTGAGTCAGGGAGTTGAGTTCCACCCGAATCGGGAAACGACCTTGAAGTTCCGGGATCATGTCTGAAGGCCTCGCAACGTGAAAGGCACCCGCGGCAATAAAGAGGACGTGGTCCGTCTTCACGGTTCCATACTTGGTGTTGACAGTGGAACCCTCCACGATGGGCAATAGGTCTCGCTGAACTCCTTGACGAGAAACATCGGCGCCTCCTCGGTTGGAACCAGATACAGCTACCTTGTCCACCTCATCAATAAAGATGATGCCACTATTCTCCGCCCTACTAATCGCCTCCCGAGAAACATTGTCCATGTCAATCATTTTCTGAGCTTCCTGGTCCGTAAGAAATTCTCGGGCCTCGGTTACACTCATCCTGCGCTTTTTTTGCTTTTTGGGCATCATACCACTCAGCATATCCTGCAAGCCATCCATACCATCCATCCCTACAGGTCCCATGACTTGAACATTGTGGGCGGGTACTGTTACCTCTACCTCCACTTCCCTTTCGTCAAGCTCTCCTTTTTTGAGTTTTTCGCGGAACTTTTGCCGTGTACCTTCATTGAGCTCCTGATCGGAGGCAAACTGAGGGGAAAAGCCTATTTCCCCCGAAGCATCTGCCTTTGTGTTTTGGACTCCTGGACTTTTTATGGGAGGAATGAGTAAATCTAGTATCATCTCCTCTGCCTTCTCTCTGGCTTTTTCTTGTACCACAGCCTTTTGCTCATCCCGAACCAGGTTCACTGACTGCTCAACTAAGTCCCTCACCATACTCTCTACATCCCGGCCTACATAGCCTACTTCTGTGAATTTGGAGGCTTCCACCTTAACAAAAGGCGCCTGAGCCAATTGAGCCAAGCGACGCGCAATCTCCGTTTTTCCCACACCTGTAGGCCCAATCATCATGATATTGTTGGGGATGATTTCATGGCGGATCTCGCCTTCTGCATGGAGGCGTCGCCAACGGTTTCGCAAAGCAATGGCAACGGACTTCTTGGCAGCTTGCTGGCCGATTATATACTTATCCAGTTCTTGAACGATTCTCGCTGGGGTGAGTGTGTTTTGCATTAACGTTTATTAGTTTATGGTCCACAGTCGACAGTAAAATAGGTGAGAGCAAGGAGGGGAGAGAATTGTCAAATACCCAAAAGCTCGCTCCTGTTTCCTCGCACCACAAACCATGGACTATTTCCATTCCCTATTCTCCCGCCGCCATTCGTTTAAGGAACTCAGACTTGCGGCGGGCAGAAACATCGAGGGTTGATCCATCAGTCAGTTCTACATATCCTCCTCTACCTCTTGTATAGTTTTTCAAATAGCGCAAGTTGATCAGATGAGACTGATGGATGCGGAAAAATTCGTGGTTTTCCAACATTTCCTCGTATTCCTTGATCGTGCGCGAAACCAGGATCTTTCGGCCATCTTTCAAAAAGATAAAGGTGTAATTCCTATCTGACTCACAGCGAATGATGTTTTCTGGACTTACCACTGTAAAGCCGTTGCTTGTAGGCAAGACGATCCGCTTCAACTTGGGTTGGGGTTCGCGCATATTTTGGAGTAGCGCCTCAATACGGGAGGCTGAATCCAGGGGTTGGTCAGAGCCGATTTTCCCCACCGCTCGCTTGACAGCATCTTGCAATTCTTCGATGTCTATAGGCTTGAGCAAATAATCTGTAGCAGAAAACTTAAAGGCCCGCATAGCATACTGGTTGTAAGCCGTGGTGAAAATAACTTCAAAGTTCAAATCAGGAGCTTTCTCCAGTACTTGAAAGCCGTCGCCATCCGGTAGTTCAATATCCAAAAAGACCAACTGTGGCTCTTCCTTCTTTAAGGCCTTCAAGGCCTCCTCTACCCCACCTGCAATGGCGATAACACTCACTCCTTCACAGTATTGCTCAATGAGGTCTTTTAATAACGCTTGACTATTGGCTTCATCTTCTACGATGAGCGCCGATATGTTTTGAGATTCCATATTCAGCAAAATACAATATTATTCGTACTTAAGTTTATGTAGTAATGTTTCCCACTTCAAAAGCGCAGCTTCATTCTTCTTTTTCTTGTTGCGATAACAGTTGATGAGCATTTCGACCAACTTGTTAACGATCTCCACGTTAGATACCGGCTCAAAATACATATTATCGCGGGGAATCTTCATTTCTACCAGGTATTTCTCCAGGTCTTTGCGAGAGAAAAAAGCCCCCTTATTGATGGGATCTAGGAAGAATTCGTTGCGTTTGTCTCGATAAACGAGAATAAAATGGCCCAGGATGGGAATACCTTCTAAAGGAATCTTTAACTCCCGGCTCACAATCATATGGAGCATCCCTAGCGAAATTGCCCCCCCCCTTTTACTCTCTAATAAATTATTCAAAAAGTAGTTGTTAGGATCCAAAGGGGTACTGCGATTGAATTTGTATCGCTCCCGATGGTAGAGCATGCGGTTAATCACTGAGATTTTCTCGGGAATATTCATGTGGGGCGTATGCTCCAGCCAGGCTTTATGAATAAGGCGGTTTACTGAATTGTAATAGGTTTCAAAGGAAATCTCGGGAAATTGGTATTTGGTGACGAGGTACCAGCCTTGCAAGAGGGGGGTATGCGGGGAGGACTTCCATTCGGATAACTCATCCTCCGTGTGTTTAACCTGTATAGTCTGAATGATGTCCTCGATCCGACTTTGAACCGTCTCATTCAATTCTAGTTCCCAGGCAGCTTCCAAGCGGGGTATCACCGCATTGCCCATCGCCAGTAAGGTATCCTCGACGTGTGAACCAACCCCAGGATCGTCGTCTTCCAATAAACTGATCAGCGCCTTAAATTCGTTCTCTCTCATGTGAAAAATGGGTAATCTGATGGGTTTACGTTTGTATCACGCCTGGGTTAAACATTTTTACTTCAGGATTACCATTTGCAACTTCTATTCCTAATGAAATAATTTTTCGCGTATCTGCTGGACGGATAATGTCATCTACCCATAGCCGAGCGGCGGCATAATAAGGAGACAACTGCTCCTCGTATTGTTCAGTGATCCGTTTGAGGTGTTCCTCTTTCACCGACTCTTCAATGCTTTCTCCCTTTTTCTTAAGTGCCGATAACTGAATTTGTAACAGGGTTTGCGCCGCTTGTTGCCCTCCCATAACCCCAATCCGGGCCGATGGCCAGGCAAATATGAGGCGGGGGTCATAGGCTTTCCCACACATAGCATAATTCCCAGCCCCGTAGGAATTTCCTATAATAAAAGTGAATTTAGGCACTACACTGTTGGATACAGCGTTTACCAGTTTAGCTCCATCTTTAATAATTCCTCCATGTTCTGCCCGGGAACCTACCATAAAGCCCGTTACATCTTGGAGAAATACCAAAGGAATGCGTTTCTGGTTACAATTCATCACAAAACGAGCCGCCTTATCAGCAGAATCGGAGTAGATAACCCCTCCAAATTGCATTTCCTTGCGGCCCGACTTTACGACTTTACGCTGATTGGCTACGATCCCCACAGACCAGCCATCAATCCGGGCATAGGTACAGATGAGGGACTTCCCATAGGTCTCTTTATAGGGTTGGAGGCTATCCTTGTCTACTAAACAGGATAAGAGTTCCCACATATCATAGGGCTTTTTTCGCTCTCCTGGCAAGATCCCCATGACATCATGCGATGCACGAAGGGGCTCAACTGCCTTGATCCGGTCAAAGCCCGCTTGGGGCTTATGGCCCATATTGCCCACCAATACTTTGATCTTATCCAGGCAAGCTTTATCGTTAGGCACCTTGTAATCCGTGACTCCAGACAAGGTGGATTGGGTATCAGCTCCTCCCAGCGTTTCTTTATCTACCTCTTCCCCTATAGCGGATTTCACCAAATATGGGCCCGCCAAAAATACAGATCCAGTTCCCTCCACAATAAGGGATTCATCACTCATAATGGGTAAATAGGCCCCCCCTGCCACGCAGGGCCCCATGATAGCCGCGATCTGGGGGATTCCCTGGCTACTCATTTGGGCGTTGTTGCGAAATATTCGACCAAAGTGCTCCTTGTCGGGAAAGATTTCCTCTTGCATGGGGAGAAATACCCCTGCACTATCTACCAGATAAATAATGGGGAGCTGGTTTTCCATGGCAATCTCCTGGGCACGCAGGTTTTTCTTGCCTGTCATGGGAAACCAGGCTCCAGCTTTAACGGTGGCGTCGTTGGCGACTATCATACATAAGCGTCCCGATACTCGCCCAATTCCCGTCACTACACCTGCTGAAGGGGCCCCTCCATGATCTTTGTACATATCCCATGCTGCTAGGGTTCCTATTTCCAGAAAATTATCCCGGTCATCCAGGAGGTAGAGAATCCGCTCACGAGCGGTCATTTTCCCTTTACCACGATGCCTTTCCAAGGCCTTCTCCCCTCCTCCTTGGCGGACTTTTTCTTTTCTGTGAGACAAGGTTCTCAATAATTCACGATTCTGGTCTTCATTGATGTTAAAGGCCAGATTCTCAGAACTATTACTCGATACTTCAGCCACGAAATTTTAATTTTTGTCTTTGAAAGTTAGGGGAATTTTTCAGGATAAAAAAAGATGAATTGACCTTGCTCAAAAATCAGATCTACCTGCAGGACCACAAAATTCCTATCGGTCAGACCTACCGAAGTAGAGTTAATCATTTGTTGAGGGGAAAATAATAATCCCTGCACACCTAAATTTTCATTCTTGGGCTAACCTTTTTGCCAGGCTTTTCTTTGTTATCCTTATTTTTTGCAATTTGTAACAAAAAATAAGCAAGTTTAATCGGGTTTCAACTAAGAAATAGTTCCTTGCAAGAAGACAGAATTCGGTTACTGATATTTATCGCGTGGGGATTACTTGCCTTTTCCTTATTTATTAATATGGGACTTCAACCCCTGCGAATGGAAGAGCCCCGAAGGGCCCTGGTAGCCTTGGAAATGGATTTACAGGGGAATTTAATCGTCCCTACTTTGTATGGAGAGCACTACTATAACAAGCCCCCTGTCTGGAATTGGGTCTTGGTAGGAGCCTCCCGGATTTTTGGATCCTATTCCGAGTTTGCCATGCGCTTTTTCTCGGTCATCTCCCTTTTACTCCTGGGCTATGTCGTATTTCGGGGAGGGAAGGCCTATGTATCCGAGCTTTTTGGACATGCCTCGGCGCTATTGGTGTTGTCCGGCGTAGAGCTATATCTGCTTGCCTCTCAACTGGCGGAAATTGATTTATTCTATGCCCTATTGACCTTTTTACAGATTTACCTAATATTCCACTTTTTCCAGCGAAAAAGCTTTATCCTCCTTTTCCTTATCTCTTACCTACTAGCAGCTGTCGGAACCCTTACCAAAGGCCTGCCATCCCTGGCTTTCCAAGGGATCACTTTACTTACTTTGCTGATCTCAACCAAAGAGCTGAAACGCCTCATCTCCTTTCCTCATATTCTGGGGATCACGGCCTATACAATATGTATTTTTGGCTATCTGGCCTATTATCAGACCTTCCATTCCCCTGACGGCTACATCGATCAGATTTGGGCGGAGTCCCGAGACAGGACTATGCTTGTCAAAGGTATTGAAGAGTTTGTTAAAGATTTATTTCTCTTTCCAGTAGAAACCCTGGGCAGCTTACTTCCCGCTAGCCTACTTCTTCCTTTCATTATCCGCAAAGACTTTCGTACAAAGCTTCAGGAAAATCCCTACATCAAATTTTGTTTCCTGGCCTTCCTGGCCAATGCCCTTCTTTACTGGCTTTCCCCTGGAACCCGACAGCGGTACCTGTACCCTATTTATCCCCTGCTGGTAAATGTATTTGTCTATTTCGCTATGATTCACGGCCATGATCTGCCAAAAACACAGAAGTTCATTAATATCCTTTTGGGAATTCTCATTGGGGTTGTTCCTTTATTAAGCCTGGGGCTTCCCTTTATACCAGACCTAGCCTTCCTCTCCAATGTGTGGATTTTGGCTGGCGTAGGTGCAGGTGTAGGAATCCTCCTACTCCTTTTGTACATCCGTGTGCCCGCTACACGCTGGCTAAGCCTGGTATTGGTACTGATTCTCGTTCGTACCTTATACAGCTTTTCTGTATTTCCGCAAAGATCCTTGCCAGATGGGGATACCCAGCAGGAAAAAGATTACGCTATTTACCTCAACAAATTGGCGGGAGGAGGTCCTATAAGTCTAATGGAAGGGGTGAAACTGCCACACCGAATGGGGTTTTACTTAGCAAGAGAAATGAAAGAAGTAGTCACCTATACCGCAGACTCTTCCGCCACGGGATATGTGATTGCCTATCCTAATCAAGTGGAAAAGCTCCCCCACGAAGAGATCACTGAATTCTTTGATAAAGAAAATAAGCGCTACTTGTTGATTAAAGTAAATGAAGAATAGGTGAATGGGTGAATGGTTTGTTGGTCGACGGTCCACAGTCTAGGTTGGTTAAATGGTTGAATAGCCATTCGACCTTCATAACCCAGACTATCGACCATGGACCATTAGACTATCAAACTCTTCAAATCCAGCCTATCGACCATGGACCATTAGACTATTTAACTCTCCCCTTCTATTCTGTCATGGCATAAACCGCGAAGGAAGCCAGCCAGTGTTCCCCTTCATAGTTCCCAGAAGCGATATGTGGCAAGCTTGCCTCTAAATGGAGTTGGGCAGAGCGCTTCAACGCCTCTGATACCCGGCTATTATCGGGCAAGGCAGATGCCAGGCCCTTCATACACCAAGAGCGGCTGAGGTTTAGGCCATCTAAATGGACAATTTGGGGATCACTCCTATCTGCTACTTCTGCTGGATCAAACAAACTGGAAGTAGAAGGCATAAATAAGGAAGGGAAAAAATCCTGAAGCCAGGGAACAAACTCATCCTGGGGGAGGATCCTTTGCATAAAATTGGCTTCCTCCAAGCAAGGGGAGAGAAAATCAGAGCCTCCCGGTTCCCAATCGATGGGACAATTCGAATCACTCCCAAAGTAGGTCAAGCCTCGCTCATGAATAAGATCAGTCAGTGCCTGGTGTTTGAGGGTATGGGCATAATCCCAGGCGAAAGAAAGGCCAAAGGCCGTATTGGGATGCAGGCCCGTACGAATAGCATAAGTCTGTCGAGGGAGAAACTCAAGGTACCTCTCCACAATTAATTCTTCCAAGGGTCTAAGGTTATTCCGCCATTTTTGGCCTTGAGGGTCCTCCCAAGTATGCAACTCTTCAGCCAACTTAAGTAACCAGGCCCACCCGTAGGTTCTTTCAAAGGATTTTCGATTGGATTGCTTGAGGTATGCAACCTCTTGGGCAATATTCTCCACTGTTAGGTTAGCAGAGATCATTTGGCGATAGGTTTGGCTCTGGGGGAGACTGGGGAAGAGTTTGAGCAGGCGAACCAGCATCCAGTGTCCATGGACAGAGGAGTGCCAGTCAAAACAGCCATAAAACGCGGGGTGGATCTCTTTTGGCCCCAGTACCTCAGACGAATCGTTCATGATATGGCTGAGTTTATTGGGATACTCCACCTGAATGCAACGAGCAGCTAGTTGGGCAAAATGAGCAGCTTGATCAGAACTGAGGGGAGAGCTTAAGGAGGATTTCATCGCTTGAGGGGGCTGGCAACCCATGGGAACTAAAAATAGTAGACCCAATAGGAGAATGAGGGGAATTCGTAAAATTGACATAGCAAGGGTAGTAATAATGGCAATTAACAAAAAATTGTGCTTTTAACTCGCCCAACGTATATTTGACTCTTTGTAGAATAGAGAAATTTTCACCTTTTCGGACTAAATAAATCGCTTTGGAACAGATACTTGCGGCAATCACTTGGGATGTAGATCCAGAAATTTTTTATGTAGGATTTCTCAATAGAGGCATCCGATGGTACGGCCTTCTCTTTGCCATGGGTTTCTTCCTGGCCTATCAGGTATCCCAGCAGATGTTTAAGAAAGAGAACCTTTCCCAGGAAATGTTGGACAAGGCTTTTTTCTATATTTTCATTGCTACCCTCATTGGGGCGAGACTGGGTCATGTTTTCTTTTATGAATGGGACTATTACAAAGATCACCTCATAGAGATCCCCCAGATTTGGAAGGGCGGGCTGGCCAGCCACGGAGCAGCCATAGCCATCATTATTGCCCTCTGGCTCTATTCCCGAAATGTGTCCAAAAAACCTGTACTGTGGATCATTGATCGAGCCACTTTGGGTGTAGCCCTGGCAGGCGCCTTCATTCGTACGGGGAATCTTATGAACAGTGAAATCTTCGGAAAAGCCACTGATGTTTCTTGGGCTTTTATATTTGCTCGCGTTGATTCCGTCCCTCGACATCCAACCCAAATTTATGAGGCGCTAGCCTACCTATTGGTATTTGCCATTCTCGGCCACTTATTCTTCAAGACAGAGGCGAGGAAAAGGTTAGGCTTACTCAGTGGAGTATTTTTTATCGGGGTTTTTGGCTTTCGCATTCTGATTGAATTTCTCAAAGAAAACCAGGTCGCCTTTGAGGATACCCTTCCCCTGAATATGGGGCAGATTTTGAGTATCCCCTTGGTTCTATTGGGTTTATTCCTATTGATCAGGGCTTTGAGCAAACCTATTCCCGAGGAAGCCTAGGCTAATCCATCCCCAATGAAATTCATCCCTATTTGGCGTGTACCTGTGGGCTACCTCCCAGTCCTGCTGCTCATGGTGCTGAGCTGTGGCCCCCAGGAGAAAAAGCCTATCCCCAAACCGATGAAAGAACCCATCTTCTCCCATGAGGGCAACTTGAGCATACTTGGACAGGACAGTCTGGACACCCTGGCTACCATAGAGATAGAGTTTGCCATCTCTGAGGCAGAGCAACGTCAAGGCCTCATGTTTCGTAGGAGTATGGGAAAAAATCAAGGTATGCTTTTTATCTTTGAGGAGGAGGAACTCCGATATTTCTGGATGCGCAATACCTATCTTTCCCTAGATATAATCTATTTGAACAAAGACCTGGAAATCCTCACCATTCACGAGCAAGTCCTCCCCTTATATGATGGTCAAATCCCTTCTTTCAAACCGGCTCAATACGTGTTAGAAGTATTGGGAGGCTTCTGCAAGGATCATAAGGTAAAAAAGGGGGATCGTATTCAATTTAAAAAATTAGATACGATAGGATAGTTCGAAAAGTAGGAGCAATATTTTTACCCCGTAATACAGAGAAATTTGCTAAAATAAAACTCCTATCCTTGATAATTCAGGGGTATATTTGTGTAACGATTGTATTCATTTATGTCAGATGAATCCGTTACATCACATAGAACCCTTCTATGGCTGGTTGGGGCGATATAACCATGAGGTAGATACCCGATCTCCTTTTCATCAGGTCGAACACAACTTGTTCTACTTTGATCGCTCCATCAATCGTATACCTGCCCATCCCCTGTGGGATGATATCGGTTCGGAAAGCCTTTTGGTCAAAATTCTATTTGCCGATTATGTACAGGGCTTTGCCATCATAGAGCTTTTTGGAGAATGGAACGACCTTTTTGAAAATGACTTCAAGCTCCTAGCCGAGAATTGTCTTACCTACCTCCTGGATCATGGGATCAACAAATTTATACTGGTATGTGAAAATGTCTTCCATATCTACCCCGATGCAGATGATTACTACCAAGCATTGGAAGAAGAGTTAGGGGTAGAAGGCTGGTTATGTACACTCCGTCCCAGGGTAAATGTGTGGGAAGAAATGCTCCAATATGGCATCGCCTCCTATTTTTACCGAAGCCCCCTGCTCGATGAAGTTCCGTGGCGAAAAATCAGCCCCAACCAGCTCTTTCAACTGGTAGAAGAACGCATGGTTAAGCTCTTAGACTAATAATTGCGCAAATAAATATTTATATTTGGATATTCTTTTCCATTATGAAGATGCGCACACTACTTTTAACCGGTATTTTGCTCTTAATTACAGGAGGCCAAGTTGAGCTGTACGGCCAGAAAACCAGGTCCTCTGAAAGACTGAGTTACCAGGCATTTAAGGAACAATGCATCAATTTTCCTGCACTCAGGAATTCTCAGTTGTGGGTCGTTTATGTATGGGCCGGATGGAATTCCACTTCCCTTTACGATTTTGAACAATTGAAGCGCCTTTCGGCGATGTACTCCGTTTATCCTATCCGCTTTTTTGGTATTTCAGAAGACGAAAACGAGGAAAGGTGGAACCAGATAACGTCCGAGTTCCAACTTCCAGGGGACCAGGTCCTATTACGTAATGCCACAGAGGTTGGAGATTTCAAGCGTGCTTTTCAATACCCTAGACTTCCTGGATACTTCGTCATTGCGGATATGGGCGACATCTATCAGGTAAGCAGCCTGGATGGTCTCCATAAACTCCTAAACCAAAAACTCCACGACCTAAATCCAGTAGGAGGAGAAGTTCCCCCTACTATTCCTGTTGTCAATCCCGATCCAGGCCCTCAAGTTCCCGTGGTGTCTCCCCCAACAAGCTCTCAAAAAGATGGGTGGGTGATGCATACCGTTAAATCGGGTGAGACCCTCTATCGATTGCAAGTAAATTACGGGGTCCCTGTCGCCGAGATAAAAAAACTCAATAAATTAAAAGGCAATAATATCCGAGTGGGCCAGGTATTGAAAATTAGAAAGCTTAAATAGTCCAAATGATTTGAAAAGCAAACACTATACGATCATCGACATTGAGACCACGGGAGGGGACCCCCGTAAAGATCGTATTACAGAAATTGCGGCTTATCGCTTTGATGGAGAACAAGTTGTCGACTCGCTAGAAACCCTTATCAATCCTGGGATTCCTATCCCTCCCTTTATTACCCGTATCACAGGGATCAACAACGAGATGGTCGAGTCAGCGCCTAAGTTTTTCGAAGTGGCCAAGCGACTCGTGGAAATTACTCAAGATTCAGTATTTGTTGCCCACAATGTGCGCTTTGACTATAGTTTCATCCAGCGGGAATACCGCAACTTAGGATATACCTTCTCGAGGAAGAAGCTTTGTACCATACAGCTTAGTAAGAAGCTCATTCCCGAAGCCCCATCCTATGGCCTCACCAAGCTATGCGACTATGTAGGTATTACCAATGAAGACCGGCACCGAGCTGCTGGAGATGCCAAAGCTACTCTGGAGTTATTCCGCCAGCTAATATACTCAGATGCTGACCAGAAGATTCGACAGGCCTTATCGGAGGAAATCGCCATTTCTAACCTTCCTCCCAATCTCTCCGGTGACAAACTTGAACAGCTCCCAGAAGAGGTTGGCGTCTATTATTTCCTCGACGCGGTGGGCAGGGTCTTATACGTTGGAAAAAGTACCAATATAAAGAAGCGGGTCCTATCCCATTTCCAAGGTGCCTATAAGGCTACCCGTACACGGGAAATGATCCAACTCATACACGAAGTGAATTACGAACTCACCGGAAGTGAGATCATGGCTCTATTGCACGAGAATGAAGAGATCAAAAAGCTTCAACCCCCATACAATCGAGCACAAAAAAGGAATAGCTTTCGGTATGGGCTTTTTGTTAAAAAAAATTCATCTGGCTTTTTTGAACTCCAACTGGACAAGTTAAAAGCCAATAAAGAGCCTGCTGCAAAATTCTCTTCCAAACGGCACGGGCAGCATACCCTTCAACGGCAGGCGAGGAATTTTCAGCTCTGCCCCAAATTTTGTGGGATTGAACATATATCTGGCAGATGCTTCTACCAACAACTGGATCAATGCAAAGGAGCTTGTACGGGTATGGAAAGTTCAGATGACTATAACCAGCGGGTGGAAGAAGCCATCCACACGATGAACTATGGTTCTACCCAAGAAGATAGCTTTCTCGTTATTAGTGAAGGGAGAAACTACCAGGAACAATCAGTAGTTTGGGTAGAAAAAGGTCATTTCAAGGGCTATGCCTATATAGACAAAGACCTGACCGTGGGCAGTAGAGAAGCCATATGTGAGGCAATACCTCTAAAGCCCGAGACCCCTGATGTCTTGAGGATTATAAAAGGCTATGCACGCAAGCATCCTAAGGAAATCAAAAAACTTCCTTGACTCGCCTTTTTATTTCTTTTTCAACCAGCCAATAATGAACAGCAAAACTACTGCTCCAATGACTCCTTGCAATACCTGACCGATTATTCCCAGTCCGCCAGAAAAAATATTGGGTAGCAGGCCACCGATGATGGATCCTCCCACACCGATCATTAGGTTCCCAATCAGGCCAAAGCCTCGTCCTTTGATCAACTTCCCAGCAAGAAACCCTATGAGAAGTCCCACTAATAAGAGATAGATAATACTAGTCATAGCGATTGTTGTTTTATGTTAAAGACGCCAAATTCTAAGTAGGGTTGTAAAGTTTACTTTTTTCTCAGAATCGCATAATGCATGAGGTCACGCATAGCCACACAGGAAGGATTTTTCTCGAATGTATCTAAAATAGCTTCCGCCTTAGCCAAATATTCTTCCATGACTTGTTGGGAGTAAGAAAGTCCTCCATTCTGGGCAATATAATTAATGAGGTATTGGACCTTCTTCCGGTCTGCATTATGGTTTTTTACAATGTTGATAAGTTTGCGACGCTCTTGCCAACTGGCTTTATTCAAAACGTGAATAAGGGGTAGGGTGAGCTTTCGCTCTTTAATGTCAATAGCTCGAGGCTTTCCTACATCATCTGTTCCATAGTCGAACAAATCGTCTTTTATCTGGAAGGCAATACCCAAGGTTTCGCCAAATTGGCGAAGTCTTTCAATTTTATCGGCATCATCACAGGCCGCAGCGGCACCAATCTCACAGCAGGAAGCAAATAGCGAAGCGGTTTTGTGTCGAATGATTTCTAGGTATACTGCCTCATCAATATTGAGCATACGCGCCTTTTCCATTTGGAGCAATTCCCCCTCACTCATGACTTTCACCGCATTCGACATGATTTTCAAAGATTGAAAATCATCATGCTCAAGGGCCATTAACAAGCCCCTGGCCAAAAGGAAGTCCCCTACTAGTACGGCAATTTTGTTGTTCCAAAGGGCTTTGATAGAAAAGAAGCCCCTACGTTCGTTGGCATCATCCACTACATCATCGTGAACCAGGGAAGCTGTGTGCAACAACTCGACCAAAGCAGCCCCTCTATAGGTAACAGGGGTTATTCCTCCACAAATTCCCGAACTTAGCAAAACCAGGGTAGGCCGCATTTGTTTCCCCTTTCGTTTGAGCATATACCGAGTAATTCGGGTTATCAAAGCAACCCTCGTCTGCATAGCAGATTTGAAATACTTATCAAAGTAAACTAGCTCTTCCGAAATTGGGGCCTGTATCTCTTTTAGGCTTTGGCTCATCTCAACAGTAAACATACAAAATTACCCTTTAGCTTTCAGGGTATAAATCATTCAGGGGAGTTTTGTTTATCAAAATCCCAATTTTTCGACTGAAGGGTAGAGGAAACTTCTCCTTCGGAAACGACCTGCTCGTACAGAAAATCTCTCCCCAGGTTCCAAACATTCTCCCATTGTTTGTTGGGAAAATTAAAAAGAGGCCGGGTGTGGTAAAAGGTATGAATTCGGTTGTGGAAGGGGTGGTAGTAGTGGGGTATACCCATTTCTTTCATTTGCTTATGCATGACCTTGGATCCATGTAAAGTGGGAAAAAGGGGCAAATGAAAGGGCTTTGCAGACCCAATCGGCACAACACGGTCCTTGGTTCCGTGCACCATTAGTGTAGGTATACGCTCATAAGAATCTATTAAATCCGGCTCCCAGATGGCTCCCCACAAAGAAATCACCCCAGCTACCTTGGACGAGTGAGGGTAATCATTGCCACTACAATCTAAACACTCCAAATCGCAGGACTCTCGCCCTCTCCCCACTCCATAGGTTTCTATCGGCCTTTCAGACTCTTCCATAAAGGCGGCATTAACCGCTGCGATGGAGCCCGAGCTATTTCCTCCTACAAAAATTTTGGTGGTATCAATTCGGTATTCTTCATGATGCTCCTTAAAATAGCGAACCGCGGCCCTCACATCCTGGATGGCTCTATATCCAGCCCGTATCATGCTGGCCTTGCTCAGGACATTGAAACCCAATCTGTAGCTGATAGCTGCACAAACATAGCCTTGATGTGTCAGGCTATCACACCATGCGATGACATCTTTCTTGGCTTTGGGATGACCAATCAGAAAGACCCCTCCATGTACCATGAGGACCAAAGGTCGTTGGGAAATAGAATCGCCCTTGGGTTCGTAAAAATTAAATATCAAAGGTTCGGGCTCATAGCTTCCCCACCAATCATAGCTATCGGCATAGCCATAGACAATATCCTCGGTAAGGGTAATTTCCTCAAAAACAGCCTTACAGTAACGATCACTCTGGCTATAGGATAGGGGTATAAAATAAAGTAGTATCCCCAAAAATAGCAGATTGGAATATTTCATCTTTTCAGGGTTGTTTCACCTTATTTCAACGCAGCATTTCCTTTTTGGTTCAACATTGTATACCTTTCTTACAAGATTGTCAAAAGGACCCTTACCCCGTCTATATAAGGTAATTTTATTATGGAATCCTACATATCTCGAGCCGAAAGGGTAGTCAGTCAAATAGGGAGTCTAGGTGAAATCAGTGATGAAGGGCGTATTTTAACCCGACTATTTGGTACGAAAGCCCATAGCCAAGTATTACAACGGGTGCTTCAATGGATGGAAGCCTATGAACTGGAGGCTAGAATTGATAACATGGGGAATGTAAGAGGGAGGCTGAGAGGCAAAGAAGGATCCCATAAAGTATTTGTGATGGGCTCTCATTTGGATACGGCGAGAAATGCCGGAAAGTACGACGGGATACTGGGGGTATTACTTGCTTTAGATGCTGTGCGAAATCTCAAGGCTAAAGGAGTAGAACTCCCGTTCGATGTAGAAGTAGTAGGCTTTTCTGACGAAGAAGGCGTACGATTTAACATCGCCTACTTGGGGAGTTCTGTACTTACCGGAAATTTTCAAGAGAAATGGCTAAATAAATCCGGAATCTATGGAAAGATGCTCTCATCTGTTATTACAGACATGGGAGGAGATGTAAAAAAGATAGCCCAAGACGCCATCCCTCAAGAGGAATGGCTGGGTTTTCTCGAAGTTCATGTAGAGCAGGGAAGGGTGCTATTTGAAAAAGACCTTCCTGTAGGGGTGGTAAGTTCTATCTCTGGTCAGACTCGAATCAACCTGTTTATTAACGGAACACGAGGACATGCAGGAACGACGCCCATGGAGCTTCGAAAAGATGCATTGGCGGCGGCGGCCGCCTTTATCCATCAAGTTGAAACCTATGCCCTCCAGCACTCAGATAAGCTGGTAGCTACTGTCGGCTCTATCCATTCTTATCCCAATATAGCCAATATCATCCCTAGCAAGGTCCGCTGCTCTTTGGATATACGGAGTCCTCAAAATGATGTAATGGATCGCTCAACGGCTGAGTTGGAACAGCAATTCCATTCCCTTATACAACAACGGGGACTGAAAGGCCAATGGGAGATTTCTCAACGAAATCCTTCTGTTGTGTGTGACGCCCAACTCCGGACCTATCTAATCGATGCAATGAAGGAATCTGGCGTAAAAGGCTTGGAAGCCATCGATAGTGGGGCGGGCCATGATGCGGTCTGTATTGCCGAAGTAGCCCCAACAGCTATGCTTTTCGTTCAGTGTAAAAATGGTATCAATCACCACCCTGAGGAATATGTAAGTCCCGAGACTATTGAAGCTGCGATCCGTGTAGTGGACAAATTTTGGGATCAAATAATAAATTAGGACAAAAAGCACAACCCAATCCGAACCCCATATCCATGAACCTTACCAAGCTGTGCCTGGACAATAGCCGACTTTCCATCGCGATCTTTCTCGTGGTATTTTTAGCCGGCCTATCTGCTTATAATGAATTATCCAGGGATTCCATGCCTCCTTTCACCATCCGTGTGTGTTCAGTGGTGACGAGGTTCCCCGGTGCCTCTCCTGAACGGGTAGAAAAATTGGTTACGGAAAAAATTGAGAAACTGGCTCAAGAATTACCCGAGTTAAAAACGGTGAGTAGTGAATCCCGAACGGGCTTGTCTATAGTCCAGGTAGAAGTGACTCCGGATATAGAGGAAAAAGACCTTCAACCCATCTGGGATCGGCTCAGGAGGAAAATAGAAAGTATTCAGAATGAACTCCCCGATGGTTCCAGGCCTCCGGATGTCCAGGACGATGGAGTAGGTGTGGTATATGGTATCATGCTAGGCATCACGGGGGATGGCTTCACCTTCCACGAGTTGGAAGAGTACGCGGAAAATATACGGGACGATCTGGTAAGGCTCCCAGACGCCTCGGAAGTAGAAATAAGTGGTGTCCAGGAGGAACAGATCTATGTAGAGTTCGACAATGCTCGACTCGGTGAAATTGGATTAACAGCCAGTCAATTACAAAGTATAATTGGCAGTACCAATATTGTTTTCTCCGGAGGGGAAGTAAGCCTGGAAGATGAACGAATTGTGCTGGAACCCACGGGGAATTACGAAGATATCAATGACCTGGCCCGGACTTTGGTTCCAGTAGGGGGAGGTCAGGGAACTATAGAGCTAGGCGATATTACCCGAATTAGCCGTGCCTACAAGAATCCCGCTGAGAAAATTGTGAAAATAAATGGAGAGCAGGCTTTGACCCTCTCTATTGCCCTCAAGGACGGCTCTAACCTCATTCGTTTAGGGGAAATGGTCGATGAGAAGATCCAGGGATACAATGAAAGGCTTCCAATAGGAGTTCAATTGCTGCGCACCGCGGCCCAGGACAAATTTGTGGACGTGAAAGTCAGCGACTTCGTGGGAAATGTCTTTCAATCCGTGGGGATTGTTCTCGCAGTAATGTTACTGTTTTTGGGCTTCCGGACGGGCTTCGTTGTGGCAAGCCTGATTCCCATGGCCCTGGTGATGACCCTCCTCTTGATGAACAACTTTGCCATCGGCCTCAATCAGGTTTCTCTGGCGGCCTTGATCATGGCCTTGGGGATGCTGGTAGACAATGCCATCGTGGTGTCGGAGTCCATGATGGTAAAAATGGAAGAAGGGATGCCTCCCCGAAAAGCTGCGATAGATTCCAGTCAGGAACTGATTATTCCCCTACTGGTTTCTTCCCTTACAACCTCTGCAGCCTTTCTCGCCTTTTTCCTTGCCGAAGACGTCATGGGAGAAATCATGGGGCCCCTCTTCAGTGTCATTAGCCTGGCCTTGCTTTCTTCCTGGTTATTGGCTATGACTTTTATCATGATTCTCGGCGTTTCATTTATTCGGGTAAAGGTGAAAGACCAGTCTGAGCAGAGCTCAAAACCTGGGCTATTTGACCGCCTCAATGTCTATTATAAACGTATCCTCACCTGGACCCTGGCGCGTCCCTTATTATTTATTGGGGTCATCGTTTTGGCCTTTTTTGGATCCCTTATGTTGTTTCCTAAGCTGCCCTTTATCTTTTTTCCAGACAGCGACAGGAATTTGGTAACCCTAGACCTAAACCTACCCCTGGGCACCAAGATCGAACGAACTGCAGAAGTAGTTGAAGAGTTGGAAGCATTTCTGTCTGAGGAACTACAAGTAAAAGACGGACGAGACCAAGGGATAGTAGACTGGACAGCCTTCATCGGGGAGGGGCCTCCTTCTTACGACCTAGGCTACTCTCCTGGAGAGGCCAATTCTGGCTATGCCCACATCCTGCTCAATACCAGTAGCTTCGAACAGAATCAGCGAGTAGTGGATGTCTTAGACGCCTTCTGCTTTCAGACCTTCCCAGATGCTGATGTAAGAATTGGCCCTCTAGCTGGCGGAGGAGGAGGAGGAAGCGATGTGGAAATTCGGGTAAAAGGAGACTCTCCGGAGGAACTGTTTCGCTTGAGCGAGCGAATCAAACAACAACTAAACTCCATTCCCTATGCGAAAAATATCAAAGACAATTGGGGACCTAAAATCAAAAAGTTTGTCATTGATATTGATCCTGACAAGGCAAACACGGCTGGTCTCACTAATCAAGATATAGCTATTTCTTTGCAAACAACTCTGACCGGATTCAACTCTGGAGCCTACAGGGAAGGCGATGACAACATCCCCATTATCATGCGGGGCGCCAAGGGACAGGAAATGGATGTATGGGACCTGGAAGGGGTTAATATCTTTGCCCAAAATTCAGGAAAGAATGTTCCCTTGTTGCAGGTGGCCCAAATTGTCCCTGATTGGCAGTATGCCAAAATCCTTCGAAGGAATTTATACCGTACCCTAACCATCAGTTGTGATGCTGTAACAGGCTATACCGCAACAGATATCACCAGTCAGCTCACTCCCATGCTGGAAGCAGATGCCGCAAAATGGAAGTCTGGGTATACCTATGAGCTCGGGGGAGAATCTGAAAGCAGTGATGAGGCTATGGGAGCTGTTATCGCCTATCTCCCCTTGGCAGGCTTTATTATTTTGATTTTGCTCATTGCCCAGTTCAATTCCTTTCGAAAAATGGGGATCGTCCTAAGTACCATCCCTCTGGGACTTATTGGGGTCATTTTGGGACTCTATTTATTCCGGTCCTACTTCGGCTTTATGGCCTTCTTAGGAGTGATTTCTCTTGCAGGGATTGTCATTAACAATGCGATCGTTCTTATCGACCGGATCAAGATCGAGTTGGAGGAAAACCAGCGAGAACCCTATGACGCGGTAGTTGCAGCTGCTCAGCAACGCTTTCGGCCTATTTTGCTCACGACTTTTACCACTACGCTGGGGTTGATACCTCTTTATCTGGGGGGTGGGCTTATGTGGGAACCTATGGCAATTGCCATTATGATTGGGCTATTGTTTGCGACGGTGATTACCCTCCTGTTTGTTCCGGCGATGTATAAGTTACTTTTCCGGGTGAAACAGGGATAAGCGTATAAGGTAAAGCTGTTGCCCAAATTTATATTTTCGAAGCACTTTTTATTTAACCACAGAAAGTTAAGTAAGTGGACAAAAGAAATCAGGGAAGGATATCTCTGATTCATTTAGGGAACATTTTATAGGAATTCAAAGGCCCTCTTCTCGCCGGAGAATCCCGGTGCCGTTAGGTACCCAATATGGGTAGAAAAGGTCCCCCATCCCTTTTTATCGCCGGCGAGGTATCAACTTGGATACCTCGCCGGCGGAATATCGGGGCATCATGAATCTACCCATAGGCTACCCCTACAGGGTAAACTTTTCATTCCATGAAAAAATACCCACTTTACTTTGTCCACTTACTTAGGAGTATGTAACTGAGAAAAGGAGAGGTTAATTAAGAGTGAAAGCATCAGTTCATTTCGAAATTTGACACGAAATCTTTGTGTTACTCTTTTTATTCTTCTTTTCTCTGCGGTTAAATTAAATTGAGGAAAGAAATAATTCTTTAGCATGAGGTATTATGCTAAAGACAGGCGTTTGCCTAGGCGGTAGATAGAATAATCAGCGTATTCCTCTACCTTCACCTCATCCATGAGGCGCTTGATCAGCATAATTCCCAGGCCCCCTTTCTTACGTTTTTTGACGATCTCTTCTAGCTTTTGGGGGGTATAGGTATCTAGGCGGAAGGCTTTCCCGGTGTCTTTTATTTCTAAATATATGGTGTCTTCCTTGCGGAAGATGGAGAGCTCTATGGAGGTAAAAATATCACACTTGTGTTGGTGGATAATGCAATTGGCACAGGCTTCATCAGCGGCCAGCACGATCTGTTGAGCAACCTTTCCGGTCACTTCCAGGCGTTTCAATTGGGCGTGTACAAACTCCCGAATTATCGCCAGACTCAACTTGCTACAGGGAACCTGAATATGAGACTTCATTCTGTATACAACTTTTCCACTTCCGCTTTGTCTTCCACAATTTTGATCAACTGATGCAAACCGAGTAGTTCGAATGAATCCTTTACACTCTCTGACATATTGGATAGAACCATCCTTCCTCCTTTTTGTTGGATTTCTTCGATATACGAAATAAAAACCCCCATTCCCGCACTGGACGTATAACGGATCTCACCAAAATCAATGTGAAGATTCAAATCTCCTGCGTCAATCAAGTTGCGAATCACTTCATCGAGATATACCGAAGAGCTTGCATCCAAATCTCCCACTGGGATAAGGGTAGTATATGGATCTGCTTTTATCTGTTTAATTTCCATTCTCTATTTCCTACGACGATAAAGGGTATAAGTTCAGTTAATATCCTTGTATGTAAAAATATTGGATTAAACGGATTTTCTCTTAATTTTTGACAAATGAAATTAGGTATGGAAGAGAATCAATTAAACCTGGATAAACTCATTGTAATTGGGGACAGGGTACTCATCAAACCCCAAACTCAAAGTGACCGAACTAAAAGTGGATTATATCTTCCTCCTGGTGTTCTGGAAAAAGAAAAAGTGCAGAGTGGCTATGTCATAAAGGTAGGACCGGGCTATCCCCTCCCCTTACCCGCTGATAGCGAGCCGTGGAAAGAATCAAACGAAAGCATAAAATATATTCCCTTGCAGGCGACTGAGGGTGATTTGGCCATTTTTTTACAAAAGGATGCCATTGAAGTCATGTATGAAAACGAAAAATACTTGATTGTTCCCCAGAGCGCAATTCTCATGTTGGAGCGAGATGATGAATTATTTAGCTAACCTTTTTGGCAAATCTTCGTAATTAAATTAGCATTATATGAAAAATTGTAGTATTATTCTAGGGATTTTGGCCTTTGTATGGTATCAGAGTTGTCAATCTCCTGCTCCCAAAGTAGAAGAGCGGATTGAAGAAGCAGACGTAGTGATGGTAACAGATACGGGAGAGATATATTTGAAATTATATGACAATACTCCGATACATAAGGAAAACTTTCTCAAACTATGTCATGAGGGATTTTATGATGGGATGGCTTTCCACAGGATTGTTAAAGACTTTGTCGTGCAGATAGGGGACCCACGTACCAAAGAGGGATCAAAAGATACCATAGATGATGCTGGGTACAAGTTGCCCGCAGAGATAGATGAGTCCCTGCTACACACAGAAGGCAAGCTAGCAGCAGCACGAATCCCAGACGAACTCAATCCTTCTTGGGAGTCTTCCAGTAGCCAATTTTTCATCGTAACGGGAAGATTTGTCAGTACTGAGGATTTGGATAATGCTGAAATGGCCATGAATTATTCTCGGGAAATGAGACTAAGACGTATGTTCAATGCCTTGCGGGACTCAGGCAAATATGAGGGGAGCTTTAATAACTATTTATCAGAGCAAGAATTCAAAGAAATATATTATACAGAGGAGCAGCGAGCAGAATATGACCAGAAGCAAGGAACTCCTAATTTGGATTTTCAATACTCCATTTTTGGAGAGGTAGTAGGGGGAATGGACCTTATCAAGAAAATCGAGCATATCCCTACCTACGGTCCCTATAATACACCGACCTTAGCGGTCCGGATTAAAGAAATGAAAGTACTAGAAAAATAATATTTAAACCACACCTATCATGTCAGATACGCTGAAAGCAGAAAAATTGAAGTCCCTTGGTGCCACGATGGACAAATTGGAAAAATCCTATGGCAAGGGGATTGTAATGAAATTGAGTGATAATCCCCATATAGACGTTCCCGCCCTTCCTACTGGTTCTTTGACCCTAGATATAGCACTAGGAGTAGGAGGCATTCCCAGAGGCCGTGTAGTGGAAATATATGGACCAGAATCTTCCGGTAAAACTACCCTGGCCATGCATATGATTGCCGAAGCACAGAAAGCGGGTGGTCTGGCTGCCTTCATTGACGCGGAGCACGCGTTCGATCGGGTATATGCCGAGAAGTTGGGCATCGATATCGAAAATCTCTATGTATCTCAGCCTGACTATGGAGAACAGGCTCTGGAAATTGCCGAATACCTTATTCGCTCGGGTGCCATAGATATCATCGTTATTGACTCTGTGGCAGCTCTAACACCCAAGGCAGAAATTGAAGGAGAAATGGGTGAATCTAAAATGGGCCTTCAAGCCCGTCTGATGTCTCAGGCCTTGCGTAAACTCACAGCAGCCATATCTAAAACAAATAGCATTTGTATTTTCATCAACCAGCTACGAGAGAAAATTGGGGTAATGTTTGGTAACCCAGAAACGACTACTGGAGGTAATGCCCTAAAATTCTACTCTTCTGTACGCTTGGATATCCGCCGCCAGGCCCAAATCAAAGAGGGAACAGAAAGTATTGGAAACCGGGTGAAAGTCAAAGTAGTAAAAAACAAGGTATCTCCTCCCTTCCGTCAAGCAGAGTTTGACATCATGTTTGGAGAAGGGATTTCCCATGCGGGGGAGGTACTGGACTTGGGCGTCGAACTGGATATAATCCAAAAGGCAGGCTCTTGGTTCAGCTACAGTGGAGACAAACTTGGGCAGGGTCGAGACACAGTAAAAAATGTCATTCGGGATAATCCAGAACTCATGGAAGAAATCGAAAAGAAAGTATTGGTTGCTAAGGGAATTCTCAAACCCACGGCTTCTGCACCCGGCAAAGGAAATAAGGAAAAAGAAAACAAAAAATAGTAGGATACCATTCTACTTGACGAAGGCTCTCAGAGCATTCACGTTCTTTTCAGGCGCAAACGCAACTACTTTTTATGCGCAACTAAGACTGTCTAAACCAGACAGTCTTTTTGTTTTCAGGAGAAGGTTCCCTCTCGACCTTCTTTATTAACCCCCAGAGGAGCACGGGGAGATTTTACAGCGTTTCATAGAGAAATTACTTACTCTGCAGGGTAAAAAAAATTGGGCATTGATATATTTAGGTAATTATATACCATTTTACACTAAGTGCCACTTAGGCATTTTGGGGTAAATTTTCCTCACCTGGTCTCAATTCATGGCCCCCCCTCTTCCAAACTAATCTGCTAGGGGGTTGGAGAATAAGTATTTGCCGCCCCTTTTTCTGCCAAAATTGGTAGAATGAAGCGCTTCGCGATTCACAGCTCGGTAGAATTTGGGTAAAATCCCCTCATCAGCAGGCGCGTAGCGACTGCCACCAGTAAAAATTAACCGGTATGAGGTGCCAGTCGCTACGCGCCTGGATTTGAAGGCTTGGTCCATTTTCTACAGATGTGTGTATCCATAACGGGCTACAAAGGAAGTAAGGCTTTAGAAAAACCAAATAGGTCTAGTTATCGTTGAATTATTAATGGTCGTATCGTTCCTCTAATAAACCCCTACCCTTATGAAAACGATTCTCCTTTTCTTCACCATAATGATGACAGGGATCTACTCAAATCCCGAGCTAGACAACATCTCTGGTGTTTTCAATCCCATTAGGCTCTACAAATTAGAAGCTGCCTTTTCCGGAGACAACCTGAAAGCACGTTTTTTGCAAGAAGACCTTTATACTTCGAGAATTACCCTCAATGAACAGGTATATCGAGTAAAACGCGTTGCCAATCGGCAAATGTTGAGTATGGGAGATTCTAATGAAATCATAGCCATTAGAAAGGGGAAAACTATTCGATTTAATGGACAAAGTTATCGGATCAAAGTGGGGTTTATAAATGCCAAACTATTGGCTGAAGACGGATCCATACTCGCCCAGATTCGTACCAAAGGTAATGGATTCATCAACAGAGTCCAGCTGGAAATTGAAGAACATAGAGATTTACCAGATGAAGTGTGGCCTTACCTAATAGTCGAAGGGGTGAGAATAAGCCAAGCGCATTGCCTGTAAATAGATGATTTTCAAAAAACTTTCTCATCTACCTGTGATTTTTTGAGCAGTCATGCGAATAATAGGGTAATTTAACTCTAATCGCATGAAACGGGAAAAGGAGGCATTTCTAAAAGTACTTGAAGCACACAAAGGCATTGTGTTTAAGGTCTGCAACTCCTATTGTTCCCACCCGGAAGATCAAAAAGACCTAGCGCAGGAAATCATCCTACAGCTTTGGAAAAGCTTTCCTACCTATAAAGATGCTTATAAGCTTAGCACCTGGATTTATCGGATTGCCTTGAATGTATCGATCTCCTATTTGCGGAAATACCGTGTAAGGAAACGATACCCTACCTTTCCGCTAGAAGACTTCCTGGAAATAGCCAATGAAGAGGAAACTCTTCAGGAAGAGGTACAAATGCTTCGACAATTCATCAATCAATTAGATAGACTAAGCAAGGCCTTGATGATCCTGTATTTGGAGGGGTATAGCCATGAAGAAATTGCCACGCTCTTACAGATCAGCATCAGCAATGTGGGTACCAAAATCAATCGAATTAAACACCGGTTAAAAAAACAATTTGAACAACATGAAATCTATGGAACTCGATAAACTGCAAGCTTTGTGGAAAACGCTAGATCAAAAATTAGATAGAAACTGGCAGCTAAACCTAGAGCTCATTCGTAAAACCAACCTGGACAAGGCCCGACGGAAAATGACTGGCTTAATCAGGAATATTTCTCTTACACTGGTGTTTTACGCCTTGGTCGCCTCGTGGTTTATCCATCTCACTATACAGAATTGGGGCTCTCCCTTTGTGGCTGGATCCTTCATCATCCTTGCTGGATGGAGCTTAATTCTTTGCTTCACGGCCATTCATGAATTGGTGCTAATCACCCAGATCGATTATGCATCCCCTATCCTGGAGCTTCAGAAAAAGCTGTCCCATATTCGCTTGGTGGTTCTTCGACACCTCAGAATTCTCGTATGGATATTACCCTTCAGCTTTGTATTTGTCATCTTATTCTTCAAACTCCTTTTCGGTATAGACATCGCTACGAATGCACCTCTTGACTGGATCATCTGGAATAATGTAATCTGCTTGGTATTATTTGTACCTCTTTCTCTATGGTTATATAAAAAACTCAACCCCAAAAATGTAGATAAGGCCTGGATGCAGAAAGCGCTCAAAGGAAGCGGCAGCCAGCTAACGGATGCCCTTGAGCTATTGAAAGAGATTAGAGAGTTTGAGGGGACGGAGGAGGAGAAAAAATGGACTTGATATTTATTTGCTCAATATCGCCCGTCCATACCCTTCCCAACTCATCTGAGCAGCCGTCTCAGCCACATTGGCTCGATCGATAGGCTGGTCTAAGAACTTCAACATAGTCTTAGCCATAGAATTAATGTCTTCCGGTTCAGCCAGATAGCCGTTGAAGCCTTCTTTGACAGTTTCGGGGAAATGCCCTACCCTGGTGGCTAGTACGGGCATGTGGAAATTATAGGCAAGCGATTCTACCCCAGAGGGGGTAGCGGTAAGGTAGTAAGTCAGGATGGCATCACTCACCTGAAAATAGCGATGCACTTCTTCGTTGGGGACAAATTCATTAACGAGCACCGTACGGTCTTGAATCCCCAATTCATCGATCAGGGCCAGGGGATTGTACTGACGCTCGTCATCGCTCTTGCGAAGGAAAACCGACTTCGCCGCACCAAAGAGAGCACTTTTTACACGAGTTGCGAGTTTAGTCTTGTCTAATGTGTTCCAAAACGATTCTCCCACGATTAATAAGGACACATCGTCCCGCTTGGCTGCAACCTGGGCAAAGGCAGGAATAACATTGTGCAAGCCCTTGTATTTGCGGATAAAGCCAAAAAATAAAAAGACATGTTCACGCAAACCCAACTCTTTTTTGACGGCTTCCCGATCAAATTGGGGGTCAAGTGTGAATAGGTCATACACCGGGTGATAGAGTTTGATAATCGTTTTTTTCTCTCCGTTTGCTCGCGCTCCTGACTCATTGACCTCAAAGGATAGGTCAGGAAAGGTATCTTGTAGTTCATTCGCTGTTTTGTATGCATGGGCGATATAGGTATCTGCATGTAACAGCCCTTGACGCGTAAAGCGTTTGTCCAAAACACTTGCCTCTTTTTGTACCAGGACATGAACGTCAAAAATGACCTCGATTTCAGGATGCTTCTTTAGCTTTCTGGCGATATTCCCCAAGGGTAAGCCTTGCAAGGCTATTGCCCATTGAAAGATCACCTTATCGGGCTTCAGATCGCGAATCAGTTCATAGGTCTTCTTCCAGGTACCCGGCTTATTGTAATTGGTGAGATACGTTACTTTAATCTCCGTTCCTTCCAATAAGTCTGAGGTACTGCTACGATCAATAAAATCTCTGGGGATAATAGCGGGATACTGCTGCGTCCAGGATACGATGTGCACCTCTGTATCCGGCAAGCGATCCAGGGCCTTGGCAAGAGCTGTATTGTAGTTGGCCAGGCCCCCCTTGAACATGGGGCCTGGCCCAAAACATACGATTCGCGTCATGGACGCAAATTAACAAAGATTCTATTTATTGGGCTGAGGGGTTGTCCTGAGATACGGTTTTATACGCTTATGACCTTTGGGAAATTTCTGGGGGACTTCCTCATCTGGAATAGAAGGCGAGATGATGACATCTTCTCCGTCCTTCCAGTCTGCAGGAGTGGCCACACTGTATTTGGCCGTAAGCTGAAGCGAGTCAATAACACGTAAAATCTCGGCAAAATTTCTTCCCGTGGAAGGCGGATAGGTGATGGTCAGTTTGACCTTCTTGTCAGGCCCAATAACAAAGACGGACCTGACGGTCGTTTTCTGCGTAGCATTGGGATGAATCATGTCATACAACTCGGCTACCTTTCTGTCGGGGTCAGCGATAATCGGAAAATTAACCGTGGTATTCTGGGTTTCATTGATATCGTTTATCCAACCCTGATGAGAATCCAGTGGATCCACACTTATTGCCAAGAACTTCACATCGCGTTTATCAAATTCTTCCTTCAATTGGGCAGTACGGCCCAGTTCGGTAGTACAAACCGGGGTATAGTCTGCTGGGTGAGAAAAGAGAATTCCCCAACTGGAGCCCAACCATTCATGGAAGCTTATGGTACCCTGAGTGGTTTCTACGGTGAAGTCTGGAGCGATGTCTCCAAGTCTGATTGCCATGAGTGAATTGTTTAATGGTTATACGTACTAGCACTTACGCTAATACCTTCAAAAGGCTTCATGAAATCAATGTTTTTCATATTATATTGTTTGAGGAAACATTTTCCCCTAATATTGGGTATACTTGGTAAGATTTTGGTAGTAAAGCCCTCATGAGAATTCAATACAATTCCCCGGTAATTTTAACCTTCGCACTGATCTCCACCATCGTATTGTTATTAGACCAATACCTGGGGGCTTCCCTCATGCCCTTTTTTACTATTTACCCAGTCTTCGAGCCTTGGGATCCCATTTGGTATTTGCGGTTGTTTTCTCATGCCCTAGGGCACGGCAGTTGGGAGCATTTGGTGAGCAACTTTGCCATAATCCTGCTGATCGGCCCCATTCTGGAAGAAAAGTATGGATCTCGGGACATGCTGTTCATGATTTTGCTAACGGCCTTATTGACAGGGGTTCTCCAGATTATCTTTTTTGATACGGCCTTACTTGGTGCCAGCGGAATTGTATTTATGATGATCCTGCTGGGATCCTTCACCAATTCCCAAGGGGGCAACATCCCTCTGACCTTTATTCTTGTTGTTATCCTCTATTTGGGGCGAGAAATTTTTAACTCCCTCGGCAGCGACAATGTCTCCCAATTTGCCCACATCATCGGAGGGGTTTGCGGGGGCATATTTGGCTTCGTCTTGAATCGTTCTGACAAGTCCAAGTCCCAGAAAAAGACTCCCACACATGAGTTTATGAATCCGTTGAGAGGGAAGTAGCGGGGAGTAGAGGGGGGTTATTTAGTCGACGGTCCACAGTTTAGGTTGGTTAAATAGTTGGATAGTCGACGGTCCACAGTTTAGGTTGGTTAAATAGTTGGATAGTCGACGGTCCACAGTTTAGGTTGGTTAAATAGTTGGATAGTCGACGGTCCACAGTTTAGGTTGGTTAAATAGTTGGATAGTCGACGGTCCACAGTTTTTTCTTGCTTTATCGGTATAATTTAGGAGAGAGTTGGCTAATTCTACCAACATAGCCCCCCTAAAGGGCATAGCTGTTCGGTTAAGAGAAATTTTCTCTTCTTTTCTCCTTTTGGGTACCCTTCCGCTGCAGCCCCGTTTCCCTTTTTTCCCCTCCTAGGGGAAACTCAAAAGGGGTCCGGAAACAACCCGAAAAATCATAGTGATTTCGCCAGGGTTCCCCCCACTTTTCTTCGAAAAGCGTACTCCTCCTCGATCAGCATACAAAGCCAAGACGAGGAGGAGAAAATATGGGGTTAGGACCAGATAAACATAGTTGTGGTCTGTCGACCAATTACTTCTGCTGCTCATTAAAACGGATCGGAGAAACGTTCTTCACGCATAAAGGTGTTGTCCGTCAAGGTACCTAAGAAAGCAACCAGTGCTTCCTTTTCCAGGGTTGTTAAGCCCATCTTGATGGGATGGCCATTGTTGTCTCGGAACTTATCATCCAGGTCTTGGTGGGGCTGGATACCGCTGTTGTAGAAATCAATAACCTCTTCCAACGACTGAAAGCGTCCGTCGTGCATGTAAGGGGCCGTAACAGATATATTACGTAAAGAGGGTATTTTAAAGTTACCATTTCTCAAGCCCGGGTCCTCAGAAACTACATCAAGGCCAATGCTAGTCGTGCCCAGCGTTTCTGGAGTTCCGTATTCACTCCCGGCTGAAGAGGCAGAAAAAGCGAGGTCATTAGAAAAGAAGGCGTCTTGGTCAAATCCTTCAACCGTCTCAAGTCTAGTTGCGGCAAAGAAAAGGGCATCATTGCTGGGAATATTGCCAAAGTTAATCCCTCCATGACAGCCAGAACATTGAAGTTTTTGGCTGAAGAATAAGGTTCTGCCTAACTCTTCTTTGGCGGTGAAATTATCGAAATGGGAATCCTGCCCCTGGTCAAACTTGGAGTCTTTGGATACCATCGCACGTAGAAACTGAGACATCCCTTCGGCAATTCTATCTGAAGTAACTCCGGGATCTCCAAAGGCTTTTTCAAATAAGGCTGGATAGAATTCTGTATTTGCCAGTTTTTTCTCCAATAGACCCAAATCCTCCATTCCCATCTCTATATGATTTTGGACGGGTTCCAGTACCAGGTCTCTGACACTGCTCACCCGGGAATCCCAAAACAATTGACCGCTCATAGCGGGGTTGGCGATGGACATCGAATTACGGGTGGTCTGTTTTCCTCTGAACCCGGTACTCACCTTTTCTCCATCGGCAAAGCCCAAATGCTGTTTGTGGCAGGAGCCGCAAGAAATGGTGTTGTTGATGGACAAACGGGTATCATAGAATAAAACCCTGCCCAAGGTGGCTACCTCATTGTTGATTTCCTCCTTGCGGATCAATTGACCTTCCAGGGAAAAGTGTAGGGGAAGTTCTATTCCTTTGTAGTCCAGGGCTACTTCGGGAAGTTTGGGGACAAGCTCGCCTTGAGGGGTTTCTGAATTAATGGGATCACAACTTTCCAACAGGATCATCAGGCCTAGGCCTAGCAACAAGGGAAACAATTTCAGTAGTTTCATTGGATGGAGATTTTAGGTGTTAATTATATGACGTCGATTTATTGCGTTACGCTGCTTGTTGGGTACGTTCTTTTTTCAATGATAAAAAAGAACCAAAAAATCTACCACGAACTAACCAAGGCCCTTACCCTGAAATTCTATCTTCTCCGTCCAGAAACAGTCTGTATGGGGAGGCACTCCTACGCACTTTGGTCTATCGACCTTTCGATATTTTGGCCAAGCCGTGGCGTTGGCCCTACGCCTACCCTACCTAGATAACTTATCTATTCCCCAACCGTGGACTGTGGACTATCAAACTATTTAGAACCTCACATTCACAAACAAGGCCACAGGGGGCACAATCTGAAATCCCACCCCATTGATGGAATGGGTTCCTATGTATAGAAAGCTTTCCGTAGACAAACTCAAGGACTTATTGATATCATACTCCAAGCCCAAGGGAATTCCCAAGCCTACTCCTGTTGCATCAAAAAATAAGGGATCCTCTTCATTGGGGATATTCATATGCCCGACAAAGAACACGGCGTCAATCCCATGAATAAATCGGATCTTCTCAGTAATCTGTCTTCTGCGTTCACGACCTATACGGAAATTGATATGGTTTCTTTCTTCATTTTCCGCATCAATAAAGACTCCCAGTGCCATTCGAAAGGCGCGACTGTTGTCATGTCGAAGGGCTTTGTAAGTGATATTGTAGGGACCTGTTCTAGCGGCAGTTCGCCTGAAAGGGGTAAACTGCACCAATAAGGGGGACACGTTGAGGCCCCATTCTTTGATCCTGCGCGGCTTTTTGGTCCGCCAGGGTTTTTTGATGGGTTTTACCGGTTCCATCTTCTGTGCCCAGGAATCCAAAGATCCCCCTAGCAAGATCCCCATGCATATGTATATGAGCCACTTCTTCATAGCCTGAGGGTTAGGTATAGCCATTGGGGAACATTGGTGCGCAAGTCCCAGACATCAGTTGTCCGGGAATTGTTGAGTTGGGGATCAAATTCAAATATTTCTTCCCGTACTGTATGAACTAAGGTCAAATATATATTGCCTTCTGTACCGACGTGAAGCCGGGGATTGATGGCAAACTGTATTCCATATACAGGCCCTCCTCCTAGCGCCCATCGGT
This sequence comes from Bacteroidia bacterium, assembly GCA_965263105.1. Classification (GTDB taxonomy): domain Bacteria; phylum Bacteroidota; class Bacteroidia; order J057; family J057; genus JBCCTX01. The sequence goes on along the minus strand of CBDHGL010000002.1, from coordinate 28,238 downwards.
CAATATTGAGTTCGGTAGCCCCTATCAGCGTATTGGACCTACCATTGTCTCTCCCAACAGAAAACAAAGCGTCAACCCCAGCAAAAAACATCCAGCGTTGAGACAAAATCTTTCGCCATTCGAAGCCAGCTCTTCCATAAAAGTTGATGAGTTCATTTTCTGTGATGATCCCTAAGCCCGTTCCATCCGATTGCTCAATGCTGGTTTCTATGCCCAGGCCTAAGCGCCAGGCAGCCTTGGAGCCTTGCATGAATTTAATGGAAAGCGGGTAGTCAGCAGGAGAAATCCCTACGGTCTCATTCCCCACGAAGGTGCTGAGGGTAGCCGTCGCATTGATCCCCAGTTCCACCCGGTGGGCGGGATTGAAATAGCGCAGGCTATCGGATTGGGCGTGAGCAAGCGCAACAGTCAGAAGTCCCAGGCAAAGCGCCCAGAGGCGCCGCCACAGATTAGCGTGTGTTTTCATTTTTAGGTCGAGTGCCTCAAGATAGCCCATGAATTTTCTCAAAAAAAGGACAAAAATAATCCCGTGTAGAATTTGGGTACTGTACCCAGGTGTGTGGATAGTTTATTGACGGAGGGGAAGGGGGAAGTGCTGCGTGAGCTAATTTCTTATTTACGATATAATTTCTTAGTTTAATCTAGAAATTCATGCGATTCATTCAGTGAAACCTTCCAGCAATTCATAATATCAAATTATTATATTAGATTTGTTGCCAATTCTCAAACCACACTACTCGGCCTTGCTTTCCCTATGTCTCCTCCTTCAGAACTTACCTGCAAAGAAATCGTAGAAGAAGTCCGCAAAGGCGGCGATGCTGCTGAAGCAGTAGCAAAGCGCATTGATGAAAAGTACAAAGGCTATGTTTTTTCTATTCCCAGGAAAAGAAATGTTCCCTATGAAGTTGCTGTCGATGCCTATGCAGACGCCGTAACGGAGTTAGTCAAAAGGATTCGAGAGGGTATATTTGAGGATACAAATAAGAAAGCCTGTTCAACTTTCATTTACAAGATAGTTGACTATAAATGCATCGATTACTTCCGTAAACAGGGTAGAGAGCCCGATTTTGAAGTTATTGAGGACATGAAGGGGGATTCCCCTTCCTATGATGCCCGCGAAGAAGAAGGAAAGATGACTCTTGATGTGTTATTAGAGTTATTGGGCAAAGACATAAATCCTACATGTAAGGAAGTACTCACGCTGCATGTCCAGGGCTATAAGCCCCATGAGATTGCAGCCATACTCCAAATGAAGTCAGCTAATTCTGTTTCTGTCACTAAGAGTAATTGCATCAAAGAGATTAGTCGGCTGGTCCGTAAGAATTACAAGGATTTTTTTTAAGATCCCACTTTTTTAACACCAGAATGAGAAAAAAAAATAACATAATATTAAGATTTCCCGAAATGAGGCGATTCATTAAAATGCGAAGTTTAAAATATCTGATTAACAGCAGAAATGAATTTGCCCTAACCATTTGAGAAAATGAGAAAGCTAGAGGAATTACTAGAAGACTATAAGTCTGGCCTGCTCTCTCCAGAAGAAGAACGCTTTGTGGAGGAACAATTAACAGAAAAGCCAGAATTGTTGGAAGAAGCCCAGGCAATTGCCTTTGTTTGGGAGGCTGTAAAACAACAAGTTAAGCAAGATGAAAAGGAGAAACTGAAGGCTCGACTATTAGAGGATACTGAGCTGAGGAAGGAGTATGAGGGGGAGCTTCAAAAGCACTTAACAACAGAAGATAGCGAAGACCCTGAGAAGGAAAAAAAAATTGTTCCGGTCGTTCCGGCTAAAACGAGAAAAAAATGGCATCCTGCCTATCCAATAGCTGCTAGTATAATTGGGCTTCTTGTTATGGTTTTTGCTTTTTTTAATCCTTTTGCTCAAAAGGAAACGACTGAAGAATTGGCTTCCACACAACTATTTTGGTTGATTCTACATATAAGCACTTTATTCACAACCAATTATCCGTTAGAGGGGGCAGTAGGGGTGGTGGAGACTCAATCTCCAATTTGGAATTCAAGGAAACGGACTCAACTCTCCTAAAAGGTTTCTTTTCTAGAAGGAGATTACGCTTGGAAACTGTGATACAGCTATTTACGAACTCAAGAAGATCCTCAGTCTCCACTGCTTTGGCCAAACTACCCTGGATAGTCTTTTTCTAGCAGCCATGGCCTATTACCATACCAAAGCTTACCAAAAATCTGCCAAGTTATTGGAAATTGATCTTATTAAAGGGGTCCAGGATATTTCCCCTGACATCAAGAAATGGTACCTTTAGAATAAGGAACTACATCCATTTAAAATAAGGGGCAATTGAAGAAGGAATTCAAGAATTATGTTCCCTGATCGAAGACTATGCATTAGCAACCTGATAAGGCTTCCAGAGTAGATAACAGTAAATGATCAAACCTGTCTTTAAGAATTTCAAGGAAATTACCTGCCCCTAGAGATTTCTGATGATTCATTCGCTAACCTGAATTAGACTTCCCATAAGAAACAATAGCCAGGCATGAGTAGTCCCATTAATTCTTTTTTACTTGCCCATCCATATCCAATAAATATGGATGTAGGAAGCTTGAATTCTTAGAATAAATGGGGTTCTGCATCAGCCTCATAATGAACCAAATTGTGCCCAAAAATAAGGAGCTAATTGTCTCAGATCAGGTCTGCCTTGATTCGTGAGTCATTGAAAAAATCTTCCTAGCATTCAGCTTTAGACGCTTCCGATTTTGATTTCCCTTCTTGGAGATAGCGTGAGGAAAGTCAGGAACTGATATCTCGGGGAGCAGGCTTTGTCATCTGAGCATGCCAGAGGCTAATTAAGGCATTGGAGTACTCCAGCTAAGGCGAAAAGCCTCTCCCGAAATGGTATGATCCCTTCGCCAGTTATATAGGGTCACCTTGTCGCAGAATTGCAGGCACTTATGATAACCAGCTCGACTCATTTAGTGCGTAAGGGATACAGCCTCATAGAGATAGAAGTCGGTTATTATGGTGGTATCTGAGCTAGATTTCTTCCCAGGTATCCGACGAGGGCCCAAACAGTAAATAGGGCGTGTTAGTTCCATGCTGGTCTCATGTTAAAGGAATGCATAGCTAAGATGAAGAATTTCTGGCATCCTCTGCGATATTGAACGGAAGGCGCTCTTGTGGTCGCATCAAAGTCCAGGTCAAACATGATGTTTGGAATGCAATTTCTGAGTCAAGAGAATTGAAAGAATAGCAGCCTCGAATCTATTGCCTTTTAAGTTCCTCTACATGAAAAATCAACGGGGGATTATCAACTAGGCTCTTTCAGCATATTTTGGGGCAAATCCCGTATACTGCAAATGCGGGTTCCTGGGAGACTTTTGTCTGCGAATTTATATAAATATAAGACTAGCCCAGAATAGGCCCGGGATAATTTCGAATCTCTGCCAGAGATAATCCCAGCGATAATAACTTATTGACTAGTCTCTGAGTTTATTCTCAGGATGATGCGTCAATCACTAACGATTCAAAAGGAAAATCATATAAACTGGAAGTACAGGAACCGAGATAGTACGAGTTTAGTTACATATTCTCTGGAATATTTTCAGTAAATTGAGCCAACATAGCTGTGCATAAAGTGAATTCGAAAGATTCACGTTGATACCTAATTCTCTCCTTCAGGGGAAGGGGATTCATCTTTATTTAACGGCAGCTTTTAGCAAAGCGGACTCTTGATCTGCCAGTATAGGGGGAATCTTTGGGAATCTTAAAAAAATAGGAGGAATCCTTCGTTATTCCTAAGTTGCATACAGAATGCCTAAATTCGCCTTCTGAGTCAAATAGATGAAAGAAATACGTTCCCCCCTGATCTAGTTGCTTCTTTGAAGGAATGTAAGGCTGGTAAATTCTACTTTATTACCTCTGCAAATAGCCGTGAATTCTATGCTTAGGCCAGCGATTGCTAAGTTATCAAGACGAATATTGGGCAATTTAATCAGTTCTCGCTCTTTTCTCTCAGAATTAGCGTTTTCATATTCTTGCTGCGAGGATATTCTTAGAATTCTTTTCCATTCAAGTATACTCAGTTTTGTGAGATTTATTTCCCTTAGCAAAGTATCGAGTCTCTGGGATAGGACTCATATAATCTTTGTTGAGCTCCAATATCGCTCTACTAGATTGCTTTGTAACTCTTGGGCTCTTGATTTTTCTCTATAAAAAAAAAGGCCCATACTCCAATGTAACGAGTCTTCTTGAGTTCTGCCTACCCATAAGTCATGAACTAGAGAAAGCTTCTACTGCTGTTCCCATATCGATTATCCCGATCTGAAGCCGAATTTTGAGCTTTAGAAGCCTCTTGCTAGATGAATATGTTGCTCAATTGATCTTCAACTGTTAGTAGGGCTAGTTTATGAGAAAGCAAGATATTAGGGCGTATAAATCTTTATCGTCATTTTTTTTTGACTTGCGATAGCCAATAATTAATCTTCCCAAACCCATAAGTGCATCAACAAAATCCTTCGATTTGATAGGGAGTTTCCTTTTGAACTTGAAAGAGCAAACTAAGCTATTGGGTAGATATTCTGGATACAGATTTAGGAGATACGTGCTTATAATCTGCAAATCCTTATTCATAGAACTCTTCGGCTAAACTATGAGTTGAGCCCTTAATAGAAGGTGGGTACTAATTTCTGCTATCTAGTTTCGAATGTATAGTTCATTGGCTTTATTGGATATACTCTTTCCCAAATTTCCTTTTGAGTATAGATAAATTGCTTTGTTCGCATCTCCTTAAAGTCCCTATAAGTCATAGATCTATACAGGTTAATCTTCTTCCTATGGAACTCAAAAGCTTGTGTATCCTCTAAATAAATAATTATCACTAATTTCTATGTTCAGATTTCAATAAGGATTTCAAACTTGAGTTAAAGAAGTTCCTCCGCATCTCTTAATATCAAGGCGATATCAGATTTCATCCGGCCAATATTTTGTAAAATTATATGCCTGCAGTTTCATCAGACTATATCAGGACAGTATTCGATGCGCTTATTGAAATATGGTTCTTGCTATAGCCATTGAGGTATCTTTCTTGATAAAAGAAATAGCTGCAGTCCTTTTATGGATGTAGAAGATCTGCCAAAATCATCATTATTGCGAACCTAATCCACTTGCCAAAGATTTTCAAGAAAGTCAAGTGGAATTTCATCCATTTAGCAATTTCAAGATACTATCATGATCTCGATATATATTGGCCAAGTTATGCATTATATAATTTCCTATACTTATTTTATGGTAACAGTCCCAATAATTAGGTCCAGTACAATCTTTATTAATCAATTCAATGGCTCTTTGATAATGATAAAGAGCCTCATAACAATTATTTATTTCTTTTATATTTCCATAGTTATATCTAATAATTTTATCTTCATTAGCATTGTTATATCCATTTTGTAAATGAGCCCAAATTAAAACACGACGTTCTTCAAAGGAGAGTGGTTCACCAAAAATAGATATTACGTTATCAACATATTGAATCGCCGAGTCATATGAGAATTTGATCCGTATAATATCTTGTATCTCCATTTGGGCCTTCATCCATCCTACCTTGTCATCATTTTCTAAAAAACAGTCTGCTAAAGAATGATACTTTTTCAAACTCTGTAAGTAAGAAAACTTGATAGAATTATTTATAGTTATTCGCAGATCATCCTCATCACAATCACTTGCAAAAATTAGAGAGCAATAAAAAACTAAAAATCCGCTTAGGTAAATTTTAGAAATACAGAATATAGACCTCATAACTATAAATTTCTAAATGGTAAAAGCAGTTTTTATTTTGGAATAAAACAAAAAACAATTGGGTAGAGACTAAAGTCTTTACCCAATTATCTATTTGATCTTTTTACTTTGAAACTGAAATAGTTACGGAAGGAGGTTGATTGGGTGGCTTCTTTGTTTCATTACTTTCCCCTGGAGGATCAGGCTTATCCTTAATCTTCTTCACATCCACATTCACTTGATAATTCCCAGTTCCAGCATACGTATGCACGGGACTAGGCAATTCACTCCCCCCCCCATCCCCAAAGTCCCAGAGGAAGGCATAGCCTTCGCTCACCTGGACATTATCTAACCAAACAGAAAACTGGTAGGTGCGGGGCGGGCTTGGCAGTTGGGTCGCTCGAATTTCGAAAGTTGGGTTGGTTGTTTCACTCATGACAAAATTTATTAATTATGAAAGGAAAGGCGCTTTAAACAACTTATCGGTGGAAAGGGCGATAAATTAAGAGCGACGGGAAAATTTCTATTTATTTTGATATCATAGCTTTAAAAACTGTTTGTGCCTTTCATCCTCCTGGTGGTGGGGGAGGAGGGGTCTGTGTCCCTTTAGTCTCCCCATCGGAGGATCAGAATATAATCACAGGCAACTCCGGCCTAGACCCTTCCAATCCCCGTGAAATGAGATCTGAGTTTTCTCCCTCTAACCAACCAATCGGAGCTTCAATGACCCAATAGGAAGCCGATTGCTGGGTGCCGCCAGGTATAGGCGTCGGGCTAGCTGGGGGGATTAAACCGGGGTTCGACAAGAAGGGAGCACTGAGCCTGTCTGCTTCTTCTGCCCATACGCTGCTTTCACTTGTGGGCGTAAATTCCTCCACAGCGACTTCTTCGCAGGCGAAGCATAGGAGTGCTACGAGTGCGAATAAGGGATAGTGTGTTTTCATATATGTATGTATTTAGGATGTGGAGTTAAGATAGGGATTTTTTTGAAAAGTGGGAGGGTTTGGGAAGGGAAAATTTTCGGCAAAACGAATTAGTTCAGTGCAGAGAGGGTTTAGCCTTATTTTGGGGTTGAGCCTGGTAGGCTATGTTCCTGTTTCATTTAACTGCAGAGGAGAGGACCCCTGTAATCCCCTAGAAGAGGATGATAGAAGAAAAGGAGGGCTACAGAGTTGTGGTTACTTTGTAAGGTTCATCTGTGTAAAGGACATAAATGGAGGCCTATGTTGGCTACTATACGGCTGACAATTGCTTGTCAAAGTAAGACATGACTTCCTCAAAGGCCTTACGCGTGGGATGCCCTTCTTCATCTACAAAATCCCGCGTAAGGATCGAATGCCCCTTCCCAGGCAGTTCATGGAGAATAATTCGTTCTTTCCCCTCATTAAAGTGCCTGCGGATCAGGTCAAATTTTTGCGCCTTGCACAATTTATCTCCCTCAAAGCGGCCACAGTGCATGGGACCCACTTTATCCAATTTATCCTTGATCTCAGTAATTTCAGAATCCGAGAGGTGTAAGGCATTTTGACTGCCGATAGGCATGGCGGGTTGGCTGGCAAAGCCTGCTAAAACAGCATCTTCGGCTAATAGGGAAATAGCGAAATTACCCGTTAAACACATGCCGATGACCGCAACTCCCGGTACCCCGTGTTCTGCCTTCAATTCAACACAAAGGGCCTTTAGCCAATCGACTATCGGGCTGGATTGATTTTTGGCAAATAGTTTGAATTCTTTCCGCATACAGAAAACCTGTATAAAGTTTCCTACAGTTCGCTTTTTACCTATAGGTCCGAAGAGATGGGGCATCACGACCTTATACCCACGGTCGACCAATCGATCTGCCAAGACAAGGGTCTCCTGGCTAATTCCCGGTAGTTCCTGTATGATGACACATACCTTTCCCCTTCCTCTGGAATAGACATCATGGTGGATGGTATGACCCTTTTGGGTCGGTGCTGAGAAGGTGCTTTTTTTGTATTCGGATATTTGAGTAGGCATGGGGTTAATTGTTGGGCTTCTTTAATGTTCATTTATGGGTTGTGAGTAGGGGTTAAATAAGATACCTCTGACACGAGCTACTTCCCAGCTACCTCCGAGCTCAGATAGAATATGTTCATTAGGGCGTCTTGGAGCCAGACTTCCATAGACAAAAAGTTTGCTGATCGCTTCCATTAGGGGTGCTTTAAGTCAAAGGTACTCAGCACAAAGCCATGATCTGAGGGATAAGCAATCGTTTTGTCATTCAATTTCAAGGGCTCGCCCAAAAAGGCTTGATACGATTCTGATCCGATGAGGCTGAGAGTACTTCCTTTGTAGAATATATAATCAATGCGATGTTCGTCTTTTCTGCCCTTGGCATTCCAGGTTATGCCAGGATGTGTCAAGGGATTGGGGTGGGCTCGGCGATAGGAATCGATTAGGCCGATTTCTTCCAATACTTGGGTAGTATACCAAGGGACTATCAACTCATTGTGGATTTCCCGAGTTTCTTCCCCCCAGTCCAAGTGAGAAGGGCTGTTCATATCTCCCCCTACAATGATAGGGATTGAATCAGCTTCAGAAGAAAACTGCTTAAAGTAGGGAAGAACTTTCTGAAGCATTTCATATTTTTTCCCTGTGCGCTCCCAGGCCAGGAGCTCTTCTGAGCTTTTTCCCAGTTTTTCCGGTTCGTCTGCCCAAGGTTCGTAGTGAAACCAATTGGAGAAAAAGCGAACGCGCTGATCTTCAATCAAGATTTCTATTCCCCCCAAATAAAAGGGGAAATCTGTGTCTATTCGCTCGCCGAATGGGAATTTAGAGTAAATAGATAAGTTGGTGCCTTTGTCATCCAAGGGAGTACCTGGAGGGGCAATGAGGTGAAATTTATACCCTAATGCTTCTGCTATCTTTGGGCCAGAACCATAAGTCTCTACCATTAAGACCACATCTGGATCTAGCTCCTGAATGATTTCGATGACCTTTTCTGGGCCCTCAGGTATGTCATTGGCTCCGTGAAGAATGTTCCAGGCCATTACCTTAAAGCGAATATGATTGTCCTGAGCTTGTAAGCTTGTAGTCAGGGCCAGTAATAATACGATTATTCTCATTTCCATTTCCAATCTAAGGCTACTGTATATTTTATGGAATATTTCTCTACTAGTTCCTCTATTTTCTGTCGAAGGCTTGCTAAGTCCTGGATTTTATCTTTGGGTAAAATAAGGGATGAGCCATTGTGAAATCTAACAAAATAGTGTTTGCTAATCTCAATGATTTCTTCCATTTCTGTAAGGTGAAATTGACTTTCTCCACTTTCGCTTATCAAATGGACCGTCTCAGGGGTAAAGCTTAGGGACTGAGGCTTCCCATATCGATTCTTGAAGTGTTCGTCTATACTCTTAGCAATATCTTTCTCGAGTATCCATTTCAGGAAGCCTGGAAACAATAAATACCAAAGGCTAGCGATCCCTATACATAAGAGAACCCAAGAGAAATTTCCCAAGAAATATGAAGGAATAGATGCGATCAACCATATCAATGGGATGAGATTTTTACCTGTCTTCAATTTCTTATTAACCAGGGGGGATTGCGAGGCTGTATAAAGCTGAAGCACGTGAAAGTCTTCTTGGTCAAGCGAATAGGTGAATGGCATGTGCTAGCTGATAGGTTGATTATCAGAAATTTGTTCCCAGTTATAGGGCTTCAACATAGATATTCCTTTTTAAAAAAGCAATCCATTCCCCAGTGTTCAATCGCCTTAAGATAAGCTTTTGGGGGCATCTTACCAGGATCGGATTGTGAATTGCCTCACCAGTTTAGACCATTTATCGAAAAAGCTAATACAGGTAATGTATGAATAATATATTTTACCAAAAATATGAGTATATTGCATATATCTAACTAGCTGCATGTCGTTTCTGACCCAAACCTATCGGCACAGAGTCACGATACCGCACGTTTCACATCATCTCCTAAACCGCAATTAGTAATGAAGCAATCATTCATGCTACTGGCAATGCTTTTCGCCATAAAATTTGTCTTATTGGGTCGAGTGGGAACACCTCATCTGGGCCTTGAGTCGGGATTTATCCACTTTAAGATTTCTGGAAATCACACAGAAGTATCTTTAAAGTGGGCTCCTGCCGTGGAAGTAAGCTATTCTTATTTTGAAATAGAAAAGAGCGAGGATAGCCTAAGTTTTTCTATAATAGGCCTGGTAGAGGGAAAGACTAAGTCCCCAACTCCAAAGTCCTATCAATTTGAAGACCTTAATCCCAGGGTTGGGAAATCTTTTTATCGAATTAAGCGAGTGGATTTCGATGGAAGCCATTCCTATTCGGAAATACAATCTGTAATAGTTGCTGAAAGAGCGTTATTCCACTTATACCCAGGTAGATCAAACGAGAAGATGATACTTGAACTTTCTCCTTTTTTATCTAGCGCTTCCTTTGAGATAATTTCAACTTCGGGTCTTAGATACAAACAAAAAAAGTTTGAAGGAAGGAATTACCAAATTGATCTCTCTTCCTTATCTAGTGGATTTTACCTACTGATCTTAACAACAGAAAGAGGGAAAACAATGAGCAAAAAGTTTATGAAAATATAGGCTGCTACCGCATATCTAGGGAAGGGTTTTTGTCAATTTCCTTACGTTATGGGTCCGAATTTCTATCGTTTTTTGGGAAAAGATTTAGGTAATTGAACTATGAACCTGAATAAATTTAACCGCCTGACAGAAGATTTTGGATCTACTCCCAAGCTGCCGGTACTGTTCCTGGGGCATGGGAGTCCCATGAATGCCATTGAAGAAAATGAGTTCGTTCAGGGATTTCGGAAGGTATCTACAGAGATTGATAAACCCCAAGCGGTCTTCTGTATCTCGGCTCATTGGGAAACGCGGGGTACCCAGGTAACAGGCATGGAACATCCTCCCACGATTCACGATTTTGGAGGCTTTCCCCAAGCCCTTTACGCGGTGCAATATCCCGCTCCAGGCAGTCCTGAGCTCGCCCGAGAAACCCAAGGGCTTGTCAAAAGTACAGAGGTACAAATAGATGACAAATGGGGTCTGGACCACGGGGCCTGGTCAGTCATCAAGCATATGTATCCTGAGGCAGACATACCTGTAATTCAGATGAGCCTGAACTATAATCAGGGACCTCAATTTCACTACGAACTGGGCAAAGAACTCTCCCAACTCCGAGAGAAAGGAATTCTCATAGTAGGAAGTGGAAATATGGTCCACAACCTGAGAATGGCTGCCTGGAATAAGATGAATGAGACCTTTGCCTATGATTGGGCAGAGGAGGCCATTGAGCGGATGCATCAATACATCCAAGAAGGTCAACATGATCGACTGATAGATTACGCCCGACAGGGAAAGGCCTTTGAGTTGGCAATTCCTACGCCAGAACATTTTTTGCCCCTATTATATGTGCTGGCTCTGCGAGATAAGGGCGAGGAGCTTTCCCTGTTCAATGACCAACCCTTGGCGGGTTCGCTTTCTATGACCTCCGTAAAGATTGGGTAAGTCCTTCTCCCGATGAACAAATCCGAAGGGAAGTGATTTTTCTCTATATGCTGAGTAAACTGATTGAACGTCCCAGAACCTTATTCGTCATAGATGGATTTGGAGCCTTAATTTCCGCATTCTTTTTAGGATTTATTCTTGTTCGACTTGAACCCTTCATAGGAATGCCCCGTCATACCTTGTTCTTCCTAGCCTCTTTCCCCCTAGTTTTTGCCTTACTAGATGTCCTTAGCTATTTCCAGCATCCTTCTAGATGGAAGTCTTTATTGCGAATCATTGCTATTGCCAATATTCTCTATATATGTATATCCTTGTGGATGCTATTCCAACATGCTTCCCAGTTATCGGTTTGGGGATATCTGTATTTTATGGGAGAAATATTCATTCTGGCAGTTCTTATCATCGTTGAGTTCAGTGTGGCAAATGAGTTGTAGTCAATTCATAGCTTGATTATAACCGTCATTTCACTACTCCCAATCCACACTTCACTACATTTGGTTTTCTAATATTAAAGGTATCTCCCACTTTTGAAGGGACATTTACAAATCGAGTTAACATCTAACCCTATGAATCCTTCAAGAGAAAAAAGAGACCTGATTGTTTTTGGCATCCTACTGCTGATTTTGCTATTGCTTAGCCCCGTCAAGCAGTTTGCCCAGAACTCCTATTCGGTCAATACAAGTAATGGAAAAACCACTGTCAAGGTAAATAATCGCAATAATAAGTTTGTCCTGGTATATGAGGGCGAGATCCAAGTAGCGGACGATGACAAAGATATTGTAGGCATTTCTAGAGGCGGCTACTTGGAGATTACGAAATCGGCTTTTGGTAGTAAGCGCAAAATCAAGATTGAATCTGTCGGGGGGCAACTGGAGAAAAGTTATTATGTAGGAAGTCGCAAGCAATCTTTTTCACCAGAAGGACAGAAATGGTTGGCTGAGGTACTCCCGGAAGTGTTACGTACAACGACGCTTGCCGCCGAATCAAGAGTGGATCGCTTTTACCGAAGAGGAGGAGTAAGTGCCGTGCTGGAAGAGATAGAAGAATTGGAAAGTGATTATGTAGGCACCCATTATATCAATATTCTGCTAGAGAAAGACCTTTCTTCTTCAGAGATGGCTGAGGTAATTGAAACTGCGGGGGAGGTCATTGATTCAGATCATTACCTGGCGAGTATATTAAAGGAAAATCAGCGTGAGTTTTTGGGAAATGACCAAACGACCAGTGCCTATATCAAAGCTGCCCGAAGTATTGGCTCCGATCATTACCTTACGGAGGTATTGAGACGAGCAGTAGATGATTCGGATATTTCTGATAGCCAGATGGGCGACTTGTTGGAGGCTGCTGAAAGCATTGGCTCTGACCATTATTTGTCTGAATTGATGAAGGATATCTTGGACGAACGCGACCTTTCCCCTCAGGTAATAAGCCAACTCATGGTATTGAGTGATGAGATTGCTTCAGACCACTACAAATCAACGGTACTTAGAAAGGCGTTGGATCGTCAAGATTTGAACGAAGAAGCCTATGGTGCCTTTATTGAGACCTTAGATGATATTGCGTCCGATCATTACGTCAAGGAAGTTATCTACGATTTACTAGACGAGCAGCTTGATCCGGCTTCTCTTAGAAAGGTATTGGAACTGGTGGATGACAATATAGGTTCTGATCACTATGCCCATGAAATTCTCAAAAAAGTCATCAGAGAACAAAATCTCTCCGGTCAAAATCTGGATAGCTTTATCGATGCATTGGATGAGATCAGTTCCGATCACTATGCCACTGAGGTTATTAAATCTTTTGCAAATGGGCGCTCTATATCAGAATCTCAGATGCTGAAAATCCTGGATGCATCGGAATCCATAGGCTCAGATCACTACCATACCACAGTTTTAGTAGCCTTAGCCCCGAAGGTAAAGGCTATGAGTTCTAGAGTGAGGGAAGCATATAGAGAAGCAGCAAAAAACATCAACTCAGATACCTATTACGGAAAGGCACTTAAAGCCTTGGACCGATAGGAGAGATAATTTTGTATCTTATCCTTGATGGGTTTCTTCATGAAAAAACATCCTCTGATAGTAGCAGTAGGATTACTGGTAAGTTTCCTACTGCTTTTTTATCTCTCTTACAGCGGAGAATTCTCGGCTCAGGGAGTCATTGATTACCTCTTGGTAGGAGGCATTGGAATTGTAGGAGCCTATGCCATTTGGGGAATGACTCGACTATTGGATAGAAACCTTCCCTGGCGAACCTACCCTGCTTCGCGCTTATTTGTTGGGGTTCTCCTCAATAGCCTCATAGCAATCTCCCTTAGTTTTCTCCTGCCCTATTGCTATTACTTGGTTTTCCATCCAGAAACCGCTCTTTTTGGTGCTTATCCCAATGAATTTATCAAATTGGCCATACTCCTGTTCTTTTGCGTATTGATATTTTCCATCCTCTACTTCGCTCTATATTCTTTTAATCAATTCAACAGCGGTCAAGTCAATGCCGTAAAGCTGGAACGCAAACAAATTGGGCTTCAGTTGAAAGCCCTTAAAGCTCAATTGAGTCCTCATTTCCTTTTCAACAGCTTCAATACCATCTCCTCTCTGATGGCAAAAGATGTAGACAAGGCCGAAGAATTTATCCGAAAACTGGCACAGTCCTATCAATATACCTTGAATACCTACGAAGCCAGATGGGTTTCCCTAAGGGAGGAACTCCAGTTCGTTTCTTCCTATCAATACCTCCTCCAAACCCGCTTTGAAGACCACCTCCGCTTTAGCATAGACATTCCAGAAGAACAAATGGATTCCAAAGTCCCCCCCCTCACCCTACAAATGCTGGTAGAAAACGCGGTCAAGCACAATCAATTGCTGCCAGATACTCCGCTTCATATTGAAATTGGAACAGATAACAAATGGCTTTGGGTCCGCAACAACAAAACCAAGCCGCCCAAGAGTGTTCCTTCGTTTAAAATTGGCTTGTCAAATATCCGATCGAGGTACAACCTCCTAATTGGTAAAGAGATACACGTGGAAGACACGGATTATTTCACTGTAAAATTACCCCTAATCCCGTGAGCAAACTTTTCGTACATAACCTCCTATTTCGCTTACTGAGTCCATTTTTCAGTGGGATACTGGTTTACATTCTGATTTTACTTATTAATAACAATGTGGGTCAGTTAGCTGAGGAATTTTTTGGAGAAGAATTGTATTTGTGTATCGGCCTTTCCTACTTAATCCAAGAATTTGCTCGTTTGTCGCTTATCTTTTTTGAGCGAATTACCCTTCCCTTGTCAAAAGGATGGAACTTTATTCTACAGGTAGGGGTCAGTATTCTCTTGTGCATAGGATTGGTCACTACAGTGATTTACCTCTACTATCAATTCAGAGTGGGTTTTAAACCTGCTCTGATAGAACTCGTGGTATTCAACAGTATATTTGCTGGTATTACCCTTATCTATATATCCCTTTATCTGAGCTATACCTATCTCTACCAGGAGAATACAGAACGCTTGCAGGAAGAGATCTCTCGGAAGGAAGGGATAAAAGAGGACTTTCGGCAGTTTCGGCAGGGAATCAATCCCCAACTCTTGTTTGAAAGCTTGGAGTCTCTTATTGTCCTAATGAAAGGCGATGAGTTTGAGGCTCAATCGCTCTTGGATCATTTATCCAAAATATATCGCTACATCCTCACAGGGAAAAACCAGGAGTTGGTATCCTTTGAAAGAGAGTGGGGTATTTTGCAGGAATCTGTCGCCTTATTCAATTATTTGCCCCACCGCAAGATTAAACTGGAAGGGGATTCTAGGCCCAAATGCCTGGTGGTTCCGGGAACCATGCTGTTTCTTATGGAACAAATTATTCGCAGCACCATTCCCTCCAATGAGGCGGAACTGATTCTCCAAATAACTGCTTCAGATGGACGTTTGTGTTTCATATATGAACCCCACGAAAAGATCACCCAGGGATTGGTAGAGAAGGATCTGGCACCCATTCAGAATAGTTATGCCATATATAGCCATGTACCGATACAGGTGACGGTAGAAGGATCAAAAAAGGTCCTCTGCATCCCACAGTTAGATTTACATCCAGAACAAAAAGCTATATCTCCCATATGAAAGTTGCCATCATAGAAGACGAAAAGCTTGCCGCAGAAAAGCTGGACCGCTATTTAAAAAAATACGACGCAGAGATCGAGGTTTTGGCGCAATTGCCCTCTATTGAAGCCTCCGTATCCTGGCTTTCTGAGCACCAGCAGGAGTTGGACTTGATCTTTATGGACATCCAACTGATCGATGGGTTGAGCTTCGAAATTTTCCATGCACTTTCCATTAAGCGTCCCGTCATTTTTACGACTGCCTATGACGAATATGCTATTGATGCTTTCAAGGTCAACAGCATTGACTATTTACTCAAGCCCATCTCCTTCATGGACCTTAGCAAAGCGCTAAAGAAATTTGAAGGCCTGAAACAACAATTTTCCCCTAGTGAAAATATCTCTGCAGCCATCCAACAGATTTCAGACAAGGCCCAGTACAAAGATCGTTTTCTGGTAAAGCGCGGCAATCATATTCAATCAATTCCCACAGGTGAAATCATCCTCTTCTATGCCGAAGGCCGTACAGCCTTCCTACTCACTGAGGCTGGGAAAAAATACATTATCGAGTACAAATTGGAAGACTTAGAGTCTATGGTGGACCCCCGTAGTTTCTTTCGAGTTAATAGAAGCTTTATCATCTGCATTCGAGGGATCAAAGACATCCTGATGTATTCCAATAGCCGTTTAAAAATATCTCCGGTAGTGGAAATGGATAAGGAAATTATTGTAAGTCGGGAGAAAGTGAAGCGCTTTAAGGCCTGGCTTGAGGGAGAATAAAATCTTGGATTTGCAAAAAATATGTATTGTGTGTAAATAATTTGCAAATTGAAATAAAAAGTGCGTAAATTAGCCCCGGTAGCCTGTATATTCCCTGTTTTGTACTATTAATGTTAATTTAACTCTTCGAGACTTGCAAATCCCAAATAAGCAGCTATTTTTGGCCTCACTAAAATCGCAGATTTATGAAAATTAATTGTTCTTGGGAACACCCTTACACTCCTGCCGAACCCTATCAGAAACGGGTTGCCTACTTCAGTATGGAATTCGGTATTGATACTGCTCTGAAAATCTACTCAGGAGGTTTGGGATATCTTGCTGGATCCCACATGCGCTCTGCCTATGATTTAAAACAAAATATGATAGGTATAGGCATGCTGTGGAAATATGGATACTACGACCAAGTACGCGATGCACATAGTAACATGAGGCCGCTTTTTAGAGAGAGATACTATTCTTTCCTGGAGCCTACTAACCTCATATTTCCAGTGGACGTCCACGGACAATCAGTAAAAGTACAAGCCTATTACCTGGATCCTAAGGTGTTTGGGACTGTACCCATGTATTTCCTAACGACAGATCTGGAAAATCTTAATGATTATATCTCCTCTACCATTACCTACAAATTGTACGACAGCAATGAAGCGGCTCGTATTGCCCAAAGCATTATTTTAGGGATTGGAGGAGCCAAGGTAGTGGAAGCTTTAGGGGGGGCCGATATCTATCACCTCAACGAGGCCCATGCCTTACCCGCCGCTTTCCAACTCTACGAGAAATACCAAGATATAGAAGAGGTTCGCAAAAGGCTGGTTTTCACCACCCATACCCCTGAAAAAGCCGGAAATGAAGAACACGATATTAACCTGCTGAACAAAATGGGATTTTTTGGCAACGTGAGTTTGGAAGAGGTAGAAAAAATTACCCAGCAGAAGACCGGAGGCATGTTTGGGTATACTCCCGCTGCTTTAACCCTTTCTAAAAGGGCTAATGGCGTATCACAACTACACGCTGAGGTGTCTCGTGAAATGTGGCAGAATGTTCCTGAATGTCCTGAGATCATTGGTATCACCAATTCTCAAAACCAGGCTTACTGGCAAGATAAGGAGATGAAGGAAGCCCTAGAGTCAGATGACGACCAGAAGCTCCGCGCGCGCAAGCGTGAAATGAAGGAAGATCTATTCAAAATCGTTGCCGATCAAACGGGTAAGCAGTTTGATCCAGACCTGTTGACCATTGTATGGGCACGTAGGTTTGCCGCTTACAAACGCACGGATTTGATCATGCGCAACCTTCCCTATTTCTACGAATTGCTGAACCGCAAGAATATGCCTATTCAGATGATCTGGGCAGGTAAACCCTATCCCGAAGATCAGTGGGCTGTAGATATGTTTAACAAAATAGTGGGTCTCACCCGCTTGAGTCATACGGCTACTATCCTGACAGGATATGAGATGAATCTATCTGCTGCCTTGAAGAAAGGCTCAGATGTGTGGTTGAATACGCCTCGCCGTCCACGCGAAGCCTCAGGTACCAGTGGCATGACAGCGGCTATGAATGGCTCAGTCAACCTATCTGTAAATGATGGATGGATGCCAGAGTTCGCTAAGCATGGGGAGAATAGCTTCATTATTCCTCCAGCGGACCTTTCTGCACCGATTAATGAGCAGGATGACCACGATTACAATCACCTCATTCAGATCTTGACGCAGGAGGTAATTCCTACCTACTACGAGAGACCTGAAGAGTGGACCCGAATAGTGAAAAATGGAATGAGAGATGTGGTTCCCTTCTTCGGCTCCGATCGCCAGGCAGATGAATACTACCAGCGACTGTTTAATCCCGGTCCTGTTGCCCGCAACATCCCCAGGGAAGAGGCGGTGATGAACGGAAATGGATAGCATTCGCTCATTGTAGAAAGCATACGTTATACGCAACACCTACTAAAAAGGTCCAAACGAAAGTTTGGGCCTTTTGCGTCTTTTTACCTTCTTCTTCGTGTAGAGGATGAAAAGTATACATTTGGTACATAAAACAAATTCACGATGAATAAGCATCCACAAACTATTAAGGAAGAAGTCAAAAAATCCTACGCCGCCGTTGTTACGGGAAAGCAGGAAGACAACTGCTGCGAGGATACGGCTTGCTGCAATGAGGGAGTCCTCAACCCCATGGCCCTGGATTACAGCCAATTGGAGGGCTATGTGGCTGAGGCAGATCTGGCTTTGGGCTGTGGCATCCCCACTGAGATCGCCCATATCCAGGAAGGAGACACCGTATTGGACCTGGGTTCCGGGGCGGGCAATGATGTCTTTGTCGCCAGAAGAATCGTCGGGGAAACGGGCCGCGTGATAGGGATCGACATGACGCCAGAAATGATCGCCAAGGCCCGTCAGAATAACCAGAAGCTAGGCTATAAGAATGTAGATTTTTTCTTGGACGAAATTGAGGAGATGAATGCTATTTCCCCTGAAACGGTAGATGTGGTCATCAGCAATTGTGTGATGAACCTAGTCCCGGACAAGGCACAGGCCTATCGGGAAGTATACCGCGTCCTAAAGGAAGGGGGGCACTTCAGCATTTCAGATATCGTCCATGTCGGGCAACTGCCTGAGCAGATTCTCGAGGCTGCAGAGATGTACGCTGGCTGCGTAGCCGGATCAAGTGAAAAAGGAGCCTATCTGGGCTTTATCAAGGAGGCGGGTTTCAAGGACATTCAAATCAAAAGAGAGCGGCACATAGACCTCCCGGATGAGATCCTTGCCCAATACCTCGATGGAGAGATGATCAAAGCCTATCGAGACTCTGGGGCGGGCATCTATAGCGTCACGGTTTATGCAGAGAAAAAGGCAGAGGGGAACTGCTGTCAGGCCACAGCTACGAGCTGTTGTTAGAGTGAAAAGTCGACGATGCCTCAGGTAGTAGATTAAATAGAATAATGTCCAAGGCCTGATTCCGGAATGGCCCAAAATGGGGCTTCTACTCGGACTTCAACAGAGACTTCCCCTCTGGAAATTCTAGATTTGTGTATCCCGGTATAGCTCCTCTATAGGGATCTCGATCCCTAAGGCTGAAATGGGAACAACTCTATCTGATTCTGTAAACTTTGTAATTTTCCATAGATCCTCCCTTCTGGAGAAAATTTCCACCTGCATCTTTTCCTGGTCTATGAGGATGTACTCTTTTAGGGTTTCAATCAAGCCATATAAGAAAAATTTCTCTCCCCGATCGTAGTTTGCGGTAGATTTGGATAGGACTTCTATGATAACTACAGGGTGAGAGATAGCATTCGCCTCAAAATCTAAGGGATCCATATCCTCGCATATCACCATGGCGTCTGGATAGAGAAAACAGTTTTTCTTCTGAATGTGGAGTTTAATTTCCGTATTGAGCACCTTACAAGGACTCTCCTTCTTTCTTAGGGAATTTCTCAATTCGCCGAATACATTGCCACAAATTAACCCATGGTTGAGGCTTCCTCCTGCCATGGCAAATATTTCCCCGTCGTGATACTCATATCGAATACCCGTCTCTTGTTCAATTTTGACATATTCCTCGAGCGTGAGGTTATTTAGTGGTGGGGTCTCCATTTTTTCTTTTGGGCAAAAAAATCACTTTGAAAGATCTATTTTCAAAAAGGATGTATAAATGACGAACGTTTTGGATAAAGACTTAAAACAATCACCGAGCAATCTTCTGCCTCCCTACTGGCGGTAAGACGATCTCTTGCGTTGACGCTATATGGTCCAGAAGAAAATCGATGAACTTCTGCTCGCTCCGCGCCAGGACCTTTCCGCTTTTCAGCATGGCAAAGCCATCCCCTCCTGCCGCGACAAAGGCGCTACAGGCAATAGAATACCGACCGGAATCCTGGATTTTTTCTCTTTTGACCCAAGCCTCTATAAGCCTCTCCCCCATAGGGTTCCGCAAATCGTATTCAATTTCCAAACCGGAAAATTGCATCAAGCCATAGGACAGACTGGCCGAGTACTCCAATACCTCCCTCAACGTTTTTCCATCTACTTCTACACTCACCAATTCCCCCACGAAGGGATAGATATTGACGATTTCCTCTACCGTAATGTCGCCCACATCCAGGTCTGCGCGTATACTTCCCGGATTGACCAGGCCGATGTCAGTCTGGGCTCCCGCTCGGATGACGTCTGCCATGAAGTTCCCCAAATTGGACTCGTCGTAGTACTTGCGGAAGCCTGTATGGGCATTTTGACCGATTACTTGGGTAAGGCGAGGGTGCTCACTTCTCGCTTGCTCGATCAGTCCCACTATCTGAGGGTCGGGTTGTAGGCGATCAGACATAACAGGAATCAATTTCCCCTCCTTGAGGTGAACCTTTTTGGCGGCGGTATTCACTTCGAGTTTCATATAGCCCAGGTATTTTCCTTGACCAAAGGTCAAGCCGATGAGGGTCCCTGTCTCAGGATGCTGGACGGGCTGCCAGAGGCCATTGTCGGAATGTCCGCCCAAGATAAGGTCGGCGCCTCGCAAGGCTCCGGCCATGGCATAGTCTTCGTCGAAGCCCCGTTGTACGCTGGGATCTGCCTCCTTGTCCGACTGCATGGGGCAGATCGGTTTTGATGGGTGAGTACGATGATCAGATCTACCTCGGGCCTCAGGATATCTATCCACTTTTGAACGATGGGAATGGGGGGGCGGACTTCCAGGCCCTTGACACTGGCTGGATGGGTGGTTTGGTGGAAGGCCATTTCTCCCATGACACCGATCAGCCCGATACGTAGTCCCTCTTTTTCCAGTATGGTATAGGGCTGGCCGTAGTTGATGTCGGTGCCCTCGTAGAAAATATTGGCGTTGAGGACCGGAAAGCTTGCCCGTTGTTGGACAGCCAATAGTTTTTCCCAGCCATACTCAAACTCGTGGTTTCCCAGGGTGAGGCAATCATATCCCATGCGGCTATAGAGGTCAAAGGGCAATTTCCCATACGTTGCCTTGGACAAGGCCCCAGTAAAGATGTCCCCCGCATCTAGGAGAAAAGATAATTTTTCCCGTGCTTGGGTTTGTTTGATTAAGGTAGCCAGGTAGGCCATGCCGCCGATCCGATCCAGGGTATCGTTCCAGTAGGCGTCAATGGGGTCGTAGACACTTTCAATGTCATTGGTATAGAGCAAGGTAACTTCCCGGATTGAATCCCCTTGGGTCTTCGGCCGTAAGGGATCGTTCTGGATCTGATCCACTTTCTTTCTGATGAAGGCCAAGAGCCCTTCTACGACTCGGGGCCGGGCTAAGCTTTGGTCAACGGTTTCGTAGGGATCCTTCTCCAGATCGTACAAAAGGGGCTTGACTAGCTCTTTGTCGGCGATGAGTTTCCATTTGCCTTGGCGGGCGGCATAGCTATAGCCTTCAATGGCATCGCCCGGGCGGGTTTCGAAGGCCCAAAAGAGGGGCTCTTCTCTAGCCAACTCCTGCTTCGCAAAAACGGGAGAGATATCTATGCCGTCGATTTCCCGGTCTTGGGGTATTGGGATATCCAACATAGAACAAATAGTGGGGAAGAGGTCATAGCCATGAGCAGGTTCATCCGAGACCGTACCCTCCTCAATATGCTTGGGATAACGGATGATGAACGGCACCCGTAGCCCCCCTTCATAGAGGTCAGCCTTGCGGCCCCTCAAACCACCAGTTTCTCCGTACATGTTGACCTCCCAAGGACGTCTCCAGTCGCTTGTTACGGGCCCGTTATCGCTGGTGAAGATGACGAGGGTGTTTTCTGCCAGTTGCCATGCTTCGAGTTGTTGGAGCAAGCGACCTATCTGATGGTCCATGTAGGAGACATTGGCGTAGTATTCTCCCGGGCCGCGATTGGAAAGTTGGCTGAGGTCGATCTCTCCGTCGGTAAAGTCCTGGTATTTTGCATAGAAGTCCTCCGGACTAGCAATTTCAGAATGAGGCTCCACCATAGGAAGGAAGAGAAAAAAGGGCTTGGAGGTATCTCTTTCGGCTAAATATTCCAGGGCCTTGTCCACGGCGATATCTGCGGTAAAGCCTTGTACCTCTCCCAAGGCGTTTCCCTCCTCGTAGAAGTTGCGTGGGTTTTTGTGGTTGGGAATGGCGAAGGCATGGAGGGCCAGCCATTGGTCAAAGCCGTGGTCCTGGGGTTGGGGATGCCGAGTGTCTCCCAACCCCCCATTGAGGTGCCACTTGCCCGACAAAAAAGTCTGGTAGCCCTGCTGCTTGAGGAGACTTGCCAGGGTCAATTCTTCTGCATGTAGGTAAATATCCTGCCCTTCCGGAATCCAGCTTTGGATGCCCGTCCGGTAGGGAGTCCTCCCCGTCAGGAAGCCCGCTCGGGCAGGAGAACAAAGGGGGGATGGGCTGTAAAAATGGGTCAGTCTCATCCCTTCTTGGGCCAATTGGTCCAGGTTGGGGCTTTGGATATGGCGGTGGCCATAAGAAGCCAGGTCCCCATAGCCCAGGTCATCCGCTAGAATGAAGACCACATTGGGTCTAGGATCTTGGGAAAAGCTGGAGAGGGTTAGGAGGAAAAGGAATAGGGCTAATGGGGTGCGCTGGGAGAGCAGGAGAGACATGGAAATGGATTTGAGTTATTCGTTTGCTTAGGTGTAGTAGCTATTTGGCGAGGGGAATTTAGGTTTTTTCTCGTACAGAAGTCCTTTTGGGGTCCTAATGAAGAGTTAAATAATGAAGGATCAAGGTATTAAACTTTCAGGGTATATTTAGTTTATACCCTCTATGCGATCAATGAAGACGTTGACTAGTTTATGAGTTTTGTTCAATTCAAGAACTTCATCCCAAATAGAATGAATGTAAACATAGAATTCGTGCAATCTCAAGTTGCCGAATTTTATATGGATAACCCTAGGAGGAGGAGAATGCAATAAAATTTTATTTGAAAAATCACTATCCTTCGAAATAATGGTTAACTTATTCTTTTCAGCATATTCCCATATTGATTGATCCGTTGATTCATCATTTAAATCTATTTGATGAATATAGTCAGGGTTTTGCCATAGCTTGAAACGATAGGGCAAATTGACATCTATGAGAAATTTTGCCATTTAAGCGGCCGTAGGATGGATGGTATAATGGCGATTCATTAACTCTGCAGCAAATTTTAGACAGGCAAATATATCTGCTTCTTCCAGGGAAGGGTATTGATGTAGTATCTCCTTTTTATCCTCACCCGCACTTAAAAATTCTAGTATGGTCTGTACAGTAATCCTTTTTCCTCGGATAGTTGGCTTTCCGTTACAAATATTGTCATCTATAGTTATTCGGTCTGCTATATACCTCATATCTTTACTTTTGCTCTTTGATGTACGTTCATAAAATAAAACTTGTTCGAGGGTATTCAAAGCGCTAGATACAATTTTCACCAGCGATGGTGCACCGAAGGTCGAATGAGTTCCTTGTATATACCCTCCACGGCCTTCATTTCTTCTTTCGAGAGCGCCCTTAGGTTCAAGGTAGCTAAGTTCGAATGGAGTTGTTCTATTTTTGATACCCCCGGAATAACACAGCTCACCTCTTCAAACATGAGAACCCACTTCAAGGCAACCGTTACCAGGTCAAACTCTTGGGGAAACAGGCTTCTAATTTGTGCTACCGCTTCCAACCCTAACTCATACTCCAAGCCCGAAAAGGTCTCTCCCTGGTCGAAGGCTTCACCCTTTCGGTTGAAATGGCGGTGGTCTCCCTCCCCGAATTGGGTCTTAACGGTATATTTCCCCGACAACAAACCACTCGCCAGGGGAACCCTAGCCAGGATACCGATATTTCTTCTTTTGGCCTCTCGAAAAAACAACTCAGCAGGCCGATGCCGAAACATATTGAAGATAATCTGTACTGTGCAGACATTGGGGTATTCGATGGCTTTTAAGGCCTCCTCCACCTTCTCCACACTCACACCCAAGTGGGCGATCTTCCCTTCCTGCTGCATTTTCTCAAACGCTTCAAAAATCTCCTGGCGGTAGTAGACTTCGGTTGGAGGGCAGTGTAGCTGAATCAGGTCGATGCGTTCCAGCCCGGTATTGCGCAAGCTCTGCTCCACGTATTCCCGAAGCACTTGGGGCTGATAGCCTTCATTCGTATGGGGGCTGATGAACCTCCCGCATTTGGTCGCGATATAGACCTCCTCTGAGCGCGATCGAATGATGCGCCCTACGGCCGCTTCGGATTGCCGGTTTTCATAGACATCGGCCGTATCGATGAAGTTGATGCCCTGGTCTATGGCCTCGTTGAGGATGCGTTCGGCGTTCTTCTCATCAAAGCCACTGCCCCATTTGCCTCCCACTTGCCAGGTGCCTAGGCTGAGTTCTGATACGTTGAGGCCGGTTTTGCCTAAGGTGCGGTAGTTCATACGTAAAGAGTTTTGTTTAAGTCTGTTTCTTTTCTGAGGATTTTGATTTTATGGCTGGTAGACAGAAAATAAGATCAAATATTTGACAATGGAATGCTCAAATCTTTTTGGCTAGTTAGTTATGGAAAACTGAATCCGGGTTGGATGGAACCTAAATAATTTGAGTTATGGATAACTATTTTTCTTTCATTGATGATTTAGCTACCTTTTTTAGAAAAACGTAGCACCAAAAATCGCAAAATTCCTGACAACAGTAAAGCCCCCCCGGTTCCCAACGAATTTTGCAGGCCTACACACTTAAGTTTGTAGTTTTATCCTAGTTTCTTATCCAAAATTCATGTTAAATTATGTTTGCCCCCTTGCTCATCATCTTTCTATCTAATAGTTATGGAGTGTTTGAATGGGACTAAACCTGTAATATATAGGTGCAGCCCCTCGCCTTTAATGGACCCGAAATGGGTCGAATAAACTTCTCCATCTAATCCAGAAATATTTAAATGTTCATGTTTTCCAGGGCCCACTTCTATTGTATCCTTTCCAAAGGTATATGTTGCAAAACCCTCTTGTAAGAAGAAGTCTTTCTCATTTTCATCCTTCCATACCCCTTCAAGTTTCCCCCCATCTTTAAAACAAAGTTCCAAGGTAACCTCCACATTGTCAGTTCCATTTATATCCATATCAATCTTGAAGGAATTTTCCCCTTCTTCGATGACAATTTTCGATTCCAATGTCAATGTTTTTTTGGGTCTTGATTCAAAATCCATTTTGCTCCAAAATCTTCCATCAAGGGATGGATTTAGCTTATAATCACCTTTTTCATTTTGTTTATTTTCAGGCATGGGGTCGTAATAATAGGCCTCTTTCTTTTCATACAGGGTATATCTACTCCCTTCCTTTTTAAGGCCATCACTTCTCACATACCCTGTATTAAAGAAAGAAGTTGAAAGACGCGCATATTTCAGAATGGCAGCCCCCTTTCTGAAGGTGAAGAAGGTGGGGTTGCAGGATCTTCCTGAGGCCACAGTAAGGGGTATATCATTGCCCCCAAAAATGGAAGCGCTAATATCTCCTCTTTTTATTCTCACCAGGTTTGATTCCTTAAAGTGTTTGGTGAAGGTAGCTGGTAAAGTTGTGCCTTTGGGCATTTCCCTCATGAGAGTGGAATTGCTCATAAAGTGAGGTAAGGCTTTGCTCAGGACATGCCTCTCGAACTGATCAAAACGTTCAATTTCTCGTGCGATCGAAGCAAAAAAATGGTTGTTACTATGAATGGCCATAAATCTGTAGGGGAGATAAGTTTTCCAGCTTGATATGGGTTTGAATTGATCTTGTCTTCTTGAGTCTAAACTCACCAATTCCCCATCTAATTCCATATAATAAAAATTAGAAACTAAGTTCCTGGAAACTATTTGAAAAAATTCCGGGCGATTCAATGTATCAGCGATTGAGATGAAGGCCTGATTTTCAACAACTGCATAGTTCCTGCTTCTTTCGGGATAATTCCCATCTGAATTTTGATAGACTCCTTCAGCCAACCATTCATCTATCCTATCTACGTACTTTTTATCTCCGTATATTTTGAACAGTTTGGCTAAAATAGAGCATATTTCCCATCTGTGGTTAGGCGTATGAACTCCCCCTGTTCTAATTCCCTCCCCTGCTGCTAATAAGAATTCATCAAGCTTAGTTCTTAATGAAAGCACTTCTTTGGCCTCTTTCTCCTTGAGTATGATAGCCGCAGGACACAATGAATCCAATAAAAATGCGGTATCTGGAGGAGATTGCCTATTCCCTCCGGAGTCAAGCGTACCATCAGGATACTGTAAGGCGATTAATTTGTCAATAATTCCGTTCAAGGCTGTTAGAACAGTTTGGGATTCATAATAAGATGACTTAGGATGAGAAAATGCAGCTGTAAAGATGGAAAATGCTTCGCTATAGTTGCGGTAGTATTGCCTCTTTGGGGGGGATGATATCATTTGAAGGAATCGCTCAACCGATTTATCATTGGCTTTCACCAAGCGATTTAACATTAATTCATCAATTGAACCTGAGTCAATGGGTGATTCTCGATAGAGATTTTGGAGGTCAAATGCAGCTAAAACCCCCAGAGAACTTGTTTTTAGAAACTCTTCTCTACTCATTATTTTAATTTTTTATTCTTTTCTATTTGCAGCAAAGGACAAAACAGGGGATTTTTCAAGGATTTTGCCCTGCCAAGAACAAGCGCTATTTTAGGGAATCTAACCATTATCTATCCAAAATACATGCGCATAAATAGGAATCCAGGGGAATTCCCTTGTTATTTTTGTACAATTTCCTCTCTTTGTAGGGAGAAGGATACCCATGATTATTTATTGCAATGAAAATGGATAGAAGAAAGCACTACCTCTTAGTTACACATTGCTTGGTTCCGATTCTCATGTTCACTTTTTTGACAATAATAACAGGCTCAGTCCTGGCAAAACAACTATTTGTTTCGCCGGACGGAGACGATGACAATGACGGCACCATGGCTAGTCCTTTCTGGTCTGTACAGAGAGCACAAAAGGAAGCCAATCCGGGAGATACCGTTTACTTGCGGGGGGGAACCTATCTACTCAGGGAAATTGATATTTCAAAAGTAGAGCAAAACTTGTTCGCCTGCATTAGTTTTCTAGACAAGGATGGGGCGCCAGAGGAAAAAATCAATTATTGGGCCTATCCGGGGGAAACGCCACATTTTGACTTTAGCGATGTCGCCCCTTCCAATCAGAGAGTAGTCGGATTTTGGGTAGAGGCCGATTATGTCCACCTCAAAGGGATTGAGATAACAGGAATTCAAGTGACCATTACAACGCATACGGAATCTTATGGAGTGTACAGTTGGGGGAACCACAATATTTTCGAGCAACTTAGCATACACGATAACACGGGCACAGGCCTGAGGCATCGTCGCGGCGGGAATAACCTCTTTCTCAATTGTGATGCCTATAACAACCATGATGATGTTTCAGAAGATGGTAAAGGGGGAAATACAGATGGATTTGGTTGCCATCCTAATGCCGCTGGGACTGGAAATGTCTTCAAGGGCTGCCGGGCATGGTTCAATAGCGATGATGGCTTTGATTGCATCCGTTCGGCTGCGGGAATCACTTTTGATAGCTGTTGGGCAATGTACAATGGCTACTCCCCATCTTTTCAGAATTTGGGAGATGGTACGGGTTTTAAAATCGGTGGATATGCGTATGATGAAGCTTCAAAAATTCCGGATCCTATCCCTGTGAATACGGTAAGTTTTTGTATCGCCGTAGAAAATAAGGCGAATGGCTTTTATGCCAATCACCACCTGAATGGAAACATCTGGCTGAATAATACAGGCTACAAGAATGCTTTCAACTTTAATATGGTGAATAGGGAAAGCCCCCAGTCTCAAAATATCAATGTGAATGGATACAATCATGTCCTCAAAAACAACCTGAGCTATCGGGGCCGTTCAGGAGAAACGGCTTTTCTGGACAGCGCTCAGAATACCCTTCTTACCAATTCATTTGATATGAACCTCAGCCTTTCAAGTGCAGACTTCATCAGCCTGGATGAGTCCCAGTTAATGGCTCAACGCAATTCAGATGGCAGCTTGCCGGATATCGACTTCATGGCAATAGATCCTTCCAGTGCTTTGATGAATGCCGGAACAGACATTGGATTTCCTTTTATGGGGCCAGCCCCTGAACCAGGCGCAGTGGAATCTACTTTGTCCACGGCCACAAATATCGACCTGCCATTTCAGA
>CBDHGL010000001.1:0-15135 GCA_965263105.1 Bacteroidia bacterium | reverse complement strand
CGACCCCAGCGTACAACGGGGCTTCGACGAAGACTATGCCATGGCCGGAGCCTTGCGAGGCGCCGACCTTATCTTGGGCGGACATTCCGACAATGGCCTCTGGCAGCCCGTCCAGCATCCTGAGACAGGGACCCTCATCGGCTTGACCTTTGGTCAAGGAAAATACCTGGGCTATATGAAACTCGAAGTGAATACCGCCGCCAAAAAGGTTCACCTCAAGGAGGGGAAATTGATTCCGGTTATGTCTGATCGCCTACAACCCGACCCTCAGATAGTGGGACTGATCGAGCAAGCGAGAAGCGAGCACCCTCGCCTTACCCAAGTAATTGGTCAAAATGCCCATACAGGCTTCCGCAAGTACTACGACGAGTCCAATCTGGGCAATTTTATGGCAGACGTCATCCGAGCGGGAGCCCAAACAGATATAGGCCTAGTCAATCCGGGAAGCATACGCGCTGATCTGGATGTGGGCGACATTACGGTAGAGGAAATCGTCAATATCTATCCCTTCGTGGGGGAATTGGTGAGTGTAGAAGTAGATGGAAAAACGCTGAGGGAGGTATTGGAGTACTCGGCCAGTCTGTCCTATGGCTTGATGCAATTTTCCGGTTTGGAAATTGAATACGATTTGCGGAAACCTGTGGGGGAGAGGCTTATAGAGGCTTGGGGCAAAGGAGAAAAAATCCAGGATTCCGGTCGGTATTCTATTGCCTGTAGCGCCTTTGTCGCGGCAGGAGGGGATGGCTTTGGCATGCTGAAAAGCGGAAAGGTCCTGGCGCGGAGCGAGCAGAAGTTCATCGATTTTCTTCTGGACCATATAGCGTCAACGCAAGAGATCGTCTTACCGCCAGTAGGGAGGCAGAAGATTGCTCGGTGATTGTTTTAAGTCTTTATCCAAAACGCTCGTCATTTATACATCCTTTTTGAAAATAGATCTTTCAAAATGATTAAATTGCCCAAAAGAAAAAATGGAGGCCCCACGACTAAATAACCTCACGCTCGAGGAATATGTCAAAATTGAACAAGAGACGGGTATTCGATATGAGTATCACGACGGGGAAATATTTGCCATGGCAGGAGGAAGCCTCAACCATGGGTTAATTTGTGGCAATGTATTCGGCGAATTGAGAAATTCCCTAAGAAAGAAGGAGAGTCCTTGTAAGGTGCTCAATACGGAAATTAAACTCCACATTCAGAAGAAAAACTGTTTTCTCTATCCAGACGCCATGGTGATATGCGAGGATATGGATCCCTTAGATTTTGAGGCGAATGCTATCTCTCACCCTGTAGTTATCATAGAAGTCCTATCCAAATCTACCGCAAACTACGATCGGGGAGAGAAATTTTTCTTATATGGCTTGATTGAAACCCTAAAAGAGTACATCCTCATAGACCAGGAAAAGATGCAGGTGGAAATTTTCTCCAGAAGGGAGGATCTATGGAAAATTACAAAGTTTACAGAATCAGATAGAGTTGTTCCCATTTCAGCCTTAGGGATCGAGATCCCTATAGAGGAGCTATACCGGGATACACAAATCTAGAATTTCCAGAGGGGAAGTCTCTGTTGAAGTACGAGTAGAAGCCCCATTTTGGGCCATTCCGGAATCAGGCCTTGGACATTATTCTATTTAATCTACTACCTGAGGCATCGTCGACTTTTCACTCTAACAACAGCTCGTAGCTGTGGCCTGACAGCAATCGCCCTCTGCCTTTTTTTCCGCATAAACCGTGACGCTATAGATGCCCGCCCCAGAGTCTCGATAGGCTTTGATCATCTCTCCATCGAGGTATTGGGCAAGGATCTCATCCGGGAGGTCTATGTGCCGCTCTCTTTTGATTTGAATGTCCTTGAAACCCGCCTCCTTGATAAAGCCCAGATAGGCTCCTTTTTCACTTGATCCGGCTACGCAGCCAGCGTACATCTCTGCAGCCTCGAGGATCTGTTCAGGCAGTTGCCCGACATGGACGATATCTGAAATGCTGAAGTGCCCCCCTTCCTTTAGGACGCGGTATACTTCCCGATAGGCCTGTGCCTTGTCCGGGACTAGGTTCATCACACAATTGCTGATGACCACATCTACCGTTTCAGGGGAAATAGCGTTCATTTCCTCAATTTCGTCCAAGAAAAAATCTACATTCTTATAGCCTAACTTCTGGTTATTCTGACGGGCCTTGGCGATCATTTCTGGCGTCATGTCGATCCCTATCACGCGGCCCGTTTCCCCGACAATTCTTCTGGCCACAAAGACATCATTGCCCGCCCCGGAACCCAAGTCCAATACGGTGTCTCCTTCCTGGATATGAGCGATCTCAGTGGGGATGCCACAGCCCAAAGCCAGATCTGCCTCAGCCACATAGCCTTCCAATTGGCTGTAATCCAGGGCCATGGGATTCAGGATTCCCTCATTGCAGCAAGCCGTATCCTCACAGCAGCTGTCTTCCTGCTTTCCCGTAACAACTGCAGCGTAAGATTTTCTTACTTCTTCCTTGATGGTTTGTGGATGCTTATTCATTGTGATTTTTTTTATGTACCAAAATTATGCTTTTCATCCTCTACACGAAAAAGAGGGTAAAAAGACGCAAAAGGCCCAAACTTTCGTTTGGACCTTTTTAGTAGGTGTTGCGTATAACGTATGCTTTCTACAATGAGCGAATGCTATCCATTTCCATTCATCACCGCTTCTTCCCTGGGGATATTACGGGCAATAGGACCAGGATTAAACAGCCGCTGGTAGTATTCATCTGCCTGACGATCGGAGCCGAAGAAGGGAACCACATCTCTCATCCCATTTTTCACTATTCGGGTCCACTCTTCAGGTCTCTCGTAGTAGGTAGGAATTACCTCCTGGGTCAAGATCTGAATGAGGTGATTGTAATCGTGGTCATCCTGCTCATTGATGGGAGCAGAAAGATCTGCTGGAGGAATAATGAAGCTATTCTCCCCATGCTTAGCAAATTCTGGCATCCATCCATCATTTACAGATAGGTTGACTGAGCCATTCATAGCCGCTGTCATGCCACTGGTACCAGAGGCTTCGCGTGGACGGCGAGGCGTATTCAACCACACATCTGAGCCTTTCTTCAAGGCAGCAGACAGATTCATCTCATATCCTGTCAGGATAGTAGCCGTATGACTCAAGCGGGTGAGACCCACTATTTTGTTAAACATATCTACAGCCCACTGATCTTCGGGATAGGGTTTACCCGCCCAGATCATCTGAATAGGCATATTCTTGCGGTTCAGCAATTCGTAGAAATAGGGAAGGTTGCGCATGATCAAATCCGTCCGCTTGTAAGCGGCAAACCTGCGTGCCCAAACTATGGTCAACAGATCTGGATCAAACTGCTTACCGGTCTGATCGGCAACGATTTTGAATAAATCTTCCTTCATTTCCCGTTTGCGCGCGCGGAGCTTCTGGTCGTCATCTGCATCTAGGGCTTCCTTCATCTCTTTGTCTTGCCAGTAAGCCTGGTTTTGAGAATTGGTGATGCCAATGATCTCAGGACATTCAGGAACATTCTGCCACATTTCGCGAGATACCTCAGCGTGTAGTTGAGATACGCCATTGGCCCTTTTAGAAAGGGTTAAAGCAGCAGGTGTATACCCAAACATACCTCCAGTCTTCTGCTGAGTGATTTTTTCTACCTCCTCCAAGCTCACGTTGCCAAAAAATCCCATTTTGTTCAGCAGGTTAATGTCGTGTTCTTCATTACCTGCCTTCTCTGGGGTATGAGTAGTGAATACCAACCTCTTACGAACCTCTTCCACATCTTGGTATTTCTCGTAGAGTTGGAAAGCGGCAGGTAAGGCATGGGCCTCGTTGAGGTGATAGATATCGGCCCCCCCTAAAGCTTCCACTACCTTGGCTCCTCCAATCCCTAAAATAATGCTTTGGGCAATACGAGCCGCTTCATTGCTGTCGTACAATTTGTAGGTAATGGTAGAGGAGATATAATCATTAAGATTTTCCAGATCTGTCGTTAGGAAATACATGGGTACAGTCCCAAACACCTTAGGATCCAGGTAATAGGCTTGTACTTTTACTGATTGTCCGTGGACGTCCACTGGAAATATGAGGTTAGTAGGCTCCAGGAAAGAATAGTATCTTTCTCTAAAAAGCGGCCTCATGTTACTATGTGCATCGCGTACTTGGTCGTAGTATCCATATTTCCACAGCATGCCTATGCCTATCATATTTTGTTTTAAATCATAGGCAGAGCGCATGTGGGATCCAGCAAGATATCCCAAACCTCCTGAGTAGATTTTCAGAGCAGTATCAATACCGAATTCCATACTGAAGTAGGCAACCCGCTTCTGGTAGGGTTCGGCAGGAGTGTAAGGGTGTTCCCAAGAACAATTAATTTTCATAAATCTGCGATTTTAGTGAGGCCAAAAATAGCTGCTTATTTGGGAATTGCAAGTGTCGAAGGGTTAAATTAACATTAATAGTACAAAACAGGGAATATACAGGCTACCGGGGCTAATTTACGCACTTTTTATTTCAATTTGCAAATTATTTATACACAATACTTATATTTTGCGAGAAAAGAAATTACTCTCCCTCCAGCCAAGCCTTAAAGCGTTTCACCTTTTCTCGACTCACAATGATTTCCTTATCCAATTCCACCACGGGAGATATTTTTAAGCGGCTATTGGAATACATCAGAATGTCTTTGATCCCTCGAATGCAGATGATAAAGCTTCTATTAACCCGAAAGAAGCTTCGGGGGTCCACCATATTTTCTAAGTCTTCCAGCTTGTATTCTATGATGTACTTTTTTCCCGCCTGGGTGAGTAAAAAGGCTGTGCGGCCTTCGGCATAGAAGAGGATGATTTCACCTGTGGGAATTGATTGAATATGATTGCCGCGCTTTACTAGAAAACGATCTTTGTACTGGGCCTTGTCCGAAATCTGTTGGATGGCTGCAGAGATATTTTCACTAGGGGAAAATTGTTGTTTGAGGCCTTCAAATTTCTTTAGCGCTTTGCTAAGGTCCATGAAGGAGATGGGCTTGAGCAAATAGTCAATGCTGTTGACCTTGAAAGCATCAATAGCATATTCGTCATAGGCAGTCGTAAAAATGACGGGACGTTTAATGGAAAGTGCATGGAAAATTTCGAAGCTCAACCCATCGATCAGTTGGATGTCCATAAAGATTAAGTCCAGCTCCTGCTGGTGCTCAGAAAGCCAGGATACGGAGGCTTCAATAGAGGTCAATTGCGCCAAAACCTCGATCTCTGCGTCGTATTTTTTTAAATAGCGGTCCAGCTTTTCTGCGGCAAGCTTTTCATCTTCGATGATGGCAACTTTCATATGGGAGATATAGCTTTTTGTTGTGGAGATAGGTCTAGCTGAGGAATGCAGAGGACTTTTTTGTGTCCCTCTTCTCTTACTTGTATCGGGACGTGGCTGTATATAGCATAACTGTTTTGAATAGGTAATAGGTCCTTCTCCTCCAGTTCATGGGTGATTTTCTCATGTGGCTCATACATAAAACATAGACGACCCTCAGATTCCGTTATTTGAAGGATCAACTCCACTTCATTGGAGGGAATGGTGCTGCGAATAATTTGTTCCATAAGAAACAGCATGGTTCCCGGAACCACCAAGCATTTAGGCCTAGAATCCCCTTCCAGTTTTATCTTTCGGTGTGGCAAATAATTGAATAAGGCCACGGACTCTTGTAAAATACTCCATTCTCTTTCAAAGGATACCAACTCCTGGTTTTTCTCTGTAAGTATGTAGCGATATATTTTGGATAAATGATCTAGGAGAGATTGAGCCTCGAACTCGTCGCCTTTCATCAGGACGATCAGAGATTCCAGGCTTTCAAACAAGAGCTGAGGATTGATCCCTTGACGAAACTGTCGAAAATCTTCTTTTATCCCTTCCTTTCGAGAGATCTCTTCCTGTAAGCGCTCGGTATTCTCTTCGTAGAGATAGGTATAGCTTAGATATAGAGAAATATAAATAAGGGTGATGCCCGCAAATATGCTATTGAATACCACCAGCTCTATGGTGGCAGGTTGGAAACCTACCCTGAATTGATAATAAAGATAAATTGCTGTGGTGACCAATCCTATGCACAACAGAATGCTGACGCCTATCTGTAGAATGAAGTTCCACCCTTTTGACAGGGGAAGGGTAATCCGCTCAAAAAAGATAAGCGACAAACGGGCAAATTCCTGGATAAGGTAGGAAAGGCCGATACACAAATACAGCTCTTCTCCAAAAAATTCCTCAGCTAACTGACCTACATTGTTGTTTATTAACAAAATCAAAATGTAGACCAGAATCCCACTGAAAAGTGGACTTAGCAAACGAAATAGGAGATTATGTACAAATAGTTTGTTCACGAGACCACGGGTAATTTTACAGTGAAATAATCTGAGTCTTCTACTTCTATCTCTTTTCCTGTTAGAAGGCGGTACCGCGATCGGATATTTGACAAACCTATCTTAAAAGAAGGCACACTCTTGGGCGCCTTGGTTTTGTTGTTGCGGACCCAAAGCCATTTGTTATCTGTTCCAATTTCAATATGAAGTGGAGTATCTGGCAGCAATTGATTGTGCTTGATGGCATTTTCTACCAGCATTTGAAGGGTGAGTGGGGGGACTTTGGAATCCATTTGTTCTTCAGGAATATCTACGCTAAAGCGGAGGTGGTCTTCAAAGCGGGTTTGGATGAGGTATTGATAGGAAGAAACGAACTGGAGTTCCTCCCTCAGGGAAACCCATCTGGCTTCGTAGGTATTCAAGGTATATTGATAGGACTGCGCCAGTTTTCGGATAAATTCTTCGGCCTTGTCTACATCTTTTGCCATCAGAGAGGAGATGGTATTGAAGCTGTTGAATAGGAAATGAGGACTCAATTGGGCTTTGAGGGCTTTCAACTGAAGCCCAATTTGTTTGCGTTCCAGCTTTACGGCATTGATTTGGCCGCTATTGAATTGATTAAAAGAATATAGAGCGAAGTAGAGGATGGAAAATATCAATACGCAAAAGAACAGGAGTATGGCCAATTTGATAAATTCATTGGGATAAGCGCCGAAAAGAGAGGTTTCTGGATGGAAAACCAAGTAATAGAAATAGGGTAGGAGAAAACTAAGGGAGATTGCTATGAGGCTATTGAGGAGAACTCCTGCAAATAAGCGTGAGGCAGGGAAGGTCCGCCAGGGAAGGTTTCTGTCTAATAGTCGAGTCATTCCCCATATGGCATAGGCTCCTACTATTCCGATGCACCCGACCAAGAGGTAATCAATGAATCCCTGTGCCGAGAATTCTCCGCTGTAAGAGAGATAAAAAAGCAGTAGGAAACTTACCAGTAATCCTACTACTACTATCAGAGGATGTTTTTTCATGAAGAAACCCATCAAGGATAAGATACAAAATTATCTCTCCTATCGCTCCAAGGCTTTAAGTGCCTTTCCGTAATAGGTATCAGAGTTGATGTTTTTTGCTGCTTCTCTATATGCTTCCCTCACTCTAGAACTCATAGCCTTTACCTTCGGGGCTAAGGCTACTAAAACGGTAGTCTGGTAGTGATCTGAGCCAATGGATTCCGATGCATCTAGGATTTTCAGCATTTGTGTCTCTGTGAGGGAATGCTGGTTCGCAAAAGATTTTATTACCTCGGTGGCATAATGATCAGAGCTGATCTCATCCAAGGCATCGATAAAGCTGTCCAGATTCTGTCCAGAGAGCTTTTGTTCTCTGATGACTTTTTTGAGAATTTCATGGGCATAGTGATCAGAACCTATATTGTTATCCACCAGTTCCAATACCTTTCTAAGAGAAGCCGGATCAAGCTGTTCATCTAGCAAATCATAAATGACTTCCTTGACGTAGTGATCAGACGCAATATCATCTAAGGTCTCAATAAAGGCACCATAGGCTTCTTCGTTCAAATCTTGACGATCCAACGCCTTTCTAAGTACCGTTGATTTGTAGTGGTCTGAAGAAATCTCATCACTCAATACCATGAGTTGGCTTATTACCTGAGGTGAAAGGTCGCGGTCGTCCAAGATATCCTTCATCAATTCAGACAAATAATGGTCAGAGCCAATGCTTTCAGCAGCCTCCAACAAGTCACCCATCTGGCTATCAGAAATATCCGAATCATCTACTGCTCGTCTCAATACCTCCGTCAGATAATGATCGGAGCCAATATTTCGGGCAGCTTTGATATAGGCACTGGTTGTTTGGTCATTTCCCAAAAACTCACGCTGATTTTCCTTTAATATACTCGCCAGGTAATGATCTGAATCAATGACCTCCCCCGCAGTTTCAATTACCTCAGCCATCTCTGAAGAAGAAAGGTCTTTCTCTAGCAGAATATTGATATAATGGGTGCCTACATAATCGCTTTCCAATTCTTCTATCTCTTCCAGCACGGCACTTACTCCTCCTCTTCGGTAAAAGCGATCCACTCTTGATTCGGCGGCAAGCGTCGTTGTACGTAACACTTCCGGGAGTACCTCAGCCAACCATTTCTGTCCTTCTGGTGAAAAAGATTGCTTGCGACTCCCTACATAATAACTTTTCTCCAGTTGCCCCCCGACAGATTCAATCTTGATTTTGCGCTTACTGCCAAAAGCCGATTTAGTAATCTCCAAGTAGCCGCCTCTAGAAATGCCTACAATATCTTTGTCATCGTCCGATACTTGGATCTCTCCCTCATATACCAGGACAAACTTATTATTGCGATTGTTTACTTTGACAGTGGTTTTTCCATTACTTGTATTGACCGAGTAAGAGTTCTGGGCAAACTGCTTGACGGGGCTAAGCAATAGCAAAATCAGCAGTAGGATGCCAAAAACGATCAGGTCTCTTTTTTCTCTTGAAGGATTCATAGGGTTAGATGTTAACTCGATTTGTAAATGTCCCTTCAAAAGTGGGAGATACCTTTAATATTAGAAAACCAAATGTAGTGAAGTGTGGATCGGGAGTAGTGAAATGACGGTTGTAGGCAAGCCATGAATTGGCTACAACTTATTTGCCGCACTGAATTCAACGATGATAAGAACTGCCAGGATTATTATTTCTCCGATAAAATACAGATATCCCCAAATAGTTAACTGGGCTGCATGCAGGAATAGCATCCACAAGGATATGCACGTATATAGGATATTGGCAAAAGCGATGATTCGCAATAATGACTTCCAACTGGATGGATGCTGGAAATAGCTAAAGACATCTAGTATGGCAAAAATAATTGGAAAGGAAGCCAGTAGGTACAAAGTGTTTCGAGGCATTCCAATGAGGGATTCAAAATAGACCCATATGATTCCCAAGAATAAGGCCGAAACCAAGGCGCCCAACCCATCTATGACAAATAAGGTTCTGGGTCGTTTAATCAGTTTGTTTAGCATGTAGAGAAAAATCACTTTTCTCAATTTTGTTCACCAAGGAAAATACCTAGCCAATCTTAACGGAGGTCATAGCAAGGGAACCAGCCAACGGTTGGTCATTGAATAGGGAAAGCTCCTCACCTTTTTCCTGAAGGGCCAGCACATATAATAAGGGCAAAAAATGTTCGGGAGTAGGAATAGCCAACTCAAAGGCCTTACCTTGTCTAGCGTAAGCAATGAGTCGATCGTGTTGGCCTTCTTGAATATAATGGTGCATCTGCTCCATAGCTTCCTCAGCCCAATCATAGGCAAAGGTTTCATTCATCCTATTCCAGGCAGCCATTCTCAGGTTGTGGACCATATTCCCACTACCGACAATCAAAATTCCTCTTTCCCTGAGTTTTGAAAGCTCCTTTCCCAACTCGTAGTGAAATTGGGGCCCTTGACGGTAATTCAGGCTCATCTGTATCACCGGTACATCTGCCTTAGGATACATGTGTTTGATAACGGACCAGGCCCCATGGTCTAACCCCCATTTGTCATCCAATTGTACATCGGCACTCTTGATAAGCTTTTGGGTTTCGCGGGCAAGTTCAGGACTCCCTGGTGCAGGATATTGTACCTCATATAGTGCCTGAGGAAAGCCCCCAAAATCATGTATAGTGGGTGGATGCTCCATTCCCGTAACCTGTGTACCACGCGTTTCCCAATGAGCCGAGATACATAAAACCGCCCGGGGCTTATCTATCCCTGCAGATACCTTCCTAAATCCCCGCACGAACTCATTTTCTTCAATGGCATTCATCGGATTGCCATGTCCCAAGAAAAGTACAGGCAGGGTAGGAGTGGGATCAAGGGATTCCGTAAGCTTTTGAAGTTTATCTAGGGACATGGAAAATAAGGTATCAAAGGGTTCTATGAAGATTTGGCTAAGTCCTAAGTTAACAGAAATCCTACAAAGCTCAAGGATAGAAGCTTCAAAGAGTAACCCCTAAATTTTCATAAACTTTTTACTCATCATATTCCCCGTTTCTGTAGTTAGGATCAAGAGGTAATACCCACTCTGCAGAGGAGATACATCGATTTGGTAATTCCTCCCTTCAACCTTTTTTTGTTGGTACCTAAGACCAGAAGTTGAGATAATCTCAAAGCTGCCCCTAGATAAGAAAGGAGAAAGTTCAAGCATCATGGTCTCATTTGATTTGCCGGGATATAAGTGAAATAGGTCTCTTTCGACAACTACCACAGATTGTATTTTTGAGTAGGAAAAACTGGCATCAAAATCGACACGCTTAATTCGATAAAAGGATTTCCCAATCTGAGGTTTGAGGTCTTCAAACCGATAGGACCTAGGGGTTGAGGACTTGGCCACAGCTTCTACCCATCCGATTTTCGAAAAACTCAGGCTATCCTGACTCTTCTCTATTTCAAAATGAGAATAAGTAACTTCTACTGCGGGAGCCCACTTTAGTGAAACACCTGTGTGATTTCCAGAAATCTTGAAGTGGATAAATCCAGACTCAAGGGTCGAAAGTGAATTTCCGGCTTGACCAACCAAGACAAATTTTATGGCGAAAAGCATCGCCAGTAGCATGAAAAATTGCTTCATTACTAATTGGGGTTTAGGAGATGATGTATTATGTGCGGTGTCTCTGGGCTGATAGGTAGTGACCAGAAACGTAACGCAGCTAATTATGTATAAGCAATATACTCATATTTGTGGTAAAATATGCCATTCATACTTTACTTATTGTAGTTTTTTCGATAAATGGATCAGAATAGATTTGTTACTCGCTTTTTTATTCTCGGATCAAGGCTGAGAATACTTGAACTAAGGGGGCAAAACTCATAAGTAAGTGGGCAAAGGAAAGGGGGAGGGCATTAAAGCAAAAGTTTACCCGGTAGGAGTAGCTTATGGGCAGATTGTTTTTTTGAAAAGGAATATCTATGTTGGAGCCTCATTCCTGGGAATAAATTCCTGATAGCTAAACAATCAGCTCGTACATGCCATTCGCGTATTCGCTTGACAAAGAAGACTTTTACACCCTTCAGCTATATTCAGCCTCCCAATCTCCATTGGTAAAAAAGAAATTGAGAACGGGCAAAACCCTAATACCTGTGATATGGTTAATGGCCAGTATTCCCTCCTATCTGTTGGGAAATTTTTCGTGGGTCCTTCTCTGTGTTGGGATAGCCATCCTATGGTATCTATTATTTCCAGGCTTTCTGAAATGGATACTCGAGAAAGATTTGGCTAAGAGCATAGATGAACACTTCAAGAGTCGATATGGGAAGCCCCAGTCTCTTAGCTTTACCCCAGATTCTATCAACTTGGCAACAGAAACCGGCGGAAGTCAATTTTACCTTTCTGAAATGGAAGAAATCATCGAGATTCCTAAACACTATTTTGTTAGATTTTATAATGGCTCTACCCTTATTTTACCCAAAGAAAAAACGCAGGACTTAGCAAGCCTTCAGCAGAAAATAGGAGAGCTAGTGGAAGAATTTTCGGTGAGACACACAATAGCCTTAGATTGGAAATGGAAATGAGACTAATTGTTTTATTGCTGGCTCTGGCTTCAAGCTTACAAGCTCAGGACGATCGTGTTCGCTTCAAGGTTATGGCCTGGAACATTCTGCATGGAGCCAATGACATTCCCAAGGGCCCAGAAAGGGCCATTGAAATCATCGAGGAGATAGATCCAGATGTGATCTTAATGGTAGAGACCTACGGTTCTGGCCCAAAGATAGCTGAGGCATTGGGGTATAAATTTCACCTCATTGCGCCTCCAGGTACTCCCTTGGATGACAAGGGTACGAACTTATCTATTTACTCTAAATTCCCCTTTGGCCAGCGAATCGATACGGATTTTCCTTTTTATTTAGGCGGAATAGAAATCTTTATTTATGATCAGCGCGTTCGCTTTTTTTCCAATTGGTTTCACTACGAACCTTGGGAGGATGAGCCAGAAAAGTTAGGAAAGAATCCAGAGGAACTTCTCCTTTGGGAACGGACTGGGAAAAAATTTGAAATGCTCCAGAAAGTTATTCCTTATTTTAAAAAGTATGCCCCAGAGGCTGATTCCATTCCCCTGATTATAGGGGGAGACATGAATACTCCCTCTCACCTGGACTGGGGAGAAGAATCAAAGGAGATTCACAATGAGTTGGTGGTTCCCTGGTATACAACTCGGGTATTGGAAGATATGGGCCTTATAGATTCTTATAGACAAGCATATCCCAACCCCCTAACCCACCCGGGCATAACTTGGAACGCCAAGGGCAAAAAAGATGAGCATCGCATAGACTACATTTTTTACAAAGGCTATCAGCTAAACCTGATCGAATCCAAATCTTACCAGGCTTATTTGGGAGAGCCTTTGGAATTGAATGGGAAAAAGATCCCTTATCCTTCCGATCATGGCTTTGTGCTAAGTACCTTTGACATACAACTCCCCTGATGGAATCTATCAATAAACTCTTTGTCTACGGGAGTCTGGCTCCGGGAAGACCCAATGAACATATTCTATCTCAGCTAGGAGGTACCTGGGAAGACGGTTCTGTAAGGGGAACCTTGCACCAGGAAGGCTGGGGGGCTGACATGGGCTACCCAGGAATTATCCTCGACCCGGTATGTGGGCCCGTCGAAGGCTTTGTCTTTAGTTCTCCCAGACTGGTAGGCCACTGGAAGGAGTTAGATGCCTTTGAGGGAGATGCCTATCAGCGCGTGCTTGCCAGCATTAAGTTAAGAGACGGTCATTACACCCAAGCCTATATTTATACCTTAAAACCCATTTTTACCCCCTAATTGCACTTCAATTAAGCCCAACAATTGATCCCATGCCTACCCAAATTTCTGCCTACCAAAAAAGCTCCTTTTCAGCCCTTACTCAAAAGGGGCATACTATCAGCCATGACGTCTATTCAAGAGGAAGTGGAAAAGTATGTGTCATCATCCAGGAGCTACCAGGGATAAGTCAGGAGACCTTGGCTTTGGGAGATAGATTTGTCGAAAGAGGTTATCAGGTAGTTCTTCCCCATCTTTTTGGTCCAATCGGAAAAACTCGGCCCATAAGTAACTTGATTAAGGTATTTTGTATGCGCAAGGAGTTTTATCTCTTTGCCAAAAATGCATCCAGCCCAATAGTAGATTGGTTGAAGGCCCTTTGTGCCAAACTTAAAGCTGACCATGAAGTACCTGGGGTAGCGGTCATTGGCATGTGCCTAAGCGGTAATTTTGCGATTTCCCTCATGGCAGAAGATGCTGTATTAGCGGGCTTTGCTAGCCAACCTTCCATGCCTCTTGGCAAGCAGAAGGCCCTTCATATCTCCAGTGGAGAAATAGAGAAGATCAAGCAGAAGTTAGAGAAAATTGGGCCGATGCATTGCGGAAGATTCGAAAAGGACAAATTGTGCAAGGCCCAAAAATTTGACCTGATCCGAAGGCAGTTTAATGAGGGAAAGGAGCGAATAATACTCCATGAACTACCCGGCAAAGGACATTCTATCCTCACCTTGGATTTTGTAGATGAGGACGGGCATCCCACCCGAAAAGCTTTAGACGAAGTAATGGATTACTTTGACAAGCAATTGTCAATCGTATAGAAGTCACAAGTCGGAATATTTCAGTTTTGCTTTCACTCAAGCCTGTAAATTCGGATTATCCTGTCCCTAATAGCCCCTCCTCCCTCCCAATCTTTTGCTATTATTTTCGTTTTATCCCTTCTCGTTTTTTAATTTGTTAAGAAGTTTCAGAAGCTTATTCCTAAACCCAACCTATATGAAATACCATAAATCCTTATTCACCCTCATATTTTTATGCCTATCTCTCCTTGCGTTCCCGCAAAGAAAGAATAAGGACAATGAGTCCATTAAAACAACCGCCAAAAAAGAACGCCTCAGCTCCTCGGTTTTGAACGGTATGAAGTTGCGTCACGTCGGTCCTGCCTTGATGTCTGGTCGCATTGGCGCTTTCGCTGTCAATCCTCAAAAACCCAGTGAATACTACATAGCTGTTTCTTCTGGAGGGGTATGGAAAACGGAAAATGCAGGAACGACTTTCAAACCCCTGTTTGATCAACAGGCCTCTTATTCTATTGGCTGTATAACTATGGACCCTCAAAATCCCCATGTACTATGGGTGGGAACGGGAGAAAACAATGCCCAGCGGAGTGTAGGCTATGGAGATGGCGTATACAAAAGCCTGGATGGAGGTAAAACCTGGAAGAATATGGGCTTGAAGCAATCTGAGCACATTGGAAAGATCATTGTTCACCCCGAAAATTCAGATATAGTCTATGTAGCAGCTCAAGGCCCTTTGTGGAGTGAAGGAGGAGATAGGGGCCTATATAAAACTTCAGATGGAGGAAAAACTTGGAAATCCCTCATAGAAGTGGATGAACATACAGGGGTTACCGATATTGCCATCGATCCGAGAGATCCCGATATCCTATATGCGGCTACCTGGCAGCGGAGGAGACACGTTTGGACTTATATTAGCGGAGGTCCAGGGTCAGCTTTGTACAAGAGTACAGATGGGGGCGAAAGCTGGAGAAAAGTTAAAGGCGGATTTCCTGGGGGAGACCTGGGTAGGATAGGGCTTGCGGTTTCACCAGCTAATCCGGATTATGTGTATGCGATAGTAGAAGCATCAGGCAAAAAAGGGGGCTTCTATCGTTCCACCAACCTGGGAGAAACCTGGACTAAACAAAGCGAGCACTATACCATAGGCCTCTACTATGATGAAATCTTCTGCGATCCCAAAAATGTAAATCGCGTCTATTC